>NC_017904.1:0-5613626 GCF_000262165.1 Mycobacterium sp. MOTT36Y | reverse complement strand
TCCCGGGTCGAAGTACAACTCACGCTTGGCGACGAAACGGCTGTCCACATAGTTATACACAGGTGTGGACAGGGTGGTCGTCTGCAAGCCACAACCTACCGGCGACGGCTCGCGATCTCCGCGCTGGAAGAAAACCCAAAAAGGTTGTCTAGGCAGCTAGTCGATCCACCATCCTCGCTTCGTTGTCGAGCGCTGTTTCAGTCTAAAACGACTTTGGCAGAAGCTAACAGTTTTCCGTGCGGCTGCCAACCGTTCCGCTGCATTCCAATCGGGTCGCTTAGGGTGGGTGGGGCCTTGGTTCGGGTCGTTATCGTAGTCACGTCGCAGCCGAGTGTGATCGGAACGGAAAATCTTGCGCCGGGTCCGCGCGGCGGCGTTGCGGCAGGCCAGGTTTGACCAGGCGAGGGCTCGTCAGTACCCTCAAACAGTCGCCCGAAAGTCGGCGATACGGCTGCGACCCGGAACCACCCGGGGACCGCGCCGGCCAGCAGCAGCAAGACCACCTCCGGTCGGACCGCAGACGAGCCCGAAGCGAACCGTCTGAGCGGCCGGATGGCAAACAACGAGGAGAACGTCGTGGCCAAGGGCAAGCGGACCTTCCAGCCGAATAACCGGCGCCGAGCCCGCGTGCATGGCTTCCGCTTGCGGATGCGCACTCGTGCCGGACGCGCGATCGTGTCCGGTCGGCGCCGCAAGGGCCGCCGCGCGCTATCTGCCTGATCGCGGGTCAGGTCTTTCGGCGGTGCTTCCCGCACGCAACCGCATGACGCGGTCAATTGAGTTTGACGCGACGGTGAAGCACGGGATCCGCATGGCACAGCCCGACATCGTCGTGCACTTCCGGCGCGAAACCGACTGCGGCGACGCGACGGCGCCCCACGTCGGACTCGTTGTCGGCAAGCCCGTCGGGTCGGCGGTGGAACGTCACCGGGTCGCCCGCCGGCTGCGACATGTGGCCCGCACGATTCTCGGTGACCTTCAGGAGTCCGACCGGCTGGTGATCCGGGCGCTGCCCAGTAGCCGGACCGCGTCGTCGGCCCGGTTGGAACAGGAACTGCGGCGGTGTTTGCGACGGATGCCGGCGACGGGGATCGCACCGTGACCCGACGCTCTGCGGTGCGTGCGTTCGCCCACACCGTTGGACGGTCCGTGGTGCGGGGATTGATTTTCCTCATCCAGCTCTATCGGCATATGGTGTCGCCGCTGCGCCCGGCGACCTGTCGCTTCGTTCCGACCTGCAGCCAGTACGCGGTCGATGCGCTGAACGAGTACGGGTTGATCCGGGGGAGCTGGTTGGCTGCGGTCAGGCTCGCCAAGTGCGGACCATGGCACGAGGGCGGATGGGATCCGATACCGGATCGCCCCGGCTGCCAAGGGGATTGCCAAGACGCCAGCGACGCTCGGGCGGTCCGAGCGACGCGAGGGGAGAGTGAGTCTTTTGTCGTTTGACCTTTTCAGCCTCGACTTCGTCTACTACCCGGTGTCGTGGATCATGTGGGTTTGGTACAAGCTGTTCGCCTCCATGCTGGGGCCGTCGAACTTCTTCGCCTGGGCGCTGTCGGTGATGTTCTTGGTCTTCAGCCTGCGCGCGTTGCTCTATAAGCCCTTCGTGCGACAGATCCGGACCACGCGCCAGATGCAGGAGTTGCAACCGCAGATCAAGGCGCTGCAGAAGAAGTACGGCAAGGACCGGCAGCGCATGGCGCTCGAGATGCAGAAGCTGCAGCGCGAACACGGCTTCAACCCGATTCTCGGCTGCCTGCCGATGCTGGCGCAGATCCCGGTGTTCATCGGTCTGTATCACGTGTTGCGCTCGTTCAACCGGACTACCGGTGGGTTCGGGCAGCCGCACCTGTCGGTGGCCGAGAACCGGCTCACCGGAAACTACGTCTTCACCCCGACGGACGTCGCGCATTTCCTGGACGCCAACTTGTTCGGCGCACCGATCGGCGCGTTCATGACGCAGCGCACGGGCCTGGACGCGTTCACCGTTTTCAGCCGGCCGGCCGTGATCGCCGTGGGGCTGCCGGTGATGATCCTGGCCGGGGTGGCGACGTACTTCAACAGTCGGGCATCGGTGGCGAGGCAGAGCCCGGAGGCGGCGGCCAACCCGCAGACCGCGATGATGAACAAGCTTGCGCTGTATGTGTTTCCGCTCGGCGTGGTGGTCGGTGGGCCGTTCCTTCCGCTGGCGATCATCTTGTACTGGTTCGCCAACAACATCTGGACCTTCGGGCAGCAGCACTACGTCTTCGGGATGATCGAGAAAGAAGACGAAGCCAAGAAGCAGGAAGCGATCGCGCGCCGGGCGGCCAACGCGCCGGCTCCCGGAGCGAAGCCGAAGCGCACACCGAAGGCGGCAGCGCCGGGCGGGAACGGTTCGGCGAAGGCCGGTGGGGATACCGAGGGGTCCGGTTCGGCGGAGGCGGAGTCCGATGGCGCCGACGGGCAGGCGCCCGAAGCCACCGACACCCCGAGCAATCGCACCCCGCGTCCGGGCGCGCGACCGAAGAAACGCAAACGCTGATACGGCGGACAAGCTACCGGGGCGACCCTGGGCAGGGCGGCCCCAACCGGGCTCAGACCCATGGATGAGGGAGAGAAAGACATGACAGACGCCGACACCACCGAGCGCGACGTGGACACGGAACTCGAGACCCAAGCGGCGGCCGAGGACACCGTCCAGGGTGACGCCGAGGAGGGCGACGACCTGGAGGAGCGGTTGGTCGCCGAGGGCGAGATCGCCGGCGACTACCTCGAGGAGTTGTTGGACCTCTTGGACTTCGACGGCGACATCGACCTGGACGTCGAGGGGAGCCGGGCCGTCGTGAGCATCGATGGCGGCGACGACTTGAACAAGTTGGTCGGCCGCGGCGGCGAGGTGCTCGACGCGCTGCAGGAGCTCACCCGGTTGGCGGTGCACCAGAAGACCGGCGTGCGGAGTCGGTTGATGCTCGACATCGCGAGTTGGCGTCGGCGCCGGCGCGAAGAGTTGGCGGCGCTGGGCGACAAGGTGGCGCGGCGGGTGCTCGAGTCGGGGGAGCGCGAAGAGTTGGCACCGATGACACCCTTCGAACGGAAGATCGTGCACGACGCCGTCGCGGCGGTTCCCGGAGTCCACAGCGAGAGCGAGGGCGTCGAGCCGTCGCGCCGCGTGGTCGTGCTGCACGACTGACTCCCAGAGTTACAGCGGTGTAGTTCGTCTGGTCCGGAGGGCGGCCGAAGGTTGAAAGTGCACGCGCCAACTCGAGGATGTTTCACGTGAAACATGGCGGCCCGGCCGGAGCCGCGGGGGAGTGCGCGGGCTCGCGCCCGGGCATCGGCGCCGCTCCGGATTCGGCGGCCGCCGCCTTCGGCGAGCGCCTCGGAATCGCGCAACGGTACGCCACCCTCCTTGCGGGTGCTGGCGTGGAGCGCGGGCTGCTGGGGCCGCGGGAAGTCGACCGGATCTGGGACCGCCACATATTGAACAGCGCCGCGGTCGCCGAACTCCTCGGCGCGGGCGAGCGCGTCATCGACATCGGCAGCGGGGCGGGCTTGCCCGGGATACCGTTGGCGATCGCACGGCCCGATCTAGAGGTCGTGTTGCTCGAGCCGCTCCTGCGACGCAGCGAATTTCTCAACGAGGTTGTCGACGAACTAGGGTTAACCGTCGAGGTGGTTCGCGGCCGCGCGGAAGAACCGGGGGTGCGTGACCGGTTCGGGTCGAGGGATGCGGCGGTATCACGAGCGGTTGCGGCGTTGGACAAACTGACGAAGTGGAGCATGCCGTTGCTACGCCCAGACGGTCGGATGCTGGCCATCAAGGGGGAGCGGGCGTCCGAGGAAGTTGAACAATTCCGGCGTGTGATGGCAGCATCGGGCGCCGCTGATGTCAGGGTGGTGACATGTGGCGCGAACTATTTGCGTCCCCCCGCAACCGTGGTTTCAGCGCGACGCGGGCAGCCGCCGCACCGCAAGTCGGCACGGACCGGGAAGGCCCGAACGCGATGACTTTTCCAGAAGACAGGCCGGTGACGGCACAGCCGCCCGAGGCCGCCCCGAAGACGGCTCCCGCGCCGGCGCCCCCGGCCGAGCCGGCGGCCGCACCGGCCGCACAGCCGAATGTTTCACGTGAAACAAGCGCCGAATACGACACCCCGATCGGCGCGGCCGCCGAACGGGCGATGCGGGTCCTGCACACCACGTATCCGCCGCTGCGCCGGCCGGCCCGGCGCCGCGTCTTCACCGTCGCGAACCAGAAGGGCGGCGTGGGCAAGACGACCACGGCGGTCAACCTCGCCGCGGCCCTCGCGCTCCAAGGCCTCAAGACCCTCGTCATCGACCTCGACCCCCAGGGCAACGCGAGCACGGCGCTGGGCATCACCGACCGGAAGTCGGGGACGCCGTCGTCGTACGAGGTGTTGTTGGGTGAGGTCTCCGTCCACGATGCCCTGCGGCAGAGCCCGCACAACGACCGGCTGTTCTGCATCCCCGCGACCATCGACCTGGCGGGCGCCGAGATCGAATTGGTGAGCATGGTTGCGCGCGAGAATCGGTTGCGTACCGCTTTGGCCGACCTCGACAGCCTCGACTTCGATTGCGTCTTCATCGATTGCCCGCCGTCGCTCGGCCTGCTGACCATCAACGCGCTCGTCGCCGCACCGGAAGTCATGATCCCTATCCAGTGCGAGTACTACGCCCTCGAGGGCGTCTCGCAGCTGATGCGCAACATCGAGATGGTCAAGGCCCACCTCAACCCGAAGCTCGAGGTGAGCACCGTGGTGCTGACCATGTACGACGGCCGCACCAAGCTGGCGGACCAGGTCGCCGAGGAGGTGCGCCGCTACTTCGGGGCCAAGGTGCTGCGGACGGTGATTCCGCGCAGCGTGAAGGTTTCCGAGGCGCCGGGCTACAGCATGACCATCATCGATTACGACCCCGGTTCCCGCGGGGCGATGAGCTACCTCGACGCGAGCCGCGAACTCGCCGAGCGCGATTGACCACCATCCGTGAAGGGACGACCATGACGCAGCCGTTACGCAAAAAGGGTGGCCTCGGCCGGGGCCTGGCTTCGCTAATTCCGACCGGTCCCGCGGAAGGTGATTCCGGTCCGGCGACCCTCGGCCCCCGGATGGGGGACGCGGCCGCCGACGTCTTGATCGGCGGACCGGCGCCGCAGGACGCGTCGGCAACCGCTTCCATGGGGGCGGTCTACCGCGAGATCGCGCCGGCCGATATCGAGCGCAACCCCCGTCAGCCCCGTCAGGTCTTCGACGAGGAAGCGCTGGCGGAACTGGTGCACTCCATCCGCGAGTTCGGGCTCTTGCAGCCGATCGTGGTGCGGGCCGTCAAGGATTCGGCCAGCGGTGCGCGCTACCAGATCGTGATGGGGGAGCGGCGCTGGCGGGCGGCCCAGGAGGCCGGGCTGGCGACCATCCCCGCGATCGTGCGCGAGACCGGCGACGACGATCTGCTGCGCGACGCCCTGTTGGAAAACATCCACCGCGTGCAGCTGAACCCCTTGGAAGAGGCGGCCGCCTACCAGCAGCTGCTCGACGAGTTCGGGGTCACCCACGATGAACTGGCGGCCCGCATCGGGCGGTCGCGGCCGTTGATCACCAACATGATCCGGTTGCTCAAGCTGCCGATCGCGGTGCAGCGGCGTGTGGCCGCCGGGGTCCTGTCCGCCGGTCATGCCCGCGCACTGCTGTCCCTGGAGGCCGGTCCCGAGGCCCAAGAGGAACTGGCCACCCGCATCGTCGCGGAGGGATTGTCGGTGCGGGCCACGGAGGAGGCGGTCACGCTGGCCAACCGGTCCGGCACGACCGCGCCGACGCCCCCGCGGCGCAAGCCGATCCAGATGCCCGGCCTGCAAGATGTCGCCGACCGGCTCTCGACCGCCTTCGATACCCGAGTGACGGTCAGCCTGGGCAAACGTAAGGGCAAGATCGTCGTCGAGTTCGGGTCGGTGGACGACCTACAGCGAATCATCGAGGTCATGTCCCCGCCGAAGGCCTGAGCTAGGACACGGTGTAATTACGTCACTGTGACACTGGGGCCGACGCGGCGAGAAATTTCCGCGCCCCGATGCCGAGGTTTGGCGAAACAGCATGGGTAGCAACGACTTTCGATGATCGACCGCCCGCGACCGCGTTATGGCGGCGGTTCGGGCGCCCCGACGCGTGTGGCCGGGCTAAAGCTGGCCCGATCACGACTACCTCTCCTATCCTGGAGGGGTTGTCGGTGCAGATGGCTGCCGTACCGCACAGGAGCAGGAGGCTAGTGTCCGCTCGAATCATGCCGCTGCGGCTCGAGGCCTTCGAGCAGCTTCCCAAGCACGCGCGCCGGTGCGTGTTCTGGGAAGTCGATCCGGCGACCCTCGGCAACCAGGATCACCTCACCGATCCCGAATTCGAAAAAGAAGCGTGGCTGTCCATGGTCATGCTGGAGTGGGGTTCATGCGGTCAGGTGGCGACCGCGATCCCCGACGAGCGAAGCCAGGCCGAGCCGCCGTGCCTGGGCTATGTGTTCTACGCGCCGCCACGGGCGGTGCCGAGGGCTCAACGATTTCCGACCGGCCCGGTGTCCGCGGACGCGGTGATGTTGACGTCGATGGGCATCGAACCCGGCCCCGCCGCCGACGACCTGCCGCACGGCTTGATCGCCCGGGTCATCGACGAGTTGGTGCGACGCGGCGTGCGGGCGCTCGAGGCGTTCGGCCGCACCCCGGCGGCGTCGGAATTACAGGATCCGCGACTGGTGGGTCCCGATGTGCAGGCGGTGTTGGAGGCCGTCGGCGATTGCTCGGTAGAGCGCTGTGTGATGGACGCGGAATTCTTGAAAGACGCGGGATTCGTTGTGGTGGCGCCACATACGTATTTCCCGCGACTGCGGCTCGAGCTCGACAAGGGCCTGGGATGGAAGGCCGAAGTCGAGGCGGCCCTGGAACGTCTGCTGGAAAGCGCGCATCTGGAGCAGCCGGTCGGGGCCGGCTCCACGGCGGGGAATGCGTTGGGACCACCCTGGGTGGTTGAGGGGCTACGAACCGCCCAGCTGGCTGGTGCGCTCCACCGACAATTCGTGGGCCAGTAGCTCGGCGAAAGTGAATGTGCCCGTGGGCCGGTCGTTCTTGCCCAGCAGGTAGAGCCGCTTGACCGCGGCGAGGATTCCCTCGGCGATGGCATCGCGGGTCTGGGTAGAGACCAGCATGGCGCGGTCGCGCGGGTTGGTGATGTATCCGATGTCGACCTGGACCGTCGGCATGCGGGTCAGACGCAGCAGATCCCACGTCCGGCCGTGCGTGCGACAATCCCGTAAACCGGTGCGTGCCACCACTTCTCGCTGAATGAAGTCGGCCAGATTGCGTCCGATGGTGGACACCGAACCATGGGAGTTGCCGAAGTGAAAGGACGCCACCCCGTTGGCCGCGGCGCTGAGCTGACTTTCGCAGCGCAGGCTGATCATCAGGTCGGCGCCGACATTGTTGGCGGTGGCCGCACGCTCGGCGTCCGAGGGGCTGCTGTTGACCGGACGGGACAGAAAGGTCTCCATCCCGATGGCGGTCATCCGGCCCTCAAGTCGACTCGCCAAGTCCCACAACACATCCGCTTCGCTGACCGGACCGGACGCACCGTGCACGATCAGGCCGTGATCCGCACCGCCGCGGCCCGGATCGATGATGATGCGCTTGCCCGACAGCTTGGGACCCGAACGGCGCACCAGTTCTTCTTCGCGAAGCGCGTGGGGCGATCCGCCGGTGACCCGTGAACTCAGAAAGTACAAGGAGCGCAACGTTTCCGGGCCGCAGATACCGTCGGCCGACAGCCCGTACTCACGCTGATACGACATCAAAGCGTTGTGTGTCTGCAACCCGAAATAGCCGTCGACCAGGCCGGTGTAAAAGCCGAGATCCTGCAGCCGTGCCTGCAGCGTGGCGACGTCGTCACCGAAGAGGGGCGCGCCGAATTGGTGATACAACGTGCGCGCGCCCAGTCGGTACGACGCCTCCTTGAGCGCGCGGTAGGTGGCCTCGCCGACAATGCCGTCCACGAGCAGCCCGCGATGCTGTTGGAAAGCGCGAACTGCCTGGTCAAGTTCGGCGTCGAAGAGTTCCAGGGCCACGTGCCGGCCGGTAGTGAGATCCTCGTCGTCGGAGCCGTCCAGCATCCCCAATGAGGCGAGGGTGGCCCGGATCTCGGTCACAGCGGCGCTGCGGTCACCACAGCGCAGCGCGTCGCCGTATTCGCGGCGCGGACTCGACATACCAAGGGCCCTCCGGGACAAACTGACACGCTCATAGATGGGCAACAGCTAACCGTATTGTCGCAGACGGTTCGCGAATTCCAGAAAACCCCAGGCTATGCGCCGGGGCGTGGTGCGACGATCGAATCGATTAGCTGAGGCCGGGGACCGCGTCAGAAAGCTCGCGCAGCAGCGCCGCCTTGCCCTTGGCGCCGACGATCCGCTTCACCGGCTGGCCGTCCTTGAACAAGATCATGGTGGGGATGGAGACGACCTGGAAGTTCTGGGCGGTTTCGGGGTTGGCGTCCACGTCGAGCTTGGCGACGGTGAGGTGATCGCTGCGCTCGCCGGCGATCTCCTCGAGGACCGGCGCCACCATTTTGCAGGGTCCGCACCATGTGGCCCAAAAGTCCACTAGCACAGGCTTATTGCTGGACAGCACCTCGGTTGAAAATGATGCGTCCGAGACTTCTATTGTGGCCCCGGCCTTTTCGGCATCGGTCATTGTGGTGCTCCAATCAATGTGTCGGTACTGCCCGGAAATTCGGTTGCGTCGCCCTGGGCGGCGGCGCTGGACTCTTCGTGGTCGGCGAGCCAGCGTTCGGCATCGATGGCGGCCGAACAGCCGCTGCCCGCGGCGGTGACGGCCTGGCGGTAGGTGCGATCCACCAGATCCCCGGCGGCGAACACCCCCTCGATCGAGGTACCGGTGGTGCGGCCCTGGACCAACACGTACCCGTCGGGGTCGGTGTCGAGCACCTCGCGCACCAACTCCGAACGCGGGTCATGCCCGATCGCCACGAACACCCCGCTCACCGCCAACGTCGAGGACGCACCGCTCACCGTGTCACGCAACCGCAACCCCGTCACCGTGTCGGTGCCCTCCACCGCCTCGACCGCCTTATTGGTCAGGAAAGTGATCTTGTCGTTGGCCCTCGCGCGCTCCAACATGATCCGCGACGCCCGAAACTCCTCACGGCGATGCACCACCGTCACACTGCGGGCAAACCGGGTCAAAAACGTGGCCTCCTCCATCGCCGAATCCCCACCACCGATCACCGCGATGTCTTGATCCTTGAAAAAGAACCCATCACAGGTCGCACACGAAGACACCCCACGCCCCAACAACTCCTGCTCACCGGGCACCCCCAAATAGCGGGCCGCCGCACCCATCGCCAAAATCACCGCCCGCCCGCGCACGGTCTCACCCTCGCTGGTGGTCACCGACTTCACCGCGCCCTCCAGCGACACCGATTCGACGTCTTCCATCCGCAGATCAGCACCAAACCGCAACGCCTGCTCACGCATCTGATCCATCAACTCCGGACCCATGATCCCGTCACGAAAACCCGGATAATTCTCCACCTCGGTCGTCGTCATCAACGCCCCACCAAACGACGTCCCCTCAAACACCACCGGCGCCAACTGCGCCCGCGCCGCATACAACGCCGCGGTATACCCAGCAGGACCCGAACCAATAATGATCACGTCATGCACAGTGTCGGCGGTCATGAAAACCTTTCGAGCGATCGTCTCTGGACCCGTATAAACGCCAGCGTAGGTACGGCTGTTCCCGGGAGTTCGCAACAGCGGGGGCACCGCCCATGGCACCACATTAGGGGCGCGGCACCTGGGTATTGGCCAACAGCCCGGTATCGGCGGCGCTGCAATTTGGTGAAACGACGTAGACGGCCAGGACGTGCGGGCTGTCGCCGGGTATCACCAGAACGACGCCGGGGCGCGCGTTGACCTCGACCGGGCGCGCGCCCAGCACCTGTGTGGCCGCCGGATAGCCGAGGCCGGTGAGGCAGGAGGCGCGCCGGGCGGGGTCGCTGAGCGTGCCTCCGGAGGAGCCGAAGTCGGGTGCGCGGTCGAGCAGGCCGAGGATTTCGTCCGCGGAGAGCGGGACCTCCATCGGCGGCGTCGACACCGTGATGTGCTGGACGTCACCCGGGGTGCTCGGGGCGGGTTCGGGAGCGTGCAGGAGCGCGACCGTGCCGAAGCCGATCGCGGCCAGCGCGGCGCACAGACCGGCGACCGCCGCGATGAGGCGCGCCGGCCGTAGACGCGGGCGTGCGGAGTGGGCGGCCCGTCCGGGTGGGGGCTCCGCGGATCGCAGGGCCGCCGAGATCCGGGCGGCGACGCCCGGGGGCGGGTCCGGTGCGCAGGCCGGGTCGGCGCCCACGGCGGCGAGATCGCGGCGGACACGGTTCAGCGCGGCGAGCACGCCCGCGGCCTGCGGATCGGCGCGGACCTGCCGGCGGACCCGGGCGGCGGCCTCGTCGTCGAGCGCGCCGGCCTGCAGATCGGCGAGCAGTTCGACGGTCAGCGGCGGGTCCGATTCCGCGCTGCGGTGATCCGCCCCGTCGTTGTCCGCCGCATCCATCGGACCCAGTGTCCGTCATGCGCCGGCGGATGGCCACGGATAGGCCCGCGCGGCGACCTGTCAGGCCTGGCCGGTAGCGCCCTCCGGTGCGGCGTGGGCACCGGCGTTGAGGTAGCCGAGTAGTTCGGCGAGGCGGCCGCGGCCGCGAGCACACCGGCTCTTGATCGTGCCCTCGGCGACGCCGAGCAGCCTGGCGGTGTCGGCCACCGAGTAGCCCTGCATATCGACGGCCACCACCGCGGCCCGTTGCTCGACGGGAAGGCGCATCAAGGCGCGCTGCACCGCCATCGTCGTCTCGACCTGGGCGGTCCGATCCGCGACCGGGTAGACGTCCTCCAGCGGAACGGTCGGGTGGGCCTTGGTGCGGCGCAGCCGGTCCAGGCAGGCGTTGACCACGATGCGGTGCAGCCAGCTGCCGACGGCGGCGTCGTGCCGGAACGCGCCGGCGCCGCGGTGCGCGGATAGCATGGCGTCTTGCAGCGCGTCTTCGGCATCCTCGGGGGTGCGAGTGGTGAGCCGGGCAAGCCGGTGCAGGTGGCGCTGGTGACGCAGGAAGAGCTCGCTGAAGGCGTAGCGGTCACCGGCCACATGGGCTGCCAGCAGCTCGGCGTCACTGCGGTCCCGCTTGACGTTTCCCCCGAAGCCCACGGGCGGACATTAACTAATCCCGTATCGGGCGGCACTTCACTCGGGAGCGGTGGTGTGAGTGTGTGGAACGCGCGCGGATCAGGACGCGGCCTGGACCGTGATCTCGAAAAAGCCGGCCTGGCTCTTGCCGTTCGTGGTTCCCAGCGTGGAGATCCAGACCAGCAGGTTCGACGTCGGCGAACCGGCTCTGACCGGGATGACGTTGTGGCCGGGCTTGAGCGTGAAGGCCTGAGCCAGCAGCTTGGTGTCGTTGAGGGAGGCCGGGGCCGACGAGGAGGCCGCCCGGATCTCGACCTTGGTCCCCGAGCTGGGCGTGTCGATGGTGACCTGGCCGACGACGGTGGGATTGGGCAGTTGCAGGATCAGGCCCTCGCCCTGCTTGAAACTGGGGAAGGGCACGGCGTCGGTGTAGACCTCGGTGGCCCAGGCGGTGGAAGGGTCGCCGTCGATCGCCTGTCCGGCCGTGCCCGGGTTGTCGACCTCGCCGTCGGGGGAGTAGACGCTCGCCCGGGTGGGTTTCACGACGCTGCCGGCGGCCGCGGACGCGGTGGTCGACGATGACGCCGACGCGGACGACGAGGGGCCGTTCAGCCCGAGTTCGTCCTTGTTGAGGCCACCGCCGACGTTGCCGAAGATCTTGCTCACCACCGACGCCAGCACCAGCAGGGCCACCACGATGACGGCCAGGCCGGCGCCCGCGCCGATGAGCAGGTTGCGCCGCCGGCGCGCGAAGGTCGCCTGCTCCTGACCGGGCGAGATGAGCGCCGTCGACGGCGAGGGGGAATCGTCGATCGGGCCGAGCACCTCGGTGCGGTCGGCGACCGCGGTGGCCTGCTGAAGGAGGTTCAAAAGCGTTGAGGCGCTGCGTATTCCGCCGTCCTCCTGGACCGCCCGGACGGCGACCGCGGAGATCTGGAACGGGATGTCGCGGTCGACGGCCATGGGTTCGACGGGATTGCCCGAGGAGTCGCGTTCGGCCGGCGCGAGCCCGCTGCGCACCCCGCTCTCCCGCAAGGGCCACCGATTGACCAGGAGGGCATAGAGCGCGGCGCCGATGCCGCGGATGTCGTCTTGGGGGTTGGCGTCGGGCATGGTCGCCGGGTAGGCCAGCACGACGTCGCCTTCGATGCTGACCCGCACGCGGCTGGGGTGGTCGATCGACAGCGCGACGCCGGCGCGATGTGCCGCGTCGGCGGCGGCGGCCAGCGATTGCATGGCCCGCACCGCGCCCACCGGTGAGGGCGCGGTGTCGGCGACCTCCTGCAGCGAGCCGCCCCGGATCCACTCGGAGACCACGAGGCCGCCGGAGCCGGTGTGCACCACGTCGAGCACGCGGGCGATGCCGGGTTTGTCGATGCGGCTAAGCCGCAGCGTGCGGGACAGGATCTCCTGCAGCACCTCGTCGGGCAGCGCGCCGTCCGGGTCGACGAACGTCAGCGCCACCTGCCGGTCCAGCGCGGTGTCCAGCGCCTGCCAGAACTGCAGCGGCGGCGCGCCGCCGTGGAACACCAGCAACCGGTACCGGCCGCCGGCGATCCGGGCGCCGGGAACCAGGTGGACGTCGTCGCCCGGCGAGTCCGCGGCGCGCTCGCGGGGCGCGTCGAAAGAGGCCGGGCCGCGCCGGGTTTCGCCACCGATGTCGCCGTTGGCGGGTTCGGGCGGGCGGGACGTCGAGCGTTGCGGCTCGTCGGCGGGGATGCCGGGCTGGAAGTCGTCGGCGACCGGCCGCGAAGTCCCTGACCCTGTGCCGGGGCCGGCGCTGGATGCGGGGCTCTCCATCGGTCGGTCGGTCACCTCCGGTCCTTTCGCTAGCCGGGCTCGGTTTGCCCGCTCCGGAGGCCTGCGCCGGATCGGCTCCTGGACCGCATTGACCCCAGGCGGGGACGAATTCCTCTGCTCAGGGTACGTGACCGGGCGCCGGTGAGACGATCGATCCGCTGGCTTCGGTCTGCGGGGCCGCGGCCCCCGGCCGGTGATGCGGAACCGCAGGGCGTCCAACGCGGCCTGCGCTTCGGGGACCTGCGCGCGGAGCATGACCGTGGCCGTGATCGGCAGCATGATGAGCCCCAGCACGAAGAGGCGGACCAGAGAGCCGGCGCCGCCGTGCTCGGTCAGCCCGTCGAGCCCGAACAGCCGATCCGCGACGTGCGCGGTCAGGCCGGCCAGCATGGATGCGGTGAGGGTCACCAGGATCGTGCGCACCTCGGCGACGCCGATCAGGTGGCCGCCCGCGGGCAACAGCGCGCGTCGCAGCAACAGGTAGCCGACGAGAGCGCCGGCGAGAAAGCCGACACCGTTGGCCATCCCCAGGAAACCGGCTACCAGCTTGGGGTCGTCGGTGAGGTGGGGCGCCAGCACCGAGCCGAGGATCTTGACCGCGGTGATGACGAGGATGATCACGATCGGCGTCCAGGGCTGTTCGCGCGCGTAGAACACCCTCAGCTGCAAGAGCACCAGGCCGTAGGGGATGAGCGTGAACGCCGAGAGCGCGATCGCGGCGCCCAGGTATCCGGCGTCGACGTTGCCGAAATGACCGTAGGCGAACAGCGCGCTGCCCATCGCGGGGCCGCCGACGGTCATGAAGGCCACGATCGGGATCAGCGTGATCAACGTCAGCCGGGTGGCCAGCGACAGGTCGGCGAGCACGGCTTTGGTGTCGTCGGCGGCCGCGTTGCGGCTCAGCCGCGGCATCACCACCGTCAGCACCGTCACCCCGATCATGCCGAACGGCAGCATCAGGACCATCCACGTGTAGTTGTAGATCGCGGGCCCGGATGCCGCCGCGGTGCTGGCGATCTGGTTGCCGACCACCAGGCCGAGCTGGCTGATCAGCACGTAGAGCACCATCGCGGCTGCCATGGTGCCGAATCGTTTGAGGCGTGCGTCGATGCCCCACAGCGGGCGCAGGTCGATGCGTTGCCGGCGCAGCGCGACCAGCAGCATCCCGGTTTGCGCGAAGACGCCGAGCGTGGTGCCGATGGCGAGCACCAGCAGCTTGGCGTTGCCCATCCGCACGGGATCGACCGACAGCTCACCGGGGACGGCCGCATAGATCGCCAGGGTGGCCAGCGCCACGACGTTGTTGACGACGGGCGCCCACGCGGTGGGCCCAAACACGTTGCGGGTGTTGAGGATCGCCATGAACACCGAGGTGAGTCCGTAGGCGAGGACCTGCGGGAGAAGCAGGTAGGCGAAGGCGACGGTCAGGGGCTCGTTGACTTGCGGGTCGCGACCCAGCATCAGCCGCACCAGCAGCGGGGCGGCCAGCACCGAGACCGCGGTGGCGAAGACCAGCAGCGCCGTCGTCAGCGTGACCAGGCGCCGCACGAACGCAGCCCCGCCGTCGGGGTCGCCCTGCTCGGCGCGCGCGAGCACCGGCACGAAGATCGCGGTGAACGTCGCCTCCAGGACGAGCGCCGCCACCAGGTTGGGCAGTTGATTGGCCACCGAGAACGCGCTGGACAACGCGGCGCCCAGGATCGCGGCGAGCAGCACCACCCGGGCGAAGCCGGTGAGCCGGCTGATCAATGTCGCGAAGGCCATCGCCCAGGACCGCGACACCAGCGCGGCGTCCGACAGTTCCGGGCGTCGACGATCGATCCCGGCGGGCACGGGCGGCAGCGGCCCGGTCGGCGGCGAGCCCTGCATCGGGGAACGGCGCGGCGGCTGTGGCGGGCGGTGGTGGTGCGAGGGGGCCTGCCGGTAGGCGGGGGTCATACTCGGTGCTCTTGTTCGACCCGTTGGTCGGCATCGTCGTGCGTGGCGCCGGATTCGGCCGCGTGCCGGGCGTGGGGTGGGTCGGGGCGATCCAGGTCGGCGGGATCGGGCTGGCCGCGGAAGCGGTGCCACAGCCGCCGGCCCGCCAGCAGCACCAGCACCGCCGCAGCCGACAGCGTGATCGCGAACAGGACCTTGCCGTAGGCGTTGGAATGCACAGACAGCCGCACCGGCTCGCCCAGCCTCAGACCGTCCGACGTCCGCAAGGTCACGTCGACAGCGACGCGTTGGGTGAAGTTCACCTCGATCGGAATCCGCAGCGGGAGGTAACCGGGCGGCAGTTCGATCTGCCCGACGTCGGTGACGTTCATCCCCGGCGGGGCATCCACGTGCACCCGCACCCGGATCGGAACACTCAGGCCGTTGTGCAGCGCCAACGGCAGCGGGCTGTGCTCGGTGGCCAGCGTGTACGAGCCGCCCGGGTTGACGATCGTGACGGCGCCGAACAGGTCGTTGATGGTCTTACCGACCACGGCCAGGCGCTCTTGCGCCAACCCGTTGCGGGAGTCGGGGGGTTCGGACTGACTCAGCGCGCGCAGCATGTCCTCGCGCAGCGGCGCCGTGTATTGGACGCCGGTCAGCCCGGTGCGGTCGTCGGTCATCAGTGCGGACGTCAATCCCGACAGCCGGCCGACCTGGCCGGCGATCGCGGCGGTGACGTCGTCGTTGAACTGCCCGCGCGCGGAGGCGTAGGCGCCGGCTTCCTCGGGGGGTTCGGTGTGCGACGAGGCGTCGGCGATTACCGCCGGCAGGGGGCGCGGCACCGCCAGACCGGAGCGGATGGAGGTGCTCAGCGCGGTGAGCATGACCTGCGCGTCGTCGGCCTGCAGGTTCCACGTGGCCGGCGGGACCAGGATCTGGGTGCGCGGCGCGTCGTCGGGCCGGAGCGCGTGCCAGAAGATCGAGCCCAAGGCGTCCTGGCGGCGCGCGGTCACCGAATCGTGCGCCAGCCGGACCGTCAGGGACGGGTCCAGGTAGGTGGGCACCTCGGGGCTGGATCCCGCGCCCGCCAGCGCGGCCCCGACGGCCGGATCGAACGGCGCGACCGCGACCTGTGGGGACAATCGCCGGGGCGCGGTGTCGACGGCGGTCTCCGAGGAGCCCTGCGCGTCGGCGGCCGACAGGTCGGCAGCGGTGATCGCGACCGTGCTCTCGTTGGCGCCGAGCAGCTTGACCGCGCGGTTGGTCAGCGGGGCATCGGGCACCAGCGTGGCGCCGCGGGTTGAAGAGACGTCCAGGATTTTGTCGACGATGCTGTTGCCGGTCGTGGTGGCGGTGGCGGTGAGGCCGGGATCGTTGACGCGCTGCAAGGCGTCCAGGTCGGTTTGTGCGTAGGGCAGCGGGGCCACGCAGGTCCGGCGCGCGAGCGCGCGCAGGCGGTTCAGCCATTCGGTCGCGGTGGCCTGTCCCGTGCCGGGATGGGTCGGGGTGCCCGGAATTTGAGCCGGGCCGTCGGGGGAATTGGACACGACGTAACCCGCGGTCATCGCGTTGACGGTGACCAGCAGGTCGGGGTCGATCGCCAAACACAGCGCGCGGCCGACGGCGCCGTCGGGGTCGACGTCGTGGCTGGTCGCGACCTCGGCCGCCGACAGGAGGATGTCGAGTCGGCCGCCGCTGGCCAGTGAGGTGGCCAGGTCGTCGTCGACCAGCCGGACCGGGATGGTTCCCCCGGGCACGCCGGGGGCCAGCCGTGGCCGATCGGCCAGCGGCCACAGCATGGTGATTCCCACGGGTTTGGAGGTATCGGGCGCGACGGCGGAGCCCACGTCGTCGGCGCGGTCGGGCGGCACCCCGACCACCGGCAGCAGGAAGCGCGCGTTGTCCAGCCGGGCGGGAGCGCCGTAGTCGGGCGTGCCGTTGACGTTGACCAAAACCGGATAGATGCCGGGCTTTTCGGCTCCCAGCGACGGTTTGGTCAGCGCGCGTAGCGGGGCCGACAGGGTGAAGCCGACCTTTTGCCCGCGCTGCAGTTCGGGCGCCACGGTGAGGAAATCGGCGGCCGCCTCGTACCGGTCGGTGTCGCCGTCCAGAGTGGTGCGCAAGCCCGCGGACGTGGTGACCGCGCCGGAGTGCTCGAGCCGGACCATCACGTCGCGAACGGGGCGGTCGCCGATGTTGATCACCATGCCGCTGACCGTCACGACGGGTGGACTGGTCGTGGTGACCACGTCCGGGGTGACCTGGTCGATGCGAACTCGCACGAACGGCGTCACCCCCGGCTCGCCCGCGGCCGCGGGTGGAACCACCGGCCCGGCGAGTACCGCGAGTCCGGCCACGATGCCGAGCACGGCCGCGATGCGCAGCAAGCGGGCCCGACGGAGAAGCGGCGCCGTCACGGCCCCGGTCCGTGGCCGTTCTTCCGGCCCGTGGCCGGTTTGTCAGAATGCCGGGTCCGCGAATGCGTCTGCGGGCGGCGCCGCGGCGCGCTGGGCGGCAGCGGGGGGAGCGCGGACGGGCCGTCGCTTTGCAGCTTGTCGATCAGTTCGTCGGCGACGCGGGCCAGGCGGCGTTCGTCGGCGTAGGCCAGCCGCGATGGCAGTTCTTGCATGGGCACCCAGGCCACCTCGGCGACTTCGAGGTCCTCGTCGGAGAGCTCGCCGCCGGAGAAGCGCATTAAGTAGTGGTGCACGGTCTTGTGCACGCGGCGGCCGTCGGTGACGAACCAGTAGTCGATGCGCCCGAGCGCGGCCAGCACGCTGCCCTTGATGCCGGTTTCTTCGGCTACTTCTCTAATTGCTGTCTGTTCGGCCGTCTCACCGAGTTCGATGTGGCCCTTGGGCAGCGACCACAACATCCGTCCGCGCCGGTCGATGCGGCCGATCAGGGCGGCGACCTGCGAGTCGCGCGGTCCGTCGAGCCCGTCGATGACCAGCCCGCCCGCGGATGTCTCGTGGACCGTGCGCAATCGCTCCGGCCCGCGGCGGGACCCGCGCGATCGGCGCGGTTTGGTGGCTGTCGAATCGCCGTTTACTTGACCGTTGGTCTGCTTCTCGGACGAAGCCGCAGCGCCACGACCGCGGCGCCGTCCCCGGCGCCGACGTGGTTTGCCTTGTTCGCCGTCCGACACCCAAGCGATAGTAGCTGGCACGGCATGCTCTCCTGGACATACTCGCCGCTGGGTGGGTGCGCGATGGCGCGAAGGCCATAGTGCCTCCGCCGCGTCAGATCGGGCCGATCGCTTGGGCGATGAGCCAGATTGGAACAAAGATGAGTACTGACAACGGCGCGGAGAGGCTACCCCAAAACATTCCACGGCCGATCTGGCCCGTCGTGCCGCCAGCCCGTGCAACAACAGCACCAAGCCCCACATACACGAGTAGAACGGGTACCGCAAGAAGAACCAAGATTAGCCAGGGCATGAAAAGCCAAGTGGCAAAGTCGATCACGAGGATATGCGCCAGGGTGACGAGAAAACTGACCGGCCCGTAACGGCCATTTGTCGGGTCAAAAGTCGTTCGGTCCACCAGCACCCCATTCAACGCATCGTTAGGTAGGCGTAAAACACCCCGCCGATGAGTACAAGGGCGGAACAGCTGGCGAGGCTAAGCGAAATACCGCGACTTCGCGACGATGGCGACCAAACCAGTGCGCCGCTGATCGACAATGACACCACCGTCGCAATAAGCGTGGCAGTCACCATCCAAGCGCGTTCGCCTGCGTACGCACTGTGCGTTTTGAACGGCCCCTTACCCAATAGCCATGAGGTGAGTATCAGTAACGCCAAGACACCTTGCACGACAAAAGGTGCAGATACGGTCGCGGTACGCCAAGCAGCGGCAGCAAAGAATGGCTTGCGAGTTGAAGACCGCATAGCTAACCGTCCTCACTTTGCGATCAGGCCGTAACTGCGCCACCGGCCGGCAGCGGAGGAACCGACGGCGCGCCCGTCACCGGGCCGAACTCCGTCGGGGGTAAAGCGGTGAGCACATCGTACTTTGGGTTCCATCCGCCGCTGTCGAACGGTGCAAATGCCTCACCGCCGAGCGGGCCGACGTCATGGTGTCGGGGCAAATTTAAAAGGGGCCCATCTGAGCTGCCGGATCGCGCCGGGTCGATAAGCACCGTCTGGGTCGTACCACCTGGTCGGTCTTGATACACCTCGAGGGAGGGGTAATTGGAGCGCGTGCCATTTACCTCCACACCGCCGGGTCCTGGTGTGAAGACCAAGTCACCGTTGACCGTCACCGTGTGGTCCATAAGCGGCCCTTTGGGATCGGCGGAGATGCCTGGCGCGAAAGGATTGCCGGCGTCGTATTTAATCCGAACCGACCCATCGGCCAGTTGAGTGACGCTGCCGGTAGGCGCGCCGACCTTCACCGGACCCGGCCCACCGGCCGAGGTTTCCTCAACCGAAGGGTTCTGCCTCAAGACGACGATGCCGTTTTCGTAGTCGATATATGCGGTCACCTTGGTGTCCTCTGGGTCGAAATTAGAATTGGGACCGCGGTTGTTCCCAAGATCTCGTTTCCAAGGCGGAAAGCTTCTTACGTCCCGCTGCTCGATCCACTGCGATACGCGCACCACTCCCTGGCCGGGCACTGGCCGAATCTTCACCACCTCGATCTGCGATTTGGCACCTTTGAACTTCGGGTCGTAGGTCTGCGGGTCAAGGGCTGCGGCCGTCGCCCAATCTGCATCTGAGGTGGGCTCGCGCCCGAATGCCTGCTTGAACGCCGCAATCTGATTGTGCAAGCGTTGCTCGTCTTGCTGCTGCTTTGCAGGCGTCTCCGGTAGGTGGGCGTCCACGCCCTGGATTAGCGCGGGGTCGTAACCGTCCTGCGTTCGTAGATTGCTCATCGAGGTCTGTAGATGCCGCGAATACTGATTGCGAATATCGTTGAGCTTGCTTAAGGACGCCTTAGTGTCGTCGATCGCATGCTGTTCGAGCCCGGTGATGTAGTGGTCGAGCAGCCTCCTATCCGAGGCGGTTAAGTCTGGAGTTTTCTCGAGCTCGACGGCCTCACCGATCTGATCGTCCAGGCCCTGCAGCGCTCCTTCGAGCCCCGAAATCTCACCCTTTCCCGATCGCTGGGCTTCGGCCAGCATGACCGCGATGTTTTCTAGATCGATCCCGATCTTGGGCAACTGAGCGGCCTGCACTCCGAGCGACGTTCTGGCGCGCCGCACTTCAGCGGCGTCGTTGATTGGATTCTCACCGTTCTCGTGCGTCCACGCCGTCTCGAAGTGGTCCTGTGCCTGACGGAACGCGGCTTCGGCTTCGGCCGTGGACCGGCCGGCGTCGTGAAACGCTTTCGCAAGACTCGCGATCTGGGCTGGGCGGCCGCTCTGCAATGTGCCATTGACCTTCCACGGGTCGCCACCCGCGAACATGATCAGTGCGCCCTTGCTTATGTACCGGAGATGCACTGCATCACCCCGCCGTTCACCCTTCTTGTCGGGCGTAACGCTACTACCGCGAAGCGCCAGGTCAACTCACCTTCGGCGCGCACCAGCCACGCCGTCGGCGGGTGCGAGGCTCCTCACACAGGCTTTTCGTCTCCTGCCGACTAGGCTGATCGAACGTGCCTGACGCCGCCCAGGATGCCGAACTGCTGACCGCCGCCGCGGTCGCGCTCAATCGGCATGCGCCCATGCTGGCCGAGCTGGGCTCCGCGTTCGAGGGCGCGGGCCACCAGCTCTACCTCGTCGGCGGTTCGGTGCGGGATGCCTTGCTGGGCAGGTTGAGTCCCGACCTCGACTTCACCACCGACGCGCGCCCCGAGCAGGTGCAAAACATCCTGCGGCGATGGGCCGACAACCTGTGGGACACCGGCATCCAATTCGGCACGGTCGGGGTCGGCAAGGGCGACCATCGCTTGGAGATCACCACGTTCCGCGCCGACACCTACGACCAGGTGTCGCGAAACCCCGACGTGCAGTACGGCGATCGCCTCGAGGACGATCTGGTGCGCCGCGACTTCACGGCCAACGCGATGGCCGTGCGCATCACGCCGGAGGGTCCGGGCGAATTCCTCGATCCGCTAGGCGGTTTGGCGGCGCTGCGCGAGAGGGTGCTGGACACCCCGGCCGCACCCGAGGTGTCCTTCGGCGACGATCCGTTGCGGATGCTGAGGGCGGCGCGGTTCGTCTCCCAGCTCGGCTTCACCGTCGCGCCGCGGGTGCGCGCAGCGATCGAACAGATGGCTTCGCAGCTGGGCCGGATCAGCGCCGAACGGGTAGCCGCCGAGTTGGACAAACTGGTGCTCGGCGACGACCCGACGGCCGGGATCGATCTGCTGGTCCAAACCGGCATGGGTGAGGTGGTACTCCCCGAGATCGGTGGCATGCAGATGGCCATCGACGAACACCACCAGCACAAGGACGTCTACCAGCACTCGCTGACCGTGCTGCGCCAGGCGATCGCCCTCGAAGACGACGGACCGGACCTGGTGCTGCGCTGGGCCGCGCTGCTGCACGACATCGGCAAGCCGGCCACCCGGCGCCACGAAGCCAACGGCGGGGTGAGCTTCCACCACCACGAGGTTGTCGGCGCCAAGATGGTCCGAAAGCGGTTGCGCGCCTTGAAGTATTCCAAGCAGATGGTCGAGGACATCTCGCAGCTGGTGTATTTGCATCTGCGGTTCCACGGCTACGGCGATGGGAAGTGGACCGATTCCGCGGTGCGCCGCTACGTCACCGACGCCGGCCCGCTGCTGCCACGGCTGCACAAACTGGTCCGCGCCGACTGCACGACCCGCAACAAGCGGCGGGCCGCGCGGCTGCAGGCCAGCTACGACCGGCTCGAGACGCGTATCGCCGAGCTGGCCGCCCAGGAGGATTTGGCGCGGGTGCGCCCCGACCTGGACGGCAACCAGATCATGGAACTGCTCGGCATCCCCGCGGGCCCCCAGGTCGGCGAGGCATGGCGGTTCTTGAAGGAGCTGCGCCTGGAACGCGGCCCGTTGAACACCGACGAGGCCACCGCGGAACTGTTGGCGTGGTGGCGATCTCGGGGGAACGCTTAGCGGCGGGGTTGCGTCCGACTAGTCGTGGACTACTGCTTGGCTGGTGATAATGGCGCGGCGGCGATCTGGCACGGCCAACCCGACCTCGACCTCGACGGTGACGGCCGCTTCGAATCGATCGGGATGGACTTCGACCATGACGGGCTGCGCGACGACGCGCTCGCCGATCTCGACGGCGACGGCGTCGTCGATCACGCCGTGCTCGACGTCGACAACGACGGCACGCCCGAGGCCTACTTCACCGACGACGGATCCGGGACGTGGGCGGTGGCGATGGACCGTGGCGGGCAACTGCGCTGGTTCGGCCTCGACGGCGTCGAGCACACCGGCGGACCGCTGGTCGATCTCGACGGCCACGGGCGTCCCGATGATCGGCTCCTCGATACCGACGGCGACGGACTGGCCGACCGGGTGCTGCGCTCCGACGACACCGGTGTGACCGGATACGTCGACACCGACGGCGACGGCAAGTGGAACGTCCGGCTGACCGACAGCGACGGCGACGGTCTCGCCGACGGCGCGAGCTCCCTATGAGGTTGCTGGCGTAGCGATTTCGCTTCAATGGCCGTCGCGATGGAACTCCGCCACATCAGCATCCCGTTTCTCGTCGCCGAGGCCGGCGGTGATCCGTGGTCGCTCAACGCCGGCCTGCAGGCCGGCCGCCCCGCACGGATCTCCGATCTAGCGCGAGCCTTCCGTGCCGCCGGGACCAGCACTAGCGAGGCCGCCGCCGCGTTCGACGCAGCCCGCCGGCGGTTCGACGCGGCGTGGAACCGCCGCAACGGCGAGCACCCGATCAATGACTCCGATGAAGTGAAACGGGTGTCCCGGTCGCTCGGTCTGCAAGCCGCGCAATTACCAAAGATCGCAATCGATTTGGAGGTGATTGCCGCAACGCTAGCCGAAGTCCAACGGGCGGCCGCGGGGTACATCGTCGCGCTGGAATACGACCTCGAAGACATCGACGACGAGGTTTGCGAAGCACTTTCCGACGGGAACCACTGCGGCGTCGACGGTCTGCGCGGGGAAGCCGTCGCCGAGACGAGGGCGATCGTGTTCGCGCTCGGCCAGATTCGCGATCGGTATGCGGCGGCACTTCGGGCGGCGCTGGACGGACTGCGAACCGACGGCGCCGACCCGGCCGAGGTCAGCGGCGTCGACGAGCTCCTGATCCCGCCGTCGGACACCAGCGCGGCTCGGGTCAAACGGTGGTGGGACTCGTTGAGCGCTAACCAGAAGCGGCTTTTGACCGATCAGCATCCGCCCGAGTTGGGCAACCTCAACGGGATCCCGGCCGACGTGCGGAACTCGGTGAACCAGGCGGCGATGAACGACGATCTGCGCAGGGTCGAAAATGCCGCCCGTCAGCGCGGGATAGTCCCGGACGCGCTTCGAGACAACGCGCTCAACAACCGGGATGCCGATGTGTTCGCCAACCCCGCAGAGTATGGCCTATGCGTCACCGACATCACCAGGTACCAGAACGCGGTGAAGACCAACGATTTCCTTAGCCGCGACGAGGGATCCGCGCCCCAGCACGGGCTCCCGATCATGTTGTGGGCCTACGACCCGCTGGCGTTCGGCGGCAAGGGCAGGGCGGCGATTGCGATCGGCAACCCGGACAAGTCCCGGAACACGGCCGTCATGATTCCGGGGACCAATAGCAGCGTCAGAGGAGGGTGGATGTCCGACGGCCCCGACGACGCCATCAACCTCTACCAGCAGTCGTTGAAGGCCGACCCTTTCCACACCACCGCGGTGTTGGCGTGGATGGGCTATGACGCACCGGAATTCGACCATCCGCATTGGCAGCGAACCCTCACCGAGCCGGCCGAACTGGAGCAGGTCGGCACTCCATGGAGGGCACGGCAGGCGGGGGCGCTGCTGGCCGCCGATGTCAACGGCCTGGCAGCAACCCATGAAGGGTCGACACCGAGTCATGTCACCGTCCTCGGGCATTCCTACGGATCCACGACCGTGGCCGATGCCTTTGTCAACAGCGGTATGCGCGCCAATGATGCCGTGCTAACCGGTTGCCCGGGAACCGATTTGGCGCACCGCGCCGCGGACTTTCGTCTCGAGGGCGGCAGCTTGTATGTGGGCGCCGCGTCGACCGATGCGATCAGTTGGATCGGGGAGTCCGGCAGCGGGCTGCCGAACGGGCTGAACAAGACGCTCGGGGGACCGCTGGGCCCGTGGGCCGGGCTGGGCGCCGACCCGGCCCACGAAGCTTTCGGAGCGGTGCGCTTCCGTGCCGAAGTCGCCGGCTCGCACAGCCTCACGCCATGGTTCACCGACCACGCGCACTATTACGACGTGGGCAGCGAAGCGCTGCACAACATGACGCAAATCGTCACCGGGCACGGCGATCGGTTGGCGGCCGAAGGCATGCTGGCGGCCGATCGAGCCCAGGCACGGATTGCGATTCCTCGCCAGGTCCACCTGCCGTGGGGGACGGTCTCGCTACCCCGCGTCGATATTCAGATGCCCATCGCCGTCGACCCGGAATGGGATCGCCCCGGGCGGGCCGTCACCAACGGGCATGGCTTTTAGGGCGATGGAGGCTGCGATTCGCCGGACCGACACCCGGTGAATTGACCACTGACCAGCCTGCGTTTAGGCTGGTCAAAAGGCCTTTAGGCCATCAGAGGCCGTACCGGTCGAAGTTCGGAAGGAGTGCCAATGTTCGTCAATACGGAGCAATTGCACTCGGGAGGCAACCAGTCCCACCGCGCTGGTGGGCACGCCCAAGAAGGGGCAGATCACCTCGCCGGCGGAACCCTGGAATCGGGGATGTTCGGTGACTTCGAAGCGGCCAACTCCTTCCACAACGCCATGACTACCGCGCACGGGCAGCACGTGAAATACCTGCAGGGCCATAGCGAGACGCTCACCAGTGTCGGAACGAAGGCACACCACGCGGCTAACGGGTTCACCAATATGGATCAGAACAACGCTGAAGAGCTGAAGGCGGTGCGGCCGAGTTCGGGCCCGTCGGCACTGAACGCCTGAGGAAAGTGCCGTGGCGGAAGAGCAGCGCTCTAATCCGGTTGCGGGTCGGTCCTTCGGGCAGTGGGTACCGGGCTATCCGCCTCCGCCACCAACACGCTCCCGGTTCTGGCCGGCAATCGTGTGGGGGCGTTTGTTATAGCGGGCGGCTGCGACAATAGTGGCTGTCGTCGCACTAATTGTGGCTACGGCCCGGTCGCAGGTTATGTGCCTCCACGACGAACACTCACGTGAACTAGCCACGGCGTATCGCACGCTTACCGCGAAAAGTAGTAGCGATGCCTTCAGCGAGCGCGAATAGAGTGCAGCTCTGAATGATGTTGGCATGAAGGATGCCGCTATGAAGAAGGTATGCGGGTGCGGGCGACCTACGTCCTAGCAAGCCAGGGTGATTGATCATTAGTCAGTTAGCTGCTCAACTATTGGAGCAGTCTCCGGGAAACAGTCTCGGAGGGGAGTGGGATTATGAGGAGGACGTATGGCGGGGGATTTGCCTCCAGCTTCGGGTGGGGGGCCAGCCGCGGGCCCGCCACCGAATCCAATGCACTGGCCACCAGCGTTCCCCACTCAGCCGGCACCACGCCCGCGGGCATGGTCGGCGATTATCCTGGCCGCGATTGCCGCACTGCTGGGCGCAGCAGCACTAGTTGTCGCGCTGACGCGGCCAGTGGGAAACTCTTCGACGACCTCCGCAACTTCTTCTACGACACCTTCGTACACTGCGG
Source organism: Mycobacterium sp. MOTT36Y (assembly GCF_000262165.1). NCBI lineage: Bacteria > Bacillati > Actinomycetota > Actinomycetes > Mycobacteriales > Mycobacteriaceae > Mycobacterium > Mycobacterium sp. MOTT36Y. Next base: position 5,587,890 of record NC_017904.1, on the reverse strand, counting down.
AGCAAACGGTGGTAGCGCACCAGAAGTTATGTGATGCATACAAGTTGGCGTCACGCGCAGTGGAGATAGAGACGCATGGGCCGAGTCCCGAACGCGCAGGTATTGCAGAGGTGAATGGCGCGATGATGCTAGAACGCGCAGTAAATGCGGCTCCCGCGTTATCAGCTAATGACCGCGCGACTGCCCTAGCGCTAGCCGATGCCTATAACAACATCGCAGCCGTCGCTAGCTTGAACGACAACTCACGGTGGCAGCCAGCATTAGATGATGCCAACGCTAGGGATGCTGCGATGAAAAGCGTATGCGGCGGCTAGGGCTGCTAAAGAGCGAGGCGCCATGACTGCTCGACTGCCGAGCTCGCGCCGGGTCCGCGACGGGATGCCATCGCCCCGAGCACCTTTGGGTTCCAATGCGTCCAAATGGACGTATGAACCCAACCAACGTCAACCCACGCAAAGGGCTAGCTTGGTCAGAGTACGCCGACGCGGGCAGGGGTTGGTGACGCGTAGATATGACTGTCTACCGAAGCCGGCACATACGGACGTCGCCGCGCGGTGAATTGCTGCCGGCCCCCCGCCTACCTCACTATTGAAACCGAAGAGGCACGGGCATTCGGTTAAAGCTACGACCATGTTGCGAACAATCGGGAGGGCAGATGGTGGGTGGCCTGCCCTCTCGCCTGCGTGAGAGGCCGAAGGTGCGCGGTGTGGGTTGACCTTCCACCCGGTACGTGGACAGCAGCACTAATCGGACCTTGGTGGCCCGCGCCATCGACAGCTCTGCGGGCCGGTGCGCAATATTGGAGCGAGGCTTGCGTCGAGCAACAGCTTTATTCGCAGACCCTCCGGACCCAGTGGACATTATTCGCGGCTCACAATCAGGGCCATACGGCAGACGACCTTATAGAGCGATTTCAGCAGGGTGAAAAGTTCCACCTCGACCTCGCTGAGAAGTACCAAACAAAGGCATCCGCGTTTAATTCGGCTGCTGACGCTACGGACTACGTCCGAAGCCGGTTGTCGGATATAGCGAATGCAGGTAATAAGGAAATCAATGACATCCTCGCATCGAAAAGACCGCTTCCGGAGAAATTAGCGGAAGTACAAGCTGTGCAGGTGCGATGCAACGCCGATGCAGGAAACGCCAGCCGGGACTCGGTGGACAAGATGATGGCGGCGATGCAAAAAATTCTCGATATTGACGGCGTAGGTGGTGATGCTCGCAGTTGGGCACGCGCGAACGGCTTCAATGTCGGCGACGCCTCGCCGCCGAGCCCGATCAGCTCGCACGACTTGAATACGTCAGTCAACCCAGGAGGTTTGGGCAGCGCGCAGGCGCCAGGAGGCGGTGCGCCATCGGGCGGGGGACCACCAGCCGCTACACCCGGGGGATCGGGGATAGGCGGCGGACAGGCTCCCGCCGGTTCTTCGCCGGGGGGCAGGGCGCCGGTAGGATCCATGGCCACAGGAATCGGTAATACGCAGGGGCCGGCAGGAGCGTCGCCGGGTCCGGGCGTCATGCAATCCTCGGGTGTTCACATGCCCGGCGGCGGCGGAACCGTTTCGTCAGGGATGCCAGGCGTACAAAGCGGCGGTATGTCCATGTCGCCGGCCGGCGTCGGCCAAGGCGGTCAGCCCAACCTGGCCCAATCCTTCACGTCCGGCTTCGCGACCGGCCAAGCGACAGGCCCTGGTGGGCAAGCGCTTTCGGGTGGTCCGCTAAATGCCTTCGACGGCGGGGCGCCGCAAACCGCGCAGGGTGTACCGGCAGTTGCGCCGACCGTGCCTAGCGCCGGAGCGTTCGTCGCGGGAACGCCTCCCGTCGACGCGCAGCCACCCGCGGCGCCCGCGCCAATGACAACTGGCGGAGCCACTTCGGTAACGCCTGCGGTCATGACCGGTAGTTCGTGGTCGTCGTCCGCGGCGCCAGTTGGCGGGTCCTCCATCCCATCAGGATCGTTGCCCGCCTACGGCTCTGACCTACGTCCGCCCGTCGTGGCACCGCCGTCCGTGCCGTCCGCCCCGGCTGGTCCGATCTCGGGCGCGCCGGTAGCACCGTCGCCGGCGTCGTCCCCGTCGGCGGGCGGACCGCTGGTCTCGCCGGTGGAGCGCACGGCATCCGGGGCAGCCGCCGCGCAGGCCGGCACGGGCTCGTCAGCGATGGCCAGCGCATCGGCAGCGTCCGCGGCAACGGGCGCGACCGCCGGCGCGACATCCGCAAGGGCTGCCGAACAACAGCGCCTCCAGCGGCTCGTCGATGCGGTCGCCCGCCAGGAGCCGCGCCTGTCGTGGGCGGCCGGGCTCCGCGACGACGGCACCACCACGCTGCTCGTCACCGACCTCGCAGGCGGGTGGATTCCGCCCCACATCCGGTTGCCCGCCCACGTAACCCTGCTCGAGCCGTCGGCGCGGCGCCATGACGCCAACGTCGTCGACCTGCTCGGCGCTATCACGGTTGCGGCCGCCCACCACGCCAACACCTATGTCGCAGAGCCCGGTTCCGACGAACCCGCGCTCAGCGGCGATCGGCCGGCTCGGTCGGCCGCGCCGCCGGTCGACGAGCTCGGCCCAACCCTGGTCGAAGCGGTGCGCCGACGCGACGGTCTGCCGCGAATTGCGCAGGCCGTCGCGGCGCCCGCGGTGCGAAAGACAGGTGTGCTGGAAAGCGAAATCGAAATGTTGCGCGAATGCGTCTCCGACATTCAGCACTCGGTCATGACTGCATATCCTCATCACGATCCAGCGGCCGTCGGGGATTGGATGCTTTTAGCGGCGATTGAGGCGCTGATCGACGGCCACGAATACCTTGCGAATTACCACCTGGCCTGGTTTGAGGCGATCAGCCACCGAGGTGGCTCATAGCGCATCTCGATCGTTGGGTGAATACCGTTCGCGGCGTCTTGTGCCAAAATGACGGTACGAGCAGTCGAAACTGCCTAATGGGGTGGAGGTGAGACGTGGGCGGCGGAATCAGAAGTGACCCGTTCTCTACCAACGGCCTAGTCGGCGGACCCCCGGCGTCGATTCCGAGGCCGGGTCCTGCTGCGCCGGGCGACCCATCGCCGGTCGGCGGTATGCAAGGGGCAATCGGAGCAGCCGGCAACGCCGGCGTCCCGCAAGACGCCGCCGACGCCGAAGCGGCCGACGCGGACCGCCGCGCGCACGCCGCCGATGCCGCGGCGAAGTTCCCGGCCAATGAGGCAAACGGGCAGCAAGAGATGCAGATGATTCAGCAAATGCTGTCCAGCGTGACGGGCGCCATGGGCGGCGCAATGGGCGGAGTCATGGGGCCGATGACTCAGCTTCCCCAGCAGGCGATGCAGGCCGGCCAGAGCGCGCTTCAGCCGCTGATGAGCGCCGTTCAGGGCGCGCACGGCGCCGCCTCCCTCGCCGACAGTGCGCACCTGGTCGACAGTGTCGGATCCGGCGGCGCCGGACTGGGCGGCGGCTCCGGTGGCGGCGCAGGCCTCGGCGGCGGCGGCACGGTTCCGGCCAGCTCGCTGGGCCCGCCACCCGTGCCGACATCGTCGCCGCCGACCACACCGGCTGGCGCCAAAGTACCGATCGCGCCGCCAACGGGCGGCATGCCCGCCATGCCCGGACAGACGGGAATGACCGGAATGCCGATGATGCCGCCGGGTGCTATGGGCGCCGGTGGCGAAGGCGGCAACAAGGACAAGCCGGTCGAAAAGCGGGTGACCGCCCCGGGCGTGCCCAACGGACAGCCGGTCAAGGGCCGCCTGACGGTCCCGCCGAGCGCGCCGGGCAGCAAATCCGGCGAGGCCAAGCCGACGGTGGTCACCAACAGGCCCAACCGCCGGATCGTGATCATGCCGTCCGAGGACGAACCGAAGGACTAGCACCAGCCGACCCACAGGTGAGTGGTCGGGTAGATCGCCCAGCAGTAGTGTCGCTACGTAATCGCGGCCGGCCGGCCCCAAGTCATATTGGGTTGCCCGTTATTGACAGCAGAACTGTCGATACGTGCATGCTATGAGGTACGTCTGCAGCGACCGCGGAATCCGCGGCCAGGAGGGTGTGGGAGTACTAGCTCGAGTGTCCGGCAAGGATGCGGCGCCGTGGCGGCGCACAGGTGGATTGGGGCGGGGACGTCGATGACCGATCCCCTGAGAATGCAAGCGGTCGCGGCGTTGGTCCGCGCCCATAATCTGTTTCCGGGCGCCCCGATCAGCCCGCACATCGGTGACGTGGCTGAGCAGACGCACGCGATGGCGCGCCACGCCGCGGGGCTACCGAAAACGGCGTCCGCACGCTCGGGCGCCTCGATAAAACTCCTGAACCACTCAAGCCACGCCGACCGGACGGTGGGGGACATCATCGCGGCGGCGCGCGCCGATCACGCGCACGCTCGGGCGGCGACGCGCGCGGTGCTCGACGCCGCCGAATCGGACGTGACCCCGGCCGCCGATACGCCTATGGGCCGGCGGGAGGCCATGGCGCGCACGGCGACACGGCTGCGGACCCAACACCGCCATGTCACCAAAGCACGACGGCGCGCAAAGCTGCTCGCGCGGCGACTGCGACGTCTGCACTACCCGCACGGGCGGTCGATGCATCGAAATCACTCCAGCGGCCGCCAAACAGTCTTGGCGGCCATCCGTAAAGCGCTGGATATCAAAGGCATTCATGATCCGGCGGCGCGCGCCCGCTGGGAACGCGGCATGGACTTGGTCGCCCGCCGCGAGTCCAACTACAACGCAAACGCGATCAACAACTGGGATTCCAACGCGGCGCGGGGAACCCCCAGCAAGGGCGCCTTTCAATTCATCGCGCCCACGTTCGCGGCCTACCACCAGCCGGGAACCTCGCGCGACATTCACAACCTCGTCGCGCAGGCATGCGCGTTCATCAACTACGCGATGGGCCGCTACGGGGTCGCGGTCGACGCGTCGAATCTCGCCGATCGGATTCAGCAGGCCGATCCTCGCCGATCACCCAAGGGGTACTGAGCATGCCGCTGAGTTTGTCTAATCGCGACCAGAACTCCGGGCACCTGTTCTACAACCGGCGGCTGCGGGCGGCGACCACCCGGTTCTCGGTCCGCATGAAACACGACGACCGCAAGCAGACGGCCGCGCTGGTGCTGTCCGTACTCCTCGTGGCCATCGCGTCGGGCTGGATGCTTCTGCTGAACGTGCTGAAACCCACTGGCATCGTGGGTGATTCGGCGATCATCGGCGACCGCGACTCCGGGGCGCTCTACGCCAAGATCGACGGTCGGCTCTACCCGGCACTGAATTTGACGTCCGCGCGACTGGCGACAGGAACGGCGAACCAGCCGACGTGGGTGAAACCCGCTGAGATAGCCAAGTATCCGACCGGGCCGCTGGTCGGTATCCCCGGCGCGCCGGCGGCGATGCCGGTCCATCGGGGCGCCACCTCGGCCTGGGCGGTGTGCGACACAGCGGGACGCCCGCGCAGCCCGGAAAGACCGGTCGTGACCTCGATCGCCGGCCAGCTCGACGCCTACGACCGCGCCACTCCGCTGCGCGACGACGCGGGGCTGCTGGTCACGTTCGAGGGCAACACCTTTGTCATCTGGGGCGGCAAACGCTCCCAGATCGATCCGGTCAACCGGGCGGTCACGCTGAGTCTGGGGCTCGACCCGGGAGTGACGCTGCCGGTTGAGATTTCGCGGGCCCTGTATGACGCGCTGCCGGCGACCGAACCGCTCGGCGTCCCGCAAGTGCCCCTGGCGGGGACCCCGTCGACATGGGTCTCGGGATCACAGGTGGGCGCGGTGCTGCAGGCCCAAACCGCCAGCGGCGGCAAGCAGTTCTACGTGCTGCTGCCCGAGGGCGTGCAAAAGATCACCAGCTTCGTGGCCGACCTGTTGCGCAGCGCCAACTCCTACGGGTCGACGGCGCCGCGCGTGGTGACCCCCGACGTGCTGGTCAACATCCCCGAGGTGACGTCGCTGGCCGTCGACTACTACCCGACCAAGCGTCTGAATTTCATTGACACGGCGGCTGATCCGACCACCTGCGTCGGCTGGGAGAAGGCGTCGACGGATCCGCGGGCGCGCGTCGTGGTCTATAACGGGCGCGGTCTGCCGACACCCTCTTACCTGGACAACCGCATCGTCCATTTGGTGCGTGACGACAACGACCCGGCATCGGTGGTCGCCAACCAGGTGCTGGTGTTGCCGGGCGCGGCGAACTTCGTGACATCGACCAGCGGCGTGGTCACCTCGGACTCGCGCGAATCGCTGTTCTGGGTGTCCGACAACGGGGTTCGGTTCGGGATCGCGAACGACGAGACCACGCTGCGGGCGCTCGGGCTTGACCCGGGCTCGGCGGTCCAGGCGCCCTGGCCGCTGCTGCGGACTTTCGCTGCGGGTCCCGCGCTGTCCAGGGAGGCAGCGCTTTTGGCGCGCGACACCGTGCCGCCGCTGGGCAAGGTGGCTGTGGTGACGACATCGGCGAAGCCGGGAGGCTAGAGAATGTCCAAGAAAGCGTTCCCCATCAACCGCGTCAAGATCGAGCCGCCGAAACCGGTTCGGGTGGCCCCCAGCGCGCCCATCGCGCTGCCGGAACGCGAGCCCCGCAACATCTGGGTGATGATCGGCGTGCCGGCGCTGATCGTCGCGCTCATCGGCACCATCGTCATGCTCTATGTCTCCGGCGTCCGCAGCCTGACCACCGGCTTCTTCCCACTGATGGGCATCGGCGCCTTCAGCATGCTGGCGTTCTCCGGGCGCTTCGGCCGAGCCCGCAAGATCACCTGGGGCGAAATGGAAAAGGGCCGCCGACGCTACCTTCGCGACCTCGACAGCAACCGCGACGAAATCCAGACCGCCGTGTGCGCGCAACGCGAATGGCAGAACTCCGTGCACTCCGACCCGCGCGGCCTGGGCGCCATCATCGGCGGCCCACGCATGTGGGAACGCGGCCGCGCCGACGCGGATTTCCTGGAGCTGCGGCTCGGCACGGGCGTGCAACACGCGCCCGACTCGGTGCTGTCGGTGACCTGGCCCGACATCGCGTCCGACGAGGAGCTCGAACCCGTCACCGGGCAGGCGCTGCGCGATTTCATCTTGGAGCAGCGCAAGATTCGCGACATCGCCAAGGTGGTGAACCTGCGGTCGGCGCCGGGATTCAGCTTCGTGGGCGAGGACCTGGACCGGCTGCGGTCACTGATGCGCTCCGTGTTGTGCTCGCTGGCGGTGTTTCACAACCCGCGCGACGTCAAGCTGATGGTGGTGACCCGCAACCCCGAGGTGTGGTCGTGGATCGTGTGGCTGCCGCACAACCTGCACGACGAGCTGTTCGACGCGTGCGGTTTTCGGCGCCTGGTCTTCGCCACGCCGGAGGAACTCGAAGAGACCCTGGGCGCCGAGCTGCACATGAAGGGCAAGCGCGGCGCCTGGACTCCGCTGGCCGCGGCCAGCCCCACCGCCATGGGCTCGGCGCTGGAAACCGCCACGGACACCGTCGATTTGGGACCGCACCTGGTGATCGTCGATGACAACACCGGCAGCCCCGACGCCTGGGAGAGCGTCGTCGGCCAGGTCGGCAAGGCGGGAATCACCCTGCTGCGCATCGCCTCACGCGTCGGCACCGGCGTGGGCTTCGCCACCGACCAGGTGTTCGAGCTCAGCGAGCGGCACAGCTCACCCAATGGCTCGGTCAACGGCGAAGTGGCCCTGCGCCGGAACGGATCGGACTCCGACGGGGAAGACGGCCGCCCCGCGCCCCTGCTGCGCGTGCGCAACAAGTTCTTCGCGCACGCCGACCAGCTTTCGGTGCACCGCGCCTACCGCTACGCGCGCGCGATGGCACGCTGGTCACCGACCAGCCGCAGCGAGATCGCCGATTCCGTCAGCGGCGCAACCGAATTGCTGCGCGCCCTGGGGATCAGCGACCCGCGCGACCTTGACGTCGACCGGCTATGGGCCGAGCGGCGCGGCCGCGGCGACGAGCGCTGGTGCGAGGTTCCCGTCGGCGCCAAACCCAACGGCGAGCTGCAGAACATCACCATCCGCGCCAAGGACTTCGGCGGCTTCGGTTTCCACTCGGTGGTGATCGGCACCAGCGGGTCGGGCAAGTCGGAGTTCTTCTTGTCGCTGGTTTACGGCATCGCGCTGACCCACTCCCCGGAGACGTTCAACGTCATCTTCGTCGACATGAAGTTCGAGTCGGCGGCCCAGGACATCCTGGGCATCCCCCACGTGGTGGCCGCGCTGTCCAACCTCGGCAAGGACGAGCGCCACCTGGCCGAGCGGATGCGCCGGGTCATCGATGGTGAGATCAAACAGCGCTACGAGCTTTTCACCTCGGTGGGCGCCCGCGACGCGAACGACTACGAGGAGATCCGCCTCGCCGGACGCGACCTGCCCCCGGTACCGGTGCTGCTCGTCATCGTCGACGAGTACCTGGAGCTGTTCGCCAACCACGAGAAGTGGATCAACCTCATCATCCACATCGGTCAGGAAGGCCGCGGCGCCAACGTGTTCTTCATGCTGGGCGGCCAGCGCCTGGACCTGTCCTCGCTGCAAAAGGTCAAGTCCAACATCGCCTTCCGCATCGCGCTGCGCGCCGAGTCCGGCGACGACAGCCGCGAGGTGATCGGCTCGGACGCCGCCTACCACCTGCCGTCGAAGGAGAACGGCTTCGGCCTGCTGAAGGTGGGGCCGCGCGATCTGGAGCCGTTCCGCTGCTTCTACCTCTCCGCCCCGTTCGTGGTGCCGAAGACCAAGGAAGTCGCGGAGACGGTCGACATGACGCTGACCAAGCCCCGCCTGTACAACTGGCAGTTCCAGCCGTTGGACGCCGCGGACGCCACGGCGTTGGAAGCCGCCGCCGCCGTGGACGCCGAGCCCGACGAATTCCTGTACTACGACGACGGTTTCAAGCGGAAGAAGATCGTGGACGTGCTGCGGGAGTCGTTGCACAACGTGCCGCACCGCTCGCCGCGCCGGCCGTGGCTGGAGCCCCTGGAGGATCCGGAGCCGATCGACGTTCTGGTCGCGGGCTACCGGGGCAAGCCCTGGCACGTCGACTACGGGCAAAACCCGGGCCTGATGTTCCCGGTCGGTGTCATGGACATCCCCGAAGAGTCCAAGCAGGTGGTGCACGCGGTCGACGCGCTGCGCAGCAACGTGATCGTGGTCGGCGCCAAGCAGCGCGGCAAGACGACCACCTTGATGACGCTGATGTGTTCGGCTGCAACGATGTACAGCCCCGCCCGCGTCACGTTCTTCTGCATCGGCGGGGCGACCCTCGCGCAGGCCGCGTCGCTGCCGCACGTCACCGACATCGTGTCGCCGAAGGACGCCGAGGGCATCGAACGCATTTTGAGCAGCATGGACGCGCTGATCGATGCCCGCGAAGACTCGTTCCGGCGGCTCAAGATCGACCTCGACGGTTTCCGCGAGCGCCGGTTCGCGCCCGGCAGCGACGGGCTGGGCGGCACCGACGCGAACGACCCGTTCGGCGACGTCTTCGTGGTGGTGGACGACTACGACGACCTGTATTCGAAGGACACCGTTCTGGGTGACCGCATCATCTCGTTGAGCAGCCGCGGTCCCGAGTACGGGGTGCACGTCATGTGCAGCGCCGGCGGCTGGATTCACGGGCAACGGCAAAGCCTGCTGCAAAACGCCACGGCGCGAATCCAATTGCGCCTGGCCGACCCGAGCGAAAGCCAGATGGGCCACTCGTCGCTCGAGTCGCGCGACGCGGCCCGCCGGACACTGAACCGCCCCGGCTTCGGTCTGACCGACAGCCTGCACGAGCTGCGCGTCGGCGTGCCGGCCCTGTCCGACCCGACCACCGGCGCGATGGTCAGCATCGTGGACGTCGGAGCCCGCATCGCAGACGTCGCCGGCGTCACCAAGCACGCAACCCTGCAGCGGCTGCCGCAGCGGGTGGAACTCAAGGCGATCCTGGAATACGAGGCCGCCCACCCGACCGGCGACCATCTGTCGATCTCGTTTGCCATCGGAGAGCGCCACGAACTCGGGCCGGTGCCGATCAAACTGCGCGAAAGTCCGGGCGTGATGATCCTGGGCCGGCAGGGTTGCGGAAAGACGTTGTCGCTGGTCTCAATTGGCGAGGCGATCATGAATCGCTTCAGCCCCGAGGAAGCGCAGCTGACCCTGATCGACCCCAAGACCGCCCCGCACGGCCTGCGCGATCTGCACGGGCCGGGCTACGTGCGCGCATACGCCTACGACCAGGACGAGATCGACGAGGTGATCACCGCCTTGGCGCAGCAGGTGCTGCTGCCCCGGCTCCCCCCCAAGGGTCTGAGCCAGGAGGAGCTGCGCGCGCTCAAGCCGTGGGAAGGGCCGCGGCACTTCGTGCTCATCGATGACATCGGAGACCTGCGCCCGGATCAGAGTTACCCGCCCAAACCGCCGGTGGGAGCCGCGTTGTGGAAGCTGATGGAACGGGCCCGCCAGATCGGCCTGCACGTGTTCACCACCCGCAACAGCGCGAACTGGGCGACGCTGCAAATGGATCCATGGATCAGGTTCCAGAACTCGGCGAAAGTCGCCCAGCTCTACATGGACAACGACCCGCAGAACCGGATCAACCGCAACGTGCGCGCCCAGGCGCTCCCACCGGGACGCGGCCTGCTGGTGAGCGCCGACGGCGACGTCGAAGGCGTGCTGGTCGGGCTGCCGTCGACGTTCACACCCCCGCCGCAGTAAGCAGCTGCGGCTCAGGCGTTTTCACCGCCTCGGCCATGGCGCGGCGGGGCGGACGGCTCGGCCACCAGAACCACCGGCCCAGCAGCGCCACGATGGACGGCACGACGAACGCCCGCACCACCAGGGTGTCGAGCAACAGCCCGACGGCGATCGTCGTGCCGATCTGGGCGATGCTGAGCACGCTGCTGCTCAGCAAGGCCAGCATGGTCAGACCGAAGACGATGCCCGCGACCGTGACCACTCCGCCGGTGCCGCCGAAAGCGCGAATGATGCCGGTGCGCAGGCCCGCCGCCGCCTCCTGCTTGATGCGCAAGGCGAGCAACAGGTTGTAGTCCGCGCCGACGGCGATCAGCGCGATGAACGCGATCGGGGCGACGGACCAATGCAGATCCTGATGAAGCAGGTGCTGCCAAATCAGCACGCTGGCACCGACGGCCGAGGCGTAGGACAACACGACGGTGCCGACGACGACGAGTCCGGCGACCGGGCTGCGCAGCATCGCGGTGACGATCAAGAAGATGAGCACCAGCGCGGCGCCGACCAGCAGGGTGGTGTCACTGGCGACGAAGCGCTGCAGATCGGCGGTCACCGGCCCGACGCCGGCGAGGTCGACCTCCAGCGGCGTCAGGGTTCCCTCCTTGGTGGCCTCCTTGATGGCGGCGCGAACCTGGTCCGCCCGGTTGGCGCCGGCGGCGCCCCACTCCGACCCGTCGCCGTAGACGAGAAGGTAAGCGGCGCGTCCGTTCTCGGAGATCAGATGGCCCAGCACGGCGGTGTAGCGCGGATCGGTCAGCGCTCGCTGCGGCATGTAGAAATCCGCCGCGGCGCTGCCCTGAAATTGCGTGGCGATCTCGTTCATGTAGTCGGTCAACTGACGCATCTGCGGGCCGAGCGTATCGGTGAGCCCGATCAGGTCATGGGTGGCCGAACGCGCCTGCCCCAACGCCCCTTTCATCGCTGACACACTTTGCGGCAGGCCGGCCATCGCCGTGGCGGCCGTGCTGGAGCCGCTGGTCAGTTTCGTCGCGCCGGCATCGAGCCGCGCGGAGGTCTGCACCAAGCTGTCGACCGGCTGCAGCACCCGGTCCACCGTCGAGCAGATCGGATTGGCGGCGCAGTCGGGGGTCCGCCCGACGATGTCGCGCAGCGGGTCGAGATAGCCCGACACCGTCGTGACATTGCGCTGCAAGCCGTCCATCCCGGCGCGCATGTCTTCGGCGGCCCCCGACATGTCGGCCAGCCCCGCACTGCCGCCGCGCAACCCATTGCCGAGACCGTCGACCGCGGCCTGCGTCTGCGCCAGCGCGCCGTCCAGCTCGGAGACCCGCTGCAGGCGACGGGTCAGCGAGTCCATGGTGTCGCCGAACTGACGGCCCAGCACGCCCGCCTGATAGCTGAGCGTGGCCTGTTCGGGCACCTTGCCGTCGGGGCGGCTGGCGGACTGGACCGCGCGCACACCCGGGACGGCCATGATGTGGCGGGTGATCCGCTCGATCGCGATCAAACCGGCCGGGTTGCGCAGGTCGTGATCCGCCTGGATCGCGATGACGTCCGGCAACAGCGCGTTCGCCGCGAAATGCCGGTCGGCGCTGGCATAGCCGCGGTTGGAGTCGGTGGACGACGGCGTGGCCGCGGGCTCGTTGAAGCCGACGCGCATCCCGGCCAGCGGCAGCGCGGCCAGCAGGGTCAATCCCAGCGCGGCAACCAGAATCGGCCCGGGCCAGCGGGCCACGGCGGTGCCGACCCGGCGCCAGCGCCGCGCCGTTCTCGATGGGCGCGGTTCGAGATACCCGCGTCGCACGGCCAGACCCATCAGCGCGGGCGTCAGGGTCAGCGCGGCCACCATCGTCGCCAGAATCCCGATGGCACAGGGCAATCCGGCGCTGCGGAAAGCCCCCACATGGGCGAACACCAGGCATGCCAGCGCCACCGACACGGTCAGCGCCGATCCGATCACGACGGGCGCGATGGAACGGTAGGCCTGCGTCAGCGCCCGCTCCGGCGCGACGCCGCGACGACGGGCTTCGTGATAGCGCCCGACCAGGAAGATCGCGTAATCGGTGCCGGCGCCCAACGTCATCGCCGCCATGAGTGCCACCGAAAACAGCGACACCTCAACGACATTGGCCCGACCCAGCGCGGCGACGATCGCGCGGGCCAGCGCCAGCGCCAGCCCGACCGAGATCAGCGGAATCGCGGCGGCTACCGGCGAGCGGTACACCATCAGCAACAGCAGCAGGATGAGACCGATAGTGGCTGCGGTGATTCCGAGCATCTGCCGGTCGATCGCGGAGAACTCGTCGACGATCGTGGCGCCGGGACCCGTGACATGGACTTCGAGGCCGGCCGGCGGCGACAGGGTCTGGATGGCGGCGCGCACGGAATTCACCGAGTCGCGTGCCTGGGAGGTGCCGAGCATTCCTGCGAGCCGCACCATCACGCTGACGGCTTGACCGTCGGAGCTCTGCGCGCCGGCGGCGGTCGCGGGTTGCGACCAGAGATCGGTCACCGCATACACGTGACGGTGATCGGAACCCAGCTTCGTCGTCAGCGCATCATAGAACTGGCGGTCGCCCGGGGCCAGCCGCTGATCGCGTTCCAGCACAACGTAAACAAAGTTGTTGCTGGGGGTCTGGTTGAACAGCTGGGCCGCCCGGGCGGCGGCCACCGCGCTCGGTGCCTCGGGCGGCATGAAGGAGCGTGCGTGGGAGTCGACGACTCGCTCCAGTTGGGGGACCGCCAGATTGGCGGCGGCGGCCGCCAGCACCCATAGACCGACGACCAGAACCGCGTACCGACCGGTCAGTCGCGCAAGCAATCCGGTGCGGTCATGCAACGGTCTGCCGATCGCCCGTCGGGCCGCCGAAGAGGCCCACCGCCACGTGTTCGCCGCGAGACAGCGACCGCACCCGCAGCGACCGGCGCGAGCCGATCTTCACCAGCGCGTGCAGGCCGGGCTCGGCGGCTTCGAGATCGGCCCGCACCTGTTCGGCCGACGCGCCTTCGTAGGCCGCCTGGTCCAGCTTGGCCACCAGCATGGTGATCCAGCGCTGGCCGAGCGAGAGCATCAGGCCTTCCTCGTCGCCGAACAGCTCGGGCACCTCGGATGAGTTGTCGATCAACGCAAGTGCCGCCTGCGGGTCCGTGTCGGCGGCCTTGATCACTTCGGCCATGAAGGCCATGCGGTCGTGCAGCAGTGTCCATGTCATGACTCGACGTTAGGAATGCGGGCCCTGGCTGCGCGTCGTGCCGAAGTGCAGTCTTTGTCTCCTACCACGGGCGGAGACCGGCGCCGACCCCAGCAGGATGTGGCGGGGCGCCCAGCTCTTCTAGGATTGGACGATGTTGCGCGCCGCAGCCGATCACCTGCGGGAGCAGCTTCGCCGACGCAGCGAGCTGCTTCCCGTCGGCATCACGTGGACGTCGCTGATCGCCGTCGATGTCAGCCTCGTGCTCGGCGGCGTGATCGGGACGCTGCAGCGGCCCGCGGCCGACCTGCCCGTGTCGCTGTCCGCGTTCGCCCTGGCCCTGTCAACCGAGCTGGCGTTCTTCGTTTTCAACATGAAAATCACGCCGGGGCCGTTGTGGGCGACCTGGTCGGCGGCCACCGCGCTGACGCTGTTCGGCACGTCGACGCCCATACAGGCCGATTTCGCACCGGCGTTGTTAATCCTGATGGTCTTGGTCGTCGCGACGTTGGCCTCGGTTCTGGCCGGCTTGCTGGCGGCCGTCTCGGCGGCCGCGTTGTTGCTCACGGCGTCCGCGCTGCACCGCCTCGACGCGATCGCGTTGTACCTGGGTTTCATCGCGGTGGGATGGCTACTCGGCTACGTGATGCGCGCCCAGCGGCTGCTGCTGGCCGAACAAATCGAGGCGCAGAACTTGTTGGCCGAGCACGCCGCCGCCGACGAACGCCGCCGCATCGCGCGCGAAGTGCACGACGTCATCGCGCATTCGCTCAGCATCACCCTGTTGCACGTGACCGGCGCGCGCCGCGCGCTGCAGCAGGATCGCGACGTCGATGACGCGGTCGATGCGCTGGAGCAGGCCGAGAAGCTCGGCCGGCAGGCGATGGCCGACATCCGCCGCACCGTCGGCCTGCTCGACAACTGGCCGACCAAAACGGCGCAGACCACGCCCGAACCCGGCATCGACGACGTCCCGGCGCTCGTCGCGGGCTTTCAGCAAGCGGGCCTGGCCGTCACGCTGTGCGTCGAAGGGCCCACGGACCACGTCTCGGCCGCGGTGGGCCTCGCGCTCTACCGCATCACCCAGGAGTCGCTGGCCAACATCGCCAAGCACGCGCCGGAGTCGAAAGCCAGTGTGGTGCTCGATATTTCGCCGGTGTCGGCACGGCTCGCGGTCAGCAATCTGCTCCCGGCCGCCGTGCTGGCCGCGAAGTCGGCGGAGGGGCGTGGCTTGCGCGGCATGCGCCAGCGCGCCGACCTGCTCGGCGGCGCCCTCGACGTCGGCCCGACCCGGGACGGGTGGTCGGTGCGCGCCGAGATCCCGCTGCATGAAGGCGACACCACCTGGCGCCCGCGATGGTGCAAGCTGTGACCGACCCGGCGCCCGAGATCACCGTCCTCCTCGTGGACGACCAAGACCTGGTGCGTTCGGGTCTGCGCCGAATCCTGCGCCGCAAAGACGGTTTCGTCATCGTCGCGGAGTGCGCCGACGGTGACGAGGTGCCCGCCGCGGTGGCCGAGCATCGACCCGACGTCGTCGTGATGGATCTGCGGATGCGCCGCGTCGACGGCATCGAGGCGACCCGCAGGCTGGGCGGCAGGCCGCCGGTGCTGGCGCTCACCACCTTCAACGAGGACGAGCTGCTGTCGGGGGCGCTGCGCGCCGGGGCGGCCGGTTTCGTGCTCAAAGACTCCTCGGCCGAGGAGTTGATCCGCGCGGTGCGCGCGGTCGCCAGGGGAGACAGTTACCTGGATCCCGCGGTGACCTCGCGGGTGCTCACCACCTACCGCAAGGCGGCTCCCGGCCCGCGCGGCGCGGCGATCGCCGAGCTGACGACCCGCGAGCTCGACGTCCTGACATTGATCGGCCAGGGCCTGTCCAATACCGAAATCGCCGGCAAACTCTGCATTTCCGGCGTCACCGTCAAGAGCCACATCGGGCGGATCTTCGGCAAGCTCGACCTGCGCGATCGCGCGGCCGCGATCGTCTATGCGTACGACAACGGCATCGTCGCCCCGCGCTGAGGAGCTACAGCGGCGCCGTCGGCTCCGCGAGGTTCAGCAGGAGGTAGGCCATGCACACCAGGAAGTTCAGCACCACCATGACCAGGCCCGCGAACATCAGCGATCGGGCGCCGCGTTGCCGGAGCCGCTTGTACCTGGCGGCGCGAGACTCGCGGTCGAGCCGGATCGCGATCAACGCAAAATTCAGGTTGATCATTTCGTGAGCGGCCAGCGGCGCGCCCTCCAGCATTGCCCGCAACCGCTCCGGCGCCGTGCGGACGCCCACCCGCGCGAAACGGTGGCACAGGCGTCGCTCCCGCCTGCGGCGGAGTGTGTGATACGGCAGCCGTAGCTGCCGCGCAAGTTGCCCTCGATCGTCCCCCCAGGGGTAAGACGGGGTCATCACAAGCGGGATTCTAAATCGCTCGAGGGCACTTTCGCCCTGTGTACACGAACTATGTTGCGACAGATCATTTCGCCGCGCCGCCGCTCATTTGCTGGGCGGCCGGCAGGTCGAGGTAGCGCTCCAGGTTGCGGTGCATGTTGATCACGCGGCGTTCCTCGCTGGACAACACCAAGTGAGTGAAGCCGGGTTGGTGCATGCCGCGCTGCAGGCCGGGGAGCACCGCGATGTCCTGGGTGAGCACGACGCCCGGCTCGGCCGCGTCGGCGGCCATGCGCACATCGGCCGGCTTGGCGCGCGGCGCGCCCGGCGGCATCCGGGTCGTCAAGAACATCACCAGCTCGCCCTTATCGGGGTCGGCGCCCGGGCGCGAACACATGACGGTCAGGTGGTCGGCGTTGGCTAACAGGGTCATGTTGGGGAACACGTTGTACTGGTGCAATCGGGTCATTCGGTCGGTGTCGGCCCAGTTGAGATCGACGCCGCGGCCCGCGGCGAAGGCCCGGGTTCGCTCGGCGATCAGTTCGGCCACCGTCTGCCCGGGCCGGCGTTCGTCGGCGGGAAAGGGCGTGCCCTCGGCCGCGCCCATCAGCGCTCCCTGCGTGTAGACGTAGGCGTCCCACACCTCTTCGTCGGTCAGCGCGCCGCCCAGGCGAGGGCTCGGCACGCCGTAGGGCTGATCCGACTTTCCGGTATGGCCCCAAATCCGTTGCGGCGCATGGATGTCGTCGACGCAACGCAGTAGCTCGGGATGCAGGGTCTGGATGTGGTAGGTCTCGCTGTAGCCGTCCGCGATCGTCTTCCAATTGGCGTCGACGTCGACCGTGAGCGTGGCGTAGCAGCGGAAGTCCTCCAGCCGGCACCAGGCGATGTCGTCGGGCACCGCCTCCAGGTATTCGATCAGGGGCATCGCGTCGAGGTCGAGGTTGACGAAGACGAGTCCCGCCCACGTCTCTACCCGGGCCGGTATCAGCGGAAAGTCGGACATGCGCAGCGAGCCGAAGCCCTTGCGGTTCGGCACCCGTTTCAGCGCGCCGGCCAGGTCCCAGGTCCACCCGTGATAGCCGCACTTGAGTTCGCGCAGGCCCGAACCCGAGCCCGTGCACAACGAATTGCCGCGATGCCGGCACACGTTCTGGAACGCGCGGATCTCCCCGTCGTCGTCGCGGACGATCAGCACCCCGTACGGCCCGCAGCGGTACTCGAAATAGTCACCGGGCGCCGCGATGTGGTCGACCATGCACGCGAGCTGCCACACCCTCGGCCACATCCGCTCCACCTCGAGTGCGGCGAAGGCCGGGGAGTAGTACCGCTCGGCCGGCACCAGCGTCGGGTTCTCCGGCGGCGCGCCGATCGCATCCTCCTGGACGTGCGAGCGGGTGCGCGTCGGGTTGCGGGCGGCCGTTGCCATGGTTCGGAGCTCTCAGCGGGCTCCGCGAACCAGGCGTCCGGGGCGGGCCCCGGTGTCGACGTCCTTGCGGCGGGTGACGGTCCCGCTGACGATGGTCGCCGCATAACCGCTGGCGCCCTGCAGGATCCGGTTTCCCCCGGCCGGCAGGTCGAACGCCATCGCCGCCGGGTGCAGCCTCAGCGCGTCCATGTCGATGACGTTGATGTCGGCCTTCTTGCCGGGTTCGATGGTGCCGCGGTCGGTGAGGCCGAACAGATGCGCGGTGTCACGGGACTGTTTGCGGATCACGTATTCCAGCGACAATTTCTCGCCCCGCTTACGGTCCCGCGCCCAGTGCGTCAGCAGGAACGTCGGATAGGAAGCGTCGCAGATCATCCCGCAGTGCGCGCCGCCGTCGGACAGCCCGAGCACGCCGGCGGGGTGCAGCATCATCTCGCGGATCGCGTCGCAGTTTCCGTCGGCGTAGTTGAACAGCGGCAGCATCAGCATGTTGGTCGCGTCGGACTCGAGCATGAGGTCGTACAGCGTGGACAGCGGGTCCTCACCGCGGGCCTGGGCGATCGCGGCGACGGTGCGGTCCGGGGTGGGCTCGTAGTCGGGCGGGTTACCCAGCGAGTAGAGCCGCCCCAGCGAGTGCTGCACCAAAGCGAACATCCCGTCGAACAACAGGGTCGGGTCCACCGGCAGGTCGTCCTCGGACAGGATCGCCGCCTTCACCGCGGGATCGGCGAGCCGCCGTGCGAGCTCCTCGCGGCTGCACTCGGCCTTCAACCGGCGGTACGTGGGCCGGTGGCTGAAGCCGTGGTGGCCCTGGAAACCGATCATCATGCCGAACGGGCGCGCCGCGATCTGCGGATACAGGCGCGCGCCCGCGGCGTGTGCGTCCGCGGACAGGTCCAGCATCTCGCGCCACAGGTTCGGATCGGCGTCCACCTGGATCAGCGCGAACGACACCGGGCGGTCGATCTCGCCGCTCAGCCGTCGCATCCAATCGAGCTCCTTCTTGGGGCCGATGATGTCTTCACCCGCGGCGCCCTGCGGGGCCAGCTCGAACACGGCCTGGCCGCCGGCCGCCATGGCGCGGCCGAGGCCGAACAGCTCTTCCTCGGCGGCGAACGTGCCGGGTACGGGCTCGCCGTCCATCGCGCGGTGCCCCATCGTGCGTGACGTCGAGAAGCCGAGCGCGCCGGCCTCGATCGCCTCGCGGACCAGCCGGCCCATTGCCTCGATGTCGTCGGGGGTGGCGGGCTCGTTGCGCGCCCCCCGCTCGCCCATCGCGTAGGCGCGAATCGCGCCGTGCGCGACCTGGCTGCCCACGTCGACGGAGAACTTGTGCTTGTCGATCGCGTCGAGGTACTCGGGGTAGGTTTCCCAGCCCCAGGTGATGCCCTCGGTCAGCGCGGTGCCGGGGATGTCTTCGACGCCCTCCATCAGTTCGATCAGCCACTGCTCGGTGCCGGGCCGCACCGGGGCGAAGCCGACGCCGCAGTTGCCCGTCACGATCGTCGTGACGCCGTGGCCGCTGGACGGCTCCAGCAGGCCGTCCCAGGTCACCTGACCGTCGTAGTGCGTGTGGATGTCGACGAAGCCGGGGGCCACCACATGCCCTGTGGCGTCGATGGTTTCGGCCGCCTCCCCGCTCATCTCGGGGCCGTCGGCGGAGCGGCGGACGATGTCGACGATCTTGCCGTCCTTGATGCCGATGTCGGCGCGGTAGCGCTCGGCGCCCGTGCCGTCGACAATGGTTCCACCGGTGATCTTCAGGTCGAACATGAGACTCCTCTTCGCCGCCGCGGGCTGTCTCGGAGGGCTGAGCGGAAGGCGCACAGCATTTCGCTACGGTAGGTAGCGTAACTCGTGGCGTGGCGAAGGCAATAGCTTCGGCCGAATTCGCAAGCCCTACAAAGAACTCTTCAGCGCGGCGACGGTTTCCAGATCGTCGAGCGCGGCGACGCCCCGGCGCAGGCCTTCCATGGCGATGTCGTCGACCTGCATGCCGCCCATCCCGGTGGTGATCAGCGGGGCGACATAGGCGTACAGCGCGCCCTGGCGGAACCGCAGCCACAGGTCGTCGCGATCCAGCTCGGGGCCGCCCGCCGCCACCAGCGCCCGCCGGTAGTCGTCGAGCAGCTCGCGTTGGCTGGCCCGCCGGTCCTCCGGGGTCAGGCTGGTGATCAGGGTGTAGGCGAGCTCGCGGCTGGGGTGCCCGCGCCGCACCGCCTGCCAGTCCAGCAGCCCGGCCTTGCCGCCGTGGAAGTACATGTTGCCGGGATGGGCGTCGCCGTGCATGACGGTGTGCGGGGGAGTGTCGATGAGCGCGGCGACGGCACGGTAGTTGTCGGCGATGAACGCCCCCGCGTCGACGGGGACGTCGACTGAAGAAGCGCGCTCGGCAAGGCGCTTGATCGAGGTGTGCATCAGCGACCCGGTCAACAACGACGTCACGTCGCCGGACGGCGTGTACAGCCAGCCCAGCGGCCCGCGCCCGTCGCGCGGCAGCCGGCCCCAGAACGTGGCGTGCAGTTCGGCGAGCAGTTCGACGATGAGGCCGGCCTGGTCGGTCGACAGCGGGTGCAAGGTGTCGGGGAACTCGCACGACTCTGCCGGGAGATCCTCCAGCACCAGCAGGTACCGGCCCGTCCACGGGTCGAACGCCGCGCCGTAGCAGTAGGGAACGCCGATGACCTGCGGCGCGAGCTGGCGGTAGAAACGCACCTCGGTGTGCCCGAGCCGGCCGAGCTCACCCATCAGGCGGGTGGCGGCGGTCTGCGCCGCGACCTTGACGAACACCGACTCCGGGACGTTCTTGCCGGTCAGCACCAGCCGCGCGCGCGAGGACGTGCCCGCGTCCCTGCTCAGCACGCGCACCGACCGGACGGTGGTTCCCATGACGCGGGACAGGACCGCGGGAGTGATCTCGTCGGCCGACCGAGGCAAGCCGAACCGGCCACCCACCACCGCGTCGGTCGCCACCCGACCCGCGCCCCGGCCCAGGTGCGCGGCCAGGCCGACGAAGGAAAACGCGTGTCCCACAGGGTTTTTCATGCCCATCCATCCCGGCTCTCAACCCGACGCCGGCGCCGCGCCAGCGACACCAACGCCGTCGGAGAAAACCAATCGAACGTCTGGACATCAGACAATATACGATTATTGTCTGATCTGTGGAACCAGGGCCCTCACCACGAGCTGTTCGACGAATTCGCGTTTGTCGGCCGCGGGGCGGTAGCGCCACGAGGGCGCCAGCAGGAACAGGGTCGCGGCGTGCAGCCACTGGACGATCGAGCGGAAATCGACATCCGGGTAGAGCAGCCCGGCCGCCTTCCAACGGTCGAGCAACGGCCCGTAATGCCGCAACAGCAGTTCGACGATCGGTTCGGAACCCTTCTCGAGCGCCGAGGCCACCGCGGTGCTCTCGGCCGCGAACAGCGCTTCGTTCAGCGGGTTGCCGTCCACCGATTCCACCCTTGCCAGCACCATCTCGGGGACCGACCGAACGGGGTCGTCGGGCGCGGGCAGCGAGCGCACCAACTCGCCGAGCGCGGTGTCGATCCGCGCCAGCATCAGTCCCAGCAGGACGTCGTCGCGACCGGGAAAGTAGCGGTACACCGTCGAGCGCGACACCCCGGCCTCGTCGGCGACTTCGCCCATGCGGAACTGGGTGTTGCCGCGCCGGACGATGCAGCGCCCGGCGGCATCCAGGATCCGTCTACGGGCCTCCTCGTCGTCGAGGATCGCGCGGTCGTCGCCCCACCGCCGGCTCGGTTCCATGGCGGCGATGTTACGGGATGCGTTGTGCTGCTTCGGTATCGGATGCCAATTCGCCCCGGCCGCCGTCCTTCGCCGAAACGCCTTGCAGCGCAACGACAAACCTCGCCAGAAAGGCCGAATGATGGCGTATTCCGCCGCCGACGAATCGTTCACCCACCAGCTCCCCAGCACGTTCGACCAGGTGCACAATGCCGATCCGACGTGGTCGGATCGCTGCTATTTCTTCGCCGCGTCGCCGGATGGCACCCTGCTGCTGGCCAGCGGCTACGGCAACAACCCGAACACCGGTACCGGGCTGGGCTATGTCAAGGTCAGCCTCGCCGACGGCCGGCACTGGGACCTGCTGTCCGGGCGGCCCGTCACCGGCGACGACCGCGGCGACCTGAGCGCCGGACCGATGCGCTGGACCTGCGTCGAGCCGCTGAAGAAGTGGCGGCTGGAGGTTGAGCCCAACAACTCCGGAATCGAGTGGGAGCTCTACTACGAACCCACCGCCCCGATGTGGGAGCTGTTGCCCATGAAGGTGCGCGGCAAAAACGGCGAGCTGCTCGCCGACATGTACCACATGAAAGAACCCGGGAGATGGAGCGGCTGGGTGACGATCGATGGGGAACGTATCAGCGTCGACGGCTTTCACGGTGGCCGCGACCGCACCTTCGGCGTGCGGGTCTCGGACAAGATCGACTTCTGGTTGTGGCTCGACGCCGGCTTCGACGACCATGCCATCGAAGCGTGGATCATCGAATCAGCCGACGGCACAGTTAATTACGTCGACGGCGGCATCACCTACGCGGATGGGAGGCTGTCGAAACGATTCGTCAAGATCGAGCACGATGTCGAATTCGACGGAGACCGCAAGCGACCCACCGGCGCCGCTCTCGTGTTCACCGACGAAGACGGCCACGCCCATCGCGTGATCGCCGAGGCACCCCACCAGCAGGTCAACGCCTACTACGGCCTGCCGATGGCGCACTGCCAATACGAAGACCTCGGTGGGGGCGCCTATTTCATCCATTTCGCTTGGGACAGTAGCCATCCCGACCAGCTGTCCGAGACCGAGAGCAAATCGATGGCGCTCGACCAGCTGATGCGATTCGAGCGGGACGGCGAGACCGGTTGGGGCATCTTCGAATTGCTGCTCGGCGGGCAGGGCTATGCCCGCTACCCCAACTGGACCGCGATGGACATGTCCGCCTTCACCCAGGACAAGACCCCGGTCGATCGCTTGCAGGAGGACAGCGACGGGGTTCGGCGATGACCCTGGACGCCGATCGGGAACGGCGGTTGACCGACTGGGTGCGCACCCAGGTGCCCGACGCCGCCGACGTCCGCCTCGAGGGCATCGACCGGGTGAGCTTCGGGCACTCGGCGGAGATGATGACGCTCAGCGTCGTCACCCGGCGCGCCGGCCGCGACGACCGCCGCGACGTGGTGTTGCGGCTGCGGCCCCGGCCACCCGCGCTGCTGGAGCCCTACGACCTCGCGCGCCAGTTCGCCATCCTGCGCGCCCTGGCCGGCACGCCGGTCCGGGTCCCGCCGGCGCTGTGGCTCGAACCGACCGGCGAGGTCCTCGGCCGGCCGTTCTTCGTGATGGAACACGTCGCCGGCGACGTGTACGAAATGGAGCCACCCGCCGGTGCGGCCGACCACACGGTGGTCCGGATGTGCCAGAGCCTGGTCGAACAACTTGCCGCCATCCACACCGTCGACCTCACCCGGACCGGGCTGGCCACCCTGGACGACGGCGCCGACCACCTGGAGCGCGAACTGGGCCACTGGGCCGCGGAGATGCACCGGGTCAAGCGCGACCGCCTGCCCGCCCTGGAGCGCCTCCATGGGGCCCTGCTCGCCGGCAAGCCGGACCCGTGCCCCACGGTTTCGCTGGTGCACGGCGACGCGAAGCCGGGAAACTTCGCTTTTACCGCCGGCGAGGTGAGCGCCGTCTTCGATTGGGAGATGACGACCGTCGGTGACCCGCTCACCGACATCGGCTGGCTGGAGATGCTGTGGATGCAGCCGGTCGGGATCAACAGCCACCCCGCGGCCCTGTCCATCGACGCCCTGCTGGCGCACTACGAATCGGCCAGCGGGATCAGCGTTGTCAACCGGCCCTGGTACCGGGCGTTCAACGCCTACAAGATGGCCGTCATCTGCCTCATCGGCGCGATGCTCGTCGAGGACGGCCACAGCAACGATCAAAAACTCGTGCTAGCCGCCTACGGCACCTCGCTGCTGACCAGAGCCGGGCTCGCCGACCTCGGAATCGACGAACCCCTCGACGACGGGCCGGTGCTGCCGCGCGACGACCGCATCGCGCAGGTGCTGTCCGGATAGGCGTTCAGGCGGTGCAGGCCGACCGGGTCAGGCCGGTCCAGACCAAGGTGACGCGGGTGCCCCGCGGAGTGCGGGCGATGGCCGCCTCGTCGGCGAGGGCCTCCATCAACGGGATACCGCGGCCACGCATCTGGGCGCTGCGCTGTGCCGGCACCTGCTGCCGCCAACGGCCCCGGTCATCGACGGTCACGGCGAGGGTGTCGGAGTCGGCGTCGTAGGCCGCGCGCACATCCACGGTCCCGCGCTGCGTCGCGTCGACGTACGCGAACTCCGCGGCATTGGCGATCGCTTCGTTCACCGCGAGGAGCAGGTCGCTGAAGCGGTCTGTGCACAGGGAGAAATACCGGTTCAACCAGGCGCCGAACTCGACGCGGGTCCGGGCGGCGCTGCGTGCGTCGGCCGCCACGCCCGTTCGGACGAAAAGAGTGCGGTCATCGAGGTTCGACATGTTATGCGGCCGATCGAACCGACCCATCGCCCCCAGGTGTGTTCGCACTCCCGTCGAGGCTCATTCCCCGGCGATACCGCTCAGCGCGCCGTCCAGGCTGCTGTACAGCGCGAGCACGCTGTCGATCCCCATCAGCTTGATCGGCCTGCTCGTGGCCGAGCCGTTGGCGACGACCGCGAACTTCGTCGGCGGTTCGACCTCGGCCTGCGCGGTCACCAGCACGGTCATCCCGGCCGACGCCAAGAAACCGACGTTCGACAGGTCGACGATCAGCGCCGCGGGCTTGGTGGCCAACGCGGTCTGGATGGCGTCGGCCAGCTGCGGCGAGCTGAGCATGTCCACTTCACCCGAGACGGTCAGCACGACCGCCTGATCTACCTGGTGTTTGCCCACTTCAAAAGCGGTTGGGTCGACGACATCGCCGGATTGTTCGCCCATGGTCTATCACTCACATTCGGTCCCGTGCGGGACACCGCTAGCTCTGGTACAGCCACTGCCATATCCGGGGGCTGCTGATTCAACCCCTCGGGGAACACGCTTGCCTACGCGGGAGATCCACCCCGGTCGATCTGCGCCGCTCAGTGCAGATACAGCTACAAGTGTTTGGTCAATGGTAGGACACGCACCAATCCCGCCTCAAAATGCTGCACGATTCCCGCCGCCCGGCGGTCCCGCGACGGCCTGTCTCTTCCGGTCGGGGCTGGCCGAATATGATCGGCACGATTCAGGCTTGAGCGCGCGCGGCCTCCCCGGCCGGGTGCGCCCATTACGAGGGAGTGAAGAGTTCAATGTCGAACCAGCAGCAAGCGGACCGGATGACGTCGGGCAAGGGATTCATCGCTGCGCTCGACCAGAGCGGCGGCTCGACGCCGAAGGCGCTGCGCCTGTACGGCATCGAGGACAGCGCGTACTCCTCCGACAAGGAGATGTTCGACCTCATCCACGAGATGCGTTCGCGGATCATCACCGCCCCGTCGTTCACCGGTGACCGGGTGCTGGCGGCGATCCTGTTCGAACAGACCATGGACCGGGAGATCGAGGGCAAGCCGTCGACCACCTACCTCTGGGAGACCAAGGGCGTGGTGCCGATCCTCAAGATCGACAAGGGGCTGGCGGACGCCTCCGACGACGTCCAGCTGATGAAGCCGATGCCGGGCCTCGACGAGCTGCTGGAGCGGGCCGTGGGCAAGGGCGTGTTCGGCACCAAGGAGCGGTCGGTGATCGGCGGGGCCAACGCCGAGGGCATCGCCGCCGTGGTCGCCCAGCAGTTCGAGGTCGCCCGTCAGGTGCTCGCGCACGGCCTGGTGCCGATCATCGAGCCCGAGGTCACCATCTCGATCTCGGACAAGGCCGAGGCCGAGCGCATCCTGCGCGACGAGATCACCAAGCAGCTCGACAGCGTGCCCGACGGGCAGCGCGTGATGCTCAAGCTGAGCCTGCCCACCGAGGCCAACTACTACCGTCCGCTGATCGAACACCCGAAGGTCATGCGGGTGGTGGCCCTCTCCGGCGGCTACTCGCGCGAGGAGGCCAACGAGCTGCTCGCCAAGAACACCGGCCTGATCGCCAGCTTCAGCCGCGCGCTCACCGAGGGGCTTTCGGTCGACCAGACCGACGAGCAGTTCAACACCACGCTGGACAAGGCGATCCAGTCGATCTACGACGCCTCGGTCGCCGGCTGACCGCTTCCGATGGCGGCGTCCCGCTGCGCCCGGCGACGCCGCGCTTGCGATCGCCGCTGTTGCGCCGCGCTCGCGATCGCCGCTAATAGCGGTGCCGGGCCATGCGCGGCGGCCCCTGCCCGCTGTCGCCTTCGTCGGACACCAACGCGGGCACCATTTCACTGGTGACCAGTCCCTCTTCGCTCGTCAATTCGTCGATGACAGCGAAGGATTCGGCGACGTTGGCCGGGGTGTCGATCACGATGGTCACCACGGGTACCCGGCGAGTCAGCGAGAGCAGCTTGTCGCCGTGGGGCGGGTGATCGCCGTGAAACCCCCACACGCCACGCAGGACGGTGGCGCCGTCCGCGGTCCCGGCCTGGCGTAGCCGCTGGACGATCGCGCGGTGAATCGGCGCGCCGCCGCGCTGCGCCGACTCGGAGGTGTAGATCGTCAGCTTCTGCCACAGCGGCAAGCCGTGTTCGTCCGTTCCGGGCAGGGCGTGCGGTCGTTCCAAAAACTGTCCGTCGCGCTTGCAGACGCGGACCCGTTCGAGGGTGAACAACGGCGTTCGCAGCAGCCCGGCGAGTTCGGGCAACACGCGGCCGATGCGCTCACCGGAGCCGACGACGACGATCATCATCGGAACGTCAGCGTTGCGGCCAAAGAAATTGGCGCGCTGGCGTTCTCCGTGCGCGACACCGTCCACGCCCAACAGCACCGTGGCGCCGGCCAGGCCGCGCCGGTGCATCAAGTCGCAGAGGGCGATGTAGGCCGGCGTCCCGTTCACGCGTTGCTTGCGGCCGACGTAGATCGTCAATTTGACGGCCTCGTGCAAGTCCTCGGGCAGCTGCGGGGATCCGATGTCCTCGTGCAGGAGCCGCGCACGCTCCAAGGTGACCAGGCCGCGTTGTTTGATCGTCAGCACGGGGTCGAGCAGTGCCTCGATCTTCGTTCTGGTGTCGACCGCGACGATCACGACGGGCGGATCTTCCGACAGCGTCAACGACTGATCAGTACGAAAATGGCGCATCGTGCCGAAGCCGCTGATGCCGCGCAGCGCCACGCCGGCAGCGATGCGGTGCCGCTCATAAAGGCCGAGCAGCACATCGGAGACAAAGCCGTCGCCGGTCCGCCGGCGCTCCGCCAGATAGGTGGTGAGCTTCAGACAATCTTCATCCACCGCCGCTCCCATCGCCTTGCGGCGAGCCTACCGCTCGGAGAGGCTATGCACCGCAGGCGCGTTCGATGCCGTCCGGACGCCTCACCGCAGCGGTTCGGCCGGTACCCCGTAGCGGTCCTGATACGCGGTCACCCGCTCGCGGACCTCACCGGCATCGAGCCCCGTGTCCGACCAGGTGTAACGGCCGTGCCCACCGTCGGAGGGATGGGAGGCGAGGAACTCGCGCATCTTCTGCTCGGTGTCGGGCCGCAGCTCGCGGTCCAGCCGCCGGTAGATGTCTTTGATCGTGGTCCACGGGTCGGTCATGAAATCGGCGAACCGCACGTCGATGACGCGCCCCGCGGGCACGGCGCCGCTGTCGCGCAACGCCATCTCCCGGTCCAGGCCGACGACGATCTCCTCGTAGGACTGGGCCGCACACTCGGTGATGCTGGATTCGTCGCTGCACATCCGGCGCAGGTGATGGGTGAGCGCGGCGATCGACGAGATGACGTTGACCGGATCGCGGTGTGTCTGCACGATCAGCGCGTCCGGGTATTCGGCCAGCAGCGCGTCCAGCTGCCACAGGTGCGCTGGCGATTTCAGCAACCACTGGCCGGGCACACCGGACTGCAAGTGCTGCAGGAAGTTTCGATGGAAGCGATACGCCCCCGCGTGGTCGGCTTCATACAGCAGCCAGCGGTAATAGCCCGGTAGCCGATACTGCACCGAGAAGATCATGCTGACGAACTGGGCCGCGGTGATGCGCACGCATTCCTGCCCGACCAGGGCGCCCATCGGATGAAAAGCCAAGAAGCCGGGCATGATCTGTTCGGACATGTCGATGCTGGCCTGAATCTGGGCGATACGCGGATCGTCGCGGTAGGTGTCGGGCTGCGGGACGGGGCAGGGCTCGTCGACCTCCCAGGTCAGTGGGGCGCGCAGCTCGGGATCCTGGGCGAGTAGGTCGTAGAGGATCGTGGTGCCGGTGCGTGGCTGGCCGACGATGAATATCGGCGCGGTGATCTTCTGCGCGGCGACCTCGGGATGTTGCTTGCGCCAAGCGATAACGCCGAGCCGGTTCTTCAGGGCGCGCATGAGGTCGAGGTGAGCGATCTCGACGCCGATATCCGATAGCCGCGCATCGTTGATCAACCCGTCGGTGACGCGGTGCAGCCCGGGACGCCAGCCCTCGGCGCCGAAGTCGTCGCTGCCGACTTCCTCGCAGGCGGCGGCGATCAGCCGTTCGGGGGCGAACCGGTCCTGCAACGTCATCACCGCTGCCGTCCCTGGTGCACCGACACCGTCACGTCGGGTGGGCTCGGGTTGTCCAGCCAGCGCAGGACGATGAACCCGCGCTGCCGGCCGCCGGTGTCGAGCCAATGACCGAGCCCAAAGTCCTCGTCGGAGACCGCGATTCGCACGCGGCCGCCGGCGTCGGGCCGCACACCGCGGTTGGTCACCGAGCTGTGCCGGCGGCGCGGCTCCAGGCATTCGTGCCAGATGCTTTCCAGAGTGACGTTCCAGTACCGCGTGTTGGGTGGTGCGATGTCGAGTACGAGGGCCTGGCCGGGTTCGAGCCGGAAGGTTCCCATCATGTAGAGGTTGTCCGGCGTGGTGTCGGCCGCGCCCAGATCGGCGGCCTGGGCCGTCAGCAAGGTGTTCGGGGTTTCCAGGAGTTCGGGCTTGATGGTGCGGTGCAGGGTCGTGAGCTTCATCAGGGACCACGCCATCGCGGTGAACTGATCGGCGAGTTCGTCGTCGGTCAGCGCCGTCAGCGGGCCCGGGTCCAGCGCTTCGATGCGCAGCGCGGCGAGTTTCTCGGCGGCCCGGTCACCGGTGTACTCCCGCACGACCACCGACGACGCGTCGGCCGGGATCTTCACCCACTGCGCGCCGGCCAGGTCGGGCGGTTCGTCGGCGGACAGGACGAGCGTGAAGTCGCCCTCATTCAGTGCCAGGTCGGTGTCGCTGACGTAGCCCGCCATCCGCCGCGGGGTCAGCCCGGTGCCGGCCAGGATCTGAAAGCCGAGGTAGGCGCTGGTGCCGCGGGAGCCGGTGATCCGGTAGCGGCGGTCCCCGCGGATCATCGCCAGGTAGTAGTTGCCGTCGGGGTTGGGGCCGCCCACCATTCGGTTGTCCGAACACATATCGAAGAACGACGGCCGGTCCGGGTCGGCCTCGACCGACATTTGCGCGCACAGCGAGGACACCCGCGCCACCACCCGCAACCCTTCGGCGAGTTCGCGTTCGGACTCGGCGTCCTCGGCCACGATCTTGCTGACGTCGGTGAGCATCTGCTGGAAGAACTCCAGCGCGGCGCGGGCCTTCGGGGCGGCCGGGACGGACGGAACACCAGTCTGAGACATCGTCTCATGCTAAGACTATGTCTTAGGCTTGTGGTGTCGATTCGGGAGAACAGGGTGGGGGCATGTCTGCTACGTCCGCTTGTGCGCCGGCTTCGGTGCCGGTGACGTCGCTGGCCGAACGGAAGCGAGCGGCCATGCGTCAGCGCATCGCCACCGCCGCCGCCCGGCTGGTCGCCAGTCGGGGTCTGGCGGGGGCGACCGTGGACCGCATCGCCGACGCCGCCGACATCGGCCGCGCGACCTTCTTCCGGTACTTCAACTCCAAGGAAGACGCCGTGGCCGAGGGCATGAATGGCCATTGGCTCGACCGGATCACCGCCGCCCTCGCGGGCCAGCCGCCGGAGCTCGGCGCGATCGAGGCGGTCATCGGCGCGTTCGGCGAACTCGCCCGCGACTTCGCCGAGATCGAGAACCAGGTGCGCGAATTGGCCACGCTGACAAGGTCATCCGAGACGCTGGACGCGTGGACGCTGCACGTCTATGTCCGCTACGAGGTGGCGATCGCCGAGCTCGTCGCGCCGCGGATGGCCGGGCTGGCCGCCCACGATCCGCGGCCGCGCCTGATCGGCGCGCTGGCGATGGCGGCGGTGCGCATCGCCCTCGACGACTGGCTCAGCCACGGCGGCTCGTTGCCCGACCGGGTGAGCCGGGGGCTGGCCGCAATCTCGGTCGACCGCGCGGCGGCGGTCAGCCCCGGCTGAGTGCGTCCACGATGAGCCGGGTGGTCCGTTCCGCCCGCCGTCGGGAGTAGGGCTGCGCGCCGGACAGGATCGGATACACCACGCCGCCGACGATGGCGTCCGCGGCCGATTCGGCGACCGCCTCGTCGATGCCGTCGGCGAGCAACCGGGCCCGCACGCTATCGTGCAGCGGCGCACTGAATCCCGCGCGCAACTTGACGGCGGTGTCCTCGTGTTCCATGCAGGCGACGGTCAGGGTGCGCAGCATGGCCGAACCCCGCGGCGTCGTCAGGCTGGCGAACAGCTTGCCGACCCACCTCACCAGATCGGCTGCCAGATCGCCGCTGTGGTTGACCGACGCGAGCAGCGTGTCGGCGTCTTCCAGCATGACGTCGGCGACCAGCGCGGGTCGGGTGGGCCACCAGCGGTAGATGGTCTGCTTGCCCACGCCGGCGCGGGCGGCGACGGCCTCGATGGACAGGCCGTCGAACCCGCGCTCGAGGAGCAGTTCGCGCGTCGCCGTGACGATCGCCGTGCGGGACTTCTCGCTGCGACGCCGGGGCGTGTTCGCCGGCGTGCCCACCTCGGTGAGATCGCTTGGCATCTGGTGGTCCTCACTGCGGCGCTGGCCCGCTTTACATATCTTGACTACCCCCGGTAGTCTGCCACAAGACGAGACGGTCCGTCTTGTCAGACTCGCATCCGGAGCCGAAAGGGTAGCAATCAGTGCGGCCATCGTCAGTCACTATGCGGCCGCCCGCATGACCCTGGGGCTGAGCCCGGAACAACAGGAGCTCTGCGACGCCGTCGGGCAGTTCGCTGCCCGCAACGCCCCGATCGCCACGACACGCGCCAGCTTCGACGAGCTCGCGGCGGGCCGCCCACCAGGATGGTGGGATGCGCTGGTCGGCAACGGGTTTCATGCCGTGCACCTGCCGGAGGACCTCGGCGGCCAGGGCGGACGGCTGATCGACGCCGCGTGCGTGCTGGAGGCGGCGGGCAAGTCGCTGTTGCCCGGCCCGCTACTGCCGACGGTGGCCGCGGGTGCGGTCGCCTTGCTCGCCGATCCGACACCGAGCGCGCAATCACTGGTGCGTGACCTCGCGGCCGGCGTCACCGCCGCCGTCGTGCTTCCGGGCGACGGGGATCTGCACGCCCGGGCCGTGGACGGGCGGTGGGCCCTCAGCGGGGCGTCGGAGGTAACACCGGGCGTGTGCGCGGCGCGGATCATCCTGGTCGGCGCGCCGACCCGGGAAGGCGACGTCGTCTGGGTGCCGGTCGACACCCAAAAGCGCGCGGTGACAGTCGAACCCGTCCGCGGCACCGACCTCGTCGCCGATGCCGGGATCATGCGTCTGGACGACTACACGGCGACGGACGACGAGGCACTCACCGGGATCGACGCGGAACGCGCGCGTTGTGTGCTGTTGGGTCTCGTCGCCGCCACGACGTCCGGCATCGTCCAGTGGTGCCTGCAGGCCGTCACCGCCCACCTGCGCAGCCGCGAACAATTCGGCAAGGTGATCGGCACGTTCCAGGCGTTGCAACACAGCGCGGCAATGCTATTGGTCAACAGCGAATTGGCCACCGCGGCGGCCTGGGACGCGGTGCGCGCCGTCGACGAATCACTCGATCAGCACAGGATGGCCGCCGCCGGGGCGGCCGTGATCGCGATCTCGCCCACCCCGGACCTGGTGCTCGACGCGTTGACGATGCTCGGCGCCATCGGTTTCACCTGGGAGCACGACGTGCACCTGTACTGGCGGCGGGCCATCAGCCTGGCGGGATCCATCGGCCCGGCGAACCGCTGGGCGCGGCGGCTGGGGGAGCTCACCTGCACCCAGACGCGCGACATGTCGGTGAACCTCGGCGACGCCGAGCCCGAATTCCGTTCCTGGGTGGCCGAGAGGCTCGATGCGGCTCTGCAGTTGCGCAACGACAAACCCGCGCCGCACGGCGACTATGAGCACCTCGCCACCGGGCCGCAACGCACGCTGATCGCCGACGCCGGCCTCATGGCGCCGCACTGGCCGGCGCCGTGGGGCGTCGATGCGGATCCGTTGAAACAGCTCATCATCGACGAGGAGTTCGCCAAGCGACCCGGCCTGGTTCGGCCCTCGCTGAACATCGCCGAATGGATCCTGCCCTCGGTGTTGGCTGCCGCGCCAAAAGACTTGCAGGAGCGGCTGATCCCGGCGACCCAACGCGGCGACATCCTGTGGTGTCAGCTGTTCAGCGAACCGGGAGCCGGCTCCGACCTCGCGTCGCTGACCACCCGCGCGACCAAGGTCGATGGCGGCTGGCGGATCAACGGCCACAAGATCTGGACGTCGTTGGCCCAATACGCCGACCTGGGTGCGCTCCTTGCGCGCACCGACCCCGAAGCCAGCAAGCACCGCGGCATCGGCTACTTCATTCTCGATATGCGTTCCCCCGGGGTGGAGATCCAGCCGATCAAGACGGCGACCGGGCAGGCGCATTTCAACGAGGTGTTCCTCAACGACGTGTTCATTCCCGACGAGATGCTGCTGGGTGGCCCCACCGATGGTTGGAGCCTGGCGATCGCGACGATGGCCGAAGAGCGTTCGGCCATCAGCGGATACGTCAAGTTCGACCGGGCCGTCGCGCTGCGCCGGCTCGCCGCTCAACCCGGACCGGACCGTGACGACGCGTTGCGTGAGCTCGGCGAGCTCGACGCCTACACCAACGCGATCAGGGCACTCGGGGTGCGCGAAACCATTCGGCTGCTCGACGGTCAGGCGTCCGGCCCGGCGTCCAGCATCGCCAAGGTCGCGATGAATGTGTTGCTGCGGCGCACATTCCAGGCCACGCTGCAGCTCACCGGGCAGGTCGCGATGGTCGACGACCCCGACACCGCGGTGGTGGAGCCCTATCTGCATCTGCCGGCCGAGCTGATCGGCGGGGGAACCAGGGAGATTCAGCTCAACATCATCGCGCAGATGATCCTCGGACTACCCCGAAAGTAGGACGGCTCATGGGTTTACGTGGCGAGGCCGCGATCGTCGGGTACGTCGAACTGCCACCCGAACGCATGACCAAGGCGTCGCCCGCCCCCTTCGTCATCGAGCAATGGGCCGAACTCGGCGCCGCCGCGCTCGCCGATGCGGGACTGCCCTTCGAGGTTGTCGACGGCATCGTGGCGTCACATCTGGCCGAGTCGGAGATCTTCGTCCCCTCCACCATCGCCGAATACCTCGGAGTGGGGGCGAGGTTCGCCGAACACGTGGACCTGGGTGGCGCCAGCGCCGCGGCCATGGTGTGGCGGGCCGCCGCCGCCGTCGAACTCGGCATCTGCGACGCCGTCTTGTGCGCGCTGCCCGCCCGGTACATCACCCCGATGTCGCCGAAGAAACCCAGATCGCTCGGCGACGCATTGTATTTCGGGTCGTCGAGCAACCAATACGGCTCGCCCCAGGCCGAATTCGAGATCCCCTACGGAAATCTCGGCCAGAACGGACCGTATGGCCAGGTCGCCCAACGCTACGCGGCGATCTACGGCTACGACGAGCGGGCGATGGCCAAGATCGTCGTCGACCAGCGCACCAACGCCAACCACACCGAGGGCGCGATCTGGAAGGACAAGCCACTGACCGTCGATGACGTCCTGGCCAGCCCGGTCATCGCCGACCCGCTGCACATGCTGGAGATCGTGATGCCGTGTGTGGGGGGCGCCGCCGTCGTGGTCGCGAACGCCGACGTCGCCAGGCGCTCCCGCAATCGGCCGGTGTGGGTCAAGGGATTTGGCGAGCATGTGCCGTTCAAGACGCCGACCTACGCCCAGGACCTGCTGCAGACCCCGATCGCCGCAGCCGCCGACACGGCCTTCGCCATGACGGACCTGACCCGGGGGCAGATGGACATGGTTTCGATCTACGACTGCTACACCATCACCGTGCTGCTCTCCCTCGAAGACGCCGGGTTCTGTGAGAAGGGCAAGGGGATGGAGTTCGTCGCCGGCCACGACCTCACGTTCCGCGGCGATTTCCCGCTCAACACCGCCGGCGGCCAATTGGGCTTCGGCCAGGCGGGTCTGGCCGGCGGCATGCACCACGTCTGCGACGCCACCCGCCAGATCATGGGCCGCGCCGGGGCGGCGCAGGTCGCCGACTGCCACCGCGCCTTCGTGTCCGGCAACGGCGGGATCCTGTCCGAGCAGACCACGCTCATCCTCGAGGGAGACTGATCACCGATGACCACCTTCGAGCGGCCGATGCCCGTCAAAACCCCTACCAGCGCGCCGTTTTGGGACGCGCTCGCGCAGCACCGCATCGTCATCCAGTATTCGCCGTCGCTGCAGGCGTATGTGTTCTATCCGCGGGTGCGCGCGCCGCGCACCCTGGCCGACGACCTGGAATGGCGCGAGATCTCCGGGATGGGGACGCTGTACTCCTACACCGTGGCCCACCGGCCGGTCAGCCCGCACTTCGCCGATGCCGTGCCCCAGCTACTCGCCATCGTCGAATGGGACGAGGGCCCAAGGTTTTCCACCGAGATGGTCTTGCCCAGCGATCGGGTCGACCCGGCCCGCCTGCGGGTGGGGATGCGGGTGAAGCCGGTGTTCTGCGACTACCCGGAACACGACGTCACGCTCCTGCGTTACGAGCCCGCCGACTGACGCTTGGAGCATGGAAGGATCTCACAGTGACTGCTGATACCTTTCCTCCGCAACATAAAGCGCGCGGGTCACCGACCAAGCAGAATTTTGCATACTATGCCGACGCCCCGGCCACACCAATGTGGGCCAGGCGATGTGCAATCCACGCCGAAGAGGTACAGCGGACTGGTGCTCTTTTTGGGCTTCAGCCGGCATTCCATGTGCTCCTGGACGGAGATGCCGATGGCCGTGGCGTGGGCGGTCAATAGAGCGCAATCTATTAACATGTCGTTAGTAGCGCTGCGATAAAACCGTCTGCCTCACGACGTTCATTCAGTAGAAGCTCAAACATATTTGGAGATCAGGCAATTCGGAGTAAGTGACTCTTATACGGGCCGGACACGGGAGTTCACCAACATGGGCTTGCGAAGGTGAAGCAGATGCTTAGGTCCTTAGGTTTCCGGCGATGGGCCGGCGCTGATGCGGACAGGATACTTAAGGAGACGCGGAGGCTGCAGTTCGCTCCTCTTACGTCTCAATCTGGACTTCAGCTGCGATCTGCTGCATTACCGGTGTCCACAAATCGATTTCGACTTCACGTGATTCGATGCTGACGATCAGTGAGTAGTCAACGCCTTCATTGCTCTGGTCATAGCTGCGGCGATTTTTCCACCAGCCCGCTACTGGATATACGGCGATCGCGCCCTTGCTGGCCAGGTCAATGGCTGACCCTGACCAGATATCGGTGTGAATTGATCCGGGGCTCTGTTGCTGGTTGGCGCCGAACAGCCAGCCGGTTTCGGTTTCGAGGGACGGCGGTGTCTGACCTTCAGCGCGCGCTCGCGTGTTGATCCGCTGACGGAACGTTTCGATACTGTCCTCCGGGCGTCGAGTCGCGAACCTCAAACCATGTGAGGGGTACACGTACCTGCCCGTCCAGCCACGGCTGGAGGGATTCGGCTCGATGAAGTAGGAAAGTGTGACCCGTAGGTGAACGGTAACGTCGCCCAACGACTCTAACGCTGCGGTTGGCCATGGGAGCTGGTGCACGTTCATCTCGCGAACTTTTGCGGCGCTCGAGGCTCCTTGCTCGTACGGGTGTATGCGTGCCTCTGCAACAAGAGTGAGCGCGTCAATTGCACTTTGGCATGCCCGCGCGAGGTCGGGCACACCCATGCCGTATCGGCGTAGCAAGCTGCCACGTCGTGTCTTATTGGACTCTGCCGCGAAGCGATTTTCCATCGCTTCCGTCCATTGTGCGGAATGGACTACAAGTCCACGCACCGTCTCGGGCTTGAGATCTGGGTAAGCGGCACAAATATCAGCGGCGATCGCTGCAACCTGGGCAGTGGCAGCGGAAGTATCGCGTGTAGTCGTGAAAAGACCCTGTCCTAATCCTTGAAGTCGCGTTGTGAGCAATGCGAGGTTCGGAGGCGTATCGACCCCGGTGCCGTCCGGCGAAGCGGCGACGTTCCCGCCGTCTGCGACCACATCTGGTTTGAAGGGCCACTTCTTCCTGTCAAACACAACAGAGGTGCGACTTACAGGCGCGAGTTCGCCACGCGGCGCTATTGGTACGTAGTCTTCGAATCCCGTTGGTGCGTTAGCCATGTCGTCGTGTGCTGAGTATGCGCCCACTGTAAGGGCATTCCAAGCCTGGGCGGGGTCTTCGATCGGTTCTAGATCGCTGCGGGCGAGATGGTCGTCGTCGGCGTTGAGATCTCTGATGTTCCCGGCGGAGACGACGAAAAGTCGGGGCCGACGGGGTTCGTCGCGGTCTAGGTAGGTGAACTTGAGGTCCGTGTCATCGATAGCGCGGCCGAAGGCTAGCGCGTCAATCGCCGCTGACCAGGATGTTGGCCGGCCCGCCTCATAGTTTTCGGCCGGCTCGGTTTCGCCATCGATGGGGTTGGGCCTGGGCGCGGTCACCGCGAGCATGAAAACGCGGGGACGGTCGGGTGCCTGGATCTCGGGTCGGTCGATTGAGCGGGCAGTAATGGCACCGTAGAGATCGCGATCAGTGCCGCCCGTGTCGGGTAAGAACTTCACGGATTCCAGGCGGTGCAGGAGTTCGACAGTGTGGGCGCCGGTGATGGCGTTTTGAAGATCTCTGTATAGGGCCAGACCTGCCATTTCTGTTCCGTGTGGATGGACCGGCTGAACCTGCCAGCTAGCGTCAGCTCGATGGACATCGAGCGCATCGAGTGACGCAGTCAGCAGAGGATGGCTGTCCTGAACGCCGGTGTCCAGGACGCACACCACTGGTGCATCGCCGTCGGCGGCTTGCAGACGGTTCAACAGATCATCTGCCCAGGGCATCTGTTCGGAGGCAGGAAGCTCGGCGAGGAAACTTGCTACATCATGCGGTCGCCGTAGTTCCGCGATGTCATCCAGCGATTCGAAGGTCTGCGAAAGCTGGTCGGCAGTGGCGCGCAGTAGAACGACCGTCCGATCCCCGAAGCCGAGGTAATGCTGACTTGTACGTAGCCGTCGCTCAGATGCGAATGCGGTGAACCGCTGGAGCTCGTGACTATCACGGTTTCGTAACCACACCTCCCACCATCGTAATTCGGTGTGGTCATCCGGGAATTGCTCATCCGGGTCGGTCCATAGCTCACGAATAGTTGCCCGACGGATGGACTGTATGCATTCAACCAGCGCGGCATGACGCGCCTTATCGTTCGACGCAGTCTCAACATAGGCGGACAGTCGCTTGAAAAAGTACTGCTTCTTACCGTCAGGTATAAATACGGTTGCCATCTGAATGTCACCGTCATCGGTTGCGATCCGGCGCACAGCGAGCAGCTCAGGCTGTTCGCCAGAGGACTGCGGGTCAAGACTCTCCAACGCGAGTTCTAGCCCAGGAAATGACACGAAAGTTACGTAGGCTCCGGCGGTCTCGGCTTCATCAGTCGGCGGAGAAATTGCATCTTGAAGCTCACGGGTGAGCCGCCGGCCGTGACTCGGTCGGTCTCCGGCGAAGGGCTCCTTTTCGATTCCGCCGCCAGCGCTCGCGAGGGTGAACGGCTCGGATGTGGGGAGGTTTCGCACAACGATGTGCGGTCTATCGCGTTCAGCCATGCTGCCTAGGCGGGCGACTCACGATGCGCAATCGTGCGAGGTCGCTCCTTGAGAGCCGCAATCAGATCGCCGGTCAGGATTCGCTTACGCTTCGATAGAACGGTGCGCTTCGCGGCGTTCTCAGCGGCGGTCGTAATCTCGGCATGGCTTAAACCACGGGCAGCAGCAATTACCCGAGTCCAGCTCAAATTCCCGGTCTGAAAGGCAACAAGCCGGTTACGGATGACTGCTTTAACAGCGTCGTCGTCCGGTAACGCGAAGTCCATGACCGTGTCGAAGCGGCGGAAAATGGCCTTGTCTAGTAGCTGTGGATGATTCGTCGCTGCGACCACGAGACTTCCGGATTGTTCTTCCTCTAGGAACTGTAGAAACGAGTTCAGGACACGGCGGATCTCGCCGACGTCATTCGGGGTCGCGCGATCGCCTGCAAGCGCATCGACCTCATCGAATAGGTACACACCTCTCGTTTCGACGAGCGCATCGAAGATCAGACGCAGTTTCGCTGCCGTTTCGCCCATGTACTTCGTGATAATCATGTCGAGTCGGATAGCGAACAACGGCAGACCGAGTTCGCCTGCAATGACCCGCGCCGTCGAGGTCTTTCCGGTCCCTGGAGGACCTATCAGTAGGACCTGGCTCGCGGGATGAAGTCCATGGCGCCGCAAGACATCACGCTGACGCTGCTCAAGCAAGACTTGCCGTAACTGCTCGTCTAGCTTGCGTGATAGGACAAGGTCCCCAACACGAGCATCCGGATAACTTACAGTCAGCAATGAGCCGAGTTCGCCACGAGGCTGCGCGACGGGCACGACTGACGCGACTTTTGACTGCGTTGCGCCCTTCTCGCGTAATTCGTCAACGAGGTCGCGGAGCTCCTGTGCAAACTTCGCCTGTCCAGCTCGGGCTGCTTTCGCCGCCACCTGCATAGCAACGGAATAGAATTGGGGATCGTCGCGATCAGCGTGGCTCTTGACCAGTGCCTTGAGTTGGTCGTTCGTCGCCATCGCTGACCTCCCTCCAGTTCGTCGACGCCCCAACCGGGTCGGCAGATCGTAGAGCGAGTGTACCTATCGGCGGTACACCTATCAGCGAAACCACGCTCGCGGAACCGAGTTCAACGTCCCTGGGCTCATGACAGGTGACCACCCACCAATAGGATGCAGCCCACCACCGACAAGAACCACCAAATCTGGATCGCGTCGGAGGGTCCAGCATCTTCCTCGGTCCGCACACTGGACATCGACAATGTCTGTCGAAGGATTCCACCAGGCGGTGCGCTCCAGCTGAACTTTCATCAGGTTGACAATGCTAAGTCGACGCCCGCACCACCAGGTGGGCGATGTCCGTCAGCTCGGGGGAGGGCGGGGCGGGTTGCCCCAGCCGCTCGAAGACGGCGGCGAGGGCGGCGTCGGCGACCGCGCAGGGGTCGAACTGAACGGTGGTCAGCGGTGGGGTGCTGACCATGCCCATGGGACTCGCGTCGACACCCATCACCGCGAGGTCGCTCGGACAGCGCAGCCGCGCCCGATGGATGCCGTAGAGGACGAGGCAGGCGATCTCGTCGCTTTGGGCGCAGACGGCGGTGACCCCGTCGCCCACCCATCCGGTGACCACGTCGGCGGCGTTGTCCAGGGTGACCTGGTCGACTCGCACGGGTGGCAGGTCGCGCGCCCGCGCGGCCCGCGACACGCCTTCGAACCAGTAGTCGCCCAGCGGCCTCCAGCGGTCAACCCCGGTGTACGCGAAGGCGATTCGACGATGGCCGCGCTCGACGAGGTGCTCGACTCGCATCTCGCCGACCGAAAGATGCGGGTTGTTGAGTGCGGGCAGCGTCCCGATCTCGATGTGCGGGATGCCGGCCTTGGCCACCGCCTCGCGGGCGGCCGCGCTCAGCGGGAACAGGCTGGTGATCGCGACCGGGTCCAGGTTCTCGATCGCATCGACGACATGATGATCGTCGTCGGTCTCGAAAACCTGGACCTGAAGCAGACCCTGGCGGGCCAGCGCCGTGGTCATGCGGCTGCCCGCCTGCATCGGCATCTCGCCCACGGCCACGTGCGGCACCACGTAGAGCACCACACCGCTTTTGCCGCGCGCGAGGTTGCGGGCGGCGAGGTTGGGCCGATAACCGAGGAGTTTGGCGGCGCGGTAGACGGCGTCGCGGGTTTCGGGGGAGATCCGCCGGCCCTGCGCGTTGTTCAGCACGTAGCTGACCGTGGCGGTCGACACGCTGGCCAACCGGGCCACGTCCGCGGTGGTCGGACGCGCCGCCTTATTGCTGCTCAACTTCCGTCACCTTCCGGGCCCGGTCATGCCCCATGGTGGCATGCGAGACCCACCGGCACCGCAGGATGTCGTGTGGTGGAGCCGCATCACGTGGACTATTAGTCCACATGTGCCGGGAACGTCGTGCCCGAGCCGCCAGGAACAGGACGCGAAGCCCGCCAGCGCCTTGTCTCGTTGCGATGCAGCGGAAGACACAAGGGCGCCGCGCTGTGTCCAACGCACCGCGCGTCGTTGACACTGTGATCGGCACCATTATCTACTAGTCACTATAAATTGACCGAGGAGCCCGGCATGAACAAGGACGATCTGATCCTGATCAGCGTGGATGATCACATCGCCGAGCCGGCCGACATGTTCGACGCCCACGTTCCCGCCAAGTACAAGGACCGCGCCCCGCGGGTGGTCCTCGAACCCGACGGCGTCCAGCAGTGGTACTACGGCGAGGTCCGCGGCCGAAACATGGGCCTGAACGCCGTGGCCGGCAAGCCCCGCGAGATGTACAACATCGACGCCTCGCGCTACGACGAGATGCGGCCGGGCTGCTTCAACGTCGATGAGCGGGTCCGCGACATGAACGCCGGCGGGCAGCTGGCGGGGTTGAACTTTCCGAACTTCACCGGATTCTCCGGCCAGGTCCTCAACCAGGGCCCCGACCGCGAGGTCAACCTGGTGATGATCAAGGCCTACAACGACTGGCACGTCGACGAATGGTGCGGGGCGTACCCGGGCCGGTTCATCCCGTGCGGCATCCTGCCGCTGTTCGATGTGGCCGAGGCCGCCAAGGAAGTCAAACGCCTGGCCGACAAGGGTTGTCACGCGGTGACGTTCTCGGAGAATCCGGAAGCGTTGCAGATGCCCAGCATTCACACCAAGTACTGGTATCCGCTGTTCGAGGCCGCGTGCGAGAACAAGACGGTGCTGTGCACGCACGTCGGCTCTGCCTCCCGCTCCCCGCAGGTGTCGACCGACGCGCCGCCCAGCGTGCAGATGACGGCGTCGTCGATGATGAGCATGTTCACCTTCACCGAACTGATCTGGGCGGAGTTCTGGGCGGACTTCCCGCAATTGAAGTTCTCGCTCACCGAGGGCGACGTCGGCTGGATACCATACTTCCTCTGGCGCGCCGAGCATGTGTACAACCGTCACTCGGGGTGGACGCTGGCGACGTTCCCGCCCGGCTACAGTGGTCCCACCGATGTGTTCAAGCGGCATTTCTACACCTGCTTCATCAGTGACAAGGTCGGCGTCCACAACATGGAGTGGTTCAACGAGGACATGCTGTGCTGGGAGTCCGACTTCCCGCACTCCGACAGCAACTGGCCGTTCGCGCCGGAGGACATCATCGCCACCATGGGCCACCTCGACGACCGGGTCATCGACAAGATCACCCACGAAAACGCCATGGCCGCGTACTCATTCGACCCCTTCCAACACATCCCGAAGGAACAGGCGAGGGCCGGCCGGCTGCGCGCGCAGGCCACCGATGTCGACGTCGTCACCCACGTCGGCCGCCGAGCCAGCCAGCGCGACCGGGACGCGTGGACCCGGATGACGCAGTTCGCCCTGCAGGCCGGAGCGGCCGCGCCCGTGACGGCCGAGGCGGCCGGCATCGCCGGACGCGCCACCACCCTGGGTAACTGAACGTGGCGGGTGCGGCGCCGTTCGCGGGTTGGCGCGTGCTGGAGTTGTGCAACGGACTGGCGGTGTCCTACTGCGGCAAGATGTTCGCCGACGCCGGGGCCGAGGTGGTGAAAATCGAATCCCCGCAGGGCGATTCGCTGCGCGCCTGGTCGGCGGCGGGCGGGCCACCGGGGGCGCTGTTCGGATATCTCGCCGCGGGCAAGAAGTCGGTGATCAACCGCGGCCAGGCAGAGGTCGCGTCGCTGCTGGCCGGCGCCGACCTCGTGCTCACCGACCTGACCGACGGATGGACGCTCGACGGCATCACCGCGCACACCGCCGCGTCGGCGGTGGTGGTGGCCGTGACACCGTTCGGCACCACCGGCCCCTACGCCGAAAACCAGGTCGCGGCCAACGAATTCATCCTGCAGGCACTGTGCGGATCGATCGCCGGGCGGGGCTGGCCGGACGACGAACCGGTGCAAGCCGGCGGGCGGCTCGGGGAATGGCTAGCGGGCACGTTCGCCGCGGCGGCCGCCGCGGCCACGGCGCGGCACGCCTCCCGAAGCGGCCGCGGCCGGGTCATCGACGTCTCGACGTACGAGGCCATGGTGATCGCCATGGGCGGCCTGTCGGCGATGTCGGCGAGCGTGCTGGGCCCCGATTCGCTGCTACACGAACGCAGTTTGGAGCTGCCGTCGATCGTTCCCACCGCCGACGGCATGGTCGGCTTCTGCACCATCACCGCGCAGCAGTTCCAGGACTTCCTGGTGATGATCGACCGCGCCGATCTCGTCGGCGACGCCGAGCTGGCGTCCTTCGCCGGACGGGTCGCGCGCCGCGACGAGTTCCTGGACATGGTCACCGCCTGGACCAGAAGCCGCACCACCCAGGAGATCGTCGACGTCGCCGTGGCCTTCCGGATCCCGGTCGCCCCCATAGCGTCTCCCGAGATGCTGCCCAAACTGGACCATTTCGTGGAACGCGGCGTGTTCGTCGAATCGCGGGACGGGGTGCTGGCGCCGCGGGTGCCGTATCGCAGCGAGGCGATGGCGACCAGGCCGCCCAGGCAGCCCCCGGCGCTCGGCGCCGACAACGCACGCCTGCACTGGCCGCCGCGACCCGAGCCGCCCCGCACCGACGAGGCCGACGCGCTTCCGCTGTCCGACGTGCGGATCACCGATTTCACCGCGTTCTGGGCCGGCCCGGTCGCCACGCAACTGCTCGGCGCCCTGGGCGCCGACGTGATCAAGGTCGAGGGCGTCCGGCGGCCCGACGGCATGCGGTTCTCCGCGGGCCGCCCTCCCGACTGGGATCAATGGTGGGAGTGTGGCCCGGTCTTCTTATGCAGCAACAACAACAAGCGCGGGGTCAGCGTCGATCTGGGCACCGATGCCGGGCGATCCGTCGCGCTGGAACTCATCGCCGCCAGCGATCTGGTCATCGAGAACTTCTCGCCCCGGGTGATGGCGAACTTCGGCCTGGAATGGGACGCGGTCCGCGCCGCCAACCCACACGCCATCATGGTGCGGATGCCCGCCTTCGGCCTCGATGGCCCGTGGCGCGATCGCGTCGGGTTCGCGCAGACGATGGAGCAGGCGACCGGCATGGCGTGGATGACCGGCCACGCCGACGGTCCGCCCGTGATTCCGCGCGGAGTGTGCGACCCGATCGCCGGCTTGCACGCCGCCTTCGCCGCCGTGGCCGCACTGGCGATCCGCGACCGCGAGGGTGCCGGCATGCAGGTCGAATCGACCATGGTCGAGGCGGCGCTCAACGTGGCCGCCGAAATGCTGGTCGAGTACTCGCGCAACGGAATCGTCCTGCGGCGCAACGGGAACCGCGGCCCCGGCGCGTCCCCCCAGGGCGTGTACCGCTGTCGCGGCGACGACGAATGGGTCGCGCTCGCCGCGCTGGACGCCGCCGCCCGGGGGTCGCTGGCCGGGCTGCTCGACCAGCCGGATCTACACGACACCGCGTGGGACGAACGGGCCGACGACATCGACAAATTGATCTGCGCCTGGGCCGCGACGCGCTCGGTGACCGAAGCGGTCGACGCGCTGCGCGCCGCCGGCGTGGCCGCCGCGCGCGTCACCCCCGCCGCGGCGCTGCTGACCGATCCACACCTGCACGCACGCGGCTTCTGGGAGACGGTCGACCATCCCGTCGCCGGTTCTTTCCTGTGCACCGGAATGCCTTTCGCATTCCTCGACCGGCCGAGACGCTGGATCCGGCGGGTGCCACCGCTCTACGGGCAGCACACCCAAGAGGTACTCACCGACATTCTCGGGCACAGCGAAGCGGACCTGGCCGACCTGCGGCGCTCGGGCACCATCAGCGACCGGCCGGCGGGCCTGTGACATGGCGGTCAGCCTGTGCGTGCCGCCCCGTGCCGGGGAGCTGTGCGCGCCGGTGCGCTTCTTGGTGCGCCGGGATTCGGTGG
The DNA here is from genome assembly GCF_000262165.1 of Mycobacterium sp. MOTT36Y. NCBI lineage: Bacteria > Bacillati > Actinomycetota > Actinomycetes > Mycobacteriales > Mycobacteriaceae > Mycobacterium > Mycobacterium sp. MOTT36Y. The sequence goes on along the minus strand of NC_017904.1, from coordinate 5,543,740 downwards.
TGATGGAGCTGACCGCCCGCCACCGCATCACCAGCGTGGAATGGGACGAGGACGAACACGCGGTGGCGATGGTCGTCGAGATCACCGACCCGCAGACGGCGCGACCGGTGGACGTGCGGATCGACGTCGTGGCAGTGGCCGGCACCGATCACAGCCCCGCGCCCGGCACCATCATCGGCACCATCACCCGCGACGGGAGACGATACGAGGTCAGGGGCACCTACCTGGGTGTCGTCGCGGACGAAAACTGAACGGCGGTAACGGGAATGGAACATCGGTGAGCGCGACGAGGCGCACCGCGGCGATCGTCGGGGTGCACAACACCCGGCAGGGACGTCGGTTGGACGGCGAAACGTCGCGCGGCCTGGCGATCAAGGCGATCCTAGGCGCGCTCGACGATGCCGGGCTGACCCTCGACGACGTCGACGGCATCAGCGCGAGCCCGCAGTCGACCTCGTTGATCTACGACCTGCGGATCGGCCCGGCCTGGCAGGGCCTGGCCTTCGGGGTCGGCATGATCACCGAGGCGGTCACCGCGATCGAGCACGGCATGGCGGACGTGGTGGTGCTGGTCGCGGCGCAGGCCGGCGAATACCGCGACCACGAGGCCACCGCGCCGTGGACCCGGCCCGAAAACGAATTCGTCGCGCCCTGGGGCATGTTCACCACCGCCGAATTCGCGCTCATCGCCCGGCGCCACATGCACGTCTACGGCACCACGCGCGAACAACTCTCGCTCGTCGCCGCGACCATCCGCAACAACGGTTCGCGCAACCCAGAAGCCGTCTACTACCAGCGGGGCCCGTTCGCGCCGGAGGACATCACCGCGTCGCGCCCCATCGCGGACCCGTTCCATCTCCTGGACTGCGCGACCACGTCCGAAGGCGGGTGCGCGCTCGTCGTGGCCAACGTCGACGCCATCGACGTCAAGAGTCAACCCATCTACGTCCTGGGCAGCGGCGCGGACTTTCACGGTCCCTCCTACCAGCACCCACCGGCGTACGACCTGGCCGGGCGGCGCGGCGATCACGTGAACGGTGTGGTGGGCCGGCGCGCGGCCGAGTGCGCATTCACCCACGCCGGGCTGCGCCGCGAAGACGTCGACGTGCTGGAACTCTACGACCCGTTCTCCTTCGAAATCATCCGCCAGCTCGAGGCATTCGGCTTCTGCGGCGACGGCGAGGGCGGGCCGTTCGTCGCCGATGGCCACATCGCCATCGACGGCAGCCATCCGATCACCACCGACGGGGGGACCATGTCGTTCAGCCACGCGGGCTCCAACCCGCAGATGATGCAGCGCGCCATCCGAGCGGTTCAGCAGTTGCGCGGCCAGGCCGGCGATCTTCAAGTCCCCGATGCGCATATCGCGTTGTGTAGCAACGGGGGAGCGGGGGCGTTGTTCACGACGGTACTGATTTTGGGAGACGAGCCACGGTGACCTCTGATCCATTGCGACCCCAAACCGGCCCCGTCCCGCACGCGAGCAGCCAGGTCAGCGTGCCGTTCTGGGAGGGCTGCCGGTCGCGGCAGCTGCGTTATCAGCGTTGCGCGGGGTGTGGCCTGGCGAACTTTCCCCCGACCGAGCATTGCCGCCAATGCCTTTCGCAGGTCGTCGACTGGCGGGAGGGCAGCGGTCGCGGCGAGATCTACAGCTGGACGGTGGTTTATCGGCCGGTGACACCCGAGTTCGAACCGCCGTATGCGCCGGCGATCGTCACGCTCGACGAGGGCTATCAGATGCTGACCAACGTCGTCGGTGTGCCGCCGGAGGACATCGAGGTCGGCCTGCGCGTGCGGGTGCGATTCCACGACGTCGGTCCCGGCGTGACGCTTCCGTACTTCACCGCGGAAGGAACCGACAGTTCGTGAGTCCCCGTACCAGCAACGGACTTCCGGTCACCGCCTACCTGGTCCTGGGCGTGCTGGCGGCCAACGACGAGCAACTCACCGCCGGCGAGATCAAGATGCGCGCCGAACTGTCCGTCGGCCACTTCTACTGGTCCCCGTCGGTCAGCCACGTGCGGCGCGAACTGACCAGGCTGCTGGCCCGGGGAATGGTCAGCGAGACCGGCGCCCAGTCCGGCAAGCGCGCCATCACCCTGTACGAGACCACCGAGGCCGGGCTCGACGCGCTGCGCCGCTGGGTGCAGCACTTCCCGGGGCAGGACCAAGTGGTCATCAAACACCCCGTCATCCTCAAAACCTGGCTGGCCCGCGGCGAGGACCCCGAACACGTCCTGGACACCCTGGACCGCCATCTCGACGCGACCCGGGCCCGCCTCGACGAGGCGCTGTGGTCGCGGCAGCGTTCCCGCGAGCTCGGCATCACCGACGACCCCGAACAGCGCTACTCCTTCGCCGTTTTGGACTACGCGATCCGCGGGCTGTACGCGGAGATCTCCAACATCACCCAGCTGCGCGACGAGATCGCCGCCGGCACCACCCGCGATCCGGTCAAACGGGTGCGACGGTCGAAGGGGCAGATCCGCCGTAGGGAGCCCCGGAGCCCGTGACCGCATAGGCTGTCCCGCGGGATTCGCGCTCCCACAACACTTCTCCCTGCCCGATCGCGGTTCCCTGGGCGATCAACTGGCGCTTGAGCACCTTGTGGGTGGCGGTGCTGGGCAGGTCGGCGGCGATGCGGACGTAGCGTGGGCGCGCCTTGGGGGACAGGTCGGGCTGGGCGTCGAGGAACGCTTCGAATTCGTCGGGCGCCAGCGTGTGGCCGTCGTTGAGCACGACGGCTGCCATCACTTGATCGCCGACATGGCCGTCCGCGACGGCGTAGACCGCGACCCGGTTGATCGCGCTGTGGCGCAACAGGATCCGCTCGATGGGCGCGGCGGCCAGGTTCTCGCCGTCGACCCGCATCCAGTCGGCGGTGCGGCCGGCCAGGTAGATCCAGCCGTCGGAGTCGCGGTAGGCGAGGTCTCCGGACCAGTACATGCCGTGGCGCATGCGCTCGGCGTTGGCGTCCGGATCGTTGTAGTAGCCGGTGAAGAAACCCGAGCCGGCCGTGTTCACCAGCTCGCCCACCGCTTCGTCGGCGTTGACGAGTGCCCCGTCGGCGTCGAACCGGGCGACCGCGCATTCGGTGACGGTATCGCTGTGGTAGATGGCCACCCCGTCGGCGCCCCGCCCGATGGAGCCCTTGGGCGTGCCGGGTTCGCGGATCACGATGACGGCGTTCTCGGTCGACCCGAAGCCGTCCTCGACCTGCACACCGAACCGGCGCGCGAACTCCTCGATGTCCTTGTCGTTGGCCTCGTTGCCGAACGCCACCCGCAGCGGATTGTCGGCGTCGTCGTCGCGTTCGGCGGTGGCCAGGATGTAGGCCAGCGGCTTGCCGACGTAGTTCATGTAGGTGGCGCCGTGGCGGCGGATGTCGTCGAGGAAGTTGCTCGCCGAGAACTTCGCCGGCACGATCGCGGCACCCGAGCACACCGCCGGCGCCCATCCCGCGACCACCGCGTTGGAATGAAACAGCGGCATCGACACGTAACAGGTGTCCTGGTCGGTGAGGGTGAATCGCTCGGCCAGGCTGAGCCCGGCGACCGTGGCCATGAAGTGAGATACCTGCACCGCCTTGGGATTTCCGCTCGTTCCCGACGTGAAGATCATCATGAAGGCGTCCATCGCGGTGACCTGCCGATGCGGAGTGAGCTCGCCTGCGGAGTCGATGAGCTCGACCCACTGAGGCGTCGAGGTGTCGAGGACGCGCGTGTCCGCCAGGTCCAGGCCGTCCAGCAGCGGGCGGTGCTCGGCGTCGGTCACCACGACCTGGCAGTCCGCGCGGCGGATGTCGGCGGCCAGGGCCTCGCCGCGGCGGGTGGTGTTCAGGCCGCACAGCACGTAGCCGCCGAGCCCGGCCGCCGCCATCTGGCTCAGCATCTCGGGGGTGTTTCCCAGCAGGGCGCCGACGTGCACCGGCCGGGACGGATCGGCGGCGGCCAGCAAGGCCGCGGCCCGCGCCGTCGAGCCCTCCAGATACTGACGCCAACTCCATTGCGCATCACCGTATTTCACCGCGATCGATGAATCGGATAGGCGCTTGCGCAGCAGCGCTTGAATCGTGTCGTCAGCCATCGGTCCGATTCACCCTCACTCTGCCTGCCCTACGAGACGAGACGGTCCGTCTTATAGTAGCGGCCGGCGGCGGTCGGCGTGCCGCCTATCCACCCACCATCATCAGGCCGCCGTCCACCGCCAGGAGTTGCCCCGTGATGAAGCCCGAGCCGGGGCCGGCCAGAAACACCAGCATTGGCCCGAGGTCGCGGGTGGGGTCCCCCAGCGTCCCTCCCAGGGGGATCATCATCTTCATCTGCTGGTCGATCAGGGCGGCGGCGTCGGGGCCGAGAAAGTCGCGCAGCCGGTCGGCACCCGGCGTCTGCACGGCGGGAGCCAGGGCGTTGACGGTGACGTTGTCGGCGGCCCAGGCCTTGGCGGCCGACCGCGTCCACGCCTGCACCGCGCCCTTGGTCGCGGCGTAGACGGCCGAGATCGGGCTGCCCATAACGGCTTCCGACGAGCCGAAGTTGATGATCCGTCCGCCCTTGGGGTCCTGGTCCCTCATGACGGCGTAGGCGGCCTGGTTGGTGAGGATGGTTGCCTTGACGTTGGTGTCCAACAGGAACGAGATGTCGTCGGCGCCGATATAGCCGGGGATGCCGGCCTGCCAGAGCCCCGCGGCGTTCACCAGCACGTCGAGCCCGCCCAGGTGGTGCGCCGCGTCCGTGACCGTCGCCGAGACGCCGTCGGGATCACGCGCGTCGCACTGAAACCACTTGGCGGCGAGGCCTTCCGGCGGCGGCGTCCGGTGATAGGTCGCGGCCACCTCGGCGCCCGCCTCGATCAGGACCCCTACCGCGGCGGCGCCGATGCCGGTGGCGGCGCCGGTCACCAGGATCCGCCGGCCTTGCAGGACATGTTCCATGCCCGCGAGCGTAACGCCATGGCGAAATCCCGCTGGCAGATTCATACGGTCAATGCAATTTCCACGTTTGAGGAGGTTGCAGGTGTCAGTTGCTTATCCGCGTTCGATGCGGCGAGAGTTCTTTGATCGGGTGTGTGCAGGGGAATCATTGCGTGAAGCCGGCCGTCAGGTCGGTGTGTCGATCCAGACCGGATGGAGCTGGTGGCATGACGCTGGATCAATGCAATTACGAAGTGGTACGGGCTCTGATACCGGCCTTGCCGAACCAGGTGATCTGACCCGGCCGGGCGCGCGGGGACACCGGCTCAGTTTCGATGAACGCCTGGTGATTATGCGGGGTCTGGACAAGGGCCTCACCCAGGTCGAGATCGCCGACGAGCTCGACCGCGACGCCAGCGTCATCTCCCGTGAGCTCAAACGCAATCGCAATCCCGACGGGGATTACCACGCTGGTCTTGCCCATGCCCGCGCCGCCAAGAAAGCCAAGCGTCCCAAAGCATTCAAACTCCAAGACCGCGCGCTATGCGAGGCCATAGAGGACTGGATGGATCAGGGATGGAGTCCCAAACTGATCGCCGATGTCTTGGCGCGCGATCACCCCGATGACAGGCTGGCACGGGTGAGCCACGAAACCATCTACCAGTGCCTCTACGTCCAAACTCGTGGTCAACTGCGCGCCGACCTGAGTAAGCGTTTGTCGACGAAACGCGCGGCCCGCAAATCCCGGGACCACACCGAACGGCGGGGGAAATTCCACGATGTGTTCACCATCAGCGACCGGCCCGCCGAGGCCGCCGACCGCGCGGTGCCCGGCCACTGGGAAGGTGATCTGATCGTCGGCCCCAACAGCGCCATCGGCACCCTGGTCGAGCGGTCCACCCGCTTTACGATGCTGCTGCATTTGCCCGGCGATCACACCGCCGAGACGGTGGCCGGCGCGATGATCGAAGCGATGCGCCAGTTACCCGAACACCTTCGTCGATCAATCACCTGGGACCGTGGCAGCGAAATGGCCCGCTGGCGCGACATTCACCTGCAACTCAACACCCCGGTCTATTTCTGCAATCCGCACTCGCCCTGGCAACGCGGCACCAACGAAAACACCAACCGCCTCCTGCGCTTCTGGTTCGAAAAGGGCAGCGACCTCAGCGGTTACACCCCAGCAGACCTCAAACGCATCCAAGACACCCTCAACCGACGACCGCGCCCAACCCTTGACCTCGACACCCCCGCCCAACGCCTGGCCGCCCTCCTCGACCAAGCCGCCTAACAAAAATGCATTAGCCACTTGACTTTGAGGCTCGGATCTCCGCCGTGGCGTTACGACCGCGAAGCAGAACGCGTTACGCGCGCACCGCGACCGTCGACAGCAGATCGGCCAGGCGGTCCGGCTGGTCGACCATGGAGAACGTCCGCGCCCCGGCGATCACCTCGAGGCGGGCGTTGGGGATGGTCGCCGCCAGCCGGGCGCCGTCCTCCTGCTCGAAGAACACGTCGTCGGCCGACCATGCGACGAGCGTCGGCTTGTCGAAGTCGTACAGCCTGGCCGCCACCGTCGTCGTCACCTCGGGGCGCATGGAAAGGGTGAACTGGCGCAGGTCCTCGACGACCGCCGGCAGCGACTGCGCCGGGCGCACCCAGAGCTCGGTGAGGTCGTCGATGTTGCGGTGCGCCAGGCCGTCGAACGCGCGCTTGCGCACCGTGGGCACCCGCATGGCCTGGGCGACGGCCCGGAACGTCGTCTTCGACTTGGCCGCCAGGATCACCGGTTTGAGGATCGGCGGTGGAAAGTGTTCGAACGCATCGCAACTCGTGAGCACCAGCGCACCCAGCCGCTCGCGGTGGTGCACGGCGACCAACTGGGTGACGACGCCGCCGGTGTCGTTGCCGACCAGCACCACGTCCTCGAGGTTGAGCGCGGCGAGTGCCTCGGCGACCATGGCCGCCACGCCGGTGATGGTGCGATCGGCGCCGCGGCGCAGCGGCTCGGGGTGTGCGCCCAGCGGCCAGGTCGGGGCGATGCACCGCAATCCGCGGGCGGCCAGCCGTTCGCTGACCTGGCGCCACAGTTGGCCGCCCATCATGTAACCGTGCACGAAGACCACGGGCCTGCCGTTCTCGGGTCCGGTTGCTTCGTAATGGATGGTTCCGGCACTAATGTCGATCGTCGACATATGAGGACTCCTACGTCAGAGATACACTTACAAACAGGCTGTCTGTTCGTAAGTTACCAACAGGTTGTATGGAAAGCAAGAGACGCACCCAGGAGGAGCGCTCCGCGGCCACCCGCGAGGCGCTGATCGCGGCTGCCCGCAAACTCTGGGGCCTGCGGGGATACGCCGACGTGGGAACGCCCGAAATCGCCTCGGCCGCCGGGGTCACCCGCGGCGCGATGTATCACCAATTCGCCGACAAGGCGGCGCTGTTCCGTGAGGTCGTCGAGGTCGTCGAGCAGGATGTGATGGCGCGGATGGCCGTGGTGGTCGCCGAGTCGGGGGCGGCGACGCCGACGGCCGCGGTCCGGGGCGCGGTCGACGCCTGGCTCGAGGTGTCCGCCGATCCCGAAGTGCGGCAACTGATCCTGCTGGACGCGCCGAGCGTGCTCGGCTGGGCGGGATTCCGCGACGTCGCACAGCGGTACAGCCTGGGCATGACCGAGCAGATGCTCACCGAGGCGATCCGGGCCGGCGAGTTGGCCGAGCAGCCGGTGCGGCCGCTGGCGCACGTGCTCATCGGCGCGCTCGACGAGGCCGCGATGGTCATCGCCACCGCCGATGACCCGGACCGCACGCGCGACGAGACCCGGGAAGTGCTGCACCGGCTCATCGACGGGATGTTCGACGCGCGCTGACGAGGCGGTCAGTCACCGCGCACGTGCGCGACGCCGGCGATGACGCCCTGGATGAGCCGGTCGAGGTGCTCGGGGTCGTCGACGGCCGGCTGGCCCGCGACGAAGGTCAGCATGATCCCGTTGATGAAGGCCAGGGTGGCGGTCGCCTGGTCGTCGACCAATGCCGGATCCGGCGCGCTGCCCTCGGGGTGCCACTGGGTGACGACGTCGCGGGCCAGGGCGTAGAGCCGGTCCGCCGACTCACTAAGGGCCGCGGCCAGTTCCGGGTCCCGGCCGGCCAGCAGCGCCAGCTCGTAGCGGGCCTTGGCGCGGGTGAGCCAGGGTTCGCTGTTGACGTACATGACGATGCGGGCCAGGCCGGCGGTGCCGGTGAACTGGGTGGCGTGATCCTCGGCCAGTTCGGCCATCATCGAAAAGTCGGCGACGTCGAGTTCGGCCAGCCGGGTGGCGATGGCGTGCACCAGCGCCCGGCGGGTCCGGAAATAAAACGATGTGGTGCCGGCCGGCACGCCCGCGTGGTCGTCGACTTTCGGGTGACTGACCCCGTGCACCCCGTTGCTGCCCAGCAATTCGATCGCGGCGTCGGCGAGTTGGCGGCGCCGCTCGGGCGCGTTGTGCTTTCTGCGTGCAGCGATGCGCCCCAGTTTATCGGCGCCGACTTAGCCCGCGCTTTAGAACTGACCGCAGTTCGGCGTGGTGGGCTCGCCGTTGAAGCGGGCGGCGATCCATTGCATCGCCGGTTCGCCGTCGACCAGCATCGGCAGCGCGTGGTTGATGACGAGCTTGTTGAGGAACGGCGGCTCTTCGTTGGTGCGGAATTCGACGTCGGCGTCCTGGGCACACCAGTCGCGCCCGAGCTGGTTGGCCGCGGTCCACGGCACCAGCGGGTCGTAGCGATTGCTGTCGATCATCACCGGCGCGTTCGGTTTGAAGCGGCCGAGCCGTTGCGCCTCGAACAGGCTGTTGAACGGCTCCTCGTTCACCAGCTGATTGATGTCCTCGGTGAAGTAGGGCTGTATGTGACGAAACATGAAGTCCAGCAACGTCTGTCCGACGCATTGGCGTGACACCGATTCCAGCATCGCCAACCCGCGCGGCGTCATCTTGGAGCGAATGATGTCGGCGAACTCGGGATAGGCGGCCATGACGCTGTTGAGCGCGTACCCGACGACGCCGACCAGCGCGCTGCCGTCGGCGTAGGGCAACAGCTCCTTGAGGTCGGCGGGTGGCGCCCCGGCGTAGGTGCCCACGATGTGAAGGTCGGGGGCGTATTGCGAGGCGAGCTCGGCCGCCGACGCGGTCGCGCCGCCGCCCTGCGAATAGCCCCAAAACGCCACGGGCCCATGCGGATCCAGCGACGTGCCGGGTAGGCGCATGGCGGCGCGGGCGGCATCGAGCACCGCCTGTCCCTCGGCCACCCGCCCCACATACGTGTGCATCGGCGCGGTGCCCAGGCCCTCGTAGTCGGTCATCACAATGGCGAAGCCGCGCGCGACCATGGTGGCGACGAACAGTTCCTCGTAGTTGAACATGATGTCCCAGCCACCCGAATAGTGAATGCCCTGGTTGAACATTCGCGACGGCGCACACTGATTGCCCTGCCCCTGGGTACCCGGCGCGTAACTGATCAACGGGCGCGGCCCGGCGCCCGGCCAGTCGTTGTAGGGCTCGAAATAGGTGCCCGTCACCGCGATCGGGTTGCCCCGGGTGTCGGTGCTGCGGTACATGATTCGCGTGCCGGACGCCATGATCGCGCCCAGCTGGCCGGAGGGCTCCAGCACCAGTCGCGACGGTTCGGTGCGGATCAGGTCGCCGGGTTGACCGGGCGGCAGCGGATCCGGCGCGGCATAAAAGTCCGCGTACTGCGGCTCGTCCCCGCCGTCGGCGCGCGCAATTCCGGTGCCCACCAGAGCCGAAGCAATTATCAGCAGTACTGTGAATACTCCCCCGGCCCGATGCATTACGGAACGGTAACAATGGACCGCCCGCCAGCGGAAGAGCAATCTCTAATTTTTTAGAGATCTCGCGGTTAACGGAATTCCGGCCACCTCTTCCGCCCAGGGGCTCGGCTCACCGGAGCGCGGCTTCTGCGCGAGCGCCGACCGGGGGATCCACGCGAGACGTCGAAGACGTTGTCGGCCAACGAGTCCGCACTCGGCGCCGGCGGTAGCCGCCGTCAGGGTGTCTTGAGGAACACGTCGTTGAGCGTGACCGTGCGCAGGTTGCGGTCGCGGATGATGTCGACGAGCTGCGGATAGACGTGCGTCACCGGCAGATGATTGAGGTGCCCGATCACGATGGCCTGCGGCGTGAAGTACTGGTCGGCCATCTGCACGATGTAGTCCTCGGTGATCAACGTCGAATCCGACAGCGAACCCGACCACAAGGTGGGCACCTTGTAACCGAGGTCGGCGGCCACGGCATCCACGGCGGCGTTGCGCTTGGCGTAGGGCGGGCGCCAATAGGGTTTCGCGCCGATGCCGTACGTCTTCTTCAAGAACGTGTCGTTTCGTGTGAGCTGTTCGGCGACTTGCTCTTTGGTCAGTGTGGTCAGGTCCGGGTGTGACCAGGTGTGGTTGCCGAGTTGGATCTGCCCGCTGTCGACCAACGGCCGGAGCAGCTCGGAGTTTTCGGTCCACGAGTCGTAGATCCCGTTCACGAAGTACGTCAGCCGCACGCCGGTGTCCCTGGCAAACTGCGTGTAGGCACGCACCACTTCGCTGTTCACGCCGTCGTCGACGGTCAGCGCGAGCAGGTCGCCTTCGCCCGGGAGCTTCATCAATGCGCCGCCGCCGGGCAGGGGGATGCGGGCGCTGAGCGGCGGGGGCGGCAGCAGGGCCTGCGGCGCGGTCGGGCCCGAAGTCGGTATGTCGACGCCGGGCGTCTGGGCGAACGTGCGCGGCTGCGGGTCGACGATGAGCCGCGCCGTCCCGACGCCGGCAACCACCGACGCGGCGAGCGATCCAAGAAACTGGCGGCGGTTCATGGCTGCGAAGGGGCGACGTCGATCAAAAGGGATGGGCGCAGAAAAGGAGATTTCGGCCCGGTCATTTGGAAACGGATGGCGGCGCGTTGCGTACCGGGCGGGTCCCCGCAGGGACCGCCGTTCGCGCAAAACACCGAGGCCACAGCAGCGAACCGTACCATTCAAAGGCCCAAATAGTCGGCTGCGTTACGGGAGGGTCAGCTGTGAATTCTCTCGGCGGACATCGCGGCCGCTGACGGCGACCCGACCAGCGAGGATCAATGCGGTTCCCCGGCGCCGCGTTGCGGCAATTGCACGGGTTCGGCGGCGGGAGTTCCCAGCGTAAAAGCCAGCCACGGCAGGGCGGTGGCAAACGCCTGGGCGGCAAACGGCCAGTCGTGCTTGCCCTCCTGGGTGACCACCGCACAGGCGATGCCGTGCGCGGTGCCGACCGCACACAGCGACCTCGCGGCGGCGTCCTGGCCCTCTGGGTTGGCGGCGGGATCGCTGGACGCGACGAGGGTCGGACTGGCCTGTTCGGCGACGTTGCCGGGCCCCGAGGAGACGGGCACGTCGAACCATCCGGACAGGCCGGCGTAGTGACCGTGCTTGGTCATCACGGTGACCGGGTCGAAGGCGGCCCATGCGGCCTGATCCCCGCCGAACAGCCGCGCGACGGACTGGTCCTTGGAGCCGACGTTGGGACCGCGGTCGCCCGCGATGTCCACGAACGCGCTGAACAGCTCCGGGTGCATGACGGCCAGGTCGACGGCGCAGGTACCGCCCATCGACCAGCCGGCGACGCCCCAGTTGGCCCGATCGGCGCTGACGCCGAAGTTCGACACCGTGAACGGGATGACGTCTTTGGAAAGGTGGTCGGCGGCGTTGCCGCGGGGGCCGTTGACGCACTCGGTGTCGTTGTCGAACGACCCGGTCGGATCGACGAACACCAGCACCGGCGAGAAACCGTGATGCGCGGCGGCGAAGTTGTCGATGGCGGTGAAGGCGCCGCCCGGACCCAGCCAATCCGCCGGGGTGTTGAAGGCCGAGCTGATCATCATGACGGCCGGCAGCCGGGGCGGGGGATTGCTGTTGAACCATGCCGGTGGCAGATAGACCAATTCCCGCCGGTGGGCGAAATGGGAGGCCGAGGAGTCGATGTCGACCGGCACCACGACGCCCTTGGTGGGCCTCGTTCCCGCGATCTGCATCTCGGTGACGCGCAGGCGGTCGACCTGGTCGGGCAACGGCACCGAGGTCAGCTGGTTCCACGCGGCCAGCGCCGTGGGGAAGTAGCCCACCCAGCCGTTGAGCGCCATGCCCGCGCACAGGACGCACAGCGGTATCGACAGCACGGCCACCCCGCGGCGCCACCAGCGCGCGCCCCGCCAGCCCACCAGGAACACCGCGGCGGCCAGGCCGCTCATCGCGATCCACAACCACAGCGTCGTCGGCGCGGGATCCCCGGCCACCCCGAGCGAGGTGATGTACCAGCGCGACAGCGCGGTCACCGCGACGGCCGCGATCAGCGCCACGGGCAGCACTCGCTTGAGCCAACTTCGCGCGCGCCATTGGATCGCGACGATCAGCACGAGCAACGCGAGGCCCTGAACGGCGGGCGGAAACCAGCCATGCAGCAGGGACAGTTGCCCGAAGAACTGCTCCAACGGTCGTGACCTTTGCTAGATCGATCGCTGCGCGAGGGTGCGGTGATTGTCGTGATCGTCAAGGGGCCGGGCGGCGTCTCGGCGGCCGGTGGCCGGACTCACTATCCCATACGATCGCGGCCCGCCGGCCTACGCTCCGCCGGGTTCACGTGTCCGTGACGACGCTGGTGAATGAGCGCAGCCGCAGGCTGTTGCCGACGACGAGAACGCTGGAGAGCGCCATGGCGGCGCCGGCCAGCATCGGGTTGAGCATGCCGAGCGCGGCGAGGGGGATCGCGGCGAGGTTGTAGCCGAACGCCCACACCAGGTTGGTCTTGATGGTGGCCAGCGTCCGGCGGGAGAGCCGGATCGCGTCCACGGCCGCCCGCAGGTCGTCGCGGATCACGGTGAGGTCGGCCGCCTCGATCGCGACATCGGTGCCCGCGCCCATGGCCAGACCCAGATCGGCGGCGGCCAGCGCGGCGGCGTCGTTGACGCCGTCGCCGACCATGGCGACCACCTTGCCCTCGGCTTGCAGACGCTTGACGGCCGCGACCTTGTCGTCGGGCATCGCCTCGGCGATCACCTCGGCGATGCCGAGTTCGGCGGCGATGCGGGCGGCGACGGTGTGGTTGTCGCCGGTGAGCAGCACCGGGGTCAGGCCGAGTCGCTGCAACTGGCGCACGGCGTCGCCGCTGGACGGCTTGACGGTGTCGGCGAGCACCAGGAGCCCCCGCGCCGCGCCGTCCCAGCCGACGACGACGGCCGTCTTGCCGTCGCCCTCCGCGCGGGATTTGGCCGCGGCGAGCGCGGCGTCGAGGCGCGCACCGCGCTCGTCCATCAGGCTCGCGCGCCCGACGACGACGGCGTGGCCGTCGACCGTGCCGTGCACGCCCATGCCGTGGACACCCGCGAAATCGGCGGGCGTGGGGAGCGCGCCGAGCTGCGCCGCGGCGGCCCGGGCGATGGCCTGCGCGACCGGATGTTCGGAGGCGGCCTCCAGGGCACCGGCGTAGCGCAACAGCGTGGCGCGGTCGGTTCCCGCCCCGACGACCACGTCGACCAGGGCCATTCGGCCGGTGGTGACGGTGCCGGTCTTGTCGAGCACGATCGTGTCGATCCTGCGGGTGGACTCCAGCACTTCGGGCCCCTGGATGAGGACGCCGAGCTGGGCCGCGCGGCCGGTGCCGACCAGTAGGGCGGTCGGAGTCGCGAGGCCCATCGCGCACGGGCAGGCGATGATGAGCACCGCGACGGCGGCCGTCAGCGCGGTGGTGGGCGAGAAGCCCGCCGCGAGCCAGCCGCCCAGGGTCGCCACCGCGAGCGCCAGGACGACGGGAACGAACACGCCGGAGACCCGGTCCGCGAGGCGCTGCACCCGTGCCTTGCCCGATTGGGCCCGTTCGACGAGCTTGGCCATCTGCGCCAGCTGGGTGTCGTCGCCAATCCCGGTGGCCCGGACGACAAGCCGGCCCCCGGCGTTGACGGTGCCGCCGGTGACGGCGTCGCCCGCTCCGACCTCGACGGGCACCGACTCGCCGGTCAGCATCGATGCGTCGACCGCCGAGGAACCCGTGACGACGACCCCGTCGGTCGCGATCCGTTCCCCGGGACGCACCACGAACTGGTCACCCACCGCGAGCCGCTCGATCGGGAGCCGGGTCTCGGTGCCGTCACGCAAGACCCCGACGTCCTTGGCGCCCAGCGCCACCAGCGCGCGCAGCGCGTCGCCGGCGGACCGCTTGGCCCGCTTCTCGAAATAACGGCCGGCCAGGACGAACAGCGTGACGCCGGCGGCCACCTCGAAGTAGACGTGGCACGGGGCGTCATCGCGCCCGACCGTGAGCTCGAAGTCGTGCTGCATGCCCGGCTGGGCGGCGGTCCCGAGGAACAGCGCGTAGAGCGACCACAGGAACGCGGCCAGGGTCCCGATCGAGACCAGGGTGTCCATGGTGGCGACGCCGTGTTTGAGGTTGGCCCAGGCGGCCGCGTGGAAGGGCAGCCCGCACCACAGGACGACCGGCGCCGTCAGCGCCAGCGACGCCCAGTGCCAGTGGTGAAACTGCCACGCGGGAACCATGGCCATGGCGATAACCGGGCCGGCCAGCACGGCGGCGGCGATCAGCCGCCGGCGCAGCGAAGTCAGCTCGGCGTCGCGCACCGGCGAACGTCGCGGCAGGGCGGCCGCGTAACCGGCCTTTTCGACCTCGGCGATCAGGATCCGTGGGTCGTACCCGGCGGGGGCGCTGACGGCGGCCGTCTCGGTCGCATAGTTGACGGTGGCCGAGACGCCGGCGAGCTTGTTGAGCTTTCTTTCGATCCGGGCGGCGCAGGAGGCGCAGGTCATCCCGGTGATCTCGAGCTCGATGGGGGGCGCGGCGGCCGGCGTGTCCTCGGGGAGGGTGCCCTCGTCGATGTTTCGCGGGGGCGTGCTCATGCGACCTGGACGGCCTGGAAGCCCGCCTCGTCGACCGCGGCGAGGACGGCGTCCGCGTCGATGGGCACCGCGCTGGTGACGACGAGCCGGCCGGTGTCGGCGCTGACCGTCACGCCGTCGACGCCGGGAATCCCGGCGACCTCGCCCTGGACGGCGGCCTCGCAGTGCGCGCAGCTCATCCCGCTCACCCGATATTCGCTGGTGGGCATGCCGCTCCTTCTCGATCCCGCCGCGGACTTGACCCCACCATTCTGCCTGCCGGGGGGTTCGGGCTATTGGCGCAGGTGCGACCCGCCGCCGATGTACCACACCTGGCCGGTGATCCACTCGGCCTCGTCGGACAGCAGGAACGCGGTGATCGCCGCGAGGTCGTCCGGCTTGCCCAGCCGGCTGGTCTTGCCGAACGTCAGGAAGGCCTGCTGGAGCGCGACGTCGTTTTGGCGCTCCTGGGTCTCGCCCATCACCAGGCCCGGCATGACCCCGTTGCTGCGGATGTTGTGTTTGCCCCAGTTGACGGCCACGTGCCGGGTCAGGTGGTTCACCGCCGCCTTCGAGGCGCCGTAGGCGACGTGCATGGGGTCGCTGCCCAGCGCGGCGCCCGACGAGGTGTTCACGATGCTGCCCCCACCCCGGGCGAGCAGGTGCGGCAGGA
The DNA here is from genome assembly GCF_000262165.1 of Mycobacterium sp. MOTT36Y. Taxonomy (NCBI): domain Bacteria; kingdom Bacillati; phylum Actinomycetota; class Actinomycetes; order Mycobacteriales; family Mycobacteriaceae; genus Mycobacterium; species Mycobacterium sp. MOTT36Y. The sequence goes on along the minus strand of NC_017904.1, from coordinate 5,528,256 downwards.
CCGCGCGGATCGTGCGGACGTACCCGAGCAGGTTGACGTCGAGCGTGCGCTGCCAGACGTCCATGTCGGTGTCGAGAATCGTGGTGTCGCGTCCCAGGTTTCCCTCGGACAGATCGGCGCCCACGTTGTGCAGGCCGTCGATGGCCCCGAACTCGTCGAGCGTCGTCTCGACGAGGCGCCGCACCGACTGCTCGTCGGCGAGGTCGAACTCGACGGCGATCGCGCGGCCGCCGGCCGACACGATGCGCTGCGCGGTGGCGGCGGCGCCCGCAATGTTGTTGTCGCCGATGGCAACACGGGCGCCTTCGGTGGCGAGGCGTTCGGCGGTGGCCGCGCCGATCCCGGTGGCGCCCCCGGCGACCACAAATGTCTTGCCGGTCAGGCCGCGCATCACACGTACCCGACGCCGATGTCGACCGACACCTGGGTCGCGGTCACCAATCTGGATTGGTCGGAGGCCAGCCAGGCCACGGCGTCGGCGATGTCCTCGGGCTGCGCGATGCCCTCGGGCAGCAGCGGTTTGTGCATGCCCCGCAGGTGTGGGTAGTCGTCGGCGGCGGCCTGTAACGCTTCCCGCATCCGGCCGGTGCCCATCGGGGTGGCGACGGCGCCGGGGTTGAGGCTGTTGACGCGGATGTTGTACCGGCCGAGCTCGGCGGCGAACGCCCGCGCCATCCCCACGACCGCGTGTTTGCTTGCGGTGTAATGGATCATGAACGACTGCATCTTGATGCCGGCCGCCGAACCGATGAGGATGATCGAGCCGCCGCGGCCGCCGTCAATGATGTGCCGCACCCCCGCCATCACGGTGTTCCAGGTGCCGATCACGTTGGTGTCGATGGTGTCTCGGAACGCCTGCGCGGTGATCTGATCCCAGGGCGCGGGGCTGCAGATCCCGGCGTTGGCGACGATGACGTCGAGCCGGCCCAGCTCGCCGACCCCCTTGTCCACGGCGGCGGACAGCGCGTCAAGATCGCGGATGTCGGCCTCGGCGGTGACGACCCGCCGGCCGCCTTCGCTCACCAGCCGTGCGGTTTCGGCCAGATCGTCGGACGTCGGCGAGTCGTAGGGGACGCTCGGCGGCAGCGGCCCGGCGAGATCGACCGCGATGATGTCGGCGCCCTCGGCCGCAAGACGCACGGCGTGTGCCCGGCCCTGCCCGCGCGCGGCGCCGGTGATCAGCGCGACCTTTCCCGAGAGTGACTGGCTCATGTGTGGTCTGGGTTCCTTTCAGTCGCGCGCGAGCTTGTCGAGCGGGTTGGAGCGTTCCAGCATGCCGTACGCTTCTTCGCCGTCCCATCGGTAGCGCACGCCGGCCTGCTGGACGGCGGGGAACTCGGCCATCTCCTCTTTGAGGGCGTGCATGGAGTACATGTCGTCGTCGTGGTGCACGTCGTGCGTGGAAAACACTGTCTCGCCGGCGATTTCGACTAGCCCGTCGGCGGTCTCCAGCACCAGCGAGGCATCCTCGCCGAGTGGCCGCAGGCGTGTCAGCCACGGCGCCCGCACCGCCCGCGCCGGGACCAGGCCGCCGTCGCCGGTGAAGACGAATCCCTCGTTGAAGGTGGGCTGGCCGTCGGGGCGCGGCGGATAGGCGATGTAGCCGAAGGCGCGGCCGCTGCCGAACACGGCCGACTGCCAGCAGTGTCCCCAGAAGCCGGCGAGCTTGCGCACCCCGGTGCGACGGATCCGCAGGCCGCTCCCGGTGAAGGTGTGGCGTTCATCCCCAAATCGGAATTCCCCTGTGGCGGTGAACAATTGCTCGTAGCGGGGCCCGCCCATGATGGCCCCGACAGACGTCGTTTGGAGCTGCGTGCCCGCGTCGGCCTGTAGCGCGCCCTGGACCCACGGGGGCACGGCCATCCTCGCCTCGACGTGGAAGCCGATGTTGGTCGTCGGGCCGTCCTTCCTGCCCGCCACCAGGTCGACCGACGAGGTCTGCACGGCCGGCCCGTCGTAGGACATCGTCCAGGTGTCGAAGGGTTCGAGGCACTGGAATGCCAGGCCGCCGGCGCCGAGCACGGTGGGCCGCCCGTCGGCGCCGCGAGCCGGCAGCGACGGCCCGTTGGTGCGCAGCCGGTAGACGCGCCCGTCGGGAAACGCGGCATTGACCTGAATGTCGTGGGAGTCCCAATTGGCGCCCACCGCCTCGATTCCCACGCGGGGCAGGCCGATCTCGCCGCGGTCGTCGACCACCCAGAAACTGACCGAGTCCCGCATCTCCGGATCCTCGGGGCGCTGCGCCAGCACGTACTCGCGCGACGGGTCGATGCCGCCGGTGAGATCAACCGCCATTGCTTTCCTCGCTCCTTACCTTTGGATGCCGCGTCCACCGCCGCGCGCTGTCCACATAGCGCGCGAACCGGGGCCGAACCTCGTCGAGATCGATGCCGAACTCCACCGGGTCGGCGTGCGAGCTCGGCTCGCGCTGCGCGGCGGCGTGCTCCCACCAACTGTGCATCCGCGCTTCGAACTCGTCGGACACCGGGGCCCCGAGCCAGGCGTACAGCCCGGCGACCTCGCCGACCGGGTCGGCCTGCATGGCCCGAAAGTCGATGTCGTAGAACCGATCGTCGGCACCGGCCGCGCGGAACCGCAGCGCCCGCTCCATGCCCAGCGACCAATGCTCGACGTTGAGCCGGCCGATGTAGCGGCGGTCGATCCGGGTGTTGAACGACCCGATGATGTCGGCGTACAGGTCGGCCACCGACAACAGGACGTCGGTGGGATCGCGATGGGTCATCACGAATCGGGCGTCCGGGAACACCGCGTCCAGCGCGTCGAGCCACAACACATGGGACGGGCACTTCAGCCGCCACGGCCGCTCAGGCTCGCCCCACTGCAGCAGCTGCATCACCCGCCGCTGATAGCGAAACGTCGGGGTGAGGTCGGCGTGGTGCACGAGCCACGTTGAGTACGAGGGGATTTCGGCGAACGACTGAAAGATGTGCGACTTGAAGTCGAGCGCCATCAGCTCGTGGCACTCCATGGGCCCGTGGGTGTCGCCGGGAACGTGGCGGCGGGTGCCGACCATCTCGCCCCGGTCGGCCGGGACGCGGGGATCGACGCCGTGCACCGTCGAGGGCGGGGGGCACGGTTGCGTCGACTCCCACCGGCGCAGGTAGCGCACCTCGGGATCCTGGGCCAGCAGCATGGACAGGGCGGTGGATCCGGTCCGGGGCAATCCCAGGCCGACCAGCGGTTCGCGGATGGGCACGTCGCCGATCTCCGGGTGCCGCCGAAACCAGTCCTCGACCTGCAGCCGTTGCGAGAGATAGCCCGCGATGCGTTGGCGCAGAAAGGCTTCCCCGCGCTCGTTCAGGTGGGCCTCGTCGCGCAACGCCGACAACAGGACGTTCAGGCCCTCGGTGAAGGAGTCGTCGCCGAAGTCGGTGAGCCCGGTCTGCGCCGCGGCCTCCTCCATCAGCTCACCGGATGTCAGCACGGCGTCTCCTCGATCAAAGTCCTTGCGGCGGCGCTCAACCCATCCACTGCCCGCCGGCGACGTCGATGGTCTGACCGCACAGGTAGTCGGCGGCCTCGGAGGCCAGGAATGCGACCATGTTGGCGGCCTCCTCGGGCAACGACGCGCGACCCAGCTGGACCTGGTGGGTGATCGCTTCCTGGATGGCGCCGCGGCCGGCGCGCTGCTTGTCGTCCTGAGGATCGAGCAGGTACTGCCGCATCTCCGGTTTGATCATGATGCCCGGCGCCACGCCCAACACGTTGACACCGCGCAGCGCGACCTCGTGGGCGAGGTTGCGCGTGAACCCGATGACGCCGGCCTTGCACGCGTTGTAGACGACCAGGCCGCGCTGCTGAATGCGGCCGCCGACCGACCCGATGTTGATGATCTTCCCCGAACCCTGGTCGAGCATGTACGCCAGCGCGGCGTGCGCCCCGTACATCATCATCGTCAGGCTGCCCAGCACCGTGTAGTCGATGTCCTCTTTCGTCTGCTTCTCGAACGGACCCGCGGCCACCATCACCGGGTTGTTCACCATGATGTCGAGGCCGCCGAGCTCGTGGTGAGCCTGCCGCACCGCGCCGTGCACCTGGTCCCAGTCGGACATGTCGGCCTTGACCGGGATGGCCCGCACGCCCCAGCGCCGCTCGACTTCCTCGGCCCGGCGTTCGACCTTCTCGAAGGTGCGGCCGATGAGCGCGACCTCGGCGCCGCAGCCGGCCAGCCGGTTGGCGATCGCCTGCCCCAGGCCGTCGCCGCCGGCTCCGGTGACGAAGGCCTTCTTGCCGGACAGGTCCATCAGCTCGGTCACGCGCTTGCCGACGATGTGCTCCGGTAGGCGGTCCAACCCGAGCAGCTGCACCCAGTCCTGGTCGTCCTGAACCGTCATCGTCGACCCCTCCTCAGCCAGACCGGGACGGCATCGCCGCCCCACCTCGCTGACGATATGACGGCCTCACGGCCAGCAGGTAATACCAATTCGGGAAACCAGTCATGCCGCATTTATATGGCTGGTAGATGTGGAGGCGATGGACACCCACCGGCTCAAGTACTTCCTGCGGATCGCGGAGGAAGGCTCGATCACCCGCGCGGCCGCGGTGTTGGGCATCGCCCAGCCGGCGCTGAGTCGCCAGATCCGGCTGCTGGAGGAGGACCTCGGCATCACGCTGTTCGAGCGGACCCGCCGGGGCGTGCACCTCACCGAGGAGGGCGAACGGCTGCGCTCCTCGACCGCCGCGCCGCTGCGTCAGCTCGAGCTCGCGGTCCGGTATGCGGGATCGCCGTTGGCGCGCATCGAGCGCGGGCTGCTGTTCGGGATCGTGCCGACCGCCGCCGGCGTCCTGGCCGCGCCGCTGGCGGCAAGCGTGGGCGCCGCGTTCCCGAATGTCCATTTCCACGTCGCCGTGGCCGAGACCGACGACCTGGTGGAGCGCCTCCTCAAGGGCGCGATCGACCTCGCGGTGATCAACCCGGTCTCCGATGACCGGCTCTTCCACCGGCACCTGGTGACCGAGGACCTCGTGCTGGTCGGGGGGCCCGCGTCGGAGCTCTCGCCCGCCAGCCCGATCCGCTTCACCGATCTCGCCAAGCTCCCGCTGGTCATGCCCAGCGGGCTGACCGGCATTCGAAACACCCTGGAGAACACCGCGCTGCGGCTCAAAGTTGCGATCACGGCCCGCTTTTCGACCGATTCGGTGGAGGTGGCCAAGCATCTGGTCGCCGCGGGGCTCGGCTATGCGGTGCTGCCGATGGCGGCGTGCGGCGCCGATGTGGAGGCGGGGCGGCTGCGGTGGACGTCGATCCACGAACCCCCGATCGACCAACAACTCGGCGTGGCCGCCACCGCGGCGCTGGAACTGCCCCGCGAATTCGCGGCGAAGATCGGCATCGTGTTGCGCGAAGAGGTGGCGCGGTTGACCAAATCCGGCTTCTGGCCGGCGCGTTTCGAGCCGTCACCGGTATGGGATCCCAACATCCCTGAGCCGCGGAACTGAACGGGATTACGCTGCCGGTTAGCGGAAAGGAGATTCGCAATGACCGTCACCGTTGTCGACCGGGGGCCCCGCCAGGTGAGCCGCAGAGTCGAAGTGGCCGCGCCGGCGGCCGAGCTGTACGCCATCGTCGCCGATCCGCGGCGTCACCACGAACTCGACGGGTCGGGCACGGTGCGCGACAACATCACCATGCCGCCGCAACTCCTTGAGGGCTCGAAGTTTTCGACGAGCATGAAGATGTTCGGCGTGCCCTACCGCATCACCAGCACGATCACCGCGCTGACGCCGAACGAGGTGGTCGAATGGCGCCACCCGCTGGGTCATCGCTGGCGGTGGGAATTCGAGGCGCTGTCACCGAACCTGACGCAGGTCACCGAGACGTTCGACTACCGGGATGCCGGTGCGCTGAAGAACAAACTGAAGTACTACGAGCGGATGGGCTTCGTCAAGGCGAACGCCTCGGGCATCGAGGCGACGCTGACCAAACTGCGGGATCGCTACGCTGGGTGATCAGTTCGCCACCGGATCGGCTGCGTCCCAGGGCATCACGCCGGACACCCAGTGGCTCAGTTCCGAGGCCTGGTCGTTGCGGTGCAGATGGCGTGGAGGCGTCGCGTAGGTGGAGTAGGGCCGGCACCGAATGACGACGCGGTTCTCGCGTTCGCACATCGCCTCGATGTGCGGGCGCGCCTCGTCACCGAGTGGCTGGCCGGACATTCGGCCGCCAACCGCCATCATCACGTCGACCGCGAGATCCCGGTCGTCCTCGACGGCGGCGTCGGCGTAGACCTGCAGGTAGGCGAAGGGCCACCGCTCGTCGAGGACGCACAGGCTCACCTTGCCGTCGCGCTGAACGATCCGGGCTTTGCCCCTCCCGGCCATCGTGGAGACGAGCAAGTCGTCGGTGTCGGTGGGGATGTAGTACACGACCGACATGGCGGGGCCGTCGTGGCGGCGACGGTAGCCGAACACGCAGGTGCGATGCGTGCGCACGAACTCGCGTCGTTCGGAGGGAAGCATGTCGCGGTCGGTGGGAGCGGTGAAGGGCTCTGCCGCCAGGGGGAGGAGCATGACGAATTTTCCTTGCTGTCAACGGGGTTGATCGACGCGGTAATTACGGATACAGTGTCTCCGTAATGCGTGACGATGTCAACCGGGGGCCGCGGCGGTCCCGCGGCCGCCCGGCCCTGCCGATGGACCGCATCCTGGGCGCGGCCGTCGAACTGCTCGACGCCGAGGGGGCGGACGCGTTGTCGATGCGGTCGCTGGCCCAGCGCCTGGGATCCGGCACCGCCACGCTGTACCGCCACTTTTCCAATCGATCCGAACTGGTGTCTCAGGTGATCGACCACATACTGGGCGAAGTCGACCTCGATGCGCGGGCGCTGGCGGCCCTACCGTGGCAGCAGGCGTGTATCACGTTCGCGCAACACATGTTTGACGCGCTGCGCCGGCATGGCAATGTCGCGCCGCTATTGATCGAATACACGCCGACGGGGCCGAGCGCGCTGGCCAATCGCGAGCGCTGCCTGGCGATCCTTCTCGGCAACGGCTTCGCGCCGGCGGTCGCGGCCCACGCCTACGCCACGCTGGCCCGTTACGTCTTGGGTTTCGCGCTACAACTGCCCGGGGCGACGGATGGGGGCGGTGAAGCGGAACTGGCGGCGGCGTTTCACCGGCTCGATCCGTCGCGCTATCCCGCGACCGTCACCGTCGCCGACGAGCTTCCCGTTCCGCTGGCCGACGAGTTCGCTTTTGGGTTGCGGCTCATCGTCTCCGGGCTCGAACAACTGCGCGAGTGAACGTTTTCGCGGCGCCAACCGTGGCTTGGGTGGATGACCGCGCCCGAAAGGACACCGCTCGATGATCGCAAACACGCTGAGCCGCTGGGGTCAACTCTTGGGCCGCTATGGCCTGGTGGTGGTGCTGGTGTGGATCGGAGTGGGCAAGTACGTGAAGATGGAATCGCGCGTGCTCATCGAGCACAGCCCCCTGATGAGCTGGCTCTACGACGTCTTCAGCGTCACCTTCGTCGCGCGGGCGCTCGGAACGATGGAAATCGTTGCGGCCCTGCTCATCGCGCTGCGGCCATGGTGGCCGCGGGTCTCGGCGGCGGGCAGCGCGCTGGCGGTGGTGCTGTTCCTGGGCACGGTGAGTTTCCTGGTCACCACCCCCGGCGTGATCGCAACCCATGCCCACGGCGTGCCGGTGCTCTCGGCGCTGCCCGGCCAGTTTCTGCTCAAGGACCTGGTATTGCTCGGGGTCGCCGTGTGGACGCTGGGCGACTCGCTGTCCGCGGGCGTCGTCACCGCACGGCCGTATCCCGCCCGCAGCGAGTGACTATATAGTCGTGGCCACGGAGAGGAAGCCGAGGCCGTGACCGAGACCGTGGGCCAGGGGATAGGCGTCGACGCGCCGCGACGCGGGCACGCCGAGGAACGCCGCGCGCGGGGCAGCCCGTGACCAGCCGAAAAGCCCGCTGGCTCTACGCCGTTGGGCGGCTGCGCGCGGCGACGCGGCGCGGGCGATCGCCGCGGGTGGCGATCATCGGCGCGGGCTTCGGCGGTCTCGGTGCCGCCGTCGCGCTGCGCCGCGCCGGCATCGACGACCTGGTGATCATCGAGGGCGCCGACGGCGTCGGCGGCACCTGGCGCCGCAACACCTATCCCGGCGCCGCCTGCGACATCCAGAGCCATCTGTACTCATTTTCCTTCGCGCCCAACGCATCCTGGACCCGCACGTACGCCCGGCAGCCCGAGATCCTGGCCTACCTCGAATCGGTCGCCGACGATTTCGATCTGCGACGCCACCTCATGCTCGACACGACCGTGCGGTCCCTGCACTGGAACCCGGGCGCCGGGACGTGGGAGTGCCGAGTGGACCGCAACGGCGAGTCCGCCACGTTGGTCGCCGACGTCGTCGTGTGCGCGGTCGGGCTGTTCGGTTCGGCCAAGCTGCCCGACATCGACGGCCTGACGGGGTTCGCCGGACCGGTGCTGCATACCGCGCAGTGGGATCACCAGCTCGACCTGGCGGGGCGCGACGTGGCGGTGATCGGGACGGGCGCCAGCGGGGTGCAGTTGGTGCCGGAGCTGGCGAAGACCGCCGGACACGTCACGGTCTTTCAGCGGACCCCGCCGTGGATGGTGCCCAAGGACGACCGCCCGTACAGCGCAAGCGAATTGGCGCGGTTCAGGCGCAGCCCGGTCGCGCTGCGCCGCACCCGGTGGAAGATCTGGAAATTCCAGCACGACAACACTGCGACGTTCGCCGACGATCCCGTGGTGGCCGGGCGCACGCAGATCGCGACGTCGTTCCTGGACCGCACCGTCGACGACGAGCCATTGCGCCGAGCGCTGACTCCGGACTATCCGTTCCGGTGTAAGCGAGTGTTGTTGGGCGACGACTATTACCGGGCCCTGCAGCGGGACAACGTCGAATTGGTCACCGAGCCCATCGCGCGGGTCGGCGAGGCGTCGGTGATCACCGCGTCGGGCCGCGAAATCGGCAGCGACGCGATCGTGCTCGCCACCGGCTTCGAGACGTCCCGCTACCTGTCCGGCATCGACGTCACCGGAACGGGCGGCCGCCGGTTACACGAGCACTGGGGTGACGATCCGTGCGCCTACCTGGGTGTAGCGGTCAGCGGGTTCCCGAACTTCTTCATGCTGTACGGCCCCAACACCAACCAGGGCGGCAACTCGATCGTCTACATCCTCGAGTCCGCGGCGCGGCTGGTCGCCAGCGCGGTGAGCCGGCTGGCGCGCCGTGGCGGCTACCTCGACGTGCGTCCCGAGGCCGAAAAGCGATACAACGACCAGCTTTCCGCCGACCTGGCGCGGACCATCTGGACACAGTGCGACAGCTATTTCCGTTCGCCCACCGGCCGCATCGTCACCCAATGGCCCTATACCGAGCTGGAGTACGCCCGCCGGACCTGGCGGCTGCGACGCCGAGATTGGATCCAAACCCTGGGGTCAGCGCGTCGAGAGGCCACGCATCAATGTGTCTATTAGCCCGTCGTAACGTCCGATGGTTTCGCCTGCCGTCGTGGTGACACTGAGCATGCGATATAGCGTGGCTCCGATCAAAGCGTCGGCGGCAGCTTCGATGTCGGCATCGGCGCGAATTTGACCCAACGAGATTCCGGATTGCAACCGGTGCATCACCGCGCGGTGGAAGCGGCCGGTGAGTTGTCGGTACAGGGTGTCGCGATCTTGAAGATTCTCAGCGGCGGCAGCGGCAAGAGCGCGGACTAGTGCGATGTTCTCAGGGTGGGCACTGAGCGCGGCAGATTCGTGCATCCAGGTCCTCAAATCTTCGACCGCGTCTCCCGTATCTGGAAGCGTGAAGTCTGCTTGCGCGTAGGCCTGCATTACCGCTTCGGCCACCAAGGGCGCTTTCGACGGCCACCGTCTGTACACCGTTTGCGTTCCCACTCCGGCATTGGCGGCGACTTTGTCCATCGACACTCCGCTGTACCCTGCCTCGATTAGGAGGGCGCGGGTGGCTTCGAGGATCGCCGAATGGACGGCCGCGCTACGCGGTCGTCCTCGGCGCGGTTGGCTCACGTGACGACCTTAAATCAAATCTTGAGCGGCCTGGCTTGTCGGCGACTGGGGCGACGCAGTCTGCCTGTGTACATAGGCGCAGCAATGTGGTTCTATTTACGAGAAAGAGTATCTCGTAATGGTGCGGGTCAGTCGGAACAGGCACCAGGTCCGTATGTTCAGTGCTGACGGGTTCGGCCCGAAGCGGGGCTTCCCGCCAAGCGGGAAGGGGCGCAGGAACACCGGTGAGCAACAACGCTACTCGCCTTTTACGAAGAACGCGCGAACAGAACGTCGCAGCCATCGTCATCGTCGTCGGTGTGGCGCACTTCCTCGTTCCACGGATCTTCGTCCCCATCAACAGCTTTGGCTCCGCCGACCATGCGCGTATCTTCACCTACATCAACGGTGCCATCGAAACGATGATCGGGCTCATGATGGCGAATCCTCGAACTCGTCGACAATCGGCCGTCGTATCTGCTTGTTACGTCATCTATTTGACGAGCAACATCGGCAGAAATCAGATCAGGACGTGGCGCGGCGACCGGCGGCTCGGATAAGGGGAAGCGAAAAGTGTCGATCGGTCAAACCGCCCAAGGGGCTGCCGAAGTCTTCAGGCCGTTCGGTGATGCCGTCCGGATGAACCTGGCTGCTGCAATACGCACCCGCCGACGTGGCTACGACGCTTGGACTGGCGCGGTGAATACCGACTATGACCCACAGAATCCGATCACCGCCGCACAACCATTCGACGCCTACCGCGCCCTACACAGAAGTGGCCGCGTGCACTACAACCCGAGGCGAGCCACCTGGATACTCAGCCGACTCGACGACGTGCGAGCGGCACTGCGCGACACCGATCAGGTCACCAGTACTCAAGGGGTCACCCGGTTGAGAATGTCGGCTCCGCTCGCGGTGCTGACCGACGGTGAGGAACACACCCGACTGCGAAAACAGATCCAGCCGGGCTTCAGCAAGGGAGCCATGAGCGCATGGCAGGAAATCGTCGAGAAGCTCGCCGTGGAACTCGTCTCCGATCTGTTGAACAATCCCGGCTGCGATGTCGTGCAGCACTTGGCGATACCAATGCCGATCCGTCTGATCGCTCAGATCCTCGGGGTACCCGAAGACGACGTCGACGACTTCCGGCGGTGGTCAGAAAACGCCGTGAGAGTCATGGATTTGACCCCGACACGCGCTGGTCTCATAGGGGCAACCAGATCCGTATCCGCAATGGTTGCGTTACAGCGCTACTTCGTGAAGCAATTCGCACACGGTGGACTCAAAGGATCGGGCACCGTGCTGGGGCGACTCCTCGAACACAACACCGATGGCAGCCTCACCGATCGTCAGCTTCTGCTCATCGCAACTCACCTGTTGATCGCCGGGAACGAAACAACCACAAACCTTCTCGGCGGAATGTTCGACACTCTCGCCCGTCACCCCAATCAGTACGACTTGATACGCGCCAACCCCGACCTGATCCCGACCGCCGTCGAGGAGCAACTCCGCATCACCACCCCGATACAGAACCTCTACCGTTACACCCGCGCCGACTATCAGATCGGCGATGTCACTATCCCCGCCGGGTCACGCGTCCTGCTGTCCTTTGGGGCGGCGAATCGCGACCCGGCCGTCTTCGACGAACCCGACGAGTACCGCGCTGACCGCAACCCGCGAGCTCACGTCGCATTCGGCTACGGCCCGCACATGTGCCTAGGAGCACCACTGGCTCGAATGGAAGCCCAAGCCGTGCTGCGACAACTCGTCACCCGCGTCAGCCGCCTCAGCCCCAACGGCCCGACAACCTGGTCGGCCCACAGTTCGTTACGCGGCCCGACTTACCTGCCGATCCACCTGACGCCAGCCTGACCGACCTACGCCGTATGAGAGCTGGACTGTTCGTCTAGCTGGCGGCGGCCGCCCTGGCCCGCTCGGTCATCGAGGCGATCACCCCGCCGTCGTTGAGGATGTCGGTGCCGGTGAGGTAGCCGGCCTTCTCGCTGGCGCAGAAGGCGAGCAGCTCTGCCATTTCCTCCGGCTTGCCCCACCGCGGGACCGCGGCGTCGGCCACCATCGCGCCCGCCCCCGCCTGCTCCTCCAGCCTGCCCATCTCGGTGTCGATCGAACCCGGGGACACCGAGACGATGCGCAGTCCGCGCGCGTTGAAGCGCTCCGCCTGTGACTGGCTGTACCACTTCACGAAGCTCTTGCTCAGGGCGTACGCGAGACCGGACCGCGCCTCTTCGGGGGCGATGTCGCACGCGGTCATCATGGCGTCCATGAAGGCGTCGGCGTCGTCGAGCGCCAGCGGGAATTGGCCTGTCGGAATGATTTCCGCGGGTAGCATGTGCGCCGCCATCGAGGCCACGTTGACGATCACCGCGCCCTCGCCGGCGACCGCGTAGAACTCCTCGTCAACGTTGACGGTGCCGACCGCGTTGGTCCGCATGACGTAATCGGCGGGTCCCATGCTCGGGCTCACGCCCGCGGTGTGGATGACCGAGACGACCGATCCGAGATTCGTGGCGGTGCCGAGCAGGTCCGCGACGGCTCGCCGGTCGGTGACGTCGCAGTTCACAATGGTGGGAGTGATCCCGAGCTCTTGCAGCGTGGCGGCGGCGGTCGTCAGCCGGTCCTGCCGGACGTCGCAGAGCACCACCGTGTGGTCGCGCCCGACGATCTTCGCGGTGGCCAAGCCCATGCCACCCGCGCCGCCTGTGATTACGGACACTCGATTCATACCTGGACCGTATACGGCGCGCGATCGCGGGACGTTACGGGTCCTGCACTGGATGTAACGGGTGGCCGGTGTGGCGGACGGCCGTCCCGAAGAACGGCGCCCGGACCGTGGCGGGCAGGTGGCGCCGGTAACGGATCAGCGCGACGACGGCCACCGCCGCGTAGACGCCGCAGAGCAGCAGGCGGCCGTGCGTCGAGGCGATCGGGAACTGCACGACGAACATTCCCAAGAGCGCCAGCGCCGCGCCCCGGTGGAAGCGCAGCGCCAGGATCAGCGCCACGCCCATCATCGTCTGGGTCGCCGTGAGCAGCATCTCCTCCACCTGGCGGGGGTCGAGGTGCAGGGAGAACCCGCCGCCCCCGAGCAGGTGGGAGATGGGCAGCGAGCCGATCAGCAGGGTCCACTGGTTGACCTTGGAGGAGATCAGCGTGGCGATGGCCGCCGTGCCCTTGCCGCGGGTGGCGAAGATGGTCGCGATGATGAACTCCGGGGCCTCCGACGCCAGCGGGGCCAGCCACTGAACCAGCAGGAAGCGGTTGACGCCCAGTTCGGTACCCGCGGCCACCAGGTTGTCGGCAAACGGCTTGGCGCACAGCAGAATCACCGCGCCCGAGGCGGCGAAGAGGCCGACCACGGCGACGCGACGACGGACGTCGGGCAGTTCGCCCAGCGCGGCGGCGGTACCGATCAGGTCGGGCTCCTCGACCTCGCCGTGGCTCAGCTTGTACAGGTAGAACCCGAACCAGGCCAGCAACGCCAGCCCCAGCCCGAAATGAATCTCGCCGGCCGCCGGCACCGCGAACGCGATGACGCCGGCGATCAACAGGAATCCCAGTTCGACGCGGTTTGCTGGCTCCAGCGTCAGCCCGGTGGGTTTCCCGGATCCGGACCTGCGCGCCACCACGATGCTGACCAGCACCACGACGGGCCAACCCAGCCCCATCAGCAGCCGGTTGGACCCGGTCATGTTGGCGGCCGCGTACTGCGTGTATTCGGCGTTGTGGCCGGAGACGTACGCGTAGTACAGGTCGACGGCGTATTCGGGCAGGACCGCGATCAAGGCGAGCAGCGCCGTCGCCAGGCCGCCGGACACATCGATCTGGGCGGCCTCGGCGGCCCACGCCAGCAAGAAGCTGGCCGCCACCACCGCGGCGCCGAAGATCAGCAGCGCGGGCACGGCGCCGACGTGCAGCCCGGCGATCCGGATGGCCACGGCCGGGGCGACGAATGCGGCGGTGATCAGCCCCGAACGCGTCAGGGTGCGGCGCCGCCACTGGGCCGTCATCGCGACGTCGGCAGCGGGCCTGTCTATGGCGAGCATCGTCATCCTTCGCGGGAGGCGGCGATCGGGTGGTGGTACTTCGGCTCGGTTGCCGTGACGAACTGATTACCCAAGCTACCCGTCGCCCACACCGTCAGCAACGCGATCGGTGGGCAAAGTCGGTGACGTGCCCAAGCCCATATTTGCTGTACAGGGGCCTGCGGAAGCAAAAGTTAGGATGCCCTGATTTCGAACTTTGGCAAACCTCGCCACGACTGGTTCGACGCGCAGCGAACGGTTCGGGTTCCCGCTAGTGGTCCGGCCCCATGGCCGCGGCGGCGGCCTGGGCGAAGAGCTCGACGGCCTGATTGCGGCTCAACGACGCCAGCAGCTGCGCGGCGGCGCGCATGGTGTCGCCCACCATCAGCGTCGGGCCGTTGCCCAGGTTCTCGAAGGCCTCGGCGATGACCTCGGAGACGGGGGCCGCGTCCGCCGGCGCCTCGTCGGACGAGCCGATCTGGCCGCGGCTGTATTCGAGGGCGCGCAGGGCCGGCGTATCGGTCTTGCCGAGGATGAGGCCCAGGACGTCGACGCCCTTGGGGTGCAGTTCGGCCCAGAGCGCCTCGGCGAACACCATGTCGAAAGCCTTGGAGGCGCCGTAGGCGACCATGTTGGGCCCACCGGCCAACCCGGCACCGGAGCCGAAGAGGACGATGCCGCCGCTGCCTCGCCGGACCATCGGCGGCGCGAAGTGGTGGCACAGCTGCATGGGCACCATGCAGTTGCGCTGCACCATCGCCTCGGCGGCCTCGATCGAATTGGCAAGGAACGGTGTGAAGTTCGGGTCGGCGCCGGCGCAGTAGACCAGCATCCCGATCTCCAGGTCGCCGGTGGCGGCGGCGATCGCCGCCGCGGCGCCGGGCTGCGCGAGATCGATAGCGACAGTGCGGGTTTGCGCCGACGTCTTGTTCTCGATCTCGGCCGCGACGCGGTCGAGAACGCCTTGCCGCCGTGCGAGCAGCACCACGTTGACACCGCGTTCGGCCAGCCCTTCGGCGAACGCCGCCCCCACACCGTCGGACGCGCCGGCCACCAACGCCCACGGCCCGTACCTCGTCGCGAACGTCATCTACAGGGCCCCGAACGTAGCGACGCGCACCTGAGTGAAGCGGCGCCGCGCGATGCGCCATCCCTTGCCGGTCCGCACGATCTCGTCGTCGTAGAAGCCCCACGCGTTGACGCCGGCCTCGTTGTCACCGAACATGATCACCGCGTCGACATAGGTTCGGGCAGTGGCGTTGTCGCCGTCGACGGCGATGACCTGGTTGGACAGCCGATGCAGGGTGTGGCCCGCCATCGCGTGCGTCTTGTCCATGAAGTCGGTGACCTCGTCCACACCGCTCCAGCGGCCGATCTCGCCGTAGTCGAGCTCGCAGTCGTCGGTGAACACGGTGCGAAACAGCGGCCAGTCGCGCCTGTCGATGCCGGTGGCGTAACGCACCAGCAGGTCCGAAATGTCTTGCCGGTCTTCTCTTTCGCTCACGGGCGATCTCCAGTCGGGTGGACGATGATCCGGGGCGGACCGTCGGACCTGCGGGCCAGCTCGAGGGCGTCGGGGACCTCGTCGAGGCCGATGATCTTCCCTACGCTCGGTAGCGGGTCCAGCCGCCCCGACGCGATCGCGTCGAGTGTGCCGTACCAGTCCTGCGGGTGCGGGCCGCCGCCGAACTGGATGGTCACGCCCTGGCGGGTGGCGGTGGTGATGTCGAGGGTGTCGCCGGTGTACCAGCCACCCGCACAGTAGATTCGGGTGCCCATCTCGGCGGATTCGACCAGCTTCTGGATCAGCCCCGGGGCGCCGACGCATTCGAATACGACGGCCGGCCCGGGCAATCCGCGCTGCGCGCGGACCTCGTTGAAGGCCTCGAACGGGGACTTCTCGGAAGGGTCGACCACGACGTGGGCACCGAAGCGGTCGCGGGCCAGCTCGCGCCGGTCGGATTTGTAGTCCGCCACGATGATGGGCTCGACGCCGCGGGCGGCCAGCGCGGCGGCGGCCGAAAGTCCGATCGCCCCCGCGCCGATGACGATCGCGACCTCACCCTGTCCCAACCGCGCCGACCGCACGTAGAACTCGCCGACCGCGAACGCGTCGGTCAAGGCGACGGCGTCGCTGGGCACGTCACCCGGGACGCGCTTGGCCGCGACCTCCGAAACCACCAACAGCTCACCGAAACTGCCCTGCGCCTCGGGATGCTGGCCGATGATGCGCATTCCGCCCGCGCCGCCGTCGACCAGCCGCACGGGCATGGCGGTCACCCGCGTGCCGGCGGCGAATTGGTCGGTGCAACCGGGACCGTGCCCGATGACCTCACCCACGAATTCGTGACCGAGCACGATGTCGCGCTCGGTGTCATACAGCGAGCGGCCGGTCGGGTCGTCGATGGCGAGTTCCGGGTGGTCCATGAAATGCACGTCGGACGCGCAGATGGCGGTGCTCAACGTGCGCAGCAACAACTCGCCCTGGCCGGGGATGGGGTCCGCGGTCTCGCGGACCTGCAGCCGACCGTCTCGCAACACCACTGCGCGCAATACGGTAGCTTTCTCGAATAATCGACATAAGATCTCGAATGTTCGTACAACTGTAAAAATCGCGTAGCGGAGGAGTCAAGCGATTCGCGGATCGACGTCAGCGCCGACCGCGCGGGTGCTCGACGTCGTCGAGCTCCTTGCGCGGTCCGGAAGCGCGCGGCTGCGGTTCTCCGACGTGGTGCGCGAGCTCGATCTCACGCAGGCGACGGCGCACGCCATCCTCAAGACCTTGTGCGACCGCGGCTGGGCCAGTCGCGATCCGATCGCGAAGACATTCGCGCTGGGGCCGGCGCTCGCCGTGGTGGCCGCCCGCACGGACACCGCCCGCCCGCTGGCCCACGCGGCGCGCTCGGCCGCGCTGCGCCTGTCCCGTGCAGTCGGCTACGCCTGTTCGGTGGTCGAGAAGTTCGGAGACTCCCTGGTGGTCACCGCCTTTGAGGGCGAACCCGCCACCCAGCCGTCGGGCATACCGGGCGACCGCATCCCCTACGCACCACCCTTCGGGGTGGCGATGGCGGCCTGGGACACCGACGAGGAACAACGCGCCTGGATCCGCCGCGGCGCGGGCAGCAATGCCGATCGCATGCAGCGCCTGCAACAGGTCCTCGCACGGACGCGGGAACGGGGATTCGACATCGACTGGACGACGCCCGCACTGGCCCAGGCCGTCCAGGTGGTCGGCACCTTGGACAGCAGTGAGATGCCGACGCCCGTGCGACACATCATGGACCAGCTGCTCGTCGAATTCACCACCATCGGGTTCCTTTCCGACGACAACCCGGGGCGGCGGAAGCAACCCGTGGTGACCATCGCCGCACCGGTCTTCGACGACAGTGGACGCGTTTCCCTGATGGTGGCCGTGCACCCACTGTGCCCGCTGAGCGCGCGGCAGATCCGGGACATCGGGGCGCATCTGACCGACGAGACGACGGCACTGAGCGGATCACAACCATCAGCCGGGTAGCCTCGCCTCGGAGGCGAAAAGTCGTGGCAGAGAACTATCTTGTGGACGAGCTGGCCCAATTCGTCGTCGGCGCACAGGCGTCTGACCTGACCGGGCGGCCCCGAGCGCTGCTGACGCGCAATGTGCTCGACAGCGTCGCGTGCGCCGTCGGTTCGTTGAACGGGGAGCTCATCGGGGCGATCCGTGAACACACCGCCCAATTCAGCGGAGACCCGACGGCAACGCTGGTCGGCGGAGGCCGGGCATCGGTGGACCAGGCCGCGTTCTTCAATGCGGTGCTGGTGCGCTACCCCGATCTGCTCGACACCTATCTGACGGTGGGAGGTCTGTGCCATCCCGCCGACAACTTCGGTGCCGTGCTGGCGGTGGCCGAGCACACCGGCGCGGGCGGCGCCGACTTCCTGCTGGCACTGGCGGTCGCCTACGAGGTCCAATGCCGTTTCAGCGCACAGGTTCCCGTGATGGCGCGCGGACTCAACCATGCGCTGCAACTGGCGATGTCGGTGGCGGCGGGCACCGCGAAACTGCTCGGGCTCAGTGCCGAACAGACCACCAACGCCATCGCGGCCGCCGCCGCCGACAATGTGTCGCTGGCGGGCGTGCATGCCGAACCGGTTTCCCACTGGAAGGGCATCTCCCCGGCCAGCACCGGCATGCGCGCCGTCTACACGACGATGCTGGCGGCGCGCGGAGTCACCGGTCCCAAGTCGCTGTTCGACGGCCCTCACGGGCTGGTCCAATTATTCGGTCAGCCAATCGATTTCCACACCGCCGACCGGGCACTGTCCTGCGTCGAGCAGACCTATCTGAAGCAGTACTGTTCGCTCATCCACGGCCAGGTGGTGATCGACGCGGTCCTGGCGCTGCGTGCCGAGAACAGTCTGCGCGGCGAGGACGTCGCGCGGGTCAGCCTCGAGGTCTTTCAGGGCGCATTCGACATCGCCGGCGGCGGTGCGTACGGCAACAAGGAGCACCCGCGCACCAAGGAGCAGGCCGACTACAACCTCAAATACCTGAGCGCGGTCGCCCTGCTCGACGGGGGAGTCGGTCCCGAACAGCTTGAGACCGAACGGGTTCTGCGCGCCGACGTTCAGGACCTCTTGTCGCGGGTGGACGTCACGGCGGCCGACGATTTGACCGCGGACTATCCGCAGCGCACGGCGGCGCGGGTGCACCTCAGGACGCACGACGGACGCGAATTCAGCCGCGAGCAGGACGATTACGAGGGATCACCCACCCGTCCGATGTCCTGGGATCGCGTGGTGGACAAATTTTGGTGGCTCACCGGGCCCTTTTGCGAGCGGGCGCTGGGTGACGAGATCATCGCGGCGGTCGCACGGCTCGACGAGATTCCCGTCGCCACGCTCACCGGACTGCTCGGCGCCGTGAGCCCCACCGCCCGGCGACCGCGCAGCGGGCCGCGCTTCTGACGCGCGCCCCCTTGCGCGTCCGGGCACGCGCGGTCGATGATCGGCCATGCCCAAAGAACGTGGCCTCAATCGGTGGGAGCTGGTTACCTGCGCGCTCGCGGGACACGTCACCTACGCGCCCGACGAGCACGCGCTCGCGCAGCGCCTGAGCGGCACCACCGGTCTGGGTGAGGCATGGCGCTGTCTGCGGTGCGGTGAATTCACCGTCGGCCCGCCGCACGGACGCGGTCACGCCGAGGACGCGCCGATGATCATGCGCGGCAAGGCCTTACGCCAGGCCATCATCATTCGGGCCCTGGCGGTGGAACGCCTGTTCCGTGCGGTCGTGATCGTCCTGGCGGCCTATGCGGTGTGGAAGTTTCGCGGAGCGCGGGGCGCCATTCAGGCCACCCTCGACCGGGACCTGCCGATCTTCCGCGCCGCCGGCTTCAAGGTCGATCAGATGACCATCGTGCACGAACTGGAAAAGGCGTTGGCGGCCAAGCCGTCCACCCTGGCGTTGCTGACCCTGATGCTGGCGGGCTATGCACTGCTGGAGGTCGTCGAAGGCGTCGGCCTGTGGCTGCTGAAACGCTGGGGCGAATACTTCGCGGTGATCGCCACCTCGGTCTTCCTACCGCTGGAGATCCACGACCTGGCCAAGGGCATCACGATGACGCGGGTGGTGACGTTCACCATCAACGTGGCCGCGGTGATCTATCTGCTGATCTCCAAACGCCTGTTCGGCCTGCGCGGTGGGCGCAGGGCCTACGACGCGGAACGGCGCGGCGAGCAGCTGCTCGACGTCGAGCGGGCCGCGACCAGGACCTGAATCTGCGGCACGGTCCGCTATTCCGCGGCCGGCCTGGGATGAATGAAAATACCCTCGGCCTCCACGGTGACGCCGTGCTCGTCGGCCAGGTGACCGACGGCGAACGTCTTGACGCCCTCCACACGCTCGACATGAGCCTGGGCCCGCAGTGGCCGTCCCAGCGCCGTGGGGCGCCGGTACCGCAGCGTGAGCGTGCCGGTGAACGCGGGCTTGTCGGGCTGGTGCGCGGTCGCGCCCAGCACATGATCGAGCACCAGCGCGCACACGCCGCCGTGCACGGTGTCCGGCGGGCCCTCGTAGGCGGCGCCCAGCACGAACTCCGACCACACCAGTCCGTCGGGTTCGTGATGGATGACCAGCGGCGGTGCGATCGGGTTGCGCAGGCCCACCACCGCGTTGCCCCACGCGATGGTCTGGCCATCGGGATTGCGGTGCACGCCGAACGGCCCGGGCTTCAACGCCCCGCTCAATTCCGCTGCCGCACTGTCGATCTTGGACGTGGCCGCCGCCACCGCCGCGGCGCCGGCCTCGGTGCGGATGCTGATATCGATGAGCCGGCGAAGCGATTCGGCCAGCGGCGCGTAGACCGACTCGAGCTCGCCGAAGTCGATGCAGGGCGTTTGGTCATGCATCTTCGCAACTTAACTCAGGTGTCCACCCAGCGGGCGGCGCCCCTCGGAAGCGTCCGGCGGGCCGGGCATACTGCCTGGGGAAGGAGGACCTCGATGGGGACCTACGCGATCACCGGATCGGCGTCCGGGATGGGGCGCGAGACCGCGCAGCGCCTCCGGGACGGCGGGCACACCGTCATCGGAGTCGACATCAAGGACGCCGACGTCGTCGCCGATCTGTCGACGCCACACGGGCGTAGCGAGGCCGTCGAGCGCGTCCTGGCGGCATCGGGCGGCAGGCTCGACGGCGCCGTGCTTGCGGCCGGACTCGGGCCCAGTCCCGGGCCGGATCGCCTTCGCCAGATCGCCCAGGTCAACTATTTCGGGGTCGTCGACTTACTGACCGCCTGGCGGGCGGCGCTGGCGGCCTCCGGGCGCGCCAAAGCCGTTGTCGTCGCCAGTAATTCGACGACGACCGTGCCCGCGGTGCCCCGCCGGGCCGTGAGGTCCCTGCTCGCGCACGACGCCGACAAGGCGTTGCGCTCGGTGCGGCTGTTCGGACCGGCCGCGCCGACCATGATGTACGCGGCCTCGAAAATCGCTGTCAGCCGTTGGGTGCGGCGGCATGCGGTGCTGCCCGAGTGGGCCGGGTCCGGCGTGCGCCTCAACGCCCTGGCGCCGGGTGCGATCATGACTCCGCTTCTGGCCGAACAGTTGTCGGACCCGCGGCAGGCCAAGGCCGTCGAATCGTTTCCGGTCCCGGTCGGTGGTTTCGGCGACCCGGGGCAGATGGCAGAGTGGGTGTGCTTCATGTTGTCGGACGCCGCCGACTTCCTGTGCGGCACGGTCATATTCGTCGACGGCGGCACCGATGCCTATTTCCGGTCCGACGACTGGCCGAAGGCCGTGCCGGTGGGCCGATTGTCCGGGTACCTGCGCCGGTTCAGGGCCTTTCCATAAATTCTGCTGTTGCGTGCCTTTCGATATACCGGGAATGTGCGCTATCCCACAGCGCGGCTTTTCGTGACGTTTACCTCGGCGCGGCGTCCACGCAAAACGGCTGTGGTGCAATTGAATGAATCGGCGCACGGCCGAAAAACAAAGGATCAACTGTGACCACTCTTCCGTCCTGGGTCAGCCAGGGCTCCGCCAACCTCGACGTGGGCGCGCCCCTGAAGGCGCGCGCCTGCGACGCGCTGTACGCGGTCCTCGGCAGCAAGCGGCGCCCGGGGGCCACCGCCCCGCGCATCATGCCCAGGGGCGTCGAACGCTGCTGACGTCCGTCGGTCAGACTGGCAACGGTGCCTGAATACGCGAAGCACGACGACTACTGGAACCACAATTCCGCCTATCACCCGTGGCTGGTCGGCCTCGCCGCGCGGCGGCACGGCGATGTCTTCGACGTCGGGTGCGGCGAAGGGCTGCTGGCCCAGCGGTTGGCCGCGGTGTCCCGCAGCGTTGTCGGCATCGATGCCGACCCGGTCTCGGTGTGGCGCGCGGCGCAGCGATTGCAGTCCATCGACAACGCGTCGGTGGAACATGGGCGGTTCGAGGACCTCGATGGGGCCGAGCGGCGCTACGACCTGATCACCTTTGTGGCCAGTCTGCATCACCTGCCGCTGCGCGATGCCCTGCACAAAGCGCGTCAAATGCTGCGGCCCGCCGGGCAACTGGCCGTCGTCGGGCTGTCCGCCAACAAGAGCATCGCCGACTGGGTGTGGGCCGGCCTGTGCGTGCCGGGGGCGCGCGTCGGCGGGTTACTGCATCGGGAGACCCGCGACATCGGGGTGCCCGTTGCCGATCCCCGGGAGGGCCTCGACGAGATCCGGCGTGTCGCCGCCGACGTCTTACCCGGGGCCGCCATCCGGCGGGGCCTCTATTACCGTTACCGCCTACTGTGGCGAAACCGCTGAGCGCGTTGCCTTTTCGCGTTCGCGCCGGCGCGCCCGGGACGCCCGCAGGTTGACGGCGTTGCCGCACGTCTTGACGTCGTGCCAGACCCCGCTGTTGTTCTTCGAGCGGTCGTAGAACGTCGACCCGCACCGGTGGTTGTGGCAGCGCTTGATCCGCCGCCAGGTGTCGGCGTGCTGGCTCAGCAGGATTTCGCCCCACAACGCCGAGGCCAACCAGCGCCACCCGTTGCCGCTGGGATCAAGCCGCACCTCACCGGCATCGGACAGCCCGAAGGACGCGACGACACCGTGGGCGCCCCGAGACCTCGGCGGTTCGCCGTCCACCATCCGCTCGATGGTGGACCGCACCGCGCGAAGCCTGCCTAAATCCGCCTCACCCAGCTCCGGTGGCGACACGTCCACGCCGCGCGCGGACGACCAGGCCCGCACCGCGGCGTCCGCCCACTCGCGCGCCTGGCCCGGGTCGGCCAGCAGGTCCGGTCCGTACCCGTCGACGCCCCTCGTGTTGAGGAAGTCCTGGACCAAGCCCAGGCCTCCAGGCGCCGCGGCGCAGCCGTATCGCTGTGACGCAATCCACGATGAAGACATAGGCAAATACTACTTGACTGCGTCGCTGCCGACAACTAGCTTGACGTAATCAAAGCAATTTTGCCTCAGTCAAAGGAGCAGGATCATGGTCAACGTCAACGGAGCGGCCGTGGTGGTCACCGGCGGGCAGCGCGGTCTCGGCAAGGCCATCGTGGCCGAGTTGTTGGACAGGGGCGCGGCGAAGATCTACGCGACGGCGCGGGTGCCGAAGCCCAGTGAGGACCCCCGCGTGATCGGCGTCGAATTGGACGTCACCCGGCCGGACTCGGTGGCCGCGCTGGCGACGACGGCGGCCGACGCAGAAATCGTCATCAACAATGCCGGCGTTCTCGGCGCCCGGACCCTGCTCGACAGCGACATCGAAGAGGTGCGAGCGGTCTTCGAGACGAACTACTTCGGCGCGCTGCGCGTCGCCAAGGCATTCGCACCCGTCCTGGCCGACAACGGCGGTGGTGCCCTCGTCGACATCGCCTCGATCCTGTCCTGGATGCCCGGATCCGGTGGGTACGGCGACTCCAAGGCCGCCCTGTGGTCGATGACGAATTCCCTGCGTGCCGAACTGGAGAAGCAGGGCACCCTGGTCATTGCCGCGCATCTCAGCTTCACCGACACCGACATGACCTCCGGCTTCGACGCGCCCAAGAACGACCCGCGCCAGGTGGCACGCGCGATCGTCGACGGCATCGAGGCGGACGACAAGGAGGTGCTGGCCGACGACGATACCCGCTACGTGAAGGCGGCGCTGGCCGGACCGGTCGAGGCGCTGCCCCGGATGCCGTGAACCGCCCGGCTCGACGTGGCCCGGCGCGGCGGGCGGCGCTCCGTGTTTGGATAGCGGTATGTCCGATACCGAACGCATCGTGACCGCCACCCGGGTCATGTCGGCCAACGCCGCGCGGATCTTCGAACTGATCGCCGACCCGTCGCGCCAGCCGAGCTGGGACGGCAACGGCAATCTGGCGTCATCGGCGCCCGGTCAGCGCGTGCGCGCAGTGGGTGACGTGTTCAAGACCACGCTGACCAACGGCGCGGTGCGGGAGAACCATGTCACCGAGTTCGTCGAGGGCAGCAAAATCGCTTGGCGCCCAGCCGAACCCGGCAAGCAGCCGCCCGGTCACCTGTGGCGCTGGGAGCTCAGCCCGGTCAACGCCGAGCTGACCACGGTGACCCACACGTACGACTGGACGGAGCTGACCGACGCCACCCGCCTCGAGCGCGCCCGCGCGACGACGACGGACATGCTGCGCGAGTCGATGGATCGGCTCGCCGCGCTGGCGCAGAGCGCCGAATAACAAGCCGCCCGGAAAAGTCAGCCCAGCTTGGCGCGCACCCACTGGAAGGTGCCGACGTTCTTGACCCGAACGCTGCTAAATCCGTTGTCTTCCAAGGTGTCGCCGATCTCGTCGTCGTCGAACGCGTGCGCCCCGACGTTGGGCAGCAGCTGCCAATAGCGGGCCAGCCGCCCGGCCGTCGGGACCATGATCGCCACCCTGCCCCCGGGCCGCAGCACCCGCGCGATCTCGGCGAGCGCGGCCTTCGGGTCCGGAACCAGTTGCAGCACGGCGGTCGACACCGCCGCGTCGAAGGTGTTGTCGCGCAGCGGAAGTCGCTGCGCATCGGCCTTGATGAAGCCGACCTGGGGCCCGGCCTCATTGCGGACGGCGCGGGCGAGCATCGGCTCGGAGATGTCGACGCCGAGGGCCAGCCCGTCGGGTCCGGCGGCCCGCGCCAGCGACGCGGTGACGTTGCCCGGTCCCGAGCCGACGTCCAGCGCGATACCGCCGGGCGGGATTTGCAACCACTCGAGCGGCAGCTGCCAGGCGCTGATCCACTGGCGAGCGAAGGCCTGGGCGTTGTCGTAGAGCATCGACCCGACTCGTGACGCCCACGCGGCCTGGATCGGGCCGGTGTTCTTCCCCACGCCGTCGTCGCCGGCCGAACCGGAGCCGAGCAGGTCGAGATAGCCGTGACTGACGTCGGGATCGGCCGGCGGATCGATGAGCAGGTCCAGTGCCCGCCGCAGCGCGGGAGGCAGCGTGATGTCCACGTCGGTCATGCGTAACTCCTTCGGGCAGCAGCCCCGAGCTGGACGCCAAATCGCACAGTGGGCTGGCGAAGATTCCCCCGTTGGGCAGCCTACGCCGCGCGCGGGGTTACCGGCGGACGGCGGCGTGCTCGCGGACGAGGGCGTAGAGGCGCCAGTAGCCCGGCACGCCCTTGAGGGCGGACTCGCCCCGGTCGCCGAAGCGGTGCCGCGATCCGGTGACGATGTCGCGCAGCGTCGAGGACACCAAGACCTCGCTCGGCCCGGCGAGGGCCGCCACCCGCGCGCCGATGTGCACGGCCATGCCGGCGATGTCGTCCTTGCCGGCGCCGCGCACCTCGACTTCGCCGGCGTGGATGCCGACCCGCACCTCGATGCCCAGCACTTGCACCGCGTCCACGAGAGCGTCGGCGCAGGCGAGCGCGGCGCTCGGGCTGCTGAACGTCGCGACGAATCCGTCCCCGGCGGTGTTGACCTCGCGGCCGCCGAAGCGCTGCAGTTCGTGCCGCACGATCCTGTCGTGGTTGTCCAGCAGGTCGCGCCAGCGGTAATCGCCGAGCTCGGCGGCGCGCTCGGTCGACCCGACGATGTCGGTGAACACGATGGTCGTGAGCAGCCGCTCGGCGTCAGAGGCGCCGCGGATCCCGGTGATGAACTCCTCGATCTCGTCCAGCATCGGCCCGGTGTCGCCCACCCAGTACAGGACGTCTTCGCCGGGGAGCTCGACCAGGCGCGACCCGGGGATGCGCTCGGCGAGGTAGCGCGCGTGCCCGACGGGGCTGAACCGCGGGTTGTCCCGGTGCAGGATCAGCGTCGGCACGCCGACCCGGTCCAGCCGGTCGCGCACGTCGCCCTCGCGGATCTTGCCGATGAACGCGCGCGCCATGCTGGGCGACGCCGCCCGGTTGCCGGCCATGTCCCACCACGACCGGAACGCGTCGTCGTGCGCGACGCTGGGGGCGATGATGCCGAGGATGTCGAAGCCCCGCTCGACGGCGTCCGGCTCGATGGCGACGGTGGTGTAGGGGTCGGCCTCGGCGAGATCGGAGCCGAACGGGTAGTCGGGGGCGCGCAGCGTGCGCGCCTGGCCGTTCACGATCACCAGGCTGTTCACCCGCTCGGGGAAATCGGCGGCGAGAACCACCCCGGCCAGCGACGTGAAGCTCGGAGCCAAGATCGTCGCGCGCTCGCATCCGACCGCGTTCATGACCGCGATCGCGTCGTTGGCCCAGGATTCCGCGCCGATCATGTCCAGCGACGGGACCCGGGAGGACAGGCCGATCCCGCGTTGGTCGAAGCGGATCACCCGGCAGAAGGACGCCAGGCGCCGATGAAAGCGGTACATCGACGGCTCGCTGTCGACGCAGTCGATGGGGATGAACGGGCCCGGCAGCACGAGCAGGTCGATCGGGCCATCGCCGAAGACCTGATAGGCGATGTCGATCTCGCCGCAACTGGCATACCGGGTCCGTGGAGCCGCAGAACTCCCAGCCACGGGTCGAGCGTAGTTCAGGGCACCGACACCGCAACGGCCTTCAGGGGCCGATGATCGGAACCAGATAGCGGGCGGCGTACTCGCGCACTGCCGCCGGGTCCGAGGTGTCGAGCCGGTCGGTGGGAAAGACGATGATGCCGAGCGCGACGCGCAGCAGGATGTCGGCGACGTTGTCCAGGTCGGTCCCGGACATCTCGGCGCCGCACCGCCGCAGGGTATGGGCGATCCCGTCGGCGAACTGGCGGATCGGGAACACGTGCGACCGGGAGAACATCCCGAACAGCTCCGGCTCGCTTTCGGCGATCCGCGAATACAGCGGCGAGTCCTGCACCAGGCGCACCCCGAGCGCGAACGCCTCGACCACGGCCTCCCGCGGATCACACCCCGCCGTGGCCTGATCGAGCGTGCTGAAGAACAGCTCGGCCTCGCGCCGCACTACCTGCCCGAACAGCTTCTCCTTGGTCGGAAAACGGCGATAGATGGTGCTGCGGCTGACCCCGGCCCGGGTGGCGACGTCGTCGATATTGGCCCGACGCACGCCGTAGGTCTCGAACACGCCGCGCGCGGTGTCCAGGATGGTGCGATCGAGATCGGTCAGCGCCTCGGCGGAAGCGGAGTGAGAGGCCGAGCCCGGTTCGGACTGCATGATTGGCGGCATCGTATCAACTCTCCGGCACGGTTCATCGGCGCTTTTCGGCGCGAGGAAAGCGGCGCGGCCCACCGGCGATGTGCGAGGCCGCGGGACGGCTGCTAGGCTCTGAAACAAAGATACGACTTTGTGTCACTGGTTCACAACGCGTGGCCGGCTCAGCGCGTGCATGAGGAGGTGGGCATGACCGCCCAGAACGACGAACTCGCCGCCCCGAGCGCGGGATCGCGTTTCGACAGCGGCGTGCGCGAGGCCGTGCCCATGCCCACCGACGGCCCCGACTGGTCGGCCACCGACGACACGTCACCGCGCCTGGGGCCCGATTCGTTGATCTGGAAGTTCTACGGAGACAACCGAACCCAGCTGTTCGGATTCCAGCGCACCGCCGGGGTCGAGAACTGCATCGAGCAGCTCGCGCAGGGCGTGCTGGACCACTCCGTGATCTTCAGCGACACGCTGGGCCGGGCCAAGCGGACCGCGCCTCCGCTGATGAACACGGTCTACTCCGAGGACCCCCACGAGTGGGGGCGAAAGGTGCGGGACTTCCACAAGACCATCAAGGGCACGATCAGCGACGGCTCGCGGTATCACGCGTTGAACCCGGAGCTGTTCTACTGGGCCCACGCCAGCTTCGTCGACCAGGTCATCTACAACACCGACACCTTCATCCGGCGGCTGTCACACGCCGAGAAGGAGCAGATCTTCAACGAGGGCAAGGTCTGGTACAGCCTCTACGGCGTCAGCGACCGCGGCCAGCCGCAGACCTACGACGACTTCGTGGCCTACTGGGACGAGATGCTGGACCGGTTCGTCCCGCACAAGACCGTGCTGTACGGCACCGGCTACATCCGCAAGGGCATCCCGGGCCCGCGCTGGATGCCCAAGCCGATCTGGAACGTGGTGTCGGCTCCGCTGAACGCCTATACCCGGCTGGTCGTCGTCGGAACGCTGCCGCCGCAGATGCGCGAGGTGTGCCAGCTGCACTGGGATGCCAAGAAGGAGAAGCGATTCCAGCGCTTCGCCGGGGTCATCCGGGCGCTCAACCCGCTGATCAACCGACTCCCCGTCAAGGCGCTCTACACCCCTTGGGCGGCCCGGGCGTGGGCCCGCGCCGGCGTCGACCCGCGGAAGTTGCACAACCGGGCCGCCGCGGCATAATCCCGCCTCCGGCGGCCCGCCCTCCCAGGGTGCCGGCCGTGACATCGCGCGGGTGGATAGGGCATCGTGGTTAGCCGGCTTCCCAACGGGGCATTCCGCTGCGTCGGTCGGGTGTGCCGGTCGAGCGAATCCGAAGGAGAACCGCGATGCAAATGACGGGCAATACGGTTCTGGTCACCGGCGGTGGTAGCGGAATCGGCCGCGGTCTGGCCGAATCTTTTCACCGGCTGGGCAACCAGGTGATCATCGCCGCCCGACGCAGCGACCAGCTACGGGCCGTCGCAGAGGCCAACCCGGGCATCCAAACCCTGTCGCTCGATCAGGGTGACGCCGCCGACATCCGGCGGTTCGCCACCGAGGTGACCGACCACTACCCGGACCTCAATGTGCTGATCAACAACGCCGGCATCCAGCGGGTCGAGGACCTCACCAGCGGCAATGTCGGCCTGGCCGAGCAGTCCGTCGCCATCAATCTGCTGGGCCCCATGCGGCTGACCGCGTCGTTGCTGCCGGCGCTGCTGCGCAAGTCGCACGCCACCATCCTCAACGTCACGTCGGGCCTGGCGTTCATGCCCAGCGCGCTTACCCCCACCTACTGCGCCTCCAAGGCGGCGCTGCACTCCTACACCGAATCGCTGCGCTTCCAGCTGCGCGACACCTCGGTCCAGGTGATCGAGATCATCCCGCCGCACGTGCGCACCGCCCTGCAGGGCGAGCGGGGATTCGATCCCAGGGCGATGCCGCTCGACGAGTACATCACCGAGACGATGACGCTGCTGCAGACGCAGCCACAGGCCAACGAGATCGTGGTGGAGCGCGTCAAGATGTTCCGCTACGCCGAGCGTGACGGCACCTACGACGACATCTATCCGCGGTTCAACGAGACGATCACCGCCATGTTCGGCAGCTAGCGCCGCCCCCTGTACGCCCGCGGGGCGCGGGCCGAGACCCCGTGTGACACAGGGCGATAAAACCCCGCCAGCGGGTTAGCCGCTCACTCTCCGAAACCGCCGTGCGGCGACGCGACCGACATCGCGCCGGGGCTACCCATGCCGAGGTGGCTGGAGGCGAAGGCGACGCCTTTGTCGATGATGGAGCCGTCGTCGGCGTAGGTGTTGTGGGCGGCGAAGTTCATGCCGTCGGAGCAGACGGGGTCTTCGGTGGCGCAGACTTTGAGGGTTTTGTCTTGGTAGGCGGGTCCGATGACGACGGGGGGTTCGCCGAGGAAGTTCATGGCGCGCACGTTGGGCATGCCGAAGAGCACGACTGAGGAGACGTGGTTGGCGACGTCGGGGGACAGGGGTTTGGGGACGGTGGCGGGGTCGATGCCTTCGGGGACGGCGGCGGAGGTGACAAAGCCCATGACGGCGGCGCCTTGGGAGTAGCCGCCGAGGACCATTTTGGTGTTGGGGCAGTCATGGGCCATGGAGACGACGTGGGCGCCGGCGTCGCGGATGCCGTCGATGCCGGTGTCCCATTGGTCGGTGGCGGGGTAGTTGACGGGGTAGACGTCGAAGGAGCGGTCGCCGACGCGTTGGTGCAGGGCGTCGACGAAGGCTTGGCCGGTGGGGCCGACGCCGGGTTCTTCGCCGGTGCCGCGGGCGAAGACCACTTGCACGTCGGGACATTGGGCCGCGGCGGTGGGGATGAGGGAACCGGAGACGGCCGAGGCGGCCATGCCCGACGCGGCGATAACTACTGCTGGACCAACGGAACGAACCATGTGACGCGCAAACATGCCGCCATTGTGCCCATTCGACACGCGGCCTAAACAAAGGAAACGCCGAAATTACCGTGTTCTCATAAAAGAACCGCCGCTGCTGCGGTCGGAGCGAGATCGGTTGTGCGCGGCGCTCATCCGGCATGAGCGCCCGGCACCTTGCGTCCCGCCCCTCACTGCGAGTGCCACCGGGTCGTCACGGCCGGGCCGAAGCGCGGACCCGGGCCGCAATGTGGTCTGCTACTTGTAGTTACGGGTCGGGACACGGTTGAGCAGCAGCCACGTCCCGGCCAGCGGCTCGAATGAATGCGGCAGCGATGTTGAACGCAGTAGCCCAGGCCCTCAACGCGGTCCTCACCGCGGCGGGCGACCACGTGGCAAATCCGGCGCGGGTGTCGGATCCCGACAAGCTGCGTGCCGCCACCTCCGGCAAGACCGCGTTGGTGACCGGCGCCTCCTACGGCATCGGCGAGGCGACCGCGCGCAGGCTGGCGGCCGCCGGCGCGACCGTGCTGGCGGTCGCCCGGTCCGAGGAGAGGCTCGGGGACCTGACGGCGTCGATCAACGCCGGCGGCGGGCACGCGGTCGCCTACCCGACCGACCTCACCGACGAATCCGCGGTGAGCGGCCTGGCCAAGCAGATCACCGAGGAGCACGGCCCGCTCGACATCGTGGTGAGCAACGCGGGCAAGTCGCTGCGCCGCTCGCTGCACCACCAGTACGACCGCCCGCACGACTTCCAGCGCACCATCGACATCAACTACCTGGGGCCCGTCCGGCTGCTGCTGGGACTCGTGCCCGCGATGCGCGACAACGGCAGCGGGCACATCGTGAACGTGTCCAGCGTCGGCGTGCGGGTGGCGCCGGGCCCGCAGTGGGGCGCCTATCAGGCATCGAAGGGGGCGTTCGACCGCTGGCTGCGCAGCGTGGCTCCGGAGCTGCACGCGGACGGCGTCGACGTCACGACCATCTACTTCGCGCTGGTCCGCACCCGCATGATCGCGCCCACGCCCCTCCTCGGCCGGTTCCCCGGCCTGTCACCGGATGACGCCGCCGACGTCATCGCGAAAGCTGTCATCGAGCGGCCCCGCACCCTGGAGCCGCCCTGGGTGCTGCCGGCCGAGTTTGCCTCGGTGCTGTTGGCCGGGCCGGCCGACCACGCCGCCCGGCTATGGCACCGCCGATTCCTCACCGATGCCGACGGGGGCGACCGTGACCACTGACCGCGTCGCCACCACCGCCGTCCGCGCCCTGGTGCACTCCGGCCTGCTCACCCCGCCGTCGCCGACGGCGGGCGTGCGGCTGCTTCGCGAGGCGCGCCGGGGCGGCACGAACCCCTACACGCTGCTGGCGGTCACGGCGGCCCGCTGGCCCGACCGCACGGCGATCGTCGACGACGACGGCGCCCTGAGCTACCGCGAACTGCAACGCGAAACCGAGTCCCTGGCGCGGCGGTTGGCCGCGGACGGGGTCGCGCCCGGCCGCGCGGTCGGGGTCATGTGCCGCAACGGGCGCGGCTTCGTCGCCGGTGTCTTCGCCGCCGCGCTGCTGGGCGCCGACGTCGTCCCGGTCAGTACGGAGTTCCGCAGCGACGCGCTGGCGGCCGCCGTGCAGGCCCACCGCATCTCAACGATGGTCGCCGACAACGAATTCGCCGAGCGGATACGGGCCGCCGACGACTCGGTCGCCACGGTCGACCCGGCCACGGTCACCGCCGAGGAGGGCGCCCGGCGGCCGCGGGTGGCCGCGCCCGGCCGTATCGTGCTGCTGACGTCGGGCACCACCGGCAAACCCAAAGGGGTGCCGCGCGCACCGCAGCTGCGCTCCGCCGTGGGGGTCTGGGTAACCATCCTTGACCGCACCCGGTTGCGTACCGGTTCGCGAATCTCGGTGGCAATGCCGATGTTTCACGGCCTGGGGCTCGGCATGCTGATGCTGACGATCGCCCTCGGCGGCACCGTGCTCACGCATCGCCAGTTCGACGCCGAGGCCGCGCTCGCCCAGGCGTCGCTGCACCGCGCCGACGCCTTCACCGCGGTGCCCGTCGTCCTCGCGCGCATCCTCGACCTGCCCGAGCGGGTTCGGGCGCGTAACCCGGTGCCGCACCTGCGCGTGGTGATGTCCAGCGGCGACCGCATGGATCCCACGCTGGGGCAGCGGTTCATGGACACCTACGGGGAGATCCTCTACAACGGCTACGGCTCCACCGAGGTCGGCATCGGATCCCTTGCGACGCCCGCGGACCTGCGCGAGGCCCCCGAAACCGTCGGGCGGCCGGTGGCGGGCTGCCCGGTGCGGATCCTCAACAAGAGCGACCGACCGGTGGGGCCGCGGGTGACCGGACGCATCTTCGTCGGCGGCGACCTGGCCGGCAAGGGCTACACCGAAGGCGCCGGGGAAGCCAAGGCCGTCGTCGACGGCATGACGAGCACCGGCGACATGGGCTACCTCGACAACGCCGGCCGCCTGTTCATCGTCGGCCGCGAAGACGACATGATCATCTCGGGCGGCGAGAACGTCTATCCGCGCGCGGTCGAAAACGCGCTCGCCCGCCACCCCGCCGTCGCCGACAACGTGGTGATCGGCGTCCCCGACGAGCGGTTCGGCCAACGGTTGGTGGCGTTCGTGGTGGCGCGGCCCGGCAGCGACATCGACGTGCCGGAGCTCCGGGAGTACTTGAAGAGCCGCGTCTCGCGCTTCGAACAACCCCGCGACATCAACGTCGTAGACCGCATCCCGCGCAACCCGACCGGCAAGGTGCTGCGCAGGGAGCTGTCCGGCTGAACAGGATCGTCCGGCTCCTTACTCGCGCCGCTCCACGGCGCTCGCCGTCGCCGGACCGCGCGATCACTCCTCGGCGGGCTCCAACGCGGCGACCTGCTTGGCCAGCCAGTTGGGCGCCAGCGCCGAGATCACGGTGGCGCCCGCGGTGGAACCCAGCACCCCCGACCAGGCGACCGGACCCAGGGGCGTGCAGCCGAAGAACTGGCTGAGCACCGGGGTCTGCACGATGCCGACCAGCACACCGGCGCTGCCCAGCGCGGTCGCGATCACCAGCGGGCTGTGCCGGCGGGTCAGCAGCGTCTGCGCCAGCTGCGTCGTCACCAGGGCGGTCAAACCCATTGTCGCCGTGCGGCGTTCGGTGCC
The DNA here is from genome assembly GCF_000262165.1 of Mycobacterium sp. MOTT36Y. Taxonomy (NCBI): domain Bacteria; kingdom Bacillati; phylum Actinomycetota; class Actinomycetes; order Mycobacteriales; family Mycobacteriaceae; genus Mycobacterium; species Mycobacterium sp. MOTT36Y. The sequence continues at coordinate 5,495,120 of NC_017904.1, read as the reverse complement.
CGGCGTCCAGCGCCCGATGGCCCAGGCCGCCGTCGCCCCGGCCGCGGTCACCGCGCCGCGGGTGACGATCTGGCGCATCAGCGGCGCGTCGAGGGAAGGCGTGGGCCCGGTCAGCACCGCGCGCCGGTGCTGCCGGCGCGCCTCCTCGGCCGCCTCGGGCGACGCGTACTCGGCTTCGTCGGGCTCGACGTATTGCGACGTGACCGCCACCGCGAGCGCGGGGAACATGTCGGTGAGCAGGTTGACCAGCAGCAGCTGGCGGGTGCCCACCGGTGCACGGCCGGCGCCGAAGGCGGTGCCGATGATGGTGAACAGCACTTCACCGACGTTGCCGCCGACCAGAATCGTCACGGCGTCCCGGACGCCCGCCCACATGCTGCGGCCCTCGACCAGGGCGTCCATCAGCACGCCCAGATCCTCGTCGGTCAAGACGATGTCCGCGGCGCCGCGGGCGGCCGACGAACCCCGCCCGCTCACCCCGATCCCCACGTCGGCCATCCGGATCGCCGCGGCGTCGTTGGCGCCGTCGCCGACCATCGCGGTCACCCGCCCGCAGCGCTGCAGCGCGGCCACGATCTGCACCTTCTGCTCCGGGCTGACGCGGGCGAAGACCTGCACGTCGGCGACCATCTTGGAGCACGCGTCCTCGTCGAGCCCGGCGAGTTCGGCGCCGGTGATCACCCGCGCGTCCGCGGGCAGGCCCAGCTGCCGGGCGATCGCCCGCGCGGTGATGGGGTGGTCGCCGGTGATCAGCACGACGTCGCGGTCGGCGTCGGTGAGCGCCTCGATCAACGGGCGCGCCGACGCCCGGGCGGTGTCCGCCAAGCCCACGTAGCCGAGCAGCTCGAGGTCCTCGGCCGCGGCGTCCACGGCGTCGGCGTCGGTGTCGTCGTCGTCGGTCTCGTGCTTCCAACCGCGCTGCGCCACCGCGAGCACCCGCAGGCCCTGTTCGGCGAGACCGCGGACGACGCCCTCGGCCCGTTCCTGGTCGGCCTGCGGGTCGGCGAACCGGCAGCGCGGCAGGATGACCTCGGGCGCGCCCTTGAGGATCAGCACCGGCGCGTCGGCGGGATGCCCGTTGGAGCTACCCAGCGCGCCGATCGCGGCGGCGAAGCCGCGACTGGACTCGAAGGGCACCTCGGCGATCATCGTCCAGTCCGAATCGCCATGGCCGTTCAGCGAATTCGCGGCGGTGAGGATAGCCTCGTCGGTGGCGTGGGCATGGCCCTGGCCGTCCTGCGGCTGGGCGGACGCCCGCGCGGCGGCCCGCAGCAGCCCCGCCGATTGCGGATCGGTCAGTTGGGGCAGCGGGTCGTGCGGGTCGACCCCGACCGGCACGGCGCACACCACGCGTAGCCGGTTCTCGGTGAGCGTGCCGGTCTTGTCGAAACAGATGGTGTCGACGCGGCCCAGCGCTTCGATGGTGCGCGGCGCGCGGACCAGCGCGCCGCGGGCCGTCAGCCGCTGGGCGGCCGAGAGCTGGGAGAGGGTGGCCACCAGGGGCAGCCCCTCCGGCACGGCGGCCACCGCGATCGCGACGCCGTCGGCCACCGCCTGGCGCAGCGGGGCGCGGCGCAGCAGCGCCAACGCCGACACCGTCGCACCTCCGGCCAGCGTCAGCGGCAGCACCTTGCTGGTGAGTTCCCGCAGCCGCGCCTGGATTCCGGCCGCCGTCTCGACGTCGGCGACCGCCGAAATCGCGCGGTGCGCGGCGGTCCCGACGCCGGTGGCCACCACGATCGCCCGGGCGTGGCCGGCCACGATGGTGCTGCCCTCGAAGAGCATGCTGGCCCGGTCGGGGTCGTTGACGGCGACGGGGTCCACCTGCTTGTCCACCGGCAGCGACTCGCCGGTGAGCAGGGACTCGTCGACCTCGAGGTCCTCGGCCACCAACAGGCGGGCGTCGGCCGGCACCACCTCGGGGGCGGCCAGATCGATGACGTCGCCGGGCCGCAGCGACTTCGCGGACACCGTCGCCGTGCGGGTGGCGTGCTTGGCCGCCTCGAGCCGGCGGCGCGTCGTTGCGACCGCGGGGACGACCACCCGGCGCACCATCTGGTCCTGCTCGGCGAACAGCTCGGCGGCCGCGGATTCGGCCCGCAGACGTTGCGCCCCACCGGTTATCGCGTTGACGGTCATGACTCCCGCGACCAGCAGCGCGTCGATGTTGCTGCCGACGATCGCCGACGCGGCCGCCCCGACGGCCAGGATCGGGGTCAGCGGATCGGCGAGCTCGGTCCGGGTCGCCGACGCCAGCCGGGCCATGTTGTGCAGCGGCTTGCGCAGGGGCGCCAGGCCCGGGCTGTAGGACAGGTCGTCGAGACGGCGCCGCCACGAGGGTTCGGTCTCGACGGCCAGCGGCCGCGCGCCGCCGGCGAGCCGCGAATAGACGATCTCGGGATCCAGTGCGTGCCAGGCGGTCAGCGGTTGGGGGGTCGGGTCGGGCAGCCGCAGCACCCGGGTGGCCGAGAACGTTCCGGCCACCAGGGCCGTGGCCGCCGCGGCGTTGACCGGGTTGAGCCAGCGCCGAAAGCTCACCGGGTTGGTGGTCTTCTCCTGCTCACCGGTGACCAGCAGCAGCCCGGCCAGCGTGGTGCCGCCCTGGGCCAGGTGCACCGCCGACTCGCTGGCCGATCGGGCCACCGGAATCGCCGAGAGGATCCGCACCGCGTCGGCCAGGTCGGTACCGGTGATGATGTCCGCGGTCCACGCCGTGGCGGCGCGCGGATCATCAAGCGCCACACCGACATCGGCGATCGCGAGCGCGGCCAGGGTGTCGGTCGACGCGAAGTCGCGGTGCAGCGCGGTGATCAGCAGCACCGGTCCGCGATCGGCCCGCAGCTCGCGGACCACGTTCAACAGCGGGGTGCCGGGCGGGTGCGTCGCGCCGACGCTGGCGGTCAGGTCTTCGGTCCCCGCGACGTGGCGGAGCACCACCCGCGCGCCGGTGCGGTGCGCGGTCTGGAACAGCGGGATCGCGTACGGGTCGACCTCCCAGCCCACGTCGACGCTCCCGACGCATTCGCCGTCGACGATCAGGTCGGCGCTTTCCAGGCCCTGCGCGGGCGTGGCCGAAGGCCCTTGATTGCGAACCCATTTCAGTCGTGCACCGGTCGCCGGCAACTCGTCCGGGTCGGGCTCGGGCGCCTGTTCGCCGTGCAGCAGGGCGTCGGCGACCTCGTAGACCCGGTCGTCGTCCCAGCCGGGCGCGTCGCCGCGGACCCGCAGGACCGCGCGATGGTCGCCGCGCAGGGCGGCGCCGTCGATGACGACCACCTTCACCCGATCCAGGCGGCGCAGCGCGCCCGGGTCGAGAACCAGCTGTCCGGAATTGGCGAGCCCGCGGCCCAAAATCGCCGCGAACGCCTGTCGGCCCATGTGCGCGGCCCGCGGCACCCCGGCTTCGATGGCCGCGGCCGCGTCGTCGGTGCCGCCGCCGGCCACCAGCGCGCTGACCGCGGCGATCAGCGAGCCGTTCGCCGCGGAATCGACGTAGCTCTCCACCGGCCCGGCCATCGAGCCCTTCGCCTTGTCCATCGCCGCGTCGATGGTTCCCCCGACCACGACGTGCGAAGCCTCGCCGGCCGCCGCGGCCGCCCAGCTGTGCCGGGGCACCTCCGACTTGGCGGACGAGATGACCGGGACCACCGGGGCCTGTGGCCGTTGCGGCGAGGCCAGGTGGGGTTCCCGGTCCCGCCACACCCGGCGGTGCGCCGCCGCCTCGGAGACCTGCAGGGTGCGCTGGGTCAGGTCGAGCATCGGCGTGCCGAACGATTGCGTCAGGCCATGGGCGGCGGCCGTCGTGGCGGCCAGCGCGATGTCGGTGCCCACCCGGCCCAGCCGCTCCTCGAGGATCGAGACCATGCGCGGTTGATGGTTGATGAGCGCGGCCGCGGCCCGGGTGGTCTGCGGCGCCGCGGGCAGCCGGGTCACCCATCCGGTCACCGCGGCGCCCATCGCGATCAGATCCAGTGCCGCCGCGGTGAGAGGCACCAGAATCGCCAGGGGGTTGCCCGGGTCGGCGAAGGGCGCGGACGGCGTCGCCGCCTCCGACTTCGACCAGGTGATATCGGCGGCGATGGATGCGACGGTCGAGCGCACCTCGTCCAAGACGGCGTCGTGGTCCGCGCCGTCGGACAGTTCAACCACCAACCGGCCCAACGCACCCTCGACGTGCGCCTCGGCCACGCCCGGGATTCGGCGCACCGGCTCCTCGACGGCGGGCGCGTACTCGCCCCAGCGGGGGAACGGCAGCAACGGGTCCAGGTCCAGGTGCACGCGTTGCCCGCTGCGCCAGCGCACCGGCGGCGTGATCGGGGCGGCGGCGTTGTCGGTGGACGTGTCGGCACCGATTGCCCGGCCCGTGGTTTGAACCACCGATTGCAGGACGGGGCCCGCGAGCTCGGCGACCGGGCCGGCCAACGTCTGCAGCGCGCCGGCGGCCCCCGCCGCAGTCGACACGCCTGCCCGCACCACCTGCGCGGCTCCGCCGGCCACACCGGCGACGACGTCGGAAACGCCGGGAATCTTCACTCGTCACCCTTCAACTACGTCTCCCGCGCCTAATGATCCTGGCGTGTGAAGGACCTGTCCACACGTGGGGCGGGAAGGTAAACCGTCCGACGACATCGATGACGATGCGGGTCGATGCAGGTCGGGCTTCCCAAGATGGCAAGGGCTGCGATCACGTCCCTGGGACAAACATTACCGGGTTGAAGACAAACCAAACGCGCTGAACAAGTCGGGGTCGAGAAAGACGGTGATGCCGGCGATCCCGTCGCGACCGGGGGTCAAGACGTGGATCGAATGGGCCCGCAACACGTGATCGGCGGCGCGGCGGTACTCGGCGACGGCGGGTTGCGCGTTCGCGGCGGTCGGAACCATCGCGATGTCGCCGGGCTGCGCCACGGCACGCTCGGCAAGGAACTTCAGCACCGTGTCCCGGCCGGCGAACCACACTGGCAGGGGCGGCATTTCGAGTTTGACGTCCGCCTGCAGCAGCGCGGTCAGCGCCGCCATGTCCGCGTTTTCGAATGCCGCGCAATACCGGTCGAGCAGTTCGCGCCGCCGGGCGTTGCCCGGCTCGGCCATCTGTTCCTCGCTGGGGGACAGCTCGGCGAGGTGGGCCCGGGCGCGCTGTAGCGAACTGTTGACCGCGGCCGGCGTGGTCTCCAGAAGCTCGGCGACCTCGGCGGCGCTGAACTGCACGACGTCGCGCAGGATCAGCACCGCGCGCTGGCGCGCCGGAAGCTCCTGAAGGGCGGTCATCACGGCCAGCCGCACGCTCTGCTTCGCGGTGAAGTCCTCCTCGGGGCTCTTGAACATCATGTCGTCCGGGATGGGTTCGAGCCACGCGTGCGCGCCCGCCGCACCGAGGTCGGCGTCCGGGTCCATCGAGCCCTCGCCCAGCCCGGCCGGCAGCACGCGGCGGGCGCGGTTTTCCAGCGCGCGCAGACAGGCCGTCGTCGCGATCCGGTACAGCCAGGTCTTCAACGCCGCGCGTTCCTCGAAGGCCTGATAGCCCCGCCAGCCCCGCAGATACGTCTCCTGCACGAGGTCTTCGGCGTCGTGCACCGAGCCCAGCATGCGGTAGCAATGCGCGATCAGCTCGGCACGAAACGGCGCCGCCCGCTCGACGAACTCCTCCTGCGCCGGCAATGCCCTCTCCTCTCGGCCGCGTGGTGAACCTACTCCTGTAGAGACATCCGGCCGCCGAAATTCATCGGCCGGCAGCGATGAATTCGGCCGCCCCCCCGTATCTCAATCAGTGAAGTCGCGGCACGGCCGCAGTCCACGCGAGGAAGCGAGCACGACATGAACCAGACCCCAAACCCCGGCGCCGACGGGTTCGCCGGCAGCACCGCGATCGTGACCGGGGCCGGCCGCGGATTCGGCCGCGCGATCGCCACCGCGTTGGCGACCGCCGGCGCCGAGGTCGTCGGCGTCGCGCGCACCCGATCGCAGCTCGAGGAGGTGCGCGCCCAACTGGGCGTCACCTTCACCCCGGTGGTGGCCGACGCCGCCGATCCGGCGACGGCCGGCCGGCTCATCGACCGGCACCGGCCGCGCACCCTGGTGCTGTGCGCCGGGGCGGCGCCGCGGATGGCGCCGCTGCAGGATCAGACCTGGGAGTCGTTCAGCGACAACTGGAACTCCGACGTCGCGCAGGCGTTTCACTGGGTTCGTGACGCGCTGCGGCGCCCGCTGGCGCCGGGCAGCTCGGTGATCGTGATGTCCAGCGGCGCCGCCCTGGCCGGATCACCGCTGTCCGGTGGCTACGCGGGCGCCAAGGCGACCGTACGGTTCCTCGCCGGCTATGCCGCCCTCGAATCGCAACGCGCCGGGCTCGGGATCGGCTTCACCGCCGTGCTGCCGCGGTTGACCCCGGCCACCGGCCTCGGCGCGGCCGCCGTCGCCGCCTACGCCGAGCGCCAAGGCGTCGACGTCGACACCTTCTTACAGGCCGCCGGGCCCGCGCTCACCGCCGAACAGGTGGGCAAGTCGGTGCTCGAGATCGCCACCGCCGGCCCGGACCACGACGCCTACCTGCTCACCTCCGCCGGCCTCGCGCCGCTGACCTGAAAACACCCGAGTTCGAAAGGCGCACAGCGATGAACACACCCCCGATCGTGACGGCCCAGGAATGGGCGAGCGCGCATCGAGAGCTGCTGGAAGAGGAGAAGAAGCTCACCCGGGCCCGTGACGCGCTCGCGGCCCGGCGGCGCCGGATGCCCTGGATGGAGGTGGACTCCGACTACCGGTTCGAGGGACCCGAGGGCGCGGTCAACCTGGCGGGCCTGTTCGGCGGCAGGCGCCAACTCATCGTCTACCGCGCGTTCTACGGGCCCGACATCGACGGCTGGCCCGAGCGCGGCTGCCGGGGCTGCTCGATGATGGCCGACCACGTCGGCAACCTGGCCCACCTGAACGCCCGCGACACCACGCTGGTGTTCGCCTCACGCGCGCCGCAGGCCGACATCGCGCGCCTCAAGGAGCGGATGGACTGGAAGATGCCCTGGTACACGATCACCGACGGCTTCGACGCGGATTTCGGCGTGGACGAATGGCACGGCACCAACGCCTTCATCCGTGACGGCGATCGGGTGTTTCGCACCTACTTCATCAACAACCGCGGCGACGAGGCGCTGGGGACCACCTGGAGCTTCCTGGACATGACCGCGCTCGGACGCCAGGAAACCTGGGAGGATTCGCCGGAGGGCTATCCGCAGACCGCTCCCTACGAGTGGTGGGACTGGCACGACGCGTACGGCGAGCACGAGCCCTCACGCTGGTTCGGTGACCCCGACCCGAACAACCCCAACGACATCCGGCCGCCGAAGAGTTAAGTGGCACAGGCTGTTTGGCGCGGCCCGAAAACACGAATGCGCGGTAGCCGTCGAACGGTTACTCGCGCATTTGTTCCGCCGAGAATTCGTCGGCTATAAAATTCGGTGGTTCGCCCTGCCGACCTGGTAGCCGGTGGGGAACGATTTCTCGATGACCTGCAGTTGGTGATCCACCCGGGATTCGAGCTCGAGGACCACGCAGTCGCTGAGCGCCTTCGATTCGAGAACTATGTACCGCTGACCACAATCGGTGATCGGGTCGCCCGAGTGCAATTTCTCGACCGGCACCGACTCCGGAGTTCCATCTGCCTCCATCCATGACACGTTAGGTCAATTCCGCAAGCGAGGGAATAGACCGCTACGTGGCGGCGTCGGCCTGGCGCTGCTTGAAGAACACGCTGACGTGAACGATCAATCCGTCGTCGTCCCGCTCGAAGAGGATGCATTCGGGCCACGTGGTCGCGACGCCATCGATCTCGAACGTCTCGGACAGCTCGGCGTAGGAGGTTCGGGCGTCGACGTGCGAGATCCGCCGCACCTGCAACCGGTGGCCCTGCAGAGCGGTGCATACCTTGCGCAGGTAGGCGACGTAGTGCGCCTTGCCCTCGACGACGTCGCAGAACGGACCCTCCCGGGTCAGGCCGTCCTCGGCGAGGGTGCCGGCCAGTCCGTCCCAGTCGTGATCGGTCAGGCATTGCAGGTAACGCTCGACCGCTTGACCTTCCGCCGCGTCGCCCATCACGCCTCCGCTCCCGCGCTCCTGGCATTGCGCCGAGCGTAACGCTGCGGCGGAAAAACCGGCGGCAGATTCATACGGTCAATGCAATTTCCACGTTTGAGGAGGTTGCAGGTGTCAGTTGCTTATCCGCGTTCGATGCGGCGAGAGTTCTTTGATCGGGTGTGTGCAGGGGAATCATTGCGTGAAGCCGGCCGTCAGGTCGGTGTGTCGATCCAGACCGGATGGAGCTGGTGGCATGACGCTGGATCAATGCAATTACGAAGTGGTACGGGCTCTGATACCGGCCTTGCCGAACCAGGTGATCTGACCCGGCCGGGCGCGCGGGGACACCGGCTCAGTTTCGATGAACGCCTGGTGATTATGCGGGGTCTGGACAAGGGCCTCACCCAGGTCGAGATCGCCGACGAGCTCGACCGCGACGCCAGCGTCATCTCCCGTGAGCTCAAACGCAATCGCAATCCCGACGGGGATTACCACGCTGGTCTTGCCCATGCCCGCGCCGCCAAGAAAGCCAAGCGTCCCAAAGCATTCAAACTCCAAGACCGCGCGCTATGCGAGGCCATAGAGGACTGGATGGATCAGGGATGGAGTCCCAAACTGATCGCCGATGTCTTGGCGCGCGATCACCCCGATGACAGGCTGGCACGGGTGAGCCACGAAACCATCTACCAGTGCCTCTACGTCCAAACTCGTGGTCAACTGCGCGCCGACCTGAGTAAGCGTTTGTCGACGAAACGCGCGGCCCGCAAATCCCGGGACCACACCGAACGGCGGGGGAAATTCCACGATGTGTTCACCATCAGCGACCGGCCCGCCGAGGCCGCCGACCGCGCGGTGCCCGGCCACTGGGAAGGTGATCTGATCGTCGGCCCCAACAGCGCCATCGGCACCCTGGTCGAGCGGTCCACCCGCTTTACGATGCTGCTGCATTTGCCCGGCGATCACACCGCCGAGACGGTGGCCGGCGCGATGATCGAAGCGATGCGCCAGTTACCCGAACACCTTCGTCGATCAATCACCTGGGACCGTGGCAGCGAAATGGCCCGCTGGCGCGACATTCACCTGCAACTCAACACCCCGGTCTATTTCTGCAATCCGCACTCGCCCTGGCAACGCGGCACCAACGAAAACACCAACCGCCTCCTGCGCTTCTGGTTCGAAAAGGGCAGCGACCTCAGCGGTTACACCCCAGCAGACCTCAAACGCATCCAAGACACCCTCAACCGACGACCGCGCCCAACCCTTGACCTCGACACCCCCGCCCAACGCCTGGCCGCCCTCCTCGACCAAGCCGCCTAACAAAAATGCATTAGCCACTTGACTTTGAGCGGCAGAATGTCGCCGTGGCGTTACATGCGCGGGCCCGGTCGCTGCTTTTCGTGCACGCCGACCGGACGCTGTCCGAGCGCGTGCCCGCGCCGCCCGATGCGGTGCGCGGCTTCTACGTGGACCTGGACAACATCAGGCTCGTGCACCCGCTGATCGTGTCAGTGGAAACGTTGTCCCGCGGCGAAACCCCGGAGGGCTACCAGCAGAGCTATCGGGTGGTCGATCGAATCCCCTTGGGGCCGCTGACCATCCGTACCGTCTATCACGCCCGGCTGCGAGTGCCGGCCGACGGCGACGTGCTGACGGAGGCCGCCCAGTCACCCGGGGTGCGGTTACGCGGCACGGTGAGTTTCGTGCCCGACGACGGCGGCACCCGGATCACCGAGCGCATCCGGATCTCCGCGCCGCGGCTCCTGGCCGGGGTGACCGTCCGCGGGGCGGTCAAGGCGCACGCCGAGATGCTGGCCGGCATCCGCAGGCACTTCGAAGTCACGCACCCGCGAAATCGATGACGCCGCGAATGTTGCGGCCCTCGCGCAGATCCACGAACGCCTCGTTGATCTGGTCGAGTTGGTAGTGGCGGGTGACCAACTCGTCGAGTTTCACCGCGCCCGCCTGGTACAACGACAGCAGCATCGGCACGCTGGTGCGCGGATTCATGCCGCCGTAGAGCGCGCCCCTGAGCTGTTTGGCCGACAGCGTCATCTCCTGCAGGACCAACGGGACCGGGGGTTCGGTGAACGGGGTGATGCCGGTGAGCACGCAGATCCCGCCTTTGCGAAGCAGCGCCATCGCCAACGGAAGCAGGTCCACGTGCACCACGCCGGGGCAGACGACGACGCGGTCGGCCATCAGGCCGGCGGTGATCTCCCTGACCAGAGGTATCGCGTCCTCGGCGGAGGCGGCGGTGTGCGTGGCGCCGAAGACCTTGGCCGAATCGCGCTTGGACTCAACAGGGTCCACCGCGACGACGTATTTGGCGCCCACGGCGCGCGCGCCTTGCAGGGCGTTCATCCCGACGCCGCCCGCGCCGATGACGACGACGGTGTCGCCGGGTTCGGTGCCCGCCGAGATCGTCGCGGACCCCCAGCCGGTGCTCACCCCGCACGACACCAGCGAGGCGGCATGGAACGGGATCGCGTCGTCGATCTTGATGACGGAGCGTTCCGATAGCACCGCGTATTCGGCGAACGTGCCGAGTTGCCCGTAGGCCAACAGGTTTTCGTCACCGAGGTGGCGCCGGCACGTGCCGTCGGTGGGCATCTCCCGCACGAACAGGCTTGCGCCGATGTCGCAGATGTAGCTCTGGCCGTTGACACAGAACCGGCAGCTGCCGCACGCGGGGATGAAGGAGAGCGCCACGTGGTCTCCCGGACGCACCGAGGTCACGCCGGGCCCGATTTCTTCAACGACGCCGGCTCCCTCGTGACCGCCGAGCAGCGGGAACCAGTCCGGCGCCGGCTGGCCGCTCGCGGCCAGCGCCTCGGGGGTCGGCACCACATCGCCGGTGAACAGATGATCGTCGGAGTGGCAGATCCCGGCAACGGCCATGCGCACCAGCACTTCACCGCCGCGGGGCGGATCCAGCTCGATCTCGCGGATCTCCCAGTCCTGGCCGACCCCGCGGATCACAGCGGCGCGACACTTCATTGCGACCTCCCTGATGTCTCATGGCATTCCCGCAGCGGCGCCAGGCGGGCCCGCAGTTCCCGCTTGAGCACCTTGCCGTAGCTGTTTTTTGGTAGCTCGTCGACGAATTCGTAGCGCTTGGGACGTTTGAACCGGGCGATGCGCGTCAGCAGGTGCACGTCGAGCGCCGCGGCGTCGACGGGATCGCCTGTGCCGACGACGAATGCGACCACCACCTCGCCCCACTCGGCGTCGGGGGCGCCGACCACGCACGCCTCCGCGACCGCGGGGTGCTCGAGCAGGACCTCCTCGACCTCGCGCGGGTAGATGTTGCTGCCGCCGCTGATGACGACGTCCTTCGATCGATCGCGCAGCGTGAGGAAACCGCGCGCGTCGAACGAGCCCATGTCGCCGGTGTACAGCCAGCCCTCTTTGAGCGTGGCGCGGGTGGCATCGGGGTTGCGCCAGTAGCCGGACATGACCGCGTCGCCGCGGCAGACGATCTCGCCGATCTCGTCGACGGGCGCCGGGTCGCCGCCGGCGCGCAGCACCGCGACGTCCATCCCGGACCGCGCATAGCCGACCGATCCCAGGATTGCGTCGTCGCCGGATTCGTGGTCGGCGCGGCGCAGCCCGGTGATGGTCATCGGTGACTCGCCCTGCCCGTAGATCTGGGCGAAGATCGGGCCGAACGCCGCAATCGCCTTGCGCAGGCTTTCGACATACATCGGGCCGCCGCCGTAGACGATCGACTTCAGGTTGGCCGGGCGGGCGCGGCCCGTGCCCACCAGGCGCTGCACCATCGTCGGGGCGAGAAACGCGCTGCCGCCGGGGTGATGCTCGCACAGATCGAGGAACTCGTCGGGGTCGAATGCGCCCGAGGCGGGCACCACCTGGCGGGCGGCGCGCAGCACGTACGGCAGGACGTAGAGCCCCGAGCCGTGCGACATGGGCGCCGCGTGCAGGAGGCTGCACCGTTCGTCCGGGTCGTCGATGTCGGCGAGGTGGGCCACGGTCATCGCGGTCAGGTTGCGGTGCGACAGCATCGCGCCCTTCGATCGGCCGGTGGTCCCGCTGGTGTAGAACAGCCAGGCGAGCGCCGACGGATCGGTGCGCGGCTTCGCCGACGGGGCGACGGTGACCCGCCGCGAGTAGTCCTGCGAGTCAAAGGTTTCCATCGGTGTCGTGGTGATCGGCGCCAGTTCGCCGGCAATCGCCGTGGAGGCGAACACCCGCGCCGCGCCCGCGTCGTCGAGGATCTCGGCCATCTCGCGCGGATGCAGCTTGTAGTTGATGGGGACGACGACGCACTCGGCGGCCCAGATCGCGAACATCAACTCGATGATCTCGGGACGGTTGTGGGTCGCGATCGCGAGGCGGGCGCCGGCGGCGTGCTGTTTTCGGATCGACGCGGCCAGGCGTAAGGCCCTGTCGCGCAGCTCGATCCAGGTGTACAGGCGCCGGGTGCCGTGATACATCGCGCCGCGGTGGGGGTGCCGGCTCGCGGCCTGCTCGAGCATCGCGAATAGGTTCACCGCTCCGTCCACCGCGAGGACAAGGCGAACTCCGACAGATACTTCGTCGAACTCCATCCGCCGTCGACCACGATCGTCTGGCCGTTGATGAAACTTCCGCCCGGCGAGCACAAGAACGCGACCGTGCTGGCGATGTCGTCGACGCGGCCCAACCGCGGGTGCGGCGTCATCTCGGTGTTGATCTTGCGGAATCGCTCGTCCTGCAAGCGCTTCTCGACCATCGGTGTGACCGTGACGCCAGGCGCGACGGCGTTGCAACGGATGCCGGACGCGCCGTACTGGCAGGCGATGTGGGTGGTCAGCGCGGTCAGCCCGCCCTTGGCCGCGGAGTAGGCCCCGCCCCGCAGGCCGCCGACGACCGCGAACGTCGATGTCACGTTGATGATCGCCGAGCCGGGTCCCATGTGGGGCAGCACGTCACGCGCGAGCCGAAACGGTGCCCGTAGCATCAAACCCAGGAAGTAGTCCAGGGTTTCGTCGTCGGTTTCGTGCAGCGGCTTGGGGCTGCCGACTCCGGCGTTGTTGATCAGGAAGTCGATGTGGCCCCATCGCTGCACGGCGAGGTCCACGATGCGTCGCGGCGCGTCGTCGTCGGTCAGGTCGACGGCAAGTGTGGCAACGCGATCCGGATCGCCGATGGCCGTGTGCAGTTCGGCCAGCCGGTCCTGGTCGCGGCCCGTGCCCAGGACCGCCATGCCCATCTCGGCGAGTTTGGTGGCGCAGCCCAGGCCGATGCCGCTGCTTGCGCCCGTGACGATTGCGACCTGCATCTCACCCATCCTTAGTCTCCACCCGCGTGAGCGCCGCCCGGATCCGATGCTTGAGCACCTTGCCCGCGTCGTTCTTCGGCAAGGCATCCCAGATCACGACCTGTTCTGGCGCCTTGAATTTGGCGACGCCCTTGCTCACCAGCAGCGCAAGCAAACTCGCGACGTCCGGGCGCTGCGCGCCCGCGGGGACGATCACCGCGCAGGCCCGCTCCCCGGTGCGCTCGTCGGGCAGCCCGACCACAGCGATCTCGGCGATGCCGGGATGGTCGGCGAGCAGGTCCTCGACCTCCTTGGCCGAGATGTTCTCGCCGCTGCGGATGATGACGTCCTTGGCCCGTCCCGTCACGACGAGGTACCGGTCTCCGGAACCGGTCGAGACCCAGCGCCCGAGATCCCCGGTGCGGAAAAACCCATCGACATCGAAGGAATCGTCTTCGGGATGGCGGTAGCCCAGCAGCATCTGCGGCCCGCGCAGGTAGATTTCGCCGTCACCGGCGGGTGCGGCACCGTGGGGGACGAGCTTGATCTCGGCGATGCCGGCCCTGCCGTCGGTATCCGCGGCGCTGTCGGCTTCGTCGGGCCGGGGCGCGCCGACGGTCGCGACGGGCACCTCGGTGCAGCCGTACACCCGGGTGACCACCGCGCGGTCGAAATAGTCGGCGGCGCGCCGGATCAGCGACGGCGATACCGACGCGCCGCCGCAGATGAACACCTTCAGGTCGGGCAGGCGGGTGCCGAGGTCTTCGGCGGCGGACAGCAGCTGCTGCAGAAACGGCGTGGCCCCCGCCATGTGGGTGCACCGTTCGGCGTTCATCAGCGCAACGGCCTGCGCCGGATCCCACCGGTCCATCAGCACCGCGGTGGTGCCCAGCAGCAGCGGGCATTCGAAGGCATAGATCGAGCCACCGATGTGGGCGACCGGCGACGGGACCAGGAACGTGTCGCCCGGCTCGATGTTCCAGTGCTCGCGGAGCTGGCGGATGAGCGCGTGCAGCGAATTGTGGGTGTGCAGGACGCCTTTCGGGCGGCTGGTGGTCCCCGAGGTGTACAGGATCATCCGCGCGGCGTCGGGATCGAGCGCCGGAAGCGTCGCGGGGTCCGGCGCATGGTCGAGCAGGTCCGGATAGGGGGTGTGCGGACCGGCGTGCCCAGTTTCGCGCAGCACCACGACCTCGGGCGCGTTGTCCATCGCGGCCGTCACCCGTTCGAGCATCGCCCCGTAGTCGTGGCCGCCGAATCGGTGCGGGACGAATAGCATTGCGGTGCCGGCGTCTTCGAGAATGAAGCGCAGGTCGCGGTCGCGCAGCGACGGAAGGATCGGGTTCACCACCATGCCGGCCAGCGTCGCGGCCAGATAGATGACGGCGGTCTCATGCCAGTTCGGCAGCATGAAGGACACGACGCTGCCGGTGGGCATGCGCGCCAGCATCGCCGCGGCCAGCGCGCCGGCCTGCGCGTGCAGTGTGGCGCAGTCCAGCCGAACATCCTTGTCCACCAACACCGTTCGGTGCGGCGACGTCTGCGCGGCCGCGCGCAGGGAATCGGCGAGCGTGGTGTGCACCCACAGTCCGCGCCGGTAGGCCTCTGACGCATGCGCCGCGTCGTGGCGGGCCCGGGCGAGCAACTCAGCCGGCCTGACCGGTGACGCGACGCATGGTCATCGCATACCGAAACCTCGACGACAGGTGGGTGTTGATCGTCACCTGGGCCACCTCGCCGTCGGAGGTCGTGTAGGTGCGCCGCATCTGCAGTGCGGCCGTTCCCGCGTCCACGCCGAGGCCGTCGGCCAGTTCCGGGGAGAGCAGGACGGCCGCGATCTCCTGGTGCAACTGGGCGACGCTCACGCCGAAAAGATCCTCGATCAACGGGAAGATCGGGCCGGCATGGCGTTGCAGCAGCCTGCCCACCGCGGCGAAACTGCGGCTGATGTAGTACTCCGTCCGGCACATCGGCACCGACGCGCCGTCGGCCTGCCGGTAGCCACGCACCGAGAGCCACTGGGTGCCGGGCTCGAGTCCGGTCCGGGCGGCGAGGTCGTCGTCGATCGTCACCATCGCGTTGGATTCGATGGTCAGCTGCGCGCCGGCGGCGAACGCGAGCAGGTCGTCGATCGACATCGCGTCCTGGGCATAGGAACTCGACGCCGGGCGGGGTACCACCCGGGTGCCCGCCCGCGGCCGGGAGGCGACCAGGTTGTCCTCGCGGAGCCGGCGCAACGCTTCGCGAACGGTGTAGCGGCTCACCGCGAAGCGCTCACACAGTTGGTGCTCGGTCGGCAGCTGCGACCCCACCGGGTAGACCCCGTCGACGATCTCCTTGCGCAGCGTGCGGGCGATCTGCAGGTAGCGGTGGTCGCCCGCGATGGCCTGGGACATCAGTGGCCCGTGGGGCGCAGGGCGAGCACGCTGCCCTCGCCGTCGGCCGAGATGTACAGCGTCCCATCGGCCGCGGCCGTGATGCCGGCGAACGGACCCTGTGGCCCCGAAAACGGCGGCATGCCGCGCAGTGGCTTGGCAGTCACGCCCGGCGGGGGACCGACCGGCAGCCCGGACGCGATCGTCCGGCGTCCGTGGCCGGCGAGGTCGAAGGCGATCAGTTCCTTGGCGCCGGCATCGACCACGTAGAGCACACGGTCGCGGACCAATATGCCCTGCGGCCGTTGCAGATCGGCCACGACGGTGTCGGCCCGCGACCCGGCCGGCCGGACCACCCGGCCCGCGCCCGCCTCCGCCACCAGCGGGGCTCCGTCGGCGTCGATCGCGACCCCGACCGGCTCGCGCAGATCGGTCGCCAGCACGTCGACACCTTCGGACCGCAGCGACAACACCCGCCCGGTCCCCAACTCCGCAACCACCACACCGCCTGGGGTCACCGCGACACCGTAGAGCTGGTCGAAACCGTCGGCCAGCACCTCGGTTTCGCCGGCTTCGGGCCGGTAACGGGCGACCTGGCCGCCCGAGGTCGTGACGACGAACTCGCCGGGCCCGCCGGCGGCGAGGCCGCGCAGGAACCCGGGATAGCCGGGGCTGAACAACATTCCCGCGGTCTGCAGGGACCCGTCGGGCAGGGCGACATAGAAGTACGTGCCGTCGGCGATGTAGAGCTGCCCGTCCTGGCCCACGGCCAGGTCCAGCGGCCAGTTGAGTCCGCCCGGCAACACCGATGTCGTTGCGCCGTCGGGCGATATCTCGGTGATCTCGCCACTGAAGTTGGAGACGAACAGCCGGTCGCCGACGAAGGTGCAGTTGTCCAGCCCCGGATTCAGCTGGGCGAGCAGGCGACGTTCGCCGCTGCGGGGATCGATGCGCAGCACCTGCCCGCTGGCCACCTGGGTGGAGACGAGGTAGCCCCGGGCGTCGAACTTCACCGAGTCGGGCACGCCGAGATCTTTTGCGACACAGTGTGGCTCGCCGCCGTCGGGGTCGACGCGCCAGATTTCGTTGGCGCCCATCACCGGGAAGTACAGCAGGCCGTCGGGACCGACCTCCATCGCGTTCGGTGAGGGCACGTTCTCCAAGAGCACCCGTGGCGGGCCGCCCGACAGGTCGAATTCGAGCAGCCGCCCGCCCTCCCGGCATTCACCGATGAACAACCGGCCGTCATAAAACGTGATGCCGTTGGCCGACGGGACGTCGTCGCGCAGCACCCGCGTCCGGCCGCTGGTCTCGCGCACGCTGACCCGGCCGTCCATCACCTCGGTCGCGTACAGGTTGCCGCGGGGATCGAACGCGACGTCGTCGGGTGCCACGATGTCGCCGCCCTTGGGGCTGGCGGTCACCAGTTCCCCGGTGCGGTGGTCCAGCGCGCTGATCTGACTGCCGGTCACCTGCGCGATGTAGATGCGGCCGTCCGGGCCGGTGCGCAGCCCGTTGGCCCCGAACAGCCGGCTGGGCGCGGTCAACCGGTCGAGTTCCCAGCCCGGAGCGACGTCGATCGCGTCCGGGACTGCGTACCGCGAGGGCTGCGTTGAGAGGGCCCTTGAAATGGACATGCTCGTCGAGGTCCTTCCGTCAGCCGGTTGGGCTGGACGTTATCAATTCCTCGTAGTCCAGACAATAGCCACGGTGATGTCTCGGCTCGATCTTGACAGCGAAGTCTGCCGCTCGGAATAGTGTTCTCCCAGGGACAGAATGCCATATTTTGTCCGGACAAACTGGTAGCGAATGTCGCGGCCGGCGCGGGACGGCGCCGTCGGCGGCCGAAAGCAGGTCATGGACGATCAATTCGGGCACCTCAGGCTTGATGGTCGCGTCGTGGTGGTCTCCGGCGCCGGCGGAGGCGGCATCGGCACCACCGTCACAGCCATGACCGCCCGGGCCGGGGCCACCGTGATCGCGGTGAGCCGATCGAAGGAAAACCTCGACGAGCACATCGCCCCGCTGGCCGCCCAGGGCCTGGCCGTGGTGCCCGTCGCGGCCGACGCGTCCACCGACGAGGGCATCGCCGCGGTGATCGACCACGCGCGCCGCGCCGACGGAAGCTTGTACGGGCTGGTCAATGTCGCCGGCGGCGCCGAGCCGTCGACGTGGATGCCGTCGACGCGGGTGACCCGCGGCGACTGGCGCAAGATCTTCGCCGACAACCTCGAGACGGCGTTCTTCATGAGCCAGGCCGTGGCGGCCGAGCTCGTCGCGCAAAGACTGCCGGGGTCCATCGTGTCGATCTCGTCGATCAGCGGCATGAACACCGCGCCGTTTCACATCGCCTACGGAACCGCCAAGGCCGCGATCACCGCGATGACCCGCACGATGGCCCTCGAGTTGGCGCAGGCCGGAATCCGGGTCAACGCCGTCGCGCCCGGCGTCACCGAGACGGCGGCCTCGCGCACCTACGTCGACGAGGACCCCGAACGGGATCGGCAGGCGATCGCCATGGGACGGCGGGGCCGGCCCGAGGAGCAGGCCGGCGCCATCCTGTTTCTGCTCTCGGAGATGTCGAGCTATATCACCGGCCAGACGCTGTTGGTCGACGGCGGCCTGGACCTCAAATGGAGCCATCTCGGCGCCGACAACACGTCGCTCTTCTTGCGTGACGAATCCTTCCGCGCCGCCATTAGGAGGATGTGATGACCGATCTCGCCAAGGGCACGAATTCCGCCGGAGCCGAGGAACTCTCGTCCCCGATGACGATCGGCGTCGAGGCATACATCTCCGAGGACTACGCCCGCGCCGAGCGCGACAAGCTGTGGCGGCGGGTCTGGCAGCAGGTCGGCCGCGTCGAGGAATTACCCGAGGTGGGCAGCTATTTGACCTACGACATCCTCGACGACTCGATCATCGTGGTGCGCACCGGCCACAACGAATTTCACGCGCACCACAACGTGTGCATGCACCGCGGCCGCCGGCTGATCGACACCCCCGAGGGCGCCAAGAACGCCTGTGCCCGCACCCGAAAGTCGTTCGTCTGCGGCTTTCACGGCTGGACCTATGGCTTGGACGGGGCGTGCACGCACATCCGCGAGCAACAGGACTGGCAGGGAGCGCTCACCGCGGACAATACCCACCTTCGACCGGTTCGGGTCGACACCTGGGGCGGCTGGTTGTGGATCAACATGGATCCCGACTGCGAGCCGCTGGCCGATTACCTGTTCCCCGCCGCGAAGATCCTCGACCCGTTCGGGTGTGAGAACATGCGCTACAAGTGGCGCAAATGGCTTGAATTCGACTGCAATTGGAAGGTCGCGCTGGAAGCGTTCAACGAGACCTACCACGTCTACACCACCCACCCCGAGTTCAACAAGTTCGGCGAGTTCAAGGGTTGGGCGAAAGCCCAAGGCAGACACAGCAATATCGGCTACGACGCCCCAGAGGACATGGAGGCCACCAAGTCCAAGATCCGCCTCGGCATCGGCGCCGACCCGCGGGTGTCCACCGCGGAGATGCAGGTGTACACGATGGAGGAGACCAACGCCACCACCACCCAAACGCTGGTGAACGCGGCCAAGCGACTCGTCGACGAGTTGCCCGAGGGGACGCCGGCCGACAAGGTCCTCGAGCACTGGCTGGCATCGGCGCGCCGCGACGACGAGGCCCGTGGCGTCGTCTGGCCGACGATCCCCGCCGACATCCTCGGGCAGGCCGGCACCGCGTGGCAGATCTTTCCGAACTTCCAGATCGGACAGGGCCTGACCAGCGCGCTGTGTTACGGCGCGCGACCGCACCCCAGCTACAACCCCGACAAGTGCATCTTCGAGGTGTCGGTGTTCGAGCTGTACCCGAAAGGCCAAGAGCCCCAGACCGAGTGGGAGTACACCCCGGTCGGGGATCCCCGTTGGCGGTCGGTCCTACCGCAGGACTTCTCCAACATGGCGGCCGTGCAGCAGGGGATGAAGTCACTCGGCTTCGCCGGCACCAAGCCCAACCCGTACCGCGAACGCAGCACCGTCAACCTGCACTACCAATTGTCGAGATACATGGGTACCGGTGAGCCCCAGGAACTGTCACGCAAGGAGTCACCATCGGCATGACCATGCACCAGGACAGCTGCGGGCCCACCCAGACGCCCGACGACGTCGACATCGCCGCGCTGCGCGAGAAGTACCGGCTGGAACGCGAAAAGCGGCTGCGCAAGGAAGGTTCCAAGCAGTACATCGAACTGGAGGACGACTTCGCCGGGTACTACGAGGTCGATCCCTATACCCCGGCCGCGCCACGCGACCCGATTTCGGAGGACATCGACGTCGCGGTCCTCGGTGGCGGTTTCGGGGGATTGCTGTCGGCGGCCCACCTGAAGAAGGCGGGCGTCGACGACGTACGCGTGATCGAGCTCGGCGGCGACTTCGGCGGTGTCTGGTACTGGAACCGGTACCCTGGCATCCAGTGCGACAACGAATCCTACTGCTACATCCCGCTTCTCGAAGAGCTCGATTTCATGCCGTCGAAGAAGTTCGCCGACGGCGCCGAGATCTACCAGCACTGCCGCAACATCGGCAAACATTTCGGCCTCTACGATTCGGCGATCTTCTCCACCCAGGTGCGCGACCTGCGTTGGGACGAGGACGTCAGGCGCTGGCGAATCGGCACCAACCGCGGCGACGACATCCGCGCCCGGTTCGTGGTGCTGGCGTCGGGCCCCTTCCACCGGCCCAAACTGCCCGGCATTCCGGGGATCAAGGACTTCAAAGGCCACGCGTTCCACTCGTCGCGGTGGGACTACGACTACACCGGCGGCGACAGCGGCGGCAACCTGCACAAGCTCGCCGACAAGAGGGTCGCCGTCATCGGCACCGGCGCCACTGCGATCCAGATCGTCCCATTCCTGGCCCGAGACGCCCAGCACCTCTACGTCTTTCAGCGCACCCCTTCGACGGTCGATGAACGCAACAACGCGCCGACCGACCCGGAGTGGGTGAAGTCGTTGCGGCCGGGCTGGCAGCGGGAACGGCAACGCAACTTCCACTCCTGGACCTTCGAGGGCATGGCGCTGGGTCAGCCGGACCTGGTGTGCGACTTCTGGACCGAGCTCGGGCGCAATACCGCGGCCCGGGTGCTCGCGCTGGACGACCCAGCGTCGCTGACGCCCGAGCAGTTCATGGCGATCCGCGAGGAAGAGGATTACAAGCTGATGGAGCGGCTGCGCCGCCGCATCGACGTGATCGTCGAGGACGCGCAGACCGCCGAGGCGCTCAAGCCCTACTACCGGTTCCTGTGCAAGCGGCCACTGTCCAACGACGAGTACCTGCCGATGTTCAACCGGCCCAACGTCACCCTCGTCGACGTCTCCGATTCCAAAGGGGTGGAACGGATCACCGAAAAGGGGCTGGTGGCGGGCGGCGTCGAGTACGAGGTCGACTGCATCATCTATGCCAGCGGCTTCGAGATCACCACCGAGATCAGCCGCCGCTATTCCATGGAGACGATCGAGGGCCGCGACGGGCTGTCGCTGTTCGACCACTGGCGCGACGGCTACAAGACGCTGCACGGGATGACCAGCCGCGGCTTCCCGAACCAGTTCTATACCGGTTTTACCCAGGTCGGCATCTCCGCCAACATCGCCGCCAACTACGAGCTGCAGGGCGAGCACATCGCCTACATCATCGCCGAGGCGTTGAAGCGGGGCGCGACCACCGTGGAGCCCAGCGCGGCGGCCCAGGAGCAGTGGTGCGCGACGATCCGGGAAACCGCCGTCGACAACTCGGCTTTCGACGCCCAGTGCACGCCCGGCTACTACAACAACGAAGGCGGCGGCGGGGGAGAGGGCATCCGGTCACACCTGGGCGAACCGTACGGCCCCGGCTTTTACGCGTTCGAGGACTTGCTGCGCGTGTGGCGTGACAAGGGCGACCTGGACGGGTTGGTGCTCGGCACTTGAGCGAAACCCCTGAAGAGCAACTACGATTCGACGGCCGCGTCGCCGTGGTGACCGGGGCCGGCCGCGGGTTGGGTCGCGCCTACGCGCAGCTGCTGGCCTCGCGTGGGGCGAAGGTGGTCGTCAACGACGTCGGCGGCGGCCTCGACGGCGAAGGGGTCGACGCCGGTCCGGCGGAGCGGGTCGTCGCCGAGATCACCGCGGCCGGCGGACAGGCCGTCGCGTGCAGCGCTTCGGTCGCGACCGCAGCGGGCGGCGACGCGATCATCGCGACCGCGCTCGAGCACTATGGCCGCGTCGACATCCTGGTGCACAACGCCGGCAACGTCCGTCGCGGCTCGCTGAAGGAGATGAGCTACGAGGACTTCGACGCCGTGCTCGACGTGCACCTGCGCGGCGCGTTCAACGTCGTGCGCCCGGCGTTCCCGCTCATGTGCGGGGCGGGCTACGGCCGCATCGTGCTGACGTCGTCGATCGGCGGCCTGTACGGAAACCGCGACGTGGCCAACTACGCGGCGGCCAAGGCGGGCGTCATCGGGTTGTCCAATGTCGCCGCGCTCGAGGGCGCCGCCGAGGGCGTCCGCTGCAACGTGATCGTGCCGGCGGCGGTGACGCGCATGGCGGACGGCATCGACACCTCCGCCTACCCGCCGATGGGACCGGAACTCGTTGCACCCGTGGTGGGTTGGCTCGCGCACGAATCCTGCTCGGTGACCGGGGAAATATACATCGCGCTGGCGGGCCGCGTGGCCCGGGCGGTCGTCGCGGAGAGCCCCGGCGTGTGCCGGTCGTCGTGGACGATCGAGGACGTCGGCAGCCATCTGGACGCGATCCGCTACGCGGAGGCGCCGCTGATCTTCCCGGTCGTCCCAGATGGCCATGACGAGCACATCCGCTACAGCTTCGAGCTGGCGCAGAGGTCAAGCGAACTAAATGGCTCGCCCGATCAAGGAGCGCTCAATGGCTAGCCCCGCGGGCCCGATGGCCGGTGTGCGCGTGATCGATCTCACCGCGATGGTGATGGGGCCCTACTGCACCCAGATCATGGCCGACATGGGCGCCGATGTGATCAAAGTCGAACCGCCCCAAGGCGATAACACCCGCTACATCTCGGTCGGCCCGGCGCCGGGCATGAGCGGGGTGTTCGTCAACGTCAACCGCGGCAAGCGCAGCGTCGTGCTGGACCTGCAGACCGATGCCGGAAAGCGGGCGCTACGCGCTTTGGTCGAGACCGCCGACGTGTTCATCCACTCGATGCGCGCCAAGGCGATCGCCAAGCTCGGCTTCGGCTACGACGACGTCGCCGCGATCAATCCCGAAGTCGTCTACACCAATTGCTACGGGTACGGGCGACGCGGACCCGATCGCGACCGCCCGGCCTACGACGACACGATCCAGGCCGAATGCGGCCTGCCGGCGGTGCAGCAGCAGTTGACCGGCGAGGCCGACTACGTCGGCACCATCATGGCCGACAAGATCGCCGGGCTGACAGCGCTGTACGCAACGACGATGGCGTTGTTCCACCGCGAGCGCACCGGGCAGGGCCAAGAGGTCGAGGTCGCCATGTTCGAAACCATGGCGTCGTTCATGCTCGTCGAGCATGCCAACGGCGCCCTGTTCGATCCCCCGCTGGGGCCCGCGGTGTATCCGCGCACCGTGGCGCCCAACCGCCGTCCGTACCGCACCAGCGACGGCCACATCGCCGCACTGATCTACAACGACAAGCACTGGAACGCGTTCATGAACGCCGTGCGGCCGCCGTGGGCCAGCGAGCTCTACGCGACGCTGGAACAGCGCGCCCGCGAAATCGACACCGTCTACGGGCTGGTGGCCGAGACCATGAAAGAGCGATCCACCGCGGAGTGGTTGGAGCTGCTGCGCGAACTCGAGATCCCGGCCGCGCCGCTCAACACGCCCGGCGCGCTGTTCGACGATCCGCATCTCAAGGCCGTCGGCATGTTCGAGACCGTGGACACCCCGCACGGGCCGGTGCGCTTCCCCGGCGTGCCCACCTGGTTCTCCCAGACACCGGGCCGCGTCGCGGGGCCGGCGCCCGAACTCGGCGTCCATACCGAGGACGTGCTCGCCGAAATCGGCGCGAGCGGTCCCGGACTCGCACGAAACACACCGCCTGAACACGATTTTGCGTCTGCTCGCCAGGGAGAGGAACTTCAACAATGACCGTGCCGGTGTACAAGCGCATTCTCGACCTGTTCGAGGCCGAGGGGGTGAACACCCTGTTCGGGATCCCGGACCCGAACTTCGTGCACATGTTCGCCGAGGCCGACGCGCGCGGGTGGTCGGTGGTCGCGCCGCATCACGAGTTGAGCGCGGGTTTCATGGCCGAGGCGGCGTCACGGATGACCGGCAAGCCCGGGCTGTGCATCGGGACGCTCGGCCCGGGCATGGCCAACATGGCCGGAGCGATCCAGTGCGCGCTCGTGGAGAACTCGCCGGTGATCTTCCTCGGCGGCCAGCGCGCCCGCATCACCGAGCGCCGGGTGCGGCGCGGGCGCATCCAATTCGTCCGCCAGGAGCCGCTTTTCGCCCCGTCCGTCAAGTACAGCGCGTCCATCGAGTACGCCGACCAGACCGACGAGATCATCCATGAGGCCATCCGCCGGGCCATGTCCGGCACCCCCGGCCCGGCCTACGTCGAATACCCGTCGCACGTCATCCTCGAAGAGCTCGACGTGGCCGATCCGCTGCCGCCGCATCGGTATCGCCTCGTCAACCAGGGGGCGGGCGCCCCGGAGATCGCCAAGGCCGCCAAGCTGATTCGCGAAGCGAAGAGCCCGATCCTGTTGGTGGGCCACGGCGTGCACACGTCGCGCACCGGCCCCGCGGTGAAGGAGCTCGCCGACCTGATGGCCTGCCCGGTCATCCAGACCTCCGGGGGTACTTCGTACATCCCGGGCCTGCAGGAGCGGACCTTCCCCTACCTGTTCTCCCCGGCCGCCAACGAGGCGGTCGAGCAATCCGACCTGTGCGTCGCGCTGGGAACCGAACTCGGTGAGCCCATGCACTACGGCCGGACCCAGCATTGGGCGGGCAACGACGCGAATCGCAAATGGGTGTACGTCGAGCAGGACCCGGCCGCCATCGGCGTCAACCGACAGTTCGACGTGCCGCTGGTCGGCGATCTGCGCGGCGTCGTGCCGCAGCTGGTCGAGGCGCTCCGGGACACGCCGCGCACCCCGTCGCCCAGCCTCGAGAAGTTGGTCAAGGCCGACGCCGAGGAGCTCGCACAGCTCGCCGAGACCGCGCCGTCGGGTCGTTCGCCGATCCACCCGGCGCGCTATGTCGTCGAGGCCACCAAGGCGTTCAACGAACTCGACGACGCCATCATGGTCCGCGATGGCGGCGCGACCGTCATCTTTCAGTGGACCTACTCGCAGGCCAAACCGCGCGATGTCATCTGGAACCAGAACTTCGGCCACCTCGGCACCGGCCTGCCCTACGCGGTCGGGGCTTCCGTCGCCGAGGGCGGCAAGCGCCCCGTCATGCTGCTGACCAGCGACTCGGCCTTCCTCTTCCACATCGCGGAACTGGAAACGGCTGCGCGGCAGAACCTTCCGCTGGTGTGCGTGGTGGGCGTCGACCACCAGTGGGGCCTGGAGGTCGGCGTCTACAAGCGCACGTTCGCCCAGCCGTCACCGCAGCCCGGCGTGCACTGGAGCAAGGACGTCCGGATGGACAAGATCGCGGAGGGCTTCGGGTGCCATGGCGAGTTCGTCGAGAAGGAATCCGAGATCGGACCGGCCATCGCACGCGCCTACGCCAGCGGCAAAGTCGGTGTGGTGCACGTGTGCATCGACCCGAAGGCCAACTCCGAGGAGATGCCCAAGTACGACCGATTCCGCACCTGGTATGCAGAAGGCACCCAGTGAGCGCCGCAACTAAGGAAGAGTGCTAGCTATGCGCGAATACCTGAAGTTCTACATCGACGGACAATGGGTCGACCCGGTGCGGCCCAACCCCTTCGAGGTGGAAAACCCGGCGACCGAGCAGGTTTCGGGAAAGATCTCGCTGGGGTCGGCGGCCGACGTCGACGTGGCGGTTCAGGCCGCCCGGCGCGCCTTCGCGGGCTGGTCGCTGAGCACCCGCGAACAGCGCCTGGACCTGTTGCAGTCCATCCTCGCCGAATACCAGAAGCGGGCCGACGATCTCGCCGAGGCGGTCACCGAGGAGATCGGCGCGCCGCCCTCACTGGCCGCGGGCCCGCAGGTCTTCCTCGGCATCGGCCACCTCACGACGGCCATCGACGTGCTGAAGAACTTCCCGTTCTCCGAACCCAAAGGGGAGACCCTGATCGCCAAGGAGCCGATCGGTGTCTGCGGCTTGATCACGCCGTGGAACTGGCCGATCAACCAGGTCGCCGTCAAGGTGTATCCGGCGCTGGCCACCGGCTGCACCGTCGTCCTGAAACCCTCTGAGGTCGCGCCGTATTCGCCGTACATCTTCGCCGAGATCCTGGCCGCCGCGGGCGTGCCGGCCGGGGTGTTCAATCTGGTCAACGGTGACGGCGCGGGCGTGGGCGCGGCGCTGGCGAGCCATCCCGACATCGACATGGTGTCGTTCACCGGGTCCACCCGCGCCGGGATCGAGGTCGCCAAGAACGCCGCCCCGACGGTGAAGCGAGTGACCCAGGAACTCGGCGGCAAGAGCCCCAACATCGTCCTCGACGACGGCGGCTTCGCCGACGGCGTCCGCGCGGGCGTGGCCAACATGATGCCCAACTCCGGGCAGAGCTGTAACGCGCCGTCGCGCATGCTGGTGCCGAATTCACGGATGGCCGAGGCCATTACGATCGCGCGCGAGGTGGCCGAACAGGTCAAGGTGGGCAGCGCCGACGACGCGACGGCGATCGGGCCGGTGGCGTCGAGGACGCAGTTCGAGACGGTGCAGCGGCTGATCCAGCAGGGCATCGACGAGGGCGCGACCGTGGTCGCGGGCGGCCCGGGCCGGCCGGCGGGGCTGGACACGGGGTACTACGTCAAGCCGACAGTCTTCGCGCATGTCACCAACGACATGACGATCGCGCGCGAGGAGATCTTCGGGCCGGTGCTGTGCATCCTCGGCTACGACGACATCGACCAGGCCGTCGAGATCGCCAACGACACCGAGTACGGCCTCGCCGGCTATGTCTCCGGGGCCGACCTCGACACGGCGCGCGAGGTTGCCCGCCGGATCC
The DNA here is from genome assembly GCF_000262165.1 of Mycobacterium sp. MOTT36Y. NCBI lineage: Bacteria > Bacillati > Actinomycetota > Actinomycetes > Mycobacteriales > Mycobacteriaceae > Mycobacterium > Mycobacterium sp. MOTT36Y. Next base: position 5,468,271 of record NC_017904.1, on the reverse strand, counting down.
GCGCGGGATGGGTGACGATCAATCACGCGTTCGACATGAACGCGCCGTTCGGCGGCTACAAGCGCAGCGGCAACGGCCGCGAATGGAGCGAATTCGGCTTCCACGAGTACCTGGAGGTCAAGAGCACCCTGGGCTACGCGCCCGGCAAGGCCTGACGCCCGACCCCGAAATCCGAACGCAGCGCAGCGGAAAACCGTTGCGTGTCCTCCACGCGATCCCGCGCGTCCGCCCTTAAGCTGGCTCCGTTCACGAGGAGGGGCAGCGACGTATCGGCATCAACCATGGCGCCGGGCGGGATGGTAGTCACGGCGCGCTGACAGCGAGCATCGAGCCGGGCGGGTCTCACCCCGCACCGGCTCGTCGTTCTCGGCCCCGATGGGTCGCCCCCATGCGCCGGGTCGGCCGGCTGGGGGTCTGGGACGGGCCGGAGGGGCGCAGCGGAATCCCGGCGCTCGACGGCCTGCGCGCGATCGCCGTTGCGCTGGTGCTCATCGGGCACGGCGGCATCCCCGGCGTCAGCGGCGGATTCATCGGCGTCGACGTCTTCTTCGTCCTGAGCGGATTCCTCATCACCTCGCTGCTGCTCGACGAGCTGGGACGCACCGGTCGCATCGACCTCACCGGCTTCTGGATCCGGCGCGCGCGGCGACTCCTGCCGGCGCTGGTGTTGATGGTGCTCACCGTGGCCGCGGCCCGGCAGCTGCTGCCCGAGCGGTCGCTCACCGGCCTGCGCGACGACGCCATCGCGGCGTTCATGTGGCTGGCGAACTGGCGGTTCGTCGCCCAGAAGGCCGATTACTTCACCCAGGGCGCACCGCCGTCGCCGCTGCAGCACACCTGGTCGCTCGGCGTGGAGGAGCAGTACTACTTCGTCTGGCCGCTGCTGCTGGTCGCGGTCACGCTGGCGCTGGCGGCGCGCGCGAGGCGCCGTTTCACCCGGGCCACCGTCGGCGGCGTGCGCTTCGCGACGTTCGTCATCGCCACCGTGGGGGCCCTGGCGTCCGCGGCGCTCGCCATCGTCATGGTGTCCGACGGCACCCGCGACCGGATCTATTTCGGCACTGACACCCGCGCGCAGGCCCTCCTGGTCGGCGCGTCGGCGGCGGCCCTGCTGGTGCGGGATTGGCCGTCGATGAACCGCGGCTGGTGCATGATCCGCACGCGGTGGGGGCGTCGCGCCGCCCGGATTCTGCCGCTGCTGGGTTTGGCGGGTCTGGCGGCCGCGACCCATTACGCGACCGGCGCCAGCGGCGAATTCCGCCACGGCTTGCTGATCGGCGTCGCGATCGCGGCCGTGTTCGTCATCGCCCCGGTCGCCCTGGAGCAGCGCGGCGTCATCGCGCGCGCGCTCGCGTTGCCGCCGCTGGTGTGGCTCGGCACCATCTCCTACGGCGTGTACCTGTGGCACTGGCCGATCTTCTTGGCGCTCAACGGGGAACGCACCGGGTGGTCCGGGCTGCCGCTGTTCGCCGCGCGGTGCGCCGCCACGGTGGTGTTGGCCGCGGCGTCGTACTGGGTGCTCGAGCAGCCCATCCGGCGCTGGCGGCCGGCGCGGGTGCCGCTGCTGCCGCTGGCGGCGGCGACCGTCGCCAGCGCCGCGGCGGTGACGCTGTTGGTGGTTCCGGTGGGAGCCGGGCCGGGGCTGCGCGAGCCGGGCTTGCCGCCCGGAGTCTCCGCGGTCGCGGCCGTCTCGCCGTCACCGCCCGGCGAAAGCCGGCCGCGGGATCCCAACCGGCCGTTCACCGTATCGGTGTTCGGGGACTCGATCGGGTGGACGTGGATGCACTACCTCCCGCCGACACCGGGATTCGCGTTCCTCGACCACACCGTCATCGGATGCAGCCTGGTGCGCGGCACCCCGTACCGGTATGTGGGCCAAACCCTCGAGCAGCGATCCGAGTGCGACGGCTGGCCGATCCGATGGGCCAGGCAGGTCGCCCAGGACCAACCCGACGTCGCGCTGCTGATCATCGGCCGCTGGGAAACCGTGGACCGCGTCAACGAGGGCCAGTGGACCCACATCGGCGACCCGACCTTCGACGCCTACCTCAACGGCGAGCTGGAGCGGGCGCTGACCATCGCCGGCTCCACCGGTGTGCGGGTGGTGGTCGCGACCGTGCCCTACAGCCGCGGCGGTGAAAAGCCGGACGGCCGGCTGTATCCGGAGGACCAGCCGGACCGGGTCAACCTGTGGAACACCATGCTGCGCAAGACCGTCAGCCACCACCCGAACGTCGCGATCCTCGACCTGAACAAGAAGCTGTGCCCCGACGGCGTCTATACCGCCAAGGTCGACGGCATCAAGGTGCGCAGCGACGGCGTGCACCTGACCCCGGAAGGGGTGAAGTGGCTGACGCCGTGGCTCGAGGAGTCGCTGCGCTAGCCGCTAAGTGCCTGTGCGGCAGCTGATCTCCATGCTGTCGCTGTCGCGGACTCCGAAGTTGAAGCTGACGTAGCCGTTGGCCTGGTCGCGCACGCGGTCGAGATACGGGGCCATATCGGCCGAGCTGGCGTTGTCGGCGATGACCAACGCACCCGTGGACAGCCGGGGCTCCAGCAGCTCGATCACGGGCAGGTACAAATCTTTCCAACCGTCGAGCAGCAGAAAATCGACCGCCCCGTCCACGCTTTTCAACGTGCTCAGCGCATCGCCCTCCAGGATCGTGATCACATCGTCCAAGCCCGTCTCGGCGAACGTCTTCTTCGCGGCCGCGATCTTGGCGGCGCTGAGCTCGGTGGTCACGACGCGGCCGCTCCCGTTGTCACGCACCGCGGCGGCCAGGTGAACGGCGGAAATGCCGAACGACATCCCGAATTCGACGACCGTCGCCGGGCGGGTGGCGCGAACCAACGAATACAGCAGCCGGCCGGCTTCGGGCGTCACGGGGATGTAGAACTCGCTCATCGCGTCGGCCCGCTCCTGGGCGGACATCGGCTGATCGAAGGTGCCACGCCGCTCGCGCAACAGCGACATCTGGTTCTTCGACTCGGCGTACATGCGGTCGAGCGTCGATGCGACCCGGGGATCCTGCAGCGTTGTGGTCATCTCGCCGAGCCTAGGCGTGCGGCCTGGGTGGGCGCTTAGAGCCCGCCGACGGCGCCACGCTCAGCGCAAATGAGTTTGACGAGCCCGGGCCGCGGTGCCACTATGGACTCCGCAAGCACCTCGGTAGGTGAGGCGTCTGCATGGATACAGGCCACTGACCCCGAACGTCGAGAGACGCCCCGGGTCAGGACAGCTCTTCCCGGACCCAAGGGTTGAGCCCAAGTGGCTTCTGGAACGTTCCGGATACGCCGTGCAGTGCCGAAGCTCCGACGAGAGGGGTGCGACCGGCGGCTTTGGTGCCGTCGGTCATTCCTGCCTCTCTCGTTCAGGTGAATGTGACGACACCCGCGTGTGTCCCGGCCGTGAGGAGGTGAGGGCGAGATGAGTCCCGGCGATAGTCCGCATCCGAAATTCGTTTTGTCCCGATCCGGCTCCGGCATTCCTTCCGCCGCCTGACCTTGCGTTTGGTCCTGCGCGGCTGACACGTCCCACGGACAGTGTCGATGCCGATCGGACCCCTGGCAGGAGAAGATCATGGCTTTTGTTGTTACGCACCGTTTTTCCGCCGTTCCGCGGGGACGCCGGCGGTCGATGCTGCGCGCGGGCCGGTTGCTGGCCGACAAGCTGCACCTGCGGACCAACCTGACCCCGCAGGAGCGCGCCAACCTGTACGTCTCGCGGATGCCGATCGCGGTGGTCACCGCCTCGCTGGGCGGGCACGCGTCGGGACGCCCCGACAACCACTGGTGATTCGTCCCGCGCATCGAGTGCATCCGCATGCCCTCACCCGTGGTGAGAGCGATTCGTACAGCGAGGACCAGATGACGTCGATCCACACCGGCGGCGGCCGTGGCCTGGGTTCGGGCCGCACGGCCGCCGCCGCGGAGAACCCGAGCGCCGAGGCGCCGGCGTCGACGGTGCTCGACACCGCGCACGTCGGCGACATCGTCGGCGCGTTCGGTCGCATCGGGCGCACCGACGGGACCGTGACCGGCCGCTGGCGGCGGCTGAAGACACTGGCGGTCATCACCGGTCCCGGCCTGATCGTGATGGTCGGCGACAACGACGCCGGTGGCGTCGCGACCTACGCCCAGGCCGGCCAGGACTACGGGATGGGCCTGCTGTGGACGCTGGTGCTGATGATCCCGGTGCTCTACGTGAACCAGGAAATGGTGCTGCGGCTGGGTGCGGTCGCCCGGGTGGGTCACGCGCGCTTGATCTTCGAACGGTTCGGCAAGTTCTGGGGCGCCTTCAGCGTCGGCGACCTGCTGATCTTGAACGCTTTGACGATCGTCACCGAATTCATCGGTGTGTCAATGGCTCTCGGGTTCTTGGGTTGTCCGAAGATCGTCGCCGTCCCGGCGGCCGCGGTGCTGTTGTTCGCCGTCGTGGCCGGGGGTTCGTTTCGCCGCTGGGAGCGGTTGATGTTCCTGTTGATCGCGGTGAACGTGCTGATCATCCCGATGGTGCTGCTGGCGCATCCGGCCCCGAAAGCGACTGCGGCCGGGCTGATCCCGCAGTTCCCCGGCGGGCTGAACTCGACCGTGCTGCTGCTGGTGGTCGCGATCGTGGGGACGACGGTCGCGCCGTGGCAGCTGTTCTTCCAGCAGTCCAACGTGGTGGACAAGCGCATCACCGCGCGCTGGATCCCTTATGGCCGGGCCGATTTGGTGATCGGGATCGTCGTGGTCATGGTCGGGGCGACGGCGCTGATGGCGGTGACGGCCTTCGGGATGGCGGGCACCGCCGACGCCGGGCACTTCACCGACGCCGGAGCGGTCGCCGCCGGGTTGTCGCGGCATCTGGGCGGCACGGTGGGGGCGCTGTTCGCGATCATCCTGCTGGACGCGTCGCTGATCGGCGCCAACGCCGTCGGCCTGGCGACCACCTATGCCGTCGGCGACGCCCTGGGCAAGCGGCACTCGTTGCACTGGAAGATCGGCGAGGCGCCGGTGTTCTACGGCGGCTACGCGGTGCTGCTTGCGGTGTCGGCCGCGGTGTCCTTCAGCCCCGACCACGTCCTCGGCCTGGTGACCCAGGGCGTGCAGGCGCTCGCCGGCGTGCTGCTTCCCTCGGCCACCGTGTTTCTGGTGTTGCTGTGCAACGACCGCGCGGTGTTGGGACCGTGGGTGAACACGGTGCGGCAGAACATCGTTGCGTGGAGCATCGTGTGGTGTCTGGTGCTGTTGTCCCTGGCGTTGACGGCGACGACCTTCTTCCCGGACCTGTCCACCGCCACCATCGAGACCGGGCTCGCCGCCGGCGCCGCGGTCGGCATCGCCGGCGGCGCGGTGATGGTCGTCGTCGGCCGCAGGCATCGCAGCCTGGCCGAGGCGGAAGCCATCGTGCGCACCCTCGGAGGCGGGCTGGACCCGGAGCAGGTCGACGAACTCGACGACGCCGCATCGCTCACCCGTGCCGAACGGCGGGCCGTGCGCCGCCAGGACCGGGCCGGCTGGGTCACCCCGAACCTGGCCCTGCTCGACCGGCCCGCGATGTCGCCGATGCGCCGGGCGGGGTTGTTCACCCTGCGCGGCTACCTCGTGGTCGCCGTCGCGTTCGTCATCATCAAAATCGTGCAGGCAGGGGTCGTCGGGCCGGTCTCGTCATTGTGAGTCGGTAGGCAGCAGAACGATTTTCCCGTGGGTGTGCCGTCGCTCGAGTTCGGCGAAGGCGTCGGCGACCCGGTCCAGCGGATAGGTCGCGGCGATGTCGAAGTCGACGGCGCCGGAGGCGATCAGGCCGGCCATCTCGGCGAGCACCTCGGGTGTCGAGGCGTCCATGCTGCCCTCGGTCTTGGCGCCCACCTCGCCGGCCTTCTGGAAGGCGATGATGGTGTTGATCCGCTCCGGCGCGACGCCGAGGTCCACCGCGAGCTGGACGTAGTCCGGGCCGAACAAGTCGATGAACGCGTCGATGCCGTCGGGCGCCGCGTCGCGCAATCGCCCGGCGAGCCCGTCACCGTAGGCGATCGGGACGACGCCATGCGCGCGCAGCCAGTCGGCGTTGCCGGGGCCCGCGATGCCCAGCACGCGCGCCCCGCGCAGCGCCAGAAGTTGCACCACCAGGCTGCCCACCCCGCCCGCGGCTGCCGACACGGCGACCGTCTCACCGGCCTGCGGCGCCACCGCGCGCACGGCCGCGTACGCGGTCACGCCGGCCACGTAGAGCGAACCCGCCGTCTCCCAACCGAGTTGGGCGGGCTTACGAATCAGTTGACCCACCGGCACGGCGGCGTGGGTCGCGTGGCTGGACCGGCGCAGGCTGAATCCCAAAACCTCGTCGCCGACCGCAAATTCGGTGACCCCGGGCGCCACCGCGGTCACGACACCGGCGAGGTCGCTGCCCTCCCCGGAGGGAAAGGTGGCCGGGAACCTCTCGTGCATCGCCCCGACCCGGATGCCGGCCTCGCCGGGATTGATTCCGGCCGCGCGGACCTCGACGACAACCTCGCCCGGTCCGGGCGTGGGCATGTCGATGTCCGCCACGTACAACACCTCACGCCCCCCGTACCGGTCGAACCGTACGGCGCGCGCCGCTGCAGCGGTCATGCCGATCTCCTCACCGCGACGATGCCCCCACCCACGCCAGCATAGGCACGCAAAGAGCTACCCACCGGCGGCCCGTTGGGCATATGTTCGTAGCAACTCGGGCACGGATGACGCGTGGAAGGAACATGCGTGGGGGCTCCTCGGATCGGTATCGCCGGCCGGGTCGTGTGGCACGCGGCCGCGATCGTCGCGGTCGGCGCCGCGAGCACGGGCTGCGGCGGCTCCGACAAGCCCCCGCCGCCGTCGGCGGCGGAGTCGGGCCCGTCCGCATCCCCGACCGACTCGGGCGCGGTCACCGGGCCGCCGCCGCGGCAACCCACCGATTACGGCTATCTGCTGATCAAGCCGGGCGACGTGGGCGGGGGTCTCACCGCACCCCAGTCGCCGATGCTCAACCCCAACAACGCGCCGGGGGTCGCGCAGCTGTTCGCCAACGCCGACAGCGGCCGCCGGCTGTGGGACACCATCGTGGTGACCGCCGACCCGTCGGCGGCCGCGGCCGAACTCGCCGGCAGCAGAGCCGAATACGCGGGCAAGGTGGTCGGCGACTGGCGGCCGCTCGCCGTGGGCGCCAACGGGTCGGCGATTTCGGGTGCCTCGCCCGATAACTCCCAAGCCATGACGGTCCTGCTGTTCACCGAAGGCAAGGCGCTCGTCACCCTGGAATTCGACAGCGCACCCGACGACCCGTTCGACCCGGCAGTGACCGTCGACATCGCGCGCAAGCAAGACGATGCGATCAAGCGGGGACTGCCCGGCTAGCACCGCACGGGGCTACACCAAGCCCAGCAGGCGTAGGTCGGCGACGTACTTGTCGATCAATGCCGCCGACAGGTGCGGAATGTCCTCGTCCGCACCGATTTTGGCCGTCCGCACCGCGTGGCGGAAGACGTCGGTGGGGGCCGGCGCTCCCCGCAGTGGCGTCGCGGGTTCCCGGTAGGCGTCCAGCAACGGCAACACCGAATGCTGGCGCTGCTTGTCCGGTAACGCGCGAAGCGCCGTGGTGAAGCGGCCCAGCCATTCGTCATAGTCCTCGATGCGCCGGATGTCGTGTCCGGCGGCGATCAGCCAGTCGACGAACACGTCCAGGGAGACGCCGTCGTCGTGTGGGTTCATCACGTCATAGGAGCGGTACTCGCCGGATTCCTCGGCCGCCATCTGTTCGCCGAGCGTGGTGACCGCTTCGGCCACGAAGTCGGCGGGCAGCCCGTCGTAGTGGGCCACGGCTCGGTTTCCGTGTTCGTCGGTCCGGTAGAACGTGGTCGGCGCGATGCCGGTGGTCAGCAGGCTGAACATCAAGCGGGTGAAGGCATCTGGCACGTTCAGCTGCCCGGCATACCGGCTGTGCGCGAGGATCATGTCGGAGCGGAAGACGGCGACCGGCAACCCGCACAGGTCGTGCGCCTCACGCAGCAACACCTCACCGGCCCACTTGCTGTTCGCGTACCCGTTCGCATAGCTGTCGTCGATCGGGCGTACCGCGCTGACCGCGCGGATGTCGCCGTCTTCGGCGAACTCGCCGGGATCGACCGTCATCGCCACGGCGACGGTCGACAGATAGGTGACGGGCTTGATGCGCGTCGTGATCGCCAGGCGGATCAACTCGGCGGCGCCGACGACGTTCGGGCCGAACAGTTGGTCGTACGGCAGCACGTGGTTGACCAGCGCGGCCGGGTGGACGATCAGATCCACGCTCTGGGCCAGGCGCTGCCAAGTCGATTGGTCCAGGCCGAGATTGGGCTCACCGATGTCGCCGACGATGACTTCCAGGTGCTCGGCGGCCAGCGTCCGGAACCGCTCCAGCAACTGCGGATCCCCGCTGTCGAAAACGGCCTCCAGCCGTTTGCCGGCCGTCGCGGTGTCCGTCGCGCGGACGATGGAGACGAGCTTCCCGCCGGTCTCGGCGAGGCGCTCGAGCCATTCGAGGGCCAGGAAGCGGCCGAGGTAGCCGTTGGCGCCGGTCAGCAGGACCGTGTGGGGTGTGCCGGTCGCGCGCGGCAGGTTCGGTGCGGCGGCCAAGGTCGTCGCGTCGATGAACTTGTCGAGGGTGAGCTCCGCGGCGCGGACCTCGGCGGCGTCGCGTCCGTGCACAGTCGCGAATGTGGGCCGCCGCGATCCCGATTTGCGTTCGGATTCAACGTATTCCGCGAGCTGGCCCAGGTCGGTGGCGGGCCCGGTGATCATTCCCACCGGCACGTCGACGTCGAAGATGTCGCGCAGCAGGTTGGAGAAGGTCAGCGCCGACAGGGAATCGCCGCCGAGTTCGATGAAGAGTGCGTCGGGGGCGGGCGGGCCGCCGGCCACACCCAGTAGCGCCTCGGCGGCCCGGGTGAGGGTGAAGACGACGGGGTGTTTGTCCGCCCCCTCGCGCAGCGCACGCAACTCGGTCACGCGGTTTTCGGCCAGCTCGGCGTAGAGCTGTTCGAGCCGGTCGGCGTAGCGCTCCTTGAGCTTCGGCCGCAGCAGCTTGCCCACGCCCGAGAGCAGGCCGTTGTCCTCGCGGAACGGCTCGGTTTCGACGATGAAGTCGACGGGCACCTCGTAGGACTGCAGTTCGGCGAGTTGCGCCGACTGGCGCAGGGATTCGGCGACGGCGGCCTTGAGGCCCTCGGGATCTTCGGTGAATCGCTCCGCGGCGTCGGCCGTCGGCACGACGACGGCCAGCAGATAGGGGCGTTCGCTGTTGCCGTATACGAAGATCTGGCGGATCAGCGGCGCGCTGGCGAAGACGGCCTCCAGGCGGGCGACGGCGACGAACTCGCCCTGCGCCAACTTCAACACGTTGTTGCGGCGGTCGACGTAGGCCAGCCGGTCCGGCTCGAGCTCGGCCATCACGTCGCCGGTCCGGTAGTAGCCGTCGGGATCGAACGCGTTGGCGGTGACGTCCGGTCGTTTGAAGTAGCCCGGCGTCGCGGTCAGCGACTTCACCAGCAATTCGCCACGCGGATAAGGCTTGTCGGTGTGGAAATAGCCGAGTTCGGGAACGTCGATGAGCTTGTAGTCGAGCACCGGGGGACGGGTCATGCGCCCGTCCTTGGTCACCATGCCGACCTCGGTCAGCCCGTAGCCGTCGAGAACGTGGACGTCCAAACAGGTTTCGACGAAGGCCCGCATCTCCGCGGCCAGCGGCGCCGTCCCGCAGAAGGCGGTCACGATGCGCCCGCCGAGGACCTGCTCACGCAGCTCGGCCCGCGCCCGGGCCTCGGCGGAGTCGGCGTCGGCGCCCGAAGCCACGAGTCGGTCGACGGCGCTCTGGTAGCGCTGGTGAAGCATTTCCGCCACCCGGGGTACCAGGCCCATCTCGGTGGGGCGCACCAGGTTCCAGTCGTCGAACAACGTGGACAGGTCGCTTTCCGGCACGAAATAGCTGGTGCCGCCGGCCTGGAACGCCGTCGACAGCGGTATCCGGCCACCGAGGTGATTCAGCGGCATGAAGTTGACGTTGAACACGGGTGTGTCCGCGAAGTCGGGCATCAGCTCGTTGGTCCACACCTTGGCCAGCATCTGCTCGGTGTACATGGCGCCCTTGGGTAATCCGGTGCTGCCCGAGGTGTACATGATCATCGCCAGCCGCTGATCGGTGTCACCGGTGTACATGGGCTCGGGCGGTAGGGCGCGTCCGCGTTCGATGATGTCGTCGAGGGTCTCGATCCTCACCGCCGCGCCGGCGGCCGCCAGCATCGCCTCGGCGCGCTGCAGCGCCTCGCGTTGCTCGTCGACCTCGGGCTGGTAATCGAAGACCACGAGCCGCCGCAACGACGAGCTGCCCGACGCCGCCTCGACCGCGAGGTCGAGATAACCGACGCCGGCCGCCAGGATCGACGGCTCGACCTCGTCGACGATCGGTCGCAGCCGTGAGGGGGTCGTATTGTGTTGCAGCGGAACGGCAACCAGCCCGAGGTAGCCGCAGACCAGGTCGAGGGTCAGATATTCGGCGCTGGCGAAACCGACCGTCGCGACGAAGTCCCCGGGCGACACGGGGTTCGCGGCGTCGTGCCGCCACGCGGCGGCGATCGCGCGCACATCGGCCCACAGCTCGCGGTAGGTCATGGTGTCGAAGCGGGGGAGCAGTCGCGTGGTGGTACGCCCGGTCGCTGGGTCGGTGCTCAGTGTCCTGGCCCGCCAGCCCACCGCGGGCCGATCGGCGTAGCCCTCGACGAACAGCTCCAGAATCTGGGGCAGGCGCAGGCCCGGTTGGCGGGCCGCCTGCTGCAGCGACAGATCGGGTTGGGCGTTGCGGAACTGTTCGTCGGTCGCGGCCAACGCGCGGATGCGGTCGGCTACCTGCGCGTGCGCCGGGCCTCTAGAGCTAACTTTCGTGCGCTTCGCATCGCCGGTCATGGCCCGCCTCTCGTTCAAGTGCCTCGCTCCAACGAGAACTCACCGCCGCGGGCCGGTCTTCCTGTCGGCGCGTGTGACGGCGGTCACACGCCGGGGACTGCGCGTGCCGCTCAGGCCACGACCTGGATGGGGTCGCCGACGTTGACCTGGTTGAAGTACCAGGCGGCGTTGTCGGGGCTGAGGTTGATGCACCCGTGGCTGACGTTGGCGTAGCCCTGGGAGTCAACCGACCAGGGGGCCGAGTGCACGTACACGCCGCTCCAGGTGACCCGGACGGCGTACTGCGCGGTGATCTTGTAGCCCTCGGGGGAGCTGAGCGGGATGCCGATGGTGCGCGAGTCCATCACCACGGTGCGCTGCTTCTCCAGTGCGGTGAAGCTGCCCATCGGCGTGGGCCTGCTGGGCTTACCCATCGACGCGGGCATGGTGCGCAGCACCTCTCCGTCCCTGCTGACGGTGAAGGTGTGCTTGGAGATGCTGGCGACACCGAGCAGTGCATCGCCGGTGTCGAAGCCGGTCGTCAGCGCCTGCACACCCACCGAAACGTGCGTGTGTGGGGCCCAGTACTGGTTGGGGACCCACCGCACCACCGTGTCGTGAACCCATTCGAAGTGCCCCGGCGTGCCGCCCGGCGACGTCACACGAATCGACCGCTCGACGGCGGCCCGATCGGCCACCGGTGCGGTGAACGTCACCACGACGGGGTGCGCCACGCCGACCACGGCGCCGTCGGTGGGCAAAATCGAGGCGACCTCGGGTGCGGCGTGCGGCGTGGGCACGGCGGCGCTGCCACGGGCCGCCGATCCCACCAGGCCCATGACCGTGATCGCGACCATAACAAATAGATAACGAACACCTCGACGCATAGCGTCCACCCTTCGAGATGGTGCGATCAACACACGGTCATTCTACGGGTTACCCACGAATCACCGGTTTCAGCAAACAATGACAGCCCACTGGACCCGCTGCGGTCACGATTCGACCGCCGATTGGGTTCGATTGGGTCAGCGGCGCGCAGCCCGGGCGGTACGCGCTTCGAAAACGGCACCGATACACCGATTTTCGCGGCCGCAGCCCCCAAATCGTCCGCGGGCGTGGTCGAAGGTGCCGCCGCGGGCTTGGCGCACCCGTCGGGCGCGCGTTAGCCTCAGCGAGATCGGCGCCCAAGCCCGAGCCCGGAACCCGAGGAGTGCGGTGCTCTTCCGCCAGCTGGAGTACTTCGTTGCGGTCGCCTCCGAGCGCCACTTCGCCCGGGCGGCAGAGAAGTGCTTCGTCTCCCAGCCGGCGCTGTCTGCCGCGATCGCCAAGCTGGAACGGGAGCTGAACGTCACGCTGATCAACCGTGGCCACAGCTTCGAGGGCCTCACCCCGGAAGGGGAGCGGTTGGTGGTGTGGGCCAGGCGGATTCTCGCCGAGCACGACGCCTTCAAGGCCGAGGTCGACGCCGTCCGTTCCGGCATCACGGGGACGCTGCGGCTGGGCACCGTGCCGACCGCCTCGACGACCGCGTCGTTGGTGCTCTCGGCGTTCTGCTCGGCGCACCCGCTGGTGAAGGTCCAGATCCTGTCCCGGCTGGCGGCGACCGAACTGTACCGACGCCTGCGCGAGTTCGAGCTCGACGCCGCGATCGTGCACGCGGCACCCGACGAGGCGGACGTGAACCTGGTCCCGCTGTACCAGGAGCGCTACGTGCTGCTGTCACCCGCGGAGATGTTGGGATCCGGGGCGGCGACGATGACCTGGGCCCAGGCCGCGCAATTGCCGCTGGCGTTGCTCACCCCGGACATGCGCGACCGCCAGATCATCGACAAGGCGTTCGCCGATCACGGCATCACCGTCAGCCCACAGGTCGAAACCGACTCCGTCGCTTCGCTATTCGCTCAGGCGTCCGCCGGGAAGTGGGCTTCCGTCGTGCCGCACACGTGGCTGTGGACCTCCCCGCTGGGCCCGGAGATCCGGGCGGTGGAGATGGTCGATCCGGTGCTCAAAGCAGACGTCGTGTTGGCGACCAATGCGAGTGGACCCGGTTCGCCGATCGCGCGTGCGCTGGCGGCGTCGGCCGCGGGCCTGGCGCTGAACGACTTTTTCGACGCCCAACTCCTGGGCGTCACCCGCCGCCGCTGACCGCCGCCGCGCGAGCCGGGTTCAGGCCGGCCAGATGACCGCTTTCCACCCCGGCGGCCGGGTCGAGCTCGCAGTCGATGACCGACGGCGCCCCGGAGCTGATCGCCTCGGTCAGCGCCGCGCGCAGCTCATCGGGTGTGGTGACGTGATAACCCTTGCCGCCGAACGCCTCTGCGATCAGCTCGTGGCGCGCCCGCGCGTTCAGCACGGTGGGGGCGGGGTCCGACGGGTGTGCCGCGGTCTCGTCCCCCCGATAGACGCCGCCGTTGTTGAGGATGACGACGGTCACCGGTAGCCGGTAGCGGCAGATGGTCTCGATCTCCATCCCGCTGAAGCCGAACGCGCTGTCACCCTCGATCGCGACGACCGGCCCGCCGGTCTCGACGGCGGCCGCGATCGCGTAGCCCATGCCGATCCCCATGACGCCCCAGGTTCCGGTGTCGAGCCGGTGCCGCGGCAACTCCATGTCTATGACGTTGCGCGCCAGGTCGAGCGCGTTGGCGCCCTCGTTGACGATGTACACGTCCCGGTTGTCCTGCAGCACAGCGCGAATCGCGCCGAGGGCGTTGTAGAACCGCATGGGGTGCGGGTCGTCGGCGAGGCGCTCGCGCATCTTGGCGTCGTTGCGCGCCTTGCGGTCGGCCAGCTCGGTCGCCCATTTCGTTGGCGCGGCGAACGGCCGGGCGGTCACGGCGTCACACAGCGCGGACATCACCGAGCCGATGTCGCCGGCCAACGGCGCGGCGATCGGCTGGTTGCTGTCGAATTCGCTCGCCGCGATGTCGACCTGCACGAATTTGGTGTCGGACGACCATTGGGGTGACTCCCCGTGGCCCAGAAGCCAATTCAGCCGCGCGCCGATCAGCAGGACGGCGTCGGCCCTTGAGATCGCCAGCGACCGTGCGGTCGCCGCGGACTGCGGGTGCGAATCGGGCAGCAGCCCCTTGGCCATCGACATCGGCAGGAACGGGATGCCGGTGGCTTCGACGAATCGTCGAATCTCGTTGTCGGCCTGGGCGTACGCCGCGCCCTTGCCGAGCACGATCAACGGCCGCCGCGCCCGGGCCAGGACTTCCAGCGCGCGGTCGACCGCGTCGGGAGCGGGCAATTGACGGGGCGCGGGGTCGACGACCCGCCAGATCGTGCCGGCGGCGGCCGAGGCCTCCAGGGCCTGGCCCAGGACGTCCCCGGGGATGTCGAGGTAGACGCCGCCGGGACGCCCGGAGACCGCCGTGCGAATCGCGCGTGCGACGCCGCGACCGATGTCCTCGATCCGGTTGACCCGAAAGGCCGCCTTCGCGAACGGCCGTGCGGCGTTGAGCTGGTCGAGGTCCTGGTAGTCACCGCGTTGCAGATCGACCAGCGCCCGATTGCTCGAGCCGGAGATCTGGATCATCGGAAAGCAGTTCGTCGTGGCGTTCGCCAGCGCGGGCAGAGCGTTGAGGAAACCGGGCCCGGACGTCGTGAGGCACACGCCGGGCCGGCGGGTGAGGAATCCGGCGGCCGCCGCGGCGTTGCCGGCCGAGGCTTCCTGTCGAAAGCCGATGTAGCGGATGCCCGCCGCCTGCGCGGTCCGGGCGAGGTCGGTGATCGGGATGCCGACGAGGCCATAGATGGTTGCGACGTCGTTGGCCCTGAGCGCCTCCACCACGAGGTGGAAGCCGTCGATCACGCGGGTCGACCCCTGCGCGTCGCTTCCAGACGCCGAAACGGTGGACATGGGCGACTCCTCGGTGCGCGGGCGGTACTGACTAGCCATCACTGTGACCCCCGCGCCCGGCGCGTGTCCAAGTCGAAGCCGCTATCCGATGATCGACGGCGGCTATCGCCACAGCTCAGAGGGGCGGCGTCGCGCTTCGATAGCCGACGGTTATCGGTCGTGAGCGGATCGGTATTGGACGGGCCGCGAGCCCGCCCGGCAGGGTGGCATCGACGGCGTGAGGACGGCAACAGAGGGGAAGGAGCGCGGTGATGGGATCCGATTCGACAACCGGCGGCGAGGTCACGGCGTCCGCCGGCCCGCGCATCGCCGACCTGGTCGAGGCGGCGGCGCGGCGGGCGCCGCAGGCGAGCGCGCTGGTCGTCACCGCCGAACGCGTCACGGTCAGCTACGGCGACGTGACCAGGCTGGTCGACGATCTGGCCGCACAACTGGCGGCCGGCGGTCTGGTCCCGGGCGACCGGGTCGCGCTGCGCGCCGGCAGCAACGCCGAATTCGTCGTC
The DNA here is from genome assembly GCF_000262165.1 of Mycobacterium sp. MOTT36Y. Lineage (NCBI taxonomy): Bacteria > Bacillati > Actinomycetota > Actinomycetes > Mycobacteriales > Mycobacteriaceae > Mycobacterium > Mycobacterium sp. MOTT36Y. The sequence continues at coordinate 5,452,986 of NC_017904.1, read as the reverse complement.
GGGCTGCTCGCCGCGTCCCGGGCGGATCTCGTTGCGGTTCCGCTCGATCCGGCGCTGCCGGTGCGTGAGCAGCGCGCCCGCAGCGAGGCGGTGGGCGCGCGGGCGGTGCTCGTCGACCGGCCCGGCGATGACGAGACCGCCGGGGCGACACCGCCGGCCTGGCCCATCGCGGTGAGCGTCGGACCTGACGGCGCCGCCCCGGCCGTCAGCCTGACGGTCAGCGCCGCAGCGCAGCGCGACGTGTCGACGCCGCAGGGCCTGCGCGACGACGACGCCATGATCATGTTCACCGGCGGCACCACCGGCATGCCCAAAATGGTGCCCTGGACGCGCCACAACATCGCCGGCTCGGTCGCGGCCATCGTCGCCGGATACGCCCTGGGGGAACGGGATTCGACCGTCGCGGTGATGCCGCTCTACCACGGGCACGGCCTGCTCGCCGCCCTGCTGGCCACCCTGGCGTCCGGGGGAACGGTGCTGCTGCCCGCGGGTGGGCGATTCTCGGCGCACACGTTCTGGGACGACATCGAGGCGGTCCGGGCCACCTGGTACACGGCCGTCCCGACGATCCATCAGATCCTGTTGGAGCGCGCCCGAACCGAGCGGCCCGGCGGCGCCGGCGCCCTGCGGTTCATCCGCAGCTGCAGCGCGCCGCTGACCGCCGAGACGGCGCAGGCCCTGCAGGACACGTTCTCGGCCCCGGTGGTGTGCGCCTTCGGGATGACCGAGGCGACCCACCAGGTGGCCACCACCGCCGTCGAAGGCGCCGGGCACAGCGAAAACCCAGGCGCCACACCGGGTCTCGTCGGCCGCTCGACCGGACCGCAGATCCGGATCGTCGGACCCGACGGTCGGTCGCTGCCCGCCGAGACCGTCGGCGAGGTCTGGCTGCACGGCCCCACCGTGGTGCGGGGCTACCTCGGCGACCCGTCGATCACCGACGCCAACTTCACCCAAGGGTGGCTGCACACCGGCGATCTGGGCACCCTGTCGCCGGCCGGCGACCTCGTGATCCGCGGCCGCATCAAGGAACTCATCAACCGCGGCGGGGAGAAGATCTCGCCGGAGCGGGTCGAGGCGGTGCTGGCCAGCCACCCCGGCGTGCTGGAGGTGGCCGTGTTCGGCAAGCCGGACACGCTGTACGGCGAGACCGTGGCCGCGGTGATCGTCGCGCGCGGATCCGCCGCGCCGACGGCCGACGAGCTGGCGTCGTTCTGCCGTGACCGGTTGGCCCCCTTCGAGGTGCCGGCCGACTTCCAGCAGGCGGCGGAGTTGCCGCACACCGCCAAAGGCTCGCTGGACCGGCGCGCCGTCGCCGAACAGTTCCGCCCTAGCGGCGATCGCAAGCGCGGCGAAGCCGGGCGCAGCGGGTCGCCGCCATCGGACGGGGCCTGAACGCTCAGACGCCGGCGTTGACGCGCGCCGCGGCCGATTCCGGCATCGGCTCGTAGCGGGCGAACGACCGGGTGAACGAGGCGGCGCCGTGCGCCAGTGACCGCAGGTCGATGGCGTAGCGGGTCAGCTCCACCTGGGGCACCTCGGCCTTGACGACGGTGCGTTCGTTGCCCGCGGTGTCGGACCCGAGGACTCGGCCGCGCCGGCTGGACAGATCGCCCATCACGGCGCCGACGAAATCGTCGGGCACCAGCACCGAGATCTCGTCGATCGGCTCGAGCAGCGCCACCTTCGTCGCGGCCGCGGCCTCCCGCAGCGCCAGCGAGCCGGCCATCTGGAACGCGAAGTCCGACGAGTCGACGCTGTGCGCCTTGCCGTCGAGCAGGGTGACGCGGATGTCGACCACCGGGTAGCCCGCGTGCACGCCCTTCTCCATCTGGGCGCGCACACCCTTCTCGACGCTCGGAATGAACTGACGCGGCACCGCCCCGCCGACCACCTTGTCCACGAACTCGAAGCCCGAGCCCTCCGGCAGCGGCTCCACCTCGATGTCGCACACCGCGTACTGGCCGTGACCGCCGGACTGCTTGACGTGACGGCCATGGCCTTTCGCCTTGCCGCTGAAGGTTTCTCGCAGCGGGACGCGCAGCTCCACGGTGTCCACGGTGACGCCGTACCGGTTGGCCAGCGCGTCGAGCACCACCCCGGCGTGGGACTCACCCATGCACCACAGCACCACCTGGTGGGTTTCCTGGTTCTGCTCGATCCGCAGCGTCGGGTCCTCGGCGGCCAACCGGCCCAGCCCCACCGACAGCTTGTCCTCGTCGGTCTTGGCGTGGGCGGCGATCGCGACCGGCAGCAGGGGTTCGGGCATGGTCCAGGGCTTCAGCACCAGCGGCTCCGACTTGTCCGAGAGGGTGTCGCCGGTCTCGGCGCGGCTCAGCTTGCCGATCGCGCAGATGTCACCGGCCACCACGGCCGCGGCCGGGCGCTGCTGCTTGCCCAGCGGGAAGGACAGGACGCCGACGCGCTCGTCCTCGTCGTGATCGGGGTGCGCATGCCCGTTTCCATTAGACGTGCCGAAGAACGACGCAAAATGGCCCGACACGTGAATCGTGGTGTCGGGCCTGATGGTCCCGGAGAACACCCGGACCAGGCTGACCCTGCCGACGTAGGGGTCCGACGTCGTCTTCACCACCTCCGCGAGCAACGGCGCGTCGGTGTCGCACGTCAGGCCGGCGCGGGGCGCCCCGACTTGCGTGAAGACCTCCGGCAGCGGGTGTTCCATCGGCGACGGGAACCCGCGGGTGGCGACCTCCAGCAACTCGTAGGTGCCCACGCCCGTGGTGCTGCACACCGGGATCACCGGGAAGAACGACCCCCGGGCGACGGCCCGCTCCAGGTCGGCGATGAGGACGGCTTCGTCGATGGACTCACCGCCCAGGTACCGCTCCATCAGCGACTCGTCCTCGGACTCCTCGATGATCCCTTCGATCAGGGCCCCGCGCGCTTCCTCGATCTGCGCGGCGTCCGACGGGTCCGGCGCCTGCACGCTGCGCTTGCCGTCGGCGTACTCGTAGCGCGCCTGCGACAGCAGACCGATCAGCCCGCGGCAGGAGGGCAGCCCGGTCGGCAGGTACAACGGTAAAACCTTGTCGCCGAACGCATCCTGCGCCGCGGCCAGCGCCTCGGAATAATTCGCGCGGGTGTGGTCGAGCTTGGTGATCACCACGGCGCGGGGCATGCCGACCTGGTTGCACTCCTGCCACAGCGATTTGGTGGGCTCGTCGACGCCTTCGTTGGCCGCGATCACGAACAGCGCGCAATCGGCGGCCCGCAGCCCGGCCCGCAGCTCCCCGACGAAGTCGGCGTAGCCGGGCGTGTCGATCAGGTTGACCTTGACGCCGTCATGCGACAGGGAGGCCACCGCGAGGCCCACCGATCGTTGTTGACTGATCTCGGCCTCGTCGTAGTCGCAGACCGTGCTGCCGTCCGCCACCGAGCCGCTTCGCGTCAGCACGCCGGCGGCGACCAACAGCGCTTCGACGAGCGTGGTCTTGCCGCCGCCGGACGGTCCCACCAGAACCACGTTGCGAATCTCGCCCGGACCGTTGGCGGTAGGAGCGTTTGCCGCGCCTTGGGAAGTAGTTGTCCTGTCTGCCATGACTTCCTCCAGGTTGCCGGGGCGCGTGGTCGCTGACCTAGCTAGCACCTATCTAGCTACCATTCACCCAACTCCCGTCGACCACAAGACCGTCGGGCCAGATCGAACGGCCGGCCGATCAGGGATGCCAGCTCGACCAGCGGTGCACGGCGACGGCGATGACCGGGCCGTCCAGCGAAACCGATTGATACTGAGGGTATTTCGCGCGCAGCAGCCGGCGGCCCGATTCCAGTGCCCGGCCGTCGTCGTGGATGGTGGCGACACCGTCGGCCCGCACCCACCACAGCCGCGCCCAGTCATCGGAGTAGTGGTCCACCAGCAGGCTCACCCGCGGGTCGGCCTCGATGTTGGCCAGCCGGCGCAGCCGCCGCGTCGTCTTCGGTTTCGCGTCGACGGCCGTGTACACCACGTCCCGGCCGCCCGGGTCGGCGGCGACCGCGAACACCACCGGCACCAGGTGCGGCGCCCCGCCCGGGGTGACGGTGGCCAACCGCGCGACCGGCGACTCGATGAATCGGGCCCGGGGGTCGAATTCGCCCACCGCGTCAGCTTAGGGGCGCGCCGGGCGTGACAGCAGGGCCGGCGCGAGCCTGGGACATGCCGTGCACAGCTACCTGCATTACGGTTATGTACACGAATTGTGCCGCCCAGAGCCTGAGGCCGGGACAGTTTGTTGGTTACGGCGAAGCAGGAGGGTGACACCGATGAGCAAATCGCACCACCGCTCGGTCTGGTCCAGGATGGTCAGCGTGGTGGCCGTGGTCGCACTCGGCCTCGGTCTGGACGCCGGTATCGGCCTCGGAATGGCCACCGCGTCACCGCCCGCCCTGCCGCTGGACCCGTCGGCGATGGTCGGTCAGGTGGGGCCGCAGGTGGTCAACATCGACACCAAGTTCGGCTACAACAACGCCGTCGGTGCCGGCACCGGCATCGTGATCGACCCGAACGGTGTCGTGCTGACCAACAACCACGTGATCTCGGGGGCCACCGACATCAGCGCCTTCGCCGTCGGCAACGGGCAGACCTACGCCGTGGACGTGGTCGGCTACGACCGCACGCAAGACATCGCGGTGCTGCAGCTGCGCGGTGCCGCCGGGCTTCCCACCGCCGCGATCGGTGGTGAGGCCAGGGTGGGCGAGCCGATCGTCGCGCTGGGGAACGCCGGCGGTCAGGGCGGAACCCCCAGCGCGGTCACGGGCAAGGTCCTCGCGCTCAACCAGAGCGTCTCGGCGACCGACACCCTGACCGGCGCGCAGGAGAATCTGGGCGGCCTCATCCAGGCCGACGCGCCGATCAGGCCGGGCGACTCCGGTGGGCCCATGGTGAACAGCGCCGGGCAGGTGATCGGTGTGGACACCGCCGCCACCGACAGCTACAAGATGTCCGGCGGTCAGGGCTTCGCGATTCCGATCGGCCGCGCGATGGGTGTCGCCAACCAGATCAGGTCCGGCGCCGGCTCCAACACCGTGCACATCGGCCCCACCGCGTTCCTCGGCCTGGGCGTGATGGACAACAACGGCAACGGCGCGCGGGTGCAGCGGGTGGTCAACGGCGGGCCCGCCGGGGCGGCCGGGATCGCCGCGGGCGACGTCATCACCGGGGTCGACAACGTCGCGATCACCGGGGCGACGTCCATGACCGAGGTGCTCGTCCCGCACCACCCCGGGGACACGATCGCCGTGCATTACCGCTCCACCGACGGCGGCGACCGCACCGCGAACATCACGCTGGCGGAGGGGCCGCCGGCCTGACACACCCGGCGACGACATCCGGCCGGAGGCCAATTCGTTTGCCCCCGGCCGTGATTCGTCGCCCAGGAGTGGGCGTGATTCCGAATGTCGCGCCTCGGGTACCCGTGGCATCGTGGATTTGATGAACGACGCAAAAGAAGCTGTCGAGCACCATCCCGAAGGGGGCAGTCACGTCCAGGACGGCGTCGTCGAGCACCCCGACGCCGAGGACTTCAACAACGCCGCCGCGCTACCCACCGACCCGACCTGGTTCAAGCACGCCGTGTTCTACGAGGTGCTGGTGCGGGCGTTCTTCGACGCCAACGCCGACGGCGCCGGTGACCTGCGCGGACTGCTGGGGCAGCTGGACTACCTGCAATGGCTGGGCATCGACTGCATCTGGCTGCCCCCGTTCTACGACTCGCCCCTGCGCGACGGCGGTTATGACATCAGGGACTTCTACAAGGTGCTGCCCGAGTTCGGGACGGTCGAGGATTTCGTCGCGCTGCTCAACGCCGCGCACGAGCGGGGCATCCGCGTGATCACCGACCTGGTGATGAACCACACATCGGATTCGCATCCCTGGTTCCAGGAGTCGCGCCACGACCCCGACGGCCCGTACGGCGACTACTACGTGTGGAGCGACACAAGCGAGCGCTACACCGACGCCCGGATCATCTTCATCGACACCGAGGAGTCCAACTGGACCTTCGACCCGGTGCGCAAGCAGTTCTACTGGCACCGCTTCTTTTCGCACCAGCCGGACCTGAACTACGAAAACCCGGCCGTGCAGGAAGCCATGATCGACGTGCTGCGGTTCTGGCTCGGCCTGGGCATCGACGGGTTCCGGCTGGACGCGGTGCCCTACCTGTTCGAACGGGAGGGCACCAACTGCGAGAACCTGCCGGAGACGCACGCCTTCCTCAAACGCGTCCGCAAGGTCGTCGACGACGAATTCCCGGGGCGGGTGCTGCTGGCCGAGGCCAACCAGTGGCCGGCCGACGTCGTCGAGTACTTCGGCGACCCCAGCACCGGCGGCGACGAATGCCACATGGCCTTCCACTTCCCGCTGATGCCGCGCATCTTCATGGCGGTGCGCCGGGAGTCCCGGTTCCCGATCTCGGAGATCCTGGCCCAGACGCCCGAGATCCCCGACATGGCGCAGTGGGGGATCTTCCTGCGCAACCACGACGAGTTGACGTTGGAGATGGTCACCGACGAAGAGCGCGACTACATGTACTCGGAGTACGCCAAGGATCCGCGGATGAAGGCGAACGTCGGCATCCGCCGCCGCCTGGCCCCACTGCTGGACAACGACCGCAACCAGATCGAGCTGTTCACCGCGCTGCTGCTGTCGCTGCCCGGCTCGCCGGTCCTGTACTACGGTGACGAGATCGGCATGGGCGACGTGATCTGGTTGGGAGACCGCGACGGGGTGCGCACCCCGATGCAGTGGACGCCGGACCGTAACGCCGGCTTCTCCAAGGCCAATCCCGGCCGGCTGTACCTGCCGCCCAGCCAGGACTCCGTGTACGGCTATCAGGCGGTCAACGTGGAGGCCCAGCGCGACACGTCCACGTCGCTGCTCAACTTCACCCGCACGATGTTGGCCGTGCGGCGCCGCCACGAGGCCTTCGCCATCGGGAGTTTCGAGGAACTGGGCGGCTCGAACCCGTCGGTGCTGGCGTTCCTGCGGCAGGTGTCCGGCGACGGCGACACCGTGCTGTGCGTCAACAACCTGTCGCGGTTCCCGCAGCCGATCGAACTGAACCTGCAGCATTGGAGCGGACGCACGCCGGTCGAGCTGACCGGGCAGGTGGAGTTTCCGCGCATCGGTCACCTGCCCTACCTGCTGACACTGCCGGGACACGGGTTCTATTGGTTCCGGCTGAGCGGATGCGAGGAGGATGCATGACGATCACTCGCGCCGGCGTCAATCCAGGCAAGAAAGAGGAGCGGCGCTGATGACTTCCCCGGAGAAATTGCCCTGGTCCGAGTGGCTTCCACAGCAGCGTTGGTACGCCGGGCGCAACCGCGAACTGTCCAGCGCCGAGCCGAGCGTCGTCGTGGCGCTGCGCGACGATCTCGACTTGGTGCTCGTCGACGCCTCCTACGCCGACGGTTCCCGGGACCGCTACCAGGTGATCGTGAGGTGGGATTCCGCCCCGGTCGTCGAGTACAGCAACGTCGCCACCATCGGCGCCGCCGACGACCGGACCGGCTTCGACGCGATGTACGACGCCGACGCGCCGCAGTTTTTGCTGTCGCTCATCGACTCGTCGGCCGCGCGCGGCGCGTCGGGCGTCGAGGTGAGATTCGCCAAGGAGCCCGACGCCGAGCTGCCGCTGGAGGCGATGGCGCACGTGTCCGACGCCGAGCAGTCCAACACGAGCGTCATCTTCGACCGCGACGCGATCTTCAAGGTGTTCCGCCGCGTCAGCGGCGGCATCAACCCCGACATCGAGCTCAACCGCGTGCTGGGCCGCGCGGGCAACCCGCACGTCGCCCGGCTGCTGGGCACCTACGAGATGACGGGTCCGGGCGACGAGACGTGGCCGCTGGGCATGGTGACCGAGTTCGCCGCCAACGCCGCGGAAGGCTGGGCGATGGCCAGCGCCAGCGTTCGCGACCTGTTCGCCGAGGCCGATCTCTACGCGTACGAGGTCGGCGGCGACTTCGCCGGCGAGTCCTTCCGCCTCGGCGAGGCCGTGGCGTCGGTGCATGCCACCCTGGCCGAGACCCTCGGCACCGCGCAGGCGGTCTTCCCGGTGGAGAACGTGCTGGCGCGGCTGTCGTCGACCGTGGCCCTGGTGCCCGAGCTCGAGGAGTTCGCCGCGACCATCGACGAGCGGTTCCGCAAGCTGGTCGCCGAGACGATCACCGTGCAGCGCGTCCATGGCGATCTGCACCTGGGGCAGGTGCTGCGCACGCCGGAGAGCTGGTTGCTCATCGACTTCGAGGGTGAGCCGGGGCAGCCGCTCGAGGAACGCCGCGCGCCCGATTCGCCGCTGCGCGACGTGGCCGGCGTCCTGCGGTCATTCGAATACGCCGCCTACGGGCCGCTGGTGGACCAGGCCGATGACAAGCAGTTGGCGGCCCGGGCCCGCGAGTGGGTCGAACGCAACCGCACCGCGTTCTGCGACGGCTACGCGGCCGCCTCCGGGATTGACCCCCGCGATTCGGCGCAGCTGCTGGCCGCCTACGAACTGGACAAGGCCGTCTACGAAGCCGGCTACGAGGCCCGGCACCGGCCCGGCTGGCTGCCGATCCCGTTGCGTTCCATCGCCCGCCTGACCGCCGTCTGAGTGGCGATCGCAAGCGCGGCGTAGCCGGGCGCGGTCGCCCGTCGGCAAGCGGCGTGCGCTGCACGCGCCGCCGCCGTCTGGAACCATGTGCGTGTGCCGAACGAGATCAATAACAGTGAGTCGCGGTTGTCCTGGGTGCTGGCGGTGCTGGCGGGGATCCTGGGAGCGACCGCCTTCACCCATTCCGCCGGCTACTTCGTGACCTTCATGACCGGGAACGCCCAGCGGGCCATGCTCGGGTATTTCCGCGGCGACGTGTTGCTGTCGGTGACGGCGGGCGTGTTGATCGTTTGCTTCGTCTCAGGCGTGGTGATCGCCTCGGTGTGCCGGCGGCATTTCTGGGTGGCGCACCCGCATGGGCCGACGGTGCTGACGACGTTCAGCCTGCTGGCGGCCACCATGGTGGACGTCATCGATGAGGGCTGGGAAGAGAATCTGCTCGATTTCGCGCCGATCATGTTGGTGGCCTTCGGCATTGGGGCCCTCAACACATCGTTCGTCAAGGACGGCGAGGTGTCGGTCTCGCTCAGCTACGTGACCGGGACGCTGGTCAAGATGGGCCAGGGCATCGAACGCCACCTCGCCGGTGGGACGGCGGCCGAATGGCTGGGTTATTTCCTGCTGTTCGCCAGCTTCGTGGTGGGCGCAACCGTGGGCGGGTTCATCAGCCTGTTCGTCAACGGGACGTGGATGCTGGTGGTGGCCACGGTCGTGTGCGCGCTGACCACCGGCTACACCTACTTCCACTCCGATCGGCGCGCCCTGCTCGACGCGGGTGAAAAAGAGCATCGGCAGTAGCGCTGACCGGTGCGCTACTGCCGATGCTGGCTTGCCGGGATTTAGGTCGCCGGCTGCGCGGGTTGCGCCGGCTGTGCCGGTTGCGCGGGTTGCGCGGTGGTGTTGCTGGCCAGCAGCACCTGCTGCATGTCGGGCTTCATGGCCATCAACTGCTGGTTCCAGTAGGGCCACGAGTGCGTCCCGTTGGCGGGGAAGTTGAACACCCCGTTGCGCCCGCCCGCGGCCGCGTAGTTGTTCTGGAACTGCTCGTTGGTGCGCAGCGTCAGGCCCTCCAGGAACTTGGCCGGCATGTTGTCGCCGCCCAGGTCGCTGGGAGTGCCGTTACCGCAGTAGACCCAGATGCGGGTGTTGTTGGCGACCAGCCGCGGAATCTGGACCATCGGGTCGTTGCGCTTCCACGCCGGGTCGGTGGACGGGCCCCACATGCTGTTGGCGTTGTAGCCGCCGGCGTCGTTCATCGCCAGGCCGATCAGGGTGGGCCACCACCCCTCGGACGGGTTCAGGAACCCGGACAGGGCGGCGGCGTAGGGGAACTGCTGCGGGTAGTAGGCGGCCAGGATCAGCGCCGAGCCGCCCGACATCGAGAGCCCCACCGCGGCGTTGCCCGCCGGGGAGATCTGCTTGTTCGCCTGCATCCACAGCGGCATTTCCTGGGTCAGGAAGGTCTCCCACTTGTAGGTGTAGTTCTGCCCGTTGCCCGACGACGGCTGGTACCAGTTGCTGTAGAAGCTGGACTGGCCGCCGACCGGCATGATCACCGACAGGCCGGACTGGTAGAACTCCTCGAAGGCGGGGGTGTTGATGTCCCAGCCGTTGTAGTCGTCCTGCGCGCGCAGGCCGTCCAGCAGGTACACGGCGTGCGCGCCGCCGGGCTGGAACTGGACCTTGATGTTGCGGCCCATCGACGGCGACGGAACCTCGAGGTATTCCACCGGGAGCCCCGGCTTGGAGAAAGCGCTCGCGGTGGGGAAGCCTCCGGTGGCGGCGACGAGACCGGACAGCAGGGAGGCCCCCACGGCAGCGATCGCCAGTCGGCGCGGCATGTTCGCCCCCGCGCCACGCAACTTTCGCACCTTTTCGATGAACGACATAGCTCTCTACCCATCCCAACTTTCATCTGCCGCACCATGCGGTGGAATCTGTTCTCGGGGAGTGAAACACAGCGCGAGCGCCGAATTCGGTTGTCGCGGCCGCAGCGACAGATCGCGGTTAGCTAACGATTGCGAGTCGGCCAGACATCATCACGTTCGGGTCACGATCGGCTCTCGGAACCGCGCCGCCCCTTGCGACGTGATGGCGGGCGCGCTAGCACCGCCGGTGGCGCTCTAGGCGACCAAGCGACGCAAAAGCGTTGACGCCGTGGTGATTCCGAGCACCGCCGCCACCACCAGCACGACGATGCCGACCGGGTTGAACGGGGTTCCGATCAGCAGCGCCCGCAGCGCGTCGACCTCGTAGCTGAGGGGATTGACCTTGCTCAGCGCGCGCAACCACGCCGGCATCACGTCGACCGGGTACAGCGCGTTGGAGGCGAAGAACAGCGGCATGGTGATCGCCTGTCCGATGCCCATCAGGCGATCGCGGTTGCGCACCAAGCCGGCCAGCGTCATCGACAGGCACGCGAAGAACGCGGCGCCGAGCATGACGACCCCCATCGCCGCCGCGATCCGCAGGGGATTGATCGTCAGGCCTACACCCATCAGGTACGCCAGCGCCATCACACCGACGACCTGGGCCACCGAACGCACCCCGGCCGCGAACGCCTTGCCGGTGATCAGCGCCGACGCCGGCGCCGGCGTGACCATGAGCTTGGCGAGTACGCCGGCGTCGCGATCCCAAATGATCTGTATCCCATAGAAAATGGAGATGAACAACGCCGACTGGGCGATGATCCCGGGTGCCAGGAAGGCCAGATACGACACCGATCCGGTCGCGATGACGTGTAGGTGGCTGAAGGTGGTACCGAAAATCAGCAACCACAGCGCGGGCTGCACCATCCGGGTGACGAGTTCGGTCCGGTCGTGTTGCAGCTTCTGCAGTTCGACGATCGCGAATGCTCCGATGCGGCCGGTCAGCGCGCCGACCCGCTGCCATCCCCGCGGCGCGCGAAGCAGTGTCCCCGCCGCGGCGCCATCAACCGACACGGCGCGCCACCTTTCTGCTGGAACGGATTTCCCGGATGGACCCGGGTTCCTCCGTCGACGCCGCCTTGTCGTCCAAACCCGTTGCCGCGTAATGGCGGAACACATCCTCGAGCGTGGCGCCCGGCGACCCGTTGGACAGCCGGGCCTTCAACGCGTCGGGTGCGCCGACGGCCCGCAACGCGCCGCGGTGCATCAGCGCCACCCGGTCGCACAGCGCGTCGGCCTCCTCCATGTAGTGCGTCGTCAGCAGCACCGTCATGCCGAACTGCGCCTGCATCTTTCGCACCTGCGACCACACGCCGTCGCGCGCAATGGGATCCAGCCCCACGGTCGGCTCGTCCAACACCAGCAGCGACGGACGATTGACCAGCGCCTGCGCCACCTCGAGACGGCGGACCATGCCGCCGGAGTAGGCCGACGCCATCCGGTCGGCCACGCCCAGCAGGTCCATGGCGACGAGCGCCTGATCGACGCGATCGGAGCGCTCGGCGCGAGGCACACCGTACAACCGCGCGAACCACTCCACGTTCTGCCGGCCCGTCAGCGCGGGCTCGATCGAAAGCTGTTGCGGCACATAGCCGATGTTGCTTCTGATGTCGGTGGTTTGGCGGCGCGCGTCCATCCCGAAAATGTGGAGCTCGCCCTGCTGCACCGGGGCCAGCGTGGTCAGCATCCGGACCATGGTCGTCTTCCCGGCGCCGTTGGGGCCCAACAGGCCCATGGTTTCGCCGGGCCGGACCTGCAATGTCACGTCGTCGACGGCGGTGAACTGGCCGTAGCGGTAGGTCAGGTGCCGGGCGTCGATCGCCATCGGCAGCGTCACGCTCATGATCTTCGCTCCTGAAGCATGCGGGTCATCGTGTCGAGGACCTCCAATCCCTTTGCCAAGGACTCGATTTCGTCGGCGTCGAGTTCGTCGAGCAGCTCGGACAGCAGGTCGCGCCGGGCGGCCCGGGACGCGTCGAGGATCTGCTGGGCGGGCTCGGCGAGCCGAAGCTGGCACACCCGGCGATCGGTGTCCCCGGCGGTGCGGAGCAGCAGCCCGTCGGAGACCAACCTGGTGACCAGGGTCGAGGCGGTATTGGGCACCAGCCCGAGTTCGGCCGCGGCGGCGCTGACCGAGATTCCCGGACGCCGGCCGACCAGCCACAGCAGTTCGGACTGCGATTCGGAGAGCCGCGACGAATCGAACGCCCGGCCGGCCGACCGGCGTAGTTGCCGCCGGAAGCGGCCGACCACGCCGAACAGGTCGGTTGCGACGTCGGTGCGTGTCTTCACTTCCGCCATGATACCTCTGTAGCCGAGCTATTTAGGTGGGGAAGCTCCGCGTACGGTAAGTACCCGCTACCTGGGCAGGCGATGCAGCGCGACGCCGGTCACGGCGCCGTCGTCGACGTCGGCGGTCATGTACGTGCAAAACGGCTGGCGGCGCCGATCCGTCGGCGACCCCGGATTGAGCAGGCGCAACCCGGTCTCGGTGGTGCTGTCCCAGGGGATGTGGCTGTGCCCGAACACCAGCACCTGGCTGTCCGGGTACAGCCGTGACATACGCGCGTCGCGGCCCGCTGCGGCGCCGGTCTCGTGGGTGACCGTGAACCGGACGCCCGCCAGGGTCACGTCCGCCCGCTCGGGGAGCCGGGCCCGCAACGCCGGGCCGTCGTTGTTTCCCCAGCACCCGACCAGGCGTGTCGCGGCGCTTTCGAGGCGATCGAGGAACTCCGGCGAGATCCAGTCGCCGGCGTGGATGACGACGTCGGCCTGGGCGACCTCATCCCACACCTGCGCGGGCAGGTCGCGGGCGCGTTTGGGGATGTGGGTATCGGCGATCAGCAGCAGCCTCACCGACCCATTGTGGGCGAAATTCTGGGTAGTCCACGGCTGAAAGAGGAGGAATCACATGACACCGGGATTGAGCACCACGCTGCACACCTCGTTCGAGGACGCGGTGGAGCGCACCACGAGAGCGCTGGCCGACCAGGGTTTCGGCGTGCTGTCCACGATCGACGTCAAGGCCACGCTCAAGCAAAAGCTCGGCGAGGAGATGGAGGACTATCTCATCCTGGGCGCCTGCAACCCGGCGCTGGCGCACCGGGCGCTGAACGCTTACCGCCAAATCGGCCAATTGTTGCCGTGCAACGTGGTGGTGCGCTCCGACCCCGCCGGCGACGCGGTCTTGGTCGAGGCCATGGATCCCCAGCTCATGGTCAAGGTGACCGGCGAAGCCGGGGCGCTGCAGGAGGTCGCGGACCAGGCCACCACCAGGCTGCAAGCGGCGATCGGCGCACTCGGGTAACCGTCAGCCGCGCTCGCTGCGGGCCTCGGCGCCCGATTCGCCGGCGTCGAACGAGTCATCGGAGCCCGCGGCGCCCACGTACGAGCCGTCGTCCTCACCCGCGGCGGCGCGGGACCGAGCTTGGTGGGTGTCGGGTTCCACGTCTTCCTCGGCTTTGTGGCCTTTGCGGTCTGGCATGGCGGTTCCTTTCCTGGCGCGGCAACGTCCACCTCCCGAATTCCCCCGACGGCTCAGGCGAAACGGGGGCGGCGCGGCGTTCGGCGCCCGGGCGCTACCGCGCAGGAAGTCGAGCAGGGCCGCATTGAATTGGTCGGGATGGCTCGAGATGGGTTCGTCCGTCCACCGGCTGCCACCCGCGAGGGCTCGGTGTTAACCGTGCGGCCCACCGTTATTGTTAGCAGCCGAAACCAAGGAGAACACCCAATGCGCACCTTCGAATCAGTCGCCGACCTGGCCGCCGCCGCGGGCGAGGAGCTGGGCCACAGTGACTGGGCCACCATCACACAGGAAGACGTCAACCTGTTCGCCGACGCGACCGGCGATCACCAGTGGATCCATGTCGACCCGGAGCGGGCCGCGTCCGGGCCGTTCGGCACGACCATCGCCCACGGTTTCATGACCCTGGCGCTGTTGCCGCGACTGCAGCACCAGATCTACACCGTCAACGGCATCAAGCTCGCAATCAACTACGGCCTCAACAAGGTTCGCTTCCCCGCGCCGGTCCCGGTCGGCTCGCGGGTGCGCGCGCAGAGTTCGTTGGTCAGCGTCGACGACGTGGGCAACGGCGCCGTGCAGGCGACCATCTCGACCACCGTCGAGATCGAAGGGTCGGCCAAGCCGGCGTGCGTGGCCGAGAGCGTCGTCCGCTTCGTCGCCTGAAAACGCCGCGTCGACGCCTGAAAACGCCGCGTCGAACGTCGACCTGTTGCGGCGAAACGCGGCCTCTTCGCGCAACAAGTCCACGTTCGGGTGTCGCGCGGCCGCGGATCAATCCTCGCCGCGGGTGTCGATCACGCGCTGGGCGATGTCGATGAGCTTGGTCTGACTCTCCTGCGACAGCCGGCGCAGCAACTCGAAGGCACGCACGTCGTCCACGCCGTAGCGCTCCATGATGATGCCTTTGGCCTGCCCGATGCGGTCGCGCGACGACAGGGCCGATTGCATCTGCCGTCCGTGGCGCCCGGCCATGATCGCCGACGCGGCGTGCGCGGCGAACACGGTTCCGATGGTCTCGGCCTCGGTATCCCACACGTTGGGCCGGAAGCTGAACAGGTTCAGGGCGCCGGCGGTGCGCTCGGCGGTGTAGAGCTTGAACGACAGGCTGCTCAGCACCCCGTGTTCGACCGCCGCCGGCGCGTACTTGGGCCAGCGTGGTTCATCGCGCAGGTCGTCGCTGCGCACGATCGTTTCTTTCAGGGCGGCGTCGTGACAGGGGCCCTCACCGAAGTCGTGCTGCAGCTTGTCGAGCTTCGCGACCAGGCTGTCGGTGTCGGCGACCGATTCGAACTCCCCACCCGCCTTGAGCAGCAGCACCCCCGCGATATCCGCGGCAGGTATCAGCTCGACCGCGGCGGTGGTCACGTCGGCGAAAACGTCGTCCAGCGAGCGCGGGGTGGCGATCTCGCGGGCGAGCTCGGCAATGCGCACGGCCAACTCGTGCTTCGAGGCTGGGTCCAAAGACTCCATAGGGGCGCATTCTCCACGATGGATCCCCGACGCGTAACCCCGGCGATCAGCGGCCCCGGCCGGACGGCCGACCGATGGGAAATCGCGATGCCCCGAGTTTGGCGTCATAGGCCCCGGGTATCCGGCGTCGACCAGCCCCATCTCGATCCCCCAGGGAGGCCCCAGTGTTTGTGCACAACAAAGATCTTCAATTCGAGGTACGGGTCGACCGGCCCGACCCTCGATTCGCGTCGCTGCTGATGGACCAGTTCGGCGGCGCCAACGGTGAACTCACCGCGGCACTGCAGTACTTCACCCAGGCTTTCGTGCTGCGGCAGAAGAACCCGAAAATGTATGACCTGTTCATGGATATCGCGACCGAGGAGCTCAGCCACCTCGAAATGGTCGGGTCGATGATCACCATGTTGCTCGACGGGCTCAACGACAACCTCAAGATCGCCAACGAGAAATGCGACTGGATGCCGGCGGTGGCGGCGAACGGCGGCGGCCGGGACGGCCTCATCCACTCGGTCGCGGTCAACCCGCTGTTCCTGGTGCTCAGCGGCGGCGGGCCGGACGTCAAGGACTCCGGCGGAAACAACTGGACCGGCGCCTACATCGACGCCAACGGCGACCCGACCGTCGATCTGCGCAACAACGTCGCGGCGGAATCGCGCGCCAAGATCGTCTACGAATACCTCAAGCAGTTCACCGACGACCCCGGCGTCCAGGACACGCTGACGTTCCTCATGACGCGCGAGGTCGCGCACTATCAGCAGTTCACGGCAGCGCTCAACGAGCTTCCGGTGAACTTCCCGCCGGGGCAGCTGCCCGGCGACCCGCGGTTCCAGAACGTGGCGTTCAACATGTCCAACGGGGGCGGCGAGTCCGTTCGCGGTCCGTGGAACCAAGGACAGGGCCCCTGGCCCGAGGGCACGGAATGGGAGTACGTGGAAAAGCCCGAGCAGCAGTGGCTGGGCGGCGCCACGCGCAAGAACACCGGCGCCAAGGAGAACCCGCAGGGCTCGCCGGCCGTCAACGCCGAGAAACCGTTCACGCACGAACAGCACGTTCCCACAGGCTAATTGGAGACGAGATGGCCGGGCGTCCGATCAAGACGCCCGGCCATCGTCGTTGCCGTGTCAGTGCATCTGCGGATCCGGCGGATTGTCCTTCCCGCGGCCGGTCACCGCGTCCCGGACGTGGTCGACGATCGCCGCGCCCATCCCCATCGTCTTGAGCACGGCCGGGTTGGGTGGGGTATCGGGGTGCGGCCGGGTCGGAGCGATCTTCTTTGCCGCTTCCAGCTTTTCGCCGATCTTCTCCAACTCCTCACGGCTGAGCACCGTTTCGACTTGGGGCCACACCTCATTCTGTTCGTAGGCGATGTGTTCGCGGCCCGCCTTGACGAACTCCTGCAGCGCCTCGTGGTAGTCCGGCTCACCGGGTTTACCGTCCTCGAGACGTTGCAGCAGCTTCTTTCCGGCCTGCTCCTGCTCGATCGCCTTGTCGACGAGTCCATCGCCGATCGCGTCGCGCACGGCCGGCCAAAAGAATTGTTCCTCAATCGCTTCGTGCTGGGATTCGGCGATGATGAGGTTGTTCACCATGGTTTCCAGGCCGCTCGCCTGCTCGCCGGGGCCCGACGGCGCGCCGTCGAGCGTCTCCAACAGACCGAGCACGCTCTTGTGGTCCTGACGGAGAAAAGTGATTGCGTCCATGCTTTGCCTTCCCATTGGGCTGTCCCTCGAAGTTGGGTGCGGATACCCGGGCCCGGGGCTTCGAAACAGCTTCGAAACGACTGCGCGCCGAAGGTCGCTCAGCGCAACTTCGGCAGGACATCGGTGCGGTAGAAGTCGATGGCGGTGATGGGGTCGTCTTGGGGAAAGTGCAGGAAGGGCACGGCCCCGGCGTCGAGCACCCGCTGCACGGCGCTGATGTGCGGGGCCGCGTCGGTGCCGACGGTCCAGCCGGCCAACACCTTGTCGACGGGGTTGGACTCGGCCGCGCGCTGGATCTCGACGGGATTGGGCTGGTCGACGGCGCCGGCCGTGAAACGCCACAGCGTAGCGGCGCGGGCCGCCTCGGCATTGCCGCCGACGACCGCGAACAGTTCGGCGCGTTTACCCAACGTGGCGACATCCCGCCCGGCGGCCTGCGCTCCGGAACCGAAGGCCGCCAACAGTTTTGGGTCCGTCACATCGTGGGCCTGGGTGATCCAGCCGTCCCCGTGCTGCCCGGCCAGTTTCGCGCTCTTCGGGCCGCCGGCCGCCACGAAGATCGGCGGCGGGGTGGCCGGCACGTCGTAAAGCTTCAACGAGTTCGTCTGAAAGTATCTCCCCGAGAAGGAGATTCGCGATCCGCTCCACAACCGGCGGATCAGGTCGATCGCTTCGACCAGCCGGTCATGGCGCTCCGCGTAGTCGCCGTAGGCGTTGGTGGTGGCCTGTTCGTTGAGCCGTTCACCGGTGCCGACGCCCAGGAACACCCTGCCCGGGTTGAGGATTGCCAGCGAGGCGAAGGCGTGGGCGACCGTGGCGGGGTGGTAGCGGTAGGTCGGGCAGGTCACCCCGGTGCCGAACGAGATCCGGCTGGTGGCGCTGCCGACCAGCGCCAGCGTGAGCCACGGGAACATCGAATGGCCCTGGTTGTCCTGCCAGGGCTGAATGTGGTCGCTGGCCCACACGTGGTGGAAGCCGGCCTCTTCGGCCGCCTGGGCCTGCGCCACCAGCCGGTCGGTGCGGAACTGCTCGTGGGACAGCACGAACCCCACGCCCCTGCCCGACGGCGGTGGCGGACCGGCGGACGTGGCGTGGTCGGTGCCCGGTGTCGTGCAGCCGTCCGACAGCCCGACGGACCCGAGCATGCCCGCGCCGACGGCCACCCGCCCGAACGCTCGCCGCGACATGCCGGTCACCCGGGTCGGCATACCCGCGCCGCATCACCTCAACACCCACTAGCGTGACGTGGATGACCCCGCACGTCCGCCCGGCGCTCAAGGCCGACGTCCGCGAGCTGTCGCGCACGCTGGCCCGCGCGTTCTACGACGACCCGGTGATGGTCTGGCTGATGCCCGAGGCGGACAAGCGCACCGCGGGCCTGAGCCGGCTGTTCGCGACGATGACCCGCCACCATCACCTGGGCCGCGGCGGCGTGGAGGTGGCCACCGAGGATTCGGGCATCGGCGCTGCGGCGCTGTGGGATCCGCCCGGCCAGTGGCAGGAGACGCCCGGTGCGCAGCTGGCGATGACGCCCACGTTCCTGCGGGTGTTCGGTCTGCGCTCGATGCGCGGCCGCGCGGTCCAGGAATTGATGAAGAGCGTGCACCCCGAGGAACCGCACTGGTATCTGGCGGTCATCGGCAGCGACCCGGCGGTCCGTGGCCAGGGATTCGGTCAAGCCCTGATGAGGTCGCGTCTGGACCGCTGCGACGCCGAATACTGTCCGGCCTACCTCGAATCGACCAAATTCGAAAACGTCCCGTACTACGAACGTTTCGGCTTCACCGTCACCCGCGAGATCGTGCTGCCCGACGGCGGCCCGACGATGTGGGCGATGTGGCGGGCGCCGCGGGCCGTTTAGTCACCCAATCCGGCGGGCAACCGTTTTGGCATGAGCGAGAACCCCCAAGCCGACGATCTGGTCGATCCCGCCGACTTTCCCGAGGAGGGCGGACCGGGCGACACCCTGAACGCGAGCGAAGGAACCGACTCCGACGAACTGCGCAACGACGACGGCGACATCGTCGTCGATCCCCCCGAGGGCTGGAGCGAGGCCAATCGCTTCGGTGTGACGGCGAGAGAAGAACGGGAGGGCGAATCCCTCGACGAGCGGCTGGCCGCCGAGGAGCCCGATGTGCCCGATGACATCGAGCCCGTGGACGACGGGCCGCGGCGCGCGCATCGCGGCCAGATCGACGGCACCCCGGAAGACGGCGATTCGCTCTACGACGTGGTCGACGAGTAAGTCAGTGCTCGCCTGTTTACTGCAGCCGATGCGATCAGGGAGTGCTCTGCCACCCGGCGATGCCGGTCGCGATCATCCGCAACTGCTTGACCGCGAGCCGGCGGATGTCCTCGGTCGCCTCCGCGCTCTGCGAATCCTCGATGGCCTCCGCGATGACGATCATGGCGTTGACGAACAGGGTCGCCAGCACGTTGAGATCC
The DNA here is from genome assembly GCF_000262165.1 of Mycobacterium sp. MOTT36Y. NCBI lineage: Bacteria > Bacillati > Actinomycetota > Actinomycetes > Mycobacteriales > Mycobacteriaceae > Mycobacterium > Mycobacterium sp. MOTT36Y. The sequence continues at coordinate 5,433,326 of NC_017904.1, read as the reverse complement.
TCGGTGGTCCACTTGTTCAAACCGGGGAAACGCGCCAGGTCGGTGGCCAGCTCGGACGTGATCAGCCGGATCTCGGTGCGAATGGCGTAGCGCAGCACGGACAGGCCGCTGTTGCGCTCGCGACCGATCAGCCTCCAGTGCTCGCGCCGGTCGGCCACGCTGGCGACCAGGATCTCGACGGACGACTCGATGACCCGGTTCGGGTCGAGCTTGCCGGCGCGCGCGTCGCGCAAGGTGTCACGCAGGCTGCGAAACGACTCGTCGATCAGGACCAGGCCGAGCGCCTCCATCGATTCGAAGTGGCGGTAAAACGCCGCCGGCACGATCCCGACCTCGCGGGTCACCTCGCGCAGGCTCAGGCTGGAAAAGCTGCGGTCCTGCAAGAGCTTGAGCGCCGCGGCGATGATGGCACGCCGCGTCGCCTCCTTGCGCTCCTCGCGCGACTGGCTTTCCCGCGAGCGTTCGCGTCCGGAGCCGCGCGCCCGTGAGCTAGGAGTACGGCTGTTCACTGTGTGAACCCTACCACATCGGGCCAGTAAACCCTTGACTACCTGGCCGTTGCGACCGCACGGTGTACATATGTTCACTCAAAACGCTCAAGCTTCTGGTCGGGTCCTCGCTCGGATGTTCCGGCAGCGCGTGCTGGGTTCGGAGCTCCTAGACCTGCTGACCGGTCCGCACGGCGTCGACCGCTACACCGAGCTCGTCGCACCGACATGGACGCTGGGCGACGCCCGCGCCAAGGTGACCGACGTGCGCCGGACCACACCCCGCAGCGTCACGCTCACCCTGACACCCAACGACACCTTCCTGGCCACCCACACGGTCCGGGCCGGCCAGTACGTCAACCTGACCGTCGAGATCGACGGGCGCCGCCACACCCGCTGCTATTCCCCGGCCAACGCCGAAGGGGCGGCCACCCTAGAGCTGACCATCGGCCGCCACGAGGGAGGGCTGGTCTCGAACCATCTGTACGAACACGCCCGTCCCGGCATGGTGGTCGGTTTGGCCGGCGCCGGCGGCGACTTCACGCTGCCCGGGCCGCGGCCCCGGCGGATCCTGTTCGTCTCCGGGGGGAGCGGGATCACCCCGGTGATGGCGATGCTGCGCACCCTGGTAGCCCAGGGGCATCGCGGCGAGATCGCCTTCGTCCACTACGCCCGCACGCCCGCCGAGGCGTGCTACCGCGACGAGCTGGCCGCGCTGCCGTCGGTGCGGGTGCTGCACGGTTACACCCGCGCCGACGGCGGCGACCTGGCCGGACGCTTCGGCCCGGAACACCTGGCCGCCGCGATGCCCTCACCCGACGCGGTATTCGTCTGCGGCCCAACGGCTTTGGTCGAGTCCGTGCGGGAGCACTGCGACACCGTGTACACCGAAAGCTTCGTCCCTCCGGCCTTCGAAACACCGGCTAACCCGTCAGGAGGGCGAGTCACGTTCTCCGACAGCGGCGTTGACGTCGTCGACGACGGACGCCCGCTGCTGGAACAGGCCGAATCCGCCGGCCTGTCCCCGGAAAACGGGTGCCGGATGGGCATCTGTCACACCTGCACGCGGCGCAAAACCGCCGGCACCGTGCGCAACCTGGTCACCGGCGCGGTCTCGACCGCACCCGATGAGGACGTGCAGATCTGCGTGTCCGTTCCGGTCGGTGACGTGGACGTGTCCCTTTAACAGCAACCAAGCTCGCGAATGTGAAATACGCGACGGCCGCACGGCGTGTCGCGTCGCGAGATTCACAGTCGCGGCAGAATCCGGAGGAAAAGCCATGACACCCAACAAGATCACCCTGACACCCGAGCAGGCCGAGGATTTCGGCCGCGAGCTCGACGCCATAAAAGAGCGCGTGATGGCGGACCTCGGCGAAAAGGACGCCGACTACATTCGCCGCGTCATCAAGACCCAGCGTGCGCTGGAGGTCGGCGGGCGCGTGCTGCTGTTCCTGCCGCCCGCGTGGCTGCTGGGCACCGGCATGCTCGGCATCGCCAAAATACTGGACAACATGGAGATCGGCCACAACATCATGCACGGCCAGTACGACTGGATGCGTGACCCGGCGATCTCCGGCCGCACCTTCGAGTGGGACACCGCGTGCCCGGCCGATCAATGGCGGCACTCGCACAACTACATGCACCACACCCACACCAACATCGTGGGAATGGACCGCGACATCGGCTACGGGATCCTGCGGATGAGCGAGGACCAGCGCTGGCAGCCCTACTTCCTGGGCAACCCGCTGTATGCCTTCCTGCTGATGGTGCTGTTCCAGTACGGTGTCGCGCTGCACGAACTGGAAACCGAGCGCATCCGCTCCGGCGAGATCCGCCTCGAGGACAAGCGCGAGGTGCTGCGCGCCATCTGGCGCAAGACCCGGCGCCAGACGCTCAAGGACTACGTCGCCTTCCCGCTGCTCGCCGGCCCGTTCGCGCCGTTCGTCTTCACCGGCAACCTCACGGCCAACCTGATGCGCAACGTGTGGTCGTACATGATCATCTTCTGCGGCCACTTCCCGGACGGCACACAGGAATTCACCGTCGAGGAAACCCGGGACGAGTCGCGCGGCATGTGGTACTTCCGCCAGGTCCTCGGCTCGGCGAACCTCACCGGCGGCCGGCTCTTTCACCTGCTCTCCGGCAACCTCTCCCACCAGATCGAGCACCACCTGTTCCCGGACATGCCGGCCCGCCGCTACGCGGAGATCGCGCCCGAGGTGCAACGGATCTGCGAGCGCTACGGCATCCCGTACAACCGCGGTCCGCTGCTGCGGCAGTTCGGCACCGTCGTCCGCAAGATCGTCAGGCTGACCTTCCCGGACAGCTGGCGGCCCAAGGTCGGCGCCGACGCGCCCGCCGCCCGCGAGCCGGTCGCCGCGTAACTCGGTGCCGTCCACGCATTGCCTTGCGCCGGACGAGGGGGACAATGAGGTCCGTGGAATGGACCGGCGCGCGCTACGCGGACACCCCGACGGTGGAGGCCTCGACGTGGATCGACGCCGACCCGCAGCGGGTCTGGAGCCTGGTCTGCGATATCGAGCTGATGCCTGCGGTCAGCAACGAGCTCCAGGCCGTGGAGTGGGCCGAGGGATCGGACGGCCCGCGGGTCGGCGCCCGCTTCGTCGGACACAACGAGCACGAGGCGTTCGGGCAGTGGAGCACCACGTCTGAGATCGTCGCGTGCGACGAGCCACGCGAATTCGCCTGGGCCGTCGGCGGTCCCGATAACCCGGCCTCGATTTGGCGATTCCGGCTGGCGCCCCGCGACGGCGGCACGGCCCTGAACTACTGGATGCAGATGGGGCCGGGACGTTCGGGGTTGTCGACCGCGATCGACTCGATGCCCGACAAGGAACAGAAGATCGTGTTCGTGCGGATGCGGGAGTTCGAGGCCGCGATCGGAAAGACCCTGGCCTCGATCAAACGGCTGGCCGAGCACGGAGTGCGGTGATGCGGACCGCCACCACGGTGGAGTTCTCCGGTACCGGGGACGACGCCGGGCAGGCGGTGGCGCTCGCGGTCGAGGCGGAAAAGCTGGGCCTCGATGTGTGTTGGGTGGCCGAGGCGTGGGGCGCGGACGCGCCGTCGGCGCTGGGCTACCTCGCCGCCCGCACCGAGCGGATGCTCCTGGGATCCGGCGTGTTTCAGGTCGGTACCCGCTCGCCCGTCCTGATCGCCCAGACCGCGATCACACTCGCCAATCTGTCGAACGGGCGGTTCCTGCTCGGGTTGGGCGCCTCGGGCCCGCAGGTGATCGAGGGCCTGCACGGCGTCTCGTTCGACCGGCCGCTGGCGCGCACCTCCGAAACCATCGACATCATCCGGCAGGCGTTCGCGGGCGGAAAGATCTCTTACACCGGTAAGGAATTCGAGCTTCCCCGCCCCGGCGGCGAGGCGGTGCCGATGCGGTTGTCGACGCGGCCGCAGCACCCGATCCCGATCTACTTGGCCACGCTGTCACCGGCGATGCTGCGGTTGACCGGGCGGGTCGCCGACGGGTGGTTGGGCACCAGCTTTGTCCCGGAAGGCGCCGAGGACGCCTATTTCCGCCACCTTGACGACGGCCTGGCGGCCGCCGGCCGCGCCCGGGCCGACATCGACATCTGCCAGGGAGCCGAGGTCGCCTTCGCCGCCGACGATGACGAGTTGCGGGGCATGGTCGCGGGCCGCAAGAAGGAGCTCGCGTTCAGCCTCGGCGGCATGGGATCGTCGAGCACGAACTTCTACAACCGGGCCTACGGCCGGCAGGGCTGGGCCGAGGTCGCCGCCGAGGTGCGCGAGCGCTGGCAGCGCGGCGACCGCGACGACGCGGCCACGCTGGTGACCGACGAGATGGTGCTGGCGACCACGCTGATCGGGACCGAGGAGATGGTGTCCGCGCGCCTCGCGGTGTGGCGCGACGCCGGCGTGAACACCGTGCGGCTCTATCCCGCGGGCGACACGCTGGACGCCAAGCTCGAGACGCTGGGCCGGGCCATCGAACTGGTCCGCGCGGCTTCGAATTCTTGAGGGCCGCCGAACGTGCACTGGTGGCGGGTTTTTCGCGCGTTTTCCGCCCTCGTTACACGCTCGGCGGTTCAGCTGGTCGTCGTCGGCGCGTCGGCCGCCTTGACGAGCTTCACCTCCGGCCGCTGCGGCACGCCGTCGGCGAGGAACCACCGGAAGGCCAGGTTGCCGCGCGGATAGCCCAGCGTGGTCAGGGAATTCGGGTGTGCCGTCTTCGCCCCGGACAGCACGATCGTCACCGAGCCGTCACTGTTGGCGACGGCGCTGTGGCCGTTGATCGAGCAGCGCGCGTCGGGGCCCTCCGCCGCGCCGTAGGTGGCCATGAACTGGTTCCACACCACCATGTTCCAGAACCTGCACGCCGGCGGGCGATGGGTGATCACCAGCGCCTCGTCCTCGTCGAGCACGAAACTGCCGTACGAGTAGCAGGCGTCGCGCGCCGACCAGCCGAAGTTGGCGTCCGGCACCTGGTAGGGCTCGGCGAACGCGTTTGCGGCGTGGGCGGTTTCGTGCCCGAGGGCGTGCGCGTCTTCGACCCGGTTGCCGACGGCCAGCGGCACGATGGCGAACATGGTTTGCAGCCACGTCGTGACCGCGCGCAGGCGCGCCGCCGTCTCGGCGTCACCGTGGCGGATCGGCGCCGGCTCGTCGAGCGCCTCGATCCGCCAGACAACCGGGCGCCCGGTCAGGGGGTCGGCCTGATAGTCGCGGGTCATCAACACGGCCGCGTCGGCCGTCGGCGGGAATTCGAAGGAGAAGTTGCCGTCGACGTCGACGTCGAGGTCGGTGTCGCGGAAGATCGCGACCACCCGGTCCGACCACGCCCCGAGCGTCGGCTCGTTGTAGGCGGTGACCGAAAAGTACACGCTGTCACCCTTGTTCCCGCTGATGCGATAGCGGCGCGCCGGGTCGACCGGGCAGATGTGGTAGTAGGCGTCGGTGTTGTCCCCGCCCCAGCGGCGGTCGCGGCGGAACGGCGTGTTGACCGCGACGAATTGCGGCCGATCGGGTTCGGGGAACAGGTAGGTGTCCAACGCCACGCCCAGCGTGGTGGCGAGCATGCGGTAGCCGTCGGCGATGTGCCGGTCATCGGTGACGGCGCGGTCACCCTCCAAAAACGAGCGATCAAGGCCGCCAAGGGTTTTCAACAGATCCTGCCACGCGACCGTCGATTCGTGCGTCATGCGCTGATTCCTTCCAGGAGCAACCGTGTCGTGCGATCGACCCACGCGTCATCGAGCTCGGTGGGGCGGGTGAGCAGGGCGACCAGCGTGATGCCGGCGATGGTTTCGGCCAGTTCCGCGGCGGTGACCTCCGGGCGCACGTCGCCGCGCGCCGCCGCCGCCGCGAGCCAGTCGCCCAGCCCGCCACCGATGACGCCGGCGAAGCGCTCCAGCAGAGCCGAGTGCAGGCTCGGATCCGCGGCCATCTCGCCGATCAGGCCCGGCAGGGCCGCCCGGGCGGACGGCGTGGTGAGGAAAACCATTGTGCGGCGCACCATCTCGCGCAGGCCGTCGGCCGTCGAGCCGGTATCCGGGATGGCGGTGCCGGCGCCGATGGGGAACACCGCCTCATGCACCAGATGCGCCTTGCTGGGCCAGCGGCGGTAGATCGCGGGCTTGCTGGTGCCGGCCCGCTCGGCGATGGCCGACACCAACAGCCCCGGATAACCGGACTCGGCGAGCAGTTCAACCGTCGCGCGCAACACCGCGGCGTCGATACGCGGATCACGGGGCCGGCCAAAATCACCATCCATTACGAAACTGAGAGTAACATAAGTCGCCGTGACCGATGCCGTTCGCTCCGTTTCCCTCGATGACCTGGCCACGCCCCGATTCAGCGTCGAGGGTCAGCAGATCCTCGACATGATGAGCGCTATGGCCCCGCAGTGCCCGTTGGACGCCGACGCGCTGCACGCCCAGGCCAGTGCGGACACCGGCCTGCACGATTTCGGGCCCGACGACTACCGCGAACGGCTCGACGTCTTCCTCGCCGCGCTGCGCGAGATCGACGGGCTGCACGGCGCCGGGGCGGTCAACTTCTACGGGCAGCTGCTGCAGATCCTGAAGAACCGGCTACTGCTGGCCGACCTGTTGCGGCGCCATCCCGAGATCAACGACATCGAACTGACCTCGCCCGTGGTGATCGCCGGGCTGCCCCGCACCGGCACCACGCACCTGCACAACCTGCTGGCGGCGCCACCCACCTTCCGCACCATGCCGTACTGGGAAAGCAACGAGCCCTTCCCGATGCCGAACGAGGTTGGCGTGCAGCCGGATCCGCGGCGGGCCCGGATGGACGTCGCGGTCGGGGTGATCAACACGGTGATGCCGCATTTCGCGCTCATGCACGAAATGACCACCGACCACGTCCACGAGGAGATCCAGCTGCTGGCCAACGACGTGTCCACGATGCTGCTGGAGACGCTCGCCCACGTGCCCCGCTGGCGTGACTACTACCAGTCCCATGACCAGACGCCGCACTACGAATACCTGGCCACCCAGCTGCGGGCGATGCAGTTCCTGCGCGGGGGCCGGCGCTGGCTGCTCAAGTCGCCGCAGCACCTCGAACAGGTGCCGGTGCTGGATCGGGTGTTCCCCGACAGCATCGTCGTGTTCACCCACCGCGACCCGGTGCCGGTGGCGCTGTCGATGATCACGATGATCACCTACTCCGCGCGCATGCACCGCTCGCCGGTGCCGGTCGAGCAGATCGCCAACTCCTGGATCGACCGCCTCGATCAGATGCTCAGCGCGCTGGTGCGCGACCGCGACACCATCGGCCCGGACCGCTCGGTCGACATCCGGTTCGACGACTTCATGGCCGACGAAGCCGGCGTGGCCGAGCGCGTCTACGCCCTCGCCGGCGAGCCCTACACCGATGAGGCGCGCCAGGCCGTCGCCGGCTACCTGGCGGGTCACCGCCGCGGACGCCTGGGCAACGTCAAAACGTCGTATGAGATGTTCGGCCTGAACGAGCACAGCCTGCGCCGGCGCTTCGCGCCCTATGTGGAGCGGTTTCTGGCCTAACCCTTTCCGAGCCGCTACGTTCTCAACACATGGTCACCATGCCCACGCTGGACGGCGTCGAACACCGCTACGTCGAGCTCGGAAACGGCGTGACGATCCACGTCGCCGACGCGGGCCCGGCGAGCGGGCCGGCGGTGATGCTGGTGCACGGCTTCCCGCAGAACTGGTGGGAATGGCGCGAGCTGATCGGCCCGCTGGCCGCCGACGGGTACCGGGTGTTGTGCCCGGACCTGCGCGGCTCGGGCTGGAGCTCGGCGCCGCGCACCAGCTACCGCAAGGACGAGATGGCCGACGACCTGGCCGGGGTGCTGGATCGGTTGGGCGTCGCGTCGGTCAAGCTGGTGGCCCACGATTGGGGCGGACCGGCCGCGTTCATCATGATGCTGCGCCATCCGGACAAGGTGACCGGCTTTTTCGGGGTGAACACCTCGGCGCCGTTCGTCAAGCGCTCCCCGTCGATGCTGCGCAACGTCTGGCGGTTCTGGTATCAGATCCCAATCTCGTTGCCCGTCATCGGCCCCCGGGTGATCAGCGCGTCGAACCCGCGGTTCCTCCGCCTGCTGGGGTCATGGGTCGGCGGCGGCTACACGCTGCCCGAGGAGGACGTGCGGCTGTACCTCGAATGCATGCGGCAGCCCGGCCACGCCGAGGCGGGGTCGCGGTGGTACCGGTCGTTTCAGACCGGGGAGATGCTGAGCTGGATGCGCGGCGAGTACGACGGGGCCCGCGTCGACGTCCCCGTTCGCTGGCTGACGGGCACCGAAGACCCGGTGATCACGGCCGACCTGACCGAGGGATATGCCGACCACATCAAGGATTTCGAGGTCGAACTGGTCGATGGGGTCGGCCATTGGATCGTCGACCAGCGACCCGATCTCGTGCTGGATCGGGTCCGGGCCTTCCTCGCCGAAAAGTAAACCGGGTGCGGGCTTTTCGGCGCACCTAGTCGACGCCGATGGTGACTTCGGTCGATTTGATGAACACGGTCGCCGGCTGGCCCACCTTGAGCCCGAGGTCGGTCGCGGCGTCCCTGGTGACCGACGACGTGACGACCTGATCGCCGCCGTCGAGCGTCACCTTCACCACGGCCATCACGGTGCCGAGTTCGACCTCGGTGATCTTTCCCCGGAGCTGGTTTCGAGTCGAGAGCCGCATCGCAGAATCCTCCATGTCAGAACGGGCGGGGTCTGCGGTGAGCCTAGCCCCGCCGGGCCGGGCCCGGGATGGCTTGCGACACCTCGATTTACGGCGCCGGACGCGCTCAATGCCGCGGGCCGAGCAGGGCTACGGACGCATCCACCGCCGGTTCCACGATTTCTCGGACCGGTGTTCCGTCTTCGACCGCAAGTGCGGTCAGCTCCCGCAGACCGCCCAGCAGGATCACGGCCAGGGGCGCGGTCAACGGCGGCAGCTTCGCGCGCCGGAACCCGGGACTGGCGCTGAGGTCGATCAACAGGCTGGTCAACAGCTGCAACCCGCGGCGCTGGACCGGGCGAGCGGCCGCACCCAGCGACGGCAACTCACGGATCCAGCTCAACGTGATGGCCGGGCGCGCCTCGATGTAACCGACATAGGCCTCGACCGCCTGCCGGATCTGTGCGTGCCAATCGGCGTCGGGATCGACCGACGCCGCGATCTTCGCGCCCAGTTTCTCGATGTCGACGGCCAGCAACTCGAGAAAGCACTCCTCCTTGCCCGCGAAGTGGTCGTAGAAGGTGCGTTTGGACGTGCGCGCGCAACGGACGACGTCGGCGACGGTGCTGGCGCGATAGCCGCGTTCGGTGATCGACGTGGCCAGGCCATCGAGGAGCCGGAGGCGGAAAGGATCGACCTCGTCGAGAGCGGGGTCGCCATCCGTTGCTGTCATTGCTGAGGTCACGGCCCGCACCCCCTTTCGGTTCGAAACGCACCTTGTCAGCTTTGGTACTGCAGAGTACCGTACTCGGAAAGGTCCGTGGTACATCGCGGTACCAACTCCGGCCCGGCAGACGTGGGGAGCAATGACGCCATGAGTGAACTAGCCACCGTCCCGCCGGCCACGGTTCGCCTGCCCCCCGCGGTCCGAAGCCCGAAGCTGGTGCAGGGCGTCGGTTTTGCCGTGTCGCGGCGGATGATGATGCGACGCCTGTCACGCCGCTACGGCAACGTCTTCACGCTGCGGCTGCCGATGTGGGGGCGCGTCATCATGGTCAGTGATCCACAGCTGGCCAAGCAGATCTTCACCACCAGCCCAGACGAACTCGGCAACATCCAACCCAATTTGAGCAGACTGTTCGGTCCCGGCTCCGTATTCGGACTCGAGGGCGACGACCATCGCCGGAGGCGGCGGCTGTTGGCGCCGCCATTTCACGGCAAGAGCATGAAAAATTACGAAAGCATCATCGAGGAAGAAACGCTGCGCGAGATGGCCGGCTGGCCGGAGGGCAGCCCGTTCGCGACGTTGCCGCCGATGATGCGGATCACGCTGAACGCCATCCTGCGCGCGGTGTTCGGCGCCGAGGGGGCCGAACTCGACGAGCTGCGCAGGCTCATCCCGCCGTGGGTCACCCTGGGCTCACGCCTTGCGGCGCTGCCGAAGCCGAAGCGCTATCCTCGGTTCGGCCCGTGGGGCAGGTTGGACAAGTGGCGGCGCCAATACGACATCGTCATCGAGAAGCTGATCGCCGCGGAGCGGGCCGACCCGGATTTCGCCGAGCGGACCGACGTGCTGGCGCTGCTGCTGCGCAGCACCTACGACGACGGTTCCGCGATGTCGCACAAGGACATTGGCGACGAGCTGCTGGCCCTGCTGGCCGCCGGGCACGAGACCACCGCGTCCACGCTGGCATGGGCATTCGAGCGGATCAGCCGACACCCCGAGCTGTTGGCGAGGCTGGTCGAGGAGGCCGACGGGGCCGATGAGGGCGGCAACGAGCTGCGCCAAGCGACGATCCTCGAGGTGCAACGGGCCAGGACCGTCATCGATTTCGCCGGTCGCCACGTCTACCCCGAGGCCTACCGGCTCGGCGAATGGGCGATCCCGCGCGGCTACTCGATCATCGTCGGCATCGCGCAGATACACGACAACCCCGACGTGTTCCCCGATCCGCGGCGGTTCGACCCGCAACGCTTCATCGACACCAAACCGTCGGCGCTGTCCTGGATCCCGTTCGGCGGCGGGACCCGCCGCTGCGTCGGCGCGGCGTTCGCCAACATGGAAATGGACGTCGTGCTCCGGACCGTGCTGCGCCACTTGACAATCGAGACCACGGATGCGCCCGGTGAGCGGTGGCATTGCCGCGGTGTGGCGTTCACCCCGAAGGACGGCGGCCGGATCACGGTGCGCCGGCGCTGAATTCGCCGGGGACCGCTACTGGCTGGAGGCGGCCCGATGCGGCAGCTTCCAGCCCGGGCGGATGAAGTGGCAGGTGTATCCGTTCGGATAGTGCTGCAGGTAGTCCTGGTGCTCGGGCTCGGCCTCCCAGAAGTCGCCGGCCGGGCTGACCTCGGTCACCACCTTGCCGGGCCACAGGCCGGACGCCTCGACGTCGGCGATGGTGTCCAGCGCGATCCGCTTCTGCTCCTCGTCCAGGTAGAAGATCGCCGACCGGTAACTGGGGCCGCGGTCGTTGCCCTGGCGGTCTTTCGTTGTCGGGTCGTGGATCTGGAAGAAAAACTCCAGGATCGCCCGGTAATCGGTTACGGCCGGGTCGTAGATGATCTCGATGGCCTCGGCGTGGGTGCCGTGGTTGCGGTAGGTCGCGTTGGGGACGTCACCGCCGGTGTAGCCGACCCGGGTCGAGACCACCCCCGGCTGCTTGCGGATCAGTTCCTGCATTCCCCAGAAGCAGCCGCCGGCGAGAATCGCTTTCTGGTTGGTCATCGCTCGTCCTCCTCACCCGCCACAGTGAGGCCCAGGCTACACTCCGCCGATGAGCTGCAATGGTGCCGCGAAATCATGAGCACGTCCAAGTTCTCCCGTAGCGAACTGGCCGCCGCGTTCGAGCAATTCGAAGCGACCGTCGATGCGGCCGCGCGGTCGCACGACTGGGACGCGTGGGTCCAGCACTACACACCCGACGTCTTGTACATCGAACACGCGGCGGGCACCATGCACGGCCGCGACGAGGTCCGGCAGTGGATCAGTGCGACGATGGGCAGCTTCCCCGGCAGTCACATGGTCGCGTTTCCGTCGCTGTGGTCGGTGATCGACGAGGCCACCGGGCGCATCATCATGGAACTCGACAACCCGATGCGCGATCCGGGTGACGGCACGGTCATCGGCGCGACCAACATCTCGATCATCACCTATGCCGGTGATGGCCTGTGGCGTCAGCAGGAAGACATCTACAACCCGCTGCGCTTCGTGCAGGCCACGTTGAAGTGGTGCCGCAAAGCGCAGGAGCTCGGCACCCTCGACGAGGCCGGCGCGCAATTCATGGAGCAATACGGAGGCGCCCAGTGACCGCCAGGCCCAAACTCGTCATCGGCGCCAACGGCTTTCTGGGTTCACACGTCACGCGCCAGCTGGTCGCCAAGGGCCATGAAGTGCGGGCCATGGTGCGCGAGAACGCCAACACCCGGTCCATCGACGACCTCGAGCTCACCCGGTTTCACGGTGACGTGTTCGACACCGCCGTGCTGCGGGAGGCCATGGACGGGGTCGACGACGTCTACTACTGCGTCGTCGACACCCGCGCCTGGCTGCGCGACACCTCGCCGCTGTTTCGCACCAACGTCGAGGGGCTGCGCAACGTCCTCGACGTGGCGGTCGCACAACCCGACCTGCGCCGGTTCGTCTTCACCAGCACCTACGCGACGGTCGGCCGGCGGCGCGGGCGCGTGGCGACCGAGGACGACATCGTCGCCACCCGCGGGTTGTCGGACTACGTCCAATCCCGGGTCCAGGCCGAGAACCTGGTGATGCGCTACGTGGCCGAATCCGGGCTGCCCGCGGTCGCGATGTGCGTGTCGACGACCTACGGCAGCGGCGACTGGGGCCGCACCCCGCACGGCGCGTTCATCGCCGGCGCCGTCTTCGGCAAGCTGCCCTTCACCATGGACGGCATCCAGCTGGAGGTCGTCGGTGTCACCGACGCCGCGGAGGCCATGCTGTTGGCCGCCGAGCGCGGCCGCATCGGCGAGCGATACCTGATCTCCGAGCGAATGATCGCGCTGACCGAGGTGGTGCGGATCGCGGCCGACGAGGCCGGCGTGCCGCCGCCGCGACGTTCCATCCCCGTTCCGGTGCTGTACGCCCTGGGCGCCCTGGGCAGCCTGCGAGCCCGGCTCACCGGCAAGGACGCCGAGCTCAGCCTCGCGTCGGTGCGCATGATGCGCGCCGAGGCACCCGTCGACCACAGCAAGGCCGTCCGCGAATTGGGTTGGCGGCCACGCCCGGTCGAGGAGTCCATCCGCGAGGCGGCCCGATTCTGGGCCGCCATGCGAAATGCCAAGGGTAAGAGCGCGACTCCCCGCTGAACGCCACGCCGACCGCTGTTCAGGACGCGGCGCGGCGCTGGGCGTGGGACTAGCCTCGAGCGGGTGAATACCGAGCGAGTGTCCGTCGATCTCACCGGGGCTCCCCAGACCATGCTGGCGACGTTCTACGCCAAGGCGCTGGACGCCGACTTCGACAAGCCGATCCTGGGTGATCGGTACGCGAAGGAGATCGTCGATCGCATCGACTACGACTGGAAGAAGACGACCATCACCGCCCGGCGGGCGCCGTCGGTCACTACCCGTTCGGCACACTTCGACGAGTGGACGCGCAAATTCCTTGCGGCGCACCCGCGCTCGGTTGTGCTGCACGTGGGCTGCGGACTGGACAGCCGGTTCTTCCGCGTGCAGCCGGGTCCGGACGTGCGGTGGTACGACGTCGACTACCCCGAGGTCGCGGCGCTGCGCGCCCAGCTCTACCCGAGCCGCGAGCACTATCGCGTGATCGCCGCCTCGGTCACCGACCCGTCATGGCTGAGCGAAATCCCCACCGATCGCCCCACGCTGATGATCGGGGAGGGGCTGACCATGTACCTGACCGAGCAGGACGGCACCGCGTTGCTGCGCCGGGTGGTCGACCGGTTCGGCTCGGGTGAGCTGCAGTTCGACGTGTTCAACTGGCTCGGGATCAAGTCGCAATGGCTCAACTCCGTGGTGCGACGGTCGGGATCCACGCTGCGGTGGGCGATCAACGGGCCCGACGACATCATCGCGGCCGTACCGGCGGTGCGGCTGCTGGCCTGCGAGCGCTGGTTCGAGTCGGACACCTTCGCACGATTGCCACGCTCCTCCCGACTCCTGGGAAGGGTGATGTCGCTGATCCCCGCCGCCGCGAACATGTCCCAGTACCATCGCTACGCATTCGGCCCGCCGGACGGGAAGGGTTGACGGCGGCCGGGTGTTACAGCCCCAATAGGCGTCTGTAGGAGGTATCGACCATGGCCCACCGGCAAGTCCTCGAGCCGAACGCGGGGCACCCGATCACCATCGAACCCACCCAGGGCAGGGTGCAGGTCCGCGTCAACGGCGAACTGGTGGCCGACACCACCGCCGCGCTGGAACTGCGCGAAGCCACAATCCCTGCGGTGCAATACATTCCGATCGCCGACGTGCAACAGGATCGGCTCACCCGCACCGACACCAGCACGTATTGCCCGTTCAAGGGCGACGCCAGCTATTACAGCGTGACGACCTCGTCCGGTGACACCGTCGACGACGTGATCTGGACCTATGAGCAGCCGTATCCGGCGGTCGCCGCGATCGCCGGGCACGTCGCGTTCTACCCGAACAAGGCCGACATCACCGTCTCGGCTCAGTAGGGGACCCATCCGGGGAGGGCGGACGCCGTCGCCCGGGTGTCGCCGTAGAGGCGCATCGAGACGATCAGCCCGGCGCGGGTGTCGAAGATGCACACGAACGGGCTGTCGTAGGAGGTGCCGTCGGACGTCGTGCCGGTGGCCTGTGCCTCCACCACCACCGTCTCTCCCTCGTTGACGCAGCGCACCAGGTCGATGACCAGCTCGAGGTCTTGTTTGCGCCGCTCGACCGCGCGCCGGAAGGTGTCCTTGTCGCATGCGGTGCGCGTGTAGAGCGTCCAGAAGGTGAAGTCGTCGCGCAGCAACGCGAAGCCCTCGTCCAGATCGCCGCCGTCGCTGATGCTCTGCAAAAACATCCAGGCCAGTTCGCCCTGAGGGTCATCGAAGGGCGTCATCACACCGCAATACTGACTGGGGACGGAGTTCAGGGTCAATCGAGCGGTCGGAGAGTCATCAGGTGAAAAGCACGCGCACGGTCGTGTTCCCCGGGGCCGCCAGCTTCGGGCACACGTTGTCGCCGCTGCGCCGCGGCCCCGCGGATCCCTGCTTCCGCGCGACCGGCGACGGCTCGATCTGGCGGACCAGCCTGCTGCCCACCGGCCCCGTCACGGCCAGGATCAGCCGCGCGGCCCCCAACGCCGCGCACTGTGTGGCGTGGGGGAGCGGCGCGGGTGAGTTCGTCGAAATGCTGCCCGCCCTGCTGGGTCTCGAGGACGACGCCTCCGACTTCGTGCCGCGGCATCCGACGGTCGCCGCCGCGCACCGGCGGGTTCCGCACCTGCGGCTGGGCCGCACCGGGCTGGTGCTCGAGGCGCTGATCCCGGCGATCATCGAGCAGCGGGTGCCCGGCGCCGACGCGTTCCGCTCCTGGCGCGTGCTGGTGACCAAGTACGGGACACCGGCGCCGGGGCCCGCCCCCGAGGGCATGCGGGTGGCGCCGTCGGCGCAGCGGTGGCGAACCATCCCGTCGTGGGAGTTTCATCGCGCCAACGTCGACCCCAGGCGCGCACAAACGGTGGTGACCTGCGCGCAGCGCGCCGCGTCGCTGGAGCGGCTGACATCACGGCCGGCGGCACAGGCGCGGGCGGCCTTGACGTCCCTGCCGGGCGTGGGGGAATGGACCGCCGCGGAGACGGCCCAACGCGCCTTCGGCGACGCCGACGCCGTATCGGTGGGCGACTACCACATCCCCAAGATGATCGGCTGGACACTGCTGGGTGAGCCCGTCGACGACGCGGGAATGCTCGACTTGCTGGAGCCGATGCGGCCACATCGCCAGCGCGTGGTCCGGCTGCTCGAGGCCAGCGGATTGGCCTACGAACCGCGCCGGGGCCCGCGCCTGCCGGTGCAGCAAATCCACTCACTGTGATCCGTCGCGTTTTTCGGCGTCGCCATCGGGTACCCAGCAGAGCAAGAAAGTGTGTGGGAACCCCACGGAAGGAAGCTAGGAAACACGCGATGACTCAGTTCACAATTCCGGGATTGACCGACAAGCAGGCGGCGCGGCTCACCGAACTGCTGCAAAAACAGTTGAGCACCTACAACGATCTTCACCTGACGCTCAAGCACATTCACTGGAACGTGGTCGGCCCGAACTTCATCGGCGTGCACGAGATGATCGACCCGCAGGTGGAGGCCGTGCGTGGCTTCGCCGACGATGTCGCCGAACGCATTGCCGCCCTGGGCTCTTCGCCGCAGGGCACGCCGGGTGCCATCATCAAGGACCGCTCGTGGGACGACTATTCGGTGGGCCGCGACACCGTCCAGGCCCACTTGGCCGCGCTGGACCTCGTCTACAACGGCGTGATCGAGGACATCCGCCAATACATCGACGAGACCGACGAACTCGACCCGGTGACCCAGGACCTGCTGATCGGCCAGGCGGGCCAGCTGGAGAAGTTCCAGTGGTTCGTCCGGGCGCACCTGGAAAGCGCCGGCGGTCAGCTCGCCCACGCGGGCAAGAGCACCGAGAAGTCCGCCGCCAAGAGTGCGCGCAGCAAATCCTGACACCCTCAGTCGCACACTTCGCGCCATCGCCCCGGCAAATCGATGCCGGGGCGATGGCGCGTCGGCTTGGCCGCCACGCAGGTGCCGACCGCCCGGAATAAGTGGACCCTAGTCCGGTTATACCGGGTAGTCCGCTCTACGAGGAGGTCAAATGCCTGCAGTTACGGCCAACCCACTGACATTGCCGCGCGTCCGCGGCCCCGGCCCCGCCGACACCGAGCGGCCAGTGCGATCGATCACCACGGGCCCGCGCGGGTACGAGGGTGAGGGGTTCCCGGTCGTGCGCGCCTTCGCCGGGGTCGGTAGCGCCGCCCTGGATCCCTTCGTCCACATGGACCAGATGGGCGAGGTGAACTACCAGCCCGGCGAACCCAGGGGCACCGACTGGCACCCGCACCGCGGCTTCGAAACGGTGACCTACATGCTCGACGGGAAATTCGCGCACCAGGACTCCCACGGCGGTGGGGGGCTGATCACCGACGGAGCGACCCAGTGGATGACCGCCGGCTCGGGCATCCTGCACATCGAGACGCCGCCGGCCGAACTCGTCGAGAGCGGCGGACTGTTCCACGGCGTCCAGCTCTGGGTGAACCTGCCGAAGAAGGACAAGTTCGCGCCGCCGCGCTACCAGGCCATCGAGGGTGGTGACGCCGCATTGGTCGCGTCCGACGACGGCGGGGCTCTGATCCGCATCATCGCGGGCGAGATCGACGGCCACCGGGGGCCCGGGGTCACGCACACGCCGGTCACGCTCGCGCACGCGACGGTCGAGAACGGCGCCCGGCTCAACATCCCCTGGCGGCGCGACTTCAACGCGCTCGTGTACGTGCTGTCGGGCAGCGGGTACGTCGGGCCGGTCGCCCACCCGATCCACCAGGGGCAGCTGGCGGTCCTGGGCCCAGGCGACCGGATCACCGTCGGGGCGGAGCGAGCTCGGGATTGGGGCGACGCGACCGCCATTGATGTCCTGCTTCTAGGTGGGCGGCCCATTCGCGAGCCGGTATTCCACTACGGGCCTTTCGTGATGAACACTCGCGCGGAATTGATCGAGGCGCTCGAGGACTATCAAGCCGGAAAATTTGGCGCTATTCCGCCAAATGCACTAATGCCCCACCATGGCGGTGGCACACTCTAGCAATGCTTCCACGGGGGACTCGCAGGCCGGGCCGTCCGCCTGCGGCGAAGGCGGACGAGACCCGGAAACGAATCATCCAAGCTGCTCGTTTGGTGTTCAGCGAACGCGGCTACGACGGCGCGACGTTCCAGGCCATCGCCTCCCGTGCCGACCTGACCCGCCCGGCGATCAACCATTACTTTTCGAGCAAGCGAGCGTTGTATCGGGAAGTTCTGGAGGACACCAACGAATTCGTCATTGCGGCCGGTATCAAAGAGGCGGACGCCGAAACCGGGCTGGTCGCGCGGCTGACGGCCTTCATCTCCGTGGCCGTTAGGGCTAATTCGGAAAATCCCGCCGGATCGGCGTTTTTAATCAGCGGCGTACTCGAGTCCCAGCGCCATCCGGATTTGACCGGAACCGACAACTCGTCGGTGCGCGTGTGCCGCGAGTTCCTGTTGCGCGCCGTCAACGACGCGATCGAAAACGGTGAGCTCGCGGCGGACGTCGATGCGTCGGCACTGGTCGAAACCCTGCTCGTCATCATCTGCGGGGTGGGCCTGTACGCGGGCTACGTCGAGAGCTACCAGCAGATGCTGGCCGTCACCGGAATGCTGCGCCAGCTGCTGGAGGGCGCGCTCTGGCGTCCGGGGGCCTAGCCCGCCGGGCGGCGCAGTGAAGTTGCGCACAAAGCGTATAGGCTAACTAACTTATCCCGGTACCATGGTCGGGATATGACTGACCTGGATGCCTCGATGCCGCCTTCCGTGCGGTCTGCCGGCGACAGCTGGTCCATCACCGAACTCGTCGGCGCCACCGCGCTGGGCGTCGCCGCGTCGCGCGCGGCGGAGACCGCCGGCGCCGACCCGCTGATTCGTGACGAGTTCGCCCGCCTGCTGGTGTCGTCGGCCGGCCCCGCGTGGGCGCGGCTGGCGGACCCGGAGCTGTCCTGGCTCGCCGACGATCAGCACGGGCGGCGCGCGCACCGGACCGGCATCGACTACCAGGCCGTGCGCACCCACTTCTTCGACGAATACTTCGACGGCGCAGTGCGTTCCGGGATCCGGCAGGCGGTGATTCTGGCCGCGGGCCTGGATTCGAGGGCCTACCGGCTGGACTGGCCCACCGGCACCACGGTCTACGAGATCGACCAGCCCAAGGTGCTGCAGTACAAGTCGGGCATCCTGCAGCAGCACGGCGCCGTGCCCACCGCGATCCGCCATCCCGTCCCGGCGGACCTGCGCGAGGATTGGCCGGCCGCGTTGGCCGCCGCGGGATTCGACCGCACGCAGCCGACCGCCTGGCTGGCCGAGGGGCTGCTGCCGTACCTGCCCAGCGACGCCCAGGACCGGCTGTTCGAGATGTTGACCGCGCTCAGCGCGCCCGGCAGCCAGGTCGCGATCGAGGTGTTCGGCATCAACTCGCGGAGCAACTCGCAGCGCTGGTTGCGGATGCGCGAGCGGCTCGGCCTGGACGTCAACGTCCAGGCGCTGACCTACCACGAGCCGGACCGCTCGGACGCCGCCGCGTGGCTTTCCGACCACGGCTGGCACGTGCACGCCGTGGACAACCGCGAGGAGATGGCCCGACTCGGCCGCGCGGTGCCCGACGACCTTTCCGACGAGGCGGTGCGCAGCACGTTGCTGCGGGCGCGCCTCGGCGAAACCGCCTTTTGACCTTCGCCTGCCCAAGACCCAAGGAGTTAATGCATGAGCTCGCTGCGCACCCACGACGACACCTGGGACATCAAGAGCAGCGTCGGCACCACCGCGGTCATGGTGGCCGCCGCGCGGGCCATCGAGACCGAGCAGCCCGACGCGCTGATCCGCGATCCCTACGCCCGGCTGCTCGTCAACAACGCCGGTGCCGACGTCCTGTGGGAAGCCATGCTCGACCCGGACGTCGTGGCCAAGATCGAAGCCATCGATGAGGAATCCGCCGCCCGGATCCAGCACATGCGCGGCTACCAGGCGGTGCGGACCCACTTCTTCGACGAGTACTTCGCCGACGCCGTCGCCACCGGGATCCGGCAGGTGGTGATCCTCGCGTCGGGGCTGGACTCGCGGGCCTACCGCCTCGACTGGCCGGCCGGCACCACGGTGTACGAGATCGACCAGCCCCAGGTGCTGGACTACAAGACCACCACGCTGGCCGAAAGCGGCGCCACGCCGTCCGCCGATCGCCGCGAGGTGGCGATCGACCTGCGCGAAGACTGGCCGGCCGCGCTGCGCGCCGCGGGTTTCGACCCGACCCGGCCGACCGCCTGGCTGGCCGAGGGACTGCTGATGTACCTGCCCGCCGAGGCGCAGGACAAGCTGTTCACGCAGATCGGCGAGCTGAGTCCGGCCGGCAGCCGGGTCTCCGCCGAAACCGCACCGATGCACGCCGAGGAGCGGCGCCAGCAGATGCGGGAACGGTTCAAGAAGGTCGCCGACCAGCTCGGCCTGGAGGAGACCATCGACGTCGGCGAGCTGATGTACCGCGACGAGCACCGCGCGAACCTCGCCGACTGGCTCAACGACCACGGCTGGCGCGCCACGGCGCAGAACTCGATCGACGAGATGCACCGCCTGAACCGCGGGGTGCAGAGTTTCGAGCTGGACCAGGACAAGGACGCCTTCTCCGACTTCGTGATCGCCGAGCGCCTGTAACGGCGCGGTTACCGCCGTATCGGCAGGTCATCGCCCATAATGATGACTCATTATGGGCGGCGGCGCGGCGCAGCGATCACACCGCTGGGTGCTGTTGAAGGGCCGGCTCGTCGCCGGCATCGCTTCGGCCTTCGTCATGGCCATCACCGGAATCGGCTGGACGGGTTACCACACCGCCCTGGGCCGGATCATCATCTCCCACGCGCTGCCGAATGGGGCGGCCTCGCTCGGCGACAACCAGAACATCCTGCTGATGGGCCTGGACAGCCGGTTGGACCAGAACGGTCGGCCGCTACCGCAGGAGGTTTACGACGCGCTGCACGCCGGCGACGAAACCTCGGGCGGCTACAACGCCAATGTGCTTATCGTCGTGCACATTTCGGACCGTGACGGGCCCGTCACCGCGGTGTCGATTCCCCGCGACGACTACGCCGAGCTGCCGGGCTGCCCCGGCTCGGTGTGCACGGGCAAGATCAAGCAGGCGTACGGCCTGGCGTATCAGCAATCGTTGAACACGCAGGCCGCCGGGGACTCGGGCGGCGCGGGGTCGACCGATCTGGCGGCCCGCGAGCAAACCGCCCGCGAGGCCGGCCGCAAGGCCGAAATCAGCGCCGTCAGCGACTTTTTGGGTATCTCGGTCGACCACTTCGTCGAGGTCACGTTGGGCGCCTTCTACCAGATCGCCAAGGCGGTGGAGCCAATCACGGTGTGCCTCAACGGCGATACGCGTGATAGCTACTCGGGCGCGGACTTCCATCAGGGTGTGCAGCGCATCGATGCGGCCGACGCGATGGCCTTCGTGCGGCAGCGGCGCGACGAAAACGACGGCTCGTTCACCGATTTCGATCGGACGCGGCGCCAGCAGGCGTTCCTGGTGTCGTTGGTCGAGGCGGCCCGCAGCGGCGGCGCGCTGTCCAGCATGAGCGGGCTGCGCAAAATGCTCGAGGTCGCCCGGGACAACGTCGCCGTCGACGCCGGGCTCGACCTCGGGCAGTTCGCGGCGCGGGCCTCGCGGCTGACCGGGCGGCCGCTGTCGCTGTACACCCTGCCGATCTCCGGCTTCGGCAAGGACGCGAACGGCTCCGACATCAACCTCGTCGACCTTGCGGCCATCCGGCGCATCGTCAACGAGCGCTTCATGTCCGACGCGCCGGCCGCGCTCGACGCCGCGTCGCCGGCGGCCCAGTCACCGCCCGCGCTGACCGAACCCGTCATCCTCGACGTCGTCAACGCCAGCTCGCGCGACGGACTCGCGGCCGCCCTCGAGGAGGCCCTCACCGGCCGGGGCTTCACCCGGGGCAGCGCCACGACTGCCGCCGCCCCCGCCGACGACAGCACGATCGAATACGGTCCCGGGGCCGACGCGGGAGCGCAGGTCCTGTCCGAGCAACTGCGCGTGCCCGCGACCGCGGATCCCTCGGTGGCCTCCGGAACCGTCCGGCTGACCGTGGGAACGCGGTTTCCCGCGGCGGACTACCTCTCCCATTCCGAAGCCCAACCCGGCGCGGCCGGCGACGCGCCGTCGTCCGGGCAGGTGAGTGCGGTCGCCGCCACCGGCAGCGGCGACCGCGCCCCGGCGCCGACCGACCTCAGCCAGATGACGGACTCGAGCGTCCCCTGCGTCAAGTAACCGCGCGGCCCGATCCTTTCTACTGCTCTCCCAACCGGCTGGTTAGTATCGCGGTTATCACCGATGAGCGGCCGCCCCGCGGCGGGACTCTGCTCGGGAAGGACAATGATGACCACCGAATCGGTTGCATCGCAGGCATCGCTCTCCAAGGACTCCACGAACGGGACCGGCTCGGCCGACGTCGCCGCCACGGTTGCCCGGCTTCGTCAGACCTTCGCCACCGGACGCACCCGCGACGTCGACTGGCGCAAGCGGCAGTTGCTGCAGCTGGTGAAGCTGATGGAGGAGAACGAGGCCGCGCTGGCCGCCGCGCTCGCCGAAGACCTGGACCGCAGCCCCTTCGAGGCCTACATCGCCGACATCGCCACCACCGCCGGTGAGGCCAAGTACGCGGCCAAGCGCGTGCGCAAGTGGACGCGGCGCAAGTATCAACTGCTGGAGCTGCCGCAGCTGCCCGGCCGCGGCTGGGTGGAATACGAGCCCTACGGCACCGTGCTGATCATCGGCGCCTGGAACTACCCCTTCTACCTCACGCTGGGCCCGGCCGTCGGGGCGATCGCCGCCGGCAACACCGTGATCCTCAAGCCGTCGGAAATCGCGGCCGCGTCCTCGCGCGTGATGGCCGAGCTGGTGCCCAAGTACCTCGACAACGACGCCATCGCGGTCATCGAGGGCGACGGCGCGACCAGCCAGGAGCTCATCGCCCAGGGCCTGGACCGGGTGATGTTCACCGGCGGCACCGAGATCGGCCGCAAGGTCTATGAGGGCGCGGCGCCGCACCTGACGCCCTGCACGCTCGAGCTCGGCGGCAAGAGCCCGGTCATCGTCGCGGCGGATGCCGACGTGGAGGTGGCGGCCAAGCGGATCGCCTGGATGAAACTGCTCAACGCCGGACAGACTTGCGTCGCACCGGATTACGTGTTGGCCGACGCCACGATTCGCGACGAACTGGTCGACAAGATCGGCGCCGCCATCACCAAGTTCACCTCCGACAAACCGGACGGCATGCGGGTGGTCAACCAGCGGCAGTTCGACCGGATCAGCGGCTACCTTTCCGGCAAGGACGGCACGGTCACCGTCGGCGGGGCATGCGACGCGTCGACGCTGCGCATCCAGCCCGCGGTGGTGGTGGACCCCGACCCGGACGGCCCGCTGATGCGGAACGAGATCTTCGGTCCGGTCCTGCCGGTGATCACCGTCCAAAACCTGGACGAGGCAATACGTTTCGTGAACTCGCGGCCCAAGCCGCTGTCGGCGTACCTGTTCACCAAGCGGCGCGAGACCCGCGAGCGGGTGATCAAGGAGGTGCCGGCGGGCGGCATGCTGGTCAACCACGTCGCCTTCCAGGTGTCGACGGCCAAGCTGCCCTTCGGTGGCGTCGGCGCGTCGGGCATGGGCGCCTACCACGGCAAGTGGGGCTTCGACGAGTTCAGCCACCGCAAGGCGGTCCTCACCAAGCCCACCCGCCCCGACCTGTCGAGCTTCATCTACCCTCCATACACCGAGCGGGCCTTCAAGATGGCCCGCCGGATGTTCTGACCCGGCTTCGCCGAACCAGTTGCTAGACAAAGTTTTTCACAGCAGAGAGGAACCTAATGCCCGGAGTGCAGGATCGCGTCGTCATCGTCACCGGAGCCGGTGGGGGACTGGGCCGTGAGTACGCCCTGACCCTCGCCAAGGAGGGCGCCAGCGTCGTGGTCAACGATCTCGGTGGCGCCCGCGACGGCACCGGCGCCGGCCACAACATGGCCGACGAGGTGGTCAAGGAGATCAAGGACGCCGGTGGCCGGGCGGTCGCCAACTACGACAGCGTCGCCGAGCCCGAGGGCGCCGAGAACATGGTCAAGACCGCGCTCGACGAATTCGGCAAGGTCGACGGTGTGGTGAGCAACGCGGGCATTCTGCGCGACGGCACGTTCCACAAGATGTCCTTCGAGAACTGGGACGCCGTGCTCAAGGTGCACCTCTACGGTGGGTACAACGTCATCCGCGCCGCGTGGCCGCACTTCCGTGAGCAGAGCTTCGGCCGGGTCGTCGTCGCCACCTCCACCAGCGGGCTGTTCGGCAACTTCGGGCAGGCCAACTACGGCGCGGCGAAGCTCGGCCTCGTCGGCCTGATCAACACGCTGGCCCAGGAAGGCGCCAAGTACAACATCAAGACCAACGCGGTCGCGCCGATCGCCGCCACCCGGATGACGCAGGACATCCTGCCGCCGGAGGTCTTCGAGAAGCTCACCCCGGAGTACGTCGCCCCGGTGGTGGCCTACCTGATGACCGAGGAGCTGACCGACACCGACTCGGTGTTCATCGTCGGCGGCGGCAAGGTGCAGCGCACCGCGCTGTTCCAGAACGACGGCATCACCTTCGACAGCGTGCCGTCGGTCGAGGACATCGCCGCCAAGTGGGGCCAGATCACCGACCTGTCCGCCGCCCAGCAGGCCAGCTTCAAGCTGGGCTGAGCCCGGCCTTCCCGAGTGGTCGGCGGGTCAGGCGAGCAGCGCCTCGCGCAGGCGCTCCACGTCTGACTCGCTGACGCTCGCGGCGCGCAAATAGGCGTCCAGCGAACCGAATTCCTCGTCGATGGTTTGGCGCGCGGCGGCCAGGTAGACCTCGCGGACCCCGAGCACGCCGTCGGACAGCCGCGCCTCGGTCCAGGTCACCACCTCCGGGGTCAGCTCGGCGTCCTGGCGCTGCGCGATCATCGCGGAGATCTGCGCCCGCAGGGCGGGCGCGGCGTCGTTGCTGCGCAGGAAGTCGGCCAGGATGGTGTCGCGGTCGATGCCGATCGCCTCGAGCACCGTCGCCACCACGAAGCCGGTGCGGTCCTTGCCGGCGAAGCAGTGCGTCAGCACCGAATGCCCGTCGGCCAGCAGCGAGATGACGCGGTGCAACGCCCGCTGCGCCCCGTTCCGCGTTGGGAATTGCCGGTATTCGTCGATCATGTAGCGGGTGGCGGCCTCATCGACGGATTGGCCCGACTGCTCCTCGGCCCCCTCGCCGGTGAGCAGGCGCTGGAAGGCGTGTTCGTGCGGCGCCGCGTCGTCGGTCCCGGCGTCCTGCTCGCCGAGATCGGGGAAGGGCAACAGGTGCACCTCGACGCCGTCGGGAACCAGCCCCGGCCCGCGCCGCGCGACCTCACGGGCCGCCCGCAAATCGGCGACGTCGGTGATGCCCAGCCGGCTCAGCGTCGCGCGGCCGTCGTCGTCGAGCCCGCTCAGTTCGCCGGAGCGGAACAGCCGCCCGGGTTTGAGCGCCGGCGCGCCGTCGGAGACGTCACGAAAGTTCCACGCGCCCGACAGTTCTCGCAACGCCTCAGTCATGCGCGGTGACCGCCGCGGCGAGCGCCGACTTTTCCCGGCCCAGCTCGGCGCGCGCGATGGTTCGCATGTGCACCTCGTCCGGGCCGTCGAAGATCCGCATGGCGCGGTGCCAGCCGTACAGGCGGGCCAGCACCGTGTCGTCGCTGACGCCGGCGGCCCCGTGCACCTGGATGGCGCGGTCGATGACGTCGCAGGCCACCTGCGGGGCCACCGCCTTGATCTGGGAGACCAGCAGGTGCGCGGCCTTGTTGCCATGCTGGTCGATGGTCCACGCCGCCTTCTCGCACAGCAGCCGTGCCTGGTCGATCTCGTTGCGGGACTTGGCAATTGACTCGCGCACCACGCCCTGCTCGGCCAGCGGGCGCCCGAACGCCACCCGCTTCTGGGCGCGGTCGGACATCAGGGCCAGGGCGCGCTCGGCCCCGCCGAGCGCGCGCATGCAGTGGTGGATGCGGCCCGGCCCGAGCCGGGCCTGGGCGATCGCGAAGCCGCCGCCCTCTTCGCCGAGCAGGTTGGTGGCCGGCACGCGCACGTTGTCGTAGACGATCTCGCAGTGGCCGTGCTGGTCCTGCCAGCCGAAGACCGGGGTGGAGCGCACCACCGTCACGCCGGGCGTGTCCATCGGCACCAACACCATCGACTGCTGCTGGTGGCTCGCGGCGTCGGGGTTGGTGCGGCCCATGACGATCAGGATCTTGCAGCGCGGGTCGGCCGCACCCGACGTCCACCACTTGCGGCCATTGATCACGTAGTCGCCGCCGTCGCGCACGATCGAGGTCTCGATGTTGCGGGCGTCGCTGCTGGCCACGGCCGGCTCGGTCATGGAGAAGGCGCTGCGGATCTCGCCGGCCAGCAACGGCTCCAGCCACTGCTTGCGCTGTTCCTCGGTCGCGAACAGGTGCAGCGTCTCCATGTTGCCGGTGTCGGGTGCCGCGCAGTTGAGCGCCTCGGGGGCGATCTCCAGGCTCCAGCCGGTGATCTCGGCCAGCGGCGCGTATTCGAGGTTGGTCAGGCCCGATTCGGCCGGTAGGAACAGGTTCCACAGGCCCCGCTGCTTGGCCTTGATCTTCAGTTCCTCGACGACGGGCGGAACCGTGTGGTCGTGCGGGCCGGCTTCGTGACGAAACTTGTCGTAGTCGGCCTCGGCCGGGAACACGTACTCGGTCATGAAATCGGTCAGCCGCTTGTGATAGTCGCTGGCCTTGGCCGACATCGCGAAGTCCATGCCCGTCACGATAGGTCACGCGTTATTGGACGGCGCGAGCAGACGCAAAATCGCATGCTGCAGTGCGGATTAGTGCGATTCTGTGTCTGCTCGCGGCAGGATTGGGGCGTGACCGAATCCCGCCCCCCGTTCCCGCCGTTCACGCGGGAGACCGCAATGCAGAAGGTGCAGGCGGCCGAGGATGCCTGGAACACCCGCGACCCGCACCGCGTCAGCCTGGCCTACACGGTCGATTCGCGGTGGCGAAACCGCGGCGAGCACATCGTGGGCCGCGACGAGATCGTGGCGTTCCTGACCCGCAAGTGGCAGCGCGAACTGGATTACGCGCTGCGCAAGGTTCTTTGGGACTTCCACGACAACCGCATCGCGGTCCGCTTCCAATACGAGTGCCGCGACCGGTCGGGGCAGTGGTATCGCAGCTACGGCAACGAGCTGTGGGAGTTCGCCGAGTCGGGGCTGATGGCCCGCCGCGAAGCCAGCATCAACGACGTGCCGATCGACGAATCGCAGCGACGCATCTTCGGGCCCCGCCCGTCGTCCGAACGCGGCCACGACATCCCGCTCTGGTAGCGGCGGGCAACAACGACGCCTTGTGACCCCACAACGGTGTGGCCGCTACTGCATCGGCATGCGGCGGCGAACCATCGACCGGGAGTCGATCGCCCGCCGGCGGGGTATCCCGCCCCGGGTGGCCCAGAGCCGATCACCCATCCATGGCGGAACCTGGTTAAGGTAGCGAAGCGCGCGGCCGAGCCAGCGCCACGCCCATCGGCACGGACAGTACGTAAGAGTACGGAAAGTAGATGTACGCGCCATGACAGATGCGCAGACGACGGTAGGAGTGGTCTCCGAGTCCGGGGCCGACGAGCGGCGGGTCGCGCTGGTGCCGAAGGCGGTGGCGTCGCTGGTGGGCAGCGGCGTGGCGGTCGTGGTCGAGTCCGGCGCGGGCGAACGGGCGCTGCTGCCCGACGCGCTCTACACCGAGGCCGGCGCCACCATCGGGGACGCGTGGGCCGCCGACATCGTGGTCAAGGTCGCGCCGCCGACCGCGGACGAGGTCGGCAAGCTGCACAGCGGGCAGACGCTGATCGGCTTCCTGGCGCCGCGCAACGCCGAGAACTCGATCGGCGCTTTGAAGCAGGCGGGCGTGCAGGCGTTCGCCCTGGAGGCCATCCCGCGGATCTCGCGCGCACAGGCGATGGACGCCTTGTCGTCGCAGGGCAACGTGGCCGGCTACAAGGCCGTGCTGCTGGCGGCCTCGGAGGCGACCCGGTTCTTCCCGATGCTGACGACGGCCGCCGGAACGGTGAAGCCGGCCACGGTGCTGGTGCTCGGGGTCGGGGTGGCCGGGCTACAGGCGCTGGCGACGGCCAAGCGGCTCGGCGCCCGCACCACCGGTTACGACGTGCGGCCCGAGGTGGCCGATCAGGTGCGCTCGGTGGGCGCGCAGTGGCTCGAGCTCGGGATCTCAGAAACAATCACAGCGGCCGGCGAGGGCGGATACGCCCGCGAGCTGACCGACGAGGAGCGCGCGCAGCAGCAGCAGGCGCTGGAGAAGGCCATCAGCGGCTTCGACGTCGTGATCACCACAGCGCTGGTCCCGGGCCGTCCCGCGCCGCGGCTGGTGACCGCCGCGGCCGTGGAGGCGATGAAGCCCGGCAGCGTGGTGGTGGACCTGGCCGGCGAGACCGGCGGCAACTGCGAGCTCACCGAACCCGGCAAGACGGTCGTCAAGCACGACGTCACCATCGCGTCGCCGCTGAACCTGCCGGCGACGATGCCCGAGCACGCCTCCGAGCTCTACAGCAAGAACATCACCGCTTTGCTGGACTTGCTGCTCACCGACGGCAAGCTGGCGCCGGACTTCGACGACGAGGTCATCGCGGACTCCTGTGTGACGCGGGACTGAGAGGACTACATGTACGACGAATTGTTGGCCAACGTGGCGATCCTGGTGCTGTCCGGGTTCGTCGGGTTCGCGGTCATCTCCAAGGTGCCCAACACGCTGCACACGCCGCTGATGTCGGGCACCAACGCCATCCACGGCATCGTGGTGCTGGGCGCGCTGGTGGTGTTCGGCTCGGTCGAGCACCCCTCGCTGGCGGTGCAGATCATCCTGTTCGTGGCCGTCGTGTTCGGCACCCTGAACGTCATCGGCGGGTTCATCGTCACCGACCGGATGCTGGGCATGTTCAAGGGCAAGAAGAAACCGGTGCCCGCCGCGAGTGAGGAGCCGGCCGCCAAATGAACTACTTGGTCATCGGCCTGTACATCATTTCGTTCGCCCTGTTCATCTACGGCCTGATGGGCCTGACCGGGCCCAAAACGGCGGTGCGGGGCAACCTGATCGCCGCGGTGGGCATGGCGATCGCGGTGGCCGCGACGCTTGTCAAGATCCGCCACACCGACCAATGGGTGCTGATCATCGCCGGCCTGGTGGTGGGCGTGGTGCTCGGTGTCCCGCCGGCGCGCTACACCAAGATGACGGCGATGCCGCAGCTGGTGGCGTTCTTCAACGGCGTCGGCGGCGGCACCGTCGCGCTGATCGCGCTGTCGGAATTCATTGAGACGCAAGGCTTTTCGGCGTTCCAGCACGGTGAGTCGCCGACCGTGCACATCGTGGTGGCGTCGTTGTTCGCCGCGATCATCGGGTCGATCTCGTTCTGGGGATCGATCATCGCGTTCGGCAAGCTGCAGGAGATCATCTCGGGCGCACCGATCGGTTTCGGCAGGGCCCAGCAGCCGGTCAACCTGCTGCTGCTGGTCGCCGCGGTGGCCGCGGCGGTGGTGGTCGGGGTGCACGCCCATCCCGGCACCGGCGGGGCGTCCCTGTGGTGGATGATCGGGCTGCTGGCCGCGGCGGGCGTGCTGGGCCTGATGGTGGTGCTGCCCATCGGCGGCGCGGACATGCCCGTGGTCATCTCGCTGCTCAACGCGATGACCGGGTTGTCTGCCGCGGCCGCCGGTCTGGCGCTGAACAACACCGCGATGATCGTGGCCGGCATGATCGTCGGCGCGTCCGGCTCGATCCTGACCAACCTGATGGCCAAGGCCATGAACCGCTCGATCCCCGCGATCGTCGCCGGCGGCTTCGGCGGCGGCGGGGTGGCCCCCAGTGGCGATGGCGGGGGAGACAAGACCGTCAAGGCCACCTCGGCCGCGGACGCCGCGATCCAGATGGCCTACGCCAACCAGGTGATCGTGGTGCCGGGCTACGGCCTGGCCGTCGCGCAGGCGCAGCACGCGGTGAAGGACATGGCGGCCCTGCTGGAGGACAAGGGCGTGGAGGTCAAGTACGCCATCCACCCGGTCGCCGGCCGGATGCCCGGGCACATGAACGTGTTGTTGGCCGAGGCCGAGGTCGACTACGACGCCATGAAGGACATGGACGACATCAACGACGAGTTCGCGCGCACCGACGTCGCGATCGTCATCGGCGCCAACGACGTCACCAACCCGGCGGCCCGCAACGACGCGTCCAGCCCGATCTACGGCATGCCGATCCTCAACGTGGACAAGGCCAAGTCGGTGATCGTGCTGAAGCGATCGATGAACTCCGGGTTCGCGGGCATCGACAACCCGCTGTTCTACGGCGAGGGCACCAGCATGCTGTTCGGGGATGCGAAGAAGTCGGTGACCGAGGTCGCCGAGGAACTCAAGGCGCTATAAAGCGCTGGCGCTGGGCGTTTAAACGGGCGGGTATGCCGGCGGCGGGTACCCGTTGCCGTCGGTGACACCGCGCAAGCCCCAGGTGAGGTACCGCATGAAGAACTCGATCTCGTCGCTTCCGTCGTAATCCGGGCTCGGATCCATCGGTCCCACCTCTCGAATCTCGTTCGAGGAGGAGTCTAGTCGCATGCCCGTCGACGTGACACCCGGCGTTTTTGCTTAAACTGTCCAACCAGTTGATTGATAGTTATTC
The DNA here is from genome assembly GCF_000262165.1 of Mycobacterium sp. MOTT36Y. Lineage (NCBI taxonomy): Bacteria > Bacillati > Actinomycetota > Actinomycetes > Mycobacteriales > Mycobacteriaceae > Mycobacterium > Mycobacterium sp. MOTT36Y. Next base: position 5,403,135 of record NC_017904.1, on the reverse strand, counting down.
TTGGCCGCACCGGGCCTGGCCTGCCCGTACCGACGATAGTGAGAACAGATGCCCACCGACAGCGTCACACCCAATGGGCAAACGCGGCGCGAAGAGCTGCTGGCCGTCGCCACCAAGCTGTTCGCGGCGCGCGGCTATCACGGCACCCGGATGGACGACGTGGCCGACGTGATCGGCCTGAACAAGGCGACCGTCTATCACTATTACGCCAGCAAGTCGCTGATTCTGTTCGACATCTACCGCCAGGCCGCCGAGGGCACGCTGGCCGCCGTGCACGACGACCCGTCCTGGACCGCGCGCGAGGCGCTCTACCAGTACACCGTCCGGCTGCTGACCGGCATCGCCAGCGATCCCGAGCGCGCCGCGGTGTACTTCCAGGAGCAGCCCTACATCACCGAGTGGTTCACCAGCGAGCAGGTCGCCGAGGTCCGCGAGAAGGAAGCGCAGGTCTACCACCACGTGCACGGCCTGATCGACCGCGGGATCGCCAGCGGCGAGTTCTACCAGTGCGATTCGCACGTGCTGGCGCTGGGCTACATCGGCATGACGCTGGGCAGCTATCGCTGGCTGCGGCCCAGCGGGCGGCGCTCCGCCAAGGAGATCGCGGCGGAGTTCAGCACGGCGCTGCTGCGCGGACTGATCCGCGACGAGGCGATCCGCACGACGTCTCCGCTGGGTCCTTAACCGCGCAGGTGCTTGTCGAGGAACGCGAGCTGGTCGGCGACCACCCGCTCGAACGCGTCGTCGACGTAGATCGCGAAATGGCCCTCGGGATACAGCTTGACCTCGCCGCGGGGCGCTCTGGACGCGTGGCGCAGCGTCGCCGCCGCGGGGGCCACCGAGTCGGCCTCGCACACGCAGAACAGGATCGGGCAGGCGATCTCCGGCGTCAGGCGTCCCGGGCGATAGGTGAAGACCTGCAACGCGATTCGGGCGGCGACCTCATTGCGTAGGTCGGCGCCATCGGGCACCAGCCGCAGGTAGCCCTCGTACGCGTCGGGCGTGTTCATCAACGCGACCTCGCCGGGCCGCCCCGCCGTCGCGACCATCACCGGTGGCCCGCCCCGCTTGCTCGCGAGCACGTCGCGCACCGCCCGCGCGGTGATGCGCGCGGTGATCAGCGGGTTGGTGATGGTGCGCGCGGACGCGATGCCGTCGGTGAAGGGGCACTGGGCGACGGCCGCGGCGATGCCCGGCAGCCGCGCCGCCGTCGCGATCACGTGACCGCCGGCAAAAGAGGTGCCCCACAACGCGATTCGAGCGGGATCGACACCCGGCAGGGTGCGCGCGTAGTCGACGGCCGCGGCCCAGTCGGCGAGCTGCATGCCGACGTCGAGGACCTGACGGGGCCGGCCCCCGCTGTCGCCGAAGTTGCGGTAGTCGAACACCAGGCACGCGTAGCCGGCCGCGCTGAAGCGTTCGGCGTAGGCGTCCAGGCGCATGCTCCGCACGGCGCCCAGGCCGTGGGCCATCACCAGCAGCGGCGCGGGGCCGTCGCCCGGCGGGCGGTAGAGCCAGGCGCTGATCAGGTCGTCGCCGGACGGGAACCGAAGGTCTTCGCGTGTGGTCATCAACGGTTGATTCTGCCCCCGCGGTCCACGGGCGGTCCGCAGGTATGCGCGCCCAAATTAATGGACTAGTGTCTAGAAACGTTTTGAGCGCTCAACGGACGGAGACTGTCATGGCGATCCGCGTCGCGCACGTCGGTACCGGCAACGTCGGTGGGCTGGCCCTCGCCGAACTGATCACCAACCCCCAGTTCGAGCTGACCGGGGTGTGCGTCTCCACCCCGGAAAAGGTGGGTAAGGACGCGGGCGAGCTGTGCGGCGTCGGCCTGGACGCCGGCGTGGTGACGGGCGTCGCGGCCGTCGACGACCTGGACGCCATCATCGCCGCCAAGCCCGAGTGCGTCGTCTACTGCGCGATGGGCGACACCCGCCTGCCCGAGGCGATGGCCGACGTCATGCGCATCCTGGCCGCCGGGATCAACGTCGTCGGGTCCTCGCCGGGGCTGCTGCAGTACCCGTGGGGCGTGATGCCCGACAAATACATCGCCCGCGTGGAAGACGCTGCCAAGCAAGGCAATTCGAGCATCTTCATCAGCGGCGTCGACCCCGGGTTCGCCAACGACCTGATCCCGTTCGCGCTCGCCGGGACGTGTCAGCGCATCGAGCAGGTGCGCTGCATGGAGATTCACGACTACGCGTCCTACAACGGGACCGAGGTCATGGACTACATGGGATTCGCCAAGCCCATGGACGAGATCCCGATGCTGCTGCAGCCGGGCATCCTCAGCATCGCCTGGGGCACCGCGATCCGTCAGCTGGCGGCCGGCCTGGGCATCGAGGTCGACGAGATCACCGAGTCCTACCAGCGCGAGCCCGCGCCCGAGGACTTCGACATCGCGGTCGGCCGCGTCGCCAAGGGGACCGTGGCCGTGCTGCAGTTCGAGATCCGCGGCATGGTCAAGGGCCACCCCGCCATCGTCATCGAGCACGTCACCCGGCTGCGGCCCGACCTGCGCCCCGACCTGCCCCAGCCCGCCTCGGGCGACGGCTCCTACCGCGTCGAGATCACCGGCGAGCCCTCCTACGCGGTCGACATCATTCCCAGCAGCCGCAAGGGCGACCACAATCACGCCGCGATCGCGGGCGCCGCGGGCCGCGTCGTCAACGCCATCCCGGCGGTGATCGCGGCGCCCCCCGGCATCCGGACCACGCTCGACCTGCCGCTGGTCACCGGAAAAGGCCTTTACGCACCAAGCACTTTGGTGACCAGTTAATCGAAAGGAGCCCCCTGTGGGACGGGTAGACGGCAAAGTTGCGCTCATCAGTGGCGGTGCGCGCGGGATGGGCGCCGAGCACGCGCGGCTGCTGGCCGCCGAAGGCGCCAAGGTGGTGATCGGCGACATCCTCGACGACGAGGGCAAGGCGGTGGCCGACGAGATCGGTGACGCGGTGCGCTACGTGCACCTCGACGTCACCCAGCCCGACCAGTGGGACGCCGCCGTGCAGACCGCGATCGGCGAATTCGGCAAGCTCAACGTGTTGGTCAACAACGCCGGGACCGTCGCGCTCGGCCCACTGAAGAGCTTCGATCTGGCCAAGTGGCAGAAGGTGATTGACGTCAACCTGACCGGGACGTTCCTGGGCATGCGGGTGGCCGTCGAGCCGATGATCGCGGCCGGGGGCGGCTCGATCATCAACGTGTCGTCCATCGAGGGCCTGCGCGGCGCGCCGATGGTGCATCCCTACGTCGCCTCCAAGTGGGCGGTGCGCGGCCTGGCCAAGTCCGCCGCCCTGGAACTGGCGCCGCACAACATCCGGGTCAACTCCGTGCACCCGGGCTTCATCCGCACCCCGATGACCAAGCACCTGCCCGAGGACATGGTGACCATCCCGCTCGGCCGCCCGGCCGAGTCCCGCGAGGTGTCGACCTTCATCCTGTTTTTGGCCAGCGACGAGTCGTCGTACGCCACCGGCAGCGAATTCGTCATGGACGGCGGCCTGGTCACCGACGTGCCGCACAAAAACCTGTTCTAGGGCGGTGCTATAACCGCGAGCATGCTGAGCAGTCTGGCAAGCCTGGTCGGGCCGAACCACGTCGTCACCGACCCCGACGTGCTGGCGGCGCGCAGCGTCGACCACACCGGCCGTTACCGCGGGCGGGCCAGCGCGCTGGTGCGGCCGGGCTCGGCCGAGCAGGTCGCCGAGGTGCTGCGGGTGTGCCGCGACGCCGGCGCGCACGTGACGGTGCAGGGCGGCCGGACCTCGCTGGTGGCCGGCACCGTCCCCGAGCACGACGACGTGTTGTTGTCCACCGAGCGGCTGCACGCCATCGGGGACGTCGACACCGTCGAGAGCCGCATCGAGGTCGGCGCCGGGGCCACCCTGGCCGCGGTGCAACGGGCCGCGGCCGCGGCCAATCTCGTGTTCGGCGTGGACCTGTCCGCCCGCGACACGGCGACCGTCGGGGGCATGGCGTCGACCAACGCCGGCGGCCTGCGCACCGTCCGGTACGGCAACATGGGCGAGCAGGTCATCGGCGTCCAGGTCGCGCTGCCCGATGGCTCGCTGCTGCGCCGCCACAGCCGGGTGCGCCGGGACAACACCGGCTATGACCTTCCGGCGCTGTTCGTGGGCGCCGAGGGCACGCTCGGCGTCATCACGGGGCTGGATCTGCGGCTGCACGCCATCCCCCCGCACCGGGTGACCGCCATCTGCGGATTCGCCGACCTCGACGCGCTGGTGGCCGCGGGCCGGATCTTCCGCGACGTGGACGGCATCGCGGCCCTGGAATTGATCGACGGCCGGGCCGCCGCGCTGACCCGCGAGCATCGCGGCGTCGGGGCCCCGGTCACCGGGGACTGGCTGCTGCTGGTGGAGCTGGCCGCCGACCATGACCAGACCGAGCGCCTCGCCGACTTGCTCGACAACGTGCCCATGTGCGGCGAACCGGCGGTCGGCGTGGATCTTGCCGCGCAGCAACGGTTGTGGCAGGTACGCGAATCGCTGGCCGAGGTGCTGGGCGTGTACGGTCCGCCGCTGAAGTTCGACGTGTCGCTGCCGTTGTCGGCGATCAGCGAATTCGAAAGGCACGCCGTTGAATTGGTCAGCACCCACGCCCCCGGGGCGCTGCCGGTGCTGTTCGGGCATATCGGCGAGGGCAACCTGCACCTGAACGTATTGCGTTGCCCGGGCGAGCAAGAGCGGCGCCTCTATGAGCCGATGATGGACCTCATCGCGCGATGCGGGGGCAACGTGAGCTCCGAGCACGGCGTCGGCAGCCGCAAGCGGCCCTACCTTGCGATGTCACGCGAACCCGCCGACATCGCCGCGATGCGCACCCTCAAGACCGCGCTGGACCCGACCGGCTACCTCAACGCGGCGGTGTTGTTCGACCGATCGCCGTGATGCGTCCGCTACCAGAGGCAACGCCCACCAAGTTGAAGATCGACGCTACGAGATTGCCATCCTCCGTGTCGTGATTCTCTCGGTTTCAGGATGCTCCTGCAGGGACACGCGATGCATGCCTGTGTTCGCGCACGAAGTCGATCGTGCCAACATATGCGAAGCTTTGAGGTGGCACGCCAGAAGGTAAAAGTTCACCGATTGACATCGGAACTGCTAGACGAGTCGCGTTTTCGATTCGAATCCCGCTTCCCATCAAGGAATTCGCGTAATAGCGGTCGAAGTCGACGCGGTCGATGCAACCTACACGGTTAAATCGTCGCCAAAGACTAAGGGGCGCGGCGTTGACGGTGGCACCGACCTTGAAGTATCCGACAATCAGCTGGACCGGCGCTGTCGCGTACACCCACACAAGATCGACGTCCTTGGCTAGCGGCCGCTTACGGAACTCGATCTTCTTGCGGCCCTGCATAATCGCCTCTGCGTAGCGTGGGTGGACTGACATTACTACCTGTCGGCCAGTCGCTGATGAATCCATTTGGTGCCAGCCTCCCTCACTTGTTGAACGGTTTGCGGTGGTGCCTTTAATACTTCGTTCGCCTGCAACTCTGCCAAGGTCCACGGGGGATCGAGGACCCAATCCCTGCGGAACATAATGACAAGTACCTGTGACGAGTGTTGTGCGAGCAATTCCACATCCTCGGCGGTGTACACAGTGCGGCCACCAACCATGTTCATGACGTTTTCGGCTGATGCTGTTCGGTGCGTCTCCTCGGCGACGCCAACGACTTCCACCGTCTTGAAGCCCCCTGACCGATAGAAGAGGATAATGTCACCTGGCTCTATGTTGTTCGTTGAAGCATTGCACAAGTACGCCTTTCGAAGCGCATTCCCCCACGGTCTACTCTTCTCCCCTGCGAGGTCGGGAAAGACCAACTGGCCCATTGGCCCGGACATCGCACACTCTGGGAACAGCTGATTGTGCCAATGATTGCGGATGGGTATGACAAACGCGGAGGCAGCGGCTGATACCGCTGGGGGCCCGTACCGGATGTGATAGTCCAGTGGGTTCAATGTTTCGTCGCGCGGCTTGAACACCTTGACGAGCGTGGTCTCCCCTTTTTGCGACCGACCGGCACTGACGTATCCGAATTGGCCAAGGAAATCGATCAGAGGCTGGTGATGATCCCAAACCTCCACGTACGCGCTGCTGACATGGTGATCATGATGCGATTGAAGGACCGCCTTCAACAACAGCTCACCATATCTACTGCCGGAAAACTGTTGTGCCACTTTAAAAGTCGATATCTTGCTCACGGGATGCACGAAATCGTACTCGCAGTCATCCTCGCGGATCTTCACAATGGCGATCGCGGCGTATGTGCCATCGTCCTCCTTGACGACGAAACACTCGCGGTTGCTCGAATCTCCTTGCACTTTGGCAATCCATGCGTCGAAATTCTCGTAGTCGTCACGGATACTGCCGAAGATTTTCTGCTCCACGTCGAGCGCGTACGACGGCAAGTTCTCGACCTGCGGCGGCGGTGGAATGGCGGCGGGCTCGAAACCCTCAAGCATGGCCACTGCGTCTGCGAGGGTGAGGACACGTGTGCCCACGCCGATGCGCGTTGCCCTCTTTCGCAGTCGGCCGTCGTCGCTGACAAGGAAGTTAACCGAATTCGAATACAGCGACGCCAGAATTCGTCGGTCGCGGTGGTCGTTCGTGTCGCGCTCAACAGGACCTAGTTCGTTGTCAATCGACGAATGGATCGGCGACTCAGCCAGCGTGTCAAACTTATCGATCTCTGCGAGACGCTGTTTGGCGCGGGCCGCGTCTTTGCCGCCCGCGAGTTCATCGCGACTGGCCGGGTGCACAAAGATGTAGTGCCGTTGCTTCATAGCCAAACGCATGAAGGCTGCTGCAGGACCCATGCCCGCTTCCATTTGGCCTGCAAACGGCTCTAGCGCGATAAGAGCGTTCGTGTCGAGGAGGAATCGCAGTGGTGAGGTCGGACCACCCGCATCTTCAACCTCATCCGCCACGGTCGCGATTATCGCCTTTGAACGAAACATTCGACCGCTGACACGCCCCGCAAAGCATCGTGGTTGCTCGAATAAAGGCCTGCTGTTCCGGCTTTCCTTGGAGGTATGTGTGATTTCTCCTCCGACCCGGCGATGCTGACCGCGCCCGAGTGCCGGCGCGCACGCCCATAGCATTTGGCGAAAGGATCACATCGAGTCGTTTTCTCAAAGCGTCAGGCAACGCTCCGTTCGTTAATTGCATCATCGTTTTCGCGATGAACCGGTGGAGAAACCATGCCTTGATTGCCCAAAGGCCCTCGCTTGCAGTCCAATGAAACGGGCTAGCTCGACATCGAGCTATCTGACGTGCGGACAAAGGTTATGGTTAATCGCGGTTATCAACACAATTCAGTTGCATGCGGGACATTGTTAAGTGCTGGCGAGATGGACCGAGCTCAGTAATCCTCTGGCGCGACGGGTCTGGAGGGGCCTGCTGGACTTCTTACTATCGGTGCGGCTTGTTCGAATGTGTCACACCGCGCGACACCAAACGATCAGTTGCCCTTGATGCCGACCGCGTGCCGCAGCTGCGCGAGGAACTGATCCGCGTCGTCGCTGCGCACGATGTAGTGCGAGATCGCGATCCGGATCACCGTCGCCGCCTTCACCGCGGAGTTGGGCCCGGGCAGGTGCCGCTGTAAGCCCTCGCGCATCTGCGGGATCACCCACGAGAACTGGGCGATGGTGTGCTCGGGCTCGACGTCGACCATCCGCACGCCGGAGTACGAGTGCTGGTAATCGACGATGAACCGCAGCACGGCGTCGAGCTTGTCCACGCCCTTGAGGCCCGCGGTGGCCTTAACGAGGCCGCTTTCGAAGATCTGTCGCTCGTAGGCCGAAAACGCCGACAGCAACTCCTCTTTGGACGCGAACCAGCGGTACAGCGTCGGGCGGGAGACGCCCGCCTGGGTGGCCACGTCGGACAGGCTCAGCTTGGTCTTGCCGTTGCGGCCGAGCACCTCGGCGGTGGCCGCCAGGATGCGCTGACGGGTCGAGGTGTCGGTGTCGGCGATCGTCGTCGACCGGATCGGGTGGCTCATCTTTTCGCCTCCACGTTAGGCCCGAGGCGGGCGCCGGCGCACCAGCACCGACTGCTGGATGGCGCCGACCGCGCCCTGCTCGTCGAACAATGTGCCGATCGTCGTCCCGATCCCGTCCGGCCCGTAACTGGTTTCCGCCCTGATCCCGATCCAATCACCGTCGGGGACACGAAACACGTGCACGGCCAGATCGGTGTTGAGGAAGGTCCATTTGGTGATGTCCAGCTTGCTGCCGATGCCGTTGGCGCAGTCGGCGACCGCGAACAGCCGTTCCAGCTGGGTCATGGGCTCGCCGTTGACCAGGTCGACGGTCGGGTTGATCCACGATTCGCCCGGGCCTTCGCTCAGCGGCTCGGTCAGCCACAGCCACTCGAGGCTGTGCACGTAGTTGCGGTCCCAGTCCTTGGCCTTGAGGTTGCGGTCGTAGGCCTCGGCCCTCGGCCGGGGCAGGGGAGCCGCGGCGTGCGCGAGCTCCCGGGTGTCCTGGTGCTGCAACCGCCAGCCGCTGGCGCGCGCCACCGGCCGGGGCGCGCCGTCGGGGCCCGGGGCCAGCATCTCGGCGCTGACGAGTTCGATCTGCTTGCCGGGCCGTTGCACCTGCGAGCGGACCCACAGGTCGCCCTCGGCCGGCACCCCGCCCAGCAGGTCGATCACGACCCGGGACAGGCGGGTGTCGTCGCGATGTTCGCACCGCTCCAGCGCCCGGACCAGCAGCCCCGACACCGGACCGCCGTGCTGGATCGCCGCCGACCAGGTGCCGCGCGCCAGGTCGGTCGCCCGGAACTTCTCGCCCGGCGCGTCGGCCGGGTCGATCAGCTCGTAGTAGGCGTCGGTCATCGTCAACCTCTTCGGGGGGTCAGGGCAGGCCGGCGCCGGGAGTGGTCACCGTGACGGCGTCCAGCCGGGAAAGCCGGGTGCCGGCCAGGCGCTGAGGATAGGCGTCCGTGCTCGACAACAGAAACAGGGTGCGGCGCTGCGGGCCGCCGAGGGCGCAGGCGATGGCGACCCGATCGCCCATGTCGATCCGGTCGGTCACGTCCCCGCCCGCCACGATCCGCTCGAACTGGTGGGCCAGGGTCATCGACGTCCACACCCCGCCCTCGGCGTCGAGCGCGATGCCGTCGGGCGGCCCGTCCAGGCCGTCGGCGAAGATCCGGCGGTCGGTCAGCCCACCGTCATCGCCGATCGAAAACGCGGTCAGTCGCCGGCCCGTCGACTCGGCGACGATCAGCGTCTCGCGGTCCGGGGTGATCACCATCCCGTTGGGGAAGTCGAGATCCTCGGCGACGACGGTCGCGCTGTCGTCGGGGTCGAGGCGGACGATGACGCCGCCGCGCAGCGCCTGGCATCCGATGTAGGCGCGGCCCACGTCGTCGATGACCATGTCACCGAGGTTGGCCGGCGCCACGTCGGCGAGGTCGGCGATGGTGGCGACGCTTTCGCCGTCGTAGCGCAGCACCCGCCGGTCCTCGGTCGACGCGATCAGCAGCGAGCCGTCGGGACGAAAACCCAGACCCGACGGCGAGTGCCCGGGCAACGGCAGCGTGGTCAGCGAGCCCCCCATGGTCGAGGTGTGGACCGCCTCGCCTAGCATGTCGGAGAACCACAGCAGGCCCTCGAACCAGCGCGGCCCCTCGCCGAAGCAGAACCCGTTGGCCAGCGGCTCGGGGATCATCCGCTCATGCCTTTGGCCAACCTGCCGCTTTACAAAACACCGAAAAAGTGTCACGCACCGCGGGTACCGGTGTCAATCTGCCGACCGGGCGAGTTCTCGTGCGACGGCCTCGTGGTAGGCGTCGATCTTCGCCGGGTTGGCCTGGATGAAGAGCTGATCGGGCAGGGGCGCGTGCTTGTACGCCTCGATCGTCATGGTCCGGGAGAACAGCGTGACGTCCTGGCCCGGCCGGGTGAAGTGGTACGACACGGTGATCCTGCCCTCCATGCCGCCGTTCCCGTCGCGGTCATGGCCCAGGCGGCCGATCGAGGTGAACACGAACAGCGTCGGCCGCACGGCGGCGGCCAGCTGCCAGCGGAAGATCCGGTCGCCGTCGGGCCCCGCTTCCTCCCAGGTGTCACCCACCTTCAGGGGTAGGTCGGGCAACCCGCCGATGTGCGCGCTGCCGGGGTAGGTCTTTGTCCAGTTCAACGGGTTGGTGACGAAGTCGTAGACGGTCTCGGCGGACTGCGTGAACGCGGTCTCCGAAGTGGTGGTCACGATACCCAATGGCGTTGCCTCCCTGCGCTTTTCGTCGGCGGGCTGGTCCGCCGGGCCGCGGTCTTGTTAGCCAAGCTTTACAAATCCTACTCAAAGTGTCACGCTGAGCCCTGAGCTGCTAGCGCGAGAGGTGGAGCGGATTTGACGAAAGCTTCCGAGGAGTCTCAGCAGACCGAGTGGACGGTGCAAGGCCTGCTGGATCTGTTTGACGTGCGGGCCGACGGGCAGGACCGGTTCACCGGCGAGACCGGCATCGCCGGCGGCGACGAACGCCAGGTGGTGGAGGGCACCCAGGTGCTCGCCCAGGCGATTGTCGCGGTGGCCAAACGATTCCCGGACAAGTCGGTCCGGTCGGCGCACGCGGTGTTCTCCCGCGCCGTGACCGTCGGCCCGCCGATCGAGCTGATCCTCGACGTCGTGGCCGAGGGCCGGTCCACCGCCACCGCCGTCGTGGCCGTGCACCAGAACGGCCGCCGGTGCCTGAGCATCACGGTGCTGGCCGACGTCCCGACCGCCGACGTCATCCGTCACCACCTGCCGCGCCCCGAGGTGGCCGCGCCGGCCGACGCCAACGCCTCACCGATGCCGATGGTCGGCCGCGAGCTGCGCCTGGTGGACGTTGTCGACGTCAACAGCCCCGACGAGGTCGGCCCGCCGGAGCTCTACGCGTGGCTGCACTACGACCCCATCCCGACCCGCGACGACCTGGCCAAGGCGCTGCTGGCGTACTTCACCGGTCACCTGGGGATCTCCACCACCATGCGCGCGCACGAGGGCATCGGCACCGCCCAGGCGCACCTGACCGTGTCCACCGCGCCGATGAGCATCTCGGTCGCCTTCCACGAGCCGGCGCGCTGGAGCGGCTGGCTCCTCTACACCCACGAGAGCACCCAGGTGGGCGCGGGCATGTCGTACGTGCGCGGCACCGTGCACGCCGAGGAGGGGGACCTGCTGGCGTCGTTCTCCCAGGAGGCGCTGATCCGCCCGCTGCGGACCAGCGACACCGCGATCGATTCCCGCGCGCGCTTCTGACGGCTGGAAAGTCAGATGCGCTTCACCATCACCCACCCGATGCACAGCCATCCCTACAACCCGGAATTGGTCAGTGGGGACGGCATCGGCAAGGTGGCCGCGGCCACCGAAGCGGCCGGGATCCACGGTTTCGGCTTCACCGATCACCCCGCGCCGTCGCAGCGGTGGCTGGACGCGGGCGGGCATGACGCGTTAGACCCTTTCGTCGCACTGGGTTTCGCAGCCGCCACCACCTCCACCCTGCGGCTGATTCCCAACATCGTCGTGCTGCCGTACCGAAACCCGTTCGTGGTGGCCAAGTCCGGCGCCACCCTGGATCTGCTATCCGGCGGCCGCTTCACCCTCGCGGTGGGCGTGGGCTACCTCAAGCGCGAGTTCGCGGCGCTGGGCGTCAGCTACGACGAGCGCGCCGAGCTGTTCGAGGAAGCGCTGCAGGTGATCCGGGCCGTCTGGACCGAAGACGACATCTCCTTTGAGGGCAAGCACTTCAGCGCGCGCGGCATCACCGCGCATCCCCGGCCGCTGAGCAGCCCGCACCCGCCGATCTGGATCGGCGGCAACACCACCGCGTCGCGCCAGCGGGTGGCGCAGTACGGCGACGGCTGGTGCCCGTTTCCCGCCCCGCCCCAGTTGGCGCAGACCGCGGGCACGGCCACCATCGACTCGGTGCAAAAGCTCGCCGAGGGCATCGAGGACCTGCGACGCAGATGCGATGCGGCGGGCCGGGATTGGTCGGCGATCGACATCACCTTCACCAACTTCGAGGGCGGCGGCCCCGCCGATGACGCGTTCAACGCCGACGCGTACCTCGACGGCCTGGACAGGTTGGCGAAGCTGGGAGTGACGTGGGTCAGTGTCCACCTGCCCGGCGACAGCATGACGCATGCGCTCGAAACCCTCGACCGTTTCCGCACCCTCGTGATCGACGCGGCCTGAATGGACTTCTCCCGCGTCGCGCTCTCACCCGAGGACCAGGATTTCTACGATCAGTTCCGGGAGTTCATCGCCGAGCATGTCACCGATGAGGTGCGGCGGCGTGACCGGGAGACCGGTGAAAACTTCAGTGAACCGGTGCATTTGGCGTTGGGCGAAGCCGGTTATCTGGAATCGGACTGGAAGCTGGAGTCCGAGGGCGGCTTCAATCCGGTGCGCCGCCGGATCTTTCACCTCGAGATCGGTCGTGCCCACGCCCCGTGGTTCCACTGGGGCACCACGGCGGTCGTCGCGCGGTTGGTGCAGCAGTTCGGGGCGGCCGAACTCGTCGACGCGGTGCTGCCGGGCGTGCTGTCCGGCGAGATCCGGCTCTGCCTGGGCTACACCGAACCCGAGGGTGGCTCCGACGTCGCCACCTGCAAGACGCGAGCCGTGCGCGACGGCGACGCGTGGGTCATCAACGGGTCCAAGATGTTCACCTCGAACGCGCAGAACGCCAAGTACGTCTTCCTGCTCACCAACACCGATCCGCAAGGACCGAGACACAAGAACCTGACCATGTTTCTGGTGCCGCTGGATTCGCCGGGCATCGAGATCCAGGGCATCCGCACGCTGGATGGTGACCGCACCAACATCGTGTACTACAGCGACGTGCGGGTCGATGACCTCTACCGGATCGGCGAGGTCAACGGCGGGTGGACGGTGATGCGGTTCGCCCTCGACGCCGAACACGGCATCACCGAGGTCCAAGACCATGGCCTGCAGAACATCTCGATGCTCTCCGAGCACGGCCAGCTGATGGCCGAGGCGGCCGACGGGGTCGCGGCCATCCTGGCCACGCCCAATGCCGACGGGCGCCGCCCGATCGACGACGAGGCGACGAAATACCGCCTCGGGCGCGCCATGGCCCGGATCGAGGCGGCCATGTCGACTCCCGGGATGTACGGGCGCGTGGGCCTCATCCAGACCATGCGGGAGGTCTCCCAGGAATTGATGGACCTGCTGGGGACGGCCTCGGCATTGCCCACCGACACAACGGGTTCCGCGGACGACGGCGCCATCGAGTTCATCTTCCGCCACGGCGTGCCCGCCGGAATCTACGGCGGCACCATGGAGGTGTTCCGCAACATGATCGCCCAGCACGAGCTGGGACTCGGGCGTCCCAGCTACGGCCGCTGACCTTTGCCGCGAGAGTGTCACCACCGACGGTGGCACCCGGGAGATGCGTTGCCAGTTACACTCTCGCGGGATCGCGCGGGCCGCCGGGCAGCTCGGCGAGCACGTCGGCGCGGGTGTCGTCGAAGCTGAGAAATCCCTTGATCGGCAGGCTTTCCGGCGGCGGATCGGGATAACACCAGGCGACGTCCTCGACGACGCGCTCACCCGAGACCAGCGACCAATACGTCGCAAAGCCCTTGTAGTTGCAGTAACTCGACGTCTCGGAGCGCACCAGCAGATCGGTGCGCACGTGCGCCGGGTCGACATACAACCTCGGCTCGAGCGCCGTCTCGAAGAGGATCGTCGTGTCGTCGGTGTCGACCAGCGTGGTGCCGCCGACGCGGACGCGCAGGCGGCGCTGCGTCGGACGGCAGTCGACGCGGTGATAGGGATTGGGCGGGTAGTGCACGAGTTTGCGCCCCTCCTCGAACCACGTGTCGACCGCGTCCCAGGGAACATGAACGAAACCGGGTGCCTCCGGCTCGGGCTCAGTCGGCAGGTCGCCGACGTCGTCGGGCGCGAAGACGTAGCTCAGCGGACGGCCCCGCCGGTGCACCATCAGCGCCCGCTCGGTGTCGATCACCAGCCGCCCGTCCTTGACCGCCTGCACGCGCCGGGGATGCGGCTCGACGTACACAATCCCTTCTGGCCCGTCGGGTATCGCGGGCGAGAAGCGCCCCGCCGGATCGCTGCTGAGCGGTCCCCGCCCGGCCACCAGAGTCATGCGTTCCTCCCGGTTGCAACCACTCATCTAGCTCCGCGTAGGCCATTGTGGTGCACACCGGCCTCGATCCGACAGACCCGGTTGGGGCGGGAGCCCGACCGGAGGGCCGCCGACTAAGCGTGGCGGCATTCGGATTCGTGATTGGGAGTCAGGATGTGACGGGATCTCCGGGTGCGAGCAGGGCCGCGTACTGCTGCTCGAGCAGCTTGGCGACGCCCACCTGCCAGCCCTCTGCCAACGAACGCGACATCGGGTCGGGAAAGATCTCGTCGTCGCCGTTCTCCAGCCCATCGAAGATGCCTTGCGCCACGGATTGCGTTGAGGCCTTGGGGATGTCGAGGCCTCGGGTCATGTCGGTGTCGACGGGACCGGTCAGCACCGCATGAACCCGCACGCCCCGCCCGGCCAGGATGACACGCAGCGATTGCGTGAGGGAGAACGCCGCGGCCTTGGAGATCGAATACGCCGGGATCAGCGGCAACGGCGCCAAGGCGTTCACCGACAGGTTGTTGACGATCGATCCCCCGGATCGCGTCAGCATCGGCAGGAAGGCCTGAATCACGTCGTACGTGCCGAGCAGATTCACCGCAAGGTGCGTCCGCAGGGCGGCGGCGTCGCCGAGATCGTCGTACACCGCCAGGCCGGCGTTGTTGACCAGGACATCAAGCGAGTCGACCCTGGCCACGGCCCGCCGAATCTGCGCGGGGTCGGTGATGTCCAGGGCCAGCGGTGTCACGCGGGAATCACCGTTGCCGGCCAAGGCCTTCCGGGTGCCGACGTACACCCGCCGGGCGCCCCGGTGCAAGGCCTCCGCGACCAGCGCGGCGCCGATGCCACGATTTCCCCCGGTGATCAGCACCGCCCTGCCTGAGATTGTGGCCACGATGACGGCCTCCTTCATTGATTGGTGTCGGATTGGGCAGGCCGCATAGGTGGGGTGGCTTGCCGCGGCCAGTCATTGCGCGACGCCCGCATGTATTCCGATACACGGGGCCGCCCAGATTCATCGGCGGGCAGATCAGAACGGCGAACCGGATGACCCGGTGGCAACGGGCGGCCGGCGCAGGGAGTAGGAACTTACGCATGGCGGGACCGGTGGAAGGCGTCAAGGTCGTCGAACTCGGGGTGTGGGTGGCCGGACCGGCCGCCGGCGGCATCCTGGCGGACTGGGGCGCCGACGTGATCAAGATCGAACCGCCGACGGGCGACCCGGCGCGCATGTTCGGCCGCATGCTGGGCTGCGACATGGGCCTCAACCCGCCCTTCGAAATGGACAACCGCTCCAAGCGCAGCGTGGTGCTCGACCTCGGCACCGACGCGGGCCGCGCCACCGCGTTCGAATTGCTCGCCGGCGCAGACGTTTTCCTGACCAACGTGCGACCCGGCGCGCTGCAGCGTCTGCGGCTGGACTTCGAGTCGGTGTCGGCGGCCAACCCCCGCCTGGTCTACGGGCTCATCACCGGGTACGGCGAAAACGGGCCGGACGCCGATCGCGCCGCCTTCGACGTGGCCGCGTTCTGGTCCCGGGCCGGGGTCGCCCACCTGCTCACCCGGCCCGGCGAGACGCCCCCGTTTCAGCGCGGTGGCATGGGCGACCACTCCGCGGGGATGACGATGGCCGCGGCCGTGTGCGCGGCGCTGCTCGCGCGCGAACGCACCGGGGCCGGTCAACTGGTGACCACCTCGCTGTACCGGCAGGGCGCCTACACCGTGAGCTTCGACCTGAACACCTACCTGATGAGCGGGCAGCCGATCGCGATCGGGCAACGCGAGTCGATGGGCAACCCGTGCATGAACAACTACGCCGCCCAAGACGGGCGGCGGTTCTGGATCGTCGGCCTGGAACCCGAGCGGCACTGGCCGGCCCTGTGCCGCGCCGTGGGGCGACCCGAATGGCGCGACGACCCCCGGTTCGCCGACGCCCGCTCCCGCGCGGCCAACTCGGCGGCGCTGATCGTCGCGCTGGACGAGATCTTTGCGACGCGCCCGCTCGACGAATGGGCGCAGATCTTCGCCGGCGAACCGGATTTCTTCTGGTCGCCGGTCAACACGCTCGAGGACGTCGTGGCCGACGAGCAGTTCCACGCCGCGGGCGGCATCGTCGACGTGCCCGACGGGGACGCGGCCGTCCCGATGGTGGCCACGCCGGCGGATTTTCACGGCACCCCCTGGGCACCGCGTTCTGCGGCACCGGAACTCGGGCAGCACACCGAGGAGGTCCTGGCCGACCTCGAGGCGCGCCGCGGGTCGTGAGGGCCCGACCGGACCTTTACAAATTTCGCCAGAAGTGTCACGCTGTGCGGTGAGTCGCTTCACCCGACGCGTGCAGCGGCTCCAGCCCTTGAGAAAGCCGTGACAAGCGCGTGAGGCCCGCCAACGGAGTCGTTGGGGCCGTGGTGAGGAATGGATCGATGGTCGCTCCAACGTTCGACATCAGCAAGACCGACGCCGCCCGAGCAACCCAGGCCAACGCCGACGGCCTGCGCTATCGACTGGACGTCGTCGCCGCCAGCGCCGTCGACGTCGTCCAATCGGCCGGGGGGTGGCTCTACGACCGGGCGATGGCCGGCTGGGAGGTGACCGTGCTGCTCCCGCAGGGCCGCGACACCCGAGCGCTGCGGATCCTGGGGGTGCGGGCGTCCGACCTCGAGCCGTCCCTGGGCGCGCTGGGGGCGGGCTCGACCAGCCTGGCCGTCAGCGCCGACGCGTTCACCGCCGACGCGCGGGTGCGCGACGCGGTGCTCGAGTCGCTGGACAACCGGCTGACGGAGGTCGCGTTGTGGGGCGACGGGTGGCCGCTGGGAGTGCAGCGTGCCACGACCCGCGCCCAGCACCTGCTCAGCGGGGCGGCGCGCATGTTCAAGGGCTATGCGCTTGCGGCAGAGGGTATTTCGGACGCCACGGTCGCCCCGACCGAGACGCTGCTGTGCGACGTGGGTTCGGGGGCCGACTCCGAGCTGATCCGGCTCGACTAGGCCATGAAGAAGTACTACAAACACGCGCTGCTCTACCTGCACGAGACGATCTCGCTGGGATCCGGGCGCAGCGACCGGTTCACCGAGGTCTTCGCCGACACCTACCAGCCGATGATGGAACAACTCGGCGCCCGGCTGTTCGCGATCTGGGAATCCACCCCGTACAACGGCCACTGGCCACAGGTGACCGTCATCTGGGAGATCGACGGGTTCTCCGACTACGCCAGGATCGGCGCCGCCCAGGCCCGCGGCGGCAGTCACGAGGCCGCCGCCGGCAAATGGTCGGCGTTCCTGGCCGACCTCGGCGCCTCGGGCGAGGGCCGCATCATGTACGCCGGCCCCAGTAACAGGACGCTCGCCCAGCTGCGCGAGGCCAATTTCACTGCGCCGCTGGTGATCCAGGAGATCATGCAGACCAAGCCCGGCCGGCAGGACGACTACATCCGGGAGCTCGAGCGGCTCTACGTGCCGTGGTCGGAACGCACCGGAAAACGCTGGCTCGGTTCGTTCACGACGACCTTCCGCTTCAACGAGGTCATCCACTACTGGGCGCTGGACGGGGGATGGGACTGCTTCGCCGAGCACTACCCGTCGTGGAAGGAGAGCCCACCCGCCGAGATCGTCACCTGGATGAGCGTGGCCCCCGCGTTGCGGGACGGGTGGGAAGATTCCATCCTGGCTGCCCTACCGCCCTCACCCCTGCAGTGACCGAGCGCCAAGGACCCATGGACCAGACCGACTTCAGCTACGACCCCTTCGACGCTGCGGTGATGGCAAACCCCTTGCCGTACTACCGAATCCTGCGCGACCACCACCCGGTGTATTACATGCCGCAGTGGGACACCTTCGCGCTGTCGCGTTTCGAGGACATCTGGAAGGTGCTGGAAGTCAACAACGGCACGTTCGTCGCCTCGGAGGGCACGCTGCCGGCGGCATCGGTTCTGGCCCAACACAACTCCGGACCGGTCGACGACCCGCCGCTGCACCCGCTTCCGTTCCACGCCATGTTCGACGCCGACCTGTACGGCGAGATCCGGCGCACGCACTCCCGGCCGTTTCGGCCGCGTTCGGTCACCGACCTCGAGGGCAGGATCCGCGAGCTGGCCAACGAACGCCTCGACCTGCTGTTGCCGCGCGGCTCGTTCGACCTGACCCAGGACTACGGTGGCGTCGTGGTGGCCGCGATCGTCTGCGAACTCCTGGGCATTCCCACCGATCTCGCGCCGCAGGTCCTCGCCGCGGTCAACGCCGGCAGCCTCGCCCAGCCGGGTGTCGGCGTGGACACCGGGCAGGCGCGCCCGAACTATTTCGAGTTCCTGCTGCCCGCGGTCGCGCGCCGCCGCGCCGACCGGTCCGGGCCGCCGCTGGACGTGGTCGACGGCCTGCTCGGCTACCACCTGCCCGACGGCAGCGCGCTGGACGACATGGAAGTCGCCACCCAGATGCTGTGCATCTTCATCGGCGGGACCGAGACGGTCCCCAAGATCGTCGCCCACGGGCTGTGGGAGCTCAGCCGGCGGCCCGACCAGTTGGCCGCCGTGCGCGCCGATCCCGAAGGCAACGTGCCCGTCGCCCGCGAGGAGATGATCCGATACTGCGCGCCCGCGCAGTGGTTCGCGCGAACGGCGCGCAAGCCCTTCGACATTCACGGTCAGACCATCAATCCCGGCCAGCGCGTCATCACCCTGCTCGCCTCGGCCAGCCGCGACGAGCGGGAATACCCCGAGCCCGACGAGTTCATCTGGGACCGGCCCATCCGCCGCTCGCTGGCGTTCGGCCGCGGCCAGCACTTCTGCATCGGCTACCACCTGGCCAGGCTGGAAATCGATGTGCTGCTTGCCGAATGGCTGCGTCGGGTGCCCGACTACGCGATCCAGGACCAAGCCGCCACCCGGTTGCCGTCCAGCTTCCAATGGGGCTGGAACAACATCCCGGTGGAGGTCTGAGGTGTGGTCCTACCGGCTCATCGCCCCGTATCTGTTCGAGCGGACGACGATCGCGGACGCAACACCTGAGTCCCTGACCGACGGGCAGGTGCTGCTGCGGTTCCTGGCGGCCGGCGTCTGCGGCAGCGATCTGCCCGCGTTTCGCGGCGCCAAGGGCCGAATCCCGGGCGACGACGGCCGCAGCGGACCCGAGAAGGACGGCTTCCCCATCCACGAGGTCGCCGGCGAGGTGATCGCCAGCCGCCACCCCGCGCACCGCCCGGGGGACCTCGTCGTCGGCTGGGCCTCCGGGTTCGACGGCATGATGGAACGCATCGTCACCGACGGTGACGGTTTGGCGCCCTACGATCCGGCGCTGACGCCGGCGCAGGCCATCGGCCTGCAACCGCTGGCCTGTGTGCTCTACGCCTGCGAGCAGCTCGGCGATCTGGCCGGGCGGCGCGTCGCGATCATCGGCCAGGGATCGATCGGCCTGCTGTTCTCCTACGTCGCCAAGGCGGCCGGTGCGCGCCGCGTCACCGGGGTCGACCCGATCGACCGCCGCGATGTGGCAAGGGCATTCGGCGTCGACGAACCGGTGCGTGCCACCAGCGACCGCTGGGCGAGTCAGCTGGCACCCGGGGACCGCGCCGACGTCGTCATCGAGGCGGTCGGTCACCAGGTGGCCACGCTCACGCACGCCATCGACGCCACCGCCCCCGGCGGCACCGTCTTCTACTTCGGTGTCGCCGACGACGAGATGTATCCCATCAGCATGCGGGCCATGCTGCGCAACAACCTGACGCTGAAATCCGGTGTGACGCTTGACCGTCGGCGGATGCTGGAGCTCGCGAGCAAGTTCGCCGCCGAGCATCCCTGGCTGCTCGGCGCGTACCTCACCCACACGTTCGGCGTCGAGCAGGTGCAGGACGCGTTCGAGCTGGCCAGCCGACCGGTGACCGAGCGCATCAAGATCGCGATCGCCGGGTGAGGGGCCGACCGTGACCGACGCTTCGCCGGGCAATCTGCAACTGGCGCTCAGCAGCAAGCCCGCCATCTTCGGCGGCTGGGTCACCGGCCCCAGCTGGCTGGGACCCGAGGAATTCGCCCGCGCCGGTTACGACTACGTCGGATTCGATGCCCAGCACGGCTATCTCGACGACGCCGGCGTCGCCCGCATGCTGCGCCGCACCGAACACCTGCCGCTGGGCACCGTCGTGCGCCTGCCCAACGCCGACGCCGCACCGATCGGGCGGGTGGCCGACGCCGGGGCCGACGCCGTCGTCATCGCAATGATCGAATCGGCCGACGAGGCCGCCGCGGCCGTGGCCGCCACCCGCTACCCGCCGGCGGGCGTGCGCAGCTTCGGACCGCTGCGCGCCAGCCTGGGGCACGACCCCGCCGCCCACGAATCCCGGATCGGCGTGTTCGCGATGATCGAGACCGCGGCGGCGCTGGCGGACATCCGCGAGATCTGCGCGGTCGACGGCCTGACCGGAATCTACGTCGGCCCGGCCGACCTCGCCATCTCGATGGGCGCCGGCGTCCTCGGGGCGACCCGGCATCCCGAGGTCCTCGACGCGATCACGCGCATCCACCGGGCGGCATCGGATGCGGGGCTGGTTACCGGCATTCACGCCGGGGACGGCATGACGGGCCAGGCCATGGCGCGGCTGGGTTTTCGCATGATCACCCTGGCCGCCGAGTCGCAGGCACTGCGCCGCGGGGCCGCCGAACACCTGCGTGAGGCGACGCAATGACCGGCCGCCCGCCGGACGACGAGGCAGCGATCCGCGATTTGATCGCCGGCTACGCGCTCGCCCTCGACGCCGGTGACGTCGACGGTTGCGTCCGGCTGTTCGCCCCCGACGGCGAATTCCTGGTGTACGGCCGGACTTTCGCGGGCCATGACGGGATCGCCGACATGTTCCGCGCCGCGGCGCGCGGCCTGCATCTGACCGGCGTCTCGCGGGTCGCGGTGGACGGGGAGCGCGCCACCGCCCGATCGCAGGTGCTGTTCGTCCGGGCCGGCGACCTCCAGCTGCGGCCCGCCCTCTACGACGACGAGCTGACCCGCGTGGACGGCCGGTGGCGCTTCGCGCGGCGCCGGTGCAGCTTCGTCACCAGCGGCGGGCTGGCCGACAGCCCCGAGGGCGCGCCGGCATGAACCCACGTGTCGCACTCGTGACCGGCGCGGCCGGCGGGCAGGGCCGGGCCATCGCCGAACGCCTACGCGCCAAGGGGTTTTCGGTGGCCGCCTGCGATCGGCGGGCCGACGAACTCGCCACCGCGGTGCGCCAATCGGGCGACGAGGAACTGATCGCGGTGGAGCTCGACGTCACCTCGGAGCAGCAATGGGACTCGGCCGTCGCACACGTCGTCGACCGCTTCGGGGCGCTGAGCACGCTGGTCAACTGCGCCGGCGTGCTGCACCGCGCGTCGTTGACCGAGGAGACCGCCGAAGGATTCGAAAACACGTGGCGGGTCAACTGTCTGGGCGCGTTCCTCGGCATGCGCGCCGCGCTCGAACACCTGCGCGCGGCGCCGGACGCCTCCATCGTCAACATCTGCAGCACCGGCGCGATCCGCCCGTTCCCCCAGCACGGCGCCTACGGCTCGTCGAAGTGGGCGCTGCGCGGCCTCACCCAGACCGCCGCCGCCGAACTCGCGCCCTCCGGCATCCGGGTCAACGCCGTGTTCCCCGGGCCGATCGCCACCACGATGCTCGACGAGACCACCCAAGCCCGGCTCGCCGCGGCATCGATGTTCGGGCGGATAGGCCGCGCCGACGAAGTCGCCGACGCCGTGGCGTTCCTGGTCTCCGGCGAGGCGTCATTCATCACCGGCTCCGAACTCATCATCGACGGTGGTCAATGCCTGCAGATCCGATGACCGACCTGTCCATCGGCATGATCGGCGCCGGCCCGGGCGGTCTGGCGCTGGGAATCATGCTGTCACGCGCCGGGTTTCGTGACTTCACCATCTTCGACCGCGAGGACGGCGTCGGGGGCACGTGGCGGATCAACACCTATCCGGGACTGGCGTGCGACGTCAAGTCGCACCTCTACTCGTTCTCGTTCGACCTGAACGCCCACTGGTCACGGCTGTGGTCGGGCCAACCCGAAATCCTGGACTACTTCCAGCGCAGCGCCGACAAGCACGGCCTGGGGCCGCACCTGAAACTGCGCACCGAAATCCGCTCCGCGCACTGGGATTCGGACACCCAGCGATGGTGCCTGACCACCGCGACCGGCGAACAGCACCACTTCAACGTCGTCGTCTCGGCCGTGGGCCTGTTCACCCGGCCGCTGATGCCCGACCTCGTCGAGGAAGAGCCCTTCACCGGAACGGTGATGCACTCGTCGCGCTGGGACCACTCGATCCCGCTGGAAGGCAAGAAGATTGCGGTGCTCGGCACCGGATCGACGGCTTCCCAGCTGATCCCCGAATTGGCCAAAGTGGCCGGCACGGTGTATTCGGTGCAACGATCACCCACCTGGATACTGCCCAAGCCCGACCGGCACTACACCCGGGGGGAGCGCTGGGCCTTCGCGCACCTCCCGTTCGCCAAAAAGGTCTACCGCACCCGGCTGTGGCTGCGCAGCGAATCCAACATCGCGGTGATCGAGCACGGCAGCGAAAAGACCGAGCAATTCACCGCCCTCGCCCTGCGGCTGCTCGAAAACACGGTCGACGACGAGGAATTGCGCCGCAAGCTCACACCGGACCACCCGATGGGCTGCAAGCGGCTGGTGTTCTCGTCGGACTACCTGCCCGCGCTGACCCGCCCCAACGTCGAGGTGCTGACCAGCCCGGCGCGCTCCCTGCGTGCCCGGTCCCTGGTCACCGAAGACGGCACCGAACGCGAGGTCGACCTGGTGGTGTGCGCCACCGGCTACGCCGCCGCCGACTATCTCGGGGAGCTGGACGTTTCCGGCGAACACGGAATCACGCTGCGGCAGGTCTGGCGCGACGGCGCGCACGCCTACCTCGGCATGGCCGTGCCGGATTTCCCCAATTTCTTCATGCTGTACGGGCCGAACACCAACGTCGGCTCGAACAGCGTCATCTTCATCCTCGAAGCCCAGGCGCGCTACATCGTGCGGGCGCTGCGGCACCTTCGCCGCCACCGCAAACGCTACGTCGCGGTGCGTGCCTCGGCGCTGGCCGAGTTCGTCGCCAAGATCGACCGCTGGATGGTGGGCACCGTCTGGAACACCCAGTGCAGCAACTACTTTCGCGCCCCCAACGGGCGCGTGGTCACCCAGTGGCCGCGCAGCGCCCGAACCTTCTGGGGGATGACGCGCAGGTTCAGGCCCGCCGACTTCCGTTTCGAACCGCCCGCCACCTCCGCCTCGCCCCCGGTCGCCGTGCCCGAGCGGGGAACTCGATGACGGAGCTCGACGGCGCCGACCGCCTCGATCCGGCGCTGCGCGCACTCGCGACCACCCGAACGGACTTCTCGGCCGCCGCGATCCAGCTGACGCGTGGACCGTTCAACGAACGCCGCCGCATCACCGCCGAGCAGACCGACGTCTGTGACGTCCGGATCGACGAGGACAACGCGGCCGGCGTCGGGGTGCGCATCTACCGCGGTGGCTCGGCCCCGGCGCCCGCCGTCGTGTATTGCCACGCCGGCGGTTTCGCGCTGGGCAACCTGGACACCGATCACCGCCAGTGCGTGGAGCTCGCCCGCCGCGGGCGTTGCACGGTGGTGTCGGTGGACTACCGGCTGGCTCCGGAGCACCCCTATCCGGCCGCGCTCGACGACGCGAGCGCCGTGCTGCGCTGGGCCATCGACGACGCGGCGTCGCTCGGCGTGGACCCGGCGCGGGTGGCCGTCGCGGGCAGCAGCGCCGGCGCCGCCCTGGCCGCATGCCTGGCGCAGCGCGCCGCCGACGGATCCTTGCCGCCGGTGGTGTTCCAGCTGCTGCACCAGCCGGTGCTCGACGACCGGCCCACCGGATCGAAGTCGGAGTTCCGCACCAGTCCCGCCTTCGACGGCGAGGGCGCCGAGCTGATGTGGCGCCACTACCTCGACCCAACGGCCGCGCCGGAGGCCGCGGTGCCCGCACGGCGACCCGAATTCGCCGGGCTGGCACCGGCTTTGATCACCTGCGCGGAGATCGATCCCTTCCGCGACGAGGCCATCGACTATGCGCTGCGGCTGCTGCGCGCCGGGATCTCGGCGGAGCTGCACGTGTTTGCGCGCGCCTGCCATGGATTCGACTCACTGCTGCCGGAATGGCCGGGCTCGCAACGCCTGTTCGCGCTGCAAGGCGAGGCGCTGGCCGGCGCGCTGCACGGCGACTAGGCGTCGAATCGGATCAGCTGGCGCACGGCGGTGCCCTCGGCGAGGTGGTCCATCGCCTCGTTGATGTCGTCGAGCGCGATCGTCGACGACACCAGCGATTGCACCGGCAGCCGGCCGGAACGCCACAGCTCGACGAAGCGCGGAATGTCCCGGCTGGGCACCGCCGAACCGAGGTAGCTGCCGATCAGCGACCGGCCCTCGGCCACAAAACCCAACGGCGACACCGTGATCCGGGCGTCCGGCGGGGGCAAGCCGACGGTGATGGTGCGCCCGCCCGGCGCGGTCAAGGCGATCGCGGTCTCGAGCGCGGCGGGGTGGCCGACGGCCTCGACGACAACGGCCGCCTTCACCCGCGCGTCCTCGGCCTGCTGCGGCGTGTACGCCTCGTGGGCGCCCAGGGCGCGGGCGGCGGCCAACTTGTCGGGCAACTGGTCGACGGCGACGACGCGCACGTCGTCATAGGTGAGGGCGGTGAGCAGCGCCGCCATCCCGACGCCGCCCAGCCCGACCACGGCGACCGTCTGGCCCGGCCGCGGCTGCCCCACGTTGAGCACCGCGCCGCCGCCGGTGAGCACCGCGCACCCCAACAGCGCGGCGACATCGGCGGGCACGTCGGGCGGCACCGCGACCGCGCTGGCCCGATTGACGACCGCGTGCGTCGCGAAACCCGAGACCCCGAGGTGGTGATACACCGGTTGGCCGGCCCGGCTGAGCCGAATGTCACCGCCCAGCAGGGTGCCGGCGCCGTTGGCGGCGCTGCCCGGCTCGCACGGCGTCAGGCCTTCGGTCGCGCACGCCGCGCAATGGCCGCAGCGCGGCAGGAACACCAGCACCACCCGCTGGCCGACGGCCACATCGCCGACACCGTCACCGGCCCGCTCGACGATCCCGGCGGCCTCGTGGCCGAGCAGCATCGGCACCGGGCGCACCCGGTTGCCGTCGACCACCGACAGGTCGGAGTGGCAGAGGCCGGCCGCCTCGATGCGGACCAGCACCTCGTCGCGACCCGGCGGCGCGAGGTCGACGTCGGCGACACTGATGGGCCGCGACCGCGCGTAGGGCCGGGGCGCCCCGATGTGCTCCAGTACCGCGCCCCGAATTCCGGACATGCTGGAATACAACCATGGCGTCGGCTCCAGTAGTTCCCCCCGCCCCGGACGGGTTGACCAGCAACGACTTCCCGGTGCTGTGGCCCGTCGGGACGCGATGGGCCGACAACGACATGTTCGGCCACCTCAACAACGCCGTCTACTACCAGTTGTTCGACACCGCGATCAACGCCTGGATCAACACCGCCACCGGGCTGGACCCGATCACCACGCCGGCGCTGGGCATCGTCGCCGAGTCGGGTTGCCGCTACTTCTCCGAACTGCATTTCCCCCAGGACCTCACGGTGGGCTTGGCCGTGACCCGGCTGGGCCGCAGCAGCGTCACCTACCGGCTGGGCGTGTTCGAGTCCGGTGACGGCGACCCGCGGCCGATCACCGCGCTGGGGCACTGGGTGCACGTCTACGTCGACCGGGCCACGCGCAAGTCCGTCCCGATTCCCGACCCCGTCCGGACCCTGCTGTCGACGGCCAGCGTCCGCGAATCGGCCTAGCTCCGGCCCAGATACCGCCCTGCGCTGGGGTTTTCGCTCACCCCGATATGCTGCGCGCATGCCAGTGTTGAGCAAGACCGTCGAGATCGGCGCCGACGCCGGGTTGATCATGAAGATCGTCGGCGACTTCGAGGCTTACCCGCAGTGGAACGAGGAGATCAAGGGTCTCTGGGTGCTCGCCCGCTATGACGACGGGCGGCCCAGCCAGCTGCGGCTCGACACCGATTACCAGGGCATGCAAAGCATGTTCATCCAGGCCGTGTACTACCCGGGGGAAAACCAGATCCAGACCGTCCTGCAGCAGGGCGACCTGTTCACCAAGCAGGAGCAGCTCTTCTCGGTGGTGGCGATGGGCGCTTCCAGCCTGCTGACCGTGGACCTGGACGTCGAGACCTCGATGCCGGTCCCGGCGCCCATGGTCAAGCAGCTCCTCAACAACGTCCTCGACCACCTCGCCGAGAGCCTCAAGCAGCGCGCCGAGCAGCTGGCCGCGACCTAGCCACCGCGACAGCCAGTTCTCGCCGCGAGCGTAAACCCACTGCGCAATGGCGGCCCCGAATTCGCGGTGTGCTTACGCTCGCGACCGTCAGGAAGCGCTGAGCCCGGTTCGGTCGCGCATCTCGGTCAGCCGGGCCGCCGCGTCGGTGAACTGCCACACGGTGTGCTCGATCACCGCCGCGGTGTCGCGGTGGCGCAGCGCGGCGATCAGCTTCCGGTGGTTGTCGACGGCGGCCTTGCCCCAATGCGGATCGGCGGCGTACACCAGCACCGGCATATAGCGGGCGGCGTTGAGCAGGAACCACGCCAGCTTGATCCGGCCGCTGGCCTGGTTGAAGACCCGGTGAAAGGCGAACTCGATGCCCGCGATGGTCTCGGCGTCGCCGGATCCGACGGCCGCGGCGAGCGAATCGTTGATGCGGTCCAGCTCGTCGATCTCGGCGTCGGTGATGTGGTCGGTGGCCGCGGCGGCCAGCTCCTTGGCGATCGAGGCCTGCAGCCAGAAGATGTCCTCGATGTCCTGGCGGGTAAGCGGCAACACGACGTGGCCGCGGTGCGGCTCCAGCTGCACCATGCCCTCGCCGCGCAACTTCAGCAGGGCTTCGCGCACCGGGGTGACACTGACCCCGAGTTGGGCCGCAGTCTCGTCGAGACGGATGAACGTCCCCGGACGCAGCGTTCCGGACATGATCGACGCCCGGAGATGGCCCGCGACCTCATCGGACAGCTGAGCCCGCCGCAGCGGCCGCCGGCTCCTCGGCTGCATGGACATCGGTGCGTTCACAGGGTCTGCCAGGACTTTCAGTGACTTGGCGGGACGGGATTCAAGTTTTGACGGACCTTGACGGGCGCTTGTCGAGGACTTGTCAGTGGACCGTCAAAGCCATAGTGTGACCCACACAACACTATGTTTTATCAAATATCAACCTGGCGCAAGCGGTGCGCGAGTGAAGGGAAGTGTCGAGTTTGACCGCGCAATTGGCAGACCATCTGACAGAGCAGCCGTACCTCGCCCGGCGGCAGAACTGGGTGAACCAACTCGAGCGGCACGCGCTGATGCAGCCGAACGCGACCGCGCTGAGGTTCCTGGGCAAGACCCTGACGTGGGGCGAACTGCGCGGCCGGGTGGCGGCGCTGGCCGACGCGCTGAGCCGCCGGGGTGTCGGCTTCGGCGACCGCGTCATGATCCTGATGCTCAACCGCACCGAGTTCGTCGAATCGGTGCTGGCCATCAACATGCTCGGCGCCATCGCCGTGCCGCTGAACTTCCGGCTGACCGCGGCCGAAATCGCCTTCCTGGTCCAGGATTGCGAAGCGCGGGTGATCATCACCGAATCGGTGCTCGCCCCGGTGGCAACCGACGTGCGCGACATCGAGTCGCTGCTCGGCACCATCGTGGTCGCCGGCGGTTCGACCGACGACACCGTGCTCGGTTACGAAGACCTCGTCAACGAGACCGGGGAGTCGCACCAACCCGTCGACATCCCGAACGACTCCCCGGCGCTGATCATGTACACCTCGGGCACCACCGGCCGCCCCAAGGGCGCCGTGCTCACCCACACCAACCTGACCGGCCAGACGATGACCGGGCTGTACACCAACGGCGCCGACATCAACAGCGACGTCGGGTTCATCGGGGTGCCGTTCTTCCACATCGCCGGCATCGGCAACTTGCTGACCGGGGTGCTGCTCGGCATCCCCACGGTCATCTACCCGCTCGGCGCGTTCGAGCCCGGGCAGCTCCTCGACGTGCTGGCCGCAGAAAAGGTCACCGGGATTTTTCTGGTTCCCGCGCAGTGGCAGGCGGTCTGCGCCGAGCAACAGGCGCGCCCGCGCGACCTGAAACTGCGGGTGATCTCGTGGGGTGCCGCCCCGGCTCCCGACGCGTTGCTGCGCGAGATGTCGGCGAGGTTCCCCGGCACCCAGATCCTGGCCGCGTTCGGCCAGACGGAGATGTCACCGGTCACCTGCATGCTGCTCGGCGAGGACGCCATCCGTAAGCGCGGCTCGGTCGGCAAGGTGATCCCGACGGTCGCCGCCCGGGTCGTCGACGAGAACATGAACGACGTGCCCATCGGCGAGGTCGGTGAAATCGTTTATCGCGCACCAACTTTGATGAGCGGCTACTGGAACAACCCGGCGGCGACGGCGGAAGCGTTCGCCGGCGGCTGGTTCCACTCGGGCGACCTGGTCCGCATGGACTCCGACGGCTACGTGTGGGTGGTCGACCGCAAGAAGGACATGATCATCTCGGGTGGCGAGAACATCTATTGCGCCGAGGTGGAGAACGTCCTGGCCAGCCACCCGAGCATCGTCGAAGTCGCCGTCATCGGCCGGGCCCACGACAAGTGGGGAGAAGTGCCGATCGCGGTCGCCGCGGTGGCGGGCGAGGGGTTGGCGCTCGACGAGCTGGACGAGTTCCTCACCGAGCGACTGGCGCGCTACAAGCACCCGAAGGCGCTCGAGATCGTCGACGCGCTGCCGCGCAACCCGGCCGGCAAGGTGCTCAAAACTGAGCTGCGGATCCGCTACGGGGCCGCAAAAATCGACTAAATCCATTCTAGGGCAAGAGGTTTTAGGACCAGAAAGGAAATTGGGCAGGGGCTGTAACGTTTGCCAGTCGTTGGCGAAGGGTTAATTGTGCGGATGCGGTTCACACGTGCTTGGCCATCGGGTACATTCCTGTGGTCTCCGTTACTACTTGCCAGTAGGGAGCCGATGGTCACAGACGTTGAGTCGGGGCGAGGAGGGGGCGTGCTATATGTTCCGCCGCGGCGCCGGACGGCGCGCGGTGACGGCCAGAGGGGGCAGCGGTGACTTCGACGTCGACTAGTCGACGGGGCCCCTACCTGGTCGGCTATGTGCGCGATCAACTGCAAACCCCGCTGGAGCTTGTCGGCGGGTTCTTCCGGATGTGCGTGCTCACCGGGAAAGCGCTGTTCCGCTGGCCGTTCCAGTGGCGCGAATTCGTCCTGCAGTGCTGGTTCATCATGCGGGTGGCGTTCCTGCCGACGATCATGGTGTCGATCCCGCTGACGGTGCTGCTGATCTTCACCCTCAACGTTTTGCTGGCGCAGTTCGGCGCCGCCGACCTGTCCGGCGCCGGCGCGGCGATCGGCGCGGTCACCCAGCTCGGCCCGCTCACCACGGTGCTGGTGGTCGCCGGGGCCGGGTCGACGGCGATCTGCGCCGACCTGGGCGCGCGCACCATCCGCGAAGAGATCGACGCGATGGAGGTGCTCGGCATCGACCCGATCCACCGGCTGGTGGTGCCCCGGGTGATCGCCGCGACCCTGGTCGCCACCCTGCTCAACGGCCTGGTGATCACCGTCGGCCTCGTCGGCGGCTACCTGTTCGGCGTCTACCTGCAGAACGTGTCGGGCGGGGCGTACCTGGCCACGCTGACCACCATCACCGGCCTGCCCGAGGTCGTCATCGCGACGGTCAAGGCCGCGGTCTTCGGCCTGATCGCCGGACTGGTCGGCTGCTTCCGTGGGCTGACGGTGCGCGGCGGATCCAAAGGCCTGGGCACCGCCGTCAACGAGACCGTCGTGCTCTGCGTCGTCGCGCTGTATGCGGTCAACGTCGTGCTGACCACGATCGGCGTGCGATTTGGGACGGGGCACTGACATGTCAACGACCACCGTCTTTCGCTCCCGCTTCCCGCGGGCCGCAGAGAATCTCAACCGCTACGGCCTGGCCGCGGCGCGCGGGCTCGACGACATCGGCCAGATGGCGTGGTTCGGCGGGGTGGCCCTGGCGCACATCCCGCACGCGCTGCGCAACTACCGCAAGGAAACCCTGCGTCTGGTCGCCCAGATCGGGATGGGCACCGGCGCCATGGCCGTCATCGGCGGCACCGTCGCCATCGTCGGCTTCGTGACGTTGTCCGGTAGCTCCCTGGTCGCGATCCAGGGGTTCGCCTCCCTGGGCAACATCGGCGTCGAGGCGTTCACCGGATTCTTCGCCGCGCTGATCAACGTGCGCATCGCCGCGCCCGTCGTCACCGGCATCGCGATGGCCGCCACGGTCGGCGCCGGCGCGACGGCCGAGCTGGGCGCGATGCGCATCAGCGAGGAGATCGACGCGCTGGAAGTGATGGGTATCAAGTCGATTTCGTTCCTGGCGACCACCCGGATCATGGCCGGGCTGGTGGTGATCATCCCGCTGTACGCGCTGGCGATGATCATGTCGTTCCTGTCGCCGCAGATCACCACGACCGTGCTCTACGGACAATCCAACGGCACCTACGAGCACTACTTCCGAACGTTCCTGCGCCCCGACGACGTCTTCTGGTCGTTCCTGGAAGCCATCCTTATCACCGCGGTCGTCATGATCACCCACTGCTTCTACGGCTACAACGCCGGCGGCGGGCCGGTCGGCGTGGGCGAGGCCGTCGGCCGATCGATGCGCTTCTCGCTGGTGTCGGTGCAGGTTGTCGTGTTGGCCGCCGCGTTGGCGCTCTATGGCGTCAACCCCAACTTCGCGCTCACGGTGTAGCCATGTCAGCGCCGATCCAGACCAACGCCCCCCGGACCCCGCCGTACAAGTGGGCCGGGTTGGCGGCGCTGGTGATCGCCGCGCTGGTCCTCGGTTTCGTCTACGGCCAGTTCCGCGGCGACTTCACCCCCAAGACCAACCTGACGATGCTGGCGTCGCGGGCCGGTCTGGTGATGGATCCGGGGTCGAAGGTCACCTACAACGGGGTGGAGATCGGGCGGGTCGGCAGCATCGCGGAGACGGTGCGCGACGGCAAGCCGGCGGCGAAGTTCACGCTCGAGGTCTATCCGCGGTATTTGAAGCTGATCCCGTCGAATGTGAATGCCGATATCAAGGCGACGACGGTGTTCGGTGGCAAGTACGTGTCGCTGACGACGCCGGCGCACCCGTCGCCGCAGAAGATCTCGGCGCACACCGTGCTCGACGCGCGTTCGGTGACCACCGAGATCAACACGCTGTTTCAGACGATCACCTCGATCGCGCAGAAGGTCGATCCGGTCAAGCTGAATTTGACGTTGAGCGCGGCGGCGCAGTCGTTGGCCGGGCTGGGGGAGAAGTTCGGGCAGTCGGTGGTGAATGCGAACGCGGTCTTGGATGAGGTGAATCCGCGGATGCCGCAGGCGCGCAAGGACATTCAGCAGTTGGCGGCGCTGGGCGACACCTATGCGGACGCCTCGCCGGATCTATTCGACTTCTTGAACAACGCGGTGGTCACCTCGCGCACGATCAACGCGCAGCAAAAGGATTTGGATCAGGCGTTGTTGTCGGCGGCCGGGTTCGGCAACACCGGGGCCGAGCTGTTCACCAAGGGCGGCCCGTATCTGGCGCGCGGGGCCGCCGATCTGGTGCCCACGGCCCAGCTGCTCGACACCTACAGCCCCGAACTGTTCTGCGCGGTCCGCAATTACCACGACATCGAGCCCAAGGCCGCCTCGTTCCTGGGCGGCAACGGCTACTCGCTCAACAGCCACACCCAGGCCCTGTCCGGGCTGGGCCTGATCGCCAACCCGCTGTCGTTGGTCGCCGTCGCCGCGCTCACGCTTGGGCTCGGTGCCACGGCAGGTTTGGTCGGCGGCGCGCCCAACCCCTACGTCTGGCCCGAAAACCTGCCGCGGGTGAACGCCCGCGGCGGCCCCGGCGGCGCCCCCGGTTGCTGGCAGCCGCTCACCCACGATCTGTGGCCGGCACCGGAGTTGGTGATGGACTCCGGCAACAGCATCGCGCCGTACAACCACCTGGACACCGGATCGCCGTACGCGATCGAGTATGTCTGGGGCCGCCAGGTAGGGGATAACACGATCAACCCATGAAAATCTCCGGAACCATTACCAGGCTCAGCATCTTCTCGGTGGTGCTGTTGATCTTCACCGTGATGATCTTCGTGGTGTTCGGTCAGATGCGCTTCGACCGCACCAACGGGTATTCGGCGGAATTCAGCAACATCAGCGGCCTGCGGGCGGGCCAGTTCGTCCGCGCTTCCGGCGTCGAGGTCGGCAAGGTCGACAAGGTTGAGCTGGTCGACGGCGGCAAGCGCGCCCGGGTGAAATTCAACGTCGACCGCTCCATCCCGCTGTACCAGTCGACGACCGCCCAGATCCGCTACCTCGACCTGATCGGTAACCGCTACCTGGAGATCAAACGCGGTCAGGGCGAAGGCGCGGACAAGGTCCTGCCGCCCGGCGGGTTCATCCCCTTGTCGCGGACGACGCCGGCGCTCGACCTCGACGCCCTGATCGGCGGTTTCAAGCCACTGTTCCGGGCGCTCGACCCACAGAAGGTCAACACCATCGCGACCGCGCTGATCACCGTGTTCCAGGGCCAGGGCGGCACCATCAACGACATCCTCGACAACACCGCGCAGCTGACCAACCAGCTCGGTGAGCGCGACCAAGCGATCGGGGAGGTCATCAAGAACCTGAACATCGTCTTGGACACCACCGTCCGGCATCGGCAGCAATTCGACCAGACGGTCGACAAGCTCGAGGTGTTGATCACCGGCCTCAAGAACCACAGCGACTCGCAGGCCGCGGGGTTCGCCCACATCAGCAACGCCGCCGGGACGGTCGCCGACCTGCTCGCCGAGGACCGAGCGCTACTGCACAAGACGATCAACTACCTGGACGCCGTTCAGCAGCCACTGATCGACCAGCAAGACCAACTGCAGGACTACCTGAAGAAGGTGCCCACAGCGCTGAACATGATCGGGCGCGCGATCGGCTCCTACGGGGACTTCGTGAACTTCTACGCCTGCGACATCACCCTCAAGATCAACGGTCTGCAGGCCGGCGGCCCGGTCCGCACGGTCCGGTTGTTCCAGCAGCCGACGGGTAGGTGCACGCCGCAATGAGAACACTGGAACCGCCGAACCGGGTCCGCATCGGGCTGATGGGCATCGTCGTGACGGTGCTCGTGATCGGCGTCGGCCAAAGCTTCACCAGCGTCCCGATGTTGTTCGCCAAGCCGAGCTACTACGGCCAGTTCACCGACTCCGGCGGCATCAACACCGGCGACAAAGTGCGTATCGCCGGCCTGGACGTCGGCAAGGTGGAGGGCATCAAGATCGACGGGGACCACATCCGGTTGAAGTTCTCCATCGGCACCAACACGATCGGCACCGAGAGCCGGCTGGCGATCAAGACCGACACCATCCTGGGAAAGAAGATCCTCGACGTCGAGGCCCGCGGCAACCAGCCCCTGCGGCCCGGGGCGAGTTTGCCGCTGGGCCAGAGCACCACGCCGTACCAGATTTACGACGCGTTCTTCGACGTCACCAAGGCCGCCCAGGGCTGGGACATCGATACCGTCAAGCAGTCCCTGCACGTGCTCTCCCAGACCATCGACCAGACCTACCCGCACCTGAGCCCGGCGCTCGAAGGGGTGGCCAAGTTCTCCGACACGATCGGCAAGCGCGACGAGGAGGTCAAGCACCTGCTCGCCCAGGCCAACCAGGTGGCCGGCGTCCTGGGGGATCGCAGCGACCAGATCGACCGGGCCTTGGTCAATGCGAAAACGCTCCTGGCCGCCTTCAACGAGCGCGGCCAGGCCATCAACGCCTTGCTGGCCAACATCGCCGCCTTCTCCGAACAGGTCAAGGGGCTGCTCGACGACAACCCGAACATCAATCACGTGCTCGAGCAATTGCGCACCCTCAGCGACATCCTGGTGCAGCGCAAAGACGACCTCGCCAACGGGCTCACCGAGGTCGGCAAGTTCCTGCCGTCGTTGAACGAGGCCATCGCCTCGGGACCGTTCTTCAAGGTGGTCCTGCACAACCTGGCCCTGTATCAGATTTCGCAGCCGTGGGTCGACGCGGCGTTCAAGAAGCGTGGGATCGACCCGGAGAACTTCTGGCGCAGCGCCGGATTGCCGGCCTACCGGTTCCCCGACCCCAACGGCACCCGGTTCCCCAACGGCGCGCCGCCCCCGGCGCCCCCGGTGCTCGAGGGCACGCCCGATCACCCGGGGCCGGCCGTGCCTCCGGGATCGCCGTGCTCGTACACGCCGGCGGCGGACGGGCTGCCCCGCCCCGACAACCCGCTGCCCTGTGCGGGTGCGGTGTCCGGGCCGTTCGGTGGACCGGGCTTCCCGGCGCCGGTGGACGTGATGACGTCACCCCCGAACCCCGCGGGCCTGCCACCCACGCCCGGCATCAATATCGCGGGCCGGCCGGGCGACCCGCCGCCGGACGTGCCCGGGACACCCGTCCCGTTGCCGACGCAAGCGCCCCCGGGTGCGCGTACCGAGAACCTGGCGCCGGCCGGACCGGTGCCGCCGCCGTCGACGTTCGCGCCGGGGCTACCGCCGGGTCCGCCGGCACCGCCCGGGCCGGGCAACCAGTTGCCGGCGCCGTTCATCAACCCCGGTGGAGCCGGAGGCAGCGGTGTCACGGGAGGTAGCCAGAATTGAGCACCATCTTTGACATCCGCAACATTCGACTCCCGAAGCTGTCCCGGGCGTCGGTGATCATCGGATCACTGGTGATCGTGCTGGCCCTCGTCGTCGGCTACGTCGGCTGGCGGCTCTACGAGAAGCTGACCAACAACACCGTGGTGGCCTACTTCCCGGCGGCCAACGCTTTGTACCCGGGGGACAAGGTCCAGATCATGGGCCTGCGGGTGGGTGCGATCGACAAGATCGAGCCCACCGGCGACAAGATGAAGGTCACCTTCCACTACGAGAACAAATACCGGGTGCCGGCCAACGCGTCGGCGGTGATCCTCAACCCCACCCTGGTGGCGTCGCGCGCCATCCAGCTGGAGCCGCCGTACAAGGGCGGTCCGGTGCTGGCCGATAACGCCGTGATCCCCGAAGAGCGCACCCAGGTTCCGGTCGAATGGGACCAGCTGCGCAACAGCATCACCAACATCATCTCGAAACTGGGTCCCACCGCCGAGCAGCCGAAGGGCCCGTTCGGTGAGGTCATCGAGTCGTTCGCCAACGGGCTGGCCGGCAAGGGCAAGCAGTTCAACACCACGCTGAGCAACCTGTCGCAGGCGTTGACCGCATTGAACGAGGGCCGCGGCGACTTCTTCGCCGTGGTGCGCAGCCTGGCGCTGTTCGTCAACGCGCTGCACCAAGACGACGCGCAGTTCGTCGCGCTCAACCAAAACCTGGCCGATTTCACCACCCGGCTCGCGCACAACGACACCGACCTGTCCAACGCGATCCAGCAGTTCGACAGCCTGCTCACCACCGTGCGCCCCTGGCTCGACAAGAACGCCGGGGTGCTGACCTACGACGTCAACAACCTCGAGACCGCGACGAACGCGTTGCTGCAACCGGATCCGCTGAACGGTTTGGAGACCGCGCTGCACGTCGTGCCGACGGCCGCGGCGAACATCAACCAGATCTATCACCCGTCGCACGGATCGCTGGTCGCCATCACGTCGATCACCAACTTCGCCAACCCGATGCAGTTCATCTGTAGCGCGATCCAGGCCGGCAGCCGGCTTGGCTACCAAGAGTCGGCCGAACTGTGCGCGCAGTACCTGGCGCCGATCCTCGACGCGATCAAGTTCAACTACCCGCCGTTCGGCCTGAACCTGTTCAGCACCGCCGAGACGTTGCCCAAGCAAGTGGCCTACTCCGAGCCGCGCTTGCAGCCGCCCAACGGGTACAAGGACACGACCGTCCCCGGCATCTGGGTGCCCGACACCCCGACCTCGCACCGCAACACCCAGCCGGGCTGGATCGTCGCCCCGGGCATGCAGGGTCAGCAGGTCGGTCCCATCACCGCGGGCCTGATGACGCCGGAGTCGTTGGAAGAGCTGATGGGTGGCCCGAACATCGAACCCGTCCAGTCGAACCTGCAGACCCCGCCGGGTCCGCCGAACGCCTACGACGAGAACCCGATCCTGCCGCCGATGGGACTGAACGCCCCGGTGCCGATCCAGCCGCCGCCGCCCGGGCCGGGCGTGGCCCCGGGTCCCGTGGCGCCGACCCCGGCGCCGGTGTCCGCGCCCGCGCCGAACGCTGGTGGGCCGGCGTCGGCCGCTGACTTCGGGGGTGGCCAGTGAGGGCTGCGATGAGGCTGATCCGCCACCGGGCGTGGCAGGCCCTGGTGCTGCTGGTGGCGGCGATGGTGCTGAGCTCGTGTGGCTGGAAGGGCATCTCCAACGTCTCGATTCCGGGCGGCCCCGGCAGCGGCGCGGGATCGATGACCATCTATGTGCAGGTGCCCGACACCCTGGCGATCAACGGCAACAGCAAGGTGATGGTGGCCGACGTGTTCGTCGGCTCGATCAAGGCCATCAACCTGAAGAACTGGGTGGCCACCCTGACGCTGGGCTTGGACAAGCACACCAAGCTGCCCAAGAACGCCACCGCCAAGATCGGCCAGACCTCGCTGCTGGGTTCGCAGCACGTCGAGCTCGCGTCGCCGCCGAACCCGTCGCCCGAGCTGCTCAAGGACGGCGACACCATTCCGCTGAAGAACTCGTCGGCGTATCCCACCACCGAGCAGACGCTGGCCAGCCTTTCATTGATCCTGCGCGGCGGCGGCATCCCCAACCTGGAGGTGCTGCAGAACGAGATCTACAACATCTTCAACGGCCGCGGCGAGGCGATCCGGTCCCTGCTCGGCAAGCTGGACACCTTCACCACCCAGCTCAACGCGCAGCGCGACGACATCACCCACGCCATCGACTCCACCAACCGGCTGCTGACCTACGTCGGCGGGCGGGCGGATGTCCTGGACCGGGTGCTCACCGACATCCCGCCGCTGATCAAACACTTTGCCGACACGCAAAACCTGCTGATCAACGCCGTCGATTCGGTGGGGCGTCTGAGCCAGGTCGCCGACCAGTACCTGTCGGAGGCGCGCGCGCCGCTGTACACCGACCTGCAGGCGCTGCAATGCCCGTTGAAGGAGCTCGGCCGGGCCTCGCCGTACCTGATCGGCGCGCTGAAGTTGATCCTCACGCAGCCGTTCGACATCGACACGGTGCCGAAGATCTTCCGCGGCGACTACATCAACATCTCGTTGACGCTGGACCTGACCTACAGCGCGGTCGACAACGCGTTC
This sequence comes from Mycobacterium sp. MOTT36Y, assembly GCF_000262165.1. NCBI lineage: Bacteria > Bacillati > Actinomycetota > Actinomycetes > Mycobacteriales > Mycobacteriaceae > Mycobacterium > Mycobacterium sp. MOTT36Y. The sequence continues at coordinate 5,365,646 of NC_017904.1, read as the reverse complement.
CTGACCGGGACCGGGCTGTCGGGAGCCCTGCGGGCGCTCGAGCAGTCGTTCGGGCGTGACCCCGAGACGATGATCCCCGACGTGCGCTACACGCCGAACCCGAATGACGCGCCGGGTGGACCGCTGGTGGAAAGGGGGGACAGGAATTGCTGACTCCCTTCATCCGACGCCAGCTGATCGCCTTCGGGATCCTGACCGTCATCTCGCTGCTCGTGCTCGGGGTGTACTACCTGCAGATCCCGAGCCTGATGGGCATCGGGCGGTACACGCTGAAGGCCGAGCTGCCCGCCTCGGGCGGGCTGTATCCGACGGCCAATGTCACCTATCGCGGCATCACCATCGGCAAGGTCACCGATGTCGAGCCGACCGAGCGCGGCGCCGAGGCGACGATGAGCATCGACAGCCACTACAAGATCCCGACCGACGCGACGGCCAACGTGCACTCGGTCTCGGCCGTCGGTGAGCAATACCTGGACCTGGTGTCGAGCGGAAACCCCGGCAAGTACCTCGCGGACGGACAGACCATCACCAAGGGCACGGTGCCCGCCGAAATCGGGCCGGCCCTGGACACGGCGAACCGCGGCTTGGCGGTGCTGCCCAAGGAGAAGATCGGCCAGCTGCTCGACGAGACGGCGCAATCCGTCGGCGGGCTGGGTCCCGCCCTGCAGCGCTTGGTCGACTCCACCCAGGCCATCGTCGGCGATTTCAAGACCCAGATCACCGACGTCAACGACATCATCGAGAACTCCGGCCCGGTGCTGGACAGCCAGGTCAAATCGCGCGACAACATCGAGCGCTGGGCACGCAACCTGAACAGGCTCGCCGCCCAGTCCGCGCAGCAGGACCAGCGTCTGAAAAGCCTGCTGCACCAGGCGGCGCCGACGGCCGATCAGGTCAACGACCTCTTCAGCGGCGTCCGGGAGTCGCTGCCGCAGACGCTGGCCAATCTTGAGGTCGTCTTCGACCTGCTCAAGCGCTACCACACCGGCGTCGAGCAGGTCCTGGTGTTCCTTCCGCAGGGCGCGTCGATCGCCCAGACGGTGGCCGCCCCATTCCCGAACATGGCCGCGCTCGACCTGGCGCTGTCGATCAACCAGCCGCCGCCGTGCCTGACCGGCTTCATCCCGGCCTCGGAGTGGCGGTCCCCGGCGGACACCAGCATTCAGCCGTTGCCGACGGGCACGTACTGCAAGATCCCGATGGAGACCCCGGCCAACAGCGTGCGCGGGTCGCGCAACATCCCCTGTACGGACATCCCGGGCAAACGGGCGGCCACCCCGCGGGAATGCCGCGACCCCAAGCCGTACGTCCCGGCGGGCACCAACCCCTGGTACGGCGACCCCAACCAGATCCTGACCTGCCCCGCGCCGGGAGCGCGATGCGATCAGTCGGTGCGCCCGGGCATGGTGATCCCCGCGCCGTCGATCAACAACGGGCTCAACCCCGCGCCCTCGGACCGGGTGGCGGGGACGCCCCCGCCCACCAGCGATCCGTTGTCGCGGCCGGGGTCGGGTAGCGTGCAGTGCAACGGCCAGCAACCCAACCCGTGTGTCTACACCCCCAGCGGGCCTCCCACGGCGGTCTACAGTCCCCAAAGCGGTGAACTGGTGGGGCCAGACGGGGTTAAATACTCCGTCGAGAATTCGACCAGAACAGGAGACGACGGATGGAAGGAGATGCTGGCACCAGCCGGCTGAACCCCATCGACACGGACGACGATTCGTTGAGCCCCGAAGACAAGGACGAGGATTCGACGGCACCCGACAGCGTAGCCGAGCAGGCCGATCCGCAGGGTGACCCCCAGGATCCGGTGGAATCCGGTGAGCCCGGTGCGACCGCGCCGCGCGGCGCGTCAAGAGTGGGACGCGGGTGGCTGGCCGCCATCGCGGTGCTGCTGGTGCTATGCGCGGGCGCGATCGGGGCGGGGGGCTACCTCGCGCAGCGCTATCACCGCGACAGCCTGGTGATCGCCCGCAACGATGCCACCGCGCTCAAGGCGGCGGTCGAATGCGTCACGGCGACGCAGGCGCCGGACACCAACGCGATGACCGCGGCTGAGCAGAAGATCATCGAATGTGGCACAGACACTTTCCGCACGCAGGCCTTGCTGTACACCAGCATGCTCGTTCAGGCGTACCAGGCCGCGAACATCCACGTTCAGGTGTCCGATGTGCGGGCGGCGGTCGAGCGCAACAACCCCGACGGGTCGATAAATATCCTTGTCGCGCTCCGCGTCAAGGTGGCCAGCGATCAGACTGAGAACGAGACCGGCTACCGCCTGCGGGTGAAGATGGCATTCGCCGAGGGGCAATACAGGATCTCCAAACTCGACCAGGTGACGAAGTGACGGTGGTGGTCGAACAGACTGCACCCACGGACGTCCCAGAGCCACCGCGGGAAGCCTTGGCGCCCTGGCATTCTCGCGTCGGCGCCTTCGCCATCGACGTGCTGCCGGGCGTGGCGGTGCTGGCGACGCTGGCGTTGGTGTCGCTCACGGTGCCGGCGCGCGGCCTGTGGTGGTGGGTGTCCATCTGCGTCATGGGGCTCGCCGTCCTGGCGATGCTGGTCAACCGGTTGCTGCTGCCGACGATCCTTGGCTGGAGCCTGGGCCGCGCCGTGGCGGGCATCGCCGTGACGCGTCGCGGCGGTGAGGCCGCGGGGCCGTGGACGCTGCTGCTGCGCGACGTCGCCCACCTGCTCGACACCGCGACGACCGTGGGATGGCTGTGGCCGCTGTGGGATTCGCGTCGCCGCACGTTCGCCGACATGGTGGCGCGCACCGAGGCGCGACGCCTGCAGCCGGACCAGGCGCCCCCGAACGTCCGGCGCTGGGCCGCGGGCGCGGTGCTGGCCGCGACGGCGGTGTGCCTGGGCGGTGCCGCGCTCAGCTACGGCGCGGCGTACGCCCCACAGCGGGCGAGCGATCAGACCCGCGCCGAAATCGCCACGCAGGGGCCCAAGATCGTGGCCCAGATGCTGACGTATGACCCCAAGTCGCTGCAGGACGACTTCACCCGGGCGCAGTCGCTGGCCACCGACAAGTACCGCGAACAGTTGGCGGCCCAGCAGGACCTGGTGCGCAAGGGCACTCCGGTCATCAACGAGTACTGGGTCACCAACAGCTCGATCGAATCGGCCGCCCCGAACCGGGCCACCATGCTGCTGTTCATGCAGGGACGGCGCGGCGCCGCACCCGAGGTGCGCTACATCAGCGCAACCGTGCGGGTGAACTTCGCCAAGGGCGGCGGAAACGCTTGGCGCGTCGACGATCTCACCGTGTTGTCCAAGCCGAAGCCGCCGGGGAACGGCAAATGAGCCCGCGCCGCAAGTTCACGCCCGGTGAGCGGCCACTGCTCGTCGAGCGCCCGGTGCCGCCGCGGCAAGGATGGCTGGTGCCGCTGGCCGCCACGGTGGCGGCGGTGCTGATGGTCGCGGCGATCAGCGTCTGCGCGCTGATGTGGGGCTCCCACGAGTCCCGGGCGCGCGCCGCCTCCCGGGACCGCGAGGTGCTCACCTACGTGACCGGATTCATGACGCAGTTCACCTCCATCGACCCCTTTCACGCCAACGACTACGTGAACCGGATACTCGCCCAGGCGACCGGCGATTTCGCCAAGCAGTACGAGAAGAACGCCAACGAGATCCTGCTTCAGGTCGCCCGTGCCGAACCGGCCACGGGCAGCGTGCTCGACGCCGGCCTGGAGCGTTGGAACGACGACGGCAGCGCCAATGTCATGGTGGCCACGGCCATCACCACGAAATCACCGGACGAGAAACAGGTGTTGGAGAACGCCAATCGTTGGGCGGCAACCGCGACGCAGGAAGGTAACCAGTGGAAGATCAGCAACCTGCAGCAGGTGATCTGACCGCCAAGGACGAGGCGACCGTTGACGAGGCGACCGTTGCGGCGCTGGACGACGCCGACGCCGAGGCCACCGACGACGTCACCGACGCCGAGGCCACCGAGGACGCCGGCGAGCAGGCGGCGGACGCCCCGGCGCCGGCGCCACGCAAGCGGCGCCTCGCCGGCAAGGCATGGGCAATCGTCGCCCTGGTCGCCGCCGTGCTGTTCGTCGGCTCCGCCGGGTTCGCCGGCGCGATGGTGCAGCCCTACCTAACCGACCGGGCCGTCGCCGAAACGAAAATCAACGTCGCGCGCACAGCGGCCAACGCGATCACCACGCTGTGGACCTACACCCCGGAAAACATGGACACCCTCGCCGACCGCGCATCCGCCTATCTCACCGGCGATTTCGCGGCGCAGTACCGCAAATTCGTCGACGCCATCGTGGCGCCCAACAAGCAGGCCAAGATCACCAACCACACCGACGTCACCGGTGCGGCGGTCGAATCGCTCGACGACAACAACGCCGTGGTCATCATCTACACCAACACCACGTCGACCAGCCCGCTTACCAAGAACGTGCCGTCGCTGAAGTACCTGTCCTACCGGCTGTTCATGAAGCGTCAAAAGAGCCGCTGGCTGGTGACCAGGATGACGACGATCACCTCGCTGGATCTGACACCGAAAACCTGACGCCGCAGCCACGGGCACGCCGAAATAGACTGCACCCCATGGCGGTTACCTCACCGGTCTCACAACGATCGACGGTGGCGGCGCTGCTGTTGCTGACGTTCGCGACGGGACTGGCCGACGCGATCAGCATCCTGGTGCTCGGCCACGTGTTCGTCGCCAACATGACCGGCAACGTGATCTTCCTGGGTTTCTGGCTGGCGCCGAGAACCAGCATCGACCTGACCGCCGTCGTGGTCGCCCTGCCGACCTTCGTGTGCACCACCGTGCTCAGCGGCCGGCTGTCCCGGCATTTCGGCGGGCGGACGCGGGCGTGGATCACCACGGTGCTGGCCACGGAGATCGTCCTGCTGGTTACCGTGTCGATCCTGGCGGGCACGGGAGTGCTGACCTACCAACGGAATTCCACCCTCGTCATGATCGGCATCCTCGCCGTGACGTTCGGGCTGCAGCACTCGAGCGCACGCCAGTTCGGCATTCCGGAACTCTCGACCACCGTGCTGACGTCGACGATCGTCAGCCTCGGCCTGGACAGCCGGCTGGCCGGCGGCACGGGTGAGCGCCAAAGGCTGCGGGTGGGCGTTGTCGTCACGATGGGCGCCGGCGCCTTCGTCGGCGCGACGATGTCGAGGTACACGGTCGCCCCGGTGTTCGTCGTGGCCGCGGCGGTGATAGCGACGAGCCTGCTGATCTTCAGGTTCGGGCCCGGTGCAACGAAAGGCGCTGCGGCCGTGGTTAGTTGAACGCGAGCCAGCTCGGCAGCGCCCGCTCGTGTGAGTCGCAGAGCACCTGTCGGGTGTCGCACGACCCCCTGGGGGAGCCGGCGCCGGCCCACATGCCGCCGGTGTCACGGCGCAGCACGATCGCCGAGGAGCCGCCGCCGTCGAGCAGCACGGCGTTGTCGCTGCCCAGCCCGCGGAACAGGTCCTGCATGTTGTCCGGGGTGTAGTTGCCGCCCTCGAAGATGTACATCTCGTCCTTTTGCCGCGCGTAGGCCAACGCCGTTCGCGCCGCGCTGGGCCCGCCGTCGTGCAGCTGTTCGGTGTTGCCGGGTGCCAGCAGCCCGATGCCCGACACCGCCACGAACCTCTCGTTCTTGCTGAGCAGATCCTGGACGACCGGGGTCGCGGCGTCGTAGTCCTTTTTTGTCTTGGGCCACACCACATACGGCGCGCCGCCGGACGGCAGGATCATGGTCGTCAGCGCGCTCCAGCTCTCGCCGCCGCCGGAGAGACCCTGCTTGCCGGGATAGGCGAGGGTGCCCGTGACCGCCTGGTTGGCGCGGCCCCGGCCATTGGTGTTGTCCACGAAGGCGCCCAACGGTGAGCTGCACCCGGTCTGGCGCCACGAACCGCCCTTTTGCCCGCGCACGTCGAAGAAGTTGGCGTTGATCGCGATCGTCGGCTGGCCCATGCGTTGCCACGCTTGCAGCGGTGTGTAGAGCTCCGAGGCCTGCCACAGCCCCTCCCCGGTGCGGGCACCGGGATTGTTCTCGCAGCGGGCCTGGTCGCCCTGGTGCGTGTCGACCAGCAGGTGCGGTGAGAGACGTCCGGCCGCGTTCTTGATGATCATCAGGTGGCCGCCGTTGTTCATCTCATACCAGCTGCCGGCGGCGTTGAGCATCGGCGCGGGATGGCCGGGGCCGAAGTTGTACACCAGGTAGGAACCGCGGGTGCTGCCGATGGCGTTGGCGAGCAGATCGCGCCCGTCGGCGGCTCGCGCCAGGGGCAGCCCGTTGGTGGCGGCCAGCGTGAAGCAGGCGAGGAGGGCGGTGCAGCACGCCGCCAGCCGGCGGAAGCTGGCGCGTCGGGTCAGCACGATAGCCCTTTCGGCCATGATCTGGATGCAACAGAGACATCATCAGCCTCATTAGTCACACTGTCAATAAAGATAACGAGCCGATGACGCTGGGGCCACGTGCGAATTACGTTTGTTCGCTGGAACTTTCGGGCTCGGCGACGTCCGGGGTTGATTCGGTGGCGGCCGGCGTCGACTCGGTGGCGGCGGGCTCGGCCCGCTTGCCGCGGCGGGCCTTGTGTTGAGCCTGGTGTTCCTGCGCGAGCGCCAGGGCGGCCGCGCCCTGGATCCGGTGAAAGCCCTTGCGGTCGTAGAGGTGCGTGACGATGCCGCCGAGCAGCAGGCCGATGACGAGGCCCACCGACGTCATGGTCAGCGCCTGGCTCAGGCCCGCATCCCCGCGGCCGCCGAAGTACAGCAGCGATCGCGCGCCCAGGAAAACCTGATGCATCGGCTCGAATTCGGCCAGCCATCGGAAGAAGGACGGCGTCGCCTCCAGCGGCACCGTGGCTCCGGCCGACGGCAGGCCGAGGATCACGAAGATGAGCATGCTCACCAACATCCCCGCCGTGCCGAGCACCGAGAGCAGCGAACTGGACGTGATGCCCACCGCGGCGATCGCGAACACGCCGAACGCCCAGAGCTGCCAACTGAGATCGATGGGCATACCGAGCGCGTCGGCGATCCAGACGTACACCGCCGAGGTGAGCAGCCCGAGCAGCACCATCATGGCCCACTTGAGCAGCAGCGTCTGGAATCTCGAGATCCTGACCTGCTCGGCGAATCGGTACACCGGGCCGAATTCGGCCGGCACGTAGCCGAGCAGCGCGTCGACCAGCGTGCTGACCACGATGCTGCCGGTGAACCCGGCAAGCAGGAGCAGCAGCGCGTAATAGAACGCGGACAGCCCGTTGCCGGTGCCATTGGGCAGCGGGTTGTAGACGACCGACTGGATCTCGATGGGGGCGGCCAGCCCCACCTGGGCCGCGCCGGGTAGCGGCGCGCCGCCGGTCTGCGCGGCCACCTCCGCTGTAACCCGTTGCCCCGCTATGCCGTTGGCCATGCCCATGGCCGTGCTGAGCGTTTGGCCGGCGATGCTCGCGCCCAGCGTGCCGGCCCGCGGGTTGGTGGAGACGGTGATCGACGGCCGTTCGGCGCGGGTCGGCGCCACGGCGCTGGTCCCGAAGTCCCGCAGCTTGGACGAGAAGCTGGGCGGTATCACGACCGACCCGTACACCCGGCCGGTGTCCAGTTGACGTTTGGCCTCGCCGCGGGAGAGCACGCGGACGTCGAACTTGTTCTTGTCCAACCCATTGACCAACCGGTCGGTGATCTGCGCACCCCCGGGGCCGGCGTCCTCGTTCACCACCGCGATGGGGAAGTGGTGCAGGTTGCTGCTCGGGTTCAAGATGCCGCCGAGGTAGAGCGCGCACAGCGCCGACATCAGCGCCAACGTGATGATCAGGGGCGCCGCCCAGAACCGCACGGTGCGGATCGCCTTGATGTTGTGCTTGGGATTGGGCGCCGCGTGCTGCGCGTGCGACTGAGGCATGCCGACTCCTGTCTGTCGTGCCCACTCTATGGGCTGCGTCGCCGGCCCTCCATGTCTCAGTCGCCCAGCTTGGCGTGCATCTCCCACAGCAGCAGTTCCGAGGGCTCGCTCGCCGCCGCGCGGCGGCCGTCGGCGTCGGTCAATCGCACGGCGTCGCCCGCGTGCAACTCCCCGATCCCTTCGACGCTGACCCGGCCGCGGGCCAGGAAAAGATGCAGGTAGGGCGCGGCCGGGAGGTGCGCGGCCGCCCCGGCCCCCAGGCGCGTGCCGTGCAGCGCGGCGTGGCGGTTGTGCAGGGTGATGGCCGCGTCGTGGGTGGGGATGCCAGAGGCGATCGTCACCAGGTTGTCGTCCAGCATTTTCGGGTCGATCTCGTGCTGTTGGTAGCTCGGGTCGATGCCGGACTCGTCGGGTACCACCCACATCTGCACGAAATGCACCGGCTCGCTGGGGGAGTCGTTGCGCTCGGAGTGCAGGATGCCGCTGCCGGCCGACATGCGTTGCGCCAGTCCGGGATAGACGACCCCGTGGTTGCCGGTGGAGTCGCGATGGGACAGTTCGCCGCGCAGCACCCAGGTCACGATTTCCATGTCCCGGTGCGGGTGCGTGTCGAATCCCGTTCCGGGGGAGACGATGTCGTCGTTGTTGACCAACAGCAACCCGTAGTGGGTGTTGTCCGGGTCGTAGTGGTCGCCGAAGGAGAACGAGTGCCGGGAGGTCAACCACGGTGTGGTGGTGACGGCCCGATCGGCCGCGCGGCGGATCTCCGCGGTGGCAGACATGATCCCAGCGTAATGCCCGGGCGGGTCAGCCGACCGCCGCGGTGAGCAGCCGCTGGGCGTGGCGGAGCGCGGCGTCGAGCTCGGGCAGGGTCAACCCGGTGGCGTGGCCCAGGTGGATCTCGATCTGATACTCCGGCTGGCCATCGGGGGAGAAGATCGGCAGCACGACGAATTCGGCGGTGGCCAAGTCCGTTTCGAGGACATCGGTGACCGACCGCAGCGTCACCATCGTCATCAGCGTGGTGAGCTGACGCGTGACGTGGGCCGTCGGCTCCAGCGAGGCCAGCACCTCGGCCAGCCGATGGTGCAGCGACTGGTGGGTGTCGTCGAAGCGCCACGCGCCATAGCCGCGGGCACGGATATCGGTCAGCACCCGCTGATGCTCGGAGATTTCGGCGCGGGTGAGCCGGGGCATCACGCGATGCAGCCAGGCCTGGACGAAATCCTCGTCGCGCCAGGCCATGGCGACCAGGCCGAAGGGCGGGTCGATGGGAAAGCGCTGGCCCACAGCGTGTTCGCCGTCGGTGCCGTGGCCGACCGTGTCGACGGTGATCAGGTGTCGGGCGCCGATCTTCGACATGGAGCAGCCCGCGTCGAGCCTGTCGTGCAGGAAGCGCAGCGCGTCGCGGCCGCGGTCCAGCAGCGGAAACTGCTCGCGCAGCCCGTGCACCAGCCCGAACAGCCCGCTGCCCAGCACGTAGCGACGATCCCCGCGCCGCGCCACCCAGGCGCGCCGTTCCAACTCGGCCAGCACGAGGGCGCACGTCGAGGTGCTGATGGCGCAACGTTTTGCCAGTTCCGCCGATGTGAGCCCACCCGGCGAATTTGCCAGGGCGGCAAGCACATCCATCACCCGCGCGGTCGGCGGCGATTTGGGGCGTGGTTCGCCCCGCGCCTGCGCCATTGACGTAGCCACCGCCGCCTCCCTACGATCCGTCCAAAATGCCAGAATATATGTCCTAATATTAGGAGACAATCGTGTTGAAGGTGGGGGTGTGGGGGCCCGGGTCCATGGGAGTGGTCGCCCTGCGTGGCGTGATCGACCATCCGGAGCTGCAACTGGTCGACGTCGTGGTGCACAGCGATGCCAAGGCCGGCCGAGATGCCGGGGAGCTGTGCGGCATTGCGCCGGTGGGCGTGGTGGCCACCCAGGATCCGGCGGCCATGCTCGCCGGCGACGCCGACGCCGTGGTGTACGCCGCCGCCGCCAACCTGCGGCCGCTGGACGCCGTCGAGGACATGGTGTCGATCCTGCGGGCCGGAAAGAACGTGGTGTCGTGTTCGGTGGTGCCGCTGGTCTTTCCCGACGCCGTCGACGCCGCGTTCACCGAGCCGCTGCGCCAGGCCGCGATCGACGGCGGGGTGTCGTTCTTCACCACCGGCATCGACTCCGGATTCGCCAACGACGTTCTGCCGCTGATGCTTACCGGCGTGTCGCGGGTGATCGAATCGGTGCGCGTGACCGAGATGTTCAACTACGCGACCTACCCGGACCGCTCCGCCGTCTACGAGATCCTCGGGTTCGGGCAGCAACCGGACTACCCGGCCTTCGCGGCCCAGCCGGGGATTTTCACCTTCGGCTGGGGGCCCGTGTTGCACCAGCTCGCCGCCGGGTTGGGGGTCAAGATCGACAACATCGAGGAGGCCAACGAGCGGATCCCCGCCGGCGAATCTTTCGACACGCCAACGGGGCACATCGCGGCCGGAACGATCGCGGCCATGCGCTCGACGCTGACCGGTTACGTCGGGGGGAAACCGACCTTCGTCCTCGACCACGTGACGCGCATGCGCGACGACATCGCCCCGGACTGGCCCCAGCCCCGCATCTGCATCGAGCCGAAGGACCTCGGTTACGGCCCGGCGTCCGGCCGCGGGTTGTACCGCGTGGAGATCGAGGGTTCTCCGAGCATGCGCTGCGAATTCGAGATGGCCGAAGACCACGACCACGATCTGGGGGCGCGCATCGCGGGCTCCTCGAGGATGGTCAACGCCATCCCCGCCGTGTGCGCCGCCGCGCCCGGGCTGCTCTCCGCGCTGGATCTGCCGCTGATCACCGGGAACGGCCTGGTGCGTCCGGTGCCGGGCCCGCCGCCCGACAGCCGGCTGTTCTAGTTGGTGACGGCGCGAGTGAGGAGGCGGGCAATCTTGCCTAGGACCGCGCGCCGGGGTACGTCGCGGCGGCGAGCTCCAGGATCTCGGCGCGGTCGGCCGCCAGAATGAATCCGGAGCGGATCGCCGCGTCGAGCGCGCCGGTGAAGCGCTCCAGGTATTCCGTGTTCCCGCCGGGATAGAGCCGGCGCAGCGTGGCGGCGTCGAAAAGCTCGCCGGAGCCGAAGATCATGGACATGATGCTTTCCTCGCCACCCAGCCCCGACGTCCGGGCGACCGGCACGTCCACCCAGGGGGTCCTGAGCCCTCCGCGGGCGAGGCCGTTGCCATCCAGAACCGGTTGCGGCCCTTCGGTTTCCCGGGCCTCAAGGGGTTCCGCGCTCGGCGCCGGCTCGCCGCTGGCGACCCACGTGTTGAGGGCGGTGAGCGCGGCCTGCACCACATAGTGGTGTTGCGGCCCGAAGTTGATGCAGTGCGCCAACTGCTGGCCCATCAGCATGTTGGTCGGCGTGTAGGCGGCGGCGATGTCCGCGAGCGGCGCCGACCCGCTGTCGATGAACGCGACCTGGATGGTGTAGTTGTCGGCGTGGGCGGCGCCGGCGATCTCCCAGACCCGCAGGTATTGGTTGTCGGGCTGGCGGGCGAAGTAGTAGCCCTGCCGGGCTCCGCCGAACACGTCGGTTTCCGTGACGACCGTCAGCAGCGGGACGCGCAGCTCCGGGCGGAACGCAACCCCTTGCGGCTCTTCGGTTTCCGCGAAGATCGAGGTTCCGTCGAGCGGGGCGGCTGAGCCGAAACGGGAATGGACGAGGAACCCGTCGTAGCTGCGGGCCAACGGGTCGACGGCGTTGATGTAGGTCGTGAGGAACATGGCCGATTGCGATTCGCCCAGAGCGATGACGCGCCGCACGGGCAGATCCCCCAGCAGGGCCCGGCCTTCGTCGCTTTTGAGCAGGCCGCCGATCTGGGAGAAGATGTCGTAGCAGAAGGCGTCGCCCGGGTGGTGTAGGGGCGCATACCGTTGTGGGTCCTGGGTTTTCAGCGACATGTCCGCGCCGAGCAGGCTGTCGCCGCCCTCGACCCCCACCCGCTGCGCCGAGACCCCGACGTAGGCGTAGCCCGACCGGATGATTTCGCGGTGCGCCATCATCCATACCGCGGGAGCGTCGATGCCGCCGCTCACGTTGAGCCATTCGACCAGCACTGTTCCGTTGAATCGGGCCGGATCGGTGGGTGTCAACACCACGATCCGCGTCGTGAAATCGGCGGAGCCCGAGGGTGTTACGTCCCAGCGGCCATCGGGTCCCAACTCGGTCACCGGGGTATAGGACGAGGCCGTCGCGGAAACGAAGAATTCCTTGACGCGGTAGCCCACGTCGGCGAGGTCATAGGCGCTCAGCAGCAGCAGCGGCTTTCCGGGCGCGGCTGTGACCAGGGCGGTGGAATTCGTCATGTGCGCAACCTTCTTACTCCTGACCGGCGGACAGTGAACCGGGCAGCCCGAACTTCGTGAACAACGTCTCATCGAGGAACGCCACCACGTGAGACACCTTCTCGCCGTGCACATCCAGCACATGCAACTGGAAGGGGACATGCACGTCGCCGGCGCGCATGTACATCGCGGCGGCGAGCTGACCGTTGGCGACCAGCGGCAGCAGCCGCATGTCTCCGCCCGCCTCGGCCGGGCATTGCTGGTGGATCAGGGTCACGATGTCCGCCGCGCCCCGATACCAGCCGGCGTACGGCGGCATTTCCCAGATCGCCTCCGCGGTGAACAACTCCACCAGGCGGTCGATGTCGTAGGTCTCGAACGCGGCGATGTAGCGGGCCAGCAGGTCTTGGGCCTCGGGCGAATCCGGCGGCGCCAGTTGGTCGTCGGCGCTGGGACCGACGGCATCCAGTTGCGACCGGGCCCGCTGCAGCAGGCTGTTGACGGCGGTCGTGGTGGTGCCGACCGCCTCGGCGACCTCGGCGGAGCGCCACTGCAGCACGTCGCGCAGCAGCAGCACCGCCCGCTGCCGCGGCGGAAGGTATTGCAGCGCAGCCACGAACGCCAGCCGTACCGACTCCCGCGACCCGACGACCACCGACGGGTCCGCCGGGTGATCGGTCAACTCCGGCAGCGGCTCGAGCCAGGGCACTTCGCGGCGCTCCACCAGCTCCGCGGTCGGGTCCGAGCTCGGGGCGCCCAGGCCCACCGGCAACGCCCTGCGCCCCTTGCCCTCCAGCGCGCTCAGGCAGGTGTTGGTGGCGATGCGGTGCAGCCAGGTCCGCAGCGAGGACTTGCCTTCGAAACGGTCGTAGGACTTCCAGGCCCGCAGCAACGTCTCCTGCACCAGATCTTCGGCGTCGTGCAGCGACCCGGTCATTCGATAGCAGTGGGCGAGCAGCTCGCGGCGATAGGGCTCGGCCTGGGCCGAGAAATCGGTCCCCAGCACCGCGTCGCCTTCGGGGTCTTGGGCGAGAAGACTCACGCGGATGAGCCTACGCAGTGTCCGCAACCCCGGCCGGGATCCCAGCCATTACGCTGCACCTCAATGACTAGGACCAGCCGATGAACCGCACCGAACGCAGTTTCGACGGATTCGGCGGTGTGCGTATCGTCTACGACGTCTGGACCCCCGACACGCCGCCACGGGCGGTCGTGGTGCTGGCGCACGGTCTCGGCGAGTACGCCCGCCGCTACGACCACGTCGCCCAGTGCTTCGGGGCGGCGGGCCTGGTCACCTACGCGCTGGACCATCGCGGGCACGGCCGCTCGGGCGGCAAACGGGCGGTGGTGCGTGACATCCACGAGTACACCACCGACTTCGACACCCTGGTCGGCATCGCCGCGCGCGAACACCACGGCCTCAAGTGCGTCGTGTTGGGCCACAGCATGGGCGGGGGGATCGTCTTCGCCTACGGCGTCGAGCGCCCGGACAACTACGACCTGATGGTGCTGTCGGGGCCCGCGGTGGCGGCCCAGGACCAGGTGTCACCGCTGCTGGCCCTGGCCGCCAAGGTGCTGGGGGCCCTCGTGCCCGGCCTGCCGGCGCAGGACCTCGACGTCGACGCCATCTCGCGCGATCCCGCGGTGGTGGCGGCCTACAAGAGCGATCCGCTGGTGTACCACGGCAAGGTTCCGGCCGGCATCGGCCGCGCGTTGCTGCAGGTCGGCGAGACGATGCCGCAGCGGGCGCCGGCGCTGACGGCGCCGTTGCTGGTGGTGCACGGGTCCGAGGACCGGTTGATTCCCGTCGCCGGCAGCCGTCGGCTCGTCGAGTGCGTCGGGTCCACCGACGTCGAGCTGAAGGTGTATCCCGGCCTGTATCACGAGGTCTTCAATGAGCCCGAGCGCGAGCAGGTGCTCGACGATGTCGTCTCCTGGATCACCGCTCGGCTGTGAGCGGGCGTGTCGGACCGCTCCCGTACGTTGGCGCTAATGACCCGCACGGGCGATGAGGCGCAGAGCGCAGCGATGAGGAGGAACGGCGCTAATGACTCGCGCCGGTGACGATGCAGAGCGCAGCGATGAGGAGGAACGGCGCTAATGACTGACGACAAGATGCTGGCGCGCATCGCCGCGCTGCTGCGTCAGGCCGAAGGCACCGACAACTCCCACGAGGCCGACGCGTTCATGTCGGCCGCGCAGCGGCTCGCGACGGCCGCGTCCATCGACCTCGCGGTGGCGCGCTCCCATTCGGCCCAGCGTTCGGCCGCGCAGGCCCCGACGCAGCGCACCATCACCATCGGCGCGGCGGGCACCAAGGGGTTGCGGACCTACGTTCAGCTCTTCGTGCTGATCGCCGCGGCCAACGACGTGCGGTGCGACGTCGCGTCCAATTCGACGTTCGTCTACGCCTACGGGTTTGCCGAGGACATCGACGCCAGCCACGCCCTGTACGCCGGCCTGGTCGTGCAAATGGTGCGCGCGTCGGACGCCTACCTCGCCTCGGGCGCGCACCGTCCCACGCCGACGATCACCGCCCGGCTCAACTTTCAGCTGGCCTTCGGGGCGCGCGTGGGCCAACGGCTGGCCGAGGCCCGCGACGAGGCCCGGCGGGAAGCCACCAAGGACCGGCAACGTGCGCCGGGAACCGCTATCGCCTTGCGGGACAAGGAGGTTGAGCTCGTGGACTACTACCGCGGTGCGTCCAAGGCGCGCGGCACCTGGCAGGCCAGTCGAGCCTCGGCCGGGTATTCCTCGGCGGCGCGGCGCGCGGGCGACCGGGCCGGCAAGCGAGCGCGGCTCGGCAACAGCCCGGAACTCCCCGGGGCGCGGAGCGCGCTGAGCGGGTGACTCCCGGGAACTTCCCGCGGCGGGATTCTCAACGCTCCAGGGTCTATGCGGCCGAGGAATTCGTCCGCACGTTGTTCGACCGCGCCGCCCAGCACGGTTCACCCGCCGTGGACTTCTTCGGCACACAATTGACGCTGCCGCCGGAGGGCCGCTTCGGCTCGGTGGCCTCCGCCCAGCGCTACGTGGACGACGTGCTGGCGCTGCCGGCGGTGCGCAGCCGGTGGCCGGGGGTGGCCCCGTTGCGGGTCCGGCCGCGCCGGGCCGCCACCGCCGCGCACTACGAAAACCAGGACGGCGCAGGCGTTATCGCGGTCCCCGACCGTGACACCGCCGACTGGGCGCTGCGTGAGCTGGTGATGTTGCACGAAGTGGCGCATCATTTGTGCCGGGCCGAGCCGCCGCACGGCCGCGAGTTCGTCGCGACGATCTGCGAGTTGACGGAGCTGGTGATGGGACCCGAAGTGGGGCATGTGCTGCGCGTCGTCTACGCCAAAGAGGGTGTGCGGTGAGCGATCCCGACGAGAGGGCCCGCGAGATCGAAGCCCAGATGACCGACGACGAGCGGTTCTCCCTGCTGGTCTCGGTGATGGGCGCCGGCGACCTGTGGCCGGTGCGCGACGAACGCATCCCGGCGGACACGCCGATGAGCGCGGGGTACGTGCCCGGGATTCCCCGCCTCGGGGTGCCGCCCCTGCGGATGAGCGATGCCGGCCTGGGCGTCACCAACCCCGGCTACCGTCCGGGCGACACGGCCACCGCGCTGCCCGCCGGGCTGGCGCTGGCCGCGGGTTTCGATCCGGCGCTGGCCCGGTCCGCAGGCGAAGTGATCGGCTCAGAGGCG
The DNA here is from genome assembly GCF_000262165.1 of Mycobacterium sp. MOTT36Y. Lineage (NCBI taxonomy): Bacteria > Bacillati > Actinomycetota > Actinomycetes > Mycobacteriales > Mycobacteriaceae > Mycobacterium > Mycobacterium sp. MOTT36Y. The sequence continues at coordinate 5,349,749 of NC_017904.1, read as the reverse complement.
CGCAGCCGCGGATTCAACGTGCAGCTCGCCGGGGCGATGAACCTCGCGCGCGACCCGCGCAACGGCCGCAACTTCGAATACCTTTCCGAGGACCCGCTTTTGACCGCCGCGATGATCGCGGAGTCGATCGACGGCATTCAGCGCCACGGCGTCATCTCGACGGTCAAGCACTACTCGCTGAACTGCAACGAGACCAATCGGCACTTCCTGGACGCGGTCATCGATCCCGACGCGCACCGCGAGTCCGACCTGCTCGCCTTCGAGATCGCGATCGAGCGGGCGCAACCGGGCGCCGTGATGACCGCCTACAACAAGGTCAACGGCGTCTACGCCGCGGCGAACGATGTCCTGATCAACGAGGTGCTCAAGGGCGCCTGGGCGTATCGCGGTTGGGTCATGTCCGACTGGGGCGCCACGCCGAGCTGGGAGTGCGCGCTGGCCGGCCTCGATCAGGAGTGCGGCGCCCAGATCGACGCGCTGCTGTGGCAGGCCGAGGCCTTCGGCGCGCCGCTGCGCGACGCGTACGCCGAGGGCAGGCTACCCAGGGAGCGGTTGTCGGACATGGTCCGACGGATCCTGCGGTCCATGTTCGCCGTCGGTATCGACCGCGACGCCGCGCCGCCGGAGCCGGATCGGGCCGCGCACAACGAGATTGCGCTGCGCATCGCCCGCCAGGGGGTCGTGTTGCTGACCAACCGGGGAGCGCTCCCGTTGACGCCCGAGCCGGGCACGCGCATCGCCGTCATCGGCGGATACGCGCACCTGGGCGTGCCGGCCGGTTATGGTTCGAGCACCGTCGTTCCCGACGGCGGCTACGCGGGCGTGGTCCCGATCGGCGGCGCGGGGCTGGAGGCCGGGCTGCGCAACCTGTACCTGCTGCCGTCGTCGCCGTTGCAGGAGTTGCGAAACCAGTTGCCGCGGGCGCAGATCGAATTCGACCCCGGCATCAGTCCGGCCGAGGCGGCGCTGGCGGCGCGGCTCGCCGATGTCGCGATCGTGTTCGCGGTGCGCGCGGAAGGGGAGGGATACGATCTCGCCGACCTGTCGCTGCCCTGGGGCCAGGACGAAATGATCGCGGCGGTGGCGGCGGCCAACCCCAATACCGTGGTGGTGCTCGAGACCGGCAACCCGGTGAGCATGCCGTGGCGCGACGCGGTGAATGCCGTTGTGCAGGCGTGGTATCCGGGTCAGGCCGGCGCCCGGGCGAGCGCCGAGATCCTCACCGGCCGGGTCAATCCTTCGGGCCGGCTTCCGATCACCTTTCCCGCCGATCTGGACCAGACGCCTCGCCCGCGGCTACCCGGTGTCGGCACGCCGTGGGGGACCGCGAGCACGATCGAATACTTCGAGGGCGCCGATGTCGGCTATCGATGGTATGCGGCCAACGGCCACGTCCCGATGTTTGCCTTCGGTCATGGCCTGTCCTACACCAGGTTTGACTACCGTGACCTGGTGGTCACCGGCGGGGAGACCATCACGGCCAGTTTCACCGTCGTCAATGCCGGCGACCGCGCCGGGGCCGACGTGCCGCAGCTGTATGTGACGGCGGAGCCCGGCGGACCGTGCCTGCGGCTGCTGGGATTCGAGCGGATCGAGTTAGAACCGGGCGCCAGCCGCCGGCTGAGGATCGAGGCCGATCCGCGCCTGCTCGCACGCTACGACGGCGGCGCCGGATGCTGGCGGATCGAGGCGGGCGATTACACGGCGGCCGTGGGCATTTCGGCGTTGGCCATGCGGCTCGCGGCGGGGGTCGAACTGACCGGCCGTACGTTCGGGCGATGACCCCCTCGGGCTGACGCCCGAACGTACGACCGGCCCGAGGCGTTACTCGACGGGGGTCAGCGCGTCGCCGCACGTGCAGCGGTAGCCCTCGCCGGCGCCCGAGCAATGGCAGGGCACCTCGATGCGGACACGGCAGCCGCAGCCTTCGTGACCGCACGTCAGCAGGGTCCCGGCTTCGTAAGTTGCCATTTGACTCACCCTTTTTCTCCTGGTGTGACTCGTGCGGCGCGGTTCGGCCGCACCCCCACTATATACCCCCCATGGGTATGCGTAAACGGTCGCGACGGGTTTCGTGGCGGGGACGGCTGTCGTGCGGGGGCCCGGCGGGCGCGGCTAGCGTTGACGTCATGAGCGAGAAACCGACCCCCCACGACGTCGACGCATTCCTGGACAGCACGGTGGTGGGCGACGATCCGTCCTTGACCGCGGCGCTCGAGGCCAGCAACGCGGCCGGCCTACCGCCGATCGCGGTGTCGGTGCAACAGGGAAAGTTCCTGAGCCTGCTCGCCGGCGCCATCGGCGCGCGGCGCATCCTCGAGATCGGCACCCTGGGCGGCTTCAGCACCATCTGGTTGGCGCGTGGCGCCGGGCCGCAGGGCCGCGTGGTGACGCTGGAGTACGAGCCGAAGCACGCCGAGGTGGCGCGGGGCAACTTGAAGCGCGCCGGCGTCGACGATCGGGTGGAGGTGATCGTCGGCGCGGCGCTGGATACACTGCCGACGGTCACCGGACCCTTCGATCTGATCTTCATCGACGCCGACAAGGAGAACAACCTGGCCTATGTGGAGTGGGCGGTCCGATTGGCCCGGCCCGGTGCGGTGGTGGTGGTGGACAACGTGATTCGCGACGGGCAGATTCTGCGGCCGCATTCCGACGATGCCAGGGTGCGGGCGACCCGCGAGACGCTGCAGGCGATGGGCGAGCACCCGCGGCTGGACACCGCGGTGATCCAGACGGTGGGGGCCAAGCACTGGGACGGCTTCGCCTTGGCGCTGGTGCAGTAGCTCAGCGCGGGGACAGGTCGGCGACCGCCTGCGCGGCGGAGGTGAGTTCGCCGATCCGCAGGGCGGCTTCACCGGCGTACAGGGCGGCGCCGTCCAGCCAGGAGTCGGGCACACCGGCCACCGGTGCCAGCGGCGTGAAGAACGGGAGGGCCGGCGACTGCAGGCGCATCAGTGCGCCCGCATCGAAATAGCCCAGCGCCGACAGGGGACGACTGGCCGCGTTGAGCGCCGCCGGCACCGCCTTGGCCCGCCCGTCGGCGCGGCACCACCGGCGCGTCGCCTCGTTGGGCACGACGCGGTGCCGTAGCGGCCAGCTCAGGCCGAACAGGTTTGTCTCGATCGTCCTGTCGGCCCGAAGGATTCGCCGCTGATACTCGCGGCTCGCGTTGGCCTCGTGCGTCAACAGGAATCGCGTGCCCGCGATGACACCGCTGGCGCCGCCGTCGAGCGCGGCGCGAGTGTCGGCGGCGGTGGCGACGCCGCCGGCCAGGAACACCGGTCGGTTCCCGGCCGCGCGCAGGGCGTGCGGGAGAAAATCCAGGGCCGGCACGGTCCCCACGAGGTGCCCGCCGGCCTCGCGCCCCTGAGCGATCAAACCGTCAGCGCCGCAGGCGATCGCGGCCCGAGCCTGCGCCTCGGTGCCCACCATCACGAAGACGAAGACCCCGGCGTCGCGCAGATGCTCGACGAGGCCCCGCTTGTCGCCGAACGCCAACACCACCGCGTCCACCCGGGCGTCGACGCAGGCCGCGACGTGATGGCGATGCACAAAGGGCAGCAACAGGTTTACCGCGACGGCACGACCCGGCGCCTGCTCGCGCACCTCGTCGATCGAGGCGCGCAGCCGGCGCGGGGTGTCGATGCCCAGCGTGCCGAGCCCGCCCGCGTTGGCGACCGCGGCCGCCAGGGCCGCCCCCGCAAGACCGCCGCCCATGCCGGCCTGTCCCACCGGGTGATCGAGCCGCAATCGATCCGCGAGGTCCATGCCTCAAGAGGCTACGCGGTTTCTCGAACTGGGCCGCGATCGAGCGTAATGTTGATCACAGATGGATGGGTGCAGCCCAGCTCAAAAGGCTTGCTGCATAACAGAAAGGTCACAAAATGAGTACAGTCCATTCATCAATCGATCACCACCCCGATTTGATGGCGTTGCGCGCCCGCTACGAGCGTGTCGCCGAGTCGATGAGTGCGCATTTCACCTTCGGCCTGGCGCTGCTGACGGGTCTGTATGTGGCCGCGTCGCCGTGGATCGTGGGGTTCAGCGCGACGAGGTCGCTCGCCACGTCTGACCTGATCGCCGGTATCGCGGTGGCGTTCCTGGCGTACGGGTTCGCCACGACGCTGGATCGCGCGCACGGCATGACATGGACGCTGCCGGTACTCGGCGCGTGGGTCATCGTGTCGACGTGGATCCTGCCGGACGTCACGCTGACCACCGGCATGACCTGGTCGAATGTCGTCGCGGGCGCGTTGCTGACCTTCCTGGGTCTCAACGCCACCTACTTCGGCATGCGCACGCGCGCCACGGGAACGCACGCCTAGCCCCGAACTCGGTTAGGGCACAGGTCGATTCGCCGCCTGGCCGGGCGATCCGGTCAGGCGGAGATCAACCGCAGACTGCGCCGATGGCGGCCGAGCTGACCAGCTTGACGTACTTGGCCAGCACCCCGGTCTTGTAGCGCGGCGGCGGCGGTGTGAAACCCTTTCGCCGCGAATCGAATTCAGCCGGATCGGCGAGCACGTCGAGCACCCGGTTGGCGACGTCCAGCCGGATGCGGTCGCCGTCGCGCAGAAACGCGATCGGTCCGGCGTCCACCGCCTCCGGGGCGATGTGACCGACGCACAGCCCCGTCGTCCCGCCGGAGAACCGGCCGTCGGTCAGCAACAGCACGTCCTTGCCGAGACCGGCGCCCTTGATCGCGCCGGTGATGGCGAGCATCTCGCGCATGCCGGGTCCGCCCTTCGGGCCCTCGTAGCGGATCACCACCGCGTCGCCCTTGGTGATGGTGCCGTCCTCGAGGGCATCGAGCGCGGCCCGTTCACCGTCGAAAACCCTTGCGGTGCCCTCGAACACGTCGGAATCGAAGCCGGCGGACTTCACCACCGCGCCCTCGGGAGCCAGCGATCCGCGCAGGATGGTGATGCCGCCGGTGGGGTGAATAGGATTGCTCAGGGCCCGCAGCACCTTGCCGTCGGGGTCGGGCGGGGCGATCTCGGCCAGGTTCTCGGCCACGGTCGCACCGGTGACCGTCAGGCAATCGCCGCGCAGTAGGCCGGCATCCAGCAACGCCTTCATCATCACCGGCACGCCGCCGATGTGGTCGACGTGCGACATCACGTGGCGGCCGAACGGCTTGACGTCGGCCAAATGCGGAACCTTCGACCCGATCCGGCTGAAGTCGTCGAGCGTCAGCGCGACGTCGGCCTCGTGGGCGATGGCCAGCAGGTGCAGCACCGCGTTGGTGGACCCGCCGAACGCCATCACCACCGCGATGGCGTTCTCGAACGCCTCCTTGGTGAGGATGTCGCGGGCGGTGATCCCGCGCCGCAGCAGTTCGACGACCGCCGCGCCGCTGCGCCGCGCGAACCCGTCGCGGCGGCGGTCGGTCGCCGGCGGCGCCGCGCTGCCCGGCAACGACATCCCGAGCGCCTCGGCGGCGCTGGCCATCGTGTTGGCGGTGTACATGCCGCCGCAGGCGCCCTCGCCGGGGCAGATCGCCCGCTCGATGGCGTCGACGTCCTCGCGCGGCATCAGCCCGCGGGCGCAGGCCCCCACCGCCTCGAACGCGTCGATGATGGTGACCTCGCGCTCGCTGCCGTCGGAGAGCTTGGCCACCCCCGGCAGGATCGAGCCCGCGTAGAGGAACACCGAGGCCAGGTCCAGCCGCGCGGCGGCCATCAGCATCCCGGGCAGCGACTTGTCGCAGCCGGCCAGCAGCACCGAGCCGTCGAGGCGTTCGGCCTGCATCACCGTCTCGACGCTGTCGGCGATCACTTCGCGCGACACCAGGGAGAAGTGCATCCCCTCGTGGCCCATCGAGATGCCGTCGGACACGGAGATGGTGCCGAACTCGAGGGGGTACCCGCCGGCCGAGAACACCCCCTCCTTGACGGCCTTGGCGAGCCGGTCCAGCGAGAGGTTGCACGGCGTGATCTCGTTCCAGGACGACGCGACGCCGATCTGCGGCTTGGCGAAGTCCTCGTCTCCCATGCCTACTGCCCGCAGCATGCCACGGGCGGCGGCCTTCTCCAGGCCGTCGGTGACGTCACGACTACGCGGCTTGATGTCGGCGGTCCGAGCCGAATCGGTGGTGGGCATCGTTCAAGTATGCGCTGGCCAGTCGCGATGCCCGTTCCCGGGGTGATACCCCGTCGGGGTATAAGCTGGGATGGGCGGGCCAGACGGAGCGGCAGGGTGAATCGACGATGACAGACGAACACGGGTACTCGCAGCAGAAGGACAACTACGCCAAGCGGCTGCGGCGCATCGAGGGCCAGGTGCGGGGCATCGCCCGCATGATCGAGGAAGACAAGTACTGCATCGACGTGCTGACCCAGATCAGCGCCGTCAACAGCGCGTTGCGGTCGGTCGCGCTGAATTTGCTCGACGAGCACCTGAGCCACTGCGTCACCCGGGCCGTTGCCGAGGGCGGCGACGAGGCCGACACGAAGCTCAGCGAGGCCTCCGCCGCGATCGCTCGCCTCGTCCGCTCCTGATCGCAGGGCGTGTTGCCGCGCCAAGTTGGAGGAACCGGTAGCCGGTGTGCGTACGGTATGGGGAGCGTGACCTCGGCGACGTTGCTCAGCCGATTGCGCACACCCAAGCGATGACTGTGATGACTGCCGAAACCGCCAACGCAGCCGCGCGAACGTGGACGCCACGGATCGCGGCTCAGCTCGCCATCCTCGCGGCCGCGGCCTTCACCTATGTCACCGCCGAGATCCTGCCGGTGGGGGCGCTGCCGGCGATCGCCCGCAACCTCAACGTCAGTTTGGTCCTGGTGGGGACCCTGCTGTCCTGGTACGCCCTGGTCGCGGCCCTGACGACGATCCCGCTGGTGCGCTGGACCGCGCACCTGCCGCGCCGCCGCGTGCTGGTCGCGAGCCTGACCTGCCTGACCGCCTCCCAGCTCATCTCGGCGCTGGCGCCCAACTTCGCGGTGCTGGCCGCCGGGCGGGTGCTGTGTGCGATCACCCACGGGCTGCTGTGGTCGGTCATCGCGCCGATCGCGACCCGGCTGGTGCCGCCCAGCCACGCCGGGCGAGCCACCACATCGATCTACGTCGGCACCAGCCTGGCGCTGGTCGTCGGCAGCCCGCTGACCGCGGCCCTGAGCCTGATGTGGGGATGGCGCCTGGCCGTCGTGTGCGTCACCGTCGCGGCCGCGCTCGTCACGGTCGCCGCCCGGCTGATGCTGCCGGAGATGGTGCTCACCGAGGATCAGCTGGCCCACGTCGGGCCCCGGTCCCGCCATCACCGCAACCCGCGGCTGATCATCGTGAGCGTGCTGGCGATGATCGCGGTCACCGGCCACTTCGTGTCCTACACGTTCATCGTCGAGCTCATCCGCAACGTCCTGGGCGTGCGTGGGCCGAACCTGGCCTGGGTGCTGGCCGCCTACGGGCTGGCCGGCCTGCTATCGGTGCCGCTGGTGGCGCGGCCCCTGGACCACCGCCCCAAGGGCGCCGTCATCCTGTGCATGACGGGTCTGACGGCCGCCTTCGTGGTGCTGACGGCGCTGGCGTTCGGCGGCCGGTCCGGCGCGACGACCGCGCTGATCGGCACCGCCGCCATCGTGCTGTGGGGGGCCATGGCCACCGCCGTATCGCCGATGATGCAATCCGCCGCCATGCGCAACGGGGCCGACGACCCCGACGGGGCCTCGGGCCTCTACGTGACGGCATTCCAGGTCGGCATCATGGCCGGCTCGCTGGCGGGCGGGCTGCTCTACGAGCACAGCGTCACGATGATGCTGATCGCTTCGGCGATCCTGATGGCGGTCGCGCTGGTCGGCATCGCCGCCAACCGGCGGATGCTCGACGTCCCCCCGCCGCGGCCGACAAGCTCACTCGATTCATAACCGTCCAGCTCAGAGGCGTGTTCTTGGCTGCTCCGGGGCAGCGGACGCCCGCCGGCGACGGTCGACGGCGCCCGCCCTATGCCAGACTGTGTCGGAGTAGACGAGTGGAGGTATGCATATGTCGGGCTGGACGAAGGCCTGGACTTTCAAGGGTCTCTTCGCCGCTCTGAACGTCACCGGCTGGGGCGCAGTGTTGACCCTGGCGCTGGTGCTGAGCGCCGCCCCCGCGCTGGCCGACCCGGACCCGGCTCCCGCCGACCCGGGCGCCGTCGCCGCCCCGCCCGGCCCGCCCGCGCCGCCGGATCCCTTCGCGCCGCCACCCCCGCCCGACCCGCTGGCACCGCCGCCCCCGCCCGACCCGGCGGCGGCGCCACCATGGCTCCCGCCGATGGCGGAACCCGCGGCGGCCTCGGCCGCCGGGCAGAACCCCACCCCGTTCACCGGGACGGCCCCGTTCGGGCCCCCCAAGATCCAGCCCGCCAACGGGTCGACCGTCGGCGTCGCCCAGCCGATCATCATCAACTTTCCGGGACGCGTCGACGACGCCGGCGCCGCGGAGGGCGCGGTCCACGTCTCGTCGGTGCCCGCGGTCCCGGGCAAGTTCTACTGGATGACCCCGACGCAGCTGCGCTGGCGGCCGTTGAGCTTCTGGCCCGCCCACACCGCGGTGACCGTCGACGCCGGGGGCACCGTGTCGAGCTTCCGCACCGGAGACACGCTGGTCGCCACGGCCGACGACGCCACGCATCAGCTGACCGTCACCCGCAACGGCACGGTGGAGAAGACGATCCCGATGTCGATGGGCATGACGTCCGGCAACCACCAAACCCCCAACGGCACCTACTACGTGCAGGACAAGAAGGCGTCGGTGGTGATGGATTCGTCCACCTATGGGGTCCCGGTCAACTCGACCTACGGCTACAAGGTGACGGTGGAGGACGCGGTCCGGTTCGACAACGTCGGCGACTACGTGCACAGCGCCCCCTGGTCGGTGGACGACCAGGGCAAGCGCGACGTCAGCCACGGCTGCATCAACATCAGCCCCTCCAACGCGAAGTGGTTTTTCGACAACTTCGGCGCGGGAGACCCGATCATCGTGAAGAACTCCACCGGCGGCAACTACAAGAAGAACGACGGCTCCGCCGACTGGATGAACTAGCTGCCCGCGAGCAGTCGCAGAATCGCCCATTTCCCTGCGAAATCGGGCGATTTTGCGTCTGTTGGCCATCTCCTTGTCGAGGGGCCTTCCGCGGGCGCGGCGGTTATGTATAGCATCATATATAACTTCGGCCCCTGAGGAGCGGCGATGCGCGGTCCACGCGACCGGATGGTGGTATCTGCCGCCCTGCTGATCAGGGAGCGCGGCGCCCACGCCACCGCCATCTCCGACGTCCTCGAGCACAGCGGCGCGCCGCGCGGATCGGCCTACCACTACTTCCCGGGCGGGCGCACGCAACTGCTCTGCGAGGCCGTGGACTACGCCGCGGACCACGTCGCCGCGATCATCGCCGACGCCGCGAGCGGCCTCGACCTGATCGACACCCTGATCGACAAATTCCGCCAGCAGCTGCTCGACAGCGACTTCCGCGCCGGCTGCCCCATCGTCGCCGTGTCCGTGGAGGCGGGCGAGCAGGACGCCGAGCGCATGGCGCCGGTCGTCGAGCGCGCGGCGGCGGCGTTCGACCGCTGGACCGACCTGATCGCCCAGCGCTTCATCGCCGACGGCGTAGCCCGGGAACGGGCGGGCGAATTGGCGGTCCTGGCCACCACCGCGCTCGAGGGTGCGATCCTGTTGGCCCGGGTGCGCCGCGACCTGATGCCCCTCGACGTCGTCCGCCGCCAGGTGCGCGAACTGCTCTTGGCTACGTCGTCGTATCGGGTGACCGGAGAGGATGTCCCACAGTGACCACAGACACGACCGGTGAATGGCACTCCACCGCATGCATCCTGTGCGAATGCAACTGCGGCATCGTCGTTCAGCTCGACGATCGCCGGCTGGCCCGCATCCGCGGTGACAAGGCGCACCCGGCATCGCAGGGCTACACCTGCAACAAGGCGTTGCGGCTGGATCACTACCAGAACAGCCGCACCCGGCTGACCGCCCCGCTGCGCCGACGCGCCGACGGCAGCTACGAGGAAATCGACTGGGACACCGCGATCGTGGAGATCGCCGAGGGATTCAAGCACATCCGCGACACCTACGGCGGGGACAAGATCTTCTACTACGGCGGCGGCGGGCAGGGCAATCACCTGGGCGGGGCGTACAGCGGCGCCTTCCTGAAGGCGCTCGGCTCACGGTACCGCTCAAATGCGTTGGCGCAGGAGAAAACCGGCGAGTCCTGGGTCGACGGGCAGCTGTACGGCGGTCACACCAGGGGAGAGTTCGAGCACGCCGAGGTGGCGGTGTTCGTCGGCAAGAACCCGTGGATGTCGCAGAGCTTTCCGCGCGCCCGGGTGGTGCTGAACGACATCGCCAAGGATCCGGCCCGGTCGATGATCGTCATCGACCCCGTCGTCACCGACACCGCCAAGATGTCCGACTTCCACCTGCGGGTGCGGCCCGGCACCGACGGGTGGTGCCTGGCGGCGCTGGCCGCCGTCCTCGTCCAGGAAAACCTCTGCGACGAGACGTTTCTCGCCGAGCACGTGCGCGGCGCCGACACCGTCCGCGACGCGTTGCGCGACGTCGCGGTCGCCGACTACGCCCAACACTGCGGGGTCGACGAGGAACTGCTGCGCGCGGCGGCGCGGCGCATCGGCGCCGCGGCGAGCGTCTCGGTCTTCGAGGACCTCGGCGTGCAGCAGGCACCCAACAGCACGCTGTGCTCCTACCTGAACAAGCTGCTCTGGGTTCTCACCGGCAACTTCGCGAAAAAGGGCGGCCAGCACCTGCATTCGTCGTTCGCACCCCTGTTCGGGCAGTTCTCCGGCCGCACCCCGGTCACCGGCGCGCCCATCATCTCCGGGCTGGTGCCCAGCAACGTGGTCCCCGAGGAAATCCTGACCGACCATCCGGACCGCTTCCGCGTCATGATCGTGGAAAGCAGCAATCCCGCTCACTCGCTGGCCGATTCGACCGCCTGCCGCGAAGCCTTCCAGTCGCTGGAACTGATGGTGGTCATCGACGTCGCGATGACCGAGACCGCCAGGCTCGCCCATTATGTACTTCCGGCCGCATCCCAATTCGAGAAGCCGGAAGCCACCTTCTTCAACCTGGAGTTCCCGCACAACACTTTCCAATTGCGCCGTCCGCTGCTCGAGCCGTTGCCGGGAACACTGCCCGAGCCCGAGATCTGGGCCCGGTTGGTGCGGGCGCTCGGCGTGGTCGACGACGCGGATCTGCGGCCCCTGCGCGAAGCCGCCCAGCGGGGTCGGCAAGCGTACGCCGAGGCCTTCCTGTCCGCCGCCACCAATCCCACGGTGGCTCAGCTACTTCCGTACGTGCTCTACGAGACGCTCGGACCGACCTTGCCGGACGGGCTGCGCGGCGCGGCCGCCCTATGGGGCCTGGCCCAGAAGACCGCGATGAACTATCCCGACGCCGTGCGGCGCGCCGGTCACGCCGACGGCAACGCGCTGTTCGACGCGATCCTCGACAACCCCTCGGGCGTGACGTTCACCGTCCACAACTACGAGGACGACTTCGCGTTGATCAGCCACTCCGACCAGAAGATCGCGCTGGAAATCCCGTCGATGCTCGACGAATTGGCCGCGCTGGCCCGGACCCCGGCCGAGCTGACCACGCCCGATTTCCCGATCGTGCTGTCGGTGGGGGAGCGGCGCGCCTACACCGCCAACGACATCTTCCGCGACCCGTCCTGGCGCAAACGCGACGCCGACGGCGCGCTGCGGGTGAGCGTGGAAGACGCCCAGGCCCTAGGGCTCGTCGACGGATGCCGGGCCCGCATCAGCACCGCGGCCGGCAGCGCCGAGGCCACCGTCGAAATCACCGAGACCATGCTCGCCGGACATGCCGCCCTGCCCAACGGTTTTGGGCTCGACTATCTCGACGACGACGGTCACACCGTGGTGCCCGGAGTGGCCCCGAACGCCCTGACCTCGATCGGGTGGCGCGACCCCTACGCGGGCACGCCGTGGCACAAGCACGTGCCCGCGCGCATCGAGGCGCTGACGCCGGTCAGTTCCAGATCTTGACCCGGCGCTCCGGTTCCAGGAACAGCGCGCCGGTGTCGGCGCCGTCGAACGCGTCGTAGAAGGCGTCCATGTTGCGCAGCACGCCGTTGCAGCGGAATTCCGGTGGCGAGTGCGGGTCCACCGCCAGCCGCCGGATCGCTTCGGCCTCGCGGGATTTGGTGCGCCACACCTGGGCCCAGCCGTAGAACACGCGCTGCACGCCGGTCAAGCCGTCGATCACGGGGGCGGGTTGGCCGTTCAGTGACAGCTGATAGGCCAGCAGCGCGATCGACAACCCACCCAGATCCCCGATGTTCTCCCCGACAGTGAACGCGCCGTTCACGTGGTGGCCGCTCGACAGCCCCCTCGGGATGTACGTGTCGTACTGCGCGATGAGGGCCTTTGTGCGAGCACCGAATTCGGCGCGGTCGGCGTCGGTCCACCAGTCGACCAGGTTGCCGTCGCCGTCGTACTTGGCGCCCTGGTCGTCGAAGCCGTGACCGATCTCGTGCCCGATCACCGCGCCGATGCCGCCGTAGTTCGCGGCGTCATCGGCCTCGGCGTCGAAGAACGGCGGCTGCAAAATGGCCGCCGGGAAGACGATTTCGTTCATCCCCGGGTTGTAGTACGCGTTGACCGTCTGCGGGGTCATGAACCACTCGTCCTTGTCCACCGGGCCGCCGAGCTTGGCCAGCTCGCGGTCGTGGTTGACGGCGTACCCGCGCTGGTAGTTGCCGTAGAGGTCGTCGCGGTCGATCACCAGCGTGGAGTAGTCCCGCCATTTCGCCGGGTAGCCGACCTTGGCGGTGAACTTGTCGAGCTTGGCCAGCGCCCGCTCCCGCGTCTGGGGCGTCATCCACTCCAGGTCGTTGATGCTCATCCGGTAGGCCGCCTGCAGGTTGGCCACCAGCTCGTCGATGCGCGCCTTGGCGCCGGGCGGGAAATGCCGTTGCACGTACAGCTTTCCGACGGCGTCGCCCATCAGGCTCTCGACCAGCGAGACCGCCCGCTTCCACCGGTCCCGGATCTGCTCGGTGCCGGTCAACCGGCGGCCGTAGAAGTCGAAGTCCGCGGCCACCACCTCGTCGGTCAGCCAGGCGGCCCGCGCGCGGATCACCCGCCACCGCGCCCAGCTCTTCCACACCTCGAGGTCCTCGCTGCGCCACAGCTCGGCGAATGACCGAACGTAATCCGGTTGGCGCACAACGACTTCCGCGAGCGCTTCGGGCTGGGTGCCCAGCGCGGCGACCCACGTGCCCCAGGCGAAACCCACCGACTCGTCGCGCAGTTCGGCGAACGTGCGCAAGTTGTAGGTGAGGTCGGCGTCGCGGCGCTTGACCACATCCCAGTGCGCCTCGGCCAGCCGGGTCTCGAGCGCGACGATGCGCTCGGCGGTCCGGATGTGGCTTTCCGGGTCGCCGCCGAAGACCAGGCCGAACATCCGGGCGATGTGCCCGGGGTACGCCTCGAGCACCTCGGCGTGCTGTTCTTCGCGGTAATAGGACTCGTCGGGCAGCCCGAGTCCGGACTGGGTGAAGTGCACCAGGTAACGGGCCGAGTTCTTGGCGTCGGTGTCCACATACATCGCGACACCGCCGCCCACCCCGGTGCGCTGCAGGGCGCCGAGGGCGGCGGCCAGCGCGTCGGCGTCGGCCGCGTCGTCGATCACGGCCAGTTCGTCGAGCAGCGGGCGCACGCCGCGCCGCTGGACGGTCTCCTCGTCGAGAAAGCTCGCATACAGGTCGCCGATGCGTTGCGCGTCCGCGTCGCCGGCGGCCGCACCCCGCTCGCTGGCCTCGACGATCAGGTCCCGCACCTGCTCCTCGGCGCGGTCGTACAGCTGCCGGAAGGCGCCGTCGGTGGCCCGGTCCGCCGGTATCTCGTATTCGGCCAGCCAGCGGCCGTTGACGTGACCGAACAGGTCGTCTTGGGGGCGGATGCTGTCGTCTACGTAGCTCAGGTCGATGCCCGAGCGGAGGGCCGTATTCGTCACCCCGCCATCCTTCCATCTTTCCCGGGTGCGACGATCGGGCCATGTCCGAGGGCGCGCGCACCGAGCCACCTGCCGAAGAAGATGTCGTCGACGCCGGCGACGACGCCGAAGAGGGCGGCCACCCGACCGCCGACGACGCTGACGACGGCGAACCCGGCCCCGAATCCGACCCAGCGGTCTTCTCGCATTACGGGGTGGCGTCAACGGTTCTCGGCGTGCTGTCGGTGGCCGCGGTCGTGCTCGGGGTGATCATCTGGTCCGGCCACCGCGACCAGGTCGCCGAGCGCGGTTATCTGAGCCGCGTCATGCAGACCGCCGCCGGGTGGACCAACGTGCTGATCAACATGAACAGCGGCAACGTCGACGCCAGCCTGCAGCGGCTGCACGACGGCACGGTCGGCGAACTCAACACCTACTTCGATGCCGCCGTGCAGCCCTACCGGGCGGTGGTGGAAAAGCTGCAGTCCAAGAGCGCCGGGCGGATCGACGCGGTGGCGATCGAAACCGTGCACCACGAGCTGGACGCCCAGCCCGGCGCCGACAGGCCCCCGGGGTCGGAATCGGTGACGACCAAGCTGCCGCCGTTCGCCAGCCGGACCGACTCGGTGCTGCTGGTCGCCACGTCCGTCAGCGAAAACGCCGGCGCCAAGCCGCAGACCGTGCACTGGAACCTGCGGCTGGACGTGTCCGACGTCGACGGCAAGCTGATGATTTCCGGACTGAGTTCGATCCGATGAGAAACATCTGGCGACTGTTCGCATTCGACATCGCGGCCCCGCTGGCCGCGATCGCCGCGTTGGTGGCCATCGGGGTGGTGCTCGGCTGGCCGCTGTGGTGGGTGTCGGCCTGCTCGGTGCTGGTCCTGCTGACCCTCGAGGGCGTCGCGGTCAACTTCTGGCTGCTGCGCCGCGATTCGGTCAGCCTCGGCACCGACGACGACGCGCCGGGGCTGCGGTTGGCGGTGGCCCTGCTGTGCACGGCCGCCCTGGCGGCGGCCGTCGCGACCGGATACACGCACTGGACGAAGACGGACCGCGACTTCACCGACGACTCCCGCAAGGTCGTGCGGATCGCCACCGGCATGGCCGAGGCCATGGCGTCGTTCAGCCCCACCGCCCCGACCGATGCGATCGACCGGGCCACGGCCATGGTCGTCCCCGAGCATGCGGCGGCGTTCAAGGAGCAGTACACCAAGTCCAGCGCCGAGCTGGGCCAGCACAAGGTCACCGCCCAGGCCGCCACGGTCTCGGCCGGCGTCGAGGCGCTCGGGCCGACGGCGGCCAGCGTCGCGGTGATCCTGCGGGTGACCCAGAACGCGCCGGGCCAGCCACCCAGTCAGGTGGCGCCGGCGCTGCGGGTGACGCTGACCAAGCGCGGTAGCGACTGGCTGGTCGCCGACGTGCTGCCGATCAGGTAGCTCAGTTGGATTCGGCCGAGGGGCCGGACTTCACCTTCACGAACCGGTCCGACAACCGGCGGATGCGGATCATCAGTGCGGCCGTCGGGCTGGTGCTGCCGTCGAGGTAGCCGCCCAGCTCCTCGGGGCTGACCCCGATGCGGGACGCGAACTCCTGCTGCGCGAGTCCCGAGCGGTCGATCAGTAGCCGCACGTGGCGGGCCACCTCGGCGCGCTCGTTGGCGTCCAGGTGGGTGCGGGCGCGCTCGAGCACCTCCCACAGCGCCTTGGCGATGCCGTAGGGGCGGGTGCCGCCGAGGACCTCTTCGACCTGGCGGGCGGTGCGCCCGTACGGGTCGCGCTTCAACGCGCCGGCGATGCGCTTCCAGGTGGCGATGTCACCGCCCTGCAGGGCCGACCGGATGGCGGCGGTCGGCCAGAACTCCACCGGCTGGTCCAGGTCCGGAACGGATCCGGACGGCCCCTCGGACGGGCCACCGCCGCGGTTGCGCTGTTCGGGGGCCGGCCGGCGGGGCGGCGGTGGGGGGCTGAATTCGTTGCGGGCGCCCGCCAACGTCACCTCGCCTCCTCCAGCATCGCTACCGCCACGGACAGGCAGCGTTCCCTGATCCCCTCCCAGTCCGAGTTCGCGTCGGCTTCCGACCCCTGGTCTTCCGGGTAGTCGCACGGATCGGGATCTGCGAGTCGACGGACCAACTGGGTGGCGATGCATTGCCGCCTGGACGATTCACAACAGTAATACCTGTCCATTCCGGCCAGCACCACCGCGGCGGTCTCGGGTTCCATCGCATCCACCATGTCTGCAAAGTCGGCATAATCGCGGCGACTGTTACGGCACATGATGAGGTAGCCCTTGAGCCGCAGGGTCTCCGCGCCGGTCGGGACCAGCAACCGGTCGCCGGTGGGCAGCTGCACATGGGTCGTCTCCACCGGGCTGCGCCGCGCGTACCTCGGACGGTCGGTGGCCCCCGCCGGTGCGGCGTCCGGGTCGGTCTCGAGCGCGTCGATCGCCACCGACAGGCGGCCCCGCCACAGCGTCACCGGATGAACGGGCCGGTCCGACCCGGAAATGGCCTTGGCGATCCCGTTGCGCGCCGCCAGCCCGCCGACGAGCTTCTTGGGGCCCGACGAACCGTTGGCATGGCCGTTGGTGGCGGTCTTCCTGTCGCCCGCGGTCACCCCGACGGCGACCTTCTCCTCGCCCAGCGCTACCTGGTGGGGGATCTGCCCGGGCCCCAGGCCGCGGGTGCGTTCCTCGTCGGGGCCCGACGAAGCCTGACCGCGGCCGCGACCGCAGCCGCTGAAGGCCAGTGGATCGGTCACGCAGATGGCGTCGGGCGCCAGGTGCTTGAGCTTGGCGGCGGACTTGAGCACCATCCGCAGGTCCGCGCTGGGCGCCACCAGCGCCGAGATGTCGTCGGGAATGACGACGACGTCGCCGAGGTCGACCTCCGGCAGCGGCCGGTCGAAGTCGACCGACGGCAGCACGCGGGACAGCCACGGCGGCAGCCACCAGTTCCACTGCGCGAACATCGCCATCAACGCCGGAACCATCACCAGCCGCACCACGGTGGCGTCCACCGCGATCGCCACGGCACAGGCCACGCCGATCTCGGCCACCAGCGGCATGCCGGCGAAGGCGAACCCGACGAACACCGCGATCATGATCAGCGCCGCGCTGGTGATGGTGCGGGCGCTGGTGCTGACGCCGTAGGCCACCGCGTCACGGGTGTTGCCCGAATGCAGGAACCGTTCCCGGATGCGGGTGAGCAGGAAGATCTCGTAGTCCATCGACAACCCGAAGGTCATCGCGAGCACCAACGGGGGAACCGTGCTGTCGATCGAGCTGATCTGGGCGAAGCCGAGATCCTTCAGCCATCCCCACTGGAACACCATCACCAAACTGCCGTAGGCGGCCGCGACCGACAGCAACGTCATCAAGACGCCCTTGAGCGCCAAGAACACCGAGTGGACGGACACCAACAGCATCACGAACGCGATCAGCGCGACGAAGCCCAGCACCAACGGTTCGGTCGCCGACACCTGGTCGTCGAAGTCCTTGATCAGCGCGGTCGGGCCGCCGACGTCCACGCGCGCGGTCCCCAACTGTTGGACCTTGGGGAGCTCCGCGCGCATCCAGCCCACGGTTTCGCGGGCCCGCATGTCCTCGGGGTCCACCGACAGCACCGCGGACAGCAGCGCGCTGCCGTTGTCCTCGGCGTACTGGGGCGGTGACACCGAGACGATGTTCGGCGCCTGCGTCATCCGCTGGCGGACCGCGCCGACGGTGTGGCTGTGCTCGGGCGAGGCCGCCCCGCCCTCGGGGAAGTTGATCAGCACCCGGATCGGCCCGAGCGCGCCCGGACCCAACGCCTGGGCGGCGGCGCCGACGCCGGCGCGGATCTCGTGGGACGAGTCGAACTGGCGTAACAGGCTGTTGCCCAACACCATTGACGCCGCGGGCGCGGCCATCACGAGCAGCACCAGCGACGCCGCCAGCGCGGACATCCACGGCCGGCGCATCACCCATCCGATCCACCGGTTCCAGAACCGCGACTGGGTGCTTTCGGGCCGACGGGACCAGTGCAGGAAGCCCGACCGCTTGGCGGCCGCCCGGCCGAACGTCGCCAGCGCCGCCGGTGTCAGGGTGGTCGAGGTCAGCATCGCGACGGCGACGGCCAGGATCGCGCCGGTGGCCATCGACTTCAGCGCCGGGGTGTTGATCACGTAGATCCCGGTGAGGGACGCGACGACGGTCGCGCCGGACAGCACCACGGCCAGCCCGGAGGTCGCCATCGCGGCGTCGACGGCCTCGCGGGGCTGGCGCCCGCTGCGCAGTTCCTCGCGGAAGCGCATCAAGATGAACAGCGAATAGTCCACGGCCAGCGCGATCCCGAACATCGACACCGTCGAGGTCACGAACACCGACATGGTGGTGTACGCGGAGAGCAGGTACACCAGGCCCATCGTCACCACGACCGTGCACACGCCCAGTGCCAGAGGGATCGCCGCGGCGGCCAGTGAGCCGAACACGGCGAGCAGGACGATGAGGATCACCGGCAGGTTCCACCGTTCCGCGGCGGCGATGTCGTGCTTGGTGTTGGCGGCCGCGGCGGCGCTCAGCGCGCCCTGGCCGATGACGTAGAGCCGCACCCGGCCGTTGGCGGTCTGGCCGGGCTGGTCGCCCTTGATGCCGACCTTCGTGCGGAGCTTCTTGGCGACGTCGCTGGTGTTGCGGGAATCGAGCCGCACCGACAGCACGTAGGGGCGGTCGGGTTGCGGCGGCCGCTGGGTGGGGTTGGGGATCTCCGAGGTGCCGGGGACCTCGGCGGTGAGCCGTCGCAACTGTGCGACCGCCTCGTTCATGTCCTGGTAGGTGGCGTCGGCGCGGGGCGCGGCCACCAGCGCCAGCGATGACCCGCCCTGGTCGTGGTAGAGCTCCTCGAGCTGGTCGTGGACCGCCAGCGATTGGGAACCGGCCACGTCGAAACCGCCGCCGGTGAGGTTGCCGGATTGCGTCAGCGCCAGGTAGACCGCAGGAACCAACGCCAGCAACCAGCCTGTGAAGACCAACCAGCGGTACTTACGCAGGCTGCGGCTGAGGCGCATCATCAACTGCTGGATTTTTCTCGCTCCCCGGTTCTCGCGTAACGCGTGCAGGCGAGGATACCGGAGCACGCTGTGGTTTATGTGGGGTTATGTAGTTCCTGAGCTGCGGTGACGGCGTCGTTGCCAAGAAGCTGCGGAGTCGTTGTGAACCGGTGACCAAGCGGGATCTCGGTCACATCCGCAGTTCGCGGCTGGCCGGGCGATATCGGCGGTGGCAGGATGTCGGTTGGCCTGGCGGGTCCTCGGGGGATTCAGGGGGACCCGGCCATCGGTAAGGCCGTCCATTGCAGCTGTTTGCGACGCGCTCATCCGTGGCGGTCCGCGCAAACTGTGAGGAGTTCTCGATGACGACAGGCAGCGCTGGACGGCGTGGCAAAATCTTGGCCGGCCTGATCGCCGCCGCCGCGCCCGGCGCCGCCCTCGCGGTGCTCGCCGGTCCGCCGGCGACCGGCGCCAACGATCCGTGCGCGGCCAGCGAGGTCGCCCGCACCATCGGCTCGGTCTCGAAGTCGATGGGTGACTATCTGGATTCGCACCCCGAGACCAACCAGACGATGACCTCGATGCTGCAGCAGCAGGCGGGGCCGCAGTCGCTGAGCGGGCTGAAGAGCTACTTCGACGCCAACCCGAAGGTCGCCGGGGACATGACGTCGATCGCGCAACCCCTGACCAGCCTGTCGCTGCAGTGCAAGCTGCCGATCTCGATCCCGCAGATGATGGGCATGATGCAGCAGGCGCAGGGGGCCGCGGGCGCCCTGCCCGCGCTTCCCGGTAACCCCCCGGGCGCCTCCCCGCTGGGCGGAACGGGCGCCCCGCCCGCCGCGCCGCAGCCCGCTCCTCTCCCTGCCGGCACCAACCCGCTCTCGGGCCCGCCGCGCGGAAACACCGTCGGCTAGGCGTCCCGGCCGTCGGTCTCCGGGTTTCGGTCGGGCGGCAGCGGCCCCTGCAGGGCGGCCTCGGTCGGGTCGGCGGAAGCGTCGCCCGGCTGCGGCACGATCGGCAGCGGACCGGTGATCGGGTCGTCGTCGGAGTCGTCGACGTTCTCGGTGCGGAACACGAAGAAGAACACCACCCAGCCGACCGCGGCGATGAGCAGCCAGCTGATCAGCCGGTAGATCAGCATGGCCGAGATCGCGCTCGACAGGGACATCCCGCTCGAGACCAGCCCCGGCACCAGCACCGCCTCGACGACCAGCAGCCCGCCGGGCATCAGCGGGATGGTGCCGACCGCGCGGGCCGCGGCGTAGGCGACGGTCAGCCCGGCCACCGACGCGTGATCCCCGGCGGCGTACGCGGCGAAGCCGAGGCAGGCGACGTCGGCGACCCAGTTGAACATCGACCACCCGAACGCCACCCCCAGGTCGCGGCGGCCCAGGCTCACCGATTCGAGCTGCATCAGCGTCTCGCGCCACTTGTCCAGGCCGGTGTCGGCGGGCTTTCCGCGCACCGAGTTGACCCACGTCAGGACCCGGCTGCCGATGCCTTCGATCAGCTCCGGCCGCGAGGCCACGGCCTGCGCCAGCAGCAGCAGGGCGACGAAACCGCCGAGCGTGAACAGCAACGAGAACGGGTTGTTCTTCGCGCCCAGCAGGAAAGCGCCGCCCAACCCGAGCAAAGCCAATCCCACCGCCTGCAGCACGCCCGACATCACCAGCTGCCACGACGCCACCACCGTCGAGGCACCCCAGAGCCGTTGCTGGCGGAACAGGAACGTCGCCGACAGCACGGGCCCGCCGGGCAGCGTGGTGCTCAGCGAGTTGGCCGCATAGAACGCGGCCTCCGAGCGCAGTTGCTTGACGTGCACCCCGGCCGACTTGAGCAGGGTGCGCTGGATCTGGGCAAAGCTGTGCATGGACGCGGCCGCCGCCACGACCGAGGCGAGCAACCACCACCAGTTCGCCTCGTACAGGCTCATCCACGCTTTGGCCAGCTGATCCCAGCCCAGGGAAACCTCGACGGCAAGCACGATGGCAACCATCCCCAGGATGACCCAGCGCACCCACCAGTACTTCCCGCGCGGGGTTTGTTCGCGCGGGAAGTCGAGATTGCGGGCGGGTGCGTCGTGCGACACGTGATTTAGGGTAACGGTGCAGGTGGCGCCGCGATCGCTGCGCGCCGCCGACTGTGTCGCCGTCGTAACCGGATCGTGCCGGCTCCGACGGCTGCGGGCGACGCGTAGGCCTTTGGCAGGCGCTGCGAACCGATTCGGGGCCGCGCCGCTACCGATAGGCTGGCCAGATGTCAGCAAACGTCGACGACGCGTCGGTTGAACCCGTAGTACGCAAGACCGCGGCCTGGGCGTGGCGTTTGCTCGTCATCCTGGCCGCCGCGGTCGCCCTGTTGTGGGTGGTCAAGAAGCTCGAAGTCATCGTCGTTCCGGTGCTGGTGGCGCTGCTGCTGAGCGCGCTGCTGGTGCCGGTGGTCGATTGGCTGGACCGGCGGGGCCTGCCCCGCGGCGGCGCGGTGGCGCTGGTGCTGCTGGGCGGCTTCGCGATCCTGGGCGGCATCCTGGCGTTCGTCATCCTGCAGTTCATCGACGGCCTGCCCGGCCTGACCGAACAGGTGACGCAGAGCATCGAGTCGACCCGCCGGTGGCTGATCAACGGGCCCGCGCATCTGCGCAGCGAACAGATCGACAGCGCGGGCAACGCCGCCATCGAGGCGCTGCACAACAACCAGGCCAAGCTGACCAGCGGCGCGCTGTCCACCGCGGCGACCGTCACCGAGCTGGTGACCGCGGCGGTGTTGGTGCTGTTCACGCTGATCTTCTTTCTCTACGGTGGCCGCAACATCTGGCGGTACGTGGTGCAGATCATCCCCGCCCACGTCCGCGACCGGGTGCACGAAGCCGGCAACGCCGGGTACGGGTCGCTGATCGGGTACGTGCGGGCCACCTTTCTGGTGGCGCTGACCGACGCGGCCGGGGTGGGCGCGGGCCTGGCGATCATGGGCATCCCGCTGGCGCTGCCGCTGGCCTCGCTGGTGTTTCTGGGTGCCTTCATCCCGCTGATCGGTGCGCTGATTTCCGGCCTGCTGGCCGTGGTGGTCGCCCTGTTGGCCAAGGGCATCGTGTACGCGCTCATCACGCTGGGGGTGTTGATCGCGGTCAACCAGATGGAGGCCCACCTGCTGCAACCGCTGGTGATGGGCCGCGCCGTCTCGATCCACCCGCTCGCCGTGGTGCTGGCCATTTCCACCGGCGGCGTGCTCGCCGGGATCGTCGGCGCCCTGCTGGCCGTCCCGACGGTCGCGTTCCTCAACAACGCGTTCCAGGTGCTGCTGGCGCCCAATCCCGAGGCGGAAGCCGAGAAGCAGACCGAGGAGGCGGACGAGAAGAACGCCATCCTGCAGGCCGAGCCGGACAAACCGGGCTCCGACTGATACCAGCGTCAGGGGGCGCCGGGGCGCTTTCCTATAACCGTCCCTCGCGGCGCAGCAGATCCGCCGCGGACAGCCCGCCGCCCGAGCGGCGCCGCTGCCGCGCCGGGTCGCCGTTCTCGCCCTGGCCGCGGGGGTTCACCGCGTTGCCGGGGGCGTCGTTGTCGGGGTCGTCGGGCCGGTTGCCGGGGACGGGGATGGCCCGGGTCTGATCGCCGGACGGCGGCGCCGTCGGCGGACGCTGGGGTGCCTGCGGGGCCGGCGGCGAGGGCTTGGCCGGGGGGCGCGGTTCGGCCGGCCGGTCCCGGCCCGGGGCGCCCTGCGCGGCGAAACGTGTGGTCTTGGCTTCGGTCGGCTGGTTCGGCCGCGCCGGGATGCGGGTGGTGTCCACGCTGTCGTCGGCCCGGGTGGTCGACGCGCTCGGGGTGGGTTCCTTTGCGGGCCTGGGTTCCGGCGCCGGGCGCGCCGGTCGCGACGGCTCCAGCGGCGCGGGGTGGGTGGGGTCGTGCGGCGGACGCGGCGCGGCGGCGACCAGGCTGGCCGCCACCGGCGGCCGCGCGGGGCGCCCGTTGAGCGTCGGCCGCTTGCGCTCGTCGGGCAGATCGATCTCGCCCAGCCCGATCTTGTTCTGCAGGCGCCGGGCCCAGCGCGGCGCCCACCAGCAGTCGTCGCCGAGCAACTTCATCACCGACGGCACCAGGAACATCCGGACGACCGTCGCGTCCAGCAGCAGCGCCGCCATCAGACCGAACGCCAGATACTTCATCAACACCAGGTCGGAGAACACGAACGAGCCCGCGACCACGGCCAGCACCAGCGCGGCGGCCGTGATCAGGCGGCCGGTGGTCGCGGTGCCGATCCGGATGGCCTCGGCGGTCGACATGCCGCGTTCGCGCGCCTCGACCATGCGCGAGACCAGGAACACCTCGTAGTCGGTGGCCAGGCCGAAACCGACGGCGACAACCAGCGCGATGACCACCACCATCAGCGGGGTCGGCGTGAAATTCAGCACCCCCGACAGGTGACCGTCGACGAAGATCCACGTCAGGATTCCCATCGTGGATCCCAGCGTGAGAGCGCTCATCACCGCGGCCTTGACGGGCAACACCACCGAGCCGAACGCCAGGAACATCAACAGCATGGTGGCGCCGAGCAACAGCACCAGCATCAGCGGAGCCTTGTCGAACAGGCTGTGGATGCTGTCCTGCTCCAGCGCCGGGGTGCCGCCTACATAGAGGTTCAGCCCCTTCGGGGGGTTGACCGCCCGCAGTTCGGTGATCTTCTTGGCGGCGTCATTCTTGTTGACCAGGCCGTTCTGGATCACCCGCACCGAGCCGTCCTTGGGCACCGTGGTGCCGTTCGGGCCGGCGACGCAGGGATTGCCGGCGATGGTCGGGCAGGCCCGCTCCTCCCATTGCTTGTCGGTGAACCCGCCGATCGAGGAGATCCTGTTGCGGATGTCGGCCACCTGCTGGTCGGTGACCTTGCTGTGGTTGTCGCTCTGGATCACCACCGTCAGCTGCTCGGTGCGGTAGCCGGGGAATCGCTTGTCGAAGTGTTCCTGCGCCAGGCGCACGGCGTTGTCGGGCGGCAGATACTTCTCGCTCATGCCGCCGAACGAGAGGTTGCCGAGCGGGATGACCAGCAGGATCATGCCGACGGCGATCGGGATGGCAAACGCCAACGGCCGCTTCATCACCCAGTTGACGAGTTTGCCCCAGAAGCCGGCCTCGACCTCCTCGCGGGTCTTGGTCTTCTGCAGCCGGTCGGCGAGCCAGTTCAGGTAGGCGCGTGAATACTTCCAGTTGCGCAGGAACGGCACCCGGAACGCGGTCCGCACGCCCAGCGCATCGACGTGGCGGCCGAGGATGCCCAGGCACGCGGGCAGGAACGTGATCGACAACAGCGCGGCAAGCCCTACCGCCGCGAAGATCGCGTAGGTCAGCGAATGCACGAAGCCCTGGGGCAACACCAGCAGGCTGGCGCTCGAGGCGATGATCAGCACCGCCGAGAACGTCACTGTGCGCCCGGCCGTCATCACGGTTCTTCGCACGGCGGCCTCGGTGTCGTAGCCCTCGGCGATCTCCTCGCGGAACCGGCTCACGACGAACAGCCCGTAGTCGATGGCGATACCCAGGCCGATCAGCGAGACCACCGGCTGGGCGAAGAAGTGGACCGGCCCGAACAGGGAGACGAGCCGCAGGATGCCCAGCGAGCCCGCAATGCTCAGCCCGCCGACGATGGCCGGCAGGCCGGCGGCGACCGCGCCGCCGAACACCAGGAACAGGACCACTGCCACCAGCGGCACCGCGAGGACCTCCATGCGGCGCTGGTCGGTCGCGATCGTGCCGGTCAGGGCGTTGGCGATTGGCTCGAGGCCGGCCAGCTCCACGTTGCCGCCGCCGAGCTTCTGCAGGCCGGGCGCGATGGCCTTGTAGTTGTTGAGGATGCTGTCGTCGTCGTCGCCCTTGAGCGGAACGCTGACGAAGGTGTGCTTCTTGTCCTCGCTGACCATCCCCTTGATCACGGGGTTGTCGCTATTGGGGGCCGCCAGCCAGCCCGCCCACCCGACGACCTGGTCGGGATGATCGGCCTTGAACTTGTTGAGCTCGGCGACGACCTTGTCCCGCCACGCCGGGTCCTCGACCGTCTTGCCGTCGGGGGCGGTGAACGTCGCGACCACGTGGCTGGTGCGGTCGCGGCCGTAGGTCTCGTCCCCCAGCACCGAGGCTTTGACGGATTGACTGCCGTCGTCGTAGAAGCCGCTCTGTGTAACATGCTTGCCCAGGCTGATGCCGAAGACGCCGCCGAGCAGACACAGAGCTACCGTGACCCCGATCACGATGTACCGATACCGGTACACAGTTCGACCCCACCAGGCGAACACGCAAGCTCCTTACTGGATCGTCTTAGTCGTCAACGACCCGCGCACTGGTTTTTCAGTGTCACACACGCGCGGTCAACAGCGCTGACAGCGGCCGGAATGGCTGCAGCCATGCGCCCTGGTCAGGCAGCGAATCTAGGCCGATCCGCGGCAATGGTTCCCGGAAGACGCCGGCGATCTCCTCCAGGTCAACGAAGTCCAAGGTATCCGACGCTAGCGCCCAACTCGCATGTTCGCGAAATCCGATCACTTGGACGCTGGTGCCGCTCCGGGCGATCTCCTCGAGCGGTTGGCGGAACGCCTGTCCGTCGGCCGAGGCCACCACCAGGGCCGCCAGCCCTTCGGTCCGCCGGAGTTCGATATGGGCCAGCATGTCGCGGTCGACGTCGCTGTCCTCATCGATCTTCGGCTTGGCGAACACCGCGAACCCAACGTTACGCAATGCGTCCACCCAAGGCCGGACGACGTCGGCGCTGCCCGGCGCGATGTTGGTGAACACGGTGGCCTCGGGCTCGACGACGACGCCCGGTCGCTGCGCGCTGATCTCGGCCGTGCGCGACAGCAGCCAGCGTCCCAGGGCGTCGAACCGCGGGCGTTCCAAGGCGGTCGGCCGGCGACCCAGGATCGAGCCCAGACCCATGTCGAGGTTGGGGGCGTCCCACACCAGCAACACGCGTCCGCCGGACGGCGAAAAGCCGCCCAGGGCGCCCACGCCGTCGTCCGGCAGCACCGCCGGCGGCGCGACGGGTTCCGCTCCGGCGTTGGTCGTCTCAGTCAGGCTCATCACTCATCGCCTACTCATCGTTTAAGCCAAACGAACTCGGTGACGGCGCTGCCCGCTTCTTGGGCTTTCGTCTCGTACTTGGTGGTCGGGCGGACAGTCGAGATGGGCAGCGGGGTTTCGGGCTCCGCCCGGCGCAACCGGGACTCGCCCGCGCCGACTTCGGCGATGTGCTCGGCGTAGCCGGCGTGGTCCGTCGCAACGTGGAGGACACCACCAGGGAGTAGCCGGTCGGCTATCAAGCCAACCGTGCCCGGCTGCAGGAACCGGCGCTTGTGGTGCCGCGCCTTGGGCCACGGATCGGGGAAGAAGACGCGGACCCCGGTCAGCGAAGCCGGGGCGATGAGCCGCTGCAGCACGTCGAGCGCGTTGCCGCGGACCAATCGGATGTTGGCCACCGCGTCGCGGTCGATCGCGCACAGCAACTGCGCCAGCCCCCGCCGGTAGATCTCGACCGCGATCACATCGACGTCGGGCTCGTCCTTGGCCATCGCCAGCGTCGATGTGCCGCTGCCACAACCGATTTCGAGCACCAGCGGCGCCTGGCGCCCGAACCACGAGCGGGTGTCCAGCGGCGGCTCGTCGCCGACGGTCCCGTCGGCGGGGGCGCCCACCGACAGGCCGAGGTCGGGCCAGCGCCGCTCCCACGTCTGGCGCTGCGCGTCGGACAGCGCGGATCGTCGCGACCGAAACGCCGTCGCGGGCAGGTAGCGCTGGTCGGGGCGGGCCGATTCCCCGATCGGCGTGTCGGCAGACATCGCCACCCCGCGCTGCGCATGCATTTGTCCATGGTGGCCTATAAACCTCGGATGTAGCCGCCCCTGGTCCGGATTGATACCCAACAGTTGCCTTGAACTGGTAACTGATTAACGGTGGCTCGCTTCTTGGCGACGTGAATGCCACCATTCGGTGGGACCGACGGGGCGATCGGGTCATTCGGACCGAACAGGCGGGGTATGAGGGGACAAGGACACCAGATTTTCGTCGACGAGCTGACGCGGTTTGCCGACGGCGTCGTCGATCCGCGCGTGACGGCGATCGCCAGGCGAACCGCCGCACCCCTGCGCGTCGTGGTTCGCGGCCGCCGGGGGGTCGGCCGCCGCACGGTGGCCCGCGCGCTGGACCGCGCGGGAACCGCGTCGGGGATCGCGGCCGACCTCCAGCTGAGCGCGTCGGCGCCCGATCCCGGCGCGGACGCGGTGGTCTACGTGGTCGCCGAGGTGGTCAAGCCCGAGGACGCCCACGCCATCGCGGCCGCCGCGCAGCCGGTGGTGGCGGTGCTGAACAAGGCCGACCTGTCGGGCCGGCGCGGCGACGGGCCGATCGCGGCGGCCCGGGCGCGGTGCGCCGATCTGTCGGCGCTGATCGGCGCTCCCATGGAACCGATGATCGGCCTGCTCGCGGTCGCGCTCGACGAACTCGACAAAGCCGACGACCACGCGCTGTGGGCGGCGCTGCACACGCTCGCCACGCACCCCGGTGCCGCGGCGTGCCTCGACGGCTCGTTCGCCGGGTTCCTGGCGGCGGACGGCCCGGTGCCGACCGGCGTGCGTCAGCGCCTGCTGGACACCCTCGACCTGTTCGGCACCGCGCTGGCCGTCGCCGCGATCCGCCAGGGCAGAACCCCGGCGCAGGTGCGCGCCCTGCTGCGCCGGATGAGCGGCGTCGACGCCGTCCTGGCCAAGGTCGGCGCGCTGGGCGCCGAGGTGCGCTACCAGCGGGTGCTCGGGGCCGTCGCGGAATTGGAGGCGCTGGCCGCCGGTGGCGGCCTACTCGGCGAGCGGATCGGCGGGTTCCTGTCCCGCGACGACACGGTGGTCGCCCGGATGGCGGCCGCGGTGGATCTGGCCGAGGCGGCCGGGCTGGACCCGGGCGGCCCCGGGCCGGCCGGCGTGGACCGCGACCCGTCCGCGCACCTGCCGCGCGCGGTGCGGTGGCAGCGCTACAGCCGCGCCTCGGCCAGCGAACTGCACCGCGCCTGCGGCGCGGACATCGCCCGCGGATCGCTGCGGCTGTGGTCGCAGGCCTGCGCGTCACTGCCGGGGGAATCCTGGTGAGCGGCGGCGATCCCATCGCCCAGGTGGACGCGCTGGTGGCCGCGGTCGCGCCGGACCTGGATCCGCCGGCCGTGCACCGCTGCGACGTGGTCCTGGTGACCGGCCCGTGGATGGCCGGGGTCAGCGCGGTGGCCACGGCGCTGCAAGGCCGCCTGCCGCAGCACAAGTTCGTGGAGTCGACGGACCTGGGACCCGGCGAGGTGCCGATGGCGGTGGTGTTCGTCGTGTCCGCGGCGGCCCACCTGACTGCCTCCGACTGCGCGCTGCTGGACGCCGCGACCGAGCACACCGACGCGGTGGTGGGGGTGGTGTCCAAGATCGACGTGCACCGGGGTTGGCGTGAGGTGGTCGACGCCAATCGCGAAGCGCTGGCCGCACATTCGCCGCGCTACGGCCGGGCGCCGTGGGTGGGCGCGGCCGCCCTGCCCGATGCCGGTGAGCCGGACGTCGACGCCCTGGTCGCCGCCGTTTCGGCGCAACTCGACGACCCCGACCTCGCCCGGCGAAACAGGTTGCGGGCGTGGGAATCTCGCCTACAGACGGTCAAACGGCGGTTCGACCGCGACGTCGAGGGATCCGGTCGTCGCGCGCGGGTCGAGGCGCTGCGCGAGGAACGCAGCACGGCGTTGCAGCGGCGGCGTCAGGCGAAGAGCGAACGCACCATCACCCTGCGGGGTCAGATCCAGCAGGCTCGGGTGCAGTTGTCGCACTCCGCGCGCAACCAATGCGCGACGGCGCGCACCGAGCTGCAGGAACACGCGGCCGGGTTGTCGCGGCGCGACATGTCCGGGTTCGAGGCGCACACCCGCGCCCGCCTCGACGAGGTGGTGGCCGAGGTCAGCGACGGCACGGACACGCAGCTGTCCGACGTCGCGCAGGCGGTGGGTGTGCCGGTGGACCTGCCGGCCCTCGAGAAGATGCCGGAGGTCGACGTCTCGGCGCCGCCGCTGAAGTCGCGCCGGCAGGAAACCTGGCTGATGATCGTGCTGGGCGTCGGCTTCGGGCTGGGGGTGGCGCTCACGCTGAGCCGGCTGATGAGCGGCGTGGTCTCGCGGCTCAACCCCGCGCTGGCGGTCGTCGCGGCGGTGGTGTGCGTGGCGATCTCGGTGGCGCTCACCTTCCTGGTGATCAACATTCGCGCCCTGCTGCATGACCGGGCGCTGCTGGACCGCTGGGCGGGCGACGCGACGGCATCGCTGCGCTCGGTGGTCGAGGAACTGGTCGCGACCCGGGTGCTGGTCGCCGAGTCGGTGCTCAGCAAAGCCTTGCTCGCCCACGACGAGGCCGAGAACGCGCAGGCGTCCGCCGCCGTCGGCGTCATCGACACCGAACTGCGCGAGCACGCCCTGGCCGCCGCGCGGGCCGCGGCCGCGCGGGATCGGGAGATGCCCGCGGTCGCCGCCGCCCTGCGGGCGGTGCGTGCAGAACTCGGAGAACCGGGTATACAACCGGCTGAAAGTCCCGCCGAAACCGGCGACGGTGACGAAACCGAAAAACCCGCTTCGAGGAGCGAAGATGGCGACCCGTCGGGAGCTTCTGAATCGTTGTTGTGAGAAGGCTTATACCTGCCCGAGACTTCCCCGACAAGTTCCTCACGATAACCTGTAGTTAACGCCACCAAGTCCTTAATTATGTGGGCGACGGCATACCGAGCAACACAAGCCCGATACGCAACGGATCCAGGAGAGTTCGATGACCTCAGCGACCATTCCCGGTTTGGACACAGCACCCACGAAGCACCAGGGCCTGCTGTCATGGGTGCAGGAGGTTGCCGAGCTCACCCAGCCCGACCGGGTGGTGTTCGCTGACGGCTCCGACGAGGAGTTCAACCGGCTGGCCGCGCAACTGGTCGAGGCCGGCACGCTGAAGAAGCTGAACGAGAAGAAGCACCCCAACTCCTACCTGGCGCTGTCCGACCCGTCCGACGTGGCGCGCGTGGAGTCGCGGACATTCATCTGCACCGAGCAGGAGAGCGGCGCCGGCCCGACCAACAACTGGATGGACCCGTCCGAAATGCGGTCCATCATGACCGACCTGTACCGCGGCTGCATGCGCGGCCGCACCATGTGGGTGGTGCCGTTCTGCATGGGCCCGCTCGGCGCCGACGACCCGAAGCTGGGTGTGGAGATCACCGACTCCGAGTACGTCGTCATCTCGATGAAGGTGATGACCCGGATGGGCAAGGCCGCGCTGGAGAAGATGGGCGACGACGGGTTCTTCGTCAAGGCGCTGCACTCGGTGGGGGCTCCGCTGGAGGAGGGCCAAAAGGACGTTCCGTGGCCGTGCAACGACACCAAATACATCACCCACTTCCCGGAGACCCGCGAGATCATGAGCTACGGCTCGGGTTACGGCGGTAACGCGCTGCTGGGCAAGAAGTGCTACTCGCTGCGGATCGCCTCGGCCATGGCCCACGACGAGGGCTGGCTGGCCGAGCACATGCTGATCCTCAAGCTCATCTCCCCGGAGAACAAGGCGTACTACTTCGCCGCGGCGTTCCCGTCGGCCTGCGGCAAGACCAACCTGGCCATGCTGCAGCCGACCATTCCGGGCTGGCGCGCCGAGACGCTCGGCGACGACATCGCCTGGATGCGGTTCGGCAAGGACGGCCGGCTGTACGCGGTCAACCCCGAGTTCGGTTTCTTCGGCGTCGCGCCCGGCACCAACTGGAAGTCCAACCCCAACGCCATGCGCACCATCGAGGCCGGCAACACCGTCTTCACCAACGTCGCGCTCACCGACGACAACGACGTGTGGTGGGAGGGCCTCGAGGGCGACCCGCAGCACCTGATCGACTGGAAGGGCCGCGACTGGACGCCGGACTCCGACGAGAAGGCCGCCCACCCGAACTCGCGCTACTGCACGCCGATGTCGCAGTGCCCGATCCTCGCGCCGGAGTGGGACGACCCGCAGGGCGTGCCGATCTCGGGCATCCTGTTCGGCGCCCGCCGCAAGACCACGGTCCCGCTGGTGACGCAGGCCCGCGACTGGCAGCACGGCGTGTTCATGGGTGCGACCATGGGCAGCGAGCAGACCGCCGCCGCCGAGGGCAAGGTCGGCACCGTCCGCCGCGACCCGATGGCCATGCTGCCGTTCCTGGGCTACCACGTCGGTGACTACTTCCAGCACTGGCTCGACCTGGGCAAGAACGCCGACGAGTCGAAGATGCCGAAGGTGTTCTTCGTCAACTGGTTCCGTCGCGGCGACGACGGCGGCTTCCTGTGGCCGGGCTTCGGCGAGAACAGCCGCGTGCTCAAGTGGATCGTCGACCGCATCGAGCACAAGGCCGGCGGCCAGGACACCCCGATCGGCATCGTGCCGAAGGCCGAGGACCTCGACCTGGACGGGCTCGACGCCAGCAGCGACGAGGTGGCCCAGGCGCTGGCGGTCAACCCGGCCGAGTGGCGCGAGGAACTGCCGCTGATCGAGGAGTGGTTCGAGTTCGTCGGCGACAAGCTGCCGACCGGCGTCCGCGACGAGTTCGAGGCGCTCAAGCAGCGGCTGTCCGAAGCGGGCTGATCAGCCCGCCAGCCGCGAATTGGGGCTGGCCTTCTTCTGCGCGTACATCAGCTCGTCGGCGCGGGCGAGTAGTTCGCCCACGTTCGCGGTGTCGGAAACCGGCGCCCGCACGAAGCCGATGCTGGCCGAGAGACGGTAGGGCCGCTCACTCGTCTTGTTGAAATTCCCGAACGCGAGCGCGAGCCGCTCCTCGAGCGACGGGGTGTCGCCGTCGCTTTCGGTGATCATCACACAGAATTCGTCGCCGCCGATGCGGGCGAGGATGTCGGACTCGCGCCGGATGGTGCGCAGCACCCCGGCGACGTCTTTGATCAGTTTGTCGCCCGTGTCGTGGCCCAGCTCGTCGTTGACCTTCTTGAGGCCGTCGACGTCGAGGAAGGCGAGCACGCAATTGTGGCCGAGGTGGTGTGACCCGCGCAGTTTCTGCTCGGCCAGCAGGTAGAAGCCGCGACGGTTATTCAACCCGGTCAGCTCGTCGGTGACCGACAGCCGGCGGATCTCCTCGTTGGCGTCCTCCAGGGCGGCGGTGCGGTCGCGCACCCGCCGTTCCAGCTCGGAGTACACCCGCACGTTTTCCATCGCGATCGACGTCGAGTCCGCCAGGGCCTGCAGCAGGTGGACCTCCTGGTCGGACGGCTGGTGCCGGCCGGCCCAGTAATTGCCGATCGCGCCGATCGGCTCGAGCTTGCGGATGGGCACCATCACCAGGCTCTTGACGAAGGTGGGGCGGTACAGGGCGTGCGGGATGCGCGGGTCGCCGTAGATGTCGGGGATCACCGCCGCGTCGCGATTGAGCATCGCCCAGCCGCTGATGCAGGACCCGATGGGGAAACGGCTGCCCTTCCACAGCGGGGCGATCGCGTCCTCGTCGGCGTAATAGCAGCTGTCGTTGTCGCGGAGCACGAACGTCGCGCCGTCACAACCGGTGAGCTCGCGCGCCGAGGAGCGGACGATGCGCTGCAGGTCGGGCAGGGTGCGCGCCAGCGACAGCTCCTGAATGGCGTGCACGAGCCGCTCCATGCCGTCGACATAGTCGGAATCGGCGAACGAAGATGCGGCAGGCTCCGATTCTTGCTCGGCGGTCATGCGCACCTCCGTGCGGCAGTGGCGTATCCCGCCGCGCGTTGCTGACCAAGGTCGGGTTCCAGGGCCCACGGCGCTCTACTTGACTGCATTATGGCTGGCGCCGCGCGCCCCGCGCCGGGATTGACGCAGAAACTCGCCGGGCCCACCCACCACTTAACACCCGTCAAGTTTGGCGGCGGTACAGTCTGCGCATGCAGATCCGCCCGTATATCGGCGCCGACAAACCTGCTGTCATCCTGTACCCGTCCGGCACGGTCGTCACCTTCGATGACCTCGAGGCCCGCGCCAATCGCCTGGCGCACCGGTTCCGCCAGGCGGGCCTGCGCGAGGGTGACACGGTCGCCATCCTGATGGAGAACAACGAGCACATCCACGCGGTGATGTGGGCTGCTCGCCGCAGCGGTTTGTACTACGTGCCCATCAACACCCATCTGACCGCGGCGGAAGCCGCCTACATCGTCGACAACAGCGCCGCCAAGGCGATCATCGGCTCGGCCGCGCTGCGCGAAACCTGCGCCGGCCTCGCCGAGCAGCTGCCGCGCGGGCTACCGGAACTGTTGCTGATCGCCGCCGAGAAGCAAGACGAGGGCCTGCCGGGCTGGGAGCGCTACCCGGAATGCGTTGCCGGCCAACCGGATACCCCGATCGACGACGAAATCGAGGGTGACCTGCTGCAGTACTCGTCCGGAACCACTGGCCGGCCCAAGGGCATCAAGCGCGAATTGCCGCACGTTCCCCCGGCCGACGCCCCCGGCATGATGTCGGCGCTGGTCGGCTTCTGGATGACGCCCGATTCGGTCTACCTGAGCCCCGCGCCGCTGTACCACACGGCGCCGTCGGTGTGGTCGATGAGCGCGCAGGCCGGCGGCATCACCACGGTGGTGATGGAGAAGTTCGACGCGGAGGGCTGCCTGGATGCCATCCAGCGGCACCGGGTCACCCACGGACAGTTCGTGCCGGCGATGTTCACCCGGATGCTGAAACTGCCTGATGCGGTGCGTCATTCGTACGACCTGAGCAGCCTGCAGCGGGTGATGCACGCCGCGGCGCCGTGCCCGGTGGAGATCAAGAAGCAGATGATCGACTGGTGGGGTCCGATCATCGACGAGTACTACGCCTCCTCCGAGGCACACGGGTCGACGCTGATCACCGCCGAAGATTGGCTGGCGCATCCGGGTTCGGTCGGCAAGCCCATGGGCGGCGCCGTGCACATCCTGGACGAGAACGGCGACGAGCTCCCGCCCGGCCAGGCCGGCGAGATCTACTTCGAGGGCGGGTATTCGTTCGAATACCTCAACGACCCAACGAAAACCGCGTCATCGCGCTCCAAGCACGGCTGGGCCACCGTCGGCGACATCGGCTACGTCGACGACGAGGGCTACCTGTACCTGACCGACCGGCGCCACCACATGATCATCTCCGGCGGGGTCAACATCTACCCACAAGAAGCCGAGAACCTTCTGGTCACCCACCCCAAGGTGATGGACGCGGCGGTGTTCGGCGTTCCCGACGACGAGATGGGCCAGCGCGTCACCGCGGTCGTGCAGACCGTCGACCCCGCGGACGCCACCGACGCGTTCGGCGATGAGCTGCTGGCCTGGCTGCGGGATCGCCTGGCGCACTACAAATGTCCGCGATCGATCGCCTTCGAAGCGCAGCTGCCGCGCACCGACACCGGCAAGCTCTACAAGAATGGGCTGATCGAGAAGTACTCGGTGTGACCGATGCTCCGGGTGGTCGACCTGTCGAGCGCGCCGGAGGACGGTCCGGCGTCGCCGCCCGGCGTGATCATCGCCGTCGGCTCGGCCGACGACATCGCTAGGGCCGGAACCTGGCTTGACGCAGCGACTTTCACGCTGACCGAGGACGCCTGCGCCGACCGCCGGGTCATCACCGTCGATTCCGTGTCCGACGCGCTGGTCGAGCTGACCGATCGCTGTCGACGTTGGCCGCACGCCGGCGGGATCTGTGACGACGTATTGCGCGCGGTGGATCCCGAGGGGCCGACGCTGGCCGGGGTGGTGGCCGAGTCGCTGGGGTATTCAACGCTGCAGTCCGGCCCGGAGTTCGCGCGGTGGCTACAGGAGCGCGGCCGGGTCCGCATGCCCGACATCGCCGACCCGGTACTGGCGGACCGTGACGGCGACATCCTGCGCATCGCCTTCAACCGGCCGCAGCGCCACAACGCGTTCTCCACCGACGCCCGCGCGGCGCTGTTGGAGGCGCTGTCCGTCGCGCAGCTGGATCCCTCGGTCACCGGCATCGTGTTGAGCGGCAACGGCCCATCGTTTTGCAGCGGTGGAGATCTCGCCGAATTCGGCACCTTCGCCGACCCGGCGAGTGCCCAC
This sequence comes from Mycobacterium sp. MOTT36Y, assembly GCF_000262165.1. NCBI lineage: Bacteria > Bacillati > Actinomycetota > Actinomycetes > Mycobacteriales > Mycobacteriaceae > Mycobacterium > Mycobacterium sp. MOTT36Y. The sequence continues at coordinate 5,314,676 of NC_017904.1, read as the reverse complement.
CTCGCCCGCACCCGGCACAGCCCCGCCCTCGCGCTCGACGCGCTGACCGCGCGACTCGGCCGCGCGTGCCGCGCCGAGGTGCACGGCCGGGTGATGGGCAGCGGACTGGAGATGGCCGCGTTTTGCGGGTGGGTCACCGCCCGCGGCGACGCGGTGTTCGGGCTACCCGAATTGGCGCTCGGCCTGATCCCCGGCGCCGGCGGCACCGTCAGCGTCACCCGGCGGATAGGCCGGTGGCGCACGGCGTATCTCGTGCTGTCCGGCCACACCGTGGACGCCGAGACCGCGTTGGCCTGGGGGTTGGTGGACGAGGCCTAGCGACCGCGCCGCGGCACGCTCGACGTGGCCCGGGTTCGGCGTCAGAAGCCCGAATACGTGGTCGTGGTCGTCGAGGGCAGATGGGAGACGACCAGCACCCCGGCGACGACGTAGATCAGCACGAAGATCACCGCCGCGACGACGCCCACGATGGCGCCGATGATGGCCCACTTCTTGGCGTTGTTGGCCGCCTCGTGCGCCTCGGCGTAGCGGCCCTGCGCCCACAGCCCGGAGACCTTGTTGGAGTACACAATCGAGACGATCCCCAGCGGCAGGCAGCACAGCACCGTGCACAGGATCGCCCAGACCAGATAGTTCTCGGGTTCCGGCTGGCCCTGCCAGCCCGGCTGGGCCGCGGGCCATCCCGCGCGCGGCTGACCCGGCCACGCCGGAGGCGGCTGCGGCGGATACCCCGGCGGCGGCTGACCTTGCCAGTCCGGCGGCGGTTGGCCTTGCCATTCCGGTTGTTGCCCTTGCCATTCCGGCTGTTGCCCGGGCCATTCAGGCGAACCGCCGGGCGGCGCGGGAGGATAACTCATGGCGGCTGCCTTTCCCTTTGGTTCGGAAGTCAGGCAAATATACTCCCAAACGCCGTTCTGCCGCCGCGCGATTGACAAGCCCGCGTCAGATCCCGCCGCGGGTCACCAGTTGCCGGGCGATCACATTGCGCTGGATCTCGTTGGTGCCTTCACCGACGATCATCAACGGCGCGTCCCGAAAGTAGCGTTCGACGTCGTATTCGGTGGAATAGCCGTAGCCGCCGTGGATTCGCACCGCGTTCAGCGCGATCTCCATCGCCACCTCGGAGGCGAACAGCTTGGCCATCCCGGCTTCCATGTCGCAGCGTTCACCGCTGTCGTAGCGCTCGGCGGCGTAGCGGGTGAGCTGGCGGGCGGCGGTGAGTTTGGTCGCCATGTCGGCCAGGTAGTTGCCCACCGACTGGTGCTGCCAGATCGGCTGCCCGAAGCTCTCCCGCTGCTGGGCGTAGGCCAGCGCATCCTCGAGCGCGGCGGTGGCCACGCCCAGGGCGCGGGCCGCCACCTGGATGCGGCCCGTCTCGAGTCCCTTCATCATCTGTGAAAAGCCCTCGCCCGCAACGCCACCCAGTATCGCCGTTTCCGGCACCCGGTAATTGTCGAAGGACAGCTCGCAGGACTCCACGCCCTTGTAGCCCAGCTTGGGCAGGTCCCGCGACACCGTCAGGCCCGGCCCGTGCTCGACGAGCACGATCGAGATGCCCGTGTGGCGCGGCTTGGCGTTCGGGTCGGTCTTGCACAACAGGGCGATCAGCCCGGAGCGGCGGGCGTTGCTGATCCAGGTCTTGGTCCCGTTGATCACCAGGCCGCCCGCGTCGTCGCTCAGGGCGGTGGTCGCCATGTTCTGCAGGTCCGAGCCGCCGCCGGGCTCGGTCAATGCCATGGTGGCGCGCACCTCGCCGCCGGCCATCGGAGGCAGGTAGGTCCGCTTCTGCTCCTCGGTGCCGAACAGCGTCAGCAGCTTGGCGACCACGGTGTGCCCGCCCATCGCGCCGGCCAGGCTCATCCAGCCCCGCGCCAGTTCCTCGGTGACCCGGACGTAGCAGGGCATGGACACCGGCGAGCCGCCGTACTCCTCGGGCACGGCAAGCCCGTAGATGCCGATCCGCTTCATCTGCTCGATCCACGCCTCGGGATAGGTATTGGCGTGTTCGGTCTCGCGCACGCTCGGCTTGACCTCGCGGTCGATGAACGCCCGCACCGTCGCGACCAGCATGTCCTCTTCGTCGTTCACCTATGAGCACCTCGTCGATTCGCGCCGAACGTCGACTTGCTGGGGAAAATCGGCACCAGCAGGTCGACGTTGGGGCCTGATCCGGATTGACCCTCGATTCCACAGCCTGCCAGCATGTGGCGTTGTGACTAGTGACGGGTATGCGCGGATTCGCGAGGGTGGGCCGTACTTCGACGACCTCTCGGTGGGGCAGGTGTTCGACTGGGCGCCGTCGATGACGCTGTCGTCCGGCCTGGCGGGCGCGCACCAGGCGATCGTGGGCGACCGGCTGCGCCTGGCGCTCGACGCCGATCTGTGTGGGGCGGTGACGGGGCTGCCCGCCCCGCTGGCCCACCCGGGGTTGGTGTGTGACGTGGCGATCGGCCAGTCGACGCTGGTGACCCAGCGGGTCAAGGCCAACCTGTTCTATCGCGGCCTGGTGTTTCACCGGTTCCCCGTCATCGGCGATTCCCTCTACACCCGCACCGAAGTGGTTGGGCTGCGGGCCAATTCACCCAAGCCGGGCCGGGCCCCGACGGGCTTGGTGGCGCTGCGGATGATCACGATCGACCAGGCCGACCAGTTGGTACTCGACTTCTACCGTTGCGGGATGCTGCCCGCCGGACCGGATTTCGATGCCGACAACGCACCGCACGACGATCTGTCCACCATCGGCGCCGACGTGCCCGGCCCGGCCCACGATCCCACCGCGCAATGGGACGGTGAGGTTTTCCGCACCAAGGTGCCCGGGCCGCACTTCGATCCCGCTCTGGCGGGATCGGTGCTGCACAGCACCGCCGACGTCGTCACCAATGCCCCCGAGCTCGCCCGGCTCACCCTGAATAACGCTGCGACCCATCATGATTCGCGGGTCGGCGGGCGCCGGCTGGTGTACGGCGGACACACCATCGGGCTGGCGCTCGCGCAGGCCGGCAGGCTGCTGCCCAATCTGGTGACGGTGCTGGGCTGGGAGTCGTGCGATCACACAGGTCCCGTACACGAGGGCGACACCCTCTACAGCGAGCTGCACATCGAATCCGCCGAGCCGACCGAGCATGGGGGAGTGCTCGGGTTGCGGTCGCTGGTGTATGCCGCCGGTGACGCCGACGGCGGGCCGGACCGGCCGGTGCTGGACTGGCGGTTTCGCGCGCTGCAGTTCTAACGACGATGCGCGCCACGAGCACAATGGGGGGCGTGAGCTCGGCCGCAACCGCCTGGGGAAGCAGCGGGCTGGCCTACCTGACCGGCCCGCCCGACGGACCCGCCGACTTCTCCCGCGCCCGCGTGCTGTCCCGCGCGCACGAGGTGGCCGCGGCGATCGGCGGCCGCTGGGGCATCGACGTCGACGCGGCCGGGCTGCTGACCGGCCGGGCCGCCCTACGGGGCCTGACCCGCGCCGGCCGGGTGTCGCCCGGCGGCGCCACCCGCCTGCTCGCGGCGCGGGACGGCTGGTGCGCGCTCACCCTCTCCCGCGCCGACGACCTCGCCGCCGTCCCGGCGCTCCTGCAGGTCGACGACGCCGCGGTCGACCCGTGGCCGCAGCTGCGACGGTGGGCCGCCACCCGTGCGGTCCCCGACATCGTCGAGCGGGCGGCGCTGCTCGACATCCCGGCGGCGGGCCTGGGTGAGGCGACGGCCGCGCCGTCGCACACACGCCGCATCGGACCGCCGGCGCCACCGCGCGCGCCGCGGGGGCTGCTGGTGGCCGATCTGTCCTCGATGTGGGCGGGACCGCTGTGCGGTCGGCTGCTGGCCCACGCCGGGGCGACGGTCGTCAAGGTCGAAAGCCCTCGCCGCCCGGACGGCACCCGCGCCGGGGACCGAACCTTCTTCGACTGGATGAACCACAAAAAGCTCTGCTATGGCATCGATTTCGACAGCCAGACCGACGAATTACGCGAGCTCCTCACGGTCAGCGACGTCGTCATCGAGGGCTCCCGCCCGGCCGGGCTGGCGCGCCGGGGCCTCGGGCCCGACGACGTCGCGCCACGACCGGGCCGAATCTGGTTGCAGATCACCGCCTATGACGGGCGCCGGCCGGGATTCGGGGACGACGCCGCCGTCGGTGGCGGCCTGGTCGGGACCAGCGCCGAGGGGCCGGTGTTCTGCGGCGACGCCATCGCCGACCCGCTGACCGGCCTGCAGGCGGCGCTGGCGGTGGCCGAATCCCTGGCGCGCGGCGGCGGCGAATTGATCCGCCTCTCCATGGCGGCCGTCGCCGCGACCTACGCGGCGCTGCCCACGGGGCCCTCGGAGTCGCCCGCGCCGGTGTCACCGCCGCTAATGCCGCCGGCGGCGCCTCCCGCGTCCGGGCTGGGCGCCGACAACGCGGCGGTGCGCCACCTCGTCGGCCAAAGACGTTGCCTGTCATGCTGATTCGTCAGGCGACCCTGCTGGATGGGACCGTGACCGACATCCGCGTTGGCGCGCAGATCGAGGAGATGGCGCCCTCGGGCGAGGGCCTGACGCCGCGGGCCGGCGAGGGCGTGCTGTACGCGGGCGGCGGAACCGTGCTGCCCGGGCTGCACGACCACCACGTGCACCTGCGCTCGGCGGCCTCGGCGCTCGATTCGTTTTTCGTCGGACCGCCCGGGGTCAGCACCGAAGCCGAGCTCACCCAGTTGCTGGCGAACGCCACGCCCGGGCCCGACGGGTGGATTCGCGCCGTCGGCTACCACGATTCGGTCGCCGGGGAACTCGACCGGACCGCTCTGGACGCGATGGTCCGCAGCGTGCCCGTGCGCATCCAGCACCGCAGCGGCGCGCTGTGGATCCTCAACTCCGAGGCGCTGGGCCGGATCGGCCTGGCCGAACACCCCGACGGGCGACTGCGCAGCGCCGACGACGGCTGGTCGCAGGCCCTGGACCGACGCGAAACCGACCTCGCCGAACTCAGCCGCCGCATCACGGCGACCGGCGTCACCGGGGTCACCGACGCCACCCCCGACCTCGACGCCGACGACAGGGCCTCGCTGGCGGCGGCGCACGGCCGCGGCGAGTTCCGGCCACGGGTCAGCTTCCTGTCCCCGGGCAAGAAAATCCTGCACGACGACCGCCTCGACCTCGACGGTCTCACGGAATGGATTGCCGGGCAGCACAACACGGGCCAACCGGTCGCCGTGCACTGCGTGACCGCGGCCCAGCTGGTGGTGACCATCGCCGCCCTGCGCGCGGCCGGCGGCCACCCGCAGGACCGCATCGAACACGCCGCGGTGGTGCCCGACGACAACGTGGCCGACCTCGCCGAGCTCGGGGTCACCGTGGTCACCCAGCCCAACTTCGTCGCCGAGCGCGGCGATCAGTACCTCGCCGAGGTTCCCGCCGCCGAGCACGATCAGCTGTGGCGCGTCGCGGCGCTGCGCGACGCGGGGGTGCCGGTCGCGCTGTCCACCGACATGCCGTTCGGCCACGGCGACCCGTGGACGGCGATGCGCGCCGCGGTGCACCGCACCACACCGAGCGGTGCCGTTCTGGGCGCCGACGAATGTGTCTCGCCGTCAACGGCTTTGACGATGTTTCTGGGGTGCGCGGATCGACCGGACCGGGTGCGCGCGGTGCGCACCGGGCAGCCGGGCGACCTGTGCGTGCTCAGCGAGCCACCGGCGACGGCGCTGGCCGAGCTGGACGCCGGCATGGTGGCCGCCACCGTCATCGGCGGCGAGCTGGTGTACTTCGCGATGTGACCCGGCGGTCAGGACGCCGGGGCGAGCGCGGCGCGCAGGATGTCGCATTGGCTGCCGAAGAACTGTTGTGACACTTGAAGTTTCGGCGCGATCAGGTCGAACCCGTGGAAGGCGCCGGGAACGATTTCGACCTGGCACGGCACCCCGGCGGCTTTCAGCCGTTCGGCGTAGGCCAAGTCTTCGTCGTGGAACAGGTCATGGGTGCCCACACCGATCCATGCCGGGGGCAGCCCGCTCAGGTCGTCGCGCCGGGCGGGCACCGCGACCTGCGGGTCCGCGCCGCCCAGGTATGCGGCCCAACCGAATCGGTTGCTGCGGTTGTCCCAGAGCCGGTAGTTCGCGCTGGGCTCGGTCGCCGAACTGCGGTCGTCGAGCATGGGATAGGTCAGCAGCTGAAACGAGGGGCTCACCTCGGCGCGGTCGCGGGCCAGCAGGGCCAGGGCCGCGGCGAGGCCACCGCCGGCGCTGGCACCCCCGATGGCCACCCGGTACCGGTCCACCGACGGCAGCCCGGCGAGCCAGGTCAGCGCCGCGTAGCAGTCTTCCAGCGGTGCGGGGTACGGATGTTCGGGCGCCAGGCGGTATTCCACCGACGCCACGGTGATGCCCAGCCGCCTGCTGAACCCGCTGCACAACCGGTCGTCCTGCTGGGCGGTGCCGATCACGTATCCGCCGCCGTGAATCCACAGCAGCGCGGGCGTCGGCTCGCTGACACCGGCGGGCCGGAACAGCCGGACGCCGGCCCCGGACTCGAGGGTGATCACCTCGACGTCGCGGACGGGCTTGCCCAGCCGCGCCCGCCAGTCCATCGCCGCCCGCATGATGGGCAGGGTGCGTGGGCCGACGAGCCGCCGGGGAGCGAAGCGGGCGAGTTTTTGCAGGTCAGGATGAACAGCGTCGTTCGTCACCGATCCAGTATCACCGACGGGGAAAATGAAGGGACCGCTATCGGTGTTCTGCCGTTCATGACACGAGGAGGCCGCGTGCCCGCAAACGTCCCCCACCTCGCCACGCGATTGGTCGACACGACGCTCGGGATGCTTCGGGTCCAGGTGAGTGGCGGAACCGGTCCCGCGGTCCTCATGTGGCCGAGCCTGCTGATGACGGGCGACCTGTGGGCCGGGCAGGCCGCCCGGTTCGGCGACAGCCATCGCCTGGTGCTCGTCGACCCGCCCGGCCACGGCAGCAGCGCGCCGCTGAGCGGGCCCTTCAGCTTCGCCGACTGCGCGCGCTGCGTCGTCGACCTGCTGGACGGGCTCGGCATCGACCGCGCCCACTTCGTGGGCAACTCCTGGGGCGGGATGATCGGCGGCACCTTCGCCGCGCTGCACCCCGAACGGCTCGACCGCGCCGTGCTGATGAATTGCACCGCCTCCAAAGCCGGTGTCGCACAAAAGATTCAGTACGCCGCCATGCTGTGGCTGGCGAGACTGCTCGGCGGCATCCGGCCGCCGCTGACCCGGTCGGGCATCCGCGCCTTCCTGGGCCCGACCACGCTGCGCACCCGCCCGGACGTGGTCGAGGCCGTGCGGACGAACGTGGCTGCGGTGAACGCCGATTCGGTCCGCTGGGCGGTGCGCAGCGTGGTCTCGGCCCGGCCCGATCAGCACGCCCTGCTGGCGCGCGTCACGGCGCCGGTGCTGGTGGTCGCCGGCGCGGAAGACGCCACCTTCCCGGTGGCCGAAACCCGGGCCATGGCCGAGTCGATCCCTACCGCGTCCTTCACCGTCCTGGACGGGGTCGCGCACCTCGCGGCGCTCGAGGACCCCGCCCGGGTGAACGCGCTGCTGGAGTCGTTTCTGTTCGGGTGACGCGGCGCCGCTATCGAACCGAAACACGCGTTGCCACGTAGCCCTAACGGGCCCGTGCAGGGCCCACAAGGCAGTGGATTAACCGAACCGCGATCGGGGTATCGGTGCAATGCTGGCGAACGTGCTTGCCGTCAGCTTGTGGGGTTTGTCGGCTCGTGTTCGCTACGTCCCGCCTGGGGCCGCGCGTCGCAGGCCGCCCGATCGGCCGCGACGCGAGGGGCGAGACATGCTGGGGCAGCTATACGATCGGGCACTCGGCGGGGAGCGATGTTGGATCCGCCATGACGACGGCGAACTGCGGCCGCTGCCGGCGCACCGCTGGTTGGGGGTGCGATGTCCCCCCGACGGCTCAGGCGGATCCGGTGACGCCGTCGACGAGGTTTTCGACGAGGCCGTCACCCAGATGTGCACCGGGCCGACCATCGAGCTGGGCTGCGGTCCGGGGCGGTTGGTGGCGAGACTGATCCAGCGGGGCATCCCCGCACTCGGTATCGACCGATCCGCGACCGCGATCCAGCTGGCGGGCCGGGGCGGTGCGCCGGCCCTGTTGGGTGACGTGTTCGAGGAGCTGCCCGGAACGGGCTTGTGGCAGACGGTGTTACTGGTCGACGGCAACGTCGGGCTCGGTGGAGACCCGCTGCGGATTCTCGCGCGCGCCTTCGAGTTGTTGGCCCGCGGCGGCCGTTGCATCGCCGAATTCGAAGCCGAGACCATCGGCATCCGGTCGCGCTGGGTCCGCCTCGAGTCGTCGTGCGAGGTCGGGCCCTGGTTTCGCTGGGCCACCGTCGGGGTGGACAGCGCCGCCGCGCTGGCCGCGCAGGTGGGGCTGACGCTGACCGGCGTCCGCCTGATCGGCGACCGGGTGATCGCCAGCCTGGCGGCGGTCTGAGCGTGTCGCGCGCAGCTAAATCAGGCGCACGTAGCGAACCGCCAAATGCGTTCCAAACAGGGTGAATAACCCCGTCAGCGACACCCCTGGGCAAAGCGTGAGCGCAACCATAGCCGGTTCTACGTAAACACCGGTTTCGGCGACCTGCCCGGGGGTACAGTTCCCGACATGACGGCGAACCGACCGGGTTTCACACCGTGGATGAAGTGGTTGCTGCGGGCCGGTCCCGCCGACTATGCGCTGGCGCTGAGCGTGGCCGGGGCGTCGCTGCCGGTTGTCGGCAAACACCTCGAGCCGCTGGCCGGCATCACCGCCATGGGCGTGTGGGGCGCGCGGCACGCACCCGAGGCGATCTCCGCGGCGAAAAAGGACTGGTTCACGCCGGGGATCAACGACGCGCGGCGCCGGGACCGTGAGAGCACGCGGCAGGTCTCCCTCGCGGCGTTGCGGGGGGTCGTGTCGGCGGCGGACCTCGAGATGGATTGGCCGGCGGCCGAACGGACACCGCCGATCTGGGACGGCCTGCGCCAGCGGCGCCACCTTTATCGCCGGGGCGTCCACTACGGGGACCACCCCGCACAGGTGCTCGACGTCTGGCGCCGCAAAGACCTGCCCGCGCAACCCGCGCCGGTCCTGATCTTCCTGCCGGGCGGCGCCTGGGTGCACGGCAGGTGCATGGGTCAGGGGTCCGCGCTGATGTCGCGGCTGGCCGAGCAGGGGTGGGTGTGCCTGGCGGTCGACTACCGCGTCGCGCCACACCACCGCTGGCCGCGCCACATCGTCGACGTCAAAACCGCCATCGCGTGGGCGCACGCCAACGTCGACAAGTTCGGCGGCGACCGCAATTTCGTTGCGATAGCGGGGTGTTCGGCCGGCGGCCACCTGTGCGCGCTGGCCGGGCTGACCCCCGACGACCCGGAGTACCGGGCGAAGCTGCCCGAGGGTGCGGACACGTCGGTGGACGCGGTCGTCGGAATCTATGGCCGGTACGACTGGGAGGACCGCTCCACGCCGGAGCGCGCCCGGTTCGTCGAATTCCTGGAACGGGTCGTGGTGAGAAAGTCGATCGCCCGTCATCCCGAAGTATTCCGGGCCGCCTCGCCGATCGCCCGAGTGCACCGTAATGCGCCGCCCTTCCTCGTGATTCACGGCAGCAAGGACAGCGTCATCCCGGTGGAGCAGGCGCGCAGCTTCGTCGAGCGGCTGCGGACGGTGTCGCATTCGACGGTGGGCTACCTGGAGTTGCCGGGCGCGGGCCACGGATACGACCTCATCGACGGCGAGCGCGCCGGCGCGGCGGCACACGTCGCCTCCCTGTTCCTCAACCAGGTTTATCGCACCAAGACACGGATCGGGGCAAAAGAGGTTATCTGAGCCGGCGCCGCTGAGTATGGTCCCTCTATGGGTAAGGGGCAGCGGTGAAGAGGCTTAGCGGCTGGGACTCGGTGCTGCTGTACAGCGAAACGCCGAACGTGCACATGCACACCATCAAAGCCGCCGTCATCGAACTGGACGTTGATCGGCGTTCCCTGGACGTCGACGCGTTCCGGCAAGTCATCGCCGGCCGGCTGAACAAGCTCGATCCGTTCTGCTACCAGCTCATCGAGGTCCCCCTCAACTTCCACCACCCGATGTGGCGGGAAAACTGCGAGGTCGACCTCGACCATCACATCCGTCCCTGGCGAGTGTCGCCGCCCGGGGGCCGCCGCGAGCTGGACGAAGCCATCGGGCAAATCGCCAGCACCCCGCTCGACCGCAGCCGCCCGCTCTGGGAGATGTACTTCGTGGAAGGGTTGGCCAACAACAGGATTGCGGTCGTCGGCAAAATTCACCACGCGCTCGCCGACGGCGTCGCATCCGCGAATTTGTTGGCCCGCGGCATGGACCTGCAGCCGTGCCCGGACGGCGGACCGTACATGTGCGACCCGCCCCCGACCACGCGGCAGCTCGTCGCCTCGGCGCTCGCCGACCACGTCCGCCACGTTGGGCGGCTGCCGCACACGATCCGCTACACCGCGCAGGGTTTGGGCCGGGTGCGCCGCAGCACACGCAAGTTCTCCCCGGAACTGACGCGGCCGTTCGAGCCGCCGCCGACGTTCATGAACCACAAGCTCACCCCGGAACGCCGGTTCGCCACCGCCACACTGGCCCTGGCCGACGTCAAGGAGACCGGCAAGCGGCTCGGGGCGACGATCAACGACATGGTGCTGGCCATGTCGACGGGCGCGTTGCGCACCCTGCTGTTGCGCTACGACGGCAAGGCCGAGCCGTTGTTGGCTTCGGTGCCAATGAGTTTCGACTTCTCGCCCGAGCGGATCTCCGGCAATCGTTTCACCGGCGTGCTGGTCGGCCTGCCGACCGATTCCGACGATCCGCTGGAGCGGGTGCGGTGCAGCCACGAGAACGCGATCGCCGCCAAGGAAAGCAACCAGCTGATGGGACCGGAGTTGGTCAGCCGGTGGGCGGCCTACATGCCGCCGGGCCCCACACAGGCCTTCTTCCGGTGGGCGTCCGGCCGCGATGGCCACAACAAGATCCTCAACCTGAACATCTCCAACGTCCCCGGGCCGCGCGAGCGCGGCCGCGTGGGCGGTGCGCTGGTCACCGAGATCTATTCGGTGGGCCCGTTGACCGCCGGCAGTGGGCTCAACATCACCGTGTGGAGCTATGTCGATCAGCTCAACATCTCGGTGCTCGCCGACGGGGCCACGTGCGAGGACCCGCACGAGGTCACCGACGCCATGGTCAACGATTTCATCGAAATACGCAGGGCCGCAGGGATTTCGGAGAAGCTCACCACAATCGAAGCCGCGATGGCGCCGGCCTGACCGGGTCGGCACGGTCGCTGACCGCGCGCGGGCGGTAACCCGAATCTCGCCGGGCCGTTAACGCCATTCCCGTCGACCGTTACCATCGGTCCGACAAGTCAGTAGCGTGACGAACAAGGGAGCACCGTGAGCGAAGAGGCCAACGAACCCGAAGTCCTGGTCGAACAGCGGGACCGGATCCTCATCATCACGATCAACCGGCCGAAGGCCAAGAACGCGGTCAACTCCGCGGTGGCCAACGGCCTGGCCGCCGCCGTCGACCGGCTCGACGACGAACCCGACCTGTCGGTCGGCATCCTCACCGGCGCGGGCGGCTCGTTCTGCGCGGGCATGGACCTCAAGGCCTTCGCCCGCGGCGAGCTCCCGATCGTCGAGGGCCGCGGCATGGGCTTCACCGAACGTCCGCCGGTCAAGCCGCTGATCGCGGCGGTCGAGGGCTACGCGCTGGCCGGCGGCACCGAGCTGGCGTTGGCGACCGACCTGATCGTGGCCTCCAAGGACTCGGCGTTCGGCATCCCGGAGGTCAAGCGCGGCCTGGTCGCCGGGGGCGGCGGGCTGCTGCGGCTGCCGCAACGCATCCCGTCCGCGATCGCCATGGAGCTGGCACTGACCGGTGAAAACCTGAGCGCCGAGCGCGCGCACGCGCTGGGAATGGTCAACGTCCTCGCCGAGCCCGGATCGGCGCTGGACGCGGCGATCGAGCTGGCCGAGAAGATCGCCGCGAACGGGCCGCTGGCGGTGGCCGCCACCAAGCAGATCATCGTCGAGTCCCGCGGCTGGAGCCCCGAGACCATGTTCGCCGAGCAGAACAAGCTGCTCGCCCCGGTGTTCTCCTCCAACGACGCCAAGGAGGGCGCGATCGCCTTCGCCGAAAAGCGCCCGCCCAAGTGGACGGGCACTTAATCGGTCAGATATCGCTGCAACGTCGGCCCCAGCCGGCCGACCAGGTCCTCGATGCTGGTCGACGCGAGCGGCTCGATCTTCAGCTGGTAGCGCGCGAAGGCGAGCCCGGCCAGGTGGCTGGCCACCAGCTCGACCCGTAGCTCGGCATCGGCAACCCCGAATTCCGTCGCGACCCGTTCGGCGATCGGGCCGGCGAGGCTGTCGTGCAACACCTTTCGCGCCTCGGGGTGGATCGCCGCCGAACGCCACAGCGTCAGGAAGGGCTCGAACACGGCGCCTTGTTCCCAGTGCTCGAGGAAGCGTCGCGCCAGCCGTTCGCCGACCCGTTCGGTCCCCTCGTCGAGCAGCGTGGCCAGCTGGTGCAACGGGTGCTCGGGACCGGTCAGCGTGGACGCGGTGAACAGGCCTTCCTTGTTGCCGAAAAAGTAGTAGACCATCGCGACGTCCACACCGGCGTCGGCCGCGATCGCGCGGACGGTGGCCCGTTCGTACCCGTCGCGCATGAAGCGTTCGCGCGCCGCCTCGATGATGCGCTGTCTGTTCACTTGGCCGGTGCGCCACCGGCCGGCGCGCCGCGCTGCTGGCATGCGCACCAGAATACTTCAACAAGCGTTGGCGAATGCCGTCGCGCGGCGTACCGTTAGTTGTTGAACGGAGGTTGAAGTATTAGCTGAAGGAGGCCTTCAATGGTGACGAGGACGCGGCGACGCCTGTGGTGGCGCCACCTGATGTCGGTCCTGCTGTTCCCGGTGACGATGACGCTCGTGGTGCCGGCCGTCATCGTCGGCACGGCCGGCGTGCGCGCGCCGCGCCTGGATGCCGCGCCGACGATCGCGCTGATCACGGTCGGCTGCGTGCTGATCGCCGCCGGGCTGGCCCTGATGATCTGGACGAATGTGCTGTTCGACCGGGTGGGCGAGGGGACGCTCGGGCTGGGCAACGTGATGGGGGAGCCGGTCCATCTGGTGGTGCGGGGCCCGTATCGGCACGTGCGGAACCCGATGATCACCGGCGTGCTGTGCATCCTGCTCGGCGAGGCGGCCATCATTGCGTCGGGCCCGCTATTGCTTTGGTTCGCAATCTTTTTCACGTTCCAGGCCATCGCCATTCGGTTCTGGGAGGAGCCCCATCTCGCCGAGCGCTACGGCCGTGAATACGTCGACTATCGAAGCAACGTGCCGCGCTGGATCCCGCGGGTCTCGGCCTGGGATCCGCCCGCCCGCTCCTGAGGCGGTGGCGGGCGCCCGGCACCGATCGCAACTCGGGGTTCCGGTCCCACCTTTGCCGTCGAGGGACCCGCCGTGACCAGGGCGCCCGTCGCGCGGCAAGCTCGGCATCGAGGGACAATCCGGCTGAGTTACACTGCAGACGAGATTTGTAAAGGGCCGGGAATCCAGAAGGATCGAGGATGAGCATTTCGTTGCTGCTCGAGATGGCCGTGTCCGGCGACGCCGAGCGCACCGCGGTGGTGTCCGGCGATTTGCGGCTGACCACGCAGCAGCTCAGCGATCTTGCCGACGGCGGCGCGGGGGTGGTCGCGGCCTCGGGAGCCAAGCACCTGGTGTACGTGGGCACCGGCGGCGCGATGCTGCCGGTGTTGATCTTCGCCGCGGCGCGCGCCGGGGTGGCGTTCACGCCGATCAATTACCGGCTCTCCGCCGAGGGCATCCAGGCGCTGATCGAGCGGCTGCCCGAGCCGTTGGTGGTGGTCGACGGTCGCTACCGGGAGATGATCGGCGGCGTGTCGGACCGGGTGATGGTGTCCGACGACTTCCTCGACGCCGCCGGCGGTGCCGAGCCCGCGGCGGAATTCCCCGATCCGGACGCCGTCGCGATCGTGCTGTTCACGTCGGGCACCACCTCGCAGCCCAAGGCCGTCGAGCTCTCGCACAACAACCTGACCAGTTACGTCACCGGGACGGTGGAATTCGGGGCGGCCGCCGACACCGATGCCGCGCTGATCTGCGTGCCGCCGTACCACATCGCCGGGGTCAGCGCCGCGCTGTCGAATCTGTATGCCGGCCGCAAGATGGTGTACCTGCCCAATTTCGATGCGCAGGAATGGGTTCGGCTGATCAACACGGAGAACGTGACCACCGCGACGGTGGTGCCGACCATGCTCGACCGCATCGTCACGGTGCTGGAGAACGGGGACGGGCCGGCCATCGAGTTGCCGTCGCTGCGCAACCTCGCCTACGGCGGCTCCAAGGTCGGTTTGCCGCTGGTTCGCCGGGCCCTCGAGCTGCTGCCCGACGTGGGCTTCGTCAACGCCTACGGCCTGACCGAGACCAGCTCGACGATCGCGGTGCTGACACCCGACGACCATCGCGCGGCGCTGGCGGCGTCGACTCCGGAGGGCGCGCGGCGGCTGGGGTCGGTCGGGCAGGCGGTGGCGGGCATCGAGCTGCAGATCCGCGACGAGGCCGGCAACGTGCTGCCGCCGGGCGAGACCGGTGAGCTGTTCGTGCGGGGCGAGCAGGTCTCGGGCCGCTATACCGGGATCGGTTCGGTGCTCGACGAGAACGGCTGGTTCCCGACCAAGGACATCGCCATGCTCGACGACGAGGGCTACCTGTTCATCGGTGGGCGCAGCGACGACACGATCATCCGCGGCGGCGAGAACATCGCGCCCGCCGAACTCGAAGAGGTCCTGGTCGAGCACCCCCACGTGCGGGACGTCGCCGTGGTCGGGGTCGAGGATCCGCAGTGGGGCCAGGCGATCGTCGCGGTGGTGGTGCCGGCGCCGGGCGTCGACCCCGACCCCGCGGAACTGCGCGAATTCGTCCGCAAGAGTTTGCGCGGATCACGCACCCCCGACGAGGTAGTGTTTCGCGACGAGCTGCCCACCACCGCCACCGGCAAGGTGTTGCGGCGGGAGATCATCCAGACCCTCACGGAATTGCGCTCCGCGCCGGCCCAGCAGTAAGCGATCAAGGACGGAAATCAATGATCAAGAACGGAACTCGTCTCGCCAGCCAGGTATGCGACACCCAGGTGATCGTCGTCAGAAGCGCGGACAGCCTCGACGACCTGCGGTGTGGCGGTGCGCCGATGGTGCCGGTGGGCGCCGAGCGCTCGGGCGAACTGGACCCGGCGTTCTCCGACGGCACGGTCATGGGCAAGCGCTACGTGGACGAATCCGGCGCCGAGGTGCTGGTGACCAAGCCCGGCGCCGGAAGCCTGAGCATCGGGCAGACCGCGCTGCACCTCAAAGAGGTCAAGCCGCTACCCGCGAGCGACTGACGACGTCACTGCGAGCCGGCAGGCTTGCCCGGGATCTTGTTCCGGAGAACGAATTCCTTTGCCTTGATCAGGAATTCGAGCTGCTCACCCACTTGGTGTAGTGGGCCTGCGTTGCGGGTCGACCGCGACAGGACGATGGCGCCCTCCAGCGCGGAGATCGACATCACGGCCAGCGACGCGGCGTCAGCGTCGTCGAAGCCGTCATTGACGAACGCGCGGGTGAGCGCGGTGCACCAGCGGCCCAGGATCGCGCCGGCCTCGGTGGAGAGCTTGGGCCCGTCACCGTCGGAACACCCGATCGCCGCCGCCACCACCGGGCAGCCGGCGGTGAAGCCGCCCTCGGTGAGCAGCCGCTCCCAGTACCCGACGAACTCGGCCAACAACTCCCGGGCGCCGCGCCCGGCGGCGTCGTCGATCAGGGCGGTGATGGAGTCGCCGGAGTAGCGCAGCGCTTCGGTCAGGATCTGATTGCGCCCGTCGGGAAAGTGGTAGTAGACCGAGCCACGCGGGGCGCCACTGCGGGCGAGCACCGCGTCGATCGTCACGCCCGCGGCGCCGCGCTCACGCATCACCTCGGCGGCGCTGGCCAGCATTTTTGTCCGGGTGTCCCCGCGCTTCGTCGGGGCGTCACCGATAGTCGGCACTGTCGTACCTCCCGAGGCTGGCGTCATGCAGCGTGCGAGTGGCGCAGCGCCGGCCAGTGCATATGACGCGGGCTGAAGCGGAATGTCCGGCGCCGCAACTCTGGCATCTCGCGGGTGAATTGATAGCCGGCGACGTTGAGCTCAATGATCCACATGGTGTTCTCCCGGCCTGTGTGCGGCCCTTGATTATGCTAAGAACCATATAAGACATCCGTAAATTAAGCAATTTCTC
The DNA here is from genome assembly GCF_000262165.1 of Mycobacterium sp. MOTT36Y. NCBI lineage: Bacteria > Bacillati > Actinomycetota > Actinomycetes > Mycobacteriales > Mycobacteriaceae > Mycobacterium > Mycobacterium sp. MOTT36Y. Next base: position 5,298,376 of record NC_017904.1, on the reverse strand, counting down.
AGGCGAAATGTGACGTACGCCGCACAAACAGGGCGCGTCGGCGCGGCGGTCCGCACTTGCGGCCGCGTGAACCGGCCGAAAATATGCTCTATTGCATAACCGCTAGAACGCGGCCAGGGACGGCCCCCCAAACGCCGAACGCGCACCCACGGCGAAAAATCGGCAGATATCTCGCCCTGCGTGCACGTTCGACGCGGGATTTAGCTTTCGATCGTGTGGCCCATCGGCATCAGCACGCTCTTCTGCTGGGTGAAGTGCTCGACGCCCTCGGGTCCGTTCTCGCGGCCGATGCCGGAGTTCTTGTAGCCGCCGAACGGGCAGCACGGGTCGAACGCGTACCAGTTGATCGCGTACGTCCCGGTGCGGATCTTCTCCGAGACCTCGATGCCCCGCTGCACGTCGGCGGTCCACACGCTGCCGGCCAGCCCGTACACCGAGTCGTTGGCGATCTTGATCGCATCCTCCTCGGTGTCGTAGGGGATGATCGAGAGCACCGGCCCGAAGATCTCCTCCTGGGCGATCGTCATCTTGTTGTCGACGTCGGCGAACACCGTCGGCTGCACGAAGAAGCCGCCGGCTAGGTCCTCGCGCCCCTCGGGGCGCGAGCCGCCGCACACCAGCCGCGCACCCTCCTCGATGCCCTTGGCGATGTAGCCCTCCACCCGGGCCCGCTGCTTCTCCGAGATCAGCGAACCGATCTGGGCGGCCGGGTCCGACGGCAGGCCCACCGGCAGCGCCTGCACGAAAGTGCTTACCGCGTCCACGATTTCGTCGTACCGCGAGCGCGGAGCCAGGATGCGGGTCTGGGCCACGCAGGCCTGCCCGGTGTTCATGATCCCGGAGAACACCAGCATCGGGATCGCCGAAGGCAGGTCGACGTCGTCGAGGACGATGGCCGCCGACTTCCCGCCCAGCTCCAGGGTGCACGGCTTGAGCATGTCGGCGGCGCGACGGCCGATCTCCTTGCCCACCGCCGAGCTGCCGGTGAAGGAGAAGATGTCGACGTCCGGGTTGGAGGTCAGCGCCTGCCCGGTCTCGATCCCGCCGGGCACCACCGACAGCACGCCCTCGGGCAGCCCCGCCTCGGCGAACGCCTCCGCCAAAGCGTTTGCGCTCAGCGGTGTTTCGGCCGCCGGCTTGAGCACCACCGTGCAGCCGGCCAGCAGCGCCGGGCCCAGCTTGTTGACCGCCAAAAACAGCGGCACGTTCCAGGCCACGATCGCGCCCACCACGCCGATCGGCTCGCGGTGGACGATGCTCTGCCCGTAGCCGCCGGTGCGGACCTCTTTCCACTTGACCTGGTCGACGGCCGGGCCGGCGAAGAAGTTCAGCGCCCCGATCGAGCTCATCCAGTGCATCGTTTCGACGCTCGTCGGAGGCTGGCCGGTCTCGGCCGCGAGCAGCTGGGTGAACAGGTCCTTGCGCTCCTCCATCACCTTGAGCGCGTTGGCGATGACGGCGGCGCGCTCCTTCGGCGGCGTGGTCGGCCACGGGCCGTTGTCGAAGGCCGCGCGGGCCGCGGCGACGGCGGCGTCGACGTCGGCCGCGGCGGCCAGCGGCACCTTGCCGACGTAGTCACCGGTGGCCGGACAGGTCACCTCGATCACCTCGGAGGTCGACGGTTCCGTCCACTTGCCGCCGATGAAAAGCTTGTCGTATTCGGTCTTAGCGTCTGTCATCTTCCGCCACTCCTCCTGCTTGTTCAGATCGCACTGCCCTGTCATCGTCGTCGGCGGGCATGCGCGCCACCCTACCCAAGCCAGGGCAAAACGAGAACACGTTTCACTCTTGGGGTTGCAGGACCAGCACCAGATTGCTCACCAGGAACTCGCGCAGCACCGGCACGCCCGTCAGCCACCACGCCCATCGCGGGTGGTAGCGGGGAAATGCGGCCAGCGCGGCGCCGGTGTTCGCGGCCCACGTCAGGCCGTCGGCCGCCGACACCTCGAACAACGACGACCCGTAGTTGTTTTTGGCGGGATGGCCGTGCTTACGCGCGTAGCGCGCCGCGGCGCGCTCGCCCCCCAGGTAGTGGGTCAGGCCCATCTCGTGTCCGCCGAACGGGCCCAGCCAGACCGTGTAGGACAGCACGGCCAGCCCGCCGGGCCGGGTCACTCGCAGCATCTCGGCGCCGAGTTGCCAGGGCCGCGGCACGTGTTCGGCGACGTTGGACGACAGGCAGATGTCCACCGAATCGTCGGCGAACGGCAGCGCCATGCCCGACGCGCGCACGAAGCTTCCCCCGGCCGCCGCGTCGGCGGGTCCGGCCGCGTGCATCTCGCCCGGGTCGGGCTCGACGCCGACGTAGTCGAGCCCGGCGCGGGCGAAGGCCGTCGCGAAGTAGCCCGGCCCGCCGCCGACGTCGAGCAGCGTGCGGCCGGCGGGGGAGTCCGCGTGGGCGGCCCACCACAGGTCGCTCACCATCGCCACGGTGTCGGCGGCCAGCGCGCCGTAGAAGCGGGCGGGATCGGTCTGCTCGTAGCGAAACTCCGACAGCAACCGCACCGAGCGGGCCAGCGTCGCCCGGCGAGCGAAGAGGTCGGTCACGGCCACCGGCCAACCCTACGGCCGGGCGCGCAACCGGGCGCACACATAGTGTGGCGGCAAAGAGGGTACGGAAGCGACGAAGACCCAGACGACGGCTCCGACGAAGGTGGCTCAGGCAGCGAAATGGATGTTCCCGATTGGGTGTGGGCCCTGACCGTCTTGGCCATCGTCGGGCTGTTGGCCTTCGACTTCTTCTTCCATGTCCGCAAGGCGCACGCCCCGACGCTGCGGGAGGCCGCGCTGTGGTCGGTGGCCTACGTCGGCATCGCGCTGTTGTTCGGCGTCGGGCTGCTCGCGTTCGGAGGACACGAGGAGGGCCCGGAATACTTCGCCGGGTACGTCACCGAGAAGGCGCTCTCGGTCGACAACCTGTTCGTCTTTTTGATGATCATGGTCAGCTTCCGGGTGCCGCGCGAGGATCAGCAGAAGGTGCTGCTGTTCGGGATCGTCTTCTCGCTGATCGCGCGGACCGGCTTCATCTTTCTCGGCGCCACGCTGATCAACACGTTCGCATGGGTCTTCTACCTGTTCGGGCTGATCCTGTTGCTCGCGGCCGGCGGCGTGCTGCGGCCCGACGAGCGCGAGGAATCCCGCAAGGCCGACAACGTCGTCATCCGGATCGCGAAGAAGGTCCTGCACACCACCGAGCACTATGACGGCGACAGGTTGTTCACGATGGTGGATGGCCGGCGCGCGATGACGCCGATGCTGCTGGTCATGGTGGCCATCGGTGGAACGGACATCTTCTTCGCGCTCGACTCGATCCCGGCGATCTTCGGCCTCACCCAGAACGTCTACATCGTGTTCACCGCGACGGCCTTCTCGCTGCTGGGCCTGCGCCAGCTGTACTTCCTCATCGAGGGCCTGCTGGACCGGCTGGTCTACCTCTCGTACGGCCTCGGGGCGATCCTGGGCTTCATCGGCGTCAAGCTGATCCTGCATGCGCTGCACGAGAACAACGTCCCCTTCATCAACGACGGCGAGCCGGTCTCGCTGGTCGAGATCAGCACCTACCTGTCGCTGGCCGTGATTGTCGGCGTTCTGGTCGTCACCGTCGTGGCCTCGTTGCTGAGCCCCATGGGCAAGGCCCGGACGGCCATCGCCGGCGCCCGGCGGCACGCGACGGCCTACCTCGACTCCGAATACACCCACGACGCGGGCGAACGCGAGCGCATCTTCCGCAAGCTGCTGGACGAGCGCGACCAGATCCTCGCGCTCGGTCCCAAGTACCGCCAGCTGGTCCGCGACGAGCCGGCCCTGATCGACCTGTTCGACCGCGCGGCCGCCAAGCACGACGAAGCCGTCGGCCGCGGCGAGGCCGAGCCGTTCGTCAGGATGGGCCTGACCTCCTGAGAAGTCGGCCGCCGGCGCGCGCTGTGTAGGGTTGCGCTCTAGTGTTCGACTCCCTGCTTGACGCGCTCGGCAACTCGTGGTGGGCGTATCCGCTGATCCTGGCCTCCTGCACTTTCGACGCTATCCTTCCCCTGTTGCCGAGCGAGACGGCACTGCTCACCGGGGGAATCCTCGCGGCCAACGGCTCGATGCTGCTGGGCTGGGTGATCGTCATGGCGGCCATCGGCGCGTTCGTCGGCGACAACCTCGCGTACGCGATCGGTCACTCGGCCGACGATTGGGCCCGCCGCTGGATCACCCGCGGCGAGAAGGGGAAGCGGAGCCTGGACTGGGCGCATCGGGAATTGGACCGCCACGGTGGCCCGCTGGTGATCGTGGCGCGGTTCCTCCCCGGGGGCCGGACGGCCACCACCATCGCCTGCGGCGTGCTGGATTTTCCCTACCGCCAGTTCGTGGTGTTCGACGCAATCGGCGCCGTCGTGTGGGCGACGCTCAACACGATGATCGGCTACATCGGCGGCAACACCTTTGCCGACAACACGATTGCGGCGTTCGCGGTGTCGTTCGCGGTGGCGCTGGCGCTGGCCGGAGTCATCGAACTGATCCGATGGCTGCGCCGACGGGCCCGCCGGCAGGCGCCGGCGCGGCCCTAGCGGCCTCGCCATGGCGCACCGACCGATTCCCATTAGGCTGACCGGTGATGTCTGCTCTGCGCTCGGTCCTGCTGCTGTGCTGGCGCGATACCGGGCACCCGCAGGGCGGCGGTAGCGAAGCCTATCTGCAGCGCATCGGTGCCCAGCTGGCCGCATCGGGGACCGACGTCACGCTGCGCACCGCCCGCTATCCGGGCGCGGCGCGCCGCGAAATCGTCGACGGTGTGCGGATCGACCGCGCCGGTGGCCGTTATTCGGTGTACGTCTGGGCGTTGCTGGCGATGGCGATGGCCCGGCTCGGGTTGGGTCCGCTACGGAGGGTGCGGCCCGACGTGGTCGTCGACACCCAGAACGGCCTGCCCTTCCTGGCCCGGCTGGTCTACGGCCGCCGCGTGGTGGTGCTGGTGCACCATTGCCACCGCCAGCAGTGGCCGGTGGCCGGACCGGTGCTCGGCCGGCTCGGCTGGTTCGTCGAGTCGACGCTCTCGCCGCGGCTGAACCGGCGCAACCAATACGTGACGGTGTCGCTGCCGTCCGCGCGCGACCTGGTCGCCTTGGGTGTCGACGGCGCCCAGATCGCGGTGGTGCGCAACGGCCTGGATCGGGCGCCGGGGCAATCGTTGTCGGGCCCGCGTGCGGCCGCGCCGCGGGTGGTCGTGCTGTCACGGCTGGTTCCGCACAAGCAGATCGAGGACGCGCTGGAAGCGGTGGCGCGGCTGCTGCCGCGGATACCGGGTCTGCACCTCGACATCGTCGGCGATGGCTGGTGGCGCGGGCGGCTCGTCGAGCATGTGGGGCGGCTCGGCATTAGTTCGGCGGTGACGTTCCACGGTCACGTCGACGACGTGACCAAACACCATGTGCTGCAAGGGGCTTGGGTACACGTGCTGCCCTCACGCAAGGAGGGCTGGGGTCTGGCGGTCGTCGAGGCGGCCCAGCACGGGGTGCCGACCATCGGCTATCGATCCTCGGGCGGCCTGTCGGACTCGATCGTCGACGAGGTGACCGGGATCTTGGTCGACACCCATGCCGAGCTGGTGGACCGGCTCGAAGAACTGCTCGCCGATCCGGTGCTGCGCGACCAACTGGGCATCAAGGCGCACACCCGATGCGGCGAATTCTCCTGGACGCAAAGCGCCGACGCGATGCGCAGCGTGCTGGAAGCGGTGCAATCCGGCCGCACGGTCAACGGCCTAGTCACCGGGCGGGGTTGACCGGGTTCGGCGCCGCCACGCTCCGATCCCCGCGCCGGCACCGCCCATGATCAGCAGCGCCAGCCACGCCAGATGGGCGATCGTCGTCGCCGTCCGGCGATCGGCGGGCACCCCGGCGCTCTGGCCGCCGATCCGATAGAGCGCGATCTCGTTGTCCCGGTGGACCGGCGCCAGCGCGCCCAGCGTGCGGGCGGCCGCCCCCATGTCGCCGGCGCTGCCCGATTCCACCACCAGCCAGCCCACACCGGCCGCGGCCAGGGCCGACGGGTCTGGTCCGGTCAGCAGCAGCTCCTGCACGGCCCGGGCGTGCGCCCCCTCGCCGGGAATGCTGGTCCCCGAGATCACCAGGTCGCCGCTGGTCAGCACCTCGGCACGGACCCAGCGCGGCAGCGGGTCCAGCACCGGCGCGGCCCCCGACCAGAAGAAGAGACGCATCGTCCCGGCCGGCAACACCGCGACCGCGGCCGGTTGTGCGTTGATCGCCGCGGCGACGGCGGCCCAGCCGCGCGGATAGTGCACCGGCGACACCTTGCCCCCCACACCCCAGGCCAGATCGGGCAGCGCCAGCAGCAGCGCCAGGCAGCAGACCAGCGCCGCCGCAACGTCCGCCGGGGGCGGCACCCACCGTCGCAACGTCACCACCGCGCCGGCGCCCGCCAGGCTGTAGCCGGGCACGGCGAGCGCCACCCACTTCTGCCCGTCGCGCAGCACGCCGAACCCGGGCACGGCGTCGACCACCGCGCCCAGCAGATGCAGGCCCGGCCCGGTGGCCAGCGCCGCGGGAACCAGCACCGACACCGCAGCCAGCACCAGCAGCGGAACCGCCACCGGACGGCGGGCGACCGCCGGCAGGCCCGCCGCCACGATCCCGAGCAGCACCACGGCCGAGGACACGGCGAAAAGCGTGGCGCGCGAAGCGGGTACGGCGTCGCCGTTCCAGATTCCGCCGAGGCTGGCCAGGCTGGCGAGCGTGCCCAGGCCGGGCTCGGCGCGCGCCGCGAACGCCTCGACCCCCAGCCGGTTCGCCGCGGTGTGGGCGGTCAGCGAAGCGCCCAGCGCCGACGCGACCAACCACGGCAGCGCGGCCACCACCGCGACGCCGAGGGCCGCCGCGGCGCACCACCGGCGCGGCCAGGGCCCGGCCGTGCCGTCACCCGGGGCGGCCACGCAGACCAGCGCCACCGTCGCGGCCAACAGCAGCCCGGTCGGGGTCAGACCGGCCAGCGCGATCCAGAAGGCCAGCCCGAAGAACGAGCCGGATCCCGCGCGCAACGTCAGCATGGCCGTCGCCACCCAGGGCAGGCAGCCGTAGCCGACCAGCAGGCTCCAATGGCCCTGCAGAAGACGTTCGGCGACATAGGGATTCCAGATCGCCAGCGTGATCGCGACGAACTGCCCGGGCGCGCCCGCAGGCGGCAGGGCCACCTCGACGAGCCGGGCCGCGCCCCAGCCCGCCAGCCACAACCCCACCACGAGCAGCGCTTTGACCACGATGCCGCCGTCGACCACATGCGAGGCGAGCGCCACCGCGAAATCCTGGGGGGTGGCGCGCGGCGCCGAGGTCAACCCCAGGGCGGTGTCGGACAGGTATGACCGCGGCGTCGAGACGGCGTCACGCAGCAGCAGGTACCCCGGGGCCAGCAGCGGCCCGACCACCAGCAGCGCCAGGACCAGTGCGTACCCGGGTCGGGTCCAGCGCACGGTTACCGCATCCGGGCCGGCTATTCGCGGTCGTGCGGGCCGGGCGGATTCGACTCGGTGGGCCCGGCCTCGGTGGGCTCGTCGGGGCCGGACGGTCCGGGGGCCCCGGGTGAGCCGGCCGAGCCGGGCGGATCGCCGCCGGGCTCCTGGCGCAGATCGGGACGCTGGGTGGGCAGCTTCTCCGTCTCGGCCTCGGCCCCGGGCACCGGCTCCTCGAGGCCGCTGCGGCCGAAGAAGTCCTGATCGCCGCGATCCAGTCCGGGGTCGGTCAACGCGCTCTCGCTGCGCAGGCTGAACGAGGCGAGCAGCCCGCCGCCGACCAGCGCGATCAGCCCCACCGCGGTGAACGTGATCGGCAGCACCCGCGACCACAGCGCCAGCCGGTCGCGCTCGTCGCGGGCCGCGTTGACCTGGGATTCGACGGTGTCCTCGTTCGAGGTGACCTTGTAGTCGGCCAGCGTGAGCTCCGGCTTGAGCGGGTCCCGGGCGAAGTAGTGGTCGGCGTGCTCGGTCTGCTTGACGATGGTGCCCGACACCGGGTCCACCCAGAACGTGCGCTGCGCCGCGTAGTAGCGGGTCATGGTGATCTGTTCGTTCGGATCGCCGCCCTGGACGCCCCACATCGACGCCGACGTGGTCTGCTTGGCGTCCTCGTTGCCGGCCAGCAGCGACGGGTACGCCACCGGGGCCACCAGCTTGCCGTCGGCGTTGTAGCCGACGTTCTGCGTGAACTTGTAGGTGGTCAGCCCGTTGACGTCTTCCTCGGTGTCGTAGTTGACGTCGAACGGCTTCTGGGCGATCGGATCGAAGTAGGGATAGGTCTTCTTCTCGGTGTGGAACGGGAACCGGTACGACAGCCCGTCGTGCCGCAGCGGCATCGCCGTGGGCGGGTTCTCGTCGTTGACGGCGCGCGGCTTCTGGACCGAGCCGCCGGTGTGGGTGTCGTCGGAGACGGCCAGCGCGGTCTTGCGGTTGAGCGTGACGGTGTCGACGATCGCCAGCAGCAGCCCGCTGTCCTTCTGCTTGTCCGTGCGCCGCAACGAACTTCCGACCTGCAGGGTGACCACGTCGGCGTTGGCGGGCGACTCGACGCTGATCTGCTGCTGGGAGACCAGCGGCACGTTCTGGTTGACGACGACGTGGTCGGTGGACAACGACGCGGAGTCCAGCGCCGTCCCGGTGCCGTCGCCGACCAGCGTGGCGTCGAGGTCCAGGGGGACCTTGGTGATCCTGCTGGTGGTGTACGTCGACAACAGCAGCGCGGCGATCAGCAGGGCGGCTCCGAGTCCGATGATCCCGCATGCGGCGAACCGCAACATGACTGCTCGGTTCACGTCGCTGTGCCCTCCTCATGTCCTTGCATTTCTCAGCCGCGACCCGACCCGAGCGAGCAGCCCGGGGCAAACTCGTTTGACCCTAACAGCAGAAAGTAAGGCGGCGGCTTACGAACCTGATGCTCGTGCGGGCGGGTCCTTCGGGTGTACCCATTCGCCGGGCAACCCAGCACGGGCACACTGTGGTGGTGGGCGACGACCAGCGGGTGGGCGGGGTGCGCAGCTTCCTGCCGGCGGTGGAAGGGATGCGCGCCTGCGCGGCGATGGGCGTGGTGGTCACCCACGTCGCCTTCCAGACCGGGCACTCCAGCGGCGCCTCCGGCCGGCTGTTCGGCCGGTTCGACCTCGCCGTCGCGGTGTTCTTCGCGCTGTCGGGGTTTCTGCTCTGGCGCGGACATGCCGGGGCGGCAAGGGATCTGGGCCCCCGCCCGGCCACCGCCCATTATCTGCGGTCCAGGGTCGTGCGCATCATGCCCGCTTACGTGGTGGCGGTCGTGGTGATCCTGACGCTGCTGCCCGACGCCGACCACGCCAGCCCGACGGTGTGGCTGGCCAACCTGACGCTCACTCAGATCTATGTGCCGCTCACGCTGACCGGCGGGCTGACCCAGATGTGGAGCCTGTCGGTCGAGGTCAGCTTCTATCTGGCGCTGCCGGTGCTCGCGCTGCTGGCCCGCCGGCTCCCGGTGCGCGCGCGGGTGCCGGCGATCGCCACGCTGGGCGCCCTGAGCTGGGCGTGGGGCTGGGTGCCGGGCCACGCGGCCGAGGGCGTCAACCCGCTCAACTGGCCGCCGGCGTTCTTCTCCTGGTTCGCCGCCGGCATGCTGCTGGCCGAGTGGGTCCACAGCGGCGTCGGGTTCCCGCACCGCATCGCGCACCACCGCCTGGTGATGGCCGTCGTCGCGGCGGCGGCCTACCTGGTCGCGGCGTCGCCAGTGGCCGGCCCGGAGGGTCTGGTGCCCGGCACGCCCGCGCAGTTCGCGGTGAAGACCGCCATGGGCGCGCTGGTGGCCTTCGCGTTGGTCGCGCCGCTGGTGCTGGACCGGCTCGACACGCCGCACCGGATCTTGGGGACCGCCGCGATGGTCACCCTGGGCCGCTGGTCCTACGGCCTGTTCATCTGGCACCTGGCCGCGCTGGCCATGGTGTTTCCGGTCGTCGGGACGTTCCCGTTCACCGGCAACATGCCGACGGTGTTGGTGCTGACCCTGGTCTTCGGGTTCGCGATCGCCGCCGTCAGCTACGCGCTGGTGGAGTCGCCCTGCCGAGAAGCCTTGCGGCGCTGGGAGAAACGCGAGCGACCCGCAGATTCCGCGCAGGCCGTCGATGCGGAGGCGGACGCGATCGCGCCCTAGCCGCTGCGGTCCGTCTATCGTTTCCAGCGCGTCAGCGCCAACCGAAGGGCAGGTTCACCGGCGCTGACAGGCTGATACGTTCGTCGGGGTGCGCACGAGATTCGACTTCGACTTGACAACGGCATCGCCTCATGGGGTCGTCGAACTCATGACCGATTTCTCGCCCAACCGGCCGCACCGCTGGCCGGCATTGTCGGCCAAGGCGTTCGAGGTGTATCACGTCGGCGAGACCGAGGCCGACGTGCGCGAGGGCCAAGACTTTCCGAAGGTGTGGGCCACATGGCACTACGACTGGACGAAGCCGAATTCGGTCACACTGACGGTCGTCGAAAGCGATGCGCAGGCGCCGGGCAGCTTCATGACGCTCGAAGCCACGCCCAGGCCCGGGGGTGGCAGTTCCGTGCACGGCGTGTGGGAACAGACCTCGGCGAATCTGACCGGCCTGATCGCTGTCGCGATGATGCGGTTCGCCGGACCACGATTGCTGTCGTCGTACTACAAGAAGGTGTACGACGGGTTGGCGGCCTGACGTCTATCGGTGTCCACCTAGTGTCGCGAGTCGTTAATTCGCTTGCAGTAGTTGGCGACGGATTCGAGGATTTGGTCGGCGGTTTTGGTCCAGACGTAGGGGCGCGGGTTGTCGTTCCAGTTTTGGATCCAGGCGCGGATGTCGGTGTTGAGTTGGCGTACCGAGGTGTGGGTGCCGCGGCGCAGTTTCTTGGTGGTCAGTTCGGCGAACCAGCGCTCGACGAGGTTGAGCCAGGACGAGCTGGTCGGGGTGAAGTGCAGGACGAACCGTGGATGGGCGGTCAGCCAGCGTTTGACCTGGGGCGTCTTGTGCGTGGAGGCGTTGTCCAGCACGACGTGGCAGTCGAGGTCGGCGGGGACTTCGGCGTCGATCTTTTTCAGGAAGGCCAGAAATTCCTGGGCGCGGTGACGCGAGTGCAGCGCGCCGATGACCTGGCCGGTGGCCAGATCCAGGGCGGCATACAGGCTCGATGTGCCGTGGCGCACATAGTCGTGGCTGGCCCGCGCCGGGGTGCCGGGCAGCATCGGGAACACCGGTGCGGTGCGGTTGAGCGCCTGGATCTGAGTCTTCTCGTCCACGCAGAGCACGACCGCACGTTCGGGCGGGTTCAGATACAACCCGACGACGTCACGCACCTTGTCGACAAATAACGGGTCCTTGGAAAGTTTCCACGAATCCTGTTTGTGCGGAGCCAATCCGAACGCCCGCCACACCCGCGACACCATCGACTGGCTCAACCCCAAATGTTGGGCCATCGACCGCGTCGACCAGTGCGTGGCATCGAGCGGCGCGGTCTCCAGCGTCGCGGTGATCAACGCTTCGATCCGCTCATCACCGACCACCCGGGGCCGACCCGGCCGCGGCTCGTCGAGCAACCCGTCGAGGCGATCGGTGGCGAATCGATTGCGCCACTTGGTCACCATTCCCCGCGTGATACCCAGATCGTGTGCTATCGCGGTATTACTCGAATCCCCTTCGCAGGCAAGCACGATCCGTGACCTCAGGGCCAGCGCCTGGGCGCTCTTCGGGCGGCGCGCCCATCCCCGCAACTGATCGCGTTCTTCATCGGACAACACCACAGGCACAGCAATCGGACCCGGCACAGGCCAAGTCTACTATCCGGATGCGGATTAACGACTCACGACACTAGACGTCTGCTGGTGCTACTGGCATGACACACCGCTAGCTGGGCACGGCTTCGATGACGCAGAGCGGGCCTGCCGTCTGCACCACGCGCTGCAGTCGGAATCCGCCCTGTCGGAGTAGGTCGGTCCACTGCGTGAGGCTGCGTTCCAGTGCGCCCGCCATTACGAGCATCTCCATATCGGCGTAGTGGCCCAGGAATTCGCGGTCGTGATCGGGGACGACCATCTCCAGCAGCAGCAGCGTCGCGCCCGGAGGGGCCGCGGCTTTGATGGTGCCCAGGATCGCGATGGCCGTGTCATCGGGCCAGTCGTGGATGACGTTCTTCATCACATAGGCGTCAGCGGCCGGCACGCTTTCGAAGAACGACCCGCCCGTCACAGTGACTCGGTGGGCGACACCGTGCGCGGTCAACACCGGTTGCGCCCCGTCGACTGCCTCGGGGAGGTCGAACAGCACGCCGCGGGCATCGGGGGCGGCGGTGAGAATCGACGACAGTAACCGGCCGTGGCCGCCACCGATGTCGGCGATGACACCGAATTGGGTGAAGTCGTAGGCGGCGACCACCGCCGCCTCCAGCACCGACGACGTGGAGGTCATGGCGCTGTTGAAGATCTCCGCGAACTCCGGGTCGTCGCGGAGATAGTCGAAGAAGTCCTTACCGAACACTTTTGAGGGGTTCGGCTCTCCGGTGCGCACCGCGTCGGCCAGCCGCGTCCAGTTCGCCCGGTGCTGCGGCGAGCCGAATAGCAGGGCGGCCCCACGCGTCGAGACCGGCGAATCGGTGCGCAACGTGTCGGCCAGCGCGTTCAGTGCGAAACGGCCGTCGCGGCGCCTGCGAAACACGCCGCGGCTGATCAGCAACCGCATCAGCCGCGCCACGCTGTCCGGGTCGGCCCCGATGCGCCCCGCCAGTTCCTCCTTGGTCAGCGGGCCCGCGGCCAGCGCGTCGGCGATACCCAGCTGCGCGGATGCCGAGATGGCCTGCGACAGAAAGGCTCCGAAGATGAGATCGATGACCGCGATCGGCGGAGGCGCCAGTCGCTGGTGTAGCCGCCCCACGTGATGACGGACTCGTTCGACCGCGCGAGCCACCCGGGCGGGCGGCAGTTTCGGGGTCGATGTCGGTGACTTAGGCGGCATCGTTCTCCATTACCCGGTGATGACAGGACTCGACAAGTATCACTTCTTGCTCTCGAGCGCCCCCCGCCGCCTCATATCGGGTGGCTTGCCGTCGATTTCGAAGGTGTCGGGTCAGCGGGCTTCCGCGGTCTGAAGCCGTTGCAGGATCCGGTCCCGGACCGCCGAGCGGCGGGCCTTGCCGGCGTCGTCACGCAACGGGGTGTCGACGAATTCAATGAAGTCGGGGCCGGGTGGAACCTTGTACGCCGCCAGGTGTTCGCGCAGGAAAGCCTGCACGCCAACGGAATCCAGGGTGGAGCCGTCGGCCGTGTGCACCAGGGCGTAGGGCACCTGGCCCAGGTCCCCGTGCGGAACTCCGACGACCAGACACGACAACACCTCCGGGTGCGCCGACAGCGCGTTCTCGATCTCGGCGGGGTAGACGTTGCGGCCGCCGACGGTGAACATGTCGACGCGGCGGTCCGACAGGTACAGGAAGCCGTCGTCGTCGAAATACCCGAGGTCGCCCAGCGAGTCCCAGCCGTCGCGGCTTTTCGCCGTGGCGCCGACGTAGCGGTAGGTGGGCGCGCTGTCGGGCCCGGGCCGCATGTAGATCTCGCCGACCACACCGGGCGGGCACGGGTTGCCGTCGTCGTCGAGCACCTTCATCTCGCCGGCGACGACCACGCCCACCGAACCCCGGTGCGCCAGCCACTGGTCGCCGGAGATGAAGGTCAGCGCCTGTAATTCGGTGCCGCCGTAGAGTTCCCACACTTTCTCCGGGCCCAGCAGGTCGATCCACGCCTGCTTGATGGCCGGCGGGCACGGCGCCCCCAGGTGCCAGAACCGCCGCAGCGAGGACAGGTCGTAGGAGCCGGGGTCGGCGTGATAGACCGGCAGCGTCCGCTGCATGATCGTCGGCACCGTCGTCAGGAACGTGACGCGATGATCGGTGATCAGCCGGAGGAACTGAACCGGATCGAACCGGCTCATCAGCACCAGGTGATGGCGCATCAGCAGGGCGATGGTGGCCGTGGTGAAGCCCGTGTTGTGGCTCAGCGGCACCGGCACCAGCGTGGTGTCGCCCTCCTGGGCGCCCAGCGGGTAGCCGATCAGCGGCGGTATCCGGCTGTCGCCGCCGGATTCGATCAGCTTGGGCCGCCCGGTGCTGCCGCCGGATCCCATCGCCTTCCACACCGGCGACACCGCCTCGGGCAGCGCGCCGTCCGGCAGCGCCGGATTGGGCACGAAACCCGCTGGCACACAGGGGAATTCGACATGATCACGCCCCACCAACAAGGCCGGTGGCCGCAATTCGAGCAGGCCCGCCAACTCCGCGTCGGGCAGCCGAGCCGACAGCGGCTGGGGCACCGCGCCCAGCTTCCAGCAGGCCACGGCGGCCTGGATCCACTCGATCGAGTTCGGCAGCACCATGGTCACGTAGTCGCCGACACCCACGCCCCGCTCGGCGTAGGCCCGGGCCAATCGATTCGTCGAGCGGTCGAGCTCGGCCCGGGTCAGGGTCACCCCGTCACAGGTGACGGCCGGCTCGTCGGGGGCGAGTTGGGCTAGCTGCGAAATCTGGGTGCCGATCGGCGGGACCGGCTCACTCATAGCCACCCTGACGCTCGAAGATGCGGCGCGGATTGTCGACCAGCATGGTGTGCAGCTGCTCGTCGGTGACGCCGCGCTCCTTGAGCGCGGGGATGACGTCGTTGTGGATGTGCAGGTAATGCCAGTTCGGGGCCATCTGCGGCACCAGCTCTTCGGGGAGCGCGTCGAAGTAGCAGTTGGCGTCGTGGGAGAGCACCATCCTGTCGGCGTGCCCACGCTCGCACATCTCCGCCACGATCCGCACCCGCTCCTCGAACGGCGAGATCACGTCGAGGCCGAACCGATCCATGCCGAGGTAGGAGCCGGCGGAGATCAACTCCTCGAGGTAGCCGATGTCGGTGCTGTCGCCGGAATGGCCGATCACCACCCGGGTCAGGTCGACGCCCTCCTCCTCGAAGATGCGTTGCTGCTCGAGGCCGCGTCGCAGTCCGGCGTGGGTGTGCGTGGAGATCGGCACCCCGGTGCGTTTGTGCGCCTGGGCGACGGCGCGCAGCACCCGCTCGACGCCGGGGGTGATGCCGGGCTCGTCGGTGGCGCACTTGAGGATTCCGGCCTTGATGCCGGTGTCGGCGATGCCCTGCTCGATGTCGCGGACGAACATCTCGGTCATGATCTCCGGGCCGCCCAGCAGCCCGCCGGGGCCCTCGTAGTGGAACCGGAACGGCACGTCGTTGTAGGTGTAAAGCCCGGTCGCCACAACGATATTCAGCTCGGTGGCCGCCGCGACGCGGGCGATGCGCGGGATGTAGCGGCCCAGGCCGATCACCGTGAGGTCGACGATGGTGTCCACGCCGCGGGCCTTGAGCTCGTTGAGCCGGTCGATGGCGTCGGCCACCCGCCGTTCTTCGTCGCCCCAGGCTTCGGGATAGTTCTCGGCGATCTCGGTGGTCATGATGAACACGTGCTCATGCATGAGCGTGACGCCCAGTGCGGCGGTGTCGATGGACCCGCGGGCGGTATTGAGTTCTGACACGCCACTGATGCTAGGTCGACGGGCACGTGACGAACAGGGTCGTTTTGTTCCGGTGCGCCCCGACGGCCGCGCCGTTGCAGTACCGTCACCCTCGTCTGCGTCGAGAACCGCTGGGAGTCCCGCCATGTTGCTCAATCCCAATCACCTGCAACGCCAGTACCCGGACCGCCGCTCCGCGGAGATCATGGCCTCGACGGTGGACTTCTTCGAGTCCCGGGGCAAGGCGCGGTTGAAGTCCGACGACCACGAACGGGTCTGGTACTCCGAGTTTTTGGACCACATCGGCCGCGAGCGCATCTTCGCGTCGCTGCTGACGCCCTCGGACTACGGGGTCGACGATTGCCGCTGGGACACCTACCGGATCAGCGCGTTCGCCGAGATCGTCGGCTTCTACGGGCTCAACTACTGGTACCCCTTCCAGGTCACCGCCCTGGGCCTGGGCCCGATCTGGATGAGCGCCAACGCCGACGCCAAGCGCAAGGCCGCCGGGTTGCTCGAGGCCGGCGAGGTGTTCGCGTTCGGCCTGTCGGAGCGGACGCACGGTGCCGACGTCTACCAGACCGACATGAACCTGGCGCCCTCCGACGGGGGCTGGGTCGCCAATGGGGAGAAGTACTACATCGGCAACGCCAACGTCGCCCGGATGGTCTCCACCTTCGGCAAGTTCGCCGGCACCAACGAGTACGTGTTCTTCGCCGCCGACTCCCAGCACGAGCGCTACGACCTGATCAAGAACGTGGTGAACTCGCAGAATTACGTCGCCAACTACGCGCTGCGCGACTACCCGGTGACCGAGGCCGACATCCTGCACCGCGGCACGGAGGCCTTCCACGCCGCGCTCAACACCGTCAACGTCTGCAAGTACAACCTCGGCTGGGGCGCGGTCGGCATGTGTACCCACGCGATGTACGAGGCGGTCACCCACGCGTCCAACCGCATCCTGTACGGGACCGTCGTCACCGACTTCACGCATGTGCGGCGACTGCTCACCGACGCGTATGCGCGGCTGGTCGCGATGCGGATGGTCGCCACGCGCGCCTGCGACTACATGCGCAGCGCGTCGGGCACCGACCGCCGCTACCTGCTGTACAGCCCGCTCACCAAGGCCAAGATCACCAGCGAGGGCGAGCGCGTCATCACCGCGCTGTGGGACGTCATCGCCGCCAAGGGCGTGGAGAAGGACACCATCTTCGAGGCGATGACCCGGGAGATCGGCCTGCTGCCCCGGCTGGAGGGCACCGTCCACATCAACATCGGGCTGCTGGGCAAGTTCATGCCCAACTTCCTGTTCGCGCCCAGCACCGAATTGCCGGTGCTTCCGCGCCGCGACGACGCGGCCGACGACTCGTTCCTGTTCGACCAGGGCCCGACGGGCGGCCTGGGCAAGGTGCGCTTCCACGACTGGCGCGCGCCGTTCGAGAGCTTCGGCCACCTGCCCAACGTCGCGCTGCTGCGCTCGCAGGTCGACGTGCTCGCCGAGATGCTGGCCAGCGCCACTCCGGATGCCGCGCAGCAGAAGGACATCGACTTCGCGTTCGCCGTCGGTCAACTGTTCGCCACGGTGCCCTACGCCCAGCTCATCTTGGAGGAGGCCGGGCTCTCGGGCTCCGACAAGAGCATCGACGAGGGATTGCTCGACGAGATCTTCGCCGTGCTGGTCCGCGACTTCAACGCCTACGCCGTGGAGCTGAGCGACAAGCCCGCGACGACGGACGCCCAGGCACGCTACGCGATGCGGATGATCCGCCGCCCGGTCCACGACCCGTCGCGGTACGCGCAGATCTGGAAGGAGCACGTCCTTCCGCTCAGCGGCGCCTACCAGATGCGCCCCTAGGTTCGTTGCGCCCCTGAAGTTCGCTCGCCGAGCGCCCGGCCGGCCGGGCGTTGGGATTCGAGCGCCCGGGCCGCCGGGCACTCGGCGGGGCGGCTGGACCCGAGACCCGACACCCGAGACCCGACACCCCTTGACTGTGACGCAGGTCACCGTAGTATGACCAGTGGTCATCGAAGCGAGGAGCCAGCATTGCCGACGGTCACCTGGGCGCGCGTCGACCCCGCTCGTCGCGCCGCGATCATCGAAGCCGCGGAGGCGGAATTCGGGGCGCACGGCTTCTCCCGCGGCAGCCTCAACGTCATCGCGCGCCGCGCGGGCGTCGCCAAGGGCAGCCTGTTCCAGTACTTCGCCGACAAGCGCGACCTGTACGCGTTCATCGCCGACATCGCCAGCCAGCGGGTGCGGGCCTACATGGAGGGGCGCATCCGCGAACTCGACCCGAGCCGGCCCTTCTTCGAGTTCCTGACCGACTGGCTTGACGCCTGGGTGGCCTACTTTGCCGACCACCCGCACGAGCGCGCGCTGCACGCCGCGGCGACCCTCGAAGTCGACACCGAGGCCCGCGTCAGCGTGCAGAACGTCATCCACCGCCACTACCTGGAAGTGATGCGCCCGCTGGTCCGCGACGCGCACGTGCGCGGCGACCTGCGCGCCGAGTCGGACACCGACGCGCTGTTGTCGTTGCTGCTGTTGATCTTTCCGCACCTGGCGCTGGCGCCCTACATGCGCGGGCTGGACCCGGTCCTCGGGCTCGACGAGCCCACCCCCGAGCAGCCGGCGCTGGCCGTGCGCAGGCTCGTCGGCGTGCTGGCCGCGGCGTTCTCGGAGGACTCCTCCGTCAATTCAGCCCCCCAACGATCTGAGGAGGTCTCATGAATCGAACCCGAATCGCCTCGATGGCCGAGGGCGGCCTCAACTGGGACAGCTTGCCGCTCAAGCTGTTTGCGGGCGGCAACGCGAAATTCTGGAATCCGGCCGACATCGACTTTTCCCGCGACCGGGAGGACTGGGAGCGCCTCACCGACGACGAACGCAGCTATGCGACGCGGTTGTGCGCCGAGTTCATCGCCGGCGAGGAATCGGTGACCCAGGACATCCAGCCGTTCATGGCCGCGATGCGGGCCGAAGGCCGGCTGGGTGACGAGATGTACCTGACGCAGTTCGCCTTCGAGGAAGCCAAGCACGTCCAGGTGTTCCGCATGTGGCTCGACGCCGTGGGCATCACCGAGGACCTGCACTACTTCCTCGACGACGTCCCGACCTACCGCACCATCTTCTACGAGGAACTGCCGGAGTGTCTGAACGCGCTGACGCTCGATCCGTCGCCGGCCGCCCAGGTGCGGGCGTCGGTGACCTACAACCACATGGTCGAGGGCATGCTGGCGCTGACCGGCTACTTCGGCTGGCACAAGATCTGCGTGGAGCGCGGCATCCTGCCCGGCATGCAGGAGCTGGTCCGGCGGATCGGCGACGACGAGCGCCGCCACATGGCGTGGGGCACCTTCACGTGCCGTCGCCACGTGGCCGCCGACGACGCCAACTGGGGCGTCTTCGAAACGCGCATGAACGAACTCATGCCGCTCGGGCTGCGGCTGATCGAGGAGGGCTTCGCCCTCTACGACCCGATGCCCTTCGGCCTGTCGGTCGACGAGTTCATGGCCTACGCCTCCGACAAGGGGATGCGGCGGTTCGGCACCATCTCCAGCGCCCGCGGCCGGCCGCTCGGCGAGATCGACCTGGACTACTCGCCGCTGCAGCTCGAGGACACGTTCGCCGACGAGGACGAAAAGGCGCTGGCGGGCGCGTCGGCCTAGCAGCTCACTCGACCTTGTCGTCGCCCGACGAGGAGCCGCTTTCGGATTCGCCGACCCAGACGGTCTTGGCGTTGACGAACGCGCGGATGCCCAGGCCCGCGAGTTCGCGTCCGTAGCCGGACCGTTTGACGCCGCCGAACCCCAGCTCGGGGTAGGACACCGTCATCCCGTTGATGAAGACCTGGCCGGCCTCGATGTCGTCGATGAAGCGCTGCTGCTCGGCCTCGTCGTTGGTCCAGGCGTTGGACCCCAGGCCGAACGTGGTGGCGTTCGCGATCTCGATGGCCTCGTCGATGTCTTTGGCGCGGTACATCGACGCGACGGGGCCGAACACCTCTTCGGTGTAGAGGCCCATGTCCTTGGTGATGTCGGTGACCACCGTCGGTGGGTAGAACCAGCCCGGCCCGTCGATGGGCTTGCCGCCGAGGCGGATGGTGGCGCCCGCGGCGGCGGCGTCGTCGACCTGCTTGGCGATCTCGTCGCGGCCGGACTCGGTGGCCAGCGGGCCCACGTCGGTGTCGGGGTCGGTCGGGTCGCCGACGGTGAGCGCGGCCATGCGCTCGGTGAACTTGTCGACGAACGCGTCGTAGATGTCGGTGTGGACGATGAACCGCTTTGCGGCGATGCAGGATTGGCCGTTGTTCTGCACCCGGGCGGTGACCGCGGTCTTGGCGGCCTCGTCCAGGTCCGCCGAGGGCATCACGATGAACGGGTCGCTGCCGCCGAGCTCGAGCACCGTCGGTTTGATCTCGTCGCCGGCGATGGCCGCCACCGACTGGCCGGCCGGCTCGCTACCGGTCAGGGTGGCCGCCGCGACGCGCGGGTCGCGCAGGATGCGCTCGACGGCGCTGGAGGAGACCAGCAGGGTCTGGAAGCAGCCCTCGGGGAAGCCCCCGCGGGTGATGACGTCGGAAAGATACAGCGCGCTCTGGGGGACGTTCGAGGCGTGCTTGAGGATCCCGACGTTGCCGGCCATCAGCGCCGGGGCGGCGAACCGCACGGCCTGCCACAGCGGGAAGTTCCACGGCATCACCGCCAGCACGACGCCGAGCGGTTGATAGCGGATGTAGGCCTTCTTCGCGCCCACCGCCTTGGCGTCGGCCGGCTCGTCGGCGAGCAGCTGCTCGGCGTGCTCGGCGTAGTAGCGAAAACCCTTGGCGCACTTCAACACCTCGGCCTTGGCCGATTTCAGGGTCTTGCCCATCTCCAGCGTCATCATGGCGGCGACGTCGTCGGCCTCCGCTTCCAGCAGGTCGGCGGTGGCGTTTGCCCACCCCGCGCGCTGGGCAAACGTGGTGTTGTGGCGGTAGTCGAGGAAGCGTTCGTAGGCACGGGCGATCGCGGCATCGACTTCTTGATCGGTGGCCGGGGTGAAGGTTTTCACTGTCTCGCCGGTAGCCGGGTTAATGGTGGCGATGGGCACCTGGCCCTCCTTCATCGGATGAGTAGCTGAAAAGTCCAACACCCACCCTGCCACTATCGTTCCTTCAAGGGAGGTGCCGGATGAGCAGAGCCGCCGAGTTGATCGTCAAGTGCCTGGAAAACGAGGGTGTTTCCGTCGTGTTCGGGGTGCCCGGCGAGGAGAACATCCGATTCGTGCAGGCGCTGGCGGCGTCGCCCATCCGCTACGTGCTCACCCGGCACGAACAGGCCGCGTCCTTCATGGCCGAGATGTACGGCCGGGTCACCGGCCGGGCGGCGGTGGTGTCGGCCACCCTGGGGCCCGGCGCGATCAACATGCAGCTCGGCGTCGCCGACGCCACCACCAACAGCACCCCGCTGGTCGCCATCTCCGCGCAGGTGGGCCACGACCGGGAATTCAAGGAGTCGCACCAATACGTCGACCTGGTGTCGATGTTCGCCCCGATCACCCGGTGGGCGGCCGGCATCCCGACCCCGCGCGCCATCCCGGAGATGGTGCGCAAGGCGTTCAAGCTCGCCGAGTCCGAACGCCCGGCCGCGGTCTATCTCGCGGTGCCCGAGCACATAGATGCAGATGCCGCCGACTATTCCGACCTGGGGCCGTTGCCGCGCAACGTCGTGCGCCCCGACGCTCCGGCGCCCCGCCAGGTGGAACGCGCCGTCGCAATCCTGCGCAACGCCAAGCGCCCGGTGGTGCTGGCCGGGCACGGCGCCGCGCGCGCCGACGCCACCAAAGCCCTGGTGCGCTTCTCCGACGAGTTCGGCATCCAGGTGGCCAACACCTTCCACGGCAAGGGCGTCATGCCCGACGACCACCGCAACAGCATCGGCACGCTGGGCTTCATGCGGCACGACTACGTCAACTTCGGGTTCGACAACGCCGACGTCGTCATCGCCGTCGGCTACGAGTTGCAGGAATTCGACCCGGTCCGCATCAACCCCCAGGCCGATAAGAAGATCATCCACATTCACCGGTTCCCCGCCGAGGTCGACGCGCACTACTCGGTCGACGTGGGGATCATCGGGGACATCAGCGATTCGCTGAACGCCCTCACCGACGCGCTGTCCGGTCACAGCTTCAGCCACGCCGCCGACGTGCCCGGGTCGGGCCTGCTCGCCGAGGAATTCGCCCGGGGGCAACAGGATTCGCGCTACCCGCTGGCGCCGGCGCGGGTGGTCGCCGACACCCGCGCGGCGCTGGGCCGCAGCGACGTCGTCCTGGTCGACACCGGCGCCACCAAGATGTGGATGGCCCGGCTCTACCCGACGTACGAAAAGAACACCTGCCTGATCTCAAACGGCCTGTCCACCATGAGCTTCGCCCTTCCCGGGGCGCTCGGCGTCAAGCTGGCGCAGCCGGAGTCCAAGGTGCTGGCCGTCGTCGGCGACGGCGCGTTCCTGATGAACTCGCAGGAGATCGAGACCGCCGTGCGCGAGCGGATACCGCTGGTCGTGCTGATCTGGGAGGACGGCGGGTACGGCCTCATCGAATGGAAGATGGATCTCGAACTCGGGGCGCACTACTACGTGAAATTCAACAACCCGGACGTGGTGACGTACGCGGAAAGCTTCGGCGCCAAGGGATATCGGATCACTCATGCCGACGAACTGCTCCCGACGCTGCGCGCCGCGCTCGACGACGAGGGCGTCTCGTTGATCAGCTGCCCGGTCGACTACTCGGAGAACCTGCGGCTGACCGACCGGCTCGGCGAGCTGGACGAAACGCTGTGATTCGGGAATCCATTGCCGATGACCGAGCGTGATCGCGACGAATCGGGCCGGCCGCGCAGCGCCCGACCCCGCGACGCCCTGGGCCGGCCCCTGCCGCCGGGCAGCGAAGGCGTTCCACGCATTCCGGACGACCTGGCGCTGGCGCCGGTCGAGACGCTGGCATACGCCCAGGATCTGCTGGACCGAGGCCTCGCCTTCAACGCCCATGAGGTGCTCGAGGCCGCCTGGAAGAACGGACCGGCCGACGAGCAGGCCCTGTGGCAAGGCCTGACGCAGCTCGCGGTGGGGATCACCCACGCGCAGCGTGGCAACGTCAAGGGTGCGACCACGCTGCTCAGCCGTGCCCGCGCCCATCTGGCGCAGCAGGATCGGCCGGCGCCGCACGCCGTTGATGCGGCCGGGCTGGTGGACTTCGCCGATGCGCTGATCGACGCCCTCGCCGCCGGGGCGGATATCACCGCATCGCGGCTACGGCCCCGCCTGACGGCCTGAAATGGCCGGCTCGCCAACGGGATCGGCGCGTCCCGTTACCCGTCTTGTTGATTCTCCAACAGCGTGACCCGGCGAAGTTCCACAACGAACCACAAGGTTGCGGCGACGGTGGCGAGTAGCGCGATGATCGCCACCGTGCTGAGCCATTCGTAATGCTGGTAGGCGGCGACGGCCAAGCTGGCGATGATGCCGCACAATGCGACCCCCAGCAGAATGAACCCGGGCCAAAAGAAGTTGTCCTTCATCGTGAGACCGGCGCGTGGGTGTGCCGTCCGATGACGATCGGTCGGGTCGTGATGTGTGTCTCCCATGGTTCCCTCTCGTCGGTCAATTCCGCAGTGACTCGGCAACTTTGGGGAAGCCGATATCACGGGGAACGTAGACGTCGAACAGCAGGATCGCGCCGATCGTCGTCACGAGCCAGACCATGACCGTCGCGGCGAGCCACGATGCGCCGCCGTAGATGCTGAGTCCGTGCGTCGACACCGAAGCCAGGCTCATCGCGCCGATGGTCAGGGTCAGGCCGGTGCAGCCCAGCAGCAGCGACGCGTATCCATGGGGCAATTTCAAGATCTTCACCGACAGGGTCGTCTGCGTTACCGAGAAGAACACCACGGCAACGATGAGGCCCGATGCCGTCAGCACAACGTGGGGAACGGTCCTCGCCGCCAGCGCCAGCCCGATGGTCCAGGTGGCCGACCGCGCGGCGGTCCGGAGCACAAAGTGCTTCACGACACCGGGCGCTTTACCACGGCGATATCGCATCGTGGTCGGCGATGCGCGCGGGTAGCCTGATCGTCGAACCGATGGATGTGGGCGGCGCTGGTTGGCAAGGTGACCATGGCGGCTCCTGAAAACTAACAGATAAGTAATTAAACTTTAGAAATTATTCGCTGTAACGTCAAGACTTTTGTGATTTAGAAGTGGGCGCGATGGACCAACTGCAACGCGATGCCGCCGGAATCGGCGCCCTCGCCGACCCCGTGCGCTACGAGCTGTATCAGTTTGTGTGTTCGCAGCCCGGACCGGTGAGCCGCGATCAGGCGGCCGAAGTGGTGGGAATCGCCCGGCACCAGGCGAAGTTTCATCTCGACCGGCTGACGGCCGAAGGCCTGCTGGAATGTGACTACGCCCGGTTGACCGGCCGGACCGGCCCGGGAGCGGGGCGCACCTCGAAGCTGTACCGACGTGTCCGTCGCGACATCGCCGTGAGTTTGCCGCAACGTCAGTACGAGTTGGCCGGGCGGCTGATGGGCCGGGCCATCGTCCAATCCCAGCAGAGCGGCGCGCCCGTCGTAGAGGTGTTGCACCGCAACGCCCACGACTACGGCCGGAGCATCGCGGAGAGCGCGCTGAGCGCGGCCCGCCGGCGGCCGGCCGACGCGCGTGCGGCGCTGAAACTGGTGGCCAGCTTGTTGCGGGAGTATGGCTATGAACCGGGTCACGACGACGACGGCGTGTATCTGGTCAACTGCCCGTTCCATGCGCTGGCTCAGGAACAGACCGAATTGGCCTGCGGCATGAACCACGCGCTGATCAACGGGATGGTGGACGCGATGACCCCGCGTTGCCTGGATGCCCGGCTGCAGCCGACGCCGGGCCGGTGCTGTGTGGTGGTCGCGGCAAGCGCTGACTAGCTCACGGCGCTGCCGCGTGCCAAACCCGTTGCCTCAGTGTGTTATTCAGGCACCGCCGGCGTCCGCCGGGTACGTCACCCGCCCGCGCTCGTCGACGACGGGTGTGGCGCCCCATTGTCCGAGTCGATGCTCACGCGGCGCGGATCCGCTGATGAGGTGCCATACCGTCCAGCCCTGGGCGACAAGGCTGTTCGCGATCAATTGCCGATGGCATCGCCACGGCACGGGCTCACCGCACATGATCGCCACGCGGTGGGAGCGGGCGAGCGTGATCAGTTCCGCCAGGCCGCGCTGGTATTCGTCGGTGAGGGTGTAATCGGCGTAATTCTTGAAGCTGGCGTTCTGCCAGCCCGCGTTGATGGTGGGGTCGACGCTTTGCCGGCCGCGTCGTCCCCCGAGCGCGGGAAGGTGGAGGTAGCCGATGCCGGCGTCGCCGAGCCAGCGCGCCATCTCCGCACTGCCGAACTGGGGATTGCGTCGCGAGCCGGGCTGGGCGCGCACGTCGACGAGCAGGTCGATGCGGGCCTGATCGAGGGGTTCCAGGAAGGTGGGCACCGGGCATGTCCAATGCCCGATCGTCCAGATCTCGCCGTCGTCGCTCATGGTGGTGTCGCGGCGTGTCCTAGTCGATCTTCTCCAGGGCGTCGCCCTTGTGCATCGCGATGTGGTCGGTTTTGTCGCTTCTGATCTCGTATTGCGGGTCGTCTTTCGTGCAGTGCCGTTTGTGGCCCTTGTACTCGGTGTCGCGGGTGTGCTTCTTGACCACGATGCCGCTGACGTGACCGGCTTCCGAATTCCATCGGACGTGGTCCCCGACCTCGAACTGTTTGGCCACCGTGCGCCTCCTTCGCGTGCGTTGTGGTTCGCTGCGTGGGTTCCCCCACCACTGCGACGAGTAACCGTGCGCGTGGTCGAATGGGCG
Organism: Mycobacterium sp. MOTT36Y; assembly: GCF_000262165.1. NCBI lineage: Bacteria > Bacillati > Actinomycetota > Actinomycetes > Mycobacteriales > Mycobacteriaceae > Mycobacterium > Mycobacterium sp. MOTT36Y. The sequence goes on along the minus strand of NC_017904.1, from coordinate 5,272,986 downwards.
CATGCTGTTTCGTCAGCTGGAGTACTTCGTCGCGCTCGCGCAAGAGCGCCACTTCGCGCGCGCCGCGCGGGCGTGCTACGTGTCGCAGCCCGCGCTGTCGGAGGCCATCCGCAAGCTCGAATCCGAACTCAACGTCCCGCTGGTGCGGCGGGGGCAGCGGTTCGAAGGCCTCACCCCCGAAGGCGAGCGGCTGGTGCCCTGGGCGCGGCGCATCCTGGCCGACCGCGACTCGCTCAAACGGGAGGTCACCGCGCTGCAGGCCGGGCTGACCGGCGAGTTGCGGCTGGGGGTGGTCCCGGCCGCATCGACCACCGTTGCGCTGCTTACGGATCCGTTCTGTGCCGCGCATCCCCTGGTGCGGGTCCGGCTCGAGGTCAATCTGCGATCGGCCGGCATCGTCGAACGCGTCCGCAAGTTCGAATTGGACGCCGGCATCCTCTATCCGGACCAACAGGACACGGCCGACCTGCTGGTCACCCCGCTCTACCACGAACAACCGGTGCTCATCGCCGCCGCCGAGCTGCTGGGCGGCGAGTCGGACACCATCGCGTGGTCGGATGCCGTGCAGCTGCCGCTGTGCCTGCTCACCCAGGGCATGCGCGGGCGCCGGGTCATCGACGACGCGTTGGCCACCCACGGCCTCGAGGTGACACCGCAGCTGGAAACCGACTCCGTGGCAGCGTTGTTCGCGCACGTGCGCACCGGCCGGTGGGCGAGCATCGTGCCCCAACCGTGGATCCACACCCTGGGCATCCCCGCCGGGGCCAGCGTGCTGCGACTGCGCCGGCCCTCGGTCACCGCGCTGATCGCGTTGGTCACCAACCGGGCCGAGCCGGGTTCGTTGCTGGCGCGGGCGTTGCGGCGGACCGCGCGCGAGGCCCGCATCGGCGCCACGCTCTCCGAGCGGTCCTAGCCCCCGTCTCCACTGATCGGCGTCGCCTATCAGCCAGTCGGAATCGCGTCTTGGACAGCCCGTGGCCGCGCCGTGAGACTGGGGTTGATCGCCAGTTAAGGAGAATTCAATGGCCAAGTGTGTGATGGTGCTTTATCCCGACCCCGTCGACGGATACCCGCCGGCCTACGCGCGCGACAGCATCCCGACGATCCACGGATATCCCGACGGCAGCACCGTGCCGACTCCGTCAACGATCGATTTCACGCCCGGTGAGTTGCTTGGCTGCGTGTCGGGCGCCCTCGGGCTGCGCAAGTTTTTCGAAGACGCGGGCCACGAACTGGTGGTGACGTCGGACAAGGACGGACCCGACTCGGAGTTCGAACGCGCGTTGCCCGACGCCGAAATCGTGATCTCGCAACCGTTTTGGCCGGCCTACCTGACCAAGGAGCGCATCGCCAAGGCGCCCAAGCTCAAGCTGGCCCTGACCGCCGGCATCGGCTCGGACCACGTGGATCTGGATGCGGCCAAGGAGCGCGGGATCACCGTGGCCGAAGTGACCTACAGCAACAGCATCAGCGTCGCCGAGCACGCGGTGATGCAGATCCTGGCACTGGTCCGCAATTTCGTCCCGTCCCACCGGTGGGCCGTCGAGGGCGGCTGGAACATCGCCGACTGCGTCGAGCGCGCTTACGACCTCGAGGGCATGGACGTGGGTGTGATCGCCGCCGGACGGATCGGGCGTGCGGTGCTGCGCCGGTTGGCGCCGTTCGACGTCAACCTGCACTACACCGACACCCGCCGGTTGGCACCGGAGGTCGAAAAGGAACTGAACGTGACGTTCCATCCCACGGTGCAGGAGCTGGTGCGGGCGGTCGACGTGGTCTCGATCCACTCGCCGCTGTACGCGGACACCCGCGCGATGTTCGACGAGAAGCTGATCTCGACGATGCGGCGTGGCTCCTACATCGTCAACACCGCCCGCGCCGAGGAGACCGTCCCGGAAGCGATCGCCGACGCGCTGCGCAGCGGGCAACTCGGCGGTTACGCCGGCGACGTGTGGTACCCGCAGCCCCCGCCGGTCGCCCATCCGTGGCGGACGATGCCGAATAACGCGATGACGCCGCATGTTTCGGGGACGACCCTGTCGGCGCAGGCGCGCTACGCGGCCGGCACCCGGGAGATCCTGGAAAGCTGGTTGGCCGGCACGCCGATCCGTCCGGAGTACCTGATCGTCGAGGGCGGCAGGCTCGCGGGCACCGGGGCGCTGTCCTACCAGAAGTAGTCGCGGGCATCGGCCAGTTGGCGCTCAGCCCCCGCCTTTGCCCTTGCTCTCTTCGAGTTGTCCGGGGCAGTAGGCCTTCGCCGATATCGTGGCGAATTGGGCGGCGCCGTGGGTGGTCAGGGCGGGGTTGTTGTCGCGTATGTCGGTGAGGAGTTGCAGGCCGGATACGCCGCGAGTGATCATGCCGCACACCGACTTTCCCGCGGCGACGGCCTGGCCGGGGTCCTTGAAGCTGATCCCGACGGTGTGGAGGTCGGACAGGAAGGATCCGTTGTTGTCGTCGGCGGGTGCCTCGTCCTCGCCCGGCGTGGCGTGTGCGGGTGCCGCGAGCGTGATGCCCAGCGATACGGTGAGAAGCGCGAGCAGCCGTGTCATGGAGCCTCCTTCGGTGTGGTTATCCCAGCTGGGATTCGGGGTGTGCGGCGGCGGGCGTCGGTTCGTCGTTGACGTGCACGGCGTGCACTCCGGGTGTGGTTCTGAGTTGGGCGACCAGGTCGTCGAGGCCGGACTCGTCGACGTTCCAGTGCTGCACCTGGTCGGGCATTTCTTGTAGTTGGGCGATGATGCGGTCGAGTTTGACCGGTTGGGTGCGGCGCTGGCCGGCGATCGCGCGGGTCTGGATCCCGGTGGTGGTGTTGATGACGCGGGCGGCGGGGCCGCCGAGTGCGCCGCCGGCCAGGCTGCCCAGGGTGGCGTCGTTGACCAGCTCGGCCGGGAAACCCGCCGCGGCGGCCGCGGCCGCGCTGGTGGCCGGCAGTGCGGTGGAGGCCAGCCGGATGGCGGGGGCGGCGGTGGCCCAGCTCGAGGGCACCGACAGCTTTCCCACGGTCGGCGCGGTGCCCAGCACCGCCGATACGGGACGCACCGGGACGCCGGCGCCAAGGCCTCCGGGGGAGGCCAGACCCGCGCCCAGCGAAGCTTTGGGCAAGCCGGCGCTCCAGGGGGCATAGACGAAGGCCCCCTTCCATTCCGAGACGCCCAGGCCGCCACTGGCGCCGACGACGTTGGTCCAGGTGGCCTGCCCGCCGACGCCCTTGACGCTGGAGAACAGCGCCTCCCACAGCGGCGCGACCTCCTTACTGCCGGTCATGCCCTCGATCAGCTTCTGCCACGATTGGGTGTATCCCGTGGTAAGCGAGTTGATGTAGTCCTGCAGCTGTTGCGTCCACGAGGACGACGAGCTCGACGCCGCGGCGGCCGTGGTGCTCGCCTGAGCCGCCGACCCGGTGTCCTTGCTGACAGCGGGCGCCTGCTCGAACGGCGCCAGCTCCCCGGCGGACTGGGAGGCGGCGGCGTAGCCGAACATCGCGGTGACGTCTTGGGACCACATCTGGGCGTATTCGGCTTCGGTGGCCGCGATCGCCGCGCCGTTTTGCCCCAACAGGTTGGTCGCCTGCAGCGCTGCCAGCTGGGTGCGGTTGGCGGCGATCAGCGCGGGCGGGACGACGGAGGCCAGCGCGGCCTCATAGGCGGCAGCCGCGGCTTGGGCTTGGGCGGCAGTCTGCTCAGCGAGGCCCGCCGTGGTCGAGATCCAGTTCACGTACGGTGCCGCGGCGGACGCCATGGAGTCCGACGACGGGCCCTGCCAGTCCTCGCCGATGAGTTCGGAGATCGCCGCGCCGTACGAGGATGCGGTGGAATGCAATTCGGCGGCCAGCGCCTGCCATGCGGCGGCCGCGGACAGCATGGGCGCCGCGCCGGGGCCGGCGTAGAGCTGGATGGAGATGACCTCTGGTGGGAGCGCTGCGAAATCGGTGAAAACCATGGCGGTGCCTTTCCTTATTTCGGGTTCGGCGGGATCACGATGACCGTGGAGGTGGTGGCGATGTCATCAACGGCCACCGCCCCGGGCACCCGGACCGCCGGCCCGGCCACCGCGCGGGTGGCGCTGCCCCCGACGGCGCGTCCGGCCAGGCTCGACAAGGCGGTGGGGCCGAACAGGCCCTGGCCGGGGTTCATCGTCATCGCGGGTGCGGCGTCCAGCATCGTCTCGGGCAGCTCGGCGGCCAGGGTCCTGATCGCGGGCGCGGCCGAGGCCCAGTTCGCGGGAACCGACAACGATCCGACCACACCGGCACGACCCACCGCCGCCGACACCGTTCCCGCACTCGGTGCCTGAAAGGAGGTGGCGCCGGTCAGCAGATCGCTGTGCAGCAACGGGGCCAGAACCCCATGGAGACCCTTGGGATGCAGTGTGGGGTCGACACTTTGAACGTTGCCGCCCATCGCCTTGGTGTTGAGCGCAAGCTGATAAAAACCCTTCCCCGCGTCTGCGACCCCGAGCGGCGAGTAGGGCCCGGTCAGGGTGCTGAGGAAGCTGTTGAAACTTTTCAGGCCTCCCGTGGCTTCCCCGAGACCGAGCGAGATTCCCGGCGACGTCGTCGCCGCGGTTTGTGCCGCGGCCGGGGCCTGCGAGAGCGCCTGGGAGACCGCGGTTTCCACATTGGAGCTCGCCGAGGACTGAGTCGCGGCGGCGACCGCGGTGGTCTGGTTGGTTTCCGCGCTGCCGTCGGTGGTCGTCGGCGGCGTGGTGAACGGTGCCAGTTGAGTCGCGGCCGCCGAGGAACCCGCATAGCCATACATCGCGGCCGCGTCTTGGGCCCACATCTCGGCGTACTGGGCCTCGGTGGCCGCGATGGCCGGGGTGTTTTGGCCCAGGATGTTGGTCGCGACCAGTGTCGCCAACAACGCCCGGTTGGCCGCGATCACCGGCGGCGGCACCGTGGCCGCGAAGACGGCCTCGTACGCGCCCGCCGCCGCCTTCGCCTGACTTGCCGACTGCTCGGCCTGCGCGGCGCTGCCGATCAGCCACGCGACGTACGGCGCGGCCGCGGCCGCCATCGACGTCGACGAGGGGCCATTCCACGCGGTTCTCAGCTCTGCGACGACGGACCCGTAAGACGCTGCCGTGGCGCGTAATTCGGACGCTAATCCGTCCCAGGCGGCCGCGGCGGCCAACAACGGGGCCGGCCCGGGGCCTGAGTAGATCCTGCCGGAGTTGATCTCCGGCGGTAACGCTCCGAATTCCATTTGTTTCCTCCGCCTCCGGCCGCGAACACCACGGACCCCGCGCTCGTCCTTGCCGATAAGGTTGGTCTTCAACAACATTGAGCAACTTCGGTCGGCACCCGCCAGTGGATGCCAGTTGCTTGAAATGTTCGGGTGCTCAGAAGACTAGCCAGCTCTGCCCGAAGAGCTCGTGGCAAATGCAGGCCGACGCCGGGGGAACACCGCGTTCGAATGGCAAGGCCTGCAACGCAGCGGTTTGATTGGCAAGGCGCCGATAGCCCCGTCTACCTCGGGCGAATTCGTACACGTCCCAGAGTGAAAACACGATCAACACCCGGCAAACATGAGCGTGCCAGGGGGTTTCCTCAATAAAAATCTCACCATCCAAAATTCGCTGCCCCGCACCGGGCGCGGTCATCCGCGTGCGCTTGACCAGAGTCCACTGGCAACACGACGTCGCCGTCGCGGCCCGGAATCACCGGCGCAGCGACGACCGCGAATGTTGTTTCGCTCCACAGCCTCCGGTGCCTGAGCCGGCCGCCCCGGCGGCGTCAACCGATGCGAACACCACTACGTCGGCCTTGCCGCGCCCACTATCGCGGGGCGGTCTGGCCTCGTCATCAGAAGTCCCACCTCATGCGGGTCAGTGAGTTTCGGCGGCGGTGGCGGCAAAGCGACGATCCACCCAGTTGCCGAAGCGCGGTGCGGACTTGATCTGGCCCGCCGCCGCCAGTAGGTCGGTGAGGCGCTGTTCGGCGTCAATCACGGTGTCGTCGAGGGGGATCGGCTGTCGCAGAGTGCGCCCCTGCGCGACGGCGGCGACGGCGGGGTCGATGCCGGCGGACCCGGCGTACTGAGCGGCCCACTCCTGCGGGTGCTCGCGCGCCCAGACCGCGGCTCGGGTGTATCGCGCCAGCAGATCCGCCAGGGCGGTGTTCCGTTTGGCGTCGGCCAGCGTTTGGTCGGAGGCGATCCCGAACGAGTACTTGTACTTGCGTGTGACCAGGCCCCGCACCGGGAGTTGCTGTTCGGCCTGCGCGGTATAGGGATCCCACACGGCCCACGCGTCGACCTGGCCATTGCGGAATCCCGACAGGGCGTCGGCCGGTTGCAGGAACACCAGGTGGACGTCGTCGGGTTTGAGTCCGGCCTTGTCGAGCTGATCAAGCACATTGGCGTGCGCCGAACTGCCCTTGGCCAGCGCGATGGTTTTGCCTCGCAGGTCGGTGACGGAGTGAATAGGCGAATCGGCGTGAACCAGAATCTGATCACCGGGGCCCCCACCGTCGAATGCGGACACCACCTTGATGCGGGCGTTGGCGACCGCGCCGAAAATCGGTGGGGTGTCACCGGTGATGGCGAAATCGATCTTGCCGGCGGCGGCGGCCTCGACCATCGGTGGTCCCGAGGTGAAGGTGGAGAATTCGATCCGGTACGGAAGGTTCTGCAGCTCGCCGGCGGCCCTCAGCATGGCTTCGGTGCCAACGCTCTTTTGATCGCCGACCTTGAGAGTCAGGTCGGCCAGCTGTGACAGCGGAACTCGGTCCGGCACCGCGCCGGGGCCGGCGGCCTGTTGGCGGGAGACGCACGCCGGCAGCAGCAGAGCGATGGCAGCCAGCAGTAGCGCGGTATGGCGTCGTGTCGACATCGAGCTCCTCAGATCAGGACACCGAGCTGGCTGAGCACGTCGGTGCGGTACCCGGGACGGGGCCGGTTGGCACGGGATTCGCGCAGGCAAGGCTGCGGCGCTGTGGAAGGCGAGGCTATGGCAGATCGGTTGGGCGGACAACGGTTTGAATTTCCGTGAACGCAACCGCGCCTAGAGGGGGTTCACGCGGCCTTGCGTCGCGTCCTGGCCGATACGACCGGTGACGCCGAGATTGGCCTCAATTGGTGGTGGTAGGTGTCGACAACGTCATGGGCGGCGCATAGCCACCCACCAGGGCGCGATGCCACCACGCCCGGTCGCGGCGCAGCTCGGCCGGGGTGGTGAAGCGGTACTGGTACAGCTGGGCGCGCACAAACCGCGGTGGCGCATCCGGGAACGGGTTGTGGCGCAACAGACGCAGGGTCGGCCGGTCGTTGCGCAGCAGCCGCTGCAGGAACGGCCGCAGCCAGGGCTGCGCGTAGCCCGGCGAGATCGCGGCGAACCACATCAGCCAGTCCAGGCGCAGATGATAGGGGGCCCACTGTCGCGGCAGCCGGCGCGGCCCACCCGGCTTGCCTTTGAATTCATATTCCCGCCAGACGGTCTGGTCGCTGAGCTGGTCATCGTCGGTGCCCTCGATCACCACCTCCCGACGGATCCGCCCGATGCTGCCGAAGGCCCCGTAGGTGTTCACCAAGTGAAATGAGTTGAACGACATGTTCATTCGCTGGCGCGACGACAACATGTTCCGTATCGGCCAGTAGCTCATGAACAGCACCGCCGCCGACACCGCGGCAACCAGGACCGCAAACCACGCGGGCGCCGCCGGGCCGTCGTGCGCCGGGACCAGCCCCCCGGGAAGCAGCGACGCGACCGACGCGTCGTCGATGGCGCTGCACGCCAACAGAATCGTCACCCAGTTCAGCCAGGCGAAGTTGCCCGACGCGACCAGCCACAGCTGCGTGATGACGATGATCGCCGCGGCCACGCTGGCCACCGGCTGCGGCGCGAACAGTCCGAACGGCACGATCAGCTGCGCGAAATGGTTGCCCGCCACCTCGACCCGGTGCAGCGGTTTGGGTAGGTGGTGGAAGAACCAGCTCAGCGGCCCGGGCATGGGCTGCGTCTCATGGTGGTAGTACAGACACGTCAGGTCGCGCCAGCACGGATCGCCGCGCATCTTGATCAGCCCCGCACCGAATTCGACTCGGAACAACAGCAATCGGACCATCCACAACGTCAGCACCGGGGGCGCCACGTCTTCGTTGCCGAGAAAGATCATCAAAAACCCGGTCTCGAGAAGCAACGACTCCCAACCGAACGAGTACCAGGTCTGCCCGACGTTCACGATCGAGAGATAGAGCACCCACAGCACGAGCCACATCGCCATCGCGGCCCACAGCGGCGCCGCGTCGGCCGCGCCGGCGGCGACGGCCGCCGACAGTGCCGCGCCGAACCAGGCGACCGCCGCGAACAGCCGATCGGAGTAGCGCAGATGAAAGATGCTCGGCGTGCGCCAAAACGACTGCGCCGCCACAAACCGCGGAATGGGCAGCATCCCGTGTTCGCCGATGAGTGCGCGGAATTGCGCGGCCGCCGCGACGAACGCCAGCAGATAGATCGCCGCGGCGCCGCGCTCGAGGACCAGTCTGCCCACCCAGTATTCGGGCGCGGAAAACCAGGTCATGGCGCTCACTCCCCGATCGGCGGCTGTCGCACCGACCGCATATCCAGTCAATCAGCCGATAAACGGGGGTAGCCACTACGCGCCAAAACTATTCGGCACTATTCGTCGCCGGACCGGCGCTCCCGGTCGGGCATGACGATCACCGAGGCGGTCAGCACCGCGAGCGAAACCAGCGCCAGCAGTTGGACGTTCGCCGAATGACCCGCGTAGCCGTCCGCCGAGCGCCAGGGCTGGCGCGACAACGCCGCCCCCGCCACAATCAGCCCGCCGGCGCTGCCCACCAGGGCGAGGCGTTCCCAGCGCCGGGCGCGCAGCGCGTAGCGCAACCCCAGGGCGGCGCCCATCACGACGACGCCGCCGGCGCCGGCGATCAGCGCCCCGGCGGCCAGCGCCGGGACCGCCGCCCATGCCCCGGGCCGCCATGGTTGCGTGGGGGCGCCCGCGTCGCGGGTTCGGGTGCGCCAGAACGCCAGCAGCGCCAGCAGCGGCAACAAGGCCAGTCCCACCACCAGTCCCGCGCGGTAGAGCGGGTTGGAGGCGAACGTCAGCGTGATGGTGCCGGGGTCGCCCGCGGGGACCACCCACCCCTGCTGCCAGCCGTTGACGGCGATCGGCGTCAGCCGGGCCCCGCTGCCGGTGCGCGCCACCCAGCCGGGGTTGATGCTTTCCGGGATGACCATCACCCGGGGGGTGGCCGACGGGGGAGCCTGGACCTCGCGCCGGGCCGGTCCCCATGCCCGCCAGGACGAAAGACGTTCGGCCCGCGCGCTTTCGGGGGCCCGCGAGGTCGACAGTTGGGCCCCGTCGACGACGAACTGCGCCCCCGGGCTGATCAGCAGCTCCTGGTCGCCGGCGGGCAGCGCGATCGGATCGCGGTCGCACGGCACCGCAGCCAGGGGCTGATCGTCAAGTATCGCCCCGACGGTGGTGTGGATCGCGGTGTGCACGAACCGGCCCGCGACCGCGATGACCGGGCCGCGATCGCACCCGAGGAAGATCTCCCGGCCGCGGTTGCGGGCGGCGTCGGCGGGCGCGATCGCGTTGCCGTCGGCGCCGAGCGCGGCCACCTCGGCCAGCCCGGGCGGCTTGAGCTGGTCGAAGCCCAACGCGTTGCGGTCGATGACGTCGTCCCAGTCCAGCAGGCTGAGCGTCACCGTGTCGGTCACCCGGGGCTTCAGCGCGAGCGTCTGCGCCCCGCCTGAATCGGCCTTGACCGCCGCCACTTGCGGGCCGTCACCGAGGTTGACGGCCACCATCGTCGGACGCACGGGCAGCGCCGCCCGGCTGGGCACCAGCCGCAACCCGGTGACCTCGGTGGGTCGAGGCAGCCTCAGCGTCAGCGTCGGCGGGGTCTTGTGCTGCACCACCCGCTGCGGCGCCGTCCAGGCGGTGGCCGGGTCGCCGTCGGTGCCCGCGTAGGCCGAGCCCAGCACATCGACCGCATCCGAATCACCCTGGGCAACAGTCGCATCGGGCTCGGCGATCAGGGCGGCCAGCTTCGGGCCCTGCCGGGGCCGCACCCACACCGTCGGGGTCACCGACACCGGCGCCGGCACGGTCAACGTCCGGCTGAAGTTGACCGGCTCCTCCGGGGTGAGCGCCATCGACGGCGCGCAGCGCACGGTGTCGGGCGCCGGGGCGCAGCCGGGCCTGCCGAGCAGTTCCGAGCCCAGGTCCCACCCTGCGATCGGGGCGCCGGGGGGCGGCCCGGGCACCCGCACGGTGTGCCGCAGGTCGACCTGGTGGGCGAACCCGGACGCGTCGTACTGGGTGATCGTCAGGTCGGTGATGCCGAATTGCACGCCGGCGGACCCGTCATCGGTGCCCGCGGCGGTGATCCGGACCCACGGCGTTTCACCGTAGGGGAGCGCCGCGGCGAGCGGCTTGCCCGGCTCGTCGAACCGCAGCGTGGTGCTGCCGGTGGCGGTTTCGATCAGGATGCGGCGGACCTGGGCGCCGACGGCGGTTGCACTGGGGGTCAACGTGATTGCCGCATTCGTCACGGGGTGGTCGAAATCGATCCGCATCCACTGGCCGACGGCGGCCTGCAGCGAGTTGGACACCCAGGCGGTCGCGGAGTCCCCGTCGATCGCGGCGGCCGGGGAGGTCGCCGGGGCGACGTCGGGCATGGCGGTGGAATCCGACGACGAGCTCGACACGGTGATCCGCCCGCCGGTCCACGCGCCGGCCACCGGCTCCGCGCCCGGGACGGGATAGTCCGGCACCCGGTTGTAGGTGTGCCGCGCGTCGCCGGGGGCCCGGATCGCCGACGAATGTTGGTCCACCCGACCGTAATCCGTCTCCCGGGTCACCGGGGTGTCGGTGACGGTCACGCCGCCTCCCGGCGGCAGCGGCAGCCCGGCGGCGCCCGCGTCGGCGGTCAGCAGCGCCGGGCCGAGCGGCGGCTGGCCCAGCAGCCGCCGCCGTTCGTCCAGGCGCAGCAACGCTTCCGGGCCGCCGTCGACGCGGGCCAGCCGGTCGGCGTCGACGAGGTAGGGCGCGGCGGGGTCACTGACGTCACCGCGGCCGGTGACCCGGTAGATCTCGACCGCCGGGTAGCGCGGCCGCAACCCGCTGTCGGCGACGAAGCCGGCCAGCGTTCCGGGGCCCACCGGGGCGCCGAACTGCGCCACCTTCCGCAGCCCCGGCGAGCCGTCCACGGCGCGGTGCACCAGGATCGGGCGCGCCGAGCGCGACGTGTCGGGATCCAGGTCGTTGCGCACCGCAAGGTAGGAAATACCTTGGCGCGCAAGGGTATCGGCCAATCCCGCCGAGGGCCGGCCGGCGGCGAACAGGCGCTGCACCGAATCCAGCGCCCGGATGGTCTGCGGCGGGGTCAGCGGGATCGAATCGCGCACCCCCCACGGGCTGCTGCCCAGCACCTGCAGCGGCTCGTCGTGGCTGGTGCCCCACACCTGCGTGGCGAACGGCGCCCCCGGCACGACGAGCACCCGCCCGGGTGTGGGGGCGCCCGTGTTGTGCTCGGTGAGCCAGTCGGCGGCCTCATGCCAATACGGCGGGATGGCGGTGAACGTCCCCGGCGGCGCCAGCCGACCGGTCCACGCCAGCGAGGTGCTGACCATCAGCGCCGTCAGGACCACCATCGCGGCCGCCACCCGCCTGTCGCGCTCCGGGTGGGCGAACGCGCGCAGCCACACCGGCGTCGGGGCGGCGCCCGGCAGCGGTATCCGGCCGAGCAGGTGGGCGATGCCCAGCGCCACCGGGATGCCGATCACCGACCCCAGCTTGTGCACGTTGCGCAACGGGGCGCCGCCGGCGTCCAGGAAGGCCTGCACCGCGTGCGCCACCGGAGAGCCCAGCCCGCCGCTGTAGCCGACGGCCATCAAGACCGCCCCGACCAACAGCATCGTGACCAGGCGGCCACGCGCCGGCATGGCGGCCGAGGCCAGCCCCGCCAGCCCGGCCGCGGCGACCAGGCAGGTGCCCAGGATGGCCGCCGATCCGGTCACCAGCGGGGCGCCCGCGGTGGCGTTGGGCGCCACGTACGGGGTCCAGCTGTCGGTCCCGCGCAACATCTCGGTCAGTGACGACCATTGCGTTGTCACACCGGAGGATTCGATGAAGTCCAGGAACGGCGGGCTGATGGCGCGCAGCATCACCAGCGCCACCACCCACCACAGCGTGGCCAGCAGCAGCGCCAGCAGCCACCACCCGGTGTAACGCCACCACCGCCGGTTCGGTCGGTGGCATGCCCACCAGATCACCGCGGGCAGGCAGCCGGCCAGTGTCGCGATGGCGTTGACCGCGCCCATCAGCGCGACGGCCAGGCCCGCCCGGGCGGCCAGCGCTCGCACGGACCGATCCGTCGACGCCCGCAACGCGAGGATCGTGGGCAGCAACACCCAGGGCGCCAGCATCATCGGCAAGGTTTCCGACGAGATCGATCCGAGGGTGGTCAGCACCCGCGGCGACAGCGCGAACGCGGCCGCGGCGATCACCCGCGACGCCGGGCTGCCGATCCGCAGCGCCTCGGCGACGCGCATCAGCCCCCAGAAGCCCGCCGTGAGCAGCAGCGCCCACCACAGCCGCTGCGTGATCCAGCCGGGCACGCCCAGCGCGTGACCGATCAGGAAAAAGGTGCCGTGCGGAAACAGGTAGCCGTAGGCCTGATTCTGCGCCTGCCCGAACGGCAGCTCGCTGTTCCACAGGTTGGTCGCGCGCGCCAAAAAACGCAGCGGGTTGGCGGTCAGGTCGAGCTTCGTGTCGGGGGAGATCCGCCCCGGCGACTGGGCGAACGTCAACGCCAGCGCGATCGCGCCGACCAACCACAACCAGCGGCGCGACACAGCCGACGAAGTGAGGGTCGTCTCCGCGGGCTCCGGCCGCGCTGCCCCTACCTCGCCGCTAGCTACGGTTGCCGTACTCGACCCGGTTGAGCACTGACGACTGCGGATCGCCCCCGGGAAGTGGCGGCTTCGTGTCTTGCTGGACCATCAACGTGATCCCGAAGATCGCGGCCGCGCCGAGCAACAGGCCAACCACAACGCTCGCTGCGGCGGGCGCAACGATCCGGTTCATCGACGGCTCCTGGGTAATTGCGGGGCTTGCGGTCGTGACTTCAACCTAGCGCCAACCTAGCAGAAGAGCGTTCGACCGAGCGCTCGTCACCAGTGCAGACAGTGTCCGTGGAAACAGCGGTCGCCGTATTGCACCTGATAGGGCAACGCCGGGCGCGCCGGCGCCTGCACGGGGACGGCGGTGTCGTCGGCCACCGCGAGCGTGATGCCGACCGTCGTCGCGATCCCGACGGCCAACCCCGCCGCGATGCTGGCCGCGGCCGCCACCGTGAAACCGCTCATCGCCTGCTGACCTCCCCTGATGGGCAACCTACCGCTTGTGCCCCCTGGGGCCGGGGACGAAACGCCCCCCTGTGAAAGCATGGCCCGATGGCATTTTCGCGCACCTTCGCCGTGCTTGCGGCCGCGTCGGCGCTGGTGGCCGGCTGCGGCCACCACCCCGCGCCACCCGCCCACTCGTCGACGTCGAGTAAGCCGGCGGCCGCGCCCGCGCCCCCGGTGTGCGCCGACCCGGCGGCGGTGCCGGCCGCGCTGGGCATCCGCGACAAGCTGGCCCAACTCCTGATGGTGGGCGTGAAGAACGCCGATGACGCCCGGGCCGTCGTCAACGGCTACCACGTCGGCGGGATCTTCATCGGCAGCTGGACCGACCTGACGATCTTCCAGGGGCCGTTGGCGGACATCAGCGCCCAGGCGGGACCGCTGCCGCTGGCGGTCAGCGTCGACGAAGAGGGTGGCCGGGTGTCGCGGCTGAAGACCCTGATCGGCACGTCGCCGCCGGCCCGGGAGCTGGCGCAGACACAAACCGTCCAGCAGGTCCACGATTTGGCCGCCGACCGCGGCCACAAGATGCGCGACCTGGGCATCACCGTCGACTTCGCTCCCGTGGTCGACGTCAGCGACGAGGACGACGACGCCGTCATCGGCAACCGTTCCTTCGGCGCGGACCCGCAGACGGTGACCGACTACGCCGGGGCGTACGCGCAGGGCCTCCGCGACGCCGGGCTGCTGCCGGTGCTCAAGCATTTCCCCGGGCACGGGCACGGCTCGGGTGATTCGCACACCGGCGGGGTAGTCACGCCGCCGCTCGCCGACCTGCAGACCAGTGACCTGGTGCCCTACCGGTCGCTGGTGGCCGCGGCGCCGGTCGCGGTGATGGTGGGCCACCTGCAGGTCCCGGGCCTCACCGGCGATGTCCCCGCCAGCCTGAGCCCCGAGGCGGTGCAATTGTTGCGCAACGGCGTCGGCTACAAGGGTCCGCCGTTCACCGGCCCGGTGTTCAGCGACGACCTGTCCAGCATGGCCGCCATCTCCGACCGGTACGGGGTGTCGGAGGCGGTGCTGCGCAGCCTGTTGGCCGGCGTCGACGTCGCGCTGTGGGTCACCACCGACGAGGTGCCCGCGGTGCTGGACCGCTTGCAAAAGGCCGTCGCCTCAGGCGAACTGCCGACACGACGGGTGGATGAGGCGCTGGTGCGGGTGGCGAAGATGAAGGGCCCCGGCCCGACCTGCGGGCACTAGCGGCGATCGCGAGCGCGGCGTGAGCCGGCCGCCGCAACCTTGAGTGTGAACTGACGGCTTTGAGTGTGCAGTGGCGGCGCGCCCGATCGGCGTGTCGCCGCCGCAGATTCACACCGAAAGCCAACGATTCACACTCGACGGGCCAAGGCGAGGCGAAGACGGGGCAAGGCGCGGCGAAGACGGGCCGAGGCGCGGCGGCGAAGAGGGGCGCGGCGGGGCCGGCGAAGCGGGTCGCCGCATAGTCCACCCCGGGCGAAGCGGGTCGCCGCCGTGGGCACTAGTGCTGTGCGGTCCGGCCGCATTGCTTACTCTTGAGTCAGATAGACGGGCTAGAGAGGCGAGCGATGGCGGGTGGTACCAAGCGATTACCGCGCGCCGTGCGCGAGCAGCAGATGCTCGACGCCGCCGTGCAGATGTTCTCGGTCAACGGCTACCACGAGACCTCGATGGACGCCATCGCCGCCGAGGCGCAGATCTCCAAGCCCATGCTGTACCTGTATTACGGCTCCAAGGAGGACCTGTTCGGTGCCTGCCTGAACCGGGAAATGACCCGGTTCATCGACGTGTTGCGCGCCGACATCGACTTTCGCCAGAGCCCGAATGACATGCTGCGCAACACGATCGCGTCGTTCATGCGCTACATCGACGCGAACCGGGCGTCGTGGATCGTGATGTACACCCAGGCCACCAGCTCGCAGGCGTTCGCCCACATGGTGCGCGAGGGACGCGAGCAGATCATCGACCTGGTCGCCGGGCTGATGCGGGCCGGCAGCCGCGCGCCGCGGCCGGACATCGAGCACGAGATGATGGCCGTGGCGCTGGTGGGCGCCGGCGAGGCGGTGGCCAATCGGTTGTCCACCGGCGATATCGATGTCGACGAGGCGGCCCAGCTGATGATCGACCTGTTCTGGTACGGCCTCAAAGGCTCACCGGAGGAGCGGGAAGCGGCCCGGTCCCAGTCGGACGGCTCGGACGCCGCCGGCGACTAGACCCCTCCTTCGTCAGGTGGCCCCGATGCCCGTCGCCCGCACGGACCGCGGCAACCTCGACTTCTTTTGCGCGGTCGTCATCGTCGGGTTGCTGGCCGGCGTCGCCGGGTTGGCGACGACGCTCGTGCTGCGGGCGGTCCAGCACGCGACCTACCACTACAGCTTCGGCACCCTGCTGGCCGGGGTCGCCGCCAGCAGCCCGATACGCCGCGTGGTCGGCCCGATGATCGGCGCCGCGTTGGCCGCGCTCGGGTGGTGGCTGCTGCGGCGCCGCACGGACGTGCCGCCGCTGGCGGAAACCATCGCCCGCCGAGAACGCGTGCCGCGGCTCTCGTGGAGCATCGACGCCATGCTGCAGGTGGTGCTCGTCGGGTCGGGAGCATCGCTCGGCAGGGAAGGGGCGCCACGCCAATTCGCCGCGGTTCTAAGCGATTTGGGAACCGGATGGCTCAAGCGGCTCTCCGGGCGCGACCGTGAGATCCTGCTGGCCTGCGCGGCCGGGGCGGGGCTGGGCGCGGTGTATGCGGTCCCGCTGGCCGGGGCGCTCTTCTCGACCCGGATCTTGCTGGGCACCTGGCACCCGCGCGCGGTGGGCGCGGCGTTCCTGTCCTCCGGCCTGGCGGTCGCCATCGGCTCGGCCATCACGCGCGATCAACCCAACCTGCAGTGGCCGATCGAGGAATCGACCTATCTGTTGACAGCGCACGGATTGCTGTTGGCGCCGGTGGCTTTCGCGGCGGGCTGGGCCTTCAACCGGTTGATGGCCGCGGCGCGGCCGCCGCGCCCGGTGCGAAGCTGGGTGCTGATCCCGGCGCTGGCCGGGGCGGGCCTGGTAATGGGCGTCTGCTCGCATTGGTGGCCCGAGTTACCCGGCAACGGCCGCAGCATCCTGACGGTCAGCCTGGCCAGCGGCATGACCCTGGTGTCCGCGCTGGCGATCCTGGCGTTGAAACCCCTTCTGACAGCGTTGTTCCTGCGCGCCGGGGGTACGGGCGGGCTGCTGACGCCGTCGCTGGCCACCGGCGCGGCGGCGGGGGCGGCGCTGGTGCTGGCGATCAACTGGGCGAGCGGGACGCACCTGCACGTGCCGGCGGTGTCGCTGGCCGGCGCCGCCGGTGTGCTCGCGGTGACCCAGGGCTCGCCGATCTGGGCGGCGATTTTCGTGTGGGAACTCGCCCGCCCGCCGCTGTGGTTGTTTGCGCTGTTCCTGCTGACCGCGACCGCCGCCCACGCGCTGAAAGTGCTTGCCTGCGGGCGCGGTTCGACGCACGCCGGCTAGCCGGTCGCCACCGGTAGAAGCTAAAGCGGCCGGACTGTGCCGGTCAGGTGCGGGTATCCCTTGGCGATGTTGCGCAGCGAAAGGTCCCAGCCGTCGTCGTTTTCGTCGATGTAGAGACCGGCCGTCGCGGGCAGCACCAGCGGCTTGCCGAAGCGCACCGAGTACCGAGCCGCGTCCGGGATGGCCGCCTCGATGTTGGCCAATACGGCCGCGGCGCTGAACATTCCGTGCGCGATCACGGTGGGGAATCCGAACAGCTTGGCCGCGATCGGGTTGGTGTGTATCGGGTTGTGATCGCCCCCGACGACGGCGTAGCGCCGGATCAGGCCCGGGCTGATGCGCAGCACGGTGGGCGGTGGCGGCAGCTTGGGCTGTTTCTGCGGGGGCGGTTTGGGTTCGTCGGACAGGCTGGTGCGTTGCTGGTGCAGGAAGGTCGTGACCTGGTGCCACGCGGTGTCGTTGCCGACGCTGACATCGGTCACCAGGTCGACCAGCAGACCTTTGCGGTGTTCGCGCAGGTTCTCGGCGTGCACGTGCACGCCGACGGTGTCGGTGACCGCGATGGGGCGGTATTGGGTGATGTGGTTTTCGGTGTGCACCGAACCCATTGCGGCGAAAGGAAAGTCGAACCCGGTCACCAGCGACATCAGCGCCGGAAAGGTCAGCGCGAACGGGTAGGTCAGCGGCACGCAGTTGCCGTAGCGCAGGCCGGTCACCGCCGCGTACTCGGCGACGTTCGTGCGGTCGATGGGCAGTTCCTCGATGGTGACCGTGCGGGTGGGCAGTCCGCCGCCGCGGGACACCACCGGCAGGGCTCCCGCGGCCGCGCGCAGCAGATTCTTCAGGCCGCTTGGCTGGTTCATCAAGTTCTCCTATGCGCCCAGCATGGCCTGGCCGCATACGCGAATGACGTTGCCGGTCACCGCGTTCGAGGCCGGGCTGGCGAAGTAGGCGATGGCCTCCGCGACATCCACCGGCTGGCCGCCCTGCAGCAGTGAGTTCATCCGGCGGCCGACCTCGCGGGTGGCCAGCGGGATGGCGGCCGTCATCTGGGTCTCGATGAATCCCGGTGCGACGGCGTTGATGGTGATGCCCTTGTCGTAGAGCTCCGGGGCCAGCGCCTGGGTCAGGCCGATCATCCCCGCCTTGGTGGTGGCGTAATTGGTCTGGCCGCGGTTGCCCGCGATGCCGGCCATCGACGACAGGCCGATCACCCGGCCGCCCTCGCCGATGCTGCCGTTGCCGACCAGCCCCTCGGTAAGGCGCAGCGGGGCAAGCAGATTGACGGCCAAGACGGCGTCCCAGCGCGCATCGTCCATGTTGGCCAGCAGCTTGTCGCGGGTGATCCCGGCGTTGTTGACCAGGACGTCGGCGTGGCCGCCGTGATGCTCGCGCAGGTGCTCGGTGATCTTGTCGACGGCGTCGGGGGCGGTGACGTCGAGCCACAGCGCGGTGCCCCCCACCCGGCTGGCCGTCTCGGCCAGCGCCTCGGCGGCCGATTCGACGTCGATCGCGACGACGCGCGCACCGTCGCGGGCGAACACCTCGGCGATCGTCGCGCCGATGCCGCGGGCCGCGCCTGTCACGATGGCGACCTTGCCGTCCAGCGGCCGTTCCCAATCACCCGGCGGTGTGGAGTCCGCCTCCCCGACGTAGAACACCTGGCCGTCCACGTACGCCGACTTGGCCGACAGGATGAACCGCATGGTCGATTCCAGGCCCGTCGCAGCGGGTTTGGCGTCCGGCGACAGGTACACCAGCGCGACCGTGCTGCCGTTGCGCAGCTCCTTGCCCAGCGAGCGGGTGAAGCCCTCCAACGCGCGCTGGGCGATCCGCTCGTGCGGGTTGGCGGCGCCGTCGGGCGTGGTGCCGACCACCGCCACGCGGGCCGAGTGGCCCAGGTTGCGCAGCAGCGGGGTGAAGAACTCGTACAACCCCTTGAGCCCTTCGGGCGTGGTGATGCCGGTGGCGTCGAAGACCAGCCCGCCGAACTTGTCGGCCCAGCGCCCGCCCAGGTTGTTGCCGACCAGGTCGTAGTCGGCGTCCAGCGCCGCGCGCAGCGGCTCGACGACTCTGCCCTGCCCGCCGATCAGCAGCGCCCCGGCCAGCGGCGGATCACCGGCGCGATAGCGGCGCAGCGTCTCGGGTTGGGGAACACCGAGCTGCTTGGCGAGAAACGAACCAGGACCGGAGTTGACGATCTGAGAGAACAGATCGGACGAGACCTTGGGAGCCACCGGAGCTACCTTCCATGTTCTTGCGAAGTCGGGGTATGCCTACAGCACAACCGTATCGAGGACGAACTTACTGCAGAGTAAGAACAGTGGGTAGTATGGCCCCAGACGGGCGAATCCCAAACCGATAGACCGCACGAGCACGGAGAAAACAGTGGCCCCTGCAAGTTCTGAGGCAAGTACACCGGCTGCTCAGCGCAGCTCCGAGCGGCGGCGCGTCGCCATCCTGGGCGGCAACCGCATCCCGTTCGCCCGGTCCGACGGCGCCTACGCCGAGGCCTCCAACCAGGACATGTTCACCGCCGCGCTGGGCGGGCTGGTGGATCGCTTCGGGCTGGCCGGCGAGCGGCTCGGCGTGGTGGTCGGCGGCGCCGTGCTCAAGCACAGCCGGGACTTCAACCTCACGCGCGAATGCGTGCTCGGTTCGCAGCTGGCGTCGTACACGCCGGCGTTCGACCTGCAGCAGGCGTGCGGCACCGGCCTGCAGGCGGCCATCGCCGCCGCCGACGGCATCGCGGCCGGCCGCTACGAGGTGGCCGCCGCCGGCGGGGTGGACACCACCTCCGACGCGCCGATCGGCCTCGGCGACAACCTGCGCCGCACCCTGCTGAAGTTGCGCCGCGCCAAGTCCAACGTGCAGCGGCTGAAGCTGGTGGGCACTCTGCCCGCGACCCTGGGCGTGGAGATCCCGGTCAACAGCGAACCGCGCACCGGGCTGTCCATGGGGGAGCACCAGGCGATCACCGCCAAGCAGATGGGCATCTCGCGCGTCGCCCAGGACGAGCTGGCCGCCGCCAGCCACCGCAACATGGCCGCCGCCTACGACCGCGGCTTCTTCGACGACCTCGTCACGCCGTTTTTGGGGCTGTACCGCGACGACAACCTGCGAGCGGACTCGTCGGCCGAGAAGCTGGCCAAGCTGCGGCCGGTGTTCGGCGTCAAGGCCGGCGACGCGACGATGACGGCCGGCAACTCGACCCCGCTGACCGACGGCGCCTCGGTCGCCCTGCTGGGCACCGACGAGTGGGCGGAGGCCCACTCGCTCACACCGCTGGCGTACCTGGTGGACTCCGAAACGGCGGCGGTCGACTACGTCAATGGGCGGGACGGCCTGCTCATGGCGCCCACGTACGCGGTGCCGCGGCTGCTCGCCCGCAATGGCCTGAGCCTGCAGGACTTCGATTTCTACGAGATCCACGAGGCGTTCGCGTCGGTTGTGCTGTGTCATCTGCAGGCGTGGGAATCCGAGGAGTACTGCAAGGGGCGGCTGGGGCTGGACGCCGCGCTGGGCTCGATCGACCGGTCCAAGCTCAACGTCAACGGCTCCTCGCTGGCCGCCGGCCACCCGTTTGCCGCCACCGGCGGGCGGATCCTGGCTCAGGCCGCCAAGCAGCTCGCGCAGCGAAAGGCCGAGCAGAAGGGCGCGGGCAAGCCGGTGCGCGCCCTGGTCTCGATCTGCGCGGCGGGCGGCCAGGGAGTGGCCGCGATCCTGGAGGCCTGACCGTCGGGCCCATGAGATGGGTCACATCGGGTTAGCGATCGAAGGCGGCGGGTATCCGTGACCCCGGATGGCCCCGTGTTGTGGTCTGACCCCCCGACCCCGACGGCAATACGGGGCATCCCCCGGAACGACCGCCTGTCGGTCTTGGCCGATGGGCGTCCGAAAAGGGCCGCCGCTGGAGTGAGGGGATCCAGCGGCGGCCTTTTTGGTGTTCTGACGGTCAGACCGACGCAAAATCCCCCGCCTCGCACGCGAGGCGGGGGATTTGTGCGTCCCTACGAAGCGGCCTAGAAGGCGGCCTCGTCGAGCTCCATGATGTCGTTGTCCAGCGTCTCGATGACCTCGCGGGTGCTGGTCAGCATCGGCAGGAAGTTCTTCGCGAAGAACGACGCCACCGCGACCTTGCCCTCGTAGAAGGCCTTGTCGTCACCGCTGGCGCCGGCGTCGAGCGCCGCCACGGCCACCGCGGCCTGACGCTGCAACAGCCAGCCGATGACCAGGTCACCGACGCTCATCAGGAAGCGCACCGAACCCAGACCCACCTTGTAGAGGCTGGTCACGTCCTCCTGCGCCGCCATCAGGTAACCGGTCAGCGAGGTCGCCATGGCCTGAACGTCGGTCAGGGCCTTGGCCAGGTACTCCCGTTCCGTCTTCAACCGCCCGTTGCCGGACTCGCTGTCGACGAACTTCTGGATCTGCTCGGACACGTGGGCCAGCGCCACACCCTTGTCGCGGACGATCTTGCGGAAGAAGAAGTCCTGCGCCTGGATGGCGGTGGTGCCCTCGTAGAGCGAGTCGATCTTGGCGTCCCGGATGTACTGCTCGATCGGGTAGTCCTGCAGGAAGCCGGACCCACCGAACGTCTGCAGGCTCTCGGTCAGCTTGGCGTAGGCCTGCTCCGAGCCGACACCCTTGACCACCGGCAGCATCAGGTCGTTGACCTTCACGGCCAGCTCGGCGTCCACACCGTGCAGGGCCTCGGCCACCGAGGCGTCCTGGTAGGTCGACGTGAACAGGTACAGCGCCCGCAGACCCTCGGCGTAGGCCTTCTGGGTCATCAGCGACCGGCGCACGTCGGGGTGGTGCGTGATGGTCACCCGCGGTGCCGTCTTGTCGGTCATCTGGGTCATGTCCGCGCCCTGGACCCGGGACTTCGCGTACTCCAACGCGTTCAGGTAACCCGTCGACAGGGTCGCGATGGCCTTGGTGCCGACCATCATGCGGGCCTGCTCGATCACGTCGAACATCTGCGCGATGCCGTTGTGCACCTCGCCGACCAGCCAGCCCTTGGCGGGAACGTCGTGCTGGCCGAAGCTCAGCTCACAGGTCGCCGACACCTTCAGGCCCATCTTGTGCTCGACGTTGGTGACGAACACGCCGTTACGCTCGCCCAGCTCACCGGTCTCGAAGTCGAACAGGAACTTGGGCACGAAGAACAGCGACAGGCCCTTGGTGCCGGGTCCGGCGCCCTCGGGGCGCGCCAGCACCAGGTGGAAGATGTTTTCGAACAGGTCGCCGGAGTCGGCCGAGGTGATGAATCGCTTCACACCGTCGATGTGCCAGGACCCGTCGTCCTGCTTGACAGCCTTGGTCCGCCCGGCGCCGACGTCGGAGCCGGCGTCCGGCTCGGTGAGCACCATGGTCGAACCCCAGCCGCGCTCGGCGGCCAGGACGGCCCACTTCTTCTGCTCCTCGGTGCCGAGGTGGTACAGGATGTTCGCGAAACCCGCGCCGCCGGCGTACATCCACACGGCGGGGTTGGCGCCCAGGATGTGCTCGTGCAGCGCCCACAGCAGCGACTTGGGCATTGCCACGCCGCCGAGGGCCTCGTCGATGCCGACCTTGTCCCACCCGGCCTCGATGACGGCGTGTACGGACTTCTTGAAGGATTCCGGCAGCGTCACCGAGTGCGTCTTCGGGTCGAAGACCGGCGGGTTGCGGTCGCCCTCGACGAACGAGTCGGCGATCGGCCCCTCGGCCAGCCGGCTCATCTCGTTGAGCATTTCGTTGGCGGTGTCTACGTCCAGGTCGCTGTATTCGCCCTGGCCCAAGGCCTTGTCAACGCCCAATACCTCGAACAGGTTGAACGCCTGGTCGCGGACGTTGCTCTTGTAGTGGCTCACTACGGTCCTCCTCGTTGAGAATGCCACTTGTGG
Organism: Mycobacterium sp. MOTT36Y; assembly: GCF_000262165.1. NCBI lineage: Bacteria > Bacillati > Actinomycetota > Actinomycetes > Mycobacteriales > Mycobacteriaceae > Mycobacterium > Mycobacterium sp. MOTT36Y. Next base: position 5,250,247 of record NC_017904.1, on the reverse strand, counting down.
TTGGGTACTAGGTCTAAGTTACCCACCAGTAACAACACCTAAAATATCGTTAGCGTCAGTGGGATGCAAGCGGATGTGAGCTAGATTTCATTGCCTAATTAACCAACCGGTTGGGAAGGGTGCGCCGATGCCGTCGAAAACCCGCGCTACCTGCGGAGACGGGCGCGGGACGGGCGATGTGCCGGGCGTCACTGCGGTGCCGGTCGTCGACCTGCGGGCCGATCCGGCGCGGTTGCGGGACGGTCTGCGCGAGGCCGCCCACCGGGTCGGATTCTTCTATCTGACCGGCCATGGGGTCGCCCCGGAATTGGTGACGCGGATGCTCGAGGCCGCGCGCCGGCTCTTCGCGCTGCCGCAGCACGACAAGGACTCGGTCGCCATGGTGCGCAGCCCGCATTTCCGCGGCTACACCCGCCTGGGCGGCGAGGTGACCCGCGGCGAGGTGGATTGGCGCGAGCAGATCGACATCGGGCCGCAACGTCCGCCGATCGGCGGGCTGGGCAAGTCCGACTACCGGTGGCTACAGGGTCCCAACCAGTGGCCGGCCGCGCTGCCCGAGCTGCCCGGACTCGTCGAGGAGTGGGACGCCGCGCTGTCGGCGGTGGCCCGCACCCTGCTGCGGCACTGGGCGGCCTCGCTGGGCAGCCCGGCGGACGTGTTCGACCCCGCCTTCGCCGAAACCCCGGCCACGCTGATCAAGATCATCCGCTACCCGGGGCGCGCGGCCGGCTCCCAGGGCGTGGGCGCGCACCGGGACGCCGGGGTGCTCACGCTGCTGCTGGCGGAGCCGGGCAGCCGGGGCCTGCAGGTGCGGCGGGCGTTCGACGACGCCTGGATCGACGTCCCCCCGCGCGAGGGGGCGTTCATCGTCAACATCGGTGAACTGCTGGAGGCGGCGACGCGCGGCTACCTGCGGGCCACCGAGCACCGGGTCAACCTGCAGGGCCCGGCGACCGACCGGATCTCGGTGCCCTACTTCTTCAATCCGCGCCTCGACGCGCGGATACCCGTGCTCGCGCTGCCTCGCGAACTCGCGGCGGGCACCGGGACTGACTGGGCGGCGTCGCAGGATCCCGCCGACCCCATCTTCTCGGTCTACGGCCGCAACGCCTGGAAGAGCCGGCTGCGCTCGCACCCGGATGTCGCTTCCGCGCATGGGTATTCGGCAGAGCGCTTAGAAAACGAGTAAGGGTGTCCGCGCCGGGACGATGCGCGCCGGGTAGGGTCGGACCCGAAAATACGTCTGGCGCTCTAGGGGCGAAAAAGTCCGGTGAACTCGAACAACAAGCTGACAGCGTCGTCACTTCGTGAGGCCTTCGGTCATTTTCCGTCTGGTGTGGTGGCCATCGCCGCCGAGGTGAACGGAACCCGGGAAGGGCTGGCCGCCAGCACCTTCGTGCCGGTCTCGCTGGACCCGCCGTTGGTGTCGTTCTGCGTGCAGAACACCTCGACGACCTGGCCCAAACTCAAGGACCTGCCCATGCTGGGCATCAGCGTGCTCGGCGAGGCGCACGACGAGGCCGCCCGCACGCTGGCCGCCAAAACCGGCGACAGGTTCGCAGGCCTGGAGACCGTCTCCCGGCCCACCGGGGCGGTGTTCATCAAGGGCACCGGCCTGTGGCTGGAAAGCGCCATCGAGCAACTCGTTCCCGCCGGTGACCACACGATCGTCGTGTTGCGGGTCAGCGAGGTGACCGTGGACGCCGACGTGGCGCCCATCGTGTTCCACCGGAGCAATTTCCGCCGCTTGGGCGCCTGAACCGGGGCCGCCGGCGCGCGCTAGGGCCGGTGGCTGAGTTCTTCCCGGAAGCCCTGGATGCGGCTCTCGAGTTCGGCGGCGTCGTTGTGCCGCCCCTCCTTCTGCGCGAGCTGGGCGCGCACGGACAATTGCCGGATTGCGGTCCGAATGTTGTTGATGCTGGCGGTTTCTCGCCTGGGTTCCATGAGCTGCCTTTCCGGTCGTTGGTACAGCGGCCGTCCATCCGGACGGCCCGACAGGATGCAGGTTGGTTACCCGGGTACCGCGACGCCCTAACCCCGCCAGCCGGTGAGGGCGCGGCGGGAGCGCTCAGCGACGGAACAGCTTGTTACCGAGCCAGACCACCGGGTCGTACTTGCGGTCGGCGACGCGCTCCTTCATCGGGATCAGCGCGTTGTCGGTGATCTTGATGTTCTCCGGGCAGACCTCGGTGCAGCACTTGGTGATGTTGCAGTACCCCAGGCCGTGCTCTTCCTGGGCGTCCTTGCGCCGGTCCCGGGTGTCCAGCGGGTGCATCTCCAGCTCGGCGATCCGCATCAGGAAGCGGGGGCCGGCGAACGCCTTCTTGTTCTCCTCGTGGTCGCGGACCACGTGGCACACGTTCTGGCACAGGAAGCATTCGATGCACTTGCGGAACTCTTGGGAGCGCTGGACGTCCTCCTGCGCCATCCGGTACTCGCCGGGTTGCAGGTCCTTGGGCGGCGCGAAAGACGGTATCTCGCGGGCCTTCTCGTAGTTGAACGAGACGTCGGTGACCAGGTCCCGGATCACCGGGAACGTCCGCAGCGGCGTGACCGTGACGACCTCGTCCTCGGCGAACGTCGACATCCGGGTCATGCAGAGCAACCGCGGATAGCCGTTGATCTCCGCGGAGCACGAGCCGCACTTGCCCGCCTTGCAGTTCCACCGGACCGCCAGGTCGGGCGTCTGGGTCTGCTGCAGGCGGTGAATGATGTCGAGGACGACCTCACCCTCGTTGACCTCGACGGTGAAGTCCTGCAACGCACCGTTGGCGTCGTCGCCGCGCCACACCCGCATCGTCGCGTTGTAGGTCATTTACTTCTCCGTCCTGGGTGTCCGCCCTGGATGCCCGGCGAGCTCCTCGTCGGTGTAGTACTTCTCCAGCTCGGCGATGTCGAACAGTTCCAGCAGATCGGGCCGCATCGGCGTCTGCTCTTTCTTCGTGATGGTGATGTCGGGGATCACCGCGCCTTCAACGTCGCCTGGCTCGGCGACTGCCTCGCAGACCAGCAACAGCTTGCGCCACGACGAGTCCATCGACGGGTGGTCGTCGCGGGTGTGCCCGCCCCGGCTCTCGGTGCGCTGCAGCGCGGCCTTGGCGACGCATTCGCTGACCAGCAGCATGTTGCGCAGGTCGATGGCCAGGTTCCAGCCCGGGTTGTAGCGGCGCTGCCCCTCCACATGCAGGTTCTTGAACCGCTCCCGCAGCTTGTCGAGCCGGGCCAAAGCCTCGGAGATCTCGTCGGCATTGCGGATGATGCCGACCAGGTCGTTCATCGACTGCTGCAGCTCGAGCTGCAGGGTGTAGGGGTTCTCGCCGGGGCCGCCGCCCGCCGGCGCCTCGAAGGGGGACAGGGCCCGCTTCGCCGCCGCCTCGACGGCGCCGTCGCCGACCGTCGGACGGCTGCTCAGCGCCCGCACGTAGTCGGCGGCGCCCAGGCCGGCGCGCCGGCCGAATACCAGCAGGTCCGACAGCGAGTTGCCGCCCAGCCGGTTCGAGCCGTGCATGCCGCCGGAGCATTCGCCCGCGGCGAAGAGCCCGGGCACGGTGGCCGCCCCGGTGTCGGCGTCGACCTCGACGCCGCCCATCACGTAGTGGCAGGTCGGCCCGACTTCCATCGGCTCCTTGGTGATGTCGACCCCGGCCAGCTCCTTGAACTGGTGGTACATCGACGGCAGGCGGCGGTTGATCTCCGCCGGCGTCAGCCGCGACGCGATGTCGAGGAAGACGCCGCCGTGTGGGCTGCCCCGGCCGGCCTTGACCTCGGAGTTGATCGCGCGCGCGACCTCGTCGCGCGGCAGCAGGTCAGGGGTGCGGCGGGCCGAGTCGTTGTCCTTGAGCCACTGGTCGGCCTCTTGCTCGGTCTCGGCGTACTGGCCTTTGAAGACCGGCGGGATGTAGTCGAACATGAACCGCTTGTCGTCGGAGTTCTTCAGCACCCCGCCGTCGCCGCGAACGCCCTCGGTGACCAGGATCCCCTTCACGCTCGGCGGCCACACCATGCCCGTCGGGTGGAACTGGACGAACTCCATGTTGATCAGGGACGCGCCCGCCCGGAGCGCCAGGGCGTGCCCGTCGCCGGTGTACTCCCAGGAGTTCGAGGTGACCTTGAACGACTTGCCGATGCCGCCGGTGGCCAGCACCACCGCGGGCGCCTCGAACAGGATGAAGTTGCCGCTTTCGCGGATGTAGCCGAACGCCCCGGCGATCGCGTCGCCGTCCTTGATCAGTTCGGTGATCGTGGTTTCGGCGAACACCCGGATGCGGGCCTCGTAGTCGCCGAGCTCGGCGTAGTCCTCCTGCTGCAGCGAGACGATCTTCTGCTGCATGGTGCGGATCAGCTCCAGGCCGGTGCGGTCACCGACGTGCGCCAGCCGCGGGTAGGTGTGCCCGCCGAAGTTGCGCTGGCTGATCTTGCCGTCCTTGAGGCGATCGAACAGCGCGCCATAGGTTTCCAGCTCCCAGACGCGGTCCGGGGCCTCCTTGGCGTGCAGTTCGGCCATCCGCCAGTTGTTGAGGAACTTCCCACCGCGCATCGTGTCGCCGAAGTGGGTCTTCCAGTTGTCCTTCGGGTTGGTGTTGCCCATCGAGGCCGCGCACCCACCCTCGGCCATCACGGTGTGTGCCTTGCCGAACAGGGACTTGCACACCACCGCGACCCGCAGGCCGCGTTCGCGCGCCTCGATGACCGCGCGCAATCCCGCGCCGCCGGCGCCGATGACGACTACGTCGTAGGCATGCCGCTCGACATCAACCATGAAAACCCTCGCTAGCTACGTTCTGATTTGTAAGTCAAATGGCTTTTCAGCCAACGAATCTCAGGTCGCTGATGGCGCCGCTGGCCACCAGTGCGATGTAGAAATCGGTGAGCATCAGGGTGCCCAGCGTGATCCAGGCGAACTGCTTGTGCCGGGTGTTCATCGCGCTGACCTGCGTCCAGATCCAATACCGCACAGGGTTTTTGGAGAAGTGCTTGAGTCGCCCACCGGTGACGTGCCGGCAGGAGTGGCAGGACAGCGTGTAGACCCACAGCATGATGACGTTGCCCAGCAGGATCAGGTTGCCCAGCCCGAAGCCGAATCCGCCCGGCCCGCTGTCGGAATGGAACGCGACGATCGCGTCGTAGCTGTTGACGATCGAGATGAGGCAGGCGATGTAGAAGAAGTACCGGTGGGTGTTCTGGATGATCAGCGGGAACTTCGTCTCGCCGCTGTAGTGCACGCGGGGCTCGGCCACCGCACACGCGGTGGGCGACTGCCACACCGTGCGGTAGTAGGCGCCGCGGTAGTAGTAGCAGGTCAACCGGAACAGCAGCAGGAACGGCAGCGACACCGCCGCATACGGCAGCCACCACACGTCGGGCAGGAACTGCGGCCAGATGTCGCCGGCCTCACCGCAACCCTTGCTGACGCACGGCGAGTAGAACGGCGTCAGGTAGTGGTATTTGGGGACAAAGAAGTAGTTCTGCTGGAACGCTCGTGCCGTCGCGTAGATGACGAATGCGGCGAAGCCGAGGTCGATCCTCAGCGGCGACATCCACCACCGGTCGGTACGGAGGGTCCGCTGCTGGATACGGGCGCGCGTGGGTGAAAAGACACCGGACGCAGGACGGTTCGCCGTGGGTGCGCTCATCTAGTTGTTCCTCTTCGAACGGGCTGTCTGTCGAAGGGTACACAGAGAGAAGGCCCCCTCCAGCGGGGGGCATGGAGTCGGGGCGCTCGGGTTGTTCAGGCCCTGTTGTGACCGCCGACGCCCTCGTCGTCGACATCACGCCAGAATTCGCTGTCGTACTGGGTGTCGGGGATGACGATCTTCTCGCCCGACTGCTGCACGGTGGCGCCCGCCAGGTCCAACTCGGACACGTCGGTGTCGAGCAGATCGACGTCGGACAGGATGCGGTCGGCGTCGATGACGATGCGACGCATCGCGGGGCTGTCGCCGTATCGCGACCGCAGCGAGCTCACGCACCGCCGCAGGCCGCCGATCAGATCGTGCAGTTCGGCGAATTCTGTCGTGCCAGTCGTGCTCGTCAACGCATCTCCTCGGCAGTGTTTCGGATCACAGTACGTCCCCAATACTATCCACGGCACAGGCGAACGTCAGACCATTGAGCTCCGACGCCAAGGGAGCAAACACTGATGACGGGCCCCAACACGCCGGCCGAGCGCGCCGCCACCCTGTTGAAGCTGCACCGGCCGGGCAACCCGGTCATCCTGCCGACCGTGTGGGACGCCTGGTCGGCGCGACTGGCCGTCGGCGCGGGATTCGCCGCGCTGACCGTGGGGAGCCATCCGATGGCGGACTCGATCGGCAAATCCGACAACGAGGGCATGTCGTTCGACGACGTGCTCACCCGCGTCGCGCAGATCACCGCGGCGGTCTCGGAAACGGAAGGCGTCCCGGTCTCGGTGGACATCGAATCCGGCTACGGACTTCCGGCCGACCGCCTGATCGAGGGCCTGCTCAGCGTCGGGGCCGTCGGGCTGAACATCGAGGACACCGTGCACTCGGAGGGCGGACGGCTGCGGTCCGCCGAGGAACACGCCGAGCTGGTCGGCGCGCTGCGGTCGGCCGCCGACGCGGTGGGGGTGCATGTGGTCATCAACGCCCGGACCGATCTGTTCCTGCGCCAAGACGGCGAGGAGTCCGATCGCGTCGACCGCGCCGTGGCACGGCTGAATCAGGCGGCCGCCGCCGGCGCCGATGTCCTGTACCCGGTCGGCCGCCACCACCCCGACACGTTGCGGCGCTTGGCCGCGGAGTTGGTGTTGCCGGTCAACGCGATCGCGCTGCCCGACCAGGACGACCCCGCGGCCTTCGGTCCGCTGGGCGTGGCGCGAATCAGCTTCGGGCCCTTCCTGCAGGCCGCGCTGACGGGCCGGGCCAACGAGCTGCTCGCCCGCTGGGGCTGACGCGCAGCGACGCAAAAGCCCCCGACACGCGGTGCGTGCGGGGGCTGTTGCGTCTCGTCGGCGCCTTACTTGGTGATCGCGATGCGTTGCGCCTGGTTCCCGGCGTACGCGCCGCTGACCCGCACCGTCAGCACTCCGGCGTCATAGGACGCCGTGATGGCGTCGCCGGTGACGTGGGCGGGCAGCTGGAACGACCGGCGGAACGAGCCGTACCGGATCTCGCGCAGCGTCCGGCCGTCCTTCTCCTCCGCGTGCTCGTCGCGGTGTTCGCCGTGGATGACCAGGCGACCCCGGTCGACCTCGACGTTCACGTCCCGGTCGACGTCAACGCCCGGGAGCTCGACACGTACGACCGCGTCGTCACCGTCCTTGACGATCTCGGCGGCGGGGCGCCAACCGCTGCTCAGCGGGTTGTTCCAGTCCGCCGCGGCGGCGGGGCCGAAGAAGTCGCGCAGCCACCGGTCGGTGTCCCAGGCCGGTCGCGACCACAGTGCGAGGTTGCTCATGGTGCTTCCCCTTTCGATTCCTTGATCTTCGTTGTGAGATTCCTGTGACCGGCGCTCCGATGACCGGCTACTAGTACAAACATGAGTCGACCACGCTTAAGTTCCAACTGGCCGTTCGCCGGCAGCGAACGATCAATCACAGCCGTCCCTGTGAGTTGTGAGATCCTCGTCATAGGACTGTCACATTGCGCGAAAAAGACGTAATTTCTGGCCGTTACTCTCAAAGCCATGTCTGCAGACGGGATTTCGCGCGCAAGCTGTGCGCCGCGTCACATCATCGTAGTCGGACATGGCATGGTGGGCCACCGGTTCGTCGAGGCGCTCCGCGCCCGCGACACCGAGGGCCGTTGGCGCATAACGGTTTTCGCCGAGGAGACCGACGCCGCCTATGACCGCGTGGGGCTGACCTCCTACACCGAAAGCTGGGACCGCAAGCTGCTCGCGCTGCCCGGCAACGAGTACGCGGGCGACGACCGGGTCCGGCTGGTGCTGAACCAGCGGGTCACCGAAATCGACCGCGCGACAAAGTCGGTGCTCACCGCCGACGGGCGGCGCCACGACTACGACACCCTGGTCCTGGCGACCGGCTCCTACGCGTTCGTGCCGCCGGTGCCCGGCCACGACCTGCCCGCCTGCCACGTGTACCGCACGCTCGACGACCTCGACGCCATCCGCGCCGACGCCCAGCGCGCGGCGCAAAGCTCACACGCGACCGCGGGCGTGGTCATCGGTGGCGGCCTGCTGGGGCTGGAGGCCGCAAATGCGCTGCGCCAGTTCGGGTTGCGGACCCACGTCATCGAGATGATGCCGCGACTGATGGCGCAGCAGATCGACGAGGCCGGCGGCGCGCTGCTGGCCCGGATGGTCGGGGACCTGGGCATCTCCGTGCATGTCGGCACCGGCACCGAGTCGATCGAATCGGTCGACCACCCGGACGGGTCGACGTCGGTGCGGGTGCGCCTGACCGGCGGGCAGGTGGTCGACGCCGGCCTGGTGATCTTCGCGGCCGGGATCCGGCCGCGCGACGAACTGGCGGTCGCCGCCGGGCTGACGCGCGCCGAGCGCGGCGGTGTGCTCACCGACGTGTCCTGCCGGACAAGCGATCCCGACATCTACGCGATCGGCGAGGTCGCCGCGATCGGCGGCCGGTGCTACGGCCTGGTGGGTCCGGGCTACACCTCGGCCGAGGTGGTGGCCGACCGCCTGCTGGACGGCGTCGCGGAGTTCGGCGAGGCGGACCTGTCCACGAAGCTGAAGCTGCTGGGCGTCGACGTCGCCAGCTTCGGTGACGCGATGGGCGTCACCGAGAACTGCCTCGAGGTCGCCGTCAACGACGCGGTGAACCGGACGTACGCGAAGCTGGTGCTCTCCGACGACGCCAAGACCCTGCTCGGGGGCGTCCTGGTCGGCGACGCCTCCTCCTACGGGGTGCTGCGGCCGATGGTCGGCAGCGAGCTGCCCGGGGATCCGCTCGCGCTGATCGCGCCGGCCCAATCCGGCGGCGGCGAGGCGTTGGGCATTGGGGCGCTGCCGGATTCGGCCCAGATCTGCTCGTGCAACAACGTCACCAAGGGCGATCTGAAGTGCGCGATCGCCGACGGCTGCGCCGATGTGCCCTCGCTGAAGTCGTGCACCTCGGCCGGGACGTCGTGCGGGTCGTGCGTGCCGCTGCTCAAGCAGCTGCTGGAAGCCGAGGGCGTCGAGCAGTCCAAGGCGCTGTGTGAGCACTTCAGCCAGTCGCGCGCCGAGCTTTTCGAGATCATCTCCGCCACCGAGCTGCGGACCTTCTCCGGACTGCTGGAGCGCTTCGGTCGCGGAAAGGGTTGCGACATCTGCAAACCCGTGGTCGCCTCGATCCTGGCGTCCACCGGTTCGGACCACATCCTCGAGGGCGAGCAGGCGTCGCTGCAGGACTCCAACGACCACTTCCTGGCCAACATCCAGAAGAACGGCAGCTACTCGGTGGTGCCGCGGGTCCCCGGCGGCGACATCAAGCCCGAGCACCTGATCCTGATCGGCCAGATCGCCCAGGACTTCGGCCTTTACACCAAGATCACCGGGGGCCAGCGCATCGACCTGTTCGGCGCGCGGGTGGACCAACTGCCCGAGATCTGGAAGCGCCTGGTCGACGGCGGCATGGAATCCGGGCACGCGTACGGCAAGGCGCTGCGCACGGTGAAGAGCTGTGTGGGCACCGACTGGTGCCGTTACGGGCAGCAGGATTCGGTGCAGCTGGCCATCGACCTCGAACTGCGCTACCGCGGCCTGAGGGCGCCGCACAAGATCAAGATGGGCGTCTCGGGTTGCGCGCGGGAGTGCGCCGAAGCCCGCTCCAAGGACGTCGGCGTCATCGCCACCGAAAAGGGCTGGAACCTCTACGTCGGCGGCAACGGCGGGATGACCCCCAAGCACGCGCAGCTGCTGGTCAGCGACCTCGACACCGAGACGCTGGTCCGGTACGTCGATCGGTTCGTCATGTACTACATCCGCACGGCTGACCGGCTGCAGCGCACCGCGCCGTGGGTCGAGTCGCTCGACGGCGGTCTGGACCACGTGCGCGAGGTCGTCTGCGAGGACTCACTGGGCCTGGCAGCCGAATTCGAGGCCGCGATGGAGCGGCACGTGCGCAACTACAAGTGCGAATGGAAGGGGGTGCTCGACGACCCGGACAAGCTCTCGCGCTTCGTTTCGTTCGTCAACGCCCCCGACGCCGTCGATTCGACGGTGACGTTCACCGAGCACGCCGGGCGCAAAATCCCTGTGTCCATTGGCATGCCGACGGTTCGCGAGCACAACTCCGAAGGAACGAGGAAGGTATCATGACGCTTCTCAACGACATTGCCGTGTGGACGAGCGCGTGCGCGTACGACCACCTCATTCCGGGCCGCGGCGTCGGCGTGCTGCTCGACGACGGTTCCCAGGCCGCGTTGTTCCGGCTCGACGACGGGTCCGTGCACGCGGTGGGCAACGTCGACCCGTTCTCCGGGGCGGCCGTGCTGTCCCGCGGCATCGTCGGCGACCGCGGAGGCCGCGTCACGGTTCAGTCGCCCATTCTCAAGCAGGCGTTCTCGCTCGAAGACGGTTCCTGCCTGGACGATCCGAGCGTTTCGGTGCCGGTGTACCCGGTGCGGATCACCGCAGACGGCTTCGTGCAGATCGCCCGCGACGCCGAGGCCCGGGCGGCCTGAGCGCGCGACCGCTCACCGGGTGATGTCGCCGACCAGGTAGCGCTGCATCGTCGGACCGATCGCGTCGACCAGCGCGTCCACCGACATCGAGTGCAGCGGCTCGGAGCGGATGCCGTAGCGCATGATGCCCAGGCCCACGAGCTGGGAGGCGCACAACGAGGCCCGCGTGGCCGCCTTGTCGGCGCCGAGGATTTTCAGCAGCGGGCCGAAGACCGGGCCCACGAAATTGCTTTGGACGATTTCGGCGGTCTTGGCCATGCCCGTGGACGCGACGGCGCTGGCCGCGAACGGCCCACCCCCGGCGGCATCCCAGGTGGTGATCAGCATCGTCAGGGTCCGGCGGCCGATTTGATTGACCCCTCCGGTGACGAGCCGGTCGATGAATTCCGGTGTGCCGAACGGCAAACGCAGCGCCTTGGCGACCGGATCAAGGATGCCACGCGACGGCTCTTCGCGACGGGGCATGGTGCCAGGATCGCCGGTTCGAGCCCAAAGATCAAGGAATTGGCCGTAACGCGCGCGCGTGGGTGACCTGTTGGGGGGCCGATCGACGCGACGCATGCCGGGCGGTGGCGGCCAGGGCGGGCGGCAGGGCGCGGCGGAATCGGTTCGCGATCAGGCGCGCCAGGCAGGGATGGGTGCCCAGCGGTTGACTGACCAGGTCGGCGCCGCAGTCGTGCAGCCGTTGTTGGAACAGGCCGTCGGCCAACAGGTAGGAGGCGACCACGACGCGTCCACCGCGGCGCCTCGCCCGGTCGACCGACTCGTGCAGTTGCGGGTCCCCGGTGGCCGCGAACGCCAGGCTCACCCGCGACCCGGTGAGCGCCGACAACAACGTCGCCGTGGTGTGCAGGTCGGCGCGGGCGTTGTCGTCCGAGGTTCCCGCGGCCGCCAGAATCACCGAATCACCCGGCCGCCAACCGCATTTCAGCAGCTGATCGCCGACGATCCGCGCGACCTGCCCGCTCGGGCCCAGCGCGGGGGTGACGGTCACGTTCGGATGACCGCTGATCGCGACGTGGGCGGGCAGGTCGGCCCGGACGTGATATCCGCGCGACAGGAACGCCGGCACCACGATGGCCGGCCGGCCGGCGGCCTTCGCTGTGGCCAGCACCTCGCTGGGGGTGGGTCCCACCACGTCGACGAACGCCACGTCGACCGGGCTGCGGACGAGCGTACTCACCTGTGCCGCAAGGTCTTCGACCATCGCCACGCCGCCGGGCCTGCGGGTGCCGTGCGCCACCAGGATCAGTGCCATGGGGATTCGTCCGGATGGTCGATCGCGAGCCGGTAGCCACGCTTGACCACCGTCGCGATGATGTTCTTGTCGCCCAGCGCCGTTCGCAGCCGCAGCACGGCCGTGTCGACGGCGTGGGGATCGTTGCTGTTGCCGGGAAGCACCCGCAACAGGTCGTTGCGCGCGACGACGTCGCCGGGGCGCTCCGCCAGCGCGCGCAGCGTCGCCATTCCCGATCCCGACAGGGACCGCGGCGAACCGTCGACCAGCACGCAGGTCCCGCGGATCTCCATCTCGTGGCCGGCCGCCCGGATGGTGGTCGAGCGAAGGGTCGGGAGCTCCTGGGCGATGTGACGGGCCAACGCCCCCAACCGCATTCGCTCGGGCGACGACGTGGGGACCCCGGCGCGGAGCAGGGGCTGCGCGGTGACCGGGCCCACGCACATCGCGTGCACGTCGCTGCGAAGTGCTTGCAGCAGTTGTTCTTCGACGCCCAACTCGCGGCTGCGCTCCAGCAGCGCCGCGCCCGCGGGCGCCGAGGTGAAGGTCACCGCGTCGAACTGCCGCCGGGCGACCGAGGTGACGAGTTGGTCGAAGTCGCCGCCGGCCGGCGTTGGTTTCCAGCGATATACGTGGATGGGGACCACCTGGGCGCCCGCGGACCGCAACCCGTTGAGGAATTCCGGGAACGGGTCCCAGGTGTCGGCCGCGCCGTGCAGCTGGACCGCGACCCGCTTTCCGGCGATATCCGATTCGAGCAGGTAGCGCAGGACCTCGCTCGACGATTCGGACCTGGGCGACCACTCCTCATGCAGTCCGGCGGCGCGCAAGGCGCCGGTCGCCTTCGGCCCGCGGGCCACGATCCGCGCCCGAGACAGGGACGCCAGCAACTGGGTGGCCAGTCCCCAGCCGTCGGCCGCGGCGACCCAGCCGCGGAAGCCGATGCCGGTGTGCGCCACCAAGATATCGGGAGGCTCGGCGATGACCGCTTCGGTGTGGCGGTGCAGTTCTTCGTCTTCGGGCAGCGCGATGAGGTTGATGGCCGCGGCGCTGGACACCTCCGCGCCGTTGCGGCGCAGCAACGCGCACAGCTCTTCGGCCCGGTTCGCCGACGTCACGGCGATCCGGTAGCCGGTCAGCGGCGCGGAGTCTGGTGGGGCCAGTTGGGGGGCCATATGAAGTGTGTATGCCTGCGACATTTCGGTTGCGTTACCGGGCAATTGCTGTGGCATTGCCCGTGTTGCGAGTCCGCTCACACACGGGCGGCCTCGGCTTCCGCCCGCGCCCCGGAGCGGCCCGGGGCCGTGACGGGACGCCGGACGTAGACCATCCAGGTCATGATCGCCGCGCCGACGTAGGAAGCCAAAAACGCCCAATACGCCGCCGTTTCGGTACCGGTGCTCAGGTAGGACTGCCGCAGCGCCAGGTTGATTGCCACGCCGCCGAACGCGCCGACCGCGGAGCAGATGCCGATCAGCGATCCCGACTGCGCGCGCGCCCAACGACGACGGTCGTCTTCGCTCATGGCCAGCCCGCGACTGCGGGCCTCGTAGACCGTCGGGATCAACTTGAACACCGACCCGTTTCCCATGCCGGACAGGACGAACAGCACCATGAAGCCGGCGACGCAGCCGATCATGCTGACGGAACGTGTTACGGCCTGCTGGTCCTCGAGGGCGCTGATGGTGACCAACAGCGCGGCCGCCAGGGTCATCCCGGCGAGGACGCCAAGCGTGACGCGGCTGCCGCCGATGCGGTCGGCCAGCCGCCCCCCGTAGATGCGCGCCACGGAGCCCAGCAGGGGGCCGACGAAGGCGACCTGGGCGGCGTGCAGCGCGGCGTGCTTGGCGGTTTCCCCGCTTTCCAGGAAGTGGACCTGCAGCACCTGCCCGAAGGCGAAGGAGAACCCGATCCAGGAGCCGAAGGTGGCGATGTAGAGCAGCGAGATGACGTGGGTGTCGCGCTCGAACAGGATCGAGCGCATGGTGCGCAGCTGGGTGCCGTGGTGGACGTTGTCCATGACCAACGCGGCCGCGATCCCCACGGCGACGAGCAAGACCAGGTAGATCGCGCACACCCAGTACGGGGCCTGGTGCCCGGCGGTGGCCAGCACCAGCAGGCCGATCAGCTGGATCACCGCGACGCCGAGGTTGGCGACGCCGGCGTTGACCGCCATCGCGGCGCCCTTGAGGCGCTGCGGGTAGAAGGCGTTGACGTTGGCCAGCGAGGCCGCGTAGTTGCCGCCGCCCAGCCCCGTCAGCGCGGCGCACAGCACGAAGAGCCACAGGGGCAGGCCGGGGTTGGCCAACAGGGCGATCGTGCCCGCCGTCGGGATCACCAGCACGAAGGCCGAGAACGTCGTCCAATTGCGACCGCCGAAGGCGGCGATGCCCAGGGTGTAGGGGATCCGGGCGCAACCACCGACCAGGGTGGCCACCGCGCCCAGCAGCAGCTTGTCGCCCGCGGAGAAACCGTAGACGGCGCCCGGCATGAACAGCGCCATGACGGGCCACAGCGTCCAGATCGAGAAGGCCACGTGGTCACCCGCGATGGTGCCGAGCAGATTGCGCCGGGCGATCTTCTTGTTCCCGGCCTCCCAGGCCGCCGCGTCTTCGGGATTCCAGTCCGCGATGCGATGGCTGCGGCGCGGCGAGATCACCTGGGCACGTTGGCATATGGACGCTGCGCGTGCGTGCATACCGATCCCTCTCTTTGGAAGCAGTTCGGGGTCTGGCCGGCGACGCGCGTGGGCGTCCCGCATGAAGGGGCATGCCCCGCCGTAGGTTTCCGATGCTCACATCTAGGACGCGAGCGGGTCAACCGGAATCGGCCGATATGGGCTGTTAGTTGATTACCAGTTATCTGGTAAGTCCCTGAAGGGTGCCGGCGCGCGCGAATGCCGATCGCCGCCAAGTGATCTCACGCCGGTGCGTCGGACTTTGTGAGCTGTCCTACAGTCGAACGCCGGAATTGCGTTAGCCGAACGGCCAACTCGCGACGCCGGCCCCGGCCACGGCGCCGACCGGGGTACGCGGCCGCGCCCAGTGCAGCCGCACCGACTGGCCGGGCCGCACCTGGGCGACCTTGTCGACGTCCTCGTCGATCACCACACCCACCACCGGATAGCCACCGGTGACGGGGTGGTCCGGACCGAGGATCACCGGTAAACCGTTGGGCGGCACCTGGATTGCGCCACGGGTGGCACCCTCGCTGGGCAGCTGCCGGTCCGGGTGGAGGCATTGCAGGGGACGGCCGACCAACCGCATCCCCACCCGGTCGCTGCGATCGGACGCCACCCAAGCGGTGCGCACCAGCGCGTCGGGGTCGAGGAACCAGTCGTCGCGCGGCCCGGGCACCACGGACAGCTCGACGACGCCGCCGGTGATGGCCGCCACCGGCGCCTGGTCCAACTCGGGGTAGTCCGCGGTGTGCTCGCCGATCGGCAGCCGGTCCCCGGCCCGCAGGGGTGAGGGCCCGATGGCCGACATGACGTCGTAGCTGCGCGAGCCCAGCACCGGCTCCACGCAGATCCCGCCGCGGACCGCGAGGTAGCTTCGCAGCCCCGCCCGCGGGGCGCCCAAAGAGATCACCTGACCGTCGCGCACGTGCTGAATGCTGTTGGTGCCGAACTCGATTCCGTCGACGGTCGGATCGGTGTCGGCGCCCGTCACCGCGATGTCGACGTCGCTGCCCCGGACCCTGGTCGCGAACCCGCCGAACGTCACCTCCACGGTGGCGCGGTCGTCGGGGTTGGCCACCAGCCGATTGGCCAGTTTGTGCGCTCGCCGGTCGGCGGCCCCGGACCGGCTGACGCCGAGGTGGGCCAGTCCCGGCCGGCCGAGGTCTTCGACGACGGCGAACGGCCCGGTGCGCAGGATCTCCAGGACTGCCACGACTGCCTCCTTGAATGGTGCGGCCCGGTTGGGCTAGACGGCCCGGAACTGAACCCACATGCCTTGCATCAGCAACGCAGGGTCCGGGCGCTGCAGGTCCCACAGGACCGCGTCGGTGTGGCCGATGAGTTGCCACCCGCCGGGGGATTGCCGGGGATAGATCGCGCTGAATTCTCCGGCGAGGGCGACGGATCCGGCCGGCACGGCGGTCCGCGGCTCGGGACGCCGGGGCACCCGCAGGCGCGGGTCGCCGTCGACCAGGTACGCGAAACCGGGTGCGAATCCGCTGAATCCGACCCGCCACAGGGTGGCGGTGTGGGCGTCGATCACCTGCGGGATGGTCAGCCCGGTGTGGCCGGCGACCTCGGCGAGGTCGGGGCCGTCGTAGACCACGTCGATCACCACGTCGGCGCCGCGCTCGGACGGGGCCGGTGGCGTGGCGGTGACGCGCATCGCGTGCAGCCTCCGGCGGACGACGCCCTGGCGGCGTGGGCCGTCCAGCTTCACCAGCACGGTGCGGGCGGCCGGCACGACATCGACCACGCCCGCGATCGGCTCGGAGCGCAGCGCGGCGGTCCACGCCAAAACCTCTGCGGCACTGCCACATTGCACCATCAGCGCCCGGTCGCCGTAGTCCAGGACGGTGTTGCCGGCCAGCTCGGTCGGCAGTTCGTGGGCCAGGTCGCCGCTAAGGTCCGTCACGCTCATTACTCGACGGTAACCCCGGGATCGGGGCTCGTGCGAGGGGCGGCGGCGGGATTTTCGAGCACTGCCAGAGCTGCCTTAGCAAACGCTCAAACAGCCAGGATGCGCGCGAGCGGCTAGCCCAGGATTTTGGCGAGCAGCGGGGGCAGTTGGTCGGCGACGAGGGGGTAGCTCAGCGGTGAGGCGAAGGCGATCGCGCCGGCTTGCTCCGCGGTGGTGAAGATGTGGCGGTTCTGCGCGGTGGTCAGTGACCCGGCCACCTCGGGGTCGGCCAGCAGGGCCTTCTGATCGTCGGGGTTGCGGGTCGTCCAGATCACCACGTCGGCCGAATCGAGCACGGACTTGATGTGATCGCGCGGGATGACGGCGCGCTGATCGGTGCCGAACGGTTTGATGGTGTCGGCGATGACCAGCCCCATCTGGTTCAGGAAATCCGTGCGCCAGCCCGCCATGGTGGCCACGACGGTCCCCTGCCACAGCGCGCCGTGCATCAGCAGCGCCTTCTTGCCGGTCCACTGCGGGTTTCTCTTGCCGACGTCGGTGAACTTCTGGTCGACACCGTCGACCAGCGACTTCATCTGGTCCGCCTGGAACACGGCCTGCCCGACGGCGGCGGCCTGCTCCTTCCACGGTTCGAAGAAGGCGTCGCCCCCGGATTGCGCGACGGTCGGGGCGATCGCGGACAGTTTCTGATAGGTGTCGGCGTCGAGGCCGGCGTTGACGGCCACGATCAGGTCCGGTTTCAGCCCAGCGATCTGGTCGACCGGGATGCCGTTGTCCAGGTTCAGCACCACCGGCCGCGCGCCGCCGAGCTTGGGCGCGGACCACGGCCAGACCGCGAACGGCTGGTCACCGAACCAGTTGGTCACCGCGATCGGCACCACACCGACGGCGAGGAGGTCGTCCTGCTCGGTGAAGCCGGCGCTGACGACGCGCTTGGGCGGCTCTTTGATGACGGTCTGACCGAACAGGTGGGTGAGGGTCACCGATCCCGGCGTGGCTCCCGGTGCGGTTTTGTTTGACGAGCACCCCGCCGAAAGCGCCGAGGACCCGGCCAGCGCGGCGACGCCGGAAGCCCCTGCGAGCTGCAAGAATCCCCGTCGATTCCATCCCTGTCGCATCGCGTGAGAGTATCGCGTTCCGCCACCCGGCGGCTCGCGTTGCAGAGTTCTGACAAACGCGCCGGCCCCGTTGCGATTTCTGCGTATCGCCCGCGTAACTGTGCACACCCGGACCGGTAACAGTGCCTCTCTAGCGTCAAGTGGTCACCGCCCGCGCCTACCCACAAGGGAGTCCCACCAGATGACCACGACCCTCAGCCCGGCATCGCAGCCCGCGCCGACGCGCGAGCGTCCTGCCGGACGGCACTGGATCGACGACTGGCGACCCGAAGACCCGGAGTTCTGGGAGGCGACTGGCAAGCCGATCGCCCGCCGCAACCTGATCTTCTCGATCTTCGCCGAGCACGTCGGGTTCAGCGTGTGGATGCTGTGGAGCATCGTCGTGGTGCAGATGACCGCGGGCGCGCACGGGCTGCCCGCCGCGTCCGGCTGGGCGCTGACCCCCAGCCAGGCGCTGTGCCTGGTCGCCGTCCCCAGCGGGGTGGGCGCCTTCCTGCGACTGCCGTACACCTTCGCGGTGCCGATCTTCGGTGGCCGCAACTGGACGACCATCTCGGCGGCGCTGCTGCTGATCCCGTGCCTGCTGCTGGCCTGGGCGGTGAGCCATCCCGGCATCCCGTTCGCGGTCCTGGTGGCGGTCGCGGCGACCGCCGGCTTCGGCGGCGGCAACTTCGCCTCGTCGATGGCCAACATCTCCTTCTTCTACCCGGAGAAGGACAAGGGCTGGGCGCTGGGCCTGAACGCGGCCGGCGGCAACGTCGGCGTCGCCGTTGTGCAGAAGATCATCCCGCCCGTCGTCGTCGCCGGCGGCGGGGTGGCCCTGGCGCGCGCCGGACTGTTCTACGTGCCGCTGGCCGTCGTGGCCGCCGTGTGCGCGTTCGGATTCATGAACAACCTGAGCGAGGCGAAGGCCGACGTGAAGCCGGTGTGGCAGTCGCTGCGCCACCCCGACACCTGGCTCATGTCGCTGCTCTACATCGGCACGTTCGGGTCCTTCATCGGCTACTCGGCCGCCTTCCCGACCCTGCTCAAGACGGTGTTCGGCCGCGGCGACATCGCGCTGACCTGGGCCTTCCTCGGCGCCGGCATCGGGTCGGTGATCCGGCCCCTCGGCGGCAAGCTGGCCGACCGGATAGGCGGCGCGCGCATCACCGCCGCCAGTTTCGCGCTGTTGGCCCTCGGGGCGGCGGCCGCGCTGTGGTCGGTGCGGGCGGTCAACCTGCCGGCGTTCTTCGCCAGCTTCATGTTCTTGTTCGTCGCCACCGGCATCGGCAATGGCTCGACCTACCGGATGATTTCGCGGATCTTCAAGATCAAGGGCGAGCTGGCCGGCGGCGATCCGGACACCATGGTGCGGATGCGGCGCCAGGCCGCCGGCGCGCTGGGCGTCATCTCCGCGGTGGGCGCCTTCGGCGGCTTCATCGTGCCGCTGGCCTACGCCTGGTCGAAGTCGGAGTTCGGCAGCATCGAGCCGGCGCTGCGCTTCTACATCGCGTTCTTCCTCGCCCTGCTGGGCGTCACCTGGTACTGCTACCTGCGCAGGCACAACGCGATAACCCGGGTCGGGATCTAGTTAGGGCTGCTGCTTGCCGCCGTAGTTGGCCCAGGGGCTGTAGTCGGCGATCAGCTCCTCCTGCGGCGGCCGCTGGTCCTCGGGAACGTGTTGCAGGTTGATCCGGATCCGGTACCAGATCGAGCTGGGCCCGCGCATGCCGTCGACGAGGACGTCGACCGGCTGCAGCCGCTCGGCCGCCGCCGGATGGCGGTCGCGCCAGGTGTCCAGCGCCGCCATCGCCTCGTCCTTGG
Source organism: Mycobacterium sp. MOTT36Y (assembly GCF_000262165.1). NCBI lineage: Bacteria > Bacillati > Actinomycetota > Actinomycetes > Mycobacteriales > Mycobacteriaceae > Mycobacterium > Mycobacterium sp. MOTT36Y. Next base: position 5,230,878 of record NC_017904.1, on the reverse strand, counting down.
TCTTGGTGCGGGCGATCTCGATCAGGGGCATCGAGGATTGACGCCGGCCGCCGGTGCCCTTGTCGCGCTTGCCCGACCCTTTGGGCGCCCGCTCGGGAGGCCCCATCTCCTCGGCCAGCACCAGCAACCGGTCGAGGTCACCGACCGCGTCGTCCATTCCCTCCCAGGGGTCACCGATCTCGGCGAACCGCGCGGGCACGGTATCGATGGTGAACGCCTCGGGCCGGCACCCGGCGACCTCGTCCCAGTGCAGCGGGGTCGAGACCCGGGCGTCGGGCGTCGCCCGCACCGAATAGGCCGAGGCGACCGTGCGGTCCTTCGCGTTCTGGTTGAAGTCGACGAACACCCCCTCGCGTTCTTCCTTCCACCACCGGCTGGTCGCCGCCTCGGGCACGCGCCGCTCCACCTCCCGGGCGACTGTCTGCGCGGCCAGGCGCACCTGGCGGAACTCCCAGCGCCGGGCGATGCGGGCGTAGATGTGGAAGCCGCGCGACCCCGACGTCTTCGGCCACGGGGTCAGGCCGTAGTCCTCGAGCACCTCGCGCGCCACCAGGGCGACGTCCACGATGCGCCGCCAGGAGACCCCGGGCATCGGATCGAGGTCGACGCGCAGTTCGTCGGGGTGATCGAGGTCGTCGGCGAGCACCGGGTGCGGATTCAGGTCGACGCAGCCCAGGTTGATCGCCCAGGCCAGCCCGGCGGCGTCGCGGATGACGGCCTCCGCCGCGGAAGTGCCTCGCGCGTAACGGAGTTCGGCGACGTCGACCCAGTCCGGCCGTTTCGCCGGCGCGCGCTTCTGGAACACCGCCTCTTCGGTGATGCCCTTGACGAAGCGCTTCAGGATCATGGGGCGCCCGGCCACGCCGCGCAGCGCGCCGTCGGCCACGGACAGGTAATAGCGGACCAGGTCGAGCTTGGTGTAGGGGCCCGATGTTTTGTGGCCGTCCGCGCGGGGGAACACGACCTTGTCCGGATGGGTGACGGTGACCTCTCGCCCGGCCACCTCCAGCAAAACCGGACGGGTCATGGGAGTTCATGTTAATTCGCCAGAATTTCTGGCCGTGCTGAGACGGACGTCACATATGGTGGATTCCATGCCTAACCTCCTCGGCCTGCCCGGCCAGGCCTCCAAAGCGGTAGCAAAACTGCACCAGTACGTCGAGCGCGGCTCCGCCGAACTGCACTACGTGCGCAAAATCTTCGAGTCGGGCGCGTTCCGGATCGAGCCACCGCAGAACTACGCCGCGATGGCGGCCGACATCTACAAGTGGGGCGAGTTCGGCATGCTGCCCGCCCTCAACGCGCGGCGCCATCCCGACCGCGCGGCGTGCATCGACGAAGAGGGCGAATTCTCCTACCGCGAACTCGACGAGGCGGCGCACGCGGTGGCTAACGGGCTGATCGAGAAGGGCGTCAAGGGCGGCGACGGCGTCGCCATCCTGGCCCGCAACACCCGCTGGTTCCTGATCGCCAACTACGGCGCCGCGCGGGTCGGCGCGCGCATCATCCTGCTCAACAGCGAATTCTCGGGTCCGCAGATCAAAGAGGTGTCCGAGCGCGAGGGCGCCAAGCTGATCATCTACGACGACGAGTACACCAAGGCCGTCAGCAAGGCCTCGCCGGAGCTGGGCAAGCTGCGGGCGCTGGGGACCAACCCGGATAGTGACGAGCCGTCCGGCAGCACCGACGAGACGCTGGCCGACCTGATCGAGCGCAGCAGCAAGGAGCCCGCCCCCAAGGCGGCCAGGCACGCCTCGATCATCATCCTCACCAGCGGGACCACCGGCACCCCGAAGGGCGCGAACCGTAGCACCCCGCCGACGCTGGCGCCGGTCGGCGGAATCCTGTCGCACGTCCCGTTCAAGGCCGGCGAGGTGACGTCGCTGCCGGCGCCGATGTTCCACGCGCTGGGGTATCTGCACGGCACGATCGCGATGTTCCTGGGCTCGACGCTGGTGCTGCGCCGCAAGTTCAAGCCGCCGCTGGTGCTGCAGGACATCGAGAAGTACAAGGTGACCGCGATGGTCGTCGTCCCGGTGATGTTGTCGCGGATCCTCGAAGCGGTCGAGAAGATGGACTCCAAGCCTGACCTGTCCAGCCTGAAGATCGTGTTCGTGTCGGGATCGGCGCTGGGGGCCGACCTGGCGGAGCGCTCGCTCAAGGACCTCGGCCCAGTGATCTACAACATGTACGGCTCGACCGAGATCGCCTTTGCGACCATCGCCGAACCCAAGCACCTGCAGTACAACTCGTCGACCGTCGGGCCGGTCGTCAAGGGCGTGCGCGTCAAGATCTACGACGACAACGGCAAGGAGCTGCCGCAGGGCGAGGTCGGCCGCATCTTCGTCGGCAACGCCTTCCCGTTCGAGGGCTACACGGGCGGGGGCAAGAAGCAGATCATCGACGGCCTGTTGTCGTCGGGCGACGTCGGCTACTTCGACGAGAACGGCCTGCTCTACATCAGCGGGCGTGACGACGAGATGATCGTCTCCGGCGGCGAGAACGTCTTCCCGGCCGAGGTCGAGGACCTGATCACCGGGCACCCCGACGTCGTGGAGGCCACCGCGATCGGCGTCGACGACAAGGAGTGGGGCCACCGCCTGCGCGCCTTCGTGGTGAAGAAGGACGGCGCGGACCTCGACGAGGACACCGTCAAGCACTACGTGCGCGATCACCTGGCCCGCTACAAGGTGCCGCGCGAGGTCATCTTCCTCGACGAGCTGCCGCGCAACCCCACCGGCAAGATCCTCAAGCGCGAGCTGCGCGAAATGGAGATCGAATAGGCCTCAGCGGCGTTCTTTGATGGCCCGGGTGATCTGGGCCGTGAGCTTCGGGTCGACCAGGAGCTGGTCGATCAGCGCGGTGAGCACCTCCTGCCCGGTCACGCGCGCGACGCCGAGCCGATCGGCCGCCTCGCGCTGCCAGATGTCGAGGGCCCGGTGAGTGGCGGCCGCCAGGTCGACGGTCCGGCGGGTCCGCTGGGTGCGCCCCGCCTGGTTGGCCGACGGCTCGCTGGCGATGCGCTGGCCGCGGGGCTGCCCGAGGCTGAGGCGCTCGGTCGGCGCGGCGTCTCCGGCGGGGCCGCCCGCCGGGGTGGGGGCGCGAAAGGATCCGGCGCTGGGTCCGTTGGGACTGGGCTTGAAGTTCACTTCGGTGTCTTCCTCCGTGAGTGCGGATCAGTAAATCAGCGCTCGTCGCCTATGTGTCAATACTGATTCTCTCACCGACGCCACCCTAAGTCGCGTCGCCGGGCCGCGGACGGCCCGGGTGGGACGCCGACGGATTTGCGCGCGGCTCCGCGACGCCGGATGCAGGCGAAAGAGCAAATTTCTGCAAATAGCTGACGCCGGTAAAAACGAGGCCAGGATTGCGGTGATCCGACGACTCGTGGACGGTAATCGCGGCGCGAATCAGTGGATCTGACAATGCGCATATTCGGACTTCAGTAAATACGGTAGGCTCGCGCAGTACATCAGTATACGGGCTATTACCTGCAGATATAAGCCGATCGCCGTGCGCCGGCTCAGTATTCGCGGATAAATGAATTGCGTAAATAGGGATTGATCATCGCGCGCTGGATTGGGCGCTATCACGTCATTGTTGCGCAATTCACACCGCGAAAGCCCCGAATTCGCTTGTTTGCTTAGAAATGTCCGGTTAGCGTTTTAAGCATCGATATCAAGTCTTTGAAAGGAGCGCCCTCGATGATCTCGTCAGCATCGTTACGTGGCGCGGCCGTAGGTGTTGTGGGCGCCGGAGCCGTGGCGGGCGCGCTGCTCTTCGGCGGCGCCCCCGTGGCTTCGGCCGCCCCCGGGCCGAGTCACTCCACAAGCTTCGCCAGTGCCGGGCCGCAGAGCGGACCGGGCTTCATTCCCGAGCGCCCCGGCGGTCGTGGATGGGGTGGCCATGATGGTCGGGGACATGGCAATTGGGGTCACGGCGGCTGGGGGCACGGTGGCTGGGTCCATGGGCCCGGCTACTGGAAGCCCCAGCACTGGTGGAACTGGTGGTGGTGACCACCATCTCCGCGCGGTAGCCGGCCATCACCGACACGCCAACCCTCGGGATGGACGGCCCGTGTATGGGGGGAACCATGCCGGCTTGACTCAGTCAGGCCGGCATGGCCCATTTCTGCGCCCGGTTACGGATCGCGCGGCAGGCCCAACAACCGTTCGGCGATGATGTTCAGCTGCACCTCGGACGTCCCGCCGTAGATGGTGGTCGCCCGGCTGGCCAGCAGGTACTCGCCCCATTTGCCGGGCAGTTGGTCGGTGTCGCCGATCGCGGCGTCGGTCCCGAAGGACGAGACCGCGAATTCGGCGTAACCCTGGCCGGTGCGCATCGACAACAACTTGGAGATCGCCGCCGACGGCATCGCGTCCCCGCCGGCCAGCGTCAGCAGCGTGGAACGCAGGTTCAGCACCTTGGCCGCATGGCCCTCGGCAATCAACTGACCGGCGCGGTGCTGCGCGACCTGATCGAACTGCCCGTCACGAACGAACTCGACGAACTGCGACAGCGTGGCCAGGAAGTTCGCCTCGCTGCTGCCGATCGACACCCGCTCCGCGGTCAGCGTGTTGCGGCTTACCTCCCAGCCCCGGTTCACCTCACCGAGCACGCACTCGTCGGGCACGAACACGTCGTCGATGTAGACGGTGTTGAACATCGCGTTGCCGGTGAGCTCGCGCAGCGGCTTGACGTCGACGCCCTCGCTCTTCATGTCCAGCAGGAAGTACGTGATGCCGCTGTGTTTCGGCGCGCTGGGGTCGGTCCGTGCGAGCAGCGCACCCCACTGCGAGAACTGCGCGGCGGTCGTCCAGATCTTCTGGCCGGTGATGCGCCACCCTCCGTCGGTCCGGGTGGCCTTCGTGGACAGGCCGGCCAGATCCGAACCCGCGCCGGGCTCGGAAAACAGCTGACACCAGATCATCTCGCCGCGGAAGGTCGGCGGCAGGAACCGCTGCTTTTGCTCCTCGGTGCCGAACGCCACGATCGACGGGACGATCCAGGTGGCGATGCCGGTCTGGGGCCGCTTGACCCGCCCGGAGGCGAACTCCTGCGCGATGATGATCTGCTCCACCGGCCCGGCCGCCCTGCCCCACGGCTTGGGCAGGTACGGCAGCACCCAGCCGCCCTCGGCGATGGCGACCTTGCGTTGCTCGCGCTCGATCTCCTTGAGCGCCGCCACTTCGGCCCGGATCTCCGCCCGCAGCTTCTCGGTCTCGGGATCGAGGTCGATGTCGACCGCGCGCATCCCGGTGGTGGTCGCTGTGTCGACCACCTTTTGCGGGTAGTCCGAGCTGCGGCCGAAGGAGGCGGCCAACATCAGCGCCCGGCGGTAGTACACGTTCGTGTCGTGCTCCCACGTGAAGCCGATCCCACCGTGCACCTGGATGCAATCCTGCGCGCACCGTTGAGCGGCGGCCGGCGCCAGCGTCGCCGCCACGGCGGCGGCGAACTCAACGTGGGAACCCGCGGTGTCCCAACGGTTTTCGCGGGCCTCGTCGATCGCGCGGGCGGCATCCCACACCGCAGCCGTGGCCCGCTCGGTGTCGGCGATCATCTCGGCGCACTTGTGCTTGATGGCCTGGAATTGGCCGATCGGCCTGCCGAACTGCTCGCGGATCTTGGCGTAGCTCGACGCGGTGTCGGTCGCCCAGCGCGCCACGCCGATGGCTTCGGCGGACAGCAGCGTCGTCATCAGCGCGTGCGCGGTGCCCATGCTCAGGTTCGTCAAGACGACGTCGTCGCCGACCTCCACGGCGTTGGCCCGCACGTCGGCGATGGGCCGCAACGGGTCCAGGCTTTTCACCGGCTCGATCTCGAGCTGGTCGGCGCGCAGCACCACCCACGCCTCGCCGCTGTCGATCGCGACGGGCAGCACCAGCAGCGACGCCTGCGCGGCGGCGGGGACCGCGCGGAGCTCGCCGCGGATCACCAGAGAACTGCCCTGCCGGGTGGCGGTCAGCGCGCAGCAATTCAGGCCGTAGGCGGCGATCTCGGCGCCGGATGCCAGCCCGGCGAGCGCCTTGGCGTCCGGGTCGTGCGCGGAGATCAACGCGCTGGCGATCGCGGACGGCACGAAGGGGCCCGGCACCGCCCCGTAGCCGAATTCCGCGAGCACAATGGCCAACTCGAGAACGCCGAAGCCCTGCCCGCCGACGGATTCCGCCAGATGAACGCCCTGCAGGCCCTGCTCGGCCGCGGCCTGCCAGTACGGCGGCGGGTTGCCGACCTCCGTCTCCATCGCCTCGTGCAGCGTCTCGGACGGGGCGATGCGCGCCACCAGCGCTCGCACGGAATCGGCCAGTTCTTGATGCTCGGGATTTATCGCGATCGGCATTGGTCGCCTTCCGTTGCTGCAGGACGCCGTCTCGGCCAAGTACCTTCCAAGCTAACAACCAGTCGGTTGGTTGACGACATCACCTACCGCCACCGCTTGCCGATCCATCCGGCGATGATGTCGGCCTGCTCGCTGCGGGCCCCGGGGGTGGTGAAGTAGTGATCGGTGTCCACCGAGGCCCGGGTCTTGTCGGCGCCGGCGAGGGCGTCGAAGATGCGTTGCGCGTCAGAGGGAAACACGCCGGTGTCGGCGTCGGCGTTGATCACCAGGGCCGGACACCGGACCCGGGCCAGGTGCGGCTCGGCCCGGGTCTGGGCCACCCGCAGGCTCCACATGCCCAGCCAGCTGCGCAGCGTGCACGCCGCCGCGATGCCGTGCGCCGAGCGGTTCGCCTTGGCCGGGACGCCCGCGTAGCACATGTTGGGCTGCCGTTTGGTCGGCTCGATGCCGGGATCGACCATGCGCGGGTCGGCCCAGGTGCGCATCACCGAAAACGGGCGATCGGAAAACCCCGCCGCGCGAACGCGTTTGAGCTCTCTTTCGGCCCAGTCGGTGATGGCGTGATTGCGCGCGACCTGCGCGCTGCGGTACCGGGCGAGGAACTCCGGGGTGTAGGGCGGCCCATTGCGCCCGTTGAACAGGTCGAGGTCGGCGTCGGTGGCGACGGGATCGTTCTCGTCGACGACGGCGGCGTCCATCCAGGCGGTGAGCACTTCGGGTCGCCCGGGATGGGCGGCGGTGGCCACGTAGCCGTCGGCGGGCGGCAACTCGGTCACCCCGGCCGCCGGGCGCATGCCTTCCAGCGGGGTCACGTTCGGCTCGACGGCCTGGGACTGGTAGGCGGCCATCAACGACCCTCCGCCCGAGTTGCCCAGCAGCACAACGGTATCCACGCCCTGCACCTCGCGCAGCCAGCGCACTCCGACCCCGATGTCCACCAGCGCGTGGTCGAGCAGGAAGCTGCTTTCGAAGCCGCGGAACCTGGTGTTCCAGCCGAGGAATCCGATGCCGCGAGTGGCCATGTAATCGGCGAGATAGTGCTCGGAGAAGTCGATCTGGTAGTGCGCGGCGATCATCGCCACCTTGGGCTTGCGTCCCACCCCCCGGTGATACAAACCCTGGCAGGGGTGCCCGCCGGCGCCGGCGCGCCCGGCCGTAGGCGACGGCAGCCCGACGAATTCGCGGATGACTCCGGCACCGGTACGACGAGTCAATTCAGCGGTCCCCCTCAGTGGCGTAGATGGCCCGGTAATAGATGTTGGCCAGGGTCTGGATGCAGGCCTCGTCGTCGGGTTCCCCGCAACGTGCCGAACCGAGCTGGACGTAGCAGAACTGGTTGAACATCGCCACGATCGCCTCCGCGATCAGCTGCGGGTCGTCGTCGCGGCAACGGCCCTCGGCCTGTGCGCGGCGGACCGATTCAGCGATGAAAGATATTGGTATCGAGCAGATTTCGGCCCAGTACTGGGCGAAGTCGTCGTTGATCATCGCCAGCTGTGACACGCTGATCACCTCGGCTAGCCGGTTGCGGTAGGTGTGCCAGTGCGCGGCGGCCGCCCCGTACGCGCGCTCGCGATCGGTCAACCCGTGCTGGGTCACCGACAGCGCGCGCTGGTTGGCCTCGTCGCGGAAGCGCAGCGCCCATTGGCGCACCATCGCCTCTTTGGACTCGTAGTAGTTGTAGAAGGACGCCGCCGAGCGGCCGGCCTCCGCGGCGATGTCGGCGATGGTCGTGGCCAGGACACCTTTGCGCGCGATGACCGTCCGGGCGGCCAGATCGATCGCGGCCTGCGTCCGCCTGCCGCGATGCGTGGGCAGCTCCGCGGGTGGCCCGCTCCGGTCAGCAGGGGATGCCGCGGTGGACACCTGCGCACCTCCCTGGGCCAAAACTGAATCTGATGTTAGATTCAGATTCGGATCTTGGCCAGGCTCATCGAGCCGGGAACCGAGGGGAGCCGCACGATGATCAAGCCGCACAACACCAACGCGGAATTCGAACTCGGCGGGATCAATCACGTCGCGCTGGTGTGCTCGGACATGGCCAAAACCGTCGACTTCTACAGCAACATCCTGGGCATGCCGCTGATCAAGTCGCTCGATCTGCCCGGCGGGGCGGGCCAGCACTTCTTCTTCGACGCCGGCAACGGCGACTGCGTCGCCTTCTTCTGGTTCGCCGACGCCCCCGACCGGGTGCCGGGCATTTCGTCGCCGGGCGCCATCCCCGGCATCGGCGACATCACCAGCGCGGTCAGCACGATGAACCACCTGGCCTTCCACGTGCCGGCCGAGAAGTTCGACGCCTACCGCCAGCGACTCAAGGACAAAGGGGTGCGGGTCGGGCCGGTGCTCAACCACGACGAGAGCCCCATGCAGGTCTCGGCGACCGTGCATCCCGGCGTCTATGTGCGCTCGTTCTATTTCCAGGATCCCGACGGCATTACCCTCGAGTTCGCCTGTTGGGTGAAGGAATTCGAAAGCGGCGACGCGAAGGCCGTGCCCAAGACCGCCGCGGACCGCCGGCCCCCGGTGGGCGCCGGTCGCTGATCGCGCCGCTGCTCCGCGAGTCGGAGAATGCTAGGTATGACCGACGGCATTTTGACCGACGAACAGATCGCCGCGCTTACCCCCGGGCAGCGCCGCGACCTCATCTCCCGGCTGGAGCGGCCCCTCGGCGAGGTCATCGACCCGGACTTCCTGGACCGCGTGCGCCGCGTCCGGCTGAGTCTGATGATCGGCGGCTCCATCGCGATGGTTCCCTGGCTGGGATACCTGGCGATGACGCTGCCCGAGAAGTACGTCGCCCACAATTGGCCGGTCACCTGGATCGGCTTCGATGTGCTGCTGGTCGCCTTCATGCTGACGACGGCCGCGCTGGGGTATCTGCGCCGCCAGCTGCTGGTCCTCGCCGCGTTCACCACCGGGGTGCTGCTGATCTGCGACGCGTGGTTCGACCTCATGACCGCGGGCCCCAAGGACGTGTGGCTGTCGGTGATCACCGCGCTGCTGATCGAGGTGCCGCTGGCGATCTTCATGATCTTCAGCGCCATGCGCATCCTGCGGCTCACCATGATGCGTTTGTGGCTGCTGCGTCCCGGCATGCGCCTCTGGGAGCTGCCGCTGTTCCCGTGAGGCGGTGCGGGTTTGGCCCGCGCACCGGCTCGAGGGCCGGACAACTGTATCCCGAGTTGCGGGCGTAGCGGGCCGAATCGGCGATAAGTCGTCGCGAATCGACCCCGCCCGGCGTGGCCAGGGCCGTTGAGGGGGAAAAGATTACTGCACCGCCGGCGATCTCGCGGCGGAATTCGAGTCTTGACAAAACCGCGAAATCTTCGCCTGCGTCAGCTAGCGTCCACAGCAGCGACATAGGGGTATGAGCGGCGGGGTAGTTCACCAACACAGGCGAAAGTCCGTCGGACAATTTCAAGCGCGACACACATCGACGATCCTCGAAAAGCCAAGCGCCAACCGTACTTCCAGCACCCCCAGACCGCCCCGCAAACGTCGTCGTCTCACAGCACAAGGACTCGAGGAAATGGTCGCACTCGGAAATATCAACGAATGGCACCCGCCGCACGGCCCGGTCACCATGTGGATGGCCGCACCAGCCGCACGCGAAGCGGCCCGCGCCGCACGGCGAAGCGACCTGGCGCCGAGTTACCAACAGAATCAACACCTCTGGGCCTCCTACCAAGGCAAGGCCATGAACCGCCAGCTGCCCCGTCTGATGATCGTCGCGTGGGACATCCCCGGCACCTGCGACATTGCGGCGATGACGGCGACGATCAACGCCCACGTTCGCCGCCAGGACACCTATCACAACTGGTTCGAGTACGACAACGGCACGTTCGTGCGCCGGGTGATCGACGATCCCGAAGCGATCGAGTTCGTCCCCGTGGCGCTGGGGCACAAGACCGCGGACCAAGTCCGCGCCCATGCCTTGACCACCACCCCGGACACCCTCGAGTGGGGCTGCTTCACCTACGGAATCGTCCAGCACGCCGACTATTTCACGTTCTACGCGAGCGTCGACCACCTGCACATCGACGGCTTGTCGGCCGCCCTCATCTTCCTCGACGTCCACCTGACGTATCAGGAACTCGCGCAGACCGGGCACCAGCCCGCCGGCCTACCGGAGATCCGCAGCTACCGCGACTACGTTGCGCGCCAACGCGAGAAGGCGGCGACGTTGACGCTCTCGTCGCCCGAGATCAAGGACTGGATCGAGTTCGCCCGCCACACCGACGGCGACTGGCCCAGTTTCCCGCTGCCCCTTGGTGACACGTGGTCCAGCACCAGAGGCGACCTGTTGACGGTCGAGTTGATGAATGCCGAGGACACGGAGTCCTTCGACGCCGCCTGCGTGGCGGCCGGCGCCCGGTTCATCGGGGGAGTGCTGGCCTGCACGGGCCTGGCCGAGCACGAATTGACCGGTAAGAAGACCTATCACGGGTTCACGGCCAAGGACACCAGGACACCGGGCGTCGACTCGATGACCGTCGGCTGGTTCGCCAGCCTGATTCCGATCACGGTGCCGACCGCCGGCGAGACGTTCGCCCAGGCCGCCCGGACGGCGCAGAAGTCGTTCGACGACGCTCAGCGCCTCGCCGACGTGCCGGTCGAGCGGGTGCTGGAGCTCGCCACCCCGGACGAACTGGGCATCAAGCTGCCCACGCAGCTGCCGATGATGTTGTCGTTCCTCGACTTCCGCAAGATCCCCCTCAACGGGTTGTGGGCGGAGACGAAATTCGGCACGTACGGCGACAGCCTGTCCCACGGCGGGGTGAACATGTGGATCAACCGCCAGGCCGCGAACACCACGGTGACGATGTCCTTCCCGGACAACGCGATCGCGCGGGAGTCGGTGCTGCGCTACATCGCGACGCTGATCCAGGTGTTCGCGCGTGTCGCCAGGCCCACCGGGGACGAGCCGGTTGTGGTTGCGCCCCAGGTGAACCCGGACGACACATTCGCTCCGGCGCCGGACACGGACGATCACGAAGCGGCGTAGCGATGAGCAACGTGCTGGACCTGGCCGACCAAACACTCTTCCTGGGTGAGCGGGCGACGGGTGCCACCAGTTTGCTGCAGTGCGTCTGGGTGTACGACCGCGCCGTCGACGTCGGTGGGCTGCGTGAGTTCCACCGCCACCTCGGCCGGGGGCGGCTGTCGCGGCGAGTCGAGCGCTCCGCCTTGCCCTTTGGCCGTCATCGCTGGGTGGCGGCCGCCGAGTGCTCCCCCTTGGAGATCGTCGCGCCGCCGCGGGAGCGCGAGGACATCGATGCGTGGCTCGACGAGCAGACCCACAAGCGGCCGGACGCCGAGCGCGGGCCCGGATGGCACTTGGCGATGCTCCCGCTGACCGACGGCGGCGCGGTGGTGAGCCTGGTCACCACGCACTGCCTCACCGATGGCGTCGGGCTGTGCGAGGCCCTGGCCGATGCGGCTCGGGGACGCGGCGACCGGACCCGCTGGCCCGCCGCGGGAGGCCGGCGGCGCTGGCAAGCCCTGCGCGAGGACGCGCGCCAAACCGCGCACGACGCGCTCGATGTCGGCCGCGCCGTCGGCGCCGCGGCCCGGATGCTCCGGCAGGGCCGCGACGGCACCGCGTCCGTCGCCCCGCCACGCGGGAAGCGGCCCGCGCCGCCGGCCGCGCCCGACGACCGCATTTCCCTGCCGATGGAGACGATCTTCGTCAGCGCCGACGACTGGGACGCCCGCGCAACTGCCTTGGGCGGCACCAGCAACGCGCTGCTCGCCGGGTTGGCGGCCCACCTCGCCCAGCGGGTGGGGCGGGTGGCCCCCGACGGCTCGGTCAACATCGGCATGCCCGTCAACGAGCGCGCCCCAAGCGACACGCGCGCCAACGCGGTCACGAACGTCGACGTCACGCTGGGGGCCGCGGCGATCACCACGGACCTGCGCGAGATCCGCGCCGCCATCAAGCGGGCGCTGGTTCGCCATCACGACGAGCCCGACGAGCGGTGGGCGCTGCTGCCCCTCGTCCCGCTGATCCCGAAGCCGGTGTTTCGGCGGTTGCTCAGCGTGGTCACCGGCGGCGCGGCGACCGTGGTGTCGTCCAATCTCGGCGCGCTCGACCCGGCCGCCAACCGGCCGGACGGCACGGACGCCGACTACTTCGCCATGAAGTCGGTGTACCCGGGCGTGACCGCCGCGACGATGCACCGCACCAACGGGGCCCTGGCGTTGCTGTCGGGGCGGGTCCACGGCCGGGTCTTCATCTCGGTCCTCGCCTACGAATTGGGCCGCCACAATTCGAACGAGGGTCTGCGACAAGCGCTTTCCAAGACGCTGAGCGACTTCTCGCTGGCCGCCACAACGGGCTGGCACACGGTCTGCCCCGTGTGAGGCGCTAGGCCTCGGCCCGTGTTTCGGTGAGCCGGTAGAGGTTTGGCTCGGCAAGCTCGTCGAGCAGGGCGGCCAGGTGATCGACGAGCTCATCCGGTTCGAGCCGGACGTCGCCGGCCAGCCAGGCGCTGATGGTCTGCCCGACCCCGCCGACCACGAAGTGCGCTGCGGCCTTGATGCGATCGTTTGCCGGCACCTGAAGCGCGTTGCCGACGTGCTGGCCGGACAGCATCGCGAACAGGGCGCTGGACTCGGCGCGTTTGCGCACCACCACGGGGTCGGCCAGCTGCGTGCTGAACAACAGGCGGCCGACGCGGGCGTCGTCGGTGATGGTCCGCACGATGTTGGCGATGCCCGCGCGGGTCTGCTCGTCGGCGGGCACCGTGGCGACCGCGGCCTGCGTGGTGGCGGCCAGCTCGGCGACCACCCAGTCGAAGACGCAGGAGACGAATTCGTCCTTGTCGGTGAAGCTCTCGTAGAAGTACCGGGCCGCCAGCCCGGCGCGGCGGCACACCCCGCGGACGGTGACCGCCGAGATGTCCGGCCGCTGATCGCCGAGCAGGTCCAGGCCGGCGGCCAGGAGCCGGTTACGGCGGGTGGCCAGGCGTTCGGCGGCCTCCACCCCGCGATACGGCCGCGCGCTGGACGTGTCGCTCATGCGGACCATCTTGACACTAACGCCGCGGCGCGACAATATCAGGAAACAAGCGTTCGCACATTAGCGGCCGCGCTGCGGGAGGATCTGACGATGGCAATTCACCAGTCGGTGCAGGCACCGATCGGGCACGTCGAGCGCGGGGCCACCGATCCGCCGCGCCCCCAGCGGCGCAGGCGCGGGCGGACGCTGGGCATCGACGAGGGCCTGATGGGCGTCGCCCTGCTGGCCGGTCCGGCGAACGTGATCATGCAACTGGCGCAGCCGGGTGTGGGCTACGGCGTCATGGAAAGCCGCGTCGAAAGCGGCCGGGTCGACCTGCACCCGTTCAAGCGGGCCCGCACCACGTTCACCTACCTGGCCGTGGCGACCAACGGCAGCGAGGCCCAGAAGGCCGCCTTCCGCCGGGCCGTGAACAAGGCCCACGCGCAGGTCTACTCGACGCCGGAAAGCCCGGTGTCCTACAACGCCTTTGATCCCGCGCTGCAGCTCTGGGTGGGGGCCTGCCTGTACAAGGGCGGCCTCGACATCTACCGGATGTTCATCGGTGAGCTCGACGGCGAAGACGCCGAGCGCCACTACCGCGAGGGCATGGCGCTGGCCACGACCTTGCAGGTGCCGCCGAAGATGTGGCCGGCCGACCGGGCGGCGTTCGACCGTTACTGGGAAGAGTCGCTGGCCAAGGTGCACATCGACGACGCGGTGCGGGAATACCTGTACCCGATCGCCGCCAACCGCATCCGGGGCGTGAAGCTGCCCGGTCCCATCCAGCGGCTCTCCGAGGGCTTCGCGCTGATGATCACGACGGGCTTCCTGCCGCAACGGTTCCGCGACGAGATGCGGCTGCCCTGGGACGCGACCAAGCAGCGGCGCTTCGACAGGCTGATCGCCGTGCTGGCCACGGTGAACCGGTATCTGCCGCGGTTCATCCGGCAGTTCCCGTTCAACGTCTTGCTGCACGACCTGGACCGCCGGATCAAGAAGGGGCGGCCGCTGGTGTAGCGGCCCGCGGCGGGGCGGTGCCCGCCAAGTTGATAACGACAATCATATTCATTAAGCTCTCCTCAGTCTGGTAAGCCCTCCAGCCCGAGGAGTACCTATGACGGCGCCGATCTTCATGGCCTCGCCGCCCGAAGTGCATTCCGCTTTGCTCAGCAGCGGCCCCGGCCCCGGGCCGCTGCTGGCGGCCGCCGGCGCGTGGTCCGAGCTGAGCGCCGAATACGCTTCGGCCGCAGAACAATTGAGCACCTTGCTGGCGGGGGTGCAGGCGGGGGCGTGGGAGGGACCCAGCGCGGAGTCCTATGTGGCCGCGCACGCCCCGTACCTGGCGTGGCTGACAAAATCCAGCGCCGACAGCGCCGCCGCCGCCACCCAGCACGAGACCGCCGCGGCAGCCTACACTGCCGCGCTGACCGCCATGCCGACGCTGCCCGAACTCGCCACCAACCACGTCGTCCACGGGGCCCTGGTGGCAACGAATTTCTTCGGCGTCAACACGGTTCCGATCGCGGTCAACGAGGCCGACTACGCACGGATGTGGACCCAGGCGGCGACCACGATGTCGACCTACCAGGCGGTGTCCACCGCGGCCGTCGCCGCGACACCGCAAACCGATCCGGCGCCGCCGATCGTGAAATCCGATGCCTCCAGCGATGACTCGGACGACCCGGACCATGACCCCAAGATCGACAATCCGTTCAACGACTTCATCGCCAACATCCTGAAGAACTTGGGCATCAACTGGGACCCGTCCGAGGGCACCGTCAACGGGCTGCCCTACGACGCCTACACGAATGCCGGGCAGCCCATCTTCTGGGTGGTGCGCGCCCTGGAACTGCTGGAGGATTTCGAGCAGTTCGGCTATTACCTGGTGCACAATCCGGCGTTGGCCTTCCAGTACCTGGTGCAACTCATCCTGTTCGACTGGCCGACGCACATCCTCGAGATTTTCATCAGCCAGCCGGAGTTGTTGGCGCCCGCGCTCCTCCTCGCGGCCGCGCCCCTCGGCGCCGTCGGCGGATTCGCCGGGCTGGCCGGCCTCGCCGCCATCCCCCAGCCTGCGGCCCTCCCGGTGGTGGCCGCGCCGCCGCCGCCGACGCCCAGCATCCCGCCCGCCATCGCCATGGCCCCCACCACCCCCGTCGCGCCGGTCGCGGCGCCGGCCTCCGCGCCGGCACCGGCGCCCGCCCCCACGGCGACCACGGTGACCGCCGCTCCGGCCGCACCCGCTGCGGCGCCGGCCGCGGCGGGCTTCTTTCCTCCGTACGTCGTCGGTCCGCCCGGAATGGGAACGGGCTCGGGGATGGGGGCGAGCGCCAGCTTCAGCGCGAAAAGGAAAGCGCCGGAACCGGATAGCGCCGCCGCCGCGGCGGCCGCGGTCGCGCGCACGCGCAAAGCGGCCCGGGCGCGGCGGCGCCGGGGCGCGACGGACCGCGGGTATGGCGACGAGTTCATGGACATGAATGTCGATGTCGACCCGGACTGGGGCGGGTCGCTGGCATCCGATCGGGGTGCCGGCACGCTGGGATTCGCCGGCACCGCCGAGCGTGAGGCGGTCGCCGCGGCGGCCGGGCTGACCCGGCTGGCCGGGGACGAATTCAACGGTGGCCCAACGGCACCGATGATGCCGGGCACCTGGGGCGACGGCGGTGCCGACGAGGCGGGCCGCGACGGCTAGCGCCCCGGCACCCCATCGGCGGGTTCGTCAGGCGTCAGTTGCGTCGATGCGAGTCGCGCGTCCAGCGCTGATGCCGATCGAGTTGCCTTGGGACGGGGATGTTTTCCCATTGACCGAGCACCAGCCAGTCGCGCAGCGCCGCGGCTGAATCGCTGTCGGCGATGGGTCCTATCCACCGCGCCGGGCCGCTGGCCACCCGATCGTTCGTGCAGGGCTGGACCAGGGCCATCACGCCCCCGCCGGTCGGCCGAGAGGCGCAGGTGAGTGGTCCGAGCATGCAGGCGACCGAGACCAACATGGAATGCGGGCAGCGCCGGATGGCGGGGCGCAATTCGTCGATGACCGACAGTCGATCGTCGACGGCGCATGCGGCACAGACGATTACGGTGAACGGGCGATCGGTGCCGCGGCGTGGGGACGTCAAGGCGCCGTGTGCCGTCCGGGGTAGGGCAGGAGCGCCATTTCGCGGGCGTTCTTGATGGCGGCCGCGACCTGTCGTTGTTGTTGGACGGACAGGCCGGTCACCTGGCGGGAACGGATCTTGCCGCGTTCGGAGATGAACACCCGCAGCGTCGCCGTGTCTTTGTAGTCCACCGTGCGCAACCCGAGGCTGTCGAGCAGATTCCTCTTGGGCGAGCGGGCGGCGGGCGCGGTGGCCCGGCGACGCGCGACTTTTCTGGCCATCACCAGCTCGCCTTCCGCACGCCGGGGAGCTGGCCGGCGTGGGCTAGTTCGCGGACCCGGACCCTCGACAGCCCGAACTTGCGGAGGTGGCCGCGGGGTCGGCCGTCGACGGCGTCGCGGTTGCGCACCCGCACCGCGCTGGCGTCGCGGGGCTGGCGCGCCAACTCGTCCTGTGCCGCCGCCCGTCGCTCGGGGGTGCTCGCCGGTGAGCGGATGATCTTTTTGAGTTCGGCGCGGCGTTCGGCGTAGCGGGCCACGATCGCGCGGCGACGCTCGTTCTTGACGATCTTGGATTTCTTGGCCATGGTCAGCGCTCCTCGCGGAAGTCGACGTGGCGGCGGATGACGGGGTCGTATTTGCGCAGGACCAGTCGGTCGGGGTCGTTGCGTCGGTTCTTGCGGGTGATGTAGGTGTAGCCGGTGCCCGCGGTGGACCGAAGTTTCACCAGGAGACGGATCTCGTTGCGCGCCATCAGATTCGCTGCCCTTCGCGGCGCAACCGCGCGACGACCGCCTCGATGCCGTCGCGGTCGATGACCTTGATGCCCTTGGCGCTGACCCGTAGCCGGATCCGGCGGTCCTCCGAGGGCAGGTAGTACGTCTTGAGTTGGATGTTCGGCGACCAGCGCCGACGGGTCCTGCGATGGGAATGCGACACCGCGTTACCGAAACCCGGCCGCCGGCCGGTCACCTGGCAGTGGGCGGACACCTGCACCTCCACATCTCTTATTGAAAATCATTTTCGACAAGGTCCCCCACGGACGGTACCGTAGGAACGGCTTAGATGAAAATGATTATCAATAAGGAGGACGATGCGGACGCCCGTCATCCTGGTCGCCGGCCAGCGGGACACCGACGCCGTTGTGGGCGCGATGCTGCAGACGCCGGGAACGCTGGTCGTCGAGCACCGATTCGACGGTCACGTGGTGCGCCGCACGACGGCGTCGCTGTCCGACGGCGTGTTGACCAGCACCGAGAACGGACTGGAACTCGCGCACGGCTGTGTCTCGTGCACCATCCGCAACGACCTGTTGGTGCTGCTGCGCCGGCTGCACCGCCGCGACGACGTGGACCGGATCGTGGTGCACCTGGCGCCCTGGTTGGAACCCGAACCAATCTGCTTGGCCATCAAGCACGTTCGGGTGCGGGTGGCGCCGGGGTACATCGACGGGCCCGCGGCCCTGGACGTGGCGATCGCCGCCGTGGTGACCTGCGTCGATTCGGCGGCCTGGCTGGACCAGGCGTTGGGGGAGGAGGAACTCGACGACGGCCGCACCCACGCCCAGGTGGTGATCGGACAGGCCGAGTTCGCCGACGTCGTCGTGCTCGACCGCGCCAACCCGTTCGTGGCGGCCGTGCTGCGTCGCCTGTCGCCGCGCGCCCGCGTCCGCGTGGGGGCCGGCGGCATCGAGGACGCACTGAACAACCTGTACCGCGACGCGCGCCGCGGCCGAAGCGACGACCCGCACGGCCCGCTGCTGGCTGGGCAGCCGCCGCTGGAGTCCCGCGGTCCGATCAGCCTGGTGGAATTCAACGCCCGTCGCCCCTTTCATCCGCAGCGCCTGCACGCCGCCCTGGATCTGTTGCTCGACGGCGTGATCAGGACCCGGGGACGGCTGTGGCTGGCCAGCAATCCCGACCGCGCGATGTGGCTGGAATCGGCCGGCCCCGGGCTGCGGGTGAGCTCGGCCGGCAAATGGCTGGCGGCGATGAGCGGGCCGGAGCGCGACGGCGTCGACGCCGAGCGACGCGCGCTGGCCGCGCTCGGCTGGGACGACCGGCACGGTGATCGGCATACCGCGATGGCCATCCTGGTGTGCGGCGCCCGGACCGACGAGGTCCTCGACGCCCTGCGCGGCGCGCTGCTCACCGAGGAGGAGATGCGGAACCCGCGCACCTGGATCGCCTACGACGACCCGTTCGGCGATTGGCACGAGGATCCGTGCGCGGAATTGACCGAGGCCGCCGACAACGTGGCCGGCCACACCCAGCAAGGCAAGGACCCTTCATGAAGCCCGGCGTGCATCCCGACTACCACCCCGTCGTCTTCCAGGACGCCACCACCGGCGCCATGTTCTTGACGCGGTCGACCCGCACCAGCCCGCGGACGGTCGAGTGGCAGACGGCGCGGGGAACCCGGACCTATCCGCTCGTCGTCGTCGACGTCACCGCCGACTCCCACCCGTTCTGGACCGGCAGCCGCCGCATCGTCGACAGCGCGGGACAAGTGGAGAAGTTCCACCGCCGCTACGGTCGCCGGTAGCCCGTACCGCGCCGACGCGCTCCACTACCGTTGCGCGCCAGCCGAAAAGGGGCCGAGTCGCGGCGGCGTACTGTGGGCGGGGTGCGAAGCGAAGGCGATACCTGGGACATCACCACGAGCGTGGGCTCGACCGCGTTGTTCGTCGCGACCGCGCGGGCGCTGGAGGCGCAAAAGCCCGACCCGCTGGCCGTGGATCCGTACGCGGAGATCTTCTGCCGCGCCGTCGGCGGTGCCGCCGCCGACGTCCTCGACGGCAAGGACCCCGACCACCAGCTGAAGACCGCCGACTTCGGCGAAAACTTCGTCAACTTCCAGGGCGCCCGCACCAAGTACTTCGACGACTACTTCCGGCGCGCCGCCGACGCGGGCGTGCGACAGGTGGTGGTCTTGGCGGCGGGCCTGGACTCGCGCGCCTACCGCCTGGACTGGCCGGCCGCGACCACGATCTTCGAGCTCGACCAGCCGCAGGTGCTCGACTTCAAGCGAGAGGTGCTCGCCGGCGTCGGCGCCGAGCCGCGCGCCGAGCGCCGCGAGATCGCCATCGATTTGCGCGAGGACTGGCCGCAAGCCCTGCGCGACAGCGGCTTCGACCCGGCCAAACCCTCGGCGTGGATCGCCGAGGGCCTGCTGATCTATCTCCCGGCGAGCGCCCAGGAGCAGCTGTTCACCGGTATCGACGGGCTGGCCGGTCACGGCAGCCACGTCGCCGTCGAGGACGGCGCCCCGATGAACCCCGAGGACTTCGAGACCGCCGTCGCCGAAGAACGCGCGGCCACCGCGCAGGGCGACCAGCGCGTGTTCTTCCAGCTGGTCTACAACGAGCAGTGCGCGCCGGCCACCGAGTGGTTCGGCAACCGCGGCTGGACCGCGGTCGGCACCCCGTTGGCCGACTACCTGCGCGAGGTCGGCCGCCCGGTGCCGGGGCCGGAGACCGAAGCCGGCCCGATGATCGCGCGCAACACGTTGGTGAGCGCCGTCCGCACCTGAGCCCTCGGGCGGATTTCACGGAAGGCCGGGCGAGTTCGCTCGGGCAGCGACCAACGCCGGAACTTTTTCGGTCCGCCAGCCGACTAGTGGCTGCGTGATCGTTCCACCGGCCTGCGGGTCGGGGCGATCGTCGAGCACAACCCGATCGTCGAGGAGTCCTTGCCATGACCGCGCCGGTGCGGACGATGTCGTGCCTGATCCGCTCGGCCGAGCCGGTGGGCGCCGAGGTGGCGTGCCGAGATTGAAAATGAAAATGATTTTCAGTAAGGTGAGGCCTTGCTGTGAGGCCGCACGGCGTGCGGCTGTGAGTATGCCGAAAATGCGGCTAAACCCTCTCCAGAACGTCCTCATCGGCGGTAGAAGAAGGGCAGTGCAGTGGTGAGTCGGACAGGCCCAAACGCCTCGACAGTTAGCTTATGCAATGCTAACTTCAGGCGGGTCAGGTTAGGGGAGACTACATACATGAAAAGACGCGGCCGTGGAACACGGTGACACCGGCATGCTCACAGTTCAGCCGGCCAATTCGCGCGTGGACACGCGCGTTGACGGCGACGTCGTCAGCCGGTTCGCCACCTGCTGCCGCGCGCTGGGCATCGTCGTCTACCAACGCCAGCGGCCGGCCGACCTGGCCGCCGCGCGTTCGGGTTTCGCCGCGCTGACCCGCATCGCCCACGATCAATGCGACGCGTGGACGGGGCTGGCGGCTGCCGGAGACACGTCCCTGCGGGTGCTCGAGGCGGTGTCGCGCACCGCGGCCTCCGCGGGCGTGCTGCAGCGCCAGGTCGACCTGGCACCCAACTCGCTGGGCTTCCGCTACGACACCGGACTGTATCTACAGTTCCGCGCGACCACTCCCGACGACTTCCACCTTGCCTACGCGGCCGCGCTCGCGACGGCGGGACGGTTTGCTGACGCCGACGCGATCGTCGCGGGCCTGACGACCGAGCGACCGAACTGGCGTGAGGCCCGCTGGGTGTCCGTCGTCATCAACTACCGCGCCGAGCGCTGGTCGGACGTCGTCAAACTGCTGACCCCGATCGTCAACGACACGGACCTGGACGAGGCGTTCTCGCACGCGGCCAAGATCGCGCTCGGCACCGCGCTGGCCCGGCTGGGCATGTTCGCCCCGGCGCTGTCCTATCTGGAGGAGCCCGAGGGGCCGGTCGCGGTGGCGGCCGTCGACGGCGCGCTGGCCAAAGCGCTGGTGCTGCGCGCCCACGTCGACGAGGACGCGGCGAGCGAAGTGCTGCAGGACCTGTACGCGGCCCACCCCGAGAACGAACAGGTCGAACAGGCCCTGACCGACACCAGTTTTGGCATCGTGACCACCACGGCGGCGCGCATCGAAGCCCGCACCGATCCGTGGGATCCCGAAACCGAGCCCAGCGCCGAGGATTTCGTCGACCCCGCCGCCCACGAACGCAAGGCCGTGCTGCTGCACGAGGCCGAACGCCAGCTCGCCGAGTTCATCGGCCTCGAAGAGGTCAAGAACCAGGTGTCGCGGCTGAAGAGCTCGGTCGCCATGGAGCTGGTCCGCAAGCAGCGTGGGCTCGCGGTCGCGCAGCGCGCCCACCACCTGGTCTTCGCCGGCCCGCCCGGAACCGGTAAGACCACCATCGCCCGCGTGGTCGCCAAGATCTATTGCGGCCTGGGGCTTTTGAAGCGGGAGAACATCCGCGAGGTGCACCGCGCCGATCTCATCGGCCAGCACATCGGCGAGACCGAGGCCAAGACCAACGCGATCATCGACAGCGCGCTCGACGGCGTGCTGTTCCTCGACGAGGCCTACGCGCTGGTCGCCACCGGCGCCAAGAACGACTTTGGGCTGGTGGCCATCGACACGCTGCTGGCGCGGATGGAGAACGACCGCGACCGCCTGGTGGTCATCATCGCGGGGTACCGGGCCGACCTGGACAAGTTCCTGGACACCAACGAGGGCTTGCGTTCCCGATTCACCCGCAACATCGACTTCCCTTCCTACGCACCGTCGGAACTGGTCGAGATCGCGAACAAGATGGCCGAGCAGCGCGACAGCATTTTCGAAAAGGCCGCGCTCGACCACATGGAGGAGTTGTTCACGAAGTTGGCGACCGAGTCGACACCCGACGCCAACGGGATTTCGCGACGCAACCTGGACATCGCCGGTAACGGTCGATTCGTGCGAAACATCGTCGAACGCTCCGAAGAAGAACGAGAGTTCCGGCTCGACCATTCGGAACACGCCGGAACCGGCGAATTCAGTGACGAGGAGCTGATGACGATCACCGACGACGACGTCGCAAGGTCGGTTGAGCCGCTGCTGCGCGGCCTCGGGCTGTCGGTGCCGGCATGACGTCCAATCAGCAACCCGACGAACGCCGTTCGTTCTCGTCTCGGACCCCGGTCAACGACAATCCCGACCAGGTCGAGTACCGCCGCGGCTTCGTCACCCGGCACCAGGTGAGCGGCTGGCGTTTCGTGATGCGCCGGATCGCCTCCGGTATCGCGTTGCACGACACCAGGATGCTCGTCGACCCGCTGCGCACGCAGTCGCGCGCGGTGGCGATGGGCGCCGTCCTGCTGGTCACCGGTTTGGCCGGCTGCTTCGTGTTCTCGCTGATCCGTCCGAACGGGACGGCGGGCACCAACGCCGTGCTCGCCGACCGGTCCACCGCCGCGCTGTATGTCCGTGTCGGTGAGGATCTGCATCCGGTGCTCAACCTGACCTCGGCCCGACTGATCACGGGTCGGCCGGTGGACCCGACCATGGTGAAAAGCAGTGAGCTGGACCGGTTTCCGCGCGGCAACCTGATCGGCATCCCCGGTGCGCCGGAACGGATGGTGCAAAACCCCTCGACCGATGCGAACTGGACGGTGTGCGACGCGGTCAGCGAGCCCGGGGGGCACGCCGCACACAGCACCGGTGTCACGGTGATCGCCGGCCGGCCGGACAGCAGCGGCGCCCGCGCCGCCACGCTCCCGCCGCGGCAGGCGATGCTCGCCGACCGTGACGGCACCACGTGGCTGTTGTGGGACGGCAAGCGCAGTCAGATCAACCTCACCGACCAAGCGATCACGAACGCACTTGGCTTGGGGCAGGGCAACTCCGAGATCCCCGCGCCCCGCCCGATCGCCCTGGGCCTGTTCAACGCGATTCCCGAAGCCCCGCCGCTGACCGCGCCCGGCATCCCGAACGCCGGTGCGCCGGCGCCCTTTACCGTGCCGGCACCGATCGGTGGGGTCGTGGTGTCCTACACCCTGGACCAGAGCTCCTCCGGGGCGCCGCGCTACTACGCGGTGTTGCCGGACGGCCTGCAGCAGATCTCGCCGGTGCTCGCCGCGATCCTGCGGAACACGAATTCCTATGGGCTGGACCAACCGCCGCGGCTGGGCGCCGACGCGGTGGCCAAGCTGCCGGTGTCGCGGATGCTGGACACCGCGCGGTACCCCGACCAGCAGGTCGGGGTGGTGGATGCGGCCAAATCGCCCGTCATGTGCGCCTATTGGAGCAAGCCCGCCAAGGCCGCCAGCAGCTCGGTGAACCTGCTGACGGGCTCGGCCCTGCCGGTCGCCGAATCGATACGCACCGTCGACCTGGTGGGCGGCGGCTCGCCGGCCACCGCCGCCCGCGTCGCCCTGGCGCCGGGCACCGGCTACTTCACCCAGACCGTCGGCGGCGGGCCGAACTCGCCGGGCGCCGGGTCGCTGTTCTGGGTCTCTGACACCGGTGTCCGCTACGGCATCGACAACGAGGCCGAGCACTCGGCCGCCGGGCAGAACAAAACCGTTGAGGCCCTTGGCCTTACCGGGTCGCCGGTCCCGATCCCGTGGTCGGTGCTGTCGCTGTTCGCGAGCGGCCCGACATTATCGCGCGCCGACGCGCTGCTGGCACACGACGGGCTGACGCCCGACCAGAAGCCCGGCCGCGTCACTGCCGCTGCTAGGGAAGCCGAGGGAGCCCCCCGATGAGCCGACTGATCTTCGAAGCGCGCCGCCGGCTGGCGCCGCCGGTGACCCGCAAGGGCACCATCGCCATCGAGGCCCCGCCCGAGCTGCCGCGGGTGATCCCGCCGTCGTTCCTGCGCCGCGCGATGCCGTACGTGCTGGTGATCCTGATCGTCGGCATGATCGTCGCGCTGTTCGCGACCGGAATGCGGTTGATCTCCCCGCAGACGCTGTTCTTCCCGTTCGTGCTGCTGCTCGCCGCGACGGCGATGTACCGCGGCAACGACAACAAGACGCGCACCGAGGAGGTCGACGCCGAACGCGCCGACTACCTGCGCTACCTGTCGGTGGTCCGGGACAACATCCGCACCCAGGCCGCCGCGCAGAGCGCCGCCGCGCAGTGGTCCCACCCGGAGCCCGCGGCGCTGGCCGCCGTGCCCGGATCGCGCCGTCAGTGGGAGCGCGACCCGCACGATCCCGACTTCCTGGTGCTGCGGGCCGGACGCCACCACGTGCCCCTGGCGACCGCGCTGCGGGTCAACGACACCGCGGACGAAATCGACCTGGAACCGGTGTCGCACAGCGCATTACGCAGCCTGCTCGACACCCACCGCACGGTGCGTGACGTGCCGACCGGGATCGACCTGGCCAAGGTCTCGCGAATCACCGTGCTGGGCTCCGAGGACGAGGCGCGCTCGGCGATGCGGGCCTGGGTGGCCCAGGCGGTCACCTGGCACGACCCGACCGTGCTCGGGGTCGCGCTGGTCACCCCCGACCTCGAGAGCCCGGACTGGTCGTGGCTGAAGTGGTTGCCGCACATTGACATTCCCGGTGAGCTCGACGGCGTCGGGCCGGCCCGCTTGATGGCCACCAACGTCGACGAACTGGTCGCCAAGCTGGGGTCCGCGCTAGTCGACCGCCCGGCGTTCACCGGCGAACCCGCCGACGCGCTGCGGCACCTGCTGATTATCGTCGACGACCCGGACTACGACCTGAACGCCTCGACGCTGGCGATGGGCCGCGCGGGCGTCACCGTCGTGCACCGCGGCGCCACCGCCCCGCACCGCGAACAGTATTCGGACCCCGAGAAGCCGATCCTGCGCATCACCGCGGCGGACGGCGCGGGCGCCCGGACCCACTCCATCGAGCGTTGGCAGACCGGCGGCTGGCAGCCGTACATCGACGACGCCGACCAACTGGGCGCCGACGAGGCCGCCCACCTGGCGCGCCAGCTGTCGCGCTGGGACTCCAACCCGACCCACACGGGGTTGCGTTCGGCGGCCACCCGGGGCGCCACGTTCACCACGATGCTGGGCATCCCGGACGCGTCGCAACTGGATGTGCCGACGCTGTGGGCGCCGCGGCGTCGCGAGGACGAGCTGCGCGTTCCGATCGGGGTCACCGCGACCGGTGAGCCGCTGATGTTCGACCTCAAGGACGAGGCCGAGGGCGGGATGGGCCCGCACGGTCTGATGATCGGTATGACGGGATCGGGTAAGTCCCAGACCCTGATGTCGATCCTGTTGTCGCTGTTGACGACTCATTCCGCGGACCGGTTGATCGTCATCTACGCCGACTTCAAGGGTGAGGCGGGGGCCGACAGCTTCCGCCACTTCCCGCAGGTTGTCGCGGTGATCTCCAACATGGCCGAAAAGAAGTCGCTGGCCGACCGATTCGCCGACACGCTGCGCGGCGAGGTGGCCCGCCGGGAGACGCTGCTGCGCGAGGCCGGCCGCCGGGTGCAGGGCAGCGCGTTCAACTCGGTGGTCGAGTACGAGAACGCCATCGCCGCCGGGCACGACCTGGCGCCGATCCCGACGCTGTTCGTGGTGGCCGACGAGTTCACGTTGATGCTGGCCGACCACCCGGAGTACGCGGAGCTGTTCGATTACGTTGCCCGCAAAGGCCGTTCGTTCCGCATCCACATCCTGTTCGCGTCGCAGACGCTGGATGTCGGCAAGATCAAGGACATCGACAAGAACACCTCCTACCGCATCGGGTTGAAGGTGGCCAGTCCCAGCGTGTCCCGCCAGATCATCGGGGTGGAGGACGCCTACCACATCGAATCCGGCAAGGAGCACAAGGGCGTGGGCTTCTTGGTGCCCGCGCCGGGCGCGACCCCGATCAAGTTCCGCAGCACCTATGTCGACGGCATCTACGATCCGCCGCAGAAGGCCAAATCGCTTGTGGTGCCGTCTATCCCGGAGCCCAAGGTGTTCACGGCCGGGCGGGTCGAGCCCGATCAGGACACCGTGATCACCAGCCCCGACGAGGTCGAACTGACCGGGCCGCCGCGCAAGCTCATCGCCACCATCGGCGACCAGCTGGCCGGGTACGGGCCGCGCGCGCCGCAGTTGTGGCTGCCGCCGCTGGACGAGCCGATCCCGGTGAGCGCGATGCTGGCCCGGGCCGGTGTGCCGCCGCGGCAGTGGCAGTGGCCGCTGGGTGAGATCGACAAGCCGTTCGAGATGCGCCGCGACCCGCTGATCTTCGATGCCGCGTCGTCGGCCGGGAACATGGTCATCCACGGTGGCCCCAAGTCGGGGAAGTCGACTGCGCTGCAGACGTTCATGTTGTCGGCGGCCAGCCTGCACTCGCCGCGCGAGGTCACGTTCTACTGCCTGGACTACGGCGGCGGAAAGCTCCGTGCGATGGAGGGCCTGGCGCACGTCGGCAGCGTCGCCTCGGCGCTGGAGCCCGAACGGATCCGTCGCACCTTCGGCGAGCTCGAGCAGCTGCTGTTGTCGCGGCAGCGCCGGGAGGCGTTCCGGGACTCCCGCGGTGGGGTCCCCGACGACGGGTTCGGCGAGGTGTTCCTGCTCATCGACAACCTCTACGCGTTCGGCCGTGACAACACCGACCAGTTCAACACGCGAAACCCGTTGCTGGCCAAGGTCACCGAGTTGGTCAACATCGGGCTGGCGTACGGCATCCACGTCGTGGTCACCACGCCCAGCTGGCTGGAGGTGCCGCTGTCGATGCGGGACGGCCTGGGGTTGAGGCTCGAGCTCAAGCTGCACGATCCGCGGGACAGCAACGTGCGGGTGGTGGGCGCCCTGCGCCGGCCCGCCGAAGCGGTGCCGCACGACCAGCCGGGTCGCGGATTGACCATGGCCGCAGAGCATTTCCTGTTCGCCACCCCGGAGCTGGACCAGATCGCCGCGATCAACGACCGTTACCCGGGCATGGCGGCGCCCCCGGTGCGGCTGCTGCCCACCAACCTCGCCCCGGATGCCGTCGGGTCGCTGTACCGCGGGCCCGAGCAGGTGGTCATCGGCCAGCGCGAGGAGGACCTCGCGCCGGTGGTGGTCGACTTCGCCGACAACCCGCTGCTGATGGTGTTCGGTGACAGCAAGTCGGGGAAGACGACGCTGCTGCGCCACCTCATCCGCACGGTCCGCGAACACTCCACGCCGGACCAGGTCGCCTTCACGGTGCTGGATCGACGGCTGCACCTCGTCGACGAACCGTTGTTCGCCGACAACGAGTACACGGCCAACATCGACCGCATCATCCCGGCGATGCTGGGGCTGGCCAACCTGATCGAGTCGCGCCGGCCGCCGGCCGGCCTGTCGCCGGCCGAGCTGTCGCGCTGGACGTTCGCGGGCCAGACGCACTACCTGATCATCGACGACGTCGACCAGATTCCGGATTCGCCGGCGATGAGCGGCCCCTACGTCGGGCAGCGCCCGTGGTCTCCGCTGATCGGGTTGCTGTCGCAGGCAGCCGATTTGGGGATCCGGGTGATCGTCACCGCGCGGGCCACCGGTTCGGGACACGCGTTGATGACCAACCCGCTGCTGCGCCGCTTCAACGACCTGCAGGCCACCACGTTGATGCTGGCGGGCAATCCGCAAGACAGCGGCAAGATCCGCGGCCAACGATTCGGCCGCTTGCCGGCCGGGCGGGCGATCCTGTTGGGCGACAGCGATGGTCCGACGTACGTGCAGTTGATCAACCCCTTGATCGGGGAATCCGTAATGGCAAGTGAAGCGCAACGGGAGGAGTAGAGATGACGCTGCGAGTGGTTCCCGAAGGACTGGCCGCCACCAGCGCCGCGGTGGAGGCGCTGACGGCACGGCTGGCCGCCGCACACGCGGCGGCGGCCCCGGCGATCACGGCGGTGGTCCCGCCGGCGGTCGATCCGGTGTCGCTGCAGACGGCCATGGGATTCAGCGCTCAGGGCCAGGAGCACTCGGCCATGGCGGCCCAGGGCGTCGAGGAGCTGGGCCGCGCCGGTCTCGGCGTCGGGGAAGCCGGCGCAAGCTATCTCGCGGGTGACACCGCGGCCGCTGCGACGTTCGGGATCGCGGGCGCCTGACGATGACTGCCCCCCTCGCCCCCATCTGGATGGCGTCGCCACCAGAGGTGCATTCGGCGTTGCTGAGCGCCGGTCCGGGACCGGGGCCGCTGTTGGCGGCCGCCGGTGCGTGGACCTCGCTCAGCGCCCAATACGCCACGGCGGCCGGGGAACTCAGTGCGCTGCTGGGGGAGGCGCAGGCGGGCGCGTGGGAAGGGCCGAGCGCCGAGCAGTATGTGGCGGCCCACCTGCCGTACCTGGCCTGGCTGCAGCAGGCCAGCGCCGACAGCGCGGGCGCCGCGGCGCAACAAGAGGTCGCGGCGACGGCGTACACGGCGGCGTTGGCGGCGATGCCGACACTGGGGGAGCTCGCCACCAACCACGCCGTGCACGCGGTGTTGGTGGGGACGAATTTCTTTGGCATCAACACCATTCCGATCGCGGTCAACGAAGCCGACTACGCGCGGATGTGGGTTCAGGCGGCCACCACCATGGGCACCTACCAGGCCGTCTCGGGTTCGGCGCTGGCCGCGGCGCCCCGCACCATGGCCGCGCCGACCATCGTCAATCCCGGGAGCGAGACCAACAACCTCACGTCCAACGCCGCACAGAACACCGGGGACTGGTGGCAGAACTTCATCCAGCAGTTGTCGAAGTTCCTGCAGGACTTCTTCCAGAACATCCAGCAGATGCTGCAGGACTTCTTCTCGAACCTGCCGGCGTTCCTGGCGGCCAACGGACCGCTGCTGTTCTTCATCGCCTACCAGGTGTTCTTCAACGCCGTCGGCTGGCCGACCTGGGGCGCGATCCTGACCGCACCGTTCCTGATTCCGCTGCTGCTGGGGATCGGCCTCAGCTCCCTGCTCACCACGCCGGCCGAGGCCGCGCCGGAGGCGGCGGCCCCGGCCGCGGTGGCCCCCGTGCTGGCGTCGAACAAGCCGTCCATGCTGCCGGCGGTCGCCATGGCGCCGACGGTGGCGACTCCCGCCGCCGCCCCAGCCACCACAGTCGCGGCCGGCACCGGCGCGCCGGCGGCCCCGGCGCCGGCGGCGGCGGCCGGAAACTTGGCCTACGTGGTCGCCTACGGCGCTGACCCGGACACCGGCGTCGGTCCCACCCTGACCGGGCGCGGCGGGGCCAAGGCGCCCGCGGCGACGATCCCGGCGGCCGGCGCGGCGGCACCGGCCCGCGCCGAGGCGCGGGCTCGGCGCAGGCGGCGAGCCGCGCTGCACGACCACGCCGACGAATTCGCGGACATGGAATCCGATTTCGGTGTGCCCCCGGACTACGGCGACGAGGAAGAGCTGGCTGCCGCGGTGGCTTCGGCCCAGGGGGCCGGACCGCTCGGGTTCGCCGGAACCAAGCAGAGGCAGAAGGCGTTTCAGGCGGCGGGATTGACCAAGCTGGCCGACGACGACTTCGGCGGCGGCCCACGGATGCCGATGGTGCCCGGCACGTGGGAGCAGGACGCCGTCAACGGTAGGGGCCCAGCCGAACCGGGGAAGGGGGGATAAGGCAGTCAGCCACATCCAGGTGAACTACTCCAAACCCCAACGGACGCAATAGAAAGGAATCACCATGAGTATGTTGGACGCTCATATCCCGCAGTTGGTTGCCTCGCAGTCGGCGTTCAGCGCCAAGGCCGCGTTGCTGCGCAGCACGATCAGCCAGGCCGAGCAGGAAGCGATGTCGGCGCAGGCCTTCCACCAGGGCGAGTCCTCGGCGGCGTTCCAGGCCGCGCACGCGCGGTTCGTGGAGGTCGCCGCACGGGTCAACACGCTGCTGGATATCGCCCAGGCCAACCTCGGCGACGCCGCCGGCACCTACGTGGCCGCGGACGCGGCGGCCGCCTCCGGTTACACCGCGTTCTGATCCAGCCACCCTTAGACGCCACCAAACCGCGAAAGGACTTCTGATGTCGCAGATCATGTACAACTACCCGGCGATGTTGAGCCACGCCGCCGACATGTCGGGCTACGCCGGCACGATGCAGGGGCTCGGCGCCGACATCTCCGCCGAACAGGCCACGCTGTCCAACGCCTGGCAGGGTGACACCGGTATGACCTACCAGGTGTGGCAGGCCCAGTGGAACCAGGCCATGGAAAGCCTGGTGCGCGCGTACCAGTCGATGGCCAGCACCCACGAGGCCAACACCATGTCGATGCTGGCCCGCGACCAGGCCGAAGCCGCCAAGTGGGGCGGCTAGTTCGTGGCTGAACGAGCCTGATGGAACCAGCTCCCAACGCCGTCGAGCTGACGGTCGACCACGCGTGGTTCATCGCGGAAACGATTGGGGCGGGAAGCTTCCCGTGGGTATTGGCAATCACCTGCCCCTATCGTGATGCCGCGGAACGCAACGCGTTCCTCGACCGTCAGAAGGCGGAGCTCACCCAGATGGGCCTGGTATCGGAAGGCGGGCTCATCAACCCCGCGGTTGCCGAGTGGATCAAAGTGGTGTGTTTTCCCGAGCGGTGGCTCGACCTGCGCTACGTCGGCCCCGCCAAGGACGCCGGTGCGGCCGGCGGCGC
Organism: Mycobacterium sp. MOTT36Y; assembly: GCF_000262165.1. Lineage (NCBI taxonomy): Bacteria > Bacillati > Actinomycetota > Actinomycetes > Mycobacteriales > Mycobacteriaceae > Mycobacterium > Mycobacterium sp. MOTT36Y. Next base: position 5,200,152 of record NC_017904.1, on the reverse strand, counting down.
CGGCGAGCTACTGCGCGGCATCGTCGCGCAGCGCGCCGGGGCCGGCGGCCGGCCGTCGAGGACGGTGGTCGCGTTGCGCAGCGCGCAGCTGATCACGTTCACCGCCATGGACATCGACGATCCACGCGCCCTGGTTCCGGTCCTGTGCGTCGGGCTCGCCCAGCGGCAACCGGCTCGGTTCGACGAGTTCAGCATGCCGACCCGGGTGGGCGCCCGCGCCGACGAGCGGCTGCGTTCCGGTGCGCCACTCGCCGAAGTCCTTGACTATCTGGGTATCCCGCAATCTGCGCGTCCTGTGGTGGAGTCGGTGTTCAACGGGTCGCGAAGCTACGTCGAGATCGTCGCCGGCTGCCACCGCGACGGCCGACACTCCACCACCGAGGTGGGGATGAGCATTGTCGACGCAAGCGAGGGCCGGGTCCTGGTCAGCCCGTCCCGCGCGTTCGACGGCGAGTGGGTTTCGACCTTCGCGCCCGGCACCCCGTTCGCGATCGCCGTCGCGATCGAACAATTGACCGCCCAATTGCCCGACGCCGGATGGTTCGCCGAACACCGGCTAGCACGAGACTTTTCGAATTCAACACTGTCCGTCCAACACTGAAAGAAATAGAGAAGAGAGCACGATGTTCCAGGAACGGCCGCAACATTCTTCGAGGGTCCGGTGACGTCCGGAACCGTCATGCCGATCGTCCGCGTGGCAATTCTCGCGGACAGCAGGTTGACGGAAATGGCCCTGCCCGCCGAGCTGCCGCTGCGCGAAATCCTGCCCGCGGTCCAGCGTTTGGTGGTCCCGGCCACCGCGAACGGCGACGCGGAGGATGCCTCCGGCTCGCGCGGCGCCGCCGAGGTCGGTGGCGCGACCCAACTGAGCCTGGCGCCCATCGGTGGCGCGCCGTTCAGTCTGGATGCGAGCCTGGACACGGTCGGCGTCGTCGACGGTGACCTGCTCGCGCTGCAGCCGGTGCCGGCCGGCCCGGCCGCACCCGGAATCGTCGAGGACATCGCCGACGCCGCGATGATTTTCTCCACCTCTCGGCTCAAGCCTTGGGGCACAACGCATATCCAGCGTGGCGCGCTGGCCGCGGCGATCGCCGTGGCCTTCCTGGCGACCGGCCTGTCGGTCACCTACCGCGTCGCCACCGGCGCGCTGTCCGGGCTGGTTGCGGTCAGCGCGGTGGCGGCGCTGACCGCCATCGTCGGCCTGCTCGTCACGGCGCGCTCGGCGCGCACCGGCACGGCGCTGTCGATCGCCGCGCTGGTGCCCATCGCCGCCGCGCTGGTGCTGGCGGTGCCGGGCAGGTTCGGCCCGGCGCAGGTGATGCTGGCCGCGGCCGGTGTCGCCGCGTGGTCGCTGATCGCCTTGATGGTGCCCAGCGCCGAACGGGAACGCATCGCCGGATTCTTCACCGCGACCGCGGTGCTGGGCGCCGCGGTGCTGCTGGCCGCCGGAGCCGAATTGCTGTGGCACGTCAAGCTGGTCGCCATCGGCTGCGGGCTGATCGTGGCCGCGCTGCTGGTCACCATCGAGGCGGCGCAAATGTCCGCGCTGTGGGCCCGTTTCCCGCTGCCGGTCATCCCGGCGCCCGGGGATCCCACGCCGTCGGCGCCCTCGCTGCAGGTGCTCGAGGACCTGCCCCGCCGGGTCCGGATCAGCGACGCCCACCAGAGCGGATTCATCGCCGCCGCGGTGTTGCTCAGCGTCCTGGGCTCGGTCGCGATCGCGCTGCGCCCGGAGACGCTGAGCGGCGCGGGTTGGTACGTCGTCGGGGCGACCGCCGCGGCATCGGTGCTGCGCGCCCGGGTGTGGGATTCGGCCGCCTGCAAGGCATGGCTGCTCGCCCAGCCCTTCCTGACCGCCGGCGTGCTGCTGGTGATCTACACGGCGACGGGACGCTACGGCGCCGCCCTCGGTGCGGCCGTGGTGCTCCTGGCGCTCGTGGCGGTGTGGATCGTGCTGGCGTTGAACCCGGGAATCGCTGAGCCGGAGAGCTATTCGCTTCCGGTGCGCCGGCTGGTGGGCTTCGCCGCGGCGGGACTCGACGCCTCGCTGATCCCCGTCATGGCGTTCGTGGTCGGGTTGTTCAGCCTGGTGCTCAATCGATGATTCGATCGGCATCAGCCTGCTTCGCGGCGGTGTTGGCCCTGTTGCCGGCCACCGCGACGTGGACGAGTCCGCCGGCTTTCGCGATCAGCCCGCCGACGGTCGATCCCGGCGTCCCCCCACCGAGCGGGGCGCCGGGGCCGGTGCAGCCGATGGAGCAGCGCGGACCGTGCGTGACGTCCGGGGTCATCCCGGGCAGCGATCCGGGCGCCCCCACGCCCAGCCAGTCGGCGCTGAATCTGCCTGCGGCATGGCAGTTCTCGCGTGGCGACGGTCAGCTGGTCGCCGTCCTCGACACCGGGGTGCGGCCGGGCCCGCGGCTGCCCAATGTCGAGCCGGGCGGCGACTTCGTCGAGGCCACCGACGGCCTGACCGACTGCGACGGACACGGCACGCTGGTCGCCGGGATCATCGCCGGCCAGCCGTCGCCGGACGACGGGTTCTCGGGCGTGGCCCCCGCGGCGCGGGTGGTGTCGATCAGGACGTCGTCGGCCAGGTTCTCCCCCCGCACGCCGGGCGGCGACCCGCTGATGGCGCGGGTGTCGACCGAGGTCACGACCCTCGCCCGGGCCATCGTGCACGCGGCCGACCTCGGCGCCCGGGTGATCGACGTCGGCTCGGCCACCTGCCTGCCCGTCGACCGCCCCGTCGACCAGGCCGCCCTCGGTGCCGCCGTGCGCTACGCGGCGGTGGACAAGGACGCGGTGATCGTGGCCGCCGCGGGCAACAGCGGACCGACCGGATCGTTCGCCGGTGGGACGTCGTGCGAATCCAATCCGCTCACCGACCTGAGCCGTCCGAACGATCCGCGCAACTGGGCCGGCGTCACCTCCGTGTCCATCCCGTCGTTGTGGCAGCCCTACGTGCTTTCGGTGGCGTCGCTGACCCCGGAGGGCCAGCCGTCGAAATTCACCGTGGCGGGCCCGTGGGTGGGTGTCGCGGCGCCGGGCGAGCGCATCGTGTCGGTGGGCAACGATGACGGCGCGGGCCTGGCGAACGGCCTGCCCGACGACCATCAGCAACTGGTCGCCCTCAAGGGCACCAGCTACGCGGCCGGTTACGTCGCCGGCGTCGCCGCGCTGGTGCGCAGCAAGTATCCCGACCTGTCCGCCACCGCGGTGACGCATCGCATCACCGCGACCGCGCACAACGGCGCCCGCGACCCGTCCAACGTGGTCGGCGCCGGCAGCGTGGACCCGGTGGCCGCGCTGACGTGGCAATTACCCGCCGGCGCCCAGCCGAGCGGGGCGGCGGCCAAGCAGGTCGCTCTGCCTCCGGCGCCGGCGCCGGAGAACACCACACCGCGGACCGTCGCGGTGGTCGGCACCGCCGTGCTGGCCGTGCTGGTCGCCGTGGCCGGCGCGGTCACCACGATCGCCGCACGCCGTCGAAAGGACCCCACCCCGTGAAAATGTCGATACCTACCCCCGGGAGCGGGCGAATCACGTTGGCGCTCTTGGCCATTGTGCCCGCGGTTATGGCCTACCCGTGGCGATCGCCACGAGACTACTGGCTGCTCGGCATCGCGGCGGCCGTCGTGATCGTGCTGTTCGGCTGGTGGGGTGGCCTGTATTTCACCACCTTGGTGCGCCGCCGCCTGGCGATCATCGGGCGCGCCAACGCGTTCACCCCGCAGCCCCCCGCCACGGCGACCACCGCCCTGGTCCGGGTGGGCGCACCGGAGGACGACTCCGACGTGCTGCCGCTGCCGCTGATCGCCGGCTACCTGGACCGCTACGGCATCCGGGCGGACAAGATCCGGATCACCAGCCGGGACAACGCCTCCGACGCGTCGCGGCGCGAGACCTGGATCGGGCTCACCGTGTCGGCGCCGGAAAACCTGGCCGCGCTGCGGGCCCGCTCGCCGCGGATCCCGCTGCAGGAGACCGCTCAGGTCGCGGCGCGGCGCCTGGCCGACCACCTCCGCGAGATCGGATGGGAAGCGACCGCCGTCGCACCCGACGACGTTCCCCGGCTGTTGACGTCCAACCCCCGCGAGCGATGGCGCGGCGTGCAGCGCGGCGCATCGGATTACATTGCGGCATACCAGATCCGGGTGGACGAGGCCTTGCCGGAGACGCTGGACGCCATCCGGTCGCATTCCGCCCGCGAGACCTGCACCGCGCTGGAGATCGCCGGCGACAAGGCCCACCCGACCGTCGCGGTGGCGTGCGCGTTCCAGACCGACACCCCGCCGGAGCGCACGGCGCCGCTGGACGGGCTGACCCCGCAGCGCGGGAACCACCTGCCCGCGCTGACGGCGCTGGACCTGTTGTCGACGGCGCGGCTGGACGGACACACGACCGCGCCCGCGGGCCTGCTCGCCCAGCTGCACTGGCCCACCCTGGTCGGCGGGGCCCATCGGGCGTCGTCGGCCGGCGGCCCGGAAACCAGCTCGGCGACCACCGAGACCCTCGAGGCCGCTAGAACATGACCGCCTGCAGGAACGCGGTCATCCGGCGCAGGTAGTCCAACTGGCTCACGTGCATCACGTGGCTGCCCGGAAACCAGTGCAGCGCACAGTGATCCCAGTGCTGCCATAGCTTGACGGCGTGGTCCGGCGGCGCCATCCGGTCGCCGAGGCCGGTGATGATCATCCGGCGGTCCCGGCCGACCAGCGGCGGGTAACTGAGCGGGCAGTGGTACGCCATGCCGGCGCTCAACGCCTCGTGGCTGATATCGGAGAGGCGCAGGCCCATCCGCACCAGCTTGTTGGCCGGGAACCATTCGTCGAACAGCGTCGCGGGAGTGACGACCGGGCAGTTGGGGATGACGGCCTCGAGCCGATCGTCGGCGGAGGCCACCAGCGCCGAGGTGTAGCCACCCAGCGAGATGCCGGTGAGCGCGATCCGGTCGACACCGGTGTGGCGCAGGTAGTCGATGACGGAACGAAAGTCGTGCACGGCCTGGGCCATCGCCTCGGCGAAACCGGACAGGCCGCCGGCGAAATAGCCGAAACCGCTGAAGGGCGAGAACTTTTCGGCCCGCTTGCCGTGAAAGGGCAGCGTGTACATCAACACGTCGTAGCCCGCCCGGTAGTACCAGGGCAGCGAGAAGAACCGCCCGTTGGCCAGATACCACGACCCCATGAAGCCGTGGATGACGCACAGCGTGGGCCGCGGCCCGTCGTCGTGGCGCCAGTGCTGCGCGCGCACCATGTTGTTGGATCCCCACGCGCTCCAGCGCGCGCGCATCGCGGGGTTGATCGCGGTGAAGCTGCTGGGGAACGCGATGTTGTCGACCGTGCCGCGCGCGACCCACTCCGCCAGCGGGCTGGCGCGACGCGAGGTCACCCGCGGCAACTCGGTGGGCGCCGGAAAGGACCGCGCGGGATCTCCCGCCGCCCCCAGCTCGGCGTAGAAGTCGAGGTTGCTCCGCTCGGTCGAGGCATCGGATTGCCGCAGGGCGCCCGCGACCACGAACGGTGTCACCGTGGTGGTGAGCAGCGAGGCCACCCAGGTGCGCAGGGCCAGATCTCCGAGGGCCGATGCCTCGACTACCATTCGCTGACGGGGCGACAACGCCGAGTGGGGGGGTAATCCGCCGGCGCCGGCCGGCACATCGGCGCCGGGAACGTCTGGAACGGGGACCGGCGGGTCGATCGGATCCATGTCGGGCGCCACGAACGCCGATGGTAGCCGGACGGGCTCGCGCTTCCAGGATGTTCGACCGGTTTCGGTCGCTACGGTCTTATCCCGGGACCACGGCGGTGATGCCGGTGCACCATAGGGGTAATACGGTTTGCTATCAGCCGGCTAGCGACGGCGCGTTGATCAGGAGGACCGACATGTGGGACCCGGACGTCTACCTGGCCTTTGCCGATCACCGCGGCCGGCCCTTCTACGATCTGCTGTCGCGGGTGGGCGCCGAGCGGGCGCGCCGCGTCGTCGATCTCGGTTGCGGGCCCGGACACCTGACGACATACCTGGGCCGGCGCTGGCCGGACGCGGTGATCGAGGCGATGGACAGCTCCCCGGAGATGGTGGCCGCCGCCAAGGAGCGCGGCATCGACGCCGTCACCGGCGACCTGCGCGACTGGAAGCCCCAGCCCGACACCGACGTGGTGGTCAGCAACGCGGCCCTGCACTGGGTGCCCGAGCATGCCGACCTGTTGCTGCGGTGGGCGGGCGAGCTGGCGCCCGGATCGTGGATCGGGGTGCAGATGCCGGGCAACTTCGAATCCCCGTCCTACGCGGCGGTGCGGGCGCTGGCCCGCCGTGAGCCGTACGCGAAGTTGTTGCGCGACATACCGTTTCGCGTCGGCGCGGTGGTCCAGCCGCCCGCGCACTATGCCAACCTGCTGCTGGACGCGGGATGCCGGGTCGACGTCTGGGAGACCACGTATCTGCATCAGCTGACCGGCGAGCATCCGGTGCTGGAGTGGATCACCGGCACGGCGCTGGTCCCGGTGCGCGAGCGGCTCGACGACGACGCCTGGCAGCAGTTCCGCGAGGAGTTGATTCCGCTGCTGTCCGACGCCTATCCGGCGCGCTCCGACGGTTCGACGATCTTCCCGTTCCGGCGGGTGTTCGTCGTCGCCGTGGTGGGCGGCGCGGGCCGCGCGTAGCGGGCCGCCACCATCGGGCCAGCCGCGACTATCGCTGCGCGGGCTTGCCTTCTTCGATGCCCCGGTCGGCGGCGATGGCCGACCGCGGGGTCGGCTTGGCGCCGTGATGGATCTGCAGGTACGTCTCGGTGTACCGCGCGGCGATGCGGGTGCCGGCGAACTCCGAGGGGATGACGTCGCCGGTGCGCTGCCGCCAATCATGCAGCAGGACAGCGAGATCGGCCGCGACGTCCTCGACGTCGGAGGCGTCGGTGCCGTCGTCGGCCAGCAGGTTGGTGGTTTCGGTGGGATCGGCGCGCAGATCGTAGAGCTCCCGCTCGGGCCGCGGCGCCGTGACGAGCGGGGCCACGGCCACCCCCGACGGGCTTTCCTCGATGTCCCAGGGCAGATCCAGCAGCGGCCGCGACGCGTAATTCTCGATGTAGCTGTAGTCCTTGGTGCGGACCGCGCGAATCGGATCGAATGAGTCGTGATAGGTCTTCATCGTGTACACCTCGTCGCGCACCGGCGTGGTGGGCGGGTCCGGCTCCAGCAGGATGCCCGCGTGCGAGACACCGTCGACATCGGCGGGGGCGTCGATTCCCAACAGCCCCAACAGCGTTGGCACCAGGTCGACGGCGCTGAACAGCTCGTCGTAGACGCGTGGCGTCACACCCCGGTCGGTGGGTGGCCGGATGATCATGCCGATGCCGGTTCCCGCGTCGTACAGCGTGGATTTCGCGCGGGGGAACGCCGGGCCGTGGTCGGTGAAGAACACCACCCAGGTGGTGGCGTCTAATCCCGTGTCCGCCAGCGTGTCCAGCAACCGTCCGACGGCGGCGTCGGCCGCGCTGATCGCCCCGTAGAAGGCGGCCAGGTCGCCACGCACCTCGGGGGTGTCGGGCAGGTAGTCGGGCAGCTCGACGTCGGCGCCCTCCGCCGGGGTGTATCGGTCCTCGGGGTAGGGGCGGTGCGTCTCGAAAAACCCGGCGGTCAACAAAAAGGGTTGTCCCACCAGGCCATCGGCGCTTTGCCGCAACCATTCGTCGGCCTTGTCTGCAACGTAGTCGCAGTAGGAGTTCGATACGTCGAACTCGTCGAAACCGAGCCGCCTAGGGTAGGACGTCTCGTGCTGCATGCCGAAAAGCGCCGAATACCAACCCGATTCGGACAGGATTTGGGGGAGTGTGCGGATTCCGCTGCGGTATTCCCAGCCGTGGTGCGCCAGGCCGATGAGGCCGTTGGATTGCGGATAGCGCCCGGTGAACAGCGACCCGCGCGACGGCGAGCACAGCGGCGCGGTGGCGTGTGCCCGGGTGAACAGGATGCCCTCGGCCGCAAGGCGGTCCATTCGGGGGCTCGACACGTCCGGGTGCCCGTAGACGCCGAGGTAGCGGCCCAGGTCGTGCCAGTGCACGATCAGCACGTTGTCCTTGCCCGGCGTCAATTGCGTCACCTCTCACCTCGCCCCGCGACCGGCGACGATACCGCAACGTGCTGCGGCGATCCCCGCCGCGTCGGCTCGTCAGGCGGACGGGAGGCGCCCCCACCGGTTCTCGCAGACGAACTCCGACAGCGGCCGCGCCACGGCCCAGCCGTCCAGTTCGAGGGCCGGGCGATCGGGGAATTCGGGCACCGGCCCCAGGCACAGGATGGCCACCGGCTCCGCCCCGTCCGGCATGTCGAGCAGCGAGGCCAGCCGTTGCGGATCGAAGAGCGACACCCAGCCCATGCCGAGCCCTTCGGATCGCGCTGCCAGCCACAGGTTCTGGATGGCGCACGACACCGACGCGAGGTCCATCTGCGGCAGGGTGCGCCGCCCGAACACGTGCCTGTCGCGGTCGTCGCCCAGTGCCACCACCAACAGTTCGGCGCAATCGAGGATGCCCTCCACCTTGAGCGCCAGGAATTCGTCGCCCCGCTCGCCCAGCGCGGCGGCCGTGCGCGGGCGTTCCTCGTCGACGAGTGCGTGGATGCGGCGCCGCAGCGCAGCGTCGGTGATCCGGATGAAGCGCCACGGCTGCATCAGCCCGACGCTGGGCGCGGCGTGCGCGGCCTGCAGCAGGCGCGCCAGCAGCTCCTCGTCCACCACGGCGCCGGGAACGAACCGGCGCATGTCACGGCGTTCGGAGATGACGCGATAGACGGCGCGCCGCTCCTGCGGGCTGAATGCCTGATCGGTCACGTCAGCCATCGTAGGAAATCCGCATTAGCGTGGACGTGTCCCGAAGGGAGTGTCCCGTGAAGCCTTCCGATGTCCTCGAGCAACTGGCCGCCGATCCCGCCGCCGGCCGCGGCTATGGCGAGCCCTACCAGACCCCCGACGGCACCACGGTCATCGTGGTCGCCAAACCGCTGGGGGTCTTCGCCATCCGCAACGGCCGGGCCACCTGGACGCCGGCCGTGGACGCGAATCGCATCGCCCTGATCGGGGTGATCACCGGCCTGCTGGCCGGGGTGATCGGCAGCCTGGCGGTGCTGCGGCAGCCGCCGTGGCCGCGGATCACGATCAGGGACTATAGGTAACGCCGACCGCGCGGAACACGTATTCCGGCGGCATGTCGAACGCCAGCGACCGCCGCGGCAGGGTGTCGAGCACCTCGGCCGGGATGGCGACCTTGTAGTGCAGCGACAACTCGCCGCTGAATTTTGCGTCGACGGCGGAGACATCGAGGTCGACCTGCAGGCCCGTCGACGAGATCTCCACGTTCGCGGCGCCGGTCTGCGGCGCGTCCCAGCGCACGCTGACCGTCGGGCCGGCCAGCCGGGGCAGCATCGACAGCGTTGCCAGCACCCGCTCCGAGGTGAAGGCCAGCGACCCCGTGTAGCTGGCGACGCCGTGCGGCAACCGCACCCCGGGGATGGTGCCGCTGAAACGCCGGGTCACCGCGACGTAATCGGCAAGGTAGATAAGGCCTTCCGATTCGACCTGGGCGTGCAGCTCGTCGGGCAGCTTGCCGATGCCGAACAACCTGCGGACAAAGACGGCCATACCGCCAGTATGACCGCGCGGCGCGACTCCGTGGGGCGGGCGCACGGCCGCCGCCGCGGCCGTGCTGGTATCGGTGGGTGATGACCCGCCCGAGGACGCCGTTGGCCGCCGGGATCGCCGCGCTGGCCGCGGCCGTGTACGCGCTCATGTGGGTGGGCTACCGCCAGCACTGGGCGTGGCTGTACCGCGTGGACTGGTCCCTGCTGGACGGGGCGCGGGCGCTGGCGATCAAGCACCCGTCGTGGCTGCGGTTCGCCGAATCGGTGTCGTTCGTGCTGGGACCGGGCGTGCTGGCCGTGCTGGGGATCTCCGTGACGGTGCTCGCCCTGGTGATGCGCCAACTGCGGGCCGCGCTGGTGCTGGTGCTGGCGTGCGCGCCGTGCAACGAGTTCGCGACGGCGGCGGCCAAGGCGCTGGCCGACCGCCCGCGGCCGCCGACCATGCTGGTCCCGGCGTCCGCTACCTCGTTTCCGTCCGGTCATGCGCTCGAGGCGACCGCCGGGCTGCTCGCGATGCTGTCGTTTGCGCTGCCGATGATGAACGTGGGGGCGCGGCGCGCCGCGGTCGCCGCGGTGGCGGTGGCGCTGCCGGCGGTCGGCCTCTCCCGGGTGGCGCTGAACGTGCATTACCCGTCGGATGTGCTGGCCGGCTGGTCGCTGGGATACCTGTATTTCCTGGTGTGCCTCTGGGGTTTTCGTCCCTCCGCCCCCGACCCCCCGAGCTAAAGCCCTGCGGCGGTGGGCATTTGGTCACGACGCGGTGACCTAACCGGGGCTAAAGCTTTACTTGACCGCGAGGATGCGCGGGTCTGACGATGGAGTGCATGCACCGACTGCTCACGTCACTGTGCGCTGCGGCGTGCGTGATTTTCGCCTCGGTGGTGCTCGCGCCGATCGGCGCGGCTGCCGGCGCTCCCTGGTTCGCGAACGCGGTCGGCAATGCGACACAGGTGGTTTCGGTGGTGAGCACCGGCGGCTCGAACGCGACCATGGAGGTCTTCCAGCGCACCGGCACCGGCTGGCAGTCGCTGCGTTCCGGCATTCCCACCCACGTCGGTTCGGCGGGGATGGCGCCGCAGGCCAAGAGCGGCGTCCCGGCCACCCCGATGGGCGTCTACACCCTGGACTCCGCCTTCGGCACCGCGCCGAATCCCGGCACCGGGCTGCCCTACACCCAGATCACCGGGGGAAACTACTGGTGGAGCGGCGACGACCACAGCGCCACCTTCAACTCGATGCAGGTGTGCCAGAAGGCCCAGTGCCCGTTCAACACGGCCGAGAGCGAGAACCTGCAGATCTCGCAGTACAAGCACGCGGTCGTGATGGGCGTCAACAAGAACAAGACCCCGGGCGGGGGCGCCGCGTTCTTCTTCCACACCACCGACGGCAAGCCCACCGAGGGGTGCGTGGCCGTCGACGACGCTCAGCTGGTGTCGATCATGAAGTGGCTGCGGCCCGGCGCCGTCATCGCCATCACGAAGTAGCGCCTCAGTCGGTGGCGATGGCCCGACCGGGTTTGAGCGTGAAGTTCGTGCCCTCCAAAGACATTGTGGCGTCATAGGTTCGGTCGTAACCGGTGCCGCTGATCTTCCACCCGGCCTCGGTGCGGCGGTAGGTGTCGCGGTAGAAGGCCGCCCCGATCAACATGAAGTTCAGGTCGGACACCATGACCCGGTCCTGCAGATACCAACTGCCCGTTGCGGTGTCGCCGGTGACGGTGATGTCCGGATGGGTCACCCGGTGCTCGGTGATGACGTTCGCGGGCAGCGACGTTCGCATGTACTGCACCAACTCGGCGCGGTTGGTGAAGTGCAGCTCGTTGCCGATCGACGGCCCGTAATCGGCCTTGATGTCCTCGGCCAGGGTGTCAGCGAAGTCATCCCAATGCTTGGTGTCCAGCGCGCGCAGATACCGGTATTTGACTTGCTTGATCGCTTCGATATCGGCGAGATCGTCGAGGGTCATCAGGTCATTGCAGCACACGCTGGTGAGCAGCCCAAGTTCGCATCGAAGAGCCGGTCGCCGAGACGTAAACCACGGCCACATTGCGCGGCGTGTCGTGTGCGTAGTTTAAGTGTCGCGGTCGGCAAGGTAGGCGGTGACCATGTCGATGAGGGCACGCCGTTCCAGGCTCCAATCGATGGCCGTGCCCGTGACCATCTGCGCCAGCACCACACCGCGCAACGTGGCCCAAATGACCTCGGCCACACCGGCATGCGCGGGTTCGGTGGTGATCAACCGCCCCAGTTGGCCGATCGCGGCGTTCATGTCGAGCAGGTGACGCCGCGACGACGGGTCGCCGCCGCCGCGGGTCTCGCGCAGGATTTCGAAGGCGGCCATCGACGTCGGGCTGCTGTAGCAGCCCCACGCGGTGTCGACGACGACCTCGATGCGTTCCCGCAGCGGCAGCTCGCTGACGTCGGCCGACGACAGGCTGTCCACCAAGCGGGCCACGCCGTCGTCCACGACCGCCATCAGCAGGCCGTTGCGGTCCCCGAAGTGATACTGGATTACCCCCCAGGTCACGCCGGCGCGTTCGGCCACGTGCTTGGCGGTGGCGGCGGAAAACCCCTCCTCCACGATGCAGCGGACCGTCTCGTCGATGATCTTCGCCCGGGTGTCATCGCCGCGCTTGCGGGGCGCGGTGGTACGCCGGGTGGGCCCGACGGGGCGACCGGGCGGCTGGCCGGCAACGATGGACATTGTTGACTTTATAACATAGCCGAGTCTATTTTTGGGGCGTGAGCAGCCCCTCGCGATACGCGCAACTGTCCCGCGACGAACTCGTCGTCCTGGTTCCCGAACTGCTGCTGATCGGACAGCTGATCGACCGGTCGGGGATGGCCTGGTGCATCTCCTCGTTCGGCCGCGACGAGATGGTCCAGATCGCCATCGAGGAATGGGCGGGCGCCAGCCCGATCTACACCCGGCGCATGCAGAAAGCGCTGAACTACGAGGGCGACGACGTGCCCACGATTTTCAAGGGCCTGCAGCTCGATATCGGTGCGCCACCGCAATTCATGGATTTCCGCTACACCGTCCACGACCGTTGGCACGGCGAATTCCAGCTGGACCACTGCGGCGCCCTGCTCGACGTGGAGCCGATGGGCGAACAGTACGTCTTCGGGATGTGCCACACCATCGAGGACCCGACCTTTGACGCCACCGCGATCGCGACCAACCCGCGCGCGCAGGTGCGCCCCATCCACCGCCCGCCGCGAACGCCGGCGGACCGGCATCCGCACTGCGCGTGGACCGTCATCATCGACGAGTCCTACCCCGAGGCGCAGGCCATCCCGGCCCTGGAGGTCGTCAGCCAAACCCGCGCCGCGACATGGGAACTCGACCCCATCGATCGCTCGGACGAGGGGCAGGCGGACTACTCGGGCCCGTTGCTGTCCGACTTCGACTTCGCCGCCTTCTCGCATTCGGCGCTGGTCCGGATGGCCGACGAGGTGTGCCTGCAGATGCACCTGCTGTATCTGTCGTTCGCGATCGCGGTGGCCGCGCGTGCCGCCGGCGACGACGAATCCCTCGGCGTGTGCACCCGCGGCCTGATCGGCATCGCGGGCGTGGCCGCCGAACGCATTCACCGCGCGCTGAAGCTTCCGGGCGGGGCCGAAGGCGTCCTGCGGGTGCTCGAGCTGCACCCGCTGCTGAACCCCGCGGGCTACGTTGTCGCCGAGACGGAGTCGAACCGGCTGCACGTCCGCCCGTCGCCGGCGCACGACGACCGTGCCTGGATCTCGTTGTGCTCCCCGGAATCCGTGCAGCCGCTGCAGGCGATCGCCACCGCGGTGGATCCGCGCATCGAGGTTCGACTTAGCGGAACCGCCACCGACTGGACCGCCGAACTGGTTGAAACCGACTCGCCCACCGAGGAACTGCCAGAGGTTTCGGTGGTCCGGGTCAGCGGCGGATCGACCTTCCAGTTCGAGCCCAGGCGTTCGCTGCCGCTGACGGTGTTGTAACGAAAAGCTACTTGTCAAGGGGTTTTCGGTACCGCTTCGGTGACGCAAGTGCATCGAGCGGATACCAATGACATTGCGAAGCATCGGCTTTGGGCGTGTCCGAGGCTATGGTTAACGCTGGCCACCGACCCCTATAGACGAAGGTTTTCGCTCTATGTACGACCCACTTGGGTTGTCGATCGGGACCACGAACCTGGTCGCTGCGCGTAATGGAAGCCCACCGGTTAACCGCCGCTGCGTGCTCACCCTTTATCCGCACTGTGCGCCGAAAATTGGTGTGCCCGAAGAGAATCCGCCGCTAGCCGAACCCGGCGTGCCGATGAGAAACTTCGTCGAGCGCATCGGGGACTCGGTCGCGCTGGTGTCGCCCGACGGTTCCGCGCATGATCCGGAGCTGCTGACGGTGGAGGCCCTGGACGCGATGGTGCTCGCCGCCGGCGCCGATGCGGCGGCTTCGGAGATCTCCATCGCCGTTCCCGCGCACTGGAAACCGAGCACGGTGCAGGCGCTGCGCGACGCCCTGCGGACGCATGTGGGGTTCGTCCGAAGCGGAATGGCGCCCCGCCTGGTCTCGGACGCGATCGCGTCGCTGACCGCGGTGAAATCCGAGCTCGGCCTGCCCGACGACGGCATCGTCGGGCTGCTCGACTTCGGCGGCAGCGGCACGTCAGCCACCCTGGTGAACATTGCCGGTGACTTCGAACTCGTCAGCGCCACAATGCGCTACACCGCGTTGTCCGGCGACGAGATCGACCAGGAATTGCAGCTGCGCGCCTTCGAGGAGCTGGGCCACGGCAGCGGCCTGGACCCCGGCAGCACCGCCGGTGTCGGGCAGCTCGGCGAACTCAGGGAACAGTGCCGCGCGGCCAAGGAACGCCTTTCGGTCGACATGGCCACCGACATCGTCGCCGAGCTGGGCGGGCGCAGTTGCAGCCTGACGGTGACGCAGGACGACCTCGAAGAGCTGATCCAGGATCGGCTGACTGGCTTCATCTATGCCTTCGACGACATGCTGGTGCGCTACCGCAAGAGCTGGTCGGACCTCGCGGCGGTGGTCACGGTCGGTGGCGGGGCACGCATTCCGCTTGTGACCGAACGACTTTCGATGCACGGGCGCACGCCGATCCTGACGCCGTCGCAGCCGGCCTTCGCGGCGGCCTGCGGCGCGCTGATCCTGGCCTCCCGCGGGGGCGAGCTGGATCTGCGGACCCGCACGTCGATCGGGCTGCTCGCGACGGCCGACGCCGCCGGCGACGTCGTGGACCTGGGCGCCGGCGACGTGCTGGTGATCGACGACGAGGCGCTCACGGATCGCGAACTGGCGTGGTCGCAGACCGACGACCCCGGCGACCTGCGGATGCGATTCGGCGGCGAAACCTACGACGAAGACGGTCCGGCCGGCTGGTCGATGCGGCTCAACGTCATCGACCCACCCCGGGAACGGCGGCCCTGGCGGCGCCTTCGGATCTCCCAGCTGATCATCGGGATGTCCGCGGTGGTCGCCATGACCGCGGTCGGCGGCGTGGCCTACACGCTGACCGGGATCGAGAACCGTCAGGCCCCGCCGGCGCCGTCGGTCGCGCCGCCGCCCGCGCCGTCCGTCAAGCCTGCGGCGCCGGCTCCGGCCGCCCCGCCGCCGCCCACCGCCGTGCCCCCACCCCCGCCGCCGAGCGCGCAACCCGTCCCAAGTCCTGCGCCGCCGCCGCCCGAACCCCCGCCGTCGCCGGCACCGCCACCGCCTCCGGTCTTGGTGACCACGGCGCCGCCGGCGCCGGTCTACACCCCGCGGCACACGGCACCACCGACGACGACCGCGCCGCCGCAGCCGACGGTCACCACTACGGCCCCGCCGTCACCGACGGCCACGACGACGTCGCCGCCTCCGCCCACGAGTGAGGAGCCCGTCACCACCAGCACCACGACCACGGTGCCCATGACGACGGAGTGGATCCACGTCCCGCTGCTGCCGGTGCCGATACCGATCCAGGTTCCGCAGAAGCAGGCCCCGGCGACCCCCCAGTACCCGCAGTACTCGCCGCAGTACCCGTCGAACGAGTATCCGCAGTACCAGCCGTATCCGGGGAATGAGTATCCGCAGTATCCGGGAAGTTCGCAGAATCCCTACTGGGGCCCGGGTTATTAGCGTCGGTCCTGCTTAGGCGGTCCATCTGCGCGGCCATGCGCGCGCGGGTAACGTTTGTGTCACCAAGTTCGGATGGGGTTTCCCCGTCATGCCCTCGCTCGGGGGGCGTTCGAAAGACCTTGGAGGCGTTACGTGGACATCGTGCTTGGGGTGTCGATAGCTCCCGGGACGGTCCGCCTGGTAGCGATCGAAGGCCAAGACGCCGACGGTGTGACCGTCGAACAAGAAGAGTTCGAGGTGGGTGCCGCCGGCAATGCGGTCGATCGGGTGATCGACGCGATCGGCGGCACCCGCGAAGGAGTGGTCGAGGGCGGCCACCGGTTGAGCTCCACCGGGGTCACCTGGACGAACCCCGCCGACGTCGCCGCCCTGCGGGCGGCCATCAACGCCAGCGATCTCGGCGACGTGATGATGGTCGCGCCCTTGCTGGCTGCGGCCGCGCTGGCGCAGACGGTCGGCGACGCGCTGGCCTACGAGCGCATCGCGATGCTGTTCGTGGAGACCGCCAGCGCGACGCTGGCCGTGGTCGAGGTCGGCGACGGTTCCATCGTCGACCTGCACCGGCGCCGGATCACCGGCACCGCGGCGCCCGCCGAGCTGGCGACGATGGTCGCCGGTCTGGACGCGGGCGGGTCCGCGGCGGACGGCGTGTTCATCGTCGGCTGCGGCGCCGACATCGTTGCGCTGAAACCCGCGATCGAGGCGGCCACCTCGCTGCGGGTGACCGGACCCGAGGAGCCGGACATGGCGCTGGCCCGCGGGGCCGCGCTGGCCTCGGCGAACGCGCCGCTGTTCGCGTCGTCGACCGCGGCCCTGGCCTACGCCCTGGACCCGGGCACCGGGGAATTCGGCCCTTTGGCCGTCGGTCCGAGCCACCTCGACCTGTGGGGCGACGCCGGCACGGGCACCGGTTTCCGCGCGTACAGCGCCCTGGCCGACGACGCCGAGGAAGACGAAGACCAGCGGCCTCCGCGCCGGAGCCGCGCCATGCTGCTCGCCGGCAGCGCCCTGGCCGGCATCGCCGCCGTGATCGCCGGGGTCGTGCTGGTGACGCTGACGGCGGATCAGCCGACGGGTGAGGGGCACAACGCCGGCGTCAGCGTTGCCACCCCCGGCATCCAGCTGCCGGCCGCGCCGCCCAGCACCCCGCCCCAAGCGCAGCCGCCCGCTCCGAGCACGTCCCCGCCGGCGCCCGCGCCCACCGCCGAGGTGGCCGCCCCCGCGCCCGCGCCCGCCCCGATCGCGCAGCAACCCGCGCCGCAGACCACGGCCACGTCGGCGCCCCCGGCGCCCGTCCGTCGCGCCCCGACCCGCCAAACGCCGCAGTACGTGCCCCAACCGGTAGAGCAGGCGGCCCCCCCGCCGGCCGCGCCTGCCCCCGCGCCCCCGCCGGTCGCACCGCCGCCGCCGCCACCGGCCGCGCCGCCGCCGCCCAGGCCCGCGCCGGTGACCATGTACCTGCACTTCCCGTTCGTCACCGTGCCGATCCCGATCACCCCGCCGGCGCCGCCCCCGGCCCCCTAGCACGTGGCACACGCGCGGAGTTGAGCGCACACTGGCAATGACGGCACGCGCTGGCGAGGAGGTCGGATGGGCGAGCACGGTGGGTTCGGATTCGACCCGGACGAATTCGATCGCATGATCCGCGAAGGCAGCGAAGGGCTGCGCGACGTGTTCGAGCGCGTCAGCAGGTTCGTCGCCGCTCCCGGTGGCAGGTCGGGCTGGTCGACGATCTTCGAGGACATGTCGCGGCGACCCCGCCCCGCGCCCGAGACCGCCGGCGAGGCCGGCGAGGGCGTGTGGGCCATCTACACCGTGGACGACGGCGGCGGCGCGCGCGTCGAACAGGTCTACGCGACCGAGCTCGACGCCCTGCGCGCGAACAAGGACAACCTCGACCCGAAACGCAAGGTGCGGTTCCTGCCCTATGGCATCGCGGTCAGCGTCCTCGACGACGACTCCGAAGAGACTGCGTAGCAGTCGTTTTCGGCTCAGCCCTGGGTGACGACGTTCGAGTCGCCGGAGTTGCTGATCTTCGGCGTGCCCGAGTGGTAGGTCACCTTGTTGTTGAAGCCCGACGCGGTGATGGCGTCGGCGGCCTCGATGGTGACCGCGTTTTGCACCCCGGAGACCGAGAGGCTGGCGCAATGCCCGGTGATCGTCACCGTGTTGGACACGCCGCTGACGCTGACGATGTTGTCGTTGCACGCGATGGTCCGGCTCTCGTTGATGCCCGCGACGCTGAGCCGGGCGCCGCGCGGCGGGGCGGGTGAGGTCGACGGCGCTGCTCGCCGCGAGGCCGACGGGGCGGGACTCGTCGAGACGCTCGGCGGCGAGGTGATGAATGACTTCACGCCGGAAATCTGGTGTGCGGCAAAGGCGGCGATGCCTCCCGCGAGTGCGATCACACCGATCACGATGACGGTGCCAAGGATCCACCACACGCGGTTGCCCGAGGGGCTCGGCGGCGGCGGTCCGGTGACCGGGCCGCCGTAGGTCCACGCCGGCGGCGGTGGCGGGGCGCCCGGGGTCGGCGGCGGATGGGCCTGGCCGGCGGACGCGGAGCTGCCCTGCTCTGAGGCCCACGCCGACTCGGCGAGCGGGCGCTCGAGTTCCCGGATCCGCTCTTCCGGGTCATCGTTTGCTGCCATGCATTGAATATGCCATTCGCTTCTGCGTTTTCGGCCCGTTCGGTAGTTTTGGGGATCGTGCCCGATTTGCCGAACCGCCAGGTGTTGTTGCGTCGTCGCCCGTCGGGGCTCGTCCGGCCCGACGACACGGAAATGGTCACCGCGCCCGCGCCCGAACCCGCCGAGGGGGAGGCGCTGCTGCGCACCACCTACGTCGGCATCGACGCGGCCGCCCGCACCTGGCTCGACGACCAGCCCAGCTACCTTCCGCCGGTGCAGCTGGGTGAGGTCATCCGCGCGGCCGGCATCGGCGAGGTGGTCGCGTCGCGGTGTGACGCGTTCGCCGTCGGCGACGTCGTCACGACGCTGACCGGGTTTCAGGAATACGTGATCATCCGCGACGACCTGTTCAGCACGCCGATCCCGGGCGAGGACGACCAGCTGGCGATCATGTCGGTGTACGGGCCGACCGGCGCCACCGCCTATTTCGGGATGACCGACATCGGCCGACCGCAGCCCGGGGAGACGGTGGTGGTGTCGGCGGCCGCGGGGGCCACCGGATCGGTGGCCGGGCAAATCGCCAAGATCGCCGGCGCCCGGGTGGTGGGCATCGCGGGCGGCCCGCAGAAATGCCGGGCGGTGGTGGAGGACTTCGGGTTCGACGCGTGCATCGACTACAAGAACGACGACATCGTCGCGGCGCTCAAAAAGCATTGCCCGCAACGGGTGGACGTCTACTTCGACAACGTGGGCGGGCCCATCCTCAACGCCGTGCTGGGCCGGCTGGCCCCCCGCGCGCGGGTGGTGCTGTGCGGCGTCATCTCCAGCTACCTGACCGGCGACCACCCGGGGCCGGCGAACTACGTGAACCTGTTGTCCAAGACCGCGCTGATGCAGGGCTTCAACGCGCTGGACCAGTGGGGCCGCTTCGACGAGGCGTTCGCCGCGCTGCGCGGCTGGGAGGCCGAGGGCCGACTTCACCACCGGCAGACCATCTTTGAGGGCATCGAGTCGTGTGTCGACGCCCTCAACGGCCTGTTCACCGGCGTCAACGTCGGCAAGACGCTGGTCAAAATCAGCGAACCCGGCGCGCGCTGAGGCCGCGGGATGCGCCGCACCCCCACCGCGTGGTGTTATAACACCGTTTGCGAGAGTTGCCTGGGGAGAGCGCGCCGGGCTTGACGTGCCGGCTTTCAACGATGGGTGGTTTGTAGATGGATCGTCGCAGCATGATGTTGATCTCGGGGCTCGGCATGCTGGGGGCTGCGATGCGCTTGCCGGGTGCCTGGGCCACCCCGCCGGCGCCGCAGGCGCCGCCGGCCGCCGGCGGCGGGCCCTACATCTTCGCCGACGAGTTCGACGGGCCGGCCGGCTCGCCTCCCGATCCCGGCAAGTGGACGATTCAGACCTGGCAGGACGACGTGTTCCCGCCCGTGGAGGGGATCTACCGCGACGATCGCCAAAACGTGTTCCAGGACGGCAATTCCAACCTCGTCCTGTGCGCAACCCACGATCTGATGAGCAACACCTACTACAGCGGCAAGCTGCGCGGCAACTTCCGCAGCATGATCAACCAGACCTGGGAGGCGCGGATCAAGCTGGACTGCTTGTTCCCCGGCCTGTGGCCGTCCTTCTGGGGTGTCAACGAGGACCCGCTGCCCGACGGCGAGGTCGACATCTTCGAGTGGTACGGCAACGGCGACTGGGCCCCCGGCACCACGGTCCACGCGGCGTCCAACGGGAAGACCTGGGAGGGCAGGTCGATTCCCGGTCTGGTCGACGGCAACTGGCACACGTGGCGAATGCACTGGGGCGAAGAGGGATTCGAGTTCTTCCGGGACGGGGCGCAGTACTACAAGGTGCCCAACAAGCCCATCCACGTCGCCGGCGGCGCGCCCGACGACTTCCGGTGGCCGTTCAACAACCCCGGCTACTGGATGACCCCGATGTTCACGCTCGCCGTAGGCGGGGTGGGCGCCGGTGACCCCGCCGCGGGTGTCTTCCCGGCGTCCATGCTGGTGGACTACCTGCGCATCTGGTAGCGGTCATTTCGTGGCTTTGAGCACCTGAACCAGGTTGAACTGCCACCGCTCGACCAGCCGGAAGCCCAGGTCGTGCGGCACCGCGAACGCCGGGGTCGGCCCGTAGCGGGGGCCCGGCGGCAGCGCGGCGCCCCGCTCGTGCGCCGGCTGTGACGGGTCGGCCTGGGTGATGATCCAGACCACGCCGCAGTGGCTCAACGGCTTGGCGACGACCTCGGGGATGAGGTTGGTGTCGAAGACGTCGTTGCGGTCGGTCGCGCGCTGCCACAGCGTCAGGTCGACCAGCTTGCGATAGGCATCCGGGCGAGCCGCCAGCAACGGGCGCATGGGGGCCGGCATGAACGTCACCGTGTCGTTCACCAGCAGACAATCGCCCGGCGCGGCCCGCGCGGTGATCAGGTCGGCCACCTGGCTGTAGTCCATCCCGTATTTGGCGTACGGGTTGCGCTGCGCCCGAACATAATTCGGCGCCGCCGCCACGGCGAACAGGCCGACCAGCGCCGCGGTGACCCAGGGCCTGGCGGCCACCGCGCCGCCGCAGACCCCCAGGATCAGCGCCATCGCGGGCGCGGTGAACGACAGGTAGCGCGGCGTGTAGATCGAGTGCACCAGCACCGAATAGGTCAGGATCGCGGCGGTGGGAATGGCCAGCCACCCCGCCGCGAGCACCAACAGCTGCCGCTCCGATGGCGCCAGCCGCGCGGACCCGCTGAGCCACAACACAATCGCCGCACACATCAGCAGCGCCGCCAGGATGGCGAACGGGGGGCTTCGCTCGAAATACTGTTGCATCACCACGTCTTCGATGGTGCGGTGACCGATCGGGGCGACCCAGCTGATCTGGTGCGCCTGGCCGGCCACCGTCAACAGGAACGGCAACACCGCACCCACCGCCACGGCCGAGGCAGTGGCGAAGCGCGCCAACACGGTTCGGCCGCGGTGGAAGACGACGACGAAGACGACGTACGCCCCCAGCAGCAGCGCGATATACGCGTCGAGCACGATCGAGAGGGCCAGCGCGACACCGTAACCCAGCCACAACCGCCGGGTGTCGCGGCGCGCGGCGTGGACGAGCAGGACCGTCAGCCACACCGCGGCCATCATCGACAGGGCATAGGGCCGCGCCTCGATGCCCGCCCACGTGGTGCGGGGCAGGATCGCGCAGAACGTGCCGGAGGCGATCGCGACTGTCCGCGACGAGAACTGCTTGCCCAGCACCACCACGCCGGCGGCCGCGCCCCCCGCCGCCAGGCCACTCGGCGCGCGCGACCAGAACTCGGTGGCCGGAAAGACCTGAAACCACCCGTGCATGAGCAGGTAGTACAGGCCGTGGACGGCATCGACATTGCCCAGCATGTGCCACATCTGGGCCAGCGAACGGCTGTAGGAGGCCGAGATGGTCGCGGCCTCGTCGTACCAGAAGGAGGGCCGGGCGGCCCCGGCCATGCTCACCGCGACGGCCAGCGCCGCGACGAGCAACGGGTCCAGCGCGGCCGCCACGGCAGGCCGGCGGCTGCCGAGCACGCCGGGGCTGAACACATCGCTATGGTGCCAGAACGGCCCGGGAGGATCGGCCGACCGGGCCCCTGATTCGAACGTATGATCGATCAATGGGACGGCTCGCATCGATCGGGTACAACGGCCAACCGGTCCGTGACCCGTTTCGCGCGGTCCGCCCGCCCATCGCCGTCCTGGTCGACCTGACGGTGCTGTTCCCGCGTGAGCCGCACCGCTCGGGGCGCTATCAGCCCAACGGGCTGCAGCTGCACAAGGTCGTCGAGGGCCGGCTGAGCTGCTGGGCCCTGTGCGAGCAGGGCGACTGGTGGGGCCTGGTGACCTATCCCGTCGCCTACGGATCCCGGCGCAAGACCGTGACGCACTGGGTGCCGGCCTGGACGCTGCGCCGCAAAGCCTGACCGCACCGCGCAATGCGATGATTGCTGCCCGTGGACGCAAGTTGGGCCTCGGTCCTGAGCAAGCTCGTCGCGCTGGCGGCCGTCATTGCGCTGTCACCGATCACGGTCATCCCCGCGGTGCTCGTGCTGCACGCGCCCCGGGCGCGCCCGGCCAGTCTCGCCTTCCTCGGCGGCTGGCTGGTGGGGCTGGTCGCCTTCACGGCGGCGTTCGTCGCCGGCTCGGAGGCGCTCAGCGGCTTCCATGCGACCCCGCCGAAATGGGCGTCCTGGGTGCGCCTGGTCTTCGGGGTGGCGCTCCTCGCGCTCGCGGCGTTCCACTGGTTCACCCGGCACCGCCACCGCAGCATGCCGCGGTGGATGCGGTCGTTTTCCACGCTCTCCCCGGCGCGCGCCGGGGTGGTGGGGGCGGTCCTGGTGCCGCTGCGGCCCGAGGTGCTCATCCTGTGCGCGGCGGCGGGTTTGGCCGTCGGCAACAGCAGCCTGAGCGCCGGCGGCGAGTTGGTCGCGGCCGCGATCTTCGTCGTCGTCGCCGCGTCGACGGTGGCGATCCCGATCCTGGCCTATGCCGGCTCGGGTGACCGCTTCGAGGGAACGCTGGAACGTCTCAAGGCCTGGATGGAGGCCAACCACGACGCGATGCTGGCCGTGATCCTGTTCCTGATCGGGTTGATCGTGCTCTACAACGGGATTCGCGCGCTGGCCTGACCCGCGTTCGGCCGACTCCGGCGCGTTTCGGCGTCACTTCGGCACGGCAATGGGAGGATGCCGCCCATGGCAGGAAGCTGGGGCACGGTGCTGACCGGGCTCGTTCCGCTCGGACTGGTCATCTCGCTGTCGCCGCTCACGGTCATCCCGGCGGTGCTGGTGCTGCAGGCGCCGCGGCCGCGGCCGAGCAGCCTGGCGTTCCTGGGCGGTTGGCTGCTCAGCCTGGCCGCGCTGACGGCGCTGGCCGTCGCGGCCTCCGGGCTGCTCGGCGGCTTGGACAAGGCGCCGCCGCGGTGGTCGTCGTGGCTGCGCGTGGTGCTGGGCGCGGCGCTGATCGCGTTCGGCGTTTACCGGTGGCTCCGCCGAAACGACCAATCCGAGTCGCCGGCGTGGATGCGCTCGTTCGCCAACATCACCCCGGCCCGCGCCGGGATCACCGGCGCGGTGCTAGCCCTCGTGCGCCCGGACGTGGCGCTCATCTGCGTCCCGGCCGGATTGGGGATCGGCACCAGCGGGCTCGGCGTCGCCGGCGACTGGGCGGCCGCCGCGTTCTTCGTCGCCATCGCGGCCTCAAGCGTCGCGATCCCGATCCTGGCCTACGTGGCCGCCGGCAGCCGCCTCGACGACACGTTGGCGCGCCTCAAGGACTGGATGGACCGCAACAACGCCGCCCTGCTCGCGGCCGTCTTGGTGGTGATCGGCGCGATGGTGCTCTACCACGGGATTCACGCCCTGTAGCCGCCGTCGGCCAGGCCGGCGTCGGCTTCGAGCCTGTTGGTCGCCCCAAAGGCCAACTCGCGGAACAACTCCCGACCGTAGCCGGTGAGCATGCCCAGATAGCCGCGGGCCGCCCATTGCTGCGCGTGCCGCTCTTCGTGGTGCAGCACCCGGTCCAGGTCCAGCCGGGTGCAGCGCGGCGCGCCGTGCCCGTCAAGGCACCAGGTGTGCCCGGAGGCGACGACCCGGCACAGCTGCTCTGCCGGGTCGTCGAGCCGGCCCAGGTTCACCATGAAGATATCGCCCCACGTGGTGCCGCCCCGCTGGCTGAACAGCCGCTGGATCCAGTTGCCGCCCAACCCCATCAGCATGCCGTTGGGGGTGGTGACCAGGCGCCCCCCGTTGCGGTGCACGAACGGGACGTCGCGGGTGTAGCTCCAGCCGTTTGCCTGCTGCCGCAAGCGGATTCGGGTCACCTCGGCGGCGCAGTGAGGGGTGGCCGGGAAGTCGGTGGGTCGCTTGCCCGCCGCGCCGTAATCGCTGCCGGCGTTCAGGATGTAGGTCATCAGCGCCGCCGCGCGAGCGTCGCCCCCGCCGGCGCTGGGCGGCAGCAGGAAGAAGGATTGGCCGGCCGGGTCCTTGATCTCTTGCATCCTCGCGAGGACCACGAAGCTGGCGCGCGTGATGTCGTGGCGCCGGCTGATCTCGGCGAGCGCGTGCGGGGGCACGCCGCGGCGCTCGGCGTTCTCCCGCCATCTCGTGCAATAGCCCTGTGCGTCCATGTCTTTCCGATCGATTGTCACCCATGGTTAGGGTGGAGCGAATGAACAGGCGGCCCTGGCGACGCGCGCGCGGCGTCAAACAGATCACCCGAGGACTCGGCACGCTGGATCGCGAGCTGTTCGACGCGATCGCCGAGACGGACACCCCGCTGCTGGACACGGTCATGCCGCGGTTGACGCGCGCGGCCGACCATTCGAAGCTGTGGCTGGCCATCGGCGCGGCCCTGCTGGCCACCGGCAGGCACAGCGCGCAGCGCGGCGCGACCCGCGGGCTGGTGACGCTGGCCGCCACCAGCCTGGTCACCAACCAGTTCGCCAAGCGCATCCGGCGGCGCCCGCGTCCCGGCTACGACTTGGTGCCCCTCGTCCGGCAGGTCCGCCGCCGCCCGACGTCGAATTCCCTGCCGTCGGGGCATTCGGCCAGCGCGGCCGCGTTCGCCGTCGGGGTCGGCCTGGAGAACCCGCCGCTGGGCTTCGGGCTGGCGCTGCTGGCCGGGCTGGTGGGCCTGTCGAGGGTGGCGACCGGCGCGCATTACCCGGGCGACGTCGTCGCCGGGTTCGGGATCGGGTCCGGCCTGGCCGTGCTGGGTGGCCGCCTCGTGCCGCCGATCGTCGAAACCGCCCTTCCGCGAACGGAACCGCTGCGCGTCGAGACGCCGCCGCGGCCGGACGGCGCCGGCGTGGTCCTGGTCATCAACCCGGAGTCGGGCAGCGGCACCGGGGCCCGCGTGCTCGACGAGGTGCGCGCCGAGCTGCCGAAGGTGGACATCCGCGAGCTGGGTCCCGACGACGACCCCGTCGAGGTCTTGCGTGGCGCGGCCGCCGGCGCCGAGGTGCTCGCGGTGGGCGGTGGCGACGGCACGGTGGCGGCCGCGGCCGGGGTGGCCATCGACGCCGGGCTCCCGCTGGCGGTCTTCCCCGCCGGCACGTTCAACCACTTCGCCAAGGACATCGGCTGCGACACCGTGGCCAAGACCGTCGACGCGATTCGGCGCGGCAGCGTGGCGTGCGTGGACCTGGTGTGCCTCAACGACTCTCAGATGGTGCTCAACACCGCCAGCATCGGCGCCTACCCGGCGTTCGTGCGGCGGCGCGAAAAGCTCGAGAAGCGCATCGGCAAGCCGCTGGCGGGTCTTTACGCGATGCTGCGCACGCTGCGCAAGGAAGAGCCGGTGCGCATCTGTTACGACAACAAGACCCTGCTGACTTCGCTGTTCTTCCTGGGCAATTCGCTGTACCTGCCCACCGGTTTCGCGCCGGCGCGGCGGACCCGCATGGACGACGGCCTGATCGATGTTCGCATCCTCGAGGCGGGCCGGCCATGGGCCAGGACCCGGATCCTGACCGCGCTGGCGCTGGGCCGGCTGGAACGCAGCCCGCTCTACCACGAGTTACAGGTGCCCGAATTCAGCTTCAGCGCCGTCGACGGCCCCACGACCGTTGCCCGCGACGGCGAGGTCGGGGACAAATACGACCAGGCCCGCTTCACCGCGAAATACCGGATCCTTCCGGTGTTTCGTCCGCTTCCCGACGCGCGGCCCCCTCGGTGAGATCGCGCACCCGCGCGTAGCGGGCGGGCACCTCGGGCGAGGGTTCGGCGGTGTATTCGTGCGTCGGCGGCGGCTCCCACGCAGGCGGCCGGGGCGAGCCGCTCAGCGCCCAGGCCGCCTGCCGCGCCGCGCCCGCCGCGACGTACTGCGCCGGGGCGGGCGCCAGCACCGGCATGCCGAACACTGCCGGCGCTATCTCGCGCAGCGCCCTGGATTGCGCGCCGCCGCCGACCAGCAGGATGCGGCGCGCGACGACACCGCGCGCGGCCAGATGCGCGACGCCGTCGGCGAGCGAGCACAGCAGTCCCTCCACCGCGGCCCTGGCCAGGTTGGCCGCGTTCGCGTTGGAGACCCGCAGGCCGTGCAATGCCCCGGTTGCGTTGGGCCGGTTGGGTGTTCGCTCACCTTCGAGGTAGGGAACCATGACCACACCTTCGCTGCCCGGGGGCGCCGACAGCGCGAGCGTCGACAGCTCGTCGTGATCGACCCGCAGCATCGCGGCCGCGGCGTCGAGCACCCGCGCGCCGTTGAGCGTGCACACCAGCGGAAGGTAGCGCCCGGTGCCGTCGGCGAATCCGGCGACATACCCCGCGTCGTCGCGGACCGGATCCGCGGTGACCGCGGCCACCACCCCCGACGTGCCGATCGAGACGATCACGTCGCCCTCTTGGGCGCCGAGGCCCAGCGTCGCGGCGGCGTTGTCGCCCAGACCCGCACCGAATAGTGTTGTGCCACTGCTTGTCCCGTCGGATGGGCCCAGCACGGTGGGCAGCCGCGGACGTCGGCCGCGCAGCGCCAGTTCCAGCAGATCGAGGCGGTAGTCGCCAGTGGCGGCGTCGTAGTAGCCGGTGCCGCTGGCGTCGCTGCGATCGGTCGTCAGCCCCGCGATGTCGGCGTCACCGCGCAACCGCCACGTCAGCCAGTCGTGGGGCAGGCAGACCGCCGCGGTGCGGTCCGCGTGGCGCGGCTCGTGGTCGGCGAGCCAGCGCAACTTCGCCACGGTAATCGCGGCCAGCGGCACGACGCCGACGGCTTGGGCCCACGCGCGCGCCCCGCCCAGCTCGCGCACGAGGGCGTGCGCGGCGTCGGCCGAGCGCACGTCGTTCCACAGCAGCGCGGGCCGCACCACCGCGCCGGTTTCGTCCAGGCACACCATGCCGTGCTGCTGCGCGCCGACGGCCACAGCATCGACGCCATCCAGCCCGCCCGCGTTCGCAATGGCCTCTCGCGCGGCGGATTCCCAAGCGCGCGGGTCGATTTCGGTCCCGCTCGGGTGGCCGGCCTGGCCCTCGCGGACCACCGCTCCGGTCTCGGCGTCGCACACCAGCACCTTGCAGGATTGCGTCGAGGAGTCGATCCCGGCGACCAGCGTCATGACGCGTCGTCCCCGACCAGGGCCCGCAGCGTGGCGCGCGCGCCGCGGCGGTGCAGGCAGTCCAGGGTCCACCGGTAGGCGTCGCGGAAGCGCGGGGCGTCGATGAGGTCGCCGAACACCGGGCGGTTGGCCAGAAACGCGTCCTGGTCGTCGCGTTGCGAGCGGGCGAGCGGCACCAACGTGTCGGACAGCCGGTCGATCACCTCGATCGGTTGGCCCTGTTCGTCGACGCCCTCGGCGTAGCGGGCCCAGCTCGCGACGATCGCCGCGGACAGCCGCACCGGACCGCCGGTGCGCAGATTGTCGTGCACGACCGGCAGCAGCCATTTCGGGATGCGGTCCGAGGAGTCGGTGCACAGCCGGGCGACGGTGTCGCGCGCGTAGGCGTTGGCGAACCGGGGGAGTAGTTGGTTGCGGAACTCGGTCAGCCCCGGGATTCGTGTCAGCGTCGGCATGGCCTCCGAATCCAGGTAGCGGGCCAGGAATTCGGCGATCACCGGATCCTGGGCGGCCTCGTGCACCAGGCGGTATCCGGCCAGGTATCCGAAGTAGCACAGGCCCTGATGGCCGGCATTGAGCAACCGCAATTTCATTGCCTCGTACGGCGCGACGTCGTCGACCAGCTGCACACCGGCCTGGTCCAGGGGCGGGCGCCCGTCGGCGAAGTCGTCCTCGATCGCCCACATGGCGAACGGCTCGGCCACCACGGGCCGGGCGTCGCGCACGCCGTATTCGGCCTCCAGCCGCTCGGCCACGTCCGGCGTGGTCACGGGCGTGATCCGGTCGACCATCGAGTTGGGAAAGCGTGTCTTCTGGTTCATCCACTGTGCGAGTTCGGGATTGGTGCGCTGTGCGTAGGACGTGAATGCGCGCCGCGCCGTGTCCCCGTTGCCGACGATGTTGTCGCAGGACACGACGGTGGGGGAGGGCAGGCCGCGCGCCCGGCGCCGGTCGCACGCCTCGGTCACCAACCCGAACACCGCGCTCAGGGGCGGCTGGTAGCCGCCCTCGGTGATGGTGAGTGAGATGATCCGGGTTGCCGGGGCGGCGAGCAGTTCGATGACCGCGTCGGGATCCTCAGGCGCATAACGGAAGTCGACGATGGAGCCGATGACCCGCGGTTCCCGCGTGCCGTCGGGGTGTTCGAGGGTCAGCGTGTACAGGTGGTCCTGGTCGCGCAGCGCGTCGCGCATCTGTTGGTCGCCCGGCAGCACGCCGACACCGCAGATGCCCCAGTCCCGCGCGAGCCCGGCGTTGAGCAGCCGGTCGATGTACATAGCCTGGTGGGCGCGGTGAAAGCCGCCGACACCGAAATGCGCTATGCCGATGCCGATTTGGCTGCGGTCATAGGTCGGGACGGGGATGTCGAGACCGGTCAGGTTCCGTGCGTTCAGCTTCACTCGAGTGTCACCTTAGCGCGGAGTCCGCTGCGGCTAGCTGATTGCTAGGCGTTGGGGCAGAGGTCGCGCAGGGCGAAGATCACCACGTCGGCGGCCTGGCGGCCGTTGATCCCGCCGGAGCCCTGGTCGGCATCGGAGCGCTGCAGCGCCAGCAGCTCCAGCTGCTGCGGCGAAGCGCCCCACGAAAGCTGCTGACACAGATCCGCGCCCATCTGCAACAGCGCGTCGTCGCCGCCGTCGACGGCGTGGATCCCGGCGTTGTGCAGGTCGTTGAGGAAGGCGGCCTGGTCGGCCCGCGCCGGGCCGGCCCAGGCAATTCCCGAGATCAGAAGTGGACCCAACGTCAGCGCCGCTCCGATGAACCGGCCGTGCAGCCTGCGTGCCGCCATCCCACGTTCTCCTTGTGTCTTTGCGCGATGCGGATGATGCACCTTTACACAAAAGTGCATGGACCGCCGCGCGGGAGATCCGGAGGATGAATAGTCGGCGAAGACTGGCCGCGCGGCTGCGCGCGCGGTGTGCGAGGACTCAGCTCGGCGTGGCTAGCTTGGGCACAGATCGCGCATGGCGAAGACGACGATGTCGCCGGCCTGCTGGGGGCTGAGGCCGCCGGCTCCCTGTCGTTCGTCGGAGCGCTGCAGCGCCAGGCCCTCGAGCTGCGCGGGCGGGGCGCCCCAGGAAATTTGCTGGCAGATGTTCAGGCCCGCCTCCAGGAGTGCGGCGTCGCCGCCGGTCACGGCGTGGATCCCGTCCTTGTGCATGTCATTGAGAAAGCTGGCCGCGTCGGCCTGCGCGGGGCTGGCCCAGACGAGGCCGGCGAGAAGCGGGGCACCGAACAGCGCCGAGGCGATGAAACCGCCAGCTAGACGACGTGGTGACATATGCCCTTCCCCTCTGTCTGTCAACGGTTGCTCTCACGGTGTTCACTTCTATGTAACCTCCTGGACAGACTTTGTGCATCAAAAATTCCCTGTGAATGACCTGCGGGTAAATAAAGTCCGCGGGATTCGAAGTCGGCGGCCGACCCCGGGAGAAGCCCCAGAACGCATGCGTGTCGGCGCAGGTCAGCGATGTCCGTCGGCGGTGTTCCGATTCGTGACAGCGTTGTGACGTCACCATTTGGAAACGGCGCGGTGCGGCGTGGCTCGTGTCGCGTGTCGGCTGCTGACAATTGGCCCGGTCGTGAAGGACGGCCTCGGTACGGCTAGGCGGGCCTGCTGCACTGATTGATTGCGGAAATAGCTGAGCGTGAATGAAGGAGAGTTGGCGCTGATGGCGATCGTCGATCGGTTCAACATGAAAGTAGTTGCCGGCGCTGGGTTGTGCGGAGCAGCTATAGCGTTGAGCCCCGACGCGGCGGCCGCCCCGCTGATAACGGGCGGCCACGCGTGCATCCAGGGGCAAGCGGGCGACGCGGCGCCGGCCGCCGGAGGTCCCGTGGCCGCGGGCGCGCCGGCGGACATGTGCGCGGCGCCGCTCACTGACATGTCCGGCGTGCCCATGGCCGTGCCCGGACCGGTGCCGCTCGGTGCTCCGGTGCCGATCGTGCCGCCACTGCCGCTCGCGCCGCCCGTGCCGGTCGTGCCGCCGGTGCCGGTGGTGCCCGCCGGTGCGCCGCTGATCGCCCTGGGCGGCCCGGTGGCGGGTGCTCCCTTGGAGGCGGCCGCTCCGATCATCGACATGGCCGGGGTGAAGGACGCGCCGACCGGCCCGGCGCCCACCGGCGGGCCGACGTCCGGTCAGCCGATTCGCCCGGGCCCCGCGAGCTGAGCCCGAATGTGTGCGGGCCCGCTGGTTCCTACCAGCGGGCCCGTTCCGTTGCGTGCCCCAACAATCGAAGCTCCGCACCCGGCTTGCATGTGGGTGCGGAGCTTCGTTTGCGAGGGCGCCGCTTGACGCAGCTCGGTCTGACTGAGGCGCTAGTCCTGGACGATCACCGGGTCGCCGACGTTGACGTGGTTGTAGTACCACTCGGCGTCATCGGGGCTCAGGCTGATGCAGCCGTGGCTGACGTTCTCAAGCCCCAGTGATTGGACGGCCCAGGGGGCCGAGTGCACGAATAGTCCGCGGTTGGTGATGCGGACGGCGTAGTTGACCGTGAGCAGGTAGCCGTTGGGGTCGTCGACGGGGATGCCGACGCTGCTCGAATCCATGGTCACCGCAGGCTCTTTCGAGAGCACGGTGTACGAGCCGACCGGCGTCGCGTATTCCGGCCTGCCGAGCGAGGCCGGCATCACGCCCTGCTCCCCGAAGTGCGGGCGATGGTGCGGCGCCGGGAGTTGGGTCGGCGGTCCCGCCTCGGCCCCATCGATGCTCACGGTGAACGTGTGCTGCGAGATGCTGGCCACCCCGATGACGGCGGGACCGGTTTTGATCTCCGAGGTCGCCTGGCCCACCGTCAGCGCAATTGTGCTGTGCGCCGGCCAGTATCGATCGGGCACCCACTGGACGACCTTGTTGTCGAGCCATTCGAACTTGCCCGTCATCGCGGGCGTCGACTTGACCTCAACCGCCCGCTCGGCGGCGCTCCGGTCGGTGACCGGACCACGGAACGTCACCACCACGGGATGCGCCACGCCCACGACCTCGCCGCGCGCCGGTGAAACCGACGCGATGGCCGGACCATGCGACAGGTTGGCCGACGCGAGGCTCACACCGGCCGGCGCTACGACCATTCCGGCAGCGACCCCGACGACCCCAAGAACACACCGAACACCGGTCCGCATGGCCTCAATTCCCTTTTAACTGACATCGTTGCAATAGGGATGATAAATGGCGTCTGACCTGCGAAAGCGCAAGGGCACGTGGATATTTGGGCACGCAACGGTCACGTTTTGGATACGGACGTTTAGTTCGGCGGCCTGGCGACGAGACGGGCGACCGGGGCAATTGTGAAGCCGCGAGACGCGCGCCCCGCCCCGCTGGCAGAGTCAATTCAAATTCGGCTCTTACCAGCGGAGTGTCCGTGTTTTAATCGCCGAGTGGCAGACCCGATCAAGTACCAGGGTGGCGAGCCCGAGCAATGGCTGGGGACACTCGGCGACATCTCTTTCTCGCAGCATTGGGTAGCAACGCCGGCCGGCGTGCACCCGATAAAGGGCACGGTGTGGACCGTGACCGACATGTCGCACTATTCGGAAAGCATCTCCACCGCCGGCATTGTCCTCTGCATCATCTTCGTCTGGTTTTGCCTGCTGGGACTGCTCTTCCTGCTGATGAAGGACCGCAGATACACGGGCTATATCCAGGTCACCGTTCAGGGCGACGGGTTCTTCCACTCGACACTGCTTCCCGCTGCGGGACCTCAGGCGACGATCAGTGTCACCCAGCAAGTGAATTACGCGCGGACGCTGGCTGCCGCAGCCTGAGCTGTCATCGTGGAGCCGATGACGGGAATCGAACCCGCGTATTCAGCTTGGGAAGCTGATGTTCTGCCATTGAACTACATCGGCACAGTCGCCTCAGAAGGCTAGCATCCATCACCGGGCCGGCAGGCGCGCCCGGGCGGCCTGACCTCCCCCGACAACCCGGCCCAGGAGCGCGACCACGAAATCTAAGACGCCTATCTAACTATTCTCATAACGCTCAGATTTATTATTTCGTTATCGCAACGTAATGTGCTCCGGGTGGGTCGACACGAATTAGCCAGGAAGCGACGTAGACCGTCAGTGGCCCTGGCTGCGGTGCTCGCCCCCGCGGCGGTGTTCTTCGCGGTGTCCGCCGATGTCCATCCATTTGCACCGCACAACCAGGCCAAACCCGTGATCAGCGAGCCCGCCCCCTGTTGCGTGCAAATCGTGACAGCCGCGTCGAAGCGGCCCGCTAAAGGGCTGGTTGACGGCGAGCCCGCCGCGGCATCGCGCTACCACACGCGATCGCGCTTCCTGCCCGCCGGCGTCGCGCCGGAGCAGGGCCTTCAGGTCCGCACGATCTTGGTCGAGCGCAGCATCAGCGCGGAGTTCCCCCAGATCCACGAGATCGGTGGGGTGCGGCCGGATTCGCTGCCCTGGCATCCCCGGGGGTTGGCGCTCGACGTCATGATCCCCAACCCTGGCAGCGCCGAGGGCATCGCGCTGGGCGACTCGATCGTCGCCTACGTGATGCAGAACGCCACCCGGTTCGGGATCCAGGACGCGATCTGGCGGGGCGTCTACTACACACCCGGCGGAGCGCAGGCCAGCCGGCTCGGCCACTACGACCACGTGCACGTCACGACCACCGGCGGCGGATATCCGACCGGCGACGAGGTCTATCTCCGCTGAACCCGCTGCGCAGCAGATAGGCTCGTCGCGTGCTGCTCTCCGATCGCGACCTCAGGGCCGAAATCAGCGCCAGCCGGTTGGGCATCGACCCCTTCGACGACGCCCTGGTGCAGCCGTCCAGCATCGACGTTCGCCTCGACTGCATGTTCCGGGTGTTCAACAACACCCGCTACACCCACATCGACCCGGCCAAGCAGCAGGACGAGCTGACCACCCTTGTCGAGCCCGTCGAGGGGGAGCCGTTCGTGCTGCATCCCGGCGAGTTCGTGCTCGGCTCGACGCTGGAGCTCATCACGTTGCCCGAGGACCTCGCGGGACGGCTGGAGGGCAAGTCGTCGCTGGGCCGCCTCGGCCTGCTGACGCATTCGACCGCCGGCTTCATCGATCCCGGCTTCAGCGGTCACATCACCCTCGAACTGTCCAACGTCGCGAACCTGCCGATCACGCTGTGGCCGGGCATGAAGATCGGTCAGCTGTGCATCTTGCGGTTGACCAGCCCGGCCGAACACCCTTACGGCAGTTCGAGAGTGGGCTCGAAGTACCAGGGCCAGCGAGGACCCACGCCGTCGCGCTCCTATCAGAACTTCATATCGTCTACATAGGTTCTGCGGGGCCCGCTCGCCCCCGTTCTGCGCGATACTTAGTTAGCCATGGTTTTTACCTCCGCCTGGCCGTGGTTCACCGCAATGCCTTTGGAGGGGTTTGTTTTGGATATCGTGCTCGGGGTGTCGATGGCACCGTCGTCGATCCAAATGGTTGTCCTGCAAGGCGAATACGCCGACGGCGCCACGGTAGAAGAGGACGCGATCGACGTCACCGGCGCCGACGACGCGGCGACCGTGAGCGCGTCCGACCGGGTGATCTCGGCGATCTTGGGCACCCGTGAGGGTGCCGCCGATGCCGGCCTCGAGCTGTCGTCCATCGGGGTGACGTGGACCGATCAGTTCGAAGCTGCCGCCCTGCGCGACGCGCTGACCGCTCACCGGCTCGACAACGTGATGCTGGTCTCGGCGTTTCTTGCCGCGGCGGCGCTCGCGCAAAACGTCGGCGGCGCAATGGGTTACGAACGCACCGCCGTACTCCTGGTGGAGCCCGATACCGCCACGCTGGCCGTCGTGGAGACCTCCGACGGCTCCATCCCCGATGTGTACAAGCAGCAGATCCATGCCGAGTCCTACGGCGCCGCCGCCGAGCAGCTCAGCGGAATGGTCGCCGGGCTGGAGAAGCTGGAATACCGCCCGGACGGGCTGTTCGTGGTGGGCTCGGGCGTCGATGTCGCCCCGTTGAAGCCGGCGCTGCAGACGACGACGGCGCTCGACGTGAGCGTGGCCGAGGAGCCGGAGACGGCGCTGGCCCGCGGCGCGGCGCTGGCGTCGGCGAATGCCCCGCTGTTTGCCTCCTCGACCGCCGCGCTGGCCTATGCGCAGGACCCCGGCACCGGCGCCGTCGACCAGCACTCCCTGCCCGAGTACCTCTATGTCCCGTTCGGTCCCGACGCCGGCGACGACGAGCTCGCCTACAGCGCGGTGGCCGATGAGGACGCCGACTCGCCGACCGTGGTCATCGAACGGCTCTTCCTTCCCGAAGAGAGTCAGCCGCAGCGGCGGCCGGCGCTGCTGATCGGCAGCGGGCTGGCGGTGGCTGGCATCAGCGCGGTGTTGGCGCTCGAGATCGCGCTCGCGATCGGGATCCGCACGACGGGCACCGTCGCGTTGCAGCCCACCCCGAACCAGCACCTGATCGTTCCCACCGAGCAGGCGCCGGCGCCGGTGCAGGCGTC
Source organism: Mycobacterium sp. MOTT36Y (assembly GCF_000262165.1). Lineage (NCBI taxonomy): Bacteria > Bacillati > Actinomycetota > Actinomycetes > Mycobacteriales > Mycobacteriaceae > Mycobacterium > Mycobacterium sp. MOTT36Y. Next base: position 5,165,241 of record NC_017904.1, on the reverse strand, counting down.
CGCGCCGGAGGCGAAGATCAGCCTGCCGGCCCCGGTGGCGGCCCCCAAGCCGTTGAATCCCCCGGTCGCGGCCCCGCTGCCCGCGCCTCCGCCGCCGGAAGCCCCTCCCGTACCGGCGGCGCCGCCGGTGGTCCCCGTTCCCGTCGTGGTTCCGCCCCTGCCAGTCCCGGTGCCGGTGCGCATCCCTGTTCCCAACCCGGTGGTAAGGCCGCCGCTGTTCGAGGCACCGCCGCGCGTGTCAATCCCTCAACCGGCGCGGCCGCAACCGCCGGTGCAAATTCCTCAGCCGCCGACGCCCCCGAAGGTGGGCGGCACCGTTCCGCAGTCGCCGCCGCATCAAACGCCTCCCGGTGAAGGCACCCCGCCCAAGCCGGGCGCTCCGGGTAACTCCGGTGGCGGTCACGTGCCGACGCCGGGTTCGGGGGGTTCCGGTGGTGGGCATGTCCCGACGCCGGGTTCGGGTGGTTCCGGTGGCGGCCACGTGCCGACACCCGGTTCGGGTGGTTCCGGTGGCGGCCACGTCCCGACGCCCGGGTCGGGCGGCTCCGGCGGAGGCCACGTGCCGACGCCCGGGTCGGGCGGTTCCGGTGGCGGCCATGTCCCGACGCCCGGGTCGGGTGGTTCCGGCGGTGGTCACGTGCCGACGCCCGGATCAGGTGGTTCCGGTGGTGGCCATGTCCCGACGCCGGGTTCGGGTGGTTCCGGTGGTGGCCATGTCCCGACGCCGGGTTCGGGTGGTTCCGGTGGTGGCCATGTCCCGACCCCGGGTTCGGGTGGCGGCCATGTCCCGACGCCCGGTTCGGGTGGCGGCGTACCGAAGCCTGGTGGGGGCGGCCCGGGCGGACTCGGCGGCGGCCACGCTCCTGCGCCCGGCGGCGGACTTGGCGGCGGTCACGCTCCTGCGCCCGGCGGCGGACTTGGCGGCGGGCACGCTCCTGCGCCCGGCGGCGGATTTGGCGGTGGCCACGCTGCGCCGGCGCCTAAAGGCGGCGGTGGCTTCGGCGGCGGGCATAGCGGCGGTGGCCTGGGCGGCTTCGGCGGCGGCCACAGCGGCGGCGGCCTGGGCGGTTTCGGCGGCGGTCACGGTGGCGGCGGTGGCTTCGGCGGCGGTCACGGTGGCGGTGGCGGCGGCCACAAATAGCCTCGGTTTGCCGAGCCTCCTCCCACCAAGCGGCGCATGGGGCACAGCTTCGGCGGTCACGGCCACCGATAACTCAGCAGGCTAGGGTGGCGTCGCGAACCCCCATGCGGCGCCGGCGCGGCTGTGCTGGCGCAGCACAGCAACCAAGCGTCTGGCGATTTGGAGGAGCGGTGGAGGTCGTACTCGGTGTGTCGATGGCACCGGAGACAGTCCGCATGGTGCTCGTCGAAGGCGCTGCCGCGGGCGGGGTGACCGTCGATCAGGACGGCTTCGACGTCGTCGGCGACCCGACCCCAGCTGCCGCCGCGGATCACGTCGTCGCGGCCATTCTCGGCACCCGCGACAGCGCGGCCCTGGGCGGTTACCAGCTCAAATCGAGCGGAGTGAGCTGGACCGACCCGGCCGAGGCGGCGGCCCTGCGAGATGTGTTGGCGGCGCGCAGGATCGAGAACGTGATGCTGGTCTCGGCGGTGATGGCCGCCGCGGCGCTGGCGCAGGCGATGGGCAGCGCGACCAACTGGGCCCGCACGGCGTTGCTGCTCGTCGAACCCACCAGCGCGACCCTCGCGGTCGTCGACACCTCCAACGGGACCGTCACCGACGTGCACCGGCACCCGCTGCCCGGCCGCGACGACGTCGCGCTGGCGAAGCTGACGGCGATGGTCTCGGGCGCCGAATCAATGCGGGCGCGGCCTGACGGGCTGTTCCTCGTCGGCTCGGACGTGGACATCCCGTTGATCAAGCCAACGCTCGAGGCCGCCACGTCGCTCTCGGTGACCACGCCTGAGGAACCCGAGATGGCCCTGGCCCGGGGTGCCTCGCTGGCCGCGGCGAACGCACGGTTGGGCGCGCCGCGGACGATCACGATGCCGTCCGCGCGGATTTCCTCGACCGAGGCGACCGGGTCCGCCCACAACCCCGACGCGCGGGCCGCCCGGTCACGCGAGCGGCACAGCCGAAAGCCGGCGGCCACCGTCGCGCTCGTGATGACCATTTTCGTCACCGGCTTCGTCGCGTTGGCGCTCGCGCTCGTCTTCGGCCGCGATCCGGACACGGGCCAACCACCGGAGGTCAGCACGAACGTCGTCGCTCCGCAGGCCCCGTCGCCCCCGAACACCGGCCCGCCCCCGCCGCCGCCCCCTGCGCCGGCGCCGCCCGAAGCCCCGACGCCCGAAGCGCCCCAGGCACCTGCGCCGTCCCCGCCGCAATCCGGCGACCACCCACACTGGGACGACTGGCTGCATCGCCATTTGGGGCCCGATTTTCCGGTCCCCTAGCCCCGCCGCGGACGGGTCCCGGCCCACCCCCCGGCCGCCGAACACGCGTAAAATCGGGGCACTAGGGGAATAACGGTGGGGACTCAGCGATGTCACGCGCCATCATTTCGTGCGACGGCGACGCCCTCACCGCGAATGACTAGCAACCGACTATTGGAGGAGCTTTGGACACCGTACTTGGTGTGTCGATGGCGCCGACCGCAGTCCGGATGGTGCTGGTCGAGGGGGAAAACGGCGACGGTGCGACCGTCGATGAAGACAATTTCGACGTGACGACGTCCACTGACGCAGCAACTGTCACCGCCTCGGACCAGGTAGTCTCCGCCATCTTGGGGACGCGTCAGGGCGCGGCGGAGGGTGGCTACCAACTGGCGTCGACCGGGGTCACCTTCACCGACCCCGTCGAGGCGGCCGCGCTGCGCGACAAGCTCGCCGCCCACAAGGTCGAAAATGTGATGCTGGTCTCGGCCTTCCTGGCCGCGGCCGCGCTGGCCCAAGCGGTCGGCCACCGAACCAACTACGCGCAGACCGCGCTGCTCTACATCGAGCCCGACACCGCAACGCTGGCGATCGTCGACAGCGCCGACGGATCCATCGCCGACGTCCGGCGCCAAGTCCTTCCCGAAGACGACGAGGCGGCCGTCGCCGAGCTGACGCGGCTGGTCTCCGGCGCGGAGAACATGGAAAGCCGCCCGGACGCCGTGTTCGTCGTCGGCTCCGGCATCGACATCCCGCTGATCAAGCCCGCGCTGGAGGCGGCGACCACCCTGCCGTTGACGGCGGCCGAGGAACCGGAAACGGCGCTGGCCCGCGGCGCCGCGCTGGCGTCGGCGCATGCCCCGCTGTTCGCGTCGTCCACCGCGGCCCTGGCGTACGCGCAGGATCCCGGCACCGGCGCGATCAATCCGCTGGCCGTGGCGCCCGGCTACTTCGACGCACCCGGCGACGCCGGGGTGGATGCCCTGGCGTACAGCGCCGTGCCCGACGACCCCGACGACTTCTTCACCGGCTCGCAGACCGCCGCGACCGAGCTCGTCGGCGCGGACTATCGCGGGCGCAACTTCAGGTTGGTGGGCAGCGCCGTGGCGGCGGTCTTCGTCATCGGCGTGGTGGCGCTGGTCGTCTCACTGGCCATCGCCATCCGCCCGACGGCGAATGTGCGGCCCAGCCCGAATGAGAACGTCGTGGTCGCGCCCACTCGGCCCGCCCCGGCGCCCGCGGCCCCGGCTCCGGCGCCTGCCCAGGCGCCGGCGGCTCCCGCGCCCGCCCCGGAGGCGCCGGCGCCCGTTCCAGAGGCTCCCGCGCCGGCTCCGGCCGCTCCGGCTCCGGCCCCGGTGGCGCCCGCGCCGATTCCGGTTCCGGCGGCCCCGCCGCCCGCTCCGCCGCCGGTCGCGCCCGTTCCGGTGCCGATCCCGCTGCCGATCCCAGGCATCGGCGGTCCGCCCGGTGGCGGGTGGGGCCCCGGTCACGGCGGAGGCCACGGGGACCACGACGACGGCTTCCCCGGTGGCCCGCGCGGCGGCTTCGGCGGCGGGCCGCGCGGCGGTTTCGGCGGTGGCCACGGTCACGGCGGATTCGGCGGGGGTGGCCCACGCATCAACATCCCGGGCATCCCGGGGATTTAATAGGCCGGCGGAGCGGCGGCCACCCGTCATCTTCCGTTTGCCTCCCGCTTAGCCCGGCGACGCGGTTAGCTCATCGGGGTCGCTTACACCAGTGGTATGCGATGCACCGTGTTCGGCACGGGATACCTCGGTGCCACCCACGCGGTCGGGATGGCGGCGCTCGGACACGACGTCCTCGGGATCGACATCGACCCGGGCAAGGTGGCCAAGCTCGCCGGGGGTGACATCCCCTTTTACGAGCCAGGCTTGCGAAAGTTGTTGAACGAGAACCTGGCTGCGGGTCGGCTGCGGTTCACCACCGACTACGACGCGGCCGCCGACTTCGCCGACCTGCACTTCCTGGGCGTGGGCACACCGCAGAAGAAGGGCGAATACGGCGCCGATCTGCGCCACGTCTATGCCGTGATCGACGAGTTGGTGCCCCGGTTGACCAGTTCGGCGGTGTTGGTGGGCAAATCGACGGTCCCGGTGGGCACCGCGGCCGAGTTGAACCAACGCGCCGCCGCGCTGGCGCCGCGCGGGGTGGACGTCGAAATCGCCTGGAATCCGGAGTTTCTGCGCGAGGGCTACGCGGTGCAGGACACCCTGCGCCCGGACCGCATTGTGCTTGGGGTCCACCAGGATTCGGTGCGCGCTGAGGCCGCGGTTCGTGAGCTGTACGGTCCGCTGCTGGACGCGGGGGTGCCGTTCCTGGTGACGGATCTGCAAACCGCGGAGTTGGTCAAGGTCTCCGCCAATGCCTTTCTGGCGACGAAGATCTCGTTCATCAACGCCATTTCCGAGGTGTGCGAGGCGGCCGGCGCAGACGTCAGCCTGCTGGCGGATGCGCTCGGATACGATCCCCGCATCGGACGCCAATTCCTCAACGCCGGTTTGGGTTTCGGCGGTGGCTGCCTGCCAAAGGACATCCGGGCATTCATGGCGCGCGCCGGGGAACTCGGGGCCGACCAGGCGCTGACGTTTCTGCGTGAGGTGGACAGCATCAACATGCGTCGCCGCACCCGGATGGTGGAACTGGCCAGCGCGGCGTGCGGCGGGTCGCTGCTGGGCGCCAACGTCGCGGTGCTCGGCGCGGCGTTCAAGCCCGAATCCGACGACGTGCGCGACTCGCCCGCCCTCAACGTGGCGGGGCAACTGCAGCTCAACGGCGCCGCGGTCAACGTCTATGACCCCAAGGCGCTGGACAACGCGCAGCGCCTGTTCCCGACCCTGAACTATGCGGTCTCGGTCGAAGAGGCCTGCGAGCGCGCGGATGCCGTGCTGGTGCTCACCGAGTGGCGGCAATTCGTCGAGCTCGATCCCGACGACCTGGCCGACGGGGTGCGCGCCCGCGTCATCGTCGACGGCCGCAACTGCCTGGACACCGCCCGGTGGCAGCGGGCGGGCTGGCGGGTGTATCGGCTCGGCGCGCCGCGACCGTAGGGACATAAGAGCGGGCTTTCCTTCAGTCCGATTTCAACCGCTCTCGCGGGATCGGATCGTCGTTACCCTCAAAAGTCCGACACCGTAGGTGTTTTCACTACTGATGGGAATCACGCGCCTTGACGACGACCGATCTGACCGTGACCGCTTCCACCGAAACCGGCATCGAGGTCATCCCCCTGTCCGGGTGGACCGGCGCCCTGATCGACGGCGTGGACATCTCCGCCCCGTTGAGCGACTCGGACAAGGATGTCATCCGCACGGCGCTGCACAAGTGGAAGGTCGTGTTCTTCCGCGATCAACAGCTCGACCATGCGGCGCAGATCGCCTTCGGCGCGCAATTCGGCAAGGTCACCGCCGCCCACCCGTACGAAGGCGATTCCGCCCCTGCGGGTTTCCCGCAGATCCACACGGTGTCGCCGGCCGCCTACGACCGCCGGTACGGATCCGAGTACCGGCACAAGGAGAATCGGAACGGGCCGAACTGGCATGCCGACGTGACGCCGCTGATCAATCCGCCGTCGCATTCGATACTGCGCGCCGAAGTGGTCCCGCCCTATGGCGGCGACACGCTGTTCACCAATGTCGCCGCTGTCTACCAAGGTCTTTCACCACTGGTGCGTGGGTTCATCGACGGGCTTCGCGCCGAGCACCGGTTCGGCGCCACGCTGGCCTTCGAACGCAGCGCCGAAAGATCGGCGAGCTGGTTCGCGGTAAGCCGTTGGCGGCAATCCATCCGGTGGTTCGGGTGCACCCCGAGACCAACGAGCGCGTGGTGTATGTCAACCAGTTCTTCACCAAGGAGATCGTCGACCTGTCCCCGCGGGAGAGTCGTCACGTCCTGGACCTGTTGTTCGAGCAGATCTCTCGCCCGGAGTATTCGGTTCGATTCAAGTGGGAGCCGGGAAGCGTTGCGTTCTGGGACAATCGGGCCACGTTGCATCTCGCGCCGCGCGACTTCGAGCATCTCGATCACGAGCGCGTGCTGCATCGGATCACGCTGGTCGGCGACATCCCGGTCGGCCCGGACGGGCGCCCATCGGAGCCGTTGGAGGGCCAGTTCTTCGGGGCCGCCTGACAGGGCGTGGACCCGACCTCACGGGCTCCGGTGCGACCACAGCAGGCCGAGCAGCCCGAACGCCGCCACCGCGGTGGTGGTCAGCGCTACCGGCCACAACGCCCCGCCCACCTGGGCGACCACCGAGGTGAGCAGCAACGGGATGAGCCCGCCGATGATGGTGGAACTCTGGCCGGACAACGACATTCCGGTGTAGCGGACCCGGGCCGGGAAGGACTCGGCGAGGTATTTGGGCAATGCGCCCCACACGACCCACATCGGCGCGCCGATCAAGGTCTCGGTGATCAGCAGCGCCGCCACCGTCGACGAGGCGGAGAGAACCGCCAGCAGCCCCGCCGTCGGCAACACGAGCAATCCGAGTAGGCCCGCGCGGACCACCCGCGGCGCGCCGACCCGATCGGCGAGCCAGCCGCCCAGCAGCGTCAGCACCCAGAACACGGTGACGTGCACGGCGGAGATGCCCAGCAGCACCGAAGAGGCCGGCAGGGCAAGGCTTTTGGTGCCGTAGCCGGTGAGGAAGACGGTCTCGACGAAGAACGGGACGGTCACGCCGCCCAAATAGACCCCGAAGCAGACCAGCATGGTGCGGCCGTGCTGACGCACCGCCTCGCGCAACGGGAAACGCGACAGTTCGCCGCTGCGGTGCAGCGCGGTGAACTCCGGCGATTCCATCACCCGCAGCCGGATGAACAGGCCGACCACGCTCAGCGCGATCCCGAACAGGAACGGCACCCGCCAACCCCAAGTCACGAAACTGTGCTCGCTCAGCAACGAGGCCAGGATGAACAGCGAGCCGGTGGCCAACCCCTGGCCCAGGGTCGCCCCGGTCTGCACCAGCGATCCCCAGAAACCGCTGCGGTGTGGCGTGCTGGTCTCGGTGACCACCAGGACCGCGCCGGCCCATTCGCCGCCGAGCCCCACCCCCTGAAGAAACCGCAACAACACCAGCAGCGCGGGCGCCGACCATCCTATCGCGCTATAGCTGGGCAGCAACCCGATCAGAAACGACGGTATGCCCATGATCAAAAGCGTTGCCACCAGCATCTTCTTGCGTCCGAGGCGATCACCCAAGTGCCCGAAGACGACCCCGCCCAGCGGGCGGGCGACGAACCCCACCGCGAAAGTGCCAAGTGCGGCAAGCACTCCGGCCGTGGCCGAAGCGCGCGGGAAGAACAGCGGACCGAAGACCAAGGTGGCCGCGAAGCCGTAGAGGAAGAAGTCGTACCACTCCAGCACGCTGCCCGCGAGACTGGCCAGCGCCACCCGGCGCATGCCCGGGACTGGCGCCGCCTCTTCGAGCGGGGTCGCCGCCCGGCTGCTTTCCTGTTCTGCGATCGTCATCGAGGTCTCCGAATGGTCGGCCGGTCAAGCTCCGCGCACCCGCGCCGGCGATCGAAATGACCGGCGCGAGTGGGGCATCGCGGCGAGTACGACCGTCCGGAGCCCCTGCCAAGTTCAGCGCCATCGGGCGCGATTGACGACGGTTGAAATCAGCTTGAAAGCAACTGATTACGCGGCACAACCCGATTTCGGAGGAACCCGGCGCCCGCCATCCAGCGCCACAGCCATGAAATATGTTGCGGCTCTGCGCTATTGGCCGGGCCGGGCGTGCAGCATGGCTCGGGGGTATTCCCCGCCATCTCGAGAAAGGTCGATCCGAACGTGCTCGAACCCGGCCGACCGGAGCGCGTCGGCCACCGGCGCAGCGTCGGAGAGTGCGCGAAACGGCAACGCGGCGGCGACGTCGTCGGCGTAATGGTGGCTCGCCACATGCGGGTTCAGCGAGACGTCGGCGATCAGCGTCGCGTCCGGGGCCAACACCCGCCGCCACTCCGCGAAGGCCTTCTCCGGTTCGAGCAAGGTCCAGATGAAGTGCCGCGCCGTCAGCGCGTCGAAGCTGGCGTCGGGGAACGGCAGCTTTTCGGTGACACCCTCCACGAACTCGACAGTCGCGGCGGTGGCGGCGGCCTTGGCGCGGGCCCGGGCCAACATCGCCTCGGAGGCATCCACGCCGGTCACCCGGTGGCCGAGCTCGCTCAGCAACAACGCGACAAAGCCCGTGCCCGTGGCGATATCGAGCACCCGCGAACGCTCCGGGATTGCGCTCAGCGCCGCCGTCCACAGTCGACGTTCCGGCTCCGAGGAGATACCGTGCGCGGCCCGCTGGTCATATTCCGAACCCTCGCGCTCCCAAAACGCGCGGATCGCCGCGTGCGCGTCCGGGAGGCCCGCGCTGTCAGCAAGCACGGCACCTGGTCCATCGCCTCGTCATCGACGACAGTCTGCAGGGCGCGGGATCCCCACGGCAAGGCGAGCGGGCGCGGCCCACGCGAGTAGCCTGACCGGCGTGGACTATGCCGGCGCATTCCTCGACGAGAACCGGGCTTTCGCGGAGCTGTTCGACGGTGCCGACGAGTCCACGCCGGTGCCCACCTGCCCGGAGTGGACCCTGCGGCAGCTGTTCCGCCACGTCGGGCGCGGCGACCGCTGGGCGGCCCAGATCGTGCGCGACCGGCTCGAGAGCTACCTCGACCCCCGCACCGTGGAGGGCGGCAAGCCGCCGCCCGACCCCGCCGACGCGATCTCCTGGCTCCACGGCGGCGCCCAGCGGCTGGTGGACGCCGTCGAGCTGACCGGGGTGGAGACGCCGGTCTGGACGTTCCTCGGGCCGCGCCCGGCGAACTGGTGGATCCGGCGCCGGCTGCACGAGGTGGCCGTGCACCGGGCCGACGCCGCGATCGCGCTGGGCACCGATTTCGCCCTCGAGCCCGACATCGCGGCCGACGGAATCACCGAATGGCTGGAGCGGGTCGCGATCCAGGCGGGCGGCCAGGGGGCGCCGCTTCCCCTCGAGGACGGGACCACCCTGCACCTGCATGCCACCGACCCCGGCCTCGGCGAGGCCGGGGAGTGGACGGCCGCCGTCGATCAGGGCCGGGTCACGTGGTCGCACGAGCACGGCAAGGGCAGCGTGGCGCTGCGCGGCGGCGCCACCGAGCTGCTGCTGGCGATTTTGCGCCGGCGCCCGCTGGCCGACACGGGCGTCCAACTGTTCGGGGACGAAGCCGTGTGGGAGCGCTGGTTGGACCGTACGCCGCTCTAGCCGCGGCGCCGCACGGTAATTTGCACACCATGACCACATCGGAGATCGCCACCGTTCTGGCATGGCACGATGCCCTCAACGCCGCGGACATCGAGACCTTGGCCTCCCTGTCCAGCGACGACATCGAGATGGGCGACGCGCACGGGGCCGCACAGGGTCACGAGGCGCTGCGCAGCTGGGCCGCCTCGCACCGGCCGGCGACCGAGCTCGGCCGCATGTATGTGCACGACGGTGTCGTCGCCGTCGAACTCAAACCCGGCAGCACCGGCGATCCGGGGGCCGCCAGCGACGCCGCGCTGACGTTCCGGGTGGTGCGCGACCACGTCACCTCCGTGTTCCGGCACGACAGCCTCGCGTCGGCGCTGGCGGCCACCGAGCTCACCGAATCCGACGCCGTCGACTAGGACCACAGGCACAGGAGCTATCCATGCGCGGAATCATCTTGGCCGGCGGGTCGGGCACCCGCCTGCATCCGATCACCACGGGCATCAGCAAGCAGTTGCTGCCGGTCTACGACAAACCGATGGTCTACTACCCGCTGTCCACCCTGATGATGGCCGGAATCCGTGACATCCTGGTGATCACCACCCCGCATGACGCGCCGGGATTTCAGCGGCTCCTGGGCGACGGCTCGCAATTCGGCGTCAACATCACCTACGTGACACAGGACCGGCCCGACGGTCTGGCTCAGGCGTTCGTGCTGGGCGCCGACCACATCGGCAACGAGTCGGTGGCTTTGGTGTTGGGAGACAACATCTTCTACGGACCGGGACTGGGCACCAGCTTGCGCCGATTCCAAACCATAAGCGGGGGAGCGGTTTTCGCGTACTGGGTGGCCAACCCGTCGGCCTACGGTGTGGTCGAATTCAGCGACGACGGCCTGGCGCTGTCCTTGGAAGAGAAACCCAAGACACCGAAATCCAACTACGCGGTGCCGGGTTTGTACTTCTACGACAACGACGTGATCGAAATCGCCAAGGGGCTCAAGAAATCGGCGCGCGGCGAGTACGAGATCACCGAGGTCAACCAGATCTATCTCAACCGGGGCCGGCTCTCGGTCGAGGTGATGGCCCGCGGCACGGCCTGGCTGGACACGGGCACGTTCGACTCGCTGCTGGACGCCAGCGACTTCGTCCGCACGCTGGAACGACGCCAGGGCCTCAAGGTCAGCGTGCCCGAGGAGGTGGCGTGGCAGCAGGGCTGGATCACCGATGAACAATTGGCGCAGCGCGCGCACAGCCTGCTCAAGTCCGGGTATGGCTCCTATCTGCTGAACCTGTTGGAGCGGAGCCGGTTTCACTAGGCCGGTAGCGGCGGCCCGTCCCCCGCAAGCGGGAGGTGCCCCCGGCGCGCGGCTTCAACCTATGGTGGCGACCCGCTGCGCCCGGCTTCGCCGCGCTTGCGATCGCCACGGCCCCGCTCGCGACCGCCGCTAGGCTTCGCCAGCACCGCCGCGATCCCCGTGGTCAGCGGCACCGACAGCGCCAACGCCATCCCGCCCACCGCCGAGCGGGCGATCTCGATGGCCACGCTCTCCCCGGTCAGCACGTCCGTCAGCGAGCGGTTGGCGACGCTGAACAGCAACAGCAGCGGCAGCGAACTGCCCGCGTAGGCCAGCACCAGCGTGTAGACCGTGCTGGCGATGTGATCGCGCCCCACCCGGATGGCGCCCACGAAGATCGCTCGCCGCGAGCCCCCGAGGCGGGCGAGCTCGAACACCGTCGAGGACTGGGTCACCGTCACATCGTTGAGCACACCCAGCGACCCGATGATGAAACCGGCCAGCAGCAGGCCACCGATCGACACGTTGCCCAGGTACGCGCTGACGGTGGTGTTCTGCTCGTCCGACAGACCGGTGAGATGCGCCAATTGTATTGCCGCCCAAGATAATCCGGCTGCGAGCAGCAGGGCCGACAGGGTGCCCAGCAGCGCGGCACTGGTCCGCAGGCTGACCCCGTGGGCCAGATAGATGACCGCGTAGAGGATCGCCGCCGACGCCACCAGCGCCACCGGCACCGCGGGGGCGCCGTCCCGCAGGGCCGGCAGCAGAAACATGACCAGCACCACGAACGCGACCAGGATGCCCACCAGCGCGAGCAGCCCGCGCCAGCGCGCCACGGCCACGATCACCACCGCGAACGCGATCGCCAAACCGACCAGCGCCCAACCCCGTTCGAAGTCGTAGAACGCGTAGCTGGTGGCGCCCTGGTCGTCGACCTGGCGCACCACCCGAATGCGGTCGCCCACCGCGAATTTCGGCTGGCCCGGCCCGGGGGAGGACTCGAGCAGCGTGCTGGCGCCCGCGTTGGGCCCGGAATCGACGGCGACCTGGGTCAACACGCAGCGCCCGGCGCCGGGCGCGGCGGGCTGGGGCGGGCCGGTGAGGACCTGACTGACCGACGGGCTGCCGCAGTCGCCCAACCCGCTGGACAGCACGTGCCCGGCCTGCGTGCTCACCGCGCCGCCGGACGCGTTCTGCAGCGGCATCGGAATGTCGACGCGCTGCCGACTGGGCCACAACAGGATCGCGCCGACGGCCACCGCCACACCGATCGCGACCAGCAGCCCGACGACGATCCTGGCGGGCAACGGATCGATGCCGGACGGGCCCGGCGGCAGGCTGTGCGAGTGCGAGTGCGTCACCCGGTCGAGCGTAGAGGCGGTTTCCTGGGTGCTTACTGGCGATAGGCGACGAGGAAGTTGCCCAGCCGCTCGATGGCCGCCGCCAGATCGCGGGCCCACGGCAGGGTCACGATGCGCAGGTGATCCGGTGCGGGCCAATTGAAGCCGGTGCCCTGGGTGACCAGAATCTTCTCCTGCAGCAGCAAATCGAGGACGAGCTGCTCGTCGTCGTCGATGTCGTAGACCTCGGGGTCCAGCCGGGGGAAGGCGTAGAGCGCGCCGTCCGGCTTGACGCATGAGACCCCCGGAATCTCGTTGAGCTTGGTCCAGGCGACGTCGCGCTGCTCGAGCAGCCGGCCGCCGGGCAGGACGAGGTCGTCGATGCTCTGGTAGCCGCCGAGGGCGACCTGGATCGCGTGCTGCGCCGGGACATTGGGGCACAGCCGCATGTTGGCCAGCAGGTTGATCCCCTCGATGAAGCTGCCGGCGTGGTCCTTGGGCCCGGTGATCGCCAGCCAGCCGGCCCGATACCCGGCCACCCGGTAGGCCTTGGACAGCCCGTTGAACGTCAGGCACAACATGTCCGGCGCCAGCGAGGCCAGGTTGATGTGCTTGGCGTCGCCGTAGAGGATCTTGTCGTAGATCTCGTCGGCGAGCAGCAGCAGCTCGTGCTTGCGCGCCAATTCGACGATCTGCGTGAGCACTTCGCTGGTGTACACCGCGCCGGTCGGGTTGTTCGGGTTGATCACCACCAGCGCCTTGGTGCGGTCGGTGATCTTGGACTCCATGTCGGCGATGTCGGGCTGCCAGCCCTGCGTCTCGTCGCACAGGTAGTGCACCGGGGTGCCGCCCGCCAGCGACGTCGACGCCGTCCACAGCGGGTAGTCGGGTGACGGGATCAGCACCTCGTCACCGTTGTCGAGCAGGGCCTGCAGCGTCATCGTGATCAGCTCGGAGACCCCGTTGCCCAGGTAGACGTCGTCGACGTCGAAGCGGGGGAATCCGTCGACCAACTCGTAGCGGGTGACCACCGCGCGGCGGGCCGGCAGGATGCCCTGCGAGTCGGAGTAGCCCTGCGCGTAGGGGAGGGCCTGGATCATGTCGCGCATGATCACGTCGGGCGCCTCGAAGCCGAACGGCGCCGGGTTGCCGATGTTGAGCTTGAGGATGCGATGACCCTCGGCCTCCAGCCGCGCGGCCTGCTGATGTACCGGGCCGCGGATCTCGTACAGGACGTCCTGAAGCTTCGACGACTGCGCGAAAGTGCGCTGCTGCCGGTGATGGGCCGACGGGTGCGGTGGCAGCTGATGGGGCAGCTGGTGGGTGGTCACATCACCAATGGTGCCATCACTGTCCACTGAAATTTGCTGTCAAGCGCAAAAATCGCAGGTCAGCGCTTGCCCGGGGGACGCGCCCCGCGGGCGATGCCCAGGCCCTTGACCGGCGGCTGCGACGGTGCGTCGTCGCCGTCGGCCTGCTTTGCCGGCTCCGCTTTCGGTGCCGGTTCGGCCTGCGCCCGTTCGGCGGGCTCGGCTTCTGCTTTCGGTGCCTCGGCTTTCGGGGCCGCCTTCTTCGCGCCGGGTCGTTTGGCGCCCGCGGCGATGCCCAGGCCCTTCACCGGCGCGGCGGGCGCCTTGGCCTCGGTCTCGGCCTCGGGCGCCACTTCGGCCTCGGGTGCTTCGGCCTTGGGGGCCTCAGCCTTCGGGGCCGCCTTCTTCGCGCCGGGTCGCTTGGCGCCCGCGGCCAGGCCCAAGCCCTTCACGGGCGCGGCGGGTGCCTTGGCCTCGGTCTCGGCCTCTGGCGCGGCCGCTTCGGCAGGTGCCTCGGCCTTGGCCGGTGCCGCCTTCTTGGCCCCGGGCTTCTTGGCGCCGCCGGCGATGCCCAGCCCCTTGACCGGGGCGGCCGCTTCGGCCTTGCCTTCGCTGCCTTCCGCGGCGGGCGCCGCCTTCTTGGCCCCGGGTTTCTTGGCGCCGCCGGCGATGCCCAGCCCCTTGACGGGGGCGGCGGGTGCGGCCGCGGCCTGCGTTGCCGCCTCGGCGGGCGCCTCCTCGGCCTCTTTGGCGGGAGCGGTCGCCGTGGCCGTCGCCGCCTTGGGCGCCGCGGCCGCCCGCTTTTCGGCTTCCTTGGCGGCCGTGCCCTTTTCGGGCAGCGTCGCCTTGTCGTATTCGAGGGACGCGAGCAGGATCTGGGCGACGTCGAGCACCTCGACACCGCTGCGCCCGGCCTCCTCCTGCCGGTCGTTGACGCCGTCGGTGACCATCACCCGGCAGAACGGGCACGCGGTGGCGATGGTGGCGGCCCCGGTGGCCAGCGCCTCGTCGACGCGCTCGTGGTTGATCCGCTTGCCGATGTGCTCTTCCATCCACATCCGCGCGCCGCCGGCGCCGCAGCAGAAGCTGCGCTCGGCGTGCCGCGGCATCTCGGTCAGGTTCGCCCCGGAGGTCCCGATCAGCTCACGCGGCGCCTCGTAGACCTTGTTGTGCCGGCCCAGGTAGCAGGGGTCGTGGTAGGTGATGTCCTGGGATACCGGCGTCACCGGCACCAGCCTGTTGTCCCGGACCAGCCGGTTGAGCAGCTGGGTGTGGTGCAGCACCGAGTAGTTCGCGCCGAGCTGGCGGTACTCGCGGCCCAGGGTGTTGAAGCAGTGCGGGCAGGTGACCACGATCTTGCGGTCGACGGTCTCGGTGCCCTCGAACAGCCCGTCCAGGGTTTCGACGGCTTGCGCGGCCAGCTGCTGGAACAGGAACTCGTTGCCCGAGCGGCGCGCGGAGTCGCCGTTGCAGGACTCGCCGGTGCCCAGCACCAGGTACTTCACCCCGGCGATGGCCAGCAGCTCGGCGACGGCCTTGGTGGTCTTCTTGGCTTTGTCGTCGTAGGCGCCGGCGCAGCCGACCCAGAACAGGTACTCGTAGCCGTCGAAGCTGTCGACGTCCTCGCCGTAGACCGGCACGTCGAAGTCGACCTCGTCGATCCAGTTGGTGCGGTCCGACGCGTTCTGGCCCCACGGGTTGCCCTTGGTTTCCAGGTTCTTGAACAGCACCGACAGTTCCGAGGGGAACTCGGACTCCATCATCACCTGGTAGCGGCGCATGTCGATGATGTGATCGACGTGCTCGATGTCCACCGGGCACTGCTCGACGCAGGCGCCGCAGGACACGCAGGACCACAGCACGTCGGGGTCGATGACGCCGCCCTCCTCCTCGGTGCCGACCAGCGGGCGGGTGGCCTGCTCCGGGCCGGAACCCATGACGCGGCCGAAGCCCGACTCGGGAACGTGGTGCGCCTCGGCGTGCTCTTCGCCGGACAACTCCTCGCCGAGCCCGCCCGCCGGCGTGCTCTCCAGCGGGCTCTCCTTGTCACCCAGGATGTAGGGCGCCTTGGCCATCCAGTGGTCGCGCAGGTCCATGATGACGAGCTTGGGGGACAGCGGCTTGCCGGTGTTCCACGCCGGGCACTGCGACTGGCAGCGCCCGCACTCGGTACAGGTGGCGAAGTCCAGCATGGCCTTCCAGCTGAAGTCCTCGACCTTGCCGCGCCCGAATGTCGCGTCGTCCGGCGGGTTTTCGAAGTCGATCGGCTTGCCGTCGTGCTCGAGCGGCAGCAGCGGGCCGAGACCGTCGGGCAGCCGCTTGAAGATGACATTGATCGGCGCCGTGAAGATGTGCATGTGCTTGGAGTGCAGCACGATGATCAGGAACGCCAGCATGACCGCGATGTGCAGCAGCAGGGCCACCGTTTCGATGATCTCGTTGGCGGGCTGCCCCAGCGGGCGCAGGATCGCGCCGAACAGTTGCGACAGGAAGGCCCCGTTGCCGTAGGGCAGCGTGCCGTTGTTGACCGCGGATCCGCGCACCAGCACGTAGGTCCACACGACGTTGAAGATCATGAACAGCACCAGCCAGGCGCCGCCGGTGTGCGAGCCGTAGAACCGGGATGAGCGGCCGATCTCCTTCGGGCTGCGCATCAACCGGATGACGGCGAAGGTGGCGATGCCGAGGAAGACGGCCGTGGCGAAGAAGTCCTGCAGGAAGCCCAGCGCGTCCCACCGCCCGATGAACGGGATGTGGAAGTTGTCCTGGAACAACAGCCCGTAGGCCTCGATGTAGACCGTGAGGAGGATGAAGAAGCCCCACATGGTGAAGAAGTGGGCCAGGCCGGGGATCGACCACTTCAACAGCTTGCGCTGCCCGAAGACCTCGGAGAGCTCGGCCCAGATTCGTTTGCCGGGTTCGTCGGTGTGCCCCGGGGCCGGCTTGCCGGACGTGATCAGCTTGAACAGCCACAGGACCCGTCGTGCGGCGAGCGCGGCCACGACCAGCGTCATGCCCATGCCCACGACCAGCCTGATGAGCATCTGCGTTGTCACAGAAGGTCTCCCCAATGCATAGATAATTCGGCCTGTGCTTTATTTGCCTGCTTAAGCCCCGCTCATAGTTACATCTTCGCGGCTTTCGGCGCGAGAAAGGCTGCCCTAACTTCGGGTTCGTCGGTGCCTCTGGCCTGCTAGTTGATACCCGCTCGCCTGGTGTGACGTTTGTCGGAGTGACCAGCGCCACCAAATTTCGTTAAATGACCCTTTTCGGAGCCCTTTTCCGGCCAGACGCAATCGTTCGCGTCAGCGCCCGAATGGGGGTTGGAAGATCGGCGGCAGGGGTCGCACCCGGGTGGTCGTCGTCGGCGCCGCGGACGTGGTGGTCGCCTGCGATGTCGTGGTGGGCGGCGCGGTGGTGGTCGTCGTGGTGCTCGGCGGGGGTGTCGTCGTCGTGGTCGACGGCTCCGGCGGCGGTGTCGTGGTCGTCGTGGTGGCCGGCGCCTCGCTGGACGGTGGCGGCGGAGCCGGAACGACGGTGACGGTGGTGCTGTCGTTCGGCCCGGTGATGGTCACCGTTTGTGGCGGTGGCGGTGGGTTGGGCGAGGACGTCGGGGGGGCCGGGGTGGACTTCGTCATCAACAGGCCGATCGCCAGCGCCGCGGCCACCAGCACCGCCACCCCCGCCCCAACGACGGTCAACACCAGCGCCGTGCGCTTGTACCAGGGCAGCCCGCCCTGCTCGGCGTACTCGAATTCCCGTGCCTCGCTGGCATATTCGCCGGTTGCGTCGCGGCCGGTATAGGGCACCGGCTCGTCGGAGTCGGCGTCTTGCGACCACGCCAGGGCGTCATCCACATCGGTGGCCTGGGCGGCCCACGCGGCCTGGGTGGCCCCGATTCCCGCGGTGCCGACCATTTCGGTCGGCGTCTCCACGGCGGCGGCCGCGGTGGTTTCGGCGCCCCCCGCTGCGTACTGCGCACCGAGCGCCGCGGCGCCGAGTGCGGCGAGTGACGCCGGCTGCGCCGCGCTGCGGACCGGAACCCCGAAGCGCTGCGACAACCGCGCGGTGATCAGCGGGATGCTTGCGCCCCCGCCGACGATCGCCACGGCGCGCAGGTTGGTGTTCGGAATTCCGTTGCGCCGCAACGTATCTTGCAGCGAGGTGACAAACCGGTCCAGCGGTGGGGAGATCAGTTGCTCGAACTCGGTGCGGGTCAGTTGGGTGGACTCCCCGGACGCCCCCGCGACGGTGCTCACCGCGGCGGTCGACAGTTGTTCCTTGGCGCGCCGGCAGGCCGCCAGCAGGCGGGTCTGCGATCCCATCCGCGCGCCGCCGCCCAGGACGGCGGTGCTGACATCGGAGGCCAGCAGGTGATCGACGATGAGCGCATCGATCGCGTCGCCGGAGAAATCGGTGTGCCGCATGGCCGGGGCGACGGGCGCAAAGCCGGCATTGGCGTCCAGCACCGTGACGGTGGTGCCGCCGGCACCGAAGTCGCACAGCGCGACGACGCCGTCGGCGGGAAACCCCGGCGTGCCGCGCAGGGCCGCCACCGCGGCCGTGGCGTCGGAAACCAGCATCGGCGCGACCCCACCGCGCGCGAGATCCGACTGGGCGAAGAACTCGTCGCGCAGCGCCGCGAACTGTTCGTCGGACCAGTAGGCGGGGACCGCGATGCTGATCGGTGTCCCGTAGCCGACCGTGCGGGCCATCGCCTCGATCGCCTCGACCGTCAGCGCCGCGCCCAGGTACTTGGTGCCGTCGGCGGCCACCAGCGGTGCCCGGTCGCCGACCCGCTCGACGAACCCGCGCAGCACCAGGCCGGGTGCGGTCAGGTTCGGATTCTCTTCCGGCAGGCCGACTTCGGTGGGACGGTGCTCGAACAGGGTGACCACCGAGCTGCGGGTGACCGGAGCGCTCCCGGCGCGGGCCGCCACCAGGTTGGCCACCCCGATCGATAGCCCGAGCGACTGGCTCATGTCCGCACCCCTGTGTCAGTAGTCCCGTGGATTGCAGCGAGTCTAGGGCGCCGCCGGCGCAGCGTCGCCGAGCGTGATCGGCCTGCCGCCGACTCGCTAACGCAGGCCCGGCGGAACCGTGATGACCGTCGGCACCTGCGGAATGGTGATCACCGTCGGCAGCTGCGGCAGATGGTGGCGATGCGTGGGCTGCTGCGTTTGTTGCCCGGTGGGCTGCTGCTGCGTCGGCTGCTGGGCCGGCGGCTGCTCTTCGGCGCTGCTGCTGGACTCGGTGGTGGTCGTGGTGGTCGTCGGCGTCGTTGTTGTCGTTGTCGTGGTGGTGCTCGTCGTCGACTTGGGGACGTGGTTGACGGATTGGTCGTCGTGAATGAGCTCGATGATCCCGAAGACGATCAGGCCGATCAGGATGACGACGGAAATCAACCAGGCGATGAGCATCGCGGGCCTGCGGTACCAGGGCGTGGGCTCGGGTTCCTGGTCGAACGGGTCGAAGCCCTGGGGTTGCTCGAACCCGTGGGGCGGCTGGGGCGGGAAGTTCGGTGGCGGGACTTCACCGGTCGGCGGCTCGCTCATGCCGAAATCGGCATGCTGGGTCGGCCGATTGTGGAAGTCATCGCGTGGACCGTTGGATGCCACGGCACCGATGGTACTGACCGCACCTGCCAGCCTGCTGATGCCAACCCCTAAGGGGGCGGTCGCGTCGCTCAGAAGGAGGGGTGCGGGTGCCCACACAGAGCGTGCACTCAGGGTCCACAGCCTACCGCCAGACTGTGGCGCTCAACACACCCGCAACACCATTTCCGGCCGAATGATATTGCAGTTCAGCACAATTCGACCGCAATCTCATTTTTGACTTACCAACATATTCGTGACAGTCTCTTTTCCCGAATCGATGTGGAAGTCGAACGGCAAGCCCGCATCGAGCGCGGCGCCTCCCGGGCCTGAGCAGGCAAGCGAGTAAGCCGCCAGCGACCAACACGTACCCGCCGTCACAGCAGCGACGCCCGGTATGACATCGGGTCCTAGCGCCGCGGCGAGCGGCCATGCAATCCGAGCGCAGGGTAGGGAGGCGATCACGATGCCCGGCCGGCCCGCCCATGCGCCCCGGGTTCGTCGTCTCAGCTACAACGAGCGGCCCTGCTAATGGCCGCCGATCCCACAGACCGCGAATGGTGGTCAGAAGCCGGCGATGACGCCCCGACCGCGGCGAGCCAGCACCGTCGCGCGGCGGAGCTGCGCGATGGGACCGACCCGGCAAAGTGCGCAGATGCGGCTCACGAGGAAGCGTCGCACGGTGCAGCCGGCGCCGGCGCGGAGGCGGGAAACCAACTGACGAGCGCCGTGGTCGTCATCGCGCTCGTCTCGGCGATCTCGGGCTTGCTCTACGGCTACAACACCGGTGTCATCTCCTGGGCCCTATTGCAGCTCACCGAGGAGTTCAACCTCACCGCGGCCTGGAAGCAGGTGGTCGCCGCCAGCATCCTGCTCGGCGCCATCGTCGGGGCCTTGGCGTGCAGCTGGCTATCCGACCGGTTCGGCCGCCGCGGCACGCTGTTGATGCTGTCGGTGCTGTTCATCGTCGGCGCGCTGTGGTGCGCCGACGCGCCGGATGTCGTGGTGCTGTCGCTGGGAAGGCTGGTCCTGGGCTTCGCGGTCGGCGGGGCGACCCAGACGGCCCCGATGTATGTCGCGGAGCTCTCGCCGTCGGCCTACCGAGGGCGGTTGGTGCTGTGCTTCCAAATTGCCATCGGGGTGGGCATCCTCGCCGCTAACCTCATCGGGGTCTTTGACTCGGTCTCCTGGCGGGGGCCGACCGGAATCGCGTGCGTACCCGCCGCGATCATGCTGTGGCTGTTGCTGCGCCTCCCGGAAAGTCCGCGCTGGCTGGTCAAGCACGATGAGCGAAACGCCGCGCGCGCCGTGTTGGAGCGGGTCCGGCCCGACGGCTACGACGTGGGTGCCGAGCTGGACGAGGCGACCGAACTCGCGCGCATGGAACGCAAGGCCAGCACCCGCGGGTGGAGCGGGCTGCGCGACGCCTGGGTGCGCCCGGCCCTGGTCCTGGGTTGTGGCATCGCAGTGTTCACCCAGCTCAGCGGGATCGAGATGATCATCTATTACGCGCCGACGATCTTGACCGACGACGGCGTATACCGGTCCGTGGCTCTGCTGGTGTCGGTGATGCTGGGTGCGACGTACGTGATCGCCCAACTGGTCGGGTTGGCCATCATCGACCGGGTCGGCCGGCGCCGCCTCACCCTCATCATGGTGCCGGGCGCGGCGATCAGCCTGTTCGCGCTCGGGCTGATCTTCGTCACCGCCGACAGCGGTCACGATGTGATCGCCTACATCATGATTTGCCTGATCGCCTTCATGGTGTTCAATGCTGGCGGCCTGCAGCTCATGGGATGGCTGACCGGCTCGGAGACCTATCCGCTGGCGGTGCGACCGGAGGGCACCGCCGTGCATTCGGCGACGCTGTGGGGGACCAACCTGCTCATCACGCTGACGCTGCTGTCGCTCATCAATGCGATCGGGCCCGGCCCCTCGATGTGGCTCTACGCGCTGTTCAACGTGGCGGCGTGGATCTTCGTGTTCTTCCGCATGCCCGACCTCACCGGTAAAAGCTTGGAGGAAATCGAAAAGAATCTGGCGGAGGGGAAATTTCGACCTTCAGACTTCTCGCGATGACGAATTCAGTTGCGGAGCAGGTTATTTCGGGCTGTCCGACGCGATCACGCGCCGCCCGTTGACTGGCCACGAAGGATTCGTTCGATCCGGTCCAGTAGCTCGCTCGGGTTTTGGTGGGCGCCGTCTTTCCAGGCGACGAGGGCTTGAGCAGGTTGATCGGTTGAACGGTCAGATACATCCCGAGCATCACCGTCGCGGTCGTCTCGTTGCTGACATCAGCGGGCTGGTAGGCGATTTCGACCTGCAACCGCTCGGTACCAGCCGCCGCGTTCGGAACGAGCTTGGGCTCGATCGAACGGACATCCTCGCGCCGAATATTGGTCAACTCGCTGCCGCGCTCTGCTATTCGCACAGTCAACACCGACGGGGTGATACGAAGAAGTGATCGGCGCCAGATCCAGATGGAGGTTCCCATCAATAAGGCGGAGATGGCTAGCAGGATGACCCCGCCGTACCACAGCCAAGCCGGATTGCCCGGTCTGAACCCCAAATCGACCATGGCGATTCCTGTCAGCGGGAGAAGCAGTGTGGTGCTGTAGGCGCTGCCCTCGTACCAGGGAATGTAGCGGCAGACGATCTCATCGCCGGTCCGGCTGACCGCGGCACGAAAAATCCGCCGCGGACCGATAAGGATGACCGCGCCGATCGCAGCGAGGACGACAGACAAAGACCAACTGGCTCCGACCATTAGGCCGATGACCGCCATTAGGCACGAGGCGCCACCGAAGGAATGGCGCAGCGCCCGCCTCCGACGGTATTTCGCGGTGCCGTCGGCCATCAGTGACCGTCTCGTGTTGCGGTTACGGGGTCGGGGTGCCGACCCACAGACACTGAGCACGTCGGCCCCGGTCGGGCGGTCACTGTGGATTGCCTCGAAGAATCCCTTCGACCCGGTCCAGCAGCTCGCTCGGGTTTTGGTGGGCGCCGTCTTTCCAGGCGACGAGCGCGTTGAGCAGGTTGATCGGCTGAACAGTCAGCCGCAGGCCAAGCAGCACGGTCTTGACATCCCCGCCGGCGTCCGCGGGTTGGTAAGTGATGGCGACCTGTAACGACGTACCACCTGCCGGCTGCGGGAGGTGCCTGGGCTCGATCGACTCAACGAGCTCACGCCGGATTTCGGTCAAGTCGCCCTTACCCTCGGCCAATCGCACGGTCAACATCCGCGAGCTGAAGCAGAGGAGGCAACGTCGCCACATGCGAACGACGCCCCACACCGTCAATGGGGTCACACCAAGAAGGAGGAATCCGGTGAAGCGCAGCCATGCCGGATTGCCGGGAGCGAACCCCAAGGCGACCGACGCGACTCCCATCAGCGGGAGCAACATTGTCGTGCTGTAGGCGTTGCCCTCGTACCAGGGAATGTAGCGGCAGACGATCGTGTCAACGGTCCGGCTGACCGCGGCGCGAAAAATCCGGCGCTGACCCATGAGGATGATGCCTCCGGTCGCAGCGACGGCGAGAGAAAGAGACCAACTAGATCCGACCAGCACGTTGATAACGGCCAACAGGCACAAGGCGCCACCGAAGGAATAGCGCAGCACCCGCCAGCGGCCCTTTGCCTTGCCGCCGGCCATCACGGCCCCTCTCGCGTTCCGATCACCCGGGCGCGTTGCTGACTGGGGGGCGCCGGATTTGCCGCCGGACCCGGTCGGGCGGTCAGCCAGATATGTGCCCGATCCACCGGCGAATCGTGTAGCGCGGTTACCGTCAGCTGCGCAATAAAGGTCTCCTGTTCGGCGGTGATGATCCGGGACTGTGACGCGCTGTCGATGGTGCCGAGCTCATGGGCGATCTGCATCGTGAGCGCCCCCACCATACCGACGCCCTCTTTGGCTCGGGTGAATTCTCGATGTAGTTCATGACATTTTGGCACCGACTGCGACTGCTGCTCGGACAACATGGCGAACACTCCGTCGGGATCCAGGGGGGTCTCGACGCAATGCATCGTCAACACCGCGTTGGCGCAGAACACGTCGATGAGCGGGTCGTCGCGCCAAACCCAGACCCGTGTACCGATGGCGGAATCGAAGAGTTCCCAACGTGGTGGCACCCCCACCTCAACAAGGAATCTGGCAAACCGATCGACCGGAGACACAGCGAGGCCATGCTGTTTGGTGAACTCATCGAATCGCATCGCGGTCGTCCTATCCGAAGCCGAAGACGGATTCGACGCCGTGCACCACGCTCCCGACCGCATCCGAAACTGGCTCCCAGCTCACTTCGACCGCTTTGGACGCCGCGAAGGCGGCGATTGCTCCGGCACCGGCACCCACCACCAGACCAACCGCAGTCCCTGCGCCCGGAACAATCGAACCGACCAGCGCACCAGCCTGCGCGCCCGCCCACAGACCGGCGGCGACGCCCGCACCCTCCCGGGTGACGGCCTCCGCAACCGAGTTCCCGTCGTGGATATCGGACATGACAGCGGGTACCGCGCTGGCGGCAGCAACCACCCCGCCGACGCGGGAGAATCCTTTCAGCTCGAAGCCGCCGATCTTCGGATCCTCGAACCACCGCAACAATCCCGGATCAGCCTCGCCGGGGCCGGTACCGGGGGACTCGGCGATCAACTTGGTCGTCGCCCCGCGCACACCGTCGGCCGTGCCGCCGGCGATCGCGCCCGCAGTCCCGGTCAGCACCTCGCCCTTCGTCGGGGCCAGGGCGGGTCCCCCGCCGGGTTGGTCGGCCGGTGCCGGGCCGGGTCCTGCAGGGGCAGGTGTGAGGTCGTATCCGTCCGCGTGCAGGGTCCCCATTGCGTTCTGAAACGAGTTGGCGTAACCGTCGCGGGTCGATTGCAGCTGGCCCAGCGCCGCTTTGGTGTCGCGGATGGCGTCGTCTTCGCGGCCGCTGATAAACGCATCCAGCGCGTGTCGATCTTCCGCGGTAAGGGTGGGGTCCTTCTCCAACTCCACCGCTTGGCCGATGAAGCCGTCCAGCTGCTGCAACTGACCTTCCAGCGCCGCGATCTGTCCGGCCGCGGCCTTTTGCGCCTCGGCCAGGTTGGCGGCGATGTTTTCCAGGTCTGCAGCGATCTTGGGCAGCTGCAAGGACTGCGCCCCAAGGGCTTTCGTGACTCGCTGCACTTCGTCGGACCCAGTGATCGGATGGTCCCCGTTTTGGTGGTTCCAGGCAGCGTCGAAGCGACTACGGGCTTGGTCGAACGCATTGGTGGCCTCGGCGGTGCATCGGCCCGCTTTGAGGAAGGCCTCCGCGAGCTGGGATATCTGAAACGGGCTACCGGCCTGCAGGCTCTGATTGATCGCCCACGGATCACCACCGGCTTCAGCGATCAGCGCCGCGACGCTGATGTAGCGCAGTTGCATGGAGTCGTGAGGTCTTCTTGGTTAGGCCGGGACTGAGCGAGCACCGGTAGCTGGTCGGCGACATCACGCGGCAGACCGATCCCCCCGCCACGCCGTCGACAAGGTTACCGCCCTAGAACGTGTTGACCTTGTCGATGCTGACGAACATGCCGTGCTTGGTCTGGTCGTTGGTAAAGCGGGTGCCGTCGACGTTGGCGATGATCGTCCACCCCTGGGCGGCGTAGGTCTGGTAATCGATCTTGACGGTCGGGATGGCTCCGAGGTTGCCCAGCACCCACTGCACCTTGCCGCCGGTGGTGACGCTGACGCCGTTGGCGTGCTCGCCGTCCTGCAGCGGGGAGTTGGTGAAGGGCGCCTCGCAGCCGACGGTGTCCTTGTTGATCTGGCAGCGCGTCACGCCGGATTTGGTCTCGATGAAGACGTAGCCGTTCTGGTCGGGCGGCAGGGGGATGGCGCCGGCCGGATTCGTGGGGCCCGTCGGCGCGGCCGGAGCCGTCGGGACCGGAGCGGCGGTGGCCGACGGCGGCGACGGCGTGGATCGCGGCGTGGGGAAGGACGGTTCGCTCGCGCCCGCCCCGGGCGAAGCCACCGGCCGGCCGCCGATGACGGAGCTGCAGCCGGACACCAGCCCGGAGCCGGCGAACAGGGCTACGAGCAGCAGCGAACCACCGGCCAGGCTCCGCCGCGCATTATCCGAAAACCGCACCCGCCGCTCCCCAGACGATTCGAATGGCGGCACTCAGGTTACCCACCCTCCGACGACAGTCGCTGCACTCGAGTGCCTATCGATGCGGCGCCGATGGTGAAGCTTTACCGTCGCGTGACCGACTCGCGGGGCGACTGTGCGCCGCCACCGCTGGCCCCGGGAACAACACGGGACCGCGGGCCGTTAACATGATCGACAAGTTGAGTGAACCAGGCTCAAGACTAGGTTGACAGCCTATCGCCCTCAGGGGCAGGCTTGAGCGGGGTTCACTCAGCATAGTGGCACCAGACAAGCTCTACACAATCAGGAGGAATCACTATGGCTCGTGCGGTCGGTATCGACCTCGGGACCACCAACTCCGTCGTCGCAGTCCTCGAGGGCGGTGACCCCGTCGTCGTCGCCAACTCCGAGGGCTCGCGGACCACCCCGTCCATCGTCGCGTTCGCGCGCAACGGCGAGGTGCTCGTCGGCCAGCCCGCCAAGAACCAGGCGGTCACCAACGTCGACCGGACCATCCGTTCGGTCAAGCGGCACATGGGCACCGACTGGTCCATCGAGATCGATGACAAGAAATACACCGCCCAGGAGATCAGCGCCCGCGTGCTGATGAAGCTGAAGCGCGACGCCGAGGCATACCTGGGTGAGGACGTCACCGACGCGGTGGTCACCGTGCCGGCGTACTTCAACGACGCCCAGCGTCAGGCGACCAAGGAAGCCGGCCAGATCGCCGGCCTGAACGTCCTGCGCATCGTCAACGAGCCGACCGCCGCCGCACTGGCCTACGGGCTGGACAAGGGCGAGAAGGAGCAGACCATCCTGGTCTTCGACCTCGGTGGTGGCACGTTCGACGTGTCGTTGCTCGAGATCGGCGAGGGCGTGGTCGAGGTCCGCGCCACCAGCGGTGACAACCACCTCGGTGGGGACGACTGGGACGACCGCGTCGTCGACTGGCTCGTCGACAAGTTCAAGGGCACCAGCGGAATTGACCTGACCAAGGACAAGATGGCGATGCAGCGGCTGCGTGAGGCCGCGGAGAAGGCCAAGATCGAACTCTCGAGTTCGCAGAGCACCTCGATCAACCTGCCTTACATCACCGTCGACGCGGACAAGAACCCGTTGTTCCTCGACGAGCAGCTCACGCGCGCCGAATTCCAGCGCATCACACAGGATCTGCTGGACCGCACCCGTCAGCCCTTCCAGTCCGTGATCAAGGACGCCGGCATCTCGGTCTCCGAGATCGACCACGTGGTCCTGGTGGGTGGTTCCACCCGGATGCCCGCGGTGACCGAACTGGTCAAGGAGCTCACCGGCGGCAAGGAGCCCAACAAGGGCGTCAACCCCGACGAGGTGGTGGCCGTGGGTGCCGCTCTTCAGGCTGGCGTGTTGAAGGGCGAGGTGAAAGACGTTCTGCTGCTTGACGTTACGCCGCTGAGCTTGGGTATCGAGACCAAGGGTGGCGTGATGACCAAGCTCATCGAGCGCAACACCACGATCCCGACCAAGCGGTCGGAGACCTTCACCACGGCCGATGACAACCAGCCGTCCGTGCAGATCCAGGTGTACCAGGGTGAGCGCGAAATCGCTTCGCACAACAAGCTGCTCGGCTCATTCGAGCTGACCGGCATCCCGCCGGCGCCCCGCGGCGTCCCGCAGATCGAGGTCACCTTCGACATCGACGCCAACGGCATCGTGCACGTCACGGCCAAGGACAAGGGCACCGGCAAGGAGAACACGATCAAAATCCAGGAGGGCTCCGGCCTGTCCAAGGAGGAGATCGACCGGATGATCAAGGATGCCGAGGCGCACGCCGAGGAGGACCGCCAGCGCCGCGAGGAGGCCGACGTCCGCAACCAGGCCGAATCGCTGGTCTACCAGACGGAGAAGTTCGTCAAGGACCAGCGCGAAGCCGAGGGCGGGTCGAAGGTTCCCGAGGACACGCTGTCCAAGGTCGACGCCGCGATCGCCGAGGCCAAGACGGCCCTGGGCGGCACCGACATCACCGCGATCAAGTCGGCGATGGAGAAGCTGGGCCAGGAGTCGCAGGCGCTCGGGCAGGCCATCTACGAGGCCACCCAGGCCGCGGGCGAGCAGACCGACGCGACCGGTGGTGGTGGGCAGGCTGGCTCCGCTGACGACGTCGTGGACGCGGAGGTGGTCGACGATGACCGGGAGTCCAAGTGACAGAAGGAAACCCACAGGAACAGGTGACCGTCACCGACAAGCGGCGAATCGATCCTGAGACCGGTGAAGTACGGCAGGTCCCTCCCGGCGATACGCCGGGAGGGCCGGCCCCGGCCGATGAGCCGGCGGTTCAGGGCGAGGGCAAGCTCGCCGAGCTGACCGCCGATCTGCAACGCGTGCAGGCCGACTTCGCGAACTACCGCAAGCGGGCGCTGCGTGACCAGCAGGCCGCGGCGGACCGGGCCAAGGCCGCCGTCGTCAACCAATTGCTGGGCGTGCTCGACGATCTCGACCGGGCGCGCAAGCACGGCGACCTCGAGTCGGGCCCGCTGAAGGCGGTGGCCGACAAGCTGGAGGGCGCGCTGACCGGGCTCGGCCTGACGGCGTTCGGCGAGGAGGGCGAGGACTTCGACCCGGTGCTGCACGAAGCCGTCCAGCACGAGGGCGACGGATCTCGCCCGGTGATCGGCACCGTCATGCGGCAGGGCTACAAGCTCGGCGATCAAATCCTGCGCCACGCCATGGTCGGCGTCGTCGACACGGTCGACGACGACGGCGACGAATCGGCCTCGGCCGGTGAGGCTGAGGAAACCGCGCCGGTCGAATCGGACGATAACGCCGGCACGTCCGGTGACTAGACCACACAATCAGCACAACGCAACGCCACAGGTGAGGGGGTGACGCGACATGGCCCAGCGTGAATGGGTCGAAAAAGACTTCTACAAGGAGCTGGGCGTCTCCTCTGACGCCAGTCCCGAAGAGATCAAACGCGCCTACCGCAAACTGGCGCGCGATCTGCACCCGGACGCCAACCCGGACAATCCCGCCGCCGGTGAACGATTCAAAGCCGTGTCGGAGGCGCACAACGTGTTGTCCGATCCGGCCAAGCGCAAGGAATACGACGAAACCCGAAGGCTGTTCGCCGGCGGCGGTTTTGGCGGGCGCCGGTTCGATACCGGCGGCTTCGGTGGCTTCAACGTCGGCGGCGATGGGGCGGAGTTCAACCTCAACGATCTGTTCGATGCCGCCGGCCGCAGCGGTGGCACCAACATCGGCGACCTGTTCGGCGGATTGTTCGGGCGCGGCGCCGGCGGCCGGCCCAGCCGGCCGCGCCGCGGCAACGACCTCGAGACCGAAACCCAGCTGGAATTCGTCGAGGCCGCCAAGGGTGTGGCGATGCCGCTGCGGCTGACCAGCCCCGCGCCGTGCACCAACTGCCATGGCAGCGGGGCGCGGCCGGGCACCAGCCCGAAGGTGTGTCCCACCTGCAACGGCTCCGGCGTGATCAACCGCAACCAGGGCGCGTTCGGTTTCTCCGAGCCCTGCACCGATTGCCGGGGCAGCGGCTCGATCATCGAGCACCCCTGCGAGGAGTGCAAGGGCACCGGGGTCACCACCCGGACCCGCACCATCAACGTGCGCATCCCGCCCGGCGTCGAGGACGGACAGCGCATCCGGCTGCCCGGCCAGGGTGAGGCCGGTCTGCGCGGCGCGCCGTCGGGCGACCTGTACGTGACGGTGCACGTGCGCCCGGACAAGGTGTTCGGCCGCGACGGCGACGACCTGACCGTCACCGTTCCCGTCAGCTTCACCGAATTGGCTTTGGGTTCAACCATTTCGGTGCCCACGCTGGACGGCAAAGTCGGTGTCCGGGTGCCCAAGGGAACTTCCGACGGCCGGATCCTGCGAGTGCGCGGACGCGGTGTGCCCAAGCGCAGCGGCGGCAACGGCGACCTGCTGGTCACCGTAAAGGTCGCCGTGCCACCGAATCTGGAGGGCGCGGCCCAGGAGGCGCTGGAGGCGTACGCCGCCGCCGAGCGCTCCAGCGGGTTTGACCCCCGGGCAGGATGGGCGGGTAATCGCTGATGGCCAAGGGCTCGAGTAATTCAAGAAATGAGGATGCCCGAACGTTCCTGATCTCGGTCGCCGCCGAGCTGGCCGGCATGCACGCCCAAACCCTGCGCACCTACGACCGCCTCGGCCTGGTCAGCCCACGCCGCACTTCCGGTGGGGGACGCCGCTATTCGGAGCACGACGTCGACCTGCTGCGTGAGGTGCAGCGGCTCTCGCAGGACGAGGGGGTCAACCTCGCCGGCATCAAGCGGATCATCGAGCTGACCAACCAGGTCGAGGCGCTGCAGGCGCGGATCAAAGAGTTGAACGAGGAATTGGCGCAGCTGCGCGCCAGCCAGCGCCGCGACGTGGCGGTGGTGCCCAAGAGCACCGCGCTGGTGGTGTGGCAGCCGCGCCGGGGGCGTTAATCCTCGGGAAGTTTCGCTTGCGCCCCAAGGGTTCCTGTCTCCGGGGCACACAACATTCGCAAAAGCGCTAGCGCATGTGCTAGCGCTTTTCGCATGCTCCTGGTGATCAGCAGACAGCGATTGCGGTGACCCAGGTGGTCACTGTGATCGCACCCGGATCGAAAACTGCGTCACCACCGGCTCATCCGGCGCAGCGCAGCGATAGCCGCCGCGGCGCAGCGCGTCGGTCGGTGCGGCCATCGGCTCGAAACAGATGATGGCCTTGGACGGATCGTCGACCGGCGGCGCGAAGATCTGTGCCGCCGGATAGCCCCGCTCGAAATGAACCTCGATGCGGCGTCTGCCCCCGGAGACCGCGAACACCGCGCCCTCGGTGACGTCGTCGTAGGCATCGTCAAAGGCCTTGTCGCGCAACGCCTCTTCGCGCGCCGGCTGCGGCTCGGTCTCTCCGGTGGGCAGCCCCCTGTCGTCAAGATTCAGGTGCCGCAGCGCCGGCGTCTCGACGACCCAGTCACCGCGGGGCACGTCCGGCAGCTGCAGGTAGGGATGAAACCCGAAGCACAGCGGCACCGCCGAGTCGCCGGTGGCGGCGACGGTGGTCCGCACCGTCAGGGTGCGATCGGCCAGTCGCGCGGTCACCGTCAGCACATGCGGGTACGGAAAGCTGGCCAGCAGTCGTGGATCGGCACCGAAATCCACCAGAGCGGTCAGCTCGTTCGGGGACTCGTCCGTCACCCGCCAGCCGGGATAGGCGGCCAGGACGCCGTGGATCGGCAACCCGTTGGGGTCGGCGCGCACCCCGTTCTCACCCGGCATTAGGTCCACCGTCGCGCCCCGCGCGGTATAGGTGTTCCCGCCCAACCGGTTTGCCCACGGATACAGGATCGGGATGCCCATCGTCTTGCCGTCGCTGACATAGGCGTCCAGACCGCGACGTTGGCCGAGCAACTCCGCGTCGGCGTCGCGCAGCGACGTGCCGATCATCCCCGCGTCCGGAACGAACTGGGCAACCAGTGGCGATGAAGGATCGCGCAGGGTGACGACGTGCATGGCTACCTCCAGAGCGGATCGTGCTGAATGCGTTCGGGCGGAGCGCCTTTGGCGAGCAGCGCGGACTTGGTGGCGCTGACCATCGCTGGCCCGCCGCAGATCAGGATCTGACGGTCGCCCCAGCCGCCGTACTTGGTCACCACGTCGGGCAGCCGGCCGATCTGGTGCACGTGCAGGCCCCGCGGCGGCGTGACGTCGGGATAGTCGGCGGCCCACGCCGGGTCGGCGCTGTACTCCGAGACCGGCGACACCGACAGCCACGGGTTGTGCGACGCGACCTGCCACAGGGTGGGCAGGTCGTAGAGTTCGCAGCGGTAGCGCGCGCCGAAGAACAGATGTATCCGCGGGTTGACGGCGTAGCGGGACAGGTCCATGATGAGCGCCCGCAGCGGCGCCAGGCCCGTGCTGCCGGCGACCATCAGCACGTCGCCGCCGTCTCGGTCGACACCCAGGCCGCCGTGTGGGCTGGACAGCCGCCACCGGTCGCCGATGCGGGTTTCGTTGACGATCGCGGTGCTGACCAGGCCGCCCGGCACCAGGCGCACGTGGAACTCGATCCCGCCGCCGGGATCGGCAGGAATGGCGGGGCTCAGATACCGCCAGCGGCGCGGGCATTGCGGCACATGGGCGTTGACGTATTGCCCGGGGTGGTAGTGCATCGGCTGGTCGAGCTGCAGCCGCACGACCGCCAGATCCCGCGACACCCGCAGGTGTTCGATGACGGTGCCGTCCCACCAGGCGGGTCCCTCCTCGGCATCCGCGGCGCCGCTCATCACCCCGGTGATCAGGTTCAGCGACTGCCTGGCCGCGTCGTCGACCGCGCCGGTCCAGGCCGCACCCAGATGCGAGCGCAGCGTCGCCAGCAATGCGCGGCCCAGGGTGTCGTAATGGTGCGGCAGCACACCGTATTTGCGATGGTCCCGCCCGAGCTGGGCCAAAAACGCCACCGGCTCCCGCGCGCGCCGCGCGACCAGTTCGCCGTACACCCAGTGCATCGCGTGGCCGAAAGCGGCGCGCTGGGCGCTCATTTCGGGTGGGAAGAGATCGCGCACCGAGGCGTCGAGGGCGAACCAATGGGTGTAGAAGCGGTGCACCAGCTCGCCGGAATCACCCTGGGAGCCCGAGCGGCCCGCGCCGTCCGGTTCGAAGGCGTCGCGCAGCACGGCCAGCGCTTGGACGTCCTCGAGGCTCACGGGCCCCGATTCTAGGCTCGGATTCCGTGGATTCAGCCCTGCCGGACGACGTTGGCTGTCCCGGCGCTGACGATCTTGGGTGAACCCCAGTGGTAGACAACGACGTTGCCGGCTCCGGATGCGCTCAGCGCGTCCGTGCTGTCGACCGCGACGCGATTGTCGTTGCCGGAGACGGTGACGCTGGTGCAGTGGCCCGTGAGGGTAATCGTGTTGTTCTTTCCGCTCACCGACAGGTAGCCGGCGTGGCAGGGCAGCGTCTTCGTCGTACCGGCGCCGCTCACCTGCAGCGTCCCGGCGTCGGGCACCTCACTGGACTGGCTGCCGTGGGCGAGGTCGGTATGCAGGCCGACCGAGACAAGGCCCGCGACCGCCACTCCGGCGAGGGCGGCCAGCCATAAGCTCCTGCCCCGGCGCGGGGTTCGGGTGGGGTCGGCGGCCTGGTCGGGGTGTTGCATCGTCTGCGTCATCGCTACGGGGGTACCCCGTACGGCGTAGTGCCCAAAACTCGGTAGAGTTGAGCGGAACAGACTCAACATTGACGACGTTGAACAAGCAGACAAGCATTTTTGCCAGCTCCCTTTCGACCCGAATGGAGGCGTCGTGGACTCTTTCAACCCGACCACCAAGACCCAGGCGGCGCTGACCTCGGCGCTGCAGGCGGCCTCGGCCGCCGGTAACCCGGAGATCCGGCCCGCCCACCTGCTGATGGCGTTGCTGACCCAGGCGGACGGCATCGCCGCGCCGCTGCTGGAGGCCGTGGGGGTCGCGCCCGCCACCATCCGCGCCGAAGCCGAGCGCCTGCTCGAGCGGCTGCCGCAGGCCAGCGGCGCCAGCTCGCAGCCGCAGCTCTCGCGCGAGTCGCTGGCCGCCATCACCACCGCCCAGCAACT
This sequence comes from Mycobacterium sp. MOTT36Y, assembly GCF_000262165.1. Taxonomy (NCBI): domain Bacteria; kingdom Bacillati; phylum Actinomycetota; class Actinomycetes; order Mycobacteriales; family Mycobacteriaceae; genus Mycobacterium; species Mycobacterium sp. MOTT36Y. The sequence continues at coordinate 5,132,386 of NC_017904.1, read as the reverse complement.
GGCCACCGAGATGGACGACGAATACGTCTCCACCGAACACCTGATGGTCGGCCTTGCCACCGGCGACTCCGACGTCGCCAAGCTGCTCACCGGGCACGGCGCGTCGCCGCAGGCGTTGCGGGAGGCGTTCGTCAAGGTCCGCGGCAGCGCCCGGGTCACCAGCGCCGACCCCGAGGCCACCTATCAGGCGCTGGAGAAGTACTCGACCGACCTGACCGCGCGCGCCCGCGAGGGCAAGCTCGACCCGGTTATCGGGCGTGACAACGAGATTCGCCGCGTCGTGCAGGTGTTGAGCCGGCGCACCAAGAACAACCCGGTGCTGATCGGCGAGCCCGGCGTCGGCAAGACCGCGATCGTGGAGGGCCTGGCCCAGCGCATCGTCGCCGGCGACGTGCCGGAGAGCCTGCGCGACAAGACCGTCATCAGCCTGGACCTCGGCTCGATGGTCGCCGGCGCCAAGTACCGCGGCGAATTCGAGGAACGCCTCAAGGCCGTCCTGGACGACATCAAGAACTCCGCCGGGCAGATCATCACCTTCATCGACGAGCTGCATACCATCGTCGGCGCCGGCGCGACCGGCGAGGGTGCGATGGACGCCGGCAACATGATCAAGCCGATGCTGGCCCGCGGCGAGCTGCGCCTGGTCGGCGCCACCACGCTCGACGAGTACCGCAAGTACATCGAGAAGGACGCCGCGCTGGAGCGCCGCTTCCAGCAGGTGCTGGTCGGCGAGCCGTCGGTGGAGGACACCGTCGGCATCCTGCGCGGGCTCAAGGACCGCTACGAGGTGCACCACGGTGTCCGCATCACCGACTCGGCCCTGGTGGCCGCGGCGACGCTGTCCGACCGCTACATCACCGCGCGGTTCCTGCCGGACAAGGCCATCGACCTGGTCGACGAGGCCGCCAGCCGGCTGAAGATGGAGATCGACTCGCGGCCCGTCGAGATCGACGAGGTCGAGCGCCTGGTTCGCCGCCTCGAGATCGAGGAGATGGCGCTGGCCAAAGAAGAGGACGAGGCGTCCAAGGAGCGGCTGGAGAAGCTGCGCTCCGAGCTGGCCGACCAGAAGGAGAAGCTCGCCGAGCTCACCACGCGCTGGCAGAACGAGAAGAACGCGATCGACGTGGTGCGCGAGCTCAAGGAACAGCTCGAGGCGCTGCGCGGGGAGTCCGAGCGCGCCGAGCGCGACGGCGACCTGGCCAAGGCCGCCGAGCTGCGCTACGGCCGCATCCCCGAGGTCGAGAAGAAACTCGACGCCGCGCTTCCGCAGGCCGAGGCCCGCGAGAACGTGATGCTCAAGGAGGAGGTCGGCCCCGACGACATCGCCGACGTGGTGTCGGCGTGGACCGGCATCCCGGCCGGACGGATGCTCGAGGGCGAGACCGCCAAACTGCTGCGCATGGAAGACGAGCTGGGCAAGCGCGTCATCGGGCAGCGCAAGGCGGTGACGGCGGTGTCCGACGCCGTGCGGCGCGCCCGCGCGGGCGTCGCCGACCCCAACCGGCCCACCGGTTCGTTCATGTTCCTGGGCCCGACCGGTGTCGGTAAGACCGAGCTGGCCAAGGCGCTGGCGGAATTCCTGTTCGACGACGAGCGCGCGATGGTCCGCATCGACATGAGCGAGTACGGCGAGAAGCACTCGGTGGCCCGGCTGGTCGGCGCCCCTCCCGGCTACATCGGCTACGACCAGGGCGGTCAGCTGACCGAGGCGGTGCGGCGGCGTCCGTACACGGTGATCCTGTTCGACGAGATCGAGAAGGCGCACCCGGACGTGTTCGACGTGCTGTTGCAGGTGCTCGACGAGGGCCGGCTCACCGACGGGCAGGGCCGCACGGTCGACTTCCGCAACACCATCCTGATCCTGACGTCCAACCTGGGCTCGGGTGGCACCGAGGAGCAGGTGATGGCCGCGGTGCGCTCGGCGTTCAAGCCGGAGTTCATCAACCGGCTCGACGACGTCATCGTCTTCGCCGGCCTGGAGCCCGGTGAGCTGGTGGCCATCGTCGACATCCAGCTGGCGCAGCTGCAGAAGCGGCTGGCGCAGCGCCGCCTCACCCTCGAGGTGTCGCTGCCGGCCAAGCAGTGGCTGGCGCATCGGGGATTCGACCCGGTCTACGGCGCGCGGCCGCTGCGCCGGCTGGTGCAACAGGCCATCGGCGACCAGCTGGCCAAGCTGTTGCTGGCCGGCGACGTGCACGACGGCGACACCGTGCCGGTGAACGTCAGCCCCGACGGCGACTCCCTGATCCTGGGCTGAGCCGCGCTCGAACGTCGACTTGTTGTGGTTCTTTCCCCGGAAACCGCCCAACAAGTCGACGTTCGGCGTTTGGACGCGCATTGGTAGCGTCCCACCGACGGCAGATCGGAGGCCAACATGGCGTGGGACTTCAGCACCGAGCCGGATTTCCAGGCGAAGCTCGACTGGGTCGAGGATTTTTGCCGCGAGGAGATCGAGCCGCTGGACTTCGTGTTCCCCTACGCGGTGCGCTCGCCCGATCCCCGGGTGAAGGCCTACGTGCGCGGTCTGCAGCAGCAGATCAAGGACCAGGGGCTGTGGGCGATCTTCCTCGACGAGGAGTTGGGCGGCCCCGGTTTCGGTCAGCTCAAGCTGGCGCTACTGAACGAGGTCATCGGCCGCTACCCGCAGGCCCCGCAGATGTTCGGCGCCGCGGCACCCGACACCGGCAACATGGAGATGCTCGCCGCGTTCGGCACCGAGGAGCAGAAGAAGCGGTGGCTCGAGCCGCTGCTCAACCAGGACATGTTCTCGGCGTATTCGATGACCGAGCCACAGGGCGGATCCGACCCCAGCCTGTTCAAGACCCACGCCGTGCGCGACGGCGACGAGTGGGTCATCAACGGCGAGAAGTGGTTCACCTCGGCGGGACGGGTGGCCGACATCCTCTTCGTGATGTGCACCAACGGCATGTTCGTCGTGCCGCGCCGCACCCCGGGCGTCGAGATCCAGCCCGAGCCGCGCAACCACAACCACATCATCTACAACGACGTCCGGGTTCCGCTCGACCATTTGCTCGGCCCCGAGGACGGCGCCAAGACGCTGGCCCAGCGTCGGCTCGGCGGTGGCCGCATCCACCACGCGATGCGCACCATCGCCCAGTGCCGGCTCGCGTTCGACATGATGTGCGAGCGGGCGCTGTCGCGGGAGTCGCACGGCAAGGTCATCGCGGAGCATCAGATGGTGCAGGAGAAGATCGCCGACTCCTACGCCGCGATCCGCATGCTGCGGCTGCTGGTGCTCGAAACGGCGTGGAAGATCGACAATTCCAGCACCAAGGAGGCCCGCACCGACATCGCGACGGTCAAGTTCACGATGGCCAAGGTGCTGCGCGACGTGTCGTACAACGCCCTGCACATCCTCGGGTCGCTCGGAACCACCGACCTGACGCCGCTGCAGGCGATGTATGCGAGCGCGCCGACGATGGGGCTGGCCGACGGCGCCGACGAGGTCCACAAGGCCACCGTCGCCCGGCGCCTGCTGCGCGACTACAGCCCGCAACAGCATCCGTACTGGCCGACGGAGTACTTCCCCGCCAAGCGGGAGGCGGCGTGGGCGAAATTCGAGCCGAAGTTCCAGGCAGAACCCGAACTGCGGGCCGCGGCCGAGGACTCCAAGAAGTACTTCGCCCGTCGGCGCTGACGCCCGCCCGCGCCGCAATGCATCCTGTGATTGGGTTGTGACCTGGTCGCCTTCTGTGTTCCGGGCCAATAGCAGATACGCTGTTTTGGATGGTCCCCCTCTGGTTCACGCTCTCCGCGCTGTGCTTTGTCGGCGCGGGGGTGCTGCTGTACGTCGATGTCGACCGTCGGCGCGGACGCAGCAGGCGCCGTAAGTCGTGGGCGCGGTCGCACGGATTCGACTACGAGCGGGAATCGGCCGACATCCTCAAGCGCTGGAAGCGCGGCGTGATGTCGACGGTGGGTGACGTGACCGCGCAGAACGTGGTGCTGGGCCAGATCCGCGGCGAGGCGGTCTACATCTTCGACCTCGAAGAGGTCGCCACGGTGATCGCGCTGCACCGCAAGGTTGGTACCAACGTCGTGGTGGACCTGCGGCTCAAGGGGCTCAAAGAGCCACGGGAGAGCGACATTTGGCTGCTGGGCGCGATCGGGCCGCGGATGGTGTACTCCACCAACCTGGACGCCGCCCGCCGGGCCTGCGACCGCCGCATGGTCACCTTCGCCCACACCGCGCCGGATTCCGCCGAGATCATGTGGAACGAGCAGAACTGGACGCTGGTCGCCATGCCGATCACCAGCACCCGCACCCAGTGGGACGAGGGTCTGCGCACCGTGCGGCAGTTCAACGACCTGTTGCGCGTGCTGCCGCCGCTGCCGGAGGAGACCCCGCAGGAGTCCGGGGCACCGGCGGGACCGCGCAACGCGTCGCCGAGCCGCCCGTTGGCGCCGGCGGGCCGCGCCGAGCTGCCGCCCCGGCGCGCGCAGCAGGATGTGGCCGGCCTGATCGGGCCCGACGCCGCGGCGGGCCGCCGCGCGGCCGAGCCGGTGCGCCGCGACCAGCCGCGACCGGAGCCGCGCCCCGATACGCTGCGCCGCCCGCCCCCGACCGGGCGCAACGGCCACCAGGCCACCAACTATCAGCGCTGACGGCGGGTAGCCGGGAGGCCGGTGGGGCCGCCGTCACTAGGATGGCGCTCATGCCCCGCCCCGTCGCCCTGATCACCGGGCCCACCTCCGGGATCGGCGCCGGGTACGCGCGACGCTTCGCCCGCGACGGCTACGACTTGGTGCTGGTCGCCCGCGACGCCGAACGGTTGAACCGGCTGGCGGACGAATTGAAGAGCACCGCAGGCGACGTCGAGGTTCTCCCCGCCGACTTGGGCGATGCGGCCGACCGGCAACGGGTGTGCGGTCGCCTCGCCGCCGGAGTGCGCGTCCTGGTGAACAACGCCGGCTTCGCGACGTCCGGCGACTTCTGGTCCACCGACCCCGCCGTGCTGCAATCCCAGCTCGACGTCAACGTCACCGCGGTCATGCACCTGACCCGGGCGGCGCTGCCGGGCATGCTCGACGCGGGCGCCGGCACGGTCATCAACATCGCCAGCGTCGCCGGGCTGGTGCCCGGGCGGGGCTCGACGTATTCGGCGTCCAAGGCGTGGGTGATCTCGTTCAGCGAGGGCTTGTCCGTCGGGCTGCAGGGCACCGGGGTTTCGGTGCACGCCGTGTGTCCGGGCTACGTGCGCACCGAATTTCACGCCCGCGCCGGGATCGACATGTCCAAGTCGCCGTCGTTCATGTGGCTCGAGGTCGACGACGTGGTCGGCCAGAGCCTCGCCGACATCGCCCGCGGCAAGGTGATCAGCATTCCCGGTCTGCAGTACAAGGCGATCATCGCCGCCGAGCGGATGATCCCGCGGACCCTGATGCGGGCGGTCACCAAACGAGTCGGTGGTGGCCGTGGCCGAACCTGAGCGCGAGGAGCTGGCCGAACTGGTGCGCCGCCTGGCGGTGGTGCACGGCCGGGTCACGCTGTCGTCCGGCAAGGAGGCCGACTACTACGTCGACCTGCGCCGGGCGACCCTGCACCATCGCGCGTCGGCGCTGATCGGCAAGCTGATGCGCGAGCTGACCAGCGACTGGGACTACGCGGTGGTGGGCGGGCTGACCCTGGGCGCCGACCCGGTGGCCACCGCCATCATGCACGCGCCGGGCCGGCCCATCGACGCTTTCGTTGTGCGCAAGTCCGCCAAAGCCCATGGGCTGCAACGACTTATCGAAGGCTCCGAGGTCTCCGGGCAGCGGGTGCTGGTGGTCGAGGACACCAGCACCACCGGCAACTCGGCGCTCACCGCGGTGCGCGCCGTGCAGGACGCGGGCGGCGAGGTGCTGGGGGTGGCCACCGTGGTGGACCGCGCCACCGGCGCCGCCGAGGCCATCGAGGCCGAGGGGCTGCCGTACCGCAGCGTGCTGGGACTGGCCGAGCTGGGGCTGGGCTAGGTGCCGGCGACTTTTTCGATGCACCGATTGCCACACCCGCCGCAGCGGTCCCTGGCCGGGGCGATGTGCGTGGTGCCCGCCTCGCAGCGACAACGGCGTCGAGGCGCGCAGGCGCCCGATTTGTCGCTCGGAGGTGGGCAATTCGCCACTCCTTTCCGGCGGGGACTGCTGTGCCGCATGTGCCTCGCGTGGCCCATGCGTTCGGGTCCGTCCCCGAGGCGCTGATTCGATGCGCGCCGTCCTTGCGATCGCCGCGTGCCTGGCGCTCTGCCTGGCCGGCTGCTCATCGACCAACCCCGCCGCCGCGCCCTACGGGGCCCAGGGCGCGCGGCTCGGCGAATCGCTGGCGCTGCTGGGCTGGAACATGTCCGTGTCGAACCTGCGCTGGGACGGCGACTATGTGCTGGTGGACGTCGACGCGAGTCCTGCCTCGACCAAGGACCCGCACGCCAAACCCACCGACATCCGCTTCGGCCTGTACGGCGCGCTGGCCCACCCCATGGAGGCCGACGGCCTGGGCAGCTGCGAGAACGCGAAGACCGGCGTGCACGACATTCGCGCGCCGCTGTCCGCGCCGCCCGACCGGCTCACCGGCACGGTTTGCCTTGGGCCGCTGAAGGATCGGAGTCAGGTCCGCGGCATCTACGGCTACTCGCCGCGCGACCGCATCCCGAACAGCTCGTCGGCCTATCCGGTCGCCTTCCCGGTCGGCCTCCTGCCGACCAACCCCAACGACAGCGGCGGGCTGGCGGTCAAGACCGCCAGCCTGACGGCATGGCGGGCCGACGGCAAACCGGTGACCAAGGCGCAACTGGGTGATCCGGGGGCGTTCACCGGCAACGGCTACATGCTGCTCGGGTTGGAGGCCACCGCCATCGCGGCCCGCTACCGCGACGAGTCCGCCAAGCGCGGCGGCCCGATGATGTTGCTGGCCTCGCCGACGCTGCCCGCCCCGGGACTCAACCCCGCCTGCGCGACCTACGGCTCGTCGGTGCTGATCCTGCCCGACGCGTCGCTGGACGCGGTGCACGTCAACGCCTCGCTGTGCACCCAGGGCGAGATCAACGACGCGCTGCTCTACGCGACACTGGCCATCGACGGCACGCACGCCGGGGTGTGGACCCAGCGATGAGCGGACCCGGGCCCACCGAATGGTCCGCGACCCCGCCCGCCGGCGTCGGGCCGTGGCCGGGCGAACCACCCGACGACCCGCGGTATGACCCAATCCTGTTGCGCGAGGGCGACACTCGCAACGTCGTCGACGCCTACCGGTACTGGACCCGGGAAGCCATCGTCGCCGACATCGACCGGCGACGGCATCCCCTGCACGTGGCGATCGAGAACTTCGGTCACGACGCCAACATCGGTTCGGTGGTGCGCACCGCCAACGCCTTCGCCGTGCACACCGTGCACATCGTAGGGCGGCGGCGGTGGAATCGCCGTGGCGCCATGGTGACCGACCGCTATCAGCGGCTGTGCCACCACGACAGCACCGCCGAGCTGCTCGACTTCGCGGCGGACGCCGGCCTGACCGTCGTCGCCGTCGACAACGTCCCGGGCGCGGCGCGGCTCGAGGAGACCGCGCTGCCGCGCGAGTGCCTGCTGGTGTTCGGTCAGGAGGGGCCCGGCATCACCGACGACACCCGCGGCGGCGCGACCCTGACGGTGTCGATCGCCCAGTTCGGCTCGACGCGCAGCATCAACGCCGGCGTCGCCGCGGGGATCGCCATGCACACCTGGGTGGAGCAGCACGCCGACCTGTCCCGCGCCTGGTGACACCCGCCGGGCGCGTTGAGTGTGAACCGGCGGCGTTGACTGTGCGCTGACGGCGGGCCAGCTCGGCGTGTCGCCGCCACACATGCACACCGAAAGCCCTGCGTTCACACTCGACGCCGCGCGCTCACACGCATGCGGCAGGATCGGCAGGTATGGATCAGCTATGGGCCAACCGGGCGGCCAGCTGCGAAGCCGCTGTCACACAACGGCACCTGAAGCGGCTGTGGGGTCTACCCGCCACACAGCTCGGGGTGGTGGCCTGGCCGGCGCAGCGCAAAGACCGGCTGTTCGGGACCTGGCACTACTGGTGGCAGGCGCATCTGCTGGACTGCCTCATCGACGCCCAGCAGCGCGATCCGCAGCCCCACCGGCACACCGAGATCAACCGGCAGGTCCGTTCGCACCGGCTGCGCAACAACTTCTCGTGGATCAACAACTACTACGACGACATGGCCTGGCTGGCGCTGGCGCTCGAACGTGCCGCGCGCATCGCCAGCGTCGAGCGCCGAAAAGCGTTGCCCAAGCTGGCGAACCAATTCCTGACGGCGTGGTCGCCGGAGGACGGCGGCGGCATCCCGTGGCGCAAGCAGGACAAGTTCTTCAACGCCCCGGCCAACGGCCCCGCGGGGATCTTCCTCGCCCGGTACGGCGATCACCTGAAACGTGCCGAGCAGATGGCGAATTGGATCGAGGCGACGCTCATCGACCCCGAGACGCACCTGGTGTTCGACGGCATCAAGGCGGGGTCGCTGGTGCGCGCGCAGTACACCTACTGCCAGGGCGTGGTGCTGGGGCTCGAGACCGAGCTGGCCGCCCGCGCCGGGGCCGAGGTGAGGGCCCGGCACGCCGCGCGGGTGCATCGGCTGGTCGCGGCCGTGCGCGAGCACATGGCCCCGGCGGGCGTGCTGGTCGGCGCCGGCGGCGGCGACGGCGGCCTGTTCGCCGGCGTGACCGCCCGCTACCTGGCGCTGGTGGCGACCACGCTGCCGGGGGATTCGCCGGAGGACGCGATGGCCCGCGATACCGCCCGCCAGATCGTGCTGGCCAGCGCGAAGTCGGCGTGGGACTACCGCCAGACGGTGGACGGGCTGCCGGTGTTCGGCCCGTTCTGGGACCGCGACGCCCAGGTGCCCACCGCGGGCGGCAAAGAGGCTGAGTTCGTCGAGGGCGCGGTGATGGCGTCCGAGGTCGCCGAGCGGGACCTGTCGGTGCAGCTGTCGGGGTGGATGCTCATGGAGGCCGCCTGTAACGTCTCCGCCGAATCGTCGCACGAGGACAGGAGCGCCCTGTGAAGAAAGTCCACCCCGACGCGGAGTCGGCGCTGCACGGCCTGCTGAAGGACGGCATCACCATCGCCGCCGGCGGCTTCGGCCTGTGCGGCATCCCGGAGAAGCTGATCCGGGCCCTGGTGGACAGCGGCATCAAGGACCTCACCATCGTCGGAAACAACGCCGGCGTAGACGATTTCGGCATGGGCCTGCTGCTCAAGGGCAGGCAGGTGAAGAAGGTGATCGCCTCCTATGTGGGGGAGAACAAGGAGTTCGAGCGGCAGGTGCTGGCCGGCGAGCTCGACCTCGCGCTCACGCCCCAGGGCACGCTGGCGGAGAAGCTGCGGGCCGGCGGCGCCGGGATTCCCGGCTTCTACACGCGCACGGCCTACGGCACCAATCTCGCCGAGGGCAAGGACACCCGGGTCTTCGACGGTACGGAATACGTTCTGGAAGAAGGCATCCGGGCGGACGTGGCGCTCGTCAAGGCGTGGAAGGGTGACACGACCGGCAACCTCGTCTACCGCAAGACGGCGCGCAATTTCAACCCCATGATCGCCACCTGCGCCGCGGTCACGGTGGCCGAAGTCGAGGAGCTGGTCGAGGTCGGCGAGCTGGATCCGGACCTGATCCACACCCCCGGCATCTACGTGGACCGCATCATCGAGGGCATCGGCTACGAGAAGCGCATCGAGTTCCGCACCACCAGCGGCGGCGCAGCGCTGAAGAACGACAGCCCCATTCGCGAGCTCATGGCCCAGCGCGCGGCCCGCGAATTGCGCGACGGCTACTACGTGAACCTGGGCATCGGCATCCCGACGTTGGTGGCCAACTTCATTCCCGACGACATCAACGTCACGCTGCAGTCGGAGAACGGCTTGCTCGGCATCGGGGCCTACCCGAGCGAGGACAGCGTGGACCCCGATCTCATCAACGCCGGCAAGCAGACCATCACGAGCCTGCCCGGCTCCAGCTTTTTCAGCAGCGCCGACTCCTTCGCGATGATCCGCGGCGGCCACATCGACCTGTCGATCCTGGGCGCGCTCGAGGTGGCCGAGAACGGCGACCTGGCCAACTGGATGGTGCCCGGCAAGATGGTCAAAGGGCCTGGCGGCGCAATGGATCTCGTGTCGGGTGTCAAGCGGGTGATCGTCGTCATGGACCACACCGCGAAAGACGGCAGCCCGAAAATCCTCAAGCAATGCACGTTGCCGCTGACCGGCAAGGGCGTGGTCGACATGATCATCACCAACCTGTGCGTCTTCGACGTCGAGCCGGGGCAGGGGCTGGTGCTCACGGAACTGCATCCCGGGGTGACGGTCGAGGACGTCCGCGCCAAGACCGGCTGCGATTTCACCGTCGCGGTCTGAGCCGCGCGCGGCCCGCTACTCGGAGGCCGGCAGCTTCTCGGGTTCCCGGGCGGCGGTCTCCGTCGCGCGGCGGCGGCCCCGATAGCCGCGCCAGGCAGCGACGAACGCCGGGATCATCGACACGAACAGGATGGCGAGGATGATCTTTTCCAGGTTGTGGTGCACGAACGGCACGTTGCCCAAGAAGTAGCCCGCGAGGGTCGCGCCGCCGCCCCAGGCGATGCCGCCGACGATGTCGAACCCCAAGAACAGCGGATAGCGCATGTAGGACACCCCGGCGATCACCGGGACGAACGTCCGCACGAACGGCGCGAACCGGGCCAGGATGATCGCCCAGGGCCCGTACTTCTCGAAGAACGCGTGTGACTCGGTCACGTAGTGCTTCTTGAAGAACCGCGAGTCTTCCTTCTTGAACAGCGCGGGCCCGATCCGCCGCCCGATGAAATATCCGGTCTGATCGCCCAGGACCGCGACCGTGGCGACGCACGGCGCCAGCACCCAGATGCTGACCGGTGGGTGCGGATGCGCGGCCAGCAGGCCGCCGGTGAACAGCAGCGACTCGCCGGGCAGCAACGGGAACAGCAGCCCGGTCTCGATGAAGACGATGACCAGGATCCCGGGCAGCACCGCCGACCCGAAGACGCCGTCGGCGCCCAGCCAATACATCGGGTCGAGGATGGCGGGCAGGGCCGTCACGGCGGTACTCATGATCCATCAACATACCGGCCCGCGGTGAGCCGCCCGCCGACCTGGACGATACTGGGTGGACCCGGCCGCAGAAGGGGCAGAAGGGAGTTGCCATGCCCATCGCCACGCCCGAGGTCTACGCCGAGATGCTGCGCCGCGCCAAGGAGCACTCGTACGCCTTCCCCGCGATCAACTGCACCTCGTCGGAGACGGTGAACGCCGCCCTCAAGGGCTTCGCCGATGCCGGCAGCGACGGAATCATCCAATTCTCCACCGGCGGAGCCGAATTCGCGTCCGGCCTCGGAGTCAAGGACATGGTCGCCGGGGCGGTGGCGCTGGCCGAGTTCACCCGATCCATCGCGGCCAGGTACCCGATCAACGTCGCGCTCCACACCGACCATTGCCCCAAAGACAAGCTGGACACCTACGTCCGCCCGCTGCTGTCGATCTCGGCCGACCGGGTCAGCGCGGGCGGCGCGCCGTTGTTCGGATCACACATGTGGGACGGGTCGGCGGTGCCGATCGACGAGAACCTGGCGATCGCCCGGCAACTACTCACCGAGGCGTCGGCCGCCAAGATCATCCTCGAGATCGAGATCGGCGTGGTGGGCGGGGAAGAGGACGGCGTCGCCAACGAGATCAACGACAAGCTCTACACCACGCCGGAGGACTTCGAGAAGACCATCGACGCGCTGGGCCACGGCGAGCACGGCAAGTATCTGCTGGCCGCCACGTTCGGCAACGTGCACGGCGTGTACAAGCCCGGCAACGTCAAGCTGCGCCCCGACATCCTGGCCCAGGGCCAGAAGGTGGCGGCGGCCAAGCTCGGGTTGCCCGACGACACGAAACCGTTCGACTTCGTCTTCCACGGCGGCTCCGGATCCGAGAAGTCGGAGATCGAGGAGGCCCTGCGCTACGGCGTGGTGAAGATGAACGTCGACACCGACACGCAGTACGCGTTCACCCGCCCGATCGCCGGCCACATGTTCACCAACTACGACGGCGTGCTGAAGGTCGACGGCGACGTCGGGGCCAAGAAGGCCTACGACCCCCGCAGCTACCTCAAGAAGGCCGAGGCGTCGATGTCGGAGCGGGTGGTCCAGGCGTGCACGGACCTGCACTGCGCCGGAAAGTCGATCGCCTGACCCCGTCGAGCGTCGACTTCTGGGGCTGAATCCGGCCCGTTTCGCGCAACAACTCCACGGTCGGCGGGCAGGGGGCGGGCTAGCGGGTCACCCGCTGGCGGACTGGCAGATCTTCCACTGGTCGTCGCGGTACTGCAGGTCCAGGCTGCGGGTGGAGCGCACCTGCGGGTCGTAGGCCATGAACGTGGTGACGTTGGCCTCGGCGTGCTGGCCGTTGACGACGACCTGGTCGATGCTGGCGATCACCGGATACTGCTTGGCCGCCGAGACCCGCCGGTACGTTTCGTCCCAGGAACGTTCGTCGTAATCGGCGTAGCCGTCGCGGGTGGTGCCGCAGGTGATGGTGCGCAGCGTGGTCAGGTCGCCCCGCTGAATCGCGACGTCGAAGTTGCCGATCGTGTGCCGGACCTGGTCTTCCTGCGAGACGCCGGTGTGTTTACCCCGGGTGAGCAGCACTGTGCCCAGGATCGCGATCGCCGCCAGCGCCAGCACGATCACGACGATCGCCAGTATCCACCCCCAGTTGAATTGCCTGGAGGTGCGCAGCTTCCCGCCGAGCCGGGGTGGGATCGATTGCGGGACAGCGGCTTTGGGCGGGGCCCCGAACTGCGCGGTCCCGTCCTGTCCCGGCGTGGCGAAGACCTCGGTGGCGGGCTCCGGGGTGGTGGAGATGATCGTGGTTTCTTTCGCGTCAAACCCCGGGGCGGTGAAGCGACGCTCGCGCTGCGGTGCCTCCGGCACTTCCTGGGGACCGCTGTGCGGGTCGGGTTTGTTGATCACCACGGTCTCGGTCTCGGCGTCGTTGGGGACCATGGGCACGCTCTCGGTGGCGTCGTCACCGGTCTCGAAGCCGCCGTCGGGGCCGGATTCGGCCCCCCACTCGTCGCTCGGATCGTTGCGAGACTCGCGTGGGTCGAACCCGGGCCGGTTCGGCGGGCCGCCGCGGTCGGGCTCGGATGGGTTGGGCATGAGTACTACTGTCCTCCCGCTGTCGAGTGGGGTAGTTGCAGAGCTTAGCGACCGAGACCCCGGCCCGGGGCGATGGCCGAGGTGCGTCCCGCGGGCAAAACGGGCGAGCTGCAGAATAGAGCCATGACGCCGATGAAGGATCTGCTAGGGCCCGACCCGATCCTGCTGCCCGGGGACCCCGACACCGAGGCGGAGCTGCTGGCCGGCGAGAAGCCGGGCATCGTCGCCGCCGCGCATCCGACGGCGTCGCTGGCCTGGGCGGCGCTGGCCGAGCAGGCGCTGGTCGACGACCAGGCCATCACCGCGTACGCGTACGCCCGCACCGGCTATCACCGCGGCCTGGACCAGCTGCGCCGCAACGGCTGGAAGGGTTTTGGCCCCGTCCCGTATTCGCACGAGCCCAACCGCGGCTTCCTGCGCTGTGTGGCCGCGCTGGCGCGCGCCGCCGACGCGATCGGCGAAACCGACGAGTACGCACGGTGCCTGGACCTGCTCGACGACTGCGACCCCGAGGCGCGCAAAGCGCTTGGGCTGTAACGCCTTAAAAGCTCTCCGAGCAATCGGTGTCGTCGGGGCAGTCGATCTGAACGGTGGCGTGTTCCAGCCCGCGGGCCGATAGCACCGCCCGCGCGTCATGCAGGACCCGGGCGGGGTCCCCGGTGCTGGTCAGGTGCGCCGTGCACATGTCTTTGCCCGGCGACAGCGTCCACACGTGCAGGTCGTGCACCCCCGTCACGCCGTCGACGGCGGCGAGGGCGCGGCGCAGCTCCTCGACGTCGATGTGGGTCGGCGACGACTCGGAAAGGATCCGCAGCGCGTCGCGCGCGAGCGCGATCGCCCGGGGCAGCACCCAGAGCGCGACGAGCACGGCAACCACCACGTCGGCGTAGGGCCAGTGCGTCGTCACGGTGACCACGCCGGCGATCAGCACGCCCAGGCTGCCGACGGTGTCGGCGACGACCTCCATGTAGGCGCCCTTGACGGCCAGGCTCCCCGACGAGTGGGACCGCAGCAGCAGCGCGACGGCGAAGTTGGCGGCCAGCCCGGCCAGCGCGACGACGATCATCGGCACGCCTGGGACGGCGGGCGCCTCGCTGAGCCGCCGGACGGCCTCGTAGAGGATGAACGCCGCCACCCCGATCAGCAGGCCCGCGTTGGCGACGGCGGTGAACACCTCGGCGCGATGCCAGCCATACGTGCGGGCCGGCGACGAGCTGCCGCGGCGGGCCAGCGTGACGGCGGCCAGCCCCATGAACACGGCGACGACGTCGGTCAGCATGTGGCCGGCGTCGGCCAGCAGCGCGATCGAGTTGATCAGCAGCGAGGTGGCCAGTTCCACGACGAAGAACGCCGCCAGGATCGCCGCGGCGGTGACCATGCGCGGGATCAGCCGAGCGTCGTCCGTCTCGGCCGGGGTGTGGTTGTGGCCGGCGCCCATGCCGGGAAATATATGCGTGACGACGCATATATGGCAAGGGTCAGAACCAGCGGCTCCAGAAGCGGGTCAGCCCGTTGCCCCAGCTCACCAGCACGTCCGGCACGCCGGACAGGTCGAACAGCGACAACACGATCCCGAAGAACCAGTGGTTGAGCACCGGCGCCAGGAGCAGGAACAGCAGGATGACGAAGCCCCACTGCTTGGCCGGGGCCAGCGCGCGCTGCGTCTCGGGGCTCAGGTGCGGTTCCAGGGCGTCGTAGCCGTCCAGCCCGGGGATGGGCAGCAGGTTCAGCACGACGGCGGTGAGCTGAAGGAATCCCAGGAACGCCACCGCGGCCCACAGCACCACGTGCGTCGGGTCGAAGAACAACCGGATCAGCGCCAGCAACAGCGCCGCCAGCGCCAGGTTGGCCGCCGGCCCGGCCAGGCTGACCAGCGTGCGACGGGCCGGCGTCATGAACCACGTCCGCACGTAGACCGCCGCCCCGGGCAGGCCGATCCCGCCCAGCGCGACGATCACCAACGGCAGCACGAGCGACAGCGCCGGATGGGCGTAGCGGCGGGGATCCAGCGTCAGGTACCCGCGCACGGCCGCGTCGTGATCGCCGAACCGCCAGGCGGTGACCGCGTGCCCGAACT
This sequence comes from Mycobacterium sp. MOTT36Y, assembly GCF_000262165.1. Taxonomy (NCBI): domain Bacteria; kingdom Bacillati; phylum Actinomycetota; class Actinomycetes; order Mycobacteriales; family Mycobacteriaceae; genus Mycobacterium; species Mycobacterium sp. MOTT36Y. The sequence goes on along the minus strand of NC_017904.1, from coordinate 5,117,118 downwards.
CGTGCAGGCACAGCGACACCAGCCAGCCGGCGATCACGAAGATGAACACCCCGACATAGGCCAGCGGCCGCGCGCTGTAGCCGGCCTGCCAGGCCAGTCCACCACCGACCGCCGTCAACCCGAGCAGGGCCAAAAAGATCGGGCTCGGCCGGACCGATTCGCGTTGGGGCGAGGGGAAGCTCACCGCACGAAACTATCGGACCAGCAGCCAGCCCTCGATGTTGCGGTAGAACGCCGAGCGGCGGCCGGGCCGGGGGGCGGGGACGCCGTCGCGCAGCACGACGACGCCCGTGCTGCCCAGCTGGGCCGCGCGGCCGGTGACCCACCGGCGCCAGCGCCCCTGGAGCGAGGCTCGCAGGCCGGGCGCGGCCAGCGTCGGCTCGACGAGCACGCCGGCGGCGTCGCCGTCGAACAACGTGGTGTCGTCGACGACCGCCTCGCCGTGGATCACCCGCTCGCCGTCCGGCGGTACCCAGGCGGCGCGCCCGACGACCACCGAGCCGGTCTCGTCGCGGATCAGCGTCACCCGTTGCGCGGAACCGCGGACGGCCCGGCGCGCCGCCCGGCGCCCGGTGGGCAGGCGATAGATCCGGGTCGCCCGGGTGCGCCGCCGCGGCACGTAGGCCACCTCGACGTCGAGCCGCTCCGCGCGCAGCAGCCGGGTCAGCACGGCCGCCAGGTCGGCGTCGGCGCCCACCACGACCAGGCGCGGGAAGGTGCCTATCGCGGCGTCGAGGTCGGGTTCGCCGGCGATGCGGTGGGCGCGCAACCCCCGCAACGGGCCGTAGGTCCGCCCGTGCGTGAACAGCAGGACCGCGGCGGCCGGATCGTCTTGTGTCACAAGCTATCCAATCAAGCTGGTCCAATCTGTTTGACTTCCAACGACTCTGGCTCGATCAATGGGCCATAACGACACAGTCACAACATGGTGTCGGACTGCGAAAGTTGTTGCGGCGCCGCCTGGAAACACCCGGATACTTTACTCCTGCCACCGGGCCTACGTTGTGCGGAATCCCGCCAACGAGTGGCTGAGAGAACGGAGAACGACCATTCGCCGCCTCACCGCCATTGTCTCCGCCGTGCGGCCCGCGCCGCTCGGGTACGGCGCCGGCCCCGCCCGCCTCCGTTGCTGACGACGCACCTCGGTCGCGTTGGCGCCGTGCTGCTTTCGGCCGTGCTGCTGTGCCTCGCATCGGCGCGGGCGTCGGCCGACGAGTCGATCGTGATCGATTTGGTGCGCCACGGGCAGTCGGTGGCCAACGCCGCGAGGGTGATCGATACGGCGGTGCCCGGGGCCGCGCTCACCGCGCTTGGCCAACAACAGGCGCAGGACGTCGCCAATGTGCTCGCGGCGAAGGGCCCGGTCGCCGCGATCTTCGCGTCGCAGTTGATCAGGACGCAGCAGACCGCGGCGCCGTTGGCGGCGGCGCTGGGGATGAATGTCCAGGTGCTGCCCGGGCTCAACGAGATCGACGCGGGCATCTTCAACGGGATGCCGCAGTTCAGCCTGGCGGGGCTGGCGTACCTGCTGGCACCGGTCGCGTGGTTGCTCGGGCTGCGCGTCGTGCCGATGCTCGCGCCGGGCTCGGCCGACCCCAACGGGTACGAGTTCCACAGGCGTTTCAGCGGCGCGCTCCAGACGATGTCCGGCAACGCGGCGACGACCGCGAGCGGCTTCAACGACATGCTCGCAAGGATGTACGGCAGCGCGTTGGCCAACCCGGTCCGCGCGTCCGACGGCAGGATCAGAGAGGTCGCGTTCTCCAGCGAATTCGACATAGGCATCGGGACGATGACGACCGTCAGAAACCCCGAACAGTTGCTCCTGCTTTTCGACCCGCTGCCCAACACCGGCATCGTCGAGATCCAGGGCAATCCCCACGATGGCTGGACGCTGGTCAGCTGGAACGGGAAACCGGCGTGGCCCGGTTGGGCGGCCAAGCGATACGACCGTGACGCCAACGGCCTGTGCCTGATGCTGGACGCGCCGTCGCGCAACGGCGTGTGCGCGGCGAAGCCGCCGCTGGCGGCAAGCCCCTGAGCACCATGCGAGGCCCGACGTCTAGGATCGCCACGTGAGCGCGGCAAGCAAAGACGCGTGCAGCTACGCGCACGGTCACGACGCGGCCAACCGAGGCGCCGTCACCCGACGGCAGTGCGAGCCATCGGGCGATGTCGAAAACCGTTGCAGCGGTGCAAGATCTGGCGTTCTGCCAGCAGAACCACAGTAGGCAGGCGGGAGCAAACTCATGCCGGCAATCGTCCTGATCGGCGCCCAGTGGGGCGACGAGGGCAAAGGTAAGGCCACCGACCTGCTGGGTGGGCGGGTGCAGTGGGTGGTGCGCTACCAGGGTGGCAACAACGCCGGGCACACGGTCGTCTTGCCGACGGGGGAGAACTTCGCCCTGCACCTGATCCCGTCGGGCGTGCTTACGCCCGGCGTCACCAACGTCATCGGCAACGGTGTGGTGATCGACCCCGGCGTGCTGCTCGACGAGCTCAAAGGCCTCGAAGACCGCGGCGTCGACACCTCGAGGCTGCTGATCTCCGCCGACGCGCACCTGCTGTTGCCCTACCACGTGGCCATCGACAAGGTCACCGAGCGCTACATGGGCAACAAGAAGATCGGCACCACCGGCCGCGGCATCGGGCCCTGCTACCAGGACAAGATCGCCCGGATCGGAATCCGCGTCGCGGACGTGCTCGACCGGGACGTGTTGACCCACAAGGTCGAGGCCGCGCTGGAGCTGAAGAACCAGATCTTGGTCAAGATCTACAACCGCAAGGCGCTCGACCCGCACCAGGTGGTCGAGGCCCTGCTCGAGCAGGCGGAGGGTTTCGCGCACCGCATCGCCGACACCCGGCTGTTGCTCAACACCGCGCTGGAGTCCGGCGAAACCGTGTTGCTGGAGGGTTCGCAGGGCACCCTGCTCGACGTCGACCACGGCACGTATCCCTATGTGACGTCGTCGAATCCGACGGCGGGCGGGGCGGCGGTGGGTTCGGGAATCGGGCCGACGCGGATCACCGCGGTGCTGGGCATCCTCAAGGCCTACACCACCCGCGTGGGCTCCGGCCCGTTCCCCACCGAGTTGTTCGATGAGAACGGCGAATACCTGTCCAAGACCGGGGGCGAATTCGGCGTCACCACCGGGCGGCGCCGGCGGTGCGGCTGGTTCGACGCCGTCATCGCCCGCTACGCCACCCGGGTCAACGGCATCACCGACTACTTCCTGACCAAGCTCGACGTGCTGTCCAGCCTGGAAACCGTTCCCGTGTGCGTCGGCTACCAGATCGACGGGGCACGCATCCACGAGATGCCGATGACCCAAAGCGATTTGCACCGCGCCGAGCCGATCTACGAGGAGCTGCCCGGCTGGTGGGAGGACATTTCGCACGCCCGCGAGTTCGACGACCTGCCCGCCAAGGCCCGCGACTACGTGCTTCGGCTCGAAGAGCTTGCGGGAGCCCATGTTTCGTGCATCGGTGTGGGACCCGGGCGCGAACAGACCATCGTGCGCCGCGACGTCCTGGCGGCCCGCGCGTGACGGACCCGGAACCGAACCCGATCGACCTCGATCCCGAATACGAACACCACGGCGGCTTCCCGGAGTACGGGCCCGCCAGCCCCGGTCCCGGCTTCGCCCGGTTCGTCGCCTCGATGCGCCGGCTGCAGGACCTCGCCGTGTCGGCCGACCCGGGTGACGACGTCTGGGACGACGCCGCCGACCGGGTCGCGGCGCTGACCGAGCTGCTGGGGCCGTTTCAGGCCGAGGCCGAGGGCCAGGCGCCCGCGGGCCGCACCCCCGACCTGCCGGGCATGGGCAGCCTGCTGCTGCCGCCGTGGGTCCTGACGCGGTACGACCCCGAGGGCGTCGAAATGACCGGCCACTTCAGCCGGTTCCACGTCGGCGGCAACCACGCGGTGCACGGCGGCGTGCTGCCGCTGCTGTTCGACCACATGTTCGGCATGATCTCCCACGCCGCCAACCGGCCCATCAGCCGCACGGCGTTCCTGCACGTCGACTACCGCAAGGTCACCCCGATCGACGTGCCGCTGCTGGTGCGTGGCCGCGTCACCGGCACCGAGGGCCGCAAGGCGTTCGTCTCCGCCGAATTGGTCGACGAGGACCAGACCGTGCTGGCCGAGGGCAACGGCCTGATGGTGCGGTTGCTTCCCGGCCAGCCCTAGCGCGGCGACGATGCGGCGCGGTGGCGCCGCTGAGGAGCCGGGCAGTCAGCCCTAGCGCGGCGACGATGCGGCGCGGTGCCACCGCGCCGCTGAGGAGCCGGGCAGTCAGCCCTAGCACTCGCCGAACCGACCTATCCTTGAGCCGTGACTGACGGCGTGACGGACGGACGCGACGACGAGACGACGGCGCTCGTCGTGCCCCCACCGGCCCCCGCCGACGCGCGCCCGACGGTGCTGCTGCTGGGTTCCGGCGAGATCAGCCGGGAGCTGGCGATCGCCCTGGGACGCCTCGGGGCCCGGGTGATCGCCGCCGACCGGTACCCCCACGCGCCCGCGCACGGGGTCGCCGACCAGGCGCTGGTGCTCGACATGACCGACGCCGACGAGCTGGCGCAGGCGATCGGGCGGCTGCAACCCACCCTCGTCGTCACCACCACCGACGCGGTCGCCACCGGGGCCCTCGACGCCCTCGACGGCGAGCTGGTGCCCAGCGCCCGCGCCGTGCGGCTCACCGCCGACCGCGAAGGGCTGCGCCGGCTGGCCGCCGACGAGCTGGGGCTGCCCACCGCGCCGTTCTGGTTCGTCGGATCGCTGGGCGAACTCGAGGCGGTCGGCGCGCACGCCGGGTACCCGCTGCTGGTCAAGCCGGTGGCCGGGCCGACCGGGCAGCGGCAGTCGGTGGTGGCGCGCCGCGAGGACATCGAACCCGCCTGGCGCCGCGCGGTGGGCGACCAGTCCTCCGCCCGGGTGCTGGCCGAAACCGTGGTCGAGGTCGAGTTCTACGTGACCCTGCTGGCGGTCCGCAGCGAGGGCCCGTCGGGGCCGGCCATCGAATTCTGCTCACCCATCGGGCACCGCGGGTCCGACGGGCAGGTGCTGGAATCCTGGCAGCCCCAGAAGATGAGCGCGGCCGCGACGGACGCCGCGAGGTCGATCGCCGCGCGGATCGTCAAGGCGCTGGGCGGGCGCGGCGTGTTCGGGGTCGAATTGATGGTCAACGGCGACGAGGTGTACTTCGCCGACGTCACGTCGCGCCCGGCCGACAGCGCCTGGGTGACCCTGCGCAGCCAGCGACTTTCGGCGTTCGAGCTGCAGGCCCGCACCATCCTGGGCCTGCCGGTGGACACCATGATGGTGTCGCCGGCCGCCGCCCGGGTGGCGGGCCCGGCCGATCCCCATGACCCCGCCGCGTTGATCGGCGCGCTGAGCGTGCCGGAGAGCGACCTGCGCGTCTCCGGGAGCGGGTTCCGGGCGTTGGCGACCGCGCCGGAGGTGACGGCGGCCCGCGAGCGCGCCGGCCAGGCCGCCGAACGGCTGGCCGCCCCGGCGCCCCGCGGCTGAGCCCCGAGATGCGCGCGGCGCCGGTCTCGATACGATCGCAGGTCAGGTAGCGCCGCGCGGGGGGCAATCTCGCCGGGGTGGCTGACGATGCGTACGAAGGACGAGGGAATACGAGCATGAGCACAGAGCGCGGACACTCCTACGCGGGCGACATCTCGCCCCTGGAGGCATGGAAACTGCTCAGCGACAATCCGAACGCCGTGCTGGTCGACGTGCGCACCGACGCCGAATGGCGATTCGTCGGGGTGCCCGATCTGTCCAGCCTCGGCCGCGAGGTGCTGTTCCTCGAGTGGAATTCCTCCGACGGCAGGCCCAACGCGAACTTCGCCGACCAGCTGCGCGAGCAGGTGGCGCCGGCCGAAACCGACGCGGATCGCCCGGTGCTGTTTTTGTGTCGCTCCGGAAACCGCTCCATCGGCGCCGCCGAGGTGGCGACCCAGCTGGGCATCACGCCGGCCTACAACATCCTGGACGGCTTCGAGGGCCAGCTGGACGCCAACGGTCATCGCGGCGAGTCGGGCTGGCGGGCGATCGGATTGCCTTGGAAGCAAGGTTGATCCGGGCATGACGCCCGCCGATCACGACTCGGTTCGCACTCCCGCACCGTTGCCCGAAGGCGTCAGCCAGGCGACCATCGGCGTGCGCGGTGGGCTGCTGCGCTCGGGGTTCGACGAGACCGCCGAGGCGCTGTACCTGACGTCGGGCTACGTCTACGAAACCGCGGCGGTCGCCGAGCAGTCGTTCACCGGCGAGGTCGACCGCTTCGTCTACTCGCGGTACGGCAACCCGACCGTGACGATGTTCGAGGAGCGGCTGCGCCTGCTCGAAGGCGCACCGGCGGCGTTTGCCACCGCGAGCGGCATGGCGGCGGTGTTCACGTCACTGGGCGCGCTGCTGGGCGCGGGGGACCGGTTGGTCGCGTCGCGCAGCCTGTTCGGCTCGTGTTTCGTGGTGTGCAACGAGATCCTGCCGCGCTGGGGTGTCGAAACCGTCTTCGTCGACGGCGACGACCTGTCCCAGTGGGAACAGGCGTTGTCGGTGCCCACCACGGCGGTGTTCTTCGAAACCCCGTCGAATCCGATGCAGTCGCTGGTGGACATCGCCGCGGTGACCGAGCTGGCCCACGCCGCGGGCGCAAAGGTGGTGCTGGACAACGTTTTCGCCACACCGCTGCTGCAGCAGGGCGTCCCGCTCGGCGTCGACGTGGTGGTGTACTCGGGCACCAAGCACATCGACGGCCAGGGCCGGGTGCTTGGCGGGGCCATCCTCGGCGACAAGGAGTACATCGACGGCCCGGTGCAGAAACTGATGCGGCACACCGGCCCGGCGATGAGCGCGTTCAACGCCTGGGTGTTGCTGAAAGGCCTTGAGACGATGGCCATCCGGGTCGAGCACAGCAATTCCTCGGCGTACCGGATCGCCGAATTCCTCGAGACCCATCCGGCGGTGAGCTGGGTGCGCTACCCCTATCTGTCCTCACACCCGCAATACGACCTGGCCAAGCGCCAGATGTCGGGCGGCGGAACGGTGATCACCTTCGCGCTCGACTGCCCGGACAGCAGGGCCAAACAGCGGGCCTTCGAGGTGCTGGACAAGTTGACGCTGATCGACATCTCCAACAACCTCGGCGACGCCAAATCCCTTGTCACACATCCCGCGACCACCACTCACCGGGCGATGGGCCCGGAGGGCCGCGCGGCGATCGGGCTCGGCGACGGCGTGGTCCGCATCTCCGTCGGCCTGGAAGGCACCGACGACCTGATCGCCGACATCGATCGGGCCCTGAGCTAGCCGGCCGCCTTCTGCTCGGCCGTCTCGGCGCGCTCGGCGGCCGCGAGCGTGCCTTCGGCGGCCTGCTGCTCCACCCAGTTCACCAGCGGCCGGGCGTAGATCATCTGGCTGGTGATGGCCATCTGGCCGCGGGTGCGGCCCAGGAACGAGATCCCCCAGGCGAACATGGCGGCCAGTCGGTTCCGGTGGCCGATGAGGTAGTACAGGTGCAGCACCAGCCACGCCAGCCAGGCGAAGAACCCGGCGAATTCCACCTTGCCGACCTGCGCGACGGCACTGTAGCGGGAGATGAGCGCCATGCTGCCCTTGTTCACGTACCGGAAGGGCTTGCGGTCGGCGGGATTGTCCTCACCCTTGAGCGCGTGCTTGATGACGGTGGCGGCGTATTTCGCGCCCTGGATCGCGCCCTGCGCCATCCCGGGCACGCCGGGCACCGACATCAGGTCGCCGACGACGAACACGTACGGGTGCCCTTTGACGGTGAGGTCGGGTTCGACGATCACCCTTCCGGCGCGGTCGGTTTCGGTTCCGTCGGACTGTTCGGCGAGCATCGCGCCCAGCGAGCTGGCCTGCACGCCGGCCGCCCACACCTTGCACGCGCATTCGATGCGGCGCTCGCCGCCGTCCTTCTCCTTGATCGTGATGCCCATGTAGTCGACCGCGGTCACCATCGCGTTGAGCTGGACCTCGACGTCCATCTTTTCCAGCCGCCGCTGGGCCTTGAGGCCCAGCTTGGTGCCCATCGGCGGCAACACCGCGGGCGCCGCGTCGAGCAGGATGACCCGGCATTCGCTGGGGGTGATCGTCCGGAACGCGCCGGCCAGGGTGCGCTCGGCCAGCTGGACGATCTCGCCGGCCAGCTCGACGCCGGTGGGCCCGGCGCCGACCACCACGAAGGTCAGGCGGCGTTTGCGCTCGGCCGGGTCGGTGGCGACCTCCGCGGCCTCGAAGGCGCCGAGGATGCGGCCGCGCAGCTCCAGGGCGTCGTCGATGCTCTTCATCCCGGGCGCGAAGGCGGCGTACTCGTCGTGGCCGAAGTAGGACTGCTGTGCGCCGGCGGCCACGATCAGGCTGTCGTAGGGCGTCACCGTCTCCATGCCCATCAGGTGCGATGTGACCGTCTTGGCGGTGAGGTCGATGGCGGAGACTTCGCCCCACAGCACCCGGACGTTGCGCTGCCGGCGCAGGATCAGTCTGGTGGTCGGCGCGATGTCGCCTTCGGACAGGATGCCTGTGGCCACCTGATACAGCAGCGGCTGGAAGAGGTGCGTTGTCGTCTTCGAGATCACGGTGACCTCGACTTCGGTGCCCTTGGGGGCGCGTTTGAGCGCCTTTGCCGCGGTCAACCCGCCAAAACCGCTTCCGATGATGACCACACGATGGCGCGACATGCCTCCACCGTACGACGCCGCACCCACGAAAGGCGAGGCCGACGTGCGCGCGGATGCGCGGCGCGTCGGAGTCACCGGGCTAGCAGAAGGAGCCGCAGAGGCCGAAAATGCGTGCGGCCAAGCCGATCTCGACGCCTCTGGGGACGCCATAACCCGAAATGGCGTGTGTGGTAACGGATCCCGGCCGGGGCCGCGGCGCGCATCAGGGCATGCTGTGGCCCCGGCCGATCACCTTGTGCTCTTCGCTACGCGAAGCGTGATGTGAGTGAACGGGCCCCAATTGAGCTCGGGGCCCGTTCGGTTACCGCTATCCGGTGCAGGTCAAACCGGGTCCACAGTCGATAACGAGCGGAATCGTGCATGCCGAGGTCATTGGCGCTGCGAAAGCCAGCACCACGGCGATGACGATTTTGCTAGTACGACGTGACATTAGAACCCCCTACGTCTGGGAGACGACATTCTAAGGCCCGATGTCGGCGAGCTTACGTTGTCAATCGCTCGCAGATAAGCGATTTCGCGAATATTTCCGACCAATTCGTCAAACGGATGACCGACGAACCCAGCTCGGATGCGACCGCCTGGCCGCGAACGGAATTCAGCAAAATCCGGTGGCTCGGTGAATGGGAATTATCCTGCGCGGGGCCTATGTCGCGGCTATATTGGATCGCTATTTACCCGCCGCTCGCCGGCGCGGCTGCGCAAATTGGATATGAATTCAAATAGGTCCCGAGCTCGCGCCGCCCGACGCGCGGCGAAACCGTCGGGATGGCAATTTGTTTCAGCGACGGGTGGGAGGGCATCGCTGCCGCTCAGAACGGCCACGCGCTGGCGTCGCTCTTGTACTTGGCGTTGAGATCGCTGCAGAAGTCGGCGGCGGTGCCCGCGAGCAGGATGTAATAGGTCTCGCCGCGGCGGCTGTCGTAGGACGTCGGCGTGGTCCAGCCGTTGTTGCACATGGCGGTTTCGCCCCCCGCGGCGGTCCTTCGCCAATTGGTCTTCACGCAGCCCACCAGGCCGTCGAGGCTCGGCGTCGCGCTCTTGGCCGCAACCAGCATCGCTCCGCCCCACTGCCCGTCGCTGCGCCGATAGGCGCGCGCCCCGAATCCCGAATTGTCGGTCTGGCACGCCAACGCCCGGCGCAGCAGCGAGAAGGGCCCCGCGAGTTGCGGGTTGGCGGCTCCCGCCGCGGACGTGATGAACTGCGCCGCGTCCGAGCCGTCGACCTCCTGCACGACGTTAGGATTGCCAAAGCTGAAGAGCTGCTGGGCGATTCCCTGCGCCGCCGCGGAGCCCCCGCCGATGATCGGCCCGCTGCCGCTGGACGCCATCGGGGGCAGCGCCGCGGCCGGATCGGCGCCCGCCACGGGCAGGCCGGCGGCGGCTCCCAGGGCCAACAAGGCGATCGTGCCGCGGACGCGGCGTGCGGTGACTCCCATGCCCCTCATTCCAGCACGTGCGCGTAGTCGACGCGGCGGTCGTCGGCGATCAATCCGCCCAGCACGTGGCCGATCTGCAACGCGATGTATTCGTCGAGGGTGTAGGTCGGCCCGAAGTGCCAGTGCTTGAGCGCCCAGCCATGGGCGAGCAGCATGATGTCGAACACGGTGAGGTCGACGTCGACCCCGCGGAAGACGCCCTGGGCGACGCCGGCCTCGATCACCGCGCGCAGCGGTGCGGCCGTGGCGATTTCGAGGTCCTTGATCTGGGTGCGGCCGGGCGCCCCGAGGGTTCGGCTCTCCCGGTAGGTCAGGACCACGCCGTCGAGGTTCTCGTCGACGATCTGGATGTAGCGTCGGACCCCCGCGGTCAGCTGGTCCACGACGTCGTCGCCGGCGGCGGCGATGACCGGCGCCAGCTGATCGCGGAACGCGTCGAGGATGCGCACGATCGTGGCGAGCAGCAGGTCTTCCTTGCCGCCGAAGTATTTGTAGAGCAGGCCGACGCTGACCTCGGCCTCGGTGGCCAGGTCCTGCATGGACATCTGGTGAAACCCGGTCCTGCCCATGACTTTGACCGCGGCATCGAGCACCTGGCGGCGCCGCGAGCTGACGCGGGCGGCGCGCACCGCCTCCTCGGCGGGAAGGGCGCTGTAGTCGGCGACGTCGGTGGCCATCGGCTGTCCCTACAGGCCCAGGTCCTTGGCGATGATCGTCTTCATGATCTCGTTGGTGCCGCCGTAGATGGTTTGGATGCGGGCGTCGACGAACGCGCGCGCCACGCTGTACTCGCGCATGTAGCCGTACCCGCCGTGCAACTGCAGGCAGCGGTCGGCGGTGCGCACCTGCAGGTCGGTGGTCCACCATTTCAGCCGGGCGGCCCGGGCGGCCGTCAGCTCGCCCTCGAGGTGCTCGGCGAGGCAGTCGTCGAGATACGTTCGCGCGACGTCGATTTCGGTGGCCAACTCGGCGAGCACGAATTGGCTGTGCTGGAAGCTGGCGATCGGTGATCCAAAGGCCGTGCGATCGCGGACGTAGTCGAGGGTTGCGGCCAGGATCGTTTCCGCGGCGGCCACCGCCCCGACACCGAGCGCGAGCCGCTCCTGGGGCAGGTTCTTCATCAACTGATAGAAGCCGCGGCCCTCTGATTCGAGCAGGTTGTCCTTCGGCACCCGCATATCGGTGAAGATGAGCTCGCTGGTGTCCTGGGCGTGCAGGCCGATCTTCTCCAGGTTGCGGCCGCGGGAAAAGCCCGGGGTGTCGGCGTCGACCACCAGAAGCGACAGTCCCTGATGGCGATCCGGCGAGGTGCGCGCGGCGATGACGAACAGGTCCCCGACCTGACCGTTGGAGATGAACGTCTTGGCGCCGTTGACGACGTAGTCGTCGCCGTCTCGCACCGCGGTCGTGCGGATCCCGGCCAGATCGCTGCCGGTGCCGGGCTCGGTCATCCCGATGCCGAGCACGGTCTCGCCGGTGACCACGCCGGGCAGCCAGCGCTGTTGCTGCTCCGGGGTCGTCAAGTCGGTGAGATAGGGCAGCACCACGTCGTTTTGCAGCGTGAAGGCGATGGCCTCCGCGGCCGCCCCGGCCCGCTGCAACTCGTCGATCACGATCGCGTTGTAGCGGAAGTCGTCCACCCCCGGGCCGCCGAGATGCTCGGGCACCGAAAAGCCCAGCAGCCCAAGCTTGCCCGCCTCGATGAACAGCGAGCGGTCCCACTGGCCGTCGCGTTCCCAGCTCTCGTGGTTGGGCGCGACCGTCTGCCGCACGAAATCCCGTACCAGTTCCCGGAACTGGTGATGCTCGTGCGTGTAGGTCAGCCGGCTCATCAGCGGAAGGCGTCGCTGCCGGTGAACGCCTGGCCGAGGACCAGCTGATGCATCTCCGGTGTGCCCTCGTAGGTCAGCACCGATTCCAGGTTGACCATGTGCCGGATCACGGGATACTCCAGCGATATCCCGTTGCCGCCCAGTATCGTTCGGGCGGTCCGGCAGATCTCGATCGCCTCCCGGGTGTTGTTCAGCTTGCCGAAGCTCACCTGCTCGGGACGCAGGCCCACACTGTCCTTGAGGCGGCCGAGGTGCAGCGACAGCAGCTGGCCCTTGTGCAGTTCGACGGCCATGTCGACGAGTTTGGCCTGGGTCAACTGGAATCCGGCGATCGGGCGGCCGAACTGGGTGCGCTGCGTGGCGTAGTCGAGGGCCGCCTGCCAGGCCGAGCGCGCGGCTCCCATGGAGCCCCAGATGATTCCGTACCGGGCCTCGGACAGGCACGACAGCGGCCCGCGCAGCCCCTTGGCCTCGGGCAGCATCGCCTTGGCGGGCAGCCGCACGTCGTCGAGCACCAGCTCGCTGGTGATCGAGGCCCGCAACGACAGCTTGTGGTGAATGGTGTTGGCGCTGAAGCCCGCCGTCTTGGTGGGCACGATGAAACCGCGGACCCCGTCATCGGTGTTGGCCCACACGACCGCGACGTCGGCCACCGAGCCGTTGGTGATCCACAACTTGCGGCCGGTGAGCACCCAGTCCGAACCATCCCGTCGCGCACGGGTTTTCATCGCGGCGGGGTCGGATCCGACGTCGGGCTCGGTCAGCCCGAAGCAGCCGAGCAGCTCGCCGGTGGCCATGCCCGGCAACCATTCCTGCTTCTGCTCCTCGGACCCGAAATTCCAGATCGCGAACATCGCCAGCGAGCCCTGCACCGAGACCATCGATCGAATGCCGGAGTCGGCGGCCTCGAGCTCGACGCAGGCCAGCCCGTAGTGCACGGCGGAGGCCCCGCCGCAGCCGTACCCGTCCAGGTGCATGCCCAGCAGCCCCAGCTGGCCGAACCCCTTGGCGAGTTCGCGGACCGGGAGGTCGCCGATCTCGAACCACTCCGCGACGTGGGGCAGGACGTGCTCGGCGCAGAATTCCCGGACGGTCTCGCGCACGGCGCGTTCGTCGTCGGACAGGGAGGCGTCCAGGCCGAGCGGGTCGTAGCGGTCGAAGGCGGGTGGCGTTTTGTTGTTCATAGACGTCAGCCTGCCACTAGCCGGCCATCGTCAAACCGCCGCTGACGCTGATCACCTGTCCGGTGATGAACGAGGCGGCCTCCGACGCGAAGAACAACACCGGCGCGGCGACCTCGTCGGGCCGGGCCAGGCGGCGGAACGGGATTGCCTTGACCAGTGCCTCCTTCAGCTTCTCGGGCTGCGCGTGAAACAGCGGCGTGTCGGTCGGTCCGGGGCACACGCAGTTCACCGTGATCTGGTGACGCGCCATCTCGCGGGCCAGCGACTTGGTCAGGGCGATCACCCCGCCCTTAGCGCCGGCGTAGATGCTCTCGCCCGCGCTGCCCACCCGGCCGGCGTCACTGGCCAGGTTGACCACGCGCCCGCCGCCGTGCGTCTCGATCATCCCCGGCAGGAACGCCGAGCAGACATGCACCGGCCCCAGGTAGTTGATCGCGACCACCTTCTGCGCGAATTCCGCCGTGGCATTGAGGAATTGGTCAGTGCGGTCCCATCCGGCGGCGTTGACGACGATGTTGGGCACCCCGAGGTCGGCGTTGATGCGATCCCGCAGCGCGTTGACTTGATCCGGGTCGGCCACGTCCACCGGCAGCGCGGTGATCTTGTCGGGGTGTTCCCCGGCGGTGGCCGAGGCCGCCGCCTCGTCGAGGTCCGCGGCCACCACGCGGTCGCCGCGGGCGGCGAGTCCGAGCGCGATCGCCCTGCCGATGCCGGAACCGGCGCCGGTCACCACCGCGAGGCCATCAGGTGAATGGGTATTCATTGCTGACGAATCTAGGTTCACCGCGGCCGCCGGGTCAAGGATCGAGGCCCTGCCCCGGTAGTCTCGCTGCATGCTTAGGCTCCGGTGGCTGGGCTGGCTGGCCGTGGACGTCGTCGGCGTGCTGGTGTTCTGCGCCCTGGGGCGCCGCAGCCATGACGAAGGGCTCAACCTCACCGGCATCGCCACGACGGCGTGGCCGTTTCTCACCGGCACCGCCGTCGGTTGGCTGGCCGCACGCGGCTGGCGGCGGCCCACCGCCGTGGCGCCCACCGGGGTCGTCGTCTGGTTGTCCACCGTCGTCGTCGGCATGGTGCTGCGCAAGGCGACGTCTGCGGGCGTGGCCGCCAGTTTCGTCGTGGTGGCGACGGCGGTCACCGCGTTGTTGTTGCTGGGCTGGCGAGTGGCCGTGGGGCTTACCCTGCGGCGACGCTCCGACGTCTGAGCGCGCGATGGCACCGACGGCCGATGTGGAGGTGACCGCGACGTTCGGGGCCGCCGCGCGGGCTGTGGCCACCGACAAGGGCCTGCTGAACGACCCGTTCGCCGAACCGTTGTTGTGCGCGGTCGGGATCGACTACCTCACCCGGGCGATCAAGGACCACGCGTTCGCGGCCGACGACGGCGACGACGCGGCGATGACGGCGCTGATGGACGCGCTGGCGGCGCACACCCGCTTCGTCGACGAATTTTTGGCCGACGCGGGCCGGGCGGGCATTCGCCAGGTGGTGATCCTGGCGTCGGGCCTGGACAGCCGGGCCTACCGGCTGTGGTGGCCGCGGGGGACGACCGTCTACGAGATCGATCGGCCGCAGGTCCTCGACTTCAAGTCCGACGTGCTTCGGGGGCTGGACGCCACCCTGGCCACCAACCGATGCGCGGTCGGCATCGACCTGCGCGACGATTGGCCGGCGGCGTTGCGACGGGTGGGTTTTGACGCCGCCCAGCCCACGGTGTGGGTCGCCGAGCAGTTGTTCGTCGGGTATCTGCCGCCCCAGGAGCAGAGCCGGTTGCTGCGCGGCGTCACCGCGGCGAGCGCCCTCGGCAGCCGGTTGGCCGCCGATCACATGCCCACCTGGAATCCGTTGCAGCTGGGGGCCGAACGCGCCTTCGTCGACGGTTGGCGGCGGCGCGGCCTCGACGTCGATCTGGCCAGCCTGACCTATCCGGGCGAATACCACTATGTCCCTGAGTATTTGGCGGCCCACGGCTGGGAAACGCGCGGGCGTGACATCGCCGACTTGCTGCGCACCATGGGGCTCGGCAAGCGGCGGCGCACCGGGCGAGGCGACGCGGAGTTCATCCCAGAATACGTCACCGCGACACGCGTTTGAGTTTTCGATGATGCCGGAATCCATTCCGCCAGACGGCCGGTTGCGGTTCGTCTCGGCGCCCCACGACGATCCGCTGGCCCAACCGCTGTTGGCCGAGTTGGCCGTCGAGTATGCGGAGCGCTACGGCGGCACGCCGAGCACGCATCTGTCCTGGCTGCCCGTGCCGGAGGCCGAACTGGCACCGCCGGACGGCGGGTTGTTGATCGGCGTGGTGGGCGGCGTGCCGGTGACCGGCGGCGCGTTTCGCCGCTACGACGCCCACACCGCCGAACTCAAGCGGATCTGGACCGACGCCGCCCATCGGCGCCGCGGCTATGCGCGGGCGTTGCTGGCCGCGCTGGAGGCCGAGACCCTGGCGCGCGGGTACCGGCGGCTCTACTTGATCACCGGCAACCGGCAGCCCGAGGCCGAGGCGCTATACGACGCGACGGGCTATACCCGGGTGGCGCCGGACCCCCTGCCGTCCTGGGGGCCGTTCATCCCGATCGCCTTCGAGAAGTGGCTGGCATAGCCGGCGCCGCAACGGGTTTCACCGCCTAACGGCACCTACCCACCGCCGGCCACCGAGATGGCCCGAGCCGTCGCCTCGCGGATCGGGCCGCGCCACACGTCGCCGTGCCCCGGCAGCAACACCTCGGTGTCGAGCAGGGCCAACGCGTCCAGGCTGCGCAGCGAATTCTGCTGGCTGTGGCTGAACACCTCCGGCAGCAGCTGTGGCCCGTCGTGCTTGAGCAGGGGGTGGCCGGTGATCAGGGCGTCGCCGCTGACCAGGACCCCGTCGACCACATACGAGCAGTGCCCGCTGGTGTGCCCCGGGGTGAAAACGGCCATCGGATGCCCGGGCAGGCCGGCGGCCACGTCGGCGGTCAGCGGCCGCGTCGACGGGATGCCGTCGCGGATCAGGCCGCCGCTGCGCACCACGTGCAACCCCCACGCCGCCCACCGCGGCCGCCAAATGCGAAGGGCGACATCGAAAACCGAGGCCTGCTCCAGGTATTCGCGCTTGGCGTGCCCCACCTCGTCAGCGTGGCAATACACGTCGGTGCCGTGCTCGTTGGCGAACCAGATCGCCGAGCCCAGGTGGTCGATGTGGGCGTGGGTCAGCAGGATGGCACGCACGTCTCCGGCGTCGAAGCCCAGCTCGCGCAGCGACGCCAGCACGTCGGGGCGGTCCCCGGGATAGCCGGCGTCGATCAGCATCACGCCGGTGTCGTCGGCGACGATCGTCCAGTTGACGGCGTCGCCCCGGGCGAGGTGCACCGTGTCGGTGGCTTGAACAAGAGTTGGCGCCGGTCCCATGCCCGCGAGTGTAGGTCTGACGCGCGGCGTAGCCGGGCGCGGCGGGTCGCGACCATCGGCACGGAGCGATCGCAAGCGCGGCGTTTCGCCGGGCGCGGCGGGTCGCGACCATCGGCACAGGAGTAGAAAGAACTCGTGGCTGAACTGAAACTCGGATACAAAGCGTCCGCCGAACAATTTGCACCGCGCGAGCTCGTCGAGCTTGCGGTCGCCGCCGAAGGTCACGGCATGGACAGCGCAACGGTCAGTGACCATTTCCAGCCGTGGCGGCACGAGGGCGGGCACGCCCCGTTCTCGCTGGCCTGGATGACCGCGGTCGGCGAACGCACGAAGCGCATCACGCTGGGCACCTCCGTGCTCACCCCGACCTTCCGCTACAACCCCGCCGTCATCGCGCAGGCCTTCGCCACCATGGCCTGTCTGTACCCGGGCCGCATCTTCCTCGGGGTCGGCACCGGCGAGGCGCTGAACGAGATCGCCACGGGATACGAGGGCGACTGGCCAGAGTTCAAGGAGCGGTTCGCCCGGCTGCGCGAGTCGGTGCGGTTGATGCGCGAGCTGTGGCGCGGCGACCGCGTCGACTTCGACGGCGAGTACTACCGGCTCAAGGGGGCCTCGATCTACGACGTGCCCGAGGGCGGGGTCCCGATCTACGTCGCGGCCGGGGGCCCCGCGGTCGCCAAGTACGCGGGGCGCGCCGGCGACGGCTTCATCTGCACCTCCGGCAAGGGCGAGGAGCTCTACAAGGACAAGCTGATCCCCGCCGTCAAGGAGGGCGCGGCGATCAACGACCGCAACATCGACGACATCGACAAGATGATCGAGATCAAGATCTCCTATGACCCCGATCCCAAACTGGCGCTGGAGAACACCCGATTCTGGGCGCCGCTGTCGCTGACCGCCGAACAGAAGCACAGCATCGACGACCCGATCGAGATGGAGAAGGCCGCCGATGCGCTCCCGATTGAGCAGGTCGCCAAGCGCTGGATCGTGGCATCCGATCCCGACGAGGCGGTCGAAAAGGTCGGCCAGTACGTGAAGTGGGGCCTCAACCACCTGGTGTTCCACGCGCCCGGTCACGACCAGCGCCGGTTCCTGGACCTCTTCGAGAAGGACCTGGCGCCGCGGTTGCGGCGGCTGGCCTGAGGGGCGGACGAGTGGTCTCGGGCGCCGCAACGGCAATCTACATCGCCGCGCCCGAGCCGGAGACCGGAAAGTCGACGATCGCGCTGGGCCTGCTGCACCGGCTGACCGCGACGGTGGCGAAAGTCGGTGTGTTCCGGCCCATTACGCGTTCAGATGGCGGCGATCGCCAGCGCGGCGAAGCCGGGCGCAGCGGGTCGCCGCAGGACCGGGGGGATCGCGACTACATCCTGGAACTGCTGCTGTCGCGCACCACGGCGGGCCTGTCGTACGAGCAATGCGTCGGCGTCACCTACCAGCAGCTGCACGCGGACGGCGACGCGGCGATCGCCGCCATCGTTGACGCCTACCACGCCGTCGCCGAGCAGTGCGACGTCGTGGTGATCGTCGGCAGCGACTATTCCGAACTCGGACAGGCGATTCGACCCGCGGAGCTTTCCACCAACGCGCGCATCGCGGTCAACCTCGGCGCGCCGCTGCTGCTGACGGTCAGCGGCAAGGGCCGCACCGCCGGTGAGGTCGCCGACGTCGTCAAGGTGTGCCTGGCCGAGCTGGACGCCCAGCACGCCCACACCGCGGCGGTGGTGGCCAACCGCTGCGAACCGGCCGAGCTGGACGCCATCCGGAAGAAGCTGGACGAGGCGCTGCGGCCGTCGTCCCTGCGCAGCTACGTCCTGCCCGACGAACCGCTGTTGTCGGCGCCGACGGTGGCCGAGCTTCAGAGCGCGGTGCGCGGGACGCCGGTCAGCGGCGAAGAGTCGCTGCGCGAACGCGAGGTCACCGGTGTGATGGTGGCCGGGATGACCGCCGACCACGTCCTGGAACGGCTGCGCGACGGAATGGCGGTCATCACCCCCGGCGACCGCTCGGACGTGGTGCTCGCGGTCGCGAGCGCCCATGCCGCGGAAGGGTTTCCGTCCCTGTCGTGCATCGTCCTCAACGGCGGCTTCGAGCTGCACCCGTCCATCGCGGCCCTGGTCGCCGGGCTGCGGCTGCGGCTGCCGATCGTCGCCACCGCGCTGGGCACCTACGACACCGCCAGCGCGGCGGCCTCCGCCCGGGGCAGCGTCACGGCGGCGTCGCAACGCAAGATCGACACCGCGGTCGAGCTGATGGACGGCCACGTCGACATCACCGATCTGCTGGCGCAGCTTGCCATTCCGATCCCCACCGTGACCACGCCGCAGATGTTCATCCATCAGCTGACGCTGCAGGCGCGTTCGGATCGCAGGCACATCGTGCTGCCCGAGGGCGACGACGACCGCATCCTGCGCTCGGCCGGGCGGGTGCTGCAACGCCGCGTCGCCGACCTGACCATCCTGGGCGACGAGGCCCAAATCCGCCAGCGCGCGGGCGAACTCGGGGTGGACCTGGCTGATGTGACGGTGATCGATCCGCGCGCCAGCCGGTTGCGCGACGAGTTCGCCGACCAGTATGCGCAGTTGCGCAAGGCGAAGGGGGTCACCGTCGAGCAGGCTCGCGAGATCATGCGCGACACAACGTACTTCGGCACCATGATGGTGCACAACGGGATGGTCGACGGCATGGTGTCCGGCGCCGCCCACACCACCGCGCACACCGTGCGGCCCGCGTTCGAGATCATCAAGACCGTCCCGGACGTGTCCACCGTGTCCAGCATCTTCCTGATGTGCCTGCCCGATCGTGTCCTGGCCTACGGCGATTGCGCGATCATCCCCAATCCGACACCGGAGCAGCTGGCCGACATCGCAATCTCCTCGGCGCGCACCGCCGCACAATTCGGCATCGAACCGCGGGTCGCGATGCTGTCCTACTCGACCGGCGACTCCGGCTCCGGTGCCGACGTCGACAAGGTCAGAACGGCAACGCAATTGGTGCGAGAGCGCAACCCCGACCTGCCGGTGGAGGGCCCCATCCAGTACGACGCGGCGATCGAACCGTCGGTCGCGGCCACCAAGCTGCGCGACTCGCCGGTGGCCGGACGCGCCACGGTGCTGATCTTCCCCGACCTCAACACCGGCAACAACACCTACAAGGCGGTCCAGCGCAGCGCCGGAGCCCTCGCCATCGGACCCGTGCTGCAGGGTCTGCGCAAGCCGGTGAACGACCTGTCGCGGGGCGCGCTGGTCGAGGACATCGTGAACACCGTTGCCATCACCGCGATTCAGGCGCAGGGCGGCCCATGACCGATCGCCTGGTGCTGGTGATCAACTCCGGCTCGTCGTCGGTGAAGTTTCAGCTGGTCGATCCCGATTCGGGCACCGCGCTCTCGACCGGGCTGGTGGAGCGTATCGGTGAGGCGGGTTCGCCGGTTCCCGACCATGACGCCGCGCTGCGCCGCGCGTTCGACACGCTGGCCGACGACGGCATCGACCTCAAGACATGCGGCGTCGTCGCGGTCGGCCATCGAGTGGTGCACGGCGGCAACGCGTTCTACGAGCCCACCCCGCTGGACGATGCGGTGATCGCCCGGCTCGGCGAACTGTCGGACCTGGCGCCGCTGCACAACCCTCCCTCGCTCAAGGGAATCGAGGTCGCCCGGCGGCTGCTGCCCGACATTCCGCACATCGCGGTCTTCGACACCGGGTTCTTCCACGACCTGCCGCCCGCCGCCGCGACCTACGCCATCGACCGCGAGCTGGCGCAGCGGCATCAGATCCGCCGGTACGGGTTCCACGGCACCTCGCACCGCTACGTCAGCGAGCAGGCCGCCGCCTTCCTGGACAGGCCGCCGAGTGACCTGAAACAGATTGTGCTGCACCTGGGTAACGGCTGCTCGGCGTCAGCGATCGCCGGCACCCGGCCGATCGACACCTCGATGGGCCTCACCCCGCTGGAGGGGCTGGTGATGGGCACCCGCAGCGGGGACATCGATCCCAGCGTCGTCAGCTACCTGTCCCACACCGCCGGGATGGGCGTGGACGACATCGAGACCATGCTCAACAAGCGATCCGGGGTGCTGGGCCTTTCCGGCGAGCGCGACTTCCGCCGGCTGCGAACGATGATCGAATCCGGCGACGAGTCAGCGCAATTGGCCTACAGCGTGTTCACGCATCGGCTGCGCAAGTACGTCGGCGCCTACCTGGCGGTGCTGGGGCACACCGACGTCATCAGCTTCACCGCGGGGATCGGCGAGAACGACGCGGCGGTGCGCCGCGACGCGGTCGCCGGCTTGGAGGAGCTGGGCATCGTGCTTGACGAGCGCCGCAACCTCGGTGGCGGCAAGGGTGCGCGGCAGATCTCCGCCGACGATTCGCCGATCGCCGTCCTGGTGATCCCGACCAACGAAGAACTCGCCATCGCCCGCGACTGCGTGAACGTGCTGGCGGGATAGCTCGCCGCCGAGTGTGCATCCTGGGCTTTGATCGTGAACCGTCGGCGGCGACACGCCGATAATCCACGCCGTAGGTTCACACCGAAAGCCCCCGGCTCACAGGCGATTTCGCGAGGGCCTCGCGCACCCGGCGCAGGATGCTGGCCGGGCGGTCCTCAGCGACCACCCGGACTATGGTCCAGCCCATCTCCTCGAGCATCTCCATGCGCCGGAGGTCTCTGACGAATTGGCGCCGGTCGCTGCGATGGTGATCGCCGTCGTACTCGACAGCAACCAGCGATTCGTCCCAGCCCAGATCCAGGTAGGCGAACGGTAGGCCGTCGGCGGCCAGCACCGGGATCTGCGTCTGCGGCCGGGGCAGGCCGGCATCGATGAGGAGCAGTCGCAGATAGCTCTCCCTGGGGGACTGAGCGCCGGGGTCGACCAGGTCGAGCGCGGCCTCCAATCGCCGCAAGCCGGGTGCGCGAGGGTGCGCCGCCGCAACATCCAGCACGTCATCGACCTTGAAACCCGTTGCCCGGGCGAGCGCGTCCAGCCGCACCACGGCCGAGCGCACCGCGCCGCGCCGTCCGATGTCGAAAGCGGTCCGCTCCGGAGTGGTGACCGCGAGCCCATCGCTGATCTGGGTTTCGCCGGCGCACAGGGTTTCCCGGCGCGTCAGCACGCCGCGGGGAGGATGAGTGTTGGTGTGTATCAGCTCGACCGGGACGCTGTCGGGGATCCACTGGGCGCCATGCAGCGCGGCCGCGGCGGCTCCACCGATGACCGCCTTGCGCCCCGACCACAGCCAGGCCGCGCGGATGCGCAATTCGAGCGGCACCTCGGCGTGCATCGGCACGTAGACGTTCGGGAACACCGCTCGGTAGGACACCCGCAGCTGGTGGCGGCTGAGGCTTCCCGACGCCAACTCCTCGCTGCCGATGAACGGCACTTGTCTCATGCCGCGAACGATTGCACGTCAACCACGGTCGGCGAGTGCGTCTGTGCACAGGGCGCGCACGGCAAGCCGCCGGACGGGCTGACGCCGGGTCCGCCAGGCCCCGGCTTAAATCGACTGTGAATCACCGACTTTGAGTGTGAACCCACGGCTTTCAGTGTGAACCCACGGCGGGGTTTGTCGGCGTGTCGCCACCCAGGGTTCACACTGAACGCCCAGGATTCACACTCGACGCGAAAGGGGCGGCCGACGCGAAAGGGCCGGCCAAAGGACGCAAGGTCGACGCGGGAAAGGCCGACGCGGGAAAGGTCGACGCGGGAAAACCACCAGGCGGCGCAAACCGGCAAACCCGCAAAGACCTCAGAACGTGCTCGTGGGCCGCACCCGGTTGGCCATGTCCACCAGCTCGTAGCGATGCCGCTGCGTGGGGGCGACGCGGGCCAGATTGCGCAGCGCCGCCTCGACGCCCAGCCGCAGCCCGTGCTCGGTGAACGGGAAGCCCAGGATGTGATTGGTGCTGGCCTTGTTGTCCTCCAACCAGTCCATCGCGCAGCCCAGCACCAGCGCACGGATCTGCAACACGCGGGGTTCGGTGGGCGGCAGCGCCTCCACCCGTCGCGCGGCGTCCCGGATGTCCTCTTCGGTGATCTCGCTCTTGGACCGGCCGGACAGCAGCGTCACCGCGCTCGTCAGGCGCGCGGTGGTGAAGTGCCGCGAGGTGGCCGGCACCTCGTCCAGCGTGCGCACCGCGGCGGCCCGATCACCTTCCGCGGACAGCGATCTGGCCAACCCGAAGGCCGCCGAGATCACGCCGTCGTTGGTCTTCCACACCGTCTCGTAATGCTTGTGCTCGTCGACGTCGCCGGCCAGCTCGGCGGTGGCGGCCAGCGCCAGCTTCGGTGCGAGCTCACCCGGGAACGTGTCCAGCACCTCGGTGAAATGTGTTGTGGCCGAATCGTAATCACCGGTGAGCAGGTCGGCCACGGCCTTGTACCAGACCAGCCGCCACTGCCAACCCACCCGCTCGGCAAGGTCCTCGAGCTTGCGGGTGGCCTTGGCGACGTCGCCGAGATCCAGCAGCGCGCGCACCTCCATCAGCGGTAGCTCGACCGACTCGGACAGCTCGGCGCCGTCGGCGTCCAGCGTCCCGTGCCGGGCCGCACGCAACGAGTCCAGGGTCTGCACCGGCTGCGACAACACCGTCGCCTGCAGCACCGACGCGGCGACGTCGGCCGGATTGACCAGCGGCACTTGCAGTGCGGTGACGATTTCGCGGGCGGTCAGCTTCTCCGAATGGACCTGCCCGTCCAGGTACACGTCGGTGTGCGCGACCAGCAGATCCACCCCGAACGTGGAGCGGCTGGGGGAGAAGATCGTCGACAGGCCGGGCCGCGGCACCCCGGTGTCGTGGGCGACCACCTCGCGCAGCACGCCGATCAACTGCGCCGACATCTCCTCGGTGCTGGCGAACCGGCGACGCGGGTCGGGATCGGTGGCGCGGCGCAGCAACCGGTGGAACGAGTCGTAGGTGCTCAGCACCGGGTCGTGCTCGGGCAGGCCGTCGACGTAGCGGCCGTTGCGGGTGCGCAGGTTGAGCGTGAGCGCCGCCAGTGTGCGGCCCACCGTGTAGATGTCGGTGGCGACCGTCGGGCCGGTGCGCACAATCTCGGGCGCCTGGAAACCCGGTGTGCCGTAAAGGTATCCGAACGAATTGATCCGCGACACCGCGCCCAGGTCGATGAGCTTGAGCTGCTCCTCGGTGAGCATGATGTTCTCCGGCTTCAGGTCGTTGTAGACCAGGCCGATGGAGTGCAGATAGCTCAGCGCGGGCAGGATTTCCAGCAGGTAGGCGATGGCCTCGGCGACCGGAAGTTTCTCGCCCTTCCCGTGCTTGAGCGACTGCCCGCCGACGTACTCCATGACGATGTAGCCGACCGGATTGCCGTGCTGGTCCTTGTGTTCGACGAAGTTGAAGATCTGCACGATCTGCGGGTGGACCACCTCGGCCAGGAACTGCCGTTCGGCCATCGCGATCGCCTGCGCCTCCGCGTCGCCGGAGTGGACCAGGCCTTTGAGCACGACCGGCCGGTCGTTGACGTTTTTGTCGACGGCCAGGTATACCCAGCCCAGCCCGCCGTGCGCGATGCACCCCTTGACCTCGTACTGGCCGGCAACGATGTCGCCGGGATTGAGTTGCGGCAGAAACGAATACGGGCTGCCGCAGGCCGGGCACCAGCCCTCCGACGTGCCCTTGCTCTTCTTGCTGGACCGGCCCACCGGCTTCCCGCAGTTCCAGCAGAAGCGCTTGGACTCGGGGACCACCGGGTTGGTCATCAGCGCTTCGCGGGGGTCGATGTCGCGTCCCCGCGGGATCTCGACGAGTCCACCGCCGAGCTGTCGGACCGCGGGCAGCGCCCGCGTCGCCACCGTCATGCGGTCGCCGGTGTCGGTGTCCAGGGCGCCCAGCGCGATGTGCGGAAAGTCGTCGTCGTCATCGTCGAAGTCGGGCCGAAACAGCGCCTGCGTGGCCTGCAGCCGCCCCGTCGAGGCGCCGGTCTGGACCTCCGCCGGCTGGGTGCCGGGGTTCGCGTCCTCCACCGTTTCCGGGCCCGATTCCGGCTTCTCGGAGTGCTTGTCCGGCTCGGCCATCAGTCCAGATACCTCGGTGTGGGCGGGGCCGGCGCGGGGCCCAGCACGGTCAACCACTTGCGGTACAACGTGTTCCACGTGCCGTCGCGGCGGATCCTTTCCAGGGTCCCGTTGACGAACCGCACCAGTGCAGTGTTGTTCAGGTTGATGCCGATGCCGTAGGGCTGGGTGGCCATGTTGGGGCCGACGATGTGCAGGTAGGGGTCCTCTTCGACCAGCCCGGCCAGGATCGAGTCGTCGGTGCTCACGGCGTCGATCTCGCGCTGCTGCATCGCGACCAGGCAGTCGGCCCAGTTGACCACCGACACGATGACCGGGGGCGGGTCGATCTGCCGGATGCGGTGCAGCGAGGTGGTGCCCTTGGCCACGCAGACGCGTTTGCCAGACAGGTCGCTCACCTTGACGATCGACGAGTCGCGCGGGGCGAGGATGCGCTGGTTGGCGTCGAGGTAGACGGTGGAGAAGTTCACCAGCTTGCGCCGGTCGCAGGTGATGGTCATGGTCTTGACCACGATGTCGACCTCGCCGCGTTGCAGCGCGGTCACCCGCTCGTCCGACGACAGGATCCGGTACTCGACGTGGGACGGCGCGCCGAAGATGTCGCGGGCGATCTCGCCGGCGAGGTCGACGTCGAATCCGGTGATCTCGCCGGTGATCGGGTCGCGGAAGCTGAACAGGTTGCTGCCGATGTCGAGCCCGACGATCAGCCTGCCCCGCGCGCGGATGTCGGCGACCGCGGCGTCGGCCTCGGCCTTGGTGGGGAAGGGCCGCAGGCTGGCCGTCAGGTCGCAGTCCTGATTGGGGCCGTCGGGCGGCAGCGGCGGCTGCGGCGGCAGCTGTTCCATGCCGACCGGGGTGGGCGGCGGCAACGTCGGGACGCTGGCCACGTGCAGCGATTCCGTGTGCCCGCAACCCGCCAGCATGCAAACCGCGGCGGCCACGGTGCACGCCCGGCGCAGCAGGGGCAGGCGGATCATTATCGATACTCTTTCAGCCGCGGCCACAGGCCCAGCGCCACCGCGATGGCCGCCCCGAGGCTGAGCACCACGCCGCCCACCTGGGCGCCGGAGAGCCCGCTGCGCGCGTTGATGACGTCGTTGCGCAGGTGGATGCGGCCCTGGTCCATGGCCTTGACCAGCTCGTCTTCCAGCTTGTCGAACGCCGGGGTGGAATCCTCCTCGCTGCTGCCCAGCGCGACCTGGGTGGCGGCGCGGTAGTTCCCCACCGAGATGTACGAGCTGATCCGGTCATTGGCCTGACGCCAGCGCAGCAGCAGCTGGTCGGCGCCCTCGAGGTCCGGTTTGTCCACGGCGTCGCTGCGGGACATGTACTGGTCGAGCTGGCGGTGCATCGAGTCGATCCGCTGATAGAACGACTGCTTGCGCTTCTCCTCGTCGCCGCGGCGGATCAGCGACAGCGTCTCGTCGGCGCGCGCCTGCTGGGCGGTGATCGCGACGTTGGTGACGGTCTTGAGGGACTCCGCGGCGGTGTCCTTCGCGCTACGACTTGCCGTCGTAGAGATGGTTAGCGCAGTCCCGACCCACACCACCATGACGAGGATAGCGAGAGCGCCCACGACCAGGCCCGGGTTGATGCGGCGCCGGGTGCGCCGGGCCAGCCAGCGATGCGAGAAGGCGCCGAAGACGACGGTGGTGCCGACGACCATGATGACCGGCGCCGGAATCTGGGTCGACGCCGTGGTTTCCACGTCCACCCGCTCCGAGGTGGCCCGGTACAGCCGCGCCGCGTCGGGCAGGATCGTCGACTGCATCAGCCCCGATGCCTCCGACAGGTACGACGAACCGACCGGGTTGCCCGCCCGGTTGTTGGTCCGGGCGATCTCGATCAGGCCGGTATAGACGGCCAGCTGGGCGTTGATCCGGCCCAGCAGCTGCACCTGCGGTTCGTCGGTGAGTCCGCTGGAGGCCCGGGTCACGGCCACGGCCGCGTCGGTGATGGCCTGCTCGTAGCGCTGCCGCACGGGCGGCGGTTCGGCTTCGGCGATGAACGCCGTGGCGGCGGCGGCGTCGGCCACCGACAGCGTTGTGTAGAGCCGCCCGGCCGCGAACGACAGCGGCTCGGTGTGGTTGAGCACCGTGGTGAGCACCTGTTGCCGGTGGTTGATGGTGGTCGAGGTGGCGAAGGCGCTGATCCCGCCGAGGGCCGCCAGCACGATGCCGATGGTCAGGATGCGGCCCGGCGTCGTGGAGATGAACCACCAGCGGGGATGGGCTGGTTCGGCCGGTGACCGCGATCCCTGCGGCTCGGTCGACGGATGCGCCAGCTCAACCGTCACGTCTGATCAGCCCTCATCTCTTGGCCACTGGATTTCGCTGCACGGACCTCTATAAGCGAAGTCTAAGAGCATGTTCGGGTGGATGGGTGGAGGCCGACGCAATTGCCGACGCGCCGAAGACCGCCAAGAACCAAGTCTGCCTATCCTTGATCCGTGCAGGGCGACGGCGACGGTTGGGTGATCTCGGAGCGCGGCGCCCATTACTGGGGTCGGTACGGCGCCGCCGGTCTTTTGCTGCGCGCCCCGCGGGACGACGGCACGCCCGCGGTGCTGCTGCAGCATCGGGCGGTGTGGAGCCATCAGGGCGGGACCTGGGGGCTGCCGGGTGGGGCCCGGGACAGCCATGAGACGCCCGAGCAGACGGCGGTCCGCGAGGCGAACGAGGAGGCCGGGTTGCTCGTCGACCGGCTCGCCGTGCGCGCGACGCTGGTCACCGCCGAGGTCGCCGGGATCGGCGGCACGCGGTGGAGCTACACGACCGTCGTCGCCGACGCCGACGAGTTGTTGCACACCGTCCCGAACCGGGAGAGCGCGGAAATGCGGTGGGTGGCCGAGGACGAGGTGGCCGACCTGCCGCTGCATCCGGGCTTCGCGGCCAGCTGGCAACGGCTGCGGACCGCGACGGCGCTGGTGCCGCTGGGCGACGGCGACGAACGCCGGCAGTATCTGCCCCGCACGATCGAGGTCGAGGCCGGCGTCTTCGTGTGGTGCATGCCGGGTGACGCCGACGAGGTCCCGTCGCAGCTGAGCCGACGGATCAGCTCGCTGCTGCCAGCGCCGAACTGAGCCGCCGGGCGGCCGCCCGCGGGTCGGACGCCGCGGTGATCGCGCGCACCACCACCACACGGCGGGCGCCGGAGTCGAGCACCTCGGGCAGCCGCTGCGCGTCGATGCCGCCGATCGCGAACCACGGTTTGTCGGTCCCGAGCCCGGCGGCGGCGCGGACGAGCCCCAGGCCCGGCGCCTCGCGGTCCGGCTTGGTGGGCGTCGGCCAGCAGGGGCCGACGCAGAAGTAGTCCGCTTCGCTGACGGCCGCGGCGACGGCCTGGTCGGCGCTGTGGCTGGAGAGCCCGAGCAGCACGTCCGGACCGACGATGTCGCGCGCGACGTCCAGCGGCAGGTCCCCCTGCCCGAGGTGCAGCACGTCGGCGCCCGCCGCGCGGGCGATGTCGGCGCGGTCGTTGACCGCGAACAGGGCGCCGTGCCGGCGGGCGGCGTCGGCCAGGATCTCGCAGGCCGCCAGCTCCTCGCGCGCCTCCAGCGGCCCGAACCGCTGCTCGCCGGCCGACCCCTTGTCGCGCAGCTGGATGATGTCCACCCCGCCGGCCAGGGCGGCGTCGGCGAACTCGGCCAGGTCGCCGCGCTCGCGGCGCGCGTCGGTGCACAGGTACAGCCGCGCGGTGGCCAGGACGGAGAGTGGTCTATCCCAGGGACGCTGCACACCGAGACGCTAGCGCGCTAGCGTGGAGCGCAGAGAATTACCAGACACGGGAGTCCCGGGAGCGGGGCTGAGAGTGGGCACAGCCGCGAGGACCTGCCCTTACCGTCACACCTGATCCGGATCATGCCGGCGAAGGGAGGCTCGACAATGACCGGGATGCCCTCGGGCCCACCGCTGGGGTCGCTGGCCGTCATCGGCGGCGGCGTCATCGGGCTGGCGGTGGCACGCCGCGCCGCGCAGGCCGGCTGGTCGGTGCGGGTGCACCGCAGCGGGGAGCGGGGCGCATCCTGGGTCGCCGGCGGCATGCTCGCCCCGCACAGCGAGGGCTGGCCGGGCGAAGAGCGGTTGCTGCGGCTAGGCCTGGAATCCCTGCGGCTGTGGCGCGACGGCGGTTTCCTCGACGGCCTGCCGGCGGGGGTGGTCACCGCCCGCGAGTCGCTGGTGGTGGCCGTCGACCGCGCCGACGCCGCCGACCTGCGCACCGTGGCGGACTGGCTGTCCGCTCAGGGACACCCCGTGGTCTGGGAGTCGGCCGCCCGCGACGTGGAACCCCTACTCGCGCAGGGCATCCGGCACGGCTTTCGGGCGCCCACCGAGCTGGCCGTGGACAACCGGGCGGTGCTCGACGCGCTCGAGGCGGAGTGCGAGCGTCTCGGGGTGCGGTGGGCGTCGCCGGTGCACGACCTGTCGGCGGTCGAGGCCGACGCGGTGGTGATCGCCAACGGCATCGACGCGCCGGCGTTGTGGCCCGGGCTGCCGGTGCGCCCGGTCAAGGGCGAGGTGCTGCGACTGCGGTGGCGCAAAGGTTGTATGCCGTTGCCGCGGCGGGTGATTCGCGCCCGGGTGCACGGCCGGCAGGTCTACCTGGTGCCGCGCGCGGACGGCGTGGTGGTCGGCGCGACCCAATACGAGCACGGGCGTGACACCGCCCCGGTCGTCTCGGGGGTGCGTGACCTCCTCGACGATGCCTGCGCGGTGCTGCCGGCGCTCGGTGAATACGAGCTGGCCGAGTGCGGGGCCGGGCTGCGCCCGATGACACCCGACAATCTGCCGTTGGTGCATCGCCTGGACGCGCGCACGCTGGTCGCCGCCGGCCACGGACGGTCGGGGTTCCTGCTGGCGCCCTGGACGGCAGAACAGATCGTTTCCGAACTCGCACCGGTGGGAGCCGCGCAATGATCATCCTGGTGAACGAGAAAGAGGTCGACGTCGACGCGCACACCACGGTGTCGGCGCTGCTCGATTCCCTGGGCTTCCCGGACCGCGGCGTCGCCGTGGCGATGGACGACGCGGTGCTGCCGCGATCACGATGGGAGACAGAGCTTTCGGAGCTTCCCGGCGCTCCCGTGCGTCTCGAGGTGGTGACGGCGGTGCAAGGTGGCTGACTCGAAACTGACCATCGCGGACCGCAGCTTCGCCTCGCGGCTCATCATGGGGACCGGGGGAGCGAGCAACCTGGCGGTGCTGGAAGAGGCGCTCGTCGCGTCGGGCACGGAACTGACCACCGTCGCGATCCGCCGGGTCGACGCCGAGGGCGGCACCGGGTTGCTCGATCTGCTGGGCCGGCTCGGAATCACGCCGCTGCCCAACACCGCGGGATGCCGCGGCGCCGCCGAGGCGGTGCTCACCGCGCAGCTGGCCCGCGAGGCGTTGAACACCAATTGGATCAAGCTCGAGGTGATCGCCGACGAGCGCACGCTGCTGCCCGACGCGGTCGAATTGGTGCGCGCGGCAGA
This sequence comes from Mycobacterium sp. MOTT36Y, assembly GCF_000262165.1. Taxonomy (NCBI): domain Bacteria; kingdom Bacillati; phylum Actinomycetota; class Actinomycetes; order Mycobacteriales; family Mycobacteriaceae; genus Mycobacterium; species Mycobacterium sp. MOTT36Y. Next base: position 5,087,043 of record NC_017904.1, on the reverse strand, counting down.
GCAATTGGTCGACGACGGGTTCGTCGTGCTGCCCTACACCAACGATGACCCGGTGCTTGCGCGCCGGCTGGAGGACGCCGGATGCGCGGCCGTCATGCCGCTGGGATCGCCGATCGGGACCGGGCTGGGCATCACCAATCCGCACAACATCGAGATGATCGTCGCCGGGGCCCACGTCCCGGTGGTGCTCGACGCCGGCATCGGCACCGCCAGCGACGCCGCGCTGGCCATGGAATTGGGTTGCGACGCCGTGCTGTTGGCCTCCGCGGTGACCCGGGCCGCCGACCCCCCCGCGATGGCCGCCGCGATGTCGGCCGCCGTCACCGCCGGCTATCTGGCCCGGCGCGCCGGGCGGATCCCGAAGCGGTTCTGGGCGCAGGCCTCGAGCCCTGGCGCGGCGACGATGCGGGCCGCGCAGCGGGCCGCCGAGGAGCCGGGCAATCGAGCCTGATCCGATGAAACGCTATGTCGCGCTGGGCAGTTCGATGGCCGCCGGTCCCGGTATCCGGCCGCGCGCCGCGGGTGCCCCGCGCTGGTCGGGCCGGTCCGCCCGCAACTATGCCCACCTGATCGCCCGGCGATACGGCTACGACCTTGTCGACGTCACCTTTTCCGGTGCGACCACCGCGAACGTGCTCGCCGAGCGTCAACGCGGCGCGCCGGCGCAAGTCGACGCCCTGGACGGTTCGGAGGGTCTGGTCACCATCACCATCGGCGGCAACGACGTCGGCTACGTACCGCTGTTGATGGCGGCCGCACTGCCGCGCCCGCTGCGGCGCGTGCCACTGCTGGGCGACCGCATCCGCGAACTGCTCGATCCCGACGCGCGAGATCGGGCCCTCGACGCGGTGTTCGAATCGCTGTGCGCGGTGGGCCGCGCGGTGCGTCAACGATCCGCCGGGGCGCGGATCTTCTTCGTCGACTACCTGACGATGCTGCCGCCCGCGGGCACGCCGGCCCCACCGCTGTCGCCCGCTGACGCCGACCTGGGCCGGCACGTGGCCGCCACGCTGGAAAGGATGACGGCCGACGCCGCCGCGGCGACCGGCTGCGGAATCGTCCACGCCGCCGCGGCCAGCCGCGAGCACCACGCCTGGTCGGCGGAGCCGTGGACGACGCTGCCGGCGCGCTACGGTGTTCCGCTACCGGGTCGCCCCACACCGTTGCACCCGAATCCCACCGGGATGCGCGCGGTAGCGGATTTGATTGCGGCTCAGCTGTAAACGTCAGCCGTTCGTGCGCCACCACTGGTAGAGCGCGTTGACGTCGGCGTTGGCCGCGGTCAGGTGACCCAGCACGTTCTTGGCGTCGGTGGTCCAGGTCAACGTCGCGTAGTTCTTGTAGGTGCCGCAGGCGATCTGGCCGCCGGTCTGGCCGTTCTGCTTCCACGTTCCCGGCGACTGCCCGGCGTCCCCGCACGCGGCCAGCGACACATCCTTGATCGTGGAACTGAAGGCGGAGCCCAGGTTCGTGCTGTTGGAGAAGAGCGCGTAGACGCCGGAGCCGGGTCCGCCGGAGTCGGGGCTCTGCCCGCAAAGCAGTTCGGCCAGTTCGCCGGTTTCGGTCAGCTCCTGCGGCTTGCAGTTGTTCAGGCCGTAGCCCTTCGACAGCGAAGCCGCCAGCGTGTTCATGTCCGTGGCGCTACCGGTGTTGGGTTCGGCGACCGCGGTGGCGCTGCCCGCGAGAACCAAACCGCCTGTGACAGCTGCGGCCGATACGACGCGCAGCGCGGTGATCAGATGTGACATTTTGACTCCCTGCGGTTGTGGGTGGTTAATGCAGAAACCCCTTGCCCCCCAAGAAGATTGTCAACCGTTGGCGCGCCACCACTGGTAGAGCGCGTTGACGTCGGTGTTGGACGCACGCAGGTAGCTCAGCGTGTTTTTCGCGTCCGTCGTCCAGATGATCTCGGCGGCGTTTTGGTACGTGCCGCACGCCGCCTGCCCGGCGTTGGCGGCCGAACCGTCCTTGTGCCAACTGGACGGCGACTGGTTGGCGTCCCCGCACGGCGTCAGGACGTCCTCCTTGATGGTGGCCCGAAACGCGGTGGCCAGGTTCTCGGCGCTGGTGAACAGGACGTACTTGGCCTGTGCCGGTCCTTTCGGATCGGGGCTTTGTCCGCACGTGAGTACGGCCAGTTGCCTGCCGCGGTCGATGTTCTGGGCGGTGCAGTTGTTCAAGCCGTAGCCCTTCGAGAGCGTGGCCGCGAGCGTGTTGATGTCCGACGAGTTGCCGGTGCCGGCGGGGTCGGCGGCCGCCGTGACGCCGCCCGCTAACGCGAAACCGGCCGTGAGCGCCATTGCCATCGCCGTCTTCAGCGCGTTGCTGAACTCAGACATGAATGGCTCCTTAACGGCCGTTGCTAACACGGATAGTAGGGCTATGTCGTGGTAATGCAACACGTTCCGGCGGCAATTGTCTGTGTGGGCATTAGTTCGGGGCGTCGCCCGCAAAGCCCCAGGGCAACGGACCGCAGGCGCATTTCGATGCGTCTAATATCGAATGACGTTGAGGCCGGGCGACAATCGGGTCTTCGGACCGATGCGCCGACGCCGCCGACGCGCCGTGGCCGTCGTTGCGCCGATCGGATTTTTTCATTGCTAGTGCCGACGCGACGCCGAGCGGGTATGGTTAGCACCGCTTTACGCCAGCTAACTTCTCTGAGTGGAGAATCCATGACACAACCGCCGCCCCCGCCGCCGCCTCCGGGTTACCCGCCGCAGCAGCCGGCCGCCCAAGCGCCGAACAACTATCTGGTGTGGTCGATTCTGGTGACCCTGTTCTGCTGCCTTCCGTTCGGGATCGTGGCGATCGTCAAATCCAGCCAGGTCAACGGGTTGTGGGCGCAGGGCCGCTACGCCGAGGCGCAGGCATCGGCCGAGAGCGCCAAGAAATGGGCGATCTGGTCGGCGGCCATCGGCGTCGTCGTCGGCATCATCTACGTCATCTTGATGTCGGTTGGCGCGCTGAACACGAACACGAACGCGGCGCTCGCCGCGATGTTCTAAGCCCGGATCTCGATGTTGGTGACCCGCCGAGGGGCGGCGCACGCGGGCCTGGGTGCACCACTGGTGGTGGCCGCATCCACGACGTTGATGTGCGCCGCCATCTGGGCGGGTGACCCGACCACCCCGAACGGCCCGCTGCCGGTATGCCCCACCAAGGCGTTGTTGGGGATCGACTGTCCCGGTTGCGGCAGCCTGCGCATGCTGTATTCCCTCATGCACGGCAATGTGTGGGCGGCCGCCAGGTTCAACGCTCTGGGCCTGGCGGCGGTCGTGCTGCTGGTGTGGGCGTACCTGGCCTGGACCTACGGACACGTGGTGGGCCGGCGGGTCCGCAGTTGGCAACACCGCCGCTGGGCCGCCGCGGTGACACTGTCATTGGTGCTGGCGTGGTTTGTGGTGCGCAACATTCCCTTCGCCCCCTTCACTGCGCTGTATGTCTGATCCCGACGTGTCCTGATCCCGCCCGCTCGGACCGCGGTCTAACCTGGGCGCGATGGTGAACAAACTCGCGACGTTGCCGGCGGCGCTCGCCGTGATCGCCCTGACCGCATTCTCGACCGGTTGCTCCCACCGGTCCGGCTCGGAGCAAACGACGGGTGCTGCCGAGTTCGCGTCCGCGCTGAAGGGCAAGGTGACGACAGACGCCATGATGGCCCACCTGTCCAAGCTGCAAGACATCGCCAACGCCAACAATGGCACCAGGGCGGTGGGGACCCCCGGCTATGAAGCCAGTGTCGACTATGTGGTGAATACCTTGCGCGACAGCGGTTTTGACGTGCAGACGCCCGAGTTCTCGGCGCGAGTGTTCCATGCCGAGAAGCCGGAGCTGACCGTCGGCGGCAGGCCGGTGGAGGCGCGCGCGCTGGACTTCAGCCTGGGAACCCCGCCGGGCGGGGTGAGCGGACCGCTGGTCGCCGCGCCGGCGAACAGCTTGGGCTGTGCGGCCGCCGACTACGGCGATCTCCCGGTGCGGGGCGCGGTGGTGCTCGTCGATCGCGGCACCTGCCCGTTCGCTCAGAAGGAAGACGCCGCGGCGCAGCGCGGAGCCGTGGCGATGATCATCGCCGACAACGTCGACGAAGAACAGATGGGCGGCACGCTCGGGCCGACCACCGAGGTGAAGATCCCGGTGCTCAGCGTGACGAAATCCACCGGGGTGCAGCTGCGCGGCCAGCCGGGGCCCACCACGATCAAGCTCGATGCCAGCGCGCAAAGCTTCAAGGCCCGCAACGTGATCGCACAGACCAAGACCGGTTCGGACGCCAACGTGGTGATGGCGGGGGCGCACCTGGACAGCGTGCCCGAGGGGCCCGGGATCAACGACAACGGATCGGGAGTGGCGGCGGTGCTGGAAACCGCTGTGCGGCTGGGCAGTTCGCCGCCGGTGCACAACAAGCTGCGATTCGGCTTCTGGGGTGCGGAGGAACTCGGGCTCATCGGGTCGCGGAACTACGTCGAGTCGCTGGACCTGGCCGCGCTCAAAAACATTGCCCTCTACCTCAACTTCGACATGCTGGCATCGCCGAACCCCGGCTATTTCACCTACGACGGGGACCAATCGCTGCCCATGGACGCCCGCGGCAAGCCGGTGGTCCCTGAAGGCTCGGCCGGCATCGAGCGCACGCTGGTCGCTTACCTGAAGTCGGCCGGCAAGACCGCGCAGGACACCTCCTTCGACGGCCGGTCCGACTACGACGGATTCACCCTGGCGGGCATACCCGCCGGCGGCCTGTTCTCCGGCGCCGAGGGGAAGATGTCCGCGGACCAGGCCAAGCTGTGGGGCGGGACGGCCGACCAACCGTTCGACCCCAACTACCACCAAAAAGGCGACACCCTCGACCACATCGACCGCACCGCGCTGGGAATCAACGGCGGCGGGGTGGCCTACGCGCTCGGCTTCTACGCACAGGACCTCAGCGGACACAACGGGGTCCCGGCGATGGAAGACCGCGTCCGGCACGTCCTCGCCAAGTCATGAATCCCCGCTGGGGTGCAACGCTGTTGCTGATCGCGGCGCTCGTGGCCGGGTGTTCGTCGACGCGGCCCGCCCCGCACGCCGCGACACCCGACCTCGGGCACGGCCTCGCCAAAAAGATCACCGTCGAGGGCATCCTCACCCATTTGCGCGCCCTGCAGGACATCGCCAACGCCAACGGCGGCAACCGCGCGGACGGCACGCCGGGCTTCAACGCCAGCGTGGACTACGTCGCCAAAGCGCTGCGCGACAAGGGGTTTGACGTGCAGACGCCGCAGTTCGACCGGTTGTACACCGTGTCGATGGGTAAGCCGTCGCTGACCGTCGCGGGCCGCACCTACCCCGTCGACCAGGCCTCGCTGCTGGTCCAAACGCCGCCGGGCGGCCTGACGGGGCAACCGATCCGGCCGGCACAGCCATCGGGTTGTGCCGCCCACGACTACCCGGCCGCGATGCCCAAGGGCGCGATCGCCGTCGTCGACGACACCCGCTGCTCGGTCGTCGATAAGCAGAACGCCGCGCTGGCCAAGGGGGCGAGCGGGCTCATCGTGCTTAGCGCGCCCACCGGGCGAGGGGCGCCGCCCACGTTGTTCAGTCCCGGTTATTTCAAGCAGCTGACCGTGCCGGTTGCCGTCGTCAACCCGTACGGCGCCTCCGCGCTGACCGGTGTGACCGCACCGATCCGCCTGGTGCTCGACGCCGTCAACACCAAGATCACCTCCCGAAATGTCGTGGCACAGACCAAGACCGGTTCTCCGCACGACGTCGTCGTGGTGGGTGCGCAGCTCGACGGTTCACGCGCCGGACCCGGCATCAACGACGACGGCTCCGGGGTCGCCGCGGTGCTCGAGACGGCGCGTCAACTGGGACCGCTGGCCCCGGTGAACAACGCCGTGCGGTTCGTGTTCTGGGGCGCCGGAGCCGAGGGGCCGAACGGGGTCATGGACTACGTGTTCGGCATGGACCGTGATCAGCTCAACGACATCGCGCTCTATCTGAACTTCACCATGCTGGGCTCGCCCAACGCGGGCTTCTTCACCGACGACGGCGATCAATCCGGCCCGCCCGGACCCGGAGTCTTCGCCGCGGACGTCCCCGAAGGCTCGGCGGGCATCGAGCGCACGCTGGCCGGCTATCTGAACCTGGCCGGCAAGCGTCCCGCGGACATGCCGCTGAATTCCCGGGCCGACTACCACCCCTTCATGGTCGCGGGCGTGCCGATCGGCGGACTGACCACCGGTTCCTCCCAGACGAAGACCACCGTGCAGGCGCGCTTGTGGGGCGGCCAGGCCGGCGTGCCGTTCGATCCGAACTTCCAGAGCCCGCGCGACACCGTCGACAACATCAACCGGGAAGCCTTGGGGATCATGGGTTCTGGCGTCGGTTTCGCGGTCGGCAGCTACGCCGAGTCCATCGGCGGGGTCAACGGCGTGCCGTCACACGACAAGAGGCATCGCACCCGAATGCCGTAGGGGCGTTCTGTCGGACACTGCAAAATAATGCGCTGCGCCAAGCGCTATATCGCTCGCGGGAGTTTAGCAGGCGTCCGCGATCCCAGCAGCAGAATCATCGAACTCCTTTCCTGAGAACATAAGAGCTTCCACTATCAAGCCGGATCGCCCACCGAGCCCGTGCGTATCGATTAAGCTCTCGCCCTACCAGTAGCAGGCGAGGGACGAACCAGATGGAAATACTTGTCACGGGGGGCGCAGGCTTTCAGGGAAGCCATCTATGCGAGTCGCTACTGGCCAACGGGCATTGGGTCACCGTCCTGAATACGTCGTCGAAGAGCGCGAACCGAAACACCAATGACTTTCGTTCGCACCCGCGAGCGGCCTTTATCTCCGGCTCGGTGACCGACGGCGAAACTGTCCATCGCGCGGTGCGGGAGCACCACGTCGTTTTTCATCTGGCCGCCAATATCAACGTGGACCAGTCTTTGGGTGATCCAGAGAGCTTTCTCGAAACCAACGTCATGGGTACCTACCGCGTGCTCGAGGCGGTAAGGCGCTATAAGAACCGGTTGATCTACGTGTCAACCTGCGAAGTGTACGGCGACGGACACAATCTGCGGGACGGCGAGCTTCTCGACGAGACAGCTGAGCTCAAACCGAACAGCCCCTACGGCGCCTCCAAGGCGGCGGCGGATCGGTTGTGCTATTCCTACTACCGCTCCTATGGGCTTGACGTCACGATCGTTCGGCCATTCAACATCTTCGGGGTGCGCCAGAAAACCGGGCGCTTCGGTGCGCTGATTCCACGACTCGTCCGGCAGGCCATCAACGGCGAAAACCTGACGATCTTCGGCGACGGTTCGGCAACGCGCGACTACCTGTACGTCAGCGATATCGTGCGCGCATACAACCTGGTATTGGAAACCAGCGCGCTTCGTGGACGGGCGATCAATTTCGCGAGCGGCATAAACACACGGGTGAAAGACATCGTCGAATATGTCGCCGGAAAGTTCGACGCCAAAATCGAACGTCGCGAAGCACGCGCCGGCGAAGTCGCTCGTTTCCCCGCCAACATCGACTTCGCGAAAAGTCTCGGATTCAAGCCCGAAGTCGGTATCTGGGAAGGCATCGACCGCTACATCCAATGGGCCAAGGATCAGCCACAATACTCCTACCAACAAGACGGGGTCAGCGGCGTCTTGTCGCCCCTATGAGTCCGGCGATTACCGATCTTTCAAAAAGTGCGTCTTGCCCAGCACATCGCCGTTAGGCTGGTGAAAGCTTCCATCCCACAAATGGCTCGGTGTTACGTGTTCGCGGAGCAAGGACCTTGAAGTGAACAGTCCGGCTGAAGTGTCGATGCGTGGCGGCGAGTTTGATGGTGAGTTTTTGACGTCGCTGCGCCAGGAGGTCGACGCGTGGAGTGCGCATGACGCGCTGGCGCAGCTGGTTGCGATGTTCGGCGGAGTTTTCCCGCGGCACGCCAATCTGGCAACCCGGTTGGCCGCCCTGGACGAGTTCAGTGCGGTATGGGATTACCGGGGCCGGGCGAGGGCGCGTCGGGGCGGGCAGCAGGTGCGGTGCCAAGACGCCGACGGCGGGGCGCGGTGGATGATCCAGCGCCTGGACCTGCCGGACCGGCAACTCGACACGATCACGACGCTGGCGCGACAGCTTGGCCTTACCGACGAATCACGGCGCACTGACGCAACGTTCGACTACATGCTGGTGATCGGCACCGGACGCTACTCGAACATGCTTCGGGCCCGGTGGGCGCGGAATCTGGCCGCCGAGAATCGCGTCGGTCATATCGTGCTGGCCGCCGCTTCTCGGCAGCTATTGCCGTCCGAACACGACGCGGCCGCGTCCTGCGCGCCGGGCGCGCGTACCGAATTCGAGTTGTTGGCGGCCGCCGCGACCGACGCGTTCGGGGTGGATACCCGCGAAGCGGTACGGCATGGGCGGCAGCGAGTCGGCGACCCGCATCGGGGCCAGATGGTCTGGCGCTTCAGCGAAGACAGCAACGACGTCGGGCTGCCCATCACACTGCTCGAGGCGCCGTCGCCGGACCCCAACAACCGCCGCGCCACCTCCGCGGATACCTTCACCTTTACCGCGCGGAGCCTGGATATGCAGCGATCGAGTTGCCTACTGGTGACCGGTCAGCCGTTCGTCCCCTATCAGAACTTTGACGCGCTGCGGACTCTGACCCTGCCGTTCGGAATTGGCATCGAGACGGTGGGCTTCGGCATCGACCGCTACGAAGGACTGCACGACATGGACCTGCAGCATCCCGCCAAACTGCTGCAGGAGGTCCGCTCGACGATCCGGGCCGGCCGCAGCCTGCTGGAACGCGTCGAGGCCGCCCAACTCACCGCTACCCGTCGGCGGTGATTGTGCACGGTGTGGCGGGCGGGTAGTTGCCCGATACCGCGCGCAGCCGCCCCGGCGGCGGCCAGGGCCGCAGGCCCATGTTGCCCAGAAAGCGCAGCGGATTGACGTGTGCGCCCCGAACCCGCGTCTCGAAATGCAGGTAGCCGTCCGCTGATTGACCTTCCGCGCCGATGCTGCCGATTTGGGTGCCCGCATTGATTCGATCACCGACCGCGATGTGCGTGGCGCCACCTGGCCGAAACACGTAGCGGATTTCGGAGTCGCCGTCCGAGATGATCACCGAGCAAAGGTGATCGACTTCGCCTGTGCGGCAAACAGTTCCGGATATGACGGCGTAGATCGGGCTGCCGGGGTCAGCGGCGAAGTCGACCCCGGGATGGAAACCGTCCGCGCGGGGTCCGTATCCGCGCCCGATCGCGCGTGGCTCCGCCTCGATCGGCAGGCGCGCCCCCGGTTCGGTCCGGTCGAAGTCGCCACGCACCCGCCGCCGGTAGTCCGCTTTGAGGACGTCGACCTCTTCGAGTGCGTAGCCGAACAGCAGGGATCGGTCATAGGCGACACCGAAGTTGTGCCGAAAATCGGGATCCAGCCGCATGTAGTGCCTGACGCGTGCGATCCGTTCCTCCAGCGTCGACCAGCCGTTGTGCGTCAAGCGGATTCCGTCCAGCCGCCCTATCCGGCCGTGGTCGGTGATGTTGGCCGGCCAGTGCGAATTGTGCATCAACTTGGAGCCCGCATACAGGCCCGGGTACCAACGCCAAAACGGCCCGCGCAGCGCCTCGGCGGTGCCCATCACGGGCACCATGTCCGGGTAGTCGGGGTCATCCCAGCGGGAAACCATCGGACACATCAGCGCCGCCACGTCCTCCGGTGTCCGGGCAAGCACTTCACGGATGTCGACGTCGATCTGGAAAACCCAGTCGGCGTCGACCATCACCATCCAGTCCGGGCGACAGAAATCGGCCATCCGGTAGAGCAGGTCCAGGCCGGTGGACTCGGGGATCAACCATGGCGTGGACGGTAGATCCGCCCGGGCGCGAACAACATTGGTGACCGCGGGATGGTTCGCGAGAATCGCGGCGGTGTCGTCGGTGCTGCGGTCGTCGATCGCGTAGATCTCGTCGCTGAAGGCGGCCAGCGAGTCCAAGGTATCGGCCAAGGTTTCCCCGGCATTGTGGGCGCGCGTTACCGCCAGAATCCGCATCGTGCTGTCCTCTAGGTCGCGGCTATCACGCGAGAACCGAAATGTAGTAGCTGGGCTTGTCGGAAGGCGGGCTGTGATTGCCGGACATCGTCGGAAGGCCGTGATCGGCCAGCAGCTGCGCGGCCGTGGTCCCCACCGAGCGCCACCCGTGGTTGTCGAGGTAGTCGGAAACGTCGCTGCGGGCCCCGGAATAGTTCAGCGACCAGATGTCAAGATGGAATCCATGGTCGCGCCAGCTGCGAGTCGCACCGCGGATGATCTCTTCGACCCGCTCGGAGTCCAGATCCGACGACCCCACGAACGTCTCCATGGCCATCTGGCTTCCCGGTGCGCTGAGATCGGTGACGTTGTCCAGCAAGCGATCCTGGGCGTCCGGGGGCAGATAGCCGAACAGTCCTTCGGCGATCCAGGCGGTCGGTCGCGCCGGCTCGAATCCGCTCCGCAGCAGCGCGGCCGGCCAGTCGTGGCGCAGGTCGGCCGGTACCATCCGCAGACGCGCCGTCGGCTCGGCACCCAGCTGCGCCAACGTTTCGGCCTTGAATTGCAGCACATCCGGTTGATCGATCTCATACACCGTCATCCCGGGCGGCCACGACAGTCGGTAGCCGCGCGCGTCGAGGCCGGACGCCAGGATCACCGCCTGGCGGATCCCGGTGGCTGTGGCGTCCTTAAGGAACTGATCGAAGTAGCGGGTGCGGGCCACCAACTCGGTGGTCATTCGCTGTAGGCCCCAGGCCGCTTCGGGATCGTCGACGTCGGACGCGTGGAGCTCTCCGGTGGCCCATCTGATGAGGAATTCGATACCCACCGCGCGGACCAACGGTTCGGCGAACGGGTCCTCGATCAACGGCTCGGCCGAATTGGTGGCTCTGGCACGGCCCGCGGCCACCAGCGTTGCGGTTGCGCCGACATGGCTGGTCAGATCCCAGCTATCGTCGTCTCTCCGCACCGCCAATCCTCCCTTTTCGCTCGCGCCGCCGCCCCCGGGAATTCGTCGACCAATCCGAACCTTTTCCTCCGCCATTCCGCACCACTCTGGCCAAAGAATCGCATACAAACGAGGTGTTGGGTGGCGCTATTCGCCCGAAACCCAATGAGCCGAGGGCGACTGGACCGATTGGCAAGGGGCGCTGCCCTGCTCGCGAACCTCCGGGGTATGTGGGAACCCGGATATCGGGAGTCTGCAATCGCGCCAACGCGAACCGGCGCCAACAAACGCAGGTCGACAACCGCCACATTGGCGCGCGCGCTGACCGTGGATGCTGATGAGGTGCACGACGAGCTAGGCGGCCGGGTGGTGTGAACTAATCCCGTTATGCCCCAGCGTGTTTGATCGCCATCACTGTGCCGGTGGCGCCCGGTGGCCGGGCTAGTTGTTTGTCGGTGGTGGTTGGGGTTGGAAGGGGTCATACCACCACCAGTCGGCGCGTTCCCCGGTAGGACCGGGACACGGCGGCACCGCGGGCGGGGGAAGGCTGGGTGGGCGTGCCAGTGATCCCGGGCTCAGTGGTCGGCCGGTGTCGTCGGTGACGGTGAGGTCGTGGGCGGGTCCGGTGAGGGTGATGTCGCCGCGGTGGTGTGCCCGGTGGTGATAGGGGCAGACCAGCACCAGGTTGGCCAACTCGGTGGGGCCACCGTCTTCCCAATGCCACAGGTGATGGGCATGCAGACCACGGGTGGCCCCACAACCGGGCACCACACACGCGCGGTCGCGGTACTCCAGGGCGCGGCGCAGCCGCCGGTTGATCACCCGGGTGGTCCGGCCCGCCCCGATGGGCTGCCCGTGGCGTTCGAACCACACCTCACAGGTGGCATCACAGGTCAACAAGCGGCGCTCGGCATCTGAGAGCAGCGGACCCAGATGCAGCGCCGCAGCGCGCCGTTCGATGTCGAGGTGGGCCACCACGGTGGTGTGCTGCCCATGCGGGCGGCGGGTGGCCTCGGCGTCCCAACCCGCCTCGACCAAGCGCATGAACGCATCGACGGTGGTCGGCAACGGCGGCCGCTGAGCACCGGCGTGCTCGCCATTGTCGTGATCGCGCTTCCACTCGGCGATCAGCGCATCACGATGAGACGCCAACGCCGCGTCGAACTTCGCCGCGTCGTGGTGCGGAAGTTTGATCCGGTAACAGCTGCCCGCCTCGTCGGTGGTCGTGGTGATCGAACGCTCGGGCCCCGACCACGGCCGCGGTTGGGGTTGGGGTCGCGGTTCGAGTTTGACCGCGGTGCGCAACTGGTTGACCGTGGCGACCGCGGCCAGCTGCGCGTAATGCTCATCAGATCCCTCGCCTGCGTGGGCGGCGATCACCCCAACCTGATCGGCCGACAACCGACCCTCCCGCATGCCGGCGGCGCAGCGGGGAAACTCGGTCAGCCGGCCAGCGATGGTGGCGATCGTGTGGGCGTTGCCCGAGGAACAGCCCAGCTTCCAGGCCACCAACGCCGGCACCGAGCGCGCCCCGGTCACACCCCACAACCCGTCACGATCAATCTCGGCCACGATCTCCACAATGCGCCCGTCGATCGCATTGCGCTGACCCGCCAACTCCGCCAACTCCCCGAACAGCACCTCCAGGCGGTCACTCGCAGTGACCACCACGGGCTCAGCGGACGCGATCGACGACATGACCACATCATCACAGCGACCACCGACAACACCGGGCCGCCAATCCCGATACGTGAGCCAAGTCAGGCCAGAGCGCCGCTGATGAAGAGGGTGTCGTCGTCGTCTGGAGCGGGCGCGTCGAGGCCACTGCGCCGGAACAGTTCTGCCAGCGGCACACCTTCGAGCTGCCAGCCCTTGGCGCCGAGGTAGTCGAGGGCGTGGTTGCCCTGGCCGGTGTAGACCAAGGAAGCCAGGTCGATGTCGACGCCATGGTCGCGGAACGGGTTGGAGACGGTCCGCGCTCGCTCGGCGTCGAAATCCACGATGCTGGTGACGAATTCGGTGGCTACCCTGCTTCCTGATGCGCTGAGTGCCGTGATGTTGTCGAACAGCCGGTCCTGGTCTTCTGGCCTCAGATACATCAGTAACCCCTCGGCCAGCCACGCCGTCGGTGCCGCCGAGTCAAGGCCGGCGGCGCGCAACGCCGTCGGCCAATCCGCGCGCAAGTCGACGGACACGGCGCGCAGGGTGGTCGAGGGGCGGGCGCCCAGCTCGGCCAAGGTCGTCGCCTTGAACTCCATCACTTGTGGTAGGTCGATCTCGTACACCACCGTCCCGGTCGGCCACGGCAGACGGTAGGCCCGGGTGTCCAACCCGGACGCGACGATCACCACCTGTCGAATCCCGCGGCCGGTGGCGCTGAGGGCGTAGTCATCAAAGTACTTCGTGCGGACCGCGTTTCCGTCGACCATCGCCCGGGCCACGGCCGGTGAGACGTCTGCGATCGCCGACATGTCGAGTTCGCCGTCCATCATCTTGGTGAACAGATCCAATCCCACCGCACGGACCAGAAGTTCGGCGAACGGATCGTTGATCAAACCGCGCGGATCCTTGGTGGCCATCGCGCGCCCGGCTGCGACAATGGTCGCGGTGACGCCGACGCTCGACGCCAGATCCCAGCTGTCGTCGTCGGTGCGCGGCATCAGGCCACCTTAGCCGTGTCCTCGTTGTGCTATTGGCGTCGGAACAGGCGCCCATGGAGGGTGCAGAACCAGGCGATGTTGCCGTCCGGCCCGCGGACGAAGTTGGACCGACTGCCGGTGGGTTTGCCGTCGGGTCCGATGTCGATCCCGTAATCGGGCCGGTAAAAGGCGAGCCCCAATTCGGCGGCATCCGGGCCGTCCGGGTTGGCATCAGTCAGGGTTCCAGCGAGCTGGCCGTCCCTCGCCCGGAATTCGATGACCGTTTGCTCGAAATTGCCATTTTGCGAGACTTGCCCGGCGACGTACCGGCCCTCGTAGGGCGCCAGGTCGGCGGGGCCGAGGCGTTGCGGTGCGGCGGGCAGGTTGCTGATTCCGGCGAATCTTCGCAACGCCCAGTCGCGGGCGAAAAGGTCGTTGATCAGATGAAATCCGCCGTCAGAGTTGGTGAGTACGGTCATGGCGAAGTCGCGATCGGGCACCATGAAAAAACCGGAACGTTGCCCCTTCCAGGTACCGCCGTGCTCGACGATGGTCACATTCTCCGCGGACGGCCGCAGCATCCAGGTCACCCCCATCCCGGTCAGCTCGACCCAAAGCGTGCCGCCCGCGCCCGGGTTCGAGCGCATCGCCTCCAGCGACCGTCGGCTCAGAATCTGCTCGCCGGTCGGCGCGCTGCCGTCGCCGAGGTGGAACCGCGCGTAGCGCAGCTGATCTCGCGCCGTGGACATCAACCCACCGGTGGGATTACAGCTGCGTGGAAACGCCCAAAACTCGCTTTCGACAATGGGTCTTCCGCCGACCACGGCGTGCGGCGCCGCCACATTCAGACCGATGATCTGGTCGGAGAAGTAGTGGGTGTGGGCAAGCTGCAGCGGATCAAGTACCAGCTTCTGCACGGCGGACTCGTAGGTTGTTCCCGTGACAAGCTCGATGATGCGCCCCGCCACCACGAGACCCGAATTGTTGTACGCGAACGCGGTTCCCGGAGCCGTCAGCTGCGGTAAGTGTGTCATCGCGTCGACGTAGCGCGCCACCGCGTCATCGCCACGCCCAAAGTCCTGGCCGTTGCGGCCATCCCAGCCCGCGGTGTGATTGAGAAGCTGACGGACGGTCACCGTGGCGCCGACCGACTCGTCGGCCACCGCGAAGTCGTGGATGTAGCTGCGCACGGGTGAATCCAGGTCTACCTTGCCCTGCTCGACCAGGCGCATCATCGCGGTTCCTGTGAAAGTCTTTGTGGTGGAACCGATTCGGAAGACCGTGTCACCGTCGACAGGCAACGGATGGTCGACATTGGTAACCCCGTAGCCCTTGACGAATTCTTGGCCGTCGACCCAGATAGCAACCGCGACGCCCGGAATCGCGTAGGCGTCCATGCCGGCGTTGATCTTGGCATCGAGTTCGTCGAACGCCACGCCAAGATCCGCGCGCTGAGCGGTTTCAACCACTGCAGCGGCGATTTCGCGTGGCAGTCGATCCGAATGGCTTTGTGGTGTCTTTGGCCTTCAGTGGCACCGTCCACATGACCGTCAATATAGCCGGGCTTACGTAACCATCGCGAGGCCTTCACACGCCGAGCCGTCAGCCAAGGCGACGGCGAGCCGCCGCCTTTCTAGCGCGGCCGCGTCCGGCCGGGGTTTGCTGGGTCTCTCGATTTCGCCCGCCGCGGACGGTCGGCACCTCTAGAATGAGTCCCCTTGGTGCTGCCGTGTCGCCGGTCGGGATGAGGTTGGTCATGAATAGCCATGCGCTCAGGTCGGCACTGGTCTGGGCGGCGGCGGTGCTGGTGGTGGCCGGCTGCACGACATTCGTCGACGGGCGCGCGCTGTCGATGCTCAACGACCCCTTCCTGGTGGGCGGGCTGCCCGCGACCAACGGGCCCAGCGGGATCCGCTCGAACGCGCCTAGCCCCACCGGCAAGGTGCTCAACACCGACAACGGCCCCATCGACAGGTTGGCGTTGCTCTCGGTCAACGACATCGAGGACTACTGGCAGTCGGCGTACAGCCGATCGCTCAAGGGCACCTTCGCTCCCGTCAGCAAGATGGTGTCCTACGACTCCAACGACCCGAGCAGCCCGATCGTGTGCCACAACGACACCTACAAGCTCGTCAACGCCTTCTACACGTCGCGCTGCAACCTGATCGCCTGGGACCGCGGCGTGTTCATGCCCGTCGCGCAAAAGTACTTCGGCGACATGTCCGTTACCGGCGTGCTCGCCCACGAATTCGGGCACGCGTTGCAGCAGATGGCGAAGCTGGTGACCAGACGGGACCCGACCATCGTCCACGAACAGCAGGCCGACTGCTTCGCCGGCGTCTATCTGTTCTGGGTCGCCGACGGCAAATCGCCGCGCTTCACGCTGAGCACCGCCGACGGCCTCGACCACGTGCTGGCCGGAATCATCACCACGCGTGACCCGGTGATGGACAGCGAGGCCGAAAACGACGACGCACACGGCTCGGCCCTGGACCGGATCAGCGCCTTCCAAATGGGTTTCCTCACCGGCGCCTCGGCGTGCGCGGCGATCGACCGCAGGGAGATCGAGCAGCGCCGCGGCGATCTGCCGAACGCCCTGCGGGTCGACTTCAGCACCGGAACGCCGGAGACCGGCGAGGTCCCGATCAACCAGGACACCCTGTCGACCCTGATGGAACTGCTGGGCAAGATCTTCGCCCCGGCCAATCCGCCGGTGCTGTCCTACCAGCCCGCCAATTGCCCGGACGCCAAACCCACCCCACCGGCGTCCTACTGTCCGGGCACCAACACCATCGCGGTCGACCTGCCCAAGCTTGCCGTCATGGGCAGGGTCGCCGACGAGAGCGAACAGTCCCTGCCGCAAGGCGACGACACGGCCCTGTCCCTCGTGATGTCGAGATACGCACTGGCGGTGCAGCATGAACGCGGCCTGCCGATGCAGAGCCCGTGGACCGCGCTGCGCACCGCATGCCTGACCGGCGTGGTGCACCGCAAGATGGCCGAACCCATCGAGCTGCCCTCGCACAACCAATTGCAGCTCACCGCCGGCGATCTCGACGAAGCGGTCGCCGGGCTGCTCACCAATCACCTGGTGGCCAGCGACGCGGACGGCACCAGCGTCCCCGCCGGCTTCACCCGCATCGCCGCGTTCCGTGGCGGCGTGACCGGCAACGCGGACGCGTGTTATTCCCGTTATCCGGGATAACGAAAGACCCCGCGGATCAGCCTATTTCGGCCAGCCGGGGAATCACCTCGTCACCCAGGCGGCGGACGAACCCGACCGGGTCCGGGTTGCCCGGCAGCGGGCCGACATTGATCATGTCCACACCGAGCCTGGCGTAGCGTTCCACGGTCTTCAGGTACTCGTCGATGTTCTCGAACGGGTCCGTCGTCGCGAGACCGCCGGACGTCTTACGAATGTCGGCGGGGTTCCTGCCCACCGCGTCGCAGTGCCGGTGCAACACGTCGATTTTGTGCTCGAGCTCCTCGACGTCATTCGACATGCTGTTCCAGATGTTGGCATACTGCGCGACCAGGCGCAGCGTCTTCTTCTCGCCATCCCCGCCGATCAGGATCGGGGGACGCCGAATCGGTTGCGGCACACAGATCGTCTCGGCCAGCCGATAGTGCGCGCCTTCATACGGGCCGTCGTCGTCACTCCACATCTGCCGGCAGATCTGCAACGTCTCCTCGAGCATTTCGAAGCGCGCGCTCAGCGGCGGATACGGAATGCCCAGCGCGGTGTGCTCGCGCTCGTACCAGGCCGCACCCAGCCCCAGCATCGATCGGCCCTGCGACAACACGTCCAGGGTGGTGACCGTTTTGGCCAACACGCCCGGGTGGCGGTAGGTGACCCCGGTGACCAGCAGGGTCAGGTCGATCGTGGCGGTCTGGGCGGCCAAGAACCCCAGCGACGTGTAGCCCTCGAGGAACGGGTCCTGCGCTGGGCCAAGCTCTTCCATCTGGAAGAAGTGATCGGCCAGGGTGAACAACGTGGCGCCGCCCTGCTCGGCGGCCTTGGCCGCGTCGGCCAGCGTCGGGCCCAGTCGCGCCGGGTCTCCGGGTAGAAAGTCGATGAAATGCAATCCCAATTCCATTGCGATGACGCCCCTTTCTCAGTGTTCGGTCAAGCGCTCGAGTAGCGACAGCGCGTCGACGATGACGCGCCGCTCCGCCTCGGTGTAGCGCTCCTGGATGGTCCGGGCCAGCCATTCCTCCCGGGCCCGACGGTCGCTCTCGGCGCGCTTTCTCCCCGCCGGGGTCAGCGAGACCACCTGTCGCCGACCATCATTCGGGTCCGGGGAGCGTTCGATGAGCCCCCGCTGCCCCAATCCGGCCAGGATGGTGGCCATCGACTGGGGACGCACCTGTTCCGCGCCGGCCAATGCGCTGGCCGACGACGGCCCCTCCTTCCAAAGCCGCGTGAGCACCGCCGTCTGCGACGGTGTCAAACCGTCGACCGCGATGTCCTTCAACCGGCGCCGCAGCCTGCTGAACACCACCCGGATATCGCGTGCCGCCGCTGCCGCGGAGTCGCTGATGCCATCCACGGCACCACTCTAAATTAGACAGCCAAAACTGTCCAGTTCGGACTGTCTATTCCCGTCCGAGCAGCTGTAGCGCGGCATCCACGGCCAGGGCCGGGACGTTCAGCGTCTTGGACCGCAGATCGTGTCGGGCGCTGGCGATCTCGACGACGGCGGTCGTTCCGCCGATCAGCGCGGCCGCGGTGCGCAGCTCGTCGGGCGTGCCGAAGGGATCCGAGGTTCCGTGGGTGAACACCGTCGGCACCGTGATGTCGGGCAGATGCTCGGTGCGCAGGCGCTCCGGCTTGCCCGGCGGGTGCAGCGGGTAGGAGAACAGCGTCAGCACGTCCACCGGGGCCTCGCCGGCGGCAACCACCATGGATGTCTGCCGGCCGCCGTAGGAATGCCCGCCGGCGATCAGCGGCCCGGGGGCGAGGTCGCGGCACACCGTGATCGCCTCGACGATGCCGGCGCGATCGGTGGCGGCCGACCCGGATGGCGGCCCGGTGGGGCGCCGGCGGCGGTAGGGCAGGTTATAGCGCACCGCCAGCCAGCCCCGTTGGGCCCATTCGTCGCAAACCTGTGCAGCAGTGGAGAATCCCGATTGCCACCGGCGCCGTGGGTCAGAACCACGACCCCTTCTGGGCGACTTGCATCGTCCGGTTCGTGCACGATGCCCGCGATCTGATCGAGGGGGCGAGCCATCATGACAGCCTAAACAGCGGCGAGACGGGGCCGTGGCCGTGGCCCAGGGGATAGGAGGCACGCAGAGATTCAGTGACCCACCGCTTCCCGAAACCGACCGCTTCCGGCACGGTGAGGCCGTGCGCGAGTGCGCAAGCCGCCGCGCTGGCGAGGGTGTCCCCGCCGCCGTGGTCGTTGCCGGTCGCGATCCGCTCCGCGTCGAACTCGT
Organism: Mycobacterium sp. MOTT36Y; assembly: GCF_000262165.1. Taxonomy (NCBI): domain Bacteria; kingdom Bacillati; phylum Actinomycetota; class Actinomycetes; order Mycobacteriales; family Mycobacteriaceae; genus Mycobacterium; species Mycobacterium sp. MOTT36Y. The sequence goes on along the minus strand of NC_017904.1, from coordinate 5,068,002 downwards.
GGTAGGAGGTGCCGTCATAGAGCAGGTCACAGCTGTGGTCCGACGAGCGCAGGTGGCCGCCCTTGACCAACACCCACTGCGGGCCGAGCGCATGCAGGGCCTTGGCCGCCGCCCGCTGCGACGCCGGGTCCACGACGTCGATGTCCACCAGTAGCCTTACTTCGTCAAGGTTCGGCGTCACCAGCGTGGCCAACGGAAACAATTGATTCCGAAGCGAATCCAGGGCCGCCGGCGCCATGAGCGCGTCGCCGTGCATGGAGGCCGCCACCGGGTCGACGACGAGCGGGACGGTCAGTCCGAGCCGGCGCCACGTGGTGGCGACGGTGTCGATGATGCGTGGCGACGCGAGCATCCCGGTCTTGGCGGCCTGGATGCCGATGTCGCCGACCACGGCCTCGATCTGGCCGGCGACGACGTCGTCGGGAATCTCGTGAAAGCTCTTGACTCCCACGGTGTTCTGCACGGTCACCGCGGTCACGGCGACGCAAGCATGCACACCCAACAGCGCCATGGTGCGCATATCGGCTTGGATGCCCGCGCCGCCCCCGGAGTCCGACCCGGCGATCGACAACACCCGCAGGGGCGTCGTGCCCGGCGGCGGAACCGGAAGGAACGTCACTGCGCCAGATGGTGGCGCGCCGCGGCCGCCCTTGCGGTCACTGCTGTGCCAGCGGCAGATACACCCGGTTGCCGTGCTCGGCGAACTCGCGAGACTTCTCCGCCATGCCCTCGGACATGACCGCCTCGATCGCTTCCTCGCTGTCCAGGCCGTGTTCCGCCGCGTACGCCCGCACATCTGCGGTGATGCGCATCGAGCAGAACTTCGGCCCGCACATCGAGCAGAAGTGCGCGGTCTTGGCGGGTTCGGCGGGCAGCGTCTCGTCGTGGTACTCCCGCGCGGTGTCGGGATCCAGCGACAGGGCGAACTGGTCGTTCCAGCGAAACTCGAAGCGCGCCTGGCTCAATGCGTTGTCGCGCTCCTGGGCGTGCGGATGCCCCTTGGCCAGGTCGCCGGCGTGGGCGGCGATCTTGTAGGCAATCACCCCATCCTTGACGTCCTTGCGGTCCGGCAGCCCCAGGTGCTCCTTGGGCGTCACATAGCACAGCATCGCGGTGCCGGCCTGGGCGATGATCGCCGCGCCGATCGCCGAGGTGATGTGGTCATACGCCGGGGCGATATCGGTGGCCAGCGGGCCCAGCGTGTAGAACGGGGCCTCCTCGCACCACTCCTCTTCCAGCCGCACGTTCTCGACGATCTTGTGCATCGGGACGTGGCCCGGGCCCTCGATCATCACCTGCACGCCATGGGATTTCGCGATCTTGGTCAGCTCACCGAGGGTGCGCAGCTCGGCGAACTGCGCGGCGTCGTTGGCGTCGGCGATCGAGCCCGGCCGCAGCCCGTCACCGAGGGAGAAGGTGACGTCGTAGCGGGCGAAGATCTCGCACAATTCCTCGAAGTTGGTGTACAGGAACGACTCCCGGTGATGCGCCAGGCACCAGGCGGCCATGATCGAGCCACCGCGCGACACGATGCCGGTGACGCGCTTGGCGGTCAGCGGCACGTAGCGCAGCAGCACACCGGCGTGCACCGTCATGTAGTCCACGCCCTGCTCGCACTGCTCGATCACGGTGTCGCGGTAGATCTCCCACGTCAGCTCGGTCGGATCCCCCTTGACCTTTTCCAGCGCCTGGTAGATCGGCACGGTCCCCACCGGCACCGGCGAGTTGCGCATGATCCACTCGCGGGTTTCGTGGATGTTCTTGCCGGTGGACAAGTCCATGATGGTGTCCGCGCCCCACCGGGTGGCCCACACCATCTTGTCGACCTCCTCGGCGATCGAGGACGTCACCGCCGAGTTGCCGATGTTCGCGTTGACCTTGGTCGCAAACGCCTTGCCGATGATCATCGGCTCGATCTCGGGGTGGTTGTGATTGGCCGGGATCACCGCGCGCCCCCGGGCGACCTCGTCGCGCACCAGCTCGGCGGGCATGCCCTCGCGCGCGGCGATGAACGCCATCTCCGCGGTGATCTCGCCCGCGCGGGCGCGCTGCAACTGAGTGCCGCGGTCGCGAACCACACCCGGCCGCGCCGGCAGCCCGGCCGCCAGGTCGATCGTCGCGTCCGGATCGGTGTAGGGGCCCGAAGTGTCATAGAGATCGAAGTGATCGCCATTGGACAGGTCCACCCGGCGGAACGGAACCCGCCCGCCGGCGACATCGCGATAGATCTTGTGGCTGCCCGCAATCGGGCCGGTGGTCACGGAGGGTGCAGCGGTTCCCGATAGGGTCTCGGTCATTTTTCATCTCCCTACGCCGGCATTACCCGGTCAGGTTCGTACGGTCGACGGCCCCGAGCCGTCCTCTCAGCGCACTCGGCATGCGCTCCCGCGTTGATGGATGGGTCCGCACGCGACGTTACCCCCACCCCGGAACACATGGCAGGGCGACGGCCCATCTTCCGGGGCGGTAGCCGAGGACGTCCCCCGAGTGGAAAGATGCAAACGTGCAAGCTGGCGACCCATCCACGAACGGCGATGACGCGCGATCCCGTGGGCCGTCCGAATACCTGAACATCGGCACCTTCCGCTTCTGGTTCGGGGGACAACGCTGGGAATGGTCCGACGAGGTCGCCAGGATGCACGGCTACGAACCCAACGACGTGGAGCCGACGACCCAACTGCTGTTGTCGCACAAGCATCCCGACGACCGCGCGCACGTCCAGGAGTTGCTGGACTACGCGCTGCAGTCGGAGGGCTCGTTCTCGAGCCGGCACCGATTCCTCGACACCGCGGGCACGGTGCACGACGCGATCGTCGTCGCTGACCGCATGCTGGACGAGTCGGGCGCCGTGCTGGGCACCGAGGGCTATTACATCGACCTCACCGACACCCTGGACGAGACCCGCCAGGAGGTGCTCGACGAGGCGCTGCCGGATCTCGTCGAGAGCCGCGCGGCCATCGAACAGGCCAAGGGCGTGCTGATGTCCGTCTACCGGGTCAGCGCACAACAGGCCTTCCGCGTGCTGCAGTGGCGCTCGCAGGAGACCAACGTGAAACTGCGTGCGCTGGCCAAGCAGCTGCTCGACGAAATGGCCGGCCTGCCGGCGCCGTCGACCGCCGTGCAAAGCCAGTTCGACCATTTGCTGCTGACCGTGCACGAACGGATTTCGCCCAGGCCCGCCGACTAGGATCTCGACGTCGGCTGTGGCGACAGGTCCGACGCTGCCGGCGCGTTACGAGGTCAGACCTCCTCCATCGCCTCGCCGAGTTCCTCGAGAAGCTTGTTGTGGTGGTTGCTCGCCAGCAGGTGTCCGGCGGCGATCACGACGGCCACCGGCCAGTCGATGAGTTCGAACGCCGCCAGGGCGGCCAACCCCCCGAAGTAGGCCAACTGCTCGGGCCGGGGAATCTGCACCTGGCCGATCGCCGGCAGGTTCACCACAAACGTTTCGCCCTCGCGGATCTTCTCCACCGCATCGCGCTGGGACGTCTGGCGCCGCGACTTCTTTTCCGCCATCATTTGCCTTTCGGTAACGAAGGGTTTCCCGCCTCGCTGGGTCACGCGTACAACGTCGGACCTATGTCGACGATGACAGGCACCGGGGGCGATCCGCTAGTTTCGTCGATTGCTTCGGTGCTCAGGGTGCCGTTACTGGAACTCTATGCGCTGTTGTGGCGCGCCGGGGTGGTCGAGATTCGGAACTCGGAGCGGGAGGCTCGGCGGGATCCGGCGGCGGCTCCGGGTTTGATTTGTCCCGACCCGTCAGCGCACGTGACAGCACGCCGGTCGCGACCGTCGCCGCCGCGGCGGCGCCCAGGCCCTGGGCCCAGCCGAACGGTCCGAGTGGCGTACAGCCGAGCAGCTGGCTGACGCCTGGCGTGCTGATCAGGACCCCCACCAGGCCGAGTGAACCCAGCGCGGTGAGCACCACCAGCGGGGCCTGAGACTCCACCAGCGTCTGGCCCAGTTCGGTCCCCACCAGCGCGACCAGCGCGACGGTCGAGGCGCGTTGCGGACTACTCAGCGGGCCGGACAGGCCCGCCATCGCCCACGCCGCCGTCGTCGCCGCCGCCGTGGTGACGCCGCGGATGGTGACCGCCTGCCACAGCGCGGCCTGATCCGCGCCGCGCAGCCGCGGGTCGATCGGGCCGCTGGGCTTGCTGACCGCGAGCGCGGCGGCCGGCAGGGCGTCGGTCATCGTGTTGACCAGCAGCAGCTGGCGCGTGTTCAGGGGCGACGTGCCGGTGATCGCGCTGCCGATGATCGCGAAGATCACCTCGCCGGCGTTGCCGCCGAGCAGCACCGACACCGCCGACTGCACCCGCCGCCACAGCTGGTGTCCTTCCCGGATGGCCTCCATGAGCGCGTCGATCCTGCCGTCGACCAGCACCACGTCGGCCACCAGGTGCGCCGGGTCGCTGCCATGGGCGACCACGCCGATGCCGACCGTGGCGGACCGGATGGCGGCGGCGTCGTTGGCGCCGTCGCCCACCATCGCCGTCCGCACGTCCGCGTTCTCCAGCGCCTGGACAACCTGGACCTTGTTCTCCGGTGTCATGCGGGCGAAGATCACCCGCTCCGCCGCGACGCGCTCCTGGTCCTTGCGCGACAAGGCCTCCCATTCGGCGCCGCTGATCACCTGATCGGCGGTCACGTTGAGCCCCAGCTCGGCGGCGATGGCCTTGGCGGTGATCGGATGGTCACCGGTGATCAGCTTCACGCCCACCCCGAGGCCGCCGAGGTCGGCGAGCAATTTCGCGGCCTCGGCGCGCGGGGTGTCGGACAGGCCGAGGAAGCCGGTCAACGTCAACCCGCTGGTGCAGTACTCGGCGATGTCATCGGGGTTTTCCGCTATCGCCCGGGCCTGTTGGGCGGTCAGCTCGCGGCGCGCCACCGCGATGACGCGCAGGCCGCCGGCGGCGAGTTCGGCGACCGTGCCTTCCATCGCGCCGGTGTCCCCGCTGGCGGCCAGGACCACTTCGGGCGCGCCCTTGACGGTCAGCTCGGTGCCGGTCACCGAGGCGGAGAAGGACCTGCCGGAGCGGAACGGCAGGTGCGCGGTCGGCGGTGCGGACGCCGAGCCGTCAACGGCCGAACCGGCCTCGACGATGGCGACATCGGTGGCGTGCACCTGGGTGCCGCCGTTGGTCACCGGCGCGGCGTGCACGGCGCAGCGCAGCACCTCCTCGCGCGAGTACCCGGGCGCGGGATGGACCTGCGAGACGCGCAGGCGGTTTTCGCTGAGCGTCCCGGTCTTGTCGAAGCACACCACCTCGATGCGGCCGAGCGCCTCCACCGAGCGCGGAACCCGCACCAGCGCACCGAACTTCGTGAGCCGTCGCGCCGACGACGCCTGGGCCAGCGTGGCCACCAGCGGCATTCCCTCGGGGACGGCGGCGACCGCGATGGCGATGGCGCTGCCGACCGCGTGCTGCAGGGGGAGGCGGCGCAACAGCCCGAGCGCGCCGACCAGCGCGCCGCCGGTGATGCTCACCGGAAGCGCCTTGGTGGTCAGCTGGCCGAGCTGGTGCTGCAGACCGATGTCGGAGGACAGCTCGCCGGAGATGAGGTCGGCGGCGCGGCGCTGCTGGGTGTCGGGCCCGACCGCGGTCACCAGGGCCAGGGCGGTACCGGCCACCACGGTGGTCCCGGCGAACACCATGCAGCGACGCTCGGCGAGCGGCGCGCCGGGCGTCGCCTCGACCTGCTTCTCGACCGACAGCGATTCGCCCGTGAGCGCCGATTCGTCGACCTCGACGTCGACCTCTTCGATGACGCGGGCGTCGGCGGGCACCACCTCGTGCGTGCGCACCTCGATGACGTCGCCCGGCCGCAGTTGCGCGGCGTCGACGAGCGTGTACGTGCGCGCGCCGTCCGGGCCGCCGATGACCTTCCGGGCGGGCGGAGTCTGTTGGGCCAGTAGATAACTCAACCGCTTCTCGGCGCGCAGCCGCTGCGCGGCGGCCAGGATCGAGTTGCCGGTGAGCACGGTGCCGACCAACATCGCGTCGACGGGCGAACCGAGCACGGCGCTGGCGGCCGAGCCGAGCGCCATCACCGGGGTCAGCGGGTCGGACAATTCGGCGCGCACCGCCTTGGCGAGCTGCCACACCGCCTGCGCGGGCGTCTCCGCCAGCCGCAGGGCCGCGGGGGTGCCTCGCTCCGTCGGGACGGGCGCCGCGGAATCCTGCTCGGGCAACGCCTTACGGACCTGCTCGACCGACATCGCGTGCCATTCGTGCGTGGCCGCCGGGCGTGGGGTGTCCGCGCCCAGGACCCCGCGGGCGAGCAGGTATCCCGAGAGCAGACCGGCCGCCGCGCCGACGTTCACCGTTTCGGATCCGAGGTTGCCCCGCACGCCCGGGATCATGAACAGCGACCCCATCGCGGTGGCACCGGCCGAAATCCCGATGCCGCGCTGGGTCGCCGCGGCGGCCGCGGGCAGCGCGTGCAGCACCCGCCAGGCGGCCTGAAGGTCCGGCAACAGCAGGTCAGCGTTCCACAGCGGGGCACCCACGCCGTCCTGCGGCAACACGCCGAGCGCCAGATGCGCCGACGAAATGGCTTGTGCGGCAGTCGACGACAGCACGGCCACGGTGCGGCCGGCCTCCTGCAGGTCGTCCACCGCGGCGGCCAGCGCGTCGTCGATGGACTTGTCGGTCCCGCTCTTCAGCGGCCGGACCTCGTCGAACGCCGGCCGCAACTCGTCGAGCGACTCGTGGTCGACCGTCACCAGTTGCGCCCCGGCGCGGTTGGCCTCGCCGACGACGGCGGAGGCCAGCGGATCGTGGGCCGGCAGGAACAGCGCCTTGACCTGTGCACCGGACCGGCCGCTCGATATGCCGGGCACCTTGCGCCAGCCGGCGCGCAGGCCGCTGTTCTCCAGCATGAGCTGGGCGCGATTCCAGGCCGCGGGTAGCTCGCTGTCGTCCGCGCCGCGGATGCGGGACACCCGCAACGTGTCGGTACACAACACGCGGGGGTCGATGACGATGGTGTCGACCTTGTTCAGCCGGCGCAGGCTTTCGGGCCGCAACGGCAACACCGAATGTCGCTCGGCCAGGCCGCGGCCCAGCGTCGCGGCGAACGCCTCGGGGGTGGTCCGGTTGGCCTTGGGGGTGGTCACCTGCACCGCGGTGGCGGCCATGTTCAGGTTGCGGGTGCCGGCGCCGATCGCGCCGGCGCTGAGCGCCTGAAGGAGGGCGAAGCGACCGGGCGCGCGCTCCATGCCCCTCGACGGCTGCGGCCGCGGCGAGCGGGGGGACAGCGGTTGGTCGGCGTGGCGCGCCAGCTCGGGCTCATGCTGTTCCCAGGCTCGTGCCTCGGCGCGGCACTCGGCGACCTTCAGCGACTGCATCGTCAGCCCCAGCGACAGCGACGTCGGCGACTGGGAGAGCGTCTGGCTGGTCGCCTGCACCAGCGTCATCACGGTGTCGGTGGCGGGGCCGCCGATGCGGTCTTCGAGCCGACGGCGCAGCCAGGGCTGGTAGTCGAAGAACGTGATGCCCGCGGCGATGGTGACCGGCAGCCGGGGTAGCCGCGTGGCCCGGCCGAAGAGCGCGACACCCAGCCCGGCCGCATTGGCGGCCACGGTGACCGCCCTGGTCGCCAGCACCAGGCCGTCGCCCGGCAGGCTCGCCGACGCCTGGCCGGCATCTTGCGTTGTCGGGCAACGGTTTTCGGCTTCCTCGACGACGCGGCAGAGGTCGCTCAGCGAGGTGTCCGGGTCGTCGAGGTCCACGACCACCCGGGACAGGGGACGATTCAGCTTTGCTGACGCCACGCCGGGATGGGCCAGGATCGCCTCGAGCACGGTCGGACCGAGTGGGCCGTCGGCCGCGTCCGCCAGCCCGCGTACCTCGATCCACGCGCGGCCGTTGCCACGCCAGCAATGCCGGCGCAACGTGGCGCGGGAGAGTTCGCCGGACAGCGCCTTGGCCCCCTCGCGCAGGGGGATCGTCGCGACGTCGATACCGGTTTCGATCCCGGCTCGCGCCAGCTCGGTTGTCGCCTGTAGGCCCGCAGAAATCAGTCGCGACGGCAGCGACCGTCGCAGAGACGTTGTGATACTCAAGGGTTCAGTAAGGATTCCGTGTCAGTTGGTGCTGCGCAGCGCGGCGCTGCCGGCGCGGCGGCCGGTGGCCTTCTTGGCCGGTTTACTGGCGGCCGCCCGCTTGGTGGGGGCCTTTTGCGGCGGCGATTTGCGCGTCTGGGGCTCGGGTTCGGGCTTGGTCGGCACCGTCGTCAGCTTTGCCCTGGACGGCGGGGCCGACTCCTTCTGCTGGCGGGCGATCCGCTGCAACACCAGCGCCCCGCCGCCGACCGCGAGCAGCACCGGCCACTCGATCAGGCCGATGGCGCCGAGCGCTCCCAGGCCCACCGCGGCGGCCGTCGTCGATTTGCTGCCCTTGCTGATGCCCTGCTGAATGCCGTCCGCGGCGCCCTTGATGCCGCCGACGACACCGTTCACCGCCGCTCCGCCGACCGCGCCGGCAGTGGAGGTGGTGACCGATGCCGCACGATTCAGTGTTCGCCCCACGCTGCGAACCGCTCCGTCGACGACACCCATGTTGACTCCCTGGCCCAATTTCGTATTCATGCAATTCGCGTTCGCTGTTTTCATGTATACCGTGGATCGCACAGTTGAGGGGATCTACGGAATTGCGCTGCCAGTTAGCCTACGCCGGGTCGCGGCGTCAGTCGACGCGCAGATCGACGAGCACGGGCGCGTGATCGCTGGCGGCCTTGCCTTTGCGTTCCTCGCGGTCGATCCGCGCGTCGGTCACGCGACTCGCCAATGCCGGTGAGCCCAGGATGAAGTCGATGCGCATGCCCTGCCGCTTCGGGAACCGCAGCCGGGTGTAGTCCCAGTACGTGTAGACGCCGGGCCCCGGCGCGAAAGGCCGTACCAGGTCGGTGAATTGCGCCTCGACGATCGCGTTGAACGCGCGGCGCTCCGGTGCGGAGACGTGCGTGGCGCCGGCATAGAACTCCATGCTCCACACGTCGTCGTCCTGCGGAGCGATATTCCAGTCGCCGGCCAGCGCGATCGCGGCGCCGGGGTCGTCGCGCAACCATCCTTCCGCCGAATCACGCAGCGCGGCAAGCCAATCGAGCTTGTACGCGTAGTGCGGGTCGCCCAGCGCGCGGCCGTTGGGAACGTAGAGGCTCCACAACCGCACGCCGCCGCAGGTGGCGGCCAGTGCGCGGGCCTCCGCGACGGCGGCGACCTCCGGCTTGCCGCTCCAGGTCGGCTGGCCGTCGAATCCGATCTGCACGTCCTCGAGGCCGACGCGGGACGCGATCGCCACGCCGTTCCACTGGTTGAAACCGACGTGGGCGACCTCGTAGCCGAGTTCGAAGAACGGCAGGGTCGGGAACTGGCTGTCGGAACACTTGGTCTCCTGCATGGCCAGCACGTCGACGTCCGTGCGGGCCAGCCAGTCGAGGACGCGCGGCAGCCGGGAGCGGATCGAATTGACGTTCCAGGTGGCGAGCCGCATTTCAGGCGCCCTGCCGGACCGGGAAGTAGCGGCGGTGGTGGTGCAGCCGGAAGCCCAGCCACCCGGTGTCGGCCTCGGCGTCGGGGACGGCGACGTAGCCGCGCGCCGCGCCGCGACCGGCGCCCCACGCCAACAACGCTTCGCACAAGGCCGTCGCGGCCCGGTCGTCGCCGCGGATCGCCGACAGCCCGACCCAGCGCGCGCCGTCGGGGGCGTCGGTCACCGCGGCACGCGCGACCGCCGCGCCGCCCAGTGTCCCGAACATGAGCTCGCCGTTGCCCACCGCGGTGAGCACGTCGACGTCGACCTCGGGCCCGAAAATCGACAGCCAGGCATCGTCGGGGCGCGCCGAGAGGCCGGCGGACGGGTCGGGTTCGCGCGCGGCCGTTTCCGACACGTCGCGCACCAGCACGCTTTCGGGCTGTTCGCCCGTCGAACCGGTCGGCACCGACAACAACCGATCGGGTATCGCCAGCCGCGGTGTCAGGCCGCGGCGCTCGTACCAGTCCACGATCGCCGGTACGGTACCCAGGCGAGCCGAAAGATCCAGCGGCACCGCCGAATTCGCGGGCAGCTCGGTGCCCTTGCCGGTTGGGGAGCCGGCCCGCAGCAGCCAGCCCTCAAGCCAGGCGTGTTCGACGCCGGGCCAGGCCATCGCCGCCGCGTGCTCGAGCGCGCGGATGTCGGAGGTGCGCACCGGGGCGAAGGTCAGCACCCGCAGCATCACCACATCGGCGGGCGAACATTCGACGACCGCGCCCGTTTTGGTCTGCAGCCGCACTACCGGGTCGACCGCCAGCAGGTGTCCCACCGCGTCGGTCAACGGCGGTACCGATCCTTCGGCGAGCCGGTAACGAACCATCACCCGCGTTCCCAGGGCCGGCCACGAGATCATCAGTGACCGAACGGGTCCGGTCCCTCGCCGGGCATCCAGGAGAGGCCGGGGACGCCCCAGTTGTGGGATTTGACGGCGCGTTTCGCGCTGCGGGCATGCCGGCCGACGAGGCGATCCAGATACAGGAAGCCGTCGAGGTGTCCGGTCTCGTGCTGCAGCATGCGGGCGAACAGGTCGTTGCCCTCGAGGGTGACCGGGTTGCCGTCGGCGTCCAGCCCGGTGACCCGCGCCCACTTCGCCCGGCCGGTGGGGAACGACTCGCCGGGGACGGACAGGCAGCCCTCGTCGTCGTTGTCCGGGTCGGGCATGGTCTCGGGTACCTCGGAGGTTTCCAGGACCGGATTGACGACGACGCCGCGCCGGCGCTCGGTGCGCCCGCGTTCGTCGGCGCAGTCGTAGACGAAGACCCGCAAGCCGACCCCGATCTGGTTGGCCGCCAGGCCGACCCCGTGCGCGGCGTCCATGGTGTCGTACAGGTCGGCGATCAACGCCGGCAGCTCGGCGGGCAGCGAACCGTCGGCAGCGACGGGCACCGGTTTCGTCGGGGTATGCAGGACGGGATCTCCCACAATGCGGATCGGAACGACTGCCATGGTCGGCTAAGCTACCGCACGCCCGTGGGCTGCTCAGCCGCCGATCTTCGGGGTGGGCAATTAGGCCAATCGGCCGACTCGCGGGTCTGGATGACGGCTTGAGGGTTTGGGGCGTGTTTCAATATTCGCCGAAACACGCCCTTAGCTAAGTCAAGTCATTCGAGCAGTTCGGAATTCGCCGAAAGGGTCCAGGGGAAGCAATATGGACAGCGCCATGGCGCGGGCAAATCGATCGGGGGACGATTCTGAGGTCGCCGATGGCCTTACCCGCCGCGAACACGACATCCTGGCCTTCGAACGCCAGTGGTGGAAGTTCGCCGGTGTGAAGGAAGACGCCATCAAGGAGTTGTTCTCGATGTCGGCGACGCGGTACTACCAGGTGCTCAACGCGCTCGTTGACCGGCCTGAGGCGCTGGCGGCCGATCCGATGCTGGTGAAACGGCTGCGCCGGCTGCGCGCCAGCAGGCAGAAGGCACGGGCGGCGCGGCGTCTCGGCTTCGAGGTGACCTGACTCGTTACAGTAGGGCTCGATGAAAGAACGAGTTCCCGACTCCACTGGGCTGCCCTTGCGGGCCATGGTGATGGTGCTGTTGTTCCTCGGCGTCATCTTCCTGCTGCTCGGCTGGCAGGCGCTGGGCACCTCCGGGAGCTCTGACGACGATTCGGCGTCGCCGGTACCGAGCGCGACCGCCACCGCGTCGGCCACGTCGACGAGCAACAAGCCGGCCGCCACCCAGGCCGAGGTGCAGGTGTACAACATCTCCACCAAAGAGGGCGTCGCCGCGCGCACCGGAGACCAGCTGACGTCCGCCGGCTTCAAGGTCACCAAGGTCGACAACATGACCGTGCCCGACGTCTCGGCCACCACGGTCTACTACACCGACGCCGACGACGAACACGCCACCGCCGACGCGATCGGCAAGAAGCTGGGCGCCCCCGTCGAACCGCGCATTCCCGCGCTGAGCGGGGAGCCGCCGGGTGTCATCGTCCTCGTCGCGGGCTAGATAAGCGATAGGCTGCTGGCTATGCCTAAGCTGCCCCCCTCCCTGGTTCTGGCCGGTTGCGCCGCGCTGCTGGGCGCCTGCTCGACGCCGCAGTACGCGTCGTCCGTCCCGGGCACCACGCCCGCGATCTGGACGGGATCGCCGTCGCCGTCGGGCGCCAAGGCCGCAGAGGCGGGGCCGGCGGAGGTGCCCACCGTCACCACGCACCTGAAGGCACCGGACGGCACCCAGGTCGCGATCGCCAAGTTCGAATTCAACAACGGCTACGCGACGGTCACCATCGAGACGACCGCCAACGGCGTACTCGCGCCCGGCTTTCACGGCGTCCACATCCACAAGGTGGGCAAGTGCGAGCCCAACTCGGTCGCCCCGAACGGCGGTGCGCCCGGCGACTTCCTGTCCGCCGGTGGGCACTTCCAGGTGCCCGGACACGCCACCGAACCCGCCAGCGGGGACCTGACCTCCCTGCAGGTGCGCAAAGACGGTTCCGGGACGTTGGTGACCACCACCGATGCCTTCGCCATGGAGGACCTGCTCACCGGGCAGAAGACCGCGATCATCATTCACGCCGACGCGGACAACTTCGCCAACATCCCCGCCGAGCGCTACAACCAGACCAACGGCACGCCGGGCCCCGACGAGACGACGAAGAGCACCGGTGACGCCGGCAAGCGGGTGGCATGCGGTGTCATCGGTGCCGGCTAAAAGGCGTGACGCGCGCATCGATTTCGCCCGTTCGTCACGGCCGACCATCGGGGTGGAGTGGGAGTTCGCGCTCGTCGACGCGCAGACCCGCGACCTGAGCAACGAAGCCACCGCGGTGATCGCCGAGATCGGCGAAAACCCGCGTGTGCACAAGGAATTGCTGCGCAACACCGTCGAGGTCGTCACCGGCATCTGCCAAACCGCGGGCGAAGCGATGGAGGACCTGCGGCAGACCCTGGGCCCGGCGCGACGCATCGTGCGGGATCGGGGCATGGAGCTCTTCTGCGCCGGCGCACATCCGTTCGCGCAGTGGACCACCCAGAAGCTCACCGCCGGCGCGCGCTACGCCGAGCTGATCAAGCGCACCCAGTGGTGGGGACGGCAGATGCTGATCTGGGGTGTGCACGTGCACGTCGGGATCTCCTCGCCGAACAAGGTGATGCCGATCATGACGTCGCTGCTGAACTACTACCCGCACCTGTTGGCGCTGTCGGCGTCCTCACCGTGGTGGACCGGCGTGGACACCGGGTACGCCAGCAACCGGGCGATGATGTTTCAGCAGCTGCCCACCGCCGGGCTGCCGTTTCAGTTCCAGACCTGGTCGGAGTTCGAGGGATTCGTCTACGACCAGAAGAAGACCGGCATCATCGACCACGTCGACGAAGTCCGTTGGGACATCAGGCCTTCCCCGCACCTGGGCACGCTCGAGATGCGGATCTGCGACGGCGTGTCCAACCTGCGGGAGCTGGGCGCGCTGGTCGCTCTCACGCATTGCCTGGTGGTCGATTTGGACCGCAGGCTCGAAGCCGACGAGTCGTTGCCCAGCATGCCGCCGTGGCACAACCAGGAGAACAAATGGCGCGCGGCGCGCTACGGCCTGGACGCGGTGATCATCCTGGACGCCGACAGCAACGAGCGATTGGTCACCGAGGATCTCGACGACGTGCTGAACCGGCTGGAGCCGGTCGCGAAGAAGTTGAACTGCGTCGACGAGCTCGCCGCGGTGGCCGAGATACCCCGGCAGGGCGCCTCCTACCAGCGCCAGCGCCGGGTGGCCGAGGAACATGACGGCGACCTGCGCGCGGTCGTCGACGCCCTGGTGTCCGAGCTGGAAATCTGATGATGGAATCCCTTGAGCTGGCGATGTTTCCGCTCGAGTCGGCGCTGCTGCCCGACCAGGACCTGCCGCTGCGGATCTTCGAGCCCCGTTACGGGGCGCTGGTGCGGCATTGCGTGGACGCGGGCGACCCGTTCGGGGTGGTGCTGATCGCGCGGGGGCGCGAGGTGGGCGGCGGTGATGAGCGTTGCGACGTCGGCGTGCTGTCGCGGATCACCGAATGCGTCGACCAGGGCGCCGGCCTGTACGCGCTGCGCTGCCGGACCGGCGAACGGATCCGGGTGCGCGAATGGCTGCCCGACGATCCCTATCCGCGGGCGCGGATCACGCTATGGCCCGACGAGCCGGGACCCGAGGTCTCGCCGGCCCAGTTGCTCGACGTCGAAGACCGCGCGGTGGCCCTGTTCGAGCGGATCGCGCAGGCGCGCGGGATCACCCTGCCCGGCCGCGAGGTGCTGTTGGGCCACGACCCCCAGGCCCCGGCGGGGGAGCGCCTGTTCGCGTTGGCCTCGCGCATCCCGATCGGCACGGCCGACCGCTACACGGTGCTGGCGGCCCCAACGGCCGCCGAGCGCCTCGCCGCGCTGAGCGAAGCCGTGGACGCGGTCGCCGAGGTGGTCGAGTTTCAGCTCTCCGAATAGAACTGCGCGACAGGAGCTTACGATGAAGGTTCACCTGCAGGTGGACGGTTCACCGGCGGGTGCGGCGGCCAGCGCCGCCGACATAGCCGCGACGGGCGCGGATGGCCTGTTCACGTTCGAAGGCCAGCACGACGTCTTCTTCCCGCTGCTCCTCGCCGCCGGCACGACCGGCCTGGACCTCATGACCAACGTGGCGATCGCGCCGCCGCGCAGCCCGTTGCACCTGGCGCACTCGGCCTACGACCTGCAGTGCTATAGCGGCGGGCGGTTCCGCCTCGGCCTCGGCTCCCAGATCAAGGTGCACATCGAAAAGCGTTATGGCAGTAAATGGGACAAGCCCGCGGCCCGTATGGCCGAGGCCATCGCCGCGATCAAGGCGATCTTCGCCGCGTGGGAAAACCAGGGCCGCTTGGACTTTCGCGGCGAGTTCTACACGCACACCGTGATGGCGCCCAACTTCAACCCCGGGCCCAACCCGTTCGGCCCGCCGCCGGTGCTGCTGGGCGCGCTGGGCCCGGTGATGACCCGCACCGCCGCCGAGGTCGCCGACGGATTGTTGGTGATGCCGTTCAACAGCGCCCGCCATTTCGCCGAACGCACCGTGCCCGCGATTGCCGAGGGGCTGCGCCGTTCGGGCCGGGCGTTCGGTGAGTTCACCGTCATCGCCCAGGCCATGGTTGCCGTCGGCCGCGACGAGGCGGATCTGGCGGCCGCGGTCAACGGGGTGGCGTCCCTCATCGCGTTTTACGGCTCGACGCCGGCCTACCTGCCGGTGCTGCAGGTCGAGGGCTGGGACGATGTCCAGCCCGAGCTCAACGCCCTGTCCAAGCAGGGCCGCTTCGCCGAGATGCGCCGGCTGGTCAGCGACGAGATGGTGGCCCGGATCGGGATCGTCGGAACGCCCGAGGAATGCGCGCGGCAGATCGCCGGCCGGTTCGGCGAGCACGCGGGGGAGGTGTGCTGTTACTTCCCCGGCTACACGCCGCGCGACGCCGACATCGCCGACCTGATCGGGGCCCTGCACCGGGCGCCGGCCCTGCCATGAGCGATGACCTGACGGTCGAAATCGACTCGGGCGTCGCGGTACTCACGCTCAACCGCCCCGAACAGCTCAACGCCTACACCGCCGAGATGGGCGCCCTGCTGAGCCGCGCGTACCGGGAGTGCGACGAGGACGACGACGTGCGGGCCATCGTGGTGACCGGGGCGGGGCGCGCCTTTTGCGCCGGCGCCGACTTCTCCGGTGACGCAAGCCCTTTCGATGCGCCCGCCGCTGACGGCACGTTCTCGGCGTCGCCGATCACCCCGGCGGCCTTCGAATTGCGCAAACCGGTGATTGCCGCGGTCAACGGCCACGCCATCGGAATCGGCCTCACGATCGCGTTACAGGCAGACATCCGGATCCTGGCCGAGGACGCCAAATACGGTGTGGTGCAGGTACGGCGGGGCGTGATCCCCGACTGCATGGCGCATTGGACGCTGGCCCAGTTGACCACCCTGGGGGTGGCCGCCGACATCCTGCTCACCGGCCGGACGTTCGGCGGGGCCGAGGCCGTGACGCTCGGGATCGCCAACCGGGCCCTGCCCGGCGAGCGGGTCCTCGACGACGCGCTGACGGTGGCCCGCGACATCGCGCTCAACGTGGCGCCGATGTCGGCCGCGCTGTGTAAACGCCTGCTGTGGGACAGCGCGATCCATCACTACACGCCACGGCAGGTCGCCGCGCTGGAGACCCGGTTGCACGAGCGGGTGATGGGCGGCGCCGACGCCGCTGAGGGCGTCGCCGCCTTCCTGGACCACCGCGCACCGAATTTCACCGCCCGGGTTTCCCGGGATTGGGTACCGCTTCCCGAACCGTGACCGAGTCATCGTGCGGTGCAAAGCCTTTCGGAGAGCTCCCACAGTTGCGCCGCGCGCCGCTCGTCGCGAGCGTGCGGCGCTGCCTCACCGATCCCGCAGTCCTCCAGGTAGTCCCCGCCGCGGCCGGCGAGGTCGGGGCTTACCGCGGCCCATACCTGCGTCGCCGCACCGTGTTCGGGCATGACGAAATCGAGGAAGCCGTCGGAGGGCTCGCGGCTGTTTTCGGCGACGAGGCTGCGCAGCGCGGAGAAGTCCGAGCGCGACATGTACCGCGCGAGCGCGGTCGCCACGGTGCCCGGATGCACGGCGTAGGCGCGGATTCCCGCGTCGCGCAGGCGCCGGTCGGCTTCGATCGCATGCAGGACGTTCGCCGTCTTGGAGGCGCCGTAGGCGGCGAACTTGTCGTATTCGCGACGCTCCCAGTTGGGGTCGTCGACGTCGACGTCACCCATCACGTGGCCACCGGACGACAGGATCACCACCCGGGCGGCGCCGGCGGCGGTGAGCTGGGGGATCAGCAGCCGGGTGAGCTCGAAATGCCCGAAATGGTTTGTCCCGATTTGCAGTTCGAAGCCGTCCCGGGTCCGGCCAAAGGGTGTGAACATCACGCCGGCGTTGTTCATCAACACGTCGACGACCGGCGTGATGCCGGCGACCGCGCTCGCCGCCGCCCGCACGCTGGACAGGTCGGTGAGGTCGAGCGATACCGTCGACGTCCGGGCAGCCGGAACCTCGGACGCGATCCACCGGGCCGTCTCCGCCAGCGCATCGGGGTTGCGGGCGGCCAGGATGACGTGCGCGCCCCCGGCGGCCAGCGCCCGGGCCGACTCGCGGCCCAGTCCCGACGACGCGCCGGTGATCACACATGTCTTGCCGGACAAATCGATTCCCTCGACGATCTGCAGGGCCGTTGGATGCTCGGTCATGCGGACCAACCTATCGCCGCGGCCGGTTCGCGGCTGCAAAGTCCTTACCGCCGGTGACTGGCGGCGCGGGCACGGGAGCCGGAGACTGGCATGACGAAAAGGAGTGCACATGTCTGACGGCCCAGATCAACCCGCCGACGCGGCCGATCCGGTTGCGGGCGCCGACACGGAATGGCGCTCGGCGCTTGCCACATTCGGGCCCCATCACGAGTCAACCTTGACCGCGCTGCTCGCGCTGGCGTCCGCGCGCTGGACCGCCGGGGACAGCCTCGGTGCCGTCCACGATGCCGGGCCAGGTGCTGGCCGTCAGGCGCGAAACACTCGGAGACGAACATCCCTCCACCCTTGGCGTGGCGGGGCTGGTCGCGATTTGGCGCTACCACCGCGGCGAAGAGGGCAGCGTCGATGAGCTGCGCGAGCTCGTCCCGGTGATGACCCGGGTACTCGGCGCCGAGCAAGCGGACACGTTGTGGGTTACCCACGCTTTGGCGACCGCCGAGGATGTCGGCGCTGATCCCGCCGCCCGGCTGCTGCGCTGGGTGCAGTTGTGCGGCGCCGAGACTCGGGTATTCGGCCCCCGTAACGAATTGACCTTGGCGGCCGCCTTCGGGGTGGCCCAAGCGCGCCACGACCTCGGGGACCCCTTCGGCGCCAGCACCGACGCGTTGATCGTCGTCGGCTACCGCCGGCGTCTGCTTGGCGAACATCATCCCCACACGCTGGCCGCGCAACTGTCGCGGCTGACGTGGCTGGGGGAGGCCGAGGGTATCAACGATCACACCCTCAACGAGTTCGACGAGCTGATCGTGGCCCTGCAGAACACGCTCGGCCACGACCACGAGCACACGCTGATCGCGCGCTACAACCGCGCTGTCTGGACACCGGAGACTGCCGACGAGGTCGAGCGAGTTTCCGAATGGGAGGTCCTGGCCGAGGATCTCGCGCGCGTTCTCGGCGAGCAGCATTCCGTGACGGTCGAGGCTGCCCAGAGACTCGGCGCCGCCCGCGCCGAATGGGAGGACAGCGTCAACGAGACCCGCAACATTGCTTTCGATCTCTTCGTCGACGCCGAATCCGAAGACCGCGAAATCGATGTCATGCCCGGGCGGGATTGGATGGCCCCGGGCAATCTCGACGACGACGCCGTGGCCAAAGTCGCCGAAGACGCCGACGAACAACGCTCCGATCGCGTGGATCTCATGGAACACGCGGTGGAGGTGAAAAGGGCGCTCGCCCGCAGCGCCCGCAGGCTGGGCAACGATCACATCGAAACGTTGCAATGGAGGTACTACCTCGCCTGGTGGCTATGGAACGGCCACGAATTCGACCCGGCCGCGGCGCGCACCCGAAAGCTCATCGATGACGGTGGACGTGTGCTCGGTGAAGATCACCCACTCATCGATGCGACGCGGACCCTCGACCACCACATCACCAACCGCGTCTGGGGTGGGTTGAGCCCGTTCTGGGATGGGAGCGCGCTGGTGTGAGAGCTGGAATCCGACGGTGGTCGGCTTCGGTCTCGGCCAATGACTTCAGCGTGAGCAACTGCTTGCGCATCATCAGCAGGTCACCCAGCGCCAGGGCCTGAGCGAGGAGCCGAGGCCCGGCGAACAACACGCGCGCATGCAGCCGCGAGCCCTCCCCTTCGGGGCGGATCGCATACGTGACGGCCACACCCTTGGATTGCAACGTGATCTGCCGACCGTCGAGAAACGACCGCAAGACGAAGATGGTCATGAATCGCTGCCCGACCGCAAGGCGCGTCAGCTCGGGGTCGCGCCGGCGGGGGCTGCGGCGCCCGAGGTTATCGAGGCTGTCGTAGCTGTAAGGCGCCACGCGCAACTGGCACAGCCAACCGAACACGATCGAGGGGGGCGCGGCGACGCTGATCGCGCGGTCGGCCCGGACGCCGGCCGAGGGCAGGACGCCGTCGCCGGGCAGCGGTGTCGTTCGCTCCCAGGGCCTGACCCCCCACGTCAGGCCCGGCGTCACGGGACCGGAGTCCTGCGTGAATGAACCCTTGCCGCAACGCGTTTCAGCGTCCACCTTACGGCGACGCGGTGCGCGCCGGTGCCGATGACGAGCGCCCGATACGCCTTCCCGTGGATGCCCGGGAACGCGGCCCAGGTCGCCGCGCGCAGCCGGGTGCGGGCGGCGCCGTCGAGTTCGTCGAGCTCGAAGACCCACCGGTAGACCGCGAACCAATGGCGGCCCTTCAGCGCGAACCGCGCCGGCGCGCGCGCTTCGTCCAGGACGAAGCCGACCGGCACGGTCGTCGCGTCATGCGGGTCGCGGCACATCACCCGCAGCAGCGCCGACCACGTGTCTGCGCGGTTCGCGTCGAGGGTTATGGCATGCTCGTCGATATAGGGTAATCGTTCCATATAGAAGGACTGTACTAGATCATGGCGCCTCCGCGGAAGCATGAAACCGATGTGATCCTCGACGCCGCCCGGGCGCTGGTGCTCGACGGCGGACCGCGCGCGGCCAGCGTCGCCGCCATCGCGAAAACCAGTGGAGCGCCGGCGGGCACGCTGTATCACCGGTTCGGCAACCGCGACGGCGTCCTGACGGCGGCGTGGCTGCGGGCGCTGGAACGCTTTCAGGCGCGGGCGCTGGCCGCCGAGGGGGACACGCCGGCGGACACGGCCGTGGCGATGGCGGTGGCGGCCGTCGGCTTCGCGCGCGCCCTGCCCGAGGACGCCCGGCTGTTGTTGACGATCCGCCCGGGCGACCTGCTCGACGAGGAGCCCGACGCGGCATTCCGGCAGACGCTCACCGCGATGAACGCCCCGCTGACCGAGCGGATCGCGGTGTTGGCGCGGCAGCTGTACGGGAACGCCAGGCCGCGCTCCGTCGACGCCGTCGCGCGGGCGGTCGCCGACCTGCCCTACGCGGTGGTGCGCCGCCACGCCCACGACGATCCGATGCCGTCCTGGCTCGAAAAGGACGTCGCCGCCTCGGCGTTGGCCGTGCTAAACAGCTTTGGCGAACGCCCGTAGGGACTCGACCTGCGCGGGATCCAGTGAGGGGCGGACGGTTTCGCGCGCCGCCGCGAGATCGGCGGCCGTCACGTCGGTGGCATCGAGGGATCGGCGCATGGCCGTGAGGGCGGCCTCCCGCAGCAGCGCCACGCAGTCGGCGGCGCTGTAGCCGTCGAGCCCGGCGGCCACCTCGTCGAGGTCGACATCGGCGCTCAGCGGAACCGATTTGCCCGCGGTGCGCAGGATGTCGCGGCGGGCGGCGGCATCGGGGGGTTCGACGAAGACCAGCCGCTCCAGCCGGCCGGGACGCAGCAGCGCGGGGTCGATGAGATCCGGGCGGTTGGTGGCGCCCAGGACGACGACGTCGCGCAGCGGATCGACGCCGTCGAGCTCGGTCAGCAGCGCGGCCACCACCCGGTCGGTGACGCCCGAGTCGAAGCTCTGCCCGCGCCGCGGCGCCAGCGCGTCGACCTCGTCGAGGAAGACCAGCGAGGGCGCCGAGTCCCGGGCGCGCCGAAACAGTTCGCGCACAGCCTTTTCCGAACTGCCCACCCACTTGTCCATCAGCTCGGAGCCCTTGACCGCGTGCACGGACAGCTGCCCGGTGCTGGCCAGCGCGCGCACGACGAAGGTCTTGCCGCAGCCGGGCGGGCCGTACAGCAGCACGCCGCGCGGCGGGTCGACGCCGAGCCGGGCGAAGGTGTCGGGATGCTGCAGCGGCCACAACACGGCCTCGGTCAGCGCTTGGCGGGCCTCGGCCATGTCGCCGACGTCGTCGAGGGTGATGTCGCCGACGCTGACTTCTTCACTGGCCGAGCGGGACAGCGGCCTGATGACGCTCAGCGCGCCGATCAGGTCCTCCTGGCTGAGCTCGGGGGGCCGGCCGTCGGCACTGGCCCGCGACGCCGCGCGCAGCGCCGCCTCGCGCACCAGCGCGGCCAGGTCGGCGACGACGAAACCCGGTGTGCGTGAGGCGATCTCGTCGAGATCCAGGCCGCCGGCGGGGACGTTTTTGAGCAGCGATTCCAGCAGCGCTTTGCGGGTGGCGGCGTCGGGCAGCGGCAGGCCCAGCTCGCGGTCACACAGGTCGGGGGCCCGCAGGCGGGCGTCGAGTTGGTCGGGTCGCGCGGAGGTGGCGATCAGGGCGACGCCGTCGCTGGCCACCGCGGTGCGCAGCTCGCCCAGGATCAGCGAGGCCACCGGGTCGGCGGCGGCCGGCAGCAGGGCGTCGACGTCAGTGATCAGCAGCACGCCACCGCCGTCGCGCACCGTCTGCACCGCCGAGGCCACCGCCTTGAGCCGGTCTTCGGCGGCCAGCGCGCCGACCTCCGGGCCGTCCAGCGTGACCAGCCGGCGATCGCCGCAGACCGCGCGGACCAGCGTCACCTTGCCCACCCCGGCCGGGCCGGACACCAGCACCCCGAGGTTGGTGCCGGCGCCCAGGGTCTTGAGCAGGTGCGGTTCGTCGAGCGCAAGCTTGAGCCATTCGACGAGCTTGGCGGCCTGCGGCTGGGTGCCCTTGAGCTCCTCGACGACCATCTCCGGCCGGGCGACTTCGACCGATACCCGCGACGACGTCATCGCGCCGGACGCGACATCGCCGGTGCCCCAGGTGACGAGCGAGTTGGGCTGCACGCTGACCGGCCCCACGGGGTCGACACCCGTGACGGTCAACAGCTCCGAGGTCCAGCTGATGCCCACGGCCGTGGCCAGCGCCCGGGTGGCGGCCGAGGTGGACGTGCCGGGTCCCAGGTCGCGGGGCAGCAGCGACACGGCGTCGCCCACCATGACCACCTTGCCGAGCAGGGCCTGGCGCAGCGTGTCCGGCGTGATCGACTGGCTGGCCAGCGTCGAGCCGGACAACGTCACCGACCGCGCGCCGTAGACCGTGACCGCGCCGACGACCACCGCGGACCCCTCCCGCAGTCCCGCGTTGGACAGCGTCACGTCGTCGAGCAACACGGTGCCGACCGGCGTGCCCGGGCCGGCCAGGCCCGCGACCGCCGCCGTGGTCCGCGACCCGATCAGCGACACCGCGTCCCACTCACGAATCCCCAGTGCGGCAACCGCGCTCGGATGCAACCGGACGACGCCGCGGCGGGAGTCGACGGCCGAGGTGTTCAGCCGAGCCGTCAAAGTGAGCTGACGGGACGCGGGATTGATGGCTCCGCTCCTCAGCGGCCCGGAGCGGCCCGCATCGTCGCCGGAGCCGCCGGCCGTCACGGCACCCGCCTGCCCGGCTTTCGCAGGCCCAGCCGCGCGACCGATCGACGGTTGGGCTGCGCCCGGCGGATCGCGCGGCGGGTGGCGCGACGCTGCTTGGGTTCGTCGTCCCACGCCTCGGGGTGGGCGGCCAGCCAGCGCTGGTTGCGGATGGCGAACGGCACGTGGCACAGGTAGGCGATGATGATCACCCAGATCAAAACGTAGGGCGCCAGCACCGCCGCGGCCGCGCAGATCGCCAGGATCGCCAGCAGCGGGGCGGCCCAACTCGGCGGCACCGCGACCGCGTGCATCTTGCGCATCGGGATCTTGCTGACCATCAGGATCGAGGTCCCCGTGATCCAGATGCACAGGAACAGCGGCGAGGTCCACCAGCCGTCACCGAACTGCAGCTTGAGCCCGATCAGGCCGATCATCGAGATCGCCCCTGCCGGCGCGGGCATGCCGACGAAGAATTCGTGCGTGTAGGCGGGTTGGCTGCCGTCGTCCTGCAACGCGTTGAACCGCGCCAGCCGCAACACGACGCAGACGGCGTAGAGCAGGATCACGACCCAGCCCGCCGGAGAGTTGGTCAGCAGCGTCACATAGAGCACGATCGCCGGGGTCACGCCGAAGTTCACCGCGTCGGCCAGTGAGTCGATCTCCTCGCCCATCCGCGACTGGGCGTCCAGGATGCGCGCCACCCGCCCGTCCAGACCGTCGAGGATGGCCGCCGCCGCGATCAACGCCATCGCGGCCTTGGGCTGGTGTTCGAGGGCGAACCGGATCGAGGTCAATCCCGCGCACACCGAGAGCACCGTCATCGCGCTGGGCAGGATCTGCAGGTTGACCGCCCGGCCGCGCGGCTTGCTGATCATGGCAGCTCGGCCAGCACGGTCTCGCCGGCGATCGCGCGCTGGCCGACTTTCACCAGCGGTTCGCAGCCGGCCGGCAGGTAGGTATCGAGCCGGGAGCCGAACCGGATCAGCCCGTAGGTGTCGCCGATCGACAGCTTGTCCCCGACGTGCGCGTCGCAGATGATCCGCCGCGCCAGCAGCCCCGCGACCTGAACCGCGACCACGTCGGCACCGCCCGGGGTGCGGATGACCAGGCTGGTCCGCTCGTTCTCGGTGCTGGCGGCGGCCAGGTCGGCCGACCCGAAGCGGCCCGGCCGGTGCTGCACGGCGATCACCTCGCCGCTGACCGGTGCGCGCTGCACATGGGCGTCCAGCAGTGACAGGAAGATGCTGACCCGCGGCAGCGCCGCGTCGCCCATGCTCAATTCGGCGGGCGGGGTGGCGAAGTCGATCACGCAGATCTCGCCGTCGGCGGGGGCGACGACGGCCCCGGGTCGGGTGGGCGGCACCCGTGGGGGATGCCGGAAGAACCCCGCGCAGGCCCCCGCGGCCAGCAGGCCCGCCCGTCGCACCCAGCGGTGACGGCGGCCGGCCAGGGCCAGCACCAGCCCGGCGCCGATGAACGGGCGCCCGGCCGGGTGCACCGGCGGGACGGCGGAGCGCACCAGCTCCAGCGCGTGTTGGGGGCTGAAGCCCGGGTCCGAAGCCGTGGGGCCGATAGTGCGGGGGCGTCGTGCCACGCGGCCATCTTACGGAGCCCGCGGTTGATTCGTGGATGCCCGCAGAGGGAACGTTGACCTTCGACATGCAACCGCACAGTGCTGATCGGCGGGCGACACCGGTGCGTCGGGCGAAACGCGGTGTCACCGCCGCATTCATCGCCCACGGTCTGGTGTTTTCGTCGTGGGCCGCCCACATTCCGCGGGTCAAGGACGAGCTGGGCCTCTCCGACGCGGCGTTGGGAACGGCGCTGTTCGGCGCCCCGCTGGGATCGGTGGTGGCCACGCTGGCAAGCCACTGGGCGCTGCGGCGCTGGGGCAGCCACCGCCTGATCCCGGTCATGGTCGCCGGCTATGCGGTCGCGGGGACGACGGTGGGGCTGGCCAAATCCGGGGCCGCCCTGTTCGGCGCGCTGGCGTTGTGGGGGACGTTCCAGGGCGCGCTGGACGTCGCGATGAACACCCAGGCCGCGACCGTCGAGCGGGCCGCCCGGGCGCCGATCATGGCGCGGTTCCACGGCATGTGGAGCGTCGGGACGCTGGTGGGGGCCGTCATCGGCGCGGCGTGCGTCGGCGCGGGCATCGGGCTGACCGCCCAGCTGACGGTCCTCGGGGCGGTCGTGCTGATCGTGGTGGGAACGCTCACCCGTCGCCTGATCCCCGATGCGGCAGATGACTCCGACGCGCCGTCGGGACCCACCCCCCAAGGCCGGCGGGCCTGGATGACGCCGACGGTGGCGATCCTGGCCGCGGTCTCGTTCGCGTCGTTCCTGTGCGAGGGCGCGGCGACCGACTGGTCGGCCAACTACCTGCGCAACGTCGTGGGCGCCGGCCCGAGCGTCTCGGCGTTGAGTTACGCGGCCTACACGCTGACGATGGTGATCACCCGGTTCGGAGCGCCCCGGCTGCACGCGCGGGTGCCCAGTCGCAGGCTGCTGCCGGCCCTGGCGGTGGTGGCCGTGGTGGGCATGAGCGTGACGCTGGCGACCGCCAACGCGGCCGTCGGCGTGCTAGGTTTCGCCGCACTGGGAATCGGCGTGGCGCTGCTGGTGCCCACCGCGTTCAGCGCGGCCTACGGCGCGAGCGAAGCGGGATCGGCGATCGCCATCGTGGCGGCGACGGGCTGGCTGGGCTACCTGCTCGGCCCGCCGCTGATCGGTCACCTGTCCGGCTGGGTGGGGCTGTCGGCGGCGCTGGCCACCATCCCGGTGATGATGGCGATCGTCGGCATCGCGATCCGCTACAACCCGGCCTTCGACAAGGCCGACGAATTCCACCGGGACGTGGCCACGCCCGCGGGCTAAGTCACCAACGTCCCTGGTCAGTACAGCTGGGTCTGATTGCCCGACTCCTCCTCACCCCGCTACGCGGGCTGCATCGTCGCCGGGCTAGCGCAGATCCCAGACCTGCAGCCGCGTTCCCTCGGGCACCTCGACAACGTCTTCGGGGATGTCGAGCAGCCCGTTCGCCGACGCCAGCCAGCGCAGGTGGTGCGAGGCCGGCGGCCCGTAGCTGGTGACCGAGCTCGCGTCCTCGCTGAGCACCGCGCGCCGGAACTGCCGCTTGCCCCGCGGCGAGGTCAGCGACTCGGCGAGGACGGCGGACCGGTGCGGGCGTTCCGGGTCGGGCAGGCCCATCGCCGTGCGCAACGCCGGCCGGATGAACACCTCGAAGGACACCAGCGCGCTGACCGGGTTGCCGGGCAGCGTGACGATCGTCGCGCCCGCCACCCGGCCCACGCCCTGCGGCATCCCGGGCTGCATCGCCACCTTGACGAATTCCACGCCCTGATCGCCCTCGCGCCCGAAGGCATCCTTGACCACCTCGTAGGCGCCGGCGCTGACACCGCCGCTGGTGATGATCAAATCGGAGTCCGCCGCGTACCGGTCGATGATCGAACTGAATTGGGCCACATCGTCTTCCGCGGTCGCGACGGCGACCAGATCGGCGCCCGCATCCCGGACCGCCCCGGCCAGCATGATCGAGTTGGACTCGTAGATCTGCCCCGGCCGCAGCGGGACGCCCGGGGTCACTAGCTCCGATCCGGTCGAGATCACCAGCACCCGCTGGCGCGGGATCACCGGCAACTCGGCGATCCCCAGCGCGGCGGCCAAGCCGAGCACCGCCGGCGTCACCACCTGGCCCCGGCGCAACACGGTGGTGCCGGGAGCGACGTCCTCACCCGCGCGCCGGATGTGCTTGCCGGCCTCGCGGGGCTCGCGGATCGACACGACGTCCACCCCGCCGTCGGTGGCCTCGACCGGAACGATCGCCGTCGCCCCCGCCGGCAGCGGGGCGCCCGTCATGATCCGGTGCGCCGTACCGGGTTGCAGCGTCAGCTCGTCGGTGCGCCCGGCCGGAATGTCCTCGGCGACCGGCAACACCACCGGGTTTTCCGGCGTCGCGGACGCCGTGTCCTCGGCGCGCACCGCGTAGCCGTCCATCGCGGAGTTGTCGAAGACCGGCAGCGCCAGCTGGGCGATGACGTCCTCGGCCAGCACCATGCCCTGGGCGTCGGTCAGCGCGACCGAAACCGGCGGCCGCGGACGAATCAAATCGGTGACGACGCGCTGATGTTCCGCGACTGATCGCATCGGGGCCATTATCCGCGCGTCAGACCGGGAAGCGGACGCCGGTAAGCTCTTCGGAGACGGCCCACAGCCGGCGTTGCAGTTCCGCGTCGTGGGACTGGGCGCTGGACTTGACGAGCTTCGGGTGGCCACGCTGCTCGAGGAATCCGTCCGGGCCGAAGTACTGCCCGCCCTGGACGTCCGGATCGGTGGCGGCCCGCAACGTCGGCAGCGCACCCATGGCCGCACTCTGGAACAGCACCGGGCCCAGCGCCGCGGCGGCGGGCCGGAAGATCGCCGGCAGGTTGCGGGTCAGCTCGGTGTTGGAGCCGCCGGGGTGCGCGGCCACGGCGATGGTCTTCGCGTCGGGCGTGGCCGCCAGCCGGCGCTGCAGCTCGTAGGTGAACAGGAGGTTGGCCAGCTTGGATTGCCCGTAGGCGGCGATCCGGTCGTACCGGTGTTCCCATTGCAGGTCGTCGAAGTGGATCGCGGCGCGCAGCCGGTGGCCGAGGCTGCTGATGGTCACCACCCGCGAATCCCGCACGGGGAGCAGGTGGTCGAGCAGCAACCCGGTCAGCGCGAAGTGGCCCAGATGGTTGGTGCCGAACTGCAATTCGAATCCGTCCGCGGTGACCTGCTTGGGCGTCCACATCACCCCGGCGTTGTTGATCAGCAGGTCGATGCGCGGGTAGGCCGCGCGCAGCGCGTCGGCGGCCGACCGGACCGCGTCCAGCGAGGTCAGATCCAGCTGCTGCAGGGTGACGTCTACTTCTCGGGACCCTTGCCCCCCGGCGGCGACGATGCGCGACAGCGCCGCGTTGCCCTTCTCGAGGTTGCGCACCGCGAGCACGACGTGGGCGCCGCGGTGGGCCAGCACGGCGGCCGCCTCATACCCGATGCCGGTGTTCGCGCCGGTGATGACGACGACGCGCCCGCTCTGATCCGGGACGTCACTCTCCGACCAGGCGCGGGTTTCTTTGTCGTTGGAAGCCATGGCCCAAAACATACTCACCCCGGCCGGATGTTGCCGGGCGCGTCATCGCTCGGTTGTCATCTGCGCGCGCAGCCAGGCGATGACCCGCGGCACCACCTCGGGCGCCTTGCTCATGGCGACATGGCCGGTGCCCTCGATGAGGTGCACCTCGGTGTCGGGCCGGCCCTGGAAGACGAGCGTGTCGGACTGCGGGACGAAGTAGTCGTCGGCGCCATTGATCACCAACATTTCCGAATTGCCTTGCCGGGCAAGCAGATCCCGTCGGTTGAGCCGGCCGAGGCCGGCGCTGAGCTCCTCGAGGGTGGGGGAATGATCCCAGTGCATGGCGTTGCCCACGATGTCGCGCATGCCGTAGGGCAGCTTTGCGATGTTCTCGGCGGCGAACGCGTCGACCACCGGGCCACCGAGTTCGATTGCGGCGTCGACGATTCCGGTCAGCCCGGACATCGCGGCGAAGTTCCCGCCGAATGACGCGCCGAAGTGTGCGACCCGGCCGTCGCCCAGCGTCCGGGCGTAGCCCACCAGGCCGCGGATCACCTCGTCGGCGTGTTCATCGAGCGGGATGTCCGTCTCGCCGGTGCCGGGATGGTCGAAGGCCAGCGTGGTCACGCCCGCGCCCTGGGTGAATGCGACCCACCACGGGTGGATGTCCATCTTCCAGGTGTCCACACCGCCGCTGGCGATCAGCACCGCCCGGTCCGAGTATCGGCCGTCGGCCGAATACAGGTGCACCGGCACCTCGACCGATCCGCCGCGGTACCCGACGGCGACGATGCGGCGCTCGAAGTGCACCGGAAAGCCGTTGGCCGCCAACTGAAATTGCTCGAGCTGGTGCTGCAGCGCCTTGACCCGGGCGGCGTCCGTCAGGCAGGGGAACTTGGCGCACCCGTACACCAGGGACGCCATCCGATGGTCCCCGCGCTCGGCGTAATCCCTTGCCACCCGCGACCATTCGTAGACCCAGCCGCCCGGCGCGTCGGCCCACATGTCGTCGACGGCCGAGCGGACCCGCTCAATGTCCTCGAGTGGAACGCCGAACTTCGCGAACTGGTCGGTGCGGTCGTCGAACATGGCCGCGGCGTCGATGTCGTAGGTGTACATGGGGCCGCTCCCTCGAGATTTTCACGGACCGTTGAGACTAGTCTCACGCTACGGTGAAATTAGTTTCAACGCAAGGAGAAATTCACGCTACGATGAAACTCGTGGCGAAGACTGCGACGACGCCCGGGACCCCTGGACCCCGGGACGAACGGGGGGTGCTCGCCGCGCGCATCGCCGCGGCGGCGCGCGACGAATTCGCCGTGCACGGCTGGGCCGGCACCACGATCCGGGCGGTCGCGCGGCGGGCCGACGTCGACCCGGCGCTGGTCTACCACTACTTCGGGTCGAAGGAAGGGCTGCTCGACGCCGCGACCAACCCGCCCCAGCAGTGGCTGGACCGCGTCGCCGAGGTGTGGGCCACCCCGGTCGAGCGGCTCGGCGCCGCACTGCTGCAGCTGCTGCTGGCCAGCTGGGCCGACGATGAGATCGGGCCGACGCTGCGGGCCATCCTGCAGACCGCGGCGCACGACCCCGCCACCCGCGACAAACTCCGTCGCGTGGTCGAGGGCAGCCTGATGGGGGTCTCGGGGCTCGGCAGCGACGACCGGGACCGCTTGATCCGCAGCGGCCTCATCTCCTCACAGATGATGGGGTTCGCGCTGATGCGCTACGTGTGGAAGATCGAGCCCGTCGCCTCGATGACCGACGACGAGGCCATCGCCGCGATCGCCCCAAACCTGCAGCGCTACGTCGACGGCGACCTGGGCGGTCAGACCCAGTAGTTGTCGTGGCGGACGAACCACTCCCGGCGTTCCTCGTCGGTCATGTCGGCCAGCGCCGCGAAGCCTTCGAAGTAGGCCTCGCGGGGGGCGCCCGGCGCGAACAGCATCAGGATCGACGCCGGCTCGTCGGCCTCGTTGCGGAAGCCGTGGACGCCGCCCGGCGGGACATAGAGGAAATCGCCCTGGTGCCCGTCGGCCCACTCGGTGCCGTCGTAGAGCTTCATCGTCCCGGAGAGCACGAAGAAGGCCTCCGACATGGCCCGGTGGAAGTGGGCCGGGGGACCGCCGCCGGCCGGGGCGATGTCGACCCGATAGAGGCCGTAGTCGCCGGCGGTGTCCTGTTGGTTGGCCAAATAGTGGTATTTGACGCCGGAGGTCTCGTAGTCCGGGGGCTGGTCGGCCCGCTTGAGCCAAGCGCTGATCTCCGGCTCTTCGGCGGTGTAGCGGGCCGGCGGGTAGGGCGGCACGACGAGGGACATGGCTCCAGTGTGCGCATAACATCGCGTGGATGGAGGCCGCGGAGGAACTGCGCGTGGAACGGCTGCTGGACGCCGAACGCAAAGCGGCGCAACTGTTCGACGAGATCGAGCGGCGGGCCATGATTCGGCCCGGGGTCGGGGAGAAGGAGCTCTCCGATGAGATTCACGACCTGGCCGGCGAGATGTTCGGCGTGACCCGGCACTGGCATCGGCGGATCGTGCGCGCCGGGGAGAACACGCTGCAACCGTTCCACGAGCGCCCGCCGGACCGGCTGATCGTCGACGACGACATCGTCTTCCTGGATCTGGGGCCGATCTTCGAGGAGTGGGAGGCCGACTTCGGCCGGACCTTCCTGTTGGGCGACGACCCACACAAGAAGGCCGTCCGCGACGCGCTGCCCCGGGCGTGGCAGGCCGGCCGCGACTACTTCGCCGGCCATCCCGACGTCACCGGCGCCGAGCTGTTCGACTTCGTCGTCGGGGTGGCGCACGCGGAGGGCTTCGAGTGGGCCAGCCGGATCGCCGGGCACCTGGTGGGGGAGTTCCCGCACAAGAAGATCGCCGGCCCCGGCATCGAGTGGTACATCATGCCCGGCTCGGACAAGCCGATGCGCCGCACCGACCCGCGCGGGCGCATCTGCCACTGGATCCTCGAGATCCATCTGGTCGACCGGCCGCGCGGCTTCGGCGGGTTCTACGAGCAGCTGCTCGACCTGCCCTGAGCCCCACTACTTCTTGCACTCGGCATAGGCGAGTGCTAAGAATGACTTGGCACTCGCGACCAGTGAGTGCTAGGTCGGGACGGTGAGACCAGGTCCAACGACAGCCCGGTCGTCCGTCGCGGGCACTGCACCCGGCCAGAACGTGTCATCCCCAATCCGGAGGAATCACTTCGCAATGGCCAAGACAATTGCGTATGACGAAGAGGCCCGCCGTGGCCTCGAGCGGGGGCTCAACGCCCTCGCCGACGCGGTAAAGGTGACGTTGGGCCCCAAGGGTCGCAACGTCGTCCTGGAGAAGAAGTGGGGTGCCCCCACGATCACCAACGATGGTGTGTCCATCGCCAAGGAGATCGAGCTGGAGGACCCGTACGAAAAGATCGGCGCCGAGCTGGTCAAGGAAGTCGCCAAGAAGACCGACGACGTCGCCGGTGACGGCACGACGACGGCCACGGTGCTGGCTCAGGCGTTGGTCCGCGAGGGCCTGCGTAACGTCGCCGCCGGCGCCAACCCGCTGGGTCTCAAGCGCGGCATCGAGAAGGCCGTCGAGAAGGTCACCGAGACCCTGCTCAAGTCGGCCAAGGAGGTCGAGACCAAGGACCAGATCGCTGCCACCGCGGCGATTTCGGCGGGCGACCAGTCGATCGGTGACCTGATCGCCGAGGCGATGGACAAGGTCGGCAACGAGGGCGTCATCACCGTCGAGGAGTCCAACACCTTCGGCCTGCAGCTGGAGCTCACCGAGGGCATGCGGTTCGACAAGGGCTACATCTCGGGCTACTTCGTCACCGACGCCGAGCGTCAGGAAGCCGTCCTCGAGGACCCCTTCATCCTGCTGGTCAGCTCCAAGGTGTCGACGGTCAAGGACCTGCTGCCGCTGCTGGAGAAGGTCATCCAGGCCGGTAAGCCGCTGCTGATCATCGCCGAGGACGTCGAGGGTGAGGCTCTGAGCACCCTGGTCGTCAACAAGATCCGCGGCACCTTCAAGTCGGTGGCCGTCAAGGCCCCCGGCTTCGGTGACCGCCGCAAGGCGATGCTGCAGGACATGGCCATCCTCACCGGTGGTCAGGTCATCAGCGAAGAGGTCGGCCTGTCGCTGGAGAGCGCCGACGTCGCCCTGCTGGGTAAGGCCCGCAAGGTCGTCGTCACCAAGGACGAGACCACCATCGTCGAGGGCGCCGGTGACTCCGACGCCATCGCCGGCCGGGTGGCCCAGATCCGCAGCGAGATCGAGAACAGCGACTCCGACTACGACCGCGAGAAGCTGCAGGAGCGCCTGGCCAAGCTGGCCGGCGGTGTTGCGGTGATCAAGGCCGGGGCCGCGACCGAGGTCGAGCTCAAGGAGCGCAAGCACCGCATCGAGGACGCCGTGCGCAACGCCAAGGCGGCCGTGGAGGAGGGCATCGTCGCCGGTGGTGGCGTGGCCCTGCTGCACGCCACCCCGTCGCTGGACGAGCTGAAGCTCACCGGTGACGAGGCGACCGGCGCCAACATCGTCCGCGTCGCGCTCGAGGCTCCGCTGAAGCAGATCGCCTTCAACGGTGGTCTGGAGCCCGGCGTGGTGGCCGAGAAGGTCCGCAACTCGCCCGCCGGTACCGGCCTGAACGCCGCCACCGGTGAGTACGAGGACCTGCTCAAGGCCGGCGTCGCCGACCCGGTGAAGGTGACCCGTTCGGCGCTGCAGAACGCCGCGTCGATCGCGGGCCTGTTCCTGACCACCGAGGCCGTCGTCGCTGACAAGCCGGAGAAGGCCGCCGCTCCCGTCGGCGACCCGACCGGTGGCATGGGCGGCATGGACTTCTAAGAGTCTGAGCACGAGAAAACCCGGTTCCCCTTGGGGGCCGGGTTTTTTCGTGCCGACTTCTACGCCGAGCGTGCGGCCCGCTGCACGTTCGGCGGGTAGGCCGGCGCGCCGCGGCATCGAGTGTGAGTTCGCGGCTTTGAGTGTGAGCGTAGGGCGGGATTTTCGTGATTTTTCCGCCCTGGCTTCACCCGCGAAGCCCAGGCTTCACACCCGGCGCCCTGACTTCACACTCGAGGCGCCTGGCCGGCCTTGTACGTTTAAGCGCGTGGCGCTTCCCGCTCCCTCACCCACCAGCACCGCCGTCGTGACGGGCGCGTCGTCGGGCATCGGCGCCGACATCGCCCGCGAGTTGGCCGACCGTGGCCACGGCGTGATGCTCGTCGCCCGCCGCGAAGACCGGCTGCGGGATCTGGCCGACGAACTCGCCGGCCGGGTACGCGTCGAGGTGATCGCCTGCGACGTCGCGGATTCCGCCGCCCGCGCCGGCCTGTTCGACGAGGTCGAGCGCCGCGGCCTGACGGTCGACATCCTGGTCAACAACGCCGGCATCGGCACCATGGGCTCGGTGACGAAAATTCCCGTGGCCGACGAGATCGCGCAGGTGCGGGTCAACGTCGAGGCCGTCATCGATCTGAGCACCCGCGCGGTCCAGCGGATGGTGCCGCGCGGCCGCGGCGCGATCCTCAACGTCGGCTCAACCGCCGGCTACCAACCCTTCCCCGGGCAGGCCGGGTACGCGGCCACCAAGGCGTTCGTCAACAACTACACCCAAGGGCTGCGCGGTGAACTCGCCGGCACCGGCGTCACCGTCGCGCTGCTGTGTCCCGGCCCGGTGCGCACCGAGTTCGTGAAGAGCGCCGGCATGGACGAGCGCGACTTCGCCGACGCGTTCCCGAAGTTCATGTGGAAGCCCTCGCGTGAGGTGGCGCGCGCCGGGGTCGACGCGCTCGACCGCGACCGCCCAACCGTGATCCCCGGCCTGCCCAGCCAGATCAGCACCCGCCTGTTCCAGTTCATGCCGCGACGAGTGCTGCTGCCGCTGTTGAAGAATCAGCATCCGAGCCTGCGCAGGGACCGGTCAGCCGGCTGAGCCCGGCCAGGGCCGCATCCAGCCCTCCACCGGAAGCGCGAGCGCGTTGCACAGCGTGCAGATCGTGCGGTACCAACCGACGGCCGTGAGCAATTCGATGCGCTGCTCGTCGTCAAGAAAGTCGCCGAGCGCTTCCCATGTCGCCTCCGACCACGAACCCGTGCGCTCGCACTCGTCGACCGCCGCGATCAGCGTCCGCTCGGCCGGGCCCCACCGCGGGTCATCGGCGCCGGCCAAGACCAGCGCGTCGCACTCGTCGTCGCTGACCCGGGCGATCGGACCCCAGAAGGCGGCCTGCCCGCCCCACTCGTAAGCGCAGCGCAGCAGCGCGCAGATGCGAAGGATGGCGATGGTCCGCGTCCGGGGCGGCAAAAGCGCTGCGGTGTAAAGGGATTCGCCGAGCTTGCGCAGCCGGGAGGCCAGCGCCGGATGGCGCTGCAGGCAACGCACCAACAGCAGCGGCTCGTAGGTGCGGTCCGGGTGGCCCCAGCTGTTGATGCCGGCGGCATCCTCTTCGCTCCACGGCGGGGCGAGGGGCGCGATGCGGCTCACGGATGAGACTGTACGGCCCTAGGCCGATGGCGGCGACCCGCTGCGCCCGGCTGATAGGCCATGGCGACCCGCTGCGCCGCGGCCGCGCTTGCGATCGCCGCTAGGCCGGCAGCGAGAACACCACACAGTCGTGCAGGCAGCCCCTCGCCGCATCGGGGGAGTCGGCGTCGCGGTGCAGCAGCGCGCGGGTGGGCGTCACCGTGAGCCGCACCGCGTCACCGGCGCCGCCTTCGGGCGACACCTCGGCCGCGCCGTCGACGATCAGCGAGTAGCCGCCCGGTTCGGCCGGGGGCCACAGCAGGGTGACGTCGCGGCGCCGGGCCAGGTTCTGCTGCGTGCGGCCGCCGATGAGACCGACCTCGAGGGTCTGTCCGCGCAACTCGGGTTCGACC
This sequence comes from Mycobacterium sp. MOTT36Y, assembly GCF_000262165.1. Classification (NCBI taxonomy): domain Bacteria; kingdom Bacillati; phylum Actinomycetota; class Actinomycetes; order Mycobacteriales; family Mycobacteriaceae; genus Mycobacterium; species Mycobacterium sp. MOTT36Y. The sequence continues at coordinate 5,033,573 of NC_017904.1, read as the reverse complement.
GTCACGGTGTGTGAGCGGTATTCGTCGTCGACGGTGATCAGGTACGCGTACGGGTAATCGACGAGCGCGTCGGCGAGCGCCGCGAAATCGACCTTCTTCTTGCTGCGCATGATTTTCCAGGATAGGCGCGAACCGATGCGGCCCCGCGCTACTGCGGCGCCGGGGGCGTGAGGAACCCGGCGATGCGCGAGGTGTAGCCGCGGGCGACGGCGCCAGAACTGGCGGGCCGCGTGACCGCGGTGGTGGTGTTGGAGAACCCGAGGTTTTGCAGGACCTCGTTCCAGGGCGGCAACTTCGCCACGGCCGCCGACGCGTCGGCGTGATACCCGAACATCGCCGCCACGTCCGAGGCCCACATCTGGTCGTAGGCCGCCTCGATGTCGGCGATCGCCGGGGTGTTCTGGCCCAGATGATTGTTGGCCGCCAACGCCCGCACCAGGGCCCGGTTGGCCGCCACCACCGCGGGCTGCACCGTGGCCGCCAGCGCCACCTCGAACGCGGTCGCGATGGCCGAGGCCTGGTGGGACACCTCTTCCGCCTGCGCGGCCGCCGCGGACAGCCAACTCACGTATTGGCTGGCGACCGTCATCATGGCCGCCGACGACGCGCCCTGCCACGACCCGCTGGCCAGATCCGACGTCACCGAAGAAAAGGACGACGCCGACGACGCCAACTCCCCGGCGAGCCCGTCCCACGCCGCCGCGGCAGCAAGCAGCGGCCCGGGACCAGGACCGGAGAAAATTAGTGCCGAGTTGACTTCCGGCGGCAACCACGCAAAATGCGGGTTCGTCACGGGACCCAACTTAGCTGGTATATGCCACTTTTGGTGGCGTTATTGCAAGGGCGCCGGAGCGGGCTGACGGCCCCGCACCAACTTGCCCGGACGGGCGGCGGTGGGGACGCCGTGTTCAGCGATGATTTCCCCGGACACGATCGTGGCGACATACCCGTCCGCCGTCTGGTCCAGGCGCCGCCCGCCGGCGGGCAGGTCGTAGGTGATGACCGGCTTGTGCAGGCGCAGGGCGGCGTGGTCGATGACGTTGAGATCGGCCTTGTAGCCCACGGCGATACGGCCGCGATCGCTCAGCCCGGCGATGCGCGCCGGCACCGAGGTGAGCTCGCGAACCGCCTCGGGCACCGTGAACCGTCCGGCCTTGCGGTCCCGCGCCCAGTGCGTCAGGAAGTACGTCGAGTAGCTCGCGTCGCAGATCATGCCGTAGTGCGCGCCGCCGTCGCCGAGGCCCAGCACCACGTCGTCGCGGTGCAGCAGCTCCCCGACGGTGTCCAGCGAGTTGCCCTGCAGGTTGCTGGTCGCGACCAGCAGCATGGCTTTGCCGTCGTCGTCGAGCAGCCTGTCGTAGGCCTCCTCCATCGGCTCCACACCCTTGGCGCGGGCGCGGGCGCCGATGCTGGTCGACGGGTCGGGCTCGTAGTCGGGGTCCTCGCCCAGCGGGTAGATCCAGTCCCACATTTGGGCGACGTACAGGATCGGGTGGCCCTGCCCCGGCTTGTCGGCCAGGATGCGGGCGCGGACCTCGGGCTTGCGCATCTCGGCGACCCGCTCGGCCAGCGGCAGGTGCGCGATCTCGCGGTAGCTGGGGTAGAGCACGAACGGGTTCGCCGACAGTTGTAGCCCGATGATCAACCCGATGGGCCGCGGCAGCAACTGCGCGGTGATGTCCCCGCCGGCGGCGTTGGCCTTCTCGATCATGGTGATGGCGTCGGGCCACGAGGGGTCGCCCGAATTGGCGACGACGAGGGTGAAGGTCAGCGGCAGCCCGACGTCCTCGGCGACGTCGAACACCGTCTGCAGCACGGGCTGGTAGCCGCCGGCCGGGATGTCGGGGACGAACTGCAGCAGGCCGCCGCCGCCGTCCACGACGCCGCGGGCGATCTGCTCGATCTCCTCGCGGGCTGCGTCGTAACTCGGTATGGGCGAACCACTTTCGGTCTTGTGGATGGTCAACCGCGACGAGGCGAAGCCCAGCGCGCCGGCCTCGATCGCCTCCTTGGCCAGCGCCCGCATCTTCGCCAGGTCGTCCTCGGTGGCCGGCTCGCGGTCGGCGCCGCGCTGCCCCATCACGTACACGCGCAGCGGCGAGTGCGGCAGGTACGCGGCCACATCGATGTCACGCTTGCCCGCATCGAGGGCGTCCATGTATTCGGGGAAGGTTTCCCACGTCCACGGCAGGCCGTCGGTCATCACGACACCCGGGATGTCTTCGACGCCGGCCATCACGTCGACGAGGACGTCGTGGTCGGACTGGCGGCACGGCGCGAAGCCGACCCCGCAGTTGCCCATCACCACCGTCGTCACCCCGTGCGCCGACGACGGCGTCAGCCGCTCCGACCAGATGGACTGGCCGTCGTAGTGGGTGTGCAGGTCGACGAAGCCGGGCGTGACCAACAGCCCGGTGGCGTCGATCTCGCGGTTCGCCGCGGCGCCGTTCACGTCGCCGACCGCCTTGATGACGTTGTCGGCCACCGCCACGTCACCGACGTACGGCTCGCCCCCCAGCCCGTCGACGATGGTGCCGTTGCGGATGATGAGGTCGTAAGTCATCCAAACAATCTACGACCGTGGCGGCGGCTCGTGCCAGGATCTTCTCCGTGATCGACCACGTGGGCATCAACTGCGCCGACTACGCAAAGTCCCAGCGGTTCTACGACGCGGTGCTGGAGACGCTGGGCTTCTCCCGGCAGCTGGATGTGGGCCCCGCCATCGGGTATGGCCGCGGGGGCAAGCCGACCTTCTGGATCTCCGGCGCGCTGGCCGGACCCAATCGCGAGGTTCACCTGGCGTTCGAGGCCCCCGACGAGGACGCGGTGCGCGAGTTTTACCGGGTGGCCGTGGAGTTGGGCGCCGAGCCGCTGCACGCGCCGCGGCTGTGGCCAGAATACCACCCCGGCTACTTCGGCGCGTTCGTGCGCGATCCCGACGGCAACAACGTCGAGGCTGTCTTCCACGGCGCGCTCCCGTAGTGTCGCGAGTATGGCCCGCACCGACGATGCCGCCGTAATCCAAGATCTCCTGCGCGACGCCTTCACCCGGTTGATCGAACACGTCGACGAGATCACCGAGGGATTGACCGAGGAGGTGTCGTCCTATCGGCCGACCCCGGACGCCAACAGCATCGCGTGGCTGCTCTGGCACAGCGCGCGGGTGCAGGACCTCCAGCTGGCCGACGTGGCCGGGGTCGAGCAGGTCTGGCTGCGCGACGGGTGGGTGGACCGGTTCGGACTGGACCTGCCACAGGGCGACATGGGCTACGGGCATTCGCCCGACGACGTGGCCAAGGTGAAGGCGCCCGCGGACCTGCTGTCCGGCTACTACCACGCGGTGCACGAGCTCACCCTCGAATACCTCGGCGGCATCACCGGCGAGGAGCTGGCCCGCGTGGTGGACACCAACTGGGATCCGCCGGTGACGGCCAGCGCCCGGTTGGTCAGCATCATCGACGACTGCGCCCAGCACCTCGGGCAGGCCGCGTACGTGCGGGGGATTGCGTAGATTCGCAGGCGTGCGATTCGCGGCGAGCGTGCTGTTGTGGCTCATCACCACGCTGGCGCTGGCGGTGGCCATCCCCGCGGCGTGGACGCAGGTGCACGTCGTCGACGCCGACGGCTACGCCGCGCTGGCGCGCGGGGCGGTGGCCGACCCGGAGCTGCAGTCCGCCATGGCGGCCGAACTGACCACGCGGGCAATGGCTCTCATCGCCGAACACGGCGGGGGCCGTTATCCCGTCGACAGCTCCGAGGTGCACGATGCCGCCAGCGCTTTCACCGCCGGGCCGGCCTTCCCGCCGCTGTTCGCCCAGGCCAACCGCGCGGCGCACGGCTGGCTGTTCGGTGACCCGGGGAGCGGCGAGAACGGCGATCAGTGGGCGGTCGACGTCGCCCCGATGCTGGGCGACGACTCGATCCGGCCGCTGCTCAACCGTTACAACGTGACTGTTCCCGCGAAACTGGCTGTCCCGCTGACGGTTTCGATGCCACAAGCGATGCGTCAGGGGCGGCTGAGCCGGCTGTCCACCTGGGGACCGTGGGTGAGCGTGGGGGCGGCGGCGTTGTGCGGGGTCTGCGCGCTGCTCACGCTGGCCGCCGCGCGCCGGCGCGGCAAGGCGCTCAGCAGCTTGGGGGTGTCCGCCCTGCTCGTCGGCGCGGCCGGGTGGGCCGGCCTCGAGGTCGCCGGCCGCTACGTCGACAAGGCGCTCAACCGCACCACCGGCGACATCCGGCGCGTCGCCGAGGCGATGGTCGGACACGCCGAAGCCGGTGTGCACCAATGGCTTAACGTCACGCTGCTGGCCGGCGCCGCCCTGGTGGGATTCGGCGTGGTCGTCGCGATGGTCGGCAGTCTGTGGAAGAAGTCGTGAGCCGCCCCGCTACCCGAACGTGAACGAGAAGACCTGCAGGCCCTTGCTGACCCGCATGTCCAGCTGGTCGCGGTGCGCGGAGTCGTCGGCGACGATCCGGTGCAACGTGGGCGCCCCGCCGATCGGTGTGGTGGTGGTCGTGCCGTCCCGGGTCACGGTGAGCGTGCCGGTGCCGCCGACCACGGCGTAGACGTCCTTCGCGGTGTAGTTCAGCCGGACGGTGGCGTCGTCGCCCTCGGCGGTGGCGCCCTGATCGTCCAGGGTCCAGCGCCCGCGCAGGGCGTACTTGTCGTCGGCCAGGGTCGGCGGAAAGCTCAGCGTGACGGTGCCCGACGTGTAATCGCCGGTGCCGCCGTAGTTTCCGGACCTTTCGACACCGAGGTAGGTTTCGGGCGTGAGCCGGGTCTGCGGGGTGGTGTCGGCCGAACTCGTCGGCGCGGGCAGCGGCGCGCCGGGGTGGGCGCCCGCGAGCAGTTGGCGGATCAGTTTTTCGGTGCCGTCGTAGTCGCCCTCCCCGAACTTCGTGTGCCGCACTTGTCCGTTCGCGTCGATCAGGTATTCGGCCGGCCAGTAGAGGTTGTGGAAGTTGTTCCACGTCGCGTAGTCGTTGTCCAGGGCGATGGGGTAGGGGATGTGCAGGTCGGCGGCGCCGCTGGCCACATTCTCGGGGACCCGCTCGAACGCGTACTCCGGCGTGTGCACCCCGATGACGACGAATCCGGTGTCGTGATACCTGTTGTACCAATCGATTACGTGTGGGATCGCGCGTTGGCAGTTGATGCACGAGTAGGCCCAGAAGTCGATCAACACGACCTTGCCGCGCACCTCGGCGGGGTCCAGCGGCTTGCCGTCCGGGGTGTTGAGCCACCCGGTGACGCCGGTCAGGGCGGGCGCGGGCCCGCACTGTTGCAGCTCGTCCGAACCGCTGGAGCAGTCGCTGAGCGCCCCCTCGACGGTGACGCTGGGCGGGCTCAGCGCCAGCCCGGTGCCGCGGTTGGGCTGCTGCGCGGGGGTGGGGTTCAGGCTGTGCCCGATGTTGTTGGCGCCCAGCTTGTTCTGCATCGCGGTCGTGTAGTCGGGAACGGCCCGCTGCAGCATCGCCGGCAGGTTGAACACCAGCGCCACGGCCAGCACGATCATCGCGATCCCGCCGGCGATCTGAATCGCGCGCTGCCGTCGGCGGAACGCGGCGACGCGCTCGGCGACGCGACGCCCGGCCAGCGCGAAGGCCAACAGCGGCACGGCGTTTCCGAGGGCGAAGGTCGCGGTCAACACCAGCGCGCCGGGACCGATCGACGAGGTTCCGCCGGCGACCACGATCGCCGCGAGCACCGGACCGGCGCACGGCACGTAGAGCGCGCCCAACGTCAGACCGAGGCCGAAACCGTCTGCGTTGGCGCCGATTTGGCGCTGCGGGAGGTAGGCGAACGGCCGTTCGATCAGGTGCTGCACCGGCGGGAAGATCAGTCCCAGGCCGATGAGGGTCAACACCACCAGCGCGGCCCACCGGATCGCGTCCTGCGGCAGGCGCAGCGCCGTCAGCAGCGCGGAGCCGAGCAGGGTGGCCAGGCTGAAGCTGCACACCAGCCCCGCGATCACCAAATACGGGCGGGACACTGAACTCACGCGGCGGGAGTCGGCACGGGTACCGCCCGCACCGGACAGCAGGATCACCGGGAGCACCGGCAGGATGCACGGCGAGATGCCGGTGATCAGCCCGCCGAGAAACCCGGTGAGGGCGATGGTCTGCACGCGCTATTTCCAAGGACGCGACGGGAGCATGGTTCCAGCTTTACCCGTTTGCGCCGCCGACGAGAGTGACCTCGCACAAATCACGCAACGTGCGTTATACAAATCACACGACGTGCGTTACGCTCTTCCGGTGGCGCAACTGACATTCCAGCGTGCCCGCACCGAGGAAAAGAAGCGCCAACGTGCGGAGGCCCTCGTGGAAGCCGCACGCTCGCTGGCGATGGAGACGGGCGTCGCGTCGGTCACCCTGACCGCGGTCGCGAGCCGCGCCGGAATTCACTATTCGGCGGTGCGCCGCTACTTCACCTCGCACAAGGAAGTGCTGCTGCGCCTGTCCGCCGAGGGGTGGGTGCGGTGGTCGAACACCGTGTCGGACAAGCTGGCCGAGCCCGGCGCCAAATCGCCGTCGCGCATCGCCGGGACGCTGGCCGAGGCGCTGGCCGAGGATCCGCTGTTCTGCGACCTGCTGGCCAACCTGCACCTGCACCTGGAGCACGAGGTGGACGCGGAGCGGGTCATCGAGGTCAGGCGCATCAGCACCGCCGCCACGCGCTCGCTCGCCGATGCCATCGAGAGGGCGCTGCCCGAGCTCGGGCGGTCGGGGTCGCTCGATATCCTGCTGGCCGCGTACTCGCTGGCGGCCACCCTGTGGCAGGTCGCGAACCCGCCGGCGGATCTCACCGACGTCTACGCCGAGGAGCCGGAAGTGGCTCCGCCGGAGTGGAATCTGGACTTCGCGACCGCGCTGACGCGCCTGCTGACTGCCACGTGCATCGGGCTCATCGCGGAAGCCGCATGAACCCAGGGAGGGAGGCCGGTAACGCTGTGGCTTGGCGATCTTCAACCGGTGAACACGGGAAGGGACTTGGAGCGCCCATGACGACGACTGAGCCAAGGACCGAGCCGCTGCGGCAGCAGGGCTCCGCCGGCGGGGAGGGCGAAAAGGCCGCTCCGCAGCGCGCCAAGAAAAAGGGGTTTTTGGGGCGTTTCTGGCTGGTGCTCACAATCGCGGCTGTCGTCGCGCTGTCGGGATTCGTCGTATACCGGTTGCACGGCGTCTTCGGCGTCCACAAGGGTTCGTTCGGTGGTGGCACCTCGGGTGAGGTCCTCGACGAGTTCAACGCCAAGACCATCACCCTCCAGGTCTGGGGCCCACCGGGCAGCACGGCCACCATCAACTACCTCGACGAAAATTCCCATCCGCAGCAGGCCCTCAACGTGCCCTTGCCCTGGAGCAAAGTATTGAGTTCAACGAAGCCCGGCATCCCGGCAAACCTGGTGGCGCAAGGCGACGGCAGTTGGATCGCCTGCCAGTTCGTGGTGAACAAGCACGACGGGAGCGGTGACGTCATCAAGACGCCGAATCGCTCGGATCCCAACCAAACCGTGAACGCCTTCGTCTATTGCCTGGACAAGTCCGCATGAGCGAGCCGGGCGAGGTTCCGCCGCGCGTCGATCAGCCGCTGATCCCGCCGTTCCTGCCGCGGATGATCCATAAGCTGGCCCTGCCGATCGTCCTGGTGTGGCTGGGCATCGTGTTCGTCACCAACACCGTGGCCCCGCAGCTGGAGGTCGTCGCCAAGACCCACTCGGTGTCGATGAGTCCGACCGACGCGGCGTCCTTCCAGTCGATGATGAAGGTCGGGTCGACGTTCAAAGAGTTCAACTCCGACAACTCGGCCATGATCCTGCTGGAGGGCGACAAGCCACTCGGGGCCGAAGCGCACCGCTACTACGACGAGATCGTCAGGCGCGTCGAGCAAGACAAGAAACACGTTCAGCACGTCCAGGATTTCTGGAGTGATCCGCTGACGGCGGCGGGTTCCCAGAGCCACGATCAAAAGGCGGCGTACGTCCAGGTTTACCTCGCCGGCAACATGGGCAGCGGGCAGGCGAACGAGTCCGCCGCGGCCGTCCGCAAGATCGTGGACTCGGTACCCGCGCCGCCGGGAATCAAGGCATACGTCACCGGCGCGGGGCCGCTGTTCGCCGATCAGTCCCACGCGGGCGAGAAGGGCGTAGCGAAGGTCACGCTCGTCACGTTCTTGGTGATCATCGTGATGCTGCTCTTCGTGTACCGGTCGGTGGTCACCGTCGTGATCATGCTGGCCATGGTGTTCATCGAGCTGGCGGCGGCCCGCGGTGTCGTCGCGACGCTCGGTAACTACGGGGTCATGGGGCTCTCGACGTTTGCCAACAACATGCTGGTGCTGATGGCGATCGCCGCCGGGACGGATTACGCGATCTTCGTGGTGGGTCGCTATCACGAGGCCCGTGGGCTGGGCGAGACCCGCGAACAGGCGTTCTACACCATGTTCCACAGCACCGCGCATGTCGTGCTGGGATCGGGCCTGACCATCGCCGGCGCGATGTACTGCCTGAGCTTTTGCCGGCTGCCGTACTTCCAGTCGCTGGGGGTGCCTTGTGCGGTCGGCATGCTGGTCGCGGTGTTGGCGGCTCTGACGCTGGCTCCGGCAATACTGACGGTTGCTTCGTTCTTCAAGCTCATGGACCCGAAGCGCAAGCTGCAGACCCAGGGCTGGCGTCGCATGGGCACCGCGGTCGTCCGCTGGCCCGCACCGGTTCTCGCGGTGACCATCGCGGTCGCGTTGGTCGGTCTGCTCGCCCTGCCCGGTTACAAGACCGACTACGACAACCGCCACTTCCTGCCGGCGGACACCCCGGCCAATGTCGGTTATGCCGCCGCGGACCGGCACTTCGACCAGGCTCGGCTCAATCCTGAGCTGTTGATGATCGAGACCGATCACGACCTGCGTAACCCGGCCGATTTCCTGGTCCTGGACAAGGTCGCCAAGGCGGTCTTCCACATCCCCGGTATCGGCCGGGTGCAGACCATCACCCGGCCGCTGGGCACGCCGCTCGACCACAGCACCCTCGGCTTTCAGATGGGCGCGCAAGCCGCGGGGCGGATCCAGACCCAGCACTACCAAGAGGAGCAGGCGAACAATCTGCTCAAGCAGGCCGACGAGCTGCACAAGACGATGGCGACGCTGCACGAGCAGATGCAGGTGACCCAGGATCTGAGCAACACCACGCACGAAACCACCAGGCTCACCAAGGAAACCGTGCAGATCACCGAGAGGTTGCGCGACGACATCGCCAACTTCGACGACTTCCTCCGGCCGATCCGCAGCTACTTCTACTGGGAGAAGCACTGTTACGACATCCCGGCCTGCTGGGCACTCCGGTCGGTCTTCAACGCGCTCGACGGCATCGACCAGGTGGCCGAGAACATCGTGAACCTGAGCGCGAACCTCGACAAGCTGGATCGGATCCAGCCCAAGCTGGTGGCGCTGATCCCGCCGCAGATCGAGAGCCAGCAGCGCAACCTCGACACCATCATGTCGAATTACGCGATCACACAAGGACTTAACGAACAGGCGAAGGCGCAGGCCGACAACGCCACCGCGCAGGGCGATGCCTTCGACAAGGCGAAGAACGACGACACGTTCTACCTCCCGCCGGAAGCGTTCAAAAGCCCGGACTTCGCGCGAGGTCTCAAAAATTTCATCTCGCCCGACGGGCGCGCGGTCCGATTGATCATCTCCCACGAAGGCGACCCGGCGAGTCCCGAAGGCATCAGGCACATCGAACCGATCAAACAGGCCGTCCACGAGGCGATCAAGGGCACACCCTGGGAGGGCGCCAAGGTCTACCTTGGCGGCACCGCCGCGACGTACAAGGACATGCACGACGGCTCCAACATCGACCTGTTGATCGCCGGAATCGCCGCGGCCACACTGATTTTCATCATCATGCTGGTGATCACCCGCAGCGTCGTGGCGGCCTTCGTGATCGTCGGCACGGTGTTGCTGTCGCTGGGCGCCTCGTTCGGACTCTCCGTGCTGTTATGGCAGTACATCCTGGGTTTGAAGTTGCACTGGATGGTGCTGGCGATGGCGGTCATCCTGCTGCTGGCGGTCGGCTCGGACTACAACCTGCTGCTGATATCGCGGTTCAAAGAGGAAATCCACGCCGGGCTCAAGACTGGGACGATCCGCGCGATGGCCGGTTCGGGCTCCGTGGTCACCTCCGCCGGTCTGGTGTTCGCCGCGACGATGGCCACGTTCATGTTCAGCCCGCTGCTGGTGATGGCCCAGGTGGGTACGACGATCGCGCTGGGTCTGCTCTTCGACACCTTGATCGTGCGGTCGTTCATGACACCGTCGCTGGCCACCTTGCTCGGGCGCTGGTTCTGGTGGCCGCAGCACGTGCGGCCACGGCCGGCCAGCACCATGCTGCGACCGTACGGACCGCGTCCCGCGGTGCGCGAGCTGATCCTCAACGACGTCGAGGAGCACCCGCCGGGCGGATTGGTACAGCCGCGCTGATCCTACGAAGCGTGAGCAGCCCGCTGCGGGTGGTCAGAAGTCCCAGTCCGCGTCCTCGGTGGCCTGGTGGGAGCCGATGACATAGGAGCTGCCCGACCCGGAGAAGAAGTCATGGTTCTCGCCGGCGCCGGGATCGAGCGCCGAGAGCACCGCTGGGTTCACCCGGCAGTCCGAGGGCCCGAACATCGGCTCGTACCCGAGGTTGGCCAGGGCCCGGTTCGCGTTGAACCGCATGTAGGGCAGTACGTCGTCGGTCCAGCCCAGGCCGTCGTACAGATCGTGGGCATAATCAATCTCGTTGGTGTACAACGCATTCAGCAGCTCGTAGGTGTACTCGCGGTGGCCGGACCGCTCTGATTCCGAAAGCTCGGCGAGTCCGCACTGACACTTGTAGCCGATGTAGAAGCCGTGCACGGCTTCGTCGCGGATGATTAGCCGGATGATGTCGGCGGTGTTGGTGAGCTTGCCGCGCGAGGACCAGTACATCGGCAGGTAGAAACCGGAGTAGAACAGAAACGATTCCAGCATGACCGACGCCGCCTTGCGTTTGAGGGCGTCGTCCCCGCGGTAATAGTCGACGACGATCTGAGCCTTGCGCTGCAGGTGCGGATTGCGCTCGGACCAGTCGAAGGCGTCGTCGATCTGGCGGGTGGAGCACAGCGTCGAAAAGATCGAACTGTAGCTCTTGGCGTGGACCGATTCCATGAACGCGATGTTGGTCAGCACCGCCTCCTCGTGGGGCGTGACCGCATCGGCGATCATCGACACCGCGCCGACGGTGGCCTGCGTCGTATCGAGCAACGTGAGCCCGGTGAACACTCGCACGGTCGTCTGCTGCTCCTGCGCGGTCAGCGTCTGCCATGACGCCGAGTCGTTGGACAGCGGCACCTTCTCCGGCAGCCAGAAGTTGCCCGTCAGCCGATCCCATACCTGCGCGTCCTTGGGGTCGGGCAGGCGATTCCAGTTGACCGCCCGCATTCGATCCACCGATCGGATGCTCATCGCGCGCCGCCGATCTCGTCGCTGCTGTGTAGCCCGGACAGGTCGCCGCGGCGAGCGGCCTCGAAGCGGACGGCGACGTCGGCCCAATTCACGATGGACCACAGCCTGTCGACGTAGTCGGCCTTGACGTTGCGGTACTGCAGGTAGAACGCGTGCTCCCAGGCGTCGAACACCAGCAGCGGAGTGCTGGTGATCGCCACGCTGACGTGGTGATCGTGAATCTGGTGCACGACCAGACGACGCCCGATCGGGTCCCACGCCAGCGCACCCCACCCCGAACCCTGCACGCTGGAGGTGGCCCCGGTCATCTCGGCGCGGAACGCCTCGAATCCGCCGAAGAACTCGTCGATGGCGGCGGCCAGTTCCCCCTCGGGCCTTTCGGCGGCCTCCGGCGAGAGATTCGTCCAAAAGATCGAGTGCAAGGCATGGCCGGCGAGGTGAAACGCCAGCGTCCGCTCCAGGCCCGGCAAGTGGGCGAGGTTGCGCTCGGCACGCGCCTCGGCGAGCTGGTCGACGGTCGAGTTGGCGCCCTTGACGTAGGCGGCGTGATGCGCGTCGTGGTGCAGCTGCATGATCTCGCCGCTGATCGCGGGCTCGAGCGCACCGTAGTCATAGGTCAGGTCGGGCAGGACGTAGTGGGGCATGGCTCTCCCTCGTCGGTGTGGGCTGTCGTCCGAACATACCGCGAGATTTCGGGTAGCCAAATAATTTGTTCCGAGGTACCGTAATTCGTGTCGGTGGGTGTACCGACAGCCACGCGGCCCGCACCGGTTCTCCGGTGCGGGCCGTACCTTTCAGTGGTGAAACGGCAGCAGGGCACACCAAAAGACTCAGCGCCCAGGAGGAGATTCCTGGGCGCTGGGTGGGTGAATACCGCTTATGCCGTGAGGATTACGACCAGTTCCACACCGACATGTCGCCGGGCGGGTAGGTGTTGCAGATGTCGGTGGCCTTGGCGACCACGCCCTTGTTGTTCCAGAAGATCTTCATGTGGTTGGGCCAGGCCAACCACAGCGGATCGGCCTGTGGCGCATAGAAGTTCTCGGAGTAGTTCCGGCGGTCGGCCGGCGACAACGCATAGAACCAGTGGGCCTTGTCGATGGCGGCCTGGTTCACGTTGGGGTGGTTGTTGAAGTCGATCATGTAGCGCTGGTAGTACACCGGGCTGGTGTCCCGGGTTGCCGCCAGGATCTGCTCAGCATCACATGTGGTGTTGATCATCCGGCGGGGGATCGGGAAGTCCTCCGTGGAGTCGGCTACCGCGGTCGACGGGAAGATCGCAGCGGTAACACCCAGAGCAAGGAACACAGCGCCTGCACGCAGGCCGGTACTCAGCCGAGACATAGCAGTTACGGTAGCACTTTTTGGCCGGACGCGGATATTTCCCAGCTGACTGCCAGGGGATCTCTAGCCTGTCTCAGTATCAGTCCCGATCAGGGACGATGACGTGTGACGGGTCCGGCCGCAGCTCCGGCGGGGCCTGGCTGTAGTCCCCGAACGGGCCGTCGCGGCGCTCGACGGCGGCGCGCACGCCCTCGTCCTCCGCGATCTTGATGAAGCCCAGGGCGTCGGGCGTATTGCGCATCAGGCCGTCGAGGATGCCGCCCAGCGTCTGGGTGGAGGCCAGGCCCATGTTCTCGTAGGCCTGGTTAACGATCAGCTTTTGCGCCTGCAACTGCGACAAGGGGATCTGCGCCAGTTCGGCCGCGATCTCGGCCACCCGCGCTTCGAGGCGCTCGAAGGGCACCGCCTCGTTGATCAGCTCGATCTCCGCGGCCTGCACGCCGGTCAGGGGACGCCCGGTCAGCGAGTGCCACTTCACCTTGGCCAGGCTCAGCCGGTAGAGCCACATCCCGGTCAGGTACGCGCCCCACATCCTGCTGTAGGGGGTGCCGATCACGGCGTCCTCGCTGGCGATGACGAGATCGGCGCACAGCGCGTAGTCGCTGGCACCGCCCACGCACCAGCCGTGCACCTGGGCGATCACCGGTTTGGACGCCCGCCAGATGGCCATGAACTTTTGCGTCGGCCCGGTCTCGCGGGCGCTGACCATCGCGAAGTCCTTGCCGGGATCCCACTTTCCGTCGCTCATCATGGATTCGCCCCAGTGCTGGAAACCGCCGCCGAAGTCGTAGCCGCCGGAGAACGCCCGGCCCGCCCCGCGCAGCACGATGACCTTGACGGCCGGGTCGCGCTCGGCCAGGCCGACCGCGGCCTCGATCTCGTCGGGCATGGGCGGCACGATCGTGTTCAGCTGCTCGGGCCGGTTCAGCGTGATGGTGGCCACCGGGCCGGCCGTGCGGTAGAGCAGGGTCTGGAAGTCGCTGCTTGGCATGGCGTCCTTAAGGGTCGGGCTGCCGGTTTTCCGGTGACGAGGCGTAGATCCGCCCGGCGATCTTCAGATACGGCGTGGTGAGGTAGGCCGAGAAGGCGACGATGGCCGAAAAGATCGCCGCCACGACGACCCCGTTGGGCCACAGCTGGCCGGTCCCCACCGCGAAGCAGGCGATGCCGATGATCGCAGTCGCCCAGTAGAACCGCCGGCCCGCGCGACGGTCGTTGATGAAGCGGTACCGTGCCTGGGCCGCCGACGCCAGGATGAAGATCAGCCCGGTCGCCAACAGGGTGAGTTCGATGCGCTGCGCCGCTGACACGTCGTTGATCCTATGACTGCGTGCGCCCGCCCAGCATCTGCCATAGGAACGAGTAGGTCAGCGCCGACTTGAAGGCGACCTGCTCGTTGTCGGCCGCGCCGGCGTGGCCGCCCTCGATGTTCTCGTAGTAGAACACCGGGTGGCCGGCGGCCTCGAGGGCCGCGGTCATCTTGCGGGCGTGCCCCGGATGCACCCGGTCGTCGCGGGTGGACGTGGTCATCAGCACCGGCGGGTACCGGCGCGTCGCCGAAATGTTTTGGTAGGGCGAGTATTCGGCGATGAATTTCCAATCGTCGGGGTTGTCCGGGTCACCGTACTCGGCCACCCACGACGCGCCGGCCAGCAGCAGGTGGTAGCGCTTCATGTCCAGCAGCGGGACGCTGCACACCAGCGCGCCGAATTTCTCCGGGTACTGGGTCAGCATGATGCCCATCAGCAGGCCGCCGTTGCTGCCGCCCTGCGCGCCGAGCTGCTCGACGCGTGTGATGCCGCGGTCCACCAAATCGGTTGCCACGGCGGCGAAGTCCTCGGCGACCTTGTGCCGGCCCTCGCGTATCGCCTGGGTGTGCCACTCGGGGCCGTATTCGCCGCCGCCGCGGATGTTGGCCAACACGTACGTGCCGCCGCGGGCCAGCCACAGCCGCCCCAGCACGCCGCTGTAACCGGGCGTGTTCGACGATTCGAATCCGCCGTAGCCGTAGAGCAGGGTGGGCGCCGGTCCGTCGGACGCCGGGCCGGCGGGCCGCACCACGAAGTAGGGGATCGGCGTGCCGTCCTTCGACTTCACGAAGTTCTGTGTCACGGAGATGTTTTCGGCATCGAAGAACGCCGGGGCGGACTTGAGCTGTTCGAGGGCCCCGTCGTCGGTGCCCCGCATCAGCCGGGACGGTGTGTCGAATCCACTGGAATCCAGGAAGAACTCGTCGCCGGTGTCGTCGGCGGAGACGACGACGGTGTTGGTGGCGGCCGGGATCCCGGCCACGGGTTCGCGGCGCCAGGATGCCCGTGACGATCGCAAGCGCGGCGGAGCCGGGCGCAGCGGGTCGTCACCCGATGCCCGTGACGATCGCAAGCGCGGCGGAGCCGGGCGCAGCGGGTCGTCACCCGATGGCCGTGACGGCGTGACGATCTCGACGCGACTGGCCACGTCCACCAGCGAGACGATCACCAGCCGGTCGCGGGTCCACGCGTAGTGGTTGAGCGCCGTGTGTTCGTCGGGTTCGAAGACCACCTGCAATTGCGCTGTGCCGCCGAGGAATTCCTCGTAGTCGGCGGCCAGCAGCGACCCGGCGCCATAGGTAGTGCCGCCGAAGAACCAATCGCTGCGCAGCTCGACCAGCAGCCATTCGCGGTGCAGGCTCACGCTGGCGTCGGTGGGGGTGTCGATGCGGATGAGTTCCGGCCCGCGCAGCTCGTAGAGTTCTTCGTTCCAGAAGTCCAGCGCCCGCCCGATCAGGGTGCGCTCGTACCCGGGGATCCGGCTGGCGCTGGCCGCCACGTTCACGTCGGAACGGGCGCCCTCGAAGACGGTCTCGGCCTCGGCCAGGGGTGTGCCCCGGCGCCACCGCTTGACCACCCGCGGGTAGCCCGAATCGGTGAGCGTGTCGGGCCCGAAGTCGGTGCCGACCAGGACGGTGTCGGGGTCTTCCCAGCTGACCTGCGACTTGGCTTCCGGAAGTTCGAATCCGTCGGTGACGAATTCCCTTGTCAGCATGTCGAATTCGCGCACGATCGAGGCGTCCGAGCCGCCGCGGGAGAGGCTGACCAGCGCGCGGGTGTACTCGGGGTAGATGACGGCGGCGCCGGCCCACACCCATTTCTCGCCGTCGGCCCGGCCCAGTTCGTCGACGTCGATCAGCACGTCCCACTCGGGGGTATCGGTGCGGTAGCTGTCCAGCGTGGTGCGCCGCCACAGCCCGCGGGGGTTGGCCGCGTCACGCCAGAAGTTGTAGAGGTATTCGCCGCGGCGTACCACGTAGGGGATGCGGGCGTCGGTGTCGAGCACCTCGAGCGCCTCGGTGCGCATCCGCTCGAAATCGGTGTCGCGGAAGCGCGCCAGCGTCGGCTCGTTGCGCGCCCGCACCCAATCCAGCGCCTCGTCGCCGGTGACGTCCTCGAGCCAGAGGTAGGGGTCTTCGCTGTCCTGAGGGTCGGTGCGCGCGTGCGGCGTCGTGGAAGCGTTGGAAGCCATGGAAGCCATTGTGGCCACGGCGGTACTGTGAGGTGTATTACACAGCCGAACGAGGAGTGAGAGCAGTGACCGTTTTCGCACGTCCAGGTGCCGCCGGGGCGTTGATGTCGTATGAGTCTCGCTACGAGAACTTCATCGGGGGGCAGTGGGTTCCGCCGGCGCGGGGGCGCTACTTCGAGAACCCGACACCGGTCACCGGCCAGACGTTCTGCGAGGTGGCCCGTTCGGATGAAGCCGACGTCGACAAGGCGCTCGACGCCGCCCACGCGGCCGCGCCGGCGTGGGGTAAGACGGCGCCGGCCGAGCGCGCCGCGATCCTGAACAAGATCGCCGACCGCATCGACGAACACACCGCCGCGCTGGCGGTGGCCGAGGTCTGGGACAACGGCAAGCCGATCCGCGAGGCGCTGGCCGCCGACATCCCCTTGGCGGCCGACCACTTCCGGTACTTCGCCGCGGCGCTGCGCGCCCAGGAGGGCTCGCTGAGCCAGATCGACGACGACACCGTCGCCTACCACTTCCACGAGCCGCTCGGCGTGGTCGGGCAGATCATCCCGTGGAACTTCCCCATCCTGATGGGCGCCTGGAAGCTGGCGCCCGCGTTGGCCGCCGGCAACGCGGTGGTGCTCAAACCCGCTGAGCAGACGCCGGTTTCGGTGCTCTACCTGATGTCGCTGATCGGCGATCTGCTGCCGCCCGGGGTGATCAACGTCGTCAGTGGGTTCGGCGCCGAGGCCGGTAAGCCGCTGGCATCGAGCAACCGGATCGCCAAGATCGCGTTCACCGGCGAGACCACCACGGGGCGACTGATCATGCAGTACGCGTCGCAGAACCTGATCCCGGTCACCCTCGAACTCGGGGGCAAGAGCCCCAACATCTTCTTCTCCGATGTGATGGCCAAGGCCGACGACTATCAGGACAAGGCTCTGGAGGGCTTCACGATGTTCGCCCTCAACCAGGGCGAGGTGTGCACCTGCCCGTCGCGCAGCCTGGTCCAGGCCGACATCTACGACGAGTTCCTGGAGCTGGCCGCGATCCGCACCAAGGCGGTCCGGCAGGGCGACCCGCTGGACTCCGAGACCATGCTGGGGTCGCAGGCGTCCAACGACCAGCTGGAAAAGGTGTTGTCCTACATCGAAATCGGCAAGGACGAGGGCGCCAAGGTGATCACCGGAGGCGAACGCGCCGAGCTCGGCGGCGACCTGTCCGGCGGCTTCTACATGCAGCCCACCATCCTGGGCGGCGACAACTCGATGCGGGTCTTCCAGGAGGAGATCTTCGGGCCGGTGGTGGCGGTGACGTCGTTCTCCGATTACGACGACGCCATGTCGATCGCCAACGACACCCTCTACGGCCTGGGGGCGGGGGTGTGGAGCCGCGACGGCAACACCGCCTACCGGGCCGGGCGCGACATCCAGGCCGGCCGGGTGTGGGTGAACTGCTACCACGTCTATCCCGCCCACGCGGCGTTCGGCGGCTACAAGCAGTCCGGCATCGGCCGGGAGAACCACAAGATGATGCTGGACCACTATCAGCAGACCAAGAACATGCTGGTGTCCTACTCCGAGAAGGCGCAAGGGTTCTTCTGACGCGCCGGCGACGATGCAGAGCGAAGCGATGAGTGGAAGCGGCGCGAGGGGTCTCGCGCCCGCCGGAGTGGCCATCACCGCCCCGGCCGCCGAGGTACTGACGCGGCTGCAGGCGGCGCACGGCCCGGTGATGTTCCACCAGTCCGGCGGCTGCTGCGACGGCTCGTCGCCGATGTGCTACCCGCTCGGCGACTTCCTGGTCGGCGATCGCGACGTCCTGCTCGGCGTGCTCGACGTCGGACCCGACGGCGTGCCGGTGTGGATTTCGGGCCCGCAGTACGCGGCCCACTATCGCGACAAGCACACCCAGTTGGTGATCGACGTGGTGCCCGGCCGCGGCGGCGGGTTCAGCCTGGAGGCACCCGACGGCGTCCGGTTCCTGTCCCGCGGCCGCGTCTTCACCGCCGAAGAACAGGCGTCTTTGGCCGGCGCGCCGGTCATCACGGGCGCCGGTTACGAGCGGGGTGAACGGCCCGCGACACGCGGTCCGGTGGTGGCCGGCGCGGGCGCGCAGACATGCCCTGCGCCTCGGTGACCGCAGTACAGTCGAGAAAGTGATTCCCCTGCCCCGTCCCTGGTTACTGGCCGGCGCCATGCTGATCGGAAGCGCGGTCGGGGCCCTGGCGTGCGTGGCGTACACCGTCGTGGTCCACGCCAGCGTCCGCCCGGACATCGCGATCGCGTCGGTGGTTGGCATCCCCAGCGTCGTCGGGCTGACGATGATCCTGTTCTCCGGGCGCCGCTGGGTCACCGCGCTGGGCGCGTTCATCCTGGCGGCGGCGCCGGGCTGGTTCGGTGTGCTCGTCGCGTTGCGGGTGACCGCCGGTGCCTGACGACAAGGACGCCGCGAGCCCAGGGACCGAGGCCTTCGTGCCGGACTTCTCCGACGATGAACGCGAGACCGAGGACACCGGGACCCAGTCCTGGGTCCCCGATTTCGACGACGACTCCGACTCCGAGATCGCGGACACCGGCGAGCGGCCGGCGGCCACCGAGCCCGAACCCGGCGAGCCAGAACCGGAGGCCGCCACCGGATCCGCCGTCCCGGTGCAGTCGGTCACCGTCCCCGGTCGCTACTTCTACGTCAAGTGGTGGAAGTTGGCCCTGATGCTGCTGGGCGTGTGGGCCGCCGCGGCCGTGGTCGGGCTGGGTTTGTTCTCGTGGTGGTACGGCTCGATCGACAAGACTCCGGCGCTGTTCGCGGTGCTGGTCTACGTGGCGGTGTGCGTGGTCGGCGGCGTGATGCTCGCGATGGTGCACGGCAGGCCGCTGGTTTCCGCGCTGTCGGTGGCGCTGATGTCGGGGCCGTTCGCCGCCGTGGCCGGCGCGGCACCCCTGTACGGCTATTACTACTGCGAGCGAGTGGGCCACTGCCTGGTCGGCGTCATTCCGTATTGACCTGATTCCGAGGCGCCCCGCGAGTGTGGGGGTGAGGGACGAATTTCCGGCGTTTCCGGTACGTAGCGCCCACCCTCGGCGCGTTGGAAGCGGCGCGACTCACGGCGTTGTCCGCTGCGAGCCGGCGCCCACTAGGGTGGGCACGTGACTTCTCACTATGACGTCGTCGTCCTCGGGGCCGGCCCCGGCGGATATGTCGCGGCCATTCGCGCCGCACAACTCGGCCTTTCCACCGCGGTCGTCGAGCCGAAGTACTGGGGCGGGGTTTGCCTCAACGTCGGCTGCATTCCGTCCAAGGCGCTGCTGCGCAACGCCGAACTCGCGCACATCTTCACCAAAGAGGCTAAGACCTTTGGCATCAGCGGAGAGGCGACCTTCGACTACGGCGTCGCCTTCGACCGCAGCCGCAAGGTGGCAGAGGGCCGCGTCGCGGGCGTGCACTTCCTGATGAAGAAGAACAAGATCACCGAGATCCACGGCTACGGCCGGTTCACCGACGCGAACACCATCTCGGTCGAACTCAACGACGGCGGGACCGAGACGGTCACGTTCGACAACGCCATCATCGCCACCGGCAGCAGCACCCGGCTGGTTCCGGGCACCTCGCTGTCGGCCAACGTGGTCACCTACGAGGAACTGATCCTGTCCCGCGAGCTGCCTGAGTCGATCATCATCGCCGGTTGCGGAGCGATCGGCATGGAGTTCGGCTACGTGCTGCGCAACTACGGGGTCGACGTGACCGTCGTGGAGTTCTTGGCGCGCGCGCTGCCCAACGAGGACGCCGAGGTGTCCAAGGAGGTTGAGAGGCAGTTCAAGAAGCTGGGCGTCAAAATCCTCACCGGTACCAAGGTCGAGTCGATCTCCGACAACGGTGCCGAGGTGACTGTGGCCGTCAGCAAGGACGGCAACACCCAGGAGCTCAAGGCCGCGAAAGTGTTGCAGGCCATCGGTTTTGCGCCCAACGTCGAGGGCTACGGCCTCGAGGCCGCCGGGGTCGCGCTGACCGACCGCAAGGCCATCGGCATCACCGACTACATGCGCACCAACATCGAGCACATCTACGCCATCGGCGATGTCACCGGGAAGCTGCAGCTCGCCCACGTCGCCGAGGCCCAGGGCGTCGTGGCGGCCGAAACCATCGCCGGCGCAGAGACTTTGGCGCTCGGTGACTACCGGATGATGCCGCGCGCGACCTTCTGCCAGCCTCAGGTGGCCAGCTTCGGCCTCACCGAGGAGCAGGCCCGCGAGGAAGGCCACGACGTGGTGGTGGCGAAGTTCCCGTTCACCGCGAACGGCAAGGCCCACGGTGTCGGCGACCCGAGCGGGTTCGTCAAGCTGATCGCCGACTCGAAATACGGTGAGCTGCTGGGCGGTCACCTGGTGGGGCACGATGTCTCGGAGCTGCTTCCGGAGCTGACGCTGGCGCAGGAGTGGGATCTGACCGCCACCGAGCTGGCCCGCAACGTGCACACCCACCCGACCATGTCCGAGGCGCTGCAGGAATGCTTCCACGGGCTGACCGGACACATGATCAATTTCTGAGCCGCGCATGATTCGCACCGTCACGCCCCAGACGATCGCGGGCGCCGTCGCCGGCCTGGCGACCGGTTATGTCGTGTGGCTGCTCGGCATTTCGACCGGGGACAACGCGACGGCGGGCCAGTGGGGTCCGCTGGTCTTGCTGGCCTCGGTGGTGCTGGGAATCGGCGCCGCGATCTGGGGTGCCTGGCAGCGACGACGCGGGAAGCTGGGCTGGGCGGCGTTCGCCTTCGGCCTGCCGGTACTTCCCGTGGTCCTGACGCTGGCCATTTTGGCCGACGTCTACCTATAGCTGCTGCGGGTTGTCCAGCGGAATCTCGAGCGTCGCCATCGTCGCGGCCAGCCCATCGTATTGGCTTGCCAGCAAGCAGAATTCGATCAGCTGCCGCCGGTCCAGGTGAGTCGCCAGCTCGCGCCAGGTGGCGTCGGTGACGGTGCGGTCGTTGACGAACTCGTCGGTCGCCGCCAGCAGCGCCTGCTGACGCACAGTCAGGCGCCCCTCGACCGGGTCCAGCCGTTCCGGCCACGCGAAGATCGCGGCCTGCGCGTCGGCGTCGAGCCCGGCCTTGCGCGCCATCCGGCGATGGTGCTGCAGTTCGTATTCGCATGCCCGTAGGTGTCCGACCCGCAGGATCACCAGCTCGGTGTCGATGGTCGGCAGCTTCCCGCGCAGCAGCCGGCCCCCGTAGGCCAGCCACGTCCAAAACAGCAACTGGCGCTGGCCCAGGATGGTGAACAGGTGCATCTCCGGTGCGCGCACGGTGCGCGCGCCCAGCTTCGCGATCACCCAATTGATCGGTCCCAGTTGGCGGAATCGCCCCGGCGGGATGCGGCCGTCGGGACTCACGGTTGCGTCACCAGGTACGGGGACACCGTGCTGCGATGCTCGTCGAGATCGAGCGCGCGCCCGAGCGCCGGGAAGGCGCGCTGCGGACAGTTGTCGCGCTCACAGACCCGGCATCCCGCGCCGATCGGTGTGGAGATTTCCCCCGACAAGTCGAGTCCTTCCGAGTAGACGAGCCGGTGCGCGTGGCGAAGCTCGCACCCCAGGCCGATCGCGAAGGTCTTACCGGGCTGACCATACCGGGCCGCGCGTCGTTCCACGGTGCGGGCCACCCACATGTAGTTGCGGCCGTCGGGCATCTGCGCGATCTGGACCAGGATCTTGCCCGGGTTGGCGAAGGTTTCGTAGACGTTCCACAGCGGGCAGGTGCCTCCGCTGGAGGAGAAATGAAAACCGGTGGCGGACTGGCGTTTTGACATGTTGCCGGCGCGGTCGACCCGGACGAAGGAGAACGGCACCCCGCGCATCGACGGGCGCTGCATCGTCGAGAGCCGGTGCGCGATGGTCTCGTAGCTGATCGAGTAGAAGGAAGACAACCGTTCGACGTCGTAGCGGAAATTCTCTGCGACGTCGTGGAATTGGCGGTAGGGGAGCACGGCGGCCGCGGCGAAGTAGTTGGCCAGACCGAGCCGGGCCAGCGTATGCGACTCGTCGCTGGTGAACTTGCCCTGCGCGACCAGGTCATCGATCAGATCCCCGAACTCGAGGTAGGCCAGTTCGGCGGCCATCTTGAACACCTGCTGCCCCAGCGAGAGGTGATTGCTGATCTCCAGCGTCTTGGTGGCGGGGTCGTAGCGGTGCAGCACGGTGTCGCCGAGATCGATGCGGCGGTTGATGTGCACCCCGTGCACCTCGGTGAGCCGGCGCGTCAACTCCCGGGCCAGATCGCCGTGGTGCAACCGCATCTTGATGGTGAGCTCCTCGGCGGCGGTGTCCAGCTCGTGCAGGTAGTTCTGCCGTTGGTAGAAGTAGTCGCGCACCTCCTCGTGCGGCATGGTGATCGATCCGCTGCCGCTGCCGTCGGAGAACCGCTCCTCGGTGGCGGCCGCCAGCTGCGCGGTGGTGATCCGGTAACGGCGGTGCAGGTTGACCACCGCCCGCGCCAACCCGGGATGAGCGCTGACCATTTCGGCGACCTCGGTCGGGTCGACGTCGATGTCGAGGTCGCGGTCCAGGGTGACCTCGCGCAGCTCGGCGACCAGCCGGGTGTCGTCCTGTGAGGAGAAGAACGTGGCGTCCACCCCGAACACCTCGGTGATGCGCAGCAGCACGGCCACCGTCAGGGGGCGAACGTCGTGCTCGATCTGGTTGAGGTAGCTCGGGGAGATTTCCAGCATCTGAGCCAGCGCGGCCTGGGAAAACCCGCGCTCGTTGCGCAGCTGGCGGACCCGCGAGCCGACGAACGTCTTGGACACCTCACCGAGGTTACCGGCCTTGCGAAGCTTTGGTTCGCAGAGTTGGCAGCGGGTCTCGCGCGTCGCGATTGGTGTTCGATGGCCCTCGTTGGCATTATTCGACCGGGGCCTCGGGCCTTAACCTGGGGTAACCGCGAGGAGGAAACGGGGAGCGCACCGTGAGCCTGGATAAACAACTGATGCCGGTGCCCGACGGTCACCCGGACGTTTTCGACCGCCAGTGGCCGTTGCGGGTCGGGGATATCGACCGCACGGGCCGGCTGCGACTGGACGCCGCGTGCCGGCACATCCAGGACATCGGCCAGGACCAGCTACGCGAGATGGGTTTCGAGGAGACCCATCCGCTGTGGATCGTCCGGCGCACGATGATCGACCTGATCCGACCGGTCGAATTCAGCGACATGCTGCGGATGCGCAGATGGTGCTCGGGCACCTCCAATCGCTGGTGCGAGATGCGGGTCCGCATCGACGGCAAGCGCAAGGGCGGGCTCATCGAGTCCGAGGCCTTCTGGATCAACATCAACCGGGAGACCCAGATGCCCTCGCGCATCGCCGACGACTTCCTGGCGGGCCTGCACAAGACCACGTCGGTCGACCGGCTGCGATGGAAGTCTTATCTGAAGCCGGGCAGCCGGGACGACGCGGTCGAGATCCACGAGTTTCCCGTCCGGGTCACCGACATCGACCTGTTCGACCACATGAACAACTCCGTGTACTGGAGCGTGGTCGAGGACTACCTGGCCTCGCACACCGAGCTGATGCAGGCGCCGTTGCGCATCACGATCGAGCACGAGGCGCCGGTGGCGCTGGGGGACAAGCTGGAGATCATCTCGCACATCCACCCCGCCGGATCGACCGAGCAATTCGGTCCCGACCTGGCCGATCGCACTGTTACAACGCTCACATACGCCGTCGGCGACGAGACGAAAGCCGTCGCGTCGATCTTTGCTAGGTAACAGGACAAGCGTCCCGGTTAAATTGCCCTCTGACCTGCTGCTTTGGGGTTACTGACGGGTAGCTTCTGAAACGGTCAAGCAAGTTAGCAACTTAACAAGATTCGCAAATTTGCCCGTTCCCGTTGCTGAAATTGGCAATTGAAACGGGTGGACCGGCCCCCCTGAGCTGTGCCATCTTCGAGTTAGCACACCAGTGAAGTTGAGCCGCTAGCTACCGCCGGTGAGGCGTTCAGCAACCCAGTAGTGAAGATCGTGAAGGAGCATGCCCATGTCTGTTGTTGGCACCCCCAAGAGCGCCGAACAGATTCAGAAGGACTGGGACACCAACCCGCGGTGGAAGGACGTCACCCGCACCTACAGCGCCAAGGACGTCGTCGCCCTGCAGGGCACCGTCGTCGAGGAGGCCACCCTGGCCCGCCGCGGCGCCGAGGTGCTGTGGGAGCAGCTCCACGACCTCGAGTACATCAACGCGCTCGGCGCGCTGACCGGGAACATGGCCGTCCAGCAGGTGCGCGCCGGCCTCAAGGCCATCTACCTGTCCGGGTGGCAGGTCGCCGGGGACGCGAACCTGTCCGGGCACACCTACCCCGACCAGAGCCTCTACCCGGCCAACTCGGTGCCCCAGGTGGTCCGCCGGATCAACAACGCGCTGCTGCGCGCCGACGAGATCGCCAAGGTCGAGGGCGACACCTCGGTGAAGAACTGGCTGGCCCCCATCGTCGCCGACGGTGAGGCCGGTTTCGGTGGCGCGCTCAACGTCTACGAGCTGCAGAAGGCCATGATCGCGGCCGGTGTGGCGGGCTCGCACTGGGAGGACCAGCTGGCTTCGGAGAAGAAGTGTGGTCACCTGGGCGGCAAGGTGCTGATCCCGACCCAGCAGCACATCCGCACCCTGACCTCGGCCCGGCTGGCGGCCGACGTTTGCGACGTGCCGACCGTCGTCATCGCCCGGACCGACGCCGAGGCGGCCACCCTGATCACCTCGGACGTCGACGAGCGTGACCAGCCGTTCATCACCGGTGAGCGCACCAAGGAGGGCTTCTACCGGGTCCGCAACGGCCTGGAGCCCTGCATCGCCCGGGCCAAGGCGTACGCGCCGTACTCCGACCTGATCTGGATGGAGACCGGCACTCCGGACCTCGAGCTCGCCGCGAAGTTCGCCGAGGGCGTCAAGTCCGAGTTCCCCGACCAGATGCTGGCCTACAACTGCTCGCCGTCGTTCAACTGGAAGAAGCACCTTGACGACTCCACCATCGCGAAGTTCCAAAAGGAGCTTGGCGCAATGGGATTCAAGTTCCAGTTCATCACGCTGGCCGGCTTCCACGCCCTGAACTACTCGATGTTCGACCTGGCCTACGGCTACGCCCGCAACCAGATGAGCGCCTACGTCGAGCTGCAGGAGCGCGAGTTCGCCGCCGAGGAGCGTGGCTACACCGCCACCAAGCACCAGCGTGAGGTGGGTGCCGGTTACTTCGACCGCATCGCCACCACGGTCGACCCGAGCTCGTCGACCACCGCGCTGACCGGCTCCACCGAAGAGGGGCAGTTTCACTGAGCCCGAGCTGAGCCCGAGCCGGCTTAGGCCCGTAAGCCGCGCCGAGCGTGCATCGGTGGCGAGAATTCGGCCGAACTTTCGCCCTGAGTACACGCTCGTCGCACCGAAAATGAGATGAAGTAGCGTAGGCCCCGCCCAGGCCAACCCTGGGCGGGGCCTATTGCGGTGCAAGACGATACGGTCACCGCAGAGAACCGGAGAGAATTGAAGTGAGTGACGCAGCGATTCAGCGAGTAGGCGTGGTCGGGGCCGGCCAGATGGGATCCGGCATCGCCGAGGTCTCGGTCCGCGCCGACGTCGACGTGACGGTGTTCGAGACCACCGAGGCCCTCATCGCGGCGGGACGCAACCGCATCGTCAAGTCGCTGGAGCGCGGCGTCAGCGCGGGCAAGGTCACCGAGCGCGAACGCGACCGCGCGCTGAGCAAGCTCACCTTCACCACGGACCTGAACGACCTCGCCGACCGCCAACTGGTCATCGAGGCGATCATCGAGGACGACGCCGTCAAGGCGCAGGTCTTCGCCGAACTCGACCGGGTGATCACCGATCCCGACGCGGTGCTGGCGTCCAACACCTCCAGCATCCCGATCATGAAGATCGCCGCGGCCACCAAGAACCCGCAACGCGTGCTGGGTCTGCACTTCTTCAACCCGGTGCCGGTGTTGCCGCTGGTCGAGTTGGTCAGCACGCTGGTCACCGACGAGGCCGCCGCCGCGCGCACCGAGGAGTTCGCGAGCGCGGTCCTGGGCAAGCAGGTAGTGCGCTGCTCGGACCGGTCCGGCTTCGTGGTGAACGCGTTGCTGGTGCCCTACCTGCTCTCGGCGATCCGCATGGTGGAGGCCGGATTTGCCACGGTCGAGGATGTGGACAAGGCTGTGGTGGCCGGGCTGTCGCACCCGATGGGCCCGCTGCGCCTGTCCGACCTGGTCGGCCTGGACACCTTGAAGTTGATCGCGGACAAGATGTTCGAGGAGTTCAAGGAGCCGCAGTACGGGCCGCCGCCGTTGCTGCTGCGCATGGTGGAGGCCGGCCGGCTCGGCAAGAAGACCGGCCAGGGCTTCTACAAGTACTGACCACTCGCGGGTGACATACCGCGGGGCGCATGACACGCTGGCCGCTATGCCGTCGGCTAGTATGCGTGCGTTTAATACGACGAAAGGTATGTACCGCGGATGACGAGGCTTGAGCCGTATTACGAGGAGTCGCAGTCCATCTACGACGTCTCGGACGAATTCTTCGCATTGTTTCTCGACCCGACGATGGCCTACACGTGCGCCTATTTCGAGCGCGACGACATGACCCTCGAAGAGGCCCAGTATGCGAAATTCGACCTGGCGCTGGGAAAGCTGAACCTCGAGCCGGGGATGACCCTGCTGGACATCGGCTGCGGCTGGGGCGGCGCGCTCAAACGGGCCGTCGAGCGCTACGACGTCAACGTCATCGGAATCACGCTGAGCCGCAACCAATTCGAGTACAGCAAGAAGATGCTGGCCGGATTGCCGACGGACCGCAACATCGAAGTGCGCCTGCAGGGCTGGGAAGAGTTCGAGGACAAGGTCGACCGGATCGTGACGATCGGCGCCTTCGAGGCCTTCAAGATGGAGCGCTATCCCGCATTTTTCGATCTCGCCTATGACATCCTTCCCGACGACGGCCGGATGCTTTTGCACACCATTTTGATGTATCAGTGGCAGGAATATCCCGCTCTCGGCGTCACATTGACGATGAGCGATATCCGGTTCGCGCGATTCATCGGCCAGGAGATTTTCCCGGGTGGCCAACTGCCGGCGCAGGAGGACATTTTCAAGTTCGGCGAGGCCGCCGGATTCTCGGTCGAGCGGGTGCAGTTGCTGCAGGAGCATTACGCGCGGACCCTCAACATCTGGGCGGCGAATCTGGAAGCCAATAAGGAAAAGGCGATCGCCGTCCAATCCCAAGAGGTCTACGACAAGTACATGCACTATCTGACCGGGTGCGAGAATTTCTTCCGCAAGGGCATCAGCAACGTGGGGCAATTCACGTTGGTCAAATAGCCCAGTCGAGTCAGCCCCGAACGGTGATCCGTTCGGGGCTGATTGTTTCCGTGGAGGGGGTTACTTCTTCTCCATCGTGAACTGGTTGACGTCGGTGTACCCATCCCGGAACAGCTCGGCGCAGCCGGTCAGGTACTTCATGTACCGGTCGTAGACCTCTTGGGACTGGATGGCGAGGGCCTCCTCGCGGTTGGCTTCGAGCGCCTCCGCCCACAGGTCCAGCGTCCTCGCGTAGTGCAGCCGCAGCGACTGGACGCGGGTGAGCTCGAAGCCCACCGTGACCCCGTACTCGCCGACGGTCTGGGGCGTCGGAAGCCAGCCACCCGGGAAGATCTCGGCCAGGATGAATTTCGAGAACTCGACGATCTCGTGGGTCAGGCTCAGGCCCTTGGCCCGGGCGTCCTTGAACGACGGCCGAACGATGGTGTGCAGCAACATGATTCCGCCGGGCGGAAGCGCGTTGTAGGCCATCTTGAAGAAGCGCCCGTAGCGCTGGCGGCCGAAGTGCTCGAACGCGCCGATCGAGACGATGCGGTCCACCGGTTCGTGGAACTTCTCCCAGCCCTCCAGCAGCACCCGGCGGGTGCGGGTGGTGTCCATCTGGTCGAAGGATTTCTGCACGTGCTCGGCCTGATTCTCCGACAGCGTCAGGCCCACGACGTTGACGTCGTAGCGCTCGATGGCTCGCCGCATGGTGGCACCCCAGCCGCAACCGATGTCCAGCAGCGTCATTCCCGGCTCGAGCTTGAGTTTCCCCAGCGCCAAATCGATCTTGGCGAGCTGCGCCTGTTCCAGGGTCATGTCGTCGCGCTCGAAGTAGGCGCAGCTGTAGGTCTGGGTGGGGTCCAGGAACAGCCGGAAGAAGTCGTCAGACAAGTCGTAATGGGCTTGCACGTTTCCGAAATGCGGCGTGAGCTGCACAGACATGTCGACACGAGCCTTTCTTTTCGCGGAGGGGCAGGGGCGCACAGCCGAACAAGAACCCCGCTATGTCCCCCGACGCTTCCTGCATGCTAATCCCTGAGGCAGGTGAAGTCGTCCTACCCAGGGGTTGCGTCCCAGCCTCACATGAGACCGACAGGATTCCAAAAGCGCCGGCCGGGCCGTCTCAGCCGGCGGCCGCGTCGTCGTCGTCCCGGGGCGGGACGATCGGCGACGGGTGCGGCTCCTCGCGGAATTTCTCCAGCGACCCGCCGACCTCGACGATCCCCTTCAGCGCGTTCCAGCTCAGCATCGTCAGGTAGTCGATCAACTCGTCGCGAGTCATCCGCGGATAGGACATCCAGGAGTGGGTGGCCAGCTGCACGCCGCCGACGATCAGGTACGCCCACGGCTCCGCGCCCCCGGTGTCCATGCCCGCCTGTTGCATGCGCCGGCGCATCAGCACCGCGAGCATGCGGGCGATGATCCGCTCGGAGTCGGCGATGACCTTGCTCTTGCTGGCGGAACTGTTGGCCATCACGAAGCGATAGGGCTCGGGTTCGTTCGCGACCGTTTCGACGTATACCCGGATGACCTCGCGGGTCAGGTCGAAGCCGTCGAGGTTAGACGTCAGCGCCGCAGCCATATTCGGGATCAGCGTGGTCTGGGTGAACCGCATCATCACGGCGGTGGTGAGGTCGTTCTTGTCGACGAAATAGCGGTAGAGCACCGTCTTCGAGACGCCGATCTCGGCGGCGATCTCATCCATGCTCAGGGCGCCGCCGAGGCGGCGAATCGCGTCGATCGTGCCGTCAACGAGTTCGTTACGACGCTCCACCTTGTGCTGATGCCAGCGCCGCTTGCGCCCATCCATTTTGACGCGCACAACCGTGATTTGTTCTGTCACTGTCGCCGAGTTCCCATTCCCTAGACGCCCTCGATACTACGGCGTGGACAGGTCGGTTTGTGGCGCTGGCCGGGCATGTAGCGGCGTTTGAGGGGCTCGGCAACCAGTGTCGTCACACCAATCGCCGGGAACATAGATGATGAAGTGGTGGCACACAGAGCCTCGGTGCGAGGCGACGCATCCGGCCCGCCGACGGCGAGGCCGAGTTCGGCGACGCCGT
Source organism: Mycobacterium sp. MOTT36Y (assembly GCF_000262165.1). Taxonomy (NCBI): domain Bacteria; kingdom Bacillati; phylum Actinomycetota; class Actinomycetes; order Mycobacteriales; family Mycobacteriaceae; genus Mycobacterium; species Mycobacterium sp. MOTT36Y. The sequence goes on along the minus strand of NC_017904.1, from coordinate 5,003,869 downwards.
TGACGGCCGCGGGCCGGGGACGCACCTCGTTGGCCGAGTCCTTCGCGGGCGCCGATCGTGAGGCTGACGCGCAGCGACGGGTGGCGCTGCGCCGGATGAAGATGGTCGCGCTGAGCTTTTTGATCGGTGCCACCGGCGTGTTCCTCGCCTGCCGGTGGGCCCAGGCGCATGCCGGCGCGGGCGTCTGGGTGGGTTATGTCGGTGCCGCCGCGGAGGCCGGGATGGTGGGCGCCCTGGCGGACTGGTTCGCCGTGACCGCGCTGTTCAGGCACCCGCTGGGCATACCGATCCCGCACACCGCGATCATCAAACGCAAGAAAGACCAGCTGGGCGAGGGCCTGGGCGCGTTCGTGCGGGAGAACTTCCTGTCGCCGGAGGTCGTGGAAACCAAGCTGCGCGACGCCGAGGTGTCCGGCCGGCTCGGGAAATGGCTGTCGGAGGCCGCGCACGCCGAGCGGGTGGCGAGCGAGACGGCCACGGTGCTGCGGGTGCTCGTCGAGCTGCTGCGCGACGAGGACGTCCAGCAGGTGATCGACCGGATGATCGTGCGCCGCATCGCCGAGCCGCAATGGGGACCGCCCGTCGGCCGGGTGCTGGCGACGCTGCTGGCCGAGAACCGACAGGAGGCGCTGATCCAGTTGCTGGCCGACCGGGCCTTCCAGTGGTCGCTGAACGCCGGCGAGGTCATCCAGCGGGTGGTCGAGCGCGACTCGCCGACCTGGTCGCCGCGGTTCGTCGACCATCTGGTCGGCGATCGCATCCACCGCGAGCTGATGGACTTCACCGACAAGGTGCGCCGCAACCCCGACCACGAGCTGCGCCGGTCGGCGACCCGCTTCCTGTTCGAATTCGCCGACGACCTGCAGCACGACCCGGACACCATCGCGCGGGCCGACGCCATCAAAGAGCAGCTCATGGCGCGCGACGAGATCGCCAACGCCGCCGCGACGGCGTGGACGACGCTCAAACGCCTGGTGCTCGAGGGCGTGGACGACCCGTCCAGCACGCTGCGCACGCGGATCGCCGACACGGTCGTGCGCATCGGGGAGTCGCTGCGCGACGACGTCGACCTGCGGGACAAGGTCGACAACTGGCTCGTGCGGGCGGCCCAGCACCTGGTCTCGCAATATGGGGTGGAGATCACAGCGATCATCACCGACACCATCGAACGCTGGGATGCCGAGGAGGCCAGCCGGCGCATCGAACTCCACGTGGGCCGTGACCTGCAATTCATCAGGATCAACGGAACGGTGGTCGGCTCGTTGGCCGGCCTGGTGATCTACGCCGTCGCGCAGCTGCTTTTCTAGTAGTGCTAACAAGTGCTTGCAATAGCAAGCACTTGTTGTACCCTGGTGGCGTCAAGATCAACCGCCCGACCCAGGAGCACGCATGGCACCCGAGGAGAAGCTCTCCGCCAAGGTGTCCAACGCTGCCTCCGACATGGCCTCCGACATCGGCAGCTTCATCCGCAGCCAGCGTGAACTCGCGCAGGTTTCGGTGCGGCAACTCGCCGAGAAGTCCGGGGTCAGCAATCCATATTTGAGCCAGGTGGAGCGTGGATTGCGCAAACCCTCCGCCGACGTCTTGAACCAGATCGCGAAGGCCCTCCGGGTTTCCGCCGAGGTTCTCTATGTGCGCGCCGGGATTCTCGAGCCCACCGACAAGAGTCAGGTGCGAGACGCGATCGTCACCGACACTGCGATCACCGAGCGCCAAAAGCAGATCCTGCTCGACATCTACGCATCGTTCACCCAACAAAACGAATCCACCGATGAGGAGTGTTCGACCCAATCCGACACCGAGTGAACAGTCGCTCTCGGGTCGGTGATGTATAGACGACCGGCCGCCGGGGTTACCCCACAAAGAGGGATTTACCGATTCCAGCTCACGTGCTGGGCGAACTACCCCGGGTTCTGGCGGCCCCAGTTGCGAAGGAGACGTTTGCACCTAACTTCCCGACCAGACACCTGACAACGGAAAACACCAAATGCCAAACCACACCATGAAAGGAAAAACCATGGCGGAAAACTCGAACATCGAAGACTTGCGGGCTCCTTTGCTCGCGGCCCTGGGCGCGGCCGACCTGGCCCTGGCCACGGTTAACGACCTGATCGCCAGCCTGCGCGAGCGCGCCGAAGAGACCCGCGTCGAAACCCGCACCCGGGTGGAAGAGCGCCGCGCGCGCCTGACCAAGCTGCAGGAGGACCTGCCCGAGCAGTTCACCGAGCTGCGCGACCGGTTCACCGCCGACGAGCTGCGCAAGGCCGCCGAGGGCTACCTGGAGGCGGCGACCAGCCGGTACAACGAGCTCGTCGAGCGCGGCGAGGCGGCCCTGCAGCGGCTGCGCAGCCAGACGGCGTTCGAGGACGCCTCCGCGCGTGCGGAGGGCTACGTCGACCAGGCCGTCGAGCTGACCCAGGAGGCGCTGGGCACCGTCGCGTCGCAGACCCGCGCGGTCGGCGAGCGCGCCGCGAAGCTGGTCGGCATCGAGCTGCCCGGCAAGACCGAAGCGACCGCCAAGAAGGCCCAGAAGGCCGTCGGCAAGGCGCCCGCGAAGAAGGCGCCTGCCAAGAAGGCTCCGGCCAAGAAGGCTCCCGCCAAGAAGGCGGCGGCCAAGAAGGTCACCCAGAAGTAGTACGACGCTCACACGACGTTCGGCTCCGAGTCGCCCCCGGGTGACTCGGAGTCGACGTTTTGGAGGGTGCCCGCCTACGCTTGAGGCGTGAACCACCTCGTGGGTACCGTCATGCTGGTTTTGCAGATCGCCGTCTTGGTCACGGCGATCTACGCATTCGTGCACGCCGCGCTGCAGCGACCCGACGCCTACACCGCCGCCGACAAGCTGACCAAGCCCGTGTGGTTGCTGATTCTGGCCGGGGCCGTGGCCCTGACATCCATCCTGGGCTTCGTCTTCGGGGTGCTGGGCATGGCGATCGCGGCCTGCGCGGCCGGCGTGTACCTGGTCGACGTGCGGCCCAAACTCCTGGAAATTCAGGGCAAGTCGCGCTAGCGGGATGAGGCTGCTGCTGACGGCGCCGGCCGCCGCGCTCGTCGCGCTGTGCTGCCCGCCCCCGCATGCGATCGCCGCCCCCGAACCCTTGGTCGACCACACCGAATGGGCGCAGTGGCAGGGCCGTAGCAGCCTGCGGGTCTTCCCGACGCCGGCCGGCCGGACCGCCTCCCGCACGCCCACGAGCATGGCCTGGGGCGACGAGGCCTGGTCCGAGGTGCTCGCCCTGGCGCCCGACGCCGACACCCCCGGGATGCGTGCGCAGTTCCTGTGCCACTGGCAGTTCGCCGAACTGGCGCGGCCCGGCAAGACCAGCTGGAACCTCGAGCCTTGGCGGCCGGTCGTCGACGACGCCGAAATGGTTGCCTCCGACTGCAATCCGGGCGGTGGGGAAGAATCGTTCGGATGACCGGCCACCCCACCCGGGCGGAGTTGGCGGCGTTCGTCGACCACACCCTGCTCAAACCCGAAGCCAGCGCCGCCGACGTGACCGCCCTGGTCGCCGAAGCGGCCGAACTGGGCGTGTACGCGGTCTGCGTCTCGCCCTCGATGGTTCCCGTCGCCGTGCACGCCGGCGCCGGGGTGCGGGTGGCCAGCGTCGCGGGATTCCCGTCGGGCAAGCATGTTTCGGCGGTCAAGGCGCACGAGGCCGCGCTGGCCGTGGCGTCCGGCGCCTGCGAGGTCGACATGGTCATCGACGTCGGCGCGGCGCTGGCGGGCGACGTCGATGCGGTGCGCTCCGACATTCAGGCCGTGCGCGACGCCGTCGGCGGCGCGGTGCTCAAGGTGATCGTGGAATCCTCAGCGCTGCTGGCGCTGGCCGACGAGCGCACGCTGGCGCGGGTGTGCCGCGCGGCCGAAGACGCCGGCGCCGACTTCGTCAAGACCTCGACCGGGTTTCATCCGACCGGCGGCGCGTCCGCGCGGGCCGTCGCGCTGATGGCCGAGACGGTCGGTGGCCGGCTGGGCGTGAAGGCCAGCGGCGGCATCCGCACCGCCGCGGACGCGCTCGCGATGCTGGATGCCGGCGCGACCCGGCTGGGCCTCTCGGGAACCCGGGGAGTGCTCGACGGGCTCGGCTGAAACCGCCCGAGCCCGGCCATCAGAGGTTGGCGAAGCAGGGGTTGTTGTTGTCGCCGGCGGGAATGCTGGCGTTGCGTGTCGAGAAGTGGCTGGTCACACCCTTGTCGGTGACCTGCACGCTGTCGGCGTGAATGCCCAGCGGGTAGTTCTTGGTCAGGTTCGAGGTGAAGTCGTCCAGGGTCGACTGCACGGATTCCTTGGGCATCGTGAAGCCGAGCGCGTTGAAGCTGACGATCTGCAGCTTCAGCCCGGTGCCCTCCACCACCGGCTTGGCGGTGATGTTGTCCAACATGCCCTTGAGCTCGATCGTGCCGTCGGCGGGATGCGTGGTCACGGTGTTGGTGACGAAGGGCCCCAGCACCGGGATCGCGTTCTGCACCGATTCCTTGATGCCGTCACTCGTCCAGCTGATGGTCGCGTCCAGCGAGCCGATGGTGCCCTTCGAGTTGGCCGTGTCCTTGATCCGGACGTCGTTGATGTTGAGCGAGAGCTTCATGCCCTTGGCGTCGCGGATGTTGTTGCCGGCAGTCTGCACCGAGATGTTGGTGTAGTGCTTGGTCGCCTGCTGCCACAGCATCAGGGGCGTCACCCCGAAGGACGCGGTGGCCTGGTCCTTGACCTCGCAGGCCACTGCCTCGGCGACCTTGGTGTCCGCGACGTGGCGCACGTACAGCTCGGCCCCGATGAGCCCGGCGATGATCAGCGCGAAAACGATGATGAAGATCAGCAGGACCGAGACCGGATCACGACCGAAGCGGCGCTTCTTCTTCCCCGGCGTTGCGTCATCGCCGGGCGCAGTGGCCAGCCGCTCGGTCGGGCCGGCGGGCGGGGTGGTCGGCGGCGGGTAGCCGCGCTGCTGCATGTTGGGCTGGGGCGTCCCGAACCGCTCCGTCTGGCCCGGCGGGGGACCCTGAGCGGGCGGCGGTGGCGGTGCCGGCGGGGGCACGTGACCTGGGCCGCCTGTGCTGATCCGCTCGGTTGGCCGTTCCGTGGGAGGCTGCCCGAACGGTCCCTGGTTGGAGGGACGGGCCCACTTCGACGGGTCCTGGTTCGGGGGTCCTTGTGGGTTCGTCACCGTACCGATTCTGCCCTATCCACCTGAGCAAAGGCCGAGCGGTTGCTGAGGACTGCGATGGCTTTGCGCGCCTCGGCGACCCTGTCGACGTCGACGTCGGCGACCACGAGCTGCGGCTCCGCACCGGCCGACGCGACGACCTCGCCCAGCGGCGAAACGACCAGACTGCCGCCGACCCCGGTGGGTGCGCCCGATCCGGATTCCGCCTGCGCGGCACCGGGGTCCGCCTGACCGGCGGCGGCGACGTAGCTCATCGAGTCGAGCGCGCGGGCGCGGGCCAGCAGCGTCCACTGGTCGAGTTTGCCCGGGCCCGCTCCCCAGGACGCGCACACGGCGATCACCTGGGCGCCGCGGCGGGCCAGCTCGGTGTAGAGCTCCGGGAAACGGATGTCGTAGCAAACGGTCAACCCGACGCCGACGCCGTCGACCGTGATCACCACGGGTTCGTGTCCCGGCGCGACCGTCCGCGATTCGGTGAAGCCGAACGCGTCGTAGAGGTGGATCTTGTCGTAGTGGGCGCCCGACTGATCGGGTGCCGCCGCGAGCAGCGTGTTTTTCACCCGCCCGTCGCCGGCCGGGGTGAACATGCCCGCGACGACGGTGATCTTCGATTCGGCCGCGACGCTGCGCACCCCGTCGGCCCAGGGGCCGTCGAGCGGCTGCGCGACCGGGCCGAGCGGGACGCCGAACCGGCACATGGTGGCCTCCGGGAACACCACCAGCTTCGCGCCCGCATCGGCGGCCCGGCGGCTGTATTCGCGCACCAGCTGCAAATTTGCTGCGGGATCGGTGCCGCTGAGGATCTGCGCCAGGGCGATTCGCATGAAGGCCAGCTTAGAGCGAAGTCGCGGTGAGGGCTCAGGCCGTTTTGGCGATCCACTCCGTGGTGAAGCGCTGTTCGGCGGCGATCAGCTCGGCCAGGCGCGCGCCGATGATGTTCTCCAACTTGCCGCCGATGATCGGGACGCGCACGTGGACGGTGGCCCGGAACGTCAGCCGAGAGCCCCCGGTCCGTCCGATGGGTTCCAGCACCGCGGTGCCCTCCAGGCTCACGGGCGCACCCACGATCGAGCCCATGACCGACCCCGCCGCGGCCCCATCGGTCACCGGCCCCCACGTCTCCTCGCGCCGGATGCGCAGGTCGCCGCTGTGCAACTGCGTGACCATCCCGGGCAGCTTGTCGCTGCTGATCACCTGCAGGGTGACGACCTCGACGGTGTCGTCGTCGCCGGACTGCCCGCCGACCCGCATCGACTCCAGCGTGGCGACGTCGGCCCCGGATTCGGCCAGCCTGGCTCGCCAGTAGTTCGCATCGGTGAAGGCCCGGTGCACCTCGTCAACACTGCCGTCGTAGTCGGCCGACAAGTCGAATGAACGCGGCATAGCAGGTCAGGCTACCGTTACGGGCCATGAAATCCAGCGGTGCCGGTTCGGTGTTCGCCGGTGCGTCGGTGGCCGAGTCGGCGCCACTGGCGCCGCTGACGACCCTGCGGATCGGGCCGATCGCACGGCGCCTCGTCACGTGCACCAACAGCGACCAGGTCGTCGCCGCGCTGGGGCGCCTGGACGCGGAATCGCGTGCGGGACAAGGCGGCCCGGTGCTGGTGTTCGCCGGCGGCTCCAACCTGGTGATCTCCGACACGTGCGCCGACCTGACCGCCGTGAAGCTGGCCAACGACGGCATCACGGTCGACGGCAACCTGATCCGCGCCCAGGCGGGCGCGGTGTGGGACGACGTCGTGCTCGCCGCCATCGAGCACGGCCTCGGCGGGCTGGAATGCCTGTCCGGCATCCCCGGCTCGGCCGGGGCCACCCCGGTGCAGAACGTGGGTGCCTACGGCGCGGAGGTGTCCGACACCATCACGCGGGTAAAGGTGCTCGACCGCGGCACCGGCGAAGTGCGCTGGGTGCCGGGCGGCGAGCTGGGCTTCGGCTACCGCACCAGCGTGTTCAAACGCGGTGGCGCCGGCGGCTTCGAAATCCCTTCCGTCGTACTGGAAGTGGAGTTCGCGCTGGACGCATCGGGGCGCAGCGCGCCGCTGCGCTACGCGGAGTTGGCGGCGGCGCTGAACGTCGGCGTCGGGGAGCGTGCCGAGCCGCGGGCGGTCCGCGAAGCCGTGCTGGCCCTGCGGGCCCGCAAGGGCATGGTGCTCGACCCGGCCGACCACGACACCTGGAGCGTGGGCTCGTTCTTCACCAACCCGGTCGTCGCCCCCGACGTCTACGAGCGGCTGGCGGCGACCGTCGACGGGCCCGTCCCGAACTACCCGGCGCCCGACGGCGTGAAGCTGGCCGCCGGCTGGCTGGTGGAACGGGCCGGCTTCGCCAAGGGCTATCCGGAGCCGGGACCGGGCGGACGCGAAGCGCCCTGCCGGCTGTCCACCAAGCACGCGTTGGCGCTGACCAACCGCGGGGGCGCCCGCGCCGACGACGTGATCGCACTGGCCCGCGCCGTCCGCGACGGCGTCGCGGACGTGTTTGGTGTCACACTGATCCCCGAGCCCGTCCTGCTGGGGTGCAGGCTGTAGCCGCAAAATTTGCCGACGCGGGCCAGACCCCGATTTGTCGCGGGCGGGTCGGCGGATTTTCCCCGGTATCTTTGATTTTCGTGACCCCGTCCCGCGCCCCGCGGCCGTTCAACCGGCGCGTTGCTTTGGCGACCCTCGGGCTCGGCGTGCTCGCCCCCAATGCGCTGGCCGCATGCGGTGGCACGTCCGCGAAACAAGCCGAGAAGAAGGAGCAGCCGGCGCTGCAGCTGAAGTACCAGCCCGCCGACGCCACCCAGAACGTGGTGCCGATCGCCCCGGTCAGCGTCCAGGTGAGCGACGGGTGGTTCCAGCACGTCACGCTGTCGAATTCGTCGGGCAAGGCCGTCGCCGGAACGTTCAACCAGGACCGGACCGTCTACACGACTTCCGAACCCCTGGGCTACGACATGACCTACACGTGGAGCGGCTCGGCCGTCGGGCACGACGGCAAGCCGGTCCCGGTTGCGGGGAAGTTCACCACGGTCTCGCCCAGCAAGAAGATCGGCGGGGCGTTCCAGCTGGCCGACGGCCAGACCGTCGGCGTCGCGGCGCCGATCATCCTGCAGTTCGACGCCCCGATCACCGACAAGGCCGCCGTCGAAAAGGCGCTGACCGTCACGACGAACCCGCCCGTCGAGGGCAGCTGGGCCTGGCTGCCCGACGAGGCGCAGGGCGCCCGCGCGCACTGGCGCACCCGCGAGTACTACCCGGCGGGCACCACGGTCAGCGTCGAGGCCAAGCTGTACGGCCTGCCCTTCGGCGACAGCGCGTACGGCGCCGAGGACATCTCGCTGAACATCCAGATCGGCCGCCGGCAGGTGGTCAAGGCCGAAGTCTCGTCGCACCGCATCCAGGTGGTCCGCGACGAGGGCGTCGTCATGGACTTCCCGTGCAGCTACGGCGAGGCCGACAAGGCGCGCAACGTCACCCGCAACGGCATCCACGTGGTCAGCGAGAAGTACGCCGACTTCTACATGTCCAACCCGGCGGCCGGCTACAACCACATCCACGAACGCTGGGCGGTGCGGATCTCCAACAACGGCGAGTTCATCCACGCCAACCCGGCGAGCGCCGGCGCGCAGGGCAACACCAACGTCACCAACGGCTGCATCAACCTGTCCACGAGCGACGCCGAGCAGTACTACCAGTCGGCGATGTACGGCGACCCGGTCGAAGTGACCGGGAGCTCGATCCAGCTGTCCTACTCCGATGGCGACATCTGGGACTGGGCCGTGGACTGGGACACCTGGGTGGCGATGTCGGCGCTGCCGCCGCCCACCGCGCACCCGCCGTCAACGCAGATCCCGGTCACCGCGCCCGTCACGCCGTCCAACGCGCCGACCCTGTCGGGCACCCCGACCACGACGACGCCCGCCACCACCGGTCCGGCTACCCCCGGCGGTTAAAGCGACTGGCCGACGCCTGGTCGCGCGGCTTCATCACGATCAGGTCCAGATCGACGTGGGCCGGGCGCGAGGCGACGAATCCGATCACCTCGGCCACATCGGCCGCCACCAACGGGGTGATGCCGGTGTAGACGGCATCCGCGCGCTGTTGGTCGCCGTCGAAGCGCACCAGCGAGAATTCCGTTTCGACGGCCCCCGGGGCGATCTCGGTCAGCCGCACCGGTTTGCCCAGTAGCTCGCCCCGCAGCGTGCGGTGCAGCGCGCCCTGGCCGTGTTTGGCCGCCGTATAGCCGGCGCCGCCGTCGTAAACCTCAAGTGCCGCAACGGAAGTGACGGTGACGATCAGCCCGTCACCGGACTCGATCAGCTTGGGCAGCAACGCGCGGGTGACCCGCAGCGTGCCGATCACGTTGGTCTCCCACATCCACCGCCAGTGGTCGAGGTCGGCATCGGCGACGGGTTCCAGTCCGCGGGCGCCGCCGGCGTTGTTGACCAGCACGTCAACGCGGCTCAGTTTGCTCGCCAGCGCGTCGACGGAGGCGTCGTCTGTGACATCGGCCACAATCGCGGTGCCGCCGATCTCCTCGGCCAGGTTGTGGATCCGGTCGGCGCGGCGCGCCACCGCGACGATGTGAAAGCCCTGCGCAGCCAGGGTTCGAGCGGTCGCCGCGCCGATTCCGGAGCTGGCTCCCGTGATCACCGCGACGCGTTCATTCCTGCCAGTTTCAACCATCGAAACAACCTTAGTGAACGTGCTAAATTTTCCGTGTGCTTCACAGCGCCCTGTCCGACATCACCACCGCCGCGTGTCTGTGCGCGGCGGGTGCGTGTTGTTGCTGCGCACTTTGCCGCTCCTGACCCCATGCCAGGTGTGGCCAAGATGGCCAGCAAAATTCGGACAAAAGGACGCTCGTGCCCACCAATACCCTCACCCATACCCATCTTTCGGCCGGCCGCGTCGTCGGCTACTCCGGCCAGAAGGGCCACCGCTCGGTGCGCCGGCAGATCGTGCCGCCGGCCTTGCACATCCCCGACTCCGCGGCGGCCTCCGTCTTCCGGGCCGTCCGGCTGCGCGGTCCCGTCGGCCGTGACGTCATCGCCGGCGTCACCTCGCTGAGCATCGCGACGGTCAACCGTCAGGTCATCGCCCTGCTGGAGGCGGGCCTGCTGCGCGAGCGCGCCGACCTGGCCGTCTCGGGCGCGATCGGCCGCCCGCGCGTGCCGGTCGAGGTCAACCACGAGCCGTTCGTGACGCTGGGCATCCACATCGGTGCGCGCATCACCAGCATCGTGGCCACCGACCTGTTCGGCCGCACCCTCGACACCGTCGAGACCCCGACGCCGCGCAACCCGGCCGGGCCCGCGCTGGCGTCGCTGGCCGACAGCGCCCGGCGATACCTGCGGCGCTGGCATCGGCGGCGGCCGCTGTGGGTCGGGGTCGCCATCGGTGGCACCGTCGACGGCGCCACCGGCCAGGTGGACCACCCGCGACTGGGCTGGCGGCAGGCGCCGGTCGGCCAGGTGCTGGCCGACGCGCTGGGCCTGCCGGTTTCGGTGGCCTCGCACGTCGACGCCATGGCCGGAGCCGAGCTGCTGCTGGGCATGCGCCGGTTCCTGCCCAGCTCGCCGACCAGCCTGTACGTCTACGCCCGCGAGACCGTGGGCTACGCGCTGGTGATCGGCGGGCGGGTGCACTGCCCGTCCAGCGGGCCGGGCACCATCGCGAGCCTGCCGGCCCAGTCCGAGCTGCTCGGCGGCACCGGTCAGCTGGAATCGACCGTCAGTGACGAGGCCGTGGTGGCCGTCGCCCGCCAGCAGCGCATCCTGCCGTTCGCCCCGGCGAACCGCGCCAACGGGCCCGCCACCGGCATCGCCGACCTGTTGCGGGTGGCGCGCGCCGGCAACCAGCAGGCCAAGGATCTGCTCGCCGAGCGGGGCCGGGTGCTCGGCGAGGCGGTGGCGTTGCTGCGCGACATGCTCAACCCCGACGAACTGGTCGTCGGTGGCCAGGCGTTCACCGAATACCCCGAGGCGATGGAGCAAGTGGAGGCGGCGTTCGCCGCACGCTCGGTGCTGGGGCCGCGCGACATCCGCCTCACCGCGTTCGGCAACCGGGTGCAGGAGGCCGGCGCGGGGACCGTGTCGCTGTCCGGGTTGTACGCCGACCCGCTGGGCGCGATGCGGCGGGCGGGCGCGCTCGACGCCCGGCTGCACGAGGTCACCCGGGACGAGTCGTCCGCCTGAGCCGTCCTGTAAAGATGACAGGGTGCGCCACGATGACGTTTTCCGGCTGAACGAACCGCGCCGGGTCGCAGTGTTGGCGGTCCACACCTCCCCGCTGGCCCAGCCCGGCACCGGCGACGCGGGCGGCATGAACGTCTACGTGCTGCAGACCGCGTTGCATCTGGCGCGCCGGGGCATCGAGGTGGAGATCTTCACCCGGGCGACAGCGTCCGCCGACCCGCCGGTCGCGCGGGTGGCGCCGGGGGTGCTGGTCCGCAACGTGGTGGCGGGGCCGTTCGAAGGGCTGGACAAATACGATCTGCCCACCCAGCTGTGCGCGTTCGCGGCCGGCGTATTGCGCGCCGAGGCATCCCACGAGCCGGGTTACTACGACATCGTGCACTCGCACTATTGGCTGTCCGGGCAGGTGGGGTGGCTGGCGCGTGACCGCTGGGCGGTGCCGCTGGTGCACACCGCACACACCCTGGCCGCGGTCAAGAACGCGGCGCTGGCCGAGGGGGACTCGCCCGAGCCGCCGCTGCGCACGGTGGGGGAGCAGCAGGTGGTCGACGAAGCCGACCGGCTGATCGTCAACACCGACGACGAGGCCAGGCAGCTGATCACGATTCACCACGCCGACCCGGCGCGGATCGACGTCGTCCATCCCGGCGTGGACCTCGACGTGTTCCGGCCCGGCGATCGTCGGGCCGCCCGGGCCACGCTGGGCCTGCCACCCGACGAACCCATCGTGGCGTTCGTAGGCCGGATCCAGCCGCTGAAGGCCCCCGACATCGTGTTGCGTGCCGCGGCGAAACTGCCGGGGGTGCGGATCGTCGTGGCGGGCGGGCCGTCGGGCAGCGGCTTGGCTTCCCCGGACGGATTGGCGCGGCTGGCCGACGAGCTGGGCATCACCGCGCGGGTGACTTTTTTGCCCCCGCAGTCGCGGTCGAACCTGGCCACCTTGTTCCAGGCCGCCAATGTCGTTGCGGTGCCGAGTTATTCGGAGTCCTTCGGCCTGGTCGCCCTCGAGGCGCAGGCCTGCGGCACCCCGGTGGCGGCGGCCGCGGTCGGCGGGCTGCCGGTGGCCGTGCGCGACGGGGTCACCGGCACGCTGGTCGCCGGGCACGACGTCGATCGATGGGCGGCCGCCCTGGACGGGCTGCTGCGCACGCCGGCGCCGGCGGCCGGGGAGATGGGCCGCGCGGCCGCCGCCCACGCGGCGACCTTCTCCTGGGATCACACCACCGATGCGCTGCTGGCCAGCTATAGCCGCGCGATCCGCGAGTACACCGCCGAGCGCCGCGAGGTGGGCGCATGAGTTCCTCTACCGATGTGTCACGGGTGATCGAGGATGCCCTGCGGGCAAGCGGGCTGAACTACTCGAAACACGCTGGCGCGCATGGCGGTCCGTCGGGGTTGGTGGTGGAACTGCCCGGTGAGCGCAAGCTCAAGACCAACACCATCCTGAGCGTGGGCGAGCATTCGGTGCGGGTCGAGGCGTTCGTGTGCCGCAAGCCGGACGAGAACCACGAGGGCGTGTACCGGTTCCTGCTCAAGCGCAATCGCCGGCTCTACGGCGTGGCCTACACGCTGGACAACGTCGGCGACATCTACCTGGTGGGCCGCATGTCGCTGCCGTCGGTGGACGCCGACGAGATCGACCGGGTGCTCGGCCAGGTGCTCGAAGCGGTGGACTCGGACTTTAATACGTTGCTGGAGTTGGGTTTTCGCTCGTCGATCCAGAAAGAGTGGGAGTGGCGCGTATCGCGCGGCGAGTCGCTGAAGAACCTGCAGGCGTTCGCCCACCTGATCGACGAAGACGACGATGCAGAGCGCGAAGCGCGATGAGGAGGAGTCGAGCTTTGAGCCGCGAAGACGACGATGCAGAGCGCGAAGCGCGATGAGGAGGAGTCGAGCATCGGGTACGAAGACGACGATGCAGAGCGCGAAGCGCGATGAGGAGGAGTCGAGCCTCGGGCACGAAGACGACGATGCAGACGACGACGACCGCTGAATGAGCGCGTGAGAGACTAACCGGCATGGGTGACTCCGCCACGCTGGTCCTGCTCCGTCACGGTGAAAGCGAATGGAATTCGCTGAACCTGTTCACCGGTTGGGTGGACGTCGGGCTGACCGACAAGGGCCGCACCGAGGCGGTGCGCAGCGGCGAGCTGCTGGCCGAACACAATCTGTTGCCCGACGTCCTCTACACGTCGCTGCTGCGCCGGGCCATCTCCACCGCGCACCTGGCACTGGACGCCGCCGACCGGCTGTGGATCCCGGTGCGGCGCACCTGGCGGCTCAACGAACGCCATTACGGGGCGCTGCAGGGCCTGGACAAGGCCGAGACCAAGGCGCGCTACGGCGACGACCAGTTCATGGCCTGGCGACGCAGCTACGACACGCCGCCCCCGCCGATCGAGATGGGCAGCACCTACAGCCAGGACACCGATCCCCGCTACGCCGACATCGGCGGCGGGCCGCTGACCGAGTGCCTTGCCGACGTGGTCGTCCGCTTCCTGCCGTATTTCACCGACGTCATCATCCCGGACCTGCGCAGCGGCAAGACGGTGCTGATCGTCGCGCACGGCAACTCGCTGCGGGCCCTGGTCAAGCACCTCGATCGGATGTCCGACGACGACATCGTGGGCCTGAACATCCCGACCGGCATCCCGCTGCGCTACGACCTGGACGCCGACCTGCGCCCGGTGGTGCCCGGCGGCACCTATCTGGACCCCGAGGCGGCCGCCGCCGGTGCCGCCGCGGTCGCCGGCCAGGGCCGCCGCTGACGTTTGCGCCCGGCGCAATCCGTCGCGCGAACGCCCCGTTAGCCAAACATCACGTGAACGGGAGCGGAACACCTGTGACGCAAGGTGTGACTTGTCCGATTTTGGCCTCGTTCTGCTAGGGCAGCGTTCAGGAAGATTTGTAGGATTTGCTATGTGACTGTGTTCTCGGCGCTGTTGCTGGCCGGGGTGTTGTCCGTGCTGGCGCTGGCCGCAGGAGTGGCGGTCGGGGTCCGACTGTCGCCGCGCGCGATGCAGCGCCGGCAGCGGGTGAGCACCGAATGGACCGGGATCACCGTCGGGCAGATGCTGGAATGCATCGTGGCGCTGATGCCGGTGGGCGCGGCGGTGGTGGACGTCCACCGCGACGTCGTCTACCTCAACGACCGGGCCAAGGAGCTCGGCCTGGTGCGCGATCGTCAGCTCGATGACCAGGCCTGGGAGGCGGCGCAGCAGGCGCTGACCGGTGTCGATGTCGAGTTCGACCTGCAGCCCTCGAAACGGACGGGCGCCCGGTCCGGGCTATCGGTGCACGGGCAGGCCCGGTTGCTCAGCGAAGAGGACCGCCGGTTCGCCGTGGTCTTCGCCCACGACCAGTCCGACTACGCGCGGATGGAAGCGACCCGGCGCGACTTCGTCGCCAACGTCAGCCACGAGCTCAAGACCCCGGTGGGTGCGATGGCCCTGCTCGCCGAGGCCCTGCTGGCGTCGGCCGACGACTCCGAAACCGTGCGGCGGTTCGCCGAGAAGGTGCTCGTCGAAGCCAACCGTTTGGGGGACATGGTCGCCGAGCTGATCGAGCTGTCCCGGCTGCAGGGCGCCGAACCGCTGCCCAACGTCGTCGACGTCGACGTCGATAAGGTTGTGAGCGAAGCGATTTCGCGTCACAAGGTGGCCGCCGAGAACACCAAGATTGCGGTCCGCACCGACGCCCCCAGCGGGTTGCGGGTGCTCGGCGACGAAACGCTGTTGACCACCGCGCTGGCCAACCTGGTCTCCAACGCGATCGCCTATTCGCCGCCGGGTTCGCCGGTGTCGATCAGCCGTCGCCGCCGCGGCGAGAACGTCGAGATCGCCGTCACGGATCGCGGGATCGGGATCGCCCTGGAAGACCAGGAGCGGGTCTTCGAGCGTTTCTTCCGGGGCGACAAGGCGCGTTCGCGGGCCACCGGCGGCAGCGGGCTGGGCCTGGCCATCGTCAAACACGTCGCGGCTAACCACAACGGCACCATCGGCGTGTGGAGCAAGCCGGGAACCGGATCGACATTCACGCTGTCCATTCCCGCGGCCAAGCCGTCTCCTCGAGACGAGGGCGAATCCGAGCAAGCGCAGGGTCGCGACGTGCGGCCCGACCGGTCCCAACGAGAGGAAGAACTAAGTCGATGACCCGCGCGTACGACGATGCCGAGGAGGAATCGCGCTCATGACCCGCGCGTATGACGATGCAGAGCGTAGCGATGAGGAGGAATCGCGCTGATGACCAGTGTGCTGATCGTGGAGGACGAGGAGTCGCTGGCCGATCCGCTGGCGTTCCTGCTCCGCAAGGAAGGCTTTGAGGCCACCGTGGTGACCGACGGGTCGGCGGCGCTCGCCGAGTTTGACCGCGCCGGCGCCGACATCGTCCTACTTGACCTGATGCTGCCCGGAATGTCTGGCACCGACGTCTGCAAGCAACTGCGGGCGCGTTCCAGCGTGCCGGTGATCATGGTGACCGCCCGCGATAGCGAGATCGACAAGGTCGTGGGTCTCGAGCTGGGCGCGGATGACTATGTGACCAAGCCCTATTCGGCGCGCGAGCTGATCGCGCGGATCCGGGCGGTGTTGCGCCGCGGCGGCGAGGACGACTCCGAGATCAGCGATGGCGTGCTCGAGTCGGGCCCGGTGCGGATGGACGTCGAACGCCACGTCGTGTCGGTCAACGGCGACACGATCACCTTGCCGCTCAAGGAATTCGACCTGCTCGAGTACCTGATGCGCAACAGTGGCCGGGTGCTGACCCGCGGGCAGCTGATCGACCGGGTATGGGGCGCGGACTACGTCGGCGACACCAAGACGCTCGACGTCCACGTCAAGCGCCTGCGGTCCAAGATCGAAGCCGACCCGGCCAACCCGGTGCACCTGGTGACGGTGCGGGGCCTGGGCTACAAGCTGGAGGGCTAGCGGCTACTCGGCGATGCGAGTCGCCGGGTGCACCGCGATGAGTCCTAACTTGCTGCGGCGCTTGCACATTGCGGCCAGCTCCGCGTAGGCCTTGCCGCCCAGCAGTTCGGTGAGTTCGTCGGCCAGGCTTTCCCACACCTGCTTGGCGCCGACGTGGGCGGCCGGGTCGCCGGTGCAGTACCAGTGCAGGTCGGCGCCCCCGGAACCCCAGCCGCGGCGGTCGTATTCGGTGACCCAGGTCTTGAGGATCTCGGTGCCGTCGGGCCGGGTCACCCACTCCTGGCTGCGACGGATCGGCAACTGCCAGCAGACATCCGGCTTCATGGTCAGCGGCGGCACACCGAGCTTGAGGGCCTTGCTGTGCAGCGCGCAGCCGACGCCGCCCGCGAAGCCGGGCCGGTTGAGGAAAATGCACGCGTCCTTGTGCTTGCGGGTGCGGTACTGGGGCTGGCCCTCATGCTCGTCGAGCTCCAGATATCCCTTGCGGCCCAAGCCTTTTTCGCGATACTGCCAGTCGGCGGCGGTCAGCTTTTTCACCGCGTCGTCGAGGCGGGCGCGGTCGTCGTCGTCGGACAAGAACGCGCCGTGTGAGCAACATCCGTCGTCGGGGCGGCCCTCCACCGTGCCCTGGCAGGCGGGCGTGCCGAACACACACGTCCACCGCGAGAGCAGCCAGGTCAGGTCGGCGGCGATCAGGTGCTCGGGGTTGTCGGGGTCGTAGAACTCCACCCATTCGCGGGCGAAATCCAGTTCGACCTCGTGGCCCGGCTGTCCGGGTTCTGGGTGCGAATTCGCCACGGAGTCCACGTTAGACCACATTTCGGCGCGGCCGCGCCGCTGACACTCGTGGCCCGTATGGCCGTGATCACGGTGGGTTAACCGGGTCGCGCAAAAGCCTGCCGGCGACGCCCCGTTAGGTTGTCTACGTGCGATTGGGCGTTCTCGACGTGGGCAGCAACACGGTGCATCTCCTGGTGGTCGATGCCCACCGGGGCGGTCATCCGACGCCGATGAGTTCGACGAAGGCCACCCTGCGGCTGGCCGAGGCCACCGACAGCGCCGGCAAGATCACCAAACGTGGTGCCGAGAAGCTGATCTCCACAATCGACGAATTCGCTAAGATCGCCGACAGTTCGGGCTGCGAGGAGCTGATGGCCTTCGCCACCTCGGCGGTCCGTGATGCCGGCAACTCCGACGACGTGCTAAGCCGGGTGCGCAAGGAGACCGGCGTCGAGTTGCGGGTGCTGACCGGAGTCGACGAGTCGCGGCTGACCTTTCTGGCGGTGCGCCGCTGGTACGGGTGGAGCGCGGGGCGGATCATCAACCTCGACATCGGTGGCGGCTCGCTGGAGATGTCCAGCGGCCTGGACGAGGAGCCCGAAGTCGCGATGTCGCTGCCGCTGGGCGCCGGCCGGCTGACCCGCGAGTGGTTGCCCGACGATCCGCCCGGGCGGCGCCGGGTGGCGATGCTGCGGGATTGGCTGGACGCCGAACTCGCCGAGGCCAGCGCGAAGATCCTCGACGCCGGCAGTCCCGACCTGGCGGTGGCGTCGTCGAAGACGTTCCGCTCGCTGGCGCGGCTCACCGGCGCGGCCCCGTCGGGCGCCGGACCGCGGGTCAAGAGGACGCTGACAGCAAACGGCCTCAGGCAACTCATATCTTTCATCTCTAGGATGACGACCGCTGACCGGGCGGAACTGGAAGGAGTGAGCGCCGAGCGCGCCCCGCAGATCGTGGCGGGTGCGCTGGTGGCGGAGGCGAGCATGCGAGCGCTGTCGATCGAAGTGGTGGATATTTGCCCGTGGGCATTACGGGAAGGTCTCATTCTGCGCAAACTCGACAGTGAAGCCGACGGAACCGCCCTCATGGGCCCGTCGGTGCGTAATGCTGGAGGTCAGGTAGTTGATCGGAATCAGCACCGATCGAGAGGCGACAAACCATGACCGGACCGCACTCCGAGACCGAGAGCCCGGGCACTCGGCCGATCTCGGTGGCCGAATTGCTGGCCAGAAACGGAACCATCGGTGCCCCGGCGGTCACCCGGCGGCGCCGCCGTCGCCGCGGTGACAGCGACGCGGTGACCGTCGCCGAGCTCACCGGCGAAATCCCGGTGGTCCGCGACGACGACGACGCCGAACACGGCGCTACCGACACCATCGAGGCCGTCAAACCCGCCGATTCGCCCGCCGAGGACGTCGCCGCCGAGCCGGTGACCGAAGACAAGCCCAAGACCGCCTACTGGTCCGAGCCCGAGCCGCGCTGGCCCAAGTCGCCGCCGCAGCCCAAGCGGGTGCCGGGCCCCGAGCGCAGCGCCTACCCGCGGCCCTTGGCCAACGGGACCGCCCGGCCCGAGGAGCCCTCCGGCGCCGAGGACATGAGCCCTGATCCGATGGACCATTACGCCGACATCCCCGTCGACGTGATGGATTCCGACGTGCGTGAAGCCGAACCCGCGCTGGAGGACTCCGCCTACGTGCGCTCCTACCTGCGGTCCTCGGGCTCGCTGGACGAGGATCTGGACGAGGACGGGGACGCCGCGCGCGCGGGGTCGCTCGACACCGGACTGCTCGGCCTCGAGGACGAGGACGCTCATGCGGAGGGCGCCGACGCTCACCCGGCGGAGGGCAGGCTCGACGCGCTGTGGCGCGGCGCCGTGGTTGTGCTGCAGTCGATCCTGGCGGTCGCGTTCGGCGGCGGGCTGTTCGTGGCCTTCGACCAACTGTGGCGCTGGAACAGCATCGTGGCGCTGGTGCTCTCGGTGCTGGTCATCCTCGGCCTGGTGGTCGGGGTTCGGGTGGTCCGCAAAACCGAGGACATCGCCAGCACGTTGATCGCGGTCGCGGTGGGTGCGTTGATCACCCTGGGGCCCCTGGCGCTGTCGTTGCAGTCGGGCTAGCGGCGCCCACATCCAGTGCGCCCAGCCATCAAAGTCGGCCTCTCCACGGCTTCGGTGTACCCGTTGCGGGCCGAGGCCGCCTTCGAGTACGCGGCCCGGCTCGGCTACGACGGCGTCGAGCTGATGGTCTGGGCCGAATCGGCGAGTCAGGACGTCGCGGCGGTCAAGAAGCTGTCCAGGCGCTATCGCGTGCCGGTGCTGTCGGTGCACGCGCCGTGCCTGCTGATCTCGCAACGGGTGTGGGGCCCCAACCCGATCCCCAAGCTGGACCGCAGCGTGCGCGTCGCCGAACAGCTGGGCGCGCAGACCGTCGTCGTGCATCCGCCGTTTCGCTGGCAGCGGCGTTACGCCGAGGGGTTCAGCGAGCAGGTGGCGAAGCTGGAATCGTCGAGCGACGTGATGGTCGCGGTGGAGAACATGTTCCCGTTCCGGGCGGACCGGCTCTTCGGGGCCGGCCAGTCGCTGGAACGGATGCGCCGGCGGGGCGGCGGCCCCGGCCCGGCGATTTCGGCGTTCGCGCCCTCCTACGACCCGCTCGACGGCAACCACGCGCACTACACGCTGGACCTGTCCCACACCGCGACGGCGGGAACCGACTCGCTGGACATGGCGCAGCGGATGGGTGCCGGCCTGGTCCACCTGCACCTGTGCGACGGCAATGGTCTGCCCGCCGACGAGCACCTGGTGCCCGGACGCGGCACCCAACCCACCGCCGAGGTGTGCCAGATGCTGGCCGGCGGCCAGTTCGCCGGGCACGTCATCCTGGAGGTGTCGACGTCCAGCGCGCGCTCAGCCAATGAGCGCGAAGCCATGCTCGCCGAGTCGCTGCAGTTCGCCCGCACGCATCTGCTGCGCTGATGATTCAGGAGACCCGCAAAAGTCCATGAACGCGTTATTCACCACCGCAATGTCGTTGCGGGAGGCCGGTTCCGGCGTTTACGAAGGAGAGCTCGACAAGCGCTGGACCATCGGTCCCAAGGTGCACGGCGGCGCGATGCTGGCCCTGTGCGCCAACGCCGCGCGCACCGCCTGCGGCGGACAGCCGGCCGGACCGGACCTGCAACCGGTCGCCGTGTCCGCGAGCTTCCTGTGGGCGCCCGATCCGGGGCCGGTGCAGTTGGTCACGTCGATCCGTAAGCGCGGCCGCCGGATCAGTGTCGTGGACGTCGAGCTCACCCAGGGTGACCGCACCGCGGTGCACGCCGTGGTCAACCTCGGCGAGCCCGAGCATTACCCGGTCGACGATGCGGGCCGTGAAGCGGCCCGAGGAGGAGCCGGGTCATCGAGCAGGCCGGTCGACGGCGCGGTGAAGCCGTTGCTGTCGGCCAACCCGGTGGCCGACCTGATGACGCCCGAACCACCCGACGACATCGAGCCGATCGGCCCCGGGCATCCGCTGGCCGGCCTGGTGCACCTGGGCGAGGGTTGCGACGTGCGGCCGGTGTTGTCGACGATGCAGGTCCGCGACGACGGGCGCCCGCCGGTGATCCAGATGTGGGCACGCCCCCGCGGCGTGGCCCCGGACGCGCTGTTCGCGCTCATGTGCGGCGACCTGTCGGCGCCGGTGACCTTCGCCGTGGACCGCACCGGTTGGGCACCCACCATCCAGCTCACCGCCTTCCTGCGGGGGTTGCCCGCCGACGGCTGGCTGCGCATCATCGCGACCTGCACCGAGATCGGGCACAACTGGTTCGACGAGGACCACACGGTCGTCGACAGCCTCGGGCGCCTGGTGGTGCAGGCCCGCCAGCTGGCGTTGGTCCCTGCCGCTCGCTAGCCGGCGGTGTCTGCGATGCTGTCCGGCATGGCAAGAATCGCGATCATCGGTGGCGGCAGCATCGGGGAGGCACTGCTGTCGGGTCTGCTGCGCGCGGGCCGGCAGGTCAAGGACCTGGTGGTGGTCGAGCGGGTGCCCGAGCGCGCCAAGTATCTGGCCGACACCTATTCGGTGCTGATCACCTCGGTGGCCGAGGCGGTGGAAAACGCGTCGTTCGTCGTGGTCGCGGTGAAGCCCGCCGACGTGGAGTCGGTGATGTCGGAGGTCGCCCGGGCGGCCGCCGCGGCGGAGAGCGATACCGCCGAGCAGGTCTTCGTCACGGTCGCGGCCGGCGTCACCATCGCCTACTTCGAAGCCAAACTTCCGGCCGGGACGCCGGTGGTGCGGGCAATGCCCAACACCGCGGCGCTGGTCGGCGCGGGCGTCACGGCCCTGGCCAAGGGCAGGTTCGTCACCCCGCCGCAGCTGGAGGGCGTCTCGGCCCTGTTCGATTCCGTCGGCGGGGTGCTGAGCGTCCCCGAGGGCCAAATGGACGCCGTCACCGCGCTGTCGGGCTCGGGTCCCGCGTATTTCTTCCTGATGGTCGAGGCGCTCATCGACGCCGGCGTTGCGGCGGGGCTGAGCCGCGAGGTGGCGGGCGATCTGACCGCGCAGACCATGGCAGGCGCGGCGGCGATGCTGCTGGAACGGATGGACGCCGATCGCCGGCTTTCCGAGGCCGAGGCGCCCGGGATGCGGGTGGACGCCACCGCGACGCAGCTGCGGGCGACCGTGACGTCCCCCGGCGGCACCACCGCGGCGGCCCTGCGTGAGCTGGAACGGGGAGGCCTGCGAGCGGCCGTGGATGCGGCGGTTCAGGCCGCCAAAATGCGCTCTGAGCAGCTAAGAATTACATCAGAGTAATCCAAGATTTTTGAACTGATTGTCCCCCACCAGTACCAGTAACCCCATCAGTCCCGCTATTCTCCTCTTTGTAAGCACGTGTCGGTGCCAGCGGAGGGGAAGCCGCTGGCATGCGCGTGCCTGACACGATTGGGTAGCGATGACGTCTACGAATGGGCCATCAACGCGAGATTCTGCAGGTAAGCCGCGGGACACCGGTTCCGTCGATGGCCAGCAGGGCAGGACGCAATTTCTCACCGTCGCCGAGGTGGCCGCGTTGATGCGGGTCTCCAAGATGACGGTCTACCGGTTGGTGCACAACGGCGAACTACCCGCGGTCCGGGTGGGTCGGTCCTTCCGGGTGCACGCCAAGGCCGTCCACGACATGCTGGAGACGTCCTACTTCGACGCGGGCTGACCCGAACCGGTGGCCGCTCGCGGGCGGCACCTGGCTTCGCGGCTCGGCGGCGATCACGCGACGCGGTTTGGCGTTGGGTGCGTCCGGCTGGGTAAAGTGTCCGGGTCCAATCTTTGAAGCAGGTCTCGGTCTAGATAGCGGAGTTCATGGGTTCAGTAATCAAGAAGCGGCGCAAGCGTATGTCGAAGAAGAAGCACCGCAAGCTGCTGCGTCGCACCCGGGTGCAGCGCAGAAAACTCGGCAAGTAACTCCCGCGGCGGCCTTCCTAAGGCCGCCATAAGGTCACCGTAAAAAGGCCCTAACTGGTCGCTTCGCGCCATAGTGCCGCCGTCCCGCCGACCGCTAGGCTGACCGGGTGGATGGGTCGAATGGGGAGAACACCGGGCCGGACGACACCGCCGGCAACGCGGCGCATTACCCCAAAATCGTGCTGGTCACCGGTGCCTGCCGGTTTCTGGGCGGCTACCTGACGGCTCGGCTCGCGCAGAACCCGATGATCAAAGGGGTCATCGCGGTGGACGCGATCGCCCCCAGCAAGGACATGCTGCGCCGGATGGGGCGCGCCGAGTTCGTCCGCGCCGACATCCGTAACCCCTTCATTGCCAAGGTGATTCGCAACGGCGACGTCGACACGGTGGTGCACGCGGCGGCCGCGTCGTACGCTCCGCGGTCCGGCGGCACCGCGGCGTTGAAAGAAATCAACGTGATGGGCGCGATGCAGCTGTTCGCGGCCTGTCAAAAGGCGCCCTCGGTGCGCCGCGTGGTGCTCAAGTCGACGTCGGAGGTGTACGGCTCGAGCGCCCACGATCCGGTGATGTTCACCGAGGACAGCACCAGCCGTCGTCTGTTCCGCGACGGTTTCGCCAAGGACAGCCTCGACATCGAGGCCTATGCGCGCGGATTGGGGCGGCGCCGGCCCGACATCGCCGTGACGATCTTGCGGCTGGCCAACATGATCGGCCCGGCGATGGACACCACGCTGTCGCGTTATCTCGCCGGGCCTTTGGTGCCGACGATGTTCGGCCGCGACGCCCGGCTGCAGTTGTTGCACGAGCAGGACGCCCTCGGCGCGCTGGAGCGCGCGGCCATGGCCGGCAAGGCGGGAACCTTCAACATCGGCGCCGACGGGATCATCATGCTGTCGCAGGCGATCCGTCGGGCGGGCCGAATCCCTTTGCCCGTACCGGGTTTCGGCGTCTGGGCCCTGGACTCGTTGCGCCGCGCCAATCGCTACAACGAGATCAGTCGCGATCAGTTCGATTATTTGAGTTACGGCCGCGTCATGGACACGAGCCGGATGCGCTCGGAACTCAACTACCAGCCGAAATGGACGACGGCGGAGGCCTTTGACGACTATGTTCGCGGCCGAGGCCTGACTCCCATAATCGACCCATATCGGGTACGCTCCTTGGAGAGTCGCGCCATATCTCTAGCCCAGCGCTGGGGTAGCCGAAATCCAATTCCGTGGGGTGGGGTCAGGTAGGTATCGTGGCGGGTGAAACCAGAGCGAATGTCATTCCACTGCATACGAATCGGGGCCGTGTCGCAGCGCGTCGGAGAGCCGACCAGAGGGCAGAGTCGGCCCGCCAGCACCCCTCGTTACTGACCGATCCGCGCGGCCGCGCCTCGGCGGAGCAGATCGCCGCGGTGGTTCGCGAAATCGACGAGCACCGCCGTGCCACGGGGGCATCGCCCGGCGAGGCGCCGCTGAATGAGCTGGCGCAGCGCGTCGCGTCGGTGGCCGCATTCCTCCGCCAGCGGCTGACGGGTGACTACAGCGTCGACGAGTTCGGTTTCGATCCGCACTTCAACAGCGCGATCGTCCGGCCGTTGTTGCGGGTGTTCTTCCGGTCGTGGTTCCGGGTCGAG
This sequence comes from Mycobacterium sp. MOTT36Y, assembly GCF_000262165.1. Taxonomy (NCBI): domain Bacteria; kingdom Bacillati; phylum Actinomycetota; class Actinomycetes; order Mycobacteriales; family Mycobacteriaceae; genus Mycobacterium; species Mycobacterium sp. MOTT36Y. The sequence goes on along the minus strand of NC_017904.1, from coordinate 4,979,756 downwards.
GTGAGCGGGATCGAGAACCTGCCCGCTGACGGCGCCGCGCTGGTGGTCGCCAATCACGCCGGGGTGCTGCCGTTCGACGGGCTGATGCTGTCGGTGGCCGTGCACGACGAGCACCCCGCGCACCGCGAGCTGCGACTGCTCGCCGCCGACATGGTGTTCGACCTGCCCGTGGTGGGCGAAGCGGCCCGCAAGGCCGGCCACACCATGGCCTGCACGACGGACGCGCACCGGCTGCTCGCCGCCGGCGAGCTCACCGCCGTGTTCCCCGAGGGCTACAAGGGGCTGGGGAAGCGCTTCGAGGACCGCTACCGGCTGCAGCGGTTCGGCCGCGGCGGATTCGTCACCGCCGCGCTGCGGACCAAGGCGCCGATCATCCCCTGCTCGATCATCGGTTCCGAAGAGATCTACCCGATGCTGACCGACGTCAAGTTGCTGGCACGGCTGTTCGGGCTGCCGTACTTCCCGATCACTCCGCTGTTCCCGTTGGCCGGGCCCATGGGCCTGGTGCCGCTGCCGTCGAAATGGCACATCGCCTTCGGTGAGCCGATCTACACCGACGACTACGCGGCCTCCGACGCCGACGACCCGATGGTCACTTTTGAGCTGACCGATCAGGTGCGCGAGACGATCCAGCAGACGCTCTACCGGTTGCTGGCCGGCCGTCGCAACATCTTCTTCGGCTGAGCGGCGCGCCCAAAAGGAAACGCCACCACGGAAACCCGTGGCGGCGTTGACCTTTGAAGTAGTCGACTACTTCACCATGGTGAACTGGCAGACGTTGGTGTAGCCGTCGCGGAACAGATCCGAGCAGCCCCTCAGGTACTTCAGGTAGATGTCGTAGGTCTCCTGCCCCTTGAGGGCGATCGCCTCTTCCTTGTGCGCTTCGAGCGCATCGCCCCAGGCGGTCAGGGTCGGCACGTAGTTCTTGCCGATGAAGTGGTGTCGCTCGATCTTGAAACCCGCGTCCGTCGCGTACTTGTCAACCAGGTCGACCTGGGGCAGCTTTCCGCCGGGGTAGATCTCCTTCAGGATGAAGCTGATGAACCGCAGCAGGGTCATGTTGACCTTCAGGCCCATCGCGTTGCCCTCTTCGCGGGTGGGGACCACGATCGAGTGCAGCAGCATGCGGCCGTCGTCGGGCAGCAGGTCGTAGTACTTCTTGAAGAAGGTGGCGTAGCGCTCGTACCCGGCGTCACCGGCGCCGTCGGCGAAGTGCTCGAACGCGCCCAGCGACACGATCCGGTCGATCGGCACGTCGCCGGGGAATTCCTCCCAGCCCTGGATCCGCACCTCTTTACGGCGGGGGCTGTCCATCTTGTCGAACTCGGCCACGCAGTGGGCGTACTGGTTCTCGCTCAGCGTCAACCCGATCACGTTGACGTCGTACTCCGCCACCGCGTGCCGCATCGTCGAGCCCCAGCCGCTGCCGATGTCGAGCAGCGTCATGCCGGGCTCGAGGTTCAGTTTGTCCAGCGCGAGCTTGCGCTTGGCGTACTGCGCCTCTTCCAGCGTCTTGGTCAGATTCTGTGGGTCCGGGTTTTCGTCGAAGTAACCGCAGCTGTAGGTCATCGACGGGTCAAGCCACAGCTTGAAGAACTCGTTCGACTTGTCGTAGTGCGATCGCACCGCCTCGACCGGCGGGTGCAGCTGCGTTCCGGTTTCCCCCTGTAGTGACATTTACAACGCCCCTAACTTTCCTGCGGATATTGATGCGACCGCCGCAGCGGTTGCCTCGGTCTCGGCTTGGCTTGCGGCTTCCCCCAGCATTGTGACAACGCTGGTGACGATCGGCTTTCCATCGGCATCGGTCACTTCGCTGCGGATTTCCGCCAGCACGGTGCCGTGGGACTCGATCACCGAGTCTAGGTAGGTGTCGAAGAAAAGCCTATCGTGAGCCAGGATCGGGCGGTGGAACTTGAACTTCTGGTCACGGTGAATGACCCTGGCGATGTTGATGGGGATGCTGAACTTCGTGAAGATCTCCAACTGAACGCGGCGCCCGGCGATCGCGAGGAACGTCAACGGCGCCACCATGTCGGTATACCCGGCCCTCCGGGATTCATTCTCGTCGAAATGCGCCGGGTGGTCGTCTTTGATCGCCAGGGCGAACTCACGGATCTTTTCGCGCCCGACCTCGAAGTAGTCCGGTGCGCGGTAATGGCTGCCGATGAGTCCTTCGGCTTCTTTGGGGACTGTCATGCCGCTGTGCTCTCCGCTCGAATATGTCTGCGCGGCGCAGCCTATCAGCGTGATTGCCGTCGAGAGGCCACCGCGGCCAGCGCACCGCCGGCCGCGCCCAGCGCCAATGCCGACGGCACCCCGATCCGGGCCGCTTTGCGGGCGGTGCGGAAGTCGCGAATCTCCCATCCGCGCTCCCGTGCCAGCGCGCGCAGGCGGGCGTCGGGATTGATGGCGACCGCGGTCCCCACCAGCGACAGCATGGGCACGTCGTTGTAGCTATCGGAGTAGGCGGTGCAGCGTTTCAGGTTGAGCCCCTCGCGGATTGCCAGCGACCGCACCGCGTGCGCCTTGCCGGTGCCGTGCAGGATGTCGCCGACCAGCCTGCCGGTGAAGACGCCGTCGACCGATTCCGCGACGGTGCCCAGCGCGCCGGTCAGGCCGAGCCGTCGCGCAATGGTCGCGGCGAGCTCGTAGGGCGTGGCGGTGATCAGCCACACCTGCTGGCCGGCGTCCAGATGCATTTGAGTCAGCTCGCGAGTGCCGGGCCAGATCTTGTCGGCGATGATCTCGTCGTAGATCTCCTCGCCCAGGGCCACCAGCTGCTCGACCGACCGGCCTTCGATGAAGGCGAGCGCCTTGCGCCGGCCCGCGGCGACGTCGTTGCTGTTTTCCTTGCCGAGGACCTGAAACTTGGCCTGGGCGTAGATGAATCCGATCACATCGCGATAGGTGAAGTAGTTGCGCGTGGCCAGCCCGCGGCCGAAATGCACCGCCGAGGAGCCCTGCACCAAGGTGTTGTCGACGTCGAAGAAGGCGGCGGCGGTGAGGTCGACCGGGGGTTGCGGACGGTCCGGGGTGGCGGCGGCTTCCTCCTGCATGCCCTCGATCGCGCGGGCCGCGCTGGCGTCCGCGCCCAGCGACTCCAAGTCAACGTAACCGGTGTGGTCTGCGTTGACCGGGTCAAAGGAAGTCATCGCCCAACCTCCTAGATCGCTGTGGTGCCTGGTGACCCGGCGGGTGCCCGATATCCAACCCTATCGGGCAGTTGGCGTGGGGGCGGTTATGGCTGCCGGGCTGATGCCTCGGCCTGCCGAACGTGACGCTGGCGTCACGTTCGACGCCGAGTGTGACTGCACCGTCACACTCGTGGCTGGGCAGGCCGGGTTGGTCGGGGCGCGACAAGACTTGTCCGTGGGCGTCAGTGCAGGAAACGGCCTTAAGCTTCCTTGTTGGGATCCCACTCGGTACCGGATGTGTCATCCCAAAATTTCGGCGAGACGTCTGTTTTGCGGTCTTCTGGCGCAACAGCGTCGACTCTGGCCTGAAATTCGTCGAAGGCGTTTCTTGCGCGCGCTAATTCTTCTTCTGTTGGCGCGCTGACACCGGCTTCTTCTGGCGTCGAAAACGTCTTACCGGCAATCTTTTTGCTCATTGAGGACTCCCATCATGACAAGGAGGTGCGAGTCAACAGCTAGTCAGCGTTCGATCATTTCGATAATCGTCCTAGCTGCCCGAACAGCTGGCACCAGGGTTGAGAGTAGACGAAGCCGAGGACACCGCGGGCGACTGATTGTTATGTGGACGCGTCTGCTGCAAAGACGTTTATGATTCGTCTGTTCCGTTGGCGGTCAGTGATTCACGATCGAAGATCACCCAGTCATCGGCGTTGTTGACGATCTGGACCCCGTCGAGCTCGGTGGTGGTTCTGAGCATATCCTTGAGCGCCTCCCACTTCATGCCCCCGTATCTGATCCCTGGACGTGTTCGCGTCGTGTATGCGCGTATTACCCGTGGCATGTGCTGGACGGCAAACGTTTTCATAATCGGTTGGCCGTCTTCGCTTTGCGCTTTCGCTAGCTCAATGAATAGCTCGCGTCCTCGCAGGACAGACCCGATCGACGGCGAAAGTTTTTCTGGCGGCGTGTGAAGAGCGCGTGTTATCAGATCTTCGACCGCATTCTCGTTATCCGGCGGACGGTCAGTGAGTTTATTCACGTGAGTTTCTCTAGATCGCAGAACATCGAGGACTTCGGTTATTTGTTGTTTATTAATTCCCACCCACTGCGACGTACGATTGCAGACGATCACCCAGTCTAGGTCCGGCATGTCGAGCGCTGCGGCAAGCGCATCTTCGAAAGCACCTCCGGCGAAGGTGTTGGGCAGGTCTGGGTGGTCTTCCGATGTATATAGCATCATGGCATTTGTACCGTCGGGCAATCGGAGCAACGGGGTGGCGTTCAGTTGCTTTCCCTCGTGCTCAACAGTCGTTCGAGGGAAAAACAATTCGATACCACGAAGTGCCAAAAAAAGACGTCGATCTGCCTGCGGCGACTTTTGTTGAGCAGCGAAATCAATCAGTTCATCGATTCCAGCGTTGTGGGGTGCCGTCAATGTTTATGCCTTTCGTATGGCGTGAACTTGTCATTGAATTTATCATATATTCCGTGCACGTGATACACCTTGCCAGTCGGCGAAGTTGGGTCAAATGTGCATACTGCTAAATCGACGGGGCCCATGTTTTCGTGGATGAGATTACTGATGAGGGTAGGGCTCGTCACAGTTTGTGGTGCTCCCAAAATGTTTAACCCGTCCGGCGGATGTATTGTGTAGTTTGGAATAAGCTCACCGGCTTTAAAAGTCTTGGAATAAACGCCGGAGGTGTCTCCGCCGGTCTCGATGAGATTGCCCAATGAGTCAGTGATGGTCGAGCCGTGTTCCGCAAAAGTCGTAATACTTGAGCCTTTCGGCACAGTAAAGAAACCGCTGTCGGGATCATAACTTCCATGTCCGCTTATTGTGTGCCTCTCGCCTTGCGGCATCTCGTCATGCGGAATCCCGTGACCGGGAAGTTCCCCCGGTTGATGCTGGCCTTGGTCGGGCGGTTGGTCACCGCTGTATGGCGGCTCCTTTGAAGTTTCATTGGGGCCGGAGCCCGACGGGCGCGCCCCGTCACCAGGAAGGTCAGCCCCGTTCCCATCGCCGGGCGGGTGTGAACCGCCGCCAGGCGGCTCGGGCGGATGGGCAGGGGGTTCTCCGCCATGAGGCACCTCGCCGAGGCCGGGAGGTGCTTCGGCAGGGAGGCCGCCCGCTGGGATAGAGGGAAGCGACGGCGGCTCCGGCATCGATGGCATCGAAGGAGCCGAGGCCGCCGGCATCGAAGCTGCGGGCGCCGAAGCGGCGGGCGCGGCCGCTGCCGGCTCCGCGGGTGGTAGCCGCGTAGGCGCAGCCTCGTGCGACTGCGGATGTGGTGGCGTGCCTTCCGCGGGCGCCGATACCGGCGGCTTTCCCCCCGATTCCGGCGGGACCCCAAGCGTTTTCGGTTCGGCGCTGTGCGGTGTCCCGCCAACCGGCGGCTTGGATTCCGTCGGGCTGTGCGGCAGGGGGCCGTCGGCGGGGCCCAGTGCCGGTTTGCCCGAAGGAGCCGGCGCGGGACGACCCGGCTCCGGCGGCTTGACCTCCGGCGGTTTGACCTCCGGCGGCTTGATCGACGGAGGCTGAGGAATCTCAGGCGGCTTCTTCAAACCCTTCAGCACATCGGCCGCCCGGCTTCCCGCTTTGCCCACCTTGGAGAGTGGTCCGCCAGGCAAGGCCAAGGTCAATCCATCAAAAAGGGTCTTGCCGAGCGCTTCGGCGGGGTTGGACCCCCACTCGTCCCAGTGAGTGACGTCCTTACCGAGCGCCTTCCACGAGTCGGCGACGCCGGGCCCTCCGTCGGGGCCCAAGCCGACGAGCGGCGCGGCCCCGGAGACCATGCCGTATACGTCTTTGGCGTAGCCGATCGGATCGGTCTGGAGCCGGTTCGGGCTGAACTTCGCGAGCTGCTCAAGGAAGTCGTAGCCCTCGACGCCGACGCCTTTCAGGGTCTGGCCCACTTGATTGAGGGCCCTGCCGACCGGCGTCCCGTGCAGAAAGTGGTCCCACTCTTTATCCGCCCAGTGGGCCATATCCTTCGCGGCGGTTTCGGCCGCCGACATCGTGGCCTCGATCTGGCCGCCCAGCGTTTCGGCTTCCCGCGCAAAGTTATTGACGACGGTCCGGATGTCGTCGGCGATCCTCTTGATCTCGTCTTCGTCTTCATCGGTCAGGAGGTCCCACACCTCTTTGATCCCAGTCATCGGGTCGCAGATGCGGGACAACAAATCCAGGATCGCCGCGTGCACCTTGTCGATCTGGGCCGCGTAACTGTTGAGTTGCGCGGCAATCGTTTGGCATTGCTGCGCAACGCTGGCCGTGGCTCCGGACGCATCGGCCAACGCTTTGTTGATGGCCGCGGCCTCGGGAATCTGCTGCCCGGCAATGGCGGCCATGCTCCCGCCACCGGCCGCGATCTCGGTCGTCATGAAGTTGACGCCCGCCGTCGTCCATGCCGCCGCAGCGGCACGCAACTTCGCCGAATCGCCAGTGGGCCAGATCATTCCGATGTACGGCGCAACCCAGCTCCAGCCCGCCGGGGCACTGCTACCGGCGCCCACCGCCGACGGCGGATGCGACGGCGCGCTCAATGGCGCGGTCACCGGCGGCGTCGGCAAGCCTTCGGCGCGGCCCGTCACATCCGACATCGCCTCGGCGTGCGCATAGTTGTGTGCCGACATCCGCACGCCGTCGCCGATGCTGCAGAGTCCGTTGCGGGTACTGGTCATCGCCTCGATGACCTTTGCCGCTGCGCCGTTGTACGTGCGGCCCAGCGCCGCACCGACGGGATCGTCACCGGCCATGCCCACGCTGCCGGCGAGCGCCGTGGTCAGGCCCGAGATCACCGATCCCAGCGACTCGCCGGTGGACAGTACCGTGGCGCCGGCGCGATCTAGGGCAGTCGGGTCACACGCCAGCGGCGCCATGTATTCACGACCACATACCGAGATTCGTCGACATCGCGCCGGTGTAGTTGCCGTGCGCTGTCGTGGCCACCTTCTCCAGTTGCGCCAGCGCCTCGCGCATCATCGCCTCGCCGCGCACCCAGTGCTGATGCGCCTCGGCATGGGCCGCCGCGGCCTCTCCCGTCCACGTCCCATGCAAACGCGTTACGCGAGAATCGATTTCGGCAACCATATCTTCGGCGTAGCGCTGAAACGCCGCCATCCGCTGCACCGCGTCGGCTAACGCCTGCGGATCAACCCGAAACGCCTCAGCCATCGCGCACCGCCCGCTCGGCCTGGGCGCAGGCGGACTCGTTGCTCTCATACGCGCCCCCAGCCTGGCCCACCAGGCGCGCCAGGATCGACAACCCGATCTCGACCTCGCGGGCGCCCTTGTGCCACAGCTCCCATGCCGAGGCATAGGCCCCCCGGCCGCGCCCTGCCAACCACCCAGCATCTGGCCCACCTGATCGTCGAGCTGGGACAGCTGGGCCGAAAGATGCTCGGCCGCACCGCTCAGCGAGACGGCGGCGCCCTGCATCACCACCGGATCGACCCGCACCGTGTTGTCGGCCATAGCCGGAACATAACTCCTGGTAGACGCCCCCACAAGTCGCTGATGACACACTGATTCCCATGACCCGAGCGACCGGCCGCCCGCAGGTGGAGTTGTTGACCCGCGACGGGTGCACCATCTGCGAGCGCATCCACGCCCGGCTGGTCGTTTTGGCCGGTGAGCTGGGCTTCGATCTGTCGACGACCGACGTCGACGCCGCGGCCGCGGACGGCGACCCCGCGCTGCGCGCCGAGTTCGGTGACCGGCTGCCGGTGGTCCTGCTCGACGGGCGCGAACACAGTTACTGGGAGCTCGACGAGCCCCGGCTGCGCGCGGATCTCGCCCGCTGACGAGGCGGCCGGGTGGCCGCGGGGCAATTATTTGGTAGCCCAGCTGATAAACGTTTACCGTGGACAGCAGTTCAGTTACTGGGAGATGCAAGGGAGCTGGCCAGGTGATGCTGCCGTGAGCGTCTTGCTCTTCGGGGTTTCGCACCGCAGTGCGCCGGTCTCCGTCCTGGAACAACTCAGCATCGACGAGTCCGATCAAGGCAAGATCGTCGACCGGGTGCTGCAGTCGCCGCTGGTGACCGAGGCGATGGTGCTGTCGACATGCAACCGGGTCGAGGTCTATGCGGTGGTGGATGCGTTCCACGGCGGGCTCGCGGTGATCGGACAGGTGCTCTCGGAGCATTCCGGGATGTCGATGACCGACCTCACCAAATACGCCTACGTCCGGTACAGCGAGGCCGCCGTCGAGCATCTGTTCGCGGTAGCCAGCGGCCTGGATTCGGCGGTGATCGGAGAGCAGCAGGTGCTCGGTCAGGTGCGCCGCGCGTACGCCACCGCCGAGACCAATCGCACCGTCGGCCGCGTCCTGCACGAGCTGGCCCAACGCGCGCTCTCGGTCGGCAAGCGGGTGCATTCCGAGACCGCCATCGACGCCGCCGGCGCCTCCGTGGTGTCGGTTGCCCTGAACATGGCCGAACGCCGGCTGGGCGGTCTGTCGGGCCGGACCGCCGTGCTGGTCGGCGCCGGGGCGATGGGCGCCCTGGCCGCGGCGCATCTGTCTCGCGCCGGTATCACCCAGGTCCACGTACTCAACCGGTCGCTGTCCCGGGCGCAGCGCCTGGTCCGCAAGATCCGCGAAACCGGTGTGCGGGCCGACGCGCTGCCATTGGAGCGGCTGACCGACGTCCTGGCGGGTGCCGACGTGGTGGTCAGCTGTACCGGGGCGGTGAGCCCGGTGGTCTCGCTGGCCGACGTGCACCACGCGCTCGCGGCCGCGAACCGGGACGAAGCTACGGACCCGCTGGTGATCTGCGACCTGGGCATGCCGCGCGACGTCGACCCGGCGGTGGCCGGTCTGCCCGGTGTGTGGGTCGTCGACGTGGACCGCGTGCAGCACGAGCCCTCGGCCCACGCCGCGGCGGCCGACGTCGACGCGGCCCGCACCATCGTGGCCACCGAAGTTGCCGCCTACCTGGCCGGCCAGCGGATGGCCGAGGTCACCCCGACGGTGACGGCGCTGCGCCAGCGCGCCGCCGATGTGGTCGAAGCCGAGCTGCTGCGCCTGGACAACCGGCTCCCCGGGCTCGCCAGCGCGCAGCGCGAAGAGGTCGCCCGCACTGTGCGGCGGGTGGTGGACAAGCTGCTGCACGCCCCCACGGTGCGCATCAAGCAGCTCGCCAGCGCCCCCGGCGGCGACAGCTACGCCGAGGCGTTGCGCGAGCTTTTCGAACTCGACCAGACCGCCGTCGACGCCGTGGCCGCGGGCGAATTGCCAGTCATCGCAAACGGTTTCGACGCGGGCCCCCCGCAGCAACCTGCCGAGTAGCCGATTGGCGAACGTGATCCGGATAGGCACGCGGGGCAGCCTGCTGGCCACCACCCAGGCCGGCGTCGTCAGAGACGCCCTCATCGCGCTGGGTCACCCGGCGGAGCTGGTGACCATCACCACGGCCGGGGACCGGTCGTCGGGCCCCATCGAATCCTTGGGGGTGGGTGTCTTCACCACCGCGCTGCGCGAGGCCATGGAAGAGGGCCGCGTGGACGCCGCGGTGCACTCCCACAAGGACCTGCCGACGGCCGACGACCCGAGGTTTGCTGTGGCCGCCATACCCGTGCGCAACGACCCGCGTGACGCGGTGGTAGCCCGGGACGGACTGGTGCTGGGGGAGTTGCCACCGGGTTCGCTGGTGGGTACCTCCTCGCCGCGGAGGGCCGCGCAGCTTAGAGCATTGGGTCTCGGTTTGGAAATCCGCCCCCTACGAGGCAACCTAGATACCAGGTTGAACAGGGTAAGCAGTGGTGATCTTGACGCGATCGTGGTGGCCCGGGCGGGTCTGGCCCGACTCGGTCGCCTCGATGACGTCACCGAGACGCTAGAGCCGGTGCAGATGTTGCCAGCACCGGCTCAGGGCGCGCTCGCCGTCGAATGCCGTGCCGATGACACCCGGTTGGCGGCGGTGCTGGCGGAGCTGGACGACGCGGACACGCGCGCGTCGGTCACCGCGGAGCGAACTCTGTTGGCCGAACTGGAGGCCGGCTGCTCCGCACCGGTGGGCGCGATCGCTGAAGTGGTCGAGTCCATCGATGAGGAAGGCCGGATCTTCGAAGAGCTGTCGCTGCGTGGCTGCGTGGCGGCGCTGGACGGGTCCGACGTGATCCGCGCGTCCGGCATCGGCACTCCCGGTCGAGCACGAGAGCTTGGGCTTTCGGTCGCCGCGGAGCTGTTCGAACTTGGCGCCCGGGAGCTGATGCGCGGAGCGCGGCAAGACCCGACGCGAGGAAATTAAATGCGAGTTACGTGGGAGCGACAATGACGACGCGAGGGCGTAAGCCGACACCCGGCCGCATCACGTACGTGGGCTCCGGCCCCGGTGACCCGGGACTGTTGACGACCCGGGCCGCGGCGGTGCTGACGAACGCCGCTCTGGTGTTCACCGACCCTGACGTGCCCGAGCCGGTGCTGGCGCTGATCGGCAAAGACCTGCCGCCGGTTTCCGGCCCGGCCCCGGCCGACCCGGCCGCCTCCAGCGGCGACGGCGCCGACCAGGGCCAGACGCAGCCCGCGGTGATCTCCGGTGGCCCCGACATCCGCCCGGCGCTGGGTGACCCCGCCGAGGTGGCCAAGACCCTGACCCACGAGGCGCGGACGGGCGTCGACGTGGTCCGCCTGGTGGCCGGTGACCCGCTGACGGTCGACGCCGTCATCACCGAGGTCAACGCCATCGCGCGGAGCCACCTGCACATCGAGATCGTGCCGGGGCTGGCGCCCACCAACGCCGTCCCGACGTACGCGGGGCTGCCGCTGGGCTCCTCCCACACGGTGGCCGACGTGCGCGACCCCAATGTGGATTGGGAGGCTTTGGCCGCGGCGCCGGGGCCGCTGATCCTGCAGGCCACGTCGTCGCATCTGGCCGACGCGGCGCGCACCCTGATCGAACACGAGCTCGCCGAGAACACGCCGTGCGTGGTGACCGCGCAGGGCACCACCTGCCAGCAGCGTTCCATCGAGACGACGCTGCACGGCCTGACCGACTCGGCCGTGCTGGGTGGAACCGACCCGGCGGGCCCCCTGACCGGTCCGCTGGTGGTGACCATCGGCAAGACGGTGTCGAGCCGGGCGAAGCTGAACTGGTGGGAGAGCCGCGCCCTGTACGGCTGGACCGTGCTGGTGCCCCGCACCAAGGACCAGGCCGGCGAAATGAGCGAGCGGCTGACGTCCTACGGCGCGCTGCCGATCGAGGTGCCGACCATCGCCGTCGAGCCGCCACGCAGCCCCGCGCAGATGGAACGGGCCGTCAAGGGATTGGTCGACGGCCGCTTCCAGTGGGTGGTGTTCACCTCCACCAACGCGGTGCGTGCGGTGTGGGAGAAGTTCGGCGAGTTCGGGCTGGACGCGCGCGCGTTCTCCGGAGTGAAGATCGCATGCGTGGGCGAGTCGACCGCCGACCGGGTCCGGGCGTTCGGGATCAGCCCCGAGCTAGTGCCGGCCGGTGAGCAGTCCTCGCTGGGTCTGCTCGACGACTTCCCGCCCTACGACAGCGTTTTCGATCCGGTGAACCGGGTCTTGCTGCCGCGGGCCGACATCGCCACCGAGACGCTGGCCGAGGGCCTGCGCGAACGTGGTTGGGAGATCGAGGATGTCACCGCCTACCGGACGGTGCGGGCCGCGCCGCCGCCGGCGGAGACGCGGGAAATGATCAAGACCGGCGGGTTCGACGCGGTGTGCTTCACGTCCAGCTCGACGGTGCGCAACCTGGTCGGTATCGCCGGCAAGCCGCACGCGCGGACGATCATCGCCTGCATCGGCCCCAAGACCGCCGAGACCGCCGCCGAGTTCGGTCTGCGGGTCGATGTCCAGCCCGAGACCGCCGCGGTTGGTCCGCTGGTCGACGCTTTGGCCGAACACGCCGCGCGGTTGCGCGCCGAGGGCGCGCTGCCACCGCCGCGCAAAAAGAGCCGCAGGCGCTAGTGTCCTACCCGCGGCAGCGTCCGCGTCGGCTCCGCTCAACCCCGGCGTTGCGCCGATTGGTCGCGCAAACGTCGCTGGAGCCAAGGCATTTGGTGCTGCCGATGTTCGTCGCCGACGGCATCGACGAACCCCGGCCGATCGCCTCGATGCCGGGGGTGGTCCAACACACCCGCGATTCGTTGCGCGGCGCCGCCGCCAGCGCCGTCGCCGCCGGGGTGGGCGGGCTGATGCTGTTCGGTGTGCCGCGTGATGAGGACAAGGACGCGGTGGGGTCGGCCGGCACCGATCCCGACGGCATCCTCAACGTCGCCCTGCGCGACCTGGCCAAGGACCTCGGCGAGGCCACCGTGCTGATGGCCGACACCTGCCTGGACGAGTTCACCGATCACGGCCACTGCGGCGTCCTCGACGACCGCGGTCGGGTCGACAACGACGCGACCGTGGCCCGATATGTGAAACTCGCTGTGGCGCAAGCGGAATCGGGCGCGCACGTGGTAGGTCCGAGCGGGATGATGGACGGTCAGGTGGGCGCGATTCGCGACGGGCTGGACGCGGCCGGCCATACCGACGTGGCGATCCTCGCCTACGCCGCCAAGTTCGCATCGGCGTTCTACAGCCCGTTCCGCGAAGCGGTCAGTTCCAGCCTCTCCGGCGACCGGCGCACCTATCAGCAGGAGGCGGGCAATTCCCGCGAGGCGCTCCGCGAGATCCAGCTCGATCTGGACGAGGGCGCCGACATCGTGATGGTGAAGCCGGCGATGGGTTATCTGGACGTTGTGTCGGCGGCGGCCTCGATTTCGCCGGTGCCGGTGGCCGCCTATCAGGTGTCGGGGGAGTACGCGATGATTTGCGCTGCGGCCGCGAACAATTGGATCGACGAGCGCGCGGCGGCGCTGGAATCATTGACGAGCATCCGGCGCGCCGGAGCCGATATCGTTCTCACCTATTGGGCCGCGGATGCGGCAGGGTGGCTTTCGTGAGACGGGGCTTGCGTTGACATCAGAGACGACCAGAAGCGATACCCAACCGAAGCCGTTGTTCTACGAACCCGGCGCCACCTGGTGGTGGGTGGCGTGCGGCCCGGCCTCGGCGGCGGCCATGGTCCTGATCGAAATCTGGAGCGGTGCCAAGGTGTCGCTCGTGGTCCCCGCGATCTTCTTCGTCCTGGTGTCGGCGTTCGTGGGGTTGCAGGTGAAGGCGGCGCGGATCCACGTCTCGGTCGAGCTGACCGAAGACGCCCTGCGCCAAGGCACCGAGACCATCTTGGTCCGCGAGATCGTCAGGGTTTATCCCGAGCCCGAGAACCACGAAGCCTCCGGCAAGGAGCTGGCGCGCTGGCAGTCGGCGCGGGCGCTCGGCGAGTTGGTCGGGGTGCCGCGCGGACGGATCGGCATCGGCCTCAAGCTCACCAACGGCCGCACCGCCCAGGCGTGGGCGCGCCGTCATCGCCAGCTGCGGGCGGCCCTGACTCCGCTGGTCCAAGAGCGGGTGGAGCCCACCGGCACCGACGTCATCGACGGCGATCCGGACGACCCCGCCGGCGATCAGGCCGGGCCCGCGCAATGATCGCCAGCTACCGAGCGCTGGTCGAGCTCGCCGTGGCGGTCGCCGCCCTCGCGGGCTCGGGATATAGCTGGACGCGCTCGCATCACACGGTGGCCGTCGCGCCCATCGCGGAGGGGCAGCCCTTTACGACGTCGGTGGTCTATGACCCGCAGCTGTTGCTTCTGACACTCGTGCTGTTGACGAGCGCCGGCGTGCTGGTGGTCGTCGGCGCGGCCAGGCTGCGGCGTGCCCGCTCCGGCGCTACGACGTCTTCCTGACCAGCGGCAACGCCATCGTGCGGCGGACCCTGATGGCGTCGGCCCGGTCGCGCAGTGCCTCCTGAACGGAGCGCATCAGCGGGAAATTGGCGTCATGATCGGTGTCCTCGAGCACCGCGATGACCGCCGAGCTGGCCACCAGCGTCCAATCCACACCGGCGGCCCGACAATCGGCATCGAACGCATACAAGAGCGAAATACCGGCCTCAGCAAATTGACCGACATCGGCGACATCGAGCACCACAGGGTTTTCCCCGAGCGTGAAACGCCGAATGTGGCGACTGACGCGGTCGACATTGGCGTCGTCGATTTCGCCGCGGATATGCACCACTGTCGCCAAGTGGCGGTAGTGCGCCCGCACCTGAGCGCCATCGCACTCAAAGACGCAGTTGTCGTGGCGACTCCCGGTGCCTGCGATCGTCATGAGGACCCCTCACTCTCCGTGTCGCTCGCGCTGGCCTTGGGGCGCGCCTCCCCGCTCACCAAAGCTGCCTTAAACGCTAGGCCGCAAGCCTAAGGACACCGGTAGCCGCGCCTAACGCTTTGCTAAGAAGCAAAATGCGATTTCGCGGCGAGCAAACCTCCATAATCGACGTCGCGCATTCCGGGCGGCCCTGAAGGCCGTGTGCCACACCACAACCGTCCCCGCATGTCGGCGATTGCGCTGCTAGGCTGCCATGGCTGCCGGTTGCTAGTCGGGGGGGCTTGCGAAATGGCGAGATCGCCCGCTCAGCCGATAGCAGGAGAACGGAACGGCAGGATCCAGACGGGAAGAGCAGCGTGCGGGGCGGAGAGATCCGGGGCGAAATCAAGGCCCTGACGGGACTCCGTATTGTCGCCGCGCTCTGGGTGGTGCTGTTTCACTTCCGGCCGATGCTCGGGGATGCGTCGCCCGATTTCCGCGACGCGCTGGCCCCCGTCCTCAACTGTGGCGCCCAGGGCGTCGACCTCTTTTTCATCCTCAGCGGCTTCGTGCTGACGTACAACTACCTCGACCGGATGGGACGGTCCTGGTCGACCCGTGCCACCCTGCACTTCCTGTGGCTGCGGCTGGCCCGGGTATGGCCGGTGTACCTGGTCACGTTGCACCTCGCCGCCCTGTGGGTGATCTTCACCCTGCACGTGGGCCACGTGCCGTCGCCGGACGCCGCCTCGCTCACCGCGGTCAGCTACGTGCGGCAGATCCTGTTGGTGCAGTTGTGGTTTGTGCCGTTCTTCGACGACTCGAGCTGGGATGGGCCGGCCTGGTCGATCAGCGCCGAATGGCTGGCGTACGTGCTTTTCGCCCTGCTGGTGTTGGTGTTGTTGCGGATGAAGCAGGCGACGCGGGCGCGCAGCCTCATGGTGCTGGCATTCGCGGCGTCGTTGCCGCCGGTGGTGATGCTGCTGGCCAGCGGGCACTTCTACACGCCGTGGAGCTGGCTGCCGCGGATCGTCACGCAGTTCACCGCTGGCGCGCTGGCCTGTGCCGCCGTGCGCAGATTGCGGCTGACCGACCGCGGCCGCCGCGTCGCGGGGTACATCTCGCTGCTTCTGTTGGCCGCGATGGTGGGCGTCCTGTATTGGTTTGGCGCACACCCGATATCCGGGGTGGTGGAAAACGACAGCGGCGGCGTCGTCGACGTGTTGTTCGTTCCGCTGGTGATCTCGCTGGCCGTCGGCTTGGGGAGCCTGCCGAGGATGTTGTCGACGCGGGTGATGGTGTACGGCGGTCAGATCTCGTTCTGCCTGTACATGGTTCACGAGCTGGTGCACACGTCCTGGGGTTGGGCCGTGGAACAATTCGAGCTCGCAACGCAGGACAATCCGTGGAAATGGAACGTCATCGGTCTGCTCGCGATTGCCGTGGTCCTTTCGATCGTGTTGTATCACGCCGTCGAAGAGCCCGCCCGCCGCTGGATGCGCAAGATGGTCGACGTCCGGGCCGTGAACGCGAGGAGTGATCCTGGCGAGTCGACGAACGGCAAGCCCCATCCGATCGACCGTCCGCTGGAAGCGATTTCGGTCCGCGCGGTGTGATGGCTGCTTTTGCGCCCGGCCGCGAGTCACGGGCAATATTCGATGAGAACACGGCGGCACCCGACCATGCCGTTGACAGTGGAGGTATGAGTGAGTCGTCTGGCCACCTTTCTCATTGGGTTGAGTTTTCTGGGGGGCGTGGGCATCGCATACCCACCGCAGGTGCGCACCTACGCGACGCTGACGCTGGACTTCCGGCTGAATCACCTGGCAGTCATCGGCGATTCGTACACCACCGGTACCGATGAGGGCGGCCTGGGCGCGCGGTCGTGGCCGTCGCGCGCGTGGCAGGCGCTCGGTGCGCGGGGCTCGCGGGTTTCGGCCGATGTGGCGGCCGAGGGCCGCGCCGGTTACGCCGCGCCCGGCGACCACGGCAGCACCTTCGAGGACCTGACCGCCAGGGCCGTCCACCCCGATGACGCGCTGGTGGTGTTCTTCGGCTCCCGCAACGACCAGGGTATCGATCCCCTGCTGCTGACCGAAAAGACCCACGCCGCTTTGGATCTGGCGCGCCGGTTTGCGCCGGCCGCGCGCTTGCTGGTGATCGGTCCGCCGTGGCCGACCGCCGACGTTCCGCCAGCGATGTTCCTGATTCGCGACGTCCTGGGCGGCGCGGCGGGGGCCGCCGGGGCGACGTTCATCGACCCGATCGCCGAGCACTGGTTCGTCGGCAGGCCCGACCTGATCGGCCCCGACGGCGTGCACCCGAACGACGCGGGGCACCAGTACATGGCGGACAAGATCGCGCCGCTGATCCGTACTCAGCTGTCGACGTGACGGGCCGCCTCCTGCGCGAGTTGCACCCGCGACGACACGGCGAGTTTGGCGTAGACGTGTGTCAGGTGGGTCTGCACGGTGCGTGGTGAGACGAACAGGCGCGTCGCAATGTCCTTGTTGGGCAACCCTTCGCTGACGAGCCGAACGACATCGCGCTCGGTCGGCGTGAGTGACTCCCATCCGCTGGCCGGCCGGCCGCGCGCGCCGCGACCCCGCTGCGCGTACGCGATGGCCTCGGGGGTGGACAGCGCCATGCCTTCGGACCAGGCGGATTCAAAGTTTGTTTGCCCCAATGCTTTACGTATGGCCGCCAGTGAAGCAGCGTAATCCGCATCAAAGACCCTGAAGCGAACCTCGGCGTGGCGCTGCCGCACGGCTTCGGCCGCCCCGAGAAGCCGCGCGGCGTGCTCGGGGTTGGTGGCGGCGGCCAGCGCGGCGAGGCATTCGAGCGTGTCCGGGAGGTGCAGGTATCCGCCGGTGCGCTCGGCGACTTCGAGGGCGTCGTGCAGGTCGCGGTCGGCCTGCTGCGGCTCGCCCTGCGCGACGGCGACCCGGGCGCGCGCGATCAGCGCCATCAGCCGATGCCAGCCCGGAACGGTCTGGACCGTGTCGTCGGCCCAACGACGGGCAGCGACGAGATCACCACAGCCCATGGCCGCCTCGGCCATCGGCAGCGTGCTTCGGGTCAACAGCTCCTTCAGCGGGTAGGTGTGCCGCAAGGCGGCGTCGCAGGCCTGTTTGGCGGCGACGGCATCGTCTCTGGCCAGCGCGGCATTGGCCAGGGATACGTAGGCCGAATCCTCGTGGAATCCACCCAAGGCGGCTCCGACTTCCAGGGCGGCTTCGGCCGCCGTGCTCGCCGCCGCGGGGTCGGTGAACGCGAGCACCTGCGCCAATACGATCAGGCCGAACGTTTCCATCGGTCGGTCCCCGGCGGCCCGCGCCTCCTCGACCAGCGAACGGGCCACAGAGAGCGCCTCGGCCAGCTTGCCCTGTGTTGCCAGCGCAGTCCCAAGGAACGTCCGGCTGTACCGGGACATGAAGCTGTCACCGAGTTCGTCGGCGAGGTCTCGTCCCTCCTCGCCGGCCGCCTGCGCAGCGATGGGGTCTCCGGCGACGCCCTCGGCGAAACTCTGATAGGCGCGCAGGTGACAAAGCGCCGCAGCATCTTTCGACGCGCGAGCCAGTTGTACGCCGTCGGCGAGATACGGTTCCGCCAACTCGGGGTTGCCGATGGCCAGCATGCCGCAGGTCATTAGGCAGTGCGCGACGAGCGTCCGGTCGCCGACTTCGCGGGCGGCGGCCAACGCCTCTTCCGCCCGCTGCAGGCTGGCCGGGACGGAGAACCAGACCGCCAGCAATCCGGCGTCGGCAACGGCGCGTATCCAGGTCTCGGGAGCGACGTCGTCGTCGCGGTACCGCTCGTCGGTGAAGACGGCCTCGAACCCCGCGACGCCCTCCCGAAACCGCCCGCGCGTCACCCACAGTCGCTGCAACGCTGAAACCAATTGCAGCGCAGGGCCGAACTCACCGGCGTCACAACTCCACGCGTGCGCCGCCCGCAGGTTGTCCATCTCGAGCTCGCCCCACGGGACCAACGGCGTCCCGTCGCCGCGGGTCTGCGATTCCAGCGTCGCGGCGGCCGCGGTGTAGTGGTCGCGGTGACGGGTCCGCACCGCCTCGGCCTCGCCCGATTCGGCAAGCTTTTCCAGTCCGTACTGGCGGACGGTCTCCAATAGGCGGTATCGCATCATCGTGTCGACTTCCTCGGTGACGATCAGCGATTTGTCGACGAGCAGTCCGAGCTGATCGACGAGCTGAAAGTGCTCCACGTCCGCGTCGGCGCCCACCGCGTGGGCGGCATCGAGATCGAAGCCGCCCATGAACACGGCCAGGCGGCGAAACAGGATGCGTTCGGGCTCGGTGAGCATGGCGTGCGACCAGTCGATGGAGGCGCGCAGCGTCTGTTGACGGCGGACCGCGGTGCGCGCGCCTCCGGCGAGCAGGCGGAAGTTGTGGTGGAGACCATCGACGATCTGGGTCAGCGACAGCGTGCGGGTGCGCGCGGCGGCGAGCTCGATCGCCAGCGGCATGCCGTCCAGGCGCCGGCAGATCTCAACGATCGCGGCCGAATTGTCCTCGGACAGACGGAAATCCGGCCGTGTACGGCGGGCCCGGTCGATAAACAACTCGACGGCCTCGCCATCCACCGACAGCGACGGCACGCGCCAGGTGAGCTCTCCGGCGATGCCGATCGGCTCCCGGCTGGTCGCCAGCACGGTGACATCCGGGCCCGCGTCGAGCAGGGCCACGGCCAGCGCCGCGCTGGCGTCCAGCAGGTGCTCGCAATTGTCCAGGATCAGCAGCATCTTTCGATTGCGGACGAACCTCGACAGCGTTTCCATGGTGGAGCGGCCCGGCTGGTCGGGAAGACCCAGAGTGCGCGCCACGGTGACGGGCACGACGAGGGGGTTGGTCACCGGGGCGAGATCGACAAACCAAGCCCCGCAGGCGGACTCCCCGGCTATCACATCGGCGACCTGCACCGCCAACCGCGTCTTTCCCACCCCACCCGCGCCGGTCAGGGTCACCAACCTGTTGTCGCGCAGGGCCTGCCCGATGTCACTGATCTGGGTGCCGCGCCCGACGAAGCTGGTCAACTGGCTCGGAAGACGGGAACTGGCACCGTCATTCGCCACGCGCAACGGCGGGAAGTCGTTGCGCAGACCGGGATGGTTGAGTTGGACGACCCGTTCCGGCCGCGGCAGATCCCGTAGCGGGTGCTCACCCAGCTCGGTCAGCCACGCGTCGGTCGGCAGCCGGTCGATCACCAACGGCTCGGTCGCGCCGGACAGCACGGTCTGCCCGCCGTGGGCGAGGTCACGCAACCGCGCGGTCCGATTGATGGTGGGCCCGGCGTAGTTGCCGGCGTCGCGCAATTGAATCTCCCCGGTGTGCAGGCCGATGCGGATGCGGATCGGCGGCTGCACGGTTAGCTGCAGCTTCAGTGCGCACGCGACGGCGTCGCTGGCGCGCGCGAACGCGGCCACGAAGCTGTCGCCCTCGCCCTGTTCGACGGGCCGCACGCCGCCGTAGTGGGCGACCAGATCGTTCACGGTGTGGTTGAGCTGCTCGAGCGCGGTTGTCATGGTCTCGGACTGGGTTTCCCACAACCGCGTGGAGCCTTCGACGTCGGCGAGCAGCAACGTCACGGTTCCAGTGGGCAGCTCGCTCACGATCTGCTCGCTCCAGTTCAGCAGCGGCATGTCGGCCGGCGGATCAATGCTGATCATGTTAGCCAGCATGCGGGCGCCAGGGGTGTAAAAACATCAGCGCAAACGCGTAGAACCAGACATACGCCATGCGGATTTACTCGCAAGGTTCCTTTGCTACGGGCCGCCTAGTCCTCCGCGTGGCGCTCGTAGTCCCACCGCTCCAGGCGATCTTGCAGGTGGAGCAGGCCGACTCCGGCGAAGGGCGCGGCGACCGCGATGCAGACCAGCAGCAGTGGAGACATGAGCTAAACCCTCCAAAAACCCTTCACTGATCTGACGTTCGTCCGCCGCGAGAAGTTCATCGCCGTTCACCCGTCCGCCACGGCGCGGTCCACCAGCACACCCATCACCGGCGCCAGCAGCCGCGCGTACTGCGTCGTCACATGGTTGTCGTCGCGGAACACCAGGGTGTTGCCGACGATCAGCGGGCAGCGGTCCGGGGCGCAGAACAGGTCGGTCAGGTCGGCGTAGTGCCCGCCGCTTCCGACGGTCGCGGCGCGCTCGGCGGCGATCCCGTCGTCGTTGACGGCCACGGATCGTGTTGGCGCACAAGCGGTTGCGTCATCGAGGTGGGCGGACAGGCAGCTCGGGGCGGGCGAGTGCGGATCGGCGCCGGGCCCCAGCACCAGGACGGTGGCGCCGGTGGCGCGCAATTGCGCCACGGTGCGTCCCAGGGTGTCGATCCACGCCGGATCGTAGGAGGTGAAGCCGAAGTCCCCGCCGTAGCGTCGGCTCATGTCCAGCACGACCAGGCGCGGGTGTTCGGCGTTCATCCGGCCCATGATGTCGGCGCGCCACTGCTCGCATTCGGTGTACTCGCGGCCCAGATACGGGCTCACGATGTGCAGGTCCTGCAGCGGGCAGGTCACCTTGGCCAGCGTCTCCAGCCGCCAGTGCCGCTGCTCGGCGAGCTGCTCGAACGCCGGGTTCCACATGGCGGCGTGCGAGTCGCCGATCAGGGCCACGGTGGTCGGCGAGGCGGTATCGCCGGTGGCGCATTCGCTTTGGCCGACGTCGCGCCAGGACCGCACGCAGCCGTTGACGAACACGGCGGCCTTGTCGGCCGGCGCCTTGTCCAGCGGGGGGTCGAGGTTCGATGGGACGGCGCGCAGGCCGGCCGCCCCCGCGAGCACGACGCGCGCCTGGTCGAAGGCCTGACGGACCGCCGCTTCCTGCGGGCTGACGGCGGCGACGCCCGCCGGGGGCGCCGCGACGATGTTGGCCCGGGGCGCCGCGACGCCGTGGCCCACCGGCGCGGGGATCACGTTGAGCAGCAGCATGCATGCACACGCCGTGGCGGCGCTGGCCCCGCCCGCCACGGCCAGGCTGACCTTCGCCGAGCGGCGCAGGGCCGCGGCGAAGCGGCCCGGGTTTTCCACCAGATGCAGGGTGATGACGGCCAGCCCGGCGGAGACGGCCGTCGCGCTCAGGCGGGCCGGCAGCCCGGCGGGCTCGCCGAGCAGCGCCGGCATCAGCAGCAGCACCGGCCAGTGCCACAGGTACCAGGAGTAGGAGATGCGGCCGATGGCGCGCATCGCTGGGCGGCACAGCAGCCGGCCGGGCCCGAGCCCGCCGGTGACGGCTCCGCCGCCGACGATCAGCGCGGTGCCCAGCACGGGCAGCAGCGCCTCGACGCCGGGGTAGGGGGTGTGGGCGCCCAGCTGGGTGCAGGTCGCCACGATCAACACCAGGCCGCCCCACCCGGCGATCGACGCGGTCAGCAGCGACAGGCGCCGCCACTGCTGGAGCGACAGGGCCACCAGGCCGCCGGCCGCCAGTTCCCAGGCCCGGGTCGGCAGCGAGAAGAACGCCCACGACGGCGACGTCCGGGTCCACAGCGCGCCGGCCGTCAACGACGCGGCGGCGACCACCGCGAGGACCGCCGCGTACGGCGCCGCCCGCTTTACCGCGCCGCGCAGGAACGGGACGCGCTGGACCAACCACGCGGTGGCGATGATCAGCACCGGCCACACGAGGTAGAACTGCTCCTCGACGCCCAGCGACCAGTAGTGCTGGAACGGCGACGGCGCGTCGGTGGTCAGGTAGTCGGTGCCGTGCAGGGCGAACCGATAGTTGCCGACGTACAGGGCGCTGGCGATGCCGTCGAGGAACACGCTGCGGGCCTGCAGCGGCGGCAGCACCGCGGCGGCGGCGATGGCCGTGACGGTGCCGACGATGGCCGCGGCCGGCAGCAGTCGTCGGGCGCGCACGCCGTAAAACCGGCCCAGCGCAACGGTATTCGTGGCGTCCGCCTCCCGGAAGAGCAGCCCGGTGATGAGGAAGCCGGAGATGACGAAGAAGACGTCCACCCCGATGTAGCCGCCGCTGACCCCGGGGATGCCGGCGTGGTAGAGCACGACGGCGATCACCGCGACGGCGCGCAGCCCCTCGATGTCGGGCCGGAATCCCCTTCGGGAAGTCCGCCGCTCCACGCGGTGTGGGCTGCCGGCGACTGATTCCTCCCGAAGTGTCATCGTTGGCTCAGGTCGCCATCCAGGCCAGTTCGCCGGGTAGTTGGCTGCGCCAGTAGGCGACGTCGTGTCCGCCGAGCGAGAAGCTGCCCGCCGGTGGCGTCTTCAACTGGTAGACGAATTGCTTTGTGGCGAAATAGAAGCGGTCGAAGTTGCCGCAATCCACGCGCAGCGGAATGGAATTCAGCGCCAGCACACCCATCACGCTGTTCTGCACGAAGTCCTCGTTGCTGTCGAATGCGCCCGGGGCGCTTGTCGCGTACGACGTGTACAGGGCCGGGCTGATGGCGCAGATTCCGGCGGTCCGGGACGGGCCCAGCTTGGCACCCAAACGAAGCGCCCCGTACCCGCCCATCGACCACCCCATGAAGCCGACGCGGGACGTGTCGAAACCCATCGTGGACAGCATGGGCAGCAGCTCGTCGAGCACCATCGCGCCGGAGTCCTCGCCGGAAGTCCTTTTGTGCCAGTAGGTGTTGCCGCCGTCGACGCCGACGACCGCGAACGGCGGCTTGCCCTCCTTGGCCAGCCGGGCCAGCCCGTCGGGCACGCCCATGTCGATCATCTGGTTGGCGTCGCCGTCCACACCGTGCAGCGCGATCACCGGACGCAGCATCTTGCTCTGGCCGGGCGGCATGGCGATCACGTAGTTGGTCTTGATGCCCCCACGGGCGGCCGACACGAACGACCCGGTCAGCCTGTTCGGCAGGGCGCTGCCCGCCGTCGGCGGCTCGAACGGGGCGGGAGCTTGCGGCAGCGTCGCGGCCTGCGACGTCTCCGCGGCCAGCAGCGAGCTGAACGCGAACACGCCGGCGGCTCCGAGGCTGGCACCGGCGCCCATCCGGAGCACCGCCCGGCGTGTGAGGTCAGGCATGATCGCAATGATGCCGCCCGCAGCGGGGATTACCCGCCGAGCCACGCCGTATTGGAAGCATTGTGTGATCTGGCGTGACCTTTCGGTCACGATGCGGTGATCTTTACGGGCGACAAGGACGGCCCGGAGGGTTTGCGCCTCCGCAACGGGTTGCGGCGCCGGCTCACATCGTAGCGGTGGCGACGAGGCTTGCCACCACCGGAAACATTGCGATCGTATTGCCTTCTGGCGCAGCGGCAGACCCCCGCGCCGGGAATGCAATCTCGAAGGTTTCAACCCTCGCCCTACGGCCGCGAATTGCGAAGGATGGAGCTTTGGTGTGCACAGGGGCGAAAGAGGATTGTGACGTGAGTCTCGCGTTTCATTGGTTTCTACCGACCTACGGCGATTCGCGGAATCTGGTCGCGGGCGGGCACGGAACGCCGATGTCCGGCGACCGGCCCGCCACGCTGCGGTATCTGCACCAGATCTGTACGGCCGCCGAAGACAACGGGTTCGAAGCGGTTCTCACCCCCACCGGATTGTGGTGTGAGGACGCGTGGTTGACGACGGCGATGCTGGTCGAATCGACCGAAACCCTGAAATTTCTGGTGGCGTTTCGGCCCGGGCTGCTCAGTCCCACCCTGGCGGCCCAGATGGCCGGGACCTTCCAGCGGCACTCGGAGGGACGCCTGCTGCTCAACGTCGTCACCGGTGGCGAACCGCACGAGCAGCGCGCCTACGGGGATTTCCTGGACAAGGAGGCGCGCTACGCCCGCACCGCCGAGTTCTTGCACGTGGTGCGGCAGCTGTGGACCTCGAGGGAGCCGGTGACCTTTTCCGGGGAGCACATCCGGGTCGAAGGCGCGCAACTGAACAACCCGCCCGATCCGATACCGGCGGTGTTCTTCGGCGGGTCGTCGGCGGCCGCGGGTCCGGTGGCGGCCAAGCAATCCGACGTGTATCTCACCTGGGGCGAGCCGCTGACCGCGGTCGCCAAGAAGTTGGACTGGGTCCGTGGGCTGGCCGTTGACGCCGGACGAATCCTGCGGTACGGCTTGCGGATTCACGTGATCAGCCGTGACACGTCCGCGCAGGCATGGGCGGAGGCCGACCGGTTGCTGGCCGCCATCGACCCCGCGGACATCGCACGGGTTCAGGACAGCCTGGCGCGCAGCGAATCCGAGGGCCAGCGCCGGATGCGGGAGCTGCACGGCGGCGACAGCAGCAAGTTGCTGATCGCGCCGAACCTGTGGGCCGGCGTGGGCCTGGTGCGTGGGGGAGCGGGCACCGCCCTGGTCGGGTCGCACGCCGAGGTCGCCGAACGGCTGGCCGAATACGCCAATTTGGGGATCACCCACTTCATCTTGTCGGGATATCCGCATCTGGAGGAGGCCTACTGGTTCGGTGAGGGCGTGCTGCCGATTCTGGAGCGGATGGGCCTGTGGCGTCACCCCAACCGCCAGTCGCATCCGGCCGGGGCGACGCCCTTCGCGGTCGCGTCGGCGCACTAAGGGCGATGGCCGCCACGTCGCCCGCATCGGCACCCGCCGCCGGGCTGGCCGACGCGTGTCCGGTCGCCGAACGATCCGATCAGCGGCGTCGGCGGTTGCGCATCGTCGTCGCGGCGAGCCTGTTGGGGACCACGGTTGAGTGGTACGACTTCTTCCTGTACGCCACGGCGGCCGGGCTGGTCTTCAACAAGGTGTTCTTTCCGAATGAAAGTTCCTTGGTGGGAACACTATTGGCGTTCGCCACCTTCGCCGTCGGGTTCGTCATGCGGCCCATCGGGGGCGTGGTGTTCGGGCACATCGGTGACCGGATCGGCCGCAAGCGCAGCCTGGCCTTGACGATGCTCATCATGGGCGGCGCGACGGCATTGATCGGGCTGTTGCCGACCGCCGCGCAGATCGGAGCGTGGGCACCAGTACTGCTGCTGGTGCTGCGCGTGCTGCAGGGTTTCGCGCTCGGCGGCGAATGGGGCGGCGCGGTGCTGTTGGCCGTCGAACACAGCCCCGACGACCGGCGCGGCCGCTATGGTGCCGTCCCACAAGTCGGGCTGGCGCTCGGACTGGCCATGGGTACGGGCATCTTCGCTTATCTGCAGATTGTGTTGGGGCCGAACCGATTCCTCGCATACGGCTGGCGCATCGGATTCCTGCTGAGCCTGCTGTTGGTGGTGATCGGCATCGTGGTGCGATTGCGGGTCGACGAGACTCCCGCGTTCCGGGAGCTGCAAGACCTTCAGGCCGCGTCCACCGTGCCGCTGCGGGACATCGTTCGCGAGCCCCGCGCGCGGCGCAACACGCTGCTCGGGTTGCTGTCGCGCTGGGCGGAAGGCTCGGCCTTCAACACCTGGGGCGTGTTCGCGATCAGTTACGCGACGGGAGCGTTGGGGCTGAACCGGGTGTCGGTCCTGGTGGCCGTGACCGTCGCCGCGTTGTTGATGGCTGTGCTGCTGCCGATTTCGGGACGATTGACCGAGTGCTTCGGTGCGCGACGGGTGTACCTGGTGGGTATCGCCTGCTACGGCCTGACGGCCTTCCCCGCCTTCGCCCTGTTCGGCACCAAGAAGCTGCTGTGGTTCGGCCTGGCGATGATCATCGTCTTCGGCGTCGTGCACGCGCTGTTCTACGGGGCGCAGGGCACGCTGTATTCCGCCCTGTATCCCACGAGCACCCGCTACACCGGGCTGTCGTTCGTCTACCAGGTGTCGGGGATCTATGCCTCCGGGGTCACCCCGATGATCCTGACCGCGCTGATCGCGGCCCACGGCGGCGCGCCGTGGCTGGCCTGCGGGTATTTGGTTGTGACAGCGGTCATTAGCGTGGTGGCCACGGCGCTGATTCGCGAGCGCGACTTGTATCTTTAGGGGCGCGGACCTGGTGTCGCGACGCCCGATGTGCTGTGGTTGATAACCAACACCGGGATGCGCGCAGGGGGTGGCTGGTCGTGGCTGGCACTTCGCAACTGCGCCAAGGGCTGTCGCAGCGCCAACTCAGCATGATCGCCCTCGGCGGCGTGATCGGTGCCGGCCTGTTCGTCGGATCGGGCGTGGTGATCAAGGACACCGGGCCGGCCGCATTCCTCACCTACGCCCTGTGCGGCCTGCTCGTCGTCCTGGTCATGCGGATGCTGGGCGAGATGGCGGCCGCGAACCCGTCGACGGGATCGTTCGCCGACTACGCGGCCCGCGCCCTGGGCCGATGGGCGGGGTTTTCGGTCGCCTGGCTGTATTGGTACTTCTGGGTGATCGTGGTGGGCTTCGAGGCGGTCGCCGGCGGTAAAGTCCTCACCTACTGGTTGCACGCGCCGCTTTGGGTGTTGTCGCTGGGTTTGATGGTGTTGATGACCGCGACCAACCTCTTCTCCGTGACGTCGTTCGGGGAGTTCGAATTCTGGTTCGCCGGAATCAAAGTCGCGAGCATCGCGATCTTCCTCGCCGTCGGCTCGGCGTACGTCCTGGGCCTGGTGCCGGGCCATCGTGGGGGCCTGGCCAACCTGCACGCACACGGCGGGTTCTTTCCTCACGGTGTGGGCGCGGTGTTCGCCGCGATCGTGGTGGTGATCTTCTCGATGGTGGGCGCCGAGATCGTCACCGTCGCGGCGGCGGAAAGCCGCGACCCCGAGCTCGCGGTCCAAAGGGCGACCAGGTCGATCGTGGTGCGCATCGGCATCTTCTTCGTCGGTTCGGTCTTCCTGCTCGTCGCGATCCTGCCGTGGGACTCGGGACAACTCGGCGGCTCGCCGTATGTGGCCGCGCTCAAGCACATGGGGTTGCCCGGAGCGGATCAGGTGATGAACGCGGTCGTGCTCACCGCGGTGCTGTCGTGTTTGAACTCCGGGCTGTACACGGCGTCGCGCATGCTGTTCGTCCTCGCCGATCGGGGGGAGGCGCCGATGCGGTTGGTCCGGCTGAGCGGCCGCGGCGTCCCCCATCTCGCGATCCTGTGTTCGTCGGCCGTCGGATTCGGGTGCGTCATCATGGCGCGGGTCGCGCCCCACACGGTATTCCTGTTCCTGCTCAACTCATCTGGCGCGGTCATCCTGTTCGTCTACTGGCTGATCGCGCTGTCGCAGATCGTCCTGCGCCGCCGCACGCCCGCGGACAAGCTGACGGTGAAGATGTGGTTCTTCCCGGTGTTGTCCATCCTCACCCTGACCGGGATCACCGCGGTGCTGGTGCAGATGGCGTTCGATCAGCGGGCGCGCAGTCAGCTGTGGCTCGGCCTGCTGTCCTGGGCGGTGGTGATCGGGCTCTACGTCGTCGCCCGGCGGCGCGGACGCGTCGGCGTGGCTCCCGGCGACTGAGCACACACCGGCGCGCGGTCCCTCATCCCGCGTGCGCTCCGGCACGGGTGCGCAACAATCCCAGCCGCTGCAGATCGGCGACGTATTTGTCGATCAACGCCTGCGTGACGTGCGGGACATCCCGGGTGGCGCCGATCCCCGCGGATTGCACTGCCGCGCGGAACTTTTCGGCGGGCATGCCGGTGCCGTGCGTCGGCTGGCCCGGCTTGGCGTAGGCGCTCATCAGCGGCAGCAGGGAACTCTTCCGTTGGTTGTCCGGCAGCGACTTCATCGCCGCGGTGAATCTGGCCAGCCACTCGTCGTAGTCGTCGACCCGTTCGATCTCGTGCCCGTCGGCGATGAGCCAGTCCACGAACGTGTCCAACGAAACCCCGTCGTCATGGGTGTTGAGCACGTTGTAGGTGTGGTAACCCTGCCGGGTGCGCGCGCCCAACGTGGTGATGGCCTCGGCGGTGAAATCGGCTGGTAGCCCGTCGTAATGGGCGCGCTGCCGGTTGCCGGACGCGTCGAGTTGATAGAAGGATCGCGGCGCGATCCCGGTCGCCACCAGGCTCAAGATCAGCCGAGTGAACATGTCCGGCACGTTGAGCTGACCGGCGAAATCGCTGTGCGCCAGGATCATGTCGGACCGGAAGACCGCGACCGGCACGCCGCACAGGTCGTGGGCCTCGCGCAGCAGCACCTCGCCGGCCCACTTGCTGGTCGCGTACCCGCTGGCATACGACTCGTCGAGGGAGCGCGAGGGGCTGGCCGAACGCACGTCGGCGTCCTCGCCGATGAAGCTGCCATACGGCAGCGTCGTCACGGCCACGGTGGAGATGTAGTTGATCGGCTTGAGGCGCTCACTGATCGCCAGCTTGACGATCTCGGCAGTGCCCACCACGTTAGGGCCGAACAGCTGGCTGTACGGCAGCACGTGGTTGACCAGGGCGGCCGAATGCACGACGAGGTCCACCGATCGCGCCAGGCGCTGGTAGGTGGGCGTGTCCAGCCCGAGGTTGGCGGCGCCCACGTCACCGACGAGCACCTGAAGATGTTTGTCGGCCAATTGGCGGAAACGCCGCGACAATTCGGCGTCGCCGCTGTCGATGGCCGCCTCGATGCGCTGACGCCCGGCGGTCGGGTCCGCCCCGCGGGCGAGGCAGATCACCGTGCCGCCCGTGGGGGCCAGGCGCTCCAGCCAATCCAGGCACAGAAAGCGCCCGAGGTAGCCGTTGGCCCCGGTCAGCAGCACGGTGTTGACGGCGCCGGTCGGCGCCGGCAGGTGGGGCGCGGCGGCCAACGTGTCGTCGTCGATGAACTTGGCCAGCGTCAGATCCGCGGCGCGGGCGACGGTGGCGCCCCGGCCGTGCACCGAGGCGAACGTCGGCCGCGTCGATTCCGAAGTCCGTTCGCCGTCAACGTAGTTCGCGACGGTGGCCAGGGTCGCGGTGGGGCTGACGATGGTCTGCACGGGCACGTCGACGTGGAAGATCTCCGACAGGAGCGTGGCGAAGGAGAACGCCGACAGCGAATCACCGCCCAGCTCAATGAACTTCGCGTCGCCGCGCAGCGCGGTGTCCGCCGGCAGGCCCAGGGTTGCCGCCGCCGCCCGCCGCACCGTGTCGATGGTGGGCAGCTCGCGGCTCGCGGAGCGCAGCTCGTCGAGCTGGTTGCCGTGGCTGGCCTCGATCTCGTCGTACATGGCGTCGAGGCGCTCGCCGTAGCGCGCCTTGAGGGCCGGACGCAGCAGCTTGCCCACCCCGGACAGCAGGCCGTTGTCCCGGGTGAAACGCTGCGGCTCCAGCAGGAAGTCGCGCGGGACCTCGTACGGGTGCAGGTGGGAGTCGGCGGCGATCTGCTGCAGCGACTCCGCGATCAGGGCGCGCGCGTCGCCGCCGCCGACGGCGTCGACGTTCGGCACGATCACCGCGAGCAGGAACGGTTGCTCGCTGCTGCCGTACAGGAAGATCTGGCGGATGTAGGGGCTGGTGGAGAAGGTGGCCTCCAGCTGGGAGACGGCGACGAATTCACCCTGCGAGAGTTTGATGACGTTGTTGCTGCGGTCCAGATACATCAGGTGGTCGGGCCCCAGCTCGGCCATGATGTCGCCGGTCTTGTAGAACCCCTCGTCGTCGAAGATCTGCGCCGACAGCTCCGGGTGCTTGAAGTATCCGGGAATCACGTTGCTGGCCTTCAGGTGTAGCTCGCCGCGCGGGTAGGGCTTGTCGGTGGTGAGGTAGCCCAGCTCGGGGACGTCGACGAGTTTGTAGTCGGTGACGGGCGGGCGCCTGATCCGGCCGCTGCGCATGATGCCGCCGCCGGTCTCGGTCGCGCCGTAGCCGTCGGCCACGGTGACGTCGAGCAGCGACTCCATGAAGGCGTGCATCTGCTTGGACAGCGGCGCGCTGCCGCACATCGCCGAGATGACCCGCCCGCCGATGAAGTCTTGCCGCAGTTCGGCTTTCACCGCCTCGTCGCGCTGTTCGGCGGTGAGGCCGTCGCCGGCTCGTTGGTCGAGCTCCTTGCGGTAGCGGCGAAAGAACATGTCGCACACCCGGGGGACGAGGTTCAACGCGGTGGGCCGGACCAAGCCGATGTCGTCGAACAGGGTGGACATGTCGCTCTTGGCGGCGAAGTAGCCGATGCCGCCGGAGGACAGGGTGGCGATCAGCCACTCCAGCCCGTACACGTGCGACAGCGGCATATACTGCAGGTGGATGGCCGGGATCACCCGGCCGATGTCCACCGAGGGGCTGTGCGGGCGCTGCCAGATCCGGGTCATCATGTCGGCGGTGTACATCGCGCCCTTGGGGGTGCCGGTGCTGCCGGAGGTGTAAACCAGTGTGGCCAGCGGGTTTTCGCCCTGGCCCGGAACGTGGGCCTCCGGCGCCGGGCGCCCGCGACCGGACGCGAGCTCGGCGGCGAGCGCCACCATCTCGGCGCCGTGCCCGGCGTCGCGCAGGCGCGCGCGGGCGTCGTCGTAGCGGCCGCGCTGTTCGTCGTCGTCGCTGGTGTAATCGAACACCACCAGGCGCTGGACCGACGGTGCCTCGAGGACGACATCGACCGCGGTGCCGAGGGACTCGACGCTCACGGCCAGGATGCGCGGCGACGTCTCGGCGACGATCGGGGCGAGTTGGGCCGCCGTCGAACTGGTCTGCAGCGGCACGAACACCGCGCCCAGCCGGATGCACGCCAGGTAGTGCACGACGTAGTCGATGCTGGTGAAGCCCAGGACGCCGACGAAGTCGCCGGGGCGCAACCCGCCGGGCAGGCCGGAGCGCCACGCGGCGGCCAGCGCCGCGACCCGGTCACCCAGCTCGCGGTAGGTGATGGTCTCGAACCCCGACAGCAGGGACGTCGCCGCGCGCCCGGTCGCCGGATCGCGCGCCACCTCGCAGGCGCGCTGGCCGAGGGCGGGCCGATCGGCATAACCGCTCAGGTAGATGTCGACGACCTCGGCCAGCCGCAGTCCCGCGCGGTGCGCGGCCTCGGTCACCTCCTGCGACGGCGCGGCGGCCCGAAACTGCGGGTCGTTGGCGTACAGCTGTTCGACGCGCTCGGTCAGGCGCTGCTCGCGGCCCGAGTCGGTGACGGTGTCGGTCATCGGCGGCTTCCTCTCATCGCGGCGCGTGCCGGTGCCGTATACCCGTCCTGGCCCGTTCTAGCGGAGCCCGGTCAGCCCCACTGCCGTTCGATCGCTTTGATCAAGGCGGTCAGCGTCGCGTTCACCGGCGCCGCGACGCCGACCCGTGCGCCCTGGCGCGGCACCGCGCCGTTGATGACGTCGATCTCGCTGACGCGGCGGGCCTCGTGGTCCAGCAGCGCCGACGGTTTGGCGTCGGGCATCTGCGCGCCGAAGTCGCGCGCGTGGGCGACAGGGTCGGTGACGGCCACCGCGATGCCGGACGCGCGGGCGACGGTCCACGCCTCGGTGGCGGCGGCCCGGCTGACCGGAGCCATCTCCGGATCGTCCATCACCTGGCCGACGGTCATGCCGGTCAGCGCGCACGGCGCGCTGTAGGCGGCGTTGCAGATGAGCTTCTCCCACTGCATGGCGGCGATGTCGGTGACCGCGGCGGCGTCGAATCCGGCGTCGGTCCAGGCCCGCGCGATCGTTTCGACCGTCGCATGCGGCAGCGACGAGTGGGCGCCGAAGCGCATCGCCCGCATGGCGTTGTGATGCACATGGCCGGGGGCCACCCGCGACGCCCCGAACCCGCTGGCGATGCCGACGGCGACGCGCTCGGCGCCGACGATGCCGGCGACCGTCTCCGCCGATCCCAAACCGTTCTGGATGGTCAGCACCGGTGTGGCCGGCCCCAGCATCGGAAGGGCTTGGCGCGCACCGACTGTCACGTCGGCCGCCTTGATCGCCAGCACGATCAGATCCATCGGCTCGTCCGGCGCGGTGGTGCTGGCCCGCAGCGGCACCACCCGGTCGTAGCCCGGGCCGGTGACCCGCAGGCCGTCGCGGCTGATCCGTTCGACGCTGGGCTCGTGGCGGTCGATGGCCAGCACGTCGTTACCCGCGGTCGCCAGCCGGGCGGCGTAAATGGAACCCATTGCCCCGCAACCGATTACCGCGATCTTCATCCGCACCCTCCGGTCAGCTCCGCGATCAGTTCGGCCAGGCCGGCCTTCTCCTCGAGGCCGAACCCGGCTGCGTCCGTTGGCGCGATCCGGCCGCCCGAGACCACGCAGGCATCGGAATAGCCGCCGAACGGCGCGAACACTCCCGGGTAAGCCTCACACCCGCCCAAGCCGAGCCCGGCGGCGACGTGCAGGTTGATCAGGTGCCCGCCGTGCGGAAACGCGAACCGGCGATCGAAACCATGAGCCTCCAGGACGTCGAGCATCCGCATGTACTCGCCCAGCCCGTAGCTCAGCCCCGGATCCATTTGGAAGACATCACGATTCGGCCGCATGCCCCCGTAGCGAACCAGGTTTGTGACGTCCGGCACCGAGAACAGGTTTTCGCCGGTGGCCACCGCGCCGTCGTAGCGGTCCGTCACCGCGCGGTGCAGCGCGTAATCGAGGGGATCACCCGGCTCCTCGTACCAGCGCAGGCCGTAGGGGGCCAGCGCGTCCGCCCAGCGGGTGGCCTGTGCGCGGACGAAGCGGCCGTTCGCGTCGACCGCGACCCGTCCCGCGTCGCCGACGGCGTCGACGACGGCCTCGATCCGCGTCAGGTCCTCGCCCAGCGCGGCGCCGCCGATCTTCATCTTGACCGCGTCATAGCCGAGGTCGAGGTACCCGCGCATTTCGCGGCGCAGCCTCTCGACGCCGCCCTCGGCGTAGTAGTAGCCGCCGGCGGCATACACCGGCACCGCCGGCGCGGGATCCCGCCCGGCGTGGCGGGCGATCGTCACGCACGCGGGCTCGTCGCGCAGCTTGGCGTTGAGGTCCCAGCACGCCAGTTCCAGCGCTCCCGCTGCGGCCGCCCGGTCCCCATGACCGCCGGGTTTCTCGTCGGCCAGCGCGCGCGCCACGACCGCGGCCGGATCGAGGAACCCGGACGCATCCAGCAGCGTGTCGGGGGAGGCGGCCATTACCCGCGGGATCATCCGGTCGCGCAGGATCCCGCTCTGCGCAAACCGCCCGATCGAGTTGAACGCCACGCCCGCCACGGGCCGCCCGCCCCGGATCACGTCGGCGATCACCGCGACCAATGAGACGGTGTGACCGGAGAAGTTGACCACCGCGTTGGCGGGCCCGCCGCGTCGACCGCCCTCGAGGCCGACCGCCCGCTCGACGATCGCCGCGATCCGCATCACCCGCGCGTTCAGGACGTCAGGGTGAGCAATACCGCCTGCTCGAACGGCAGCCTGGCGAAAACCCGTCGCACGCCGCGGGACACGTGCGCCGCCGCCTCGGCCTTGGAGACCACGCGCGGATCGGCGACACCCACGGTTTTGCCCCGGGTGCGTAGGCGCCCGCCGCCCGCCGCGGTCAGGTTCTTCAGCCAATCCCGGTCGGGGCCATACGTCAGCAGGATCGCCACCCCGGGTTTGCCGTCGACCTCGGTGCGAAACACGTTCACTGGTGTGCGGTACGGCTTGCCCGAGCGCCGCCCCACGTGCTCCAGGATCCCGAAGGACGGGAGCCAACCGGCCCACATCCGCTGGATCGGGTTGGTGACGTGACGGTTGAACCGGGCAAGTCCTTGGGGGAGTTGCATCCTCCCATCCAACTCGCAGGCCCCGGGCCAGGACAACCCGATCTTTGTGGGGCCACGGGTCTAATGTCGTCTCATGGGGCAGGCGGCAGGTAACGAGGCCGCCCGGCGCGCGGAGGAGCTGGTGCGCCGGGGGGAGGAACTCGCCGCGGGCAAGGCCGTCACCGTGGACGACGCGCGCCGCGCCGCCGAGCGCGCCGAGGCGTCGCACGAGCGCGACGAGGAGGCTCACCGCCGCGGAGTGCAGCGCCACTACGACGCCGCCGTCGCGCACGAGCGGGCCGCCGAAGTCCATGAGCGCGCGGTCGCCCAGCGCCTCGGCGATGTCGCCGCGCACCAGCGCGCGGCGGAAAAGGAACGCGACGCCGCGCGCCACGACTATCAAAAGGCGCAGGAAGCCGAACGGCAAGGGGCCTGACCGGCCGACCGGCCTGCCCTGCTACACCCTGTAGTTGGACGGGCCGCGAAGGCTGGGACACTAGTCGTCATGGGAAGCAGTGATCGGGCGACCGCGCACGCCACCGGAGCCCCTCGGGCCACGGCGGCCTCGGCGCGGCTGTTCGAGGACGCCTGCGCCGTCATTCCGGGCGGCGTGAACTCTCCCGTTCGAGCATTCACCGCGGTCGGCGGGACGCCGCCGTTCATCACGCAGGCGCGCGGCTGCTGGCTGACCGACGCCGACGGCAACCGCTACGTGGACCTGGTCTGCTCGTGGGGCCCGATGATCCTGGGCCACGCCCACCCCGCCGTGGTCGACGCCGTCGCGAAGGCCGCCGCCTCGGGCCTGTCGTTCGGGGCGCCCACGCCTGCGGAGAGCGAGCTGGCCGCCGAGATGATCGGGCGGGTGGCACCGGTCGACCGGGTCCGCCTGGTCAACTCCGGCACCGAGGCCACCATGAGCGCGGTGCGGCTGGCCCGCGGCTTCACCGGCCGGGCCAAGGTCATCAAGTTCTCCGGCTGCTACCACGGCCATGTCGACGCGCTGCTCGCCGACGCGGGCTCCGGGGTGGCGACGCTGGGTCTGCCGTCCTCACCGGGCGTCACCGGGGCGACGGCGGCCGACACCATCGTGTTGCCCTACAACGACATCGAGGCCGTGCGCGAGACCTTCGCCCGGTTCGGCGACCAGATCGCCGCGGTGATCACCGAAGCCAGTCCCGGCAACATGGGGGTGGTTCCCCCCGCGCCCGGCTACAACGCGGCACTGCGGACCATCACCGCCGAACACGGCGCGCTGCTGATCATCGACGAGGTGATGACGGGCTTCCGTGTCAGCCGAAGCGGTTGGTACGGAATCGATCCCGTCGACGCCGACCTGTTCACCTTCGGCAAGGTGATGAGCGGCGGGTTGCCGGCCGCCGCCTTCGGGGGGCGGGCCGAGGTGATGGAGCGGCTGGCGCCGCTGGGCCCGGTGTATCAGGCCGGCACGCTGTCGGGAAACCCGGTCGCGATGGCCGCCGGGCTGGCGACACTGCGCAACGCCGATGCCGCCGCCTACACGACCCTGGACGCCAACGCCGACCGCCTGGCCGGGCTCTTTTCCGACGCGTTGACGAATGCCGGTGTGGCGCACCAGATTCCGCGGGCCGGCAACATGCTCAGCGTGTTCTTCTCCGACACTCCGATCACGGACTTCGGCTCCGCGCGCGCCAGCCAGACCTGGCGTTATCCACCGTTCTTTCACGCGCTGCTGGACGCGGGCGTCTACCCGCCGTGCAGCGCCTTCGAGGCGTGGTTCGTCTCGACCGCGCTCGACGACGGCGCCTTCGACCGCATCGCCGAGGCGCTGCCGGGCGCCGCGCGGGCCGCCGCCGAAGCCGAGGAGGGGAAGTCCTGATGGCCGAGCAGACCCGGGTGCACGTCGTGCGGCACGGCGAGGTGTACAACCCGAGCGGCGTCCTCTACGGGCGGCTGCCCGGGTTTCACCTGTCCGAGGCGGGCCGGGCGCAGGCGGCCGCGGTGGCCGACGCCCTCGATCACCGCGACATCGTCGCGGTGATCGCCTCGCCCCTGCAACGCGCCCAGGAAACCGCCGCGCCCATCGCCGCCAAGCACGGCCTCCCCGTCGACACCGACCCGGACCTCATCGAATCCGCCAACTTCTTCCAGGGCCGGCGCGTCAGCCCCGGCGACGGCGCCTGGCGCGACCCCAGGGTGTGGTGGCAGCTGCGCAACCCGTTCCGGCCGTCGTGGGGGGAGCCCTACACCGAGATCGCGGCCCGGATGGAGACGGCGGTGGACAAGGCCCGCGCCCGCGGCGCCGGCCACGAGGTGGTGTGCGTCAGCCACCAACTGCCGGTGTGGACGCTGCGCCTGCACCTGACCGGTCAGCGGCTGTGGCACGACCCGCGGCGGCGGCAATGCGGCCTCGCGTCGGTGACCACCCTGGTCTACGACGGCGACCGGCTGGCCGGCGTCGAGTACTCCGAGCCGGCGGCCCCTTGAACATACGAGGGCTGGCGATGACCGGGGCCGCGCTGGCGACCCTGGTTTCCGGCCTGCTCGCCGGCTGTTCCTCGGGCCACGATGCGGTCGCCCAGGGCGGCACCTTCGAGTTCGTCTCGCCCGGCGGCAAGACCGACATCTCCTACGACCCGCCGTCCAGCCGTGGCCGCCCCGGCCCCCTGGCGGGCCCCGACCTGGCCGACCCCGCGCACACGCTGTCGCTGGACGATCCGATCTTCGCCGGCCGGGTGGTGGTCATCAACATCTGGGGGCAGTGGTGCGGGCCGTGCCGCGCCGAGGTCACCCAGCTGCAGCAGGTGTATGACGCCACCCGCGGCGCCGGGGTGTCGTTTCTCGGCATCGACGTCCGCGACAACAACCGGCAGGCGGCACTGGACTTCGTCAACGACCGCCACGTCACGTTCCCGTCGATCTACGACCCGGCCATGCGCACGGTGATCGCGTTCGGCGGCAAGTACCCCACCACCGTGATCCCCTCCACGCTGGTCCTGGACCGTCAGCACCGCGTCGCGGCGGTCTTCCTGCGCGAGATGCTGGCGGGCGACCTGCAGCCGATGGTGCAACGATTGGCCCACGAGTGACCGGTTTCACCCAGATCGCCGCCGCCGGACCGCTTTTGGTGGCGCTCGGCGCGTGCCTGTTGGCCGGGCTGGTGTCGTTCGCCTCGCCCTGCGTGGTGCCACTGGTGCCCGGCTACCTGTCGTACCTGGCCGCCGTCGTCGGCGTGGACGAACAACCGCCCCCCGGCGCCGTGAAAGCCCCGCCGGGCGCGCGCTGGCGGGTCGCGGGATCGGCGGCGCTGTTCGTCGCCGGGTTCACCGCGGTGTTCATCCTGGGCACCGTCGCCGTCCTGGGCATGACGACCACGCTGATCACCAACCAGCTGTTGCTGCAGCGGGCCGGCGGCGTGCTGACCATCGTGATGGGCCTGGTGTTCGTCGGGCTCATCCCGGCCCTGCAGCGCCAGGCGCGGTTCAGCCCGCGGCAGCTGACGACGGTCGCCGGGGCGCCGGTGCTGGGCGCGGTGTTCGCGCTGGGCTGGACGCCGTGCCTGGGGCCGACGCTGGCCGGCGTGATCACCGTCGCCTCGGCCACCGACGGCGCCAGCGTGGCGCGCGGCATCGTGCTGGTGATCGCGTACTGCCTGGGGCTGGGGATCCCGTTCGTGCTGTTGGCATTCGGCTCGGCGGGCGCGGTGGCGGGCCTGGGCTGGCTGCGCCGGCACACCCGGGCCATCCAGGTGTTCGGCGGCGTGCTGCTCATCACCGTCGGCGCCCTGCTGGTCACCGGGGTGTGGAACGACTTCGTCTCCTGGCTGCGCGACGCGTTCGTGTCCGACGTGAGGCTCCCGATTTGAGGCAACTCCTCGCGTGGGGGCGCAACACGTGGCGCGCGCTGACCTCGATGGGCACCGCGCTGGTGCTGCTGTTCCTGCTCGCGCTCGGCGCCATCCCCGGCGCCCTGCTGCCGCAGCGCAACCTCAACGCCGGCAAGGTCGACGACTACCTCAAGGCCCACCCCGTGATCGGGCCCTGGCTGGACCGGCTGCAGGCGTTCAACGTGTTCTCCAGCTTCTGGTTCACCGCCATCTACGTGCTGCTGTTCGTGTCCCTGGTCGGCTGCCTCACCCCACGGATGATCGAGCACGTCCGCAGCCTGCGGTCCACCCCGGTCGCCGCCCCGCGCAACCTGGCCCGGCTGCCCAAGCACGCCAGCCACCAGATCCGGGCCGGCGCCGAAGAGCTCAACACCCTGGCCAACGCGATCACCGACCGGCTGCGCGGCTGGCGCACCGCCATCCGCCACGAAGACGGCGCGGCTTCCGACGTCGTGGAGGTGTCCGCGGAAAAGGGCTACCTCCGCGAATTCGGCAACATCGTCTTCCACTTCTCGCTGCTGGGCCTGCTGGTCGCGGTGGCCGTCGGCAAGCTGTTCGGCTACGAGGGCAACGTGATCGTCATCGCCGACGGCGGCCCCGGCTTCTGTTCCGCGTCGCCGGCCGCGTTCGACTCGTTCCGAGCCGGCAACACCGTTGACGGCACCTCGTTGCACCCGCTGTGCATCCGGGTCGACGACTTCGCGGCGCACTACCTGCCGTCCGGGCAGGCCACCTCGTTCGCGGCGAACATCGCCTACCAGTCCGGCGAGGACCTGACCGCCAACACCTGGCGCCATTACCGGCTCGAGGTCAACCACCCGCTGCGGCTCGGCGGTGACCGGGTGTACCTGCAGGGGCACGGCTACGCGCCCACCTTCAGCGTCACGTTCCCGGACGGGCAGGTCCGCACGTCGACCGTGCAGTGGCGACCCGACAATCCGCAGACCCTGCTCTCCTCGGGCGTGGCCCGCATCGACCCGCCGGCCGGCACCTATCCCACCCCGGCGGAGCGCCGCGCGCACCAGATCGCGATCCAGGGCCTGCTCGCGCCGACCGAGCAGCTGGACGGCACGCTGCTGTCGTCGCGGTTCCCGGCCCTGAACGCCCCCGCGGTGGCCGTCGACATCTACCGCGGCGACACCGGCCTGGACACCGGGCGGCCCCAGTCGCTGTTCACCCTCGATCCCCGGCTGATCGAGCAGGGCCGGCTGACCAAGGAGAAGCGGGTCAACCTGCGCGCGGGCCAGGCGGTCCGGATCGACCAGGGGCCGGCCGCCGGCACCGTGATCCGCTTCGTCGGCGCCGTGCCGTTCGTCAACCTCCAGGTCTCCCACGACCCCGGCCAGACCTGGGTGCTCGTCTTCGCGATCACGATGATGGGCGGTCTGGTGGTGTCGCTGCTGGTGCGCCGCCGCCGCGTGTGGGTCCGTCTGACGCCCGACGCCGGCGGGGCACCCGGTACGGTGAACGTCGAGCTGGGCGGGCTGGCGCGCACCGACAACTCCGGGTGGGGCGACGAGTTCGAGCGATTGACCGAGCGGTTGCTGGACGGATTGGGCGGGGCCGGCCGCGCCGAGACGCCCCC
The DNA here is from genome assembly GCF_000262165.1 of Mycobacterium sp. MOTT36Y. Taxonomy (NCBI): domain Bacteria; kingdom Bacillati; phylum Actinomycetota; class Actinomycetes; order Mycobacteriales; family Mycobacteriaceae; genus Mycobacterium; species Mycobacterium sp. MOTT36Y. The sequence goes on along the minus strand of NC_017904.1, from coordinate 4,940,566 downwards.
CGCGTCCCAAAGGAGTTCTCAGGTGGACGTCACATGAACACGCTGCACGTCAACGTCGAGCTGGCGCGCTACTCCGACTGGGCGTTTACGTCGGCCGTCGTCGCGCTGGTCATCGCGCTGCTGCTGCTGGCCTTCGAGCTGGCGTACGCCGGCGGGCGCCGCGCGGACCAGCGCGCCCGGGTGCTGGCCGGCGCGGTGAGCGCCGACTCCGCCACCCCCGGGGTGGTCGAACAGCCGGACCAGCGCCCGCTCGACGAGCGCGTCGGGCGGGCCGGGTTGTCCGTGGTGTACCTGGGCATCGGCCTGCTGTTTGCCTGCCTGGTGCTGCGCGGCCTGGCCACGGTGCGGGTGCCGTGGGGCAACATGTACGAATTCATCAACCTGACCTGCCTGTGCGGGTTGATCGCCGGGGCCGTCGTGCTGCGCCGCCCCCAATACCGTCCCCTGTGGGTCTTTCTGCTGCTGCCGGTGCTGATCCTGCTCACGGTGTCGGGACGCTGGCTCTACACCAACGCCGCGCCCGTGATGCCCGCGTTGCAGTCCTACTGGCTGCCCATCCACGTGTCCGTCGTCAGCCTGGGATCCGGGGTGTTCCTGGTCGCCGGGATCGCCAGCATCCTGTTCCTGCTGCGCACCTCGCGGCTGGGGGATCCCGATACCGACAGCGCCGCGGCCCGGCTGGTGCGGCGCTTCCCGGACGCGGAAACCCTGGACCGCATCGCCTACCGCACGACGATCTTCGCGTTTCCGGTCTTCGGGTTCGGGGTCATCTTCGGGGCCATCTGGGCCGAAGAGGCCTGGGGCAGGTATTGGGGCTGGGACCCCAAAGAGACCGTGTCCTTCGTCGCGTGGGTGATATACGCCGCCTACCTGCACGCCAGGTCGACCGCCGGATGGCGGGACCGCAAAGCCGCGTGGATCAACGTCGCGGGCTTTGTGGCGATGGTCTTCAATTTGTTCTTCGTTAATCTGGTGACTGTCGGCCTGCATTCGTATGCGGGCGTCGGGTGAGAGCGAACAACCGCCCCGAATAACGCACACAACGGAATAGCGCACGACAAGCGCACAACAAGGGGGAATGCAGTGTCCGAGCATCCAACGGCGGGCGTGGGGGCGCCCGAACAACCGACCACGCAAATTCCCCCACAGACGTCATCGGCGCCCGCCCAGCAGGACGCGGGCGAACCGCAACCGGAGTCGGGCGGGGACGCCCCGACTCGCGCCTTCGCCGGATTCCGCACCGAGCGCCGCGTCCCCACCCCCGAACACCAGCAGGCGGCCCCGCCCACCGCGCCGCGGCCCGGCGCCATGCCGCCGTGGGACTCCACCCCGGTCACCGGCATCCCGCGCGTCGACCCGACCGCCTACGGCGCCTATTACGCCGGGCCGGACGCCCCGCCCACCCAGATGCAGGGGGCGCCGCAGCGCCCCGAGCACCTCCCGCACACGCCGTATCCGGAGCTGTCCACCGGCATGTTGCTGCGGCCGGTCCAGCCGCCGCCGTCCGACGGGTGGCGGCTGCTGCTGTACAAGATGTCCGGCGGGCTGATCAACCTGGGCGAAAGCCCCCGGGCCAGCCGCTACAACAACCTGGTCGCCCAGGTGAACCGGCCGTTGCGCGGCTCGTACCGGGTGGCGTTCCTGTCGCTGAAGGGCGGTGTCGGCAAGACGACGATCGCGGCGACGCTGGGCGCCACCTTCGCCTCCATTCGCGGCGACCGCGTGGTGGCCGTGGACGCCAACCCCGACCGCGGCACGCTGAGCCAGAAGATCCCGCTGGAGACCGCCGCGACCGTGCGTCAGCTGCTGCACGACGCCGGAACCATCGAGCGCTACAGCGACGTGCGCCGCTACACCTCGAAGGGTCCCAGCGGCCTGGAGGTGCTCGCCTCGGAGACCGACCCCGCGATCTCGGAGGCCTTCAGCGCCGAGGACTACGGGCGGATCCTGGACATCCTGGAGCGGTTCTACGGCCTGGTGCTCACCGACTGCGGACCCGGCCTGCTGCACTCGGTGATGAAGTCGGTGCTGGACAGGGCCGACGCCCTGGTCGTGGTCAGCTCGGCCTCCATCGACGGCGCGCGCAGCGCGTCGGCCACGCTGGACTGGCTGGACGCCCACGGCCACGAAGACCTGGTCCGCAATTCGATCGCGGTCATCAACGGGGTGCGCCCGCGCCCCGGCAAGGTCGACATGAACAAGGTGATCGAGCACTTCTCCCGGCGCTGCCGCGCGGTCCAGCTGGTGCCGTTCGACCCGCACCTGGAGGAGGGCGCCGAGATCGACCTGGAGCGGCTGCGGCGGCCCACCCGCGAAGCGCTCACCGAGCTGGCCGCCATCGTCGCCGACGGATTCCCCGGCGACCAGCGCAACCCGGGAGTCCTGGGCTAGCGGCGGTCGCTATCCAGCTGGCTAGCGCGGGTTGTTATCGCCGTGGCCCAGCCGCCGCAGGAAATCCGGATCGTCGTCGGGTCCGATGACGCGCGTCTTCGGTCGGTGGACCTGGGATCGCGCGGCACGCCAGCCGACGTAGATCAGCGTTCCCAAAATCACGACGAGCAGCAGGTAGACCACACAACACCTCCTTCGGGCGAATATACCCGCGCCGTAGGCTTTGGCTGTGTCACACGAAGGTAGCGACAACACCATCGGGGGCCCGGGAAACGGCGCTGGCGGCGAGAGCGCCGAAAACCACGTCGTCGTCCCCGTTTTGGCATATATGGCGGCGCGGTTGCTGCTGGCGGTCGTGCTCACCGCCGTGATCTATGGCGTCGCGCGGTTGGCGGGCATCACGCAGTTCCCCCTCGTGGTGGCCGCGCTGTTCGCGCTGATCATCGCGATGCCGCTGGGCATCTGGGTGTTCGGGCCGCTGCGCCGGCGCGCCACCGCGGCGCTGGCGATCGCCGGCGAACGGCGCCGACGGGAGCGCGAGCTGCTGCAGGCCCGGCTGCACGGGGACGCCCCGCCCGACGAGACGCGCGAGGACGGGTGAGGGCTCAGCCGTTGGGCAGCCGGACGACCTGGGCGGCATAGCTCAGGCCGGCGCCGTAACCGATCAGCAGGGCCAGGTCGCCGGCCTTGGCCGCCCCGGTCGCCAGCACCTCGGCCATGGCCAACGGGATGGACGCCGCCGAGGTGTTGCCGGTGTGCTCGATGTCGTTGGCGATCACCGCGTCCGGCCGCAACTCGAGGCTCTTGGCCAGAATCTCGTTGATTCGGCTGTTGGCCTGGTGCGGCACGAAGACGTCGATCTCGTCGGGCCGGATCCCCGCCGCGTCCATGGCCTGCTGGCCGACCTTGCCCATCTCGAAAGCCGCCCAGCGGAAGACCGCGCTGCCCTCGAGCCGCAGGAAGGGGCGCGGGCCGGTGGGATTCTCCAGGTAGTCGAGCCAGTCGATGTCCTGGCGGATGGCGCTGGCCTGGTTGCCGTCACTACCCCAGACGGTCGGCCCGATGCCCTGCGTGGGCGTCTCGCCCACCACCACGCCGGCCGCGCCGTCGGCGAAGATGAAGCAGTTGCTGCGGTCTTGCATGTCGATCGTGGGGGACAGCTTCTCCGAGCCCAGGACCAGCACCCTGGCGGCGGTCCCGCCGCGGATCATGTCGGCCGCGACGCCCAGCGCGTACCCGAACCCGGCGCAGCCCGCCGAGATGTCGAAGGCGGGCACGCCGGTGGCGCCCAGCGCCGCCGCGACCGCGGGGGCGCACGCGGGGGTCTGCAGGAGGTGGGTGCTGGTGGCCACGATGACGCAGTCGATGTCGGAGGCCTCGAGGGAGGCCTTGGCGATCGCCTCCCGCCCGGCCTCGGTCGCCATCGAGGCGGCGGATTCGTCGCGTGCGGCGAACCGGCGCGTCTTGATCCCGGTGCGCGAATAGATCCACTCGTCGGAGGAGTCGATGTTTTCGCAGAGCTCGTCGTTGGTCACCACGCGTTCGGGGCGGTATGACCCGACGCTGAGCAAGCCGATGTTGGTGGGCCCGCTGGTCGCGGAAATCTGCTTCATTGCGGTCCTTCGCTATCCCCGGGGCAGACGCAAAAGTACCCCACCAGCGCCGTTTTCGGGGGCCTTTGCCTCTGCTCGCACTCTAGGTACCTATCGCCAGCGCGGCCGCCACCGCGATCGCCCACACCACCATCGCCAGCCCGGTGTCGCGCAGCACCGGGATCAGCTCCGGGCCGCCGCGGCCCGATCGCACCGGGGCCATGGCGCGCAGGGCCAGCGGCGTGGCCACCAGTCCGGCGGCGCACCACGGGGTGGCCACCATGAGCGCCAGCGTCAGCACACCGGCGGTGCCCAGCAGCGCCTGATACAGGACGCGGGTGCGGGCGTCGCCCAACCGCACCGCGAGGGTGATCTTCCCCGACCGCGCGTCGGTGGGGATGTCGCGCAGGTTGTTGGCCACCAGCACCGACGACGACAGCGCCCCGACCGACACCGCCAGCAGCAGCCCCACCCAGTCCACCCGCAACGCCTGCGTGTACTGGGTGCCGAGCACGGCGACCAGCCCGAAGAACAGGAACACCGCGACCTCGCCAAAACCGGCGTAGCCGTAGGGTTTCGAGCCGCCGGTGTACAGCCACGCCCCGGCGATGCAGGCCGCGCCCACCGCGATCAGCCACGGCGCGCTGAACAGCGCCAGCACCACCCCGGCGAGCGCCCCGATCGTCAGGCTCGCGAGCGCGGCGCCCAGCACCGCCCGCGGGGCCGCCAGCCGCGAGCCGACCAGGCGCACCGGGCCGGCCCGGTCGTCGTCGGTGCCGCGGATGCCGTCGGAGTAGTCGTTGGCGTAGTTGACGCCCACGGTCAGCGCGAGCGCTACGGCCAGCGCCAGCAGCGCCTTCCACCACACCGCGGATCCCAGCCAGGCCGCGGCGCCGGTGCCGGCGACGACCGGCGCCACCGCGTTGGGCAACGTCCGCGGCCGCGCACCCGAAACCCACTGCCCGAGATTGGCCACAACGTCATCCTGCCAGGATGCGGGCCGCCGCTCCCCAGGCCCCGCGATCACCGCGTGGTCATGCACCACAATGGTCGGATGCTCGGAGTCATCGGCGGCAGCGGCTTCTACACCTTCTTCGGATCCGACGCCGACGACGTCACGGTCGACACCCCCTACGGAGCGCCCAGCGCCCCGGTCACCGTGGGCGCCATCGAGGGACACGACGTCGCCTTCCTGCCCCGCCACGGCGCCAAGCACGAATTCTCCGCGCACACCGTTCCCTACCGGGCCAACATGTGGGCCCTGCGCAAACTCGGCGTGCGGCGGGTGCTCGCGCCGTGCGCGGTCGGCAGCCTCAAACCCGAACTCGGCCCGGGCTCCATCGTGGTGCCCGATCAGCTGGTCGACCGCACCCGGGGCCGCGCCGACACCTATTTCGACTCCGGCGGGATCCACGTCGACTTCGCCGATCCGTACTGCCCGACGCTGCGCGCGGCGGTCACCGACCTCCCCGGCGTGGTCGACGGCGGCACCATGGTGGTGATCCAGGGGCCGCGCTTTTCCACCCGCGCCGAAAGCCGGTGGTTCGCCTCCGCCGGGTTCTCGCTGGTGAACATGACCGGATACCCGGAGGCCGTGCTCGCTAGGGAGCTCGAAATCTGTTACGCGGCAATCGCTTTGGTGACCGACCTGGACGCCGGCGTGAGCGCCGGGGAGGGCGTGCGGACCGTCGACGTGTTCGCCGAATTCGAACGCAACATCGGGCCGTTCAAGGCGTTGGTGCGCGCGGCCATCGGCCGGGTCGCCGCCGACCGCACCTGCACCACCTGCCTGCCGCACACCGGGGTGACGCTGCCCATCGAGCTGCCATGAGGGTGTTGTTGACCGGCGCGGCCGGGTTCATCGGCTCGCGGGTGGGCGCCGCGCTGCGCGCCGCCGGCCACGACGTCGTCGCCGTCGATGTCCTGCTGCCCGCCGCGCACGGCCCGAACCCGGTGTTGCCGAAGGGATGTCACCGCGTCGACGTGCGCGACGCCGACGCGCTGGCCCCGCTCCTGGACGGCGTGGACGCGGTGTGCCATCAGGCGGCGATGGTGGGCGCCGGCGTGGACGCCGCCGACGCGCCCGCCTACGGGGGCCACAACGACCTGGCCACCACGGTGCTGCTGGCGCAGATGTTCGCCGCCGGGGTGCGGCGCCTCGTGCTGGCGTCCTCGATGGTCGTCTACGGGCAGGGGAACTATCACTGCCGACGGCACGGGCGCGTGGACCCGCTGCCGCGCCGGCGCGCGGACCTCGACGCCGGGGCCTTCGAGCACCGGTGCCCGGTCGGCGGGGAGGAGTTGGCGTGGCGCCTCGTCGACGAGGACGCCTGCCTGCGCCCCCGCAGCCTGTACGCGGCCGGCAAGACCGCGCAGGAGCATTACGCGCTGGCCTGGTCGGAGGCCACCGGCGGCTCGGTGGTGGCGCTGCGCTACCACAACGTCTACGGCCCCGGCATGCCGCGCGACACCCCGTATTCGGGCGTGGCGGCGATCTTCCGGTCTTCGCTGGAAAAGGGCGAGCCGCCAAGGATTTTCGAGGACGGCGGCCAGATGCGTGACTTCGTGCACGTCGATGACGTGGCCGCCGCCAACGTCGCGGCGCTAGCGCACGACGACGGTTTTCTCGCGGCCAATGTCTGCTCGGGGCAGCCGATTTCGATCTTCGAGGTGGCCGCGGCGCTGTGCGACGCGCGGGGCGGTTCACTGTCGCCGGTGGTCACCGGTGAATATCGCAGCGGCGACGTGCGCCACATCGTCGCCGACCCGTCCCGGGCGGCCGAGGTGCTGGGGTTTAGCGCTTCGGTCTTACCGGGTGACGGGTTGCGCGAGTTCGCGTTCGCGCCCCTTCGGTAAACCCCTACGTTTGCGGCGGGCGGAAGATCTGGGGCCCCCGCACCGGTATCTGCCGCGTGCCGGAGTCGTCGCCGCGAAAGATCCGGGGCGAGCCGGCCAGCGGCGGGATCTCCGCGGTGGGCGGGTCGCTCTCCGCGCCGGGCCCCCCGGTGGGCATGCGGGTGGTGGCCGCGGCCGACGGCCCGGCGGCCTGGCCCACGCGGACCCGGGTGGTCGGCGCCGCCGCATTCGCGTCGGCCGCGCGCTTGCGGGCGGCGCGGCGAGCCAGGCGCCGCCCGTGCAGTTGCCCGGCCACGACGGCGGCCGCCAGGATGCCCAGCGCCAGCCCGCACAGCGTCACGTCGAAGGTGCTGGTGATCTGCTGGGCGAGGTCGTTGCCGTAGACAGGTTGCTGCGCGGGCGAATTGGGCGAGTCGGCGAACCGCGGCGCCAGCGCGACGCCGACGATCACGCGGGCGACGCTGAGGGCGGCGACGAGCCCGCACAGCGACGTGACCAGTCGCGCCGAGATTCCGGCCAGGCGGCGGCGCAGCCAGATCGCCAGGGCCGCGGTCACCAGGTCGAACGCGGCCAGCACCACGCTGTCGTACCCGGAGAACGGATAGTTCAAGGCGATGCCGACGACAAGGTCGGTGAGCCGCATCGCGATCGACCCCACGGCCCAGACGGCGATGAGCAGCAAGCCATTTCGGGTCGTGGACCGCCACGCGGATTCCTCCGCCGGCGACGGGTTGCGGTGACCGAACAGGGCCCGCGGCGCGAAGATGGCCGCCCCGGCCGCCCAGGCGAGGTAACCCTCGAACCCGACCCCGGCGGTCGAGGTGTTCTGGGCGATGCCGTGGAACGCATCGAGGTCGCGGCCGACGGGCAGGATCCACACCAGGATCCCCGCGGCCAATGCCGACGCACCCAGTGCGACGGTGGTCAGCCGGCTCGCCCGGGTGCGCTGCAGCAGCCACCTGGACGCGACCAGGACCGCGACCAGCGCCACCACCCCGTACACCACCGCCGTGGCGATCACCGCGATGTTCTGCTTGCCGAATTCCGCCGCGCCGTTAGTGCTTTGCAGCGCGTAGCGCACCCGCCAGTACAGGTTGAACCCGAAGCTGAGCACCGCCGCGAGCATCGACAGCGCGCCGATCATCCGGGCGGAGCGATGCCAGCCCGTGTACTCGTCGTCGGCCGGGATCGGCCCGGCCGGCACCGCCTGGGCGCTGAGCAGCGAGCCGGCGACGCCGACCCACGCCCCGGGCCCCACCCCGCCGGGCACGGTGACCGTGCCCCCGAACCGGACGGTCTCGTACGCGTCGAACGCGATGACGGCGAGCACCAGCAGCAGATAGGGGGCGTTGAGCGCCAACCGAAGCCGCGCCGCGGACGCCGGGTTGAACCGCTCGCCGCCCGACCGCCAGGAACCGGCCACCGCGACGGCGGCGACGGCGAGCACCGTCACAGCGAGCAGCACCGCGAACAGGGCCGGACTGCTGTCGGGAATCCCGACACCGAAGTACAGATTCCACGGCAAGAACACGGCGAGCACCAACAGCACCACCGCGGTCGCGTCGCTGACGATGGCCCGGCGCCGTCCCGTGCCCGCGGCAACGGGTGTCGTGCCGCCGGTGGCGTGCGGGCGGATGATGCGGGGCGCGGGCGCCTGCTGGGCCCGGGCCCCGATGGGGCCGGTTGGCGTGTCGTCGCTGCTCTGGCTCACCATGCCCCCCGGGATTCAAGGACGACTACTTTCGGCGCAGCTGCCGGTGTCCGGCGGGGGAATGCCCTGCCGAGCCACATGCACCGCTCGCTTGCGAACATATTCTCCGTTCGGCTGCCGTGGCAGTGGCTGGGACGGGCCGCTGGGCGGAGGCGATTCCGCGGCGACCGTCCTGTCCTTCGAAAAGCTGGTTACGCTGCGCTAGTGGCGAACCTTGTCGCCGAATGACTGATACTGCCGACGGTATCGCAAGTGTAATGATGCCGGGACATTGCTGGTGCGGGGTGGCCAGGGTGAAGGAGAAGCGGGATGGACGTCGTTTTGGGGGTCGCGGTCACCGGTCCCGTCGCCCGCCTGGCGCTCCTGGGGTCGGGCGCCCAGGGCACCGACGTGATCGACCAATCCGTCATCGATCTCGCCGACAACCCGCTCGGCACGCTCACCGAGACCGTGGTCGGAACCAATCGCTTGTTGGCCGACGAGAACCACCGGTTGGTCGGCACGCGCCTGTGCTGGTCCGACGAGCCACGGGCTGACGAGCTGCGGCGGGCGCTGGAGGACTCCGGCGTTCACAACGTCGCGGTGCTCTCGGAGTCGCAGGCCGTCGCCGCCCTCATGCGGGCGGCCGGGCGGCCCGGCGCCGCGCTCGTGATGGACGACGCGACGGCCACCCTGTCGGTGGTGGGCCCGGACGCCGGGGACCCCGACGCGCCGCCGACCGTGTTGGCCAGCCAGCCGCTGACCGGCGCCACGGGCCCGGACGCTACCGCCGCGTTCCAGACGATGATGGCGAACCTCGGCACGCATCCCGACGCGCCGGGGGAGGTGTATCTGCTCGGCGCCTCGCCCGACCTCAACCGGGTCGCCGACGAATTGCGCGACGCGTCCACCATGCGGGTGCAGGTCGCCGAGGACCCCACGTTTGCGCTCGCGCGCGGCGCCGCGATCGCCGCGGCGGCGGCGTCCGCGCCGGATGCGACGGCCATGGCGCCGGCCGTCGGCCTGACCGGTGACGCGACCGCGATGGCCCCCGCCGCCGGGGACGCGACCGCGATGGCCCCCGCCGCCGGCCTCACCGGGGACGAGACGACGGTCGTGCCCGCGCCGGACGCCGAGGAGCCGCAGCTGGCGTACTCGATGGCCGACGAGGGCGGGGTCTATCCGGGCGAGATGGACGAGTACGACCCCGAATTCGACGACTACGACTACGGCCCGGAGTTCGGCGACGACGCCGAGGCCGGCGAGGACGCGCCGACGAAGCTGTCGCGGCGGTCGCTGGTGATCGGCAACGCCGTCATCGCCTTCGCGGTCATCGGATTAGCGTCGCTGGCCACCGCGATCGCGGTGGCCGTCCGCCCGACCGCCGCCCAGCAGCCGGTGGTGGGCGTGCAGAACGGCACCCCGGGCAAATTCATGCCGATCTTGCCGAGCCAGCAGCAGGCGCCGCTGCCCCCACCCCCGCCCGAGGCGCCCAACGCCGGGTTCCAGGGCGGCACCGTCCCGGCTCCCGAACACGTCGCGCCCCCGTCCGGAGGCGGCCCGCAGGTCGCTCCCGTTCCCGAGGCGCCGAGCAACCCCGGTGTCGTGCCCAACCCCGATCCGGGTTGGGCGCCGCGGCCGAATCCTATTGTGCCGGTTCCTATTCCGATTCCCATTCCGATCCCGGGGTGGCAACCGCCCTACAACCCGCCGTACAACCCGACGACGCCCTACACGCCGCCGACCATCACGACGTCCCAGCCGCCGACGACGACGTATTCGCCCCCGACGACGACGTATTCGCCGCCGACGACGACGTACTCGCCGCCGACGACGACGTATTCGCCCCCGACGACCACGTATTCGCCCCCGACGACGACGTATTCACCCCCGACGACCACGCACGCACCCCCGACGACGACGTATGCGCCGCCGAGCACCAAGGCGACCACCCAACCGCCGGTGCAGACGCACACCCAGCAGACCGCGCCGCCGACGCACTCGCAGCAGCCGCTGTTCCCGCAGGAGCCCCGCACGCACCGCGGGTTCTGACGCGTGCCCGGCGCCGACGGCCTGGTCACGGTGGTCCTGCCGTGCCTCAACGAGGAGGAGTCGCTGCCGGCCGTGCTGGCCGCCATCCCGGCCGGCTACCGGGCGCTGGTGGTCGACAACAACAGCACCGACGACACCGCCGGCGTCGCGGCGCGCCACGGCGCCCGGGTCGTCGCCGAACCACGGGCCGGGTACGGCGCCGCCGTGCACGCGGGCGTGATGGCCGCGACGACCCCGATCGTGGCGGTCATCGACGCCGACGGCTCGATGGACGGCGCCGACCTGCCGCGGCTGGTCGCCGCGCTCGAGCAGGGCGCCGACCTGGTGACCGGCCGGCGCCGGCCGGTGCCCGGCCTGCACTGGCCGTGGGTGGCCCGCATCGGGACCGTCGTCATGAGCTGGCGGCTGCGCACCCGCCACGGCCTGCCGGTGCACGACATCGCGCCCATGCGAGTGGCCCGGCGCGAGGCGCTGTTGGCGCTGGGCGTCGCCGACCGCCGATCCGGTTATCCGCTCGAGCTTTTGGTGCGCGCCGCGGCCGCCGGCTGGCGCGTCGTCGAACTCGACGTCAGCTACGGCCCGCGCACGGGCGGCAAGTCGAAGGTCAGCGGATCGCTGCGCGGCAGCATCACCGCGATCCTCGACTTCTGGAAGGTGATCTCGTGACCGCCCTGCCGGTGACGCTGCTGGTGGTCGCCAAAGCGCCCGAGCCGGGCCGGGCCAAGACGCGGCTCGCGGCGAGCGTCGGCGACCGCGTCGCCGCCGAGATCGCCGCCGCCGCACTGCTCGACACGCTGGACGCCGTGGCCGACGCGCCGGTGGCGGCGCGGGTCGTCGCCCTCACCGGGGACCTCGGCCGCGCCGCGAGCGCCGCCGATATCCGGCGGCGACTGGCGTCCTTCACCGTGATCGCCCAGCGCGGCGACGATTTCGCCGCACGCCTCGCCAACGCGCACGCCGACGCCTCGTCGGACGGGCTGCCGGTGCTGCAGATCGGGATGGACACCCCCCAGGTCACCGCCGAGCTGTTGACCGGCTGCGCGCGCCGGCTGCTCGAGGCGCCGGCCGTGCTCGGGCCGGCCCGCGACGGCGGCTGGTGGGTGCTGGGCGTGGGCGCACCGGCGATGGCCCAGTGCCTGCGCACCGTACCGATGTCGGCGCCCGACACCGGGGAACTGACGTTGAAGGCGTTGCGCGACACGGGCATCGACGTCGCGACGGTGCAGACGCTGGCCGACGTCGACGTCGTCGACGACGTCGCCGCGGTGCGCGAGGCCTGCGGGCCCGACAGCCGCTTCGCGCGGATCACCCGCGCGGCCGGCCTGTGAGCGCGGAATCGGCGGTGCGTCTGGCGCTTTGAGTGTGAATCGTTGGATTTGGGAGTGCAGCCAGGGCGGAGAAATCGCTGAAATCCCGCCGCTCGTTCACACTCAAAGCCCAGGATTCACACTCGTTGCCCTCAGCTCACACTCGTACCGGACCTACCAGTTCGTCAGGATGATCGTGTTGAGCGCAATCGCGCCGGCGGCGTTGAGCGCCAACCAGATCCGGTGCGAGCGCACCGGCAGCAGCGCGGTCGCCGCGGTGAGCCAGATGGTGAACGGCAACCAGATGCGTTCCACCTCGGCCTTGCTGAGCATGCTCAGGTCCGCGCACACGACGGCGGCCAGCACGCCCAACAACAGCAGGTGAAAACCGGAGCGGCGACGGACGGCGGCCCCGTCGAACACCCGCCCGAGCCCGGCGACGCCGCCCAGCCCGATCGCGCACACCACGCACGCCAGGTTGGCCCAGCTCCAGTACTGAAACGGCCGGTCCTTGGCGATGCCCTGCCAATAGCGTTGCTGCACAAGGTGATAGCCGTCGAACCAATAGAACCCGGCGACGGCGAAGGCCACCGCCACCCCGATCGCGGCCAGCGCCGCCGGACCGAGCGCCCGCAGGATCGCCCTCCAGTCCGCCGCGGACGCCAGCACCGCCGCCGCCGGCAGCCCCATCAGCATCAGGCCGTAGTTGCAGAACACTCCCCAGCCCAGCAGCAGCCCGGCCGCGGCGGCGGTCAGGGCGGGGAACCGGACCGGGCGGTGCACCGCCACGGCCAGCAGCGCGATGCCCCACGCGGCCACGCCGGCGAAGTATCCGTCGGCGGAGACGGCCACCCAGATCGCCGTCGGCGCCAGCGCCACGAACGGGGCTACCCGCCGCGCGGTGGACTCGTCGGCCAGCGCGCGCACGCCGACCACCACCGCGGCGGCGGCGCTCGAGCCGGCCAGCAGGCACAGCAGCCCGGCCCAGGCGCCGCCGTGCAGACCGATCCGGTCCAGCCAGACGAACGTCAGCAGCGCCCCGGGCGGATGCCCCGACACGTGGGTGGTCCACGAATGCGGTTGGTAGTCCACGATCCGGCCGGCGAACGTGCGCAGCGTGGCTGGAATGTCGGTGACGCCCGGCACCTGCGACAGGTATTCGTCCCGGGTGGTCAGCCGGCCGGCGAAGCCGCGCTGCCAGCCGTCGATCATCGCCAGCGCGAACGCCCACCCGCCGGCGACGGCCCAGCTGCCCAGCGTCAGCGCCCGCCACGAAAGTCGTTGCGCCAGAGTCGGTCCCCACGCGACGACGACGACGGCGAGGGCAATGGCCGGGCCGGTGCCCCAGCCGGCGTGGATCAGCCACTCGCCGAAGATCGGCGCCGAGCCGGCGTGGGTGGCGAACTTTTCCGCCCCGACATCCAGGCGCGGCCGGACCCCCAGGTTCATCCGCGGCAGCACGAACGCCGCCGCCACCAGCGCCGCGCCGATCGACACCGCGACGGCGTCGCGCACCGCCTGCCGTCGACCCCGCCTCACGGACGCACAGCCTATTGATCGCTCGCGCCGGCGAAGCGGCGCACCAGCGCCGCGCGGTCGACCTTGCCGATGCCGCGGCGCGGCAGCGCGTCGACGACGTGCACCTCGCGCGGCGCCGCGGTGGCGTCCAGGGCGCGCGTCACGTGCGCGCGCAGCGCCTCCACAGTCGGCGCCACGCGGCCGTCGTGCACCACGATCGCGGCGACCACCCGCTGCCCGAGGCGTTCGTCGGCCACCCCGAACACCGCGCAATCGCGGACGGCCGGGTGGCTGCACAGCGCCGCCTCGACCGGCTGCGGCAACACCGTCAGCCCGCCGGTGCTGATCGCGTCGTCAGCGCGGCCCAGGACCGTCAGCACGCCCGCGCCGTCGATGGCGCCGAGGTCGTCGGTCACGAACCAGCCGGGCTCGGCGAACGGGTCGGGGTCGATGGGGTCGCGGTAGCCCTTGGCCACCGTCGCGCCCCCGATGACGATGCGCCCGTCGGCCACCCTCAGCCGCACCCCGGCCAGCGGGACGCCGTCGTAGACGCACCCGCCGGCGGTCTCACTCATGCCGTAGGTGCGCACGACGGTGATTCCGGCCGTGGCCGCGGCGTCCAGGACCGGACGCGGCGCGGGCCCGCCGCCGAGCAGCACGGCGTCGAGTTCGGCGAGGGCGGCCGCGGCCGCCGGGTCGGCGAGCGCCTTGGCCAACTGCGCGGCGACCAGCGAGGTGTACCGCCTGCCGGGGCCCAAAGCGCCGATGGCCCTGGGCAATTCGGTTTCATCGAAGCCGCCGGTGACATCCATCTCGACCGGCGACGTGCCGGCGAGCAGGCTGCGGACCAGCACCTGCACCCCGGCGATGTGGTGTGGCGGCAGGGCGAGCAGCCAGCTGCCCGGGCCGCCCAGGCGGTCATGGGTGGCCGCGGCGCTGGCCCGCAGGGCGGCCGCTGTCAGCAGGGCGCCCTTCGGGTTGCCGGTGGTGCCCGACGTCGCCGCCACCAGGGCCACGTCGTCGTCGATGGTTTCCCCGACGCGCAGCCCCGCCCGCAGCGCCGCCGACTCGCGATCGTCGCCGACGGCTACCAGCGCCGGGTCGCGTCCCTCCAGCACGCCCGCCAGGGCGGGCAGCAGCGTCTCGGCCGCCGCGCCCGGCGGGACGTGCAGCGCGCGCAGTACGGCTATGCCGGATCCCCGGCCTGATCGGCGTCGTCGAAGGGCCAGCCCTGGGCCGCCAGCCGCACCCGTACCCGCTCGACGTCCTGCGGCGACGGCAGCTCGTCGGTGATCTGGGTGATCAGCACGCCGATGTCGACGTCGTCGAACTCGCCGCGCCGAACCAGCTCGCACGCCACGGCCTTGGCTTCGTCGTTGGACAGCCGGCGGGCCAGCAGCGCGAGCACCGGGAACGTGTCGGTGGGTGGCACGCCCTCGGGGTAGCCCGCGCGGAGCCACGAGACGATGGAATTGAGAAATCCGTTCACGCGGATACAGCTCTCCCCGGCGTCCGGTTCGCCGACTCGATGGGCATCAAACGATGCTACTTGGGTTTCGCTCCAAGCAGCGGATAGCCGGTGTGATGGGCGATGAAATCGCGGGCAATGTAGAGCAACGCCAGCGCGATCACCGCGATGACCAGCGCGTAGATGCTCCACGCCAACGCAGTCAGCATCGGGTTGCGCCGCGGGGCGGAGCCGTTGCTGGCGCCGTCCAGACTGATGTCGCCCGCCCCCGCGGACTGCAGCCGGATCCCGAGGGCGAACAGCCCCGGCAGGGCGGCGCCGGCCAGCATCGCGAAGACCAGAATCTTCAGGCTCGCCTGGTAGTTGAACCAGTCGCCGATGTGGCTCATGAGGCGTTGGCTTTCAGCGACGGGTCGTCGGAGTCGTACCGGGCGGACACGCCGCCGAGCGTGGGTCCGTCATCGCCGGGCGGCGGCTGGTCGGCGGCCTGCAGCCCGCTGGTCAGATCGCCCTTCCATTCGGCGTTGACGTTGTGGTGGTCGACCTTGACCCTGCGCGACCGGAGGTAGATGGTGGCCGAGACCGCGACCAGCAGCGCGAAACCGGTGATCGCCCCCGGGTAGCCGCCGATCAGGTGCACGATGCCGTAGGTGAAGGCGCCGACCAGCCCCGCCAGCGGGAGGGTGACCAGCCAGGCGACCCCCATGCGGCCGGCGACGCCCCAGCGGACCTCGCCGCCGGGCTTGCCCAGCCCGCTGCCCAGCACCGAACCCGTGCACACCTGGGTGGTCGACAGCGCGTAGCCGAAGTGGGCCGACAGCAGGATCACCGCGGCCGAGGAGGATTCGGCGGCCATGCCCTGCGGCGACTGGATCTCGACCAGGCCCTTGCCCAGCGTGCGGATGATGCGCCACCCGCCGAGGTAGGTGCCGGTCGCCATGGCCAGCGCGCAGCTCACGATGACCCACAGCGGCGGCATGGTGGCGGTCTTGCTGACCGAGCCGTAGGAGATGAGCGCCAGGAAGATGATGCCCATCGTCTTCTGTGCGTCGTTGGTGCCGTGGGCGAGCGAGACCAGCGACGCCGAACCGATCTGGCCGCGCCGGAAACCGGCCTCCGTGCGGGCCTTCGGCACGCCGCGGGTGATCCGGTAGACCAGCCAGGTGGCGACCGCGCCGATCGCGATGGCCAGGATCGCCGACACGACGGCCGGGATGATGGCCTTGGAGATCACGCCCTTCCAGATCACGCCGTGCGCGCCGACGGCAGCGATCGTGGCGCCGACGATGCCGCCGATCAGGGCGTGCGACGAACTCGAGGGGATGCCGAGCAGCCAGGTCAGCAGGTTCCAGACGACGCCGCCGACCAGGCCGGCGAACACCAGCTCCAGCGTCACGATGTTGGAGTCGATGAGGCCCTTGGCGATCGTGGCGGCGACGGCGGTGGACATGAACGCGCCCACCAGATTCAGTACCGCCGAGAGCAGAACCGCCGTTTTGGGCTTGAGCGCGCCACTGGCGATCGAGGTCGCCATCGCGTTGCCCGTGTCATGAAAGCCGTTGGTGAAATCGAAAGCCAGTGCCGTGATTACGACAATGATCAAGAGGAACAATTGGATGTTCACAGGGCCTGATTCTGGTGGTAGGGGCAATCCATTGTCGAATGCGGCATGACATGAAACGCGGGTGTACCTTGAGTCGTCGCCAGATGTTACCTCTCAGTTAACCGGAATTTCCCTGCCGTTCACCTCGGGTGTCGCGGCGCAACGGGTGGTCCGGGGGGATCTGGATGAAAATGAGCGTGATGCCGTCGGGGTCGAGCACGTGCATCTCGTGCAGGCCCCAGGGTTCCTGACGCGCCTCGCGGGCGATCGACACGCCGCGGCCGCGTAGCTCGGCCTGGGTCGCCTCGAGGTCGCGGACCTGCAGCCACAGCGCGCCCGGGAACGGGCCGCGGGAATGGTCCGGGGAGCCGTACCCGGCCAGCTCCAGCAGCGACTGCCCGGCGAAAAACACTGTGCCGCCGCCGTATTCACGCGCTATCGCCAGGCCGATCTCGTCGCGGTAGAAGGCCAGGGACCGCTGGTAGTCCGCGGGCCGGAGCAGCATCCGGCTGGCCAGGATCTCCATAACTCGTGTCTATCACACGGGCCCGATCGCGCCGGTCCGGTCAGCGGTCGCCCTTGCGATTGGGCTGGATGCTCTGGCGCTGCATGACGGCGTTGACCCAGCGGGGGCCAAAGGTGTCCAGCGCCTTGGCCGCGATCGCCATGCGCGGCGCGATGCGCACCGGGCGGGTGCGGGCGGCGGTGATCATCCACTCGCCGGCCTCTTCCGGCGTCAGCGCCGGCACGCCCTCGTAGGCCTTCGTGGGCGCGATCATCGGGGTGGCCACCAGGGGGTAGTACAGCGCCGTGGAGTGCACACCCCGCTCGCCCCACTCCGTTTCGATGACCCGGCTCACGGTCGACAGCGCGGCCTTCGACGCGTTGTACACCGAGAACAGCGGCGACGCCTCCGAGAGCACCCCCCACGTCGAGACGTTGATGATGTGGCCGTCGCCGCGTTCGATCATTCCCGGCGCCAGGCCGCGGATCAGCCGCAACGGCGCGTAGTAGTTGAGCACCATGGTCCGTTCGACGTCGTGCCAGCGCTCCAGCGACTCGGCCAGCGGCCGGCGGATGGACCGGCCGGCGTTGTTGATCAGGATGTCGACGCCGCCGAGCCGCTTCTCGACGTCGGCGACCAGCGCGTCGACGGCGTCCATGTCCGAGACGTCGCAGGCGATCGCCGTGGCGTCACCGCCCGCCGTGGTGATCCGCTCGGCCAGTGCGTCCAGCAGCTCCTGGCGACGGGCCACGACGACCACCGTGGCCCCCTCGCGGGCGAACTGCTCGGCGGCGGCCTCGCCGATGCCCGACGACGCCCCGGTGAGCAGGATGCGCTTGCCCGCCAGCTCGATCGGCTTGATCAGCGGCCGGTTGACCAGCACCTGCGGGGCCATCGGCGGTCGCATGGTGGCCAGCACCAGCTGGTCGGTGAACCGGCGAAGCGGACTCTTGCTCACGGGACGCGAGTCTAGGCGGGCGGGCGGGCTCAGAAGTACCGGGGAAACCGGCTCCAGTCGGGGTCGCGCTTTTCCAGGAAGGCGTCGCGGCCCTCGACGGCCTCGTCGGTCATGTAGGCCAGCCGGGTGGCCTCGCCCGCGAACAGCTGCTGGCCCACCAGGCCGTCGTCGAGCAGGTTGAACGCGAACTTCAGCATGCGTTGCGCCTGAGGGGATTTGGCGTTGATCTCGCGCGCCCATGCGATGGCTTCGGATTCCAGCTCGGCATGGTCGACGACGGCGTTGACCGCGCCCATGTGGTGCATCTGCTCGGCGGTGTAGGCCCGGCCCAGAAAGAAGATCTCGCGGGCGAACTTCTGGCCCACCTGGCGGGCCAGGTAGGCGCTGCCGTAGCCGCCGTCGAAGCTGCCGACGTCGGCGTCGGTCTGCTTGAAGCGGGCGTGCTCGCGGCTGGCCAGGGTGAGGTCGCAGACCACGTGCAGGCTGTGCCCGCCGCCGGCCGCCCACCCGTTGACCAGGCAGATGACCACCTTGGGCATGAACCGGATCAGCCGCTGCACCTCGAGGATGTGCAGCCGTCCGGCCCGGGCGGGGTCGACGGTGTCGGCGGTCTCGCCGCTGGCGTACTGGTAGCCGCTGCGCCCGCGGATGCGCTGATCGCCGCCGGAGCAGAACGCCCAGCCGCCGTCCTTGGGCGAGGGGCCGTTGCCGGTCAGCAACACCACGCCGACTCCCGCGGACATCCGGGCGTGGTCGAGCACCCGGTAGAGCTCGTCGACGGTGTGCGGCCGGAACGCGTTGCGCACCTCGGGCCGGTCGAACGCCACCCGCACCGTGGCGTCGTCGACGTGCCGGTGATAGGTGATGTCGGTCAGGTCGCCGAAGCCCTCAACGGGACGCCACTGGTCGGCATCAAACGGGTTGTCACTCAACGTCTTTGAACTCCTATGCCGGGTCCAGCCGGAATACCGGACACACGCCGGCCAGCGCCTCGAACTCTTCGGGGCGGCCGTCGGTGACCAACCCCGAGCGCTTCATGAAGCCGACCCCGGTGGGCACCTCGGTGGGAAACGCCCGCAGGAACGGGCGCGCCACGTCGGCGGGCAGCTCCACCATCCTCACCCGCTCGCGGTGCCGGCCGCGGGCCAGCGTCGCGTGCTCGGCGGCGCGGACGTTGCGGATCCAATCCGCGCCCGGAAACCCGCCCACCACATAGCGTTTGCCGTCCACCGTCATCGGTGTCACCGGCGTCGACCGTGGCGTGCCGGACTTGCGGCCCGGCACGGTCAACACCACCGGGCTTTCACCGCCGAAGCTGAGGCCCAGCCGGGAGAGCTGAATGAACACCTTGTTCGCCGGCTTCAGCCACCAGGGCGGCTTGAGCCCGTCAGCGCGTGCCATGCCTGACACACTAGTCAGCTCCGGGACGCCTCCCGGAAGGGCTCGGCGCCCTGCGCCCAGGGGTCGACGCCGGGTGTGGCGACCGCGTCGAGCCGGGCGATCGCCTCGGCGCTCAGCGTGACGTCGGCCGCGGCCATGTTCTCCTCGAGGTGGGCGATCGACCGGGTGCCCGGAATCAGCAACGTGTTCGGCGCATGCGCCAGGATCCAGGCCAACCCGACCCGGGCGCCGGAGACGCCCAGCTCGCCGGCGATGCCGGCCACCACCGGATCGTCGGCGACCTTCGGGAATCCGGGCAAGGCGGAGCCGAGCGGGAAGTACGGCACCCACGCGATGCCCTCGTCGACGCACAGCTCGAGCGCGGCTTCCTGGGAGCGGTCCAGCAGGCTGTAGGCGTTCTGCACACAGGCGATGCCGGCGGGCAGCGCCCGCCGCAGCACGTCGAGCGACACGCTGCTGAGCCCGATCGCGCCGATCTTGCCCTCGTCGCGCAGGGCGATCATCTCGGCCAGCTGGTCGTCGAGGTCGACGATCTGATCGCCCTCGGCGGCCATGCCGATGCCCGAGTCGAGCCGCCGCAGGTTCACCACCGGGACGCGGTCGAGGCCGAGCTGGCGCAGGTCGTCCTCGACGGCGGCGCGCAGCTCGGAGGGCCGTTGCGCTGGAGCCAGCGGGATGGGTTGCTCGCCGGTGTAGCGGGCGCCGACCTTGCTGACGATGACGAGGTCGTCCGGGTAGGGGGCCAGCGCCGCGCGGATCCGGCGGTTGACCTCGCCGGGACCGTAGAACGACGCGGTGTCGATGTGGTTGACGCCGAGGTCGATCGCGCGCCGCAGCACCGCCGCCGCGTCCTGCGGGGAGGTCTCGAACAGTTGCATGGCGCCGTAGCCCATGCGGGCGACGGGATGCGATCCGATGGTGCCGATGCCGCCGGGGTTGAGATCGGTCATGGTGCTCCCTTGATCGTGAGACACTGGAGAAATGCGGAGGGTCCTCCGCTTTCGTCAGCGTAGCAGAAAACGGAGGTGCCTCCGCTTTGGTGGGAAGGTCGGATGCGCGCCGCAATCGCGAGCGGCTGCTGGAGGCGGCCACCGCGGCGTTCACCGAGCACGGCGCGGCGGCCTCGCTCGAGTCGATCGCCCGCGACGCGGGCGTCGGGATCGGCACGCTGTACCGCCATTTCCCCAACAGGGAGGCCCTCGTCGAGGCCATCTACCGCGCCGAGCTCGCCGAGGTGGCCGAGGCCGCCGGGCAGCTGCTCGGGCGGCATCCGCCCACGACGGCGCTGCGACGCTGGATGGACCGCTACGCAAGCTTCGTGGCCGCTAAGCGCGGCATGGCCGAGTCCCTGCAGGCGATCTTCGATTCTGGCGCAATGGAACCCAGCCAGACCCGCGACAGCATCGTCGGCGCCGTCGAGCTGCTGTTGCGGGCGGGCGCCGACGACGGCAGCCTGCGCGCCGACGTGCGCGCCGACGACGTTGTGTCCAGCCTCATCGGCATCTTTTTGGTCAGCGGTTCACCGGAGCAGACCGGCCGCATGCTCGACCTGCTCGTCGCGGGCGTCTCGGCGACCTGACCGAGCGCCCGGCCAGCCGGGCGCCGCGTCGCGAACGCCCGGCCACCCGGGCGCTCGGCGCGACGCGCGGCAGCCTCAGCCCACGGAGCGCTCGGCGCCCTCCCAGAACTGCGCGCGCACGGCCTTCTTGTCCGGCTTGCCCAGCCCGGTCAACGGCAGCGAGTCGGCGATCACCACCCGCTTGGGTGACTGCACCGAGCCCTTGCGGTCCTTGACCGCGGCCTGGATCTCGGCGGTCATCTTCTCGATCGCGGCGTCGTCGCGGGGCGCGTCGGGGCGCAGCACCACCACCGCGGTGACGGCCTCGCCCCACTTCTCGTCCGGCGCGCCGACCACGCATACCTGGGCGATCGCCGGGTGCTCGGCGACGACGTCCTCGACCTCGCGGGGGAAGACGTTGAAGCCGCCGGTGACGATCATGTCCTTGACCCGGTCGACGATGAAGTAGAAGCCGTCCTCGTCCTCGCGGGCCATGTCGCCGGTGTGCAGCCAGCCGTCTTTGAAGGTCTTCGCCGTCTCGTCGGGCAAATTCCAGTACCCGCCGGCCAAAAGCGGTCCGCTGACACAGATTTCGCCGGGCTCGCCCTGGGGGACCGGCTTGCCGTCCTCGCCCAGCAGCGCCACCCGCGCGAACAGGGTCGGGCGCCCGCACGAGGTGAGCCGCTTCTCGTCGTGCTCGTTCTTGGCCAGGTAGGTGATGGCCATCGGCGCCTCGGACTGCCCGTAGTTCTGGGCGAAGATCTTGCCGAAGCGGCGGATCGCCTCGGCCAGCCGCACCGGGTTGATCGCCGACGCGCCGTAATAGACGGTCTGCAGCGACGACAGGTCGCGGGTGTGTGAGTCCGGGTGGTCCATCAGCGCGTAGAGCATCGACGGCACCAGGAAGGTGGCCGTAATGCGTTTCTCCTCAATGGTTTTCAGCACATCCGCCGGGTCGAACTTGGGCAGCACGTGCATCTCGCCGCCCTTGATCAGGGTGGGCAGGAAATACGCCGCCCCCGCGTGCGAGAGCGGGGTGATCATCAAGAACCGCGGGTCCTCCGGCCACTCCCACTCCGAGAGCTGGATCTGGGTCATCGACGAGATCGAAGCCGCGGTGCCCATCACGCCCTTGGGCTTGCCGGTGGTGCCGCCGGTGTAGGTCAGGCCGATGACCTGATCCGGCGGCAGGTCGGCGGCGACCAGCGGCTGCGGGTCGTACTTGGCCGCCTCGGCCGCCAGGTCGACCGCGACACCGTTCAACGCCTCGGGCACCGGTCCGATGGTCAGGATCTGCTTGAGCCCCGGCACCTTCTCCAGCAGGGCCAGCGCGCGCTCGACGAACATCGGGTTGGGGTCGATGATCAGCGAGCTGATGCCGGCGTCGTTGAGCACGTACGCGTGGTCGTCCAGCGAGCCCAGCGGGTGCAGGGCGGTGCGCCGATAGCCGCGGGTCTGGCCGGCGCCGATAATCAGCAGCACCTCGGGGCGGTTGAGCGACAGCAGTCCGACCGCCACACCGGTGCCCGCGCCGAGCGCCTCGAACGCCTGGATGTACTGACTGATCCGCTCGGCCATCTGACCACCGGTCAGCGTGGTGTCGCCGAGGAACAGCACCGGCTTGTTCTTGTGGCGCTTGAGGGCGCCCACGAGCAGGTGGCCGTTGTGGGTCGGGTTGCGCAGCAGCTCGTCACTCATGTGGCAAGACTAGAACGTGTTGCAATTTGGGTCAGCCGCACCCTCGAAGACCCCGGGACGCGATGACGCGAGTCGAACCGGCCGCGGCTCAGTCCAAGTTCATGTTCTCGTACCTATCAACGACTTCCCCAAGGGACTTGCTTGGATCGGCGCCCCGCTCCAGAGCGTTTTTTGCTGCCTCGAGATCTTCATCTTCCATTGCTAACCACAGGTCAATGTCTGCGTCCTCTACACCGGAAGCCTTGAGTTGACGCAGTCGTTTCCCCGCGGCACCTAGACCTGCTATAGCTTTTTGATCTGAGACAACGCTTTCCAGCGCTACTAGAAGAACGTCGTTCTGCCGTGAATTCGTTAGGGATGACAGGACATTCGGCATATTTTTGATCTCGCGCCGGATCTGTTTGATCGCCTTCTTGTCGAGAGCGCTTAAGGTGCGCTCAAGCTCGAGTGCCAGCATGCCGGCGGTTTGATTGTCTGATGGCTTCGTGACGGTCGTCGTTGCTAGGTTTGTAAGCTGCATGCGGAATACGCGCCATGAGGCTGCCACAGGATCATCCGGTGCACCGGCCGCTCCGACTCTTCCGGCGTAGAGAGAAAGTGCGAGACCACTCGTATTAGTCATAAACGCGCGCACGGTAGCCAGCTCCACGTCGATGGGGATCGGCGTCTTACGCTGCTCGCCCATCGCCATTGCACCCTTGACAGCTATCGACCGCAGAGCCGCGAGCAAGGTGGCGAGGTCCGTTAGCAGGGCTTGGGAAGCTTTGAAGCCGCTCCCGTTAACCTGGTAGCTAGTTCGGGCTGAGCTAACTGCCGACGCAATTGCGATCACGGCAGATGCAATAGAAATAGCTGTGGCGAGCATAATCCCGGCCCCTTCGTAGGCTGAGCTGAATCCAACCACGATATTTCAGCCAACAACGACCATTTGTCTCCGGTTTCTAGTCGGCCGACTCAAAAGTAAGGGGATGAGGATTGCCAGTTCCTGTCTCGCATCAGCACAAGAACAGATCCATCGCAATAACGAGGTCCCGGAGCTAGGCCGGTGATTGCCAGGGGTAGACCACATCGACATATTCGTCCCGGGACACGACGAGGGTTTTGGTGGGCGTGGACATGTCGACGTAGAAGTGGCCACTGGTTGGACGACCTACGGTGCCCTCGTCGCTGAGAACAGCGAGGTCTGCAATGATCTCGGCCGCCTTTGCTTCGTCGAGCCGCCACACAACGTGGATAGGGCCGAGTTCGATATCGGCTGCGTCGGACTCAATATGGAACTCATGCGTAACTCCGTCATGCTCGAGTCGCGATGCCCCGTGCTGCTTGGCGTCACTGAGTGCGGCTTTGAGTTTGTCGACTCCGCCGCCGTCCAAAGTCAATAAAACAGCGTCGTCGCCAAAATAAAATTCAGGAAGAAAGTTGACGCGAATGATGCTCATGGGTCTCCACTTACGGCCGGTATCCGCTGGTCCTGTTGCGATTGGGGTCGTTGACGACGAGCTAGGGGCTGGGCGCCGGCCAGTGGCGTATTTGCCTGTGTTTCGTGGGCTCGGCGCCGGGGCGCGGTCGATGCTCGCTAGCAGAGCGCGGTACAGATCGTCGGTGAGCTTCGCCGCCTCGCCACTTAGCGTGGGTTGCGCGTCGCTGCCGACCATCACCGCCTGCTCGATGAGCGCGCCGCCAGCAGCGGTATTGATCGCGTAGTACGTGTATTGGCTGTGCACCGTGCGCGCGCCGATATGTAGCAGGCCTGATGAACGCATAGCGATCACGCCATACCGCGGCGGCGTATCGATGTGGTGTGTGTGGATGGAATCGGCGCCGCTGTCGCGCAACGTGCGGTCGGCGTTGTCGAATACCAGTTTTTCGGGCACTGTGCCTGACACACGATAGAGATTTAGGACCTCGCAGCCATCCCAGTTGTCCCCACTACCGAGTCGCCTCAGGAGCATCCTCGTCACAGTGGGACCCTCGACCGCCCCAAGGTCCCATCCCTGTGGCACGGTGAGGTCGGGTAGCCACAGCGGCAGGTGTGCTGGGGGAACGAATGTCAGCCCGCCAGTGTGCTCGGCGAGCACTTCCGCAAGTGACGACACCCCGGCGGGGTCGAAGGGCCGGCGCGTCGTATCAGTTCGGTTCTCAGGCAAGAGCCAGCGCCCCCAATATCAGCAGCAGCAGACCCCCGCCGGCGACCACTGCGGTCTCGCCGCCCGCCGTTTGCAGGTCACCCGGGCCCGGTGCGGGCAGGTCAATGTGCGGCATCAAGCCCGGGCCTGGGGGCGGGGAAGGTGCGGGTGGGGGAGTGGGCATGGTCGCACCAGGGAACGGCGCCAGTAGTGGGTTCTGTGGCGGTCCGGGCACCCCCGCCGCCGCAGGGTTTTGAAGCCACGGCGGCAGCCCAGAGATGATCGGCGGAGCGCCACCGATGCGAGGGGGAAGACCATTGATCGGAATATTGTCCCAAGGAGAATTTGGGTTCGAATGGGGGTTGTAGTCCCAGTGCGGATTGTGCCATTTGTCGCCCGGGAAGTAGCGCCATTCTCCACCGTGCTCATCCCACAGACTTTGGCCGCCGACACTTCGTTCGCTGGGGCGGCTGGCCGGCCCTGGCGTCAGGGGACCATCGACCGGTGGATGAACGCCCTCGGGCGGTAACCCTCGGGCGGGAGGACCAGGCGGGGGCGGATCCGATTGGCCGTTGCCACCATCTCGTTTCCACGTGTGGTCGACAGCCTGGATATGGCCGTTGGGTGCCGGTCGAGAGGCGACAGGGGCGGTGCTTTGTGGGAAGGTATCGCGTATTCCGGCTATGGCGGCAGTGATTTTTCCGGCGACTTGTTGATCCAGGCTTACCAGTTGTGCGGCGCGCAGACGAATGTCGCTGGCGAAGGCTTGGGCTGCCGCTTGCCGCGCAGCCCTTTGGGCGACTGATCCGCCGGTCATGCAGTCGGTGACCGAAAGATCTTCGCGGACTCCGAATCCGGCTGTGCGAGCATCCTCGACGGCGTAGTGCACTCGAGAGCGGGCCGCATACAGATCCGATGCTCCATCGCGCGCGACGCGCGCGGCCGCCTGAAGCTGGTCGACTGATGCGTTGGTAGTTCGCAGGTCCGCATGCGTCGCGGAGCGCAGCTTCTCGGCGGCTTCACCGTGCCAATCCACTGCGAGCGCATCTCGCCAGATCTGGTGTGCCACACCATAGCTACGCTCGCCTACGTCCTCCCAGTGAGCGGCCGCATCGGTGAGATGCTCAGTGGGCCAAGCCAACAGCGTCGACAGGCCGGGCACCCCCACGACCGCTGCCATCGCTACACGCTGGTAACCGGGTGAGCCACCGCTGCGAGTTTGGCGGCCGAATCAGCTTCTGCGGTGAGGTAAGAGGTGTTGCCTTGGGCGACGCCGGTCACGTGCGTGCCCATATGTGTGGCAAGCGCCGCGCTGAACGCGGTGACATCAATGTGGGCGGCGTTGACTGCGGCCGCGCTGGCCTGACACGGCAACCCTCGCGCCGCGGGAGCTACCGTCGCGTTTAGTCCTTCCACTGAAGAACCCCAGCGGGAGGCCATCGCCTGCAAACCCGCGGTATCAACACGCAACGTCTGCTGCACAGACGAGAGTGTAGGCACGTACGTCACGCGTCTGCCAGTCACTGCGGCCCGCCCCAGCAACTCGCCTTTCGATAGGGACCCAGAATAGAGATCGGCACACCCTCTATTGGTCAAAGTATTCGCGCATCCTCCGAACTCGGCCGTGAATGTCACAGTCACCGACCAATGCTGTCATTTTGCGACAACGATTTGGCAAGAGCAGGAACAATCCGTTGCATACTGCCGCCGGAGAACTCGTGCATAAAATGCCACCCGGTTACTAGGATCCTTCCCCATGGGGCAGGCAGATCTCGTCGTGACCGGAACCATCCTGACCGTCGACGAGGCGCGGCCCACCGCCGAGGCCCTCGCGGTGAAAGACGGCAAGATCATCGCCGTCGGATCCCGCGCCGAAATCGCGGAGTTCACCGGCCCGGACACCCAGACCGTCGACGTGGGTGACGGCTGCGTCATGCCGGGATTCGTTGAGGCCCATGGCCATCCGCTGATGGAGGCCGTCGCCCTGTCGGACCGCCTCGTCGACATCCGCCCGGTCACCATGCGCAGCGCCGACGACGTCGTCGCCGCGGTGCGTTCCGAGGTCGCGCGGCGCGGATCCGACGGCGCCTACCTCAACGGCTGGGATCCGCTGCTGCAGAACGGACTTCCCGAACCCACGCTGGGCTGGCTCGACGGCATCGCGCCCGACACCCCGCTGGTGATCATGCACAACTCCGGGCACAAGGCGTACTTCAACTCGCGCGCCGCCCAGCTGCACGGCCTCAACCGCGACACCCCCGACCCCAAGGGCGCCAAATACGGCCGCGACGCCGACGGCGAACTCGACGGCACCGCCGAGGAGACCGGCGCGGTGTTCCCGCTGCTGGGCGGGGTCATCGACTTCGCCGACTATCCGCGGATGCTGCTCGCCGAATGTGCCCGGCTCAACCGCGCCGGGCTGACCACCTGCTCGGAGATGGCCTTCGACCCCGGCTTTCGGCCGCTGGTGGAAGGGCTGCGCTCCCAGCTGACGGTCCGGCTGCGGACCTACGAGATCTCCAACCCGCAAATGTCCACCGACGCCACACCCGGGCAGGGCGACGACATCGTGCGCCAGGTCGGCATCAAGATCTGGGTCGACGGCTCGCCCTGGATCGGCAACATCGACCTCTCGTTCCCGTACCTGGACACCGAGGCCACCCGAATCATCGGCGTCGCGCCCGGGTCCTGCGGCTGCGCCAACTACACGAAAGAGCAGCTGCACGAGATCGTCGGCGCCTACTTCCCGCTCGGCTGGCCGATGGCCTGCCACGTGCAGGGCGACGCCGGCGTCGACACCATCCTCGACGTCTACGAAGATGTCGTCAGGCGCCATCCGCGCGACGACCACCGGTTGCGGCTCGAACACGTCGGCGCCATCCGGCCCGAGCAGCTGCGGCGCGCCCACGACCTCGGCGTCACCTGCAGCATCTTCGTCGACCAGATCCACTACTGGGGCGACGTCATCGTCGACGGGCTGTTCGGCGAGGAGCGCGGAACCCGTTGGATGCCAGCGGGATCCGCGGTGGCCACCGGGATGCGGATCTCGCTGCACAACGATCCGCCGGTCACGCCCGAGGAGCCGCTGCGCAACATCAGCGTGGCGGTGACCCGCACGGCGCCCAGCGGCCGGGTGCTCGGACCCGAGGAGCGGCTGACGGTCGAGCAGGCGATCCGCGCCCAGACCATCGACGCCGCCTGGCAGCTGTTCTCCGACGACGTGATCGGCTCGCTCGAGGTCGGCAAGTACGCCGATCTCGTGGTGCTCTCGGCCGACCCGCGCACCGTGGCGCCCGAGCGGATCGCCGACCTCGACGTGCGGGCGACCTATCTGGCGGGCCGCCAGGTCTACAGCGCGTGACGCCGCCCCTCGAGGACCTGCTGGACCGCCTGCACGTGGTGGCCCTGCCCATGCGGGTGCGGTTCCGCGGCATCACCACCCGCGAGGTCGCGCTGATCGAGGGCCCGGCCGGCTGGGGGGAGTTCGGGGCTTTCGTCGAATACCAGCCGCCCGAGGCCGCGCACTGGCTGGCGTCGGGCATCGAGGCCGCCTACCGCCAGCCGCTGCCGGTCCGCCGGGACCGCATCCCGATCAACGCCACGGTGCCGGCCGTGCCCGCCGCCGACGTTCCAGAGGTGCTGGCCCGCTTTCCCGGCGCCGGGACGGCCAAGGTGAAGGTCGCCGAGCCCGGCCAGACACTGGCCGACGACGTCGCGCGGGTCAACGCGGTGCGCGACCTGGTGCCGACCGTGCGGGTGGACGCCAACGGCGGCTGGAGCGTCGAGCAGGCGGTCGAGGCGGCCGCGGCGTTGACGGCCGACGGCCCGCTGGAGTACCTCGAACAACCCTGCGCGACGGTCGGCGAACTCGCCGAGCTGCGGCGCCGCCCGGACATGCCACACGTGCCGATCGCCGCCGACGAAAGCATCCGCAAGGCCGAGGACCCGCTGGCCGTGGTCCGCGCCGGGGCGGCCGACATCGCGGTGCTCAAAGTCGCCCCGCTGGGCGGGATTTCGGCCCTGCTCGCCATCGCCGACCAGATCGACATCCCCGTCGTGGTCTCCAGCGCGCTGGACTCGGCGGTCGGGATCGGCACCGGGCTGACCGCCGCGGCGGCCCTGCCGCGGCTTCGGCACGCCTGCGGGCTGGGCACCGGCGGGCTGTTCGTGGACGACGTGGCCGAGACCGCCCCGCCCGTCGACGGGCACCTGGCCGTCGGGCCGGTGACGCCGGATCCGGCGCGGCTGGCCGCGCTGGCGGCACCACCCGAGCGTCGGCAGTGGTGGATCGACCGGGTCAAGGCGTGCCATCGGTTGCTTGTACCGTCGTCCGGGTGATCAACCTGGCTTACGACGACCGCGGCTCCGGTGAGCCCGTGGTCTTTATCGCCGGCCACGGCGGCGCCGGACGGACCTGGCACCCCTATCAAGTCCCCGCGTTCCTGGCGGCCGGATACCGCGTCATCACCTTCGACAATCGCGGGATCGGCGCCACGGAGAACGCCGAGGGCTTCTCGACGCAAACGATGGTCGCCGACACCGTGGCGCTGATCGAGGGGCTGAACGCCGCCCCCGCCCGCATCGTCGGAATGTCGATGGGCGCCTTCATCACCCAGGAACTCATGCTCGCCCGGCCCGATCTGGTCAGCGCGGCGGTCCTGATGGGCACCCGCGGCCGCATGGACCGTGCGCGGCAGTTCTTCCGCGACGCCGAGGCCGAGCTGGCCGACGCCGGCGTCACGCTGCCGGCCGCCTACGAGGCGAAAATCCGCCTGCTGGAAAACTTTTCCCGCAAGACGCTCAACGACGACACCGCGGTCGCCGACTGGATCGCGATGTTTTCCACCTGGCCGGTCAAGCCCACGCCGGGCATGCGGGCCCAGCTGGACGTCGCGCCCTACACCAGCCGGTTGTCGGCGTACCGCAGCATCGCGACGCCGGTGCTGGTGATCGGCTTCTCCGACGACGTCCTGACGCCGCCGTATCTGGGCCGGGAGGTCGCCGACGCGCTGCCCAACGGCCGCTACATGCAGATCCCCGACACCGGGCACCTCGGGTTCTTCGAGCGGCCCGACGCCGTCAACGCCGCCATGCTCAAGTTCTTCGCCGAGCCGCGATAGGCGCCCGGCCGAGCCGAGGTAGGCGCCCTCGCCGAGCCGAGGCAGGCGCCGAGCGTCGACTTGTGGGGCGAAATCGCGGCGATTTGCCCCAACAACTCCACGCTCGACGTGTGCTAAGCGGGCTGTGACACCCTGTAGGAGTGAACCCCTCGACGACCCAGGCTCGCGTGGTCGTTGACGAGCTGATTCGCGGCGGCGTCCGCGACGTGGTGTTGTGCCCGGGTTCGCGGAACGCGCCGCTCGCCTTCGCGCTGCAGGACGCCGACCGGTCGGGCCGGATCCGGCTGCACGTCCGCATCGACGAACGCACCGCCGGCTACCTGGCCATCGGCCTGGCGATCGCCGCCGGCGCGCCGGTGTGCGTCGCCATGACGTCCGGCACGGCCGTGGCCAACCTGGGCCCGGCCGTGGTGGAGGCCAACTACGCGCGGGTGCCGCTGATCGTGCTGTCGGCCAACCGGCCCTACGAACTGCTGGGCACCGGGGCCAACCAGACCATGGAGCAGCTGGGCTATTTCGGCACCCAGGTTCGGGCCACCATCAGCCTGGGCCTCGCCGAGGACGCCCCCGAGCGGCTGGACGCGCACAACGCCACCTGGCGCTCGGCCACCTGCCGGGTGCTGGCGGCCGCCACCGGATCGCGCACCGCCAACGCCGGACCCGTCCAGTTCGACATCCCGCTGCGCGAACCGCTGGTGCCGGATCCCGAACCCCGCGGCGCGGTGCTCCCGCCGGGCCGCCCGGGCGGCCGGCCATGGACCTACACCCCGCCGGTCACCTTCGACCAGCCGCTGGAGATCGACCTGACGCCCGACACGGTCGTCATCGCCGGCCACGGCGCCGGCACCCATCCCGCCCTCGCCCAGCTGCCCACCGTGGCCGAACCGACTTCATTTTCTGGCCAGCCCCCTCCTAACCCGCTGCACCCCCTGGCGCTGCCGTTGCTGCGGCCCAAGCAGGTGATCATGCTCGGCCGCCCGACCCTGCACCGCCCGGTGTCGGCGCTGCTGGCCGACCCCAAGGTGCCGGTGTTCGCGCTGACCACCGGCCCCCGCTGGCCCGACGTCTCGGGAAACTCGCAGGCCACCGGCACGCGGGCGGTCACCACCGGGGCGCCGAACCCGGCGTGGCTGCACCGGTGCGCCGAGACGAACCGGCACGCGAACGACGCGGTGCGGGGCCAGCTCGCGGCGCACCCGCTGACCACCGGTTTGCACGTCGCGGCGGCGGTGGCCGACGCGCTGCGGCCCGGCGACCAGCTGGTGCTCGGGGCGTCCAACCCGGTCCGCGACGCGGCGCTGGTCGGCCTGGACACCCACGGCATCCGGGTGCGATCCAACCGCGGGGTCGCCGGGATCGACGGCACCGTGTCCACCGCGATCGGGGCGGCACTCGCCCACGAACGCGAGGGCAACCCGGACAACCCGGCGCGGACCGTCGCGCTGATCGGCGATCTGACCTTCGTGCACGACAGCTCCGGGCTGCTGATCGGCCCCACCGAACCCACCCCGCGCCGCCTGACCATCGTGGTCTCCAACGACAACGGCGGCGGCATCTTCGAACTGCTCGAGCAGGGCGACCCGCGGTTCTCCGACGTGTCGTCGCGGATCTTCGGAACCCCGCACGACGTCGACGTGGGGGCGCTGTGCCGCGCGTATCACGTGGAGAGCCGCCAGATCGAGGTCGGCGAATTGCACGCCGCCCTCGACGATCCCGGCCCCGGGATGCGGGTGCTGGAAGTCAAGGCGGACCGCTCCTCGTTGCGGCAGCTGCACGCCGCCATCAAGGCGGCGCTGTAGATGGCGCCAACGCCAAAAATGTTGCTGCACTTACTGATTCACGGACGCAGCGACGAACCTCCGAAAACACCTGCCAGGATCGCGTTGCGATGGGCCCGGATCGCGGTGCTGATCGTCGCCGGCCTGGTCACGCTGCAGTCGGTGCTGCTGGTGGCCGGCGCGTGGCGCAACGACCTTGCGATCACCCACAACATGGGCGTCGCGCAGGCGGAGGTGCTCAGCGCCGGGCCGCGCCGCTCCACCATCGAATTCGTCACCCCCGAGCGGGTCACCTACCGCCCCGAACTCGGGGTGCTCTACCCGTCCCACCTGGCCACCGGGATGCGAATCTACGTCGAGTACAACAAGAACGACCCGAACCTGGTCCGCGTGCAACACCGCAACGCGGGGCTCGCGATCATCCCGGCGGGATCCATCGCGGTGGTGGCCTGGCTGGGGGCGGCGGCGCTGCTGGCGGCGCTGGCACTGGGAGACAAATGGCTGGACCGCCGCGCCGAAGGCACCGAAACCGCCGAACCTGCAAATTTCGCGTGACGGACGCCCGGAGGCAACCTTGTCGACAGGCGGCGCTGAGACGGTGATGGGGTGCGCGTTGCCATCGTCGCGGAATCTTTCCTGCCGGAAGTCAACGGTGTCAGCAACTCGGTGATCCGGGTGCTCGAGCACCTGCGCCGCACCGGCCACGAGGCCCTCGTCATCGCCCCCGACACGCCACCCGGCGAACCGCCGGCGGCGCGCATTCACGACGGCATCCGCGTGCACCGGGTGCCCGCACGAATGTTCCCGAAGGTGACCACGCTGCCGCTCGGCGTGCCGACGCCCCGGCTGGTGAGCGTCCTGCGCGGATTCGACCCGCACGTCGTGCATTTGGCGTCGCCGGCGCTGCTGGGGTATGGCGGGGTGCGCGCGGCGCGGTGGTTGGGGGTGCCGACGGTCGCGGTGTATCAGACCGACGTCCCGGGTTTCGCGGCCAGCTACGGCATCCCGATGACGGCACGGGCCGCGTGGGCCTGGTTCCGGCACCTGCACGGCCTCGCCGACCGCACGCTGGCGCCGTCCACGGTGACGATGGAAGCGCTTGTCGCCCACCGTTTTCCACGGGTGCACCGGTGGGCGCGCGGCGTCGACGTGCTGCGGTTCGCGCCGTCGGCGCGCGACGAGGCGCTGCGGCGGAGGTGGTCACCGCACGGCAAGCCCATCGTCGGGTTCGTGGGCCGGCTCGCGCCGGAAAAACACGTCGAGCGGCTCGCCGGGCTGGCCGCCGGCGGCGCGGTGCAGCTCGTCATCGTGGGTGACGGCGTCGACCGCGACAAACTGCAATCGGCAATGCCGACAGCGGTTTTCACGGGTGCGCTCTACGGCGACGAGCTCGCCGCGGCGTACGCCAGCATGGACGTGTTCGTGCACCCCGGTGAGCACGAGACGTTTTGTCAGGTCGTGCAGGAAGCGCTGGCGTCGGGGTTGCCGGTCATAGCCCCCGACGCCGGCGGCCCACGTGACCTCGTCACCCCGTGGCGTACCGGTCTGCTGTTGGGGGTCAACGAGTTCGAGGCCCGGCTGCCCGAGGCCGTCGCGCACCTGCTCGCCGAACGGGCGCGCTACGCGCCGGCCGCACGGCGCAGCGTCGTCGGCCGCAGCTGGTCGGTGATCTGCGACGAGCTGCTCGGCCACTACGAGGCGGTGCTGTCGCCGTTCGAGCGGCGCCGGCTGTCCGCCAGGCGGTACGCGCAGGGGGAGTGACGGCGCGATCAGCCCTGCGCCAACTCGGCGACGGGCTGCCATTCCTCCCAGGTGCGGAGCCGGCTCTCGTAGTCGGCCTTGGCCGTCTCCAGCGGGGACGAGCCGAAGAACACTCGCAGCGGCGGCTTTTCGGCGTCGACCACCTTCAGTAGCGCGGCCGCCGAGGCGGACGGGTCGCCCGGGCTGGCCCACCGCCGGCTGCGTTCGGCCTCGACGGCCGCGCGGAGGTCGTCGTAGGCCGGCAGCCGCTCGGCGTGCCTGGCCGAGGCGCCGGCCCAGTCGGTGTCGAAGCCGCCCGGCTCGATCAGCGTGACGTGCACACCGAACTGGGCGACCTCCTGGGCCAGCGCCTGGGAAAAGCCTTCCAGCGCCCATTTCGACGCGTGGTAGATGCCGACCAACGGGAACGCGGTGATGCCCCCGATCGAGGACACCTGGATGATGTGGCCGCTGCCCTGCTCGCGCAGGTACGGCAGCGCGGCCTGGGTGATCCACAGTGCGCCAAACACATTGGTCTCGATCTGGTCGCGGGCGTCTCGCTCGGAGAGTTCCTCGACGAACCCGAACTGCCCGTAGCCGGCGTTGTTCACCACGATGTCGAGGCGGTCGAAGTGATCGTGCGCCCGCTTGACGGCCGCGAAGTCCGCGGCGCGGTCGGTCACGTCCAACTGGATCGGCAACAGCGCGTCGCCGTGCTTGCGCACCAGATCGTCCAGCGACGCCGTATCGCGCGCGGTGGCGGCGACCCTGTCGCCCCGCTCGAGTGCCGCGATCGCCCACGCCCGTCCGAAACCGCGCGATGTACCGGTGATGAACCACACTTTGTCAGTCACGCAGAGTTGCAACGCTGCTGTCGCCGCGGAATTCCCTGGGGGTACCGTCCGTGTGGTGAGCCGCGCCGAGTTGGACAAGGACCCCCGCGACGTCGCGTCGATGTTCGACGGCGTCGCCCGGCGCTATGACCTGACCAACACCGTGCTCTCGATGGGCCAGGACCGCCACTGGCGCAAGGCCACCCGGGCGGCGCTGGAGATCGGGCCGGGCCAGCGGGTGCTGGACCTCGCCGCGGGCACCGCGGTATCGACCGTCGAGCTGAAGAAATCCGGGGCGTGGTGTGTGGCCGCCGATTTCTCGGTGGGCATGCTGGCGGCGGGGGCGGCGCGCCACGTGCCGAAGGTTGCCGGCGACGCCACCAGGCTGCCGTTCGCCGACGACGTATTCGATGCCGTCACAATCAGTTTCGGGCTACGCAACGTCGTCGACACCCAGGCCGCGCTGCGCGAGATGGCGCGCGTCACCCGCCCGGGCGGCCGATTGGTGGTGTGCGAGTTCTCCACCCCCACCAACGGCCTGTTCGCCACCGTCTACAAGGAGTACCTGATGCGCGCGCTGCCGCGGGTGGCGCGCGCGGTGTCCAGCAACCCCGAGGCCTACGTGTACCTGGCGGAGTCGATCCGGGCGTGGCCCGATCAGGAGGGGTTGGCGCAGCAGCTCACCCAGGCCGGCTGGGTGGGAGTGCGGTGGCGCAACCTGACGGGTGGCATCGTCGCCCTACACGCCGGGCACCTGCCCCCGCGCTGAGACGGACTTAGTGGTTGCCGGCCGCTTGGACGACGTCGATGTGCTCCGGGCAGTAGTGGTCGACCGCCGCGCCCAGGAACTGCAGCGACTGGCCCTCGGTGGTGCCGCGCGGCAGGTTGCGCTGGATGAACGTCGCGGACTGGTGGGCGTCGTGGTCGACGCCGTGGTCGATCCGGTCGCAGGTGATCTTGCCCAGCCAGGCCAGTTGGTCCTGCGGCTGGTAGATGCCGAACCCGTTGACCGTGTTCTTGAACGGCGCGTCGTAGTCGCTGGGCGGCGACGGCGTCCGCGGGGTCGGGTACGGCGCCGTCGGCGGCGGGTCCGCCTGGGCGGGCGCGGAGAGCGGCGCCGGCGCGGCCAGCGCGAAAGCAGCAACAGCAGCGGCAGCGGCACCGATAGTAGCCAGCATCGTTCCCTTCATTAGCTGGACTATACACGCCCGGTTCCGGCCGCGCCGACAAACGGCGGGCGCCGATCGTGCGTCCCGGCAGGGTCGCCGCGCCCTCCGACCAGCGGCGATGCGGCCGCGGCTCAGCTGAACGGGGTGCGGCGGTCGATCAGCCGGGACAGCCGGCCACCGCCCCGCCAGGCGCGCGCGACCCAGTCCGCGTCCTCGTCGGTGACCAGGTTGGCCATCACCCGCACGGCGATGGTCATCAGCGTCGTCGAGCGCATCGCGATCGGCCCGGTCGCGGGCAGGAATCGCTGAAAGGTCAGTAGCAGCGCCAGCCGGCGCGCCACCGAGAAGCCGCGACCGTAGTGCTCCCGCAGCAGCGACGGCCACGCCTGCGACAGGTCGCGGCCGTCCAGCAACTCGGCGGCCAGCCGGCCCGTCTCCAGCCCGTAGTCGATGCCTTCGCCGTTGAGCGGGTTCACGCACGCCGCGGCGTCGCCGATCAGCATCCAGTTGGGCCCGGCGACCCCGGACACCGCGCCGCCCATCGGCAGCAGCGCCGACGACACCGCCCGGGGCGGGCCGACAAAGCCCCACTCGTCGCGGCGCAGGTCGGTGTAGTGGTCGATCAGCGGCCGCAGCGCCAGCTCGGCGGGTCGTTTCGATGTCGACAGCGCCCCGACGCCGATGTTCACCTCGCCGTTGCCGAGCGGAAAAATCCAGCCGTAGCCGGGCAGCACTGTGTCCTTGGAGCCGTCGGGTCCGCGTAGCTCGAGATGCGAGGTCAGCCAGGGGTCGTCGGCGCGCGGCGTGCTCAGGTACCCGCGGGCCGCCACGCCGTACACCGTCTCCTGGTGCCAGCGCCGGCCCAGCTTGCGCCCCAGCGACGAACGGGCGCCGTCGGCCACGATCAACTGCCGGCACCCGACTTCGGTGCCGTCGGCCAAGGTCAACGATGTCACCCGTCCCGATGAGTCATGTTGCACGCCAACGGCTTTGGTGCCCAGCAGCATCCGCGCTCCGGAATCCTCGGCGACTTTGCGGATCCGGTCGTCCAGCTCGACGCGGGCCACCGCGCTGCCGGTCGACGGGAAGGACGGGCCGGGCCAGTCCACCTCCACCTCGCCGCCGAACCCGCTCATCCGCAGCCCGCGGTGCCGGATGCGGGCGTCCAGCCAGTCCCCGAGCCCCAGGCGTTCGCACTCGGCGACCGCGCGCGGGGTCAGCCCGTCACCGCAGGCCTTGTCGCGGGGGAAGCTCGCCGAATCGATAACCAGGACCTCGCGGCCTGCGCGCGCGGCCCACGCCGCCGCCCCCGAACCGGCGGGTCCGGCGCCCACCACCACCACGTGGGCTCGGGTCGCTCCCGTGTTCATGCACACCAGTATGTTTGGTCCCGTGAATACTCCGGCGACGGTGGTGGCGGGCGTTGATCTCGGCGACGCGGCCTTCGCGGCGACGGTGCGCGACGGTGTCGGGCGGATCGAGCAGCTCATGGACACCGAACTGCGCAGCGCCGACGAGATCATGACCGAGTCGCTGACCCACCTGTTCAAGGCCGGCGGCAAGCGGTTCCGGCCGCTGTTCACCGTGCTGTCGGCGCAGCTGGGGCCCAATCCCGACGCCGCGGACGTGACGATCGCCGGCGCCGTGATCGAGCTGGTGCACCTGGCCACGCTGTATCACGACGACGTGATGGACGAGGCCGAGGTGCGCCGCGGCACGCCCACCGCCAACGTGCGCTGGGGCAACAACGTCGCGATCCTGGCTGGGGACTATCTGTTCGCCACCGCCTCGCGGCTGGTGTCCCGGCTGGGGCCCGAGGCGGTGCGGCTGATCGCCGAGACATTCGCCCAGCTGGTGACCGGGCAGATGCGCGAGACCCGCGGCCTGACGGGGGCGGCCGAGGGGGCGGACCCGATCGAGCACTACCTGAAGGTGGTCTACGAGAAGACCGCGTGCCTGATCGCCGCGGCGGGCCGCTTCGGCGCGATGTTCTCGGGCGCCGACGCCGACCAGGTGGAGCGGCTGAGCCGCCTCGGCGGCATCGTGGGCACCGCCTTCCAGATCTCCGACGACATCATCGACATCGACAGCGACTCCCGCGAGTCCGGCAAGCTGCCCGGCACCGACGTGCGCGAGGGCGTGCACACCTTGCCGATGGTCTACGCGCTGCGCGAACCCGGCCCCGACGCGGCGCGGCTGCGCGAGCTGCTGGTCGGGCCCATCGACGACGACGAGACGGTGGCCGAGGCGCTGGCGCTGCTGCGGGCGTCGGAGGGCATGGCCAAGGCCAAGCGGTCGCTGCAGGATTATGCGGCGCAGGCACACCAGGAGCTGGCGCTGCTGCCCGACGTGCCCGGCCGGCACGCGCTGCAGACGCTGGTCGACTACACCATCAGCCGGCACGGCTAGCGCGTCACGGAACTCCTTCGGCCGTCTCGGGCGTTCAATAGTCGACAATGAACGAGTGTTCCGGAGTGTGCTCCGGAATGTCCTAGGAGGACACCGATGACCTGGCATCCGCATGCCAACAGGTTCAAGACGTTTGCCCTCTTGGTCGGCATGTCCGCGTTGATCGTGTTTGTGGGCTCGTTGTTCGGCAAGACCGCGATGTTTCTCGCGGTGCTGTTCGCCATCGGCATGAACGTCTACACCTACTACAACAGCGACAAGCTGGCGCTGCGGGCGATGCATGCGCAGCCGGTTTCCGAGCTCCAGGCGCCGGCGATGTACCGGATCGTCCGGGAGCTGGCCACCGCCGCGCACCAGCCGATGCCCCGGCTGTACATCAGCGACACCAACGCGCCCAACGCGTTCGCGACCGGCCGCAATCCGCGCAACGCCGCGGTGTGTTGCACCACCGGCATTTTGGGCATCCTCACCGAACGCGAGCTGCGCGCCGTGCTGGGACACGAGCTGTCGCATGTCTACAACCGCGACATCCTGATCTCCTGCATCGCCGGTGCGATGGCGTCGGTGATCACCGCGTTGGCCAACATGGCGATGTTCGCCGGCATGTTCGGCGGCAACAGCCGCGACGGCGAGAATCCCTTTGCGCTGCTGCTGGTTTCGTTGCTCGGCCCGATCGCGGCGACGGTCGTGCGCCTCGCGGTGTCCCGGTCGCGGGAATACCAGGCGGACGAATCGGGCGCGGTGTTGACCGGGGACCCGCTGGCCCTGGCGTCGGCCCTGCGCAAGATCTCCGGTGGGGTCCAGGCGGCCCCGCTCCCGCCCGAGCCCCAGCTGGCCAGCCAGGCACACCTGATGATCGCCAGCCCATTTCGAGCCGGCGAGCGGATCGGGTCGCTCTTCTCGACGCACCCGCCGATCGAGGACCGCATCCGCCGCCTCGAGCAGATGGCCGGGCGGTAGGAAACGGCGGTAAAACGCCGCGTGCACACCGGCCGAACCGCACGTAACATCGGAGTTAGCTGTAATCCTAGGCTTTCCATTGATGGAAGCGGTGATGGCGATGTCGCACTCTGACTCGATCGATATTCACGAAGCCGGGCTGGCGCTGAATCTGCCCGATTTGGTCTTCGAGACCCGTGCCGGTGCCGGGATGAACCAGGAACAACTGGCGCACGCACTGGGCACCACCCGCGAGGCCGTGGCCGCGTGGGAGAGCGGGGACGAGGTGCCGCGCGTCGACGTGCTGCAGCGCCTGGCGCAGGTGTGCGGCAAGCGGCTGCACATCAGGATCGACGTCGACTGAGCGCGCGGCGCGCTATAAGCGCGGGGCGCGCAATTACGCTGCGGCCCCGGGCGCCTGGGCCTCGACCAGCGGTTCGTCCGCGGCGCGGTGACCCGTCTCCATCACACCCCGGATTTCGACGGTCCCGCCTGTCGCCTCGTGCTGCCGCTGCCAGTCGGTAATCGTTTGGTGCGCAGCGTGATCGAGGTAATGGACCGAGATCGCCACCGTCACCGTCGCGCCCCGCGGAACCGACGTCAGCATCCGCGTCAGCCTCGGGAGCGCCAGGAAGGTGCAGGCCGCGCCCTCGATCGTCACCCGCCATTCGTCGCCAACCGGCTCCGCCTCGATCTTGGCCCGGATCACTCGCCATCCGGTCAGCGCGATGGCCAGTGCGAGGCCGATCAGCACGCCGTGCAGCAGATTGAGGAAGATGACGCTGACGGCGGTCACCACGTACACGGCGAGATCGCCGTGCTTCATTGCGGTTTCGATGTGCGCCGGCTTGAGCAGCTGGACGCCGATGACGATCAGCAGACCGGCCAGCGCGGCGGTGGGGATCTGCTCGACCAGTCCGGCGAACGGAATGGTGAACAGCAGGATCCAGACGCCGTGCATGATCGCCGACGCCCGGGATTTGGCGCCCGCGTTGACATTTGTGGAGCTGCGGACGATGACCCCGGTGATCGGCAGCCCGCCGACGGTCCCCGAGATGATGTTGGCGGCGCCCTGTCCCACCAGCTCCCGGTTGAAGTCGGTGCGTGGCCCGTTGTGCATCCGGTCGACCGACACCGCCGACAGCAGGCTCTCGACGCTGGCAATGAGCGCGACGGTGATCACCCCGACGGTGAACGCGCCCCAGTTGCCGTGGGGAAGGTCGGGCAGCCTCAGCGCGTCCAGCGGTGACCCCTCGAGGTCGATCCGGCGCACGTGAAATCCGAAGACGACCGAGAGCGCGGTGACCGCCACGATCGCGACCAGGGGACCCGGTACCCGGCGAGCCTTGGCGGGCACCCACCGCCAGGCGACCATGATGACGATCACCAGGACGCCCAGGATGACCCCCGGCCGGTGCGCACCGACGACCTGCCCGGGCAGGCCGATCAGGTTGTGCCAGGCGGTGCTCTTGGATTTTCCGCCCAGCAACACGTGCGCCTGCTGCAGGGCGATCGTGATGCCGATGCCGGCCAGCATGGCGTGCACGACGACCGGTGAAATCGCCAGGGCGGCGCGCGCCACGCGGCTCAGCCCCAACAGCACCTGCAGGGTCCCGGCGGCGACGGTGATCAAACACGTGATGCCCCAACCGAACTCGGAAACCAGCCCGGCGACGATGACGGTCAGCCCGGCCGCGGGGCCGCTGACTTGCAGCGGGGAGCCCCCCACGCTGCCGACGACGATGCCCCCGACGATCGCGGCGATCAGGCCGGCGAGCACCGGGGCGCCCGAGGCGATCGCGATTCCCAGCGACAGGGGGAGCGCGACCAAAAAGACCACCAGCGAGGAGGGCAGGTCGTGCCGGATGATGCCGCGCAGCCGGTCGGCGCGTGACGCGGTGGGGAGCCGATCGCCCGCCCGTTCAATGTCTTGCATCGGTCACGTCCCTCGTTGGGAGTTTGCGGGGGATGTTCCGATATCCGCCCTTCTTGCGGCCAGTTACATCTTCGTAACGGGTTGGCGTGCAGCGGATTACATCCGGACGACGAGCAGGATCGCAACCGGAAAATCACTGACTACCTGGTCTGACGGTATTTTGCTGGCAAACCGGGGTCAAGCGGACGTGAGCGGCCCATAGAGAACGCAAAGATTTGAATTTGGCCAGCCCGCGACGCCCAGGTCAGAAGCCCGCGCCGTGCACCTCGTGGCCGGGCACCTCGGCGATCAGGCCGCGGTAGGCCTCCTCGACGGACGAGCCGTGGTTGATCACGGCGTCGACCTCACGGGCGATGGGCATGGTGAGGCCGAATTCGTTGGCAAACTCCATGATCACGCTGGCGGCCTTGACCCCCTCGGCGACCTGGTTCATCGAGGCGATGATCTCGTCGATCGGTTTGCCCGCCCCCAGTTGTTCACCGACGTGACGGTTGCGGCTGCGCTGGCTGGTACACGTGACGATCAGGTCGCCCAGCCCGGCCAGCCCCGGGAAGGTGTCCGGGTCCCCACCCACCGCGACGCCCAGCTTCGTCATTTCCCGCAGCGCGCGGGCGATGACCAGCGCTCGGGTGTTTTCGCCGATGCCCAGCGAGTACCCCATGCCGACGGCGATGGCGAACACGTTCTTCAAAGCCCCGGCCATTTCGGCCCCGATGACGTCGTCGGTGGTGTACACGCGGAAGCGCCTGGTGCGGAACAGCCCGGACAGCCGCGTCGCCAGATGCTGGTCGGGCATGGCCAGCACCGCGGCGGCGGCGTAACCCTCGGCGACCTCGCGCGCGATGTTCGGACCGGCCAGGATGCCCGCGGGGTGCCCGGGCAGCACCTCCTCGACGATTTGGGACATGCGCATGTTGGTGCCCTGCTCGAGGCCCTTGACCAGGGACACCACCGGCACCCACGGCCGCAGCTCCCGGGCCAGCTCGGTGAGCACCCCGCGGAAGCCGTGCGAGGGCACGCCCATGACCACGACGTCGGCGGAGTTCGCCGCCTCGGCGAAGTCGGTGGTGGCGCGCAGGGTGTCGCTCAGCTCGACGTCGTTGCCGAGGTAGCGACTGTTGCGGTGGTTGTCGTTGATGTCGCGGGCGGTCTCCTCGGAGCGCACCCATTGCAGCGTCGGCCCGCGGCGCGCGCAGATTGAGGCCACGGTGGTGCCCCAGCTGCCGCCACCGAGGACAACGACTTTGGGTTCGCGCTTCTCAGATGCCATGGCGATCAGCGTATTGCCGACATCTGAGATTTGGGAGTAGTTCACGAACTCCCGTGCGTGGCTATCCGGCCAGCGCGGTGCGGTCGGCGGTCCGGCCGAACACCATTGCCTCCTCGATGCGGTCGAAGCGGTAGTCGATGGCGTCGGCGAGATAGTTCTGCCGCACGTTCCACGGCCGCTTGGTGCCGGACTTAGGCAGCGCGTGCACCGAGCGCAACACGTAGCCGGCGTTGATGTCCCACGACGGCTTCTCGGTCATCGGCTCGTTGCCGCGGTGCGGGGCGGCGCGCGTGTAGCCGTGAGAGGCCATGTGCTCCATGAGTTTTGCCGTCGCCCGGGCGGTGATGTCGGCCCGCAGCGTCCACGACGCGTTGGTGTAGCCCACACACCAGAACAGGTTCGGCACGTCTTCGAGCATGTGCGCCTTGTAGACGAACCGGTCGCTGGTCTTGATCTCGTTGCCGTCCAGGCTGATCGTGGCCCCGCCCAGCGCCTGCAGCTGCAGGCCGGTGGCGGTGACGATGACGTCGGCGTCGAGGTGCCCGCCGGACTTGAGTGCGATGCCGGTCGCGTCGAAATGGTCGATGTGGTCGGTGACCACGTCGGCGCGCCCGGCGCTGATGGCCTCGTACAGGTCGGCGTCGGGGATCAGGCACATCCGCTGGTCCCAGGGGTTGTACCGCGGCTTGAAGTGGGTGTCGACGTCGTATCCGGCCGGCAGGCTGTTGATCGCCTTGCGCCGCAGCAGCCACCGCACGAACCCCGGCGCCTTGCGCGACAACGCGAAGAACACCGCCTCGGTCAGGGCGCTGTACATGCGGACGACCAGATGAGCGGGCTTGCGGGGCAGCAGCTTTCGCGCGACGGCGGCGACCGTGCCGTACTTGGACGCCGAGATGAGATAGGTGGGCGAGCGCTGCAGCATGGTCACTTTGGCGGCGCGGTCCGACAGCGACGGCAGCAGCGTCACCGCGGTCGCGCCGCTGCCGATCACCACGACCTTCTTGCCGGCGTAATCCAGGTCCTCGGGCCAGTGCTGGGGGTGCACCACCGTGCCCTGGAACTCCTCGATGCCCGGGAAGTCGGGGGTGTAGCCCTCGTCGTAGTTGTAGTAGCCGCTGCCGAAGAACAGAAAGCGACCGCGGTAGAGCCTGCGCTCCCCGTTTTGTTCGACGGTGACCGTCCAGGTGTCGGTCGCGGAGTCCCAGTCCGCCGAGCGCACGTAGCTGTCGAACCGGATGTGGCGGTCGATGCCGTACTTGCGCGCGGTGGCGGCCAGGTACTCGCGGATGTGCACGCCGTCGGCCACGCCCTCTTCGCGGGTCCACGGCTCGAACGGGAAGGACAGCGTGAAGATGCTGCTGTCGGAGCGCACCCCGGGGTAGCGGAACAGGTCCCACGTCCCGCCGATCTGCGCGCGCCGCTCCAGGACGGTGTAGGTCAGCTGGGGATTGCGTTCGGTGATCCGGTAGGCGGCGTCAATGCCGGAGATGCCGGCTCCGACGATGATGACATCGAAGCAGTCGGCCTCGGTCCCGCCGTCGCCGGCGGCCTCCTGGGGCGTCACGGTCATCGTGAACCTCGCTCAAATTGTGGGACTCGTCACTAGCCTAGAGACCCACCGGTTGGTCGGGCTAGGAAGTCGCGAAACCGCGCGGGCCGCACCGTCACGCTCGCGAGCGGCGATCACCGGTAGTTGACGAACTGCAGCGCCACGTCCAGGTCGGCCTGCTTCAGCAGCGCTTGGACGGCCTGCAGGTCGTCGCGCTTTTTGCTGGTGACCCGGATCTCGTCGCCCTGGATCTGGGTCTTGACGGACTTGGGGCCGTCGTCGCGGATCAGCTTGGTGATCTTCTTGGCGTTCTCGCTGCTGATGCCCTGCTTGAGCGAGCCGCTGACCTTGTAGGTCTTGCCGGAGGCCTGGGGCTCGCCGGCGTCGAAGGCCTTCATGGAGATGTCCCGGCGGATCAGCTTCTCCTTGAAGACGTCGACGGCCGCCTTGACGCGTTCCTCGGTGGACGACGTCAGCTCGATAGCCTCGTCGCCCTTCCAGGCGATCGTGGTGTCGGTGCCGCGGAAGTCGAACCGCGTGGCCAGCTCCTTTGCGGCCTGGTTGAGCGCGTTGTCGACCTCCTGGCGATCCACTTTGCTGACGATGTCGAACGATGAGTCCGCCATGCATTCCGTCCCTTCATCCGGTGATAGGCGTTTGTGCTTTGTCTACTCGCTCGTTGTAACCTGTCTGGCGGCAGGTTGCCCGAGCGGCCAATGGGAGCGGACTGTAAATCCGTCGCGAAAGCTTCACAGGTTCGAATCCTGTACCTGCCACCACAATTTTTGGTAGGCCCGCGCGCCGTCGCACACCGTGAATTTCGGTTTGCTCTGCGCCCGCGTTCCGGCCGGCCGACCAGGGGCCGGCGGCGACGTTGTGCGACACGTGCGCAATTTCTACAAATTGGTTGTAAAAATTTGCGCCACGTCGGTGTGGCGGGCCCCGGGGCGGGTATCGCTGTGAGAGCGCGATTTGTAGGGGGCGACATGTCTATCAGTCCCGCC
Source organism: Mycobacterium sp. MOTT36Y (assembly GCF_000262165.1). Lineage (NCBI taxonomy): Bacteria > Bacillati > Actinomycetota > Actinomycetes > Mycobacteriales > Mycobacteriaceae > Mycobacterium > Mycobacterium sp. MOTT36Y. Next base: position 4,896,093 of record NC_017904.1, on the reverse strand, counting down.
ACACTCTCAATACTCCGCGACTGCCGCACGGCACTGGCGACGGCGCGCGAATCGGCCCTCGCCGCGCAGGCCGGGCTGGCCGGCGTCCGCAAGGCCCGCGCCGCCGAGCTGGCCGAGAAGATCGCCGATACCATCGCCTTCGCCGACCGGCTCTGCTTCGTCGTCCAATGCGACCTGCGCGCCGGGCAGTGACCTTCGAGCGCCAACGCCAAGCCAGGCACCCTCCCGGTTCGACTCCTCCAACCCATCGACCGGGAGGGTGTCTTCTGCCCAACCAGGACAGCGTGTTTCAGGCCGGATGCAGGCTGACGGGCACCCCCGAGTAGCGCACCATGCCGGTCACCACGTCGATGTCGTCCTTGTTGGTCAGGCGGTTGACGTTGGCCGCGTGGTGGCCGTGCGGGATCGACACCGCCCCGCGCCGAATGGAGTCGTCGACCTTGGCGATGCCGGTCAGTTCGCCGTTCGCGCTGCGCACCGTCACCTTCTGCCCGTCGGCGACACCCGCGGCGGCGCCGTCCTCGGGGTGGATGAGAACCTCGGGGGCTTCACCGAGAAAATCCAGCTGCCCGTTGAGCTTTCGGCGCTGCCGGCGCGGCACCAGCACCAGCGGCGCGGGCGGTTTCAGGCCCGCGAGTTGGTCCACCAGCAGCGGCGGCGCCAGCCGCCAGCCGCCCATCCGCGCGACGTGCTCGTCGACCCAGGCCGCGGGCAGCTCGCGCGGGGCCTCGGCCCAACCCACCGCCGCCACCTCGTCGAATCCCGTTCGGGCGCCGGCCAACAGGACGGCGAGCACGTCGTCGTCGGTGCTGGTGTCGGGATCGCCGAGATTGCCGAGCTCGTAGCCGAGCCGGCGGCCGAGTTCGGCGAACACCCACCACATCGAGCGGCGTTCGCCGACCGGCTCGACGACGGCCGGGCTGTATTGCACGGACACATGCGAACTCAGGATGTCGTGGATGGTGATGTCGGGGCGTTCCAGCGGGTCCTTGGTGGGCAGGACGTGGGTGGCCAGCTCGGTGGTCTCGTTGTTGATGATCTCGGTGGTCGCGAACACCTCGAGGCTCTGTAGGGCCGGAATCAGCTTGCCGGTCTCGGGGAACGAGGTGACCAGGCTGCCGCCGACGTTGATCAGGGCGCGGATGTTGCCCGCGGCGATCTCGTCGGGCAGCGCCGCGCAGGGCCACTCGTTGATGAACGCCTGCGCCTCGGGGCGGCTGCGCGGTCCCGGACCGAAGGATCCCTCGATCGGCGTGACGGGCAAAAACTCGCCGAAAGTCTCGAGCTGGTAGGCGAATCCGGGGTGAAACCACGTCCCGCCGGGCCGGTTCATCGCGCCGGTGAGGATCTTCAGCACCCAGGCGAGCCACTGCGTGACGTTGGCGCGCTCGGCGGTCATCGTGACGCCGGTGCCGGTTTCGACCGCGACGCACTTGGCGGCCCGCACGCCCGCAAACAACCGGGCCAGGTCGGCCTCGGCGACATCGGCCAGCTTCGCGGTGTGCTCGAGCGTGAACGGCTCGACCGCACGCGCCAGCTCGTCGATGCCCTGCACGGGAACGTCGGATTTCATTCCGTCGCGCAGGATCTCGCGCACCAGGTAGGCGAGGACGGCGTGGTCGGTGCTGGGCCGCGGCGCCAGATGGGCGGTGGCCAGCCGGGCGGTCTCGGTGCGACGGGGATCGATCACCCACACCTGCCCGCGCCGCGCGATCTCGCGCACCGTGCCGGTCGGATTGGGCATCGAGATCGCATGTCCATGCGAGACAACGGGATTGACGCCGACGAGCATCAGGAAGTCGGCGTTGTCCAGGTCGGTCCGGCCCGATAGCCCCATGAATCCGCCGACCAGATCCGAGACCAAAGGCTTGGCGGTGCCGTCGATGGTCAGGGGGCTGAACTTGGCCGGTGTGCCAATCGCGGCGTGCAGCGCCTCGGCCATGCGGAAGCCGGCGCTTTCCATGGTGGAGAAGTAGAACGCGACCGATTGCGGCCCGTGCCGGTCGATGATGTCCTTCAGCCGCGTGCCCAGGTCGTCGAGGCAGGCGTCCCATGTGGTGTCGCGCAGGCGGCCGTCCGCCCGCATCCTCGGGCGTTCGAGCCGGTCGGGGTGGTGGTGCAGTTGCGGCAGGGCGCGGCCCTTCGGGCAGGTGTAACCGCGGGAGAAGGGATGCTCCTGATCGCCGCGAACGCGGAGCACCTCGTCACCCTCGACGTCGACGAGGATGCCGCAGACGGAGGTGCAGACGCGGCAGAAGCTACGCACCGTTTGCATACTTGGGCAACGTACTCTCGCAATTCGAGAACGCCTATCGCATTTTCGAGAATGGCGGCACATTTTCGGCCAATGGCGCTCTCCGGCAAACGCCCGTGGTTAGGCGGCCCCTAGTTAGGATCCACCGGTGACCGATACGACCACCCCGCCGGTGGCGGACGAATCCGAGGACCGGCCGCAAATACCGCTGCGCACCCGTGGCCGCTGGCTGCGATGGGGGCTGCTGTCGGTGTGGGGCCCCGGCCTGGTGGTGATGCTGGCCGACACCGATGCCGGGTCGCTGATCACCGCGTCGCAGTCCGGCGCCCAGTGGGGCTACCGGATGGTGCTGCCGCAGCTGATCCTGATGCCGGTGCTCTACGTCGTGCAGGAAATGACCGTGCGGCTGGGCATCGTCACCGGGCGCGGCCACGGCTCGCTGATCCGGGAGCGGTTCGGCCGCGGCTGGGCGTGGCTGTCGGCGTTCACCCTGTTCGCCTCGGCGATCGGGGCGTTGCTCACGGAGTTCGCCGGGGTGGCCGGCGTGGGTGAACTCTTCGGCGTCTCGCGCTGGGTGAGCATTCCGGTCGCGACCGTCGCGCTGCTGGCGCTGGCCCTGACCGGTAGCTACCGGCGCGTCGAGCGCATCGGCCTGGTCGTCGGCGCCGCCGAACTGGCCTTCCTGGTGGCGATGGTCATGGCCCGGCCCGACCCCAGAGCCCTCGTGGACGGGTTGTCGTCGATGCCGCTCGGCAACTCGTCATACCTGCTACTGGTCGCGGCCAACGTCGGCGCGGTCATCATGCCGTGGATGATCTTCTACCAGCAGGGAGCGGTGGTCGATAAGCGCCTGTCGGAGAACACGATTCGCCAGGCCCGTTACGACACCGCCTTCGGCGCGGTGCTGACCCAGCTGATCATGATCGCGGTGGTGGTCACCATGGCGTCCACCATTGGGACGAGCGGCGCGCACGGCGGCGGCGCGGAACTGGAGACCGTCGGCCAGATCGCCCAGTCGCTCACGCCCTACCTCGGCCGAGTCGGCGGGACGGTGCTGTTCGGGCTCGGCATGCTGGGCGCGGCGCTGGTGGCCGCGATCGTCGCCTCGCTCGCGGGCGCGTGGGGGCTCGCGGAGGTGTTCGGCTGGAAGCACACGCTGAACGAGCGGCCCAACCGCGCCACCGCCCGGTTCTACATCACGTATTCGCTGGCGCACATCGTGGGCGCGGTGCTGGTGCTGGCCAGCGTCGACCTGGTCAATCTGGCCGTCGACGTCGAAGTCATGAACGCGTTGCTGCTGCCCATCGTGCTGGGCCTGCTGCTGGCGCTGGAAGCCAGGGCCCTGCCCGAGCAGTGGCGCATGCGCGGGCTGCACAAATACGTCACCCGCGCGCTGTGCTTCGTGACCATCGGGTTCGGCCTGTACATGGTTCCGCAGGCCCTCGGCTGGATCTGACCGCGGGCGACCGTCAAAACCAGGGCCCGGGGTAGTGGCCGTCCTGGTCTTGCACCATGACGATCTCCTTGCACTCGCCGTTGGACGACGGCGCGGTCTCGCCGCGGCACACCAGCGTCCATCCGGATATCCGCTCGAACGGGCGTGTCGACCAGCCGGACGCGACGGGATCCGTTGCAGGAAGGGCGATTACCGAGAACGTGCCGCCGCCGGCGGTGAGGTAGAGGTGGTCTTCGAAGAACGCCAGCTTCGAAATCGACATCTTCTTGGCGTCGTCGCGGCTCTTGAGCAAGTCCCACTGTTGGCTGCGCAGGTTCCACACCCCGAACCCGAACGAGGAGTTCTCCGAATTGTGCCCGTCGACAAACAGTTTCCCGTCGGACAGGGCCGCGCTCAGCCCGCCGCCGGAGATCCGGTCCGAATCGCCGATCTTGATGAGGGATTTGGCGTTGAGGTCATAGAACATCGTGGAGACGGCCGGTGGGTTGCGCGACTCCCGGTGGGTGATCTTCACAAGTTTGTCTGGGCCCTCGGCCAATTCGGCGTCCACGGATTGCGCGTCGTCGTCCCGGTAGATCGCCTCCCCGTTCGGGCGGCGCAGCTCGGCCCCCGAGGCCTTGCCGGGATCGGCGTTGCGGGGGAACGCAATGACGTCCTGCCAAACTCGGGCGGGCTGGGGATCGTCCCACATGATCGACAGGTCGGCGCCGGACAGCACCACGGTTCGGGGCGGCGACGCGGGGGCGTGCCCGTCAGTGAAGGCGTTCACCCACGCCACGCCCGAGGCGGTCGGGGCCAGTCCCCATTCCTTCGGCGCCGCCAACCTCAGGCCGGGGGTCGGCGGCTGCAGTTCTTTGGTGGCGACCTGGTGGCCCGAGGACCAGTCGTAGGAATACGCGGTGGTCCTTGAGATTTCGGGCGCCGGGGCCTGGGCGGGCTTGACGGTGGTGACCACGTAGACGACCTTGAGGTCGGCGGCGGCGCCGGTCAGCGCGCACATGGCGCCGGTGAGGTTCTCGCCGGCGGCGATCGTGGGGATGGCCGGCGCGACGTACTGTCCCGTCTTCGGGTCGAAGATCTTCGGCCGGATGTCGTCGAGTGCGGATTTGCCGGCCGAAAAGGTCTGCGGGCAGCCGAAATACGCCGTGCCGCCGTAGCTCTTCCAGTCCTTTTCCAGCGGGCCCGTGATCGGGGCGGGTCCCGCACGGGTGGTCGTTTTCGACGCCGACGTCGGCGCGGTGGGGGTCAGCGGGGGCGCCGACACGGTTTCCGAGCAGGACGACAGCGCCAGGCAGGCGACCGCGGCGGCCGCCGGTCCCCAGGTTGCGCGCATCGAAAACCCCCGTGAAGTTCGTGTAACCCCCGCAGCGTAAGGCCGCCCCGGCGCCACCGCGACTCGGCGGATTGCCAACGGCGTCGCGTTGGGTGTGAAGCCTTGGCTTTGACTGTGAAGCCACGGCGGCCGCGCTCGGCGTGTCGTCGCCCTCAGCGCACAGTCAAAGCCGTGGATTCACACCCGAATCCGCGAGCTCACACCCGAATCCCTGAGCGGCGCCGGATGCCTAGCGGTCGAACTCCAGCGGCAGGCTCAGCGGGCCGCTCAGCGTTCCCATCGGCTTCCACGGAGCCGGGCCGGCGATGCGCGGATTGCGCAGGCGGGCGGTCAAGACGGTCAGCGCCTCGGCGATCTCGCGCCTGGCCAGGTTGGCGCCCAGGCAGTAATGCGCGCCGCCGCCGAACGTCAGGATCGGCGGGGCGCCCTCGCGGGTGATGTCGACGCGGTCCGGGTCGTCGTAGACGGTGGGGTCGCGGTTCGCCGCCCCGGTGTTGAGCAGGACCATCGTGCCGGCGGGAAACACGTAGCCGTCGACCTCGGCGTCCTCGGCCACCAGCCGCAGCGTCCCGCACACGATCGGCGAGTGCCGCATGGTCTCCTCGACCGCGCGCATCGCCAACTCGGGTCGCCGGCGCAGCAGCTCCCACTGTTCCGGGTGCTCGCACAGCAGGTGCACCGACGCGGCGACCTGGTTGCGGGTGGTGTCCGTCCCCGCCAGCAGCAGCCCCCCGGCCAGCATGCGCAGTTCGGCCGCGTCGAGGCGGTCGCCCTCGTCCTCGGCGCGGATCAGGTCGGACAGCAGGTCGTCGGTCAGGCTGCGGCGGCGCCCGGCGACCATCTCGTCGACATAGGCGTCGAGTTGGCGCCACGCGCGCATCACGACGGGCTCCACTTCGGTCAGGTCGGCGGTGAAGCTGAACGCCTTGAACACGTCGTCCGCCCACAGCGAGAACCGTTGCCAGTCCTCGCGGGGCGCCCCGAGCAGCGCGCAGATGATCGGCACGGGATACGGGCGCGCGATGTCGGTGACGACGTCGCAGCGCCCGGCGCCGGCGACCCGATCGACCAGTTCGTTGAGCACGCCGACCATGGTGTCGTGCAGGCGCAGGGTGGCCTTCGGCGTGAACGCCTTGGAGGTCAGGCTGCGCAGCCGGTGGTGCGCGTCGCCCTCGAGGCACAGCAGGCTGTTGACCACCTTGTCCCACAGCGGGCCCGAAGTGATGCCCTGGACAAGGAGATTCAGGCCGGGCGGGATCTGGAACCGCGTGTCCCGCAGGACGGACCGGACCATGTGGTACCCGAGCACCTCGGGGCCGTGCGGCCCCAGTGCGACGGGCGCGTGTCGTTGCGCCTCCCGCAGGCGCGGGTAGACCTCCGCGGGTGTTTCGTCGTCACGGTAGGACAGAGTGGGCAGGTCGGCGTCGAAAACGCTTGGGGGAGCGGCACCGACGGTCATGACGGTCTCCTCATCGATCCCCCACCAGCTGCGGACGACTCCCAGACAATGTATGGCCACCCCGGGGCGCTGTCAACGATATCGATCCGCGCATCGGCGAAACGCCATACACCAGCGAGAAAATGCATTGCCGCGACGCGGGGGCGACGCCGCTCAATCCTGCGCGCGCAGCCGCACCATCCGCGTCGTCGACGTCTCGTCCAGCTCGACGATGTCGGAACGCGACCGCAAAAAATCGCTGAATGACCGGAAACCCAAAGACCTTTCGCTGAACGACGGATCCATGCGCCGCATCTGCGCCTTCACCGCGGAGTTGTGCAGCCAGTCGACGTCGTCTTTCTCCAGGCCGATCTGTAGCGCGCGCGTCAGCAGCGCGGTGGCGGCGGCCTGCGCGTCGGGCGGCTCGGGCTCCTCGGCCTGTGCCGCCTTGGTGCGCCCGCCGCGCCGCTTCGGCGGGGCGGTGTCGGCCGGCCCGGGCTCGCGGTCGAGCGCGGGAACCCCCGGCAGCGCGTCGTACACGACGAACTCCTCGCACGCGGCCGCCAGCGCCCGGCTCGACGCCCCGGCCACCCCGATGCCCACCACGTACCGGCCCAGCCTCTTACAGCGCTGGGCCAGCGGGATGTAGTCGGAGTCGCCGGCCACGATCACCACGTGGGTCAGGTCGGGCAGCCGGAACATGTCCTCGACCGCGTCGACGGCCAGCCGGATGTCGGCGCCGTTCTTGCCGTAGGCCGCCGCGGGGAACAGCTGCACCAGGTCGACCGCGCGGGCCACCAGCTGCCCGCGGTATCCGGCGTTGATATCCGCCGACCAGTCCGCATAGGCGCGGGTGAGCACCAGGGTCCCGAACGACGACGCGTAGTCGAGGATGGCGCCGACGTCGACCGTCGCCTGGCCCAACCGTTCGGAATGCTGCTCGAGCCCCTTGGCCTTGTCCTTCTGAAACGAGTTTCGCCCGTGTATCTGGTCGTACCGCGAGATCACGATGTTGTCGAAGTCGAGGTAGACGGCCACGCGGGCCGCAACCGGTTCGGTCATGCCCTTGATCATTGCTCAACGGGCGGGCATTTGCCCTGCCCGCGTCGTCAGCAGGGCCAAAGCGGGTACACAGCCCGAATGAGTGACATGAAGTTTCTCGAGTTACATGGGGATCGCATCGCCTATCGCGACGAGGGTGACGGCGAAGCGTTGCTGCTGATCCACGGTATGGCGGGGAGTTCGGAGACCTGGCGATCCGTGATACCGCAGCTGTCGAAGAAGTTCCGGATCGTCGCGCCCGACCTGCTGGGCCACGGCCAGTCCGCGAAGCCCCGCACCGACTACTCGCTGGGCGCGTTTGCGGTCTGGCTTCGTGATTTCCTCGACGAACTGGGTGTCAGCCAGGCCACCGTGGTCGGTCATTCGCTCGGCGGCGGTGTCGCCATGCAGTTCGTCTATCAGCACCCCGACTACGCCAAGCGGTTGATCTTGATCAGCAGCGGCGGCCTGGGTCCCGACGTGGGATGGGTCCTGCGGCTGCTCTCGGCCCCCGGGGCGGAGCTGGTGTTGCCGATCATCGCGCCCACGCCCGTCCTGTCCGTCGGCAACAAGCTCAGGTCCTGGTTGACAAGCGCGGGCATCCAGTCGCCGCGCGGGGCCGAGCTGTGGAGCGCCTACTCGTCGTTGTCCGACGGTGAGACGCGCCAGTCGTTCCTGCGGACGCTGAGGTCGGTGGTCGACTACCGGGGCCAGGCGGTCAGCGCGCTCAACAGACTCTCGCTGCGTGAGGACTTGCCGGTCATGGCGATCTGGGGGGAACGCGACGGCATCATCCCCGTCGATCACGCGTACGCCGCGCACAAGGCTCGCACCGACGCCAGGCTCGAAATCCTGCCCGACGTCGGTCATTTCGCGCAGGTGGAGGCGCCGAACCAGGTGGTGGAGCTGATCGAGGACTTCATCGCCACGGGCGAGCGCCGCGACACACAAAGTCCGCAGCCGAGCTTGTGATCGGTGGCTAGATGCCGTAGTCGGGCAGCTCGAAGTCGTCGCGCACGTCGCGCGCGAGAAGCCGTGTCATCGGGGCGAAATTCATGGTGCGCAGCGCCAGGTCGCGGAACCACAGCCCGAATCGGGTCCGGGTGGCGAAGAACCCGATGAACCGCGCCGCGCCGGCCTGCTTGCCCTCGATGAAGGGACGCAGCCGCATCTCGTAGGCGTCGAACGCGCGGCGATGGTCGCCCCCGGCGCGCCCGAGTTCGCCGGCCAGCACGTAGGCCTCGGCGATCGCCAGGCCGGTGCCCTCACCGCCGAGCAGCGAAATGCAGCCGGCCGCATCCCCGATGAGCAGCACGCGCCCCCGCGACCAGCGGTTCATGTGGATCTGGCTGACGACGTCGAAGTAGAGGTCGTCAACGTCGTCGAGCGCGGCCAGCATGTCGTGGGCTTCCCAGCCGCAGTCGGCAAAGGTGTTGCGCAGCTGGTCTTTCGGCGGTGTGTCGGTGCCGTCGTGGTCGGCGCGGAAGATGAACAGGAACGTGGTGCGGTCGCCGCGCAGCGCGAAACGCGCCAATTGGCGGCCGGGTTCGGCATAGGTGACGTAGGCCAGCTCGTCGCGCGGCCGGTAACGGTCGACCACGCAGGCCGCCACCTTGCAGCCCAGATAGCGCTCGAATTCTCGTTCGGGCCCGAAGACCAGGCGGCGCACGTTGGAGTGCAGCCCGTCGGCGCCGATCAGCAGGTCGAAATCGCGCGCGCCGCCGCGCTCGAACCCGAGTCGGACCCCGTCGTCGCGCTCGTCGACGAACGAGATGCTGTCGCCGAAGACCGTTTCGACCTCGTCCTCGATGGTGGCGTAGATCGCCGCGGCCAGATCGCCGCGCGGCAGGCTGGTGAAGTCGGCGCCGAGCAGGCGGCGAAAGACGTCGACGTCCACGTCCGCCTTGATCTCGCCGCGAGGGCCGACCGAGCGGAGCCGTTCCATCTCGTATCCGGCGGCGCGGATCGGCCCTTCGATGCCCATCCGCTTGGCCACCTGGTAGCCCACGCCCCAGAAGTCGATCATGTAGCCGCCGGTGCGCAGGTGCGGCGCCTGCTCGATCAGCGTCGGCGTGTGGCCGGTCCGATGCAGCCAGTGGGCGAGCGCCGCCCCGGCCACGCCGGCACCGCTGATGGCGATCCTCATGAGGCGACCGGGTGGCCGCCTCGGTAATCGACGGGCCAGTGCTTGATGCCGTTGATGAACGACGACCGCAGGCGCTCCGGATTTCCCAGCGGGGCCAGGTCGGGCAGCCGGTCGGCCAGCGCGTTGAACATCACATCGATCGTCATGCGGGCCAGGTTGGCGCCGATGCAGTAGTGCGCCCCGGTGCCGCCGAAACCGAGGTGCGGGTTGGGGCTGCGCAGGATGTCGAAGGTGAACGGGTCGTCGAAGACCTCTTCGTCGAAGTTGGCCGAGCGGTAGAACAGCACCACCCGCTGACCTTCTCTGATGGCCACACCGCCGAGCTCGGTGTCCTCGCGCGCGGTGCGCTGGAACGCGGTGATCGGTGTGGCCCAACGGATTATCTCGTCGGCCGCGGTCTTGGGTCGCCGCGCCCTGAAGAGCTCCCACTGGTCCGGATAGTCGGTGAAGGCCATCATCCCCTGGGTGATCGAGTTGCGCGTGGTCTCGTTTCCCGCGACGGCCAGCGTGACCACGAACATGCCGAATTCGGCCTCCGACAGGCGCTGGCCGTCGGCATCGGCCTGAATCAGGGTGGTGACGATATCGTCGCCAGGTTCTTCGGCCTTGCGCGCCGCCAATTGCATGGCGTACCACATCAATTCGCCGGCCGAGGTCAGCGCGTCGTTGCCGGCGAATTCCGGATCGTCGCTGCCGATCATGTTGTTGGTCCAGTCGAACAGCTTGTCGTAGTCCTCATGCGGAACCCCGAGCAGCGCGGAGATGGCCTGCAGCGGCAACTCGCAGGCCACCTGGCGGACGAAGTCGCCCGACCCCGCCGCCGCGGCCTCGGTGACGATGCACCGGGCCCGCTCGGACAGTTCGGCGCGCAGCCGCTCGACCGCGCGCGGTGTAAAGGCCCGCGACACGATCTTGCGCAACCGGCTGTGCTCGGGGTCGTCCATCATGATCATCGACGCCCGGCCCGCCTCAATCTGCCCGGCCGCCAAGTCTTCCCGGTAACGCGGCACGATCGACTTGGCGGCCGACGAGAACACGTCGCTGCGCAGCGAGACGTCGCGGATGTCGCGATGCTTGGTCACCGCCCAGTAGCCGCCGTCGCCGAACCCGCCCTTATCCGGCGCCTGCTCGTTCCACCAGACCGGTTCGGTGGCGCGCAGTTCGGCGAACTCCCGCACCGGCAGCCGGTGCGCGTAGATGTCGGGATCGGTGAAATCAAAGCCCGGCGGGAGGTTCGGTGTGGCCATGGGATTTCTCCTCGGCTGTGGCTACGGACCGCGGCGGTCAGCACGATGGTAGCCGCGGCCGCGCGCGATCGGTAGCAAAGCGCCTCAGCGTGACGCGGGCTCGGCCGTCCGCACGCGTTCGCGTCCACCGAGGTTGGTGGCGGCGGTGATGACGGCCCGCTCGATCTGGCGAAGGGCGTGCACCGCGGTGAGGTACCGCCGGGTCTCGGGCCGCGGCTCGGCGCCGTGGCCGTCGCCGTCCTGTTGTCGCGCCAGGGTTTCCGCGGCGTCGAGGTCGTCGGCCGCCGAGACCAGGGTCGGTGCGTGACCCCCCTCGATGGCCTCCTGCAACGCCTCGATGTTGCGTCGCGTCTGGGCGGCGGCCGCCGAAAACGCCTGCGCCAGTTTCGGGGCCGGCGGCGGTGACCCGACGGGGTCCCGATACTGCTCGCTGCTGCGTGCCAGGCTGCGGCCGTATTGGTCACACGCGGTGAAGATGCCCAGGGCGCGGCGGATGCTGCGCCGCCCCGCGAGTCCGGCGACGCCCGCCAACAGCGGCTTGGCGGTGACCCGGAACTGCTGCAGATCCCGATCGACCTGACGCGCCTGCTCGGACGGGCTGGCGCCGCCCTCTCCGCACATGGTGGCGGCGCACACCTCGATCAGCGCCGACAGGCTCGTCAGGAAGGTGCGGGTGTCGGCGCGGATCGCGGTTCTGGTGTTCGTCGGCAACACGACGACGGCCACCGTCGCCCCGATGACGGCGCCGATCGCGGTCTCTTCGATCCGCAGCATGAGCACGCCGAAGGAGAACTGGCCGAGCAGGCCGTACAGCAGCGCCAGCATCGTGGTGATCCAGAAGGTCATCAGGCTGTAGGTGACCGTCATGAAATAGAAGGCGCAGAACAGACACACGAAAATGCCGGCGAGAGCGCCAATTTCGTGGCCGGTCAGCAGCGTGGCCACCAGCACGCCGGCGGGCACGCCGAGCAGGGTGCCGAGCAGGCGTTGCCAGCCCTTGGTCAGGGTTTCGCCCCACGAGTTGGTGCCGGCGAAGATCACGAACGCGGCGATCACCGCCCAATACCACCGGTCCGGCGAGACCAGCTCCCCGGTGACGATGGCCAGCGAGGCGGCGATACAGACCTGGATGGCTTGCCGGGTGGTCGGCAGCAGCCCGCCGGGGCGTGCCTCGTCGGCGGCCCCCTCCGGCGCGGCGCGCTCGTCGGCCGCCGGCCGCTCGCCGCCGGTTTCGTCAAGGGGGGCGCCGGCGGCCATCCGATCGACGATCGCCCGCACGTCGGACGTCGCCCCCGCGGCGTTGATGATCGCCAGGGCGAGGCGGCGGACCGCGGTGGCGCCCGGGTCGTCCTCGGCCGCGGCTCCAGCCTCGGGCAGCTCGTCCAGCAGCCGTTGCGCGCGGGCGGCCGCCCGCCGCAGCCCCTCGGGTTCGGGCAGGCGGATCGCGCGGGCCAGCTGCGAGAGCGCGTCGACGAGCGGGACCCGCGTGCCGATCGGGATGGATTCCGGGGCCTCACCCGCCACGGCGGCGGCCCGCCGACCGGCGGTGGCGACCCATTCGATGGCCAACTCGGCGTCCAGCAGCCAGGGGGCCAGCTGTTCGGCGGTGACGCCGGGCCACAGCGCGCCGGGATCGGCTTTGTCCTCGATCTGGCTCTGCACCAGCAGGGCGGTCTCGTTGAGCCGCGTGGTGCGCGCCCGCATGCGGCGGCGCCGCCGTTCGTCGAGGCGGCCCGTCCGCACCGCTTCGGCGGTGGTGTCGATGACGATCGCCATCCGCGCCCGCAGCGCCCGGATGGTGGCGCGCAGCACCCGCTCGGGGCGGTCGGGCAGCACGTAGGCGGTCATCACGTACGTGCACACCGTGCCCACCGCGACCGCCCCGATCATCCAGGGCAGCTCCGAGACGCGGGCCCGCAGGTACAGCGTGAAGAAGTACGACATGAACGCGACCATCCCCAGCGCCCTGCCGCGCGCCCCGAAGCGGCGGATGTAGGCCGCGGTGAACACGATCAGCACGAAGACGGCATCGCTGGCCACCACGTGCGGGGCCAGCAGCGCGGCGGCGGTGATGGCCAGCGCGGCGGGAACGGGCAAGAGCGCCATGGTGATTCGTTGCTGGCGCGGGTCGGGCTCGTTGACTGACCGCGACGCGACCATGGTGATGACGACGCCCAGCAGCGCGACGGTCAGGGGTTGTCCCGTCGCCCTGGTGAGGACGAAAAGGACCAGCAGCGAAAGGCCCAGCGCGGCCGTTGTCCGAGTCGCCATCCGCAGCCGAAGCAAGCCCGGATCGGAGCCGATCACCCAGTTGCGGGCGCGTTCGTACAGGACAGTTATTCCGGTGACCGCCTCTCTATCGCGTACCCCCATGGTTACCCGAACCGGGTGCCGGCGACCAAGCTAGTCTTCGACATCGTGACTGAGCCGACGCGAGCGAAGCTGGCTGACGGCCGTGACCTGCTGTTCTTCTCGCTGCCCGGGCATCGTCCGGCGCCGGTCGAGGACCGCCGGCCCCTGCCGCCGCGTACGGCCGAACAGTCGCAGTTGCGGTTCGACCGGACGACCGGGCAGTGGGTGATCGTCGCGGCGCTGCGCCAGGACCGCACCTACAAGCCGCCGCCCGACGCGTGCCCCCTGTGCCCGGGCCCGACCGGGCTGACCAGCGAGGTGCCCGCGCCCGACTACGACGTCGTCGTGTTCGAGAACCGCTTTCCCAGCCTGTCGGGCGCCGCGACGCCGCTTCCCGATCCCGGCGACGCCGACGGCTTCGTGTCGACCCCGGCGCCCGGGCGCTGCGAGGTGATCTGCTTTTCGGCCGATCACACCGGCTCCTTCGCGGCGTTGACGCCGGCGCACGCGCGGCTGGTGGTCGATGCGTGGCGCCACCGCACGGCCGACCTGATGGCCGCGCCGGGCATCGAGCAGGTGTTCTGCTTCGAGAACCGCGGCGAGGAGATCGGGGTCACCCTCACCCATCCGCACGGCCAGATCTACGGCTATCCCTACCTGACGCCGCGGACGGTCGCCATGCTGGAGCAGGCGCGGGCGCATCGAAACAAGCACGGCGGCAACCTGTTCGGTGATCTGCTGGCCCGCGAGGTCACCGATGGGGGCCGCATCGTCGCGCGCAACGAGGTGTTCACCGCGTTCGTGCCCTTCGCCGCGCGCTGGCCGGTCGAGGTGCACATCTACCCGAACCGGTTCGTGCCCAACGTGATCGGCCTCGACGAGGACGAGCTGGACGGGTTCGTGGCCATCTACCTCGACGTGCTGCGGCGCTTCGACCGCATGTATTCGACGCCGCTGCCCTACATTTCGGCGGTGCACCAGTATTCCGGGGCCGGGGTCCAGGCGGACGGGTACTTCCACGTCGAACTGATGTCCATCCGCCGCAGCGCGACCAAGCTCAAATACCTGGCGGCCTCCGAATCGGCGATGGACGCCTTCATCGGTGACGTCACCCCCGAAAGCGTGGCGCAGCGGTTACGGGAACTGCAGTGACGGTGCGCTACGGCGCGCCGGGACGGATCAACCTGATCGGCGAGCACACCGACTACAACCTGGGTTTCTCGCTGCCGATCGCCTTGCCGCAGCGCACGGTGGCGACGTTCACGCCCGGCCCCGGCGACGCGATCACCGTGACCAGTGAGCGCGCGGACGCCCCGGTGCGCATTGCGCTCGGCACCGCCCCGGGGGAGGTCACCGGCTGGGCGGCCTACGTGGCCGGGGTGGTCTGGGCGCTGCGCCAGGCGGATTACCCGGTGCCCGGCGGCACGATGTCGATCACCAGCGATGTGGAAATGGGCTCGGGCCTGTCCTCCTCGGCGGCCCTGGAATGCGCGGCGCTGGGGGCGATCGCCTCGGCCGCGGGCGTGCGCATCGACCGCAAGCACCAGGCCCGCCTCGCCCAGCGCGCCGAAAACGAGTACGTGGGCGCCCCAACGGGTTTGCTCGACCAGCTCGCCTCGCTGTTCGGCCGGCCGGCGACGGCGGTGCTGATCGACTTCGCCGACCTCGCCGTCACGCCGGTGGCCTTCGACCCCGACGCCGCCGGCGTCGCCCTGCTGCTGATCGACTCCCGGGAGCGCCACAGCCATGCCGGCGGCGACTACGCGGCGCGGCGTCAGTCGTGCGAGCGCGCCGCCGCCGACCTCGGGGCGACGTCGCTGCGCGAGGTCGGCGATCGCGGGCCCGCCGACCTCGGCGCCGTGCGGGACCCGGTCGATGCCCGTCGCGCCCGCCACGTGCTGAGCGAGAACCAGCGGGTCATCGATTGCGTTGCGGCACTGGGCGATGGGAACTACGCCGAGGCCGGGCGGATCTTCACCGCCTCGCACGCCTCCATGCGTGAGGACTTCGACATCACCACCGAACGCATCGACCTGATCGCGGCGGCCGCGGTGCGCGCGGGCGCGCTGGGGGCGCGGATGACCGGCGGCGGATTCGGTGGCTGCGTGATCGCGCTGGTGCCGATCGCGCGCGCCGGGGCGGTCGGTGAGGCGGTGCGGCGCGCCGTGGTCGACGCCGGCTTCGAACAACCCGCCGAAGAGCCCGTTATCACCCGGACCCGGGCGGCCGCCGGCGCGGGTTCGTGCCAATGAGCGCGCCGAAAACTTACTCGCCCGGCAATTTCCTGATTTCCGCGGTGACCACCGGTCAGAAACTGTAACCTCACGGCCATGGGGGTATCTCACTCCTGCATGCGCAGTTCCGGATTTCCCGCCCGGGGGTCGGCGATCCATTCGAGATCGCCGATGCACGCTGTTACCGGTCCGCTTGCCGTCGACGCGAAAAACCCACCGTGGCTTGGGAATTAGACCGCCAGGCCGCGGCGATCGAGCGCGGTTTGGCCGGCGCCGTCCCGCAGCGGGCCGGCTGGTTCCGCTTCTACTTCGAGGGCCACCGCTGGGTATGGTCCGACCAGGTCCAGCGCATGCACGGCTACGAGCCCGGCACCGTGACCCCCACGACCGAGCTGGTGCTGTCGCACAAACACCCGGCGGACCGGCCTCAGGTGATCGACGGCATCAACGACATGATCAGGCGTCGTCAGGCGTTCAGCGTGCGGCATCGCATCGTGGACACCCGCGGCCTCATCCACCACGTCATCGTGGTGGGCGACCGGTTCTGCGACGACAACGACGAGGTCGTCGGGACCCACGGCTTCTACATCGAGGTCACGCCGCCGCCCGCGCGCAATCGGGAGGAATCCATCAGCGCCAAGGTCGCCGAGATCGTCGGGCGCCGCGGCGTCATCGACCGCACCAAGGGGATGCTGATGCTGATCTACGGCATCGACGAGGACGCCGCCTTCACCATGCTCAAATCGCTGTCCCAATCGAAAAACACGAAGCTCGGGGTGCTGGCCCAACGCATCGCCGACGACTTCACGGCGCTGGGCAAGGAAGTCATCACCGCGCGTTCGCGCTTCGACCGGTGCCTGCGCGCCGCGCACCTGCGGGCGCCCGACCACCCCACCGGCTGAGCGGCTAGCCGATCGCACTCAGCCGGACGGCCCCCAGGTGGAGCCGGTCGACCGCCTCGGCGAACTCGTCGCGGGTCGGGATGCGGCGATCGCGGAACTTCAGCCCGATCATGCGCTGCGCGCGCGCCACGCCATAAGACTCGGCGGCGCGCAGCAACAGATCGGAAACGACGGCCCGGTCGCGGATGAGCTCGCCACGCATCGCCGTCGTCGTGCCGTCGTACACCACGTCGACGGGGCCGCCGTCGCGGAAGTTCTGCTTCCACGGCGCGCCCGTCAGCGCGTAGAGCTGACCGTCAATCACATGCGCGCTCAACGGAACTGAGTACGGACGCCCGGTCTTGCGTCCGGTGAAACTCAACACCATGAATTGCTTGCGCGCGGCGCCGGCAAAGGGGCTGCGCAGCAAAAGCCCCATCACCGGGTTGACGACACGCAATAACGCCGACGGCGGATGCCCGGCATCTACCGCGTATGACCGCTCTGTCATCCGTTTCTCCTATGTAGGGCCCTCCGGCTCCTCGGCCTACTACTCAGCCGGTCGTGATGGTGGTCTGGTCGTCGATGACGCTGGTCGCGTCCATCAGCGGCCCCTGATCGCTCTCCAGGCCATCGGCGTTGAGCTGCAGCACGTAAACCGCGCCCTGGCTGGGGATCACCACGGTCTTCTGGGCGATGACGCGGGTCTTGCCGTTCTTCTGGTACGTGCCGCCCAGCTGCCAGGCCTGGAACCCGGCGAGGGTGGACGCGGAGCCGTCCCCGCCGCCCTGATATCCGGGCAGATTCTGCACCTCGCCCGGGGCGTACTGGATGAGCTTGGCCGGGTCGACGTTGCCGGTGAGCTTGGAGAACAGCGCCGAAACCGACGGCGGATCGGCAGGATTGGCGGGCTGGGTCTGCACGATGCCGCCGTAGGAGGTGCCCGAGTTCTGATTGAGCTGCCAGCCCATGGGCACCGGCAGGTCGACGTTCGGCCCGGGATCGCCGTGGCGGACGGGCGTCTCGGCGATGTTGTTGTCCTTGACGTAGTCGGCGATGGTGTATTTGGCCTTCGCCGCCGGTGCCGCGGTGGTTTGCGAGGGGCTCGTCGACGACGTCGTCGGCGTGGACGTTTTGTCACTGGATTTGTGGTCGTGGCCGCAACCGGCGAGCGCCAAACTCAGCGCCACGGAAATGGTTGCTAGGGTCAAATGTTTCATTAATCCCATCTCCCGAGAATGGGGCCGATACCTGCGTACGGCACGCTGAAACGACAGTAGCCGAAAGGCAATAAATGTTTGCCAGAATCTTTCGCCTATTTTGCCGTCATCCCGGTTGTCGGGCGATCGTTTTCCAATTCCCGGGGGAAACGCCACCGCAATGCGCCGCTGCGCGGTCGTATCGGAGTAAGAGACTTCTATGCGGTCACGAAGGGCGCTGATTGCGGTCATCGCGGCGTCGGCCGTCTTCATGACCTTCATCGCCGCCGCCCCGCCGAAGGGGTATGACGGCCCACCCGTCTTCGTGGCCAATCCGGTCGACCACGTCGCGACGCTCATCGGCACCGGCACGGGCGGCGAGACGGTCGGCGAGATCAACAACTTTCCCGGCGCCACCGTGCCGTTCGGGATGGTGCAGTACTCGCCGGACACCGTCGGCAACTACGCCGGATACAACTACGACAACCCGCGCTCGACCGGGTTCAGCATGACCCACGCGTCGGTGGGATGCGCTGCGTTCGGCGACATCTCGATGCTTCCGGCCACCGGCGGCGTCGGCCCGCAACCCTGGAACGCCTGGGAGACGATCGCCCACGACGACACCGAGCAGGGCGTGCCCGGCTACTACGCCGTGCGGTTTCCCGACACCGGCGTGAGGGCCGAACTGACCGCCACCGCGCACACGGGCGTCGGGCGATTCAGTTACCCGCGCAACGGCCGCCCCGCCCTGTTGCAGGTCCGCTCGGGCTCGTCGTTGGCGGGAAACTCCCGCGCGACCATCCAGATCGGGGAGGACAACACCACCATCACCGGCTGGGCCACCAGCGGGGGGTTCTGCGACAAGCCGAACGCCTACACGGTGTATTTCGCCATGAAATTCAGCCGGCCCTTCACCTCCTTCGGATCCTGGGACGGCGCCACGGTCTACGCCGGTGCCCGCAGCGCGAACGCGCCGTACAGCGGCGGCTACGTCGAATTCCCGGCCGGCACGACGCTCGAGATGCGCACCGCCATCTCCTACGTCGGCATCGAGGGCGCGCGGGCCAACCTGGCGGCCGAGGACGCCGCCGGCTTCGACGACGTGCGCGCCGCCGCCTCGCGGGAATGGAACGCCGCGCTGTCCCGCATCTCGGTGGCCGGCCGGAATGTCGACGATCTGACCACCTTCTACACCTCCCTGTACCGATCCCTGTTGCACCCCAACATGTTCAACGACGCCGACGGGCGCTACGTCGGGTTCGACGGCGCTATCCACACCGTGGCCGCGGGCCACACCCAGTACGCCAATTTCTCCGACTGGGACACCTACCGGTGCCTGGCGGCGTTGCAGGCGATGCTCTTTCCGGACCGGGCCAGCGACATGGCGCAATCGCTGGTCAACGACGCCCAGCAGAGTGGTTCGCTGCCGCGCTGGGCGTTCGCCAACGCCGCGACCGGCGAGATGACCGGGGACAGCGTGGTGCCGTTCATCGTCAGCCTGAACACGTTCGGGGCCAAGGACTTCGACGTCCGTGCCGCGTTGCGCTACATGGTGGACGGGGCGACCAAGGGCGGGGCGGGGCTGGCCGGTTACGTGGAGCGGCCGGGCATCGAGACCTACCTGCGGTTCGGTTATGCGCCGTTCACCCTGGTATTCGGCCGTAACGGCTGGATCTCCGACGCCTCGATCACGTTGGAGTGGTCGGTCGACGACTTCGCCATCTCCCGATTCGCCGACTCGCTCGGGGACGCCGCGACCGCCGCCGAATTCCAGAATCGGTCGCAGTACTGGCAGAACCTGTTCAATCCCACCACCCGATCCGTGGTGCCCCGCAGCTGGAGCGGGTTCTTCCGCCCCGGCCCCGCGGTCGTGGTGTCCCCGGAGAACTTCGGCCAGGTCGGGTACGACGAGGGCAACGCCGAGCAGTACGTCTGGTCGGTGCCGCACAACGTCGCGGGCCTGGTGACCGCCCTGGGCGGCCGCGCGGCCGTGGCCGACCGGCTCGATCGGTTCACCGAGAAGCTCAACGTCGGCCCCAACCAGCCCTACCTGTGGGCGGGCAACGAGCCGAGTTTCGGTGTGCCATGGCTATACAACTACATCGGGCAACCGTGGAAGACCCAGCGCACGGTCGACCGGGTGCGTGGACTGTTCGCGCCGACCGCCGACGGGGAGCCGGGCAACGACGACCTGGGCGCGCTGGCCGCCTGGTACGTGTGGGCGGCGCTGGGCGTGTACCCGGCCACCCCGGGCACGCCGATCCTCACCGTGGGCGCGCCGCTGTTCGACCGAATCGAAATCGCGCTGCCCGCAGGCAAATTCCTCCGGATCTCCGCGCCGGGCGCGTCGGGGCCGCACCACCTCAAATACGTCAGCGGCCTGAAGGTCGACGGCCGGCCCACCGAGCACACGTCACTGCCGGAGACGATCATCACCACCGGCGGCACGCTGACGTTCTCGCTCGCCGCCTATCCCGACAAGCGTTGGGGCACATCCGAAGCGGACGCGCCGCCGTCGTTCGGGGCGGGCAGCTCGGCGTTGACCGTCAACGTCGCTCAACCCGTCGTGACGATCGCGCCGGGGCGCACGGGCACGGTCACCCTCGACGCGCAACGGATGATCGACGGCCGCGACGTCCCCGACGGCTACACGGTTTCCGGCACGTCCACCGACGCCGGGATCACCGTGGCGCCCACGCCCGGCCGCTTCGGCAACGGCGGATCGGCCGCGGTTTCCGTCCCGATCACGGTGGCGCAGTCGGTTCCCGAGGACTACCACCTGGTGTACTTGACCACCACGGCCGGCGAAAGCGCGCGCAGGTCAACGGTTCTGGTGGTCACGCAGGCCGAATCCGGCAACTCCTGACCGGGATTCCTCAGATCATCTCGTTGGTGGTCAGCCAGCGCATCACCGGCCACCCGACGAACACCGGCAGCCAGCAGGTCAGCATCCGGTACAGCAGCACCGACGGCACACCGATCGCCGCCGGCACCCCGAAGGCGGCCAGGCCACCGATCAGCGCCGCCTCGACGGCACCGACGCCGCCGGGGGTCGGGGCGGCCGAGGCCAGCGTCCCACCGACCATCGTGACGACCGTGACGGCGACGAATGTCGTTCCCCCGCCGAAGGCTTCGATGCTGGCCCACAGCGCGAGCGCCGCGCCGAGGGTGGTGCCCGCGCAGCCCAGCAGGATCAGCGCCAGTCGCCGCGGCTCGCGGGCGAGCTTCACCAGGTCGCCGACCACCTCGTTCAGCTTCGGGCGCACCTCGGTGGACAGCCACCGCCGCAGCGTGGGCACGAACAAGAACGTCCCGATGATGCCCAGCGCCACACCCGCGATCAGGTACAGCAGGGTCGCGCTCGGCACGAAATGGGAGAGATTCATCGAGGCGCCGGCGGCGGCGCTGAACACGACCAGCAGCGCGATATGGGCGATCACCTGCACCGACTGCTGCAGCGCCACCGCCGCGGTCGCCCGCATGGCCGACAGGCCGCTCTTCTGCAGAAACCGCGTCGACAGCGCCAGCCCGCCGACCCCGGCGGGCGTGGTGGTCGCGGCAAAAGTGTTGGCCACCTGGGCGATTGACAGCGTCCAGAAGTTCACCATGCCGTCGGCGCAGGCCCACAGCGCCGCGGCCGCACCGACGTAGGTGAGTGCCGACACCAGCAGGCCCACCAGCGCCCACGACCAGTTCGCCGTCTTCAGCTCCGAGAAGAACGTCGGTGCCGTGCTGATGAAAGGATACGCGACATAGACCAGCGCGCCGAAGAGCACCAGCTGGATCATCTGGCTGCGGGTGAAGCGGGTGATGGTTTGCGGCTTGATCTGATCGGCGCCGGTTTGGCGCTTCACCTCCGCGCGTGCGGCGGAGATGACCGTGCCGGCGTCCGGCACCGACCGCCGAATGAACCGCGGCACAGCGACTTTGGTGAGCCGGCGGGACGCCGACAAAATGGTGTCCGCGCCGAACACCTCGATCGCGGCGCGCACCGCGGACTTCGGGTCATACAGCGCCGACGCCGTCACCAGCAGCTGCGCGATATCCGACTGCAGCTGGGCATCGGTCGCGCCGTACTCGGCGCTGCCGAAGCTGCCGAACAACACCGCGCCGTCGTCGACGGTGATGTGCTGGCTGCGCAGATCGCCGTGGGCGATCTGGCGGTCGTTGAGGATCCGCAGCGCTTCCCACAGCCGGACGACGGGCGTCGTCGCCGCGCAGCGGTCGATGGGCGTGCCCCGAGCGGGCTTGTGCGAGTGCAGCATCCATCCCCGGTCCAACGGGGCGAGGGCGACCGTCGCGGTGTTGGCCAGGCCGGCGTCACCGATGGCGATCGCCATCAACGCGCGATGCTCCACCGCGCGCCGCATCGACGTCACCAGGGGAGCGGTCTCGGTGTCGCGCAGCTTCAGCTTCCCCCACAGCTGGCGCAGCGCACCGCCGCTGCGCTGGTGCGGGCCGTACAGCTCGACCAGCGCCGTCCGGCCGGAATCGTCGTCGCCGTCGGCCGAAAGAATCAGCGGGCCACGCCCGGCCGGCCGGACCACAGTGAGCCGCGAGACGACCAAGCCGGCTTTGGCCATCGCGCGCACCGCGGCGTCCAGCGGCACCTCGAGCGCGGGGGTGCCGACCACCAGCACCACCAGCGCGCCGACCACCCACCCGACCGCCAGCCCCACCAGCGATCGCGCCGGAACGACGGCGCTGATCACCAGGTGGATCGGGACGAAGGCCCACAGCAGCGCCCACCACCAGTGCCGCCAGCGCGCCGGCAGCCAGGGCCCCGACACCGTCAGCACCGCCGCCAGCATCCCGATCCACCGCGGGTCGTCGAGCAGCTGCGCCGGCAGCGTGCTCAGCCGGTCGTGGACGTCGAAGTGCCAGCGGGGCGCCGCCAGGCCGGTGCCGCTGATCGACAAGAGCACGATCGCGCTCAGCCCCGCGGTCGCGTAAGCGCCCAGCAGCTTCCACTGCCCGGCGACGATCAGGCCGATGAGGATCATGAACGGTAGGGCCACGATCGCCAGCCCGTACGCCAGGTACACCACGTCGGATTGGGTGGGCGACAGGACGCCCACGATCTGCGAGACGGATTTCTCCAGCGCGATCCACTGCGGGCGGGTGACCAACGAACCCGTGATCACCAGCGCCAAAAAGAGCGAGGCCAGGACGAGTCGCAGGATGTCGTTGGTCCGTCGGGTCAGTGGCTGCAGCAGGCTGCCGGAAACGGGGATGTCGCGCCCGTCAACTCGCATGTATCAACGATCCTTCGGATTCGCCCCTGCCGATGGGCTCGCCGACAAGTTAACTTCAATACCCGGCTCGGGGACAGCTGCCACTCATCCGCCGCGCGTAGGGTCGGGTACGTAGCCCTGCTAGCGAAGTGGGAAGGACGTGCGCGTGGCCAGGACCGACAACGACAGCTGGGAGATCACCGAGAGCGTGGGGGCGACCGCCCTGGGCGTGGCCGCCGCCCGCGCCGCGGAGACCCGCGGCGAGAACCCGTTGATCAGCGATCCGTTCGCCCAGCTCTTCCTCGACGCCGCCGGTGACGGCGTGTGGAACTGGCATTCGGCGGGGCGACTACCTGACGCTGTCGTCGAAGCCGAACCGACGCTGCCGCTGCAGATGCAATCGATGGTCGGCTACATGGCCTCGCGCACCGCGTTTTTCGACCAGTTCTTCCTCGACGCGACGGCCGCCGGCATCCGGCAGGCGGTGATCTTGGCGGCGGGTCTGGACGCGCGGTCGTGGCGGTTGGCCTGGCCGGCGGGGACGACGGTCTACGAGCTCGACCAGCCCCGGGTGCTGGACTTCAAGGCGTCGACGCTCGCCGAGCACGGCGCGCAGCCCGCCTGTCACCGCGTCCCCGTCGCGGTGGACCTGCGCCAGGATTGGCCGGAAGCGTTGCGGCAGGCGGGTTTTGACGTCAGCGCGCCCAGCGTGTGGTCGGCCGAGGGGTTGATGCCCTATCTGCCGGCCGCGGCGCAGGAGCTGCTGTTCGAACGCATTCAGGGACTCACCGTCCCCGGCAGCCGGGTGGCCGTGGAGGCGCTGGGCCCCAAGTTCCTCGACCCCCAGCTTCGCGCGAGGCGCCGGGAGCGGATGGATCGCATCGCGGCGCTGATGGCCGAGGTCGATCCCGACCGGCAGGTGCCGAGGACCGACGAGCTGTGGTACTTCGAGGAGCGCGAGGACGTCGGCGAGTGGTTCGGCCGTCATGGCTGGGACGTGACGGTGACACCGTCCGACGAGTTGATGGCCGGCTATGGCCGAGCGGCGGCCAAGGAGGTGCGGGACTACGTGCCCGGGAACCTGTTCGTCGCGGCGCAGCGGGCGGCCGGCTAGGGTCCCGAGTCGCCTTCTCTCCTTGGCCAAGCCGTCGCGACGCCTGACGCGGACGCGTTTTCGAATACGGAAAACGCATATCGAAATTCCTTGTGTCACTGTGGTTTCAGTGGTCACAATCCGGGGTTTTTTGTCGGTGTGTGTCGATAGTTTGGCGGTGTGAGTTCCACTGGTCTGCCCGATGTCGACGCGGTGTTCGACGCGCTCGATGCCGAGGTGGACCGCGCGTGTGCGTTGGTGCTCGACGCGTTGACCGTTCAGCAGCAGCTGGCGGTGTTGGAGCGCTGTGAGAGGCTGCGCCGGCGCATCCCGGTCATTGAGCATCCGCTGCTCAATTCGCTGGCCCGCCAAGTCCCGTCCCAGGATCTGGGCGGCGGCTTGTCCCATGCTTTGACGGAATGCACCCTGATCAGCCGTCACGAAGCGTCTCGGCGTATCAAAGAGGCCGCCGATTTAGGTCAGCGCCACGGCCTGACCGGTGAACCGTTGCCGCCGGTGTTGGCGGCCACCGCGGCGGCCCAGCGCGCCGGAGACCTGGGCGCGGGTCAGGTGGCCGTGATCCGCAAGTTCTACTACCAACTACCCGGCTGGGTGAGCGCTGCGGCGCGTGAGTTCGCCGAAGCCCAACTGGCCGGGTTCGGCACCCAGTTCGGCCCCGAACACCTCAAAGAATTGGCCCGCGGGCTCACCGATGCGCTTAACCCCGATGGCACGTTCACCGACGAGGACCGGGCCCGCAGCCGCGGGGTGACCCTGGGCAACCAACAAGCCGACGGCATGTCGGAGTTGCGGGGCCTGATCACCCCCGAACTACGCGCCACCCTCGAAGCCGTGGAGGCCAAACTCGGTGCCCCGGGGATGTGCAACCCGCTCGATGACATTCCGTGTGTGGAGGGCACGCCCAGCCAGGCCGCCATCGACCGTGATACCCGTTCGGCTGCTCAGCGCGGCCACGATGCCCTGCTGGCCGGGCTGCGTGGGCTGTTGGCCTCTGGGGAGTTGGGTCAGCACAACGGGTTACCGGCCTCCATCATCGTCACCACCACCCTGGCCGAGTTGGAGGCCGCCGCCGGGCGAGCCCTGACCGGCGGGGGCACCATCCTGCCGATGAGTGAGGTGATCCGCCTGGCCCGCCACGCGCATCACTACTTGGCGATTTTCGATAAGGGCAAGGCCCTGGCGCTCTATCACACCAAGCGGCTGGCCTCCCCGGGGCAGCGAATCGTGTTGTACGCCAAGGACCGCGGCTGCACCGCCCCGGGATGCACCGTGTCGGGCTATTACTGCGAAGTCCACCACGTCACCGACTACAGCAAGTGTCACAGCACCGACATCAACCAGCTGACCTTCGCCTGCGGCCCGCATCACCGCATGCTGGACCCCGGCGGCTGGACCACCCGAAAGAACACCCGCGGCGAGACCGAATGGAAACCACCACCCCACCTCGAGCGCGGCCAACCCCCCACCAACACCTACCACCACCCCGAAAAACTCCTCCACCACGAAAGCAACGACGACGAAGCCGACAATCCAGGGGCGGCATAACGGGGTTCGCGATCGCCACTAGATCCGATCGCCGCTAGGTCAGATCGCGCCGACCCGCTTCGCCCGGCTGGTTGGCTAGCGGGCTTCGGAACCCGGCTCTGGCGAACCGGTGTCCGCGTCACGGCCGGCGTGAGCGCGCCATCTCCGGTACCCGCGGTGGGCGGCGAACGCGCCGACGATGGCGCTCACGCACCACACCGCGATCGCCGCGTAGGCCAGCGGCGACGACCGGTTGCCGATCGAGGCGCCCAGTGCAGTGTAGACGAAGGCCCGCGGAACCGAACCGATGAACGCGCCAACGGCCATCTGCCACAACGGAACTCCGAACGCCCCGAACGCGTACGAGGCCAGCGCGTCCGAGATGCCGGGAACGAAACGCTGCCCGACCACCGCCCACAGCCCCCGGCGCCCGATCAGGGCGTCGAAGCGGTCGGCGCGCTGCGCGCCCAGCAGCGCCCGGGCGCTGTCGCGACCCGCCCGGCGGCCGACGAAACTCGCCACGATCGCGGTGCCCACCGTCGCGCCCAGCGTCACGAACACGCCCAGTAGCGGACCGAACAACAATCCGCTGCCCGCGGCCAGAATCGAGCCCGGCACGAACAGCGCCCCGGCCACCGCCGAGACCACGACGTAGGTCAGCGGGGCCGCCGGCCCGGTGGCCGACACCACCCGCCGGATCTCCTCGATGTCGATGACGTGCGCGACGGCCACCAGGTAGAACACCACGGCCAGGAAGGCCGCGAACACGGCGAGGCGCACGACCGGGCCCCGCCGCGAGACGGGTTGGGACGCCGGGGCGGGACCGTCGCCCGCGCCCCCGCCATCCGTCACGTCGCGGCGGCGTCGGCCCGCAGCCGTTGCCGCAATCCGGTGGCCCGCATCGCCCGGCGCTCGATCGCCGCGCGCACCGAGGCCTCGGGCCCGACCACCCGCACCCTGGTCTGCGCCCGGGTGACGGCCGTGTAGAACAGTTCCCGCGTCAGCAGTCGCGAATCCTCCGGCGGTATCAGCACGGTCACCTCGTCGGCCTGGCTGCCCTGACTCTTGTGGATGGTCATGGCGTGCATCGTCTCCACCTCGCCGAGACGGCTGGTCGCGAAGTCTAGCGGCCCGCTGGCACCGGCGATGACCGCCCGCAGGCCCTCCGCGCCGGCCACCGCCACACCGGTGTCGCCGTTGTAGAGCCGCAGGCCGTAGTCGTTGGCGGTCACCAGCAGCGGGCGCCCGGCGTACCACTGCGACCATGCCGGCTGCCCCGTCGCCTCGGCAATCCACTTCTGCACCAACGTGTTCCAGTGCGTCGCCCCGTACGGGCCCTCGCGGTGCGCGCACAGCAGCCGGTGTTCGTCCAGCGTGGCCAGCGCCTCGTCGGCCGCGCCCAGCAGCGCGGCCGACCGCAGCCGCAGCGCGTGCGCGACGAGCACCTCGCGCAGCCGATCGGCCGGGCGCTGTGCATCCACCCACTCGACGTGCTCGCCCCCGGCCGCCAGCAGCTCCACCACCCGGTCCGCGTCGCCGACCCGGATCGCCTCGGCCAGCGCGCCGATCGACGTGCCGTATCGGTGCGGCGTGCGCAGGGCGGCCACCCGCACGTCGCCGCGGGCGGACAGCCCGTCCACCAGGTCGGCCAGCACGGCGCCCGCCTCCACCGAGGCCAACTGGTCCGGGTCGCCGACCAGAATCAACCGGGAGTCCGGGCGGACCGCTTCGGCCAGCCGGGCCATCATCGTCAACGACACCATCGACGTCTCGTCCACCACGATGACGTCGTGCGGCAGCCGGTTGGCGCGATTGTGCTTGAACCGCACCGACGTATCCGGCCGGGGACCCAGCAGCCGGTGCAGCGTGGTCCCGGACAGGCCGGCCAGCCGCGCCCGGTCGGCCGCGCCGAGCCGGCGGGCTCCCGCGGCCACCGCCTCGGCCAGCCGCGCCGCCGCCTTGCCGGTCGGTGCGGCCAGCGCGATCCGGGGCGGCGGCATCCCGGCCCGCTCGGCATGCTCGAGGAGCAGGGCGAGCAGCCGCGCGATCGTGGTGGTCTTGCCGGTGCCGGGGCCGCCGGTCAGCACGGTCACCGCCTGCGACACCGCGATTTCGGCGGCGGCCCGCTGCTCCTCGTACCCGGGCTCGAAAAGCCGTTCGTAACTGGACGATTCGATGCCGACCGGCGACGCCGACAGGGCCAGCAGGTCGGTGCACACCTGCTCCTCCTCGAGCCAGTACCGGTCGAAGTACAGCAGATCGCCGAAAAACCGCAGCACCGGCGGCGGCCCGAGTAACGCGCTGGCCTGCACCGCCGCCAGCCAGTCGTCGGCGCCGGGCCACGGCAGCTCGGCGTCGCCGAGCAGCCCGGGCGTGGCGCGGAGATCGACGCAGACCGAACCGCCCCGCAGCGCGCGCACCACCAGCGCGACCGCCAGGGCGACCCGTTCGTCGGACTCGCCGGTGAGCGCGGTAAGCCGTTGCGCCACATGCACGTCCGCCGCCTCGAAGACGCCGGCATCGCTGAACGTGCGCAGCAATCCGGTCGCGAACATCACGTCTGCCGTCATGCGGGCACCGTCCGGGCGTCGAGCAGGTCCGACAGGGCCGTGATCAACGACGGCGGTGGCCGCCAACTGAAGACGCCGCACGGGTGCCCGTCGCGCACCGGGGTGTCCGCGCCGCACATGCCGCGCACGAACAGGTAGAGCACACCGCCGAGGTGCCTGTCCGGGTCGTAATCGCGTATCCGCCACCGCAGGAACCGGTGCAGCACCGCGCAGTACAGCAACGCCTGCAGCGGATAGTCCGAGTGCAGCATCGCCTCCGCCATTTGCGGCCGGTCGTAGTCGGCGGCCGTCAGCGGCCGCTCGGGATCCCCGAGCCGGTTGGTCTTGTAGTCCACCACCACGAAGCGGTGCCCCGCGCCGTCGGGAATCCGGAGCACGGCGTCGATCGAGCCGGTGAGGTACCCGCGCAACGACTGGTCACCGAGCGCCCGGTCCGTCAGCCGGTCGGCATACGACACCAGCGGATCGTCGTGCGGCAGGTGCTCGCGCAGCAGCGGCGCCAGGTCCGCCAGGCGGGCCTCCGGCCCCACCGACGGCCGATCGCCGCCAGCCAGCGGAAGCTCGAAGTCCAGTTCCCGCAACCGATCCGAGAGCCCGATGCGGCGCAGCGTCAACCCACCCGCCAGCGGTCCCAGCGGGGTGTCGTGCATCGGCACCATCGCCGCGGCCAGCTCCTCGGGGGTCGCGGCGACCGGCCACCACGCCGAATGCTCCCGGATGTGCTCCTCGAGCTCGGCGGTCAGATCCGCGGCGAACGGGTCGGCCGTCTCCAGCACGGCGTGGACCAGGGAGCCGAACGTCGCGCCCGCCGGAAGGTCCGCCATCGGCGAGGGCACGTCCGGCCCGGCGGCCGGGGAGGACAACGGGATATCGCCGACCTCGTCGTCGAGCCCGGCGACGTCGGGCTCGCTGCCGACCCCGCTGGCCTGGGCCACCCGGATCAGTCCCGAATAGGAGGTGCGCCGCCACGTGGTGTCGATGGCGCGGTGGAAGTGGCGGCTGTCCAGGTGCCGGGGCACCGGCGCGGGCGGCAGCGACGGCGCGGGCGCCACCACCGAGTCCTCGATGACCGGCCCGCCCGCGGCCTCCCATTCGCGCAACCGGGCCAGTGCGTCATCGTCGGAGACCTTCGCGGGTTCGCATCGGTCCGGAACGACCGGGTCGCCGGGCCGGCGCCCGCGTAGCAGCCGCGACAGGCCGCCGTTGGGCTCGAAGTACGCCGGTGACCACCACGCCACCACCTGTGCCTGCGCCCGGGTCAACGCGACGTAGGTCAGCCTGCTGTCGTCGCTGGCATCCTCTTTACGGCCCAGCCGCTCAACGGTTTTGAAGTCGGGGCTGTCCTTGCCGCCGACGTGCAGGCAACGCGTGCCGTCCTCGTCGTGGAACAGCACCACGTCGCTGTCCTGGGTGTTGCGGTTGAACGCGAACGGCAGGTACACGATCGGATATTGCAGGCCCTTGCTGACGAAGACGGTCATGATCTGCACGGCGGCGGCGTCGCTGTCGAGCCGGCGGTTGCGTTCGGGGGCGCCGCCACGCTCGTCGCGTTGCCGGCGCAGCCAGTCGCGCAGCGCCGGCAGTCCGTAATGCTCGCGGTGGGCGACCTCCTGCAGCAGCTGGGTGACGTGCGCCAGGTCGGTCATGTGCCGCTCGCCGCCCCGCCAGCCGAGCACGCGATCGCGCATACCCAGCAGCTGGGCGGCCTCGAAGATGGCCGCGACGCCGCGTTCCCGGGCGTGACCGGCCCACTCCCGCAGCGTTTTCGCGATCCGGTCCGTCAGGGCGTCGCCGCCGGCCGCCAGCGTTTGGGCCGTCTCGCCGAAGAACATCGTCGCCGCGGCGGCGCGGACCATGCCGGGCCGGTGCGGTTGGTCGAAGGCCTCCAGCAGGCACAACCAGTCCTCGGCGGCCTCGGAGGTGAACACGTCGGTGTTGCCGGTGTAGACCGCGGGAACGCCGGCGTCGCACAGGGCCTTGAAGCAGGCGTGCGCGTCCCGGTGCCGTTCCACGATGACCGCGATGTCGCGGGCCTGCAGGGGCTCGCCGTCGAACGTGGCGCCGGCGGCGAGCAGGGCGCGGATGTCGGCGGCGAGGTCGGCGCCGATGTGCTCGCGCAGTTCGTCGATGGGCAGGTTTTGAATGCCGCGGCGTCCCAGTGTTTTTCGCGACACGACGCGCAACCGGAACGGGTCGTTGCGGGGCGCGCCGGCGAGCCGGTGGCCGCGGTGATGCGCGCCGACATCGTTCACCACGATCGCGGGGTCACCGAGCTGGGCGCCGCGCAGCACCACCTGCAGCCGCGCCACGAGCGCGGAATCGCTGCGCCAGTTGATGTCCAGCGTCTTGCGCTCACCCGCCGTCTGGGCCGCCCGCAGGTAGGTCACGATGTCGCCCCCGCGAAACGCATAGATCGCCTGTTTGGGGTCGCCGATCAGGATCACCGTGGAGCGCCCGCTGAACGCGCGGTCGATGACCTGCCATTGCACCGGGTCGGTGTCCTGGAACTCGTCGACCATGACGATCGGCCAACGCTGGTGCATCCGCAGCCGGGCGGGGGAGCCGTCGGTGGCCAGCGCGTCGGCCAGCCGGGTCAGCAGGTCGTCGTAGCCGAGGACGCCCAGCCGGCGCTTGCGCGTATCAAGCTCGGCCAGAACGTCATTGGCGAACCGGAGGCAGACGGCGGCCCGCGAATCGGGGTCCGGGTCGCGCGGCCGCAGCTGGGTCGACGGGTTGTTGACCACCTCGCGGGCCAGCCGCAGCGCCTCGGAGTAGTGCAGCGCCGGGTCGTCGCGCTCCTGCCCGAAGTGCGCCAGGTAGAGGTCGTCGACGATCTCGGTCACCAGGTCGTCGAGGCTGTCGAGCAGGGTCACGCTGGCGGCGGTGTCGCCGGCCACGCCGAGCGAGCGCAGCACCAGCTGGCAGAACTGGTGGGTGGTGGCGATGGTCGCCGCGTCGAAGCCGGCCAGCGCGTCGCGGAGACGCTGTCGGCGCGCCGCGCGCTGATCGTCCGTGCCGTCCAGCAGGTACGCCACCAGCTGGTTGTCGCCGACCGTCGACGGGTCGGCGAAAACCCTTACCGCGGCGACGATTTGGCAGCGGACACGTTCCCGCAGTTCCTGGCTGGCGGCGCGGCCGAACGTGATGAGCAGCATCTGATCGAGGCTCGCCGCGCCGTCGGCGAGATACCGCGTCACCAGGCCCGCCAACGCGAACGTCTTGCCGGTGCCCGCGCTGGCCTCCAGCACGGTGGTTGAGCGCTCGGCCGGCAACGGGCCCAACAGGTCGAAGCGCTGCATCAGATGAGCTTCCGCTCGGCGCGCAGCATCGGCAGCCACAGCCGGGCCGCATACGCGCCGAGCCGGTTGTCCTCGCCGTCGCACTCCTCGCCCGGCCGCACCGGCTGCATCAGATCGTCCAACGGCGCGCCGCGCCCCCACGCCCGCACGTGCGCCGGCGCCTGGTCCTCACCCGGGAAGCGGTCGCTGGTCTTCCACCGGCGCCGCGCCTCGGCCGCCGGGTCGTCGCCGCCGTGCCGGGCCGCCGCCCACGCGTAGGACGTCTTGATGGGCAACGGGATCGGTTCCCGCCGTCCCGCGTCGTAGATCGTCACCAGCTCGCGCAGCACCTCGACGGGATCGCCGTCCGGTGGCCCCAGCCCCTCGACCCGGATGCTTCTGCCGCGGCGCATCCGGCCGATGCACACCGCCGACCAGTCGCGGCCGGGGTCGTGAGCGGCCAACGCCAGCAACGGAATCCACGATTCGAGCAGGTGCTTGCCGTCCAGCCTCGAATAGGTCACCGACACCAGGGCGTCGTCGTAGACCGGCGACACCGTGCCGGTGAGCCGGCGACCGGCGCCCAGGTCGACGTCGACGTCATAGGCGGCGGCCGATCGGTGGTCTTGCCGATGCCGCAGCGCCTCGAGCGCCAGCGCGGCGGCCTGGTCGCGGATCTCGGTGACCTTGCGCCAGCCCAGCTGGCCGGGGGGCAGTGTGCCGCGGCGCCATTCGGCCTGCCGCGCGTCATCGGGGCTCATCCCGCGCAGGATGTCGCCCAGCATCCGGTCGCCGACGGTCCACTCCTCGAGGCCGTTGATGTCGACCGGCATGGCGTCTTGGACGCCGTCGACGTCGTAGGGCAGCGTGAATTCCAGGGCGCGGAAGAAGCCCTTCACCGGGTCTTTGAAGAAGCCGACGAGGTCGGCGAGGTTGACGTCGTCGGCCGGCGGGGGCGGCAGCGGCGCCGCAACGAATTTGGGTTGTTCGGTGTGTTCGCCGGTGGCCGCGCGCGCCGCGCGCAGCACCGTGGGGTCGAAACTGAACGGCACCTTCGGCACCAGTTCGCCGGGGATGACGTTGCGAACGTCGAACGGCTGCAACGGATGCTCGATCACGATGCGGTGGCGCACCTTCGTCGGCGTCGTCACGTCGAGGGCGTCCAGCAATTCGGCCAGCGGCACCGCGGGTGGGCGCGGCTGCCCCGAATATTCGTTGGCGCCGGTGTACGTGATCACCAGTTTCTCGGTGGCGGCGCCGATCGCGTCGAGCAGCAATTGCCGGTCCTCCGAACGGATGTCGCGTTCCCCGGCCATCGGGCGGCGGGCCAGCGCGTCGTCCCCGTCGACGACACCGAGACGCGGGAACAGCCCGTCGTCCAGGCCGACCAGGCACACCACCCGGTGGGGGACCGAGCGCATCGGGACCATGGTGCACACCGTCAGCGTGCCGGTGCGGAAGTTGGCCCG
Source organism: Mycobacterium sp. MOTT36Y (assembly GCF_000262165.1). Taxonomy (NCBI): domain Bacteria; kingdom Bacillati; phylum Actinomycetota; class Actinomycetes; order Mycobacteriales; family Mycobacteriaceae; genus Mycobacterium; species Mycobacterium sp. MOTT36Y. The sequence goes on along the minus strand of NC_017904.1, from coordinate 4,863,323 downwards.
CGTGGGGCGCCCGGCGAGGTGCCGGGTCAGCAGCGCGCGGATGTCGGGCAGTCGCAGCATCGTGCCGCCCCGTGACCCGGCCTGCGCCAGGACCGCGGCGAACTCCCGTTGCACCTGACCGGTCTGCCACTCCTCGGACTCGTGCACCCGCGTCAACGAGGCGATGGCGCCGGCGAGGGTGGCCAGCCACTCGGTCAATGTCCTTGTGCCGGTGAGGGAGTCGACCACGTGGTGCAGCCGGGCGACGAATTCGGCGAACTGGCCGGCCAACGGGACCCGGTTGCTGCTCACGTCGTCGAGCGGCAGCGTCGCGTCGATCCATGCGTTCGAATCGTCGGACATCGCGACGCCGGCCAAGATCCGGTCGATGCCGAAACGCCAGGTGTTGTGCACGAAGTCGACGTGGTAGGGCCGCCGGTGCTCCTGGTCCAATCCCCACCGGATGTTGGCTTGGCGCACCCAGCGGGTGATGGCCTCCAGATCGTCGTCGGTGAACCCGAACCGGGCGCGCACCGGGGCGGCCTGTGCCAGGTTGAGCACCTCGGTGGCCGTCACCCTGCCGCCGGCGAGCCCCAGCAGTTGGGAGGCCACAGCCAGCAGCGAATTGGTCTGGACCAGTGAGCGATCCGCCAGGAGCACCCGTAGCTGGTGGGCGGGATGCGCGCCGTGCACCACGTCGCCCAGGCCGAAGTCGGCCACGATCAGCGGCGCATAGGTTTCGATGTCCGGGCACATCACCAGGATGTCGCGCGGTTCGAGCGTCGGGTCGTCGGCCAGCAGGCCGAGCAGCACATCGACCTGGCGGGCCGGGCCGTGGCAGTTGTGGATCTGGACCGACCGGTCGTCGTCGGCCAGCGCGCGCCCCTGCGGCCGCACGGCGTTGGCGGCGATGTCGGACTGCACCCAGCCGAGCAGCGTGTCCGGGCGCGCCTCGCCGGGCAGGTACTCGTCGGTCTGCGCGTCCGCCGGCAGGCCGCGCTGCAGCTCGCGCAGGTCCCGCCCCAGGGTGGCGAGCAGCGGGTGGCCCACGGCGCGGTGGCTGGTGTCCTCGCGGCGGGGGATCGCCCCGCGCGTGCCGGCCAGCGCGCGCCACAGCCGGTCGCTGGGGTGCGGCAGCCACAGGTGCAGCTCGTGGTGGATGGCCAGGGCGGCCAGCAGCTCGGAGTCGGTGCGCGACAACCGGGTGTGCCCGAACAGCGACAGCCGCGCGGGCAGGTCACTGGGCGCCTCGGACAGCCGCGCGAGGGTCTTGGCGTGGCGAATGTGCGGGGGATCGGCCGCGACCCGCGACACCAGCGCCCGCCACAGCTCCGGCTGCCAGCGCAGGTCCTCATCGAGATCGCCCGGGTCGCCGCCCAGCCAGTCGATCAGCAGTTGCGGGCGCTGCCGTGCGTAGGAGGCGAACAGCCCGGCCAACCGGCGCGCCACCTCGTACCGGCGCCCCCGGCGCAGCTCGGCCTCCGCGCCGGTGTGGAAGTGACCGACATGGGTCGCCAGCGGGCGGCACCACGGTTCGTCCAGCGAGTGGTCGATCGCCTCCAGAAGGGGCCACGCCATGGCCTCCGGCGACCACGGATCGTCGTCGGCGGTGCCGGCGATCTCGGCGATCAGCGAGCCGGGGCTGCGGAACGAAACCCCGGCGCACACCCCGCCGGAAACCCCGCCGCCGCGGGCCCGACCGAGCACGTGCGACAGCCGCTGGCTCAGCCAGCGCTCCACCCCGCGCGCCGGGACCACGACGAGCTCGGGGGCGAACGGGTCGGCCGGGGGATCGGCCAGCAGAGCGCCGAGCCCGTCGGCCAACAGATCGGTGCGCTCGGCGCGGTGCAGATGAAGCGGCATTGCGCTGTCACGATAAACCCCGGCGCCCGGGGCGGGGTGCCTACTTCGCCAGGGTGAACTGGTTGACGTCGATGTAGCCGGCCCGGAACGCGTCGGCGCAGCCGGTCAGGTAGCGCATGTAGCGCTGATACACCTCTTCGGACTGGATCGCGACGGCCTCGCTGTGGTGGGCCTCCAGGGCCTCGGCCCAGTGGTCGAGGGTCCGGGCGTAGTGCAGCTGCAGCGACTGCCGGCGTTTGAGGTTGAAACCCATCTTGGACGCGTGGAACTCGACGATCTCGATGGCCGGCAACTGCCCGCCCGGGAAGATCTCCGTGGCGATGAATTCGTTGAAGCTGGTCTGCTCCTCGGTCATCGGCAGGCCCCGCTCGACGATCTGCTGCGGGGTCAGCATGGTGATCGTGTGCAGCAGCATCACCCCGTCGTCGGGCAGGAGGCGGTGTGCCATCGCGAAGAAATCGTCATAGCGGTCGTACCCGAAGTGCTCGAAGGCGCCGATGGAGACGATCCGGTCCACCGGCTCGTCGAACTCCTCCCAGCCGTGCAGCAGCACCCGCCGGCTGCGTTCGGTGTCCATCGAGTCGAAGAGCTTCTGCACGTGGGCGGCCTGGTGTGCCGACAGGGTCAATCCGATGACGTTGACGTCGTACTTCTCGATCGCGCGGCGCGCCGTGGCGCCCCAGCCGCAGCCCACGTCCAGCAGCGTCATCCCCGGCCGCAGGCCCAGCTTGCCCAGCGAGAGGTCGATCTTGCGCAGCTGGGCCTCTTCCAGCGTGATATCTCGGCCGCGGTCCCAGTACGCGCAGCTGTAGGTCATGGTGGGGTCGAGGAACAACCGGAAGAAGTCGTCCGAGAGGTCGTAGTGGGCTTGGACCTCTTCGAAGTGCGGCGTCAGGTGCTCTGCCACGGCGGCCACCCGCCTTTCTGACTTGGGGCATTCAGTTGTTCACGAGCCGCCCGCCCGGGTGGTTCACCACGTCACCACGACTTTCCCGATTTCGTCGTACGCAAACTTGGGCGGGCTTCGCCGATACTTGGGGAACAGCCGCGAGGGAGGGAACCAGATGGATGCTTGGGACGCGATCTGCGCGCGGCGCAATGTGCGCGAGTATCAGCCGCGGGCGATCTCCGACGAGGACCTCGACCGGATCGCCGAAGCCGGATGGCGTGCGCCGTCGGCCAAAAACCGTCAGCCCTGGGACTTCGTCATCGTCACCGACCGCGCCCAGCTGCAGGAGCTTTCCACGGTCTGGCGGGGCGCCGGCCATATCGCCGCGGCGCCGGCCGCGATCGCGATCGTGGCGCCGGTGCCGCCCGACGAGCGCCGGGTGGTCACCGACAACTACGACATCGGCCAGGCCACCATGGCGATGATGATCGCGGCCACCGACCTGGGAATCGGGACCGGCCACTCGTCGGTCGGGGATCAGGAGAAGGCGCGCGCCATCCTGGGTGTTCCCGACGATCACCTGGTGGCTTTCCTGCTCGGGGTGGGCTATCCCGCCGATCGCCCGCTGCGCCCGATCCGCACACCGAATCGCCGGCCGTTTTCCGAGGTGGTGCATCACGGCCGGTGGTGAGACGCGTGAAAAACCTTCGGCGACTTGCTGAGTCGTAAGCTAAGGGGCATGCATGACCACCAGGGCGATTACGGAGTCGACGGTTCGTTTCACAAGTTCTCGGCGCGAACCCAGGCGCTGGGCGTCGGCGCTCAAGTTGTCGCCCTGGCCGTCTGGGCCGCGATCAGCTGGGCGCGCGGCAAGCGGCTCCGGGCGGGGCTGGCGGCGGTGTCGAGCGCCGGCATCGCCGGCAACGCGCTCCTGTACATGTACGCGACGCGGTCCGGGAAATTCGTTGTGTGGGACCGGGTTCTGCGCGATCTGCGGCTCGCCGGCGACGAGACGGTGCTCGACCTCGGGTGCGGGCGCGGCGCGGTGCTGCTGGCCGCGGCCAAGCGGTTGCCGCGGGGCCGCGCGATCGGTGTCGACCTGTGGCAGGCCGACCAGACGGACAACTCGCGGCAGGCCACGCTGGCCAATGCGGTCGCCGAAGGCGTCGCCGACCGCGTCGAGGTGCGCACCGCCGACATGACCGCGCTGCCGCTGGCCGACGAGAGCGTCGACGTGATCGTGAGCAACCTGGCCATCCACAACATCGACGGCCACGCCGGCCGGCGGCGGGCGCTCGACGAAGCCGCGCGGGTGCTGCGGCCGGGCGGCCGGCTCGCGATCGCGGACCTCTGGGAGACGCGTCAGCACGCCGAGCGGCTGCGCGAACTGGGCTGGCGCAATGTGCGGCGGCGCAACCTCGGCTGGCGGATGTGGTACGGCGGCCCGTGGTTCTCCACGCGGCTGGTCACCGCGACCAAACCGGGCTGAGGCGCGATCGGGCCGGCGTGCATGCTGGGACCCATGACGAGAACCGAACTCACCGAACAGATCGTCGTCGCGCGCCTGGCGAAGGGGCTGACGTGGCAACAACTGGCCGACGCCATCGACAGGCCGGTGGTGTGGACGACCTCGGCGTTGCTCGGGCAGCACCCGATTCCGGTCGAGCAAGCAAAGACCCTGGCCGAGCTGCTCGGCCTCGACGAGTCGGTGGTGCCCGTGCTGGCGGCGGCGCCCATGCGGGGCGGCCTGCCCACCGCCGTACCGACCGACCCGACCGTCTACCGCTTCTACGAGGCCCTGCAGGTCTACGGCGGAGCGCTCAAGGAGCTGATCGCCGAACAGTTCGGTGACGGGATCATGAGCGCGATCAACTTCAGTGTCGACATCCAGAAGAAGCCGCACCCGTCCGGTGACCGCGTCGTGGTCACGTTCGACGGGAAATTCCTTCCCTATCAATGGGTTTCGTCGGAGCGGTAGATGGAATCCACCGCACACCAGCCGAAGCCCGTCGATCTGGTGCTCTCCGGCGGGGGCGTCAAGTTCATCGGGCTGGTGGGCGCCATCGTCGCGCTGATGGATGCCGGGTATTCGATCAAGCGGGTGTCGGGGGTCTCGGCCGGTTCGGTGGTCGCGGCGATCCTGGCGGCCGGATCCACCGATGGGCAGCTGACCGGCGCGCAGGTCAAGGAGCTCGCGTTCTCGGTCCCCCTGCGTAAGTGGCGCGACGCCGGACCCGTGCCCTACCTGGGTGCGGCCTGGGGGCTGGTCACCGATTCCAGCATGTACCGCGGCGACGTGGCCTACGACTGGATCCGCAGCGAGTTGAAGAACTTCGGGGTCACCCGCTTCGGCGATCTGCACCTCGACGACGACCGCCTGCTCGAGGGGCGGCGCGACAAGCTGGTGGTCACCGTCGCCGACCTGACCGCGGCGCAGCTGGTGCGGTTCCCGTGGGACTTTCGGCGGCTCTACGGCCTGGACCCCGACGAGCAGCCGGTGGCCGACGCGGTGCGCGCCTCGATGGCGATCCCGTTCTTCTATCGCCCGGTCAAGCTGACGGGCGCCGACGGCTCGACGTCCACCCTGGTCGACGGCGGCGTGCTGTCGAATTTCCCGATCGACACCTTCGACCGCCCCGACGGCAGGGCCCCGCGCTGGCCCACGTTCGGGATCACGGTGCTGCCGAGGCTCACCGAGGGCATCGGCGCGGTGATGCCGGCCCTGAAACCGTTGCGCTTCTTCGAACAGACGGCGTTGCTGGAAAGCCTGGTCACCACCATGCTGGCCGGCCACGACCAGACCCATCTCAGCCGGCCGTGGGTGGCGGCCCGCGCCATCGCGGTCGAGTCGACCGATGTCGGCGTGCTCGACTTCGACATCCCCAAGGGCCGCCTCGAAGAGCTGTACGAGAGCGGCTATGCGGCGGCGCAGGCGTTCCTGTCGACGTGGGATTGGCCGGCTTATCTGGACCGGTTCCGGTAAGCCGTCGCCCCGCCGGGTGAAGTGACGGCTCGTCGCGCACGTGCCAGACTGGCGGCGAGGAGGCGAGAGGAACGCGGTGGCCGCCGATGGCGGTCACCGCGTTCGCCGTTTCAGTTCATCAACACTTGCGGCGAAAGCTCTTTGAGCATCGCGTTGGCCCAGCGCATCTGGCGCAGCGTCTCGGGATGACAGCGCGAGGCCAGGCTCAGCAGTTCGGAATCCTTGGCGGCCTGCGCCCCCTGGGCCAGCAGCTCCCAGTCCAGCGACACCCCCGCGGACAGGCGGTGAATCCGGCGTAGGTCGGCGAGCAGCATCAGCCCCGGCTCCGGCCGGTGCCGCAGCAGGCCGCTGAGGCGCGATTGCAGGAAACCGGTGACCGCGCCGGTGCGGGGATCGGTGGACAGGTGCAGGCCGTAGTGGCGGCCGTGCCGCGCCAGCTCGGCGAGGTGATGGCGTGACCAGCCGGCCAGGTCCTGCGCCAGGTGGCTGACGTCCTGGTCGCTGTGGTGTCGCGCGGCGACCACGTTGAGTTCGTGGGCCAGCTTGCGTTCGGAGCGGTGCAGTTCGCGCAGCGCCATTTTGAGCTTCACGCCTGACCCCCCAAGGCTTCGGCAACCGCCGCGGGCGGGGCGGCGGCGCCGTTCCCGCCGGCTCGCCGCATCCGGCTTTTGCGCAGCCGGGCGGCGGCCGTCTTGAAGATCGGCTGCTTGGACACCGGGTCCCAATCGGTCAGCGTGAGTTCGTTGCCGGCCCGGTGATGCCCGTTGGTCCCGGCATCCCAATAGCCGTAGTGGAAGGGCACGAACAACACGCCGTCGCGGATACCGCAGACCCGCGCCGCGCACCTGATGCAGCCCCGCGGCGTGCTCACCTCGACCAGGTCGCCGTCGGCGATGCCCAGCCGGCGCGCGTCGCCGGCCGAGACCTCGACCCAGACCTCGGGGGCGGCCCGCTGAAGTTGCTGTGCCCGCGCGGTTTTCGTGCGGGTGTGGAAGTGGTAGACGGTGCGTCCGGTGATCAGCGCGAACGGGAAATCCGGGCTGGTCCGCTCATGGGGAGGAACGTATTGGGCCGCCTTGATGATCGCCCTGCCGTAGGGGTTCATCGAGCGGTACTCGTCGGGCTGCAGCGGGGCGCCGGTGATCATGTCTTTGCCGTAGGCCTCGCAGTAGTCGGGTTCCGCCCAGAACTTCGCGTCGGCGTAGAGACGCTCGGTGCCGTCGGGATGTTCTGTGTTGCAAGGCCATTGGATGCCGCTGCCGCCGCGCAGCTTCGCATAGCTCAGACCGGTGTAGTCGCACGGCCGCCCCGCGCTGCATTGCTTCCACGCCTCGAACGCCGACTCGGCATCGGTCCAGGGTGGGAAGGGTTGGCCGTCCTTGTCGCGGAAGTCCATCCGGCGCGCGTAGTCCAGGAAGATGTCGAGGTCCGGGCGCGCGGAACCCGGTGGATCCACGGCCTTTTCGGACAGGTGCACGGTGCGGTCGGCGTTGGTGAAGGTGCCGGTCTTCTCGGCCCACGCCGCGGCGGGCAACACGACGTCGGCCAGCGCGGCGGTTTCGGTCAGGAAGATGTCCTGGACGACGAGGAACAGCCGCTCCTGGGAGAAGATGTCGCGGATGCGGGCCAGCTCCGGCAGCGACACCAGGGGATTGGTGGCGGTGACCCACAACATCCGCAGCGTCCCCTCCTCGGCGAAGCGGAACATCTGCATGGCGTGCGTCGGCGGGGCGTAGTGCGGAATCTGCAGGGGCTCGAGGTTCCACAACGCGGCCAGCTCGGCGACGTGGGAGTCGTTGGACCAGTTGCGGAAACCGGCCAGGTCGCCGTCGGCGCCGCATTCGCGGGTGTTCTCGGCCGTCGGCTGCCCGTTCATCTGCAGCACCCCGCAGCCGGGCTTACCCAGCATGCCGCGCACCAGGTGAATGTTGTTGACCTGCACGGCCGCCGCGGTGGCCTGGTGCGACTGGTAGAAGCCCTGCAGCACGGTGGACAGCAGCCGCTTAGCGGTGCCGAGCAGCTGCGCGGCGCGCCGGATGTCCTCGGCCGGCACGCCGCAGATGTCGGCGACCCGCTCGGGTCCGAACTCTTCGACCCGGCCGCGCAGCTCGTCGAAACCGACCGTGTGCGAGTCGATGTAGTCCCGGTCGATCCAGCCGTTGCCGATGATCTCGTGCAGCAGCCCGTTCATCAACGCGACGTTGGTGCCCGGCACCGGCGCCAGGTGAACGGTGGCGTGCCGGGCGACCGGCGTCAGCCGGGGGTCGACGCAGACGATCGCCGGCGGCGAGGCCCCGGCCAGCCGGTCCAGCATCCGCGCCCACAGCACCGTCTGCGTCTCGGCGACGTTGTGCCCGAACAACGCGATGACATCGGCGTGGTCGACGTCGGTGTAGGACCCCGGCTGCCCGTCGCAGCCGAACGACTCCTTCAGCGCCTCGGCCGCCGTCGCGGTGCACAGCCGGGTGTTGCCGTCGACGTGGTTGGTGCCGATCGCGCCGTGCGCGATGGCGCCCTGCGTGTAGTAGGCCTCCAGGAACAACTGTCCGGACGTGTAGAAGCCGATCGAGCTGGGGCCGTAGCCGTCGAGCAGCTGCTTGCTGCGGTCGACGATCCGCTGCATGGCGGTGTCCCAGTCGCACGGCTTCAGCTCGCCGCGCTCCCTGATCATCGGGGTGGTGAGCCGGTCGGCGGAGGCGTTGGCCTGCCAGCCGAACAGGTCCTTGGGGTCGAGGCGCCCGTGGTTGACGCGGTCGACGGCGCGCCCGCGCACGCCCACGATGCGGCCGTCCTTGACGGCGATGTCCAGACCGTCGCCGTTGGAGTGCAGCACCGCCGCCGATTGCACCCAGCGGTCCACCGACTCGGCGGTGATGCCGTCGGCGAGGTAGGTGTCGACCCGGTCCGGCCATGGGGTGCCGGGTTCGTACGGGGTGCGCGCCCCCCAGGGATCCGCGATGCGATCTGTGGCCACAGGCGTGGACTTCCCCGGCAGCGGGCCCCGAAACCACTTCAGCCAGGGGCAAATCAGCGGGCTAGAGCCCGAATTCGGCCTCGATCCCGTCGATGCCGGCGCGGATGGCGGCCAGGGCGTCGGCCCGGGCGCGCAGCTTGGTGGCGGCATGCGCGCGCTGATTGAGGCCGGCGAATTCGGCGGCGGCCTCCTGCGCGCGGTCCAGCACCATCTCGGGCAGCACGATCTCGTCGATAAAGCCTGCGGCAAGGGCGGTTTCGCCGAAGAACGTCTTGGCCAGCCCCGCGGCCTGCTGGTACCCCGACGGCGTCAGCCGCAGCTTCATGATCTCCAGCGCGGCATACGGGATGACCATGCCGATCGCGACCTCGTTGGCCTGGATGTTGTAGGCGTGGGCCGCCACCCGGTGATCGCCCGACGACAACAGGAACGCCCCCATCGCGATCGCATGGCCGGTGCACGCCATCACCACCGGCTTCGGAAACGACAGGAGCCGGTAGGCCAGCTCGAACCCGCCGCGCAGCATGTCGATCGCGGGCTGCACCTCGCCGGAGGTGAGGATCTTCAGGTCGAAGCCGCCGCTGAACACCCGCTCGTTGCCGGTGATCACCAGCGCCCCGGCGTTGTCCCGCTCGGCCTGGTCGATCGCGTCGCCCAGAGCCCGCTGCATGGTCGGGCCCAGCGCGTTGACCTTGCCGTCGTCCATCCTGATGACGGCGAGGGAGTCCTTGGTGCTGTAGCGGACCGGGGCGGTCATGGGTGCTCCTGCTCCTTGCCGTCAGGCGGACTGGTTGTGGTGTTTGCCCAGATCGTCTTCGGCGTTACTCCAGCGCAGGCTCACATCGGTGGGTTCGTCGAGTTGGCGGGTGCGCCAGCGGTCTTGGGTCTCCCGAACCGCGGCGTTGATCCGTTCGATCTCGCTGCGGAAAACCTCGGGCCGGGTCTCCTTGCTGGCGTAGTGGAAATAGGTCAGCAGGCCGCGCAGCAGCTCCAGCTTTTCCTTCTCCCGCTTCGCCAGGTCGTGGGTGGTCATCAACTCGATGCGCTGCACGGGTGGCAGGGCGTCCCAGTCCAGGACGACGTCGGTGCGCAGGGGGGAACGCTCGCGCTGCCAGAATCGCCATCCGCGCGGCTGGTCGGGGCGGTCGTAATAGCTGACGGTCCCGGTGAAACGCGACTCGATGCCGCTGCCGATCTCGGCGCGGTCGAGGGCGGAGTCCCACACCAGGCGCCATTCCTGGCCGGGCGCCAGCACCGGCAGCTCCCGGGGCAGGCGCAGTTCGACGACGTCGGCGTAGCCGTCGGTGGCGCTTTCGTATTCGGCCACGGTCGGCGGATTGTCGAACGAGAACTGAATGTCATAGGCCGCGGTCCGGCCGAAGTTGCGGACCACGAGTTCGATCACGTGCCAGTCGGCGGAATGCGGCTCCATGAACACCCCGACGTGCGGGCGGGTCTGCTCCGCGGCGGTGCGGCGGTTGCGGGTGATCTGGCTGTTGGTGAAGACCAGTGTGACGACGGCGAGGGCGATCGCCGCCCACGCTGCCCACGCTATCCAGGTGCTGGACCCGACGTGCGTGACCCCATGCCAGCTGTCCTGGATCCAACCCATGGAATCCACCCTCCGCTTATATCACAGGGCCGGACGCCGAAGGGGCGCCATCGAGCGATCACCCACCCATCAGCATTCGCCATTGGTCAAGGTCCGCGGCCCGATACACATAGTTGGACCGCTTGACGTCCGACAGCGAGGCACTGGGCTGCGCCGAATACCAATGCCCCGGAAACACCGTCGGGTCCCCGGGCAGGGTCGCGAGCCGCTGCAGGCTGCGGTACATCTCGTCGGAGTCGCCGCCGGGGAAGTCGGTGCGCCCGCAGCCCTCCAGGAACAACGTGTCACCGGCGACGAGGCGGCCGTCGAGCAGAAAACACTGGCTGCCCGGGGTGTGGCCGGGGGTGTGCAGCAACTCGATCTCGATGTCGCCGATGCTGACCTTGTCGTGGTTCTCGTGCGCGGTCAGGTCGCCGACCCCGATCCCGGTGACTCGCGAAACCCACAGCGCCTCATGGGTATTGACGTGCACCGGCACCGGCGCCCGTTCCAGCAGTTCGGCCAGGCCGGCCAGCGAGAAGCCCATCATCGATCCGCCGACGTGGTCGGGGTGGTGGTGCGTCACCAGTACCCCGGACAGGTGCATGCCGTCGGCCTCGAGGGTGTCGAGGAGATCACCGGCGGCATACGCCGGGTCGACGACCACACAATCCCCGGTTTGCCGGTCGCCGATCAGGTACGCGAAGTTGCGCATCTGCGTCGCGAACATGTCGCCGGCGGCGAAGTCGCGGCCGGCGAGCAGTTGACGGAAGTAGAGCCGGTCATCTGACACGTGACCAGACTAGGACCCGGATCGCGGCGGCCCGGCGGGTAGTCCGCCACCACTTTGTTCGCGCCGCCCGGCGGCGGCGCGACACCCCTTCGGAGCACCGGGTTGGGTCCGTTGCCAGTGGGTATTGTTGGCGCATGAGGAAGAAGGTCGAAATCGAGGTCGACCTCGATTTGGTCGACGAGGCGATCCAGCGCTTCCGTGTCGCCGACGCGCGTGAGGCCGTCAATCTCGCGTTGCGCACCCTGCTTCGTGAGGGAGCTTCCTACGAAGAGGACGACGAGTACGACGAATTCAGCGACCTCAACGCGTGGCGGCCTCGCCGCTCCAGCGAGACCGGGTGAGCCGGGCATTTCGGGTGACCACCGCGGGTCGCCGTCCATCGGTACTCGTGGTTTGGTGCCGCTGCGAGCCGGGTTGTACCCTCTTTTAGGCCCGCGCGACTGATCGCTTCGGGTGAACGGCCCCCTTAGCTCAGTCGGTAGAGCGTTTCCATGGTAAGGAAAAGGTCAACGGTTCGATTCCGTTAGGGGGCTCGGCGGACGCCGAGCAGGCGTGGCGGCCCGACCCCAAAACGGGGTGGCCAGAGGCGATGTAGCTCAGTCGGTTAGAGCGAACGACTCATAATCGTTAGGTCGCCGGTTCGAGTCCGGCCATCGCTACAACAGAACAGCACAGATCTTTTCAAGAATCGAGAGAGAACCGTCATGGCGTCCAGTACCGACGTACGGCCGAAGATCACCTTGGCATGCGAGGTGTGCAAGCACCGCAACTACATCACCAAGAAAAACCGCCGGAACGACCCGGACCGACTGGAGCTGAAGAAGTTCTGCCCCAACTGCGGTAAGCACCAGGCGCATCGAGAGACACGCTAGCGGCGCCCCGCCAGCGTTTACTCCGATTGACTAGGTAGTTTAAGAACCGTGCCGTTAACCGAGAGCATCGTCGGGATGCACTACCGCTACCCCGATCATTACGAGGTAGAGCGGGAGAAGATCCGCGAGTACGCGGTCGCCGTCAAACACGACGACCCGGCGTATTTCGAGGAGAAGGCGGCCGCCGACCTCGGCTACTCGGGGCTGCCGGCCCCCCTGACCTTCGTCTGCGTGTTCGGCTACACGGCGCAGACGGCCTTCTTCAAGCACGCCAACGTCGCCGTCCAGGACGCCCAGATCGTGCAGGTCGACCAGGTGCTGAAGTTCTTCGCGCCGCTGGTCGCCGGGGACAAGCTCTACTGCGACGTCTACGTGGACTCGGTGCGGGTATCGCACGGCACCCAGATCATCGTCACCAAGAACGTCATCACCAACGAGGCGGGTGACGTCGTGCAAGAGACCTATACGACCCTGGCGGGCCGTGCCGGCGAGGATGGAGAAGAGGGATTTTCTGATGCCACTGCGTGAGTTCAGCTCCGTGAAGGTGGGTGACCAGCTTCCGGAGAAGACCTACCCGTTGACCCGACAGGATCTGGTCAATTACGCCGGCGTCTCCGGCGACTTGAACCCGATCCACTGGGACGACGAGATGGCCAAGGTCGTCGGCCTGGAGACCGCGATCGCGCACGGCATGCTGACCATGGGGATCGGCGGCGGCTACGTCACCGCATGGATCGGTGACCCCGGCGCGGTGACCGAGTACAACGTGCGGTTCACCGCCGTGGTGCCGGTGCCCAACGACGGCAAGGGCGCCGAGCTGGTCTTCAGCGGCCGGGTCAAGTCCACCGATCCCGAGACCAAGTCCGTGACCATCGCGCTCACGGCCACCACCGGCGGCAAGAAGATCTTCGGTAGGGCCATCGCGTCCGCGACCCTGGCGTAGCGCATGGCGCTCAAGACAGACATCAGGGGGATGATCTGGCGCTACCCGGACTACTTCGTTGTGGGGCGGGAGCAACTGCGCCAGTTCGCGCTGTCCATCAAGAACCGGCACCCGGCCCACTTCGAGGAGGACGCCGCCGCCGAACTCGGCCACGACGCGATCATCGCGCCGCTGACCTTCGGGACCATCTTCGCCAAGCTGGTCCAGCTGGATTTCTTCCGGCACGTCGACATCGGCATGGAGACGCTGGTGATCGTCCAGGTCGACCAGCGGTTCGTGTTCTCCAAGCCGATCAAGGCCGGCGACAAGCTGTGGGCCCGCATGGACATCCTGTCGGTGGACGAGCGTTTCGGCGCCGACATCGTCGTCACCAAGAACATCTGCACCAACGACAAGGGTGAGGTGGTCCTGGAGGCCTACACCACGCTGATGAGCCAGTTCAGCGACAACTCCGCGAACCTGCGTTGGGACTCGGAGTCCGGCCAGGTCGTCAGAACGGCGTAATTAGTATCTGACTCCCGCGTCGATGTACACTCGGACCTCGGGGTTTTCCCAGCATCAGCGCGCTTTCCGTGAGTCGAGCAATCGGAAGGCGCGCGTGTCATGTAAGCCCCGGTAGGTAAGCGCAGGTTGGCCTGCCAACCGCGAAGGGGCGTAGCTCAACTGGCAGAGCAGCGGTCTCCAAAACCGCAGGTTGCAGGTTCAAGTCCTGTCGCCCCTGCTGAAGACGGACGGAGCCGGACCATGGGCATGAGCATGTGCCATGGTGGACACTGGAAGGTGCGCCGCCACCGATGGGACGGTTCTGGTGGGTACTAGCAAACAAAGGAGCGTGCGGTGAGCGACGAAGGCGACGTTGCCAACGACGCCGCAAGCGACGGCACTGACACGACGGAGGGCCGCGCGAGCGGTGTCCGGACGGCGGTGGTGACGCGGCCACAACGCCCGACCGGCAAGCGGTCCCGCCAGAAGGCGGCCGACGCCGGCGAGGATGTCGACGCCGCGTCGCCGGACGAGATCGAAGCCTCCGGCAAGGACAAGGCCAAGAAGGGCGCCAAAGCCAAGAAGGCCGCCAAGCCGAAGAAATCCGCGGACAGCCGGGCCAACCCGTTCCTGTTCGTCTACAACTACCTCAAGCAGGTCGTTGCGGAGATGCGGAAGGTCATCTGGCCCAACCGCAAGCAGATGCTCACGTACACCTCCGTCGTGCTGGCCTTCCTGGCCTTCATGGTGGCGCTGGTCGGCCTGGCGGATTTCGGCCTGACCAAGCTGGTGCTGTTGGTGTTCGGCTGAGCGAGCGACGCCGCTGTGAAAAGTGACAGAGAGGACTCACACCGTGACTAGCTTCGACGGTGACCCGTCCGCGGGTGACGCGGTCGACCTGAAAGAGACCACGGAAGCTGCCGAGGTTTCTGACGACACGGCGACCTCCGAGGTTTCCGAGGCGACCACGGACGAGGCGACCGCGGACGAGGCCGCCGACGCTGCCGGGGCGCCCGACGAGCCGGCCGAAGAGGTCGACCCGGCCGTCGCGCTCAAGGCGGAACTGCGCAGCAAGCCCGGCGACTGGTACGTCATCCACTCCTACGCGGGATACGAGAACAAGGTCAAAGCCAACCTCGAAACGCGGGTGCAGAACCTCGACGTCGGCGACTACATCTTCCAGGTGGAGGTGCCCACCGAAGAGGTCACCGAGATCAAGAACGGCCAGCGCAAGCAGGTCAATCGCAAGGTGCTGCCCGGCTACATCCTGGTGCGCATGGACCTGACGGACGACTCGTGGGCCGCGGTGCGCAACACCCCCGGCGTCACCGGGTTCGTCGGGGCGACGTCGCGCCCGTCGGCCCTGACGCTCGACGACGTGGTGAAGTTCCTGCTGCCGCGCGGCGCGACGAAGAAGGCCGCCAAGGGGGCGGCGACCACCGCCACCGCCGCCGAGGCCGGGGGGCTGGAACGCCCGGCCATCGAGGTCGACTACGAGGTCGGCGAATCGGTCACGGTCATGGACGGCCCGTTCGCGACGCTGCCGGCCACGATCAGCGAGGTCAACGGCGAACAGCAGAAACTCAAGGTGCTGGTGTCGATCTTCGGCCGCGAGACCCCGGTGGAATTGACCTTCAGCCAAGTCTCCAAGCTCTAAACCGGCGCCTCCGCCGGGCACAAACCAGGAAGGAACGAACAACATCTCATGGCCCCGAAGAAGAAAGTCGTCGGGCTGATCAAGCTTCAGATCCAGGCGGGGCAGGCCAACCCGGCGCCGCCGGTCGGGCCTGCGCTCGGTCAGCACGGCGTCAACATCATGGAGTTCTGCAAGGCGTACAACGCCGCCACGGAGAACCAGCGCGGCCAGGTCATCCCGGTCGAGATCACGGTCTACGAGGACCGCAGCTTCACCTTCGCGCTCAAGACCCCGCCCGCCGCCAAGCTGCTGCTCAAGGCCGCCGGCGTCGGCAAGGGTTCGGCCGAGCCGCACAAGACCAAGGTCGCCAAGGTCAGCTGGGATCAGGTCAAGGAGATCGCCGAGACCAAGAAGGCCGACCTGAACGCCAACGACATCGACGCGGCCGCCAAGATCATCGCCGGCACCGCCCGGTCGATGGGTATCACCGTCGAGTAGTCCGAGCATGACGAAGCGGGGCGAGGAACGAGGCCCAGCGTAGGAATGGGAAGGACGAATCGACGCAAAGATACCGTCGAGTAGTACCCCGCACCACCACCGTGGGAGGGCTGGCTTCGGCCCGATAACCACGACCCAACACCAGATTGGATGAATCAATGAGCAAGAACAGCAAGGCATACCGCGCCGCCGCCGAGAAGGTGGACCGCAACAGCCTGTACTCCCCGCTGGAGGCGGCCAAGCTCGCCAAGGAAACGTCGTCGAGCAAGCAGGACGCGACCGTCGAGGTGGCGATCCGGCTGGGCGTCGACCCGCGCAAGGCCGACCAGATGGTTCGCGGCACGGTGAACCTGCCGCACGGCACCGGCAAGACCGCCCGGGTGGCGGTGTTCGCGGTCGGCGACAAGGCCGAGCAGGCGCAGGCCGCCGGCGCCGACATCGTCGGCAGCGACGACCTGATCGAGAAGATCCAGGGCGGCTGGCTGGAGTTCGACGCCGCGATCGCGACCCCGGACCAGATGGCCAAGGTCGGCCGCATCGCGCGGGTGCTCGGTCCGCGCGGCCTGATGCCGAACCCGAAGACCGGCACCGTCACCCCCGACGTCGCCAAGGCCGTGGCCGACATCAAGGGCGGCAAGATCAACTTCCGCATCGACAAGCAGGCCAACCTGCACTTCGTCATCGGCAAGGCCTCCTTCGACGAGAAGTCGCTGGCCGAGAACTACGGCGCCGCGCTCGACGAGGTGCTGCGGCTCAAGCCGTCCGCGTCGAAGGGCCGCTACCTGAAGAAGATCACCGTGTCGACGACGACGGGGCCGGGCATTCCGGTCGACCCGTCGGTCACCCGCAACTTCTCCGAGGCCTGATCTCTCTCCTGGTCGAACGTCGACTTGTGGCGCGATCACCCAAGTAATCGGCGCCACAAGTCGACGTTCGGCGGGAATTACCCCCCGCACTCGGCGATGCGGCGCCGCAGGAACGCGCGTCCCGGCTCAGACCCGTTGGACTCCAACGCCGCTCGGTACCACGTCAGCGCATCGGCCGGCCGGCCCGCGCGGCGCAGCAGGTCGGCGCGCACGGTCGCGACCAGGTTCGAGCGGGCGAGCCGCGGATCGCCAGCCACATCGTCCAGGGCGGCCAGCCCGGCGTCGGGCCCGTCGCGAAAGCCGATCGCCAGCGCGCGATTGGCGGCCACCACCGGGGACCCGGTGAGCTGCCACAGCCGGTCATAGGCCGAGCAGATGGCGACCCAGTCCGTGCGTTCCCAGGACGGGGCCGTGGCGTGCAGCGCGGCGATCACCGCCTGGGGCAGGTAGGCGCCCGCGGAGTCCTGGGCGCCTCGGGCGTGACGCAACCGCTCGAGCCCGCGGGCGATGCGCGCGCGGTCCCACCGGCGGCGGTCCTGGTCCTCGAGCGGCACCAGCATCCCGGACTCGTCCACCCGGGTCGCGCGTCGCGAATCGTGCAGCAGCATCAGGGCGGACAGCGCGTGCGCCTCCGGCTCGGCGGGCAGCAGCGCGCACAGCTCGCCGCCCAGCCGGATCCCCTCGTCGCACAGGTCGTCGCGGATGGCCGACGGGCCCGCCGTCGACCAGTAGCCCTCGGTGAACACCGAATAGACGCAACCCAGCACGTGCGGGGTGCGCTCGGGCAGCAGCTCGGCGGGCGGGACGCGCAGCGGGATGTTGGCGTGCCGAACCTTGTTCTTGGCGCGCGTGATTCGCTGGCCGATCGCCGCCTCGGTCTGCAGCAGCGCGCGGGCGATTTCGCCGACGGTCAGGCCCGAGACCAGCCGCAGCGTCAGCGCCAATTGCGATTGCCGGTCCAGCGCCGGGTGCGCGCAGGTGAACATCATCCGCAACTCGTCGTCGCGAACCGGGTGCGGGTCGGTGTGCTCGGTGCGCGCCCTGATGTCGTCCAACACGGCCGCCAATTCCTTTCCGGGGCGCACCGATTCGCGGCGCAAGCGATCACGGGCCCGATTACGGCCGACGGTCACCAGCCACCCGCCCGGGTTGGCGGGCAGCCCGTCGCGCGGCCAGGTGCGCAGCGCCTCGGCGCAGGCCTCCTGGACGGCGTCCTCGGCGACGGTGAGGTCACCCGACCACCGCGCGAGCGCGGCCACGGCCGGGCCCCACTCCCGGCGGAAGACGCCGTCCAGGTCGGCCATCTGGCTACAGGCCGGAGACGCCCGCCAACTGGCGCAGCTGCACGGACGAGGCGGGGATCATCGAGGCGATCTTGACCGCCTCGTCACGATCGGCGGCGCTCAACAGGTAGATGCCGGTGGCGATTTCGGCGCCCTCCACGTACGGCCCGTCGGTGATGAGGACCTCGCCGTCGCGCACCCGCACGGTCGTCGCCGTGGACCGGTCGTGCAGCGCGGCGCCGCCGATCACGTGATCGCCGGCGGCGGCGTGCAGCTCGACGTGCTTGGCCGCCACCGCCTCCCACTCCGGCGTGCCCGGTGTGTGCGCGGATTCGGCGGGCTCGAGCAGCAGCGCGAGCCAGTCGTTGCCGGTGAGCGCGCGGGACGGCTCGACGGCGTGGACCACCGGCCACAGCTCCACCGCCCCGAACTCGGCCACCGGGACGTCGCGCGCCAGCGCCAGCGCCTCGTCGAGGTTTTCGGCCTCGAACACGTAATAGCCGCAAGCCACTTCGGCGGATTCCGCGAAGGGACCGTCGGTGACCGTCGGCGCGTCCGGGCCGCCGGAAATGGCCACGGCGGACGCGGCGGGCGCCAGGGCGTCACCGGCCTTGATCGCCGGCCCGGCCTTGGCGTGAAAGTTCTCCCAGGCGGCCATCGCGGCGGCGGCATCGTCGGGCGCACGGTCCTGTTCCTTGCTGATCAACAAGGCGAAGTACTGCATGGTCGTCACCTCCGGTAGTGAGCGAAGCCGTCTGCTCCACTCTCTACCTACTCGACGAACCGCGCAGCGCCAATCCGACAGGCGCCGCAGAAATTCAGGCGGCCGCGCCCGGCTTGAGGTAGGTCACCAGGCTGACGTCGAGCATCTCCTCGGTGAAGTAGTGCTCGCAGCCGCGCAGGTACTTGATGTAGCGGTTGTAGACCTCTTCGGAGGTGACCTCGATGGCCTTGTCCCGGTTCGACTCGAGCGTGTCACCCCAGATGTGCAGGGTCTTGATGTAGTGCGGCCGCAACGAAAGCGGTTCGGGCACAACAAAACCGGCCTTCTCGCCGTGGTCGACCATCATCTGGGTGGAGGGCAGCCGGCCGCCGGGGAAGATCTCGGTCACGATGAACTTGATGAACCGCGCCGTCTCGAAGCTCAGCTTCTTGCCGCGCGCGGCCAGATCGTACGGGTGGTAGCTGACGCTGCTCTGGACGGTCATGCGGCCGTCGTCGGGCATGATGTCGTAGGTCCGCTTGAAGAAGTCGTCGTAGTTCTCGTGGCCGAAGTGCTCGAAGGCCTCGATCGACACGATGCGGTCGACGGGCTCGGAGAAGTCCTCCCAGTTCTGCAGGCGCACCTCCCGCGAGCGGTTGCTGTCGATGGAGCCGAGCAACGCTTCGGCGCGGGCGTGCTGGTTCTTGGACAGCGTCAGGCCGATGACGTTGACGTCGAACCGCTCGACGGCGCGCTTCATGGTGGTGCCCCACCCGCAGCCGATGTCGAGCAGGGTCATGCCGGGCTTGAGGTCCAGCTTGTCGAGGTTGAGGTCGATCTTCGCGTACTGGGCCTCTTCCAGGGTCATGTCGTCGCGCTCGAAGTAGGCGCAACTGTAGATCCGTGACGGGTCCTGGAACAGGCCGAAGAAATCGTCGGAGACGTCGTAATGCGCCTGGATGTCTTCCGAGCGCGTCCGCGTCTTCGTCGGGCCAGTCGGTTGCTCAGCCATTTTCGTCCTGTTCTCCTCGATGACGTTAGCTGCCTCTAGTCGCGCGCATCGAGGGGTCCGGTGTGAGCAGCAACGATACCCAACGTCGAGGCGTCGTTTCCGAAGGGTGCGAGTGCGCGTCGCGGGCCCGACCGCGCAGCCAAACTCTACTTTCCGCCGACGCTACTTGGTGAGCGTGTACTGGGCCACGTTCGAGATGCCTTTGCGGAAAAGGTTCGCGCAGCCCGTCAGGTAGCGCATGAAGCGGTCGTAGACCTCTTCGGACTGGATGGCGATCGCGCGGTCGCGGTTGGCCTCCAGGTTGGCCGCCCAGGTGTCCAGCGTCCGGGCGTAGTGCGACTGCAGGTATTGCGTCTGCTCGAGGCCGAAACCGCTGGCTCGCGAAAGGTCGACGATGTCGGCTTCGCCGCACATCTGCCCGCCGGGAAAGATCTCCTTGCCGAGGAAGTGCAGGAAGCGCAGGTCCGACATCGTGATCTTGATGCCGACTTCCTTCCAGTGCGATTGCGGGTAGGTGAAGATGCTGTGCATCAGCATCCGGCTGTCGTTGGGGAGGGTTTCATATGCCCAGTCCCAGAACGCGGGCCAGCGTTCCTTTTTGAACGCGTCGAAGGCCTCGAAGCTGATAATCCGGTCGACGTGCTCGTCGAATTCTTCCCACCCCTGCAGCCGGGCCTCGGCGCGCCGCGTCGTCGGGATCGCGGCCAGCCGCGCCTTGGTGCGCGTGTAATGGTTGCGGCTGAGCGTGATGCCGATGACATTGACGTCGTATTTCTCCAGCGCCCGGACCACGGCCCCGCCCCAGCCGCACCCGACGTCGAGCACCGTCATGCCCGGCTCGAGGTTCAGCTTGTCCAGCCCCAGGTCCAGCTTGGCCAGCTGCGCCTGTTCCAAGGTCATGTCGTCGTCTTTGAAATACGCGCAGGTGTAGACCATGTTGGGGTCGAGGAACAACGCGAAGAAGTCGTCCGAAATGTCGTAGGTAGCCTGCGACTCTTCGTAATACGGCTTCAGCTTCACCATTGCGACACCCACCCTCCTTCGACAACCGTACAACCCTGCGGCATGGACTGAAAATGCGGGGAAATGTTTCTGCGGAATGCCTTTTGGCTCAACACGCCCTGGCGAAATTGTTAGTCAGCACGCCGATCACCTGATCCCACAACTGCTGTGGCAGATCATGACCCATCCCGTCGAATAACACCAATCGGGCGCCGTCGATGGCCCGGGCCACCGCGCGGCCACCGAAGGGCCGCATCAGCTTGTCCGCCCGGCCGTGGATCACCACGGTGGGAGCGACGGTGCCGTGGTTGTAGCGCCGCAGGCTGCCGCTGCCCAGCACCGCGGCGAAGTGCCGCGCCACGCCCTGCGGGTAGTAATTGCGGTCGTACCCCTCGGCGGCCTCGGCGCGGGCCTGCTCGTCGGGCACCCGGTAGCGCGGGCTGCCGATGATCTTGCCGACCCGCATGGCGTTGTCGACGATCACCTCGCGCGGCGAGTTCGGCGGCGGCCCCTTCAGCAGGGCCAGCAGCGCGCGCGGCGCCGGCGGCGGCAACAGGGCCGCGTTGTTGCTGGAGAAGATGATCGCCAGGGATTGGGTCCGCTCGCGGAATCGCGCGGCGAAGATCTGGGCGATCATGCCGCCCATCGACGCCCCGACGATGTGGGCGCGTTCGATGCCCAGATGATCGAGCACGGCCGCGGCGTCGTCGGCCATGTCCTCGAGCTTGTACACCGCCCGGCTGGGCAGACCCAACCAGGACCGGACCAACCGCGTCGCCAGCGGCTGTCCCGAGCTGCCGTACTGGGTCTTGCTGGACAGGCCGACGTCTCGATTGTCGTACCGGATGACGCGCAGGCCTTGGTCGATCAGCTTTTGGCAGAACGCGGTTCGCCACAGCAGCAGCTGGGCTCCCAGCCCCATGATCAGCAGGACGGGCGGGTCGTCGACGTCGCCCATGTCCTCGTAGTACAGCTTCAGGTCGCCTGCTATGGCGTATCCCGTGCGGACCTGCACGCCTATACCTCGACGTCGGAGGAGTGCTCGCGGCTGACTTCGACCATGAAGTTCGCGAAATACCCCGTCAATTGCGGATCCGACATCATCTGCCACTTCGGCGCCAGCAGCTTCATGTACCGCTCGACGTAGAGGAACTGCTTGCCGATCAGCACCAGCTCGCGGGGCAGCTTGACGTCGTAGGCGTCGGCCAGCGCCGACAGCTGCCGCCCGATGTCGGCGTAGGACATGTCGCCCAGCGTCTGCATGGTCAGCGGGGTGGCAAACTTTTCCAGATCCTTGGCGGCCTGGGCCTCGGGCTTCATGGTGCCGACGGCGCCCATCAGCACCACGATCTTGCCCGCCGCGGCATGGTCCTTCTTGACCAGCAGCGCGTACACCAATTCGCGCAGCAGCCACCGGGTGCGGGGATCGATGCGGCCCATGATCCCGAAGTCGAAGAACACGATCCGGCCCTGATCGTCGACGTAGAGGTTGCCCGCGTGCAGGTCGCCGTGGAACAGCCCGTGCCGCAGCCCACCTTCGAACAGCGAGAACAGCAGCGCCTTGACCAGCTCGACACCGTCGAACCCGGCCTTGCGGATGGCGGCGACGTCGTCGATGCGGATGCCGGACACCCGCTCCATGGTGAGCACCCGGTCGCTGGTGAAGTCCCAGTACACCTGCGGCACCCGGATGTTGCGGCCCAGCGGGGAGGCGCGCAGGTGCGAGACCCACGCCTCCATCGACTGCGCCTCCAGCCGGAAATTGAGCTCCTCGGCCAGGTTGTCGGAGAAGTCGGCCACGACGTCCTGCGCGGACAGCCGGCGGCCGAGCTTGGCCACCTCGACGGCCTGGGCGAAGCGCTTGAGGATCTGCAGGTCGGCGGCGACCCGGCGGCGAATGCCCGGCCGCTGGATCTTGACGACGACCTGCTCGCCGCTGTGCAGGGTCGCGTAGTGCACCTGGGCGATCGACGCCGACGCGAACGGTTCCTCGTCCCAGCTGGCGAACAGCTCGGACGGGTCGGCGCCGAGCTCCTCGATGAACAGCTTGTGCACCTCGCCGGGGTCGGCGGGCGGCACCCGGTCCAGCAGGCCGCGGAACTCCCGGGACAGCGATTCGCCGAACGCCCCCGGGCTCGACGCGATGATCTGCCCGAACTTGACGTACGTCGGTCCCAGGTCGGCGAAGGTCTGGGGGAGCTGCCTGATCACCTTCTGCTGCCACGGACCCCTGCCGGGCAGCTTGGTGACGATGCGAGCGGCGGAGCGGGTGACCTGCCAACCGGTCACCGCTACCCGGGCCGCTTCGACCGGCAACGGCACCCGGTCGAGCTTGGCCACCTCTCGATGCTTGGTAGAACTCATTCCAGCAGTCTGCCAAACCGGTGCTGGCAAGTCCCAATCTCTACTGGTGCCGGTGCCCGCCTCGCCACGGCTGCACCCACCCCTCGATCGCCCAGCCTTCGTGCCCGGCGATCAGCTCGTACATGGTCGCGCCGTCGATCGTCTCCCGGACGATGTCGGCGTGACCGGCGTGCCGCGCCAGCTCGTTGATCACGTGCAGGATCACCCAGCGCACCGACCACGCCCGCTGGTCCTTGGGGAACCAGGGGATGTCGCGCGGCACGGGCACCGCGGCGTCGAGGTCCGCGGTCTCGACCAGCCGCAGCGACGTCGCGTTCTGCGCCTCGAACGCCCGCAGCAGCCCGTCCAGCGTCTCGTCGGAACCCATCACATGCTGGTCGGCGAACTCCTTGCTGATCTGCTCGAACGGACGGGTGTCCTTCGGCGGCGCGTCGGGCGCGGCGGCGACGCGGGTCATCCAGCTGTGCTGCATCCCCGTGGCGTGCTTGACCAGCCCGCCGATCGACAGCGCGCTGGCCGACGGCGTGGAGCGGGCCTGTTCGTCGGTGAGGCCGTAGCTGACGGCGAAGTACGCGCTTTGGTGGAACGCCAGGAATTCGCGCAGGGCGCTGCGTTCATCGGACACCGGTGGTGCGAGGGCGGGCATTGTCAATCCATCCTGTTGTGAACGTAAAGGTCGCGCAGGCAAGCGATTTCGGCGCCATGGTGGATCGCTTCCCGATTGATGTGCAAGACCAGCGCGCTCAGCGGGTAGTCGGCGTACGGCCCTTCGGCCGCGCCGCAGCGGCGGGTCAGGTCGGCGGCGGACAGCGACCGTACACCGTTGATCCACACCGCGTACGTCTCGTCCAGTTGCCGCAGGGCGGTGGCGGCGGTGGTGGCGTAGTTCCAACTCTGGTAATCGGCGGACGGTCCACCGAAATGGTGATGGGCACGCATCGCGAACACCCCGACAATCACGTGTGCCATGCGCCACGCGATCGTGGTGAACGGTGCCGGGCTGGGCGCCGGGAACGCGAAGTCGATCGACCCGTCCGGGTGCACCGTCCAGCAGTGGGGCACCGGCTGCCAGAAGTACTCGTCGTCGGTCAGGCCGCCCAGGCGAGGGCGCAGCTGGTTGCGCCAGTGCCAGTCGAGTTGGTCGGCCAGTTGGGCGCTCAGATCTGCCATGGCACCGAGCTTTCCACCAATGCGACGGGTTCGCGGTCAGGCGACGGGTTTCTCGGTTGGCCGCGCCGCCGTAAAGTGCGGGGATGCAGCTGGTTTCGGCGGAGTCGACGGAGCTTTTCGTCGGGCCGCCGGAAGCCCCGCTGCAGCTGGCGCGCGTCACCGTCGCCGGGGTGGGCGAGCCGAGGCGGGTCCGCATCGACGGGGACGGCCTGACCGGGGAGGCGGTCGCCGATATCGGCGACGAGCTCGTCGAGGTCCCCGTCACCCTGGACCGTCCGGTGGTCGGCGAGCGACGGTCCGCGCGGGTGCGCGCCGGGCGCGCGGACCTGCCGTTCGAGTTCACGGTCGCCGAGCCCGGCTGGACCATGTTCATGGTCAGTCACTTCCACTACGACCCGGTGTGGTGGAACACCCAGGGCGCCTACACCAGCGAATGGACCGAGGATCCGCCGGGGCGGGCCCGGCAGACCAACGGCTTCGAGCTCGTGCACGCCCACCTGGAGATGGCCCGCCGCGAGCCCGAGTACAAGTTCGTGCTCGCCGAGGTGGACTACCTCAAGCCGTACTGGGACACCCGCCCCGAGGACCGCGCCGACCTGCGCCGGTTCATCGCGCAGGGCCGTGTCGAGGTGCTGGGCGGCACCTACAACGAACCGAACACCAATCTCACCAGCCCGGAAACGACCATCCGGAACCTGGTGCACGGCATGGGTTTTCAGCGCCACGTCCTGGGTGCCGACCCGGCGACCGCGTGGCAGCTGGACGTGTTCGGCCACGACCCGCAGTTCCCGGGCCTGGCCGCCGACGCCGGCCTGACGTCGAGTTCG
This sequence comes from Mycobacterium sp. MOTT36Y, assembly GCF_000262165.1. Lineage (NCBI taxonomy): Bacteria > Bacillati > Actinomycetota > Actinomycetes > Mycobacteriales > Mycobacteriaceae > Mycobacterium > Mycobacterium sp. MOTT36Y. The sequence goes on along the minus strand of NC_017904.1, from coordinate 4,838,592 downwards.
TGGGCCCGGGGACCGCACCACCAGTGGGGCCCGATGCACAGCGACGGCGGACTGGGCGGCATGCAGTTCTGCAGCGAGTTCGAGTGGATCTCGCCGTCGGGCCGCGGCCTGCTCACCCACTACATGCCCGCGCATTACTCGGCGGGGTGGTGGATGGACTCCGCGACCACGCTGCGCGAGGCCTCCGACGCCACGTACGAGCTGTTCGATCAGCTCAAAACGGTGGCGCTGACCCGCAACGTGCTGCTGCCCGTCGGCACCGACTACACGCCGCCCAACACATGGGTCACCGCGATCCATCGCGACTGGGCCGCCCGCTACACCTGGCCGCGATTCGTGTGCGCGCTGCCGCGCGAGTTCTTCGCGGCGGTGCGCGCCGAGCTGGCGCAGCGCGGGTGTGAGCCGTCGCCGCAGACCCGGGACATGAACCCGATCTACACCGGCAAGGACGTGTCCTACATCGACACCAAACAAGCCAACCGGGCCGCCGAGAACGCCGTGCTGGCGGCCGAGCGGTTCGCGGTGTTCGCGGCCCTGGCGACCGGCGCCGACTACCCGCATGCGGCCCTGGCCAAGGCGTGGGTGCAGCTGGCCTACGGCGCGCACCACGACGCGATCACCGGGTCGGAATCCGACCAGGTCTACCTCGACCTGTTGACCGGCTGGCGCGACGCGTGGGAGCTGGGCCGCACGGCCCGGGACGCCTCGCTGGCGCTGCTGTCCGGGGCGATCGAGGGCGACGTCGTCGTGTGGAACCCCCTGGCGCACCCACGCACCGATCTCGTCACCGCGCGCATCGATCCGCCGCTGCCCGCGGGCGTGCGGGTGCTGGACGCCGACGGCGCCGAACTGCCCGCGCTGGTCGAGCACGACGGGAGCTCGGTCACCTGGCTGGCCCGCGATGTCGGGTCGCTGGGCTGGCGGGCCTACCGGCTGGCACCCGCCGACCAAGCGGCCGGCTGGGCGGCGGTGCCGGGATCGGTGATCGCCAACGAGCACTACCGGCTCGAGGTCGACAAGGCCCGCGGCGGGGCCGTCGCCTCGCTGATCGACTTGTCTGCCCAGGGGGGCCGCGAGCTGATCGCCGAGGGCCGGGTGGGCAACGAGCTCGCCGTCTACGAGGAATACCCGTCGCACCCCACGCAGGGCGAGGGACCGTGGCACCTGCTGCCCAAGGGGCCGGTGGTGTGCTCGTCGGAATCGCCGGCGCGGGTGCGGGCCTTTCGCGGACCCCTCGGTGAGCGGGTGGTGGTCCGCGGTCGGATCGGCACGCTGCTGCGCTACACCCAGACCCTGACGCTGTGGCGGGGCGTCGCGCGGGTGGACTGCCGCACCACCATCGACGACTTCACCGGCGCCGATCAGCTGGTGCGGCTGCGCTGGCCGTGCCCGGTGCCGGGCGCCATGCCGGTCAGCGAAGTCGGCGACGCCGTCGTCGGCCGCGGTTTCGCGCTGCTGCACGACGGGCCGCGCGCGGTGGACACCGCCCGGCACCTGTGGGCCCTGGACAACCCGGCGTACGGCTGGTTCGGCCTGTCCTCGGCCGCCCGGGTCCGGGTGTCGGGGGCCGGGGTGCGGGCGATCTCGGTCGCCGAGGTGGTGTCTCCGGCGGAGGCGGTGTCCGGGCCGCTGGCGCGCGCGCTGATGGTGGCGCTGGTCCGCGCCGGAGTCACGGCCACCTGCAGCGCCGCGGACAAGCCCCGCTACGGCCACCTGGAGGTGGATTCCAACCTGCCCGACGTGCGGATCGCGCTGGGCGGGCCGGACCGCAACGCCTTCACCGAGGCGGTGCTGGCCCACGCCGATGCGGTGTACGCCCGGGAACTCGACCGCCAGCTGGCGGCGACCGGCCGGGCCCGGGTCTGGGTGCCGGCCGAGACGCCGCTGGCCGCGGTGTGGGTGCCCGGCGCCGACCTGCGTGGACTGCGGGCGCTGCCGGTGCTGGTCGTCGACGGCCGCGCCGACGAGGACCTGCGCGCGGAGATCGCCGCGCTGGCCGACGATCTCGGTGACGCCGAGATCGTCGCGCAGCGGCCCGCGTCGGGAACGGAGGCGTTCGAGGACCGCACCGTCGCCCTGCTCAACCGCGGGGTGCCCAGCTTCGCCGTCGACACCGAGGGCACCCTGCACACCGCGCTGATGCGCTCGTGCACCGGCTGGCCGTCGGGCATCTGGATCGATGACCCCCGCCGCACCGCGCCGGACGGCTCCAACTTCCAGCTGCAGCACTGGACCCACGATTTCGACTACGCGTTGGTCAGCGGCGACGGCGACTGGCGGCGCGCGGACATCCCCACCCGCAGCGCGCAGTTCGCGCAGCCGCTGCTCGCCGTCGCCGGGGGCCGGCGGCCCGGTGCGCTGCCGCCGGTCGGTGCGCTGCTGCGCGTCGAGCTCGCCGACTCGGTCCACCTGGCGGCCCTCAAGGCGGCCGGCGATCCGCTGACCGCGGGCCGCGCCGCGCCGGTCGACCCGCACTCGGTCGCCCTGCGGTTGGTGGAGACGACCGGGGCGGGCGCGCGGGTGACGCTTAGCTCGGACGTCGCGGCGATCAGCGACCTGCGGGCCGCCGACCTCCTGGAGGCTCCCGAGGGGCGGCTGGATTCGGTCGACCTGCACGGCTACCAGGTGGCGACCGTGCTGGCCCGGTTCGACCTGCCCGCGACGCTCGCGGACGCCGCCGCCCTGGCGCCGAACGCCGAGGCCGCCCAGCCGCTCTACGCCCGCTATTGGCTGCACAACCGCGGGCCCGCGCCGCTCGGGGGCCTGCCCGCGGTCGCCCACCTGCACCCGTCGCAGATCAGTGCGCAGCCCGGCCGCGACGTGACGGTGCGTCTGACCGCGGCCAGCGACTGCAGCGACGCCACGCTGCGCGGCGGGGTCGTCCTCGCGTGCCCGGACGGCTGGTCGGCCACGCCCGCCGAGCTGCCCTTCACCCTGTGCAGCGGCGGCCACCTGGAGGCCGACGTGGTGGTGTCGATCCCGCCGACGGCAGAACCGGGCCTCTACCCCGTCCGGGCACGGCTGCGCCTCACCGGCGAACACATCCCCGCCCCCTGGCGGCAAGCGGTCGAGGACGTGTGCGTGGTCGCGGTGGGCGGCGCGGCGGTCGACCCGGGCGGGCTGGTCTACCTCGCCGACGGGCCGCGCGAGGTCACGCTGCGACCCGGCGAAGCGGGTGAGGTGACCGTCACCGTCGGCACCCACGCCCGGGCCGATTTGGCGCTCGAGGCGCATCTGATCAGCCCCTGGGGCACGTGGGAATGGATGGGACCCGCCGCCCTCGGCGCGGTCCTGCCCGCCGGCGGCACCGTCGGCCTCGGCTTCCGGGTGACCCCGCCGGCCTGGCTGGGACCCGGGCAATGGTGGGCGCTGGTGCGCATCGGCTGCGCCGGGCGGCTGGTCTACTCGCCCGCGGTCCGGGTGACGGTGACATGAGCGGCCACCCTGTCGCGACCGTCGCCGGCATCCCCGTGTCGTGCGCGGAGGTCGACGCGGCCGAAACGCGGCTGCGCGCGGGGCGGGGAGCGGGCGCACTGCCGGCCGCGGGCACCAGCGAGGGCCGCCAACTGCGACGCTGGCTGACCCAGCTCATCGTGACCCGGCGGGTGGTCGCCGCCGAGGCGGACGCGCGCGGGCTGGACCCGCGCGAAGCCCCGACCGAGACGGAGCTGCTGCCCGACGTGACCGCACGGCTGGAGATCGGCAGCATCGCCGCGGCCGTACTGGCCGACCCGCGCGCCCGGGCGCTGTTCGCCGACGTCACCGCCGACGTGCACGTCACCGACGACGAGGTGGCCGCCTATCACGCCCGCAACCCGCTGCGCTTCGCCGCGGCACGACCGGGTGAAAACGGCTGGCGCACAACGGCGTTGGCCGCTCCACCGCTGGCCGAGGTGCGATCGGCGATCGCCGAGCAGCTGCGCGGCGCCGCCCGGCGGCGCGCCTTCCGGCTGTGGCTGCACGCCCGCCGCGCCGAGCTGGTGCGGCTCGCGCCCGGCTACGAGCATCCCGGCGACCCCCGCCAACCCGACAACACCCACCGGCACTGAGACCATGCCAACCCTCTGCCTGGACATCGGCGGCACCAAAATCGCCGCCGCTCTGGTCGATTCGGCCGGCGCGCTGGTGCACAGCGCGATCCGCCCCACCCCGGTCACGACCGCCGCCGGCGACGTGTGGGCCGTCGTCGAGGCGATGATCGCCGACGCGGTGCGCGCGGCCGACGCCCCGATCACCGCCGTCGGCATCGCCTCGGCCGGGCCGATCGACCTGCACACCGGATCGGTCAGCCCGATCAACATCGCGGGCTGGGACCGTTTCCCGCTGCGCGACAGGGTCGCCGCCGCGGTGCCCGGGGTGCCGGTGGTGCTGGGCGGCGACGGCCTGTGTATGGCGTTGGGCGAGCACTGGATCGGGGCGGGCCGCAGCGCGGGGCCGGACGCCCGGTTCCTGCTGGGCATGGTGGTCTCCACCGGGGTGGGCGGCGGTCTGGTGCTCGACGGCGTCCCCTACGCCGGGCGCACCGGCAACGCCGGCCACGTCGGGCACATCGTCGTCGAACTGGACGGGCCGCCGTGCACGTGCGGCGGCCGCGGCTGCGTGGAGACGGTGGCGTCCGGGCCGTGGATGGTGCGCTGGGCGCGCTACAACGGGTGGGCGGCGCCGCCCGGCGCGGGCGCCAGGGACCTGGCCGTCGCGGCGGCGGCCGGAGACCCGGTGGCCCGGCGGGCCTTTCACCGATCGGCCAACGCGCTCGCCGCGATGATCGCCTCGGTCGGCGCGGTCTGCGATCTGGACCTCGTCGTGATCGGGGGAGGGGTGTCCAAATCCGGGCCGCTGCTCTTCGACCCCCTGCGGGCGAAGCTGGCCGACTACGCGGGGCTGGACTTCCTGTCCGGGCTGCGGGTGGTGCCCGGCGAGCTCGGCGGTGCGGCCGGCCTGATCGGCGCGGCCCGCCTCGCGGCCCTGGGCTGACGCGGCGCACGCCGCGCCCGGCTTTCTACGCTGACTGGCATGAACCACAGCATCGACGCGCTCGCGGTCGTGATCACCGGCCTGCTGGTGGGCGTGGAGCTGGCGGTCGCGGTGTTCTTCCACCCGCTCATCGTGCGGCTGCCCGACGACGCCTTCCGTGCGGCCCGCGTCGGCGCCGCCCGATCGCTGGGCACGACGATGCCGTTCTGGTACGCGCTGAGCCTGTTGCTGTTGGTGGCGCTGGCCATCAAGGAGCGGGGCGCGGCGCGCGACTGGCTGTACGGTGCCGCCGGCGCCCTGATGGTGTTGGTCGTGCTGCTGACGGTCACGCTGCTGGTGCCGATCAACAACCGCATCGCCAAGTGGCCGGCCGCCGGTGAGCTCTCGCGTGACCTCGCGGCCCGGTGGGATCGGCTGCACCGGCTGCGGGTGGCCCTGCTGCTGGCGGTGTTCGTCCTGCTGACCCTCGGCGTCACCCGCGCGGTCATCTGAGCCGGCGTCCGGGGTCGCCGTTTTGGCTGACCGCGCAGGCCACGCTATTGTGTTAGCCGTTCCACCGAAGACCGTCGGTGACCGAGCAATCGGTCGAAGGTCCGGGAGGTATCCCGGCGGCCCACGCAGGAGGACGAGGCACGACGCCGGCTCGCGCCGGCGTGTTTGTACGCCCCGGCCGTTTCCTGCGCCGGGGCGTTCGTCGTTTTCGGGGGAATCGAGACGACACGTCGCATGACTTCACTTCAGGAGGTAGGCATGGCCAGGGCTGACAAGGCCACCGCCGTTGCGGACATCGCCGAGCAGTTCAAGGAATCGACCGCTGCCCTGGTCACCGAGTACCGCGGCCTGACGGTCGCCAACCTGGCCGAGCTGCGGCGCTCGCTGGGCGCGTCGGCCACGTACTCGGTGGCCAAGAACACGCTGGTCAAGCGTGCTGCGTCGGAAGCCGGGGTCGACGGCCTCGACGAGCTCTTCGCCGGCCCGACGGCCATCGCGTTCATCACCGGGGAGCCGGTCGACGCCGCCAAGGCCATCAAGACCTTCGCCAAGGAGCACAAGGCGCTGGTCATCAAGGGTGGCTACATGGACGGCCGCGCGCTGACGGTCGCCGAAGTCGAGCGCATCGCCGACCTCGAGTCGCGCGAGGTGCTGCTGGCCAAGCTGGCCGGCGCGATGAAGGGCAACCTCGCCAAGGCGGCCGGGCTGTTCAACGCCCCGGCGTCGCAGGTCGCCCGGCTCGCGGCCGCGTTGCAAGAGAAGAAGGCCGCAGAGGGACCGGCGGGGCCAGCAGCTTCCGAGGCCGCTGCCGAGCCCGCCGCGGAAGCCGCCCCGGAACCCGCTTCGGAAGCACCCGCCGAGCCTGCGGAAACCCCGGCCGAAGCCGAATAACAACCACCCCGGAACCTGGGAAAAACAAGGAAGGACCCACACCCATGGCAAAGATGTCTACCGACGACCTGCTCGACGCGTTCAAGGAGATGACGCTCCTGGAGCTCTCCGACTTCGTCAAGAAGTTCGAGGAGACCTTCGAGGTCACCGCGGCCGCCCCGGTCGCCGTCGCCGCGGCCGGCCCGGCCGCCGGTGGCGCGCCCGCCGAGGCCGCCGAGGAGCAGTCGGAATTCGACGTGATCCTCGAGTCCGCCGGCGACAAGAAGATCGGCGTCATCAAGGTGGTCCGCGAGATCGTCTCCGGCCTGGGCCTCAAGGAGGCCAAGGACCTGGTCGACGGCGCGCCCAAGCCGCTGCTGGAGAAGGTCGCCAAGGAGGCCGCCGACGAGGCCAAGACCAAGCTCGAGGCCGCCGGCGCCACCGTCACCGTCAAGTAAGTCACTGCGCGCAGGCCCCCGGGATCGAGGTCCCGGGGGCTTCGTGCGCTCAGCGCGCGCCCATCGCGGTCTGCAGCGACTGCGCCACCTGCTCCGGTGAATCACCAAGGGCCACAAGCAGGTTCGACGTCATCGACCCCAGCACCGGGACGACGGCCGAGCTGTCGTCGCCGTAGTAGCCGGCCAGTTCCAGCATGACGAAGCCGTGGATCAACGCCCAGAACTGCGCCGCGGTCGCCACCACGGACGCGTCGTCGACACCGTCTTTCACGGCGCCCGCGGGTTTGATGCGGCCGGCCAGCATGCACCGGTGCACCCCGCGCACCACGTGCGCGAAGCTCGGGTAGTCGCGCTCGATCGCGGCGACCGTCAGCGTCAGGACGTTGTGGGCGGGCGCGTTGATGCCGTGCGCGCTGGTGCTGCCGAACATCAGCCGATACACGTGCGGGCGCTTGATCGCGTAGCGGCGGTAGGCCGCCCCGATCATGAACAGGTCGGCGACCGGGTCGGCGGTAGGCGGCACGGTCAGCGCGGCGTCGAACTGGCGCAGGCCCTCCTCGGCCACCTCGGCGATCAGCCCCCGCATCCCGCCGAAGTGGGTGTAGACCGCCATCGTCGAGGTCCCCGCGGCGCCGGCCACCTTGCGCGTCTGCAGGGCGTCGGGGCCGTGCTCGTCGAGCAGGCCGACCGCGGCGTGCAGCATCTCCTCGCGAACGCTGCGCTGAATCGGCGAAGTCATCTCGGAAGACACATTGCCATCTTCTCATCGGGGGCGTACGGTGCCAATAACGCTGAAATAACAATGTTATAGGAGCTTAGCCATGGCGACCACGACAACCGCCAAGCCCGGCAACCCCTACCTCGAGGACTTCCTGGCGCCGGTGAGCGCGGAGGTCACCGCCACCGACCTCAAGGTCACCGGACGCATTCCCGAACACCTCGACGGGCGCTACCTGCGCAACGGGCCCAACCCCGTCGCCGAGGTGGACCCCGCCGTCTACCACTGGTTCAGCGGTGACGGCATGGTGCACGGGGTGGCGCTGCAAGGCGGGCAGGCCCGCTGGTATCGCAACCGATGGGTGCGCACCGCCCACGTCTGCGCCGCACTCGGCGAGCCGGCGCCCAGCGGGCTGAACCCGCGGGCCGGCATGCTCTCCGTCGGCCCCAACACCAACGTCCTCAGCCACGCCGGCCACACGCTCGCGCTCGTCGAGGGGGGCGGGGCGAACTACCGGCTCACCGACGAGCTGGACACCGAGGGGCCCTGCGACTTCGACGGAACCCTGTTCGGGGGATACACCGCCCATCCGCACGCCGACCCGCGGACCGGCGAATTGCACGCGGTGTCCTACTCGTTCACCCGCGGGCGCACCGTGCAGTACTCGGTCATCGACACCCAGGGCCGGGCGCGGCGCACCGTCGACATCGAGGTGGGCGGGTCGCCGATGATGCACGACTTCTCGCTGACCGACAAGTACGTGGTGATCTACGACCTGCCCGTCACGTTCGACCCCGTTCAGGTGATGCCGGCGAACGTGCCCCGTTGGTTGAGCCTGCCGGCCCGCCTGGTGATGCAGTCGCTCATCGGTCGTGTGCGGCTGCCCAGCCCGATGGCGACGGCGATCAATCGCAACCAGCGGCCGACCAGCCGGATGCCGTACCGGTGGGACGACAACTACCCGGCGCGCATCGGGGTGATGCCCCGAGAGGGCGGAAATCGGGACGTGCGCTGGTTCGACATCGAGCCCTGCTACGTCTACCACCCGCTCAACGCCTACTCCGAGATGCGCGACGGCACAGAGGTTTTGGTGCTCGACGTGGTGCGCTACGCGCGGATGTTCGACCGTGACCTGCGCGGTCCCGGCGACAGCCGGCCGACGCTGGACCGCTGGACCGTCAACCTGGCCACCGGGACGGTGACCAGCGAACGCCGTGACGATCGCCCCCAAGAATTCCCGCGCATCAACGAGGCCTTGCTGGGCGGGCCGCACCGGTATGGCTACACCATCGGCACCGAGGGCGGTTACCTGTCCGGCGGGCGATCCGAGATGTCGACCGCCGTGTACAAGCACGACTACGCGACCGGATCCGCCACCGCTGCCGATCTCGATGCGGGCCTTTTGCTCGGCGAGATGTCGTTTGTGCCCAATCCCGCACCGGGCGCCGAGGATGACGGCATCCTCATGGGGTTCGGCTATCACCGCGACCGCGACGAGGGCCAACTGGTCTTGCTGGACGCGCAGACGCTCGAGCACGTCGCCACCGTGCATCTGCCGCAGCGGGTGCCGATGGGATTCCACGGCAACTGGGCGCCCGCTGGCTAACACGTGCGTCAAATAAGTTGCGCCATCGGGGCTTCCGGCTGAGTCTGCGGACGGCCAATTTTTCCCCGCTGTGTGCCGCAACCCTGATGCCGTGTGGCAGGCGTGCGCTACAGTGACTCATGCCACACAAAAGGGCAGGTGGCAGGCATGAGTGTCGACGGAAGGATTTCCCATGGGCGTCGCAATCGAGGTGAATGGGCTCACGAAGTCCTTCGGTTCCTCGAGAATCTGGGAAGACGTGACGCTGGAAATCCCCGCCGGGGAGGTCAGCGTCCTGCTGGGGCCGTCGGGTACCGGCAAATCGGTTTTCCTGAAGTCACTGATCGGTTTGTTGCGCCCCGAGCGCGGCTCGGTCGTCATCGACGGCACCGACATCCTGCAGTGCTCGGCCAAGGAGCTCTACGAGATCCGCACGCTGTTCGGCGTGATGTTCCAGGACGGCGCGCTGTTCGGGTCGATGAACCTCTTCGACAACGCTGCCTTCCCGCTGCGCGAGCACACCAAGAAGAAGGAAGGCGAGATCCGTGACATCGTCATGGAGAAGCTGACCCTGGTCGGCCTCGGCGGCGACGAGAAGAAGTTCCCCGGTGAGATCTCCGGCGGTATGCGCAAGCGCGCCAGCCTGGCCCGCGCCCTGGTGATGGACCCGCAGATCATCCTGTGCGACGAGCCCGACTCCGGTCTGGACCCGGTCCGCACCGCCTACCTGAGCCAGCTGATCCTCGACATCAACGCCCAGATCGACGCCACGGTGCTGATCGTCACGCACAACATCAACATCGCCCGCACGGTGCCGGACAACATGGGCATGCTGTTCCGCCGCAAGCTGGTCATGTTCGGCCCCCGCGAGGTGTTGCTGACCAGCGACGAGCCGGTCGTGCGGCAGTTCCTCAACGGCCGCCGCATCGGGCCGATCGGCATGTCGGAGGAAAAGGACGAGGCGACCATGGCCGAGGAGCAGGCGGCGCTGGACGCCGGACAGCATGCGGGCGGTGTCGAGGAGATCGAGGGCGTGCCGCCGCAGATCGTCGCATCGCCCGGCATGCCGGAACGCAAGGCCGTCGCCCGCCGCCAGGCGCGGGTGCGCGAGATCCTGCACACCCTGCCCAAGACCGCTCAGACCGCCATCCTCGACGACCTCGAAGGCACCCACCGGTACCGCGCACACGAGATCGGCGAATGAGGCGCGCCCGGGCCGGCGGATTCCGTGATAACTCCGCGTAACACTCCCGGCCCGCCCTCTTGACGACGGGCCCTAAACGAGCCAGTCTGTTGGGCAGCATGTACCTGAACAGTCCGAGGGAAGTCGAGATCGCCAGCCAGCGTCGATGTCCCTGGACCCCCAGGGCTGGGAAGTTGAGGAATGCGCCGTCCTGCGCTATTGTTGGACGTTGCGCTGGCTACCTCCTGCCCACCTCACCCGCCACCTGACACCGTGGTCTAAGCCTGAGCCCCCCTACGTGGCTTAGTTCTTTAGTTGCGCGTGAGATCCGGACAGTTCGTTCGCCGGCCGAACCGACACAATTCGCGGCGAGCTGGCCGGTGGTCCCGGCCTTCGTGAGTCGCACGAGGTGCTGGAAGGATGCATCTTGGCTGATTTCCGCCAGAGCAAGACGGATCGCCCACAAAATTCCTCTAACGGAAGTTCGTCGAACGGCTCCGTGCCCGGAGCGCCCAACCGAGTTTCCTTCGCCAAGCTCCGCGAGCCCCTCGAGGTTCCGGGCCTGCTTGACGTGCAGATCGACTCCTTCGAGTGGTTGATCGGCGCGCCGCGGTGGCGCGAGGCGGCCGCCGCGCGCGGCGACGGCAAGCCGGGGGTCACCCCGGTGGGCGGCCTCGAAGAGGTGCTCTTGGAGCTCTCGCCGATCGAGGACTTCTCCGGCTCGATGTCGCTGTCGTTCTCCGACCCGCGCTTCGACGAGGTCAAGGCGCCGGTCGACGAGTGCAAAGACAAGGACATGACGTACGCGGCCCCGCTGTTCGTCACGGCCGAGTTCATCAACAACAACACCGGCGAGATCAAGAGCCAGACGGTGTTCATGGGTGACTTCCCGATGATGACCGAGAAGGGCACCTTCATCATCAACGGCACCGAGCGCGTCGTGGTCAGCCAGCTGGTCCGCTCGCCCGGTGTGTACTTCGACGAGACCATCGACAAGTCGACCGAGAAGCTGCTGCACAGCGTCAAGGTGATCCCCAGCCGGGGCGCGTGGCTGGAGTTCGACGTCGACAAGCGCGACACCGTCGGCGTGCGCATCGACCGCAAGCGCCGCCAGCCGGTCACCGTGCTGCTCAAGGCGCTGGGCTGGACCAACGAGCAGATCACCGAGCGCTTCGGCTTCTCCGAGATCATGATGTCGACGCTGGAGAAGGACAACACCGCCGGCACCGACGAGGCGCTGCTGGACATCTACCGCAAGCTGCGTCCGGGCGAGCCGCCGACCAAGGAGTCCGCGCAGACCCTGCTGGAGAACCTGTTCTTCAAGGAGAAGCGCTACGACCTGGCGCGTGTCGGCCGCTACAAGGTCAACAAGAAGCTCGGCCAGCACGCGGGCGAGCCGATCACCAGCTCGACGCTGACCGAGGAAGACGTCGTCGCCACCATCGAGTACCTGGTGCGCCTGCACCACGCCCGGACGGATGGCCAGCCCGCTGTCATGACTGTCCCCGGCGGCATCGAGGTGCCGGTGGAGACTGACGACATCGACCACTTCGGCAACCGCCGCCTGCGCACCGTCGGTGAGCTGATCCAGAATCAGATCCGGGTCGGCATGTCGCGGATGGAGCGCGTCGTCCGCGAGCGGATGACCACGCAGGACGTCGAGGCCATCACGCCGCAGACCCTGATCAACATCCGGCCGGTCGTCGCCGCGATCAAGGAGTTCTTCGGCACCAGCCAGCTGAGCCAGTTCATGGACCAGAACAACCCGCTGTCCGGTCTGACCCACAAGCGCCGCCTCTCGGCGCTGGGCCCCGGCGGTCTGTCCCGTGAGCGCGCCGGCCTGGAGGTCCGTGACGTCCACCCCTCGCACTACGGCCGGATGTGCCCGATCGAGACCCCGGAGGGTCCCAACATCGGTCTGATCGGCTCGCTGTCGGTGTACGCGCGGGTGAACCCCTTCGGGTTCATCGAGACCCCGTACCGCAAGGTGGTCGACGGTGTGGTCACCGACGAGATCCACTACCTGACCGCCGACGAGGAGGACCGCCACGTCGTGGCGCAGGCCAACTCGCCGATCGACGCCAAGGGCCGGTTCGAGGAGTCGCGCGTGCTGGTCCGCCGGAAGGCGGGCGAGGTCGAGTACGTGCCCTCGTCCGAGGTGGACTACATGGACGTCTCGCCGCGCCAGATGGTGTCGGTGGCCACCGCGATGATCCCGTTCCTCGAGCACGATGACGCCAACCGTGCCCTGATGGGCGCCAACATGCAGCGCCAGGCGGTTCCACTGGTGCGCAGCGAGGCGCCGCTGGTGGGCACCGGCATGGAGCTGCGCGCGGCGATCGACGCCGGCGACGTCGTCGTCGCGGACAAGGCCGGGGTGATCGAGGAGGTCTCCGCCGACTACATCACCGTGATGGCCGACGACGGCACCCGGCACACCTACCGGATGCGCAAGTTCGAGCGGTCCAACCACGGCACCTGCGCCAACCAGTCGCCGATCGTCGACGCGGGCGACCGCGTCGAGGCCGGCCAGGTGATCGCCGACGGTCCGTGCACCGAGAACGGCGAGATGGCGCTGGGCAAGAACCTGCTCGTGGCGATCATGCCGTGGGAGGGCCACAACTACGAGGACGCGATCATCCTGTCCAACCGTCTGGTTGAGGAGGACGTGCTCACCTCGATCCACATCGAGGAGCACGAGATCGACGCCCGCGACACCAAGCTGGGCGCCGAGGAGATCACCCGGGACATCCCGAACGTCTCCGACGAGGTGCTGGCCGACCTCGACGAGCGCGGCATCGTGCGCATCGGCGCCGAGGTCCGCGACGGCGACATCCTGGTCGGCAAGGTGACCCCGAAGGGTGAGACCGAGCTGACCCCGGAGGAGCGGTTGCTGCGGGCGATCTTCGGCGAGAAGGCCCGCGAGGTCCGCGACACCTCGCTGAAGGTGCCGCACGGTGAGTCCGGCAAGGTCATCGGCATCCGGGTGTTCTCCCGCGAGGACGACGACGAGCTGCCGGCCGGTGTCAACGAGCTGGTGCGCGTCTACGTGGCCCAGAAGCGGAAGATCTCCGACGGCGACAAGCTGGCCGGACGGCACGGCAACAAGGGTGTGATCGGCAAGATCCTGCCCCAGGAGGACATGCCGTTCCTGCCGGACGGCACTCCGGTGGACATCATCCTGAACACCCACGGGGTGCCGCGACGGATGAACATCGGCCAGATCCTGGAGACCCACCTCGGGTGGGTCGCCAAGTCCGGCTGGAACATCGAGGGCTCACCCGATTGGGCGGTGAACCTGCCCGAGGAGCTGCGGCACGCGCAGCCGGACCAGATCGTGTCGACGCCGGTGTTCGACGGCGCCAAGGAGGAGGAGCTGGCGGGCATGCTGTCCTGCACGCTGCCCAACCGCGACGGCGAGGTCATGGTGGACGGCGACGGCAAGTCGGTGCTGTTCGACGGCCGCAGCGGCGAGCCGTTCCCGTACCCGGTGACCGTCGGCTACATGTACATCATGAAGCTGCACCACCTGGTGGACGACAAGATCCACGCCCGCTCCACCGGCCCGTACTCGATGATCACCCAGCAGCCGCTGGGCGGTAAGGCGCAGTTCGGTGGCCAGCGCTTCGGGGAGATGGAGTGCTGGGCGATGCAGGCCTACGGCGCGGCGTACACGCTGCAGGAGCTGTTGACCATCAAGTCCGACGACACCGTCGGCCGGGTCAAGGTGTACGAGGCGATCGTCAAGGGCGAGAACATCCCGGAGCCGGGTATCCCCGAGTCCTTCAAGGTGTTGCTCAAGGAACTGCAGTCGCTGTGCCTCAATGTCGAGGTGCTGTCCTCGGACGGCGCGGCGATCGAGTTGCGCGAAGGCGAGGACGAGGACCTCGAACGGGCCGCGGCGAACCTGGGAATCAACTTGTCCCGCAACGAATCCGCGTCCGTTGAGGACCTCGCCTAACCAACGTTTTCAGTTACTAAACCCGCAAGGGGAAAGGGAGTTACGTGCTCGACGTCAACTTCTTCGATGAACTCCGGATCGGTCTGGCCACCGCGGAGGACATCAGGCAATGGTCTTACGGCGAGGTCAAGAAGCCGGAGACGATCAACTACCGCACGCTGAAGCCGGAGAAGGACGGCCTGTTCTGCGAGAAGATCTTCGGACCGACTCGCGACTGGGAGTGCTACTGCGGCAAGTACAAGCGCGTCCGCTTCAAGGGCATCATCTGTGAGCGCTGCGGCGTCGAGGTGACCCGCGCCAAGGTGCGCCGCGAGCGGATGGGCCACATCGAGCTGGCCGCGCCCGTCACGCACATCTGGTACTTCAAGGGCGTGCCGTCGCGGCTGGGGTACCTGCTCGACCTGGCGCCGAAGGATCTCGAGAAGATCATCTACTTCGCCGCCTACGTCATCACCTCGGTCGACGAGGAGATGCGCCACAACGAGCTCTCGACGCTCGAGGCCGAAATGATGGTGGAGCGCAAGGCCATCGAGGACCAGCGCGACGCCGACTTGGAGGCCCGCGCCCAGAAGCTCGAGGCCGACCTGGCCGAGCTGGAGGCCGAGGGCGCGAAGGCCGACGCGCGCCGCAAGGTCCGCGACGGCGGCGAGCGCGAGATGCGCCAGCTGCGCGACCGGGCCCAGCGTGAGCTGGACCGGCTCGAGGAGATCTGGACGACCTTCACCAAGCTGGCTCCCAAGCAGCTGATCGTCGACGAGAACCTCTACCGCGAGCTGATCGACCGCTTCGGTGAGTACTTCACCGGCGCCATGGGTGCGGAGTCGATCCAGAAGCTGATCGAGAACTTCGACATCGACGCCGAGGCCGAGATCCTGCGCGACGTCATCCGGAACGGCAAGGGGCAGAAGAAACTTCGCGCCCTGAAGCGGCTCAAGGTGGTCGCCGCCTTCCAGCAGTCGGGCAACTCGCCGATGGGCATGGTGCTCGACGCCGTCCCGGTGATCCCGCCGGAACTGCGCCCGATGGTCCAGCTCGACGGTGGCCGGTTCGCCACCAGCGACCTCAACGACCTGTACCGCCGGGTGATCAACCGGAACAACCGCCTCAAGAGGCTGATCGACCTCGGCGCGCCCGAGATCATCGTCAACAACGAGAAGCGGATGTTGCAGGAGTCCGTGGACGCGTTGTTCGACAACGGCCGTCGCGGCCGCCCGGTCACCGGGCCGGGTAACCGCCCGCTGAAGTCGCTGTCCGACCTGCTCAAGGGTAAGCAGGGCCGGTTCCGTCAGAACCTGCTCGGCAAGCGTGTCGACTACTCGGGCCGCAGCGTCATCGTGGTCGGCCCGCAGCTCAAGCTGCACCAGTGCGGTCTGCCCAAGCTGATGGCGCTGGAGCTGTTCAAGCCGTTCGTGATGAAGCGGCTGGTCGACCTCAACCACGCGCAGAACATCAAGAGCGCCAAGCGCATGGTGGAGCGCCAGCGTCCCCAGGTGTGGGATGTCCTCGAAGAGGTCATCGCCGAGCACCCGGTGCTGCTGAACCGCGCGCCCACCCTGCACCGGCTGGGTATCCAGGCCTTCGAGCCGATGCTGGTGGAAGGCAAGGCAATCCAGCTGCACCCGCTGGTGTGTGAGGCGTTCAACGCCGACTTCGACGGTGACCAGATGGCGGTGCACCTGCCTTTGAGCGCCGAGGCGCAGGCCGAGGCCCGCATCCTGATGCTGTCCAGCAACAACATCCTGTCGCCCGCGTCGGGCCGTCCGCTGGCCATGCCGCGTCTGGACATGGTGACCGGGCTGTACTACCTGACCACCGAGGTCGACGGGGACAAGGGCGAATTCAAGGCGGCCGCCAAGGACGAGCCCGAGGTGGGCGTGTACTCGTCGCCGGCCGAGGCGATCATGGCGTCCGACCGTGGCGTGCTGTCGGTGCGGGCCAAGATCAAGGTGCGGCTGACCCAGCTGCGCCCGCCCGCCGAGATCGAGGCCGAGCTGTTCGGCGCGGGCGGCTGGCAGCCGGGGGACGCCTGGATGGCCGAGACCACGCTGGGCCGGGTGCTGTTCAACGAGCTGCTGCCGGTGGGCTATCCGTTCGTGAACAAGCAGATGCACAAGAAGGTGCAGGCCGCCATCATCAACGACCTGGCCGAGCGCTACCCGATGATCGTGGTCGCGCAGACCGTCGACAAGCTCAAGGACGCCGGTTTCTACTGGGCGACCCGCAGCGGTGTCACCGTGTCGATGGCCGACGTGCTCGTGCCGCCGCGCAAGAAGGAGATCCTCGACCAGTACGAGGAGCGGGCGGAAAAGGTCGAAAAGCAGTTCCAGCGTGGCGCTTTGAACCACGACGAGCGCAACGAGGCGCTGGTGGAGATCTGGAAGGAAGCCACCGACGAGGTCGGTCAGGCGCTGCGTGAGCACTACCCGGCCGACAACCCGATCATCACGATCGTCGACTCGGGTGCCACGGGTAACTTCACCCAGACCCGGACGCTGGCCGGCATGAAGGGTCTGGTGACCAACCCCAAGGGTGAGTTCATCCCGCGTCCGGTCAAGTCGTCGTTCCGCGAGGGCCTGACCGTGCTGGAGTACTTCATCAACACCCACGGCGCCCGAAAGGGCTTGGCGGACACCGCGTTGCGTACCGCCGACTCCGGGTACCTGACCCGTCGTCTGGTGGACGTGAGCCAGGACGTCATCGTCCGGGAGCATGACTGCGAGACCGAGCGGGGCATCGTCGTCGAGCTGGCCGAGCGTCAGCCCGACGGCACCCTGATCCGCGACCCGTACATCGAAACCTCGGCGTACGCACGGACTTTGGGCACCGACGCGGTCGACGAGGCTGGCAAGGTCGTCGTCGCGCGCGGCGAGGACCTGGGTGACCCGGAGATCGAGGCCCTGCTGGCGGCCGGCATCACGCAGGTCAAGGTGCGCTCGGTGCTGACGTGCACCACCGGCACCGGGGTGTGCGCGACCTGTTACGGGCGGTCCATGGCCACCGGAAAGCTGGTCGACATCGGCGAGGCCGTCGGTATCGTCGCCGCCCAGTCCATCGGTGAGCCCGGCACCCAGCTGACCATGCGGACGTTCCACCAGGGTGGTGTCGGTGAGGACATCACCGGCGGTCTGCCCCGGGTCCAGGAGCTGTTCGAGGCCCGCATCCCGCGCGGCAAGGCGCCGATCGCCGACGTCACCGGGCGGGTCCGCCTCGAGGAGGGCGAGCGCTTCTACAAGATCACCATCGTTCCCGACGACGGGAGCGAGGAGGTCGTGTACGACAAGCTCTCCAAGCGGCAGCGGCTGCGCGTGTTCAAGCACGAAGACGGTTCCGAGCGGGTGCTCTCCGACAACGACCACGTCGAGGTGGGCCAGCAGCTGATGGAAGGCTCGGCCGACCCGCACGAGGTGCTGCGCGTGCAGGGCCCCCGCGAGGTGCAGATCCACCTGGTCCGCGAGGTCCAGGAGGTCTACCGCGCGCAGGGTGTGTCGATCCACGACAAGCACATCGAGGTGATCGTTCGCCAGATGCTGCGCCGCGTCACCATCATCGACTCGGGCTCGACGGAGTTTTTGCCCGGCTCGCTGATCGACCGCGCGGAGTTCGAGGCGGAGAACCGCCGGGTGGTGGCCGAGGGCGGCGAGCCCGCCGCCGGCCGTCCGGTGCTGATGGGTATCACGAAGGCGAGCCTCGCCACCGACTCGTGGCTGAGCGCGGCGTCGTTCCAGGAGACCACGCGAGTGCTGACCGATGCGGCGATCAACTGCCGCAGCGACAAGCTCAACGGTCTGAAGGAGAACGTGATCATCGGAAAGCTGATCCCGGCCGGTACCGGCATCAACCGCTACCGCAACATCCAGGTGCAGCCGACCGAGGAGGCCCGGGCCGCCGCGTACACGATCCCGTCCTACGAGGATCAGTACTACAGCCCGGACTTCGGCCAGGCCACCGGCGCCGCGGTTCCGTTGGACGACTACGGCTACAGCGACTACCGGTAGTTTCTGCGACAACGACAAAGCCCCGGGTTTCGCCCGGGGCTTTGTCGTTGCGTGGGACGGCTGTTGATTGTCCGACCGAACGCCCGTTCAGCCGGGCGTTGCCAGTCGAACGCCCCGCCAGCCGGGCGTTCGGCTGGCGGGAGGTTGCACTCTCGCCGCCGTCAGGACCCCTCACTACACTGGCCACCGTGCTCATCGGTTCGCATGTCCACCAGGATGACCCGCTGGCCGCCGCGCAGGCCGACGGCGCCGACGTCGTGCAGTTCTTCCTCGGCAACCCGCAGAGCTGGAAGAAGCCCAAGCCGCGTGACGACGCCGAGGCGCTCAAGGCGTCGACCATCCCGCTCTACATCCACGCGCCCTACCTGATCAACGTGGCCTCGGCCAACAACCGGGTCCGCATCCCGTCGCGCAAGATTCTGCAGGACACCTGCGACGCGGCCGCGGCGATCAGCGCGACGGCGGTGATCGTGCACGGCGGCCACGCCGACGACAACGACATGGACGCCGGCTTCGAACGGTGGGTCAAGGCCCTGGACTACCTGGAAACGGACGTGCCGGTCTACCTGGAGAACACCGCCGGCGGCGACCACGCGATGGCCCGCCACTTCGACACCATCGGCCGGTTGTGGGATCACATCGGCGACAAGGGAATTGGGTTCTGCCTGGACACCTGCCACGCCTGGGCCGCCGGCGAGCAGCTGATCGACGCGGTCGACCGCATCAAGGCCCTGACCGGCCGCATCGACCTGGTGCACTGCAACGACTCGAGGGACGCGGCGGGCTCCGGCGCCGACCGGCACGCCAACTTCGGCACCGGCCAGATCGATCCCGAGCTGCTCGCCGCGGTGGTCAAGGCCGCCGACGCCCCGGTGATCTGCGAAACCGCCGACGAGGGCCGCAAGGACGACATCGCGTTCCTGCGGGAGAAAACGGGCGGCTGAGCGCGGGCCAGCGCTTACCTTTGATCCATGCTGCGCCGGCTGGCCACGATCTCGGGTGTCGTCCTGGTGCTCGCGGGCTGCTTCCCCGGGGTCGCCAACGCGCCGACGGGCTTCGTGACCGGCACCAGCGTCCACCACCTCAAGGTCGGGGATCTCGATCGCAGCTATCGGCTGTACAAGCCCGCGGGAGTGGCGGCCTCGGCCCCGCTCGTGGTCATGATGCACGGCGTGTCGGGAAGCGCCAGGGAAGCCGAAAAGGACTACCACTGGGACGGTTTGGCCGATTCGGGCAAGTTCGTCGTCGCCTACCCGGACGGCCTCGACCACGCCTGGAACGTCGACGGCCAAACCTGCTGCGGCCGGTCCGGGCGAGAGGGCGTGGACGACGTCGGTTTCATCAGCGCGGCCGTCGCCGACATCGCCAAGAACGTCGGCATCGACACCGCCAAGGTCTACGCCACCGGCATGAGCAACGGCGGCATCATGTCCTACACGCTGGCCTGCACCACGGAGATCTTCGCCGCGATCGGCCCGGTCGCGGGCACCCAGCTGAACGCGTGCCGCACGCCGCATCCGATGTCGGTCATGCACATTCACGGCACCGCGGACGAGCTGGTGCCCTACGGCGGCGGGCCGGGCTACAGCGTGATCAACGGCCCGCCCGTGCCGGACGTGAATGCCTTCTGGCGCAACGTCGATCAGTGCGGCGCCCCGTCGGCCACCACCGACGGCCCGATCACCACCTCGACCGCGGGATGCGCCGACGGTCGCGGGGTCGTGCTCATCACGGTCGACCACGGCGACCACGAGTGGCCCGACTTCGCGACGCGACAACTGTGGGACTTCTTCGCCGCGCACCCCCACTGATCATTACACCTCTTGTGCAACTGTCGGAAAAATGTAACATTGATCCCATGCCGGACACCCATGTCGTCACCAACCAGGTCCCGCCCCTGGAAGACCACAACCCCGCCAGCTCGGCGGTGCTCATCGAGGCCCTGATTCGCGAGGGAGGGCAGTGGGGCCTGGACGAGGTGAACGAGGTCGGCGCCCTGTCGGCCAGCCGCGAGGCGCAGCGATGGGGCGAGCTCGCCGACCGCAACCGCCCCATCCTGCACACCCACGACCGCAACGGTCACCGGATCGACGAGGTCGAATACGACCCGGCGTACCACGAGCTGATGCGCGCGGCGATCACCCACGGCATGCACGCCGCGCCCTGGGCCGACGAGCGGCCCGGTGCGCACGTCGTGCGGGCCGCCAAGACCTCGGTGTGGACGGTCGAACCGGGGCACGTCTGCCCGATCTCGATGACGTACGCCGTGGTGCCCGCGCTGCGCTACAACCCCGAGCTGGCCAAGGTCTACGAGCCGCTGCTGACCTCCCGCGAATACGACCCCGAACTGCGGCCGGCCACCGCCAAGCCCGGCATCACGGCGGGCATGTCGATGACCGAGAAGCAGGGCGGCTCCGACGTGCGCGCCGGCACCACGCAGGCCACCCCCAACGCCGACGGCACCTACAGCCTGACGGGCCACAAGTGGTTCACCTCGGCGCCGATGTGTGACATCTTCCTGGTGCTCGCGCAGGCACCCGGAGGGTTGTCGTGCTTCATGCTGCCGCGCGTGCTGCCCGACGGCACCCGCAACCGGATGTTTTTGCAGCGCCTCAAGGACAAGCTCGGCAACCACGCCAACGCCTCGAGCGAGGTCGAGTACGACGGCGCGATCGCGTGGCTGGTGGGCGAGGAGGGCCGCGGCGTGCCGACCATCATCGAGATGGTCAACCTCACCCGGCTGGACTGCACGCTGGGCAGCGCCACCAGCATGCGCACCGGTTTGACCCGCGCGATCTACCACGCCCAGCACCGAAAGGCCTTCGGCGCCTACCTCATTGACCAGCCGCTGATGCGCAACGTGTTGGCCGACCTGGCCGTGGAGGCGGAGGCGGCCACCATGGTCGCGATGCGGATGGCCGGCGCCACCGACGAGGCGGTGCGCGGCGACGAGACCGAGGCCCTGCTGCGCCGGATCGGCCTGGCCGCCAGCAAGTACTGGGTGTGCAAGCGCTCCACCCCGCACGCCGCCGAAGCCCTGGAATGCCTGGGCGGCAACGGCTATGTGGAGGACTCCGGCATGCCGCGGCTGTACCGGGAGGCGCCGCTGATGGGCATCTGGGAGGGTTCGGGCAACGTCAGCGCGCTGGATACGTTGCGCGCCATGGCGACTCGCCCCGAATGCGTCGAGGTGCTGTTCGGCGAAATCGCCGAGAGCGCGGGCCAGGACCCGCGCCTGGGCAACCATGTCGCCCGGCTGCGCGCCGACCTGGCCAACCTGGAGACCATCGCCTACCGCGGCCGCAAGGTCGCCGAGGACATCTGCCTGGCGCTGCAGGGCTCGCTGCTGGTGCGCCACGGGCACCCCGCCGTCGCCGAGGCGTTCCTGACGACCCGGCTGGACCGCCAGTGGGGCGGCGCGTTCGGCACCATGCCCGACGGGCTCGACCTCGCGCCGATTCTCGAGCGTGCTCTAGTAAAGGGATGACTCACGCGATCAGGCCGGTCGACTTCGACAACCTGAAGACGATGACCTATGAGGTCACCGACCGGGTCGCCCGGATCACGTTCAACCGGCCGGAGAAGGGCAACGCGATCGTCGCGGACACGCCGCTGGAGCTCTCGGCGCTGGTGGAGCGCGCCGACCTCGACCCGAATGTGCACGTCATCCTGGTGTCCGGTCGCGGCGAGGGCTTCTGCGCCGGATTCGACCTGAGCGCCTACGCCGACCGCACCGGGTCGGCCGGCGGCACCGGCGCGTACGCGGGCACCGTGCTGGACGGAAAGACCCAGGCGGTCAACCATCTGGCGGATCAGCCGTGGGACCCGATGATCGATTACCAGATGATGAGCCGCTTCGTCCGGGGCTTTTCCAGCCTCATGCACGCCGACAAGCCCACGGTGGTCAAGATCCACGGCTACTGCGTGGCCGGGGGTACCGATATCGCGCTGCACGCCGACCAGGTGATCGCCGCCGCCGACGCCAAGATCGGCTACCCGCCCACCCGGGTGTGGGGCGTGCCGGCGGCCGGCCTGTGGGCGCACCGGCTCGGCGACGCGCGCGCGAAAAGGCTGCTGTTCACCGGCGATTGCATCACCGGCGCTCAGGCCGCCGAGTGGGGATGGGCGGTCGAGGCGCCGGATCCGGCGGATCTCGACGAGCGCACCGAGCGGCTGGTCGAGCGGATCGCCGCGGTGCCGGTCAATCAGCTGATCATGGTCAAGCTCGCGCTGAATTCCGCCCTGCTGCAACAGGGTGTGGCCACCAGCAGAATGGTCAGCACGGTGTTCGACGGTGTCGCCCGGCACACGCCCGAGGGCCACGCGTTCGTCGCCGACGCGGTCGAGCACGGATTCCGTGAGGCGGTGCGGCATCGCGACGAACCCTTCGGCGACCACGGCCGCCGGGCGTCCGGAGTGTAGCCATGCCGGACCTGACGGCGCGGTCGGTGGTGCTCAGCGTGCTGCTCGGCGCCCACCCGGCGCGCGCCCACGCCAGCGAACTGGTCAGGCTCACTTCCGATTTCGGCATCAAGGAGTCGACGCTGCGAGTGGCGCTGACCCGGATGGTCGGCGCGGGCGACCTGGTCCGCAACGCCGACGGCTACCAACTCTCGGATCGCCTGCTCGCCCGCCAGCGGCGCCAGGACGATGCCATCGACCCGCGCGTGCGTCCCTGGCGCGGGGAGTGGGTCACCCTGGTCGTGACCAGCGTGGGAGACGACGCACGCACCCGGGCCGCGCTGCGAAACGCCATGCACGACAAGCGTTTTGGTGAGCTGCGCGAGGGGGTGTGGATGCGCCCCGACAACCTCGACGCGGAGCTCGGCCCCGACGTAAAGGCCAGGGTCCGGGTGCTGCGGGCGCGCGACGACGACCCCGCCGAGCTGGCCGCGCAGCTGTGGGACCTGCCCGCCTGGGCGCGGGCCGGGCACCGGTTGCTCGACGACATGGCCGCCGCGCCGGACATTCCCGGCCGTTTCGTGGTGGCCGCCGCGACCGTCCGGCACCTGCTCACCGACCCGGTCCTGCCCGACGAACTCCTGCCGGCCGACTGGCCCGGGGCCCGGCTGCGGGCGGCCTACCATGACTTCGCCGCTGAGCTGCTGCGGCGGCGCGAACCACTATGTGCGGAGGCGAGATGAGCGATCCGGTGCGCGTCGAGCGCAACGGCCGGGTGACCACCGTGATCATCGACCGGCCGGGGGCGCGCAACGCGGTCAACGGCCCGACGGCCGCCGCGCTCTATGCGGCGTTCGAGGAGTTCGACCGCGACGACACCGCGTCGGTCGCCGTGCTGTGGGGCGACGGCGGAACATTCTGCGCCGGAGCCGATTTGAAGGCGTTCGGCACACCCGACGCCAACGCCGTGCACCGGAGTGGCCCGGGCCCGATGGGCCCGACGCGGATGGTGCTGTCCAAGCCCGTCATCGCCGCGGTCAGCGGCTACGCCGTCGCCGGCGGCCTCGAGTTGGCCATCTGGTGTGATCTGCGGGTGGTCGAGGAGGACGCCGTGTTCGGGGTGTTCTGCCGGCGCTGGGGCGTTCCCCTGATCGATGGGGGCACCGTGCGGCTGCCGCGCCTGATCGGCCACAGCCGCGCGATGGACATGATCCTCACCGGCCGCGCCGTGGCCGCCGACGAAGCCCAGGCCATCGGGCTGGCGAACCGAGTGGTCCCCAAGGGCCAATCGCGCCGGGCCGCAGAGGAATTGGCGGCACAACTGTCGGCACTGCCGCAGCAGTGCCTGCGCTCGGACCGGCTCTCGGCGCTACACCAATGGGGGGCAACGGAATCCGAGGCGCTCGACTTCGAATTCGCCAGCATCTCCCGGGTGGCCGCGGAGGCGAACGAAGGGGCCGGGCGGTTCGCCGCCGGCGCGGGGCGTCACGGCGCGGCCGCCGATTGAGGGCGCGTTAGCCGCCGATCAAGGCCGGTGAGCCGCCGGTCAGCTGCCCTTGTTGATCGTGTTGTCCGAGCCGAGGTTGTCGACCTTGGGATCGCCGTCTTTGTAGGTGATGGTGTTGTTCATCCCGAGCACGGTGATGCGCTTCTCGACCTTGTCGAGGGTGATCTTGTTGTTGGTGCCGCCGATGTTCACCGTCGAGCAGCTGCCGGTGACGGTCAGGGTGTTGTCCGAACCGGCCACGTTCAACGACTTGCCGGTGGCGCAGTCGAGGTTGGTGGTGGTGCCCATCGACCCGTAGTTCACCGTGTTGCCGATCTCGAGGGACGCGGTGGTGCTCGCTCCGCTCGATCCCGTCGTCGGCGCGGCGCCGGCACTCGTCGTCGGGCTGCTCTTCGTCGTGGTGGTGGAGGAGGAGCCCGCCGGCGGATTGGCCGTCGAGCTGCAGCCGGCCAGCACCAGGATCGCGGCGGCCGGTGCCAGGGCGAAGGTGTGCACACGCATCGTTGTTTGATTCCCCTCGGTATGGTGCCTCAGCCCGGCACCTGCTGGAGCCGGTTGGTCATGCCCAGTTCGCGGCCCCGGTCCCACAGGAACGGCTGACCGCCCTTGTAGAGCACGGTCTGGTCGTGGCCGTACACCGTGATGTCGTGCGAAACCGAGTCGGCGATAACGACATTCGACGAACCCATCACCGTCACGGCGTAACAGTTGCCCAGCGCGGTGACCGTCAGGAACGAGCCGTTGACCAGCAGCGTGGCGTCGTTGCAGTCGACCGTCTGCTCCATGTCCTCCCCGATGACATGGGTGTCGCCGTTCTTGGCCTGCGCAAGCCCCGGCACGGCCGCGAAACCGGCCACGATCGCGACGGCGCACGTGGCCAACGACCCGGCGACAGTTGTCCACTTCACTGCGGGCCCCCTCTTGGACGGGTCGTCTGCTCGAATGAGCCAAGCATGACATTACGTGCATTCGCCCGCCCGATGGCAGATTTTCTTTGGTTCGCCGGGAGCTCATGCCCCTGCGGGGAGATTAATGTCTGACCGGGCGTCAACTAGAGTCATTAGTTAACCGCAACCCGTTCCCGCGATCGAAGGGCGACCGCCATGGCAGCTCAACCGGAATCGCCGTCGGCGGCCGGGCGCCAACGCGCGGGACGGCCCGGTTCGCGCCCGACCAAGCTCAGCCGGGAAGGGATCATCGACGGCGCGCTGACGTTCCTGGACCGCGAGGGCTGGGACGCCCTGACCATCAACGCGCTGGCGACGCAGTTGGGCACCAAGGGGCCGTCGCTGTACAACCACGTGGACAGCCTGGAGGATTTGCGCCGGGCGGTCCGGATCCGGGTGATCGACGACATCATCATGATGCTCAACCGGGTGGGCGAGGGCCGCGCCCGCGACGACGCGGTGCTCGTCATGGCCGGCGCGTACCGCAGCTACGCCCACCACCACCCGGGGCGCTACTCGGCCTTCACCCGGATGCCGCTGGGTGGCGAAGACGCCGAGTACGCGGCGGCGACCCGCAGCGCGGCCGCCCCGGTGATCGCCGTGCTGTCCTCCTACGGGCTCGACGGCGCCGAAGCCTTCCACGCCGCGCTGGAGTTCTGGTCCGCGATGCACGGCTTCGTGTTGCTCGAGATGACCGGCGTCATGGACGACATCGACACCGACGTGTTGTTCTCCGACATGGTGCTGCGCCTGGCGGCGGGTCTGGAACGGCGCACCGCCCACGACGGCGCCAGGGGCTAGGCCCCGTTGCGATCCCCGCTGGTCCGCCGCTTTGACCTGCGAGACCGGCGGCGGGTATTGTGGTTCCTCGTGCCTGGCGGCTTACGGCGCCTAACCGTAAGGAAGTGAATGCCGGGCGAATTCGCGTGTCCACCATGCATCGGGCTTACGTCCGGTGCGCAGCGCATGCGACACACCCGGCCGCGGGGTGAAGCGGACGGTCATAACTGCAGTACACAGACTTGAAGACGCCAGAAATATGCCGAACACGAACAGAGAAAGCCGGTAGATGCCAACCATTCAGCAGCTGGTCCGCAAGGGTCGCCGGGACAAGGTCGCCAAGGTCAAGACCGCGGCCCTCAAGGGCAGCCCGCAGCGCCGTGGCGTATGCACCCGCGTGTACACCACCACTCCGAAGAAGCCGAACTCCGCTCTTCGGAAGGTCGCCCGCGTGAAGCTGACGAGCCAGGTTGAGGTGACGGCCTACATCCCCGGCGAGGGACACAACCTGCAGGAGCACTCGATGGTGCTGGTGCGTGGTGGCCGGGTGAAGGACCTGCCCGGTGTCCGGTACAAGATCATCCGCGGTTCGCTCGACACCCAGGGCGTCAAGAACCGCAAGCAGGCTCGCAGCCGTTACGGCGCCAAGAAGGAGAAGAGCTGATGCCGCGCAAGGGGCCCGCGCCGAAGCGCCCGTTGGTCAACGACCCGGTCTACGGGTCGCAGCTGGTCACCCAGCTGGTGAACAAAGTCCTGCTGCAGGGGAAGAAATCGCTCGCCGAGCGCATTGTTTATGGTGCGCTCGAACAAGCCCGGGACAAGACGGGCACCGATCCCGTGATCACGCTCAAGCGTGCTCTCGACAACGTCAAGCCCGCCCTGGAGGTGCGCAGCCGCCGCGTCGGTGGTGCCACCTATCAGGTGCCGGTCGAGGTGCGTCCGGATCGGTCCACCACGCTGGCACTGCGCTGGCTGGTCAGCTTCTCGCGGCAACGCCGGGAGAAGACCATGGTCGAGCGCCTGGCAAACGAGATCCTGGATGCCAGCAACGGCCTGGGTGCCGCCGTCAAGCGACGCGAGGACACCCACAAGATGGCCGAGGCCAACCGCGCCTTCGCGCACTACCGCTGGTAGGTCTATGCGGCCCGCGCGCCGGGGCGCTGGCCTGACCGCGACAGACAGCAATTAAGCAATCGAAAGAGTGGGAAGACTTCTGTGGCACAGAAGGACGTGCTGACCGACCTGACCAAGGTCCGCAACATCGGCATCATGGCGCACATCGACGCCGGCAAGACGACGACGACCGAGCGCATCCTCTACTACACCGGTATCAGCTACAAGATCGGTGAGGTGCACGACGGCGCCGCCACCATGGACTGGATGGAGCAGGAGCAGGAGCGGGGGATCACCATCACCTCCGCGGCCACCACCTGCTTCTGGAAAGACAACCAGATCAACATCATCGACACCCCCGGGCACGTCGACTTCACCGTGGAAGTCGAGCGCTCGCTGCGTGTCCTCGATGGCGCCGTCGCCGTCTTCGACGGCAAGGAGGGCGTGGAGCCGCAGTCCGAGCAGGTCTGGCGGCAGGCCGACAAGTACGACGTCCCGCGCATCTGCTTCGTCAACAAGATGGACAAGATCGGGGCCGACTTCTACTTCTCCGTGCGCACCATGGAGGAGCGCCTCGGCGCCAACGTCATCCCGATCCAGCTGCCCGTCGGCTCCGAGGGTGACTTCGAGGGCATCGTCGACCTGGTCGAGATGAACGCCAAGGTGTGGCGCGGCGAGACCAAGCTGGGCGAGACCTACGACACCATCGACATCCCGGCCGAGCTGGCCGAGAAGGCCGAGGAGTACCGCACCAAGCTCCTCGAGGCGGTCGCCGAGACCGACGAGGCGCTGCTGGAGAAGTACCTGGGCGGCGAGGAACTGTCGGTCGACGAGATCAAGGGTGCGCTGCGCAAGCTCACCATCAGCTCCGAGGCCTACCTGGTGCTGTGCGGCAGCGCGTTCAAGAACAAGGGCGTGCAGCCGATGCTGGACGCCGTCATCGACTACCTGCCCTCGCCGCTGGACGTGCCACCGGCCGTCGGCCACGCCCCGGGCAAGGAGGACGAAGAGGTCACCCGCAAGCCGTCGACCGACGAGCCGTTCTCCGCGCTCGCGTTCAAGGTCGCCACGCACCCGTTCTTCGGCAAGCTGACCTACGTCCGGGTGTACTCCGGCAAGGTCGACTCCGGCAGCCAGGTCATCAACGCCACCAAGGGCAAGAAGGAGCGTCTGGGCAAGCTGTTCCAGATGCACTCCAACAAGGAGAACCCGGTGGAGACCGCCTCGGCGGGTCACATCTACGCGGTGATCGGGCTCAAGGACACCACCACCGGTGACACCCTGAGCGACCCGAACCAGCAGGTCGTGCTGGAGTCGATGACCTTCCCCGACCCGGTCATCGAGGTGGCCATCGAGCCCAAGACCAAGAGCGACCAGGAGAAGCTGTCGCTGTCGATCCAGAAGCTCGCCGAGGAGGACCCGACCTTCAAGGTGCACCTGGACCATGAGACCGGCCAGACCGTGATCGGCGGGATGGGCGAGCTGCACCTGGACATCCTGGTGGACCGGATGCGCCGCGAGTTCAAGGTCGAGGCCAACGTCGGCAAGCCGCAGGTGGCCTACAAGGAGACCATCCGCCGCAAGGTGGAGAACGTCGAGTTCACCCACAAGAAGCAGACCGGCGGCTCCGGCCAGTTCGCGAAGGTCATCATCAACCTCGAGCCGTTCACCGGCGAGGACGGCGCGACCTACGAGTTCGAGAACAAGGTCACCGGTGGGCGCATCCCGCGTGAGTACATCCCGTCGGTGGATGCGGGCGCGCAGGACGCCATGCAGTACGGTGTCCTGGCCGGTTACCCGCTGGTGAACATGAAGGTCACCCTGCTCGACGGGGCGTTCCACGAGGTCGACTCGTCGGAGATGGCCTTCAAGATCGCCGGTTCGCAGGTGCTGAAAAAGGCTGCGGCGCAAGCGCAGCCAGTCATCCTGGAACCGATCATGGCCGTCGAGGTCACCACGCCCGAGGACTACATGGGCGATGTGATCGGCGACCTGAACTCCCGCCGTGGCCAGATCCAGGCCATGGAGGAGCGGAGCGGTGCGCGCGTCGTGAAAGCGCATGTGCCGCTGTCGGAGATGTTCGGCTACGTCGGCGACCTGCGGTCCAAGACCCAAGGCCGGGCGAACTACTCCATGGTCTTCGACTCGTACGCCGAAGTGCCGGCGAACGTGTCAAAGGAGATCATCGCGAAGGCGACGGGCCAGTAAACATTCGCTCGGAGTAATCTTGCCGGGTCATTGGAATGCCTTGGGCGCGGCACAACTGAAAACACCAACACTGCTTTAACAAGCACCAACTAGTCCAGGAGGACACAGAAGTGGCGAAGGCGAAGTTCGAGCGGACGAAGCCGCACGTCAACATCGGGACCATTGGTCACGTTGACCACGGCAAGACCACGCTGACCGCGGCTATCACCAAGGTTCTGCACGACAAGTACCCGGACCTGAACGAGTCCCGCGCGTTCGACCAGATCGACAACGCGCCCGAGGAGCGTCAGCGCGGTATCACCATCAACATCTCCCACGTGGAGTACCAGACCGACAAGCGTCACTACGCCCACGTCGACGCCCCGGGTCACGCCGACTACATCAAGAACATGATCACCGGTGCGGCCCAGATGGACGGCGCGATCCTGGTGGTCGCGGCCACCGACGGCCCGATGCCGCAGACCCGTGAGCACGTGCTGCTCGCCCGTCAGGTCGGTGTGCCCTACATCCTGGTCGCCCTGAACAAGGCCGACATGGTCGACGACGAGGAGCTCCTCGAGCTCGTCGAGATGGAGGTCCGCGAGCTGCTGGCCGCCCAGGAGTTCGACGAGGACGCCCCGGTGGTGCGGGTCTCCGCGCTCAAGGCGCTCGAGGGCGACGCCAAGTGGGTCGAGTCCGTCGAGCAGCTGATGGAGGCCGTCGACGAGTCGATCCCGGACCCGGTCCGCGAGACCGAGAAGCCGTTCCTGATGCCGGTGGAGGACGTCTTCACCATCACCGGGCGTGGCACCGTGGTCACCGGCCGTGTCGAGCGCGGTGTGATCAACGTGAACGAGGAAGTCGAGATCGTCGGCATCCGCCCGACCAGCACCAAGACCACGGTCACCGGTGTGGAGATGTTCCGCAAGCTGCTCGACCAGGGCCAGGCCGGTGACAACGTCGGTCTGCTGCTGCGTGGTATCAAGCGTGAGGACGTCGAGCGCGGCCAGGTCGTGACCAAGCCCGGCACCACCACGCCGCACACCGAGTTCGAGGGTCAGGTCTACATCCTGTCCAAGGACGAGGGCGGCCGGCACACGCCGTTCTTCAACAACTACCGTCCGCAGTTTTACTTCCGCACCACCGACGTGACCGGTGTGGTGACGCTGCCGGAGGGCACCGAGATGGTGATGCCCGGTGACAACACCAACATCTCGGTGAAGCTGATCCAGCCCGTCGCCATGGACGACGGTCTGCGGTTCGCGATCCGCGAGGGCGGCCGCACCGTCGGCGCCGGCCGGGTCGTCAAGATCATCAAGTAGTTCGCTACTGAGTCAGGTCGAAGCCCGGATTGCCCACACGGCAATCCGGGCTTCGTCTGCTGTGCGCACCGCCTTGCCGGACCGGCGCGGAAATGATGCGGCCGCAGAGCGCCCTGCACTAGGATTTCGGCATAGTTCTCGGTGACCGTGAGGCGTGGCGGGGAGGTGCCGATGTCGTTCGTTCAAGCGACTCCCGAATTCGTTGCGGCTGCCGCGACGGACCTGGCCAGGATCGGGACGACGATCACCTCCGCCAACACGGCGGCGATGGGGCCGACGTCGGCGGTGCTCGCCCCCGGCGCCGACGAGGTGTCGGCGAGCATCGCCGCCCTGTTCGACGCCCACTCCCAGGTCTATCAGGCGCTCAGCGCCCAGGCGGCCGCGTTCCACAGCCAGTTCGTCCAGCTGATGAACGGCGGTGCGATGCAGTATGCCGCCGCCGAGGCGGCCAACGCGACGCCGCTGCAGACCGCGGCAGCGCCCGCATCGATGGCCGCGCAGGTACCGACGATGACGGCCGGCGCCATAAGCGCCTCGGCGCCGACCGCGCCCGCGGGGCCCCTGGCGGCGGCGGTGGCCCCGGCGGCCGCGGTGCCCGCACCGGCCGGCACGCCGGTCGCGGCGGCGCCGGTGGGGTCGGCGACGCTGGCCTCGGCCACCGCTCCGGCCGGACCGGCGCGGGTGGCGACGCCGGCCTACGCACCGGCCGGGCCCGCGAGCACCGTCGCGCCCGCGGCGTCGGCACCGACCGGCACGTCCGCCGCGCCGCCGGCACAGGTGGCGCCGCAGGCCTCCCCGGCCACGACGCTGCCGGTATCGCCGCGCACCGCCCCGCACTCGCCTGCGGGCACGCAGCCCGCGGCGCCTCCGGTGCGCCGGGTGCCGATCGTCCCGCCCGAATCGCTGGCCTGATCGCGGCCGAACCCGGTTTGCGCGTATCGGGTTCGCGGCGAGCCCCCGAGCGCTAATCTGACACAAATCCCCAGCAAGCCAAGGAGGGGCAAGTGTTAGCGCGCTACCTGAAGGCACAGTTGGTCGTTTTGCTGTGCGGAGGCCTCGTGGGGCCGATTTTCCTGGTCGTGTATTTCGTCATGGGGCTCGACAGCCTGCTGCAGTGGATGTTCTACGTCGGCCTGCTCATCACCGCGGCCGACGTGCTGATCGCGCTCGCGCTGGCCAACTACGGCGCCAAGACGTCGGCGAAGGTGGCCGCCCTCGAACAGAGCGGCGTGCTGGCGCTCGCGCAGATCACCGGCATCACCGAAACGGGCACGTGGGTCAACAACCAGCAGGTCGTCAAGGTGCACCTGCACATCGCGGGGCCCGGGCTCCTGCCGTTCGACAGCGAAGACCGCGTGATCGCCAGCGTCACCCGGCTGGGCAACCTCAACGCCCGCAAGGTGGTGGTCCTGGTCAACCCCACCACCAACGAATACCGGATCGACTGGGAGCGAAGCGCTTTGGTCAACGGCCTGGTGCCCGCGCAGTTCACGGTGGCCGAGGACAACCGGACCTACGACCTGAGCGGGCAGGCGGGCCCGCTGATGGAGATCCTGCAGATCCTCAAGGCCAACAACGTTCCGCTCAACCGGATGGTCGACATCCGGTCGAACCCGGCGCTGCGCGGCCAGATCCAGGCGGTGGTGCGCCGGGCCGTCGAGCAGCAGTCATCGGCCGCCCAACCGGCGCCGGGCGCCCCGCCGGCTCCTGCCGTCCAGCAGGGCGCGGCGCCGTCGGCGGTTGTCACGCCGCCCGAACCGTCGATCGCCGCGCGGCTGCAGGAGCTGAACGATCTGCACGCGAGCGGGGCGCTCACCGACCAGGAATACAACAGCCGCCGCGCTGCGATCATCGCCGAAATCTAGGGGCTCGTCCGGCCACCGGCGGGCGAATTAGAACACGTTTCAGTTCCGCTGCTAGCCTGGTTTGGTCTGTCGGCGGTCGAAGGGGTTACACGTGGTTGGATCACTGCACGGGCGGGTGGCATTCATCACCGGGGCCGCCCGCGGCCAGGGGCGATCGCACGCCGTGCGGCTGGCCGCCGAGGGCGCCGACGTCATCGCGCTCGACATCTGCGCGCCGGCATCGGCCAGCGTGACCTACCCGCCCGCCACGCCCGAGGACCTCGACGAGACCGCGCGCCTGGTGGAGGGGCAGGGGCGCAAGATCCTGACCCGCGTCCTCGACGTCCGCGACGACGCCGCGCTGCGGGAGCTGGTGGCCGACGGGATGGAACAGTTCGGCCGGCTCGACATCGTGGTCGCCAACGCCGGAGTGCTGAGCTGGGGCCGCGTCTGGGAGCTCACCGACGAGCAGTGGGACGCCGTCATCGGTGTCAACCTGACCGGCACCTGGCGCACGCTGCGCGCCACCGTGCCCGCGATGATCGAGGCGGGCAACGGCGGTTCCATCGTCGTGGTCAGCTCGTCGGCGGGGCTCAAGGCCACACCGGGCAACGGCCACTACTCGGCCAGCAAGCACGGGCTCACCGCGCTCACCAACACCCTCGCGATCGAGCTCGGCGAATACGGCATCC
Source organism: Mycobacterium sp. MOTT36Y (assembly GCF_000262165.1). NCBI lineage: Bacteria > Bacillati > Actinomycetota > Actinomycetes > Mycobacteriales > Mycobacteriaceae > Mycobacterium > Mycobacterium sp. MOTT36Y. Next base: position 4,805,563 of record NC_017904.1, on the reverse strand, counting down.
GGGTCAACTCGATCCATCCGTACTCCGTCGAAACCCCGATGATCGAGCCCGAAGCGATGATGGAGATCTTCGGCAGGCATCCCAGCTTCGTGCACAGCTTCCCGCCAATGCCGGTGCAGCCCAACGGCTTCATGACGGCCGACGAAGTCGCCGACGTCGTGGCGTGGCTCGCCGGCGACGGGTCCGGCACACTGACCGGCACGCAGATCCCGGTAGATAAGGGTGCCCTAAAGTACTGACCGGCCACCGTGCTAAGAACTCCACGTGAGTACTGACGCGAGCGCCACCAACGGAATCGTGATCGTCGGCGGCGGATTGGCCGCCGCCCGCACCGCCGAGCAGCTGCGGAAATCGGAGTATTCCGGGCCCATCACGCTCGTCAGCGACGAGGTCCACCTGCCGTATGACCGCCCGCCGCTGTCGAAAGAGGTGCTGCGCAAAGAGGTCGACGACACCGCACTCAAACCGCGCGAGTGGTACGACGAGAACGACATCACCCTGCGGCTGGGATCGGCCGCGACACGCCTGGACACCGCGGCGCAGACGGTGACGCTCGACGACGGGACGACGCTTCGCTACGACGAACTCGTCATCGCCACCGGGCTGGTACCGCGACGCATCCCGTCGATCCCCGACCTCGAGGGCATCCGGGTGCTGCGCTCGTTCGACGAGTCCCTGGCGCTGCGCGAGCACGCGTCCGCGGCGCAGCGCGCCGTCGTCATCGGCGCCGGCTTCATCGGCTGCGAGGTGGCGGCCAGCCTGCGCAGCCTGGGGGTGGACGTGGTGCTGGTGGAGCCCCAGCCCACTCCGCTGGCCGCGGTGCTCGGCGAACGGATCGGTGAGCTGGTGGCCCGGCTGCACCGCGCCGAAGGCGTCGACGTCCGCCTCGGGGTCGGCGTGGCGGAGGTGCGCGGTGACACGCGCGTCGAGGCGGTGGTGCTCAGCGACGGCACCGAGCTGCCGGCCGACGTGGTCGTGGTCGGCATCGGGTCGCGCCCGGCGACCGAATGGCTCGAGGGCAGCGGAGTTGACGTCGACAACGGCGTCATCTGCGACGAGGCCGGGCGCACCAGCGCGCCGAACGTGTGGGCGCTCGGGGACGTCGCGTCGTGGCGTGACGCGACGGGACACCAAGGGCGCGTGGAACATTGGAGCAATGTCGCCGATCAGGCCCGCGCCGTGGTGCCCGCGATGCTGGGGCAGGACGTGCCCACCGCGGTGGTGGTTCCCTACTTCTGGAGCGACCAATACGACGTCAAGATCCAGTGCCTGGGCGAGCCGGAGGCCGACGACATCGTGCACGTCGTCGAGGACGACGGTCGCAAGTTCCTGGCCTACTACGAACGCGACGGCGCCCTGGCCGGCGTGGTCGGCGGCGGGATGCCCGGCAAGGTCATGAAGATGCGCGCCAAAATCGCTGCGGCCGTGCCCATTTCGGAAGTGCTGGGCTGAGCCGCCGCTAGCCGACGGCGGTCGCGTACCGGTCGCCGACGTTCTCGGTGTTGCGGATCACCGTCGCGAGTTGCTCGGCGATGCCCGGCGCGCTGATCACGGTCGACGCGGACTTGTGGGTGTGGGGATTGCCCTGGGCGTCGGTGAGCTGCGCCCCCGCTTCCCGGGCGATCAGGGTCCCCGCCGCGGTGTCCCAGGGCTTGTTGGACATCATCACGCAGGCGTCCAGGGCGCCCTCGGCGACGAACGCGAGGTCCAGGGTCGCCGCCCCGATCATGCGGATGCGCTCGACCCGCGGCACCAGCTCGGCGGTGAGCGCCAGCCGGTGCTCGTTCAGCCTGCCGGCGTCGTGGCCGACGGCGTAGTCGCCGAGCGACACGATGGCCCCGCTGAGGCTGTCGGCGGCGCTGGCGTTGATCCGCTGGCCGCCCAGAAAAGCGCCCTTGCCCTCGATGGCGTGGTAGGTCTTGCCGAGCAGGGGAGCGTGGGTGACCGCGACCACGGTGCGCCCGGTGCGCATCAGCGCCAGTGATACGGCGCACAACGGCAGCCCGTGGACGAAGTTCGACGTTCCGTCGATGGGGTCGAGCACCCAGAGCCACTCGGAGGTTTCGATGTCCGGCTGTTGCTCGGACTCTTCGGCCAACAGTGGGATCTCGGGTGTGGTTTGGGCCAGGTAGTCGGCGATGTCACGCTGGATCGCAAGGTCGATGTCGGTGACCAGGTCACGGTCTCCCTTGTGCTGCACCGAGCTCGGCTGTGATTTCTTGAGCGTTGCGGCACCGATTTGCGTTGCTTGCCAGGCAATTTCGAAAAGCTCTTGCATTGTCTTCATGCGACAGACTTGCCTCGCTTCCAGGGGTAGCGCGTGGTCGCGTCTCTCGAGGATAGGGGACAGGTGATTTCACATCACAGTCGCATCACGGTATATCACGTTCGCATCACGACGCAGCTATGTCCGTTCCCCGGGAGTGAAACACGCACCATTGTCGGTGTTTTCGCCGGTAAGGCGCCTGGCCCAGGGAGAATTACGCTGAAATCGGTGATGCGCCACAACGCAATTCGATGGTGTTGCACATCACATCGGTTTGAGGTTTCGTTTGTCTTCGTCGAGGGCACCGGGCGCTCGTGTCTGCGGTGTCACAAAATTGCCAAAATTCCATCGCCAATCTTATTGTGCTGGAAAGACGTAACTTCTGAGCTCGCGTTTTTTTGCTAATGCGACGTCGACCGCCTCGGTCCGGGCGGCATCCGCCCGGCTCGGTTATTGTCTCCAAGCGAACGATGTATGGGGCCCATACGCACCAGAAGGGGTTGGCATAAGCCGCCTGGTGTGTTGTCCCTGGATCGTTTACGTCGAAGAAACCCCACACCCCAACCTGGCAGGCAGGTGATTGAAAAGTGACAGTGATTGATGAGATATACAGCGCTTCCAGCGTGATTCCGACCGTCGCTCTCAACGACGAGGCGAAGATGCCCGTACTCGGCTTGGGCGTGGCCAAGTTGTCCGATGAGGAGACGGAAAGCTCGGTACTCGCGGCTCTGGAGGCTGGCTGCCGCCTCATCGACACCGCTGCCTCGTACGGAAACGAAGAAGCCGTCGGGCGCGCGATCGCCGCGTCGGGCATCCCGCGTGAGGAGTTGTTCGTCGCCACCAAGCTGGGCACCTCGAGGCAGGGCTTCCAGAGTGCCCAGGAGTCGTGCAAGGAGAGCCTGGACCGTCTTGGGCTGGATTACCTCGACCTCTACCTGATCCACTGGCCGGCGCCGAAGCTGGGCAAGTATGTGGAGAGCTTCGAGGGCATGAAGGTCGCCCGCGACGAAGGGCATGTCCGCTCGATCGGCGTCTGCAACTTCACCGAGGAACTGCTGGCGAACGTCATCGAGGAGACCGACGAGGTGCCCGCGGTGAACCAGGTCGAGCTGCACCCGCGCCTCAACCAGGCCGAGCTGCGCCAGGCGCACGCCCAGCACGACGTGACCACGCAGTCCTACAGCCCGCTGGGCGTCGGCAAGATGCTCGAGGACCCGACCGTGACGGCGATCGCCGCCGAGTACGGCCGCACGCCGGCGCAGGTGCTGGTCCGGTGGAACCTGCAGTTGGACAACGTGGTCGTCTCGCGGTCGTCCAAGCCCGAGCGCGTCGCCCAGAACCTCGACGTGTTCGACTTCACCTTAGAGCCTCAGCACATGGAGGCCATCGACGGATTGCACGACGGCACCCGGGTGCTGCACGATCCGATGACCTTCATGGGTACCTAGTACACGCAGCATTGACGAAGACGAATTGCCGGACTTGGTCCGGCAATTCGTTTTTGCCGAGTTAGTGCCAGTGCACCGGCGGGCCGTGCGGGTGGCAGTCGCCCAGCACGCGCGTCTCGCCGTCCGGCCAGCTGCGGGCGCGCACCTCGAACCTGATCGGCCCGCCGGGGCGAGAGCGCGCCGGCTCCATCGTCAGGTGGGCGAACGGTGAGCGCGCGTCGGCCCGTGCGGCCAGCGCGTCCACGTGGGCGCGCACTGCGTCGCGCTCGCCGGCCGACAGGTATTGCCAGGTGATGGAATGCCAGAGGACGGTGAGCGCGCCGTCGGACACCCGCAGGCCGGCGACCGCGCCGGCCGCCGTCCGGCGTTCGAGCCGGGCCGGGACCCGGCGGGCGACCTCGATGGCCCCGCGCAGCCGGGCGAGCCGCGCGGCCTGGTCGGGCCAGACGTAGCTCAGCACGGTCAGCTCCCCGTCGATGTCGCCGACGTCGATCGGCGCGATGTCGTAGCCACGCCGCTCGACGATCCGCACGTCGCCCCCCGGCGGCAGCGCGCCGCGCCACGCGTCATCGATGGCCACCGGCGAGTCGGGCGGCCCCCACTGGCTTCCGGCGAACCGGTAGCGGTAGTGGTCGGCCCGCAGATTCAGCCCGGCGCTCGCCCCGATCTCGAAAAGCCTTATCGGCAAACCGGATTGATTGAGGTGCAGCAAACCGCCGATCAGTGCGGCCGATCGGCCTACCTCGTTGGTCTGTGGTGGTTGATCCAGCGCCGCGCGCAGCGCATCGGCGTGGCCGGCCGCGGCGTCGCGGATCTGAGGCCAGGCCGGTCCGGCGTCCCAGATCCCGCCGGTGCTGGGGTACCAGCGGCGCAGGTGCGGCGCCCGGCCGTCGAGCACCAGCCGGTGCAGCCCGCCGAGCAGCCGGAGCGGCACCGCGTCGCGCGAGGGGGCGTGGCGGTGCCCGGACAGGATGGCCGCGAACACGCCGCCGGCTTCGACGTCGGCGGCCACCAGATCGAACAGCTCGCCGTACATCGCGGAGCCCGACGAGGCGCAGAACCGGCCCTGGGCGCGCAGCGTGTGCGCCAGGTGCTCGACGCTCAAATGTCCAGCTCGTTCAGCCCCGCGCCGGCCACGTCGAAGGCATTGCCGAGGGCTACCGGCAGCGGGACGGATTCATCGCTGAGCCAGTGTTCGTACGCCGACAGCGCCACCCCCAGCATCGTCCAGGCGGCGGTCTGCGGCAGCAGGTCGGTGGTCTTGCAATCGCAACGGCGGGCCACGAACCCGGCGATCACCTCGCGCCAGCCGGCGTACATCGTCATCGAATAGGCCTGCAGCTCAGCGGTTTGCAGGATCACCCGCATGCGCCGGCGGTGGCGGGCGGTCTCGGACTCGTCAAAGGTGTTGAACGCCAACAACGCGGCGCGCAGGGCATCGCCCAGGCGCACCCGGGAATCCACGTTGTCGAGCAGGTCCCGCAGGTGGGCGAGGTGAGTGTCGAAATCGCCCCAGGGGATGGCGTTCTTGGACGCGTAGTAGCGAAAGAGCGTGCGGCGCGAGATGCCGGCGGCGTGGGCGACGTCGTCGACGCTCACGTCGGCGAAACCGCGGGCGGTGAACAGGTCGATGGCCACGTCGGTGATGTGGGCCGGCGTGGTCGAGCGGCGCCTGCCCACCCGCGGCTGCGGCATCTTCGGACCCCGCCCTTCCATTTCGGCACTCGATGCCATATTCTGGCGGCGAGTGTGACTCAGACCCCATCGTTGTCAAGACCCGACGAAAGGCAAGGCCCCGTGGACCACGAGACCGAAACTGACACCCAGCTCGTCACCGAGACCCTGGTCGAAGAGGTGTCCATCGACGGCATGTGCGGGGTCTACTGACCGTGCCTGCGTCCGCGCAGGCCGAAACGGCTCGCCCCGCCGGCGACACCGTGTTCGATCCTGATCGCGGCTGGCGACTGCACCCGCAGGTGGCGGTGCGCCCGGAACCGTTCGGCGCGCTGCTCTATCACTTCGGCACCCGCAAGCTGTCGTTTTTGAAGAACCGCACCATCCTCACGGTGGTGCAGTCGCTGGCCGAGCACCCCGACGTCCGCTCCGCGTGTCGCGCGGCGGGCATCGACGACGCGGGGCAGGCTCCCTACCTGCACGCGCTGGGTGTGCTCGTCGACTCCAAGATGCTGGTGCCCCGGGAGGACCATCAATGACCGCACCGACCCAAGCGGCCGTACCGCGGCTGATCGAGCAGTTCGAGCACGGGCTCGACGCGCCCATCTGCCTCACCTGGGAGCTCACCTACGCCTGCAACCTGGCCTGCGTGCACTGCCTGTCGTCGTCGGGCAAGCGGGATCCGCGCGAGCTGTCCACCCGTCAGTGCATGGACATCATCGACGAGCTGGAACGCATGCAGGTGTTCTACGTCAACATCGGTGGTGGGGAACCCACTGTGCGCCCGGACTTTTGGGAGCTCGTCGACTACGCGACCGCCCATCACGTCGGCGTCAAGTTCTCCACCAACGGCGTCCGGATCACGCCCGAGGTCGCCGCGCGGTTGGCGGCCAGCGACTACGTCGACGTCCAGATCTCGCTGGACGGCGCCACCGCCGAGGTCAACGACGCGGTGCGCGGACCCGGGTCGTTCGACATGGCGGTGCGGGCGCTGGAAAATCTGGCCGACGCCGGCTTCAAAGACGCCAAGATCTCGGTGGTCGTCACGCGGCACAACGTCGACCAGCTCGACGAATTCGCCGCGCTGGCAAGCCGTTACGGTGCCACGCTGCGGATCACCCGGCTGCGCCCGTCCGGGCGCGGCGCCGATGTCTGGGAGGAGCTGCACCCCACCGCCGACCAGCAGGTGCAGCTGTACGACTGGCTGGTCGCCAAGGGCGAGCGGGTGCTCACCGGCGACTCCTTCTTCCACCTGGCCCCGCTCGGTCAGTCCGGCGCGCTGGCCGGCCTGAACATGTGCGGCGCGGGCCGCGTCGTGTGCCTGATCGACCCCGTCGGCGACGTGTACGCCTGCCCGTTCGCCATCCATGACCGCTTCCTGGCCGGAAACGTGCTGTCGGACGGCGGCTTTGACAATGTGTGGAAGAACGCCCCGTTGTTCCGCGAGCTGCGCGAACCGCAGTCGGCGGGCGCCTGCGGCAGCTGCGGGCATTACGACAGCTGCCGGGGCGGCTGCATGGCGGCCAAGTTCTTCACCGGCCTGCCGCTGGACGGGCCGGACCCCGAATGCGTCCAGGGCCACAGCGCGTCGGCGCTGGCGCACGACCGCGAGACGCCGCGCCCCCGGGCCGACCACTCCCGCGGCAAGCGCATCCGCCAACCGGTGCCGCTCACGCTGTCGCTGCGGCCGCCGACGATCACGCCCGCGGCGCCGCCGGCGCGCCTGTGTAATGAAAGCCCGGTGTGACAATGGCCGAGAAATGGTTTGAGACCGTAGCCATCGCGCAGCAGCGCGCCAAGCGCCGGCTGCCGAAATCGGCCTATTCGTCGTTGATTTCGGCCAGCGAAAAGGGAATCACGGTTTCCGACAACGTCGAAGCCTTCGGTGAGCTCGGTTTCGCCCCCCACGTAGTCGGCGCGCCGGCCAAGCGCGACATGTCGACCAGCGTTATGGGGCAGGATATTTCGATGCCCGTCCTGATCTCACCGACCGGCGTGCAGGCGGTGCACCCCGACGGCGAGGTGGCTGTCGCGCGCGCCGCCGCCGCCCGCGGCACCGCCATGGGCCTGTCCTCGTTCGCCAGCAAGCCGATCGAAGAGGTCATCGCGGCGAACCCCAAGTTGTTCTTCCAGGTGTACTGGCTGGGTGACCGCGACGCGATCGCGGCGCGGGTCGAGCGCGCCCGGGCGGCCGGCGCGGCGGGCCTGATCGTCACCACCGACTGGAGCTTCTCGCACGGCCGGGACTGGGGCAGCCCCTCGATCCCGGAGAAAATGGACGTCAAGACCATCCTGAAGATGAGCCCGGAGGTGATCACCAAGCCGCGGTGGTTTCTGCAGTGGGCGAAGACCATGCGGCCGCCGGAGCTGCGGGTGCCCAACCAGGGCCGCCGCGGCGAGCCGGGGCCCCCCTTCTTCGCGGCCTACGGCGAGTGGATGGGCACCCCGCCGCCGACCTGGGAAGACATCGCCTGGCTTCGCGAACTGTGGGACGGGCCGTTCATGCTCAAGGGCGTGATCCGCGTCGATGACGCCAAAAGGGCTGTGGACGCGGGGGTTTCGGCGATCTCGGTGTCGAATCACGGTGGCAACAACCTGGACGGCACCCCCGCCTCGATCCGCGCCCTGCCGGCGATCGCCGCGGCCGTCGGCGATCAGGTCGAGGTGCTGCTCGACGGCGGCATCCGGCGCGGCAGCGACGTCGTGAAGGCCGTGGCGCTGGGAGCGCGCGCGGTGATGATCGGCCGGGCGTACCTGTGGGGCCTGGCCGCGGCGGGCCAACCGGGCGTGGAGAACGTCCTCGACATCTTGCGTGGCGGCATCGACTCGGCCCTGATGGGTCTGGGACATTCCTCGATCCACGACCTCGGGCCCGGCGACATCCTGGTGCCGCCCGGTTTCACCCGGGCGCTGGGCGTGCCGCCGGTCGGCGGATAACGAAAGCCGGGCTATCCGGGGCGGTTTTGTCGGAATTATTTGACGGCCACGGAAATCGTGGTACGGGCGGGGTAACCGTGACGAACGAGCCGACAATTCGAATGACCGATGAACGGCGCGGAAAAAAACTTATTTTCAAGCTTCAACAATCGGTGCACGCCAGGTGAATTCGTCCTACCATCACCGAGTGCCCGTACTCGGCGAACTAGGAACAGCGACGTCGAGCCAGCTGTCCGGTACGGCGGCATCGGTCATGATTCCGCTGGGTTCGACCGAGCAACACGGGCCGCACCTGCCGCTGGACACCGACACCCGGATCGCGGCGGCGGTCGCCCGGCGCGCTCGCGCCCGCCTCGGCGACGGGTGGCTGGTGGCGCCGGCCATCGCCTACGGCGCGAGCGGCGAGCACCAGAGCTTTGCCGGGACGATCTCGGTCGGCACCGAGGCGCTGACGCTGCTGCTGGTCGAGTACGGCAGGTCGGCGGGCACGTGGGCCCGGCGGCTGGTCTTCGTCAACGGCCACGGCGGCAACGTCGCCGCGCTGGGCGCCGCGGTGGCCAGGCTGCGCGCCGAGGGCCGCGACGCCGGGTGGTGCCCCTGTGTGGCCCCCGGCGGTGACGCCCACGCCGGGCATACCGAAACATCGGTGTTGCTCCATATCTCGCCGGCCGATGTCCGGACCGACCGGTGGCGCGCCGGCAACACCGCACCGTTGCCGGAGTTGCTCGGGTCGATGCGCCGCGGGGGAGTCGCGGCGGTCAGCCCGGTCGGCGTGCTGGGCGACCCGACCACCGCCACCGCCGCCGAGGGCGAGCGCATCGTCGCCGAGATGGTCGACGAGTGTGTCCGCCGCGTCGCCCGCTGGGGGCCCGGCCCCGACGGGATGCTGACATGACCTCCTCGGCGCCCCGGCTGCCCGACGGCTTCGCGGTCCAGGTCGACCGCCGCGTGCGGGTGCTCGGCGACGGCTCGGCGCTGCTCGGCGGTTCGCCGACCCGGCTGCTGAAGCTGGCCCCGGCCGCACAGGACATGCTCTGCGACGGCCGGCTGAAGGTCCGCGACGACCTGTCCGCCCAGCTCGCCCGCACCCTGCTGGACGCCACGGTCGCGCATCCCAGACCCGCCGGCGGCCCGTCGCATCACGACGTGACCGTGGTAATCCCGGTGCGCAACAACCTTTCTGGCGTGCGCCGGCTGGTGAGCTCGCTGCGCGGGTTGCGCGTCGTCGTGGTCGACGACGGCTCGTTCCACGCCGTCGAGCCCGAAGACTTCGTCGGCGCGCACTGCGACATCGAGGTGTTGCGCCACCACCGCAGCAAGGGCCCCGCGGCGGCCCGCAACACCGGGCTGGCGGCCTGCCGGACGGACTTCGTGGCGTTCCTGGACTCCGACGTGGCGCCGCGCCGGGGCTGGCTGGAGGCCCTGCTCGGTCACTTCTGCGACCCCACCGTCGGCCTGGTCGCGCCGCGCATTGTCGGCCTGACGCACAACGAGAACGTGGTGGCGCGCTACGAGGCCGTGCACTCCTCGCTCGACCTCGGTGAGCGCGAGGCCCCGGTATTGCCCCACAGCACGGTGTCGTATGTCCCCAGCGCGGCGATCATCTGTCGGTGCTCGGCCATCCGGGAGGTCGGCGGGTTCGACGAGACGTTGCAGTCCGGCGAGGACGTCGACCTGTGCTGGCGGCTGATCGAGTCGGGCGTCCGGCTGCGTTACGAGCCGATCGCGCTGGTGGCCCACGACCACCGCACCGAATTGCGGGATTGGCTCGCGCGCAAGGCGTTTTACGGCGGCTCGGCCGCCCCGCTGTCGGTGCGCCACCCGGACAAGACGGCGCCCGTGGTGATCTCCGGCTGGGCGCTGATGACCTGGACGCTGATGGCCTTCGGGTCCACGCTGTCGCGGCTGGCGTCCATCGTGCTGGCCGTCCTGACGGGTCGGCGCATCGCGCGGGCGATGCGCAGCGCGGAGACGTCGATGACCGATGTCGCCATGATCGCGGGCCGCGGCCTGTGGTCGGCGGCGCTGCAGCTGGCGTCGGCGCTGTGCCGGCACTACTGGCCGCTGGCGCTGATGGCCGCGACCATGTCGCGGCACTTCCGGCGGGTGGTACTGGTCGCGGCCGTCATGGACGGGGTGGTCGACTGGCTGCGCCGCCGGGACGCCGTCGGCGACGACGTCGAACCGATCGGGCTGCCGACCTATCTGGTGCTCAAGCGCGTCGACGACCTGGCGTACGGCCTGGGGTTGTGGTGGGGTGTGCTACGGGAGCGCAACTTGCGCGCCCTGAAACCCCAGATCCGGAGTTAGCCGCCGCCTTGACCGCAGCCGTCACGCACAGCGATGTGCTGATCGTCGGCGCCGGCAGCGCTGGATCGGTTGTCGCGGAACGCCTTTCCGCCGACGCGGACCGCACGGTCACCGTCCTCGAGACGGGCCCCGCCCTCGACGATCCGGGCCTGCTCGCCCAGACCGCCAACGGGCTGCAGCTGCCGATCGGCGTCGGCAGCCCCCTGGTCCGGCGCTATCAGACCCACCTCACCGACGAACCCGTCCGCCAGCACCCCTTGGTGCGGGGGGCCACGGTGGGCGGATCGGGAGCCATCAACGGCGGCTACTTCTGCCGCGGGCTGCCCCGCGACTTCGACCGCATCGGCCTACCGGGCTGGGGATGGTCCGAGGTGCTGGACAGCTTCCGGGCCATCGAGACCGACCTGGACTTCGACGGTCCCGCCCACGGCGACAGCGGACCCATCCTGGTGCGCCGCACCCACGAGATGACCGGGACCACGCACCGTTTCATCACCGCCGCCCAGCGCGCCGGATTCGGCTGGATCGCCGACCTCAACGACGTTGCGGCGGAACCGGTTCCGGGCATAGGAGCCGTCCCGCTCAACATCGTCGACGGAGTGCGCAGGGGGTCCGGCGCCGGGTATCTCATCCCGGCGCTGAGCCGGCCGAACCTGCGGCTGCACGCGCGGACCCGGGCGGTGCGGCTGCGCTTCGCCGGGAGCGTCGCGGTGGGCGTGGACGCGATCGGGCCGCACGGCCACACCGCGTTCACCGCCGACCGAATCGTGTTGTGCGGCGGGGCCATTGAAACGGCGCACCTCCTCATGCTGTCGGGCATCGGCGACCCCGACGCGCTGGCGGCCGCCGGGGTGCCGGTGGTCGCGCCGCTGCCGGTGGGGGCGTCGTTCAGCGATCACGCCGAGTGGGTGCTGCCCACCGACTGGACGGTGGCCCCCGGGCGCCCGGTGCTCGAGGTGGTGCTCAGCACGGCCGACGGCCTCGAGATCAGGCCGTACACCGGTGGATTCGTGGCGATGACCGGCGATGGCACCGCCGGGCACGCCGATTGGCCGCACATCGGGGTGGCCCTCATGCAACCGCGCGCGCGGGGCCGCATCACGCTGGTCTCGTCGGATCCCGACGTGGCGCCGCGCATCGAGCACCGTTACGACAGCGAGCCCGACGACGTCGCGGACCTGCGCCGGGGCATCGAATTGGCCCACGAATTGGCCGGCAGCACAATCGGTTCCGCGTCGGCGGTCTGGTCCACCTCGCAGCATCTGTGCGGCACCGCGCCGATGGGTGTCGACGGCGACCCGCGGGCCGTCGTCGACCCCCGGTGCCGGGTCTATGGCATCGACAACCTGTGGGTGATCGACGGCTCGGTCCTGCCCGCGATCACCAGCCGCGGTCCGCACGCCACCATCGTGATGATCGGGCACCGGGCGTCAGAATTCGTTTCGACCCGATAGTCTCGTCTCAGACAGGAGGTGGTCGCCATTACCGCCGGGACGACCGACCCGCGCCCCGCGAGGTCGCGGGCCAGGCTGCTGGACGCCGCCGTCACGCTGCTGCGGGCCGGGGGTCCCAGCGCGGTGACGGTCGACGCGGTCACCCGCACCGCCAACGTGGCCAGGGCGACCCTGTATCGCCACTTTCCGAGCGGAAACGACTTGCTGGCAGCGGCTTTCAACAGCCTGATACCGGCGTCACCGACCCCGCCGGCCGAGGGGTCGCTGCGGGACCGGCTGGTCGCGGTGGTGTTGGCCCAGGCCGAGTCCGTGGCCCACGCGCCCACCCTCATGACGGCGATGTCCTGGCTGGCGCTGGGGCGTGACCTGGAGGGGCTGCCCGAACCCCGGCACAGCGCCAACGCCGACAGCGCGGCGATCACCACCCTGCGCGAGCGGATCGCTCAGCAGTACGCGGAGCCGTTCGACGTCATCTTCGACAGCCCGGAGGCCGCCGAGCTGGGCGAGGTGGACCGATCCCGGGCGATCGCCATGCTCATCGGACCCCTGGTGCTGGGCCGCCTATCCACCCTGCCCGATTTCGACTACCGCGAATGCGCGCTGGCGGCGGTCGACGGCTTCCTCCACGTCCAGACCAATCGGGCTAACGCAGCGAATACCGAATCGGCAGGTGCTTGAGACCACCCACGAACGTGGTGGCGACGAGTTCGGGTTCCCCGGCGCACTCGACGGACTCCAGCCGGGGCAACAGTTCGGTGAAGAAGCTGTTCACCTCCATGCGGGCCAGCGCGGCCCCCAGGCAGAAGTGCACGCCGTAGCCAAAAGCCAAGTGCTTGTTGGGGTCTCGGCCGACATCGAACCGGAACGGGTCGTCGAACACCTCCTCGTCGCGGTTCGCCGACACGTAGGACAGATACACCGATTCGCCCGCGGCGATCGGCACCCCGCGAACGGCGGTGTCGGCGACCGCGGTGCGCATGAACTCTTTGACCGGCGTCACCCAGCGGATCATCTCCTCGGTCGCCAGCGGCATCAGTGCGGGGTCGGCGGTCAACCGGGCGCGCTGGTCGGGGTTTTCGATCAGCGCCTGCAGCCCGCCGGCGATGGTGGCGCTCGTGGTGTCATGCCCGGCGGTCGCGATGATGACGTAATAGGAGGCCGTGTCGACGTCCGACAGCGGCTCGCCGTCGACGCGCGCGTTGGCGATCGCCGACGCCAGGTCGTCGGTGGGGCGGGCCCGCCGCGCCGCGGTGAGATCGCTGAAGTAGCTGAAGAAGTCGAGCAGGATCTGCATCTGCTCCTCGGGCGTGGTGCCCCGCTTGAATTCCTCGTCGTCGCCGCCGAACAGTTCCTGGGTGAGTCTGAGCATCCGCGGGAAATCCGATTCCGGCAGGCCCAGCAGCGACAAGATCACGTACAGCGGATAGTTCACGGCGACCTCCTGCACGAAATCGCATTCGCCGCCCGCGGCCATCATCTTGTCGACGTAGCTCTTGGCCAGCTCGTCGACCCTGACCTTCAGCGCGCGCATGGCCTTGGGTCGAAACCAGTCGGCACCGATCGCGCGCACCACCCGGTGCCGGGGGTCGTCCATGTGGATCAGGGTGCGCAGGCCCATCCCGGCGTCCAGCTGGGCGCGCGCGAAGTCGTCGGCCTCGGCGGGGGCCAGCAACGGCCGCGGCTCGTTGAGGAACAGGTCGTTGGCCCGCTCGATCTCCATGACGTCGGCGTGCTTGGTGATCGCCCAGAACGGCCGGTACGGCGGACAGTCGACCAACGACACCGGTGCGTGCGCGCGCAGGTGCGTCAGCGCCGCATGCAGCCGCGGCTCGTCGGCGTACGCGGTGGGGTCGGCGAACACCTTGACGGCCTGCGCGGTTTCCGGATCGACGGTCGGTGTGCTCATGGCACTAGTCTTGGCCCCGGCACCGGCCATCTCAAGGCCTCTGACCTGGGCGTTAGCGTCGCGTAGCGACGACGTCCGGGCCGGCCGTGGCGGATTGGGCCCGGCATCTCGCCCGAATTTTGTTCGGGCCCCGATCTAGGGCATACTGTTCAGGTTGCCTTGAGCCGGGTTTGCGCCTGGTCGGGCATACGACCAGCGTCCAAACGGGCGCGTCCGGTCCCATCCTTCGAGTGCGACGAATTTCGATCGTGAAATCGGCGCGCCGAGGCCGCGTGAGGGTGACACACCCGACCGCGGGGGCCGGTGGACCACGACAGGTAAACAGCGGCGCACTATCCGGCGCAACGCTCGATCGGCCAACATCGGCCGGCCCGATCGGCGCGCCGGTGGCACTGAGGACATGGATTATTTGAGCCCGGAAACCGGGCCTCAACAGGAGCGAGGGTAGGAGAAGCGTGGCGGGACAGAAGATCCGCATCAGGCTTAAGGCCTACGACCATGAGGCTATCGACGCGTCGGCGCGCAAGATCGTCGAGACCGTCGTCCGCACGGGTGCCAGCGTCGTAGGGCCGGTGCCGCTGCCGACCGAGAAGAATGTGTATTGCGTCATCCGCTCTCCGCACAAGTACAAGGACTCGCGGGAGCACTTCGAGATGCGCACGCACAAGCGGCTGATCGACATCCTCGACCCGACGCCGAAGACCGTTGACGCGCTGATGCGCATCGACCTTCCGGCCAGTGTCGACGTCAACATCCAGTAGGGGGTTACAGAGCAATGGCGCGTAAGGGCATTCTCGGTACCAAGCTGGGCATGACGCAGGTATTCGACGAGAACAACAGGATTGTGCCGGTGACGGTCGTCAAGGCCGGGCCGAACGTGGTGACCCGCATCCGCACGCCGGAGCAGGACGGCTACAGCGCCGTGCAGCTGGCGTACGGCGAGATCAGTCCGCGCAAGGTCAACAAGCCGGTGACCGGTCAGTACGCGGCCGCGGGCGTCAACCCGCGCCGGTTCTTGGCCGAGCTGCGGCTGGACAACCCGGACGCGGCGGCGGAATACCAGGTCGGCCAGGAGCTGACGGCCGAGATCTTCACCGACGGCAGCTACGTCGACGTCACCGGAACCTCCAAGGGGAAGGGCTTCGCCGGCACCATGAAGCGCCACGGCTTCGGTGGTCAGGGCGCCAGTCACGGTGCCCAGGCGGTGCACCGTCGCCCGGGTTCCATCGGTGGTTGCGCCACCCCCGCCCGCGTGTTCAAGGGCACGCGGATGGCGGGCCGGATGGGTAACGACCGGGTGACCGTCCAAAACCTGTTGGTGCACAAGGTCGATACCGAGAACGGCGTGCTGCTGATCAAGGGTGCGGTCCCCGGCCGCACCGGTGGACTCGTGGTGGTCCGCAGCGCGGTCAAACGAGGTGAGAAGTGATGGCAGCACAAGGTTCCAAGACGCTCAAGATCGACGTCAAGACACCGGCCGGCAAGGTCGAAGGCTCGATCGAGTTGCCGGCCGAATTGTTCGACGCCCCGGCCAATATCGCGCTGATGCACCAGGTCGTCACCGCCCAGCGGGCGGCGGCGCGCCAGGGCACGCACTCGACCAAGACGCGCGGCGACGTCAGCGGCGGTGGCCGTAAGCCTTACCGGCAGAAGGGAACCGGCCGCGCCCGGCAGGGTTCCACGCGGGCCCCGCAGTTCACCGGTGGTGGCGTCGTGCACGGCCCCAAGCCGCGTGACTACAGCCAGCGCACGCCCAAGAAGATGATCGCCGCGGCGTTGCGCGGTGCGCTGTCCGACCGGGCGCGCAACGGGCGCATCCACGCGGTCACCGAAATCGTCGCCGGCCAGACCCCGTCGACCAAGAGCGCCAAGGCGTTCCTGGGCGCGCTGACCGACCGCAAGCAGGTGCTGGTCGTGATCGGACGCAGCGACGAGGCGGGCGCCAAGAGCGTGCGCAACCTGCCCGGTGTGCACATCCTGACGCCCGGCCAGCTCAACACCTATGACGTGCTCCGCTCCGACGACGTGGTGTTTTCCGTGGAGGCCCTCAACGCCTACATCAGCGCCAACACCGGTACTCCCGAGGAGGTTTCGGCCTGATGGCGACCGTCACTGACCCCCGCGACATCATCTTGGCCCCGGTCATCTCGGAGAAGTCCTATTCGCTCCTCGATGACAACGTGTACACGTTCGTGGTGCACCCCGATTCGAACAAGACGCAGATCAAGATCGCGATCGAGAAGATCTTCTCCGTCAAGGTCGCATCGGTGAACACCGCGAACCGGCAGGGTAAGCGCAAGCGCACCAGGACCGGGTTCGGCAAGCGCAAGAGCACCAAGCGGGCCATCGTCACGCTGGCGCCGGGTAGCAAGCCGATCGATCTCTTCGGCGCACCGAGCTAGCCCGACGACGAGGAAGACCTGATTAGACATGGCAATTCGTAAGTACAAGCCGACGAGCCCCGGCCGTCGCGGCGCAAGCGTGTCCGATTTCTCCGAGGTCACCCGTTCCACCCCGGAGAAGTCGTTGGTTCGGCCGCTGCACGGCCACGGTGGGCGTAACGCGCACGGCCGCATCACCACCCGCCACAAGGGTGGCGGCCACAAGCGCGCCTACCGGGTGATCGACTTCCGTCGCAACGACAAGGACGGCGTCAACGCCAAGGTCGCCCACATCGAATACGACCCCAACCGGACCGCCAACATCGCGCTGCTGCACTTCCTGGACGGTGAGAAGCGCTACATCATTGCGCCGCAGGGACTTTCGCAGGGCGACGTGGTGGAAACGGGTCCGAACGCGGACATCAAGCCGGGCAACAACCTGCCGCTGCGCAACATCCCGGCCGGTACCGTGATCCACGCCGTGGAACTGCGGCCGGGCGGTGGCGCCAAGCTGGCGCGGTCGGCCGGCGCGAGCATTCAGTTGCTCGGCAAGGAGGGCACCTACGCGTCGCTGCGTATGCCCAGCGGCGAGATCCGTCGCGTCGACGTGCGTTGCCGCGCCACCGTCGGCGAGGTGGGCAACGCCGAGCAGGCGAACATCAACTGGGGGAAGGCCGGCCGCATGCGGTGGAAGGGCAAGCGCCCTTCGGTCCGTGGTGTGGTCATGAACCCGGTGGATCACCCGCACGGTGGTGGTGAGGGCAAGACCTCCGGTGGTCGCCACCCGGTGAGCCCGTGGGGCAAGCCCGAGGGCCGCACCCGCCATCCCAACAAGGCCAGCAACAAGCTCATTGTCCGACGCCGGCGCACCGGCAAGAAGCACGGTCGCTAGGGAAGTCAGGAGTAGCACATGCCACGCAGCCTGAAGAAGGGCCCGTTCGTCGATGGCCACCTGCTCAAGAAGGTGGATACGCAGAACGAGAAGAACACCAAACAGGTGATCAAGACATGGTCGCGCCGTTCGACGATCATTCCTGACTTCATCGGCCACACGTTCGCGGTCCACGACGGACGCAAGCACGTCCCGGTGTTCGTCACCGAGTCGATGGTCGGCCACAAGCTTGGTGAATTCGCCCCCACCCGCACCTTCAAGGGACACATCAAGGACGACCGGAAGGCCAAACGGCGATGACCACGACTGAATTTCCCTCGGCGGTGGCCAAAGCGCGCTTCGTGCGGGTGTCGCCGAGAAAGGCGCGACGGGTGATCGACCTGGTGCGCGGCCGCTCGGTGGCCGACGCGCTCGACATCCTGCGCTGGGCGCCGCAGGCCGCAAGCGAGCCGGTGGCCAAGGTGATCGCCAGCGCCGCGGCCAACGCGCAGAACAACAACGGGCTGGACCCGTCGACCCTGGTGGTCGCCACCGTCTACGCCGACGAGGGCCCCACCGCCAAGCGCATCCGGCCGCGCGCCCAGGGCCGCGCGTTCCGGATTCGCAAGCGCACCAGCCACATCACGGTCGTGGTGGAGAGCCGCCCGGCCAAGGACCAGCGGTCGGCGAAGTCGACCCGGGCCCGCCGCGCCGAGGCGAGCAAGGCCGCCGCCAAGAAGGCCCCGGCCACCAAGGCGCCGGCCAGCAAGGCGCCCGCCAAGAAGGCCGCGGCAAAAGCGCCCGCGAAGAAGGCCGCACCGAAGGCCGAAGCCAAGACGTCTGAGACTTCTGACGCGAAGGGAGGCTCAGACTAGTGGGCCAGAAGATCAATCCGCACGGCTTCCGGCTGGGCATCACGACCGACTGGAAGTCCCGCTGGTACGCCGACAAGCAGTACTCGGACTACGTCAAGGAAGACGTCGCGATCCGGCGGCTGCTGTCGACCGGCCTGGAGCGGGCCGGGATCGCCGACGTGGAGATCGAGCGCACCCGCGACCGCGTCCGGGTGGACATCCACACCGCGCGCCCGGGCATCGTCATCGGTCGCCGCGGCACCGAGGCCGACCGGATCCGCGCCGACCTGGAGAAGCTGACCGGCAAGCAGGTGCAGCTCAACATCCTCGAGGTCAGAAACCCTGAGTCCCAAGCGCAATTGGTGGCCCAGGGCGTCGCCGAGCAGCTGAGCAACCGCGTGGCGTTCCGCCGGGCGATGCGCAAGGCCATCCAGTCGGCGATGCGCCAGCCCAACGTCAAGGGCATCCGCGTGCAGTGCTCCGGCCGTCTCGGCGGCGCCGAGATGAGCCGCTCGGAGTTCTACCGCGAGGGCCGGGTGCCGCTGCACACGCTGCGCGCCGACATCGACTACGGCCTGTACGAGGCCAAGACCACCTTCGGCCGGATCGGCGTGAAGGTGTGGATCTACAAGGGCGACATCGTCGGTGGCAAGCGCGAACTGGCCGCCGCCGCCCCCGCGGGCGCCGAGCGTTCCCGCCGCGAGCGCCCGTCGGGCACCCGCCCGCGCCGCAGTGGCGCCTCAGGCACCACGGCCACCAGCACCGAGGCCGGCCGGGCCGCCAGCGCCGAAGAGGGCGCCGCGGCCGCCGCACCCGCTGCAGAACCGCAAAGCACGGAGAGCTGAATCATGTTGATTCCACGCAGAGTTAAACACCGCAAGCAGCACCACCCCCGCCAGCGCGGCATCGCCAGCGGTGGCACGGCGGTGAACTTCGGCGACTACGGCATCCAGGCCCTGGAGCACGCGTACGTCACCAACCGGCAGATCGAGTCCGCTCGTATCGCCATCAACCGGCACATCAAGCGTGGCGGCAAGGTGTGGATCAACGTGTTCCCCGACCGCCCGCTGACCAAGAAGCCCGCGGAAACCCGGATGGGTTCGGGTAAGGGTTCGCCGGAGTGGTGGGTCGTCAACGTCAAGCCGGGCCGGGTGCTGTTCGAGCTCAGCTACCCCAACGAGCAGATCGCCCGCGCGGCGCTCACCCGCGCAATCCACAAGTTGCCGATCAAGGCGCGCATCGTGACTCGAGAGGATCAGTTCTGATGGCAGTGGGAATTTCGCCGGGCGAACTGCGCGAGCTCACCGACGAGGAGCTGACCGAGCGGTTGCGCGAGTCCAAGGAGGAGCTGTTCAACCTGCGCTTCCAGATGGCGACCGGCCAGCTCACCAACAACCGCCGGCTTCGCACCGTGCGTCAGGAGATCGCGCGCGTCTACACCGTGCTGCGCGAACGAGAACTCGGCCTGGCTTCCGGGCCGGATGGTAAGGAATCGTGATGGCAGAAGCCAAGAAGGCCGCCCCCAAGAAGGCCGCCGCAGCCCAAGCCGCGTCGAAGGACAAGGGCCCCAAGCACACTCCCGCGAACCCGAAGGTGCGTGGCCGCCGCAAGATGCGCATCGGTTACGTGGTGAGCGACAAGATGCAGAAGACAATCGTGGTCGAACTGGAAGACCGCGTCCGTCACCCGCTGTACGGCAAGATCATCCGGACCACCAAGAAGGTCAAGGCGCACGACGAGAACAGCGCCGCCGGGATCGGCGACCGCGTCTCGCTGATGGAGACGCGCCCGACGTCGGCGACCAAGCGCTGGCGGCTCGTCGAGATTCTGGAAAAGGCGAAGTAAGCCCTCACGCGTATGTGCGTTCGCCGAGCGTGACCTCACTGCGAAAGAACGGCCGAATTCTCGCGGTGGCGTTACGCTCGGCGCATGTCCACTGACTCGCGAGCCTTCAACGGCAAGATCGAGCTCGATATCCGGGATTCCGAACCGGATTGGGGTCCCTACGCCGCGCCGACCGCGCCGCAGGACGCACCGAACGTCCTCTATCTGGTCTGGGATGACACCGGCATCGCGACCTGGGACTGCTTCGGCGGCCTGGTCGAGATGCCGGCCATGTCGCGTATCGCCGAACGCGGCGTCCGGCTTTCGCAGTTTCACACCACCGCGCTGTGTTCGCCCACCCGGGCGTCGCTGCTCACCGGGCGCAACGCCACGACCGTCGGCATGGCCACCATCGAGGAGTTCACCGAGGGCTTCCCCAACGCCAACGGTCGCATCCCGTTCGACACCGCCCTGCTGTCCGAGGCCCTCGCCGAGGCGGGATACAACACCTACTGCGTGGGCAAGTGGCACCTGACGCCGCTGGAGGAATCGAACCTGGCGTCGACAAAGCGGCACTGGCCGCTCTCGCGCGGCTTCGAACGGTTCTACGGGTTCCTGGGCGGGGAGACCGACCAGTGGTATCCCGACCTGGTGTACGACAACCACCCGGTCAGCCCGCCGGCCACCCCGGAGGACGGCTACCACCTGTCAAAGGACCTCGCCGACAAGACGATCGAATTCATCCGCGACGCCAAAGTGATTGCGCCGGAAAAGCCGTGGTTCTCCTACGTGTGCCCCGGCGCCGGGCACGCGCCGCATCACGTCTTCAAGCAATGGGCCGACCGCTACGCGGGCCGCTTCGACATGGGCTACGAGCGCTACCGCGAGATCGTGCTGGAGCGGCAGAAGTCGATGGGCATCGTGCCGGGCGACACCGAACTGTCGCCGGTCAACCCGTACCTCGACGTGAAGGGTCCCGACGGCCAGGAGTGGCCCCTGCAGGACACGGTGCGACCCTGGGATTCCCTGAATGACGACGAGAAGAGGCTGTTTTCCCGGATGGCCGAGGTGTTCGCCGGGTTCCTGAGCTACACCGACGCCCAGATCGGCCGGATCCTGGACTATCTCGAGGAATCGGGCCAGCTCGACAACACCATCATCGTGGTGATCTCCGACAACGGCGCCAGCGGCGAGGGCGGGCCCAACGGCTCGGTCAACGAGGGCAAGTTCTTCAACGGCTACATCGACACGGTCGAAGAAAGCATGAAGCTGTTCGAGCATCTCGGCGGGCCGCAGACCTACAACCACTACCCGATCGGGTGGGCGATGGCGTTCAACACGCCCTACAAGCTCTACAAGCGCTACGCCTCCCACGAGGGCGGGATCGCCGACACCGCAATCATCTCCTGGCCCAACGGGATTGCCGCGCACGGCGAGGTCCGCGACAACTACATCAACGTCTGCGACATCACGCCGACCGTCTATGACCTGCTCGGCCTGACACCGCCGGAAACGGTCAAGGGCATCGCACAGAAGCCACTGGATGGCGTGAGTTTCAAAGCGGCACTTGACGATCCGAAGGCCACCACCGGCAAGAACACCCAGTTCTACACCATGCTGGGTACCCGCGGGATCTGGCACGAGGGCTGGTTCGCCAACACGGTGCACGCGGCCACACCGGCCGGCTGGTCGCATTTCGACGCCGATCGCTGGGAGCTGTTCCACATCGAGGCCGACCGCAGCCAGTGCCACGACCTTGCGGCCCAAAAGCCGGAGAAACTCGAGGAACTCAAGGCGTTGTGGTTCTCGGAGGCCGCCAAGTACAACGGGCTGCCGCTCTCGGATTTCAACATCCTGGAGACCCTGGGGCGGTCGCGGCCGTATCTGGTCGGCGAACGGTCCAGCTACGTCTACTATCCCGATTGCGCGGACGTGAGCATCGGCGCCGCCGCCGAGATCCGCGGCCGCTCGTTCTCGGTGCTGGCCGAGGTGACCATCGATACCACCGGCGCCGAGGGTGTGCTGTTCAAGCAGGGCGGCGCGCACGGCGGGCACGTGTTGTTCATCCAGGACGGGCGGCTGCATTACGTGTACAACTTCCTCGGCGAGCGCCAGCAGGAGGTCTCCTCGGCGCAGGCCGTGCCGTTGGGCAGGCATCTGTTCGGCGCCAGCTATTCGCGGACCGGCACGGTCGAAAACAGTCATACGCCGCTCGGTGACCTGACGCTGTTCATCGATGACGAGGTCGTCGGCACGCTCGCCGGGGTGAGCACCCACCCCGGCACCTTCGGGTTGGCGGGCGCCGGCATCACCGTCGGTCGCAACGGCGGATCGGGTGTGTCCAGTCGCTTCAAGGCGCCGTTCGCGTTCACCGGCGGGACCATTGCCCAGGTCACCGTCGACCTGTCCGGCCGGCCCTATCGGGACGTGGAAACCGAGATCGCGCTGGCCTTTTCGCGCGACTGACGCGGCCGCGCGAGCGAGCGCCGGCGACGCCTGGATCGATCGAGCGGGGTTCGTCATACCCTGGACTGGTGCTGAGCGAACTGGTCGACCTCCCCGGCGGGTCATTCCGCATGGGCTCGACCAGCTTCTACCCGGAAGAGGCGCCGATCCATACGGTCACCATCGGTCCCCTTGCGGTGGAACGGCACCCGGTGACCAATGCGCAGTTCGCCGAATTCGTCGACGCCACCGGGTATCTCACGGTGGCCGAGCAACCGATCGACCCGGCGCTGTTTCCCGGTGCGGATCCCGACGATCTGTGCCCGGGCGCAATGGTTTTCCGGCCGACGCCGGGGCCGGTGGACCTGCGTGACTGGCGACAGTGGTGGCAGTGGGTGCCGGGCGCGAGCTGGCGTCATCCGTTCGGGCCCGACAGCGACGTGGCCGACCGCGGCGATCACCCGGTGGTGCAGGTCGCCTACCCCGACGCGGCCGCCTACGCGCGCTGGGCGGGGCGGCGGCTGCCGACCGAGGCCGAGTGGGAGTACGCGGCCCGCGCCGGAAGCACCACGACGTACTCGTGGGGTGACGAGGTCACCAGCGATGGCCGGCTGATGGCCAACACCTGGCAGGGCAGCTTCCCCTACCGCAATGACGGGGCGCTCGGCTGGGTGGGGACCTCGCCGGTGGGCACGTTTGCGCCCAACGCGTTCGGCCTCGTCGACATGATCGGCAACGTCTGGGAATGGACCGCCACCGAATTCTCGCCGCACCATCGGCTCCATTCGCCGCCCAAGGCGTGCTGCACCCCGCCGGGCCCCGCCGACCCGTCCGTCAGCCAGACGTTGAAGGGCGGCAGCCACCTGTGCGCGCCGGAGTACTGCCACCGATACCGGCCGGCGGCCCGGTCCCCGCAATCGCAGGACTCCGCGACCACCCACATCGGGTTTCGCTGCGTGGCGGATTCGCGGTCGGGCTAGGCCGGGCGGCTTGTCGGACCCCTGTGGCATAGTCGAATGTATGTTCGATGAGGTGCGGCGGCGTGCGGTGATCGCGGAGCTTGATGAGCTCGTTGAGCGGTGTCATCCGTCGTCGACGCCGGAGTCGGCGGCCCTGTTGGAACAGATCGGGGTTGTGGCGCGCGTGGAGAATCGGGCGGCGGCGGCGCAGTTGGTGGCGGTCGGGGAGTTGTTTGCCTATCGGCTCTCGCGCTGTGCGGAGAGCGAGGAGTGGGCGGTGGACACCGAGGCGGCGGTGGCCGCGGAGGTGGGCGCGCAGTTGCGGATCGGCCAGGGCCTGGCCGCGAGCCGGGTGCGTTATGCCCGCGCGATGCGCGAACGCCTGCCGAAAGTGGGGGCGGTGTTTGCCGCCGGGGATATCGATTACCGGATGTTTCAGACCATTGTGTTCCGCACGGATCTGATTACCGACCTCGATGTGTTGCGTTCGGTGGACGCGGTGTTGGCGGCCACGGTGGGCCGCTGGCCGTCGTTGAGTCAGGGCCGGTTGGCCGCCCAGGTCGACAAGATCGTGGCCAAGGCGGATGTGGATGCGGTGCGCCGGCGCCAGGAGCGCGTGGCCGGCCGGCAGGTGTGGATGGCCGACATGGGCGATGGGCTGGCGCATCTGGAGGGCACCCTGTACGCCCCGGATGCGCACGCGTTGGATCGGCGCCTGGATGCGTTGGCGGCCACGGTGTGTGCGCATGACCCACGGACTCGGGAGCAGCGCCGCGCTGATGCGTTGGGGGCGTTGGCCGCCGACGCCGACTGGTTGGGGTGTCGTTGCGGCCGCTCGGATTGTGCGGCCGGGGGCCGGGCCGCGGGCCCGGTGGTGATTCATGTGATCGCCCCGCAGACCAGCGCGGGGTGGGCGCCGGGCGTGCAGATCGGTGCCGAGGGATTGATCCCGCCGGAGGTGCTGGCCGAGTTGGCGGCCTCGGCGCGGCTGGTGCCGTTGGCCCATCCCGCCGATGCGCCGCCGGAGGCGGGGTATGTGCCCTCGCGGGCGTTGGCCGATTTCGTGCGGTGTCGGGATCTGACGTGTCGCTGGCCCGGCTGTGATCGCCCGGCCACCGCCTGCGATGTGGACCACACCATCCCGTACGCCGCCGGTGGGCCCACGCATGCCTCGAAGCTGAGATGATGTTAAACTACCCTCATGTCGCGCCGGAAAACCACTGCTCAGCGGGTCGGTGTCGAATCTGCGGCAATCTACGCTCGCATCTCCGCTGATGTTGAGGGCGCTGGATTAGGGGTCGCTCGTCAGTTGGAGGATTGCCGCAAGCTGGCCGCCGATCGGGGCTGGCCGGTCGGGGCTGAGTATGTCGACAACGACGTGTCGGCCTTCTCCGGTAAACCGCGCCGCGAGTACGCACGGATGCTGGCCGATCTGCAGTCGGGTGCGCGGGATGCGGTGATCGTTTACAACTTGGATCGGTTGCATCGCCGCCCGGTGGAGCTGGAAGAGTTCGTCGCGTTGTGTGAATCGGTAGGAGTGCGCGACGTGGCCACCGTGACCGCCGATATCGATCTGGGCAATGATGACGGGTTGTTCATGGCCCGGATTTTCGCCGCGTTCGCCGCCAAAGAGTCCGGACGCAAATCCGCGCGCATCCGCCGCAGGATGTTGCAGAACGCCGAACAAGGACGCCCGCACGGCTCGGTGCGCCCGTTCGGCTACGAACCCGACAAGATCACCGTGCGTGAGCCGGAGGCCGCCGTGGTGCGCGAGATGGTGGACCGGTATCTGGCGGGGGCCTCGATCCGCTCATTGACGATGTGGCTCAACGATTCCGGCATCGCGCCGGCGGCATCAAAGTCGTGGCGGACCTCAGCGGTACGCCAAATCCTATGCTCGGGTCGCATCGCGGGACTGCGCGAGCATCACGGCCAAGTCATCGGTGAGGCCGCGTGGCCAGCGATCATCACCCCGGCACAGCGGGACCAGGTATTGGCCCGCATGACCGCCCGCGCGCTTGCCAAGACCCGCGCCCCGCGCACCTACCTGCTGTCGGGGTTGCTGCGCTGCGGGCGCTGCGGCAACCGGTTGTATTCCCAAGCCCGCCATGTCAATCCCGAGAACCGGGTGCGCCGCTATGTGTGCTTATCCGGCCCGGATCAGGGCGGCTGCGGCCGTCTGACGGTCGTGGCCCAACCCGTCGAAGAGCTGTTGACCGACGCGGTGCTGACCCGGCTGGACTCTCCGGCTCTGGCCGATGCGTTGGCGGGCAGGGCCAGCGTGGATGCCGATGTGGCGGCGTTGTCGGCCCGGCTCGACGCCGACACTACCCGTTTGGATGAGCTGGCCGCGCTGTATGCGAACGGTGCCGTGACCGCGCGGGAATGGATCGCCGCACGTGACCCGATCATCGCTCGTATCGCCGAAACACGCCGAGCGATCGCGGCCGCGACCGATACCACCGATGTGCAGGAGTTGGCCGGCACCGGGCGTCTGCTCCGACTGCAGTGGGACAGCTTGGACATTGACCGTCAACAGGCAGTCATCAGATCGGTGCTCGATCACGCCGTCATCGCTCCGGGGACCCCTGGGTCGCGCAGCCTGGATATCGCCCGGGTGCGACCGGTGTGGCGGACCTGAACCGAGGACCGCGCCGGGTGGCTTGCTCCGAGCAGGGTGGCGATGCGTGCGATGACCGTTGGGTCGGTGATGGTGACTGGCACGTTCTGGCGTTCACATGAGGAGGTCAGCCAGGCGACGAATTCGGGGCGCTCATAGGGCGGGAGGGCACCAGCCTCGTAGTTGCTAGCGGCGGCGTCCGCGGGTGTGGTGGCCATCACCCTGCCCCGTGTGGGTTTGGCGGGATGCGGGTGGCGACAGCCTGGGATTCGGTGATGCCAGTGATCCGAGCGCCGATGTGGCGCAGGGCTGCGGAGATGACCAGGACGCGATCTCCGGCGCTGGTGTGTCCTGCGCGGTCGAACTCCCACAGCATCTCGTCGGTGTCAATCGGTTCGTGTCGATCACCAGCGGCACCGGTCACGTGTTGGCCCGAGCGGGATGGTTGGGTATCGCCCTGTTGCCCTGATCGTTTGGTCATCTGGTGGCGGGTCCAGGTGGCGCGGGCGGCGCGTAGGGCGCCCATGGTGGTTGAGTAGTGCCGGGATTTGGTGGTGATGTGGCCGCGGTAGCCCAGGGTGTGCAGCCAGCGTCCGATTCCCACCAACGACGGGCCTGCGGATGCAGTGTGTTCGGCGAGTTCGGCGATGGTGGCCAGGATCGCGCGTATGTGTTCGGTGATGTCGAGGTCGCGGATTGCTTCGGCGGTGAGGCGACGGGCGGTGATGCCGAAGTCGTGTAGGGATTTGGTGACGTATTTGGCCAGGTAGGCCGCGACCCGGCGCGGCGAGAGCCGCGATACCGAAGTGCCCGCGGTGTCGTTGATTGTGGAATCGTTTGCGGCTGCCGTGGTTTCGGGTGCCAATGGTTGGGTGTCGGTCTGGGCGCCGAATCGTAGGGTGCGCAAGCCGCCCTGGGTGGGGCCGCGGTCGCCGGCGTCTATGTCGATGCGGACGTGGCGGGCGGCGCGCTGGATCAGCGCGGCTAGGTCGGCGGGGATGATCGGTGACGACCAGTTGGTGTGCTGGTCGGTTACCGGACGGGGCTCCCCACCACCCCCGGCGGCGGCGGGGCCGTGACGATCGTGGTCACCCGATCCTGGGGTGTCGTTGTCGGCCGGTGGCGGGTCGAGGCGGATCAGCGCGTGGATATGGGGGATGGCGCGGGCTTGCAGTTCAACGACTTTGACGAAGCTGACCCGCACCGAACCGGGCTTGACGCCAACTGTTTTCAGGTGCGTCGAGACGGCTCGCCGTAGTGCGATGGTGAAGCGCCGCCACAGTTCGGGCAGATGCCAGGTGAACAAGACATGCCCGAGGTAGTCGTAGCACTCGTGGCACAGCGGTTGCCCCACCACGGGGTCATCGACATGGTGGGTGGCGTTGCAGCGCAAGGGTGTTCCGTGCCGGCAACGGTCCGCCGACCTGTTCCGTGCGGTGTGGCAGGGTGTGCCGGTGGCGTTGTGCACCGCCCCGTAACTGGGCGCGGTCATGGTGGCGAACACTTGCGGTCGGGCCGCGACCTCAACGGGTATGTCGTGATGGCCGCCGGCGGCTCCGGCGTGCACGAGTTGCCAGGTGTCGCGGGCGTAGAGGTCTGAGCATGATGGGCACACCGCGTGACGGCGGTTGTTGCAGCGTGTCCACACGGTGTGGCTACGCCCGGCGGTGTCAGCACCGGACAGCTGGATCGGGTGGGCGCAAAACCCGACCGATTCGGCGCGATGCCACCACGACCCAAACCCGGGGGAGGCGGCGCGGCGCAGCATCTGGGCGATCACCGGCCCGGGATCCACGGTGCTCGGCAGCCCTGGCAACATGACCGGCGGGCTGTCCGCAGCGACGGCTGTCACCGCTGCCCCTGGCCGTCTCGGTAGTCCGGGCGCTCTGTTCGGTTTCTCACCGTGCCTGGTGTACGGCGCCGGGGTGCGGGGAATGTTCGGGCCAGGGCGGTGATATCGCGGTCGGTGACGTGAAAGGCTCGCACCCGTATCGGGTCGGCGGTGCCGTCGATCATCACGTACCCGACACCGGGTGTGGCATCAGCGATCAGGTCGCATTCGGCGCCGGCATCGCGAGCTGCTTGGCCCAACACCATCGCGGTTTGGGTGGCTTCGGTCATGCGCAGCCCGATCCGCACGGTGAACAACTGCCGCACCGGCAGGTTGTCTTTGGCCGGGTCTTGCACCGCGGCGATCACCGAGATCCCCACCGCGCGGCCCTGAGAGAGCAGCAGGCCCAGCAGCTGTTCGATTTCGGTGCGCAGTTTGCGGTCGGTGACGTAGGCGGTCAGCGCGGCGATCTCGTCGATGACGACCACGATCAGCGGTTCGCTGGTGCTGGGGGTGTGCAGGCGGGTGCGTCCGCGCAGCCGGTTGGTCCGCGCCTGCATCAATTCCACCAGCTGGCGCAGCAGTGCGACGGTGGGTTCGCCGGTGTTGTGGCTGAACACCGAAAACATCGGTGCGCCGGCGCCCAGTTCCATGCCGCCTTTGGGGTCGATCACGCACAGCCGCACCCGGCCTGTCGCGACGTGTGGTGCCAGTCCGGCGATCAGTGACCACAGCACCGAGCCCTTCCCAGATCCGGTGGCACCGGCGATCAGGATGTGCTGCCCCAGCACAGGCAACTGCCACCACATCCGCGTCTCAGTGATGCCGACGCGCACCGCGGCCAGGTCGACCGGGGTTGCTCGCGTTGGCATGGGCAGGGCGATGGGTTGGGCCAGCACGTCACCGCGACTGATGATGATCTGCAGCTCGCCGGGGGCCGTGGCGCGGATGGTGAGCCGCTCGGCCCGCCACGCCGCCGCCAGCGCGTCGCCGCGTTTCTGCCAATCAGCAATCGACTGGCCGGCCAGTACCCGCAGGCTCAGTATGTCGGTGTGGCTGCCGATCTGCACCGACCGCAATGCCGGGACCAGGGTGCGTTCACCGAGCCGGGCGGTCAAACCGTGCAGGACGCACACCGACTCCCAGTTGCGGCGGTATCGCCACCACGACAGCCAGCGTTGGCGCACCGGGACGGTCACCCACGCGGTAAACGAGGACGGCTCCAACACGGCCCAGCCGATATAGGCGGCGACGGACAAGACGGCGGTCAGCAGGCCCGCGCGGGGGCCGTGGGCGAGGGCGAACCACATCGAGACGATGATCGGGATACTGAGCGTGGGGAAAAGGATTGCCCACCACAGCAGCTGCCCGGCGGCTTTGACTACTGCCCAGATCAGCTCGCCGATCCAGTCGTCATCAGATGCTTGATTAGTGTTGTGGTTCTTACGGTTTGAGGTGTTCGACATGATGGCACGCTTTCCATTGCGACGGGTTGGGGTGTTGTCGGGAAGGCTGGCCCGACAGCTCGCGCTCGTGCGGGTGCTGTCGGGCCAGACCCTCGGCTACCGGGCCTGCTGGCCCGCCTTCGCGGCGGCCCCAGCCGGGTCGGCGGCGGTTATGGTTTCGGCGCGATACGCGATGCCTGAGCGGCCGTCTTGCGACCACGGCAACGCCACCAGGCCCGACACCGCAACCGGTTGGCCGACAGTGACTTTGGGCTCACCGACCACGGTCACCGCGAGCACCTCGCCACCGGTGGCATCAAGGGCGATCAGCTGGACCTGCCATAACGCCTGCCCGGTGGCTTTGTCGATTCGTGGTGCGCCGGTGTCGAAGTTGGTGCGCTGCTCCGGAATCCGGGTGCACAGGAACGTCACGCCGGTGGTCTCGATTCGTAACTTCATGGATTGCTGTCCTTTCTCGTGGTGTTGACGCGGTCTGTTCGGCCGCGACTCAAGGACAGCGCCACCCCGGCTGCCGCCGGAAGTGACAGCCACTGATGGCAGTGATAACCGGAAACGCGCACGCCCAGCTGACCTGCGCCGATGTGTGCGGCATGATTAAAGCCGTGGCTGAAGCCGACCCGATCCGGGCACGCAACGCGCAACGGCTGCGCGCTGCCATGGACCAGTACGGTTACAGCCTTCGTGAACTGGCAATCGAGGCCGAGAATGTTCGCCGGCTGCGCGGCGATGACGACGTCCCTACTCGCGACACCCTCAAGCGCGAAATCTCTCACGTCTTGGCGACCGGCAAGATCGGTCCGATGTGGCGTGAAGACCTGGCTGCAGTGTTCGGCGTCGAGCCCGATGAGTTCTTCGTCGTGCCGATCGAGAGCCAGTTGCCGCACCCGTTGTTGCTGCAGCTCCCCGTCGACAGCGAGGTACTTGACGTCATTCAGGCTCAGCAACATGCGCATATCCGGGCCG
Organism: Mycobacterium sp. MOTT36Y; assembly: GCF_000262165.1. Classification (NCBI taxonomy): domain Bacteria; kingdom Bacillati; phylum Actinomycetota; class Actinomycetes; order Mycobacteriales; family Mycobacteriaceae; genus Mycobacterium; species Mycobacterium sp. MOTT36Y. The sequence continues at coordinate 4,775,354 of NC_017904.1, read as the reverse complement.
AGCACGCCTTCGGCCCTCAACACGCCCGCCCGCTCGTCGAGTCCGATCTGGTCACGATCGAATCCCTCATCGCCCATGCACCACCGCAGCTCAAACCACAGATGCGGCACGCTGCCGGGACAATCGCCGAGGTGGCGGGGTGGATCGCCCAAGACCTCGGCGATCACAGCGCCGCGGAAAAACTCACCAACACGGCCGCCCTGCACTTGCGGTCGGCCGGTCCGGAACTGAATGCGATGATCTTGATGCGGCAGTCCAATATTTTTGCCCGCGCCAACCCCGACCTCGCCGCTGATCTGGCCGCCGACGCCGCCGAACTCATTGACGGGCAAGACGTGGGTCGCCTGGCGGCAAGCATCGCCCGCCAACAAGCACTCGCTGAGTTGGCCAACCGCAATGAGCGGGCTTTTCACCGCCATGCTGCCGCAGCGTTAGACCTCAGCGGCATCGCTCCCACGGCCCATGACCGTGCGATCTACGCCCACGGCGCCTACGTTGCCAGCGAGATCGCGTCGGGCTACCTACGCATCGGCAACCCGGACAAGGCGGTAACCCTGCTTGCCGGCCACCATCACGCCTGGACGTCAGACCAGCACCGCGACCGGGCCGTGGCCGATATGCGGCTTTTGCACGCCTACATCGCCGTCGGCGAATACCAGCAAGCGCTGGCACTGGCCGTCACGGCGATCCCGGGCTACCTGGCCGCACCCTCTCAGCGAGCCCGACTTCATCTCGCCAAGGCTGGCACAGTCGTTCGGGACCGCCGGCGACGAAACAAAAGCCCGATTCTGCAACAACTCGCCGGTCGCATAAAGAACGCCACCCAAGGAGCCGCCACATGAGCCGCCGTGTCATCCCCGACACCACTACCGCAGACTCCGCGACCGCCAGCACCGTTGCGGTCTTGCCGGTCGGAGCATTCGAGCAGCACGGCCCCTACTTGCCGTTGGGCACCGACACTCTCATTGCCTGCGCTATCGCTTCATCAATCAGTCAGCATCACAACGTGTTTCAGCTACCGCCTGTCGCATTCGGCTGCTCCCACGAGCACGCCGCTTATCCCGGCACTGTGAGTATCAGCGCAACCACACTTGCCGCCGTCGTCGCCGACATCACCGAATCACTTGCCCACCAGAACATCGCCGCGTTCATCGTCGTCAACGGCCACGGTGGCAACGCGGTACTCACCAACGTCGTACAACAAGCCAACCACCCGCGAACCCCCATGAAGGTCGGGCTCTACCCCAGCCGCGACGACTGGGCTGAGGCCCGCATCGCCGCAGGAATCCAAAGCAGCAACCACGACGACATGCACGCTGGCGAACTAGAGACCTCCATCCTGCTCGCCAGCTGCCCCGACTACCTGCGCGAGGGATGGCAGACCAGCGATCACACAGCCAGCGATCGCCGCTACCTGACCACCCTCGGCATCCACGCCTACACACCCACCGGCATCATCGGCTACCCATCGCACGCCACCGAAACCAAAGGCAACAAAGCCCTCGACCACCTCGGCCGCAACGCCGCCACCCTGATCGAAGTCCTCACCGGCCAGTAACCCGAACCAGCCGCCCAGCGGGGCGGCTACCGTCCGCTGGCGCTCCCGTCCGCCGCCCCGCACGACCACGGCCCCAACACCGACCAAGCCCACCACCGACCACCTGTGACCTGGCCCGTGAGAACTTTCTTTACTGGTATCAAGCGGCTGTCCGGTCGGCTATTTCCGGAATTCGCTTGCCGTGTGGCGCGAAGCGCACCGGGCTGGCGCTCACCCGCCTTGGCCCCACCTGCTTTCTACGCCTGCTGCTGGCAGTATGGCGGGTGAACTTTGCCGAGATGACGACGGCGACGACCCTCAGTTCGCTAGCGTGAAATATGTAGTGGTCATTTAGCTAAACGCGGGAGACATCCAGATGAGCTCATCCAGCAAGCGCGATAACACTATGGAGCCCACTCCGAGCCGGCCCGATGGTGACGGGCACGGGCTGCGCATCGGCAGCGCCGGTGAACGCCATCAGAAGCCGTTGATGATCGCATTCGCGTTGACCGCCACCTATGCCATCGTGGAGGTCATCGGCGGTATTGTCACCGGGTCCCTGGCGCTGATCAGTGACGCTGCCCATATGGGTACCGATGTGCTCGGACTCGGGCTCGCCTTGTCCGCGATCTATATGGCAAAGCGGCCGGCCGCAGACCAGCGCACCTATGGCACATACCGGTTGGAGGTGCTGGCCGCAGTAATCAATGGGCTGTTGCTATTTGGCGTCGCTTTTTACGTCCTCTATGAGGCGGTGCGGCGCTTCCTCGCGCCGCCAGAGGTACTGGGTGTGCCGATGTTGATCGTGGCCACGGTCGGGCTGGCGGTCAACATCATTTCCTTTCGGCTGCTCACCGCAGGCGCCAAGGAGAGCCTGAATGTCAAGGGGGCCTACCTGGAGGTGCTCTCCGATATGCTCGGTTCGATCGGCGTCATCGTCGGGGCCATCGTGATAGCAATCACTGGATTTCGATATATCGACGCCATTGTCGCTGCGGCTATCGGCCTGTTCATCCTGCCGCGCACCTGGCAACTCATGCGTCAGGCGCTGCGAATCATCATGGAGGTCGCACCCCCGGGAGTCGATGTCAACGGCGCCGCCCGTGACCTGACCGCAATTCCCGGTGTCCGTGAGGTCCACGACCTGCACATCTGGACGGTCACCAGCGGCATGGAGGCCGCAACCGCACACGTGGTGATAAGCGATGGGGCCAACTGGCACGCCGTGCTGGACTCAAGCCGCCAACTCCTTGCCGAACGCTACGGGGTAACCCATTCCACAATCGAGGTCGAGCCTGCCGGCCACGTCGAACAACCCGCCGGCTTCTGACCGCAGCGAGCAAACGGGTGTCCGAAGCGAAGCCGCGACACCAACATGGTCCGCCGGAAGCCGCTGACGACACCTTGCATCTGTCTTGAACAAGCTCGCGCGACGCGAAACGTTTACACCGCGCAGCCTGAACGACCACCAGAGAACGGCAGTGTGCTGGCTTCTCGTCGGCTCAACAACGCGTTCGGCACGGTTCCAGCCAGGTGCATGGAACATGCTGGTACCACACGGCAGTGGGAGTCGGGCACCCGGGCACTTGACCCGTAAGCCTATGGGCACGTTCCTACACAACGCGTCCCAGGAGGTCCAATGATAGGAGGTTCGGCGGCCGACCTAACGCGCGAAGTTGCGTGTGTTCGCCGACCTGATCGACGGACCACTGGCGCAGACGCCCTTGGAGCGTTCGGCGCCAACAGGATCCGATCCGCTGCCTTCGCCCACAACCTGCCGCGCGTTGCCGCAAGCTGGGATCAACCGCAACTCCACCGCGCGGGACGCCACACTGCGCCACAAGGTCGTCAACGTTCCGGTCCGCCTGACCCGACCTCTTCTGCATCTGCTCAGCCATTGGCCCTGGGCTGACGCATGGCTGACGTTGTGGTGCAACATGATCGGACAGCGCCCACCACGGCTCACCGCCTGACGATCGCCGAAAAGGCCGGAGCGGAGCAACAAGGAAAGCCGGGCAGACCAGCGGATACAGCACGCCGTCCGTCGAAATCAGGATCAGACCAGGCGGCATCAGCTCAACAACCAGCCCCGTCGGTGGATTCAGGCTAAGGCAGCGACGGCAGCGTGATCTCCGATGGCAGCGTGATTTTCGACGGTAGTGATGGGAGGGTGATTTCCGATGGCAGTGACGGCAGCCGAAAGCCGCCCGACGTGCTGGTGGCTGGCGCGGTCGTTGTCGTAGTTGTCGTTATGGAGGGGCTGCCGCCCTGGCTGCCTGTGAACAGCGCGACGATGCCCCAGGTGATCAGGGCGATGAGGATCGCGAGGACCGCTCCTAACAACACCACGCGCCTGCGATACCAAGGGGTGAGGCGCGGCTGGTTTAGACTCTGGCCGAGATTTGTATAGCTAATCTGGTCATCGCCACCGTTATTCGGAGATTCGTAGCGGGCCACGGTGCCCGATCGTAACAGTTACCATTCACGCCCGGAACGCTTCCGGGTCGATGGGCGCGAGCCAGGTGGTATCGCTGGCGCCCAGCCGCAGTCGCAAAGTGAAGAACGGGCTACTGCGCGTGGGCAATTGCTGGGTTCCCCTCATGACACGAAATTTGAAAGCGGTCACGGAGTTTAGCGCTGCTACTGACAGCGATGTTGCTGCGAGTGAGCACTTTTGAAGGGACTTAACCGCGTGACATCCGCGGGCCAGATATCCACGACGCGGTGGCGCGGAGCCGCGATACTGATGACGCGAACAGTCGACCCGAACAGTCGACCCTGCTTGCCGTGGTGCTTCGCCGTAGGTAAGCAGTATGCACGCGCCTCAAAGCATGGGGGGTGTGCCGCGAATGACCCACGACTATTGTGACTATGGCCCACTGCTGCGGGTTCGCCGCCCGGGGCAGCCATTGGGGGATCGCGCTACGCGTTTAACGGCCCCAGAAATGGTAAACACTTTCGCCGTGAAGCGATGCGTCCACTGCCGACTTTCGCGGCATCTGTGTAGCCGATGAGCCCAAAATTCGATGACGTGCTCGTTGATCAGGGCGGCGCGCTTGATTCGCGGTATCACCCCTCGGCGGCTCTACGGCGTCAGCTCAATAAAGTGTTCCCCACCCATTGGTCGTTTCTGCTGGGCGAGGTGGCCCTGTACAGCTTCATCGTGCTGGTGATCACCGGGGTGTATCTGACCCTGTTCTTTGACCCGTCGATGACCGAGGTCACCTACAACGGCGTCTATCAACCGCTGCGCGGCGTGGCGATGTCGAAGGCCTACCAGTCGACGCTGGATATCAGTTTCGAAGTGCGCGGCGGGTTGTTCATCCGCCAGGTCCACCATTGGGCGGCGTTGATGTTCGCCGCGGCGATCATGGTGCATCTGGCCCGAGTCTTTTTCACCGGGGCGTTTCGGCGGCCCCGGGAAGCCAACTGGATGATCGGCGCCCTGCTGCTGATTCTGGCCATGTTCGAGGGCTACTTCGGCTATTCGCTACCCGATGATCTGCTGTCGGGCACCGGGCTGCGCATCGCGTTGTCATCGATCACGATGAGCGTCCCGGTAATCGGCACGTGGCTGCACTGGGCGCTATTCGGTGGCGACTTTCCCGGCGACATCATCGTTTCGCGCATGTACGCCATCCATGTCCTGATTCTCCCGGCGATCTTCGCGGCACTCATCGGCGTGCATGTGGCGTTGGTGTGGTTTCAGAAACACACCCAGTTTCCCGGTCCCGGCCGCACCGAGAACAACGTGGTGGGTGTGCGGGTCATGCCGGTGTTCGCGGTCAAGTCCGGCGCGTTTTTCGCGATGACGGTCGCCATCTTGGGTCTGATGGGTGGGCTGTTGCAGATCAACCCGATCTGGAATCTCGGTCCCTACAAGCCGTCGCAGGTGTCGGCCGGTTCCCAACCCGATTTCTATTTGATGTGGACCGAGGGGCTGGCTCGCCTTTGGCCGGCGTGGGAACTGTACGTGTGGGGCCACACCGTGCCCGCGGCGTTCTGGGTGGCGCTGCTCATGGGAGTGGTATTCGTCCTGTTGACGAGTTATCCGCTCATCGAGAACAAGATGACCGGCGACAACGCCCACCACAACCTGCTGCAGCGGCCGCGCGACGCGCCGGTGCGCACCGCCATAGGGGCGATGGCGATCGCCTTCTACCTGGTGCTGACCTTCAGCGGAATGAACGACATCTTGGCCTACAAGTTTGAAGTCTCGCTGAACGCCACGACCTGGATAGGTCGCATCGGGATGGTGGTGCTGCCACCGATCATTTACTACATCACCTACCGGTGGTGCGTCGGACTCCAGCGCAGCGACCGCGCGGTGCTTCAGCATGGCGTCGAGACCGGCATCATTAATCGCCTTCCGCACGGCGCCTACATAGAAATACATCAACCGCTAGGAGACGTCGACGAAGACGGTCACCCAATTCCATTGGAATATCAGGGCGCGGCAGTACCCAAGCGGATGAACAAGCTCGGCGCCAGCGGCGCCCCCGGCACGGGCAGTTTCCTGCGGCCAGATCCGGCCGAGGAAAGCGACGCACTCGCCCGCGCCGCGCGATCCGGTGAACGGCACGCGATGACTGCGCTGCGGCAACGCCAGACAATCACTGGTTCAGGCGACGGGCAAGCGATTAGAGACGACAGCCAGAAAGCCGAGATTCCTCCGAGGCCGCGGAGGCATCAGTTATGAGGGGTAGCGACGCCAGAGAAACTGAAAAAGTACGACCGGGAGTTCCGCGAGGAGCGGTTCGGATGCGATCTTGCCCCGTAGGGCATGTCCTTCGGCGAGGTCATCACCCACTTTTGACCGAGGAGGAGCACCCCGCACCCGGGGCAGGCCGCTGCCCTTTCGCCAGCCGTGACCACGTGCACCACCCAGACCTCGCCGCGCGCCGCTCGACACGCTCAACCCGTACACATGGCAACCAAACAACGATGTCGTACCGTCACACACGGTCCTTGCCGTTCCTTCTGGACTGTGAGGTCCGTGAACTTCAGACTCCGGAAGGCCGATAGCCTTCTCATCCAACGACACGCCCTATGAGGCGAAGTCACAACTGCCCGTTGAACATTCAAGAGCTGGCAAGGCGCGATGGGAATGAGGTGGAAACCCGCACTCGAAGCGTTTGCCATCACCTTCAACGGCCGGATCACCCCGACCGGCAACCGACGGCTTCGGGCATGTCGACACGAGGCAATAGTGGGTGGGTGTCAGCGCAGCGCTGGGCCGCTACTGGGAGTCCCGCGCTCTACCGGTGGTGCGGCATTGTCCGTCCCCCATTGGTCCATGCCCCCGGCTGGGATACCCGGACGGTATTGCGGGCTGTGCGATGTCACCGCCGCGCCGAAGAAATTGCCGGCCACATGTGCCGAGAGGTCGGTATCATTCGCCAGCGACAAATATTAGAAGGTCTTGAGACGCGGGAGCGTTGGGGGCCACCGACATGGCTTTGTTTGGTGCGCGCGCGGCGTCGTCGACGTTGGATGATGATGAATGCCACTGCCAGGGCGACTGCAATGGTGGCGAGGATGGCAGTTCCGGTGATCTGCTGGATGTCGTTGTAGTGCGGTAGGTAGTTGGCTTCCGCGGCGAATCGCCCGTTGCGTGGCGTGCTCATTTGGTGACCTTTCGGATTGGCCCAAATTCATCGGCCGCTGAGCTGGACAGCCTTGACGATGAGCAGGACGGCGCCGACGACGAGGTAGCCGCGCAGCGCAATCATGCCTAGACGGGTCCCTGGCGACCAGGTCACGGGCTCTAACAAGGTCAGTGGTGGCATTCGCCAGCTATTGCGGTCAAGGGGCCGCGCCGGGCTTGATGCCGCCGGTGGTGAGGGCTGGCGGCGACCCATCCAACGAAGTGTCGGTACCGTGGCTGCGGCGAGTATGACCAATGTCAGTGCCAGGTAGCCGGCGACAACGATCACGTCGAGGCCGGGGAACAAGGTAGTCGCCATCAGGATTCCCGACAGCAGCAGCAGGACGCCGACGATTAGGCCGGCAATCCAGTTGAGCCAGGGCCGGTTTACCCAGGGGCCCAATACTTCCCGGTCGTTGCACAGCAGCAGGAGGAACACGCTGGCGCTGGGCAACAGCAAGCCAGCGAGGGCCTGCACGGCGGTGGTGATCAACCCGAGGGGGGCGCCAGGAATCAGCACGATCGCCGCCGCAAACGCCACCATTGCGCTGTAGGAAAGGTAGAAAGGTTTCGCATCGGCGAACCCTCGGTGCAGCGAGTGTTTCAGGCCGAATACGTCGCCAAAGGCGTAGCTGGTGGCCAGGGTCACTGCGGCGGCGCCGAGGATCGAGGCGTCCATCAGCACGATCGCGAACAACCAGCCCAGCGTCGAATTGTGTTGGCCCAGCAGATGCGAGATGGCGCCGGCGTCGGTGAAACCACCGGCTGTGCCAGTGGAGCGCGCCGCCCAGTCGCCGATCATGACCAGTGCGGTGGCGCCGGCAACCACGATGAAGGCCCCCAACACGGTGTCGGCGCGCTCGTAGCCCATAAATCGAGGCGTAATGCGCTTATCGACGACGTTGGACTGCTGAAAAAACAGCTGCCAAGGCGCCACGGTGGTGCCGACGATGGCAATGATCAAAAGCACCGCATCCGAGGTCACGCCACCGGAGATGTTTGGCACCACAAATGACTTGGCGGCCTGGGCCCACTGTGGGTGCGCCATAAGCAGGATTGGGATCTGCGCCAAAGTGATGGCAATGAAGACGAACATGGCCCGCTCCCAACGGCGAAAGCTGCCGCTGGCCATGATCGCGATGAGCGTGAGCGCTGAGACCGGAACGACAATATATTTGGAGATACCGATGTAGGTGGCGGCCAAAGTGATGCCGATGAACTCGGTGACGATCGTGAGGAAGTTGAGCAGGAACAGGTCACCGACGGAGAACCAGCCCCAGCCGCGGCCGAAGCGTTCGTTGATCAAGCGGGCATGTCCGACACCGGTAACCGCGCCGAGCCGGACCACCATCTCTTGGTTGACGATGAGCACCGGGATGAGCAGGAGTAGCACCCACAGCAGGGAGTAGCCGTAGTTTTGGCCAGCTTGGGTGTAGGTGGCAACCCCGCCGGCATCGTTATCACCGACCATCACAATGATTCCGGGGCCGACGATGGCCAGCAGCGTCAGTAGCCGCGTCTTGAACGTGCGGGGATGGTCGGTTTCACCGACGTTAATGCGCCCAAAGGCGCCCTCAATATCACCGAGGTGAGCCGAGTCAAGCACCGCGGTGCGCTTCGGTGGTGGCGACTCGGATCGGTGAGTCGCTGCTGCGTGGCCGGTGGCCTCCTCGCCGGAGGTCACGGCGCCTCACTCTCCGGTGCAGGCGCGTCGCGATCGTCATACGGTGGGGCGATTTCGCGGACCGGGCGGGGGGCGGGTTCGCGGCGCCGCCAATCCTCGGGGATGGTGGCTTCTAGCACGTCATCGACGGTGACAACCCCGAGCACGCGGTCCTGGCCGTCGACGACGGGGATGGAGTAGAGGTTGAAGTCGGCCATCAATAGGGCGACGTCGGTCAGATCGGCTTCGGCCCCGATTCGAATTGGGTCGCAATCCATCAGTGCTTCAACGGTTTGACCGGGTTCGGCTTGCAGCAGGTCGATCACCGACACGACACCAGCCAGGCGGTTGTCTTCATCAAGGACATGCATCTTGACCAATGCCTCGGGCTGTATCGTTGTGGCGCCCGCGATCAGTGCCAGCGCCATGCCCGCGGTGGTGCTTGCGGCGCAGGAGACGAAGTCGACATTCATCAGGCCGCCGGCGCTGTCGGGGTTAAAGCCCATCAGGGTGATCACTTTCGTGCGCTGCGGGCCCGGCATGAGCTCCAGCACGCGCCTGCGCCGCGATTGACGCAGGTCTGCGATCGCGTCGGCGGCGTCGTCGGCGCGCATCCGGCCCATTAGTGCGGCGACCTCGTCATCGGCCATGTCATTGAGCAATCGGCTGGCCTTGTCAGGGTCGAGTTCTTCGAACACGTCGGCTTCCAATTCCGGGTCGCTGCGGACTCGGTCGAGGATCTCCCCACCCTCGGCTTTGTCAGCGTCTTCGAGAAGATCGGCGATGTCGGCGGGTTTGAACCCGCCGAGCCGGCCTGCCTGACGTCGCGAGGCACCGGAGCGGGCGTGGCCGATCAGTGGTTCGAATGCCTTCCAATCCCGGGCCGCATGCCCACCCCGACTTTTGACTAGGGCGTGTCTGACAAAGTTTTGGGGTGTTGTGCCTGAGGCTTGAGCTATGTCGCGGTTTCAGTTGCTCACTGATGCTCAGTGGTCGTTGATCGAAGATTTGCTTCCGGCCCGGACAGGTAAGCGGGGCAGGCCCTTTCAGGATGCTCGCTCGATGGTCGAAGGCATTATTTACCGGTACCGGTGTGGGATCGCCTGGCGAGACGTGCCCGAGGTGTTCGGACCGTGGCAGACGATCTGGACCTGGCATCGAAGGATGAGCGCCGAAGGCACCTGGGATGTGGTGCTGGCTCGGTTGCTGGCCGCCGCAGAGGCGGCCGGGCTCATCGACTGGGCGGTGGCGGTGGATTCCACGATCGCCCGTGCTCATCAGCACGCTACGAACATCACCCGTGACACGGGGGGCTGGGTCGAATTACACGAATCTGGGCATCGAGCCGCCTGACCACGGCATTGGCCGCTCCCGCGGTGGGTTGACCAGCAAGATTCATCATCTCGTCGACGGTCGTGGACGGCCCTTGGTGGTGCTCGTCGGCCCTGGCCAAGCCCATGACGGACCGGTGTTGGAGCATTTGCTCGCACACGTGAAAGTGCACCGCCGCGGTGGCCGACCACGGACCCGCCCCGATCGCGTCCGCGCAGATAAGGCCTACTCCAGCCGCGCAACACGAACACGGCTGCGCCGACGTGGCATCGGCGCGGTCATTCCCGAACCCTCCGACCAAATCGCTAACCGTAAGCGGCGAGGTGCACGTGGCGGCCGGCCGCCGGCCTTCAACGCCGAGGATTACAAGGGCCGCAACGTCGTTGAGCGAAACTTCAACGTCGTCAAGCAATGGCGCGGACTGGCCACCCGCTATGACAAACTCGCTCTCGTCTACCGCGGCGCAGCTGTCCTGAGAGCTATCACCCTCTGGCTACCGCATTTGTCAGACACGCCCTAGTCCGAAGAACCGCGCCGGGCGGCGAGTATCCAGACGGGCAAGCACCCACCCGACGCCGATATCTTCGAGCTCCACGTCATAGGCGCGTACCAACTCCACGGCAGCCACATCGATCAACCGGTGTCCCAGCACATCAGCGCGCAGCAACACCTCGCCGTCGCGGCGTTCGAAACCGCGCAGATCGATTTTGTGTGTCGCCAATACCACGCGGTCTGGGGCGTACTCAGAAATGGAGGGGCTGCCGATGAACACCCGCCGCCTCCCCACCACAGCGACGATCCCACTCACCAACGGATACTCGTCGGCGCCGCGCAGCCGCACAATCACGTCCTGCACCCGGCCCACAGCCTCGCCCGACCGGGCCAACACCGGCGCATGCAGCAACTCCGAGAGATGCATAACCGGGTGCGACCCGACCTGCTCAGCCGACGTTTCTGGTCCACTCACTTGTGCTCACCTTTCTAACCGGGCGCTCGTCGGCCTCAGGCGTTAAGCGGCCCACTCGAATGAAAGGCCCGTGAGCCCAGAAGCGCGCCCATTGGGGATGACGCTGCGGGGGAGACGCGACAGCAGGGGCAATCAATCGGCGACCGGGGACGACACCGCGGCTTGCTCACGGGTGGTGCCGACGGGCGCCCCCGTCGCGTGTTCGTTCGCGGTCGCGGATTGACCGTTCATCAGGCGGTAGCGGATGAGTCGAGAGCTGTTGGTGACCACCGCGACCGAGGATGCGTTGTGCAGGATCGCGGCCAGCACCGGCGACAGGGCCCCTCCGGCACCCATGAGCAGACCGATCGAGTTGACGGCGATGGACATGCCGTAGTTCTGCCGGATCACCGCGACGGCTCGCGCACCCAGATCGGGTACATCAAGCAGGCGCTGCAGGTTGTCGTTGGCCAGCGCGATATCGGCGGTTTCCACGGCGACGTCGGTGCCGGCCAGACCCATGGCGATCCCGATATCGGCGGTCGCCAGCGCCGGCGCGTCATTGACGCCGTCACCGATCATCGCGACGACGAAGCCTTCGTCCTGCAGTTGGCGCACCGCCTGAAGCTTGTCTTCGGGTAGCACCTCGGCGCGCCACTCGTCGATGCCGAGTTCGCCGGCGACCACCTCGGCGGTGTCAGGATGATCACCGGTGAGCATCACGATGCGCCCAATGCCCTTGCTGCGCAACTTGTTCAGCACGTCGGCTGCCTCGGGGCGGATTTCGTCGCGCAGGCTGATCAGGCCGATCAGCTTGCCATCGACGGCAAGCAGCAGCGGGGTCTCGGCTTGGCGGCGCAGTTTTTCAACCCACTCGGTTGCCTTCTTGGACACGCGGACTTTTTCGGCACGCAGCAGCGAAGGGCTACCCAGCAATAAAACACGGCCATCAGCCCAGGTGCGCATGCCCAGGCCGACCAACACTTCGCACTGTTCGTGCGGCGGGATCGTGATATGGCGTTCGGTGGTCGAGCGGATCACCGCCTCGGCCAGCGGGTGACGTGAATGTATCTCCGAGCTGGCCGCATAGGCCAAGACCTCTTCGGGCTGCCAATCCTTCTGGAAGGCAACGACATTCGTCACGACGGGGCGCCCAACGGTGAGCGTCCCGGTCTTGTCGAACACGATGGCGTTCACCCGCCCGGCTTGTTCGAGGTGAGACCCGCCCTTGATCAGAATGCCGCGGCGCGCCCCGTTGCCGATCGCGGCGCTGATCGCAGTCGGGGTCGACAATCCCACCGCACATGGACACGCGATCAACAGCATGGTCATCGCGCGCCGGATGTCGCCGGTCAGCAGTAGAGTTGCCGCGGACACGATGAACGAGATCGGAACAAACCGGCGGGAGAAATTCTCACCGACCGTTTGAATCGGTGCCCGATCGTGCTGGGCCTCTTCGACGCGAGAAATGATCCGCCCGATCGTGGTTTCACTGCCCACCGCGGTCGCGCGCACCACGAGGCGTCCGCGTATCACCACCGATCCGGCGTGTACGCGGGAGCCGACGACCATGCTGACCGGCAACGTTTCGCCCGTGATCGCCGACTGGTCGACCACCGCTTCCCCGTCGAGCACCTCGCCGTCCACCGGGATCGCCACGTGATCGTGGATGACGACCTCGTCACCGATTTGCAAGGTATCGATGGGCACCTGGACTTCGCTGCCATCATTGGCCCTGATCCAGGCCGTGTCCGCGGTGCCGCGCAACAGGTCGGCGATGGCCCGGCGGGTGCGGCGCAGCGTCAGGTCCTGCAGGTACTCGCCGATATTGAGCAGCCACAACACAGTCAGCGCGACCACGTTCTCCCGCAACACCATGCTGGCCACCGTGGCCGCCGTCACCAACGTGTCGGTGCCCGCTCGGCCAGAACGAAGCGAACGTAGCGCCCCCCGGAAGAACGGATAGCCCATGAACACCGTCGCGCCGGTCGCCACCAGCTGACCCTTGGGCCCCAGCAGCGGCGGGCGTCGGAAACCATAGCGGCGCACACCCAACAACACCAGCGCCGCCCCGCCGACCGCAATGCGCAGCACCTCAGTGTTGCGAACATCAGCCGAGCGCGGCGTACGCGCGGGAATAAGCTCAGCCGCAACGTCTTTCGCCGCCGCAATGGCCGCCATGATCGCCGAGCGATCACAACGCTTGGGTGAATACCACACCACGACCGATCCGGTGTGGGGATAGGCGTGCACCGCACGCACACCGGTCTGCTTGTCCACCATGTCCTCGACGGCCACCGCACGACGGGAATCCGAACGAACCCACGGAACATGCAATCTCATCCGCCCCGCCGCATCGGACAGAATTTCTACGGCGGGGTCATCGACAACAGTCATCGTTAAGCGATCAGTGGTCGTGATCGTGGACCGCGGCCGCAGCCGGCGGGGAAGCCTCTTCACCGATGCGTTCACGCGCCTCAGCGACCACGTCGGCCGCCTTCAGCCGAGCCGACTCCGCGGCCACTTCCGCGCGACGCGTCCCTCGCAAACTCAACTCCGCGGCCGCGACCGTCGCCCGGCGCACAGGCGCCCCACCAGCCACCTTCCGCAACAACTCATAAGCGCTCACGCCCACCAAGCCGGTGAACACCGTCGCGGCCGCCTTTGCCGCTAGCGCATGCGGAAACATCAAATTCCTCCTCGTGTTCGGCCCTGTCGGGCGCATTTCACCTACTACTCATTCGACCGTAACATAGATACATCGCAATATCACTATGTAATGGGTCTTGGCGAAGGCCAACCCGGGGCGAACCCCGGATCGTGTTCCCTAGGTCCGGGATTGCATTAAAGGTATAGATGGCTATCGGCCACAGTGTGTGGGGCCGGAGGGGTCGTCTGATACCAAGACCAAGACTGTCGTGGCTGCGCAGTTGACGCAGAATCCTGAAGATGAGGCCGCCTCTGCGCCGGCCGTTGATGTCGTCGGCAGCCGCGAGGTCGACCGACTCGAGATCGCTTGGGCTAGGGAGTTGGTGCGCCAGGCTCGGGAGGTCGGCGTGGTGACCGGCCCGGCGGATTGCTTAAGGCGGACCAAGACCGTCTTCGAAACCGCTCCGGACGAGGAACTGTGCGAACATCCGTGGTACAACCGCCACAATTCGGCTGGCTGATCGCGCTCGTCGCAAGCCCCCGGGGTGGGCTCGTCGAATTCCCCGCCGTGAGCTGCGGTCAGTGTGCCGGTCGCAGTGGCGGCGCGGCGCGGGGCTTCGGCGGCGGCATGGTCGCGTAGTCGGTAGGACACTCGCGGTCGATGTTGATGACCGCCGAGCGGTGCAGCAGGCGGCGGCATCGACGTCGAAATCAGGCAGGGTGGCTAAGGCTGGCAGGCAGGCGAACCGCAATCGCCCCGCCACATTGGCGTGGTCGCGTTTCTTTTGCGAGGTCCGTCGTACGACGCTATCGTCCCTGATTGTGGACGACAGTGCGAAGGACCCGGCGGTGGTGCTTCCGTATCTGGTCGGGCGGCCCTTGGCGGCTACCGAGGTCTACGAAGCGTTCGGCTACCGCAAGTCCGCGTACTACAAGGCGGCTCGTGAGGGCAGGCTAATCACCGCGGACAACCTGATTAGGGCGGCCAAGTATTTGGGGTTGAACCCGGTTGACCTGCAGGTTCGCTTCGGTTTGATCGACTCCGACTCGGTTACCGAGTATGTGGAGTCCCAGGCCGGGCCGCCCCGGCTGCGTGATCTTCGCCCCGATCCCAACAGTCCGCCCGTCTGAGCGGCACTGCCGGGACCGTTTGAATGATCAAGACCGCACTCATCATCGTCACCCTGGCGGCCCTGATGTGCAGCCTGTGGATCCGGCGCGACACCTGGCGCTCCCGGTGGGAGGCCGGCGCCACCCGCAACATCGCCCTGCACGGTTGCGCCGTGCTGTTGATGTCGCATTGGGCCGCGGCCGCGCTCGGGCCGCCACTGCATCGCGTCTTGGGGCTGTGGAACATACAACATCTGCTCGGTCACATCTGCTGGATCTTCGCGGTGACGGCCATTATTCGGCACGGGCTCATCCGCCTCGTCGACGAAACCTACGAGCGCGAACTATTTCGCAAGCACGTCACGCGCCCGCTGCGGCTTGCGGTTCCGCTGCTGGTGGCGCTGTTCATCATCGCCGACGAAGGCCATCACCTCGACTTCTTCGCGGCCCCCGCCGACTTCTGGCTGCTGGCTTACTGGCTGGTCCTGGGCGCCCTGATGATCTATCTACTCTCCTACGCCGGGCGAATCCTTTTGATCCTGCGGACGGATCCCCGCTCAACGACGACCGTCGACCTCTATCTGATCTCGGCGGGATTCGGGGCGGCGGCCAGCGTGATCCAAATTGGAACCGCGTGGGCGGGCACCGACATCGCCTTGCCCGTCTGGTTGTGCGCCTGCCTGAGCGCCATCGGTTTCGCCTACGGATCCGCCCGATCTTGGCAAGCCAAGGTCGCCTGGTTCACGTCCGGCAAATAGGCCCACACCACGCGTTCGGCGCCCCTCGACCAGCGCGGGACCCTGGGCGTCTATCCGCCGACGACGTGGCGTGCCACCACCATCGGACGGAACCCGTACCGCTGTCCGACGATCTTGCCGCCGGCACCCCGGCCCGCGCCCGTCAGCGGCATGCCGCGGAGCAAACCCCCTGCTTTGGCCTCGGAGCCGGCGCTGACGGTGCTGACCGCGGGCGGCGCTGTTTCTGCGCTTGTCGCCGGTGCCGCGGCGGCCCAACTCTGGGGCACCGACAAGTGGCCGACGGTGCCCGCCCTGCCCAGACCCGCCGACACAGACGCGCCCGAGGGCGTCGGGCCACCGCCGAGGGTTCCACCCACACCGCGCAAGGTGGCTGCGGCCGCCGCGGCCTGAGTTCCTTTGCTGACGGCGGCCGGCCTCCCACCTAGCCAGAGCTTCATAAAGTGGTCATAGTCGCCCAGTTGGTAATATAGGATGCCAAGGTCGCTGGTATACATTTTTACCCAGTCTTTCCAGGCCACCGGTTTGGACGATCCGGATGACGTAGTCGATGCATTCAGTAATCCGGTCGAGACTGATTTGAGGTTTGCTAGCCCGGAGATGGACGCGCTGGGTTGTGCACTTGTATCGGCGGCGTGGGCGACGGCGGCGGCTTGACCGGCCTGGCCCGCCGGGTTGGTGGTCGGCGGCGACTGATCGAAGGTGGGCAGTGCTGAGGCGCCGGCCGACGCCGCGGCGTAGCCATACATCGCCGCCGCGTCCTGGGCCCACATCTCGGCGTACTGGGCCTCGGTAGCCGCAATCGCCGGCAAATTCTGGCCGAAGAAGTTCGTCGCGATCAACGTCATCAGTTGCGCGCGGTTGGCCGCGATCACCGGCGGCGGAACCGTCATCGCGAACGCCGCCTCGTACGCTCCCACAGCGGCCTTCGCCTGGACGGCCGTCTGCTCGGCCTGCGCAGCCGTCGCAGTCAGCCACGCGGTATACGGGGCCGAAGCGCTGGCCATCGTCGCCGACGCCGGACCCCTCCACACGCCGGTGAGCTCGGCGATCAACGAACTGTAGGAGGCGGCCGCGCTGTACAGATCGATGGCCACCCCATCCCAGGCTGCCGCCGCGGCCAGCATCGGCCCCGAACCCGCGCCGACATACATCCGCCCGGAGTTGACCTCCGGCGGAAGCGCCCCGTAATCCACTAAGTGGTCCCCTCGGCTTGTCGACGGCTGTCGCACGCACACCAACGCCGCCCGAAACTGTGGTCAGATACGTGTGCGTGGCTACCGTCCAGCGCAGCCGACACCGTCGGCGAGGAAGTCACGAACGCGAAGCCGTTCGTCGACCGCGGCCGCCATCTCTCATGAGTGGACGATGATGCACATATATGATTCTAAGAACATATATGTACGCGACAGTTCACGACTCTGAACTGAATCTAACTGACGATGAACATTAGTCTTTGGCAATACACTATTGATCGCGCAGCACTTAACCTCGCTGGGGAGCGGCTTTAGCGGCCGCTGAAACGAGATCCAGCGAGGAGAGAGATCACAGTGTCGTTCGTGACCACCCAACCCGAAGTGTTATCCGCAGCAGCCAGCAAATTGGCCGTGATCGGTTCGGCGCTGGCCGCGCAGAATGCCGCGGCATCGGCGCCGACGACGGGCGTGGTTCCCGCGGCGGCCGACGAGGTTTCGGTCCTGATCGCGGCGCAGTTCGCCACGCACGCCCAGATGTATCAGACCGTCTGCGCCCAAGCCACGATGATTCACGACAGCTTCGTGAAAATGCTGCACCTCGGCGCCGGTTCCTATGCGGCCACCGAAGCCATCAACGCCGCCGCGGCCAGCTAAGGAGGCTGACTACGTGCTGGATTTCGGAGCACTACCCCCTGAATTCAATTCTGCGCGCATGTATTCCGGCCCCGGTTCGGCATCGATGATGGCCGCGGCATGGGCATGGAACATGCTGGCCGCCGAGCTGGACTCCGCAGCCACCGCCTACGACACCGTCATCACACAACTGACCAGCGAAGGGTGGATGGGCCCGGCATCAGCCCAAATGGCCGAGGCCGCCCAACCCTATCTGGTATGGATGCGGACCAGCGCCGCGCAAGCCGAACAGGCCGCCACATCAGCCAGAGCCGCGGCGGGCGCTTACGAGACCGCGTTCGCCGCCACGGTGCCCCCACCACTGATCGAAACGAACCGCACCCTGCTCGCCCAGGCGATCTCCACCAATGTCCTCGGCCAAAACATCCCACTGATCACCCAACTCGAGGCCCAATACGGCGAAATGTGGGCCCAAGACGCCGCCACGATGTACGGCTACGCCGCCCACACCGCACCCACTGCCGAAGTCACGCCATTCACCGAGCCGGCCCAAACCACCAACCCCGCCGGACAGGCCATGCAGGGCGCCGCGGTCACCCGAGCCGCCGGCACACCGGCCGGCACGAGCACGCAGGCTACGCAGTCGCAACTGTTATCCTCCACACCCTCCGCACTGCAAAGCCTCGCATCACCTAGCTCATCAACCGCATCCACAACACCGATCTCAGACGCGTTAAAACAGAACGAATTCGTGAGCCTGTGGTCCCAATATGCCAGCCCCACCCAAAACACCCTCGCAATGATGTATCGCGCTACCGGCATGACAACGCACTTTCAATCACTCGGCAAGGCACTAGCACCCGCCGCCAAAGCCGCCAGCGAGGGAGCCAAAGCCGCCGCGGCCCTGCCCACCGTCGGCGCCTCGCTGCGCGGCCTGACCGGTGGCGGCGGCGCCATCTCGGCAACTTTGGCTTCCGCCGCACCGGTCGGTGGGCTGTCCGTACCGCCCGCGTGGTCCGCCGCGCCCCCGGCGGTCACGTCGGGGGCATCGTCGATTCCGGTCAGCCGCTTCATCACCACCCCGGACACATCAGCGCCCGGAAACCTGCTCGGCGGCATGCCGCTGGCGGGTATCGGCGGAAGTTCGGGCGGCACCGGTCCGCGCTACGGGATCCGCCCGACGGTGATGGCGCGCCCCCCGTTTGCCGGATAACGCGACGACGTCCCAACCATTTGCGCCGAGATCCAGTTCAGCGCAACGCCGTTCGAGTGGCCCACGGACACCGCGCCGCTTTTTGAGCGCGGCTGGGCCATCCGTGTCCGCGGACACTTCCCGCTTCCCGACCAAGCAGGCTGCACTCGAATACCTCTACTTAATCACGCGGTCACTGCACCTGACCGGGACGGGACAGAAGCGATGGACATGCGTTCAAGATTGGCAGTGAACGCCTTCGCGATCTGCTTCGCCGACCGCATGCCGGAAAGTGAAACACCTACCGAAGATGCCGCTTACACCGTAATCTGACGGACCCCGATGGGCCGGCCCCAGGATGTCTAAGCGGCATCCCAGCAATGCCATCGATCGCGACCCGCCGGCGAGGAATCTTCAGATGTTTCCCACCGCTCAAGCCTGCGCGTTCATTGGCGGGGCGCTCGCGGTCCAGCTTGGACGGCACCGACAACTGTTCGATCGAGCCCGCTCAGCCGACACGCGCCAAGGTCTTGTTGCCCAGACCTGGTTGCGCGGCGACAGAGTTAGCAAGCAGGTCTGCTCGGTGAAGCTGCGGTCACAAGTGCGTGGGAGGGCGTTTGGGTGAAGTTCACTCGCGCTGGCGAGGCCACTAAGTGAGCTGCTGCGTCCGACGCGCACGGTCGTCGTCAGGTGCTACCGAGTTGGATGGCTTTGGCCACGAGCAAAATCGCCCCGACTACGAGGTAGCCACGCAAGGCCAGCATGCCTAGCCGAGTTCCGGCCGACCAGGACACCGGTTTCAACGAGGTCAACGGCGGCATTCGCCAGGTGGCCCGTTGGGCTGTGGCCAGGTCAAAGGGGGGCTGGTCAGGCCATTGTTGTTTCGGGCGCTGGCGACCATACCACCGCAGCACACCGAAAACGGTTGCGGCGCATAGGGCGATACCGACGGTGAGGTCGGCGGCGAGTGAGACGATGTCGAGGCGGGGGAATACGGTCGTGGCCATGAGTATGCCCGAGAGTAGCAACAGCACGCTGACGATGAGCCCTGACGTTACGTTGAGCCACGGCCGGTTCACCCACGGGCCTAAGACTTCCCGGTCGTTGCACAACAGCACCAAAAAGACAGTCGCGCTGGGCAGCAGCAACCCGGCCAGCGCTTGCACGCCGGTCGTGATCAACCCCAACGGCGCCCCGGGGATTAGCACGATCGCTGCGGCGATCACGACCATTCCGGTGTAGGACAGGTAGAATGGCTTGGCGTCACCGAAGCCACGGTGCAGGGAATGCTTGAGCCCGAGTACATCCCCGAAGGCATAGCTGCTGGCCAGGGTCACCGCAGCCGCCCCAATGATGGAGGCGTCGAGCAACACGATCGCGAACACCGACCCGAGGGTGGTGTTGATTTGGCCGAGCAGGTGCGCAACCGTGCCGGCGTCGGCGAAGCGCCCACGGCTGTTGGTGGCCCGCGCGGCCCAGTCGCCGGTCATGATCAACGCCGCCGCACCGATCACCACGACGAAGGCACCCAGTGTGGTGTCGGCGCGCTCGTAGCCGATGAAACGCGGCGTGATGCGCTTGTCGACAATGTTGGACTGCTGAAAGAACAGCTGCCACGGGGCCACCGTGGTGCCGACCATCGCGATGATCAACAGCACCGCGTCCGAGGTGACTCCGCCACGCATGCCCGGGATGACAAACGATTTGGCGGCGCGCCCCGCATCTGGATGGGACATCAACAACATTGGGATTTGCAGCAGCGTGATCGCGATGAACGCGAGCATCGCGCGTTCCCAGCGCTGGAAGCTGCCGGTGGCCATGATGGTGATCAGCGCGATCGCGGCCAGCGGGACGACCACATATCGGGGGATGCCGATGTAGTCGGCCGCCAGGGTGATGCCAATGAATTCGGTGACCAGGGTCAGAAAGTTCAGCAGGAACAGGTCACCCACGGAAAACCAGCCCCAGCCGCGGCCGAACCGCTCATTGATCAACCGCGCGTGTCCGACCCCGGTGACCGCACCGAGCCGGACCACCATCTCCTGGTTAACAATCAGCACCGGGATCAACAACACCAGCACCCACAGCAGGCTGTAGCCGTAGTTCTGTCCGGCCTGCACGTAGGTCGAGACGCCTCCGGCGTCGTTGTCGCCGACCATCACGATCAAGCCGGGCCCGATGATCGCCAGCATGGTGGCTAGGCGGATTTTCAGGCTACGCGGACGGGCGGTGTCGCCGAGGCCGATTCGGCCCAGCGCACCTTCGATGTCGCCGACGTGTGCGCTGTCCAGCACCGCGGTGCCGTGCGGCGCCGCCAACACTGTGTCGGAAGTGGGGCGGTCCAAGAGTGTCATAGCCAGTCTCCTTCTTCGCTGCTCATCGAGGTCAGGTCTTCGCGAACCAGGCGTGGCCCGGGCGCTCGCTAGCGCCAGTCGTCGGGAATGGTGGCCTGAGCACGGCATCGACGGTCACCACCCCCAGCGCCTGACCCTCGTCATCGACGACCGAAATGGTGTGTAAGTTGTAGTCGGCTATCAATACCGCGGCATCGATCAGATCGGCATCGGGAGTCACCAAGATGGGATTCGAATCCATCAGTGTCGCAACCGCATCCGCAATGTTCGATTGCAAAGTGCGATCACTGAGACCACGCCGGCCAGCCGCCCGCACTCGTGGAGGACGTGCAGCTGCAGACGCCCATGTTTCGCAGGAGACGATGTCGAGGTTCATCAAACGGCCTGCGCTGTGCGGGTTTGAATCCCAACAAGGGCGATCACCGTGGGAGCGCTGGGGTGCGGGCATCAATTCCAGAACACGGCGCCGGGTGGGACTGGCGCAAAATGAAGGCCGCGTCGTCGGCGTCGTCGGCACGGATCCGGGCGAGCAACGCGGCGACCTCGTGGGAGGGCGGGCAACGTGGCCGCCGGGTGTCTTCAGCAGTCCGAGCAGGCGGAGCGGTCGTCGGATCTCGGTCGCCGGTTTGTTCATGGATCTCTCCTTGGCGCAACGTGTAAATCAGTGGTGGGTGGTGTAGCACGGGAGCGGCAATACGGCTGCCGCGCTTGGGGTTAGGACCAGCTGGAGCCCACGGCGCTGTCGGTGTTGGCCATGTGGGAACCGGCCGTTTGTACTTTGGAGCCGTGAGCGTTGGCCTGCTCGTAGATCACCTGGAAGTTGCGGCCCAATTGGGTGATGAACTCCTGGCAGGCCAGTGAGCCCGCGCCGCCCCAGAAGTCGCCGGCGGCAAGCACATCGCGAATGATGGCCTGATGCTCAGCCTCTAGGGTGGCGGCTTGGGTGCGGATCAGCGCACCGTGGGCGTCGACGTCGCCGAACTGGTAGTTGATCGTCATCGGTGTTCTCCTCACGGGTGCAAAGCGGTTAGTTGCCCAGGATCTGCTGAGAGGCCTGTTCTTGGTCCTCGTAGTTGCTGGCGTCACGAATCAGGTTGTCGCGCACCCCGTGCAGCATGGTGACGATATTGCGAAAGGCGGTGTTCATCTGGCTCACGGTGTCGTAGGAGGTGGCTTGAGCGCTACCGCTCCAGCCGGCGCCGGCGATGTTTTGCGAGGACGCCCAGATCTTGCGGGCCTCGTCCTCCACGGTTCGGGCGTGCACTTCGAAACGCCCTGCCATCGAGCGCATCTCGTGCGGGTCGGTCGTAAAACGCGTAGTCATCTGAATGTCTCCTTATCTAGAAATCATCGAGTGCCACATAAGCGGTGAATCGTGGCCGAACTGCTTATGCGGTTGGGGCCGTCGAACTGAGGCTCGCAGCCGATCCCCGTATCTGCTATCCGGCGATGGGTGAGCGGGCCATTACGGTGAGCCGGAGCCCGTATTTGGGAGCACTGGCTATGTGGCTTCCGGCCGTGTTCGCCATCGGCATGCCGGGCATCATGGGTATCACACCTGCCGGAGCCGCGGTGAGGGGCGTGCCGCCCAGCCCTGAGGCAAGAGAGCTCGGGGGTGGGGCTAGGGCGGTCCAGCTCGCGGGCACCGATAACGGGCCGATTGATGCGGCTTGACCCAGGGCCGCCGATGCGCCGCCGCCAGAGCCCAGGCTCGCCAGACCCAATAGGCCTCCGAGGGGGCCGGTTGTGACAGCTTCTCCGATCGCGTTTCCCGCCGCGCCCCCGGCTGCGCCGGCGCCCAGCAAACTCGTGAAGGCACCCAATGTGTTACTGGGTGTGTAGAACCCGGACGAGAAGATGGTGTTCCAGATGTTCGCGTTGGGCCCCCACTGGTTCCAGAAGTCGTCGAGCTGCGGATTCCCAGACCCAGACTGAGGCAGTTGGCCAAGGATTTCCGAAAGTCCCGACGTCGACGACGAAGACGACGCGGGTGCCGCGAGGCTCTGCAACTTTGTGGGTACCGTGGAGGTCAGCTGTGACAGTGCAGTCTGCGTGCTCGTGCCTGTCGAGGTAGCAGTGGCCTGGCTGACCGCCGCGGCCTGCCCGGTCAGCCCCGCCGCATTGGTTGTCTGTTGTGGACCGGTGAATGGCGTCACCTTCGAGGCGGCCGCCGAAGCGGCGGCGTAGCCGTACATTGCGGCAGCGTCCTGGGCCCACATTTCGCCGTAGTGAGCCTCGGTGGTCGCGATCGCCGGCGTGTTCTGCCCCAAAACGTTGGTCGCGACCAACGCGCTCAAAAGGCTACGATTGGCCGCGATGACCGGTGGGGGCACCGTCATCGAGTACGCGGTCTCATAGGCATCCGCGGCTGCGGTGGCCTGGGTGGCGGTTTGTTCAGCCTGCATCCCGGTCGTGTTCATCCAGGCGACAAGAGGTGCTGCGGCGGCCGCCATCGATATCGATGCCGGGCCGCGCCAGCCTTCGCTGGTCAATCCTGAGATCGTCGAGCTGTAGGAGGTTGCCGCCGAACGCAATTCAGCGGCCAGCGTGTCCCAGGCGGCGGCGGCGCTAAGCATCGGCGCTGAGCCCGCGCCGGAATACATTCTTGCGGAATTGATTTCCGGCGGCAACGCGCCGAAATCGATCATGACAGTCATTGGACACACTTCCTTTAGCCGGCCGCGGTCGTGTTGAGGGCCTCGGTGGCGGCGTACGAAACGGCGCTGGCCGCTAAGGTCCGCACGAACAGGTCAGAAACTGCTGCGGCTTGTGCGCTCACCACTTGATACAGCTGCGCGTGCGCAACGAACTGGGTCGCGGTGAGCGCCGAAACCTCATCGGCCGCTGCAGGAATCACGCCTGTCGTAGGCGTAGATGCGGCCGCGTTCTGGGCGGCGAGCCCTAAGCCGATATTGCGCAAATCATTGGCCGTTGCCGCCAGTATTTCTGGTTGTGCGGTCACAAAAGACATCGGACTTCTCCTCAAGGGAATGCAGATTAAGGCTGCGGCTGTGGTCGTGTCAGGGCACGCCACAACAACACGCGTCCACGAAGCGGACGCGGGCGAGTGTTAACCGAAGCGGCGCAAGCCGATTCAGATAGTGGAAACGGTGCCTGGGCCGGATCCGAACGAAATGCTCATCGGACTCGGATAGGGACTATCACCGCGATTCATCTCGCTCTCACCTCCTCACGGCCAGGGCACACGGGGGTGCCAACAGTCGCACACCGGGGTAAGGCGACCCGGCGATTCAGCCGGGCGCGGCACCCCTCTCGTCAGAGCTTTGGCACCACACGGCGTATCCGGTTGAGCCGGAAGCCACTTGGGCTCAACCCTTAAGCCGGGAAGAGCTGTCCTGACCCGGGGCGTCTCTCGACGTTCGAGGTCAGTGGCCTATATCCGTGCAGACGCCTCACCTACCGAGGTTTATGCGAACGTTATCTTCGCAGTCAAGGCGGCACCAGTCAACCCGGCGCGTTGACTCACCAACAATGCCCGCGTGCCCCCTTCGTTGTCCCAAAGAGAAATGCTGCCCGCGAAGTGGCGTGTTGAAGCGGCGAAACCGGTGCGGCGCAGCAGGCCCAGACGATGGGATTGACGGTGGGTGAACGCCAGCGTTGCACCGGGGCCTTTACTAGGCCGTGCTGGACATGCCGGCTGGCATGTGGCTGGCGCCGATGCTGGGTGAGCTGGTGAGGATCTTGCGGCGGTTCGGCGCACTGGACATTGATGGCGACACCGGGGGCGCTGCTGTGACCGCGCCATATCGTCGGCCATCGATTGCCGTGTGGCGCCCGAAGGCGAGAAGTACGAATTGACGGACCGTTGACGCAACCGAACCGAGATCATGCAAAGCAGCCAAACCGGCGCGGGTTAACGCTCGATCTGGTTCGTTAAGTGAGCTGGTGGTGAGCAAGCGCTGAACGAGTCGTGTCAAGTCGGGAACATATTGTCCCAGCAAGGCTTTTGCCGACGACATCGTTCCCGTGCGGTGCTAGCTTCGGGGTTGTTATGAGAATCGACGTTGCCGATCCGACAATGCCGCGATCCCGTTTGGTCGCGGTAACAGCCGCAGTATGGTTGATATTGTGGATGGTAATCGGTGGCGCACACCACCACGAAAGTAGAACTAACTCAACGGATCTGGAAATCGTTGCCGGTGAAGCGGCAACTTCGCTTGAATCGTCGCAAGTGGTCAGGGATCAGCTACCCCCAGACCATGCACACGCAAGAAGAGATTCGTCGACACACCACCACGACCAGTTCATGGCCGTCGCCTTGACACCGTCCGTGGCCGCGTTGGCGAGTTTCGGCGCCGCAGTCAGCCCAGTTGGGGGGGCGGGGTGGTTGGCTTATCCCGCGGCGGCGCCGGGGCGGGGTCCGCCCACTGTGCTTGCAGTGCGTTGCGCCGGTCGAGATCTGTTGACTCGGCTCTGCTTGTCTCGTCGCTGATCAGTCACCGTCAGGCCGCTGCGCTTCGCGTCGCCGGCCGGTGAACGCTTCTTACCAATTGTCGCGCCTCGCGCGTTGATGGAAGTGACGATCAAATGACTGACGTTGTTCGCACTGACAATAATCTTGCAAAAGGTCCACCTCTTACCGCCATCGGGGCGCTTCTACTGGCCGCGCAGGCCTGCCACCTATGGGCGCCTGGTGTCTTGGTGGGACACGCTTTGGTGCTGAAGATCTCGGCGTCCCAGAGCATTCCGGACCGCGGTTTCTGGGCGAAGCTTGAGTGCTTTAACCCAGGTGGCAGCATGAAGGAAGTCCTTGCCACGCACATGGTCGATAAGGCGCGCGCCCGCGGCGGGTTGCTGTCTGAAGCGCGGACCGCGGAGTTCACCGGCGGCAGACTAGGTTTGGGACTGGTTCTAGCGGGCCAGGTGTGCGTGGGTCCGGTAGCGGTTGTCATCGATACCGGGATGATGGGACCGACCATTCGCCGGATGCTTGCTGCCTACGGCGCCGACGTTGTCCTCGTCGACGCACTGCGCCCGGTTGGTGGATGGGAGCAAGCCCGCAAAGATCGGGTCGTGCAGTCGTTGGCCACCGAACACGGTGCATGGATTCCGTTTCAGTACACCAACTTTGACAACGTTGTCGATTATCAATCGTTGGATTTTGGATTGCTCGTCCAGCTCGGTGGAATCGATGCGGTGGTGTGCCCGGTGGCTGCCGGCAGCTATTCGGCAGGAATTGCGCGATTGCTACTTCAGCAGAGCGAGCAGGCGCCGAGATCTACATCGGTTGTGCAGGATTGGCGGATCGTCCTAGCCAACCGGTCTTTGCTGCTCTTCGCCGCGATGATAGGTTCGTATGTAGTGACCTTTCAGGGCCACCTTGCCCTGCCTCTGCAAGTGGCGGCACCGACACTGTGGTTCCAAAGCTGTTTTGTCACCGTCGTGTTCGCCATTTCAGGTGTGGTGGTCGTTGCCGGCCAGTTGCGCATCGCGCGATGGTTCTTCGACGGGTGGGGTTGTCGGGGTAGCTTGAGTGCCGGTCTAGTTATCCTGGCTGTGTCGTATGTGCCGCTGATCCTCCTGCCCGACGGTGGGGGCTTAGGGTCACGGGCGGCCGTCGATGCAGTTGCAGTCTTCGCGGCGCTGCTTGCGCTCGGATCCGCCGCGGCGATCCCGTTCAAAATGGATACTGTAAATGCTTTCACCGGTAGCCGTTTACTGGCAACACTTTACCGGCTCTACAACCCCGTCGTCGCAATCAGAACCTTGATCTGCAATTTGGGACAGAGGCGATCGTCGGCGCAGCGGTACGTCGCGGTCACGCCGAAAAACTCTGCACTGCATGATTCTTCGTTAGCGGCTCCACAACACTTGCGCTCAAACGAACATTATTCCGAAAAAGGGTCACGAAACCGTGATCATCTGAACCAGAACAATGGCCTTAAGCCTGCATCACGGCGTAGTCAACACCGAGGAAAGAAAGAGGCGCAACTCATATGGGAAAACGAACCGGAATGTCCGACAGATCAAGTCTAGCCGGGGATCTAGCCCCTAGCCGCCCGCCGAGGATGCGACCATGAGCGGGCACAGCCACGCCCACGGGCATGGGCACACAACCGATGCTGACCGGCGGTGGCTAGCCGGCGCCCTGGCGGTGATCACAGCATTCATGGTCGGCGAAGTAACGGTAGGAATCGTTGCACGATCCCTCGCACTGATCTCGGACGCGGCGCACATGCTTACCGACGCGGCCTCAATCGCTTTGGCGCTATGGGCTATCGGGCTGGCAGCACGACCGGCGGCGGGCCGAATGACCTACGGCTGGCGACGGGCGGAAATCTTGTCTGCGCTGGGCAACGGCCTGACTTTACTAGTATTGGCGGGCTGGCTGGCCTACGAGGCGGCCCGTCGGCTAATCGACCCGCCGCCGGTCACCGGCAGGCTGGTGCTGATAACGGCACTGGTCGGGGTCGTGGTGAACGTGGCCGCGACGTGGATGATCAGCCGCGCTAATCGCTCCAGCCTCAACGTCGAGGGCGCTTTCCAGCACATCCTCAACGACCTGTTCGCTTTCATCGCAACCGCAGTCGCCGGCTTGGTGATGGTGTTCACCGGGTTTGCGCGCGCCGATGCCATCGCCACGCTGGTCGTGGTGGTGTTGATGGCAAAGGCTGGAACGGGATTGGTGCGTGCCGCAAGTCTGGTCCTCCTGGAGGCCGCGCCTCGCGGGGTCGAGCCCGAAAAGATTGGCCAGGCGATGGCGACATGCGACGCGGTGGTCGAAGTTCACGACCTGCATGTTTGGGAAATAACGTTAGGGCAAACAGCGCTTTCAGCGCACGTCATCGTGGATGAGGACCGCGATTGCCATGAAACCCGGGCCGAGTTAGCGGAGTTGCTCGCGCACTCGCACGGGATTTCACACATCACCCTGCAGCTTGAGCACCAAAAGTCAGGCCGCCCCGACGAACACGGTTTCGCGGGCGCATGCGCGCATTGCGCAGACCCGCACGGTCCCACGCACCGCTCCGCTAACCAGCAGGCCCATGATCCCGAGTCGGACACAGGCGGCATGGCCTCCTCGTCGTTATCGCATATTCGCGGTTAGAGATTGGGTTGTTGTGCGGTTGGCCAGCGCTAGCGGGGCGCCACGGATCCGGTCTGTGGTGGCGGTGGGGGCTGCGGTGTGGTTGGCGATGTGGGGGGTTTTGATTGGCGCCCACAGTGTAAACACGCATTCGCAGTCTTCGGTGGTGCACCTAGCACCCGCGATGCTGGCCTCCGCAAGTGGTGGTGGTCAGCCCACTCTCAGCGTCGATCATCTGCATGTGGGCAAGGGCTTGGCGGGCGACCATCCTGAGCGGTTCACCGCGGCGGTGTTGCCGCGCTCGGGCGCTGTGGTGGCTGCGTTGATCGCGCTGGGCGTGGTGGCGGCCGTTGCGGTGACCGGTGGGTTGGCCCGGTTTGGGGTGCCCGCCGGGCGCGGCCCACCGCGCGCCCCGGTTTTTTCTGTTATCGGTCAAGAGGTTTTGATCCGGTTCTGCTTGTCTCGTCGCTGACTGGTCAGCGTCAGGTCGTTTCTGCCCTTTGTGGCGAGCGGCCGGTGACCGCTGACCCATGTCAAGTGCCGCGTTCTGGTTCGCGGCTTCGCAGGAAAGCGACAAATCTGATGACCGAAGTTCGTTCCTTTAGCGACACGTGTCTTCACTCCCTGGCAACGCCGAAGATTCTCGAGCCGCGTGAGTGCGGCCAACTTGCCCCGGCCACTTCCCGGCGGCCCGCCGCCCTGGTGGGCAACACTCCGGTGCTGCGGGTCTCGGCGCCGCTGAGCCCGCCCGGTCGCGGGTTTTGGGCCAAGCTGGAGGGGTTCAATCCCGGCGGCAGCATGAAAGACCGCCCGGCCCTGCACATGGTCGAAGCCGCCCGGGCCCGCGGCGAACTCACACCCGGGGCCCGCATCGTGGAATCCACCAGCGGCAGCCTGGGATTAGGGCTGGCGTTGGCCGGCCAAGCCTACGGGCACCCGGTCACCGTAGTCACCGACACCGGCATGGAACCCATCGTGCGTCACATGCTGGCCGCCTACGGCGCCCAGGTCGAGCTGGTCACCGAGCCGCACCCGGTGGGGGGCTGGCAACAAGCCCGCAAAGACCGCGTCGCCCAAGTTCTGGCCGACCACCCCGGCTCCTGGTGCCCCGACCAATACAGCAACCCCGACAACATCACCGGCTACCAATCACTGGGATTAGAGCTCATAAATCAGCTCGGCCACGTCGACGTGCTGGTGTGCTCGGTAGGCACCGGCGGACATTCGGCCGGGGTGGCGCGGGTGCTGCGCCAATTCAACCCCGACATGAAACTGATCGGGGTCGACACCATCGGCTCCACCATTTTCGGCCAACCCGCCACCACCCGGCTCATGCGCGGCCTGGGCTCCAGCATCCACCCCGCCAACATCGACTACCACGCCTTCAACGAAGTCCACTGGATCGCCCCACACGAAGCCGTCTGGGCCGCACGCACTTTAGCGGCCAGCCAGTTCGCCAGCGGCGGCTGGAGCGTAGGCGCCGTCGCCCTGGTCGCCGGCTGGGCCGCGCGCACCTACCCCAAAGACACCCGCATCGCCGCGGTCTTCCCCGACGGACCCCAACGCTACTTCGACACCATCTACAACGACGACTACTGCCACCAACACCAGCTGCTGGACTGGCAACCCACCCCCCAACCCACCACCCTCACCGACCCCAACCAACACGTCATCACCTCCTGGACCCGCACCACCACCATCACCAACCCGGCCTTGGTGTTGCGATGAAGGGCTTTATCGCGCGGTTTCGCGGATTCGACGGGCCCAGCCGGGTACTGATGATCAACCAGTTCGGCATCAACATGGGTTTTTACATGCTGATGCCGTATCTGGCGGGGTACCTGGCTGGCCCGCTCGGGCTGGCGGCCTGGGCGGTGGGATTGGTGCTGGGGGTGCGGAATTTCTCGCAGCAGGGGATGTTCATCGTGGGCGGCACGCTGGCCGACCGGCTGGGCTACAAGCCGTTGATCGTGGCTGGATGTCTGTTGCGCACAGGCGGTTTCGCGCTGCTGGTGGTGGCTCAGTCGTTGCCGGCTGTGCTGATCGCCGCGGCGGCGACCGGTTTCGCCGGGGCCTTGTTCAACCCGGCGGTGCGGGCGTATCTGGCCGGTGACGCCGGGGATCGCCGGGTGGAGGCCTTCGCCATGTTCAACCTCTTCTATCAGGCCGGAATCCTGTTGGGTCCGCTGGTCGGACTGGTCCTGGTGGCCGTTGACTTTCAGGTCACGGCGGCGGCAGCGGCGGCCGTTTTCGCAGTGTTGACGGTGGCGCAGCTGTTGGCGTTGCCGCAGCGCGGTGTCGATTCGGCGCCACGGCAGACTTCGTTTCTTCAGGACTGGCGGGTTGTTGCCGGTAACCGGCCGTTCCTGCTCTTCGCGGCGTCGATGATCGGCTCCTACGTGTTGACCTTCCAGGTGTACCTGGCGCTGCCGCTGCAGGCGTCGATGCTGATGCCGCGGTCTGGAAAGGCTTTGGTTGCAGCACTTTTCGTTGTCTCTGGCCTGGTTGCGGTGATCGGACAGCTGCGCATCACCCGTTGGTTCACCAAACGCTGGGGATCTGGACGTAGCCTGGCCATCGGTGTGGCCATCCTGGCGGCCTCGTTTGTGCCGCTGACGGTCGTCCCCGACGGCCATCGGTTCGGTACACCGGCGGCGGTGGGGGCCCTGCTGGTGTCGGCGGCGCTGCTGGCCGTCGGTTCGGCCGCGGTCTTCCCGTTCGAGATGGACACCGTCGTCTCGCTGGCCGGAGGCCGCCTCGTGGCCACCCATTACGGGTTCTACAACACCATCGTCGGACTGGGGATCCTCGTCGGCAACTTGGCCACCGGGTCGATATTCGGTGCGGCACAAGGGCTGAGCGCCGGCGCACTGGTGTGGGGCGGCCTGGTTCTCATCGGCCTCATCGCCGCACTCACCCTGCACCACCTCGACCCCGCCGACCGCGCGGGACCCGCGTTATCTGATGCGGGAGTTCGGTCCTTTTCCATCAGGAAAGGTTTAGCCAGGAGCAGGCCATGATGTTTGTGACTACTCAGCCAGCGGCTCTGACGGCGGCAACAGACAACCTGCAGGGCATCGGCTCGGCGATGAGCGCCGAAAACGCCGCCCCGGCCGCCCCGACGACCGGGGTGGTTCCCGCCGCCGACGAGGTGTCGGCATTGACGGCGTTGCAGTTTGCCGCGCAGGCGCAGATGTACCAGGCCGTCAGCGCCCAAGCTGCGGTGATCAACGAATGTTCGCGAACACCCTTGGCGCCAGCGCTGATTCGTATGCGGGTACCGAAGCCGCCAACGCGGTCGCGACCGGCTAAGCACTCCGAGGTGAAATGATGGATTTCGCAGCTTTGCCACCCGAAATCAACTCGGCAAGGATCTATGCCGGTCCGGGCCCGACCTCGATGCTGGCCGCCGCGGCGGCCTGGACGGGACTCGCCGAGCAGCTGTATTCGGCGGCCGCCTCGTATTCCTCGGTGGTCTCAGGGCTGACCAGCGGGCCGTGGCTGGGTCCGGCGTCAGCGGCGATGACCACCGCGAGCGCCCCCTACGTGACGTGGATGGACACCACTGCCGCCACGGCCCAGCAGACCGCTTCGCAGGCCATGGCAGCCGCGGCCGCCTATGAGGCGGCGTTTGCGATGACGGTGCCGCCGCCGGTGATCGCGGCCAACCGCAGCTTGCTGCTGTCGCTGATCGCGACCAACGTCCTCGGGCAGAATGCGCCGGCGATCGCGGCGACCGAGGCGCAGTACGCGGGGATGTGGGCCCAGGACGTCGCCGCGATGTATGGCTACGCGGCCGCCTCAGCCAGTGCGTCGCTCCTGACCCCGTTCACCACGCCGCAACCCACCACCAACCCGGCCGGCCTGGCCGGACAGGGGACCGCGGTCGGCCAAGCTGTCAGCAGCTCGGCCAGCACCGACACCCAGGCGGTCCTGTCACAGGTGACCTCCACGGTGCCCACGGCCCTGCAGCAGCTCGCCTCCCCGCTGTCGTCCACGTCCGCTTCGTCGACGGGATCTGTGTCGTCGCTGAGTTCGTCGCTGAGTTCGGTGAATCCGGCGTTGTCGATGACAAGCTCGTTCGCGTGGATATCGAGTGCGCTGCTCTCCAACGCCAACCAGTTGAAGTCTCTGATGCCGGCCGTCAGCGCCGCCAGCACCGCCGCTTCGGGATCGGGGCTGGCGGGCGCGCTCGCTTCCGGCGCGCTGGGAGCGTCCGGCTCAGCAGGGCTCGGTGGAGCGGCGGTGTCGGCGGGGGTGGGCCGGGCGGCCACGGTCGGGGCGCTGTCGGTTCCGCAGACCTGGGCATCTGCGGCCCCGGCAATGGGTCCTGCCGCGGCGGCGCTGCATAGCACCAGCCTGGCCTCTGCCCCAGGAGCCACGGCGGGCGCTCCCGCAAGCATGCTCGGCGCGCCGATGGCAACGATGGCCGGGCGTGGCATAGGCAACGTCGGGGAAGCCGATCTCCGCTTCTTGCCCCGACTGACGGTGGTACCGCCCTCGGCGACCCTCGGATAACAAGGAGGAACACCAATCCCTAGCCGCGGACGCGTGACCTGGCCTCACCGTATTGAAGCCATAGCTCCACAATCGGTCTGTCAGAATCAACGGTCGGTTACCTTGACACAGCCAGTCGAGTTTATCTTGCTCGGACACGCCGAGCGTAAGCTTGCCGGAAGACTGACCATGTCCAAAGCATTCGGTTCAGCCGCGGTGGAGTTAGGTCGAAGATCAGGAGCCTTCGGTCGCGGTCTTGCGCCCGGGCGCAGCGCCACGCGGATCGCGATAAGCGCCGAAATAATCGACGCGGCGTCGGTGCATTAACACAAGAAGTTGGCGACCAGCCCGACGATCACCACGGCGACCAACAATGCCAGCATCGCGCCGCTCTAGATCCCAGGGACCTGACGCTGCAGTGGCGGCTGAATTGGTCGATAAAAGACAACCCGGCAGCGCATCAGTCAGAGCGGCGCGACACTTACCGTTACCAAACCACGACCAATCCGGACCGCCTGGAAACAATCAATGTCAGTGGTGCCCGCCACGGTATCCTCCGTGGCGACCACCGTAATAGCCCTCCCCGAACAAGCCACCCAAAAACCCTCGCGGGCGCGTATTTTCGACGTACCCCGGCTGGGCCGCGTACTGCTGAGGCGGGTACCCTGCCGGCGGTGGCTGTGGGGGTTGTTGTGCGGCTGCGTAGAACTTAGCCTCGGCTTCGGAGAGCTGCTCGAGTTCGCCGCGGTCAAGAAAAACGCCGCCGCAACCGGTGCACTGATCGATGGTCACCCCGAAGCGCTGCACCGGCAACATCTGCGACACGCACCGCGGACACAGCAGCGTCGATTCGTTGGTCTGCTTTGATTCACGTTCGCCTGTCACTTGAACCTCTCTAAAGAGGCAACGGCAAATGCCTCACCCGCCTAGGCTAACAGACATAAATGCATGCGCATGTACGAATGCGGGCGATTTGGGTGTGGCTAGCCTGCTGGTGCTCGGTCAACAAGTGGGGCATGCGCGGGCTCGAGGGCCGATATCGCGCTGGCCATCCGGCTGCTGCGCCGGCGGCTATACCACAGGATGGCCATCGCGATGGCCAGGCAGGCGGCGGCCGGAAGGAGCAGCGCGTTGTGGCCCAACCGGCCGCCGATGAGCGCTCCCGTCGCACCGCCGCCGATAAACAGCACCACGGTTGTCGCGAGCACAGTGGCTTTCCATCTATCCACTCCATGGTGGCGGCTGCGGCCCAATATTAAACCGAGGTCGGTGATGGTGCCGGTGAAGTGCGTGGTGCGGATTGTCATCCCGGGAAAGTCTGAGGTCATCGCGTTTTGCAGCCCGCACGCGGCCGCGGCTAGCAGGGCCTTGAACCCGGGAATCTCGATGCCGGCGGCGGCTAGCAGCAGTGCGGCCTCGGCGAGCAGGACCGCGGCGTGACGCGCACTGGTGTGGGTCTGCACTGTAGCCAGTACCGCTCCGGCCCCAGCGGCTCCAGCCAAAAAACCCCCCACGATCAGCGCGATCATGCAGCTCTCGTATAGCAATGGGTTGGCCGAATCCATGCCGAGCTGGGTGCTCAGTGCGGTCAGGTTGCCAACGGGAAACGCCAAAACCAGCAGTGCAACCGAATTGATGAATCCGGCGATTCCGGCCAGAATCCCACTGTAGCCCAGCACCAGCACCCGCAAGCGCGTCTCGCGGGTTTGCATGTGCGACATGTTTTTCCCTGTCCGGTGATCGGTGGTGGCACAACGCTACCAAGACTGCATTAAGAGACGTCGCCCCGCTAACACTGCTGCCTGAGAAAACTACGGAATCTCGGGTTGGCCGCACTGCTGGCATCACTACAATCGCCAGTCGCCGTAGTTGTTTGACCCAGGCGTGCGCCCACATAGCGGACCTGTGGTTAACGCGAGTATGTAGTGGCCCCAAAGGCGGGTGGCGTGATGATGGCGATACGGCGCAACCCCGATCGGGTAGCGGCGGTCACCTACGCCCGCTTGTCCTGATACCGCCTCGACTGACGGCGCCAGCTGGCGTGTCGCTTTTGATTCAACAGCCGCAGTCCTCGCCGCGCCAGGCTCGGACGCCTTGCCAGACGGCGACGGTGGCGATGGCAAGCCCGACCGCCGGGTCGAACCACCAGCTGCTCGGCCAGTGGGCAGTTACCGCCAGGCCGATCAACACTGCGGCGGCTTGGGCCGCGCAAAGGTAATTTTGGGTACCTTCGCCGGCGGTGGCCGCCGAGCCCAGCCGTGCGCCAAGTTGTTTTTTGGCCCGGCCAAGGATCGGCATCGCCAGCAAGGTGACGCTCGTCAACACGATACCGATCATCGAAGTCTCCGCATGGTGCTCACCAGCCAGGTGCCGAATAGACTCGGCGGCGATGTAGGGGGCCGTCAGCCAAAATGACACGGCAACACCGCGTTGAGCGCGTCGTTCGGCGCTCTCGGACAGCATCCGCGCGCCGGTGAACCGCCATACCACCATCGCGCTGGCCAAGCCTTCGGGCGCGCTGCTTAGCGCCCAACCGGTAAGTGCGATGGACCCGACCGCTAGGCCCTGCCACAGCCCCGCCGCGCCCTCGGTAAGCATCGCGATCAAGCTGACCCAGGCCAGCCGCCGCGCCCAGCGAGCGGCCCCGCGCCATCCCGCGTCCCGCGTCCCCGAATTCCGCGCGACCTGCGTGGACTCCGCGCAGCACGTGTCACCTACAAGTTCGGTGGGATCGCCGACTGGACGGAAACTACTCATAACGTTGGCTCCGTTGGCCAGCCGTCGGCGCCGCAGGTTGGGCGCAAACCCACCCCATGGCCGATCGCGGAAGACACGGCCGCGGAGCACATCAGCCCATCAACGAGTGAGTGCTGCGTCAACCGGGACAACGAAGCGCGGCCTGGTGGGTCGGCCACCGCCACGGCCCGGTGATGTAGGCAAACAGTGCATATCGATATCACCGACCGCTCCAAAACCACCAGCTGCAACTCATTAATAGACTGCAACAACATTTGCACTGGGCCATCTTATAGCCGCGGCGCAACCGCCCCCGGCACCGCCACACTGTGACGGCTTCCGTTGAATTTGCGCAACATGGTGCGCGCACGCTCACTCCCATCCCGGGGGTTCTGCGGTGGTAAACATCGAGGTCTCAGATGGCAGTGCTGATCCCGGTGCGGAGTTCTCAGCCCTGGCGTGGCGCGGTGGACCCCGATGAGGTGACGATGTGGCGCATCCAACCAGCACTCGCCGTGTGCCCGGTTTGCGGATCCTTAACGCGAATCCTTCTAGGCCCAAGTAAGTGGGCACATTCATGACTTGTCACTAACCTCAAGGCGCTGTGTCGTACGCATCATTTGGTGAAAACGTTTTGGGGCTGGCGTGACCAACAGCTGCCCGATGGCACGCTGATCTTCACCTCCCCGGCGGGTCAGACTTATGTGACCACCCCGGGTAGTGCGCTGTTGTTTCCCAGCTTGTGCGCGCCCACCGGCGACCTCCCCGCGCCCGCTGCGCCGCGGCCCGAACCCTGCGGCGAGCGCACCGCGATGATGCCCCAACGCCGCCGCACCCGCACCCAAGACCGCGCCGCCCGCATCGCCGGAGAACGCAAACACAACCGCGACGCCCGGCTGGCCCGGCGGGCCCTGCCGGCGACGTGCTCCTGGCCCACCGTCTACGGTCCCGACGACGATCCGCCGCCGTTTTAGGTGCAGAATTTCCTGATCTCGATGCCGCCGAAGCAGAATTTGGCTCTGAGCTGGTCGTCCCCTAGACTCTAGGGGTTGCCTTGGGCAGACCTCGGCCGGTGCGAATCGGCCCCGCGTGCCCTTCGGTGACAAAGACCGCGCACGTCAGGTTTTTTGGTGGGTCATGCCCGCCGAATGCCCACCCAGGTGGGTTCTCCTGCCGTGCACACGCAACCAGGTCAGGAGATCGAGTGATTCAGCAGGAATCGCGGCTGAAGGTCGCCGACAACACCGGCGCCAAGGAGATCTTGTGCATCCGTGTGCTCGGCGGTTCGTCGCGACGCTACGCCGGCATCGGCGATGTCATCGTCGCCACCGTCAAGGACGCCATCCCCGGCGGCAACGTCAAGCGTGGGGACGTCGTCAAGGCCGTCGTGGTGCGCACGGTCAAGGAGCGCAGGCGCCCCGACGGCAGCTACATCAAATTCGACGAGAACGCCGCGGTGATCATCAAGCCCGACAACGACCCACGCGGGACGCGCATCTTCGGGCCCGTCGGCCGCGAACTGCGCGAGAAGCGGTTCATGAAGATCATCTCGCTGGCTCCGGAGGTTTTGTAGATGAAGGTCAAAAAGGACGACACCGTCCTGGTGATCGCGGGTAAGGACAAGGGCGCCAAAGGCAAGGTGCTCAAGGTCTACCCCGAACGCAACCGGGTGCTGGTCGAGGGCGTCAACGCCATCAAGAAGCACACCGCGATTTCGACCAACCAGCGCGGAGCCCAGTCGGGTGGAATCGTCACCCAGGAAGCCCCGATCGACGCGTCCAACGTGATGGTGGTCGACTCGGACGGCAAGCCGACCCGCGTCGGCTACCGGGTCGACGAGGAGACCGGCAAGCGCGTCCGCATCTCCAAGCGCAACGGCAAGGACATCTGATGACCACAACAGAGGCCAGTGAGAAAGTGCAGCCGCGCCTGAAAGAGCGCTACCGCAACGAGATTCGCGATGCCTTGCACAAGGAATTCGGCTACGGCAACGTCATGCAGATCCCGACGGTGACCAAGGTCGTCGTCAACATGGGTGTCGGCGACGCCGCCCGGGACGCGAAGTTGATCAACGGCGCCGTCAGCGACCTGGCGCTGATCACCGGGCAGCGGCCCGAGATCCGTCGCGCCCGCAAATCCATCGCGCAGTTCAAACTGCGTGAGGGCATGCCGATCGGCGCGCGGGTCACCCTGCGCGGGGACCGGATGTGGGAGTTCCTCGACCGTCTCACCTCGATCGCGCTGCCCCGTATCCGCGACTTCCGCGGCCTTTCGCCCAAGCAGTTCGACGGTGTCGGCAACTACACCTTCGGGCTGGCCGAGCAGTCGGTGTTCCACGAGATCGACGTGGACAAGATCGACCGGGTCCGCGGCATGGACATCAACGTCGTCACCTCGGCGACGACTGACGAAGAAGGACGAGCGCTGCTGCGGGCCCTCGGCTTTCCCTTCAAGGAGAACTGAGTAAATGGCAAAGAAGGCACTGGTCAACAAGGCCGCACGCAAGCCGAAGTTTGCGGTGCGCGGCTACACGCGCTGCAACAAGTGCGGCCGGCCGCGCGCGGTCTTCCGCAAATTCGGCCTGTGCAGGATCTGCCTGCGCGAGATGGCGCATGCGGGCGAGCTGCCCGGCGTGCAAAAGAGCAGCTGGTAACAGCCCGACCCCCTAAGACCAACCCAGAAAAGTGCGCGACAGGCCCGGACCGGGAACCACCGCGAGGAAGGTGACAGACACTGTCATGACTGCGACATCGACGATGCAGAGCGCAGCGATGAAGAGGAGTGGCGCTCGATGACTATGACGGACCCGATCGCAGACTTCTTGACACGTCTGCGCAACGCCAATTCGGCGTATCACGACGAGGTGACGTTGCCGCACTCGAAGCTCAAGGCGAACATCGCCCAGATCCTCAAGAGCGAGGGCTACATCAGCGACTACCGCACCGAGGATGCCCGGGTCGGCAAGTCGCTGATCGTTCAGCTCAAGTACGGGCCGAGCCGGGAGCGCAGCATCGCCGGCTTGCGCCGCGTGTCCAAGCCCGGCCTGCGGGTGTACGCGAAATCCACCAATCTGCCGCGCGTGCTCGGCGGCCTGGGTGTGGCGATCATCTCCACCTCCTCGGGCCTGCTGACCGACCGCCAGGCAGCCCGACAGGGCGTGGGCGGCGAAGTCCTCGCGTACGTGTGGTGAGGGGGTAAAAGATGTCGCGTATTGGTAAGCAGCCGGTTCCGGTTCCCGCCGGAGTCGACGTAACGATCGACGGTCAGAAGGTCTCGGTGAAAGGCCCCAAGGGCACGCTGGATCTGACCGTGGCCGAGCCGATCACCGTGGCGCGCAACGACGATGGCGCGATCGTGGTCACCCGCCCCAACGACGAGCGGCGCAACCGCTCGCTGCACGGGCTGTCCCGCACCCTGGTGTCCAACCTGGTCACCGGTGTGACGCAGGGCTACACCACCAAGATGGAGATCTTCGGTGTCGGTTACCGCGTGCAGCTCAAGGGCTCCAACCTCGAGTTCGCGCTGGGCTACAGCCACCCCGTGGTGATCGAGGCGCCGGACGGCATCACGTTCGCCGTGCAGTCGCCGACGAAGTTCACCATCACCGGGATCGACAAGCAGAAGGTCGGCCAGATCTCGGCGAACATCCGCCGTCTGCGTCGCCCCGACCCGTACAAGGGCAAGGGCGTGCGCTACGAGGGCGAGCAGATCCGCCGCAAGGTCGGAAAGACAGGTAAGTAATCATGGCGCAATCACAAGCTGGCGCCGCCGCGCGAAAGCCGGTGGGGCAGAGCGTTTCCGCGACTCGGCGCGTCTCTCGGCTGCGCAGGCACGCCCGGCTGCGCAAGAAGATCGAGGGCACGCCGCAGCGTCCGCGGCTGGTGGTCAACCGGTCCGCGCGACACATTCACGTGCAACTGGTCAACGACGAGAACGGGACCACCGTGGCCGCCGCGTCGTCGATCGAGGACGACGTGCGCAGCCTGCAGGGGGACAAGAAAGCCCGCAGCGTGCGGGTGGGCCAGCTGATCGCCGAGCGCGCCAAGGCCGCCGGCATCGACAGCGTGGTCTTCGACCGCGGCGGATACACCTACGGCGGACGGATCGCGGCGCTGGCCGATGCCGCACGCGAGAACGGATTGCAATTCTGATGACTGAGAACGTGTACACGACTGGAAGGACCGCATAATGGCGGAGCAGCCCGCCGGCGGACAAGGCGCCGGCGACAGCCGTGACTCGCGCGGTGACCGCGACAGCCGCGGTCGGCGCGGCGACGGCGGTCGTGGCCGCGACCGCGACGGCGACAAGAGCAACTACCTGGAGCGGGTCGTCGCCATCAACCGCGTCTCCAAGGTGGTCAAGGGTGGTCGGCGATTCAGCTTCACCGCGCTGGTGATCGTCGGTGACGGCAACGGCATGGTCGGCGTCGGCTACGGCAAGGCCAAGGAAGTTCCCGCCGCCATCGCCAAGGGCGTCGAGGAGGCCCGCAAGGGCTTCTTCCGGGTGCCGCTGATTCGCGGGACCATTACGCACCCGGTGCAGGGTGAGGCGGCCGCCGGCGTGGTGCTGCTGCGCCCGGCCAGCCCGGGTACCGGTGTGATCGCCGGCGGCGCCGCCCGCGCGGTGCTGGAATGCGCTGGCGTGCACGACATCCTGGCCAAGTCGCTGGGCAGTGACAACGCCATCAACGTGGTGCACGCGACCGTCGCCGCGCTCAAGCTGCTGCAGCGCCCCGAGGAGGTTGCCGCCCGCCGCGGACTGCCCATCGAGGACGTTGCGCCGGCCGGAATGCTCAAGGCGCGACGGGAAAGCGACGCGCTGGCGAGTGCGGCGGCACGTGAGGCGCAGATTTCGGGGACCCAACCATGAGCAGTCAACTGAAGATCACCCAGGTGCGCAGCACCATCGGGGCCCGCTGGAAGCAGCGCGAGTCCCTGCGCACCCTCGGCCTGCGGAAGATCCGCCACTCGGTGATCCGCGAGGACAACCCGCAGACCCGCGGCCTGATCGCGGTGGTCAGCCACCTGGTCGAGGTGGAGTCGGCGCCCGAAGGGAAAACACAGTGACTATCAAGCTGCACGACCTGAAACCCGCCCGCGGCTCGAAGACCGCCCGCACCCGCGTCGGTCGCGGTGAAGGCTCCAAGGGCAAGACCGCCGGCCGCGGTACCAAGGGCACCAAGGCGCGCAAGAACGTGCCGGCCACCTTCGAGGGTGGTCAGATGCCGATCCACATGCGGCTGCCCAAGCTCAAGGGGTTCCGCAACCGGTTCCGCACCGAGTACGAGATCGTCAACGTCGGCGACCTCAATCGGCTTTTCCCGCAAGGCGGTTCGATCGGCGTGGACGAGCTGGTGGCCAAGGGCGCCGTTCGCAAGAACTCGCTGATCAAGGTCCTCGGCGACGGCAAGTTGACCGTCAAGGTCGAGGTGACCGCGCACAAGTTCAGCGGCAGCGCACGCGAGAAGATCACCGCCGCCGGCGGCTCGGCCACCGAGCTGTCCTAACTCAGCTGCGGAATCACTTCCGCGGCAAGGCGTTCCATCTGCTCGCGGTTCTCGCTCGCGTCGATGCCGACGGGATTCAGTAACAGCATCTGCGCCCCGGCGTCGATGACCTCGCGCAGCCCGCGGGCCACGTCGTCGGGGGTGCCGGAGACCGGCACGTCCTGCACGCCGGGCATCCGCCCGTAGATGCGATCCAGCCCGGCGAGCACGCGCTCCCGCGCCCTGGCGGCGTCGTCGTCGACCGTCAGGTAGACCCGCTTGGCGATGGTGAACCCGGCGGGGTCCTTGTGTTGCGCGTCGAGCTCGCGGCGCACGACGGCGACGGCCCCGGCGAACGCCTCGGTGGTCGACGAGCCGGCGCCCAGGAACGAATCGCCGTGCCGCACGGCGCGGGCCAGGGCCTTCGGGGCGAGGCCCCCGAACCAGATCGGCGGGTGCGGTCGCTGCACCGGCTTGGGCGCGACGGGCAGGTCGTCGACCTCGCGGAAGCGGCCGTGGAACGTCACCCGGGGGTCGTCGGACCAGGCGGCCTTCATCAGCTCCAGGCCCTCGGT
Organism: Mycobacterium sp. MOTT36Y; assembly: GCF_000262165.1. Lineage (NCBI taxonomy): Bacteria > Bacillati > Actinomycetota > Actinomycetes > Mycobacteriales > Mycobacteriaceae > Mycobacterium > Mycobacterium sp. MOTT36Y. Next base: position 4,733,999 of record NC_017904.1, on the reverse strand, counting down.
GAAATACGAGATGAAGGTGTCCTTGTCCACGCCGAAGGCGGCGAATTTCCGCCGCCCGCCGCCGGGCGCGACACCCACGTCGAGGCGGCCGTGGCTGAGCCGGTCGACCGCCGTGATCGCCGAGGCCAGCTGCAGCGGCTCGTGCAGCGACGTCACCAGCACGCCGACGCCCAGGCGCAGCCGCTCGGTGCAGGCGGCGCAATAGGCCAGCAGCTCCATCGGGGCCAGCAGCGGCGCGGGTCCGACGATCTGTTCGAGCACCCAGCCACCCTCGAACCCGAGCTCCTCGGCGCGGGTGAGAAAGGATCGCAGCCCCGCCGCGTCGAACGTCTCGTAGTCGAACTGCGGGATGGCGATGGAAAACCTCACCGGACCACCGTACGGTGGCCGGTCGGTAGTCTGCAGGCATGTTCGCTTTCCTGCCCTCGATACCCGGTTTGTCAAAAGGCGCGGACGAGGTGCGCGCGCTGGCCGACCGGGTCGACACCGCACGTCATCACGGCGTGCCCAACGGCTGCGTGCTCGAATTGGATCTGCGCTCAATGCCGCCGGAGACGTCGGGGTTCGACCCGCTGGCGATGATCACCGGCGGGAGCCGTCCGGTGTCGCTGCGCGACACGGTGTCCGCCATCTACCGGGCGGCCGAGGATCCGCGGGTCGCCGGGCTGATCGCCCGCGTGCAACTGACGGCGTCGCCGTCGGCCGCCGTGCAGGAACTGCGCGAGGCCATCGTCGCGTTCACCGCCGCCAAGCCGTCACTGGCCTGGGCCGAGACCTACCCGGGCACGTTGTCGTACTACCTGGCCTCGGCCTTCGGCGAGGTCTGGATGCAGCCGGCGGGAAGCGTCGGGCTGATCGGATTCGCCAGCAACGCCACCTTTTTGCGCGACGCGTTCGACAAGGCCGGCATCGAAGCCGAAGTCGTCGCGCGCGGCGAATACAAGTCGGCGGCAAACCGTTTCACCGAGCACGGCTTCACCGAGGCCCATCGCGAGGCCGTCACCCGGATGCTCGAGAGCATCCGGGAGCAGGTCTGGGAAGCGGTGGGGGCATCACGCAAGCTCGACGCCGCTGCCCTGGACGCCCTGGCCGATCGCGCCCCGCTGTTGCGCGAGGAGGCCGTGTCCTCGGGCCTGGTCGACCGGATCGGATTCCGGGACGAAGCCTATGACCGCATCGCGGAACTGGTTGGCGTGAAAGATGTTTCGGAGGAGAATGCGCCGCCGCGGCTGTATCTGTCGCGCTACGCCGGGGCGGCCCGGTCGCGGCTGGTCCCGCCGGCGCCGTCGGTGCCCGGTCGCCGGCCCAAGCCGACGGTGGCCGTCATCAACGTCGACGGCACGATCGTCGACGGTCGCGGGGGACCCCAGTTCCTGCCGTTCGGCACCTCCACGGTCGGCAGCGACACCATCGCGCCGGCGCTGCGGGAAGCCGCCGCCGACGATTCGGTGTCGGCGATCGTGGTGCGGGTCAACAGCCCCGGCGGCTCGGTCACCGCGTCGGAAACCCTGTGGCGCGAGGTGAAAAAGGCCCGCAAACGGGGCAAGCCGGTGGTGGCGTCGATGGGGTCGGTCGCCGCCTCGGGCGGTTACTACATCGCCGTGGCGGCCGACGCGGTCGTCGCCAGCCCCGCGACGATCACCGGTTCGATCGGCGTGCTCACCGGCAAGCTGGTGATCCGTGATCTGCTCGGGCGGCTGGGCGTCGGCTCGGACACCGTGCGCACCAACGCCAACGCCGACGCCTGGGCGATCGACGCGCCGTTCACGCCGGAGCAGCGCGCCCACCGGGAGGCCGAGGCCGACCTGCTGTACGCGGACTTCGTGGCGCGGGTGGCCGAAGGGCGCAACCTGACCAAAGACGCCGTCGACCGGGTCGCGCGGGGCCGGGTCTGGACCGGCGCCGACGCGCTGGAGCGGGGCCTGGTCGACGAGCTGGGTGGGTTCCGAACCGCGCTGCGGCGCGCGAAAATCCTTGCCGGACTGGACGAGGACGCCGACGTGCGCATCGTCACCTACCCGGGCGGCTCGCTGCTGGACATGCTTCGGCCCCGGGCGTCCTCGCAGCCGGCCGCCGCGTCGCTGCCCGACGCGCTGGGCGCGCTGCTGGGCCGCACCATCGGCGGCATCGTGGACAACGTCGAACGGTCCGTCAGCGGCGCCAGCGCGCTGTGGGCGGGGCCCTGGCGGCTCTAGCCCGATGGCGGCTTTAGCCGCCGAGCCTGCCGCTGATGAAGACGATCTCACCGAGCGGGTCGTCGTCCTCCGGGGCGCGCACGTCGAAGCCGCCGCGCTCGAAAAGCTCGGTGCGGGTCACGCCCTCGGCGTGCCACCCGGTGCTCGACAGGTAGTCCACGACATGGTTGCGGTCGCCGGTGTAGACCAGTGACGCCATGTCGATGTCCACACCGTGGTCCCGGAACGAACCGGACATCTCCCGCACCTTCTCGGCGTCGAAATCCACTATGCCGGGCACGAATTCGGTGGCGATGGTGCTGCCGGGCGCGCTGAGCGCGGTGATGTTGTCGAACAGCCGGTCCTGGGCGTCCGGCGGCAGGTAGATCAGCAGGCCCTCGGCCAGCCACGCCGTCGGTGCCGCCGTATCGAACCCGGCGCCGGCCAGCGCGGTCGGCCAGTCCGCCCGCAGGTCGATGCCGACGGTGCGCCGATCGGCGGTCGGCTCGGCGCCGATACCGGCCAGCGTGCTGGACTTGAACTCGATCACCTGCGGCTGGTCGATCTCGTAGACGACCGTGCCGTCCGGCCACGGCAACCGGTAGGCGCGCGCGTCCAGCCCGGAGGCCAGGATCACCACCTGACGCACCCCGGCGCCGACGGCGTCCATGAAATAGTCGTCGAAGTACCTGGTGCGCACCGTCATTCCGTCGATCATCGCCTGAACGCGCACCGACGAGGCGTTCTCGATCGCATCGATGTCGAGCTCGCCGTCCATCATCTTGGTGAAGAATTCCACCCCGACCGCCCGCACCAGCGGCTCGGCGAACGGATCGTTGATCAGGCCCCGCGGATCCTTCGTCGCCATCGCCCGCCCCGCCGCGACCATCGTCGCGGTGGCGCCGACGCTGGACGCCAGATCCCAGTTGTCGTCGTGAGTGCGTGGCATGGGAAAAACCTTACTCGAGCGTCGCGGCGACGTAGCTCAGGTCGCCGAAGGTGGCCGTCATATCGTCCGCGGGAAATTCAAACCCGTTGCGGGCGTATAGTTCCCGGGCGGGGTGCGCGCTCACCTGCCAGCCGTGACCGCTCAGGTAGTCGACGACGACGTTGCGCTCGCCCCGGTAGAACAGGTCGGCCGCATTCAGGTCGAAGCCGAAGCGCTGCCAACGCTCGGAGATGCGGCGCAGGCGTTCGTCGGAGAACGCGTTGGGGTCGGGCACGTGTTCGGTCGCCACCCGGCTGCCCGGTGCGGACAGCGCGGTGATGTTGTCGAACAGCCGGTCCTGGGCCTCGGGCGGCAGGTAGGGCAGCAGCCCCTCGGCGCTCCAGGCGGTCGGTTGGGTGACGTCAAAACCTCCCTCGCGCAAGGCCGCCGGCCAGTCGTCGCGCAGGTCGATGCTGATCGTGCGGCGCTGCGCGGTGGGGGCGGCGCCGAGGCCGGCCAGCGTGTCGGTCTTGAAGGCGATGACGTCGGGCTGGTCGATCTCGTAGACCACGGTTCCCGCCGGCCACCGCAGGCGGTAGGCCCGGGTGTCCAGGCCGGAGGCCAGGATGACCGCCTGCTTGATGCCCGCGTTCGTCGCGTCCAGGAAGAAGTCGTCGAAAAACCTGGTGCGCACCGTGATCTGCTCGGCCCGCGCCCTGCGGTTGAACAGCGGGTCGTCCTCGAAGTCGATCTCCCCGTCGATGATCCGGATGAAGGGATCCAGGCCGACGGCGCGGACCAGCGGGTCGGCCAGCGGATCGTCGAGCAGCGCGTCGGGACCCTTCGACGCGACCGCGCGGGACGCGGCGACCATGGTCGCCGTCGCCCCCACGCTGTGTGCCGGCCCCCAGCTGTCGCCCTCGGCGCGCCCCTCACTCATAGGTGCCGCTCGTGTAGAGCATCTCGCCCATCCGCATGTCGTCGTCGCCGAGCGGGTCAAGCCCGTTGGCGGCGAACAGATCCCGGATGCTGGCGCTGTTCAGGCGCCACCCGTGAGCGGCCAGGTAGGGGGCGGCCTCGTTGCGGTCGCCGAAGTAGACCAGCCCCGCCATGTCGAGATCGAAGCCGTGCGCGCGCCAGCGCTCGGAGATCGCCTGCATGCGCTCCTTGAGCTTCTCGTCGTCGCCGGGTTCGGGGTTGGGCGCGCTCTCGGTGGCCAGCCGGCTGCCCGGCGCGCTGAGCTCGGTGATGGTGTCCAGCAGGCGATCCTGCGCCTCCGGCGGCAGGTAGCCGAGCAGGCCCTCGGCGCTCCACGCCGTCGGCTGGGCGGGATCGAATCCGGCGTCCTTGAGCGCGGTGGGCCAGTCGTCGCGGAGGTCGACGGCCACCACGCGCCGCTCGGCGGTGGGGGCGGCGCCCAGCTCGGCCAGTGAGCGGGTCTTGAATTCGATGACCTGCGGCTGGTCCACCTCGTAGACCACCGTCCCGGCCGGCCATGCCAACCGGTAGGCGCGCGCGTCCAGCCCGGAGGCCAGGATCACCGCCTGCTTGATGCCCGCGTTCGTGGCGTCCACAAAGAACTCGTCGAAGAACTTGGTGCGCACGGCCATGTTGTCGGCCATCCGCGACATCGCCCCGGCGGAGCTGGCGGCGCCGTCGTGGACGTCGTTCAGCTCGGCCGGGTCGAGCTCGCCGCCGGCCAGCCGGGAGAGCAGGTCGACCCCGACCGCCTTGACCAGCGGCTCGGCGAACGGGTCGTTGATCAGCGGGCGTTCGGCGCGGGTGGCCATCGCCCGGGCCGCCGCGACCATGGTGGCGGTCACGCCGACGCTGGAGGCGAGGTCCCAGGTGTCGCCCTCGTACCTGGTGGAAGTCATGGTGGTGCCCCTATCGGAGGTAGTCAATCTAATATTTAGCCGATATAACAAGCTTCCCCCACTGTACGCTTCCCGCGATTCGCGGCAACCTTTACTGATGGCGTACGAGCGGGTGCTGATCACGGGCGCTTCGTCGGGTCTGGGCGCGGCCCTGGCCCGGCGGCTGGCCGGCGGTGGCGCGGTGGTCGGGCTGGTCGCGCGCCGCCGGGATCGGCTGGCCGAGGTCCTGGCCGACTGCCGGCGTACCGCCCCGGGATCGGCGATGTGGGTCGCCGACCTGGCCGACACCTCCGCGCTGCGTGACCTGGCGGCGACCGCCTGGGACACGCTCGGGGGCATCGACGTGCTGATCAACAACGCGGCCGTCCCGAAGCGGCGCCCGGTCACCGCGTTGGATCCCGACGAGGTCGAAGAGGTCATGCGGGTCAACTTCTTCGCCCCGATGCGGCTGACGCTGGCCCTGTTGCCGCGGATGCGCGAGCGGGGATCGGGCATGATCGTCAACGTGTCCAGTGTCGGCGGCCGGCTCGGGATAATCCACGAAAGCGCCTACTGTGCAAGCAAATTCGCGCTGTGCGGCTGGAGCGAGGCGATGGCCGTGGACCTGCACGGCACACCGATCGCGGTGAAGCTGATCGAGCCCGGCCCGGTGGACACCGAGATCTGGGATCACCCGGGCAGCGAGGAACCCCTCTACCGGGGTCCCAAGGTTTCCGCCGACGAGGTGGCCGACGGCATCCTCGCCGCCCTGGGCACCGAGGGCTTCGAGCATTACGTGCCGGACATGAAACCGGTCGTCGACGCCAAGAACGCCGACCTCGACGCGTTCATCGCCGGGGCGGCGGGGCTGGCGGCGCCATGAGGGCGCTGGTCTACGGCGTGCCGCCGGAGCCCGTCGAGGTGCCCGAGCACGCCAACGCGCTCACCCAGAACCTGGCCCGCACCCCGACCGCGCTGCGCGAGGTGCCGGATCCGCAACTGCCGCACGGGGACTGGGTGCTCACCCGGCCGCGGCTGACCGGCATCTGCGGGTCGGATTCCAAGCAGATCCTGATGGACTTCGGCGAAGGCGACGCCGACAACGCCATGTCCGCGTTCTGTTCGTTCCCGCAAGTCCTGGGCCACGAGGTGGTGGCCGACGTGGTGGCGCTGGGCCCGAAGGCGCGGGGGCTGCGGGTGGGGCAGCGGGTGGTGCTCAACCCGTGGCTGTCCTGCGGGCCGCGGGGGATCGAGCCGCCGTGCCCGGCGTGTCAGGCCGGCGACTACAGCCTGTGCTGGAGCTTCGCCGACGGCGCCCTCAGCGCGGGCATCCACACCGGCGTCTCGGCCGACGTGACGGGCGGCTACGCCGAATTGATGCCCGCCCACGACAGCATGCTGTTCGCGGTGCCGGACTCGATCCCCGACGAGGTGGCCGTGTTCGCCGACCCGTTCTCGGTGTCCCTGCACGCGGTCACCCGCCACCCCCCGCCCGATACGGGCGCGGTGCTGGTGTACGGGGCCGGCTCGCTGGGGTTGTGCGCGGTCGCCATCCTGCGGGCGCTGTATCCCGGCGTGGCCGTGGCCGTGGTGGCCCGTTTCGGTGCCCAGGCCGAGCTGGCCCGCCGGTTCGGCGCCGCGAAAGTCCTTGCCCACGAGCCGCGTTCGGACCTCATCGAGGAGCTCGTGGCGTGGGGCGGTGGCCGGCTGCGCCGGCCGCTGCTGGGCCTGCCGATGGCCCACCCCGGCGCGGTCGACGTCGTCTACGACACGATCGGAAAGCCCGAGACCTTCGAGGTGGGCGTCCGGGTCCTGCGCTCGCGAGGCACCCTGGTGAAGGCCGGCGTCCACGCGCCTGGGCGCTGGGAGGACAGCCCGCTCTACTTCAAAGAGATTTCCCTGGTGGGCTCCAACGCCTTCGGCGTCGAGGAGGTCGACGGGCAACGCAAGCACGCCATCGCCCACTACCTCGACCTGGCCGGCGCCGGACGCGTCGACCTGCGACCCATGCTCACCCATACCTTCGGGTTGGCGCGGTGGCGCGACGCTTTCTGGGCGCTCGCCGATCAGGGCGAGAGCGGCGCGGTCAAGGTGGCGATCGATCAGCGGTGACCTCGCACGTCACAGGGCTGGAATGTCCAGCCACTCACCGACTTCGAATTCGTCGCCGACCGCGCGGATCGTCGCGCCGCCGCGGCCGGGGTAGTGCGCGGGTATCACCGTCGCTGTCGCCTGCGCGGCCTCGGTGAAGATGCGGCGGCGGGTCACTGCGGCCGCGGCGGCGTCGATGTCGAAGGCGCACGCGTCGCCGGGGCGACGCACCTGCAACGGGCTGTGGGTGAGATCACCGACGAAGACCGCGGGTTGGCCCGCGTCCAGCCAGAGCACCGAGGAGCCCGGCGTGTGCCCGGGGGCGGGCCGCAGCCGCAGCGAATCGCTGACCGCGTAGTCGTCCGACCACCGGATCAGTTGCCCCGCGGCGTCGATGGGTAACACGCTGTCCGCGAACACCAGCTGGTCGCCGCGCTGCTGGGCAGCTTCGGCTTCGGTGCGCGGCGACCGCCGCGCGGCGGGCCCGTCCGGTTCGAAGTGGCGATAGTCGGCGGCGGGCAGCAGGTACCGGGCGTTGGGGAACGTCGGCACCCAGTTGCCGTTGTCCAGCATGGTGTTCCAGCCGACGTGGTCGGAGTGCATGTGGGTGTTGACCACCACGTCGACGGCGTCGCGCTCGACGCCCGCCGAACGCAGCGCGGCCAAGAACGCCGTGTTCAGGTGGTCCAGGGGCGGCATGTGCGGGCGTAGCCGATCGTTGCCGACGCCGGTGTCGACGATGACCGTCAGGCCGTCGACCTGTATGACCCAGCTCTGGATCGCGATGTGCCACTGATCGGTGTCGGGATCGAAGAAGTCGGGCACCAGCAGGTCGGCATTGTCGTGCCACCCCGACGGCGGGGTCCGGGGAAAGGACTTGGCGCCCAACGAGAATCGCAGTTCGACTACCCGCGCCAGGGTGGCGCGGCCGAGCCGGAACCGCCGCATCAGGCGTTGGCCCGCAGATAACCGTAGACCGCGGCGAAGTTGTTGTTGACGTCCTCGGGGATCGGCACCGGCCCTCCGAGAGCGCGTGCGCCCCACACGATTTGGGCGGTGCGCTCCACCAGCGCGGTGACGTGCAAAACCTTGTCGGGCCGCGGTCCCACCGCCACCAGGCCGTGGTTGGCGATCAGGGCGGCGGCGCGGCCCTCGAGCGCGGCGACCGCGTTGGTACCCACGTCGGCGGTCCCGGACGCGGCGTAATCGGTGCACCGGACGTCCCCGCCGCAATACACCGCGAACTCGTCGATGCACGCCGGGATCGGTTGGTGGGCGATGGCGAACATGGTCGCCCACACCGGATGACTGTGAATGACGCTGCCGATGTCGTCGAACGCGGCAAAGCAGGCCAGGTGCAGCTGCATCTCCGAGGACGGCGACCGGCCGTCGGCCGCCTGCAGCACCGAGCCGCCCGGATCGACCAGCACGAGGTCGTCGAGCTGCATGTCGCGGTAGTCGACGGAAGACGGGGTGATGACGATGTTGCCGTCGGCGCGGCGCGCCGAGATGTTGCCGGCGGTGCCCTCCACCAGGCCGCGGCGCAGCATGTCCTTGGCCGCGTCCAGCACCGAGGTCTCCGCGTTCTCGACGAATTTCATGGGCCTAGCACCTCCGGGTTGACGAGATGGGCGGGCGCGTCACCCTTCAGCAGCGCCTCGAGGTCGTCGGCCACCATCTGCGCCTGCCGGACCTCGGTGTTCCAGGTCGCGCCGCCGATGTGCGGCGTCAGCACGACGTTGTTCATCCCGACCAACGGGTGGTCGACCGGCAGCCATTCGCCGGCGAAGTGATCCAGGCCCGCGGCGGCCACCTTGCCCGCGACCAGGGCGTCGACCAGCGCGTCGGAGTCGTGCAGCTGGGCGCGGGCGGTGTTGAGGAAGACCACGCCGTCGCGCATGCCCGCGAACTGCCCGGTGCCGATCATGCCGGCCGTGTCATCGGTGACCGGCGCGTGCAGCGACACGATGTCGGCCTCGGCCAGCAGCTCGTCGAGGCTGTGCCGCGCGTCGGGGTTGTACGGGTCGTGCGCGATGACCCGCAGGCCCAGCCCGGACAGCCGCCACTGGGTGGCGCGGCCGACGGCGCCCAGGCCCACCAGCCCGGCGGTGAGCCCCGCGATCTCGCCGCCGCGGAAACGCTGATAGGGGATGCTGCCGTCGCGAAAGATGTTGCCGCTGCGCACATCCGCGTCCGCGGGCAGCACGTGGCGGGTGGCGGCCAGCAGCAGCGCCACCGTCATCTCGGCGACGGCGTCGGCGTTGCGGGCCGGGGTGTTCAGCACCGGGATGCCGGCCGCGGTGGCCCCGGCGATGTCGACGTTGTTGGGGTCGCCGCGGGTGGAGGCGATCGCGCGCAACCCCTGGGCGAACACCGGGCCGCGCACCGAATCGCTTTCCACCACCACGATTTCGGCGCCCTCGCTCGCGATCCGTTCGGCCAGCTGCTCGGCGCTGTAGATGCGCAGCGGGGTCTGTTCGATCCAGGGGTCATAGATCACGTCGGCCAGTTCCCGCAGCTTGGCGAAGCCCGGGCCCCGCATCGGGGCCGTGACCAAGGCGCGCGGTTTGGACGTCACGAATGCCAATGCTGGCGTACGGTGACGCCCGTGTCACGCAAAGACGTCACAATCGGCATCGACGTCGGCAGCACCGCGGTCAAGGCGATAGCCGCCGACGCCGACGGCAACGTGGCGGCGCGGGTGCGCATCCCCCACGCGCTGCGGGTCCCGGCGGCCGACCGCCTCGAGCACGACGCCGACGAGGCGTGGCGGCGGGGGCCGTCGGCGGCCCTGGCCGAACTGGCCCACCGGACCGACGTCGCGGCGGTGGCCGTCTCGGCGATGGTGCCGTCGATGACCGCCGTCGACGCCACGGGCACGCCGATCACGCCGGGGCTGCTGTACGGCGACGGCCGGGGCCGCACCCCCGGCGGGGACGCGCAGCCCCTGCCCGCGCTCGGCGAGGCGGCGGAGTTCCTGCGGTGGACGGCCGCGCAGGCGCCCGACGCCGCCGGCTACTGGCCCGCGCCGGCGGTGGCCAACCACGCGCTGGCCGGCGACGCCGTGATCGACATCGCCACCGCCGCCACGGCGTTCCCCCTGTTCGACGGGACCGGCTGGGACCCCACCGCCTGCGCCGAGCGCGGCGCCCGCATCGAGCAGATGCCGCGGGTGGAAAGCATGGGGGCCGTCGTCGGGGAGGTGCGCGGCAGCGGCGCCGCGCTGGCCACCGGCGCCATCGACGCGCTGTGCGAACAGATCGTGGCCGGCGCCGACCGCGACGGCGACGTGCTGGTGATGTGCGGCACCACGCTGATCGTGTGGACGACGATTTCCGAGCCCCGGCAGATGCCCGGGCTGTGGACCATTCCCCACACCACGCCCGGCAAGAGTCAGATCGGCGGGGCCAGCAACGCCGGCGGGCTCTTCCTCGGCTGGGTGGATCGCGTTGTGGCGCAAGCGGATCCGACGGCCGTCGAACCCGGCCGCGTACCGGTGTGGTCGCCCTACCTGCGCGGCGAGCGCAGCCCGTTCCACGACCCGGACCGCCGCGGCCTGCTCGAGGCGCTGGATCTGACCCACGACGCCGCCGCGCTGCGGCGGGCCGCCTACGAGGCGTCGGGCTTCGTGGTGCGCCAGCTCATCGAACTGTCCGCCGCGCCGGTGTCGCGCATCGTGGCCACCGGCGGCGGCACCCGGGTCGGGCCGTGGCTGCAGGCCATCGCCGACGCCACCGGGCGCCCCGTCGAGGTGTCCGCGGTGGCGGAGGGGGCCGCGCTGGGGGCCGCCTTCCTCGCCCGCATGGCCGCCGGCCTGGAGACGACGATCGCCGACGCCGCCCGTTGGGTGCGCACCGAGCGCGTCGTCGAGCCCGATCCCGTATGGGCGGCGGCGGTCGAGGACCGCTACCACCGCTTCCTACAGATGGCAGAGCGCCGATGTGGCGCGGTGGCACCACCGCCGTTCTAGGCTGGTGCAATGACCGACCACGACCGCAAAGCCACCCGCCGGGAAATCGCCGACGCCCTGTCGAAAGCCGTGGAGCGGCGGCACGAAATCGCCGACGCCATCGTGGAATCAGAGAACAGGGCGGCCGCGGTGGAGGCGATCGTCCGGCTGCTCGACACCTCCCACCTGGCCGCCGAGGCGGTGATGGGCATGTCGTTCGATCAGCTCACCATCGACTCGCGCCGCAAGATCCTCGCCGAACTCGAAGACCTCAACAAGCAGCTGAGCTTCACCCTGGGCGAGCGCCCGGCGAGCTCGGGAGAGACCCTGGAGTTGCGGCCCTTCTCCGCCGCCACCGACCGCGACATCTTCGCCGTGCGCACCGAGGAGATCGGCGCGGCCGGCGACGGCTCGGGCGGGCCGGCCGGCAGCCTGGACGACGAGATCAGCGCGGCCCTCGGACGCGTCGACGACGAGGAGGCCGCGTGGTTCGTGGCCGTCGACTCCGGCCAGAAGGTCGGCATGGTGTTCGGCGAGCTGGTCCGCGGCGAGGTCAACGTGCGGATCTGGATTCACCCCGATTACCGCAAGCGGGGCTACGGCACCGCCGCCCTGCGCAAGTCGCGCTCGGAGATGGCGTGGTGTTTCCCCGCGGTCCCGATGGTCGTGCGCGCACCGGCGGCCAAACCCCCCGGCTGAGCGCTGGGCGTGGCCGCGGTTATGAGCCCAATGTCGCGGTGACCGCAACGATGTTGGGGTGCTGCGCCGCCTCGTCATCGTCGGGGAATTCCAGGCCGTAGTCGCCGAACAGATCGCGCCGCGGCCGGGTACTCACCCGCCATCCCCGGCCGGTGAGGTAGTCGACGACGTTGCTGCGCTCGCCGTCGAAGAACAGCCCCGAAAGGTCGATGTCGCAGCCGACTCTGGCCCACCTGTCGTTGAACTCCCGCGCGCGTTGCGACATCGTCGTCCCGTTGTCGGGGTGATATTCGGTGGCCAGCTTGCTGCCGGGCGCGCTGAGCGCGGTGATGTTGTCGAAGAGCCGGTCCTGCGCGTCGGGCGGCAGGTACATCAGCAGGCCCTCGGCACTCCACGCCGTCGGCCGCGTCACGTCAAAGCCGCTGCCGCGCAACGCCGCCGGCCAGTCCTCCCGCAGGTCGATGCCGACGGTCCGCCGGTCCGCGGCCGGGGAGGCGCCCAGGCTGGCCAGGGTGGCGCTCTTGAACTCGACGACCTTGGGCTGGTCGACCTCGTACACCACGCTGCCGGGCGGCCAGCCCAGCCGGTAGGCGCGGGCGTCGAGGCCGGCGGCCAGGATCACCGATTGGCGAATCCCGTCGCGGGCGGCATTGAGGAAGAAGTCGTCGAAGAAGCGGGTGCGCACCGCCATCGAATCGGTCTCCAGCGCCAGCTCCTTCCCGCCGCCTCCGGCCGCCCCGTCGCCCTCGGGCTCGGTGACCTCGCCGTCGACCAGGCGGCGGAAGAAATCCAGGCCGACCGCCCGCACCAACGGCGCGGCGAACGGGTCGTTGATGATCGGATTGGTTCCCCCGCTGGCCAGCGCGCGGGCCGCGGCGACCATCGTGGCGGTGGCGCCGACGCTCGAGGCCAAGTCCCAGCTGTCTTGGTCGGTGCGTGTCATACTGCTCCCAAGTTACTTAGCAAATGCAACGAGACAGCCGCACTCTACGCCGCCGGCCTGACGGCTTCCTGTGCTTTTTCCGGGGCCCCGTCCGAGCATTTCCGGTGGCCGCGGGAAAGGCCCTGACCGGACCTGACCGGACCAGCTGTTAGTCTCGTACACGGTTCGACGCGCGACGCCGTACGTCCTGGCCTGCGGGAGTTGGGCGCGTGATGCAGGAAACCCCCGGCTGCGCAGGAGGAAGAGTTGCTTTCCGCTTTCATCTCATCGCTGCGGACAGTCGACCTGAGACGGAAGATCCTCTTCACGCTTGGCATCGTCGTCTTGTACCGGGTCGGCGCCGCGCTGCCGTCCCCGGGCGTCAACTATCCGAACGTCCAGCAGTGCATCAAAGAGGCCAGCGGCGGCGCGGCCGGACAGATCTATTCGCTGATCAACCTGTTCTCCGGCGGGGCGCTGCTCAAACTCACGGTGTTCGCGGTGGGCGTGATGCCCTACATCACCGCCAGCATCATCGTCCAGCTGCTCACGGTGGTCATCCCGCGGTTCGAGGAACTGCGCAAGGAGGGCCAGTCCGGCCAGGCCAAGATGACGCAGTACACCCGCTATCTGGCGATCGCGCTGGCGATCCTGCAGGCCACGAGCATCGTGGCGCTGGCCGCCAACGGGGGGCTGCTGCAGGGCTGCTCGCTGGACATCATCGCCGACCAGAGCATCTTGACGCTGATCGTCATCGTGTTGGTGATGACCGGCGGCGCGGCCCTGGTGATGTGGATGGGTGAGCTGATCACCGAACGCGGCATCGGCAACGGCATGTCGCTGCTGATCTTCGTCGGCATCGCGGCCCGCATCCCCGCCGAGGGCAAGACCATCCTGGACAGCCGAGGCGGCATGATCTTCACCGCCGTGCTCATCGCCGCGCTGATCATCATCGTCGGCGTGGTGTTCGTCGAGCAGGGCCAGCGGCGCATCCCGGTGCAATACGCCAAGCGCATGGTCGGCCGCCGGATGTACGGCGGCACCTCGACGTATCTGCCGCTCAAGGTCAACCAGGCCGGTGTCATCCCGGTGATCTTCGCGTCCTCGCTCATCTATATCCCGCACCTGATCACCCAGCTGATCCGCAGCGGCAGCGGCGGCGTGGGCAACAGCTGGTGGGACAAGTTCGTCGGCAGCTACCTGTCCGACCCCAGCGACCCCGTCTACATCGGCATCTATTTCGGGCTGATCATCTTCTTCACGTACTTCTACGTGTCGATCACCTTCAACCCCGATGAGCGCGCCGACGAGATGAAGAAGTTCGGCGGGTTCATCCCCGGGATCCGGCCGGGCAAGCCGACCGCCGATTACCTGCGGTTCGTGCTGAGCCGGATCACGTTGCCGGGTTCGATCTACCTCGGTGCGATCTCGGTGCTGCCCAACCTGTTCTTGCAGATCGGCAACGGCGGGGCGGTACAGAACCTGCCGTTCGGCGGCACCGCGGTGTTGATCATGATTGGCGTGGGCTTGGATACGGTCAAGCAGATCGAGAGTCAGCTCATGCAGCGCAACTATGAAGGGTTCCTCAAGTGAGAGTCGTTTTGCTGGGTCCGCCGGGGGCGGGCAAGGGGACGCAGGCGCAGAAGCTCTCCGAAAAGCTGGGGATCCCGCAAATCTCCACCGGTGAGCTGTTCCGCAGCAACATCGAGAACGGCACCAAACTGGGCCTGGAGGCCAAGCGCTACCTGGACGCCGGTGACCTGGTGCCCTCGGAGCTGACCAACCAGCTCGTCGACGACCGGTTGAGCGACCCGGACGCGGCCAACGGCTTCATCCTGGACGGGTTCCCGCGGTCGCTGCAGCAGGCCAAGGCGCTGCACGAGATGCTCGAACGCCGCGGCACCGACATCGACGCGGTGCTGGAGTTCCGGGTCTCCCAGGACGAGCTGCTGCAGCGGCTCAAGTCGCGCGGCCGCGCCGACGACACCGACGACGTCATCCTGAACCGGATGAAGGTCTACCGTGACGAGACCGCCCCGCTGCTGGACTACTACCGCGACGAACTCAAGACCGTCGACGCCATCGGCACCTTGGACGAAGTGTTCGCCCGCGCGCTGCAGGCGCTGGGCAAGTAGAAATGAACCCGCTGGCGCGGCTGCGGAGTCGCAAGGTGGTGCCGCAGCGCAGCGCCGGCGAACTCGACGCGATGGCCGCGGCGGGCGCGGTCGTGGCGGCCGCGCTGCAGGCCGTCCGGGCCGCCGCGGTGTCCGGCGTATCGACGCTGAGCCTCGACGAGATCGCCGAATCGGTGATCCGCGACGCCGGGGCGGTGCCGTCGTTCCTGGGCTATCACGGCTACCCGGCATCGATCTGCGCGTCGGTCAACGAGCGGGTGGTCCACGGAATCCCTTCGGCCGCAGAGGTTTTGGGCTCGGGTGACCTGGTATCGATCGACTGCGGCGCCGTGCTGGACGGCTGGCACGGCGACGCCGCAATCACCTTCGGGATCGGGACCCTGGATGCGGCCGACGAAGCGCTGTCCCAGGCCACCAGGGAATCGCTGGAGGCCGGGATCGCCGCGATGGTGCCCGGCAACCGGTTGACCGACGTATCGCACGCCATCGAGATGGGTACGCACGCGGCCGCGGCCCGCCACTCGCGGTCCTTCGGAATCGTCGAGGGATACGGCGGCCACGGCATCGGCCGGCAGATGCACATGGACCCGTTCCTGCCCAACGAGGGCTCGCCAGGGCGCGGGCCGCAGCTGGCCCCCGGGTCGGTGCTGGCCATCGAGCCGATGCTGACGCTGGGAACCGGCAAGACCGTGGTGCTCGACGACCAGTGGACGGTCGTCACCACCGACGGCTCGCGGGCGGCACACTGGGAGCACACCGTCGCGGTCACCGAGTCCGGACCGCGCATCCTGACCCTGGGGGCCTGAACGAGCCGCGATCGCAGGCGCGGCGAAGCCGGGCGCGGCGGGTCGGGGCCGTTGAACGAGCCACGATCGCAAGCGCGGCGAAGCCGGGCGCGGCGGGTCGGGGCCGTTGAACCGGGCGCCTGCTCGGCTCGTTCTCCCGGCAGGAGGTGATCGAGTGGCTCGTGTGGCTGGCACTCGGAACGCGTCAGCGGCTGCCGAAGCCGCTCTGATGAAGGCGCTTTTCGACGAACACGCCGCGGTTCTGTGGCGCTACGCGTTGCGCCTGACGGGGGACACGAGCCAGTCCGAGGATGTGGTCCAGGAAACGCTGCTGCGGGCGTGGCAGCATCCCGAAGTCGTCGGGGACACCGAGCGCTCGGCGCGGGCGTGGTTGTTCACCGTCGCCCGCAACATGATCATCGACGATCGGCGCAGCGCGCGGTACCGCAACGTCGTCGGTTCGACCGACGTCTCGGGGGCGCCCGAACAGTCCACGCCGGACGAGGTCAACGCGGCCCTGGACCGGTTGCTGATAGCGGACGCGATGGCCCAGCTGTCCGCCGATCACCGAGCGGTGATCGAACGGTCCTACTACCGCGGTTGGACCACCACGCAGATAGCTGCAGACCTCGGCATCGCCGAGGGAACGGTGAAGTCGCGACTACACTATGCCGTACGGGCGTTGCGACTCACTCTGCAGGAACTTGGGGTTACCCGATGAGGGCTCCGAAGGCTTGAGGGGTGAAGGACATGGATGAAATGAACACGCCGGTGGCCGATATCGGCCCTCCCGAAGACCGCTACGCGATGTGGGATGCCGCATACGTGCTGGGGTCGCTGTCGGCCGCGCAACGCCGCGAATTCGAGACGCACATGGCGCGCTGCCCGGCCTGCCGTGAGGCGGTCGCAGACCTCAGCGGCGTGCCGGCACTGCTTTCGCAACTGGACCGCGACGAGGTGGCCGCGATCGACGAGTCCGGCCCGGCGCCGGAGATGTCCGAGGAGATGCTGCCGTCGTTGCTGGCGGCGGTGCGGTGGCGCCGGCGGCGCACCCGGGTGGTGACCTGGGTGGCCTCCGCCGCGGCGGCCGCGGTGCTGGCGATCGGGGTGTTCGTCGGCCTGCAGGCCTGGTCGTCGACTCCCGCCCAGCAGGTGACCGCGTCGGCCGAGCCGATGGCGCAGGTGGGCACCTCGCTGCTGACCTCCAGCGTCCAGGTCACCGGCCAGCACTGGGGCACATCCATCGCGCTTCGGTGCGTGTGCCTGGCCCCGCTGAACGCGCACCATGACACGCTGGCGATGGTCGTGGTGGGTCGCGACGGCAGCCAAACGCGGCTGGCGACCTGGGTGGCCGTGCCCGGTCACACCGCGACACCCGTGGGCGCGATCTCGACCCCGGTCGACCAGATCGCCGCCGTGCAAGTGGTCGCCGCCGACAGCGGCAAGGTGTTGTTGCAGCGTTCGCTGTAGAGATCGGAGCCAGCGTGTTCGGGCGTCCGCTTCGGGTGCTGGTGGTGGGCGCCGGCGTGGCCGGCATCTCCGTCGCCCGCGGCTTGGTGGGGGACGGACATGACGTCACCGTCTTCGAGCGCCGGCCCGACGTGCAGGCGCCCGGCGGTGCGGTGACGATCTGGTCCAACGGCGAGGCGGTGCTGAACCAGCTGGGTGTCGACATGGGCGGCGCCGGCCGCCTGCTGGCCACCGTGCGGGCCGTGACGTCCCACGGCCGGCCGCTGGCCACGCTCGACGTCACCGCGATGGTGCGGCGGCTGGGCGCACCCGTGCGGATGGTTCCGCGCCGAATATTGCTGGAACGCCTTCTCGACGGGTTCGACGCCGAGCGCATCCGGTGCGGCTCCCCGGTGATCGCGGTGAACCGTACGGACGTCGGTGTCTGCGTGGAGTTCGGCGACGGCACCGTGGCTGATGCGGACGTGGTGATCGGTGCCGACGGGTTGCACTCGATGGTGCGCAATTGCGTTGGCGCGCAAGCCGCCAAGCCGACCGGCTGGTGCAGTTGGCAGGGGCTTGCCACTGTCCCGGAGATCGCGGATTCCGATGCCGCGCTGATGATCATCGGTGCTCGCGGAAACCTCGGCCTGTGGCCCGCCGGCGGGTCGGAGGTGCAGTGGTGGTTCGACCTGCCGTGGTCGCATGGCTTCGTCCGACCGCAGCGCCCGATCGAGATGATCCGGTCCCACTTCGCCGGATGGTCCGACTCTGTCGACCGGGTGCTCGCGACGCTGAGCGACGACGACCTGGCCGGCTCGCCATTCCCGCATTTTCGCCATCCGATTCCGGGCCCGGGGCACGGCCCCGTCACGTTGCTCGGCGATGCCGCGCACGCGATGCCGCCCACCCTGGCGCAGGGGACCAACCAGGCGCTGCTCGACACGATGGTTTTGTGCAAGACGCTGAGGGATTTTCGCGGTGGGACCAACGGCGGCGCCGATGTCTCGGCCGCCCTGCGGTGGTATGAGAGGACCCGTCGACGCAAAGTCATGGCCGTGTCCTGGGTGGCGTCGCTGCCGGTGTCGCACGGTGAGTTCGTGCTGCGACCGGCCGCGCTGATCTCCGACCGGCTGCAGGCCGGCGCGCTGACGACGTTTCTGCGCCTTACGAGTCACCGCCGGATGTCCGCCGAAATCAGCCGAAACTTGGGGGTAGCGGCGACGGTCCCGTCAAGCCCGTGAACAGCCCGGCCGATTCCGTAAGAGTGCGAGGCGATTTCGACTCGCCCTCGCGCTGGCTCTGGCTGGTGAAGTGGTGCGTGCTGGCCGTGCCGCACTACCCGATACTGATACTGCTCTACCTGATCTATCCGTTCTCGACCGTGGCGGCCGGAGTGGCCATCCTGTGCACCGGGCGATATCCGCGGCCGCTGTTCGTATTCAACGTCGGCGTGCTGCGCTGGTCGTGGCGGCTGATGAACTACCGCTTCCCGATGAACAGCACCGACAGGTACCCGCCTTTCACGCTGGCGTCTCGGCCCGACTACCCCGGCGATCTCGCGGTCGACTATCCCGAGCGGCTGAAAAACTGGGCGGTGCTGGTGAAGTGGCTGCTGGCCATCCCCCAGGTTCTGCTGTGCTGGTCGATGGAGGCGCCGCTGCAGGTGCTGTGTGTCATCGCCGCGCTGGCGCTGCTGTTCACCGGGACGATCCCACGGGGCGCGTTCGATCTGCTCATGGGCATGGTCCGCTGGCGATACCGGGTGGCGGTGTACGTGTCGTTGATGCGCGACGAATACCCGCCGTTCCGAATGGATTTGGGCGCACGATGACCCTGCGAAGCCTGGCGTTCCCCTACGTGTACCGATTCGGCCAGCCGCTTTTCGACCGGCTCTTTTACCACCGCTACCGACGGGCGGCGCTGAGTAACGCGAACGGCCGGCTGCTGATGCTCGGGCTGGGGCCGGGAACCGACTTGATGTTTCTGCCCGACACGGTGACGTCGGTCGCCGCCGTGGAGCCCGCGGCGCCGTTCCGGCGGATGGCCGCGAGGCTCGCCCGGCGCCGCGGCATCGCGGTCGACCTCGTCGAGGGAACGGGCGAGTCGATTCCCTTCCCGGACAACTCTTTCGAATCCGTCCACGCCGGGCTGGTGTTGTGCTCGGTCGGCGACGTGGCCGCAACCCTCGGCGAGATCCGGCGGGTGCTGGTGCCCGGCGGCAGGCTCGTGGTCCTCGAGCACGTGCGCGGTGACGGCGCGACCGGCCGGTTCCAGGATCTGATCGCCAAGCCGTGGTCGTGGCTCGCCGGTGGCTGCGAGCCGAACCGGCGCACCCTCGAGGCCATCGCCGCCGCCGGATTCGACACCGCCGCGCTGCGCAGCATCCGAACGCCGGTGCCCTTCCCGTGCAAACCCCATCTGCAGGGATTCGCCACCGTCACTCGACGCTGACCGCCTCGATGATGGACAGGCGCGCCGCGCGCCGTGCCGGTGGCACCGAGCCGAGCAGGCTGATCGCCAGCGCCCCGAGCGTGAAGGCGAGCGCCAGGGGGCTCGGGTGAAAGCCGACTTCGAAATTCATGATGTCGTCGCTGATGCGGCTGAACAACCACTGGTCGGTCAGACCGAGCGCCAGCCCCAAAACGCCGCCGACGACACCGATTCCGGCCGCCTCCGCCAGCACCATCCGCAAGGTGAACCGCCGGCTGGATCCCATGGCGCGCAGCACGCCGATTTCGCGGCGGCGTTCGTTCACCGAGAGCGTCAGCGTGTTCAGCAGTGCGACCGCGGCCACCGCCACGACGATGACCCACACCGCGTTGGCGATGAACATGCTCTGACGCAGCGGGGCCTGCAGCCCCGCCAGCGCGGTGGGGCCGTCGTACACGTGGTTCGGGGCCGGCGCCGCCTCGCGGACGCCGGCCAGCAGCCGCTGCCGATTCACCCCCGGGGCCGCGGCGATTTGCAGTGTCGTCGCCGCCGGGCGATCGAACCAGGCCCGCATCTGGTCGAGGTCGATTCCGACGGTGCCGATCACGGTCGAGAAGAACGGCACCAGGGCCAGCACGGTCACCGACCGCGGGCCGTGCGGCGTTTGGAGCCGCAGTTGGTCGCCGGCCCGGACGTGCAGAGTGGTGCCGAGAATCCGCGTGAGCACCACACCGCGGCCGGCGAGCACCTCGGTGCGCACCCGTTCGTCCAGCGCCCGGAAGAGCGCATCGTTGCTGCCGGCGGAAAACCCGTCGAGCAGGACGCGGGTACCGCCGACCACGGCGAAACCGAACGCTCCCTCGGTCACGCGCGCCACGCCGGGAAGCGCGGCGACCTTCGCGGAAAGCCCCTGTGGCAGAACGTCGGTGGGGTAGCTGTCGGGCGGGTCCGCGCTCACCCACACGTCGGTATCGGTGACCGGTGCGAAGATGTCCCGCGCGGACCGAATCATGTCGGCGTTCGTGCCGGTGATCACGACGGTGGTGAGTACCCCGATGAGCACGGTCATCACGGTCGCCCACACCCGGCGCGGCGCACGCTGGATCGTCGCCGCGGCCAGCGCCCCGAACGACCCGAACGTGCGCGCCATCGCCGCCGTGGCGTGGACGATGGGCGCGGTGAGCGCGAAGCCCAGGGCGATCTCGGCGCCCAGCACCGCGGCCATCGCCACGACGGCGTAGCTGCCGCGCTGGCCGGTGACGACCGGCGTCGACACCGCGAACACCGCCACCGCACCAACCCCGCCGGCGATGCGCAGCCACCGCGGCACCGTGTCGGCCGCCGAGGCCCCGACCGGCGCGAGCGCCTCGATCGGCGAGACCTTGTACACCTGCCGCGCCGCCATCGCCGAGGCCGCCACGCTGGTCAGCGCCGTCGCCGCGAGCGCCAGCGGTATCGCATAACCGGGCAGCCAATACTGCACGCGGGCTTCGAGCCCTTGCGTCATCGCCGGGGGCAAGCGCCCAATCGCGATGTGGCCCGCCACAATTCCCATGCCGGACCCGATTGCCCCGCCGATCAGGCCGAGCACCGCCGCCTCCGCCAGCATGTCGCCGACGATGCTGGCGCGCCGGCCGCCGATAGCCCGCAGCATCGAGATGACCGGCCGGCGCGCGGTGATCGCCATCGTCATCGTGGTGTAGATCAAAAACGCGCCGACCACCAACGCGACCGCGGCGCCCAGCAGGGCCATGTAGTTCATCAGCTTGACGCCGTCGCCGGCGCGGGCCGCCCGAAAGCTCGGGGCCGCGACGATCGCACGGCCGTGCACGGCGGCGGTGACCGCGGCGCGGACGGCGCCGGGGTCGGCGCCCCGCTTCGTGGTGATGAGTATCGAGTCGAGTTGACCGGTGCGGCCGGTGGCGTTCTGCGCCAAGGCAAGTGGCGCAAGCACGTAGTGCCCGCCGTTGAGGTCCTCGTATCGCTTGCCCGCGAGCACATCGGTCACCGTGACCGACGCCGAACCCAGTTGAAACGCCTGGCCTTTCGCATAGCCGACGCGGGGTCCGGCCTGAACGCCGGACGGCGTCGAGGACAGCGCCTGCACCGGCCGGGTCACCACGTCCTTGAGGGCGCCGCCCAGGGCGGCGGTGCTCGCGTCGGCGCCCAGCAGCAGCACCGGCCCCGACGGTGTGGACGCCGACGCCCGGATCATCGGTGCGGCGGTGGCTACGCCGGGAACGCCGGCCACGTCGGCCAGTATCGAGTCGGGGAATCCGCCGTCGGTGATGCCGGACACCTCGAGCGCGGCGACCCCGGCGATCCCGTCGGCCAGCCGGCCCACCGACCCGGTGATCGACCCGAAGATGCCGAAGATCGCCACCAAATACGTTGCCGAGACCGCCATTACGGCGATCGACGCAAACGTGCGGCGTCGATGCACGGCCAGCTCGCGCAGGCTGAACACGCGCAGCCTGCTCGCCGCGGCCGTGAGCTTGAGGCCGCGCCGCGCCCCGGGCCTCACCCCGCGACCGCCATCACGTCCGAACCGACGCGACCGTCCTGCAGCGTGATCACCCGGTCGGTGGCCGCGGCCGCGTCGGCGTTGTGGGTCACCATCACCACCAGCCGACCCCCACCCTCCTCGTGCGCCACCTCCGCCAACAGCGCCAAAATGGACGCGCCCGTCGCGGAGTCCAGGTTTCCGGTCGGCTCGTCGGCGAGGATCAGCGGCGGGTTCATCATCAAGGCACGCGCGACCGCGACCCGCTGCATTTGGCCGCCGGACAGTTCCGCCGGCCGGTGCTGCGCCCGGTTGCCGAGCCCGACCCGGTCCAGCAGGCGGATCGCGTCCGGCTTGGCGCTGCCCAACCGGACTCCGTCGAGCAGCTTGGGAATCGCCACGTTCTCCCAGGCCGACAGCGTCGGCAGCAGGTTGAAGAACTGAAAGATGAAACCCACCCGCCGATGGCGGAACCGCGACTGCTGTTCATCGCTAAGGCGGGCGATTTCCTCGCCATCGAAGGCGATCGACCCGGAATCGGGGGAATCCAAGGCGCCGAGCACGTGCAACAGCGTGCTCTTGCCCGCCCCGGACGGTCCGACGACCGACACGAACTGCTCGTCCGCCAGCCGCAGGCTGACGCCGTCGAGCGCCCGCACCGTTTGACCGCCGACCCGGTATTCGCGCACGACGTTGCAAAGTTCGACGGTCATTCAAACATCACGATGGCCGCCGGTGAACGGTTCATGTACTGGATCTGGACGACGATGAACCGACCGGGCCGCTACCTCGTTTCATCAGGCATGCTTGGCAGGCACCGGGTGGTCGACCATATCGTCGGGCACCTCGCGGCGATCGGAGTCGATCACATCTTCGGTGTGGACGGCGCCAACATCGAGGACGTGTACGACGCCGCGCACTTTTGCCCCGACATCGACGCGGTGCTGGCCAAGCACGAGTTCTCCGCGGCCACCATGGCCGACGGGTACAGCCGAAGCGGGGCCGGGGTGGGCGTGGTGGCCGCGACCTCGGGCGGGGGCGCGCTGAACCTCGTTGCGGGTCTGGGCGAGTCGCTGGCGAGCCGGGTTCCGGTGCTGGCGTTGGTCGGCCAGCCCGCCCGCACGATGGACGGCCGCGGCAGCTTTCAGGACACCAGCGGCGCAAACGGATCGTTGAACGCCGAGGCATTGTTCTCGGCGGTATCGGTGTTCTGCGAGCGGCTGCTGACGCCGGCCGACATCGTCTCGCTGCTGCCCCGGGCCATCGCCGCGGCGCGCATCGGCGGACCGGCGGTGTTGTTGCTGCCCAAGGACATTCAGCAGGCCCATCTTGACGCCGGGCGTGACGACAATGACGCGGATGGCATGCGGGCCGCGATCGGCAACCCGCATCCGATCGTCGCCGAGCTGCGGCGGGTGCAGGGACGGGTCACCATCCTGGCCGGCGAGCAGGTGGCGCGCGATGACGCCCGCGCCGAACTCGAAGAGCTACGCGCGCTGCTGCACGCGCGGGTGGCGACCGTGCCGGACGCGAAGGATGTCGCGGCTGCAGACGGGGGGCCGGCCGCGTTGGGGGTGACCGGCGTCATGGGTCACCGCAACGTGGCCGAGGCGGTGGCCACCAGCGCGGTGTGCCTCATCGTCGGCACCCGGCTGGCGGTCACCGCGCGCGGCGGCCTGGACGAGGCGCTGGCGGCGGTGCGGACGGTCTCGATCGGTTCGGCGCCGCCGTATCTGCCCTGCACCCACGTGCATACCGATGATCTGCGCGGCTCGCTGCGCGCGCTGACCCATGCGGTTCGCCACCGCGGGCGGCCGGCCGGTCCGCGCATCCCCGGCGCGGGCCGGCCCGCCGAAATGACGCCCCCGCCCTTCACCGGGCCGGGCGTGCGGTACCGCGAGGCCATGGCGGTGCTGGACGATGTCGTGCCCGACGGGTCCGACATCGTGGTCGACGCCGGCAACACCGGCGCCGCGGCCATCCACTACCTCCCGGTGCGACGCGGCGGCAGGTTCGCCGTCGCGCTCGGCATGGGCGGCATGGGCTACAGCTTCGGCGCCGGGATCGGAATGACGTTGGGGCGAGCCAACACTGGCCGCCCGGCCGGCCGCACCGTGGTGATCGCCGGTGATGGCGCGTTCTTCATGCACGGCATGGAGGTGCACACGGCCGTGCAGTACCGGCTACCGATGACGTTCGTGTTGTTCAACAACAACGCGCACGCCATGTGCGTGACCCGCGAGCAGCTGTTCTACGACGACCTGTACAGCTACAACCGGTTTCGTCCCAGCCGGCTCGGCGCCGGCCTGGCGGCGATGTTCCCCGGCCTGGCGGCGGTGGACGTCAGCGACGCCGATGGATTCGCCGCGGCCATGGGCGCGGCGCTCGACATCGACGGCCCGGCGGTGGTCAGTGTCGAGTGCGCCGCCGACGAGATCCCGCCGTTCGCACCATTTCTCACCGCCGCGCCCGCTAAAGGCCGCGGGGTGGACCAGATTTCACTTGCTGAGGAGAACTTGACCAATGTCGCTGCCAGCGCTTGAGGATATCCCGGACCTCATCGACGGGGTCACCCGCATCGAAACCAGCCCCAGGGAGAAGGCCACGCCGATCATCATGGACATGATGCGGTCGGTGTACCCGCACGACCAGGTCTTCGGGCAGTACTGCACCGTCAACGACTACGTCGACTGCCCGCCCGACGAGCTCTACGAGTACATGGCCGACACCCGCAGCCTGGAGGAGTGGACGTACAGCCTGCGCGGGTTCACCCCCACCGACGAGCCCGGATTATGGCTGGCGCACGACCGGCTCGGCTCGGAAACCGAGATCTACACGCGCACCGTCGCCAACGCCCAGGCGCGGACCGTGGATTACCACTGCGCCTGGGATCAAGGCAAACATCTGTGGATGATCTACCTGATGCGTGTCGTCGACGCCCAGACCGTCCTCGACAAGCCGGGATCGGTTGTGCTGTGGACGAATTGCCACCACCCCTTCTACGACCACAACCCGTACCCGGAGACCGCTCCGGCGCAGCGGCCCGTGTGGGTCGGCGACTTCTGGGACATGTTCGCCGCCGGCCACCTGCTGGAGTTGCGCAACCTCAAGGCGATCGCCGAGTACCGCCACCGCAACGGCCTGCCCGTGACGCCGGTGTGGATGAGATGAGCAGACCATGGCTAAGCCGACCGTCAGCCTGATCGACGTTTCCACCTATCTGCCGGGGGATCCGATTCCCGCCGGCTACTACGCCCGATTCGCCGAATCCGACGACCTGCGCGACAACGTGATGTTCCGCGCTCCGAAGTTTCGCCATCACGTCGGCGCGGACGAGAGCTCGGTCGACATGATCGAGCGTGCGGCCCGGGGCCTGATCGAACGGCACGGCCGCGACGTCGTCGCAGGTGCGGACGTGCTGATCACCCACACCCAGGTACCCGACATGGCGTTCTACGGCCAGGGTGGCGGCATCGCGCATCGGCTGGGCATGCGGCCGTCCTGGGTGCTCGACCTGAACAACGGCGGCTGCGCCGCATTCGTGTTGGCGCTCAACGTGGCCCGCACATTGTTGTCCGCGGGCCAGGGCCGCACCGCGCTCATCGCGATCGCACAGAACGCGGCCGGACAATTCTTCGATCAGCCGACCATCCGCCGCAAGGCGCAGTCGGCGGTGCCCGGTGACGGCGCCGCCGTGGGACTGGTCGCGCTGAGCGAACACTCGCCCATCCTGGATGTCGAGTGCCGCACCTACGGCGAGTATGCGGGCGAAATGACGCTGTCCTACGACCCGCCCCGCAAGTGGTGGCAGGCCGGCCCCGGCGAGGGCAGCATCGGTTTCACGGAGAGCAAGATCACCAAGGTGCTGGCCCGCGGCAACCGGCAGGTTCCGGAAGTGGCGCTGGCGGTCTGCGACCGAATCGGGTTGGCCGCCAAGGACATCGACCTGCTGGTCACCAACCAGCCCAACAGGGCGTTTCTGCGCAATTGGCGTGACGCGCTCGAGTTGCCCCCGCAACGTCATCGGGACACCTTTGACGAGTGCGGCAACCTGTTCGGTGCCGGGATCCCGATCAATCTGGACCGCGCGATCGCCGACGGCCAGCTGGGTGCCGGGGAAGTGGTCATGATGGCGGCCTTCGCGCATGCCGGCGACTTCGCCGGCGCCGCCGCGGTGCGCTGGGGCGGACGAGACTGATGCACGCGGTTCCGGCCCCGGTTGCCGGCCAGATCTGCGATGCGCTGCCCGACGCGGTGGATCCGTTCGCCTTGTCGCTCAACGAGAATCCGTTTCCGCCGCTACCGTCGGTGCGTTCGGCGTTGATTCGGTCCGTTTCCGCGGCGAACCGGTATCCGGAGTTCTTGCCGGAGCGGTTGCGCGGCTTGGTCGCCGGCCACATCGGTGTGCCCACCGAGCGGGTGGTGCTGGGCGCCGGGGCGACGGGCGTCGTGTTGCAGGCGCTGCAGGCGCTGACCGCGCCGGGCGACACGATCGCCATGGCGTCGCCGACGTTCGATGGCTATCCGATCGTCGCGCAACTGGCACGATTGAACTCGTCGTTCGTTCCGCTGGACGCGCACGGCCAGCACGACCTCGACGCGCTGGCCGACGCGGCCGGCGCCGCCCGCGTGGTGGTGGTGTGCCGGCCGCACAATCCGACCGGCACGCTGGAGCCCGCGGCCGCCGTTCTCCGGTTCCTGCGCCGGGTGCCGCGCGACACCGTCGTGCTGCTCGACGAGGCCTATATCGAGTTCACCGCTCCCGAGCACCGTTTCGACGTGGCGGCACTGGTCACCCGTTTTCCCAACGTCGTGGTGGTGCGGACCTTCTCCAAAGCCTACGGCCTGGCCGGGCTGCGAATCGGTTACGCGGTGGCGTCCCACCAGCTGGCGCCGACGCTGTGGACCCAGCAGCTGCCGTTCGGCATCGCGATCACGGGCCTGCTCGCGGTCGCGGCGTCGTATGCCGCGGAAGGTGAACTGCTGCGCCGGATCCGGCTGATCACCGCCGAACGCCGCTATCTCCGGATGCGCCTGAGCGCGCTGGGGATCTACACGACCGACGCGCACGCGAACTTCATGTATCTGCCGTCTCAACAGGGCTTGTCGTGGCGTGAGGCTTTCGGCGACGACGCTCCACGCGTGCGGTATTACGCGGACGGTGCCGCGCGGATCACCGTGGGCGGCCGCGCATCGACGACGGCGGTGCTGTCGGCGTTGGGAAAGGCCACGCTCGGGCTCCAAGTGCGGTAAGAAGGGGCGTGGCCGACTCACGACCGGACAAGCGTGATCCGATCGCCGCGGCGCGGGCCAACTGGGAGCGCGCCGGGTGGGGTGACGTGGCGCCGGGCATGGTCGCGGTGACGTCGGTGATGCGTGCGCACCAGATCCTGCTGGCCCGCGTGGAGACGGCGTTGCGGCCCTACGACCTCAGCTTCTCCCGGTACGAATTGCTGCGGCTGCTGGCGTTCAGCCGCTCCGGCGCGCTACCCATCACCAAGGCCTCCGACCGGCTGCAGGTTCACGTCACCAGCGTCACCCACGCGATCCGCCGGCTGGAGGCCGACGGGCTGGTGCAGCGTGTTCCGCACCCCACCGACGGGCGCACCACGCTGGTCCAGATCACCGACCTGGGCCGCTCCACGGTCGAGGACGCGACGATCACGCTCAACAAGCAGGTGTTCGCCGATCTCGGGATGTCCGACGCCGAATCGCAGGACCTCGCGTCGTCCATCGAGACGTTGCGCCGCAACGCCGGCGACTTCTGAAGCTCTTCGTCCCGCGCGCCCAACGTGGAGTTGTTGCGCCGAATCGGCTTATTTCCCGCCACAAGTCGACGTTCGGCGCGCGGTCAACGCAGCGTCTCGATGATCGCGCTGAAGTCCTTGTCACCGTGGGAGGCGTCCGACGCAACGAACTCAGCGTAGATCTCGGCGGCGTGGCGGCCCAGGGGGGCGGTCGAACCGCTGGAGGACACCGCATCCATCGCCAGTCCAAGGTCCTTGTTCATCAGCGCGGTCGCAAACCCCGGCTTGAAGTCGTTGTTGGCCGGCGACGTCGGGACCGGGCCCGGCACAGGGCAATTGGTGTGCACGGCCCAGCAGTTTCCGGTCGCCCCGGTGATCACGTCGAACAGCGACTGCGCCGACAGGCCGAGCTTTTCGGCCAGGACGAACGCCTCGCCGATCGCGATCTGCTGCACCGCCAGCACCATGTTGTTGCACACCTTGGCGGCCTGGCCCGCCCCGGCCGCGCCGCAGTGAATGATCTTGCCCGCCATGGGTTCCAGCACCGGCCGCGCGCGTTGCAGGGCGGCGTCGTCGCCACCCACCATGAATGCCAGCGTCCCGGCGACCGCGCCGTTCACCCCGCCCGAGACGGGCGCGTCCAGCTGGGCGATGCCGCGCGACTCCGCCAGCGCATGCACCTCGCGGGCGTCATCGACCGAGATCGTGGAGCTGTCGATGAACAGAGCACCGGGCCGCGCCGCGGGCAGAATCTCCGCGTAGCAGCGCTTCACCAACTCGCCGTTGGGCAGCATGGTCATGACCACGTCCGCACCGGCCACCGCGTCGACGGCGGTGTCGAAGGCGGCGACGCCGGCCGCCGCGGCCGCGGACAGCGCCGCGGGCACCGGGTCGAATCCGCGCACCGCATGGTTGGCCGCAACGAGGTTCGTCGCCATGGGCCCGCCCATGTGGCCCAACCCCAGGAAAGCCACGGTCACGTGCTCGGTCATCTGAAGACCCTTCTATGCGGTTGCCGGAGAAGCTCTGAACCGTGCGGCTTCTGCCCGACCGATGACCACTCGCATGATTTCGTTGGTGCCTTCCAGGATCCGGTGCACCCGCAGGTCGCGCACGATCTTTTCCAGACCATACTCGCGCAGGTAGCCGTAGCCGCCGTGCAGCTGCAGGGCCTTGTCGGCGACCTCGAAGCAGGTGTCGGTGACGTAACGCTTGGCCATCGCGCACAACTCGACCTTGTCGGGGTCGTCGGTGTCCAACGCATTGGCCGCGCGCCACAACATCATGCGCGACGTCTCGAGGCCGGTCGCCATGTCGGCCAGGGCGAACCGGATGGTCGGTTCGTCGAGCAGGGACTTGCCGAACGCCTGCCGATCGCGAACGTAGGCTCCCGCCTTGTCGGCGGCGGCCTGGGCGCCACCGAGCGAGCACGCGGCGATGTTGAGCCGGCCGCCGTTGAGGCCGTTCATCGCGATGCCGAATCCGGCGCCCTCGCCGTCCGCGCCACCCAGCATCGCGTCGGCCGGCACCCGCACGCCCTCCAGGATCACCTGGGCGGTGGGCTGGGCATGCCAGCCCATCTTCTCCTCCAGCGCGCCGAAACTCAGCCCCGCACTGTCCTTTTCGACGATGAACGCCGAGATGCCGCGCGGGCCCTCGCCGCCGGTCCTGGCCATCACCACGTAGACGTCCGACGCGCCCGCGCCCGAGATGAACTGCTTGACCCCGTCGAGCACATAGTCGCCGCCCTCTTTGACCGCGCGGGTGCTCAACGCGCTGGCGTCGGAGCCGGCGCCCGGCTCGGTGAGGCAGTAGCTGGCGATGACGTCCATCGACGCCAGGCGCGGGACCCAGTCCTTGCGCTGTTCGGCGGTGCCGAAGGTGTCGATCATCCACGCGCACATGTTGTGGATCGACAGGAATGCGGCGGTGGTGGGGTCGGCGATCGCCAGCTGCTCGAAGATGCGGACCCCGTCGAGCCGGCGCAGCCCGCTGCCGCCGACGTCCTCGCGGCAGTAGATCGCCGCCATGCCTAGCTCCGCCGACTCACGCAGCACGTCGGTCGGAAAGTGCTTGGCCGCATCCCATTCCAGGGCGTGCGGGGCCAGGCGCTTGGCGGCGAACGCGGCGGCCGTCTCGGTGATCACCCGTTCGTCGTCGTCAAGGGTAAACATGCGCGGCCCTAATCCATTGTGGGAATGACGAATTCGGCGCCGTCCTTGATGCCGGACGGCCACCGAGACGTCACCGTCTTGGTCTTGGTGTAGAAGAGGATTGACGACGGACCGTGCTGGTTGAGGTCGCCGAAGCCGGAGCGCTTCCAGCCGCCGAAGGTGTGGTAGGCCACCGGCACCGGGATCGGCACGTTGACACCGACCATCCCGACCTGCACGCGGGAGACGAAGTCGCGGGCGGCGTCGCCGTCGCGGGTGAAGATGGCCACGCCGTTGCCGTACTCGTGCTCGGACGGCAGACGCAGGGCCTCCTCGTAGTCGTGGGCGCGCACGATGCACAGGACGGGCCCGAAGATCTCGTCGGTGTAGATCGACATGTCCGGGGTGACGTGGTCGAACAGGGTCGGCCCGATGAAGAAGCCGCCTTCGAGGTTGGCGTCACCGAAAGTCAGGTCGTCGCTGGCGCGTTCGCGGCCGTCGATGACCAATTCGGCGCCCGCGTCGACGCCCTGGCCGATGTAGTCGCGCACCCGCGCCACGGCGGCCTCGGTCACCAGCGGACCGTAATCGGCCTTGGGGTCCAGGCTGTGGCCCACGCGCAGGTTGTTGATCCGCTCGATGAGCCGGGCGCGCAGCCGGTCCGCGGTCTGCTCACCGACCGGGACCGCGACGCTGATCGCCATGCAGCGCTCGCCCGCGCTGCCATATCCCGCGCCGATCAGCGCGTCGACGGCCTGGTCCAGGTCGGCATCGGGCATCACGATCATGTGGTTCTTCGCGCCGCCGAAGCACTGCGAACGCTTGCCGGTGGCCGCGGCCCCGGCGTAGATGTACTGGGCGATGTCGGAGCTCCCTACGAACCCGACCGCCTGGATGTCCGGGTGGTTCAGGATGGCGTCGACGGCCTCCTTGTCGCCGTGCACGACCTGGAACACGCCCGGTGGCAGGCCGGCCTCGACGAAGAGTTCGGCGAGGCGCACCGGGACCGACGGGTCGCGCTCGCTGGGCTTGAGCACGAACGCGTTGCCGCAGGCCAGCGCCGGGCCGGCCTTCCACAACGGGATCATCGCCGGGAAGTTGAACGGCGTGATGCCTGCGACCACGCCCAGCGGCTGGCGCAGCGAATAGACGTCGATGCCCGGACCGGCGCCCTCGCTGTATTCGCCCTTGAGCAGGTGCGGGATGCCGATGGCGAACTCGATGACCTCGATGCCGCGCTGGATGTCGCCCTTGGCGTCGGCCAGGGTCTTGCCGTGCTCGCGCGACAGCAGCTCGGCCAGCTCGTCGTTGTGTTTGTTGACCAGCTCGATGAAACGCATCATCACCCGCGCGCGGCGTTGCGGATTCGTTGCGGCCCAACCTTTTTGGGCCTCGAGGGCCGACGCCACCGCGGCGTCGATGTCGGCCTGGCCGGCCATCGGCACCTGGGCCTGGACACTCCCGGTGCTGGGGTCGAAGACGTCGGCGGTGCGGCCGGACTGGCCGGCGGTGCGCCGACCGTCGATGAAGTGGGGAATCTGTGTGGTCATGGGGCCCTCGGATGTGGTTGACGCGCTTAAGCGGATACTTGCATATCCTAGTAACCCGGTTCGGGCCTTGGCAAGGTGGGTGGCGGGCTAGCCTGACAGCGGTATGCACACCATCGAGGCCGACTACCTGGTGGTCGGGGCGGGCGCCATGGCCATGGCGTTCATCGACGCGCAGGTCGCCGAAGCCTCAGCGGCGCAGGCCCGCGTCGTGGTGGTGGACCGCAACCACGCGCCCGGTGGGCACTGGACCATGGCCTACCCGTTCGTGCGGCTGCACCAGCCCTCGGCGTTCTACGGCGTCAACTCGCTGCCGCTGGGTGGCGACGCCATCGACCAAGTCGGTTGGAACCGGGGGCTTTACGAACTGGCCACCGCCGGCGAGATCTGCGCCTACTACGACCACATCATGCGCCGGCGGCTGCTGCCGAGCGGGCGGGTCAGCTACTTCCCGATGAGCGAATACCTCGGCGAACACCGTGGTGAAGCCCGGTTCCGCACGCTCGCCGGCGCCGACTACACCGTCCGGGTGGCGCGCCGCGTCGTCGACGCCACCTACATGCGGGTCACGGTCCCCGCGATGCGCCCGCCGCCTTATCGGGTCGCGCCCGGCATCGACTGCGTCCCGCCCGGCGACCTGCCGCGGCGCGGCGCCCACGAGCGCTACGTCATCGTCGGGGCGGGCAAGACCGGCATCGACACCTGCCTGTGGCTACTGGGCCAGGGCGTCGACCCGGATCGGCTCACCTGGATCATGCCGCGCGATTCCTGGCTGCTGGACCGCGAGACCATGCAGCCCGGCGCGTTGTTCGCCGAGAAGATCAAGGCCAGCTTCACCGCGCAACTGCGCGCCATCAACGACGCGGCGTCGGTGCGGGATCTGTTCGACCGCCTCGAAGAGGCCGGCCTGCTGCTGCGGATCGACCCGGCGATCCGTCCCGCCATGTACCGCTGCGCCACCGTCACCCGCCTCGAACTCGAGCAGCTGCGGCGGATTACCGACGTCGTGAGGATGGGGCACCTGCGGGCCATCGAGGCCGACACGATGGTCCTCGACCGGGGCGCCGTGGCGGTCAGCGGCCGCGAGCTCTATCTCGACTGCACCGCCGACGGCGCCGAAAAGCGGCCCGCCACACCGATATTCGATTCCAACCGCATCACCCTGCAGAGCGTGCGCGGCTGCCAACAGATCTTCAGCGCGGCGCTGATCGCCCACGTGGAGGCCGCGTACCGCGACGACTCGCTGAAAAACGAGCTTTGCGTGCCGCTGCCGCATCCGGACACCGACATCGACTGGCTACGGCTGGCGTGGGCCGATTACAGCAACCAGCTGCGCTGGTTGGACGACCCGGACTTGATGTCGTGGTTGTCGACGGCGCGCCTGGACCTGTTCGGTCACCTGATCGGCCACCTGCTGCCGTCCGCGTCGGCGAAGCCCCGGGTCCGCGACCGGATACTGGGCATCGCCAAGTCCGTGTTTTCCGCCACCGCCACCAAGCTCGACGAGCTGATGGCCGCCGAGGCCGCGCTCGCCGCGCGCTGACCCGTGTAACCCGAGCCGATATTGATCGGGTGAAGGAGGCATGTGGCGGCAAGAAGCGATCCCGTCGGGCCGCGACCCCTGCGCGCGGTACCCGGCGCCGGGCATGAGCCCGGCTACCCGGACTGGGAGGCCGTGTACTCCGACAACGTGGGGTGGGTGTACCGCACGCTGTTCGCGCGCGTCGGCAACCGGACCGACGCCGAAGACCTCACCGCCGAGGTGTTCCTCGCCGCGCTGCGGCCGCTGCGCCTGACCGTGAGCGTGGCCGAGGTGCGCGCCTACCTGCGGGCCACGGCCAGGACGGTGCTGGCCGCACACTGGCGCCAGACCCTGGGACGGGAGATCACCTCGATCGAGGACATCGAGCAACCGGCCGACAGCGAGGAGGCGATCAGCACCGCGCCGCAGCGGGTGGCCCGCGTCCTGGACGCCCTGCCGGATCGGTATCGCCTGATCCTGGAATCGCGCTTTCTGCGCGGCAATTCGATCAAGGAGTCGGCCGCGGAACTCGGAATCAGCGTGCCCAATGCCAAAGTGCTCCAGCACCGCGCCCTGCGGCTGGCGGCGCAGGTCAACGATGGGGGCAAGCAATGAATGCGCGGGGCTTGCGACGCTATGTCGACGATCTGTTGCGGGGGCGCCGGCCCAGGCCGTTCGCGCCCGACGACTTCGAGGCGGCGCAGCTGCGCACCGCCATCGAGCTGCGGGCCGCCCGCAGCGGGGATGACACGCCGCGCCCGGAATTCCTCGCCGATCTGCACCGTCGCATCGGCGAGCAGATGTCAGGCACGCCGCCGCGAACCCCGCCCGGGCGCACCGGCACGCGCCGCCAGGTCATCGTCGGCACGTCGGCCGCGGCGACGGCCGCGGTCGCCGCGGTTTCCCTCGATCGCGCAGTGATCTCCGGTCGCCATCGGCGACCGAGTGCCCCGGATAACGCCGCCGGGCAACTCACCCCCAACGAGGGAAGCTGGCAGCGCGTCGCCTCCAGCTCGGACGTGCCCGACGGGGCCATGCGCGCTTTCGATCTGGGTTCGGTGACCGGATTCGTCCGGCGCATCGACGGCAACGTGCACGCGATATCGGGGGTGTGCACCCATCAAGGGTGCAAGCTGTGGTTCGACGCGCCCGAAGACACCTTGCGCTGCCCCTGCCACACCACGTCGTTCTCGCCCAGCGGGCAGGTGCTCACCCACCAGTTGCCGATCGCACCAAAACCGTTGCCCGAATTGATGGTTCGTGAGGTCGACGGTGCTATCGAGGTCTTCGCTCCGGGGCGCCGCGCCTGAACGGTGTAACCCGCCGCCCTATCTGTGGGCATGGATATCGCCCTGCGTCGAAGGCTTTTGGCGGCCGTGCTGGCCGCGAGCGTGATCTCATCGCCCGGCTGTGGCCGGCCGCGCTCCGTGGCGACCACCCCCGCGCCCACCGCCGGGGTGTCGATCACCGCGCCGCCCCCCGCAGCCGGCGCCAACCAGGTCACCATCGACGGCTTCGCTTTCGCGCCGCCGAACCTGACGGTGCCGGCCGGGACCACCGTCACCTGGACCAACCGCGACGAGGAACCCCATACGGTCGCCGCAAGTGACGGCTCATTTCACTCACCCGGCATGGGAACCGGAGCGACCTTCGCCCACACCTTCTCCGCCCCTGGGACTTTCGACTATGTCTGCTCGATTCATCCGATGATGCGCGGCACCGTGGTGGTGACGGGATGACCGGCCGCCCGGGCGACGATGCCATGACCCGGCGCCAGCTCCTCCGGCACACGGCGTGGTTCGGGGCGGCGGTCGGGTTGACCGTGGCCGGGGGCGAGGTCATCTCGCATGTCGCCGGGGAAGCGGCGGCTCAGCGCGCGCACGTCCGGCCCGCCCTGCGGTTCGCCCAAATCAGCGACAGCCACCTCGGCTTCAACGGTGCGCCCAACAGGGACGTCGCGGCGACGTTCAGCGACGCGATCGACAAGGTCAACAGCCTCGGCTACACACCGGATTTCGTCATCCACACCGGCGACCTCACTCACCTTTCCAGCCCCGAACAGTTCGACCAGGCGAAGCAGATGATGAGCGGTCTGAAGACGCCCCACGTGTTCACCGTGCCGGGCGAGCACGACTCCGTCGACGACGCGGGACAGAAGTACCGAAACACCTTCGGCGCGGCCGCGGTTGGCGACGGCTGGTACAGCTTCGACATCGCCGGTGTGCACCTGATCGCGCTCGTCAACACGTTGAACCTGCGCAAGCTGGGCCATCTGGGGGTGGATCAGCTGGAGTTCGTCAAGAAGGACGTCGCCCATCTGCCGAGCGACACCCCGATCATCGTGTTCAGTCACATCCCCTTGTTCGCGATGTACCCCCAATGGGGCTGGGGCACCGACGACGCCGCCCAGGCGCTGAGCTACCTGCGCCGGTTCTCCTCCGTCACGTGCCTCAATGGCCATGTCCACCAGCTGTTTTCCAAAACGGAGGACAATGTGACGTTTCACAGCGGCACCGCCACCGCGTACCCGCTGCCCAGACCCGGTGACGGGCCCGCGCCCAAACCGGTGACGCTGCCGGCCGGCAAGCTGCGCGACGCATTGGGTATCCGCGAGGTCGGCTACACCACGGGAGAGTCCGCGCTGGCGCTGAAAGAGCGGGCGTTGCGGTGATCGGCGCCCTGGTGCGGCTCGGGCTCGCCGCGTCGTTGGCCCTCAGCGCCGTCAGCCACGCCTACCTCTATGTCCATGGCTACCAACGCATTCCGGCCATCGGCACGGGATTCCTGGTGCAGGCCAGTGTGTCATTGGCGATCGCTCTGCTGATCGTGGCCGGCGGTCCCGCGTGGCTGCGCTGGGCCGGTGCCGCGATGGCCGCCGGATCTCTGGTCGCCTTCGCGCTGTCGCGGACCGTGGGGCTTTTCGGCTTCTCCGAACGGGGCTGGGATCCGTCGCCTCATGCGGCGATCAGCGTGGCCGCCGAAGTGGTCATCCTGCTGTTGTGGTGGCGGGGTGGCCGCCTTCGGCTTTCGCGGCGTCAGACCACTTCCGTTTGAGCCGGCGCTTGAGAGCCATCGAGGGCTTTTCGATGAGGAACCAGCTTGCCGCGGCCACGGGTAGCGTCGCCGCGGCGGCGACGAGAAAGAACGCAACGGGTTGAAGACGCGCAAGGCCGCACACGGCCAAGAGTTGCTGGGTCGGGAACGCGTAGATGTAGACGCCGTAGGACAGATCCGTGCGTAGCCTCAAGCGGCTGCTCTTCAGCAAGGCTCCGGACACGATGATCGCGTAGGCCAACGGAAGGGCGGCGACCGTACGGTAATCGGGCAGCATGCTGGACGCCAGCACGATGACGACGCTCACCCCGACGAGCGGCCACCGCGCGGGGATCACCTCTCTCCATTGATAGAGGACGGCTCCGGCGGCGAACATGATCGCCGAACGCACGGCGATCTGGGGGATGGTCCATACCCCCGGGAACGTCATCGGCGGCATCGCCGTTGCCAGACCCGTAGCCACGACGAGTATTGCCGGAGAGACCCAGCGGTGATGGGCCAGGCCCGCCATACCGATACCGGCGACGGCGAGATAGCAGATCACTTCCCAGACCAGCGACCACAGCGAACCGTTCCAGAGCCCGGAATGTGGTATCCCGCTTGGTGTTCCGCCGACATCGAGATGGACATAAGCCACCGCGCTGTTTTTCAGGACGTATTCGAGCGGCCCGCCGGAGCACACGAGCTCGCCGACCGAGCCGCCCTGGATAGCCACGGTGAGGGGGGCGAAGGCGAACGCCGTCACGATGAGGCAAGCGTAGTAGCCGGGCAGGATACGAAGGGCGCGGGCGGTCAGGTAGTCACGCACGTGCGGGTCGTCGAGCCAACTCCTGGTGATGAGGAACCCCGAGATCGCGAAGAAGCCGTCCACCCCTATCGAGAACAGAAGTTGCAGCGTCGCCGCGGGTGGCATCCGGCCGGTGATGGGCCAGCAGTGCCACAGCATCACCTCGGCAGCCAGCACCAGCCGCCACGCGTTCAGCGCGTTGTTTCCCCCATTGAAAGCTTGTCCGAGGGTCATCGGCCACCGCCCGTCGTGCACCCCCCGCTTCGCGGATGTTACCGCTGTTGGAGCGGGGACGATTGAGCCTTTTTATTTTGTCAGAGGGCCGAACCCGGCTAGGCGGCGCCGGTGCCGTTCGGGGCCGGCCGGTCGGCCGTCGCATCGGCCGTGGCAGCGGGACGTTCTGTGTCGGTCTCTGCCACCCTGGGGTCCGATTCGGCCGCGGCGGGCCCGGACCACCTCTTTTTGAGTCGGCGTTTGAGAGACATCGCAGGCTTTTCGATGACGAACCAGCTCAGCGCGGCCAGCGGAAGGGTGCACAGTGTGGCCACTATCGAGAACACGTTCGGATTCAGAACGCCAACCCCACAGATCACCAGCAACTGTTGAGTCGGGAACGCGTAGATGTACACCCCATACGAGAGATCGGTACGTAACCTCAAGCGCTTGTTTCGGATCAGTGCGCCCGAGACGATGATCGCGTACGCAAGCGGTATGCCTCCGAGCCTGCGGTAATCCGGCAGTAGGGTCCCGCCCAGCAGGACGACTGCGACACTCACCCCGACGAGCCACCACCGCGCCGGAATGACGTCTCGCCACTGGTAGAGGAGCGCTCCCGCAGCGAACATGATGGCGAAGCGGGCGCTGGCGGCGGCAAATTGGAGCGTGAATGGTTCGTGCACGCTGAAGGGTGGCAATAAGGCTGCGCTAAGCACGGCCATCGCCAGGATTGCCGGCGAAACCCAGCGGCGATTGGCGAACCCGACCACACCCAGGCCGGCAACGACGAAGTAGCAGGCGAGCTCGAACATGAGCGTCCACAGCGAACTGTTCCATGTTCCCGGATAAGGGATCCCGGTCGGTGTTCCGCCGACATCGACCTTGAGCGTCGCCACCGCGATGTTCATCAAGACGTACTGGAAGGGCGCGGCTGAGAAGAGGAGCTTCAGCGCTGCGCCACCCTGAATCGCCACACCGATGGGAGCGATGATGAAGGCGGTGACGATAAGGCACACGTAATACCCGGGCAGAATGCGAAGAGCTCGCGCCGTCAGGTATTCCCGCAGTTGGGGTTGGCGCAGCCAGCTGGCGGTGATGAGGAATCCGGAGACCGCGAAGAAGCCGTCAACCCCTCCTGAGCCAAGAAGATGCCCGACGATTCCCGTCGGGGACGGGCGGCCCGTGAGCGTGAAGGAGTGCCCCATGATCACGGAAACTGCCAGCACCAACCGCCATGCGTTGAGTGCGTTATTCCGCGTGTCGAATGCCTGCCCGAGCTTCATTGCCCTCCACCCGTTATCCCCAGTTGTCGGCGGCAGTCTATGCCACTCCGTCGAGACGGCTGGCGTTTTCAGCGGGTTTGAACGCGATTGGGAGCTAGGCGGTTTCGCTCAAACCCGGACCGGGCCGGTCGCCAATGACGTCGGCTTTGCTGACTGGGGGCGGCTCCTCGGAGCTGGAGGTGACGGGGGCGGACCACTTGCGGCGTAGGCGCCGTTTGAGGGACATCGAGGGCTTTTCGATGAAGAACCAGCTGGCGGCCGCCAGCGGCAGGGTAGCCGTCGCGGCAACGAGGAAGAACAGAACTGGCTGGAGGTGAGAGAGCCCGCAGACGGCCAATAATCGTTGGATTGGAAAGGCGTAGATGTAGACGCCATAGGACAGGTCGGTGTGCAATCTCAAGCGACGGCCCTGCAGTAGGGCACCAGATACGATGACGGCATAGGCCAGCGGCAGGGCGCCGACGACCCGGTAATCGGGAAGCCGATTGGCCGCCAACACAATTGCGACGCTGACCGCCACGAGCGACCAATTGGCCGGAATCGTGTCACGCCACTGGTACATAAGCGCCCCGGCTGAAAACATGATGGCCGAGCGCACAGCCA
Organism: Mycobacterium sp. MOTT36Y; assembly: GCF_000262165.1. Classification (NCBI taxonomy): domain Bacteria; kingdom Bacillati; phylum Actinomycetota; class Actinomycetes; order Mycobacteriales; family Mycobacteriaceae; genus Mycobacterium; species Mycobacterium sp. MOTT36Y. The sequence goes on along the minus strand of NC_017904.1, from coordinate 4,695,163 downwards.
ACTGTGGGATGGTCCATAACCCGGGGAAAGTCAGCGGGGGTAACACAGTCGCGAGACCGGTAGCCAGCATTAAGATCGCGGGAGAAACCCACCGGCGGTTGGCTAGTCCCGCCACGCCCAGTCCGGCAACGGCGAAGTAGCACAGCAACTCCCAGATCAAGGACCACAGCGAACCATTCCAAGCAGTTCCGCCCTGTACACCGTTCAGTGTTGCGCCGACATTGGGCTGCAGATAGGCGACCGCGCTGTTTTTCAATACGTATTCAAGGGGCGCGGTGGATCGAAGCAAGTTGGCCACCGAACCACCCTGGATCGCCACGCTGAGCGGGGCGAAGCCGAACGCGGTCACGATCAAGCAGACGTAGAAGCCGGGCAGGATACGAAGGGCGCGGGCTGCGAGGTAGTCGCGCAGGCGCGGGTCGGTGAGCCAACTCCGAGTGATGAGGAAGCCTGAGATAGCAAAAAACCCGTCTACTCCAACCGAGAATAGGAGCTGGAGGAAAGTCTTCGGTAGCGTATGGCCCGTAATCGGCCAGGAATGGAACAGCATCACCTCAGCCGCCAGCGCCAACCTCAGTGCGTTCAGCGCATTTTTGCGCGGATCGAATACCTGCCCGAGTTTCATCGGCCTCCGTCCACGTGTACGCCGCGCTCCCTCGGGCGCCATCGTATCGGTCGGGCGACATAGGCGGGCTCGGTCGGGCGACAACGACCAAAACGACGTGCCGGTGGACCGGTGACCTAACGTCGATACACGCCGTGACCGGTGCTAAGCAGCACCCGAGACCTCTGGTGGCAATGCGACCGGCGCTTGCGACCGAGAGGCAAAAGGTTTCCCTTTGAAACGCGACTTCAGGGACCTGGCCGGTTTCTCAATGAGGAACCAGCTTGCCGCGGCCAGCGGCAGGGTCGCTACCGCGACGGTGAGGCAGAACACGATGGGGGTGAGGCTGATGAACCCAAGGACGATCAGCAACTGCTGGATCGGGAAGGCGTAGATGTACATGCCGTAGGACAGGTCAGTGCGCAATCTCAACCGCCTGCTTTGCAGCAGGGAGCCCGAGACGACGACCGCATAGGCGAGCGGGATGGCGGCGACCACCCGGTAGTCCGGCAGTTGGCCGGCCGCCAGCACGATGACCACGCTCACCGCGACCAGCGACCAGCGAGCGGGAATCACGTCCCGCCATTGATACAAGAACGCTCCAGCCGCAAACATGATGGCGGCGCGGCACGCCATGAAGATGAGAGTGGTCGCTATGTTGCCCTCGGGGTGATGGAACACGTCGGGGAACCGGACGGGCGGCATGAGTGACGCGCCGATTGCCGCCATCACCAAAATCGTCAACGAAACCCACCGGCGGTTGGCGAGTCCGGCGATGCCGATGATCGCGACGACGAGATAGCACATCACTTCCCAGAACAACGACCACAGCGACGCGTTCCAGATGCCCGCGTTGGGAATGTCGTGCGGGGTGCCGCCGACGTCGGGCTTGAGCCACATCACCGCGATGTTCTTGAGGACATATTCGAACGGGGCGAACGAGAACAGCAGCCTGGCCGCGGAGCCGCCCTGGATCGCCACGCTCAGCGGGGCGAAGACGAACGCCGTCACGATCATGCAGACGTAGAAGCCGGGCAGGATGCGAAGCGCCCGCGCGGCCAGGTACGCGCGCAGCCGCGGGTTGCTGATCCAACTCGCGGTGATGAGAAAGCCCGAGATCGCGAAGAATCCGTCGACGCCGACGCAGAGCAGCAGCTGAAGAACCGCCCGCACCGAAGGCAGATGACCCCGGACCGGGTAGGTGTGCCAGAAGATGACCTCGCCCGCGAGCGCTAACCGCCATGCGTTGAGCGCATTGCTTCGCGGATCGAACACCTGCCCGAGTTTCATCGGCGCAATCCTAGCGCCACCGAATACTGAATTGGGCCGGTTTACGGTACTGGTCCAATTCGGCCCCCGCAATGGGGAACGTTAATAGATATGCGTCTAATAGGCAGCTCAGGCGGTGAAAATGATTTTGCGCGCCGCGCGCGTCAACAATGGTGCGGGATAACGCACATCGCTCGAATGGGCGACGCCGATCACCCGCGTCAATTCGCGGGCTTTGCCCGCAAACCCTCGACGAACGCGTTCGTCTCCTCCCAGGTGGGGAGCAGGCCGGAGGCGCGTACGTCGTCGAGGCTGGGGGCCGCCGCGTCGCGGTCGGACAGGGTGGGCGGCGCGCCGTCCACCAGAGGCCAATCGATCCCCAGCGCCGGATCGGTTGCGCAAATGGTGTGTTCGCGTTGCGGGTTGTATTCCGCCGAGCACAAGTACATCACCGTCGAATTGTCTTGCAGCGCCAGGAAACCGTGTCCGAGGCCCTCGGAGAGGTAGATCGTCCTGTGCTCGGTGTCGTCGAGCAGCACCGAGTCCCACTGACCGAATGTCGGTGAGCCCACCCGGATGTCGACGACGACGTCGAATACCGCCCCGCGCACGCAGGTCACGTACTTGGCCTGGCTCGGCGGTACCTGGGCGAAGTGCAGGCCGCGCAGCACGCCGGCCGATGACACCGAGCAATTGGCCTGCCGAACCTCCAGCCGGTGACCGGCGAAGGACCTGAATCCCTTGTCGGTCAGCCATTCGAAGAAATGGCCCCGCGAATCGCCATGAACGGCGGGGGTGATCTCCCAGGCGCCGGGAACTTTCAGCTCGCGAACTTCCACGTCACTGCCCACGTTCTTCGTAGCGGGCTTCGGAGGCGTCCTTCAACGGGCGCCACCATGATTCGTTCGCGCGGTACCAGTCGATGGTCTCACGCAGCCCCTCCTCGAAGTCGGTATGCTTTGGCGCCCAACACAATTCGTCGTACAGCGTCGATGGGTCGATCGCGTAGCGCAGGTCGTGGCCGGCGCGATCGGTGACATGGTCGAAGTCGTCGGGTTCGCGGCCCATCATCTGCAGCAGCGTCCGCAACACGGTCAGGTTGTCGCGCTCGCCCTCGGAGCTGATCAAATACGTCCGGCCGATCTCGCCCTTCTCCAGGATGCGCCGCACCGCGCTGTTGTGGTCGTCGACGTGGATCCAGTCCCGGACGTTGGCGCCGGCGCCGTAGAGCTTGGGCCGCCGCCCGGTGAGCACGTTGGTGATCTGCCGCGGGATGAACTTCTCGACGTGCTGATACGGCCCGTAGTTGTTGGAGCAGTTCGAGATCGTCGCGCGCACCCCGTATGAGCGCACCCAGGCCCGCACCAGCATGTCGGCGGCGGCCTTGGTCGCCGAATAGGGGCTGGACGGGTTGTACGGCGTCGCCTCGGTGAACCGCTGGGGGTCGTCGAGCTCCAGGTCGCCGTAGACCTCGTCGGTCGAGATGTGGTGCAGCCGCACACCGTAACGCCGCACCGCTTCGAGGATGGTGAAGGTGCCGACCACGTTGGTGTGCAGGAACGGCTCGGGGCCCTCCAGCGCATTGTCGACGTGGCTCTCCGCGGCGAAGTGCACCACGGCGTCGGATTCGGCGACCAGCCGCGACACCAGTTCGGCATCGGTGATGTCGCCGACCACCAGCTCGATGGCGTCCTCGACGCCGGCCAGTGACTCGCGCCGGCCCGCATAGGTCAGGGCGTCGAGCACGGTCACCGAGTCCTCGGGGTGCTCGCGAACGGTGCTGTGCACGAAATTGGCGCCGATGAAACCAGCGCCGCCGGTGACCAGTAACCGCATGCCCCAAACCCTAACCGAGCCGATGGGTCAGTTTGCGGCAGTTAGCCCCAGAGCGCCGGCCAATTCGGTCAGCGCAGGTAGCAGGGTTTCTTCGGAATAGCCGCCCAGCACCTGGATGGCCACGTGGTCGGCCCCGGCGTCCAGGTGCTCGCGCAGCCGGCCCGCGATCGCCTCCGGGGTGCCGTGGGCGACCACCGCGTCGATCAGCCGGTCGCTGCCGGGCGTGCGCACGTCGGCTTCGGTGAACCCCAGCCGCAGCCAATTGTTCACGTAGTTGCTCAGGCCCAGATAATGCTCGACGGTCTGGCGGCCGATCTCGCGGGCCTGTTCGGCGTCCGTGCTCAGCACCACCTTGTGCTCGGGCGCCAAATACACTGCCCCGCCGAGCAACTCGCGCGCCTTGGCCGTGTGTTCCGGGGTGGTCAGGTAGGGATGTGCGCCGGCGCTGCGTCGCGCGGCGAGCCGCAGCACCCGCGGCCCGAGCGCGGCAACCACCCGGCGGCTGGTCGGCACCAGCGCCGCGTCGAGTTCGTCGAGGTAGGAGACCAGGGCGTCGTACGGTTTGACGTACTCTCCGGTGTGCTCGGGGTGGCCGACCCCGACGCCGAGCAAAAACCTTCCCGGGTGGTGAGTTTCGATGCGGCGGAACGACTCGGCGACGGCCGCGGCGGGCGCCGACCAGATGTTGACGATTCCGGTGGCCAGCTGCAGCGACGTGGTGCGCGCCAGGGCCGGTTCGACCCAGGACAACTCGGCGTCCGGCGAGCCGCCGATCCAGGCGGCGCCGTAGCCCAGCGATTCGATCCCCGCCGCCAACTCGGGTTGGATGGATCGCGTCGGCAGCCACACGCCGAACTGGCCCAGGTCGGGCTTGAGCGAAACTCCCTCGGTCATCCAGCTCCCCCTGCCGGTCGTCAGGACGGATTCAGTCCCAGTGGCCCCGCCAGTTCGGCCAGCGCCGAGACCAGGTTTTCATCCTTGGTCAGGACCTGCACCGGGACGTGATCGGCGCCGGCCTCGAGGTGCTCGGTGAGCCGCGCCGCGATCTGGTCCACGGTGCCATAGGCCACCACCGCGTCCACCAGCCGGTCGCTGCCCGGCCGGGTGACCTCGTCCTCGCCGAAACCCAGCCGCTTCCAGTTGTTTCGGTAGTTGGCGAGATTGAAATAGACGTCGAGCGCCTTGCGGCCGACCGCCCGTGCCTTCTCGGCGTCGGTGGTCAGGATCGCCTTGTGCTCGGGGGCCAGGAACGCCGACGGGCCGATGATCTCGCGGGCCCGCGCGGTGTGTTCCGGCGTGGTCAGGTAGGGGTGTGCTCCGGCGGAGCGCTCCGCGGACAGCCGCAGCACGCGCGGCCCGAGCGCGGCGACGACCCGGCGGTTGGCGGGCACCCCGTAGTCGTCGAGCTGCTTCAGGTAGTCGACCAGGGCGTCGTAGGGCTTGCGGTACTCGGTGTGAGCCTCGGGATGGCCGACGCCGATGCCCAGCAGGAAGCGGCCCGGGTACCCCTTGTCGATGCGGTGGAAGGACTCGGCGACGGGCCCCGCGGCCGCGGTCCAGATGTTGACGATGCCGGTGCCCACCTGCAGCGTCGTCGTGGCTTCCAGGAGGGGTTCGACCCAGGACAGCTCGGCGGGAGGCGACCCGCCGACCCAGACGGCCCCGTAGCCCAGCGCCTCGATGTCCTTGGCCTGCTGGGGTGTGACGCCGCGTCCGAACGATCCGAACCGGCCGAGATCGGGCTTGCTTGCTGCATCGGTCATGGTCTTCCCAACCGGGCGCGGTGCGGCCCTATTCCAGTCCTATTCCGGGGTCGTGACGTTTTCTTCCGGGCCGTCGAGGTCGGGGGCGATGTCGGCGGCGGGCGGTTGCAGTGGCAGCAGCACGATGAATCGGGTGTCGCCGGGCGCCGATTCCACTCGCAGGTCCCCGCGATGCTTCTTGACCACGATGTTGAACGCCAGATCCAGGCCCAGGCCGGTGCCCTCGCCGAACGGCTTGGTGGTGAAGAACGGTTCGAAGATGTGCTCGCGCACGTCCTCGGGTATGCCCGGGCCGGTGTCGCAGATCTCGACGCGGGCCATGTGCTCGCCTTCCCGGCAGGTGCGGATGGTCAGCGTGCCGCCGGTATCGCGCATCGCGGCGATCGCGTTGTCGATGATGTTGGTCCACACTTGATTGAGATCACCCGGATAGCAAGGGATTTCGGGAAGCGACTGGTCGAAGTCCTTGACCACGGCGATGGCGTGCGAGTTTTTGCCGCCGTCCTTGGTCAGCCGGTCGGCGAACATCACCAGCGTGCTGCGCAGCAGCTCGTGCACGTTGGTCACCTGGAACGGCGCGCGATCCAGCTGCGAATACTGTTTGGCGTCGGCGACCAGGGCCGAAATCCGTTTGCTCGCTTCGAGGATCTGGTTCATCAGCAGTTCGCTCTCGATGGTGTAGTTGATCCACCGGATCGCCTGCTCCGCCGACGTCGACGCGAGCTCCTCGCTGACCGCGGAAATCCGCTCCAGCCAATCGGTGTCGATGCCGCCCTCGACGAACGTCGGCGCGATGTCCCAGCCGCCGTCGATGCCGTGGGCTTCCAGCCAGTCGCCGACGGCGTCCTCGCGGTCGGCGGTCTCCAGCGCACTCAGATGCTGCGAGGCGGACTTGGCGACCTGCTCGGCGACCCTCTCCTGCAGCCGGACCAGGGCGCTGAGCGCCTCGGGGGAGACGGTGCCGTCGGCGAGCATCGCCAGCTTGTGCCGCATGCTGGCCACCCGTTCGCGCAGATCCGACGCGGCCCGCGAGATCGCCGCGGCCGGGTTGTTGAGCTGGTGGGTCAGCCCGGCCGACAGCCGGCCCAGCGCCAGCAGCTTCTCCCGGTTGTCGATGATGCGGCGGGTCCGGTCGGTGCCGACGGCGATGCCGTCGAGCAGGTGGACGGCCATCGGGAACTGGTCGCGCATGAATTGGGCGAACACCGGGGCGTCCATCACGAAGAACCGCGACGGCCGGGTCACGTGCACCGAGGCGTCGTAGCTCTTCTGCTTTCCGCCGGTGAACGCCCGCCAGGCCCCGCAGTACACGCCGCGCTGCGAGGTGCGGTTGGTCTCGATGTCCTGGCCGCCGGAGAGCTTGGACATCATCAGCTCGCCCTCGATCAGCACGTAGAAGCAGGTCGCCGGTTCGCCTTCGACGCAGATCGGGCCCGGTTCGTAGGTTTCGATGTGGCCCGCCGCGCACAGCACCGCAAGCTGCTCGTCGGTGAGCGCCTCGAACAGAAACAGGCTGCGCAGCTCGTCGGGCTCGCAGGGGACCTTGATCGATTCGGCGCCGGTCATGATTCGGCCAGGTAGCGGTGGACCAGCATCACGGCCATCGACCCTTCGCCGACGGCGGCCGCGACCCGCTTGGCCGACGTCGAGCGGACGTCGCCGGTGGCGAAGACCCCCGGCACGCTGGTTTCGAGCTGATGCGGCGGGCGGTCCAGCGTCCAGCCGCACACGTTGCGCAGGTCGGGGCCGGTCAGGATGAAACCGTGGTCGTCTCGGGCCAGCACCCCGTCCAGCCAGTCGGTGCGCGGGGCGGCCCCGATGAAGATGAACATCCGGCCGCAGGTGACGTCCTCGGTCTCGCCGGTCCGGTTGTTGACCAGGCTCAGCTGCTCGAGGTGGCCGTCGCCGGTGGCGCGCTGCACCTCGGTGCAGGTCAGCACGTTGATCTTGGGGTTGGCCTCGATCTGCTGGATCAGGTAGTAGGACATCGACGCCTCCAGGGAGGGGGCGCGCACCACGATGTTGACCGATTTGGCCGTGCGCGACAGGTACATGGCGGCCTGCCCGGCCGAGTTGGCCCCGCCGATCACGTAGACCTCTTCGTCTTCGCACTCCGCGGCGATGGAGACCGCCGCCCCGTAGTAGATGCCGCAGCCGGTCAGCTCGGCGCACCCTTCGGCGTCCAGCTGGCGGTAGGCGACGCCGGTGGCCAGGATGACCGCGTGAGCGTCGATCGAGCCGCCGTCGGCGAAGCGCACGGTGCGCTTGGACCCGTTCACCTCGAGGGCGGTCGCCTTGCGGGCGGTGATCAATTCGGCGCCGAACTTCTCGGCCTGGCGGCGGGCGCGGTCGGCCAGCTGGCCGCCCGAAACCCCGTCCGGGAAGCCCAGGTAGTTCTCGATGCGCGAGCTCTGCCCGGCCTGACCGCCCGTCGCGATGTGTTCGATGAGCACCGTGCGCAGGCCCTCGGAGGCGCCGTACACCGCGGCGGCCAGGCCCGCGGGCCCGCCGCCGACCACGATCAGGTCGTAGAACTCCTGCGACGGCGTGGTGGTCAGGCCCAGGGTCTCGGCCAGCTGCGCGTCCGTGGGTTCGACGAGGGTGTCGCCGCGCTGGGTGACCACCACCGGCAGCCGCAGTCCGTCCTCGCCCGCCGCGTTGAGCAGCCGCTCGCCGGCGGGCTCGTCGGCCATGAACCAGGTGTAGTAGAGGCCGTTGCGGGCCAGGAAGTCGCGCACCTGCCAGGACCGCGCCGACCAGCGGTGGCCGATCACCTTGGTGTGCGGGACGGGGTGCTCGGGGGCGGCCCGCCAGGCGTCCAGCAACCCGTCGATGACGGGGTAGAACTTCTCCTCGGGCGGGTCCCACGGCTTGAGCAGGTAGTGGTCCAGGTCGACGACGTTGATCGCGTCGATGGCGGCGTGCGTGTCGGCGTAGGCGGTCAGCAGCACCCGGCGCGCCGCCGGATACAGGTCCATCGCCTGCTCGAGGAACTCGATGCCGCTCATCTGCGGCATCCGGTAGTCGGCGATGAGCAGCGCGACCGTCTCGCCGCGCAGTTTCAGCTCCTTGAGGGTGCCCAGCGCGTCGGGGCCCGACTCCGCGCGCACGATCCGGTGCTCCTCGCCGTAATGACGACGCAGGTCGCGCGCGACCGCCCGGGAAACCGAGGGGTCGTCGTCGACGGTGAGCATGACGGGCTTGCGCTGGCTTGAGGGGTTGGTCATCGGCGTTAAGTATGCGCTCGTCAGCGGGCGTGTGGGAGGTCGAGCGGGCGGCCCGCCTTCCGCCGACAGCGATTTTGGTGGACGCCGATGACCAGGTATCGTGGAACGACGGTGCGGCATCCGCGCCGACTTTTTGTGTGTCCAGTCCTAGGAATTTCCTGTCACCGGCTCACGTTGCAAGTCGGTGCGCCATGTCGCGCCGATCTGGGCGCAGACGCGAACGAGACTAAACGATGAGGATTCTTAACTAGTTATGGCCAAGAAAGACGGCGCCATCGAGGTCGAAGGCCGCGTGGTCGAGCCGCTGCCCAATGCGATGTTCCGCATTGAGCTGGAGAACGGTCACAAGGTGCTTGCCCACATCAGTGGCAAGATGCGGCAGCACTACATCCGCATCCTGCCCGAGGACCGGGTGGTGGTGGAGTTATCTCCCTACGACCTGTCCCGGGGCCGCATCGTGTACCGGTACAAGTAACAAGCCCGATCAGAACAACCTACGAACGACACAGAACAGGATCGAACAGCCGTGAAGGTGAACCCGAGCGTCAAGCCAATCTGTGACAAGTGCAGGGTGATCCGTCGGCACGGGCGGGTCATGGTGATCTGCTCCGATCCGCGCCACAAGCAGCGCCAAGGCTGAGCCAGGCGCCCCGCGGTACCAACACAACTGAATGCAGACCTCCCAGCACCACTGAGCGAATACGTCGCTCATCCACGCCCGGACGGAGGCCGGGCCCCGGATAGATCGGGAACGGGCTGGGATCAGACCTCCGCCGAGAAAAAGAGGAAACGCCACCTATGGCTCGACTAGTAGGCGTCGATCTGCCGCGTGACAAGCGGATGGAGATCGCGCTGACGTACATCTTCGGCGTCGGCCGGACCCGTTCGAACGAGATTCTCGAAGCGACGGGGATCGACAAGAACCTGCGCACCAGGGACCTCACCGACGACCAGCTGACCCACCTGCGCGACTACATCGAAGCCAACCTGAAGGTGGAGGGTGACCTGCGCCGCGAGGTCCAGGCCGACATCCGCCGCAAGATCGAGATCGGCTGCTACCAGGGCCTGCGGCACCGCCGCGGCCTGCCGGTGCGCGGCCAGCGGACCAAGACCAACGCGCGCACCCGCAAGGGGCCCAAGCGCACCATCGCCGGCAAGAAGAAGGCCAGGTAACCCCCCATGCCACCAGCCAAGAAGGCAGCGTCCGCCCCCAAGAAGGGGCAGAAGACCCGTCGCCGGGAAAAGAAGAACGTCCCGCACGGCGCCGCCCACATCAAGAGCACGTTCAACAACACGATCGTGACGATCACCGACCCGCAGGGCAACGTCATCGCCTGGGCGTCGTCGGGTCACGTCGGGTTCAAGGGCTCGCGGAAGTCGACGCCGTTCGCCGCGCAGCTGGCCGCCGAGAACGCGGCCCGCAAGGCGCAGGAGCACGGCGTCAAGAAGGTCGACGTGTTCGTCAAGGGACCGGGCTCGGGCCGGGAGACCGCGATCCGGTCGCTGCAGGCCGCCGGACTGGAGGTCGGCGCGATCTCCGACGTCACCCCCCAGCCGCACAACGGCGTTCGCCCCCCGAAGCGCAGAAGGGTCTAGGAGATACTCATGGCTCGTTACACCGGACCCGTCACCCGCAAGTCGCGCCGGCTGCGCACCGACCTCGTCGGTGGCGACCAGGCGTTCGAGAAGCGCCCCTACCCGCCCGGCCAGCACGGCCGCGCGCGGATCAAGGAAAGCGAATACCTGCTGCAGCTGCAGGAGAAGCAGAAGGCCCGCTTCACCTACGGCGTGATGGAAAAGCAGTTCCGCCGCTACTACGAAGAGGCCGTGCGGCAGCCCGGCAAGACGGGTGAAGAGCTGCTGCGGATCCTGGAAAGCCGGCTCGACAACGTCGTCTACCGCGCCGGACTGGCGCGCACCCGCCGGATGGCACGCCAGCTGGTCAGCCACGGACACTTCAGCGTCAACGGCGTGCACGTCAACGTCCCCAGCTACCGGGTGTCGCAGTATGACATCATCGACGTGCGGGACTCCTCGCTGAACACCGTGCCGTTCCAGATCGCGCGGGAGACGGCGGGCGACCGGCCGATCCCGAGCTGGCTGCAGGTCGTGGGGGAGCGTCAGCGCATCCTCGTCCACCAGCTGCCCGAGCGGGCACAGATCGACGTCCCACTCACCGAGCAGCTCATCGTCGAGTTCTACTCGAAGTAAGTGACTTTCGGGCCGGCCGGCCCGAAAACCCAACGGCATCAAATAGCGGGTGCCGAGAAGGAGAAGAAGAAACACCATGCTGATCTCTCAGCGACCCACACTGTCGGAGGAAGTCCTCACCGACAACCGCTCCCAGTTCGTCATCGAGCCGCTGGAGCCCGGATTCGGTTACACCCTGGGCAATTCGCTGCGCCGGACGCTGCTGTCCTCGATTCCGGGTGCGGCCGTCACCAGCATCCGCATTGACGGCGTGCTGCACGAGTTCACCACCGTGCCCGGCGTCAAGGAAGACGTCACCGCGATCATCCTGAACCTCAAGAGCCTGGTGGTGTCCTCCGAGGAGGACGAGCCCGTCACGATGTACCTGCGCAAGCAGGGTCCGGGCGAGGTCACCGCGGGCGATATCGTGCCCCCCGCCGGTGTCACGGTGCACAACCCCGACCTGCACATCGCGACGCTGAACGACAAGGGCAAGCTCGAGGTCGAGCTGGTCGTCGAGCGGGGCCGTGGCTACGTGCCGGCCGTTCAGAACCGGGCTTCAGGCGCCGAAATCGGCCGCATCCCAGTCGATTCCATCTACTCGCCGGTGCTCAAGGTCACCTACAAGGTGGACGCCACCCGTGTCGAGCAGCGCACCGACTTCGACAAGCTGATCCTCGATGTCGAGACCAAGAGTTCGATCAACCCCCGCGATGCGCTGGCGTCCGCGGGCAAGACCCTGGTCGAATTGTTCGGTCTGGCACGCGAACTCAACGTCGAGGCCGAGGGCATCGAGATCGGGCCGTCGCCGGCGGAGGCCGACCACATCGCGTCGTTCGCGCTGCCGATCGACGACCTGGACCTGACGGTGCGGTCCTACAACTGCCTCAAGCGCGAGGGCGTGCACACCGTCGGCGAGCTGGTGTCGCGCACCGAGTCCGACCTGCTGGACATCCGCAACTTCGGTCAGAAGTCCATCGACGAGGTGAAGGTCAAGCTGCACCAGCTGGGCCTGTCGCTCAAGGACAGCCCGGCGAGCTTCGACCCCTCGCAGGTCGCGGGCTACGACGTCGCCACCGGCACCTGGTCCACCGAGGCCGCCTACGACGACCAGGACTACGCGGAAACCGAACAGCTGTAGCAGTTCCGTCCCGGTCCTACCTGATACGGGGACCGGCCCCAATTAGGAGAAGTCGCAATGCCCAAGCCCACCAAGGGCCCTCGCCTCGGCGGGTCGTCATCGCACCAGAAGGCCCTTCTGGCCAACCTGGCGACGTCGCTGTTCGAGCACGGCCGTATCAAGACGACCGAGCCCAAGGCGCGTGCGCTGCGGCCGTATGCGGAAAAGCTGATCACCCACGCGAAAAAGGGTGCGCTGCACAACCGTCGAGAGGTGCTGAAGAAGATCCGCGACAAGGACGTCGTGCACACCCTGTTCGAGGAGATCGGGCCGTTCTTCGCCGACCGCAACGGCGGCTACACCCGGATCATCAACGTCGAGCCGCGCAAGGGCGACAACGCGCCCATGGCCGTGATCGAGTTGGTGCGGGAGAAGACGGTCACCTCCGAGGCCGATCGGGCCCGCCGGGTGAAGGCGTCCAAGAAGTCTGACGCTCCTGTCGCGGCAGCGGCGGCGCCTCAGGCCGCCGTCGAGCCTGAGGAAGCCGTCGGGCCGACGGCCGAGGAAGCCACCGCCGAGGCCGGGGAGACCGAGGCCTCCGAGGCCTCAGACGAGCCGACCAAGGCCCAAGCCGAGGCCGAAGACAAGGCCGACAAGGCCGTGGCCGCGCGGGCCGAAGCCGAGGCCGCCGAGAAGGCGAACGACGAGGCTGACGAGAGTTAGCGAGGACGTCCGTCTGCGGCTCGATATCGCCTACGACGGAACAGGTTTCGCAGGCTGGGCCACTCAGACCGGCCAGCGTACCGTGGCCGGGGTTCTCGACGAGGCGCTGACGACCATCTTCCGCACGCCCGTGCGGCTGCGGGCGGCGGGGCGCACCGATGCCGGAGTCCACGCCACCGGGCAGGTGGCCCATGTCGACGTGCCCGCGGCGGCCCTGCCGAACGCGTACTCGCGTGCGCCGCACGTCGGTGAGGCGGAGTTTCTGCCGTTGCTGCGCCGGCTGGGCCGGTTCCTGCCCGCCGACGTCCGGGTCGTCGACATCGTCCGCGCCCCTGCTGGTTTCGACGCCCGGTTCTCGGCGTTGCGGCGTCACTACGTGTACCGGTTGTCGACGGCGCCGTGGGGGGTGGATCCGCAGCAGGCCCGCTACGTCACCGCCTGGCCGCGCCCCCTGGACGTCGAGGCCATGGCCACCGCCTCGCGGGATCTGTTGGGATTGCACGACTTCGCCGCGTTCTGCCGTCACCGCGAGAACGCCACCACCATCCGCGACCTGCAGCGGCTGGAGTGGACGCGCGGGGGTGACCTGATCACCGCGCGGGTCAGCGCCGACGCGTTCTGCTGGTCGATGGTGCGCTCCCTGGTCGGGGCGCTGCTGGCCGTCGGCGAACACCGCCGTCCCGTGTCCTGGTGCCGCGAACTGCTGTCCGCCACAGCCCGATCCAGCGACTACGCGACCGCCCCGGCGCACGGGCTGACACTGGTCGGCGTCGACTACCCGCCCGACGACCAGCTGACCGCGCGCAACCTCATCACCAGGGACGTGCGCTCGCGCTAGACCCTCGCCGCGGCGAAACTCGCGGCCTTGTTGGTCAATCCGGGCACGTAGCTCAAATGCGACGCCCACCGCAGGCCGCCCGAACAGATCGGGTCACCCGGGTTGCACAGGTCGATGGTCTTGCCCTCGAAATTCGGGCTCAGCGCGCTCATCAGGTTTCCCGCCCGGCCGGACGGATTCCCGAAGAGAGCGACGGCGGCGACGTGATCGGCGGCCGCCGGCGGCAACGGCCTGCGAAACCCGAAGCCGGACACCGGTGCGGCCGTGACGATGTCGATGACGGCGGCCCCCTGCGAGTAGCCGCCCAGCACCAGCTTGGTGTTGGGGCAGTTCACCGCCATGCGCTGGATGTGGCTGCTCGCGTCGTTGGCGCCGTCCGCGGCGGCCAGGAAGTCCTTGTCGGCGGGATAGTTCACGCCATATGCGCCAACGCTTTTGCGGGTCTGCTCCCGCAACGAGTTGACGAACGCCCCGCCCACCTTCCCGACACCGGGCGCCTCATCCGTTCCCCGGGCAAACACCACTTCGACGCCGGGGCAGGACGCCGATGCACGGGGAACCAATTGCGGGGCAACCAATAACGCTGCCCCCGCGAGCAATCCGACGCCCAGCCCTAAAGGGATAAGCCTCACACAGAGATGTTAAGCGCGCGTTGATAACCCGCCGGTAACGATTTAGACGAGAGGTGCTTGCGGTACGGACGTGGCCGGCCCGGGCGCGAGCGGCGCGGGTGCCGGGGCGGTGCCGGTGCCGCCGTGGATCGAGGGGCCCGACCCGGGCGGGGTCTGCCCGTACACCGGCGTCTGCTGGCCGTACCCGGGCTGGCCCGGGACCTGCGGGCCGGCGCCGGGGAAGGACGGGCCGTACCCGGGCACCGACTGGCCGGCGCCGACGAGCTTGGACGCGACGAACGCCGCGGCCTGGGTGGTGTAGACGGGGACGTAGCCCTCGGTGTGCCCACTCCACTCGTTGCCGGGGCCGGCGTGGCAGATCGGGTCGTTGGGGTTGCACAGGTCGATGGCCTTGGAGCCCAGCAGCTTGCTCTGGCTGGGCAGCGTGCCGCCGGCGCGGTCGGCCACGTCGCCGAAGGTGGCGACGGCCGCGATGTTGTCGGCGTACTGCGGCGGCAGCGAGTTGCCCCAGTTGATGCCGCCGATGGGCACGCCGGCCACGATGTCCATCACCGAGGCGCCCTGCGAGTAGCCGCCCAGCACGATCTTGGTGCTCGGGCACTTCTCTACGCTCTTCTTCACGCGGTCGATGGTGTCGTTGGCGCCGTCACCGCCGTGCAGCTGCAGCTTGCTGGCGGCGTAGTTCACGCCGTAGGGCAGGATGTTCAGCCCGCCCGTCTGCTGGCGCAGCGAGTCCACGAAGGCGTCGCCGACCCGGCCCAGGCCGGGCGGCTCGTTGGTGCCGCGGGCGAAGATGACCTCGACGTCCGGGCAGTCATCGGCGGAGGCGACCGGCGTCGCGGCCGGTGCGGCGAGGAGGCCGGCGGCGGTCACCAGGGCGGACGCGCCCAGGCCGACGAGGCGAGCTGCACGGTGAGTTTTCACCGGGCAATTTTACCCAATTTCGGCCGGGGCGAAACTCCTGCGACCTGTGGATAAGCGCTCCGGCGGGGCCGTTCGGCGGCCTACCGTGGGCCCAGACGGATTTCGCAGGGTGGGGGGATCAGTGCCGCGTCAGCCGACCACGTGGCTGCGCGTCAGCGCTCACCGGTACCTCGTGCGCCGCACCGAATGCGCGTTGCTGGGCGAGGCGATATACCCGACCGGTCCACGGGCGCGGATGCCGTCGGCATCGCTGGCAGCCGGCTGCGTGGTCACGGTCCTCGCGCTGGCGGGCTGTGCGCTGCTGGGTTTGCTGAGCCCGCACGTCGCGCTGGATCGGGCGCAGATCGTGATGTCCCGGGACTCGGGTGCGCTGTTCGTTCGAGTGGGCGATGTCTGGCATCCGGTGCCGAACCTGGCCTCCGCGCGGCTCATCGCGGGGACGGCCGCCGATCCGCAGCCGATCCGCGAGGCCGACCTGGAGCGCGCCAAACGCGGCCCGCTGCTGGGCATCCCGGGTGCACCGCAATTCGTCGGCAGGCCCCTGCCCACACAGGACGTGGCCTTCTCGATGTGCGACAGCGATGGCGCCAGTAGCACGACGGTCATCGTCGGCCCCCTCGCCGACAACGCGGTCACCCGCATGCCCCCCGGACAGGCCATCCTGGCCGCCGTCTCCTCGGGTTCGCCGGCCTATCTGCTCTACGACGGGCACCGGGCCATTGTGGACCTGGAAGATGCCGCGGTCGTGCGGGCGCTCCGCCTCGAGGGCCGCGCGCCGCGGCTCATCTCGCAAGCGTTGCTGAACGCCATGCCCGAGGCGCCACCGATCTCGGCTCCCCGCATCCGCGGCCTCGGGAGCGCCGCGCCCGAACTGCCGGGGTTTCACGTCGGCAGTGTGCTTCGCGTCACACGCGCCGACGGTGACGAGTATTACGCGGTGCTGGCCGACGGCGTGCAGCGGATCGGCCAGGTCGCCGCCGACCTGATGCGCTTTAGCGGCTCCCAGGGCACGGTCAGTCCCGTCACCGTTGCGCCCGCGGCGATCCGGGCCGCGCCCGTCGTCGCCGAGCTGCCCGTGGCCGGTTTCCCCGACCGGGCGCCGACGCTGCCGGAGGCCGCCGGCATGTTATGCGCCAGCTGGGCGGGCGGGCGAGCGGGGGTGGCTTTGCTGGCGGGAAGCCGGCTGCCGGTGCCGCCCGGTCAGGCGGCGGTGACCCTGGCGCAGGCGGACGGCCGGGGCCCCGCGCTGGATGCCGCGTACGTGCCGACCGGCCGCAGCGCCTATGTGCGGGCGGGCGACAAAGCCGGCACCCGCTACCTGATCGTCGACACCGGGGTGCGATTCGCCATCCCCGACGACGACGCCGCGCACGATCTCGGCCTCTCCGAGCCGACCCCGGCGCCCTGGCGGATCCTCACGCGCTTGCCGGCGGGACCGGAGCTGAGCAGACGCGGCGCGTCAATCGCCCGGGACGCGGTCGCGGCCTCCCCGTAACCGGCTTCTGACCCCTCCGGCGGCGAGCGCGACCGTCAGCGCGACGAGGCAAACCGCGGCGCCGCGCACCGCGGTGTCCCGGGCGCGGGTATCGCGCGATCGGGTCGTCGGCGGCGACACGGCGGCCGGCGCCGCGGCAGGCGGCGGCTTGGGAGTGGTGGCGGTCGGGCCCATCCCGGTGCTGACCGCGGCGAGCGGATCGATGGTGCCGTTGCCGACGAGCGGATCCCACCCCGCGGGCGGATGATGCGCGGTCGACTCGATGCGCTGCATCACCTGCCGCGCGGTCAGCGCCGGGAAGCGGGCCCGGATGAGCGCGGCCAGACCGCTCACCACCGGGGCGGCATAACTCGTGCCCGACACCGGATCCGGCGCGAGGGAGGCCACGGCCTCGCCGGGCGCGGCGACATCGACCCAAGGCCCGGCAAGGCTGAAACCCGAGGGCGCCCCTTCGGCGTTCACCGAACCGACGGTCAGCACGTAGTCGTCGTACCACGCGGGACTGACCGCGACCGTGATGGTTTGCCAGGTGGCGTCCGGTCGCTGCGGCGGGCACTGCGCGGCGCCGCCGGTATTCCCCGCCGCCGCAACCACGACGGCATTCTTGACGTCGACGGCGTAGGCCAGCGCGGCGCCCAGCGCACGGTCGTCGAGCGCGGCGGCCACCGGAACGCACGCCACCGAGGAAATGTTGATCACCGACGCGCCCAGATCCGCTGCGGTCCGAACGGCTTTCGCCATGGTGTCGACGTCACCCACCCCGGAGCGGGACCGGTCGGTGGCGGGTGAGAACTTCGCGCTGGACTGCCTAATGCTGATCAACGTGGCTTCCGGAGCGATCCCGCTGAAGCCGTCCGACTTGGAATCCGGTGCGGCCGCGATGATTCCCGCGACCAGCGTGCCGTGCGCGTCGCAGTCCTGTGTGCCGTCGCCGGTCGACACGTAGTCACCCCCGGGCACCACGTCGGGCAGCCGGCGGTGCCGCGAGACCCCGGTGTCGATGACCGCGATCCGTTGCCCTGCGCCGCGGGTGAGGCGCCACACCTCCGAGAGATCGAACGCCCCCGGCGGCTGGTTACGGCCCGGCCTCGAGTCGAGCGTCAGCGCCGCGCAGACCTCGCGCTGCACGGTCGGCCGCGTCGGCGCGGGCAAGGCGGGCTCGGGCAGCCACTTGTCGTCGATGCCGGGTGGCGAAACCGCCTGCGCCGATGGCGTTCCGAACGCGGCGAACATCGTCAGCGCCGACACCGCGAGCACGCGCCCAACGTGCGAGTTCCTCACGTGAGATTCAATCCCCGGACCGCGCCGTAGAGTCCGCTGATCCAGCAGGCCAGCGGGACCAGTGCCGACCACGCCAGCCACTCCAGCACTTCGACACATCGGAGCGCGACGGGCGAGGAGGATGTCGCGGCTAACCCGAGGTACATCGCGGCGGCGGCCAGCGCCGTCGCCGCCGCGAGAAGCGGTCCGGGCATCTGCATTCGCAGTACCGTGACGCCGAAGGTCGTTGCCGCGATGAGGGTTCCGCCGGTGGCAAAGCTCAGCAGCCCGGCGCCTGCGCCGGACCTGCAGCGCAGCAGGAACAGGGCGGCGGTGACGGTCCCGAACGCCATGCAGGACAGCCGCGGTGCGCCGGCGAGCACGGTGAGAGCGGCGCCGACGCCGGCTGACGACGACAGCCCCGCGCGCAGGCTCACCAACCACCGGTCGGCGCGGATCGCTTGCGCGGGCACCCGCGAGTCAATCGGTTCGGGGTCAGCGAAGTCCGTCGTCGCAAGTCGGGGCGACAACCCCGCCAGCGCAATGGACATGCGCGGCGCCGCCCCGAGCAGACCGAGCGACAGGACCGCGGATGCCGACGCGACGACATGCACAGGCGCGGCGGTGATCGCGCCCACCAGCGCCGCCGCGGCGACGGCTGCCGCGAAGCACGCCGCCGCCGTCAACGCGACGACGCCGCAGCCCGACAGCCGCATCGCCAGCACGGCGGTGACGGCCGCCGCCGCCGCGGCCAGCAACACGTTGGAAACGCTTGGGCCACCGGGCACCATCACAAACCCGGCCACCGCCGCGAAGACGGTGGCGATCACGCTCAGCGCCAGCCCGGCGATCGGGTCTCGGTAGGCCCGGTGCGCGACCGCGGCAAGCCCGAGCGCGACGAGGGCGGCCGATCCCAAAGCGGCGCCCGTCATCCCTTCGTCTCGAGGGTGGCTGTCGCTGAAGGTGTTTCGGACCAAAGCCAGCCCGCCAACCGCCGTCAGGACGACGGCCGCAGTCGCTCCGCAGAGCCGGGTGACCCGCCGGGTTGCGGCACCGCCACGCAACCGAGCGGGCCCCTCCAGCGTGGCCGCCACCTCCCGCGCGATGTCGACGTAACGCGGCGCGGGTAACGGCACGGAGGGTGTGCTCAGCACCAAGACCGCGCCGTCGCCGATGCGGTTCTGCGCCAACGTCGTCGACGGGTTCAGCGCGGACGCGCCGGGGATCGACACCTGGTAGCGCACCGCCTCCTGGTCGGCGGGACGGACCCCGAGGGCGTCGATGAGCGACGGAATCAACACCGCGACAGGCACTCCGGCGGGCAGCACCAGATCGGCGACGGCGGTGCCCCAATGAACGCGGACCCGGCACAGCCCGGTATCGGATGCAGCCAACGGCGGTCCCTTCGGTCGGATCCTGGCGAACATAGCCGGGTTTCGACGTCCCGGCATCCGGCTGTCCACAGGTGACTTGTCGCCGTTTTCGGTGCTCCCTACCGTCGTCGAACTGGAGGCGATGCGATGACCGAGATGTTGGTGCCCGAGGCACAACAGGCGCCAATCGTGGTCGAGGCGCCACCGGACCTGCCGCCACCGGCGGGGCCCGGCCTACTGCCCCGCCTGCTGCCGGTGGCGATCTCCGTGGTGAGCATCGGCATCATGGCCGCCGCGTTCGCGTCGGGGACCGCCATGGCCCGCACCCCCGTGTTCCTGGCCTTCCCGCTGATGATGCTGGTCTCGGCCCTGGCGTCCGGGCTGACCGGCCGGGCCCACCGGCGCGGCGATGGCATCGATGCCGACCGCGGACGGTATCTCGACTACCTGAGTCGGCTCAGTCAATCCGTATCCGAGGTCGCTATGGCGCAGCGCGCGTGCGCCATTCGGCGTCATCCCCATCCCGACACACTGTGGACGTTGATCGGCGGCGCTCGGATGTGGCAGCGCGGACCGGGCGACGCGGACTTCTGCGTCGTGCGGCTGGGCACGGGACCTCAGCCGCTCGCCCGTCGTTTGGTGGCGCCGGAGCTCGCCGCCGAGGAGCTTCGCGATCCGGTCACCGACACGGCGTTGCGCCGGTTCCTCCACGCATATTCGACAGTCGTTGCGCCGGTACCGATCGACCTGCGGGACGGATCGCTGGTGACGATCGACGGCGACGCGAGGGCCGCGCGTGGCTTGCTACGCGCGATGATCTGCCAGCTCGCCGTGCAGCATGCGCCCGATCAGGTGCGGATCGCCGCCGCGGTCAGCGAGCCGCATCGCGCCCACTGGGAATGGCTGAAATGGTTGCCGCACAACCAACATCCCGGCGATTCCGACGCGGCCGGTCCGGTGCGGATGGTCTATTCGGATGCCGCGCAGGTGCAGGGCGCGCTCGCGGGCGTTGCGGCGACCCGGGTGGTGGTGGTCGCCGAGCTGGACGAGGGTCCCACCGCGCTCGGCGGCGCCACCACCATCGCGATCGGCGGCGGCAATGACGGTGCGCCGCTGACGATCCGGCGCTCCGGCGAGGCCGCGCCGGTTTCTTGCCCCGACCGGATGGAGCCCGTCGACGCGCTGGTGTGCGCCCTCCGGCTGGCCGGTCATCGGGGGAGAGCGGGGGGCGGTGATCCCGGTTGGCCCGGATTGGTCGGTCTGCGCGACGTGCATCGTTTCGACCCGGCGACGCTATGGCGCGGCCAGGCGCGCCGCGACCGCCTGCGCGTCCCCATCGGCACCACCATGCAGGGCGCACCGCTCGAGCTGGACATCAAAGAGCCGGCCGAGGGCGGGATGGGCCCGCATGGGCTCTGCATCGGTGCAACCGGGTCGGGAAAATCGGAGCTGTTGCGGACCATCGCGCTGGGCATGATGGTCCGTAACTCCCCGCTGACGCTCAACCTGTTGCTCATCGACTTCAAGGGCGGGGCAACCTTTCTCGACTATGCGCGAGCGCCACACGTGGCCGCCGTGATCACCAACCTGGCCGACGACGCGCCGCTGGTGAGCCGCATGCGCGACGCGCTGGCCGGCGAGATGAATCGTCGCCAGCAGCTGCTGCGCACGGCGGGCTGCGTCAGCGTCGAGGCCTACGAAGGCGCGCGCCGCAGCGGCGACCCGCCTGAGCCGCTGCCGGCCCTGCCGACGCTGTTCGTAATCGTCGACGAGTTCTCCGAATTGCTCAGCCAGCAACCAGATTTCGCCGACACTTTCGTGGCGATCGGTCGTCTCGGCCGATCCCTGGGCATGCACCTGCTGCTGGCCAGCCAGCGCCTCGACGAGGGACGGCTACGCGGGCTCGAGGCCCACCTGTCGTACCGCCTGTGCCTGAAGACCCTGTCCGCCGCCGAATCCCGCACGGTGCTGGGCAATCTCGATGCGTACGAGCTGCCCGCCGCGCCCGGCGCCGGCTTCCTGCGGATCGGCGGCGGCGAACCGATTCGCTTCCAGGCCGCCTCGGTTTCGGGACCGCTGCGGACGGACGCTTCCCCGGATAAGGCCCCCGCCGCGGCGCGCTCGACCCAGGCGTTCACGACCCGCGTCACCGGCGCGGTCCGTCGCACCCACCGGGCGAACATGACTTCCCCGCCGGCCATCTACCATGCGGTCCTGGACCGGCTGCGCGGCCAGGGGCCGCCCGCGCACCGGGTTTGGCTGCCCCCGCTGGGGCCGGCGCCGCAGCTGCACACCCTGCTGCACAGCGCGGAGCCCACGCCGGCCGGCCTGACCGCCGTCCCCATCGGCCTTGTCGACCGCCCCTTCGAACAGCGCCGAACGCCACTGATGATCGACCTGTCCGGGGCCGCCGGCAACGCGGCGATCGTCGGGGGGCCCCAATCCGGCAAGTCGACGGCGCTGCGCACACTCATCACCGCCCTGGCGGCCACGCACGACGCGAGCCAGGTGCAGTTCTACTGCTTGGATTTCGGTGGCGGGACGCTGTCGTCGGTGCGGTCGTTGCCGCACGTCGGTGCGGTCGCCGGCAGGGCCGAGTCCCGACTCGTCGGGCGGATCGTCGCCGAATGCGAGTCGGTCGTGCGGCGGCGTGAAGCCATATTCGGTGAGCACGCGATCGGCTCGATCGCCGACTATCGCCGGCGGGCCGCAGCCGGCGTCGCCAACGATGATCCGTTCGGCGACGTCTTCCTCGTCATCGACGGCTGGGCAACCGTGCGCCAGGAATTCGAGGCGCTGGAGGCCTCGATCACCGCCCTTGCGACCCATGGGCTTTCGTTCGGTGTGCACGTGGTGTTGTCGGCGTCGCGCTGGGCCGACGTCAGGCCGTCGCTGCGGGATCAGCTCGGCACCCGCGTCGAGTTGCGGCTCGGCGATCCCGCCGACTCCGAACTGGACCGCAAGGCCGCCGCGCACGTCCCGCACGACAGCCCGGGACGGGGGCTGTCCCGGGACGGCCTGCACATGGTGGTCGCAAGGCCCGTAGCCGAGGTGCTCGCCGGTCACTCGGTTGCGCCGCCGATACCGCTCTTGCCCGATCACGTGGACCGCGAGACCTTGGTGCGCGGGTCGGGAGCCGAGCTTCGCGCCCAAGTGCTGCTCGGCCTGCGAGAGCGCGAACTGCGCCCGGCGGCAATAGATTTCGACGGTCAGCCGCATCTGGTGATCCTCGGCGACAGCGCGTGCGGGAAGACGGCGACGCTGCGTACCTTGTGCCGTGAGCTGGTCCGGACGAAGACCGCCGCGCAAGCACAGCTGTTGATCGTCGACTTCCGGCGCACGCTGCTCGGCGTTGTCGAGTCGGAGCATCTCCGCGGGTATGCGATGTCGCCGGCCGCGTTGGCCGCGCTGCTGCCCGACGTGCTCGCCCTGCTGAGCGCACGAATGCCGCCGCCCGACGCGAGCCAGGCCGAGTTGCGCAGCCGCTCGTGGTGGTCCGGGCCGCAGATCTACGTCGTGGTCGACGACTACGACCTGGTCGCCACGCCGACGGAAAATCCGCTGGGACCGATCGCCGAATTCCTGCCCTACGCACAAGATTTGGGATTGCACCTCGTCGTCGCCCGGCGCGGCGCCGGGGCGGAGCGCGCGATGTTCGAGCCGGTGCTCGCGGGTCTGCGTGACCTCGGTTGCATGTCGCTGATGATGAGCGGATCTCCCAGCGAGGGCGCGCCGTTCGGCCGCGCTCGGCCGGCGCAATTGCCGCCGGGCCGCGGCTTGCTGACCAACCGTACCGGCGACGAAGACCTCGTCCAGGTGGCTTGGAGCCCGCCGTGAGCGAACACCGTCCGATCATCGAGGCCGGGCCGGGCACTATCCGCCGGTTATGTTGTGGCACAGGACCGATCGACGAGGGCGAGACGGCCGACGTCATCCGGTCCGCCCTGGACGCGATAGACGACCGCGTCGCGCTGGTGGGGGAGCGGCCGGTAACCGTCGACGCGTTGTGGGAGGCCGCGCTGCGGGCGGCAACCTGCGGAACCGCCGACGGCATGGTCGTCGTGCACCCGTCCTGGTGGTCCTCCTCGCGCGTGGGCGTGGTGACCGCGGCCGCCGCGAGGGTGGCCGGCGCGGTGCGGACGCGCCCGCGATCATGGCTGCTGACGCGGGCGTCTCGCGCGGAACCGACGGTGGCGGTGGAAATCGCCGAGCGGCTGGTGGCGGTCACCGCGAGCGAGATCACCGCCGTACCGCGCAACGCCGATCCGCAATCCGTCGCCGAAGCCGTCGCGGATGTCATCGCCGGCGCGGCCCCCGCGGCGGTGGTGATCGACACGCCGAGCACGGTCGCCGGGGCGTCGCCGCTGGCGGCGTCGATCATCCACGGGCTACGCGGGAGCGGGCCGTCGGCACCAAGTGTGCTGGAAATCAACCATATTCGCTTCACCCGGCTTGCGCGGGCGTCCTTCCCGGTGCGCCCGCTGCCGTCGGGGGCGCGTCCCACCGCCCGCCCGTCGCGGGTGCGGGCCCTGGGCACACTGGGGGCCGCCGCCATCGTCGTCGCCGCGGCGGCGCCGGCTGCGATGGCGCCGGACCGGCGTGGCGTAGTGCCCCCGACGCGAGTAGAGGCCACGCCCACGACGTTTTTGGTGGAAGGCCGGGTGGCGCTGTCGGTCCCGGCGACATGGCCGGCGCGACGGGTGGTCACCGGGCCGGGCTCGGCGCGGGTCCAGGTCACGTCTCCGGCCGATCCCGAGGTCGCGCTGCACATCACCCAGTCGCCGGTGGCCGGCGAGACGCTCAGCGGCACCGCCGAACGGTTGAAACGCGCGATCGACGTCGAGCCCGCCGGGCTGTTCGTCGACTTCAACCCGTCCGGTACCAGCGCGGGCCGGTCGGCGGTGACCTACCGCGAGGTGCGCCCGGGTCATGAGGTGCGCTGGACGGTGCTGCTCGACGGCCCCCTGCGGATCAGCGTCGGATGCCAGAGCAGACCCGGCGACGAGGGCGGGGTCCGCGATGCGTGCGAGCAGGCGGTCAGATCCGCCCACGCGATCGGATGACAATTCGTGGAACCGAACGACCCCCGTCACGGTCGTAATAGGTATGGCTGCACCAAACCCACTGAGCGCCGACGTCGACCTGATGCGGTCGGTGGCGGGCACCACCGACGCGCGCAACGAGGAAATCAGGGCAATGTTGCAGGCGTTCATCGGCCGGATGAGCGGCGTGCCGCCGTCGGCGTGGGGCGGGCCGGCGGCCACGCGCTTCAAAGACGTGATCGATCGCTGGAACGCCGAGTCGGTGCGGCTCTACCACGCCCTACACACCATCGCCGACACCATTCGGCAGAACGCGGCCACCCTGCAGGAGGCCGGCCAAAGCCACGCCGACCGCATCGCCGCCGCCGGCGGAAACCTGTGAGGAGGAAAGATCCCGTGGATTCGGTGTTGTCCTACAACTTCGGTGAAATCGAATACTCGGTGCGCCAGGAAATTCACTCGACATCGGCCCGCTTCAATGCCGCGCTCGACGAGCTGAGAGCACACATCGCGCCCTTGCAGCAGCTCTGGACCAGCGAAGCGGCCGCCGCCTACCAGGCCGAGCAGCTGAAATGGCACCAGTCGGCGACCGCGCTCAACGAGATGCTGGCCGCGCTCGGAAACGCGGTCCGCGACGGCGCGGACGAGGTGGCCAACGCCGACCGCCGCGCCGCCGGGGTGTGGGCGCGGTAGCGGCCGACGAGACACCGCGCGGTCTGGCCGCGCGTGAGACTGTGTGGTCCTGACGGGGGAGAGCCGTCGGGGCCACACAGTCATTTTGACCTGCGGGGATGGCGGTCGGTAAGCTGCTCCGTTGGCGTGCGGTACGCCAGGGCCTCGGGTCAACGTCGGTCGCCGAGACCAAGCCCATACCGCGGACGCCTGACCGGCACCCGGTCACACCGGGATCCACAGCCTCGGAACAGAGGCTCGCAGAGAAAGAGTGGTAAGCGCTGTGCCTACGTACACGCCAAAGGCGGGTGACACCACGAGGTCGTGGCACGTCATCGACGCCACGGACGTGGTGCTTGGCCGCCTTGCCGTCGCGGCAGCCAACCTGCTGCGCGGCAAGCACAAGCCGACGTTCACCCCCAACGTCGACGGCGGTGACTTCGTCATCGTCATCAACGCCGACAAGGTCGCCTTCAGCGGCCAGAAGCTGGACAAGAAGCTGGCGTACCGCCACTCGGGGTACCCCGGCGGTCTGAGCAGCCGCACAATCCGCGAGCTGATGGCAAAGCACCCCGACCGCGTCGTGGAGGACGCGATCGTCGGCATGCTGCCCAAGAACAAGCTCGCCCGGCAGATCGCGCGCAAGCTGCACGTCTACGCCGGCCCGACGCACCCCCACGTCGCACAGCAGCCCGTTCCGTACGAGATCAAGCAGGTGGCCCAGTGACCGAAACGACCGAGGGCCTTCAGAACCCAGAGAACCCGGACAACCCAGAGACCGCAGAGGAAACAGTGGCCGCCGCCGAGGTGACCGAAGCCCCGGTCGAGGCCTCGGAGCCCGCCGACGTCGCCGCGCCCGCCGAGCCCTACGTGTTCGAACGGCCCATCCAGACCGTCGGCCGCCGCAAGGAGGCCGTGGTGCGGGTGCGCCTGGTGCCCGGCACCGGCCAGTTCAACCTGAACGGCCGCACCCTGGAGGGCTACTTCCCCAACAAGGTGCACCAGCAGCTCATCAAGGCCCCGCTGGTCACCGTGGACCGGGTGGAGAGCTTCGACGTCTACGCCCACCTGCACGGCGGCGGCCCCTCGGGGCAGGCCGGCGCGCTGCGCCTGGGCATCGCGCGGGCGCTCATCGTGGCCTCGCCGGACGACCGTCCCGCGCTGAAGAAGGCCGGGTTCCTCACCCGTGACCCGCGCGCCACCGAGCGCAAGAAGTACGGCCTGAAGAAGGCCCGCAAGGCGCCTCAGTACAGCAAGCGCTGATCAGCCGTCGCTTTCCGGCCACAACTTGGCATCGCGGTGCACAAGTTGTGGCCGGTTGCGGCGTGTCTGCGCCCACCCGCGCCTGGTTTCGGCCACAAAGGAACGGGCACGTTAGGTGCTAGCCCGACAACTGTGAGAGGTTTGTTCGCATGGGTCGACTATTCGGCACCGACGGTGTCCGTGGGGTCGCCAACCGCGAGTTGACCGCCGAGCTGGCGCTGGCGCTGGGTTCCGCGGCGGCACGGCGTCTGGCGAGCGCGTCGGCGCCGGGCCGCCGCGTCGCGGTGATCGGCCGCGATCCGCGGGCCAGCGGCGAGATGCTGGAGGCCGCGGTGATCGCCGGGCTGACCAGCCAGGGCGTCGACGCGCTGCGGGTGGGGGTGCTGCCCACCCCCGCGGTGGCCTACCTGACCGGCGCCTACGACGCCGATTTCGGGGTGATGATCTCCGCCTCCCACAACCCGATGCCCGACAACGGCATCAAGATCTTCGGGCCCGGCGGCCGCAAGCTAGACGACGGCACCGAGGACCAGATCGAAGCCCTCGTCGGGGATCCGGGGCCGCGCCCGGTCGGAACCGGCATCGGGCGGGTCGTCGACGCCGAGGACGCGGCCGACCGCTACCTGCGTCACCTGAGCAAGGCCAGCACGCTGCGCCTCGACGGGTTGACCGTGGTGGTGGACTGCGCCCACGGCGCGGCCTCGGCGGTGGGCCCGCGCGCGTACCGCGCGGCCGGCGCGAGGGTGATCGCGATCAACGCCGAGCCCAACGGGCTCAACATCAACGACAACTGCGGCTCCACGCACCTGGATTCGCTGCGCGCGGCGGTCGTCGCGCACCGCGCCGACCTGGGCCTGGCGCACGACGGGGACGCCGACCGGTGCCTGGCCATCGACGCCGACGGCAACCTCGTCGACGGCGACCACATCATGGTGGTGCTCGCGCTGGCCATGCACGAGGCCGGCGAACTGTCCTCGCGGACGCTGGTGACCACCGTGATGAGCAACCTGGGGTTGCATCTGGCCATGCGTTCGGCCGGAATCACGGTGCGCACCACCGGCGTCGGCGATCGCTACGTCGTGGAGGAACTGCGGGCCGGCGACTACAGCCTGGGTGGCGAGCAGTCCGGGCACATCGTGATGCCCGCGCTGGGCTCGACCGGCGACGGCATCGTCACCGGGCTGCGGCTGATGAACCGGATGGCGCAGACCGGCTCGTCGCTGGCGCATTTGGCCTCGGCCATGCAGACGCTGCCGCAGGTGTTGATCAACGTCACGGTGGCCGACAAGGCCACGGCCGCCGCCGCGCCGTCGGTGCAGTCCGCGGTCGGGCAAGCCGAGGCCGAGCTGGGCGACACCGGTCGAATCCTGTTGCGCCCGTCGGGAACTGAGCCCATGATCCGCGTGATGGTGGAGGCTCCCGAAAAGGAGATCGCTGCGCGGATCGCCACCCGGGTCGCCGAAGCGGTCAGCGCCGCGCACTGATCCCGCAGCGCCGGGAACCCCGACCCGCCTACCGGCGTCGGATTAGGCATGAAATTCGTTGGGGGAACACGGCCTGTCGCCGCCGCCCGCGCCCAGATCGACGCGTCGGCCACGCACCGGGTCGCTAACCAATTCGCCATGGCCGCGGAATTTCTCGACCGCGCGGTCAGCGATCACCTGGCCAGGCTGGCCTTCGGCGGGGCCTGCGCCGGGCGGGCGCACGCCGCGCGCGGCGACGCGCTTCGCATCGAGTTGGGGCGCCTGACGCAGCAGGTGACGCAGTGGTCGCGCGCGTCCAGCGAGATCGCCGCCGCCCTGCGGTCCAGCGCGCAGCGCTACGCCGACGCCGAACTGTATGCCGCGGCGCGGATCGCGTAGCTCGTGGCCGACCGGTTGGACGTGGACGCGCGCCTCGCCGAGGGCCGGGTTGCCGTCGAGCACACCCAGACCTACGTGCAGGCGTCCCACGCGCTCGGCTACCAACATCTTGACCTGACAGCGCATCCCGCGCAGATCCGGGAATGGTATGCGAGCGAGGACGGACTCGACCTGCGCGCGCTCGACCGTGACTGCGCGGAGCTGCGGGCCGCCGGCGTGGTGGCCGCCGAGGCGCTGCGCATGCAGCGCGCCCAGGTGGCCGAGCTGGCCGCGGCGTGGCAGGGCGCGGGCGGCGACGCCGCGGTGCAGCTGTTGCAACGGCATTGCGACAGCGCGGACGGGGTCGTCGGCGAACTGCGCGCGGCGGCCCAGCGATGCGAGTCGCTGCGCGACAACCTGTGGCACCTGGTCGATTCGAAAGTCGCGACGGCCATCGCCGTCGACGACCGCGCGCAGGCGCAGCGGCCGGCCTGGTTGGCCGCCGCCGCCGCGGTCACGGCCGGGGACCGGCGGGGCGCCGAGGATGTGGTGCGGCATCAGGTGATTCCCTACGTGGACAACGACATTCGTAACGACTGGCTGGCCGCGATGCGGTCCACGTCGGACGGGGTCCAGACGTCCTACGCCATGGTGATCGACAGGGCCGCGGCCGCCCCGGCGGCGCGGTTCGAGTTTCCCGGTGATCTCGGGGCGGGCGTCGTTCCGGTGCAGCTCGCCCCGCCGGTGGCCGCCGCGTCCGCACCGCGGGTGGACGACCCCGCGGCGACGGTGGCGGCCGCGGCGCCGGCGCCGGTCGCCCCCCTGCCGGCCCCGCCGGCGCCGGTCGCGGGCTGGGGTAGCGGCCTCGGTGACGCGTCGGGGTGGCCCGCCGAAAGCTTGGGCGATCTGGGCGGGCTCGGCGGCGGTGGGCTCGGCGACGGCCTCGGCAGTGGTGGGCTCGGTGGGGGTGGCGGCGGTCTTCTTGGGCTCGCCGCCAGGATCGTCGACGCGATGGGCGATCTGCTCGGGTCGGCGGGCGACGGGTCGGATGGCGCGGCCGCGCTCGGCGATTCGGCGGACGGAAACGCGTTCGACGAGAACCCTTTTCACGCCGAGGATCCGACTGACGCGAAGGGCGCAGAGGACGCCGGCGACGCCGAGGACGCCGGCGACACCGCCGAGGGGAGCGGTCCAGCCGAACCTGTCGACGGGGAGGCGGGTCAGCCCGATCCCACGGAGCCCGAACAGCAAGCCCAACCGGTCGAGACCCCGCCGCCGGCGGATCCGGCGCCGGCCGAGCCGCCGGCTCCCGCGGCAGCGCCGGCCGCCGAACCCGCACCCGCCGCGGGGGAGGGGTCGACGCCGTGCGAGATTGCCGCGGACCAGCTTCCGCAGGCGGGGCAGTGACCGCTCAGGGCTGCAGTTGCAGGGCTTCCTCGACGAAACGCATGGACTCGTCGCGGTCGGTGGCCTGCGGGCTCAACAACAGCGTGGTCACGCCGGCCTCGGCGAAGGCGGCCATCCGTTCGGCCACATACCCGCGCGGCCCGATCAGCGACATGCCCCGCACCAGCTCGTCGGGCACGGCGTCGATGGCCTCCTGCTTGCGGCCGGACAGATACAGCTCCTGGATCCGGTCGGCGACCTCGCCGTACCCGTAACGCGTCGCCAGATTGTGGTAGAAATTGCGGCCTTTGGCGCCCATCCCGCCGATGTAGAGCCCGAGCTGCGGCTTGACCCAGGCCAGCCGCTCGTCGACGTTGTCCCGGATGGCCAGCGACGCGTGCACCATGACGTCGAGCGGACCCAGCGCGGGATCGCGTTTGGCGGCGCCGGCGGCCAGCGGCTCACCCCAGATCGACGCGGCCTTGTCCGGAAGATAGAAGACCGGCTGCCAACCCTCGGCGATCTCCGCGGTGAGCTCGACATTCTTGGGACCCAGCGCGGCGATGCTGATCGGAATGCGTTCGCGCACAGGGTGATTGATGAGCTGCAGCGGCTTGCCCAGACCCGTTCCGCGGTCGGCGGGCAGCGGCAGCTGGTAGTGCTTGCCGGCGTACTGCACGCGCTCGCGGCGCCACACCTTGCGGCAGATCTCCACGATCTCGCGGGTGCGCCCGAGCGGGGCGTCGAACGGGACCCCGTGAAAGCCCTCGATCACTTGCGGTCCGGAGGTGCCGATGCCGAGGCGGAATCGCCCGTCGGACACGAAATCCAGGCCCGCGGCCGTCATCGCCAGCAGCGACGGCGTGCGGATGTAGAGGGGAAGCACCCCGGACGCCAGTTCGACCGTGTTGGTCTTGGCGGCCAGGTATCCCAGCTGGCTGATGGCGTCGAACGAATACGCCTCGGCCACCACCGCGACCTCGATGCCGGACTTTTCGAGTTCGACGACGCGGTCCACGGCTTCGTGAAAGCCGCCCGAATAGTTGAGAGCGATCCCGATTCGCATCCATGACACTTACCACGCGCCCGTGCGGGACGGGGCGCTCAGCCCGCGGAAGTGCCCGTCCAGTACTCGGCGAAGCGCCGGCCGTCGGCGGCCAGGCGCAGGATGTCGTTACCGGTGAACGAGACCGGGCCGTCCGGGCCGTGGCCGGTGCCCACCCAGCGCCCGGCCACCAGATCACCCTCGGTCAGCGGGCCGACCTCGATGCCGAAGCTCAAGTCCGAGAACATGTTTCGTGTCTGCTCGATGATCTGCGCGAGAGCGTCCGGTCCCTGTACCTCCCGGCCGGGCCAGTGACCGACGAAGTCGTCGGTGACCAGCTCGGCCGCGACCGGCCGTCCGTTCCAGAGTTCGGTGATCCAGCGGGCGTACAGCGCGTGCGCGCTCGACATCAACTCCCCCTCACTTCAGCAGGGCGACGATCTTTTCTTCCAGGGGAATCGCCTCGGCCTCGGGATCGATGGCGTCCGTCCCGGGCAGGTGCACGTCCGGGTCGGCGAAATCGCGATACTTCTTGTCGCCGCCGAGCGTGTAGAGCAGGTAACCGGTCAGCAGCGCCCGAACCGACCGCTGGGTACGCCGGTGCGGGCCGGGCAGGCCGAGCACCGTGGCCAGCCGCCGACCCTCCACCAGCCCGCCGGGCTCGGCCTTGCTGACGATGCGCAGCGTCGCCGGCTTCCACGCCTCGGCAAGCGCCAGCGCGTTGGAGTTCAACGTCGTCCGGTCGCCCGGCGCGGTGAAGATCACTCCCGGCACCTTGAGCGTCGCGGCGGGCTGCTGGGCCGGCGGGCTGGTGACGCTGGGGAAAATCGCCGCCACCGCCGCGAGCTTGGCGGGCATTCCCGCGGCGGCGAATACCGCGGCCGAGCCGCCGAAACCATGACCGACCACGCCCAGCTTGGCGGGATGCACGCTGATCTTGCCCGGCCCGAGGCGCACACCCGACACGATGTCCAGGGCGGTGCCCAGATCGAAGGCGAAGTTCAGCACCGAGGGGGCCACACCCCGCTGGGTGTCGGGAGCGCCGGCCACGATCCCCCACGACGCCAGATGCTCGAGCAGATTCGAGTAGCGGGCGGCGCCGGCCAGCCACTCGTGGCCGAACGCCACGCCGGGCAGATTCAGGCCCTCCTCCGGGGTGTACACCACACCCGGCAGACCGGCAAAGGCCAGGTCACCCCGCAAAACCCGGTGCGGACCACGGCGGTGCAGAGCGGCGACGAGCTTGCGGATGCGGGCCACGCGTCGACGTTAGCGCATCGCAATCGCGCGCCGGCGCAGATGACTAGGCCGTGACCTCGATGACCCCCGCCCGCCACAGCGCCGCGTAGAGCTGGTGCAGCGTGGCGGTGAGCACGTGGGTGGTCAAGTCCATCAAGGCGTTTCCGGAGCCCGCGGACGGGTGCCGGCGTGGCCGGGCGGCGTGCCCGGGGGCCGGCGCCGAGGGGGCGGGCACCACTTCGTCGTACCGAACTGCGGTCATGATTGCCTCCTCATGGCGCACGGTTGTCGGTCGGAGCAAGTTACGCATTTCAATGCGACCCGCTGCACAATTCCCGGTGAACAACCATCGACGGCTGAATTCATGTGTCGGCGAAAACGGGAATCGAGGTAGCCAGAAACTCTGGGCAGCCTCACGCAGCTCGTCCTTTGGTCGGTGACGATCTTTGCTGACAATTTGGAATGCTAGAGGCGTTAAGCGCGGCCGCGATGACGTGAACGAAAACGTCGCGCGCACATCAGATGAAAGAACTCCCGCCGGTTATGACGGTGACATGAATGGCTGGGGACTGGGCGGATTGGTCCAGGACGTCCACCTGAGGCCGTCCCAGTCGCGGTGCCCGGGCACGCCTTCGGCGCAGGTGGGCGGCCTAACCATAGCGCCGGATTGCGGGCCCGGTGTGCCGCCTGCACTACCCTGGTCAGAATGTGCGGAATTGTCGGCTATGTCGGGCAGCAGCCCGCCTGTGACGTCGTCATGGCCGCGCTGCGGCGGATGGAGTACCGCGGGTACGACTCGTCGGGCATCGCGCTGGCGAACGGCGACGGCACCCTGACGGTGAGCCGCCGCGCCGGCCGGCTGGCCAACCTGGAAGAGGCGGTCGCCCAGATGCCGCGGCACTCGCTGACCGGCACCACCGGCCTGGGCCACACCCGGTGGGCCACCCACGGGCGCCCCACCGACCGCAACGCCCACCCGCACCGCGACGCCGCCGGCAAGATCGCGGTGGTCCACAACGGCATCATCGAGAACTACGCGAACCTGCGCCACGAGCTCGAGGCCCAGGGCGTGGAGTTCGCCAGCGACACCGACACCGAGGTCGCGGTGCACCTGGTGGCGCAGGCCTACCGCCACGGCGAGACCGCCGGCGATTTCCCCGCGTCGGTCCTCGCGGTGCTGCGCCGCCTCGACGGCCACTTCACGCTGGTGTTCGCCAACGCCGACGACCCCGGCACCATCGTCGCCGCCCGCCGCTCCACCCCGCTGGTGCTCGGCATCGGCGACGGCGAGATGTTCGTCGGCTCCGACGTCGCGGCCTTCATCCCGCACACCCGCAACGCCGTCGAACTCGGCCAGGACCAGGCCGTGGTGATCACCGCGGACGGCTACCGGATCACCGACTTCGACGGCAACGACGATGTCGAATACCGCGAGTTCCATATCGATTGGGATCTGGCCGCCGCCGAGAAAGGTGGCTACGAGTACTTCATGCTCAAGGAGATCGCCGAGCAACCCGCCGCCGTCGCCGACACCCTGCTGGGCCATTTCGTCGACGGCCGGATCGTGCTCGACGAGCAGCGGCTCTCCGATCAGGAACTGCGCGAGATCGACAAGGTGTTCGTGGTGGCCTGCGGCACCGCGTACCACTCCGGGCTGTTGGCGAAGTACGCGATCGAGCACTGGACGCGGCTGCCGGTCGAGGTGGAGCTGGCCAGCGAATTCCGTTACCGGGACCCGGTTTTGGACCGCAGCACCCTGGTGGTCGCCATCTCGCAGTCCGGCGAGACCGCCGACACGCTCGAGGCTGTGCGGCACGCCAAGGAGCAGAAGGCCAAGGTGCTGGCGATCTGCAACACCAACGGCTCGCAGATCCCGCGCGAGTGCGACGCGGTGCTCTACACCCGCGCCGGCCCGGAGATCGGGGTGGCGTCGACGAAGACGTTCCTGGCGCAGATCACCGCCAACTATCTGGTCGGCCTGGCGCTGGCGCAGGCGCGGGGCACCAAGTACCCCGACGAGGTCGCGCGCGAGTACCACGAGCTGGAAGCCATGCCGGACGTCGTCGCGCGGGTCCTCGCGACGATCAAGCCGGTGGCCGCGCTGGCCTACCAATTCGCCCAGTCGCCGACGGTGCTGTTTCTGGGCCGCCACGTCGGCTACCCGGTGGCGCTGGAAGGTGCGCTCAAACTCAAGGAACTGGCCTACATGCACGCCGAGGGGTTCGCCGCCGGCGAGCTCAAGCACGGCCCCATCGCGCTGATCGAGGACGATCTGCCCGTCATCGTCGTCATGCCGTCCCCCAAGGGGTCCGCGGTGCTGCACGCCAAGTTGCTGTCCAACATCCGCGAAATCCAGGCGCGCGGGGCGATCACCATCGTGATCGCCGAGGAAGGCGACGACACCGTGCGTCCCTACGCCGACCACTTGATCGAAATCCCCTCCGTGTCAACGCTTCTGCAGCCCCTGCTGTCGACGATCCCGCTTCAGGTGTTCGCCGCGTCCGTGGCCCAGGCGCGCGGCTACGACGTGGACAAACCGCGCAACCTGGCCAAGTCCGTCACCGTCGAGTAGGCAGCGCGCACCGCTTCGCGCGTATCGGCGACGGACCCGCGGCCGATCCATTACATTGCCCTGGGAAGCATTTCGGCCAGCTGGTCACGGCGTCCGTGCGGGAGGAAGTATGCGATCGGGCGGCATCAGATACGTCGTCGTGGGCCTCGTCGTGCTCATCGTCGCGGCATACATCGGGTCGATCATGATGTACGCCCAAGGCGATGCCGTCCGGCGTCTGGACGGCATAACCCCGGTCGTGAGCGCCGACGAGCCCTCGGCGACGATCAACGTCGAAGAGATCCAGTCGAACTACAGCGTGCTCGCCGTCAACCTCGCCTTCAATCCGGGATCGGCGTTGCTGGATCCGAAAACCCACCATCTCAAAGAGGATCTCAGCCTCCGCGTCCGATCCTCGGCGATGCCGTCCCGGCACACCTGGACCAAGGGCATGCTCCCCGGCCTGATGTCGGTCCCGCTGACCATCGCCGGGCAGATCGAACGCTGGCCGTTCGACCAATACCGCTCGGGGCTGATCGAAGTCGAGATCTTCTACGGCCCCGACACCGACCGCGCGCCCGCACACGTGCCCGTCACGTTCGTCGACCACCTCTCGGGGTGGCAGCTCACCGCGACCAGGCCCCAGGCGGACGGCCCCTACCGGCTGCAACTGCGGCGGTCGCTGAGCACCGCGGCGTTCGCCATCGTCATCCTCGGCGTGCTCATCACGATCGCCAGTCTGGCTGTGTTCGTTGCGGTTCAGACCGCGCGGGACCGGCGGCCGTTCCAGCCACCGATGACGACCTGGTACGCGGCAATGCTGTTCGCGGTGGTTCCGCTGCGAAACGCCCTGCCCGGCTCACCACCCTTCGGCAGCTGGGTCGACATCACCGTCGTGATCTGGGTCCTGGTCGCGCTGGTGGCCTCGATGGTGCTCTACATCGGCTGCTGGTGGCGACATTTGACACCGCCGGCGCCCGCCGCCGCGCCACCGGCCGAGGTCCCCGCGCCATCGGGTAGCTGAGGGGTGGCGGCGTGTTAGCCGCCGAAGTCGTAGGGGCGCGGCGCCCCGCGTGCGAAGGTTGATGTCGTGGCGCCTGCATCGGTTCGAGCACGAGTGCGCAGCATGACGCTGGCGGTGTGGCATTTCGTCAGCACCGCGCCGCTGACCTACGGCTGGCTGTTGGTGCTGATGGTCACGACGATCATCCAGAACCATCTCACCGGCCGGCAGTTGCACTCGGTGTTGTTGCACCGCTCCACCAACATTCACGAGTTGGGCAAGGATCCACTCCACGTACTGTTTTCCAGCCTGCTGTGGATCGACGGCAAAAGCTTCGAGCCCTACCTGCTGCTGTTCACGCTGTTTCTCGCGCCGGCCGAGCATTGGCTCGGTCAGCTGCGCTGGCTCAGTGTGGGATTGAGCTCTCACATCCTGGCCACCTACATCAGCGAGGGCATCCTCTACTTCGCGATCGAGGAACGCGATGCGTCGCAACGCCTCGTGCACGCCCGCGACATCGGGGTCAGCTATTTCCTCGTCGGCGTGATGGCCGTGCTGGCCTACCACATCGCCCGGCCCTGGCGCTGGGGCTATCTCGGGGTGCTGTTCATCATCTTCGGCTTCCCGCTGATCACGATGGACCGCGTCGACCTCGACTTCACCGCGATCGGGCACTTCGCCTCGATCCTCATCGGCCTGTGCTTCTACCCGATGACCCGCACCCGGTCCCGGCGCAGCCGGCAATTGAGTCCCGCGCGACTCAAGGCCATGGCGCGCCGCAGCGTGCCCCCGAGCTGATGGCGGGCCGCGGCGAAAGATGGTGGGCGCCAAGCCCCCGCGACGGCGACACGTAATCTGGCTCTGATGCGGCATTACTACTCCGTAGACGCGATCCGCCAGGCCGAGGCGCCGCTGCTGGCCAGCCTGCCGGACGGCGCCCTGATGCGGCGCGCGGCCTACGGGCTGGCCGCCGAGATCATCGGCGAGTTGGCGGCCCGCACCGGCGGGGTGAGCGGGCGACGGGTGTGCGCGGTCGTCGGCTCCGGAGACAACGGCGGTGATGCGCTGTGGGCGGCCACCTTCGTGCGCCGTCGTGGCGCGGCCGCCGACGCGATCCTGCTCAACCCCGAGCGCACCCACCGCAAGGGGCTGGCGGCGTTCCGCAGGGCCGGCGGCAGGATCGTCGAAAGCGTCTCGCCCGCAACCGATCTCGTCATCGACGGGGTGGTGGGCATCTCCGGCTCGGGGGCGTTGCGGCCCGCCGCGGCCGAGGTGTTCGCCGCGGTCGATGACGCGGGGATCCCGGTGGTTGCCGTCGACATCCCCAGCGGCATCGACGCGGCCACCGGGGCCACCAGCGGCCCCGCCGTGCGCGCCGCGGCGACCGTCACCTTCGGCGGGCTCAAACCCGTGCACGCGCTCGGCGAGTGCGGGCGGGTGCGGCTGATCGACATCGGCCTGGACCTGCCCGCCACGGACGTGCTGGGCTTCGAGGCCGCCGACGTGGCGGGGCGCTGGCCGGTGCCGGGACCCCACGACGACAAGTACACCCAGGGTGTCACCGGGGTGATGGCCGGCTCGTCGACGTACCCGGGTGCGGCCGTGCTGTGCACCGGCGCCGCCGTCGCGGCGACCTCCGGGATGGTCCGCTACGCCGGCAGCGCGCACCGCGAGGTGCTCGCGCACTGGCCCGAGGTGATCGCCTCGCCCACCCCCGCGTCGGCCGGGCGGGTGCAGTCCTGGGTCGTCGGGCCGGGATTGGGCACCGACGACGCCGGGGCCGCGGCGCTGTGGTTCGCGCTCGATACCGACCTGCCGGTGATCGTGGACGCCGACGGGCTGACCATCCTGGCGGCCCATCCCGAACTGGTCGCCGAACGCAGCGCGCCGACGGTGCTGACCCCGCACGCGGGTGAATTCGCCCGCCTCGCGGGTAACCCCCCCGGTGATGACCGGGTGGGTGCGTGCCGCAAGCTGGCCGACGCGTTCGGCGCCACGGTGTTGCTCAAGGGGAACGTCACGGTCGTCGCCGATCCGGGCGGTCCGGTCTACCTCAGCCCGGCCGGGCAGTCCTGGGCGGCCACCGCCGGTTCCGGCGACGTGCTGTCCGGCATGATCGGCGCGCTGCTGGCGGCGCGCCTGCCGCCGGGGGAGGCGGCCGCGGCCGCGGCCTTCGTCCACGCGCGCGCGGCGGCGAGCTCGGCCGCCGACCCGGGCCCCGGCGACGCGCCCACCTCGGCCTCGCGCATGGTGCCACACATCCGAGCGGCCCTGGCCGCCCTGTAGACCTATCGAGAGGATTCCCCAGTGCCACAACACCCTTCGCTGCCCGCGCACTCCATCGCCCCCGCCTACACCGGCCGGCTGTTCACCGCGCCGGTCCCCGCACTGCGGATGCCCGACGAATCGATGGATCCCGACGCCGCCTACCGCTTCATCCACGACGAGCTGATGCTCGACGGGAGTTCGCGGCTGAACCTGGCCACCTTCGTCACCACCTGGATGGACCCCGAGGCCGGCAAGCTGATGGCCGAGACGTTCGACAAGAACATGATCGACAAGGACGAGTACCCGGCGACCGCGGCCATCGAGCAGCGCTGCGTGTGCATGGTGGCCGACCTGTTCCACGCCGACGGCCTGAACGATGCCGACCCCTACAGCGCGTGCGGGGTGTCCACGATCGGCTCCAGCGAGGCGGTGATGCTCGGCGGGCTGGCGATGAAGTGGCGGTGGCGCGCGAAAATCGGCAAGGACTGGAAGGATCGCACCCCGAACCTGGTGATGGGGTCCAACGTCCAGGTGGTCTGGGAGAAGTTCTGCCGCTACTTCGACGTCGAGCCCCGCTACCTGCCGATGGAGGAGGGGCGCTACGTCATCACCCCCGAACAGGTCGTCGACGCCGTCGACGAGAACACCATCGGCGTGGTGGCGATCCTGGGCACCACCTACACCGGCGAGCTGGAGCCGGTCGCCGACATCTGCGGCGCGCTGGACAAGCTGGCCGCCGGCGGCGGTGTGGACGTCCCGGTGCACGTCGATGCCGCCAGCGGCGGGTTCGTGGTGCCCTTCCTGCACCCCGAGCTCAAGTGGGATTTCCGGCTGCCCCGGGTGGTGTCGATCAACGTCAGCGGCCACAAGTACGGGCTGACCTATCCCGGCGTCGGGTTCGTGGTGTGGCGCAGCAAGGAGTACCTGCCCGACGACCTGGTGTTCCGGGTCAACTACCTCGGCGGCGACATGCCGACCTTCACGCTGAACTTCTCCCGCCCCGGTAACCAAGTGGTCGGCCAGTACTACAACTTCCTGCGGCTCGGCCGGGAGGGCTACACGAAGGTCATGCAGGCGCTGTCGGGGACGGCGCGCTGGCTGGGCGAGCAGTTGCGGGTCAGCGAGCACTGCGAGCTGGTCTCCGACGGCTCGGCGATCCCCGTGGTCGCGTTCCGGCTGTCCAAGGACCGCGGCTACACCGAGTTCGACGTCTCCCACGAGCTGCGGACCTACGGCTGGCAGGTGCCCGCCTACACCATGCCGGACAACGCCACCAACGTCTCCGTGCTGCGCATCGTGGTGCGCGAGGGCCTGTCCGCCGACCTGGCCCGGGCCCTGCACGATGACGCCGTCTCGGCGCTCAGTTCGCTGGACAAGCTCCGGCCCGGCGGCCACTACGCGGATCAGCACTTCGCGCACTGAGGTGGTGGCGCCGCGCCGTCGAGCGAGGAGTTGTTGCGCCGATCACGCCGAAATCTCGCCAACAAGTCCACGCTCGGCGGCGTGCGGCGCGGTTCTGGGACAATGGCGCCCATGACCGGGCGGGCCGCTACGCCGATATCCCTGACACCGGGCCTCCTCGCCGAGGCCCTGGTGGACCTCGGCGCCATCGCGCACAACGTGCGGCTGCTGTGCGAGCAGGCCGGCGGCGCGCAGGTGATGGCCGTCGTCAAGGCCGACGGGTACGGCCACGGAGCCGCCCAGACGGCGCGCGCCGCGCTGGCCGCGGGGGCCGCCGAGCTGGGTGTGGCCACCGTCGACGAGGCGCTGGCGCTGCGCGCCGACGGCGTCCGCGCGCCGGTGCTGGCCTGGCTGCACCCGCCCGGCTTCGACTTCGCGCCCGCGCTGCTGGCCGACATACAGATCGCCGTGTCGTCGGAGCGCCAGCTCGACGAGCTGCTCGACGCCGTGCGCCGCACCGGCCGGACCGCGACGGTCACCGTCAAGGTCGACACTGGGCTGAATCGCAACGGCGTGCCGCCGGAGCACTACCCGTCGATGCTGACCGCGCTGCGCCGCGCCGTCGCCGAGAACGCCATCGTGCTGCGCGGCCTGATGTCCCACATGGTGTACGCCGACCAACCCGCCAACCCGGTCAACGACCTTCAGGCCCAACGGTTTACCGAGATGCTCGCCCAGGCGCGCGATCAGGGCGTGCGGTACGAGGCCGCGCACCTGTCGAACTCGTCGGCCACGATGTCGCGGCCCGACCTCGCCTTCGACATGGTGCGCCCCGGCATCGCGGTGTACGGGCTGAGCCCGGTGCCCGAGCTCGGCGACATGGGACTGATTCCCGCGATGACGGTGAAATGCCCAGTGGCACTGGTGAAGTCGATCCGTGCGGGCGAGAGCGTGTCCTACGGGCACACCTGGACCGCGCGGCGAGACACCACCCTTGCGCTGCTGCCGGTGGGCTATGCCGACGGCGTCTTCCGGTCCCTGGGCAACCGCCTGGAGGTGTTGATCAACGGCCGGCGCCGACCGGGGGTCGGGCGGATCTGCATGGACCAGTTCGTCGTCGACCTGGGACCCGGGCCCACCGATGTCGCCGAGGGCGACGAGGCGATCCTGTTCGGTCCGGGCGCGAGCGGCGAACCCACCGCGCAGGATTGGGCGGATCTGCTCGGCACCATCCACTACGAAGTGGTGACCAGCCCCCGCGGGCGCATCACCAGGACCTACCGCGAGGCGCGAACCATTGAGCCCTGACGGAACCCGCAGGCGCTACAGGGGCAGGGCATGGCTTGCGGGTGGTGCAGGGCTGACGGCCATCGCCACGATCATCGGAGCCTCGGCCCGCCGCTCGATCACCCAACGCGCCACGGTCGAAGACCCTTACGCCCACGAGGATTTCAACCGGCTCGAGGACGACCGCGGCCTGGTGGTGACCACGCCCGACGGGGTGCCGCTCGCGGTGCGCGACGCGGGCCCCGCCGACGCGCCGCTGACGCTGGTGTTCGTGCACGGATTCTGCCTGCAGATGGGGGCCTTCCACTTTCAGCGGACCCGGCTGCCCGACCAGTTGGGCCCCGACGTGCGAATGGTCTTCTACGACCAGCGTGGCCACGGTCGATCCGGCGAGGCCGCGCCCGAGACCTACACGCTGACCCAGCTCGGCAGGGACCTGCAGGCCGTGCTGAACGCGGTGGTGCCCCGCGGAATGATCGTGCTGGTGGGCCACTCGATGGGCGGCATGACGGTGTTGTCGCACGCCCGCCAGTTCCCCGAACAGTACGGGCGCCGAATCGTGGGCGCCGCGCTGATTTCCTCGGCGGCCGAAGGTGTGGCGAGATCACCACTGGGCGAGATCCTGAAAAACCCTGCGCTGGAGGCGGTCCGGGTCGCAGCGCGGTCCGCGCCGAACCTGATGCACCGCGGCCGCAACGTATCCCGCTCGCTGATCGGCCCGGTGCTGCGCGCCGCGTCCTACAGCGATCTGCAGGTCAGCCGGAGCCTGGACGCGTTCTCGCAGCGGATGATGAACAGCACGCCGATACCCACCATGGTGGGGTTTCTGGACGCGTTGGAAAAGCACGACGAAACCGCCGGGCTGTGGACCCTCCTGCGGGTCCCGACCCTGATCGCCTGCGGGGACCACGACCTGCTGACCCCGGACGAGTATTCGCGAAAGATGGCCGCCAGCCTGCCGCGGTCCGAGTTGGTCATCGTCGTCGGCGCGAGTCACCTGGCGCTGCTGGACAAGCCGGAGGCGATCAACGGCGGCCTGGTGCGGCTGGTCAGGCGCGCCACCCCGACCAAGGCGGCGCTGCGGCTGCGGCGGATACGGGAAAGGCTGTGGCGTCGTGGCTGAGTTTGATGGCGGCGACCCGCCGCGCCCGGCTGCGCCGCGCTTGCGATCGCCGCGGGGTGAGGGCACCGCGACCTGCGAGCGCGTCGAGGACACGATCGCGTTGGGGACCCGGCTCGGTGAGCAGCTGCGGGCGGGCGACGTGGTGGTGCTCTCCGGTCCGCTCGGTGCGGGAAAGACTGTGCTGGCCAAGGGGATTGCCGCGGCCATGGACGTCGATGGCCCGGTCACCTCGCCGTCCTACGTGTTGGCGCGGGTGCATCCGCCGCGACGGGAAAACGCCCCGGCAATGATTCACGTCGACATGTACCGGTTGCTCGACCACACCGACAACCGGGGCGCCGACCTGCTCGGTGAGCTCGATTCGCTGGACTTGGACAGCGATCTCGACGACGCTGTCGTCGTGGTGGAATGGGGTGAAGGTCTGGTCGAGCGCCTCGCGGAACGCCGCCTCGACATCAGGCTGGAGCGCCTCAGCGGGTCCGACGTGCGGATCGCGACCTGGCGGTGGGCCGACAGCAGGGCCGGTTCATGAGCACCCTCGTCCTTGCCCTCGACACCGCCACCCCGGCGGTGACGGCCGGCATCGTGCGGCGCGAGGACCTGTGCGTGCTGGCGCAGCGGGTCACCGTCGACGCCCGCGCCCACGCCGAACGCCTGACCCCGAATGTGCTTGCCGCCCTTGCCGATGCGGGGCTGACAATGGCCGACCTCGACGCCGTCGTGGTGGGCTGCGGCCCGGGTCCGTTCACCGGCCTGCGGGCCGGGATGGCCACCGCCGCCGCCTACGGGCATGCGCTCGGTATCCCGGTGCACGGCGTGTGCAGCCTGGACGCCATCGGCGTGCACACCACCGGGGACGCGCTCGTGGTGACCGACGCCCGACGGCGCGAGGTCTACTGGGCCCGCTACCGCGACGGCGTCCGGACCGGCGGACCGGGTGTTGATGCCCCCGCCGACGTCGACCACGGCGGAGCGCAGGCGGTGGCCGGCTCACCCGACCACGCGGCGATGTTCGGCCTGCCGGTGTGCGGTCCCGTCCACCCGGCACCGGCCGGACTCGTTGCCGCGGTGGGGGATTGGCGCGATGACCCGGCTCCGCTGGTGGCCCTGTACCTGCGTCGGCCCGACGCCAAACCCCTGGCGGCGCGGCAATGATCGCCGAGCCGGTGACCGTCGGGGCGTTGACGCGAGCCGACGCGCAGCGCTGCGCCGAGCTGGAGGCGCAGCTCTTCGACGGCGACGATCCGTGGCCGGCGGCGGCGTTCAACCGCGAATTGGCCAGTGCCCACAACCATTACGTGGGCGCGCGCGTCGGCGGAACGCTCGTCGGCTACGCCGGCATCTCGCGATTGGGCCGCACACCGCCCTACGAGCACGAGGTCCACACCATCGGCGTGGACCCCGCCTACCAGGGGCAGGGCATCGGCCGCCGGTTGCTCGACGAGCTGCTGACGTTCGCCGACGGCGGCGTCGTGTACCTGGAGGTGCGCACCGACAACGAGGCGGCCATCGGGCTGTACCGCAGTGTCGGGTTCGAGCAGATCGGCGTGCGCCGGCGCTACTACCGGGTCAGCGGCGCCGACGCCTACACCATGCGGCGGGAGGCGCTGTGACGACGATCTTGGCCATCGAATCCTCGTGCGACGAAACGGGAGTTGGCATCGCGCGGCTGGACACCGACGGCACCGTCACCCTGCTGGCCGACGAGGTGGCCTCCAGCGTCGACGAACACGTGCGGTTCGGCGGCGTGGTCCCCGAGATCGCCTCGCGCGCGCACCTGGAGGCGTTGGGGCCCGCCATGCGCCGCGCACTGTCGGCCGCGGGCCTGGACAGGCCCGACATCGTCGCCGCCACCATCGGGCCCGGGCTGGCCGGCGCCCTTTTGGTGGGAGTTGCTGCGGCCAAAGCCTATTCGGCCGCCTGGGGGGTTCCGTTCTATG
Organism: Mycobacterium sp. MOTT36Y; assembly: GCF_000262165.1. NCBI lineage: Bacteria > Bacillati > Actinomycetota > Actinomycetes > Mycobacteriales > Mycobacteriaceae > Mycobacterium > Mycobacterium sp. MOTT36Y. The sequence goes on along the minus strand of NC_017904.1, from coordinate 4,651,848 downwards.
CGGTGAACCATCTGGGCGGGCACCTGGCCGCCGATGTCTACGAGCACGGGCCACTGCCCGAGTGCGTGGCGCTGCTGGTCTCGGGCGGCCACACCCACCTGCTGCACGTGCGCTCGCTCGGCGAGCCGATCGTCGAGCTGGGCAGCACCGTCGACGACGCGGCCGGCGAGGCCTACGACAAGGTGGCGCGGCTGCTGGGGCTGGGCTACCCGGGCGGCAGAGTGCTCGACGAGCTGGCCCGCACCGGCGACCGCGACGCGATCGCCTTCCCGCGCGGCATGACGGGGCCGCGCGACGACCCCTACGCGTTCAGCTTCTCCGGCCTCAAGACGGCCGTGGCCCGGCACCTGGAAAGCCACCCGGACGCGGTGAACGCCGACGTCGCCGCCGGGTTCCAGGAGGCGGTGGCCGACGTGCTGACCCGCAAGGCCGTGCGCGCCGCGACGGGCCTCGGCGTCTCGACACTGCTGATCGCCGGGGGAGTGGCCGCGAATTCGCGGTTGCGGGAGCTGGCGGAGCAGCGCTGCGCGGCGGCCGGCCTGACGTTGCGCATCCCCAGGCCCCGGCTGTGCACCGACAACGGGGCGATGATCGCGTCGTTCGCCGCGCATCTGGTGGCGGCCGGGGCGCCGCCGTCCCCGCTGGACGCGCCCAGCGACCCGGGCCTGCCGGTGGTGAAGGCGCAGGTCAGCTGATCGCTGAGGGCGAACACGCGGGGAGCAGCGGGGCCCCCTTGAGTGCTAGCACTCCCGTGTATAGAGTGCTAGGTGGCAATCGGCCACGCCCTGTGTCGGCACCCGCGACGACGGCGCTCGGGCATGGACGAATGCCGAACACCTGATAATTCGGCAGGTTCCGGGCCCGCCCCGGACCGGCCACCAACTCCCGGTCCGGGCTCGTCCCGGACCCGACCCAAACACTGGAGGGCTCCAATCGTGGCGAAGGTGAACATCAAGCCACTCGAGGACAAGATTCTCGTGCAGGCCAACGAGGCCGAGACCACGACCGCGTCCGGTCTGGTCATTCCCGACACCGCCAAGGAGAAGCCGCAGGAAGGCACCGTCGTCGCAGTCGGCCCCGGCCGGTGGGACGAAGACGGCGAGAAGCGCATCCCGCTGGACGTCTCGGAAGGCGACACCGTCATCTACAGCAAGTACGGCGGCACCGAGATCAAGTACAACGGCGAGGAGTACCTGATCCTGTCGGCGCGCGACGTGCTGGCTGTCGTCTCCAAGTAAGAACCGTGTCCCGCCCCGGCGATCCCCGCGTCCGCGCGGGTGATTTCCGGGGCGGCATGCGTTAGAGCCTCAGAGCTGGGGCGTGAAGGAGCCTGATGAGCAAGATTATTGAGTACGACGAAACGGCGCGCCGCGCCATCGAGGCGGGCGTGAACACGCTCGCCGACGCGGTACGCGTGACGTTGGGCCCGCGCGGCCGGCATGTGGTGCTGGCCAAGGCATTCGGCGGGCCCGCGGTCACCAACGACGGTGTCACCGTCGCGCGGGAGATCGACCTGGAAGACCCGTTCGAGAACCTGGGCGCCCAGCTGGTGAAGTCGGTGGCGACCAAGACCAACGACGTCGCCGGCGACGGGACCACCACGGCCACCGTGCTGGCCCAGGCGCTGGTCAAGGGCGGCCTGCGCCTGGTTGCGGCCGGCGCCAACCCCATCGAACTCGGTGCGGGAATCTCCAAGGCCGCCGACGCGGTGTCCGAGGCCCTGCTGGCGTCGGCCACCCCGGTCTCCGGGAAGGAAGCGATCGCCCAGGTGGCGACCGTGTCGTCGCGTGACCAGCTCCTCGGCGAGCTCGTCGGCGAGGCGATGACCAAGGTCGGCACCGACGGCGTGGTCAGCGTCGAGGAATCCTCCACGCTGAGCACCGAGCTCGAGTTCACCGAGGGCGTCGGCTTCGACAAGGGCTTCCTGTCGGCGTATTTCGTGACCGACTTCGACGCCCAGCAGGCCGTGCTGGACGACCCGGTGATCCTGTTGCACCAGGAGAAGATCAGCTCGCTGCCCGACCTGCTGCCCATGCTGGAAAAGGTCGCCGAATCCGGCAACCCGCTGCTGATCATCGCCGAGGACATCGAGGGCGAGCCGCTGGCGACCCTCGTGGTGAACTCGATTCGCAAGACGCTCAAGGCCGTCGCCGTCAAGGCGCCGTTCTTCGGCGACCGTCGCAAGGCGTTCCTCGAGGATCTGGCGATCGTGACGGGCGGCCAGGTGATCAACCCCGACGCCGGCCTGCTGCTGCGCGAGGTCGGCACGGACGTGCTGGGCTCGGCTCGCCGCGTGGTGGTCAGCAAGGACGACACCGTCATCGTCGACGGCGGCGGCGCCAAGGACGCGGTGGCCAACCGCATCAAGCAGCTGCGCGCCGAGATCGAGTCCACCGACTCCGACTGGGACCGCGAGAAGCTGCAGGAGCGGCTGGCCAAGCTGGCCGGCGGTGTCGCCGTGATCCAGGTGGGTGCCGCCACCGAGACCGCGCTCAAGGAGCGCAAGGAAAGCGTCGAGGATGCCGTCGCGGCCGCCAAGGCCGCCGTCGAGGAGGGCATCGTCGCCGGTGGCGGCTCGGCGCTGCTGCAGACGCGCAAGGCGCTTCAACAGCTGCGCGGCTCGCTGTCCGGCGATCAAGCGCTCGGCGTCGACGTCTTCTCCGAGGCGCTGGCGGCCCCGCTGTACTGGATCGCCACCAACGCCGGGCTCGACGGCGCGGTCGCGGTGCACAAGGTGACCGAGCTGCCCAACGGGCACGGGCTGAACGCGGACAAGCTCACCTACGGTGACTTGATCGCCGACGGTGTCATCGACCCGGTCAAGGTCACCCGCTCGGCGGTGCTCAACGCGGCGTCGGTGGCGCGGATGGTGCTGACCACCGAGACGGTGGTCGTCGACAAGCCCGCCGAGGAAGCCGATGACCACGGCCACGGCCACGGTCATCACCACCACTAGGCGACTAGACACGGAACACCCCCGGCGAAACCGGGGGTGCTTCGTTTTTGGAGGCAATTTCTGGCGTCGCACCTAACCGCCCAAAAGGCTGCATCGACATCGAATGTAATTCTGGTTCAGGTAAGTTGCGGCAAGTGAACTCGCAGGGGCGATTGGTGCCGCGGATCCTGCTGACTCTCGTGCTGACCTTGTCGGCCGCGGGTTGCGGCAGTGGCACATCGGATTCAAGTAAGACCACGACTGCTACGACGGCCTCGACCGCATCCGGCGCCCCCACCCAACGCATCCTTTCCGAGAAGGCGCTCACCGAGGCGCTACTTGGCGTGCAGGACCTTCCTGCCGGGTACAGCCAAGACCCTCCCTCGGACAGGTCGGTCGACAAGACATTCTGCGACTACAAGCCGGCCTTCCAAGAGAAAAGCTATGTGAAGCGGGACTTCACCAAGGGAGGTGGCCTGTCCGCTGAATTTCTCAAAGTCGGGTTGCGCCAGTACGCCGACGCCGATCAAGCTAGAGCGTCGTTCAAGTCCTTAACCGATGCCCTCGCAACCTGCACGGGCGAAACCTACAACGGTTCCAATCTCACTTACGCGCCGATGTCCGCGCCAAAGGTCGCCGCTGGCTCAGTCGGAGTCAAGATCACTGCCGATGGCGCCAGCCTGCTTTCGTTCTTCGCGGTCGATGGGCCTGTCCTCATCAATACTGGCGGTGGCGGATTAGTGAATGCCAACGCCGACGAGGTCATAAAAACCCTGGAATCCCAAGTTAAGAAGTACGAAGCATTGGCGAAGTCATAGCCAGCTTATGCTTCCGAAGCTCGATGTGCGGACCGCCGCATGACCCGGGGTAAGTCTCTCGATTCTTCCGCCCCGGCGCCCCGGGGTGTTTTCCTTCAGGGCTCGGTGCGGCCCGCGGCCAGCAAGCCGGCGGACGCGAACTTCAGGCCGGCCCGCAATTCGTCGAGCCGGATGGGATCGTCCGACTCGATGTAGCGCATGGTCGTCGCCACGGCCATGTTGAAGAACAACCACACCAACGCGCTGGGGCTGAGCTCGTCGCGGTATTGGCTGCGGTAGTGATTCATGTGCAGCGTGGTCATCGCCAGCAGCGTGGCGTTGAGTCCCGAGACCTTGTCGAACGTGCGGACGTGGTCGGGCCGTTCGGCGAGGTAGCGGATCAGCCGACGGTTGGCGATGGTGTAGTCGATCAGGATGTCGATCGATGACTCCATCGCCGACTCCGGCCGGTCGAGGGTGATCCCCCTGAGCATGTCCTCGATTGCGGGAGCCTGCTCGGCGGCGAGCCGTTCGATCGCCGCGTTGATGATTTGTTCCTTGTCGGCGAAGTACTGATAGATCGAGCCCTTGCTGACGCCGGCCTTCTCGGCGATCAGGTTGGTGGTGATCTGCTCGGGCGCGTGCTGGCGCAGCAGCAATGTTGTCGACGACACGATTTTCGCGACCATCTCGCGAGAGCGTGCTTGCTGCGGCGCTTTTCGGCGCCTTGAGCTGGACTTTGCGGTGCCCACATGAACTCCTAACGCGACTTGAACGCGACCTTACGGTCACATTAGCGTCGGCGCCATGACCGCAAGTCCCGAAGTCGATGTCCGCCGGCACTCCGAGGACCAACAGGACGCAGAAGAGATCGAACTCGTTCCGCCGGAATCGCTGACCGCCGAGCACACCGGGCGCTGGACATTCCTCATCCTCGAGGGCGCGGCGTTCATGATGCAGGCCATGCACCCGGTCATCGCCGAAATCACCGGCCGCTACTCCGCTGCCTTCCACGGGGACCCCGGCGGCCGCGCGATCCGTTCCGTCGACTCGGTCCTGCGCTGGACCTATGGCGGCACCGAGGCCAGGGCGGAAGGTGACCGCGTCCGTGCGATGCACCAGCCGATCACCATGAAAAGCGCCGAGACCGGTAGGCAGATCAGCGCTTTGAATCCCGAGGCCTATCAGTGGGTGATCGCCACCGGCTACATCGTCAACGCACAGGCCGGGCGGTTGTTGATCGGGCGCGAGTTCACCGAGGCCGAGAAAGAGGAGCTGCTGCGCGACAACCGCCGGCTGGCCCGGCTGCTCCACGTGCCCATGCGCGGCTATCCCGAGTCGCAGCAAGAGATGGCCGACTATTTCGAAGCGATGATCGACACGCTGCGGGGCACGCCCCAGGCGCTGCAGCTGATGGAGGACATGAAAACCGGCAGGGTCGACGTGCCGCCGTCGTTGCCGAAAGCGCTGGCGCCGTTGGTGCGGGCCGCGGTGCTGCCCGCGCTCCGGCTCAACTACCTGTCCGTCGTGGGGTTGCTCGACCCGCGTCTTCGCGAAAAGCTCGGCGTCACTTGGAGTCCCAAGGAGGAACGTCAACTCATCCGCGTGTACACCGCGATCCGCACCGCCTACCGCGTGCTGCCCGACCGGCTCACCTACTTCCCGCTGGCGTATCACGCCCGCAAGCACCACCAGTGCCTGGAGAAGATGAAGCAGCGTCAAGAGAAGTCGTTCGCCTATCACCTTCGGTGACGTTTCCGGATAGGTCTGTGGCGCAACGCGTTCCACTCGACCGCACGCGTCAGAACTTGGCGCCCAATCCCGCGATCAGGTTGATGGTGACCGCCAGGACGACCGCGCCGAGCAGGTAGGACAGCAGCGCCTGGCGCAGCACCGTGGCCCTGATGGAGGTCAATCCGATCTCGGTATCTGACACCTGATAGGTCATGCCGACCGTGAAGGCGACATACGCAAAGTCGCGAAAGCGCGGCGGCTCCGGGTCGTGGAAGTTGATTCCGCCCGGTTCGTCCGAGTAATACAGCCGCGCGTAGTGCACGGTGAACAGCGTGTGCACGGCGAACCAGGACGCCGCGACGGTCAGGATGCCGACGACGGCGGCTTCCACGGCGCCGGGACCCGAACGCGACGCCGCGGCGACCACGTAACCGACCCCGCCCAGGCTCGCGACGCTCGCCGACACGATGACCGCGTCGGATGCCCACCGGGTGGGATCCTCCCGGGTCGCATATTCGCGGGTTTGATCGGCATCCATTCCGCCCAGGATGAGCCGCGTCCACACCACGTAGACACCGGCGGTGACGATCCAGCCGGCCAGCGCGAACCGCCAGCCGACCGTGTTGCCCACCCCAAGGGCGACGGCGACTCCGAGCACGGCGGCCACCGCTATCCGCGCCCCGACCGTGTCGCGAAAGAAGTCGGCGAGGGGTTTCACAATCCCGACCTAAGCACGATCCTCAGCGCCCGACGAGGACCCCGACGATGACGATGCCGACGCCCACCACCACCGCCAGCGAGAGCGACACCAACCCGAAGCTGACAAAGCTCTCCTTGGCGGCCGAGGCCTCAAAGTCGCCCGCCGCGATGGGCGCGAATCTGCGACCGGCGCCCCACACCGCCGCGAACAGCGTCGTCAACCAGTTCGCGTAGGCCGCGTACACGATGAGCGCGACCGCCGCGATTCCCCACGCGTGGGCCAGGTGGATATGTGGCCACAGCAGACCGAGCAACACGAGGAACATGCCGTTGAGCAACGCCTCGAGGTGGCTCGACAACCCCATGCGCGCGTTCTTCAGTGCGGGCACCGCCAGCCCGGTGAGCAGGCCGAGCAGAAACAAGACCAGACCCAGGGTGAACAGCGCGGTCTGCATCTCAGAACAGTAATTCGCCGCCGCGGGGCGGGCGCCGTTTTTCGGGCCTAAAGGGTCAGCGGGTTCCCGGGGGCAGGCTCGGCGGGGTCGTCACGGTCGTGGTCGGCGTGGACGTCACGGCCGGGGTGCTGGTGACCGTGACCGTGCTCGTGCTGGTGCTGATCGATGGCGGGGGCACCGCGACGGTTGTGGTGCTGGTCGTGACGCTGGTGGTCGACGAGGTCGTCGTCGCCGACGCCGCGGCGATCACGCCGCAGGCGATGCGCTTGTTCGACTCGGCGGTCGGGCTGGTGCCCAAGTTGTCGACACTCTGGTGCAGGATCAGCGCGCTGCCCGAGCTGCTTCTCAGGTCCGCGGCGGTAAACGAGTTGCTGGTGGTGACCAGTTTCGCCGAGCCGTCGGAGCGCACCTGCAGCGCGGTCAGGTCTCCGCTGGCGGGGTAGCCCGTGTGATCGGCCGCCTGGTAGACGCTTCCCGCGGAGTCGAAGTCGCCCTCGCATTTGCCGACCGAATGGATTTGCAGCCCATGGAAACCGGGGCTCAGCACCTGGTTGGGGCCGGCCTCCACGGTCACCGTGGCGTAGCCGTTCGCGAATTCCAAGGTCGCATTGGCGACCGGAATCCCGTCGGCGGTCTTGAGCTGGGTGGTCAGCCGCTCCGCGCCCGGGGCGGGGCTGGTCAGCGGCGACGTATTGGGTTGGCTGCCCTGCTGGTTCGCGCAGGCGGCCAGCGGTGCGAGGGTCGCGGTGAGCGCCGCGACCGCGAAGGATGCGCCCTTGTTCATGGGCGGTGCCTACCCAATTCGCCGATTTCAAAAACGGGCACGCCTCGCCGCAGCGCCAGATCCCCGCCCGTCACAGCGAACTGAGCAGGGCCGCGCGGCCGCGGACGCGGAGCCGGTTGAGCGTCGACCCACGCAGCCGGGCGATGCGCTCGATCATTCGGTTGCCGAGGCGCTCGAGCATGTCCTCGCTCAAATCTATTGGGGCCGGGCATAAGTCGCGTTCCTCCTCGCTGGCATGGGCATCGAGGACGGTGACGAATGAGCGCCATTCGTCTTCGTAGTCCGGCGCGGTCGGCGACGTCCGAAGGAGCACCGCCAACTGATCCCAGACCTGGCGATGCTCCGCATGGGCGATCGCGACGAGTGTGCTCGCCGCCGACACGGCGGGGTAGAACAGGTCGTCCTCGATCCGCATGTGGACGTCCAGCTCAATCAACAGCTCGTCGAGGGCGACTTGGCGCTCGTCGGCCTCGGGCGGTATCGCTGTGATCCTCTCGCAGAGTCCGCGTAAAACTCTGTGGTGCTCGAACAGCACGTCGTAGGCGTTCACTGCGCGACTCCGCGCACCTCGATCAGCCCGTCGCGGATCCGCACCGGATAACTCGGCAGCGCCGCTGTTGCCGGTCCGCGCAACACTTCTCCCGATTCGCACGCGAACCTGGAACCGTGCCAGCGGCAAACGATTCGATCGCGGTCGATCCAGCCGTCGTTCATCGGCGCGCCCAGGTGGGGGCAGTGCTCGCCGACGGCCAACACCCGGCCTTCGTTGCGATAGAGCACCACGCCGACGCCGGCCACCTCCACACGCCGCGGCTGGCCATCCAAGGACGCGACCGCCAGCACCGGTGTCCACCGGTCTCCGCTCAGCCGGGCGCCGGAGCGGTCAACCCCGGTGCCCGATGCGAACACCAACGTGCCGCCGAGGTAGCCGGCGCCGAGGGTGAGGCCGTAGCCCAGCGCGCTCGCCGCCATCCCGCGCCGGTGCCGCCCGCCCCGGCGGTCCCACCATGACGCCGCGTACAGGCCCGTCGCTATGGCGTTGAGGGCGCCGTGGACGAGACCGATTCGACGCGATTGTTCGTGGGTGTGCTGCCAATCCGTCAGTCCGGTGGCGGCCGCGCCGACGCTGCCGGCGAGCCCGACGCCCAGCGCAAACCTCGACGCGTCGTGCAGCGGCGCGGCGCGGCGCGGCAACACGCTGACCGCATCCATTGCGACCGTCGTCGTCAGCGCTCCCATCGGAATCGACGTCAGAGCCGGATGCAGCGGATGACCGAGCCAGGTGCCGTGCAAGAAATTGCTGATCCGATCCCGGTGCCGACCCGCCGCGGCGAACACGAAGGTCAGAGCGTGCTCGAGTCGGTAGCTCGGCCGATCCAGCCACGCTTGTCGTCCCAGTGTGGTGCGCCCATGTGCCACGGTGCATCCCCTTCGGGTGCGAGGACCGGCGCGGCGCAACGCGTCTCGACGCCGCGTCGGCTATAGACCGCGGCTGGCCCGCCGCGTCCATGTCTGGTTCACGGACTGCGGATGCGAATCGTTCATTCGACGGCCGGCCGGGCCGTGCGGCGGCGATGACATTGTCGGGGCTCGACAACGAGCCCCCTCCCCGTTGTCCGGTGGGGGCAAGCGCCGGCGCGACGGGTCACGCGACCATGGAATCAGCGACGGACGAAGACTTCGCCCCCCGGGCGACCCGAGTCGTCAGGGGCGGTGCACCGGCCCGCCCGCCCCTGGCGGCAACCCCTCCGACACGAAAGGACGCCACGCGCCATGACCACCATCCAGCGCATCCGGATGACGCCTCAGGACTACACCCGATTGCACGACGAACTGGCCGGGCTGCGTTCGCGCCGCGGGGCCGAGGTTCCCGACGACCTCATGGACTACAACCCGAATCGCCGTGCGCGCCAGTCCGTGTGGCGCGCGCGCATCTGCGAGATCGAGGGCCTGCTGTCCCACGCGGTCGTCGTCGGCGAAGGGGCGGCCTTTGACCCCGTCGCCGAAGCGGGCATGGTGTTGACCATCCGCTACGACGACACCGGCGAGACGGAGACGCTTCTGCTCGGCCGGCCGTGCCCCGAGGCCGCCGGCATCAAGGCCTATTCGATGGCGTCCCCGCTGGGTCGCGCGATTGCCGGCGCCCGCCCCGGCGACCAGCGTTTCTACGCCATCCCGGGTGGGACGGGGCGGTCCGTGACGGTGCTGAGGGCCCTGCCGTACGAAATGCATGCGGCGAAAAGCCTTGGGCCACAGGTGGTCTTGCGATGATGCAGACGATGGAAGCAACCATGCCCGCGGAGAAGGCGAAATCGCTGTTCACCCAGCGTGATTCGGCGCACGTTCCGGACAAGCAGATCCACCGCTGGGAAGGCGAGGGTGGCGCGGAGTACCTGCCCAGGTCGCGTCGACGGCCGGAATACTAGGCCGCCGCCCGCGAAGGACGATCGGTCAGGCGCTGCGGCGGATGCCGCGGCCGAGGTCACCCTTGAGCAGGAGGTCGCGCTCGGATTCCGACAGGCCGCCCCACACCCCATAGGGCTCGCCGACTTCGAGGGCGTGCGAACGGCATTCCTGGATCACCGGGCATTGCCGGCACATTTCCTTGGCGCGTTGCTCGCGTTGCATGCGGGCGCGCCCGCGCTCGCCGTCGGGGTGGAAGAACATTGCTGAGTCAACGCCGCGGCACAAGCCCTGCAGTTGCCAATTCCAGATGTCGGCGTTGGGTCCAGGTAGCTGCTCCGGCTGTGGCATTGGTTCGTTCCCTCTCTGCACGGCCCGCCCACGTGCGGTCGGGTTCGCGAAAGCGATTGTGTGCAACTTAAATTAAGCGGAGTGGAGTCCCCGATGACTACCCGTCGTGTGTAGACGTTAGGGGCGACGGTGAATTTCCGTCAATAGCCACTTAGCCCGGCAAAGTATGTGTCCTTTGGTGCAAAATTAACGTTGCGTTCATCTCGAATGAAATGGCGCCTCCGACGGGGCGCTACCAGGCGGTTGTCCGAAACGTGATTTCCCAGCTCAGCGCCGACCGCGCCCGCGGGCCGAATTTATCCATGGGCTATAGTGATTAACTGTTCGGTAACAGGAAGACCACAAACTGTTTACTACATCATTGTGATTGAAACTCGTCACACTTCCTTGATTGGGCGGCGGTTGGCCGACGCCGCGTTCGGAGACGGGCCCGGCGACTGGCCGCTGCCGTCGGCGACGACGCCGGCGCAACTGTGGCTGCGCGCCGTCGCGGCCGGGGGACAGGGGCGCTACGGCGCCGCGCAGCGCGACCTCGCGGCGCTGCGGCGCGCCGCGCCGGCCGGCCGGCTGGCCTCGCTGGGCATGAGCACGCAGGGATCGTTCCTGCGCCAGCTCGGTTGGCACACCGTCGCGCGACGCTGGGACGGGCGCGCCCTGGCGCTGGCCGGCGCCGATCCCGAGGCGGGCGCCGACGCCCTGATCGGGCTGGCGGCCGACGCGCTGGGCGTGGGGCGTTTCGCGGCCGCGGCGGCGCTGCTGGCGCGCGCCGACCCGCTACTGGCAGCCACGGACCCCAAAACGCCCGTGCCCGACCGGATTCCGGTGCGCCGGCGGTGGGTGGCCGCCGAACTCGCGATGGCCCGCGGCGAGGGTGACGTCGCCGTCCGCCATGCCGGCGAGGCGGCGGAGCTGGCGGCGGCCATGAGCGTCCCGTCGGCCCGGCACCGAGTCAAGAGCGAGGTGGTGCTGGCCGCCGCGCTGTGCAGTGCGGGAAACATCGAGCGCGCCCGCGCGGTCGCGGACGCCGCGCTGCAGACCACCGGCCGGTTAGGTCTGCTCCCGTTGCGTTGGGCGTTGGCGTGCTTGCTGATCGATATCGAAAGCGTCACGTTTTCGGCACAGCAACTGCACGAAATCCGGGATGTCTGCGCAGGCCAGGTGCGGCACGCCGGTGGAACGTGGCGTTCCGCTTGAATCGGGCCCCCGCCCGTTATTGTCATTTCGTTAGTTAGCCCAGTTGGCCCGCGATGTGTCCGGTTCGTAACGTTAGGGATATCACCGTCGATGACAATTCCAGCAGGGGAACGTCTCGATGCCGTGGTCGCCAAGGCCGTCACCGGAGACCACGGCGCGCTGAGGGAGGTGCTGGAGACCATCCGTCCGATCGTCGTGCGATATTGCCGGGCCCGCGTCGGCACGGTCGATCGGGGTGGCCTGTCAGCGGATGACGTGGCGCAGGAGGTGTGCTTGGCGACCATCACGGCGCTGCCCCGCTATCGCGATCGCGGACGCCCCTTCCTCGCGTTCCTCTATGGCATCGCGGCCCACAAGGTCGCCGACGCCCATCGGGCCGCCGGTCGTGACCTCGCCTATCCCACCGAATCGATTCCCGAACGGTGGTCGCCCGACGCGGGGCCCGAACAGCTTGCCATCGAAGCCGATTCGGTGAGCCGGATGAGCGAACTGCTCGAAATCCTGCCCGCCAAGCAGCGCGAGATCTTGATCCTGCGCGTCGTCGTCGGCCTGTCCGCCGAGGAGACCGCGGCCGCGGTCGGCAGCACCACGGGGGCGGTCCGAGTTGCCCAGCACCGCGCGTTGTCGCGGTTGAAGTCCGAGATGATTGCGGCAGGTGACTGTGCCTGAATCCCTGGATGAATTCGCCCGCACAGACCTGCTCCTCGATGCGCTGGCCCAGCGCCGGCCGGTGAGCGTCGAGGACCCCGACGTCGACGTGCTGACCACGATGCTCGAGGACTGGCGCGACAACCTGCGATGGCCGCCGGCCAGCGCGCTGGTGACGCCCGAGGAGGCCGTCAACGCGCTGCGGAAAGGACTGGCCGAGCGCCGGCGGGGCCGTCGCGGCCTGACCGCCATCGCCTCGGTCGCCGCCGCGCTGATCGCGCTCAGCGGTTTCGGGGCCATGGTGGTAGAGGCCCGTCCCGGCACCCCCCTGCACGGGCTGCACGCGATGTTCTTCGACCAACCGCGGGTCCACGAAAAGCAGGAAATGCTGGCCGCCAAGGCCGACCTGGCCAAGGTGCAGGAATCGATCGACCGCGGCGAGTGGGAGCAGGCCAAGAATCAGCTGACCGACGTGAGCAGTTTGGTGCAGTCGATCGACGACCCCGTCGCCAAGCGGGAGCTGATGAATCAGCTGAAGCTGTTGAACGCCAAGGTCGAATCGCGCAACCCGAACGCGACGCTGCCCTCGTCGGCGGCTACGCCGGGTGCGCCCAATCAGTGACGGCGGTGGAAGCCGTCGGCGTCTGACGTCGCCTCGTTGAGCGAGGCGTCGGCGTAGCCCCGGCAGTAATCCCACGTGACGTAGGCGTCCGGCTCGGGGTCATAGGCGGGCTCGTGCGGGCGCACGGTGCCGTCGATCAACAGCTGCAGCAGGTTGGCCCGCAGCATGTCCCAGTCGTGGTAGTGATCCTGCTGACACTCGTCGCAGCAGACGACGAGCCCGCGAATGCCTTTGTGCGCCAGCAACGCTTCGTACACCGCCAGATCCGCGAGGTCGGCCTCGACGGCCATCCGCTCCTGCTGATCCAGGGGCTGGCCCGGCTCGACGGCTTCCAGTGCCGCCGACGGATCACAGGGGTCGTCGGCGAAAGGATCGGGCGGCAAACCCGGTGGGAGGTGGTCGCGCACGCCCCTAGCCTACGCAGCCCGGTCGGGATAACGCCAGCAGGGAGCTGCCCGCCGTTCCCGTTCCGTTCGGGGTGTGCGGCGCGCCCCGAGCAAGCGAACTCTCACGCTGTGCCCGATTGGCCGGCTTCCTCCTCGCGCCGTCCCGGCGCGCATCGTCACCCGGCGAAGGGGAGCCGATAGGATGGGTTTTCTCACGCCGCATCGTATGGAGGGCCCCACTGATGACCCGTGGCACGTCCCACCTGGAAGCCAGCTCTGACCTCGTCGGCAGTCCGTATGTGCGGGTCGGCGGCCTGGTCGATGACCCGGTGCCCACGGGGGGCGACAACCCGCACAAGATCGCGATGCTGGGGCTGACCTTCGACGACGTCCTGTTGCTGCCCGCGGCCTCCGACGTGGTCCCCGCCACCGCCGACACGTCCAGCCAGCTCACCAAGAAGATCAGGCTCAAGGTGCCGCTGGTGAGCTCGGCGATGGACACCGTCACCGAGTCGCGGATGGCGATCGCGATGGCGCGCGCCGGCGGCATGGGTGTGCTGCACCGCAACCTGCCGGTCGCCGAACAGGCCGGCCAGGTCGAGATGGTGAAGCGCTCCGAGGCGGGCATGGTCACCGATCCGGTCACCTGCCGCCCGGACAACACGCTGGCTCAGGTCGACGCCCTGTGCGCGCGGTTCCGCATCTCCGGGCTGCCGGTGGTCGACGAGTCGGGCGCGCTCGTCGGCATCATCACCAACCGCGACATGCGGTTCGAGGTCGACCAGACCAAGAAGGTCGCCGAGGTGATGACCAAGGCCCCGCTGATCACCGCGCAGGAGGGGGTGTCCGCCGACGCGGCGCTGGGCCTGTTGCGGCGCCACAAGATCGAGAAGCTGCCGATCGTCGACGGCCACGGCCGGCTGACCGGGCTGATCACCGTCAAGGATTTCGTCAAGACCGAACAGCACCCGCTGGCCACCAAGGACAGCGACGGCCGGCTGCTGGTCGGCGCCGCCGTCGGCGTCGGCGGCGACGCCTGGGTGCGGGCGATGATGCTAATCGACGCCGGGGTGGACGTGCTGATCGTGGACACCGCGCACGCGCACAACCGGCTGGTGCTCGACATGGTCGGCAAACTCAAGGCCGAGGCAGGCGACCGCGTCGAGGTGATCGGCGGCAACGTCGCCACCCGGTCGGCGGCCGCCGCGCTGGTCGCCGCCGGCGCCGACGCCGTGAAGGTGGGCGTGGGGCCGGGGTCGATCTGCACCACCCGGGTGGTGGCGGGCGTCGGCGCGCCGCAGATCACCGCGATCCTGGAGGCCGTCGCCGCGTGCGGGCCGGCCGGGGTGCCGGTGATCGCCGACGGCGGGCTGCAGTACTCCGGCGACATCGCCAAGGCCCTGGCCGCGGGGGCGTCGACCGCCATGCTGGGCTCGCTGCTGGCGGGCACCGCCGAGGCGCCCGGCGAGCTGATCTTCGTCAACGGCAAGCAGTTCAAGAGCTACCGCGGCATGGGGTCGCTGGGGGCTATGGCGGGCCGGGGCTCCGGGACCGGAAAGTCGTACTCCAAGGACCGCTACTTCGCCGACGACGCGCTCTCCGAGGACAAGCTGGTGCCCGAGGGCATCGAGGGCCGGGTGCCGTTCCGCGGCCCGCTGTCCTCGGTGATCCACCAGCTGACCGGCGGTCTGCGCGCGGCGATGGGGTACACCGGATCGTCGACCATCGAGGAACTGCAGCAGGCCCAGTTCGTCCGGATCACGGCGGCCGGGCTGCGGGAAAGCCACCCGCACGACGTCGCGATGACGGTCGAAGCCCCCAACTACTACGCGCGCTGAGGCCCAGATGGTCGAGATCGGGATGGGCCGCACCGCCCGTCGCAGCTATGAACTGAGCGAAGTCAGCATCGTGGCGTCCCGGCGCACCCGGTCGTCGCAGGACGTGTCGACCGCCTGGCAGCTCGACGCCTACCGGTTCGAGATCCCGGTGCTGGCGCATCCGACCGATGCGCTGGTGTCGCCGGAGTTCGCGATCGAGCTGGGCCGCCTCGGCGGGCTGGGCGTGCTCAACGGCGAGGGGCTGATCGGCCGGCACGCCGATGTCGAGGCCAAGATCGCCCAGCTGGTCGAGGCCGCCAGCAAGGAGCCCGAACCCTCGGCGGCGATCCGGCTGCTGCAGGAATTCCATGCCGCCCCGCTGAACCCGGACCTGCTGGGCTCGGCCGTCGCCCGTATCCGGGAGGCCGGCGTCACCACCGCGGTGCGGGTCAGCCCGCAAAACGCCCAGGCGCTCACCCCGGCGTTGCTGCAGGCCGGCATCGACCTGCTGGTCATCCAGGGCACCATCGTCTCGGCGGAGCGGGTCGCCAGCGACGGCGAGCCGCTGAACCTGAAGACGTTCATCTCCGAGCTCGACGTGCCGGTGGTCGCCGGCGGCGTGCAGGACCACCGCACCGCGCTGCACCTGATGCGCACCGGCGCCGCCGGCGTCATCGTCGGCTACGGCGCCACCCGGGGCGTGACCACCAGCGACGAGGTGCTGGGCATCAGCGTGCCGATGGCCACCGCGATCGCCGACGCCGCCGCCGCGCGCCGCGAATACCTCGACGAGACCGGCGGCCGGTACGTGCACGTGCTGGCCGACGGCGACATCCACACCTCGGGAGAGTTGGCGAAGGCCATCGCCTGCGGCGCCGACGCGGTGGTGCTGGGCACCCCGCTCGCCGAGTCCGCCGAGGCGCTCGGCGAGGGATGGTTCTGGCCGGCCGCGGCCGCCCACCCGTCGCTGCCGCGCGGGGCGCTGCTGCAGATCGCCGTCGGTGAACGCCCGCCGCTGCGGCAGGTGCTGGGCGGACCGTCCGACGACCCGTTCGGCAGCCTCAACCTGGTCGGCGGCCTGCGCCGGTCGATGGCCAAGGCCGGCTACTGCGACCTCAAGGAATTCCAGAAGGTCGGGCTGACCGTCGGTAGCTGACTCGTCATCGGCGAGTGCCCGGCCAGCCGGGCGCCGGACGCCGACCGCCCGGCCGGCCGGGCGCCCGCGCATCGGCGGAGGCCGCTGGTTTGTTACCCGCGAGTAAGGCCATACTGGTGCGATGAAGCCGGATTACGACGTACTGATCATCGGTTCGGGTTTTGGGGGCAGCGTCAGCGCGTTGCGGCTGACGGAAAAGGGCTACCGCGTCGGCGTCCTCGAGGCCGGACGCCGGTTCGCCGACGAGGATTTCGCCGAGACGTCCTGGGATCTGCGCAAGTTCCTATGGGCGCCGAAGCTGGGTTGCTACGGCATCCAGCGCATCCACCCGCTGCGCAACGTGCTGATCCTGGCCGGCGCCGGCGTGGGCGGCGGCTCGCTGAACTACGCCAACACGCTGTATGTGCCGCCCGAGCCGTTCTTCAAAGACCAGCAGTGGTCGCACATCACCGACTGGCGCGACGAGCTGATGCCGCACTACGACCAGGCGCGACGCATGCTGGGCGTGGTGGAGAACCCGACCTTCACCGATGCCGATCGCGTCGTCAAGGAGGTCGCCGACGACATGGGCTGCGGTGACACGTTCGTGCCGACGCCGGTCGGGGTGTTCTTCGGCCCCGACGGCACCAAGGCGCCGGGCAAGACCGTGCCGGACCCCTACTTCGGCGGAGCCGGACCCGAGCGCACCGGCTGCCTGGAGTGCGGCTGCTGCATGACCGGGTGCCGCTACGGCGCCAAGAACACCCTGCTGAAGAACTACCTCTATCTCGCGGAATCGGGTGGGGCGCAAGTCATTCCGATGACGACGGTGAAGCGGTTCGAGCAGCGGCCCGACGGGCTGTGGGAGGTCCGCACGGTGCGCACCGGCAGTTGGCTGCGCCGCGACCGGCGCACCTACACCGCCAAGCACCTGATCCTGGCCGCCGGGACGTGGGGCACCCAGCACCTGCTGTTCAAGATGCGCGACGAGGGCCGGCTGCCCCGGCTCTCCAACCGCCTCGGCGTGCTGACCCGCACCAACTCCGAGTCCATCGTCGGGGCCGGGCGCCTGGAGGTCTCTCCGGATCTGGACCTCACCCACGGGGTGGCGATCACGTCGTCGATCCACCCGACGCCCGACACCCACATCGAGCCGGTCCGCTACGGCAAGGGTTCCAACGCGATGGGGCTGCTGCAGACGTTGATGACCGACGGACCCCCTGGGCCCGGAGGGCCCGATGGGACGTTCGTGCCCCGCTGGAAGCAGTTGCTGGACACCGCCCGTGCGGATCCGCGCGGAATGCTGCGGCTGCTCAACCCACGCCAGTGGAGTGAGCGGACCATGATCGCGCTGGTGATGCAGCACCTGGACAATTCGATCACGACGTTCACCAAACGCGGCAAGCTCGGCATCCGCTGGTACACCAGCAAGCAGGGCCACGGCGAGCCGAACCCGACGTGGATCCCGGTGGGCAACGAGGTCACCCGCCGCATCGCCGCCAAGATCGACGGCGTGGCCGGCGGCACCTGGGGCGAGCTGCTCAACATCCCGCTGACCGCGCACTTCCTCGGCGGCGCGGTGATCGGCGACAACGTCGACCACGGGGTCATCGACCCCTATCACCGGGTCTACGGCTACCCGACCCTGTATGTGGTGGACGGCGCGGCGATCTCGGCGAACCTGGGCGTGAATCCGTCGCTGTCCATCACCGCCCAGGCCGAGCGGGCCGCGTCGCTGTGGCCGAACAACGGCGAAAACGACCGGCGGCCTGCGCAGGGCGAGCCGTATCGCCGGCTGGATCCGATAGCGCCGGCGCACCCGCGGGTGCCCCTCTCCGCCCCGGGCGCGCTGCGCTGGTCACCGGTCGATCCGGTCAGCTCGGTCTCGTGACGATCGCGAGCGCGGCGTAGCCGGGCGCTGCGGGTCGTCACCATCGGGCGCTAGCTCGCCAGCACCTCGAGCGGTGTGCCGCTGACCACCCGGCTGCGCTCGCCGTGCACGTTGACCGGCACATCGCCCATCAAGGTGATGCGGTGCATGAGCCGGGGCTGGTCGTCGTAGTCGTCGATGGCCCGGTGCTGGGTCGCGCGGTTGTCCCACATGGCGACGTCGCCCGGCGCCCAGGCCCAGCGAATGGTGTTCTCCGGCATGGTGATTCGCCGCTGGAGTAGCTCGAGCAGCACGCTCGACTCGTGGTCGTCCAGGCCCACGAAGCCGCGCACGAAATCGCCGGCAAGCAGCGCGCGTTCACCGGTCTCCGGGTGCACCCGCACCACGGGATGTTCGGTGCGGAAGTCGGGCTTCTCGAAGGCTTGCCGAAACGCCCGCTGCGCGTCGCTCATCGACAGAACCGCCTCGGTGGACACGTAGTCGTAGCGGTTGGTGTGCAGCGCCCAGAGGTTTTCCACCAGGTGCTTCAGCGGCTCCGGCAGATGCTGGTAGGCCGCCACGGTGGAGGCCCACAGCGTCGAGCCGCCATAGGAGGGCAGGGTGACGGCCCGCAGGATCGAGGCCGCCGGGTAGTTGGCGGCGAACGTCACGTCGGTGTGCCAGCGGGTCGCCTTGCCGTACTCGGAGTCGATCGGCGTGATCACCGGCATGTGCTTGGCGGCCAGGGCGGACGCGGCCGGGTGGCCGATGGGGGTGCCCAGCAGGCGCGCGAAGTCGAGCTGCTGCTCGTCGTCCAGGTGGTGCTGGTGGCGAAAGAAGACGACCTTGTGCGTTAACAGCGCCCGGCGGATCGTCTCGACCGCGGCGTCGTCGAGGTGGCCGCCGAGGCTGACGCCGTCGATTCGGGCCCCGATGCGACTTCCCAGCTTGGTGACGGTGATTTGAGCAGTCATGTCGTGTTCCTCGAGTCAAAACGGGTGTAGTCAAGTGACTACGTTTGGTAGTGTAGTCAGATGACTACAACGTCCGCAAGAGGCCGCGGGAAACCCCCGACCGGGCGGGCGGAAGTGGCCGCGGCGATCCTGGAGGCCGCCACCGAGCTGTTCGCCGAGCGCGGCCCGGCGGCGACCTCCATCCGCGACATCGCCGCGCGGTCCAACGTCAACCACGGGCTGGTTTTCCGGCACTTCGGCACCAAGGAACAACTCGTCGGCGCCGTGCTCGACCACCTGGGGGACGACCTGAGCGCCCAGCTGGAAACCGACACCCCCGCCGAGGTGGTGCAGCGCTCCCTGGACCGCCAGATGCGGGTGATGGCCCGCACCGTGCTCGACGGCTATCCGGCGGGCCAGCTGCAGAAGCGCTTCCCCAACATCGCCACCCTGCTCGACGGGGTGCGGCCGCTCTACGACGACGAGGTCAAGGCGAGGCTCGCCGTCGCCAATGCCCTTGCCCTGCAATTCGGTTGGCGGTTGTTCGCGCCGGTCCTGCGCTCGGCGACCGGGATCGAAGAGCTGACCGACGCCGAATTGCGCGCCGCGGTGGGCGCCGAAGTGGAGCGGATGCTCGGGCCCGCCGACACTCAGTGAGGCCGCGACAGCACCCGCCGGTGCATGGGCGCGCGCCCCAGCGGCTGCTGCGGCGGCGGCAGGAGCGGCTTGCGGGGACGCACGGCGACCGTCGTCGGGGATTCGGTGCTCAGCTCGAGGTCCTCCCCGGCGTGCCGGATCGTCAGCTCGCCGCCGGGCCCGTCGCGCAGCGTGTACGTGACGTCGACGTGGTTGACGTCGATGGTGACCCGGAAGTCGCGCCACCGCAGCCGGAATCGCAACCGCGAAATCCCGTCCGGCAGAGCGGGATCCAATGACAGCACGCCCTCGTCGTCGCGCAGGCCGCCGAACCCGGCCACCAGCGCGGTCCAGGCGCCGGCGAGCGAGGCCATGTGCAGGCCGTCGCGGGTGTTGTGGTGCAGGTCGCGCAGGTCGATCAGGGCGGCCTCGTAGGCGTAGTCGTGCGCCAGCTCCAGATGCCCGACCTCGGCGCACATCACCGCCTGGGTGCAGGCCGACAGCGACGAGTCGCGCACCATGCGCGGCTCGTAGTAGTCGACGTTGCGGGCCTTCTGTTCGGGGGTGAACGCGTGGCTCTGCCAGTGCATCGCCAGCACCAGGTCGGCCTGCTTGATCACCTGCGCGGGATAGAGCCGGACGTAGGCCTCGTGCAGCAGCAGCGGATAGGTGGTGTTCTTCTCGAAGTCCCATTCGGCGTAGGTGGTGAACCCCTCGCACTGCTGATGGACCCCGAGCCCGTCGTCGTAGGGGATGTGGGCGGCGTCGGCGGCATCGCGCCACGCGGCCGCCTCCTCGGTGGTGACCCCCAGCGCCTTGGCCGCGTCGGGATGGCGGTTGCATGCGTCGGCGGCGGTGTGCAGGTTGTGCGCGGCCATCAGGTTGGTGAAGGCGTTGTCGCGGACGACCGCGGTGTACTCGTCGGGGCCGGTGACACCGTCCAGGTGCCAGACGCCGTGCCGGTCGTGATGGCCGAGCGAGAGCCACAACCGGGCGGTCTCGACCAGCACCTTCAGGCCGCAATCGGCTTCCAGCTCGTCGTCACCGGTGACGATGCGGTAGCGCTCGAAGGCCATCGCGATGTCGGCGTTGATGTGCCAGGCCGCCGTGCCGGCCGGCCAGTACGCCGAACACTCCTGCCCCCGGATGGTCCGCCAGGGGAAGGCGGCGCCCTCCAGCCCCAGTTCGGCCGCCCGCTCCTTGGCCAGATCCAGAGTGGAGGCCCGCCACTTCAGCGCGTCGGCCACCGTGTGCGGAGCGGTGTAGGTCAGCACCGGCAGCACGTAACCCTCGGTGTCCCAGAAGGCGTGCCCGTCGTAGCCGGTTCCGGTGAGTCCCTTGGCGGCGATGGCGCGGCGTTCGGCGCGGGCGCTGGCCTGCAGCAGGTGGAAGAGCCCGAAGCGCACCGCCTGCTGGGATTCGGGATCGCCCTCGACCTCGACGTCCGCGCAGTCCCAGAAGTCGTCCAGATACTTCCGCTGCGAATCCAGCAGTCCCTGCCAGCCGCTGTAGCGGCCGCCGTGCAGCGCGGCCGCGACCTGGTCGCGCAGCGCCGGACGCGAGCGCATGCTCGACCAGCCGTAGGCCAGGTATTTGACGATGCGCAGCTTTTGTCCTGCGCGCAGCCCGCAGATCACGGTGGTCCGCGCCAGGTCGGCGCGCGAATCGGTGCTGACCTCGACCCGTCCGGGGACCTCCACCTCGTGATCCATGCCAGCGGCCATCATCAGCGCGCTACTGCGGGTGCGGTGCATGAGAACCGCACCGGTATCGGTGTTTTCGTGGTCGACCTCTTCGAGCGGGTTCTCCAGGATGGCCGACACCCGCGGGTCGCCGGAGGTCTGCGGCTGGTCCTCGTTGGTGACGAGTTCGGACTGCACCGTGACCCGCACGAATTCGCCGACCGCTTCCACGACGTACTCGATGGCGGCGAGGCCGCGATGGGGCAGGGAGACGAGCCGGGTGGAGACCACGTTGACCTCTTTGCCCGCCGGCGAGCGCCAGTGCGCGGTTCTCTTCAGCGTGCCGGCGCGCAGGTCGAGAACGCGCTCGTGCGAGAGCAGTTCGCCGTAGCGCACGTCGAAGGGCTCGTCCTCGACCAGCAGCCGGATGATCTTGCCGTTGGTGACGTCGACGAGCGTCTGGCCGGCCTCCGGGTAGCCGTAGCCGGCTTCGGCGTAGGGCAGCGGCCTGATCTCGTAGAAGGAGTTCAGATAGGTGCCCGGCAGGCCGTAGGGCTCGCCCTCGTCGAGGTTTCCGCGCAGCCCGATGTGCCCGTTGGACAGGGTGAACAGGGATTCCGACTGGGCCAGCAGGTTGAGGTCAAGCTGGGTTTCGCGAACGTGCCAGGGGTCAACGGGAAACGCTTCGTCGGTGATCATGACTGCAGCAACTCGGCGAGGTCGCTGACCACCACGTCCGCGCCGTTGCGGCGTAAGTCCTCGGCTTGGCCCACTCTGTCGACACCTATCACGCACCCGAAGTTACCGGCCCGCCCGGCGGCCACCCCGGACAAGGCGTCTTCGAACACGGCCGCCGCCTCCGCGGGGACGTCGAGCAGTTGCGCCCCGCGCAGGTAGGAGTCGGGCGCCGGCTTGCCGGCGATGTGTTCCTGGCGCAGGGTGATGCCGTCCACCCGCTGCTGCACGAACCGGTCCAGGCCGGTGACCTCGAGGACGTCGCGGGTGTTGGCGCTCGAGGACACCACCGCGATGCCCAGGCCCGCGGCCGACGCCGCCTCGAGGTAGCGCCGCGAACCCTCGAAGACCTTGACGCCGTCCTGCTTGAGGACCTTCTGGAACATGTCGTTCTTGCGGTTGCCCAGGCCGTAGACGGTCTCGGCGTCATCGGGGTCATCGGGGCTGCCGTCGGGCAGTTCGATGCCGCGGCTTTCCAGAAACGACCGGACCCCGTCCTCGCGTTTCTTGCCGTCCACGTATTTGCGGTAGTCCGCGGCCGCGTCGAAGGGGACGAATTCGTCGCCGGTGCGCCGGGCCCGGTCGGACAGGTAGGCGTCGAACATCGCCTTCCACGCCTTGGTGTGCACACTGGCGGTGTCGGTGAGCACGCCGTCAAGGTCGAACAGGCAAGCGCGCACCTTTTCTGGCAGACCCAGCTCTGAACTCACCGGCGGTCCTCGCTTTCTGGTCTCGGGGGCTGGTTGACCGATACCCACTCCACCATGTCCGCCATGCGTGCCGCCAGCGTTTCGGTGCCCGCCGCCGCGGCGGGGCGGATGCCTGCGGGGACCGGCGGACGCGGTGGGCTGGCCGTAAACGCATTATCACGCTGCGCCGCAATCGATTACGTCGACAATGAACTTCACTTCCCGCTGCCGGGCGCCCCCTTGCCGTCCTCGCGGGGCCAGGTGCCCGGCATCATCGGCATGCGGGGTGCGTCGCCGAATTCGTCGGCCGCCAGGGTGGTCAGGCCCGCCGCGGCGACGGGTTCCTTGCGTGCCGTGCCGGCGAAGCCGAGGTTTCCGGCACCGCCCTGCGACGCCGTCGTCTCCGGCTCGTTCCAGTCCGGATCGACGTCGACGTTCATGTCCATGAACTCGTCGCCGTGCCCGCGCTGCCGCGCCCGCCGGCGCCGGCGATTGCGCGCCGCCTCCCGCGCCGCCGCGGCCGCGACGGCCGCGGCCGAATCGGGTTCGGGCGCCTTCCTTTTCGCGCCGGCGCCGGCGCCCGCGCCCATACCCGAACCGAACCCGATGCCGGGAGGCGCGAGGGCATAAGGAGGGGTGAAGGGGACCGCGCCCGGCGCCGGTGGGGCGGGCGGTGCCGGGCTGGTCACCGTGGCCGCCGCGGACGCGGGCGCGGGAGCGGGTGCCGGCGCGACGGCCGCGGCGGGCGCGGCGACGGGGCCCATGGCGGGTGCCGCCGGCAGGCTCGGGGGTGCGCCTGGGGCCGGGGCGGCCGGCACCGCGGCGGGCGGGGCCGGGGGCGCCGGCGCGGACAGGCCGGCAAAGCCGGCCAGCGCCCCGAAGGGGGCCGTGGCGATGAGCATCGGCAGCAACAGCAACTGGGGCTGCGTCGGGAGCCAGCTGGCGAGCTGGGCCAGGTGTGTCGGCCAGTCGAGCAGCACGAGTTGGGTGATGAACTCGAAGGCCGCCGCCGGGTTTTCCTGCAACAGGGCCCCGAACTGCTGGAAATCGGAAAACAGTTCGAGGGCCCGGACCACCCACCACATCAGGTCCCCGGGGTTGGTGTAGGCCTCGTAGGGCAGGCCGTTGAGGGTCCCCTCGACCGGATCCCAGTCGAGGCCGAACAGCCGCAGGATCTGGGCGACGAACTGGTTGAGCGGGCTGTCGAACCCGTGCTCGTGGTCGTGGTGGTCGTCGTCCTCCTCGTGGTCGTGGTGCGCGGTGGCCTCGGACTTCAGGATCGGCGGCGCGGGGTCGGTCGGCGGTACGGCCGCCACCGTCGCCGTGGAGACGGCGTCATAGGTCGCCATCGTGCCGGCGGCCTGGACCCACATCCGCGCATAGTCGGCCTCGTTGACGGCGATCGGAATGGTGTTGATCCCAAAGAAATTCGTCGCCACCAGGGCTCCGTGGACGACGTGGTTGGTGGCCAGCTCCGGCAGGGTCGGCATCGCCGCCAGCGCGGCGGCATACGCGGTGCCCGCCGCCTCGTGCTGGGCGGCCGCCGCGGCGCTGTGCGCGCTGGCCTGCGTCAACCACGCCAGGTACGGGGCGTGCGCGGCGACGTAGGATTCGGCGCTGGGCCCTTGCCACGCGCCGGCTTGCGTCGACGTCAGCAGCGCGCCGAGTTCTTCTGCGGCCGAGGCGTATTCGGCGCTCATCGAGCTCCACGCCGCCGCCGCGGCGAACAGCGACGCCGGCCCCGGGCCGCTGCTGAGCAGCGCGGAGTGCACCTCGGGCGGGGACGCCATCCACACCGGCGCGGTCATCGGCGGGCGGCCCCGTGGTCGGCCATCGGCGGGGTGATTGTGGCGGGTGACGTCGTCACGGCAACTCCTGGGCTGGGGCGGGCGTGCAGAATCGTGGACCAGTTAATTGAAAATGGTTGTCGTTATCAATACTCGGGCGCCGACCTCATGCCAAAGGCATAGAATTCGCCGCGGCGGCGCGTTACGCACCGCGTTTTCGCCGTGGGCCTCTCGGGCGGCGCCGGCGCAGGCGGCCATTAGACTCGCCTGCGTGGCCGAATCCAGGGAAATCGAGGCAACCGAGGCGGCGGGCGCGTCCGGAGCGACCGCTCGTCCGGTGCTCGTCGTGGACTTCGGGGCGCAGTACGCGCAGTTGATTGCCCGCCGGGTCCGCGAGGCGCGGGTTTTCTCCGAGGTCATTCCGCACACCGCCACGGCCGAGGACATCAAGGCCCGCGACCCAGTGGCGCTGGTGCTCTCCGGTGGGCCGTCCAGTGTCTACGCCGACGGCGCGCCCCAGATCGACCCGGCGCTGTTCGACCTCGGGGTGCCGGTGTTCGGCATCTGTTACGGGTTTCAGGCCATGGCCCAGTCGCTGGGCGGGACCGTCGCCCACACCGGCACCAGCGAATACGGCCGGACCGAGCTGAAAGTCCTTGGCGGCGAACTGCATTCGGGCTTACCGAGCGTCCAGCCGGTGTGGATGAGCCACGGCGACGCGGTCACCGCCGCGCCGGACGGGTTCGAGGTGGTGGCCAGCAGCGCGGGCGCGGCGGTCGCCGGGTTCGAGAACCGGGCTCGTCGGCTGGCCGGCGTGCAGTACCACCCGGAGGTGATGCACAGCCCGCACGGGCAGCAGGTGCTCAGCCGCTTCCTGCACGACTTCGCCGGGCTCGGCGCGGACTGGACGGCCGCCAACATCGCCGAGGCGCTGGTCGAGCAGGTGCGCGCCCAGATCGGCGATGGCCATGCGATTTGCGGGCTGTCCGGCGGCGTGGATTCCGCGGTGGCCGCCGCGCTGGTGCAGCGCGCCATCGGTGACCGGCTGACCTGTGTCTTCGTCGACCACGGGCTGCTGCGCGAGGGCGAGCGCGCGCAGGTGCAACGCGATTTCGTCGCCGCCACCGGCGCCAACCTGGTGACCGTCGACGCGGCCGACACCTTCCTCGACGCGCTCGCCGGCGTGACGAATCCCGAAGGCAAGCGCAAGATCATCGGCCGCCAGTTCATCCGGGCGTTCGAGGGCGCGGTGCGAGACATCGTGGGGGACAACGCTTCCGACGGCTCCGGCGTCGAGTTCCTGGTCCAGGGCACGCTGTATCCCGACGTGGTGGAGTCCGGTGGCGGCAGCGGCACCGCGAACATCAAGAGCCACCACAACGTCGGCGGCCTGCCCGGCGACCTGACGTTCACACTCGTCGAGCCGCTGCGGCTGCTGTTCAAGGACGAGGTGCGCGCGGTCGGGCGCGAGCTGGGCTTGCCGGAGGAAATCGTTGCGCGCCAACCGTTCCCGGGACCCGGCCTGGGCATCCGGATCGTCGGCGAGGTCACCGCGGAGCGGCTGGACACGCTGCGGCGGGCGGACTCGATCGCGCGCGAGGAGCTGACCGCCGCCGGCCTGGACACCCTGATCTGGCAGTGCCCCGTGGTGCTGCTCGGTGACGTGCGTTCGGTCGGCGTGCAGGGTGACAACCGCACCTACGGGCACCCGATCGTGTTGCGGCCGGTGACCAGTGAGGATGCCATGACCGCCGACTGGACCCGGGTCCCCTACGAGGTGCTGGAACGCATCTCGACCCGCATCACCAACGAGGTGGCCGAGGTCAACCGCGTGGTGCTGGACATCACGAGCAAGCCGCCGGGCACCATCGAGTGGGAGTAGCCGCCCGGCCGTAACGCGCCTGGCTCGCGGCGCCGCCCCATTGACAGTCCCCGCATCCGGGTGGTACTCATGGCTCAATTGAAAACAACATTTTCAATTGGTCGTGGCGCCGACGCCGGCTGGAGGACAACGTGGCCGAGCAAACCCGTGAACAGGCACAACCAGCCTGGAAGAACCCGATGGCCTGGCTGCCGCACTCGATCGCGGAGGCGGCGCTGTCACCGGGGGAGGGCCCGGCGGCCGACCTCGCCCAGGCGTGGGGGCACCTGCAGGAGCGACTGAACGCGGCCGAACAACTCGTCCGGAGCACACCGGTCAACAAGAACCGCCTCGACCATGCGTCGGGGATGCGGCACCTGATGGTGCTCCTGGCGGTCGGCACGGACATGGCGCTGCGCGCCGATCCCGACCCGGTGCTCGCCGTCAATCGCGCCAGCATGGACGACGTCGTCACCTGGGGCCTGGAATGCCCCGACTGCGTGTACCTGAACGCGAGCCTGCGCGCGGGCGAGACCTATCGGCTCTTCGGCAACCGGGGGACGGCCCGCTACGTCGGGTTGCAAACCATGGACGGAATCGCGGCCACCGCCAATTGCCTCGTCGACGACCTCGACGTCGACACGGACGGGCGCTTCGAGGCGATCCTCTCGGCCGACGAGCACGAAGGCAATTGGTTGCTCCTGGCCGGGGAGCATCCGACGCTGACCGTACGGAACTTCTTCTACGACTGGGACACCGAGGTTCCCGCGTCGCTGCGCATCGAGCGCGTCGGCGACGAAGTGGTACCCGAAGTCCGTTCGGTCGAGCTGGATACCTCGGTCGCCCAACAGCTTTACGCGCTGGGGGACTTCGTCCACGACAACCTGAAGTTCTTCCTCGACTTCGGTGCGATGCCGCCCGCCAACGGATTCATTCCCCCAATGGACATGACGGAGATGGGAGCGGCAGCCGAAAACCGGCCCGTCATCGGGCGATTCGAGCTCGAACCCGACGAGGCGCTCATCCTGGAGGTGCAACCCCCCGACGGGGTCTACTGGAGCATCTCGCTGGGTAACCCGTGGTTGGAGACGATCCACTACGGCCGCCATCAGTCCAGCCTCAACGGGCATCAGGCGGTCATCGACCCCGACGGGGTCTTCCGCGCCGTCATTTCCGCGACGGATCCCGGAGTGGCGAACTGGCTCGACACGGCCGGCCACAGCAACGGTGCGATGCTCTTGCGTTGCGTCCGAACGAAAACCGCGCCGGTGCCGGACACGCGCGTCGTGAAGGTCGACGACGTCGTGGCGGCGCTCCCGGCCGACACCACGATGACCACGTCCGCCGAACGCGCGCACGTCATCGACGCCCGCCGCCGCGCCGTACACCAAAGGTTCTACCGATGAGCTTTTCCGCTGACGCACTCGAAGACGGCGCGCGCGCCGCCACCGGGCTCGACGACTTCGGCTCGTCCTACTACCGCGAGGGCCTCGAGCGCACCGTCGATGCCCTGAACACCGAAGCCGAACTCAACGACCTCGGCCGCGTCATGCAGCACGCCACCATCAGCAACGCCCTCATCCAGCGGCTGAAGATCGTGGAGACCTACAAGCAGCACCCCGAGATCGCCGACGAGGTGGTCGAGGGCCCGGTCGTCGTCCTCGGTCTGCCGCGCACGGGCACCACCGCCCTGAGCCAATTGGTTTCTGCCGACCCACAATTCAGGTCGCTGCGGGTGTGGGAATCTCAGGCGCCCACCCCGCCGCCCGAGGCGGCCACGCAGCGCAGCGACCCGCGCATCGCGCAGGCCGCCGAGGGCATCGCGATGATCGAGCAGATGTTTCCCGACTTCCGGGCCATGAACAGTAACGAGCCCGAGGCCGCGACCGAATGCCAGGACCTGATGGGGATGAGCTTTCGCACCTTCCACTTCGACGGCGTGGTGCGCGTTCCCGGCTACGTGGAATGGTTGCTGGGAAGCGACATGCGCGAGACGTACGCCTTCCACAAGGATGTGCTCAAATTGCTGCAGTGGCATTGCAAGCCGAACCTGTGGCACCTGCGGACCCCGGTGCACATGTTCGCCCTCGACGCGTTCGTCGACGCGTATCCGAATGCGAAATTCCTGTGGAGCCACCGTGATCCGGCCAGGGTGCTGGGGTCGGTGTGCAGCCTCATCGCCTACGTCCGCAGCTGGAGCAGCGACCGAAAAGATCCCGAAGAGCTCGGCGCCGAGCAACTGGCATGGTGGGCCGAAGGCATGCGGCGGGCCATGGAATTCCGCAGGAAGTTCGGTGACGAACGGTTTGTCGACGTGTCGTTTGCCGCCCTGCAAACCGACCCGGTCGCGACCGTGGCCGACAGCTACGAAAAGCTCGGTCTGACGTTCACCGACTCGGCGCGGGCCAAGGTTCGCCAGTGGGCGGACGAACACAAGCCCGGTCACCGCGGCACCCACACCTACGACCTGGCTGACTACGGGTTGACGCCGGAACGCGTGCACGAAGCGTTCAGCGACTACATGGCCACCTACGATGCTTCGGCCTGACCGGACCGGCGGGCGCCAGAAACTCGAACCCGATCCGCAGGTACACGCCGCGATCGTGTCCGCCGCCGCCGAAGTCGTTCGGACCGAAGGGGTCCAGGCGCTGTCGGTCGCTGCGCTGCTCAGCAGGACGCAGCTGAGCACCCGGGCGTTCTACCGCCACTTCGACTCCAAGGATCAGCTGGTTGCGGCGGTGTTCCTGGAGATGGCCCGCGGTGAGGTCGCGCGGCTGCAGCAACGCATGTCGGGAGTCGATCCGGTTCGTGCGGTGTTGGCGTGGATCGCCGGCCGACTCGACCTCGCCTTCAATCAGCAGATCCGGGCGGACCTACGCCAGATGTCGATCGAGGCGCAACGCCAGATGTTCGCCGCCCCCGAAATCGTTGCTCCCGCGTACCGCGAAATACTGCACCCGCTTGTCCAAGAACTCGCGCGCGGAAGGGATCTGGGCATATTTCCCGAGATCGATCCCGATGTTGAGGCGCTCTCCATCCAGGGCGTGGTGTGGTCCAATGTCGAACGGCACTGGGCGACGGCGAGCCGGGACCCCGACCAGATCCGGGATCGCGTGCAGCGTTTCTGCCTCGGCGGCCTGGGGTTGACGCCCGAAGCGATCAGCGCTGCCCTTGCGGATGGGCAGCATCGACCTGGTCAGGGGAGTAGTCGATGACCGGGATCGATTCGCCGTACACGTCGAGCGTGTGCAGAAAGCGGTGCAGCCCCATCGTCGAGGCGCAGGTGAAGCCGAGTTCGACGATCTGGGCGGCGGTGAAATGCTCGCCCAATCGCCGATAGAACTCGTCGTCGATCGAATGATGGTCGCCCGAGAGGCGGTCCAGGAATTCCACGGCCAGTCGTTCCTGCGGCGTCAACAAGTCGTGCTGTGGTGCCAGCAGGCACGCCACGTCGTCCTCGGTGATCGACTCGTGCTTGCGTGATTGGCTGCACGGCTCGCACTCGCCCAGCTGGGCGCTGCGTATGCGCAGCAGTTCCAATATCCGGCCACCCAGCAGCGTGTCCGCTCCCAGGTGTGTTCTGGCCATATCCACCTGGGCCAATTGCGCACTGCGGTAAGCGAATATCTGCAAGGGCACCGGTGTGGCGTAGCGGCCGTCTGCCACGCCCGCCTCCACGATGCGCCGCGAAGCCGTGCTCAATCGATCCATCGGGACCGGCGCGATGCGTGGCATGGGTTCGTCCTAGCTGTTGGTGGGCCCCAGGGCGTAGGCGCCGGTCTCGGGGTGGTGGTACCAGCCACCGGCGGCGTGGGTGCCGCCGTCGACATGGATCGTCTGGCCGGTGATGTAACTGGACATGTCGGACGCGAGAAACACTGCCGCACCGGCCATCTCGTCGACCAGGCCCGCACGTCCCATCGGGACCGTGAGCCCGAACCGCTCTTCGGAGCCCGGGGGCGCCACGTGCATGATCCCTTCGGTCAAGGTGATGTCGGGGGCCAGGCCGTTGACCCGGATCCCGTGCGGCGCGAGTTCGAGGGCCGCGGTTTTGGTGTAGTTGATTACCCCGGCCTTGGCCGCCGCATAGGTGGCGTAACCCGGTGCGGCGCGGACGCCTTCGATCGAGGTGACGCTGATGATGCTGCCCGCCAGGCCCCGCTCAACCAGGCCGCGCGCGACCCGCTGGGTGCACAGGTAGACGTGGCGCAGGTTGGATTTGTACAGCGCGTCCCAGCCGTTCTCGCTGGTGTCGAGGATCGGGGACCAGAAGACGCCACCGGCATTGTTGACCAGGATCGTGACCGGACCGAGTTCGGCCGTGGTCTGCGCCAGTGCTGCGTCGACCGCGGCGCTGTCGCGGACGTCGGCGGGGATGCCGAGCGCGCCGATCTCGGCCGCGGCCGCCGCGCACGATTCGGGGTTGCGCTCCCAGATCGCCACCTTCGCGCCAAATTTCTTCAATCCGACGGCGATGCCGCGACCGATGCCCGCGCCGCCGCCGGTGACGACGGCGACACGGTCGGTCAAAAGGATGCTTGCCGGATCGAGCGCCATGGACTAATCATAGAGTAATAGCAAGTCAAGCGTTACGATTTTTACTTGATCTGTTGCATATGTAGTCAGGGGAAGGGGCGCCGCCATGGGCAACACCATCTTCGTCACCGGTGCCACCGGCCAGACCGGCGGCAACGTCTGCGAACAGCTGATCGAGCGCGGGGACCACGTCCGCGCGCTGGTTCGCAACCCGGACGAGGCCGCGGCGCTGGCCGCCATCGGCGTCGAATTGGTCAAGGGCGATATCAGCAACGCCGACGACGTGCTTCGCGCGGCCAAGGGCGCCGAGGCGGCGATCCACTGCGCGGCGCTGCTGGGCGGGGCCAGTCAGGACCTCGAGGATTTCAAAGCGGTCAACATGATCGGCACCACCAACGTGCTCGACGCGGCGAAAAGCCATGGCATGCGTCGGGTCGTCGCCCTGAGCACGGCCACGTTCATCGATTTGAGCACGGACCTCGACTTCGAAGAGGCTCCCGTTCTGCAGCACCCGCCCGACGACCCCTATACGGTCACCAAGCTCGCCGCGTTCCTCGAGGCGCACCAACGTGCCGCCGCCGGCGAGGACGTGCTGACCTGTCACCCCGGCGCGATCTTCGGGCCGGCGCCGGTGGTGGAGCGGGCCCTGCACCGGACCAGCTTCAACCGGGTGCTGTTGGCCGGCATGCGCGGAAAGATCAAGCGCTATCTCGCGTTTCCCGTGACGTGGGTGGCGGGCAGGGACGTCGCGAAGGGCTCGATCGCGGCGTTGGACCGTGGGGTGGCCGGTGAGCGCTATCTGTTGATCGGCCAGCCACAGGACACCGTCAGCACCGCCGCGGGCATCAACCGGGCCTGCGAGATCGCCGAAATCGAGCACCGCGTCGAAGATCTCGATTATCGGTCGGATCCGCAAGCGTTGACGGCAGAGTTCGGACCGACCTTGATGGCCATCGCCGAGGCCGCGGCCAAGGACGTGCGCAAGCCCAGAGCCGACGACAACCTGACCACCAGGCGGCTGGGCTACGACCCGATGTCCTTCGACGACGGGCTGCGCCTGCTGATCCCCTGGCTGCGCGAACTCGGCCGGCTCGATCCGGTGGCCGCATGAAAGCGTCGACAGCCGAAACGCGCCGATCAGGTTCCGAGCACGGCGATCTGGGCGATCGGATACTCGACGCCGCGCGACGGCTCGTGTTGCGGACGGGCGCCCGGAAATTGTCGTTGTCGGACGTGGCGGCGCTGGCGGGGGTATCCCGGCCGACGATCTACCGCTACTTCGACTGCAAAGAGGATCTCCTCGACGCGCTGGGAAAGCAGGAGTACCGGCGCTTCAGCACCGCAATGGAAAGGGCGATGATCGGGGTGACCGGAGTCGCGCGACTGGAAGCCGCGATCGACGTCGTGGCGACGTTCGTCGAGGAGCAGCCACCCGGGCGTCAGCTCGACTTGGAGCCCGGCTTCGCCCATCAACAGATGGCCCGTGCGTTACCCATGATCATCGAAGGGCTGCTGCCCGTCTTGGAGAAATGCGCTCGCGAGGACGGCTTCGACACCGCGGTCAACAGCCGCAACCTGGCCGGGGCGATCGCGCGAATCGCGTTGAGCCACTATGTATTCCCGGACACCGACCCGGCGGTGGCCCGCCGTGAGATTCGCGCCGCGGCCGGTCTGCCCGGCGGTGGATCCAGGGGGACGCGTTGACCGCCTCGAAAGTTGTCTTTGACCCGTTTTCGAACGACTTCTTCAACGCCCCCTATGCCACCTACCGGCGCCTGCGCGACGAGGAGCCCGTCTATTACAACGAACATTACGACTTCTATGCGCTGACCCGTCACGCCGATGTCGCGGCGGCCATCAAAGACTTCGAAACATTCTCGTCCTCGCGCGGGGTCGATCTCGAGATGGTGCAGTCCGGTAATCCCGTGCCGCCCCTGATCATCATGATGGACCCGCCCCAGCACCGCCGGATGCGCAACCTGGTGAACAAGGTGTTCACGCCGCGCGCCATCGAACGCCAGCGACGGCTGGTCGTCGAACAGATCGAACGATTTCTCGCCGCGGCCGATCCCGTCGAATTCGATGTTGTGCAGGACTTTTCGGCGTTGTTTCCCGTGGAAGTGATCACCCGGCTGCTCGGCGTTCCCGCCGAGCTCCGCCAGAAGGTCCGCCTTCTCCTGGACAAGACGCTGGAGCGGGAGTACGGCAACGTCGCGACGCCCGAAGAGGGCGTTCGGGCCGGCATCGAGACCGGACTGATCTACTACAACATCATCCAAGAACGGCACGCCAATCCGCAGGACGACATGATCAGCGATCTGATCGCCGCCGAAGTCGAGCGCGACGGTGTGGCAACCAAACTCGACGACGTCGAGATCGCCGGCTTCGCTTCGATGTTGGGCGGGGCGGGCGCCGAGACGGTCACCAAGTTGGTGGGCAACGCGGTGGTCACTTTCGCCGAGCACCCAGATCAATGGCAGATGTTGCTCGACGACCGCAGCCGGATTCCCGCCGCGGTCGAGGAGTTGCTGCGGTGGGAGGCGCCCGCACAGTACCTGGTGCGGTACACCATGAAAGACGTTGAGTTGCATGGCACTACGATTCCCACCGGAAACCCCGTCCTGCTCTGTGTGGGTTCGGCCAACAGGGACGAGCGGGCGTTCACCGACGCGGATATCTTCGACATCAACCGGGACCGCAGCCAGGCGCAGAACCTGGGGTTGGGCTACGGGGTGCACAGCTGCCTGGGCGCCGCGCTGGCCCGAATGGAGAGCGCCGTCGCGCTGAACAAGCTGCTGGATCACATGCCGCGCTACGCGATCGTGCGGGAGGGGCTGCGCCGGGTTGCCATGACCAACGTCATCGGCTGGAACAACGTGCCGGTGCGTGTGCTGGGCTGAGCCGCCGCCTGCCGTTGTGGGCGATCGTCTCGTCGGCGTGCAGCTCGAACAGCTGGTGTCGGAAGCGAAGAACTCTGGCCGCGGAGGGGCGCCGCACAACATGGGTAACGGGCGCCACAGGAGTCGCTGCGCGGGCGGACAGGCGTTGTGCCCACCTCCGAGCGACAATCTCGGGTGGGCCCATGACCAGCGGAAACGTGTTGTCGCTCGGAGGTGGGCACACGCGGTGCGCCCTCCGCCAGGGTCTGGTGTGGCCGATGGGACTTGTGGGACGAGACGTGGGGCGACGCCGGCCGCCGCCGGGGCCGCCGGCGGCCGTCCCATTGACATGGTCAGCGTCGACGGAGTGGGACGCTGCCGGCGAAAAAATCACGCCCAAAAACACCATCAGCCACACCGGCACCGAGCGCATAAAGCAGCCCCTCACGTTGCTTGACGGTTGTCAGAGGGCCGGTGTTTACTTCGAACATACTTTCGAACACCCGGTGAAGGAGGCAGGTCATGACCGCGGCTTTTGCCTCCAGCCACCGCGAAGAAACCCGCGCTGAGCAGCTCGAATCGCTTCGACGGCGGATGGCGAGCATCTCCTCGAAAAAGGCCGGGCCGACCGTCCCCGACGACCTGCTGGACTCGGAGTCCCAGCTGGCGCTGCCGCAGTGGCTGGCGGACCTGCTGCCGGCGCCGCTGCCGCGGGGAACGGTGGCGGTGCTCTCGGGTGCCCGGTCGCTGTTGTTGAGCATGGTCGCCGCGGTCACGGCGGCCGGTGGCAACGCCGCGATCGTCGGCCAACCGGACATCGGGCTGCTGGCCGCCGCGGAGATGGGGGCGGACCTGAGCCGGCTCGCGGTGATACCGGATCCCGGAACCGATCCGGTCGAGGTGGCCGCGGTGCTCGTCGACGGCATGGATCTGGTGGTCCTCGGGCTGGGCGGGCGCCGGGTGCCGCCGACGCGGGCGCGGGCGGTGGTGGCGCGGGCCCGCAGCAAGGGCTGCACCCTGCTGGTCACCGGAGGCGATTGGCAGGGCGCGCCGACGCGGCTGGCGGCCCGGGTCTGTGGCTATGAGATCACCCCGCACTGGGGAACGCCCGCCCCCGGATTCGGGCGGATCAGCGGGGTGCGGCTGCAGGTCAGCGGGATGTGTGCGGGACGACGGGTGATGACCCAAGCGCGAGCGGGGTGAACTCCGGTGGTAACCCCCTCTGGTTCAAGGGTTTTGGCAATCTGGTGCATGGATTGGCCCGCGGTCGCGGC
This sequence comes from Mycobacterium sp. MOTT36Y, assembly GCF_000262165.1. Classification (NCBI taxonomy): domain Bacteria; kingdom Bacillati; phylum Actinomycetota; class Actinomycetes; order Mycobacteriales; family Mycobacteriaceae; genus Mycobacterium; species Mycobacterium sp. MOTT36Y. Next base: position 4,616,986 of record NC_017904.1, on the reverse strand, counting down.
GGCGGCGGCCGCGGATCTGTCCGCGACCGTCCCGGTCGCGGTCACGCTGGCCAACCGGGTGGTCGCCTGTTCGTCGGCCGCCCGCGCGGTGGGGGTGCGCCGGGGGCTGCGACGCCGGGAGGCGGCGGCCCGGTGCCCGCAGCTGCATGTCACCACCGCCGACGCGGACCGCGACGCCCGCTTCTTCGAAGCGGTGATCGCGGCGGTGGATGACCTGGTGCCCCGCGCCGAGGTGCTGCGGCCCGGGCTCCTGGTGTTGCCGGTGCGCGGGGCGGCCCGCTATTTCGGGTCCGAGACCGTCGTCGCCGAACGACTGATCGATGCCGTGGCCGCCGCCGGCGCCGAGTGTCAGGTCGGGATCGCCGACCAGTTGTCCACCGCGGTCTTCGCGGCGCGGGCGGGCCGTGTCGTCGAGCCGGGAGGCGACGCGAGGTTTTTGTCGGTGCTGTCCATCCGCCAACTCGCCACCGAGCCGAGCCTGTCCGGTCCGGGCCGGGAAGAGCTGACGGACCTGTTGTGGCGGATGGGGATTCGCACCATCGGGCAGTTCGCCGCGCTGTCGCGCAGCGACGTGGCCTCCCGGTTCGGCGCCGACGGGGTGACCGCGCACCGATTGGCCCGCGGCGAGCCCGAACGGCCGCCCTCCGGGCGGGAGCCGCCGGCCGAGCTCGAGGCCGTGCTGGACTGCGATCCGCCGATCGACCGGGTCGACGCCGCGGCGTTCGCCGGGCGCTCGCTGGCCGGAACGCTGCATCAGGCGCTGATGGCCGCCGGCGTGGGATGCACCCGGCTGGCCATTCACGCCGTCACCGCCAACGGCGAAGAACGCCATCGGGTGTGGCGGTGCGCCGAGCCGTTGACCGAGGACGCCACCGCCGACCGGGTGCGCTGGCAGCTCGACGGGTGGCTGAGCAATCGCACCGCGCGCGATCCACGGCCCACCGCCGCGGTGACGCTGTTGCGACTGCAGGCGGTGGAGGTGGTATCCGCCGAGGCGCTGCAGTTGCCGCTCTGGGGTGGGCTGGGGGAGGAGGACAGGCTGCGGGCCCGCCGGGCGCTGGTGCGGGTGCAGGGGTTGCTCGGCCCGGAGGCGGTGCGAGTGCCGGTGCTGTCCGGTGGTCGCGGGCCGGCCGAGCGCATCACGCTGATCCCGCTGGGCGACGAGCCGGTGCCGCGGGCCGATCCCGATCTGCCGTGGCCCGGCCGGCTGCCCGAGCCGTCACCGGCGGTGCTGCTGGACGATCCGGTGGAATTGCTTGACGCCCAAGGGAACCCGATACGGGTGACCAACCGCGGGCTGTTCTCCGCCGACCCCGCCCGCATGATCAGCCAGGGCCGAGACGAGCGGCTGTGCTGGTGGGCCGGCCCCTGGCCGGTCGACGAGCGGTGGTGGGACGACCGGCCCGCGGGCGGTGCGGCCGGTCAAGGGTCGGGCCGCACCGCCCGCGCCCAGATCCTGCTGGAAAGCGAGCGTGCGTTGCTGTTGTGCTATCGCCAGCGGCGCTGGTACCTCGAGGGCAGCTACGAGTAGGTGGGCCGCAGCGCCTCCGGGGTCAGGTCCTTGAGCGAGGGGTATCCGTCGACGGCCATGATCAGGTCCGCTTCGGCCAGCAGTGAGCGCAGCACGTGCACGATGCCCTCGACGCCCCCGAGGGCCAGCCCGTAGGCGTAGGGGCGGCCGATCCCGACGGCGGTCGCCCCCAGCGCGAGCGCCTTGATGATGTCGGCCCCGCTGCGCACGCCCGAGTCGAACAGCACGGGCAGCCCGTCGGCCGCCTCGAGCACGTCGGGCAGGCAATCCAGGCAGGGCAGCCCCCCGTTGGCTTGCCGGCCGCCGTGGTTGGAGCAGTAAATGCCGTCTACGCCAATGTCTTTGGCGCGGCGAACGTCGTCGGGGTGGCAGATGCCCTTGACCATCAGCGGCAGGTCGGTCTCCGCCCGCAGCCACTCCAGGTCGTCCCACCGGAACGGGCCGCCGAAAATGGGCAGCTTGCGCACCGCCGCCTCGGTGGCGTCTTCGTCCCGGCTCAAGCGGGAGCGAAAAACGGGATCGCTGGTGTAGTTGGCCAGGCACCCGCTGGGCACCTGGGGGTAGTTTCCCCCGCTGAGGTCGCGGGGCCGCCAGCCGGTGACCCAGGTGTCCAGGGTGACCGCGATGGCCTTGAAGCCGGCCGCCTCGGCGCGGCGCACCAGGCTGGTGGCCATCTTGCGGTCCGGCGGCGTGTACAGCTGGAAGAACGCCGGGGTATCGCCCAGTTCGGCGGCGATATCTTCCATCGGGTCGGAGGTGAGCGTGCCCACGAAGAACGGGACGCCGGTGCGGACCGAGGCCCGGGCGCAGAGCATGTCCCCGTGGCCATCCGGGTCGCACACCCCGATGACGCCGATGGGCGCCATGAAGATCGGAGACGGAAACCTCATGCCGAACAGCTCGACGGACATGTCGCGCTCCTCGGGGGCGATCCCCATCCGCGGGTACAGCCCCCACCGTTTGAAGGCCGCGCAGTTGGCGCGCTGGGTGTGCTCGTCACCGGCGCCGCCCGCGACGTACTGCAGCACCTTCGGTGTCATCGCCGCCGCCGCCTTTTTCTCCAGGTCCTCGAACCTGATCGGGTACTGCGGCTGGTTTCCGTGCAGCGACTGGTCGTACAGCTCTTTTTGATAGTCGGCGAAGGCCATAGTCGGTCCAGTACCCCGCACCCCGTGCACCAAACGGCTTAAGCCCCCCCCGTGCCGGACCCTAAGCGCCCCTCGCGCCCCGCGTCGTCCAGAGCTGTCGCGCCACGGCCGCACCGGCCAGCGCGGCCGCACTCGCCGCGGCCACCGGCACGGCGATCCGAGTGGCGCGCGTTCGTGAGTCGGGCTCTGGCCGGGCCGGCGGCGACGTGGAACCGATGTCGGCCGAGGTGTTCGCCATGGCCATGATCTGGCCCAGGTGCAGCGCGTTCGCCGTCCCGGAGTCGCGGATCTGCGTCTGGCAGGAGAATCCGTTGGCCACGACCAGGGCATCTGAGTTCTGTCGGATCGCCGGCAGCAGCGCCTGTTCGCCGCAGTCCAGCGAGAGTTGGTACTTGCCCTGCTCGAAACCCCACGAGCCGGCCAGCCCGCAACAGCCGCCGGAGACCGGCTGCACGTCGATGCCCATCTTCTGCAGCACCTGCTGGTCTGCGTCGACACCGCCGGTGGCCCGCTGGTGGCAGTGGCCCCACAGCAGCGCCCGGGCGGCCGACCCGTTGGAGGACACCTTGGGCAGCCCGAGGTCGAACTCGGTGAAGAACTGTGCAAAGTGATAGCTGTTGCGCGCCAAGCGGTCCGCGTCGTCGTCGTGCGGCAGCAGCTTCTTGAGCTCGTCCTTGAAGACGGCCAGGCAGCTCGGCTCCATGCCGACAATCGGTGTGCCGGCGCGTATTTCGCTGCGCAGCTGGCGTAACACGTCGTGTAGATAGTGTTCGGCGACGTCGAGAAAGCCGTAGTCATACAGGGGGCGGCCGCAACAAATGTGGCCGGTGGGCATGACGACGCGCCAGCCGGCCGCCTCGATCGCCTCCACGCAGGCCACCCCGACGTCGGTGTGCAGGCGGTTGTTGAAGGTGTCGGGGAACAGGATCACCCGCGGCCCCGTGGGGTTGACGACGGGGCGCTTTGAGAACCATTGTTGCAGCGTCATCGGCGCGAAGGTGGGCAGCGGCCGCCGGCGGTCGATTCCGCCCACCGCCTTGGCGATTCGGGAGAGCACCGGCGTCTGGGTGGCGAAGTTCGCCACCTCGGGGATGGCACTGGCCAACCGCGCGGCCCGGTCGATGAACCCGAACGCGTACGCATACCGCGGCCGCCAGCGGCGCAGCGACCGGAAGTGGTGGTAGAGGAATTCCGCCTTGTAGGTAGGGATGTCCACCTCGACCGGGCAGTCGCTGGTGCAGCCCTTGCAGGCCAGGCACAGGTCCAGCGCGTCGGCGACCTCGTCCGACTGCCAGCCATCGGTGATCACCTCGCCGCGCAGCATCTCGAACAGCAGCCGCGCCCGGCCCCGCGTGGAGTGTTTCTCCTCCCTGGTCACCTGGTAGCTCGGGCACATGGTGTCCTGCGCCTCGGGCACCCTGCACTTGCCGACCCCGACGCAGCGCAACGCGGCATGCGAGAAGTCGCCGTGGTCCTCGGCGTAGGCGAACTTCACCTGCGGCCGCGGGGGATTGTAATCCGTGCCCAGCTTGAGGTTTTCGTCGAACCGGTACGGGTCGATCACCTTGCCGGGGTTCATCTTCCACTCGGGATCCCAGATCAGCTTGAACTTGCGCATGGCCTCCATCAGCCGCGGACCGTACTGCTTGTGCAGCAACTCGGCGCGCTGCTGGCCGTCGCCGTGCTCGCCGGACATCGACCCGCCGTAGGACGCGACCAGGTCACCGGCCTCCTCCATGAAGTTGCGGTAGTTGACAAGACCGTCCTTGTGACGCAGGTCGAACCCGACCCGCGAGTGGATGCAGCCCTCCCCGAGGTGGCCGTACATGGCGCCGCGCAGGTTGTGTTTGGCGTACAGCTGCTGTAGATCACGCACGTAGTCACCGACCCGCCGCCAGGGGACCGCGGAGTCCTCCCACCCCGGCCAGTGATTGCCGCTGTCCACCGGGAACGCCGTCGAGCCCAGCCCCGCTTCGCGGATCGCCCACAGCTCGGCGCTGTTCCCGCCGTCCTGCTTGCTGCGGGCCAGCACGATGCGGTCGTCCTCGACGTGCTTCTTCTTCTTCAGCCAGCGAACGAATTCCTCTGCTCGATCGAGTGATTCGTGCGGCTCGTCGGAGCCGAACTGGATCATCAGCCAGGCGCCTTGGGAATCCGGGCGCGGCAACGCGGCCCGGCCGGCGGCATTGGTTCCGGTGAGTTCCTGGTCGTGCACGAGCATGTGGTCGACGGCCTCGAGCCCGATCGGCTTCCACTCCATCATTTCCGGCGCGAGGTCGCCCGCCGCCCCGAGCGAGTCGAACTCCACCACCACCACCGTGCGGTGCAACATGGCCGGGGTGAGCATCACCGTCGCGGTCAGGGCCACCGCGCAGGTGCTTTCGGTGCCGACCAGGGCGCGGGCGACGTTAAACCCTCGCTCGGGCAGCAGCTCGTCGAGGTTGTAGCCGGACACCCGCCGGGGCACCTCTTCGACGTCGGCGTACCCCTTGCGGATGTCGTCGGCGTACTCGTTACGCAAATCCCGTAGCGCGGCATAGATTTCGCCCTTGCGGCCGCCGGCGGCGATGATGGCGTCGAGGTCCTTCTCCTCGTTGACGCCGACGGTGAACCGGGCGCCGTCGTAGGTGACGATGTCGAGCGCGTGGGTGTTGTCGGAGGTGCGGGGCCCCGGGCCGTAGAAGCGCGATTGGACCGAATGCACCCCGCAGGAGTTGTTGCCGATGTTGCCGCCCAGGGTGCACCGCGAATGCGACGACGGGTCGGGGCCGAACACCAACCCGTGCTCGCCGGTGGCCTTGTTGAGCTGTTCGTTGATCACCCCGGTCTGCACGGTAGCCAGCCGGCGCGGCGCGTCGATGTCGATGATGTCGGTGAGGTACTTCGAAAAGTCGATCACCACCGCCACATTGACGGTTTCCCCGGACAGGCTTGTGCCGCCGCCACGGCACAGCACCGGGGCGTGGTAGGCGTGGCAGGCCCGAACCGTCTGCACCACGTCCTCGATCGTCTTGGGAACCACGACCCCGATCGGAACCTGCCGGAAGTTCGACGCGTCGTTGGCGTACATCGCCAACGTGGCCGTGTCGAACCGCACTTCGCCGCTGACGTGGCGGCGCAGCTGTTTTTCCAGGCCGGTGACGTTGACCTTGTCGACGGTGGCCATCCCGGCGACGAAGCGCGTATCGGGGCGGGCCGGGATGGTCCGCGACTGATCGGCCTTGAGCAGGCTCATTCGTTGTCGCCCCTACCGCCGACGCTCTTGATGGATTCGGTGAACTCGTGCATCTTCTGCTTGGCGCCCTTCTTGGCGATGCTCACCCGGTCGGGATCCTTGACGACGGCCTTGGCGGTCTTCTTCGCCATCATCTTCTTGATGTGCGGCGGGACCGGCGGGATGTCCTTGTCGACGACCACCTCCAGCACCACCGGACCGCTGGCCGCCAGCGCCTGGTCCCAGGCCTCGCCGATCTTTTTCGGATCGTCGCAGCGGATGCCGGTCAGCCCGAGCAGCTTGGCGAACTCGGCGTAGGGAACATCCGGAATATATTGCGAGCCTTCGAATTTCGGCTCGCCACCCATCGCGCGCTGCTCCCAGGTCACCTGGTTGAGGTCTTCGTTGTTGAAGACGCAGAAGATCAGCGGTCCGTCGGAGAGCCGATCCTTGTAGCGCTTGACGGTGATCATCTCGGCCAGCCCGTTCATCTGGAACACTCCGTCGCCGACCAGCGCGATCACCGGACGGCCCGGATGCGCGAACTTGGCGGCGATCGCATACGGCGTCCCCGGCCCCATGGTCGCCAGGTTTCCGGCCAGCGACGCCGCCATGCCCGGGCGCATCTTGAGGTGCCGGGCCCACCAGTTGGCCACCGAACCGGCGTCGGTGGTCAGGATGGCGTTGTCGGGCAGTCGTTTTGACAGCTCGTGGGCCACCAGCTCGGGGTTGAGCGGATCGGCCTTGTCGTGCGCCCGCTTGTCGAGCACCGCCCACCACTCGGAGACCTCCTTTTCGATCCGGTCTCGCCATGACCTGTCGTCCTTGCGCTGCAGCAGCGGAACTAGTTCGCGCAGCGTGTTTTTGGAGTCCCCGACCAGGTTGGCCTCCATCGGGTACCTGGTCCCGATCATCCGGCCGTCGAGGTTGATCTCGACCCCGCGGCACTGGCCTTCCTCGGGCAGCCATTCGGCGTAGGGGAAGCTGGTGCCGACGAAGAACAGGGTGTCGGCGTCGGACATCATGGCGTGGCTGGCGGTCGAACCCAGCAGCCCGATCGGTCCGGTGACGTACGGCAGGTCGTCGGCCAGCACGGCGCGTCCCAGCGAGGTCTTGGCCACGCCGGCGCCGAGCAGTTCGGCGGCCTGGATGACTTCGTCGACGGCCTCGGCGGCGCCCTGCCCGACGACCATCGCCACCTTCTTGCCCTCGTTGAGGATCTGCGCCGCCTTCTCCAGCTCGGATTGCGGCGGAATCACCCTGGGCTTGGTCCAGCCGACGCTGGTGTAGACCGCGCCGTGCATCCGGGGCGGCGAGGGGACCGCCTCGGACTCGCCCACATCCTCGGGCAGGATGATCGTCGCCACCGTGCGGTTGTTCAGCGCCACCTTGCACGCCCGGTCGACGAGTTGCCGCGCCTGCTCGGGCGCCATGCAGATCTGCACGAAGTCCGACGAGACGTCCTTGTACAGCGACAGCGGGTCGATCTCCTGCTGGAACGCCGCGCCCAGCGACATCCGTTTCTGCTGACCGATGATGGCGACGACGGGGTGGTGGTCCAGCTTCGCGTCATAGAGGCCGTTGAGCAGGTGGATCGTGCCGCCGCCGGACGTGGCCAGGCAACAACCGATCTCGCCGGTGAACTTGGCGTGCCCGGTCGCCATGAACGCGGCCATCTCCTCGTGACGGGGCTGGATCAGCTCCGGGTCGCCGCCGGCCCGATCCAGCGCGCCGAGCATCGACAGGATCCCGTCGCCGGGATAGCCGAATATTCGGTGGATGCCCCATTGGCGCAGGCGATCGACGATGAAGTCTGCGGTTTTCGGCATGATCCCTCCTCCGGTCCGGCCAGCGGCCAGCTCGCCGTTCGATTCCTTCGGCTGTGTGGATCAACCGGATCAACGCCATCGACCGTCCACCGACGGGTGTGCCAGTGGCAACGGTTGCAGGCGGCCACGATCGGTTGCTTACCCTCCGCAGCGGAGGTCAAACGGGCGGGTCGTCGCGGTTATCGGGTGCGCCGCGTCGCACCCCAGCGGGCGCCCGAAGGGCGGGGTCAGCGCGGCCGACGAAAGGTATTGGGGGCCAGGCGTTGCGCCGCCCACGGGTCCGCCGCGGACGGCGCTTCGCTATGCGCGCGTCAGTAGCGTCCGAAGACGGTCGCCACGTTGTGTCCGCCGAATCCGAACGAGTTGTTGATCGCGTACTCGTAGTTGCCGGGGCGGGGTTTGCCGGCCACCACGTCGAGGTCGATCTCGGGGTCGAGGTTTTCCAGGTTCAGCGTCGGGGGAACGACCTGGTCGCGCAGCGCGAGCACGGTCAGGATCGATTCGACGGCGCCCACGGCGCCCACGGAGTGGCCCAGGGCGGCCTTGGGGGCGTAGACGGCGGCGTTGCCGCCGTGGGGGCCCAGGGCGTTGTTGATGGCCCTGCCCTCGGCGACGTCGCCGACCGAGGTGCCGGTGGCGTGGGCGTTGACGTGGTGGATGTCGCTGGGGGACAGGCCGGCGAGCTGGATGGCGCGGGTCATGGCGTGCCCGGCGCGTTCGCCGTTGGGGTCGGGGGCCACCATGTGGTAGCCGTCGGAGGTGATGCTGGCGCCCATGATGCGGGCCAAGATGTTGGCCCCGCGGGCCTTGGCGTGCTCCTCGGTCTCGATCACCATCAGGGCGCCGGCCTCGCCGAACACGAAGCCGGTCCGGTCGCGGTCGAACGGGCGGCACGCGCCGACGGGGTCGTCGTTCTTCGTGGACATCACGATCCGCATCTGCGCGAACGCCGCGATCGCGACGGCCTCGATCCTGACCTCCACGCCACCGCAGATCGCGATGTCGGCCTCCCCGAAGACGATGTTGCGCCACGCCTGGGCGACGCCCTCGGAACCCGACGCGCACGCCGACACCGGGGTGATGACCCCGGCCTTGGCGTGCCGCTCCAGGCCCACCGCCGCGGCGGCCCCGTTGGGCATGTACTTGGACACCGCCAGCGGGGAGACACCCTTCATCCCGCGGGCGCGCAGGTCGTCGTAGCTGAACACGATTTGCTCCGCCGAGCCCAAACCCGTGCCGACGGATACCATCAGCCGGTTGCTGTCGACCTCGGGCGAGCCGGCGTTCTCCCAGACCCGCCGGCCCAGGACGGTCGACATCATCTGCAGGTAGCCCATCCGGTGGCGTTCGGCGCGGGTGAGTCCGCCGTCGAAATCCTCGAGCAGATGACCGCCGATGCGCACCGGCAGGTCAAACTCCTCGACGAACGAGTCCTCGAGTTTGCGGATACCACTTTGCCTGTCCAGCAACAGCTTCCACGTGGCCTCGGCGTCGGTCGCCAGTGCGGTCGTCATGGCAATGCCCGTGACGACCACGTTCGGCAGCGTTTTCCCCGTAACCAGCTCCGCCATGACTTCCGAAACCTTTCATTTGATGAGAGCTGCTAACGAATTGACGCCGAGCCCCACTCATCCCACCAAATCATGCCAACACAAACCCTCATTGTCCCTGACGTCAAGGGCGTGGCGTTAATCGGCGCGTACCGCCTGCGCCTGCGCCACCAGGGCGCGGCCGCCCGGCAACGCCCGCAGAACGGCGCGGGCCAGCCGGTCGCGGCCGCGCAGAGCGCCGGTCCTGGCCTGGCCGGTGCGCAGGTGGCGCCACCCCAGGCCCGCCCACGACGCCGCGACCACGGCGTCGGTCACCCCGCCGCGGGCCCGGCGCCGGTCGACGAGGGCCAGGCCGAGCGCGGTCGCCGAGTGCACCGTGTCGACCCAGACCCCGGCCGCCAGCTCCTCCGGCCCGGGGTCGACCCCCGACAACGCCGCCTGGACCAGATGGCGAGCGCCCAGGATCCGGGTGACGACGATCGCCTTGCGGTCGACCCGTACCCCGTGGATGTGGCTCAGCACCTCGGCGGGGGCGGCCAGCAGCACGCCGCCCCACCCCGCCCGGATCAGCTCGATGGCACGAAACTTCATGGGGTATCGGCTAACCGGCGCGCGAAGGGGCCCACCCGCTCGATGAACCGATCGAAGAACGCCGCTGCGGTCCCACCCTTGAGGTCAATCCCGATGAGCGCGTTGGGTTCTCGACGACCCGACCAGTCGGTCACCGTCATGGCGCGGGTCAGGGTCCCGGTCAGTTCGATGTCCACCGTCGCCGGCCGGGTCGTCACGAGCCCCGGATCCAGCGCGATGGCGGCGGCGACCGGATCGTGCATGTGTGCTTGATACCCGTGGCCGAGGTCGTGGTAGGCCTCCAGGTAGAACCGGGTCGCGTCCTCGATCACCCTGATCAGGGGGTTGGACGCCGTGGACCGGGTTGCGCGTTCGTCGTGTTCGCTCAGCGGCGTGGTCGTCGACCCGGCGGTGGCCGCCAGCCGGGCCAGGTGCTCCGGTGTCATCGCGACCTTACGGGTCAAGTCCAGCCCGCACAGGATCGGAAGCCGTTGGCGCCCAACGGTTTCCTTGCCCCAGGCCGCCAGCACCTCGGCCGCGGCCTCCGGGTCCACGCTGATGTTCCATTCCGCGACCGCGGTGGTGTTGCCCCGGTGGTCATAGGAACCCCCCATGATCACCAGCCGGCGCAGCAGCGACGGCAGGGCGGGTTCGGCGCGCAGCGCCAGCGCCAGATTGGTCAACGGGCCGGTCGCCACGCCGATCAGCTCCCCGGGGTGGGCCTTCGCAGCCCGCACCCACGCGTCCGCCGAGTCGTAGTCGGTGAGCCCGTCCCCACCCGGGGGCAGCTCGGCGTAGCCTAATCCCCTGGGGCCGTGGACTTTTGACGGCAAACACATCGGTCCGGTCAGGGTTTCATCGGAGCCTCTCGAAACCGGTATGCCGGTGACCTCGCACAGCCGCAGCAGGCCGAGATTGTTTTCGCAAACCTGCTCCACGCCGACGTTTCCACCGGTCGAGGCGATGCCGATCACCTCGGCGTCCGGGCTGGCGAACAGGTAGATCAGGGCCAGCGCGTCATCCACGCCGGTGTCGACGTCGACGAAAACGGGAGCGTTCATTGTCTACAACATAGCCATCACGGCTATTAGGCTGAGCTGATGCCCACAACGTCGGAGCCCCCGGAGGGCACTGAGTTAACGCCGCACTTCGACGACGTGCAGGCCCACTACGACTTGTCGGACGACTTCTTCCGGCTGTTCCTCGACCCGACCCAGACGTACAGCTGCGCCTACTTCGAGCGCGACGACATGACGCTGGAGGAAGCGCAGATCGCCAAGATCGACCTCGCCCTCGGCAAACTCGGGCTGCAGCCGGGCATGACGTTGCTCGACGTCGGCTGCGGCTGGGGCGCCACCATGATGCGCGCCGTGGAGAAATACGACGTCAACGTTGTCGGCCTCACCCTGAGCCGCAACCAAGCCGAGCACGTCGATCGGCTGATCGCGCAGTCGAAGAGCCGCCGTTCCGCCCGGATCCTGCTGCAGGGCTGGGAGGAGTTCGACGAGCCGGTCGACCGGATCGTCAGCATCGGCGCCTTCGAGCACTTCGGGCACGAGCGCTACGACGCGTTCTTCACCATGGCGCATAACCTGCTGCCCGACGACGGGGTCATGCTGCTGCACACCATCACCGGTCTGCACCCGACCGAGATGGCCGAACGCGGCATGCCGCTGTCGTTCGAATTCGCTCGGTTCATCAAATTCATTGTCACCGAGATCTTTCCGGGTGGGCGGTTACCGTCGATACCGATGGTGCAGGAGCGCGCCACCGCGAACGGCTTCACCGTGAGCCGCATCCAGTCGCTGCAGCCGCACTACGCGAAGACCCTCGACATCTGGGCCGCCGCGCTGCAAGCCCACAAGGAGCAGGCCATCGCGGTGCAGTCCGAGGAAGTCTACGAGCGGTACATGAAATATCTGACCGGCTGCGCCGACGCCTTTCGGGTGGGCTACGTCGACGTCAACCAGTTCACGTTGCAGAAGTGATCACCAGTGCACGCCGGGCACCCGGCGCACCAGCCGCTTGACGCCCCGCGGCGTGCGCAGGCCGCCGGTGACGGCGCGGACGGGCCGGTTGGGCTTGCGGCGCACGGCCGGCGGCGGCGCTTGGGCGGCGGGTGCCAGCCCGCGCGCCGCGGCCGAGTCGGGATAGCCGAGATAGAGCTGGTGCAGGATGCGCCGAGAAGTCCTGGGGACGAAGTAATTTCCGGCCTCGGCGAGCGTGCCCAGCGGGGTGTCGATGCGCGCGGGCTTGTCCACCAGCCCGCGCACCACCATCGCCGCCGCGCGTTCGGGACTGATCGCCCGGACCGGGTTGAGCCGGTGCGACGGCACGATCATGGGGGTGCGCACCAGCGGCATGTGGATGTTGGTGAAGGTGATGTGATCGGACAGCACCTCGGATCCGACCACGTCGGAGAACGCGTCCAGCGCGGCCTTGGTCGGCAGGTAGGAGCTGTATTTGGGGTTGCGTGCCTGCACGCCGGCGCTCGACACGTTGACGACATGGCCGAATCGCCGCTCGCGCCAATGCGGCAGCAGCGCCAGCACCATTCGCACCGCGCCGAAGTAGTTGACCGCCATCACCCGCTCGTAGTCGTGTAGCCGGTCGGTGGAGTTGACCACCGAGCGGCGGATCGAGCGGCCGGCGTTGTTCACCAGGTAATCGACGTGGTCGAAGCGCCCCAGGATGTCTTTGACGGTGTGCTCCACCGACGCGGAATCGGTGACGTCACAGGTAAAGGCATGGGCGGCACCGCCATTGGCGCGGATCTCGGCGACCAGCTCATCCAGCGCGGCGCCGTTGCGGGCCAGCGCGAACACGGTGGCGCCGCGCTCGGCGATCGCGATCGCCGAGGCCCGGCCGATGCCGCTGGAGGCGCCGGTGATGATGACGTGCCGGCCGTGCAACGGTCCTCGCGGATCGTCGCGGCGCGCGCGGTCCGGATCGAGGTGTTCCGCCCAGTACCGCCACAGCTTGGGCGCGTAGGAGGAGAACTCGGGAACCCGTATCCCGTAGTCCCGCAAGGCGTTTCGGGTCTTCTCGCTGACGAAGGTGGGCGGCAGGTCGACGAGGTCGAACACCTCGGCGGGGATGCCCAGCTGGGTGGCCGCCATGTTGCGCAGCACCCTGGCCCGGCCGCGCACGTTGAGGACGGGGGCGGCCACCGAGCGGGGCAGCGACCCGCGCAGCGGCGGCAGCCCGGCCGCCTTGGCCACGCCGCGGTAGATGCCGCGCAGGCCGATCGTCTTCTCGGCGGTGAGGTGGAACGTCTGCCCGTCACGACCGTCGGCGTGCGCCAGCGCGACCAGCGCGTCGACGACGTAGTCGACAGGGACGATGTTGGTGCGGCCGGTGTCGGGCAGCAGGATGGGGGTCAGCGACGGCAGGACGGCCAACTTGGCCAGCACGCCGAAGAAGTAGTACGGCCCGTCGACCTTGTCCATCTCGCCGGTGCGCGAATCGCCCACGACCACCGCCGGGCGGTAGATGCGATGGCGCAGGCCGGGCGTCGAACGCACCAGCAGTTCGGCCTCGAACTTGGTCTGGTGATAGGGCGTCGGCAGTCGCTGGCCGACGTCGAAGTCGTCCTCGGTGTATTCGCCGCGGAAGTCACCCGCCACGGCGATCGACGAGACATGGTGCATCGTCGCGCCGAGGCGCTGCGCCAGGGTGATCACCGCGCGGGTGCCCTCGACATTGGCGGCGCGCTGCTCGGACTCGCCGGCGGTGATGTCGTAGATCGCCGCGCAGTGCACCACGTGGTCGATCTCGCCCAGCTCGGCGAGGACCTCGTCGCTCAGGTCCAGCTCCGGCAGCTCGGCGACCAGCGGTTTGACCCGATCGCCCCACTGATCACCCCACGCCGCCGCGAGCCGTTCGAAGCGGCCCAGCGACCGCCGTCGCACCAGCACCCACACCTGCGCGTCGGGCCGGGATTGAAGAAGACGAGACACGACGCGGCGACCGATAAACCCGGTACCGCCGGTAACGACATACCGCATGAGGACATGGTGGCGTCGGCAGCCGCCCACGTCAACTGCCGATCTGCCGACTAGCTGTGGAAGTCGCGGATCCCGTCCCAGTCGACCAGCGTCCAGCCGGTCATCGGGTTGCCGGTGATCACCACGCGGCCGGTGTTGGGCAACGGGTGGGTGTTCATCAGGCTTTCCTTGCCGTTGCGGGTGTTCATCAGCGTCCACACCATGATCGAGTTGGCGTGCGAGAACACCACCGGGTTGCGGTGGCCGCTGTTGTAGACCTTGTTGACGGCCGCGGTGAACTGGTCGTTGAACTCTTTTCCGTTGATCGAGCCGGGGATGCTGTAGGACACGTCGCCCTTGATCCAGTTCGCCGGGGCCACCAGGTAGGTCGACTTCGCCATCGACTCGGGTTTGCCGTTGTACCAGCCGGCGTTGATCTCCTGGATGCCGGGCAGGATCTCGACCTGCTTGCCGAGTTCGGCGGCCAGCGGCGCGGCGGTTTGCTGCGTCCGGGTCATCGTGGAGGCGTAGACGCTGTCGTAGTCCTTGCGGCCGAGTTGGTGCGCGATCTGTTCGGCCTGCCCCTTGCCCTCCGGGGTCAGACCCGGGCCCGGCACGTCGGTGTCGATGGTGCCGGCGGCGTTGGCCTCCGACTGGGCGTGCCGGACGAACGTCACCGTGATCGACCGCGCCTGCGGCGAGCCGCCGCCGCAGCCGGCGACGATTACCGTTGCGGTGAGGGCGGCGACCGCCACCGAGGCCTTCCGGAACCAGCTGCGCTTGGGCATGGGAGATAGCCTGCCCTGCCGACGGCTTCGGTGGGAAGGGTTTGCGATGGTTACGTGCGGAAAAGCTATCGATTTCTGGAAAAGGAGGCCCTGATGGCGATTGACCCGAGTGCCGTCGGCGCGGTGACCGAACCCATGCCCTTCGAATGGACCGACCGGGACACGCTGCTCTATGCGCTCGGTGTCGGCGCCGGGATCGACGACCTGGCGTTCACCACCGAGAACAGCCACGACATCGACCAGCAGGTGCTGCCCACCTACGCGGTGATCTGCTGCCCGGCCTTCGGCGCGGCGGGCCTGGTCGGAAAGTTCAACTGGGCCATGCTGTTACACGGATCGCAGAGCATCCGGCTGCACGCGCCGCTGCCGCCCGCGGGCAAGCTCTCGGTGGTGTCCGAGGTCGCCGACATCCAGGACAAGGGTGAGGGCAAGAACGCGATCCTCGTGTTGCGCGGCCGGGGCACCGACCCGGACTCGGGGCAGCTGATCGCCGAGACGCTCACCACCCTGGTCATCCGCGGCGAGGGCGGCTTCGGGGGGATGCCGGGCCAGCGGCCGGTCGCGCCGGAGTTCCCGGACCGTGAGCCCGACGCGCGGATCGCGCTGCCCACCCGCGAGGACCAGGCGCTGATCTACCGGCTGTCCGGCGACCGCAACCCGCTGCACAGCGACCCGTGGTTCGCCCGCGAGCTCGCCGGGTTCCCCAAGCCGATCCTGCACGGGCTGTGCACCTACGGGGTGTCGGGTCGCGCGCTGGTGGCCGAGCTCGGCGGGGGCGTCGCGGCCAACATCACCTCGATCGCCTCGCGGTTCACCTCGCCGGTGTTCCCCGGTGAGACGCTGACCACGCTGATCTGGCGCACCGGGGAGGGCAAGGCGGTGTTTCGCACCGAGGCGTCCGGCGCCGAGGGTTCCGGGGTTCGCGTGGTGCTCGACGACGGCGCGGTGGAATACGCCTGACTAGGCTTCGAGCTGATCGGCCAGCCGGTCGGTGAACGCCGCGGCCCGCGCGGGGTTGTCCAGCGCGAACAGCGCCGCGGTGGCGCGGTCGCCATCGTCGCTGTGCCGCACCAGGATCGGAACGCCATCGTCGTGTACCGCGTCGAACGCGTCCTCGTCGGTGATGTCGTCGCCGAGGTAGACCGGCGTGAGTGATCCCGACCCGGCCCGGTGCAGGTGATCGATCACCCAGCGCAGCGTTTTTCCCTTGTCCCAGTCCAGATCCGGGCGCAGCTCGATGACCTCGCGCCCGGTGGTCACCCGGAGCGTGTCGCGGCGCCCCGCCGCGCGCACCGCGGCCAGCACCTCACCGACGCGGTCGCGTTCGGCGTTGCGGTAGTGCACGGCGACGCCGAATCGCTTGTGCTCCACCACCACTCCGGGGATTCCGCCGAGCTGGTCGCGCAGCCGGGCCGCCGCCTGCTCGAGCACCGGGATGGCCGCGGCCGCGGCGTCGTTCTGATGGTGTGTCCCGTCGGGCGCGGTCAGCTCGAAACCGTGACTGCCCGCATACCAAATGTCCGGCACGCCAACGCGATTCGTCACATCGGCGAGATCGCGGCCGGACAGCACCGCGACCGGACAGCCGGCGGCCAGCTTCGCCAGCGCCTCGGTGGCCCCGGCGACGGGCCGCGCGGCGTCGGGGTCGTCGACGATGTCCGAGAGCGTGCCGTCGAAGTCGAAGAACACGGCCGGCCGCCGGTCGGCCAGGCCATCGGCGGTGTCGGTCAGGGCCGCCATCGCATCCGGCAGTTGCGACATCCGAAGGTCCCCGGTGCGCACGTCGACCTCGCCGAGGTCGCTGACCACGGCGTCGGCCCCGGCGTCACGCAGCGCGCCGGCGCTCCCGGCCGGCCCGACGCCGATCACCGACGCGAATCCCGCGGCGCGGGCGGCCTCGACGCCGGCCGTCGCCCCGGAGACCACGACGGCGCGGCCCGGGCGCACCTTCAGGTCCGCGGCCGCCCGCGCCGGGCCGTCCGCGGGGACGACGGCGGTGCCCACCCCGACGTCACGCAGCCGCGCGGCCAGCGTTGAGCCGAGGTCGGTTTCCAGGTCGAACAGCACCGCGTCGTGGCGGCGCGGGTCGATGATGACCGGCATGTGCCAACCCTCTCACGACGACCTCCATCGAACATATTTTCGATAGACTGCGGGTGTGGGCTGGTTCAACGGGCCGCCGAGCTGGGCGGAAATGGAGCGGGTGCTCGACAGCAAGCCGCGCCGTGCCGGTGAGCCGGCGGGCCTTCCCGAGGATGCCCCCCTGTCGCGCAAGCGCGCCACGTACCGGCCGCCGGGGGACACGCGCCCGACCCACACCTGCCTCCCGTATGCCGAACTGCATGCGCATTCGGCGTTCAGCTTCCTGGACGGGGCGAGCACGCCCGAGGAAATGGTGGAGGAGGCGGCCCGGCTGGGCCTGCGCGCCCTGGCGCTCACCGACCACGACGGCCTGTACGGGGCGGTGCGGTTCGCCGAGGCGGCCGCCGAGCTCGACATGCGTACCGTGTTCGGCGCCGAACTGTCGCTGGGCGGCGAGGCCCGCACCGAGCGGCCGGACCCGGCCGGCCCGCACCTGCTGGTGCTGGCCCGCGGCCCCGAGGGCTACCGGCGGCTGTCGCGGCAGCTGGCCGCGGCGCACCTGGCCGGCGGCGAGAAGGGCAAGCCCCGTTACGATTTCGACGCGCTGACCGAGGCCGCCGGCGGGCACTGGCACATCCTGACCGGGTGCCGCAAAGGCCATGTGCGCCAAGCGCTTTCCGACGGGGGTCCGGACGCCGCCGAGCGGGCGCTGGCCGACCTGGTGGACCGGTTCGGCGCGCAAAGGGTCAGCGTCGAGTTGACCCATCACGGGCAACCGCTCGACGACGAACGCAACGCGGCGCTGGCCGCGCTGGCCCCGCGCTTCGGGGTCGGCGTCGTCGCCACCACCGGCGCGCATTTCGCGGGGCCGTCGCGGCGCCGGCTGGCCATGGCGATGGGCGCCATCCGGGCCCGGGAGTCCCTGGACTGCGCCGCCGGATGGCTGGCCCCGCTGGGCGGTTCGCACCTGCGCTCCGGCGCGGAGATGGCCCGGCTGTTCGCTGGGGCCCCCGACGTGGTGACCGCGGCCGCCGAACTGGGCGAGCAGTGCGCGTTCGGGCTGGCGCTCATCGCGCCCCAGCTGCCGCCGTTCGACGTGCCCGACGGGCACACCGAGGACAGCTGGCTGCGGCAGCTGACCATGGCCGGCGCGCGTGACCGCTACGGTCCGAGCGCACCGCGCGCGTACTCCCAGATCGAGCACGAGCTCAAAGTCATTGCCCAGCTGCGGTTTCCGGGCTACTTCCTGGTGGTGCACGACATCGCCCGGTTCTGCCGGGACAACAACATCCTGTGCCAGGGCAGGGGATCGGCGGCCAACTCCGCGGTCTGCTACGCCCTCGGCGTCACCGCCGTCGACCCGGTGGCCAACGAGCTGCTGTTCGAGCGCTTTCTGTCGCCGGCCCGCGACGGGCCGCCCGACATCGACATGGACATCGAGTCCGACCAGCGCGAAAAGGTCATCCAGTACGTCTACGACAAATACGGCCGGGACTACGCCGCCCAGGTCGCCAACGTCATCACCTACCGGGGAAAGATCGCGGTGCGCGACATGGCCCGCGCCCTGGGCTTCTCGCAGGGCCAGCAGGACGCGTGGAGCAAGCAGATCAGCCACTGGGGTGGATTGGCAGGAGGCTCGCCGGATTTGGATGTTCCAGAGGACATCCCCGAGCCGGTGATCGACCTGGCGAACCAGATCCGGAACCTGCCGCGGCACATGGGCATTCACTCCGGCGGCATGGTGATCTGCGACCGCCCGATCGCCGACGTGTGCCCGGTGGAGTGGGCGCGGATGGAGAACCGCAGCGTCCTGCAATGGGACAAAGACGACTGCGCGGCAATCGGTTTGGTGAAGTTCGACCTGCTCGGGCTGGGCATGCTCTCGGCGCTGCACTACGCCATCGACCTGGTGGCCGAGCACAAGGGGATCGAGGTGGACCTGGCCCGCCTGGACCTCTCCGAGCCGGCGGTGTACGAGATGCTGGCCCGCGCCGATTCCGTCGGCGTGTTCCAGGTGGAGTCGCGCGCGCAGATGGCCACGCTGCCGCGGCTGAAGCCGCGGGTGTTCTACGACCTGGTGGTGGAGGTCGCGCTGATCCGCCCCGGCCCGATCCAGGGCGGGTCGGTGCACCCCTACATCCGGCGGCGCAACGGCGAGGACCCGGTGGTCTACGACCACCCGTCCATGGAACCGGCGCTGCGAAAGACGCTGGGGGTGCCGCTTTTTCAGGAGCAGCTGATGCAGCTCGCGGTCGACTGCGCCGGGTTTTCCGCCGCCGAGGCCGATCAGCTGCGCCGCGCCATGGGATCCAAGCGCTCCACCGAACGCATGCGACGGCTGCGCGGCCGGTTCTACGAGGGCATGCGCGCGCTGCACGGCGCGCCCGACGAGGTGATCGACCGGACCTACGAAAAGCTGGAGGCATTCGCCAATTTCGGTTTCCCGGAAAGCCACGCGCTGAGCTTCGCGTCGCTGGTCTTCTACTCGTCGTGGTTCAAGCTGCACCACCCGGCGGCGTTCTGCGCCGCGCTGCTGCGCGCCCAGCCGATGGGTTTCTACTCGCCGCAGTCGCTGGTGGCCGATGCGCGCCGGCACGGCGTGACCGTGCACGGCCCGGACGTCAACGCCAGCCTGGCGCACGCCACCCTGGAAGACTCAGGAAACGCCGTCCGGCTCGGTCTGGGTGCGGTCCGCCATATCGGCGACGACCTGGCCGAGCAACTGGTCGAGGAGCGAAAAGCCAACGGGCCCTTCGCCTCCCTGCTGGATGTGACGTCGCGGCTGCAATTGAGCGTGCCGCAGACCGAGGCGCTGGCCACCGCCGGGGCTTTTGCCTGCTTCGGCATGTCCCGGCGCGAGGGTCTGTGGGCGGCCGGGGCGGCCGCCACCCAGCGGCCGGGCCGCTTGCCCGGGGTGGGCTCGTCCTCGCACGTCCCGGCGTTGCCGGGGATGAGTGAGCTGGAACTGGCCGCCGCCGACGTGTGGGCCACCGGCATCTCCCCGGACAGTTACCCGACGCAGTTCCTGCGGGAAGACCTGGACGCGATGGGGGTGGTGCCCGCCGAGAAGCTGGGATCGGTGCCCGACGGCGACCGCGTGCTGATCGCCGGGGCGGTGACCCACCGGCAGCGCCCCGGCACGGCCCAGGGGGTGACGTTCCTGAACCTGGAGGACGAGACCGGGATGGTCAACGTGCTCTGCGCGCCGGGGGTGTGGGCGCGGCATCGCAAGCTGGCGAACTCGGCGCCGGCGCTGCTGGTGCGCGGGCAGGTCCAAAACGCCACCGGCGCGATCACCGTCGTCGCGGAGCGGTTGGGCCGCATCACCCTGGCGGTCGGCTCGAAATCGCGCGACTTCCGGTGAGGTGCCGCGAGAGTGCAACTGCTGACGGTGTTACTCGAGAAATGTGTCGCTAGTTGCACTTTCGCGGCAGTCGGTAGGCTCCACCCATGACCCTCAACCTGTCCGTCGACGAAGTCCTCACCACCACCCGCTCGGTCCGCAAGCGCCTCGACTTCGACAAGCCGGTCAGCCGCGACGTGCTGAGGGAATGCCTCGAACTCGCGCTGCAGGCGCCCACCGGCTCCAACGCGCAGGGCTGGCAATGGGTGTTCGTCGAGGACGCCGAGAAGAAGAAGGCGATCGCCGACGTCTACCTGGCCAACGCCCGCGGCTACCTCAGCGCCCCGGGGGCCGCGTACCCCGACGGGGACACCCGTGGCGAGCGGATGGGCGCGGTCCGCGATTCCGCCACCTACCTCGCCGAGCACATGCACTCCGCGCCGGTGCTGTTGATCCCCTGCCTCGAGGGCCGCCCGGACAAGTCGCCGTTGGGTGGGGTGTCGTTCTGGGCGTCGCTGTTCCCGGCGGTCTGGAGCTTCTGCCTGGCGCTGCGCTCGCGGGGACTGGGGTCGTGCTGGACGACGCTGCACCTGCTGCGCGACGGCGAGCAACAGGTCGCCGACATCGTGGGCATCCCGCGCGACCGTTACAGCCAGGGCGGCCTGTTCCCGATCGCCTACACCAAGGGCACCGACTTCCGCCCGGCCAAGCGGTTGCCCGCCGAGCAGGTCACGCACTGGAACAGCTGGTAGAGAGCTAGGTCGGCCAGGACATCAGCGGCCACACCTCGACAACCCCGTGCGCGACGGCACACGGGGTCTGGCTCACCCGCTCGATCGCCGCGTCGAGATTCTCGGCCTCCAAGACCGCGAACCCGGCGATCGGCAACGCCGAATGCAGATAGGGCCCGGGCTCGATCCGCACGCCGGCGCTGTCCGGATTACGCACCTGAACGGGGCGCCCGGCGGTCCCGATGAGGGCACCGGCCGCACGCAATTCGCCGTCGCGCGCGTGCGCGGCCCGCTTGCAGTCGTCGCTCGCGCGGTTGTACCCGGCTTCGTCTCCGTAACCGATGGTGATGAAGGTAGCCATATCAATGCTGACCCACGTGCGGTCCAACACTCATCGCGCCCCGGCGTACTCGTGCTGCCGCCACGCCTCGTAGACGGCGACCGCCGCGGCGTTGGACAGGTTCAGCGAGCGCCGGCCCGCCAGCATCGGGATGCGGACCTGCCCGGTGATGTGCGGGTCGGCCAGCGTCGCCGCGTCCAGCCCGGTGGGCTCGGGGCCGAACATCAGCACGTCGCCCGCGCGGTAGCGCACCTGCGCGAAGGAGGTGGGCGCGTGCGAGGTGAACGCGAACACCCGCTCGGGCGACAGCGCGTCCCAGGCCGCCGCCAACGAGGCGTGCACGGTGACCGAAGCCAGGTCGTGGTAGTCCAGCCCCGCCCGTCGCAGCTTGGGTTCGGACAGGTCGAAGCCCATCGGCTCGACCAGATGCAATTCGCAACCCGTCGCCGCCGCCGTGCGGATGGCGTTGCCCGTGTTGGGGGCGATGCGCGGGGAGTAGAACATCAGCTTGAACACAACGCGATAATGGTCGCATGGTCGAGCAGAGCATTTGGATGCAGAAGGTCGCTGCCGATCCCGGGCATTCGCATTGGTATATCGA
This sequence comes from Mycobacterium sp. MOTT36Y, assembly GCF_000262165.1. Lineage (NCBI taxonomy): Bacteria > Bacillati > Actinomycetota > Actinomycetes > Mycobacteriales > Mycobacteriaceae > Mycobacterium > Mycobacterium sp. MOTT36Y. The sequence continues at coordinate 4,595,273 of NC_017904.1, read as the reverse complement.
GCGATTCCGCGCCATGGCCCGCGCGGGTGACGACCTGGCCGGCGAGGCCCGCTTCGTGGACGCCATGGCCCCCCGCGGCGCCCGCATCCTCGACGCCGGCTGCGGGCCCGGCCGGTTGGGCGGCTACCTGGCCGGCGCCGGCCACCGGGTGGTCGGCGTGGACGTCGACCCCGCGCTCATCGCCGCGGCCGAACAGGACCATCCGGGCCCGCGCTGGCTGGTCGGCGACCTCGCCGAGCTCGACCTGCCCGCGCGCGGCATCGCCGACCCGTTCGACGTCATCGTCTCCGCCGGCAACGTCATGACGTTTCTGGCGCCCAGCACCCGGGTCCGAGTGCTGAGCCGGCTGCGCGCCCACGTCGCCGGCGACGGCCGCGCGGCGATCGGCTTCGGCGCCGGGCGCGACTACGACTTCGACGTGTTTCTGAACGACGCGGTCGACGCGGGATTCGCGATCGACGTGCTGCTGTCCACCTGGGATCTGCGGCCGTTCACCGACGACTCCGACTTTTTGGTCGCAATCCTTCGCCCCGCCTAGCGTTTTCGCGGGATCGGTGTTTGCCAGGGCCGACCGCGGGCGCGCGGCGCCACCTTGGAGGGACCTGTCTGCTCAGTAACGATCCTGGTGGGCTGGGCCGCGGGCTGTCATACTCGTCGGATTGCCACACTTACACGCGCGCGCCTATCTGGCGCGGGGCGGGTGGAAATAAAGCAGGAAGTTTCATGAGCCTCTCGTTTTGTTCAGCGCTCAGGGTCAGCGCGGCGGCCGGTCATGCGGCCGCGATGACGTGACCATGTTCGCCCGCCCGGCCGACCCGGCCGAGGCGGATGCCGCCCCGCCCGCACCGGTTCCCGGCGCCGACGCGGCGGCCAAACGCCCGCCCGCCTGGTCGCTGAGCAACTGGCCGGTCGGCTGGAAGGTGCTGGCGATCGTGCTGGTGCCGCTGATCTTGGTGACGGTTTTCGGTGTGCTTCGCATCCACACCGCGATGGACAGCGCGGCGCGCCTGAAACTGGCCGCCACCCGCGCCGACGTGGTCCCGGTGATCACCAAATACATGTCGGCCCTGGACGTCGCGCTGCAGGCCGGCTCCGCCGGGCGCGACGTCGAGGGCGCCAAAAAGAACTACGAGGCCCGCAAAGGCGAACTGCAGGGCCGGCTGGCCGACACCGACGTCACCGACGATGTCCGATCGGGCGTCAACACGCTGCTCGACGCCGGCCAGATGCTGGTGAGCAAGGCGTCGGACAGCGGCCTCGGTCTGCGGGAGCGGGTGACCCTGTACGCGCCGATCCTGTTGACGGCCGAAGACGTCATCAACGCCTCGGTGCGGGTCGACGACGAGCACATCCGCGCCCAGGCCCAGGGCTTGAGCCGGGCGGTCGGCGCGCGCGGGCAGATGACGATGCAGAAGATCCTCATCACCCGCGGGGCCGAACTGCCCGAGCCGCAGCTGCGCACCTCGATGGCCACCCTGGCGGGCACCGAACCGTCGACGCTGTTCGGCATGAGCGAAGTGCTCGGGGCCGGGTCGCCCGAGGCCAAGACGCTGCAACAGCAGATGGTGGCCCGGATGGCGATCATGTCCGACCCGGCCAGCGTGCTCGTCGACAACGCGGACCTGCTGCGGTCCGTCCAAGCCACCGACGACATCGCCGACCAGGTCATCAAGAACGTCACCGCCTCGGTGACCAAGGCGGTGCACGCCCAGGCCGCAGACCGGCGCGGCGCCGCGATCGTCGACACCGTGTTGGTGCTGGCGGCGATCGTCATCGCTCTGGTCGTGGTGCTGCTGGTGGCGCGCGCGTTGGTGCGGCCGCTGCGCATCCTGCGCGACGGCGCGCTCAAGGTCGCCCACACCGATCTCGAGGAGGAGGTCGCCCGGGTGAAAGCCGGTGGGGCCGAACCGATTCCGACGCCGCTGCCGGTCTACACGACCGAGGAGATCGGTCAGGTCGCCCACGCCGTCGACGAACTGCACACCCAGGCCCTGCTGCTGGCCGGCGACGAGGCGCGGTTGCGGCTGCTGGTCAACGACATGTTCGAGACCATGTCGCGGCGCAGCCGGTCGCTGGTCGACCAGCAGCTGGCGCTCATCGACCGGCTGGAGCGCAACGAGGAGAATCCCGAACGCCTCGACAGCCTGTTCCGGCTGGACCACCTGGCGGCCCGGCTGCGCCGCAACAGCGCCAACCTGCTGGTGCTGGCCGGCGCGCAGCTTGCGCGCGACCAGCGCGACCCGGTGCCGCTGGCGACGGTGATCAGCGCCGCGGTGTCCGAAGTCGAGGACTATCGCCGCGTCGAGATCGCCGGGCTGCCCGAGTGCGCGCTGGTGGGCGCGGCCGCGGGCGGCGCCATCCACCTGTTCGCCGAGCTGATCGACAACGCCCTGCGCTACTCGCCGCCGACGACGTCGGTGCGGGTCTCGGCGTCGCGGAGCGGCTCAGATTCTCAAGGCGGGGTCGTGGTGCGGATCGCCGACTCCGGTCTGGGGATGAACGACGCCGACCGCCGCATCGCCAACATGCGCCTGCAGTCCGGCGGCGACGTCAGCCCCGACAACGCGCGGCACATGGGGCTGTTCGTGGTGGGTCGGATCGCGGGCCGGCATGGCATCCGGGTGGGGCTGCGCGGCCCCGCGGCCAACGAGAAGGGTTCGGGCACCACCGCCGAGATCTACCTGCCGCCGACGGTGCTCACCGGCCTGGCAGCCGCGGAATCGGCTGCGCCCCGGCACATTCGGGCGGTGTCGTCTCCGAGCGCCAAACTCGCCAGCGCGATCGCCGCGCCCCCGCCCGCCGATGACGCGCGGCGGCACGACGGCGCGCGCGAGCCGGCGGCGCGCAACGCCCCGCCCGCGCCCGGGCCGTCGGTCACCCTGCTGCCGCGCCGCAACCCGGGTTCCAGCGGCATCACCGACGTCCCTGCCCCGCCCGCCGAACCACCGCCCCCGCGGCGGCGCCGCGAGCTCGCGACTCCCTGGTGGGAAAACGCGCCCCAGGCCGCGCCGGCCGCCAGGCCCGGCCAGCCCGAGGCCGCACCGGAGCCACCACCGCAGGCCAAGCCCGCGCCGGAGCCCGCGCCCGAGCCGGCGCCGCCTCCGCCGGTGCGGGCGGCATCGGACACCTCGGCCTTCTTCGCCGCCCGGCCCCGCGAACCCCGGCAAGACAAGCCCGCCGACCCGGCGACCGACGATGACGTCATCTACCGGCGGATGCTCTCGGAGATGCTGGGCGACCCGCACGACCTGGTCAACAGCCCCGACCTGGACTGGCAGTCGGTCTGGGACCGCGGCTGGACGCTGGCGGCGGCCGCCGAGGACAAGCCCGTCGAAGCGCACACCACCGACCACGGCCTGCCGGTCCGCACGCCCGGCGCCCGGCTGGTGCCCGGCGGCGCCAACGGAACGGGTCTGGCCGAACGGGACGAGCCCGAGCACGGCCAGAACGGCAGATCGCACCGTGAGCCGCAGCACGCGGCCGTCACCCGCGACCCCGAGGCGGTGCGCGCCTCGTTCAGCAACCATTTCGGCGGTGTGCGCAGCGGACGCTCGCATGCCCGTGACACGGAGCAAGGACCCGACCAACAATGACCTCCCCCGACAACTCACTGGACTGGCTGGTGACCAGGTTCGCCCGCGAGGTCCCCGGCGTCGCGCACGCGCTGCTGGTGTCCGTCGACGGGCTGCCCATCGCCGCCAGCGAGCACCTGCCCAGGGAACGCGCCGACCAGCTGGCCGCCGTCGCCTCCGGGCTGGCCAGCCTGGCGACCGGTGCCGCGCAGCTGTTCGAGGGCGGGCAGGTGCTGCAGTCGGTCGTCGAGATGGCCAACGGGTACCTGCTGTTGATGCGCGTCGGGGATGGCTCGCATCTCGCGACCCTCGCCGCGACGTCGTGCGACATCGGTCAGATCGGCTACGAGATGGCTGTCCTCGTCGAACGGGTCGGGGGCGTCGTGCAGTCGACCCGCCGGTCCGCCGCCCACTCGTGAGCCGCGATGGACACCCCCGAGAGCTGGCCCGCACACCGTAAGGGGAACCTGGTCCGCCCGTACACCCTGACGTCCGGCCGGACCGACACGAACGTCGAGCTCCCCCTGGAGGCGCCGCTGCAGACGCTGCAGCCCGGCGCACCCCACCGGTATCCGCCCAACGACGCGCGGGGCAGAATCATCCAGCTGTGCGGCCAGGGTCCGCCGAGCCCGTCGGTCGCCGAGATCTCGGCCCGGCTGGACCTGCCGCTCGGCGTCGCGCGCGTCCTGGTCGGGGATCTGGTGCTGTCCGGCTACCTTCGGGTGTATAGGACGTTGTCCGAGCGTTCGACCCGCGATGAGCGTCACGAACTCATAGGAAGGACCCTGCGTGGCTTACGCGCACTCTGAGGTGCAGCAAGATTCCGGCGCCCACGCGTCGACGAAGATCGTGATCGCCGGCGGATTCGGGGCCGGCAAGACCACCTTCGTCGGGGCGGTGTCGGAGATCATGCCGCTGCGCACCGAGGCGATGCTGACCGACGCCTCGACCGGCGTCGACGCCCTCGAGGCCACCCCGGACAAGCGGACCACCACCGTCGCGATGGACTTCGGCCGGATCACGCTGGCCGAAGACCTGGTGCTCTACCTGTTCGGCACGCCGGGGCAGCGCCGCTTCTGGTTCATGTGGGACGACCTGGTCCGCGGCGCCATCGGGGCGGTGGTGCTGGTCGACTGCCGGCGCCTGCAGGACAGCTTCGCCGCCGTGGATTTTTTCGAGCACCGCAACCTGCCGTTCCTGGTCGCGGTCAACGAGTTCGACGGGGCGCCGCGCTACCCGGTCGCCGAGGTGCGCGAAGCGCTGACCCTGCCCCCGCACATCCCGGTGATCACGGTCGACGCCCGCGATCGCCGGTCGGCGACCGACGCCCTGATCGCGGTCAGCGAATACGCCCTGGCCACCCTGACGCCCAATTGAGCGAGGAGTGGGTCGACCGCGAGTTCGACGGCCACGACTTCACCGACGAAGACCTGAGCCGCTTGCGGACCGAGCGGACCGTGTTCACCGAATGCGATTTCAGCGGCACCAACCTGGCCGAGTCGCAACACCGCGGCTCGGCCTTCCGCAACTGCACGTTTCACCGGACGTCGTTGTGGCACAGCTCTTTCGCCCAATGCTCGATGCTGGGGTCGGTGTTCGTGCAGTGCCGGTTGCGGCCGATCACGTTCGACGAGGTGGATTTCACGCTCGCCGTGCTCGCCGGCATCGACCTGCGGGGTGTCGACTTCAGCGGCTGCCGGCTGAGGGAGGCCAGCCTGGTGGAGGCCGACCTGCGCAAGGCCGTGCTGCGCGGCGCGGACCTGCGCGGCGCGCGGACCGCCGGCGCCCGGCTCGACGACGCCGATCTGCGCGGCACCACCGCCGACCCCGGGTTGTGGACGACCGCGTCGCTGGCCGGCGCCCGCGTCGACGTCGACCAGGCCGTGGCCTTCGCGCTGGCGCACGGGCTTCGACTGGATGGGGGCCCGCACGACTGAGCCATCAGCGGCTGAGGTTCAGCGCGCGAGCCGGATGCGCCAGCGCACCAGCGCCCCGTAGCCGACCGAGAGCACCGCGAGCATGCCCATGTCGAGCAGCCAGGCCGCCGGCGCGTGCTGGAAATGGCTGTCCCGCGGGCTCTGCGGGCCGGGCGACACCGCCCACAGGTCGACGGTCGACCCCTGCGCGGCGTATCCCCACCGCGACGGCATCAGCCAGGACGCCTGGTCGAGAAGGATCCGGTCGGTGACCGGCACCATCCCACCGCAGAGCACCATCTGCATCATCAGCGACACCACCAGCATCGGCATCACCTGCTCGCCCGTGCGCGCGAGCGCCGAGAGCAGCAGGCCCAGCATGGCCGCGGCCACGCACGTCGCCGCCACGGCGACGAACAGCTCGACGGTGGCCGCCGAACTAGAGGGACCGAGCAGCACCGCGGGCCGCGTCGGCGGCCCCTTGCCCAGCACCACGATGGCGGTGGCGATGGCCGCCTGGACGACGGCGAACCCGCAGAACACCGCGACCTTGGCCAGCAGGTACGCGGTGGTCGACAGGCCGACGGCCTGTTCGCGCCGGAAGATCGGCCGCTCGCCGATGAGGTCGCGGATGGTCAGCGCGGTGCCCATGAACGCGGCCGCCATGGTGAGCAGGGTCAGGATCATCCCGGCCTCGCCCGCCGACTCGCCGGCCGGGTCGGCGTAACCGAAGCCGGCGCTGCCGGGAACGGTCAGCGACAGCGCGCCCATGACGAACGGCAGCACGGCCAGGAACACGAAATAGGCGCGGTCGGACACCACCAGCCGGACCTGGCGGCGCGCGATGGTGGAGAACTGGTGGCGCTTGCTGGTGCGCGGCGGCGCGCCGAGCTCGGCCGGCGCCTGGGTGCGCCGCGGGGGCGGCGGTCTGTTCTGGGCCAGAAAGCGGCGATTGGCCTCGTCCGGGTCGGCGCCCACCTTGGCGAAGATGTGCGCCCAGTTGGTGGTTCCCATGGCCGGACCGATCTGGCCGGGTGGACCCAGGAACGCCGTCTTGCCGCCCGGCGCCATCAGCAGCACCTGGTCGCAGACGTCGAGGTAGGTCAGCGAGTGGGTCACCACCAGCACGACGCGGCCGGCGTCGGCGAGTTGCCGCAGCATCGTCATGACCTGCAGGTCCAGCGCGGGGTCCAGGCCCGATGTGGGTTCGTCGAGGATCAGCAGCGACGGCCCGGTGAGCAGCTCGAGCGCCACCGACGCGCGCTTTCGCTGCCCGCCGGACAGCCTGTCGACCCGGGTGTTCGCGTGCTCGGTCAGGCCGAGCTCGTCGAGCACCTCGGCGACGACCCGGGCCCGGTCGGCTTTGCTGGTGTCCGGCGGCAGGCGCAGCTCGGCGGCGTATCCGAGCGCCTGGCTGACCGTGAGCTGCCGGTGCACGACGTCGTCTTGGGGGACCATCCCGATCCGGGTGCGCAGCGACGCGTACTCGGTGTGGATGTCGTGGCCCTCGAAGGTGACCGAGCCCGACGTCGGGGTGGCGTACCCGGCGATCAGCCGCGACAGCGTCGTCTTGCCCGCGCCGGAGCCGCCGATGAGTGCGGTCAGCGTGCCGGGGCGGGCGGTCAGCGAGATCCGTTCCAGCAGGCGCTTGTCACCGATGCCGAAGTTGACCTCACGCACCTCGAGGCCGCCGGCGCGGGTCGCCGCCTCTTGCATTCGAACCAGCGCGCCGCCGCGCAACACCAGGTCGACGTTGCCGATCGTCACCACGTCGCCCTCGGACAGCGCCGCCGAGGTGACCCTGACCCCGTTGACGAAGGTGCCGTTGCTGCTGTTCGCGTCGCGGATCTCGGGGCCGGCCGGTGTCGGCGTCACGAAGGCGTGGCGGCGCGAGGCCAGCACGTCGTGGATGACGATGTCGTTGTCGAGCGCGCGGCCGATCCAGGCGGCCCGCCCGGTCACCGGCCGGCGATCGGCTTCGGGTCCCGCGACGGCGACCCGGGTGGTGGGGAACTCCCCGGCGTCGGCCGGCGGCTGCGGCGCGGTGCGCCCGGCGTCCCTGCGGCGAAACGAGCGTGCGGGCGGCCGTCCCACTTCGAAGGTGATCCGCGGGCCGTCGGGCTTGCCGATGTTGATGCTCTGGCCGTCGCGAATGTCGACGACCGGCACCCGCCGGCCGTCGAGGTAGATGCCGTTGAGCGTGTTGTTGTCGACCGCGAGCCACCGGCCCCGATCGAAGCGCAACAGCAGGTGCGCGCGGGCGATCAACGGGTGCGCGACCCGCAGGTCGGCGCGCAGGTCGTTGCCGACGACGACGTCGCGGCCGGCGGTGAAGCTGCCCTGCGAGTGCTCGGATCGCGCCGTCAGCAGGGGCTGGGCAGGTCGGGTCATCGCATCCCAGATTAGGGTCGCCGCCTGAGAGCCGCCTCAGCGTTTCAGCCGGATGTGCCAGCGCACGATGCCGGTGTAGGCGATCGAGAGCAGCGTGAGCATGGCCATGTCGAAGACGAAGATGTGCTTCGAGTGCTGCCAGATCGGATCGTTGGTGGGGATCTGCTTGACCTTCACCAGCGACGGGAAGTCGATCGAGGACGCGCCCGCCGCGTAGCCCCAGCGGGCGGGCGTCAACCACGCCAGCTGTTCCAGCCCGATGCGCTGATACACCGGGATCATCCCGCTGGAGAACACCAGCTGCGACATGATCGACACCACCAGCAGCGGCATGATCTGCTCGTTGGACTGCGCCAGCGCCGACAGCAGCAGGCCGAGCATGGCCGAGGCCACACAGGTGCCCGCGACGGTGACGAACAGCGAGAAGGTGGAGTTGCCGAAGAACTGCGGGTGCGCGGTCGGCGCGCCCTTCCCCAGCCGCACGATGATGGTCGCGATCGCCGCCTGGCCCGTGGCGAAGACGCAGAACACCGCGATCTTGGCCAACAGATAGGCGGTGGTCGACAGGCCGACGGCCTGCTCCCGCTTGAAGATGGCGCGCTCGCCGATGAGATCCCGGATGGTCAGCGCGGTGCCCATGAAGACGGCGCCGATGTTGAGCAGCACCATGATGTACTGCGGCTGGGTGGGTGCGGGGCCCATCGGGTCGGCCGGCCCGAGGCCGGGGTGCGGGCCCTTCACCGTCAGCGACAACGCGCCGATGAGGAACGGCAGGATCGCCAGGAAGATCGTGTAGCCACGGTCGGACACGACGAGGCGAACCTGGCGGCGCGCGATCGTGGACAGCTGCCGCCACAGGTTGGTTTGGGGTGGTTCGCCCAGGTCCGCCGGGCTCTGCGGGGTCGGCGGCTGCGACGACTGCTGATTGCGCTCCTTGAAGCGTCGGTTGGCCTCGTCCGGGTCGGCGCCCACCTTGGCGAAGATGTCGGCCCAGTTGCGGGTGCCCATGGCCGCCTCGACCTGGTCGGGTGGCCCGCAGAACGCGGTCTTGCCGCCGGGCGCGACCAGCAGGATCTGGTCGCACACGTCCAGGTAGGACACCGAGTGGGTCACCACCAGCACCACGCGGCCCGCGTCGGCGAGCTGGCGCAGCATCAGCATGACCTGGCGGTCCAGCGCCGGGTCCAGCCCGGACGTCGGCTCGTCGAGCAGCAGCAGCGACGGCTGGGTGAGCAGCTCGAGCGCGACCGAGGCGCGCTTGCGCTGGCCGCCCGAGAGCTTGTCGACCCGCGTCTCGGCGTGCTGGGTCATGTCGAGTTCCTCGAGCACCTGGGCGACGACGCGGGCGCGTTCCTCTTTGCTGGTGTCGGGCGGCAGGCGCAGTTCGGCGGCGTAGTTGAGGGCCTGGTTGACCGTGAGCTGGCGGTGCACGACGTCGTCCTGGGGGACCATCCCGATCCTGCTGCGCATGGACGCGTACTCGGTGTGGATGTTGTGGCCCTCGAAGGTCACCGTGCCCGACGTGGGGCTGGTGTAGCCGACGATCAGCCGCGACAGCGTGGTCTTCCCGGCGCCCGAACCGCCGATGATGGCCGTGAGCGTCCCGGGCCGGGCGGTCAGTGAGATGTGGTCGAGCAACTGCTTGCCGTGGTCGACGGTGTAGCAGACGGAGTTGACCTCCAGGCCGCCGGTCCGCGTCGCCGCCTCGGTGCGCCGGACCAGGCCGTCGCCGGTGAACACCAGGTCGACGTTGCCGATGGTGACCACGTCGCCCTCGGTCAACACCGCGGACCCGACCCGGACGCCGTTGACGAAGGTGCCGTTCACGCTGTGCGCGTCGCGGATCTCGGTGCCCAGCGGCGTCTGGATCAAGAACGCGTGATGGCGCGAGGCGAGCACGTCCTGGATGACGATGTCGTTGTCGGTGGCCCGCCCGATGGTTTGCGACCCGGCCGGTTTCTGGATCGCGCCGGACCGCGACGGCCGCAGGGCCTGGAACATCTTGGTCGCCAGGTTCGCCACCTCGGGCGGCTTGGCGTTGGCGGGTGCGGCCCGGGTGGGCGCGGGGATGTGCTGCGCCGGCGGGGGGCTGTGGACGGGGGCTTGCAGGGGGGAATTGTGCGGCGGGGGTGGCGCGGCGGGCGGGTAGGCGGGCGGTCGCCCACCGCCGGCGCCGTACATGGTTTGCCCCGCCGGTCCGGGCCGGGGAGCGGGCTGCGGCCGCCGCGGAGGCGCCACCCAGTTGGGCGTGCGCCCGGCTGGAGGCGGCGGCGGCCCGGGTGGAGCGGCGACGGGCGGGCCCGGTTGCGCCGACCACGCCGCCGGCTGCGGCGGGGCCGCCACCGGGATGTTCATCGATTCGGTCTTGGGCGGGCGCCCGGCCATGCCTTGGTGGCGGCCGACGTCGAACGTCAGCAGCGGCCCGTCGGGGTTGCCGATGTTGAGGGTCTGCCCGTCGTGGATCTCGACGACGGGCACGCGCCGGCCGTTAACGAAAGTTCCGTTGAGCGAACCGTTGTCGATGGCCAGCCACTTGCCCTGGTCGAAACGCAGCAACAGGTGGGCCCGCGAAATCAGCGGATGCGTGATGCGCATGTCGGCCCGCAGATCGCGCCCGACGACCACATCGTGGCCGGCTGCGAAGGTACGTTCGGACCCTTCGTGATGGACGGTTAGCGCTGGCGGGGCTGGTGCTGACATCGCCACAACTGTAGCTTGCGGCCCTGTGGATCAGCGTGGAGCGGCCGCGGCGTCGGGCGCGCCGGTCACGACGCAGTGCGTCCGGCTGTAGATCGTCGGCATGCACTGATTGCAGTGCGTGCAGGCGGAGTGCACCCGGTGCTGGGCGTCCTCGGCGGCGATCCGGTTGATCAGGTCAGGCTCGGCGAGCAGCGCGCGGGCCATCGCGACGAACTCGAAACCCTCGGCCATCGCCAGGTCCATCGTCTCGCGGTTGGTGATGCCGCCGAGCAGGATCAACGGCATCTTCAACTCGGCGCGAAACAGCTTGGCGTCGCGCAATAAATAGGCCTCGCGGTAGGGGTATTCGCGCAGGAACTTCTTGCCCGTCATGCGCATGCCCCAGCGCAGCGGCGGCTTGAACGCGCCCGCGAACTGCTTGAGCGGCGCGTCGCCGCGGAACAGGTACATCGGATTGACCAGCGAGCTGCCCGCGGTCAGTTCGATCGCGTCGAGCCCACCGTCCTCTTCCAGCCACTTGGCGGTGGTCAGCGATTCGTCGGTGCTGATGCCGCCGCGAACGCCGTCGGCCATGTTCAGCTTGGCGGTCACCGCGATCGGCGTGCCTTCCTTTTCGACCGCGCGGCGGACGGCCATCACGATCCCGCGGGCGACCTTCGCCCGGTTCTGCAGCGATCCGCCGAATTCGTCGTCGCGGCGATTGATCAGCGGGGACAGGAACGAACTCGCCAAGTAGTTGTGGCCCAGGTGGATTTCGACGGCGTCGAAGCCCGCTTCGATGGCCAGCCGGGCGGCGTTCGCGTGGCCTTCGATGACGTCGTCGATATCCTCACGGGTGGCCTTCTTGGCGAAGCGCATCCCGATCGGGTTGAAGAATCGGACCGGCGCCAGCGCCTTCGCCTTGTTGGACTTGGCGTTGGCGACCGGGCCGGCGTGGCCGATCTGCGCGCTGACCGCCGCGCCCTCGGCGTGGATCGCGTCGGTGAGCCGCCGGAACCCGGGCACGGCCTCGGGCCGCATCCAGATGCCGTTGCCCTCGGTGCGACCGCCGGGGGAGACGGCGCAGTAGGCGACGGTCGTCATGGCGACCCCGCCGGCGGCCGGCAGCCGGTGGTATTCGATGAGGTCGTCGGTCACCAGCGCCTCGGGCGTGCGCGCCTCGAACGTGGCTGACTTGATGGTGCGGTTACGCAGCGTTATCGGACCGAGCTTCGCGGGGCTGAAGACGTCCGGAGGGGTAGACATACCGGGAGCCTAATGGCGATCGCGAGCGCGGCGTAGCCGGGCGCGGCGGGTCGCCATCATCGATCTAATGGCGATCGCGAGCGCGGCGTAGCCGGGCGCGGCGGGTCGCCATCATCGAGATCTGCCAGACTGTCAGCGTGGGAGCAATCACGCTGGACGGCAAGGCCACCCGGGACGAGATCTTCGTCGACCTCAAGCAGCGCGTGGCCGCATTGACCGCATCGGGACGCACCCCCGGTTTGGGCACCATCCTGGTGGGCGACGACCCTGGCTCCCAGGCGTACGTGCGGGGCAAGCACGCCGACTGCGCCAAGGTCGGGATCACCTCGATCCGCCGTGACCTGCCCGCCGACATCAGCACCGCCACGCTCAACGAGACCATCGACGAGCTCAACGCGAACCCCGACTGCACCGGTTACATCGTGCAGTTGCCGCTGCCCAAGCACCTGGATGAGAACGCGGCGCTGGAGCGCGTCGACCCGAACAAGGACGCCGACGGTCTGCACCCGACCAACCTGGGCCGGCTGGTGCTCAACAACCCTGCCCCGCTGCCGTGCACGCCGCGCGGCATCGTGCACCTGCTGCGCCGCTACGACGTCGAGATCGCCGGGGCGCACGTGGTCGTCATCGGCCGCGGTGTGACTGTCGGTCGCCCGTTGGGGCTGCTGCTGACCCGCCGTTCGGAGAACGCGACGGTGACGTTGTGCCACACCGGAACTCGCGACCTGCAGGCGTTGACCAAACAGGCCGACATCATCGTGGCCGCCGTCGGGGTCCCGCACCTGCTGACCGCCGACATGGTGCGTCCCGGCGCCGCGGTGCTCGACGTCGGGGTGAGCCGGACCGACGACGGACTCGTCGGCGACGTGCATCCCGACGTGTGGGACGTGGCCGGGCACGTATCGCCCAACCCGGGCGGCGTGGGCCCCTTGACCCGGGCGTTCCTGCTGACCAACGTCGTCGAGCTGGCCGAACGGGAATGACCGCGCGGACCGTGCTGCGAGCCCAGTGGCCGATTCTGTTGGTGGGCTTGATCTTTGCCGCGGCACTGGTATTAGTGGGAGCCAACTTCTGGCGGCGGGGCTCGCTGTTGATCGGCATCGGTGTGGGCGTGGCCGCGCTGTTGCGATTGGTGCTATCCGAGGAGCGGGCCGGCCTATTGGTGGTGCGCGGCAAGGGAATCGACTTCATCACCACCGCGGCGGTCGGGGCGGCGATGGACTACATCGCCTGGACGATCGACCCGCTGGGCACCGTCTAGTAACTCGGCAGCGCCGGAACCTGTCCCGGCATCTGGCCCGCCATGCCCGGGATTTGGCCCGTCATTCCGGGGATCTGGCCCGCCATGCCCGGGATCTGGCCCCCCATGCCCGGGATCTGGCCCCCCATCCCCGGGATCTGGCCGGGCATTCCCGGAACCTGCGGCATGGCACCGGACAGGTTGCCGCTGGCGATGTTCGCCATCTCCTGGGGGCAGTACGTCTGGATCGCGATCGTGGTGAACATGCTCGCCATCTGCGGGGACATGCCACGGCCAGAGATGCTGGACGCTGCCCCGGCGAAGCTGCCGCCCGGCTGCGCGAGCATCGGGCAGATCGACTCGCCTACGGCCATCGCGTTTCCGGGTTCGCCGAAGTCGATGCCGGCGTGATTGAGCGCGTCGATGAAGTCGTCGCCGTTGCCTTCCGCTTCGGCCGGCGCCGCAAAGGCCGAGGCCACGGTGAGCAGTCCGGCGGCCGCGGCGAGCAGGCGGATGGTAAGCGGCTGTTGGCGCAAGACCCAGATCCATTGATGAGTTCGTGCAAGTGCCTTCACGCCAGCCTCCCCGTCCGCATGGAGTGCACCGACGGCACTCGAATCACGCCTACGAACTCTGATCTATCACTGTCACGTTTACGAAACGGTGGGGTAAAGGTTCGCACAATAAGCGTTTCGTGAGGTCGTTGTGTTCGCGATGTGGCTTATTAAGCAGCCGGAGGATCGGCCTTGTTCTCGGGATGGGATTTTTCGAAACCAATTGCGCGAGTGTGAATCTAGGGCGGCCTCAGAGCCGATTTTTGTCGGTGTGTGTCGATAGTTTGGCGGTGTGAGTTCCACTGGTCTGCCCGATGTCGACGCGGTGTTCGACGCGCTCGATGCTGAGGTGGACCGCGCGTGTGCGTTGGTGCTCGACGTGTTGACCGTGCAGCAGCAGCTGGCGGTGTTGGAGCGCTGTGAGAGGCTGCGCCGGCGCATCCCGGTCATCGAGCATCCGCTGCTCAATTCGCTGGCCCGCCAAGTCCCCTCCCAGGAGCTCGGCGGCGGGCTGGCCCACGCGCTGACCGAACGCACCCTGATCAGTCGCCACGAAGCCTCTCGGCGTATCAAGGAAGCCCGCGACCTGGGACCCCGCCACGGACTGACCGGTGAACCCCTGCCACCCGCCCTGCCCGCCACCGCCGCGGCCCAGCGCGCCGGAGACCTGGGCGCGGGTCAGGTGGCCGTGATCCGCAAGTTCTACCACCAACTTCCCGGCTGGGTGAGCGCTGCGGCCCGTGAGTTCGCCGAAGCCCAACTGGCCGGGTTCGGCACCCAGTTCGGCCCCGAACACCTCAAAGAATTGGCCCGCGGAATGTCCGATGCGCTTAACCCCGATGGCCTCTTCACCGATGAGGACCGGGCCCGTAGCCGCGGGGTGACCCTGGGCAACCAACAAGCCGACGGCATGTCGGAGTTGCGGGGGCTGATCACCCCCGAGCTGCGCGCCACCTTCGAGGCCGTGGAGGCCAAACTCGGTGCCCCGGGCATGTGCAACCCGCTCGACGACATCCCGTGTGTCGACGGCACGCCCAGCCAGGCCGCCATCGATCGTGATACCCGCTCGAAGGCTCAGCGCGGCCACGACGCCCTGCTGGCCGGGCTGCGTGGGCTGTTGGCCTCCGGGGAGTTGGGTCAGCACAACGGGTTACCGGCCTCCATCATCGTCACCACCACCCTGGCCGAGTTGGAGGCCGCCGCCGGGCGAGCCCTGACCGGTGGCGGCACCATCCTGCCGATGAGTGAGGTGATCCGCCTGGCCCGCCACGCCCACCATTACCTGGCGATTTTCGATAAGGGCAAGGCCCTGGCGTTGTATCACACCAAGCGGCTGGCTTCCCCGGGACAACGAATCGTGTTGTACGCCAAGGACCGCGGCTGCACCGCTCCGGGCTGCACCGTGTCGGGCTACTACTGCGAAGTCCATCACGTCACCGACTACGCCACCTGCCACAGCACCGACATCAACGACCTCACCTTCGCCTGCGGCCCGCATCACCGCATGCTCAACCCCGGCGGCTGGACCACCCGCAAAAACCCCCGCGGCGACACCGATTAACTCCACCGTCAACAAACGCTATAGTACTGGGTATGGCCACCACGTCAAGACATCGCCCACGGCGCGCCGCGATCTACGCCCGCGTCAGCCTCGACCAGACCGGCGAGGCCACCAGCGTTGGCGGCCAAGAGGAATCGGCCCGCGAGCTGATCGAACGCCGCGGCTGGACGCTGGCCGGCGTGTTCGTCGACAACAGCATCACCGGGACCGGGAAGAAGCACCGGCCGGCGTTCTATCAAATGCTCGAGGCCGTCAAGGGGGGCGAAGTCGACGCTGTGGTGGCCCGCCACATGGACCGCATCGCCCGCAACCCGCGGGAGCGGCTCGAGCTGGTCGAAGCGTGCCGCAACCAGGGCGTCATCATCGCCCTCGTGGAAGGCTCCGACATGGATCCGACGACGGCGAGCGGCCGCATGGTCATCGACGTCCTCGGTTCCGTCGCCGAGATGGAGATCGGGATCAAGTCCGAGCGCCACGTCGCCGCGCTGCGCCGCCACGCCCACAACGGCGGCGTCCCCCACGGCCCGGCCCCGTACGGATACACCACCACCGGCGACGTCGTGGCAGACGAGGCCGCGGTCGTGGCCCGCATCTTTCGGGCGTTCGATGCCGGCGGCTCGCTGCGCTCCATCACGGCCAAGCTGACCGCCGACGGTGTGCCCACCCGCCGCGGCCGGCCGTGGAACGTCCGCACCGTCCGCGACATGCTGACCAACCCGCGGTATGCCGGCTGGGCCGTCTATCGCCGCGAGATCGCCACAGACGGCGACGGTAACCGGATCCGCGGCAAGTGGGAGCCGATCGTGACGCCCGAGGTCTTCGACGTCATCCAGGCGCGGCTGTCCGACCCGTCACGGAAGTCGAACCGCTTTGGGACCGACCGCCGTTACCTCGGATCGAGCCTGTTCGTGTGCGACACCTGCCGCGGCCCGATACAGACCGGCAACGGCGGAAAATACCTCTGCCCCGGGCACCTGACCCGCGAGCACAAGCACGTCGATCGCTACGTGATCGACGTGATCGCTGAACGCTTGGGCCGCAAGGACTTCGCGCGCCTGCTGGCGCCGCCCACCGAGGATATGGCCCCGGTCGTCGCGGAGTCAGAGCGGCTGCGGAAGCGCCTGGCGGTCATCGACGCTGACTACGACCGCGGCGACATCGACGCGAAGCGCTGGAAGGCGGCCAAGCAGCGCGTGCAGGTCGAGCTGGCCGAGGTTGACCAGAAGCTCGCGGCCCGCCGCGGCGGCGCCGCGCTCGGGTCGATCCTGTCCGCCCCGGACCCGGCCGCGGCGTTCCGCGGCGCATCGCTGATGGCACAACGCTCGGCGATCGACGCGCTGGCGGTGGTCCGCTTGCGGCGGGCTGGGCGGGGGCGGCTGCCCGCGGAGCTGTATATCGACCCGACCACGGTCGACGTCGACTGGCGCCGTTGATATTTGCTGTGGTCGCGGGGGTGTCGCCTGCCCGTGTCGGTGGCCCTGCGGTCTACGCTGCGGGGATACCCGGAGTATGCCGCGAGGTGTCGCCCACTGCGCCGTTGCAGTGACAAAGACTAGACAATGCCAACGGCGGTAGCGCATAAAGTGCGAAGCATAACCAAGGCGATCCCCAACACGTAACGCACGCAACGAATTTCCCTTGGTTCCAAGGTAGTTGAAACTTGGTCCGAAAGGCTTACTTCCGCATGTCCATTGCACCCGACGTAGCTAGAGCGCGCGCCCGGGTTGCCGGCTTCCACGCACGACCCGCCGACGACCCCGACCTCATCAACGCCCGCCGCGACCTCGCATACGAACAACTCGCCGAACACATTCGGCGCGTTGTGGACGCCGCACCCCCGGCGACGCCTGAGCAGGTCGACAAGCTCAGCGCGATCCTGGCCGGCGCCGCCTAGCGCGCTGAGCCCCAACCACTTCGGACCCTGGCTGCACCGAATCCCGAAGGAACCCCCGACCGTGACAACCCCACAACGAAAAGCGGCCCCCGTTTCCGAGGGCCGCAATCCCGAGATCGTCTCTCGACATGTGGACCTTCAGTCTAACGCAACAGACGCCTTCCGCGCCAACCTCATCCGAATGGCGCGGAAGGCGGCCAGCTGCCCCGGCTTTTACGAAATCGCCGGCGGCACAGTGCAACGCCTCGCCGACGAGATGCGGCGAGGTGCGGCATGACAGACGTCGCATACGAGAACAACCCCACCCGCAAGGAGCAAGTCGAGGGTTGGCTTTACCCAGAGGATTCCCCGAACCACCCGAACAACAGGCAACGGCCAGCCAGCCGCCGTACACCCATCCCTGACGCGGCCGGCACCGACCAGGCGTACGCCGTCGCCACACTCAACCGGCTCGCCGGCGAAGTCGCCATGGCGCCCGGAGGGGCGATCAACGACACCCTCAACATCAAGGCCCTACGTGCCTACCGGGTAGCCGACGCGCACGGCCTGGACCGCCAAATCGTCACCGACACCATGAAAGACGCAGTGCGGCGCGCCGGCGGCACCGACACCCACAAAGACGAATCAACACTCAGGTCCGCCCGCAACGGCGCCGACAAATACGGCCCCGCCTACAAAGACCCCGGCGACACCGAATACAACGCAACAGACTTCGGATACGGCGTCGGTCGCCCGGTCGCCGCGTCCGACGACACCGCCGAACCTGAGCCCATCCGGTACACCGACTTCGGCGCGCTGCTCAACGGCGGCCTGCCCGACCCGCCCAAACCATCGGTGCTGACCCGCACCGACGAGGTAGCGATCTTCTACCGCGGCAAGCGAAACGACCTCCACGGCGACCCCGAGGACGGGAAAACAATGGTCGCACTCGCGGCCGCCGTCGGGGAACTCCGCAACGGCGGCAACGTCCTATTCCTAGACCTCGACAACAACGGCCCCGAGGAAACCGCGCAACGCCTAACCATGCTCGGCGCCGACCCGGCAGCGCTGGCTGGCCGCAACCGCTTTCGTCACATCGAACCCGCCGACGCCGACGAAACACTCCGGGTGGTCGCCGACTGCGCCGGATGGGCCACGCTGGTGATTGGCGACTGCGTAGGCGAGCTGATGCCGCTATTCAGCGCCAACTCCAACGACACGGACGACTACACCCGCGTCATGCGGATGGTGTCCAAGCCGCTCGAGGACGGCGGCGCGGCCGTCATCTGGCTCGACCACCAAGCCAAGAACCCCGACTCCCGCAAATACGGGGCCAGCGGCACCATAGCCAAACGCCGCGCCGTCAGCGGGGTGTCCATCAACCTGGTGCGCCAGCAGACGTTCACGCCCGGCCACGGCGGTATGGCGGCCCTATGGATAAACAAGGACCGGCCAGGCGGCCTCCGGGCGCACTGCCCGAAGCGCGAAGGCCGGCGGCAGTTCGCGGGCACATTCGTCCTCGACCCGCCGCACCCGGGCACAGGCGTCGCCGACTGGCGCGTAACGACCGACAGCCCCGACGCCACCACATTCGACGTCCAAGCCGAACGCTACTTCGACGCGGCCCGCACGCTCACGGGACCATTCACCGCCGATGACCTCGCGGCCGCTGTCGGAAGCGAGACACCACCGACCCGTTCGCAACGCGAAGCCGCCCGCCGAAACATCGGGCAGCTCACCGAAACCGGACGCCTCGCCGTGGTTGATCCGGGCGGCCGAGGACGTGGCCGCAGCGCGACGTGGAGCGTCTCAGAAAATCACGCGGAAAATCACGCGGAAAATCACGCGGGGTTGTTCTGATGGAAAAACACGCAGAAATCACGAAAATCACGCGGCAGACCAAAAGCGCTGGTCAGAAAATCACGCAAAATCACGCGACTGTTCAAACGGCCCTATCTCCCAAAAAACACGCACCGCGCTACCCCCTAGGGGGTAGCGGCGTGATTTTAGGGGAGGGCTCAGTAAAACCTCCACCGCGAATTAGCGTGTGGCGCGCAGACATTCCCACCGCGCCATGGAACGCGGGGGCCGAATCATGACCGACCGACCGCTTCGCCAGATCGGCCCGCGGCGCGGGCTGGCCAAGACCAACTTCCTGAAAACCCACTGCGTCCGCGGCCACGAGTTCGACCACGACAACACAGGCTGGCAGATAGACGCGGCCGGATACCTTCACCGATGCTGCCGCAAGTGCGCCCGGGACTACCGCCGACCCAGTAAGCAACCGGCGGTGGCCTCGTGAATGAACGGTTCCTGGACGAAACCGACCTCCGGGCGTGTTCGTTCGCGGTGAGTGAGTTGCTGCGGTACGTGCCGAATGCGCCCGCGTCGCTGTGGTTCGTGCGCGACAAACTCGACTACGCGATCGCCAACCCCGATGTCCTCACGAGGACGGAATGCGACTGCGGGGAGCGACAATCGGAGCATGCAGACGAAACGATCGGAACGCGGCTCGCGGCGAAAATCCTCGGACGAAGCCAGAAGTGGGTGTCGCGGCACCGCGACGACCTCGGCGGCCGCCTCGTCGGCGATCGGCTGGTGTTCGACGCCGAACAGGTCCGCGACTTCGCGGCAGAAATGAACGGAGCAGCCTGATGGTTGACATCGACCCCGAAATCGAGAGGCAGCTCGCTGCGCTCGACCCCGCCGACTGGGACGCCCTGTGCGCCCGCGTCCGGCCGCCCGAGCAGCACCCCGACGCCAAGGTGCGCGCCGCAGCCGCCATCCGCGCCCACCGGGCCGCAGCGACCGTCACCATGGTCGCCGGACCTCGCCCGCTGGATTCGTCCGGCCGCGGCCGCCTGACGGTCGGGGCGGCACCCTCTGACCGCGGAAACGCGATTGCCGCCCTCCGCGCCTCTGGCGTGGCCTACGACAACAGCGACGACTAACACCCAACAAGGAGCCATGATGTCTTACCACCGCGATGCCGGCCTGATCCACCGCGCCCGCCAGGCGCTGTCCCGCCTCAACGAGCTGGACGTGAAGCCACCGAAAGCCGTTGCCACCGCGGTCGAAACCCTCGACCGCCTCGAGGCGTTCAGGCTCACGCCGCCCGACGCGCTGCCCGCGGCGATTGTGGCCGGCGCGGAACAGGCCGAGCTGGAACGGATCGCGCTGGCCGACATTGCCGCCGCGCCGATCCGCGACGCGCTCGGCAAGGCCAAGATGGGCGCCGCCGATGCGATACTCGAGGCCATCCACGGCTCGCGCGACGAGATCCACGCCCAGCTCGCGAAGCAGGCAAACGTCGCCATCGAGAAGCTGACAGCAGTTGCTGCGCTTGGCGGTATCCCGCTGGACGCGCTGGTGCGCGCTGGGCGGCACCGTGACGCCGAAGCGGTGGCCTCGGCCGCGGTGACCGAACAGAGCCTCGACAGCCTGTACCGTCTGCGCGACCAATTGCTCTGGCCGCGTGGCCGGTTCCCGGTTGTCGATGTGACTCGTTGGCGTGACCCCGCATTCGCCGGGTCCGCCTACCTCGAGGGTTTGAGCCGCGGCGGCAAGCTGTGGTTTCCGAGCTGGGCTGAGGCGACCGGGCGGGCGACCGAGCTGCACGAGGCCCAGCGGGCCGACGAGGCAGCGGTGTTGGCCGCGGCGGGCGGCTAGGCAACATGACTCGGGCGGCCACCTCGCGGGCGCGTGCTCATCCTCTCAGCGGGGTGTGCGCTGCAGCCCTGGTCGCCCAGCTGCCCAGCGGGCGCGGCTGGTTGATCATGGCCGGCCAGCCGCGCCCGGCTGCGGCCCGCACCATCCAGCAAACATTGCCGATCAGCCAGCAAACTATGCTGGCGACGACCATGCGGGGCTGCCATCGAACAGACGTGCGCTACGTTCGCCTCGGTGGGCCGCGCGCGACTCGACGAGCCCGCAGTGTGTCGAACAACAGTGCGAGGGGTGGGGAGGGGACCCCGCCGCTGGTCACGGCGCCCACGGCCGGACTTAGCGTGTGCCTCTGCGTGCATTGCAACGGGAACATTCTTCGCACGCGGGTTCGACGGTGCGCAGCATCGCCATCGCACGAGCATTCGAATCGGGAGGTGAAATGACCGCCGGTGAAGCCCTCCGGGCAACGATGGACGCCGCCCTTGCAGATGCCAGCGAAGGCGATAGCAAAGACTACGAGTGGAGCGAACACGAACTCCATCACCTCGAGGCGGCCTCGCGCGCCGCGGATCGGGTCGAGCTGCTGCAGCGCGCCCTGGACGCCGCCGCGGCCGCGAACGACCCGGCCCTGGCCGTGAAGATTTCGGCCGAACTGCGGGCCTGCGACAAGGCGATCGGTGACCACCTGGCGCGGGTGCAGATCGGCGAGGGTCCGGCGAAGTCTGAACGCCACCAGCGGGCCGCAAACAGCCGCTGGGATTCCGTGCGGAAGGCGCGGGACGAGTCGCGGCTGCGGGCGGTGCGCTGATGGCCCGAGTGAAGCGCAACCAAGCGCGGCCGGCGTCGCCAGAGGATGAGCGCCGGCTGCAGTGGCTGGAAGACCTGATAGCGGATCCGCGTGGGATGCCGCCCAACCTGTACGACAACTATCCGACTTCGACCAAGTATCGGGGTCCACGGTGAGGCTGCAATCACAAAGGGAGACAACAACATGAGCGACGGAGTGAAGCTCGCCTCGGGATTTGTGGAGCTGACGGTCAAGAAGGCCGGCAACGCCATGAAGGAGATCACAGCCGAGATCACCGGCGTCGGAAAGGCCGCGGATAAGGCCGGCCAGCAGGCCGGGAAGGCGTTGAACGACGGAATCACCAAGGGCGTCAAGGATGCTGGCAAGTCCGTCAGCGAGGAGCTGGGCAAGGCAACCAAGACCGCCGAGAAGGTCGGCAAGGATGCCGGCGAAGCCCTGAACAAGGGAGTCAGCAAGGGCGCCAAGGATGCCGGGAAGTCGGTCAACGACGAACTCGGCAAGGCGACCAAGCGGACCGGGGATTCGATCGTCAAGGATTTGGGCTCATCAATCCTCGAGGCTGCCCGCCAGGGCGCCAAGGATGCCGGGACCACGCTTGAAGCCGAAATGGGCAAGGCCGCCGCGAAGGCCGGCCGTGCTATCGGCAACGCCATCGGGGACTCGCCGCTGGGCGGGTGGGTGCGCAGCCTGGGCGTGGACGGCGATCAGGTCATCAGCGTTATGGATGGCATCGGTAAATCCATCACCGGGGTGAAGAACCAGGACATCGGCGGGACGCTGACGGGGATTGGCGACGCGCTCAACGGGATTGGGCAAAGCGACGCCGCCAACGTCTTCGAGAAGATCGGCACCGTGGCCGGGAATGCCCAGCAGTCGTTCAGGGACATCAAGGGCGACATCGAGGACACGGCAACGGGTTTGGGCTTGCTGGCCACCAATTCGCCGAAAGCCGCGAAGGGCCTGGAGTCCATCGGCGCCGCGGCCGGGCCGATCGGTCTCACCGTGACCGCGGCCAAAGAGCTGGACGACGCACTAACGCAGCTCGGCGTGGCGAAATACGCCGAAGTCCCGGGTTCGGCGTTGTGGTTCATGCACCAGCTTTCCAACGGGTTTTCGGGAGTGAAAGATTTTCTCAGCGCCACGCCCTTCGGTGGACCCGACCCGACCAAGGGTGTTCAGCTTCCCGAGAATGTGCACCCGAAGCCGGGCGTGTCAGCGATCCCGCTGCCCGGCTCAGCGCCCGCAGTGGAGGACGGCTACACCGCTGTCACGGGTTCGATGAATCCGTTTGCGGCGCTCGCGCCGCAAGGTAAGCCTGGTGCCGCGCCGAGCGGAAACAGCGGCGGCGCCCCCGCCGTCCCGCTTGTTCAAACCGCTTCCGGCACATGGACATCCCCTAATCCCGCGTGGGCGCACCTGATCGGCCGCGAATCGAGCGGCATCAACCAGCGCCAGGGCATCATCGACGCGAACTCGGGCGGTAACGAGGCCGAGGGACTGTTCCAGATCACCCCGCGGACGTGGGCAGCGCATGGCGGGACGAGTTTCGCGCCGTCGGCGATTGCGGCTACCCCGCAGCAGCAAGCCCAGATCGCGGCGAGGATTTTGCAGTCCAACCCATCTGGTTCGGATTGGGGCGCGGGCTTGCCTGGGCGGGAGAACGCGGCGGCGCTGCTTCAGGGCCTTGTGCCCACGGGGTTCGACGACGGCGGGCCTCTCCCGCCTGGTCTGCAGTTGGTCAACAACGCCAGCGGTAAGCCGGAAATCGTTCTGACGCAGGATCAAGCGAAGAACGCCTTGCAGGGCATTCCGGGCGCCGGGGCGGGGCCTAGCGACACCCCGTTGTCGTCGGGGCAGTCTCCTGGCCCGAACGGAGCCGCCGCCCTGACGGCGTTGACAGGTGCACCGGCGGGCAGCGATTTGCGCACGCAGGGGTACATTCCCGCGGGTGCGGGCGGCGGCGGCCAGGCCGGTACGTCGCTGTGGTCCGGTGCGATGCAGATGGGCGCATCAGCGGTAAATGGCCTCATCGAGCAGGCCGCTTCTGCGGCGTCGACCGCGATCTCCGCCGCCGCGGCGGCCGGCAGCTTCGGCGCCGGCGGCCAGGCCGGGGGCGCCGCCTCGCAGTTCTTGATCGGCGTGGGCACGAAAATGGCCGAACGCGGTGTGCAGTACGGGTTTCAGCTCGCCGGTATCGGCGGCGACGCCCTGGCCGAGATTCTGCTGCCGTTCGGCGTGCCGCGGTTCTTCCAGACAGACCCGTCGCAGTTCATGCCGCAGCTGCCCGGCCAGGCCGCCGCAGTGACCACCGGCGAGAAGGCCGAGCAGCAGCAGGACAACCCGGGTGGCGGCGCCGCGAGCCCGGCCGGCCCGGTGCAGCCGGGGCAGATGCCCGGACAGCAGGTGGTCGGCCAGAGCGTCCCGCTGGCCACCGAGGGCACCGGCAACTTCACGCCGGCACCCGTTGGCGCGCCGGGGCTTTCGCCTTCCGGCGCGACGCCCAGCCTTGCGCCCACCGCCCCGCTGGGGCCGCAGGCCCCGAAGTCTGGCCCGATGGCCCCGCAGCCGGATCAGCCGCCCGTACAGCCGAAGAAGCCGCAGGGTCCGCTGGATTTCGTGCCGCTGGACATGCCCGGAGTGTTCGACGACGGCGGCTGGCTGCAGCCGAACGGTATCGCGGTGAACCTCTCGAACAAGCCTGAGCCGATTCTCAACGCCGACCAGTGGGGAGACATGCACGCCATCGCCGCCCAGGGCATGCCTCAACTGGACCCCAAGGCGGCCAACGGGTACGCGCCGAACTTCAGCGTGAACATCGACAGCGTGACCGTCAAGGACGTCAACGAGTTGCAGCGCGAGATTGATTCACGTCAGCGGCTGCAAATGTGGCGCTACGCCGGAAGGCCGTAGCAGCGCCCTCGGAACAACGAAAACCGCCCCCGGCAACCGGGGGCGGTTTCTCGTATGCGGTGGGCTTATGGTGCGCCGGCCGGCGCGACCGGAGCCGGCGGCGCCGGCGGTACAGCCCCGCACATCGCTTTGAGCATCTCCTGAAAAATCAGGGTGCCCAACGGGTCACGGACAGACACCCGCGGATCCAACGGCACCGCCTGCCCGGCGCAGTCAACCACCGTTCCCGGCACAAATGGTTGCTGGTCCGGGTCGGCATGAGCCGTGGGTGCAGCGACAATGGCAAGGGCGGCGACCGCGGACAGCGCCCACCCGCGGCGGCTCATCGGTTCCGCTCCCCGAGGTACTGGCCCAGCAGCACAGCGCCGAACATGACAGCGGTGATCGCACCGGCGGCGAGGCCGACCGCCGCGGCGACATAGACGGCCCCACAGAAGGTCACGGCGGCGGTCACCGCAACCGCTGCGGCGATGCGTTCGGGCCAGCTACGGCCGATCACAGCGCACGCCCTGCGGGGTGGCGCTGCTTGGCGGCGTCGATCGCGTGGCGTCGTTGCGCAAGGCGTAGCGCGTTGCCGGACTGCATCAGCACCGACGCCGCATCGAACAGCCGGGCGGAATCACCGCACGACCCGATGTCGAAGCCGAGGCTCGCGTACACGTCATACTGGACATCACCAGCCGCGAAGGCGTGCTGTTGCAGGACGGCCTCGGCCCGGCCGGCGGCGAACCTTTGGACGTCGGTCGTGGTGATTTCGGGGATGGTTGGCATTGGGGCGGTTCCCTTTCCGTTGGTGTTCGTTTGCCAACGGCGGAGCTGGGAATGGAAACCACCACCCCACCTCGAGCGTAATCGGCCACGCACCAACACCTTCCACCATCCGGAGAAACTACTGCGTGACGACGACGATGACGGGTGGTAACCGGGCCGGGGTACTTGAACGACGGATCAGCCTTCCGAGAAGTCGGGGACTGTGATCGCGCCGTCGTCGGCTAGCGCGAACCCGGGGTTGTGGGCGATCTCCCATGCGTGACCATCGGGATCGCGGAACGCGCCCGCATACCCGCCGTAGAACGTTTCGGCAGCGGCGCGGGTGATGGTGGCTCCGGCATCTGTTGCCGCGGCCAGGATCTCGTCCACTTCGGCGCGCGACCGCACGTTGTGAGCCAAGGCGATGCCGCCGAAACCGTCATCGCCTTGATCGGCGATGCCGAGATCGGCCGAAAGCTTCTCTCGCGCCCACAGACTCACCGCGATGCCGCCCGCCTGAAAGAAGACGGTCTCCTGCACCACTTGACCGTGCCAGCCCAGGCGCTCATAGAAGCGGCGGGCGCGGTCCAGATCGGCAACGCCCAGGGTGATCAGACTCAGTCGCTGCTCCATGCGACGAGACACTACGCGGGCGCTCAGCCGGCCAGCGTCGCCCGGGTGCACATGGTGATATAGGGCAGCGCCAGCCCGGTCGCATTCGCCAGCGCCGGATGGGTGGCCAGCAACTGGCGCACCTCGTCGAGCGTTCTGGAGCGAACCTCGGTCGGCGAGGTGATGCAGTAGCTGCGCGACGCGACGAGGTCGATCAATGCTTGCGGCGTAAGGTAACTCGTCCACTCGACCCGATGCTGCGCGAGGTCGGTGAACGGCTCGGGCAGCTGCACCTGGGTGCGGCCGCCGTCGCCGTCGCTGCCGATGATCCGGCCCAGTTCGCGCACCCAGCCGAGCCGTTCGTCGCGGGTGTTCCACACCAGGCCCAGCCGCCCGCCCGGCCGTAGCACGCGGGCCACCTCGGGTATCGCGCGCTCGGGGTCCACCCAATGCCAGGCCTGGGCCACCAGCACCACGTCAACGCTGTTGTCTTCCAACGGAATCTCTTCGGCCGTGCCCAGCAGGGCGCGGGTCTCGGGCAGCGAGGTCCGCAGCACCTCCAGCATGTCCGGGATCGGATCGACGGCCACGACGTCCAGGCCGCGCTCCACCAGCCGGGTCGTCAGCTTGCCGGTGCCCGCCCCCAGGTCGAGCACCTGGCGCGCGCCGACCGGCAACAGCCAGTCGATCGCTTCCGGGGGATAGGACGGGCGGCCACGCTCATAGGCCGCGGCCGCCGAGCCGAATGACAAGGAGCGGTCGTGCCGCGAGCGGGTCACCGTTGCGACGTGCCTTCCCTGCTGTCCGCGCCGGCCAAAACCAGTGTCTTGCGGATCAATTCGCCCACCGCGTCGGATTCCACCAGGAAGCCGTCGTGCCCGCAGAGTGAGTCGACCACCTGCAAAGCGGTGCAGCCCGGCAGGTGCTCGGCCAACTCCTCCTGCAGACGCAGCGGGTAGAGCCGGTCGGACGTGATGCCGCCCACCACCGCCGGCACCGGGCAGCCGCGCAGCGCCTTGGCCACCCCGCCGCGGCCCCGGCCGACGTCGTGAGTGTTCAGCGCCTCGGTCAATACCACGTAGCTGCCCGCGTCGAAGCGCTCGAGCAGCTTGTCGCCCTGGTACTCCAGATAGCTTTGCACCGCGTAGCGGCCGCCGGCGGCGGGATCCTCGTCGCCCTGCGCGTCATTGGCGAACCGGGTGTCCAGGTCCACCTCGCCGCGGTAGGTCAGGTGGGCGAAGCGCCGCGCGATCGCCAGCCCGGTGTCGGGCGCCAGCCCGGTGTCATGATAGTCGCCGCCCTGCCAGTTCGGGTCGGCCTCGATCACCGCGATCTGCGTGGACTGGGTACCGATCTGATCGGCGGTGGCGCGCGCGCCCACCGCCAGCAGCAGCCCAGACCGGACCCGGTCCGGGTGACCGACCATCCACTCCAAAGCCCTTGCGCCGCCCATGGATCCACCGACCACCGCGGCGACCTCGTCGATCCCCAGCGCGGCCAGCGCGGCGATGTCGGCCTCCACCTGGTCGCGGATCGAAATCCGCGGGAACCTTGAGCCCCAAGGCTTTCCGTCCCGGGTCCGCGAGCTGGGCCCGGTGGAGCCGCGGCAACCGCCGAGCACGTTGGTGGCCACCGCGCACCACCGGTCGGTGTCGATCGGGGCTCCCGGCCCGACCATGCCGTCCCACCAGCCGCCGGTGGGATGTCCTGGTCCGGCCGGGCCGGTGACGTGCGAGTCACCGGTCAGCGCGTGCAGCACCACCACCACGTTGTCGCGCGTGGGCGACAACTCGCCCCAGCGCTGCACGGCGATGTGCACGTCGTCGATCACCGCGCCGCTTTCGGTGGTCAGCGAGCCGATGTGGACAAAGCCGATTTCGCCTTCGTCGGGCAGCGTTTGGGTGGGCGCGTCGGGGATCGTCATCGGGGCGGTCTCCTTCAGAACGCCGCCACGGCGTGCGGATCGGTGCCCGAGGCTCCGGCGGTCGCGCCGAATTTGGCCGCCGCGGCGAAGCCGAGCTCCAGGTCGGCCAGGATGTCGTCGATCCCCTCGATGCCGACCGCCAGCCGCACCAGGCCCGGGCTGACCCCGGTGCTCAGCTGCTCCTGCGGGGACAGCTGGGCGTGCGTCGTGGAGGCCGGGTGGATCACCAGGGAACGCACGTCGCCGATGTTGGCGACGTGGCTGTGCAACTTCAGCGCGTTCACGAAGGCCTTGCCGGCCTCGATGCCGCCGGCCAGCTCGAACGACAGCACCGC
The DNA here is from genome assembly GCF_000262165.1 of Mycobacterium sp. MOTT36Y. Classification (NCBI taxonomy): domain Bacteria; kingdom Bacillati; phylum Actinomycetota; class Actinomycetes; order Mycobacteriales; family Mycobacteriaceae; genus Mycobacterium; species Mycobacterium sp. MOTT36Y. The sequence goes on along the minus strand of NC_017904.1, from coordinate 4,567,216 downwards.
CCCGGTTCCCTTGGGCGCCAGCTCCTTTGCCCGCTCGTGCCAGGGCGAGCTGGGCAGTCCCGCATAGTTCACCGAGAGCACGCCGTCGTGGCCGGACAAGAACTCGGCCACGCGCTGGGCGTTGGCGACGTGACGCTCGACGCGCAGGCTCAGCGTCTCGATGCCCTGGGCGACCAGGAACGCGTTGAACGGCGCGGCGGCCGAACCGAGGTCGCGCAGCAGCTGCACGCGCGCCTTGAGCGCGTAGGCCGGCGGACCGAGCTCGGCGAACACCACCCCGTGGTAGCTCGGGTCCGGCGTGGTGAACCCCGGGAAACGGCCCTGCGTCCAGTCGAACGTGCCGCCGTCGACGACCACCCCGGCGATCGCCGAGCCGTGGCCGCCGAGGTACTTGGTGGCCGAGTGCACGACGATGTCCGCGCCGTGCTTCAGCGGCTGGATCAGGTAGGGCGTGGCGATCGTGTTGTCGACGATCAGCGGGACGCCCGTGTCGTGGGCGACCCCGCCGACACCGGGGATGTCCAGGATGTCGATCTGCGGATTGGAGATGGTCTCGGCGAAGAACGCCTTGGTGTTCGGCCGCGCCGCGGCCCGCCACGAATCCAGATCGTCGGGGTCCTCCACGAAGCTGACCTCGATGCCGAGCTTGGCCAGCGAGTAGTGGAACAGGTTGTAGGTCCCGCCGTAGAGCCTGGGGCTCGAGACGATGTGATCTCCGGCACACGCGATGTTCAAGATGGCGAACGTGGCCGCCGCCTGGCCGGAGCTCAGGAACAGCGCCGCCACACCGCCCTCGAGCGCGGCGATGCGCTGCTCGACGACGTCGGTGGTCGGGTTGCCGATCCGGGTGTAGATGTTGCCCGGCACCTCCAGCCCGAACAGGGCGGCGGCGTGCGTGGTGTCGTCGAAGACGTACGAGGTGGTCTGGTAGATCGGCAGGGCGCGGGCGTTGGTGGCCGGGTCGGGCTGCTGCCCGGCGTGCACCTGCTTGGTCTCGAACGACCAATGCGCGGTCGGATCGGTGTTCTCGCTGGTGGTGCCGTTGGAAGAAGAACTGTCGGAACTCACGTGGGTTGGCTTTCTCCTGAAATATGGGCTCGGGTCTTCAGCGGGGCCTTACGGCCGGCCGGCTAGCAGCGGCGCACGGTCGCGCACATCAGCGGCTCCACCAAGGCGAGCCGATGATCGCAAGGAGCTGGACAGAAGCACATCACGTGTCCCCTCTAGTCAGGGGTCCGTTATGGCGGACCCGCGCTTGCCGCGCAGCCTGTGGCTACTAGACCTGGTCATCACCCGGGGCACCCCACCGCGGTTGGAGGGTTGCCGGCCAGCAAGCCGGGGCTTGTCGCTGGCGCTCATGACCAATACGAAGACTATCTTACTGTGCCGACCCGCTGCCAACTGTCGCGGTGCAGACGCAGGTCGACACCTGTCCAAACACCCTTGATAACGTGGCAGTTAGATTGCTGAGCCCCCCACAGATCTGACCATAATCACGCCGGGAGAGGGACCGTGAGCGCCGAAAAGCCGACCGTCATCTACACGCTGACCGACGAGGCGCCGCTGCTGGCGACCTACGCGTTCCTGCCGATCGTGCGTGCCTTCGCCGAACCCGCGGGCATCGAGATCAAGACCAGCGACATCTCCGTGGCCGCCCGGATCCTCGCCGAGTTCCCCGAACACCTGACCGAAGAGCAGCGGGTCCCGGACAACCTCGCGGAGTTGGGCCGGCTGACGAAGCTGGCCGATACCAACATCATCAAGCTGCCGAACATCAGCGCCTCGGTGCCGCAGCTGATCGCCGCCGTCAAGGAGCTGCAAGGCAAGGGATTCAAGATTCCGGACTTTCCGCAGAGCCCGAAGACCGACGAGGACAAAGAAATTCGCGACCGCTACGCCAAATGCCTGGGCAGCGCCGTGAATCCCGTACTGCGGCAAGGCAACTCGGACCGACGCGCACCCAAGGCCGTCAAGGAGTATGCGCGCAAGCATCCGCACAGCATGGCGCCCTGGTCGCCGGCGTCGCGCACCCACGTCGCGACCATGCGCGGCGGCGACTTCTATCACGGCGAGAAGTCGATGACGCTGGACCGCGCGCGCAACGTGAAGATGGAGCTGGAGACCGAAAGCGGCGAGACGATCGTGCTCAAGCCGATGGTGTCGCTGCGCAACGCCGACGTCATCGACTCCATGTTCATGAGCAAGAAGGCCCTCGTCGAGTTCTACGAGGAGCAGATGCAGGACGCCTACGAGACCGGCGTGATGTTCTCGCTGCACGTCAAGGCGACGATGATGAAGGTCTCCCACCCCATCGTCTTCGGCCACGCCGTGAAGATCTTCTACAAGGAGGCCTTCGCCAAGCACCAGGAGCTCTTCGACGAACTCGGCGTCGACGTCAACAACGGATTGGTCGATCTGTACAGCAAGATCGAGTCGCTGCCGGCGTCGCTGCACGAGGAGATCATCCGCGACCTGCACGCCTGCCACGAGCACCGGCCCGAGCTCGCGATGGTCGATTCGGCCAAGGGCATCACCAACTTTCATTCGCCCAGCGACGTGATCGTCGACGCGTCGATGCCGGCGATGATCCGCGCAGGCGGCAAGATGTGGGGCGCCGACGGTCGGCAGAAGGACACCAAGGCCGTCAACCCCGAGTCCACCTTTTCCCGGATCTACCAAGAGATCATCAACTTCTGCAAGACCCACGGGCAGTTCGATCCGACGACGATGGGCACGGTCCCCAACGTCGGGCTGATGGCGCAGCAGGCCGAGGAGTACGGCTCGCATGACAAGACCTTCGAGATCCCCGAGGGCGGCGTCGCCAACATCGTCGACCTCGACACCGGGGAGGTCCTGCTCACCCAGAACGTGGAGGCCGGCGACATCTGGCGCATGCCCATCGTGCGGGACGAAGCGATCCGGGACTGGGTCAAGCTGGCCGTCACCCGGGCGCGCAACTCGGGCATGACCGTGGTGTTCTGGCTCGACACCGAACGCCCGCACGAGGTCGAGCTGCGCAAGAAGGTCAAGGAGTACCTCAAGGAACACGACACCGAGGGCCTGGACATCAACATCATGCCGCAGGTGTGGGCCATGAGGTACACGCTGGAGCGCGCGATGCGCGGCCAGGACACGATCGCCGCCACCGGAAACATCCTGCGCGACTACCTCACCGACCTGTTCCCGATCCTGGAGCTGGGCACCAGCGCCAAGATGCTGTCCATCGTGCCGTTGATGGCCGGCGGCGGAATGTACGAAACCGGCGCGGGCGGTTCGGCGCCCAAGCACGTCCACCAGCTCGTCGAGGAGAACCACCTGCGCTGGGACTCCCTCGGTGAATTCCTGGCCCTGGGAGCGTGTTTCGAGGACATCGGCATCAAGACCGACAACGAGCGCGCCAAGCTCTTGGGCAAGACGCTGGATGCCGCGATCGGAAAGCTGTTGGACAACAACAAGAGTCCGTCGCGCAAGACCGGTGAACTCGACAACCGCGGCAGCCAGTTCTACCTGGCGCTGTACTGGGCCCAGGAACTCGCCGCGCAAGACGACGACGAGGATTTGCGCGAGCGCTTCGCCGCGCTGGCGGACTCGTTGGCCGAGAACGAGGACACCATCGTGGGCGAACTCGCCGAGGTGCAGGGTGAGTCGGTCGACATCGGTGGGTACTACTACCCGGACAGCGAGAAGACGACGGCGGTGATGCGGCCGAGCAAGACGTTCAACGAAGTGCTGGCCGCCGCACAAGGCTGACGCCGCAGGAAAGGCACCGATGTCGAGCCCGGGTTCCAAAGAAGCCAAGATCAAGGTCAAGGGCCGCGTGGTCGAGCTCGACGGCGACGAGATGACCCGCGTCATCTGGAAGCTGATCAAGGACCAGCTGATCCTTCCGCACCTCGACATCGATCTGGACTACTACGACCTGGGCATCGAGCACCGTGACCGCACCGACGACCAGGTGACGATCGACGCGGCCTACGCCATCAAGAAGCACGGCGTGGGCGTCAAGTGCGCGACGATCACCCCCGACGAGGCCCGCGTCTCCGAATTCAACCTCAAGAAGATGTGGCTGTCGCCGAACGGGACGATCCGGAACATCTTGGGCGGCACCATCTTCCGCGAACCGATCGTCATCTCCAACGTGCCACGCCTGGTTCCGGGCTGGACCAAACCGATCGTCATCGGCCGCCACGCGTTCGGCGACCAGTACCGGGCGACCAACTTCAAGGTCGACAAGCCCGGCACCGTCGCCATCACGTTCACCCCGGCCGACGGCAGCGAGCCGATGGTCCACGAGATGGTGTCCCTGCCCGACGACGGCGGCGTGGTGATGGGGATGTACAACTTCAAGGACTCCGTGCGCGACTTCGCGCGCGCGTCGTTCAAGTACGGCCTGAACGCCAAGTGGCCGGTGTACCTGTCCACCAAGAACACCATCCTCAAGGCCTACGACGGCATGTTCAAAGACGAGTTCCAGCGCATCTACGACGAGGAATTCAAGGAGCAGTTCGAGGCCGAGGGCCTGACCTACGAGCACCGGCTGATCGACGACATGGTCGCCGCCTGCCTCAAGTGGGAGGGCGGCTACGTGTGGGCGTGCAAGAACTACGACGGCGACGTGCAATCCGACGCCATCGCCCAGGGCTACGGCTCGCTGGGGCTGATGACCTCGGTGCTGATGACGGCCGACGGCAAGACGGTCGAGGCCGAGGCCGCGCATGGCACCGTCACCCGGCACTTCCGCCAGTACCAGGCCGGCAAGCCGACCTCGACCAACCCGATCGCCTCGATCTTCGCCTGGACGCGGGGACTGGCGCACCGCGGCAAGCTGGACGACACCCCCGAGGTGGTCGAGTTCGCGCAGACGCTGGAAAACGTCGTCGTCTCCACCGTCGACAGCGGGAAGATGACCAAGGACCTCGCCATCCTGATCGGGCCCGACCAGGAGTGGCAGCAGAGCGAGGAATTCCTCGACTCGATCGCGGAGAACCTGGAAAAGGAACTGGCTAGCTAGCCGGCGGCCGGTGCCGGTCGGAAAGCCGGTCCGGGCCCGCGGTGCACTCGTCGATGAAGTCGGCGATGGCCGCGGTGATCCGCTCCGGCGCCTCGAACATCGGCACGTGCCCGACGCCGTCGAGCTTGGTGATCTTCGTTCCCTCGGGCAAAAAGTCGGTGAAATGCCGGCTGAACCTGCTGGGCGGCACGACCCGGTCCTTCTCGCACAGCACCAGCTGCACGGGCACGGCGGTCTGCGCCAGCTCCAGCAGGCCGGGCTGCAGCAGCGACTTGATCAGCAGCTGGAAGTAGGCCGGGCAGTGCGCGGCGTCGTCGACCACACCGCGCAGTTGCTCGTCGCTGACCCCTTCCGGGGTGGCGCTCAGCGGCAGGGTCGCCAGGCGGCGGCTCAGCGGCAGCCGCAGCGCGCGCGGGCCCAGCAGCCGGGCCAGTCCCAGGATCGGCATCCCGGCGATGAACTTGCTGATGACCTCGAATTTGACCGGGCTCCAGCGCGTCCACCCGCCCGCGGCGCCGACGCCGGTGACGCTGCGCGCCCGCCCGCGCCGCTCCAGCTCGAAGGCCACCCAGCCGCCCAGCGAGTTGCCCACCAGGTGCGCGCTCTCCCAGCCGAGTTGGTCGAGCTGGCGTTCGACGTGGTCGGCCAGCACCGACGAGCTCAGCAGCCAGGTGCCCGCGTAGGGGCCGCCGTTGTGCCCGGCCATGGTTGGGGCGAAGACCTCGTAGCGGCCGGTGTCGGCCAGCCGCGGCGCCACCGGATCCCACACCGTCTGCGACATCAAAAACCCGTGGAGTAGCACGACCGGCTCGCCGGAACCGAGATGAATCGGGGGACGGGCCGAGGACGACGCCGAGTGAGCGGGTCTCACGAGCGGGGAGCCGAGCAGACGAGGTTGTGCATAGCCCGACATTAAAGGCGGTACCGCCGGTATCGCAAGGCGGGCCGATCGCGAGCGGCCGGCACGCCGCACACTCGGCATCGAGGGTGAGGCTGGCCGCACACCGGGCGGGGCGGCCGCGCGTGAAAAGATCGGTGCATCATGAGCACCGCTACCGGATCCAGCCGCATTTTCTCCGGCGTGCAGCCCACGTCCGATTCGCTTCACCTGGGTAACGCGTTGGGCGCCGTCACCCACTGGGTCGAACTGCAGGACGACCATGACGCGTTCTTCTGCGTGGTCGACCTCCATGCCATCACCGTCGCCCAGGATCCCGAGGCGCTGCGGCGGCGGACCCTAGTCACCGCCGCCCAATACCTGGCCCTGGGCATCGACCCGGCGCGCAGCACCGTGTTCGTGCAGAGCCACGTGCCCGCCCACTCCCAGTTGGCGTGGGTGCTGGGCTGCTTCACCGGCTTCGGGCAGGCGTCGCGGATGACGCAGTTCAAGGACAAGTCGCTGCGCCAGGGCGCCGACTCCACCACCGTGGGTTTGTTCACCTATCCGGTGCTGCAGGCCGCCGACGTGCTGGCCTACGACACCGACCTGGTGCCGGTGGGCGAAGACCAGCGCCAGCACCTCGAGCTGGCCCGCGACGTGGCGCAGCGGTTCAACGCCCGATTCCCGGACACGTTCGTGGTGCCCGACGTGCTCATCCCCAAGGCGACCGCGAAGATCTACGACCTACAAGACCCCACGTCGAAGATGAGCAAATCCGCGGCCACCGACGCCGGGCTGATCAACCTGCTCGGCGATCCGGCGTTGTCGGCCAAGAAGATTCGGTCGGCGGTGACCGACAGCGAGCGCGAGATCCGCTTCGACACCGACGCCAAGCCCGGCGTGTCCAACCTGCTGACCATCCAGTCGGCGGTCAGCGGCGTCGGCGTCGACAAGCTCGTCGAGGGCTATGCCGGAAAGGGTTACGGCGATCTGAAGAAGGACACCGCCGAGGCGGTGGTCGAGTTCGTCGCCCCGATCAAGGCCCGCGTCGACGAACTGATGGCCGACTTGGCCGAATTGGAGGCCGTTTTGGCGGCCGGCGCCGAACGGGCCCAGGATGTCGCCGGGAAGACGGTCCAGCGGGTTTACGATCGGCTTGGGTTCCTTCCGCAACGGAGGTAAGACGTTTCACCATGAGCGAGCCGGCCGAGGAGGGGTTTCTTGATCGGCTGCGGTCCCGGCACGGGTGGCTCGACCATGTCATCCGCGCCTACCAGCGTTTCGACGAGCGCAACGGCGGGTTCTTCGCCGCCGGCCTCACGTATTACACGATTTTCGCGTTGTTCCCGTTGCTCATGGTCGGTTTCGCGGTGTTCGGCTTCGTGCTGGCCCGGCGGCCGCACCTGCTGAGCACGATCGATGACCACATCCGGTCCCAGGTGTCGGGCACGCTGGGTAATCAGCTGCAGGAGTTGATGAACTCGGCCATCGACGCCCGGACTTCGGTCGGTGTCATCGGTCTGGTCACCGCGGTGTGGGCGGGGCTGGGCTGGATATCGCACCTGCGGCAGGCGCTGACCGAGATGTGGTGGGACTCGCACGTCGAGTCGCCGGGCTTCGTGCGGAGCAAGTTCTCCGATCTGCTGGCGATGGTGGGGACGTTCGCGGTGATCCTGGCCACCGTCGCGCTGACCACCGTCGGCCACGCCGCGCCGATGGCCGCGTTGCTGAAATGGCTTGGCGTGCCGCAATTCGCGGTGTTCGACTGGCTGTTCTGGCTTTTCTCGATCCTGATCGCGACCTTGGTGTCGTGGCTGCTGTTCACGTGGATGATCGCGCGCCTGCCCCGGGAGAAGGTCAGCTTCGTCGATTCGATGCGGGCCGGGCTGATCGCGGCCGTCGGCTTCGAAGTGTTCAAGCAGGTGGGGTCGATCTATTTGAAGACGGTGTTGCGCAGCCCCGCGGGCGCGGCGTTCGGTCCGGTGCTGGGGTTGATGGTGTTCGCCTACATCACCGCCTATCTCGTGTTGTTCTGCACCGCGTGGGGGGCGACGGCATCCACCGACCCGCGCGACCGCCCTGTGGAGCCCCCGGCCCCGGCTATCATCGCGCCGCGGGTGCACATGGACGAAGGTCTGAGCACCCGCCAGACGCTGACCGCGATGGGGCTGGGAGCCGTTGGGGCGCTGGCACTTTCGCGGATTGCCGGGTTGGCCCGCCGTGGCCGCTAGCTGACCAACTTCAAGCCCGCGATGCAGGCCACGATGCCGCCGATCAGCAACAGCTTGGTCAACGACGCCGGTTCCTCGCCGATCAGCGCCGCGTAGCCCACCGTCAGCACGGCCCCGACGCCGACCCAGACCGCGTAACTGGTTCCGACCGGCAGCGTGCGCATCGCGGTCGCCAGCCCTGCCATCGAAAGCGCCAGCGCGACAACGAAGACCAGCGAAGGGCCGAGCCGGGAGAAGCCGTCGGACTTGTTCAGGGCGGTCGCCCACACCGCCTCCAGGACGCCCGACGCGACCAAGACGAGCCATGCCATTGCGCACCTCCACGGCGCCCGTCTTGTCGCTGGCCGGGTACGGGGCCCCTCGTCCGGTGTCAGGTGCTGACGTCTCCGATGTTAACGCTCAGAGCCAGTCGCCGCGCGCCATGACGTCGCTCACCCGCAAATCACGGTCGAGCACCACAAGATTGGCGTCGTAGCCGGGCAGCAGGCTACCGACCCGTTCGAGCCCCAGCGCGCGCGCCGGCGTCGCCGACGTCACCTGAACTGCCGCGGCCAGCCCGGCGTCGCGGTTCGCGCCGAACCCGGCCACGGCGCGAAAGAGCCGATCCATGGTGGCCGTGCTGCCCGCGATCGTCGACGTCCCCTGCACCCGCGCGACGCCGGAGACCACGTCGATGCGTACCGCGCCGAGCCGATACGCGCCGTCGGCGCGGCCCGCCGCGGCGATCGCGTCGGTGATCACGGCGACGCGGTCCGCGCCGGCGGCCTCGATCACCGCGCGCGCCACGTCCGGGTGTAGGTGCACGCCGTCGGCGATGAGCTCGACGGTCACCCGTGGGTCCCGCAGCAGCGCGAGCGCCGGGCCGGGGTCGCGGTGGTGCAGCGGCGGCATCGCGTTGAACAGATGCGTGCCCACCGTGGCGCCCAGCTCGATGGCGCGGCGGGTCTGCTCGTAGGTCGCATCGGTATGGCCCACCGCCACAACTACTCCCGCGTCCAGGAAACGCCGGATGGCGGCGTCGGCGCCGCGCAGCTCCGGCGCCAGGGTGACCATCTTGATCGCGTCGCCGGCGGCGGTCAGCAGCGCGTCGATCTCGTCGGGGTCCGGGTCGCGCATCTGGGTGCGGTCGTGGGCCCCGCACCGTGCCCGGCTCAGCCAGGGGCCTTCGAGATGGATGCCCGCGATCGTGCCACTCCTGGTGGCGTCGGTGAGCGCGCGCACCCCACTGAGCAATTCCGGGGGAGCGGCGGTCACCAGGCTGGCCAGCGTCGTGGTGGTGCCGTGACGCAGGTGGAAGGCGGCGGCCTCGCCGATGCCGTCGGCGTCGGTGTAGGAAGCGCCCCCGCCGCCGTGCACGTGCATGTCGATAAATCCCGGCACCACAGTGCAATCGGGGTAGTCGCGGTCGGGCGGGCGCGGCGGCGGCCCGGGCGCGGCGGCCGCGATCCGCCCGCCAGCGGTCTCGAGCCAGCCCGGTCGGCAGAGTCGCCCGTCCACGACCATGGTTCCCGCGGCGATCAGTCCCACCGGCCGCCATTCTCCCAGAAGTGGCGGATGTCCTCGAGCTGGCGGCCCTTGGTCTCCGGCGCATACCGATAGACGAAGACGAACGCGATCAACGCGAACGCGGCGAACGCCGCGAAAGTCCCTGCGCCGCCCAAGGAATGCAGCATGGTCAGGAAGACGGCGGCGATGATGGCGTTGGCCACCAGGTTGGAGGTCAGCATGGTGCTCGACCCGATGGAGCGCAGCCGGGACGGGAAGCTTTCGCTGGCGTACACCCAGCCCAGGGAGCCGAAACCCATGGTGTAGCCGAAGATGAACAGCAACACGCCGGCGAACCCGGCGACCGCGCCGCCGATCCCACGGCCGAACACGGCCATCAGCACGACATCGGCGCCGATCATCATCGCGGTGCCGCACAACAGGATTGGCCGCCGGCCCACCCGGTCGACCAGCAGCAGCGCCGTGCCGACGGCGGCCAATCCGGCCACCTGGACCAGCGCCGGCAGACCCAGCAGCGCGAAATTTCCGGTGAAGCCCATGGCCTCGAAGATCCGGGGGCTGTAGTAGATGATCGCGTTGATGCCCGTGATCTGGATCAGGAAGCCGAGAACGACGACGAAGACAGTCGCCCGAAGATAGGGCCTGCGAACCATTTCCGGCAGCATCTCGGAGAGCCGGCCGCCACCTTCGCTGACCGCCCGGCCGATATCGGCCAGCTCGTCGTCCACCCGCGCGTCGGGCTCCACCCGCAGCAGCGCCCGCCGGGCGTCGTCGACCCGGCCTTTGAGCACGTACCACCGGGCCGTATCGGGCATCCGAATCACCAACGGCGCCAACAGCAGTGCGGGCACGCACGCCAACCCCAGCATCCACCGCCAGCTGTGCGTGCCGGCCAGCAGGTAGCCGGTCACGTATCCGACAATGAGCCCGCTGACGATCGCCAGCTGGTAAGCCGTCAGCAGCGAGCCACGCACCGCCGTCGGCGCCGATTCCGCCACGTACACCGGGACGACCACGACCGTCACGCCGATGGTCAGCCCGACGAGCAGGCGCGCCCCCAGCAGCATCGTCAGCGACACCGAGAACGCGGCCAGCAGCGCGAAAGCCGCGTAGGCGAACAGGATCAGCACGACCGAGCGTTTGCGGCCGATCACGTTGGCCAGCACACCGGCGCCGAGCGCCCCGATGATCTGGCCGATCACCACCATCGTCGTCAGCAGTTCCTGTTGCCGCGTGGACAGCCCGAAATCCTCGGTGACGAACAACTGCGCACCGGCGATGATGGACAGGTCATAGCCATAGATGACGCCCACGCTGGCGGCGGTCAGCCCGACCAGCAGGCCGCGCCGCGATCCGGTGCCCACCGGCGCTCAGCGGTGTTGGGGTCGGCGGTTCATCGAGCGTGCGGCCATGATCAAGCTAAACACGATGATGGCGCCGATGACAGCGACGCCCACCCGGACCGGCATGGCGTCCGCCGAGCCGATGATCGCGCCGGCCGCGGCGTTATTGGCGAGCCGGTCGGCGGCGGTGTCGCTCTTGGCGGGCGCCAGCGACGGGTCGGGAGCGACCAGCGAGCCGACCTGCGTGCCCTGCGGGGTGGCGAACCCGTAGTCCAGCAGATGGGCGGCCTGTTCCCACGGCGCGATCGGTTGCCGCGTCCCGTGCAGCAGCACCGCCACCAGCCGCCGCCCGTCATGGTTGGCCGCGCCCACGAACGTCTGGCCCGCGTCGTCGGTGTAGCCGGTCTTGCCGCCCAGGGCGCCGGGATACTTGTAGAGCAGCTGGTTGTCGTTCTCCAGCTCGTAGCCGGGGTGGTCGCCGTGGCCGGGGAAGTCGAACGTCCGGGTCGCGACGATGTTGGCGAACGTGGGGTTCTGCCACGCGTAGCGATAGAACAGCCCGATGTCGTAGGCCGAGGTGCTCATGCCGGGCGCGTCCAGCCCGGACGGCGTCGCCACCCGGGTGTCCTGGCCGCCGAGCTTGGCGGCCAGCACGTTGATCTTCTCCAGCGCTTGCTGCATGCCGCCGAGCTGCATGGCCAGCGCGTGGGCGGCGTCGTTGCCGGAGTGCATCAGCAGCCCGTGCAGCAGCTGGTTGACGGTGAACACGCCGCCTTCCTGGACGCCGACTTTGGTGCCCTCGGCGGCCGCGTCATCGGTGGTTCCGGCGACCGACTTGTTCAGGTTGAGCGTGTTGATGGCGGCCATCGCCACCAGCACCTTGATGATGCTGGCCGGGCGGTGCCGGCCGTGCGGGTCTTTGGCGGCGATGACCGCGCCGCTGTCCAGGTCGGCCACCAGCCAGGCCTCGGCGGACACGTCGCCCGGGAGCGGCGGCGTATTGGGTGCGGCGACAATGCCGCAACTGGCCAGGGCGTCACCCCCGACCGGCTTGGCGGGCACCGCCAGCGGGATCGGGGGATCGCCGGCCGTGGGGACCTCCGACGAGTCCACCGCCGGCGGGGTGTTCACCTTGTACGGGCAGCTCGCGGGCGCGGCGTTGGGTTCGGCGCCGGGTTCGGCCTTGGCGGGTGGCAGCGCGAGCGGCAAGGCAATCGTGGCGGGAGCCCAGGCCACGAAACCCGCTGCGACCAGGCACGACATCGAACGTAGGAAGCTCATCGTCTGTGCACCTTAAGCGATCGGGGGCCCGAATCCGAGGAGCCGCGCTGTGACGGATGAGACGGAAGTTACTCAGCCGGGGCGGCGGCCCCGGGATACGCTGGGCGCGCGGTCCGCGGGAAAGCGCCCGCCCGCACCGACTTCAGAGGATTCGCCATTCCCGACGACCGATTGTGGGCCAGGCTGCGGCGCCGGCGCGACGGCGCGGCCGGTGTCACCCCGCGCGCGCTGAAGGATCTGCTCAAACAGGTCGAGAAGGCGACCCAGGTGCGGCGTTCCGGGCTCGATCAGGTGCTGGCGGAACTCACGCTGCACCGTGACGCCGCCACCGAGCCGGAGCTGCGGTCGGCGCTGGCATGGTTGTGCAACGCCGTCTCGCGGTTCGGGCGCAACCCGAGCGCCCCGCACGCCCGCGAGGTGATGCTGGCCGCCGACGCGGTCAAGCGGGCTAGCGGCTAGTGGCGATCGCAAGCGCGGCGAAGCCGGGCGCAGCGGGTCGCCACCATCCGGCTAGAGCCGCGCCGACTCCTCGTGCAGCACCTCACGCAGGATGGCCTCGATGGTGTCGAACTCGGCCTGGCCGCTGATCAGCGGCGGCGCCAGTTGAATGACGGAATCGCCACGGTCGTCGGTGCGGCAATACAACCCGGCATCGAACAGTGCCGAGCCCACCCGCGCCAGCAGCGGCCGGCGCTCGTCGTCGCTGAACGTCTGCTTGGTCGCCTTGTCCTTGACCAGTTCCACGCCAAAGAAAAACCCCTCGCCGCGCACGTCGCCGACGATCGGCAGGTCGTAGAGCTTTTCCAGGGTGGCGCGCAAGGCCGGCGCGCTGGCCCGGACGTGATCGTTGAGCGCCTCGCGCTCGAAGATGTCGAGGTTGGCCAGCCCGACGGCCGCCGAAACCGGGTGGCCGCCAAAGGTATAGCCGTGCGGGAACATCGTCGCGCCGTCGTTGAACGGCTCGAACAGGCGCTCGCTGGCGATCATGGCGCCGATCGGTGAGTAGCCCGACGTCATTCCCTTGGCGCAGGTGATCATGTCGGGCACGTAGCCGAAGTCGTCACAGGCGAACATCGACCCGATGCGGCCGAACGCGCAGATCACCTCGTCGGAGACCAGCAGCACGTCGTATTCGTCGCAGATTTCCCGCACGCGCTCGAAATAGCCTGGGGGAGGCGGGATGCTGCCACCGGCGTTCTGCACCGGCTCCAGGAACACCGCCGCCACGGTGTCGGGGCCCTCGAACTCGATAGCCTCGGCGATGCGGTCCGCGGCCCACTGCCCGAAGGCTTTCGGGTCGGTGCGCAGCGGTTCCGGCGCCCGGTAGAAGTTGGTGTTGGGCACCCGGAAGCCCCCGGGCGTCACCGGTTCGAAGGGCGCCTTGTAGCGGGGCAGCCCGGTGATCGCCAGGGCGCCCTGGGTGGTGCCGTGGTAGGCGACCGACCGCGAAATCACCTTGTGCTTACTGGGTTTGCCGGTGAGCTTGAAGTACTGCTTGGCCAGTTTCCACGCGGTCTCGACGGCCTCGGTGCCGCCGGTGGTGAAGAAGACGCGGTTGAGGTCGCCCGGGGTGTAGCCGGCGAGGCGCTCGGCGAGCTCGATCGCCGTCGGGGTGGCGTATCCCCACAGGGGAAAGAACGCCAGCGTGCCCGCCTGCCGGGCGGCGGCCTCGGCGAGCTCGGCCCGCCCGTGACCGACCTGCACGGTGAACAGCCCGGACAGGCCGTCGAGGTAACTCTTGCCGTGGTTGTCGAAGATGGTGACGCCCTCGCCGCGGGTGATGATCGGCGGCGTGATTCCCGGGCCGTGCCGGGAGAAGTGCAGCCACAGGTTGTCGGTCATTGGTGGTGAGCGTAGCGCCCGCTTCGGGCTTGGTTGGATTGCCCGACTCCTCACTCGCGCCGTTTCGGCGCTCGCCGTCGCCGGGCTTGGTTGGTTTGCCCGACTCCTCGCTCGCGCCGTTTCGGCGCTCGCCGTCGCCGGGCTAGGCTCGGCGATATGACCTCAGCGCAACAGGTCAGCGAATTCGAGTCGTTGCGACCGCATCTCATGTCGGTCGCCTACCGGCTGACCGGCACGGTCGCCGACGCCGAGGACATCGTCCAAGACGCCTGGCTGCGCTGGCACCGCCAGGACCCCGACAAGGGAACGCAGATCACCGACCTGCGGGCGTGGTTGACCACGGTGGTGAGCCGGCTTGGTCTGGACAGGCTGCGCTCGGCGGCGCACCGGCGCGAGACCTACACCGGAAACTGGCTGCCCGAGCCCGTCGTCACCGGATTCGGCCCGCCCGCTTCCGAAGCCGACCCGCTGTCCGCGGTGGTGGCCGGCGAGGACGCCCGGTTCGCGGCGATGGTGGTGCTGGAGCGCCTCTCGCCCGACCAGCGGGTCGCGTTCGTCTTGCATGACGGGTTCGACGTGCCGTTCGCGGAGGTTGCCGAGGCGCTGGGTACCAGCGAGGCCGCCGCCCGGCAGCTGGCCTCGCGGGCCCGCAAGGCCGTCGCGGCCGAGCCGCCGCCCGAACCCGACCCATCGCACAACGAGGTGGTGGGAAAGTTGTTGGCCGCCATGGCCGCCGGCGATCTGGAGGCGGTGGTCTCCTTGCTGCACCCGGACGTCATCTTCACCGGCGATTCAAATGGCAAGGCGCCCACGGCCGTTCACGTCATCCACGGCCCGGACAAGGTGGTCCGGTTCATGCTCGGCCTTGCCAACCGCTACGGGCCCGCCTTCTACACGTCCTATCAAGCAGGACTGGTCAACGGCGAGCTGGGCATCTACACCGCCGGCTTCCCCGCTGCCGACGGCTACCGCGAGATGTGCCCGCGGATCATGGCGATGACGGTGCGTGACGGAAAGGTTTGCGCCTTATGGGATGTCGCCAATCCCGAGAAGTTCACCGGCTCTCCGCTGCGGCGCGAGCAGCCGTAAGTCAGTCGAGTCAGGCGCAGATTGGAGAGAGAGCACATGGGCGGCAGCGTCACCGAAACGATGGGCAAATTGATGTTCCGCGGTATGGACATGATGCGCCACCGCAGCGCCTTCGACGTCGGCGCTGTGTCCCCGCAAGGTAAGGACTTCACCGGTTTCGACAAAACGCGGCAAATCTTGTTGGTGACGTTCAAGCGTTCCGGCGAGGCGATGCCGAGCCCGATAAACCACGGTGTCGCAGACGGAAAGATCTACGTGCGAACGGATGCGTCCACCGGAAAGGTGAAGCGGATCAACAACAATCCGCGTGTCGTTGTGGTGCCCAGCAGTCTTCGGGGCAAGCCAAAAGGGCAAGCGGTCGCCGGAAAGGCCAGGATCTTGCCCGAGTCCGAACACGCCCACGCGTACAAGGTGATTGCGGCGAACTGGAGCCTGCCGATGAAGTTGTTCGAGCGCACTCTGGACAAGGGCAGCGCGGCGCTCAGTATTCCGACCACCTATATCGAGATCGAGCCCGCCCAGGAGGGCTGATCAGCCCACGCCCTGGTTCGCTAGCCAATTGGCGACGACCCGCTGCGCCCGGCTACGCCGCGCTTGCGATCGTCGCTAGCCCAGGGAATCCGGCACGCGTCACCCGAATTGAAGCCCTGCTCGGTGATGCCTAGCGCGGTGTTCACCCGCGCGCGCATGTTCTCCAACCCAATTTGATAGGTCAGCTCGAACACCCCGGCATCGCCGAAGCGGGCCCGCAGGTCGTCGACCTGCTCGTCGGTGACGGTGTGCGGATCGGTGGTCATCGCGTCGGCATAGGCGATGGCGGCGCGCTCGTCGTCGGTATAGGCCGGCGAGGTGGCGTAGTTGTCGATCTCCTTGAGCCGCTCCACGTCCAGGCCGTCCAGGCGCTGCAGCATCGATCCGAAGTCGACGCACCACGAGCAGCCGATCTGGCGCGCGGTCCACAACACCGCCAGCTCACGCACGCTGGCCGGAAGGGTTTTCGACGCCCGCTCGACCATCGTCTCGTGCATGGCGCTCGCGGTCATCAGCTTGCGATGATGCGCGGCCACGGCGAACGGTTCGGGAACTTGGCCGTAGCGACGCTTGGCTATCCGGTACATGGCCCGGATCAGCAATCCGGCGCGCTTGGGGGGCAGGGGCTCGATGCGGGTTTTCTGTGTCATACCCCTCAGACGAGACAGCCCGGCGATGTGTGACGAGCAGACGCGGCAGGTCAGCGCGAGAACATGATCGCGCGCTTGACCTCCTGGATCGCCTTGGTGATCTGGATGCCGCGCGGGCAGGCCTCGGTGCAGTTGAACGTGGTGCGGCACCGCCACACGCCGTCGACCTCGTTGAGGATGTCCAGGCGCTCGGCGGCGGCCTCGTCGCGGCTGTCGAAGATGAACCGGTGGGCGTTGACGATCGCGGCCGGGCCGTAGTAGCTGCCCTCGTGCCAGAAGATCGGGCAGCTGGTGGTGCACGCCGCGCACAGGATGCACTTGGTGGTGTCGTCGTAGCGGGCGCGGTCGGTCGGGCTCTGAATGCGTTCGCGCGTCGGCGGGTTGCCGGTGGTGATCAGGTACGGCTTGACCGCGCGGTAGGCGTCGAAGAACGGCTCCATGTCGACCACGAGGTCCTTCTCGACCGGCAGCCCGCGGATCGGCTCGACCGTGATGGTCAGCGGTTTGCCCGCCTTCTTGGGGAGCAGGTCGCGCATCAGCACCTTGCAGGCCAACCGATTGACACCGTTGATCCGCATGGCATCCGACCCGCACACCCCGTGCGCGCAGGAGCGCCGGAAGGTCAGCGTCCCGTCCAGGTAGCTCTTGATGTAGATCAGCAGGTTGAGCATCCTGTCGCTGGGCAGGCAGGGCACCCGAAAGCTTTGCCAGCCACCGGTTTCCGCGTAGGCATCGGGCTGGTCGGGGTTGAACCGGGCGATCTTGACGGTCACCATCACCGCCTCGTCGGGAACCGGCGGAAGGGGCGGTTCCAGACTTTCGGCCTGCGGCTCTGCAACGTCCGTCATCAGTACTTCCGTTCCTTGGGTTCGTAGCGCGTCTGCACCACGGGCTTGAAGTCCAGCGCGATGTCGCTCAAAAGGTCGGTGCCCTGCTTGTAGGCCATGGTGTGGCGCATGTAGTTGACGTCGTCGCGGTTCGGGTAGTCCTCGCGGGCGTGCCCGCCGCGGGACTCCTTGCGGTTCAGCGCGCCGACCACGGTGACCTCGGCCAGCTCGAGTAAGAAGCCCAGCTCGATGGCCTCCAGCAGGTCGCTGTTGAATCGCTTCCCCTTGTCGTGCACGGTGATTCGCGAATAGCGCTCCTTCAGGGCGTGGATGTCGGTCAGCGCCTGCTTGAGCGTCTCCTCGGTGCGGAACACCGCGGCGTTGTTGTCCATCGACTGCTGCAACGCGTTGCGGATGTCGGCGACGCGCTCGTTGCCGTGCTCGGAGAGGATGTCGCCCACCCAGCCGACGACCATCGCCGCCGGATCCGGCGGCATGTCCACGAAGTCGTGTCCCCGTGCGTAATTGGCGGCGGCGATGCCGGCCCGGCGGCCGAACACGTTGATGTCCAGCAGCGAGTTGGTGCCCAGCCGGTTGGCGCCATGCACCGACACGCACGCGCATTCGCCCGCCGCGTACAGGCCCGGGACCGTGGAGGTGTTGTCCCGCAACACCTGTCCGGTGACGGTGGTCGGGATGCCGCCCATCACGTAGTGACACGTCGGGTACACCGGGACCAGCTCCTTGACCGGGTCCACGCCCAGATAGGTGCGGGCGAACTCGGTGATGTCGGGCAGCTTGGCCTCGAGCACGTCCTCGCCGAGGTGGCGGACGTCGATGTAGACGTAGTCCTTGTGCGGGCCGGCACCGCGGCCCTCCAGGACTTCCAAAACCATTGAGCGGGCGACGATGTCGCGCGGTGCCAGGTCGACGATCGTCGGTGCGTAGCGTTCCATGAACCGCTCACCCTCGCCGTTGAGCAGCCGGCCACCCTCGCCCCGCACGGCCTCGGAGATCAGGATGCCCAAACCGGCCAGGCCGGTCGGATGAAATTGGTGAAACTCCATGTCCTCCAAGGGAAGTCCCTTGCGGAAGACGATGCCGATGCCGTCGCCGGTCAGCGTGTGCGCGTTGGAGGTGGTCTTGTACATGCGGCCCGAACCGCCGGTGGCGAGCACGATCGCCTTCCCGTGGAAGACGTGGATCTCGCCGGTGGCCAGTTCGTAGGCGACCACGCCGGTGGCCACCGGCCCGCTCGGCGTCTGCGTCAAAACCAGGTCCAGCGCGTAGAACTCGTTGAAGAACTGCACGTCGTGCTTTACGCAGTTCTGGTACAGCGTCTGCAGGATCATGTGGCCGGTGCGATCGGCGGCGTAACAGGACCGGCGCACCGGGGCCTTGCCGTGGTCGCGGGTGTGTCCGCCGAACCGGCGCTGGTCGATGCGGCCCTCGGGGGTGCGGTTGAACGGCATCCCCATCTTTTCCAGGTCGAGCACCGCGTCGATGGCTTCCTTGCACATGATCTCCACCGCGTCCTGGTCGGCGAGGTAGTCGCCGCCCTTGACGGTGTCGAAGGTGTGCCATTCCCAGTTGTCCTCTTCGACGTTGGCCAGCGCCGCGCACATGCCGCCCTGGGCGGCGCCGGTGTGGCTGCGGGTGGGGTAGAGCTTGGTCAGCACCGCGGTGCGCACCCGGGGACCCGCTTCCACCGCGGCGCGCATCCCTGCGCCGCCCGCGCCGACGATCACCACGTCGTACCGGTGTTGCTGGATCACGGGTCAGCCTCCCTCCGTCAGGCGTGAATGTTGGGGTCGAACGTCAGCAGCACGTAGGTGCCCAGCACCAACGTGAACCCCATCGACAGCAACAGCAGGCTGTTGAGCCAGAACCGGGTGCTGTCCTTGCGGCTGTAGTCGTCGATGATCGTGCGCAGGCCGTTGCCGCCGTGCAGCTGCGCCAGCCATAGCAGCGCGAGGTCCCAGAATTGCCAGAACGGCGACGCCCAGCGCTGCGCCACATAGTTGAAGTCGATGCGGTACACGCCGTTGTCCCACATCAGCATGATGAACAGGTGGCCGATCGCCAGCACGAACAGCGCGATGCCCGAGAACCGCATGAACAGCCAGGCGAACTTCTCGAAGTTGGGGATGCCGGCCCGGCGCCGCGGCGAGCGGGGATTGTCCAGGCTGGCGGGCCGGTCGTAGCTGCGTTGTTTGACCGGCGCCGTCTGGCCGCGGGTCAGCTGAAGGTCGGGGCTGCTCATCGGAAGTGCTCCATCATGTGGATGACGGTCACGACGCCGGCCGGGACCATCAGCAGCAGGAACACGACGCCGACGACCCAGAACATCAGGCGCTGGTAGCGCGGGCCCTCGGACCAGAAGTCGATCAGGATCACCCGGATCCCGTTCAGGCCGTGGAAGAGCACCGCGGCGATCAGGCCGTATTCCATCAGGCCGACGATGGGCATCTGATAGTCGTGGATCACCGCGTTGTAGGTCTGCGGGCTGACCCGCAGCATCGCCGCGTCCAGGACGTGCACGAACAGGAAAAAGAAGATGGTCGCGCCGCTGATGCGATGCAGCACCCACGACCACATTCCGGGATCGCCCCGGTAGAGGGTCCGCGGCGGCCTGCGTTTGCGCGAGGTCGCCGGTGCGGGTGCCGCCGGATCCGCGGTTGTCGGTTGTGTAGTCACCCCAGTCCTCACCAGCCTTCTTGCGACCTTCTTGCGACGTTGCGCGACAGTCACGCCGGGCACTTGAGCTTAGCTCGCGCACGGTGTGGCTTGCGTCAATGTCCGTCAAGCGAAATGCCGTTTTGCGGCTAGGGTGACTGTCGGAAACGGCCACCGACGAGCGGGGTTGCGCGATGCCGGAGATCGACTGGAAAACGTTGCGGGACAAGGCAATCCAGGCATCCGAAGGGGCCTATGCGCCGTACTCGCGGTTCGCAGTGGGTGCGGCCGCGCTGGTCGACGATCACCGCGTGGTCACCGGGTGCAATGTGGAGAACATCTCATATGGCCTTGGTCTCTGTGCCGAGTGCGCCGTGGTGTGCGCCCTGCATTCCACCGGCGGCGGCCGGCTGGTCGCGCTGGCGTGCGTGGACCAGCGCGGATCGGTGCTGATGCCGTGCGGGCGATGCCGGCAGGTGCTGCTCGAACACGGCGGTCCCGAGTTGCTGATCGACCATCCGCGCGGGCCGCGCCGGCTCGGCGACCTGCTGCCGGATGCCTTCGGTCCCGACGACGTGGCCGCCGGGCGTCGCTGATGCCGCCCGCCTTTGATGCGCCCACGGTGATCAGGACCAAGCGCGACGGCGGCCGGTTGTCCGACGCCGCCATCGACTGGGTCGTCGACGCCTACACCGCCGGCCGGGTGGCCGAGGAGCAGATGGCGGCCCTGCTGATGGCGATCCTGTTGCGGGGCATGGATCGCGGCGAGACGGCCCGGTGGACGTCGGCGATGCTGGCCTCGGGCGAGCGGCTCGACTTCAGCGACCTCGGCGTGCCCACGGTCGACAAGCACTCCACCGGCGGGGTGGGGGACAAGATCACCCTGCCCCTGGTGCCCGTCGTCGCCGCGTGCGGCGCCGCGGTGCCGCAGGCGTCGGGCCGCGGGCTCGGCCACACCGGCGGCACGCTGGACAAGCTGGAATCCATCGCCGGATTCACCGCCGCGCTGTCCAACCGGCGGGTGCGCGACCAACTGCGCGACCTCGGCGCGGCCATCTTCGCCGCCGGTGACTTGTCCCCGGCCGACGCCAAGCTGTACGCGCTGCGCGACATCACCGCCACCGTCGAGTCGCTGCCGCTGATCGCGAGCTCGGTGATGAGCAAGAAGCTGGCCGAGGGGGCCGGCGCGCTGGTGCTCGACGTGAAGGTCGGTTCCGGGGCGTTCACCGACTCGGAAGCGCAGTCCCGCGACCTGGCGAGCGCCATGGTCGCGCTGGGCGCCGCGCACGGGGTGCCCACCCGCGCGCTGCTGACGGACATGAACACCCCGCTGGGCGCGACCGTCGGCAACGCCCTCGAGGTCGCCGAGTCGCTCGAGGTGCTGGCCGGGGGCGGGCCGCCCGACGTCGTCGAGCTGACGCTGCGGCTGGCCTCCGAGATGCTCGAGCTGGCCGGCGTCGACGGCCGCGATCCCGCCGAGACACTGCGGGATGGCACCGCGATGGACCGGTTTCGCCAGCTCGTCGCCGCCCAGGGCGGCGATTTGTCGGTGCCGCTGCCGATCGCTCGGCATGCCGAGACCGTGACTGCCACCCGGGGCGGCACAATGGGCGATATCGACGCGATGGCAGTGGGGCTGGCGGCTTGGCGGCTCGGAGCGGGCAGATCCCGTCCGGGCGATCGCGTGCAGTTCGGCGCCGGCATCCGGCTGCATCGCCGCCCCGGCGAGCCGGTCACGGCCGGTGAGCCGCTGTTCACCCTGTACACCGACACCCCGGAGCGCTTCGGCGCGGCGCTCGCCGAGCTGGACGGCGCCTTCGGCGTCGGCGACGCCGCCCCGGCTTCGCGTCCGCTGATCATCGATCGGATCTCGCAATGACCGCGCCGCTGGGCCTCGAGCAGATCCGCAAGGCCCCCAAGGCCCTGCTGCACGACCACCTCGACGGCGGGCTGCGCCCGTCGACCGTGCTGGAGATCGCCGGGCAGACCGGCTACGACGAGCTGCCCGCCACCGACGTCGACGAGCTGGCGACGTGGTTTCGCACGCGTTCGCACAGCGGCTCGCTGGAGCGCTACCTGGAGCCGTTCTCCCACACCGTCGCGGTGATGCAGACCCCCGAGGCGCTGCACCGCGTCGCCTACGAGTGCGTCGAAGACCTGGCCGCCGACTCGGTGGTCTACGCCGAGGTGCGGTTCGCACCCGAGCTGCACATCGACCGCGGGATGTCCTTCGACGCGATCGTCGATGCCGTGCTGGCCGGATTCGCCGACGGTGAGAAGGCCTGTGCCGGCGCGGGCCGTCCGATCGTGGTGCGCCTACTGGTCACCGCGATGCGGCACGCGGCGGTGTCCCGCGAGATCGCCGAGCTGGCAATCCGGTTCCGGGACAAGGGCGTTGTCGGCTTCGACATCGCCGGCGCCGAGGCCGGCAACCCGCCGACGCGCCACCTGGATGCCTTCGAGTACATGCGAGACCACAACGCGCGCTTCACCATTCACGCCGGCGAGGCGTTCGGCCTGCCGTCCATCCACGAGGCGATCGCGTTCTGCGGTGCCGACCGGCTGGGGCACGGGGTGCGGATCGTCGACGACATCGACGTGCTGCCCGACGGACAGGTCCGGTTGGGTCAGCAGGCGGCGATCCTGCGGGACAAGCGAATTCCGCTGGAACTGTGTCCGAGCTCGAACGTGCAGACCGGCGCCGTCAAGAGCATCGCCGAGCATCCGTTCGACCTGCTGGCCCGCGCCCGGTTCCGGGTGACCGTCAACACCGACAACCGGTTGATGAGCGATACCTTCATGAGCCGCGAGATGCTCCGCCTGGTGGAGGCGTTCGGCTACGGCTGGAGCGACCTCGAACGGTTCACCATCAACGCGATGAAGTCCGCGTTCATCCCGTTCGACGAGCGGCTGGCCATCATCGACGAGGTGATCAAGCCGCGGTACGCGGTGCTGATCGGCTGAGCCGCCGGTGCGGCGTTCTCAGATGTGCCCGGGCATCCCCATCGACGGGTCGGCCGCCGGCATGGGAGGTGGCTCCACCATCGGCGGCGGGGCCATCGGTGCCGCGGCCATGGGCGCCGGCGGTTCCGGTGGCGGCGCGATGGGCGGCGGTGGCGGCGGGGCGTACGGGCCACCCGCGCACACCGGGTCGCTGGGCATGCTGATGCAACTCAAATCCGCGGGGCCGGTGGGTGCCCCGCCCATGGCGTACGGGCCGCCCTGGCACTGCGCCAGCCCCGGCATCCCCGCGCATCGGGGATCCGACGGGTTGGTGGGAAGGCCGGGATCGGGATCGTCGAGCGGCGCGGCGGGTGTGCGCGCGAAGCCGGGTGCCGCGTTCGCCGGGATCGTCGCACCCGTCGTGGCCGACCCCAAAATCGACAGGGCCACAACCGTTTTCGTCATCGTGCCGCGCAACCTCGAGGCCGTCACCCAGGTCATCGATCCCCCCGATATATGCGGACCGGGAGCGCTGCGCCCCCGCGTTATTCGATCAGTCTGCTCCATCGCGGCCAAATCCGGTAGCCCATAACGGATCCGGGTCGACCGACAGGCCGATGGCGCGAACCGTGCCGGCCAGGTGGGTCTGCACCGCGGTCGCCGCCCGCGCGCGATCGCCGTCGCGCAGGGCTTCGGCGATACCCCGATGCTCCTCGAGAATCGTGGCCACCCGGTCGGGGTCGCGCAGCGTCGATTCGCCGATCATCCGCATCTGGCGGTCGCGCAGGGACGCGTAGAAGCCGGACAGGATGGCGTTGCCCGACTCCTGCAGCGTGATGGCGTGGAAGGCGCGGTCGGCCTCCACGAATTCTCGCCAGTCCGCCGCGGCGGCCGCGTCGCGTTGCCGGGCAAGCTCGCCGGATAGGCGCCCGAACACGGCATCGCACGCGGCGCCGCCGCGCCCGATCACCTTGCCCGCCGCGAACTGCTCGAGCACCAGCCGCGCCTCCATCACCGCGCGCACCTCGTCGGGCGACACCGGAACCACCAGGGCCCCCCGCTGGGGATACAGGCGCAGCAGCCCCTCGGCCTCCAGCCGCAAAAACGCCTCGCGCACCGGCGTGCGCGACATCCCAAGCGCGCTGGCCACGTCGCCCTCGCTGATCAGCTCGCCGCCGGGGAACTCGCCGGTGAGCACCCGCGTCTTGACGTAGTCCAGCGCGCGGTCCTTGGCCGTCGCCGTCCGCCTGTCCTTTGCCGCCACGCCCGGCCTCTTCTCTGGTAGCTAAGTCGTATCTCAACCGACCAATTGACCGTACACCGACCGCGTCTAGCTGCGACGCTTGACGCTTAGATACAAGATAAATACTATTCAGATACCAGACACACGTGAGCGGCAAGGGAGACCGACATGCAGCAGCTAGCGACCCCGAACCTGGACCCGACGGTCCCCGCGCCGATGGTCAACGTCGCCGAGTACGCGTTCGAGGGCCGGTTCGAAGAGTGGGCCGAGCAGGCCGAATACTTCGAGTACTCCAGGGCCGCCAACCCGATCGGCTCGGGGCTTACCCCGCGGGTGCCGATCCGGCGGTTCGGTCCCGAGCTCTACCTTGACGCGCCGACCGGCGTGATCCCGCTGGACCTGTCGGCCGAGCTGGGTGGCCCGGCCGGCGCGGCGACCAGCCCCGCGCTGCTGGCCAACTTCGTGTCCATTCGCGCGAACGAGCACGTCGACACCCACCCCAACGCCACCTCGCAGCTGTATTACGTGCTCTACGGGCGGGGGTTCGCGGCGGTCAACGGCCGCCTGATCGAGTGGGAGAAGGGCGACTTCGTGACGCTGCCCGCCGGCGCGCACTCGGTGTTCTACGCCGGCGCGGACACGGCCATGTACTGGGTGCACGACGAGCCCCTGATGCGTTACCTCGGCGCCGACGCGACCCGGCCCCGCTTCCGCGCGACCAAGTTCCGCCGCGCCGACGCCGTCGCCAAGCTGACCGAGATCGCGTCGCGGCCCGGCGCCAACGAGAAGAGCCGCGTCAGTGTCCTGCTGGCCAACGCCGAGCAGGAGCAGACCCTGACCATCACGCACGTGTTGTGGGCCATGTTCGGCGTGCTTCCGCCCCATCAGGTGCAGCGCCCGCACCGGCACCAGTCGGTCGCGCTGGACCTCATCCTGGACGCGCCCGCGGCCGGCTGCTACACGCTGCTGGGCACGCGTCTCGACGCGCGCGGCGACATCGTCGATCCGATCCGGGTGGACTGGCAGGCCGGTGGCGCCTTCACCACCCCGCCGGGCATGTGGCACGCCCACTACAACGAGACCGACGAGCCGGCCCACCTGATCCCGGTCCAGGACGCCGGGCTGCAGACCCACCTGCGCAGCCTCGACATCAAGTTCACCCAGCGCCGCGATCTCGCCGCGGGCTGAGCCGGGGCCCGATGCGGGGCCCGGATTCGACGCCTAGTGTGGCTCGACATGAAGGTGCCGCTGCTGGGCCCGGTGTCGCTGACTGGATTCCAGAACCCCTGGTTCTTCCTCGCGCTGCTGGCCGTGCTGCTGGTGATCGGCCTTTATGTCGTGCAGCAATTCGCCCGCCGTCGCCGGGTGCTGCGGTTCGCCAACATGGAGGTGCTGGAGCGCGTGGCCCCGCCGCACCCGAGCCGGTGGCGGCACGTGCCGACCATCCTGCTGGCCACGTCGCTGGTGCTGCTGACCACGGCGATGGCCGGGCCGACGTCGGATGTGCGGATCCCGCTCAACCGGGCGGTCGTGATGCTCGTCATCGACGTCTCGGAATCGATGGCCTCCAACGATGTTCCGCCCAGCCGCCTGGCCGCGGCGAAGGAGGCCGGCAAGCAGTTCGCCGATCAGCTGACGCCGGCCATCAACCTGGGGCTGGTGGAGTTCGCGGCCAACGCCACGCTGCTGGTGCCCCCGACGACGAACCGCGGCGCGGTGAAGTCGGGCATCGACAGTCTGCAGCCCGCCCCGAAAACCGCTACGGGAGAAGGCATTTTCACCGCGCTGCAGGCGATCGCGACGGTCGGTTCGGTGATGGGCGGCGGCGAAGGCCCGCCGCCGGCGCGGATCGTGCTGGAGTCCGACGGCGCCGAGAACGTGCCGCTGGACCCCAACGCCCCGCAGGGGGCGTTCACCGCCGCCCGGGCCGCCAAGGGCCAGGGCGTGCAGATCTCGACGATCTCGTTCGGCACCCCGTACGGGACCGTCGACTACGAGGGCGCCACCATTCCGGTCCCGGTGGACGATCAGACCCTGCAGAAGATCTGCGAGATCACCGACGGCGAGGCGTTCCACGCCGACAGCCTGGACTCGCTGAAGAACGTGTACACGACGCTGCAGCGCCAGATCGGCTACGAAACCGTCAAGGGCGACGCGAGCCTGGCGTGGATGCTGCTCGGTGCCGTCGTGATGGCCGGCGCCGTGCTGGCCGGCCTGCTGCTGAACCGCAGGCTGCCCGCCTGACCCGCCGGGCGGGGCTCGGTCGGTGGACGGGCGCTAGGTCGGCAGGCGTCGGTTGATCAACAGCGCCAACGCCGTCGCGATCAGCGCCGCGAGCACCCCCAGGCGTAGCCAGCCGGAACTGCCGGGTCCCGGCACGGTGCGGTAGCCGATATCGTTCTCGATCGCGTTGTAGCTCTTGTTGAGCTCGCCGATGTTGGTGGCGGTGTAGGGCTGCCCGCCGGAGAGCCGGGCGATCGTCTTCATCTGGTCGGTCGACACCGGGACCGCGACGCGCTGCCCGTCCATCTCGATCTCGCCGCCCTTCGTTCCGAATGAGATCGTCGAGATGGGCACGCCCTCGTCCTTGGCCAGGCGCGCCGCGGTGTAGACACCGTCGTGCGGATCGCTGGGGTTCGACGGCTTGTTCTCGCGGCCGTCGGAGAGCAGCACGATGCGGGCCGGCGGCGGATTGTCGCCCCCGGTGACCGCCGTGGCGCCGATCGCGTGCAGGGCGGTGAAGATGGCCTGGCCGGTGGCCGTGCTGTCGGCGAAGTCCAGCTTCTTGAGCGCGTCGATGGTCGCCTGGTGCTGCGGGGTGGGCGGGACCAGCAAGTAGGGCGTGCCGGCGAAGCCGACCAGCCCGAGGTTGATGCCGGGCGTCAGCTGACTGGCGAACTGGCTGGCCGCTTGTTCGGCGGCCTTGAGCCGGTTGGGTTCGACGTCGGTCGCCCGCATGGACTGCGACATGTCGATGACGAGCATGATGACCGCGCGGTTGCGCGGGATGCGCATGTCGTGGGTGGGGGTGCCCAGCGCGATCGTCAGCAACGCCAGGCAGAGCAGCGACGCGGCGATCGGCAGGTGCCGCCACCGCGACTGCGCCACGGGGGCGTCGGTGTAGCGGTGCAGCCGTCGGTTGCGACGGGCCTGCACCACGACGTAGACGGCCAGCAGGGCCAGGGGCACCAAACCGAACAGCAACATGGCCGGGCGCTGGAACCCGTACAGCGGCAGCGGGCCGATTCCGGGAAGCGACACGTCACCAACCTAGCCCGTGAAACGCCCTACTCGCGGCGGAGCCGGCCCTCGACGAATTGCTCCAGCTTCTCCCACTCGCGCACCGCCGCGGCGTACGGCGGCGACGGCTTGGTGACCGAGCCGGGTTCGAGCACGGCGGCCACCAATTTGCCCAGCGGCCGGTTGGTTTCGAGCGCCTTGTCCACCGCGGGATCCTCGGAGTAGTCGCCGATGTCGCGGAGCACCTCGACGGCCAGTTCCAGTTGCTCCCGGTCCACGGCCTCGGGCCCGTCGGCCAGGTCGTCGGCCAGGCCGGTGAGCACGTAGATGTTGTCGTCGGTGACCTCGACCGTGAGCGATCCGTCGGTGGCGGCGGTGCGGATGTCGTCGTAGGTGCTCAGATCGGACAGGTCGTGGTCGTGCTCGTCGGCCAGGTAGCGGGCCAGCGCGCGCTCGGACGGGAACACGCTGATCCGTCCGTTGCGGCCCAGGAAGATCGGCTCGTCGTCGAGGTAGCAGCGCAGGGTGAAGAAGGTGCCCGAGCTCGTCATGATCCGGATCGGATCGATGCCGACCTGCAGCCAGAAGTCCTTGTCGCCGCCGAGCACCGCGGTGTCGCCGGCCGCCCGGGCTTCGGTGTCGTCGTCCTCGTCGTCTTCGTCAACTTCGTCGTCAACGTCGTCGTCAATGTCGTCGGCCGCGGATTCCTCGACGGCGTCTTCGGTCTCGTCCTCTTCGCGCTCCTCGGCCAGTTCGTCTTCGGCCTTGGCCGACAACTTGGCGTCGACGTCGGGGGTGGTGGCGATGTCATCGATCGCGCCCAGCACGTCGTCCCAGCTGCGCCCGATGACCTCGGCGATCGCATGCCAGCGTTTGGCGCCGGCCTTGCCGGTGAAGTGCTCGACCCCGCCCGACACCGTGCCCAGGCTGGGGTTGCCGTTGAAGAACTTCGACACCGCCGCCAGCTCGCACACCGATCCGATGGACGACACGATGGCCAGCGTGCCCGCCAGCGCGGACACCGATTCCGCGGTGGGCTTCTCGGAGACCAGCTCCTCGACCGCGACCAGATCGAACTGCTTGTCCTCGGCGGGCTCGAAGTCATGCGCGTGCGCCGACGTCAGGGCCTTCCACGCCGGGTGGTCGGTCAGGTCGTTGTCGGTGTCGGACCGCACGAACGCCACCAGGTCGGCGACGGAGGAGAAGACGAACAGGTCCTCGTCCTTGCCCAGGAAGGCCTCCCACTCGTCGCCGGAGTCACGCCAGCGGGGCGCCCACACGGTGTAGCGGTCGCCGGCGGACAGGCTCAGGCGAATGGGCACGAGGTCAGCAGCCATGCGGCACAGAATAGCGACGACCGGCCAAGGCGCCGCCGGGCAGTGGTGATCGCGAGCGCGGCGGAGCCGGGTGAAGCGGGTCGCCACCATCGACCCAGTGGTGATCGCGAGCGCGGCGGAGCCGGGTGAGGCGGGTCGCCTCCATCGACCCAGTGGTGATCGCGAGCGCGGCGGAGCCGGGTGAGGCGGGTCGCCACCATCAGCCCAGTGGTGATCGCGAGCGCGGCGGAGCCGGGTGAAGCGGGTCGCCACCATCAGCCCAGTGGCGATCGCGAGCGCGGCGGGGCCGGGTGAAGCGGGTCGCCACCATCAGCCCAGTGGTCTAGCCCCAGATGTCGGTGATGGGCGCGGCGCTTGCGGCATAGCCCGTCTTGGGCAGCCCGTACATCTGCTCCACGGTGGAAAGCACGTTGTAGTGGTTGATCTGCTCGCTGTAGTTGCCGGGGCGGACGTGGGCGCCGTAGAACACCGTGGGGATCTGGTTGTGGCTGCCGTTATCGTCCTCGTCGAACGTCAGGATCAGCAGGCTGTTGTTGGCCACCGCCCAATTGGCGTAACCGGACAGCTGGCGATTCAGCCAGGCGTCGGCCTGCGCGATGGACCCGTCGTGCATGTTGTTGTCGTTGTTGGGGATGACGAACGACACGGTCGGCAGGCTGGCGTAGTTGCCCATCGGGAACGCGGAGAACGGCATCGAGTTCGCCGCCGGCACGTTGGTGAAGTTGGCCCACGGCACGTGCTTGCGCGCGTACTTGCCCGCGGTGCACACCGGCGAGCCGACGGTTGGCAGGCCTTCGGCGAAGCCGACGAACGTGCGGCCCGCGGCCAGCAATTCGGAACCGAGATTGGGGGCGGCGCCGGCGTTGATCGGGCACAGGTCCTTGGTCACCCCGAAGGTGTTGCCCGCGAACAGCGCCAGGTAATTCGGTTCGCTGGGGTGGGTTTCGGCGTATGACTGCGTCATGTTGGCGCCATTGGCGGCCAGGGAGGTGATGAAGGGCGCCGACTTGTTGCCGATGATGGCGTTCTCGGAACGGTTTTCCTCCACCACGATCACGATGTGCGCCGGTTGCGGAATGGCCGCTGCCGCAAGGCCTATGCGCGGGGTCAGCGGACTTGCCGCCAGTGCCACCAATGCGACCACGCCGAGCGCCAGCAGGAGGCGATGCGCCCTGCCGAGTAGGCTTCTCGGACTTCGTTTTTCGCGCGACACCCCGGGAGTATACGAACGCGCCTGCGGTATGGCCGGGACGAACGCAAGCGTGTCAGAAGGGCTTTGCCCGATCGTTATATACCCTTCATGGGATGGACGTGCGCGTGATCGACCACCCGCTGGCCGCGGCCAGGCTGACGGTGCTGCGCGACGAACGCACCGACAATGCCGGGTTTCGGGCCGCGCTACGCGAGCTCACGCTGATGCTGGTGTACGAGGCCAGCCGGGAGGCGCCGCGAAAGTCGGTCAGGATCCGCACCCCGGTGGCCGCGACGGCCGGGACGCGACTGGTCAACCCGCCGCTGCTGGTTCCGGTGCTGCGGGCCGGGTTGGGCATGGTCGAGGCCGCCCAGGCCGCGATACCCGAGGCGGAGGTGGGTTTCGTCGGTGTCGCCCGCGACGAGGAAACCCACCTGCCGGTCCCGTATCTCGAGGCGCTGCCCGACAAACTCGCGCGCCGGCCGGTGATGGTCCTCGACCCCATGCTGGCCACCGGCGGGTCGATGGCCCACACCATCGGCCTGCTGCAGCGCCGCGGCGCCACCGACATCACCGCGCTGTGCGTGGTCGCCGCGCCGGAAGGCCTTGCGGCCGTGCAGAAAGCGGCGCCGGACGCGCGAGTGTTGACCGCCGCGGTCGACAAGGGACTCAACAAGTCGGCCTATATCATGCCTGGCCTCGGCGACGCGGGGGACCGCCAGTTCGGGCCGAACCTGTTCACCAGCCCCGCATCGCAGCGACCAGCTCAGCGCGCAGGGCATCGGCGCGCCGCCGCGAAGAATCCAGATCGTCGCTAGGCGCGCAGCGAATCTCCAAGTAGCACTTCAGTTTCGGCTCGGTCCCGGAGGGCCGCACCACCACCCTGACCGACGTGTGGTCGTCACCGCCGGTGAAGATCAGCGCGTCGGTGACGTCGGTGAGCCCGGCGGGGAACCCGGCCAGCGTCGCCGGCGGGGTGGTCCGCAGCCGGTGCATCAGCGCGGCCGCCTCGGCGGGGTCGGCGACCCGGCGCGAGATCGCGGCGACGTCGTGCACCCCGTACCGCCGCGCCAGCTCGTCGAGCAGGTCGACGACCGAACGGCCTTGGCGCAGCAGCGTGGCCACCAGGTCGCACACCAGGACGGCGGCGCTGATGCCGTCCTTGTCGCGCACGGCGTCCGGGTCGACGCAGTGCCCGATCGCTTCCTCGTAGGCGTATACCAGGGTGCCGCCGGGGACCTCGGCATCGGCGCGCGCCAGCCATTTGAAGCCGGTGAGGGTTTCGACGTGGACGGCGCCGCGGTGCGCGGCGATGGCCGACAGCATCCGCGAGGACACCAGGGTGCTGGCCACCACCGGCGTTTCGGCGCGCTGCGGCTGGGAAAGAATGTAATCGCCCAGCAGCCAACCGGTTTCGTCGCCGGACAGCATCCGCCACCCCGCTTTGTCGGGGATGCCGACGGCGCACCGGTCGGCGTCGGGATCCAGCGCGATCGCCACGTCGGCGCGCACGTCGGAGGCCAGGGCCAACAGCGCGTCGGCGGCACCCGGCTCCTCGGGGTTGGGGAACGCGACGGTGGGGAAGTCCGGGTCCGGAGCGAATTGCGCTGCGACGGTGTGCACTTGGGCGAAGCCGGCGCGGCGCAGCGTCTCCACGGCCACCGCGCCGCCCACCCCGTGCAGGGCCGTCAGGGCGACCCGCGCCGAGCCGGCCCCGCGCCGCAGCCCGGACGCGCGCTCGACGTAGCGCTCGACCAGATCGGCCTGGCCCGGTTCGACGGGGGCCCTGCCGATCTGGTCGGCGGGCGGGGCGTCGGCCATCGCGGCCTCGATCTCGCGGTCGGTGGGGGAGACGAGCTGGATGCCGCCGTCGACGTACACCTTGTAGCCGTTGTCGGCCGGCGGGTTGTGCGACGCCGTGATCTGGATCCCGGCCAGCGCGCCGGTGTGGCGCACCGCGAACGCGACCACCGGGGTCGGCACCGGACCGGGCAGCAACAGCACCGAAAACCCTTGATCGGCAAGCACTTCGGCGGCCACCGTGGCGAATACCGCCGAACCGTGCCGGGCGTCGCGCCCCACGATCACCCGCCCTCCGGCCGGGGCGCGCCGCTTGAGCACCTGCGCCACCGCCCAGGTGGTGCGCGACACCACCGCGACGTTCATCGCGTCGGGCCCGCCGCGCACCGGGCCGCGCAGGCCCGCGGTGCCGAACCTCAGGGGACGGGCGAACCGCGCGGCTAATTCTCCCGCGTCGCACGCGGCGAGCTCGGCGGCTGTCCGCGGGTCGGGGTCGTGGGCGATCCACTCCTCGGGCGTCATGGTCCTAAAACCGGGGCAGCCGCTCGAGGATCAGGGCCAGGAGGGCGCCCATCCGGCTGGCGGACGCGGCCCCCGCGGAGAGCACCTCGGCGTGGCTGAGCGGCTCGCCGCCGATGCCGGCGGCCAGGTTGGTCACCAGCGACACCCCGAGCACCTCGGCGCCGGCGGCCCGCGCCGCGATGGTCTCGTGCACCGTCGACATGCCGACGAGGTCGGCGCCCAGCGTGCGCAGCATCCGGATTTCCGCGGGGGTCTCGTAGTGCGGGCCGGGCAGGCCGGCGTAGACGCCCTCGGTCAGCGTCGGGTCGGCCTGGCGGGCGAATTCGCGCAGCCGCGGGGAGTAGGCGTCGGTCAGGTCCACGAATTGCGGGCCGACCAGCGGGGAACGCGCGGTCAGGTTCAGCTGGTCGCTGATCAACACCGGTTCGCCGACGGCCATGTCCGGGCGCAGTCCGCCCGCCGCATTGGTGAGCACGACCGCGCGCACGCCGGCCGCGCAGGCCGCCCGCACCGGGTGCACGACGTGGCACAGGTCGTGGCCCTCGTAGGCGTGGATGCGGCCGACGAGCACCAGCACTCGGTGTTCGCCGATGCGCATCGACAACAGCTCGCCGGTGTGCCCGATCGCGGTGGGCGGCCGGAAGCCGGGCAGGTCGGCCTGGGGCAGCACGGCGGTCTTCCCGATCGCCTCGGTGCCGAGCGCGGCGACCGCCGGCGACCATCCCGAGCCGAGAACGATGGCGACGTCATGCTCGTCGATTCCGGTGCGCTCGGCGATGACCGCGGCGGCGCGGCGCGCGAGGTCGCCTGGGTCGGACGAGGTTTGGGTCACAGCCGGAGCCTAGCCCGGCGACGGCGAGCGCCGTTGAGGCGCGAGTGAGGAGTCGGGCAATCGAACCTAGCCCGGCGACGGCGAGCGCCGTTGAGGCGCGAGTGAGGAGTCGGGCAATCGAACCTAGCCCGGGGACGGCGAGCGCCGTTGAGGCGCGAGTGAGGAGCCGGGCGATCGAACCTGGCCCGGGGACGGCGAGCGCCGTTGAGGCGCGAGTGAGGAGCCGGGCGATCGAACCTGGCCCGGCGACGGTGTCGCCGGTATGTGTCAAGATCTGGCGTATGAGTCTTCGTAGGTGGCCGGTGGTTGGCCCGGTCATTGCAATCGCCGTTGGTGTTGTGCTGTCAGTGGTTTCGGTCACATTCGGCCCGGCGCCGTCGGCCAAGGCGGACTGTCCGAACGTCCAACTGATCTTCGCCCGCGGCACCGCCGAGCCGCCGGGCCTGGGTGTGGTGGGCGACGCGCTGTTCGCCGCCCTGCAGCCCGCGCTGGGGTCGCGCACCGTCGATTCCTATGCGGTGAACTATCCGGCCAGCTACAACTTCCTGACGACCGCCGACGCCGCCAACGACGCACGCGACCACATCGCGGAGATGGTCGACCAGTGCCCGTCCACGCGGCTGGTGCTCGGCGGCTTCTCGCAGGGCGCCGCCGCGATCTCGATGCTCGCCGGGGTGCCGCCCGTCGGCCAGCGCATCGGGAACTTCGGGTCGGCGCCCCCGCTAGATCCCGCCCTGGCCAACAAGATCAGGGCCGTCGCGGTGTTCGGCAATCCCGGCAACCGCTTCGACACACCCCTGTCGTCGACGGGCGCGTTCGCCGGCCGCACCATCGACCTGTGCAGCGAAGGCGATCCCGTCTGCGTCGTCGGCGGTCGC
This sequence comes from Mycobacterium sp. MOTT36Y, assembly GCF_000262165.1. Classification (NCBI taxonomy): domain Bacteria; kingdom Bacillati; phylum Actinomycetota; class Actinomycetes; order Mycobacteriales; family Mycobacteriaceae; genus Mycobacterium; species Mycobacterium sp. MOTT36Y. Next base: position 4,533,362 of record NC_017904.1, on the reverse strand, counting down.
GACCGGGATGCGCACCACGACTACTCCGCCCCGCCCTACCCGGGCCAGGCGGCGGGTTTCATCGCCGGGCTGGTGTAGCCCTCAGGGCCTCAGGGCCGTAGGCCGGTGAGTGACATACTGCGAGAGTGCCCACCGCCCCGTTAGACAGCCTGCTGGACAGCGTCGAAGCTGTCGTGCGGCGGCGCGGCGGCGACCTCGTCGAGTTGTCGCACGCCATTCACGCCGAGCCCGAGCTGGCGTTCGCCGAGCACCGCAGCTGCGCCAAGGCGCAGGCACTCGTCGCCGAGCGTGGCTTCGAGATCACCGCCGCCCCCGGCGGTCTGGACACCGCCTTCCGCGCCGACTACGGCAGCGGGCCGCTGACCGTCGGGGTGTGCGCCGAATACGACGCGCTGCCCGAGATCGGGCACGCCTGCGGCCACAACATCATCGCCGCCTCGGCGGTGGGCACCGCGCTGGCGCTGGCCGAGGTCGCCGACGAGCTGGGCCTGCGGGTGGCGCTGCTGGGGACTCCCGCCGAGGAGGCCGGCGGCGGCAAGGCGCTGTTGTTGCGGGCGGGGGTGTTCGATGACATCGCCGCCGCCGTCATGCTCCATCCCGGGCCGACGGATATCGCCGCGGCCCGCTCGCTGGCCCTGTCCGAGGCGACCATCACGTACCGCGGCACGGAATCCCACGCCGCCGTCGCGCCGCACCTCGGGATCAACGCCGCCGACGCCGTGACCGTCGCGCAGGTGGCCGTCGGGCTGCTGCGCCAGCAACTGGCGCCCGGGCAGCTGGTGCACGGGATCGTCACCGACGGCGGGCAGGCGGTCAACGTCATCCCCGGGCGCGCGACGCTTCAGTACGCGATGCGCGCGGTCGAAGCCGACTCGCTCCGGGAACTCGAGGGCAGGATGTACGCCTGCTTCGCCGCGGGCGCGCTGGCCACCGGCTGCGAATACGACATCGACAACCCGGCACCCGCCTACGACGAACTCACCCCCGACCAATGGCTGGCCGACGTCTTTCGCGAGGAGATGCGCAGGCTCGGCCGCGAGCCGGTGGCCCGCGAGTACGAGGCGGCGCTGCCCATGGGCAGCACCGACATGGGCAACGTGACCAAGGCGCTGCCGGGGATCCACCCGGTGATCGGGCTCGACTCCGGCGGGGCCATGGTGCACCAGCGCGGCTTCGCCGAGGCCGCCACCAACCCCAGCGCCGACCGCGCCGTGATCGAGGGCGCGATCATGCTGGCACGCACGGTGGTCCAGCTGGCCCAGACGCCCGCCGAACGCGACCGGGTGATGGCGGCGCACGAACGCAGATGCGGCGGGGAGCGCGCATGAGACTCGCCGACGCCGCCGAATCCTGGCTGGCCTCTCATCACGCAGACCTGGTCGAATGGCGCCGGCACATCCACCGCTACCCCGAGCTGGGCCGCCAGGAGTACGCCACCACCCAGTTCGTCGCCGAGCGGCTGGCCGAAGCGGGGCTCAACCCGAAGGTGTTGCCCGGCGGCACGGGACTGGTCTGCGACATCGGCCCCGAGCACGAGCCCCGGATCGCGCTGCGGGCCGACATGGACGCCCTGCCGATGGCCGAACGCACCGGCGCCCCCTACACGTCGACCATGCCCAACGTCGCGCACGCCTGCGGCCACGACGCGCACACCGCCATCCTGCTGGGCACGGCCCTGGTGCTGGCGTCGGTCCCCGAGCTGCCGATCGGGGTGCGGTTGCTCTTCCAGGCCGCCGAGGAACTCATGCCCGGCGGGGCGATCGACGCCATCGCGGCCGGCGCCATCAGCGGGGTGTCCCGGATCTTCGCGCTGCACTGCGATCCCCGGCTGGAGGTCGGCAAGATCGCGGTCCGGCACGGCCCCATCACCTCGGCCGCCGACCAGATCGAGATCACGCTGTACTCACCCGGCGGCCACACCTCTCGCCCCCACCTGACCGCCGACCTCGTGTACGGGCTGGGCACGCTGATCACCGGCCTGCCCGGGGTGTTGTCGCGGCGCATCGACCCGCGCAACGGCACCGTGCTGGTGTGGGGCGCGGTCAACGCCGGCGTGGCCGCCAACGCCATCCCGCAGACCGGCGTGCTGGCCGGCACCGTGCGCACCGCCAGCCGGCAGACCTGGGTAGGGCTCGAGGAGATCATCCGCGAGACCGTGTCCGGGCTGCTGGCGCCGCTGGCCATCGAGCACACGCTGCAATACCGCCGCGGCGTGCCGCCGGTGGTCAACGAGGACGTGTCGACGCGCATCCTCACCCACGCGATCGAGGCCGTCGGCCCCGACGCGCTGGCCGACACCCGCCAGTCCGGGGGCGGCGAGGACTTCTCCTGGTACCTGGAGGAGATCCCGGGCGCGATGGCGCGGCTGGGGGTGTGGCCGGGGGTGGGGCCGCAGCTGGACCTGCACCAGCCGACGTTCAATCTCGACGAGCGGGCCCTGGCGATCGGGGTGCGGGTGCTGGCCAACATCGTCGAGCAGTCGGCGGCGTTCGGGCGCTCTTAGCGGGTGCCGCCGCGGTTGGTGGCGCGCACGACGTGGCCGGCGATGTGGGCGTACGCGCGGCGCGTGACGTCGCCGGCCTGGCTCATGATGTTGTATCCGTGGTCGGCGCCGGCCACCTCGTAGTACTCCGCCAACGCGCCGGCCGCGTCCAGCTTCTCCGCGTACCGGCGGGCTTCGCCGCAAAGGCGGTCGTGCTCGGCCGTCACGACCAGCGCCGGCGCGATGCCGGCGATGTCGTCGGCGTTGTTCCCCCAGGCGGGCGAGGCCAGGCGGTCGCGCCGCTGCGCCCGCTCGGGTATGTAGGCGGTGTCGAAGACCTCGCCCATCCACGGCTTCATGATCGCCCGGCGGCCGAGGGTGGACGGCTTGTCGCGGGTGGGCGTGACCAGGTCAAGCGGGGCGTAGTGCAACACCTGCAACGCGATCGGCGGGCCGCCGTTCTCCCACGCGAGCCGGGCCGCCGCGGCGGACAGGTTGCCGCCCGCGCTCTGGCCGCCGACGCACAGCCGGGCACCGTCCCAGTCGGGGTGCGGGCCGGCCGCCCAGCGCACCACGTCATAGATCTGGTGCACCGCGGCGGGAAAGCGGTGACGCGGCGCCAGCACGTAGTCGGGGTTGATCACCACCACGCCCGCGCTGGCGGCGAGGTAGCGGCACCACGGGTCGTCCTGCTCGGGGTGCCCGACCACGAACCCGCCGCCGTGCACGTTGACATAGACGGGCGGGTCGGTGGTGCCGGCCGGCGGGTGATAGACGGTCGCGCGGGTGGGGCCGTGCCGGGTGGGGACGGTGATTTCGCTCGTGCGGCCCGAAACCTCGGGGAAGCGCACGGCGGCCCTGGGGGCCGGGTTGACCGCGGCGGCGAACGCTCGCGCCAGTGCGTCGGCGACCGGCGGTGCGGACAGGATTGACAGTCGAATTTCCTTCCGTGGAAGTACGCGTAGGTTTTCGGTCTGTCTGTTTACACTCCTCATCGCCCAGAGGCGAGTGATTTTTCAGGCGCTGGTGCCCGGGCCGATGTTGCGGGCCGGGCGAGTGCGCAGGCTGTGCACGTAATCGCTTGGCGCGCCGGCGATTTCGGCGGCGTCCGCCATGACCCCGAGGTACCGGGCCGACGGTAGTCCGCCCTCCCACGCGTCCAGCACGTACAGCCACGCCAGGACCGGGTCGGTGGTGGTGTCCGACGAGATGCGCTCGACCCGGCAGCGGATCTTCTGGTGGACGCCGAACTCCGAGCCCTCCCAGCGGTCCAGGTTGACCTCGTCGGCCGGTGTCATGTCGTAGAGGACGACGAACACCTTGGAGTCCGGATCCTCGACCACCGTGGCCAGCGCGCCCTCCCAGCCGATGTCCTCGCCGCCGAACGTCAACCGCCACCCGTGCAGCCAGCCCGTTCCGGCCATCGGCGAATGGGGTGCGCGCTTCAGCATCTGTTCGGGGTCCATGTTCGACCCGTACGCGGCGTAGAGCGGCACGGGGAAAGCTTAGACGTCCGAGCTGGCCCGGTCTTCCCCCGAGCGTTGGGCGGCGTGCGCCCGGCTTCGTTAGGTTAGGGCTGTGGCGACGCACATCGTGATCCTCGGTGGCGGCCCGGCCGGTTACGAAGCCGCGCTGGTGGCCGCCACTTCCCACCCCGACACGACGCACGTCACCGTCATCGAGTCCGAGGGCATCGGCGGGGCCGCCGTCCTGGACGACTGCGTGCCGTCCAAGACGTTCATCGCGTCGACGTGGCTGCGCACCGAGCTGCGCCGCGCGCCGCGGCTGGGCTTCGAGATCGACATCGACGACGCCAAGCTCTCGCTGCGGCAGATCCACTCCCGCGTCAAGCAACTCGCCACCGATCAGTCGGCCGACATCGCCGATCAGCTGCTCGGCGTGGGCGTGCGCGTGGTGGCCGGCCGCGGCGAGCTGATCGACCCCACGCCCGGGCTGGCCCGCCACAACATCAGGGCAACCGCCCGGGACGGCACCACCAGCGAGTACGAGGCCGACGTGGTGCTGATCGCCACCGGCGCCAGCCCGCGGGTGCTGCCGTCGGCCCAGCCCGACGGCGAGCGCATCCTGACCTGGCGCCAGCTCTACGACCTGGAGGCGCTGCCCGAGCACCTCATCGTGGTCGGGTCGGGGGTCACCGGGGCGGAGTTCGTGCACGCCTACACCGAATTGGGTGTGCCGGTGACGGTCGTCGCCAGCCGCGACCGGGTGCTGCCGTATGAGGACGCCGACGCCGCCCGGGTGCTGGAGGCCGCGTTCTCCGAGCGCGGCGTGAAGCTGGTGAAGAACGCCCGCGCCGCGTCGGTCACCCGCACCGGGGACGGCGTGCTGGTCACCCTGGCCGACGGGCGCACCGTGGAGGGCAGCCACGCGCTGATGACCATCGGTTCGGTGCCCAACACCGACGGCCTCGGCCTCGAACGGGTCGGCATCGAGCTGGGCCGCGGCGGCTACCTGACCGTGGACCGGGTGTCGCGGACCTCGGTGTCCGGCATCTACGCCGCCGGCGACTGCACCGGCCTGCTGCCGCTGGCCTCGGTCGCGGCCATGCAGGGCCGCATCGCGATGTATCACGCGCTGGGCGAGGGCGTCAGCCCGATCCGGTTGCGCACGGTGGCGGCGACGGTGTTCACCCGGCCCGAGATCGCCGCGGTCGGGGTGCCGCAGACGATGATCGACGACGGTTCGGTGTCCGCGCGCACGATCATGCTGCCGCTGCGCACCAACGCGCGCGCGAAGATGTCCGGGCTGCGGCAGGGCTTCGTGAAGGTGTTCTGCCGCAAGTCCACCGGTGTGGTGATCGGCGGCGTGGTGGTGGCGCCGATCGCGTCCGAGCTGATCCTGCCGATCGCCGTGGCCGTGCAGAACCGCATCACGGTCAACGAGCTGGCTCAGACGCTGGCCGTGTACCCGTCGCTGTCCGGCTCGATCACCGAGGCGGCGCGGCGGCTGATGGCGCACGACGATCTGGACTAGCGGTTAGCCTTGGTGCAGCACGCCCCTACTGACGAGTAACCCAGTGAGGAGTCCAGGTCGTGACTGATCCCATCCACGCGTCCACCCAGCGAAGCTCGCCGGTGTCCGTGCTGGGTCCGGAGCAGCGGCAGGCGGCCTGGGACCGGCTGGGCGCCGAGCAGTTCGACGTGGTGGTGATCGGCGGCGGCGTGGTGGGTTCGGGCTGCGCGCTGGACGCCGCGACCCGCGGGCTCAAGGTGGCGCTGGTGGAAGCGCGCGATTTCGCCTCGGGCACCTCGAGCCGCTCGTCGAAGATGTTCCACGGCGGCCTGCGCTACCTCGAGCAACTGGAGTTCGGCCTGGTCCGCGAGGCGCTCTACGAGCGCGAGCTGTCGCTGACCACGCTGGCGCCGCACCTGGTCAAGCCGATGCCGTTCCTGTTCCCGCTGACCAATCGCGTGTGGGAACGGCCCTACGTCGCCGCCGGCATCTTTCTCTACGACCGGATGGGCGGCGCGAAATCCGTTCCGGCGCAAAAGCATTTGACCCGTGCGGGCGCGTTGCGGTTGAGCCCGGGCCTCAAGCGCAGCTCGTTGATCGGCGGAATCCGTTACTACGACACGGTCGTCGACGACGCCCGGCACACCATGACCGTCGCGCGCACCGCCGCGCATTACGGCGCGGTGGTGCGTACCTCCACCCAGGTCGTCGCCCTGCTGCGCGAGGGCGATCGGGTGACGGGGGTGCGGGTCCGCGACTCCGAGGACGGCGCGGTCACCGAAGTCCGCGGCCACGTGGTGGTCAACGCGACCGGGGTGTGGACCGACGAGATCCAGGCATTGTCCAAGCAGCGCGGGCGATTTCAGGTGCGGGCCTCCAAGGGCGTGCACATCGTGGTGCCGCGCGACCGCATCGTCAGCGACGTCGCGATCATCCTGCGCACCGAGAAGTCGGTGATGTTCGTCATCCCGTGGGGCAGCCACTGGATCATCGGCACCACCGACACCGACTGGAATCTCGACCTGGCCCATCCCGCGGCCACCAAGGCCGACATCGACTACATCCTCACCACGGTCAACACGGTGCTGGCCATCCCGCTGACCCACGCCGACATCGACGGGGTGTACGCCGGGCTGCGGCCGCTGCTGGCCGGGGAGAGCGAGGAAACCTCGAAGCTGTCCCGCGAGCACGCCGTGGCGGTGCCCGCGCCGGGATTGGTGGCCATCGCGGGCGGCAAGTACACCACCTACCGGGTGATGGCCGCGGACGCGATTGACGCTGCGGCCCAATTCATTCCGGCACGGGTGGCGCCGTCGATCACCGAGAAGGTCAGCCTGCTGGGCGCCGACGGCTACTTCGCGCTCATCAACCAGGCCGAGCACGTCGCCGAGCTGCAGGGACTGCATCCCTATCGGGTGCGCCACCTGCTGGACCGCTACGGCTCGCTGATCGGTGACGTGCTGGCGCTGGCGGACGACCGCCCCGACCTGCTCGACCCGATCAAGGAGGCGCCGGGCTACCTGCGGGTCGAGGCGCTCTATGCCGTGACCGCCGAGGGGGCCTTGCATCTGGAGGACGTCCTGGCCCGCCGGATGCGCGTCTCCATCGAATACTCGCACCGCGGTGTGGACTGCGCCCGCGAGGTCGCGGATGTGGTTGCGCCGGTGCTGAATTGGTCCGCGGCGGACATCGACCGCGAGGTCGCCAACTACACCGCCCGGGTGGAGGCCGAGGTGCTGTCCCAGGCCCAGCCCGACGACGTGTCGGCCGACGAATTGCGGGCCAGCGCGCCCGAGGCCCGCGCCGAAATCCTCGAGCCGGTCCCGCTCAAGTGAGGCCCGCCCCGCTTCCCGTGCGCGACGGGCTCGGCCCGGCGCGGGTGCGGCTGCGGGGCGGACCGGTGCTGGCCGAGCTGAGCGCCCGGTTCGGCGCGCCGGCCCGCGCCAAGGTGCTGGCGGGGGAGGTGGTGGGCGCCGACGGTGCGGTGATCGATGCCGCGACCGTGCTGCCCGCCGGGGCCAGCGTCTACCTCTACCGCGAGCTGCCCGACGAGGTGCCGGTGCCGTTCGAGATCCCGGTGCTCTACCGCGACGAGGACATCGTGGTCGTCGACAAGCCCCACTTCGTGGCCACCATGCCGCGGGGACGCCACGTCGCGCAGAGCGCGCTGGTGCGGCTGCGCCGGCAGCTGGAGCTGCCCGAGCTGAGCCCGGCGCACCGGCTGGACCGGCTGACCGCCGGGGTGCTGGTGTTCACCGCGCGCCGCGAAGTGCGCGGCGCGTTCCAGACGCTGTTCTCGCGGGGCCTGGTGGACAAGACGTATCTGGCCCGCGCCGCCGTCGACCCGGCGCTGCGGTTGCCCCGCGTGGTGGAAAGCCGCATCGTCAAGCGCCGGGGTCAGCTGCAGGCGGTCTGCGAGCCGGGAGCGGCCAACGCCGAGACGCTGGTGGAGCTGGTGAGCGCGGACGGCCTCTACCGGCTGACCCCGCGCACCGGGCGTACCCACCAGCTGCGCGTGCACATGGCCTCGCTGGGGATACCGATCGAGGGGGATCCGTTGTACCCCAACGTGATTGACGTTGCGCCCGACGACTTCAGCACACCGCTGCGGTTGTTGGCACGGCGCATCGAGTTCACCGACCCGCGCTCGGGCGTGCGGCGCGAGTTCGTCAGCCGCCGTGATCCCTACGCGGACAGGGTGCGCAAGCGGTAGCGTCACAAGCAGTCGGCAACGCCGCAGGGCCCCAGGGGCGAGGTGACGGGAGGCGACCATGAAGCGCGGCATCGTGTCGGGATCGGCGGCCCTCCTGATGGCCGCCGGGCTCATCGCCTGGTCACCACCAGTGAGCGCCGGCTGCCAGTACGGGGGAGGCGTGCTCAGCAAGTGCGACGGGCCCGTCCAGCCCGACGGCACCTGGCAACGCTGCGTGGCCGTCACCCGCCTGATTCCCAACGGCGCCAGTTCCTACCTCGTGCCCGACGGGCACTGCGACGTGATGGGTCCCGACCAGCGCCCGTCGGACCTCGCGTTCGCCGACCCCCCGTCGCACATCGACTGAGGCGGGCAACCCGCGGGCGTGGACCGCCCGGGATCGGGTAGCCCGCGCGTATGGACATCGCCGTCACGTTCGTCGGCAACGCCACCACGCTGATTTCCGTCGGCGGGCTCACGCTGCTGACCGACCCGAATTTCCTGCACCGCGGGCAACGCGCCTACCTCGGCCACGGGCTGGTGTCCAAGCGCCTGAAGGAGCCGGCGTGGAGCATCGACGAGCTTCCGCCGGTCGACGCGATCGTGCTCTCCCACCTGCACGGCGACCATTGGGACCGGGTGTCGCAGCGGGGTCTCGACCACGGCCTGCCCATCGTCACGACGCCGCACGCGGCCAAGCGCCTGCGCCACCGCGGCTTCGCGCAGGCGCGCGGCCTGCACACCTGGCAGCAGCACACGATCACCAAGGGCGACACCGCCCTGACGCTCACGTCGCTGCCCGGGCGCCACGCGCCGGGGTGGAGCCGGCGCCTGCTGCCGCCGGTGATGGGCACCATGGTCGAGATCGGCTCCGCCGACGGCGCACCCCGGCGCCGGCTCTACATCTCCGGGGACACCCTGCTGATTGAGGAGCTGAACGAGATCCCGGCCCGGTTCGACCCGATCGACGTCGGCATGCTGCACCTCGGCGGCACCCGGCTGCCGGCCGGCCGGCGGCTTCCGTTCGGGCTGACCGTAACCATGGACGGTCGCCAGGGGGCCGAACTCGTCGCGATGCTGGGCCTGCCGAAGGCCATCCCGGTGCACTTCGACGACTACGCGGTGTTCGCGTCGCCGCTGTCCGACTTCACCCGGCAAATGCAGCGTCGCGGGTTGGGCGACCGGATCGTCACGGTGAACCGCGGCGACTCGGTGACCGTCTGATAGAAGGCCCCCGCTCCCGACCAGCGGCGGGGGGCTAGTCCCCTGCTCGATTAAATGGGAAGAGGAGCGCGTTGCTGGGGGTATAGGGTGTCCTAGCGGCTTGCGGTCGAACTGGGAGGTACCGACGGCAGGTAGCAGGCATCGACGCACAGAGTTTGGGGCTTTTTCGCGGCCTGGTTAACGGAAATTTGCTGAGGCGTTCTCAGCGTGGGCATTGTGAGACGAGATGGATCTACTAGCACCCCCCGAGGTCACCTCGACACTCATCCACACCGGGCCCGGAGCGGGCTCGCTGATCGAGGCCGCCGGCGCCTGGCAGCGCCTGGCCGTCGAACTGGAGAATTCCGTCTCCACCTATACCTCCACGTTGACCTCGCTCATCGAATCCTGGGACGGCCCGTCCGCGACGGCCATGCTGCAGTCCGTCCAGCCTTACCTGCTGTGGTTGCGCGAGACCGCGCAGCAGTCCGCGCAGATGGCCACCTCGGCGGAGGCGGCGGCCTCGGCCTTCAGCGCCACTCGGGCCACGGTGGTCCACCCCTCGGTCGTCACCGCCAACCGGACGCGCCTGCGACAGTTGCTGGCGACCAACCGGTTCGGGACCAACACCGCGGCGATCGCCGAGGCCGAAAACGAATACCAGACCATGTGGGCGAACAACGCCGCGGCGATGACCCGCTATCAGGCGACGACGTCGCAGGCTACAGGGCAGCTGTCCCGGTTCACCTCCCCGGTTCCCGATACCAATCCGGACGGGACGGCCAACCAAGAGGCGGCGGTGATGAAAGCCGCGAGTGACTCGTTTGGTCCGCAGGTCCAGGACGCGCTCGGCGGCCTCGGCGACAGCGTCACCGGCTTCGACCCCAATGCCAGCTGGTTCGGCTGGGCGAGCACCTGGGGCAACCAGTTCATCTCGTCGGGTTTCCCCATCAACCTGCTCGGTGTGTGGGCGCAGTTGGCGACCGCGCAAGGGGTCGCGTCCGTGGGCGGTGACATCGGCTCGGGCCTGTCGGAGGGCCTGGGACTGACCTCGGCCACCCTGGCCAACGCGATCAAGGGCATCGGCGCGGGAGCGTCGGCGCCGACCGGCGCGCTGGGCGTCGGCGTCTCGCTGGGCAAATTGACCGCGCCCCCCGCCGTGGTGGGCCTGCTGCCGGGCACGCAGACCGGGGTCCAACTCGCGTCCGCGGCGTCCCCGCTGCCCGCCGCGGAATCCGGATTTCCCATGATGCCGATGATGGTGCCGCCGCCGACCGCCTCGGCGGGCACGGGCTGGCGAAAACGCAAACAGCAAAAGTACGAGGACGTTGCCGTGGGCCGGGAGGTCAAAGGCAAAGTGATGCCTCGAAACCCGTCGGCCGGATGACATTGACGGTGGCGCCGCACGACTGCGGGCGCCGATCGCATTCACCGGGTAGGCCGGGTCCGACAGGTCCCTCAGCGGCCACCAGCACCAGCGCACACGCGCGGCGTTCGCCCCACCCACTTCTTCCCCAAGGTAAAGGTTCATGGATTTTGGGATACTGCCGCCCGAGATAATCTCGGCGCTGATCCACTCCGGACCCGGCGCTTGGTCACTTATCGAAGCCGCCGGCTTCTGGCAGGAATTGAGCGCCGAGCTGGAGCAATCGGCGAGTAGTTACACCGCGGAGCTGTCGTGGCTGTCCACGACGTGGCACGGTCCGTCGTCGATGGCGATGGCCCAGGCGCTCGAACCCTATCTCGCCTGGCTGCGCCTCACCGCGCAGCAGTGCCAGCAGACCGCGGCGTCGGTGCAAGTCGTTGCCGCGGCGTTCGAATGGACCCACTGGACGGTGGTTCATCCCTCGCTGGTCGCCGCCAACCGGGCGCGCCTGGCGATGTTGTTGGCCACCAACTTCTTCGGGGTCAATTACCCGGCCATCGCCGAAACCGAGGCCGAGTACCACACCATGTGGATGAACAACTCCGCGGCCATGTATCGCTACGCCGCGACCTCGGCGGGCGCGGTCAAGCTGCCCCAGTTCTCGCCGCCGCCCCAGGTGACCAACCCGTCGGGGGCAACGGCGCAGGCCACCATGGTGCACGCGGCGACCACGGGAAATTCCGGGGCGCAGCTCCTGGCCGCCGACTCGATCGGCCAAGGGTCAAGCGCCGCAGACGCTTTCGACCCAAACGACGGCTGGTTCGGGTATTGGAGCACCTGGGGGAACCAGACCATCGCGGGTGGGATGCCCGTCAACATCCTGGGTGTGTGCGCGCAATTGGCCACCGCGCACGCGTTTGCGTCGCTGGGGGAGGACATCGGTCCGGGCTTGGCGGACGGCGCCGCGGCGTTGGCGTCGGCGGAGACGAGGCTCGTCAGCGCGATCGGCGCCGCGGGGTCGTCACTGGCGCCCCGGGCGGCGCTGGGCGTGGGAATTTCGCTGGGCCACCTGACCATGCCGCCCGCGACGGTGGGGATGTTGGGGACCTCGCAGGCGCCGGTGCAGCTCGCCTCGGCGGCTTCGCCGCTTCCCCCGGGCGGCGCGGAGCCGCCCATGCTCCCGATGGCCCCGGTGCGCCCCGGCTCGGGTGCGAGCGGCGCTCGCCGCCGCAAGGGCCGCGACTACGACGACATCGAGTACGGCGCGGAGCTTCCGGGCACGGTGATGCACCGTCCGCCGTCGGCGGGCTGAGAAGATCGCCTGGTGCAGACCGCTCCGCAGATCCAGGGCCGCGTCTGGCGCGGCGGCAAGGCGCAGGACGACTTCGAGTTCGGCAAGATATCGGACTACCTCGCCGAGCCCGACACCCTGGTGTGGGCCGACCTGTGCAATCCCGACCACGACACCCTGGGCGGCCTGGCCGGCGAACTCGGCCTGAACCGCTGGGCGGTGGAAGACGCCGTGGCGGCGGCCGAACGGGTCAAAGCCACCGGCTACGAGACCCACACCTTCTTCACCGTGTACGCCGCCGAGATCGCCGGCGCCGCAACGAACGTCGTCGACGCCCCCGGTCGCACGCTGTCGATGCGCCGCATCTCGGCGTTCGTGCTGCCGCAGGGGTTGATCACCGTGCGCCTGACGCCCGACCTCGACATGGCGCTGGTGACCCGGCGGTGGGAGGAGATCGGCGGCCAGGCGTACGGCGTCGGCGCCCTGGTGCACGGCCTGCTCGACGTCGTGGTCGACAGCCATTTCGCCGCCGTCGAGGCCCTCGACGACGGCATCGAGGCCATCGAGGATGAGTTGTTCGACGGCACGTCGCGCAAGGGCGACTTTGCGCGCCGCACCTTCGGGTTGCGCCGGGACCTGGTGAACCTGCGGCGGGTGGCGTTACCGATGCGCGAGGTGGTCAATTCGATTCAGCACCACCGCATTTCGGACGGCGCCGACCGCCAGCTCGATCCGCTGTACGCCGACCTCTACGACCACGTGCTGCGGGTGTCCGAATGGACGGAGTCGCTGCGCGACATGGTCACCACGATTTTCGAGACCAATCTGTCGCTGCAGGACGCCCGGCTGAACACCGTCATGAAGAAGTTGACGGGATGGGCGGCCATCATCGCCGTGCCGACGGCGATCACCGGGTTCTACGGGCAGAACGTTCCCTACCCGGGCTTCGGTACGGCGGCCGGATTCGCCGCCAGCACCAGCGTGATAGCCGTCCTGATGGTGGTGCTGTACGTGATGTTCAAACGTCGCGACTGGCTTAGACCGCGCTCACTGTGCGACGGGGGGTGCGGCCGAAAGACCGTGCTGGATGCCCTGGCTGATTTTGTCCCGCTGGGCGGAGCTGCCCGGTGGATCCAACTCCTTGCAGGCGCAGCTGAGATGACTGAAGGGATTAGGGTCGGTGCTGGCCGATGCTGCGGTCCAGCCGGAAGCGCCAACAACGATGGCAACACCCGCAACACCGACCAAAAGTTTCGGAATCATTTTGGCCTTGTGGTCGTCACATCAGTTTCGGATGTTCCAACTTTAGCCGCGAATTGGTCACCAGTCTGTCAACCGGCTGTAAATTTCAGGACCCGGATGCCGCCGCCGCGTACTTGGGGCAGTACGCCTTGATGCTGACGCCGACGAAGTAACCGGCGTGATAGCTGTCCAGCGAACTGCTGGACAGCACGTTGTTGGCAACCTGTTCCGGCGTTTGGCCCGAATCGAGTTCGTGGCACACGGTATGACCGGAGTTGACCACCGCCTCGGGCGACTCGAAATTGATCCCCTTGGCTTTCAGCGCGGCGAGGAACGCGTCATCGGCGGAGGTGGCATGCGTGGTCGCCGGTGCCGTCATGGCGCTGAGTAGGCCGGCGACCGGCACGGCGCCGATAGCCAGGAGCGACCGCGCCCGGCCGGGCTTGCGGATCTGGGTGCTCGTCATTTGTGATACTCCCGTGGAACAGAAGAGCCGTAGCTTGCTGAGGGCGGGGCCAGTTCGAATGCTCGCACGCCGCGGCGTTACCCGATGGAGGATCGCCGATAATGCGGTCCGTGCCACATCAATGTTTGCTCTGTCTTCGGCGGCGCGTAACCGTTCGTGGTCCGTCGCTGCGCCATCGGCGACCTGACAACATGCCGTACGCGCGATGGCTGTGGCTCGCTGTGGTGGCGATATGCGTGGTCGGCTGCGGCGTGCGGCACGTGTCGGCGGCGAGCGCTCGAGACGTTTCCGGTACGTTCCGATCCGGCGGCATGGACCGAACCTACATGTTGCACGTGCCGGCGGGCGACCCCATCGGCCTGGTGCTCAGTTTGCACGGGGGCGGCGGAACCGGGATCGCGCAGCGCGCGCTGACGGGGTTCAACTCCGTTGCTGACGCCCACGACCTGTTGGTCGTCTACCCCGACGGGTACGACAAGAGCTGGGCCGACGGGCGCGGCGCGTCACCCGCGGATCGCCGCCACATCGACGACGTGGCCTTCCTCGTCGGGCTGGTGGGCAAGCTGCGAAACGACTTCAACATCGCGCCCGGACACGTTTTCGTCACGGGGATGTCCAATGGCGGCTTCATGTCCAACCGGCTGGCCTGCGACCGGGCCGACGTCTTCGCCGCCGCGGCGCCGGTGGCCGGCACCCTGGGCGTGGGTGTGGCCTGCAACCCGTCGCGGCCGGTGTCGGTGTGGGAGGCGCACGGGACCGCCGACCCGCTGGTGCCGTTCAAGGGTGGCGCGGTCCGCGGCCGTGGCGGGCTCAGTCATTCCATCTCGGCGGATGCCATGGTGGCCAAGTGGCGCGCGGCGGACGGGTGCGCCGGCGAACCGTCGATGGAGCTGCTGCCCGACGTCCGCGACGGCACGGTCGTGCGCCGGTTTGTCTCCGCGGCGTGTGCGGCGTCCACCGAGGTGGTGTTCTACAAGATCGAAAAGGGCGGGCACACCTGGCCGGGCGGCAAGCAATATCTGCCCGCGGCCGTCATCGGGCCCACCACGCACGCCCTCGACGGGTCGGAGGCCATCGCCCAGTTTTTCCTCGCGCACGCACGGGACTAGCGGCGATCGCAAGCGCGGCGAAGCCGGGCGCAGCGGGTCGTCGCCATCAGGATTAGCGCTGACACGACGGGCACCAGTAGGCCACCCGCTCTTTCGTGTCGTCGACGTTGATGGGGGTGGCGCAGCGACGGCAGCGCTGCCCGGCGCGCCCGTATACCCAGAGCTGGCGCCCGCTGCGGGTGTCACCGGTGGTGCACCGATTCCATCGAAAGCGGTTGAGCCACAGCATTTCTCGTGCGCGGGAGACCAGCCGGAGCGGATCAGCGATGGCGCCCACCGGCGCGGTGGGCAGATGCCCGCTGACAAAACACAATTCGTTGCTATAGACGTTGCCGATCCCGGCCAGCACCCGCTGATCCAAGAGCGCCTCGGCGATCGGCCGCTGCGGGTCGGCCATCAGGTTGGCGGCGGCACGCGCGGCGTCCCAATCCTCGCCCAGCAGATCGGGTCCCAGGTGCGCGACGGCCTCGCCGTCGCGGTCGCGGTCCAGGATCTCCAGCACGCCCAGGTCGACGCCGACGGCCCGGACGGTGCCGGCCTCCAAGACGATGCGCGCCCGGTGGTCGACCCGCACCGGGCGCTCGCCGACCCGCCAGCTGCCCTCCATCTTCAGATGCGAGTGAATGCTGGCCCGTCCCACCCGGATGAACAGGTGCTTGCCGCGGCTGACGACCTCGTCGACCACCTCGCCGGTGAGGTCGACGGTGGCGAACCGCGGCACCCGAACGTCGCATCGGGTCAGCGTCGCGCCGACCAGGTGCTCGCGCAGCACGGCGGCGGTGTGCCAGACGGTGTCACCTTCGGGCATCTCAGCGCAGCCGCAGTCCGCGTGGCGTCGTGTGGAATCCGGCCTCGGTGAGCGCGCCCAGCGCGCCGGACGCCTCCGCGCGGGGGGCCAGGGCCGGCACCCCGTCGATGCGCTCCACCAGCATCCCCGCCACGCGGCGGGACGCGACCAGGTCGGCCAGTGCCGCCGCCGCGGCGTGGTGGGCCCCGGGATCGTCGGTGAAGGTCAGCAGCGACCGCCCACCGCGCTCCAGGAACCAGGCCAGCTCGCCGTCGACCAGCACGACGAGCGCGCCGGCCTTGCGGCCGGGGCGCGCGCCCTCGCCGCCGGAGGTGGGCCAGGGCAGCGCCGCGCCGTACGGGTTGGCCGGGTCCGCGGCGGCCAGCACCACCGCCCGGTACTGCGGCCGTTCCGGATCGACCCCCTCGCTGAAGTTGCGCAGCCGATCGACGGTCGACGCGACGGCGAACTGCGCCCCGCCCAGCGACTCGATGAAGTAGCCGCGCTGGCAGCGGCCCGCGTCCTCGAAGGCGCTCAGCACCTTGTACAGGGTGGCGAACCCGCCGGGGACGCCCTCGGTGGCCACCGCGCCCCGGGTCAGCACGCCGTGGCGGCCCAGCAACAGCTCGGCCTGGTAGTGGGCGCGCAGCGTGGAATCCGGCTCGGGGGCCGCCAGGATGGACCAGCGGCCGGCGACGGTGGGGTCGGCGGGCCGGGACTGCGCGTGCGCGACGCTGTACCGGCTCAGCCGGGGCGGGCGTTGCGAGCGGTGCGCGGGCGCCGAGCGCTTGCGGGCGCCGGCGCCGCCGAGGACGGCGCGCACCGGGGCGAACGTGTCGCCGGTGATCCAGCCGGCCCAGATCAGTTCCCACAGCGCGGTTTTGAGCGCGGCGTCGGGCACTCCGCTGTGCGCGAGTTGGCGGAAGAAGTAGGCGCCGCCCCCGGCGAGCGTGTCCAGGATGGCGCGGTGGGCGTCGCCGAGCTCGATGTCGGCGGGCCCGCCCAGTGTCAGCGGCGCGGATTCGCCGGCGTGCAGCGCGATCCAGCCGTCGCTACCCGAGATCGACCCGGCGCCCGACCAGGTGACCTCGCCGGTGGCCAGCAATTCGTCGAGCATCGCGGGCGAGTAGTCGCGGACCCGGGGGGCCAGCACAAGCGGCTCGATCGCCGATGCGGGCATCCGCACGCCGGCCAGCTGATCGATCACCGACATCAGCCCGTCCAGCCCGGAATGGCCAGGGGCGCGCGGGGATTCGGCCGCCCCCACGTGATGCCAGGCGGGCAGGAAGCGCCCGTAGGCGGCGGTGCTGACCGGCTCGACCTGGGCCCGCAGCGCCGCCAGCGATCGCCGCCGCAGGATGCGCAGCACGTCGGCATCGCACCACTGCTCGGCCCCGGCGACACCGCCGGACGGCCCCGGGGTCTCGGCGACGAAGTCGCCGCGCACCAGCCTCCCGTCGGCGGCCAGCCGGCCCAGGACATCGGAGGTCACCCGCAGCCCCAGGCCGAATCGGGCCGCGACTTCGGCCGTGGTGAACGGGGTGTGGGTGCGCGCGTAGCGGCCCAGCAATTCGCCCAGGGGATCGGCGACCTCCTCGGTGAAGGCGGTCGGCACGCCCAGCGGAACCGGGATGCCGATGCCGTCGCGCAGCCGCCCGATGTCCTCGATGGCCACCCACCAGCTGCGGCCGGCGAACGACACCGTCAATGCGCGCCGCGCCGCGCGCAGGCCCTCCAGCCAGCCCCCCACCTGTTTGCCGTCGGCGACGGCACTGCGGGCGGCCACCTCCTCCTCGGTCAGCGGGCCCAACAGCCGCAGCAGATCGGCGACGCCCTCGGCGTCGCGCGCGGCCCGTTCCGCCGAGAGGTGCTGCAGCTGGCGGGCGGTGGCGGCGATGACCTCGGGGTCGAGCAGGTCGCGCAGTTCCACCCGGCCCAGCAGCTCGGCCAGCAGCGTGCTGTCCAGCGAGAGCGCGGCGGCGCGGCGCTCGGCCAGCGGGCTGTCGCCCTCGTACATGAACGCGCCGACGTAGCCGAACAGCAGCGAGGCGGCGAACGGCGAGGGCCGCGCCGTTTCCACCTCGACAACCCGCACCCTGCGCTGGGCGATGCCGGTCATCAGCGCCACCAGGGCGGGGACGTCGTAGACGTCCTGCAGGCATTCGCGGATGGTCTCCAGCACGACGGGGAAGTCGGGGTATTTGCGGGCCACCTCGAGCAACTGGGCCGCGCGCTGGCGCTGCTGCCACAGGGGCGAGCGGCGGCCCGGGTGCCGGCGCGGCAACAACAGGGCGCGGGCCGCGCATTCGCGGAACCGCGATGCGAACAGCGCCGAGCCGCCCACCTCGTCGGTGACGATGGGGTCGATCTCGTCGGCGTCGAAGACGAAAAGGTCCGCGCCGGGCGGTGTTTCGATCCCCGTGTCCGACGCGAAATCGGACACGGTGTCGGGCAGGCGCACCACGACGCCGTCGTCGGAGGCGGTGGGCTTCTCGTCGATGCCGTAGCGTTCCCGCAGCCGCCGTCCCACCGCCAGCGCCAGCGGACCGTTCACCGGCAGCCCGTAGGGCGAGTGCAGGATCACCCGCCAGTCGCCGAGCTCATCGCGGAACCGTTCGACCAGCAGGGTGGTGTCGGTGGGCACCACCCCGGCGGCGGTACGCTGCTCGTCGAGCAGGCGGGCCAGGTTGTCGGTGGCGTAGGCATCGAAACCCAGTCCGGCGCAGCGGGTTTCGAATTCCTCCCGGGTGAGCCCGGCCAGCTCACCGGTGAACGCGCCGAGCGCGGCGCCCAGTTCGGCCGGGCGGCCGACCCCGTCGCCGCGCCAGAACGGCAACCGGGCCGGCTGGCCGGGCGCCGGGAT
The DNA here is from genome assembly GCF_000262165.1 of Mycobacterium sp. MOTT36Y. NCBI lineage: Bacteria > Bacillati > Actinomycetota > Actinomycetes > Mycobacteriales > Mycobacteriaceae > Mycobacterium > Mycobacterium sp. MOTT36Y. The sequence continues at coordinate 4,514,888 of NC_017904.1, read as the reverse complement.
CACCAGCACCCGGTCGTGGGTGATCTCGGTGATGCGCCAGCTGGTGGCGCCCAGCGAGATGACGTCGCCGGGGCGGGACTCGTAGACCATTTCCTCTTCGAGTTCGCCGACCCGCGAAGGCTTTTCGGCCTCGGAGGCCAGATACACCGCGAACAGCCCCCGGTCGGGGATGGCGCCGCCGGAGGTCACCGCCAGGCGTTGCGCGCCGGGGCGCGCGGTCAGCGTGCCGGTATCGCGGTCGTAGACCAACCGCGGACGCAGCTCGGCGAAATCGGTGGAGGGGTACTTGCCGCTCAACAAGTCCAGGGTGGCCTCGTACACGCTGCGCGGCAGCGTCGCGAACGGGGCGGCCCGCCGCACCGTGTCGAACCATTTGTCGGCGTCCAGCGGCTCGAGCGCGGCGGCCGCCACGGTCTGCTGCGCCAGGATGTCGAGCGGATTGGCCGGCACCCGCATCGTCTCGATCTGGCCGGCCAGCATGCGCTGCACGCTGACCGCGCAGCCGATCAGGTCGGTGCGGTGCTTGGGGAACAGCACCCCCTGGGAGACCTCGCCGACCTGGTGCCCGGCCCGGCCGATGCGTTGCAACCCGCTGGCCACCGACGGCGGCGCCTCCACCTGGATCACCAGATCGACGGCGCCCATGTCGATGCCGAGCTCTAGGCTGGAGGTCGCCACCACCGCCTTGAGCAGTCCGCGTTTGAGGTCCTCTTCGACCAGGGCGCGTTGTTCCTTGCTGACCGAACCGTGGTGGGCGCGCGCCAGTATCGCCTCGGCCCCATAGGTCTGGCCGGAGCCCATGATGTGTGCCGGGGCGCCGCCCGCCACCTTCGGGTTGGCCTCCGTGGAAAGCTCGACGCCGCTGCGCTCGGCATGAATCTCGTTGAGGCGGGCGGTAAGTCGTTCGGCCAGCCGACGCGAATTGGCGAACACGATCGTCGAGTTGTGCGCCTCGATCAGGTCGACCAGGCGGTTCTCCACGTCGGGCCAGATCGTGTTGTTCGCCAGGTTGGCCATGTCGGGCACCGGCACGGCCACGGTGAGCTCGACGGTCTTGGCCGACGCCGGCGCCACGATCGTGGTCGGCTGCCCCCCGGACAGGAACCGGGCGAGCTCCTCGGGTGGCCGCACCGTCGCCGACAGCCCGATCCGCTGGGCGGGTTGGTCCTCCCGCAGCGCGTCGAGGCGCTCCAGCGACACCGCCAGGTGTGCGCCGCGCTTGCCCGCGGCGATGGCGTGGATCTCGTCGACGATCACCGTCTGCACCCCGGCCAGGGTTTCGCGCGCGGCGGAGGTGAGCATCAAAAACAGCGACTCCGGTGTGGTGATGAGCACGTCGGGAGGCCGATTGATGAGCTGGCGGCGGGTGGCGGGCGGGGTGTCGCCGGAGCGCACGCCGACGCTGATGTCCGGCGGCGGCAGGCCTCGGCGTTCGGCGATGCGCGTGAGCCCGGCCAGCGGGGTGCGCAGGTTGCGCTCGACGTCGACGGCCAGCGCCTTGAGCGGGGACACGTAGAGCACCCGGGTGCCCGGCGGGCGGTCGGCCGCGCCGGCGAGGCTGTCCAGCGCCCACAGGAACGCCGCCAGCGTCTTGCCGGACCCGGTGGGCGCGATCACCAAAGTGTGGTGACCGTCGGCGATGGCGTCCCAGGCCTCGGCCTGCGCCGTGGTCGGTGCGTCGAAGGTGCCGGTGAACCACTCGCGGGTGACGGCGCTGAACCGGCCCAGCGGGTCGGCGGGGCCGGGCGGCCCGGAATCAGCGCGAGTGCTCACCCATCCATGGTGCCAACGGGGACCGACATGCCGCGCTTAGAGCCGCGAGGTGGACATCGCCTCGCCGAGCTTCTCCGGGATCTCGGGCACCCGCGCGATCGCGTCGAGCAGCGCGTGCGCGCAGGCGTCGGCGAGCTTGTCGGCGTCGGTGGTGGGGTCGATGATCCGTTGCCGGCAGATCTCGAAGGTCAGCGCCAACCAGCCGTGCAGGATCACCCGCAGGTGCCGCTCGACGTCGGGTTCCATGCTCGTGTTCAGCTCGGTGAGCAGCTGGTTGATCCGGGACATGATGTGTTCCATCTGGCGGTTCTTGGCGTCGTCCTCGACGCCCAGCAGCACCGGGTCGGACCGGCCCAGCCCGACGTACGCCGCCCAGGCGGCCTCCGGGTTCTGCTCGTGGTAGGCCATGTAGGCCAGCACGCCGACCCGGATCTCCTCGTACATGGTCAGACCGGTGACGTCGTCCATGTTGGTGTTCTCGTACAGGCGGTCGGCCTCGTCCTTGACCACCGCTGCGAAGAACGCTCGCTTGTCGGGGAAATAGTGGTACATCAGGGCCCGCGACACCCCGGCGCGTTCCGCGATCTCATCGATGCGGACCTCGTCGTAGGGTCGCTTCCCAAAAACCTCTGCCCCTAAAGCGAGCAGCTCAGCGCGCCGATCCTCGGGGGATAGACGCCTTCGGGCTGTCGGCATGTGTCAGATAGTACTCACACGACATGAGACGACGGCCACAATGGATTCACAGGCTTCATCCGAACTCCACGCCCTGGGCCAGCGGCAACTCGCCGGAATAATTGACGGTATTGGTACTTTGGCGCATGTAGGCCTTCCACGAGTCCGTGCCGGATTCCCGCCCGCCGCCGGTTTCCTTCTCGCCGCCGAACGCGCCGCCGATCTCGGCGCCGGAGGTGCCGATGTTGACATTGGCGATTCCGCAGTCGGATTCGGCCAGGAACCGTTCGGCCTCGCGCAGGTCCGTGGTGAAGATGGACGACGAAAGTCCCTGTGGCACGGCGTTGTTGAGGGCGATCGCGTCGTCCAGCCGGTCGTAGGTCAGCACGTAGAGGATGGGCGCGAAGGTCTCGGTCGCCACGATGGCTGTCTGAGCGGGCATGCGCACCACGGCGGGCGCGACGTAGTAGGCGCTCGGGTGCTCGCGACCCGGCGGGTGCCTGCGGTCGCCGTCGATGACCTCGCCGCCGTCGGCGCGCGCGGATTCCAGCGCCCCCACCATGTCGCGGTAGGCGGTCTCGTGGATCAGCGGCCCGACGAGCGTGCCCGGTGCGGACGGGTCGCCGACGGGCAGTCGCCGGAAGGCGGACACGACGCGGTCCACCACCTCGCCGGCCACCGATTCGTGGACGATGAGCCGGCGCAGGCTGGTGCAGCGCTGGCCGGCGGTGCCGGCGGCGGCGAACACCACGGCGCGCACCGCGAGGTCCAGGTCGGCCGACGGGGTCACGATGGCGGCGTTGTTGCCGCCCAGCTCCAGCAGCACCCGGCCGAACCGCGCGGCGACGCGGGGGCCCACCTCGCGGCCCATCCGCACCGAACCGGTCGCGGACACCAGCGCGACCCGGGGGTCGTCGACCAGCAGCCCGCCGAGGTCGCGGTCGCCGAGCACCAGGGAGCTCACCGCGGGCGGGGCGCCGACGTCGGCCGCGGCGCGGGCGATCAACGCCTGGGTGGCCAGCGCCGTCAACGGCGTCAGCTCCGAGGGCTTCCACACCACGGGGTCCCCGCACACCAGGGCCAGCGCGGCGTTCCAGGCCCACACGGCGACCGGGAAGTTGAACGCGGTGATCACCCCCACCACGCCGAGCGGGTGCCAGGTCTCCAGCAGCCGGTGCCCGGGACGTTCCGACGCGATGGTGCGCCCGTACAGCTGGCGCGACAGGCCGACGGCGAACTGGCAGACGTCGATCATCTCCTGCACCTCGCCGGCCGCCTCGGAGGTGATCTTGCCGACCTCGACGGTCACCAGGGTGGCCAGCTCGCGCTTGTGTTCGGTCAGCAACTCGCCCAGCCGCGCCACCAGCGCGCCGCGCACCGGCGCGGGCGTGGTTCGCCACACCGAAAACGCTTGGGCCGCTTCGGCGATCGCCCGCTCGGCGCGGTCGGGTGTGGTGGGGGCGACGGTGAAGAGCACCTCGCCGGTGATCGGCGTGCTGGCCGGCAGCCCATGGGCGTCCGGCTCGCCGAGGCTCGCGGTGACGCCGATCGCGTCGAATGCCCCCAGCACCCGGGCGCGTAACTGTTCGGTGGTCATGCGCAGGCCTCCTCGTAGAGTGCGTAGGGGTCGGCGATGTCGCGGCCGATCGCCCCGGCCAGCCACTGCGCGTCGTAGCCGGATTCGTCTGGCGCGTCGGCGGTTTCGGCGTCGCTGTCCAGGTTCGACCGGAAGATGCCCGCCGCCGACGCGGGCAGGAAGTCCTCGTAGACGATCGGCGCCGACGGGTCACCGCCGCGGTAGTAGCCCAGCCCCTCGGCGGCCATCTGCTCGTCGGTGGGCGGAAAGTGCTCCGCCCACACCGCGGCCGGGTCGGCGGCGCTCATCGCGGCGTCGTAGCGCGCGCGGCCCTTCGGGGTCAGCGCGACACCGCGGGCCTCCACCTCGCCGAAGCGCACCCGCAGCGCCCCCTCGGTGATCCGGCCGTCGGCGCCGCGGAACCGGCGGGGTTCGGCCAGGGCGCGAAAAGAGGTCTGGCGCAACAGGACCGTCGGCCCGTCGGTGCGCGGCGGACCCTGGATGGCGTCGATCATCGCGATGCCCCGCCCGGTCATCCGCCGGTACAGATCGTCGATGTCGAGGACGCGCGGCGTCAGGTGGTTGAGGTGGGTGGAGCCGACGCCGGCGATGTCGGCGGCCACCGCGGACACTCGCGACAACTCGTGGTACCAGGACTTGTCGATGGGCTCGGCCGACATGGCGAACGCCGCCACCGCCGCCGCGACGAACTCGTGCGCGCGGTCGCGGGCGCAGCCGCCGTCGGCGGCGATGGTGCGCGCGCCGGCGAGCAACGCGGGATCGAACAGCCGGCGGCGCGCCAGGAAGGCCTCGACGCGGCGGCGCAGGTCAGGGTCGAAGAAGCGCGCGTCTCCGGTGGCCAGCATCGAGGTGAACACCCGAAACGGGTTGAGCGACAGCTCGTTTGCATCGACCGGACGGAAGGCCGTCGACACCACCGGGACGGGGGAGGCCGCGCAGCGCAGGTCGTAATAGCCGACCGGCAGCATGCCGAACGCGGCGAACAGGTCGGCGACCGCGGCCAATTCGGCCGGGCTGCCGACACGGATGGCGCCGTGCCGCTCGGCGGTGACGCGCCGCAGCGAGCCGAACCGTTCGGCGTCGGGATGGCGCGCCACGACATCGGCGTTGACCTGCTCGCTCACCGCGACCAGGGTGCCGTAGGCGGGCACCTCGGCGGCGTACATCGCCGAGAGGCCCGCCGCGAACAACGCGCGAAGCTGCCACGCCGGCAGCCATTTCGCGCGGGTCACGGCGCGCCGTTCCTGCGATAGTCTCCGGCCATGAGTGAGACGCTCGACGATGTCGACCGGATCCTGGTGCGCGAGCTGGTCGCCGACGGGCGCGCGACGCTGGCGGAGCTGGCGGCCAGCGCCCGGCTGTCGGTGTCGGCGGTCCAGTCGAGGGTGCGCCGCCTCGAGGCCCGCGGCGTGATCGCCGGATACTCGGCGCGCGTCGACCCGGAGGCCGTCGGGCACCTGCTGTCGGCGTTCGTGGCCATCACTCCTCTGGATCCCTCTCAACCCGATGATGCGCCCGCCCGACTCGAGCACATCGAGGAAATCGAATCGTGTCACTCGGTGGCCGGCGAAGAAAGCTACGTCCTGCTGGTGCGCGTCGCGTCCGCCCGGGCGCTCGAGGACCTGCTGCAGCGGATCCGGACGGCCGCGAACGTCAAGACCCGCAGCACCATCATCCTGAATACTTTTTACGCTGATAGGCAGCATATTCCATAAATTATCCTGGCATGGCGCCATGATAGTGTAAAAAGCGGGCGTCATGCCCGTAGCATGGGCGTCATGACGGCCGCCCTGGAACGTTTCGACCGCGCCGGTCGCCGCCCGGACGCCGACCGGGATCCCGGCCGCGTCCATGAGGTGCTGGCGCGCAGCATGCTGATCGACGGCTTCGACTTCGTCCTGGATCTGGACCGCTCGCGCGGCTCCTACCTCTATGACGCCCGCGACGGCCGGCGCTACCTCGACATGTTCTCGTTCTTCGCCTCCTCGGCTTTGGGCATGAACCACCCGGCGCTGGCCGGCGACGACGCATTCCGGGCGGAGCTCGTCGCCGCCGCGCTGAACAAGCCCAGCAATTCCGACGTGTACTCGGTGGCGATGGCCCGTTTCGTCGAGACGTTCGCCCGGGTGCTGGGCGACCCGGCGCTGCCGCACCTGTTCTTCGTCGACGGCGGGGCGCTCGCGGTGGAGAACGCGCTCAAGGTGGCGTTCGACTGGAAGAGCCGGTTCAACGAGGCGCGCGGCCTCGACCCCGCGCTGGGCACCCGGGTGCTGCACCTGCGCGGCGCCTTCCACGGCCGCAGCGGCTACACGCTGTCGCTGACCAACACCAACCCGGTCACCGTGGATCGCTTCCCCACGTTCGACTGGCCGCGCATCGACGCCCCCTATATCCGGCCGGGGGCCGACGTGGCCGCGCTCGAGGCCGCGTCGCTGGCCCAGGCCCGCGCGGCCTTCGAGGCCCACCCGCACGACATCGCCTGCTTTGTGGCCGAACCGATCCAGGGCGAAGGCGGGGACCGCCACTTCCGGCCGGAGTTCTTCGCCGCCATGCGCGAGCTGTGCGACCGGCACGATGCGCTGCTGATCTTCGACGAGGTTCAGACCGGTTGCGGCCTGACCGGAACCGCTTGGGCCTACCGGCAATTCGGCGTGCAACCCGACGTGGTCGCATTCGGCAAGAAGACCCAGGTGTGCGGCATCATGGCGGGCCGCCGCGTCGACGAGGTCGCCGACAACGTGTTCGCGGTGCCGTCCCGGCTGAACTCCACGTGGGGCGGCAACCTGGCCGACATGGTGCGCGCCCGCCGCATCCTGGAGGTGATCGAGGCCGACGAACTCTTCGATCGCGCCGCCGCCCAGGGCGCCTACCTGCTGGGCTGCCTCGAGCAACTCGCCGCCGAGTTCCCCGGCGTCGTCCTCGAGCCCCGCGGCCGCGGGCTGATGTGCGCGTTCAGCCTGCCGAGCGCCGCCGACCGCGACGAGCTGATCCGCCGGCTGTGGCGGCGCGCGGTGATCGTGCTGCCCTCGGGCCGCGACGGCGTCCGGTTCCGCCCGGCGCTGACCGTCACGCGCGCCGAGATCGACGCCGCGATGCGGGCCATTCGCGGCGCCCTGACCGACCGGCCCTGACGGCCTGACCAGAGCCCCGGGCCGTTTGCCCCGGTTTGTCCGGGGGTATTTCTTAGACCCGCCGCCGGGGGGCGTCGCCGCGAGGGTTGTAACCAAAACGACGCGGCTAGCGATGAACGTAGGCGGGCCGAATCCGGGGAGGTGAGGACGATGCAGAAAGCAGGCCAGCGACCAGGCGGTGACCGCCTGGGACAGGAAGACCGCGAGGTGCTCGCCGCCGTCCGGTTCGCCGCCGCGGCGACGGCCGGCGCCGTCGGCTTCCTGCTGATCGCCGCGGTGTGGGTGAGCACGTGTCCGGCCGGGGGCGTCGACACGGTGGCCTGCGGCCCGCCGCAGCGCACCCTGCTGGCGATCGGCGGTCCGATGATCGCGCTGGCCGGCGGGATCTGGGCGTTCGTGCGCACCTACCGCGTGTGGAAGGCCCGCGGAACCTGGTGGGGGTGGCAGGGCGCCGGGTGGTTCCTGCTGACCGTCATGGCGCTGATGGTCGCCATGGGCGTCGCCCCGATCGCCGGTCCGGTGCTGGCTCTTTAGGTTTGCCTCCCCGGGATCTAACGTTGATGGTGCGCTGAGGAGCAGGGAGCAGCCATGGGAGACACCTATCACGACCCCGTCGACCATCTCAGGACCACGCGGCCGCTCGCCGGCGAGTCGCTGATCGACGTCCTGCACTGGCCGGGGTACCTGTTGGTGGTCGCGGGGGTGATCGGCACCTGCGGGAGCCTGGCGGCCTTCGCGACCGGACACCACCATGAGGGCATGACCGCGGGCGTCACCGCCGTCGTCGCCGCGGTGCTGGGTCTGATCTGGCTGGGCTTGGAGCACCGGCGGATACGCAGGCTCGCGGATCGCTGGTACTCCGAACATCCCGAGGTGCTGCGGCAAAGGCCCGCCAGCTAGGGGGCCGTCCGCGCATGCGGCGCCCCGCTTTTCCCGGGTGACCTGCCACGACGTCGCCCGCGGTCAGATCCTGCCGGAAACCCGAATCCGAGATTACGGGCGCCGTCGAGTGGGTATCAGGTGTGCACCATGATGAGTGCCGAAACGGTTGCGTTTGCTTGGACAAAAATGGCGTCACCCCATCATGGGGGACAGAAACACGAGCACATCGACATAAATGCCCACTGCGACCACCAGCAAGACGATCAGCGTGACCCCGGCGATTACTGCGACGCGCCTAAGCCGGCGCGTCCGGTCTGTATCGGTCGCGTCAGGCCCGTCCATGGCGGGCCGGATACCCGGCGGCGATCATGACTGACCGGCTCGAACGCACGGTCCACGGCGGGCTGCGGAGCAGTAGTAGTGTCAGTCAAACCATGCCGGGAGACCATATGAACGATGCTGGATCGCACGCTAACAAGCGTCCGCGCGGCCATCGCGCCGTCGAACTTCACGTCGCAGCTCGGCTGGAGAACCTCGCGATGCTGCGCACCCTGGTCGGCGCGATCGGCACCTTCGAGGACCTGGATTTCGATGCGGTGGCGGACCTGCGACTCGCGGTCGATGAGGTGTGCACCAGGTTGATTCGCTCGGCCACTCCCGACGCGACGCTGAGCGTCGTGGTCGATCCGCAGGACGACCAATTGGTGGTGGAGGCTTCCGCGGCATGCGACACCCACGATGTGGTGTCGCCCGGCAGCTTCAGTTGGCATGTGCTGACGTCGTTGGCCGACGACGTGCAGACTTTTCACGATGGTCGCGAACCCAATGAAACCGGCAGTGTTTTCGGCATCACACTGACGGCGCGACGGGCGGCCTCCAGCAGGTGACACCGCGAGCTGCCGGCGGTTCGGTCTCGCGTCCGAACGAGTACGCCGATGTTCCGGACATGTTCCGTGAGTTGGCCTCCGTCGCGGCCGATTCCATGGAACTTCAGCGCCAACGGGACAAGATCGTCGAGCGCTGCCTTCCGCTGGCCGACCACATCGCGCGCCGCTTCGAGGGCCGCGGCGAGCCGCGCGACGACCTCGTCCAGGTGGCGCGCGTCGGGTTGGTCAACGCGGTGGTGCGTTTCGACGTCGACGCCGGCTCCGACTTCGTTTCGTTCGCGGTGCCCACGATCATGGGCGAGGTCCGCCGCCACTTCCGCGACAACAGCTGGTCGGTCAAGGTGCCACGGCGCCTCAAGGAACTGCACTTGCGGCTCGGCACCGCCACCGCCGATCTGTCCCAACGGCTGGGCCGTGCGCCCACCGCGACCGAACTCGCCGCCGAGCTCGAGATGGACCGCGAAGAGGTGGTCGAGGGCCTGGTCGCCGGCAGCTCCTACAACACCTTGTCGATCGACAGTGGGGGCGGGGGCGAGGAAGAGGAAGCTCGCGCGATCGCCGACACCCTCGGCGACGTGGACACCGGCCTGGACCGCATCGAAGACCAGGAATCGTTGCGCCCGTTGCTCGAGGCGCTGCCCGAGCGGGAACGAACGGTGTTGGTGCTGCGGTTCTTCGAGTCGATGACGCAGACGCAGATCGCCGAGCGGGTCGGCATCTCACAGATGCACGTCTCGCGCCTACTGGCGAAATCGCTAACGCGGCTGCGGGACCAATTGCAATAGCGGCCGGGGGTTTTCGCCCTCATCGACCCGCAGCGGCTCGAGCAGCGGCTCGGCCTTCGGCGTCGTCACCGGGAGCGTGCCGTCCGGATCGCAGACGCGCAGCAACCTCGACACCGCCGGGCTCGGCGCCATGGCCCACGACACCTGCGCGGCCGAGCACACCACGTTGATCCGGTGCAGGGTCGAAAAGCCCGCGGTGCCAATGAACTTCAGGCCGCGCAGGTCGAGGATCACCCGCCGGGAGCGGTTGACGCTCTGTTGGACGTACGCGGCGAGCTGATCCGCATTGGCCGCGTCGAGCTCACCGTCGACCGTGATCAGGGTGCCCGTCGGGCCCCACCGGGCGGTGAACTGCGCCGTGCGGCTTTGTTGCCACGATTGCGCCACAGACATTGCTGACTCCATCCGTGCGGAGGATTCCTGCTGTGGAATACGTCAGCCGACTGCAAAAAGTTCGCAGAAGCAGGGAGTTTCGCCTGTCCCCACGCCAACAACGTACCCCGGGCGGCGGCTGTGAACTCAACCTTGCCCGCCACCCTACTCGTGGTGGCCAGGGGCGACAACGCTCCCGGTGATCCCGGTGAAGTCCGTCGGGCCGCTACTTGATCTCGGCCAGCACCGTGCCCTGCGTGATGGCCGCGCCGGGCTCGACCGCGAGCCCGGTGATGACGCCGTCCTTGTGCGCGGTGACCGGGTTCTCCATCTTCATCGCCTCGAGGACCACCACCAGGTCGCCGGCGGCAACCTCCTGGCCCTCCTCGACGGCGACCTTGACCACGGTGCCCTGCATGGGCGCGGTGACCGCGTCGCCGGAGGCGGCCGCACCGGCGTGCGCCCCCCGCTTGCGGGCCTTGGGCTTCTTGCGGATGACACCCGCCTCGCCGCCGCCGGAGCCCCCGCCCGACAGCGCCAGGTCACCGGGCAGCGACACCTCGAGCCGGCGGCCGCCGACCTCCACGACGACCTTCTGGCGGGGCCGGGCGTCGGCTTCGTCGTCCAGGGGCTCGCCGGCGGTGAACGGTTCGATGGTGTTGTCCCACTCGGTCTCGATCCAGCGCGTGTGGACCGAGAAGCTCTCGCCGTCACCGATGAACGCCGGGTCACTCACGACGGCGCGGTGGAACGGGATGACCGTGGCGAGCCCCTCGACGTGGAATTCGTCCAGGGCGCGACGGGAGCGGGCGAGGGCCTCCTCGCGGGTGGCGCCGTACACGATCAGCTTGGACAGCATGGAGTCGAATTGTCCGCCGATGACCGAACCGGCCTCGACGCCCGAATCCAGCCGGACGCCGGGCCCGGTCGGGATGTCGTAGCGGGTGACCGGGCCGGGAGCCGGCAGGAAGCCTCGCCCGGCGTCCTCGCCGTTGATCCGGAACTCGATGGCGTGCCCGCGCGGGGTGGGGTCCTCGGTGAGGTCCAGCTTCTCGCCGTTGGCGATCTTGAACTGCTGCAGCACCAGGTCGATGCCGGCGGTCTCCTCGGTGACCGGGTGCTCGACCTGCAGGCGCGTGTTGACCTCCAGGAAGGAGATCAGGCCGTCCTGGCCGACCAGGTATTCGACGGTCCCGGCGCCGTAGTAGTGGGCCTCCTTGCAGATCCGCTTGGCCGATTCGTGGATCTCCTTGCGCTGGGCGTCGGTCAGGAACGGCGCGGGCGCCTCCTCCACCAGCTTCTGGAACCGGCGCTGCAGCGAGCAGTCGCGGGTGCCGGCGACGATGACGTTGCCGTGCTGGTCGGCGATCACCTGCGCCTCCACGTGGCGCGGCTTGTCCAGGTAGCGCTCGACGAAGCACTCGCCGCGGCCGAACGCCGCGACGGCCTCACGCACGGCCGACTCGTAGAGGTGCGGGATCTCCTCGATGGTGCGGGCCACCTTCATGCCGCGGCCGCCGCCGCCGAAGGCGGCCTTGATCGCGATCGGCACGCCGTACTCCTTGGCGAATGCCACCACCTCGTCGGCGTCCTTGACCGGGTCGGGGGTGCCGGGCACCAACGGCGCCTGGGCGCGGGCGGCGATGTGGCGGGCGGTGACCTTGTCACCGAGGTCGCGGATGGACTGCGGGCTGGGGCCGATCCAGATCAGGCCCGCGTCGAGCACAGCCTGAGCGAAATCGGCGTTCTCCGAGAGGAACCCGTAGCCGGGGTGCACGGCGTTGGCGCCGGACTTGGCCGCCGCGTCGAGGAGCTTGCCGAAGTCCAGGTAGGACTCCGCGGACGTCTGTCCGCCCAACGCGAACGCCTCGTCGGCCAGCCGCACGTGCGGCGCGTCGGCGTCGGGTTCGGCGTACACCGCCACGCTGGACAGGCCCGCGTCGCGGGCCGCGCGGATCACCCGGACAGCGATCTCGCCGCGGTTGGCGACGAGGACTTTGGAGATCCTCGAGCTGGCGTGACTGGCCACAGCGCCTCCTGTATGGCATCGGTCGCAGACGTATTTCTGCGGGGCTTCTCTAAGAGAATTTCTTACAACGAGTTCTCGGGAAGTCTAAGCGCCGCGCCGTTGGGCCCGACGAGGCGGTCCACCTTTTTTCAGGTCGACTCGCGCAGCCTGCGCTTGATGCGGGCGAGCATCGCCGACAGGCCGCGCAACCGCAGCGGGCTGATCAGCGCGGCCAACCCGAGGTCGTCGTAGAAATCCTCGGGCACGGCCAGGATTTCGGCGGCGGGCTGCTCGTCCAGCCCGGTGGCCAGGATCGACGCGAAGCCCCGCGTGGTGGGCGATTCGGCGGGCGCGCTGAAGTGCAACCGCACCCGGTTCGGGTCGCTGGCGTCGACGTGCAGAAACAGCGGCGTCTGGCACTCGGGCACCGGCTCCATGGCCTGCTCTTCGAGCTCGGGCGGCAGGTCCGGCAGCTCGTCGGCGAATTCCAGCAGCAGCTTCAGCTTGTCCTGGCCCTCGACCTCGGCGAAGTCGGAGACCACCTCGGCCAGCGGCGCGGGCATGCTCATGGCGCACCCATCAGACGGAAACGGTCGGGGCCTGTCCCGGTTCTGGGCCCGCGACGATCGGGGTGCGCACGGTGTTGCCCCACTCGGTCCACGACCCGTCGTAGTTGCGCACGCCGGGCTTGCCCAGCAGGTGCGTCAGGACGAACCACGTGTGGCTGGACCGTTCGCCGATGCGGCAGTACACGACGGTCTTGTCGTCGGGCTCGAGGAAGCCGTAGAGCTCCTCGAGTTCCTCGCGGCTGCGGAAGCGGCCGCTTTCGTCGACCGCCTTGGCCCACGGGATCGACCGGGCGGTGGGGATGTGGCCGCCGCGCAGCACGCCCTCCTCGGGGTATTCGGGCATGTGTGTGCGTTTGCCGGTGTACTCGTCCGGCGAGCGCACGTCGATCAGCGGCTGGCTGCCGAGGATCCCCAGCACGTCGTCCTTGAAGGCGCGGATGGGCTCGTCGTTGCGCGTGACGACGGGGTAGCCGGTGGACGTCTTGGTGGGGACGTCCAGCGTGGTCTCCCGGCGTTCGGCCAGCCACAGGTCGCGGCCGCCGTTGAGCAGGCGCACGTCCGGGTGACCGAACAAGGTGAACACCCACAGCGCGTAGGCGGCCCACCAGTTGCTCTTGTCGCCGTAGATCACCACGGTGTCGTCGCGGGCGATGCCCTTGCGGTCCATCAACTCCGCGAACTGCGCACCGTCGATGTAGTCGCGGACCCGGGGGTCGTTGAGGTCGGTGTGCCAGTCGACTTTCACCGCACCGGGGATGTGGCCCACGTCGTAGAGCAGCACGTCCTCGTCGGACTCGACGATCACCAGGCCGGGGGTGCCCAGGTGGGCCGACAGCCAGTCGGCGGTGACCAGTCGCTCGGGGTGGGCGTAGTTCGACAGTGTCGGGCTTGGATCGGGGGGTAATGCCACGCTGCCGAGCCTACTCATCCCGGGATTTCGTCACCAACGTCGACTAGTTGCCGCGGGCCGCCGCGACACATCAACGAGGGCGACGACACGCCGTCGCGGATCGCCGTGGTTTATGTCTCGCCGGCGCCGGTGGTCGAGTCGCCGGCCCACAGCGCGGCCACCGACAGCCCGGCCCGCCCCAGCAGGCGCCGCAGCAGCGGCAGGCTCACGCCGATCACGTTCGACGGGTCGCCGTCGATGCCGTCGACGAACCAGCCGCCCAGGCCGTCGAGGGTGAAGCCGCCCGCCACGTGCCACGGTTCGCCGCCGGCCACGTAGGCGCGCAGATCGGCGTCCGTCGGTTCGGCGAAATGAACTGTGGTGCAAGCTGATTCGACCTCGCAATGGGTGATCGCGCCGTCGGACATCCGCAGCAGGCAGTGCCCGGTGTGCAGCCCGCCGGACCGCCCGCCCATGCGGCGCCACTGGCTCGCCGCGGCGTCGGCCGATCCGGGCTTGCCGCACAGCCGGCCGTCGAGGGAAAGCATCGAATCACAGCCAAGGACAACGCAATCGGCCGCGACGGCGCCGTCCAGCCCGCCGGCGACCTGTTCGGCCTTGGCCCGGGCCAGGGCGCACACCACGTCGGGCGGCTCGGCGCCGGGTCCCAGCGCCGCCGCGACCGCGTCCTCGTCGACGCCGGACACCACGACCAGCGGGTCGACGCCCGCCTGACGCAACACCTTGAGCCGGCCGGCCGAGGCCGACGCCAGCACCAGGCGGGTCAACGCCTCATGTGCGTCATTTGCTGCATGGTCAGCCGCTGGTAGTTCGACATCGCGAACCGCAGCCGGTCGACCGGGAGGCCCCAGCGGGTCTCCTCGGGCTGTTCGGGCTCGGGCGCACCGCCGACGCAGCCCAGCACCGCGACCAGCGCGGCCACCTCCTCGACGGTGGGTTCGCCCTTGAGGATCTGGATGTGCGGCTCGTGCGGCTGCTGAGCTTCAGCGGCCGCCGCTTCGGTCTGAGTCTGGGTCACAGCGGTATGTTCCCGTGCTTCTTGGGGGGCAGGTGGGCGATCTTGCGTTCCAGCAGGCGCAGCGCCGTGCCGATGTAGCCGCGGGTGTGCGACGGCGGGATCACCGCGTCGACGTATCCGCGCTCGGCGGCGACGTACGGATTGACCAGGGTGTCCTCGTACTCCTGCTGCAGCTGCAGGCGCAGCGCGTCGACGTCCTTGCCCTCCTTGGCCGCCTCGGAAAGCTGCTTGCGGTAGACGAATCCGACGGCCCCGGAGGCCCCCATCACGGCGATCTGCGCCGACGGCCAGGCGATGTTGACGTCGCAGCCCATGTCCTTGGAGCCCATGACGCAGTAGGCGCCGCCGTAGGCCTTGCGGGTGATGACGGTGATCTTGGGGACGGTGGCCTCGCCGTAGGCGTACAGCAGCTTGGCGCCGCGCCGGATGATGCCGTTGTACTCTTGGCCGGTGCCCGGCAAAAAGCCCGGCACGTCGACCAGCATGATGATCGGGATGTTGAAGCAGTCGCAGGTCCGCACGAAGCGGGCCGCCTTCTCCGAGGCGTTGATGTCCAGGCAGCCGGCGAACTGCGTCGGCTGGTTGGCCACGATCCCGACCGGGCGGCCGTCGATGCGGCCGAACCCGACGACGATGTTCTGCGCGTAACCCCCCTGGACTTCCAGGAATTCGTCGTCGTCGAGGATGCGGGTGATCACCTCGTGCATGTCGTAGGGCTGGTTGGGCGAGTCCGGGATCAGCGTGTCCAGCTCGAGGTCCTCCTCGGTGAGGTTGTCCTCGATGGCGCCGGGCGGGTGCGGCTCGGCGTAGCGGGGCGGGTCGGTCGCGTTGTTGGGCGGCAGGTAGCTCAGCAGGTCGCGGACCCAGTCGAAGGCGTCCTGCTCACCGGAGGCGACGTAGTGCAGCGTGCCCGACTTGGCCATGTGGGTGTGGGCGCCGCCCAGCTCCTCCATGGTGACGTCCTCGCCGGTGACGGTCTTGATGACGTCGGGCCCGGTGATGAACATCTGGCTGGTCTGGTCGACCATGACCACGAAGTCGGTCAGCGCGGGGGAGTAGACGTGCCCACCGGCGGCGGCCCCCATGATCAGCGAGATCTGCGGGATGACGCCGGAGGCCAGGATGTTGTTGCGGAAGATGCGGCTGTAGAGGCCGAGCGAGACGACGCCCTCCTGGATGCGCGCCCCCGCGCCGTCGTTGATGCCGATCAGTGGGCGCCCGGTCTTGATCGCCAGCTCCTGGACCTTGACGATCTTCTCGCCGTACACCTCGCCTAGGCTGCCGCCGAACACGGTGGCGTCCTGGCTGAAGATGCACACGTCGCGGCCGTCGATGGTGCCGTAGCCGGTGATCACGCCGTCG
This sequence comes from Mycobacterium sp. MOTT36Y, assembly GCF_000262165.1. NCBI lineage: Bacteria > Bacillati > Actinomycetota > Actinomycetes > Mycobacteriales > Mycobacteriaceae > Mycobacterium > Mycobacterium sp. MOTT36Y. The sequence continues at coordinate 4,498,919 of NC_017904.1, read as the reverse complement.
CCCAGCGGGCGGTTGTTCTCCAGGCCGAAGTTCTTGCTGCGGTGGCGGGCCAGCGCGTCGAGCTCGACGAACGAGTCCTCGTCGAGCAGGGCGAGGATGCGCTCGCGGGCGGTCAGCTTGCCCTTGGCGTGCACCTTCTCGACGGCCTCTTCACCCACCGGGTGCAGCGACTCCTCGCGGCGCTTGTGCAGTTCGGCCAGCTTGCCGGCGGTGGTGTGGATGTCGATGGTGTGTTCGGCGGCGGGTTCCGCGGTGTGGTCGGTAACGCTCGTCATGGGAGTCGAGCTTAGCGGCGCGGATAGGCTGCGCTGACTATGGGCACGGTGGACTGGAAGGCCGAATGCGACGTACTGGTCGCGGGATCGGGCGGCGGCGGCGTCACCGGCGCGTACACCGCGGCGCGCGAAGGCCTTGACGTGCTCCTGGTCGAGGCGACCGACAAGTTCGGTGGCACCACCGCGTACTCCGGCGGGGGCGGCGTGTGGTTCCCGTGCAATCCGGTGCTGCTGCGCGCCGGCACCGACGACACCATCGAGGACGCGCTCACCTACTACCGCGCCGTGGTCGGCGATCGCACCCCGCGCGAGCTGCAGGAAACCTACGTCCGCGGCGGCGCGCCGCTGATCGAGTACCTGGAGGCCGACCCGAACCTGAAGTTCGTGCCGCTGCCGTGGCCCGACTACTACGGCAAGGCGCCCAAGGCGCGCCTCGACGGCCAGCGTCACATCGCGGCCAAGCCTCTGGCGGTGGCCGCCGCCCCCGAATTCCGCGACGCGATCCGCGGGCCGCTGGACACCGACCGGCTCGGCGCCGAACCGCCGTCGGACTACTACGTCGGGGGCCGCGCGCTGATCGCCCGATTCCTCAAGGCCATCGGCGAGTACCCGAGCGCGTCGCTGCAGCGCGACACCGCACTGGTCGACCTCGTGGTAGACGAGGGCCGCGTGACGGGAGCGATCGTCGAGACCGGCGGGCAGCGCCGCGCCATCCGCGCCCGCCGGGGAGTGCTGCTGGCCGCCGGCGGCTTCGAGGGCAACGACGAGCTCCGGCGAAAGTACGGGGTGCCGGGCAGCGCGCGAGACACCATGGGGGGCCCGGGAAGTCGCGGTCTGGCGCTGCAGGCCGGCATCGCCGCGGGCGCGGACACCGACCTACTGGACCAGGCCTGGTGGTCGCCGGGCATGACCCACCCCGACGGCCGGTCCGCCTTCGCGCTGTGGTTCACCGGCGGCATCTTCGTCAACCAGGACGGCGACCGGTTCGTCAACGAGTCCCGGGCCTACGACCGGGCCGGCCGCGAGATCATCGCGCAACTGCAGGACGGCTCAATCACGTTGCCGTACTGGATGATCTACGACGACTCCGAGGGCGAGGTGCCGCCGGTCAAGGCGGCCAACGTCTCCATCGTCGAGACCGAGAAGTACGTCGCCGCCGGCCTGTGGCACTCCGCGGACACCCTCGAGGAGCTGGCCGCCAAGATCGGGGTGCCGGGCGAGCGGCTGGCGGCAACGGTGAAGCGGTTCAACGGTTTTGCCGCCTCCGGCGTCGACGAGGACTTCGGCCGCGGTGACGAGGCATTCGATCGTGCGTTCTCGGCGGGCGCCTCGCCGCTGGTGCCCATCGACTCGCCGCCCTATCACGCCGCGGCGTTCGGCATCTCGGACCTGGGCACCAAAGGCGGCCTGCGCACCGACGCCGCGGCGCGGGTGCTCGACACGTCCGGCCACCCGATTCCGGGCCTGTACGCGGCGGGCAACACGATGGCCGCGCCCAGCGGCACCGCGTATCCCGGTGGGGGCAACCCGATCGGAACCAGCATGCTGTTCAGCCACCTGGCCGTCCTGGACATGCGCGACCGTCGGTCCTGAGTTCTAGGCTGGGTCCGGTGACAGACCGAGATCAACTTCGAGCGCCGCTGGACGCCGCCGCGCTGCGCGCCGAGTTGATCGGCACCGGGCTGGGCTGGCGTCAGCTCGACGTCGTCGAGCAGACCGGATCCACCAACGCCGACCTGCTGGCGCGGGCGGCCCGGAGTTCAATGGGCGCCGACGTCGCCGGCGCCGTGCTGATCGCCGAGCACCAGACCGCCGGCCGCGGGCGGCACGGCCGCGGCTGGTCGGCCACCCCGCGCGCCCAGATCACCATGTCGGTCGGCGTCAGCGTCGTCGACGTCCCCAGCACCGGGTGGGGCTGGCTGCCGCTGGCCGCCGGGGTGGCGGTGGTCGACACCGTCGCCCCGCTGCTGGAAGGGTCCGGGGCCCGGGTGGGGCTCAAATGGCCCAACGACGTGCTGGCCGGGCCGGCCGATTCGCCGGGCAAGCTGGCCGGGATTCTCGCCGAGGTGGCAAAGCCGGTGGTGGTTATCGGCTTGGGGCTCAACGTGACTCAGTCCGCCGAGGAGATCGACGGCCCCGGCGCGACGTCGCTGCTCGATCTCGGCGTGGCCGAACCCGACCGCACGCGGTTGGTGTCGGACCTGCTGCGGGAGCTGGGGCGGCGGATCGTGGCCTGGCGCGCCGCGCGCGGCGCCGACTGGGCGCTGGCCGCCGACTACCGGGCGCGCAGCCTGACCCTCGGCAACCGGGTGCGCGCGCACTTGCCCGGCGGCAAGCAGATCGACGGCACCGCGACCGCCATCGACGATCAGGGCCGGTTGTGCCTGGACAGTGGCGGGCAGACCGCCGTCGTCGCGGCCGGCGATGTGGTGCATTTGCGCTAGTTCGTCGCGCCGCGAGGCTAAGGTCGGCGGGCATGGGCTATCCGGACAATGTGCTGGCCGCCGGCGAGCACGTCATCGTGCATCGGCACCCGCACTGGAAGCGGTTGATCTGGCCGGTGCTGGTTCTCATCGTGGTGACCGGGCTGGCGGCGTTCGGCTCGGGATACCTCAACTCGACGCACTGGGAGCAGCTCGCCAAGAACATCATCCACGGCGTCATCTGGGGGATCTGGCTGGTGATCGTCGGGTGGCTGACGTTGTGGCCCTTCGGAAGCTGGCTGACGACACATTTCGTGGTGACGAACCGGCGGGTGATGTTCCGGCACGGGGTGTTGACGCGCACCGGGATCGACATCCCGCTGGCCCGGATCAACAGCGTGGAATTCCGCGACCGGATCACCGAGCGAATGTTTCGCACCGGGACGCTGATCATCGAATCGGCGTCACAGGACCCCTTGGAGTTCTACGACATTCCGCGGCTGCGCGAGGTGCACGCGCTGCTGTATCACGAAGTCTTCGACACCCTCGGTTCCGAGGAATCGCCGAGCTGACCCAGGCGGCCGGCCCGATTGCGCCAGGCGCGCAGCAGGGTGACGTTTCCGCCCTCGATCTCGTCTTCGAAGATCTCGGCAATACCGCCGGCGGTGAGGGCGGATTCCAGCGCCTTGTCGGGGGTGCGGGCAAATTGGTCCGGAAATACCCAGCGGCGGAACGCCCAGAAGCGGAACGCCATCTGCAGCAGGTTTCCGATGATGTAGGCCGAGATGAAGTCGGCGAGGTTTTCCACCGCCAGCGACACCGTCGGCACGCGCAGTTGCAGCACGTAGCTGGAGAACCACAGCGGCGCCATGGACAGCAGCACCCCGACGCCGCTGAACGCGAAGAACAGCAGGGCCTCGTGGTGGCGCTCGCGGCCGCCGCGGTTGCGGAAGCTCCATTCCCGGTTCAGCACGTAGGACGCGATGACCGCCACGATCCCGGCGATCACCTTCGCGGTGACCGGTTTGGGTTCAAGAATTGTCAGCTTGAGCGTGTAGAAAATCGCCGAGTCGATGACGAACGTGGTGCCGCCGACAATGGCGAATTTGATCAGTTCGTGGTGGCGTAGCAAATAGGGCTGCAAAACCCTTGGCAGACGCGCGATCGTGGCTTCGGCGAAGGACACAACACGTCAGTGTACGGACGGACACAAATTCGACGCAAAATCGTACATAACAATTCAGTGTCAGCGCCGGTCACACGCCTTGGCGGCGGTGTGCGCGGCCGTGACACGATGATGGCCGTGCCGAGTACACGCCCCCCGGGCGCAGCCCCCCTCGAAACGCGCCCCCCGGCCGCCCGAGCCGTTCCCCGGGTCATCCCCGTCGTCGCGATGGTTGGAGGCGGTCAGCTCGCCCGGATGACCCACCAGGCGGCGATCGCCCTGGGGCAGACGCTGCGGGTGCTGGCCACCGACGCCGGCGAATCGGCCGCGCTGGTCGCCCCCGACGTGGTGATCGGTTCGCACACCGATCTCGAGGACCTGCGCCGGGTGGCCGAGGGTGCCGACGTGCTGACGTTCGATCACGAGCACGTGCCGACCGAACTGCTGGACAAGCTCGTCGCCGAGGGCGTCAACGTGGCGCCACCGCCACAGGCGCTGGTGCACGCGCAGGACAAGCTCGTGATGCGGCGGCGGTTGGAGGCCCTCGGCGTGCCGGTGCCCCGCTACGCCGAGATCCGCAGCGTCGACGAACTCGACGAGTTCGCGCGGGGGATCGCCGGGCCCGTGGTGGTGAAGGCGATCCGCGGCGGTTACGACGGGCGTGGGGTGCGGATGGCCCGCGACCCGGTGCACGCTCGCGAGATCGCGGCCGCCTTCCTGGCCGACGGCGTGCCGGTGATGGCCGAGGAGCAGGTGAACCTGCGCCGCGAGCTCTCCGCGCTGGTGGCCCGGTCGCCGTTCGGGCAAGGGGCGGCGTGGCCGGTCGTCGAGACCGTGCAGCGCGACGGGATCTGCGTGCAGGTGATCGCCCCCGCGCCGGACCTGCCCGGCGAGCAGGCCGCCGCCGCACAGCAGCTGGCGCTGCGGCTGGCGGCCGAGCTTGGCGTGGTCGGGGTGCTCGCGGTCGAGCTGTTCGAGACCGGTGACGGGTCGCTGCTCGTCAACGAGCTGGCGATGCGGCCGCACAACTCGGGGCACTGGACCATGGACGGGTCGCGCACCAGCCAGTTCGAGCAGCATCTGCGCGCGGTGCTCGACTACCCGCTCGGCGACACCGACGCGCTGGCGCCGGTGACCGTGATGGCCAACGTGCTGGGCGCCGCCGAAGCTTCCGGGCCCCCGCAGATGAGCGTCGACGAGCGGCTGCACCACCTGTTCGCGCGGATGCCCGACGCGCGGGTGCACCTGTACGGCAAGCAGGAGCGCCCCGGCCGCAAGGTCGGCCACATCAACTTCGTCGGCCTGGACCCGGCCCGCGAAAGCGTGGCGAAGCTGCGGGAACGCGCCGACCTGGCGGCACACTGGTTGTCACACGGGCAGTGGACGGACGGATGGGATCCACACGCCGGCGACGATGCAGAGCGCAGTCGATGAGGAGGAGCGGCGCAAATGACCATGACCATGAGTGAGCAGCAGGCTCGCGTCGGCGTGATCATGGGCAGCGACAGCGACTGGTCGGTGATGGCCGACGCCGCGGCGGCGCTGGCCGAGTTCGACGTGCCGGCCGAGGTCCGGGTCGTCTCGGCGCACCGCACCCCGCAGGTGATGTTCGACTACGCCCGCGACGCGGCCGGGCGCGGCATCGAGGTGATCATCGCCGGCGCCGGCGGGGCGGCGCACCTGCCCGGCATGGTCGCGTCCGCGACGCCGCTGCCGGTGATCGGCGTGCCGGTGCCGCTCGCGCGGCTCGACGGCCTGGACTCGTTGCTGTCGATCGTGCAGATGCCCGCCGGTGTCCCGGTGGCCACGGTCTCCATCGGCGGCGCCCGCAACGCCGGCCTGCTCGCCGTGCGCATCCTCGGATCGTCGGACCCGGCGCTGCGTGCCCGGATCGTCGACTTCCAGCAGCAGCTGGCCGAGACCGTGCGGGCCAAGGATGAGGCGCTGCAGCAGCGCCGGGGTAAAGTTACCGACTAGTAGCTTGGCGACGAGGCGCGCCGCGCCCGCGCAGGAGTCGGGCGGTTCGGCAGGGCGCCACAGGAGAGCGTAGGAGGCTCGAGATGGCTGGATGGGCCGGAAATCCCACCTTTGATCTGTTCCAGTTGCCCGAGGAACACACCGAATTGCGGGCGGCGATCCGCGCGCTGGCGGAAAAGGAAATCGCCCCGCACGCCGCCGACGTCGACGAGAACTCGCGCTTCCCGCAGGAGGCGCTGGAGGCCCTGAACGCGTCGGGCTTCAACGCCGTGCACGTGCCCGAGGAGTACGGCGGGCAGGGCGCCGACTCGGTGGCCGCGTGCATCGTCATCGAAGAGGTCGCCCGCGTCGACGCCTCGGCGTCGCTGATTCCCGCGGTCAACAAGCTCGGCACGATGGGGCTGATCCTGCGCGGCTCCGACGAGCTGAAAAAGCAGGTGCTGCCCTCGATCGCGGACGGCTCGGCGATGGCGTCCTACGCGCTGTCCGAGCGCGAGGCCGGCAGCGACGCCGGATCGATGCGGACCCGGGCCAAGGCCGACGGGGACGACTGGATCCTCAACGGCGCCAAATGCTGGATCACCAACGGCGGCAAGTCGAGCTGGTACACGGTGATGGCGGTGACCGATCCGGACAAGGGCGCCAATGGGATTTCGTCGTTCATGGTGCACTCCGACGACGAGGGATTCAGCGTCGGGCCCAAGGAAAAGAAGCTGGGTATCAAGGGTTCGCCGACCACCGAGCTGTACTTCGAGAACTGCCGCATCCCGGGCGACCGGATCATCGGCGAGCGGGGCACCGGTTTCAAGACGGCGCTCGCGACGCTGGACCACACCCGGCCCACCATCGGCGCGCAGGCGGTCGGCATCGCCCAGGGCGCGCTGGACGCGGCCATCGCCTACACCAAGGACCGCAAGCAGTTCGGCCGCCCGGTCAGCGACAACCAGGGCGTGCAGTTCATGCTCGCCGACATGGCGATGAAGGTGGAGTCCGCCCGGCTGATGGTGTACCACGCTGCCGCCCGCGCCGAGCGCGGCGAATCGCACCTGGGCTTCATCTCGGCGGCGTCGAAGTGCCTGGCGTCCGACGTCGCGATGGAGGTCACCACGGACGCGGTGCAGCTGTTCGGCGGCGCCGGCTACACCGTCGATTTCCCCGTCGAGCGGATGATGCGTGACGCCAAGATCACCCAGATCTACGAGGGCACCAATCAGATTCAGCGCGTGGTGATGTCGCGGGCGCTGCTGCGCTGATTCGTTCCGCGGGTCCATTGGGAAAACCCGGCCCGCACCGCATAGGATCTCCACGGCGCGTGAAGTCCAAGCCGACGGTCGGTAAACAGGCACCGGCTATCCCGTCCGACCACCGCCAACGAGCAAGGGTCTTATCGCGGCCAGGGGGTCTGCAAGTGCAGAACGTGACTTCCCACACCCGTCCACAGATGGCCGGGAATTGATTCCGGCACGTGCTCCGGTCACGCCGACGGCGAGTTGGCAATCCTTGTCGTTGCTCTTGGTCGAGGACGACCGCGCCGACGCGGTGCTCGTGGAAGACCTGATCGCCGACGCGGCCGCCGACATCCGGGTGGTGTGGGCCAAGTCGATGGCGGACGCCGAACGCGAGCTGGAATCCGCCCGCCCCGATTGCGTGCTGCTGGATCTGCACCTGCCCGACGCCAGCGGGATCGACGCGTTGGACCGCGTGGCCAAGCTGGACGCCACCGTCCCGATCGTCGTGCTGACCGGGCTCAACGACGAGTATTTCGGGGCGTCGGCCGTCGCCGCCGGCGCCCAGGACTACCTGGTCAAGGGCCGCGTCGAGCCGGAGATGCTGCGCCGCGCGCTGCTGTACGCGATCGAGCGCAAGCGCGCCGAGCTGATCGCCGCCGACCTGCACGCGACCCAGCTGCGGGCCCGGGAGAACGCGCTGCTGGAACGCGGACTGCTGCCCTCCCCGCTGCTGCTGGACGACCCGGGCGTCGACATCGTCGCCCGCTACCGCCCCAGCCGTGAAGGCGCTTTGCTCTGCGGCGACTTCTACGACGTCGTCCAGACGCCCGACCGGATCGTGCACGTCCTGATCGGCGACGTCGCCGGGCACGGCCCGCACGAGGCGGCCCTGGGCGCGGCGCTGCGGATCGCGTTTCGCACGCTCACCTTCGCCGGCGTGCACGGCGTCGACCTGATGCGCCAGCTCGAGCGGGTGCTGTATTCGGAACGCACCGGCACCGGCATCTTCGCGACCGTGCTCAGCCTCGAGATCTGCCCGGAGCGCCCGGAGGTCAGCGTCATCCGCGCCGGGCATCCGGGGATGTTGCTGCAGGGCGGCGGCGCGGTGCAGTGGGTGGAGCCGCCGGGCGGCCCGGCGCTGGGCCTGCGCGCCGACGGCTGGCCGCGCCACGAGCTGGAGCTGCCCGCCGGCCACGGCCTGCTGTTGCTGACCGACGGTCTCTACGAAGGCTATTCGGGGCAGGGGACCGAGCGGCTCGGCGAGGACGGCCTGCTCGAGCTGGCCCGCTCGCACGCCAACCGACCCGGCCCGGCATTCGTCGACGCCCTCATCGACGGCGCCCAGGAACTCGCCGAGCCGCGCGGCGGCCTCACCGACGACATCGCCGTGCTCCGCATCGAGAGGACCACCACGTGATCCCACCGGCTCCGCTTCGGCTCGCGCAGCTCACCGTGCGGGGGTGGCTGGCCCTCGTCCTGTGGATCATGGGTGCGACGGTGCTCCTCGGCGCGGTCGTCGGCGGGGTGCTGCTGGACCGCACCGACCAGGTGTCGCGCCAGGTGGGCGAGGACATCCAGCCGGCGCGCGTCGCCGCGACCCATTTGCAGGCGGCCCTGCGGGACCAGGAAACGGGCGTGCGCGGTTACCTGATCACCGCCGACCGGCAGTTCCTCGCGCCGTATTACGACGGGCAACGCGCCGAACGGGCGGCCGCCGACGAGATTCGGCGGCTGGTGGGCGGGCGCGCGGAGCTGATCGCCGACCTGGAGGCGGTCGAAACCGCCGCCGCGGACTGGCGCACCAGCTACGCCGAACCCGTCATCGCGGCCGTGACCCCCAAGGTTCCCAGCGTCGTCAGCACCTCGATGGCCGACCTCGGCAAGGCCAAATTCGACCGTCTGCGAGTGCTTTTCGACACGCAGAACACGCACCTGGCCGACGCGGCGGCCAGCGCCGTCGACGAGCTCAACGACATCAACGGCTGGCGCGACTGGGTGCTGGGCGCGATGGTGCTGATCGTTTTGGCCGCGGCCCTGCTGTTGGGGTTGCTGAGTCGCGCGGCGATCACCCGGCCGATCGCGAACCTGGCCGCGGCCTGCCGCCGGATCACCCAGGGCAATTTCGACGAAGTGATCTCGGCGCCCAAGCGGCCCAAGGACATTCGCAACATGGCCATCGACGTCGAGAACATGCGCAAGCGCATGGTCGAAGAGCTCGACGTGTCCCGTTCGGCCCAAACCCTGCTCGATGAGCAGACCGCCGAATTGCGCCGGTCCAACACCGAACTCGAGCAGTTCGCCTATGTCGCCTCGCACGATCTGCAGGAGCCGCTGCGCAAGGTGGCCTCCTTCTGTCAGCTGCTCGAGAAACGGTACGCCGACAAGCTCGATGAACGCGGCATCGAATACATCGGATTCGCGGTCGACGGCGCCAAACGCATGCAGGCGCTGATCAACGACCTGCTCACCTTCTCCCGGGTCGGCCGGCTGGGCACCACGGAGACCGAGGTGCAGCTCGACGCGACGCTTGACGCCGGCCTGGCCAACCTGGCCGTCGCGATCGAGGAGACCGAAGCCCAGATCGTGCGCCCGACGGAGCCGCTCCCGGAGATCGTGGGGGATCCGACGCTGCTGACGATGCTGTGGCAGAACCTGATCGGCAACGCGATCAAGTTCCGGCACAAGGATCGCCCGCCCCGCGTCGTCATCGAATGCGCACCCGGCGAGGGCACCCACGACGGCGAATGGTTGTTCAGCGTGTCGGACAACGGCATCGGCATCCCGGAGGAATTCTCCGACAAGGTCTTCGTCATCTTCCAGCGGCTGCACGGCCGGGAGGTGTACGCGGGAACCGGCGTGGGTCTCGCGTTGGTCAAGAAGATCGTCGAGCACCACGGCGGCACCGTGCGGATCGACACGTCCTACACGGAGGGGACGCGATTCGAATTCACGTTGCCCATGCCCGGGCCCGTCGAGGAAGAGGACTCAGTCGCTTTGGAAGGAGCGCATCAGTGACACCCGAAGGAAGAGCGATCGACATCCTGCTGGTCGAAGACGACCCGGGGGACGAGCTGATCACGCGAGAAGCGTTCGAGCACAACAAACTCAAGAACAGGCTGCACGTCGCGCACGACGGGGAGGAGGGACTCAACTACCTGTACCGGCGCGGCGAGTTCGCCGACGCGCCGCGGCCCGACCTGATCCTGCTGGATTTGAACCTGCCCAAATACGACGGCCGCCAGCTTTTGGAGAAGATCAAGTCCGACCCCGACCTGGCCCAGATCCCGGTCGTCGTGCTGACCACCTCCTCGGCCGAGGAGGACATCCTCAAGAGCTACAAGCTGCACGCCAACGCCTACGTCACCAAACCCGTTGACCTGGACCAGTTCATGAAGGCGGTCCGGCAGATCGACGAGTTCTTCGTTCAGGTGGTGCGGCTGCCGACGGCCTGAACGAGACTGTGGCGCAACCGAATCGGGCTACCCGGATTCCGAGTGCCGCCGCGCGAACCAGGTGATCAGCCGCCCGAGGATGATCAGCAGGAACACGAACACGATCAGCAGGAACGCGGCGTCGTAGGACAGGTCGCGGGCCGCCTTCGACGGCAGGTTGTAGAACGTCCAAATCGGGTAGGTCAGGTAGCCGACCGGTGAGTCGGTGAGCTTGCCGGTCGGGGCCGAGTTCGACCAGCCCGCCGTGTACAGCATCGGCGCCGTCTCGCCCACCGCCAGCGCGAGCGCCACCAGTAACCCGGTGACGATGCCGGGGATCGCCGACTTGAGCACGATCTTGCGCAGGGTCCAGCCGAGCGGCAACCCGAGCGCTTCGGCCCCCTCCCGGTAGGCCGTGGGCACCTGCGCCAGCGCGGACTCGGTGGCCTTGGCGATGTAGGGAATGCTCATCGCCGAGAGCGTCAGCACCCCGGCCGCCAGGGAGAAGCCCCAGTGGAATTTCACCACCAGGGCCAGGTAGCCGACGTAGCCGAGCACGATCGACGGGATGCCGGACAGGATCTCGTAGGCGCCGCGCAGGATGGAACGCGTTCTGCCGCCGGCGAATTCGGAGAGATAGATCCCGGTCAGCACGCTGACGGTGCCCCCGACCAGCATGACGCCGACGCCGATGACCACGGTGCCGATGATGGCGTTGCGCAGCCCGCCGCCGTTGCCGCGGGTGTTCTCGGTGAGCACGCTCCATTTGAAGACCGGCAGGGCGCGCCCGACGACCTCGACCAGCATCCACAGCGTCGGCACGACCACCACCGCCAGGCAGCACACGCAGCCGATCCAGAACAGCGCGTTGACGATTTTGCGTCGGGTACCGACCATCTCAGACACCCCGTCCCACCGGCAGCGCCGTGCCCGACACCCGGCGCACCATCGCGCGGGCCGCGACGTTCGTGAGCAACGTGATCACCATCAACACCAGGGACACCTCGGCGAGGGTCTTCACGGCGAAGTCGGTGAAGTCCGTCATCGCCGAATCCAGCTGCGACACAACGGTGGCCGCGATGGTGGTCATCGTCGCGTAGATGTTGGCGGGTATCGCGCCCAACACTGCACCCGACACCATGGCGACGGCCATCGTCTCTCCCAGCGCGCGACCGAGCCCGAGCACCACCGCGCCGACGATGCCGCTCGACACCCACGGCAGGGTGACCCGCCGCGCGCACTCCCAGTCGGTCATCCCCAGCGCGACCGCGCCCTCGCGGGGCAGCACCGGCACCTGACGGATCAGGTCGCGGGTGGTGCTGGCGATGATGGGAATGACCATCACCGCCAGCACCAGCCCGGACACCAACAGGCCCTCCCCGTTACCGGTGTTGCCGCGCAAGTAGCTGAGCACCGGCACGTCGGGCGCGTTGCGGGCGATCGCCGGGGCCACGTAGTGGGCGATGAACGGACCGAATGTCATTGCGCCCCAAAGGCCGACGATGACGCTGGGGATGCCGGCGAGCAATTCGAGCACCATCCCGATGGCCGACGCGAGACGCTTCGGCAACCGCTCCACGATCACCAGCGCCGCCCCGATCGACACCGGCACCGCGATGACCAGGGCGATCGCCGAGGTCGCGAGGGTGCCCACGATCAGCGGTAGCGCCCCGTAGTAGGCGCCGACGGGATGGCGGACGCCGCGGGTGACGACGGCGTCGCCGTAGGTGTTGCCGGGGTTCCACTCGGTGGCGGTGAAAAAGTGCAGCCCGTTGACCCTGATCGCGGGCAGCGCCTCGAGAAGCAGGGTCGCGAGCACGAACACGAGCGCGAGCAGCGGAACCACCGCGCCCGCCACACCCAGGGAACGGATGGCCAGGCCCGGGCGGCGCGCGCCGCGGATCCGCGCCCGCGCGCCGCCCATCGCGATGTCGGTCACCAAACCCCTACTGGCCGCTGATCTTGGCGATCTGGGCGTCCGACAGCTTCGCCACGTCGGCCGGCAGCGGCTGGAAGTGAACCTTGTCCAGGAACGAGGCGTTGTTGCCGTCGCTGATCGCCCAGTGCAGGAAGGCCTGCAGGGTCTGGGCGGTGGCGGCGTCCTTCTGTCCGCTGTTGACGATGGCGTACTCGTAGTTGACGATCGGGTAGCCGTCCGGCGCCGGGCCGTTGATCAGCGAGATCGCTTGGTTCGCCGGGGTTTTCGAGGCGAATCCGGCGGCCGCGGCCTGAATGCTCTTGGCGTCGGGCAGCAGGTACTTGTCGGAGGCGTTGGCCAGCTGCGCCTCGCCGAGCCCCTTGCCCTGGGCTTGGTCGAGGAAGCTGATGCCGATGTAGGCCACGCAGCCCGGGGTGTCCGCGCAGCCGGTCACCATGCCGCCGTTGCCGTTCTCCCCGAGCGCGCCGGGCACCGTCGGGAAGGCGACGGTGGTGCCGAAGCCGGGCGATTTGCCCCAGCCGTCGGGGTCCTGCTTGGACAGGTACTGGGTGAACAGGAAGGTGTCACCGGAGCCGTCGGAGCGGTGCAGCGGAACCACCGGTGTGGCAGGCAGATTCACGCCGGGGTTCAGCCCGGTGATCTGCGGGTCGTTCCAGGTTTTGACGGAGCCGTTGTACATGCCGGCCAGCACCTTGCCGTTGAGCTTGATGTGTTCGGTGACACCGGGCAGGTTGTAGTTGACCTGCTGCGCGGAAATGGCCAGCGCGATGTTCATCAGTCCCTTGTGCGCGGCCATGTCGCCCTCGGACAGGTAGGCGTCGGAGGCGCCGATCGCGACCGCCCCGGCTGCGGCCTGGGAGATCCCGGTCCCGGAGCCGGTGCCCTGGGTGGTGATAGTGACGTTGTTGTACTTGTCGTGATAGGCGGGGCCCCACAGGTTGAACAGCGGGTACAGCAGCGTGCTGCCCGTCTCCGACAACGTCACCGGCGACGACGCCGGCGTCGTCGCGACCGGGCCGCCGCCACCCTGACTCGGCGCACCGGTCTGCGAGTTCGAACCACACGCAGCGGCGGCGAAAACCAGGGGCGCGGTCGCGGCCATCGCCAGCAACCTACTCATACGAACTTTCACGGCCATCTCCCTTTCTCTTTCCTTTAGGTCCCTTGCGTCCCTTTGCTTTTCTGCGCTCATCCGCCGATCTTGGCGATCTGGGCGTCCGACAGCGTCACCACCTCGGCCGGCAGCGGCTGGAAGTGAACCTTGTCCAGAAACGACGGGCCGTTGCCCTCGGTGATCGCCCAGTGCAGGAACGCCTGCAGCGTCTGGGCGGTGGCGTCGTCGCGCTGGTCCGCGTTAACGATCGCGTACTCGTAGTTGACGATCGGGTACCCATCCGTGGCGGGGCCGTTGATCAGCGAGATCGCCTGGTTCGCCGGGGTTTTCGAGGCGACGCCGGCGGCCGCGGCTCCAATGCTCTTGGCGTTGGGCAGCAGGTATTTGCCGGAGGCGTTGCCCAGCTTTGCCTCGCCGAGGCCGTGCTGGTCGGCCTCGTCGAGCGAACCGATGCTGGTGTAGGCCACACAGCCCGGGTTCGCGGCGCAGCCGGTCACCATGGCGCCGTCGCCGTTCTCGCCCAGCGCTTCGGGCACGGCCGGGAAGGAGACGGTGGTGCCGAACCCGGGCGAGCGGCCCCAGCCGTCGGGGTCCTGCTTGGACAGGTACTGGGTGAACTGAAACGTGCTGCCGGACCCGTCGGAGCGGTGCAGCGGCACCACCGGGGTCGCGGGGAGCTGCAAGCCGGGGTTGATGCCGGCGATCTGCGGGTCATTCCAGGTCTTGATCGTGCCCCGGTACATGCCGGCCAGCACCTTGCCGTTGAGCTTGAGGTGCTGATGCACCCCGGGCAGGTTGTAGTTGACCTGCTGCGCCGAGATGGCCAGCGCGATGTTCATCAGCCCCTTGTGCGCGGCCATGTCGCCCGCGGACAGGTAGGCGTCGGAGGCGCCGATGACGACCGCCCCGGCGGCGGCCTGGGAGATCCCCGCGCCCGAGCCGCTGCCCTGGGTGGTGATGGTGACGTTCGGGTGCTTGGCGCGGTAGGCGGCGCCCCACTCGCTGAACAGTGGGTAGAGCAGCGTGCTGCCGGTCTCGGAGAGCTCGATCGTGGACGTCGCCGGGGCGGTGGCGACGCTGACGGCGGCCGGGCCGGTGCTCGACGCACCACGCCCGGCGGTCTCGGCGTGCGAACCGCACGCCGCGATCCCGAGGACCGGCGGCGCGATGGCCACCAGACCCAGCAGCGTACCCAGACGACTCCTCACGTCCCCGCTTCCTCTTCCCGGCGAGACCCTTTCCCGCTATTGGCTTTCTGAGACGCTTTCCGCGACCCCGGCCGTCTGCGAGGAACCCCGATCCGAGCCCTGTGCCGGCCGGAACGGCGCGAAGTAGCGGACGGTCTCCTCGTGCTGCGGCGACAGGAACAACTGCTTGGTCGGCCCCTCCTCGACCAGCCTGCCCTCGAAAAAGAAGGCGGTCCGGTCGCCGGTACGGGCGGCCTGCGCGAGATCGTGGGTGACCATGATCACGGTCAGCCGGTCGGCGAGGGAGCGGATCAGTCCCTCGATCTTCTCGGTGGTGGTCGGGTCCAGCGACGAGGTGGGCTCGTCGAGCAACAGCACGTCCGGGTTGACCGCGAGCGCGCGGGCCAGGCACAACAACTGCTGCTGGCCACCGGAGAGCCGGAACGGCGAATCGCCGAGGCGATCCTTCACCGCGTCCCACAGGCCGACCTCGGTGAGCCGGGCCTCGGCGACGCTTTTGAATTGCTTGCGCGGCGCCATTTTGTGCGCGCGCACGCCGGCCACCACGTTGTCCATGATCGACATCGGGAACGGGTTGGGACGCTGGAACAGCATGCCCACGCTGCGGCGAAACTCCATCAGGTCGCGGTCGGCGAAGATGGTGCGCCCGCCTAACAGGACGTCACCGCTGTGCCGGAATCCGGAGACCTTGTCGTTCATCCGGTTCAGGGTGCGCAGGAAGGTGGTCTTGCCCGAGCCGGTCGGCCCCAGCAGGGTGGTGACGGAACGGGCGGGGAAGTCGAGGCTGACCTGCTCGAGGACCGTTTTGGGGCCGAACCCCAGGGTGAGGTCGACGGCCCGCATGAGCTGGCCACCCTCGGCGACAGGAGCCGCAACTGCGGCCGGTAACTGTTGTTCGCGACGCATTGACAACCGATGCTACGTGTCTGCGCCCGGCACGCGGTCACCGGCCATTAACCTCTTATTCTTTGTCAAGGGTTTGTATATTCGCGATTGGTTAACTTTTGTTGACGATCGAAGGAGTTTCGTGAGGTTCGCTCGATCTGGCGTCGCCGTGAGCGTGGTGGCCGCCGTCGCCCTGGCGCTGGCGGGATGCGGCGACAACAACTCGTCGTCGGGATCGAGCGGCAAGCAGGCGTCGGTGGACTGCGGCGGTAAGAAGGTCCTCAAAGACAGCGGCTCGACCGCGCAGCAGAACGCCATCGAGCAGTTCGTCTACGCCTACGTTCGGGCCTGCCCGGGTTACACGCTTGATTACGACGCCAACGGCTCCGGCGCCGGCGTGACCGAATTCCTGAACAACCAAACGGATCTCGCCGGTTCCGATGTCCCGCTGGACCCGTCCACCGGTCAAAACGACAGGGCGGCGCAGCGGTGCGGTTCGCAGGCCTGGGATCTGCCCACGGTGTTCGGCCCGATCGCGGTCACCTATCACCTGACCGGGGTGAGCGGGCTGAAACTGGACGGGCCCACCGTGGCGAAGATCTTCAACGGCACCATCACCAAGTGGGACGATCCGGCGCTGAAGGCGATCAACTCGGGCCTGGCCCTGCCGTCGACGCCCATCACGGTCATCTTCCGCAGCGACAAATCCGGCACCACCGCCAACTTCCAGAAGTACCTCGACGGCGCGTCGGACGGCGCCTGGGGCAAGGGCGACAGCGAGGTGTTCAACGGCGGCGTCGGGCAGGGCGCCAGCGGGAACAACGGCACGTCCGCGCTGCTGCAGAACACCGAGGGGTCGATCACCTACAACGAGTGGTCGTTCGCGGTGGGCAAGCAGCTGAACATGGCGTCGATCATCACGTCGGCGGGCCCGGACGCGGTGCCGATCACCAAGGACAGCGTCGAAAAGACGATCGCCGGGGCGACCTTCAAGGGGCAGGGCAACGACCTGGTGCTGGACACCTCGTCGTTCTACAAGCCGACACAGTCCGGCGCGTACCCGATCGTGCTGGCGACCTATGAAATCGTCTGTTCGAAGTATCCGGACGCGGCGACGGGCAAGGCGGTGAAGGCGTTCATGCAGGCCGCGATCGGGCCGGGCCAGGAGGGGCTGGACCAGTACGGTTCCATCCCGCTGCCCAGCTCGTTCACGGCGAAGCTGTCGGGCGCGGTCAATGCGATTTCGTGACATGGAGACTCGACGGTGAGCGATAGCGGACCGGCCTCGCGGGCCGGGTCCTGGTTCGGGCCCTACCGGCTGGTGCGCCTGCTGCGCCAGGGCGGCATGGGCGAGGTGTACGAGGCCGAGGACACCCGCAAGCGCCGCATGGTGGCCCTGAAACTGATCTCACAACAGTTCTCCGGCAACTCGGAGTTCCGTGCCCGCCTGCAGCGCGAGGCCGATATCGCCGGACGGCTGACCGAACCGCATGTGGTGCCGATCCACGACTACGGCGAGATCGACGGGCGTTTCTATGTGGACATGCGCCTCGTCGACGGCGTCGACCTGGGCACGCTGTTGCGCCGCGACGGGCCGCTGGCCGCGCCGCGGGCGATCGCGATCATCAGCCAGGTCGCCGCCGCGCTGGACGCGGCGCACGCCGTCGGGGTGACGCACCGCGACGTCACACCGGGCAACATCCTGATCACCGGCAGCGACTTCGCGTACCTGGCGGATTTCGGAATCGCCCGGGCCGCAACCGATCCGGGGTTGACCCAGTTCGGGACCGCGATCGGCACGTATTACTACATGGCGCCGGAACGATTCACCGACGACACCGTCACCCACAGCGCCGACATCTATTCGCTCGCATGCGTTTTGAGTGAGTGCCTGACCGGCTCGCCGCCGTATCGGGCCGACACGATCGAACGGCTGGTCGCCGCGCACCTGACGAAGGCACCCCCGTCACCCAGCCAACTGCGCCCCGGGGCGTTTCCGCCCGCCCTGGATCAGGTGATCGCCAAGGGCATGGCCAAACGTCCCGAGGAGCGCTATCGCACCGCGGGCGAATTCGCCGCCGCCGCGCATGACGCGCTGACCACGTCCGAGCAGCGCAAGGCGACCACGATCCTGCGCGAAGGGGAGGACGCGGTCCAGCGTGCGGAGGCGTCGGCCCAACGCCCGGAGCGCGAGCCGCAGTCCTGGCCCGCGGCCGAGACCATGGCCGGTCCGGTGGCCCCGAGGACCGTCGGCACCGGCTGGTCCGAGCGCTCCGGCCATCACCCCTCGCTGATCCGTCCCGCCCCAACGACGTTCGGCCACACCTACGGGTCCGGGCCGGACTTCAGGAGTCCCGCCGTGCCGATCGACAGCAAGCGAAAGCAGTGGATCATCGTCGGCGCCATCGCGCTCGTCGCCCTCGTCGCGTTCATCGTGGCGGTCGCCGGTTACCTGTCCACGCGGTCCTCGGGGCCGCCGCAGGAGGCGTCCGGTCAAAGTGTGTTGCCCTTCAACGGGATTGACTTCCGCCTCTCCCCGGGCGGGGTGGCGCTGGACAGCGCCGGCGACGTCTACGTCACCAGCGAGGGCATGTACGGGCGCGTGGTGAAGCTGACGGCCGGTTCGAACGCCACGACGGTGCTGCCGTTCCACGGGCTCTACCAGCCGCAGGGTCTGGCCGTCGACGGCGCCGGCACGGTGTACGTCGCCGATTTCAACAACCGGGTGGTCAGCCTGGCCGCGGGCTCCAACGACCAGAAGGTGCTGCCGTTTTCCGGTCTGAGCTACCCCGAGGGCGTCGCGGTCGACAGCCAGGGCGCGGTGTACGTCGCCGACCGCGGCAACAGCAGGGTGGTGAAGCTGGCGGCGGGCTCCAAGACCCAGACCGAGTTGCCGTTCAACGGACTGAAGAATCCCGACGGTGTCGCCGTCGACGCCGCGGGCACCGTGTACGTCGCCGACACCGACAACAACAGGATCGTCAAGCTCGACGCCAATTCGAATACCCAGGCGGAGTTGCCATTTCAGAACGTCTCCGTGCCGTGGGGCATCGCGGTGGACAACAGCGGCACCGTCTACGTCACCGAACACGACAAGAGTGACGTGCTGAAGTTCCCGGCGGGCTCGAACACGCCGACCGTCCTGCCGTTCGACGGGCTCAACACGCCCTTGGCGGTGGCGGTCGACAAGGAACGAAGCGTCTATATCGCCGACCGCGGCAACGACCGGGTGGTCAAGCTGACGCCCTGAGGCTCACGACGCGGGTTGCGGTGCGCCCAGATACTCCTCGGTGTGCTGCCCGAGGGCCGGGGGAGGGTCGGTGGCCCAGCCGGCCGACGAGGCCTCGAAGCTGGAATAGCGTGCCGGGGTGCGGATCACCGTGACCGCGTCCTCACCCTCGCCGACCGGCAGGGCGAGCTCGTTCTCCGCGAACAGCGCGGTGCCGACCACCTGCTTCCAGGTGTAGGCGTGGCAGGCCATCAGGCCGCCGTCCTGCAGCAGCCGGACCCATTCGTCGGCGGTCTTGGCGGCCAGCGCCTTCTCGAGTTCCTCGGTGAGCTCCGGATAGTTGAGCGCCCGGGCGCGCTGGTCGATGAACCGCTCGTCCTCGCGCATGTCGGGGCGGCCGATGATCTCGCACAGCTTGTCCCAGTGCTTGGGCACGTACGCGCTGATCACCAGGTATCCGTCGGCCGCCTTGAAGGCGTCCGACGGCTGGGTGGCGAACCCGACGCCCTTGCGCCGCTTGGGCTTTGGCGCCGAATCGGACGGCTTGGGTTCCGCGTTGGGCTTGTTCAGGTGGATGGTCAGCTGGCTGGCCTGCAGGCTGACCGCGACGTCGTACATGGCGACCCGCACGACGTCGGCCACGCCGTGGCGCTCGCGGTTGAGCAGCGCGGCCAGGACCGCCTGCGCCAGCACGTGTCCGCTGGCGGCGTCGACGAGCTGGAACGGGATGATCTGGGGTTTGCCGCTGGGCGTGGGCATCCCGGTGGTCATGCCGGATTCGGCGGCGACCATCAGGTCCACGCCGGGCCGGTTGCCCTCCGGGCCGTTGCCGCCGTAGGCCGAGAGGCGCGCGTAGATGAGTTTGGGGTTGCGGGATTGCAGCTCGTCGGGCCCCAGTCCCATGCGTTCCATCACCCCGGGCCGAAACCCTTCCAGCACAACGTCTGCGGTGTCGACCAGCCGCATGATCTGCTGCTTGGCCTCGTCGTCGCGCAGGTCCGCCATCACCGACTTCTTGCCGCGGTTGTGGGGGAGGAACAGGGTGGCCAGCGGCGGGCGGCCGGGCAGCACCGCGGTGATGTGGCGGGCCGCCTCGCCGACGGGCGCCTCGACCTTGATGACCTCGGCCCCCAGGTCGGCCAGCACCTGGCCGGCCATCGGCCCGGCGATGTTCTGGGTGAAGTCGAGCACCCGGAATCCGTCAAGTGGCTTGGGTGGCTTGCTGTTTGGCACTGGTGCCTGCCTTCCTCAACGCGCCGCGTTGCGCACCGCGGTGCAGTAGTAGTTCTGGGCGAAGGGCGCCTCGGGGTCGGTCGATTGCAGCGGGAGCCCGGTGTTGGCCAGCAGCTGATTCAGCGGCGTGCGCACCGGCTGCCAGCCCTGCTGCTGCAGGTAGGTCGCCACGTCGTTGCGCGGCCCGGGGAATCCCAGGTCGCCCAGCGCGATGTCGAGGCCGCCCTGCCGCCACTTTTCGCTCGCCGCGTTCAGCGCGTCCCCGCTGACACCGGTGTTCGCGAACACCTCGGCCACCAACTGGCTGCCGTCGGCGGACAGCTCGGTGATGTTGTCCAGCAACCGATCCTGGGCTTCCGGCGGCAGGAAGCCGATCAGCCCCTCGGCGGCCCAGGCGGCGGGTCGCCCGGCGTCGAAGCCGGCCTGGCGCAGCGCCGACGGCCAGTCGTGGCGCAGGTCGACCGGGACGTTGCGCACCTCGGCGGTCGGCTCGGCGCCGAGGTCGGCGATGGTGGCGGCCTTGAACTCGAGCACCTGCGGCTGGTCGATCTCGAACACCGTGGTGCCCGCGGGCCAGGGCAACCGGTAGGCGCGCGCATCCAGGCCGGAGGCGAGGATGACCACCTGACCGATGCCGGCCGCGCCCGCCTCGGCG
Source organism: Mycobacterium sp. MOTT36Y (assembly GCF_000262165.1). Lineage (NCBI taxonomy): Bacteria > Bacillati > Actinomycetota > Actinomycetes > Mycobacteriales > Mycobacteriaceae > Mycobacterium > Mycobacterium sp. MOTT36Y. Next base: position 4,478,156 of record NC_017904.1, on the reverse strand, counting down.
AAGAACGCGTCGATGTAGCGGGTGCGGGCGGCCATCATGTCGGTCATGCGCTGCATGCCCCACGGGGCGCCGGGCTCGTCGACGTCGGCGGAGTCGAGTTCACCGGCCGCCCACCGGGTCATGAAGTCGACGCCCACCGCGCGGACCAGCGGCTCGGCGAACCGGTCGTCGATCAGGCCGTCCCGGGTGGCCCGGGCCCGTCCCGCGGCCACCATGGTGGCGGTCGCGCCCACGCTGGTCGCCAGGTCCCAGGTGTCGTCGTCGGTGCGCGCCATCGCGGAAATCCCTTCGGGTCTACTGGTTAGCCACAATAACTACCAACGCCGGGCGGCGGCCGGCGGGCCGGGCCCCGCCGTGCCGGCGGCGCGACACAGATCGATCACGGCCGGGTGTTGCGACCCCGGCCCCGCCGCGCGCTCGCTAACCTGGCCCAATGACCACATCGGCCGCCCTGACGCAGGAATGCACCGCCGCGCACGACGCCGGCTGGCGGCGCGGCGCCGCGTGGGCGCGCCGGCTGGCGTGGATCAGCCTGGCCGTGGTGCTCGTCGAGGGCGCCGTCGGGCTGTGGCAGGGGCTCTCGGTCGGCTCCATCGCCCTGACCGGCTGGGCCCTCGGCGGGGCGTCGGAGGCGCTGGCCAGCGCGATGGTGGTGTGGCGGTTCAGCGGCGCGCGCACCTTTTCCCCGAGCGCCGAGCGGCGCGCACAACGCGGCGTCGCGGTGTCGTTCTGGCTCACCGCCCCGTACATCGCCGCCGAATCCATCCGCGAGCTGGTCGGCGAACACCGCGCCGAGACGTCGATGATCGGCATCGCCCTGACCGCCCTGGCCCTGCTGCTCATGCCGGTGCTGGGCCGGGCGAACCACCGCTTGGGCGCGCGGCTGGGCTCGGGCGCCACCGAGGCCGAGGGGATTCAGAACTACCTGTGCGGCGCCCAGGCGGCCGGGGTGCTGATCGGCCTCGCGGCGACGGCGCTGTGGTCGAGCGCCTGGTGGATCGACCCCGCCGTGGGGCTCGCGATCGCCGGTGTCGCCGTGTGGCAGGGCGTGCGCGCCTGGCGCGGCGAGCAGTGCGGCTGCTGAGCCGGGTCAGTTGCCGCTGCCGTTGCGCGGCGCATCCAACCGGTATCTGATCAGCCGGGAGCTGTTGGCCACCACCGCCACCGACGACGCGTTGTGCAGGATCGCGGCCAGCACCGGGGACAGCGCGCCGCCCGCCCCGATGATCAGCCCGGCGGCGTTGACGGCGATGGACATGCCGTAGTTCTCGCGGATGACGTCGACGGCGCGGGCCCCGAGGTCCCGCACGTCGAGCAGGCGATGCAGGTCGTCGTTGGCCAGGGCCACGTCGGCGGTCTCCACGGCGACGTCGGTTCCGGCCAGCCCCATCGCGATGCCGATGTCGGCGGCCGCGAGCGCGGGCGCGTCGTTGATGCCGTCGCCGACCATCCCGACGATGAAGCCCTCGTCCTGCAGCTCGCGCACCGCCGCGAGCTTGTCCTCCGGCATCACCTCGGCGTGCCACTCGTCGATCCCGAGTTCGCGCGCCACCACCTCGGCGATGTCCGGGTGATCCCCGGTGAGCATGACCACCCGGCGAATACCGTTGGCGCGCAGCTTCTTCAGCACGTCGGCGGCCTCCGGCCGCACCTCGTCGCGCAGGCTGATCAAACCCACCAGCGTGCCGTCGACGGCCAGCAGCAGCGGCGTCTCGGCCTGGCGGCGCAGCCTGTCCACCCATTCCGACGCCTTCTTGGACACCCTGACCTTTTCGGAGCGCAGCAGCCCGGGGCTGCCCAGCAGCAGGGTCCGGCCGTCGGCCCAGGTCCGCATGCCCAGCCCGACCAGCACCTCGCACTCCTCGTGCGGCGGGATGGTGATGTGGCGTTCCTCGGTGGAGCGGATCACCGCCTCGGCCAGCGGGTGCCGCGAGTGGATCTCCGAGCTGGCCGCGTAGGCCAGCACCTGTTCGGGCTGCCAGTCCTTGTGCAGCGCAATGATGTTGGTGACCACCGGGCGTCCGACGGTGAGCGTGCCGGTCTTGTCGAACACGATCGCGTCCACCTGGCCGGCCTGCTCGAGGTGCGAACCGCCCTTGATCAGGATGCCGCGGCGCGCGCCGTTGCCGATCGCCGCGCTGATCGCCGTCGGGGTGGCCAAACCCACCGCGCACGGGCAGGCGATCAGCAGCATCGTCATCGCCCGGCGGACGTCACCGGTGATCGCCAGCGTGATGGCCGAGACGATGAACGAGGTGGGAACGAAACGGCGGGAGAAGTTTTCGCCGACGGTCTGAATCGGCGCCCGGTCGTGTTGCGCCTCTTCGACCCGGGCGATGATGCGCCCGATGGTGGTCTGGTTGCCGACCGCGCTGGCCCTCACCACCAGGCGTCCGCGCACCACCACCGAACCTGCGTGCACGTGCGCGCCGGCCACGATGCTGACCGGCAGGTTCTCCCCGGTGATCGCGGACTGGTTGACGACGGCCTCGCCGTCGACCACCTCGCCGTCGACCGGGATCGCGACGTGGTCGTGCACCACGACCTCGTCGCCGATCTGCACGGTGTCGATCGGCACCTGGACTTCGCGCGGGGTGGGGCCGTCGTCGAGCCGCAGCCACGCCGTGTCCTGGTTGCCGCGCAGCAGCTCCGAGATGGCCCGACGGGTCCGTCGCAGCGTCAGATCCTGCAGGTACTCGCCGATGTTGAGCAGCCACAGCACGGTCAGCGCGACCACGTTCTCCCGCAGCACCAGGCTCGCCACGGTCGCCGCGGAGACCAGCGCGTCGGTCCCGGCCTTGCCGGAGCGCAGCGAGCGCAGCGCGCCGCGCAGGAAGGGGTAGCCGGTGAAGACGGTGACACCGGTGGCGAACAACCGGCCGCTGGGGCCGAGCAGCGGCGGCCGAGCGAACACGTAGCGGCGCATCCCGAGCAGGGCCAGCGCCGCGCCGCCGATCACCATGCGCAGCACGTCGGCGTTGCGGATCTCGGTGGAGTGCGGCGCGCGCGCCGGGATCAGTTCGGCGGCGACGTGCGCCGCGTCGCCGATGGCCGCCAGCACCGAGGAGCGGTCGCAGCGCCGCGGCGAATACCAGACGACCACCGACCCGGTGCGCGGGTAGGCGTGCACCACGCGCACGCCCTCGCACTTGGCGACGGCCTCCTCGACCGCCACGGCGCGCCGCGAATCGGCGCGCACCCAGGCGACCGCGACCCGCATGCGTCCGGCGGCGTCGGAAATCACCTGCAGCGCGGGGTCTTTCGCCCGCACCTCGTCGTCAACGTCGGGGACTAGGGCGAGGTCCATAGCGGCGATCAGTGCTCGTGGTCGTGGGGTTCTGCGATCGAGGGTGTGGGCGCCTCCTCGCCGATGCGCTCGCGGGCCTCGGCCATGACGTCGGCGAGCCGCAGGCGCGCCGACTCGGCGGCCTCCTCGGCCCTGCGGGTGCCGCGCAGACCGAGCTCGGCGCCCTTCACCGCGGTCTCGTGCAGCGGCGCCTTGGCCACGGCCTTGCGCACCACCTCGTAGGCCGTCACGCCGACCAGCCCGGTGACGACCGTCCCCGCCGCCTTCGCCAAGAGCCCGTACACCGCCATTGCCGCAACCTTCCTCGTCGTCCGCGCGTTCAGCCCGTGCTCGCTCGACGTTAACATCGAAATATTGCGATATCAATATGAATCGCGTCGGCGAGGGTGGCCCCCCGCCTCAGAGCACCCGGGTGACCTTTTCGGTCTCGATGCGGCGCGACTGCGCGTCCGGATCGGCGTTGGCCACCTGCACCAGCGAGGCGCCGACGGCCATGATCGCCAGCAGGTTGTCCACCAGCTCGGCGGGTTCGGTCCACGGCTTACCGGACAGCACGCGGTCGCTCGACGTCAAACCCCTTGCCGCCGCAGATGTTTGACAATCCGCCAGCACCTCGTCGACCGAGCGGCCACCCAGCGCGGGCCCCGGGCGCGGTTCGGGGACGATCTGGTCGCCGTGCACCCGCACCGCGGTGGCGTAGTCGGTCACACCGATCGGCAGGTCGGGTGCCGGGCGGCCGAACGCGTCCAGCGACAGCACCGCGACCTCGCCCCCGGCCACCGCGTCGTCGGCTTCGTCAAGGCGCTCGGTGGTGCAGAGCGCCAGGTCGGCCGGCCCCGCCAGCACCGCCTCGGCGCCGATCCACCACACCCCGAACAGCACCGCGGCCGTCTGCCAGTGCGCGGGCAGCAGGATCGCGACGCGACTGGCCGGCCCGGCCCCCAGTTCGTCGCGCAACAGGTTGCCGGTCTTGGCGGCCCAGTTGGCCAGCGTCACCCCGGACAACTCGATGCGCTCGCCGGTCGCGTCGTCGTAGTAGGTGATCCGCGGGCCGACCGGGTCGGCCCGCAACATCGGATCGAGGATGGCCCCGCTCAGCGTGCTCGGTTGCTGCACGGGTCGTTAGTTTATGCACTCCGGTTTGTCGGAGCCGGCGGTCAGGATCGGCGACGGCGGGGGGACGTTGGGGTTGGTGGCCACCGCGCCGGCGGTGGACACCCGCGCGGGCATGATCGTCTCGGTGCCCGACAGGCCCGAGCCCGGGCCGCTGTAGTCGTTGGCCAGCACCACCCGCACCGCGCCCGGCGCCAGCGAGGCGTCGGCGATCACCGGCAGCCCACCCAATTCCTTGGAGACCTCCTTGGCCCCCATGTCGTCGCTCTTGGCGGCGCGGACCTGGCTGGCCTTGACGTGCCCGCCGTCGTTGTTGCCCACCGTGCCCGTGGCAAAACCCTTGGCGCTCAACACGTCTGACACGGCCGCGGCCAGCCCGTTGATGTCGGTGTCGTTGACGACGCTGGCGGTGGTCTTCGCGGGCGTGTAGGCGATCTCCTCGGTCTTGCCCTCCTCCTGCTCGTGCAGGAGTCCGTTCACCCAGTCGGCCACCTGGTGCGGGTCCACCCGCACCACGCTCTGCATGCCGTCGTCGCTCCAGCCGGCGCCGTCGAGCACCGGGATGGTGGCGAACGCGACGTTGCCGCCGGCCAGCTTCTGCATCTGCTGCACGAAATCCATCACGTCCCACCCGGCCGAGATCACCACCGAACGCTGCACGGCGGCTTCCAGGCGCCGCACCGTGGTGGGGCTGGACAGCGTCTTGCCGGAGATGACCCGGTGGGCCAGCGAGGCCATCACCACCTGCTGGCGCACCACCCGGTCCAGGTCGCCGCGCGGCAGTTCGTGGCGCTGGCGCACGAAGCTGAGGGCTTCGGGGCCGCTGAGCCGTTGCGGGCCCGCCGGGAAGTCGGCACCCGAAAGGGGCTCGAACACCGGCTCTTTGAGGCAGACGTCGACGCCGCCGAGGGCCTCGGTGATCAGCGAGAAGCCGAGCAGGCCGATCTCGGCGTAGTGGTCGACGGTGACGCCGGTCAGGTCGGCGACGGTCTTGATCAGCGCCTCGCGGCCGGCCTCGGTGCCCTGGGCGGCCGCGTCCGCCGCGGCGTCGCCGGCGCGGACCAGGCTGGCGCGCTTGGCCTCCCGGGTCTGGCCGTAGACGCCGTTGATCTTCGTCTTGCCCAGGCCGGGGGCGGCGACGTAGGAGTCGCGCGGGATCGAGATCGCGGTTGCCGACTTCCCGTTGTTGGGGATCCGGATCAGGATGATCGTGTCGGTGTTGGTGGCTTCCTCGTCGCCGGCCCGCAGCGTGTCCAGTTCCTCTTGGGACAGCGGGTTGCCGTGCGCGTCGGTGCGGCTGTCGAGGCCGACCAACAGGATGTCGATCGCGCCGTCGTCGCCGCCCTTGCCCAGCGAGGGCGCCGACATGTGAAAGATGCCGTCTTCGAAGGACCGGACATTGCTCCACGCGATCCCGGTGCCGACGACGACCGCGAGCGTCAGCACGGTGGCAATCACACGAACCACACGTTGCACAGGCATCCCACTACATTACTTGCGACACACGAGCTTCACGGGTAGCCGATCGCGGCGTGGCCCGCGCTACCCCGCGATTTCTTGGGCCCCGCGCTTTTCTGGGCTTCGCCGGGCCATGCCAAACTCGAACCATGTCAGGCAGGATCGTGATCGCCGGCGCCGGTGGGCAGCTGGGCGGCTATTTGAGCTCGCTGGCGGCGGATCAGGGCCGGGAGGTCCTGGCGCATTCGTCGTCGCAGTGGGACATCACCGACCCCGCGGCCGCCGAACGGATCGTGCAGCGCGGTGACGTGGTGATCAACTGCGCGGCCTACACAGACGTCGATGGCGCCGAGACCGACGAGGCGGGCGCCTTCGCGGTCAACGAGGCCGGTCCCGGGCACATCGCGCGGGCCTGCGCGCGGGCCGGCGCCCAGTTGATCCACGTCTCCACCGACTACGTCTTCGGTGGCAATTTCGAAGGCGACTTCGGCGGCGCCGCACCGCGACCGTACGAGCCCAGCGACCAAACCGCGCCGCAGGGCGTGTACGCCCGCAGCAAGGCCGCGGGGGAGCGGGCCGTCCTGGCCGCGCTGCCCGAGGCGGTCGTGGTCCGCACCGCCTGGGTCTACACCGGCGGCGCCGGCAAGGATTTCGTCGCCGTCATGCGCCGGCTGGCCGCCGGGGACGGCCCGGTGGACGTGGTCGACGACCAGACCGGCTCGCCGACCTACGTCGGCGACCTGGCCGCCGCGCTGCTGCAGATCGTCGACGACCGCGTGCCCGGCCCGATCCTGCACGCCGCCAACGAGGGAGCGGTATCGCGGTTCGAGCAGGCCCGCGCCGTCTTCGAGGAATGCGGCGCCGACCCGGCGCGGGTGCGTCCGGTCGGCACCGACCGCTTTCCCCGGCCGGCGCCGCGACCGGCCTACTCCGCGCTGTCGGGTGGCCAGTCCGCGGCGGCCGGGCTGCGGCCGCTGCGGCCCTGGCGCCCCGCGCTTGTCGCGGCCCTGGCCGCGGCCGATCGACCGTTACCCTCTACGCGTGACTGACGTGCTGCCGGTCGTGACGGTGACCTACTCGCCGGGCCCGCATCTGGAGCGCTTCCTGGCCTCGCTGTCGCTGGCCACGGAGCGGGAGGTGTGCGTGCTGCTGGCCGACAACGGCTCCACCGACGGCACCCCGCAGGCGGCGGTCGATCGCTATCCCAACGTGCGGCTGTTTCACACCGGAGCCAACCTCGGCTACGGCACCGCGGTGAATCGCGCCGTCGCGCAGCTGGACCGCGACGACGAGTGGGTGATCGTGGCCAACCCGGACGTGCAGTGGGGACCGGGCAGCATCGACGCCCTGCTGGACGCCGCATCGCGCTGGCCGCGCGCCGGTGCGCTGGGCCCGCTGGTCCGCGATCCCGACGGCTCGGTGTATCCGTCGGCGCGGCACCTGCCCAGCCTGATCCGCGGCGGCATGCACGCGGTCGTCGGGCCGTTCTGGAAAACCAACCCGTGGTCGGCGGCGTACCGCCAGGAGCGGCTGGAGCCCAGCGAGCGCCCGGTGGGCTGGCTGTCGGGGTCGTGCCTGCTGGTGCGGCGGTCGGCGTTCGGCCAGATCGGCGGGTTCGACGAGCGCTACTTCATGTATATGGAGGACGTCGACCTCGGCGACCGGCTCGGCAAGGCGGGCTGGCTGTCCGTCTACGTGCCGTCGGCGGAAGTCCTGCACCACAAGGGCCACTCCACGGGCGGGGACCCGGCCAGCCACCTCGCCGCCCATCACAAGAGCACGTATATGTTTCTGGCCGACCGGCATGCCGGTTGGTTGCGCGCGCCGCTGCGCTGGGCGCTGCGCGCCTCGTTGGCGGTACGTTCCCGCCTGATGGTGCGCAGCGCGGTGCGCGCGTCGGGCCGGGCGAAACTGGTAGAAGGGCGACACTGAGGTGGGAACTCCGCAAGTCGACGTCGTGATCCTGGTCGGCGGCAAGGGCACCCGGCTGCGGCCGCTGACGCTGTCGGCGCCCAAGCCCATGCTGCCCACGGCCGGACTGCCGTTCCTCACCCATCTGCTGTCGCGGGTCGCCGCGGCGGGCATCGAGCACGTCATCTTGAGCACGTCGTATCGGGCCGGCGTCTTCGAGGCGGAGTTCGGTGACGGCTCAAAGCTGGGCCTGCAGATCGAATACGTCACCGAGGAGAGCCCGCTGGGCACCGGCGGCGGCATCGCCAATGTCGCCGGCCACCTGCGGCACGACACCGCCATGGTGTTCAACGGCGACGTGCTCTCCGGCGCCGATTTGGGCCAGATGCTCGACTTCCACCGCGCCCAGGAATCCGACGTCACCCTGCACCTGGTGCGGGTGGGCGACCCGCGGGCCTTCGGCTGCGTGAGCACCGAGGACGGCCGGGTCACCGCCTTCCTGGAGAAGACGCAGGATCCGCCGACCGACCAGATCAACGCCGGCTGCTACGTGTTCTCGCGCCGCGTGATCGACCGGATCCCGCGCGGCCGTGAGGTTTCGGTGGAGCGCGAGGTGTTCCCCGCGCTGCTTTCCGATCCCGGCGTCAAGGTCTGCGGCTACGTCGACGCCAGCTACTGGCGCGACATGGGCACCCCGGAAGACTTCGTCCGGGGATCGGCGGATCTGGTGCGCGGCATCGCGCCGTCTCCCGCCCTGCATGGCCACCGCGGCGAGCAGCTGGTGCACGACGGCGCGGCGGTGTCGCCGGGCGCGGTGCTGATCGGCGGGACCGTGGTGGGGCGCGGCGCCGAGATCGGGCCCGGCGTCCGGCTGGACGGCGCGGTGGTCTTCGACGGGGCCAAGGTCGAGGCGGGCAGCGTCATCGAGCGCTCGATCATCGGGTTCGGCGCGCGCATCGGCCCGCGGGCGCTGATCCGCGACGGGGTGATCGGCGACGGCGCCGACATCGGCGCGCGGTGCGAACTGCTGCGCGGCGCCCGGGTGTGGCCCGGTGTCTCGATTCCCGACGGCGGGATCCGCTACTCGTCCGACGTCTGAAGGCCGTTCCCGACGAGTGCCCGGCTAGCCGGGCACTCGGCTGCGAATGTGCGGCTAGCCGGGCGCTCGACCGAGCGCCCGCGACACCAGGTACGCCAGCGCGTGATCGGTGCCCTCCGGCAACTCGTCGGCGGGCCACCAGCGCAGGTCCTCCGACTCGTCGCTGATCGCGATCCGCGCGCCGGCCGGCGCGTGCGCCACGAACTGCAAATCCAGATGCCGGGTCGGCACGCCCAGCGAGCACACCACCGGGTGCACGTGCACGGCCGCCAATTCGGGCTCGATCCGCAGCCCGTCGACCCCGGACTCCTCGGTGGCCTCGCGCAACGCCGCGGCGACGATGTCGGCGTCGTCGTCGTCGCAATGGCCGCCCAGCTGCACCCACCGGCCCAGGCGGCGGTGCAACGTCAGCAGCACCCGGTCGCCGGCGTCATCGAGCACCAGCGCCGAGGCGGTGACATGCCCCGGCACACACTCGCGGCGGCACGCGTCGTCGCGGGCCGCGACGAACGCCAAGACGGCGTGCCGCAACGAATCCTGGCCCGCGTCGGGGGGTTCCCAGCCGGACAGGGTCGCGATCACCGACTCCCGCAGGCTCACCGGGTGCGCCGCCGTTTCCTGCGATCGGCCAGCGATGCCCACGCCCGGCGGCAGTCCGCCACCGCCTCGGCCGGCAGTCCCAGCCCGTCGATCAGCACGCGACGGTCGACGAGGTCGAGCGCCTTGTCGATCTCGCCCGCCTTCAACAGCAGGTCCACATCGACGGCGAGGTCGGGATCGGCGTGTGCCGGCGCGGGGATGGGCAGCTGCTCGGCCTCGCGGGGTTCGAGCTCCAGCACGCCCCCGCCGTAGCTGCGGCCCATGATCTCGGCGAAGGCGAACGTCACGCTGTTGTGGAACACCGCGGCCAGCGCCGCTGGGTCGGCGGGGTCCTCACCGGACAGGCGCACCCGATGCACGGTGTCGGTACTCACCGCGCCCACGCCGTTGACGGTCAGCCGCGGCGCCCGGTGAATCTGGCGCAGCAGGAACAGATCCGGCGCCCACAGCGACGGCGTCCGCCACCAGGGCGTGCGGATCGAGCACTTGTAGCCGCGGTGCACGCCGGCGGCTTCCCCGGCGAGGATGTGGGCGATCAACGCGGGATCGGCCGGCTCGCGTGGCGCGTTGAGCAGCCAGCCGCGGTGCCCGGCCGCGAGATCGCTTGCCCGGCAATCGGTGTCGTAGACCAGCCCGGACAACTGGGCGCTGCGCGAGACCAGCGGGACGCAGTGCGGCCGCAAACCCAGCTCCGCCGCCTGGGCGTCGGTCAGGGTGAAGAACGCGTTGCGCCCGGTCACGATGCCGACGTCGACCTCGGCGACGGACCCGAGCGGGAGCAGGGCGCCGGAGCCCTTGAGCGCGCGCAGCAGCCGGATCGCGGCGGGGTCCAGAAAGTACTTGGTCCACTTCTCGTTTTCGTGCAGCAGCGCGGGCGCCCAGCCGGCCTCGAGGTCCGCCCGCGCCAGCGCGTCGGCGTTTGGCAGGTGCACGGTCCGGATGCGGGCGGGGCCGGACCCGACCGTGTCCCTTATGCCGCAGAACAGCACGACCTCTTGCAGGATGCCGTCGAACACCAGGCGCTGGAAGGTCAGCAGCGTGATGTCGCGGAATCGGCTCACCAGAAAGTCGCGCAGCGGCGCGGCGTAGGAGACCTGCAGCAGCTCGGCCGGCAGCACCAGGCCCACCCGCCCGCCGTCGCGCACCAGCAGTGCGGCGGCCACGACGAACGGCACCCACGCGTTGGTCAGCCTGGTCGGGCGCAGCCCCGCGCGGCGCATCAGCTCCAGGGCCGGGTCGCGGTGCTGCGACGCCCAGTTGCCGAACCGGATGTAGGGCGGATTGCCGGCGACCCCGTCCCAGCCGCCGGCGCCGGCTTCGGCGGCGCGGGCCATCCAGGTGAACAGGCTGTCGGTGTCGACGGGCGCGAACCGGCGGGCCTTGGCCGCCTCGCGCGCGATCAGCTCGACGCCTTGGGCGCGGTCGCTGAGCGCGGCCAGCTCGCGCAGGATCGCGCCGTCACCGCAGGAGGGTTCGAGGATCTTGGGGCCGGCCTCGCGAACCCAGCGGGCCAAAAAGCGCGCCACCGGCGCCGGGGTGTAGTAGCCGCCGCGGACCTTGTCGGCCGAGGCCGCCGCCTTGCCCGCGAAGTTCATGGGCTTAGTATCTCGGAAAAACGACGGCTCACTTGCGGATCAGCAGGTCCCCGGGATCCGCGGCGTCGCGCGGGCCGGCGGGCTCGGCGGCGTAGCCGATGGCGATGGCGCCCAACGGCTCCCAGTCGGCGGGCAGGTCGAGCTCGGCGCGCACCAGGTCGGCGGCGAAGATCGTCGACCCGATCCAGCAGCTGCCCAGCCCGCGCACCGCCAGCGCGACCAGCAGGGCCTGCACGGCCGCCCCGACGGCCACGGTGAACATGGTGTGCTCGGCGTCGGTGCGGGCGGCGTCCGGATAGGAGTGGGCGCCGTCGGGAACCAGGATCGGGATGACGACTTCGGGCGCGTCGTAGAGGATCTGGCCGCGCGCCACCCGGCGCTCGATGGCGTCGGCGGGCCTGCCGTCGCCGGCGAGGTCGGCGCGCCACTTGTCCTTCATGCGGTCCAGCAGCCGGGCCCGGGTGCCCGGGTGCTGCAGCCAGACGAACCGCACCGGGCGGGTGTGGTGGGGGGCCGGCGCGGTGAGGGCCTCGGCGACGGCCGCCTCCACCAGATCGGCCGGGACCGGCTCGGCGCTGAACCGGCGCACCGATCGGCGCAGCAGCTGCGCCTCGCGGCGGCCCAGGTCGATCGCCTCGGCCGTGCCGAGCCAGAACAGGTCTTCGGTGCCGGGCCGCAACAAGTCCCGTGCCGTCGAGCCGTCGTCGGTCACGGACAATCCGCGCACCACCGCCACCGGCATCGCGGTCAGTTTGCCCTTGACCAGGTCGGCGGCCGCGGCGATCTCGTCGGCGATCGCGACCTCGGTGACCAGCAACTCGTTGCCGTGCTGGTCGAGCGCCCCCGAATAGCCGTGCAGCACAGCCAGTCCCGCGGCGCCCACCGCCGCGTCGGTCTGGCCGTTGCGCCAGGCGCGGCCCATGGTGTCGGTGATGACGACGGCGACCTCGACGCCGAGCCGCTCGCGCAGCGCGGCGCGCAGCGTGGCGGCGCTGCCGTCCGGGTCGACGGGCAGCAGGGCCAACTCGTCGCGCCCGACGTTGGAGCCGTCCACGCCCGCGGCGGCCTGCACCAGCCCGATCCGGCTCTCGGTGATCAAGGTCTTGCCCTTGCGGGCCAGCACCCGAACGGCCTCGTCGTCGACCAGCTTGCGCCGCAGCCGATCGCGCTCCTCCGGGTCGCGGGGCGCCGGCACCAGCCGGCCCTCACATTTGGACACCGCCTTGCTGGTGACCACCACGACGTCGCCGTCGCGCAGCCACGGCGCGGCCGCGGCGACGGCCGCGCCCAGATCGTCGCCCGGCCGGAATTCGGGCAGCCCGGCGACGGGCAGGATCTCGATCGCGGCGGCGGTGCCGTGCTCGCCGGGGGAGGGGGTCAAAACGCCACCCCCGCCAGCTCCAGCCCGGCGCGGACCATCTCGGCGGTCGCCTCGGGGTCGGTCATCACCAGCGGCACCGAGCGCACCGCGACGCCCTCGATGTCGGCGCCGTCGCCTTCACTCACCAGCCAGCCATCCAGGATGCCGGTGCCCCGACGCGCGCCGTAGTGGCGGCCGACGGCCTCGGCGGTGGACTCGACGCCGATCACCGACAGGCAGGCATCGGCCATGCCGCGCAACGGCTTTCCACCGATGATCGGCGAGTAGCCGACGACCGGGGCCTTCGCCGCCCGCAGCGCGCCGCGAACGCCGGGGACCGCCAGGATGGCGCCGACGCTCACCACCGGATTCGACGGGGCCAGCAGGATGACGTCCGCCTCGGCGATGGCCGCTGTGGCTTCGGTTGTGGCCGCTGCCTTTTCGGCGCCGACGAACGCGAAGCTGTGGGTGGGCACCTGGGCGCGGTAGCGCACCCACCATTCCTGGAAGTGGATGGCCCGCCGGCCGCCGTCGTCGGGATCGGTTATCACCACGTGCGTCTCGCAGCGGTCGTCGGTGACGGGCAGCAGCCGCGCGCCCGGTTGCCAGCGGTCGCACAGCGCCGTGGTGATCTGCGACAGCGGGTAGCCGGCGTTGAGCATCTGGGTGCGCACCAGGTGGGTGCCCAGGTCGCGGTCGCCGAGTCCGAACCAGTCCGGCTGCACCCCGTAGCGCGCCAATTCCTCTTTGGCGTGCCAGGTTTCGTCGCGGTGCCCCCACCCTCGCTCCGGGTCGACACCTCCACCTAAGGTGTACATGCAGGTGTCCAAATCGGGGCAGACTCGCAGTCCGTGGATCCAGGCGTCATCGCCAACGTTGACGATCGCCGTCAGCTCGTGACTGCCGGCTTTCGTGTCTGGGCGCCCTTGCGTGTGAAACTGACCCAGCCCGAACAACTGTTGAATCCCCAGCAGGAAGCGGGCGCCGCCAACCCCACCGACCAGGACGGTGACCTTCACTTGAGCCTCACACAGCACGACAGTACTGCCCGACGAGCGTGCGGTGGTGGGCCCGTCGGGCCTGCCTCAAAGTCGGGGCTCCCCACGACTTGTGGGGAAGTTGTGAGCTATGTGATCAACACGCCGACGGCCCAAAGCAACAGAAACGCCGAAATTCGATCACGAGATGGTATGGAAATGCGCCGAAGTGCTTGACCCGGCAGATCAACCCGTGTCTAATCACATCAGTGTCATTTCCCGGTTGGCCGGCCGACTCCGGTGTCGCAGACCGAGATTCGATCACTTGTTCGAATTGTCTGTACATCAGAACAGTGGGAAATCAATCACTCTTTCTCAATCAAGCTGAGGAGGCGGACGACCGTATGTCTTACGAAACTTTTCGAGGCGCAATGGCGAGCACGCCGCACACCCCGATCGACTCGGCGCCGGCCCGACCCGCCCGGCCGCATTTGACCGTGGTTCCTGATGCGCCAGGCGCATTCGAGCCCGAGCCGTTGCCGGCGCCCGTCGCCGACCAGTGGCAGGACCGGGCGCTGTGCGCCCAGACCGACCCCGAGGCCTTCTTCCCGGAAAAGGGTGGTTCCACCCGCGAGGCCAAGAAGATCTGCCTGGGTTGCGAGGTGCGCCACGAGTGCCTCGAGTACGCCCTCGAGCATGATGAGCGCTTCGGGATCTGGGGCGGTCTCTCCGAACGCGAGCGCCGCCGCCTCAAGCGCGGCATCATCTAAAAGCCGCGCACCGTCGTTATTCGTCGTCGATCGTCGGATCGATGACCGATGGCTCAACGTCGAGATAGATGGCGACCTGGGCCACCAGGATTTCGTGCAGCAAGTCGCCGAGTTCGATGGTGTCCTTCGCCCGTCGCTCAATTGGCTTGCGGAACAGGACAATTCGCGCCCGCGTGGAGTTGCCGCGGATGTCGACACCGGCCGGGATCAACCGGGCGAGGGGGATCGGCCCGTCGGCGATCACCTCGGCCGGCCACTGCACGCTGTCGGGATCCTTGGCCGCGATCCGCGGAATCTCATCGACCGCCACGTCGAGGTCGGCCAGCCGGTCGTGCCAGCTCCGCTCGATGGGCTCGTAGGCCTCCAGCACCGCCATGTCGAACCGCTCGGCGCGGCTGCGCCACCCCGGCACGCTGGGGGGCAGCAGCGCCCCGCGCATCTCGCGACCCCGGCGGAACCGTCGATGGCCGGCGGGCCGGCGCGGAGCCGATCCGTCCGAAAACCGATCTCTTTGCGGGGAGCTGCGCGAATCGCCGCGGGATTCACTCATTGGGCCGATGGTAACGGTTGGACATCGGCGGCCGTCCGGTTGCGCGTGTCCGGCGCTTCGGCGGCGTTTGCGCACGATAGCCTTTCGAGCGTGAACGTTCCCCGTCGCTGTTGCCGGCCCGGGTGCCCGCACTACGCCGTGGCGACCCTAACGTTCGTCTATTCGGACTCGACGGCAGTCGTCGGCCCGCTGGCGACCGCTCGGGAACCGCACTCCTGGGATCTGTGCGTCAACCACGCCGGCCGCATCACCGCCCCCCGCGGATGGGAGCTGGTGCGCCATGCCGGCCCCCTG
Source organism: Mycobacterium sp. MOTT36Y (assembly GCF_000262165.1). NCBI lineage: Bacteria > Bacillati > Actinomycetota > Actinomycetes > Mycobacteriales > Mycobacteriaceae > Mycobacterium > Mycobacterium sp. MOTT36Y. The sequence continues at coordinate 4,463,122 of NC_017904.1, read as the reverse complement.
CCCACCCACCCCGACGAGGACGACCTGGTCGCCCTGGCCGACGCCGTCCGCGAAGGAGGTTCGGGGGATCGCGGCGCGCCGTACGGCGGCGCCCCAACGCCCGTGAACGGCTTCGCCGACCCGCACCTCCATCACGGCGGCACCCAGGCCACCGCGCCCAGCAGCAGCGTGCTCGCCCCGCCGGAGCATCGGTCCGGAAGGCGCCGCGGGCACCTGCGTGTGTTGCCCGATCCCAGCGACTAGGCGAATCCGCCCGCACCGCGGCTCGTGTTCTCTTCGGCCCGATAGGCTGACGGCCAAGAGTTCACGTCGTCAGGAGTCCCGCATGTCTCGGCCCGCCGCGACTGTCCACCGTGTCGTCAAGGCGTACGACGTGCGTGGTCTAGTCGGCGAAGAGCTCGACCAGCCGCTGGTCACCGATTTGGGCGCAGCCTTCGCCAGACTGATGCGCGCCGAGGGCGCCCGCCAAGTCGTGATCGGCCACGACATGCGCGACAGTTCGCCCACCCTGGCCGCGGCCTTCGCCGCCGGCGTCACCGGCCAGGGCCTCGACGTGGTGCGCGTCGGTCTGGCCTCGACCGATCAGCTCTACTTCGCCTCCGGGTTGCTGGACTGCCCCGGCGCGATGTTCACCGCGAGCCATAACCCCGCCGCCTACAACGGAATCAAGCTCTGCCGGGCGGGGGCCAAACCGGTCGGCGCCGAGAGCGGATTGCGCGTCATCGCCGACGACGTCATCGCCGGCGTGCAGGGTTACGACGGCCCACCCGGCACCGTCTCCGACCGCGACGTGCTGGCCGACTACGGGCAGTACCTGCGGTCCCTGGTGGACACCTCGGGGCTGCGCCCGCTGCGCGTGGCCGTCGACGCCGGCAACGGCATGGCCGGCCTGACCACCCCCGCGGTGCTCGGCCCGATCGCCTCGATCACGTTGTTGCCGTTGTACTTCGAGCTCGACGGCTCCTTCCCCAATCACGAGGCCAACCCGCTCGAGCCCGCCAACCTGGTGGACCTGCAGACGTTCGTGCGCGAGACCGGCGCCGACATCGGGCTGGCCTTCGACGGGGACGCCGACCGCTGCTTCGTGGTCGACGAACGCGGCAACCCCGTGTCGCCGTCGACGGTGACCAGCCTGGTGGCCGCGCGCGAGCTGGGCCGCGAGATCGGCGCGACGATCATCCACAACGTGATCACCTCGCGCGCGGTGCCCGAACTGGTCAGCGAGCGCGGCGGCACACCGCTGCGCTCGCGGGTGGGCCACTCCTATATCAAGGCGCTGATGGCCGACACCGGCGCGATCTTCGGCGGCGAACATTCGGCCCACTACTACTTCCGCGACTTCTGGGGCGCCGACTCCGGGATGCTGGCCGCGCTGTACGTGCTGGCCGCGCTCGGCGAGCAGGACCGCCCGCTGTCCGAGCTGACCGCGGACTACCAGCGCTACGAATCGTCCGGCGAGATCAACTTCACCGTGGCCGACGCCGCGCAGTGCACCGAGGCGGTGCTGAGATCGTTCGGCACCCGCATCCACTCCCTCGATCACGTGGACGGCGTGACGGTCGACCTGGGCGACGGCAACTGGTTCAACCTGCGCAGCTCGAACACCGAGCCGCTGCTGCGGCTCAACGTGGAGGGCCGCACCGCCGAGGACGTCGGCGCCGTGGTCGCCCAGATCAGCGCCGAAATCGCCGCGCAGACCCCACGCGCGGGGGCCGCCCCGTGAACGCCACCCAGGCAATCGATCTCGAAGACACCGACGGCCTGCTGACCGCCGACCGCGACGGCCTGCTGCGGGCGGCGTCGTCGGCCGGCGCGCAGGTGCGTGCGATCGCCACCGCGGTCGAGGAGGGCGCGCTGGACCCGCTGAGCGCCGAGGACCGTCCGCGCAGCGTGATCTGGGTGTCGGGCCGCGGCACCGCGGAGACCGCCGGGGCGATCCTGGCCGCGACGTTGAATTCGGTGGCGTCCCAGCCGTTCACGCTGGCCGGCGAGGCGCCCCCGTGGGTGGGGCCGCTCGACGTGCTGATCGTCGCGGGCGACGACCCCGGCGACCCCGCGCTGGTCGCCGCCGCCGCGACCGGGGTGCGCCGTGGCGCGCGGGTCGTGGTGGCCGCGCCCTACGAGGGTCCGTTGCGCGACGCCACGGCCGGGCACGCGGCGCTGCTGGCGCCCCGGCTGGGGGTTCCCGACGAATTCGGGCTGTGCCGGTATCTGGCCGCCGGGCTCGCGGTGGTGCACGCCGTCGACCCACGGCCCAGCGTGGACCTGGCGTTGCTCGCCGACGAGCTCGACGCCGAGGCGCTGCGCAACAGCGCCGCCCGCGAGCTGTTCACCAATCCGGCGAAGCTGCTGGCCGCGCGCATCGCCGACCGCCAGATCGCGCTGGCCGGCGACGGCGCCGCGACGCTGGCCCTGGCCCGGCACGGCAGCTCGGTGCTGCTGCGGATCGCGAACCAGGTCACCCCGGCCACCGGGCTGGCGGACGCGGTGGTCGCCCTGCGCGCCGCGGCCTCGTCCGGTTTCGGGGGCGCCATCGCCGATCCGGACGCCGCCCTGTTCCACGACGAGGAGATCGACGGGCCGCTGCCGCCGCGGCTGCGGGTGCTGGCGATCATCCTGGCGGCCGAGCAGACCGTGGTGGCCGCCCGGACGGCCGGGCTCGACGACGTGTACCTGCTCGCCGCCGAGGATGTGCCCGACGGTCCCGGCGGCTCGGCCGGCTCCGGTGTTTCGCCTGCGCTGGGGGGTCCCGGTCGCGTCGAGCAGCAGCTGGCAGTATTAGCCGTCCGGCTGGAGATGGCCGCGGTTTACATGCGACTGGTGCGGGGATAAATAGAACAGTGGAACTGCTTCGCGGGGCCTTGAGAACGTACGCGTGGGGTTCGCGTACCGCGATCGCCGAGTTCACCGAACGTCCGGTGCCGGCGGCGCATCCGGAGGCCGAGCTCTGGTTCGGCGCCCACCCGGGCGACCCGGCCTGGCTGGAAACCGACAACGGTGAGATCACGTTGCTCGAGGCGCTCGACGCCGACCCCGAGGGCCAGCTCGGCCCCGGGTCGCGGGCCCGCTTCGGGGACGTGCTGCCGTTCCTCGTCAAGGTGCTGGCCGCCGACGAGCCGCTGTCGCTGCAGGCGCACCCGAGCGCCGCGCAGGCGGCCGAGGGCTACCTGCGCGAGGAGCGGGTCGGCATCCCGCTGACCTCGCCGGTGCGCAACTATCGGGACACCTCGCACAAGCCGGAGCTGCTGGTGGCGCTGCACCCGTTCGAGGCGCTCGCGGGCTTCCGCCAGGTGTCGCGCACCGTCGAGCTGCTGCGGGCCCTGGCGGTCTCCGACCTCGACCCCTTCATCGATCTGCTGAACGACCAGTCCGACGCCGACGGCCTGCGCGCGCTGTTCACCACGTGGATCACCGCCCCGCAGCCCGACATCGACGTGCTGGTGCCCGCCGTGCTGGACGGCGCGATCGCGTACCTCAGTTCGGGGGCAACCGAATTCGCGGCCGAGGCCAAGACGGTGCTCGAGCTCGGCGAGCGCTATCCCGGCGACGCCGGCGTGCTGGCGGCGTTGCTGCTCAACCGCGTCAGCCTGGGCCCGGGTGAGGCCATCTTCGTGTCGGCCGGCAACCTGCACACCTACCTGCGGGGTTTCGCGGTGGAGGTGATGGCCAACTCCGACAACGTGTTACGGGGTGGGCTGACCCCCAAGCACGTCGACGTGCCCGAGCTGCTGCGGGTCCTGGACTTCGCGCCCACCACCGAGGAGCAGTTGCGGCCGCACATCCGCCGCGAGGGCTTCGGGCTGATCTATGAGACGCCGACCGACGAGTTCGCCGTCGCGCTGCTGGACCTCGAAGACGAGTACGTCGGCCACGAGGTGGATGCGACGTGCAGCCACGACGGCCCGCAGATCCTGTTGTGCATCCAGGGTTCCACGACGGTGCACGGCAAGTCCGGCTCGCTGACGCTCAAGCGGGGGATGGCCGCGTGGGTGGCGGCCGACGACGCCCCGATCCGGCTGGTCGCGCACGAGCCGAGCAAGTTGTTCAGGGCGACGGTAGGGCTGTAGCGGCTAGGACTGATGGTGGCGACCCGCAGCGCCCGGCTGGTGCCGAGCGCGGCGACCCGCTTCGCCCGGCTCCGCCGCGCTTGCGGTCGCCGCGGCCGCGTTTGCGGTCGCCACGCGCCGCTGCCTGACCGCCTGACGACGCTCGCCTAACCACAGGCGCGCGTTGTGCGCGATGGCGCGGCCGATGATCCGCGGCGGCGGCACCATGTAGAGGCTGTCCAGCAGGGAGAACCGGCGCAAAAACCATTCCGCCAGAACGGGTTCGGTTTCGGCGGCGCCGAGGAATTGGTCGAACAGCGCGCCGGAGGGCCGCCACCACCAGGGAATCGGCCCCTTCGTGCCGGCGTGGTGGAAGGTGATGTCGCCGATGGCGTTCATCATCCACACCGGGAAGGTGCTCCTGGCGGTGGCGCGGTGCAGCGTCGCGGCGAGTTGATCGTCGGGGCCTTGCAGCGCGCGGCGCAGATGGCCGGCCTGCAGGGAGGTCATCGTCATGCCCTGGCCGAAGGTGGGATTGAAGCTGGCCACCGCGTCGCCGAAGGCGATGATGCCGCCGGGGAAGCGCTCCAGTTTGTCGTAGCGGCGCCACCGGCTGGCCGGGAACGCGTGGAAGGCCGGATCGCCTAGCGGCTCGGCCTGTGCCAGCGCCACGCTGAAGCGGCCCGGAAGCAGCTGCCCGGCCAGACCCAGCATTTCGGGAAACGTTCTCGGCGGTTTGACGTCGGCCACGCCGAACGTGGTCAGGACCCAGGTGCCGTCCTCGTAGCACAGCATGCCCAGCCCCAGGGACTGGTCGTGGGAGGCGCCGGCGACGACGACCTTCTCTGCGATCAGCCCGTCGGGAATGCGGAACTGCTGGGTGGCGTAGTTGATGCCGATGTCGACGGCCTGTTCGACGGGGCGCGCAAAACCCCACTGCGCCAACCACACCGGCAGCCGGGTACCCCGCCCCGCCGCGTCGACGACGAGGTCCGCGCCGACGAATTCCGGCTCCCCGCCGTCGGGATCGGCCGGATCCACCAGCGCACCGGTCACCCGTTGTCGCGCGGGGTCGAACCGCGGTTCGGCCACCGAGCGCCGCACGATGGTGACGTTGTCGAGGTCGTGAACCCGTTTGCGCAACTGCCATTCCAGGTGCGGCCGGCTCGGCACGTAGGCGGTGAATTCGTCGCGCAGGGTTTGCCCCGTGCCCAGGACGTGGCCCGCCGCGCCGAGGTGGATGCAGTCGGGCCGGTTCTTCAGCTTCGGCACGCCCGCGGCCACCATGTCGTCGAGCAGGCCGGGAAAGAGGTTCTCGAATTCGATCGCGCCGCGCGCCATCAACATGTGCAGGTGCCGGTCCTGGGGGACCGTCGCCCGGTTCGCCGGGAAGGCCGGCAACTCGTCGCGCTCGTAGACGGTGACCCGCGAATACGCGTCCGACAGCACCCGCGCGGCGCACAGCCCGGCGATGCTCCCCCCGATGACCAGCGCGTGGTCCCGCGCGTCTGCTTTGCTGTCCGGCATCTGGGGGGAGTACCCAGTACTGTGTCGGACCAATGGCTCCCAGCGTTGGGAAAGGGCGGTTGCATGGCCAATCGGTGGCGCACGAAGTCGGTGGAACAGTCGATCGCCGACACCGACGAGCCGGACACCAAGTTGCGCAAGGACCTGACCATGTGGGACCTGGTCGTCTTCGGCGTCGCGGTGGTGATCGGCGCCGGCATCTTCACGGTCACCGCGTCGACGACCGGCGACATCACCGGGCCGTCCATCTGGCTGTCGTTCGTGATCGCGGCGGGCACCTGCGCGCTCGCGGCGCTGTGTTACGCCGAGTTCGCCTCGACGCTGCCGGTGGCCGGTAGCGCCTATACCTTCTCGTATGCGACCTTCGGTGAGTTCTTGGCCTGGATCATCGGCTGGAACCTGCTGCTGGAATTGGCGATCGGCGCCGCCGTGGTGGCCAAGGGCTGGTCGAGCTACCTGGGCACCGTGTTCGGGTTCGCCGGTGGCACAGCCGAATTCGGATCGGCCCAGGTCGACTGGGGCGCGCTGGTGATCGTCGCGGGGGTGGCGACGCTGATCGCGTTGGGCACCAAGCTGTCGTCGAGGTTCTCCGCGGTGGTCACCGGCATCAAGGTGTCGGTCGTGCTGTTCGTCGTGGTGGTCGGGGTCTTCTACATCAAGCGCGCCAACTATTCGCCGTTCGTTCCCAAACCGGAGGCCAGCAGCGAGGCCAAGGGCATCGACCAATCGGTCTTGTCGTTGCTGACGGGGGCGCACAGCAGCCACTACGGCTGGTACGGCGTGTTGGCGGGGGCGTCCATCGTCTTCTTCGCGTTCATCGGATTCGACATCGTGGCCACCATGGCCGAGGAGACCAAGCATCCGCAGCGCGACGTCCCCCGCGGGATCCTGGCGTCGCTGGGCATCGTGACCCTGCTCTACGTCGCGGTCGCGGTCGTGCTGTCGGGCATGGTGTCCTACACGCAGCTCAAGACGGTCCCGGGCCGCGGGCAGGCCAACCTGGCGACCGCCTTCACCGCGAACGGCATTCACTGGGCCAGCAAGATCATCTCGATCGGCGCGCTCGCGGGGCTGACCACCGTGGTGATGGTGCTGATGCTCGGCCAGTGCCGGGTGCTGTTCGCGATGGCGCGCGACGGGCTGTTGCCGCGCTCGCTGGCCAAGACCGGTTCGCGGGGCACCCCGGTGCGGATCACCGTGCTGGTCGCCCTGGTGGTGGCCGTGACCGCTTCGGTGTTCCCCATCACCAAGCTCGAGGAGATGGTCAACGTGGGCACGCTGTTCGCGTTCGTCCTGGTCTCCGCCGGCGTGATCGTGCTGCGCCGGACCCGGCCGGACTTGGAGCGCGGTTTCAAGGCGCCGTGGGTGCCGCTGCTTCCGATCGCCTCGATCGCGGCCTGCGTGTGGCTGATGCTCAACCTCACCGCGCTCACCTGGGTCCGGTTCGGGGTCTGGCTGGTGGTCGGCACGGCGATCTACGTCGGCTACGGCTACCGGCATTCGGTGCAGGGCGAGCGGGAGGCGGTGGCGCCCGAGCCGAGCGACTCGCTCGAGGCGGACCCGAACAGCCCGGTGCCGTAGCGGCGGCGGGTTTACAAAATCATGGTGTTTGTCTAGACAGGAGACGCAAACGCCGGTATTGTCCAATCTCAACGTGGTGTGACTCACAAGGAGGTTGGGCAGATGACCACACTCGAACCGCAGGTAGAACAGGCAGCCGGCGCGCCCGCGTGGCGGGACAAGAAGCGCCGACTCTGGCTGATGGGGCTGATCGCGCCGACGGCGTTGTTCGTGATGCTGCCGCTCGTCTGGGCGCTGAACCGGCTCGGCTGGCACGCCGCCGCGCAGGCGCCGCTGTGGATCGGGCCGATCCTGCTCTACGTCCTGCTGCCGATCCTGGACCTGCGCTTTGGGCCCGACGGGCAGAACCCGCCCGACGAGGTGATGGAGCGCCTCGAGAACGACAGGTACTACCGCTACTGCACCTACGCGTTCCTGCCGTTCCAGTACCTCAGCGTGGTCTTCGGCGCCTACCTGTTCACCGCGTCGAACCTGAGCTGGCTCGGCTTCGACGGGCCGCTGGGATGGGCGGGCAAGCTCGGCGTGGCGCTGTCGGTCGGGGTGCTGGGCGGCGTCGGCATCAACACCGCCCACGAGATGGGCCACAAGAAGGATTCGCTGGAGCGCTGGCTGTCCAAGATCACGCTGGCGCAGACCTGCTACGGCCACTTCTACATCGAGCACAACCGCGGCCACCACGTGCGGGTCGCCACCCCGGAGGATCCCGCGTCGTCGCGCTTCGGGGAAACCTTCTGGGAGTTCTTGCCGCGCAGCGTCTTCGGGAGCCTGCGCTCGTCGCTGCGGCTGGAGGCCCAGCGGATTCGCCGGCTGGGCAAGAATCCCTGGAACCCCCTCACCTACCCGTCCAACGACGTGCTCAACGCCTGGGCCATGTCGGTGGTGCTGTGGGGGATCCTGATCGCGGTCTTCGGGCCGGCGCTGATCCCGTTCGTGATCGTCCAGGCGGTCTTCGGCTTCAGCCTGCTCGAGGCGGTCAACTACCTCGAGCACTACGGCCTTCTGCGGCAACAGAATTCGAGCGGCCGCTACGAGCGGTGCACCCCCGCGCACAGCTGGAACTCCGACCACGTGGTGACCAACCTGTTCCTGTATCACCTGCAGCGGCACAGCGATCACCACGCCAATCCGACGCGGCGCTACCAGACGCTGCGCAGCCTGGACGGCTCGCCCAACCTGCCCAGCGGGTACGCGTCGATGATCTCGCTCACGTACTTCCCGCCGCTGTGGCGCAAGGTCATGGACCACCGGGTGCTGGCGCACTACGACGGTGACATCACCCGGGTCAACATCCAGCCGCGGCTCCGCGAGAAGCTGCTGGCGCGCTACGGGGCCCAGGAGGCCCGCGCATGACCGCCTACCGCTGCCCAGGCTGCGACTACATCTACGACGAGGCGAAAGGCGCTCCGCGGGAAGGCTTTCCGCCGGGCACGCCCTTCAGCGACATTCCCGACGACTGGTGCTGCCCCGATTGCGCGGTGCGCGAGAAGGTCGATTTCGAAACCAGCCCGATAGGAGTGAACCGATGAGCGAGGACTACAAGCTTTTCGTCTGCGTCCAATGCGGATTCGAGTACGACGAGGCGAAGGGGTGGCCGGAGGACGGCATCGCGCCCGGAACCCGGTGGGCCGACATCCCGGAGGACTGGAGCTGCCCGGATTGCGGCGCGGCCAAAACCGACTTCGAGATGGTGGAGATCGCCCGTTCGTGATTCCTTCGGCCGCCACCGCCAGTAGCGAAAGAGCCGATTTCGGCTCGCGAGCCACTATTGTCGCGCCTGTGAAGCGGATGCCGTACGCCGAGGCGTCGCGCGCCCTGCTGCGTGACTCGGTGCTCGACGCGATGCGCGAGGAGCTGCTGGCCCGGGACTGGTCGGCCATCACCCTGTCCGACGTGGCCCGCGCCGCGGGCATCAGCCGGCAGACCATCTACAACGAGTTCGGCTCGCGGCAGGGGCTGGCGCAGGGGTACGGCCTGCGCCTGGCCGACCGCCTGGTCGACGCCGTCAACGCCGCGCTGGGTGCCCACGTCGGCGACATCTATGCGGCGTTCCTGCAGGGCTTCCGCGACCTGTTCACCGAGCTGTCGGCCGATCCGCTGGTGATCTCGCTGCTGACCGGCGTCGCCAAGCCGGACCTGCTGCAGATCATCACCACCGGCAGCGCGCCCATCATCACGCGGGCCTCCGAGCGGCTGACCACTGCGCTCACGCACAGCTGGGTGGCCACCAGCGACGAGGATGCCGGTGTGCTGGCGCGCGCCATCGTGCGGCTGGCGCTGAGCTATGTGTCGATGCCGCCCGAGGCCGACCACGACGTGGCCGCCGACCTGGCGCGGCTGATGACCCCGTTCGCCGAGCGGCACGGCGTCGTCAAGGTTCCCTGAACGTTCCCTGGCCCGTGCGGCGCGCGGGCGCACGACTACAGTGGCGCAAGAACATACCTAAGCTAATTACCGCTTGGATCCGAGCGAGCCCCGAGACGGCAGGAAAAAGGAAGAGAAGCCATGACGACGACCGAAAACGCACTCACCCCCGACGTTCGAAACGGCATCGACTTCAAGGTCGCCGATTTGTCGTTGGCGGATTACGGTCGCCGGGACATCGAGCTCTCCGAGCAGGAGATGCCCGGTCTGATGTCGCTGCGCCGCGAGTACCACGACGTGCAGCCGCTCAAGGGCGCGCGCATCTCGGGTTCGCTGCACATGACCGTGCAGACCGCGGTGCTGATCGAGACCCTCGTCGCGCTGGGCGCCGAGGTGCGGTGGGCGTCCTGCAACATCTTCTCCACCCAGGACCACGCCGCCGCGGCCGTCGTCGTCGGCCCGCACGGCACCCCCGAAGAACCCAAGGGTGTGCCGGTGTACGCGTGGAAGGGCGAGACGCTCGAGGAGTACTGGTGGGCGGCCGAGCAGGTGCTGACCTGGCCCGACGAGCCGGCCAACATGATCCTGGACGACGGCGGGGATGCCACCATGCTGGTGCTGCGCGGCGCGCAGTACGAGAAGGCCGGCGTGGTGCCGCCCGACGACGAGGACGACTCGACCGAGCACCGGGTGTTCCTCAACCTGCTGCGCAAGCGCTTCGAGACCGACAAGGACAAGTGGACCAAGATCGCCGCGTCGATCAAGGGCGTCTCGGAGGAGACCACCACCGGCGTGCTGCGGCTCTACCAGTTCGCCGCCGCCGGCGACCTGGCGTTCCCGGCGATCAACGTCAACGACTCGGTCACCAAATCCAAGTTCGACAACAAGTACGGCTGCCGGCACTCGCTGATCGACGGCATCAACCGCGGCACCGACGTGCTGATCGGCGGCAAGAAGGTGCTGATCTGCGGCTACGGCGACGTCGGTAAGGGTTCGGCCGAGTCGGTGGCCGGCCAGGGCGCCCGGGTGACGGTCACCGAGATCGACCCGATCAACGCCCTGCAGGCGCTGATGGAGGGCTTCGACGTCAAGCGGGTGGAGGACGTGATCGGCGAGGCCGACATCATCATCACGACCACCGGTAACAAGGACATCATCACCCTCGAGCACATGAAGGCGATGAAGGACAAGGCCATCCTGGGCAACATCGGCCACTTCGACAACGAGATCCAGATCGCCCGGCTGGAGAAGTCCGGCGCCACCAAGACCAACATCCGCCCGCAGGTCGACCTGTGGACCTTCCCGGACACCGGCAAGTCGATCATCGTGCTCTCCGAGGGCCGGCTGCTGAACCTGGGCAACGCCACCGGCCACCCGTCGTTCGTGATGAGCAACAGCTTCTCCAACCAGGTCATCGCGCAGATCGAGCTGTGGACCAAGAACGACGAGTACGACAACGAGGTCTACCGGCTGCCCAAGCACCTCGACGAGAAGGTGGCCCGCATCCACGTCGAGGCGCTCGGTGGCAAGCTGACCAAGCTGACCAAGGAGCAGGCCGAGTACATCGGCGTCGACGTCGACGGCCCCTACAAGGCCGACCACTACCGCTACTGAGCCGGCTTTGGCCGAACGCCCGGCCAAGCGGGCGTTCGGCACCGAGTGCCCGGCCAGCCGGGCACTCGGCGAGGGATTAGGCTCGCGCCGTGCTGATCGCGATCGAAGGCGTCGACGGCGCCGGCAAGCGGACGCTAACCGATGGGTTGCTGTCCGCTTTCGAAGCGGCCGGGCGGTCGGTGGCCACGCTGGCCTTCCCGCGGTACGGGCAATCGGTGACCGCCGACATCGCGGCCGAGGCGCTGCACGGCGAGCACGGGGACCTGGCGTCCTCGGTCTACGCGATGGCGACCCTCTTCGCGCTCGACCGCGCCGCCGCGGTCGAGCATCTCGAGCGGCTGCGCCGCGACCACGACGTGGTGATCATGGACCGCTACGTCGCCTCCAACGCGGCCTACACCGCCGCCCGCCTGCATCAGGACGCGGGCGGGCCGGCGGTGGCGTGGGTGCACGGCCTCGAATACCAGCGCCTGGGTCTGCCCGCGCCCGACTGGCAGGTGCTGCTGGCGGTGCCGGCCGAACTGGCCGGGCAGCGTGCGCGCAGCCGCGCCGCATCCGATCCGGGCCGGGCGCGTGACAGCTACGAACGCGACGACGGGCTCCAGCAACGCACCGGCGACGTCTACGCCGGGCTGGCCGCCGCGGGCTGGGGCGGCCCGTGGCGGGTCGTCGACAAAGACGTCGATCCGGGTGGTTTGGCCGCCAGTTTGATGGCCAGATAGCACAAATTTGTCACGATTCGGCCGTATCGGAGAAGAAACGCCCGTGTGGCGCCCGAGTTTTGTCCCGATCTGGTGACACCATGGACTCCATGAGGCAAAGGATTTTGGTCGTCGATGACGACGCTTCGCTAGCCGAGATGCTCACCATCGTGCTTCGTGGGGAGGGTTTCGACACTGCGGTCATCGGTGACGGCACCCAGGCCCTGACTGCGGTGCGCGAACTGCGCCCCGATCTGGTGTTGTTGGACCTGATGCTGCCCGGCATGAACGGCATCGACGTGTGCCGGGTGTTGCGCGCCGATTCCGGCGTGCCGATCGTGATGCTGACCGCCAAGACCGACACCGTCGACGTGGTCCTTGGCCTCGAGTCGGGCGCCGACGACTACATCATGAAGCCGTTCAAGCCCAAGGAGCTGGTGGCCCGGGTGCGGGCGCGGCTGCGGCGCAACGACGACGAGCCCGCCGAGATGCTGTCCATCGCCGACGTCGAGATCGACGTGCCCGCGCACAAGGTCACGCGCAACGGCGAGCAGATCTCGCTGACCCCGCTGGAGTTCGACCTGCTGGTGGCGTTGGCGCGCAAACCGCGGCAGGTGTTTACTCGTGATGTGCTGCTCGAACAGGTGTGGGGCTATCGTCACCCGGCGGATACCCGCCTGGTGAACGTGCACGTCCAGCGTCTGCGGGCCAAGGTCGAGAAAGACCCTGAGAACCCGACCGTGGTGTTGACCGTTCGAGGAGTTGGGTACAAGGCCGGACCTCCGTGACCGGTAGGAACACGTGATCTGGGGCTCCCGGCGACGCACACGGAGCCGCTGGGGGCGCTCCGGCCCCATGACTCGCGGCATGGGCGCGGTGAGTCGGGCCGTCGCCATCGCCTGGCGCCGCTCGCTGCAGTTGCGGGTCGTCGCGCTGACGCTTGGGCTGTCGCTGGCGGTCATCCTGGCGCTCGGCTTCGTGTTGACGTCTCAGGTCACCAATCGCGTGCTCGACGTCAAGGTCAAGGCCGCCATCGAATAGATCGAGCGGGCGCGCACCACGGTCGGTGGGATCGTGAACGGCGAGGAGGCGCGCTCGCTGGACAGCAGCCTGCAGCTGGCCCGCAACACGCTGACGTCCAAGACCGACCAGGCCTCCGGCGCGGGGATGGCCGGCGCCTTCGACGCGGTGCTGATGGTGCCGGGCGACGGACCGCGCGCCGCGACCACGGCCGGGCCCGTCGACCAGGTGCCCAATTCCCTGCGCGGCTTCGTCAAGGCCGGGCAGGCGTCCTACCAGTACGCGACCGTGCACACCGACGGGTTCTCGGGCCCCGCGCTGATCGTCGGCTCCCCGGCGTCGTCTCAGGTGGCCAATCTGGAGCTGTACCTGATCTTCCCGCTCAAGAACGAGCAGGCCACCATCCAGCTGGTGCGCGGCACGATGATCACCGGCGGCGCGGTGCTGCTGGTGCTGCTGGCCGGGATCGCGCTGTTGGTGTCGCGCCAGGTCGTGGTGCCGGTGCGGTCGGCGTCGCGCATCGCCGAAAGGTTCGCCGAGGGGCACCTGTCGGAACGGATGCCGGTGCGCGGCGAGGACGACATGGCGCGGCTGGCGATGTCGTTCAACGACATGGCCGAAAGCCTGTCGCGACAGATCACCCAATTGGAGGAGTTCGGTAACCTGCAGCGCCGCTTCACTTCTGACGTGAGCCACGAGCTGCGCACCCCGCTGACCACGGTGCGCATGGCCGCCGACCTGATCTATGACCACAGCGCGGACCTCGACCCGACGCTGGCGCGCTCCACCGAGCTGATGGTCAGCGAGCTGGACCGGTTCGAGTCGCTGCTCAACGACCTGCTGGAGATCTCCCGGCACGACGCCGGTGTCGCCGAGCTGTCCGTCGAGGCGGTCGACCTGCGCACCACCGTGCGCAGCGCGCTGAGCAACGTGGGGCATCTGGCCGAGGACGCCGGCATCGAACTGCAGGTGGATTTGCCGACGCACGAGGTGATCGCCGAGGTCGACACCCGCCGGGTGGAGCGGATCCTGCGCAACCTGATCGCCAACGCCATCGACCACGCCGAGCACAAGCCGGTCAAGATCCGGATGGGCGCCGACGAGGACACGGTCGCCGTCACCGTCCGCGACTACGGGGTCGGGCTGCGGCCGGGCGAGGAGAAGCTGGTCTTCAGCCGGTTCTGGCGCGCGGACCCCTCGCGGGTGCGCCGGTCCGGCGGCACGGGGCTCGGCCTGGCGATCAGCATCGAGGACGCGCGGCTGCACCAGGGCCGGCTCGAGGCGTGGGGCGAACCGGGCGACGGCTCGTGCTTCCGGCTGACGCTGCCGCTGGTCCGGGGCCATAAGGTCACCACCAGCCCGCTGCCCATGAAACCGATCCCGCAGCCTTCTCAGCCGGGTGGGCCCGCCCCGCAGGCCGGCGGGTCCGAGCGCAAGGAACGTCCGCAGCGCCAGCGTGAGCACGCCGAGAGGACCCTGTGATGCGGCGCCTGCTGGGCCTGCTGATACTGGCCGTCCTGCTGGCGGGTTGCGCCGGGGTGCCCAGTTCGTCGGCGCCGCAGGCGATCGGCACCGTCGAGCGGCCGGCGCCGTCGAACCTGCCCAAGCCGACCCCGGGCATGGACCCCGACGTGCTGCTGCGCGAATTCCTCAAGGCCACAGCCGATCCGGCGAACCGGCACCTGGCCGCCCGCCAGTTCCTCACCCAGTCGGCGTCCAACTCGTGGGACGACGCCGGTAGCGCGCTGCTGATCGACCACGTCGTATTCGTGGAAACCCGTGCGGCCGAACGTGTTTCGGCGACCATGCGGGCGGACATCCTGGGCTCGCTGTCCGACATGGGGGTGTTCGAAACCGCCGAGGGCGTGCTGCCCGATCCCGGGCCGATCGAATTGGTCAAGACCTCCGGCGGCTGGCGCATCGACCGCCTGCCCAACGGGGTCTTCCTGGACTGGCAACAGTTCCAGGCGACCTACAAACGAAATACCCTCTACTTCGCCGACCCGACCGGCAAGACCGTGGTCCCCGATCCGCGCTATGTCGCGGTGCCCGACCACGACCAGTTGGCGACCGAGCTGGTGTCCAAGCTGATCGCCGGGCCGCGGCCGGAGATGGCGCACACGGTCCGCAACCTGCTCGCCCCGCCGCTGCGGCTGCGCGGGCCGGTGACCCGGGCCGACGGCGGCAAGAACGGGATCGGGCGCGGGTATGGCGGGGCGCGCGTCGATCTGGAGAAGCTGTCCACCACCGACCCGCACAGCAGGCAATTGGTTGCGGCGCAGATCATTTGGACGCTGGCCCGCGCCGATATCCGGGGACCGTACGTGATCAACGCCGACGGCGCGCCGCTGGACGACCGGTTCCGCGACGGCTGGACCACCTCCGATGTCGCGGCCACCGATCCCGGCGTGGCGGACGGCGCGGGCGCCGGGCTGCACGCCCTGGTGAACGGCTCACTGGTGTCGCTGGACGGGCAACACACCGCGATGGTGCCGGGCGCGTTCGGTCGCATGGGGGATCAGACCGGCGCCGCGTTGTCGCGCAGCGGCCGGGAGGTGGCGTCCGTGGTGACGCTGCACCGCGGCGCCCCGGACATGGCGGCCTCCTTGTGGATCGGTGATCTCGGCGCCGAGGCGGTGCAGTCCGCCGACGGGCACAGCCTGTCGCGGCCCACCTGGTCGCTGGACGACGTGGTCTGGGTCGTGGTCGACGGCAACAACGTGCTCCGGGCGATCCAGGAGCCGGCGTCGGGGCAACCCGCGCGCATTCCGGTGGATTCGGTGGCGGTGGCCACCCGGTTCCCGGGGCCGATCACCGATTTGCAGCTGTCCCGCGACAGCACGCGGGCCGCGATGGTGATCGGCGGGCAGGTGATCCTCGCCAGCGTCGAGCAGACCCAGGCCGGCCAGTACGCCCTCACGTATCCACGCCGGCTGGGCTTCGGGTTGGGTAATTCGGTCGTGTCGCTGTCGTGGCGCACCGGCGACGACATCGTGGTGACCCGCACCGACGCCAACCATCCGGTCTCGTACGTGAACATCGACGGGGTGAATTCCGATGCGCCGGCCCGCGGCCTGCAGATGCCGGTGACAACTGTGGTGGCCAGCCCGTCCACGGCCTACGTCGCGGGACCCGAAGGGGTGCTGCAGTATTCGCCGTCCGCCGACGGCCAGCAGGGCTGGTCGGACGTGCCCGGGCTGACGATTCCCGGCGCGGCGCCGGTGCTGCCGGGCTGAGCGCGCGCCAGCGGCTAGCGGCCCGCCCATGTCACCCCCGTCCGCCACACTGTCGCCATGCTCGACTTGGTCCTGCCGGCCGAGTGCGGCGGTTGCGGGGCGCCGTCGTCGCGCTGGTGCGACGCCTGCGCCACCGAGCTGGCCGTCCGGCCGGACGAGCCGCACGTGGTGAACCCGCGCATCGACGCCGGAGTCCCGGTGTTCGCGCTCGGGCGCTACGCCAACGCCCGCCGCCAGGCGATCCTCGCGCTCAAGGAACACGGCCGCGCCGATCTCGTCGCGCCGCTGGCGCGCGCACTGGCCCTCGGGGTGCACCGGCTGCTGGCGTGGGGGATGGTCGATACCCCGCTGACCCTCGTGCCCGCACCGACGCGGCGTTCGGCCGCACGCCGGCGCGGCGGCGACCCGGTCGCCCGGCTGGCCCGCGCCGCGGTGGCGCAGCATCCGGAGATCGCCGTCGCGCCGGCGTTGCGCATCAAGGCCTTGACCCGCGACTCGGTGGGGCTGGGCACCGCCGCGCGGGAACGCAACATCACCGGGCGCGTCGTGCTGCGCGGCCGGGTGCCGCGCACCGACGTCATGGTCGTCGACGACATCGTCACCACCGGGGCGACGGCGCGGGAGTCGGTGCGCGTTCTGGAAGCCGCGGGGGTCCGGGTCGTCGCGGTGCTGGCGATTGCCGCCGCGTGAGCGTGTGCGGCAGCCAAGAGGTTGTGAAGAACTCGCAACAGCTCTGCGAAATTAGTGGCATGGGTAGGCGAACACGAGCTAACGTCGGAATCAACATTCATTGACTCACTGGTCGGGATATTCCCAGGTTGAGCCCCACTTGCGGGAAGGGGTGAGTAATCGACACCTTGCACCGGCGGGCAGCCTGCGGCGGTAGCCAGTCTCGAACCGCTCTCACCTCGTCGGCGCATCAAGCCAGCCGGGCACGCAACGCGCGTGCGACGTGTAAAGAGAAATGAGTTGTCACGTATGTCAAGGCTATCCGTGGATTCCGGTCAGATTCTGGACCAACCGCCCTCGGCCACCGATGGGCAAGCCCAACCGACAACCACCGCCGACGTTGTGTTCAAAGGCCGCAACGTTGAAATCCCCGATCATTACCGTCTGTACGTCTCCCAAAAGCTCGCCCGCCTCGAGCGGTTCGATCGCTCCATCTACCTTTTCGATGTCGAGCTCAAGCACGCTCCCAACCGGCGGCAGCGCAAGTCCTGTCAACGCGTGGAGATCACCGCCCGCGGCCGCGGCCCCGTGAGCCGGGCGGAGGCCTGCGCCAATAGTTTCTACGCCGCCTTCGAGTCCGCCGTGGACAAGCTGGAGAGCCGGCTGCGCCGCGTCAAGGACCGCCGCAAGGTCCACTACGGCGACAAGACGCCGGTCTCGCTGGCCGCCGCCACCGCGGTGCCGCCCCCCGAACCGGCGCGCGGCGCGCCCGAGGCTCCCGCCGAGCATGACGGGGTGGAGCCCGACCACGAACCCGGACGGATCGTGCGGACCAAGGAGCACCCGGCCACGCCGATGACGGTCGACGACGCGCTCTATGAGATGGAGCTCGTCGGGCACGACTTCTTCTTGTTCCACGACAAGCACACCGAGCGGCCGTGCGTGGTCTACCGGCGCCACGCCTACGACTACGGCCTGATCCGACTGGGCTGATCCCGTCACCCCGCCGAACGTCGACTTGTTGCGAGATTTCAAGCAAATTGGCGCAAGAAGTCGACGTTCGGCGCCCAAAGAGCGACGTCACCTAGGATGGGTGTCGCCAAAGACTCCGATCCGGCCCGGTGACGATGCAGAGCGCGTAGCGCGATGAGGAGGAGCCGGGCGATCAAACCGTAGAGGACATAGCTGTGCTGTCGAAGTTGCTGCGCCTTGGCGAAGGTCGCATGCTCAAGCGTCTCAGGCGGGTGGCTGACTACGTCAACACCTTGTCCGACGAGATCGAGAAGCTCACCGACGCCGAGTTGCGGGCCAAGACCGACGAGTTCAAGAAGCGGCACGCCGACGGCGAGAGCCTCGACGACCTGCTGCCCGAGGCCTTCGCGGTGGCCCGCGAGGCGGCTTGGCGGGTGCTCGACCAGCGCCCCTTCGACGTGCAGGTGATGGGCGCGGCGGCGCTGCACTTCGGCAACGTGGCCGAGATGAAGACCGGTGAGGGCAAGACCCTGACCTCGGTGCTCCCGGCGTACCTCAACGGCATCGGCGGAAAGGGCGTCCACGTCGTCACCGTGAACGACTACCTGGCCAAACGTGACAGCGAGTGGATGGGCCGCGTGCACCGCTTCCTCGGGCTGGACGTCGGCGTGATCCTGGCCCAGATGACGCCCGACGAGCGGCGGGTGGCCTATAACGCCGACATCACCTATGGCACCAACAACGAATTCGGGTTCGACTACCTGCGCGACAACATGGCGCATTCGCTCGACGACCTGGTCCAGCGCGGACACAACTTCGCCATCGTCGACGAGGTCGACTCCATCCTGATCGACGAGGCCCGCACCCCGCTGATCATCTCCGGCCCCGCCCACGGCGCCTCCAACTGGTACCTCGAGTTCGCCCGGCTCGCGCCGCTGATGGAAAAGGACACCCACTACGAGGTGGACCTGCGCAAGCGCACCGTCGGCGTGCACGAGCTCGGCGTGGAGTTCGTCGAGGACCAGCTCGGCATCGACAACCTCTACGAGGCCGCGAACTCGCCGCTGGTCAGCTACCTCAACAACGCGCTGAAGGCCAAGGAGCTGTTCAACCGCGACAAGGACTACATCGTGCGCGACGGCGAGGTGCTCATCGTCGACGAGTTCACCGGCCGCGTGCTCTACGGCCGCCGCTACAACGAGGGCATGCACCAGGCCATCGAGGCCAAGGAGCACGTCGAGATCAAGGCCGAGAACCAGACGCTGGCCACCATCACCCTGCAGAACTACTTCCGGCTCTACGACAAGCTCGCCGGCATGACCGGTACCGCCCAGACCGAGGCGGCCGAGCTGCACGAGATCTACAAGCTCGGCGTGGTGCCCATCCCCACCAACAAGCCGATGATCCGCGCCGACCAGTCCGACCTGATCTACAAGACCGAGGAGGCCAAGTACATCGCGGTCGTCGACGACGTCGTCGAGCGCTTCGAAAAGGGCCAGCCGGTGCTGATCGGTACCACCAGCGTCGAGCGTTCCGAGTACCTGTCGCGGCAGTTCCAGAAGCGCCGCGTCCCGCACAACGTGCTGAACGCGAAGTTCCACGAGCAGGAGGCGACCATCATCGCGGTCGCCGGCCGCCGCGGCGGCGTCACCGTGGCCACCAACATGGCCGGTCGAGGCACCGACATCGTGCTCGGCGGCAACGTCGACTTCCTCACCGACCAGCGGCTGCGTGAGCGTGGCCTCGACCCGGTGGAGACGCCGGACGAGTACGAAGCGGCCTGGCACGAGGAATTGCCGAAGGTCAAGGAGGAGGCCTCCAAGGAGGCCGAAGAGGTGATCGAGGCCGGCGGCCTGTACGTGCTGGGCACCGAACGGCACGAGTCGCGGCGGATCGACAATCAGCTGCGCGGCCGTTCCGGCCGGCAGGGTGACCCGGGCGAGTCGCGCTTCTACCTGTCCCTGGGCGACGAGCTCATGCGCCGCTTCAACGGCGCCGCGCTCGAGGCGATGCTCAACCGGCTGAACCTCCCCGACGACGTGCCCATCGAGGCGAAGATGGTCACCCGGGCGATCAAGAGCGCCCAGACCCAGGTGGAGCAGCAGAACTTCGAGGTCCGCAAAAACGTCCTCAAGTACGACGAGGTGATGAACCAGCAGCGCAAGGTGATCTACGCCGAGCGCCGCCGCATCCTGGAAGGCGAGAACCTCAAGGAGCAGGCGCTGGACATGGTCCGCGACGTGGTCACCGCCTACGTCAACGGCGCGACGGCCGATGGCTACGCGGAGGATTGGGACCTGGAATCCCTGTGGACGGCGCTGAAGACGCTGTATCCGGTGGGCATCGACCATGCGCCGCTGACCCACCACGACGCCGACTCCGAGCGCGACGACCTCACCCGCGAGGAGCTGCTCGAGGCGTTGCTGAAAGACGCCGAAAACGCCTATGCCGCAAGGGAAGCCGAGCTCGAGGAGATCGCGGGCGAGGGCGCGATGCGTCAGCTGGAGCGCAACGTGCTGCTCAACGTCATCGACCGCAAGTGGCGCGAGCACCTCTATGAGATGGACTACCTCAAGGAGGGCATCGGGCTGCGCGCGATGGCCCAGCGCGACCCGCTGGTCGAATACCAGCGCGAGGGCTACGACATGTTCATGGCCATGCTCGAGGGCATGAAAGAGGAGTCGGTCGGCTTCCTGTTCAACGTGACCGTCGAGGCGGTGCCCACCCCGCAGGTCGCCCCGGTCGAGGCGCCCGAAGGGCTCGAGGAATTCGCCACCGCCGCGGCCGCCCAGCAGGGCGGTACCACGACCGCAGTGCGCGAAGAGGCCCCAAGTACGCTGCGCGCCAAGGGGATTGACAACCAGGCGCCGGCGCTCACCTATTCCGGCCCCTCGGAGGACGGCTCGGCGCAGGTGCAGCGCAACGGCGGTGACGCCAAGACACCGGCGGGGGTTCCCGCCGGGGCCAGCCGTCGCGAGCGGCGAGCGGCGGCGCGCCAACAGGGCCGCGGCGCCAAACCACCCAAATCGGTGAAGCGGCGCTAGCGGGGCGCACTCGCCTTTTCGGCTTTCCGCCCGCCGCCCGACTGTCCGGGCGCTCGCGGCCCAACGCCCGACTGGCCGGGCGCTCGCGAACCGGGCGCGCCGAATTTGAGGCATCCGCCCCATGCGCCGGGGCGGTGGCCGCGCGGACCATCCAGGGATGACCACAGCATGCACCCCCCTCGACGCCGCCACCGCCGTCCTGCACCACCCCGTCCTGCCCGCCGGAGATGACGAACGATTCGTCGGATTCGGCGTGCTGGGGCTCCCCTTCGCCAGCGGGCACTACCTGGCGCTGCGGCAGTTCCCGGCGACGTCGTTCTCGCCCGGCTATCGCTCGGTGTGGCACCGCGACCCCCACGGTGCCTGGACCTTCTACGCGACCACGCCGGGCCCGCAGAGCTGCGCCCGCTTCTTCAGCGCGGCGACCAGCCGCGACGCGGTCCAGTGCGACATCGACGTCGCGTGGGTCACCCCGTGGTCGTTGTTCGTCGCCATCCCGGGGCTGCTGGCCTGGCAGATCGACCTGCACGCCACGTGGTCGACGCGGCTGATGAGCGCGGTGGGCGCGCGACTGCCCGCCTGGGCGTGGACCAACCGGGCGGCCCTGGCCGTCCTCGGCCGCGTCGCCGGGCCGACGCTGCGGGCCGGGCGGATCCGGCTCGCCGGAACCGCGCCCAACGGCCAGCGATTCATGATCGCGCCCGTACAGGTGTGGGCGGTGGGACACTCGCGCGCGGTCTTGCGCGAGGTGGACCTCGGGCCGGTGGGGCCGCTGCGCCCGCAGGCGCGGCTGGCCGGCTTCCGACCGCCGCAACGCGGCGTGTTCGCGGTGGGCTCCGGGCATTTCGACAGCTTCGACGCCGCCCGGCACGAGGCCGTGCGGCGCACCGCCGCAATCGGGTGACCCCGCGGCCGCCGGCTGGGCACAATGAGGCTCATGCCAGAGTCCGAACTACCGACGCGGGCGGAGCTGCTCGCGGCGTTGTCGGTGGCGATCGATCTCGGCCTCGGCCAACCCGCCGAGCACATGCTGCGCGCGGCGCTCATCGCGACCCGGCTCGCCGACCGGCTCGGGCTGTGTGCCGACGAGCGCGACTGCGCCTACTACACCACGCTGATCATGTGGGTCGGCTGTCACGCGGACTCCCACGAATACGCGCGCTGGTTCGGCGACGACATCGCCGTCCGCCACGATTCCTATCTGGTCGACTGGTCCGGCATCCCGTACCTGCGCTTCCTGGCGAGCAACGTCGGCCGCGGCCAGCCCCTCGCGCATCGAATGGCCGTGCTGGCAACGCTTTTCGCCAACGCGCGCGGTCACATCTCCCGGCTGATCCACTCGCACTGCGCGTCGGCGGCGCTGCTGGCCGACCGGATCGGGTTGAGTCCCGACGTGCAGGCCGCGCTCGCGTTCGCCTTCGAGCGCTACGACGGCGGCGGGCTGCCCGCGGGAGCGCGGGGGGAGACCATCCCCATCCAGATGCGCATCGCGCAGCTCGCCGACATGGTCGAGGTTCATCACCGCACGTACGGCGTCGCCGGCGCCGTGGCCATGGTGAGCGGCCGGCGCGGCGGGCAGTTCGATCCCCGGGTCGCCGACGCGTTCCTGCGCGACGCCGACGCGATCCTGGCCGGACCGCCCGCAGGCGATGCGTGGGCGGCGGCGCTGGGCGAGGCGCCCGATCGCCATCAGCGGCTTGACGATGCGTCGCTGGACGCGTTGCTCGTCGCGCTGGGCGACTTCGTCGACCTGAAATGCCCGTTCACCCTTGGGCATTCGCGCGCGGTGGCCCGGCTCGCGGGCGACGCCGCGCTGGCCGCCGGAATGGACACGGACGCGGTGGAGCTGACCCGGCGCGCGGGCCACGTCCATGACCTCGGCCGCATCGGGGTGTCGAATCACATCTGGTCGCGGCAAGGCCCGTTGAGCGCATCGGAATTCGAGCGGGTACGGCTGCACCCGTATCTGACGGTGCGCATCCTCAACCAGGTCCCCGGCCTGGGCCGGCTGGCCGAGGTCGCCGGCAATCACCACGAATGCCTCGACGGCGCGGGATATCCGCGCGGGCTGGCCGGGCCCGCGCTGCACATGCCGGACCGCATCCTGGCCGCCGCCGTCTGTTACCAGTCCGCCCGCGAGCCGAGGCCGTACCGGGAGCCGATGTCGGCCGGCGCGGCGGCCCGCCGGCTGCGCGGGCGTGCGCAGGCCGGGGAACTCGACGCGGTCGCGGTCGAAGCGGTGTTGCACGCGGCCGGACAACCCGCGCAACGACCGAACCTGCGGCCGGACCGGCTGACCCCCAGGGAGGTCGAGGTGCTGTGCCTGGTCGCCCGCGGCGCGTCCAACAAGGAGATCGCGGCGTCGCTGGTGATCAGCGAGAAAACGGCCCGCAATCACGTCGAGCGGACGTACGCCAAGATCGGCGTTTCGAACCGCATCGGCGCCAGCATGTACGCGCTGCGGCACGGCCTGGTGAACCCGGTGCCCAGCTAACCCGACGGGCGTCTGGAAACGTGCCGTACGCGGCCGAAAATGAGGCATCCGCCCCATGTTCAAACGCGCCGGCGAGGCGCACAATCAGCGAATGAAGCGATTCTTGATTGTCGGTTACGGCGCCGCCGCTTACCTGCTCTTTCTTGCCGCATTTCTGTACCTCGTGGCGTTCTTGGGAAACTTCTGGGTGCCGCGAACCGTCGATCACGGCCTGCCGGCGCCGATCGGTGAGGCGGTGCTGATCAACATCGGGCTGCTTGCCGTGTTCGCCATCCAGCACAGCGTCATGGCGCGGCCGTCGTTCAAGGCGTGGTGGACGCGGATCGTGCCATCGCCGATCGAGCGCAGCACCTACGTGGTGCTGTCCAGCGCCGTGCTGGTGCTGCTCTACTGGCAATGGCGGACGATGCCGGCCGTCGTCTGGGACGTGCGGCCACCGGCCGGGCGCCTGGCGCTGTGGACGTTGTTCTGGCTCGGCTGGGCCATCGCGCTGGCCGCGACGTTCATGGTCAGCCACTTCGACCTGTTCGGCCTGCGCCAGGTGTATCTGGCGTGGCGCGGAAAACCCTACACGCACATAGGTTTTCACGCCCGGATGCTGTACCGGTTGGTGCGCCACCCGCTCATGCTCGGCTTCGTGATCGTCTTCTGGGCGGTGCCCACGATGACGGCCGGACACCTGCTGTTCTCGGTCGCCATGACGGGCTACATCCTGGTCGCCACCCACCTGGAGGAGCACGACCTGGTGGAGGCGCTGGGTGAGCAGTATCGCGACTACCGTCGCCGGGTGCCGATGTTGCTGCCGCTGGGACACCGCCCGCGGCGCGACCCGGCCCAACCGGCGGAGCTGCATTAGCTTTCGGGCGAGCGGTTCACCGCGGACGGCCGCTCGCTGCGAGGTGACCGGTGCGGTCACCCGATGTGTAGGGCCACGACCATCCACCGGGCGCCGCTCGCCGCGCCCACCTGCTCCACCCGGCAGGCGATGGCGTGGACTCGGTTCCCGCGGCTGTAGGAGCCGAAGACCTCGGCGGCCGCGTCCGGGTCCCGGTGGCCCGCCGGCTGCAGTCGCATGCGCCGCAACACGGCGGCACCCGCGTGGCCGGGCGCCCGCCCGGCCACCGAACGCCCCACCGCGACAACCGAATCCACCAGGCTGGGCGACAGCAACGGATGCAGCTGGGCGGCCGGGCGGCGCCGGTCGATGACCTCCAGCACGCGCCGCAGCGCCGCGTCGGCGAAGGTCGCCGCCTGGCGCATCCGCGCGGACATGACCGGCGCCGGCGCTCTGCTGAGTTGCCCGGTGTAGGACCGGGGCGTGGCGTGGCCGCCGCGGCGGCGTAGCGGTGTGCGCGAGGACGGCCGGCACGACGGGACGGTGCGCGGCACATCCCGGGTTTCCGGTTCGTAGTCGACGACCGGCATGACGGTGAAAGCGCCGGATGGATTCGCAACGGGGCTAGTGTTCAACGCGCACTCTCCAACTTCTCGGCCGGACCGGAAGCCTGCTGGAGAGGGGCAGACAGTCGTCATCATGGCATAAGTCGCAATCGCGCGTCCCCATGCCGACGTGCGCCGCGGGCTGGACGATTACCGTTGGCCAGACATCGTTTGAGGCGACAGGGCGATGAATCGACGAGGAGGACTGCGCCGTATGGTGACCCGGTTGTCCCCGCCGGACGCGTCGTTCTATCGGCTGGAAAACACCGCCACCCCCATGTACGTCGGATCGCTGGCCATCCTGCGCCGTCCGCGGGCCGGGCTGAGTTATGAGACGCTGCTGGCCACCGTCGAGCAGCGGCTGCCCCAGATCCCGCGCTACCGGCAGAAGGTCCGCGAGGTGCCGGTCGGCACGGCCCGGCCGGTGTGGATCGACGACGCCGACTTCGACATCACTTATCACGTGCGGCGCTCGGCGCTGCCCTCGCCGGGCAGCGACGGTCAACTGCACGAACTGATCGCGCGGCTGGCCGCGCGGCCGCTGGACAAGTCGCGGCCGCTCTGGGAGATGTACCTGGTCGAGGGCCTGTCCAAGAACCGGCTCGCCCTCTACACCAAATCGCATCAAGCCCTGATCAACGGGATGGCGGCGCTGGAGATCAACCACGTCATCAGCGACCGGACGAGACGCCCGCCCCCGGCCCCCGAAGACATCTGGATCCCGGAACGCGACCCGGGCAACACCCGGCTGGTGCTGGGCGCGATCGGCGAGTGGCTGACCGGTCCGAGCGCGCAGCTGCAGGCCGTCGGGTCCGCGATCGGCGGCCTGGTGACCAACTACGGCGAGCTCGTCGGCGCGGGGCGCCGGGCGTTCGATTTCGTGCGCAACCTGGCCCGGGGCGACGCGCCCAGCAGCCCGCTCAACGCCACCGTTTCGCGCCATCGCCGGTTCACCGTCGCCACCGGCAGCCTCGAGGACTACCGCGCCGTGCGGGCGCGCTATGACTGCGACGTCAACGACGTGGTGCTCGCGGTGATCGCCGGCGCGCTGGGCAACTGGCTGATGTCGCGCGGGGTGGCGGTGTCGCCGACGGCGACGGTGCGGGCGATGGCGCCGCTGTCGGTGTACGACGACGGCGACCTCGACGCGAGCGGCCCCGGCCAGGCGATCAGCCAGGTCATGCCTTTCCTCGTCGACCTGCCGGTGGGGGAGCCCAACGCCGTGGTGCGGCTCTCGCAGATCGCGCACGCCACCGAGTCCAACCCGACCGCCGCCCAGCTGGTGGACGCCAGGACCATCGTCACGCTGTCGGGGTTCGCCCCGCCCACGCTGCACGCCATGGGAATCCGCGTCGCGACCAGTTTCCCAAGCTTCTCCAAGCGCACGTTCAACCTGCTGATCACCAACGCGCCGGGGGCCCAGTCGCAGATGTACGTCGCCGGCACCAAGTTGCTGGAGACCTACACGGTGCCGCCGCTGCTGCAGAACCAGGCGCTGGCGATCGGCGTGACGTCCTACAACGGCATGCTCTATTACGGAATCAATGCCGACCGCGAGGCCATGAGCGACGTCGACCTGCTGCCGGGACTGCTGAGCCAGGCGCTCGAGGAGCTGCTGGAGGCTTCCCGGTCCTAGCCGGCGGTGAAAACCCCTGCGTGCGGCTATCCTTCGTTGCTGTGAAACCAGCCGCGCCCACGATCTCCGACGCCTCCACGCCGATCTAGCCGACATGACCGTCGTCTACATCCCCGCCACGCTGGCCATGCTGCAGCAGCTCGTCGCCGACGGCTCGCTGCGCCCGGTCAGCGGCACGGCGTTCGCGCTGACGCCAAAGTTGCGCGAGGCCTACGCCGCGGGCGACGACGACGAGCTCGCCGACGTGGCGCTGCGCGAGGCGGCGCTGGCCTCTCTGCGCCTGCTGGCGGGCGAAGCGCCCTCGGATTCCCGGCCGCCGCGCCGCGCGGTGCTGGCCGCCGACGTCGACTTCGACGCATCCGGGGTCACCTACCGTCCCGACCTCGACGACGCCGTCGTCAGGCTGCCCGGCGCGGTCCCGATCGAGGACGTCATCGCCGCGTACGTCGACAACGCGGCTGCCGAGGAGGCGGTGGCCAGGGCCATCGAGGCCGTCGACGCCGCGGACCTGGGCGACGAGGACGCCGAGCTGATCGTCGGCGACGCGCAAGACCACGACTTGGCCTGGTACGCCAACCAGGAGCTGCCGTTTTTGCTGGAGTTGATGTGACGCTGTGAGGCATTCCCGCCCCTAGCGCTAGCTACGACACCGTAGGTTACGGTACCGTAGGTTTCGTGAAGCACACAGAATCGATCACAATGTGAGCGTAATTAAAGCGCCACGTCGTGAGCAGGAGCTTCCTCTGGGCAAACGGAACCCATCGATCGCGGGCAACGTCGTCGACACCAAGCGGCCCGTGGTCGCCGGTGCCGACCGGCATCCCGGCTGGCACGCCCTGCGCAAGCTCGCCGCGCGCATCACGACGCCGCTGCTGCCCGACGACTATCTGCACCTGGCCAATCCGCTCTGGTCGGCGCGCGAACTGCGAGGACGCGTCCTGCAGGTGCGTCGCGAGACGGAGGATTCCGCGACCCTGGTCATCAAGCCGGGTTGGGGCTTCGACTTCGACTACCAGCCGGGCCAGTACATCGGCATCGGACTGCTGATGGACGGGCGCTGGCGCTGGCGGTCGTATTCACTGACCTCGACCCCGGCGGCGACGCCCGCGCGCTCCGGTTCGGCGCGCACCGTGACCATCACCGTTAAGGCGATGCCGGAGGGTTTCCTCTCGTCGCACCTGGTGGCCGGCGTGGAACCGGGCACCGTCGTCCGGCTGGCCGCGCCGCAGGGCAACTTCGTCCTGCCCGACCCCGCACCCGCCTCGATCCTGTTCCTCACCGCCGGCTCCGGGATCACGCCCGTGATGTCGATGTTGCGAACCCTGGTGCGCCGCAACCAAATCGGTGACATCGCCCACCTGCATTCGGCCCCCACGGAATCGCACGTGATGTTTCGCGGCGAGCTGGCCGCGCTGCAGGCCGACCACCCGGGCTATCGGTTGCAGCTGCGCGAGACGCGCACCCAGGGCCGGCTCGACCTGTCCGCGCTGGACGCCGACGTGCCGGACTGGCGCGAGCGCCAGACCTGGGCCTGCGGGCCGGAGGGCCTGCTCACCGCCGCCGAGCGCGTGTGGTCGGCCGCGGGCATCGCCGAGCGGTTGCATCTCGAGCGGTTCGCGGTGTCCAAGGCCGCGCCCGCCGGTGCGGGTGGGACGGTCACCTTCGCGCAAAGCGGACGCACCGTCGCCGCCGACGCCGCGACGTCGTTGATGGATGCGGGGGAGAGCGTCGGCGTGCAGATGCCGTTCGGGTGCCGCATGGGTATCTGCCAGTCCTGCGTGGTCGGCCTGGTGGAGGGCCACGTCCGTGACCTGCGGACCGGCCAGGAGCACGACCCGGGGACCCGGGTGCAGACCTGCGTGTCGGCCGCGTCCGGCGATTGCGTGCTCGACATTTAAAGGCTACTCACAGGTAACCTACGGATTCGTAGGTTACGATAGCGTAGGTCTAGTACCGAACAAACGACCGCAGGGAGATGACGACGATGGCGATCAGTGACGTCGACGTATTCGCCCATCTGACGGACGCCGATATCGAAAACCTGGCCGTTGAGCTCGATGCCATCCGCCAGGACGTGGAAGACTCGCGCGGCGAGCGGGACGCTCGCTACATCCGCCGCACCATCGCGGCCCAGCGCGCGCTTGAGGTAACCGGCCGGCTGTTGCTGGCCGCCAGCTCGCGGCGCTCGGCCTGGTGGGCGGGGACGGTGACGCTGGGCGTGGCCAAGATCGTCGAGAACATGGAGATTGGCCACAACGTCATGCACGGGCAGTGGGACTGGATGAACGACCCCGAGATTCACTCCTCGACGTGGGAGTGGGACATGAGCGGGTCGTCCAAGCACTGGCGCTACACCCACAACTTCGTGCACCACAAGTACACCAACATCCTCGGGATGGACGACGACGTCGGCTACGGCCTGCTGCGCGTCACCCGCGACCAGCGCTGGAAGCGCTTCAACATCTTCAACCTGGTGTACAACACCCTGCTGGCGCTCCTCTTCGAGTGGGGCGTCGGCCTGCAGCACGTGGAGCTCGGCAAGATCGCCAAGCGACGCATGGACAACGACGAAGCCCGGGAGCGGGTCGATGAGTTCCTGGCCAAGGCCGGGCGGCAGGTGTTCAAGGACTACGTGGCGTTCCCCGCGCTGACCTCGTTGTCACCCGGAGCCACCTACATGT
This sequence comes from Mycobacterium sp. MOTT36Y, assembly GCF_000262165.1. Lineage (NCBI taxonomy): Bacteria > Bacillati > Actinomycetota > Actinomycetes > Mycobacteriales > Mycobacteriaceae > Mycobacterium > Mycobacterium sp. MOTT36Y. The sequence goes on along the minus strand of NC_017904.1, from coordinate 4,434,100 downwards.
CCACGCTGAAGGCCAACGCGCTTGCCAACGTGATTCGCAACGTGTGGGCCAACGCGGTGATCTTCTGCGGCCATTTCCCCGACGGCGCAGAGAAATTCACCAAGACCGACATGATCGGCGAGACCAAGGGTCAGTGGTATCTGCGCCAGATGCTGGGCAGCGCCAACTTCGAGGCCGGCCCCGCCCTGCGGTTCATGAGCGGCAACCTGTGCCACCAGATCGAGCACCACCTGTATCCCGATCTGCCGAGCAACCGGCTGCACGAGATCTCGCTGCGGGTGCGTCAGGTCTGCGACAAGTACGACTTGCCTTACACCACAGGGTCTTTCCTTTTCCAGTACGCGAAGACGTGGCGCACGCTGGCCAAGCTGTCGCTGCCGAACAAGTACCTGCGCGACGACGCCGACAACGCCCCGGAGACCCGCAGCGAGCGGATGTTCGACGAACTCGAGCCGGGTTTTTTGGGTACCGATCCGGCCACCGGCCGCCGCCGCGGTTTGAAGTCCGCGATCGCCGCCGTGCGCGGTTGGCGGCGCGGGAAGCGCGCGGCCGTCGCGCGCAGTGTTGACGATGGCCTCGCCGCCTAGGGGCTCTCTAGAGCTTCTCGCCGAACGTGTTCTGGCGGCGAATATTTCGTTGGCTTATCGCCCTGAGTGCACGCTCGCCGCGGGCGTCGTCAGGGGTGCGTGACGAGGTACGTTTCGTTGCCCAGGTCGGCGGTGAGTTCGTCGACGTCGAAGGGCCGGTCGAGCCGCGCGGCCAACGCCTCCTTGTCGACGAGGAGGCTGATCTCCGCGGTCTGCCGCGCGAAAAGCCGCCCGATGTACGGGTAGATGCGGCGCATGATCGCCCGCTCCGCGGAGGTGCAGCGTGACGCGCAGTAGCCGACGTGGCCGATTTCGTCGGTGAGAATTTCGCTGTAGAGCAATTCGATTCGCCGGGCAACATCGGGTTCGTCGGCGAAGAGCCTTCCGCCGACGCGGCGCAGTTCGTCAAACATGATGCAGCCGGCCATCTCTGCGGCCCCGACGAACAGGAAGCCGAGCCGTTCGGGCAGAAATACGCCCGTCTTGACGAATTGGCGCATCACGAAAGGCGGGGGCACAACCTGGAAGGTGAGATCGAAGACGTCCAGCGCGTAGGCGAGCAGCCGCGTGTGGTAGTGCTCCTCGAGTTCGAGGTAGACGTTCTCGGGCGGCAGGCTTTCGTCGCTGTTACGCCCATAGGTTTCGCCGAGTCCCACGCCGAACCGCTCGGCCTGATTCAGCTTGGCGGTCGCCAGCAGGAACAGCATTTTGGGGTCCAGGCCGGGTTCCGGTCGCCGGCGGCGCAGGTTGCGCAGGAACGTCTGTCGGTCGGCGGGATGGGCCGACCGGACGGGGTTGGCCTCGAGTTCGCCGAAGAACCGCTCTCGGTTCGCCAGCCGCCTGTTGAGCAGGTCGGCCTCGCCGTCGCGGCGGGCCAGGAAGTCCCGGTAGCCCTCGATGCCCGTACGATTCATCGTTTCTCCATTCCCTTGACAATCGTTGTCACGTAACGGCTTAACAGCGCTTCGTCGTGCGCTCCGGTGGACAGCAGCGCGAAAAGCCCGGTGAGGAAGAACGTTCCGAGTTCCGCCGGGTCGGCGTCGGCGGGCACCTGTCCCTCGTCTTGGGCCCGGCCGATCACGCCCACCAGGAACTGGGCGAGGGGATGCTGCATCAATTCGTCTTCGACCGGACGGGTCGAGGAGAAATGCAACCCGAGCATGTCCCGGAAAACGGCGTCGCCCAGCCGGCGTTCGGCACGAAGAACGTGCTGTACAACTTGCGACAGCACCGAGGCCAGATCGCCCGTGGCATCGCCGAGTTCGCTGATGATCCGGGTCTCCTCGTTGCGCTCCACCTCGATAAGGACGTGCTCCTTGGTGGGGAAGTGGAAGTAGAACGTCCCCCTCACCACGCCCGCCGCGGCGGCGATGGCGCTGACGTCGGCGGCGGCAAACCCGCGTTGCGAGATCTCGGACAACGCCGCGTCGAACAGGCGCGCCCGCGTCTCGAGCCGCCGGGCCTCCCGGACGCTCGCGGCTGCGGAGTTGGCCGAGGATGCTGCGCGTGCCGACGCCATGCAGGCACGGTACGCCAATTGCTGACGCCCGTCAATGACGGGCGTCAGCGAATTTGGGTCGTCAGGAGCCGCCGGCCACCTTTTCGGCCAGGGCCGCCAGCTTGCCGTCGAGTTGCTCAGCGGCGCTGAGCAACTCGGGATTGGGCTCGACGACCATGAGCGACGACGGTTTGACGTAGGTCACGCTGCTGCCATCGTCGCCCTCGTCGGCGACCAACAGCTCGACCGGGGCGAACAATCCGGCCTTGACGTCGTGGCGCAGCATGGTGATGGCGATCAGCGGGTTGCCGAGGATGACGCGCAACGCCTTGCGGTCGATGCCGGCCTTGGTGATCCAGGCGCCGTGGTCGACCGTGCCGAATAACATGAATCCACTTGGGCCGGCGTGGTTTTGGATTCGACCCTCGTATTCCTGCCAGTCGCCGGTCGTCGTCGTAATGTCGTCGATCGGCACCGGGCTTTCTCCGATGTCGGCGAGCAGCGCGCCGACCAGCGCGTCATAGCTCTTGGCGCTGTCGTAGCGCACCCGAATGCCCTCGAACTTGGTTTCAGACGCAGACACTTTCGACCTCCTCTGGTCCGATGCTCTCGTGTACCTGGGTACGTGGGGTGCGATCGATGAGCAGGCTGAGCGTTTCGGGCCGGCTGTAGTGGCCGCCGGCATCCATCAGCGCCTTCCGCGTGTTGATCAACGACAAGTCGAGGTCAGCGATGACGTCGCCCTCGCCCGTGCGCAGCGGCTCACCCACGTATTCGCCCTGGGGCGTGATGATCGCGGTGAAGTGGCCGCCCGAGATAGGTCCGATCGGACAGTCGGTGTCGGCCATGATCTGCGCCTGCTGATCCGCTTCGAGCCACGCGGTCGCGTTGACGACGAAGGCGCCCGACTCGAGCGCGTGATTGCGCACGCTGATCTCCATCTGCCGCGCGAACAGGTCGCCGCCGAAAGATCCGGGGAACATGCTCGAGTGGATCTGCTCGTCGTCGGCGATCAAGGCGTAGCGGGCCAATGCATTGAAGTGTTCGTAGCACGCCAACTGTCCGACGCGCCCGACTGCGCTGTCGACCGCGCGCAGCCCACTACCGTCGCCCTGGCCCCAGACCATCCGTTCGTGGTAGGTCGGCATGATCTTGCGGCGGCGCTGCAGCAGGGTGCCGTCGGCGTCGAACAACAACTGCGTGTTGTACAGCGAAGCACCGTCGCGCTCGTTGACACCGATCGATACGACCATGCCTGCCGCACGGGCGGCCTCGGCGATCGCGTCGACCGCCGGCGACGGGATCGCCACGGCCTGGTCGAGGAGCCGCAGGTGCTCCGGTCGCATCTCGAAGGGGCGCTGGACGAACGAGAAGTACGGGTAGTAGGGAATCACCGTTTCCGGGAATGTCGCGAACTGCACGTCGCGGCGTGCCAGCTGCGCGATCTTGCCGACCACCTTTTCCACGGTGCCCTCGCGACTGTAAAGGACGGGGCTGAGCTGCACTGCGGCGGCGCGGATTACGTCCATCGCCCCGTCTCCTAGCCCAGTCGCTCGATGATGGTGGCGTTGGCCATGCCGCCGCCCTCGCACATCGTCTGCAGCCCATACCGGCCGCCGCGCTGCTCCAAAGCGTTCACCAGCGTCGTCATGATGCGAGCGCCGCTGGCGCCCAACGGATGACCAATCGCGATCGCCCCGCCGTTGACGTTGGTCTTGGCCAGATCGGCTCCGGTGTCGTGCGCCCAGGCCAGCACCACGGGCGCGAACGCCTCGTTCACCTCGAACAGGTCGATGTCGGCCAGCGTGAGCCCTGCTTTCGACAACACCTTCTCGGTGGCGGGAATGACGCCGGTCAGCATGTAGAGCGGGTCGGAGCCCACCACGGTGGTGGTGTGGATCCGGGCCAGCGGGCGCAGGCCCAGTTTCCGGGCGACCTCGCTGCTGGTGATCATGACCGCGGCGCTGCCGTCGGACAGCGGTGACGAGTTGCCCGGGGTGATCTCCCAATTGATCTGCGGGAAGCGGGCTTTGGCCGCCTCGCTGTAGAACGCCGGCTGCAGTCCGGATAGCGTCTGCACCGTCGTGCCGGGGCGGATGATCTCGTCGGTGGCGAGCCCGGCAATCGGGATGAGCTCGTTGTCGAACAGCCCGTCCTTGGTGGCGCGGGCCGCCTTCTCGTGGCTGCCGGCGGAGAACTCGTCGAGTTCGGTGCGCGAAAAGCCCCACTCCGCGGCGATCAGTTCGGCGCTGATGCCCTGGCGCACCAGGCCGTCGGGATAGCGCGCGTCCATCCCCTCGCCGAACGGGTTGCTGCCCGGTGACACCTGGCTGCCCATCGGGACGCGCCCCATCGATTCCACGCCGGCGGCGATCACCAGGTCGTAGGCACCGGCGATCACACCCTGTGCCGCGAAGCTGATGGCCTGCTGGCTGCTGCCGCACTGGCGGTCGATGGTGACACCGGGCACCGTCTCCGGGAATCCCGCGCCCAGCAGGGCATTGCGGGCGATGTTGACGGCCTGGTCCCCGACCTGGGTGACGGCGCCGGCGATGACATCGTCGACCTGTGCCGGATCGACGCCGGTGCGCGTCACCAGCTCGCGCAGGCTGTGCGCGAGCAGGTCGGCGGGCAGCACACCGTGCAGCGCGCCGCTGGCCTTGCCCTTGCCGATGGGCGTGCGCACTGCTCCGACGATGACGGCGTCGCGGGTCATGGCTCCTCCTCGAGTCCATCTGGGTATATCAAGCTGTACTCAGATAAACACCTCGGTATGATGAAAGCAACCCAGCTGGGGAGGTGATTTAGATGACACTGCTGCAGGGGCCGCTGGCCGACCGCGACGCCTGGTCGGCGGTGGGTGAGTGCGCGATCGAAAAGACGATGGCGGTCGTCGGTACCAAATCCGCGATGCTGATCATGCGCGAGGCGTACTACGGCACCACGCGTTTCGACGACTTCGCCCGCCGGGTGGGCATCACCAAGGCCGCCACCTCGGCGCGGCTGGCCGAGCTCGTCGAGCTGGGTCTGCTACGGCGCCAGCCCTATCGGGAGCCCGGTCAGCGCAGCCGCGACGAGTATGTGCTCACCCAGGCGGGCATCGATTTCATGCCCGTGGTGTGGGCGATGTTCGAGTGGGGTAGGCATCATCTGCCGGGGCGCCACCGGCTGCGGCTGACACACGTGGGCTGCGGTGCCGAGGTCGGCGTCGAAATTCGGTGCGCCGAGGGACATTTGGTGCCGCCGGATGAGCTCGGCATGCGGCTGGCTAAGAAGCGTGGTTGAGGGCGGCCAGCAGCCGGCGGGCGGCCGCGACGCGGCGGGCGGCGGGCCCGGTCAGTGTGTCCAGCGCGCACTCGGGGTCGGCCGGCGGGCCCATGTGCCCGCAGCCGCGCGGACAGTCGTCGATGGCGTCCGCCAGATCCGAGAACGCCATCATGACGTCGTCGGGCTGGATGTGGGCCAGCCCGAAGGAGCGGATGCCCGGCGTGTCGATCACCCAGCCCGACGTCGCCAGTGGGAGCGCGACCGATTGCGTGGAGGTGTGCCGCCCCCGGCCGATGTCGGTCACGTCGCCGACGGCGCGGTCCGCGTCGGGCACCAGCCGGTTCACCAACGTCGACTTGCCGACTCCGGAATGCCCGAGCAGCACGGTGATCTTGCCGGCGAGCAAATCCGCCACGGCGAGCAGGGGATCGTCGCGGCCCGCGACGACCACCGTCAGATCCAGGTCGACGAACTGCTCCGCGAACGGCTCCGGCGGGGCGAGGTCGGTCTTGGTCAGGCACAGGATCGGGGTGAGTCCGCCGGCATAGGCGGCGATCAGCGTCCGGTCCACCAGCCCGGTGCGGGGAGGCGGGTCGGCGAGCGCCACCACGATCAGCAGCTGGTCGGCGTTGGCGACGACCACCCGTTCGGTCGGATCCGTGTCATCGGCGGTGCGCCGCAACACAGTTCGGCGCTCACCGCGGCGCACGATGCGGGCCAGCGTGTCCGTCCGCCCGGACAGATCGCCGACCACATCGACCTCGTCGCCGACGACGATCGGCGTCCGGCCCAGTTCCCGGGCCCGCATGGCGGTGACCCTACGGTCGACGTCGCCGCCCAGCACGCACCCCCAGCGGCCGCGGTCGACACTGACCACCATGGCGGCCTGGGCGTCGGCGTGCTCAGGACGGGTCTTGGTCCGCGGCCGCGAACCCCGGCCGGAGCGGATCTTGACGTCGGACTCGTCGTAGTCGCCGGGCTTCACATGCCGCGGTCTTCCTGGGCGGTCAGCATGTCGGCCCACAGCCGCGGAAAGTCGGGCAGCGTCTTGGTGGTGGCGCCGATGTCGTCGACCTCGACGCCGGCTACCCGAAGCCCGACGATTGCGCCCGCCATCGCCATCCGGTGGTCGGCGTACGCGCGCCAGACGCCCGGCCGCAGCGGTGTCGCGGTGATCACCAGGCCGTCGGGCGTTTCGGTGCAATCGCCGCCCAGGCGGTTGATTTCGGCGCTCAGCGCGGCGAGCCGATTGGTCTCGTGGCCGCGCAGGTGGGCGATGCCGGACAGGCGCGACACCGAGCCCGGGGCCGCCAGCGCCGCCAGGGCGGCCACCGACGGTGTCAACTCGCCGACCGCGCGCAGGTCGACGTCAAAACCGCCGTAGTCCCCGGAGGCGCGCGCCTCCAGGTACGAATCATGTTGGGTGACAACGGCATTCAACTTGCCCAACACGGCCAGGATGTGCTCGGCGGGTTGCACGCTGTTCGCCGGCCAGCCCGTGATGCGCACCGCGCCGCCGGTGACGACGGCCGCCGCCAGGAACGGGACGGCGTTCGTCAGGTCCGGCTCGACCACCCAGTGCCGGGCCGCGACCGGCCCGGGTCGCACCCGCCAGCGGTTGGGGACGGAGTCGTCGACGTCGACGCCGGCCTGGCGCAGCATCGTCACCGTCATCGCGATGTGCGGCGCCGACGGCAGCGCCGAACCGGTGTGCCGCACCGTCAGCCCCTCGGCGAAAGAGGCCGCGCACAACAGCAACCCGGAGACGAACTGTGACGAGGCCGAGGCGTCGATCTCGACGGTGCCCCCGGTGACCGCGCCGGTGCCCAGGACCCGAAACGGCAGACCCGAGCCGTCGATCCGCACGCCCAACCCGCGCAGCGCGTCGAGTAGCGGCGCGATGGGCCGCGCCCTGGCCTGCTCGTCGCCGTCGAACTCGACGATCGATTCGGCGAGCGCCGCCAGCGGCGGTACGAACCGCAGCACCGTGCCCGCCAGGCCGCAATCGACCTGTGCCATCGGTTCCGGCACCACGCGGCCGCTGACCGTCAACTCCGTCCCGTCGCCGTCGACGCGCAGGCCCAGCGTGCGCAGCGCGCCGATCATCAAGTCGGTGTCCCGGCTGCGCAGTGCCCCGCTAATGGTCGGGGTGCCTCCCCTGGGCGAGCCCGGGGACCCCGGGCCCTGCGCGGCCGCCAGCGCCGCCAGCACCAGGGTCCGGTTGGTCTGCGATTTCGAACCGGGAACGGTCACGGTCGCGTGCACCGGTTGCGGTGCCTGGGGGGCCGTCCACGTACTCACCGGTCCATCATCGCCTGTCACCGGTTGCTGCCACCAATAGGAGTTCGGTGGCTTCTGCCACCCATAGGAGTTCCGTGGCTCTGCCACCCATAGGAGTCCCGTGGCTTCTGCCACCATGGAGGTATGTGCGGACGGTTTGCGGTCACGACCGACCCGGCCCTGTTGGCCCAGAAGATCAAGGCGATCGACGAGACCACCGGCGCCGACGCCGATTCGAGCGCGCCCAACTACAACGTGGCTCCGACCTCGACCATCGCGACCGTCGTCAGCCGGCATTCCGAACCCGAGGACGAGCCGACGCGGCGGGTGCGGCTGATGCGTTGGGGCTTGGTGCCGCCGTGGGCCAAGGCGGGCGCCGACGGCGCGCCCGAAACCAAGGGTCCGATGCTGATCAATGCCCGCGCCGACAAGGTCACCAGCTCGCCGGCCTTCCGGACCAGCGCCAAGTCCAAGCGTTGCCTGATCCCGATGGACGGCTACTACGAATGGCGGGTCAATTCCGACGCCGCGGTCGGCAAGAAGTCCCGCAAGACACCGTTTTTCATGTACCGGGAGGACGGCGAGCCGCTGTTCATGGCGGGCCTGTGGTCGGTGTGGAAGCCGGCCAAGGACGCGTCGCCACTGCTGAGCTGCACGATCATCACCACCGACGCGCCCGGGGAGCTCGCGCAGATCCACGATCGGATGCCGTTGGTGATGCCCGAACGCGATTGGGACCGGTGGCTCGACCCCGACGCCCCGATCGACGAAAAACTGCTGGCCCGCACGCCCGACGTGCGCGCCATCCGCACGCGTGAGGTGTCGACGCTGGTCAACAACGTGCGCAACAACGGCCCGCAGCTACTCGAGCCGGCCGAGCCGGAGCCCGAGCAGGCACGGCTTCTCTAGCGCAACACGCGCGGGTTATGCCGCGCCTGGATTGTCGGCTTCTTCGTCGTCGTCGTGTTCGTGGTGGAGGAGTTTTTCGGGGTGGTGGTAGGTGTTGGTGCGGGGTTGTCCGCGTTCGAGGTGGGGTGGTGGTTTCCATTCCCAGCTCCGCCGTTGGCAAACGAACACCAACGGAAAGGGAACCGCCCCAATGCCAACCATCCCCGAAATCACCACGACCGACGTCCAAAGGTTCGCCGCCGGCCGGGCCGAGGCCGTCCTGCAACAGCACGCCTTCGCGGCTGGTGATGTCCAGTATGACGTGTACGCGAGCCTCGGCTTCGACATCGGGTCGTGCGGTGATTCCGCCCGGCTGTTCGATGCGGCGTCGGTGCTGATGCAGTCCGGCAACGCGCTACGCCTTGCGCAACGACGCCACGCGATCGACGCCGCCAAGCAGCGCCACCCCGCAGGGCGTGCGCTGTGATCGGCCGTAGCTGGCCCGAACGCATCGCCGCAGCGGTTGCGGTGACCGCCGCCGTGACCTTCTGTGGGGCCGTCTATGTCGCCGCGGCGGTCGGCCTCGCCGCCGGTGCGATCACCGCTGTCATGTTCGGCGCTGTGCTGCTGGGCCAGTACCTCGGGGAGCGGAACCGATGAGCCGCCGCGGGTGGGCGCTGTCCGCGGTCGCCGCCCTTGCCATTGTCGCTGCACCCACGGCTCATGCCGACCCGGACCAGCAACCATTTGTGCCGGGAACGGTGGTTGACTGCGCCGGGCAGGCGGTGCCGTTGGATCCGCGGGTGTCTGTCCGTGACCCGTTGGGCACCCTGATTTTTCAGGAGATGCTCAAAGCGATGTGCGGGGCTGTACCGCCGGCGCCGCCGGCTCCGGTCGCGCCGGCCGGCGCACCATAAGCCCACCGCATACGAGAAACCGCCCCCGGTTGCCGGGGGCGGTTTTCGTTGTTCCGAGGGCGCTGCTACGGCCTTCCGGCGTAGCGCCACATTTGCAGCCGCTGACGTGAATCAATCTCGCGCTGCAACTCGTTGACGTCCTTGACGGTCACGCTGTCGATGTTCACGCTGAAGTTCGGCGCGTACCCGTTGGCCGCCTTGGGGTCCAGTTGAGGCATGCCCTGGGCGGCGATGGCGTGCATGTCTCCCCACTGGTCGGCGTTGAGAATCGGCTCAGGCTTGTTCGAGAGGTTCACCGCGATACCGTTCGGCTGCAGCCAGCCGCCGTCGTCGAACACTCCGGGCATGTCCAGCGGCACGAAATCCAGCGGACCCTGCGGCTTCTTCGGCTGTACGGGCGGCTGATCCGGCTGCGGGGCCATCGGGCCAGACTTCGGGGCCTGCGGCCCCAGCGGGGCGGTGGGCGCAAGGCTGGGCGTCGCGCCGGAAGGCGAAAGCCCCGGCGCGCCAACGGGTGCCGGCGTGAAGTTGCCGGTGCCCTCGGTGGCCAGCGGGACGCTCTGGCCGACCACCTGCTGTCCGGGCATCTGCCCCGGCTGCACCGGGCCGGCCGGGCTCGCGGCGCCGCCACCCGGGTTGTCCTGCTGCTGCTCGGCCTTCTCGCCGGTGGTCACTGCGGCGGCCTGGCCGGGCAGCTGCGGCATGAACTGCGACGGGTCTGTCTGGAAGAACCGCGGCACGCCGAACGGCAGCAGAATCTCGGCCAGGGCGTCGCCGCCGATACCGGCGAGCTGAAACCCGTACTGCACACCGCGTTCGGCCATTTTCGTGCCCACGCCGATCAAGAACTGCGAGGCGGCGCCCCCGGCCTGGCCGCCGGCGCCGAAGCTGCCGGCCGCCGCGGCGGCGGAGATCGCGGTCGACGCCGCAGAAGCGGCCTGCTCGATGAGGCCATTTACCGCTGATGCGCCCATCTGCATCGCACCGGACCACAGCGACGTACCGGCCTGGCCGCCGCCGCCCGCACCCGCGGGAATGTACCCCTGCGTGCGCAAATCGCTGCCCGCCGGTGCACCTGTCAACGCCGTCAGGGCGGCGGCTCCGTTCGGGCCAGGAGACTGCCCCGACGACAACGGGGTGTCGCTAGGCCCCGCCCCGGCGCCCGGAATGCCCTGCAAGGCGTTCTTCGCTTGATCCTGCGTCAGAACGATTTCCGGCTTACCGCTGGCGTTGTTGACCAACTGCAGACCAGGCGGGAGAGGCCCGCCGTCGTCGAACCCCGTGGGCACAAGGCCCTGAAGCAGCGCCGCCGCGTTCTCCCGCCCAGGCAAGCCCGCGCCCCAATCCGAACCAGATGGGTTGGACTGCAAAATCCTCGCCGCGATCTGGGCTTGCTGCTGCGGGGTAGCCGCAATCGCCGACGGCGCGAAACTCGTCCCGCCATGCGCTGCCCACGTCCGCGGGGTGATCTGGAACAGTCCCTCGGCCTCGTTACCGCCCGAGTTCGCGTCGATGATGCCCTGGCGCTGGTTGATGCCGCTCGATTCGCGGCCGATCAGGTGCGCCCACGCGGGATTAGGGGATGTCCATGTGCCGGAAGCGGTTTGAACAAGCGGGACGGCGGGGGCGCCGCCGCTGTTTCCGCTCGGCGCGGCACCAGGCTTACCTTGCGGCGCGAGCGCCGCAAACGGATTCATCGAACCCGTGACAGCGGTGTAGCCGTCCTCCACTGCGGGCGCTGAGCCGGGCAGCGGGATCGCTGACACGCCCGGCTTCGGGTGCACATTCTCGGGAAGCTGAACACCCTTGGTCGGGTCGGGTCCACCGAAGGGCGTGGCGCTGAGAAAATCTTTCACTCCCGAAAACCCGTTGGAAAGCTGGTGCATGAACCACAACGCCGAACCCGGGACTTCGGCGTATTTCGCCACGCCGAGCTGCGTTAGTGCGTCGTCCAGCTCTTTGGCCGCGGTCACGGTGAGACCGATCGGCCCGGCCGCGGCGCCGATGGACTCCAGGCCCTTCGCGGCTTTCGGCGAATTGGTGGCCAGCAAGCCCAAACCCGTTGCCGTGTCCTCGATGTCGCCCTTGATGTCCCTGAACGACTGCTGGGCATTCCCGGCCACGGTGCCGATCTTCTCGAAGACGTTGGCGGCGTCGCTTTGCCCAATCCCGTTGAGCGCGTCGCCAATCCCCGTCAGCGTCCCGCCGATGTCCTGGTTCTTCACCCCGGTGATGGATTTACCGATGCCATCCATAACGCTGATGACCTGATCGCCGTCCACGCCCAGGCTGCGCACCCACCCGCCCAGCGGCGAGTCCCCGATGGCGTTGCCGATAGCACGGCCGGCCTTCGCGGCGGCCTTGCCCATTTCGGCTTCAAGCGTGGTCCCGGCATCCTTGGCGCCCTGGCGGGCAGCCTCGAGGATTGATGAGCCCAAATCCTTGACGATCGAATCCCCGGTCCGCTTGGTCGCCTTGCCGAGTTCGTCGTTGACCGACTTCCCGGCATCCTTGGCGCCCTTGCTGACTCCCTTGTTCAGGGCTTCGCCGGCATCCTTGCCGACCTTCTCGGCGGTCTTGGTTGCCTTGCCCAGCTCCTCGCTGACGGACTTGCCAGCATCCTTGACGCCCTTGGTGATTCCGTCGTTCAACGCCTTCCCGGCCTGCTGGCCGGCCTTATCCGCGGCCTTTCCGACGCCGGTGATCTCGGCTGTGATCTCCTTCATGGCGTTGCCGGCCTTCTTGACCGTCAGCTCCACAAATCCCGAGGCGAGCTTCACTCCGTCGCTCATGTTGTTGTCTCCCTTTGTGATTGCAGCCTCACCGTGGACCCCGATACTTGGTCGAAGTCGGATAGTTGTCGTACAGGTTGGGCGGCATCCCACGCGGATCCGCTATCAGGTCTTCCAGCCACTGCAGCCGGCGCTCATCCTCTGGCGACGCCGGCCGCGCTTGGTTGCGCTTCACTCGGGCCATCAGCGCACCGCCCGCAGCCGCGACTCGTCCCGCGCCTTCCGCACGGAATCCCAGCGGCTGTTTGCGGCCCGCTGGTGGCGTTCAGACTTCGCCGGACCCTCGCCGATCTGCACCCGCGCCAGGTGGTCACCGATCGCCTTGTCGCAGGCCCGCAGTTCGGCCGAAATCTTCACGGCCAGGGCCGGGTCGTTCGCGGCCGCGGCGGCGTCCAGGGCGCGCTGCAGCAGCTCGACCCGATCCGCGGCGCGCGAGGCCGCCTCGAGGTGATGGAGTTCGTGTTCGCTCCACTCGTAGTCTTTGCTATCGCCTTCGCTGGCATCTGCAAGGGCGGCGTCCATCGTTGCCCGGAGGGCTTCACCGGCGGTCATTTCACCTCCCGATTCGAATGCTCGTGCGATGGCGATGCTGCGCACCGTCGAACCCGCGTGCGAAGAATGTTCCCGTTGCAATGCACGCAGAGGCACACGCTAAGTCCGGCCGTGGGCGCCGTGACCAGCGGCGGGGTCCCCTCCCCACCCCTCGCACTGTTGTTCGACACACTGCGGGCTCGTCGAGTCGCGCGCGGCCCACCGAGGCGAACGTAGCGCACGTCTGTTCGATGGCAGCCCCGCATGGTCGTCGCCAGCATAGTTTGCTGGCTGATCGGCAATGTTTGCTGGATGGTGCGGGCCGCAGCCGGGCGCGGCTGGCCGGCCATGATCAACCAGCCGCGCCCGCTGGGCAGCTGGGCGACCAGGGCTGCAGCGCACACCCCGCTGAGAGGATGAGCACGCGCCCGCGAGGTGGCCGCCCGAGTCATGTTGCCTAGCCGCCCGCCGCGGCCAACACCGCTGCCTCGTCGGCCCGCTGGGCCTCGTGCAGCTCGGTCGCCCGCCCGGTCGCCTCAGCCCAGCTCGGAAACCACAGCTTGCCGCCGCGGCTCAAACCCTCGAGGTAGGCGGACCCGGCGAATGCGGGGTCACGCCAACGAGTCACATCGACAACCGGGAACCGGCCACGCGGCAGAGCAATTGGTCGCGCAGACGGTACAGGCTGTCGAGGCTCTGTTCGGTCACCGCGGCCGAGGCCACCGCTTCGGCGTCACGGTGCCGCCCAGCGCGCACCAGCGCGTCCAGCGGGATACCGCCAAGCGCAGCAACTGCTGTCAGCTTCTCGATGGCGACGTTTGCCTGCTTCGCGAGCTGGGCGTGGATCTCGTCGCGCGAGCCGTGGATGGCCTCGAGTATCGCATCGGCGGCGCCCATCTTGGCCTTGCCGAGCGCGTCGCGGATCGGCGCGGCGGCAATGTCGGCCAGCGCGATCCGTTCCAGCTCGGCCTGTTCCGCGCCGGCCACAATCGCCGCGGGCAGCGCGTCGGGCGGCGTGAGCCTGAACGCCTCGAGGCGGTCGAGGGTTTCGACCGCGGTGGCAACGGCTTTCGGTGGCTTCACGTCCAGCTCGTTGAGGCGGGACAGCGCCTGGCGGGCGCGGTGGATCAGGCCGGCATCGCGGTGGTAAGACATCATGGCTCCTTGTTGGGTGTTAGTCGTCGCTGTTGTCGTAGGCCACGCCAGAGGCGCGGAGGGCGGCAATCGCGTTTCCGCGGTCAGAGGGTGCCGCCCCGACCGTCAGGCGGCCGCGGCCGGACGAATCCAGCGGGCGAGGTCCGGCGACCATGGTGACGGTCGCTGCGGCCCGGTGGGCGCGGATGGCGGCTGCGGCGCGCACCTTGGCGTCGGGGTGCTGCTCGGGCGGCCGGACGCGGGCGCACAGGGCGTCCCAGTCGGCGGGGTCGAGCGCAGCGAGCTGCCTCTCGATTTCGGGGTCGATGTCAACCATCAGGCTGCTCCGTTCATTTCTGCCGCGAAGTCGCGGACCTGTTCGGCGTCGAACACCAGCCGATCGCCGACGAGGCGGCCGCCGAGGTCGTCGCGGTGCCGCGACACCCACTTCTGGCTTCGTCCGAGGATTTTCGCCGCGAGCCGCGTTCCGATCGTTTCGTCTGCATGCTCCGATTGTCGCTCCCCGCAGTCGCATTCCGTCCTCGTGAGGACATCGGGGTTGGCGATCGCGTAGTCGAGTTTGTCGCGCACGAACCACAGCGACGCGGGCGCATTCGGCACGTACCGCAGCAACTCACTCACCGCGAACGAACACGCCCGGAGGTCGGTTTCGTCCAGGAACCGTTCATTCACGAGGCCACCGCCGGTTGCTTACTGGGTCGGCGGTAGTCCCGGGCGCACTTGCGGCAGCATCGGTGAAGGTATCCGGCCGCGTCTATCTGCCAGCCTGTGTTGTCGTGGTCGAACTCGTGGCCGCGGACGCAGTGGGTTTTCAGGAAGTTGGTCTTGGCCAGCCCGCGCCGCGGGCCGATCTGGCGAAGCGGTCGGTCGGTCATGATTCGGCCCCCGCGTTCCATGGCGCGGTGGGAATGTCTGCGCGCCACACGCTAATTCGCGGTGGAGGTTTTACTGAGCCCTCCCCTAAAATCACGCCGCTACCCCCTAGGGGGTAGCGCGGTGCGTGTTTTTTGGGAGATAGGGCCGTTTGAACAGTCGCGTGATTTTGCGTGATTTTCTGACCAGCGCTTTTGGTCTGCCGCGTGATTTTCGTGATTTCTGCGTGTTTTTCCATCAGAACAACCCCGCGTGATTTTCCGCGTGATTTTCCGCGTGATTTTCTGAGACGCTCCACGTCGCGCTGCGGCCACGTCCTCGGCCGCCCGGATCAACCACGGCGAGGCGTCCGGTTTCGGTGAGCTGCCCGATGTTTCGGCGGGCGGCTTCGCGTTGCGAACGGGTCGGTGGTGTCTCGCTTCCGACAGCGGCCGCGAGGTCATCGGCGGTGAATGGTCCCGTGAGCGTGCGGGCCGCGTCGAAGTAGCGTTCGGCTTGGACGTCGAATGTGGTGGCGTCGGGGCTGTCGGTCGTTACGCGCCAGTCGGCGACGCCTGTGCCCGGGTGCGGCGGGTCGAGGACGAATGTGCCCGCGAACTGCCGCCGGCCTTCGCGCTTCGGGCAGTGCGCCCGGAGGCCGCCTGGCCGGTCCTTGTTTATCCATAGGGCCGCCATACCGCCGTGGCCGGGCGTGAACGTCTGCTGGCGCACCAGGTTGATGGACACCCCGCTGACGGCGCGGCGTTTGGCTATGGTGCCGCTGGCCCCGTATTTGCGGGAGTCGGGGTTCTTGGCTTGGTGGTCGAGCCAGATGACGGCCGCGCCGCCGTCCTCGAGCGGCTTGGACACCATCCGCATGACGCGGGTGTAGTCGTCCGTGTCGTTGGAGTTGGCGCTGAATAGCGGCATCAGCTCGCCTACGCAGTCGCCAATCACCAGCGTGGCCCATCCGGCGCAGTCGGCGACCACCCGGAGTGTTTCGTCGGCGTCGGCGGGTTCGATGTGACGAAAGCGGTTGCGGCCAGCCAGCGCTGCCGGGTCGGCGCCGAGCATGGTTAGGCGTTGCGCGGTTTCCTCGGGGCCGTTGTTGTCGAGGTCTAGGAATAGGACGTTGCCGCCGTTGCGGAGTTCCCCGACGGCGGCCGCGAGTGCGACCATTGTTTTCCCGTCCTCGGGGTCGCCGTGGAGGTCGTTTCGCTTGCCGCGGTAGAAGATCGCTACCTCGTCGGTGCGGGTCAGCACCGATGGTTTGGGCGGGTCGGGCAGGCCGCCGTTGAGCAGCGCGCCGAAGTCGGTGTACCGGATGGGCTCAGGTTCGGCGGTGTCGTCGGACGCGGCGACCGGGCGACCGACGCCGTATCCGAAGTCTGTTGCGTTGTATTCGGTGTCGCCGGGGTCTTTGTAGGCGGGGCCGTATTTGTCGGCGCCGTTGCGGGCGGACCTGAGTGTTGATTCGTCTTTGTGGGTGTCGGTGCCGCCGGCGCGCCGCACTGCGTCTTTCATGGTGTCGGTGACGATTTGGCGGTCCAGGCCGTGCGCGTCGGCTACCCGGTAGGCACGTAGGGCCTTGATGTTGAGGGTGTCGTTGATCGCCCCTCCGGGCGCCATGGCGACTTCGCCGGCGAGCCGGTTGAGTGTGGCGACGGCGTACGCCTGGTCGGTGCCGGCCGCGTCAGGGATGGGTGTACGGCGGCTGGCTGGCCGTTGCCTGTTGTTCGGGTGGTTCGGGGAATCCTCTGGGTAAAGCCAACCCTCGACTTGCTCCTTGCGGGTGGGGTTGTTCTCGTATGCGACGTCTGTCATGCCGCACCTCGCCGCATCTCGTCGGCGAGGCGTTGCACTGTGCCGCCGGCGATTTCGTAAAAGCCGGGGCAGCTGGCCGCCTTCCGCGCCATTCGGATGAGGTTGGCGCGGAAGGCGTCTGTTGCGTTAGACTGAAGGTCCACATGTCGAGAGACGATCTCGGGATTGCGGCCCTCGGAAACGGGGGCCGCTTTTCGTTGTGGGGTTGTCACGGTCGGGGGTTCCTTCGGGATTCGGTGCAGCCAGGGTCCGAAGTGGTTGGGGCTCAGCGCGCTAGGCGGCGCCGGCCAGGATCGCGCTGAGCTTGTCGACCTGCTCAGGCGTCGCCGGGGGTGCGGCGTCCACAACGCGCCGAATGTGTTCGGCGAGTTGTTCGTATGCGAGGTCGCGGCGGGCGTTGATGAGGTCGGGGTCGTCGGCGGGTCGTGCGTGGAAGCCGGCAACCCGGGCGCGCGCTCTAGCTACGTCGGGTGCAATGGACATGCGGAAGTAAGCCTTTCGGACCAAGTTTCAACTACCTTGGAACCAAGGGAAATTCGTTGCGTGCGTTACGTGTTGGGGATCGCCTTGGTTATGCTTCGCACTTTATGCGCTACCGCCGTTGGCATTGTCTAGTCTTTGTCACTGCAACGGCGCAGTGGGCGACACCTCGCGGCATACTCCGGGTATCCCCGCAGCGTAGACCGCAGGGCCACCGACACGGGCAGGCGACACCCCCGCGACCACAGCAAATATCAACGGCGCCAGTCGACGTCGACCGTGGTCGGGTCGATATACAGCTCCGCGGGCAGCCGCCCCCGCCCAGCCCGCCGCAAGCGGACCACCGCCAGCGCGTCGATCGCCGAGCGTTGTGCCATCAGCGATGCGCCGCGGAACGCCGCGGCCGGGTCCGGGGCGGACAGGATCGACCCGAGCGCGGCGCCGCCGCGGCGGGCCGCGAGCTTCTGGTCAACCTCGGCCAGCTCGACCTGCACGCGCTGCTTGGCCGCCTTCCAGCGCTTCGCGTCGATGTCGCCGCGGTCGTAGTCAGCGTCGATGACCGCCAGGCGCTTCCGCAGCCGCTCTGACTCCGCGACGACCGGGGCCATATCCTCGGTGGGCGGCGCCAGCAGGCGCGCGAAGTCCTTGCGGCCCAAGCGTTCAGCGATCACGTCGATCACGTAGCGATCGACGTGCTTGTGCTCGCGGGTCAGGTGCCCGGGGCAGAGGTATTTTCCGCCGTTGCCGGTCTGTATCGGGCCGCGGCAGGTGTCGCACACGAACAGGCTCGATCCGAGGTAACGGCGGTCGGTCCCAAAGCGGTTCGACTTCCGTGACGGGTCGGACAGCCGCGCCTGGATGACGTCGAAGACCTCGGGCGTCACGATCGGCTCCCACTTGCCGCGGATCCGGTTACCGTCGCCGTCTGTGGCGATCTCGCGGCGATAGACGGCCCAGCCGGCATACCGCGGGTTGGTCAGCATGTCGCGGACGGTGCGGACGTTCCACGGCCGGCCGCGGCGGGTGGGCACACCGTCGGCGGTCAGCTTGGCCGTGATGGAGCGCAGCGAGCCGCCGGCATCGAACGCCCGAAAGATGCGGGCCACGACCGCGGCCTCGTCTGCCACGACGTCGCCGGTGGTGGTGTATCCGTACGGGGCCGGGCCGTGGGGGACGCCGCCGTTGTGGGCGTGGCGGCGCAGCGCGGCGACGTGGCGCTCGGACTTGATCCCGATCTCCATCTCGGCGACGGAACCGAGGACGTCGATGACCATGCGGCCGCTCGCCGTCGTCGGATCCATGTCGGAGCCTTCCACGAGGGCGATGATGACGCCCTGGTTGCGGCACGCTTCGACCAGCTCGAGCCGCTCCCGCGGGTTGCGGGCGATGCGGTCCATGTGGCGGGCCACCACAGCGTCGACTTCGCCCCCCTTGACGGCCTCGAGCATTTGATAGAACGCCGGCCGGTGCTTCTTCCCGGTCCCGGTGATGCTGTTGTCGACGAACACGCCGGCCAGCGTCCAGCCGCGGCGTTCGATCAGCTCGCGGGCCGATTCCTCTTGGCCGCCAACGCTGGTGGCCTCGCCGGTCTGGTCGAGGCTGACGCGGGCGTAGATCGCGGCGCGCCGTGGGCGATGTCTTGACGTGGTGGCCATACCCAGTACTATAGCGTTTGTTGACGGTGGAGTTAATCGGTGTCGCCGCGGGTGTTTTTGCGGGTGGTCCAGCCGCCGGGGTCGAGCATGCGGTGATGCGGGCCGCAGGCGAAGGTGAGGTCGTTGATGTCGGTGCTGTGGCAGGTGGCGTAGTCGGTGACGTGATGGACTTCGCAGTAGTAACCCGAGACGGTGCAGCCCGGGGCGGTGCAGCCGCGGTCCTTGGCGTACAACACGATTCGTTGCCCCGGGGAGGCCAGCCGTTTGGTGTGGTTGAGCGCCAGGGCCTTGCCCTTATCGAAGATGGCCAGGTAGTGATGCGCGTGGCGGGCCAGGCGGATCACCTCACTCATCGGCAGGATGGTGCCGCCGCCGGTCAGGGCTCGCCCGGCGGCGGCCTCCAACTCGGCCAGGGTGGTGGTGACGATGATGGAGGCCGGTAACCCGTTGTGCTGCCCCAACTCCCCGGAAGCCAACAGCCCACGCAGCGCCGCCAACAAGGCGTCGTGGCCGCGCTGAGTAGCCGAGCGCGTATCACCGTCGATGGCGGCCTGGCTGGGCGCGCCATCCACACACGGCATCTCATCAAGCGGGTTGCACATGCCCGGGGCGCCGAGTTTGGCCTCCACGGCTTCCAGCGTGGCGCGTAGTTCGGGGGTGATCAGGCCCCGCAACTCCGACATGCCGTCGGGTCGTTGGCGGCCCAGGGTCACCCCGCGGCTGCGGGCGCGGTCCTCGTCGGTGAAGAGGCCGTCGGGATTGAGGCAATCTTGCAGGACGTGGGCCAGGCCGTCGAGTTCGTCGGGCCGGTGATACGCGGCGTGGCCGGCGAGGTCGGCTTCGACGCGCTCGCGGGTGGCCGAGTCGATCCAGCCGGGCAGGCGGCGAAAGAATCGGCGGATCACCGCCACATGGGCAGCACCGAGTTCACCGCGGGCCTGGGCGGCGGCGGTGGCCGCCAACACCGGGGGCAAGGGTTCACCGGTCAGGCCGTGGCGTGGGCCCAGATCGGCGGCGTCTTTGATGCGCCGGCCGGCCTCGGTGTGGCTGATCCGCAGGCGGTCGGCGATCGCCTGGTCGAGTTTGGCGCCGAGTTCTTGGATGCTGGCCTGGCGTGCCAGGTGGTTGATCAACGCATGCTCAGGCACGTGCAATCGGCGGCGCGCCTTTTCGCAGCGCTCCAACAGCGCCAGGCACTCCCGCGGGGCCAGCGCATCAAAACTGAGCCCCGCCACGCCCTCGATGGCGGCATCGAGGGCGTCGAAGGCCGCGCTGATCGCGTCCCGATCGATGATGCCGCCCGAACTCATACCCGTCAAACTATCGAGGGCCACCGACAGAAAACCCCGCATTGTGGCCACTGAAACAACAGTGGCACAAGGGATTTCAATATACGTTTCCGATATCCGAAAACCTGGTCAGGGTAGGGCAAGGAAGGGGATGACGCGCTCGCCGCCAGCCGAGACCCTCAATCCCGCTGCGCCGCGAGCGCCACGGCGGTGGCCACCGCCTCCAGCAGGCGGGTGAGTTGCTCGGCGTCGCCGACGGTGCGGTCGCCGGCGGCCAGCCGGGTGAAGATGCCGGCGATGAAGGTCGTGACGGCGGTGGTCTGCGCGGCCAGCAGTTCGGGGTCGCGGGTGTCCGGCTGCAGATGGGCGATGGCGTCGCGGGCCATCGCGTTGATCCGGGCGACGAACACCTGCGCCGTCTCGGCCAGATCGGGATCGCGCGCGGCGCCCAGCAGCAACTCGTGGCGCGCCCGGTTCAGCATCAGCCCGGTCCCGTCGGCCTGCATCATGGTCAGCCGGGCCAGGTGCGCGAACGGCGAGACCGGGTCGACCGGCTCATCGATCACCGACTGCAAATTGGCGACGTCGATCTCGGCCACCCGCTTGCCGACGCCGCGCAGCAGGGCCGCGCGGGTGCGGTAGTAGTACGACGTGGTGCCCTCGGGGACGCCGGCGCAGCGGTCGACCTGTCCGTGGGTGAGGCCACGCGATCCGTGCTCGGCCAGCACCCGGATCGCCGCGTCGCACAGGTCGCGGCGGCGTTCATCGCCGTCGCGCTTGCGGGATCTCGTACTGGCGGCCATGGGTCACCGAAGGACGGTGCCGCCGTCGATGTTGACGACCTGACCGTTGATCCACTCGCCCTCCCTGGACAGCAGGAAGGCGACCAGCGCGGCGATGTCGCCGGGCTCGCCGACGCGCGGTCCGCGAATGCGCTTGAGCGCGCCGGCCTCCAGGTCCGGCCACTGCGGCACCGAGCGGATGGTCTCGGTCGCGGTGAAGCCGGGCGCGACCGCGTTGCACCGGATGTTGTCCTTCCCCCACCGCGACGCGACGTGGCGAGTGAGCGCGCCGATGCCTGCCTTCGCGGTGGCATAGGCCGGGCGCGCGGGCTCTCCTTGGAACGCCGCCGCCGACGACATGTTGACGATGGCCCCGCCGCCGCGGTCCAGCATTCTCGGGATGGCGTATTTCATCGCGGCCACATACCCGCGCAGGTTCACCGCCATCACCCGATCCCAGACGTCGAAATCGATGTCCACCACGTCGGTGTCGGCCCGGATGATGCTCATGTCGGCGCCCACGTTGAACAGCAGGTCCACGCTGCCGAAAGTCGTTGCGGCGGTGTCGATCAGCGCCGCGACCGACGCGGGATCCGCCAGGTCGAAGGCCACGTGCGTCGCCGCGCCGCCGGTCGCGGCGATGCGTTCGGCCGTCCGCCGCGCGCAATCGTCGGCGACGTCGCCGACGATTACCCGGCAGCCTTCGCCGGCGAGACGGGCGGCCGTCGCCGCGCCGATGCCGGTGGCGCCGCCGACCACGACCGCCACCTTGTCGATCAGACCCTGCAATCCCATGGATATTGACTTTACCTCTAGAACTGTAGAGGATCGCCAGTCATGGCTGGGATTCATCGGGAGCGGCCCGGGGCCGGCGACCTGTCGGCGGCGACGGACACGCCCGCGCTGGCCCTCGGCGACGGCGTGTGGATGTCGCCGGGCGTCTCCAACGCCTACGCGGTGGCCACCGACGAGGGGCGGGTCATCGTCAACAGCGGGCTGGTCTTCGAGGGGCCGCTGCACCGCAAGGCTTTTGCCAAGGTGCCGGGCCCGACACGGGCCATCATCGTCACCCAGGGGCACGCCGACCATTGGGGCGGGGTGAAGGCGCTGCGCGACGAGGGCACCAACGTCGTGATGCACCGCAACTACCGGTACTGGCGCGACGACAACACACTGCTCATGGGCTACCGGGTGCCCAAGACGTCGTTCGCCTTCCAGAAGTTCTCCGACGCCGTGCTCGAGCACTTCAAGACCCTCGACCCCGCGACCATCGACTTCTCGTTCCCCGAGCCGACGACGACCTTCGACCAGCGCCACAACATCACCGTCGGAGGGCGTACCTTCGAGCTGGCGTGGACGCCGGGCGGCGAGACCACCGACGCACTGGTGGTGTGGCTGCCGCAGGAGCGAATCCTGTTCACCGGCAACCTGTTCGGCCCGCTATTCGGGCATGTCCCGAATCTGATGACCATCCGCGGCGACCGCTATCGCGATCCCATTCTCTACATCGAGTCGTTGAACACCGTGCTCGACTACGGACCGCAGCGGCTGATCACCGGCCACTTCGACCCGATCGA
Source organism: Mycobacterium sp. MOTT36Y (assembly GCF_000262165.1). Lineage (NCBI taxonomy): Bacteria > Bacillati > Actinomycetota > Actinomycetes > Mycobacteriales > Mycobacteriaceae > Mycobacterium > Mycobacterium sp. MOTT36Y. The sequence continues at coordinate 4,411,726 of NC_017904.1, read as the reverse complement.
GGGCGCCGACCGCATCGCGGAGGAAGTCAGCGCGATGCGTGACGCCATGCAGGCCGTGCACGACCGCACCGCCGAACTGATGAATTCCGGCGCCGACGTCCATACCGCGATGCGCGAGGTCACCGTGCCCGAGCACCTCGACATCGGTGAAGGGTACGGCAAGACCTCGTGGAACGTGCGCGCCATCTGGGAGATGTACACCGGGTGGTTCCGGCATCGCTCCACCACCGAACTGTATGGGATCGCACCGGATTCCGTTGCGGCCGATGTGGTGAGCGCCGCCGGGGCCGACGCGCTCGTGGACGCGGCCCGCGCGCACCTGGCGGTCGGGCGGCCGGTGCAGGCCATCCACCTCACCGACCTGATCCTGGCCGCCCAGCCGTTGCACGCGGCGGCACGTGCCGTCGCCGCCGAAGCCCACGAGGCGCTGTTGGCCGACGCCGACAACTTCTGGGAAAAAGCGTGGCTCACCAAATCCATCAACGAACTGAGGTCACCCGAATGAACACCGTCAACTTCGATTTCACCGGCGCCACCGTGCTGGTGACCGGCGGCACCAGCGGCATCGGCAACGCCATCGCCGCCGCATTCGCCGGGGCGGGCGCGGCCGTCACCGTCACCGGCACCCGCGGGTCCGCCACGGACTATTCCGAGACGGATCTGAGCGCCTACACCTACCGCCAATGCCAGATACAGGACCCGAAATCGGTTGACGCCCTGGCGGATTCGCTGGGTGAACTGGACATCTTAATCAACAACGCCGGCGGCCCCTACCCGGCGGGTGACGAATACGACCCGGACGGATACGTCGCGTCGGTGACGCAGAACATGTTCGGCCCGATGCGGCTGACCATGCGCTGCCATGACCTGCTCAAGTCCAGCCAGGCTCCCGGCGGGGCGAGCGTCGTCAGCGTCGTGTCGATGTCCGCGTTCCGCTCCGCCGTGTTCGTCCCCGGCTACGCCTCGTCGAAGATGGGCCTGCTCGCCCTCACGATGAACCTGTCGCGGCGGTGGGCCAACGACGGGATCCGGGTCAACGCCATCGCACCCGGCCTCATCGACACCCGAATGACCCACCCGGCCATGGGCATTCCCGAGGTGATGGACGTCGAGATCGGCTTCCACACGCCCCTGGGCAGGCCCGGCACGCCCCAGGACTGCGCCGGCGCGACGCTGTTCCTGTGTACCGACGCCGCCTCGTACATCACCGGCACCACCATCGCCGTCGACGGCGGATACCTGACGGTCTGAAACGATGAGCGACAACAACTTCGACAACGTCTCGACCACCGACGACGTCTTCAAGCTGGCCGCACAGCGCACCGGCCTCACCGAAATCGATTCCGATTCTTGGCGAGACGGCCTGGCCATCATGCTCGACGAGCTCAACAGTTCGGCCGCGTTCACCCCCTTCGGCCGCGAACGGGTCCTCACCGACGCCACCGACGCGCTCGGGCGGCGCATGCAGGTCCACGCCTACATCCAGGAGCACCCCGAAGTCCTCGACGCGCCCGTCGAGCGACCGCTGATCGTGCTGGGCATGCCCCGCACTGGAACCACGGTCATCAGTTACCTGCTCGACCAGGATCCGGCCCGGCGCTCGCTGCTGCACTGGCAGTGCGTGCACCCGATCCCGCCGGCCACCACCGAGGCGCTGCGCACCGACGCGCGCTGCCTGGCCCTGCTGGAGGAACAGCGCAAGATTTTGGACATGGTCACGCAGGCCAAAGTGCCGCTGCCGCACTGGGAAGACGCCGATGGGCCCACCGAGGACATGTTCATCCACAATCAGGATTTCAAGGGGCTGTCCTGGGACTCGTTCCTGTCGACCTCGCGCTACGCCGAATGGCTGTTCCACGAGGCCGACATGACCAGCACGTACGAATATCAGAAGCGTTACCTGCAGGTGTTGCAGTCCACCGCGCCCGGCAACTGGAGCCTCAAGATGCCGTCGCATTCGGTGCACATCGAGGCGCTGCTCAAGGTGTTCCCCGACGCCCGGCTGATCTGGGCGCACCGGGACCCCTACAGGGCGACGGGGTCGCTGTGCAACCTGTGGAAGCTGCCCAAGGGGATGGTGCTGCATCCCGATGCCATCGACCTGAATGCCATGGGGCGCAACGCCATGGCGCAGATGCGCTACCACGTGGAGCGGCCGCTGCGCGCCCGCGATCGCATCGGCGACGAGCGCTTCTTCCATATGTACTACCACGAGATGATGCGTGACCCGATGGACGTCATGCGGCGCATCTACGAATGGGCCGACGAGCCGCTGACCGCAGAAACCGAAGCGCGGATGCGCAATTGGCTCGCCGGGCACCCCCAGGACCGGTTCGCGCTCAATGCCTACACCCTCGACCAGTATGGCCTGACCGTCGAAGCGCTCGAACCGATCTTCGCCGAATATCTCGATACGTTCGACATCGAACTGGAAGGCACAGCATGAATCCGGCGGACTGCTACCACACCGGGCTGGTGGTCGACGATATGGCCGCCGCCGCCGAACGGCTCACCAGGGCGATGGGGTACCGGTGGACGAAACCGGTCGATGCCGCGTTGAGCGTGGCCACCGCGGCGGACGGCGACATCGAAGTGCCGTTCCGCTTTGTGTACTCGGTGGACGCACCGCACCTGGAGCTGATTCAGGCGGTGCCCGGCACGATCTGGACCCCGCCGCCCGGGGGCGGCGCCCACCACCTCGGCTACTGGGTCGACGACATGGCCGGTGCCGCAGCGCAGCTCGAACGCAGCGGGTACCGGCTGGAGGCGCGACCCAGCGGCGAGACGCTGTCGATGTTCGCCTACTACGTCGACCCGGCCGGAGTCCGCATCGAGATCGTGGACCGGGCACTGTTTCCCGACTGGCCGGGGTTTCTGCAATCCATGGCGGCTTGACCGTAAGACCAAGGAGTCACCGATGAAGATGTCAATGGTCACCGGCCCGGGCAAGGCCGAGGTGCTCGACGCCGAGCGTCCCGCGGTGGGCCCCAACGACGTACTGGTCCGGATGCGCGCCTGCGGCATCTGCGGCTCGGACGCCTTCTACATCACCATCGGCGGGCTGCCCCCGCGCCAGGGACACACGCCGCTCGGACACGAGCCCGCCGGGGAGATCGCCGAGGTCGGCGCGAAGGTGAGCGGCCTGGCCGTCGGCGACCACGTCGTCATCAACCCGATGGCCGCCCCGAGCGGCATCATCGGCAACGGCGGGCCCAGCGGCGCGCTCGCCGACTACCTGCTCATCGAAAACGCCGTCCGCGGAACGAGTCTCGAGGTCATCCCCGACCACGTCCCGTGGGAGGTCGCGGCGCTCAACGAGCCGATGGCCGTCGCGCGCCACGGCGCCAACCGGTGTCGACCCAAGCCGACGGACAAGGTCGCCGTGTTCGGCGCCGGACCGATCGGCCTGGGCGCCACGCTGGCCTTCAAATCCCTTGGCGTGAGCCACGTCGTCGTCGTGGACCTGCTCCCCGGCCGGCTGGACAAGGCGCTGCAGATCGGCGCCGACGCCGTCATCAACTCCGCCGACGAGGACGTCGTGGCGCGGCTGATCGAACTGCACGGCGCGGGCGATTCCATGTACCCCGGGAAGGCCGGCACGAACATCTATCTCGACGCGGCCGGTGTGCCCGCCGTCGTCAACACCGCGCTCGCCGCGGCGCAAAAGGGCGCCACCGTCGGCATCGTCGGCGTCCACAAGGAGCCGGTGCCCGTCGACCTCATCAACCTGATGAGCAACGAGATCACCCTGCTCGGGAGCATGGGCTACCCCGACGAAATCTTCGAGGTGACCAAGGATCTCGTCGCGAACTGGGAGAAGTACGCGCTGATCGTCAGCCACACCATCCCGTTCGGCAGCGTCGGTGAGGCGCTCGAGCTCGCCCAGACTCCGGGCGCCGCGGACAAGGTCGTCGTCACGTTCGGCTGATGTCGGCGGTGATCGCGCCGGTGAGGCGGATCAGGTCCCGGGGCGCGACCGCGACGTCATAATGCCGCTTGCCGGCGCTGCACAGGATCCGATCCCAGCGCAACGCGGAGGCGTCCAGGACCGTGCGGAGCCGCTTGCGCTGACCGAACGGCGAAATGCCGCCCACCACATAGCCGGTGGCCCGCTCGGCGGCGGCCGGCTCGGCCATGACGGCCTTGGGCACACCCAGCGCCGCGGCGACCGCCTTCAGCGACAACCGCCACGGCACCGGCACGATCGCGACGGCCAGCTCACCCGGCAGGGCGACGATCAGGGTCTTGAAGACCTGTTCGGGCGCGACGTCGGACGACTCGGACAGGTCGGTGACCGCGTCGAAGTGCAGAACCTGGTGCGGCACACCGGCTTTCATCAACGCGGCGATGCCCGGAGTGGCCGCGCCGCCCACCGGCTACCTCCGCTGGTCGTGACCCGCGGCGCCCGGCTGCGCCGCGCTTGCGATCACGACTAGGGCCCCGAGTACCCCGGCGGGTTGACGCCGTCGACCCAGAAGTCCACGCCCAGCTTCGAACCCGGCACACAGTCGTATGTCGAGAGGTCCTTGACGCCGGATTCCACCAGCACGTCCTCGCACAGCAGCATGTTGCCGGTGTACTCCCTGGACGGCTTGTTGAGGACGACGTAGGCGGCGTCCGAGTACACCTCGGGCTTGCGGGCCCGGCCCATCGCCTCGTCGCCGCCGAGCAGGTTCTGCACCGCGGCCGTCGCCACCAGCGTGCGCGGCCACAGCGTGTTCGACGCGATGCCCTCGTCCCGCATTTCTTCGGCGATGCCCAGCGCGCACAGCGTCATCCCGAACTTGGCCATCATGTACGCCGTCGGCTTCAACCACTCGCGGCCCAGCAGCACCGGCGGCGACAGCGTCAGGATGTGCGGGTTCTCGCGGCCCTTCAGATGCGGGATGCATGCCTGCGACACCGCGTACGTGCCCCGCACCTGGATGCCGTTCATCAGGTCGAACCGCTTCATGGGCACCTCGGTGACCGAACCCAGGTTGATCGCCGACGCGTTGTTGACGCAGATGTCGATGCCGCCGAACTGCTCGACGGTCTTGGCCACGGCCGCCTCGACCGAATCGGGGTCGCGGACGTCCCCGACGATCGGCAGGGCCTGCCCGCCCGCCTCTTCGAGCTCCTTGGCCGCGGTGAACACCGTTCCCGGCAGCTTCGGGTGCGGCTCGGCGGTCTTGGCGATCAGGGCGATGTTGGCACCGTCCTGCGCGGCGCGCTTGGCGATCGCCAGGCCGATGCCGCGGCTGGCGCCGGAGATGAACATGGTCTTGCCATTCAGGGACATGGCGTCACACTAACGCCACGCCGGAATCGGTCCGATCGGGGTCTACGCCGGGGAGCGGGCACCGATATCGCGGGCCGAATTCCGCCCGGAAATAGCCGGATCGCGCGCGCGGTTGATCCAATTGGTTTTCGATGCGGTGGATCACACCCGGGCAAAAGCTGTCGGGGTGAGCCTTTAGATTGGGAGGAGCAGCGTGGTGTCAACGGCGACGAGCCTGTTAGGCGAGGAGCAGTTGGCTGGCGTCCTTGCGAGTCCGGTGGCACTTTCGGTGCTTTCCGGTAACACCGCAGCAGAAGGGACCGGGTTAATCGATATGGCCGATTCTCTAGATGGCCGCGATAGCGCGGCGGGGCCGTCCATCACCGAACCCGCGGCGCCCGAAGAGACGGACGCGGAACTGACGGCGCGGTTCGAGCGCGACGCGATTCCCCTGCTGGACCAGCTTTATGGCGGTGCGCTGCGCATGACGCGGAATCCCGCCGACGCCGAGGATTTGCTGCAAGAGACGATGGTGAAGGCCTACGCGGGCTTCCGCTCGTTTCGCGCCGGGACCAATCTCAAGGCGTGGCTGTACCGGATCCTGACCAACACCTACATCAACAGCTACCGCAAGAAGCAGCGCCAGCCCGCGGAGTACCCGACCGAGGAAATCACCGACTGGCAGCTGGCCGCCAATGCCGAGCATTCCTCCACCGGGCTGCGTTCGGCCGAGGTGGAGGCGCTGGAGTCGCTGCCGGACTCCGAGATCAAAGACGCGCTGCAGGCCTTGCCGGAGGAATTCCGGATGGCGGTCTATTACGCCGACGTCGAGGGATTTCCGTATAAGGAAATCGCGGAAATCATGGACACGCCCATCGGAACGGTAATGTCACGGCTGCACCGCGGTCGACGGCAACTGCGCGGCCTGTTGGCCGACGTTGCCAAGGAGCGGGGCTTCAACCGCGGTCAGCAGGCGCACGAGGAGGTGTCGTCATGAGCGAGTTCGCCGGCCAGGGCGGTGCTTCGGCGGATGCCTGCCCCAACGACGAGTCCCACGGCAGCGTCGGCTGCGCGGAGGTCATCCGCCAGGTCTGGCTGCTGCTCGACGGTGAATGCGGCCCGGATACCCGCGAACAACTGCGCAGGCATCTCGAGGCGTGCCCCGGCTGCTTCAAGCACTACGGGCTCGAAGAGCGGATCAAGGCGTTGATCGCCACCAAGTGCAAAGGCGAGAGGGCCCCGGAGGGCCTGCGCGAGCGGCTACGGCTCGAGATTCGGCGTACCACCATCATCCGGGGTACGCAGTAGCGTCCTCAGGAATTGGGCCGCTTGCCGTGGTTGGCCTTGCTGTGCTTGCGGTCGCGCTTCTTACGGCCTCGTTTGGCCATGGGTCGAACCTCCGTTGATTGCTGTCAAACCAGGCGCCTGGCGCCGGTTGGCTTGTCGTCCAGTCTCTCATGAGACGCGCCGCGCACTGTCTTCGCCCTGGTGCGGCCCGCGGGAGGGGCCGGGCGCCGTCGTCGCGGTGGGGCCTGTGGTTCGATGTAGGCGACCTGATAGAACGTTGATGGACCAACCAGCGATGGACCAACAACCAGCGATGACCAGCGGCCAGCCTGCGCAGAGGCCGAAACGAGTGGGGTGAAGATGGCCGAGGATGTGCGCGCCGAGATCGTGGCCAGCGTGCTCGAAGTCGTTGTCAACGAGGGTGATCAGATCGGCAAAGGCGACATCGTGGTGCTGCTGGAGTCGATGAAGATGGAGATTCCCGTCCTTGCGGAGGTCGGCGGCACCGTCAGCAAGGTGAGCGTGTCGGTGGGCGACGTCATTCAGGCGGGCGACCTCATCGCGGTGATCAGCTAGCCGGTCGGGCCCTTCGACCAGCCGCCGGGGAACGACCCGGGGAGTAAGCGATGTCAACTCTCGGTGATCTGCTCGCCGAACACACCATGCTGCCGGGCAACGCGGTCGACCATCTGCATGCGGTGGTAGGGGAGTGGCAGCTGCTGGCCGACCTGTCGTTCGCCGACTACCTGATGTGGGTGCGTCGCGACGACGGCGTGCTGGTGTGCGTGGCGCAATGCCGCCCCAATACCGCGCCCACGGTGCTACAGACCGATGCGGTGGGCACCGCCATCGCCTCCGAGCGGCTGTCCCTCGTCGCCGACACCTTCGCGTCGGGCACCGCCAAGAGGGATGACGTTGCGGGTCAAGAGAATTCGTGGTTGCCGGGCACGCACGTCGAGGCGTCCCCGGTGCGCTACGGCGGCCAGGTGGTCGCCGTGCTCACGCATCATCAGACCGCGGTGGCCGCCGACCGCGCGTCCGGCCAGTTGGAGATCGCCTACCGGCAGTGCGCCGGCGACCTCGTCCACATGCTCGCCGAGGGCACCTTTCCCGACGCGGGGGACGTCGTGATGTCGCGCTCCACCCCCCGGGTCGGCGACGGCTTCATCCGCCTCGACGTCAAGGGCGTCGTCGACTACGCCAGTCCCAACGCGCTGTCGGCCTACCACCGCATGGGCCTGACCGCCGACCTGGAGGGACACAACCTCATCGAGGTCACGCGCCCGCTGATCTCGGATCCGTTCGAGGCGCAGGAAGTGGCCGAGCATGTGCGGGATCTGGTGGCCGGCGGGCGCAGCATGCGCATGGAGGTCGACGCCGGGGGAGCCACCGTGCTGCTGCGCACGCTGCCGCTGGTGGTCGACGGCGCCAGCGCCGGCGCGGCGGTGCTGATCCGCGACGTCACCGAGGTCAAGCGCCGCGACCGGGCCCTGATCTCCAAGGACGCCACCATTCGCGAAATCCACCACCGGGTGAAGAACAACCTGCAGACCGTCGCGGCGCTGCTGCGCCTGCAGGCCCGCCGCACGGCCAACGCGGAGGGGCGGGAGGCGCTCATCGAGTCGGTGCGCCGGGTGTCGTCGATCGCGTTGGTGCACGACGCGCTGTCGATGTCGGTGGACGAGCAGGTCAACCTCGACGAGGTCATCGACCGAATCCTGCCGATCATGAACGACGTGGCCTCGGTGGACCGGCCGATCCGCATCAACCGGGTCGGCGATCTGGGCGTGCTGGACTCGGACCGCGCGACGGCGCTGATTATGGTGATCACCGAGCTGGTGCAAAACGCGATCGAGCACGCCTTCGACCCGGCGGTCGAGGAAGGGTCGGTGACGATTCGGGCCGAGCGCTCCGCGCGCTGGCTGGATGTTGTCGTGCATGACGACGGCCGGGGGCTGCCTGACGGCTTCAGCCTCGAGACCTCCGACAGCCTCGGGCTGCAGATCGTGCGGACGCTGGTGTCGGCGGAACTCGACGGCACCCTGGGGATGACCCAGGCCCCGGCCCGCGGCACCGACGTGGTGCTGCGCGTCCCGATCGGTCGGCGGACCCGAATGCTGCTGTAGGCACACGCAAGAGTGCGGCCCCGACAATCGTCGAGGCCGCACCGTTTTGCGTTATCTGGGTTAAACCCCGCTGCGGGCTTTCGTCCGGGCGTTGCGACGCTTCAGCGCACGCCGCTCGTCTTCGCTCATGCCGCCCCAGACGCCCGAGTCCTGGCCCGTGTTCAGGGCCCAGCCGAGGCACTCTGTCGTCACCGGGCACCGATTACAGACCAGTTTCGCGTCAGCGATCTGCGCGAGCGCCGGACCACTGTTCCCCACCGGGAAGAACAGCTCCGGGTCTTCGTCGCGACAGACCGCCTTGTGGCGCCAATCCATACGTCTTTACTCCTTACTGAGTGCGCAGCAAGGCGCACGGCTATTTTCTTCGGCTGTTAAACGCGTGCAGAAGAAAAGGGGCCGCACCCCTACGTAATTTCTGCATGCAACCTTTTGATCGTTTCACAGGCTCAACAGATGTCAATAGTGTGAGTTCGCTCGTGGGCTATCTCACTTTGATCATCTCGTAGTCAAGCCCTTACTCCGTTGTACTACACTGGCGGGCCTCTCCCCGCCCGTGTTGGTGTCGCGTGCGCCACAGCCCACGCGTTGCCGCAGGTCAGCGTCGTTTTTGCTGAGGAGGGGCGGCCACCGCCAGCGCGTCGGGCACCGACTTGAACGTCATGGTTTCGCGCACGCCGAGGTAATCCCCGTCGAACTGGCAGGCGACGGGGCCCCCGGTCGAGGTAACTCGCACGCACGGCAGGTCGTCCTCGGTGACGAGGTGCTTGAAGTTGAACGTGGGCCGTTTTGCGAACATCTGCCGGACGATCCGCAGGGTCGGGATCGTCTTCAGGTTGGTCGGCGCGAACACCCCCAGTCCCGACTCGAAGCTGCAGCCTGGGTTGGTCCACACCGGCCGCTCGTTGGCGAACGTCCATGGGCTGGAGTTGGAAACGAACGCGAAGCTCACCCCGGTGATGGGTTCGCGGCCGGGAAGTTCGAGCGTCAGCATCGGCTCGCGGCGGGTGTAGGCCCACACGGCCGGCACCGATGCGCGGATGTAGCGCCACGCGGTGACCTTGCCGCCCTTGCTGCGTTCGGCCTCGACCGCGGCCACCACCTCGGCGTCGACACCCATGCCGGTGTTGAACACGGCCCACCGCTCGCCGCAGTCGATCAGGCCGATCCGGCGCCACGTGCCGCGCCGCTGGTAGTCGTCGAGCAACTGGATGAGCTGGTTGGTGGCCGCGACCGGATCCGCAGAGATGCCCAGCGATCGCGCCAGCACGTTCGCCGAACCGCCGGGCACCACGGCCACCGCGGGCACCGGGCCGCTCGGAAGCGTGCCGGGGCGGCCGAGCAGACCGTTGACCACCCCGCTCACCGTGCCGTCGCCGCCGTGCACGACCACCAGGTCGACGCCGTCGGCGACGGCCTTCTGCGCGAGCTCGGTGCCGTGCCCGCGGTGGTTGGTGTGTTCGACGCTGAGCTGTAGCCGGCTCTTGAGGGCGTGGGCCAGCAGATCGCGACCGGCCGGCGTGGTGGAAGTGGCTGTGGGGTTGACGATCAGCACGGCCCGCATGAAGCACGAGCTTAGGCGGTGCGACGATGCGCGCCGCAGAGCGGCGTGAGGAGGAGCGCCGCGATCGGGTTAGGCGGTGCGACGATGCGCGCCGCAGAGCGGCGTGAGGAGGAGCGTCGCCGCCCTGACTACGCTGGCGCTGTGACGCCGCCATCCGCCCCGACCGCCGTCCGCCGCGCCGGCGTCGTCGTCGCCGTGCAGGGGGTGGCCGCGCTGATCGTGGCCGTGGTCCTAGTGGTGCGCGGGATCGCCGGGGCCGACCAGCACGTGGCCAACGGTCTGGCCACCGCCGGCTGGTTCGTCCTCGTCGGCGCCGGGGTGATCGCCGCGGGCCGAGCGCTGATGCTGGGCAAGCGCTGGGGCCGCGGCCTGGCCGTGATCACCCAGCTGCTCCTGCTGCCGGTGGCGTGGTACCTCGCGGTCGGATCACACCAGCCCGGCTACGGGATCCCGGCCGGGCTTGTCGCGCTGGTCGTGTTGGGGTTGCTGTTCAGCCCGGCCGCGGTGCGCTGGGCCGCCGGCGGTCAGGGCGACTCCGCCAGCCACGCCAACTGCGACCCCGACAGCCGGTAGGTGGTCCACTCGTTCTGCGGTTCCCCGCCGATCCCGTCGTAGAGCGTGATGGCGTCGGTGTTCCAGTTCAGCACCGCCCAGGACAACCGGGTGTAGCCCTGCTGCACGCATTCGTTGGCCAGCGCCGCGAGCAGCGCCCGGGCCAGCCCGCGGCGGCGAAATCCCGGGCGCACGAACAGATCTTCCAGATAGATGCCGGCCACACCGTCCCAGGTAGAGAAGTTGACGAACCAAAGCGCCATCGCCGCGACCTCGCCGTCCACCTCCGCCACGTGTCCGTACACCGTCGGGCGGTCACCGAAAAGCGCTGCGGATATTTGTGTTTCGTTGACAGTGCACTGATCGGCGGCGTGCTCGAATTCGGCCAGCGCGTGGATCATTTCGGTGATGGCGGCGACGTCGTGGGGCGCGGCGCGACGGATGTCTGTGGTCATCGTTGGGCTTCTAGGGCGTTGAGTATCGTGGCGAATTTCGTTGTGGTCTCGGCGACTTCGTCGTCGGGATCGGACTCGGCGACGATACCGCCGCCGGCGCGAGCCAGCGCGCTGCGCCGGTCCGCCGACAGCTGCGCGCAGCGCAGCGACACCACCCAGCGGCCGTCGCCGGCGGCGTCGCACCAGCCGACCGCCCCCGCGTAGAACCCGCGGTCGCCCTCCAGCTCGGCGATCAGCTGGACCGCCGCCTCGGTCGGGACGCCTCCGACGGCCGGGGTGGGGTGCAGCGCCAAAGCCAAATCGATTGCGCTCGTTGAGGTATCGCGAAGCCGTCCGCTGATCGGCGTGCACAGGTGCCAGACCGCGGCGGTGCGGCTCAGTTGCGGCTCGGCGGCGATCGACAGGTCGTCGCACAACGGCTGCAGGGCCGCCCGGATCGTCTCGATCACCAGCTGATGCTCGTGCCGGTTCTTGGCTGAGGCGGCCAGCGCGGCGCCGTTGGCGGCGTCGGCATCCGGGTCGGCGGCCCGCGGGGCCGACCCCGCGAACGGCCGGCACTCGACGCGGTCGCCGCTGCGCCCCACCAGGAGTTCGGGGCTGGCGCCCACCAAGGCCACGCCCGCGTAGCCGTCGCCGGCGGCGCTCAGATCGACGAGGTAGCCGTAGGCCGCCGGGTCCGCGGCCACGAGCCGGCGCAGGACGGCCCGCGCATCCATGGGGGCATCGGTCACCAGCTCCAAGGCGCGCGCCAAGACCACCTTGTGCAGCGGGTTGTCGGCTGCGGCGAGCTGATCGCGGGCGCGGCGGATCCGGTCGCGGTAGTCGCCCGGCGGCGGAAGCGCCGCGGCCACCCGCACCGGCGGCAGCGGGCCCGTCGGCCAGTCCGGGAGTCCGTGGGTGACGTCGACGGCGCGCGGCGTCAGCAAAGCGGCCGGGCTGCTGACGTCAAAAGGCAACGCGCCCAATACAATCGGCGCCTGATTCGACCGCAGCGCCGCCTGCGCCGCGCCCACGTCGCAGTAGCGCCGCAACACGCCGTCGGCGATCAGGGTTCGGGTCGGCCCGCACAACGCGAACGGCGGTTCGTGATCTAGATGCTCGACTCCTTCTCGCGCCGCTGCGCGGCGCGCATCGTCGTCTTCGCGATTCACTGGCCGGTCAACCCGAGCGCCCGCAGCTGCCGCACCCCGTGCTCGAACCCGCAGACCGCGATCGACGCGGTGATCATGCCGAAGCGACTGCCCTCGACGAGCGGCAGTTCGACCCAGCGGGTGATCACCGCGCGCGAGAAGTGGCCGTGGCTGACGAAGACCACGTCGCGCGACTCCATGTGCCGCAGCGCTGTCGTGACCGCCGCGTCGGCGCGCTCGCTGACCTGTGCGACGCTCTCGCCGCCCGGACATCCGTGCGTCCACACCAGCCAGTCGGGCACCGACTCCCGGATCTGTTCGGTGGTCAGGCCCTCATAAGAGCCGTAGTCCCACTCGGCGAGCTGTTCTGTCACGTCGTCGACGGACAATCCGGCCAGCTCGCCGGTGACCAGCGAGCGTCGCCGCGGGCTGCTGATCACCAGTGGGTCAACAAGTTTGAGCTCGCCCAGCACCCCGGCGGCCAGCTGGGCCTGGTCACGGCCGGCATCGGTCAGCTCGACCTCGGTGCGGCCGGTGTGCTGGCCAGACTTCGACCACTCGGTCTCGCCGTGGCGCAGCAGCACCAAACGGTGATCATGCAAGCCCATAGAGAATGATTCTGCCGGACGACATGCGGTGGCTGCCGGGCCCGAGCGCATGGTGGACGAACATGCCAGGATGGCACTGTGAGCGCGCGGCGATGCGGAGGGGCGGGCGGCCAGTGAGTAGGACCCGGGTATTGGCGGTGGCCAACCAGAAGGGCGGCGTCGCCAAGACGACCACCGTTGCCTCGCTGGGGGCGGCGATGGTGGAGGAGAAGAAGCGGGTCCTGCTGGTCGACCTCGACCCGCAGGGCTGCCTGACCTTCTCTCTCGGCCAAGACCCGGACAAACTCCCGGTCTCCGTGCACGAGGTATTGCTCGGCGAGGTCGAGCCCAACGCCGCGCTCGTTGAGACGGCCGAGGGAATGACGCTGCTACCGGCCAACATTGACCTGGCGGGCGCCGAGGCCATGCTGCTGATGCGGGCAGGGCGCGAATACGCGCTCAAGCGAGCGCTGGCCAAACTCGCAGACCGGTTCGACGTGGTGATCATCGACTGTCCGCCGTCGCTGGGTGTGCTGACCCTCAACGGGCTGACGGCCGCCGACGAGGTCATCGTGCCGCTGCAGTGCGAGACGCTCGCGCATCGCGGTGTGGGCCAATTCCTGCGGACGGTCGCCGATGTCCAGCAGATCACCAATCCGGAGCTGCGCCTGCTCGGCGCGTTGCCGACGCTGTACGACTCGCGCACCACCCACACCCGCGACGTGCTGCTCGATGTCGCCGACCGCTATAGCCTGCCGGTGCTGGCCCCGCCGATTCCGCGCACGGTGCGTTTCGCTGAGGCCAGCGCCTCGGGTTCGTCGGTGATGGCGGGCCGCAAGAACAAGGGCGCGTCGGCGTACGGCGAGTTGGCGACGGCGCTGCTCAGGCATTGGAAGAACGGCAAGCCGCTGCCGACGTTCGCGGTCGAGGTCTAGCGGCGATCGCCCGCCCGGCGCTCAGCGCCGAGCCGCAATCTTGAGTGTGAACTGACGGCTTTGAGTGTGAACTGGCGGCGCGCCCGATCGGCGTGTCGCCGCCGCAGATTCACACCGAAAGCCAACGATTCACACTCGACGGGCCCTAGGCTGCCCGACGGGCTAACTCGGGCGACGGCCGTCGCGGCCCGATGGGCTAAGACGCCCGGGCGGCCGTCGCCGCCCCGAACGCTCAGCCCAGGGCGACCACGGTGTCGCCGCGCTGCTCGAACACCCGCGACCCCGACACGGCCGGGACCACCGCCCTCCCGGGTGGCGGGGGATTGGCCGCACGGTCGACCGGAATGTAGCGTTCGCCGGTCCCGCTGACCGGGTCGTAGACGCCGATCGCGCCGGTGACGGGCACCAGCAGCCGGCCCGCCATCATTACCCCCGGCCCCAGCGGCGCCGTCTTGTCACCCGCGGCGATGGTGTAGCGCAGCGCCAGGGTGTTCACGTCGAAAACCATCAGCGAATCGCCGGTCCACCAGGTCATCAGGCTGCCGGCGTGCGAGACCGCCGCCGAGCGCGACGGCGGCTTGGGCAGCAGGGTGCTCGCCACGGTGGCGCCGGTTTCGTCGATCACGTCCACCCGGGGCTGGGGCGCCGGCAGGTACACCGCGGTGGTGGTGTCCCGGACTGCCAGCACCCGGGCACCCGAATCGGGCGCGATCCCCGGCTCGGCCACGACGTGTTGCTGGGGTTCGTCGTCGTCCTTGCCCGGCCGGAGCAGCACCAGGCGCAGGTCGGCCTGATTCGCGCAGCTCTCCAGCACCGAGACCGCGGACGAGCTGGCCGCGGCCGAGATCAGCCTGCAGCCGGAGTGCAGCCCTCGCGACGACGGCTTCACCCGGGCGTCGGTCTCGCCGTAGGCCACCATCCGGACCATGTCCGAGCGCCACAGCTCCAGGCGGGTGTCACCGACCGACAAGACGGTCATGCCGTCGGAGGAGAGCCGCACCCGCGGGTCGGCGTAGCCACTGCGGGCGGGGCCGCGGTGACCGGTGGAGCCGTCCAGGGTGCTCACCTGCCCGCAGCCGCGGTCGTCGCGGTAGACCCCGACGGCGTAGCGGTACAGCCACGAGACTCCGCAGAGGCTGGTGTCGCGGGCGTAGCTCCAGCGGGACTGGCCCGTGCCGGCGTCGCGCCCGTCGATCCGCACGCCCGCACCGGTGACGACCACCCCGCCCACCACCACCGGCTCGGTGGTGGCCGGACTGGAGGCGGTCCACAGTTGTTTCAGGCCGGCGGGAACCTGCCGGGCCGGGCTCGGGTTGGGCGCCGGGACGGCGGCCGGGCGGCTGCTGGTGGCCCGCGCGTCGCTGGTCCACCAGATGAGGGCCGCCGTCACCGCGACGACGACCGCGATGGTCGCGGCGGCCAGGATGTCGCGCTTGGTCCGGCGCTCGGGTCTGACCATGCGTGGCGCGGGGAATTAGTTGTTTTGCGCGGTGGGGGCCGCCGCGGCGGCTTCCGCCGGCTTGCGGCGCCGACGGCGGCGACGGCTGGAGCCGGCGTTTCCCGGCGGGGAGCCGGCCGGCGTTTCCGCGGCGGCATCACCGTTGCTGCTCGCGGCGCCGTTGCCCGACGGGTGCGCGCTGACCGGCTGGCCGCCGCGGGTGCGCCGCCGCGTCCCGGACCGCCGCGCGGTCTTCTCCGATTTCTGTCCCGGCTTCTGGGTGGCGCGCTCACCGGTGCGGCGCGCGCCCTGCGCCTTGCGGGCCGCACCGACGGTGCCTCCGGCATCGGCGGGGATGCTCAGCTCGTCGTACAGGTGCGGCGAGCTGGAGTAGGTCTCGGCGGGTTCGGGGTTGTCCAGCCCCAACGCCTTATCGATCAGCGCCCAGCGGGTGAGCTCGTCCCAGTCCACCAGGGTGACGGCGACGCCGGTCTTGCCGGCGCGGCCGGTGCGCCCGATGCGGTGCACGTACGCCTGCTCGTCCTCGGGGATCTGGTAGTTGATGACGTGGGTGACGTCATCGATATCGATGCCGCGCGCGGCCACGTCGGTGGCCACCAGCACGTCGATGTCGCCGGTCCGGAAAGCCTTGAGCGCCTTCTCGCGTGCCACCTGTCCGAGGTCGCCGTGGACGGCGCCCACCGCGAAACCGCGCTCGGCCAACTCGTCGGCGACCTTCTGGGCGGTGCGCTTGGTGCGGGTGAAGATCATCGTGGCGCCGCGGCCCTCGGCCTGCAGGATCCGGCTGACCAGCTCCACCTTGTCCAGGGCGTGCGCCCGGTAGGCGTACTGGACGGTGGTGTCGTGGGTGGCCGCCGAGTGCGGCGCTTCGGCCCGGATGTGGGTGGGCTGGTTCATGAAGGTGCGGGCCAGCGTGATGATCGGGTCCGGCATGGTCGCCGAGAACAGCATCGACTGCCG
Organism: Mycobacterium sp. MOTT36Y; assembly: GCF_000262165.1. Lineage (NCBI taxonomy): Bacteria > Bacillati > Actinomycetota > Actinomycetes > Mycobacteriales > Mycobacteriaceae > Mycobacterium > Mycobacterium sp. MOTT36Y. The sequence goes on along the minus strand of NC_017904.1, from coordinate 4,395,414 downwards.
GTCGACGGGGATCTGCCGCAGGATGCGCTCGATGTCGGGCAAAAAGCCGAGGTCGAGCATCTCGTCGGCCTCGTCGAGCACCAGCACCGAGAGCCCACCGAGCTGCAGGTGGCCCTGCTGGCTCAGGTCGAGCAGCCGGCCCGGGGTGCCCACCACGACGTCGGCGCCGGCGCGCAGCGCCTCGATCTGCGCCTCGTAGGGGCGGCCGCCGTAAATGGGGACCACGGAGAGCCGACGGCCTTCGTCGGCGGTCAAATGCTTGGCCGCCAGCGCCAGGTCATCGGTTACCTGCAGGCAGAGCTCGCGGGTGGGCACCACGATCAGCGCGCGGGGTGTTCCGTTGAGCGGCCGCGCGGCGGTGCCGGAGGTGATGCGCTGTAGCAGCGGCACCCCGAAGGCGAAGGTCTTGCCCATGCCGGTGCGGGCCTGCCCGATCAGGTCGTCGCCGGCGAGCGCGAGCGGCAGGGTCAGTTCCTGGATGGCGAAAGGGCTTTCGATCCCCTTTTCGGCGAGTGCGCGCACGATTTCGTCGCGGACACCGAGTTGAGCAAAGGTCAGTTCAGTTGTGCTGGTCAGTGTGGTCATGCGTGGGTAGGTAGCCTCTCGAAGACGTATCGGATTGTGTCGGGTGTTTCTCTGTCGCGGTCACGCGCGCACGAGTTCCGACTCCGAATACGTCGCCGAGTCGCGGGCTCCGGCTCAGTCTGGGGATCCCAGCCCGGGCGGGCCTGCTGTGCACGCACATTTCGCCGATAGCGGCGTGGGAAGAACATTTGGCACAAATACCACCGCCATCTACCTACATGATAGCTGGTCGAGCTCCGGCACCCGTTTCGCGCCAACTCCGCCGACTACAGTGTTGCCATGACCCGGCCCTCTTACCAGCCCTCTTCCACCGACCAAGTGGAGGAGTCGGCTGCCCCGCGATTGTCGGCCGATCACCCCGGGGTCAACGAGTTGTTCGCGGTCTTGGCCTACGGCGAGATCGCCGCGTTCTACCGGCTCACCGACGAGGCGCGGATGGCCCCTGACCTGCGCGGACGGATCTCGATGGCGAGCATGGCCGCCGCCGAGATGCAGCACTACGAGCAGCTGCGCGACGCGCTGGAAAGCCGCGGCGTCGACGTCGTGTCGGCGATGTCGAAGTACGTGTCGGCGCTGGAGAACTACCACCGCCTGACGATGCCCAGCACGTGGCTGGAAGCCTTGGTGAAGACGTATGTCGGTGACGCCCTGGCCGCCGATTTGTACCTGGAGATCGCCGACGGGCTGCCCGACGAGGTTGCCGACGTGGTGCGGGGGGCGCTGGCCGAGACCGGGCACTCGCAGTTCGTCGTCGCCGAGGTGCGCGCCGCCGTCACGTCCAGCGGCAAGCAGCGCAGCCGGCTCGCGCTGTGGTCGCGCCGGCTGTTCGGCGAGGCGATCACCCAGGCCCAGTACCTGCTGGCCGACCACGACGAGCTCGTCGACCTGGTGATGTCGGGCGCCGGCGGGCTGGGCCAGCTCAACGCGTTCTTCGATCGGTTGCAGCAGACGCACGACCGCCGCATGCACGAGTTGGGCCTGAGCTGACGGCCGTCAAACTCAGCGCGAGCAGGTCGCCATGTTCGACGGGCTGCCCGACGCCATGATCCGCTGACCGGCGGCGTTGAAGACCGAGCAGCTGAGCTGGCCGTAGAAGCTGGTCGCGACCACGGATTCGGTCTGCACGCCGGGATTGAGGACCACCACCTTCGACCACGGCAGCGAGACGTTGAACTCGCTCTGCGGGACGCCCCGCGCGTCGGTGTAGACCACGTTCACCAGGTCCAGCAGCTGCTTGGTCCCGCTCACGCTGTAGACGACGGTGCGCGGGTTCAGCGCGGCCGTCGGCGGCGCGGGCGCGAGAGGCGGTGCGGCCGTGGGGGTTTGGGCCGCCGGGGTGCTGGGCGCGGCGCTCGGTGTGGTGACGGTCGTCACGGTCTCCGGCGGCAGCTGGGCCACGCGCGAGGGGCTCGGTGGCGCGGACGCCTTGGTGGTCGCGGGTGCCGAGGTCACCGGGTGGGGGGCCGGCGCTCCCAGCGTGGCCTTGGTTGACGCGCTGTCGCCGCTGTTGATGATGACGGCGGTGGCGATGGCGCCGACGGCCACCACCGCGCCGAGGATCGCCGTCGCGGGTCGCCAGCGTGAATCGGCCGGCCAGCCCGTCCAGTTGTAGTCGGCGTTCAGGTAGGGGTCGGTGTCGCAGTCGTCAGCGTCGTCGTCCGGGTAGCTCCGGATCCGGTCGTCGAGGTGCGGCAATGTGGTACCCATGGGGCCGAAGTTAGCCATGCGAAAGCGCGGATCGGGTATCGCGCGGGTGTGTGAGACAACCTGCAAGCGAATCGTTATCGGCGCGCGACCGAAGTTTCGCTGACCGCGAAGTGTGGGGACGCGACGAGGTGGGGGTCGGCCGCGTCAACTAGCCTGCTGCTGACGGGGCTGGGACTTCGCCGCCCGCGCACGACTTCAATGCCTACGGAAGGGGTGACCGTGGAGGTCAAGATCGGGATCACGGATAGTCCGCGCGAGTTGGTCCTTGCCAGCGACCAGACGCCCGCCGAAGTCGAAGACCTGGTCAGCGCCGCGCTCGGCGAGGGGTCGGGGCTGCTGCGACTGAGCGACGAGCGGGGCCGTCGCTTCCTGATCCACACCAGCAAGATCGCCTACGTCGAGATCGGCGTCGCCGACGCGCGGCGGGTCGGCTTCGGGATCGGTGCCGAAATCGAAGCCGGCAAACATGCCGGCAAGGGACGCTAGGAGCGGGTCAGCGGCACGTGTGACAGTCCGCCCCAGGCGAACTGGACGGTGCCCTCGACGGCGTCCGCCTTCGAAATCGGGCGATCGGAGTCGAGCCAGTACCTGGCGCAGTCGACGCTGATGCCGACCAGCCCGACGGCGATCATCCGCGCGCGGTGCGGGTCCAGCCCGGAATCCTCGCTGATCAACGCGAACACCGCGTCGATGCAGGATTCGGTGGCCACGCGCACCTGGGCGGCCACCTCGGGCTCGGTGACGTAGTCGTTTTCGAAGATCAGCCGGTAGCCCTGGCTGTCGTGCTCGATGAAATCGAAGAACGCCTGCACCGCGGCGTGCAACCGCCGGCGGTTGTCCTTGGTGGTGCTCAACGCCTGCTGGACGCCGGAGACCAGGTTTTCCACGTGCCGCGCCAGCACGGCGAGGTACAGCTCGAGCTTGCTCGTAAAGTGTTGGTACAGAACGGGTTTGCTAACCCCGGCGCGATCGGCGATCTCGTCCATGCCGGCCGCGTGGTAGCCGCGGTCGACGAAGACGTCGCTGGCGACGATGAGCAACTGGCCGCGGCGCTCATCGCGGGGCAGCCGGTTGCCCCGCCGGTTGGGGGCCGCGGCGCCGTCCGCCGGCCTGCCGCGGTCAGCCGATCTGACGGCACGCCGTGCCGGCATCTTGGCGAGTTCGCTCATCGAGTCCTCATCTGATTGTCGACGGCCGGCCGTCGGTCCACCGGGGCTAGCCGCTCGCAGCTCGTTGAAAAGACCTTACTACCCGCGGGGTTGGAGCTCCCGCCGTCGGCGTCGTCGTACCTGGCAGAAGCGGTGTCGGGCGCCGGATTCGGGCGCGCCACGGTCGGCGTGGGTGGTCCGCTGTGTAATCCTGGGAAAATGACGTCGCAGCGACCCCCGCGCAGCAGCGGTCGCGTGCCGGTGCTGCGCGACGAGTGGCGCGAGCCGCTGCGGGCGCTGCGTGACCCCCTGGCCGCCCCGGAAGCCGGGCGGGCGCGGGCCGACCGTGAGCGGCAGCGGCAGTGGCGCAAACAAACGTGGCTCGGGCGGTTCGTCTCCACCTACGGCTGGCGCGCGTACGCGCTGCCGGTCCTGGCGGTGCTGACGGCCGTGGTCATGTACCAGACGGTGACCGGCGCCGGCGCGTCGAAGCCCACGAACAGCCAGCCCATCGAGAGTCCGCCCGCGATCGGCGCGGTGGGCACCACGATCATCGACGCGCCGCCGCGTGGGCTCGCCGCGTTCGACGCCAACCTGCCGGCCGGGACGTTGCCCGACGGAGGCCCCTTCACCGAAGCCGGTGACAAGACGTGGCACGCGGTGCCGGGCGCGACGCCCCAGTTCGGCCAGGGCACCGCCAAGGTGTTCCGGTACACCGTCGAGGTGGAGAACGGCATCGACCCTACGATGTTCGGCGACGACGAAGCCTTCGCGCAGATGGTCGACCAGACGCTGGCCAATCCGAAGGGCTGGACGCACAACCCGCAGTTCGCTTTCATCCGGATCGACGGCGCCAGTGGGGCAAAGCCCGACTTTCGGATCTCGCTGGTGTCGCCGGTGACGGTGCGGGAGGGGTGCGGCTACGAATTCCGGCTGGAGACGTCCTGCTACAACCCGGTTTTCGGCGCCAACCGCGAGGCGCGGGTCTTCATCAACGAGGCGCGCTGGGTGCGCGGCGCCGTGCCGTTCGAAGGGGACATCGGTTCGTACCGGCAATACGTGATCAACCACGAGGTCGGCCACGCCATCGGATACCTGCACCACGAGGCCTGCGAACAGCAGGGCGCCCTGGCGCCGGTGATGATGCAGCAGACGTTCTCCACGTCCAACAACGACGCCGCCCAATTCGACCCCGACACCGTCAAGGCCGACGGGAAAACCTGCCGCTTCAACCCCTGGCCGTACCCGATCGCCTAGCGGCCGACTGCCTTCGTTGCCGTCGCCCCGGCGGGCTGCTGTGATGGATTCATAAGCAGAACCGCGAAGCAGACCGAGGAGAAGTTGTCCGTGTCGTCGTTGCCGCCTCTGGTGGCACCCGCAGACCACCTGACCGGCGACGAGGTGGCCCGCTACAGCCGTCACTTGATCATTCCCGGCCTGGGGGTCGACGGGCAGAAGCGACTCAAGAACGCCCGGGTGCTGGTGATCGGCGCCGGCGGCCTGGGGGCGCCGACCTTGCTGTACCTGGCCGCGGCCGGCGTGGGCACGATCGGCATCGTCGAATTCGACGTCGTCGAGGAATCGAACCTGCACCGCCAGATCATTCACGGCGTGGCCGACGTCGGGCGTCCCAAGGCCGTCTCGGCGCGGGAGTCGATGCTCGCGATCAACCCGCTGGTGGACGTGCGCCTGCACGAGGTGCGCCTGGACTCCACCAACGCCGTCGAGTTGTTCGGTTGCTACGACCTGATCGTGGACGGCACCGACAACTTCGCGACCCGGTACCTGATCAACGACGCGGCGGTGCTGGCGAAGAAGCCGTACGTGTGGGGGTCGATCTACCAGTTCGAGGGCCAGATCTCGGTGTGCTGGGAGGACGCGCCGGACGGACGCGGCCTCAACTACCGCGACCTCTACCCGGAGCCGCCGCCGCCCGGCACCGTTCCGTCGTGCGCCGAAGGCGGCGTGCTGGGCATCGTCTGCGCGTCCATCGCCTCGGTGATGAGCACCGAAGTGATCAAACTCATCACCGGCATCGGCGATTCGTTGCTGGGCCGGTTGATGATCTACGACGCGCTGCAGATGACCTACCGCACGATCGCGATTCGCCGGGACCCGTCCGACGCGTCGAGGCCGACGATCACCGAGCTCGTCGACTATGAGCAGCTGTGCGGTGCGGTGGCCGACACCCTGGCCGGCGACGCGACGGCGATCACCCCGCGGGAGCTGCGCGAGCTGCTGGATTCCGGCAAGGAGCTGGCCCTGATCGACGTCCGCGAGCCCGTGGAGTTCGACATCGTGCACATCGAGGGCGCGCAGCTGGTCCCGCAGTCGTCGATCGACTCGGGTGAGGGTCTGGCAAAGCTGCCGCGGGACCGCATGCCGGTGCTGTATTGCAAAACGGGCGTGCGCTCGGCGCAGGCGCTGGCGGTGCTGAAGCAGGCGGGGTTCGCCGATGCGGTGCACCTGGAGGGCGGAATTGTGGCCTGGGCGCAGCAGATGCAACCCGACATGATCCTGTACTGAGCTTCGCCGCTGTTGGACTCGTTTAGAGTACCGGTGTGACAGTCGAGCCACCGCCGGACCATGTGCTGTCGGCGTTCGGTTTGGCCGGCGTCAAACCCGTCTATCTGGGCGCCAGCTGGGAGGGCGGCTGGCGGTGCGGCGAGGTCGTCCTGTCGCTGGTGGCCGACAACGCCCGCGCGGCGTGGTCCGCCCGGGTCCGCGAGACGTTGTTCGTCGACGGCGTCCGGCTGGCCCGCCCGGTCCGGTCCACCGACGGGCGCTACGTCGTTTCCGGGTGGCGGGCGGACACCTTCGTCGCGGGGACGCCGGAGCCCCGCCACGACGAGGTCGTCTCGGCGGCGGTGCGCCTGCACGAGGCGACGGGCAAACTGGAACGCCCCCGCTTTTTGACCCAGGGCCCCGCGGCGCCCTGGGGGGACGTCGACATTTTCATCGCCGCCGACCGCGCGGCGTGGGAGGAACGGCCACTGGCCTCGGTGCCGCCCGGCGCGCGGGTGGCCCCGGCCACCGCGGACGCCGAGCGCTCGGTGGAGTTGCTCAACCAGCTCGCCACGTTGCGCAAGCCGACCAAGAGCCCCAACCAGCTGGTCCACGGGGACCTTTACGGCACAGTGCTTTTCGTGGGCACCGCGGCGCCGGGCATCACCGACATCACTCCGTACTGGCGGCCCGCGTCGTGGGCGGCGGGCGTGGCCGTCATCGACGCGTTGTCCTGGGGCGAGGCCGACGACGGACTGATCGAGCGCTGGAACGCCCTACCGGAATGGCCGCAGATGTTGTTGCGGGCGTTGATGTTTCGCCTGGCGGTCCATGCGCTGCACCCGCGGTCCACCGCCGCGGCGTTCCCCGGTCTGGCGCGCACCGCGGCGCTGGTCCGGTTGGTGCTGTAGTCGAAACTACAAAACCCCGTCCGGGAATTCGTAGCGAACCTCGCGCAGCGCGATCCGGCCGTCGCGGGCCAGCACGCCCTCGGCGCGCAGCAGCTCCAGCTGCCGGGTGGTCAGGTGGCGCGCCGGGCGCCCGGAGGCGGTGATGACGCGGTGCCACGGCAGGTCCGAGGAGTCGGTCCGCATGATCCAGCCGACGATCCGCGGGCTGGAAAGCCCTGCGACCGAGGCGATGTCGCCGTAGGTGGCCACCCTGCCGGACGGGATGGCGGCGACCAGCGCCCGCACCCGCTCGACCTGATCGTCGGTCACCGGCGCCACGGTCAGCGGGCTTCCAGTAGCTCGCGGGCCAGCGCGGCGACGTCGTCGGGCTTGGCGTAGGGCACCATGTGGTTGCAGTCGAAATCCAGCAGCCGGAAACGCGATCCCAGCCGCTGCGCAAGGCCCGCGATGAGTTCGTCGGTGACATACGGCGGCGATGTTCGCTTGGCGCGCACCAGGATCGTCGGCGTTTGCGCCGGCGGCAGCACGGCGTCGCGGGCGAGCTCGCTCCAATACGCCATCATCGCCGGCAGGCTGATGCGCCAGCCGTAGCGGCCATTGGGTAGGGCGATCAGATGCTCGTCGAGCTCGGCATCGAGCAGCGCGGGCTCGACATCCGACCACGAGCCGTGCACCTTTTCCAGGCGTGCTTCCTCGGCGTCGGGATAGTCGGGCGAGGACAACATGGCCTCGGCGATCTCGCCCATCCACGCGCCGTCCAACCCGATCGCCGGATCGAGCAGCAGCAGCCCCGAAACCTGGTTCGGCCGCGCCGCGGCCAGGTGCATGGCAAGCCCTGCGCCGAACGAGTGGCCGACGACCACCACCGGCGTGCCGGCCTGCGCGTCGAGCAGCGCGGCCAGCGCCGAGACGTTGGCGTCGATGGTCCACGGCGCCGCCCACGAGGACCGGCCGTGGCCGAGCAGATCCGGTGCGGCCAGGCCGATCTCGGGCAGCAGGCCGGACAGGTGTTGCCAACGCTGCCCGTGCCCGGTCAGCCCGTGCAGCGCGAGGATCCGCGCCGGGCCGGACGGACCGTAGCGGTGGACGTACAACTTCGCGGTCACCCGTCGATGGTGCCAGCCGCCGTCACCGGGCGTCGCGGGCGGTCCTCAGCGATCGTCGTCCCGTTCGTCGTCCGCGGACACGACGTATGCCTGCTCGATCACGTCGGCTTCGTTGGCCTCGCGGTCCCGGGCGCTGACGTAATCGGTGTCCAGGCCGGCGTCGTCGTCGGAATCGGCGGGCCGCAGTTGCTCCACCGCGTCGCCCTCGGGCGCCTCGTCGGTGGGAAAGCCGTGCTCGTCCGTCATGTTCGTCAACCCCTCCTTTTGCAGCCTTGAGACCATTCTTCGCGCTGCTGCGACTTCCAGGGTAAGAGCTCGCGTCGGCGCTGGCCGGGTCCACTTGTCACACCCTGGTGATTGCATGCAGCCATGGCACACACCTGGGAGGCCGACGCGAGCGCTGTGCTGGCGCCCGGTGCGCGCGGGATCGTTCGCGTGCTCGGCGGGCCCGGAACCGGAAAGAGCAGCCTGCTGATCGACGCCGCGGTCGCCCGGATCGACGCCGGGATCGACCCGGAATCGGTTCTGCTGCTGACCGGTTCGGGCCGGCTCGGGATTGCCGAGCGCAGCGCGTTGACGACGGCGTTGCTGCGCTCCCGACCGGGCCGGGTCGCCGTCAGCGAACCGCTGGTGCGGACCGTGCACGGGTATGCCTACGCGGTCTTGCGGCGCGCCGCCGAACGGGCCGGCGACGCGCCCCCGCGGCTGGTCACCAGCGCCGAGCAGGACGCCATCATCCGGGAGCTGCTGGCCGGAGACCTCGACGACGGCCCCCGCGCGACGTCCGCGTGGCCGGCTCAGCTGCGGCCGGCGCTGAGCACCGCGGGGTTCGCCACGGAACTGCGAAACCTGTTGGCCCGCTGCGCCGAACGCGGTATCGACCCAGGGGAACTGGAGCGGCTTGGCCGTCATTGCCGCCGGCCGGAGTGGATCGCCGCGGGGCAATTCGCGCGCCAGTACGAGCAGGTGATGTTGCTGCGCGCGGCGGTCGGCACGGCCGCGCCAGAGGCGACGACACCCGCGCTGGGCGCCGCCGAATTGGTGGGCGCGGCGCTGGAGGCGTTCGCCGTCGACCCCGAGCTGCTGGCGGCCGAACGCGGCCGGATCCGGGTCCTGCTGGTCGACGACGCCCAACAGCTCGACCCTCAGGCGGCCCGCCTGGTGCGGGTGCTCGCGGCGGGCGCCGAGCTGGCGCTGATCGCCGGGGACCCCAATCAGGCGGTGTTCGGCTTCCGGGGCGGCGAACCGGCCGGGCTGCTGCTCGACGGCGACGGCCCGGCGGTGACGTTGACGACGTCGCATCGCTGCGCGCCCGCCGTGGCCCGCGCCGTCAGCGGCATCGCCGCCCGGTTGCCCGGCGGCGGCGCCGGCCGCCGGATCGACGGCGCCGGGGCGGGGGAGGGATCGGTCACGGTGCGCCTCGCCGCCTCGGCGCACGCCGAGGCGGCGGCGATCGCCGACGCGCTGCGGCGGGCGCACCTGGTCGACGGCGTGCCCTGGTCGCAGATGGCGGTCATCGTCCGGTCGGTACCGCGGGCCGGCGCGCGGTTGCCGCGCGCGCTCGCGGCCGCCGGGGTGCCGGTGGCCGCGGCCGCCGCCACCGGGCCGCTGGCCGAGGAGCCGGCGGTGCGCGCGCTGCTGACCGTGCTGCTGGCCGCCGCCGACGGGCTGGACGGGCAGCAGGCGCTGGCGTTGCTGACCGGCCCCATCGGCCGCGTCGACCCGGTTTCGCTGCGGCAACTGCGCCGAACCCTGCAGCGCGCCAACCCCGATCGCCCGCCGGGCGACTTCGCCGCGCTGTTGGTCGAGACGCTGTCGGGCGCCGTGCCGCCGGGTCCACAGTTCCGTTCGTTGCGCAGGGTCCGCGCGGTGCTGGATGCGGCCGCGCGGTGCCACGAAGCCGGTGAGGACCCGCGCTACACCCTGTGGGCCGCCTGGCACCGGTCCGGGCTGCAGCGCCGCTGGCTGTCGGTCAGCGAGCGCGGCGGCCCCGCCGCCGCCCAGGCCACCCGGGATCTCGAGTCGGTCACCGCGTTGTTCGACATCACCGACGACTACGTGTCGCGCACTTCCGGCGCGTCGTTGCGCGGCCTGGTCGAGCACGTCGCCGCGCTGCACCTGCCGAACGCCAACCCCGAGCCGGCCGCCACGGCGGGGCAGGTCAGGGTGCTCAGCGCGCACGCCGCGCTGGGACACGAATGGGATTTCGTGGTCATCGCCGGATTGCAGGATGGTTTGTGGCCCAACACCGTTCCGCGGGGCGGTGTGCTGGGCACCCAGCGGCTGCTCGACGAGCTGGACGGGGTCACCGCGGACGCCTCGATGCGCGCACCCCTGGTGGCCGAGGAGCGCCGGTTGTTGGTGGCGGCGATGGGCCGTGCCCGCCGGCGGCTGTTGGTGACGGCGGTCGACAGCGACACCGGTGGGGCGGACCACGCGGCCGCGCTGCCGTCGCCGTTCTTCTTCGACATCGCGCAATGGGCCGACGAAGACGTGGAAACAACTGCGCTGCAACCTGTTTCGGCGCCCCGGGTGCTGTCGGCGGCTGCGCTGGTGGGACGGCTGCGGGGCGTGGTCTGCGCTCCCGACGGGGCGGTGGACGAGCTCGCCCGGGACTGCGCGGCAACGCAATTGGCCCGCCTGGCCAAAGCCGGGGTGCCCGGCGCCGACCCGGCCGGCTGGCACGGCCTGACCCCGGTCAGCACCGGCGAGCCGCTGCGGGGCGGCGGCGACGTCGTGACGCTGACCCCGTCGACCCTGCAGACACTGACCGACTGCCCGCTGCGCTGGCTCGCCGAACGCCACGGCGGGACCAATCCGCGCGACCTGCGCTCCACCATCGGTTCGGTGGTGCACGCGCTGATCGCCGAACCGCATCGAAGCGAATCCGAACTGCTGGCCGAGCTGGAGCGCGCCTGGCAGCACCTACCCATTGCGGCGCAATGGCATTCGGACAACGAGCTGGCCCGTCACCGCGCGATGCTCGAGGCGTTCGTCGAGTGGCGAAGCCAGAGCCGCGGCGCGCTCACCGAGGTCGGCGTCGAGGTCGAGATCGACGGAACCCTTGAAACCGGTGACGGGGAACAGATTCGGCTGCGCGGCCGCGTCGACCGGCTGGAGCGCGACGCCGCCGGCCGGCTGGTGATCGTCGACGTCAAGACCGGCAAGTCCCCGGTCAGCAAGGACGACACCCAACAACACGCCCAACTGGCGATGTATCAGCTGGCGGTGTCCGAAGGCCTGGTGGCCGCCGGGGGCGACACCGTGGAACCCGGTGGGGCGCGGCTGGTTTACGTCGGCAAGGCCGGGGCGGCCGGGGCCGTCGAACGCGAACAGGACCCGCTCACCGCGGACGCCGGCGACGAATGGCGACAGGTCATCCGGCGTGCCGCCGCCGCGACGGCCGGCCCGCAGTTCGTGGCGCGGCGCAACGACGGTTGCACGCACTGCCCCATCCGGCCGTGCTGCCCGGCGCACACCGACGGAGCGGCCCGATGAACGCCCGCTACAACCCGAGCGAATTGGCCTGCGCGCTCGGCCTTTTCCCGCCGACCGAGGAGCAGTCCGCGGTCATCGCCGCGCCGCCGGGCCCGCTGGTCGTCATCGCGGGGGCCGGAGCCGGTAAGACCGAGACCATGGCCGCACGGGTGGTGTGGCTGATCGCCAACGGCTACGCCGAACCCGCCCAGGTGCTGGGACTGACGTTCACCCGCAAGGCCGCCGGCCAGCTGATGCGCCGCGTTCGGTCCCGGCTGGCCCGGTTGGCCGGCGTCGGCCTGGGCCCCGTCGGCGATGCCGCCGCCGAGCCCGAGGGCGCCCCGGTGATCAGCACCTACCACGCATTCGCGGGTTCGTTGCTGCGCGACTACGGGCTGCTGCTGCCCGTCGAGCCCGACACCCGGTTGCTCAGCGAAACCGAGCTGTGGCAGCTGGCTTTCGACGTGGTCAACGGGTACCGCGGCGAGCTGCACACCGACAAGAACCCGGCCGCCGTCACCTCGATGGTGTTGCGCCTGTGGGGACAGTTGGCCGAACACCTCGTCGACACCGGACAGCTGCGCGATACCCACGTCGAGCTAGAGCGGCTCGTCCATGGCCTGCCCGCCGGGCCCTATCAGCGGGAGCGCGGTCCCAGCCAATGGTTACTGCGCCTGCTGGGCACCCAGACCGAGCGCGCGGAGTTGGTGCCGCTGCTGGACGCGCTCGACGAGCGCATGCGCGCCGAGAAGGTGATGGATTTCGGCATGCAGATGGCCTCGGCTGCGCGGTTGGCCGCGGGCTTCCCCCAGGTCGGTGCGGACCTGCGCGCCCGCTACCGGGTGGTGCTGCTCGACGAGTATCAGGACACCGGCCACGCCCAGCGCATCGCGCTGTCGGCCCTGTTCGGCGGCGGGGTCGACGACGGGCTGGCGCTGACGGCCGTGGGCGACCCCATCCAGTCCATCTACGGCTGGCGCGGGGCCTCGGCGACCAACCTGCCCCGGTTCACCACCGACTTTCCCCGCTCCGACGGCACGCCCGCGCCCGTCCTGGAATTGCGGACCAGCTGGCGCAATCCGCCGCGGACCCTGCGGGTCGCCAACGCGGTGTCGGCCGAGGCGCGGCGGCGATCGGTGGCCGTGCACGCGCTGCGCCCTCGCCCGGACGCCCCGCCCGGCACGGTCCGCTGCGCCCTGCTGCCCGACGTGGTGGCCGAGCGCGAGTGGATCGCCGATCACCTCGACGCCCACTACCGGCGGGCCCGGGCCGACGGCGTGAGCCCGCCGACGGCCGCGGTGCTGGTGCGCCGCAACGCCGACGCCGCGCCCATCGCCGACGCGCTGCGGGCGCGCGGCATCCCCGTCGAGGTGGTCGGGCTGGCCGGGCTGCTGTCGGTGCCCGAGGTCGCCGAGGTGGTGGCCATGCTACGGCTGGTCGCCGACCCGACGGCCGGCGCGGCGGCGATGCGGGTGCTCACCGGCGCGCGCTGGCGCCTCGGCGCCCGCGACATCGCCGCGCTGTGGCAGCGTGCGCGCGCGCTCGGCGGGACCGCGGGGGACACCGCGCCGCCCTCGCCCGAGGCGATTGCGCGCGCCGCCGACCCCTCGCACGTCGACGCCGATACTGTCTGTCTGGCCGACGCGATCGCCGATCCCGGTCCGGCCGGCTCGTATTCGGCGGCGGGGTATCAGCGCATCACTGCCTTGGGCGCCGAGCTGAGCGCCCTGCGCGCCCACCTCGGGCATCCCCTCGCCGACCTGGTGGCCGAGGTGCGCCGCGTGCTGGGCGTCGACTGCGAGGTCCGGGCCGCGGCGGGGGTGGCGGCGGGTTGGGCCGGCACCGAGCACCTGGACGCGTTCGCCGACGTCGTCGCCGCTTACGCCGAGCGCGCCGACGGCGCGGCCACGCGGCTGGACGCGTCCGCAACCGCCTCGGTGGCCGGGCTGCTGGGGTTTCTGGATGCCGCCGAGGCGGTCGAGAACGGTTTGGCGCCAGCACCTTTGGCCGTCGCGCGCGACCGCGTCCAGGTGCTCACCGTGCATTCGGCGAAGGGACTCGAATGGCAGGTGGTGGCGGTCGCGCACCTCTCGGGTGGGACGTTCCCGTCGACCGCGTCCAGGAGCACCTGGCTCACCGACGCCGCGGAGCTGCCCCCGCTGCTTCGCGGCGACCGCGCCGCCACCGGGGCGCTGGGCATCCCGGTGCTCGACGCCTCGGACGTCACCAACCGAAAACAACTGTCGGACAAGATCTCCGAGCATCGCCGCCACCTCGATCAGCGGCGCGTGGACGAGGAGCGCCGATTGTTGTATGTCGCGATCACCCGGGCCGAGGACACCCTGCTGGTGTCCGGGCACCACTGGGGCGCCACCGGGGTCAAGCCGCGCGGCCCGTCGGATTTCCTGGTGGAGATCAAGGACGTCATCGACCGTGCGGCCGTGGCGGGCGACCCCTGCGGCACCGTGGAGCACTGGGCGCCGACGCCCGCCGACGGCGAGCGAAACCCGCTTCGCGACAACGTTATCGAAGCGGTGTGGCCGGCCGACCCGCTGGCCGTGCGGCGCGACGAGGTCGAGCGCGGTGCGGCGCTGGTGAGGCGGGCGCTCGCCGCCGGGCCCGGTCGGCCGTGCGCCGATGTCGACGGCTGGGGCGCCGACGTCGATGCGTTGCTGGCCGAACGGGCGCGGTTGATCGAGCCACCGGTCCGGGCACTGCCCGGCCAGCTGTCGGTCAGCTCCCTAGTCGGCCTGGCGCGCGACCCGGCGGGCACCGCGCAGCGGTTGAGGCATCGGCTACCGTCGCGGCCGGATCCGCATGCGTTGCTGGGCAATGCGTTTCACTCCTGGGTCCAGAAGTTCTACGGCGCAGAATGCCTGTTCGATCTCGGCGATCTGCCGGGTGCGGCGGACTCCGACGTCGGCGACAGCGCCGAATTGGCCGCACTGCAGGCCGCATTCACCGAATCTCCGTGGGCCGCAAGGACTCCCGTCGCCGTCGAGGTGCCGTTCGAGATGCCGATCGGTGAGACCCTGGTCCGCGGGCGCATCGACGCGGTGTTCGCCGATCCCGACGGCGGCGCGACCGTCGTGGACTGGAAAACCGGCGAACCGCCGCACGGCGCGGAGGCGCTGCGCCAGGCCGCCGTCCAGCTCGCGGTGTACCGGATGGCCTGGGCGGCGCTGGCCGGGGTCGCGGAATCGTCGGTGCGCACCGCCTTCTACTACGTGCGCGCCGGCACCACCGTGGTCCCCGACGAACTGCCGAGCGCCGCCGAGCTGGCCGGGTTGCTGACCGATCCGGACGGTACACGGTGTGACCCGCGCCGCCCGAGTATTGGGGAGGCGGTGCCCGTGGTTACATAAGACGCGTGCGTGTCTCGTGCGCGGAAATCAAACCGATGACGGGCCGCCGTGGGCAACGGTAGGTCCCAAAAGCTGAGCGGTCTGGACGAAACGCTGACCGCCCAGCGCGGTCACCAGCTGATCGGCGTGGTGCGCATCCCCGAAGAGCACGCCAGCCCCATTCGGGTCATCACCCGCCGCCTGGCCATCGCCCTGGTGGTGCTGTTCGGCGCGGCCGTCATCGTCTATCTGGACCGCGACGGGTTCCGCGATGTGCGCAACGAGCCGCTGACATTTTTGGACTGCCTGTATTTCTCGGCGGTTTCGCTGTCGACCACCGGCTATGGCGACATCACGCCGTACACCGAAACCGCGCGCCTAGTGCACACCCTGATCTTCACCGCGCTGCGGATCGCGTTCCTGGCCGTGCTGGTCGGCACCACGCTCGAAGTGCTTTCCGAGCGGTCTCGCCAAGGGTGGAAGATTCAGCGTTGGAGGAGCAGAGTGCGCAACCACACCATCGTGATCGGCTATGGCACCAAGGGGAAAACGGCGGTGGCCGCGATCCTCGGCGACGAAACCATCCAGGCGGAGGTGGTCGTCGTCGACACCGATCGCAGCACGCTCGAACACGCCGAGAGCGCGGGTCTGGTCACCGTCCACGGTGACGCCACCAAGGCCGATGTGTTGCGGCTGGCCGGGGCCCAGCACGCCGCGTCCATCATCGTCGCCACCAGCCGCGACGACACCGCGGTGCTGGCGACGCTGACCGCGCGCGAGATCGCGCCCAACGCCAAGATCGTCGCCTCGATCCGGGAGGCCGAAAACCAGCACCTGCTGCAGCAGTCGGGCGCGGACTCGGTCGTGGTCTCGTCGGCGACCGCCGGTCGCCTCCTCGGGCTTGCCACCACGACGCCCAGCGTCGTGGAGATGATCGAGGACCTCCTGACCCCCGACGCCGGGCTCGCCATCGCCGAGCGCGAGGTCGAGCAGAGCGAAGTGGGCGGTTCACCGCGGCACTTGCGCGACATCGTGCTCGGCGTGGTGCGCGACGGGCACCTGTGGCGCATCGACGCCCCGGAGGTGGACGCCGTCGAGGCCAACGACCGCCTGCTCTACATCCGAAGCGTGGGGCATTGATGGCGATCGCGGACTTTCAGCTGCGCAGCGTCCCGTTGCTGTCGCGCGTCGGAGCCGACCGAGCCGATCAGCTGCGCACCGACGTCGAGGCGGCCACCGCGGGCTGGGCCGACGCGGCGCTGCTGCGGGTGGACTCGCGCAATCAGGTGCTGGTTTCCGACGGCCGGGTGGTGCTGGGTGCCGCCGCCGAACTCGGCGACAAGCCGCCGTCGGAGGCGGTGTTTCTGGGGCGCCTCGAGGGTGGCCGCCACGTGTGGGCGATCCGCGGCGCGCTGCAGGCACCGGAGGACCCCGACGCGCGCACCGAGGTGGTGAACTTGCGCAGCCTCGGCCCGATCTTCGACGACACCAGCGGCCAACTGATGTCATCGGCCGTCGCACTGCTGAATTGGCACGAGAAGTCGCGATTCAGCTCGGTGGACGGTTCACCCACACGTCCGGCCCGGGCGGGCTGGTCCCGCGTGAACCCGGTCACCGGGCACGAGGAGTTCCCTCGCATCGACCCGGCGGTGATTTGTCTGGTGCACGACGGCGGCGACCGCGCGGTGCTGGCGCGCCAGGCGGTGTGGCCGGAGCGGATGTTCTCGCTGTTGGCCGGATTCGTCGAGGCCGGTGAGTCTTTCGAGGGGTGCGTGGCTCGGGAGATCCGTGAGGAGATCGGGCTGACCGTGCGCGACGTGCGCTATTTGGGCAGTCAGCCGTGGCCGTTCCCGCGCTCGCTGATGGTCGGCTTCCACGCCGTCGGGGACCCGGCGCAGGACTTTTCGTTCAACGACGGCGAGATCGCCGAGGCGGCGTGGTTCACGCGCGACGAGGTGCGCGAGGCGCTGGCGGCCGGGGACTGGTCGAGTTCCTCGGAGTCGAAACTCCTGCTGCCCGGGTCGATTTCGATCGCGCGGGTGATCATCGAATCCTGGGCCGCGATCGACTGACTGGGCCTGGCTCAGCTACCGGTCTCGGCCAGCTTCGCCTTCACCTGGGCCGCGCTCGGGTTGGTCATGGTCGACCCGTCGGCGAACTTCACCGTCGGGACCGTCCTGTTGCCGCCGTTGACCGAGCTGACGAAGTCAGCGGCCGCCGCGTCGTGCTCGATGTCGACCGCCTCATACGGGATTCCGTTGGACTTGAGCACCGTCATGAGCCGGTGGCAGTAGCCGCACCAGGAGGTCGTGTAGACGGTGAGCGGGGCAGTGGTCATAGCCCGATAACGTAGCCCGGCGACGATGCATTCCGCGCCGGGGGTACCGCCCCCAGCCGCGCAGCGGCGAGGGGGACGGGATGCGGAGGAGTGGGACGCGACGCGCCGGGGCGACACGCCAGGCCATCCGATTCGGGCGTGGCGACGCATCAGCTCGCTCGGCGACTTGTCAGTATGGGAAGCCACTATGGACGCCATGCCGACGGTCGCCGATCCACTGACAGCCGGGCTGGACGACGAGCAGCGCGAGGCCGTGCTGGCTCCGCGCGGCCCGGTCTGCGTGCTGGCCGGCGCCGGAACGGGCAAGACCCGCACCATCACTCACCGGATCGCCCAGCTGGTCGCCGGCGGTCATGTCGCCGCCGGCCAGGTGCTGGCGGTCACGTTCACCCAGCGGGCGGCGGGGGAGATGCGCTCCCGGTTGCGGGCGATCGATGCCGCGGCGGGCACGGGGCCGGCCGTCGGCGCGGTCTCGGCCCTGACCTTTCACGCCGCCGCCCACCGGCAGCTGCGATACTTCTGGCCGCGGGTGGTCGGTGACACCGGGTGGCAGCTGCTGGACAGCAAGTTCGCGGTCGTGGCCCGGGCGGCCAGCCGCACCCGGCTCAACGCCAGCACCGACGACGTGCGCGACTTGGCCGGCGAGATCGAGTGGGCCAAGGCGTCGCTGATTGGCCCCGAGGAATACCCCGCCGCGGTGGCCGCCGCCGGGCGGGACATCCCCCTGGACGCCGCCCAGATCGCCGGCGTCTACGCCGCCTACGAGGCCCTCAAAGCGCGCGGCGAACACGTCACCCTGCTCGATTTCGACGACCTGCTGCTGCACACCGCGGCCGCGATCGAAAACGACCCGGCGGTGGCCGAGGAGTTCCGCGACCGCTACCGCTGCTTCGTGGTCGACGAATACCAGGACGTCACGCCGTTGCAGCAGCGGGTGCTGACGGCCTGGTTGGGCGACCGCGACGACCTGACGGTGGTGGGCGACGCCAACCAGACCATCTACTCGTTCACCGGGGCCTCGCCGCGGTTCCTGCTCGACTTCTCCCGCCGCTTCCCCGACGCCACCGTCGTGCGCCTCGAGCGCGATTACCGGTCCACCCCCCAGGTGGTCTCGCTGGCCAACCAGGTGATCGCCGCGGCGCGCGGGCGGGTCGCCGGCAGCAAGCTGCACCTGGTGGGCCAGCGCCCGCCGGGTCCCGCGCCGACATTCCACGAGCATCCCGACGAGCCGGCCGAGGCCGCCGCGGTCGCGGCGTCGATCGCGCGGCTCATCGAATCCGGCACCCCGCCATCCGAGATCGCCGTGCTGTACCGGGTCAACGCGCAGTCGGAGATCTATGAGGAGGCGCTGACCGAGGCGGGCATCGCCTACCAGGTCCGCGGCGGGGAGGGATTCTTCAATCGCCAGGAGATCAAACAGGCCCTGCTGGCGTTGCATCGGGCCTCAGAACAAGCCACGGAGCGCGGTGCGGAGGGTCCCCTGCCCGACGTCGTCCGCGCGGTGCTGGAACCGCTGGGCCTGACGGCCCAGGAGCCGGTCGGTACCCGCGCCCGCGAGCGCTGGGAGGCCCTGAGCGCGCTGGCCGAACTGGTGGACGACGAAGTCGCCCAACGCCCGCAGCTGGACTTCCCGGGGCTGCTGGCCGAGCTTCGGATGCGCGCCGACGCCCGGCACCCGCCGGTGGTGCAGGGCGTCGCGCTGGCATCGCTGCACGCCGCCAAGGGGCTCGAATGGGACGCGGTGTTCTTGGTCGGGTTGGCCGACGGCACGCTCCCCATCTCACACGCGCTCGCCCACGGCGCCGAGAGCGAGGCGGTCGAGGAGGAACGTCGCCTGCTCTACGTCGGAATCACCAGGGCCCGAACGCATTTGGCGCTCAGCTGGGCGCTGGCCCGCAGCCCGGGCGGGCGCCAGGGGCGCAAGCCGTCGCGGTTCCTCAACGGCATCGCACCCCAGGCGCGGGCGGAGCCGGGGCCGAACAAGTCTCGGCGCAACCGGGCCACCGCGACCCGCTGCCGGATCTGCAACAACAACCTGACGACCCCGGCGGCCGTCATGCTGCGCCGCTGCGAGACCTGCGCGGCCGACATCGACGAGGACCTGCTGCTCCGGCTCAAGGCGTGGCGGCTGGACGTCGCCAAGGAACAGAAGGTGCCCGCCTACGTCGTCTTCACCGACAACACGCTGATCGCCATCGCCGAGCTGCGGCCCGACGACGACGAGGCGCTGATCGCGATTCCCGGCATCGGCGCGCGCAAGCTGGAACAGTACGGCCCCGACGTGCTGGAGCTGGTTCGCGGTCGCTGACCGCCAAACGCGCAGGTCAGAAAATCGGTTGTGACGACGACGGTGACCGTTTACCCTCGATACCGCGACTCGGCACTACGGACGAAGGAGGTGGCCGCGATGCTCAGCGACGCGTTCGGTGTAGGCGTGGCCCGCGCGGAGCTGTCCGCGGGTACCTCCCATGCCGCACACGCCGCCGTGTCGGCGGCCGCGCGTAAGCATCGCGCCGCCGCCGCGACCGACGCGTCCGTAGGAGTCGGGGGCCCACCGAAGGCAACGTAAGCAGCAGCCCCGGTTTTCACCCAGATGGCCACGGACCCGAAGTCAAGGATCCGTGGCCATAGTTATCGGTCGGCAACGAAGCGACCTGGTCCGGATCACCGCTCAAGGACAGCAACCCAGACCAGGAAGTAGGTGGTAGGACATGTCGGCACGGATAGCCCCCAGGCCGGACCTGCCGTGTCACGCCGGCGATCCCGATCTCTGGTTCGCCGAAGCGCCGGCCGATCTCGAACGCGCCAAGTCGCTGTGCGTCGATTGCCCGGTGCGCCGCCAGTGCCTGGCGGCCGCGCTGGAACGGGCCGAGCCCTGGGGCGTGTGGGGCGGCGAGATCTTCGACCGCGGTTCGGTGTTGAGCTTCAAACGACCCCGCGGCCGCCCCCGCAAGGCGGCCTAGCTGTTCTTCACTGGCAGGTTGTGAACGCGTAGGCGGTCGATGGGTGTTTTTCCGCCGATGCCGGTGTGGGGTCGATGGTGATTGTAGTAGTGCAGCCAGTCCTGATAAGTCGCCGCGCGGTCGGCATCAGACAGGTAAGTCTGCGCGTAGGCCCATTCGCTGGCCAGGGTGCGGTTGAACCGCTCGACTTTCCCGTTGGTCTGAGGACGGTACGGGCGGGTGCGTTTGTGGGTGATCTTCGCGCTGAGAGAATCAGTGAAAGCCTTTGACCGATAACAGTTTCCGTTGTCAGTCAACACACGCCTGACGGTGATCCCGTGATCGACGAAAAACCCGTTAGCCCGCAACCAGAACCCGGCTGCGGTGTCTTTGCGTTCGTCGGTGAGGATCTCGGAGTAGGCCAGCCGCGAATGATCATCGACGGCATGGTGCAAAAACGCATACCCCACACCGCTGCGGTTACGTCGACCGGCTTGCCGTCCCAGTTTGCGGTGCCCGCCACCGTCGGGGATGCGGCCCAGCTTCTTGATGTCGAGGTGGACCAGGTCCCCGGGTGCGGATGCTCATAACGGCGCGGTTTGGCCCGGCGCACCGGCAGCCCACTGGCCTGGTCGAGATGGCGCAGCAACGGCATGCGGTAACGGCGCAGCACCGCCTCCACCGTCGAGCGGGCCAGCCGCAGGTAGGCGGCGATGCGATGCGGGCCCCAGCGCCGCGTGAAGCGCACCTTGATGATCCGCCGCTCCCGACGCTGAGAAAGCCGACCTGGACTGCGATGTGGGCGACTGGAGCGGTCGACCATGGCCTCAGGCCCGCCGGCACGGTAACGGTCGGCCCATTTCTTGGTCGTGGCCGTCGAGCACTGGAACCGCTCAGCGGCTCGGGCATACGTCCAACCGTCATCGACGACACAACGAGCAAGCCGCAACCGGCCACGTGGGGTCAAACAGGCATTAGCGTGGGACATGAGGACCTCTCGGTAATCGGGGTGTATGTGGTAACCACACCGATACCGGAGGTCCTCACCTACTTCCGCTCACCACGCCGTTCACAACCTGTCGAAGAGTTACACCTAGCGCGCGAGACTAGACGACCGCGTTGTCGGGTTCGGCGAACCCGGGCACCAGCTCTTCGGACAGCGCCTTGATCGGCACGTGGGCGTCCAGCTGACACAGGATCGCGGCCACCGACATGATCACCCGCATCGGGATCACCAGCTTGGGCGGCAGGTCCATCTGCCGGGCCGTGCGGATCTGCGACACGGACCGGTCGATCTCGATGGCCGACATCTTCTGCAGCCACTTGCGGGTGTAGTGGAAGACCTCGACCTCGACCGGTTCGACGTACTGGCGCAGCATGTCGTCGATGTCGCGCACCGACACCTGCTGGCCCTTCTGGATGAACCCGGCCTTCTCCATCGTCGGCAACAGCAGGTCGTAGTTCTTGTCGCGGGCCAGCCGGATGCTCATCCCGAGCTCGATCGGCAGGCCGCCGGGCAGCGGCGCGACGGCGCCGAAGTCGATGACGCCCATGCGGCCGTCGTCGAGCAGCATGAAATTGCCCGGGTGGGCGTCGCCGTGCAGCATCTCCAGCCGGCGCGGCGCGTCGAACGTGAGCTCGAGCAGGCGGGTGCCGACCAGATCGCGCTGCTCGGTGGTGCCGTGGCGGATGATCTCGGCCATCGGGATGCCCTGCATCCACTCCTGGATCACCACTTTCGGTGCGCTGGCCACGATGCGCGGCACCGCGAAGTGCGGGTGGTCGTGATACGCCTTGGCGAACGCGCGCTGGTTCTCGGCCTCGAGCCGGTAGTCCAGTTCCATCTCGGTGCGCTCGATCAACTCGTCGACCACGCCCTGGATGTCGGCGCCCGGCGCGAGCTGCTTGAACACCCCGACCAGCCGCTGCATGGTCTTGAGGTCGGCCCGCAGCGCCTCGTCGGCCCCGGGGTACTGGATCTTGACCGCCACCTCGCGGCCGTCGGACCACACGCCCTTGTGCACCTGGCCGATACTCGCCGAGGCCACCGGGGTGTCGTCGAACGAACTGAACCGCTCGCGCCACTTGGTGCCCAGTTGGGCGTCGAGCACCCGGTGCACCTTGGCCGCCGGCAGCGGCGGGGCGTCCTTTTGCAGCTTGGTCAACGCTTCGCGGTAGGGCTCGCCGAACTCCTCGGGAATCGCGGCCTCGAGCACCGACAGGGCCTGGCCCACCTTCATCGCGCCGCCCTTGAGCTCACCCAGGACGGTGAACAACTGGTGGGCGGCCTTTTCCAGAAGCTCGGCCTGGACCTCGTCCCTGGACTTGCCGGTCAGCCGCTTACCGAATCCGAGCGCTGCCCGACCGGCGAATCCGACCGGAATGCTGGCCAGCTTGGCGTTACGCGCAGCCCGGCCCCGTTTGATGTCTGCCACGTAACCATCATCCATGATGGCCCACGCGATGTGGAGAGAAGCCGACAACGCTTGTTGTCAACTCGCGTCGCCGCAGGTCAGCGCACGGGACCGCCCTCAGCAGGCGCACAACGGGTGCTTGACCCACTGCCGCGCGACGATCGCGCCGGCGTGCAGATCGAATTCCAGCGTCGCGTTCAGCGTCTGGGGCGGTTCGGGCTCGGACGCCGCGCCCTGGCCGCGCACGGCCGCGATCACCCGGTTCACCTGAGACAGCGCCAGCGCCGCGGTCGCCAGCACGGTGGCCCGGTCGGCGACGCCGACGGTTTCCCGCAGCTGCGCACAGATCGCCGGCCACGCCGCGTCGCGGTCGCTGCGGTGCAGGTCCGCGCAGCCCAGGCAGCTCGTCACCCCGGGGATCACCAGCGGACCCACCAGCCCGATGCCGTCGCGCACCCGCACCAACAGATGCGCGACGCCCTGGTCGTGCAGATCGCGCACCATGCGCGGGTCGGCGACGAGGTAGTCCGACAACACCACCAGGTCGACGTCGCCGGCCGACACCGCCGCGTGCGGTTGGCTGCTGTGCGCGATCCGGGCGCCCGAGCAGCGCAACGATTCCACGAGCAACTCCGAGAGCGGCCCGCGGCCGTGCACCCGCACCGACGGCGCCCGGCCGCGCGGTCGCCCGCATTCGGTCGCCACCCCGGCCCGAACCAGTTGCGCCACCAGGCTTCTCAGGCCCTCGGTGTCGGTCAGGCCACGGTCAAGCGCCCGTCGCTGCAACTCCGGCAGCGGGGTCGGCGACGACATGGTCCGCAACAGCGTGGCCAGCTCGGCGGCGGCCAAACCGCCCGGAGGACGTACCAGCACCGCGCGACGGGGATCCCAGCCGACCTGCACCGCGCCGTCGGGGCGCAGCAGCACCGGCATCGCCGGGTCCAGCGCGTAGGTGGACAGCGCGGCCTGGCACTGCTGAGTCACCGCGCAACTGTGCCACGGCGGGGGCGACGGCCCCGTTCAGTTGTCCACAGGGCCGTCGGAGTCGGGGTCCTCGCGCTCGAGTTTGGCGATCGCCTCGTCGATGCCGCTGGTGTCACCACCGATGACACGATCGATGAAACCGGCGGGCTCATCGAGGTCCTCGGCGTCAGGCAGCAGGTCGGGGTGCTGCCAGATGCCGTCGCGGGTGTCGACCCCGGCGGCCTGCGTCAGGCGCTCCCAGAACGCGGCGGCTTCACGCATCTTCCGCGGCCGCAGCTCCAGCCCGACCAGCGTCGCGAAGGTCTGCTCGGCCGGGCCGCCGCTGGCCCGGCGCCGGCGCAGCGTCTCGCCGAGCGCGCCCGCGCCGGGAATCCGGTCGCCCAGCGCGGCGGCCACCACCACCTGCACCCACCCTTCGATCAGTGCGAGCAACGTCTCCAGGCGCTCCAGCGCCTGCGTCTGCGCGGGCGTGGCCTTGGGCTCGAAAACGCCTTGCCCCAACAGGTTTTCGATCGCCGCCGGATCCGACAGCGACGCCGGATTGAAGTCGCGGGCCAGCTCCTCGATTCCCGACATGTCGATCTGCATGCCCATCGCGTAGGCCTCGACCGCTCCCAGCAATTGGCTCGACAGCCACGGGACGTGGCTGAACAGCCGGTGGTGGGCGGCCTCGCGCGCGGCCAAAAAGGTCAGGATCTCGCTGCGCGGACGCTCGAGCCCGGTGGTGAACGACTCGACGGCGTCGGGCATGATCGCCGCAATTCCCTTGGGCCCCAACGGTAAACCGATATCGGTCGACGTCAGCACCTCCCGGGACAACCGCCCCAGCGCCTGCCCGAGCTGCGAACCGAACGCCATGCCGCCCATCTGCGACATCATCTGCAGCAGCGGGCCGGCCATGCTCTTGGCTTCCTCGGGGAGCGACGCCGCCCACACCGTCGAGATCTGTTGGGCCATCGGGTCACACAGCCGCTTCCACGTCTCCAATGTGTTGTCGACCCAGTCGGCGGGAGTCCATCCCACCGCCTTGGCGGTGCCCGCGGGCAGCGCCGTCGCTCCGTCCAGCCAGGTTTCGGCCAGGTGCACCGCGTCGGCGATCGCCGAATTCGTCGTATCCGGCACCGGCGCCACGAAGCCGATCGAGTTCGAGGCGACGCGCCGCGCCAGTTCGTAATTGACCGGCCCCGAAGCCGTTCCGCCGGGTCCGACGGCTCCGGCGCTGCTGAACATCTGACCCAGCTGGGTGAAGATCTGGCCCAGGTCACCCATGCCGAAGTCCCCGCTCATGCCGAACGCGGCGAACGGGTCGGACGGGTTCGACCCCGAGTCGGGATCTTTTTTCCCGTGTTTGTCGGGGTCCTCCCCGGGGGAGAAGCCGAACGGCAGGTCAGCCATGACCCCAACGGTACTCACCGTGGGATCGGAAGGCGCGCGACGGCGGGTCAGCTTGTAGCTGAACCTCGCACCGGGGGCCTTGCAGCCGAATGACCGGCGGCGCGCTCCGTCTAGTGTATTCGGCGTGAACAGGCGCATCCTGACCCTGATGGTCGCGCTGGTGCCGATCGTGGTGTTCGGTGTGTTGCTGGCGGTGGTGACGGTGCCGTTCGTGTCGCTGGGTCCCGGCCCCACCTTCGACACGCTCGGCGAGGTCGACGGCAAGCAGGTGGTGGCGATCCAGGGCACCCTGACGCATCCGACCACCGGTCACCTGAACATGACGACGGTGTCCCAGCGCGACGATCTGACGCTGGGCGAGGCGCTGACGCTCTGGCTTTCGGACACCGAACAGCTGGTGCCGCGCGACATCATCTATCCGCCCGGCAAGTCGCGGGAGGAAGTGGACAAGGCCAACAGCGCCGACTTCAAGCAATCCGAGGACAGCGCCGAATACGCGGCGTTGGGTTATCTGAAGTACCCGTCGGCGGTGACGGTGGCGAAGGTCCCCGAACCCGGTCCCTCGGCGGGCAAGCTGAAGGCCGGCGACGCCATCGACGCGGTCAACGGCACCCCGGTCGCGACCGTCGACGCCTTCACCGGGCTGCTGAAGAACACCAAACCCGGTCAGACCGTGACGATCGACTACCGCCGCAAGAACGAACCCGGCGGTGTGGCGCAGATCACGCTGGGCTCCAACAAGGACCGCGACTACGGCTACGTGGGCGTCGCGGTGCTCGACGCGCCGTGGGCGCCGTTCGTCGTGGACTTCAATCTCGCCAACATCGGCGGCCCGTCCGCCGGACTGATGTTCAGCCTGGCCGTGGTCGACAAGCTGACCACCGGTGGCCTGGCCGGGTCGAATTTCATCGCGGGAACCGGGACCATCACCGCCGACGGCAAGGTCGGCCAGATCGGCGGCATCACCCACAAGATGGTCGCCGCGCACGCGGCCGGGGCGACGGTGTTCCTGGTGCCGGCGAAGAACTGCTACGAGGCCAGTTCGGACAATCCGTCCGGCCTGCGGCTGGTCAAGGTCGAGACGCTCAGCCAGGCGGTAGATGCGCTGCACGCGATCACGTCCGGTGGGCAGCCGCCGAGTTGCTAGGCAAGCGCGGGATCGCCGGTTGTGCAGTGCGTAGAGTTGTCACCGTCTAGCAATCGATCAGGGAGCGTAGCCAGTGGGGATGCGGCCCACCGCAAGAATGCCGAAGCTGACTCGGCGTAGCCGGATTCTGATCCTGATCGCACTGGGTGTGATCGCTCTGCTGCTGGCGGGCCCGCGGCTGATCGACGCCTACGTCGACTGGCTGTGGTTCGGCGAGCTCGGCTACCGGTCGGTGTTTTCCACCGTGCTCGTCACCCGATTCGTGGTCTTTCTGATCGCGGGCCTGCTGGTGGGCGGCATCGTGTTCGCCGGGCTCGCGGTGGCCTACCGCACCCGACCGGTGTTCGTGCCGAGCAACGACAACGATCCGGTGGCGCGCTACCGCGCCCTGGTCCTTTCCCGGCTGCGGCTGGTAAGCGCCGGCGTCCCGGTGGCGATCGGCTTGCTGGCCGGCATCATCGCCCAAAGCTATTGGGTGCGGATCCAGTTGTTCCTGCACGGCGGCGACTTCGGCATCAAGGACCCGCAGTTCGGCAAGGACCTCGGCTTCTACGCGTTCGAGTTGCCGTTCTACCGGCTGCTGCTGTCCTACCTATTCGTGGCGGTGTTCCTGGCGTTCGTGGCCAACCTGTTGGCCCACTACATCTTTGGCGGCATTCGGCTGTCGGGACGCACCGGCGCGCTGAGCCGGTCGGCGCGGATCCAGCTGGTCACCCTGGTCGGTCTGTTGGTGTTGCTCAAGGCGGTCGCCTACTGGCTGGACCGCTACGAGCTGTTGTCGCACACCCGCGGCGGCAAGCCCTTCACCGGCGCCGGATACACCGACATCAACGCCGTGCTGCCGGCGAAGCTGATCCTCATGGCGATCGCGCTCATCTGCGCGGGCGCGGTGTTCTCCGCGGTCGTCCTGCGGGACTTGAGGATTCCCGCGATCGGCCTGGTCCTGTTGCTGCTGTCGTCGTTGATCGTGGGCGCCGGCTGGCCGTTGATCGTCGAGCAGATCAGCGTCAAACCCAATGCCGCGCAAAAGGAAAGCGAATACATCAGCCGCAGCATCGCCGCGACGCGGCAAGCCTACGGCCTGACCGCCGACGTGGTCACCTACCGCAACTACACCGGCGACGCGCAGGCCACCGCCCAGCAGGTCGCCGACGACCGCGCCACCACCTCCAACATCCGGCTGCTCGACCCGACGATCGTCAGCCCGGCGTTCACCCAGTTCCAGCAGGGCAAGAACTTCTACTACTTCCCCGACCAGCTCTCCATCGACCGCTACCTGGACCGCAACGGGTCGCTGCGGGACTACGTCGTGGCGGCCCGCGAACTCAACCCCGACCGCCTCATCGACAACCAGCGCGACTGGATCAACCGGCACTCGGTCTACACCCACGGCAACGGGTTCATCGCGTCACCGGCCAACACGGTGCGCGGAATCGCCAACGACCCCAACCAAAACGGCGGCTACCCCGAATTCCTGGTCAACGTCGTCGGCGCCAACGGCAACGTGGTGTCCGACGGTCCCGCGCCGCTCGACCAGCCGCGCGTCTACTACGGGCCGGTCATCTCCAACACGGCCGCGGACTACGCGATCGTCGGGCGCAACGGCGCCGACCGCGAATACGACTACGAGACCAGCAACGAAACCAAGAACTACACCTACACCGGACTCGGCGGCGTACCCCTCGGCGACTGGCTGTCGCGCAGCGTGTTCGCCGCCAAGTTCGCCGAGCGGAACTTCTTGTTCTCCAACGTGATCGGCTCGAACAGCAAGATCCTGTTCAACCGTGACCCGGCGCGTCGGGTGGAGGCGGTGGCGCCGTGGCTGACCACCGACAGCGCCGTCTACCCGGCGATCGTCAACAAGCGACTGGTGTGGATCATCGACGGCTACACCACACTGGACAACTACCCGTATTCCGAACTCACGTCGCTGGAGTCGGCGACCGCGGACTCCAACGAGGTGGCGTTCAACAGGCTCGCACCCGACAAGCGGGTCTCCTACATCCGCAACTCGGTGAAGGCGACCGTCGACGCCTACGACGGCACCGTCAGCCTGTATCAGCAAGACGAGCAGGATCCGGTGCTCAAGGCGTGGATGCGGGTGTTCCCCGGAACCGTCAAGCCCAAGAGCGACATCACCCCCGAGCTGGCCGAGCACCTGCGCTATCCCGAGGACCTGTTCAAGGTGCAGCGGATGCTGCTGGCGAAGTATCACGTCAACGACCCGGTGACGTTCTTCTCCACGTCGGACTTCTGGGACGTGCCGCTGGACCCGAACCCGACCGCCAGCAGCTATCAGCCGCCGTATTACATCGTCGCGAAAAACATTGCGAAGAACGACAATTCGTCGTCGTATCAGTTGACCAGCGCGATGAACAGGTTCAAGCGCGACTATCTCGCCGCCTACATCAGCGCCAGCTCCGACCCGGCGACGTACGGGCGGATCACCGTGCTGACCATCCCGGGCCAGGTCAACGGGCCCAAGCTGGCCAACAACGCGATCACCACCGACCCGGTGGTGTCCCAGGACCTTGGGGTGATCGGGCGCGACAACCAGAACCGGATCCGGTGGGGCAACCTGCTCACGTTGCCCGTGGGGCAGGGCGGGCTGCTCTACGTCGAACCCGTGTACGCCTCCCCGGGGGCCAGCGACGCCGCGTCGTCCTACCCGCGGCTGATCCGGGTGGCGATGATGTACAACGACAAGATCGGGTACGGCCCGACCGTGCGCGACGCGCTCACCGGGCTGTTCGGCCCCGGCGCGGGGGCGGCGGCGACGGGCATTCAGCCCACCGAGGCGGGGACCCCGGCGAATCCGCCGCCCAGCGCGCCGGCGCCCGCCGCGACGCCGGGATCGCCGCCGCCCGCGGCCGTCCCGCCGGCGCCGGACGGGTCGGTGGCGCTGTCACCGGCCAAAGCGGCTGTGCTGCAAGAGATCCAGGCTGCGATCGGCGCGGCCAAGGACGCGCAGAAGAAGGGCGATTTCGCCGGTTACGGCGCGGCGCTGCAGCGATTGGACGACGCGATCACCAAGTACAACAACACCAAATAGCGTTCAGGCGTAGGCGGTTCGGAACCTGTCCCGATAGGCCTTCGGGCTGATGCCCAGGTGATTGACGAACGCGCGTCGCAGCGTCTCGATGCTGCCGAAGCCGGCCATGCCCGCGGTCTCGGTGACCGATCGGCCGGCCTCGAGCGCGTTACGGGCGAAGTCGACGCGAACCAGTTCGACGTAGCGCGCCGGTGTCATCCCCAGCTCGGATTGAAAGAGCCGGGTCAGCTGGCGGGTGCTCAACGATGCCAGGGCCGCAAGCTTTTTCACGCTGTAGTCGGCGCCGGGGTCCGCCGCGACCGCCTCGGTGACCGCGCGCAGCGGCGACTGCGGCGGGGGATCGGCCTCGACCAGCACCGAGAACTGTGATTGGCCGCCGGCCCGTTTCAGATAGACGACCAGCCACCGGGCGACGTCGCGCACCAGTTCGGTCCCGTGATCCATTTCGACCAGTGCCAGCGCCAGGTCGATACCCGAGGAAATCCCCGCCGAGGTGAACACGTCGCCGTCGCGCACGAAGATCGCGTCGGGCTCGACGGTGACGTCCCGGAAGGCGCGGGCCAACAACCGGGCGTCGTGCCAGTGCGTGGTGGCGCGCCGGCCGTCGAGCAGGCCGGCCTGCGCGAGGATGAACGACCCCGTGCAGATGGACGCCATCCGCCCGGTCCGCGCGGCGACCGACCTGACGGCCTCGACCAGCGCCGGATCGATCGGTCGCCCGGGCAGGTGGTCGCTGCCGGCCACCAGGACGATATCGGCGGAGTCGATGGCCGACAGGCAATCGGTGACCCCCAACCGGGTCCCGATCGAGCTCGTCACGTCGCGGCCGTCCACCGACGCGATCTTGAGCCGGTAGTCGGCGCCGAAGCGGTTGGCCTCGACGAAGACCTCACCCGCCCCCGCGACGTCGAGCAGCGTCACCCCGTCGAAGACGACGATGACCACCACCCGCGAATGCTTTCCCTCGTGCGCCACGTCAGCCATTGTGTCGCTTTTTGAGGAGTTGACGGCTCAAACGAGCGGCGTCGGATCGACCGGACCGTCGCACACTGGGCACAACCGTCGCCGCAGAAGGAGACACGACCATGACCACCAGCTCGATCGACGCCATCGCCGGCATCCACGTGCCCGACACCGCGCTGGCGCGCGAGGTCACCGAATTCATTCGCGACACCGAAGACGAGTTGCTGTTCAACCATTCCCGGCGGGTGTTCTTCTTCGGCGCCCTGCAGGGCCTGCGCCGCGGGATCCACCCCAACCTGGAACTGCTCTACGCCGCCGCGATGTTTCACGACGTCGGCCTGACCGACCACTACCGCAACTCAACCGTCCGCTTCGAGGTCGACGGCGCCAACGCGGCGCGGGACTTCCTGATGGACGCCGGCGCCGACAAGGCGGACGCCGACACCGTGTGGCTCGGCATCGCCCTGCACACGACGCCCGGCGTGCCCGAGTTCCTGGCGCCCGAAGTCGCGCTGCTGCAGGCCGGTGTGGAGGTCGACGTGGTCGGCGTCGGGCGCGAGCAGCTGGCTCCCGAGGCGCTCGCCGCGGTGACCGCCGCCCACCCGCGCCCCGATTTCAAGAACCGCATCCTGGCGGCGTTCAACGACGGCATGAAGCACCGCCCGCACACCACGGCCGGCACCATGAACGCCGACGTCCTGGCGCACTTCGATCCCAAGTTCGAGCGCGTCGACTTCGTCGACAAGATCCTGCACAACAGCTGGCCAGAATAGCCCGGAAGGGAGTAGACAGATGGACATCCACGAGGCGCTGTACACCACCAGGATGATGCGGCGGCTGCGGCCGGATCCGGTTCCGCTGGACACGCAGGCCCGCATCCTCGACGCGGCCATTCGCGCCCCCAACGGGGCCAACACCCAACGCTGGCACTTTGTCGCCGTCGACGATCCGGCGCTCATCGGTGAGTTCGCCCAACTGTTCCGGCGGGCCCGCGCCCTCGAATACGAGAAGTTCGGGGCGGGGACGGGACCGATGGTGGCGCCCGCGCCCGGTGCCGACGCGGCCGCCCACGCCGAGACGATGCGCCGAATCAAGGGGTCGGGGGACTACCTGGCCGACCATTTCGAAGAGATTCCCTTGCTGCTCTTCGTCTTCGCGATCGACGACCTCGGTGGAGCCAACATCTTCCCGGCGATCTGGAGCGTGCTGCTGGCCGCCCGCGCCGAGGGCGTCGGCGGCGTCATGACCATGGTGCTCCGCAACTTCGAGGACAGGGTCAACGAGTTACTGGGCGTCCCCGTCGAGGAGGGCTGGACGATGTCGGCCATGCTGGCCCTCGGCTACCCGCGGGGCAAATGGGGTGTCGCGGCCAATCGGCATCCCGTGCACGAGGTTTCATCCCGAAACGGCTGGAACACGCCGTTCGGTGTCGAAGTGCCGCAACCGCTTTGGCCGCCGCAGGACACGGCGAGCCTGCCCGCGGCAGGATGAATCGGCCGTGCGGGCCAACGCGGCGTCCGGGAAGTCCAGAGGGACGAGAACTAGCCATCGGCGGATGCGATCACCCGATAGGCTAGTCAAGCTTTCCATATGGGTCGCGACGTCATCGTGGTCACCGGTGCATCAAGCGGGTTCGGCCGCCTCAGCGCGGAAGCGCTGGCGTTAGCCGGCCACAGGGTTTATGCGTCGATGCGGGACACGGACGGCCGCAACGCGTCTCAGGTTGAGACGATCGGCTACTTCGCGAAGGACAATGGCGTCGAGCTGCGGGCTGTGGAAATGGACGTGCAGTCGCAGACTTCGGTGGATGCCGCGATTGAAAGGATCTTCGAGGCCAACGGGCGGATCGACGTGGTGGTTCACAACGCGGGACAGATGGTGTTCGGCCCGGCCGAGGCGTTTCAACCGCAACAGTTGGCAGAGCTCTATGACGTGAACGTGCTGAGCACGCAGCGCGTCAACCGCGTGATCCTGCCGCACATGCGACGGCAACGGCAAGGCCTCCTGGTGTGGGTATCGAGCAGCAGTGCGGCCGGCGGCACGCCACCCTATCTCGCCCCCTACTTTGCGGCGAAGGCCGCGATGGATGCGTTGGCCGTGGCTTACGCCCGGGAGCTCGCGCGGTGGGGCATCGAGACGACCATCATCGTTCCCGGCGCGTTCACCAGCGGCACCAACCACTTCGCACGTGCCGGCTCACCCGCTGATGAGGCGGTGGTCGACGAGTATGAGGGCGGACCGTACGCGGGGTTCGCCGCCCGCATTCGTGAGGCCGTTGCAGCGATCGTGCCTCCGGATGCCGATGCATCCACAGTGGCCGAAGCCGTCGTCAACGTGGTGCAAGAACCCTTTGGGCAGCGTCCTTTTCGGGTCCATATCGACCCTGCCGATGATGGCGCGGAGGTCGGCTTCGCCGTGCTCGACAGGCTCAGGGCCGAGATGCTCCACCGCATCGGGATGCACGACCTGTTGCAGCCGGCCCGGTTGTTTCAGTCGTAGGAGGTGCGGAAACGATCCCGATAGGCGCTGGGGGTGATGCCCAGGCGGCTGAGAAAAACCCGCCTGAGTGTTTCTGTGCTCCCAAAGCCCGCTACCCGTGCGGTCTCGGCAACGGTCCGGCCGGCTTCGAGTGCGGCACGAGCGAAATCGACGCGAACCAACTCGACATAACGTGCCGGCGTCAAACCCAACTCGGACTGAAACAGTCTGGACAATTGGCGCGTACTCAAAGATGCCTGAGCCGCAAGCTTTTTCACGCTGTGGTCGGCACCTGGATCCGCGTTGACGGCATCGGTAACCGCCCTGAGTGGAGAATCCGGCGGAGGGTCGGCCTCCACCATGACGGAGAATTGCGATTGTCCGCCAGCGCGTTTGAGATATACCACCAACGACCGGGCGACCTTACGGACCAACTCGGCTCCATAATCCGCCTCCACCAACGTCAACGCGAGATCAATGCCCGACGACACTCCCGCCGAGGTGAATACATCTCCGTCGCGGACAAAGATCGCATCCGGTTCGACGCTCACCTCGGGGAAGATGCGGGCCAACCGCCCGGTATGCCGCCAGTGCGTGGTCGCCCGCTTGCCGTTGAGCAGGCCCGCCTGCGCCAGGATGAACGAACCCGTGCAAACGGATGCCAAGCGCCGGGTCCGGCCCGGGACGGTCTTGAGTGCTTCGATGAGAGCGGGATCGATCGGCCGCCCGATCAGCGTGTCACCGCCCGCGACCATGACGGTGTCGACGGATTCGAGGGCCGAGAGGGGACACGTCACAGCGAATCGGGTGCCGATCGACGTGGTCACATCGCGTCCGTCTACCGATGCGATTTCGAGCGAATAGCGTGCGCCGAACCGATTGGCTTCGGCGAACACCTCGGCGGGACCCGCAACGTCCAACAGTTTCACGCCGTCGAAGACGACGATCACCACCACACGAGTTGTTGCGTTGGCCTCCGCCATACGCCCATCGTGTCGCGCCGGCGACGACGAGTACAAGCCGGAGGATGTCACAACGTGTGGATCGGCGACACGAACGGCGATCACCTGAGAAACGCTGCCGGATAAGTGGCGGCGTGCGCGACGCTGGACTCACACTGCGACAAAGAAATTCACCCGGCGCGGAACCTGGGGGCTCAAGCTCTTGTCAGCGCGTGACATCATCGTGAACGACGCCTGGCGCCCGAACAGCATCCTTTGGCCAGCGGGTGGCTGACCACGCGACTATTCTCGACACCGTGGACCCGGTGTCGCCGCCACGGAATGGTGGTGGCCTGATAGGCCGGCACGCGGAATGTGTTGCGCTGGAACAGCTTCTCACCCGCGTACGCGCCGGTGAGAGTCGTGTTCTGGTACTTCATGGAGAGCCGGGTGTCGGCAAGACGGCCTTGCTGGACTACGTCGGTGAACGGGCCGCCGGCTGTCGCGTCATCCGTGCCAGCGGGGTCGAGTCGGAGATGGAGCTGGCCTACGCCGCGGTGCACCAGTTGTGCGCGGCGATGCTCGATCGTCTCGACTATCTGCCGGTGCCGCAACGCGACGCTTTGAGCACGGCATTGGGTCAAACGATAGGTCCCGCACCGGACCGCCTTCTCGTCGGGTTGGCGGTGTTGAACATGTTCTCCAGCATGGCTGAGGTCGAGCCGCTCGTTTGTTTGGTCGACGATCTGCAGTGGCTCGACCAGGCCTCGTCGCAGACGCTCGTATTTGTCGCCCGGCGGTTGGCCGCTGAATCTGTGGGTTTGGTCCTCACGACGCGGGTTGTGAACCCCGAGCTGAAAAAGCTCCCGACGCTGGAGGTCAACGGGCTCACGGAAACGGACGCGCGAGCTTTATTGGAGACGGTTTTGGCCACGCCGCTGGATGCGCGGGTGCGCGACCAGATCATCGCCGAGACTCGCGGCAATCCACTGGCGCTGCTCGAATTGCCCCGTAGTCTCGCGGGGCGAGAACTGGCCGGCGGGTTCGGGTTACCAGGGGCGCCGCGGCTGTCAGCGGCGATGGAGCAAAGTTTCCGCCGCGGGGTGGAGGCCTTGCCCGATCAGAGCCGTCGATTGTTGGTGTTGGCGGCGGCGGAGCCGCTCGGCGACCCGGGGCTGCTGTGGCGCGCCGCCGCACGTTTGGAGATCCGTGCGCAGGCCGCCACCCCGGCGATCGAGGCGGGCTTGGCGGAATTCGGTGCGCGGGTGCGTTTCCGCCATCCGCTGGCACGCTCAGCCGCCTACCGGGCGGCCCCGTTGCACATCAGACAGCAGGTACACGCCGCGCTGGCCGAGGTGACCGACCCGGACTCCGATCCTGACCGGCGCGCATGGCATCGCGCACATGCTGCGCCAGGTCCGGACGAGGACGTCGCCGCCGAGTTGGAGCGTTCGGCAGGGCGGGCGCGGGCCCGTGGCGGCATGGCGGCCGCGGCCGCCTTTCACGAGCGGGCGACGATGTTGACCCTCGATCCGGCCCTTCGCGTCGAGCGCGCTCTGGTTGCCGCGGCATCGAAAGCCGACGCCGGCGCGTTCGACTCGACGCTGGATCTGCTTGCCATGGCCGAGCGCGGACCGCTCAGCGAACTGCAGCATGCTCGGGCGGACCTCATTCGTGCCCAGTTGGCATACGCCACGAACCGGGGCGGCGATGCTCCGCTCCTGCTGCTTCGGGCGGCGCGGCGCCTCGAGCCGATTGACGCCAGACTGGCCCGGGAGACGTACCTCGACGCGATTTCCGCCGCTGAGTTCGCAGGCCGTCTCGCCAGTCCGGGGGGTCACGTACTCGAGGTAGCAAGGGCTGCGACCGCGGCCCCCCGATCGGCGGAGCTGCCACGCGCTCCCGATCTCGTGCTTAACGGGCTGGCGGCGAATTTCATCGAGGGGTATTCGGCCGCGGTGCCATACCTGCGTGCGGCGCTGGACGCCACGGGAACCGGTATGTCGGTTGATGACGAGCTTCGCTGGATGTGGCTGACTAGCCAAGCGGCACTGCACCTTTGGGATGACGCACACTGGGACAGGCTCTCGCAACGTTACCTCACGTTGGCACGTAAGACGGGCGCGATGAACGCGCTTCCGCTCGCCCTGAGCACACGGGCGATGTTGCTGACGTTCGTTGGCGATCTGACGGCTGTGAGCGTGCTGGTCGAAGAGCAGCACACGGTGACAGAGGCCACGGGAAGCAACCTCGCGCCGTACGCCGCCATGACCCTGGCCTCGATCCGCGGCCATCAAGCAGACGCGGAGGCGCTCATCTCGCGGACCGTTGCAGAAGCCCCTCAACGGGGAGAAGGCATCTCGATCGCCGTGGCCGAGTGGACGAAAGCCCTGCTTCATAACGGCCTCGGCAACTACGCGGAAGCACTGGCGGCCGCCCGCCGCGGGCTCGAGCAACAGGAGTATCCCAGCCTTCGTTACCCGGGGGTGGCCAACTGGGCCGCGGCAGAGTTTGTCGAGGCCGCCGTGCGAAGCGGAATGCGCGAAGAGGCAACCCAAGCGATGGAGTGGATCACCGAGATGACCAGCGCTTCCCGCACCGGATGGGCGCTCGGTGTGGAGACGCGCTGCCGTGCGCTGCTGGCCGACGGTGAGGCCGCCGAGCTGCTGTACCGAGAGTCGATCGCACACTACGGGCACAGTCGTGTCCGTGCCGAGCTCGCCCGCACGCATCTGCTCTACGGTGAATGGCTGCGGCGGGGGCGCCGGCGCACGGAGGCGCGGACGCAGCTGCGTATCGCGCACGAAATGCTCGACGCGATGGGGATGGAGGCATTCGCTGAACGGGCCCGACGTGAGCTGCAGGCCACCGGTGAGACCGCACGAAAGCGCACTGCCGGTGTCGACGGTGAAAAGCTGACGGCGCAGGAAACTCAGGTCGCGCGGCTGGCTCGGGACGGCTTGTCGAATCCGGAGATCGGCGCCCGGTTGTTCATCAGCCCCAGAACCGTCCAGTACCACCTTCGCAAGGTGTTCACCAAGCTCGATATCAGCTCGCGCAGTCAACTTGACCGGGTCTTGCCGACAGATCGTCCAGGTTCAGGGTGACAAACAGATGCCCAAGCGCCGGCGTCAGAGTCCGTGCGCCGTTTTGAGGATGTCGCTGGCGCGCTCACCGATGACGACACAGGGCGCCATGGTGTTGCCGGTGGTGATCCGAGGCATGATTGAGGCGTCTGCAATCCGAAGCCCTTCTATGCCATGAACTTTGAGGTTCGAGTCGACCACAGACATGCTGTCGCGTCCCATCTTCGCCGTGCAGCTTTGGTGGAAATAGCATTCGGCCCCATAGCGGATGAACTGTTCGAGCTCGGCACGTGTGAGATCGCCCGGCATGACCTCGCGCTTGTTGAAACGCCGAAGTACTGTCGAGTTGCCGATCTCACGGGCGAGATCCACGCAGGCGATGGCGGCCGCGAGGTCGTCGTGGTGTGCCAGCATGTTGTCTTCGACCGACACCGGGTCGCATGGCCTTGCTCCGGTAATCCGGACTCGGCCAGAGCTTTTCGGGCGCAGCACCCCGGCGCACGCCGTCCACCCGTGCTCGGGCAGGCCATAAGCGGCAGCGTTCGCGCTGCTGGACAACGGAACTTCGCCGAAGCAGATCTGCAGGTCGGGTGCCTCCAGGTTCTGGTCGCTCTTCCAGAACACCCCGGCGCCCCCGGCGTTGTTCCGTGGCTCGAGTGGCTCGCGGAATTCCCACACGCAGTCGATCCGTGGATGGCTCTGATAGTTTCTGCCGACGCCCGGAAGATGCGCCACGACGGGAATTCCGAAGCGCCGCAGCTCGTCAGCGTCGCCGATACCGGAGTGCATGAGGACTTTTGGCGTGTTGATGGCCCCAAGCGAGACAACTACCTCGTGTGCCGCGACGACCTGGTGCGTCCGATCGTTGTGCGAGAACTCGACCGCCGTAGCCCGGTTTCGGCCGACGACCAACCGAGTCACCGTCGCACCGGTGAGGACTGTCATGTTCGGGCGGTGCAGGTGCGGATGAACGTAGGAGCGATACACGGACTGCCGCAGCCCGTTTCGCAATGTCACGTCCAAGAGCGCTGCGCCGCCGCCGCGGTCCATCATGGCGCCGTTGTTGCTCGGATAGCTCGGGATCCCCAGCGAGCGAGCAGCCTCGACGATGGCCGGAGCGATCGGATTGGGGTCGGGCGGGGACGTCACGGACATGGGGCCCCCGGTGCCGCGGGCGGAGACTGCCGGCCCGTGCCAATCCTCAATGCGACGGTAGATGTCAAGCACCGATTCATAGCCCCAGGCTTCGTCACCCGCCTGGGTTGCGAAGTAGTCCCAGTCGCTTCGATGTCCCCGAGCCCACACCATCACGTTGATGCTCGACCCCCCGCCGAGCACCTTCCCCATCGACAGCAGCACCGATCTGCCCTTGAGATGGGCGCTCGGCTGCGAGACGAAACACCAGTCACGCTCGCTACCCAAGTTCAGCGGCCACTGCGTGGGATCGTGGACTGCCGAAACATCATCGGTTTCACCGGCCTCGAGCAAAAGCACCGTAACGTCCGGATTCTCCGAAAGCCGACCGGCGACGACCGATCCAGAAGACCCTGACCCACAGATCACGAAGTCGTAGCGCGCGGCAACCTCGGGTGCCGGCATTGGTGTCGAAGTCATCTGACGCGGGCTTCGACGACGCTGAAATCCGTTGTAGTGTCGGCTTTCCGGACCATCCGGAACCCGGTTTGGCCGAGCAGCCGCTGATGCCCGTTCACAGGGCGTCCACGCGCGTCGTCGTGGCGTCGAGCGAAAATGCCCTTGCTGAAGTGATCACGCAATCTCCCCGATTTGATCGATGTGGAATGGAATCCTTGGCTCTCAACACCGGGAGTCGGGATTCACCTGCCGCAACCGATTGCCCAGGATTGGTTCGTCGCTACCGGGCCACAGTGGTCGCGGCACGTCGGTGCCGAAAGAAGCGCCCCAACGGTTACGAGATGAGACTTCGTGCACCGGGCGGCGATTGGCGGCAACGTCCCACCTGCCGAGTGGATACCCGAACGCCACCATGGCCGACATCGTCCACCCCTGCTCGATCGGCACCCCCAAGAGCTCATTCACCGCATCTGGGAAATAGCGAAGCAAAGTTGTCATGGCACCGCCGACGCCTTCGGCGCGGGCGGCCAGCAGCGCGCTCCAGATGGCGGGAAAGATGTTGGCACCGCCGTGGTCGTCGATCGCGAAAACAAAGAGCAATAGCGGTGTCTCGTCGAAATGATCGGCCAGGTAGTCGCCCGAGCGGATGACGCGACGCAGCGTGTCGGCGTGCGCGGTGGGATCCAGGCCGGGCGCGGGCGCGGCCATTGTCCCTGTCCTGAATTCTTCGTGCTCTTTCTCGCGGCCGCGGCGGTACAACTCACCCAGCGAGCGCTTGAGCGCGGGATCGTCGACCGCGAGGAAATGCCAGCGCTGGGTGTTGCCGCCGTTGGGCGCACGGATCGCCGCATCAAGTATGCGGGCCTGCGTGCCCAGGGGTATCGGGTCCGGCCGCATGCGGCGCATCGTTCTGGTCGTGTAGAGCGCTTCATAGATGTCCATTGACCTGTTCCTCTTTGCAGGGCTGGGCGCTGACGTGCGTTTTGTCCTTGGTCGCCCGCCTCGACTTCGTCATGACACGCAACACCATCGAGGGGCGCAGCAGGCGCGACGGACGGTCGACCATGCCAATCAGCCGCATGAATTGCTGGACGACGACGGGGTCGGTTTCCGCGGCTGCCATAACCCGACGGAGGTACGCGTTTGTTATTCGCATGGACAAAGGCCGCGGCCCCTGGATTTGAGGAAGCGTTAGGTCTGCCCCGACGGCGGCCTGCCAAGCGGTCCGGATCTCCCTGGCGGCCGCTCGGAAATACCGCCGCTGAAGGTCGCGGTCGCCGCGCTCAAGGCACGTGCGCAGGATGAGCGCCTCGACAGCGGCGATCGACATTCCTTGCCCGTAAACTGGATTGAAGCTGCACATGGCGTCGCCGATGACGATCAAACCCTGAGGCATCGCCGTCAACTTGTCGTATCGGCGCCACCGATTCGCTGGAAAGCGATGCTGACGCAGCGGTCCGAGTGGTTCGGCGCGACGCACGGCTTCAACGACATGCGCGGGCGCGACTTCTGCCAAGCGGGCCAGCAGCGAGTCGTGGTCGGAGGGCGGCTGGCCTCCCGCCATCATCTGCATTCCAACCATGTAGGTGTCGTTTTCGCCGGCGAACATTGCGAATCCCGTTGGCCGGCCGGGCAATGCGCCACTGACAGCCATGTATTCGCGCAACGTTCCAGGTGGCACGTGCAACAACGTGCTCGCGTAGGCGGCATGCACCATCAGCTCATCTTCGTGGGGGCGACGGTAGCCGAGATCGTCGAGGAATACCGGGGTCCGCGAACCGCGTCCTGTGGCGTCGACCACCAGATCGGCGGCCAAGATTCTTTCCGCACCTGAGTCACGCTGTGCGGTCACGACACCCGTAATCCGGTTACGGGCCGGAGTCGAAGTCAGTCTCACCGCATCGTGGCCAACGAGGAACTCGATATTGGGAATGTGGCGTGCTCTGCGTCCGATGCACCACTCGAGTAGGGGCCTATTGACGTAGTACTTGATCACCGTCTCGGGATCCGGGATGGTGCCGGATTGCAGAAATTTGTGCCCAGCGAACGACATCCAGATTCGCGATAGGTCACCGTCCTTCCACACTCGCGCTCCCATCGCCACCAACTCATCGAGGAGCCCGGGGAACAGCTCCTCCATGGTCTGCGTGGCGCGAACTTGGGGAATGTGCGGACTGGGGCCATGGGGCACTCCGCGGCGGGCCACTGGGCGTTCGGGCAGAACGTCTCGTTCCACCACGGTCACCGTGGTGTAGTAGTCAGCCAGAACACGGGCGGCCATCAGGCCGGCGATGCTTCCCCCCAGAA
The DNA here is from genome assembly GCF_000262165.1 of Mycobacterium sp. MOTT36Y. Taxonomy (NCBI): domain Bacteria; kingdom Bacillati; phylum Actinomycetota; class Actinomycetes; order Mycobacteriales; family Mycobacteriaceae; genus Mycobacterium; species Mycobacterium sp. MOTT36Y. Next base: position 4,354,991 of record NC_017904.1, on the reverse strand, counting down.
CGACTGCGGTTTCGCCGAATTCAGGCACACTGAGTCTCCTTCTGATCCGTTTTTGTCGGCGGACGACGCGCGAGGACTAACAGCTGATTGCGAAGGCGGCCATCATCAGCAAGACCGTGGCGAGGCCGTGCAGGACAAGTTGTCGTAAAACGACATCCCGGCCAAGCGAGTCGTCCAATTCGGTCGACCGCGAATAATCCGGGATCACAAAGCGATAGCGCTCTGAGCCGAATCTCGTTCTCGTGCTTCGGTGTGTGTTCATGCCCATCTTCATCGACTGAGGCGGTCAGCCGAGCCCGCCGGGCCGAAGTCGTATTGAACGCAATGTGTGGGAGGCTTGACGAACATGGGAAGCTCGCCGAATGTTGCCGCCCACAACATGGCGCTTGCGAACACCAGCGATAGCGCGACAAAGCTGTGAAAGCATGCTTGCCCTGCAATGCTCGTCACGGACGGCAGGGGCAGGGGGCGGTGCTCCGGAAATCGAGCGTTCGGTCTCGCTTGAGACTTGGCCGATTTCTCCGCCGTGACCGTGGATGCCGCTTGGGCGTCCAACCGATTGACATCCATCGTGTTCCTCCGCGTGTAAAACGAAACGTCCGGACGTGTCTACCGCGACAGGTGGGTCACTGGCGTGTCTGCGGCGCGTACCTTGTGCACGAGACACGCACCGATTTCGGGAATGTCGTGCGTAGCCGGACGATGTCGCTATCTGTGGGAAACGTGTCCCATCATCGGTGGCTGAAGGCCCGACACCGAGTCGAGACTTGTCTGTGTGATCTCGGATGACCGCGACCGGTCCGCGCGCGGCGTCCACACGGCGCCTGGGCAGGGCGTCCAAGCATGACTGGGCCCGCATTCGTCACGCCCGAAGATGTTTCTGAGTGCCTGGGCTTCAAGCCCGGACAACGCATCACAGGCTCCGGCGGTGTTCTTACCGCAGCGATCTGGCGGTTCGAAAACAAATCGGCATACGAATTGGTGGGTCCGGCCGTCGACACCACGGACCTTATCGCCATGCCCCTGAGCGGACATCACCACCACACGTACTTTGGTGACGGGCGCCGCAAATGGGGCCGCGAACATCCGGCTTTCCACATGAACGTTGTGGTCGCCGGCGAACAGCCAAGAGGAGTATTCAGCGCTGAGCGGCCATTTAGTTATCTGCACGTGTATGTGCCGCACGCGATGGTGGAAAGGCTCGCGGTGGAAAGCGGCGCCGCCAACGTGGCTCGGTCGGTCACGTTGATCGATCCAATGTGTTCCCGGGACCCTTTGGCAGAGAGCATATGCCGGCAGATCGTTCGCGAAATGACTCACCGGGACGGGTGTTCCCGGATGATGATTGACTCTCTCGGTCAACAACTCGTTGTTCGACTTATACGCCAGCACTCGAGTGTGTCGGGATCCCCGTCCTTAGCGAAGAAAAGCGGTCCAGGCTATCGGGATTGGCGCCTGCGGCGCGCAATCGACTACCTAGAGGCGCACCTCTCGGATGATGTCGGCCTGAACGAACTGGCGGCGGTGGTGGGCTTGTCGACGACACGCCTTTCAGGACTGTTCCTGGAGGGCACCGGAGAGCCGCCGCACCGGTGGCTGATGAATCGTCGGTTCATGCACGCCTGTGAGCTGCTGGGCAACCCGTCACTGAGCATCACCGATATCGCCCACCAATGCGGGTTCGCGAGTTCTCAGCATTTGGCGGCGGTGATGCGCCGGAGGCTCGCGACGACGCCGACCGCCTACCGCCGGGACTTGCTCGCGTGACGCGTGGGATTTCGACAGGCCGGAGGCTGGCGACAGTGCGTGCGTCGAGCGCAATCACCGCGCGCAGTGTGTGCACAACGGCAGCGATTTGCACGGGACTTTCTCGCTTCGGCTGAACAAGGCGGCGCAGCAGAGCGCCCAGGCGTTTGTACGGCCATGGCGCTAATTGTGGGAAAGATGTCCCGTCTGATAAGTGGGCACAACCTTTCGGCAACGCATAGTGAACCGAAGGGTTCCGGAGCATGGGCCGTCGGACCCCTTATGGCGTGAAGATCGACGACCCCGCATGACTAGCCACCGGCGGATGCGACGGCCGTTCGGTTCGCCGCAGACTTGGATCCACGACGGAAGGATTGCCGTGGGTACCGCCACCCGGCCCCCATCTGAAGGGAAGCATGATGACGATCTCACTGTCCGCCAACCGGCGTAACGCCGCCGACGTACGGCCCTTTCGGGCCGCGGCGAGCCTGTTCGAAGACCTGCAGAGGGTCCTGGTCGACCTGATCGAACTGCACCTGCAAGGCAAACAGGCGCACTGGAACCTCGTCGGCACGAACTTCCGCGACCTGCACCTGCAACTTGACGCCATCGTGGACACCGCCCGCGAGGCCAGCGACACAATCGCCGAACGACTGCGCGCGTTGGACGCGGTCCCGGACGGCCGCTCGGACACGGTGGTGGCGACGACGACGGTTCCGGCTATCCCCCCGGGTCTGATCGGCGCCGCCGAAGCCGTTGACCTGATCACCACCCGCATCTACGCCGTCGTCGGCACCATCCGCGCCGTGCACGACGACGTCGACGCTGCTGACCCCGCGACCGCCGACCTATTGCACGCCATCATCGATGACCTCGAGAAAGAGGCGTGGCTGCTGAAGTCGGAAAACGTTACGCCGTAGCTGTTCTCGAGCGGCGATCCGTGAAAGGAGGAGGTCATGAGATTGGTGATTGCCATGACCGGAGCGACCGGTGCCGCTCTGGGCATCCGCCTACTGGAAACCCTCGGGCACTTGGGTGTCGAGACGCACCTGGTGTTGAGTGACTGGGCGCGGGCGACGATCAAGCTCGAGACCGATACCAGCGTCGAGGCGGTTCGGGCGTTGGCCTCACACGCGTACAGCGCACGCGACCTCGCCGCCGGCATCTCCAGTGGATCGTTCCGCACCGACGGCATGGTGGTCTGCCCGTGCAGCATGAAGACGTTGAGCGCCATCCGAATCGGCTTCAGCGACAACCTGATCACGCGCGCCGCCGACGTGACGCTCAAGGAACGACGCAGGCTGGTCCTGGTCGCGCGCGAGGCCCCGTTGAGTGAGATCCACTTGGAGAACATGCACTACCTGGCGCGAGCCGGAGCCGTGATCTTCCCACCGACGGTGGCGTACTACGCGCGGCCCACCTCGGTCGACGAAGTGACCGATTATGTGGTCGGCCGGGTCCTTGATCAGCTCGGCATCGAACACAGTCTGATCAAGCGCTGGAAGGACGATCAGCAACACCCAAACGGCGACTCAGCTCTAACGGAGGCCGACCGGTGGGCCACCCGGATCGAGCAGGAGTTGCGCCAGCCGCTGTGCGCCCCGATCGAGTGAGGAGACCGAAATGACCACGGGCACAAGCCTGCCGGAAACGACGAGTATCACCCAACCGGACGGGGCCGGTGCGGGACCCGACCTGCGTAGCTGGCTGGCAACACTGGAAGCGGCGGACCAGTTGCGTCGGGTCAGAGCCGCTGTCGACTGGGACCAGGAAATCGGTGCGATCACCCGCGCCAACCTGTCTCTGGGCGGCCCGGCTCTGCTGTTCGAAAACATTGTCGGCCATGAGAACACCAGGTGCACAAAGCTGTTGACGTCGGCACTGGGCAGCCGGCGCCAGGTCCAACTGATGCTCGGGCTGCCAGAAGGCACCAGCGATTCGGCCATCGTTCGTCACTTGCGAGAGGCGTTCAAAAAGCCCATCCCACCACGCGTTGTCGACTCGGGCCCGGTCAAAGAGAACATCGTCGAAGGCGACGACATCAATTTGTGGGAGCTCCCCGTCCCGAAGTGGCACGGTGAGGACGGCGGCCGCTACATCGACACCTTCTGCGGCGTCGTCACCGAAGACAAGGTAACCGGACGCGACAACATTGGTCTCTACCGCGGCCAGATCGTCGACCGCGACAAGATCGCCAAATTGTTGGTGCCCAGCCAGGGCTGGGGCGGCCATATGGAGGAATACAAGCCAGAGCCGATGCCGGTTGCGGTTGTCTATGGGTGGCACGACGTGCTGCCGTTCTGCGCCGGCAGCCCCTTTCCCAAGAACGTCTGTGAGTGGGACATGATGGGGGCGCTGCTCGGCCGACCCGTTGACCTGGTGCCCTGCGAATCTGTGCCGTTGCACGTGCCGGCGACCGCGGAGATCGTCGTCGAGGGCTTCATCGATCCCGACCCCTCGACGTTCGTCGTAGAGGGTCCGTTCGCCGAGTATCCGGGCTTCATCGGCGGCGCGGCACCGGCGCCGGTCCTGCGGGTCACCCGCATCACCCACCGCAACGACCCGGTGCTTCGCGGCACCCTCGAGGGCATCCGGCCGGGGATGTTCAACGAGGACAGCATCACCAACTTCGCACGGTCGGCGATCACCTGGAACGTGCTCGACGATCTTGGCATCGGCGGCATCACCGACCTCTGGATGACCGAGGTGACCAACGGCCAGAACACACTGGTGCAGATCCAGAAGCGGTACCGCGGCCACGCGCAACAGATCGCCGCGGCGCTCTGGGGCACCGGGGGATCGGTGTGGTTCCACAAAAACGTGATGGTCGTCGAGGAGGACATCGACATCCACGATCCGGTCGCGCTGGATTGGGCCATGTCCTATCGGGTCAACGCGGGGCTCGGCGACATCGCTTTCTTTGGACCGGGTTTGGGCTCCTCGCTCGATCCGTCGACCCCGCCGGAGAAGAACGACACCAACAAGTACGGGGCCGGCCAGTGGACGCGGGTGCTCATCGACGCCACCCGTAGCTGGGAGATCGAGCCTCGCGCGGAATGGGGCGGGCGCCGCTTCCCGCCGACCGATCGGTTATCGCCCGAGCTGGAATCCAAAATTGCCGGCCGGTGGGAAGAGTACGGGATCGGCATCCCGTACCTCGACGACGAAGGACGCGAAATGCTGACGCTGCAAAAACTCAGCAAGCGAATGCCGGAGGTGTAGAGAGGCGATGACGGATGTTGCGGTAAGCGTCGCGTTACCACCGTCGATCGAGTCGGCTCAGCACATTGCCTCAGCGGAGAAACTTGGCTATCGGCGCGCCTACTGTTACGACAGTCCGTTCGGTGGTGATGACGTCTGGCTGGCCTTGCACCGCGCCGCCGAGCGGACGACGACGATTGAGCTGGGTCCCGCGGTACTGATTCCGACACAGCGTCATCCGTTGGTCAACGCCGCAGAGACCGTCTCACTGCACCGAGTGGCACCCGGACGCATTCTGACGTCGTTCGGCACAGGATTCTCCAGCCGCGCGGCCATCGGCCAGCCCCCGATCGCATGGTCGTACATGGAGGCCTATATCCGTGCCTACCAGGCGCTGTTGGCCGGCGAGGTGGTCGACTGGGAAGGTGCGGCCATAAAATTGATGCTCAGCTCATCGCAATCGGAGGTGCTGCCCCTGCGAATCCCGTTGCTGCTGGCGGCAACCGGTCCCAAGGGTGCAGGCGTCGCCAAGCGGGTCGGCGCCGACGGGATCATCTCGATGTTCAATGTCGTGCCCGGACAGCGTGATTTTGCGCGCACAGTGGTAGCGACAATGGGCACCGTACTCGACGAAGGGGAGAGCCTGGCAGACGAACGGGTCCGCTCGGCGGTGGGTGCCCCCTGGGCGGCGGCATATCATTTCGTCTACACCACGCAGGGTGCCGACGCGTTGCGCGAGATGCCGGGTGGCGCAGCGTGGTTGGACGTGATCGAGCGGATCCCGCAACGCCTGCGCCACTTACACATTCACCAGGGGACCATGGTCGAGATGAACACGGCCGACATGGCGGCCTGGCATGCCGGAGGCTACGCCTCGGTTCCGTCGGTCACCCTGAGCGGATCGGCCGACGCGGTCGGGAGGGCCGTCGCGGCGATGGCGGAGGCCGGTGCCACCGAGGTCATGATCGAGCCCTCGGGACCCGACATCCCATGCGAACTCGAAAGATTCATGGCGGCCGTGCGTGGTTAGCACGGCCGGTTCGGTCGCCCCGATGGGGTCGCTGATCTGCTCGCCTTCCTTGGCGGCATAGCGCCGGCCAAATCCCTACTCGTTCGAAAGGACTCCCACGAAATGCCCGTCTACCAGTGTTACAGTCCGCCAGGACTGCTGAGCGAGTCGGCGAAGGCTCGAATCGCCGACGAGATCACCACCATTCACACCAGCGCCACCGGAGCACCGGAATTATTCGTCAACGTTCTTTTCCACGAGATCCCGGTGGGTGACTGCTTCGTTGGCCGCAAACAGGCGAGCCACTCCTACCTGTTCGGCGCCATCCGCCACGGGCGCGATGCCGCGACCCGCCAAACGATGCTGCGCGAATTCTCGCGGATGTGGAGTCGTGCCACCGGCCAGTCTGAAGCCGAATTTCTCGTCGCGTTGACCGAAGTCGACCCGGCAAATGCAATGGAGGCTGGATTGGTTTTGCCTGAGCCTGGTCGCGAACAGGAGTGGTTCGACGAGAACCGGGTCAGATTGACGCAAATGGGGATGGCGCTCTGACGCGCCCGGCGCAGTCCTGTCAGCGAACGCCGGGCCGCTCACCCCGCTGAGCGCGCGATTTGGTCGCCGTGACACCGGTTCGGTAACCTGGCATTCACCAACGCGGGGTGGAGCAGCTCGGTAGCTCGCTGGGCTCATAACCCAGAGGTCGCAGGTTCGAATCCTGTCCCCGCTACCAGGTAAAACGGCGCCCGGAGATTGCTCCGGGGGCCGTTTTCACGCCCGGCGGGGGCGTTGGCGCGAACGTTCGCAAAGCGAATGATCAGTCGGGAACGTGTTCGCCAAGCACGCGATGGCATATCTTTACCTCCGTCCGTCGCATCGGTACCGCGAGTTGTCGGAGGAGATCCCACATGCGCAGCATCCAGGTGGCAGCGTCCGCCACGGCCCTCGTGCTCTTCGGCTCGGCCGGCGTCGCCGCCGCCGCGCCGCCGAAGGACTACTGCGCCGAGCTCAAGGGCGCCAACACCGGCCAGGCATGCCAGATCCAGATGGCCGACCCCGGCTACAACGTCAACATCAGCTTCCCGGTCAACTACCCCGACGAGAAGTCCGTGGCGGACTTCATCACCAAGGAGCGCGACGATTTCCTCAACGCCGCCAAATCGTCCGCACCCCGCGACCAGCCCTACCAACTGACCATTTCGTCGACGAATTACGGGTCAGCGATACCACCGCGCGGCACCGAGGCCGTGGTGTTCAAGGTCGTCGAGAACACCGGCGCCCCCAAGACGACGTTCAAGTCGTTCAACTGGGACCAGACCTATCGCAAGGCGATCGTGTGGACCGCCGCCTCGGACGACAAGAACAACACGCCCTTGTGGCGCGTCGACGACCCGCTGCAGACAGTCGCGCCGATCGTGCAGAGCGAGCTGCAGAAGCAGGCCGCGCCGCCCGCGAACCCGGCGCAGACCCCGCCGGCGAACCAGCCGCAGACCACACCGCCCGCGAACCAGACGCCGACGGCGCCGCCGGTGGCCATCGCGCCGGCCGCCGCCTACGACCCGGCGAACTACCAGAATTTCGCCGTCACCAACGATGGCGTGATCTTCTTTTTCGACCAAGGTCGCATGGTGCCCGACGCCACTCAGGTGTTGGTGCCGCGCTCCGCGATCGACCCGATGCTCGCCTAGCGAGCGCCGACCTACCGCGGCAGCACGGCCTCGATGGCGCTGATGACCTCGGGGGCGTCGGGCTCGGTGCGGGGCCGGAAGCGCTGCACCACCGCACCGTCGGGTGCGAGGAGGAACTTCTCGAAGTTCCACTGGATGTCTCCCGCCTGGCCGTCGGCGTCGGCGGCTTTGGTCAACTCGGCGTAGAGCGGGTGGCGGCCGTCGCCGTTGACGTCGGTCTTCGCCAGCAACGGGAACGTCACTCCGTAGGTCGTCGAGCAGAACTCCTGGATCTCGTCGGCCGTGCCGGGTTCCTGTCCCATGAACTGGTTACACGGGACGCCGACGACGGTCAGGCCGCGGTCGCGGTAGTCCTTGGCCAGCTTCTCCAGGGCCGTGTACTGCGGAGTGAGCCCGCATTTGGAGGCCACGTTGACGACGAGCGTTGCGCCGTCGGACAATTCGGCCAGCGTGGTGGGCCGGCCGTCGAGGGTGTTCAGGGCGATGTCTTTGAGGGTCACGCCGACGACGCTAACGCAGATCAGAGCCAACCGGTACGGGCGGCGGCAACCGGCTCGGCGGGTTCGGGGGCCAGCTCCCCGTCCCGCACACCGTCGAGCAACCGCTTCACCGCGGCGACGATCTCCGGCGCCGCGGCGGCGAGCCCTTCCTTGTCGGCCTCGCTGACCGCGTCGGCGTCGACGCCGGCCCGGGTCAGCACGGCGGACGGGTCGGCCAGCTGCTCGGCCAGCCACGACACCGGGTCCGCTGAGAGCTCCGGGACGAAGTGCCGGCGTCCGGGTTCCCAGCCGTCGAAACGCGGGTGGTGATGGGCCCGGTCCAGCGTCCCCGGTGGGCTTTCCGTCGATCCGAAAAGGTCCACCCGCCACACCGGGCGGGTGAAGGCGATCGGGACACCGGCATAGATCGAGCCCTGGGGCTCGGCCCGGTCGACGAGGCGCAGTTCCAGTCTGACGCCCCGCTCCGGGGTTTCCTGACCTTCGAGCGGGGACGGGTCGACGAAATACATGTCGCCGACGACCACACCCAGGGATTCGAATCCGAACGCTGCGAGCATTGCGCACCTCTCCTTACCGCTACCCGAGCGTAGACCCGCACGCGGACGGGTGCGCCGCCACCGAAGAGGGGACGCGCCAGCGCGTCTCGTAAAGTTGAGCGCTGGAACAGGCGCCAACACGAATTTTGTTAATGGCGGTTCGCATAAGTGCGGGCGCCGCGGTAGATTTTAATGATCTTTCTATCAAGGGCTCCTGGTATCGGCTCTGACCCGGGGGAGAACGTAAGGGGCGGCGACGGTGGTATCGAGACAGCAGAGTCCCGGTTCACCTGTGCAGATCAACTCGCAGCGGACCCCGCCCTATAAGTGGATCGCGGTCGCCACGCTGCTCGTGCTCGCGGTGATCTTCACCTTGGTGTACATCCAGTTCCGGGGCGGCTTCACGCCGAAGACCGAGTTGACGATGCTGGCGTCGCGGGCTGGGTTGGTGATGGATCCGGGGTCGAAGGTGACCTATAACGGGGTGGAGATCGGGCGGGTCGGCAAGATCGCGGAGACGGTGCGTGATGGCAAGCCGGCGGCGAAGTTCACGCTGGAGGTCTATCCGCGGTATTTGGCGTTGATCCCGTCGAATGTGAATGCCGATATCAAGGCGACGACGGTGTTCGGTGGCAAGTATGTGTCGTTGACGACGCCGGCGCACCCGTCGCCGCAGAAGATCTCGGCGCACACCGTGCTGGATGCGCGTTCGGTGACCACCGAGATCAACACGCTGTTTCAGACGATCACCTCGATCGCGCAGAAGGTCGATCCGGTCAAGTTGAATCTGACGTTGAGCGCGGCGGCGCAGTCGTTGGCCGGGTTGGGGGAGAAGTTCGGGCAGTCGGTGGTCAACGCCAATACGCTCCTCGACGACGTGAATCCGCGGATGCCGCAGGCGCGCAAGGACATTCAGCGGCTGGCGGCGCTGGGGGACACGTATGCGGACGCCTCGCCGGATCTGTTCGACTTCTTGAACAACGCGGTGGTCACCTCGCGCACGATCAACGCGCAGCAAAAGGATTTGGATCAGGCGTTGTTGTCGGCGGCCGGGTTCGGCAACACCGGGGCCGACTTGTTCACCAAGGGCGGCCCGTATCTGGCCCGCGGGGCCGCCGACCTGGTGCCCACGGCCCAACTGCTCGACACCTACAGCCCCGAGATCTATTGCCTGATGCGCAGCGAAGTCGATGCGCTGGGCCCCACGGGCGCGGCCGAAGGCGGCTTCAACGGTTACTCGCTGAACATGGACACCGAGGTGCTCTCCGGGCTCGGACTGATCGCGAACCCGGTGTCCGCGGTGCCCGTCATCGCGTCGCTGGTGGGCGGCATCGCCGGGGTGGTCGGCGGGGCGCCCAACCCCTACATCTGGCCCGAGAACCTGCCACGCGTGAACGCCCGCGGCGGCCCCGGCGGCGCCCCGGGTTGCTGGCAGAAGATCAGCCGCGACCTGTGGCCCGCACCCGAGTTGGTCATGGACACCGGCAACAGCATCGCGCCCTACAACCACCTGGACACCGGATCGCCGTACGCGATCGAGTACGTCTGGGGCCGCCAGGTCGGCGACAACACCATCAACCCGTAGCAGCCGAAAAGCTTGCTAGAGGCGGTGATTCGCGTCCCGCTCCGGCCCGCTCACGCTTGGGTGGCGGCGGTCGGCCGCTCATTGGATTTCACGTCGCGCCCCGCGCCGGCCGACACCGTGGCCGCCTCACCGCGCGCCAGGCCCACCGTCGCGACGATCACCACCACCGCCGTCACCGCCAGGACAAACCACTCCCAGCCGCCGGCCGCAAGCGTCTCGCCGAGCACGACGATTCCGAGGATCCCGCCCACCACGGGCTTCGCCACGATGATCGTCGGCAGCGACGCGGTGAGCGCGCCGGCCCGATACGCCGATTGGTGATAGATCATCCCGGCCACCCCGCAGCCCACCAGGGCATAGAGCTCGAAGGATTGCCACACCTGGCCCGGATGGCGCTCGAGGATGTCGACAACGCCCTTCATCAGGACCGCGAACACCGCCAGCAGCGAGCCGGCCACCGCCGCAAGCAGCAGCGCCGCGACGGGACGATCCACCCAGATGCGGGCGCCCAACAAGCCCAGCAGCAACAGCGGGCCGATCACCGCGGCCACCACGAGCCACGTCTGCAGCGGCGCCCGCTGCTGACCGCCGGTCGGGTCTCCGATCGCGATGAGCACCGCCAGCGCGACCGCCAGCAGCAGCGCCCAGGTCCACTCCCGGCGCGTGATCGGGTGATGGCTCATCCGCGCGTAAATCGGCAGCGCGAACAGCAGCGCCGTCACCTGCAGCGACATCACCAGCAACACCGAGCCCTTGTCGAGGGCGGCGGCCAGCAGCACGTAACTGCCGATGTCGCCCAAACCGCCCAGCCACCACCGGGTGTCGCGCAGCAACATGCCGAACAACGTCAGGTGGCCCACCCGCCCGTCGGTGACCTCCTGCGCGGACCGCTGACGCACGACGTTGCCGATCGCGGATGCCAGCGCGGCACACAGGGCGAGAATGGCCGCCAGATGCACGTCGGACATGGCATAACCTCCTCACCCAGCTGGCTTGTGCTCGAACTACTAATTTAATCGCGGCGCCGACCCGCGCGCCCCGCGGTTGCCCAGCCGCACAGACGCGGCCCGCTCAGAGCGGGAATGCGGTTCCGGTGAGCCGCTCGGACAGTTCCCAGAGCGCGGCGGCGGTGCCCGCGCTCTTGGCCGGCCAGTTGCGCCACGTCGGTTGGGTGCGACCGTACAGCCCGAACCGCGGGCCGACGAAGGTGTTGCCCGGCAAATCCTGCGACACCGCGTACAACGTCTGGCGGGCGCCGAACTCCGCGTCGGTCGACACGATGCGGTCGACCGCCAGGACCGCCGCGTCACCCAGTTTGCGGCCGGAGTTGCCCTGCAGGTTCGTGTGCGACCATCCGGGGTGGGCGGCCAGGGCGCGCAGCGACGCGCCGACGCCGTCCAAACGCCGCTGCAGCTCGCTGGTGAACAGCAGATTGGCCAGCTTCGACTGGCTGTAGGACAGCCAGGCCGAATAGGGCCGCGACTGAAAGTTCAAGTCCTTGAGGCTGATATAGCCGAAGTGGTGCATCAGCGAGGACACCGTCACCACGCGGTCGGTCAGCTTGGGCAACAGCAGGTTGGTCAAGGCGAAGTGGCCGAGGTGATTGGTGCCGATCTGACCCTCGAAGCCGTCGACGGTCACCGCGTGTTTGGTGGCCATGATGCCGGCGTTGTTGACCAGGACGTCGACGGTGTCGATGCCCTCGGCGAAGCGCCGCACCGACGACAGGTCCTGCAGATCGAGCTGGCGCACCTCGGCCCGACCGGGGCCGGCCATGCGGGCGGCGGCGGCGGCGTGCCCCTTGTCGGTGTTGCGGACGGCCAGGATGACGTGGCCACCAACCCGCACCAACTCGCGGGCGGTGACCTCACCCAGCCCGGCGTTGGCGCCGGTGATGATGACGGTCCTTCCGGCGAACGAGGGCAGCTCCGCTGCGGTCCAATCGGCCATGGCAGACACCCTAACGACGCACCTGCCGGGCGCGCCGCTGGGCCGAGCGGCCGCGCGGTGGCGGTGAGGACGCATTGCTCGTCCGGCGGCGCTCGCAGGTATCGTGCCTGGGATGACCAGCGACATCCCACCGGCGCGGGTAGCACGACAGCGGTGTTTTGTCAGGTACGCGTGGGGGACCGCCGGATGTTTCTAGGCGTCATCGTCAATCCGAAAGCGCGGAAGAATCGTGCCGCGCCCCGCGGGCGCATCGACGAACTGCGTCGCCTCGTCGGTCCCTGGGGCGAGGTGCACGAGACCGCATCCATCGACGATCTCCGCGAAACCATCGCGCAGATCGGTCCCCGGGTCACCCACCTGGTGGGCGACGGTGGCGACGGCGCGCTGCACTGGTTGATCAACGAAACCGAGCGATGCATCGGCGACCCGGAAAGTTGGCCGGCGTTCGTCCCGTCCAACGGGGGCAGCGTGAACGCGGTGGCCCGCAAGGCCCGGGTGCGCGGCCGGCCGGAGACGATCATCCGCGCATTGGTCGCCGCCGCCGAGGCCGATCAGCCTCCGCCCGAGATGTGGCTCGACACGCTGGTGCTCGACGGCGAAACCGACGACGGCGCGGCGTTTCATCGCCTCTGCTTCGGGCTGGCCGCCGGCGGGGTCGGGAACCGCTTCTACGACCGGTATTACGACGCCCCCGATCACGGTCGGCTCGCCGTCGCGCGGGTGATCGCCCGCAGCTTCGGCGACTACATCACGTCCAAGATCGCCCCGAGCCGGGTCAAGACGCCGAACTACGCCTCGATCCTGTTCACCCCCACGAGCGCCCGCGTGGTCATCGACGGCGAGGAGGTCCCGTCGCGCACGCACAGCCTGCTGCACGCCGGCGCGATCGATCTGCGCATCGGCGGCCCGCTGCGGTTGTTCCCCAAGGCTGCCGAGCCGGGCGCGCTGCACTTTCAGGCCGGATACCTGCGGCCCTCGCGGATCGTGGCGCAGCTTCCCACGGCGCTGACCAACGGCATGCTCCGCGGCAAGGGGCTGCGCGACGTCAACGGCCACGAGATGATCATCGAGGCCGAGGACGAGCCGCTGTCACCCATCATCGACGGGGAGCGCTTCCTGGGCATCGTGAAGCTCGTGGCCCGGGCGGGACCGCGGATCCGCATCGCGCCGGTCGCCCCGTCCACCATCGCCCGCGCGCACAGCGCGCCGGCGCCGTGACGCCTGTCACTTTTTAGTTCGCAATCCACTTCCGGCGCCTGGGCACAAAAAGCCCGGAAAATCGGAATATGGAAATCTTTTCTGGCTCAGCGATTTGACCATAAGGAGACGGGGTGGCAGGGTTATTATTGCGCGCGCCACAGGACATATGAATTGCGTGGATTAGTACATCCGTACGTCAGTATCTGAGGAGAAACATCGAGCATAATTCCTGGTCACCAACCACTGAGATACTGAAGTCCGTATCGACACAGATCAGGATTTATGCAATTAAATTCCCCGCTTAAGTCGAAGCTGTGAATGTGTTGTGCATAGCCCATTAATGATGCTGGATGTTTTGCTCTTCACCGGCCGTCAGGGTTACATTGGTTTTATATTCATGACGGAAGTCGTTCCCGGGCTCAGCCCAAACCTGGAAGGGGGTCGCTCCAAAGATGGAGACGCTGATCGATTACCTGCACAAGTGGGAAGCGCTGAAGCCGGACCAGACTCTCTTCCGCTTCGTCGACGCCGACGGGCGCGAACTCGAGCACTACACCTATCAGAGCTTCGCCGACCGCACCCGCGAGCTGGCCGCCTACCTGTCCAAAGAGGCCGGCCTCAAAGCGGGCGAGCGCGCGTTGCTCGTCTACCCCCCCGGCCTGGAGATGATCGCGGCGCTGTATGCCTGCGCCCGAATCGGGGTGATCGCCGTCCCCGTCAGCCCACCGCTGCCCATGTCGTTCGAGTCCGGACTGGCCAAGCTCAGTTTCATCGCGCGGGATTGCGGCGCCAAGGCCGTGCTGTCGACGAAGCAGTTCGAGTACGACTTCCGGCTGCTGCTCGGCCAGCGCCACGGTGGGCAGGCGTGGTCCGACGCCGCCCTGCCGGAGCTGCCCTGGTTCGCCACCGACGGCGCCCAGGAATTCGGCGGCGCCCCGGTGGCGGACACGCCGGGGGACGTGCTCTTCCTGCAATACACCTCGGGCTCGACGAACGACCCCAAGGGCGTCATCGTCAGCCACGCCAACGTGATCGCCAACGGGTCCGCCTTCACCGGCGACGTGGTCCTGGCCTCGTGGCTTCCGCAGCATCACGACATGGGCCTGATCTCGGCCTACATGTTCATCCTGCTGCTGGGCGGGTCCACCCATGCGATGTCGCCGCTGGACTTCCTCGCGCGGCCCTCGTCCTGGCTTCGGCTGATCAGCGACGTGCGCGCCACGCACACGCCGGGACCGAATTTCGCGCTCGAATACTGCCTGCGTGAGGACAAGCTGCCCGCGTCCGAGCTGGCCGGTGTCGACCTGAGCAGCCTCGAGTGCATCGTCGTGGGGGCAGAACCGTTGCGGGCCAACACCTTCGACCAATTCCGGAAGCGGTTCGGCGACTACGGCCTGCGGCCCGAGGCGCTGACCGGCGCCTACGGCATGGCCGAGTCCACCCTGATCGTCTCGATCCGGGGGCGCCAGACCATCACGGTGAACAAGCGCGGGCTGGAAAAGAATGTCGCACGGGTCGAAAAGGCGTTGCCGGAGAACAGCAACCAGGTCCCGCTGGTCAGTTGCGGCAAGCCCATCGACGAAACCCTGGTTCGCATCGTCGATCCCGAATCGCGGACGGCGCTGGGCGAGGGTCGGGTCGGCGAAGTCTGGCTGGACGGGCCCTCCAAGGGCGGCGGCTACTGGAACCGCCCGGAGCTCACCGCGGAGATGTTCGGGGCCCGCATCGCCGGCGATGACCACCACACCTATCTGCGGACCGGCGATCTCGGCTTCCTCTACGAGGGTGAGCTGTTCGTCTGCGGCCGCAGCAAGGACCTGATCATCGTGCGCGGCGTCAACTGCTACCCCTCCGACGTCGAAGCCGTCGTCGAACGCTCCGCCGGCCAGGTCCGCAGCGGGTGCGTCGCCGCGCTGTCGGTCGAGCGCGACGAGCAGGAGGCGCTGGTCGTGGTCGCCGAGGTGCGAGACGAGCACAACCTGCCCGACGCGAAGGCCCTGGCCCGCGCGATCCGGCGGCACTGCCACATCGATCCGCACACCATCGTGTTCGCGCCGCCACGCAGCATCCCCAAGACGACCTCGGGCAAGATCCGGCGCGCGCGGACCCGCCAGCTGTGGCTGGACGGCACGCTGCCCGCGTTCACGAGTTGGGTCAACCCGGCGGCCACCCGGACCCGCGAGGCCGTGGAGGTCAGTGCGGGCCCGCTGGAGCGCTTCCGCAATCTCATCGAGAGCTACGACCTCACCGGCGACGAGGACTGCTCGTTCGCCGACCTCGGCATCGATTCGCTGGCGCTGGCCGAACTCCGCACCGACCTGCAGGCCGTGCTCGAGGAGCACGGCGCGGGCGAGCTCGCCGACGAGGTCAACACGCGCCTGCTGCAGCGGCTGACGGTGGCCGAATTCTTCGGGCTGATGCGCCAATTCGGCGAGGGATCCGGCCAGCCGCTGGACGCCCTGCGCCGGGCGCTGGATCAGATCTCGGCCGACTACGAGGCCTACGAGACCGCGCAGATGCGTGCCGACGCCGCCCTGCCGCTGCCCGAGCTCGCGCCCGCGCGAGCGGGTGCGCCCACCGACATCCTGCTGACCGGCGCGACCGGGTTTTTGGGGCCGTTCCTGGTGGGCAGCCTGCTCAGCCGGACGTCGTACAACGTGCACGCGCTGGTGCGAGCCACCGACGCCGCGCACGGTTTGGACCGTATCGTCGCGTCGCTGCGCCGCGCCCAGCTCTGGACGCCGGCGCTCGAGGCCGAGGTCCGGGCGCGGGTGCGGGTGATCTGTGGCGATCTCGCCGAGCCTGCGCTGGGCATCGGGGAGGCGGCCTTCCAGCAACTCGCCGAGGACGTCGACGCCGTCGTGCACAACGGCGCGCTGGTCAACTACGTGCGGACCTACGACGCGCTGCGGCCCGCGAACGTGGAAGGCACCCGCGAGCTGTTGCGGCTGGCGATGACCGCCCACCGCAAGACTTTCCACCTGGTATCGAGCACGTTCATCTACGGCTGGAGCACCGAACCGGTGGTCGGGGAGTGGGACGCGAACGAGAAGATGGCCGGGCTGGACTTCGGCTACTCGCAAACCAAGTGGGTAGGCGAGCAGCTGGCGCTGGCCGCGCAGCGGAAGGGCCTCGACGTCCGCATCTACCGGCCGTCGCTGATCTCTCCGACCCGGGCGGGCTTCGGCAGCCAGGACGACATCCTGGTGCGCCTCACGGCATTCATGATCGAGCACGGTCTGGCCGTCAACGCGCTCAACCAGATCAGCCTGCTGCCGGCGGACCTCATCGCGGATCACATCGTCGCGCTGATGGACCTCCCAGACGAGTCGGGCAGTGTCTTCAACATGACGGCCGACGACTACTACAACCTGACCGACATCACCCGGATCTTGACCGAGCGCTACGGGTACCGCTTTGAGTACCACGACATCGAATCGTTCGCCGAGCAGCTGGACCGTCGGTGCACGCCGAACGACCAGATGTATCCGCTGGTCGACTTCCTCACCCGGTCGGCGGGCAAGATCGCGGCGATGCGCGACAAGCGCTACGACAACACCCAGTACCGTCACCGGCGGGGGCTGGCCACGGTCCGCCTGCGCGAGCCGGCGCTCACCGAGACGGTCGATCACCTCGTCCGGTTCTTGCGCAGCGAGCGTCTGATCACTGAAGTAGAGGACGAGGCCCAGCGCAGCGCCTAGCACGGAAAGGGGATGGCAACGATGTTCACCGTCGATGACATGGCAGCGGGCCCGCATGACGCCTCGCTCGATCGCGAGCGCATCGTCCTGCAGGCGCGTGACGTCGACTTCGACTGGTCGACGCTGCCGTTCTACTACGTGCCGAACGAGCCCTTCACCACCCACTTCTGCAACGTGCTGCATCTGCTGTTGCCGGCGGGTGAGGAGTTCATCGTCGACGCGTTCAAGGACACCCTGCCGCTGATCAAAGACGATCAATTGCGGCGCGATGTGCAGGGATTCGTCAGCCAGGAGGCCATGCACTCCCAGGCGCACGCGGGGGTGCTCGGGCACTTCGCGGCCAACGACATCGACGTCACGCCCTTCACCGACCAGATGCGCTGGCTGTTCACCCAACTCATCGGTGACCGGCCGCACTGGAGCCGGCGTCGCCGGCAGAGCTGGTTGCTCGAACGGGTCTCGATGGTGGCGGCGCTCGAGCACTACACCGCGATCCTGGGCGAATGGATTCTGGACACCCCGCAGCACGACGCCCTGGGCACCGATCCGGTGATGCTGGACTTGCTGCGCTGGCACGGCGCCGAGGAGGTCGAGCACAAGGCCGTCGCGTTCGACACCATGAAGCACCTGCGCGCCGGGTATTGGCGGCAGGTGCGCACCCAGCTGCTCGTGACGCCGGCGTTGCTGTGGCTGTTCATCCGCGGCGTGCGGTTCATGTATTCGGTCGACCCGTACCTGCCGCCGGGGACCAAACCGCGCTGGCGCGACTACTTCCGCGCGGCCCGAAGGGGCTTGGTGCCCGGGCCATTCCAGTTCCTGCGGGTCATCGGCGCCTACTACACGCCGAGTTTCCATCCGTCCCAGCTGGGCGGGGTGGGTCGCGCGGTCGACTATTTGGCCCGCTCACCCGCCGCCCGCGCGTCGCACTGAACACGGGAGCGTTCGGGATGACTCAGTCCAGCACAGTGATCGCCTCCGACGGGGTTTCGCTGGCCGTCCACGCCTACACGGAGATCGACCCGCGGCGGCCCACCGTTCTGGCGATCCACGGCTACCCGGACAACCACCGCGTGTGGGACGGTGTCGCAGGTGAACTCGCCGGCCGGTTCAACGTCGTGGCGTATGACGTGCGCGGGTCTGGCGACTCCTCCAAACCGGCACGGCGAACGGATTATGTGCTGCCGCAGCTGGTTTCCGATGTCGGCGCGGTGATCGACAGCCTCGGGGTTGGCCAGGTTCACCTGTTGGCCCACGACTGGGGTTCGATCCAGGGCTGGGCGGCGGTCACCGACGATACGGTGATGGCCAAGGTCGCCTCGTTCACGTCGATCTCCGGGCCGCACCTGAACTATGCCGGGAGGTTCCTACGGTCCCCGCGCACACCGCGTGCCGTCTTCGACGTCGTCAAGCAGGCCCTCGCGTCGTCGTACATCTGGTTCTTCCTGTGCCCGGTTGTGCCGGAGCTGGCGATCCGCTCGCGCGCCACCGGGAAAGTCTTTGCCGCGGTGGAACGTATCGGCCGCAGCCGCGGCAGCGACCGGCAGCGGGCGGCGGCGACCCGGTCGATCGACGACTACCTCAACGGCCTCAACCTGTACCGGGCGAACATGCCGGCGCCGTTCTTCGTGCCCGTGAAGCAGTTGCCGCAGACACGGGTGCCGGTGCAGGTGCTCGTCGCCCGGCGGGATTATTTCGTATCGCCCGCCCTGCAACGGTTTACCGGCTCCATTCCGGACGGCGGCAGGATCGTCCCGATCGAGGGTGGCCATTGGGTGGTCACCTCGCATCCCGACGTCATCGCCGGATTCACCGGCGAGTGGGTCAACCTGACGTCGGAGCCCGCGGGCCGTCACGGCATGGGGCAGGCGTGAGGATGGCTGTGACACGGGCTATTTGGGACAGCATTCCGGCCGACCTCTACGGCCGGCGCAAACGCGACCGGATGTACACCGCGTTGTACGGCGTCGGCACGCTGTTCGGCGGCATGGCGTCGGCGTCGCGGTGGACGCCCTCACGGGTCCAGCCCGTGCGGCGGACCACGACCGCGGTGATCACCAAACGTGAGGAGCCGGCGCCCGATGTGGTCGCGTTGACGCTGGCCGACCCGGACGGCGGATTGCTGCCATCCTGGACGCCCGGCGCGCACATCGACGTCCGGCTCCCATCGGGACGCCGCCGGCAGTACTCGCTGTGTGGTGCGCCCGGGCGGCGCACCGACTATCGCATCGCCGTGCGCCGCATTCCCGACGGCGGCGGTGGTTCGATCGAAATGCACGACACCTTGCACGTGGGGGACTTGATCGAGTTCGAAGGCCCCCGCAACGCGTTTTATCTCGTCACCGACGAGCACGAGGTGTTGTTCGTGATCGGCGGCATCGGGGTCACGCCCATCCTGCCCATGATCCAGACCGCGCAGCAGCACGGAATCAATTGGCGCGCCGTGTATGCCGGGCGCAGCCGCGATTACATGCCGCTGCTCGACGAAGTGGTGGCGGTCGCGCCGGACCGCGTCACAGTCTGGGCCGACGACGAGCGCGGCCGGATCCCCACCGCGGCGGACCTGCTCGCCGACGCCGGTCCAACCACCGCCGTCTACGTGTGTGGCCCGACCGCGCTGCTCGAATCGGTGCGCATCGCGCGCGACGAACACGCGAACGCGCCGTTGCACTACGAACGTTTCGGACCGCCGCCGGTGATCGACGGCGTCCCGTTCGAACTGGAACTCGCGCGTTCGCAGCGGGTGCTCACCGTGCCGTCCAACCGGTCGGCGCTGGACGTGATGCTCGACCGCGACTCGACGACGGCCTACTCCTGCCAGCAGGGCTTCTGCGGCACCTGCAAGGTGAAAGTCCTTGCCGGACAGGTCGATCGACGGGGGAGCGCCGCCGAGGGCGACGACGAGATGCTGGTCTGCGTGTCCCGGGCCAAAAACGGGCGCGTGGTCATCGACGCCTGAGCGTTTCGAATCGCCTACATGGGGCCGGGAAGCTCTCCCAGGCTGGAAAGTTCGGCATGCACGGGCCCGATGGCGGCCTGGTATTGCTCGTCGGTGAGGGTCTTGGCGTAGTAGCGGCTCATGCGGAGCTGGTATTGCTGGTCCCGGAGTTGGCGGATCCGATCGAGCCTGGCGGCGTCCGCCGCGCCGAATTTGAGCTGCTCGACGCTGATGTGGCCGGCCATGACCTGTTCGATGGGCGAGAGCCGGTAGCCGCAATGGGCGAGCAGCTCCAAGTAGACCTTGTGGGATGGCTGTTCTCCTGCCCGCCACGTGCCGCGCTGGGTTCCCCATTCGAAGGCGGCCAGCACCATCGCGAGCGTCACGACGATGGGGCGCGCGTCGGCGTTGGCCACTGCCGCCAAGTCCTCATCGCGGGAGGCGTCGACGCCGAGAAGCTCTGCGGCTATTGACATGCTGGCCGGGCAATGCAATTCGGTCAGGTAGTGGAAGTTGCGGGCGATGAAGATGTCGATCCATGGCGGCGGCGCCGCAAGGAGATTGGCCCGAACCCAGTCGCGGCGCGCCCCGGCGACGCTCCGCGCGAGTCGGTCCAGCTCGCGCATCAGCACCCAGTCGCGTTTGGCGTCGGCGGCGGCCTCGGATTCCAGCTTGGTGGGCCGGCATCCGGTGAACGTGGAACTTCCCTCAACCTCGTCCAGGCTTAAGGGTCGCGCTTCGTCAAAAGTCAGGTAGGACACATAGACGCCCAATTCCGGCGACCCCACGCGTTTTGTCAAATCGCTCATGGTCGTCTTTCCGGGCAACAACCTGCAGATGTGATCCCGCTGCCTGAGGTCATCCCGGCTATAGATGAGGCCGATTTCCCGGTGGCGCGATCGGTCGTCGTTGTCCAGATACACGCACCACCCGGCCGGCCCGGCGATTCCCGGTACGTAGTGGGAAGAAATCTCGACCAGCAGGTCATCGATGGTGGCCGAGGCGGGATAGACCCAGAACTCGCGATGGGAGTCGACGTCGTCGCCCATGGCGACCGAGTCGCGGTCGACGGTCACCTTCACCGTGTCAGACATGTGCAGCCCTACCTACCTTGACCCTGGGGCTACAAAGTATCGGAATGCGTTGGCGTTCGGTATTCGATTGCGCGCCGCTGGGTCATGCTGGAGCGATGCCGAAGAAATCGCTGCGCCCGCCGGCGCCACCGGAATCCGGTCCAAACGGTCCGCTGCTGGGGACGTGGCAAGCGGCCGGGCTGAGCATGGCCGTGATCGCGTCCGCGGCGGCGGATGGGCTGGGCGCGCTGCTCGGAGCGGTGACCGTGACTCCGGTGATCTATGCCTTGACGCGGCTGCGCGCCTACGCCCCGCACGCGCGCAGTACCGCCGAGTTGATCGGCGCCACCCCCCGGGCGGGTTTCGCGGCGGGCGCCATTCAGCTGCTTGCCTACCTCGCGTTGGCGGCTAAGTTCGCGGTCGCGCTCGGAGCGGTTGTGCTGGTGGACTTTTCCTCCGGTGACGACCCCGCCAAGGTTGTTCTGTGGCTGCCGGTTTGCGCACTGGTGGCCGCGCTCGCCGTCGGTGCCGTCGTCTGCTGGGTGACGACTTGGGTGGTCGCCTCGGTGGTGGCGCCGCTCGTGGTCGCGGGTTTGCTCGTCTACGTCTACCTTGCGCTGGCGGTCACCGCCCGCGTCGCCGCGGGCAGTGACGCGGTCGTCATCGGAACGGCCGCAACGCCGAGCCAGCTGTCCGGCCAGCTCGTCGGCTTCGGTCTGGGGATGGTGGGCGTCGAACTCGTCACGGCCCGCGCCGCGCGCATCGCCAGGCCGGGCCGATCGATGTCGCTGGCGGTCGCGGTGGTGAGCGGCGCGGCGGTGATCTTGTGGGTGGGCGACCACCAGGGCGTCGCGGGGCCGTGGCGGTGGAACGCCAAGTTTCTGACCGAGGCTGTTCCGGAGTTCTACGCCGACGCAGGCTGGACGTGGATGGCCGTCGCGGGCGTCGCGTTGACGGCGGCGGCCGCGTTGGGTTCGGGGTGGGCGGCGGTGCGCATCGCCGCCGGGCTGGCGGCCGCTCGTGAGGCAACGCCGAATACCGGCCTGCGAGTGGCGGTGGTAGGGCTTGTCGCGGCGATGTCGGCCATCCTTTCGGCGCACGGGATGCGCGTGATCGCCACGGTCGTTTTCGGCGCGGCGGCCCTGTTGCTCGTCTTGTTGTATGTGTTTGCCATAGAGGCTAATTCACGCATCCCCGGTGACAGCCTCGTGGCGTGGTGGGTGCGGCTGATCGTGCCCGCCCTCGCCGTGGTGTTGGTGGTCAAGCCGGTCGTGGATGCCCACTTCGCCGTGGTGGAGGTGGCGACGGTGATCGCCACGATGCTCGGGGCGTGCGCCGCGAGTGTCGCGGCGTCGCTGTCGAGGGCGCCACGGATCCCCGCCAAATCTGAGTAGTCTTACGGATCCCGCCAAGGGTGCGCCGTCGCAGGCTTATTGGCATGACCGTTCCCAACAGCATGTCAAAAACCACCGCCGCCTTCTTCGTTCAGGCCGCCGTCGCGTTCGCGATCAGCTTTCTCACCGCGCTGGCCGGGATTTACTTTCTTCCCCTTGACGCGTGGCAACGCCTGTTCCTCGGCATCACCTTCCTCTTTTTGGTGTCGAGCGCGTTCACGCTGGCCAAGGTCATTCGCGACCAGCAGGAAGCCGCAACCGTGCGGGTCCGACTCGACGAAGCCCGCATCGAGAGGCTGCTGGCCGACTACGACCCACTCAACACCGCGAGCTGAGTAGTACTACTCAGCCCCAACGCGTAGAACCGCTCAGGCTCACAGCCGCGCGGTCGGCAATGCTTCTTTCATCGCACGACTTCGGCTCCGCCGCAACGCTTTCATCCCGATTCACAGAAGGACACCCATGTCAACTCTCGCCAGATTTCCCGACGTCGCCGAGGTGGCCGCGCGCACGCCGGCCGACCGTGATCGCGTCCTGGACGTCATCCGCATCACCTCCCTGATCGGTGTGGTGCTCGGCCATACCGTGATGGCCATCAGCGTCATCGAAAACCATGTCCTGATCTGGGACAACCTGCTCACCACCTCGATGTTGTTCCAGGCGGCGACCTGGCTGCTTCAGATCATGCCGCTGTTCTTCTTCGCCGGCGCCGCGGCCTGCCTGTCCTCCTGGTCCCCGGGCACCAACTGGGGAGACTGGCTGATGAAACGCTGCACCAGGCTGTTCCGGCCGGTGTTCTACTACCTGGCGTTCTGGGCGGTCGCGCTGACCGTGCTGTATCGGGCTCTGCCCCAACACATTTACGAGCCGATTGCCGGCGTCAGCACGCAGCTGCTGTGGTTCCTGGGCGCCTACGTCCTGGTGCTGGCCGCCATGCCGATGCTGTATCGCATCACCACGGCGCGGCGCCTCGCCGCGGGGGTGGCCGCGGTCTACGGCGCGACCGCGCTGATCGACGTCATCCGGCTGCATTCGCCGGCGATGATGCCGCTGGGCTACCTCAACTTGTGCGTCTGGCTCATTCCGGCCATGTTCGGCGTCGCCTACCGCCGCCGGCTGCTCAGCGGCCGCGCCGCGCTAACCGTGGCCGGCGTCTTCTTCGCCGTCGACGTCGCACTGGTGCGCTGGGGGCCCTACCAGATCAGCATGGTCGGCACCGGGGATCACCACCTTTCCAACACCAGCCCGCCGTCGTTGCTCTTGGCCGGGCACGCAATCATCTTGAGCGCCTTGGCCATCGCGGCCGCACCGGCGATCGCGCGCTGGGCGCAGCGACCGCGGGTGTGGTGGTGGACCGCGATCGGCAACTCCGGAGCAATGACCCTCTACCTGTGGCACATGCCGGTGCTGCTGGGCGTGCACCTGCTCTTCGATTACCTTGGCTCCCCGCGGTTTCCGGGCCAGCCGGATTTCCTCGCCGTCAGCGTCGCGCAGGTGCTCATCGTGGTCCTCGCCGTGGCCGTGCTGTTCGTCGCGTTGCGGCCGCTCGAAAACAACCCGCTGGCCGGCTGGGACGGCGCCGGGACCGTCACCTCGCGCGGGCGGGGCGCGGTCGTCGGCGCGCTGCTGTGCGTGGCCGGTGTCGCGATCCTGGCCGCGATCAGGTGGGGCCTCAAGGACGACGGGCTGGTGTGCATGGCCGTGGT
Source organism: Mycobacterium sp. MOTT36Y (assembly GCF_000262165.1). Classification (NCBI taxonomy): domain Bacteria; kingdom Bacillati; phylum Actinomycetota; class Actinomycetes; order Mycobacteriales; family Mycobacteriaceae; genus Mycobacterium; species Mycobacterium sp. MOTT36Y. The sequence continues at coordinate 4,330,770 of NC_017904.1, read as the reverse complement.
CGTGGCCGCACTAGTCGCCGCGCGGGCGGTCGCCTGCCCCTCGGGTCACGGTTCGGAGTCCAGGCCATGCTCGATCGCGTAGCGCGCCAATTCCACCCGGTTCGCGACCTGAAGCTTACGGAATGTCGCCTGCACATGGTTTTCGACCGTGCGGTGGCTCAACGACAGCTTCATGGCGATCTGCTTGGCGGACAGCCCTTTTGCGACGTACCGCAACACCTCTGTCTCGCGTTCGGTCAGGCTGGGACGGGCGGGGCCGTCGTCCTTGCTCTGCGCGATGCGCCGGTATTCACCCAGCACCAGTCCGGCCAGCCCCGGGGTGAACACGGCCCGGCCCGCGGCCGTCGCCGTCACAGCCTGTGCCAGTTCGGATTTCGAGGCGCTCTTGACCAGGTATCCCGTCGCACCGGCTTTGACGGCTTCCAAGACGTCCTCACGTTCGTCGGAGGCCGACAGCACCAGCACCCGCGTCGACGGCGACGCCGCGAGCACCGCCGCGGTGGCCTGTGCGCCGTTCCCGTCGGGCAGCTGCATATCCATCACCACCACGTCGGGTTTGACCACGGCCGCCCGCCGCCCCGCGGCGGCCACCCCGTCGGCCGTGGCCACCACGGTGAATCCGCCCTCGGCCAGGTCGCGCGCGACCGCATCACGCCAGATCGGATGGTCGTCGACCACCATCACCGTCGCCGGCGCCGCATCCTCAACCACGACGTCCCTCCCCGCGCGGCACGCACAACTCCCACTCGGTGCCCTCGCCGGGGCCGCTGCGCAGTTGCGCGGTGCCGCCGAGCGACGCCAGCCGCCCCACGATCGATTGGGAAACGCCCAGGCGTCCCTGACGCGCCGCCTCCTCGAGTCGACCGGCCGCAATGCCCACGCCGTCGTCGCGGACACTGACCACGACGGAATCGCCGAGGTCCTCCACGAGTACGTACGCGCGTGCCTCCGGCCCCGCATGGGCACCGACGTTGTCCAGGGCATTGCCCACCGCGGCGTCGAGCTCCGTCCCTATCCGGCGTCCCAACAACACCGGAGTCGCCGGCAGGCTGATCGACACCCGGTCGGACGCCCGGCATCGCAGCAGCGTGCGCAGATCCATCGTGGCGCCGTCGGCATCGGGATCGATATCGGCGCATGCCACCCATCGACGCAGCGCTCGTTCTTGCTCGCTCGCCAGGTCGGCGAGTTCCGCTGTGGCGCCGCCGATTTCATGGCCCTTCTTGGCGACCAGCGCCAGCACCTGGATGGCGCCGTCGTGCACCTCGCGGGACAGTCGCTCGCGTTCCTGCACCGCGGCGCTCAACTGGGCCGCCCGTTGCAGTTCGGCGTGCGCGCGGCGCGCGGTCTGCGCGGCCATGCCGATCGCCATGCCGATGGCCAGCTCGATGATGACGGTGGCGTTGTGCCCCAGGTTGAGGGCGAGGTAGTCCTTGACGGCGAAATTGGTGGCCATCACCGCCAGGCCCGTCAGCATCCCGCCACCGGGGCCGAACTGGATCGCGGCGGAAATCGTGGGATTGCTCGCCCACAATGTCGTCGGCCAGGTCTGGTTCTCGGCCGCCCAGTGCGGCGTCGCGACGACGGTGTTCGACCACATGAGCAACACCGCGATCGCGATCTCGGCCAGCACCCATGACGGTCGTCGCCCGAACCCCCGCAGGTAGGCGACGGCGCACGCCGCGCTCCAGCCGATCAGCACAGTGAACAGGACCCAACCGAGCGCGGGCCGGCGCAGATCGGGATTGATCGCGATTTGAAACCCGGCGGCATACACGCAACTCAGCAACCGAAAAACCTGCGCCGCGCGCCACAGCGGCGTCGTGGGATCGGGGCCGTGATTCGCCATCGTGGTCAGCATAAATGCGGACGGTCCCCAGCGGGTCGCCCACGCCGAAAAGACGTGGGCTGCAGTGCCTTACCCGCGGTCGTCGGCGGGACGGACGCGCTGGTGCGCCGTCAGGAGCAAATGGTCGAATTCCGACTGGGTATTGAGCGGCAAGCCCGCGCCGCGGAAGTCCTCGGCGATCTGCTCGGCGAGCGTGCGCAGCTTGACATTCGCCTCCTGCGAGAGCCATCGGAGCAACTCGAAGGCCGCGCTGTCGCTGAGGCCGTAGATCAGCATCAGCATGCCCTTGGCGCGTTCGATGCCCGCCCGATTCTCGCTGATCTGAGCGAGTTTCGCGCTGACCGCGTCCTCGTGCACCTGCCCGTTCGATGCGGAGACGTCGATGTAGAACCCGTGCGTCCCGATCACGTCGCCGTCGTCGTTGTAGAGCCGATCGCCGACCACGACGACGTGGCGTACGTTTCCGCCGGTGTCGATGATCCGGTGCCGGGTGCTGAACGCCTGGCGGGTGTTCACGATCTGATCGATGGTGGCCGCGACCTGCCCGCGGTCATCGGGGTGTTTGTGCGAGAGCACCAAATCGGTGGTGGGCACGACGGTGCCCGGCTCGTAGCCGTGCATCCGCTGCACCTGTTCCGACCATTCCCACCGCTGATCGGTGAAGTGGAACCGAAACCAGCCCGCGGGTTGCGCGTTGCCGCCGGACAACGCCTGCTCGACGCTGGCCGTTTCGCCGTTGAGTTCCCATGTCGATTCCACCGTGGCTCCTCGCTGACTGCCGTGGCGGGCGGCGGCCGCGGGGCCGGCACGCGAGCGCGTGCGCCTGCGGCCGCCGCCCGGTCCGTCGCCCGGTCAGGCGTTGATGACCTCGCGCTGGTTGGCGCCCTCTGCGACGGCGCGGTGCCCGTCGCCGCGGCCGACGGCGATCTTGCGGGGCTTGGCCTTCTCGGCCACCGGGATGTGCAGACTCAGGACGCCTTCGGAATAGGAGGCCTGGATCTTGTCGGTGTCGAGGTTTTCGCCGAGCACCAGCTGGCGGCTGAACACGCCGCGCGGGCGCTCGGTGGCCAGCATCTCGCGGTTGGGGTCGAGGGCCGGGCGTTCGGCGCGCACGGTCACGACATTGCGCTCGATGTCGATGTCCAGCGAGTCGGCATCGATGCCGGGCAGGTCGAACTCGACGACGAACTCCTCGCCCTGGCGCCAGGCGTCCATCGGCATGACTGCGGGCCGGGCGGCCGTGCCGAGGACCTGGTGGGCAAAGCGGTCGAGCTCACGGAAGGGATCTGAACGCATCAGCATGGTTGTCACCTCTCACTCCGATCTACGCGGTGGTCGGGCAAATTTCCTGTGTCTGACGACATAGATTCGGTATAGCATTGTCGACATATTCATGCAAGTGTGCTAAACAGATTTTTTGAGTGAATCAGCTGAGGGGATGTGCGATGGTCGAACATCACGGCGAGGCCGGGGCGCCGGCGTCCGGCCACGGCGTGTACGGAATCTCGGTGGCCGCCGAACTGTCCGGGATTCCGGTGCAATCGTTGCGGCTCTACGAACGCTATGGGCTGCTCACGCCCGCGAGAAGCCAAGGGGGAACGCGCCGCTACAGCGCCGACGACCTCGCGCGGCTGCGGCGCATCAGCGGTCTGGTCGAGGCCGGCGTCAACCTGGCCGGCATCGCGCGCATCCTCGATCTCGAAGACGACAACGAGACGTTGGCGGCCGCCAACACCGACCTGCGGTCCACCAACCGCACGTTGCGAGAAGCGGCGAAGGCGGCCAAGCCCGGCGAGTCCCGGGATCGGGAGGGCACGCGGCGGTGAGCTGATCGCCGATTGCGCCGGGCGGCGCCGGGTACTCGACCCCCTATGCCTTCAAGGAGAAGCGATGGGTGAGTTGACGGAAACCGGCGCCCAGGTGGTGGACGGTGCACGCCAGGAGGCGGACGCCTACCGCGGCGACAATCCCCGGCCGCTGGGGGGCTACCTGGCGGTGTTGGTGGTCTACGGCCTCGTCGTGACGGCGGCGGTGGTCGCCGCCGTGGTCAGCGGGCGCACGTTGCCGTCGCGCTGGCGGATTCAGGACCTGATCATCCTCACGCTGGGCACCCACAAGCTCTCGCGAACGTTGACCAAAGACGCGGTGACCAGTCCGCTGCGCGCCCCGTTCACGCATTACGCGGGCACCGGCGGCCCGGCCGAGGTCCAGGAAGAGGTCCGCGAGCACAGCGAGCTTCGGCACAGCCTGGGCGAGTTGTTGACCTGCCCGTTCTGCCTGGACATGTGGGTTGCCACCGGATTCGCCATCGGCCTGGTGTTCGTACCGCGGTTCACCCGGCTGATCGCGGGCGTCTTCAGCGCGTTGGCCGGGGCGGATTTCCTTCAGCTCGCCTACGCGATGGCCCAGCAGTCCGCCGAAGGCTGACGATCAGCTGGTCTTGGGCATCGGGATGCCCTCGCTGGCCGTGAATTGCGCGTCGTCCTCGGAGGACAACCCGATGGAGACGACGGAGCGGTTGAATAGGACGTCGGTCAGGTAGGCCAGCGAGACCGCCCATCGGTTGACGCCGCGCGGAATCGCGTACAGGTGGTAGGACCTCGTCACGAGTTTGGCCGGCAGCCCGGACAAGTGGATGTTCAGCGGGTTGGCCACCGCGTAGCGGGGCCCCAGGTCGACCACCAGACCCAGGTTGCGGTGCTTGTATTGCTTGGGGCTGCCGTAACCGAGGCTGGCGGCGACGTTGCGGGCCAGCACCTTGCCCTGCCGGGTGGCGTGCTGGGCGGTCGGCGGCGTGATCTTGCCGGGCTGGGTGAGGTCGGGAACCGCGGCCGCGTCGCCGGCGGCGAACACCTCCGGGTGACCGGGCACCTGCAGATCGGGCTGCACCGTGATCCGGCCCTTCTCGGTCGGCAGCCCCAGGTCTTGGATCAGCGGGGCGCCGGTCACCCCCGTCACCCAGGCGATCGTGTGCGTGTCGATGCGCGAATCGTCGCTCAGCACAACGTGATCGGCGTGCGCTTGCTTGAGTGTGACGCCGAGCCGGACGTCGATACCGCGCTTGCGCAACACCTTCATCGCGGCCTCGCCGAGCTTCTTGCCCACCTCGGGCATCACCTGCTCGGCCAGGTCCAGGAGCAGGAATCGCACTTCGGCGGGGTTGAAGCCCATCTGTTTGGCCGCCGCGTCGGCCAGCGCCCGCAGCTGCGCCACCAACTCGGTGCCCGAGTAGGAGGCGCCGACCACCACCACGGTGCGCCGGGCCGCCGCCACCCGCGGATCGTCCTCGTTGTTGGCCAGCTCGAGCTGCTCGACGAAGTGGTCGCGCAGGTAGAGCGCCTCGGCGGTGGTCTTCAACCCGCGCGCATGCCTTGCGAGGCCCGGGACGTCGAACAACCGCGTCACCGACCCCGGCGTGAGCACCAGCCGGTCCCAGGACATGGAATGGCTGCGTTCCTCGGGATCGCAATACGTCAGCGTCTGTTGCGCGAAGTCCACCCCGTCGACGCGGCCGCGCACCGCGTGCACACCCCGCAACGAATTGGCCAGTGGGACAGCGACAAATCGGGCGTCGACCACCCCGCCCGCCACGTCGGGCAGCAACGGTGTGTACAGCATGTAGTCGACCGGAGAAATGATCGTGATGTCGACGGGCGCGTGCCGCCGGCGCAGAATTCGAGCCAGACGGCGGGCGCAGGTGAATCCGGTGAAGCCGCTTCCCACGATCGCAATGGAGGTCACCGACCCGAGTGTAGGCGGACTTCGGTGGTGAGGAGTGTCCCGCGCCGCCCCGAGACCGACGGCGGCTTGAAAACGACTGTTCGACAAGGGAATCCAAGGGGACCGGCCGGGCAAAAACGGCCCAGAACGTCCTCCGCTCGGATGCCGCCACCTACGCTATCGCCCGGGCGTTTCGTTATCGTGCCTTGCGCTTCGTTGTATGGCTCATACACTTCTGGTGAGCGTTGGTATGCGCGGGCTTTGCGTGCCATCGCGACGCCTATCAGGAAGGGCTCTGCGGGCCACGAACGGTTCCGGGGGTGATGTGATGCGAGACGGCAGCGCCACGATTGCCAATCATTTGGTGGAGCTGGTGGCCAATCTGGAGCGTGAACACAGCGGCACCGCGGCCGGCCTGCACGAACTGCTCGACGACGGGGTCCAGCACGTCACCGGCGCCCAGTACGCGGGGATCACCCTCGCCGAGAAGGGCGCGTCGGTCAGCAGTGTGGTCGCCACGCATCGCTACCCGATGGTGCTGGATGCCATCCAGGACACCTCCGGCGAGGGGCCTTGCCTGGCCGCGGCCTGGGAGCACCACATCATGCACATCGCCGACCTGAGCGCCGAACGGCGCTGGTTGCGCTACCGCCGCATGGCGCTCGAGCAGACCCCGATCCGCTCCATCCTGTCCTACGAGTTGTTCATCGACGGCGGCAGCATGGCGGCGCTGAACTTCTATGCCGACCACCCGCACGCGTTCAGCGAGGAGTCGGTGGAGATCGGCACGGTTTTCGCCACACACATTGCTCTCGCGTGGTCGATGATGCGCCGCAACGATCAATTCCGTAGCGCCCTGGCCTCGCGCGACATCATCGGGCAGGCGAAGGGGGTCATCATGGAGCGCTTCGGTATCGACGCCGTTGAAGCGTTCCAGTTGCTCGCCCGGGTCTCGCAACAATGCAACATCAAGCTGATCGAGATCGCGCGGGCGCTGATCGAGAGCGAGCATCCGCTCAGGCGCCGCGGGCACTGACCACGACGGTTGCGGCGCCGGCGCCCGTCGTTTCGTCGGGTGGCAGGCGGGTATGCGCCCTTTCCATGAAGGCTGTCACGTGGCACGGCAAGCGCGATGTCCGGGTGGAGTCGGTGCCCGACCCGAAGATCGAGCAGCCCACCGATGCCATCGTCGAGGTGACATCGACCAACATCTGCGGGTCGGACCTGCACCTCTACGAGATCCTCGGGGCCTTCATGAAGCCGGGGGACATCCTCGGCCACGAACCGATGGGCATCGTACGGGAGGTCGGCACTCAGACGGGCGACCTTCGGGTGGGGGACCGGGTCGTCATCCCCTTCCAAATCTCTTGCGGCAGTTGCTACATGTGCGGCCAGCAGCTCTACACCCAGTGCGAGACCACCCAGGTGCGCGACCAGGGCATGGGGGCGGCGCTGTTCGGCTATTCGGAGCTCTACGGCGAAGTCCCCGGCGGGCAAGCGGAGCTGCTGCGCGTCCCCCAGGCCCAGTTCACCCACATCAAAGTCCCTGTGGGGCCGCCGGATTCGCGGTTCGTCTATCTGTCCGACGTGCTACCCACCGCGTGGCAGGCGGTGGCTTACGCCGACATCCCGGAGGGAGGCACGGTCACCGTGCTCGGCCTGGGCCCCATCGGGGACATGGCGGCCCGCATCGCCGATCACCTGGGTTACCGCGTCATCGCCGTCGACCTGGTCCCGGAGCGGCTGGGCCGCGCCGCGCAACGCGGCATCCACACCATCGATGTGGGCCGGCTCGACTCCTCGCTCGGTGACGCGATCCGTGACCTGACCGACGGACGTGGATCCGACTCCGTGATCGAAGCGGTGGGCATGGAGGCGCACGGCTCGCCGGCCGCCAAATTGGCGCAGCAGGCCACCGGGCTGTTGCCGGACGCGCTGGCCAAGCGGCTCATGCAAACCGCCGGCGTGGACCGGCTGTCCGCCCTGTACTCGGCCATCGACATCGTGCGGCGCGGCGGAACGATCTCGCTGATCGGCGTGTACGGCGGCATGGCGGACCCGCTGCCGATGCTCACCCTGTTCGACAAGCAGGTCACCCTGCGGATGGGGCAGGCCAACGTCAAGCGCTGGGTCGACGACATCATGCCGCTGCTGACCGACGACGACCCGCTCGGCGTCGACACCTTCGCCACCCACGTGCTTCCGCTTGATGAGGCCCCGCACGCGTACGAGATCTTCCAGAAGAAGCAGGACGGAGCGGTGAAGGTCATCCTCAATCCGTGATCGGCTATGCCACAAGGCTTTCCGTGTGGTGACGCCGCCCCGGCGAGCGGCCCGGGAGTTTGACTGGCGCTTTCGCCGGGTATTGAATGCGCCATGACTCCAGCAGAGGCCGCAGACGCCGGCGCCCCCACACCCACCGGCGAGGTGTGGCCCGGCAGGGCCTACCCCCTGGGCGCGACCTACGACGGCGCGGGCACCAATTTCGCGCTGTTCAGCGAGGTGGCCGAGCGGGTGGAGCTGTGCCTGTTCGACGCCGAGGGCGCCGAGAGCCGCATCACCCTGCCCGAGGTCGACGGCTTCATCTGGCACGCCTACATCCCCAACATCGAACCCGGCCAGCGCTACGGCTACCGCGTGCACGGTCCGTACGACCCGCAGGCGGGGCACCGATGCAACCCGAACAAGCTGCTGGTGGACCCGTACTCCAAGGCCATCGACGGCTCGTTCGAGTGGAATCAATCGCTCTTCAGCTATAACTTCGGCGACCCCGACAGCCGCAACGACGACGACTCGGCGGCCAGCATGCCCAAGTCGGTCGTGATCAGCCCCTACTTCGACTGGGGAAACGACCGCCCACCGGACCGCCACTACGCCGACACCGTCATCTACGAGGCACACGTCAAGGGCCTGACCCAGACCCACCCGGACATCCCCGAACAGCTGCGCGGCACCTACGCCGCGGTGGCCCACCCGGTGATCATCGACCACCTCAAGGATCTCGGCATCACGGCCATCGAATTGATGCCGGTGCACCACTTCGCCAACGATTCCACGCTGGTCGACAAGGGCCTGTCCAACTACTGGGGCTACAACACGATCGGATTCTTCGCGCCCGACTTCAAGTACTCCAGCGCCACCACGCCGGGCGGCCAGGTGCAAGAGTTCAAGGCCATGGTGCGCTCGCTGCACGAGGCCGGCATCGAGGTCATCCTCGACGTGGTCTACAACCACACGGCCGAGGGAAACCACCTGGGCCCGACGTTGTCGATGCGCGGCATCGACAACGCCGCCTACTACCGGCTGGTCGACGACGACAAGCAGTACTACATGGACTACACCGGCACGGGTAACAGCCTCAACGTCGGGCATCCGCACGCGCTGCAGCTCATCATGGATTCCCTGCGCTACTGGGTGACCGAGATGCACGTCGACGGCTTCCGCTTCGACCTGGCCTCGACGCTGGCCCGCGAGTTCTACGACGTCGACCGGCTGTCGACGTTTTTCGAACTCGTGCAACAGGATCCGACCGTCAGCCAGGTCAAGCTCATCGCCGAACCGTGGGACGTCGGGCCGGGCGGCTATCAGGTGGGCAACTTCCCGCCGCAGTGGACGGAATGGAACGGCAAGTACCGCGACACCGTCCGCGACTTCTGGCGCGGCGAGCCCGCCACCCTCGACGAATTCGCCTACCGGCTGTCCGGATCCGCAGACCTCTACGAGCACACCGCGCGGCGCCCGGTGGCGTCGATCAACTTCGTCATCGCCCACGACGGGTTCACGCTGCGGGACCTGGTGTCCTACAACGAGAAGCACAACGAGGCCAACGGCGAGGACAACAACGACGGCGAAAGCCACAACCGGTCGTGGAACTGCGGCGCCGAGGGACCCACCGACGACGAGGCCGTCAACGCGCTGCGCGCCCGGCAGCAGCGCAACTTCCTGACCACCCTGCTGTTGTCGCAGGGCGTTCCGATGATCTGCCACGGCGACGAACTCGGACGCACCCAGAACGGCAACAACAACGGCTACTGCCAGGACAACGAGCTCACCTGGATCGACTGGGCCAACGCCGACGCGGGCCTGCTGGAGTTCACCCGCGCGGTGTCGGCGCTGCGTGCCGAGCATCCGGTGTTCCGGCGGCGCCGGTTCTTTTCCGGAAAGCCGGTGGGCCGCCGCGGCCAGGGCGGGCTGCCCGACATCGCCTGGTTCACTCCCGACGGCACGGAGATGAGCGACGAGGACTGGGGCGCTGGCTTCGCCAAGTCCGTCGCGGTGTTCCTCAACGGCCACGGCATCCCCGGCCACGACGAGCGGGGCCAACGGGTGCTGGACGATTCGTTCCTGCTGTGCTTCAACGCTCACCACGAACCGATCGAATTCACCCTTCCACCAAAGGAATTCGGTGGCGCCTGGCAGGTCGTGGTGTACACCGGGCCCGACGAGACCTCCCCCGCCGACGAGGTCCCCGGCGGAGGCACCCTCAACGTGGAGGCCCACACCGCCGTGGTGCTGCAGGCACTTCCCTCGAACTAGCGCGATCCGCGGCTCCGGATCGCGCGAATCGCTCTCGCCGACAAGCCACATCGGCTAATTTTTTCGACGGCGGCATTGATGCTGCGCGCCGAGCGCCGGGAACGAAAGGGACAGCCGATGGACAGGCCCGGTCCCGACGCGCGACTGGAATCGGCGATGAACACCTCCGGGCGGGCCGCCGCGCTGTTGGTGCTCGTGGTCGCAGCGCTGACGTGGGTGGGCTGGACGGCAGGCATCGAGCGCTTGACGCGGATCTATCCGACCTGGCCGCAGATGATGCCGTGGACCGCGCTGTGGCTGGCCACGCTGGGCGCGGCGATCCTGCTGCAATGGGGGAATCCCTCGCGCGGGCGTCGATGGGCCGGACGGTGTTTGGCCGCGGCCGCGGCCGCCTTCGCCGTCCTCGTGCTCGCGGAGTACGCGAGCCTCGGCTCGTTCACCGTCGACCGGATCTGGTTCGGCGAGGCGGTCGGCATGCACGAGTGGTCCTGGCCGGGGCGCCCGAGCGTGCAGACGGCGCTGTCGGCCCTGCCGTTGGCGACAGCCGTCGCGCTGATCCGGGTGGATCGGTGCACCCGCGCGGTCTGGCCGCTGTGCCTGGCGGCGAGCGCTGCCATCCCCTTCGTCACGGCCGGGGCCTACCTGTTCGACGCGCTGGCGCTGGTGGGGGTCTCGCCGTCCAAGGGCCAGGCGTTCCTGACGGCGGCGGCCCTGTTGCTGCTCGTCGCGGCCGCGTCGCTGGCGCGCGTTGACCGGTTTCCGCTCGCGTGGCTGCTCGCGCGGCCCGACCGTTCCTCGCTCGTCCGGTTGCTCGCGATCCTGGCCGGCTTTCCGCTCGTCGTGGCCGTGGTGAGGCCGATCTTTTTGGAGCTCGGCCCGGACGCCAACGCGCAGTGGACCTTCTCGATCCTGTTGGGAACCGCGGTCGTCGGCGCCGTGACCTTCTACTTCAGCCAGCGCGAGCAGCACCTGCTGATCGCCAAGGAGCTGGCCAGCAAGCAACGCGCCGAGGCCGAGACGCGATATCGCATCCTCGCGGACAACGCCGTCGACATCATCGTGCACTTTCGCGGCGGCGGGGTCGCGTGGATCTCCCCGTCCGTGGAACCCGCGCTGGGCGGCCCGCTGTCGAGGTGGACCGGTACGGATTTCGCCCGCCGCATCCACCCCGAGGACCGCGACAAACTCCAAACCGCCCTGCGCCGCATCGCGGGGGGCGAACAGGTGCTCCAACGCTTCCGGGTGTGTTCCCTCGACGGCGAATACCACTGGGTCGACGGTCATGGGAAGCCCTACACCGATGCCCAGGGCAACACCGATGGGCTGATCGCGGCGCTGCGGGTGGTCGACGATCAGGTCGAGGCCGAACAACAATTGGAACGGTTGGCACGGTTCGACACCCTCACCGGCCTGGTGAACCGGGCCGAGGCCCTGGCCCGCCTGGACGCCGCGCTGCGGCAACCGCGGCCCCCCGAAACGCATGTGGGCGTGCTGTTCTGCGACGTCGACCACTTCAAGGCGATCAACGACCGGTGGGGACACGGCACGGGCGACGTCGTGCTGGCGACCGTCGCGGCGCGGATCCGGGCGAGCGTCCGCCGCGAGGACACCGTGGGGCGCACGGGCGGGGACGAAATGCTGATCCTGCTGCCCGGCGTCCGCAGCGCCGACGAGCTCGCCCAGATCGCCGAGAAGATTCGCCGGCGCGTCGCCGAACCCATCCACGTTTCCGGCAACACGATCGGCGCGACCTTGAGCATCGGTGCCACGCTCGCCCTTCCCGCCGAGTCCGTCGACGCGGTCACCGCGCGCGCGGATGAGGCCATGTACCGGGCCAAGTCGGGCGACCGGAACGCCGTGGTGGCGACCTAAGCGGCGACTTAAGTAGCGAGTGATCGCCAACGGACGTTTCGCATCCGGTAGGTTTCACCGCGACAGCGTCTCGCGTTACAAGAGAGGGCGAATATGTCAAGGACAGTGGTGGTCGGCGCCTCGAGTGGGCTGGGGCGTTGCATCGGGGTCGGTCTCGCGCAGCGCGGCGATCAGGTCGCGTTGCTTGCCCGGCGTCTGCAGCGCATCGAGGCCGCGGCCAAGGAGGCCGGCCCGAACGCGACCGCCATCGAATGCGACGTCACCGACGAGGCGTCCTGCCGGGCGGCGATCGGTCGGGCCGCCGACGCCCTCGGCGGGATCGACAACCTCGTCTACACACCCGCCGTCGGGCCGCTCGTGCGCATGGTGGACACCGACGCCGACACGTGGCGGCGCATCTTCGACACCAACGTGATCGGCGCATCGTTGGTGACGGCCGCCGCAATGCCGCACTTGACCGCGTCGGCCGGCAAGGCGGTGTACCTGTCCTCCGATGCCGGCACCTTCGGACCGCCGTGGCCGGGCCTGGGCGCGTACGGCGTCAGCAAGGCCGCCCTGGAACGGCTCGTGGAGGCGTGGCGGGCCGAACACTCCGACGTCGGCTTCACCAACCTGATCGTCGGGGAGTGCGCGGGCGGCGAGGGCGACGCGGCAACCGGAATGAACGCCGACTGGGATATGGACCTCGCCATGAAGGCGGTTCCGCTGTGGTCGTCGCGCGGCTGCATGCCCGGCAAATTGATGCCGGTCGACGACCTGATCGACGTCGTGCACACCATCCTGCGCACCAACGCCTCGACGTCGATGCCGCTCGTGGTCGCGCGCGGCGCGCCGGCCAGCCCGGCCGCGTTCGCCGAGGCCAACCAGTCCTAGCGCCGGCCGAGTTTCTCGCGCGCGAGGTCGGTGAGGAAGCGCGCCGCCGACGTCGGCCGGAACGCCAGCGCCGCCTCGGTGAGCGCGTCACGGGATTCGGTCGGCAGCTCGATGTCGGCGGCCGCGACGTTGAACTCGAGCTGCTCGACGCTGGACGCGCCGGGGATGGCCACCACGCCCGGGTAGCTGATCAACCAGGCCAGCGCCACCTGTGCCGGCTTGGCGCCGAGTTGCGTTGCGACGTCGCGCAACAACTGCAGCAGCGGCTCGACGCGGCGCAGGTTCTCGGTGCCGAACAACGAGTTCACCGCCCGAACGCCGCCGGGGCGGTTGTCGACGCCGTACTTGCCGCCCAGCAGCCCCTGCTCGAGCGGGCTGTAGGCGATCACAATGCGGTTCTCCCGTTCGGCGAACGGCACCAGGTTCCTGAGCGCCTTCGGATAGGCGAGCGAGAAATGCACCTGGTTGCTGATGACCGGCCGGCCCAGCGCCGCGTCGGCCTTCTGCCACCGCTGCAGCGAATAGTTCGAGACGCCCGCCGCGCCGATCGTCCCGCGGTCCAGCAGGTCCCGCATCCCCGGCATGATCACCGAGTCGGGCACCACCGGGTTGGGCTGGTGGATCTGGTACAGCGGGATGCGGTCCAGTCCCAGCCGCCGGGCGCTGGCCCGCGCGCGTTGCCTGACGACGGCGGGGAAGGGAGCGACCGGCATGATCTTGCTGGCCACCGCCACCTCGGCGCGTTCGTCGCCCAGTGCGGTGCCCAGGATCCGCTCGCTCTTGCCCAACCCGTAGACCTCGGCGGTGTCGAACAGCGTCACCCCCAGGGCTCGCGCGCGCCGCACGATGTCGCCCGCGGCGCCGGCGGCGTAGCTGTCGCCGTAACCCCATTCGCGCGAGCCGAACTGCCAGGTGCCCAAGCCGATCCGGCTGACCCGCCCGACCCCGTCGACGTCGACATATTTCATCCGGTCAGCCTAGTGGCGATCGCAAGCGCGGCGGAGCCGGGCGCGGCGGGTCGCCACGCCTGAACCGGTGGCGATCGCAAGCGCGGCGGAGCCGGGCGCGGCGGGTCGCCACGCGTGACCCTGTGGCGATGGCAAGCGCGGCGGAGCCGGGCGGGCCGCTCAGCCGGGGATCTTGCCGAGGATGTAGTTGGCGATGGTGACCGCGGCCAGCCGCGGGCGCTCGCTGTCCGTGGTGCCGCTGGCCGACACGTTCAGGTCGAGGACGACGTTGGCCTTGGCCGCGACCGCTCGCGCCGAGCGCACCTGTATTCCCTTGGGCGTCAAGTCCAATGTGGTGATGCCGTTGCCGGCGTCGGCGGGAGCGCTCACCGCCATCTTGATCGGCTGCCCACCCGAAGCCGTCACGGTGACGGTCGAGCCGCCGCACTGGCGCCATCCGGACAGCAGCGTGTCCAGTTGGGACTGCGCCCCGGCCGGATCGCGGAAAGCCGCCACGCCCTGGATGACTTGGATCGACTTGAACATGCTGCGCGTGTCGGTGAATTCGCCGGCGTGATACCCGGTGAAGGAGCCCGGGGTGTAGGCGTCCGGGCTGCCCGCGGCGATGCTTCCCCAGCATTCCGGGCGGTCGATGCTGCCGTCCTGCGCCGAGCGGCCGGGGCTGTTCCACGTCGGACCGACCTCGAGGTTCGCGTCGGAGGTGATGTTCCGCAGCGCGTCCAATCCGGGCAGCAGCGTGGTGATCGTGTCCGGTGGGACGGTCGGGGGCGGCGGTCCGGCCGACGTGGTCGCGTCGTGGGCCGTCCGGTGCGACGACGTGGACCCGCCCAGCGTCGCCCATCCGGCCAGCGCGACGACCGCCAACAGGATGAACACGTACGACAGCGTCACCCCGACCAGGGCGCGGTCGCGGCCGAGTTCGCCGGTGCGCCGGATCCGCGCCAACCCGAGGTGCCCCAGAACCGCTCCGGCGGGAGCGAACACGAACGCGAACACCAGTGACAGCGTCGCGAGGGTGTTGACGGCCGGGCGGTACGGCGGGGGTGCGGGCGGCGGCGGGATCCCGGGCGGTTCCGCCGGCGGTTCGATCGGCTCCATCGGCTCGATCGGGGGGACCCGGCCGAGTGGGTCGTAACTCAGCGGGTTCTGCCAATACGGGTCCTGGGGGTTGGTCACGCCGTGCCTCCTTCGCGGCCGAACCTGCCCGAAATGTAGCCCACGACCAGGGACACATACCCCACCCGGGCGCGCCCACACCCGTTTGATGGCCGATTTCGCCGGGTAGCCGCTTCGGTGAGCGCGCAACAGCCCTGCGCGTCGAACCAAGGGAGATGGGAGGGACACCATGGCACGCGCCATCACGTCGCCCACCGACGTGGTCGACTTTCTCGTCAGTCAGCACGAGCAGATCAAGGCGATGTTCGCCGACACCCTGGCGGCGTCCGGAGAAGCACGGGAGAAGGCCTTCGTCGAGCTTCGGCGGCTGCTCGCCGTGCACGAGACCGCGGAGGAGGAAATCGTTCACCCGCGGGCCAAGCGCAAGATCGCCAATGGCACCACCGTGGTCGACAAGCGGCTGCACGAAGAGCACGAGGCCAAGACCGTGCTGCAGCGGCTGGAAAAGCTCGACGTCGACAGCGAGGAATTCACCCGCGAGTTGACCAAGCTGCGCGACGCGGTGATCGACCACGCCGAGCACGAGGAGCACGACGAATTCGCCAAGCTGGGCGAGGAATTGAGCGCCGACGAGCTGGAACGGATGGGCCGCGCCGCGCAGCTCGCCGAAGCCATCGCGCCCACCCGGCCCCACGCCGGTGTGGAATCACAGGTGGCCAACCTGGCCGCGGGCCCGTTCGCCGCGATGCTCGACCGTGCCCGCGACGCCATCGTGGGCAAGGGCTGACGAGCCACCCGAGGCTGGGTACCCCCGCTCGGTGGGGGAGCGGGGGTACCCACGCCGCCACATTCTCATGACAGCCACCGCGAAGGCCCCCGGCGCCGACCGCTATCTCCCCGAGGAGCGGGACATCGACGCGCTGCGCAGCGCGGCCGAAACATGCCACGGCTGTGCGCTTTTCGAAGATGCCACCCAAACCGTGTTCGGCAACGGGCATCCCGGGGCGCCGATCATGTTGGTGGGCGAGCAGCCCGGTGACCAGGAGGACCGCGCCGGTGAGCCGTTCGTCGGGCCGGCGGGCCGACTGCTCGCCCGGGCGCTCGAAGACGCCGGCATCGACCCGGTGCTCACCTATCAGACCAACGCCGTCAAGCATTTCAAGTTCACCCGCAAGGGCGGCAAACGGCGCATCCACCAAAAGCCCGGCCGCACCGAGGTCGTCGCCTGCCGGCCCTGGCTGATCGCCGAAATCGAGGCCGTGCAGCCCGAGGTCATCGTGTGCCTGGGGGCAACGGCCGCACAATCGTTGCTGGGCACCACCTTTCGGGTTTCCGAGCAGCGGGGCCGGGAGCTGAAGCTCCCGGCGTCCGTCGACATCGCAAGGACGCCCGAGCCCATCGTGGTGGCGACCGTGCACCCGTCGTCGGTGTTGCGCGACCGCAGCGACCGCCGCGACGAGGTCTACCAGTCGTTCGTCGACGACCTGCGCATCGCCCGCTCCGGGCTGGCGTAGTCGCTCGGCTGACC
Source organism: Mycobacterium sp. MOTT36Y (assembly GCF_000262165.1). NCBI lineage: Bacteria > Bacillati > Actinomycetota > Actinomycetes > Mycobacteriales > Mycobacteriaceae > Mycobacterium > Mycobacterium sp. MOTT36Y. The sequence goes on along the minus strand of NC_017904.1, from coordinate 4,314,308 downwards.
CGGCCCGGTCAGCTCTTCTTGTGCGGCATGAACTCCTGCATCTTGGTTTTCAGGCCAACCTTGACGAAGCCCACACGGTCCTCGTCACCGGACAACACCGCGGTGGTGGCCGACTTGAACTGCTCCCAGGTGGCGTGCGGCGGGATGGGCGGCATGTCGGGATCGGTGAAGACGTCCAGCACGGTGGGGCGGTCGGCCGACAAGGCATTGCGCCACGCGTCGGATAATTCGTCCGGATCCTTGATCGCCATGGCGTTCAGGCCCAGGCTGGCCGCGAACGCGGCGAAGTCGACGTCAGGAAGGTTTTGGGACTCCGCGAATTTCGGGGCGCCGGCCATCGCACGCATCTCCCAGGTCACCTGGTTGAGGTCGTTGTTGTGCAGGATCGCGATGATCAGGCGGGGGTCTTTCCACTCGCTCCAGTAGCGCTTGATCGTGATCAGCTCGGCCATGCCGTTCATCTGCATGGCGCCGTCGCCCGCGAACACGATGACCGGCCGGTCCGGGTGGCCGAATTTCGCGCCGATGCCGTAGGGAACCCCGGGGCCCATCGTCGCCAGCGTCCCCGACAGCGAGCCGCGCATGTTGCCGCGGAAGCGCAGGTTGCGCGCGTACCAGTTGGCCGACGAGCCGGAATCGGCTGTGACGATGGCGTTCTCGGGCAGCTGGGGGGACAGCTCGGAGAACAGCCGCATGGGGTTGATCGGGTCGGCGCTGACCATGGCTTCCTTATCCATCGTCTCCCACCAGCGCGCCACGTTCTTCTCGACGCCTTCGCGCCACGACCGGTCCTCCTTGCGGCGCAGGTGCGGAATCAGTGCGCGCAGTGCAGATTTCGCGTCGGCGACCAGGTTGACCTCGTACGGGTAGCGCATCCCGATCATTCGCCCGTCGATGTCGATCTGCACCGCCCGGCACTGGTCGAACTGCGGCAAGAACTGCGTGTAGGGGAAACTGGATCCGACGGTGAGCAGCGTGTCGCAGCCCATCATCAGCTCGTAGCTCGGCCGCGTTCCCAGCAGCCCGATCGATCCTGTGACCCAAGGCAATTCGTCCGAAAGGACGTCCTTGCCCAACAGCGCCTTGGCCGCGCCGGCGCCGAGCAGGTCGGCGACCTCGGCCAGCTCTTCGTGGGCCCCGCGCGCCCCGGTGCCCACCAGCATGGCGACCTTCTTGCCGGCGTTGAGGACGTCGGCGGCGCGCGCGATGGCGGCGTCGTCGGGGGCGATGTCCGGGTACTCGATGCCCAGGCTGGAGGGCACCATCTTGAACGCGTGCTCGGGCGGCGAGTACGGCAGCTCCTGGACGTCGCTGGGGATGATCAACGCCGTCGGCGCCCGCTGGGTCATCGCGATGCGGATCGCGCGGTCCAGCACGTTGGGCAATTGCTCGGGGACGGTGACCATTTGGACGTAGTCGCTGGCGACGTCCTTGAACAGGTTCAGCAGGTCGACCTCCTGCTGGTAGTTGCCGCCCATGGCGCTGCGGTTGGTTTGACCGACGATCGCCACCACCGGGACATGGTCGAGTTTGGCGTCGTAGAGGCCGTTGAGCAGGTGGACCGCGCCAGGGCCCGATGTCGCCGCGCAGACGCCCACTCGGCCGGTGAACTTCGCGTAGCCGACCGCCTCGAAGGCGCTCATCTCCTCGTGGCGCGACTGAATGAACTGGGGCTTGTTGTCCGCCCGGCCCCACGCGGCGAGCAGGCCGTTGATGCCGTCGCCCGGGTAGCCGAACACGTGCTCGACGCCCCACGCCCGCAACCGTTCCAGCAGGTAGTCGGAGACCTCTTGTTTGGACATGTTGTTCCCTCCTGGGCAGACGGTTCTTCAGTGCTGGCGGGTGGGCGTGTGTGGCTGTTGGTTGAACCACCTGCAGGCAGGCGTGACTACGGCAGGCGACCGCGCATGGGCGGCTTTGGCACTTCCCACACGTGCCGGGTTACCCGCAAAGAGGGTTGTTATTCCCCTTCACGGTCCGGCCGGCGGACTCACAGCGAGTTAACAGCTGACGGTGGGGAATCGTTCATGCCGTCTTGCGCAGGCCGGACGATCCGTTGGCGCTGTCGGCCTTGGCCACGCGCCGGATCAGCATTCGGGTGGCCTTGTCCAGAATCTCCTGCGCCAGGTCGGGCGATTTGGCGCGCTCGGCGCGGCGCGCCGCCGCGGCGATGGTCAGACCCTGCTCATAGCCGGTGACGACGCGGGGATCCACGTAGGAACCGCGCGCCACCGCGGGCGTGTTGCCCAGCTCCTCGGCGACCTCTTTCATCACGGCGGCCTCGACGCGCTTGGCCACCCGGCCCGATACCGCCGGGTCGGCGTCGGCGAAGGCCGCGGCCGCCAGCACCGTCCCGTGCCACGTTCGCAGGTCCTTGACGGTGTAGTCGTCGCCGGCCAGCTCCTTGAATCGGGCGTTGAGGTCATCGGCGCGCACATCGATCCACCCGGAAGAGTTGCGGCACACCAGCAATCGCTCGGTGCGGTCGGGCCTGCGCATCAGCGCACGCACCGCGCGGACCACGTCGGGGTCCTCGATTTCCACGGTGCGCCGAACCCCGCTCTTGGCCGGAAAGTCGAATTCGACGGCGTCACGCCGGACAACCACATGCTCACATAGCAGGGTGGACAACCCGTAGGACTCGTGCTCCTCGGCGTATTGCTCGCCGCCGGCGCGGAAGTAACCGCGGTCGAGCAGCCGCAGCGCGAGCGCCAGCACGCGCTTGCGGGTCAAGCCGTGGCGCGCAAGGTCTTTGGCGATCTCGGCGCGGCACGCGGGAAGCCGCGTCGAAAGTTCCAGCACCCGGTCGAACTTCTCCTCGGCGCGTTCGGCCTGCCACGCGGAGTGGTAGAGGTACTGCCGGCGCCCGGCGGCGTCGACGCCGACGGCCTGGATGTGGCCGTTCGGATGCGGCGAGATCCACACCTTCTTCCACGCCGGCGGGATGACCAGATCCTTGATGCGCTGCAGGGTTTCCGGATCGGAAACCGGCTTGCCGCCCGGCTCGTAGTAGGAGAAGCCCTTTCCGCGACGCTTGCGCGCGATTCCCGGCTTGCTCAGCACGCTGCGACGCAGTCGCATCATCGGCCCTCCACTCCCGTTCGCCGCCCGCACCGATATTCGCCAGAAGTACCCGCCCGCAAAGCCGTTCACACGGGTGCTCGGGAGTCAACGCGGAAACGACCCGCCACAACGTCGTGGCGGGTCGTCTCGTGGGCTGGATCAGCCGGCCATGAACTCGTGGTAGGCCGACTCCAGGTACGGCGGCAGGGCGGTGACATTGCACTGCTGTTCGGTCTCGCCGATCGGCGCCAGGATGCCGCGCAGGTCGTAGTACTCCTGCGGGTGCCCGGTGAAGTAGCTGCGCAGGCTCGATGCGGCCTCGGGGCGCGGCTGGCCATAGGCGGCCGTCACCACCTGGTTGGCCCCGGGGTGCGCAGCCAGATACTGCTCGGCGGATCCTTGCACCGCGGAGACGGTGGAGTTCACACCGGCGGGGCTGCAGTCGGGTGCCGCGGCAGCCGACGGCGCGCCGACGATGCCCATGGCCATCCCCCCGAGCAGGCAGCCGGCGCTGACTCCGGCCACTCGGCGGCGCGCGACAATACTGCTGATTTTCATGATGTTTGTTGTCCTTCGAAACGAAATGGATTTCTTTCGACTGAGGCTCCCGATCCTCGAAATCCAAAGTAGCGGAGGCAAACAGTGGCGATGTTCGCTGACGACGAACGATCGGGCGCGCTTGGGCCGTTGAGGGCGCTCGCGGCCGTCTTTGCTAAGCGAACCGTGAAGCGGTCCGCAAATTTCTAAGAGAACGCACCCGTTCTTAACCAATCGTGATGTCGATCGTGACGCAATCGTTATTCGCGGTGCGCTGACCGTGGACGGTTGATCATGCCGTGCGACGGGTATTCCGGACCGTCCCCGCGATACGAGGGCGAAAGGTGGGCATCGGGGTGGGCATTGCGGCGCGTGCGCAGCGGGTGGTGGCGCTGACGGCGTGGGCTTTCGCGGTGTGGATCCTGCTGACCTGGACCCCGACAGTGGAAAACCTGCTGGTCGGCCTGGTGGTCGCGGTGGGGTGCGGGTTCGCTTTCGCTCCGCTGGGCCCGGTCTCCGGGCCGTGGTCGGCGTTGGCGCCGCGCCGCCTCGCCGCGCTGGTGGCGCTCGCGGCCGCCTGTGCGGCGCGCATCGTGGCGGCCAACCTGTCGCTGTCGCGCCGCATCTTGTCGCCGTCGCGGCCGCTGCGCTCGGGCATGATCATCGTGCCGACCCAGGCGCGCTCCGACGGGGAACTCGCCGCGACGGGCCTGCTGACGTCCCTGGTCGTGGACAACCAGTTCGTCGACCTCGATCGCGGCCGGCACCTGTTGCAGTATCACGCGATGGCCGTGCCGCGCGGCCCGGCGCGGGAATCGGTGAACGGGCCGCTGGAGAGCCGAGTGATCGCGGTGAGCCGGTCTCGGGGCGGGAGAAGCGGATGAGCGGCGTGCTTTCGGGGGTCTGCATCGCGCAGCTGCTGGTGGCGTGCGTCCTGCTGATTCGGCTGGCGCGGGGGCCGTCGGTGTCGGATCGCGTGGTCGCGCTGAACACCATCTCCACGCAGTGCGCGCTGGTGGTGTTGTTCTACGCCGCCGTGGCCGACCGCGCGATTTATCTGGACGTGGCGCTGTGGCTGGCCTCGTTCAGTTACCTCGGCGCGCTGGTGTGGGCGCGGTACCTGGAGCGGGGTCTGCTGTGAGCTCCGTCGTCACCGACGCACTAGTGATCGTCTTATGCGTTGTGGGAGTGTTCTTTTCGCTGAGCGGGGCGATCGGCATCCTGCGCATGCCCGACGTCTACACGCGAATCCAGTGTTCCTCCAAGACAATCACCGCCGGCGCGTTACCGCTGTTGGCCGGTCTGGCGGTGGCCAAAGGGCCTTTCACCGAGTACGGCTCGAGGGCGCTGCTGGTCGCCGTGTTGCTCCTGCTGGTCAATCCGATCGCCGCGCACGCGTTGGCGCGGGCGGCGTACAAGACCGGGGTGCCGATGTGGCACGGCGCGGTCATCGACCAGCCCGAGGGGCCCGGAGCGGGCCGGTGACATCGCTATGGGCGGTCGACTATCTGTGCCTGGCGCTGGTCATCGGCTGCGCGGTGCTGGTGGTGTTCCTGCGCAGCATCACCGGTTCGGTGATGGCCCTGTCGGCGATGGGCACCGTGCTGGGCGCGCTGTTCGTGGTCATGGCCGCGCCGGACGTCGCGCTCGCCACGGTCGCGGTCGGCGCGATCGCCCAGCCGGTCCTGTACCTGATCGCCATCGGGAAGATTCGCACCGACGTTTTCGACCGGGGTGAGCTGGGCGAGGCCCTCGACGATGGTGGTGCCCGCGATGACTGATCGACGATCCCCGCGCGAGGCCGGGTGGCATCGCGCGTGGCTGGGCGGGCTGCTGGTCGGCGGTTTCGCCGCCGTGGTGGCCGTCGGCCTCACGGCCTTGCCCGACGGTTCAAACGCGTTGCCGGACATCGCAAGACACGCGATGGCGATCGCTCTGCCGCGGTGGGGGACCACCGAGGCGGTCAGCGAAGTGGTCTACGGCAGCCGGGCCTTCGACACGTTCGGCGAGACGTTCTTGTTGCTGGCCGCCGTCGTCGCGGTGCTGCTGCTCTCGCGGGGCCGCGAACCGCGATCGGAGTTCGTCGGCGAAGCCAGCGCCGGGCGCGCCGAGCAGGAGAAGGCCGACCCCGACGAAGGCCCCGACCGGCGGGAGTCACAGGCGCGTGCGGCGGAAGACCAAGAGCGCCGGGACGAGCCGGAGCCCGCCCCCGAGCACGCCGACGACGACGCGCTGGGCGCGCCCGCCCCGGAGCGGGCGGTCGCGATGACGGTGGTGGTGCGAGTGGGCGCGCGCGTCGCCGCGGTCATCCTGGCGGTCGCCGGGGTCTACCTGGCCGCGTGGGGCTACACGCCCGGCGGCGGTTTTCCCGCCGGGGTGGTGCTGGCGGGCTGCGTCGTCCTGCTCTATACGGCGCTCGGGCACCGCGCGGTGCGCGCCGCGGTGCGCCCGGCGACGCTGGAGGTCGCCGAAATGGCCGGCGCCGCAGCCATTGTCGGGGTTGGCCTGGTGGGCATGTGGCTGACCGGTTCATTCCTGGACAATTGGCTTCCGCTGGCGCCCCAACAGACGATCCGCGCCGGTGGCACGCTGCAGGTGATCTCGGCCGCCGAGTTGGTGGAGGTGGCCACCGGCATCACGATCGCGGTGTTCGCGTTGCTGGGCATGGGACATGACTGGACACCCGACGAGGACGAATCATGATCGTCGCCAACTACGTCGCCGCCGGGGTGTTGTTCTGCCTCGGTTTGTTCGCGGTGACGTCGCGCCGCAACCTGATCAAAATCGTCCTCGGCCTGTCACTGATGGAGTCCTCGACCTATCTGCTGCTGGTGTCGATGGCCTATCGCAACGACTCGACCGCGCCGGTGCTCGCCGGGCTGCCGGGCGGGCGCACTCAAAAAGACCTGGTTGCCGGGAATGTGGCAGATCCGGTGCTGCAGAACTTCTGCATCACCGCGGTGGTCATCGGGGTGGCCATCACCGCGGTGTTCTTGACGGTGGTGGTCCGGGTGGCCCAGCACTACCGCAGCGTCGACGCGGCGGACCTGACCGAGCTGCGGGGCTGAGCCGGTGCCGACGCCCGCGCAGCTGCTCCCGTTGCCAGTGGTGCTCCCGCTGATCGGCGCGGTGCTGGCCCCGCTGGCCGCCCGGCGGGCGCCGCGGGCGCCGCTGTGGGTGGCGGTGACCGCGTTGAGCGCATCGCTGGCGGTGCTGCTGGGCGTCGCCGCGCGCGTGTTCGCCGGTACCGGTCATCTGTTGACGCACTTCCTGTCCAACGAACACCCGGTGCGGGGCGCGTCGCTCGGAATCGCCTTGGTGGCAGACCCTTTCGGGCTCACCTTCGCCACGCTGGCCGCCGGGGTGGGCATCGTGTTGGTGGTCAGCGCGCTTTCCGAACTCGGAGACCTCGGCCGCCGAGAGCTGGGTGGCCTGGCCTGCCTGGTGCAGCTGCTGTTGGCCGCGCTGATCGGGGCCGCGCTCACCGCCGACACGGTCAATCTGTTCGTCTGGTTCGAGGTGGCCGCGCTGGCCAGCTACGGCCTGACCGGTTTCTTTCTGGAACGCCCCATCGCGGTGGAGGCCGCCTTCAAAAACCTGGTCCTCACCAGCATCGCCGGCTTCTCGGTTTTCATCGGCAGCGCGATGCTCTACTCGGCGACCGGGGCGCTGAACTTCGGGCAACTGCACGGCGCCGTCGCCACCGGTGCCACCAGGGCGACGCTGCTCGCGGTCGCGTTTCTGGTGGCGGGCTTCGCGACCAAGGCCGGCCTGGTGCCGTTCCATGCCTGGCTGCCCGACACTCACACCCCCGTCCCGGGCGCCGTGTCGGCGCTGTTCTCGGCGCTGATGGTCGACCTCGGGGTGGTGGCGCTGGCCCGCCTCAGGCTGCAGGTATTCGTGAACCTGCCGTCGCTGCCGGCGCTGCTGACCGGACTCGGCCTGGCCTCGGCGCTGGTCGGCGCGGCGATGGCGTTGCTGCAAGACGACCTCAAGCGATTGCTGGCCTGGGACACCGTCGCCCAAACCGGAGTCCTGACAACGGGATTCGCGAGCAGGACCGCGGACGGCGTCGCGGGTGCGGTCTATCACCTGGTCAACCACGGACTGTTCAAGGCGCTGCTATTCCTATGCGCCGGCGCGGTGGTGCACGCCACCGGGCTGACCAAGCTCTCCGAGATGGGCGGGCTGGCGCGTCGGCGTCCGCTGCTGACCGCGGCGTTCACGGTCGGGGTGTTGTCGATCGCCGGCCTGCCGCCGCTGAACGGCTATGCCTCACTTGGCTTGATACACAAGGGTTTGTCCGACCGGCCCGCCGTGCTGGGCTGTGCGCTGCTGGCGCAGGTCCTGACCGTCGCCGCCCTGGGGCGCGCCGCATACCTGGGCTTCTACCGCCGCCGGAACCGGGCATACGCCCATTTGGAGCCGATCCGGCCGGGCATGAAGGCCAGCCTGATCATGTTGAGCGCGTGCTGCCTGGGCTTCGGCGTGCTGGCCGGCCCGTTCGTCGCGCACGTCGCCGGCCCCGCTACCGCCGGGCTGCTCGACCCGGCCGGATATGCGGCGGGCGCCCTGGGGTCGGCGGTCACGCTGCCGGACCCCGGCGTGGGATTCGGCTATTTCGAACCGAAGACGTTGGGAACCATCGCCATCGAGTTGATCCTCGGGGTGGCGCTGCTGGTGCTGGCGCTGCGGCGCGACGGCGTTGCGCGATCGCTGGGGTGGCTGCGGCGCGTCCACACCGGGAGCATCAACGACTACGCCGCGTTCGTCACCGGCGGGATGATCGTCGTCAGTTGTGCGCTGCTGCTGTGAGCTAAGCCCCGCCGGGTTTTTCGCCGTCGGCCGCATGGTGCCCGTCGGTGCTCGGCGCCAACGTCCGTAGCCACGTGTCGACGTCGGGACCGACGACCACCGCGTGCCCGGACGCCAACAGCGCCCCGTTGGCGAGCGCGGCCACCGCGGGCCGCACGGTCCGCACCTGCCGGCCATCGCCTTGCTGGGCAAGCAGTTTCGATGTCAGCTCGGGCAGGCGAATGGGGTGCGGGCCGGTGATGGTGCGCGGGGTGTGCGACTGTCCCAGCGCCGCCTCGACGAGCACGTCGGCGACGGTGTCGGCGGCGATCGGCTGAATCAGCCAGTCCTCGACGATCACCTCGTCACCGTCGCAGCTCACCGCGTCGCAGTGGGTGGCGCATTCATACCACTGGGTGGACTTCACGATCGTCGTCGGCACCGGGCCGTCGAGCACGATGTTCTTCGCCGCCCGTTTGCCTTCGTAGTAGGGGATGCCGTCGAATTCCGGGTCGTCGATGCCCGCGATCGTCGGCACCACCAGGCGATGCACCTCCTGGATGGCACAGGCGCCCACGATGTTGTGGGAGGCGGTGGCCAGAGATTGACCGATGTCGGACGGCTCGGGCGGCACCGGATCGGACACGTCGATCGCCACGTCGACGCCCTGGAGCGCCTCGCACAGGTCCAACCCGCTGAACACATCGACGCCCTGCTCGCGTGAGATCTCGACCACCGCGACGTCGCGCGACCTCAGCCGGGCGACAACGCGGGACCCGGCCGTGCCGGTGGCCCCTATCACGGCGATGGTGGTCACCGCCTTCACCCCCCTTCGCGCCGCCGGCTAGTACTACTACCCGGTAAAACCCCGTTCAAACCGACCGATCGACGCTCCGATACGTGGGGCGTGGGATGCGACGGCGGGGCGTTTGGCGAGGCGTGCGGCGGGAACGCCCTAGGTGCCATCGAGCGCAAGTCACTCACCACCGAGAGGGAGGTCGACCCATGGGGATCAGAAGAGCGGGCCGCAGGAAGCGGTGCAGGGCGCCGTCGAGGGCGTGAAGGGCAAGGCCAAGGAGGTCGGCGGGGCCGTGCTCGGCCGTGACGACCTTGCCGACGAGGGCCGGGCTCAGCAAGACAAAGCCGACGCCCAACGCGACGCGGGCAAGAAGGAAGCCGAAGCCGAGTCGGCGCGAGCCGGCGCGGACGCGGCCGAAGAGCGCCAGAAGAAAAACCAGTAAGCCGCTTGCTCGAGGGGTCCGGTCCGGGACCGGTTTCAATCCGCCGCGCCTGGTTATCCCTGCCGTGTCCCGCTGGAGCGGGCGGGCGGTGGATGAGCGAGGTGGACCATGAACCTTCAAGCTCGGGTGTCCAGGGTTGTCGCGTTTCTGCGTGCGGGCTGCCCGCCGCTCGCGCCGGCCACCGGATACGCGCCGCTGCTGGCGTTGTTGCCGCGACGGGTGGCCGACGACGAGGTCATGGCCATCGCCCGCAAACTTGTTGCGCCCCAGCATCGCCCGGTCGACAGCGCCGACGTCGGAGTGGAGATCATCAGGGTCACCGGCGAGGCGCCGTCGACGTACGACATCGAGCGCGTCCTGGGTGCCATGAAATCGGCCGGCGATCGCCCGTGCTGACGCCGCGGGCTCAGACTCGCTGCAGGTCGACCACCAGCGGTCGGTGATCGGAAATCGGCATGGGGCTGGCGTCGACCGCTCCGCCGCGCAGCCGGGGATCGTCGGTCAAGATGTGATCGAGCTGGCGGTTGGGGTTATCGGCGGGAAACGTTTCGGCGGTGGCCAACGCCCGCATACCCGACCAGCGGCCAACGGTTTTCGGCGTCATGTTCAGGTCGCCGGTCAGCAGCCGTGGACCGGGGAAGCCGCGCAGGTCATGAATCACCCGCAGCAGCTGGCGCCTGTTCCAGCCCGGAACGAAGGACAAATGCGTGTTGGCAACCGTCAGCCCGCCCATCGGGGTGCGCAGCTGCGCGATGACTGCCGCCCGCGGCTCCTCGTCGACGATCATCACCCGGTTGGGGCCGGGCAGGTACATCGGAAACCGCATCGGGATGCGGGGCAGTCGCAACACCTGCCAACTGGCCACGGGGTATCGGGACAGCAGGGCGATTCCGTACGCGGCTGTCCCGGGTTGTTCCCGGCCGGTGGCGGCCATCCAGGTCGCGCCCGGGGTACCGGAAATCGCCGCCACGAACCGGTGCTCGACCGCGCCCATGGCCTCTGCCGCCGCGGCGGTCAGGTCGGCCCGCTCGGAGCGTGGCTGATCGCAGTCGACCTCCTGCAGGCTGAGCACGTCCGGATCGAGACGGCGCACGCAATCGCGCAGGCGCGCAACGTCGACACCGTCCCCGACCGTGCGGCCATGCAGGATGTTGAAGGTCGCCACGCGCATAGGTTTTCACCTACCCACTTTGCCGCCTGGGCACTCACCGCGGCATTTCGTCGCGGGTCGGCGCGGGGGTCACCGGAATACGAGTTCCCCCATCGCGGCGCCCACCGCGAGCAGCCGCGCAAGCACGAAACCCGGCAAGGTGGGCGAGGATTCCCCGCCGGCGGGCTCGAGTTGGCTCCGATAGCATTGCGCCGCGCGGCGTTTGCGGCCCATCGCCCAACTCGGTGACGGCACCGAATAGGCCCGATCCCACGGCACGGCAGGATCGGCGACGCGCGCCCAATGCCACATCAGCACCGGATATTCCAGCAGCGTCGTGCCGGTGCGGGCGCACGCCGCCCAGGCCGCGCGCCCGGCGGCTTCGTGATCGGGATGCCCGTCCCCCCGCCACGTCGCCGCACACCAGGTCGCCGGGCCGCCACCCTCGAGGATCTCCGCCAGCGTGTCGGCCAGCGTGTCCTCGTGATCGGTCAGCTCACCGTCGGGAAAACCCAGCGAGATCGGGCTGGGGACATTCAAAAGGCTGGCCGCCCGGCCCAATTCGCATCTGCGGATGGTTGCCATACGAAGTCGATCCGTGACCGACACGCCGGGCTGGGCGGCGCCGCCGTCGCTGACCGAGACCACCTGAACGTCAACCCCCAGCGCGCTCAGCTGCGTGGCCATCGCGCCCAGGCCGAGGGTTTCGTCGTCGGGATGCGGGGCTACGACGATCAGCCGTTGACACTCCGCCAGATCCAGTGTCGGCAGGGGACTTTCGGCGAAAGCGGCCAGCCACAACGGCACCGGTGTGCCGCCGTGGGTCAGCGGATCGGCCGCGAACGCGCAGTTGCCCGCCGGCGCGGTTTTCACGGCGCCCTCATCGCCTGTCTGCCCGCCAGCTGCCCGAGTTCGGCCAGGTCCCGCTCCGCATGGCTCTGCCGGATGTAGATGCTCAGGTCGGCGACCCGTTGAGCGTGCCGTCCGTCCTGGCACAGCGGGCCGGGGCCCAGGGCCCGGCCGGTGCGCGTAATCGCTTCGTCGACAGCGTGTTCCACTACCGTGCGGACGCGGCGGGCCAGCAGTTGCGCGGTTCCGGATCGGTCGAACGGATCCGTGTCGACCTGCGCCGCGGCCTCGGCCAGCATTGCGTCACTGGCGGCGAGCGCGGCGTCCACCGCGCCCAGGTGCGCCAGCGAGTACGCGTCGGCGGATCGGCTTGCGGCGCAGCGGTATAGCGGGTCGGCGACCCTGCGTGCACCGCCGAGCCAACAGGCGGCGACACCGATTGCGCCGTGCCAGAAGCCCGGTCGATTCAGGTAGGCCCCGGGGTCACCCACGGCGACGGCCTGGGCGTTGGTGAACTGGACCGGCCTGGTGTCGCTGCCGGCCATCCCCGCGTTCCACCAGGTGCTGGGCAGGGCCTTGACGGCGGGGTCGGTCACGGTCACCGCGAACAGGCCTTGGGTCCCGTCCTCGAGCCGCGCCGTCACCAGCGCATGCGTGCAGAACCCGGCGCCCGCGCACCAGACCCTGGTGCCGTTCAGGGTGAACGCGCCGTCGGTGTCGGTTGCCGTCAACGCCGTGTCCGGCGCTTCGGCGGCCCACACGCCCCACAGCTGACCGGGGTCGGGGGGCTTGCCGCCCAACTCGTGCAGGATCGCGACCGCATCCACGTGCGACTCGGCGATCCTGGCCGCGACGATGTTGTCCTCGGCCAGCCGCGCCAGCCGCTGCCAGCGTTCGGCCGTGCGTCCCGACGCGGGCAGGGGAAGCTCGAGCCGTCCGGACTCGAGCCAGTGCTCGACCAGCCCCGCCGTCACGCCGGGCCGCCCACCGGGAGCGTTCCCCCTCGCCTGATGGGGTCGGGGGAGGGGGCCGAAATCACGACGGCCGCAGCATCGTATGAACGTGGCACCGCGGTTGACATAACGGACGATTTCCCCGTTGCGCGCAAGTTAAACGGCCTTACGACCGTCCGTCGTCAGGTTGCCGGTCCGGCCCGCGGGGTATCACCTAATGCACCATGGAACCCCTCGACGCACATGCCGACGCAACCAGCTGCGCCTCGCGGTTGCGAGAGGCGCTGAGAGGCGCCGCCTCGGCCCTCAAGGAACATGGGCCGCGCTTCGCCCTGGCCGGCAGCTATGCGTTATGGGCTTACGGCGCACCGGAACCCAGCCACGACGTGGACCTCGTGGTGGCCGAGGCCGACGTGGAGACGGCGGTGGCCACCCTGACCAATGCGGGCTTCGCCATCGAACGTCCCCCGGAGGACTGGTTGTTCAAGGCCCGCACCGGCGACACGCTCGTCGACGTCCTGCATCGCATCAACGGCGTGCCCGTCGACGCCGCGACGCTGGATCAGGCCGAACAGCAGGAGGTCCTGGCAATCGGCATGCCGGTGCTGCCCCCGACCATGGTGCTCGTCCAGCAGTTGCGCTCCCTGGGGGAGCATCACTGCGACTTCGCCCGGCTGTTGCCGGCCGTGCGCGCGGTGCGTGAACGCCTGGACTGGCAGCGCATCGAGGCGGAAACCGCCGAAAACGATTACGCGGTCGCCTTCTTGGTGCTGGCCGACCGACTCGGCCTGTCGCGTCAGTGATTACGCAGCTTGGCCACCAGCTTGTCCTTGGTCAGGCTCGAATAACCTGACATGCCAAGCTCTTTGGCCCGCTTCTTCAGTTCCGGAACGGTCCAGTCCTGGTAAGACCCGGACTTTCCGCCCTTGCGGCCCACCGAGGACTTGCCCCGGCCGGCGGCCGCATTCGAAATCCGCGCGGCCTTCTCCTTGGAGTCACCCTTCTTGCGCAGATCCTGGTACAGCTTCTCGTTCTTGATCGACGAACGCGGCATGATCCATCCTCCTGTCCACGATGAGACACCTTTTCAGTTATGCCCGCCCCGGCCGCGGGGAAAACACCGGCGCTAGGCCGGAACCGGGTCGGTGCGCCGTTGCCAGCAACGGTGTTGGGCGAGCGCGCCGGCGAATTCCTCGACGAAGCGATCGGGCAACTCGTCGGCGGCGGCCTTGGTGGTGATGACGGACTGGTCGTTGAGCACGTCGGTGTCCTCGGCGAGGCGGTTGGTGATACCGGCGGTGCGCAGCAGGTCGACGCCGGCCCCGTACGCCCCGATGGGCTTGAGATGCTTGTAGGCCTCGGTCACGAAGTGCACCGCATACCCGTCGTTGGACAGCGTCGCGATCGACCGCGGCCCGCACGCCACCACGACCGCGTCGTAGAGCACCGACGCCATCGTCGTGAAGGACCGGTCGACGGGCAGTTCGCCGCCGGATCCGCCCTCCAGCGTGCCGCCGGCCACCGGCGCCAACACCTCGACCACGGCCCCGCGCTGTCCCATCAGCTCGATAAAGCGCTGTGTCCCCACCACATCGACGCCGTTGGCGGCCAGCACGGCGACCTTGCGCGATTCGATGGTGTCGCCGGCATCGGTGACCTGTGACAGCGCCGGTGAGGCGGTCACCGTGTCGACCTGCTCCTCGGGCGGCGCGGGAAGCCCCAGCTTCGCGGCCACCTGGGCGGCCAATTCGCCGTCGACCCGCGCGAGCTGTGCCACCACCGCCGAACGGATCTCGGGCATCTCCACCTTGCCGAGCTCGAAAGCGAACGCGGCGACGATGTGTTCGGCCTCCACGCGCGTCATGCTCATCCAGAACATCCGCGCCTGGCTGTAGTGATTCTCGAAGGACTCGGCCCGCTTACGCATGGTCTGCCCGTCGAGGCGCTGGGTGTAGTGCCGGAACACGTTCTCGTCGGCCAGCGCTGGGCAGCCGCCGCCGATGGTGTTCTTGTAGTAGCTGGAGCGGCCCTGCGGAATCGCGTGCTGTCCGTAGCCGTCGTGCTGGTTGGTCCGGACCTCGGCCACCGGCCGATTGATCGGCAGCTGGGCGAAGTTGGGGCCACCCAGCCGGATCAGTTGGGTGTCCAGGTAGGAGAAGTTGCGCAACTGCAGCAGCGGATCGTTGGTGAAGTCGATGCCCCGCACCACGTTCGCCGTGTGGAACGCGACCTGCTCGGTCTCGGCGAAGAAGTTGTCCGGGTTGCGGTTCAACACCATCTTGCCCACCGGGCGCACCGGAACCTGTTCCTCGGGAATGATTTTCGTCGCGTCGAGAAGATCGAAATCGAAGCTGAACTCGTCCTCCTCGGGAACGAGCTGGACGCCGAGCTCCCACTCCGGGTACTGGCCCGACTCGATGGCCTCCCACAGGTCGCGGCGGTTGTAATCGGGGTCCTTGCCGGCGATCTTTTGGCATTCGTCCCAGATCAGCGAGTGCACGCCGAGCCGCGGCTTCCAGTGGAATTTCACGAAAGTGCCCTCGCCGCGGTCGTTTACCAACCGGAAGGTGTGCACGCCGAAGCCCTGCATCATCCGGTAGCTACGCGGCAATGCCCGGTCCGACATCAGCCACATGATGGTGTGCAGCGTCTCGGGCTGCAGCGCCACGAAGTCCCAGAGCGTGTCGTGGGCCGACTGCGCCTGCGGAATCTCGTTGTGCGGCTCCGGTTTCACCGCGTGCACGAAATCGGGGAACTTGATGCCGTCCTGGATGAAGAACACCGGGAAGTTGTTGCCCACCAGGTCGTAATTGCCTTGTTCGGTGTAGAACTTGGTGGCGAAGCCGCGCACGTCGCGCACGGTATCGGCCGAACCCCGCGAGCCGGCCACCGTGGAGAATCGCACGAACACCGGGGTCTGCAAACCTGGAGTGGTCAAGAATCTCGCCGCGGTGTATTGCGACAACGAGTCGTCGTACGGTTCGAAATAGCCGTAGGCGCCGGCGCCCCGCGCGTGCACCACGCGCTCCGGGATGCGCTCGTGGTCGAAGTGGGTGATCTTCTCCCGGGCGTGAAAGTCCTCCAGCAGCGTCGGTCCCCGCTCACCGACCGACAGCGAATCGTCGGTGTGGTCGACGCGCACGCCCTGCTGGGTCGTCAGGTATCCCGTGTCGCGGCGGAACCGTGCGGATTCCAGGTCGCGCTGCTTGGGATTCTGGTCGGTGGCCATGGCCTCCCTCTCTGCCTGATGTGGAATCGGGACTGATTTGCTGTGATGGGCCGCTCAACGGTGTGGGGTACCACAGCGAAACCGGTGTAAAACGGCCCGAATCCGGCCCTGTCCATCGCGTCGACGGTTGCCTACCATCGATCCGGGTAGACGGAAGTGGTGATTGCGGCGGCGGACGGTGGCGACCTCGAGGGCGACCTCCAGGGCCTCAACGGTGTAGTGGCGATCGGCGCCTCGGCGGGCGGCGTCGAAGCGCTGTCGAATCTGGCCGCCGGTCTGACGCCGGATGTGCCATTCGCCTACTTGATGGTGTTGCACGTGCCCGCCGACGCACCCAGCATCCTGGCGCGCATCATCGACCGCAGCGGGCCGCTGCCCGCGGTCGCCGCGCAGGACGGCGCGCCGCTGGAGCCGGGACACATCTATGTCGGAGTTCCCGATCGCCACCTGCTCGTCTCCGACCATCACGTCCTGCTGTCCCAGGGGCCCACCGAGAACGGGCATCGGCCGGCGATCAATGCGTTGTTCCGATCGGTCGCCGTCGCGTTCGGGCCCCGCGCGATCGGCGTGCTGCTGTCCGGCGTGCTCGACGACGGCGTGCTGGGAATGGGAGCCATCCGTGCCCGAGGCGGCACCACCATCGGCCAGTCACCCGAGGACGCCTTGTTCCCCGCGATGCCCGTCAACGCCGCCGAGGCCGGCGTGGTGGATCGGCAGGCCGACGCGGCCGACATCGGAGCGGTCCTCAAAGAGCTGTCGCACCGAGAGATAGAGGGTTTTGCCATGGAGCGCGACGCCGCGATGGAGCTCGAGAACCGCATCGCCATGAGGTCGCGGTTCGCGACCGACTTCGACACGGAAAAACTGGGGTCGCCGTCCGGCTACACCTGCCCCGATTGCAACGGTTCGCTGGTTTCCATCAGTGAGGGCAACTTCCGCTGCCAGGTCGGCCACGCCTGGACGGCCGAAGCGTTGCTCGGCGCGCGGGACAACGAGCTCGAGGGGGCGCTGTGGATCGCGGTGCGCAGCCTGCAGGAAAAGGCCCGGCTCGCAAGGGACATGGCCGACAGGGCCGGGCCGGGACTGCTCGTCCGCCGCTACTCGGCGATCGCCGAGGAAACCGAACGCGCGCTGCACGTGCTCAGCGACCGGCTGTCGGGCGCGGCCCGTCATCCGGGTGAAGCCGGATGACCGATCGCCCGCCCGCCCCGCGGGTAGCGTTGGAACCCCGTCAGGATGCGCCCATCCTGAGGGTGGAGGGCGTGCTGGACAGCTCTTCGTATCGAACGATCCGCGACGCCGTGATCAAGGCCGCGATCGACGCGCCGCCCGCGGTGATCGTCGACATCAACGGTCTGCATGCGCCGTCGGCCTCGGCGTGGGCGGTGTTCACCAGCGCTCGCTGGCACGTCAGCGTGTGGCCGGACGTCCCGATCCTGCTGGTATGTGAACATCCGGCGGTGCGCCGGGCGCTCACCAGGGCCGGGGTCACCCGGTATGTGCCGGTGCATCCGGACCGCAAGCTCGCGCTGGAGGCGGTGCACGGGGAGTCCCTCAAGGTCCGGCGACGGGCCCGCACCGAGCTGTCGCGATCCAGCGCCAGCATCGATCTCGCCCGTGCCGTCGTCGCCGATTGGCTGACCAACTGGGACATTCGCGAGGTGATCGCGGTCGCGGCCACCGTGGCGACCGTGTTCGTCGAAAACGTCCTCGACCACACCGAGAGCGCGCCCGTGCTGATCGTCGAGAGCTATCAGGACACCGTCACGGTCGCGGTCGAGGACAACAGCCCGCATCTGCCGGGCCGGCACGAAGATGCCGACCGCGGCGCACACGTCGTCTCCGGTCTGGCGATCGTGTCCGCGGTGTCTCGCCGGTGGGGGGCCACCCCCACGCTGTCGGGCAAGACGGTGTGGGCGATGGTCGGTCGGGAAAACCGCCTCTGATTTCGCGAGTAGTGTTCAAGTCCTTCGTCGAACCGTTGTCGGACGGGACTTGCATTGGAATCCACCACTGACGAGGCTTTCGAGGCCCTGTTGCGCTATATGCGCGATTCGCGGGGCTTCGACTTCACGGGCTACAAGCGCACCTCACTGATGCGCCGCGTCCGTCGCCGGATGGACCAGGCGGGTTACACCTCGTTCGAGGAGTACCTTGACTTTCTGCAGGCCAGCTCGGACGAATTCACCGCGCTCTTCAACACCATCCTGATCAACGTCACGTCGTTCTTCCGCGACGCGGAGGCCTGGGACTACGTGGGCGCCGAGGTCATCCCGCGGCTGCTGGCCGAGCGGGGACCCGACGACCCGATCCGGGTGTGGAGCGCCGGATGCGCGTCGGGCCAGGAGGCCTACACGCTGGCCATGATGCTGGCCGAGGCGCTGGGAGCCGAGGAGTTTCGCCAGCGGGTCAAAATCTATGCCACGGATGTCGACGAAGATGCACTCGGCGAGGGGCGCGGGGCGTCCTACGACGCCAAGGCGGTCGAGTCCGTGCCGCCGGAAATGCTCGGGCGCTACTTCGAGCAGGTCAACGGCCGCTACGTCTTTCGCAAAGACCTGCGCCGGGCGGTGATCTTCGGCCGCAATGACCTGGTCACGGATGCGCCGATATCACGGGTCGACCTTCTGGTGTGCCGCAACGCGTTGATGTATCTCAACGCGGAGACGCAGCGAAATGTGTTGGGGCGTCTACACTTTGCGCTCACGCCCCAGGGCACGCTGTTTCTCGGGCACGCCGAGATGCTCCTCAGTCATGGTGACCGATTCACGCCGGTGAGCCTGAAACATCGAATCTTCCGCAAGGCGGCCGGGACCCATGTCGGCGCGGATCGCTACGAGCCGGGCGGGGCGTTCTACGAACGCCACGCGGAGCTGCCGGGCCTGGCGACCGTGCGCGACCTGGCCTTCCGCGCCAGCCCGGTGGCCCAGATCGTGGTGACCGGCGAGGACATCGTCGCCATGATCAACCAGCAGGCCGAAACCCTGTTCGGCCTCTCGGCGCGCGACATCGGCCGGCTGCTGCGTGATCTCGAGGTCTCCTATCGTCCGGTGGAGTTGCGCGCCTACGTGGAGCAGGCCAAGGTGGAGCGCCGTCCGTCGCGGATCCAGGACGTCAAATGGCAGCGGCCGGGCACCGAGACGGTGTGGTTCGAGATCCACGTGAATCCGCTCGTCGACGCCGAGAACGGTCTGCTCGGCGTGTCGATCGTCTTCTTCGACGTCACCGCGACGCGGGCTCTCCTGGACAAGGTCGTGCAAACCAACCGCCAGCTCGAGGCCGCCTACGGAGAGCTGCAGTCCACCAACGAAGAGCTCGAAACCACCAATGAGGAACTGCAATCCACGGTCGAGGAACTCGAGACCACCAACGAGGAACTGCAGTCCACCAACGAAGAACTCGAGACGATGAACGAGGAGCTGCAGTCCACCAACGACGAACTGCAAACCATCAACGACATGCTGCGCGAACGCAGCCTGGAACTGGACGAGGCGAAGAGCTTCCAGGATTCCCTGGTCGACTCGATCCAGAGCGGCATGGTGGTGGTGGACCGCGAAATGAAGATCGTTCTGTGGAACCGCGGCTGCGAAGACCTGTGGGGGCTCCGCGCCGACGAGACGCTCGGGTCGCGGCTGACCGCCCTCGACATCGGCCTGCCGCTCGACGGCGTGCTGCCGTTGATCGGGAACGCCTTCGTCGACCCCGACACCTCCGGGGAAGTCGTGGTGGACGCGGTCAACCGGCGCGGGCGCCCCGCTCGGGTGCGGGTCACCTGCACGCCGTTTCGTTCGAACATCGGCACGGTCGGCGGCGCCCTGCTGCTGATGGAGGTTCTGGGCTAGCAGTCCACGCCAGCACACGTGTGGTCCATCAACCGAATTCCCGGCCACCAAACGAAGCGGTGATCTTGTTCGTTTCGCGGACGCCCCAGGGTGGTATGCCCAGGTGATGTCGGGGTGGATGGATGACGTGCGCGGAGGGAACCGCGAGTGAAGATCGCAATCGTCAGCGGCGATGACGTGGTCGGGGAGGACCCCGAGCAGCTGGGCGCCGCGCTGACCACCCAGGGGCACGATGCGGTGGTCTGCCTGCGGCAAAACGGCCGGCGGCGTGCCAGGGCCGGTGCCTGCCGCAGCGTGTCGGTTCCCGTCGGTCCGCGCGCCGCGGCCTCCGCCACCGACGTGCTGCCCTACGTCGGGGACTGGGCGGCCAGACTCGAGCGGGTCTGGTCGAAGGAACAACCCGACGTCGTGCACGCGTACGGGTGGCTGGGCGGGTTGGCCGCCCAGCTGGCCGCACGACGTCAGCGTGTCCCGGTAGTGCAGACGTTCTTGGGCCTCGCCACGGCATCAGGCGCCCACGCGGGGAATGGGAGCGAACGCCGGCGCATCGAGCCGTTGCTGGCGCGCGGCGCCGCCTGGGCGACCGGCGAGAGCAGCGCCGACGTCGACCTCCTGGCCCAACTGCGCCGCAGCCGGGCGCGGGTGTCCGCGTTGACCTGCGGGGTGGATTCCGAGCGATACACCCCGGCCGGTCCCGCAATTGCCCGTGACGGGCTGCAGCGTGTTCTCTGCATAGCGCCGAACCCCCTGCAGCATAACGGTTTTGACATTGCGATCAGCGCGCTGTACCGCGTCCCCGGAGCGGAGTTGGTCATTGCGGAAACCGAGGCGACCAACCCCGCGCACGACGACGCGCGGGCCCAGCTGCAGTATCTCGCCAAGGAATTCGGGGTTGCCGACCGCGTCCGCTTCGCGGGCACGATCCCCGGCAACGAAATGCCGATGTGGGTCCGGTCCGCCGATGTCATGGTGTGCACCCCTCGCGAACCGTTGCGCCCCTCGACCGCGTTGCAGGCCATGGCCAGTGGCGTGGTGGTGGTCGCCGCGACGGTGGGCGCCCTCGCCGACGTCGTCCTCGACGACATCACCGGCGTCATACTGCCCCCGGAGAATCCCGTCGGCCTGGCAGCCGCGCTGAGACGGCTTCTCGCCCAGCGCTTTCAGTGCGAAAGCATGGGCGCGGCCGGACGCAGCCGCGCACAGTCACGCTTCGCATGGGAGCGAATCGCGCTCGACGCGCTGAATGTCTACCAGAGCCTGGGCGCGCAGGGTTGGGCATCCACAGATCTGTCCTCGACGGCGGCACGGTGATGCAATGACGAGGCTGCCCCCGGTCTTTCCTCCGAGCCGGCCATGACCACCGCGACCCGCGCGACCGCCAGTTTGCCCTCTGGGGGGCTCCTGGGTTCCGCGGGCGAGGAGACCCGGGCCGAGTACCGCCCCGCACGTCCCGAGCTCGGAGGTGAGCACGAGCACGGGGTTCAGCCAGTCGCGGTGGAATACAAGCAGTTTCGCGGCATCGATGCGCGGGCTGCGCGCCGGCTTTTCGCCGCCGCCTATCGGCCGGGCTGGCGGCTCTCCGGCTTCACCGGACACTGCGCGGTGTCGCATCGGCGCCGGGACACCGGATCGATGACGGTGGACGAGGTGGCGATCCAGGGTCGATTGACGCTCGAGATCCCGGCGGGCGACACCGTTGTCGTCATACAGCCGCGCGCGGGATCGTTGAGCGTCGCGGGCGGCCCCTCGGCGACCGCGGACTTCCCCATCCTCGTCGCGCACGGCATGTCGTGTGTATTGCACTGCAACGGGGCACGTTTCGATGTGGTTGTCCTCGCGGCGGAGGTGCTGCACGCGGTCGCCGCCGAATGGCACACGGCGCTGTCGCAACGGACCCAGTTCTTGAAGTGGCGACCACGTTCGCGTGCCGCCGTGCGGGCCTGGCATCGCGCGCTCGACTACGTGTTGACGACGTTGGCGTGTGCCGACACCGCCCAGCAACCGATGATCGCCGCGGGCATGGCCAACCTGTTGGCCGGCGCGCTGCTCGAGTGTTATCCATCCAATCTGACCGAGCAGGATCCGGGCGGCGACGGCACGCTGCCCGAAACGCTCAAGGAGGCGGTGTCTTTCATCCACCGTCACACCACCGAGGACATCGGCATCAACGATGTCGCGGCCGCGGTGCATCTGACCCCCCGGGCGGTCCAGTACCTGTTCCGCCGCCAACTCGACACCACACCCACCGAGTACATGCGCCGTGTCCGGCTGCGCCGCGCCCATCTAGAGCTGATCGCGGCGTCGGCGGGCACCTCGACCGTCACCGAAATCGCCCAGCGGTGGGGGTTCGCGCACACCGGGCGGTTCGCGGTGCTGTACCGGCAGACCTACGGGCAAAGCCCCCACACCACGCTGCGCCAGCAGACCCCGGCGTGACGGCCGCGCGATCAACCGCTCACCCGGTGCAGCAGTTGCTTCGCGGCATAGCGCCCACCGAGCACCGCGCCGGTCGCGGTGGCCGGAGCCGGGCGGATCCACGTCCGTACGTCGGTCAGCGCGATGTGGTACCCGAAGAGCCGGATTTCCCAAACCCATACCGAATGTCGGGATAAAATCGTCTCATCCTTAGCTGCGGCGGCGGGGCCGTGTTCGAGGGGGGAGCGGCGCATGAGTGCTCGACGGGCGGTACGCGCCTTTGACCCGTTCCCCGAACGGCTGCCACCGAGCGAGACCCTGCCGGTCCGCGCGGCCGACGGCACCTGGCTGCACGCGGAGGTGTTCGGGCCTGCTGACGGTTATCCGATCGTCTTGACGCACGGCATCACGTGCGCGATCCGCGCGTGGGCCTACCAGATCGTCGACCTGGCCGGCGACTACCGGGTGATCGCGTTCGACCATCGCGGGCACGGCCGCAGCGGCGTACCGCGGGCCAAGGCGTACAGCCTCAAACACCTTGCGTCCGATCTGGATTCGGTGCTAGACGCGACGCTGGCGCCGCATGAACGGGCGGTGGTGGCCGGCCACTCGATGGGCGGCATCACGATCGCCGCGTGGTCGGAGCGCTACCGGCACAAGGTTCCGCGGCGCGCCGACGCCGTCGCGCTGATCAACACCACGAGCGGCGACCTGATTCGCAACGTGCAACTTCTCGCGGTGCCCCACGGGCTGTCGCCGGCGCGGGTGCTCGCCGGGCAGGCCCTCATCGGCGTCTTTGGTGGGTTTCCCGTCCCGGGTGCGGCCCGCATCCCGAGCCGTTATGTGGTCGCGATGCTGGCGACCGGGCGCGACGCCGACCCGAGCATCGCCCGCCTCGTCTACGAGCTCTTCGAGAACACGTCGCCGCGGGGCCGGGCCGGCTGCGCGCGGGCGCTGGTCACGTCGATGGGGTCCCGCTATCTCGACCTGAGCGGGCTGACGGTGCCGACGCTGGTCATCGGCAGCGAACGCGACCGGCTGACACCGATCAGCCAGTCCCGCCGGATCGCACGCGACGTGCCCAATCTGATCGGTCTGGTGGAGCTGCCCGGTGGGCACTGCTCGATGCTCGAGCACCCGCGCGAGGTGAGCCGCCAGCTGCGCACGCTGGCCGAAGCGGCGATCCACCAAGCGGCGACCAGCCGGATCAGCTCATAGCAGCGCGGTGATCTCGGCGGCCGCACGCTGGCCGGACCTGATCGCCCCGTCGAGGAACCCGGTCCATTCGTCGGCGGTCTCGGTGCCCGCCCAGTGGATCGGGCCGACCGGTTCGCGCAGCCACCGCCCGAACCGCGTCCACGACCCCGGCGGCACCGCCGCGGTCGGGCCGCCCGGCGCGAATTCCTCTGCGCCCCAACGATGATCGACGTAGTCGAGCGGTTTGAGTGCGTCGTCACCGAAAAGCGTTGCAAAGCAACGTAACACGTCGCGACGGCGCTGGTCGCCGGGCAGTGAGTCGAACGCGCGGGCGTCGACGAAACCCATGAGGATGCCCGGACCGTCCGGGTGCGGGCTGACGTCGAACGTGATGAAAACGGGGCCCCGGTCGGACAGCGCCTGGCCGGAAAAGCCGTTGGCCCGCCAAAACGGCGTGGAATAGGCCGCGTACGCCTTGGACAGCCGGCCCTGGGGCCAATGCCGGGCGAGCTGCTCGTACTCGGCGGGCAGCGGGGGAGTGAACTCGATCGAGGCGCGATGGGCCGGCGGGATCGCGACGATGACGAAGCCGGCTTCGGTCTCGCCGACATCGGTCGTCACGGTCACGCCCGCACCGTGGCGTTCGATGCGCCGCACCGGTGCGCCCAGCACCACCCGCGTGTCCAGTTCGGCGGCCGCGGCTTCGGCGATCTGTTGCGTGCCGCCGGGAAAGCGGTCCTGTTGGGCGCCGTCCTCGACGTCGAGCAGTCGGTCCAGGCCGCCGGCCGCGTGCGCGTAGCGGGCGGCGTGCAGCATCGACACGTCGTCGGGCTCGCACCCCCAGGTCACCCGCGCCACGATCGCCAGCAGGTCGCGCGACGAGGCGGTTGCCCGCACCGAGCGCAGCCAGCCGCCGAGCGACAGGCCGTCGAGTTCGCGCGCCCGGCGGGCGTCCCACGGGGCCGCCAGCGGGACGCCGCGGGCGATCCGGTCGAACTGCCAGCGCAGTCGGCCGATGTCCAGCAGGCCGGTCAGGGACAGCTTGGGAATGGTGCCGCGATACGCGTGCGTCCAGCCGCGCCAGTGGATCAGATTCTTGCCGTCGTGGTGCGTGGGCGTGGTGGGAACGTCGAGTTCGGCCGCCATCGCCAGCACGGCGTCTTGGGTCGGCCCGACGAAAGTGCCGCCCAGGTCGGCCGGCAATCCGGCGACGTTGCCGGTCAGCGACCGCCCACCGACCCGGTCGCGGCCCTCGAAGACCACCACGTCGTGGCCCTGCCGGTTGAGCTCGCGCGCGGCGGCGAGCCCGGCAAAGCCCGCTCCGACCACGACGACGTCGACGATCCGGGGCGGCTTTGACACGCGGTCTAGTGAACCGCATTTCCGCGGTTTGCAGGGCGAAATCGTGAAGCGGACCGGTTACGGCGCGACCGTCAGCCAGTCCTTGAATCCCGACGGGTCGTGGCGGCCCAGCGCGCCGTGCTCGTAGAGGCCCCAACCCTCCACCGGTGGCTTGTCGCCGTCGCGGCACAGCGCCCGGCCGACATGGTCGATCACGCCGAACCCCGCGCGCGCGACGATCGCCGGGTCGGTCATGTCGTAGGTCAGCCGCTCGGCGAACTTCTCGCCCTTCCACATGCCGTGTATCCAGTCGGAATCGCCGCCGTAGCCACCGCCGACGTGAATGGGGACCGGCAGCTTGGACTCCACGTCGAAGTGGACCTCGGTGCCGTCGGGGGAGGTGGCCTCGATGGTCGCGCCGGTCGGGATGCGGGTGCCCGAGCGGTAGTGGATCTTGACCCGCGGCCAGCCGAGCTGCTCGACGCGGCCGTCGCGCCAGATCCGGGTGCAGTCGTTGAGCGAACGGAACCCGTTGGGCTCCTCCTGAATGATCAGGACGATCGCGAAATCGTCGAAGGCCATGGGCACATAGAGCCACCACATGCCCTCGAACGGCGGGTCGGCGGGCCGGCCGGCGGGCTCGGCCTCGCCGATCGGGCGGATGCCCCAGGACCGGTCGCGGCTGCCCAGCCAGGTGTTGGGGTCGACGGTGATTTCCTCCCCGTCGATGACGATGCGGCCACTCCAGCTGCCGAGTTGCGCGAAACGCTGGGCGTCCAGCGTCACCCGGTTGCCCGAACGCAGGATGTGCGGCTGTTCCTGGACGACGTCGAACAGCCCCTTCCAGGTGAGATCGGCTGCGATGCCTTCGGTTTCGTCGAGCACGATGCGCAGCCGGTGCAGCGGTTCGATGACCTCGACGCGATAGCCGTTGACGTGCTGGTTGAGCCGGTCCTGATCGATGGCGTCTGAGACGTGCACGGCGGTCTGGGTGTCGCCGCGCCTGACGAGCAGGAACGCGTCCTTGACCCCGAGGTTGGGGTAGTAGCCGATGCCGCTGATGACGAAGATGTTCCCGGTGCGGTCGTGGGCGTTGAAGTAGGAGCGGTCGTAGAAGTTGCGGTCCGAGGAGCCCGGCCACGCGATCGGCTGGGGGATCTGATGTACCGGGTATTCGTCGAGCGGTCCGAGCATTACTGGTCCTCTCCGATCAAACGTCGCATCAATCCGGCGTGGTAGAACAGCGATTCGACATCGTCGGGCTTTTCGGTCTCGCCGAAGTGCACGCGGCGCGCGCCGGTGCGCATGAACACGCACGCCCACATGACGCCCGAGTACACGTAAAACCAGTGCAGGTCGCCGACTTCGACGCCGGCCAGGCGCGCGTAGGTCGCGCGCACGTCGTCCTCGCGCATCACCTCCGGCAACCCAGGCAGCGTCGCCAGGCCGGCGAGTTCTTGAAAGACCATGTGCGCGAATATCATCCACGCCACGTCCAGCTCGCGCGGGCCCAGCGTCACCATTTCCCAGTCCAGCACCGCCACCGGCGCGAAGTCTTTGTACAACACGTTGCCGACGCGCGCGTCGCCCCACAGCAGCACCGGCTCGGCGGCGGCCGTCTCGGTCGGCCAGTTGGCCTCCAGCCAGTCGAAGGTGCGTTCCAAAAGCGGCGACCGCCCGATGTCGGGCACGGCGAAGTCATACCAGGACCGCACCCAATTGAAGTGCTTGCGCAGCGCGGTGTCCCCGATTTGTCCCTCGGTGAGGAAGCCAAAGGTGTTCTGCGCGTCGGGAATCGAGTGCAGCGAAGCCAAGACGCCGACGGTGGCGTCTTGCAGTTCGCGTTGCCGCTCGGCGGGCGCGTCGGCGAACCAGTTGCCGCCGAACGTGTAGGGCATGACGTCGGGCGGCACCTCCCCGTCGACGTAGTCCATCACGAAGAACGGTGTGCCCAGGACGTCGCCGGTGTTCTCCAGCCACCGCACCCGGGGCACGGGCACGTCGGTGAGTTCGCCGACCTTGCGGATGACGTCGAATTGGTGGTCGAGCCGGTAGGTCGGGAAGACCTGCACGTCCTCGGCGGTGGGCGCCACCCGCGCCACCAGCTTTTGCTCGGTCGGTTGCCCGTCCTGCTGCCAGCGGACGGTCAAGATGATGGTCTCCGACGACATGCCCGTCGAATCCACGCCGCTTTCGACGGTCACCTCGGGTTTTGCGCCGTCGGGCAGTACGGTGGAGAGCCAGCGCGACATCACCGTCGGCAACGTGGTGACGTCGCGGCTGGAGCGCTGCAGCCGGTCGACGTTGTCGACTGCCGGTTCAGTGGCCACGGGGAGTGCCTCCATCCTTTGAGACTTTTTCGCGGCAATTACGATACGGTAGGTAGCGTTATGAAAGCAGACCCGTCCGGCCTTGACAAGGCCCCCGGCGCCGGCCGCCCGCGCGATCCGCGTATCGACTCGGCCATCCTATCGGCGACCGCGGAACTGCTTGTCCAAACGGGCTATTCAAACATCAGTCTGGCCGCGGTTGCCGAGCGCGCCGGCACCACGAAGTCGGCGCTGTACCGGCGGTGGTCCAGCAAGGCCGAACTGGTGCACGAGGCGGCCTTCCCCGTTGCCCCCACCGCGCTGGAGGCGCCGGCCGGGGATATCGCCGCCGACACGCGGATGATGATCGAGGCCGCCCGCGACGTGTTCACCACCCCGGTGGTGCGCGCCGCGCTGCCCGGCCTGGTGGCCGACATGACGGCCGATCCCGCGCTCAACGCGCGGGTGATGTCGCGATTCGTGGACTTGTTCGCCGCGGTGCGGGTGCGGCTGCGCGAGGCCGTCGACCGGGGCGAAGCCCATCCCGACGTGGATCCGGATCGCTTGATCGAGTTGATTGGGGGAGCGACGATGCTGCGGATGCTGCTGCGCCCGGAGGAGGAGCTCGACGACGCGTGGGTGGAACAGACCACGGCCATCGTCGTGCACGGCGTGCGGCGATGACGGGCCGGCTCGCCGGGCGCGCCGCGATCGTCACCGGTGCCAGCCGCGGCCTCGGTCGAGCGATCGCGTTGGCGCTGGCCGCCGAGGGCGCGGCGGTGGCGGTCGGCGGGCGCACCGAAGAGGTCTGGGATGACCGGCTGCCGGGAACGATCGGTGAGACGGTCGCCGACATCGAGGCCGCGGGCGGACGCGCCGTCGCGGTGCGGGCCGATCTGACCGACCGCGACGAGATCGCCCGGCTGGTGGACTCGGCGCGAGATGCGTTGGGCCCGATCGCGATTCTGGTCAACAATGCGGCCTTCACCGCGCCGGGCCGCCCGCCGGCGCCCGGCGGCGAACCGCGCCCCAAGCCCGCCAAACCGCCGAGCGGCGCCGCCAGGCCCGGCTGGCCGGGGTTCGTCAGTACGCCCTTGCACGCGTATCGCCGGCATTTCGACATCGCGGTGTTCGCGGCTTACGAGCTGATGCAGCTGGTGTGCCCCGACATGATCGAGGCGGGTGGCGGGTCGATCATCAACATCACCTCGGTCGCGTCGCGACTGCCCGGTGATGGCCCGTACGCCGACCGCAGCGGCGGTGTGCTGCCCGGGTACGGTGGGTCCAAGGCGGCGCTCGAGCATCTAACCCAATGCGCGGCATTCGATCTCACCGACCACAACATCGCGGTCAACGCGCTGTCGCCGTCCAAGCCGATCCTCACACCGGGGCTTTCCTACTACGCCCGCAACTTCGACGACACCGCGTCCGCGGATGAATTCGCCCGCGCTGCAGTGGAATTGGCGCTCGTCGACCCCGGCAAGGTCACCGGACGCACCATCGGGCACCTACAAGTGCTCGACGGCAGTTTCCGGCCGTTCGCGCTGGACTGAGCCGGGGCGGTCGATCGCACTCCGGCGAAGCCCGGACCACGCCACCGACGCTATCGAACGCCAGTCCTGGCCCTAGGGTCGCCTGACGTGCAAGTATGAGCAAAGCCAGTGCCGCAACGGCGGCAGGCAACCGGTTGAGTGGTGTGCCCATGCCTGGTATGGACAAGCCGACAGGGCGGGTCGTGGCCCTGATCGTTCTCCTACTCGTGGTCGCGGCCGCCCTGCGCGGGTATTTCCCGGCTCAGCAGCATGCGGCCCGCAGCGAGGCGGGGGGCCGGGCGGCCATGGTGTTCGTGGTCGCGATCCTGGCGGCGACGCTGGCCTTGGTCGCGATCGCGGTCGTCGCGCGGTTGCGAGACCCCCGTGCACCCGCGCCGTCCGCCGGGGCGCTGTCCGACATGCTGGGCACCGGGAGGGGCCGACCGAGCTGGCGGGTGTTGCTGATCGGCCTCGCGGTGATCGTCGCGTGGCTACTGATCGTGATGCTGCTGAGCAGGCTCCTGGCGCCCCACGGCATCGGCCCGGCTCCCTCCGCATCCGAGACCGGCGGCCAGCCGCCGTCGGGGCATGGCGGCTCGCCGCCACCACCGCAGCAGCAGCACCGGCCGCGCGACGGCTCCCAGAGCATGCTCGGCGTGCTGCTCGCCAGCACGGCCGCGATGTTGTTCGTGATCGTCGCCGGAACGGTCGCCACGGCGAGGCGACGGCGGCACCCGATCGCACCCCGCATCGCCGACGAGCCGGCCGAAACCCCTGCGGCCGCGGCGCCGCCGCGGTCGCTGGCGCGGGCCGCCGAGCGTGGACTGGCGGAGATGACGGACCTCAGCCGCGAGCCGCGCGAGGCGATCATCGCCTGCTACGCCGCGATGGAACGCGAACTCGCGCATGTTCCCGGGGCCGTCCCCCAGGACTTCGATACCCCGTCCGAGGTGTTGGCCCGTGCGGTCGAACGCCATGCCCTGCATGCCGATAACGCCGTACAACTGGTGAACCTGTTCACCGAGGCGCGGTTCAGTCCGCACGTGATGAACGAGGGACACCGCGACGTGGCGGTGCGCGTGCTTCGATTGGTCCTCGACGAACTCCGATCGCTGAGCGTCGCATGAAAAGGACCGCGGCCCTCGGGGTTTGCCTCATCATCGCCATCGAACTGCTGACGCTGACGCAGCATGACCGCCGACTCGTGTTGGCGGCCTCCGGTATCGGGCTGGCCGTGGTACTGCTCGGCCTGCGGCGCACGCTGGGACGCGGGCCCGAGGCCGGCACCGAGCCCGAGGCCGACGACCTCGGGGATTCGTTGCGCCGCTGGCTTTCCACCACCGAGACGACCATCCGCCGGTCGGAGGCCACCCGGGCCGACTGGGACCGGCATCTGCGCCCGATGCTGGCCCGACGGTACGAAATCGCCACGGGCCAACGGCAAGCCAAAGATCCCGCCGCCTTCCACGCGACTGGCCGAATGCTCTTCGGTGTCGAGCTGTGGGACTGGGTCAACCCCAACAACGTCATCCGCAACGGTGACCGCCAGCCGGGGCCGGGCCGGGCGGCGCTGGAAGAGATTCTGCGAAAGTTGGAGCAGGTATGACAGGGGGCGCGATCCAGAAATGACGCTGCCGGCAGCAACCACGACCGCACACTGCGAGGCGATCCTCGACGAAATAGAACGCGTGGTGGTGGGCAAGCGCGCCGCGCTCAAGCTCATCCTGACCGCCGTTCTCGCGCGCGGTCACATCCTCATCGAGGACCTGCCGGGTCTGGGCAAGACGCTGATCGCGAGATCCTTTGCGGCCGCGCTGGGGCTGCAATTCACCCGTGTGCAGTTCACCCCCGACCTGCTGCCGGCGGACCTGCTCGGGTCGACGATCTACGACATGCAGTCGGGGCGCTTCGCGTTCCGGCCCGGACCGATCTTCACCAACCTGTTGCTCGCCGACGAGATCAACCGCACGCCACCGAAAACCCAGGCGGCGCTGCTGGAGGCGATGGCCGAACGACAGGTCAGCATCGACGGCGAAACACACCAGCTGTCAAGGCCTTTCATCGTGCTGGCCACCGACAACCCGATCGAGTACGAGGGCACGTATCCGCTGCCCGAGGCGCAGCTCGACCGATTCGCGATCCGGCTGGAACTGCGCTATCTCTCCGAACGCGACGAGACCTCCATGCTGCGGCAGCGCCTCGAACGCGGATCGGCCGAGCCGACGGTCAATCAGGTCGTGGACGCGCACGACCTGCTGGCGATGCGGGAATCGGTCGAGCAGGTGACGGTGCACGAAGACGTCCTGCACTACGTGGTCTCGCTGGCCAACGCGACGCGGCACCACCCGCAGGTCGCGGTCGGAGCCAGCCCGCGCGCCGAACTCGACCTGGTCCAGCTCGCCCGCGCCCGCGCGCTGCTGCTCGGCCGCGACTACGTGATCCCCGAGGACGTCAAGGCGCTCGCCACCGCGGCGGTCGCGCACCGCATCACCTTGCGCCCGGAGATGTGGGTGCGAAAGATCCAGGGCGCCGACGTCATCGGGGAGCTGCTGCACCGGCTGCCGGTGCCGCGCACCGGCGCGAGCCCGGGGGACACCGGATGAGTCCGGCGTGACGCAGGGCCGCGAGATCGAGTTTCGCTGGCGCGCATCGGGATTGACGCGCGCGGTTGCCACCTGCGCGGGGTTCGCGATGGCCGCGGCCGTCATCGGCGCCCGGTGGCAGCTGATCGCGTTCGCGGCGCCGCTGCTCGGCGTGCTGTGTTCGATCAGCTGGCAGCGGCGGGTGCCGGAAATTCGCGTGCACGGCGAGCCTGACGCCCAGCGATGCTTCGAAAGCGAGCAGGCGCACCTGCGGGTGTGGATCAGCGGGGAAGAACAAGGGTTGTCGGCCGCCCGGCTCACGGTCCCGGACGTGGAGGGGATGGAGCTCGAGATCGCCGATGCCGATGCGGGCCGGGCGAAGACGGTGGCGGCCACGGCGCAGCGCTGGGGACGGTACCGGATCGCGGCCCGCGTCGAGGTGATCGCACGCGGTGGGCTGCTCACCGGCACCGGCGTTGTCGACGCCGCCGAGGTCATCGTGTTTCCGCTGACGCCGCCGCAGGCCACGCCCATCCCGCAGATCGAGTTGCTCGACCGGCTGGGCGCCCACCTGACCCGGCACGTCGGCCCCGGGGTGGAATACGCCGACATTCGTCCCTACGTGCCGGGAGACCAACTGCGCGCGGTGAATTGGCCGGTGAGCGCGCGCCGCGGCCAGCTGCACGTCACGGAGCGGTTGACCGACCGCGCGGCGGACGTGGTCGTGCTGATCGACGGGTATCGGCAGCCGGCGGGTCCGGCGACCGTAGCCACCGAACGGGTCGTCCGGGGCGCGGCGCAAGTGGTGCAAACCGCCCTGCGGCACGGTGATCGGGCCGGGATCGTCGCGCTCGGGGGCAACCGTCCGCGCTGGCTCGGCGCCGACATCGGGCAGCGCCAGTTCTATCGGGTGCTCGACACCGTGCTCGGTGCCGGTGACCGATTCGAGCGCACCACGGGCACGCTGGCGCCGCGCGCGGCGGTGCCTGCCGGGGCGATCGTCATCGCGTTCTCCACGCTGCTCGACACCGAATTCGCTCTCGCCCTCATCGATCTGCGGAGGCGGGGCCATGTCGTGTTGGCCATGGACATCCTCGACTGTTCGCCGTTCGAAGACGATCAGGATCCGTTGGTCGATCGGATGTGGGCGCTGCAGCGCTCCTCGATGTATCGCGACATGGCCACCGTCGGTGTGGACATCGTGTCGTGGCGGGGCGAGAGCGGCCTCGAGCAGTCGATGGGTGTGCTGCCCGATCGCCGCCGCCGGGTGCGCGGGAGGCTGCGTGGATAGCGGTGGTGCGGGCGCGCTGGGTCGGCTGGGCTCGCCCGCGTTCGCGACCGGGTTCGGTCTGCTCATGGTGGGATCGGCGGCCGGGGGCTCGCACGGTTTCGCCGTGGCCGCGTGGGTGGCGGCCCTGGTTTCGGTGGGTGCGGGGACGGTATTCCGGTTCGCCGCAACGGTTGCCGTGCTGCTGGCGGTCGTGACGGTCACGCTGTCCGATCCGCCGGTCGTGTTCGTCGCGCTGTCCGGATTGTGCGCGGCCGCCTACCTGGTGTGCCGCCATGCGGCCGGCGCGGCCGCCCCGGTGGTGCTGAGCAGCTGGCCGACGGCCGTTGCCGCGGTGGGGTTTACGTTCGCCGGGTTGGTCGCAACGTCGTTCCCGTTGCAGTTGCCGTGGTTGCCGTTGGCCGCCCCGCTGGGTGCGCTGGTGATCTACCTGCTGGCGATCCGGCCGTTCTTGGCCTGAGCGCCGACGTCGGTCACCGTCAGTGCAGCAGGTGCGCGGCGTGATCGGCCAGGTCGAGCAGCGGCTGCGGGAAGATGCCCAACACCACGGTGACCGCGGCGCAGACCGCGATCGCGGCCTTGCTCAGGATGCCCGGCGCCACCACGTGCGGGGTGTCCTCGGTGGCTTCGGTGAAGAACATCGACACGATCACCCGCACGTAGAAGTAGGCGGCGACACCGCTGGCGACCACACCGACGATCACCAGGGGCGCGGCGCCCCCCTGGGCGGCGGCCTTGAACACGGCGAGCTTGCTGACGAATCCACTGGTCAGCGGGATGCCGGCGAACGCCAACAAGAACATCGAAAACATCACGCCCACAATGGGGGAGCGCTGTCCCAGCCCGGCCCAGTGCGACAGCGCGGCATCCTCGACACCGTCGTCGTCGCGAATCAGGCCCACGATGGCGAACGCGCCCACGGTGCTGAAGCTGTAGGCGAGCAAATAGAACAATGTGGAGGAAAGTCCGGTGTGGTTGTCGGCGATGACGCCGGTGAGGATGAATCCGACGTGGGCGACCGAGGAGTAGGCCAGCATCCGCTTGACGTCGGTTTGGTTCACCGCGGTGATGGTCCCCACCACCATGGTCAGGATGGAAATCGTCCACAGCACCGGCCGCCACTGGTCATGCAGCGGCGGCAGCGCCACGTAGATCACCCGAAGCAGCGCGCCGAACGCCGCCACCTTGGTGGCCGCCGCCATGAATCCCGTGATCGGGGTGGGGGCGCCCTGGTACACGTCGGGAATCCACGAGTGGAACGGAACGGCGCCGACCTTGAACAGCAGACCGACCGACAGCAGCGCGACACCGACCAGCGCCAGCGAGCTGTCGCCGCGTGTGGCCAGCGCGTCGCGGATACCGGTCAGCAGCAGCGTGCCGGTCGCGCCGTAGAGCAGCGCCACACCGTAGAGGAAGAAGGCCGACGAAAACGCGCCCAGCAGAAAGTATTTCATGGCCGCTTCCTGCGACAGCAGGCGACGGTGGCGGGCCAGGCCGCACATCAGGTACAGCGGCAAGGACAACACTTCCAGCGCGACGAACATCGTCAGTAGGTCGTTGGACGCCGGAAAGACCATCATGCCGCCGACCGACAGCATCGCCAGCGGGAAGAGCTCCGTCTGGGCGGCTCCGGCCCGCTCGGCCTCCCGCTCCGCGTCGCTGTCGGGCACCGCCGACGCCTGCGGGGTGAACGAGTCCAGGCCTCCCGTGCCGCCGGCGCCCGTTGCGACGGAAACCTTGCTCTCCGTTTTGGTTTGGGTCCGTTCGGCGATGAAGATGACGGCCATCACCGCGACCAGCAGCACGGTGCCCTGCAGGTACAGCGTCGGACGGTCGATGGCCATGGCGCCCAGGACCGCGGCCCGCCCCGAGCTCTTGATCGAGCGGCTCACGGCGACGACGGCGACGAACGCCGCGATCAAGCCGCCGAGGGCCAGCGTCACCTGGCCGGCGTAGCGGATGCGCCTGGGCAGGAACGCTTCGGCGAGGACCCCCACCACGGCGATGCCGAACACGATGAGGGTCGGGGACAGCAGAAAGTACTGGATGCTGGGGGTGGGGAGGGTCATCGCGGTCCTTCAGCGGTCCGGGCTTGGGCCGGCCTGGGATTGCCCACCGGCACCGTCGGTTTGGGGTCGTGCTGGCCGATGGTGGTCATGGTGTTCTCGACGGCCGGATTGATGATGTCGAGGACGGGCTTGGGATAGATCCCGAGCACGAGCAGCAGCGCGATCAACGGTGCGACGACGATCAATTCGCGCGCCCTCAGGTCGCCGATCTTCTCGTTGCCGGTGGCCACCGGCCCGGTCATCACGCGCTGGTAGAGCCACAGCATGTACACGGCCGACAGCACCAGCGCGGTGACGCCGAATCCGGCGGCCAGCCAGTACCGGTTGAAAGTTCCCAGCAGGACCAGGAATTCGCTGATGAACGGGGCCAGGCCGGGCAATGACAGGGTGGCCATGGCGGAGACCAGGAAGGTGCCCGCCAAGATGGGCGCCACCTTCTGCACGCCGCCGTAGTCGGCGATCGCCCGGCTGCCGTGCCGCGAGATCAGGAAGCCGGCGATCAGGAACACCGCCGCCGTGGACAGCCCGTGATTGAGCATGTACAGCGTCGACCCGCTCTGGCCCTGGCTGGTCATCACGAAGATGCCGAGGATGATGAACCCGAAGTGCGAGATCGACGTGTAGGCGATCAGGCGCATGATGTCGGTCTGGCCGATGGCGACGATCGCCCCGTAGACCACCCCGATGACCGCCAGCACGACGATCAGCGGGCGGAAATACGTTGAGGCATCGGGGAACAGCTGCAGGCAGTAGCGCAGCATGCCGAAGGTGCCGACCTTGTCCATCACGGCCATCATCAGCACCGCGGTGGCCGGGGTGGCCTCGACCGCGGCGTCGGGCAGCCAGCGGTGGAACGGCCACAGCGGGGCCTTGATCGCGAACGCGAACATGAAGCCCAGGAAGAGCGCCTTGAACACCGCGGAATCCGCCCCGTAGCGCCCGGAGGCGACGCCGGCGACGATCTCACGGAAGTCGAACGTGCCCGACCCGTGCTGCGAGGTCACCACATACAGCCCGATCACCGCGGCCAGCATGATCAGCCCGCCGAACAGGTTGTACAGCAAGAACTTCACGGCCGCACGTGAGCGGCCCGACCCCCCGCCGAAGCCGCCGATCAGGAAGTACATCGGGATGAGCATGGCTTCGAAGAACACGTAGAACAGCAGCACGTCCAACGCGATCACCGAGATCAGCACCATGGATTCGATGGCCAGCGTCAGCGCGACGTAGGCGTGCACGCCGCGCGTGCGCTGGCCCCCGTCGTTCCAGCCGGCGATCTGCAGCACCGGGATCAGCACCGCGGTCAGCAGCACCAGCACCACCGCGATGCCGTCGACGCCCAGGGTGTAGCCGGCCCCGAAAGCCGGGATCCACTGGTGCTTTTCGACGAACTGATACGGGGCGCCGCCGGTCTTGAACCCGAGGGTGACGACGATCGCGACCGCCAGGGTCGCGACGCCGAACACCAGGCCCGTCCACTTGGCGAGCTGCCGCAGCCCGGGTGGCATCAGGATGATCAGCACGGCTCCGGCCAGCGGCACCAGCCACAGCACGCTGAGCCATGGAACCGAGGTCATCGGGTTCACCACAGTTTCACCGCCAGGATCAGCGCGACCACCAGCACCGCGCCCGTCAGCATCGACAGTGCGTAGTTGCGGGCGAAGCCGGTTTGCAGGCCCCGCAGCCGATTCGACGCCTGGCTCACGAGCGCCGCCAGCGCGTTGACCGAGCCGTCGACGCCCGCGTTGTCGACTTCGACAAGCGCGTGGGTCAGTTGCGCACCGGGGCGCATGAACACCTCCTCGTTGAGGGCATCGCCGTAGAAGTCCTTGCGGACGGCCGACGTCAGGGGCGAGACCGACAGGGGGGCCACCCGGGGGATGTCCGCGGTGGCGTAAAGCCGGTAGGCGACGGCGATCCCGATGGCGACCACACCCAGTGCCAGCGCGCTGCTCACCCAGACCGGGAACGCGTGGGTGACTTCTTCGTGTTTCCCGACGACCGGTTCGAGCCAGCGCGCCAAGGTGCCACCGACCGCGAGCAGGCCGCCGGAGAACACCGAGCCGATCGCCAGCAGGATCATGGGCCACGTCATCAGGCCGGGCGCCTCGTGCGGGTGGGCGCCGGGCGCCCAGCGCTTTTTACCGAAAAAGGTCATCAGCATGACGCGGGTCATGTAGAACGCGGTGACGCCCGCGCCCAGCAGCGCCGCCGCGCCCAGCACGTAACCCCGGACGCCGCCGGCGGCCAGCGCCGCCTCGATGATGGCGTCCTTGGAGAAGTAGCCCGCGAAGGGCGGCACACCGATGATCGCCAGGTATCCCAGGCCGAACGTGGCGAACGTGATCGGCAGCGCGGCGCGCAGGCCGCCGTAGCGGCGCATGTCCTGCTCTTCGTCCATCGCGTGGATCACCGCGCCGGATCCCAGGAACAGCCCGGCCTTGAAGAAGCCGTGGGTGAGCAGATGCATGATCGCGAACGCGTAGCCGGCCGGACCCAGGCCCGCGGCCAGCACCATGTAACCGATCTGGCTCATCGTCGAGGCCGCCAGCGCCCGCTTGATGTCGTCCTTGGCGCAGCCGATGAACGCCCCGAGCAGCAACGTGACCGCACCCACGACGACCACCGCCAGTTGCGCGTCGGGCGAGAGGTTGTACAGCGGGTTGGACCGCACGATCAGATACACCCCGGCGGTCACCATGGTGGCGGCGTGGATCAACGCGGACACCGGGGTGGGGCCCTCCATGGCGTCACCCAGCCAGGCCTGCAGCGGCACCTGCGCGGATTTGGCGCAGGCGCCCAGCAGCAGCAACAGTCCCATCGCGGTCAGCGCGCCCCGCCCTGCGGCCGGCGCCCCGGCGAACACCCCGGCGTACGACAGCGTGCCGAAAGTGCTGAACATCAAGAACATTCCGAGCGCCAGCCCGGCGTCGCCGACCCGGTTCATCACAAAAGCCTTCTTGGCGGCGGTGGCGGCGGTCGGCTTGTGGTACCAGAACCCGATCAGCAGGTAGGACGCCAGGCCCACCCCTTCCCAGCCGACGTAGAGCACCACGTAGTTGTCGGCGACCACGAGCAGCAGCATCGAGGCGAGGAACAGGTTGAGGTAGCCGAAAAACCGCCGGCGGTCGGGGTCTTCGGCCATGTAGGCGACCGAATAGATGTGGATCAGTGAGCCGACCCCGGAGATCAGCAACACGAAACACACCGACAGCTGGTCGATCTGGAGCCCGAGGTCGACCTGGAGCTGGCCGACCGGGATCCAGCTGAACACCTTTTGGTGGATGACGCGGTCGTCGGCGGGGCGGCCGAGCAACTCGCCCAGCAGGCTCAGGCCCAGGGCGAATGCCGCCAGCGCGGTGGCGCAGCCCAGCCAATGCCCCCAGCGGTCGGTGCGCCGCCCGCCGAACAGCAGGATGGTGGCACCCGCCAACGGCAGCGCGACCAGCAGCCAGCTGTATTGAGTCCCAATAAGATTCGTCACGTGGCGCTCTTCAGCCTTTGAGTAGGTTCGCGTCGTCGACGGACGCCGATTTGCGGGCACGGAAAATGGTCATGATGATGGCCAGGCCGATGACCACCTCGCAGGCGGCCACCACCATCGTGAAGAACGCGATCATCTGTCCGTCCAGGTGGCCGTGCATCCGCGCGAACGTGACGAACGCGAGGTTGACGGCGTTGAGCATGAGCTCGACGCACATGAACATCACGATGGCGTTGCGGCGCAGCAACACACCGGCGGCCCCGATGGTGAACAGCAGCGCCGAAAGGTACAGGTAATTAGCGGGATTCACGACGGACCGCCTTGTGACAGACCCGAGCTTGCCTCGGGGGACGGGGTCTTCTTGCCGTCGGCGCCGCGGCTTTGCAGCATCGGCGACACCGACAGCTTCGAGTACGAGCCGTCCGGCAGCAGCGCGGCCACGTCGACGGCGTTGTGGCGGGCGTACACGCCGGGGCCGGGCAGCGGGGTGGGGTGCCCGCCGGGCCGGAATCGTTCCTGGGAGAGCTCGCGTTGCGTCTTGCGGCGTTCGAAACGCTCGCGGTGCGCCAGCACCATGGCCCCGACGGCCGCGGTGATCAGCAACGCGCTGGTGAGTTCGAATGCCCACAGGTAGCGCGAAAAGATCAGCGCCGCCAGCCCTTCCACGTTGCCGGCGGCGTTCGCGGTGGTCAGCCCGGCGAAGCCGCCCGTGGCCACGTTGCCGATGGCGGCGATGAGCAGGATGCCGAACCCGACACCGGCGGCCACCGCGGCGACGCGCTGGCCCCGCAGCGTCTCCCGCAGCGATTCGGCGGAGTCCACGCCGATGAGCATGAGCACGAACAGGAACAGCATCATCACCGCGCCGGTGTAGACGACGACCTGAACGACGCCCAAGAACAACGCGTCCTGGATCATGTAGAACACCGCCAGGATGATCATCGTCATGGCCAAAAACATCGCCGAGTAGACGGCGTTGACCGCCAACACCACCCCGAGCGCACCGATCACCGCCAGCGCCCCCAGCACCCAGAACGTCACCGCTTCGCCGGTGGAGGTTCGAGCGATGGTGTCGTGGGCGAAACTGGATGCCATCACGGACGTGACGGCGTGGCCCGCGAAACCGGTCACCGGGAGTCTCCGGCGTGCTGGTTGTCCCGCAGCCCGTGTGCGGTCACGTTGCCCAGGTAGTAGTCCTTGTCGGTGGCGCCCTCGGCCCTGGGATGCGGCGGCGCGAGCATGTCTTGCAGCAGCGGAGCCAGCAGCCGGTCCTTCTCGTAGATGAGGTCGGCGCGATTGTCGTCGGCCATCTCGTAGTCGTTGGTCATCGTCAGCGCCCGGGTCGGGCAGGCTTCGATGCACAGGCCGCAGCCGATGCAGCGCAGATAGTTGATCTGATACACCCGGCCGTAGCGTTCCCCGGGGGAGTACCTGAGTTCCTCGGTGTTGTCGGCGCCCTCGACGTAGATCGCGTCGGCCGGGCACGCCCACGCGCACAGTTCGCAGCCGATGCACTTCTCCAGGCCGTCGGGGTAGCGGTTCAGCTGGTGACGCCCGTGATAGCGGGGCATGACCGGGCCCGGCTTTTCCGGATACTCCTCGGTGACGCGCTTTTTGAACATCGATCCCAGCGTCACGCCGAATCCGGCCACGGCGTCCAAGAATTTAGCCACGTGCTTCCTCCTTGCTCGCCGCCGCCAGCGACTTCATCTCTTTCGCCGGCAGCGGCGGTGTCGGGAATACCGGTGTGGAGATCGATGCGGCCGGCACCTTCTTCGCCTGACGCCGCAGCTGGCGCTCCAGCGCGCGAATCCCCGGCGCGCTGAACGGTTTTCGCAGCAACATCACCAGGACCGTGGCGAACACGATGCTGCTCACCACGAGTACCGGGGTCCAGTGCTGATACCCCTGGTTGCGCAGTGTGCGGACCACCGCCGCGATCAGCACCCAGACCAGCGAGGCCGGGATCAAAAGCTTCCAGCCCAGGCCCATGAACTGGTCGTAGCGCAGCCGGGGCAGCGAGGCCCGCAGCCAGAAGTAGATGAACAAGAAGGTCCACATCTTGGCGGTGAACCACAGCACCGGCCACCACCCGGTGTTGGCGCCGGCCCACATGTTCAGCGGCCACGGCGCATGCCAGCCGCCGAAGAACAAGGCGGTGGCGAGCGAGGACACCGTCATCATGTTGACGTACTCGGCCAGCATGAACATCGCGAACTTCAGCGACGAGTACTCGGTGTGGAATCCCGCGACCAGTTCACCCTCGGCCTCGGGCAAATCGAAGGGCGCCCGGTTGGTTTCGCCGACCATCGAGATCAGGTAGATCACGAACGACGGCAGCAGCAGGAACACGTACCAGACCCGGTCCTGCGCGGCGACGATCTGTGACGTCGACATGGAGCCGGCGTACAGAAACACCGCCGCGAACGACAGTCCCATCGCCACCTCGTAGGAGATGACCTGGGCGGTGGAGCGCACCCCGCCCAGCAGTGGATAGGTGGACCCGGATGCCCAGCCGCCCAACACGATTCCGTACACCCCGATGGCCGACAGCCCCAGAATGAACAGCACCGCGACGGGGAGGTCGGTCAGTTGCAGCGGCGTCCGGTGGCCGAACACCGACACCACCGGGCCGAACGGGATGAACGCGAAGGCGGTGAACGCCGGGATCGTGGAGATGACCGGCGCCGCGAAGTAGACGAACTTGTCGACACCACCGGGCGTGATCGTTTCCTTGAGCGCCAACTTGATTCCGTCGGCCAGGCTCTGCAGGACGCCCCAGGGTCCCGCCCGGTTCGGTCCGGGCCTGCGCTGCATCCAGCCGAGGATCTTGCGTTCGAGCAGGATCGCGACGAGCACGTTGAGCATGAGGAACACGAAGATGGCCAGGGCCTTGCCGAGCACCAGCCACCAGGTGTCGTGCCCGAAGACCGTCAAGCCGGTGGTCATGTGCGCCGCTCCTCCTCATCGCTTCGCTCTGCATCGTCGCCGGCGCGAGTCATTTGCCCACTCCGATTTTCACTGTGCTGCCGGGGGTTGCCCCGAGCTGGCGGTACACCGCCGACGCCGACGAGTTGAGTGGGAGCCACGCCACCCGGTCGGGCATGTCGGTGACGAGCAGCGGCAGGCTGATGGACCCGCGTGACGTGCTGACGGTCACCGCGTCGCCCTCGGCGGCGCCGATCTCGGCGGCCGTGTCGGCGGACAGCCGCACGACGGATTTGCGGGCCGTTCCCGCCAGATGTGGCTCACCGTCCTGCATTCGGGCGTTGTCCAGCAACATCCGCCAGCCGGCCAGCACCGCCTCGCCAGCGCCGACCTCGGGTGGCTGCGGCGCCGCGACGTCCGGGCTCGCGGGGCGCTTGCCGTCCCAGTGCCGCAGCGCGGCCAGTTCTTCGCGGGCCGCGTCGACGGTGGACATGCCCAGGTAGACGCCCATCTCGTCGGCCAGCGCGTCGAGCACCTGGTGGTCGGACTGGGTGGCGTCCTGGGTGTTGCGCAGCGCGGCGTCGAAGGGCCGGAAGCGGCCCTCCCAGTTGATGAACGCGCCGGCCTTCTGTGTCGTCGACGCGACCGGGAACACCACGTCGGCGCGCCGCGTGACGGCGCTGTCCCGCATCTCGAGGCTGACCACGAAGCCGGCGCCGTCCAGCGCCGCCAGCACCGCTTCGGGGTCGGCGAAGTCGTCGGGCTCGACGCCACCCACCAGCAGCGCGCCCAGCGTCCCGTCGGTGGCGGCGGCCAGGATGCCGTCGGCGTCACGCCCACGGCCGGAGGGCAATTCGGACACGTTCCAGGCCCGCGCCACCTGCGCCCGGGCGGTCTCGTCGTCCACCGGACGGCCGCCGGGCAGCAGCCCGGGCAGCGCACCGGCCTCCAGCGCGCCCCGCTCGCCGGCGCGCCGCGGCACCCAGGCCAGGCGGGCGCCGGTGGTATCGGCGAGCCGCGCCGCAGCGGACAATCCGCCCGGCACGGTGGCCAAGCGTTCGCCGACCATGATGACCGCGCCGGGGGTGGACAGCAGGTCACCCACCTCGCCGGTGGCCAACCCGTCCAGCGCCGCGGCTTCGGCGCCGGGCACGGTCTTGATCAGCCGGCCGGACATCTTGTCCAGCGCCCGGGTGGCGAACGGCGCCACCGCGTAGACGGGCAACCCGCGTTTGCGGGCCGCCTTGCGCAGCCGCAGGAACACGATCGGCGACTCGTCCTCGGGCTCGAACCCGGCCAGCACGACCACCGGCGCCGACTCCAGATCGGCGTAGCTGACGGTCATCGGCCTGCCGGCGATGCGGGCCGCCAGGAAGTCGGCCTCCTCGGCCGAACTCGGCCGGGCGCGGAAGTCGATGTCGTTGCCGTCCAGCACGATTCGCGCGAACTTGGAGTAGGCGTAGGCGTCCTCCAGGGTCGCGCGGCCGCCGACCAGCACCCCCGTGCGCCCGCGCGCCGCCTCGAGGCCCTGCGTCGCGACGGCGATCGCGTGTGACCACGAGGTCGGCTGCAGCGAGCCGTCGGCGTCGCGAACCAGGGGAGTGGTGATCACGTCGGGCTGGGTCGCGTAAGTGAACGCCCACCGGCCCTTGTCGCAGTTCCACTCCTCGTTGACTTCCGGGTCGTCGCCGGCCAGCCGGCGCAGCACCTTGCCGCGGCGGTGGTCGGTGCGCTGTGCGCATCCGGAGGCACAGTGTTCGCAGACGCTCGGGCTGGAGACGAGATCGAACGGACGGGCCCGGAAGCGGTAGGCGGTCCCGGTCAGCGCGCCCACCGGGCAGATCTGCACCGTGTTGCCCGAGAAGTAGGAGTCGAACGGCTCGTTGGCGTAGATGCCGACCTGCTGCAGGGCGCCCCGCTCCTGCATGTCGATGAACGGGTCGCCGGCGATCTGTTCGGAGAACCGCGTGCAGCGCGCGCACAGGATGCAGCGCTCGCGGTCGAGCAGAACCTGCGAGGAGATGTTGATCGGCTTGGCGAAGGTGCGCTTCTCGTCGGTGAAGCGAGAATCGGCCCGCCCGTTGGACATTGCCTGGTTCTGCAGCGGGCATTCGCCGCCCTTGTCGCACATGGGGCAGTCGAGCGGATGGTTGATCAGCAGCAGCTCCATCACGCCGTGCTGCGCCTTGTCGGCGGCCTCGGAGGTGAGCTGGGTGCGCACGACCATGTCGTCGGTGGCCACGGTGGTGCACGAGGCCATCGGCTTGCGCTGGCCCTCGACCTCGACCAGGCACTGGCGGCACGCGCCGACCGGCTCCAGCAGCGGGTGGTCGCAGAACCGCGGGATCTGGATGCCCATCAGTTCGGCGGCCCGGATCACCAGAGTTCCCTTGGGAACGCTGATTTCGATGCCGTCGATGGTCAGCGTCACCATCTCCGGCGGACGCACCTCGTCGCCGGTCTCGGTTTTGGCAAGGCTCGTCATCAGCTCGTCATGCCTTTCCGTTCGGTATCAGCATGGAGTCTCGTGGGTCGAACGGGCATCCGCCGCCCTCGACATGGGCGACGTACTCGTCGCGGAAGTACTGGATCGACGACATGACGGGGCTGGCGGCGCCATCGCCCAAGGCGCAGAACGCTTTACCCAAGATGGAGTCGGAGATGTCCAGCAGTTTGTCGAGGTCCTCGTGGGTGCCGGTGCCGGCCTCCAGCCGCTCGTAGATCTTGTCCAGCCAGAAGGTGCCCTCGCGGCACGGCGTGCATTTGCCGCACGATTCGTGCTTGTAGAAGTACGTCCAGCGCTGCACCGCACGCACCACGCAGGTGGTTTCGTCGAAGATCTCCAGCGCCTTGGTGCCCAGCATCGAGCCGGCGCCGCCCACGCCCTCGTAGTCCAGCGGGACGTCGAGATGCTCGTCGGTCAGCAGCGGGGTCGACGAGCCGCCGGGCGTCCAGAACTTCAGCCGGTGGCCGGCCCGCACCCCGCCGGCGTAGGCGAGCAACTCCCGCAACGTGATTCCCAGCGGGGCCTCGTACTGTCCGGGGCGGGTGACGTGCCCGGACAGCGAATACAGCGTGAAGCCCGGGGATTTTTCGCTTCCCATCGAGCGGAACCAGTCCACGCCGTTGCCGATGATCGACGGCACGCTCGCGATGGTCTCGACGTTGTTGATCACCGTGGGGCAGCCGTACAGGCCGGCCACCGCGGGGAACGGCGGGCGCAGCCGCGGCTGGCCGCGTCGGCCTTCCAGCGAATCCAGCAGCGCGGTCTCCTCGCCGCAGATGTACGCGCCGGCGCCCGCGTGCACGACCAGCTCCAGATCGAATCCCGAGCCGTTGATGTCGCGGCCCAGGTACCCGGCGGCGTACGCCTCGGCCACCGCGTTCTGCAGGCGGCGCAGCACCGGCAGCACCTCGCCGCGCACATAGATGAACGCGTGGTTGGCCCGGATCGCGTAGGCGGCGATGATGACGCCCTCGACGAGGACGTGCGGTGTCGCCAGCATCAGCGGAATGTCTTTGCAGGTACCGGGTTCCGACTCGTCGGCGTTGACCACTAGGTAGTGCGGTTTGGCGGCCGCGCCGGTGTCGCCCTGCGGGATGAACGACCACTTGGTCCCGGTCGAGAAGCCCGCGCCGCCGCGCCCGCGCAGCCCGGAATCCTTCACCACCCCGATCACCGCGTCCGGCTCCATCGCCAGCGCCTTCTTCATCGCCTCGTAGCCACCGTGCCGGCGGTAGGTCTCAAGCGTCCAGGACTCGGGGTCGTCCCAGAAGCGGCTGAGCACCGGAGTGAGCGGCGTGGCGCCGGACGTCTCGGAAGTGGTTGTCATGGCTGGCCTTCCGGCGCGCCGGGCGCCTGCATGCCGTGTTCCTTGGCTACCTTCAGGCCGGCCAGGGTCGCCGCACCGGCGCCTCCCTGCCCCTGGTCGGGCCGCTCGTCGGGCAAGCCGGCCAGGATGCGCGACGTCTCCCGGAAGGCGCACAGCGGCGCGCCGCGGGTCGGGGCCTTCGGCTCACCGGAACGCAGCGAGTCGACGAGTTCGCGTGCCGATTCGCA
The DNA here is from genome assembly GCF_000262165.1 of Mycobacterium sp. MOTT36Y. Lineage (NCBI taxonomy): Bacteria > Bacillati > Actinomycetota > Actinomycetes > Mycobacteriales > Mycobacteriaceae > Mycobacterium > Mycobacterium sp. MOTT36Y. Next base: position 4,269,445 of record NC_017904.1, on the reverse strand, counting down.
AGTCTGGTTGTCGAAGAACTCCCAGTTGACCATCACCACGGGCGCGTAGTCGCAGGCGGCGTTGCATTCGATGTGTTGCAGGGTGACCGATCCGTCGGCGGTCGTCTCGTCGTTGCCGATGCCCAAATGTTCTTTCAGGGCATCGAAAATGGCGTCGCCGCCCATGACGGCGCACAGCGTGTTGGTGCAGACGCCTACCAGGTAGTCGCCGGTGGGGCCGCGGCGATACATCGTGTAAAAGCTCGCCACGGCGGACACCTCGGCTCCGCTGAGTCCCAGCTGCTCACCGCAGAACTCCAGGCCCGCCGGCGTCAGGTAGGAATCCTGCGCCTGCACCAGGTGCAGCAACGGCAGCAGCGCCGAGCGCTTCTCGGGGTAGCGGCCCATGATCTCCTTGGCGTCGACCTCCAGCCGGGCCCGCACCTCGGGCGGATACGACGTGGGCGCGCCCTCGACGACGAACGCGTTGGGCTCGTCCGGCGGCGGGCCGAGCCGCAGGAAGACCGGCTGTCCCTGTGGGCCGGTCACCGGTCCACCCCGCCCATGACCGGGTCGATGCTGGCGACCGAGGTGATCAGGTCGGCGACCAACCCGCCCTCGCACATCGCGGCGACCGACTGCAGGTTGGTGAAGGAGGGGTCTCGGTAATGCACTCGGTAGGGCCGGGTGCCGCCGTCGCTGACCATGTGCACGCCGAGCTCCCCGCGCGGCGACTCGACCGCGGTGTACACCTGGCCGGGCGGAACCCTGATGCCCTCGGTGACCAACTTGAAGTGGTGGATCAAGGCCTCCATCGAACCGCCCATGATCTTGGCGATGTGCTCCGGCGAGTTGCCCATGCCGTCGGGCCCCACCTTCAGGTCGGCCGGCCAGGCGATCTTGCGGTCGGAGACCATGGTCGGGCCGGGCTTCAACTTGTCCAGACACTGCTCGACGATCTTGATCGACTCCCACATCTCGTTGACACGAATCATGTAGCGCCCGTAAGCATCACACGTGTCTTCGGTGATTACGTCGAATTCGTAGTTTTCATATCCGCAGTACGGTTCGCTCTTGCGCAGATCGTGCGGCAGCCCGGTGGCACGCAGGATCGGCCCGGTGATGCCCAGCGCCATGCACCCGGTCAGGTCCAGGTAGCCGACGTCCTGGGTGCGGGCCTTCCAGATCGCGTTCTCGTTGAGCAGACCGCTCATCTCGCGCAGCACTTCCCGCAGCGGTTCGAGGGCCTCGGCGATCTCGGTCTGCGCGTTCGGCGGCAGGTCCTGGGCCACGCCGCCGGGCCGGATGTAGTTGCTGTTCATCCGCAAGCCGGTGATCGATTCGAACAGGGTCAGCACGATCTCGCGGCCCCGGAAACCGACGAACATCGGGGTCATGGCGCCCAGTTCCATGCCGCCGGTGGCCAAGGCCACCAGGTGCGACGAAATCCGGTTGAGCTCCATCATCAACACTCGGATGACGTCGACGCGCTCGGGTATCTGGTCGGTGATGCCGAGCAGCTTCTCCACGCCCAGGCAATAGGCGGTCTCGTTGAAAAACGGTGCGAGGTAATCCATCCGGGTCACGAAGGTGACACCCTGGGTCCAGTAGCGGTATTCGAGGTTCTTTTCGATGCCGGTGTGCAGGTACCCGATCCCGCAGCGGGCGTCGGTGACCGTCTCGCCCTCGATTTCCAGGATCAGCCGCAGCACCCCGTGCGTGGACGGGTGCTGGGGCCCCATGTTGACGACGATGCGTTCGCCGGGATCGGCGTTGCGGGCGGCTTCGACGACCTTGTCCCAGTCTTGGCCGCCGGCGACCACGAGTGTCTCGCCGGCGCCGTCGTGCGTCGATTCGGTGGTGGTGCTCATCAGTTGTACGCTCTCCGCTCGTCGGGCGGGGGTATCTGTGCGCCTTTGTATTCGACGGGAATTCCGCCGAGGGGGTAGTCCTTGCGCTGCGGATGTCCGTGCCAGTCGTCGGGCATTTCGATGCGGGTCAGCGACGGGTGACCGTCGAAGATGATGCCGAAGAAGTCGTAGGTCTCACGCTCGTGCCAGTCGGTGGTCGGATAGATGCCGAACAGCGACGGGATGTGCGGATCATCGTCGGGCGCAGACACTTCCAGGCGGACGCGGCGGTTGTGCGTGATCGATTGCAGCGGATAAACCGCGTGCAGTTCGCGGCCGGCCTCGTGCGGGTAGTGCACCCCGCTGACGCCCAGGCACATTTCGAAGCGCAGTTGCGGTTCGTCGCGAAGGCGCTGGGCGACCTGCGGCAGCGCCTCCCGGCGCACATGCAAGGTGAGCTCGTTGCGGTACACCACCACTTTTTCGATCGCGTCCGTGAATTCGACGCCACCCTTTTTCAGGGCCTCGGCCAGTCCGTCGACGAGCTCGTCGAAGTAGCCGCCGTAGGGCCGCGGGCTGCTGCCCGGAAGCAGGACTTCGCGCACCAGCCGGCCGTAGCCGGACGTGTCACCCGAGCCTTGGACGCCGAACATTCCGCGGCGCACGTCGATGACTTCTTCGTCGGCGCGGCCGATCGCCTCGTGAGGATCCTGATTCGGCGAACTCATCGGAGCAGTCCGCGCATCTCGATGGTGGGCCGGGCCGACAGCGCCGCCTGCTCGGCCTCGGCGATGGCGTCTTCCCGGTTGACGCCCAGCGGCATCTCCTGAATCTTCTCGTGCAGCTTCAGGATTGCGTACAGCAGCATCTCCGGCCGTGGCGGGCATCCGGGCAGGTAGATGTCCACCGGGACCACGTGATCCACGCCCTGGACGATCGCGTAGTTGTTGAACATTCCGCCCGACGACGCGCACACGCCCATGGCCAGCACCCATTTCGGCTCGGCCATCTGGTCGTAGATCTGCCGCAACACCGGTGCCATCTTCTGGCTGACCCGGCCGGCAACGATCATCAGATCGGCCTGCCGGGGGGTGGCCGAGAAGCGTTCCATGCCGAACCGCGCGATGTCGAATCTTGGCCCGGCGGTTGCCATCATCTCGATGGCGCAGCAGGCCAACCCGAATGTCGCCGGCCACAGCGAGTTCTTGCGGACATAGCCCGCCACCTTCTCGACCGTGGACAGCAGAATCCCGCCGGGCAGCTGTTCCTCAAGACCCACGTTTTACCTCAATCCCACGTCAGGCCGCCGCGGCGCCACACGTAGGCGTAGGCCACGAAGACCGTGAGCATGAACACGACCATTTCGACCAGAGCAAACGTGCCCAACGCGTCGTAGCTGACCGCCCACGGATACAGGAACACGATTTCGATGTCGAAGACGATGAATAGCATCGCGGTCAGGTAGTACTTGACCGGAAACCGCTGTCCTGCCGTCGCATGCGGCCCGCTCACCGAGGTCTCGGTGGGTTCGATCCCACACTCGTAGGCCGCCATCTTCGACTTGTTGAACCGTGACGGGCCCGCCAGGCTCGCGATCACCACCGAGCCCACGGCAAAGGCCGCGGCGATCGCACCGAGCACCAGGATGGGTATGTAGACGTTCAATTCGCTCCATGATCCGTCGTACGAGCCGCCTGCAGCGGCCAGGCGGTAACCGGGCTGCTGTGACGAACTGGGTCTGGAGCCCGTCACAGTGATCTTCAACATAGCGTCGCGGCGCGCGGTGCGCTTGCCCGGGGTGGGCGTTTTGCACTATTGGGGGGCCGCGCGCGTGCTGTGCTGCGCGAACTCGGACCGGCGCCGGTGGTCAGAACCGCCGCAGGGGGTCAGCGGAAGGCAAAAGCCGCGGCAACGCCGCGGCTAGGAGAAAGTCAGCGAACCGGGGTCCGCAGCAAATTGAGGACCGTGCGGCCCAGCAGGATGGGGTCGATGGGATGTGGCACCGCACCCTCGGCGCGCGACCAGGACGCCAGCCACGCGTCGTCGGGACGCCCGGTGAGCACCACCAGCGGCGGGCAGGTCTCGAGTTCGTCTTTGAGCTGTTTCGCGATTCCCATGCCGCCCGTCGGGGTGGCTTCGCCGTCCAGGATGGCCAAGTCGATGCCGCCCTCGTCCATCGTCCGCACCACCATCGGACCGGTCGCCACCTCGACATAGCTCAACTCGGGCAAATCCGGGTGCAGCTGCTTGCCGAGCGCGCGCATCACCCGTTCGCGGGTTTGGGCGTTGCTGCTGTAGACGAGGATCCGCAGGGCGACGCTGGATTGGGGGAGGCTGTCGGACACGGTGCAGATGCTACTGGGGTCGCTGCGGGTTTATCGCCGGTGCCCGCAGAAATCTCATCGCGATTCGCGCACGAAGATGGCTTCCGCCGCCGCGGTCACCGTCGGGCCGATCATGCCGAGCCGGTTCCAACCCAGGTCGAACCGGGCACGATCGAGCGTGGTCTCGCCGGCGACGCGGACCGAGCCGTCGTCGAGTTCGGAGATCGTGACGGGCAGCGGCAGCTCGGTGGTGATGCCCTTGACGGTGAAGTTGGTCCGAACGTCGGCGGCCCTGCCTTTGGGAGGGCCCTGAGTGGGGCGCAGCGCGGTGACGACGACGCCGATCTCGGGAAAGCGGTCCACGTCGAAGAAGTCCGCCGAGCGCAGGTGTTTGTCGCGGCGGCCGATCCCGGTGTCCAGCGAGGCGGCCCGGATGTCGACGCGCCCGAAAACCGCTCCCTTGCCGGTCAGTTGGCCGTCGCCGCTGAAGTCGGTGAAGCGGCCCTTGACGTTGACGAGCCCCCACATGTTGCGGACCTTGAACGTGATGGCCGAGCGATCCGGGACCAGGTTCCACCCGCCGGCGAGATCGGGATCGTGAAGCAGTGTCTCCAAAGTCGTCATCGTCACCCCCATGTCTGGTGGCGAATCTAGTCTCAATCCAGCAACGGCGCGATCCCGGCGGGATCGAAATACTCGTCGATGCGCTCGATCCGGCCGTCGGTGCCCACCCGGATCACGATGCACACGCACAGCGAGATCGATTGCCCCGCATGCCCGGTCGCGTGCAGGACGTGCTGCTGGACGAAGCCCTGAGCGGACCCGTCGTCGAAGAGCTGCCGGTCGAGAATTTCATAGCGGCGCTGCGTGGTCGCGCCGATGAACCACTCGATGACCCGCATCGCGCGGGCCTTGTCGTCCGTTTTGAGGGGGTCGCGGCGCGAGCCGACGCGCCATACCGCGATGTCGTCGCTCCACATCGCGCCGACCGCCGCGACATCGCCTCGCTCGATCGCCGTGAACAGGCGGTCGGCGGCCTCGATGACCGTTTCTGCGCGGGACGCGGGCATGGCGGTGGCTCCTATTCGCTGTCGTATCCGGGGTGGGCGACGGCGAGCCGGCGCCGTACCAGGGTGCGCAGGCAGGCCGTGACGTCGGCCGCCCGGTCGTCCATCTCGCCGGACCGGATCGCGGCGGCCAGCTGGTCCTCGTCGGCGACACCCAGGCCGGCCAGCGCCGCACGGGATTCGGCCTCGCTGTCGTCGAGCAGTTCGCGCTCGACGATGCGCAGGGCGTTGGCCGCCACCCTGGCGTGAAAGTTGACCTGGCCGTCGGTCGCCGCGCGCACGTCGGTCTCCAGGAATTCGGCCACCGCGGCCACGAGTTCGGCGGCCCGCGGGCGGCCGTACGCGCCGGTCATGGCTGCGCCCGGCCCCGATTGCCCGCCTCCTCCTCGCGCCGCCGCGGGGCGCGCGTCGTCGGCGGGCGCGAGCAGGTTGAGCAAGTCCCACTCGGTCTCGCAGACGCGGCGCCCGATGGTGGCCAGCTCGACCGAGCGGTGCTGACCGCTCAGATGCCGTTCCGCCTGGAATCGGCAGATGACACCCCAGCGCAGCGTGGCCAGCACCAGCCACCAGTGAAACGCCACCCGGTCGACGGTAGTCGCGCCGGCCTGCTCGTAGGCCCGCAGGAAGCTCTCGATGCTGCCGAGGCCGCCGGCGCCCAGGCTGGCCGGGGCGCCGAATCGCCAGGCCCGGATGCAGAACCACGCCAGGTCTTCGTACGCCTGGCCGACGTGCACCAGTTCCCAATCCAGCACGGCGGCAAGGTCGGATCCGTCGACGATGAGGTTGCCCATCCGGAAGTCGCCGTGCACCAGCACCGGCGGCGTCGGTTCGGGACGGTGGGCGGCCAGCCAGCGAAACCCCCATTCGAACGTGGCGGTGGTGTCGCCCATGTCGTCGAGGCGCCGGCGCCATTCGTCGAGCTGGTCCTCGTGTGCCAGGCCCGGGCCGTGTGGGTCGGCGCGGTGAATGGCGGCCGCCGCCTGCGCGCACTGCTGCAGCAATCGGGCGCGGCCGGCGTGCCCGTCACCGGAGTCGAGCCGGCGTTGGATGCGCCGCACGATGGTCTCGCCCTTGATCTCATCGCAGATCAGAAACGGATTACCCAGTGCCGCAGGCGAATCGTCGGCGATCAGGACGTGGGGGACCGGAGCGCCGGCGGCCGCGGCGGCGGCCTGGGACCGGGCCTCGAGTTCCATGCCGGCATGCACGTCGTCGGGTGGACCGGTGCGCAGGATCAGCGAGCGGCGTTGCGCGCCGGTCACGGCCTCGAACGCCCAGGTGGTTCTGCTGGCGCCGCCGGTCAGCGCGCGCAGGTTCTCGACCGCCGTGTCGGTGCCGATGGCCGACGTGAGCACGGCGGCCAGTTTGGCGGTCAGCTCGGCCGACTCGTCGTCGTGCATCATTTTCGGCCGAAGTTGAACAGCCGCTGCGCCACCCGGCGAATCTGGATCTCTTCGGCGCCCTCGGTGATCCGGTAACGACGGTGGTGTCGGTAGATGTGCTCGAACGGCTCGTGCCGGCTGTACCCGAGGCCGCCGAAGATCTGCATGGCGCGATCGGCGGCGTCGCAGACCAGGCGATTGGCGCGGTAATTCGCCATCGACACCTTGTCGGAGACCTCCATGTGGTGGTCGCGGTCCAGGTGCCAGGCGGCGTATTGGACCATCAGGCGCACCATCTGCGCTTCGGTCTGCAACTCGGCCAGCGGCCACTGCACCGCCTGGTTGACCGAGAGCGGCTTGCCGAACACCGTTCGGCCGCCGGCGTATTCGGCGGCGCGATCGATGCAGTATTGCGCGGCGCCCAGGCTGCTGGCCGCCTGCCGAATCCTGTTCTCGTGCAGGAAGGTTTGCGCCACCTCCAGGCCGCGATCCACCTCGCCGAGCACCGCGTCCGCGGGCACCCGAACGTCGGTCAGCTCGACCTCGCCGTGGTCGGTAGGCATGTTGAACGTCCACCAGTAGTAGGGAACGTCGAACCCCGGCGTATCGGTCGGCACCAGAAACGCGGTGATTCCGCGTGCGCCGCCGGGCTCCCCGGAGGTGCGGGCGAAGACCAGGTCGTGGGTGGCGCGGTGCACGCCGGTGTTGAACCGCTTGGAGCCGTTGATCACCCAGGCGTCGCCGTCACGTTCGGCGTGTGTTTCCAGCCAGGTGGCATCCGAGCCGTGCTTGGGCTCGGTCAGCCCGAACGCCATCGAACGTTCCCCGGTGATCAGCGCTTCCGACCACACCCGGCGTTGCTCGTCGGTGCCGAAGCGCTCCATCATGATCACCTGCGGGAAGTTCCCGACGATCGACGACTCGTTCTGCAGGTCGTTGTGCAGGCCAAGTCCCTTGCGCGCCAGGTGTTCCCGGATGACGGCCATGTCGACGTTGCTGCCGTCGCGGCCGCCGAGCGAAGCCGGCAGGCCGTAGCGCAGCCAGCCCGCCTTGTCGGCGCGCCTGCGCATCTCGGCGAGCAGGTCCTCCCACTCGCGGGTGGGAATGCCGTCGTTGTCCCAATCGGTGCGCGCGTGCTCGCGGCGCTGGTCGAAATACTGGATGTTCTCGCGTTCCAGCGGTTTGATCTCGGCCTCGATGAACTCGTCCATCTCGGCGAGCACACCCGGAAGGTGCTCGGGCAGCGTGAAATCCATGGTGTTCTCCTTATGCGCCGTACAGGGTTCTCTTCCAGATCGTCGACAGCGTGGCGATGGCGTCCTTGTCGCTGATCTTGATGCCCAGGTTGGAGGGACCGACGAACACGGTGGTGAAGTTCTCGAACAGCAGCGCGATGGCCGCCGCGGTGTGTTCGGGGTTCAATTCGGCGCCGTAGCCCTGCTCCTGGGCGCGGCGCACCGAGGCCGCCACGAGATCGATGCCCAATCGCCGGAATTCGTTCTGCACGGCGGCGAACCGGCGCTGGGTGGCGGCCAGCTGGGCCACCGCGATCATGATCCCGATGTTCTGCTTGAACATGTTCCAGTAGCCGGTGACCACGGAGGTGAAGAAGGCGTCGTCGTCGGGGGCGTCGGGCAGGTGAACGCTGGCCCCCGACGGGGTCACCACCTCGTGCAGGAACGATTTCGCCAGCGCCGCCAGCAGGTCTTCCTTGTCGGTGAAGTAGCGGTAGAACACCGCCGGCGATTTCCCGGCGGCCGACGTGATGTCGGCCACCGTGGTGCCGTGAAAGCCCCGTTCGGCGAACAGTTTACGGGCGGCCTGCTCGATGGCCTGCCTGGTTTGGCGGCCTTTGGCGGTCAGCTCGCGGGTTGCCTCCGGGGCGGACATCAATTCTGTATCCGGTCGCCGGCGCGCAGCAGGGAGCTCGGTAAATCGTGGCCCACCAACGACTTCGCCACGGCGGCCGCGGCGATGGCGGCTTGCAGGTCGACGTCGACGTCGATACCGCTGTCGCGCAGCAGATACACCAGGTCCTCGGTGGCGATGTTGCCCGTGGCGCCGGGGGCGAACGGGCAGCCGCCCAGCCCGCCGACCGAGGCGTCGAGCCGGGTCACCCCGGCGGTGACCGCGGCATAGGCGCTGGCCAGTCCGGAGCCGCGGGTGTTGTGGAAGTGGCCGCCCAGCGGCATGTCCCCGATGACCGGACGCAGTTGCGCGATCAGCGAACTCACGCGGCCCGGGGTGGTGGTGCCGATGGTGTCGGCGATCGACAGCCGGTCGGCGCCGCGCTCGCGTGCGGCCGCGGCGATGTCGAGCACCCGCTGCGGCGGGGTGGGGCCTTCGAACGGCGAATCCCACGCCGTGGCGATGACGACCTCGACGGTGACAGGGACGCCGGTGGGGCCGTCGTGCGCGATCGCGACGATCTCGTCGATCTGGTTGGTCGCCTCCGCGCTGGTGCGCCCGACGTTGGCCTTGCTGAAGGTGTCGTCGGCGGCCACCACGTACTCGATGGAGCGCAGCCCCGCCGCGACGGCCCGCCTGGCCCCGTTGGGGCTGGCGACCAGGGCGGAGAATTCGATGTCGGGGTAGTCGTGCAGGTGGGCGGCGAGCTCGGCGGCGTCGGCCATCGACGGCACCTTCGTCGGGGAGACGAACGCGGTGGCCTCCACCTCGCGGACGCCGGTGGCCGCCACCGCGGCCAGCAGTTCGAGCTTGGCCGACAACGGGATTGGCGCCTCGATCTGCAGGCCGTCGCGCAGTGCCACTTCCCGAATCTGGACATGCTGGGCGGTCATAGCACCTCCTGGGCCCGCAGCTCCTCGAGTTCCGCGGCGGTCTTGCCCAGCAACCCGACGTAGACGTCGTCGTTGTGTTCGCCCGGACGCGCCGGACCGGCGTTGCGCAGCCGGCCCGGAGATTCCGAGAGCACCGGAACGATGCCGGGTCCGAGGACATTGCGCTGCAACCGCTCGTCGTAGTGCTCGACCAGCATGTCGCGGGCCCGCAGCTGCGGGTCGTTGACGACCTCGGCGACCGTGTTGATGGGACCCGCGATCACCCCTGCGGCGGAAAGGGTTTCGATGATCTCGCCCGGCTGGCGTTCGGCCGCCCAGCTGCCGATGATGTTGTCGAGTTGGTCCTGGTTGCGGCCGCGCGCGACGTGCGTGGCGAACCGGTCGTCGGTGGCCAGCTCCGGGCGCCCCATGGCCTTGCACAGCCGCGCGAAGACGGTGTCCTGGTTGGCGGCGATCACCACCCACGAGCCGTCGGCGCTGCGGTAGATGTTGGACGGGGCGATGCCCTCGAGCCGGGTGCCCGACGGTCCGCGCACCACGCCGCCGACGTCGTAGTCGGGGATCGTGGATTCCTGGACGGCCAAACAGGATTCGGTGAGCGCGACGTCGACTACCTGGCCGCGCCCGGTCACGCCGCGGCGGTACAGCGCGGCCAGCGCTCCCTGGGCGCCGAACATGCCGGCCAGGCTGTCGCCGAGCGAGAGCGCCAGCCGGGGCGGTGGGCCGCCCGGGAAACCGTTGAGGTGTCGCAGTCCGCTGGCCGCCTCGGCGACCGACGCGTAACCGGCCTTGGACGCGTCGGGTCCGGTCTGTCCGTAACCGGACACGCGCACCAGGATGATGCCGGGGTTGCGCTCGGACAGCACGTCGTAGCCCAGGTTCCACTTCTCCAGGGTGCCCGGGCGGAAGTTCTCCACCACGATGTCGGATTTCTCGACGAGCTCGCAGAATAGTTCGCGGCCCTGGGGGTGGCGCAGGTCGAGGGTGATGGCTCGTTTGTTGCGGGCGTGCACCGTCCAGAAGACGTGCTGCCCGTCGACTTCGGCCTGGCCCCAGGTGCGCAACGGGTCCGGGGCCTTGGGTAGTTCCACCTTGATGACGTCGGCGCCCATGTCGCCCAGCAGCCGCCCGGCGAACGGGCCGGCGATCAGGGTGCCCAGTTCGAGCACCCGGACGCCGTCCAGCGGACCAGTGGGAATCACTCGGCGCTCGCGAAGTCGTGCCGGACCAGCCAGTTCGTGACGATGGTGACCGCCGTGCGCAGCGCGTCGCGCTGGTCGGGTCCCGCGTAATAGTGTGTGGCGCCGGGGATTTCGTGTATCTCCTTGTCCGGGTGTCCGATCGCTTCGAAAAGCCGCCGGGTGTGGCTGGGTGTGCACGCGTCGTCGGCCAGGTTACCGATCACCAGCGCCGGGATCGCGATGTCTGGGCCGCAGGACACCGCGTCGCCGCGGGCGTCGTCGTAACTCCACTGCGAGAGCCAGCCGCGCAACGTCGAGAACCGGGCCAACCCGACGGGGCTCATGTTCACCACTTGAGGATCCCCCAGGTAGCACGTCCCAGGGGCGCGTTCGTTGGGATCGACGGTCGGGTCCAGCCATCGCGGGTCGGCCATGGTGCCGTGCACGACGAACCCGAACTCGTCGTCCGGCCGGCCGGCGGCCTTCAGCTCGGCCAACTTGTCTTTGACCCACGCCGTGATGCGGCGGTTGCGGTCGACCTGCGCCTGCCGGTACCGGGCCAGGAATTCTTGGCTGTAGGGCGGCTGGTTGGGGTTGTCCGGGTTGTACAGGTCCAGCTCGGGATCGCGCTTGGTGGGGTCGGATTCGTCGAGGATCGACGCGTCCAGCCATTCGGTCAGCGTGCCGTGCCGGCTGATGTGCGCGGCCAGCAGCATGATGCCGTCGGCGGCGGGCAGGTCGAGTTTGGTCAGGTCGGGGCCGTCACCGGTCGGACTGGAGGTGATCGTCGGATTCTGCGCCTGCTGCTGGTAGAACACCGACAGCGAACCTCCGCCACTCCACCCGGCCAGCACCACCTTGGAGTAGCCCAGCCGTTTCTTGGCGTCCTTGATGCACTCGCCGAGGTCCTCGACCACCTTCTCCATCAGCAGCGCCGAGTCGGTGCCGCGGAAGCGGCTGTTGCAGTAGATGACGTGATGACCGGCGCGGGCCAGGGCATTGATCATCGGCAGGTAGGCGCCACCGCCGATCGGGTGCATGAACACCAGCACGGTGTCCGACGGATTGTCCCTGGGCTTGAGCAGGTAGCTTTCCAGCACGGTGATCTCGGCCAGGCCGCCGTAGACGTCCCGGACACCGGAATTGTTCTGGAAGGCAACGAGATAGGGGATGCGATCGTACTCGTGCTTCTTGGGTTTCACGGCGTGCGTCATTAGCGCCGCTCCTCCTCATCGCGGGTCATCAATGTTGTCCTAGGTCGTGGGCGAGTATTTCCGCCGACGGGGTCAGCCGGCGGCGGGTGTCGATGGCGATCACCTGCCAGTCGACGCGGGAGTATTCGTCGAACTTGCGGCGCGCCCGTTCGCGCGCCTTTTCGGGTGCGCCGTGGTGAACCCCTTGCGGCGCATGCGAAATCAAACCTGGCGGCATCGGGATGCCGTAGAGCGAGCCGCCGTGGAAGAAGGCGATCTCGTCGTAGTCGACGTTGCGGTGATACCACGGTGTGCGCTCGGTGCCCGGGACGCCCTCGGCGGGCTTGGGCAGGAAGTTCATCACGTAGACGCCGGTGGCCTGCATGAACAGGTGCACGGTCGGCGGCAGGTGGACGCTGTCGGAGGTGACCACGTTGTAGTCTGCGATGTTGAACGTGAACGCGAAGTTATCGCCGCGCCAGCCCTCGACGTCGAGCGGATTGTGTTGGTAGAACAGCGTTGTCGGTCCGCCCTCGTGGATCAGCCGGACCTCGTACTCGCCGCCGGACGCGTCGTCGTCGGCGGGGACCGGCTCGGGGATGACGACCTGCGACGGGTCGAAGGGGAAGTGGCGGCCGAGCGCGCCGGGGGGCGGTATCCGAAACTCGTCGCGGGCCTCGATCATCAGCATCGTCGTCGCGGTATCGGGCAGCTGGCGCCAGGTGCACGCCTTCGGGATGTACAGCCAATCGCCCTCCCGATAGCGCAGCGGCCCGAACTCCGTCTCGGCCAGACCGGTGCCTTGGTGGACGAAGCACAGCAGGTCGCCGTCGACGTGACGAGCGAAGAACGGCATCGGCTCATGGCGACGGCTCAACAGAATTCGGCAGTCGTCGTTGCTGAACATCAGCAGCGGCCCGCCACCCGCGTCGGTGGCGTCGCCGGGCTTGAGCTCGCTGGACAGCACGTCGAGGGGGCGCAGCGGGCCGACCGACCGGTAGGCGGTGGGATCGTTGCGCCGGTAGAGGTTGGCGGTGCGACCGGTGAACCCGCCGCGGCCCAGCTCGTCGTCCTTGAGCCCGTCAAGATCCGCATGAAGCCGGCGTGGCGTCTTCCCTTTCCGCAGGTGCACAAAGGATTCCATGGACGGCTCCTCCGATGGGCCAAGCTCGGCGGTCACAAAACTGAAAGTGACATTACTTTTTGTTTTGGTCGGACACAAGGGCCGCAAGAGCGCCAGGCCGTCGTCGTCTCGCGTCAGTCACAGTCGCCACAGGCGTCTCCGGCAGGCCGGACCCGCTCGGTGCCCACCTCCCAGCGACAACTCCGATGGCAACGCGCCCGCTCGCTGGGAGGCGGCCAACAAATACGTCCGTCAACCCCGGACGCGCAGCACGACCTTGCCCTTGGCGGTGCGGTTTTCGAGTGAGGCGACGGCGGCCGCGGCCTCGTCCAGCGGGTAGGTGGCCGGCTCGGGCGGAGCCAGCTCCCCGGAGGTGAGCAGACGTTCGAGGCCGGCCCATTGCTCGGCCAGCGCGCCCGGATGCGTGCCCGCCCACGCGCCCCAGCCCACGCCGACGACGTCAATGTTGTTGAGCAGCAATCGGTTTACCTTGACGGTGGGGATCTCACCGCCGGTGAATCCGACGACCAGCAGTCGTCCGCCGGGGGCGAGCGAGCGCAGGGAATCGGTGAACCGGTCGCCGCCGACCGGGTCGACGACGATGTCGACGCCACGGCCGTGGGTCAGCTCCTTGACCGCGTCCTTGAACCCGTCAGCCAGCACCACGTCCGTCGCGCCGGCGGCCGTGGCGATGTCGGCCTTGTCCTGCGTGCTGACGACGGCGATGGTGCGCGAGGCGCCCAGCGCCGGCGCCAACCGCAGCGCCGAGGTGCCGATGCCGCCGGCCGCGCCGTGGACCAGCACCGTCTCGCCGCGCTGCAACCGGCCCCGCACGGTGAGCGCGAAGTACACCGTCAGGTCGTTGAACAGCAGGCCGGCGCCGGCCTCGAAGCTCACGTTGTCGGGCAGCTTGAACACCCGGTCCGGGGCCAAGATTGCGACCTCGGCCATGCCGCCGGACAGCATCGTGAGGCCGACGACCCGGTCGCCGGGACCCACGTGCGCGCCCTCGGGCGCCGACCGGACCACGCCGGCGATTTCGGCGCCCAGCACAAAGGGCAATTGCGGGCGGTACTGGTACAGGCCGCGGGTGAGCAGGGCGTCCGGGAACGCCACCCCGGCGGCGTGCACGTCGACGACGACCCCGTCACCAGTCGGTTCGTCGATGTCGGCCAACTCGACCGAGTCTGGACCATCGAGCCGAGTCACCCGTACCGCGCGCATGCCAGCAGAGCCTACTGCCGCCTCAAAAACCGCCCGCGACCCGCACCACGGCCCGGCCGGAGAACTTGCCGGCGCGCACCTGATCGATCACGCCGACGACGTCCTTCACGTCGACGTCGCTGACCAGCGAGTCCAAGTGACGCGGCCGCAACGAATCACCCAGCCGGGCCCACAGCGCGCGCCGCGGCCCGATCGGCATCAGCACCGAGTCCATGCCCAGCAGCGCCACACCGCGCAGGATGAACGGCATGACCGTGGTGTGCAGGGCGGGACCGCCGGTGAGACCGCTGGCCGCCACCGCGCCGCCGTAGTCGATGGTGCTGAGCACGTCGGCGAGCGTCGCCCCGCCCACGCAATCCACCCCGCCCGCCCAGCGGGCCTTGCCGAGCGGTCGCGGTTTGGCGTCGGGATCGGCGGGCAGGCGACCGATAACCTCCGCGGCACCAAGGGTTTTCAGCCGCTCGGCGGCGTCGGCCTTGCCGGTCGAGGCGACGACCCGGTACCCGGCGGCCGCCAGCAGGTCCACGCTGACCGAGCCGACTCCGCCGGTCGCGCCGGTGACGACGATGTCGCCGGCGTCGGGTGCGATGCCCCAGTCGATCAGCGCCTGCACGCTCATCGCCGCGGTGAAGCCCGCGGTTCCGATCGCCGCGCCCTCGTGGGGGCTCAACGCGCCGAGCGCCACCACCTGGTCGGCCGGCAACCGCGCGTATTCGGCGTAGCCGCCGTGGTGGCCGGTGCCGATCGCATAGCCGTGGGCCAGCACCGCGTCGCCGACGGCGAAGTCCGGTGAGGTGGACTCCACGACCTCGCCGGTCAGGTCGATGCCGGGCACCACCGGATAGTTGCGCACCACGCCGCCGCCGGGCGTCAGCGCCAGCGCGTCTTTGTAGTTGACGCTCGAATACAGGACCCGGATCGTCACGTCCCCGGGCGGTAGGTCGTCGGGACGAAGCGTCTCGACCGACGCGGTTATCCGGTCACCATCTTGGCGCGCGACGAGCGCGTGAAACGTGTCCATGCTTCGACGCTAACCTCACCGTATGGATCCCTTTCCACTCGGTGGGTTTTCGGTCAACCGCGTGGGCTTCGGCGCCATGCAACTGCCCGGTCCGAACGCGTTCGGCCCGCCGCGCGACCGCGACGAGGCGTTGGCCGTACTGCGGCGCGCGGTCGAACTCGGCGTCGACCACATCGACACCGCCCAGATCTATGGGCCCGACGTTGCCAACGAGTTGATCCGCGAGGCGCTGCATCCCTATCCGCCAAACCTGGCGCTGGTCAGCAAGGTCGGCGGGCGCCGCGACGGCGACGGGGCCTGGCTGCCGGCCGGCGAGCCGGCCGAGCTGCGCCGCGACATCGAGACGAACCTGCGCACTCTCGGCGTCGAGCGGCTCGCCGTGGTCAACCTGCGGGTGTTCGACAGCTCGGCTCCCGATCAGCTGTTCGACGACCAGCTCTCGGCCATGATCTCCGCGCGCGACGCCGGGCTGATCGGCGCAATCGGACTGAGCAACGTCAGCCGCGAGCAGCTGGCCCATGCGTGCGAGCGCACCGAAATCGCCTGTGTGCAAAACGCATTCAATCTCATTCACCGCGAGTCGGCCGCGGTGCTCGGCGAGTGCACGACGCGGGGGATTGCGTTCGTCCCCTTCTTCCCGCTGGGCGCGGCGTTCATGCGTCCCAACCCCGTGCTCGGCCATCAGCTGGTCCAGGGGATCGCGCAGCGCCTCGGCCGCACCCCGGCCCAGGTCGCGCTGGCGTGGACGCTCGGCGTGGCGCCCAACGTGCTGCTGATCCCCGGCACCTCGTCGCTGCGGCACCTGGAGGAGAACGTCGACGTCGCCTCGATCGAACTGGACGACGACGACCGCGAGCGGCTGAACGCGGTCGCTACCTGAGCTCGGCCGAGGACAGGCCCAGCAGTCGGCGCGCGACGACCAGCTGCTGGATCTGTTGGGTGCCCTCGAAGATGTCCAGGATCTTCGAGTCGCGCGCCCACTTCTCCAACAGGGTCTGTTCGGAATACCCTGCGGTGCCGGCCAATTCGACGGACTTGAGGGTGACGTCGGTGACCATCCGGCCGGCCTTGGCCTTGCTCATCGACGCTTCCTTGGAGTTGGGGATCTTGTTGTCGGCCTGCCAGGCCGCCCGCAACGACAGCAGGTAGCTGGCCTCCCAGTCGGCTTCCATTCGCAAGAACTCGGCGGCCGCCGCGCTCTGAACGTGCGCCGGTCGGTCATACGAGATCTCCACGCCGGCCTCGGTGAGGATCTTGCGAATCTCCTCGAGCGCCGCGCGCCCCACGCCGACGGCCATGGCGGCGACGATGGGCCGGGTGTTGTCGAAGGTCTCCATGACGCCGGAAAAGCCCTTGCCGACTTCGATTTCGGGGTTGCCGAGCAGGTTTTCCTTCGGGATGCGGACGTTGTCGAACCGGATGGCGGCGGTATCGGAACCCTTGATGCCCAGCTTGTGCTCGAGCCGTTCGACCGTGACCCCGGGGTGCTCGCGCGGCACGACGAACGACTTGATCGCCGCGCGGCCCTGCGACTTGTCCAGGGTCGCCCACACCACGATGTGCGTGGCGCGCGACCCGGCGGTGACGAAGATCTTCTCGCCGTTGATCACGTACTCATCGCCGTCCAGGGTGGCGGTCGTCGCGACCGCCGCCGAGTCCGACCCGAAGCCGGGCTCGGTGATCGCCATCGCCGCCCACACCTTGCCCAGGCGTTGCAGCTGCTCGTCGTTCGCGACGGCGGAGATGGCGGCGTTGCCCAGCCCCTGGTAGGGGACCGACAGCATCATCGCGAGGTCGCCCCAGCTGGCTTCCAGCGTCTGGAGTAGCGCGGCCATGTTGGCGCCGTTGTGGTTCTTGTCGCGCTCTTCGTCCTCGCCGCCGAGCGCGTTCGCTCCGGCGAATTCGAATGACTCCGAAGCCCCTTCGAAGAGGCTGAACAGGGTGTCGAGCTCGACCGGGTACGCGTGCTCCTTGAGGTCGTACTTGCGGGCGATCGGCCGCATCAACTCAGCGGCGCCCTGATGCGTCTTGGTCGTGACCGCTTGCATCTTGCGGGGCAGTTCCAGATTGATTGCCATGATTGAACTTTCAGCTCGAATGAGTTAACGACTTAGATGACTGCTAGATGACTAGGACACCCTCGGCGACGCCGATGGCCCGCAGGTCGCGGTACCACCGCTCCACCGGGTGCTCCTTGGTGTAGCCGTGGCCGCCGAGCAGCTGAACGCCGTCCAGTCCGATCTGCATGCCCTTGTCGGCGCCGAGTCGCTTGGCCAGCGCCGCTTCGCGGATGAAGGGCAGGCCCTGCTCGGCACGCGCCGCGCCGCGCCAGGTGATCAGCCGCAGCCCGTCCAATTCGATGGCGATGTTGGCGCACATGAAGGCGACTGCCTGGCGGTGGGCGATCGGTTCACCGAAGGCCTCGCGTTCCTTCACGTAGGGGACGACGTAGTCGAGCACCGCGTGCGACGTGCCGACCGTCAGCGCCGCCCAGCCCAGCCGGGACAGCGCGATGGCCTCGGAGTAATCCTGATCCGAGGCGTCGTCCTCGCCGAGGCGCGCGCCCAGCGGCACCGACACCCCGGAGAGCTCGACGTGGCCCAGGGCCGCCGCGCGCAGCCCCATGCTGGGATCGGCTTTCACGGTGAGGCCTTTCGCCGACGACTCGACGATGAACAAGGCCGGCTTGCCGTCGAGCTGGGCGCCGACGATGAAAAGCTCGGCGTCGGCCGCGGCCGGTACCAATGACTTCACGCCGTCGAGGCGGTAGCCACTCGGGGTGCGCACCGCGGTCGTCTTGAGCCGGGTGGGGTCGAAGAGCGGTTGCGGCTCGGCGATGGCCACGCAGGCCTGCGGCACGTTCTCGCCGGCGAATTCCGGTAGGTAAGTCGCCTGCTGATCGGCGCTGCCCCAATGGGTCAGCGCGGAGGCGACGCCGCCCGGCGCGAGCAGCGGCAACGCCAAGCCCATGTCGCCGTAGGCGAGCGCCTCGGCGACCAGCACGTTGGTCACGCTGGAGCGGTGCGCGGCGATGCCGTCGAAATCCTCGGGAATGTTGATCGCCGTGATGCCCAGCTCGGCGGCCTTGGCGATCAGGTCTTGCGGGTAGGTGGCCGCCTCGTCGGCGTCGTGCGCCGCGGGGCGCAGCACTTCTTCGGCGAATTCGTCGAGGGTCTCGACGATCATCTTCTGCTCGTCGTCGGGCGTCAGGTCGAAATAGTCCTTGCCGCTGGACTTGAGCCGGGTCGGCCCGGTGCGCAGATTCTGGACCCGCTTGAACTGCCGAGAAGTCGTGGCGGCCGTAGAGAAAATCGTCTTGGTGCCGTAGCGCAGGGCGCGGTTGAGCGGGTCGCGCAGCTGGTATTTGTCCAGGAACTCCTGGCCGACGAGCGGGGTGATGAGCGCGATGGCGATGTCGACGCCGGTGCGTTTGTGCGGTTGCAGCCCGACCGCGGACTTATGGTCGCGCCGTTTGACGCGCGAGCGGGCGGTTGTTTTTGGTGAACCGGTATCGGTCATGGGTCAGCGGCCTCAGGTTGATGGGCAAGCGGATACAGCCGATCTTACTCCGGAGTAAGATCACAGAGAACACTTGTTAACTAATTCACAGTGAGGCTGCCGAGCACCTGCCCCTGCAGCAGGCCGTTGGTGGCCACGGCGCTGCCATGATGCGGTCCCGCGGTGCCGTCGAGCGCCGTCAGCGTCCCGCCCGCTTCGCGCACCAGGATGTCCAGCGCGGCCAGATCCCATACCGACACTTCCGGCTCGGCGGCGATGTCGACGGCCCCCTCGGCCACCAGGCAATAGGACAGGAAGTCGCCGAACGCGCGCACCCGCCACACGGCATCGGTCAGCGCGATGAAGCGGTCCCGCACGCCCAGCTGCGCCCACCCGGAAAGACTGGAGAACGACAGACTGGCCGAATTCAGTTGCGCCACTGAGGAAACCGATATCCGGCGGGGTGGTGTGCCGTTGAGGGCGACGAACGCGCCGTGGCCGTCCGCGGCCCACCACCGGCGCTGCAACGCTGGGGCGCTCACAACGCCGACGACGGGGACGCCGTCGTGCAGCAACGCGATCAAGCTGGCCCAGACCGGCACCCCGCGGACGAAGTTCTTGGTCCCGTCGATCGGGTCGATGATCCACTGCCGCCCGGTGAAGGCGGTGTCTCCGCCGAATTCTTCGCCGACGATGCTGTCCTTCGGCCGTTCGCGCGCGAGCGCCTCCCGCAGCTCGGTTTCGACCGCGCGGTCGGCATCGGTCACCGGCGTCAGATCCGGTTTGGTGTCAACGCGCAGGTCCAGCGCACCGAATCGGGAGGACGTCAACGAGTCTGCGCGGTCGGCAAGCGTCAGTGCCAGCGCCAGATCCTCGGTGCCACTCATGACGCAGTCTTATCACGGCCCTACGATGGCGGGGTGTGGGAATTCGGACTGCTGATCCTCCTGATCGCGGTGCTGGCGGTATTCCTCGTCCAGCGGTTCGTCCCGCGCGGTCCCCGCGGTGAGCTGCTGAGTGGCACGCTGCTGGTGACTGGAGTCAGCCCGCGTCCCGATGCCACCGGCGAGCAATTCGTCACCATCGCCGGAGTGATCAACGGCCCCTCCGTCAACGAACACGCGGTGTATCAGCGCATGGCCGTCGACGTGGATCAGTGGCCGACCATCGGTCAACTCTTCCCGGTGCTGTATTCGCCCAAGAATCCGGACAACTGGAGAATCGCCCCGCCGACTCCCCCCGCACCGCAGGAGCCGCAGGCCTAGGGCGCGTCAGCCGGCGGCGGGCGGGCGCGTCATGACCGTGATGCGAACGCCGTAGCGGGGCACCACAAGCGGTGCCCGCCGAACCGTCCCTCCGGGTATGCCGGGGACGCCCGCGGCGGCGGGCCCGGTGCGGGCGAGCTCCTCGGTCGCCGGCAGCCCGGACCACCCGCCGCCTTGCAACGCCGGGACGGGGTCACCCGCCGTGGCGGCCCAACCCGCGGGCACCGACATCGGGCCGATCCGGCCGGCGCGGGCCAGCACCGCATTGACGTTCCCCAGACCGGACGCGGCGCCGCTGAGCGCGGGAACCTTGGGGAGCGCGGCCGGAACCGCGGCGAGATTCGGCAAAATGCCCAAGTTCTTGTCGGCCTGGATGATTCCGGCGTTGAATCCCTCCGCCGTGAACAGTGATCGGAAGGCGACCTGGGTGCCCAGGATGGTGTCAAGGACGCGAAAGTCGAGCGGGATTTCCGAGGCGCCGGGCGCGGCCTGCGCGCCCGCGGTTGAACCGGTGGTGCTGGCGTCGGCTTGGGCGACGGCGGCGCTTTGGGCGCTCACCCCATCCGGATCGGTGGCTTGGCGCGGGGCGGAGAACGGCGAAAACTGCACCGCCGCAGTAGAACTGCCGGAATAGCTGTACATCGCGGAAGCGTCCTGGGCCCAGAAATCGGCGTACTGGGCCTCGTTTGCCGCGATCGCGGCGGTGTTCTGCCCGAAGAAGTTCGTTGCCACCAGCGTCGCCAACTGCGTGCGGTTGGCCGCGACCACGGGTGGGGGCACGGTCATGGCGCGCGCCAGCTCGTAGGCCGCCGCCGCCGTCCGGGCCTGCATGGCCGTCTGCTGTGCCCGCTCGGCCGTCGCGTACAGCCATCCAACATAGGGGGCGGCGCTGGCCGCCATCGCCTGGGATGCCGGCCCGTGCCAGTACAGGTTGGTCAGGCCGGACAGCACCGATTCGCACACGGCGGCCGTGATGCTCAACTCGGCGGACACCGAGTCCCAGCTTCCCGCAGCGGCCAACAACGAGCCCGACCCGGGACCCGCGTACATCCGGCCAGAGTTCACCTCTGGAGGTAGAAACCCGAAATCCATTGTCTTACAGCGCTATCAGCTGCGTACAGCGGCCCTGCCGGCGGTGCGTCACCCGGCGGCAGGCGGGCGTGGCATCACCGTGAGCCGCACACCGTAGCGGGGCGGGACGCCCGCGCCGGCGGTTCGCGAGGCGCCCCCACCCGGCATGCCGGGGTAACCGGGGTAACCGGACGCCATCGGCTCCTCGGTCCCCGGCAGCGTGGTGAAGCCCGCCGGTGTCAACGGCGAGATGTGGGTGCTCGTCGGTGCGGCCCAACTCGCGGGCACCGACATCGGCCCGATCGAGCCGGCCCGCGAGAGCGTTGCCGTGACGTTGCCCAGCCCCCCGCCGAGGCCCCCACCGAGTCCCGCTGTGGCACCGCGGAGTGCGGGCGCTGCAAGCCTGGGGGCGGCGGCCACGGGCTTGGCGAGGATGCCCAGATTGTTCTCGGCCCCGATGATTCCGGACACGAACTGCTCCATGTTGTACGGGGCGCTGAAGCCAAGGCCCGTTCCTTGAATGGCATCCAGGACCCGGAAGGCGTTGGCATTGGCGTTGGCCGCACTGGTGGTCGATGCGTCCAAGTAGTAGTAGTTGTTCACCGTCGTTCCGGTGGTGTCGTCCAGCGCCGAAAACGTCTGCGTGACGGCCTTGTTGGCGGCGGCGTTGCTGTTGGCCGCGGTCACGGCGGCCTTCTGGGCGCTCACCCCGGACTCGTTGGTGGAGTTGGTCGCGGGCGCAAACCGCGGCAACTGGGTCGCGGCCGCCGAGGACACCGAGTAGCCGGACATGGCGGCGGCGTCCTGGGCCCAATAGTCGGCGTACTGCGCCTCGGTGTCCGCGATGGCCGCGGTGTTCTGGCCGACGATGTTCGACGCCACCAGCGCCGCCAGCAGCGTGCGGTTGGCGGTGATCACGGGCGGGGGCACCGTCATCGCATACGCCTGCTCATAAGCCGCCGCGGCCGTCCGGGCCTGCATGGCCGTCTGCCTGGTCTGCTCGGCGGTCACCTGCAGCCACTCGGCGTAGCGGATGGCGGCGAACGCCATCGCCTGCGCTGCGGGACCGCGCCATTGCAGGTCCAGGCCCGAGAGCGCCGATTCGTAGCCCTCGGCGGCCGAACTCAGCTCGGCCGACAGCGCGTCCCAGCTTCCCGCCGCGGCCAACAGCGAGCCCATGCCGGGGCCCGTATACATCCGGGCGGAGTTGATTTCTGGTGGAAGAAAAGCCCAATCCATGTGGATACATCCCCTCAAAGTGCGGTCTGTGGACAGACGCCACTGGCGCCGGCGCTTGCCGCAACGGCGTTGATCAAAGTTGGTGGGGCCGTTCCCAGGCCGGCGTGACAAGCCGGCAAAGCTCATCCCCGCGTCGGGGGACGGGACGGCCGGGCGCGATCGCTCCGCGCCTGCCTAGCGGGCAGCGCGGTACTTATCGAGTTGGCGGACCGTGCGCACAGGGCATCGCGGGAGACCTTCGGTTTTTGGGCCCTTCAAAGGTCGCAGGTGCGGCCGACGTGTGCGGGGTTTTGTGTATTTCACGGCGCCGACCAGGCAGAATTAAGACTACGTTTGCCCATCGTTCATCTTCTGTTCACCGAATCGGCCTCTAGATCTACGCGTGTCGAATATTGAAAGTAATTGACGCGCTTGATATTTGGGCTAACCCCGGCGTCGGCCCGCCGTCAACCGCGGTGGTTGAAGCTGTCGACCACACCCCGCAGCATCTCGGGATTTCGGAGGAACGGCGTGATGATGTCGACCGGCAACGGGAAGACGACGGTCGAGTTCTGATCGGCCCCCAGCTCCAGCAGCGTCTGCAGGTAACGCAACTGCAGTGAGGCCGGGCTCTTCGACAGGGTCTCGGCGGCCTCGCGCAGCTCCTCCGAGGCCTGCAACTCGCCGCGGGCGTTGATGACCTTGGCGCGGCGCTCGCGTTCGGCCTCGGCCTCACGCGCCATCGCTCGCTGCATCGACTCGGGGATCTCGACGTCTTTGATCTCCACGACACGGACCTGGATGCCCCAGGGTTCGGTCTGCTTCTCGATGATCGTGCGCAGGTCGCTGTTGAGGTCCTCGCGGTGGGCGAGCAGCGTGTCCAGGTCCGCCCGGCCCAGCAGCGAACGCAGGGTGGTCTGGGCGATCTGCGAGGTCGCGACCGCGTAATTCTCCACCGCCAGAATCGCTTTCAGCGGATCGGTCACCTGGAACATCACGACGGCGTTGACGCGGGCCGGCACGTTGTCGCGGGTGATCACCTCCTGCGGCGGAATGGTCAGCGTGACCAGGCGCTGGTCGACGCGAATCATCTTGTCCAGAAGCGGAATGAGGAGGCGCAGCCCCGGGGCGTACAGCGGACGTACATGTCCCATCCGGAACACCACCCCGCGTTCGTACTCGCGCAGCACCACCAGCGACCACGTCGCCAGTACCACAAGCACAACGAATCCGGCGGCGATGAGACCGATCACCAGTGTGGTCATGTCGTGTTGTCCTCCTTGGGCTTCCAGCCGCCCCAGCGCGTGGAGTAGCGGTCGATCGCCGCCGCCACCTGATCCTCGATCGCGGTGCGGTGCGGCAGGTGTTCAGGCGCGTTCGACGGAGTGTTCCACAGGTGGCGGACGAGCGGCGCTCCGAGCAGTGCGACCAGCAGCACGGTCGCCATCAGGACCAGCGCGTCCGCGGCCGAGTGGTTGGCGATCAAGGTGGCCAGCGGCAACACGATGCCCAATGCCGCCACGCAGCAGGCGATTCCGCGGTGAAACCGGCCGGCGTCCGAATGCGGCCACGGGTCGATCTCGCGGCTGATCTCGCGACCGTGCTCCGATGTGGTGCAGTCGGATTTGACGGGGCAGCTGTTGCAGACCACCGGCAGCGCGCGGTACCGCATGACCCGGTGCTTGGGATCGAACGACGTCGGCCACAGCCAGTGGTCCTGCGGACATATCCAGGCGTCATGGTCGGGCCGGTAGGTGAATTGGCCTGTGCGCCAGCGCGCCGCGTGCGCCGACGCCCGTCGGGCCATGACGTCGAAACTCCACCCGACGGCCAGCAGGGCCAGGGAGTACCCCGCGATCAACCACACCGAGGTCGCCGGCGCGGTCACCGTCAATCCTTCGCCGGCACCGCGGCGCCGGCCTCCGGCTCGACCGCGGCCTGGGTGTACAGCGGACTTTCGGGCAGCTCCTGCGCCGTCGTGCCCGACCGGAAATTGCGCAGCGCGATCCAGGCGATCCAGACGAACGGCAGCACGCCGCCGACGATCAGGATGACGTCTCCGGGTAGCCGCAGCCATTCGAGTACCGCGTTGCCCGGCTTGGTGATGTAGCCCAGCGACCGCGCCTCGAAATAGCCGTCGTTGACCGAATGGTAGAGCTGCAGCACGCCCAGCGGCAGCAGGGTGGCGAACACCATCCACGCCAGCCCGATGTTCATGCACCAGAACGAGATCCGCGCCAGCTTCTCCGGCCACTTGTCGGCCGGGATCACGTACCGGAAGGCGAACATGGCCAGGCCGACGGCGAGCATGCCGTAAACACCCATCATCGCCGCGTGCCCGTGGTTGGCCGTCAGGGCGGTGCCGATCTGGTAGTAGGACACGATGGGCAGGTTGATCAGGAACCCGAAGATGCCCGCCCCCAAGAAGTTCCAGAATCCGACCGCGACCAGGAACATCACCGCCCAGCGATGCGGGAAGGGATTGGCGTCGCCGGATTGCTGGCGCGCGCCGAGTTGCAGGAACGCCCACGCCTCGACGGTCAGGAAGGTCAGCGGTATGACTTCGGCGGCGGAGAAGAACGCCCCCAGCGCCATGTGCTCCACCGGCGTGCCGGAGAAGTACAGGTGATGCATGGTGCCGATGACGCCGCCGGCCGAGTACAGGATGACGTCGAGGAAGATCACGCCGAGTGCGATCCGCTCGCGCACCACACCGAGCAGAACGAACATGTAGGCCACCATCACGGTGGTGAACAACTCCAGGAAGTCCTCCACCCACAGGTGCACGACCCAGAACCTCCAGAAGTCCGCGACGGTGTAGTGGGCGTCGCTGCCGGCCAACAGGCCGACGGCGTAGAAGGCCGGGATGGCCAGCCCGGAGAAGAAGAACAGCCAGGGCATGTTCATCTTCGACTCGGTCTTGAGCCTGCCGCGGATGCCGCGCCAGATGATGGCGATCCACAAGAACATGCCGACGATCAGCAGGACCTGCCACAGCCGCGGCAGGTCGAGGTACTCCCACTGCTGGGAGAACAGCCCGCCCGCGGGGATCACGCCATAGATGGACAGCGCTTCACAGATCAGCGAGCCGAACACCACCACGGCGACCGCCCCGAGCAACACGTAGGCGAGCAACGCCTGACGCCTGGGTTCGCGACGCGCGATGAACGGCACCAAGAAGATGCCACCGGCCAAAAACGCCGCCGCCGTCCAGAACAGCGAGAGCTGCAGGTGCCAGGTGCGGGCGAGGTTGTACGGCAGCACGCGGGCCAGGTCCAAGCCGAAGAAGTTCGACAGGTCGGCCCGGTAGTGCTCAGCGGCCGCGCCCAGCAGCGTCTGCGCCAGGAACAGCACCGAGACGATGGCGAAGAACCAGATGCAGGCTCGTTGCGCGGGCGTCAGGCTCACCTCGCCGGGTTGGCGGAAGGACAGGGTGGACGACTCGGCGCTGTGCCAGCCGACCTTCTGGCTCCAGCGGCCGTAGACCGCGAACATGATGCCGATGCCGCCCAGCAGGGCGATCAGCGACAGCGCCGACCAGACGATCACCGGAGCGGTGGGGCCGTTGTCGACTCGCGGCTCGGCGGGCCAGTTGTTGGTGTAGGTGTACCGGTGCCCGGGGCGTTCGGCCGCCGCCGCCCATGCCGTCCAGGCGAAGAACCCGGTCAGTTCACGGATTTGCGCCCGGTCGGTGATCATGTGGGGCAGCAGACCGTATTTCGTCGAATTCTCCCCGAAGTAGGCCGCGTACCGGTTCTGGATGTGGTCGAACGCCGCGGCCTGCCGATCGGTGAACACCAACGTCTTGGTCGCCGGGTTGTAGCGGTTGGTGCGGAATTCGGTGACCACCCGATCGCGCGGCTCGGTGACACCCTGCGCCCGCAGTTGATCGGCGACGTCCTGCGTTGCCGCGCGCAGGTATTCGGCGGTGTAGTCGGGTCCCAGGTAGGCGCCGTGGCCGAGCACCGAGCCGTATTCCATCAGTCCGCGCGCCTGGTAGAGCTCCTGTCCGCGGGTGATGTCCTCGCCGGTGAACAGCAGCTGACCGGATTCGCTGACGACCTTGTCCGGCATCGGCATCGACGCCGAATAGGTGCGGTAGGCCAGAATTCCCATCACCAGGAAGCCGAAGATCATGACGAGGGCGACACCCTGGACCCAGCCTTTGCCGACCAGCGGCTGTGCGGACGACGTCTGGGCAGCGGACTGTTCAGTGGCCATTCGGTGAACTCCCTGGTGGACGGCGGGGCTGGTCCGGGTCACGCACGTCAAACCCTAGTTTCGGCCCCACCCGATTGAAAGGGACTTCTGGCACCCAATCGGGGACCAATGCCTCTGGGAGGCGCCCTCGCGCGCCAATAACGTGGGTTCATCAGGGGATTCGTCCCCCCGGCTCGATGAGGGAGGCCGCGATGAGCGACATGAAGGCAGCCCCGACGATCGTCGTCGGCGTAGACGGCTCGAGGGCCGCGACTCACGCGGCGGTGTGGGCCATCGACGAAGCGATCGAGCGGGACATTCCGCTGCGCCTGGTGTACGCCATCGATTCGCGCGACGCGCGCAACGCCCACGATTCCGATGTGGCCTACGCCGCGGCGCGCGCCGCACTGTTCGACGCGCGCGCGGCCGTCGAGGCGACCGGCCGGCCGGTCAAGGTGGAAACCGAAATCCTTTGGGGGCGGCCACTGACCAAGCTGCTGGACGAATCGCGATGGGCGGCGATGGTCTGCGTCGGATCGCTCGGCCGCAACCACGCGCTGCGCGGGCAGGGGGTGGTGGCCGCGCGCCTCGCCGGATCGGCGCTGTGCCCTGTGGCGGTCGTCCACCAGCCGCCCGGCGCGCCGGCAAGCCCCGCCGTCACCGCCGTCGTCGCCCAAGTGGACAATGGTTCGGTGCTGCGTCACGCGTTCGAGCAGGCCAGGATGCGCGGGGTCGCCCTGCGGGCAATCTGCTTGCGCACTCCCGAGACGCCGGACGACGTCGTGTACCAAAACCGTTCGGCACGAGCGCAATTGAGCCGCCGACTGGCCCGGTGGACGCGCCTGTATCCGGACGTGCCCGTCGAATCGGCCGTCGTCCGCGGGGGCGTCGAGCGTTACCTGGCCACCGACGCCGAGCCCGGCCACGTGTTCGTCGTCGACGCGTGCCTCGCCGACAACTTGTGCGGCTCGTACAGCGCGAAGAGCTCGATTCTCACCGTACGATGCGGCAACCTATAAGGAACCGATCCCGGGAGCGACACCTTGGTCAGAGTCTTCTTGGTCGACGACCACGAGGTGGTGCGGCGCGGCCTGATCGACCTGCTGGGCGCGGACCCCGACCTCGACGTGGTCGGTGAGGCGGGCTCAGTCGCCGAGGCGCTGGCCCGGATCGGGGCGGCCAATCCGGACGTCGCCGTGCTCGACGTCCGGTTGCCCGACGGCAACGGTATCGAGCTGTGTCGAGACCTGTTGTCGCGCATGCCCGATTTGCGCTGCCTGATCCTGACGTCGTACACCTCCGACGAGGCGATGCTGGACGCGATACTGGCCGGCGCCAGTGGATACGTCGTCAAGGACATCAAGGGGATGGAGTTGGCCCGTGCCGTCAAGGAGGTGGGCGCGGGGCGCTCGCTGCTCGACAACCGGGCCGCGGCTGCGCTCATGGCGAAGCTGCGCGGCGGCGCCGAGCGCGAGGACCCGCTGTCGGGCCTCACCGATCAGGAGCGCAAGCTGCTGGCGCTGCTCAGCGAGGGCCTGACCAACAAGCAGATCGCGGACCGGATGTTCCTGGCCGAGAAGACGGTGAAGAACTACGTGTCGAGGCTGCTGAGCAAGCTTGGCATGGAGCGCCGCACCCAGGCAGCGGTGTTCGCAACGGAATTGAAGCGCACGCGCCCGGACGGGGACCGGTGAGGTGACCACGGCCGATCAGGACGACGCGGGAATGCGGTTGCGCCGCACGCTGTCCCAGCTGCGCCTGAGCGAACTGCTGGTCGAGGTGCAGGACCGGGTGACCCAGATCGTCGAGGGCAGGGACCGGCTCGACGGCCTGCTCGAGGCGATGCTGGTGGTGACCTCGGGGCTGGAGCTCAACGCCACCCTGCGCTCGATCGTGCGGTCGGCGACCAGCCTCGTCGACGCCCGCTATGGCGCCCTGGAGGTCCACGGCGCCGACAACCGGGTGGTGCACTTCGTCTACGAGGGTGTCGACGAGGAAACGGTGCGGCGCATCGGTCATCTGCCCGAAGGCCGGGGGGTCATCGGACTGCTCATCGACGAGCCGAAGCCGCTGCGGCTGGAAGACGTCGCGCAGCACCCGGCCTCGGTCGGGTTTCCCGAAAACCATCCGCCCATGCGGACGTTTCTCGGTGTTCCGGTTCGGGTGCGCGACAACGCTTTTGGCACGCTGTACCTGACCGAGAAGACCAACGGCCAACCGTTCAGCGTCGACGACGAGGTGCTGGTTCAGGCGCTGGCCGCGGCCGCGGGGATCGCGATCGCCAACGCCCGGCTCTACGAGCAGGCCAAGGAGCGCCAGTCGTGGATCGAGGCCACGCGTGACATCGCCACCGAGCTGCTGTCGGGCAGCGAGCCCGCGACGGTGTTCCGCCTGGTCGCCGAGGAGGCGCTCAAGCTGACCGCGGCTGACGCGGCCCTGGTGGCCATCCCGGCGGGTGAGAAGGAGCCCGCGGCCGAGCTGCTGGTCATCGAAACCATCGGCAGCGCAGTCGCTTCCGTCGGCGGCAGCGCGATACCGGTGGCCGGCACGCCGCTCGGTGAGGTGTACACCACGAGCGTCCCGCGGCGCGTCGAGCGCCTCGAACTCGACGGCGTGGACGACGCGGGACCCGCGCTGCTGCTGCCGCTGCGGGCCGCCGACACCGTCGCCGGCGTCGTGGTCGTGCTCCGCCACGGCAGCCCGGGCTCCTTCGGCGACGAGCAGCTCGAGATGATGGCCGCCTTCGCCGATCAAGCCGCCCTGGCGTGGCAGCTGGCCACCTCGCAGCGCCGCATGCGCGAACTCGACGTGCTCACCGACCGCGACCGCATCGCCCGCGACCTGCACGACCACGTGATCCAGCGCCTGTTCGCCGTCGGCCTGGCGTTGCAGGGCACCGTGGCCAGGGCGGCCGAACCCGAAGTGCGGCAACGGCTTTCCGAATCTATCGACGACCTGCAGGGCGTCATCGGTGAAATCCGCACCACCATCTTCGATCTGCACGGCGCGTCGCAAGGCATCACCCGGCTGCGCCAGCGCATCGACGAGGCGGTGGGCCAGTTCGCCGGCTCCGGACTGCGCACCACCGTACAGTTCGTCGGGCCGCTGTCGGTGGTAGGCGCCGCGCTGGCCGACCATGCGGAGGCGGTGGTCCGCGAAGCCGTCAGCAACGCCATCCGTCACGCGCAGGCCACCACCGTGACGGTCCGGGTCGCGGTCGACGACGACCTGACGATCGAGGTGGCCGACAACGGGCGCGGGATGCCGGATCAGTACACCGGCAGCGGCCTGACGAATCTGCGGCGACGGGCCGAACAGGCCGGCGGCCGGTTCGACATCGACGGCGCGCCGGACACGGGGGGGACGGTGCTGCGCTGGTCAGCCCCGCTGCTCCAATAGCCCTGCCCACTCGACGATTTCGGACACGTCCCGGCGCGGCGTCGACGGCAGCGGATCGGCGTTGATCGGGGGCCAGCCCACCCGTAGCAGCATCTGCGGGTAGCCGCCGCCGTCGAACACGTCGGCGCGCACGGCCTCGCGCGTCTCGCGGACTTCCAGCGGCTCGGTGATCGGGCAGCACGCCAGCCCCAGCGCCGTCGCGGTCAGGGCGACCATGCTCGTCGCCTCCCCGGCGCGCAGCCGCGACAACCGGTCGTCGCCTTCGGTGCCCAGCGCCAGGATCGCGGCGCCGTCCTCGGCGGGCGACGCGCCGGAGGGGGCCAGCATCGGTTCGGCGAACAGCCGGCCCGGGATCGGGGCGCTGCGGTCCGACGGCGGGGTATTCCTGGCCGGCACCCCTGCCACCGAACCGTAGCGCCCGCTCCACCTGGTGAGCTCCACCAGGTAGTCGTGATTGGTGATGTGGGCCCAGACTGACTGCGCCACAATGTCTTTCATCCGGTCCACCGCATCGACCTGGCGTAGCATGACCCCGCTGCGGGCGGCCCGGGCCGCCATCAGGGCGATGTCGCCCGGCGCCACCGGCCACCAGCTGTAGGCCCGCCGGTCGGTGCGTCGCCGCGGGATGGCCGCGGCCAGCGCGATGTCGACCTGGTCGGGGGAGTGCGGCATCACCTCGACGGCGGCCAGGTAGCCGGCGTCGTCGGGGTCGGGGAGGCGATGCACCTTGGCCTTCCAGCCCAGCGCGGCCAGGGCCACGACGCAGTGATGCAACGCGGCGCCGCAGCTGATCATCAGGTCGCGGCCGTCCGGGTCGGTGTTCTCCAGCTGCCGGTTGGGCTCGCAGTAGAACTCGAGGTCGGCGCCGCCCACCCGCCACCGCCATGGCTGCGTGTTGTGGATCGAGGGCGCCCGCCCGGCCAGCGTCAGCGCCGTCCGGATGGTCACGGCGTCGGGGAAATAGGGATACATGATTGCCTCTCCGGCCTCACGGTGAGCACCCGCGATCATGACCTCCAGCTTCGTGCGTCGACACCGCAGGCGGGAGAGGCGAAAGCCCCGTACACAAGGGACTTTCGGCCCTGCCGCCCACCGGCGCCCGCGGCGGATAGTGGACGCATGGACCTGGCCGACCGGACCGACATCGAGGTGCTGCTGCGACGCTTCTACGAACGCGCGCTCGTCGACGATGTCCTATCCGAGCCGTTCGCGCAGCTGCGCGCGGCCGGGCTGGACGGGCACATCCCCACGATGTGCGACTTCTGGGAGACGGTGCTGTTTCGCGCAGGCCGGTGCCGGGGCAGCGCGCTGAACGTCCACCGCGACATCCACGACCGCACACTGCTGTCGGCCGACCACTTCCGGCGCTGGCTCGACCTTTGGTGTCACACGGTGGACGAGATGTATCGCGGCCCGGCGGCCGAGCGGGCGAAGGTGCAGGCCGCCAGGATCGCGTGGGCGATACACCGCCGGCTGGTGGGCGTGGACGCGCGCGAGCCCGACGCCCTCGTGGCCCGCTGAACCGTTCAGGCGAAGCTCGCGTGCGGGTCCGGCTCCGGCCCGAACCGGAAATGACGACCGGTGACTTCGGTCGGGGTGATCCGCACATAGTGCGGCTTGGGCATGGCCGTCCACGGCAGTAATTGCGCGCGGTCGGCCCTGGCAATGTCCGCGTTGGTTTTCAGCAGCCGAGCGCGACCGCGGACGATGACGCTCCAGCCCTCGACGAGGGTGTGATCGTCCACCTCGAAAACCACCGCGTGGTTCGCCACGGCCGAGAACAGTTTGGTGCCCTCGGCGGTCCGGAACAGCACGGTGCGGTCTTGGGCCACGAAGTTGACCGGAAAGATCTCGGGCTCACCGGCGAAATTGGTGACCAGCCGGCCCAGCGTGACGCTGCCCAACCGATTCCAGCTCTCGTCTTCAGTAAGCACGCTCACCGGTTCGTCGCTCCGCACGATCCCAATCTAGCCGTGGCTGACCCGAAGCAACTTGGCCAAGCTCGGCAGCTTGACGCGGGGGCGCCCGTGCGGCTCGCCGGCCGCCCGCTCGTGGGCGTCGATGAGCTCCCAATGCGCCGAGGTGACCAGTTTGGGCTGGCGCGAGGCCAGCCATTCGGCCAGCTGATCGGCGTGGTCGTGCGGGAAATCCGCCAGGCCGCCACCGTCGGGGCGGGCGACGCTGGCCAGGTCGGCGAGCAGCGTGTCCACCGTGTCCTGGGAGTCCTTCTTGTTGGTGCCGATGACGCCGGTCGGCCCGCGCTTGATCCACCCGACCACGTATTCGTTACGGCTCCCGTCGACCCGGCCCCCGCTATTGGGGATCGTCGCGGTCTTCTCGTCGAACGGCAGCCCCGGCGTGGGCACGCCGCGGTAACCGACCGAGCGCACCACCAGCTGCACCGGCAGCTCCTCGCGCTCGCCGGTGTCGTTCGCGGAGACCCGCCCGTTGGCGTCGGTGACGAGCTCGTTGCGGCCGAGCACAATCCGCTCAACCCGGCCCTCGCCCTTGATCTCGATCGGCGAGGTCATGAAGCGCAACACGATCCGGCGATGCCCCGGGCGCGGGGAGCGCTTCGCGTAATCACGCAGCACGTTGATGTTCTGCTTGGCCGTCTTGCCGGCCGCGGCGGCGTCCTCGTCGCTCACGCCCTCGAGCTGCGCCGGGTCGACGATCACGTCGACGTTCTCCAGCTCGCCCAGCTCGCGAAGTTCGAGCGTGGTGAAGGCGGTCTGCAGCGGCCCGCGCCGGCCGATGACCACCACTTCGTCGACCCCGCACGGCCGCAACGACTCCAGCGCGTGGTCGGCGATGTCGGTCTGGCCCAGCACGTCGGGATCGGTGACCAGGATGCGCGCGACGTCGAGGGCGACGTTGCCGTTGCCGACGACCACGGCGCGCGCGCCCGACAGGTCGGGCGTGGCCTCCTCGAAGTTGGGGTGCGCGTTGTACCAGCCCACGAAATCGACGGCGGCGATGCTGCCCGGCAACTCCTCGCCGGGGATGTTCAGCGCGCGGTCGGACTGGGCCCCGACGGCATAGATGACGGCGTCGTAACGCTCGGCGAGCTCACTGGCTTGCACGTGCTCGCCGACCGAGACGTTGCCGAAGAAACGGAACCGCGGATCTTGGGCCGTCTTCTCGAATTGCTTGCTGATCGACTTGATCTTCGGATGATCGGGCGCGACGCCAGAGCGCACCAGCCCCCACGGGGTGGGGAGCATCTCCAGCATGTCAACGGCGACATCGGTGTCCTGCGACGCGTCGGCCGCCTTCAGCAAGGAGGACGCGGCGAAGAACCCCGACGGTCCGGAGCCGACGATTGCAACGTGGTACGGGCGCATTCTCGACCTTCTATTCGGGCCACGTCAGCGCCGGGGGCTTCCAAAGTAGGCCGGCGCGCAACGCGGGGCGCACATGATCGTGCCTCGACTCTAAACGCATGACCGCTGGTCGTGACCTCAGCACTCGCCGGTGGCCGAGCAGGCTGGCGGCCCCCGGTAACGTTGTCGGCTGTGGAACCCGACCGTCAAGCCGACATCGCCGCCCTCGACTCCACCCTGACCACGGTGGAGCGGGTGCTCGATGTGGACGGTCTGCGCGCCCGCATCGAGAAGCTCGAACACGAGGCGTCCGATCCTCAGTTATGGGACGACCAGACCCGCGCCCAGCGGGTGACCAGCGAGTTGTCCCACGCCCAGGGCGAGCTGCGCCGGATCGAGGAGCTGCGGGGGCGTCTGGACGACCTTCCGGTGCTGTACGAGCTGGCGGCCGAGGAGGGCGAGGGCGCGGCAGAGGCGCTGGCCGAGGCGGACGCCGAGCTGAAGGCGCTGCAGGCCGAGATCGAGGCCACGGAGGTGCGCACCCTGCTCTCGGGCGAGTACGACGAGCGCGAGGCGCTGGTCACGATCCGTTCCGGCGCCGGTGGGGTGGACGCCGCCGACTGGGCCGAGATGCTGATGCGGATGTATATCCGGTGGGCCGAGCAGCACAAGTATCCCGTCGAGCTGTTCGACACCTCCTACGCCGAAGAGGCCGGCATCAAGAGCGCGACGTTCGCCGTGCACGCCCCGTTCGCCTACGGCACGCTGTCGGTGGAGCAGGGCACCCATCGGCTGGTGCGAATCAGCCCGTTCGACAACCAGAGCCGGCGTCAGACCTCGTTCGCCGAAGTCGAGGTGCTGCCTGTGGTGGAGACCACCGATCACATCGACATTCCGGAAGGCGATGTGCGCGTTGACGTTTACCGTTCGAGCGGCCCGGGCGGCCAATCCGTGAACACCACCGACTCCGCGGTACGTTTAACCCACGTCCCAACGGGTATCGTCGTCACTTGCCAGAACGAAAAATCGCAATTGCAGAACAAGATCTCGGCGATGCGAGTGCTTCAGGCAAAGTTGTTGGAGCGCAAGCGATCCGAAGAACGCGCGGAGCTGGACGCGTTAAAAGGCGAAGGCGGCAGTTCGTGGGGTAACCAGATGCGCTCCTACGTGCTGCACCCCTATCAGATGGTCAAGGACCTGCGGACCGAATACGAGGTCGGCAATCCGGCGGCCGTCCTGGATGGAGACATCGACGGATTCCTGGAAGCGGGAATCCGTTGGCGCAACCGAAAAGATGACGAATAACACAAGCATTCTTGCGGCCTCGATGACGCACCGTTGGCACGACTTCTGGCGG
Organism: Mycobacterium sp. MOTT36Y; assembly: GCF_000262165.1. Lineage (NCBI taxonomy): Bacteria > Bacillati > Actinomycetota > Actinomycetes > Mycobacteriales > Mycobacteriaceae > Mycobacterium > Mycobacterium sp. MOTT36Y. The sequence continues at coordinate 4,234,969 of NC_017904.1, read as the reverse complement.
GGCGAGATCGGTGAGTGGATCATCACCAGGGGTCTGCGGATCGCCATGGTGCTGATCGCGGCGGTGCTGGCTGCGAGGTTCGTCAACTGGGTGGCACAGCAGGTGACCCGGCAGCTCAACCTCGGTTTCGCCGAAAGCGACGCGCTGGTGCGCTCGGAAGCCTCCAAGCACCGCCAGGCCGTGGCCTCGGTGATCTCCTGGGTATCGGTCGTCATCATCGGCATCTGGGTCATGCTGCAGATCGCCGACGTGCTGCAGTTCTCGGTGGGGGGACTGGTCGCCCCGGCCACCGTGGTCGGCGCCGCCCTGGGTTTCGGCGCCCAGCAGTTGGTGAGAGACCTGCTGTCCGGCTTTTTCATCCTGGTGGAGCGGCAGTACGGCTTCGGGGATCTGGTCACCCTCACCGTCGTTGCCGCCACGGAAGCCAGCGGCACCGTCGAGAACGTGACGTTGCGGGTGACCCGGCTGCGCTCGCCGGATGGCGAGGTGCTGACCATCCCGAACGGGCAGATCGTCAAGGTGGTCAACCTGTCCAAGGATTGGGCGCGCGCGGTGGTGGACATCCCCGTGTCGACCAGCGCCGACCTGAACCGGGTCAACGAGGTCCTGCACCAGGAATGCGACCGCGCGATGGACAACCCCGTGCTGGGGGCATTGCTGCTGGACGCGCCCACCGTGATGGGGGTGGAGAGCATCGAAGTGGACACCGTCACCTTGCGCATGGTGGCCCGCACCCTGCCCGGCAAGCAGTTCGAGGTCGGCCGGCAGCTGCGTGTCCTGGTCATCCGCGCGCTGGCCCGCGTCGGGATCGTGACGGCGGCGGACGCGCGGGTCGAGCTGGTCGACGACGCGTCCGTCCCGGCCACCGAACGGCAAACCGACGATGACGTCCAAGGTGCGGGGCAAAAGCGGTGAAATTCACGCTGAACATCCTCGAGAAGCGCGGCGACGACACGGATGCCGAACATCGCTGGCCTAATTACGTCTTCGGCGGGCGGATGCGCACGTCGACCCTCGTGCTGATCCTCGCCTTTTTCCTGGTGTGGTGGACCTACGACACCTACCGCCCGGCACCGGCGCCCAAGCCCCCGGCCCAACAAGTGGTGCCGCCGGGGTTCGTGCCCGATCCCAACTACACGTGGGTGCCGCGCAGCCGCGTGCAGCAGCCGCCGGCCACCGTCACCTATACGCCGACCCCGACGACCACGCCGCCTCCACCGCCGCCATCCCCGGTGACCACGACCACCACCACCACCACGCCGCCGTTCCAGATGCCGCAGCTGCCGTGCATACTCCCGGCGCCGTTCTGCCCGCCGAGCACGAGCCCGCCCACGCCGACGCCCGAGCAACCGCAGCCGGGCCCCGGTCCGACCCCCACGACGTCGCCCCCGGCCCGTTGACTTCGCCTGCCAGCGAAAATCACCGCTACACTGGCGTGCCGTGATGATCACCCTGGACCACGTCAGCAAGAAGTACAAAAGCGCGGCCCGTCCCGCATTGGAGGACGTCAACGTCAAGATCGACAAGGGTGAATTCGTCTTCCTGATCGGCCCGTCGGGGTCGGGCAAGTCGACGTTCATGCGGCTGCTGCTCGGCGAGGAGAACCCGACCTCCGGCGACATCCGGGTGTCGAAGTTCCACGTCAACAAGCTGCGCGGTCGTCACGTACCGAAGCTGCGCCAGGTGATCGGAACGGTCTTTCAGGACTTTCGCCTGCTGCAGCAGAAGACCGTGTACGAGAACGTCGCCTTCGCGCTGGAAGTGATCGGCAAACGCAGCGACGCGATCAACCGCGTGGTGCCCGACGTGCTGGAAACCGTCGGCCTGTCGGGGAAGGCAAACCGGCTGCCCCACGAGCTGTCCGGCGGCGAGCAGCAACGCGTGGCGATCGCGCGGGCCTACGTCAACCGGCCGCTGGTGCTGCTGGCGGACGAGCCGACGGGCAACCTCGACCCAGATACCAGTAAGGACATCATGGATTTGTTGGAGCGGATCAACCGCACCGGGACGACGGTGTTGATGGCGACGCACGACCATCACATCGTCGACTCGATGCGCCAGCGCGTCGTCGAGCTGTCGTTGGGCAGGCTGGTGCGCGACGAGCAGCGTGGCATCTACGGGATGGACCGCTAAGTGCGCTTCGGCTTCCTGCTCAACGAGGTCCTGACCGGCCTTCGCCGCAACGTCACGATGACGGCCGCGATGATCCTGACGACCGCCATCTCGATCGGGCTGTTCGGCGGCGGCCTGCTGGTGGTACGGCTGGCCGACAACTCCCGGGAGATCTATCTCGACCGCGTCGAGACGCAGGTCTTCCTCACCGACGACATCTCCGCCAACGACGCGACGTGCGCCTCAGCTCCGTGTAAGGCGCTGCGCGAGAAGGTCGATGCGCGACAGGACGTCAAGTCGGTGCGGTTCGTCAACCGGCAGGACGCCTACAACGACGCCATCAAGAAGTTCCCGGAGTTCAAGGACGTCGCGGGCAAGGACTCGTTCCCCGCGTCGTTCATCGTCAAACTCAACAATCCCGAACAGCACGCGGAATTCGACGCAGCAATGCAGGGGCAGCCGGGGGTGCGCAGCATCCTCAACGAGAAGGACCTGATCGACCGGCTGTTCGCGGTGCTGGACGGGTTGCGGGATGCCGCGTTCGCCGTCGCGCTGGTGCAGGCGGTCGGGGCGATCCTGTTGATTGCCAACATGGTGCAGGTCGCGGCCTACACGCGACGCACGGAGATCGGGATCATGCGGCTGGTGGGCGCCAGCCGGTGGTACACCCAGCTGCCCTTCCTGGTGGAGGCGATGCTGGCCGCGTCCATCGGTGTCGCGATCGCGGTCATCGGCCTGATGTTGGTGCGGGCCTTGTTCCTGGACAATGCGCTGAGCCAGTTCTACCAAGCTCACCTGATCGCCAAGGTCGACTACGCCGACATCCTCTATATCTCGCCGTGGCTGTTTCTGCTCGGCGTGTCGATGGCGGCCCTGACGGCGTACGCGACCTTGCGCCTCTATATCCGGCGGTAGCTGTGGCCAAGGGATCCGGCCGGGCCAAGGCGGCGGGCGGCAAAGGTGGCAGCAAACAAGTTGTGGCCACCAATCGCAAAGCGCGGCATAACTATTCGATCATCGAATCGTTCGAGGCCGGGGTCGCGCTGCAAGGCACCGAGGTCAAAAGCCTGCGCGAAGGCCAAGCTTCGTTAGCTGACGCCTTCGCAACGATCGACGACGGCGAAGTGTGGTTGCGCAACTTGTACATTGCGGAGTACCAGCACGGTAGCTGGACCAATCATGACCCCCGGCGCAACCGAAAGTTGTTGTTACATCGGCAACAAATCGACAGGCTGGTCGGCAAGATTCGAGATGGTAACCTCGCCTTGATGCCGCTGTCTCTGTATTTCTCCGAGGGCAAGGTCAAGGTCGAACTGGCTCTTGCGCGCGGCAAAAGGGCTTACGACAAACGCCAGGACATGGCCCAGCGCGACGCACAGCGCGAAGTGGTCCGTGAACTGGGGCGCCGAGCAAAGGGCATGACCTGATCGGGGCCGCGTACGCCCAGCTGTCAGCCGTTACGTACGGTGTCAGCGATTTTGTGGGCGGTGTCGCAGCTCGGCGGGTGGCCGCGCTGCGCGTCATGCTGGTCGCCTATCCGATCGAGACAGTTCTCCTCGGTGTGATGGCCATCTTCGTCGGTGGCCCTATTCATGTCGGGGCCGTTCTGTGGGGGACCCTCTACGGAATCGGCATGGCCTTCGGCATGTGGGCGTTCTTCGCGGCGCTGGGTTCGGGACCGATCTCCGTCGTCTCACCGCTGGCGGCCGTGCTGAACGCCGCGGTACCCGTCGCGGTGGGTATGGCTCTGGGGGAGCGGCCGGGGCAGGCGGCCCTGGTGGGTGTCGTGCTGGCCCTGGGGGCGGTGATGCTGGTCAGCCGCGAGGCCCCCGTCGAGGGGACCCCGTATCGGTTCACCCCAAAAGTGGCCTGGCTCACGGTCGTTGCGGGCTCGGCGATGGGACTGAACCTGGTGTTTCTGCACCAGGCGCCCCACGTCTGCAAGCTCTGGCCGCTGGTCTTCGCCCGGGTGGCGGCCAGCCTGGTGATCTTCGCGATGGCCGCAACCAGCCAGAACCTGAAGATGCCGCGCGGCAAGCCGTTGCGGTTGGCGGTCGCCGTTGCCGTCCTGGACATCTTCGCCAACATCACCATGCTGGCGGCTCTGCACACCTGGCTGCTGTCGCTGGCCAGCATCCTGATCTCGCTGTATCCGGCGGCGACGGTCGTTCTGGCGATGGTCGTGCTGCGGGAGCGGGTGACCCGCTGGCAGGGGATCGGCATGGTGCTCGCCATGGGGTCCGTGGCGATGATCGCGTCAGCCTGACCGGCCTACGATCCTGACCATGGCCGATCGCCCCGTCACCAAACTCGACAAGTCCACCGTCCTCACCGGTCTGTTCGCCGTTTGGGACGACCTCGACGCGCTGTTGGCGGGCCTGTCCGAGGCGCAATGGCGGGCCGCGAGTCCGCTGCCGGGCTGGGACGTCAAGGCCTTGGTGTCGCACATGATCGGCACCGAGTCCTTCCTCGCCGGCATCGCCGCGCCCCAGCCCGACATCGACGTCTCCGCGCTGGAGCACGTGCGAAACGACATCGGAGCGATGAACGAGTGTTGGGTTCGCCATCTGGGCGCCCACGCGGATGCCGATGTGCTGGAAAGCTTCCGGGCGATCACCGACGACCGGCGCGCGGCCCTGACGGCCCTGTCCGACGAGGAGTGGAACGCGGTGACGGCCACTCCCACGGGCCCGGACACCTACGGCCGGTTCATGCGGATCCGGGTGTTCGATTGCTGGATGCACGAGCAAGACATCCGCGTCGCATTGGAGCGGCCGCCCTCCGACGACGAGCTCGCCGGCCCGGCGGCCTCGCTTGCCGTCGACGAGATCGCCGCCACGATGGGCTACGTCGTGGGCAGGCTGGCCAAGGCCCCCGAGGGTTCGCGCGTCCAATTCGAGCTCACCGGCCCGCTGGCCCGCACCATCCGGGTCAGGGTCGACGGTCGGGCCGCCGTCGTCGACAGCTTCGCGGGACAAGAGCCGACGGCGACGATCCGGCTGGACGGGCTGCAGTTCACCAGGCTCGCCGGCGGCCGGCCGATGTGCCCCGCGCGCGCCCAGGACGTCGAACTCGGTGGCGACAAAGACGTGGCCGGCCAGATCGTCGAGCACCTCAACTTTGTGATCTGATCGCTTTTCGTCGCCTTTCGCGACGAACGTCGGGTTGATGCGTTGATCTGGGGGTTTTTCGCGCAACGAGTCGACGCTCGCAGCCCGGCCGGGGAAGATAATCTCGTTGCTGCTGGTTGATAGCCAGGTACCATTGATATTCCTGCCGAAAGTCGGTGGGGTGCGAGGGGCTGAAAGGTTTCGACTTCGCGCATCGAATCAAGGGAAGCGTGCCGGTGCAGGCAACCGACCACCGTAAGCGTCGTTGCAAACAGATAAGCGCCGATTCACATCAGCGCGACTACGCTCTCGCTGCCTAAGCGACAGCTAGTCCGTCAGACCGGGAACGCCCTCGACCCGGAGCCTGGCGTCAGCTAGAGGGATCCACCGATGAGTCCGGTCGCGGGACTTATCGGGACACCAACAGCGACTGGGATCGTCATCTCGGCTTGTTCGCGTGACCGGGAGATCCGAGTAGAGGCATAGCGAACTGCGCACGGAGAAGTCTTGAGGGAATGCCGTAGGACCCGGGTTCGATTCCCGGCAGCTCCACTGAAAGCGAACTGGCCAGAGCTCACAATGTCTGTCCAGTTCTTTTTCGATCACGGTCATCGGGCTGAGTTGTCCGCGCATCCCAAATCCTCTGTGTCTCTTCACTTATCGACCGATGGTGGATTTCCTGGAAGTTCCGTCCACCCCGACGGAATGTGGCGACGACCGCGGTCGGGACATCCTGCTCCAGCACTGGCATGGGCGCCCACTCGCAGGGTCTTGTGTGCACTAGGTCGACCGCTGCAGCGGTTTCGTCGGCGTCGTAGAAGTAAGAACCCGAGATACGGCCCAACCAGAACCACCCGTCGGTGTCGCGGGTCCACACAAACGAGCCCTCGTCAACCTCGGCGAATCGGCCGACCCGACGGACAAGCCGCTCCTGTTCGCCCGAGCGATCCACGTATTGCCCGAAGCCGCACAGCGCGAGCCGTCGAGCCCGATCGATCGTGGCCTGGTGCTCGACGGCATCGTTGCGGGATCGCATCGGCGCGCGGTAGACGGCGACCATCAGGGACACCGTGCCTCGGCGCCGCAGCCGAATGGCTGACGAGCGGTCAACAGCCCGTCTGCGCCGTTAGCTCTTCCAGACGACCTTGTCGACGCCGGCGGCGTCCCGGTAGACGACGCTGTCCGGCGCCGTGCCGCCTCGAACGTCGAAGTAGAGACGCCCGGTCGCCTGGGCGCCCGGCGCGATCGGCTGGTTCGGGAGGCCGTCTACTTCATGCCCTTTCATGACCGCGTAGGTCGAGCTGTTGACGGCACGTGCGTTGAAGTCGGCAATGACCGGAGTCGCGTTACCGCGCACACCTGTGGCCGTGACGTCGGAGTACCAGATGCCGTCGTTGTGGCCGCTGGGCTGCAAGTTGTTCACGGTGTAATTGATGGCTTCTGCGCCGTTTGCACTCGGAATCTCTGCGGATTGGCCAAACGCTACGACTTGCGGATCCGCCAGCGCCGGCGACGCCATCAGAATCCCCGCCGTCGCGATGCCGGCGGCGGCCGCCGTCGTCTTCATGGCAACCTTGGAGAGCATCATGGCAAAACCCCTTCCCTAGGTCCCTGCGGTCAAGAAGCGCTAGCCGCTTGCTCGACATCCCGGGAGGTATCCAGACTCGCCGGTTTCAAACCTGCTCGGGCGAGGTCAGAGGGTGAATCGTTCTAGCCTTTCGGACTCAGGACGACCACCGGGATGGGTCGTGACGTTCGCTTCTGATACTCCACGTAGCGGTTTTGGTTGTTCTTGTTGACGATCTGCCATAGCCGCGGGTAGTCGGGGTCCTCGGGCAGCACCGGTCGCGCGGTGACAGCGAAACGCCTTGGGCCGACGTTGATCTCGACGTCGGGGTTGGCTTTCAGGTTGTGGTACCAGCCGGGGGCTTCGGGCGCGCCGCCCTTGGAGGCGACGACCAGATATTTGTCACCGTCGCGGGCATAGGTCAGCGACGTCGTGCGTCGTTTACCGGTCTTCGCGCCGACGGTATGCAGTAGCAGGCTCGGTATCCACAGCGCGCGGTGACCGATCCAGCCGTTCGTCTTTTGATACACCGCGTCGTGCACTCGCAGCAGCTGCGGAAGCACCTTTTCCTCCACGAAACTCATAGCTGTCAGTCTCGCTCGGCGGCGCCGGTATTTACCAGGGGGTTCCTCGAAGCGGGAGGCAATTCGGACGTATATCCGCACATGGCCTCGGAGATAGCTATAGTCACCTCGGACTGAAGGGGCGGTTGGGGTCAAGGGGGGTCAGACGGTAATTGGCGCAAATATTGACATAGCTGCCCCCGTCGCGATTTCGCATGTATCTACCATTCTCGAGAGTTGCCCTTCACCCAGTTGGTGACGATGGCAGACGTTGAGAGCGTCAGCCCCGTCACGCAAGCGCGGGGCCTACGTCCGCCGAAGCCGGCATTTCGCCAAGACCTCGAAGGCCTGCGTGCCGTCGCGGTGTTGGCCGTCGTGCTCTTTCATGCCGGCGTGCCCGGTGTGGGCGGTGGGTTCACCGGCGTGGACGTGTTCTTCGTCATCTCGGGATTCCTCATCACCGGAATGCTTTACCGCGAGGTAAGCACTGCGGGCACCGTCCGGCTGGGCCGCTTCTACGGGGCGCGAGCCCGCCGGCTGCTGCCGGCATCGGCTGCGGTGGGCGTTGTCACCGCGATCGCCTCGGCGATCCTGTTACCCCCGTTGCAAGCCGAGGGCGTCATCGGTGACGGCATCGCCAGCGCGCTGTACATCGGCAACTACTGGTTCGTCTTCCACGGGATCGACTACCAACTTGCCTACACGCCGCCGTCGCCGTTCCAGCACTACTGGTCACTGGGCGTAGAGGAGCAGTTCTACCTGGTGTGGCCGGCCGTCATCATCGGTACGGCCTGGGCCATCCGGCGGCGGCGTCGGCGCGCCACGGGCGTGTCGTCCGAGCGTCCTTATGTCCTGGCCCTTGCGCTGGTCGCGGTCCTGTCGTTTGCCGCGTCGCTGCTGGCCACTCCGATCGTGCCTTCCGTCGCGTTCTTTTCACTGCCCACCCGGGCGTGGGAGTTGGCCGTGGGCGGCCTGGTGGCCCTGACGACCACCCAGTGGCGCCGGCTCGCGGCGCTGCCTGCGGCGATCGCCGGATGGGCAGGCCTGGCACTGATCCTGCTGGGTTGCACGGTCTTGAGCGTGACCACGCCCTACCCGGGCACGGCCGCCCTGCTGCCCGTGCTCGGCACCGCACTCGTGATCGGCGCTGGCTGCCTCCACCCCACTCGAGGGTGTGGGCACCTTTTGGCGTGGTCGCCGATCGGAGCCATCGGCCGAATTTCGTATTCGTGGTATCTCTGGCACTGGCCCGTGTTGTTGCTCGCGCCGCCGTTGCTGGGCCATCCGCTGGGACTGGTGGGCAGGCTGGCGACGGTCGCGATATCCGGCGGCCTGGCCGTGCTCACCCTGCGCTTCATCGAAAACCCGCTCCGCTTCGCCCCTTTCGTGCGCCGGTCCGCGTTCCGCAGCCTGTTGCTCGGTGGTGGTGCGACCGCGGTGGCGGTATGCGTGGGCGCGGCGTTGCTGGTGGCGATCCCCGCCCCCGTCGGTCACGGTGCCCCGGCGGCGGCGCTGAAAGTCACCGGGCCGATACCACCGGCGGGTGACAGCCTCGACGCGTACGACGCGGCGGTGCAGTACGCGTTTGCGCAAGTGCAGACGATGGTCGCGGTGTCCGCCGACCTCAAGGCGGTTCCGTCGAATCTCGACCCATCGATCGGCGCTGCTTCAGCCGAAAACCCGATCGCCTACTTCAAGGGTTGCTTGCGCAATTTTTTGGAGGCCGATCAGCCCGAGTGCATCAGCGGCGACAGGGCGTCGAAGACCGGCGTCGCCCTGGTCGGTGACTCGACCGCAGCGATGTGGATCCCTGCATTCCAGCAGGTCACCGGGCGGCGGCACTGGCGGCTGGAAGCCCTGACCAAGGGCGGCTGCCCGATGCTGGACCTGCCCATCATCAACCCGTTCCTGCGCCGGGAATTCACCGAGTGCGACAAGTGGCGCGATCTGGTCGTCGCCCGCCTGCGCAACCAGCATCCACAGTTGGTCGTGTTGAGCCTGTGGCGCAAATACGGTGACCGTTACGACTTTCCGGCCGGTGTCACGTCATACGACTCGGCCTGGCTCGGCAGCCTGACCCGACTCGTCCAGCAGCTGCGCGGTACCGGTGCCAAGGTGCTGGTGCTCGGGCCGGCCCCGGATCCGCACGCATTGGTGCCGACCTGCCTGTCCGGTCACCTCGATGACGCGACGGCCTGCGCGCCGCCGAGATCGACGGCGGTGAACGATCCGGGCATCGCCGCCGAGGCGGCGGCCACCAAAGCGGGCGGCGGACAGTACGCCGACCTCACCGAGCTGTTCTGCACCTTGGACCGATGCCCGGTCATCGTCGGCAACACCGTGGTGTTCCACGACGCCAATCATCTGACGTTCGAATACGCCCGGGAACTGGCGCCGGTGATGGGCGCGCTGGCCGATCGCGCGCTGCTCCCCGGCTGAGCTTTGCGACGATCCTCACCGGAACCGTTCAGCCGGTGCGCTCATGTTCGCTACCCTTAACTCGATCATCAGTTGCCTGGGAAGTTGAGGCCACGAAATGGCTGAAAGACCCAAGGCTCGCCCCCGGGCGCCGGGACCGAGCGACATCGTCGCGGAGTTGGCTGCCGCCGGATTCGACAACGCGCGCCAGATCGCTCGAGGCGCCGCCGGAGTGGTGTATCGCTGTCGCGAGACTGCGCTGGGTCGCAACGTCGCCATCAAGGTGTTGCCGACCTTCGGCGACGACGAGAGTCGCGAACGATTTCTCCGCGAGGGCTACGCCATGGGCGGCCTGTCGGGCCATCCGAACATCGTCAACATTCTGCGCGTCGGCGTCACCGCGGGCGGCCGGCCTTACATCGTGATGTCGTACTGCGCCGCCGGTTCCCTGGGCCTGCGGGTGCAGCGAGAGGGGCCGATCGCCTGGCCCGAAGCGATGCGGATCGGTGTGAAATTGTGCGGGGCGCTCGAAACCGCTCACCTGACAGGAACTTTGCACCGCGATATCAAGCCCGCGAACGTTCTCGTCAACGATTACGGCGAACCGCAGCTCACCGATTTCGGGACGGCGCACGTCGCTGGAGGCTATGAAACGGCGTCCGGGTTGTTTTCCGGCACAGTCGATTTCCTCGCGCCCGAGGTCATGACCGGCGATCCGGCGACGGTCGAGACGGATGTTTATTCGCTCGGTGCCACACTCTATGCGCTCATCGCCGGCAACGCCGCATACGAGCGCCGCAGCGGCGAAGACCTCCTCGCGCAGTACACCCGGATCAAAAGCACGCGGGTCCCGGACCTGCGCCCCAATGGGATCCCCGACGCGGTCTGTTCGGCGATCGAAAAAGCGATGCGGTTCGATCCCGCCGAACGGCCGGCGTCAGCGGCGGAGTTCGGCCGCGAATTGCAGGAGAGCCTGCGCCGCAACGGATTAAAGCCCGATTCCATGGCGATTACCGCCGCGGGTGCGGGTTCGGGGCGCATCGCGCGGCCGGTGCCGAGACCGCCGAGGATCGCCAAACCGGGCCCACGGATCGCCGGCCCGGAAAGCGCCACCTCGCTGATGAATGCGCTGGGAGATCGCCCCGCCTCGACGCCACCGCATCCGCCGTCACGGCCGCCCGGTCGCCAACAGCCGGGCCGCGCAGCCGCCATCTCGCGCGGCTCAAACACGTCCGAGCCCACCCAGGTGATCCCCGAACAGACAAGTGTCACCGACGCGATCGCGCCGACGAGTTCTGCCGACCGTGTTCCGGATACGCCGCGCGGATTGGCGACCGGCGCGGTGGCGTGGCCGAAACCGTCGAAAGCGAAGCGAAGCCGCGCCACCGCGGCGCTGATCGCCGTCGCGATCGTGGTGGCCGTGTTGGTGCTGGGCAGCGGCGTCTACGTGCTGCTGACGCACGGCAAGCGGCACCCCCAGGCCGCCGCGAGCCAGCCGAGCCAGGCGTCGGTGAAGTGGCAGCCGATCACGAACGCGCGCATCGCACGCGACGCGGCGGCAACCACCCAGGCCGATGGCACGATCTGGATATTCGGCGGAATCGGCAGCAACCACGCCGTCGTCGCAAACCACGAGGGGTATGACCCCGTCATCGACAGCTGGAAGAGCGGCGACGATCTCCCGGTCCCGGTTCAACAGGCCATGGCCGTGACGTGGCAGGGAAACCCGATCGTGCTCGGCGGCTGGCGCGCCGCGGGCGCGCAAAAGGTTGCCAGCGACCAGGTTTGGCGCGTGGTCAACAGCCACTGGGTGGAGCTGCCCCACCTGTTGCAGCCCCGCGCGGCAGCGGCGGCGGCCGTGGTGGGCGACCGCATCATCGTCACCGGCGGCGTCGACGCCAACGGAGCGCTGCTGAACTCCACCGAGATCTTCGACGGCAACGCCTGGACCCTCGGCACCCCCATCCCGACCCCGCGACAGATGCTGGCTGCGGCCTCGGACGGGAAACTGGTGTACACGGTCGGCGGGACCAACGGGAACGCCGACCTGGTAGCGGTCGAGGCGTACGACCCGGCCGCGAAAACCTGGATGAAATTGCCCGACCTTCCCCACCCTCGCAGTGACCTTGGCGTGGCGATCGCGGACCGGCGCCTGGTCGCCGCCGGGGGTCAGTCGGCGGGGCAAGTCCTCAAGAGCGTGGCGGTGTTCGATCTGTCGACGAAGACGTGGGATGGCTTGCCGGACATGGGGACTGCGCGCCACGGCATGGCGGTCGATGCGGTGGGGAAGTCCATCTACGCCGTCGGGGGGTCGACGGCCGTCGGTGACGACCAGGTGACCGCGACGGCCGAGGCGTTGCAACTGCCGCCACGCCTGGCCCAGCCGGAAGCGCAGTGGCGTTCGCTACCGGACGCGCCGACACCCCGGCTGATGACGGCGTGGACCGTGCTGGGCGACAAGATCTGGATCATGGGCGGACTGCGCGACGGAGTCGCACTCCAGACGGTCGAGAGTTACGACCCGCGCACCGGCGCCTGGCAAGCCCAACCCCCGCTGCCCGTCCCGCTCCACCACGCCGCCGCGGCCACGTATCGCAACGAGGTGGTGGTCCTCGGCGGCGCCAGCGGCGACCTCACGCAGGCGTCCACCAAGGTGTTCGCGTTGCGCGGCGGCAATTGGGTGGAGCTGGCCGGCCTCAGCCACGCGCGGGCGGCACCGGCGGCCGCGGTGGTCGGTGACAAGCTCGTCGTCGCCGGCGGACAGAACGCCAAGCAGCTCGTCGGCCAGACCGAGGTCTTCGACGGCAGCTCGTGGCGCGACGCGGCCAACATGCCCACCCCGCGCGAGCACTTGGCCGCGGCGTCCGACGGCACCTACATGTACGCGGTCGGCGGGAGGTTCTTGTCCGCCGACAAGAACTCCGCGGCGTTCGAACGGTTCGATCCCCAAGCAGGGACCTGGACCAAGTTGGTCGACATGCCAACTCCGCGTGGAAGTTACGGCGCCGCGTTCATCGATGGCCGAATCGTGGCGGTCGGTGGTGAGGAACCAACCCAGGTGTTGGGAGTGGCGGAAATGTACGACATCGCCAATGCGAAGTGGTCCACGCTGCCCCCGCTGCCGACGCCGCGTCACGCTGAGGCGGTCGCGGCGCTGGGCAACACCGTGTACTGCATTGGCGGTGCAAACCGGCCCACCCATGAGGGCCCCGTCGCGACGGTCGAGGCTTTGGACTTCGTCTAGCGACGGATCAATGGCGCTTGAGCCGGCTGCGCCACCCCACGATTCCCGCGTACACGACCGTCAGCAACACCAGCATGCCGACGTCGAACAGCCATGTCCCCGCCGTGTGTTTGAAGTGGCGGTCTTTCGGGGCGAGCGGCCCGGGCTCGATCGTCCACAAGTCGACCGTCGAAGCCTGCGCCGCATACCCCCAACGGGAGGGGACCGCCCAGGACATCTGATCCAGCCCGATCCGGTCGGTGACCGGGACCATCCCACCGCAGAGCACCAGCTGCAACATGAGCGACACCACCAGGAGCGGCATGATCTGCTCGTTCGAGCGCGCCAGCGAGGACAGGACCAGGCCGATCATCGCCGCGGCCACGCACATGGCGGCGGTGGCGACGTACAGCTCGAGTGTGGCGCTGCCAAGGAGCAGGGCCGGCCGGGTCGGCGCGCCTTTCCCCAGAATGGTGATGGTGGTCGCGATCGTCGACTGGACGATGGCGAACACGAAGAAGACCGCCATCTTCGCGAGCAGATAGGCCTTGGTCGACAGGCCGACCGCCTGTTCGCGGCGAAAGATCGGGCGCTCGCCGATGAGATCGCGGATCGTCAGCGCGGTGCCCATGAAGACGGCGGCCATAGTCAGCAACATCAACACCGATCCGGGCTCGTCGGACCCGTCGCCGTTCGGATCGGCCACGCGGAATCCCGTCGAGCCGGGAACGGTCAGCGCCAGCGCGCCCATCACGAACGGCAACAGCGCCAGGAAGATGAAGTAGGCGCGATCGGCGACGATCAGCCGGACCTGGCGGCGGGCGATCGTCGAGAATTGACGCCAGGTGCTGGAGCGCGCCGGAGCGCCGAGATCGGCCGGCTTGTCCGCGTCGGATACAGGAGGCGGCGGTTTGGCTTGGGCCAGGAATCGACGGTTGGCTTCGTCGGGGTCCGCGCCCACCATTCCAAAGATCTTGGCCCAGTTGGTGGTTCCCATGGTCGCTTCGATGTCGCCGGGTGGGCCGCAGTAGGCGGTCTTGCCGCCCGGCGCCATCAGCAACACCTGGTCGCACAGATCGAGGTAGCTCAGCGAGTGCGTCACCACCAGCACGACGCGGCCGGCGTCGGCCAGCTGCCGAAGCATCGTCATGACCTGCAGGTCCAATGCGGGGTCCAGGCCCGACGTGGGCTCGTCGAGGATCAGCAGCGACGGCCCGGTGAGCAGTTCCAGGGCCACCGAGGCGCGCTTGCGCTGCCCGCCGGACAGCTTGTCGACTCGCGTGTCGGCGTGCTTGGTCAAGCCGAGTTCCTCGATGACCTGCGCGACGACCTGCGCGCGGTCGGACTTGCTGGTGTCGGTCGGCAGCCGCAACTCGGCCGCGTAGTTCAGCGCCTGGGTCACCGTGAGCTGGCGGTGCACGACGTCGTCCTGGGGCACCATCCCGATCCGGCTGCGCAACGACGCGAACTGGGCGTGGATGTCGTGGCCCTCGAAGGTGATCGAGCCCGAGGTCGGACAGGTGGCGCCGGCGATCAGCCGGGACAACGTGCTCTTGCCCGCTCCCGACCCACCGATGAGCGCGGTCAGCGTCCCGGGCCGCGCCGTCAGGGACACCTTTTGGATCAGGCGCTTGTTGTCGACGTGAAAGTCGACCTCCCGCACTTCCAGCCCGCCGGTGCGGGTGGCGGCTTCGGCGCGGCGCAGCAGGATTTCACCGTTGAAAACCAGGTCGACGTTGCCGATCGTGACCACGTCACCGTCGGTGAGCGGTGCCGACAAGATGCGGGTGCCGTTGACGAAAGTCCCGTTGATGCTTTGCGCGTCGTGGATCTCCATGCCGGTGGGGCCCGGCACCAAGTAGGCATGATGGCGCGACGCCAAGACGTCCGAGATGACGATGTCGCTGTCTTCCGCGCGGCCGATGACCGCCGCCCCCGCGGGGGGCGCGCCGAGCCTCGAACGTGACCGCTGCACGGCGCGCCGCAGGTTGGCGCTGTCGAAGCCCGAGGCTTCAAGGGTCTGTGCCCCGATCTCGGTGAGCGGCTGGAGCCCCGCCGGCTGCGGCGCCGGGTGGGGAGCGCGCGGGGGCTGGCCGGCGGGCGGGTAGCGCGGCGGGGCGGGTTGCGGTCGCGCGATGCGGGGCGGCGGGACGCCGGGCCGCCGTGGCGGTTCCGGACGGGCGGTCTTCGGGGCGCCCGGCGGCGCGATCACCGGCACCGCCTCCAGGGTGGGCGGTAGTTGGCCCACCGCCCCGTCGTGCCGGCCGATCCCAAAGCTCAGACGCGGCCCGTCGGGCCGGGCGAGGTTGAGGCTCTGGCGATCGTGGATGTCGACGGCCCGTACCCGGTGACCATTGACGAAAACGCCGGAGGGCGAACCGTTGTCGATCGCGATCCATTTGGCCCCGTCGAAGCGCAGCAGGAGGTGGGCGCGGGCGATCAGCGGATGGGCGACGCGCATGTCGGCGCGGAGGTCACTCCCGACCACGATGTCGTGGCCCGGCGCGAAACTGCGCTGTGACCACTCCGATTGAACCGTCAGCACGGGCGGTGCAGGCCTACTCATCACCTAAGTATTGGACTCGCCGCCAGCAAACGCTCACTTTTTCGCTTTATAGGTGCAGACGGCCGGTTTTGCCGCCTGCGCTTCGCGCGGTGTTCTCGGTGATGATGTCGCACGCCGTCTCGTAGAACGCGCTGATCAACGTGGAGAACGAGAGCTGGAAGGGATGGATCATGTAGACGTCAAGCTGCTCGAGGCGCCATTCGGGCAGCACCGGCACGATGCTGCCGTCCCGCAACTCGGAGGTGACGATGATCTGGCTCGGCATCGCACCGACACCGAGCCCGTTGAGGATGTACTGCTTGCACACCTGAAAATTGTTGGCTCGCGCCCGAACCATCGGCGAGAGCTCATGGCGCCGCTTGTTCTTGGCGACGGTGAGCCTGCGCGGTCCCTCGCTGACTCCGCAGTCGATGAACGGCACGGTATCCAATTGGGTGGGAGCGGTGATGGGTTCGGGTAGTTCCCGTATGAACTCCGGTGATGCACAAAGGAACAGTTCGAGGCTGAAGACCTTGCGCGCGATCAGCGTCGAGTCCTGCAGCGGCCCCGTCCCGAAAACCACGTCGAACCCGTCGTGGACGGGATGAACGACGTTGTCCACCAAGCGGATATCCAGCCGCGACTGGGGATATTGCTTCAGGAATTTGGCGCCGACTCGCGATGCGTAGTCGATGCCGACAAAGACCGGGATGGCAACGCGCAACTCACCCTGCGGCTCGAGCTTGCTGCCTTCCACCAGCGCCCGCACCCCGTTGGCCTCGGCCAAGATGTTCACGCCGTGGCTGTAGATCTTCTCGCCAAGGTCGGTGACGGTGAGCTGGTGCGTGTTCTTGCGCAGCAGCTTGATCCCGAGGTCCGCCTCGAGCTTGCTGAGCTTGCGGCTGACGGTGGACTTGGGCATGCCCAGCAGCGCGGCCGCCTTCGACAGGCTGCGGCACTCGACCACCTTGCCAAATACGAGCAAGGCATCGAGGTCGAACGGCAGGTTCTGCTCCACGTGGTGTTCCAAAATTGCAACAGGGTGTTGCAATTGAAGGCCTATTTGCGCATTTGGTCAAGTGCTACCTTCGGCCGAGAGGCGGAGGAGGGCCCGATGAGTCAGGACGTCTTGGTGACGAAGCCGTCGAGCGGGCACTGGACGGATGCCTATCCCGAATTGGGCCGTGGCCCAGTGTCACTCGAGGACTGTGTCTCAGAAGAGTTCTACGAGAAGGAACGCGAGCACGTCTTCAAAAAAACCTGGCTCTACGTCGGACGGGTTGAGCGGGTGCCGAAGTCGGGAAGCTACTTCACCCGCGAGCTGAGATTCCTCGACACGTCGATCATCATCGTTCGCGGCAAGGACGACGTGATCCGCGCCTTCCACAACATCTGTCCGCACCGCGGCAACAAGATGCTGTGGGAAGACGACCCGTTCGAAGAGGTGCAAGGTCGCGCCCCGGTGCTGTACTGCCGATTCCACGGCTGGCGCTACAAGCTCGACGGTTCGCTGCACGCGGCCACCCGCAAGGATCTGCTGCTCGACTTCGACGCCGAGAGCTGTCGGGTGCCGGCGATCCAATGCGAGGTGTGGGAGGGGTTCATCTTCGTCAACCTCGACCCGCACAACACCGAGCCGCTGCGGTCCTACCTCGGCGAGCTGGCCCACGGCATCGAAGGGTATCCGTTTGCGGGGCCACACCAGGTGTATCGGTTCAAAGTCGAATTGCAGTGCAACTGGAAGATTTTCGTCGACGGATTCGCCGAAAGTTACCACGGGCCGTATCTGCACGCGTCCTCGTTCGGCGCCCTCACCGCGGAGGCGCGAGACGCCTTCGACCAGCCGAACCCGTTCACCGACGCGCTGGCCTACCGGCTCAAGGGTCCGCACCGGATGTTTTCCTTCGCCGGCGAGCCGTCGCAGAAGACGCCGTACTCCAAGCCCATTGAATGCGTGATGGAGGCGAGCGCGGCCGGGCCGTGGAACAAGCGGACCGATCGCGGCCCGATGCCGCCTGGGCTCAATCCGACTCGTTCTGAGAAGTACGGCTTCGATTCGTTCCAGTTCTTCCCCAACTTCGTGCTGATCTTCGGTTCGTCCGGTTTCAGTACGCACACGCACTGGCCGACGGGCCCGCACTCGCACATCTTCGAAGTCGAGATGTTCTACCAGCCGCCCAAGACGCACAAAGAACGGCTGGGCCAAGAGCTCACCGTTACCTTCCTCAACGACATCATCCTGGAAGACGCGAGCCCGTCGGAAGGGTTGCAGGCGATGCTGAACAGCGGTGCGCTCACGCATTTCACGATGAATGACGAGGAGATCCTGCTGCGTCACCTGCACAAGGTGGTGGGCGATTATGTGGCGGCCGGCGAGAAGGCGAAGGCCGGCCGATGAATGCCCTTTTGCCGCACGAGTTCTCGCAACTTGAGCACCTGGTGCCCGAATGGGCCATCGAGGATGGGCACGAGCGCTACGTGAAGCGTGTGAACAGCTCCATGGCCGAGATCCAGGCGTTCTACGACGAGGTTTTTCCGCACGCCGAGGAGGCGGTCGCCTACATCGACAAGTTCGACTATTCCGAGCCGCTGCCCGAGGACGTCGCGAACCTGCGCAATCTGCTCTACTCGCTGATCACGGTCTCGTTGGCGGTGGAGTTGTGGAGACAGCCGCGGGTAAAGCATTCGGCGAAGACCATTCTCACGAGATTGAGCTGACGCATGGGACTGTCCACCACACGACTCGACGTCATCGACTGCACGCCGTTGATCGGCAGCGAGATCAAGACCGATTTCGACACGCTGCTCAGTGGTCGCGAAGCCGAGGCGATCCGCGCGATCCTCGAGCAGCGCGGGGTGGTCTTCTTTCGCGGACTGCAGATCAGCGACGAACAGCAGGTCACCATCGCGAAAACCCTTGGCAGCATTGTGCAGAACGAGGGTGAGGGCGGGATCTACAAGATCTCGCTCGACACGAACGTCAATCAGCGCGCCGAGTACCTGAAAGGCTCGCTGTTCTGGCATTTCGACGGCTCGCTGCAGCCCTATCCGAATCTGGCCACGCTGTTGCGCGCCATGAAATTGTCCGACTCCGGCGGTCAGACCGAGTTCTGCAACACCTACGCGGCCTACGAGGAGCTGCCGGAGGCCGACAAGGCGGCGATCGCCGGCCTTCGGGTGGTGCACAGCGCGGAGCGCTCGCAGTACTACGTGCGACCCGAGATGAGCTACGAGGAGATCGCGTTCTGGCAGAAATCGCCTACGAAATCGTGTCCCATGGTGTGGACTCACCGATCGGGGCGCAAGTCGTTGTTGCTCGGTGCGACGGCGGATTACGTGGTCGACCTGCCGGTGGAAGAAAGCCGCGCATTGCTTGCGCGCCTTCGTGACTGGGCGACTCAACCGCGCTACGTCTACCGCCACGAGTGGCAGCTGGGCGACCTGCTCATATGGGACAACACCGGGACCATGCACCGGGCGCTGCCGTATGCCGCTGACAGCGGCCGGCTCATGCACCGCACGGTCCTTGCCGGTGAAGAGCCGCTGGATTGAAACTCGGCATCGCGACACCCGTCGTCACGAACGTCGCCGGCGCGGCGTTGACGTGGGAGAAGACGGCCACCATCGGAGACATCGGTCGCGTCGCCGAGACGGCGGACGGTCTTGGCTATCACCACCTCACCTGCAGCGAGCACATCGGCATTCCGTCGACCGAGGCCGCCCGCCGCGGCTCCCGGTACTGGGACCCGCTGGCCACGCTCGGCTACGTGTCGGCGCGCACCAGCCGGATTCGGCTCGTCACGATGACCCTGGTGCTTGGCTATCACCACCCGCTCGCGATCGTAAAGCGTTATGGCACATTGGATCACGTCAGCGGCGGCCGGGTGATCCTGGGCGTCGGCGTCGGGAGCCTCAGGGAGGAATTCGACCTGCTGGGCGCGCCGTTCGACGACCGCGGTGCTCGTGCCGACGACGCCCTGAAGGCGCTGCGGGCGGCCTTGCCCACCAACGAGCCGGTGTATGACGGCGAGTACTACTCGTTCGGTGGGCTCACCATCGATCCCTGTGCGCTGCAGCCACATATGCCGATCTGGGTCGGCGGGCGCACCAAGCGGTCGTTGCGCCGTGCGCTCACGCTCGCCGACGGCTGGTGTCCGTACTACGTGTCCATCGCCACCGCCGCCGAGTGGCTGCGGGCGCGAGAGCTGCCGGACGGCTTCGAGGTCGTCTTGCCCGCCGACCAGCCACTGGACCCGGTGGGTGAACCGGCGAAAACCGAAGACGCGCTGCACACCATCGCCGCCGCCGGGACCACCACGTTGTCGGCCAGGTTCATCCACCATTCGCTCGAGCACTACCTCGAACAGATTCACGCGCTGGCAGAGTTGCACGGCAAAACGTTCTGACCGGGCAGCATCAGAACGGCCGCACCGCAGATCGCGGGAGTCTAATCTCCTCGCATGGACCGCATCTGGCAGTGGGCGTGGGATCGGTACGGGGCGAGGTACACCTGGGCGGGCGGCGTGATCGCATTCGTCATCTCGGTGCCGATCTACCTCACCCTTGTCTCGTATCCGATCGTCGTGTTCGAAAGGTCCGATCGCTACGTTGCAGCGACGGCAGCCACCGTGGTGGCCGCGCTTCTGCTCGCATGCATCATGGTTCTACCGGATCACCGATGGGCACGGCTCGCGGAGCAGTGGGCAGCGGGTCGTCGCGAGGTCGATCGAGCGGCCGCCCTGGAGGGCACCTATATCTTTTCCCGCAGGGCGACTTCCCGCACGATGTGGGCCGCCGCTGTCTGGGCTGCCGCGTTGTCGGTCGTCGTCGGTGTGATCGCCGGAGCGAGTTGGTTGCGGCTACTCCAATACGGGAGCGTGGCTGCGACCATTGCATTAGCGGTCCAGTTGGTCGCGCTTCACAACAGCATCGAGGCGGCATGGCGGCCCGCCAGGGTCGCCCTCGCCAATGACACTGGGGTCGGTGACTCACTGCCGCGCTCTCGCCCGACTTTCGCCGCGCGATCGAACGTGTCCATGGTCGCTGTCGCGTTTGCCTATGCTGTCGGCGGCGCGTTGCTTGCCGCAGCGTCGAATCGAATCAGTGATGCTCCCATCGTTTCCCTCGTGATCGGCGGCGCGTTAGCCCTTGTATTCGCCATACCGGTCTCCGTCGGCCTTGGATTCTCGAGGTCTTTGCAACCCATCCGCGACCTCGCCGAGGGCGCCGAACGCGTTGCGGCAGGCGACTATAGCCAGCGCCTACCCGTCGTCCAGGACGACGACCTCGGCGCCCCGGCCGCGTCGTTCAACCGCATGCAGGCGGGTTTGGCTGAGCGGCAACGACTTCAGGGCGCTTTCGGCACCTACGTCGACCCGGCGCTGGCGGCGCGGCTGCTCGAACAGGGTGACGACGTGTTTACCGGTGAGCGCCGCGAGGTGACCGTGATGTTCATCGACATTCGCGATTTCACCCCGTTCGCCGAAGCCAATACCGCCGAGGATACCGTCGCCCGGCTCAACTCGCTGTTCGCGATCGTCGTGCCCGCCGTCGTTCAGGCCGGTGGGCACGTCAACAAGTTCCTTGGCGACGGAGCCCTCGCCGTCTTCGGCGCACCGAACGACCTTGCGGCACATGCCAATGCCGCGGTGCATGTCGCTGTCGGGATCCAGCGGCTCGTTTCGGAGCGCTTCGACGGAGCACTGCGGATCGGCATCGGGATCAACACCGGGGTGGTAATTGCCGGCACCATCGGCGGGGGAGGCAAGCTCGAATTCACGCTGATCGGTGACACCGTCAACGTAGCCGCGCGCGTCGAGCAGCTAACCAAGACGACGGGCGACGCGATCCTGCTCACCGAGTCGTGCGTCGATGCGCTGGCTTCTCGACCTGTCGGCCTCGTCGATCGGGGGCCCCATGCCCTCAAGGGCAAATCCGCAGCGGTGCAGGTCTTCACGCTGGAAGAAAGCAGCTGGTCAGCGCCTTGACCCGCAAGAGGTGAAGTGCGCGGTCCTACGCAGCAAATTAAGATTCGGAGCGCAATCCCGGCGAGCCGTAGGAGACATTCGTGGCAAATGGATTGAAGGTCGATCCCGCCGCACTGCACGTCGGCAGCAACGACATGTTCAACGCGATCGGCGAGGCCGCGTTGGATTTCTTCAGTCATGAGGACGGCCTGGCGGCGGCCGCGCCCGGCTGGATCGGATCCTCGGAGCTGGCGCTGGGTGAGCTCGCGGCGCGCTGGCAGGCCCGCCACGACCACCACCAGCTGCAGGTGGACGGCCTGGGGTCGCACGTCGCCGAGGCGATGCTCGGCTACCTCACCAACGAGGACGAGTCGGCGCGAGCTTTTCGGTCGGTGCGGGAGTAGGGGTCACGGGTGGGGCAGCTGACCCCCAATGACGTCAAGCGTTGGGATCTCGGCGCGATCCAGAAGGTGTTCGAGACCGCGAACGGACGCGCCAACACCTTGCAGCAGTTGGGGGAGAACCTCCAGCAGGTGCATAACGTTCTCAGCGGCTGGCAGGGAGAAGCCGGAGAGGCGTTTCGCGCTGACCTCGGTAAGGCTCGACGTGACATCGAGGCCGACGGTCAGGAGTCCCGGCAGGTAGCCGCGGCGGTGGCACGCGCCGAGGGCGATGTGCGCGCATGCAAGCGCGACCTCGAGGACATCGAGCGGGCCGCTGAGGCCAATGGCTGGACCATCACGCCGGACTGGCGAATTGACGTTGGCGACACGTGGATTGGGCGCGATCCCATAGAATTTGCCGCCCAGCAGCAGCTGCTGCAGGATCAGCTCATTGCGTTGAACGTGCATGCCCACAGCGCCGACCACGAGCTTGCCACCGCCGTCCGCTTTGCCGTGGGCGAAGTCCCGCTGGATACCGGCGGTCATGCACCAAGTGGTGGCGCACCGCCGCAAGGTCCGCCCAATCCGGCAGCAGGGCGCAAGCCACGGACGTGGCAAGACATGTTGTTGCCCGATGGCCCGGCAGACGCTGGGCCGGACGGTGCCTCGCCGAAGGGCCCGCCTGTTCCCGCCGGCGCCGTTGGCAAGCCCCTGTCGCTGCAAGACATGCTGTTGCCGGCTGGACCTGCCGGACCCGGGCGCGGCGGTGTCCCGCCGCCGCGGCTGAACCCAGCAGATGTCGAGAGCTTCAAGTCGATGGCGCGCCAGACCATGACTCGCGACGGTGTGCCGCCGAATCAGATCGAGGCGCGGCTGAATGACGTTGTGAGCCAGACACAGCAGTGGATCGACAACGGGATGCCCAACTACGTTCCACCCGAGCCGAAGGCCCCGCCGCCACCGGGATTCTCCGAAGGATTTAGTGACCGTTGGTTCGCTACCGAGCAGGGGATCAAAAACCTTTTCGGGCAGGGAGGCCCCGGAGCTCCAAGTGTGCTCAAGTCATGGGAGCAGATGCTCAAAGGCACCGCCGAAACGGCCCTGAACCCCGTGGGCACTGGACTCACGGAAATCAAGAGCGCAATAGACTCCCCAAGCCTCGCTTACTATTTGGGCGGCAAGACCTCCGACGCCGCCACCACGCTGCCCACGATGCTCTTCGGTGGCGAAGGAGCGGCCGTCGTACGTGCGGGGGAATTGGCCGACCTCGACGCCGCCGCCACTGTCCCACACGACTTCGTCGGCAGCCATCCGCCGATAGGTGCTGGCGATCACCTTCCCGCCGCAATTGGTGAGCACCACGATCCCTTTGTGGCCGACCATTCCATCCTGGACGGTAACCATGGTGATGGCCCTTACCCAATGGACAGTGCGGGTCACTATCTGCCCGGAAGTCTGCCGTCGTACGAACAGCTTCTAGAAATCACGACCACACAGCCAAATACCGCATATTACTGGTCGGGCAGAACTGCCGACGGGATCGGAGTTGGTCCCGATGGCTCAGGGGTAGCGGAACTGATCGCTCATGGAACTGGGGGCAGGACGTTAGAAATGACGCTTGCGGACAACGGGATTGATCCGCTCCCAGTCTGGAATCGCCATGATCCGGTATCGGTACAGTTCTGGGACGATGCTTCGACGGCATACGCGGAAAACGCGCAAGGAGAAGTTACCGCAATCATTGGTTCCAACTTGCGCCCAGGCAACGTCTGGCAAAATATTGAGATACCTCGACTGATGGAAAACCTTAATATAAGCCGCATTGTGCAGATCGATCCAGACACAGGGGAAGCAGTAACGATTTTTGAGAGGCATGGGTGAGGTGGACCTTGGAGAATGACGGTATCGACATCAATGAAGCGATTGTTCTATATTTGCGCCGTTACCCCGGTAGCAATGGAGTTGAGTTCGAGGAGCATTTCGGATCAAGGGCTACGGTTGCAAATGAGAGGGTGCATGCGATTCTTAACGAAGCGATGAGGGTGGAACCTGACTGGAATCGCATGAGCCTCAATGAGGCTGGGGACTATGTCGAAGCTGTGATGCACGAAAGGCATCCGACTCTCACGAAACAGTCACTCACGGCTATCGGCAACTTTTACACCTTTCAGATGCGTTGAGTTTGAACCCGGAGTCAAAAGTAGTGGGCAGCGACCGCATGCGAAGATGGCGTAAACGGGGCGCTATTAGGTACTGCTTTCCATGATGATCACGGACCGCGCCTTGGACGATAAATCTGCGGCGCTTCAAAGTGAAATCGATCGTTTGTCGGAAAGGCTCGGCGTGCGTCCCATGCCGGTTGGCTTCCGGACGACCGATGGTTTGAACATTTTCGTTGCCGAGGACGGTTCCTACCACTACACCTTCTACGAGCGCGGAAAACTCGGCTTCGACCGGGCGGGCAGCCTCGATGACCTTCTCTACTGGTACATGCAAGGCGTGGTTACGAGCCAAGCGGCTAAACGAGACGGAGACAGGGCACAACGCTTCAAATACGAGTACCAGGTGCTATGCCAGTTCAATACTGATTGGGCTATCAGAAATATTCGGGAAACTGCGGCATTGTTTCGCCGGTACGGCCAGCCAGAGGACATCGCCCTACTCCCTGACATCGGCGAACCGTTATGACACCAGCAGGCCCCGCCTAGCTGTTGGTCCAGCGATCGAAAGCAGCCTCCATGTCGGGACAGAATGTCCCGACGGCAGCGCCCATGATCTGACCCGCTTGCGCGGATGTGTAGCCGTTGCTCGCCACCGTCGGGTAGATGGTGTCGAAGTCGGTGCCGCCACGCGCTTGCTGGCAGACGTTGTTCCCGATGTCGACAATCCTGCCCGGATTGTCGTACGGCACATGCAACACGTTCAGTGTGTGCAGATAAGCGCCGACGGAGATGGGATCGGGGTCGGCGTGGGCTGTGGGCGCGAGCCACACCAGCCCGGTCAGCGATGCGGCAATCAGTGCCGACGGAGACAAGGCCTTGCCGTGGCCGATGCCGGCCGACACTCTCGGGTCCATGGACAGGGAGCGTAAATGCTGCGAAGCGCAGTTTTATGTGTTTTCGGCGATCCACGTAGTGGTGAAGCGCAGCATCTCGGGGATTCCCTCCGCCAAACCTGCCCCGATGGACTTTTCGAGTTTGCCGCCCACCAAAGGGATTTTGACGTTCACCTGAAGGGCGGCGCGCAGTTGCGAACCGCTGTCATCCGTCGGCGCCAGCCACGTATCCGCATGGCCTGATCCCAATCCGCCCGAAGCGGACACGGTGACCCGCCCACGCACCTGGCGATCGCTGTCCGGACGCCACGTCTCGGTCTGCACGATCTTCACCTCGCCGGTAACGAATTTGGCGACCAGCCCGGGCAGGAGCTGACGACCGAGGCGTTGAGTCGTGCGCACCGTCACCGTGCCGTCGGCGTCGGCCACCAGTGAATCCAAGGTGGTGTCGGCGGCGCCGGCCGCGATGCGGGCCAGCCAATAGTCCTCTCGGCCGAACGCGGCGTGAATCTGCTCAACGCTGGCGGGCGACTCGGTCAGGACGTCGAATGATCGCGACATATCGGACCATTCTTGCAGAGGCGGATCGTCCGAGGCGGTGAAGCCGCCCCGCATCTATGCGTCGGGACCAGATCCCAACAGCCGCAACGGATGCAAGCCATCGACGTTGCCGACGAACGGCGGGTGGATGCTGTAGCCGAGCATGCGGCGGATGTCGTCGGAGACCGTGCGCGCGATGTCGCGCGACACCGACAACGTATAGGCCTCCATCGGCCGCAGCCACGGCTCACAGTATTGAGCGGTGATGGCCAGCCGCTCGTGGGCGGTGTTGTTGGCACCCCCGCCATGCCAGAGGGTGCCGACGAAGAAGACGCAGGAGCCGGCGGGCATGACCACCGGCAACGCCTCGTCGTCGGAGTCCGGCCGGCGCTTGCCCCACCGGTGGCTCCCCGGGTACAGGACCGTGGCGCCGTTGTCGGCGGTGAAGTCGTCGATCGCCCAGATCGTGGCGGCCGCCAGCGGCGCGCGAGGGCGTGGAATCGGGTAAAAGCCGTCGTCATGGTGTGCCAGCTGTGCGGCCTCGCCGGGCTGAATGTTGATGGCCTGCAACGCCGAAAGCAGATAGTTGGGCATCAGCAACCGGTCGAGAGCGGCGAGCACCCGGGGATGGTCGACAAGCCGATCGCACGCCCGTGTCCTGCTCAGCACGCTGTAGATCCGCTGCGTACGCCGGCCCTCGAACGAGTTGCGTCCGGTATGCCCGAGCCACGGCCGCACGGTCTGGCGAATGTGCGCGCATTCTTCGGCGCTCAGCAGGTTCTCCCAGATGACGTAGCCGTCGCGGTCCAGGGCCGCCATGTCGGCTTCGGCGATCGCGCTGTCGATCGAACTTCCGCCCGTCGGCGTCCTCTTGTACCGCTGCGCCAGGTCGCCCCGAAGGTCCTCCAACGTGGTGACGGATTCGTCGTCGATGCTCATGGGTGCTCGTCCTTAGTCCACTGGCACTTCTGCCCAGACTAGGCCGAGTCCGGTTCGACTCACACCCCAATCGCCGGCGCGTTAACCCCGGAGGCCGGTGATGAAGCGTTGCACGCTTCGGCTCAGCGACCGCGGCACATGGTCGGGGTCCATCAGCTCGTTCTCGGCCAGCGGGCCCGCCTCATCGGCCACGGTGCGCTCGGTGAAGGGCTGCAACGTCTTGCCGTCGCCCCGAAGCGCCTCGACGGCCTTGTGCACCGACCGGTGTTCGGCGATCGCTCTGTCGAGCTCGCCGGGCGACACTCCTAAGTGCTCGGCCACCAAACCGTTTCGCACGGAGGCGATTTCACGGCGCACGTCATCGTCGGAACTCGCCGGCGGCGCCTCGATGGCCACATCGCATTCGCTGTCGAATCCCAATGACCGGTTGTTGAAATTCGACGACCCGATCCGCAGCAGCCGATCGTCGACCGCCAGCACCTTGGAGTGGATGTAGATCGGCGCGCCGCGGTCGGTCACCGGCCAGTAGATGCCCAACCGGTCATGCTCGTCGGCTTCCCACAGCTGGTGAAGCAGGAGGTGGCGTGCGCTGTCCATCGTTCCCCGTTCGAGCGGGTTATTGCCTTTGCGCGCAAGCACGATGACGATCTCCGGGCCGTCGGCTTCCCGCAGCCGCGCCGCCAGGGCGTCGGCGATGGTGCGCGACGCCAGGTATTGGTTCTCCACGTAGATGGTGTCGCGGGCCGCCGCTATGGCGGCAAGGTTGAGCGCCTCGACCTCGCGGACCTCGGGGCGATCGTCCAGTTCGGGCAGGGTGAGCGCGATCCCGATGTCCACGTTGCGCAGCGTCGGTTCCAGCTTGCCGGGCCACGCGCTGTGCCGTGCCTCCACGGGCGCCAACGCTTGTTGCGTCGCCGTCTGCCACCGCGCCAACGCTTGCTCGCCAAGAGCCCGCGCCGCCGCACCGTCGACCGCGGCCCCGACGTCGTGCCGTGGCCCGTAGCTGCGGCGTGCCGTGCGGCGGTGGCGGTTGACATGCTCATGGGCGCGGGTGTCCCAGCGGTCAAGGGTGAGGTCGATGCCGCCGCAGAAGGCCACCGCGTCGTCGACGACGACGATCTTCTGATGATGCACCGAGCCGAGCGGATGGGCGCCGTCGATGGCGAAGTGCATTCGCTTACTGCTGATCTGGTTCACCAGCGATACCGGGGCAAGCCCGTACCAGAGGCCATCGAAGGCCGGGAGCAGACGCAAATTGGACTTCAGCAGGTAGATGTCCAGACCCGGGCGCTTCCACAGCATCCAATAAAGGAAGGTGCCGAGCTGGTTCGGGCCGGGCAGCGTCTTGCGGCCGCGCTCGAACGTCACTCGGGAGTCGAAATCCCAGCCGATCAGCATGATTCGGTGGCGGGCGCGCAGCATCGCTGCCTTGACGTGTTTGAAGTAGTCCGCCGCATCGACGATGGGGGCGAACTTGTCGGCACGCGCCGTACGCCAGCACGTCCGGCCGGGACTCAGCAGTCGATCGTCGTGCACGCTGGGGCTCTCAACAGGGTTGATGGATCAGCGCGGACATAGCCACTGTGTACCACACCTAGGTCCTTCGCCCAGGTGGCCCGGGCTGCCGGCGCCAGGACCGCGGCTCTGTACCAAGATGAAGCCATGCGCATCCCTGTAGTGCTTGCGGGCTTCGTCGTCTTCATCGGTGTGGCCACGCCGGCGCACGCCGATCCGGCCGGCAATTCAGCCGCGGATGTGAGCTTCCTGACCGCGCTCAACAAGGCCGGCATCACCTATGAGAGCCCCGCCACCGCGGTCGGGGTCGGCAAAAGGGCGTGCGAGCTGATGGACCAGGGCCATCCCCAGGTCGACGTCATCCACAACGTGTCGTCGAGCAATCCGGGGTTCACCGTGGACGGCGCCGCACAGTTCACCATGATCGCCGCGAGCGCTTACTGCCCCCAGCACCTAGGGCAGCCGGTTACACCGACTGGAAGCTGAGCTCCACCTCGGAGCGGGTGCGGACCTGATCGGTGCCGGGCACGTAGGTCGGCACGGTGTGGGGGACGGTGGTGCCTCCTTTGACCCGGGCCTGGGCCTGCCGAAACTCCGGCGTCGGGCCCGCCGCGGCGTTGATCCCGTTGATGATCGACCACACCGCGGTACGACGGGCGGTGCGTTCGATGATGTTGGGGTCACGGTGCTGCAGCAGCTGCTTGGCCCATTTCGGCATCGTGTCGCGAATGGCCCAGTCGACGGCCGCCTGCGGCATGGGAACGTTGGGGCCGGTGCCCATCGCTTTCCCATGAGTCACAGCCAATTTCGGCAAGTACGACTCCAGGCACTCGAGCGTCTCGGCCTTGGTGGTCGGCAGATCGGTGCCGCCCAGGGCGTGTCCGACCCGCACGAACTCGCCGTAATAGCGGTCGAGGTTCTTGCCGCGCAACGGCATTGGGTGATAAAGCTCGTGCGCGGTGGCCAGCCCCCAGACGACCGTCGCGTAGTTCCATCGCAGCCACTCGGGATCGTCGGCGTCGTAGCGGGCTCCGTCGGGACGGGTGCCCTTGATGGTGTGATGCATCGCGCGCACGGACGTCGCCAGGCGCTCGGCGGTTTCCGTCGACCCGTACGCCGTGCCGATGAAGAAGGCGACCGAGTGGCCCAGCCGCGTCGCGGCGCCCTCGGGGTCGATCTGCGGCACGCGCGATATCGGGTTTCCGTTGCTGTCGCGCTTGATCAGGCGCGAATGGTGCATGCCCATCCAGTAGATCGACGGGTCCAGGGATTCCATGAAGGCGGCGCAATACAGGCCGAAGATCAACGCGGGCAGGTGCGAATGCACGCGCCACACGGCGCTGTCGGGACCGAACCAGCCCGGATCGCCGACGGGCGCGGCGAATTCCATGCCGCGGAAGAAGCGCCGCCGCATGGTGTCGTCCAACCGCTTGTTGATCATCTGCCCGACTATCTGGTGTGGCAGGAACACGAATCACTCCCTCGGGACTTCTGGTCACGACTGTAACCAGAATATGTTTTGGTTACGGGTGTGACAAGACCCGCGCCGTGTCGACCTACGCTGTAGGGATGTCGAGTCCCACCCGGTGGGCCGGTGTACCGCTCAAGGACCGCCGCGCCGAGCGTCGTGCGCTGCTCGTCGAGGCCGCGTATCGCCTGTTCGGCAGCGGCGGCGAGGCCGCCATCTCGGTGCGCTCGGTCTGCCGGGAGTGCGGGTTGAACACCCGGTATTTCTACGAGAGCTTCGGCGACACCGACGATCTGCTCGGCGCGGTTTACGACCGGGTGAGTGAGCAGCTCGCCGAGGTGATCGCGGCCGCTATCGAGGAGGCGGGCGATTCGCTCGGCGCCCGCACCCGCGCCGGCATCGCGGCCGTGCTGGGCTTCTCCTCGGCCGATCCGCGGCGCGGCCGCGTGTTGTTCACCGATGCGCGCACCAACCCGGTGCTGGCCGCCCGCCGCCGCGCCACCCAGGACATGTTGCGCCAGGGGGTACTGACCGAGGGCTGGCGTCTCAACCCGGGTTCCGATCCGGTGGCCGCCGAGGTCGCCGCGGCGATGTACACCGGCGCGATGGCCGAGCTTGCCCAGCAGTGGCTCGCCGGTCATTTGGGCAATGATCTCGACGCGGTCGTCGATTACGCTTTGAAGCTGGTGTTGCGGTAGCGGGGAGTGCGGTGATGGGCCAAATCGAACATGCGATGGACCCGGTAAGGCGCGTCCTCGGGCACAAGGTCAGCATCGGCGGGCTGATCGAGCTGGCCGTGTGGCTCGCGATTCCCTACCTCTGTATTGGTTTCGCGTGGACCGTTTTTCACCCCGAGCAGACCCAGCGAATCCAGGCAAGGATAGAGGTGGTGTCACCCGCCGCCGCCGACGCCTTCGCCTTCGGTGTGGCCACGGTGCTGTGGCCGGCCGCGCTGCAGATCGCCGACGCGTGCCCGGCGCCATGACCGCCGTTCGGAGCGAATGCGTGCGCGAGACGGGCGTTTGCTCCTAGGCTCAGGGACCATGTCAATCGACCGGTTCGGCCTCTCCGCGGGCACCATTCGGCTCGCCTCTGGCGTTTCGTTTCTCGTTGATCCCCTGCGCGCAAACAAGTTGTGGGGCGACCCCGAGGAGCCGACGCCGACGGCGCGACTGTTGCTCCGATCGATGGGTTATCGCGACGCGCTGATCGGTGCACTGCTGGCGGGCGCGGCGCTGCGCGGCAAGAACACCCGCGGCTGGTTCCTGGCCTCCGCCGGGGCCGACGTGGCCGACCTGGTCGGCGGGTTGAGCGTGCACAGCGAGTTGAAGCCCTCGCAGCAACTGATCGGCCTGGGCGGCGCCGTCGTCGGGATCGCCACTGGGCTGTGGGGCGCGGTACGTCCGGCCAGGTGGACGGGCGAAGCGCCAGAGCCTGCCTGAGCGCTGACAGCCGAGCGGAGATGCTGTTGACTGAGCGGCATGGGTTTCGGTGTGCTGACGTTTGTTACCGACGAGGGCATCGCCCCAGCGGACCTGGGAAAGGCGCTCGAGCAGCGCGGTTTTGAATCGCTCTTTGTCGCCGAGCACTCACACATTCCGGTCGACGCGAAAACTCCGTACCCCAGCGGGGGACCGATTCCCCGAAAGTACTACCGCACACTCGATCCGTTTGTCGCGCTGACGGCGGCGGCGGCCGTCACCGAGAGGCTCGTCGTCGGCACCGGCATCGCATTGGTGCCGCAGCGCGATCCGATCCACGTCGCCAAAGAGGTTGCGTCGCTGGACCTGGTGTCGCAGGGTCGATTCCGCTTCGGCGTGGGCGTGGGGTGGCTTCGCGAAGAGATCGCGAACCACGGCGTCGATCCCGCGGTGCGGGGACGCGTGGTCGACGAGCGCCTCGACGCGATGATCCAGATCTGGACGAACGAAAAGGCCGAATTCCATGGTGAATTCGTGGACTTCGATCCCATCTACAGCTGGCCCAAGCCCGTGCAGCAACCGTATCCGCCGCTGTATCTGGGCTGCGGACCCGCGGGCTTCAAACGCATCGCCCGGCTCAACGCGGGCTGGCTCTCGATGACAGGCTCGGCGGGAGAGCTAGCACCGCAGCTGGACCAACTGCGCGAGCTGGTCGGACGGGACGTGCCGGTGATCCACTTCCACGGCGGGGAGGCCACGGCGGCCCAGCTCGAGGGCTACCGAGATTTGGGATTGCAACACCTCTTGGTGAACCTCCCGACGGAACCGCACGATCAGACGCTGCAACGCCTCGATGAGTTGCAGGGCGAGTTCGCTAAGCTAACGTAAGGCTAAGTGCCGCAGAAGGTTTGGTACTTCCCGAAGTCCTCGGGGGCGGGACTGGCGTAGCGCTCCCAACCGGGCCGTTCCGCGTACGGCTCGGTCACCGCCGCCAGGAGCCGCTCGACGGGCGCGAGATCGCCGTCCGTCGCCGCGGTGAGGGCCTCCTCGACCAGATGGTTGCGCGGGATATAGATCGGGTTGGTGCGATCCATCGCGTCGGCGTCGGGGCCCAATGCTTGCCAACGCGCCGACCACTCGTCAAAGCCGGCCAGGTCCATGAACAGTCCGCGCGCGGGCTCGGCATCGCCTCGCGCCACATGGCTGAGCTGTCGGAAGAACGACGTGTAGTCGACGTGGTTTTGCTTGAGCAGAAGGAGTAGCTCCTCGACCAAGGCCGTGGCGAATTCGGCATCCACGTCGGCGGAGAGGCCGAGTTTGGCCCGCATGCCCGAGGTCCACACCGCGTCGTAGCGGGCTTGGAACACCCCGAACGACTGCTCCGCCAGTGCGATGGACTCCTCGCTGCTGTCCGACAGCAACGGAAGGAGTGTCTCGGCGAAGCGCGCGAGGTTCCAACCGGCGATGACCGGCTGGTTGCCGTAGGCGTAGCGGCCCCAGAAATCGATCGAACTGTAGACCGTGTCCGGGTCGTAGGCCTCCATGAACGCGCAGGGACCATAGTCGATCGTTTCCCCGGAGATCGTCATGTTGTCGGTGTTCATCACCCCGTGAACGAACCCGACCAACATCCACTGGGCGATCAGCGCGGCCTGGACCGCGACGACCGCTTCGAACAACGCGAGATAGGGGCGCTCGGCCTCGGCCGCGGCGGGATGGTGGCGGGCGATTGCATGGTCGGCGAGGCGGCGCAGCAGGTCCTTGTTGCCGGTGGCCGCGGCGTATTGGAAGCTGCCCACCCGCAGGTGGCTGCTGGCCACCCGGGTCAGCACGGCGCCCGGCAGTGTGGTTTCGCGATACACCGGGCGGCCGGTGCCGACCACGGCCAACGACCGTGTCGTCGGGACGCCCAACGCGTGCATCGCCTCGCTGACGATGTATTCGCGCAGCATCGGTCCGACGGCCGCCAGGCCGTCCCCGCCCCGGGCGAACGGTGTGGCTCCGGAGCCTTTCAGGTGGATGTCGCGCAGCCGCCCGTCGGTGTCGACGAGCTCGCCGAGGAGCAGCGCGCGCCCGTCGCCCAATCGAGGGACGAAGCCGCCGAACTGATGCCCCGCATAGGCCTGGGCGACGGGGGCAGCCCCGCTGGGCACCAGGTTGCCCGTCAGGAAGCGCAGCCCGTCGTCGCGCAGCCAGGCTGCGTCGAGCCCGAGACTCTCGGCGAGCCGGTCGTTGAGCACGAGCAACCGCAACTCGGGAAATGTCTCGGCTTGCCAGCGGACCGCCATTTCCGGCAATTCGCGGAAGAACCGGTCTTGCAGGGCAACGGTGGTGTCCGGGGCAACGCTCATTTGATCGAGCCTACGGAAACTCAGCCGACGGCATGTCCGATGAGGTCGCGGGCCCGATCGAGCATGGAGGCAAACGGGCCGAGTGCGAAGTTCAGCTTTGCCGACTCGACGCCGGGGTGGGGGTGGGTCGGCGCGATGGCTTCGGCGGCGCGCACCGCCGTGCCCATCCGCTTGAGATCGTCGTCGTCGAGCTGGCGTGTGAGGACCGGGAATTCCTCGGTCTCCTCCTGCTTGGCGTGCTCGAGCACGGCCTCGCGCAGTTTGGTGAGTTCGTCGATGAACCGCTGCGAGGTGACGTCGAGCTGCTCGATCTGCGACAGCAGCTCCTTGGCCCCATGTTCTTCATTCAGGCGGGCGTCGACGATCGCGTCGCCGTCGTCGGCCTCCTTGCGTGCGCGCGGGTGCACGATCATTTCCTCGGCGGTTTCATGGACCGCCAGCAGTTGGCGCAGCGCCGCGAACGGCTCTTCCCGCGCTTTGGGATCCGTAGCGTGCAGCACCTGGTCAAACATGTCCTCGATGAGGTTGTGCTGTGCTTTCAGGAACGCGACGACCTCGTCGGGTGACTGGATAATCATGTCGGCCATCGCCGATACCTCCAGTGATCGGGAGTTGTGAAACGCACGCTGGGCTGTGTGCGGCTTGGCAAGGTATACCCGCTGCAGATACGGCCAAACGGCGCCCCGCGGTGCGGGACGCCGTTCGGCCGGGCTAACTGAAACCGGGATACGTTGGGGAACAATATATTTCGTCGCCAAACCCGGTGCCCACAGGTCGGCGAAGGGTTAGACGCCGCGGTCGCGAGGGGTGGTCGGTGCGACGCCGGGGCGCGCGGCGGCGTCCTTGCGGCGCATCAGCCCGGCAAGCCCGCCCAAGCCGAGGAGGCCGAGAAGGCCCCACAGTCCGCTGTTGTCGCTGTGCTGACTATTGTCGTTGTCCGCCAACGTCGTTGTGGTCGGCGACGGCGCCGGGGCGCTCGGAACGGCGGCATTGGCGACACCTGCTCCACCGAACAACAGCGCCCCGGTGGTTGAAACGATTGCAATGGCCCTACGCATGTTTACTCCTCGTGGGTTTTCTCGGTCGCGGCCAGGCGGCTGATCGAGAGGCTTCTGTGGACCAGGGTGCTCTAGTCTCCGCAGGAAACGGCGTCCGGCCGGCGGCCGCGACGTCCAGGAAGGTGGCTACCCCGGGCGGCCACGGCGAAACTCGGCGGCGGGTCCGTTTCGTTTGCTGGACGGTCCGGCGATCGCCGCTCCGCTCAGGAGCTCCGCGGGCGGCGCGGCCGAGTCGTCAGCACGTCCGCGGGGGATTGCCCGACCGGTTGTTCGGGACATCGCTACGGTTAAGGGGCACACGCCCGCCATTCGAAACCACGAGAAGACGACAGATCAGCGAAATGTACGAACAGGTCAACAGCAGCGCCGCCGCACCCGAAGACATCGGCTCTCGCATCGACCCAGTACTGGCTCGAAGCTGGCTGCTGGTCAACGGCACGCATCCCGACCGGTTCCAGTCCGCGGTGGACTCGCGCGCCGACATCGTCGTTTTCGACATCGAGGACGCGGTCGCGCCCAAGGACAAGCACGCCGCGCGTGACAACGTGGTGAGTTGGCTGGGCGCCGGCAACGTGGACTGGGTCCGCATCAACGGCTTCGGCACCCCCTGGTGGGCGGACGACCTGGCCGCCCTGGCCACCACCCCGGTCGGCGGGGTGATGCTGGCGATGGTCGAATCGGTCGACCACGTCACCGAGACCGCGAAGCGGCTGCCCGATGTGCCGATCGTCGCCCTGGTCGAAACGGCCCGAGGCCTCGAGCGCATCACCGAGATCGCCGCGACCAAGGGAACCTTCCGGCTGGCGTTCGGTATCGGGGACTTCCGCCGCGACACCGGCTTCGGGGACGACCCGGCGACGCTGGCCTACACGCGATCTCGCTTCACCATCGCCTCCAAGGCCGCCGACCTGCCCAGCGCGATCGACGGCCCGACCATCGGCTCCAATCCGCTGAAACTGATCGAGGCCACGGCGGTCTCCACCCAGTTCGGGATGACCGGCAAGATCTGCTTGACACCCGACCAGTGCGCCGTCGTCAATGAGGGTCTGTCGCCGTCGCAGGACGAAATTTCTTGGGCGAAAGAGTTTTTCGCCGAGTTCGAACGTGACGGGGGAGAGATCCGCAACGGCTCCGATCTGCCCCGCATCGCGCGGGCGACCAAGATCCTCGAGTTGGCTCGCGCGTACGGTATCGAGGCGTTGGACATCGACGAGGAAGAGCGCGATCACTCACCCGCGCCGTCGGACACCTATCACTACTGAGTGTCAGGCCGCATGTCGCGCGAGCGCGACGCCGACGCGGACTTCGAGCTTGCTCATCGTGATGGTGGGGCCGCGCGGCGGCGCCATCGAACGGTAGGTTGTGCCTGTGGGCGTCGTGAAAAGCGCCGTATGGGTGTGGTTTTCGTCGACGCTCGTGCTCACCCGCCACCCCGCATTTTCCTTGACGTAGTTGCAGTGTTCGCACAATCCGAGGCCGTTGTCCGCGGTGGTCGGGCCGCCGTCGGCCCACGGCTGCGCGTGGTCGCGGTGCCTGATCGGCGCGTCGCAGTAGGGAGTGCGGCAGTGTTGATCGCGGAGCCCGATGAACACGGCCAGGCCCTGCGGGAAGAGTCGCGCTCGTGACTCCATGGCCACCAGCGCCCCGGATTGGGGATGCGTGTAGAGCCTGCGCAGGGTCGCTCGCGAACGTCGATCGGCGGCGGCCTCGGCGACCATGCTGCGCGCGACCGACGCGGGGATGGGGCCGTAGCCGGCGACGTCGGCCGGCGCATCGTCACCGCCGAGCAGCGTCTCGTCGGTCAGCGCGAGGTTGACCGCGACCGGGGTGGGGACCGTTGCGCTGCGGCCGGTGACCCTTTCCACCAGCGTGTCGGCCATCACCTGCCCGCGCGTTCGCCCGTCGCCGCAGGTGTCTGCCTCGCGGCGCAGCGTGGCATACACCGAAACCCCCTGAGCCACCGGCAATAACGCGGTGACATAGCTCATGGTGTCGGGCGCCGGGCGAATGGTGACGGTGCGGTCTTCCTCGGCCTTGGCCGCCCGCTCGACGATGGCGTGCGGATCGAGCCGGTAGGCGATCGCCTTCGCGGCCGCGGCCACTCGCGCGTCGCCCATGCCGCTCAGGCTCGACGGGTCGGCACACATCTCCGCGTCCAAGGCGCGACGGTCCTCGACGTCCAGGCATGCGCTCTCGCGCACGATCAGCGTCGCCCGCCACTCCGACAGGGCCCCGCATTCCAGGGCGGCCAGCGTGTGCGGCATCTCGTGCACCAGGGCTTTGGCGAAACCCAGATGCCGGCCGCCCCGCGCGGGGGAGTCCCGTCGCGCCAGGGCAACCTCGCTTGCCACGCCGCGTCCGCGGCGCGCCGCGGGCACCCCGCTGGCCGCTTCGGTGGCTCGACGCGCCGCGTCCAGGGCGGCCGCCGCCCGGGCCTGGCCGGCGGCCGCCGCGGACTTGAGCGTCTCCAACTCGGCGATGCGCTCTACCAGCGACGATTCATCGGCTGCCGGATCGACGGCCGTCAATTCCTCGAACATACTTTCGATAGTAATTGTGCCCACTGACCGCGTTGACTCATCAGAAATGCGCGCGAATGGGTGCTTCGTTGACTCATCAGAAATGCGCGCGTGGACGGCGCGCCTGCCTGATCGGTCAGCAATGACTTCGGTAGGCCCAGGTGATGGGGCTGACATTGGGCGAGCGCAGAGCAGTGACGCAGGCAGCGGCGATCCGTTACCAGCAGGCCGGTAAGCGCGGGAAGAGCCGGATTCTCGATGAGTTGTGTGCCAACACCGGCTGGCATCGCAACCATGCCCGTAAGGCGCTTAAAGCCGCGCTGGTGCCCACGATCGTCGCCGCGCGTCCTGTCCGGCCGGTGACGTATGGACCTGAGGTCATCGCCGCATTGACGGTCTGCTGGACCGTACTCGGAATGCCCGCCGGCAAACGGCTCGCCCCCATGCTCGCAGAGCTGGTGGCCGTGTTGCGTCACTTCCGGGAGCTGGTCATCAGTGATGAGACCGCGGCGTTGTTGGTCTCGATGTCGGCGGCCACCATCGATCGCCGCCTGGCCGATGAGCGAGCCAAATACACGATCAAAGGACGTGTGGGCACCAAGCCGGGATCGCTGCTCAAAAGCCAGATCCCGGTGCGCACCTGGGCCGAATGGGACGACGCTGTGCCCGGCTTCGTCGAGATCGACACGGTCTTCCACGACGGCGGCAACCGCGGTGGAGGCCATGCCTTCACACTGACGGTCACCGACATCGCCACCGGCTGGACCGAGAGCCGCTCACTGCCCGACAGGGCGGCCAAACACGTACTGGCCGCCCTCAATCACATCGCCGCCGCGATGCCGTTCCCGATCGTCGGCGTGGACTGCGACAACGGCTCGGAATTCATCAACGACGACCTGCTGACATGGTGTCAAAAACCGCTGCATCACTTTCACCCGGTCACGACCGGGCAACAAGAACGACGGCTGCCACGTCGAGCAGAAAAACTGGGCAGTGGTACGCACAGTGGTCGGCTACTACCGCTACGACACCGCATCAGAACTGTTGCTACTCAACGAAATCTGGCATCTGCAGACGAAGCTGACCAACTACTTCCACCCCCAGCAGAAACTGATCTCCAAAGTCCGCACAGGAGCCAAGGTGTCCCGCAAACACGACAAGGCCCAGACCCCGTTTCACCGCGCGATCAATCACCCGAGCATGGCTGTGGAACGCATTGTCGCGCTCAAGCGGACCCACTCGCTGATCAATCCGGCCGCCACCCAACGCCAGATTCAGGCGTTGACCGCCCAGCTCTTCACCCTGGCCACCAGCAAAGCCCCAGCCGGCACCCCCGCTCCCATCACCAAGCGCGCACGCTCACGTGAGGCAACGAACCACCCTTCGCGCGCATCTTGACATGAGGCAACAAGCTGACAAGCGGGCCCGTGGCTACTCTGGGCATGTGAGCCCCAGAGGGCGGATCCGAGTCGTGCGGGTCTACGACGACGTCAGCGCTGACGAGGGCCAGCGCGTGCTGGTCGATCGGGTCTGGCCGCGCGGCATGCGCAAAGACGACCCGCGGGTGGGCATCTGGTGCAAGGAGGTCGCACCCTCGAAGGACCTCCGCGAGTGGTACCAACACCGGGCCGAACGATTCGACGAGTTCACCTCGCGTTACGAGGCGGAACTGCGCGACAGCGCCGCGCTGGCGGAGTTGCGCAAGCTTGCCAAGCGGGTTCCGGTCACGTTGGTCACGGCCACCCGCGAGGTGGACATCAGCCAGGCGGTCGTCCTGGCGAAGCTCCTCGGAGCCCACTGACATGAGCGACGCGGAACGCGTCCTCCCCCGGGAATTGACTGATCTTCCCGAGGAGATCCGCAGCGTCCCGCCGCCGCCGATCCCGGACCTGCCCGAGCCGTACGGTTTGCGTCTTGCCGAGCCGGACGCCGACGCCGAGATGATCGCCGAGTGGATGGGCCGCCCGCACCTGGTCGAAGCCTGGGAGTCCCACTGGCCGGTGGCGCGGTGGCATCGATACCTGCGGGCGCAGCTCGACGGGGGCTTTTCTCGTCCGTTCCTGGCGCTGCACGACGGGGTGGACCGCGCCTATATAGAGATGTACAGGGCAGCAAAGGATTCCATCGCCACCCGCTACGACCACGATCCCTACGATCTGGGCTTGCACGTCGCGGTCGCCGATTTGGATTACATCCAGCGTGGACACGTCGGTTACCTGCTGCCGCACTTGGTGGGCAGCATCTTCACGCTCGATCCCCGGTGTCGCCGAATCATGTTCGACCCCGACCACCGCAATGCGTTGGCGCGCAAGTTCTGTGAGCGCGGCGGCTGCGCATTCCTCGGCGAACACGACATGGCGAATCGGCGCATGGCCCTGTACGTGCTGCCCCGCACCCCCGACGACGTCCCGCGCGCCTGACTCAGAACAGCTCGGCGAGGCGCTGCCCGATGAACGCCGCCGCTACGCCCAACACCACGCTGACGACGACGTTGGCGAGCGAGGAGCGCAGCTGGCGCTCCTCGCCGAGTCGCTGCGTTTCCAGCATCCAGGTCGAAAACGTGGTGTAGGCGCCGACGAACGCCGTGCCGGCCAGCAGGGCGGCCTCCTTGTTGAGCGCCAAACCCCCGAGAAATCCGAGAAGCGCTGCGCCACTGATGTTTACGACGAGCGTGCCGAACGGGAACGGCCGGGACACCCGGCGCGCGACCGCACGGTCGATCACAAAGCGCAGCACCGATCCGACGCCGCCGATGAACGCGACGCCCAGCCACACCACGGCAGTCGTCGCGGTGGTCATCGGCGCACCCGCACCCGGCGCACCAACTTGGTGGCCAGGTGCACCGCCAGCAGCCCGAGCACGATGCTGGCGACGGTGTAGCCGACGGCCAGCCCCCAATGACCGTGCTCGATCATCCTCACCGTCTCGACCTGCATCGTGGAGAAAGTCGTTAAACCGCCGCACAATCCGGTGCCCAGCAGCGGGCGCCGATAGCTCGACGTCGGCAACCGCTCCAGCAGCCGGGTGGTGAAGTAGCCCACCAGAAACGCCCCGACGATGTTGACCGTGAACGTCGGCCACGGCCAGCTCTCTGGGTGGCCACCGGCGAGGTCGCTCAGGGCGGCCCGGGCCAGGGAACCCAGCGCCCCACCGGCAAACACCGCGGCCAATTCGCGATAGTCCCGTTGCGCCACTGGCGTCGATTCCCTTCGTTTGCCGGTGCGCTACGCAGCGTATGGCGGGAGTCCAGACCGGCGCAGGCCGGGGGCGGCGGGAGACGGGCAGAATTGGTAACCATGGTGGCCAACCCTCGCGCCGGTCAGCCGGCCCAACCCGAAGACCTTGTCGATCTGCCCCACCTGCTGACGGCCTATTACTCGATTCAGCCCGATCCCGGCGACGTCGCCCAGCAGGTGGCATTCGGCACGTCGGGCCACCGCGGGTCGGCGCTCAATGGGGCGTTCAACGAGGCGCACATCCTGGCGATCACCCAGGCCATCGTCGAGTACCGCACCGCCCACGGCATTACAGGCCCGTTGTTCATCGGCCGGGACACGCACGGCCTCTCCGAGCCGGCCTGGGTCTCCGCGCTGGAGGTGCTGGCCGCCAACGACGTCGTCGCCATGATCGATTCCCGCGACCGGTACACGCCGACCCCGGCGGTCAGCCACGCCATCCTCACTTACAACCGCGGTCGCACCGACGCGCCGGCCGACGGGATCGTCGTGACGCCGTCGCACAACCCGCCCTCGGACGGAGGCTTCAAATACAACCCGCCCAACGGTGGCCCGGCCGACACCGACGCCACCAACGCAATCGCCAAGCGCGCCAACGAGATTCTGCGCGACGGCTCGGGCGTCAAGCGCATCCCGCTGGCCCGCGCGCTACAGACCGCGCAGCGCCACGACTACCTCGGTAACTATGTCGACGACCTGCCCAACGTGGTCGACATCGATGCCATCCGCGCGGCCGGGGTGCGGATCGGCGCCGACCCGCTGGGCGGGGCGAGCGTGGACTACTGGGGCGAGATCGCCACCCGTCACCGCCTGGATCTGACCGTGGTCAATCCGCTGGTCGACGCGACATGGCGGTTTATGACGCTCGACCACGACGGCAAGATCCGGATGGACTGCAGCTCACCGGACGCGATGGCGGGACTCATCCGCGGGATGTCCGACAACCCCGGCCGCTACCAGATCGCCACGGGCAACGATGCCGACTCGGACCGCCACGGCATCGTCACGCCCGACGCGGGGCTGCTCAACCCGAACCACTACCTGGCGGTGGCCATCGAATACCTGTACACGCAGCGGCCGTCGTGGCCGGGCGGCATCGCGGTCGGCAAGACCGCGGTCAGTTCGTCAATGATCGACCGGGTGGTCGCCGGCATCGGCCGCAAGCTCATCGAGGTGCCGGTCGGCTTCAAGTGGTTCGTCGACGGCCTGATCGAGGGCGGCATCGGCTTCGGCGGCGAGGAATCGGCCGGTGCGTCGTTCCTGCGGCGCGACGGGTCCGTGTGGACCACCGACAAGGACGGCATCATCCTGGCCCTCCTGGCCTCGGAAATGCTGGCCGTCACGGGGACGAGTCCCTCCCAGCGCTATCAACAGTTGACCGCCGAATACGGCACGCCGTTCTACGCGCGGGTCGACGCGCCCGCCGACCGCGACCAAAAGGCCCGGCTCGCCAAGCTGTCCGCCGACGAGGTGACCGCGACGGAACTGGCGGGGGAGCCCATCACCGCCAAGCTGACCGCGGCACCCGGGAATGGGGCCGCATTGGGCGGATTGAAGGTGACGACAGCCAACGCGTGGTTTGCCGCGCGACCGTCGGGAACCGAAGACGTGTACAAGATTTATGCGGAATCTTTCAACGGAGAAGAGCATTTAGCCGAGGTGCAAGAAACTGCGCGCGAGGTAGTTAATAAAGTCATTGGGTGACCCTTTCCCTCCGCCTTACCCGTCCGGGGGGACGCGCGTCGCGTTCGACCCGTCTGCCGCGCGAAGTTTGGATCCTTAGCTGGGCAAATATCATGGTCGCGCTTGGTTACGGAGTCATTTCACCGGCGCTGCCGTCTTTCGCCCGCAGTTTCGGCGTCAGCATCAAGGCGGTGACTTTCTTAGTCACCGTCTTTTCGTTGGCCCGCCTGTGTTTTGCGCCGGTCAGCGGGCAGCTGGTCCAGCGGTTGGGGGAGCGGCGGATCTACATCGGCGGGATGGTGATCGTCGCGGTCTCCACCGGCGCGTGTGCGTTTTCCCAGGCTTACTGGCAATTGATGGCTTTCCGCGTCATCAGCGGAATCGGATCGACAATGTTTTATGTTTCGGCGCTGGGACTGATGATCCATATCAGCCCGCCCGACGCCCGCGGACGGGTCGCGGGCCTTTTCACCACGTCGTTCATGGTCGGGGCCGTGGGCGGCCCGGCCGTCGGCGCCCTGGCGGCCGGTTGGGGGCTCACCGCGCCGTTCATCGTGTACGGCGTCGCTTTGCTCGGTGTGGCGGTGGTGCTGTTTTTCGGCTTGCGGAATTCGGCCCTGGCGGCCCCGGGGCCGCCGACGCGGTCGACGGTGACGATGCGAGAGGCGTTGCGCGTGCGCGCCTATTGGTCCTCGCTCGGGGCCAATTTCGCGACCGGTTGGTCGGCGTTCGGCCTTCGTGTCGCCCTGGTCCCCTTGTTCATCACCGACGTCATGGGCCGCGGCGTCGGCGTCATCGGCATTGCGCTCGCGGCATTCGCCGGGGGCAACGCGCTGGCCATGATCCCCAGTGGCTACCTGTCCGACCGGATGGGACGGCGCACGTTGATGATCGTGGGCCTGGCGTTGTCCGGCGCGGCGACCATCTTCTTGGGCGCGGCGTCGTCATTGCCGAGGTTTCTGGTCGCCGCGGTGGTGGTGGGGGCGGTGACGGGCATCTACATGTCGCCGATGCAGGCCGCCGTCGCCGACATCCTGGGCAGTGAGGCGCGCGCGGGCAGTCCGGTGGCGGCCGTGCAGATGATGTCCGACCTGGGCGCGATCGTCGGATCCATGACGCTCGGTTGGGTCGCCGAGCGGCTGAGCTACGGCTGGGGTTTCATCATCAGCGGCATCGTTTTGCTGATCGCCGCGGTGGGCTGGGTGGTGGCGCCGGAGACCCGGACGGTGCCCGTTCCGGAGCCCGACCCCTTGCCGTCTCCGCACACGCTGAATCTTCCTGAGCAGCAACTTTGAAGGACGGTTACCGGTGGTGTAGCTTCGATGAGCACGACTTGGGGCTATGGCGCAGCTGGTAGCGCACCACACTGGCAGTGTGGGGGTCAGGGGTTCGAGTCCCCTTAGCTCCACCGAAATAACTGGGCGCATCGCGCCAATCGACGTCGCGGATTTAGCAGAATGCGGCGGTCATGAAACTCCCGCCGGCCACGAGCGCGATGACGAGCGCGGCGGTCTCGTGTCCCGTCGACGCCGCGGCGACGACGCCGGCGACCGCGCTGATGAATATCGTGACGGCCAGAAACGCCATGAACAGCCGGTGCGAATTGACCGCTGCGCCGGAACGAGGCGTGACCATGGCCTTGTTCGTACGATTCACGCCCACCATGAAATCTCCTTGGTTGTGACGCCCGCAACATATAACGCGCAGATGTGGCCTGCATCACACATCACTAGGCGCGCCGTGGTATCAGTCCGGTATCATTCGGCTATGGGAATGACTCTTCGGCCCAGTGAACAGCAGGCGGAAGCGCTGCGCAGGCAGGCCAGTGCGGAAGGCCGATCGATGCAGGCCGTCGCGCTGTCGGCCATCGACGAGTACATCGCCCGGCGGGCGCACAAGGCCAAGGTCGCCGATGCGCTGCAGCGCGTGCTTCGCGAGGAGGCAGGTGTTCTGGAGCGCCTCAAGGACGC
Organism: Mycobacterium sp. MOTT36Y; assembly: GCF_000262165.1. NCBI lineage: Bacteria > Bacillati > Actinomycetota > Actinomycetes > Mycobacteriales > Mycobacteriaceae > Mycobacterium > Mycobacterium sp. MOTT36Y. The sequence goes on along the minus strand of NC_017904.1, from coordinate 4,191,327 downwards.
ATGACGGACTATCTGGACCTCGAGGATCTTCTGGAAATTGCCCGAAAAGCCGTCGGAGTGGACGTCATTGTCCGGGATTACGGCTTGCTTGAATCCGCTCTGGCGCGTCCTCGAGCCTCCATCTTCGGCCAGGACGCCTACCCGGATCCCCACGTCAAGGCCGCCGCACTGCTGCATTCGCTGACACGGAATCACGCGCTGGTGGACGGGAACAAGCGACTCGGGTGGGCGGCCTGCCGGACGTTCCTGGCAATCAACGCCCAGTGGATCAGTGCGCCCGAGGACGATCGCTTCGATTTGGTGATCCGGGTGGCCACCGGTGCGATGGCCGGTCTCGACGACATTGCGGCACAACTGCGCGGCTGGAGCCACCCGTGACCGCTACGAACCACGCCGGCTTCGGGCACGCCGTCATGCGGCGGCGATCCGCCAATTAGGTTTTCGCCTCGGGGCGCATTAATCTAGCCCGCGGTTCGATTGCGACTCAGGAAAGCAGCCATGCCTGTTCAGCCCACGTTGCTGCGCCGACAAGCGTCGCGCGGCGTTCGTCGACAGCGGGTCGTCCCCCGTGTGAAGTGTCCGATGGTCGGTCAGTGCTTCGACATCGAGGTCACCCGCGACGCCGACGGATGGGCGATCAACGTCCCCGAGATCGGCAGGTCCACGCGCACGACAAGTCGGGCCGCAGTGGAACTGGCCGCGCGCGAATGCATTTCAACCTGGACCGGCATCCCGATCGGCTATGTCGCCGTCTATGTCGTGAGCGAAATCGCTTAACGGTCGGCGGCGCATCGTTGTCGGGCCGCCTGCAGGATCGAGCCGGCGGTGAGAAACGCGGGTTTGTCGCGGTCCTTGGCGTCAGACGGGCAGTCCGGCCGCGCGGCGCAGCACCATCAGCGCAAGCCCGCTGTACGTCGCGTAAGGAACGATCAATAGGTTCACCCGCTCCTCGCCGCCGATGAACGTCATCACGTGCTGGCGCTTGTGCTCCCATCCGTGCCAGTTGAAGTCGGGCGGACGTTGTAGGCCGGCCAGTTGACATTGACGGAGCAGATGTCGCCGAGCAGGGGGGTCAGTGCCGCGACAAGGCCGGGCAATTCGTTGGTGATGCGGTCCGCGCGTGGCCACCACGCTCCGTCGATGTCGCCGCCCAACTGGCGGGCTACCGAGACGCGGACGGGGACGGCCGCCCGTCGGCTCGCCGTGCGATACACAGTTGTTCCCTACGTTTCGGCATCGCTCGTCCGCGGTCGCGTGGCGAGCGGAGGAATCGCATTGCCCTTGGGTGTCCTCTGCGCCCATTGCGGTGGAAAACCGCTGACAACGAAACGGCTCACGCCCGACGCTACCCCACCACCGAGATTTGCTCGCTATAGGAGCGCGGTCAGGTGACCAGGGGCAGCGCGTAACCGCGACGCAGCTTGCCGGACGGCGTCTTGGGAATCGCCCCCGGGGCCAGCACCACCACGCTGCGTGGCCGCGCCGCGACTTCGGTGACGACTTCGTGAGCGACCTCATGCTTGATGCGCCGCACCTGCGCGGGATCGTCGACGTCGTTCGACTCCACCGCAACGGCAAACGATTCCCGCGAACGGCCGGCATCGAGCCGCACAGCGGCCACACACCCTCCGCGCACCCCGACGACGCGCCCGGCAGCACGTTCGACATCAGCGGGGTAGATGTTGCGTCCGGCCATGATGATGACGTCTTTGGCCCGACCGCATACGACCACGTGGCCCTGCTCGGTGAGATAACCCAGATCGCCGGTGTTCAACCACCCCTGGTCGTCTTGAGCGGCCATGAAACCGGCCGTCGTGAGATACCCGGACGTGACCGGATCTCCCCGCAACTCGATGACTCCCACACCGCGGGGCGCCTGAACGGCGCCGTCCTCATCGACGACGCGTGCCTGTATACCCTTCAGCAGCGGCCCCAGCGATGCGAGTCGACGAGTGCGGCCGGCGGCGGTGGGCACTGCGCGCCGCAGCACCGCCAGCATATCGCCGTCCACCTCGTCAACGACGAGTCCACGGCCACACTCCGAAAATGACACCGCCACAGTTGTTTCGGCCATTCCATAAGCGGGCAAGATCGCTTCTGGACGCAGTCCGAACGGCGCGCCGGCCAAACACAGTTCCTCCACGTCGGCCGGTTCGACCTGCTCGGAACCTGATAACGCCCACCGCAACGACGACAGATCAAAATCACCGGGTTTTGCGTGCCGCCGTAACCGCTTGGCGAGCATCGCGTAGGCAAAATTCGGTGCCGCGGTCATGGTCGCTCGGTACTTGTCGATCAACTTGGGCCACAACAAGATATCGGACAAGAAGTCGAGTGGCGTGATCTTGACCAGCTCGGCACCGAATAGCATTGGCACCGTTAAGAATCCGGTCATTCCCATGTCGTGGAATAGCGGTAACCAGCTCACGATCACATCGGTGTCCAAGTCGTACTGGGCACCGACGAACATCGCCTCGGCGTTGGCGAACACGTTCGCATGGGTGATCATCACTGCTTTAGGGCAATCCGTCGAGCCAGACGTCAACTGCAGAAGCGCCAGATCGTTCTCATCGCTGTCGACGACGGTGGTCGGTGCGGCGCTCAATAGCTCGGCCATCGTCACCACCGCGACATCGTGCTCGGCTAACACGTCCACCGCGGCCATGAACGGCTCCGACACGATCACGACGGTTGCCTCGATCATGGTGATGACCGCCAAGGTGTCGCGCACCCACGCCTGCAGATCGGTGCGTGGCGTCGGTTGGTGCAGCATCGTCAAACACGCGCCGCGCAGCCACACACCCTGCGCGATCGGCGCGACTTCCGCCGGGGCGCCGGCCAGCACACCGACCCGATCGCCCGCGCCGACCCGGCGGGCGGCCAACCCGCCGGCTACCCGTCGGGCGCTCTGATGTACTTCGGCCCAGCTAGACCGACCTGGCGAACCAGGCTCGCCGGTCACCAGGCCATGGGTACTGGACTCCGCAGCGCAGAGCATCGCGTCAACGAATCTGCTCACCGCCACCTCCCCTGTGTCAGGCCAGCTACAGGCCTGTTTTGGTCATCTCGGGACGTATGAGGTGCCGAGGACATGCTACTGACCTCGGGCGCGTCTCCCCGGAGGGCGCGCCGCTTGTCCGGGCCAGGCTGACGGCGTAGCAGGCTGATCCGTCCGCGAGAAACGCCGAACTACGGATAGGCTGTTGGGAACAAGGGAGGATGGACGTCATGTCCACACAGAATTGGTGCGACGCACCCGAGATTCACCCGTCGCAGATCCGGGTCGGCGACGTCATCGGCACGCGCCGCCCCACAGAACTGCGCCTGACCGTCAAGATGATCAGTGGTCCGCAGAGCGGTCCGCGGCAATGGACATTCTTCAGCCGCGACGACAACGGCCAACAGCGCACCAGCACGTTCGGCGAGGACGACGTGGTTCGCAGATACGCCAAAGCGGCATGACGATGCCGTAGATTCGTGCCAAACGCCAAGGGCGCCAACGGATCTAGGATTCCGCGGCGATCGCGATCGACTTCGTGTCCAGGTAACCGTCGAGGCCTTCGGGCCCGAGTTCGCGGCCGTAGCCGCTGGCCTTGACGCCCCCGAAGGGCGCGAACGGATCCATCGTGTAGCCCTGGTTGACGCCGACGGTCCCGGTGTGGATGCGGGTGGCCATCGCCAGCGCACGGTCGCTGTCGTTGCTCCACACCGAGCCGGCCAGGCCGTAATCGGAATCGTTGGCGATCGCCAGCGCCTCCTCGTCATCGCGGTAGGGGATGACGGTGATGACGGGCCCAAAGATCTCCTCCCGGGCGATGCGCATCGAATTGTCGGCCGCCGCGAACAGGGTGGGCCGGACATACCAGCCGCGGTCGAGTCCGTCGGGCATGTCGGTGCCGCCGATGACGACGCGCGCCCCCTCGTTCTGGCCGATCTCGATGTAGTCGCGAACGCGTCGCTGCTGGCGCCGGGACACCAACGGACCGAGCTGGGTGTCGGGATCGTTGGGATCGCCGACGCGAAGGCCGGCCATCTCGGCCGCGAGCGCGTCGACGTACTCGTCGTGGCGCCCCTGCGGCACCAGCACCCGGGTGAGCGCGTTGCAGATCTGGCCGCTGTTGGACAGGCTCGCGGATCGCACTCCGGCGGCCACCTTGTCCGGCGATGCGTCGTCGAGGACCAGGGCGGCGGACTTGCCGCCGAGTTCCAGGCTGACTTTGGTGAGGTTGGCCGCACACGATGAGGCCACTGCCTGTCCCGCCGCGGTGGAGCCGGTGAACGACACTTTGTCGACGCCCGGGTGGGCGACGAGGTAGGCGCCCAGCGCACCGTCGCCCGGCAGGATGCTGACCACGCCCGGCGGCAGGCCGGCTTCGGCGATCATCTCGCCTAAAAGCAGCGCGTCTAACGGGCTTTCGGGGGCGGGTTTGAGCACGACGGCGCAGCCGGCCAACAGCGCGGGCACCAGTTTGGTGACGATGAGGAACTGGGGCATGTTCCAGGGCACGATCGCCGCGACGACGCCGACGGGTTCCTTGCGGACGTGCACGTCGCTTCCGAAGAACCCGGGCCTGGTCTCCTGCCACGGGTGCCGTTCGGCCAGGTCGCAGAACGCGCGCATCATGAATGCCGGCAGGCCGACCTGGGCCCGCTGGGCGAAGCTGATCGGGGCGCCGATCTCCGCCGTGATCGTGGTGGCCATCTCCGCGCGGCGTCCGTCGTAGATGTCGGCCAGGCGCCGGATCGCGGCGACCCGTTCCGCCGGCTCGCTGCGGCCCCACGGCCCGAAGGCCGCGCGCGCCGCCGCCACCGCCGCGTCGACGTCGTCGGATCCCGCCGCATTGACCTCGGCGATCGGTTCCTCGGTGTGCGGAGAGATGACGTGCAAGACGCCGGCCTGCGGCCGCGCCCCATCGCTTCCGGCGATCTGCACTGCGGGGTGATGGTCCATCCGCGCCTCCCGGGGCCAGTATCAACTACTTGCTATTGGTGACACGAGGATATACCGTCGGCCGTGACGGAGCCCTCAGGGATCGGTGAAACCGGTGCGCGGGTGGTTGTTTTCGCGCAGGCATTGCTGCAGTTTCGCTGAGATTGGACTGCTAAGGAGCGATCATGGCTCGATTTCCTAAACCGCCGGAGGGGAGCTGGACCCAGCATTACCCGGAATTGGGCACCGAGCCGGTGTCCTACCGGGACTCGATCAGCCCCGAGATCTATGAGTTGGAACGTGACGCCATCTTCAAGCGTGCCTGGCTCAATGTCGGTCGCGTTGAACAGCTTCCGCGCAAAGGCAGTTACCTCACCCGCGAGCTGAAGGTTGTCAACACCTCAATCATCTTGGTGCGCACCACGTCTGGCGACATCAAGGCTTATCACAACGTGTGCCGGCATCGCGGCAACAAGCTGGTGTGGAACGACATGCCGCAGGAAGAAACGGCCGGGGTGTGCCGGCAGTTCACCTGCAAGTACCACGGCTGGCGCTACGACCTGGACGGCAACCTGACCTTCGTGCAGCAGGAGGAGGAGTTCTTCGACCTCGACAAGGGCCGCTACGGGCTGGTGCCGGTGCACTGCGACGTGTGGGAAGGGTTCATCTTCGTCAACTTCGCCAAGAAGCCCGAGCAGTCGCTGCGAGAGTTCCTCGGACCCATGATCACCGGGCTGGAAGGTTATCCCTTCGACAAGATGGTCTCGCGCTGGTGCTATCGCTCCGAGGTCAAGGCGAACTGGAAGCTGTACATGGACGCGTTCCAGGAGTTCTATCACGCGCCCGTGTTGCACGCGAACCAGTCACCGACCGCGTACTCGAAGGCGGCCGCCGAGGCGGGTTTTGAGGCCCCGCACTACCGGCTGGACGGGCCGCACCGGCTGGTCAGCACCTCGGGGGTGCGCGCCTGGGAAATGGCCGACGAGATGCGCAAGCCGATGGAGGACATCTGCCAGAGCGGGCTGTTCGGGCCATGGGACAAGCCCGATCTGGGCCCGATGCCCGAGGGGCTCAACCCGGCGAAATGTGATCCGTGGGGGCTGGATTCGTTCCAGCTGTTCCCCAACTTCGTCATCCTGTTCTGGGGCCAGGGCTGGTATCTGACCTACCACTACTGGCCGACGTCGTATAACAGTCACCTCTTCGAGGGCACGCTGTACTTCCCGGCGCCGCGCACCCCGCGTGAGCGCGTCGCTCAGGAACTGGCGGCGGTGTCGTTCAAGGAATATGGGCTGCAGGACGCCAACACGCTGGAGGCGACCCAGACGATGCTCGAATCCCAGGTGATCGACGAGTTCCTGCTGTGCGACCAGGAGGTCCTGATCCGTCACCTCCACAAGGAGACCGCCGCCTGGATCGATGACTATCGCCGGACGACGAGCGCGGGGGTGTGAACGAGATGCCGATGCTGCCCGCCGAGTTCGCCGACCTCGAACCGTTCGCCGATTGGTGCCTGGCGAGCGAACCCGAACGCTACGCCAAGAGGCTGGCCAGTTCGATGGTCGAAATGAAGGCCTTCTACGACGCGATCACCCCGCGGGCCGAGGAGGCATTGTCGTTCTGCGACAAGTTCTCTCTCGACGACCTGCCGGACGACGTTCTGAATCTGATGCACCTGCTCTACTCCATGATCATGGTGTCGTTCCCGGTGGAGTGCTGGAAGCAACCCCGCGTCCCCGACTCGGGTGCTTCGACCCTGGACTGCGTGTCCGAGCCGGTTCCATGACCGAGTCGACCGTCCTGCGGGCGGCGCGGTGGGCCGATGTCGTCACGGGCCGGATCCACGCGCCGGCGGTGATCGTGGTCGACGGCGAACGCATCTCGGCGATCAATCCCGAAGGGCCGCTGCCGGATTCGGCCACCATCGTCGATCTCGGCGACGTGACGCTGCTGCCGGGCCTGATGGACATGGAGCTCAACCTGCTCATCGGGGGGCCCGGCGGGCCGGAGGGCCTGCCGTCGCCCATGCATGGAGTGCAGGACGACCCCGCCTATCGCACGTTGCGCGGGGCGGTCAACGCGCGTACCACCCTGGAGGCCGGGTTCACCACGGTGCGCAATCTCGGGCTGATGGTCAAGACCGGCGGGTATCTGCTCGACGTGGCGCTGCAGCGCGCCATCGACCAGGGCTGGCACGTCGGGCCGCGCATCTATCCCGCCGGCCATGCCGTCACCCCGTACGGCGGGCACCTGGACCCGACGGTCTTTCAGCGGTTGGCGCCCGGGGTCATGCCGCTCTCGGTGGCCGAGGGCATCGCCAACGGCGTACCCGACGTGATCGCCTGCGTGCGTTACCAAATCCGGCACGGCGCCAAGCTGATCAAGGTGTCGGCGTCGGGCGGGGTGATGTCGCACAGCACCGCGCCCGGCGCGCAGCAGTACTCCGACGCCGAGTTCGCCGCGATCGCCGACGAAGCCCACCGGGCCGGAGTCCGCGTGGCCGCGCACGCCGTCGGGGACACCGCGGTCCAGGCCTGCATCCGCGCCGGCATCGACTGCATCGAACACGGCTTTTTGGCCAGTGACGAAACGATCCAGATGATGGTCGACCACGGCACCTTCCTGGTCTCGACCACCTACCTGACGGAGGCCATGGCCATCGACCGCATCGCGCCGGAGCTGCGCAAGAAGGCGCTGGAGGTGTTTCCGCGCGCAAAGGCCATGCTGCCCAAGGCGATCGACGCGGGCGTCCGGATTGCGTGCGGCACCGACGCGCCGGCCATCCCGCACGGCCAAAACGCCAAAGAACTGGGCGCGCTGGTGCAGCGGGGCATGACTCCCGCGCAGGCAATCCGGGCGGCCACGGTGGTGGCCGCCGAGCTGATCGACGCCGACGACGAGTTGGGCAGGCTGGCGCCCGGCTATCTCGCGGACATCATCGCTGTGCCGGGAGACCCGTTCGACGACATCGCCAAGACGCTCGACGTCCGCTTTGTCATGAAGAACGGACAGATCTACAAAAGCCCCGCGGCCTGACGGAGGCAGGTATGGAACTCACCGACAACATCCTGTGGCTGCTCAAGCAGGCCTTCTATTACTCCCTGACCACGATCAACGAGGCGATGCGCGAACACGGCGTGAGCACCGCTCAGATCGGTGTGCTGCGCCAATTGGCCAACGAACCCGGGTTGTCCGGCGCCGAATTGGCGCGGCGGCTGCTGATCAGCCCGCAAGGCGTCCAGCTCGCGCTCACCGCGTTGGAACGCCGCGCCCTGGTGGAAAGGAAGCAGGACCCCCAGCACGCGCGCATCCTGCGGGCCTACCTGACCGGCGAGGGCCGCAAAGTCGCCGAAACGGTGGTCAGTGACGCGATCGCCGCACACCAGGAGGTGTTCGGCGTGCTGACCGAGGAAGAGCAGCGCACCCTGCGCGAATTGCTGGGCCGCGTGGTCGAAAAGGGCACCGGCCATGAGCTGTTCGACGATCACGTCGACGGATGACGTGACCAATATCTAGTACTTGAGACTAATCGCAAGTAGTTGATACTCTGACGGAGATGGGCGATCACCACAGCACAGCGAACGCCGGTCCGGCGACCGTGACCGGCGGCGCAGCGGGCGCTGTCGACATGGCCGAGGCCCCGGACGGCTTTGTGCCGCTTCGGGTCAAGCAGGTGATACCCGAAACCCGCGACGCCGTGTCGATCGTTCTCGATGTTCCCCGGGGCAGCGCGGCACGGTTCGGCTACCAAGCCGGGCAATTCCTGACGCTGCTGGTCCGCGTCGACGGGCGCGAGTACCGGCGCTGCTACTCGATGTCGTCATCTCCCGCGGTCGGCGAGGACCTGCGCATCACGGTCAAGCGCGACCGCGGCGGCGCGGTGTCCAACTGGCTCAACGACACCGCGGCACCCGGCGACCTGCTCCACGCCCTGCCGCCGCAGGGACGCTTCGTCTTGAACGACACCGGCCGGAACCTGGTCGCGTTCGCCGGGGGAAGCGGCATCACGCCGGTGTTTTCGCTGTTGCGCACCGCGCTGGTGTGCGGCACGCGCGGCGCGCGGTTGTTCTACGCCAACCGAAACCGGGACGCGGTGATCTTCGACGAGGCCCTCAAAACGCTGGAAAAGCGCCACGCGGACCGCTTCGTCCTGCACCACCATCTCGACGACCAACGCGGCTTCGCCACCCAGGCGGACATCGCCGCGTTCGTCGAGAACACCGACGGCGCCGACTTCTACGTCTGCGGGCCGAACGAGTTCATGGACACGGTGCGAACCGCCCTGGGCGCGGCGGGCGTGCCCACCAGCCGACTGCACATCGAGCATTTCGACGTGGCCGACGTGGCCGCGGCGGCGCCGCCCGAGACCGAGCCGGTCACCGACGAGGTCACCATCGTGCTGGACGGATCGACGACCACCGCGCCGTACTACGCGGGCAACACGCTGTTGCAGACAGCCCGCATGGCTGGGCTGCGGGCGCCGTCCTCGTGTGAAATCGGTTCGTGTGGAACGTGTATGGGGCGCCTGACGCAGGGTAGCGCCCGGATGATCAACAACGATGCGCTCGACCAGGATGAGGTCGACGGCGGCTGGGTGCTGACGTGTCAGGCCGTGCCGACCAGTCCCACGGTGCGGGTGGTCTACGAATGAGCGATAGGGCGGCGGATGCGATGACCAAGGTGGCGGTGGTGACCGGCGGCGCCTCAGGCATGGGCGAGGCGACATGTCACGAATTGGGCCGGCGCGGCCTCAAGGTGGCCGTCCTCGATGTCAACGAGCATGCGGCGCAACGCGTCACCGACGGCCTGCGCGCCGAAGGCGCGACCGCGCTCGCGGTGGGCGCCGACGTCACCGATCGGTCCGCCGTCGAGCAGGCGTTCGCGAAGGTGCGCAGCGAACTGGGACCGGTGACGGTCCTGGTGACCAGCGCCGGGATGTTCGGGTTTTCGCCCTTCTTGGACATCACCGCCGAATCCTGGTCGCGGATCATCGATGTCAACCTGACCGGCACGTTTCATTGCTGCCAGGTCGCGCTCCCGGACATGGTGGAGGCGAACTGGGGGAGAATCGTGATGATCTCGTCGTCGAGCGCCCAGCGCGGATCCCCGTTCGCAGCCCACTACGCGGCCTCCAAAGGCGCGGTGATCACGTTGACCAAGTCGCTGGCCCGCGAATACGCCGCGAACGGGATCACCGTCAACAACATTCCGCCCTCGGGCATCGAGACCCCGATGCAGCACCAGGGCCAGGCCGCCGGGTACCTGCCCTCCAACGAGCAGATCGCCAGCAATATCCCGGTGGGCTACTTGGGCACCGGGGCCGACATCGCGGCCGCGGTGGGCTTTTTGTGTTCGGAAGAAGCGAGGTACATCACCGGTCAGGTCTTGGGCGTCAATGGCGGATCGGTGATGTGATAGTGAGGATGCGATGACGAGATCAGGCCGGCCGCCGGAAGGCTCCTGGACCGAGCACTACCCCGAATTGGGCACGGGCCCCGTCTCTTTCAGGGATTCGACGTCCCGCGAGTTCTACGCACTCGAGCGGGAGGCGATCTTCAAGCGGGCGTGGCTCAACGTCGCCCGGGTGGAGGAATTGCCCCGCGTCGGCAGCTACCTGACCAAAGAGATCGAAGTCGTCGGCGCGTCGGTGATCGTGGTCAAGGGCAAGGACGAGCGAATCCGGGCGTTCTACAACGTGTGTCGGCATCGCGGAAACAAGTTGGTGTGGAACGACTTTCCCGGCGAGGAGACCCGCGGGACGTGCCGGCAGTTCACCTGCAAGTACCACGGCTGGCGCTACGACCTGCAGGGCGCGCTGAAGTTCGTGCAGCAGGAATCGGAGTTCTTCGACCTCGACCCCGCGAAGTATGGGCTGCGTCCGGTGCACTGCGACGTGTGGAACGGCTTCGTCTTCATCAACTTCGACACCGAGCCGCGCCAGAGCCTGCGCGAGTTCCTCGGCCCGATGATCACCGGGCTGGACGACTATCCGTTCGGGAAGCTGACCGAACGCTACGACTGGGTGGCCCACAACAACAGCAACTGGAAGATCTTCGCCGACGCCTTCCAGGAGTACTACCACGTGCCGTCGCTGCACTCGCAGCAGGTGCCGGCGGAGGTGCGCGACCCCAACGCCGGATTCACCTGCGGGCACTTCCAACTCGACGGCCCGCACCGGCTGGTCTCCACCGCTGGGCGGCGCCGCTGGCTGTTGCCGCCGGAATACATGTACCCGATCGAGCGCGCCACCCGCAGCGGGCTGGTGGGGCCGTGGCAGACCCCGGACATCGGCGAGCTGCCGGCCGGGCTCAACCCGGGTGGGATCGAGCCCTGGGGGATCAGCAATTTCCAGATCTTCCCGAACATCGAGATTTTGATCTACGGCGGATGGTATCTGCTGTACCGGTACTGGCCCACCTCGCACAACACGCACCGGTTCGAGGCGTACACCTACTTCCACCCGGCGAGCACCGTGCGCGAGCGCATCGAGCACGAGGTCGCCGCGGTGGTGCTCAAAGAGTTTGCGCTACAAGACGCCGGAATGCTCGGCGGGACCCAGGCGGCGCTGGAATACGGCATCGTCGACGACTTTCCCCTCAACGACCAAGAGATCTTGGTACGCCACCTGCACAAGGTCGTCGTCGATTGGGTCGAAGCCTATCGCCGCGAACAGGATCCGGTGGGGGTGTGACCATGTATCCCATGTTGCCCAGCGCATTCGCCGAGCTGGAGGACTACGCCCAAACCTGGTGCCTGGCAACCGAAACCGAGCGCTGGAACGCCCGGGTCGGCGCGTCGATGCCGCAGCTACTCGACTTCTACAACGCGTTTTTCCCCCGCCTCGAAGAGGCCATCGACTACTGCGACAAGTTTCCGCTCGACAACCTGCCCGACGATGCGCTCAACCTGTTGCACATGATCTATTCGCTGGTCATGGTCGCCATGGCGGTGGAGATCATGCATCAACCGGCCCCGGTCGACGCCGCCGACGCGGTCATGACCCGGACCGGCTGGCCGGTGCCCTGATTCATCCCTCTCCGGAAAGGAGCGACCATGGGTCTGCTCACCATCACCAAACTCACCGAGTCCGTCGGCGCCGAGGTCGCGGGCCTGGGGCCCACCGAGCTGGCCGACGACTCGGTCGGCGCGGCGGTGTTGGATGCGTTGGAAGACAACGGAGTTCTGGTCTTCCGCGGCCTGCACCTCGATCCTGCGGCCCAGGTCGGCTTCTGCCGCCTCCTCGGCGAGGTCGATCACTCCTCCGACGGCCATCACCCGGTGCCCGGCATCTACCCGATCACGCTGGACAAGTCCAAGAACGCCTCGGCCGCCTACCTGAAGGCCACCTTCGACTGGCACATCGACGGCTGCACGCCGCTGGGCGGCGAATGCCCCCAGAAGGCCACGGTGCTCTCGGCGGTGCGGGTGGCCGAATGGGGCGGGGAAACCGAGTTCGCCAACAGCTACGCCGCCTACGACGACCTGACCGATGAGGAGAAGCAGCGGTTCGGCACGTTGCGCGTGGTGCACTCGCTGGAAGCCTCCCAGCGCCGCGTGTATCCCGATCCCTCCCCGGAACAGGTGCAGCGCTGGCGATCTCGGCGCACGCATGAGCATCCCCTGGTGTGGACGCACCGCAGCGGCCGCAAATCACTCGTGTTGGGCGCCTCCGCGGACTACGTCGTCGGCATGGAGCTCGATGAGGGCCGCGCCCTTTTGGACGAGCTCCTGGCGCGCGCGACGACGCCCGAGAAGGTCTACAGCCACAGCTGGTCGGTCGGGGACACCGTCATCTGGGACAACCGCGGGGTGCTGCACCGTGCGGCCCCGTACGACCCGCACTCCCAACGCGAAATGCTGCGCACCACCGTGCTCGGCGACGAGCCGATCGAATGACCACGGACGGTCATCACCCGCTGCGCCTGACACCGCTGCCCGCCGGGGAATGGGACGAGCGCGCCCGGGAATCGCTGGCATCCCTGATCCCCACCGAGCGGGCGAATCCCGTTGGCGCGGGCAATGTTTTGTCCACCCTGGTCCGCCATCCCGACCTGACCGCGGCCTACCTGCCGTTCAACGCGTACCTGCTGACCCGCTCGACGCTGTCGCCGCGGGTGCGAGAAGTCGCGCTGCTTCGCGTGGTGCATCAGAGCAAGTGCGGCTATCTGTGGTCGCACCACCTCCCCATCGCCGCGCGAGCGGGGCTGTCCGAATCCGAGATCGACGACATTCGGACCGGCCGCTGCGCCGATGAGACCGACCGGGCCGTGATCGCCGCCGTCGACGATCTCACGGCCGACAGCACGGTCGCCGAGACGACCTGGGATGACCTGTGCCGCTTGTTCACCGAGCAGCAATGCCTGGATCTGATCTTCACCATCGGTGGCTACCTGCTGCTGGCCTTGGCCGTCAACACTTTCGGCGTCCAAGACGAGGCGCACCACTGAGATCAGATTTTCAGGTAACCCTTGTCGGCGGGGATCTGCGCGGCGGTGACGAGCGAGGACGCGTCGCTGGCGAGCCACAGCACGATGTCGGAGACCAGGTCCGGGTCGGCGAGTGAATCGGTGGGCAGCGCGCCGGGGGAGAAGCTGTGAATGTAGGTCTGGTGGTCGGCGAAGAGTTGCCACATCGAGGGGTCGTTGCCCATCGGGGTGTCGGTGCCATACGGGTGCACCGAGTTCACCCGGATGCCGTACCCGCCGAGCTCGACCGCCAGGGAGTTGGTCATGCCGACCACACCGAACTTGCTAGCGCAGTAATGACCGCACCCCGGTACGGCCTTCACGCCCGCGGCCGAGCTGATGGTGATGATCGAGCCCCCATTGCCGGCCTGAATCATCGCGGGCACAGTGGCTTTGATGGTGTTCCACACACCGGTCAGGTTCACGTCGAGGACGTCCTGCCATTGTTGCGCCGAGATCTCCCAGAGTCGCCCCCAGTTCAACACCCCCGCGTTCGCGACGACGATGTCGAGGCGGCCGAATTGGGTGATCGCCTCGTCGACCACCCGCTGTTGCCCCGCGGCGTCCCGGACATCGACCTGCTCGGCCAGCATCTTGCGGCCTTCGCTTTCCACCAGGCGCGTCGTCTCGGCCAGGTCTTCGGGCGTCGAGGCGGGATAGCCGTTGTGCGCCGCCACCGGGGCGCACGCGTCGATGGCGACGATGTCGGCGCCGGCCCGCGCCAACCGGACGCAATGGGAGCGGCCCTGCCCACGCGCGGCGCCGGTGACGAAGGCGACTCGGCCGGCCAGGGGAGTGTCGTTGGCGCTCATGCGATTCGGGCCTTCCGTGTCGGGGTGGCAGTGGGATTGGACGATCAGCGCTGCGGCAGCGGGCGGGAACGCACCAGCGTCGGCCACCAGAACCACGGCCCGAGGATGCGCAGGATGCACGGCACGACGAACGAACGCACGATCAGGGTGTCGAGCAGCAGGCCGATGCACACGGTGGAGCCCACCTGACCGATGGTCCGCAGATCGCTGGTGAGCATGGCCAGCATGGTGAACGCGAATACCAGGCCCGCGGATGTGACCACGCCCCCGGTGCTGCCGAGCGCGCGGATGAGACCGGTGTGGATGCCGCCGTGCAACTCCTCTTTGACCCTGTTGATCAGCAGCAGGTTGTAGTCCGACCCGACGGCCACCAGGATGATGAACGTCAGCGGCAGGACCAGCCAGTGCAAATGCAGGCCCACGAGGTGCTGCCAGAAAAGTATGGACAGGCCGAACGCGCCGGCGTAGGAGAAGGCCACCGTTCCGGGAATCACCAACGCCGCCACCAGACTTCGCGTGATGAACATCATGATCAAGAAAATCAGCACAAACGCCGCGATCGCCGCGATCAGCAGGTCCGACATCGCGTATTGCTTGATGTCCTTGTCGTTGGACCCCGAACCGCCGATATAGACCCGGGCGCCGGCAAGCGAGGTCTCCTTGAGGATCGTCTTGATAGCGTCGGGGAACTGTTCGACGTGCTCCACCCCTTCGGGTCCCATCGCGTCGCCCTCGTGGGTGACGATGAAGCGGGCCGCCTTGCCGTCGGGCGACATCATCAACTTCATGCCCGTCTTGACGTCCTCGTTGTCGAAACCCTCGTGCGGGATATAGAAGTAGTCGTCGCTGCGGGACCGGTCGAAGTCGTTGCCCACGTTGATCAGGTCGTCGAACGTCTGGTCCGTCTGGATGGACTGTAGATCCGCCGACCCGTAACTGTTGACCAACTTCAACTGCAGCGCCTCGGTGTCGTCGGCGGTGGCTTTCAGTTGGGCGATGATCTGCGGGAACGCCTTGTCCACCTCCGTGAGCGAGATTCTGGCGTGGTTGATGTCCTCGGCCAGGTGGTCGATGTGGTCGATGGTGTCCCACAGGGATCGGAACGCCCAGCAGATGGGGATGTCGAAACAGTGCTTCTCCCAATAGAAGTAGCTCTTGATCGGGCGGAAGAAGTCGTCGAGATTTGAGACTTCCTCGTTCATCTCTTCGCTGACCCGTTGCAGGTCCTCCACGGTGAGCACCGTCTGGTGCAATTCGTCGGACACCTTTTGGAAAAAGCCGATCTCCTTTCGCAGCACCGCGACGGAGTGCGCCTGGATCTCGGCCTGCGCGTCGGTGTTTGAGTTCTGCTCCCTGTTGAACGGGAGTTGTTGGCCGTTGCCGCTGCCCTGCGTGGTGAACAGGTACGGGATGCTGGCGTGCTCGAGCGCCCGGCCCAGGGGCCTGGTCATGCCCTGCACCATCGCCACGCCGTGCAGCCGGATCAGGGCCTTGGCGACCCGGTCCAGCGAGATGAAGTCGGCCGAATTGCGCATGTCGTGGTCGGTTTCGACCATCAGCATCTCGGAGAACAGCTTGCTCTTGGGGAAGTGCCGATCCGCCGCCTGGAAACCCAGGTTGGCGGGCGCGCCGGCCGGCTGGTACTGCCGGTCGTCGTAGTTCTGCCGGTAGGTGGGGACGAAGATCGCCCCGATCATGACGACGGCGGAGCTGGCCGCCAGGATGGGCACCGGCCAGCGCACCACGCTCGCCCCGATGCGCCGGTACAACAGTCCCTTGGTGCTGGTCCTCGGGTCGAACATCCCGAAGAGGCTGCCCACGGTCAGGACCGCCGGGCCCAGCGTCATCGCCGCGGCGATGGTGAACAGCATGGTGATCGCGACGGCCGGCCCCATCGTGTGGAAGTAGTTCAGGCGCGCAAACGTCAAGCAGTAACACGCGCCGGCGATCGTCAGGCCGGACCCGATGATGATGGGCGCCACGCCCTTGTAGGCGATGTAGAAACTGTCCTCCCGGCTTTCGCCGGCCTGGCGCGCCTCGTGATATCGGCCCATCAGGAATATGCCGTAATCCGTGCCCGCTCCCAGGGTCAGCGCGATGACGATGTTCACCGCGAACGACGAGAGTTCGATGTACCCGTAATGCCCCAGGGTCGAGACGACGCCCTTGGCGACGAGCATCTCGATGAGGACACCGAGCAAGGGCACCAACAGGGTTGAGGGCGTGCGGTACACGAGCAGCAGCATCACGACGATGAGGATGATCGTGACGATGGTGACGTTGTTCAGGCTGGCGTTGGCGATGGCGAGGGTGTCGGAGGCCAGCGGGGCCGCGCCGCTGACATAGACCTTGAGCCCGGGTGGCGGGGTGTCCTCCTTGATGATGTCGCGGACGGCGTCCACCGACTGGTTCGCCTGAATCTGGCCGATATCGCCGGCGAGACGCAGCAGCACGTAGGTGCACTTGCCGTCGACGCTTTGCGCCCCCGCCGCCGTGAACGGCTTGCCCCACAAATCCATCACGTATTGCACGTGTTTGGTGTCGTTTTGGAGGCGGCGCATCAGGTCGTCGTAGTACCGGTGATCCTGGTCTCCCAGTTGCCGGTTCGCCTCGAAGACCACCATGGTCAGGTTGGTCGAGTTCGATTCCTGAAACTTTTCGCCGATGTGCAGCAGTGCCCGCTGGGAGGGGGCGTAGTGCGGGACCATGGGCCCGGCGAGTTCTTCTGCGACCCGTTCCACTTGGGGCATAAAGGTATTCGTCGTGACCGCGAGCAGGCCCCAGAAGAAGATGATCGGTATCGCGAAAGCGCGGACCATCCTGGGGATGAACGGGCGCTTGACCCTGGGCTCATCGGAGCGATGCTCGCTCATGCCGATTTCACCCTGCACTGGACGTCGGCGTCCTGATGGTCATCCGACTGTTCGTCGCGGACTACGCCATTGACCAGCATCCGGCAGCCGACCTGGCCGCCATGAACGTGCACCGAAATGCTGCCGGACGCCACCGTGAGTGTGGTGGTCTCCGTGTGGGTCCACGGCAGGGTCGTGAAATCAACCTGATGCGGGTGGCCCTCGATGTCGATGTAGACGAGCTTGCCGCCCTGCCCGGGGGAGCCGAACACCTCATAGGTGATCCGTTTGGGGTTGAACTGCTCGGGGGCCTGCGGACCGTTGACGGTGATGACCGGCTCCGGCTCGGAGAACTGGTGCACCTTGTACATGCACAGCAGGCCCACACCGACCGCGACGACGGCGACCAACGGCATCCAGATTCGCGCCAGGACAGCCCGCCCGACTGAACGAGGGCCCACTCGATCACCTCTGAAGAATCCGTTTTGCACATCGTGTCCTGCCGCGGCCCCGGCCTCGGAGCCCATACGGATAGTAGACGGTCATGTACTCAACGGACAGAGTCAAGGCAGTTTCTGCAGCCGGCGCTTCAGGCTCGCGCTGCGGCGCAGCTGAATGGCCAGGTTCGTCGAGGTCAGCATGGGGATCACGCCGAGGAACGTCCGCTCGGAAGGCGTCGCTCCATGCAGGTGGTACAGGCTGCCGAAGACGAAAAAGCAGCTCAACATGAACAGGGCGCCGGGGATGCACAGGGCCATCACCGACCGACGATCGGCGACGACCTGCCTGGCGTAGTCCACCTCGTCCTGCGACATCGGTTCGCGTTTGCGCACCTTGTGCAAAACCGCTTTAGCGCTGCCGATTTCCTCGCTGATCGGTACGGTCGGCCGGCGCTCCAGGCGATTGACGTAGAAGCCGGCGACGGCCGCCAATACCACTGCCAGCGCGAGGCTGATCGCGGTCAGAAGGCCATACAGACTCGCACTCATTCTCAGTCCCTGCTCTCCGCCGCCGCACGAGGCGAAACTTTCCCGGGAACGCTACCCCAATCGTCGCGGCGTGACGTCAGGGCTTTCCGGAGTCCCGGTCCTTGAGCACGTCGCGGATGACCAGCCCCAGCAGGAACAGCAGGGCGAGCGGAACGAGCAGCTTGAACACGGTCGACGCGTGGCTGTACAGCAAGCCGTAGGCGATCGCTCCGATCAGCACCATGGCGAGCAGGATGCCGCGATTGATCTTGTCCGTACTCATCGGGAAGACCTCACTTGTCGATTGGCTTGCGGTGCTTGCGATTTCGGCGCACGACGATCCAGAGCAGTGCGCCCATCGCCAGGGCGATGCCGGAAATGACCAGCGTCACCTTCAGCCAGGCCCACTCGTCGTGCTTCTCGTGGGCGACCGAAGAGGTGGCCACCGGCGCGTTGGCGGGGACGTTGACGCCGGCCAGCCCGCTGACGAACGCACTGGTGGTCGCGTACGGGTCGGGTCCGTGCTCGGTGGCCGACTGATTCATCAATTCATCGACGCGGTCCGCAATGACTTTGGGCACCTTGTAGGCACGGACGTGGTAGCCGTGCGAGTCGATGACGACGATGACGCCGCTGAACTTCGGCTCCCGCGCCGACATCGCGCCGTGGATGGCATCCGCCGTGGTCACACCGCTGTTGCCGGGCGCCACCGCTGCCACCCAGACCGGTGGCTGGGGGCTCCACGTCCACGGACCGGCGAGGATCTGCCGATTCAGTTCGCCGACATTGCGCAGCGGCGGCCTGGCCCCGGGGTCGGTCACCACATGCGTCTCGGCGTTGAAGTGGGCCACCAGCTCGTCGGTGTAGGCGTCGGCCGAGGCGCGCGGAGCGAGCAGCAATGCCAGCGCCATGGTCAACGCAACGAGGGCGAGGCCACGGAATCGAAAGGTCACTTTTCTCCTGCCACGAGTCGTTGCGTCGATCCTGGCTGTTGCCCTCAGTGGGCGCCACTCAAATTGAGCGTGACGACACCCGCGATGATCAGGCCGACGCCGACGACCTTGGTCAACGATATCGACGAGCCCAGGAACAGCACGGCGATCAACACGATGAGGGCCGTGCCGATGGCCGACCACAACGCGTAGGCGACGTCGGTCTGCATGCCGCGCGAAATCGAGACCGCCAGCAGCGCGAACGAGATGGCGTAACCGATCAGGCAAACCACGGTCGGCCAGAGTCGGGAGAAACCTTCGGTGCTCTTGAGCAGGCTGGTCGCCACCACTTCCGCGAAGATCGCGCCGAGCAGGTACAGGTAGGTCAACATGCCCGACAACGCTAGCCGCGGGTACGGCGAACCTGACACACTGATCACCCTGGCGCGGCGTCCGTTCGGAAAGGAGTTGCGTGCGATGGCGTTTCCCGCTCACGTGTTGAGCCTCGACGTCAGCGGCGCGATCGGCGAGCGGGCATCGCTGGCGGCGACCTATTACCCGGCGCGCGCGGGCAACGCCGCGGCCGCCGTCCTCGTCTGCCTGCCGGGCGGCACCTACAGCCGCGAGTACTGGGATCTCGAGATTCCCGGCCACGACGGGTACAGCTTCGCCGAATTCGCCACCGGCGACGGCTACGCGGTCGTGACGATCGATCCGTTGGGCACCGGCGAAAGCTCGCAACCGGCCCGCGACTTCGACTTCGCCGACATCGCCGCCACGCTGGCCTGCGCCGTGGCGGCTCTGCCGGACACCATCGGCGTCCACGCGCCGCCGGTGGCCGTGGCGCATTCGCTGGGCGGCTACCTTGCCCTCACCCAGCAAGCGCTGTTCCCCAGTTACTGCGGCATGGCGCTCCTCGGGTGCACCAATCAGCACGTCGCGCCGCTGAACCTCGATGCCGCGCTCATCGCTCGCGCCGGATCCCCGCAGGGGCGCGCCGAGCTCGCCCAGGAAATCCTTTCGGCCTTGCCGCAGCCGTATTTCGAGGGCCCGCGCGAGCATCTGCAGAGCTGGTTTCACCTCGCCGACGTTCCCGCGGCCGTCGTCGCCGCCGACTCCGTCACCGCCAAGTCGGTGGTGCCGCGGGTGTTCGGCACGGCGATGATCCCCGGCATCGTGGCCGATCATGCGGCGCGCATCGACGTCCCGGTGCTGGTCGGTTTCGGCGCCGTCGACGTCTCACCGGATCCCCGCGCCGAGGCGGCGCTGTACCGGAGTTGCCCCGACATCACAACGGTGGTGTTGGCGGACAGCGCGCACTGCCACAACATGGCGTCGAGCCGGCACCGGCTGTGGCGGCGACTGCTGGACTGGACCGCGACCGTAACGTGTGGATCGTGACGAAGGGTCTCGACCGCCGCCTGGCCCGCCATGCCCCGGCCGTGTTGTCCGCGTTTCGCCTCGTCTACGGCCTGCTCTTCGCCGCGTACGGGTCGAGGAGCCTGTTCGATTGGCCCGTACGCTCGCCGGTTGTCGTCGAGTTCGGATCCTGGCCCGGCTGGTATGCCGGCCTGATCGAGATCGTCGCCGGCCTGCTCGTCGCCGCCGGGTTGTTCACGCGCACCGCCGCATTCATCGCGTCGGGCGAGATGGCGGTCGCCTACTTCTGGATCCATCAGCCCATGGCCCTCTGGCCCGTCGCCGACCCGCCCGGGGGCAACGGCGGCGCGCTGTCCATCCTCTTCTGCTTCGCGTTCTTCCTGCTGGTCTTCATCGGCGGCGGCCCCTACTCGCTCGACGCGGCGCGCGGCAGGAGGCTTCCCCTCAACCGGCGATAATGGCATTCTCTGATGCGGAGAAGCCATTTCCGATGACGGCGGTTCCGGAGGAGGACGACCAATGAGCGTGCAGCGGTGCGACGGGATGGTGGCTCTCGTCACCGGGAGCAGCCGCGGCCTGGGCAAGGCGATTGCCGCGCGCCTGGCCGAGAGCGGAGCCACCGTGGCGCTGACCGCACGCACGATGGATCCCGATCCCAAGTACCAGGGCTCGCTGAGCCAGACGCGCGACGAGATCGTCGCCGCCGGCGGGAAAGCCATTGCGGTCCAAGCGGATCTGTCCCAAGCCGAAGACCGCGAACGGCTCTTCGCCGAGGTGACCGGCGCCGTCGGCGCACCGGACATCCTGGTGAACAACGCCGCCGTCACCTTCCTGCGGCCCCTGGACGGGTTCCCCGAGCGGCGCGCCCGGCTGATGATGGAAATGCACGTCCTCGGCCCGCTGCACCTGTGCCAGCTGGCGATCCCCGCGATGCGCGAGCGCGGGCGCGGCTGGATCCTGAACCTCACCTCGGTGGGCGGCGACCTGCCGCCCGGCCCGCCCTTCTCCGAGTTCGACCGGACCGCGGGCTTCGGCATCTACGGGACTGCCAAGGCCGCGCTCAATCGGTTGACGAAAAGCCTTGCGGCAGAACTGTACGACGACGGCATCGCCGTGAACGCCGCCGCACCGTCCAACCCCGTCGCCACGCCCGGCGCCGGCACCCTCGACCTGGCCAAGACCGACACCGAAGACATCGCCCTGATCACCGAAACCGCGTTCCGGTTGTGCACGGGCGATCCCAAGTCGTTGACCGGGCGCATCGCCCACACCCAGCCGTTCCTCGCCGAGGTCGGCTGGACGAGAACCGGCACGCTGGCTGAATGAGCAGAGCCGAGCTCGACCTGGGCGAACTGCGCGCGCGCCTCGCCGCTGCGGGGGTCACGGACGTCGCTCCACTGTCCGGGGGCGCCTCCAGCCTGACCTTCGGGGGTGATCTGGGTGGCCGGCGTGTGGTGATCAAGGTCGCCCCACCGGGCGTCGAACCGGTCGCTCATCGCGACGTGCTGCGCCAGGCGCGTATCCTCAAAGCCCTTGCCGCGACCAGTGTTCCGGTTCCCGACGTGCTGCGGGAGGACCCGGGACATCCCCCGGACGCACCGCCGCTGTATGTCATGTCCCGGGTCGACGGCGACTGTGTCGAACCGCTCTTCGACGGATGCGCGCCCTTTGCGGACGTGACCGACCGGTACCGGAACGCGTGCCGGGCCATGGCCGCGCTGCACCGGCTTTCGCCGACGGAGCTCGGGCTGGGCGATGAACCCGTCGTCGACCCGGTCGCCGAAGTCCACCGCTGGTCCGACACGCTGAACACCGTCGATCCGGCGCTGGCACCCGGCTGGCCGAACGTCCGCGACGCCCTATTGGCCTGCGTGCCAAGCGCGATGGCGCCGGGCGTGGTGCACGGTGACTTTCGGCTGGGCAACCTGCTCGCCTCCGGGGCGCGGATCAACGCGGTCATCGACTGGGAGATCTGGTCGATCGGCGATCCGCGCATCGATGTGGGCTGGTTCCTGATCAACTGCGACCCGGACACCTACCGCAGAATTCGGGCCCCGGACGGGATGGCACCGCCGACCACCGAACTCGCCGAGCTCTATCGGTGCGAGTTGGGTTGCGAGACAACCGATTTGGGCTGGTTCACCGCGTTGGCGTGCTACAAATCGGTGGCGACGTGGTCGCTGATCGTCAAGCACAACCGCCGAAGGCGGTCGCCGCGGGACGAATTGGAAGCGATGGCAGCCAGTCTGCCGCGGCTGCTGGCGCGCGCCCTGTCGATGCTGGCCTGACGGTACTCAGCCGCAGTGGGCCCCGAGATTTTGACAAACCATTCCGACACCGCCGCCGGTGGTCGACAGTTCGTTTTCATCATCGTCGATCGGATTCGTCATTGTGGTCGGGAACTGTATCGGCCATTCGTCGATCGCCGGGATGTCGGGCTGCTGGCCGGCATCCGGATTCGCAAGGGCCGTCCCGGTGCCACCGGTCAGCGCCGCGAGGACCGTCGAACCCGCGACCAGTAGGCAAGCGCACCTGCGAGAAATCATCGCCACCCTCTCCGTGATCCGCCGGATGCTGGAGATTGTCGAAACGCTACTGCCGATTCTACATTGCATAACAGTCACGAACGAACAACAAATGTGGATTGCCGGCCAGCAAATTTCGCGCACCAAATGCGACCCTGCGTACGGTTTCGCCCGTGAGGCCGGTAGCCATCGTCGTCCGTCGTGCCATGGCTATCGCCGTGTGCCTCGCCATGTCGGTGATCGCGGCGCCCTCGGCCGACTCCGAACCCCAGCTCGGTCCAGCCCCGCCCGATGCGGCGCCACCGGCCGGCGCGGCGGTGCCCTCGAATCCCCCCGCGATCCTGAACACCCCCGACGGCTGGACGCTGGGATTGGGCGCCAAGGACGAGATGCAGGTTCCGGTAGCGCCGCTGACCACCGCGATCTCGTCGCGCGAATACATGTCCAGCGGCATCTTCGTCGGCTCGCTCCGCGGACCCGAAGAGGCCCACGGCGTCCTGGAAGTCGGCTACCAGATCGGCTGTGGGATCGACATGAGCACCTCCAACGGTGTGATCATGGAGGGCGGCGCCGGGATCATCCCGGGTGTCAGCCCGACATTCGACGCCACCGGCACGCTGCCGCCCCTGCTGCCGTTCGTGTCGGCACCCATCAACGGCGTGATGAGCGTCGGACTCAAGCCGGGCCTGGTGATCGTGGTGCCGGTGATCAAGAAGCAGTTCAAGGGCGCGAATCCCTGGGTGATGATCAGCAACTTCCACGTCAAGATCGACGGCTGCGTGGGCCAGTCGTTCATCCGCTCCTATGCGGTGCTGACCCGCCAGACCGACCTCTCCGACGTGGTGCTGTCTTACGTGGGCGTCACGAAAGCGGTTTAGCCGCGGGGGATGCCCGCCAGCTTGTCGGCGAACTTCGCCTCCGCCGCCGCGCGCAGCCGCAGCAAATGCTCGGAGGGAAACAGGTCGGGTGCGGGCTCGCGGTCTTTCAGCAACAGCCGCGCCAGCGTCACCTTGTGCACCTCCGTCGGGCCGTCGGCCAGCCCGAGCACGAACGACTCCACCAGGTACTGCACGAAGGGCATCTCGTGGGTGGTGCCCAGCGACCCGTGCAGCTGAAGCGCCCGCGAGGAGACGTCGTGCAGTACCTTTTGCATCATCGCCTTGACCGCCGAGATGTCGGCCCGCACGGCGTGGTAGTCGTTGAATTGGTCGATCTTCCAAGCGGTTTGCAGCGTCAGCAGCCGGAAGGCCTCGATCTCCATCCATGAGTCGGCGACCATCTGCTGCACGAGTTGTTTGTTGGCCAGGACCTCGCCCTGGGTGTAGCGCGACGCCGCCCGCTCGCAGATCATGTCGAAGATCCGGCGGACCAGCCCGACCGTGCGCATCGCGTGGTGAATGCGCCCACCGCCCAGCCGGGTCTGCGCGACGACGAACGCCCCGCCGCGCGGCCCCAGCATGTGATCGGCCGGCACGCGGACGTTTTCGTAGCGGACATAGCCCTCGCGCCCGCCGCCTGTGGGCTGGTAGCCCAGCCCCACGTCGCGCAGCACGTTGATGCCGGGGGTGTCGCCGGGAACGACGAACATCGAGTAGCGCTCGTACGGCGGCGCCTCGGGGTCGGTCATCGCCATCACGATGATGAAGGACGCCAAGGAGGCGAACGACGAGAACCACTTCTCCCCGTTGATGACCCAGTGATCGCCGTCTTGCACCGCGGTGGTGCGAAACACCTTCGGGTCGGCGCCGCCCTGCGGCTCGGTCATCGAGAAACAGGAGATGATGCGGTTGTCCAGCAGCGGCTCGAGGTAGCGCGCCTTGAGCTCGGGTGTGCCGTAGTGCGCCAGGATCTCGCTGTTGCCGGAGTCGGGCGCCTGTGAGCCGAAGACGATCGGAGCGCACTCCGAGCGACCGAGAATCTCGTTGAGCAGCGCCAGCTTCACCTGCCCGTAGCCCGGGCCGCCCAGGTGCGGACCGAGGTGCGTGGCCCACAGCCCGCGCTCCTTGACGATCTCCTGCAGCGGCGGGATCAGCGCCTGGCGCACCGGATCGCCCAGGTCGTGAGACTCCTTGACGATCAGGTCGATCGGCTCACATTCCTCGCGGACGAAGCCTTCGACCCATTCCAGTTGCTCGGCCCATTCCGGGTCGGTGGAAAAGTCCCACGACATTCAGCGTCTCCTCTTGCTCTGTGCCACCACGCCGGAGTCGACGAGTTCGGCGATGGTTTGCGCGTCCAATCCCGCCTCGCGCAGCAGCGCTTGCGTGTGGTCGCCCGGCAGCGCGGGGGCCGACGGCGTAGCCGGTCGCGTGCGGGAGAAGCGCGGCGCCGGCGCGGGCTGGGTGATGCCGTCGAGTTCGACGAAGGTCCGCCGCGCGACGTGGTGCGGATGCCGCGGCGCCTCGGTCAGCGAAAGCACCGGTGTGGCACAGCATCCCGGCGTGTCGAGGATGCGTTCCCATTCATCGCGGGGCTTCTCGGCGAAACGGGCGGCCAGGGCGGCGCGGTGCGCGGCCCACGCGGCCGGGGCGTCGTCGTCCTGGGGCACGGTGACGCCGAGGCGATCGCACAGTTCGGCGTAGAACTTCGACTCCATGGCGCCGACGGCGACGTGACCACCGTCGGCCGTGGCGTAGACGCCGTAGAAGTGCGCGCCGCCGTCGAGCAGATTGGCTTCGCGTTCGTCGCGCCAGGTGCCGGCCGGCAGCATCCCGAAGTAGGGCGCCAACAGCGTCGCCACGCCGTCGACCATCGCGACGTCGAGCACCTGACCCACCCCGGACTCGCGCGCCTCGAGGATCGCGCTGAGCAGGCCGACCGCCAAAAGCATTCCGCCGCCGCCGTAGTCGCCGATCAGATTCAGCGGCGGCACCGGGGATTCGGCGGTGCCGATGGCGTGCAACGCGCCCGTGAGGGCCAGGTAGTTGATGTCGTGACCGGCGTGACCGGCCAGCGGCCCGTCCTGCCCGTACCCGGTCATGCGGGCGTAGACCAGGCGCGGGTTGCGCTCGGTCAGCGCGTCCGGCCCGATGCCCAGCCGTTCGGCCACCCCCGGGCGGTACACGTCGACGAAGGCGTCGGCGCCGGCGGCCAGCCGGTGCACCAGGTCCCGCCCACGGGGGTCTTTCACGTCGGCGGCCAGCGAGCGCTGGCCGCGCCGGACCGTGTAGTCGATCGGCAATGGCGCGTCGACCCCCGCGACGGCGTCGATGCGCACGATGTCGGCGCCCAAGTCGCCCAACAACATTCCGCAAAACGGCGCGGGCCCCAGCCCGCCCATGATGACGATGCGGACGCCGCGCAGGGGTCCGGTCATGAAGACCACTTCTTGCAGCGTTCGGCCGCCTCGTCCGTCGCGTGCGTGATCACCTGGTTGCGGTTCTCCAGTTCCAGCGCCGACTCGAAGCTCGCGGCGTCGGTGTTGACCTGCAGGGCGCGCTTGGTCAGTTGCGCTCCGAGCGGGGCATGGCCCGCGATCAACGTGGCCAACTCCACCGCTCGGCCGGCCAACCCATCCGCCGCGACGACTTCGCTGACCAGCCCGCGCCGATCGGCTTCGGTCGCCGACACCGTGCGGCCGGTGAGCATCCAATCGGCGGCCACGCTGGTGCCGACGATGCGCGGCAGGTGATAGCTCATGCCCATCTCGGCGCCGGAGAGCCCCAGCAGGATGGCGGCGTTGCCGAAAGTGGCGGCGGCCGAGCAGATTCGGATGTCCGCGGCCAGGCACAGCGCGAGGCCCGCGCCGACACAGGGGCCGTTGACGGCGGCGATGACGGGCTGCGGCAGGGCGCGCACCGCTTCGGCGAGGGCGGCCATCCTCTCCTGGAAGCGCATCCGCTCCAGCGCCGGCGCGCTGGCTTCGAGCATCGACGGCCCGAAGTCGCGCACGTCGATGCCCGCGCAAAACCCGCGTCCGGCGCCGGTCAGCACCACGGCGCGCACCGTGGCGTCGACGGCCAAATCGCCGAGCAGGCCGCGCAATTCGGTTTGCATCGTCTCGTTGATGGCGTTGAGGCGCTGCGGGCGATTCAGACGCAGGACGGCGACACCGTCACCGGGCCGGTCGAGCTCCAGCGTGGTCGGCACCCTCACACCCGCTCGATGATCGTCGCCGTGCCCATCCCGCCGCCCGTGCACATGGTCACCAGTCCCGTTGTCAGGTCACGACGTTCGAGTTCGTCGAGAACGGTGCCGATCAGCATGGCGCCGGTGGCGCCGATCGGGTGCCCGAGGGCGATCGCGCCGCCGTTGACGTTGACCACGTCGGGATCGATGTCCAGATCGCGCATCGTCTTGAGCGGGACCGCGGCGAAGGCCTCGTTGATCTCCCACAGATCGATGTCGGCCACCGTCATGCCGGCGCGTTCCAGGCACCGCTGCGCCGCGGGGCCGGGCGCGGTGAGCATGATGATCGGTTCGCTGCCGATGGCCGCGGTCGCCCGGATCTGCGCCCGCGGGGTCACGCGGTGGGTGTGCATCCAGTTGGAGGAGGCGAGCAGCACGGCGGCGGCGCCGTCGACCACGCCGGACGAGTTGCCCGCGTGGTGCACGTGATCGATGCGGTCGACGCCGGGATAGCGCTCGAGGCAAATCTCGTCGAACGTGCGTTGCTCGCCGTCGGCGCGCGCGGCCCCCATCGCCTCGAAGGCCGGTGTGAGGCGTGACAGCGTCTCAGTGGTGGTGCCCGGGCGCGGATGCTCGTCGTGTTCCAAGCGGCCGGCGGGTGCGGCCACGTCGACCAGGGAACGATCGAAGCGCCGCTCCTCGATGGCCACGGCGGCGCGGCTCTGGCTCTGCGCGGCGTAGGCGTCGACGACCTCGCGGCCGAATCCCTCCAGTGTCGCGATCAGATCTGCCGAAATGCCTTGTGGCACAGTCGGGTACACTGCGCGAAGATCGGGATTGTTGCCGTCGATCGTCGGGACCCCGGCCGTTACCCCCCACCGCGACATCGACTCGACACCGCCGGCGATCGCCAAATCCTCACTGCCGGCGGCGATGCCCGCCGCCGCAACGGTGACGGCCTGCTGGCCCGAGCCGCAGAACCGGCTCAACGTCATCCCCGGCACGGTCTCCGGCCACCCCGCCAACAGAACGGACATTCGGGCGATGTCGTCGCCGTGGTCCCCGCTGAGGATGCCGTTGCCGGCGATCACGTCATCGACGTCGACCGGATCGAAGTCGGTCCGCTCGGCCAGCGCGGTGAGGCAGCGCGCGAGCAAGGCCTGCGGGTGCACCGCGTGCAGTCCGCCGTCGGGGCGGCCTCGCCCGCGCGGCGTGCGTACCGCGTCGAGAATCCAGGCGTCGATGGCGGACTCCGATCGTCGTGGTGGGCTCAGGTCACCAGCGATCGTAAATCGTCTCTCGGCCGCGGAGAACCACCTTCTCCGAATTGGCGATGCGATTCTCGCGGGACGCGGGGCTGTGCGGGCGGTGCGTGCGGGGGCCAGCGCCGCCTGTGGCGCCGGCGGGCCGCTGCGGGGGCCCCAGTCACATCTGCCACACCGGCCCGGCGGGGGGCGCAAGCTGTTTGCCCGCCTCCTAGCGACAACGTCGTGCGGGGGCCCGGCGGGGTGCCGTCGTGCGGGGGCCCGGCGCGGTGCCGTCGTGCGGGGGGCCCGGCGCGGTGCCGTTGTCGCTGGGAGGTGGGCATTCGCTACTGCCCTTCCGGGACGCGACCAATGAGGCCGATGTTGCGTGCCGCGCGGTTGGGCGCAAACACGCTGCGCCGCAGCCCCGTTCACGCCACCCCCATCGGCCGCGCATAACCGGGCGCTGAGCGGGTAGCCGGGCGCCATGACCAAGATCGGATACTTTCTCACCTGCGAGCAATTCGGCCCCAAGGAGCTCATCGACCAGGCCAAGCGCGCCGAGGCCGCCGGCTTCGACGCGCTGTGGATCTCCGACCACTACCACCCCTGGAACGACGAGCAGGGCCAAAGCCCGTTCGTGTGGGGAGTGATCGGTGCCCTCTCGGAGGCGACGTCGCTGCCCGTCAGCACCGCGGTGACCTGCCCGACCATCCGGATCCATCCGGCGGTCATCGCGCAGGCGTCGGCGACAGCGGCGGTGCAACTCGACGGGCGCTTCGTGCTGGGGGTGGGCAGCGGCGAGGCGCTCAACGAGCACATTCTCGGCGACCCATGGCCGTCCGCCGGTGTGCGCCTCGAAATGCTGGAGGAGGCGGTCGAGGTCATCCGCAAGCTGCACCAGGGTGGCGAGGTGAGCCACCACGGAAAGCATTACGAGGTGCAGGAAGCGCGGGTCTACACGCGGCCGGAGCAGCCGGTGCCGATCTACGTGTCCGCGTTCGGACCCCAGGCCGTGGAGGTGGCCGCCCGCATCGGCGACGGGTACAGCATCGCCATGCCCGACGGCGATCTGGTCAAGCAATTCCGCGAGGCCGGCGGCGGCGACAAACCGGTACAGGCGGGAACCAAGGTCTGCTGGGATCGAGACGCCGACGCCGCGCTCAAGACGGCGCATCGGTTGTGGGCCAATGAGGGGTTGCCCGGCCAGACCTCCCAGATCCTGCCGCGGCCCAAGGATTTCGCCGCACTCATGTCGCTGGTGCCACCGGAGACCGTCGCCGAGAGCGTCGCCTGCGGCTCGGACCCCGAGAAGCACGTCGCGCAGGTGCGCCAGTACATCGACGCCGACATCGACGAGATCTACGTGCAGCAGATCGGTCCCGACATGGACGGTTTCTTCGCGGCGTGGCGCCAAGCCGTGTTGCCCGAGTTGCGCGGCGAAACCCGCTGAACCTCAGCCGAACGGCGGGCCGTCGAACCGATCCCGGGTGACGAACTCCGCGACCGGCCGGCGGCGCAGTTTGCTCAGCTGCCGCACCGGTTTGCCGAGCGGCACCACCGCGGCGACCGCATGCCGATCGGGGATGCCCAGCAGCCCGCGGACGTCCCCTTCGGCGGCGATGGCCATCGTCGTGATGGTGCCGCCGTAGCCCTCGCTGCGCGCGGCGAGCAGGATGTTCCAAATCAGCGGATAGACCGACGCCCCGCCGGCGATGCCGACGCGGTCCAGATGCTGATCGAGGGCGGCGACGACGGTCAGATCCACCGAAACCACCAGAACCACAGGCGCTTTCGCGATCGGCGCGACGAACGTGTCGGGGATCTCCGTCTCCTCGATGGCCTTCTGCGGGACCGCGCTGGGATGGATCGAATTCCAGGGGTTTTCACCCGCCTGCAGCTGCGCGAAGTACCGGCGCGCGGCGGGCATCCCGAGTTCGGCCAGCCTGCGCCGCACCGCCGCGTCGCGCACCACGGTGACGTGGGCGCCCTGCCGGTTGCCGCCGCTGGGCGCGAAGCGAGCGTTGTCGAAGATGCGCCCCAGCACCTCGTCGGGCAGCGGATCATCGGTGAATTCCCTTGCGGCGAACGCCGTTCGCATCACGTCGTAGAGCTGCGTGCCGGGGTGGCTCATCAACTCGCCGACCCGCACCGCTCCAGGCGGAAGGTGCGCTCGAACCCGGCCGGGTGCGTCGTCAGGGTCACTTCCACCGCCCCGCTGGGCGCGATGACGTAACGCTCCTCGACATCGGGGCCGTCCCGCCCCTCCGCCCAGCGGCCGACCGGCTGACGCCCGAGGTCGTCCCGGTCGCGCAGGGCAGGGTCGAACGGAAACAGCACCGGGTCGTACGGCGTGACGTCGCCGTCCGGCCGCCCGTTGACCAGGCGGCTGCACTCCACGAACCGGAAGTGCCCGATGTTGTGCGCCGCCCGATATCTGCGCTTCACCACCAGCGGGGATCGGCCGTCGTCGGGAAGCGAGACGTCCTTGCACACGATCGGGTCGAACACGACCCCGGCGCCGGCCTCCGCCTCCCGGAAGACGCCGAAGTTTCTCGAAAAGCGTTCGGACAGCGCGAAACCCGATTCCTTGTCGAGGAAGACGGCAAGGCCGATGGCCGTGGCGGCGAAGGGGTGCGGCGAGCGCTTGACCCGCTTGTCGCCGAAGGTGCTGCGCAGCATCCGGGACACCAGCGGGAAACCGCCCGCGCCCCCGACGACGTAGATGCCCGCCACCTCCGAGAGGTCCACGTCCTTGCGGCCGCGCGCCGGGTCGCGCAGGACCCGGTCGAGCAGCTCCATCGTGCGGTCGACCAGCGGCGCACACACCGCGTAGACGTCGTCGATGGGGCAGGAGAACGGGGGACGATCGACGGGGGAGAGGTCGACCAGGAAGCGTCGCGTCTGCGGCCCGACCGCCTCCTTGCGGGTGGCGCATTCCTCGGCGAGCAGGTCGCGCGTGGCGGCGTCGACGACGGGCCGGCCGGCGCCGGCCAGCACCAGCTCGACGATGGCCTCGTCGAAGTCGTCACCGCCCAGCCGCTGGATGCCCTCGCTGACGACGACCTCGTTCGCGTGCCCGGTCATCTTCAGCAGTGAGGCGTCGAACGTGCCGCCGCCCAGGTCGTAGATGAGGACGTGTTCGCGTTTGGTGGTGATGGTGGAGCGGTACCGGTGGGCGTATTCCAGGCTGGCCGCCGACGGCTCGTTGAGCAGGGCGACGACGCGGAATCCCGCGGCCACGTAGGCGTCCAGCGTGAGGAGGCGCTGGGCGCTCGAGGCGTTGGCCGGCACGCTGATCGCGGCTTCGATCGGTTCGCCGGAGGCCAGGTCGGCGTTGGAGTGACGCTGCAGGTCGGTTTTGAGCTGCGCCAGGAACCCGGTGAGCAGATCGGCCAGGCGGTAGTCACGCCCGGCCAGGTTGACCTGGGTCTGCGGGCCGGCGTCGTTGAGCAGACGCTTGAACGAGCGCAGCACCGACCACCCCGGATCGTGCCGGACGGCCGCGGCGTCGGCGCCGAAGCGCAACTCGCCGGCGGCATTGGCGGCGATGATCGACGGCCACGCGTCGACGCCGTCGAAGGAGACGACGGGATAGTTGCCTCGATCGACGGCCGCGACGACGGTGTGGGTGGTGCCAAAGTCGATGCCGACTCTCATCGCGCAAGTTTAGGACCGCGCCTCGGGCTTGGGCACAACCTTTTCGTTCGGCGCGTCCGGTCGCCTGTAAGAAAGGCCTCGCCTAGTACAGCGCGCGCACGGCGTCGATGGTGTCGGCCTCGGCGGGGCCCTTGTCGTCGCGATACCGCACCACGCGGGCGAACCGCAGCGCCAGCCCGCCGGGGTAGCGCGACGATTTCTGCACGCCGTCCAGGGCCACCTCGACCACCTGCTCGGGTCTTACGTGCACGACGTAGCCGTCCGTCCCGCCGATCGCCAGGTCGGTGAACCGGGCGGTCTGCCAGTCCAGCATGGCGTCGGTCATGCCCTTGAAAGTCTTTCCTACCATGACGAATTCGCCGCTGTCCGGGTCGCGGGCGCCCAGATGGATGTTGGAAAGCTTGCCGCGGCGGCGCCCCGACCCCCATTCCACGGCCAGCACCACCAGGTCCAGGGTGTGCACCGGCTTGACCTTCAGCCAGCCCGCCCCGCGGCGGCCGGCCTGATACTGCGCGTCCGGCGCCTTGGCCATCACACCCTCGTGGCCGACGGCCAGCGTCGCGTCCAGGAAGGCGCCGGCCTCCACGGGGTCGGAGGTGAGCAGCCGATCGACCCGCTGCGCGGGCGGCACCAACGCGTCCAGGGCGGCCAGCCGGTCGGTGGTCGGCGCGTCGAGCAGGTCGACGCCGTCGCGGTGCAGGATGTCGAAGAAGAACACCGAAAGTGGTTGCGC
This sequence comes from Mycobacterium sp. MOTT36Y, assembly GCF_000262165.1. NCBI lineage: Bacteria > Bacillati > Actinomycetota > Actinomycetes > Mycobacteriales > Mycobacteriaceae > Mycobacterium > Mycobacterium sp. MOTT36Y. The sequence continues at coordinate 4,158,758 of NC_017904.1, read as the reverse complement.
GGCAACGGCCGCGGCGACATCGACCGAGCGGCCGAACCGGGAGGCGGTGACCTGGAAGCGCTGCGGCCGGTTGTCGGGCCGCAGCGCGATCGCCTCGCCGTCGGCGATCAGGTCGTTCACCGGCAGCGCCAGCGTCGCCTCCACCACCTCGGGCACCCGGGCGGTGACATCGTCGAGGCTTCGGGTGTAGACGGTGACCTGGTCGCCGGAGCGGTGGATCTGCACTCGCGCCCCGTCCAGCTTGGCCTCGAAAATCGCCCGCCCGCCGTGGCGTTCGATCGCGTCGGCCACACTGGGCGCCGTCTGCGCCAGCATCGGGCCGACCGGGCGGCCGACGCGCAGGGTGAAGGCCTGCAGGGCGGCGGGTTCGCCGGACAGGGCCGCCGCCGCGACCGCGGGCAGGTCCCCGCCCAGCATCGCGGCCCGCTGCACAGCGGCCGCCGGGATCCCGGCGGCCTTGGCCACGGCGTCGGCCATGATTCCGGCCAGCGCGCCCTGGCGCAGTTCGCCGCCGAGCAGTCGCAGCAGGAACGTCTGCTCGGCTTCGGTGGCGGCGGCGAACAGGGTGGTAAGGAGCGCGGCGCGGCGCGCCTGTGCGCCTTTGCCGGACACGGCGCCGATCTCGGAGAAGGTGGCGTCGACGGCGCCCACGGTCAGCGTGGCGTGGGAGGCCGGCGGCGGGCGCGAGCGCAACGCCGCCCAGCCGACCCCGATCTGGCGCTGGCGCAACTCGCCGGACAGCCAGGACACGACGATCATGACGAGGGCGGGATCGGGTGCGGCCCGCGCCAGTAGGTCGGCGATGTGGGCGACTTTTCTCAGCCGCGACGACGTGCTTCCGACGTCGGTGGACGCCTTTGCCACGTCGAGGAGGAGCACGGTTGCCAGCTTGGCATGGCTCGGTGACAAGCGTCCGGAGCGGACACGCTAGCGTGCCTACGTAACGTTACAGATTGCTTCGATTCTGACAAGCAACAAATGGGAGGTCCGGATGGAGATCAAAGGAAAGAAGGTCGTCGTCATCGGCGGCGCCTCGGGGATGGGTCGCGCCAGCGCCGAGCTGCTGCACGATCGCGGCGCGGACGTCGCGGTGCTCGACCGCGAAGGCTCCGACGGTAAGACGGTGGCCGAAGGCATCGGCGGTACCTTCTATCCCGTCGACGTCACCGACTTCACCGGCACCGAGGAGACACTGCAGGCCGCGGTCGACAAGCTCGGCGGGCTGCACGTCGTGATCACCACCGCCGGTGGCGGGATCGCCAAGCGGACCCTGACCAAGTCCGGGCCGCACGACCTCGAATCCTTCCAGTCGGTGATCGACCTCAATCTCATCGCCACCTTCAACATCAGCCGGCTCGCCGCCGCGCACATGGCGAAGAACGAGCCCGAAGACCCCGACACCGGCGAGCGCGGCGTCATCATCAACACCGCGTCGATCGCGGCCTTCGAGGGCCAGATCGGGCAGGTCGCCTACACCGCCGCCAAGGCGGGCATCGCCGGTATGTGCCTGACCATGGCGCGTGACCTGGGCTCGGTGGGCATCAGGGTGCTGGGGATCGCCCCGAGCCTCTTCGCGACGGGCCTCACCCAGGGCATTCCCGACGAATTCGCGGCGGCGCTGACCAAAGACGCGGCCTTCCCCAAGCGGCTGGGCCGTCCCGAGGAGTACGCCAAGCTGGTGGCCGCCATCGTGGACAACCCGATGCTCAACGGCCAATGCCTGCGCCTGGACGCCGGGCAGCGGTTCGCGCCCAAGTAGGCGCCGCCCGTTGGGGCCCTCCCCGCATTAAGTACACTCTTTAGCCAGCCGCCCCGCTTCCCCTCGAAGCGGGGCAGGCACCCAGCAATCACACCCGGCTGGCATGCGGCGCGCGAGGAGGGCCCCTCATGGGAATCGCATTAACCGACGACCATCGTGAACTCGCCGAGGTGGCTCGCGGGTTCCTGACCGCGCAAAAGGCGCGCTGGGCGGCGCGATCGCTGCTCGATGCCGCCGACGAGCCCCGGCCCGGATTCTGGCAGAACCTGGTCGAGTTGGGCTGGCTCGGCCTGCACGTCGACGAAGAGTACGGCGGCTCCGGCTTCGGGCTGCCCGAACTGGTGGTGGTGATCGAAGAGCTCGGCCGCGCGGTGGCGCCGGGGCCCTTCGTGCCGACGGTGATCGCGTCGGCGGTGATCGCCAAAGACGGTGCGGCCGAACAGAAGTCGCGGATGCTGCCCGGCCTGATCGACGGAACGGTCACCGCGGGCGTCGGATTCGACGGCCAGGTGCAGGTCGCCAACGGCGTCGCGAACGGCGAGGCCGGAATCGTGTTGGGCGCCGGCCTTGCCGAGCTGCTGCTGATCGCCGCCGGCGACGACGTGCTCGTGCTCGAGTGCGACCGCGCCGGCGTTTCGGTCGAGGTGCCGGAAAACTTCGATCCGACACGGCGATCCGGCCGGGTGCGCCTGCAGGACGTGCGGGTGTTCGACGACGACATCCTGGCGGGGGCGCGGCAGTCGGCGCTGGCCCGGGCGCGCACCCTGCTGGCCGCCGAGGCGGTCGGCGGGGCGTCGGACTGCGTCGAGGCGGCCGTCGACTACGCCAAGGTGCGCCAGCAGTTCGGGCGCACCATCGCCACCTTCCAAGCGGTCAAGCATCACTGCGCGAACATGCTGGTGGGCGCGGAGTCCGGGATCGCCGCCGTCTGGGACGCCGCCCGCGCGGCGGGCGAGGACGCCTCGGAGGACGAGGCGCAATTCCGCCTGATCGCCGCGACGGCCGCGGCGCTGGCGTTCCCGGCCTACGTCCGCAACGCCGAACTCAACATCCAGGTGCATGGCGGCATCGGCTTCACTTGGGAACACGACGCGCACCTGCACCTGCGGCGTGCCGTGGTGACCACGGCGCTGTTCGGTGGTGACGCCCCGGCCGCCGACGTCTTCGAGCGCACCGCCGCCGGCGCCGTCCGCGAAAACAGCCTCGACCTGCCGCCCGAGGCCGAAGAACTCCGCGCCGGCGTCCGCGCCGACGTCGCCGAGATCGCCGCACTGGACAAGGACGCCCAGCGCGACAAGCTGATCGAGACGGGCTACGTGATGCCCCATTGGCCCAAGCCGTGGGGACGCGCGGCCGACGCCGTCGAGCAGCTGGTCATCGAGGAGGAGTTCCGCGCGGCCGGTATCAAGCGGCCCGACTACGGGATCACCGGGTGGGTGATCCTGACCCTCATCCAGCACGGAACGCCTTGGCAGATCGAACGATTCGTGGAGAAGGCGCTGCGCAAGGACGAGATCTGGTGCCAGCTGTTCTCCGAACCCGACGCCGGCTCGGACGCCGCGTCCATCAAGACGCGGGCCACCCGCGTCGACGGTGGCTGGAAGATCAACGGCCAGAAGGTGTGGACCAGCGGGGCGCACTACTGCGCGCGTGGGCTGGCCACCGTGCGCACCGACCCCGACGCCCCCAAGCACGCCGGCATCACCACGGTGATCGTCGACATGAAAGCGCCCGAGGTCGAGGTGCGGCCCCTGCGGCAGATCACCGGCGGCTCGGACTTCAACGAGGTCTTCTTCAACGACCTGTTCGTGCCCGACGAGGACGTCGTCGGGGAGCCCAACTCCGGCTGGACGGTCGCCCGCGCCACGCTGGGCAACGAGCGGGTCAGCATCGGGGGCAGCGGGTCGTTCTACGAGGGCCTGGCCTCGCAACTGGTGCAGCTGACCCAGGAACGCCCGGATCGGTTGGCGGGCGGGCACGTTCGGGTCGGGAACTATCTGGCCGGGGAGACCGCACTGCGCCTGCTGAACCTGCGGCGCGCCGCGCGCAGCGTCGAAGGCGCGGGCCCGGGCCCCGAGGGCAACGTGACCAAGCTGAAGCTGGCCGAGCACATGGTGGAAGGCGCCGCGATCATGGCGGCGCTGCTGGGTCCCGAGGTCGCGCTGCTCGACGGCGCCGGCGCCCTGGCCGGCCGGCTGATGATGGGAGCGCGCGGCATGGCGATCGCCGGCGGCACCTCCGAGGTGACCCGCAATCAGATCGCCGAGCGAATCCTCGGCATGCCGCGCGACCCGCTGATCAACTGATTCCGCGGCTCACGCCGGCGCGAACTGCGGCGCACCGGCGGCGCCCCGCTCCGGGCGGAGCGTGACCGGCATCCCGCAGGTCACCGAATCGGGTTCGCAGTCAACGATATTGGCCGCCACCCGCAGGCCACGCTGCTCGGCGAGTTCGACGATGGCGATGACGTAGGGGGTGGGGATCTCCGGGTTGTACGGGTGGTGGTTGACCGTGTAGGTGAACACCGTGCCGCGCCCCGACACCTCGCGCGCCACCAGCGAGCCCCCGCACTCGCGGCATTCGCCGCTCGCCGGATGCACCCAGCGCGCGCAGCCGTCGCAGTACTCGATGAGCAGCGCCCCGTCTGACACGACGAATACAGTACACTCAATTGATTCGACGCGGCGACGGTGTGGTCTGACGGGCGGTGTACATGACGCATTTCGAAAAAGACGCGATCTTGTCCGGCATCGGGATCTCGCGGATCGGCCGTCGCACCGGCATTCCGGGCCTGGAGCTGACGATGGAGGCGGTGCGCGGGGCCATCGAGGACGCCGGATTGGCCGCGACCGACATCGACGGGATCGCCACGCTCGGCGACACACCCGCCGAAGACGTCAACGCGCAACTGCGCATCGACGCCGCGGACTGCGGATCCGGGTTCGGCACCGGCGGCCTGCTGTCGCCGGTGATGTCGGCCTGCCGCGCGGTCGCCGAACGCCGAGCCCGGCACGTGGTGGTGTACCGGACGATCCAGATGCTCGGCGGCACCGTCCCGGTCAAGCAGGAAGAGAACGCTCCCGCCCCTCCCTTGGCGCGGATGTTCGAGACACCCGAGGGCGAGCCGAAGCCCGCCGTCGGGGCGATGGACGACGTCAACGATCTGGTTGCGGCGCAGGCCTATTCGGCCGCCAACTGGCTGGCGCTGAACTGCCGTCGCCACATGGAGCTGTACGGGACCACCAAAGAGCAGTTGGGGTGGATAGCGCTCAACGGCAGGCGCAACGCGGCGCTGAATCCCCGTGCGGTGTACCGGGATCCGATGACGATGGCCGACTACCTGGGGGCGCGGCCGGTCTCCACCCCGCTGGGACTGCTGGACTGCGACGTCCCGATCGACGGCTCGATCGCGGTGGTGGTGTCCCACGCGGAGTACGCCGCCGACTGTCCGCATCGCGCGGTGCGGGTGGAGGCGATCGGCGGATCCGACGGCGCCGGTGGCTGGTTTCACCGCGACGACTACCCGAAGATGGCGATGTCGGACGCCACGGCGCAGATGTGGTCGCGGACGCAGCTGCGGCCCGCCGATCTCGACATCGCCCAGTTGTACGACGGATTCACCTATCTCACGCTGGCGTGGCTGGAAGCCCTCGGTGTGTGTGGGGACGGCGAGGCCGGGCCCTTCGTCGAAGGCGGCGCGCGGATCGCCCGCGACGGCCTGCTGCCGCTGAACACCTACGGCGGCCAACTCTCGGCGGGGCGCATGCACGGCTACTGGGCGTTGCACGAGGGGTGCCTGCAACTGCGCGGCGACGCGGGGGAGCGGCAGGTCGCCCGCCGCCCGGAGGTCGGCGTCGTTTCCGTCGGCGGTGGGCCCGTCGCGGGGTGCATGCTGCTCACCTGTTGAGCGTGTGATTGAGCTCAGATGAGTGAGGACCTGAAGGCCGGCCACGCGGACAAACTGGCGTCGATCCTCGCCCGCGACATCGAGGCGGACATCGTCCGCCGCGGCTGGGCCGTCGGCGAATCGCTGGGATCCGAACTCGCCCTGCAACAACGCTTCGGCGTGAGCCGATCGGTGCTGCGCGAGGCCGTTCGCCTGGTCGAGCACCACCAGGTCGCAAGGATGCGGCGCGGCCCCAACGGCGGGCTGTACATTTGTGAGCCCGACGCCGGGCCCGCCACCCGCGCCGTCGTCATCTATCTCGAATATCTGGGCACGACGCTGGGCGATCTGCTCAACGCGCGTCTGGTGCTCGAGCCGTTGGCGGCCTCGCTCGCCGCCGAGCGCATCGACGAAGCCGGCATCGCGCGGCTGCGGGCCGTTTTAGACGCCGAGGAAAAGTGGCAGCCGGGCTTGCCGGCGCCGCGCGACGAGTTCCACATCGCGCTGGCCGAGCAATCGAAAAATCCCGTGCTGCAACTGTTTATCGACGTCCTGATGCGGCTCACCACGCGCTACGCGCTGGCGTCGCGAACGGACTCGGCGACCGAGGCCATCGAGGCCGTCGAACACCTGCACGCCCACCACTCCAAGATCGTCGCCGCCGTCACGGCCGGTGATTCCGCGCGCGCCAAGACGCTGTCCGAGCGACACGTCGAGGCGGTGACGGGCTGGCTGCAACGGCACCATCCCGGCGACAGGGTCCGCGGGCGCACGCGGCGGCGGCGTCTCGATTCCGAGATGCCCCGCGGCAAGCTGGCCGAGATGCTGGCCGTCACCATCGGCGACGACATCGCCGCCAGCGGCTGGCACGTCGGGTCGGTCTTCGGCACCGAGGCGGCCCTGCTGGCGCGCTACCGGGTGAGCCGCGCGGTGTTCCGCGAGGCGGTGCGCCTGCTCGAATACCACTCGATCGCCCACATGCGCCGCGGACCCGGCGGCGGACTCGTCATCGCCGAACCCGCTGCCCAGGCCAGCATCGACACGATCGCGTTGTACCTGCAGTACCGCGACCCGAGCCGCGAAGACCTACGGTGCGTCCGCGACGCCATCGAGATCGACAACGTCGCCAAGGTCGTCAAGCGGCTCGACGAGCCCGAGGTGGCGGCATTCCTCGTTGCGCATCGGTCACGGCTGCCGGACGCCGCGCAGCCGACGCCCGACGACGTCCGGCGGGCGATCGCGGAGGAATTCAATTTCCACGTCGGGTTGGCGCAGCTGGCCGGCAACGCGCTGCTCGACCTGTTCCTCCGGATCATCGTCGAGTTGTTCCGCCGGCATTGGTCGAGCACCGGGCAGGCGCTGCCCACCTGGTCGGACGTGCTGGCCGTGCACCACGCTCACTTGCGCATTGTCGAGGCGGTGGAGGCCGCCGACGAGAGCGTCGCCTGCTATCGCCTCCGCCGTCACCTCGATGCCGCCGCCTCCTGGTGGCTGTGATCGCGCCGCCCGATGTCGCCCCCCCGGGTGTGCGCGCAAATGTGATCTGTTGCGCGGCATAGCGAAGGCCCGTCTTGGGTACTGGAAGGGGGGATGGGCGACAGCCGATCCAGCAGGGGGTTGGCGCAAGTGATCGAAAGCGAGAGCGCTGAAGTGACGGCGGATACCGAAACCAGACAATACGGTTTCGTCCACTCCGCACTGATTTATCACTCTCAGCAGGAGTTTTTGGACTTGGTGGGCCGCTTCGTCGGCGACGGTTTGGCGTCAGGCGAGGCGGTGCTGCTCGCCGTGCCTCCCGAGACCCTGGCCCTGCTGCAGGGCGAGTTGTACGACGGCGAGGCGTTGCCGGTCGACGTGTACATGACCGACGTCACCGAGGCCGCCCGGAACCCGAGCCGGTTCATGGCGATGGAGGGCGCGTTCATCGACGAGCACCCGGATCGGCGGGTGCGGATCGTCAGCCAGCTCGCGTGGCCGGGCCGCACCGAGGAGGAGTTCGTCGCCTGCATCGAGCACGAAGCGCTGGTCAACACGGCGATGGACGCATACCCGGCGACAAGCCTGTGCCTCTACGACGCGAGCGCGATCGGCGACGAAGTCCTGATGGATGCCCGAGCGACGCACCCGTTGTTGTGGAAAAGCGGTGCGCTGCACCGCAGCCCGGACTACGCGCCGAACGAAGTGCTGCAGCGTTGCAACCAGCCGTTGGCCGCGAATCCCGGCGCCGTCACCTACATGGTGAGGAAGTCAGCGGATCTTCGGCCCGCCCGCTCGTTCGCCGTCGACTATGCGGGGTGGATGGGGCTTTCCCAGGAGTGCATCGAGGATCTGCAGCTGGTCGCCACCGAGTTGGCCACCAATAGCCTGATGTACACCGGGGGCGCCTGCCGGTTGGCGTTCTGGAAAGACGACGGATATCTGGTGTGCGAGGCCCGCGACACCGGACAGCTCGACGATCCGCTGGTGGGCCGCCTCGACCCGGGTCCGTGCGGCCCCGCCAGCCGCGGCCTGTACTTGGTCAACGCCATTTCGGATTTGGTGCGCACGCATACCGCCAGGACGGGAACGACAATTCAGGCGTACCTGCGGTTTGAGCCCGCACCCGAGCCGGCTGGGTAACAAACGACCCGCCGGCAAGGGGATCCGGCGGGTCGTTTGTGGTGAACGGCTAGGGGAGCAACCCGCCTACAATTCCGCCGACGTCGCCGATCACGCCACCCACCACACCGCCGACGGTGCCACCAAGGGTGCCGCCGCTGGCGGGTGCGTCGGCCGGGGTCATCGTGCATCCCGTGGGCAGCAGCAATACCGCGGCAAGCCCCGTAGCCGCCGCGGCAGTTTTAAAGGCTTTCGTCTTCAATGAGGTCATAATCGTCCCTTTCAGATGCGTTAAGGACTTATGGACACCTGTTACGTCTCACCAGTGTTAAGTGAGAAGTGGCTGGATATGTCACGAGCAGGCTGAATCGCCCGCTGCGCAATGGCATTGGAAACATGTTTCGACCGAGGCGGCGCTCGTGCGACATCGTTAGATGATGACGGCGTCGGGTGCCGACTGCGATCGATCAAGCGTCATAGGTTGTCTCCGCTGAGGACGACGTCCGCTCGGTCCTCCCCAGCGGGCTACCCATCGTGACCCTTTAGAGCAAGCAGCCAACGACTCCATCGCAGCCAGTCGTGCTGGTGGTCGGCGCGCATCCCGTCAGTCCAAGCAAAGCTGCGGCCAGCCCGACGGCCGCGGCGACAGCTTTGAGGGTGTTCCGAGTGGGCGTTGACTTCATGATCGTGCCTTTCAGGTGAGGGGATAGTTCAACAGCCGTCTAATTGACTGTTACCCGGCTTCTTACCCCCTGTCAACCCCGCCCAAACCAAACTATTCGTATTATTTCCTATATTTTTTTGTACGGCGTATGGGGGTTGAAGGCGCGGAGCGAAGGGGGCTAATGTCAACGCTCATGCGTCTTCTCGCGCGTTTCGTAGTAGCTAGCACCCGCAGCGGGGTCTGATTCTGACCGACCCCCCGCTGTGGGTCGGAAGCTACTGCCGTCGGTCGCACCAGCTGACTAGAGAAGACCGGCACCATGACTTTTCCCGAGCGCAACCCGCTCCAACATCTCGACGCCGCCACCGTGTGGTTTGGCGATCGTTTCGGCGTCTCGTTGCCCCGCGGGCTGCGGGAGCAGGCCGACGCCATGTCCTGGGAGACCTTCCTCGCGACCTACGGGCGCAGCACGGGACCCCTGCGGCTAGGCCAATGGGAGTGCACGGGCGCGGTGCGACCCGGCCCGCAGGCCCGCAACTTCCAGGCCGTGATCGCCCTGAGCGACCGCATCGGCACCGCGACCGTGGCCGCCAGCGGCCCGATCGCGGCCCTGACCGCGATGCTGCATCAGCGCGGGATCACCGTCGAAATCGTGAACTTCCATCAGATGCAGTCGCCCACCGGCACAGCCACTTTCATCCGCGGCAGCGACGGTGCCCGCGCCGAGTGGGCGATGGGCCTCTCGGACGATCCGACGCAGTCGGCGCTGCGCGCGGTCATCGCCTGCGCCAACCGGTTGCTCGCGGTCGACTGATGCCGCGCACCCCGTGCAACCAACTAGGGGAGTTTCATTTGCGCTAGCGCCGGTGGTAGCGCAAATGAAACTCGGGCTCTACCGCGCCGGCGGAGACGGTGACACGCCGTCGCGGAAGTTCAGAGCGGGCGCAGCACGATCGGCATGCCGTCCATCGGAATCGGCATGCCGCCGTAATCCCAGCGCGGCTGATAGCCCGGCCGGGCCAACTCGATGCGGTAGCGGCGCAGCAGCCGGTGCACCACGGTCTTGACCTCCAGCTGACCGAACACCATGCCGATGCACTTGTGCGCGCCGCCGCCGAAGGGTGCGAAGGCGTAGCGGTGATTCTTGTGCTCCGAGCGCGGTTCGGCGAACCGCTCGGGGTCGAATTTGTCTGGCTCCGTCCACAATTCGGGCAGTCGGTGGTTCATGCCGGGCCAGATGGTGATGTTGGTGCCGGCCGGGATGTAATGGCCCAGCAGCTCGGTGTCGCGCACCGCCATCCGCATGTTGAACGGCAACGGCGTCACCATCCGCAGCGATTCGTTCATGATCAGTTCGAGCGTTTCCAGCTTCTCCAGCGACTCGATGTCCAGCGGACCGTCGCCGAGCCTGGCCGACTCCTCGCGCGCCCGCTCCTGCCATTCCGGGTTGGCGGCCATGTTGTAGACCATCGTGGTGGTCGTCGACGTGGAGGTGTCGTGGGCGGCCATCATCAAGAAGATCATGTGGTTGACGATGTCTTCGTCGGTGAAGCTGTTGCCGTCGTCGTCCTCGGTGTGGCACAGCACCGTGAGCATGTCGTTGCCCGTGGCGTTGCGGCGCTCCTTGACCCGCTCGTTGAAGTAGTCCTCGAGCAGCTGGCGGGCGCGCAGGCCACGCCACCACTTGAACGGCGGAACCGGCTGCCGGATGATCGCCCCACCGGCGCGGGTCGTGGTGGTGAACGCCTGGTTGACCTTGGTGACGAGGTCGTGGTCGGACCCTGGCTCGTGCCCCATGAACACCAAGGACGCGATGTCGAGGGTGAGTTCCTTCATCGCCGGGTGGAACAGGAATCGGGCGTCGTTGGTCGGCCAGCCGGCGACGATGTCGGTCGCCACGCGGTCGATGTGCTCGACGTACCCGGTCAGGCGGCTGCGGGTGAACGCCTCCTGCATGATGCGCCGGTGATACATGTGCTCGTCGAAGTCCAGCATCATCAGCCCGCGGTTGAAGAACGGCCCGATCACCGGGTGCCAGCCCTTCTGCGAGAAGTCCTTGTTGCGGTTGGAGAACACGGCCTGGGTGGCGTCGGGCCCCAGCGCCGTGACCGCCGGCATGATCGGCGAATCGAGGTAGATCAGCGGGCCCTTGTTCCTGTAGAGGTACAACGCGTAGTCCGGGCCGCCGCGAAACAATTCGATGATGTGGCCGAGGATCGGGAGCCCGGCGTCACCCATCACGGGCTTCAGGTCGCTGCCGGCGGGCGGTTCCGCCAGGACTTTCGTGTCCCACTCGTGGGCGAGCAGACGCTTCTCGATCGCCCCCATGCCGGGGATGGTGTTCAGCGTCGGGGTGAATCGGCGCCGCGCCTGATCCAGCAGGTAGTGCGGAGTGCTGATGGTGGTCATAGACGCTCCTTTGCGTGCCCTCGGGGTGACAGCGGTCACTGATTATTACCTTCGCTGAAAAACTTGACGGCTGTCAAGTTTGCTTTTTGCGCGGCGTGGTGCAAGGTCAGGGAGTGAGCAGCCACCCCGCCAATCCGGAGCCGGGCGCGCGTCGGCGTGGCGACAAGCAACGCCAGGCGATCGTGGAGGCCGTGCGCGAACTGCTGCAGGAAAAACCGTTCGCCGAGTTGTCCGTCAGCACCATCAGCCTGCGCGCCGGGGTCGCCCGTTCGGGCTTCTACTTCTATTTCGACTCCAAATACGCCGTGCTGGCACAGCTGATGGCGGAGGCCACCGAAGAGCTCGAGGAACTCACCCAGTACTTCGCGCCACGCCAGGCGGGCGAGTCACCCGAGGAGTTCGCCAAGCGGATGGTCGGCAGCGCCGCCGCCGTCTACGAGCACAACGATCCGGTGGTGACCGCCTGCAACGAGGCCCGCCACACCGACGTGGAGATCCGCGACCTGCTCGACCAGCAGTTCGAGGTGGTGCTGGCGCAGATCGTCGCCATCGTCGAGGCCGAGATGAAGGCCGGGACCGCCAGGCCGATCAGCGACGATCTTCCGACGCTGATCCGCACCCTGACGGGTACCACCGCGCTGGTGTTGACCGGCGACCCGGTTCTGACCGGATCCGACAGCGACCGTGACCGACGGGTGCGCGTGCTCGAGCAGTTGTGGCTGCACGCCCTGTGGTCCGGCCGTCCCTAGCGCCGGTCTGGGTGATACCGGCGGTATCGTCGCCGCCATGGCGAACAAGGCGTCCGGGCGGTATTTCGCGGGAAAGCGGTGCTTTGTCACCGGCGCGGCCAGCGGCATCGGCCGCGCGACGGCATTGCGGCTCGCCGCCCAGGGGGCCGAGCTCTACCTGACCGACCGCGACTCCGACGGTCTGGCACTGACGGTGGCCGACGCGCGCGCGCTGGGCGCGCAGGTCCGGGAGCATCGGGCGCTCGATATCGCCGACTACGACCAGGTGGCCGCGTTCGCCGCCGACATCCACGCCGCGCATCCGGCCATGGACGTGGTGCTCAACATCGCCGGCGTATCCGCCTGGGGCACCGTCGACCGGCTGACCCACGAGCAGTGGAGCAAGATGGTCGCCATCAACCTGATGGGCCCGATCCACGTCATCGAGACGTTCGTGCCGCCGATGGTGGCGGCCAAGCGGGGCGGCCATCTGGTCAACGTGTCCTCGGCGGCCGGGTTGGTCGCCCTGCCCTGGCACGCCGCCTACAGCGCCAGCAAGTACGGACTGCGCGGCGTCTCGGAGGTGCTGCGTTTCGATTTGGCCCGCCACCGCATCGGGGTGTCGCTGGTGGTGCCCGGCGCGGTGAACACCCCGCTGGTGGGGACCGTGGAGATCGCCGGTGTGGACCGCGAGGATCCCAACGTCGCCCGGTGGATACGGCGATTCGCCGGCCACGCCGTGTCGCCTGAGAAGGCGGCCGAAAAGATCCTTGCCGGCGTGGCCAAGAACCGATACCTGATCTACACCTCGGCCGACATTCGGGCGCTCTACGCGTTCAAAAGGCTTGCGTGGTGGCCCTATAGCGTCGCCATGCGCCAGGTGAACGTGATCTTCACCCGCGCGCTGCGGCCGGGCCCACCCAACCCGGCGCCGCTAGTCCGGCATGAGCAACTCCAGCCGCACCCCGAGCAGGCGGACCGGGCGGTCGAGGGAGAATAAATCCAGGACGCGCAAGGCGGCAGCGACGATCGTGTCGCGATCGGTGGTGGGCGCGTCGAGTTTGCGAATCTTGGTGCGGGTGTAGAAGGTTGAGGTTCGCACGGTGACCGCCACCCGCGTCACGACCCGCGCTTCGGCCAGCACGTCGTCCAGCGCTTGTTCGGCCAAACCCGTAACGGCCGCGTTCATCTCGGCGCGATCGGTGAGGTCGCGGGGAAAGGTGACGACGTGGCTGCGCGAGCGCGGCACCCACGGCTCGGCGCTGACGTGGCTGTCACCCCCACCCTTGGCCAACAGCAGGAGCCACAGCCCGGTGCGCGCCCCGAACGTGGCCGTCAACAACTCGGCGTCGCTGTGGGCCAGTTGCCACACCGTCGTAATCTCAAGATCCGCAAGTTTTTTCGCGGTCTTGGGCCCCACGCCCCACAGCGCGTCGACCGGACGGTCGGCCATCAGCGCCATCCAATTCGCATCGGTGAGCACGAAAACGCCGTCGGGCTTGGCGAATCCGGTGGCGACCTTGGCGCGTTGCTTGTTGTCGCTGATGCCGACCGAGCAGGACAGTCCGGTTTCGGTGGAGATGACGCTGCGGATCTGTTGTGCCACCTCGCCGGGGTCCTCGGCGTGGACGGCGACGTAGGCCTCGTCCCATCCCCACACCTCCACCGGATGGCCCAGATCCCTTAGCAGGCCCATGACTTCACCGGACGCCGCGTCGTAGGCGGCCGGGTCGGAGGGGAGGAAGGTCGCATCCGGGCAGCGGCGGGCCGCCGCGCGCAGTGGCATGCCCGCCCGCACACCGAATTCCCGGGCCTCATAGGACGCGCAGGTGACGACCTTGCGCGGTTCGCTGGGATCACCGCTGCCGCCGACGATGACGGGCAGCCCGGCCAATTCGGGGCGACGGCGCAACTCGACCGATGCCAGGAATTGGTCGAGGTCCACGTGCAGGACCCAGTCGCGCGCCGCCGCGGACATGCCGACGTTCACCTCCCACAAAGCTTGCGCGCCAAGCTTTCCCACGCGTCGCCCAATGTCTGCAGGGTGTGACCGCCGTCGTTCAGCTGATGCTCCACGTAGTCGGTGTCGAGGAGGGCGAGCAGGGCGTCGGCCTGGACCACGAGGTCGCCGGACGTCTCCGCCGAGGCCAGCAGCACGCGCACGTGCCTGCGCAGGACGGCGGCCGGCGGCCCGTAACGGGTCCGCGGGTCGCGGTTGGCCGCCGACAGCAGCGCGTGATGGGTGTGGGCGAAGCGCATCCGTTCCCGGCCGAAGGCCACCAGCCGATCCCACGGCGGGGCGTCGGGCCCCAGCGGCGGGGGACCGAACAGAAACGCCTCCTGGCTGGCGCGTTCGTCCTCGTCGAGCAGCACCATCATCAGGCCGGCCCGGCTGCCGAACCGGCGGAATAGGGTGCCCTTGCCGACGCCGGCGGCCGCGGCGACGTCGTCCATGGTGACGGCGTCGGCCCCGCGCTCGGCGACCAGGCGACGCGCCGCATCCAGCAACAGCGCGCGGTTGCGCAGGGCGTCGCCCCGTTCCTGCGCCGGCAGCTGCGGCACGCACATCGGCAACTCGCCCGACCGTTCGACGCCGCTCACCCTTGCACTTTAACGCCGGAGGAATAAATCGGACCACAGTCCGTTTAGGTCGTGCGAGGATGTATACCAACGACCGAAGGGAACTGCGAGAGTGGCAATCAAAATCTTGGCGTTAGTGGGAAGCCTGCGCGCGGCGTCGATCAACCGCCAGATCGCCGAATTGGCGGCGGCGGTCGCCTCCGACGGTGTCAGCGTCACGCTCTTCGAGGGGCTCGCCGACCTGCCGTTCTACAACGAGGAGATCGACGACGCGATGAACGCCGACGCCCCGCCGCTGGCCCCGGTGGCCGCGCTGCGGGCCGCGGCGGCCGACGCCGACGCCGCCCTGGTGGTCACACCCGAGTACAACGGCAGCATCCCGGCGGTGGTCAAGAACGCGATCGACTGGCTGTCGCGCCCGTTTGGCGACGGCGCGCTGAAGGGCAAGCCGCTGGCCGTCATCGGGGGCTCCTTCGGCCAGTACGGCGGGGTGTGGGCGCACGACGAGACCCGCAAGTCCTTCGGCATCGCCGGCGCGCGGGTCGTCGATTCGATCAAACTGTCCGTGCCGTTCAAGACGCTGGAAGGCAGGCCGCCCGCCGAGCATGCCGAGCTGTCGGCGAACGTGCGCGACGTGGTGGGCAAGCTCGCCGCCGAAGCCGGCTGATTGGCAGAAGTCGACAAGCCGTCCGGGAGGTGACCAGCGGGGTTGCCGCCGACGAATAGCCAAAGCCGCCAGCACCGTCTGGCGGCTTTGCTAGCTGTCGGTAGGCCCGTCGTGGCCAGCGGTTCGAAACCGGGGTTGTCGGTGGCCGCTGCTATACCGATACCCGGAGGCGACTTGGCGTCGGCGTGTGATCTGCGACACGCCGGGGCGGGTTCCCGAATTTGTTCGACACAGGCCTCACGACCAGGGAATTTCAGAAATGTTATTCAGAACATCTTGTATCTCGACATCTTGTCAGCCACTAGGTGTAGTGTTTCGATGCACCGGCGGATCCCAGGATCGCCAAGCCAGCCAGGCTCGGTGAACCCCCCGAAATCGGCGCGAAGTGGTCGAAGACAGGTCTTCGGCACTGGTCGCCGCAGGACGGGAATCTGGGCGCCTGCCGGATCGCTGAACCTAGCAAAGACGCAGTCCAAAAGTAGTTGCCAGTCCATTGGGTCCCCCTCTTCCGCAAAGGAGCGGCATTCTATGAGCATCACCGTGTACACCAAGCCGGCATGCGTGCAGTGCAGCGCCACCTACAAGGCGCTGGACAAGCAGGGCATCGTCTACGACACGGTCGACATCACGTTGGACTCCGAGGCGCGTGATTACGTGATGGCGCTGGGCTATCTGCAGGCTCCCGTCGTGGTGGCCGGCAACGACCACTGGTCGGGTTTCCGGCCCGATCGCATCAAGGCGCTCGCCGCGGTGGAACTCAGCGCGTAAGGCAAGACGTTAGGTAAGGAGTTGCCGCACCATGGACACCACGGGGCGCAACCTGGTCTATTTCTCCTCCGTGTCGGAGAACACCCACCGCTTCGTGGAGAAGCTGGGGATTCCCGCCACGCGGATACCGCTGCACGGCCGTATCGAGGTGGACCAGCCGTACGTCCTGGTGCTGCCCACCTACGGCGGCGGGCGGGCCACTCCTGACCTCAACGCCGGCGGCTATGTCCCCAAACAGGTCATCGCCTTTTTGAACAATGAGCACAACCGTTCGTTGATCCGCGGCGTCATCGCCGCGGGCAACAACAACTTCGGCGCCGAATTCGCCTACGCGGGCGACGTGATCTCACGCAAGTGCGGCGTCCCGTACCTCTATCGCTTCGAACTCATGGGAACCCAGGACGACGTGGATGCCGTCCGCGCGGGCTTAGCCGATTTCTGGAAGGAACAGACGTGTCAACAACCGTCGCTGCAGAGCCTGTAACCACCGGAGCCCACGCGTTGCCGGGGGAGACGGATTACCACGCGCTCAACGCGATGCTGAATCTGTACGACGCGGACGGCAAGATTCAGTTCGACAAGGACCGCGAGGCCGCGCATCAGTACTTCCTGCAGCACGTCAACCAGAACACGGTGTTCTTCCACAATCAGGACGAGAAGCTCGACTACCTGATCAAGGAGAACTATTACGAGCGCGAGGTTCTCGACCAGTACAGCCGCAACTTCGTCAAGACGCTGCTGGATCGGGCCTACGCCAAGAAGTTCCGGTTCCCGACGTTCCTGGGCGCGTTCAAGTACTACACCTCCTACACGCTGAAGACGTTCGACGGGAAGCGCTACCTGGAGCGCTTCGAGGACCGCGTGGTCATGGTGGCGCTGACGCTGGCCGCTGGTGACACCATCCTCGCCGAGAAGCTCGTCGACGAGATCATCGACGGACGGTTCCAGCCGGCCACCCCGACGTTTTTGAACTCGGGCAAAAAGCAGCGCGGCGAGCCGGTGAGCTGCTTTCTGCTGCGCATCGAAGACAACATGGAGTCCATCGGGCGATCGATCAACTCCGCGCTGCAGCTGTCCAAGCGGGGCGGGGGAGTTGCGTTGCTGCTGAGCAACATCCGCGAGCACGGCGCCCCGATCAAGAACATCGAGAACCAGTCCTCGGGCGTCATCCCGATCATGAAGCTGCTCGAGGACTCGTTCTCCTACGCCAACCAGCTCGGGGCGCGCCAGGGCGCGGGCGCGGTGTACCTGCACGCGCACCACCCCGACATCTACCGATTCCTGGACACCAAGCGCGAGAACGCCGACGAGAAGATCCGCATCAAGACGCTGAGCCTGGGCGTGGTGATTCCCGACATCACCTTCGAGCTGGCCAAGAAGAACGAGGACATGTACCTGTTCTCGCCCTATGACGTCGAGCGGGTGTACGGCCTGCCGTTCGCCGACATCTCGGTCACCGAGAAGTACTACGAGATGGTCGACGACGCCCGCATTCGCAAGACCAAGATCAAGGCGCGCGAGTTCTTCCAGACGCTGGCCGAGCTGCAGTTCGAATCCGGCTACCCCTACATCATGTTCGAGGACACGGTGAACCGGGCCAACCCGATCGACGGCAAGATCACCCACTCGAACCTGTGCTCGGAGATCCTGCAGGTCTCCACGCCGTCGGTGTTCAATGATGACCTGTCGTATGCCAAAGTGGGCAAGGACATTTCGTGCAACCTGGGGTCGCTGAACATCGCCAAGACGATGGACTCGCCCGACTTCGCCCAGACCATCGAGGTGGCGATCCGCGCGCTGACGGCGGTGAGCGATCAGACGCACATCACCTCGGTGCCCTCAATCGAGCAGGGCAACAACGAGTCCCACGCGATCGGGCTCGGACAGATGAACCTGCACGGCTATTTGGCCCGCGAGCGCATCCACTACGGCTCCGAAGAGGGCGTCGACTTCACCAACATCTACTTCTACACCGTGCTCTACCACGCGCTGCGCGCGTCGAATCGTATTGCGATCGAACGGGGAAGCAAGTTCGGTGGCTTCGAGAGGTCGAAATACGCCTCGGGTGAGTTCTTCGACAAGTACACCGAGCAGGTGTGGGAGCCGGCCACCCCGCGGGTCCGCGAGATCTTCGCCGAGGCGGGCATTCGCATTCCGACGCAAGACGATTGGCGGCGGCTAAAGGAGTCGGTGCAGGAGCACGGCATCTACAACCAGAACCTGCAGGCCGTCCCGCCGACGGGGTCGATCAGCTACATCAACCACTCGACCAGCTCGATCCACCCGGTGGCGAGCAAGATCGAGATCCGCAAGGAAGGCAAGATCGGCCGCGTCTACTACCCGGCGCCGTATCTGACCAACGACAACCTGGAGTACTACCAGGACGCCTACGAGATCGGCTACGAGAAGATCATCGACACCTACGCCGCGGCCACCCAGCACGTGGATCAGGGGCTGTCGCTGACGCTGTTCTTCAAGGACACGGCCACCACCCGCGACGTGAACAAGGCGCAGATCTACGCCTGGCGCAAGGGAATCAAGACGCTGTACTACATCCGTCTTCGCCAACTGGCATTGGAGGGCACCGAGGTCGAGGGCTGCGTGTCCTGCATGCTGTAGGACACGGATTCACTCTCCGGGAGTGCTTTACAGGTTGTCGGCGCCCCAGCTGGCAAGCCGGTGTTCGCGCTCGGCGGGATCCATGTCTTCGACCCTTGTCATGATCGACCAGCGTTGCCCGAAAGGGTCGACGATTGAGCCGAACCGGTCGCCCGTGACGAAGGTCTGGGCCTCTTCGCGTACCGTCGCGCCCGCTCGCTGGGCCCGCGCCAGCACGGCGTCGACGTCGGTGCAGTAAAACACCACCGAATGGGTCACCGATTCTGTCCGGCCGGGGGCTTCGAGGTGGTAGCCGGGGTTGGGATCGGACAGCTGCAACCTGCCGTGGCCGAAGTCCAGTTCCGCGTGCGCGATCGTGTCATTCGGTCCGGCCATCTTCTCGACGAGTGTCGCGCCGAAGACGTCGATGTAAAAGCTGATGGCGGCTTCGGCGCCATCGACGACCAAGAACGGGGTCAAACTCGTGTAGCCCTCGGGAATCGGTTGCACATTCATGCAATCCAGGTTGGCTAGATTCGTCATGTGGAGGCTTGGAAAAACGCGCCACAGGCGATCGGTCCACAGCCGGGCGTGGTCGGACGCGCGGGCAGCGCATCGACGTTCGACCTCCGTCGCCAAGCGCCGTCGCAGGCCGCAGCCAAGTTCGTCGAGCATTTTTGGTCGGTGTGCTGGGATCTGACGGGACAGCCGCCGCGTGAAAGTCAGGTGATCACTTTCCCGTCGATCAACCTGAGCCATGAATGGGGCACCGACTCCCCGCGCCATGGATTCGCTTTGCCCGCCACGTTGGTACACGGCGTCGTCGAGAGGGTCTTCACCATCACGTTGTCGGGGCGTGGTGCGGTTGTCGGTGCGCGCTTCCGCGCCGGCGGGTTCACCGCCCGATTCGGACGCGATGCGGCTGCGCTGACCGGCCGAATCGTTCGAGTCGACGACGACTTGTTCAGCGGTCCAACGCTTTTCGACGACGACATCGAGCTCGCCGCCGCACAACTGGACATGGCGATCGGCGCTGCGACCATCTGCGACCCGACCTACGACGCCCTCACGGCGCTGCTCCGCCGGATGCACGACGACGAGGCTTTGCACCGCGTGGAGCAGGTGATGGCGTGCTCGCCCTGGAGCGCGCGAACCACTCAGCGCGTGTTCCGGCGCTATGTCGGTGTGCCGGTCAAGTGGGTGCTGTGCCGTTACCGCCTGCAGCAAGCTGCGTTGGCGATCGAGAGCGATCGACGCGTCGACTTCGCCGACCTGGCCGTCCGGCTCGGCTGGTATGACCAGGCGCATTTCACCAACGAGTTCCGGTCGATGCTCGGCTGCAGCCCGGGGGAGTACGCCCAGCGGCACCGTTAACCGCGGTGTCTTCGTCTGGGCCAGTCTGCCCAGGTCAGAAGCGACGACGGGGTAAAGTGCGTGAGGTGGTGAGAATGCCTCGACCTCCCAGGCCCCACCCGGCCGCCAAGCCGGGGGCCAAGGTCGACGCGCGCAGCGAACGCTGGCGCGAGCACCGCAAGAAGGTGCGCGGCGAGATCGTCGACGCGGCGTTCCGCGCCATCGACCGCCTGGGACCCGAGCTGTCCGTGCGGGAGATCGCCGAGGAGGCGGGCACCGCCAAACCGAAGATCTACCGGCATTTTCACGACAAGTCCGACCTGTTCCAGGCGATCGGGGAGCGGCTGCGCGACATGTTGTGGGCGGCGATCTTCCCGTCCATCGACCTGAAAACGGACTCGTCCCGCGAGGTGATCCGGCGCGCCGTCGAGGAGTACGTCAACCTGGTCGACAAGCACCCCAACGTGCTGCGGGTCTTCATTCAGGGCCGCTCGGCGGCGAGCCCCCAGATCCTCAACGAGGGACGCGGCATCACCCTGGCGGTGGCCGACATGTTCGACAACGAGTTGCGCGAGATGGAGCTGGACCACGCGGCCGTCGAGCTGGCCGGGAACGCGGCGTTCGGCTGCGCCGCCTCGGCCACCGAGTGGTGGCTGGGCCCCGACCCCGACAGCCCGCTTCGCATGCCGCGCGAGCAATTCGTCGCCCACCTCACGACCATCATGATGGGGGTCATCGTCGGCACCGCCGAGGCGCTCGGCATCCGCATGGACCCTGACGAGCCGATCCACAGCGTGGTCCCGGCCAACCGCGCCGCGGGCTGAGAACCTTCGGCACGTTGACATCGCCCTGGCGATCGTCAACACTCGTCCCAACCGATACCCTGGGTACTGGGTATCTGCGCCAGCCGGGCGGCTACGGCCGAGGATGCCGGCGAGCGCCGACCCGAGACTGGCCCGACTAGAAAGACCGATCGACCGTGACCGACGTCGTGACACACACCGAGACCGCCCCGGTTCCGGCGGCCAAGGCCTCCAAACCCGTCCACACCCGCGCCGTCATCATCGGGACCGGGTTCTCCGGCCTGGGGATGGCCATCGCGCTGCAGAAGCAGGGTGTGGGCTTCGTCATCCTGGAAAAGGCCGACGACATCGGCGGCACCTGGCGCGACAACAGCTACCCCGGGTGCGCCTGCGACATCCCGTCGCACCTGTATTCGTTTTCGTTCGAGCCCAAGCCGGACTGGAAGAACCCGTTCTCGTATCAGCCCGAGATCTGGGACTATCTCCAGGGCGTCACAGAGAAGTACGGGCTGCGCCGCTACATCGAGTTCAACTCGCTGGTGGATCGGGCCCACTGGGACGACGACGAGCACCGCTGGCACGTGTTCACCGCCGACGGGCGCGAATACGTCGCGCAGTTCCTGATCTCGGGCGCCGGCGCGCTGCACATCCCGTCCATGCCCGACATCGAGGGTCGCGACGAATTCGCCGGTCCCGCTTTCCATTCCGCGGAGTGGGACCACAGCGTCGACCTGACCGGCAAGCGGGTGGCGGTGATCGGTACCGGCGCCAGCGCGATCCAGATCGTGCCGGAGATCGTCGGGCAGGTCGCCGAACTTCAGCTCTACCAACGCACCCCGCCGTGGGTGGTGCCGCGCTCGAACCCCGAGATCCCGTTGGCGGTGCGCCGGGCCATGGAGAACGTGCCCGGCCTGCGCGCGCTCGTGCGACTTGTCATCTACTGGGGCCAGGAGGCTTTGGCCTTCGGCATGACCAAGCGGCCCAACCTGCTCAAGTTCATCGAGGCGTACTGCAAGTACAACATTCGCCGATCGGTCAAGGATCGGGAGTTGCGCCGCAAGCTGATTCCCAACTACCGCGTCGGGTGCAAGCGCATCCTGAACTCCTCCACCTATTACGGTGCGGTCGCCGACCCGAAGACCGAACTGGTCACCGACCACATCGCCCGGATCACCGCCGACGGCATCGACACCGTCGACGGCACGCACCGCCAGGCCGACGTGATCGTGTACGCCACCGGCTTTCACGTCACCGACTCCTACACCTACGTCCAGATCAAGGGCCTGCACGGCGAGGATCTGGTGGACCGCTGGAACCGCGAGGGCATCGGCGCCCACCGCGGGATCACCGTGGCCGACGTGCCCAACCTGTTCTTCCTGCTGGGCCCCAACACCGGGCTGGGACACAACTCGGTGGTGTTCATGATCGAGTCCCAAATCCGTTACGTCGCCGACGCGATCGCCACCTGCGACAAGCTGGGCGCGCAGGCGCTCGCCCCGACCCGGGCCGCCCAGGACGAGTTCAACGACGAGCTGCAGCGCCGGCTGGGCCCGTCGGTGTGGAACAGCGGCGGCTGCAGCAGCTGGTATCTGGACGAGCACGGCAAGAACACCGTGCTGTGGGGCGGCTACACCTGGGAGTACTGGCGGGCCACGCGCTCGGTCAGGCCCGCGGAGTATCAGTTCTTCGGGGTCGGCACGGGCAGGCACGCGGCCGCCGTGCAAAGTTGAGCCAATTCGTTTGGAGATTTGGCCGCCGCCGGGCGTTACAGTGATAGGGAAATGAGCGCCTATCAGACCGTCGTGGTCGGCACCGATGGCTCGGACTCGTCGCTGCTCGCGGTGGAGCGCGCGGCGGCAATCGCCGCGGACCACGGCGCGCGATTGATCGTGGTGACGGCGCATCTCCCCGTCCCCAAGGAACGCGGCCGCTACGCCATCCCGCCTGGGAGCGACCACGGCCAGGACTATCGGACGGTTGGGGAGGCCCCGTACTACAGGATCCTTCGCGACGCCACGGAACGGGCGCACCAAGCGGGGGCCAATAACGTGGAGGAACGGTCGATCGTCGGCGCGCCCATCAACGTGCTGGTGCAGGTCGCCGAGGAGGTCCGTGCCGACCTGATGGTCGTGGGCAACGTCGGGCTCAACAGCGTCGCCGGGCGGCTGCTGGGATCGGTGCCGTCCGAGGTCTCCCGCCGGGTCAAGACCGATGTCCTGATCGTGCACACCGCCAACTGAGGCACCGGTACGAATCAGCGGAGCAGTTCCGCGAAGGCGCGCGCGGCCGCGTCCACGCCGGCGTCATCGTCGGTGGCCACGAGATCCAGTAGCAGGCCACGGATTACGGCCAGCCCGAGCCTCGCCAGGGCGGGGTCGACCGGGCCGTCGGCGGCCTCCTTGACCTCGCCCAGCCAGCCGTCGACGGCGCCGGGAACCATTCGCGCGAAAGGCTTTTCGCCCTGCGCGGCGCGGGCGTAACACTCGAAGAAGAGGCGCTCGAACTGTCGCAGTTCGGGCCGGCGGACATCGGCCCACATGGCGGCGAAGCCCTCGACCGGGTCGTCGGGCAACTCGGCCAGCAGCCCCATCTGGCGGCGCTCGACCTCCTCGACGATCGCTACCAGCAGTCCTTCCCGAGACCCGAAGTGGTGCAACAACATTCGGTGACTGGTGCCGACCGCGTCGGCCACCGCGCGCAGCGACCGGTCGCCGACGCCGCCGGTGGCGAACTCGGTGACGAGGGCATCGAGGAGTTGGCGGCGCCGCTCGGTGTCAGGGGTGCGCGCCATCGGCGCGGCTGAGCTGCTCGGAGCGGGCCTTGAGGCCCTGGGCCTCGAGTTTGAGGTATCGCCGGGTCATCGATCGCATGAGCCGCCCGACCAGCGCGCCGAGCATGCCGTTCTGGTCGATGCGCTGGCGCACCAGGGTGCCGCCGCCCGGCTGGGCGATCACATCATGGCGGGCGCTGGCCCGCGCGCCGGGGGCGCGTTGCTCCCAGGTCCAGGACGTCCCCGGCTCGAGCTCGGTGATCTTCCAGACCAGCTTCGACATGCGTGGCTGCTTGATCGCGAACCGCTTGCCGACCGCGAGCCCGGGCCCGTCCACCGCGGCCAGCGACGTCACCGAGGCCGTCCACTCGGGCCAGCGCTCGACATCGCTGAACACCTTCCACACCACGTGCGCCGGCGCGTCGATCTCGACGCTGTCTTCGGTAATCATGTACCAAATGGTACATCCCGTCCCCGGTTATGCCCACGAAACGCCGGCCCCCGCGCGCATACTGGAGTGAAGAGGCAAATCCGGCGGCCCGCGGGCGTCCGCGACACGCAAAACACAACTTCTTGTGTTGCGCTCGGTTGTCGTACCCCAGGGGTAGTGTCTGGAGCCTGACGTCCCTCAGGCAAAACGGCGTGTGAAGCGGGGTTCTGGTGACCGAAAACATGAAGCTGATTGACCGCGTTTCGGCGATCAACTGGAACCGGCTGCAGGACGAAAAAGACGCGGAGGTGTGGGACCGGCTCACCGGCAACTTCTGGTTGCCCGAGAAGGTGCCGGTGTCCAACGACCTGCCGTCGTGGGGCACCCTGACCGCCCACGAAAAGCAGATGACCATGCGGGTGTTCACCGGCCTGACGCTGCTGGACACCATCCAGGGCACGGTCGGGGCGGTCAGCCTCATTCCCGACGCGCTGACCCCGCACGAGGAGGCCGTCTACACCAACATCGCCTTCATGGAGTCGGTGCACGCGCGCAGCTACAGCAACATCTTCTCCACGCTGTGCTCGACGGCCGAGATCGACGACGCGTTCCGCTGGTCGGAGGAGAACCCCAACCTGCAGCGCAAGGCCGAGATCGTCATGCAGTACTACAAGGGCGACGAGCCGCTCAAGCGCAAGGTCGCCTCCACGCTGCTGGAAAGCTTCCTCTTCTACTCCGGCTTCTACCTGCCGATGTACTGGTCGAGCCGGGCCAAGCTGACCAACACCGCCGACATGATCCGGCTGATCATCCGCGACGAGGCCGTCCACGGCTACTACATCGGCTACAAATTCCAGCGCGGCCTGGCGCTGGTCGACGACGCACGCAAGCAGGAGCTCAAGGACTACACCTACGAGTTGCTCTTCGAGCTCTACGACAACGAGGTGGAGTACACCCAGGACCTCTACGACGAGGTCGGGCTCACCGAGGACGTCAAGAAGTTCCTGCGCTACAACGCCAACAAGGCGCTGATGAACCTCGGCTACGAGGCGCTGTTCCCGCGCGACGAGACTGACGTGAACCCGGCGATACTGTCGGCGCTCTCACCGAACGCCGACGAGAACCACGACTTCTTCTCCGGCTCGGGCTCGTCGTACGTGATCGGCAAGGCCGTCGTCACCGAGGACGAGGACTGGGACTTCTAGCAGGGCATTCAGCCAAGCGGTGTGTGAACGCCGCGTGAATTGTGGCGACCCCGCGGCGGCCCGGTGGCGCCGCCGGCCGGGTTGCCGGGAGACTGGTGGGCGTGGCGATTACCCCATCTTCTACGGCCGCTTTCTTCCGTTCAGTGATCCAGTGGCTGCAATGCGGCTACCCCGACGGCGTTCCCGGACCCGACCGTGTACCGCTGTTGGAGCTGCTGCGCAGCACCCCGCTGACCGAGGACCAGATCAAGGAAGTCGTCGACGCGATAGACGAGGAAACCAGGCCGGGCGAGGAGATCAACCGCGACGTGATCGCCGATTTCATCTCCGACATGACCCACTACGACGCCGGCCCGGAGAACATCGCGCGGGTGGCCGCCCGGCTGGCCGCGGCGGGCTGGCCGCTGGCGGGCATCACACACCCGCCCGAGGCGGCCGAAAATCCCGGCGCGGCCAACGGCAAGGCCGAGCCGGCCCCCCACACGGCGTCCTGAGCCGCTACAGCTTCGAGATGTCGATGACGAAGCGGTAGCGGACGTCGCTGGCCAGGACGCGCTCGTACGCCTCGTTGATGTAGTCGGGGTCGATGACCTCGATTTCGGGCGTCACGTTGTGTTCGGCGCAGAAGTCCAGCATTTCCTGGGTCTCGGCGATCCCGCCGATGTTCGACCCGGACAGGCTGCGGCGCGCCAGCGCCAGCGGGAACGCGCCCACCTCCATGGGGTGCTCGGGGATGCCCAATTCGACGAGGGTGCCGTCGACGTCGAGCAGGCTCAGGTAGTCGTTGAGATTCAGGTTCGCCGAGACGGTGTTGAGCATCAGGTCGAAGCTGCTGCGCAACTTCTTGAAGGTCTCGCGGTCGGCGGTGGCGTAGTAATGCTTGGCGCCCAACCGCAGCCCGTCTTCCATCTTCTTCAGCGACTGCGAGAGCACGGTGACCTCGGCGCCCATCGCCGCGCCCAGCTTGACGCCCATGTGCCCCAGGCCGCCCAGGCCGATGATCGCCAGCCGGGTGCCCGGCCCGGCCTTCCAGTGCCGCAGCGGCGAGAACAGCGTGATGCCCGCGCACAGCAGCGGCGCCGCCTTGTCCAGCGGCAGCGAGTCGGGGATGCGCAAGACGAAGTTCTCGTCGACGACGACCGCCTGGCTGTACCCGCCCTGCGTCGACGTGCCGTCCTTATCGATCGAGTTGTAGGTGAAGGTCGCGCCGTTCTTGCAGTACTGCTCGAGCCCGGCGTCGCAGCTGCTGCACCGGCCGCAGGAATTCACCATGCAACCCACGCCGACGTGGTCGCCCACCTTGAACTTGGTGACCTCGGCGCCGACCTCGGTCACGACGCCGGCGATCTCGTGGCCCACGACCACGGGGTAATTCGGCGTGCCCCATTCGCCCTTGGCGGTGTGGATGTCGGAGTGGCAGATGCCGGCGAATTTGATGTCGATCGCCACGTCGCGCGGGCCCGGGTCGCGCCGCTCGATGGTGGTCTTGGTCAGCGGTTCGGTCGCCGACGTGGCGGCGTATGCCGAAACAGTGCGCATGAATATTCCTCTTCGGTCCGATGGCTTCGACCAAAATTTTAGCTAGGGTAACGTTCTTCCGCCAACTATCGGGGCGAACATCACGTTCGACTGGCCCGGCCTCAGTTGATGGGGGCGTTCACCAGGCGCAGGTCGTCGACGATGCCGCGGGCCGCGATCAGCCCCTCGCCGGTTTGCCAGATCTCGTCGTTGACGACATAGACCCGGTTGTCGCGGTTGGCCGACAGCTTGCGCCACGGGCCGCTGTCGAGCACCGTGGCGGCACGGTCGGCGGCGGCCGGGGTGGCGCACGACAGGTACACCACGTCGGCGTCGGCGATGGACAGGTCGGGATCCTTCGCGAGGTCGGCGTCGGTGGCGCCGATCTCGACGTAGGGCTTGTCGGTGAACCGCTGCGTCGCCGGCCGGTCGACGCCGACCGAGCCGAGCACGCTGGCCGGGAAGTTGTTGGCGCCGTAGACCCGGATCGCCTCGGTGGTCAGTCGCACGATCGACGCCTGAAAGTGGGAGGCGTCGTGGCGCGCGCCTACGTCGGTCGCCCGTTTCGCGAACCCGCCGAGCAACCCGTCCATCTCGGTGCCGCGCGCGGTGGCGGCGCCGACGGCGCGCAGGTTGTCCTCCCACCCCGCGCCCGGCGCGCCGGTGAACACCGTCGGGGCGATCGCCGCCAGCTGCGGATACAGGGTGGGCGTCAACCCCTGGGAGCCCAGGATGAGATCGGGGTGGGCCGCCTCGATCGCCTTCACGTCCGGGTGGGAGCGCGTGCCGGCGCCGGGCACACCGTGCACCGCGCCACCGAGATACGCGGGCTGGGTCGGCGAGCCGTCCGGCAGCGCGGCGGCGACCACCCGCGATTGCAGGCCCAGCGCGCACAACGCGTCGAGCTGATCGCCGGAGAGCACCACGATGCGCTGCGGGTCGGCGGGCACCTGCACCACGTCCGGCTCGACGCCGGCGGCGTTGTGGACGCGCCGCTTCGCGGCCCCCGCGTCGGCCTCGGCGGCCTCGCGGGCGCACGAATCGTCGGGCCGGCGGTCGTTTCCGAGCACCCCGGCCCCCGCGATTTGCGTGGTGGGGGTGACCAGCGAACGGGCCGGGGGCGTGGCGGCGGGCCGGTGGGATCCGCAGCCGCCGCATGCCAGCACGACCGCGGCCGCCACGGCGCCGGCGACGGCGAACCCGGGGGCCAGCCGGGGGGGGTCTGATCACGCCGAACGACACACGTCAGACGCTAACATCGCCGACCCCCATGGCGATCGCGAGCGCGGCGGAGCCGGGCGAAGCGGGTCGCCACCATCGACCCGTGGCGATCGCGAGCGCGGCGGAGCCGGGCGAAGCGGGTCGCCACCATCGACCCCTCCCGGCGCCGCGACGAAGGACGCGGCGCCCCGCAGACCCATTTACGACAGTTTGTAGGACCAGCCCTGACGTCGCCATCATCGACGGCTAAGATTCGACTCAATAGTGATGTTGGGCCAGTGTCCGATCCGGATGTTTGGAGAAGCTGTTGACAGCCGAAGCGCCCCCCTTGGGAGAACTCGAGGCCGTTCGTCCGTACCCGGACCGCATGGGCCCCAAAGGGAACCTCGTCTACAAACTGATCACGACCACCGATCACAAGCTGATCGGCGTGATGTACACCGTCACCTGCTTCGCCTTCTTCTTCATAGGCGGGCTGATGGCGTTGCTGATGCGCACCGAGTTGGCCGCTCCCGGGCTGCAGTTCCTGTCCAACGAGCAGTTCAATCAGCTGTTCACCATGCACGGCACGATCATGCTGCTGCTCTACGCCACCCCGGTGGTGTTCGGTTTCGCCAACCTGGTGCTGCCGCTGCAGATCGGGGCGCCCGACGTGGCGTTCCCGCGGCTGAACGCCTTCTCGTACTGGCTGTTCTTGTTCGGCGGGCTGATCGCCGCGTCCGGCTTCATCGTCCCGGGTGGGGCCGCCGACTTCGGCTGGACCGCCTACACACCGCTGTCTGACGCCGTCCACTCGCCCGGCGCCGGGGGAGACCTGTGGATCACCGGGCTGATCCTCGCCGGTCTGGGGACCATCCTCGGGGCGGTCAACATGATCACCACCGTGGTGTGCATGCGCGCGCCCGGGATGACGATGTTCCGGATGCCGATCTTCACCTGGAACATCCTGGTGACTTCGATCCTGATCCTGATCGCGTTCCCGATCCTGACCGCCGCGCTGTTCGGACTGGCCGCCGACCGCCATCTGGGCGCCCACATCTACGACGCGTCCAACGGCGGAGTCCTGTTGTGGCAGCACCTGTTCTGGTTCTTCGGCCACCCCGAGGTCTACATCATCGCGCTGCCGTTCTTCGGCATCGTCACCGAGATCATCCCGGTGTTCTCGCGCAAGCCGGTCTTCGGCTACACCACGCTGGTGTACGCGACGCTGTCGATCGCGGCCTTGTCGGTAGCTGTGTGGGCGCACCACATGTTCGCCACCGGAGCCGTTCTGCTGCCGTTCTTCTCGTTCATGACGTACCTGATCGCGGTGCCCACCGGGATCAAGTTCTTCAACTGGATCGGCACAATGTGGAAGGGGCAGTTGACCTTTGAGACACCGATGCTGTTCTCGGTCGGCTTCCTGCTCACCTTCCTGCTCGGTGGCCTGACCGGCGTGATGCTGGCCAGCCCGCCGCTGGACTTCCACGTCACCGACAGCTACTTCGTCGTCGCCCACTTCCACTACGTGCTGTTCGGCACCATCGTGTTCGCGACGTATGCGGGCATCTACTTCTGGTTCCCGAAGATGACCGGCCGCCTGCTCGACGAGCGGCTGGGCAAGCTGCACTTCTGGTTGACGTTCATCGGGTTCCACACCACCTTCCTGGTGCAGCACTGGCTGGGCGACCTCGGCATGCCGCGGCGCTACGCCGACTACCTGCCCAGCGACGGCTTCCAGCCCTACAACATCGCGTCGACCGTGGGCGCCTTCATCCTGGGCGCGTCGATGTTCCCGTTCGTCTGGAACGTCTTCAAGAGCTGGCGCTACGGCGAGGTCGTCACGGTCGACGACCCGTGGGGCTACGGCAACTCCCTGGAGTGGGCGACCAGCTGCCCGCCGCCGCGGCACAACTTCACCGAGCTGCCCCGAATCCGTTCGGAGCGGCCGGCATTCGAGTTGCACTACCCGCACATGGTGGAACGGCTGCGCGCCGAGGCGCATGTGGGCCGGGCGCACGGGCCCGCGGACAAGGACGTCACCAGGCTGGACGACGTCCAGGTTCGCAGCTGATGGCCTGACGGGCGGCTGTCGCGAGTGAACTCACCACCCAAGGTGTCGGTGCTGATCACCGTCACCGGCGTGGACCAACCGGGTGTGACCGCGACCCTTTTCGAGGCGTTGTCACGGCACGGGGTCGAGCTGCTCAACGTCGAACAGGTGGTGATCCGGCACCGGCTGACGCTCGGCGTGCTGGTGTGCTGCCCGGCGGCCGTCGCCGACGGCGACGAGCTTCGCCACGACGTCGAGTCGGCCATCCGCAAGGTGGGCCTGGACGTCAGCATCGAGCGCAGCGACGACGTGCCGATCATCCGGGAACCCTCGACGCACACCATCTTCGTCCTGGGCCGGCCCATCACCGCCGGCGCGTTCGGCGCGGTGGCCCGCGAGGTGGCCGCGCTGGGCGTCAACATCGACCTGATCCGCGGGGTCTCCGACTATCCGGTGACGGGGCTGGAGTTGCGTGTCTCGGTGCCGCCCGGGACCGACGGCCGGCTGCGGACCGCCCTGAACCGGGTGTCCAGCGAGGAGCACGTCGACGTCGCGGTCGAGGACTACACGCTGGAGCGGCGGGCCAAGCGGCTCATCGTGTTCGACGTGGACTCCACCCTGGTGCAGGGTGAGGTCATCGAGATGCTGGCGGCCAAGGCGGGCGCCGAGGGCAAGGTCGCCGCGATCACCGACGCCGCGATGCGCGGCGAGCTGGACTTCGCGCAGTCGCTCGAGCAGCGGGTCGCGACGCTGGCCGGCCTGCCCGCCACGGTGATCGACGAGGTCGCCGATCAGCTGGAGCTGATGCCGGGCGCGCGGACCACGCTGCGGACCCTGCGGCGGCTGGGTTACGCGTGCGGCGTGGTCTCCGGGGGCTTCCGCCGGATCATCGAGCCGCTGGCCGAGGAGCTGATGCTGGACTACGTCGCGGCCAACGAGCTCGAGATCGTCGACGGCACCCTCACCGGGCGCGTGATCGGCCCCATCGTTGACCGGGCCGGAAAAGCAACGGCGCTAAGGGAATTCGCGCAGCACGCCGGTGTTCCGATGGCGCAGACCGTCGCCGTGGGCGACGGCGCCAACGACATCGACATGCTGGCCGCCGCCGGGCTGGGGATCGCGTTCAACGCCAAGCCCGCGCTGCGCGAGGTCGCCGACGCGTCGCTGAGCCACCCGTATCTGGACACGGTGCTGTTCCTGCTGGGCATCACCCGCGGCGAGATCGAGGCGGCCGACGCGATCGACGGCGAGGTCCGCCGGGTGGAAATCCCGCCCGAGTAGGTTGCTTGTGTCGATCCGATGGGCATACGGCACCATGGTCGGGTGCCCGAAAACGGAAGCGAGGCAGCCGACCCCGATCTGCTGATCGAATTGCGCGAGGTGGCGCTGCAGCGCGGCGGCAACGTCCTGGTCGGGCCGTTGGATTGGGCGGTCGAACTCGACGAGCGCTGGGTCATCGTCGGGCCCAACGGGGCGGGCAAAACCTCGCTGCTGCGGATCGCCGCGGCCGCCGAACATCCCTCGTCCGGCGTGGCTTTCGTGCTCGGTGAGCGGCTGGGCCGGATCGACGTGACGGAGTTGCGTTCCCGCATCGGCCTCAGTTCCTCGGCGTTGGCGCAGCGCGTCCCCGGCGACGAGGTGGTGCGCGATCTCGTGGTCTCGGCCGGCTACGCGGTCCTGGGCCGCTGGCGCGAGCGCTACGAAGACGTCGACTACCGCCGGGCGATCGACATGCTGGAGAGCCTGGGCGCGGAGCATCTGGCGGACCGCACCTACGGCACACTGTCGGAGGGCGAGCGCAAGCGGGTGCTGATCGCCCGCGCGCTGATGACCGACCCCGAACTGCTGCTGCTCGACGAACCGGCCGCCGGCCTGGACCTGGGCGGCCGCGAGGAGCTGGTGGCGCGGCTGGCCGACCTGGCCGCCGACCCCGACGCCCCCGCCCTGGTGCTGGTCACGCACCACGTCGAGGAGATCCCGCCCGGGTTCAGTCACTGCATGCTGCTCGCGGAAGGTCGGGTGGTGGCCGCGGGATTGCTCACCGACGTGCTGACCGCGGAGAATCTGTCCACCGCGTTCGGCCAAGCGATCGCCCTCGACGTCGTCGACGGGCGCTACTTCGCGCGGCGAGTCCGCACCCGCGCAGCCCACCGGAGGCAACTATGACGTCACCCGAGGAAGCCCCGCTGGTCCCCAGGCCGGCGGCGACCGTGATGCTGGTCCGAGACACGGGTCCGGGACTGGGCGTCTTCCTGATGCGGCGGCACGCCAAGATGGAGTTCGCGGCCGGGACGATGGTGTTCCCCGGAGGCGGCGTCGACGACCGCGACCGCAACGCCGACATCGCCTGGGCCGGACCGCCGCCGGAGTGGTGGGCGCAGCGCTTCGGCATCGAACCCGACCTGGCCGAGGCGCTGGTCTGCGCCGCGGCCCGCGAGACGTTCGAGGAATCGGGGGTGCTGTTCGCGGGGCCGGCGGGCCGGGGCCGTTCGGCGCCGGACAGTATCGTTGGCGACGCGTCGGTGTACGGCGACGCCCGCCGGGCGCTGGCCGATGGGACGTTGTCGTTCGCGGATTTCCTGCGGCGGGAGAACCTGGAGCTGCGCTCGGACCTGTTGCGGCCGTGGGCCAACTGGGTCACCCCGGAGGCCGAGCGCACGCGGCGCTACGACACCTATTTCTTCGTGGGCGCCCTGCCGAAGGGGCAGCGCGCCGACGGCGAGAACACCGAATCCGACCGGGCGGGCTGGACGACGCCGGAGGCGGCGATCGAGGACTTCGCGGCCGGACGTAGCTTTTTGCTGCCGCCGACGTGGACGCAGCTGGACTCGCTGGCCGGGCGGACCGTCGCCGAGGTGCTGGCCGTGGAGCGCCAGATCGTGGCGGTGCAGCCGCACCTCGAAATCCAGGGCGACAACTGGGTTTTCGAGTTCTTCGATTCCGACCGCTACCACCAGGCGCGGGAAGCGGGCGGGCTGGGGTGGCGGCATTGAGCGAGTTCGTCAGCGTCGTGGTCAGCGACGGCTCGCAGGACGCCGGCCTGGCCATGCTGCTGCTGTCGCGGCCACCGACGAACGCGATGACCCGCCAGGTCTACCGGGAGGTCATCGCCGCGGCCGAGGAACTGGGGCGCCGGGACGACGTCGCCGTCGTGATCCTGTTCGGCGGCCACGAGATCTTCTCGGCCGGCGACGACATGCCCGAACTGCGGACGCTGCGGGGCGCCGAAGCCGAGACCGCCGCCCGGGTCCGGCAGGAGGCCATCGACGCGGTGGCGGCCATCCCCAAGCCGACCGTGGCCGCGATCACCGGATACGCGCTGGGCGCGGGGCTCACGCTGGCGCTGGCCGCCGATTGGCGCATCAGCGGGGACAACGTGAAGTTCGGCGCGACCGAAATCCTGGCCGGCCTGGTGCCCGGCGGCGACGCGATGGCCCGCCTGACCCGGGCTGCGGGGGCGAGCAAGGCCAAGGAGCTGGTGTTCAGCGGGCGGTTCTTCGACGCCGAGGAAGCCCTGGCGCTGGGCCTCATCGACGAGATGGTGGCGCCCGACGACGTCTACGACGCCGCCGCACGATGGGCGCGCCGTTTCCTCGACGGCCCCCGGCACGCGCTGGCCGCCGCCAAGGCCGGGATCAACGACGTGTTCGACCTGGAGCGCGCCGAGCGGCTCGCCGCCGAACGCCGCCGCTACGCGGAGGTGTTTTCCGCTGGTCAGGGCGGTGGCGATCGGGCGGATCCCGGCGGCCGTTAGGCTGCCCTGCATGACGAGTTCGACCGACGCCGTTCCGACGCCCCACGCCACCGCCGAGCAGGTGGAGGCCGCCCGGCACGACAGCAAGCTGGCCCAGGTGCTCTATCACGACTGGGAGGCCGAAACCTACGACGAGAAGTGGTCGATCTCCTATGACCAGCGCTGCATCGACTACGCGCGGGGCCGTTTCGACGCCATCGTGCCCGACGCGGTGCTGCGGGAGTTGCCCTACGACCGGGCCCTCGAATTGGGCTGCGGCACAGGGTTTTTCCTGCTGAATCTGATCCAGTCCGGGGTCGCTCGCCGCGGGTCGGTGACCGACCTGTCGCCGGGCATGGTCAAGGTCGCCACCCGCAACGGGCAGTCCCTGGGCCTGGACATCGACGGCCGCGTGGCCGACGCCGAGGGCATCCCGTATGAGGACAACACCTTCGATTTGGTCGTCGGGCACGCCGTGCTGCACCACATTCCCGATGTCGAGCTTTCGCTGCGCGAGGTGATCCGGGTGCTGCGCCCGGGCGGGCGGTTCGTCTTCGCCGGCGAACCGACCAGCGCCGGCGACGTCTACGCCCGCGAGCTGTCCACGCTGACCTGGCGGATCGCCACCAACGTCACCAAGCTGCCGGGCCTGGGCAGCTGGCGGCGCCCGCAGGCCGAGCTCGACGAATCCTCCCGCGCCGCGGCGCTGGAGGCCATCGTCGACCTGCACACCTTCACCCCCGGTGACCTCGAGCGGATGGCCGCCAACGCCGGCGCCACCGAGGTGCGGACCGTCAGCGAGGAGTTCACCGCCGCGATGTTCGGCTGGCCGGTGCGCACCTTCGAGGCGTCGGTGCCGGCCGGGCGGCTCGGCTGGGGCTGGGCGAAATTCGCGTTCAACGGCTGGAAGGCCCTGAGCTGGGCGGATGCCAATGTGTGGCGGCGCGTGGTGCCGAAGGGCTGGTTCTACAACGTGATGGTGACCGGGGTCAAACCCTCCTGAGCGGTGGGCTGCGGTTCAGCGCCGACGACGTCGGCTACCTGCGGTCGCAAGCCGGCGCCGCGGCGCTGGCGGCCGTCGCCGAACTCGAGCTGACGGACGCCACCCGGGTCGCCGACGTCGCCGCGACCCGCGCCCGCTTCGGTGAGCGGGCGGCGGTGCTGGTGGAGACGGTCCTGTTGCGCCGCCGCGCCGCGGAGAAACTGAGCGGGCTGGGGTGCGCCGTGTCGGACTGGCTGTTCACCGACGAGGCGCTGCAGCAAGCCACCGCCGCGCCGGTGGCGGTGCACCGGGCCGGGCGGCTGGCCGAGGCCGCCCCGGACGCCGTCGTGCACGACGCGACGTGTTCGATCGGCACCGAGCTGGCCGCGCTGCGCGGCCGCGGGATCACGACGGTGGGCAGCGACGTCGACGCCGTGCGGCTGGCCATGGCCCGCCACAACGTGGGGGCGGCGGGGCTCTGCCGCGCCGACGCGCTGCACCCGGTGACCCGCGATGCCGTGCTCGTCGTCGATCCGGCGCGCCGCGCCGAGGGTCGGCGGCGCCTGCGCATCGACGACTATCAGCCCGGCCTGGCCGCGTTGCTGGAGGCGTATCGAGGCCGGGATTTTGTCGTAAAGTGCGCTCCGGGAATCGATTTCGACGAGGTGCGGCGGCTGGGCTTCGACGGAGAGATCGAGGTGACGTCCTATCGCGGCTCGGTTCGGGAAGCCTGCCTGTGGTCGTCGGGATTGGCGCGGCCCGGCGTCACCCGGCGGGCGAGCGTCCTCGACCGCGGCGAACAGGTCACCGACGCCGACCCCGACGACTGCGGCGTGCGCCCAGTCGGGCGGTGGATCGTCGACCCGGACGGCGCCGTGGTCCGGGCCGGGCTGGTGCGCCACTACGGCGCGCGGCACGGGCTGTGGCAGCTCGATCCCGACATCGCCTACCTCTCGGGTGATCGGCTGCCGGCCGGGGTGCGGGGCTTCGAGGTGATCGAGCGGCTGGTCTTCGACGAACGACGGCTGCGGCAGGCGCTCTCGGCGCTGGACTGCGGGTCGCTGGAGGTATTGGTCCGCGGGGTGCGGGTCGACCCCGACGCGCTGCGCAAACGGATGCGGCTGCGGGGCCGCCGGCCGCTGTCGACGGTCATCACCCGGATCGGGTCGGGAACCTCGGGGCGCGCGACGGCGTTCGTTTGCCGGGCGTCCCGGTAGCGCCGGGTACGCTGGCGGCGGTTACTTTTCCGGTCGCACCCCCGCCCTGGCTAGTTTGCGAGGACAATTCCACGATGCGTTATCTGATAGCCACTGCGCTGCTCGCAACGGCGGTGTTGTTGGGCTGGCCGGCCGCCGCCGAGCCGCCGTCGTGCGCGAGCCTCGGCGGCAGCGTCGAGGCCGGCCAGATGTGCCGCGTGCACGCCACCGGCCCCAACTACATGCTCACCATGACGTTTCCCACCGACTACCCGGATCAACAGGCGCTGACCGACTACATCACCCAAAACCGGGACGGCTTCGTCAACGTCGCGCAGAGTTCCGGGGGGCGCGACCAGCCGTACCAGCTGGAGGCCACCACCGACCAGCACAGCGCCGGTCAGCCGCCGCACAACACCCGCAGCGTGGTGCTCAAGTTCTTCCAGGACGTCGGGGGAACGCGGTCGTCGATCTGGTACAAGGCGTTCAACTACAACCTCGGGACGAAGCAGCCCATCACCTTCGACACCCTGTTCCCGCCGGGGACGACGCCGCTGGACGCCATCTTCCCGATCGTGCAGCGCGACCTGGAACGTCAAACCCCTTTGGGCGCCGCGATTTTGCCGTCGACGGGCCATGATCCGTCGCACTATCAGAATTTCGCCATCACCGACGATCAGCTGATCTTCTACTTCGCCCCGGGCGAGATGCTGCCGGCGTTCGGGGGGCCCGCCCAGGCCCAGGTGCCGCGCAACGCGATCCCGCCGCTGGCAATCTGACCACGGCTCAGACCGGCCCGGCCCGCAATTCCATCGCCACGGCCAGCGCCGCCAGCGCCACCTGGGCGAGGCAACCGATGATCGGGACGAAGAAGGCCCTCCTCCCGCGCACCAGCAGGTACACGGCGACCACGACGTCGGCGACCAAGAGGGCGGCCCCGCCCCAGGTGCCCAGGTTCATGGCCCGGTCGATCCAGGCGGGATCGCCGCACTTCTGATAGCTGCACGGGTCGGTGCTCATCACCAGCAGGCCCAGGGCCACAAAGGTCGCCCCGTAGAGGCCGCCATGGATGACCAGCAGGACGAGCGTCGCCACGATGTCGGCGGTGCTTGCGCGCCGGCCCTCCGCCGTGGTGGTCGCGGCGTCCTGCGCTGTGGGGTCGTCGATCGGCACTTAAGGAGTATGTCCCGGTCAGGCCGGCGCGAAACCGTAGACCTGGCCGTCGCTGGTGGCGGCCACCACCCGCCGGTCGGTGCCGACCGCAACCCCGAGCGGATACCCGGTGGCCGCCGGCAGCGGATAACTGTTCAGCGTGTGGCCGTCACCGGGATCGAAGACCAGCACCGACATCCCGGGGGCGCCGTTGGCGGGCGGTCCGCCGACCACCGTGTAGCCGACCCCGGCGCCTGCGAGGCTCGACGACGACAGGGGGACGGCGTCGTCGCGGCGCCACACCTGGTCGGCGTGATCGCCGGCGTCCTTGAACGCGACGAGCCGCGTGTCGGGCCCGCCACCGGACACGATCAGCCCCTGCGGGGTGATCGCCGGGGGAGTCTGCGCCAGAAATCCCAGCGGCGCCGACCACTTCACCTTCGCGTCCGCTGTGCGCAGCGCCCACAGGCGTTCGTCGCGGCCGTTGACGTAGACGGTCGACCCGTCGGCCGAGAGCACCGGGCTGGCGATGGCGCCGGCGCCCACGGCGTCGCTGGTCCACTCCTTGGTCAGCAGCGGCGTCTGCCCGGGGTGGTACTTCAGGCCCACCAGCACAGCGGCCGGTGCCCCCGGCTGCCAGACGCCGAGCACCGCCATCCCGTTGGCGGCCGAGAAGGCGGGGGCCGCCGCCACCGGGCAGCCCTGGCGCGCCGGCGCGCAGTCGGCGAGCCCGCGCGTCGCATCGGTGGGATCGATGCCGTCCACCAGATCGAGCGGGCTGCTCACCACCTGGCCGCGATGTGAGTCGAAAACCAGCACCTGCCCCAGGTGCGTGGCGACGAGTAACTCGCCGCTACC
Source organism: Mycobacterium sp. MOTT36Y (assembly GCF_000262165.1). Lineage (NCBI taxonomy): Bacteria > Bacillati > Actinomycetota > Actinomycetes > Mycobacteriales > Mycobacteriaceae > Mycobacterium > Mycobacterium sp. MOTT36Y. The sequence goes on along the minus strand of NC_017904.1, from coordinate 4,120,848 downwards.
GAGGAACCGCGGCGTCGTGGGCATGCCGATGACCGGCTGGCGCCAGCGCGTCCACTGCGTCACCGGGAACGACAGGAAGGCGCCGGGCTGGCCGACGTAGAGGTTGTCGAAGCCGTCGAGCAGCGGCCCGCCGAAGCCGCCGCCCTGGAACAACCGCACACACCAGCGCTGGCGTCCGTTGTGGTTGTTCTCCCACTCCATCAGCGAACAACCCGCGGAGGTCTGGGCGTTCAGTGCCAGATAGCCCCGCGCGCTCAGCGCCGGTCCGGCGGCCAGGCTCCCCTTGACCGACCGGGTCCACTGCAACGACAGCTTGGTGGCCCCGCCGGTGGGGGTGTAGCTGCTGTTGGCGGCGTCGGCGTATTGCGCCGGCCAGCCTTGTGCGGCCGATGCGTCCACCCACGAGTCGGTGGTGCCGCAGCCGCCGACCCCGGCCACGAGCGCCGCCGCCAGCAGCGCGGATGAGCAACGCCGAAGCCCACTGACGAGGTGTCGGGCAAGCACGTCGGTTTCCAAGTCCTTCCCCAGGGCGTGCGCAGGTGCGGCGGTCGAGTACACGTGAGGGTATCGCTTGGGCTCTCGACTAGGCTTTCCGGCCATGACGAGCATGTGGGGCGCCCCGGTCCATCGCCGCTGGCGTGGATCGAACCTGCGCGACCCGCGCCAGGCCAGGTTCCTCACGCTGGCCTCGCTGAAGTGGGTGCTGCGCAACCGCGCATACACCCCGTGGTACCTGGTGCGCTACTGGCGGTTACTGAAGTTCAAGCTGGCCAACCCGCACATCATCACCCGCGGCATGGTCTTTCTCGGCAAGGGTGTGGAAATCCATGCCACGCCCGAGCTCGCGCAGCTCGAGATCGGGCGCTGGGTCCACATCGGTGACAAGAACACCATCCGCGCGCACGAGGGTTCGCTGCGGTTCGGCGACAAGGTGGTGCTGGGCCGCGACAACGTCATCAACGCCTACCTCGACATCGAGCTCGGCGATTCGGTCCTGATGGCCGACTGGTGCTACGTCTGCGATTTCGACCACCGCATGGACAACATCGACATGCCCATCAAGGACCAGGGCATCGTCAAGTCCCCGGTGCGGATCGGCCCGGACACCTGGGTGGGGGTCAAGGTGTCGGTGCTGCGGGGCACGTCGGTCGGGCGCGGTTGCGTGCTGGGATCGCATGCGGTGGTGCGCGGGGTGATTCCGGACTACTCGATCGCGGTGGGCGCGCCGGCCAAGGTGGTCAAGAACCGCCAGCTCGCCTGGGAGAGCTCGGCCGCGCAGCGTGCCGAACTCGCCGCCGCCCTGGCCGACATCGAACGGAAAAAGGCCTCCCGCTAGCTGTCCGGTTGCGGCCGGTCGTCGACCTTGAAATGGAAGTTGACGTCGCCCGCGGCGACGTTCGTGACGGTCACCAGCACACCGTATTTCTGGCCGTGGTCGGTGAGCTGACACCGAAGTGTCGCGCCCGCAACGCCTCTCAGATTGTCGGGGCAGGTCACCGAGTCCGGCTTTCTGCCCACCCGCTGGCCGAGCTGGGTGCTGATCGCGGCGGCGACCTGCTCCTTGCCGACCATCTCCACCATGTCGAACTTGACGTCGCCGCCCTCGACGCTGGTGACCGTGACGTTGACGCCGAACGGCCGGTTCTTGACCTTCATTTCGCAGGTCACCTGCGCGCCGAGGGTTGCGGGCAGGTCGTTCGGGCAGTTCACCGACTCGGGCTTGTTGCCCGCGGCGTCGGTCATCTTCGCGGAGATCTGGCCGGCGACCTCGCTCCTGCTCACCGCGTGCGACGAACCGATCGAGCAGGAACAGCCCGCGACGGCGGTGATGAGGCCGGCGGCAGCGCACGAAACCGGCAGCGCGCGGATGACGGTCATTGTCGCCTCCCGAATGGCTTGACCCGTGAATCGGCCGATCATGGCATGCCCATCGGCTACGGGTGCACGATTGGGCAAACGAGCGCCGAGATCAGATGCTCTGATAGCGCCGCAGCGCTTCGGCCCGTTCGGCGGCGTGGTCGACGATGGGCTGCGGATAGTTGTCCGGCCGCCGGCCCCTGCGCAGGTGCACGTCATCGGCCGAGCGCAGCTCGGGCACCCAGCGGCGGATGTAATCGCCTGTGGGGTCGAACTTTTCGCCCTGTGTCGTCGGGTTGAACACCCGGAAGTAGGGCGCGGCATCGGTGCCGCAGCCCGCACACCACTGCCAGCCGTGCTGGTTGTTCGCCATGTCCCCGTCCACGAGCTGGTCCAGAAACCATTCGGCGCCCCACTGCCACGGCAGATGAAGGTCCTTGACCAGAAACGACGCGACGCTCATCCGCACCCGGTTGTGCATGAACCCGGTTTCGCGCAGCTGCCGCATCCCGGCGTCGACGAAGGGAAAACCGGTCTCACCGGCCTTCCACGCCGCGAAGCGGCGCTCGGCCTCGGCGCCGGAGTCGGTCGGGATGCCGTCGAAATCTTTGTTCCAGTTGCGCCACGCGCTCGCGGGCCAGTGGTGCAGCACGTCGGCGTAGAAATCGCGGAAAGCCAACTCCCGCAGGTACGCCTGCGCCCCGCCGCCGCGCAGGTCCAGGTCGGCGGCCAGGGTGCGGGGGTGGACGGTGCCGAATTTCAGGTGCGCCGACATCCGGCTGGTGCCGCGCAGGTCGGGCCTGTTGCGGTCGTCGGCGTAGCTTCTCAATCCGTTGTCGAGGAAGGACTTCCACTGGGCGCGCGCCGCGGCCTCGCCGGCGGCGACATCGAGCGAGACACCGGGGTCGGGGATTTCGCAGTGCTCGACTTGCAGGCGCGCCGGATCGAGCCAGCGCGCGGAGGCGGCGCCCGATGTGGCCGGGGCCCGCCAGCCGACTTTGTGCCACTGCCGCAGAAACGGTGTGAACACCTGGTACGGGGAGCCGTCCGGCTTGGTGACGCGTCCGGGCGAGACGAGGTACGGCGAGCCGGTCGCCACCAGCGGGACCGCGCCCAGTGCGGCGCGCACCCGTTCGTCGCGGCGCGTGCCGAACGGCGCGAAGTCCTCGGAGATGTGCACCGACGTCGCGCCGATCTCCTTGGCGATGTGGGGAATCTGGGTGTCGGGCCGCCCGCGGGTGACGAGCAGCCGCCCGTCGAGGTCCGCGCGCAGCCGCCGCAGCGAGTCACCCAGGAACTGCAGCCGGCGCTGTCCCGACGAGCTTTCCAGCCGCGGATCGAGCACAAAGCAGGCGAGCACCTCGTGGGCCTCGGCCGCGGCGAGCAGCGCCGGATGGTCACGCAGCCGCAGATCGCGGCGAAACCACAACAGGGCGGGCATGATTCGGCCCCTTAACGGTTGAGCCGCCAGATGTGGGTGGACAGGACGGTCGCGAAGCCGCACCACATGGGGTAGGGCAGTAGCGCCGGCCCGCCCCGCGGGCCGGCTTGCGCGGTGCGCCTCACCAGGTCGGCGCTGCTGGCCGTCAGCGCCGCGGCACCGACCGCGGCCGCACCGAGCTTGTGGTACCGAAAGAAGAGCCAACTCCACCCGGCGTTGAGGAGCAGATTGACCACCAGGGCAGCGGCGTAGCTGCGCGCCTGGTCATGGCGCCCGGTGGCGCGAAACCGGTCGATGGCCACCGCCGACGTGACCGCGATGTCCGCGTAGAGCGTGGTCCACGCGACGGGGAAGGCGGCGCGCGGCGGCTGGTACGCGGGCTTGCGAAGCCGCGCGTACCACGGCGAGGCGGCGTTGGCGCTGGCGACGCTGCCGGCGCCGGCGGCCGCGGCGACGCCCAGGGCCGTCGCACCTAAGATCGATTTGTTCACGGCGTGCTCCGTTCGCGTTGGGCCCGATCCGCTTGTTGTTCAACGGGTTCGGCATTGGCGGGGCTGGTGGGCCACCAGATTCGGTCGCCGATGAGGGCGAACAACGCCGGGATGACCAGGGTGCGCACCACGAAGGTGTCGAGCAGGATGCCCAGGCCGACGATGATCCCCAACTGCGTCAGGACGATCAACGGCAGCACCCCGAGCACGCAGAACACGGCGGCCAAAACGATTCCCGCGCTGGTGATTACGCCTCCGGTCGCCGACACCGCGCGCACCATCCCGTCGCGCGCGCCGTGCCGTGCGGCCTCTTCGCGGGCGCGGGTGACCAGAAAGATGGTGTAGTCCACGCCGAGGGCGGCCAAGAACAGGAAGGCGAACAGCGGGGTGGTGTTGTCCAGTGCCGGAAAACCGAAGATATGGATGCTCGCCCAGCCGCCCATGCCCAACGCGGCCAGGGCACCCAGAATCGTCGCGGCCAGCAGGGTCGGCGGCGCGAGGGCGGATCGCAGCAACGCATACAGGACGACCAGGATGACGGCCAGGATCGCCGGGATCAGCAGCACGCGGTCATGCGCGGCCGCGTCCCGGACGTCGAGGGCCTGCGCGTCGGCGCCGCCCACCAGCGCGCCGGGGTCGGCGGCCCGGGTCGAATCCCGCAGTGCGGCAACGATGCCGAACGCCCGGTCGGACGACGGCGGTGCGTCGATCACCACCGACCACTTCGTCAGCCCCGTTTCCGCGCGGCCGGACTCGGTCACCGAGACGACGCCGGGCGTGGCCCCGATCGCCTGCCGCACGGGCGACGCGTGGGCGGTGGGCGCGACAACCAGTGTCGGGTTGGCCAGGCCGGCCGGGAAGTGTTCGGCCACCACGGCGTAACCGGACACCGAATCCGCGCGCACGCGGAACTGCTCGGTCTGCGACAGCCCGATCCGGGTCCCCCACAAGCCCGTGCCCAGGGCGGCCAGCACCGCGATCGCGACCACCGCAACCAGCGCGGGACGACGGGCGACCGATTCCGCGATGCGCCGCCAGGCACCGGAATCCCGGTCCTCGGCGTCGTCGGCGTGCGGGATGAACGGCCAGAACAATCGGCGGCCGCACACGGCCAGCATCGGCGGCAGGATGACCAGCACCGACACCGCGGCGACCACGAGGCCGCACGCCGCCAGCGCGCCCAGACTGCGTGTGCTCGGAGTGGCCGCGAACAGCAGCGTGAGCAGCGCCAGCACCACGGTGGCATTGCTGGCAACGATGGCCGGCCCCGCCCGGCGCACGGCGTGCCGCAGCGCGACGCGGTGCCCGGAATGGCGCCGTAGCTCTTGGCGATACCGGGAGATCAACAACAGCGCGTAATTGGTGCCCGCCCCGAACACCAGCACGCTGGTGATGCCCGAGGTGGCGCCGTCGAAGCTCAGCCCGGTCAGCGACGCCACCGCCGTACCGACCGCGGCGGCGACCCGGTCGGCGAATCCGACGACGAGCAAGGGGACCAGCCACAGCACCGGGGACCGGTACGTGGCGATCAGCAGCAGCGCCACCACCGACGTCGTCACGGCGAGCAAGGTGATGTTGGCGTTGGTGAAGGCGCTGGCGATGTCGGCGCCGAACGCCGGCCCGCCCGTGACGTGCACCTGCAGATCCGTGGGCAGGCCGCTCGCCGCGGCCGTGCGCAGCGCCGTGACCGTGCGGTCGAGGTCAAGCCCCGACAGGCCGCCGCTGATCGGCACGATGCCCAGGACGGCCTTCCCGTCGGTCGACGGCAGCGCGGGCGCCGCGCCATCCCCGCCGGGCGGCGCGGCGGCCTGGGCCCGATCGCGGGCCGCGCGTGCGGCCGAAACGTCCGAGGGGCTGAGCACCGCGCCGTCGGTCCGGCTGACCACGACAATCACCGGGGCGCGGTCGCCGCCGGTGAACTGCCGCGACAGCGCGTCCACCTCGGCCGACGCGGAGTCGTCGGGCAGCGATTTCGGTGACTGGCCCGCCGCCGCGTTCTCGCCGATGAGAACCATGAAACCGACCCCCAGCAGGGCCGCGACCAGCGCGAGCAGCCACGAACGTCGACCCGTCACAGCGGTGGCCAAGGGCTCCCATACCACGAACACAACCCTTTCAGTTAGTTAAACATTAATCAACTGAAACGACGCAGCGCCACGAAGTCGGCATGGCGCTGCGCGAAAGGGGGCACTATGAACATTATGGACGCGATGCGGAGACATTGATGGACGCGAGGCTTGCCGGCGATGACCGCTGACCGTGGCGCGATGAAGAATCGCAAGCGGCGGCACATCGACGTGTGCCTGAGCGAGCCGGTCGGTTATGCCGGGGTCAGCACCGGCCTGGACCGGTATCACCTGCCCTACAACGCGCTCACGCAGACCAGCCTGGGCGACATCGACCTGTCCACCACGTTTTTCGGTGCCAACCTGCGCTCTCCGATCCTCATCGGCGCGATGACCGGGGGCGCAGAGTTGTCCGGGACGATCAACCGCAATCTGGCGGCCGCCGCCCAACAGCTCGGCGTCGGCATGATGCTCGGCTCGCAGCGCATCATGCTCGACAGCGCGCTGGGGGAGCGCGCCGCGGACAGCTTCACGGTTCGCGACGTCGCCCCAGATGCGTTGCTGTTCGGCAACATTGGGCTATCCCAGCTGGCGAAGGCGGCCGTGCCGGACCTGGCCAAGGCCCTCGATCGGGTGGGCGCCGACGCGCTTGCCGTGCATACCAATCCGTTGCAGGAAGCGATGCAACACAACGGCGACACCGACTTCTCCGGCTCGGTGGACCGGCTGCGCGAAGCGGCCGACGCCCTCGGCTACCCCGTGTTGCTCAAGGAGGTCGGCCACGGGATCGGCGGCGCCGCGGTGGTCGAACTCCTTGGGGCCGACGGCACGCTTCCGGTTGCCGGAATCGACGTGGCGGGCGCCGGCGGCACGTCGTGGTCGCGGGTCGAACAGTTCGTGCGTTACGGCGAACTGCGCCATCCGGAGTTGGCCGACTGGGGAATCCCCACCGCGCGTGCGGTCGTGGAGGTGCGCGAGGCGCTGCCGGAGATCCCGCTGGTGGCGTCCGGTGGCATTCGAACCGGGATGGACGCGGCCAAGGCGATCGCCCTGGGGGCCGACGTCGTGGCGGTGGCCCGGCCGCTGCTGCCGGCCGCGATCGAATCCACTGCGGCGGTGGTGGATTGGCTGCAGCCGTTCATCGATGAGCTTCGGGTTTGCCTGCACGGCTGCGGTGCGGCAAACCTCGCGGCGCTGCGCGACGTCGACCTCGTCCGCGTTACGTAGCTTCGCGCGACGTGGCTGTCATCCTCGCGTACGGCTCGCCGGCACTCGGACATCTGCTGCCGGTCGGCGCCCTGCTGGCCGAACTCGCCCGGCGGGGTCACGACGTTCATGTGCGCACCATGGCGGGCGGCGTCTCGACGATGCGCTCGGTTGGCGTGCACGCCGCGCCCGTCGATCCGCGAATCGAGGCGATTGCCGGGAAGGACTGGCGGGCGCGAAACGCCTTGGAGGTCTTGACCTCGTCGGTCGACGTGCTGTGCCGGCGAGCGGTGTTCGAGGTCGACGACCTGCGTCGGGCCGTGGCCGAGGTTCGGCCGGATGCGGTCATCGTGGACGCGAATTGTTGGGGCGCCTTGTCGGCCGCAGACGCCGGGGAGATTCCGTGGTCGCTGTTTTCGCCGTTCACCCCGTACCTGCGCTCCCGGGGCGTGCCGCCGTTCGGTCCCGGGCTGCGGCCCCTGCCGGGCGTCGTCGGTGACCTGCGGGACGCCACGGTACGCCCGATCGTGAGGTACCTGTTCGACCGGCCAATGCTGCCGCGCGTCAACGCAATTCGCGTGCAGCTGGCGGTGCCACCGGTAACGTCGGTGGACGGCTTCATGCGCCGCGCGCCGCTGCTGCTGGCCGTCGGAGGCGAGCCTTTCGAGTATCGGCATCCGGGATGGCCCGATGTGTTGCACCACATCGGCGCGTGCGTATTCGAGCCGACCGAAACCGTGACAGCGGGTTGGATCGATGACCTCGACCGGCCCGTCGTGCTGGTGAACACGTCGTCGTTGCGGCAGGCCGACGAACCGCTGGGGCGAATCGCCTTGCACGCGCTGGCCGATGAGGACGTGCACGTCGTGGCGACGTTTCCGGCGGGCATACCCACCGATTTGCCGCGCCCCGACAACGCGACGGTATGCCGTTTCGTGCCGCACACCGCCGTCCTGGAGAAGGCCGCCTGCGCGATCACGCATGGCGGAATGGGGACCACACTGAAGGCTCTCGACCGGGGTGTACCGGTCTGCGTCGTTCCCTTCGCCCGCGATCAGGCCGAAGTCGCCCGGCGGGTGGAGGTCGCTCACTGCGGCACCCGGCTGAGGGCGAAAAAACTCACACCGGCGCGGCTGAGAGCGAAGGTGCGTCAGGCAATGACGATGGCGGACGGTGCGCGACGGGTGGCCGCCGGGTTCGCGGCCACCGGAGGTGTGGCCCGCGGAGCGGATCTCATCGAGCAGCGGCTGTTGGGATGCACCGTCGAGCGCCCGGTGCACTAACCGGCCCGGTGCGTCTCAGCGCACGGCGCCGCCGCGGCCTTTCGCCGGGGTGCGCTTCCCCTCGGGGGTGGCGGGCCGTTTGGGAGCCGGTGCGGTGAGCGTGGATTCGAAGGCGGACATCGCCTCGATCATCGCCGTGAAAACCCGATGAGCGGCCGCCAAGTCGCGGTCGGGAAGCTCGGCGAGGGCGGTATGCAGTTCGGCGCCCAACGGCGTGAAAAATGAGCGCGCCAGCGCCATTCCAGGTTTCTCGTAGCGCAGCAGCGTCTTGCGGCGGTCCTGCGGGTCCGGTTCGCGCCGGAGGTGCCCTGCGTCGATCATGCGGTCCACGAGATAGGTGATGGCGGCGGGCGATACGTCCATGCGCCTCCGCAATTGCGCCGCCGTCAAAGGCGTTCCGGCAGTCTCGGCGACCATGATGTGCAGCAGGGCGTGGAAGTCGGTGCCGCTGACCTCGTTTTGCCGCGCGAAGTGCCGGCCGATGCGGTCGGACTGCGCCGTGATCGCGCGCATGTCCGCCGACATCAACTTCTCGAGTTCGGCTCGGTCCATTCGCCGGTCAGCGGCGCCGCGCTTGGTCACTTACCCGCATCCTCTTGCAAGATAGGCCGACCAGCGTTTCGGGACCGCTGCGCGCGGCCCCCGGTCCGGTCGGTGGCCATCAGCCTACGGCACCCCTACCGGATCACCGTGGCTTAGCCGGTGGGTCGAGGCGGTGTCACGACTTCGCGGGGTCGTGACCCCAGTTCATCAACGAGTAGCGCCAGGGGCTCTCGTCGATGTTGCCCTGTGGACGTTGCGCCAGATGGCGCTTGGCGTACCCGACAACCTTGCGCATGTGCGCGTAGTCGGCCTCGGTGAGGTCTTGTCGCTTCGCCGTGAGTATCTCGACGATGCGGCGCCCGCTGGCATGACCGGTCGACTCGCTCTCGCCCTGCTTTTGTCCCACGGCGTTCGACTCTTCTGTGGCGAGCCACTTTTCCAGCTCACCGGCGGTCATGTTCACCGCGTCGTGGAAGCGGGCCCAGGTGGTGTCCTTGTCCTCTGTCATCGGATGACCCTCGACACGAATCAGTCCGCGCGGCGCAGCGCGTCCGGCTTGTGCACCGCATCCGCGCCCGTCTTGTCGCTGCGCACCTTGTACTGCGGCTGGTCCGCGGAGGCGCGCACCGTGCGCCCGGCGGCCTCGGTATCCGAGGTGATCTCGCCCTCGACGGTACCGCGGACCGTCGTGCCGTGGCTTTGCCACTCGACCGCGTCGCCCTTGTCGAATTCTCTGTTGCTCATAGGTTTTCACCATTCGTCGATTCGTCGTTGGGCGACGCGGTGTGGGCGGGGTGACCCGCGGTGCGCCGCTCCTCTTTCATCGCCATCTCGTAGCGGTGGCGCTGTCCGCCGGCGAGTCGCATTCGCACCAGCTGTTCGATCTCCTTGAAGCAGCGGTAGTAGCCGTCGTCGTAGTCTTCGACCACCTGAAAGCTCCAGCGCCCCGGGAGGACGTTGCGCCCGATCAGCTCGCGGCTGATGTGTTGGGCCAGACCGGCGTGCCCGAGTTCGTGCAACCGCGACACCGCCTCGTCGAGTTGGAGGTCGGCATGGCCGGTGAGTTGGTGGAAGGAGTACAGGTGTCCCCGGGCGCGCTCGATGGTTTCCAGCGCCTCGGTGACTTTTCCCACCGCCTGCGTGGCGCCCTCGCCGGTGTTGTCGAAGCTCATGGTGTTCCTTCCCCGTATTCCGCTATGGCATTCCCGCTGAGCAGGGCGCCGAATCGCGGAGACGTTTCATGTATTCAATAGTCAAATGCTTGTGGCTACAGACCGCGGCGTCCTGCGGTTTGAACAGGTGCTCCTCGGGTATGTGATGGCCGATGACCGTGCACGAGACGTCGCAACGCCTGCGGGGCGCCCAGCGCAAAGTGCTGCGCCTGCAACGGCGTGTGTGGCTTGCCGAACTGGCCCTGTGGCCGGCCGCGATCGTGTTCGCGGCGCTGGTGCTGGGCACCGTATGGCTGCTGTGGCGGCGCTCAGCCGTTCACGCCGACGGGCCGCCTCCGGGGATGAAGGATCCGCCGCGCCAGGACGCACCATGAGACGCCGGCCGCGCTGAACGCCAACGCCTGTGCGGCACCAATGCGCCCGGTCGGCACGAAATGACCTGCGACATAACGCTCGATGAAGCCCGCGGTCGGCAGCGGATTCATCCCCGCGCTGCGGCGGGCCCACGATTCCAGGATGGTCAACGGGCAGGGGAGCCTGAGCGTGACGACGGCGATACCCCAACCCACCGCCGGCACGTGCAGCGCCATGGTGCGCGGCCAGCGCAATGCGAGAAAGCCGCCGCTGGGCACGTAGAGCAGGTACGCAAGGTGCGCGCCGACGGTCACTGCGACCGCGACTGCGTAGTGCCTCGTGACGGCCGAGGCGGACTCGGGTGCGGAACTGATCCGACGATTCTTGCATGCGCACCGCTGTGGGTCATCCGCGTGCGGCGCGTACCTGGTAACGACGCTCGGCGTAGGCGAGGTCGTCGCGCCAGAGCCTGCTCGACGCGAAGCGCATGAGCGGCGTGATCAGCGGCGCCACCCGAGATGCCCGCTTGAACCCGGGCCGCCCCGAGTGCGCGATGGTGGCTTCCAGGACGGCAGTGCGGGGGCGGCCATCGGGGCCCAAACCGATTGGGGTGGCATGGGTTTCGACGACGCTGCCCGCCCCCTCCCCGTCCACAATGCGCATCACGATCGTGCGGGCCTCCGGGCAGCTGAACTCCGCGACGACGGGCACCCCCAGGCGTCCCATCCGGAACGTCACGGCCACCAAGAAGCGGTCGGCGTGTTCGGTCGGTGTGGTGAGCACCTCGAGGCGGGTGAACGAGTACGGGTGAAACCAGGCGCCATGCCACGGATCGAGCCGGTTGGCGATGACGTCGATCGGCTCGCAGACGCCCTCCATGCGCGCGACGGCGGCCAGGGTGTCGCCGGTCGGCCGGTCCGGAATCACCGGCAGCTCCAGTGGCGCCTCCCGTCCCACCGCATCGAGCCGCACCCAGACCAGGATGCCGTCGTCGTGACCGGGCAATGGGCTCCAACCGAATTCGCGGGCGCGCCCGTCCAGGGTCAGCCCGTGCCACCGGCACACCAGCGTGCCGCGGTGCACCGTGCCGGTGGCGAGGTCGGCCCCCAGGTGCGGGCAACTGCGCGGTCCCACGCACAGGCGGTGCTGCTCGTCGCGCCAGGCGACGACCTCGACGCCGGCGACGAGCGCGCCGAACGGCCGCCCGCCGACCACCTGCCGGCTGGCGGCGAACGCGTACCAGTTGCCGGTGGGGCGATTTTGTGAGCGGCGCAGCGCGGCGTCGATGATGGCGGGTTGTGCGTCGCGATAGGTCGGGCGCTGATCGGCCCACGACACACGCGGGATCACCTGCAGGGGCCAATCTTTGGGCCACGTCCGCAGGCTTTGCAGCTGGTCGCGGATCTTCATCGCCGGGCGGCTCCCTCGCGGGTGGCAAGCCATCGCAGCAGTGCTGAACGGCCCCGGGTGGGCACCGTGGACAACGGGTGCCCGGCCAGTCCCCAGCGTTTCAGCAGTTGGTTCGCGGCGCACCACCCGGTGGTGGCGGCGCGCTCCATCAGCGCCACCGGCAGGTCGATCCGGATGGCGTCGCCGGCCAACACCAGGCCCGGTGTGGGGGTGATCACCGCGGGGCGGTCCGTATAGGTGCCCGGCGCGAAGAGCGGGCAGTCGCTGCGGTGCAGCAGCCTCTCGTGAACGATCTGTGCCGCCGCCGTTTCCGGGTACACCGCGTGCAGCCGGCGCAGCGCGGCGGCGCGCGATGGCGCCGAATCCAATGCGTAGGAATGCAATTCGACCACCGAACCCCGATGCGCGCACGCCCACGCGCGGGCCTCGCGTTCGTAGCGTTCCAGCACGCTGATGTTGTCCAGCGGCTTGTGCCCGGCCGTGCCCAGAAACGCCGGGCGCCGCGCCGAGACGGGGCGATCGAGCCAGAACCGATGCACCGCGAACGGCGGCGCGGTGCGCAGCCGCGAGATCCGGGCCCGCCAGTCATCGGTGCCAAGGCCACTCGATCCCGCCACGATCCGCTGCAGGCCCGCGACGTCGGTGGCCAGCACCACCGCGTCGACGTCGAGCGGCTCGTCGGAATCGGTGTGCACGCGAAAGCGCCCCGCCGGATCCCCCTCGATGCCCAGGGCGGCGGTGCCGAGCCGAAACCGCGCCCCGCGCCCCTCGAGGTAGCCGCACAACGGCTGCCACAGCGCGCCGTCGTAGTTCGCGCACGGGACGTCGAAGATCAGGCCCTCGGCCGATCCCAGGAAGTAGATGTGGAACATGGTCGCCAACTCGGCCGCGGACAGCTTGGCGGGGTCGGCGAAGAAGCTGCGGGAGAACACCTCGAACGCCAGATGCCGTGCGGCCTCGGGGAATCGGATGTTTTCGAGCAACGCCGCGGCGTCGATGTGGTCGAGGCGCTCGTAGGTGCCCGGCACCGACACGCCGGCCAGCGGCGCGGCGGCGCGGGCATCGATGCGGGTGAAGTCGCGAAGGCGAAAGGTCGGGCTGCGCGCGGCGAAGGCGACGGCGTTCCACGGCGGGGTGCGCGGCAGCCCGCGGAAGCTGTCGCGCCGCCCCGCGCCGTCGATGAGCGGGTAATCCTCGACGGGAGTCAGCATCCGCAATCGCGGGTCGATCCGGGTCAGCAGGGCGCGCAGGTTGTAGTACTGCCGGAAGAACGCGTGGAAGCCGCGGTTCATCGCGAGGTCGACGCCGCCGTCGCGCTCGGTCCAGCCGCCGACCCGACCGCCGAGGTAGGGTTCGCGTTCGATGACCTCGACCGCGACGCCGCGCTCGGCGAGTCCGGTGGCGGCGGCCAGTCCGGCGATCCCGCCGCCGACGACGGCGACCCGGGGCCGCGACGGCAGCGCGCCGGCGTCCGGCAATCCCGTTGGTGCGGGCAATGTTCGGCGGCGACGGTCGGCGGCGTGCGCGGTCATGACGGCGCGTCCGCCAGGAAGGTGTGCACGATGTTGGCTTCCCAGCCGGGCATCGTCTCGCTGTGCACGGCGGTGAAGCCGGCGTCGGCGAGGCGGATCCGGAACCGCGCGGCGCCGTCGAACGCGAGCACGCTGCGCCACAGGTAGCGATAGAGCGCGGTGTCGCGGGTGCGCCACCACCCGGACGGGATGATGATGCCCCAGCAGACCGCGTGCCAGATGCGGGTGGCGGCCCAGGAGTCGCGAACCGAATACTCGTGCACGGCCAGGGTGCCGCCGGGGCGCAACAGCGTGCGGAACTTGCGCAGTTGGTCGTCGCGGTCGGCGACGTTGCGGATCAGGTACGCGGCCAGGATGGCGTCGAAGGGCCCGGTGATCCCGTGCTCCGCCAATTGTTCGACGGGGGTGTGGACGAAGCGCACCGTGGCGGGCCAGTCCTTCGCGCGCGCCGCGTCGAGCATTCCGCGCGACGCGTCCACGGCGACGATGTCGGCGTGCGGCGCGACGGCGAGCAGTGCGGCCGTCGAGGCGCCCGTCCCGCAGCCGGCGTCGAGCAACCGTAAGCCCTTGCCGCGGGCCGGAATCCGCATCCGGCGCGCCGACAGCAGCAGTTGCGCGTGGTAGCCCGGGCTGGCGCCGACCAGCCGGTCGTAGGCCGCGGCACCCGCGTCGAACGCGGCTGCCAGGTCGGCGGGGGCGGGCCCCGCATCACCGACGCGCATGTTGCCGTTCCCACAGCAGCAGCACCGCGGTGACCAACGCGAAGCCGAACAGAAAGTCTTCGACCGGAATGTCGAACGGGAAGCGCAGCCCGCTCAGCTGCCGATCGTCGTAGCTGACGATGGGCGAGCTGAGCTTCGTCAGCCATCCGTCGACCGGGATCTGGAATCCCAGGACGATCACCATCGACAGCCAGTAGGCCGGCCGGCGAAACAGCCCGGTGCGCAGCACCGCCAATTCCAGTGCGCAGACGGCCAATACCGCCAGCACCGCGGGCAGGGTGTAGCCGAGACCGCTCACCGCCGGTGCACCCTTGCCAGGATGGCGCCCACGGCGTTGTAGGTCAGCAGCGCGCATGCCGGAATGACGAGAAAGAACAGCACCTCTTCGATCGGCACCCGAAACGGGATGCTCAGGCCGCTGAGGTACGCGGCGTCGTAGGTCCACACGCGCGCGGCGACGGCGATCTCATCCCAGATCAGGAACACCGCGGCGACCGGCAGCACCGCCTTGAGGAAGCGTCGCCACTGTCGGTAGACGCCGGGGCCCAACGCCTCCAGCGGCGCCGTGATCAGCAGGCATGCGGCCAGGACCACAAGGTATTGCCACCGATCGCTCATGCGGCCCCCGAGTTGAGATCGTCCCGCTCGCCATTTCGCGCCCGCCACGACCGTATCAGTCCCGCACCGGCGACCCGAAGCCGTCGAGCCCGGCCCACGGTGGCCCGGTGGTCGAACACCGCGAACTCGCTTCTTTCGATGCAGTCCAGGATCTCGGCGTACAGGGCGGCCGCGGTTGCCACGCACGGCCGTGAGCGACGCGCCAGCGTGGCGATCCCCGCCGCGGCGAATCGGTAAGTCTGACGCGCGATTTCGTGCTGCGCGGCCAGGGCGCGGCGCACCCGGGGGTCGGTGCAGCGATGCGCATGACACCACGTCAACAGCTCCCGATCCACGCCGTCGGCCGCGAGTTCGTCGGTCGGCAGGTAGACCCGGCCGCGCACCAGATCTTCGTCGACATCGCGCAGGAAGTTGGTGAGCTGGAAGGCCCGGCCCAGCGCCGCGGCATACGGCGCGGCCTCCTCCATCGGCGTCACGGTTCCCAGGATCGGGAGTACCTGCAGCCCAATGGCTTCCGCGGAGCCCCGCATGTAGAGGTTGAGCGCTGCGCGGTCGGGATAGTCGGTGACCGTGAGATCCATCCGCATCGAGTTCAGGAAGTCCTCGAAGAGCCCGGCGCTGATCCGGTAGCGCCGTGCGGTGTGAGTCACCGCCGCCACCAACGGATCGTCGAGGTGGGCGCCGTCGGAGAAGAAGCGCTCGGACAGTTGCTGCAGCCGCCTGCCACGACTGCAAGGGTCCAGCCCCGGATCGAGATCGTCGAGGATGTCGTCGGCGTAGCGGGCGAAGCCGTACAGCGCGTGCACGGGCGGCCGTTGGTCGGGCGCGAGCAGCCGGGTCGCCAGGAAGAAGGTGCGGCCATGGGCGGCATTGAGTTCCCGGCACCGGCGGTATCCCTCGCGCAGCCGAGGATCGTCGATTCCGGCCGCGGCCAATTCGCTGCGCATCATGGCAAACCGGCCTTCGTGTCGAGGACGGCGATGGCCCTCGTGGCGGCTCCGGTGATGCGGTCCGCGGCGAGCCGCCCGGAAATCAGGGTGGTCGGCACGCCGACGCCGGGCACCGTGGAGGAACCGGCGAGCACCGCGTTGTCGATGCCGCGCACCATGTTGGCCGGCCGGAACGGCCCGGTCTGACCGAACGTGTGGGCCAGCGCGAAGGGGCTGCCGGCCGCCATGCCCTGACGGGCCCAGTCGGCGGGTGTGACGACGTCGAGAACCGTTGCGTCCTCCCGCAATCCGGGGAGCAACCGGTCCGCGACGTGTGCGACGAGGCCCTCGGCGTAGGCGGCGCCGGCCCGCGACCAATCGATGGTGCCGCGCTCCAGGTTCGGCGCGGGGGCCAGGACGTAGAGCAGATCGCGGCCCTCGGGAGCCAGCGCCGGGTCGCCGGCCGTCGGGCGGGTCACCAGCAACGACGGATCGGTCATCAGCCGGCCGTCGCGGATGATGTCGGTGAACGTCTGATCCCATGCCTCGCCGAACAGGATGGTGTGGTGGGCCGTGTCGCGAGCGACCGCGGGGCAACCCAGGTGCGCCACCACCGCCGACGGGGAGGCCCGCAACCGCACGGCGCGGCGGGGTGTGCGGCCCAGCAGCGCGTAGGTCTGGGGTAGTTCGGTGGTCAGCACGACCGCGTCGCACGAGATGCGCCCGGCCTGTTCGGTAAGTACGGCCCTGACCCGGCCGCCGGATTGTTCGAGGGCGGTAACGGTTGCGCCGTAACGGAATTCGACGCCGGCGTCGGTGGCCGCCGCGGCCAGCGCGTCGGGCAGCGCGCGCACGCCGCCCCGCGGGAACACCACGCCCGCGATGGTGTCCATGTAGGCGATGACCGCGTAGACCGCCAGGGCATCGCGCGGCGCCACCCCGGCGTACAGCGACTGGAAGGTGAAGATCCGCTGCAGCCGCTCATCGCTGATGTGCCGCTTGACCATGCGATCCCACCTGCGGAAGCCGCCGATCGCCGTCAGCTGCGCCAGCCGCGGCGTGAGCAGCGAGAGCGGGGAATCGAAATTGGCACCGATGAACCCGTCGAATTCGGTGCGGTACAACCTGGTCAGCCAGGTGCGCAGCCGCCGGTAGCCCGCCGCCTGCCCGGAACCGGCGAAGCCGGCGATCGCGTCGGCCATCCGGTCTGCGTCACTGTGCACTTCGAGCGCGCTGCCGTCGGCGAACACGGCGCGGTAAGCGGGATCAACCGGCGACAGCTCCAGCCGGTCGGACGTTGTCTCGCCGACGGCCGCGAAGGTCTCGTCGATGATGTCCGGCATCGTGAGCACCGTTGGCCCGGTGTCGATCCGGTACCCGTCGATGTCGAGGCGCCCGGCCCGCCCGCCCGGCCACGGCTCACGTTCCACCAGGGTGACCGCGCGCCCCCGCCCGGCCAGGTGCAGCGCCGCGGACAGGCCGGCCAGGCCGGCGCCGACCACCACGACGTGATCGGTGCGTCCTTCGATGGTCCGCATGGTCAACGCGCTCCCGACTCGGTACCGGTCATACGGCGCGATCCGTACAAGCCGCCGCCATTTCGGCCAGCGCGATGCGAACGGGCTCCTCGATCGGCAGGTCCCCGAGGTGGGCGCGCGCGGACGCGACGCGGTCGCCGATCATCTCTTCGATCAGCCCCACGGCCCCGGTCCCGATGATCAGCGCCTTCCACCTGTCGATCGCGTCACGCCCGAGGGCTTCACGATTCGCCAGCTCGGTGAGTTCACGGCGGGTCGAGGGATCGGCCAGCTGGTGGGCGGCCACCACGACGCTGGTTGCCTTGCGCTCGAGCAGGTCTATCGCGCCAGGTTTACCCGTTACCGCGGGTGAACCGAAGACGCCGAGCACGTCGTCGCGGAGCTGAAACGCCTCGCCGACGGCGCGGCCGTAGCGGCCCAGTTGGCACAGCGTGTGAGCGCCGCAGCCGGCCATGGCCGCCCCGATCTCCAGGGGTCGGCGCACGGTGTAGTTGCCCGATTTGCGCCGTGCCACATCGAGAACGAATTCCAGCCCGGGCGCCTGCCGCGCGTCGTTGATCAGGTCGGCGAATTGTCCCACGGCAAGCTCGGTGCGCATCGCGTCGTAGCGCGGCCACGCCAATTGCAGCCGCCGGGGATCGATTCCGCTGTCCCGCAGCATTTGTTCGGCCCAGATCAGGCACAGGTCTCCGAGCAGGATGGCCGCGGACTCGCCGAATCGCCGTGAGGGGCCGGGCAATCCGCGTTCCCGGTGCCACCGCCCGAATTGCCGGTGCGCCGACGGGCGGCCGCGCCGCACGTCGGAGCCGTCCATGACGTCGTCTTGCAGCAGCGCGAAGGCGTGCACCAACTCAAAGCTCGCCGCGGCCCGCAACGCCGCGGGGTCGGCCGGCGCGCCGCACAGCCACCCCAGGTACACAAACGTCGACCGCAGGCATTTACCGCCGGAGACGAAGTCGGCCAGGATGTCGCCGACCGCTTCGATGCCCGCCCCGTCCAGGTCGGCGGCGCGTCGCTGCGCGACGAACTCGGCGACCTCGACCAAAACCCTCCGCCGGACCTCCGACCGCCACTCGCCGAAGTCGTCACCGCCCCAGGAGCCCGTCACGGGCGGTGATGCGCCCGCGGGCGAAAACGACAAAGCTCCCATGGTGCCCAAGCGCTCCCTCCCGGACGGCTGGGAATGGCCGGGCCTGCGCTGGCCCGGCACACGCGGTCATACCCGCCGACGAGGCGGGCAAACCACGGCGCGAGCCGCCAGGCCCCGCCCCGCGCCGCCCGGTGGGAGATACCACGTTGTTCAATAACTTAAACATTCACTTGATGAAGGTGATCCGTGTTTGCCGAGTCACGCTGGGCCCGAAACCGAGCACGGAGCCGAAACGCCAACCCGTACGGTGTTTTAACCCCCATTGGGGTCACGACGCGGCGCTGCGGGGGACCCGGCTACGCGGCTGTCGCGGCCGGGCCAACTCGCACACGAAACGCCGCCGCGCCGCAAGGATGTCTTCGATGGTTTGAAATGCCTCCGGTACCGAGTCGGTGGTCGCCAACCCGTTGTCGTGCACGATCCGCAGCAGTGGCCGGATCGCCGTGCCGGTGACCACGCTGCAGTGCACGCGGGCTTTGCGGAGCTCGTCGTTGACGAACAGCAGCGCCCGAAAGCCCTCGACGCTGAGGAAGCGCAGTCGGCTCAAATCGAGGACCACCGGAGTCTTGAGCCGGGCGAAGCCGCGGATGGCTTCGGTGAGGTCTCTCGCATTCGCGGCATCGATCTCGCCGTCGACGCGCACCACCGTGGCGAGGCAGCGCGCATAGACGAACACGTGTGCCCTGGCGAATTGGGCCATGTGGCGGCCGCGTGTGGGATGTTGTTGGTCCGCCGAATCCGCGGAGTGAAGAGCAGCCATTGAAGCGCCTATCGATTGTGGTGAGAAGGGAGTGACCAGTGTTTGCACACCGCTCCCGCTAAAGACGCAGCTGTGAACTCAACCTGACAGCAGCCTAGCGTCGCCGCCGTCGCGCGGTAGCAAAGTTTCGTTTTCTGGACGGTGCGCAACGGCGCCGATGTACCCGGTGGTGAATGCGTGTTTGGCGCCGTAATCGCGGGGTATACGGCGGCCACGTAACAAACGCGACGAATCCCTTGACGGACGGACGCGAGGGGTGGTGCGGCCCAATGGAAAAGCTCGGCCGCCGCTGGTGCCGGTTAGCGCTTGCGCCCGCTGCCATCATGATGCTGATCGGCGCACCGGGATGGGCCGGCGCCGACCCGGGGATCACGGTGTTTCCGGGAATGGAGATTCGTCAGGGCAACACGGTATGCATGCTCGGAATGGTCGAGCCGCGGCTGCGGGTCGCCCTGACCAGCGGGCAATGCGACGGTGGGCAGCCGATGGTGACCGACCGTGACCGCAAGCCGATCGGCGATGTGGTCCTCGGCCGTCGGCAGGTCGACACGGACTCGGCTGCGGACACGTCGATGCTGCCGGTCGAATACGAAGTCATCGCTCTTGCAGGCAATGTCACGGCCTCGGACGTGTTGCCCACGGGCCGGCAATTGCGGTCGACGCCCGGGCTGCGCGCACAGCCGGGCCTGCCCGTGTGTCAGCTGCGCCGCTCGACCGGGCAGCGCTGCGGGCCGGTCGGCACCGTCACCAACGGCCGTTTCGCCATCCCCGACATGGTCGTGGACGGTCGCGACTTCGGCGGCCCGGTCTACGCGCTGACCGACGACAACAAGGCCGTCATCGTGGGGCTCTACGAGGGCATGTGGAGGGCCTCACCCCAGTTCGAGTCGTGGCAGGCGGTCATGGCGCAGGTCTACATCGACAGCCACTCCTACAGCGGGCAACAACAGCTGCCCGCTCTGCGCATGATCAACTGGCGCACCGCCGCTCGCGCTGTGGCGGCGCCGTAGCCGTCCCGTCGTCACCCAGGGACGCCGCGCGGCGTGTTTCCCCCGACACAGAACGGGAATCCGCCGCCGGTGAACGTTTTCGATCTTGTGGCGCTGCCCTTCCAGTGGGGCTCCGCGATCCGGGGCAAACGGATCTTTCATCCCAGCGGGGTGCTGGCGAGGGGCTTCATCGAACGCATCGCCCCGGCGGGTCAGGGCTTGCCGATCCCCTCGTCGGAGATCGTTGCCCGGGTATCCAAGGCCAGCGGCACACCCGGCGCGCTGCCCGACTTCGTCGGCCTGGCTTTCCGGTTGACGCCCCCGGAGCCGGCGGGAAAGCCGTGGGACATCTTGCTCGTGTCCGCCGGGTCGGGGGTGCTGTCCCGGGCGGTGGCGCTGCGGCCGACCGCGTCGTGGAACGGACAGACACTGACCACCCTGATGCCGTTGCACTACCAGAACCACAATTGGTGGCTGCGGGCCCGCACCCCGAGCGACATCGACGGCCTCGGCTTGTCGCTGGCCAACGTCCGCAACCGTCTCGAACGCGGCAATATCGAGATCGCGCTCGACCAAGCCTGCGGCAGAGGGCATTTCACCCCGGTGGGCCACGTGACGCTGATCGCGGTCGTCGACGACGAACAGCATCGCGACGTGTCGTTCGATCCCGTCGTCAACACCGCGCCGGGCCTGAGCCTGCACCCGCGGTGGCTCGCCGACCTGCGCGCCCGCGCGTATCGGCAGAGCCGTGACGGCAGGGATGCCGATGAGTAGCCGGGCATAGGAAAGGGGGTAGCCGGTGCCCAAGCGCATCGTGATCACCGGGGCGAGCGGCAACGTCGGCACCGCCTTACTGCGCCGGCTCACCGCCGACGACTCGGACTATGAGATCGTCGGAATCAGCCGGAGGCGACCGCCTTCGGACGACCTGTACCGGTACGCCCACTGGCACGAGCTGGACCTGGCCGACCCGGGCGTGGAGCTCGAGCTGCTCAAGGTCTTTCGCGGGGCCGCGTGCGTGGTCCATCTGGCGTGGGGTTTCCAGCCCACCCGCAACAGGCGTTATTTGGACGCGGTCGGGGTCAACGGCAGCGCGGCGGTATTGAGCGCGGCACACAACGCGAAAGTGCCGCACCTGCTGCACATGTCGTCGGTGGGGACCTACGCCGCCGGGCGATACGGGCAGAAGGTCGACGAGACCTTCTCGACCGCGGGCATACCATCCTCCGCGTACAGCAGGGCGAAATCCGCGGTGGAGCGCATGCTCGACGGCTACGAGGGGCACAACCCCGACGGGGTCGGAATCACCCGGATGAGGCCCGG
Organism: Mycobacterium sp. MOTT36Y; assembly: GCF_000262165.1. NCBI lineage: Bacteria > Bacillati > Actinomycetota > Actinomycetes > Mycobacteriales > Mycobacteriaceae > Mycobacterium > Mycobacterium sp. MOTT36Y. The sequence continues at coordinate 4,099,464 of NC_017904.1, read as the reverse complement.
TTTCATCCTGCAGCGCGACGCCGCGTTGGGCCTGCGGCGCTACACCCTGCCCGCCTACGTGGGCCCGCGTTGGGTGCGCTGGTTGCCGCTGCTACCGCTGGACCGCTCGCTGAGCGTGTCCATCGTGCACGCCGACGACGTCGCCGACGCGTGCGTCAAGGCGATCGAGCGCCGCGCACTCGGGCCCTTCAACCTGGCCGCCGAACCGCCGGTCGGCCGCGATGACATCGCAAAGGCGTTGCGGGCACGCCCGATTCACGTGCCCTCGCCGCTACTGGGGCTGCTGGTGGCGGCGTCGTGGCGGGCCAGGTTGCAACCCCTCGATCGTGGCTGGCTGGACATGGCGTTTTCGTTGCCGCTGCTGGACACCGACCGCGCGCGTAATGTTCTCGGATGGTCGCCGCGGTGGAGTTCCGAGGCTGCGCTGGCCGACCTGGTCGACGGGTTCTTGCATACCTGGGGAACCCAGAGCCCCGTCCTTCGCGCGCGTTCGTGCGCCGAGGCCATCAGCCGCGACCTGCACGAAGGCCCGCTCACCGTCCGCCGGGTGCCCTAACCGTTCACTGCTCGCGTCCCAACAGGTGACGCAGCGCCTGGGTCAGGTCGGGTTGACGGAACCGGTGCCCGGCCGCGACGAGCTTGCGGGGTGCCACCCGCTGGCTCGCGCAGGCCAGTTCGCGGGCGCCCTGCCCCCCGAGCAGGAGGCGGGGCCCCAGCGACGGCACCGGCAACACGGCCGGCCGATGCAGCACCGCCGCCAGGGTCGACGTGTACTCGGCGTTGCGGACGGGTTGCGGCGCAACGGCATTCACGGGCCCCGACAGCGCCGTGTCCCACAGCGCGCGGTGATACACATCGACCAGGTCGTCGATTCCGATCCAGGACAGCCATTGCCTGCCGTCGCCCAGCCGCCCCCCGAGCCCGGCGGCGAACAGCGGACGCATCAGCCTCAGCGTGCCGCCGCGCGGTGACTGGACGATGCCGGTGCGCACCCGCACCACCCGCAGCCCCGCCTCCTGCGCGGCTGCGGTCGCCTCCTCCCAGTCGGCCACCACGTCGGCCAGGAATCCCTCCCCGCGGTCGCTGTCCTCGGCCAGCGTGTCGTCGCCGCGGTCGTATCCGTAATAGCCAATCGCTGACGCCGAGATCAGCGCGGCGGGCCGGGGATCGGTGCGGGCCAAAAGTTCGGCGAGGCGCCGGGTGGGCCCAATCCTGCTGTCCCGGATGGCATCCCGGTGCTTGTCGGTGAACCGTCCGGCGATGGAGGCGCCCGCCAGATGGATGACCGCGTCGACGCCGGCCAACAGCTGCGGGTCGGGATCCTCGGGGTCCCAAGGCCGTTCGTCGGTGCCGCGTGCGTCGCGCCTGACCAGCCGGATGACCCGGTGCCCGCCGGTGCGCAGAAACGCCGTCAGCGCCGAACCGACCAGCCCCGACGATCCGGTGACGGCGATCGTCGACCGCTTCAGGCCGTTCTCGGCGGCCAACCGGTGGGCGGCCAAGTCGTCGGCCAGCTGGCGGTGCCGGTAGTCGAACATGGGCCGCAACAGCGATCCCGGCACCGCGGTCTCGACCCGGTCGATCACCCGGGTACGGTCATCGCCGATGTCTATGAACTCGTGGGTGTGGCGCCAGCGCAACGCCATTCGCGCCGGAAGCGTGGCCAGGCCGTCACCACCGAGGGCGTCGACGAACCGGCGCGGGGGATCGTAGCCGTCCGGCTGATGCACGGCGACCCAGCGCAGGCCGCCGGGCAGCGCCAGCGTCGCCCGCCCGTCCTCGAGCGAGGATGCCTCGGCGATGAGGCGCATCGGCTGCCACGGCGGCGAGAGGCGGTGGAAGGCACCCGGCCTGGCATGCCAATCGAAGACGTCCGTGATCGGCGCGTGCACCACGCTCGAATAGTCCAGGCCCATGCCTGAAACGTTAGAAAGCTCGCTACCGGTCCGGCAAGGCGTGTTCGACGATGGGGAGCCGCGCCTGCGGCTGCCGCTCGCCGCGCTTGGCCGACAGATAGACCTGCGCGGTCTTGTCGGCCACCGTACGCCAATCGAAGTCGGACGTGAGGCGTTCGCGGGCGGCCCGGGCGCGTTGTTGCGCGGCGCGCGGATCGTCGAGGACGGTGCGAATCGCCGCGGCCAGCCGGGTCACGTCGCGGGGCGGGCACGATACGCCGGTCCGACCGTCGATCACCGCCTCACCCAGACCGCCGATGTTCGACGTCACCAGGGGAGTGCCGGCCGCGGCCGCCTCGAGCGCCACGATGCCGAACGGCTCGTAGTGGCTGGGCAACACCGCGGCGTCGGCGCGATGCAGTACGGCCAACAGCTCCGCGTGCTCGAGGTGCCCGACGAACCGAATCGCCTTGAGCACCCGGTGTTTACGGGCTTGCTCGATGAGCCAGCCCTGCTGGGTGCCCTCGCCGGCGATGGTCAGCGTGGTGCCCGCGTGGGTGCGCCTGACCCGCGGGAGCGCGGCGATGACGTCGTGCACCCCCTTCTCGTACTCCAGCCGCCCCAGGTAGAGCAGTTCGGCCGGACCCGTGCGCGGCCGCCGCGCCGCGAACGGCCACCGCGCCGTCTCGATGCCGTTGCAGATCACGGTGATCTCCGCCAGCCCCGGACCGAACAGTTCGGTGATCTCGTCGGCCATCGACCCCGAACACGTGATCAGCGAATCGGATTCGCGCACCAGCCAGGACTCGACCGCGTGCACCTGACGGCTGAGCGCGCCGCTGACCCAGCCGGAATGCCGACCGGCCTCGGTCGCATGGATCGTGGAAACCATTGGCACGTCATAGAATTGGGCCAGCGCGATCGCCGGATGGGCCACCAGCCAGTCGTGGGCGTGCACGACGTCGGGCCGCCACGCGTGGCTGCTGCCCGGTTTCTTCAGGCTCAGCCCGGCGCGGACCATGGAATGCCCCATCGCAAGCGTCCAGGCCATCATGTCGGTGCCGAAGGTGAACTCGTGCGGATCCTGCGCGGCCGCGATCACCCGAACACCCTCGCTGATCTGGTCGGACGACGGATGGCTGCGGGGATCGGTCCCGGTGGGTCGGCGTGACAGCACCACGACGTCGTGACCTGCGGCCGCCAGCGCGGTGGACAGGTGATGGACGTGCCGGCCGAGCCCGCCGACGACCACCGGCGGGTACTCCCACGACACCATCAGGATCTTCACGTTGTGGTCCACCTCATCGGGGCAACCTGCGGGCGTCGAGGGCGCCGAAGAGTCCGTCGGCGCGGTTCCACCCCTCCGCCAGGCGCTGCGCGGTGTCGCGCCGCCCGGACGCCAGCGCCCCCGCGATCTCCCGGGTGGCGTGCGCGTGCAGGTGGGCGCGGTAGCGGGCGTAGTCGGCGGCCGAATCCTTGCTCACCATGAACGGCCAGTCGCTGGAGACCGTCAGCAGCGTTTCGCGCAGGATCTGGTCGGCGACGTGGTCGCGGGGGATGGGCCCGTCCAGCGTCGCGGTTTCCGACAGCGCCTTGTCGACGGTGCTCAGCGCGGTGTCGACGACTTCGTTGTTGAGCTGCACCAGGTCGGCGACCTGGTCGCCGGCCCAAACCTGCCAGTCCTTGCCCGAACCCCACGAGCTGGGCGGCAGGGCGACCGGGTTACCGACGAAGCCGTCGGCGATCGCGTCGGTCAGGGTGCCCACCCGCACGCCGGCCTCGGGCAGGGCGCGCAGCACCCGCTCCAACCAGGTCGGGCCCTCGTACCACCAGTGGCCGAACAGCTCGGTGTCGAAGGCGGCGATCACATGCGCGGGCCGCCCGATGCGCGCGGACTCGCTCGTCAGGCGGTTGCGGACCGTCTCGACGAAGTCGGCGACGTGAATGTCGACGGCGTGGTCGGCCCGCTCGGGGTCGTAGGGCGCCTTGCCTTCCGAGGGCACGTTGCGGCCGGTGACCCTGGCCGGCTTGAGGCCGGTGAGGTGGTCATAGGTGTGGAAATCGCGATAGGCGGCGTGCCCGGGGTAGCCGGACTTCGGCGACCACACCCGGTAGCTGACCTGCAGGTCGCGCCCGAACGCCACCACGTCGGTGTCGCCGACGGGCCGGCCCAGCGCGGTGTCGCCGTGCAGCGACGGGCCGTCGACCATGAAGTGCGTGACCCCGGCGCCGGCGTAGTCGTGTTCGAGCCCGGGCGCGTACGCGCATTCGGGCGCCCAGATGCCGGTGGGGGTGTGCGCCAGCCGCTGCCCGGCGTCGGCCAGCCCCTCGCGCAGGGCGAATTCGCGCAGCCGGGGGGCCAGCAGCGGTTGGAACGGGTGGGCCAGCGGCCCACCGAGCAGCTCCACCGTGCCGGCGTCGAGCAGCCCGCGCAGCGGCGGGCTGCCGCCGTGCCGCCACAGGGTGGCGAAGTCCTCAAGGGCGTTATCGGCCTCCGCCTCCTCGCGAATCCCCAAGGCGCGCAACGCCTCCGGTGTGCACGACTGATAACCGGCCGACTTCGATCGGGGAATCGACCGCACGCTGGCCGCCTCGGCTGCGCGCAGCCGCCAGTTCGCCAGCCAATGATGCATGCCCTCAAGGCAATACGGGTCGTCGAGCTGCGCGTTCACCACCGGTGTGACGCCCAGGGTGATCAGCCCTCGGCGGTTTTCGCCGGCCAGCGTGTTGAGCACGCGCATCAGCGGCAGGTAAGCGGCCGCCCAGGATTGGTAGAGCCATTCCTCACCGACCGGCCAGCGGCCGTGGTGGGCAAGCCACGGGAGATGGGTGTGCAAAACCAGGGTGAACAGGCCGGGAACCGGGTCTTGCCGTGAGTTCACGGCGCTACCGCGATCGCGATCAGATCGAGGCTGTCATCGATGTGCTGGCCGGTGGCCGCGCCGGATCCGCTCGCTACGAGTTCGAAGTCGTCGGTGCTGACCGCGGCGACGTCCGCCGCCAGGTCGGGCGGCCACGGCGCATCTGCCACCGCGCGCGCGATCTGCGCGTCGATGATCGAGCCGCCGTGCCGGGCGTCCATCTGCCGAAGCCGCGGGCCGTGGAACAAACCGCTGATCGACACATCGGAGAAACCCCCGCCGACGAGCAGCTCGGCCAGCTCGCCGGCGTTGAGCTCGCGAGTGTGGAACGGGTTGATCGGGGTGTCACGCCCGGGGGAGAACGTGATCCGGTTGGGTGTGGACATCATCAACAGGCCCGACGGCCGCAGCACCCGCGCGCACTCGACGACGAATTGTGTTTGGTCCCACAGATGCTCGATCACCTGGAAGTTGACCACAATATCCACCGACGAATCGGGCAACGGCAGCTGCGCGAGGTTCGCCTGCATCACGTCCACCCGGGGGTAGCGGGCGCGGACGTGGGCCACGGCGGACTCGTCGTAGTCCACCGCGATGACGCGGCGCGCGACGTCGGCGATCAGATCGGCGCCGTATCCCTCGCCGCAGCCCGCCTCGAGCACCTCGCGGCCGACACAGCGCTCGGCAAGCCGCTGGTAAACGACCTCGTGGCGGCGAAACCAGTAGTTTTCGATGTCCAGCCCCGGGATGGTGCGCTCACCCGTCAGCATCAACACGGTGTCACCCCCCGACGCGGTATCGCCGGGGGCGTGCGGGGGGACGTCAGGGACCGGTGCGCTCATTGCATAGGCAGGCTAACGCGAAGTGTCGGATTCGCGAACCACGAAGGTGGGTGGCCCCGCGTGCGCGGGGGAGGCGCGCCGCAAGAACGTGCAGTACCACCCGCTATGGTGTGAAGGCATACCGCACAAAGTTACCGGGTAGTAACACGGCTGTGCGTTGCGAAAAACGCGTACCGAGGTCTCGCAGTCGATCGCTGCGGACCCCTTCGAGGAGGACGAACCACACTCATGACGAACATCGTGGTCCTGATTAAGCAGGTCCCAGACACTTGGTCGGAGCGCAAGCTGACAGACGGCGATTACACGCTGGACCGCGAGGCCGCCGACGCGGTGCTGGATGAGATCAACGAGCGCGCGGTAGAAGAGGCCCTGCAGATCCGGGAGAAGGAAGCCGCCGACGGCGTCGACGGGTCGGTGACCGTGCTGACCGCCGGACCCGAGCGCGCCACCGAGGCGATCCGCAAGGCCCTGTCGATGGGCGCCGACAAGGCCGTCCACCTCAAGGACGACGGCATGCACGGCTCCGACGTGGTGCAGACCGGGTGGGCCCTGGCCCGTGCGCTGGGCACCATCGAAGGAACCGAGCTGGTGATCGCCGGTAACGAGGCCACCGACGGCGTGGGCGGCGCGGTGCCGGCCATCATCGCCGAATACCTGGGCCTGCCGCAGCTCACGCACCTGCGCAAGCTGTCCCTGGAGGGTGGCAAGGTCACCGGCGAGCGCGAGACCGACGACGGCGTCTTCAACCTCGAGGCCACGCTGCCCGCCGTGGTCAGCGTCACCGAGAAGATCAACGAGCCCCGTTTCCCGTCGTTCAAGGGCATCATGGCCGCCAAGAAGAAAGAGGTCACGGTGCTGACCCTGGCCGAGATCGGGGTCGAGAGCGACGAGGTCGGGCTGGCCAACGCCGGATCCACCGTGCTCTCGTCGACGCCGAAGCCGCCGAAGACCGCGGGTGAGAAGGTCACCGACGAGGGCGAGGGCGGCAACCAGGTCGCCCAGTACCTGGTCGCCCAGAAGATCATCTAGTCGAGCACCCCATCGAAGACCATTCCTGAGACGAGAAGAGCGATATAACCATGGCTGAAGTATTGGTGCTCGTGGAGCACGCCGAAGGTGCGCTGAAGAAGGTCACCTCCGAATTGATCACCGCCGCCCGCGCGCTGGGCGAGCCCTCCGCCGTCGTGGTCGGGGCGCCGGGGACGGCCGCCCCGCTGGCCGACGGGCTGAAGGAGGCCGGCGCCGCCAAGATCTACGTCGCCGAGTCCGACGACGTCGACAAGTACCTGATCACCCCGGTGGTCGACGTGCTCGCCGCGCTGGCCGAGTCGAACGCGCCCGCGGCCGTGCTGCTGGCCGCCAACGCCGACGGCAAGGAAATCGCCGGCCGGCTCGCGGCCCGGATCGGTTCCGGTCTGCTGGTCGACGTGGTCGAGGTCAAGGAGGGCCCCAAGGCCGTCCACTCGATCTTCGGTGGCGCGTTCACCGTCGAGGCCCAGGCCAACGGCGACACCCCGGTGATCACCCTGCGCGCCGGCGCCGTCGACGCCGAGCCGTCCGCCGGAGCGGGCGAGCAGGTCACCGTCGAGGTCCCGGCCCCCGCCGAGAACGCCACCAAGATCACCGCCCGCGAGCCCGCGGTCGCCGGTGACCGCCCCGAGCTGTCCGAGGCCACCATCGTGGTCTCCGGCGGTCGCGGCGTGGGCAGCGCGGAGAACTTCAGCGTGGTCGAGGCCCTGGCCGACTCGCTCGGTGCGGCCGTCGGCGCGTCTCGTGCCGCCGTCGACTCCGGCTACTACCCGGGCCAGTTCCAGGTGGGCCAGACGGGTAAGACGGTCTCGCCGCAGCTCTACATCGCGCTGGGCATCTCCGGTGCGATCCAGCACCGCGCCGGGATGCAGACGTCCAAGACCATCGTCGCGGTCAACAAGGACGAAGAGGCACCCATCTTCGAGATCGCCGACTACGGCGTGGTGGGCGACCTGTTCAAGGTCGCCCCGCAGCTGACCGACGCGATCAAGGCACGCAAGGGCTGAGTTTCTCGGCCTCGAAGAGCCCCCGGCGCCGCGGCGCCGGGGGCTTTCTTCTGCGATCACGCCAGCCCGGTGCGTCACACCGGCCCCACCAGTCCCCGGCCCAGGGGGATATGCCGTGTGCCCACCTCCGAGCGACAACCGCAACGGCAGCCGTCGTTGTCGCTCGGAGGTGGGCACAAAGCTCCTCCCGCCTTCCAGTGATTCGAGTGACGGATGGGACGACGGCGCCCCCAGCCGTTGGAAAACGGCGAGGCCGTCGACGGCGCCCAGCCGGGCTGGCCGAATTACTGCCTCGTCGGTTGGCTCGGTCTCATTTCGTCATCTGACGTGCACCGACACGTCACAGCGGCGATGCCGACCCGCTCACCGGCTACGCCACGTTGTGTCTCATGAGCATCGCTTCTGTCCTCATCCCCGCCGACAAGCCCAGCGGCACGTCGACCACGCCGCGCTACTCCCTGTTGCTGTCCACCGACCCCGGCCTGATCGAAGCGGCGCAGCGACTCCGGTATGACGTCTTCACCAGCACCCCGGGCTTCGCCCTGCCGCCGGACGGCGGGCACGGATCGGACCGGCGCGACGAGGACCGCTTCGACGAGTTCTGCGACCATCTGCTGGTCCGCGACGACAACACCGGTGAGCTGGTGGGCTGCTACCGCATGCTGGCACCGGCGGGCGCCATCGCCGCCGGCGGGCTGTACACCGCCACGGAATTCGACATCCGCGCGTTCGACCCGCTGCGGCCGTCCCTGGTCGAGATGGGGCGCGCCGTGGTGCGCGACGGGCACCGCAACGGCGGCGTGGTGCTGCTGATGTGGGCGGGGATCCTGGCCTACCTGGACCGCTACGGCTACGACCACGTCACCGGATGCGTGTCGGTGCCCATCGGCGGCGGGGCCGACGATCAACCGCCGGGCAGCCGGCTGCGCGGCGTCCGCGACGTCATCCTGGCCCGTCACGGCGCGCCCGCGGACTACCGGGTGCGGCCACACCGCCCCGTCGTCGTCGACGGGACCGCGCTCGACGACATCCCGGCGCCCGCGCGGCCCTCGGTTCCGGCGCTGCTGCGCGGCTACCTGCGGCTGGGCGCGCGGGTGTGCGGGGAACCCGCGCACGACCCGGATTTCGGCGTCGGTGACTTCTGCGTGCTGCTGGGCAAACAGCACGCCGACACCCGATACCTGAAACGCCTCCGATCGGTGTCGGCCGCCGCGGAGATGGCGGGGAAATGACCGGCATTGCGCACTCCTGGCTGCCGCGCGCCTCGTGCGGCGCCGGCTGCGTGCGCGCCGGCGACGCGGTCGCCTGCCCGCCGCCGGTAGTGGCGCTGCGGGTCACGCTTCGCCTGCTGCTGGCGCTGCTGCTCGCGCCGGGGCTGCCGCTGCTGGCCCTGCCGCTGCCGGGCCGCACCCGCGTGCAGCGCCTCTATTGCCGGCTGGTGCTGCGCTGTTTCGGTGTCCGGATTGCGGTGTCGGGCAACCCGATTCGCAACCTGCGCGGTGTGCTGGTGGTGAGCCCGCACATGTCGTGGCTCGACGTCTTCGCGATCGGCTCGGTGTTGCCCGGGTCGTTCGTCGCCCGTGCCGACATGTTCACCGGGCCGGCGACCGCGATCGTGGCCCGCATCTGCAAGGTCATCCCGATCGAGCGGTCCAGTTTGCGGCGGCTGCCCGGCGTGGTGGACGCCGTCGCCCACCGGCTGCGCGCCGGGCAGACGGTGGTGGCGTTTCCGGAGGGCACCACGTGGTGTGGTCGCGACTGTGGGGCGTTCTATCCGGCCATGTTCCAGGCCGCGATCGATGCCGGACGGCCGGTGCAGCCCCTGCGGCTGACCTACCACCACATCGACGGCGGCCTCTCGACGGTGCCGGCCTTCGTCGGCGACGAGACCCTGCTGGGTTCGATCCGCCGGCTGCTCGCGCAGCGCCGCACGCTGGCGCGGGTGCACGTCGAGTCGCTGCAGCTCCCGGGGACCGATCGGCGCGTCCTGGCCGGCCGCTGCCAGTCGGCGGTGGGCGCCGGAACGGCCCGGGGCGCTGGTCACGGGCGCGTGCTGGTGGCCTGAGCCCACCGGTGGGCCGGTATCGTGGGTCGCGTCATGGTCTATTTGGATCACGCCGCCACCACCCCGATGCACCCCGCCGCCGTCGAGGCGATGACGGCTGTGCTGGGCACGGTGGGCAACGCCTCCTCGCTGCACACCAGCGGCCGGGCGGCGCGGCGGCGCATCGAGGAATCCCGTGAACTGATCGCCGACAAGCTGGGGGCGCGTCCCTCGGAGGTGATCTTCACCGCCGGCGGCACCGAGAGCGACAACCTGGCGGTCAAGGGCATCTACTGGGCCCGGCGCGACGCCGAGCCGCGGCACAGGCGCATCGTCACCAGCGAGGTCGAACACCACGCCGTGCTGGACTCGGTCAATTGGCTCGTCGAGCACGAGGGAGCCGAGGTGACGTGGCTGCCGACCGCGCCCGACGGCTCGGTGTCGGCGGCGGCGCTGCGCGAGGTGCTCACCCACCACAGCGACGTCGATGACGTCGCTCTCGTGTCGGTCATGTGGGCCAACAACGAGGTCGGCACCGTGCTGCCCGTCGCCGAACTCGCCGCCGTCGCAGCCGAATTCGGGGTGCCGATGCACAGCGACGCCATTCAGGCGGTGGGGCAGTTGCCCGTGAACTTCGCCGCCAGCGGGCTGTCGGCGATGAGCGTGACCGCGCACAAGTTCGGGGGCCCCGCGGCCGTGGGCGCGCTGCTGTTGCGCCGCGACGTCGCGTGCGTGCCGCTCGCACACGGCGGCGGCCAGGAGCGCGACATCCGTTCGGGGACTGCCGATGTGGCCGGTGCGGTCGGAATGGCCGCGGCGGCCCGGATCTCGATCGACGGGCTCGAGGTCAACAGCGCCCGGCTGCGGGCGCTGCGGGACCGGCTGGTCGACGGGGTGCTCGGCGGCATCGAGGACGTCAGCCTCAACGGTGCCCGCGACGCGGCGCGCCTTCCCGGCAACGCGCACTTCACGTTCCGCGGTTGCGAGGGCGATGCGCTGTTGATGCTCCTGGACGCCAACGGAATCGAGTGCTCGACCGGTTCGGCGTGCACCGCCGGTGTCGCGCAGCCCTCGCACGTGCTGATGGCCATGGGCGCCGACCCGACCAGCGCCCGCGGGTCGCTGCGACTCTCATTGGGGCACACCAGTGTTGACGCCGACGTCGACGCGGTGCTGCGGGTGCTGCCCGGGGCGGTGGAGCGGGCGCGTCGGGCGGCCCTGGCCGCGGCGGGGGCGTCCTAAGTGAAGGTGCTTGCAGCCATGAGCGGTGGCGTCGACTCGTCGGTCGCCGCGGCCCGGATGGTCGACGCCGGGCACGACGTGGTGGGCGTGCACCTGGCGCTGTCGTCCTCGCCCGGCACGCTGCGCAGCGGCTCGCGCGGCTGCTGCTCGAAAGAGGACGCCTCGGACGCGCGCCGGGTCGCCGACGTGCTCGGAATACCGTTCTACGTCTGGGATTTCGCGGAAAAATTCCAGGCGGACGTCATCGACGAATTCGTGTCGTCCTATGCCCGCGGCGAGACGCCCAACCCGTGCGTGGTGTGCAATCAGAAGATCAAGTTCTCGGCCCTGTCGGCGCGAGCCGTTGCGCTCGGGTTCGACACGGTGGCCACCGGCCACTACGCCCGGCTTTCCGGTGGGCGGCTGCGCCGCGCCGTGGACCACGACAAGGACCAGTCCTATGTGCTGGCCGTGCTGAGCGCCGAGCAGCTACGCCACGCCGCGTTCCCGATCGGGGACACCCCCAAGTCACAGATCCGCGCCGAAGCCGCCCGCCGCGGCCTGGCCGTCGCCGAAAAGCCGGACAGTCACGACATCTGCTTCATCCCGTCGGGCGACACCCGAGCCTTTTTGGGCTCACGCATCGGGGTTCGCCGCGGCGCCGTGGTCAATGCGGACGGGACGGTGCTCGCCGAGCACGACGGCGTGCACGGCTTCACCATCGGGCAACGCAAGGGTCTCGGCATCGCCGGGCCCGGCCCCGACGGTCGCCCGCGCTATGTGACCGCGATCGACGCCGAGACCGCGACGGTGCGGGTGGGGGACGCGGCCGATCTGGAAGTGCGCGAATTGACCGGGCGGGCACCGGTATTCACCTCGGGTGTGACGCCGTCGGGGCCGATCGAGTGCGCGGTTCAGGTGCGCGCGCACGGTGAGACGGCCGACGCCGTGGCCGAACTCGTCGGTGGCGAACTCGTCGTGCGGTTGCGCGTCCCGCTGCGCGGTGTCGCGCCGGGCCAGACGCTGGTGCTGTACCGGCCCGACCCCGACGGGGACGAGGTGCTCGGCAGCGCCGTCATCGCCGCGACGTCGCGCTGATCGCGAACTAGCGCGGCACGTTCGCGGCGATGTTCGTCATCACGATGTCGGACACCGATTGCGCGAAGCCGCAGAACGTGACCTCCAGCATGGCCACCGACAGGACCCGGTAGTCGCGGCCGCAGCCACCGGGCCGCAGGTGCAGCGAGGTGCCGTCGGCGTTCCAGTCGCCGACGTAGAGCTGGCCGCCCGAGCCGTTCGCGCAGTCCCCGACGGTGCCCACCAGGGCGTTGAAGGCGGTCCGCGCAGCGTCGGCGTCGCGATAGGCCGCCGCGCCCTCCGAGATCAACGCGCCGTCGGGCGGGTCCTGAAAGGTCGTCTTGTGAAACGCCTCGAGGTCGGTCCCGAAGGTCGCGGTCTCGTCGTAGATGAACCGGCACTCCCGCGGCGCGGTCTGGGCCAGGGCATCGATGTTCACCGGGCTGGTGCCGTCCATCGAGGGAATGATGGTCAGGTGCTCACCGGCGCCGGTGATCGCACGCATCCGCGACTGGTCCAGCAGGATCGTGTCGACGTTGACGCCCCGCACCATCCTGCGGTTGGTGTCGGGACCCGCGAGCGCCGCGCCGTCGGTCACCCGGGTGCACGACACCGCCATCAGCACCGCCCCGCACCACAGCGGTAGCCTCGCCCACTTCGTCCTCTGCGACACCGTTTTGCACCCCTCTGCGGTTGAACCTACCCGCGGGGACCCTCGGCACACAGCCCCTGCCGACCGGCGGCCCGGGCGACGTCGAATACGGTTGGCCGGTGAGTGTTTTCGCGGGGCCCAGTGGCGTCGGTTCCTGGCCGGGCATCGCGGCGCGGGAGGCCGCCGCCGTGATCGTCGGCGAATTGGCGGGGGCGCTGCCGCACATCGTCGAACTGCCCGCCCGCGGGGTGGGCGCCGACCTGCTGGGCCGGGCCGGGGCGCTTCTGGTCGACGTCGCCATCGACACGGTGCCGCGCGGGTACCGCCTCGTCGCCCGTCCGGGCGCGGTCACTCGCCGCGCCATCAGCCTCCTCGACGAGGACATGGACGCGCTGGAAGAGGCCTGGGAGGCCGCCGGCCTGCGCAATGACGGCCGCGTGGTCAAGGTGCAGGCGCCGGGCCCCATCACGCTGGCCGCCGAAATCGAGCTGGCCAACGGGCACCGGGCGATCACCGACCCCGGCGCGCTGCGCGACCTCACGTCGTCGCTGGCCGAAGGCGTCGCCGCGCATCGTGCTCAGCTGTCGCGGCGCCTCGAGACGCCGGTGGTCGTCCAGTTCGACGAGCCGTCGCTGCCAAAAGCGTTGGGGGGCGCGCTGAGCGGGGTGACGGCGCTCAACCCGGTCGCGCCGCTCGACGAGGCGGTGGCCGGCGGCCTGCTCGACGCCTGCGCCGAGACCGTGGGCGGCGAGGTGGCGCTGCACTGCTGTGCACCCGGCGTGCCCTGGGACCTGTTGCAGCGCAGCGCATTCAGCGCGGTCTCGGTCGATCCGGGCGCCTTGAGCGCGTCGGATCTCGACGGCATCGCCGCGTTCGTCGAGTCCGACCGCGCCGTCGTGCTGGGCGTCGTTCCCGCTAGCGCCCCGGCGCGGCGGCTGTCGGCGGAGGAGGTCGCCGGTGGTGTGGTCGCGGTGACCGATCGCCTCGGCTTCGCCCGCTCGGCGTTGCGCGAACGCATCGGCGTCACCCCGGCCTGTGGTCTGGCCGGCGCCACCCCCGCGTGGGCCCGCACCGCGATCGAGCTCGCCCGCAAGGCCGCCCAGATGTTCGCCGAGGATCCCGACGCCATCAAATAGGCAACCGAGGGGTTGCGTTTCATACCGCGCCGTGCTGAACTAATAGGCAACCAGGAGGTTGCATATGAAGATTGAGAAGCAGGTGGTGCTGCGCGCGCCGCTGGAGCGGGTGTGGCGGGCCATCAGCGACGCCGAGGAGTTCGGCCGCTGGTTCGGGGTGCGCTTCGACGGGTCGTTCGTCGCCGGGACATCGGTGACCGCGGCGATCAGCCCGACCACCGTCGACGGCGAGGTCGCCAAGCGCCAACAGTCGCACGCGGGCGTGACGAGCACCTGGCAGATCGTCGCCGTCGAGCCGCGGCGGCGGTTCGCCTACCGCTGGCATCCCTTCGCCATCGACCCGGAGGTCGACTATGAGGGCGAGCCGACCACGCTGGTCGAGTTCACCCTCGCCGAGCGGTCCGACGGCGTGCTGCTGACGATCACCGAATCCGGTTTCGAGGCCATTCCGGAGGCCCGCCGCGGCGCGTCGTTCGAGGCGAACGGCGAAGGCTGGGCGATCCAGACCACGCTGGTGCGCAAGTACATCGAGGGCGTCCGGGTATGAGCGGACGAGTCGCCGTCGGCGCCCCGATCTTCGGTGCGCTCGGTGACCCGAACCGGCTGCGCATCATCGTGCGGCTCTGCGATCAGGGCCCGAGCTCGACGTCGCAGGTCACCAGCGTCGTCCCGGTCACCCGGCAGGCGGCGAGCAAGCACCTGCAGCTGTTGGAGTCGGTCGGGCTGGTCACCAGCAGCCGGCGGGGGCGCGAGCGCGTCTGGACGGTGCAGACCGGGCCGCTGGCGTCGGCCAGCGACTACCTCGACCAGTTGTCCCGCCGGTGGGATGCGGCCCTGGATCGGTTGCGGTCCTTCGTGGAAGACGGAGTGGAGGATTGAGTCGAGCGCGCCGGGTTTTGCGTCGGTGTCCTCGGATAGCCTGCCAAGGTGAGCTCAGCAGAAGCTGATTCGGTAGCGCCCGAGGTCCGGCGGCAGTGGCAGGACCTTGCCGAAGCGGTCCGGGAACACCAGTTCCGCTACTACATCAAGGACGCGCCGATCATCTCGGACGCCGAATTCGACTCGATGTTCACCGAGCTCCTCGCGCTGGAGGAGCGCCACCCGGAGCTGCGGGTCGCCGATTCGCCGACCCAGCTGGTCGGCGGCGCGGGCTTCGCCACCGACTTCGCCGAGGCGCAGCACCTGGAACGCATGCTGAGCCTCGACGACGTCTTCGACCGCGACGAGCTGGTGGCCTGGAGCAACCGCGTCGAGAACGAGGTCGGCAAGGAACCGCATTACCTGTGCGAACTCAAGATCGACGGGGTGGCGCTGTCACTGGTGTACCGCGACGGCCGGCTGGAACGCGCCGCGACCCGCGGCGACGGGCGCGTCGGTGAGGACGTGACGCTCAACGCGCGCACCATCGACGACGTTCCCGAGCGGCTGTCCGCCGGCAAGGACTTCCCGACGCCGTCCCTGCTGGAGGTGCGCGGCGAGGTGTTCTTCCTGCTCGCCGATTTCGAGGCGCTCAACGCCAGCCTGGTCGAGGACGGCAAGGCCCCGTTCGCCAACCCGCGCAACAGCGCCGCCGGGTCGCTGCGCCAGAAGAACCCGGCCGTCACCGCCCGGCGCAAGCTGCGGATGATCTGCCACGGCATCGGCCGCACCGAAGGGTTCGCCCCGAAGACCCAGCACGAGGCCTACGCCGCGCTGAAGGCCTGGGGGCTGCCGGTGGCCGAACAGACGGCACGCGTGCGCGGCCTCGCCGCGGTCGAGGAGCGGATCGGCTACTGGGGAGAGCACCGCTACGACCTCGAGCACGAGATCGACGGCGTGGTGGTCAAAGTCGACGACGTCGCGTTGCAGCGCCGGCTCGGCACCACGTCGCGCGCGCCGCGCTGGGCCGTCGCCTACAAGTATCCGCCCCAGGAGGCGCAGACCAAGCTGCTCGACATCCGCGTCAACGTCGGGCGCACCGGGCGCGTCACGCCCTTTGCCTTCATGACGCCGGTGAAGGTGGCCGGGTCCACCGTCGGGCTGGCCACCCTGCACAACGCCGCCGAGGTCAAGCGCAAGGGCGTGCTGATCGGCGACACCGTGATGATCCGCAAAGCCGGCGACGTCATCCCGGAGGTGCTGGGCCCCGTCGTCGACCTGCGCGACGGCTCCGAACGCGAATTCGTCATGCCCACAACGTGTCCCGAGTGCGACACCCCGCTGGCACCGGCCAAGGAGGGCGACGCCGACATCCGCTGCCCCAATGCCCGGTCCTGCCCGGCGCAACTGCGGGAGCGGGTGTTCCACGTCGCCGGTCGCGGGGCGTTCGACATCGAGGGGCTCGGCTACGAGGCCGCCATCGCGCTGCTCAAGGCCGACGTGATCGCCGACGAGGGCGACCTGTTCACGCTGACCGAGGACGACCTGTTGCGCACCGAGCTCTTCCGGACCAAGGCGGGCACCTTGTCCGCCAACGGCAGACGGCTGCTCGACAACCTGGACAAGGCCAAAAAGGTTGCGCTGTGGCGGGTTTTGGTGGCGTTGTCCATCCGCCACGTCGGGCCGACGGCGGCGCGCGCCCTGGCGACCGAGTTCGGCGACCTGGACGCCATCATGTCGGCCTCGACCGAGCGGCTCGCGGCGGTCGAGGGCGTGGGCCCGACGATCGCCGCCGCGCTCACCGAATGGTTCACCGTCGACTGGCACCGCGCGATCGTCGACAAGTGGCGCGCCGCCGGCGTGCGGATGGCCGACGAGCGCGACACCAGCGTGCCGCGCACCCTGGAGGGCCTGACGGTGGTGGTCACCGGGTCCCTCGCCGGCTTTTCGCGCGACGACGCCAAGGAGGCGATCCTGGCGCGCGGGGGCAAGGCCGCCGGGTCGGTGTCGAAGAAGACAGACTACGTCGTGGCCGGGGATTCGCCGGGGTCGAAATACGACAAGGCCGTCGAGCTGGGGGTGCCCGTCCTCGACGAGGACGGCTTCCGGCGGCTGCTGGCCGACGGTCCGCAAAAAACACCGGCGGAATAACCGATGAGCGGCCGGTACGGCGATTCCACCCGCAGCCTCAAAGCCGTGAATTCCCAAGCGGTTTCGGGCCAGCCCGTCGCGCCGCAGCCGGTGCTCGCCGCCACGTATCACCTTTCGGCCGACGAAACCCTGGACAGCTACGGCCGCGGCTCCAACCCGACGTGGCGGCAACTGGAATCGGCGCTCGCCGAGCTGGAGGGGGCGGCGGGTGCGGTGGTGTTCGGCTCGGGGATGGCGGCCGTCAGCGCGGTGTTGCGGGCCTGGGCGCCGCCCGGGTCGACGGTGGTGGTGCCGGCCGACGGCTACTACCAGGTGCGCCGTCACGCCACCGAGGACCTGGCGCTCGCCGGGGTCACGGTCGTCGCGGCGTCGAGCTCGCAGATCTATGACGCCGCCGCGCAAGCCGACGTGGTGCTCGCCGAGACCCCCACCAATCCGGCGCTCGACGTGGTCGACCTGCACCGGCTGGCCACCATCTGCCACGGCCGCGGCGCACGCCTGGTCGTCGACAACACCGCCGCCACGCCGCTGGGTCAGCAGCCGCTGTCGCTGGGCGCCGACGCGGTGGTGGCCAGCGCCACCAAGGCCCTGTCCGGTCACAGCGACCTGCTGGCCGGCTATGTCGCAACCAGTCAGCCCGAGTTACTCGCCGCCGCCGAGCGCCAACGCCTGCTCGCCGGCGCGGTCCTGGGCGGGTTCGAGGCGTGGCTTCTGTTGCGCAGCCTGGAAACTGCCGGACTGCGATTCGAGCGCCAATGCCAGAACGCCCGGGCGGTGGCGACGATGCTGGCCGGCCACCCGGCGGTGCGGGCCGTGCGCTACCCGGGGTTGGCGCAGGATCCGGCGCATCCCGTCGCCATGGCGCAGATGCGCCGATTCGGCGGCCTGCTCTCGGTCGAACTGGCCGACGCCGCGGCGGTGCACGCCCTCGTCGAGGCCAGCGAGCTGCTGATCGCCGCCACCAGCTTCGGGGGCCTGCACACGTCGGTGGATCGGCGGGCCCGCTGGGGCGACCCGGTCGCCGACGGGTTCGCGCGCATCTCGCTGGGCATCGAGGACACCGACGACCTTGTCGCCGACATCGAACGCGCGCTCATGACCTCCCGATAACGACATATACATGCCGCACCGCCCGGGCGGCTCTATCGTGGGTTCTATGACCCAGACGGCCGAGGGGTGCGCGCAGGCATCGCCGTGGTCGCCGCGCGAGGCCGAGATCCTGGCGGTGACCCTGCGGCTGCTGCAGGAACACGGCTATGACCAGCTGGCGGTGGACGCGGTGGCCAATGCCGCCCGCGCCAGCAAGGCCACGGTGTACCGGCGCTGGCCGTCCAAGGCCGAACTGGTGTTGGCCGCCTTCATCGAAGGCGTCCGCCAGGTGGCCGTCCCGCCGAATACGGGCACGTTGCGCGGCGACCTGCTGAGCCTGGGGGAGACCATCGCCGTGGAATGCGGGCAGCACGCCAGCA
Source organism: Mycobacterium sp. MOTT36Y (assembly GCF_000262165.1). NCBI lineage: Bacteria > Bacillati > Actinomycetota > Actinomycetes > Mycobacteriales > Mycobacteriaceae > Mycobacterium > Mycobacterium sp. MOTT36Y. The sequence continues at coordinate 4,081,222 of NC_017904.1, read as the reverse complement.
CCATCCGCGCGGTGATGGTCGAGGTGTCGCGGCACCCCGCTCTCAACGAAGCCCTGCAGCATCAATTCCTCGACCAGCGCAAGGCGATGATTCAGCACGTGCTGCACCAGGCCGTCGACCGCGGCGAGATCACCGAGGACGTCATCACCGACGAACTCTGGGACCTGCTGCCCGGCTACCTCATCTTCCGGTCGATCATCCCCGGACGTCCGCCCACCCGACGCACCGTGCAGGCGTTCGTCGACGGGTTCCTCATCCCGGGCCTGACCGCGGGGCCCCGCGCCTAGGGCGCGAACCGCCAACGCGTCGCCCCGTGGGGCTCGGCGGTCGCGACACCGACAGCGCCCCGGGCCACGAATCGGTACAAATACCACGGCGGCGGCCCCGCGCTCTGGGCGCTGTACGGGGCGATGACGGCGTCGCCGTCGCGTTCGCAGGGCCAGCCGGAGTCGCGATAGCGCGCCGTGACCTCGTCGAGTTCGCGCCCGTCCGTGGTCCGGTGGGCTACGCCGTCGAGGATCAGGTCGACTCCAGGAAGGCGGAACGACAGGGTGCAGGCCGGATTGGCGGCCAGGTTGCGGGATTTCAGCGTCGCGGGGCCGCTGGTGAAATAGATGTGGCCGCCGTGTTCGATCGAGCCGATACCCGCCGAGTGCGGGCTGCCGTCCGCCCGGACCGTCCCCAGAAACTGTGGCGTCTCCGCGGACGGCAGGGCCTTCATCGCGTCAAGGGCCCTGGCCCACGGCAGCTCGGCGTCGCCGTAGATGTTCAGGTCGGTTGCCGAAATCGGGTCGGGCAGCATGGTTACTCCTCGCAGGATTGCTCGTATGGAGACTGACCGGTGACGGCCCCGGAATTCATCGCCCGACATGACCAGGGGAAAAATTTCCCCTTGTAGAGTACGGTCCCGTACCGTACTGTCATAGCTGTCGATCACGCTGACGACGTTGGCAGCCGCGCTCGCATCGGGCGCGTCCCTGTCACCCGATTTTCGAAAGGCTAACGGGTGAAAGGCTTTTCGTTAGCACCCCTGGTGAGGCGGGGGTGGATGGTGATCGTCAGCGTGCTCGTCGTCGCGCTCGCGGGGTTCGGGATCTACCGGCTGCACGGCATCTTCGGCTCCCACGACAACACGACGGCCAACAGCGGCCTGGCGGCCGAGATCGTCCCGTTCAATCCAAAGCAGGTGGTCCTCGAGGTTTTCGGCGCCCCCGGCGCGGTGGCCACCATCAACTACCTGGACGTCAACGCCCAGCCGCAGCAAGTCAAGGACGCGCCCCTGCCATGGTCGTTCACCATCACCACCACGGAGCCCGCGGTCATCGGCAACGTCGTCGCGCAGGGCAACGGGGACACCCTCGGCTGCCGCATCACCGTCAACGGTGAAGTGAAAGACCAACGCACGGTTCACAAAGTCGACGCCTACACCTTCTGTCTGGACAAATCTGGATGAGCAACGAACAACAGCCGCGGTCCTTCGCGCCGCGCACCATTCGCCGGCTCGCGCTGCCGATCCTGCTGTTCTGGGTCGGGCTCGCCGCCCTCACCAACATCGCGGTGCCGCAACTGGAAGACGTTGGGAAAACCCATAATGTGGCGCTGAACTCGCCCGACGCCCCGTCGCTCAAGGCGATCAAGCGCATCGGTGAGAAATTCCACGAGTTCGACACCGACAGCTCGGCCATGATCGTGCTGGAAGGTGACAAGCCGCTCGGCGCGGACGCCCACCGCTTTTACGACGAGATGATCCGCAAGATCGAGCGGGACAAGAAACACGTCCAGCACGTCCAGGATTACTGGGGCGACACGCTCACCGCGGCGGGATCGCAGAGCAGCGACGGCAAGGCCGCCTACGTCCAGGTCAACCTCGCCGGCAATCAGGGCTCGGCGCTGGCCAACGAGGGCGTCGGCGCCATCCGCGACATCGTCGAACACATGAAGCCGCCCCCCGGCGTCAAGACCTATGTGACCGGCGCGGCGCCGCTGATCTCCGATCAGTTCGACGTCGGGAGCAAGGGGACCGCCAAGGTCACCGGGATCACGGTGGGGGTGATCGCGGTGATGTTGTTCTTCGTCTACCGCTCGGTGCTCACCACGTTGCTGGTGCTCGCCACGGTCCTGATCGAAATGTCAGCCGCCCGAGGCCTTGTCGCGTTCCTCGGCAACGCGGGAGTCATCGGGCTGTCGACCTATGCGACGAATCTGCTGACGCTCTTGGTGATCGCCGCGGGAACCGACTACGCGATATTTTTCGTCGGCCGCTATCAAGAAGCGCGCGGATCCGGTGAGGATCGCGAAACCGCGTTCTACACGATGTATCACGGCACCACGCACATCGTTCTGGGGTCGGGTCTCACCGTTGCGGGTGCGGTGGCCTGCCTGAGCTTCACCCGGCTGCCCTACTTCCAAAGTCTGGGTGTGCCGGCCGCATTGGGCATTCTCGTCGCGCTGTTCGCCGCGCTCACCCTGGGGCCGGCGATCCTCACTTTGGGCGCCAAGGTGGGGATCTTCGACCCCAAGCGGGCGATCCGGACGCGAGGTTGGCGGCGCATCGGCACCGCCATCGTCCGTTGGCCCGGCGCGGTTTTGGCGTCGGCGTGTGCGCTGGCCCTCGTGGGTCTGCTCGCCCTACCCGGATACAAGACGAGTTACGACACGCGGCCGTACATGCCGGCGAGCGCACCGGCCAACATCGGTTACACGGCCGCCGAGAAGCACTTCTCGCGGGCCCGGCTCGAGCCCGAATTGCTGATGGTCGAAACGGATCACGACATGCGTAATCCGGAGAGCATGCTCATCCTGGACAAGGTGGCCAAGGCGGTGTTCCACGTTCCGGGCATCGCCCAGGTGCAGTCCATCACCAGGCCGTTGGGAACCCCGCTGGTCCACAGCTCGCTTGCCTTCGTGGTCAGCAATCAAAGTGCGGCGCAACAGCAAAACCTGACCTACCAACGCGATCGGGCCGACGACGCCCTCAAGCAGGCCAATGAGCTGACCAAGACCATCAACATCTTGAAGCAGCAGTACGTATTGCAGCAGCAGCTCGCCGGCACCACCCACGAGGAAACCGAAAGTTTCCGCGACACCCTCGGCACGATCCGGGACCTGCGCGACAAGATCGCGAATTTCGACGATTTCTTCCGGCCGGTGCGCAGCTATTTCTATTGGGAAAAGCATTGTTACGACATTCCCGCCTGCTTCGCGTTCCGCTCTCTCTTCGATGCGATCGACGGCATCGACCAGCTCACCGAGAAGTTCGAAAACCTCACCGCTTCCCTCGACAAGCTTGACGCGTTGCAACCGAAACTGACGGCGCTGATCCCGCCGCAGATCGAGAGCCAGCAGACCAATCGCGATCTGACGTTGGCCAATTACGCGACGCTGTCGGGCATTTACGCGCAGACCGCCGCGGCGATCGACAACGCGACGGCGCTGGGGCGAGCCTTCGACGCGGCCAAGAACGACGACACCTTCTACCTGCCGCCCGAGGTGTTCAACAATCCCGACTTCAAACGCGGGCTGAAGCTGTTCCTGTCACCGGACGGCAAAGCCGCCCGCATGATCGTCACGCATGAGGGCGATCCCGCTACGCCGGAAGGCATTTCGCACATCGATCCGATGGCCAAGGCCGCGCACGAGGCCCTGAAGGGCACGCCGATGGCCGGCGCGCAGATCTATCTCGGCGGCACCGCAGCGACGTACAAGGACATCCAGGACGGTGCCAAGTACGACCTGATGATCGTGGCCTTCGCGGCGCTGAGCCTCATCCTGCTGATCATGATGATCATCACGCGCAGCCTGATCGCCGCGCTCGTCATCGTGGGTACCGTGGCCCTGTCGCTGGGCGCCTCGTTCGGGCTGTCGGTTCTGGTGTGGCAGTACATCTTCGGCGTCCAGCTCTATTGGGTGGTGCTGGCGCTGGCCGTGATCCTGCTGCTCGCCGTCGGATCCGACTACAACCTGCTGTTGATCTCGCGATTCAAGGAAGAGATCCATGCGGGCATCAATACCGGCATCATCCGGGCGATGGCCGGCTCGGGCTCGGTGGTCACCTCGGCCGGCGTCGTGTTCGCCGTCACCATGTGTGCGTTCGTGTTCAGCGGTTTTCAGGTCCTCGGCCAGATCGGCACGACCATCGGACTCGGCCTGCTGTTCGACACGCTGATCGTGCGGTCGTTCATGACGCCTTCCGTCGCAAGGCTTCTCGGACGCTGGTTCTGGTGGCCGCAGCGGGTGCGACCCCGGCCCGCCAGCACCATGCTGCGGCCCTATGGCCCGCGCCCCGCGGTTCGTCAGCTGCTGCTGTGGGAGGACGACGACCCGGTGGTGACACCCCAATCACCATCAGCCGCAAGTCAATCCCGCGTTTGACCCGCGCCGACGAGCCGACCCCTTGCCGGACGCAGGCGATGGTCGGTACCGTCCAGTTGTGGGAACGAAGGCCGAACGCCGGGCCGCACGGGAAGCTGTGGCGGGCTATCACGAGGCGCGGCTGGGTGAACTCATCGGGATCGTCGCGGCCGCGATCGACCGCCACCGTGCCGGCGAGATCGATGCCTATGCCGTCGACGAGACGATCCACCACTATCACCGGGCGGCTCGTGAGCTATGGAAGTTCTGTTGGTCCGGTGGCGGGGGAACGCACAGCGAAATGATCGCTCACATCATCGATCAGATGACCACTAATGGCGAAACCATCAACTGGTGGGAAAGGGTTTCGCCGCGACGCCCGAAGTGATCGGCGGGACGGTGGACAGCCCGGATGGGCGGTGGGCACGCCTGTCGTCGCAGCGTCAAAATTGGATGGTCCGATCTCGATCGACTCACCGGGAAAGCGCTTTTGCGACAAGCTGTTACGTGATCAGCGCGGTCACGATCGACATCGCCTCGCTAAGCGCGGCCGCCGACACGGCCCCGATCGGTTCACCGAGCGCCGAAGTCGGCAGCCACTGCACCAGTTCGGGGAGAAGAGTGCCTTCGGGCTGCGTGAGCGGAACGACCATGGCCATCGTGTCGTCGGGGATTTTCCCAGGGATGAACGGGCAGACGATGACGCGACCAGTGTTGGCCGCGAGGTGGATCGCGTTGGAGAGCACCGCGACGTAGAGGTCGCGGCGGGTGTCTCGCCGCGGCGCGATGTCGCCCGGCGCGATCATAGGTCCGCGGCCCGGTTGGCTTCATACACTTGCCCGGCGTAGGAGTCGATGTTGAGCGCTGGTGCGGTCCGCGTCGTATAGGTATGAAGCGCGCGACGTAGATGCTCATTGCGCAGTGCCCGCTCGATCATCTCGGAGCGATTCAGTCCGGCCGCTTTGGCGTCGGAGTCGGCGTCGGCGAGCACGGCGGCGTCGACGGTGACAGAAATCTTCTCTTTGGCCATATGAAAATCCTACCGATCATCCTACCGATGGCGCCCTTTTGATCGAGGAGCCGCGCCGGGCGGCCCAGACGGCGCGGTTATCAGCACTCGGGGGCGGATCAGCGCATGAAGCTGCGCGGAGGACGGCTGTTCAGAACTCAGCGCAGCATGGTGGCGACGATCCCGGCGAGGTAGCCCAACCGGGCGACCTCCGACGGCCGGAATTCGGGGCCCGGCCGGCCGAGCACCACGGCGGTGTGCGGGTCTCCCAGCGGGGCCGCGACCATCGTCATGTCCATGTCGCGCCATGCCTTGGGCACCCAGTCGGCGCTGCTGTCCAGCGCCACGGCCCGCTCGAGCGGCAGCCACGGGGCCGAGTCCGCCTTGGTTTCGGGGGCGCCGCGACTGCCGGCCAAGCGCTGCAGCTCGCCGCCGGCACTGCGCAACACCGTGCACCAGCTGACGCGCAACACCCTGGGCGCCTCGTTGGCCAGCACCTGCAGCCTGGACGCCGTGTCGCCGGCCGCGGCGATGTGGTCGAGCAGCTCGAGCTCGCGGTGCGCCTCCAGCAGACCGGTGTGCGGACGCACGCTGTCCACCCGGACCCCCGACAGGGATTCGGCGGCGGTGATCAGCGAGTCCGGCATCGCCCCCGGCGGCAGCTCGATGACCAGGTCGTCGATCGCGTACCCCGAGCTTCGCTCCACGACGTCGAGCGACAAGATGTCGGCGCCGACCGAACCGAGCGCGACCGCCAGCGACCCCAGGCTTCCCGGACGGTCGACCAGCTCGATGCGCAACAGATAGGAGGGCACGGCCAACACTGTTGCACAGCGATGTGTTGGCGGCATTTCGGCTCGAGCCGGCTCGGGCCCCCTCCGCCGGCAGCGGGCCCGCCGCTAGGCTTTCGGATCGTGTCCCAGATCTCCCGCGACGAGGTAGCGCACCTGGCCCGGCTGTCCCGGCTGGCGTTGACCGACAGCGAGCTCGACAGCTTCGCCGGCCAACTCGACGCCATCCTGACGCACGTCAGCCAGGTACAGGCTGTCGACGTCACCGGTGTCGAAGCGACGGACAACCCGCTGAAGGACGTCAACGTCACCCGCCCGGACGAGCCGGCGCCCTGCCTGACCCAGGCCGAAGCGCTGGCCGAGGCGCCGTCGGCCGTCGACGGCCGCTTCGCGGTCCCGCAGATCCTGGGGGACAGCCAGTGAACGAGATCATCCGGTCCGACGCCGCCACGCTGGCAGCCCGGATCGCCGCCAAGGAGCTCTCGTCGGTCGAGGTCACCCAGGCGTGCCTGGACCAGATCGAGGCCACCGACGATCGCTACCACGCCTTCCTGCACGTGGCGGCCGACGAGGCGCTTGCGGCGGCAGCCGCCGTTGACAAGCAGGTCGACGAGGCGGTGGCCGCGGGGGAACGGCTGCCGTCGCCGCTGGCCGGGGTGCCGCTGGCGCTCAAGGACGTCTTCACCACGGTCGACATGCCCACCACCTGCGGATCCAAGATCCTCGAGGGCTGGCGCGCCCCCTACGACGCCACCGTCACCTCGCGGCTGCGCGCCGCCGGCATCCCGATCCTCGGCAAGACCAACATGGACGAGTTCGCGATGGGCAGCTCGACCGAGAACTCCGCGTACGGGCCCACCCGCAACCCCTGGAACGTCGACCGGGTGCCCGGCGGCTCCGGTGGCGGCAGCGCGGCGGCGCTTGCCGCGTTCCAGGCGCCGCTGGCCATCGGGACCGATACCGGCGGCTCCATCCGGCAGCCCGCCGCGCTGACCGCGACCGTCGGCGTCAAGCCGACCTACGGCACGGTGTCGCGCTACGGCCTGGTGGCGTGCGCGTCGTCGCTGGATCAGGGCGGCCCGTGCGCGCGCACCGTGCTGGACACGGCGCTGCTGCATCAGGTGATCGCGGGGCACGACACCCGCGACTCGACATCCGTCGACGCGGCGGTGCCCGACGTCGTCGGCGCGGCGAGGGCCGGGGCGGCCGGTGACCTCAAGGGCGTGCGCGTCGGCGTGGTCAAGCAGCTGCGCGGCGAGGGGTATCAGCCCGGGGTGCTGACCTCGTTCGAGGCCGCCGTCGAGCAGCTGACCGCGCTGGGCGCCGAGGTGAGCGAGGTCGACTGCCCGCACTTCGAGTACGCGCTGTCCGCCTACTACCTGATCCTGCCCTCGGAGGTGTCGAGCAACCTGGCGCGCTTCGACGCGATGCGCTACGGGCTGCGGATCGGCGACGACGGCAGCCACAGCGCCGAGGAGGTGATGGCGCTGACCCGCGCCGCGGGCTTCGGCCCGGAGGTCAAGCGGCGCATCATGATCGGCACCTACGCGCTCTCGGCCGGCTACTACGATGCCTACTACAACCAGGCTCAGAAGGTGCGCACCCTGATCGCCCGCGATCTGGACGAGGCGTACCGGTCGGTCGATGTCGTGGTGTCACCGGCGACGCCGACCACCGCGTTCGGGCTCGGTGAGAAGGTCGACGATCCGTTGGCGATGTACCTGTTCGACCTGTGCACGCTGCCACTGAACCTGGCCGGTCACTGCGGCATGTCGGTGCCGTCGGGCCTGTCGCCGGACGACGACCTGCCCGTCGGATTGCAGATCATGGCGCCCGCGCTGGCCGACGACCGCCTGTACCGCGTCGGGGCCGCCTACGAAGCGGCGCGCGGGCCGCTGCCGGCCGCGATCTGACGTCTGCTCGCGCCGGTAGCCCGCCGCCCGGCAAGATAGGGCTATGCGGATCGGAGTGCTCACCGGAGGCGGCGACTGCCCCGGGCTCAACGCCGTCATCCGGGCGGTGGTGCGTACGTGCGACTCCCGGTACGGCTCGTCGGTGGTCGGATTTCAGGACGGATGGCGCGGGTTGCTGGAGAACCGGCGCGTCCAGCTGCACAACGACGACCGCAACGACCGCCTGCTGGCCAAGGGCGGAACGATGCTGGGGACCGCGCGCGTGAATCCCGACAAACTTCGGGCCGGGCTGAACCAGGTCAAGCAGACCCTCGACGACAACGGGATCGACGTCCTCATCCCGATCGGGGGGGAAGGCACGCTGACGGCCGCGCACTGGCTCTCCGAGGAAAACGTTCCCGTGGTCGGCGTGCCGAAGACCATCGACAACGACATCGATTGCACGGACGTGACTTTCGGCCACGACACCGCGTTGACCGTCGCCACCGAGGCGATCGACCGGTTGCACAGCACCGCCGAGTCCCACCAGCGCGTGATGCTGGTCGAGGTGATGGGCCGGCACGCGGGTTGGATTGCGCTGAACGCGGGCCTGGCTTCCGGCGCGCACATGACGCTGATCCCCGAGCAGCCATTCGACGTCGAAGAGGTCTGCCGGCTCGTCAAACGTCGCTTCCAGCGCGGAGATTCGCACTTCATCTGCGTGGTCGCCGAGGGCGCCAAACCCATACCCGGCTCGATTGCGTTGCGGGAAGGCGGGATTGACGAGTTCGGCCACGAGAAATTCACCGGTGTGGCCGCGCAGCTGGGCGCCGAGGTGGAAAAGCGCATCAACAAGGACGTCCGGGTGACCGTCTTGGGTCACGTCCAGCGCGGCGGCACCCCGACGGCATATGACCGGGTGCTGGCCACCCGGTTCGGCGTGAATGCGGCCGACGCGGCGCATGCCGGCGAATACGGCCAGATGGTGTCGCTGCGCGGCCAGGACATCGGCCGGGTGCCGCTGGCCGATGCCGTCCGCCAGCTCAAGCTGGTGCCCGACAGCCGCTACGACGACGCCGCGGCCTTCTTCGGCTAGGCCCGCCGGGCAGATAACCGGTGGTTTCCGGACCCGTGCATAACGGCTATACCGGGGTATGAGCAACCGTGGTGAGAGTCGCGGAGTCGTTCAGCATTCCGTCGGATCGGCGGGCCCACCGGGCCCGGCACCCCACCACCCGCGCCCGCCCAGCTGGCGCGCCGACGCCCGCCCGTCGGCGACCACGGTGCCCCAGCCTCGCGGGCCCGGCCGCCGTCCGCCGGTCCCGCCGCGCCCCGGGCCGGTGCTGGGCGAGACGGCGCTGGATCGCTTCGACCACCCCGAGACCGACGCCAGGCTCAACTGGCGAGGGTTGATCCACCGCGTCACCGGGATCGATCTCGGCCCGGGCAAAAACGCCGCCTACGAGACGGAGTTGCGGGAGCGCATCCGCGCGACTGTGGGTAGTGCTTTTCCGATCGCCGTCCTCAACCTCAAAGGCGGGGTGGGCAAGACCGCGGTGGTCGAGACCCTCGGGTCGACTTTCGCCGCGGTGCGCAACGACCGGGTGCTCGCACTCGACATCGACGCGGGGGACCTGGCCGAGCGCCACGGCCGTCACAACCCGCACAGCATGGCCGACCTGCTCCGCGGCGGCCCGGCAACGAGCTACGAGGACATCCGGGCGCTGACCTATATGAACGGCTTCGGGCTGGAGGTGCTCGGGCTGCCGGACTACGCAAGCACCGACTGGCGCCTGGAGCGCCGTGACGTTCTGCGGGCGTTCTCGATGCTGAGAAACCAGTATTCGGTGGTGCTGGTCGATTGCGTCAAAGCGCTCAATTCCAGTGTGATGGAGGCTGTTCTGCCGGAGTCGCGGGCCCTCGTGGTGGTCACGAGCACCTCGATCGACGCGATACGCAAGACCCACACCACCCTGGAGTGGCTGTGCCACAACGGGTATCAACGATTGATGGCGTCGACCGTGCTCGCGGTCAATCACGTCGAGCCGGCCAAGGTGGAGGGTGTGGCCGTGACGGAACTTGACCGGCTGTCCGCACGCGTCGCCGCCACCGTGGTGCTGCCGTTCGACCGGCACGTGCACGAGGGCAGGAAGATCGCGCTGGACCGAATGAGCAAGGAGAGCCGGCGCAGCTACCTCGAGATGGCCGCCGTGCTGGCCGGGATGTTCCCGGGCAGGGGAGGAGAGCGCGACCGCAGTTAGGATCGAGCGCATGAGTGTTGCCGCCAGCGCCGACCTGATGGAGTACGACGACGTCATCGCGCGTTTCGATCCGGTGCTCGGCCTCGAGGTGCACGTCGAGCTGTCCACCGTCACCAAGATGTTCTGCGGCTGCACGACCGCATTCGGCGCCGAGCCCAACACCCAGGTGTGCCCGGTGTGCCTCGGGCTGCCCGGCTCGCTGCCGGTGCTCAACCAGACCGCGGTGGAGTCGGCCATCCGAATCGGGCTGGCGCTCAACTGCGAGATCGTGCCCTGGTGCCGCTTCGCCAGGAAGAACTACTTCTACCCGGACATGCCGAAGAACTACCAGATTTCGCAGTACGACGAGCCCATCGCCATCAACGGCTACCTCGAGGCCCCGCTGGAAGACGGCAGCACCTGGCGGGTGGAGATCGAGCGCGCGCACATGGAGGAAGACACCGGCAAGCTCACCCACATCGGCAGCGAGACCGGCCGCATTCACGGCGCGACGACGTCGCTGATCGACTACAACCGCGCCGGGGTACCACTGATCGAGATCGTCACCAAGCCCATCGTCGGGGCCGGGGACCGGGCACCGCAGATCGCCCGGGCCTACGTGACCGCGTTGCGGGACCTGTTGCGCGCCTTGGACGTATCCGACGTCCGGATGGATCAGGGCTCCATGCGCTGCGACGCCAACGTGTCGCTGAAGCCGACCGGCCAGGCCGAATTCGGCACCCGCACCGAAACCAAGAACGTCAACTCGCTGAAAAGCGTCGAGGTGGCCGTGCGTTACGAAATGCAGCGCCAGGCCAGCGTCCTGGCCTCCGGCGGCCAGATCACCCAGGAAACCCGGCACTTTCACGAGGCGGGCTACACCAGCCCGGGCCGCGTCAAGGAGACCGCCGAGGACTACCGCTACTTCCCCGAGCCCGACCTGGAGCCCGTGGCGCCCAGCCGCGAGCTCGTCGAGCGGCTGCGCCAGACCATCCCCGAGCTACCGTGGTTGAGCCGCAAGCGAATTCAGGAAGAGTGGGGGATCTCCGACGAGGTGATGCGCGACCTGGTCAACGCCGGCGCGATCGAACTGGTCACCGCCACCATCGAACACGGCGCGTCCAGCGAACAGGCGCGGGCCTGGTGGGGGAACTTCTTGATGCAGAAGGCCAACGAAGCCAACGTCGCGCTCGACGAACTGGCCATCACGCCGGCCCAGGTCGCCGCGGTGGTGGCGCTGGTCGACGAGGGCAAGCTGTCCACCAAACTGGCGCGCCAGGTCGTCGAGGGCGTGCTGGCCGGGGAGGGCGAACCCGAAGAGGTCATGTCCGCGCGCGGCCTGGCGCTGGTGCGCGACGACTCGGTCACCCAGGCGGCCGTCGACGAGGCGCTGGCCGCCAATCCCGATGTGGCGGAAAAGATCCGGGGCGGCAAGGTGGCCGCGGCGGGCGCGATCGTCGGAGCGGTGATGAAGGCCACCCGCGGGCAGGCCGACGCCGCCCGGGTGCGCGAACTGGTCCTGGCGGCCTGCGGCCAGGGCTAGCCCCACCCCAAAGTCGCGAGAGTGCAGTTGTCGACGGCGCGTCTCGGCAGATGCATCGCCAGTTGCACTTTCGCGCAAACCCGGCGCGCGCTACGTCTTGTCGTCGTTGTTGCGCGGGAAGCCGCCGCCCTGCGGGAAGAGCGGGAACACCACGTCGTCCAGTTTCTCGGCGTCGCCCGCCGTCTTGTTTACGGTTGCGCCCCAGACGTTTCCATCCGGTGACATGCGCAGCGCCCACGCGTGCGCGTGCGTGTCCTTGCGCACGACGTCGGGTTCACCGGTGACCGCGCCCGTCGTCGGAGCCAGCCGGACCGCCACCGTCAGCTTGGTGTTGATCAGGTTCACCAGCACGGTGCCGTCCATCGCCGCGCAACCGGCCACGCCGGGTTTGTCCGGCCAGGTCCACACCGTGGAGACGTCCGACGTTTTGGTGATGCGCTGCAACCGATCCGCGGTCGGGGTGCGGTCGGCGACATACAGCGAGCCGTCGACCGGGTCGGTGCACAAGCCGCCGCCCGAACCCACGCCGGACAGCGCCGTGGTGGGCGGGGCCTGACCGACGGTGGTCGGCTGCTCGATGCGCAGCACCTTGCCGGCCAGCGAATTGGGGTCCGCGGCCATCGCCGGGTTACCGGCGTCGCCGGTCAGCACGACCAGCGTGGTGGGGCTGGTGAAGATCAACGCCCCGGTGTTGCCGGTGGCGCCCTTGGGGATCCCGGTCAGGATGTCCTTGGGGATGTCGCCGTCGGCGATGCGAATGACCCGGTTGTCGGTCGGGGTGCTGACGTAGGCGTACATCAGGCGGTCTTGGGTGTAGGTGGGCGACAACACGATGTCCATCAACCCGCCATCCCCGGACGGGTCGACCGGGATGACCATCTTCACCTTCGGCTCGGCGCTGACCGAGATCTCCTTGACCGCTCCGGTGGTGCGCTCGGCGACCAGCGCGGTTTTGCTGTCGGGCCCCATAATCAGCCCGCTGGTGCTCTCCAGGCAGCCCTGCATGACCCCCGGCGCCGGGCAGGCCTTCGGGAACGGGGTGGGCGGCAGCGGCGGCGGCGGGGGCGGCGTCGAGCTCGGCTGCGGCTTCAATTCCGGGGCGGTCGTGAACGGTTGTGATTGCGCGTCGTTGAAGCGCGCGCACCCGCTCGTCACCAGCACGAGGGCACACAGCGCGGCGAACCCGCGCCGCACCGACCGCCCCGATCGCCCTAGTCGCATGACCGTCAGGCTACGGACACCGCCGCCGCCGCCGCCACACGCGTCCCGCTCGCCCGCCGCCGGACCCGCGATCGGATCCCGCTTTCCACCGGGTGCCGACGGGCCCCGAATCGTGCCTTCCGGCCCCTCCAGACGGGCTCGCAGGCCGATTTCGGACCGATCCGGGCGTTTTTGGCGGGCAAACCGTCGATTGCCTGGCGAAAGCGCCGCTCAAATCCCCAATTCGGGGCCAACTGCCCTTACCCTGACACCCGTGACCAGTCAACCGAATGACGCAGATTGGCAGCGGCCGGGCGAATCCCCGGAGTCGACCCCGGGACGCCCCGCCTCGGCGCGCCTGGTCGACCCCGAAGACGATCTGACCCCAGTCGGCTACCCCGGTGACTTCAACCCGTCCACGGGAACCACCACCGTCATCCCCTACGGCGCCGCCGCGGCGATGGCCGGCTCCGGGGCCTCGGGTTACAACCTGCTCGAACACCAGGAGCCGCTGCCGTACGTCCAGCCGCATTCGGCGGCCCGGCACGCGGCGCCGGAGTCCACCGACATCGACGACGACGAGCACGACGACCGGTTGCACGACGTCGGGCGGCGCGGAACCCAGCATCTGGGTTTGCTGGTGTTGCGGGTCGGGCTTGGCGTGGTGCTCGGCGCCCACGGGCTGCAGAAGTTGTTCGGCTGGTGGGGCGGTTCGGGAGTGACCGGGTTCAGGAACTCGCTGTCCGACGTCGGCTACCAGCACGCCGACATCCTCGCCTACGTGAGCGCCGGCGGCGAGCTCGTGGCCGGTGTGCTGCTGGTGCTGGGCCTGTTCACGCCGCTGGCCGCGGCCGGCGCTCTTGCGTTTTTGATCAACGGCCTGCTGGCCACCGTCTCGGCGCGGCCGCACACGCACACCTTCTCGTACTTCCTGCCCGAGGGGCACGAATACCAGATCACCCTCATCGCCGTGGCCGCCGCGGTCATCCTGTGCGGACCCGGCCGCTACGGCCTCGACGCGCGCCGCGGCTGGGCCCACCGGCCGTTCATCGGGTCGTTCGTCGCCCTGCTGGCCGGCATCGCCGCCGGCATCGGCGTGTGGGTGGCGCTCAACGGCGTGAACCCGATCGGCTGAGCTGGGCCGCCGTCACTGATAGGGGTTGGGAACCCGCCCCGCGCTGGCCGCGGTGAGCTCCGGCAGCGTCGAGAAGCTGACCGCCGGCAATCGCAGCTCGGCGCCGCTCTTGAGGCGCGCCCGTGCCCAGGAACCGCGATGGAAACGCAGCCCGTCGATGTCGTCCCAGCGCACCGTCTGGCTGCCCAGCAGCGTGCGGACGGTGACACCGCGGTCGTCGGCGACGGTGCGTAACCGGACGATCATCGCCGACAGCACCACCGGAATGATCAACAGCGGCGCGGACGGCGGCCACAGCATCACCGGGATCAGCAAGCCCAGGGCCAGGAATCCGACCGCGAGGTGCGCGATGGGGGACAGCTTGATCACGAGAGGTGTTCGGGAAGACGAACCGGTAGCCACCCGACCATCATTTCACCCGGGGCGCCCGGCGGATCCCGCGAGCGGCCAGGCGGCGGCGCGCGCCCAACCCGGCTGGTGACGGTGACGGATTTGACTGCTGAGCTGTGCGAAGACTACCGTCGAGCGCTATGGATACCGCCGGAAAGCCCGGGATGCTCGTAGTAATTAGGCGCGTTGGTGCCTGACTTGCCTTTGAGCATTTGAAGCAATCCAGCACCAACGCGCAACCCTCGTGCAGCAGATGAGCTGTCGGGGGTTTTTTGTTGCCCCCGCGAGATTCCCAGAGTGAATAAGGACTGAACGACAGTGAGCGCTCCCACCAGGCGGCCCGCCCCCGACACACCGGGCGCCGCCGACATCGCCACCGACGCGGTGAAGCCGGCCGCGAAGTCTGCCAACGGCAAGCCGAAACGCATTGGGCCCGAGCAACTTACCGGCGCGCAGTCGGTGATCCGGTCGCTGGAGGAACTCGACGTCGACGTCATCTTCGGCATCCCCGGCGGCGCGGTGCTGCCGGTCTATGACCCGCTGTTCGACTCAAAGAAGCTGCGCCACGTGCTGGTCCGCCACGAACAGGGCGCGGGTCACGCCGCCAGCGGCTACGCGCACGCCACCGGCAAGGTCGGTGTCTGCATGGCGACTTCCGGCCCCGGGGCCACCAACCTGGTCACCGCGCTGGCCGACGCCCAGATGGACTCGATCCCCGTCGTCGCGGTCACCGGCCAGGTGGGGCGCACGCTGATCGGCACCGACGCCTTCCAGGAAGCCGACATCTCGGGCATCACGATGCCGATCACCAAGCACAACTTCCTGGTCCGCTCCGGTAACGAGATCCCGCAGGTGCTCGCCGAGGCCTTCCACATCGCCTCCTCGGGCCGCCCCGGCGCGGTGCTCGTCGACATCCCCAAGGACGTGCTGCAGGGCCAGTGCACGTTCAGCTGGCCGCCGCGCATCGATCTGCCCGGATACAAGCCGACCGTCAAGCCGCACAACCGGCAGATCCGCGAGGCCGCCAAGCTGATCGCCGCGGCCCGCAAACCGGTGCTGTACGTGGGCGGGGGTGTCATCCGCGGGGACGCGACCGAGCAGCTGGCCGAGCTGGCCGAGCTGACCGGCATCCCGGTGGTGACCACGCTGATGGCGCGCGGCGCGTTCCCGGACAGCCATCGTCAGCACATGGGCATGCCCGGCATGCACGGCACCGTCGCCGCGGTGGCGGCCCTGCAGCGCAGCGACCTCCTGATCGCGCTGGGCACCCGCTTCGACGACCGGGTGACCGGGAAGCTGGACACCTTCGCGCCCGAAGCCAAGGTCATCCACGCCGACATCGACCCGGCCGAGATCGGCAAGAACCGCCACGCCGACGTGCCGATCGTCGGTGACGTCAAGGCCGTCATCGCCGAGCTGGTCGAGCAGCTCCGCCACGACGGGGTGCCCGGCAAGATCGACATGACCGAGTGGTGGGCCTACCTCGACGGGGTTCGGTCCACGTATCCGCTGAGTTACGGACCGCAGAGCGACGGCAGCCTGGGCCCGGAATACGTCATCGAGAAGCTCGGCCAGATCGCCGGCCCGGACGCCATTTACGTCGCCGGCGTCGGCCAGCACCAGATGTGGGCGGCCCAATTCATCTCCTATGAGAAGCCGCGCACCTGGCTCAACTCCGGCGGCCTGGGCACCATGGGGTTCGCCATTCCGGCCGCCATGGGCGCCAAGATGGCCCGCCCGGACGCCGAGGTCTGGGCGATCGACGGCGACGGCTGTTTCCAGATGACCAACCAGGAGCTGGCCACCTGCGCGATCGAAGGCGTGCCGATCAAGGTGGCGCTGATCAACAACGGCAACCTGGGCATGGTCCGCCAGTGGCAGACGCTGTTCTACGAAGAGCGTTACTCGCAAACGGATCTGGCCACGCATTCGCACCGCATCCCGGACTTCGTGAAGCTGGCGGAGGCGCTGGGCTGCGTCGGGTTGCGTTGCGAGCGTGAGGAAGACGTCGCCGACGTGATCGAGCAGGCGCGGGCGATCAACGACCGACCGGTCGTGATCGACTTCATCGTCGGCGCGGACGCGCAGGTGTGGCCGATGGTCGCCGCCGGCACCAGCAATGACGAGATCCAGGCGGCCCGCGGGATCCGCCCGCTGTTCGACGACGAGAGTGAAGGGCACGCCTGATGAGTCCGCAAACCCACACTCTGTCGGTGCTGGTCGAAGACAAACCCGGTGTCCTCGCCCGCGTGGCCGCGCTGTTCTCGCGGCGCGGCTTCAACATCGAGTCCCTGGCGGTCGGCGCGACCGAGCAGAAGGACATGTCCCGGATGACGATCGTGGTCTCCGCCGAGGAGACCCCGCTCGAACAGATCACCAAGCAGCTCAACAAGCTGATCAACGTCATCAAGATTGTCGAGCTCGACGACGACAACTCGGTGTCGCGGGAATTGGCGATGATCAAGGTGCGCGCCGACGCCGGCACCCGCAGTCAGGTGATCGAAGCGGTGAACCTGTTCCGCGCCAAGGTGATTGACGTTTCCACGGAGGCGCTGACGATCGAGGCGACGGGCGACCGCGGCAAGATCGAGGCGCTGCTGCGGATCCTGGAACCGTTCGGCATCCGTGAAATCGTGCAATCGGGAGTGGTGTCGTTGTCTCGCGGTCCACGCGGAATCGGCACGGCCAAGTAACACACAAGGAGATATTCAACAGTGGCACTAGAAATGTTCTACGACGACGATGCGGACCTGACCATCATCCAGGGCCGCAAGGTCGGGGTCATCGGATACGGCAGCCAAGGGCACGCGCACTCGCTGAGCCTGCGCGACTCCGGCGTGCAGGTGAAGGTGGGCCTGAAGGAGGGTTCGAAGTCGCGGCCCAAGGTTTCTGAGCAGGGCCTGGACGTCGACACCCCCGCCGAGGTCGCCAAGTGGGCCGACGTGATCATGCTGCTGGCGCCCGACACCGCGCAGGCCGACATCTTCAAAAACGACATCGAGCCGAACCTGAAGCCCGGTGACGCGTTGTTTTTCGGTCACGGCCTCAACATCCACTTCGACCTGATCAAGCCGCCCGCCGACGTCACCATCGCCATGGTCGCGCCCAAGGGGCCCGGTCATTTGGTGCGCCGGCAGTTCGTCGACGGCAAGGGTGTGCCCTGCCTGATCGCGGTCGACCAGGACCCGTCCGGCAAGGGTGAGGCGCTCGCCTTGTCCTACGCCAAGGCCATCGGCGGTACCCGCGCCGGCGTCATCAAGACCACCTTCAAGGACGAGACCGAGACCGACCTCTTCGGTGAGCAGGCCGTCTTGTGCGGTGGCACAGAGGAATTGGTGAAGACCGGTTTCGACGTGATGGTCGAGGCCGGCTACCCGCCGGAGATGGCGTACTTCGAGGTGCTGCACGAGCTCAAGCTGATCGTCGACCTGATGTATGAGGGCGGCATCGCCCGGATGAACTACTCGGTGTCCGACACCGCGGAGTTCGGCGGGTACCTGTCGGGGCCCCGCGTCATCGACGCAGGCACCAAGGACCGGATGCGGGAGATCCTGCGCGACATTCAGAACGGCGACTTCGTCAAGAAGCTGGTCGCCAACGTCGAGGGCGGCAACAAGCAGCTCGAGCAGCTGCGCAAGGAGAACGCCGAGCACCCCATCGAGGTCACCGGCAAGAAGCTGCGCGACCTGATGAGCTGGGTCGACCGGCCGATCACCGAGACGGCTTAGCTGTCTTCGCCCGAGCGCCCGGCCAGCCGGGCGCTCGGCCTTGCCCGCCCGGCTGGCCGGGCGCTCGGTTAGGAGGCGGCCAACCGGTCCGCCGTCTCGACCACCCGGCGGGCCAGGTGCTCGAGGGCCTTGTCGGTGGGCTCGTCGAATTCGGTGATGTTGTCGTGGGTGGTGACCAGGCTGACCCCGTACGGGTTGCCGTCGACGAACTTGCACGGATCCGTGTAGCCCGGCGGCACGATGATGCCGCCGAAATGCATCAGCGTGATGTACAGGGAGAGCAGGGTGGTTTCCTGACCGCCGTGCACGGTGTTGGACGACGTGAAGCCCGCATACACCTTGTCGGCGAGCTTGCCCTGGGCCCACAGCCCGCCCAGCGAGTCGAGGAACGCGCGCAATTGCGCTGCGGGAGAGCCGAACCGCGTCGGTGAACCGAAGATCACCGCGTCGGCCCAGACGATGTCGTCGCCGGTTGCCACCGGAAGGTCCTTGGTGGCCTCGTAATTCGCCGTCCAGGCCGGGTTGTGGGCGAACGAGGCGGGATCCTGGGTTTCGGCGACGTGGCGCAGGCGGACTTCGGCCCCCGCCGACTCGGCCGCCGCGGCGACGCGCTGCGCCATCGTGGTGCCGTGTCCGGTGGCCGAGTAATAGATGATCGCGAGTTTGGTCACGGGGCCAGCTTAGGCATGCCGATCCCGAATTCGCGGCGCAACAGCGTGCGCGCGGCGTAGTAGCCGGCCATGCCGTGGACACCGCCGCCCGGTGGCGTGGCCGCCGAACACAGGTACACCTTGGGAATGGGTGTGCGCCAAGGGTTTAGCCGCGGAGTCGGGCCCGCGATCGCTCGCCAGGCCGAATTGCCGCCCATCCCGATGTCGCCGCCCACATAGTTGGCGTTGTGGTCGCACAGCCGCGCGGCGGGCACCGCGCGTGCGGCCACCACGACGTCGCGGAAGCCGGGCGCGAAGCGCTCGACCACCGCGGTCACGGCCTCCGTCGGATCGACGGTGGACCCCGACGGCACGTGGGCATAGCTCCAGAACGGGCGGCGTCCGTTCGAGTCGATGCGGCCCGGGTCGGCGACGTGCGGAGAGGCGGCCAGCACCATCGGCCACTGCGCGTGCCGGCCGGCGGCGATCTCGGCCTCGGCGCGGGCCATCTGCGCCCGGGTGCCGCCGAGATGCAGGGTGGGGGCCTTTCGTAGTCGCGGGTCCGCCCAGGGGATCTCGTCGGCCAGGACGAAGTCGACCTTGGCCACCCCCGGGCCAAACGTGTAGCGCCGCAATGCTTTGGCGTAGCGCCTCGGGAGGGAGTCGCCGTAGATCCGCAGCAGCGCGGTCGGCGCCGTGTCGAAGGCGACGACCCCGCCAGGCGGCGAAGTGACCTCCGTGCCCGCCGTAAGCTCGCCGCCGTGGGCGCGCAGGTCGGCGATCAGCGCGTCGGTGATCGCCTGGCTGCCGCCCACCGGAATCGGCCAGCCCACCGAATGCGCGAGGGTGGCCAGCATCATCCCGGCACCGGCCGCCGTCAACGACGGCATCCGCGAAATGATATGGGCGGCAACACCGGTGAACAGGGCGCGGGCGTCCTCGCCGGTCAGCGAACCCCACGCCGGGGTGCCCTGGGCCAGCATCCGCACCCCGAGCCGCCACGCCGACGGCACGGAGTTCGGCACCGACCGCTTGTCGCCCAGCAGCAGGGCCACCACGTCGTCGGAGCGCTCGACCAGCGGGCCCAGCAGGCGCCGGAATGAGGCGCCGCCCTCCAATTCGGCGCAGGTGCGGTCCAGGTCGCGGTACGCGATGGCGGCCGGGCGGCCCGGCAACGGGTTGGCGTACGAAATCTCGGGGACCGCCAATTGCACGCCGCGCGCGGGCAGGTCGAACTCCTTGAAGAACGGCGATGCCAGCGCCAACGGGTGCACCGCCGAGCAGATGTCGTGCAAGACGCCCGCGGAATCGGGGTCGGCAGCGGTGCGCGCACCCCCGCCAAAGGTCGGTTGAGCTTCGACGACCTGCACTTTCAGGCCGGCCCGGGCGCAGATTACGGCGGCGGTCAACCCGTTGGGTCCGCTGCCGACGATGGTGACGTCCACCCGTCAATTACAGCCGATAGGCTGGCCGGGTGAATTTGCCTGTTGTACTCATTGCCGACAAGCTCGCTGAATCAACCGTCGCGGCCCTGGGCGACCAGGTCGAGGTGCGCTGGGTAGACGGGCCCGATCGCGAGAAGCTGCTGGCGGCCGTGCCGGAGGCCGACGCGCTGCTGGTGCGCTCGGCCACCACCGTCGACGCCGAGGTGCTCGCGGCGGCCCCCAAGCTGAAGATCGTCGCGCGCGCCGGGGTCGGCCTGGACAACGTCGACGTGGACGCGGCCACCGAGCGCGGTGTCCTGGTGGTCAACGCGCCGACGTCGAACATTCACAGCGCCGCCGAGCACGCGCTGGCGCTGCTGCTCTCCGCGGCCCGCCAGATCCCGGCGGCCGACGCCTCGCTGCGCGAGCACACCTGGAAGCGGTCGTCGTTCTCGGGCACCGAGATTTTCGGCAAGACGGTGGGCGTCGTCGGGTTGGGTCGCATCGGGCAGCTGGTCGCCCAGCGGCTCAGCGCCTTCGGTACCCACCTGGTCGCGTATGACCCCTACGTGTCGCCGGCCCGCGCCGCGCAGCTGGGCATCGAGCTGTTGACGCTCGACGAACTGCTGGCCCGCGCCGACTTCATCTCGGTGCACCTGCCCAAGACGCCCGAAACGGCCGGACTGATCGGCAAGGACGCGCTGGCGAAAACCAAGCCGGGCGTCGTCATCGTCAACGCCGCCCGCGGCGGCCTGGTCGACGAGGCGGCGCTGGCCGACGCGGTCCGCAGTGGCCACGTGCGCGCGGCCGGGCTCGACGTGTTCTCCAAGGAGCCGTGCACCGACAGCCCGCTGTTCGAGCTGCCGCAGGTGGTGGTCACACCCCATCTGGGGGCCTCGACCGAGGAGGCCCAGGATCGGGCCGGCACCGACGTCGCGGCGAGCGTGAAGCTCGCGCTGGCCGGGGAATTCGTTCCCGACGCCGTCAACGTCGGCGGCGGGGTGGTCAACGAAGAGGTGGCGCCGTGGTTGGACCTGGTGCGCAAACTCGGCGTGCTGGCGGCCACCCTTTCCGACGGTCCGCCGGTGTCGTTGTCGGTGCAGGTGCGCGGCGAGCTCGCATCCGAAGACGTTGAGGTGCTGAAACTTTCGGCTCTGCGGGGGTTGTTCTCGGCCGTCGTCGAGGGTCCGGTGACGTTCGTCAACGCTCCGGCGCTGGCCGAGGAACGCGGCATCACCGCCGAAATCGGCACGGCGTCGGAGAGCCCGAACCACCGCAGCGTGGTCGACGTGCGCGCGGTCGCGCACGACGGCAGCGCGGTCAACGTCGCCGGCACCCTGTCCGGGCCGCAGCTGGTGGAGAAGATCGTGCAGATCAACGGCCGCAACTTCGACCTGCGCGCCCGCGGCATCAACCTGGTGATCAACTACGTCGACCAGCCCGGCGCGCTGGGCAAGATCGGCACCCTGCTGGGCTCGGCCGGGGTGAACATCCAGGCCGCGCAACTGTCCGAGGACGCCGAGGGTCCGGGAGCGACGATCCTGTTGCGCCTGGATCGGGACGTGCCGGGCGACGTGCGGTCGGAGATCGGTGCGGCCGTCGGCGCGAACAAGCTTGAGGTGGTTGATCTTTCATGAAGCGCGCTGGCGACCCGACCACGCGCCGCATGGGCGGCGCCAATGAGGAGGAGCGGCGCCGATGAAGCTCGCGGTGATCGAGGGCGACGGTATCGGGCCCGAAGTTGTGGCCGAGGCCGTCAAGGTCCTGGACGCGGTGCTGCCCGGCGTGGAGAAGACCAGCTACGACCTGGGGGCGCGGCGTTACCACGCCACGGGTGAGCTACTGCCGGACTCGGCGGTCGACGAGCTGCGCGCGCATGACGCCATCCTGCTCGGCGCCATCGGTGACCCGTCGGTGCCCAGCGGCGTGCTGGAGCGAGGTTTGTTGCTGCGCTTGCGTTTCGAGCTGGACCATCACATCAACTTGCGGCCCGGGCGGCTGTACCCGGGTGTGAACAGCCCGCTGGCCGGCAATCCCGACATCGACTTCGTGGTGGTGCGCGAGGGGACGGAAGGTCCCTACACCGGCACCGGCGGCGCCATCCGCGTCGGAACGCCCAACGAGGTCGCCACCGAGGTCAGCCAGAACACGGCTTTCGGCGTGCGACGCGTGGTGGCCGACGCGTTCGAGCGGGCTCAGCGACGCCGAAAGCACTTGACCCTGGTGCACAAAACCAACGTGCTGACCTTCGCCGGAAGGTTGTGGTCGCGCATCGTGGCCGAGGTCGGCCGGGACTATCCCGACGTCGAGGTGGCGTATCAGCACATCGACGCGGCCACCATCTTCATGGTGACCGATCCCGGTCGCTTCGACGTGATCGTCACCGACAACCTGTTCGGCGACATCATCACCGACTTGTCGGCGGCGGTGTGTGGCGGAATTGGCTTGGCCGCCAGCGGAAACATCGACGCCACGCGGACCAACCCCTCGATGTTCGAGCCCGTTCACGGCAGCGCACCGGATATCGCCGGTCAGGGCATCGCCGATCCGACGGCGGCGATCATGTCGGTGGCGTTGCTGCTCGCCCATCTCGGCGAGGACGACGCCGCCGCCCGGGTGGACCGCGCCGTCGAGCGCCACCTGGCAACGCGCGGGAGCGAACGCTTCGCCACCCGCGAAGTCGGCGAACGGATCGCCGCCGGGCTCTAGCCGCGGGCGGCCGCGCGCGAGCGCGCCTCCGACGGCACCACCGGCAGGGCCAGCAACGGAAACAGCGCGCACACCGCGAAGGCCAGCGGATATCCGGTCGCGTCGATCATCTCGCCGAAAACCGGCGGCCCGACCGCCGCGGTGAGTCGCTGGGTGGTGTTCTGCGCGCCCATGGCGCGCCCGCTCCAAAATCGGCCGGCCACTTCCGGAATGGCGGTGAACGCCAAACCGTTGTCGAGCACGGTGATCACCGACGCGGCGACCATCAGCGTCACCGCCATCGCCGAGTGTGCATGATCGGCGATCGCCAGCAAGACCATCACCACGGCGGCCGCCATCGCGATGATGCGGATCGGGCGCATTCGCGATCCCAGGCGGTCGGACCATCTGCCGACGGCGATGCGACCCAGCGCGCTCAACAGCTGCGAGAAGCTCACCAAGACGCCGGCCGTCGCGATCGACCAATGCTGGTTTTTCATCAACCAGACGAGCATGAACGTCAAGACCACGGTTTGGGGCACCATGAGCAGCGCCGACGCGAAGTGAATGCGCCACAGCACCGTCGTGCCGCGGTACGGGCTGGCCAATTCGGCCTTGTCGGCCGTCGACCGTTCGGGGCGTGCGGGATCGCGCACCCACACGGCGCACAGCACCGCGGACACCGCGCACACCGCCGCGGGGAACAACAGCGCGACCGAGATGTTGCGTTCGCCGAGCTCGGGAAGTACCAAGGCGGCCAACGCGATTCCCAACGGTTGCGCGGTCTGTCGAATCCCCATCGCCAGGCCCCGCTGCTGCGGCGGGAACCACCCCGTAACCAGGCGGCCGCTGGCGGTGTTGGCGCTCGCCGCGGCCATGCCGCCACCGAACAGGGCGATCCCTTCCGTCAGCATGGATTCCGGCACCGCCGCAGCGATGAGCGCCGCCGCCGCGGTGAGCGCCAAGCCCGCCGTGAGCACGATCCGCTCGCCGACGATGTCGAGTATGTAGCCCCAGGCGATCAGCGTGACCACCATGCCGAAGCTGGGCATCGCCGAGAGCAGCGCCGCCTCGGCCAGATTGATGCCGCGTACGTCGTTGAGGGCGGGGATCAGAAAGGCGATGCCGTTGATGAAGACCGTCGCGCTCAACGTCGCGATCAGTCCGGTCCCCAGCATCACCCATCGGCGCGTCGGTGTCGTCTGCACCTATTAATAGTTCTCACCGGATCGTTGCGGCAAACGTCGCTCCGGTCTATTCGGCATTGCGTGGGAACGGATGGCCCGCCACCAACGAACGCGACGGACGGTTTGCCGCCGGGCCCTGGTCTCCAAACCGGGCGGCAGCAACCGCGTCGGCACCAGCGGCACCGCCGCCAACGGGAACAAGGCGCACAAGAGCCACGCCGGTGGATATTTCGCGGCCGAGATCAAGGCACCGAACAGCGGGGGTCCGGCCGCCGCCATCATGCGCTGGGTGGTGTTTTGAATGCCCAGGGCGCGGCCGCTCCAATACGGGCCGGCGAATTCGGTGATGGCAGTGGCCTCCAGCCCGTTGTCGAGCACGGAGATCACCGCGATGACCACCATGAGCCCCGCCTGCCACCGCGAATTCATGTAGTCGGCCCACGCCAGCAAGAGGAGCGCCAACACCGCGACCGCCGCGATGTAGCGCACGGGACGCATCCGCGACCCGACCCGATCGGACAGGCGGCCCACGGCAACCCGGCCGAGCGCGCCCAAGAGCTGCGAGAGGGTGACCAACCCGCCCGCGGCCGTAACCGACCAGTGCAGGTTCCTGATCAGCCACACCAGCATGAACGTCACCGTCACCGTTTGCGGCATCATCATCAGGCCCGCCACAGCGTGAATCCGCCACAGCGTCAACGACTTTCGATAGGGACTGGCGAGTTCCTGATGGCTCGCGCTCGCGCGCGGTTTCCGGGGCGGGTCGACGATTCCGATCACGCTCGCTATCGCCCCGACCGCGCATGCCAGGGCGGCGAACCTGAGGCCGTGCTGCGGTCCGTGTTCGGCGAGCTCGGGAATTACCATCGCGCCCAAGGCGATTCCCAGGGGTTGCGCGGTCTGGCGGATGCCCATGGCCAGGCCGCGTTGCTGCGGCGGGAACCAGGCGGACACCAGCCGCCCGCCCGCCGTGTTGCAACTGGCGGCGGCCATGCCGCCGAGAAACAGATACACCGACATCAGCACCAACGAATGCGCGGACGCCGCGGCGTAGGCCGCCGCCGCGGTCAGCGCCGAGCCCGTGGCCATCACCACCCGTTCGCCCACCCGGTCGAGCACATAGCCCCACAACACCAGCGTCACCACCATGCCCCAGCTCGGCATCGAGGCAAGGAGGGCGGCTTCGTCCAGCCGGACTCCGCGCACTCGCAGCGACGGGATTAAAAATGCGACGCCGTTGATGAAGAGGAACGAACTCGCCGTCGCCAGCAGCGAAACGACCATGATCGACCAGCGCGCGCCCGCGCCGATTTCGGGCGTATCGGTCGAGTCGGTCTGCATTCCCCATGCTTGCATACCACCGGGAAATTTGGCCGCAGGACGTGTGCCGTTGCTGGTCATCGCCTGGCCCGCCACGCCCGGCTTCGCCGCGCTCGCGACCCTGGCTAGGCGGGATCGTCCGGCTCCTCCTCGGGCCGTCCCGGCCCGAATCGTCGCCAGACTAGGTCGGATGGTGACGGCCCGCCACGCCCGGCTACGCCGCGCTCGCGACCCTCACTGGGCCGGATGGTGACGGCCCGCCACGCCCGGCTTCGCCGCGCTCGCGACCCTCACTAGGCTCAACCGAATGCGCCTTGGTCGAATCGCCAGCCCCGACGGTGTCGCCTTCGTCAGCATCGAAGGCGAACTCGACGACCCCGCCGAGATGATCGCCCGCGAGATCGCCGAGCATCCATTCGGCACGCCGAACTTCACCGGCCGGTCATGGCCGCTCGCCGACGTCCGGCTGCTCGCCCCGATACTCGCCAGCAAGGTGGTCTGTGTCGGCAAGAACTACACCGATCACATCGCCGAGATGAAGGACATGACCGGCCCCGCGCCGGCCGAGCCGGTGATATTCCTCAAGCCGAACACCGCCATCATCGGGCCCAACGTACCGATTCGCCTGCCGGCCAACGCATCACCGGTGCACTTTGAGGGCGAGCTGGCCGTGGTCATCGGCCGGCCCTGCAAGGACGTCTCGGCCGCCCAGGCCTCGGACAACATCCTCGGCTACACCATCGGCAACGACGTGTCGGCGCGCGATCAACAAAAAGCCGACGGCCAATGGACGAGGGCCAAAGGCCACGACACCTTCTGCCCGGTCGGGCCGTGGATCGTCACCGACCTCAAGCCGCTGGACCCGGGCGATCTCGAATTGCGCACCGAGGTCAACGGCGAGGTCAAGCAACACAGCCGCACGTCGCTGCTGATCCACGACATCGGCTCCATCGTCGAGTGGATCTCGGCGGTGATGACCTTGCTGCCCGGCGACATCATCCTCACCGGAACCCCGGCGGGCGTCGGCCCCATCGAGGACGGCGACACCGTCTCCATCACCATCGAGGGCATCGGCACCCTGACCAATCCCGTGCTCCGCAAAGGAAAATCGTGACTGCACCCGCGAACGTACGCGTCCGATTCTGCCCGTCGCCCACCGGCACCCCGCACGTCGGCATGGTCCGCACGGCGCTGTTCAACTGGGCCTACGCCCGACACACCGGGGGCACCTTCGTCTTTCGCATCGAGGACACCGACGCCCAACGCGACAGTGAGGAAAGCTATCTGGCGCTGCTGGACGCGCTGCGCTGGCTCGGCCTGGACTGGGACGAGGGGCCCGAAGTGGGCGGCCCCTACGGCCCATACCGCCAATCGCTGCGCGGCGAAATCTACCGCGACGTGGTGGCCAAGCTGGTCGAGGCGGGAGAGGCCTACTACGCCTTTTCGACGCCGGAGGAGGTCGAGGCGCGTCACCTCGCCGCGGGCCGTAATCCCAAGCTGGGCTACGACAATTTCGACCGGCAGCTGACCGACTCGCAGCGCGCGGCATTCCTCGCCGAGGGCCGTCAGCCGGTGGTGCGGCTGCGGATGCCCGACGGCGACCTCGCCTGGGACGACCTGGTGCGCGGAACCACCACCTTCGCGGCCGGGTCGGTGCCCGACTTCGCGCTGACCCGCGCCAACGGAGATCCGTTGTACACCTTGGTCAATCCGTGTGACGACGCGCTGATGAAGATCACCCACGTGCTGCGCGGCGAGGACCTGCTGCCGTCGACACCGCGCCAGCTCGCGCTGTATCAGGCGCTGATCCGCATCGGCGTCGCCGAGCGCACCCCGCAGTTCGCGCACCTGCCAACGGTATTGGGGGAGGGCACCAAAAAGCTGTCCAAGCGCGACCCGCAGTCGAACCTGTTCGCGCACCGCGACCGCGGCTTCATCCCCGAAGGGCTGCTCAATTACCTGGCGTTGCTGGGCTGGGCCATCGCCGACGACCACGACGTGTTCAGTCTCGATGAGATGGTGGCCGCGTTCGACGTCGTCGACGTCAACTCCAATCCGGCCCGCTTCGACCAGAAAAAGGCCGACGCGCTCAACGCCGAGCACATCCGGATGCTCACTGTCGAAGACTTCACCGCCAGGCTGCGTGATTACTTCGGCGTCCACGGTCATCGCCTCGAGCTCGACGACGCCGGCTTCGCCGCGGCCGCCGACCTGGTGCAGACCCGGATCGTGGTGCTCGGTGACGCCTGGGACCTGTTGAAGTTCCTCAACGACGACGAGTACGCGATCGATCCCAAGGCCGCCGCCAAGGAGCTGGGGCCGGACTCGGCCGCCGTGCTCGATGCGGCGCTGGGCGCGCTGGACGGCGTCGCGGACTGGACGACGCCCCAGATCGAGGCCGCGCTCAAGGCGGCGCTCATCGACGAGCTGGGCCTCAAACCGCGCAAGGCGTTTGGCCCGATCCGGGTGGGCGCCACCGGGACGACGGTCAGCCCGCCGCTGTTCGAGTCGCTCGAGCTGCTGGGCCGCGACCGCAGCGTGCGGCGGCTGCGCGCGGCGCGCGCGACGATCGGTTAGGAGAGACCCAGACCACGCGTGCGGACTGCCCCGCGAGACTTTGGTAGTCTGCACTGCGGTTTACCAAAGCCGACAACGACTGGCAGCGGCGGTCCCCAAAGAGCTTGTAAAGGCCCGCAATCGGCGCTGACCAGCAGTTTTAGGCAGCCAATGGGGTATGGTGTAATTGGCAACACAGCTGATTCTGGTTCAGCCATTCTAGGTTCGAGTCCTGGTACCCCAGCAAAATCCGCACCGTGTCAAGCGATTAGGTGGGCTTAGCGCGGTGAGCTATGCTGACTGCTCGGATCGTTTCTGGCCCCGTCGTCTAGCGGCCTAGGACGCCGCCCTCTCACGGCGGTAGCGTGGGTTCGAATCCCATCGGGGCTACAAACTAAAACCGCAGTTACTGGTCGTTCCCCAGGACGGCCGGCGCGGTCGATCCACCCACCGGCATCGGCGCCAGGCCCAGTTTGCGGTGATCCCACGAGCGAGCCCGGCGGGCCACGATGCGAACACAGACCCGCTTGTTCATCATCTGCTCGACGAACGGCTTCATGTCGTCGGTGTAAGGGCCGGTGTAGCGCTCCCAGACGCTGACCCCCACCCGGTGTGAGACGTCGGGGTCGTCCACGATCTCCGCGACGCCCTCGAAGGACACCCCGCGAAGCGTGTCGTAGGTGTGGCCGTCCTCGATCAAAAAGCTCACCCGCGGGTCCCGCTTGAGGTTGACGGCCTTCTGCGACTTCGCCTTGGTCTCCAGCCAGATCTCGCCGTCGACCACGGCGTACCACATGGCGGTCAGGTGAGGCTGGCCGTCGGGGCCGACGGTGGCCAGCGTTCCGGTGCGGCTCTTGACGACGAAATCGGCGATCTCGTCTTCCGACATGACGATGCTCGCGCGCTGATTGGTTCCCATGCCGGTCAGTCTGTCAGGCCCGCCGCGGCGCTCGCGGAAGGACCTGACAACTAGAGCCGGCGGGCCATCGCATCGGCGGCGGACAGCAGATCGGCGGCCCAACGCGCGCCCGGACGCCGGCCGATCCGATCGATGGGGCCCGACACCGAGATGGCGGCGACGACGGTGCCGCGGCCGTCGCGCACCGGGGCGGACACGCTGGCCACCCCGGGCTCGCGCTCGGCCACGCTCTGGGCCCAGCCACGCCGGCGCACCTCGGCCAGCGTTCGTTCGGTGAATTTGGCCGTCGTCAGCACCGCCTTCTGGGTGGCCGCGTCGCTATGCGCCAGCAGCACTTTGGCGCCCGACCCCGCCGTCATGGGCAGTCGCGCCCCGACCGGAACCGTATCGCGAAGGCCCGCAGCGGGTTCCAGGGCGGCCACACAGACCCGGTCGGTGCCCTCACGCCGGTACAGCTGCACGCTTTCGCCGGTGGTCTCGCGCAACAGGGGCAGCACCGCGCTGCTGGCGGCCAGCAGCGGATCGTTGACGTGCGCGGCGAGTTCGGTGACGGCCGGGCCCAGCCGCCAGCGCCCTTCGTCGTCGCGCGCCAACAGGCGATGGACTTCCAGGGCCGCCGCCAACCGATAGGCCGTGGCCCGGGGCAGCCCGGTCCGCTCACACAGTTCGGCCAATCCGCAGGGGGATTGGGCGACGGTGTGCAGGACACCCACGGCTTTGTCCAGGACGCCGATACCGCTATGCTGTCTCACAAGAAGATACTAGCGTCTCGCATTCTGAGATCACAGCCCGACTGATCGGCGAGCCGCGGATGACGTGAATTGAGGCGAGTTCGATATGGGGAGCGACGCAGGGGCGGCCGCCAAGCCGCGCACGCTGGCCGAAAAGGTCTGGGACGACCATGTTGTGGTCTCGGGGGGCGCCTCGGGGCAGGGGGCCCCCGACCTGATCTACATCGATCTGCACCTGGTGCACGAGGTCACCAGCCCGCAGGCTTTCGACGGCCTGCGCCTGGCCGGCCGGCCGGTGCGCCGCCCCGATTTGACGCTGGCCACCGAGGATCACAACGTGCCGACCATCGACATCGACAAGCCGATCGCCGACCCGGTGTCCCGCACGCAGGTCGAGACATTACGGCGAAATTGTGCCGAATTCGGTGTGCGGCTATATCCGATGGGCAACCTCGAGCAGGGCATCGTGCATGTCGTGGGGCCACAACTGGGCCTCACCCAGCCGGGCATGACGATCGCCTGTGGGGACAGTCACACCTCGACCCACGGCGCATTCGGCGCGCTGGCCATGGGAATTGGCACCTCGGAGGTCGAGCACGTGCTGGCGACCCAGACGTTGCCGCTGCGGCCGTTCAAGACGATGGCGGTCAATGTCGACGGGAAATTGCCCCCCGGCGTGACGGCCAAGGACATCATCCTCGCCCTGATCGCCAAGATCGGCACCGGCGGCGGGCAGGGGCATGTCATCGAATACCGCGGCAGCGCCATCGAATCCCTGTCGATGGAAGGCCGGATGACCGTCTGCAACATGAGCATCGAAGCCGGCGCCCGGGCGGGAATGGTGGCTCCCGACGCCACCACCTACGAATTCCTGCGTGACCGCCCGCACGCCCCGAAAGGCGCGCAATGGGATGCGGCCATGCGTTATTGGCAGCAGCTGCACACCGACCCGGGCGCCGAATTCGACACCGAGGTCTACCTCGATGCGGAGTCGCTGAGCCCGTTCGTGACGTGGGGCACAAACCCCGGCCAGGGCGTGCCGCTGGCCGCCGCCGTGCCCGACCCCGAACTGATGGCCGACGACGGCGATCGCCAGGCCGCTGAGAAAGCGTTGGCATACATGGACCTTCGACCGGGTACCCCGATGCGTGACATCGCCGTCGACGCGGTGTTCGTGGGCTCTTGTACCAACGGTCGTATCGAAGATCTGCGGGCCGTGGCCGACATTTTGCGCGGGCGCAAAATCGCCCCGGGGGTGCGGATGCTCGTCGTGCCGGGGTCGATGCGGGTGCGCGCGCAGGCCGAAGACGAAGGGCTGGGCGAGGTTTTCACCGCCGCCGGTGCCGAATGGCGGCAGGCGGGCTGCTCGATGTGCCTGGGGATGAATCCGGACCAGTTGGCGCCGGGCGAGCGGTGCGCGGCGACGTCCAACCGCAACTTCGAAGGGCGCCAGGGTAAAGGCGGCCGCACGCATTTGGTGTCTCCGGCCGTTGCCGCGGCGACAGCAGTTCGGGGCACATTGTCCGCTCCGGCCGATTTGAGCTGACGTATCCGACGTCTGAAGGGATGAGCATGGAAGCTTTTCACACCCACACCGGTATCGGTGTGCCGCTGCGGCGCTCCAACGTCGACACCGATCAGATCATTCCGGCGGTGTATTTGAAGCGTGTAACCAGAACCGGTTTCGAGGACGGCTTGTTCGCGAGCTGGAGGTCGGATCCGTCATTCGTGCTCAACCTCAGCCCCTTTGATCGGGGGTCGGTCCTGGTCGCAGGACCCGATTTCGGGACGGGCTCGTCGCGCGAGCACGCGGTGTGGGCGCTGATGGACTACGGGTTCCGAGTGGTCATCTCGTCTCGATTCGGTGACATTTTCCGGGGCAACGCCGGCAAGGCGGGGCTGCTGGCGGCCGAAGTTTCTCAAGACGGGGTGGAGCTGCTCTGGAAGCTGATCGAGCAGAGCCCCGGCTTGGAAATCACTGCCAATCTTCAAGATCGAAATATCACCGCGGGAACGACGGTGCTGCCGTTCAAGATTGACGACCACACCGCGTGGCGGCTACTCGAAGGTCTCGACGATATAGCCCTTACGCTGCGGAAACTCGATGAAATCAAGTCTTTCGAGGCGGCCTATCCGGACTGGAAACCTCGCACTCTGTCCACCTTCTGAACGGTCGGACGGAGCCGAATTTCTGCTCGATCGGCTAACTAAACCGGGCCGATTTTACGATCTCCCACCGGTCAAGGGCGGCAACCGGATTGCGAAAACGCCGTACGCCTTGCCGTGAAATTGCGCGTGGCTCTTGGAAATTTGCTGGGTGAGGGTTTACCGTGTCCACTAGTCGGTTCAAAATCGAGGACCACTAGTGTCGGAGGGATTGATGAATAAGGCAGAGCTCATTGATGTGCTCACACAGAAATTGAACACGGACCGTCGGCAGGCGACCGCAGCGGTCGAGAACGTTGTCGACACCATTGTGCGTGCGGTACACAAGGGCGACAGCGTCACCATTACCGGGTTCGGTGTGTTCGAACAGCGGCGCCGCGCAGCGCGCGTGGCTCGCAACCCGCGTACCGGTGAGACGGTGAAGGTGAAGCCGACTTCCGTCCCCGCGTTCCGTCCCGGTGCCCAATTCAAAGCGGTTGTGTCTGGCGCACAGCGTCTCCCGTCGGACGGCCCGGCCGTCAAGCGCGGTGTGGTAGGTGGCACGGGCGCGGCCAAGAAGACCGCGGCCAAGAAGGCTCCCGCCAAGAAGGCTGCGGCCAAGAAGGCTCCCGCCAAGAAGGCCGCGGCCAAGAAGGCTCCCGCCAAGAAGGCCGCAGTGAAGAAGGCTCCGGCCAAAAAGGCCGCAGTGAAGAAGGCTCCGGCCCGCAAGGCCGCGACCAAGGCTCCGGCCAAGAAGACTGCGGCCAAGAAGGCGCCGGCCCGCAAGGCCGCGACCAAGGCTCCGGCCAAGAAGGCCGCGAGCAAGTCGACCGCCCGCAAGGCTCCCGCCAAGAAGACGACCGCGCGTCGCGGCCGCCGGTAGGCAGAGCACGTTCTAGACACGAATACCCTTCGGCGGCAGCGGTGCCCCGGAGGGTATTCGTGTGCTAGCGGCGGCCGCAAGCGCGGCGCAGCCGGGCGCCGCGGGCCGCCGCCATCGAGCTGCGGTTGGCCGTCGCTCTGTCGCTAGGCGCGCACGTTGGCGGCCAGCGCACCGCCGAGGTGATCGGCGGCGACCAGCCGGCCGCCCGACAACGACAGCACCCAGGTGCTGCCCTTGTGATTGCGCGATTTGTCCGGCCGCACCCCATCGCGGGCACACCACCACGCGATCAGGTCCGGAATCACCTTGCCCTGCGTGCAGACAACCGGTGTGCCGTGCTCGCCGGCGATGTCCAGCATCCGGTGGCGGCCGCGTTTGGCGTTCTTGGCGTAGGCCTCTTCGGTGAGGGCGGGCTCGTTGTGCACGGTCGAGCCGAGCTCCTCGGCGAGTGGTTCCACGGTCTGATGACAGCGGACCCGGTCGGCCGCATACACCCGCGACGCACCGAAGGCGAGCAGCTGGGGAACCAGCGCCTTGGCCTGCGCGCGCCCCCGTTTGTCCAGCGGCCGCTTGGTGTCATCGCCGGAGAAGCGTGACTTGCGTCCCGCGGTCGCGTGCCGGACCACCAGCACGGTGTGGGTGTCCGCCGGCTTTTTGTTGAAGTGGCGCAACACTTTTCGGTCCTGGGCGTAGTCGAGTTTCCGCATGGCTTCGGCCGCCGGCAACCAGAGCAACCGGTCGACCTCGTCGCTGGGAACGAACTCGCCGCCCACGGCGCGCGCCGACCAGTAGGAGACTTTTTTGACGCCCGCGTCGATCGGATAGCTCACCGCGTTGAGCCGCCTGCCCAGGACGGCGTGTTGGCCGGTCTCCTCGTACACCTCCCGCACCGCCGCCACGGGCGCGGTCTCGCCGGGGTCCACTTTGCCTTTGGGCAGTGACCAATCGTCATAGCGGGGGCGGTGGATGACGGCGATCTCGACATCGTGGTCGGCGGTGTCGGCATCGCCCGGCCGCCACAGGACCGCGCCGGCGGCTTGGACGATTCGGCTTCCAGAGCGCCGGTCGCTAGACGAGCTCGAAGGCGGCACCTCAACTCCTGCAGGTCAATTCGGTCAGAGTCGCACGTTCAATCACGCTGCGGCCCGGGAACAACTCCGAAATCACCGCACAGGTCTAGGGACTGCGATGCCGCTCCATCAACGATACTTGGTGGTCGCGCACCGTATGGCCCTCTTGCGGCGACGCGGTCCACTGCCCGTCGGACCCGAGTTCCCAGCAGCGCGTGGACGGATCCAGTGCGGACTCGAACAATTCATCCAGCTGCGCGGTGAGCTTGGGGTCCTTGACATGAGCCAGCACCTCCACCCGGCGATCGAGGTTGCGGTGCATCATATCGGCGCTGCCGATCCAGAATTCGTTGATGTTGCGGAAATGGATGATCCGCGAGTGCTCGAGGAAACGCCCGAGAATGGAGCGCACAACGATGTTTTCGGAGTAGCCCTGTGCACCCGGGCGCAGCGCGCAGATGCCACGCACCACCACCTCGACCCGCACGCCGGCCTGCGACGCCCGGTACAGCGCATCGATGACCTGTTCGTCCACCAGCGCATTCATCTTGAGACGGATTCGCCCGTCCCCGCGTTCGCGGTGCGCCGCGATCTCACGCTCGACGCGCTCGATGATCCCGGTGCGAATTCCGTGCGGCGCCACCAGCAGATTGCGGTAGGAGACCTTACGCGAATAGCCGGTAAGCGAATTGAACAAGTCGGTGAGGTCGGCGCCGATGTCGGGGGCCGCGGTCAGCAGGCCGACATCCTCATAGAGACGGGCGGTCTTGCTGTTGTAGTTGCCCGTTCCGATGTGGCAATACCGCCGGATCGCCGAGCCTTCGCGACGCACCACCAAGCAGGTCTTGCAGTGCGTCTTGAGCCCGACGAGTCCGTAAACCACGTGCACGCCCGCCTGTTCGAGTGCGCGCGCCCAGCGAATGTTGGCCTGTTCGTCGAAGCGCGCTTTGATCTCGACCAGTGCCACCGCCTGCTTTCCGGCCTCGGCCGCTTCGATCAGCGCGCGAACGATCGGCGAATCACCGGAGGTGCGGTACAACGTCTGTTTGATCGCCAGCACATTGGGGTCGGCGGCGGCCTGCTGGATGAATCGCTGCACGCTGGTGGAGAACGAGTCATACGGGTGATGCACCAGCACGTCGCCCTCGCGCAGCGTCGCGAAGATGCTCTTGGGGGATTCGCGATCGGCGAAGGCCGGATGCGTGTCGGGGACGAACGCGGGGTCCTTGAGCGCCGGGCGGTCCAGGTCGTAGATCTGCCACAGCGACGAAAGATCCAAAAGGCCGGGGACTTCGATGACGTCGCCGGGATGCACATCGAGTTCGCGCAGCAGCAATTCCAGCATGCCCTCGGTCATGTCGTCGGCGATCTCGAGTCGCACCGGCGGGCCGAACCGCCGGCGCGCCAGTTCGCGTTCGAGGGCCTGCAGCAGGTCTTCGTCGCGGTCTTCTTCGACCTCCATGTCGGCGTTGCGTGTGATGCGGAAGGCGTGGTGCTCCACGATTTCCATGCCGGGGAAGAGAAGAGGAAGGAAGGCCGCGATCAGTTCCTCCAGCGGCAGATAGCGCACGATGGAGCGGGCTTCGCCCGCGGCGCTGTCCCGGCCTGAGGCGGGGGCGGCGAGTTCGACGAAGCGATCGACGTTGTTGGGCACCTTGACTCGCGCGAAGTGCTGGCCGCCATCCTCGGGCTGGCGGACCATGACCGCCAGATTCAGGCTCAGCCCGCTGACGAAGGGGAACGGGTGCGCGGGGTCGACGGCCAGCGGCGTCAGGACGGGAAAGACTTGTTCGGTGAAATAGGCCGAGAGTTCGTCGCGTTCGGCCTGATCGAGGTCGGCCCACGTGACGATGTGGATGCCTTCCTCCGCCAGCGCCGGCCGCACCGAATCGAGGAACACCCGCGCGTGCCGGGTGGCGATCCGCTGGGTCTGCTCCCCGATGAGGGCGAGCTGCTTGCGCGGCGTCAGACCGTCGGCGGAGCGCACCGACAGGCCCATCTCGTCGCGGCGCTTGAGGCCGGCGACCCGCACCATGTAGAACTCGTCGAGGTTGGAGGCGAAGATCGCCAGGAATTTCGCCCGTTCCAGCAGCGGCAACGAATTGTCGTCGGCCAGCGCCAGCACGCGGGCGTTGAAGTCCAGCCAGCTCAGTTCCCGGTTGAGGTAACGCTCGTCGGGCAGATCGGTCATCGCGGTGGGCGTCGCAGCCGGGGGCGCCGCCACGGCCGAGTCGCCTGAATGCCACAAATTCTCGTCGGGTCGCGCCTCAGCTTCGATTTCAGTCACCCTGCGATCATCGCTCATCACGCGCGGGTGCTGCCAGTGGTGATCGCGAGCGCGGCCGTGGCCGGGCGAAGCGGGTCACCACTCATCGACACCAGTGGTGATCGCGAGGGCGTCACTCATCGGGGCCAGCGCGCACGGAATCCATTCGCCGTTAGGCCGACGTTCGCTTTCCGGACATCGACCGCTCGTGAGGCAAATCAGTGCGCGGCGATGGCGCGGGCGGTCGCGGCGCCCACCCCCAGGCGGCGGGCGGCAGCGAGGTCGGTCGGAGTGTCGACGTCACAGCGCAGGCCGGGCCACGCGCCGGTCAGCTCGATCGCACCCGAACTGCGGTGCCGCGCCGAGGAATCGGAACCGAACCGGGGATCGAGCGGACCCCCGAACGCGAAGAGCGCCGCCGTTCCGGTGGCCAGCCGGTCGGCGACGAAGCTGCGCCGGTGCTGGCGCGCTGCGGCGACGGCCTCGGCCAGCTCCTGGGTCTGCAGCGCCGGCAAATCGCCTTGCAGCGCAACGACATTGGAGAACGAAGTTGCCACCGCGCGCGCCGCGGTGGCGATCGCGTTGTTCAGGGGATCGGGGTGGCCCTCGGGCGTCGGGTCGACCAGCACGTCGGCACCCAGCTCGGCGGCCGCCGCGGCCGCCGCGTCGTCGGGGGTGATGACGGTGATCGAGCCCAGCGATTCCACGCGTCCCGCGGCGGTCAGGGTGTCCATCAACATCGCCAGCACCACGCTCTCGCGGGTGCGCGCCGAGAAAACCGGCGCCAGTCTGGTCTTGGCCGCGGCCAGCCTCTTGACGGCGATGATCAACGCGACATCGCCCGCGCCGTCGGCTCGTATGCCGCTCATGAGATGTCATCCTGCCAGCGCGGCCCCGCGCGCCGGCGTCATGGCCCCGGCGCGCGGGACACGCTGGCGCGCGTGACGC
This sequence comes from Mycobacterium sp. MOTT36Y, assembly GCF_000262165.1. Taxonomy (NCBI): domain Bacteria; kingdom Bacillati; phylum Actinomycetota; class Actinomycetes; order Mycobacteriales; family Mycobacteriaceae; genus Mycobacterium; species Mycobacterium sp. MOTT36Y. The sequence continues at coordinate 4,044,157 of NC_017904.1, read as the reverse complement.
CCGGTCCGGCGCTGATCTAGGGTGTAGCGGCTACACGTGCCGCATGAGCAACGCCGACCACGACAGGGGGTGACACATGACCAGCACGCATGCCGGTTCGACCGGCGCCGTCACGGTCATGGGCGCCGGGGCGTGGGGCACGGCGCTGGCGAAGGTGCTCGTCGAGGCGGGCGGGCCGGAAACACAGGTCACGTTGTGGGCCCGCAGGCCCGAGCTCGCCGAGCGGATCAACGCCACCCGATCGAACCCGGACTATCTGCCCGGCACGTCGCTGCCGCCGGGCATCCGCGCCACCGCCGACGCCGCCGAGGCGCTCCAAAATGCGTCCACGGTGCTGCTCGGCGTGCCGGCGCAGACGATGCGGAGCAACCTCGAGCGCTGGACGCCGCTGCTGCGCGACGGCGCGACCCTGGTCAGCCTGGCCAAGGGCATCGAGCTGGGCACCCTGATGCGGATGAGCCAGGTGATCGTCGCGGTGACCGGCGTCGACCCCGCTCACGTCGCGGTGATCTCGGGGCCGAACCTGGCCAGCGAGATCGCCGGATGCCAGCCGGCCGCGACCGTGGTCGCCTGCGGCGACTCGGGCCGGGCCGTCGCCCTGCAGCGCATGCTGAACAGCGGATACTTTCGCCCTTACACCAACAGTGATGTGGTGGGCACCGAGATCGGCGGGGCGTGCAAGAACGTGATCGCGCTCGCCTGCGGGATGGCCGCCGGCGTGGGGCTCGGCGAAAACACCGCGGCGGCGATCATCACCCGGGGCCTGGCCGAGATCATGCGGCTGGGGATCGCGCTGGGCGCCAAGGGCGCGACGCTGGCCGGGCTCGCCGGCGTGGGCGACCTGGTGGCCACGTGCAGCTCCCCGCATTCGCGCAACCGGTCGTTCGGTGAACGGCTCGGCCGCGGAGCAACCGTCGAGTCGATTCTTTCCGGCACGCCCGGCGGCGGCGACGGGCACGTCGTCGAGGGTGTGACGTCCTGCGAGTCGGTGCTGGCGCTGGCGGCCAGTTACGACGTCGAAATGCCGCTCACCGACGCCGTGCACCGGGTCTGCCACAAGGGGCTGTCGGTCGACGAGGCGATGGCGCTGCTGCTGGGCCGCCGCACCAAGCCCGAGTGAGACCCCACCTACCCGGTAGCCTCTTGAGATTGTGAATGCCAGCGATCGGTCGACGCCGCACCCCGGCTCGGGGGGCGGCGAGCGGGCGCGCGTGGCCGTCGTCTTCGGGGGGCGCAGCAACGAGCACGCCATCTCGTGCGTCTCGGCGGGCAGCATTCTGCGCAACCTCGACCCCGAGCGTTTCGAGGTGGTCGCGATCGGCATCACCCCGGAAGGTTCCTGGGTGCTCACCGACGGCGACCCGGCCGCGTTGGCGATCACCGACCGGCGGCTGCCCGAAGTCACCGCCGAGTCGGGGACCGAACTGGCGCTGCCGGCCGATCCGCGGCGCGGCGGCCAATTGGTCTCCCTGCCGCCCGGCGCCGGTGAGGTGTTGGCGTCGGTTGACGTGGTGTTCCCCGTGCTGCACGGCCCCTACGGCGAGGACGGCACCATCCAGGGTCTGCTCGAACTCGCCGGCGTGCCGTATGTGGGGGCCGGTGTGCTGGCCAGCGCCGCCGGCATGGACAAGGAGTTCACCAAGAAGCTGTTCGCCGCCGAGGGATTGCCGGTCGGCGACTACGCGGTGCTGCGCCCCTCGCGCGCGCGGCTGCGGCCCGAGGAGTGCCAACGGCTGGGGCTGCCGGTGTTCGTCAAACCCGCCCGGGGAGGTTCCTCGATCGGTGTGAGCCGGGTAGCGAGCTGGGACCAGCTGGACGCCGCCGTCGCCGCGGCGCGCCGCCACGATCCCAAAGTCATCGTCGAGGCCGCGATCGTCGGCCGTGAGCTGGAGTGCGGTGTGCTCGAAATGCCGGACGGCACAGTCGAAGCCAGCGCGCTGGGCGAGATCCGGGTGGCCGGTGTGCGGGGCCGCGAGGATTCGTTCTACGACTTCGCCACCAAATACCTTGACGACGCGGCCGAATTGGACGTGCCCGCAAAGGTCGACGACGAAATCGCCGACACGGTACGCCAATTGGCGATCCGCGCCTTCAAGGCCATCGACTGTCAGGGGCTGGCGCGGGTGGATTTCTTCCTCACCGAGGACGGGCCGGTGCTCAACGAGATCAACACGATGCCGGGGTTCACCACGATCTCGATGTACCCGCGGATGTGGGCGGCCAGCGGCGTGGACTACCCGACCCTGCTGGCGACGATGGTCGAGACGGCGCTGGCCCGCGGGGTGGGCCTGCGCTAGCTAGCGGCCGCAAGTGCGGCCCTGTCGCCACCATGAGGCTATGGTGTGCCTCCAATATGGGTGGCGGATTTGAGGCGATGCTGTCGGGGTGACGGCAGATTTTCACTGTTCTGTTGAATGATGCGTAGAGCAATCGCTTTCAATGGGTTCGCCCTCCGACAAGACGTGGCGTGATCTGCCGCGGTCCCAGCGCGCAGACGGTGTCGAAACGGCGTGGCCGTACGCCACAGATGGCACTCGGGAGCGAATGCTGAAGAGCTCGTTAGCGACCGCCGCTGTCAATGGTGAGCTGGAATCGACCGTCTCGGTGGACTCTCATCAATTGGGCCCTCGGCACGGGCGAACAACCAACACCGCCTCGCAGCTTAAAAGCAGTTTGGGCCCGTAATGCACGGGTAGACCCAGATTTTGGCGGTGCTCTGTGAAGGAAACAGTCGTCGCCTGGACATCTGAGAGCAGAAAGGAGCTAGCAGACATGAGGTTCTCCTCGACAATTGTGAAGACAGCTGTTGGTGGCGCCGTAGTTGCGGCCGCGACCGTCTTCCCTGCAGCAACAGCATCGGCAGCAGGGCCGAACATCCAACCGTTCGGTGCCACAGAGCAACTCGGCAATGATCAAACGCTCATTGCCTACACGGTAAGCAACCTCAAGCCCACCAACACGGTGATTCCGGGTTACGCGCCGCAGGGCAAGCTGTACCAGGCGAGCGTCACTGCGAAGTCACTTAAAGGCGATTCCACACCTGTGGTTGCCGACTTCAACGCTCGTGCGGCCGACGGCACGACGTACCGGCTAGTCAACACGGTGCCGGTCCCGGATGGTCTGAGCCCGGATACCCTCGTCCAGGGCGACCAATCGAACGGCAAGCTCTACTTCGACGTGACAGGCGCACCGCCCAACGGTGTCGTCTACAACGATGGAGTAAACGACGTTCTGATCTGGACCAGTAACGCCTGACGCTGCTGTGCCGTCTTCGGCACCGACCGAAGCGTTGTTACGGGAGTATCGGACGCAGCGAGCGGCGATCAGCCTGGCCCGACGAGCGCTAGCTAGCGCGCCGGCCCGGGGCTGATGGGCCCGGCCGGGATGCGCTGCGCGATCACCTCCGACAGGCGCTGGATCGGCGCCGGGCCCGACCCGGTGGGCAGCGTGAGCGCCACGTAGACACCGCGATCCACCGCGTACCAGGTGGATCTGCCGGCGTCACCGGCGGATTGCTGGTCGGAGCGCACCTGGAACCACTGCACCCGGTCGACCACCTGGATCGGGGAGCCGACGACGAACTCGCCCGGGCGGTCCAGGCCGCAGCGCAGCACGACGGGGTCGGCGCCCCGCCCGGAGCGCCATGCCGCCGCGCCTACCGGCGCCGGCTGCTCGAGCGCCGCCCGCTGGTAGTCACCCAGGCGCTGCGGCAGCGCGTCCATCAGCGCCCGGCACGCGGGGCTGTCGGCCTGCGGCGCCGGGACGCCCGCGACGGCGACCGGCTGCGGGGGCGCCTCACGGGTGGCCGCGATCGCCAGGATCACCCCGATGGTCGTGACGGCCAGCGCTACCGCGACGATGATCACCGCGCGCGGCGGCCCGCCGTCGGCGTCCGATTCGGTTGCCACCGCGGCCACCTCCTGTCCCCACATCACTATCGCCTCAGCTCACCCCGATGGCCAATTATCGTGGGTGGCGTGCGGGACGAATCGACGCTGCGGCAACTCGGCGAATTCGCCGTGATCGACCGCCTGGTGGCCGGTCGCCGCCAGCCCGCCGCTGTGGTGCTCGGGCCGGGTGACGACGCGGCGCTGGTGGCGGCCGGCGATGGCCGCGTCGTGGTGTCGACCGACATGCTGGTGCAGGACCGGCATTTCCGGCTGGACTGGTCGACGCCGCACGACATCGGCCGCAAGGCGATCGCCCAGAACGCCGCGGACATCGAGGCGATGGGCGCGCGGCCCACGGCGTTCGTCGTCGCCTTCGGCGCGCCCGGTGAGACGCCGGCGGCCGCGGTGGACGCGCTCGTCGACGGGATGTGGGACGAGGCGCAACGGGTCGGGGCCGGCATCGCCGGCGGCGACCTGGTCAGCTGCCCGCAGTGGGTGATCTCGGTGACGGTGCTCGGCGATCTCGGCGGCCGCGAGCCGGTGCGGCGATCGGGCGCAACGCCGGGTTCGCTGGTCGCCGTCGCCGGCGACCTGGGCCGTTCGGCCGCGGGATTCGCCTTGTGGCACACCGGTATCGGCGGCTTCGAGGAGCTGCGGCGCCGGCATGTGGTGCCCGAGCCGCCGTACGGTCAGGGTGCGGTCGCCGCCGCCGGGGGGGCGCAGGCGATGATCGACGTCTCCGACGGCCTGATCGCCGACCTGCGGCATGTGGCCGACGCGTCGGGGGTGGGCATCGACCTGTCCACGGCGGCGCTGGCCGCCGACCGCGACGCGCTCGCCGCGGCGGCCGCCGCCGCAGGCGCCGATCCCTGGCCGTGGGTGCTGGGGGGCGGCGAAGACCACGCCCTGGCGGCATGTTTCGCCGGACCCGCGCCGGCCGGATGGCGCATCATCGGGCGGGTTCTCGACGGGCCGGCCCGGGTGCTCGTCGACGATCAGGAGTGGAGCAGCCACGCCGGCTGGCAGTCGTACTAGGGTGACGCGGTGACCGTTTACCCGATCGCGAAGGGCCGACGATGACGGCGCGCCCGCTGAGCGAATTGGTCGAGCCGGGCTGGGCGAACGCGCTGCAACCCGTGGCCGGGCAGGTCGCCCAGATGGGGCAGTTCCTGCGGGACGAGATCGCGGCCGGGCGCAGGTATCTGCCCGCCGGCCCGAATGTGTTGCGCGCCTTCACCTATCCGTTCGACCAGGTCCGGGTGCTGATCGTGGGGCAGGACCCCTACCCGACGCCCGGACACGCTGTGGGGCTGAGCTTTTCGGTGGCCCCCGAGGTGCGGCCGCTGCCGCGCAGCCTGGCCAACATCTTTCAGGAGTACACGACCGACCTGGGCCACCCCCCGCCCTCGTGCGGTGACCTGACGCCCTGGGCGCAGCGCGGTGTGCTGCTGTTGAACAGGGTGCTCACCGTGCGACCCAGCAATCCGGCGTCGCATCGGGGCAAGGGCTGGGAAGCGGTGACCGAATGCGCCATCCGGGCGCTGACCGCGCGCTCGCTGCCGCTGGTGGCGATCCTGTGGGGCCGCGACGCCTCGACGCTCAAACCGATTCTCGCCCAGGGCAATTGCGTGGCCATCGAGTCACCGCATCCCTCGCCGCTGTCGGCGTCGCGGGGGTTCTTCGGCTCCCGCCCGTTCAGCCGTGCCAACGAACTGCTGGCCGGAATGGGCGCGGACGCGATCGATTGGCGGCTGCCCTGAAGGAGATGACCGCGCTACGGGCGAACCGGCGCGGCGGACCGGAGCAGCTGGTGATCGAGCGGGCGCCCGTGCCGGTGGCGGCCGCCGGGGAAGCCTTGGTGGCCGTGCACGCGGCCGCCATCACCTTCGACGAGCTGACATGGGAGGAGACGTGGACCCGCGACGGCGTCAGCCGAACCCCCGTCATCCCGTCCCACGAGGTCTCCGGTGTGGTGTCCGCGGTGGCCGACGACGTCACGGATTTCGTGCCCGGCGACGAGGTCTACGGACTGATCGCGTTCGACCGCGACGGCGCGGCCGCCGATTTCGTCGCCGTGCCCGCGGCCGATCTGGCCGCCAAACCGTCGACGGTCTCCCACGTCGTCGCCGCCGCGCTCCCGCTGGCCGGCCTGACCGCGCTGCAGGCACTGGTCGATCACGCCGCGGTGCAGCCAAAGGAGAGCGTGCTGGTGCACGGAGGCGCCGGCGGGGTGGGCCTGTTGACCGTTCAGTTGGCCGCCCTGCTGGGTGCGCGGGTGACCGCGACCGTGCGCAGCGACACCGCGAATCTTCTTCGCGGCTGCGGCGCGCAGCGGGTGATCGACACACGCACCGAGGCATTTGACGAGGCCGGCGCCGCCTACGACGTCGTCGTCGACACCGTCGGCGGGCAGACGCTGGAAAGGTCCTACGGCGTGCTGCGCCGCGGCGGCCGGCTGGTGACGTTGTCGGCACCGCCGCCGGACGGCCGGGCCGACGAATTCGGCGTCAGCGCAACCTTCTTCATCGTCACACCGAATCGGGATCAGCTCGCCGAGCTCGCCGCGCTCGTCGACAGCGACCGGTTGCACGTCGCGATCGCCCAGACGTTCCCGCTCGACGAGGGCCGGGAGGCGTTCGAAAGCCGGGAGCGGGGCGGCCGCGCCGGCAAGACGGTCCTGGTCGTGCGGGATTGACGGCTCGGCGTCACGACGCCGGGAAGTTGACGTCCTTGGTGACGGCTTCCCATTCGTCGATCGACGCCGACAACGCGGCGATCTTGTCCCGCATGGCCTTGAGCACGTCGCGGCCCAGCAGCAACCGCAGCGGCGGGTCGTCGAGCTTGGCGAGCATCAGCACCGCCTCGGCCACCTTGCGCGGGTCGCCGGGCAGGTGATCGGCGAACTGCTTGATCAGGTCCTTGCGCGCCGCCACGTCGGCGTAATCGGTGATCGGCGCCCCGGATTCCTTCATCGACCTTGTCGCCCAATCGGTGCGGAACGCGCCGGGTTCGACGGCGGTCACCTTGATGCCCAGGGGGCGGACCTCGGTGGCGAGCGCCTCGGTGACCGCCTCCAGCGCGAACTTGGTCGACGAATAGTAGGCGTTGGGCGGGTTGGCCACCAGGCCGGTCATCGAGGAGATGTTGATGATGTGGCCCGATCCGCGGGCGCGCATGGCCGGCAGCACCGCCTTGATCATGTCGACGGCGCCGAAGTAGTTCACGTCGAACAGCTTTCGGACCTCGGCGTCCTCACCCTCTTCCACCGCGGACAGGTAGCCGTGTCCGGCGTTGTTGACCAGCACATCGATTCCGCCGAAGGCCTCGTCGGCCGCCGCCACCGCGGCCGCGACCTGGCCGGTGTCGGTCACGTCGAGCGCGACGGCCAGCGCCCGGTCGCCGAACTCGTCGGCGAGGTCCTGCACCGCCTCGGCGCGCCGCGCCGTCACCACCACGCTGTGGCCGGCTTCCAGTGCGGCGCGGGCGATTTCGCGTCCGAAGCCGGTGGAGCATCCCGTGATCAGCCAGCGAGCCATCGCTAAATCGTCCCTTCCGGTAGGCGGCGCAGATATCCCTTGCGGCGCTCGGCGAGCTGGGCGGCCCGCTGCTGCGGGCTCACCCGCGCCAGGTGTGGCACCTCGGCGTCGAGCCGGTCCAGCTTGACGACGCGACCGCGGGCCCCGAGGTCTTCGCGGGGACCGTTTTCGCCGAACTCCGCCATGCGCAGGGTCAGGATGGCCTCGCGCAGGCCGTCGGAGTCGATCCAGTTGGCCACGCCGGGGTCGACGGGGGAGATCACGTAGGTGTAGGCGCCGTCCTGGTTGGGGACCGACTGCGCCTTGTTGAGGCTGCCGGTGCGGTCGACGAGCTCGAGCGTGGTGCCCCAAACGTTGCTGAGCGGGACGGTGAAGTATTCGGCGCCACCGTCATTCAGGTCGACGACGAACGCCTCGTCGGGGCCGAGATCGAAGCGGCCCATCACGTACACCTGGTTGCGCATGGCGCCGATCTTGTCGGCCGACCAGGCCAGGTTGAACTGGTTGGCCGGCATCTTGTACACGCCGTGGCTGAGCTTGCCGGTGAAGTTCGCGAAGTAATCCATCATGGCGGCGGTGGCCTCGGCCTGCTCGTCAAGGGTGCGTGCCGGTGTTGACGCCGGGGCGCCAAGCCGTTGCACCTCAAGGTGATTGGGGTCGTCGCGGCCCCAGTCCAGCAGTACGTCTCGAATGTAGAACTCGTGTGCCGCCGGGGTGCTCCGCACGTGATTGGGCCGGCCGTTGGCGGGTTCGGAGTCGACGGTGATGGTGAAGCTGCCGTCGGAATCGACCCGCATGGTGCGGCCGTTGAGCACGTCGACGGTGCCCATGTTCGCATCCCAGAGGGTGAAGTAGTTCTCGGTCATCCGGTGTTCGCCGACCCGGCCGTGGATCTCGTAGCGCTCGTCCCCGGAGATGGGGATCACCCGGTACACGCTGTCGGGATTGTCGATGCCCCACCGCGATCCGGGGATCCGGCGGCCGTTTACGGGGTGGGCCAGCCGGGTGATGCAGCTGACCTTGGGGCGCAGCTTGTCCTGGTTGGACGACCACATCGCCGCCGAGAACATCACCTCGGCGAACGCGCCGTCGAACCGCTCGCGCATCGCGTCGGACGCCTTGGCGCGGCCCAGCCAGGTTTCGGCAACGGTCCGGTACGCGGCCTTGACGGTGGGATGCTCGATCAGCTCGAGCGCCGCCAGTTCCTGTTCGTGCTGGGATGCCGTCGCGACCGGGTCTTCAGGCATGCGCTGTTCCTCCGATATATCGTGCAAATCGCTTGTTGTACAACGTGAATCGCTCGTCGACCTGCTCGGGAAGCAGACCGTAGTTCTCCAGGCCGTAGGGCGGGCGCGCCGCCTCGCGCGGGCGCTCACGCAGCCAGCGCCGCATCGCGTCCTCGGCCTCGGCCGTCAGCGGCAGCCCGATCGCGTCCTAGACGCGGGCCACCTGCCCGATCGGGTCGGCCACCGCATCGTCGAACCCGATGTCGGTGACGCGCTCACCGTCGTCGGACCAGCCGTCGCGGGTCGTCATCGCACGGTCGTTGGTCCAGCCCATCCGTGCCAGCCATTGCGCGCCGACCCGGTGGGCGTCGACGACGTCGGCGTGCATCGCGTGCAGCGTGGCGTTCAGACTGGCCCCCGACGCGATCGTGGTGCGAGGATGGCGGTGCATGTGCACGACGTGCAGGTCGGGGAACTGGGCGCGCAGCAGGCCCAAATACCCCAGGTGCGCCGGCGATTTGAGCACCCACCGTTGACCGGCCAGCCCGCGTTGGCTTTTTTGCCATTGCAGGAACTGCAGCATGCGGTGCAGGTAGCCATAGGCGGGGGAGAAGTCCTGGTCGTCGAGCCAGGTTCGGTAGTGGGGCAGGTGGGCGCCCGACTCGGGGACGTGTGACAAGAAGGCGTCCGCCAAAAAGACGATCTCCTCCTCGGCTTCGGTGGCGTACATCGGGTGGATGGAGAACAACTCCGGCGCCAGTTCGCGCGATTTCGCCTCGCGCGCTTGGCTGATGGCGATGCGCGGATCCACCCCGGTGAACGGACGGTTCAACCGCGGCGCGACCTCGACGACCTCCCACCCGTACGCGCAGACGAAGCGCGGATCGGCCGCCAGCAGGCGCTGCAACAGCGTGGTCCCGCTGCGCATCATCCCGACGACGACGATCGGCGCGGCCACCCGCTCGTCGAGAATCTCCGGATGGCGGCGGATCCACTCCTGGGTGCGCAGCCGCATCCGCAGGCTGTGCACGATGCCCGAGCGCAGGATGTGGGCGCCGATCGCGTTGAGGTCGGCGCGCGCATAGTCGCGCAGCAGGACGGTCAGCGGCTCTTCGAATTCGCCCGGGCCCCAGTCGGTGAGCCCTTCCTTGCGTTGCGCGTCGGCCAGGACGGCGGCCGGCTCGAAGACGCTGGGGGATGGCACGAGGCTCAGAACTTCAGGTGGTGGCTGACGTCGCCGACCTGGTCGACGAACATGGTGCGGCTGTCGAAACACCAGGCGCCGTCCACCCGGTGAAAGGTGTCCTTGTAGTGCCCGGTCACGATGACCTGCAGCGGCAGGTCGGGGGTGGCCTGGGTGACGCAGTAGTAGGACGTGCTCGTCGCGGTGCCCTGAGCCTCGTCGATGTACAGCTGGACGTTGGTGGTGTTGTGTTTGGTCTTCGGGGTGCCGTCTTCGTAGATGCGCGTGGCCATTTCGTACATCTCGCGGACCCGCGCCGAGCCGGCGAACACCGTTTCCGGCGGGCCGTCCTCGACGCCGCAGATGCGGCCGTGCTCGAAGAGGCGGGCCACCCCGTCCAGGTCGCCGCCGTCGAGCAGCTGCGCATAGGTGTAGATGAGATTGGTGATCTCGGTGGCGCTGTCACTCATGTCGAACCGCCTCGGGAAAGTCCGTCCGGTCCAACTTACATAGAACCGACGATTACTCTTAGTCGCCGTGACCTTACCGTGGACGCCGAGCAGGCTCGGCAACCTGACCGGCAAGCGCGTGATCGTGACCGGAGCGACCAACGGGGTGGGGCTGGGCACCTCGCGCGCGCTCGCCCACGCCGGCGCGCACGTGATCCTGGCCGTGCGCAACACCGAACTCGGCGAGCAACGCGCTGCCGAAATCTCCGCGAACGGCGGCGGTGCGACGTCGGTGCTCAAGCTCGACCTCGCCGACCTGTCGTCGGTGCGGGCCTTCGCCGGCCTGATCGACGAGCCGGTGGACATCCTGATCAACAACGCCGGCGCGCTCACCGACCGCCGCACCGAGACGGTCGACGGATTCGAGATGACGCTGGGCACCAACCTGCTCGGGCCGTTCGCGCTGACGAACCTGCTGCTGCCCAAGGTGCGTTCGCAGATCATCAACGTCGGCTCCGACGCCCACCGGTCGGCGACGCTGCACCTCGACGACCTGCACCTGCGCCGCCACAAGTGGACGAGGTTGGGCGCCTACGCGCAGTCCAAGCTCGCCGTGATGCTGTGGGGGCTCGAGCTGGACCGCAGGCTGCGCGCGGCCGCATCGCCGCTCGTCACGCAGCTCACCCACCCCGGTTGGGTGGCCTCGAACCTGTCCAACCTGGGCGACTCGCCGCTGATGTCGCTGGCCCACAAGGGGGTCAAGGCGGTGGCCGACCGGTTGGCCAACGACATCGACGAGGGCGCGGCGCCGACGCTGTACTGCATCAGCGAGCCGATTCCGCCCGGCAGCTACGTCGGGGTCAGCGGCAGGTTCGGGCTGCGCGGTGGGCCGGTGCTCATCGGCCGCACGCAACTGGCGTGCGACTACGACACGGCCGCGCGGCTGGTGGCCTTCGCCGAGCGCGAGACCGGCACGAAACTGGAGATCTGAGCATGGGTGAATTCGACAACGTCGTCGCCGTCGTGACCGGCGCCGCGCGCGGCCAGGGCCGCAGCCACGCCGTCGCGCTGGCTGAGCAGGGCGCCGACATCATCGCCGTCGACATCTGCGCCGACCTCGAGGCCATTCCCTACGCGTTGGGCACCGAGGCAGAGCTGGCCGAAACGGTCCAGCTGGTCGGGTCGGCGGGCCGCAAAGCGGTTCCGGTGATCGCCGACGTGCGCGACCTTGCGGGTCTGCGGGCCGGCGTGCAGGCGGGCATCGACGAGCTCGGCGAGGTCGACGTCGTCATCGCCAACGCCGGGGTGGTGGCGATCGGCGTCACCGAGCCCGACGCCGAACCGGTGTTCAACACGATCGTCGACACCAACCTCAAGGGTGTGTGGCACACCATGCTGGCGACGGTCCCCTCGATCGTGCGCAAGGGCGTCGGCGGCTCGGTCGTGCTGGTCAGTTCGTCGCAGGGCCTGACCGGACGTGGCGGTGACGGCAGCGCCGCGATGTTCGCCTACGCGGCGTCCAAGCACGGTGTCGTGGGTCTGATGCGCTCGGCGGCCAATGCGTATGCGCCGCACAAGATTCGGGTCAACTCGGTGCACCCCAGCGGTGTCGCGACGCCGATGATTCTCAACGACTTCGTGGTGAACCGGATGACGGAGAACCCGAACCCGGCCGTCTCGCAGATGCTGCTGCCCGGCGTGCCGTTGGTCGAGGCGCGGGACGTCACCGAGGCGGTGCTGTGGCTGGCCGGGCCGCGGTCGCGCTACGTGACCGGGGTGTCGATCCCGGTCGACGCCGGCCACGTCGTCATGTAGGGGGAACTAGCCCCTGACGACCTTGCCGGCCTTGATGCAGGACGTGCAGACATTGAGGCGCTGCTTGTTACCGCCCGGACGGGCGACGTGCACGGTCTGGACGTTGGGGTCCCACCGGCGGCTGGTGCGGCGGTGGGAGTGCGACACCGACTTGCCGAAGCCGGGGCCTTTCCCGCAGATGTCGCACACAGCGGCCATTGTTCAAGCTCCTCAAAATCTCGGGGGTCCGGCAATCCGGCCGGGACAGCCCGGCCTCACCGGGCCCAATCAGAATACCGATTGTCGTGGTAACCACCAAAACGTCGACGGGCGGCCCGGGCCATGCCGGGGTCAGGTGTGCGCCGCGACCCCTTGGGCGGTAAACACCGAGTCGATCACAGTACCGGCGCGAATCCGGGCTGCTCGGACGCGGCGCCGCTAGGATGGCGTCGCCGCCGATGGTCGGTGCGGTCGCTGCCTATATCAGGTGCGGACGGCGCGCTGATTGGCTGAAGTCTTCTTCCCGGTGGTGCCGGCCCGCGCGGAGCTGCGGATGAGGCTGGGAAGCGAATATCGGCAGGCTTGAGGGGAGTGCGCGGGGTGGTTGCGCGCGCCGAAAACGCCGCCGGTCCAGCCGACGTCGAAAGCGGGCGGGGCTCACCGGCGGGCGTACGACGGTTGGTGTTGAGGTTGCGCCGGGTGGCGGCGGCCTATCTGGTGGTGGCGGCGCTGGGCAGCGTCGCCATAGGGAGTACGTCGGTCAACTGCCCGACCGCTGTGGGCGGGCAGGACGGCATCGGGCAGGGCGGACCGGGCCCGAGAGCATCGGGCCCCGCTCCAGCCGATGCGACGTGGTGGTGGCAGCCCCGTCCGCCCCGTCCCGCGGTGCAAGAGGCGGCCGCGGTGCGCGGCGGAATCCAGCTGCGGCAGGTCGCTTTCGACGGTCGGGGAGTGTGGCCGGACGGACCCGACGCGATCCGCGGCTATCTCGAGGAGGCACTGACCCGGATCGGCGTCACCGAGGCGTCGGCCCGTGGTCACTGGATCGAGGGCATGATGACCATCGCCGACCACGAATCGCAATTTCATTCGGGTGCGATCAACCTGTCAGACAGCAACGCCTACGGGCCTTCTCAGCTCGACGGTGGCCCGCTGCACGCCACGCGCGGCCCGTGGCAGGTAATGCCGGATACCTTCGCGGCCTTCCACCAGCCCGGGACGTCGAACTCGGCGTGGGATCCGGTGGCGGCCGCATGCGCGTCGATGAACTATCAGATGAGCCGCTACGGCGTCAGCCGCGACGGCAGCAATCAGCGCGCGCTGGTGGGGCAGGCCAATCCCGGTATCCGGCAGGGCTATTAAGCTCTGCCGCTGCCGGCCGGCCGCTCGATCTTCCTCAACGGCGCGGAGCAACTGAGCGCAGCGGCTGCGTCGCCGGGCTACGCTGGCGCCCACCGGGAGACAGGTGCGGAGGAGGTGGGTCAACTGGGCACTGCTGATACGTCGCAGCTACGTCTCCTGGACGCGATGACCCTGCGAGACTGGGCGCACACCGCCGTCAGCGACCTGATCACCCACATCGACGAGATCAATCGACTCAACGTCTTTCCCGTCGCCGACTCCGACACCGGCGCGAACATGCTGTTCACCATGCGTTCGGCCCTGGCGGAACTGAACGCGCAGGGCGGCTCGGGGTGCGCCGCCCGGGCCGCGGCCGCGCTGTCGGCCGGCGCGCTGAACGGCGCCCGTGGCAACTCCGGGGTGATCCTGTCGCAGATCCTGCGCGGCCTCGCCGACGTCACCGCCACCGCCGCGAGCGACGCCGGCGGCGACCTGCCCCACATCGACGCCGTCGTGCTGGGCGATGCGCTGCAGCGCGGCGTGGAGCTGGTCATCACCTCGATGGGCGGCGAGGAAGTCCCGGGGACCATCGTCTCGGTGCTACGGGCCGCCGCGACCGCCGTGCAGCAGTGCGCGCGCGCCGGGGACGGGCTCGCGCCGGCGGTCATCGCCGCCGGGGACGCGGCGGTGGTCGCCCTGGAAAAGACCCCCGAGCAGCTCGACGTGCTCGCCGACGCCGGAGCCGTGGACGCCGGCGGGCGGGGCCTGCTGGTCCTGCTGGACGCGTTGCGGACCACCATCACGGGGCAGGCGCCCGCCCGGGCGGTCTACGAGCTCGCGCCGCGGGCGCAGCGCACCGAAGCCCCCGCGCCGCGCCCGGCGCCCCAATTCGAGGTGATGTACCGGCTGGACGGCTGCGAGCCCGCGGCGGCGGACGCGCTGCGGGACCGGCTGGAGGACCTGGGCGATTCGGTGGGCATCGCGTCGGCGCCGTCGTCCGCGCAACGCACCTATTCCGTGCACGTGCACACCGACGACGCCGGCGCCGCCGTCGAGGCGGGACTGACGGCCGGACGACTCAGCCGCATCGTCATCTCGGCCCTGAGCTCCGGGGCCCCCGGGTTGCCCGCGGGCGGCTGGACGCGGGAACGGGCGGTGCTGGCCGTCGTCGACGGCGACGGCGCCGCCGAGCTGTTCGCCGGGGAAGGCGCCTGCGTGCTGCAACGCGACCCCGCGGCGCACGATCCCACGACCAACATCAGCGCGCACCAGCTGATGCGCGCCGTCGTCGACACCGGCGCCGCGCAGGTGATGGTGCTGCCCAACGGCTATGTGGCCGCCGAGGAGCTGGTCGCCGGGTGCACGGCGGCCATCGGCTGGGGGATCGACGTGGTGCCGATCCCGACCGGGTCGATGGTGCAGGGGCTGGCCGCGCTGGCCGTGCACGAGACCGGCAGGCAGGCCGTCGACGACGGGTACACCATGGCCCGCGCGGCCGGCGCCGCGCGGCACGGATCGGTGCGCATCGCCACCGAGAGCGCGTTGACCTGGGCGGGCCGCTGCCATCCCGGCGACGGCCTGGGCATCGCGGGCGACGAGGTGCTGATCGTGGCCGCCGACGCCGTCGGGGCGGCGATCGGCCTGCTCGACCTCCTGCTGGCCTCCGGCGGCGACCTGGTGACCGTGCTGCTGGGCGCCGGCATCGAGACCGATGGGGACGTCGGCGCCGTCGGCGACATCCTGGAAGAGCACATGCACGACCACCACCCGGGGACCGAACTGGTCACCTACCGCACCGGCCACCACGGTGACGCGCTGCTGATCGGGGTCGAGTAGCGATGGTGTCGCTGTCCGACCGGCTGGACTACGCCGTCGGCGGGAAGGTCGTGGAGCTCCTCGACGAGGTGTTCGGCATCCGGACCGTCAACGACCTGCTGCGCCACTACCCCCGCAGCTACACCGAGGGCGCCAGCCGCTGGGACGCCGACGACGAACGGCCGCCCGCCGGTGAACACATCACCATCGTCGACACGATCACCGACACCGAGACGTTCCCGATGAAGAAGACGCCGAAGAAGGTCTGCCACCGCATCACGCTCGGCTCCGGGCGCAACAAGGTGACCGCCACGTTCTTCAACGCGAACTACATCAAAAAGGACCTCACCACCGGCACCAAGGTGATGCTCTCCGGCGAGGTCGGGTTCTTCAGGAACGTCATGCAGCTCACCCATCCCGCGTTTCTCCTCCTCGACACGCCGGACGGGAAGAACCGCGGCACCGTGTCCCTCAAGAGCATCGCCAACGCCTCGCACGCCACCACCGGCGAAGACATCGCGGACGCGTATCAGCGCCACTTCTTCCCGATCTATGCGGCCAGCGCCAAGCTGCAGAGCTGGACCATCTTCGCCACCGTCCGCCAAGTGCTCGACGTCCTCGACCCGGTGCCCGATCCCCTGCCCGAGGACCTGCGCGCGAAATTCGGCCTGGTCTCCGAGGATCAGGCGTTGCGCGACATCCACCTCGCCGAAAGCGAGCCCCGCCGTCAGCGGGCGCGCGAGCGGCTGACCTTCGACGAGGCCGTCGGGCTGCAGTGGGCCCTGGTGGCCCGCCGGCACGGCGAGCTTTCGGAATCGGGGCCCCCGGCGCCGCCGCGTTCGGACGGTTTGGCCGCGGAACTGTTGGGGCGGTTGCCTTTCGAGCTGACCGCGGGGCAGCGTGAGGTGCTCGGCGTGCTGTCCGAGGGGCTGGCGTCCAACCGCCCGCTGAACCGCCTGCTGCAGGGGGAGGTGGGCTCGGGTAAGACGATCGTGTCGGTGCTGGCGATGCTGCAGATGGTGGACGCCGGTTATCAGTGCGCGCTGCTAGCCCCGACGGAAGTGCTTGCCGCGCAACACCTTCGATCCATCCGCGACGTGCTCGGCCCGCTGGCGATGGCGGGCCAGCTGGGCGGTGCCGATCGGGCCACCCGGGTGGCGTTGCTCAGCGGTTCCATGACCGCCGCGCAGAAGAAGCAGATCCGGTCCGAGATCGCCCGCGGCGAGGTGGGCATCGTCGTCGGCACCCACGCGCTGCTGCAGGACGCGGTGGAGTTCGACAACCTGGGCATGGTGGTGGTCGACGAGCAGCACCGCTTCGGGGTCGAGCAGCGAGATCAGTTGCGGGCCAAGGCCCGTCCCGGTGTCACCCCGCACCTGCTGGTGATGACGGCGACGCCGATCCCGCGCACCGTCGCGCTCACCGTCTACGGGGACCTGGAAACGTCGACGCTGCGCGAACTTCCGCGTGGACGCCAGCCGATTACCAGCAACGTCATCTTCGTCAAGGACAAGCCCACCTGGCTCGGCCGCGCCTGGCAGCGCATCAGCGAAGAGGTCGCCGCCGGCCGGCAGGCCTACGTGGTGGCGCCCCGCATCGACGAGGACGACGATCCGGGCGCGCAGGAGCAGAACGCCAAGGCCCCCGAGACCGCCGAAGGCCTCTACGCCCGACTGCGTTCCGGCGAGCTGGCGCACCTGCGGCTGGGGCTGATGCATGGGCGGCTGTCCGGCGACGAGAAGGACGCGGTGATGGCGGCCTTCCGCGCCGGCGAGATCGATGTGCTGGTGTGCACCACCGTCATCGAGGTCGGCGTCGACGTCCCCAACGCCACCGTGATGCTGGTGATGGACGCCGACCGGTTCGGGATCAGCCAGTTGCATCAGCTGCGCGGCCGGATCGGCCGCGGCCGGCACCCGAGCCTGTGCCTGTTCGCCA
Source organism: Mycobacterium sp. MOTT36Y (assembly GCF_000262165.1). Taxonomy (NCBI): domain Bacteria; kingdom Bacillati; phylum Actinomycetota; class Actinomycetes; order Mycobacteriales; family Mycobacteriaceae; genus Mycobacterium; species Mycobacterium sp. MOTT36Y. Next base: position 4,026,985 of record NC_017904.1, on the reverse strand, counting down.
GCTGGTCCGCGCCCGACTCGCCGGCCGGCCGGCGGCTGCGCGCGGTGGCCGGGACGCTGGATGGCTTCGCCCTGGCCGACCTGGACCTCAAGGAGCGCCGCGAGGGAGATGTCTTGGGCCGCAACCAGTCCGGCCGGGCGATCACGCTGCGGCTGCTGTCCCTGGCCGACCACCTGGAGTACATCGAGGCGGCGCGGGAATTCTGCGTCCGAACCTATTCCGAGGACCCCTCCGATCCCGGATTGGCCGTGCTGGCGGCGCGATTCACCGACACCGACCGCATCGAATACCTGGACAAGAGTTGAACCGCAAGGTGCTGTTGTGGTTGGCCGCGGCGGCCGCGCTCGCGGTGGTGGTGGCCTACCAGACGGTCGGGACCTCGGCCTCCCGGCACTCCGCGGAATACGCTGCGCGCGCGGATGTTCCGACGGTGCTGCCCGGCGTCGACGTGTTCGCGGGCATCGCGGTCGTGCCGGTGCGGCTGCACCGCTACGACTACCTGCGGGCGGCGTTCGGCGACGCCTGGGATGACGACAACGACGCGCCGTTGGGGCACAACGGGTGCGACACCCGCGACGACATCCTCAACCGCGATCTCGTCGACAAGACGTACGTGTCGATCAAGCGGTGCCCGGACGCCGTGGCCACCGGCACGCTGCACGACCCGTACACCAACAAGACGATCGCCTTTGCGCGCGGCCCCAAGGTCGGCGAATCGGTGCAGATCGACCACATCGTGCCGCTCGCGTACGCCTGGGACATGGGCGCGTACGGCTGGCCGGCGCCCGAGCGGCTGCGCTTCGCCAACGATCCGGCCAACCTGCTGGCCGTCGACGGGCCGGCCAATCAGGACAAGGGCGATTCGCCACCGGGCCAATGGATGCCGCCCAACGGGGCGTTCGCCTGCCAGTACGCCATGCAATTCATCGCCGTGCTGCGCGGCTATGCGCTGCCGGTGGATGCGGCGTCGACCGGTGTTTTGCGTCAGGCCGCCGCGAGTTGCCCCGCGGGGTAGCCGTCGCTTATGAACCCTCGTAGGTGTCGGGGTCCGGGCGCAGCCGGGTGCCGTCGTTGAGCCCGTTGATCGCATCCATGTGCTCGGCGGCCAACTCGAAATCGAACACGTCCATGTTGGTCGCGATGTGCTCTTCCTTGGCCGAGCGGAAGACGACCGCGTTGCCCAGCTGCAGGTTCCACCGCAGCAGCACCTGCGAGGCGGTCTTGCCGTATTCGCCGGCGATCGAGCTCACGGTCGGGTTGTCGATCAGCTTGCCCAGCGCCAGCGGCGTGTAGGACTGGGTGACGACGTTGTGCTCGGCGTTGGTCTTGCGCAACGCCTCCTGGTTGAGCAGCGGGTGCAGCTCGATCTGGTTGACCGCGGGGGTGACGAACGTGAGGTCGATGACCGTCGTCAGGTGTTCCTCGGTGAAGTTGGAGACGCCGATCGAGCGGGCCTGCCCGTCCCCGCGGGACTGGATCATTCCGCCGAAGGAGTTCACGTAGTTGCCCAGCGACGGGGCCGGCCAGTGAATCAGGTACAGGTCGACGTAATCCAGGCCCAGCCGTTCCAGGCTGGCGGTGCAGGCGTCCATCGCCCCCTTGAAACCCTGATCGGAGGTGGCCAGCTTGGTGGTCACGAACAGCTCGGCGCGCGGAATCCCGGAGGCGGCGATGGCGCGCCCGACGGCGGCCTCGTTGCCGTAGGCCGCGGCGGTGTCGATGAGCCGGCAACCGATTTCCAGCGCCGCCGATACCGCGCGTTCGGTCTCGTCGTCCGACAATTCCGCGACGCCCAGGCCCAGGGCCGGCATCGTGTTTTCGTCGTTGAGAGCAATTGAGGGTGCGGCGGAGCCCGACTCGCCAGTCAATTCATTCACCTGCCTGTGAAATTAATGGTCCGAGATTGTGCACCGAGCCGGGTTCCGCCATCGCGCGAGAAGATCAACGGCGTTCGGCGCCGAGTTCGAGGCGCTGCGTTCGAAATCGAACACGTCGAAGTTGCTCGCAATCCGTGAAGGCTTCATCGGCTTGGGGATCACGATATTACCGAGGGAGCAAATGCAACCTAATCAACACCTGGGCAGGTGTCCATCCGCGGTCTCCGGTACCCGGTGCGCCACCACGTACAGTTGGTCGCGCGGCACACCGGAATCGGCGGCCGCTCAGGGGTGAATTCACTTTCGTCGTCAAGCGGTGCCACGTTGTTTGAAAAAGGGGGTTGCCCATGACCAAGCCTCTGTCTGCCGCGCCAGACGTGCACACCGCAGCGCAGCGCGCGTCGGTGCCCTTGGCCAGTCGCATCCAGGGCGCCGTCACCAGCGCCGGGGTCAAGGTCATCCCGTGGATCCCGACCGCGGTGCGACGAGGGCTGGTTCGCGGCCGATCGGTCATCATCGACGGCAACACCCTCGATCCGACCTTGCAGCTGATGTTGTCAGGCCTGCGCGCCGTCGGCATCGACGGGCTGGTCGTCGGCGACGACCCGGCGGCGTCCCGGGCGCAGATGCACGACTCGACCGTGGGCTTCCCCGGTCCGCAGATCCACGTCGAGGTCACCGAGTTGTCGCTGCCCGGCCCGGCCGGGGACATCGGCGCGCGGCACTATCGTCCGGCCGACGGCGCGGCGGCCCCGTTGCTGGTCTTCTACCACGGCGGCGGCTGGTCGATCGGTGACCTGGACACCCACGACGCGCTGTGCCGGCTGACCTGCCGTGACGCGGGCGTCCACGTGTTGTCGATCGACTACCGGCTGGCCCCCGAGCACCCGGCGCCGGCCGCGATCGAGGACGCGTACGCGGCGTTCACGTGGGCATACGAGCACGCCGGCGAGCTGGGCGCCGCCCCCGGCCGTATCGCGGTCGGCGGCGACAGTGCCGGGGGCAACCTCGCCGCCGTCGTCAGCCAACTGGCGCGCGACGAGGGCGGCCCCGCGCCGGTGTTGCAGTGGCTGATCTATCCGCGGACCGACTTCACCGCGAAGACCCGGTCTCTGAGCTTTTTCTCGCGCGGCTTCCTGCTGACCAAACGCGACATCGACTGGTTCGAGTCCCAGTACCTGCGCCGTTCGGAGCTGGACCGCACGGATCCGCGCGTCTCGCCGGCCCTGGCCGAATCGCTGGCCGGGCTGGCGCCGGCGCTGATCGCGGTTGCGGGCTTCGACCCGCTGCGCGACGAGGGCGAGGCCTACGCCGAGGCGCTGCGGGCCGCCGGGACGGCCGTCGACCTGCGTTACCTGGGCTCGCTGACCCACGGCTTCGTCAACATGTTCCAGCTGGGCGGCGACAGCATGGTCGCGACCAGCGAGCTGATCTCGGCGCTGCGCGCACACCTCAGCCGGGTCTGAGTCGCCCGGCGGCCCGCGCCGGTAATCTAGAGGCGCCTTGTCCGATCGCTTTGTCGGCAGACCGACAACTCGCCTACCGAAAGATCAGGGAACCTGTGGCCGACAAACCCAAACGCCCCCCACGATTCGACATGAAGTCGGCCTCCGGCGGTAAGTCCGGCCGGCTCGTCCAGATCGGCGGTACCGCGTTCGTCGTGATCTTCGCGGTCGTCCTCGTCTTCTACATCGTGACGTCGAACCACAAGAAGCCCGCCGCCACCGGCGCGGGCGACACGGTGCGGGTGACGTCGAGCAAGCTGGTCACCCAGCCCGGCACCAACAACCCCAAGGCCGTGGTGACGTTCTACGAGGACTTCCTGTGCCCGGCCTGCGGCAACTTCGAACGCACCTTCGGCCCGACGGTGTCGCGGCTCATCGACGTCGGGGCCATCGCGGCCGATTACTCCATGGTGTCGATCCTGGACAGCTCGCGGAACCACAACTATTCGTCGCGCGCGGCCAACGCGGCCCGCTGCGTCGCCGACGAATCCCTCGACGCCTTCCGCCGTTTCCATACCGCGCTGTTCACCACCGACATTCAGCCCAGCGAAACCGGCAAGAGCTTCCCGGACAACGCGCGGTTGATCGAACTCGCCCGTGAGGCCGGCGTCGTGGGCAAGGTGCCCGACTGCATCAACAGCGGCAAGTACCTCGACAAGGTCACCGGCGAGGCCGCGGCCGCACAGATCAAGGCCACGCCGACGATCAAGATCAACGGCGAGGACTACGACCCGTCGACGCCCGACGCGCTGGTCAGCAAGATCAAAGAGATCGTGGGCAACATCCCGGGCATCGACGGCGCGGTCGCGCCGGCCGCCATGTGACCGGCGCGGTGTCGACCGAATCGGCCGATCCCAGCGCGGATCCCACCCCGGCCCCGGTGCCGGCGCCCAGCGCGTGGTGGCTGCTGATCGCCGGGGCGATCGGCCTGGTGGCGTCGATGACGCTGACGGTCGAGAAGATCGACATCCTGCTCGACCCGTCGTACGTGCCGTCCTGCAACATCAACCCGATCCTGTCGTGCGGCTCGGTGATGATGACGCCGCAGGCGTCGCTGCTGGGGTTCCCCAATCCGTTGCTCGGCCTGGTGGCCTTCACCGTGGTGATCGTCACCGGACTGCTGGCGTTGACGAAAGTTGTTCTGCCCCAATGGTATTGGCTGGGACTGACGGCCGGGGTGCTGGCCGGTGCGATGTTCGTGCACTGGCTGATCTTCCAGAGCCTGTATCGCATCGGCGCGTTGTGCCCGTACTGCATGGTGGTGTGGGCGGTCACCATGTCGCTGCTGGTGGTGGTCGCCTCGATCGCGTATCGCCCTGCGCTGCAGGCCCGCCAAGCCGGCCCGGCGTGGGTGGTGTACCAATGGCGATGGTCGATCGCCGCGCTGTGGTTCACCGCGGTGTTTCTGCTGTGCATGGCGCGGTTCTGGGACTATTGGTCGACGCTGCTGTAGGAATCTGGACGTGACCCGGATCATCGGCGGCGTGGCCGGGGGCCGGCGCATCGCGGTCCCGCCGCGGGGCACGCGGCCCACTACCGACCGGGTCCGCGAGTCGCTGTTCAACATCCTGACCGCGCGCCGCGAGCTGCGCGGCCTGGCGGTTTTGGACCTCTACGCCGGCTCGGGCGCCCTGGGATTGGAGGCGCTCTCCCGCGGCGCCGCCAGCGCGCTCTTCGTGGAGTCCGACCCGCGCACCGCGTCGGTCATCGCGCGCAACATCGACACCCTGGGGCTGCCGGGCGCGACGCTGCGCCGGGGCGCGGTGGCGGCCGTGCTGTCGGCCGGGACCGCCTCTCCCGTCGACCTCGTCCTGGCCGACCCGCCGTACGACGTCGCCGCCGCCGAGGTCGAGGCCGTGCTGGCGGCGCTGATCGCGCACGGGTGGGTGCGCGAGGGCGCCGTCGCGGTCGTCGAGCGCGCGGCCGGCGGCGCGCCGCTGCGCTGGCCGGCCGGCTGGTCGGTGTGGCCGCAACGCGTTTACGGCGACACCCGTTTGGAGCTCGCCGAGCGGGTATGAGCGGGCGTGTACCGTCAATTGCCATGGCGCCGCTCCTCCTCATCGCTAGCTCTGCATCGTCGCCGGCGCGTGCCATGGCGCCGCTCCTCCTCATCGCTTCGCTCTGCATCGTCTCGGCGCGCGCCATGGCGCCGCTCCTCCTCATCGCTTGCTCTGCATCGTCGCCGGCGCGTGCCATGGCGCCGCTCCTCCTCATCGCTAGCTCTGCATCGTCGCCGGCGCGTGCCATGAGCGGCGCTCCTGCTCAGCGCTTCGCTCTGCATCGTCGTCGGCGCGCGCTATGAGCGGCGCGGTATGCCCGGGCTCGTTTGACCCGGTGACGTTGGGCCACATCGATGTCTTCGAGCGCGCGTCGGCTCAGTTCGACGAGGTGGTGGTGGCGATCCTGACCAATCCCGCCAAGAAGGGCATGTTCGACCTCGACGAGCGGATCGCGATGATCAACGAATCGACGACGCACCTGCCCAATCTGCGGGTGGAGGCCGGGCAGGGCCTGGTGGTCGATTTCGTGCGGTCGCGGGGGATGACCGCCATCGTGAAGGGGCTGCGCACCGGCACCGACTTCGAATACGAGCTGCAAATGGCACAGATGAACAAGCACGTCGCTGGTGTCGACACCTTTTTCGTCGCGACCGCGCCCCGGTATTCGTTCGTGTCGTCGTCGTTGGCCAAGGAGGTCGCCATGCTCGGTGGCGACGTGTCGGAGCTGCTGCCCGAAGCGGTCAACCGTCGCTTGCGCGAAAAGCGCTCCGCTCGGTCCTGAACCGGGTCGATCTATCGTGTAAAGCGTTCGCCTGCAATGGTTTTGGTCAGTCGGCTGGGGTATACGTACGCGGCAGCGCAGCGGCTACGGATTCCAAGAGCGTCGGGTTTGGACGAATGGCCGGCCGGCGCCGCCCAGCCTAATTGGTTGTCGGTGGTGGTTGGGGTTGGAAGGGGTCATACCACCACCAGTCGGCGCGTTCGCCGGTAGGTCCGGGGCATGGTGGGACAGCGGGTGGGGGTTGGGTTGGTGGGCGTGCCAGCGATCCTGGGCTCAGGATTTGGCCGTCGTCGTCGGTGACGACGAGTGCGTGGGCGGGTCCGCTGATGGTGATCTCGCCCCGGTGATGTAGCCGGTGGTGGTAGGGGCAGACCAGGACCAGGTTGGACAACTCGGTGGGGCCGCCGTCTTCCCAGTGCCGGATGTGGTGGGCGTGCAGGCCGCGGGTGGCGCCACACCCTGGGATCGCGCACATGTGGTCGCGGTGCTCAAGGGCGCGGCGAAGCCGCCGGCTGATCACCCGGGTGGTCCGGGCGGCGCCGATGGGTTCGCCGTGGCGTTCGAACCAGACCTCACAGGTGGCATCACAGGTCAGGTATTGGCGTTCGGCCTCAGAGAGCAGTGGACCCAGATGCAGCGCGGCAACGCTGCGCTCGATGTCAAGGTGTGCCACCACGGTGGTGTGCTGCCCATGGGGGCGGCGGGTGGCCTCGGCGTCCCAGCCCGCTTCGATCAGGCGCATAAACGCGTCGATAGTCGTTGGCATCGGGGGCCGCTGATCCCCGGCGCCCTGGCCATTGTCGTGGTCGTGTTTCCACTCGGCGATCAGCGCATCACGATGAGACGCCAACGCCGCATCGAATTTCGCCGCATCATGGTGGCCCAGGGTGATCCGATAACAGCTGCCCGCCTCGGTGGTGGTCGTGGTGAGCGCACGCTCAGGCTCGGGGCGGGGTCCTGGTTGGGGTCGCGGTTCGAGCTTGACCGCGGTACGCAACTGGTTGACCGTGGGGCGTGTCTTATTGACTGTGTAAGGGGTTCGGCCTGAATGGTGGTGGCTGACCACCGGACAGGAGAGTTCCATTGCCGCAATCTGATTCGTCAAGAGATGATGCTGCCGCCCAGTTGGCCGAGTTGTTGCCGCCGGCGGCAGTCGATGCCTTGTTGGCCGACGCTGAAGCGTCTGGCACCCCGATTGATGGCCCCGAGGGGTTGCTCGCGCAGATGACCAAGGCGGTGCTCGAACGCGCTTTGGACGTCGAAATCGCCGATCACCTGGGCTATGAGCACGGCGATCCGGCAGGGCATGGCTCGGGCAATTCCCGTAACGGCCATGGCCGCAAAACCGTGTTGACCACGGCCGGGCCGGTCGAGCTGGAAGTGCCCCGTGACCGCAACGCCACGTTTAGCCCGGCGATCGTGCCCAAGCGCAAACGCCGCCTGGGCCAGGTTGAGGACATGATCTTGTCGCTGTATGCCCGGGGCATGTCGACGCGCGATATCACCGAGCACCTCGGCGAGGTCTATGGCGCCCGCGTGTCGGCGGCCACGATTTCGCGGGTCACCGACGTGGTCACCGAGGAGATCGCCGCCTGGCAATCCCGGCCGGTCGATCCGGTGTATCCGATCTTGTATATCGACGCGATCCGCATCAAGATCCGCGACGGCGGCGTGGTGGCCAACAAGGCCGCCCACGTGGTCATCGGCGTCGATGTCGAGGGAATCAAGCAGGTCCTGGGCATCTGGATCCAGCAGAGCGAGGGCGCCAAATTCTGGCACGGGGTGCTCACCGAACTGCGCAATCGCGGGTGCCGCGATGCGCTGTTCGTGTGTTGCGACGGGTTGGCCGGCCTGCCCGAATCGATCGCAGCGGTCTGGCCGGCCGCGGTGATCCAGACCTGCGTGGTGCATCTGCTGCGCTCCTCGATGCGTTATGCCTCCTACGCCGACCGCCGCAAGATGGCCACCGCGCTGCGTCCGATCTACACCGCACCCACCGAAGAGGCCGCCAAACTGGCCCTCGAGGAGTTCCGCGCCCAGTGGCGCACCAAATCCCCCGGAGCCATCGCTGTCTGGGATCGGGCCTGGGCTGAGTTCGTGCCTTTCCTGGCATTCCCGGTCGAGATCCGCAAGATCATCTACACCACCAACGCCATCGAATCGCTGAACTACCAGCTGCGCAAAGTCACCAAGGCCCGCGGCTCGTTCCCCTCAGACGCCGCAGCAATGAAGCTGCTGTATTTGGCCATCCGCAACATCAACCAGAAACGAGGATCAACACACGGACCAGGCACCTACCGCTGGACCGAAGCACTGAACACCTTCGCCATCCAATTCCCCGACCGACTCCCACTATGACCCAAAGATAAACGGCTGCAACACCTTACACAGTTATCTTGACAAGCCCTGACCGTGGCGACCGCGGCCAGCTGGGCGTAATGCTCATCGGATCCCGGGCCCGCGTGGGCGGCGATCACCCCGACCTGATCGGCCGACAGCCGACCCTCGCGCATACCCGCAGCACACCGGGGAAACTCGGTCAGCCGGCCAGCGATGGCAGCGATCATATGGGCGTTGCCCGACGAACAGCCCAGCTTCCAGGCCACCAACGCCGGCACCGAGCGCGCCCCGGTCACGCCCCACAATTGGTCGCGATCGATCTCGGCCACGATCTGCACGATGCGCCCATCAATCGCATTGCGCTGACCGCTCAACTCCGCCAACTCCTCGAACAACACCTCAAGACGGTCGCTCGCAGTCACCACCACGGCCTCAGCAGATGCGATCGAAGACATGACGACATCATCGCAACTACCACCGACAAGTTTCGGCCGTCGATCTCCGCCGGTGCTCGACCGCCCGCGATTCACCCTGCGAAAAGCCTTCCACCTGCACTGAGTCTCGCCAGTCAACGCGAAGTCGTTGGGCAGCAACATCCTTGACGTGCCGACCACGGTGTGGAGTATCCAGCCGCTGCGGGGGTACCCGATGGCCCCGAGCGCGCAACGCCACGCCCAGCGAGCGGAACGGGTCAATTACGCCACGGCGGAACGTATCTTGAAGATCTGATCCGAGAAAAGGGGGGGTTCGCGCGGTCGCCGACGTCAAAGGAGAACGGCAGCCATGACGGTAGACAATCTTTTCGACGTTCCCGAGGCCGCGACCAACCTGATCGCCCTGCTCGCCGACGAGGGAGTCGCGCACTTCTTCATCAACCCCGGAACCGACTCCGCCCCGATCCAGGAAGCGCTGGCGGCGGCGCGCACGGCCGGCGCGCCGAGCCCGCGGGCGGTGCTGTGTGTCCACGAGAGCGTCGCGTTGGCGGCGGCCATCGGCCACCACATGGCCAGCGGCCGTCCGCAGGCCGTCATGGTGCACGTCGATGCCGGGACGCTGAACCTGGGCTGTCAGCTGCACAACGCCCAGCGCAACGGGACTCCGGTGGTGATGTTCGCCGGGCGCACCCCCTACAGTTGGGCGCCGGAGGTCCGCGGCCACCGCGACGCCTACATCCATTGGCAGCAGGAGCAACTCGACCAGCCGGCCGTCGTGCGCAACTACGCCAAATGGCACATGGAGGTTCCCCGCGGGCGAGAGCTGGCCCCGATCGTCCGGCGGGCATTCCAGGTCGCCCAGTCCAGCCCGTCCGGACCCGCCTACGTCATGCTGCCGCGAGAAGCCCTGATGGAGCCCGGCAGCCGTGCGTTGCCACGCCGGCTGCCGCCGGCCATACCGCCCGGCCCGGACCCCGGGGCCCTGGGCCGGCTGGCCGGGATCCTGGTCGCCGGGCAGCGGGTCGTCATCGTCGCCTGCCGGACCGCGGCGGAACCCGGGGCCGCGGTCGTGTTGGCCCGCATCGCCGAGCTGCTCGGTGCGCCGGTGATCGACCAGGGCGACCGCGCCAACCTGCCGCTCGGGCACCCCCTGCACGTGGTGGGCGACGCGGGCCCGCTGGAAACCGCCGACACCGTGCTGCTGCTGGACTCCGAAGTGCCCTGGGTGCCCGCACAGCTGGCCCCGCCCGCGGATGCCCGCGTGGTGCAGATCGACGCGGACCCCGTCAAGGCCGGCATGCCGCTGTGGTCCTATCCGGTCGAGATCGCGCTGACCGCCGACACGCGGGTGACGCTGGTGCTGCTCGAGCAGACCCTGCTGCGGCTGGCCACCGACGAGCTGCGCGAGAAGTGGAGCGCGCGGCGGCGGGCGGCCGAATCCGATGTCGCGCAACGCCGCCGGGCGGCGGCGCGGCGGGCCGCGTCCGACCGGCCGGCCGATGCGCCCGACGCGATGCTGGCCGCGCTGGGCGCCGCGCTGCCGCACGACGCCGTGGTGGTCCAGGAGGCGGTGACCAACCGGCCCGCCGTGGCCCGGCAGGTCCAGCGGCCGCCGGGGCAGGTCTTCGACACGGGCGCACCGGCGTTGGGCTGGGCGCTCGGCGGGGCCTTAGGGGTCAAACTGGCCAGGCCGCAGGCGCCCGTCGTCGCGATCTGCGGTGACGGTTCGTTCAACTTCGGGGTGCCCACGGCCGCGTTGTGGTCGGCGCATCGCCATGACGCGCCGTTCGTGACGGTGGTCTTGAACAACCACTCGTACCTGGCCTCGAAGCTGCCGGTGATGGAGCTCTACCGGCAGGGAATATCGATGCGGGAGAACGACTTTCCCGAGACCCGGCTCACGCCGGACACCGACTACGCCGCCCTGGCGCGCGCGTGCGGGGGAAGCGGACGCAGCGTGACCACGCCGGCGGAGATGCGCGAGGCCATCGGGTGGGCGCTCGCCGAGGCCGACGAGGGCCGGTGCACCGTGCTCGATGTGCAGTTGCCGCAACCGTGACGCGGATCAATGCGCGTGGCCGGAGCGGTCGGCGTCGGGGGAGCCGCCCATCATACGCAGCATCGGCAGGCCCCCGGACGTGATGAACCGGGCGACGAGGACGATCGCGAGCACGCCGAAGGCGATGTTGAGCAAGGTCGTGTAGTTCCACGAGATCGAGGCCTCCAGCACGGTCGCGTTGCGTTGCGCTGGGATGAGATGCGTTGTGCCGAAGATCAATTCGACCAGGTATCCGGCGGCCACCATCGCGGCGTAGAAGGTGCCCAGCAGGGTCAGCATCATCTTGGTGCCGTAGTACTTGCGGTAGATGTTCAGGATCGGGAGGATCAACAGGTCGGCGTAGATGAACGCGATGACGCCCCCGAAGCTGATCCCCCCGTTCCACAACACCGCGGCCAGCGGGACGTTGCCGATCGAGCACACGAAGGACACGATCGCCACGACGGGGCCCACGAGCGGACCCCACAGCGCCGACCAGACAGGGTGATCCACCAAAAAGAAGCTCTGCCAGAACTTCTCGGGAACCCACGCCGCGACGGCCCCCGCGATCAACAGGCCCAGGATAAGGTCGCGCAGGATCGCCAGCCACTCCATCACGAACACGTGCGAGACCGAGGTGAAGCCGGCCGGGGAGAACAGGCGCCGCCAGAACGAGCCTTCTCCTTTGACCGACATGTCCATGGCGGCATGGCCTTCCATCGATCCGGCGATTCCCTTTGCGGCCTGATCGCGGGCCGCGTCGACGAGCCGCGAGCGCACGAACAGCCGGAACAAGGCGGCGAGCACCACGATCATCAGCGGGCCGCCGACGAATTCGGCGGCGGTGAACTGCCAGCCCATCAGCAGCGCCAGGATGATGCCCAACTCCGCCACGAGGTTGGTCGAACCGATCTCGAACGCCATCGCGGCGGTGAAGTCGGCGCCCTTGCGGAACAGCGATCGCGCCAGGGCCACCGCGGCATACGAGCACGACGACGAGGCCGCCCCCAGCGCGGCGGACACCGCCAAGGTGCGCGGGCGGTCATCGCCCATCAGCGCCACGATCGTCGAGCGCCGCACGACGGCCTGCACCACCGCCGAGAGGGTGAAGCCGACGATCAGCGCCCACAGGATTTCCCATGTCATCGAACCCGCGAGCGTCAGGGCGTGCCCGATCGCCGATAGCACCGTCATCACTGAAACCTCCTGCGGTGAGCCGCCGGCGCGAGGTGAGTCTGTTCCGACGCATCGGACTATACCCCTTGGGGGTATAAGGGCGCAGGGCCCGATCGTCCGGCGGTTCCCCGGACCCTAGAATCGCTGGCAAATAGCCGGGTCCGGGCGCGTCGACGCAAAACCCACACCGGGGCAAAGGCCGCAGCGGCGCGGTCCGGCGATGAATATGGACGAACCACCGCGCGCGGCCGTCGCCGCCGCGAAAACAGCGTGAACGGGCGCTTTCGCATGAAACTCACTCACCACGCCCACGCCGGCACCGGCGCGCCGGGGCGTTTAGAACACCGGGAACGGGCAAATACCCGACACACCGGTGTCGCCACCGCTGTCACAGAGACAACACCAGGCACACTGGTAACAACAGTTTTGCAGACGCCAGGAGGGTACGGCCGTGTATCGAGTGTTTGAAGCGCTGGATGAATTGAGCGCCATCGTCGAGGAAGCCCGCGGCGTCCCGATGACGGCCGGCTGCGTGGTGCCCCGCGGCGACGTGCTGGAGCTGATCGACGACATCAAGGACGCGATTCCGGGCGAGCTGGACGACGCCCAGGACGTGCTGGACGCGCGCGATTCCATGCTGTCCGACGCCAAGACGCATTCCGAGTCCATGGTCGAGTCGGCGACCACCGAGTCGGAGTCCATGCTCAACCACGCCCGCGCGGAGGCCGACCGGCTGCTGTCGGACGCGAAGGCGCAGGCCGACCGGATGGTGAGCGAAGCCCGCCAGCACAGCGAGCGCATGGTCGGCGAGGCCCGCGAGGAGTCGATGCGCATCGCCACCGCGGCCAAACGCGACTACGAGGCCAGCGTCGGGCGCGCCCAGGCCGAGGCCGACCGGCTGCTCGAAAACGGCAACATCTCCTACGAGAAGGCCGTGCAAGAGGGCATCAAGGAACAGCAGCGCCTGGTGTCGCAGAACAGCGTGGTCGAGGCGGCCAACGCCGAGGCCACCCGGCTCATCGATTCGGCGCACGCCGAGGCCGACCGGCTGCGGGGCGAATGCGACATCTACGTCGACAACAAGCTCGCCGAGTTCGAGGAATTCCTCAACGGCACCCTGCGGTCGGTGGGTCGCGGCCGCCACCAACTGCGGACGGCGGCCGGGACGCACGACTACGCCGTGCGCTAGCGTTTCGTTGCCCGGCCAGCGGGCGGGCGAGCCCTGGAATTGTGCGGCGGGCGCCGTAGGATTTCCGATATGACGCGCCAGCACACCACCTCATCGACGCGCGGCGGTGCGCCTCGGCTATCTGGGCCGATGACGTTCGACATCACCCGGCTCGGGCGGCGGCCCGGCGCGATGGTGACCGTGCGCAACACCGTGCCCAGCCCGGCGCGCATCGGGCTGGACATGATCGCGATCGAGGCCGGCGCCCCCCTGGAACTGGACCTGCAGGTCCAGTCGGTGTCCGAGGGCGTTTTGGTGACCGGGACGGTGACCGCGCCCACCGCCGGCGAATGCGCGCGGTGCCTGACCCCGCTCGACGGGACTGTGCAGGTGCGGTTGACCGAACTGTTCGCCTACCCGGACAGCACCACGGAGGCGACCACCGAGGAGGACGAGGTCGGCCACATCGTCGACGACACCATCGACCTCGAGCAGTCCATCGTCGACGCGGTGGGGCTCGAACTCCCGTTCTCGCCGGTGTGCACGCCGGATTGCCCGGGGCTGTGCCCCGAATGCGGGGTGCCGCTGGCCGCCGAGCCGGGCCATCAGCACGACCGCATCGACCCGCGCTGGGCCAAGCTGGCGGGCATGTTCGACCCCGAGGTGGACGAATCGCGGGGTGAGCGGTGAGCTCACGGCAGGCTCTGCTCGACGCCCTCGGGGTTGAGCTGCCCGACGAACTGCTGTCCTTGGCGCTGACGCATCGCAGCTACGCCTACGAGCACGGCGGGCTGCCGACCAACGAGCGGCTGGAGTTTCTCGGCGACGCCGTGCTGGGCCTGACCATCACCGACGAGCTCTACCACCGCCATCCCGATCGCAGCGAGGGGGACCTGGCCAAGCTGCGGGCCAGCGTCGTCAACACCCAGGCGCTGGCCGACGTCGGGCGAAAGCTCTGCGAGGGGGGCCTCGGGGTGCACCTGCTGCTGGGGCGCGGGGAGGCGAACACGGGCGGGGCGGACAAGTCGAGCATCCTGGCCGACGGCATGGAATCGCTGCTGGGTGCGATCTACCTCGAGCACGGGATCGGCGTGGCGCGCGAAGTGATCCTGCGGTTGTTCGGGCCGCTGCTGGACGCCGCGCCGACGCTGGGGGCCGGGCTGGACTGGAAGACCAGCCTGCAGGAGCTGACCGCTGCCCGCAGCATGGGCGCGCCGTCCTACGTCGTCACCTCCACCGGCCCGGACCACGACAAGGAATTCACCGCCGTGGTCGTGGTGGCGGACACCGAATACGGCTCGGGCGTGGGCCGCTCCAAGAAGGAAGCCGAACAGAAGGCCGCGGCGGCGACCTGGAAAGCGCTGGAAGCGCTGGACACCGTTCCCGGCAGCTGAATCGATGCCCGAACTGCCCGAAGTCGAGGTGGTGCGCCGCGGCCTGCACGCCCATGTGGTGGGCAAGACGATCACGGCCGTCCGGGTGCACCACCCGCGCGCGGTCCGACGCCACGAGGCGGGGGCCGCGGACCTGACCGCCCGGCTCCTCAACGACCGGATCACCGGCACCGACCGGCGCGGTAAGTACCTGTGGCTGTTGCTCGACAGCGACGCGGCGCTCGTCGTGCACCTCGGCATGAGCGGGCAGATGCTGCTCGGCGCGGTGCCGCGCGCCGACCACGTCCGGATCTCCGCCCTGCTCGACGACGGGACCGTGCTGAGCTTCGCCGATCAGCGCACCTTCGGCGGGTGGATGCTCGCCGACCTGGTCGAGGTGGACGGCAGCGTGGTGCCCGAACCCGTCGCGCACCTGGCGCGCGACCCGCTGGACCCCCGGTTCGACGCCGACGCCGTCGTAAAAGTCTTGCGGCGCAAGCACTCCGAAATCAAGCGCCAGCTGCTCGACCAGCAGGTGGTGTCGGGCATCGGCAACATCTACGCCGACGAGGCGCTGTGGCGGGCCAAGGTGCACGGGGCGCGGATCGCCGACGCGCTGACTCGCAAGCAGTTGACCGCCGTGCTCGACGCGGCCGCCGACGTGATGCGTGACGCGCTGGCCAAGGGCGGGACCTCGTTCGATTCGCTGTACGTCAACGTCAATGGCGAATCCGGATACTTCGACCGCTCACTGGACGCCTACGGCCGGGAAGGCCAGGGCTGCCGCCGCTGCGGCGCGGTGATGCGCAGGGAGAAGTTCATGAACCGCTCGTCGTTCTATTGCCCGAAATGCCAACCGCGCCCGCGTGTTTGAGTGTGAAGACTTGGCTTTGACGGTGACCACACGGTTGCGACACGCCGAGGGTGGGTGACCGGCTTTCACACCGGACGCCCCGCGTTCACACTCGACGACGCAATAGGTGCATCACTCGAAGATGTCACGGCGCAGCGTCCCCGTGGGCAGTGCCGGATCCACAAACCACTCGTGGCTGAACAGCGCGCCGAACACCTGGGGCGGCAACCGCATCAGGAGCCCGAACAGGCGCGCGCCCAGGCCCGAACTGCCGATCTGGGAACGGTGCGCGGCAAAAGCGTCCCGCTTCTGGCGGGCGAAGCGGAACACGTTGACCCGGTGGGTGATGGTCGCGCGCGGGGCATACGCGCCCCGGACGATGTCACGTTCGTACGGTCCGGGAAGCCGCCGCTGACGCGAAGCAGCATTTCGCGGGGCATCGTCACCTCGAGCACCCGGGGAATCGCGGCGAGCTCGGCGGCTCGCTTGCCGACGTGGTGCACCTGCACATGATCGCGGTGGCCGTAGCCGCCGTTGGGCTGGTAGCTGAGCAGCAGATCGGCGTGCTCATCGCGAAGGATGGCGGCCAGCCGCCCCGCCGCCTCGTCGAGGTCCGCCCGCCCGAATCGGGTGCGCCCGGGCGGATCCGGGTAGAACAGCGGGCCGTAGCCGCTGTCGGCGTAGCCGAGGCACTCCACCCGCTGGGCCCCGAGAATGCTTGCGCTCGACCGCAATTCGCCCAGCCGGTTGCCGTCCTCGTTGTGCACCCGCCCGTCGGTCGCCGTGACCACGACGACGCGATGCCCGGCCGCGGACGCGCGCGCAAGCGTGCCGCCGGTGAGGACCACCTCGTCGTCGGGGTGCGCGTGGAACGCGACGACGGTGGCCATGCCAAACAGTATGCCCGCGCGTCACGGCGGGGCCGCCCGGTAGAAATGAGCCATGGCCGAACTATGGGTGGAACGCACCGGAACTCGCCGCTACACGGGATACAGCTCGCGGGGAGCGCAGGTGCTCGTCGGCTCCGAGGACGTCGACGGCGTGTTCACTCCCGGCGAGCTGCTCAAGATCGCGCTCGCGGCCTGCAGCGGGATGTCCAGCGATATGCCGCTGGCCCGCCGGCTGGGCGACGACTACAAGGCGGTCATCAGGGTCTCCGGCGCGGCCGACCGCGAGCGGGAACGCTATCCGCTGCTCGAGGAGACGCTGGAGCTGGATCTGTCGGGGTTGGCCGAGGACGAGAAGGAGCGCCTGCGCGTCGTGGTCAACCGGGCCATCGACCAGGTCTGCACGGTCGGGCGCACCTTGCAGTCCGGCACCACCGTCAACTTCGAGGTGAGCGATGTCGGATCCTGACGCCCGGCTCACCGCCTGGGTGCACGGGAACGTCCAGGGGGTGGGTTTCCGGTGGTGGACGCGGTGCCGGGCGCTGGAGCTGGGCCTCACCGGCTACGCCGCCAACCAGGCCGACGGCCGCGTGCTGGTGGTCGCCCAGGGGCCGCGGGAGGCCGGCGAGAAGCTGCTGGAGCTGCTGCGGGGCGGCGCGTCCTGGCCCGCCCAGCCCGGACGCGTCGACAAGGTCGTCGCCGACTGGTCGCAGCCCCAGGAGCGTTTCGAGGGGTTCGTCGAGCGGTGACGGCGCCTGCTTCTCGTGGCTGATGTGACCACTGTGACCAGTGCGTCGCGCCGCGACGCCGCCGGCAGATTTCGGGCCGGCCGACACCCCTCGGTGAGCCTGCCCGGGATGGTTTGAGCGGTAGTCTGGCTCGCCGTGTACCTCAAGAGTCTGACGCTGAAGGGCTTCAAGTCCTTTGCCTCGCCGACGACTCTGCGTTTCGAGCCGGGCATCACCGCGGTGGTCGGGCCCAACGGTTCGGGCAAGTCCAACGTCGTCGACGCGCTGGCCTGGGTCATGGGCGAGCAGGGCGCCAAGACGCTGCGCGGCGGGAAGATGGAGGACGTCATCTTCGCCGGGACCTCGTCGCGCGCCCCGCTGGGCCGCGCCGAGGTCACCGTGACCATCGACAACTCCGACAACGCGCTGCCCATCGAGTACTCCGAGGTCTCGATCACCCGGCGGATGTTCCGCGACGGTGCCAGCGAATACGAAATCAACGGCAGCAGTTGCCGTTTGATGGACGTTCAGGAACTGCTGAGCGACTCCGGGATCGGCCGGGAGATGCACGTCATCGTCGGGCAGGGCAAGCTCGACGAGATCCTGCAGTCGCGGCCCGAGGACCGTCGCGCGTTCATCGAAGAAGCCGCGGGCGTGCTCAAGCACCGCAAGCGCAAGGAGAAGGCCCTCCGCAAGCTCGACGCGATGTCGGCGAACCTCGCCCGGCTCACCGACCTGACCACCGAGCTGCGCCGCCAGCTCAAACCGTTGGGCCGCCAGGCCGAGGTGGCCCGCCGCGCCCAGACGATCCAGGCCGACCTGCGTGACGCGCGGCTGCGGCTGGCCGCCGACGACCTGGTCAACCGCAAGGGCGAGCGCGAGGCCATCTTCGAGGCCGAGGCCGCCATGCGGCGCGAGCACGACGAGGCCTCCGCGCGGCTGGCCGTCGCGTCCGAGGAGCTCACCGCGCACGAGACCGCCGTCGGCGAGCTCTCCGGGCGCGCCGAATCGGTGCAGCACACCTGGTTCGCGCTGTCCGCGCTGGCCGAACGGGTGGCCGCCACGGTGCGCATCGCCAGCGAGCGGGCCCAGCACCTCGACGTGGAGCCGGTGGCGGCCGGCGACACCGACCCCGACGCTTTGGAAGCCGAGGCCGAGCAGGTCGCGATCGCCGAGCAGCGGCTGCTGGCGGAGTTGGCCGCGGCGCGCATCCGCCTCGACGGCGCGCGCGCCGAGTTGGCCGAGCGCGAGCGCGAGGCCGCCGAGGCCGACCGGGCGCACATGGCGGCGGTGCGCGCCGAGGCGGATCGGCGCGAAGGGCTGGCGCGGCTGGCCGGTCAGGTGGAGACGATGCGGGCGCGCGTCGAGTCGATCGACGACAGCGTCGCGCGGCTGTCCGAACGCATCGAAGCCGCCGCCGCCCGCGCCCAGCAGGCCAAGGCCGAATTCGAAACCGTGCAGGGTCGCGTCGGGGAACTCGACCAGGGCGAGATGGGACTCGACGAGCACCACGAGCGCACTGTGGCCGCGCTGCGGTTGGCCGACGCGAGGGTCGCCGAACTGCAGTCCGCCGAGCGGGACGCCGAACGCCAGGTGGCCTCGCTGCGCGCCCGCATCGACGCGCTCGCCGTCGGCCTCGAACGCAAGGACGGTGCCGCCTGGCTTACCCAAAACCATTCCGGCACAGGGCTTTTGGGTCCGATGGCCAAGCTGGTCAAGGTCCGCTCCGGCTACGAGGCGGCGCTGGCCGCGGTGCTGGGATCGGCGGCCGACGCGCTGGCCGCCGAGAGCTTCGGCGCGGCCCGGTCCGCGGTCGCCGCGCTCAAACAGGCCGACGGCGGCCGGGCCGCGCTGGTGCTCGGAGACTGGCCCGCCGATCACCCCGCCCCGCAGGCCGCCCCGGCGGGCGCGCTGTGGGCGCTCGACCTGATCGACGCTCCCGAGCGGCTGCGCGGCGCGATCACGGCGATGCTCTCGGGCGTCGCGGTGGTCGACGACCTGGACCGGGCGCTCGCCCTGGTCGCGGAGCATCCCCGGTTGCGCGCGGTCACCCTCGACGGCGACCTGGTGGGCGCCGGCTGGGTGAGTGGGGGCTCCGATCGCAAGCTGTCCACGCTCGAGGTGACCTCCGAGATCGACAAGGCCGGCGCCGAGTTGACCGCCGCGGAGGCCCAGGTGGCCCAGCTGAGCGCGGCGCTGTCCGGCGCGCTGACCGAGCAGGCCGCCCGCCAGGACTCCGCCGAGCAGGCGCTGGCCGCCCTCAACGAATCCGACAGCGCCATCTCGGGAATGTACGAACAGCTCGGCCGGCTCGGCCAGGAAGCCCGCACGTCCGAGGACGAGTGGAGCAGGCTGCTGCGGCAACGCGAGGAGCTCGAAGCGGGCCGGACGCAGACCGTCGGCGAAGTCACCGAACTGGAAACCCGGCTGCGCAACGCGCAGGAGACCCAGCAGGCGCCGGCGGAGGAACCGGTGGACCGCCAGCAGATCGCCGCCGCCACCGAGACCGCGCGCAGCGTCGAAGTGGAGGCCCGGCTCGCGGTGCGCACCGCCGAGGAGCGCGCGAACGCGGTGCGCGGGCGGGCGGATTCGTTGCGCCGCGCGGCCGCCGCCGAACGCGAAGCCCGGGTGCGGGCCCAGCAAGCACGTGAGGCGCGGCTGCGGGCGGCCGCGGTGGCCGCCGCGGTGGCCGACTCCGGCCGGCTGCTGGCGCAGCGGTTGAACGGGGTCGTCGACTCGGCGTCCAAGATCCGTGACGCCCTGGCCGCCGAACGCCAGCAGCGCGCGACGGCGATGGCGGCGGTGCGCGACGAGGTGAACGCGCTGGGCGCCCGGGTGGCCGCCCTGACCGACTCGCTGCACCGCGACGAGGTGGCCAACGCCCAGGCGGCGCTGCGGATCGAGCAGCTCGAGCAGATGGTGCTCGAGCAGTTCGGCATGGCGCCGCAGGATTTGATCGCCGAGTACGGCCCGCAGAACGAGCTGCCGCCGACCGACCTGGAGATGGCCGAATACGAGCAGGCCAAGGAGCGCGGCGAGCAGGTCTTCGCGCCGGCCCCCATTCCCTACGACCGCGCCACCCAGGAGCGTCGGGCCAAGCGGGCCGAGCGCGAACTGGCCGAACTGGGCAGGGTCAACCCGCTGGCGCTGGAGGAGTTCGCCGCGCTCGAGGAGCGCTACAACTTCCTGTCCACCCAGCTCGAGGACGTGAAGGCCGCCCGCAAGGACCTGCTCGGGGTGGTCGACGAGGTCGACGCCCGCATCCTGCAGGTGTTCAGCGAGGCCTACGCCGACGTGGAGCGCGAATTCACCGAGGTCTTCACCGTGCTGTTCCCCGGCGGCGAGGGCCGGCTGCGGCTGACCGATCCGGGCGACATGCTGACCACCGGCATCGAGGTGGAGGCCCGTCCGCCGGGCAAGAAGGTCACCCGGCTCTCGCTGCTCTCCGGTGGCGAGAAGGCGCTCACGGCGGTGGCGATGCTGGTGGCGATCTTCCGGGCCCGCCCGTCGCCGTTCTACATCATGGACGAGGTGGAGGCCGCCCTCGACGACACCAACCTGCGGCGCCTGATCTCGCTGTTCGAGCTGCTGCGGGCGCGCTCGCAGCTCATCATCATCACCCACCAGAAGCCGACGATGGAGGTCGCCGACGCGCTCTACGGCGTGACCATGCAGGGCGACGGCATCACCGCGGTGATCTCCCAGCGGATGCGCGGCCAGCAGGTGGAGCAGTTGGTCACGACCTGATCGGCGGGCCGGGGCACGCCCCGGTGACCGACCGGCACCGGACCGCTTGAAACAATGTCAGCGTGTCCCAAGGTCTTTGGATCGCGCTCGCGGTCCTGATAGCTCTCGTCGTCCTGGTCGCGCTGGTCTTGGGCCTGCTGCGGTACCGCCGGCGGCGGATCAGCTTCTCGACGCGCGCCGAACCCGGGGCGATCGACCGCTCCGGCGGATACACCACATCGTCCGGCATCACCTTCAGCCAGACGCCGACCGTGGCGCCGCCCGAGCGGCTCGACACCACCGGGCTGCCCGGGGTGGGCGACGACGCCACCATCCCGCGCGACGCGCCGCGGCGCACCATCTCCGACGTCGACCTCCCCGAACCGGAGACCGTCGCGCCGCCACCGATCCCCGCCGCGCCACCCGAAACCCCGGCGCCCGAGACCCCGGCGCCCGAAACGCCGGCCGCCCCCGAGATCGAGGAGATCGCGCCGCCCGAGGGCCGCCTGGAACGGCTGCGCGGCCGGCTGGCCCGTTCGCAAACCGCGTTCGGCCGCAGCATGCTGGGCCTGATCGGCGGCGGCGACCTCGACGAAGACGCCTGGCAGGACGTCGAGGACACGCTGCTCGTCGCCGACCTGGGCCCCGTCGTCGCCGAATCGGTCATCGCCCAGTTGCGCGCCCGGCTGGCCGGCAGCGACGTGCGCACCGAGGCCGACGCGAAGGCCGTGCTGCGCGACGTGCTGATCAAGGAGCTGCAGCCCGGCATGGACCGGTCGATCCGGGCGCTGCCGCACGCCGACCATCCCTCGGTGCTGCTGGTCGTCGGCGTGAACGGCACCGGGAAGACCACCACGGTCGGCAAGCTGGCCCGCGTCCTGGTCGCCGACGGGCGGCGCGTCGTCCTGGGCGCCGCCGACACCTTCCGGGCCGCGGCCGCCGATCAGCTGCAGACCTGGGCGTCGCGGGTGGGCGCCGAGGTGGTGCGCGGGGCCGAAGGCGCCGACCCGGCGTCGGTGGCGTTCGACGCCGTCGACAAGGGCATCGCCGCCGGCGTCGATGTCGTGCTCATCGACACCGCGGGCCGGTTGCACACCAAGGTCGGGCTGATGGACGAACTCGACAAGGTCAAGCGCGTGGTGACCCGGCGCGCCGCGGTCGACGAGGTGCTGCTGGTGCTCGACGCCACCATCGGGCAGAACGGCCTGGCCCAGGCCCGGGTGTTCGCCGAGGTCGTCGAGATCACCGGGGCCGTCCTGACCAAGCTGGACGGAACGGCCAAGGGCGGCATCGTCTTTAGGGTCCAGCAGGAGCTCGGCGTGCCGGTCAAGCTGGTCGGGCTCGGTGAGGGCCCCGACGACCTCGCGCCATTCGAACCGGCCGCGTTCGTCGACGCGCTGCTCGGCTGACACCACCGCAGCGGCGCGCGGGACGTTAATCCCGCCGAAACACGACGGCACCATCGCCGAAACAACCATTGCGCAATCTTCTCGCAGGTCATCGGACGCATGTCCGACGTCCCATTGCGGCCCGACCGGAGGAGATTGCGAGTGACATACCCGATGCTGGGCCAGCCCAACACCGGCGATACCGCCTGGATGCTGGCCAGTTCCGCGCTGGTGCTGTTGATGACGCCGGGTCTGGCGTTCTTCTACGGCGGTATGGTGCGCGCCCGAAGCGTGCTGAACATGCTCATGATGAGCATCAGCGCGATGGGCGTGGTCACCGTGCTGTGGGTGCTGTACGGCTATTCGGTCGCGTTCGGCGACGACGTCGGCAACTTCATGGGCAAGCCGACGTCCTATTGGGGCCTCAAGGGCCTCATCGGCGTCAACGCGGTGGCCGCCGACCCCAGCAAAGGCACTGCGGCGACGGACATTCCGCTCGCCGGCACCCTGCCCGCCACGGTGTTCGTGGCGTTCCAGCTGATGTTCGCGATCATCACCGTCGCGCTGATCTCCGGCGCGGTGTCCGACCGCCTGAAGTTCGGCGCCTGGCTGGTGTTCGCCGGCCTGTGGGCGACGTTCGTCTACTTCCCGGTCGCCCACTGGGTTTTCGCGTTCGACGGCTTCGCCTCCGAGCACGGCGGCTGGATCGCCAACAAGCTGCACGCGATCGACTTCGCCGGCGGGACCGCCGTCCACATCAACTCCGGTGTGGCGGGCCTGATGCTGGCCATCGTGCTGGGGAAGCGGCGCGGCTGGCCCACCACGTTGTTCCGCCCGCACAACCTGCCGTTCGTGATGCTCGGCGCCGGGTTGCTGTGGTTCGGCTGGTACGGGTTCAACGCCGGGTCGGCCACCAGCTCCAACGGCGTCGCCGGGACGACGTTCGTCACCACCACGGTCGCGACGGCCACCGCGATGCTGGGCTGGATGCTGACCGAGCGCATCCGCGACGGCAAGGCGACGACGCTGGGGGCCGCGTCGGGCATCGTCGCGGGCCTGGTCGCCATCACCCCGTCCTGCTCGTCGGTCAACGTCCTGGGCGCGCTGGTCGTGGGCCTGGTCGCCGGGGTGCTGTGCGCGCTGGCCGTCGGCCTGAAATTCAAGCTCGGCTTTGACGACTCGCTCGACGTGGTCGGGGTGCACCTGGTCGGCGGCCTGGCCGGCACGCTGCTGGTGGGCCTGCTCGCCGCCCCGGAAAGCCCGGCGATCAACGGCGTGGTCGGGGTGTCGAAGGGATTGTTCTACGGCGGCGGCTGGGCTCAGCTCGAGCGGCAGGCGATCGGCGCGTTCAGCGTCCTCGCCTACTCCGGGGTGGTTACGCTGATCCTGGCTTTGATCCTGAAGTACACCATCGGGCTTCGCCTCAACCCGGAAGCGGAAGCCACGGGTATCGACGAGGCCGAGCACGCCGAGAGTGGTTACGATTTCGCGGTGGCTACCGGCTCGGTGCTCCCGCCCCGGGTCGCTGTCGCGGACACCCGCAACGGCGTGAAGGAGGACCGAGTGGGCGACAAAGTGGAGGCAGAGCAGTCATGAAGCTGATCACCGCGATCGTGAAGCCGTTCACGCTCGATGACGTGAAGACCAGTCTCGAGGACGCGGGCGTCCTGGGGATGACGGTCAGCGAAATCCAGGGCTACGGGCGGCAGAAGGGGCACACCGAGGTCTACCGCGGTGCCGAATACTCCGTCGACTTCGTGCCCAAAGTGCGGATCGAGGTCGTCGTCGACGACTCCATCGTCGACAAGGTCGTGGACAGCATCGTCCGGGCGGCGCGTACCGGCAAGATCGGCGACGGGAAAGTGTGGGTCAGTCCCGTGGAAACCATTGTGCGCGTGCGCACCGGCGAGCGCGGAACCGATGCGCTATGACGCGTTTCGTCAATTGCTGATTCGCCCCGGGCGGGCCGCGAGGGCATGACCCCGAACGGCTTCGATCCGCCCGGGCACCCAGCGGGGACAGGAAGCGCCGGCGGGGCAGTCGATTTGGCCGCCTCGCGGCGCCAACTGCTGTCCGAGGGCAGCAAGCTACACGCCGCCGAACTGCGGCACGCCTGGCTGGATCTGCACGAATCATGGCTGATGGCCAAGGCGGCCGAGATCGGGATCGACGACGACAGCGGCTTCGCGATCGTCGGCATCGGCGGGTTGGGCCGCCACGAGCTACTGCCGTATTCCGACCTGGACCTGATGCTGTTGCACGACAACAAGTCCGACGACGTGCTGGGCAAGGTCGCCGACGGGTTGTGGTATCCGTTGTGGGACGCCAACGTTCGCCTCGACCACAGCGTGCGGACCGTGTCCGGCGCCCTGGGCGTGGCCAATGCCGACATGATCGCGGCCCTGGGCATGCTGGACGCACGCCACATCGCCGGCGACGCGCGGCTGTCCGAGGAACTGATCGCGGGCGCGCGACGCCAGTGGCGCAGCGCAATTCGCTCCCGGATGGATGAGCTCGTCGCGATGACGCAGGCCCGCTGGGAGCGCTGCGGGCGGATCGCGCAGCGGGCCGAACCGGACCTGAAATCGGGCCGGGGCGCCCTGCGCGATGTGCAGTTGCTCGACGCGCTCGGCGTGGCCCAGCTCATCGACCGCCACGGCATGGCCCGCCCGGAGTCGCCGGGCGGCTCGCTGGACGACGCCCACCTGACGCTGCTCGACGTGCGCACCGAGCTGCACCGCGTGTCCGGGCGCGGACGCGATCAGCTGCTGGCCCAATACGGCGACGAACTCAGCGCCGCGCTGCACATCGGTGACCGATTCGACTTGGCCCGCAAGCTATCCGACGCCGGGCGCACCATCGCCTACCACGCCGAGACGGGGCTGCGCACCGCCGAGAACGCCCTGCCGCGCCGCGGCGTCTCGGCGTTGGTGCGCCGGCCCAAGCGCCGCCCCCTCGACGAGGGCGTCGTCGAATACGGCGGAGAGATCGTGCTCGCCCGCGACGCGCGACCCGACACCGACGTGGGTTTGGTGCTTCGGGTGGCCGCCGCGTCGGCCGACACCGGGTTGCCCATCGGCGCCGCCACGCTCAGCCGCCTGGCCGCCGGCGCACCCGAGATGCCGGTGCCCTGGCCGCGGGAAGCGTTGGACGACTTACTGGTTGTGCTGTCCGCCGGCCCGACGACCGTGGCCACCATCGAGGCGCTCGACCGCACCGGGCTGTGGGGCCGGCTGCTGCCCGAATGGGACGCGATCCGCGACCTTCCGCCGCGCGACGTCGCGCACAAATGGACGGTGGACCGCCACGTCATCGAGACGGCCGTCAACGCCGCGCCGCTGGCGACCCGCGTGGCGCGGCCCGACTTACTCGCGCTCGGCGCGCTGCTGCACGACATCGGCAAGGGCCGCGGCGTCGACCACAGCGTGCTCGGCGCGGGCCTGGCCCTGGATATTGGGCCGCGACTGGGGATCTCGCCCGCCGACTCCGAGACGCTCGCGCAGCTGGTCCGCCACCACCTGTTGCTGCCGGTCGTGGCGACCCGCAGCGACCTGAACGACCCCAAAACCATTGAGCGCGTGTCGAAATCGCTCGGCGGCGATCCGCTGCTGCTCGAAGTGCTCCACGCGCTCACCGAAGCCGACTCCAAGGCCACCGGGCCGGGGGTGTGGAGCGAATGGAAGGCGTCCCTGATCGAGGAGCTGGTCCGCCGCTGCCGGCTGGTGATGGCGGGGGAGCCGCTTCCGGAGGCCGAACCGACTGCACCCCAATATCTTTCGTTGGCCGCTCAACGCGCGGTCCACGTGGAGATCAAGCCCAGCGGCGGTGAGCGGCTGGACGTGGTGATGGCCGCCCCGGATCAGCGGGGGCTCGTGTCCAAGGCCGCCGCGGTGCTGGCGCTGAACTCGCTGCGCATCCATTCGGCGTCGGCCAGCACCGACGCGGGTTTCGCGGTCGTCGAATTCGTGGTGTCGCCGCTGTTCGGTTCGCCGCCGGAGGCGGGCCTGCTGCGCCAGCAGTTCACCGGCGCGCTCGCCGGTGACGTCGACGTGCTGGGCACGCTGGAGAAACGCGACAGCGACGCCGCCGGCGCGGGGTCCACGCGGGCCGGCGAGGTTCAGGTCGGGGTGCCGGTGACGCGCTCGACCGCCCCGCCCCGCATCCTGTGGGTCGATACGGCCACCGCCGGCCAGCTGATCGTCGAGGTCCGCGCCATGGACCGCCTGGGGCTGCTCGCGATGCTGACCCGGGCGCTGGAGCGGGCCGGAACCGACATCGTCTGGGCCAAGGTCAACACGTTCGGGTCGACGGCGGCCGACGTCTTTTGCGTGACGGCCGCCTCCGGCGGGCAAGCCGGGCGGGACGCGGTCGAGCAGAGCCTGCTCGCCGCGCTCGGTGGGCCGGCGGTCGAGGTTCTCGAGGAACCCGTTGGCGACTAGCCCCGATGACGCCGGCGATCACCGCAACTTCTGGGCGAATTCGATGATGTGGCCGTCCGGGTCGGCGATGTGGAGCGTCCTTTCACGCCAGGGCCGGTCCACCGGTCCGGTGAGGATCTCGACACCGAGGTGCCGCAACCGTTCCGCCTCGCTGTCCACGTCGTCAACCAGGAAACCGATCTCGCCGCACGGCGGGTCGCCGCCCTCGCGGCCGATGAGCTCCGGCAGCTTCGACCGCTCGAAAAGCGAGAACTTGGTGTTGGCCGTCGCGAACTCGACGTAGCCGTCGCCTTCGATCCGTACCTGCAGCCCGATCACGTCGCGGTAGAACGTCACCGACCTCGTGAGCGACTCCACATAGTGGATGACGTAGTCCACGCGACGCATGAAACACCTCGGCGCGTGCTAGCTCACCGGTCGCCGTCGGCCCGAGCCGTATCGAGGCGAACGACCCGCAATTCGCCGTGCGCGAGGCAGGCAGCGTAACCGTGGTGCTTGCTGTAGAGCTCCCACGCGATGGCGTTGTCGTTCGACGGCACGTCGATCTTGTGATCGTCGGAGAACTCGAGGTGGAGATCTCCGGTGTCGGACCAGACGGCACTCGTGCAGCTCGATCCGGCGAAGTCGAAGAGTGGACGCAGTTGACCCGCCGGGTGGTTCGGGTCGATGGCGATCACTTCGGCGGGTGAGGTTTCGATGGCCGGCAGGGTCAGACGCATCGGTGCCGTGATCACCAGCTCGTTGTAGTCCTCGAAATTCAGCACCAGGCCGTCGCGGAACATGATCCGCTGAACCGCACAGCCCTCGAGCCACTGCTCGATCACTTTCTGTTCGGTCATAGATTCCACTCTGGCCCCAATTTGGCACATGCACAACCGTGGTGGGCCATGCCGTACCGGCTCACGAGGTCTCGGCGTTGAGCCGGCGCACGGCGTCGATGCGCGCCCGCAGCTGTTCGCGGCTCGCTGCGGCGATCGGGGGCCCGCCGCAGCGGCGCCGCAGTTCGTTGTGGATCCAGCCGTGCGGCTTGCCCGTCCGGTGATGGGCGATCGAGACGAGCGCGTTGAGCTCGCGGCGCAGCTCCCGAAGCTGGCCGTGCACCGTGGCCGACGGGGATTCGACGGCACCCGGCGATCCGGCCTCCTGGTGCAGCCGGGCCCGCCGCTGCAGCTGTTCGTCCTGGCGCTGGTGCAGCAGCGCACGCATCTGCTCGGCGTCGAGCAGGCCCGGGATGCCGAGGTAGTCGGCCTCCTCGTCGCTGCCCGCCGGCGCGGCGGTGCCGAACGATGATCCGTCGAAGATGAGCTGATCGAGCTCCGCGTCGGCGCCCAGCGAGGTGAACCCCTTGTCGAGGTCGCTCTTCTCGTCCTGCGTCTTGGTGGCGGGATCGCCGTCGAGGGGATCGCCCTCGGATTCCCGGTGCGGCTCGCCGAGCACGTGGTTGCGCTGCGCCTCCAGCTCGCTGGCCAGCTGCAGCAGGTTGGGCACCGACGGCACGAAGATGCTGGCGATCTCGCCCGGGCGCCGCGACCGCACGAACCGGCCGATGGCCTGGGCGAAGAACAGCGGGGTCGAGGCGCTGGTGGCGTAGATCCCGACCGACAGCCGCGGCACGTCGACACCCTCGGAGACCATGCGCACCGCGACGAGCCAGCGGCTGGCGCTCGCCGCGAACTCGCTGATGCGCGCCGACGAGCCGGGGTCGTCGGAGAGCACCAGCGTCGGCGCCTCGCCGGTCAGCTTCGTCAGCAGGGTGGCATAGGCGCGGGCCGCGGTCTGATCGGAGGCGATGATCATGCCGCCGGCGTCGGGCACGTGCGTGCGCAGCTGGCGCAGCCGCAGGTCCGCGGCGGTGATCACGGCGGGCATCCACTCGCCGGCGGGATCCAGCGCCGTGCGCCACGCCCGCGCGGTCTGCTCGGCGGACAGCGGCTCACCCAGTCGGGCGGCGTGCTCCTCGCCGGCGCTGTCGCGCCACCGCGCCTCCCCGGAGTAGGCGAGGAAGACCACGGGCCGGACCACGCCGTCGGCCAGGGCGTCGGTGTAGCCGTAGGTGTGGTCGGCCTGCGACCGCCGTATCCCGTCGGGACCGGCCTCGTAGGTCACGAACGGGATGGGGCTGTCGTCGCTGCGAAAGGGCGTGCCCGTCAGCGCGAGCCGGCGGGTGGCGTCGTCGAACGCCTCGCGGATGGCGTCGCCCCAGGTCTTGGCGTCCCCGCCGTGATGGATCTCGTCGAAGACGACCAGCGTCTTGCGCTGCTCGGTGCGGACCCGGTGCAGCGTGGGATGCGCGGCGACCTGAGCGTAGGTGACCATGACGCCGTGATACTCCGGCGCGATCCGCGGGTTGGCGTTGGAGAATCTCGGGTCCAGGGCGATGCCGTGCCGCGCCGCGGCCTGCGCCCACTGCACCTTGAGATGCTCGGTGGGCACCACGACGGTGACCTGCTCGACCGCGCGCTGGCCGAGGAGTTCGGCCGCCACCCGCAGCGCGAACGTCGTCTTGCCGGACCCGGGGGTGGCCACCGCCAGGAAGTCGCGCGGCTGGCCGGCCAGATATTTGACGAGCGCCCTGCGCTGCCAGCCGCGCAGCACGGCGGTGCCGCTGTCGTCGCCGTGGTCGGTGTCGGTCCGCGCTTGGATGCTGCTGGCCGGCATCGACACAGGCCCCCCAATCGTTGCTGTTCGACACGGCCAGCTCGGTTGAGTGGCGGCTGTGAAATCTAGCACGCCAACGCTTTTCGATGTTGGAGCGACTCGACTCGCTATCGCGCGTGGGTCACCGCTTCGTGGGTCTGCAGCCAGTCGCGGATGCGTTCGGCGACGTCGGCCCAGCCCGGCTCGAGCATCATGTTGTGGCCCATGGAAAAGAATTCCGGCTCGGTGCCGTAGGCCCGCGCGGTGGCGCGCACGTCGCCGGGGCTGACGAAGCCGTCGTGCTCGGCGCCCAGGACCAGGATCGGCGTCGTCACCCGCCGGGTCCGGACGCGGCGGACCATCGGATCGGTCATGGCGGCGCGCACGCTCTCGGCCCCGGCCTGTTGCCGGCAGGCCTCGACGATGTCCTCGGGTGTGTCGGCGCAGAAGAGGTACTCGCGGGCCAGCGCCGGGGTGGCCAAAAATTTCAGCAGCGTGGGATCGTTCCAGGCTTCCATGGTCATCGACGGCCGGCGGCGCCAGACGCGCAACGCCAATCTGAGCACGCCCTGCGGCGGCACCGAGCCCACCAGCACCGCGGCCGGGGCGCTGCGCTCTTCGAGGTAGCGCTGGATCACGAACCCGCCCAGGGAGTGCCCGATCAGGATCGGCGCGCCACCGAGGTCGTCGGCCACCGAGCGGACGTCCTCGATGTAGTCGGCGATGGATACCTTGCGCAACGGCTTCGCGGTGGGGCTGGTGCCGTGCCCGCGCAGGCTCACCGCGACCGTGCGGTAGCCGGCGCCGGCGAAGAAGTCCTGGAAGTGTTCCCAGCACCACGCGCCGTGCCACCCGCCGTGGACGAAGAGCAGGGGCACCGGGTGCTCGGCAGTGCAGGACCCTTTGTCGATCAGCTCGAGCATTCGACCATTCAAACCCGCTCGCCGTCCCTGCGAGACTGAAACGACGTACACCGTTACCGGCGTGTCGTGTGCGTCGTTGCAGTGTCGCGTCGACGGGCGGCGCCGAGTCCGCCCCAACGTGCTCCACTAGGCTGGCGGGGTGTTTGAATCGCTGTCCGACCGATTGACCGGCGCCCTCGCGGGGCTACGCGGCAAGGGTCGACTGACCGACGCCGATATCGAGGCCACCACCCGCGAGATCCGGCTGGCGCTGCTGGAAGCCGACGTGTCGTTGCCCGTCGTGCGCGCCTTCGTCACCCGGATTAAGGACCGCGCCAAGGGCGCCGAGGTGTCGGGTGCCCTCAACCCGGCGCAGCAGGTCGTCAAGATCGTCAACGAGGAACTCATCGGCATCCTGGGCGGACAGACCCGCCAGCTGGCGTTCGCGAAGACGCCGCCGACCGTGGTGATGCTCGCCGGCCTGCAGGGTTCCGGTAAGACGTCGCTGGCCGGCAAGCTAGCGGCCTGGCTGCGCGGGCAGGGCCACACGCCGCTGCTGGTGGCGTGCGACTTGCAGCGCCCGGCCGCGGTCAACCAGCTGCAGGTGGTCGGCGAGCGGGCCGGGGTGCCGGTGTTCGCGCCGCACCCGGGCGAATCCCCGGGGTCCGGACCCGGCGACCCGGTCGCGGTCGCCGCGGCGGGGATCGCCGAGGCCAACGCCAAGCACTTCGACGTCGTCATCGTCGACACCGCCGGCCGGCTGGGCATCGACGACGAACTGATGGCGCAGGCCGCGGCCATCCGCGACGCCATCAATCCCGACGAGGTCCTGTTCGTCCTGGACGCGATGATCGGTCAGGACGCCGTCACCACCGCCGAGGCGTTCCGCGAGGGCGTCGGCTTCACCGGGGTGGTGCTCACCAAGCTCGACGGCGACGCCCGCGGTGGCGCGGCGCTCTCGGTCCGCGAAGTGACCGGTGTCCCAATCCTTTTCGCCTCCACCGGCGAAAAGCTGGAGGACTTCGACGTCTTCCATCCCGACCGGATGTCCAGCCGCATCCTGGGCATGGGCGACGTGTTGAGCCTGATCGAGCAGGCCGAGCAGGTCTTCGACGCCGAACAGGCCGAGGCCGCCGCGGTCAAGATCGGCACCGGCGAGCTCACGCTCGAGGACTTCCTGGAACAGATGCTCGCCATCCGCAAGATGGGCCCGATCGGCAACCTGCTGGGCATGCTGCCCGGGGCCGGGCAGATGAAGGACGCGCTGGCCCAGGTCGACGACCGCCAACTCGACCGCCTGCAGGCCATCATCCGCGGCATGACGCCCGCCGAGCGCGCCGATCCGAAGATCATCAACGCCTCGCGGCGGCTGCGCATCGCCAACGGTTCGGGCGTCTCGGTGTCGGAGGTCAACCAGCTGGTCGACCGCTTCTTCGAGGCCCGCAAGATGATGTCGTCCATGCTCGGCGGCATGGGCATCCCGGGGATGGGCCGCAAGTCCGCGACGCGAAAGGCCAAGGGCGCCAAGGGCAAGGCGGGCAAGAAGGGGAAGAAGGGGGGGCGGGGCCCGACGCCACCCAAGGCGAGAAACCCCCTGGCCGCCGGGATGCCGGCCGGGTTCCCCGACCTGTCGCAGATGCCCGAGGGTCTCAACGAGCTGCCGCCCGGGCTGGCCGACTTCGATCTGTCCAAGCTGAAGTTCCCGGGCAAGTCGTGACCGGAAGAAACTAGCCGCCGTGCGGCTGCACGTGCGGGGCGTGGGACTGCCCGACGAGACCGAGATCCAACTGTGGATCGTCGACGGCCGCATCAGCACCGAACCGGTCGCCGGCGCCGACACCGTCTTCGACGGCGGATGGATCGTGCCCGGGCTGGTGGACGCCCACTGCCACGTCGGCCTGGGCCATCACGGCGAGATCCCGCTCGACGAGGCGATCGCCCAGGCCGAGACGGAACGCGACGTCGGGGCGTTGTTGTTGCGGGACTGCGGATCGCCCACCGACACGCGCAGCCTCGACGACCGCGACGACATGCCCCGCATCATCCGCGCCGGCAGGCATCTGGCCAGACCCAAGCGCTACGCGGCGGGGTTCTCGCGCGAACTGGAGGACGAGTGGCAGCTGCCGGACGCGGTCGCCGAGGAGGCGCGCCGCGGCGACGGCTGGATCAAGCTCGTCGGCGACTGGATCGACCGCGGCGCCGGCGACCTCGCGCCACTGTGGTCCGACGACGTCCTGGCGGCCGCGATCGAGGCCGCCCACGCCCACGGCGCCCGGGTCACCGCGCACGTCTTCAGCGAGGACGCGCTGCCCGGCCTGATCAACGCCGGCATTGACTGCATCGAACACGGCACCGGCCTGGACGACGACACCATCGAGCTGATGGCCTCCCGCGGCACCGTGCTGGTTCCCACGCTGGTCAACGTCCTCGAGAATTTCCCCGGCATCGCCGAGGCCGCCGCGAAGTATCCGGCCTACGCCGCCCACATGCGCGACCTGCACGCGCGCGGCCCGTCGCGTATCGCCGCGGCGCGGGAAGCCGGCGTGCAGATATATGCCGGAAGTGACGCCGGCACCATGGTCGCGCACGGTCGCATCGCCGACGAGGTCGAAGCGCTCAAGGGCATCGGCATGAGCCCGACGCAGGCGCTGGGGGCGGCCTGCTGGGACGCGCGCCGCTGGCTCGGCCGCCCCGGCCTCGACCACGGCGCCTCGGCGGACCTGCTGTGCTTCGCCCGCGACCCGCGGTCGGGGCCCGCCGTGCTGAACAATCCCGATCTGATCATGTTGCGCGGCAAGATCTTCCGTTCACCGGCGTAGCCGGCGCGTCGCGGTCGCCGCGGCCGCTCGGTGACGCAGACTAACCAGCGCTTCCGGGCACCGCCACGCTGCGCCGAAGAAAGATTGCGAGTGCTTGCTATCTATGTTAGCGTTCGGCAACGATGACCGGAAGGACGCCATGGCCTACGACGTGATCATTCGCGACGGATTGTGGTTCGACGGCACCGGCGCCGCGCCGCTCACCCGCACACTGGGCATCCGCGACGGTGTCGTGGTCGCCGTCTCGGCCGAGGCGCTGGACGAGACCGGTTGCCCCGAGGTGATCGAGGCGGCCGGCAAATGGGTCGTGCCCGGCTTCCTCGACGTGCACACCCACTACGACGCCGAAGTGCTGCTGGACCCCGGCCTGCGCGAGTCGGTGCGCCACGGTGTCACCACCGTGCTGCTGGGCAACTGCTCGTTGTCGACCGTCTATGCCGATTCCGAGGACGCCGCCGATCTGTTCAGCCGAGTGGAGGCGGTTCCGCGCGAATACGTCTTCGGCGCGCTGAGTTCGGGCCGGACGTGGTCGACGGCGGCGGAATACGTCAAGGCGATCGACGCCCTGCCGCTGGGCCCCAATGTCGGTTCGCTGCTTGGTCATTCGGACCTGCGCACCGCGGTGCTCGGACTGGAACGGGCCACCGACCCGACGATTCGGCCCACCGACGACGAGCTGAAAAAGATGGCGGCGCTGCTCGACGAGGCGCTGGACGCCGGGCTGCTCGGCATGTCCGGGATGGACGCGGCCATCGACAAACTCGACGGCGAACGTTTCCGGTCCCGCGCGCTGCCGTCCACCTTCGCGACCTGGCGGGAACGGCGCAAACTCATCAAAGTCCTGCGCAAGCGCGGCCGGATCCTGCAGAGCGCACCGAATCTTCAGAACCCGATCCTGTCGCTGATGTTCTTCTTGACCAGCAGCCGAATCTTCGGGCGCGGCAAGGGAGTCCGGATGAGCATGCTGGTCTCCGCGGACGCCAAGTCGATGCCGCTCGCCGTGCACACGTTCGGGCTCGGCACCCGGGTGCTCAACACCCTGCTGCGCTCGGCCGTGCGGTTCCAGCACCTGCCGGTGCCGTTCGAATTGTATTCCGACGGAATCGATCTGCCGGTGTTCGAGGAGTTCGGGGCGGGCACCGCAGCGCTGCACCTGCGGGATCAGTTGCAGCGCAACGAACTTCTGGCCGACGAGGCCTATCGTCGTCGGTTCCGCCGCGAGTTCGACCGCATCAAGCTCGGGCCGTCGCTGTGGCACCGCGACTTTCACGACGCGGTCATCGTCGAATGCCCCGATGCGTCGTTGATCGGCAAGAGTTTCGGTGCGATCGCCGACGAGCGTGGCCTGCACCCACTGGACGCGTTCCTCGACGTGCTCGTCGAAAACGGCGAGCGCAACGTCCGGTGGACCACCATCGTGGCCAACCACCGGCCCAAGCAGCTCGACAAGCTCGCCGCCGACCCCAGCATCCACATGGGTTTCTCCGACGCCGGCGCGCACCTGCGCAACATGGCGTTCTACAACTTTGCACTGCGCATGCTCAAGCGCACCCAGGACGCGCACCGGGCCGGGGCGCCCTTCCTGTCGATACAGCAGGCGGTGCACCGGCTCACCGGCGAACTGGCCGAGTGGTTCGGCATCGACGCCGGCACGCTCAGGGTCGGCGACCGCGCGGACTTCGTGGTCATCGACCCGGCCGGTCTCGACGAATCCGTCGACCGCTACCACGAGGAAGCGGTGCCGTTCTACGGCGGCCTGCGCCGCATGGTCAACCGCAACGACCAGGCCGTCGTCGCGACCGGCGTGGGCGGCGTCGTCGTGTTCGGCGGGGGCCGATTCCGCGACGGCTACGGGCAAACCGTGACGTCGGGCCGCTACCTGCGGGCCGGCGAGCGCGCCCGCCGACCACAGGGCGCCCTGGCCCAGAGCGCGTGACATGGCCAGAACCCAGCAACAGCGCCGCGAGGAAACCGTCGGACGGCTCATTGACGCCTGCATCGCCACCATCATCGAGGTCGGCTACGCCCGGGCGTCGGCCGCGGTGATCACCAAGCGGGCCGGGGTGTCGGTGGGCGCGCTGTTCCGGCACTTCGACACCATGGGCGACTTCATGGCGGCGACGGCGTCGGAGGTGCTGCGCCGTCAGCTGGAGTCGTTCACCAAGGGGGTCGCCGAGATACCCGCCGACCGGCCGGCCCTGGGGATCCTGCGTGACATCACCAGCGGTCCGGCCAACGCCGTCATCTATGAACTGCTGGTGGCCGCCCGCACCGACGAAAAGCTCAGGGAGACTTTGCAACACGAGCTCGGGCAGTATGCGGCGAAGATCCACGACGCCGCCCGGGCGCTCCCGGGCGCCGAACGCTTCCCCGAGGACACCTTCCCGGTGTTCGTGGCGCTGATGACCAACGTGTTCGACGGCGCCGCCGTGGTGGAAGGCGTGCTGCCGCAACCGGACATCGCGGCCCAGCGGATCCCGGTGCTGATGGCGCTGCTGACCGCCGCGCTGCCGGATTGAGCTGCGCGAGCAGACGCGAAAGCACGCGACACGCCGGGAAATTGGGTGCTTTTGTGTCTGCTCGCGGCGCTCGGGCGAGCGGTACTACAGCGAGCCGATGCCGGCCTGCGGGCTTTGCGCGAATCCCCAGTCGAACAACGTCGCCGCCTGATCCCAATACGACGGCCCGCCCTCTTTCACCAACCCGTACATCATGGCGATCACCAGCCGGCGGCCGCCGCGCGCGGCGGCGCCGACGAAGGTCTTGCGGGCGGCGTTGGTGAACCCTGTCTTGCCGCCGATCGCGCCGGGGTAGCGCTGCAGCAGTTCGTCCTGGTTGGTGATGAGCCGGTCGCCGTTATCGCCGGGGAACATCGCCGACGGCTCGGCGGTGATCTGCGCGAACACCGGATTGGCCATCGCCGCGCGGAAGATCACGGCCAGGTCGTGCGCCGTCGACGAGCCCGACCCACCGGGGCCGTCGAGGCCGGACGGCGTCGCCGCGTGCGTGTTGGTGGCGCCCAGCGAGGCCGCCTTCGCGTTCATCTTGGCGACGGTGACGTCGGGGCCGCCCAGCATGTGGGCCAACGTGTTGGCGGCGTCGTTGCCCGAGACCAGCAGCAGGCCGTCGAGAAGCTGGCGCGCGGTGTAGGTGCGGCCCGGTTTGATGCCGACGCAGTTGCATTCGACCTGGGTGTCGGCGACATCGGCGACGACGGTGGAATCCAGGTTCACCGAATCCAGGACCACCTGGGCCAGCAGCGTCTTGATCGTGCTCGCCGGCGGGTGGGCCACGTTCTGGTCGCGGCCGGCGAGCACCTGACCGCTGTCCAGATCGGCGATGATCCACGTCTGCGCCGGGCCGTCGGGGATGGGGATCGAGCCGATCGGTTGGCTGCTGTCGGCGCGCGAGAGGGGGACAGGGGCACCGAACGCGACGACGGCGAGCAGCGCCGCGGCCATCCCGGACACCGAGCCCACGAGCTTCCGCATGGGCCGAGAGTCTAACTTCCGGCCCTTGTCGGCGCGGATTTTCGTCTACTGTCCGATGCATGTTGAGCCTGGCCGAGATATCCGACCGCCTTGAGATCCAGCAGCTTCTGGTGGATTACTCCACCGCCATCGACAATCGCCGCTTCGACGACCTGGACCGGGTGTTCACCCCGGACGCCTACATCGACTACACGGCGCTGGGCGGCATCGAGGGGCACTATCCCGAGGTCAAGAAGTGGCTGGCCGAGGTGCTGCCCAACTTCCCGGTGTATGCCCACATGCTCGGCAATTTCTCGGTGCGCATCGACGGGGACACGGCGTCGTCGCGGGTGATCTGCTTCAACCCGATGGTGCTCGGTGGCGATAACGAGCAGGTGCTGTTCTGCGGCCTCTGGTACGACGACGAGTTCGCGCGCACCCCCGAGGGCTGGCGGATGACCCGGCGCGCGGAGACCAAGGTCTTCCAGAAGGTGATGTGAGGCTCGACCGGATGGTGGCCACCCGCCGCGCCCGGCCGGGCCGCGCGTGCGATCGCCACGATTTCTGATCGCCGCCCCTGGTCTGGCACAATAGGCGGCTGTCCGCCGAGCGATCACGCATCGCCGGCCGGTCAGAAACGCGAGGCAAAACCGGATCCGGGCATTCCCGCCCCGATCGCTGAATTGCAGCGTGACACACACAGGAGAAGTCGCTCAACCATGGCTGTCAAGATCAAGCTCACCCGGCTTGGCAAGATCCGCAATCCCCAGTACCGCATCGCCGTCGCCGACGCGCGGACCCGGCGCGACGGTCGCTCCATCGAGGTCATCGGCCGGTATCACCCGAAGGAAGAGCCGAGCCTCATCGAGATCGACTCCGAGCGCGCCCAGTACTGGCTGTCCGTGGGCGCCCAGCCCACCGAGCCCGTCCGCAAGCTGCTGCAGATCACCGGCGACTGGCAGAAGTTCAAGGGTCTGCCCGGCGCCGAGGGCCGCCTGAAGGTCAAGCCCGCCAAGCCCAGCAAGCTGGAGCTGTTCAACGCCGCGCTGGCCGAGGCCGAGGGCGGACCGACCACCGAGGCCGCGAAGCCGAAGAAGAAGTCCCCGGCGAAGAAGACCGCGAAGGCCGCCGAGGGCGAGTCCAAGGCCGAGTCCGAGGGCGCCGCGCAGACCGCCGAGACGAAGCCGGCCGAGGCGCCCGCCGAGGGCGGCGAGCAGGCCGAGTCGACCACCGAGAGCTGATCGCGGCGATGAGTACGGTTGTCGTTGACGCTGTTGAGCACCTGGTTCGCGGGATCGTTGACAACCCCGACGACGTCCGGGTGGACATGGTGACCAGCCGCCGGGGGCGGACGGTCGAGGTCCACGTCCATCCCGACGACTTGGGCAAGGTGATCGGCCGCGGCGGTCGCACGGCGACCGCGCTGCGCACGCTGGTCGCCGGTATCGGCGGTCGCGGCATCCGCGTCGACGTGGTGGACACCGACCAGTAGAGAACCCCGGTGGAACTGACCGTCGGGCGCGTCGTCAAAGCGCACGGGATCGGCGGCGAAATCGTCGTCGAAATCCGCACCGACGACCCGGACGCCCGGTTCGCGCCGGGTAATACGTTGCGCGGCAAGGCTTCTCGCGGTGGTGGGGAGCGGGATTTCGTCGTCGAGAGCGCGCGTGAACACGGCGGGCGGCTGCTGGTGCGGCTGGCCGGCATCACCGACCGCGACGCCGCCGACGCGCTGCGCGGCACCCTGTTCGTCGTCGATTCCGACGATTTGCCGCCGATCGACGAGGCCGACACCTACTACGATCATGAACTCGAAGGCCTGCACGTGCGGACGATCACGGGACACGACGTCGGTGTCGTCGCCGAGGTCCTGCACACCGCCGCGGGGGAGTTATTGGCGGTGCGGCGCGAATCCGGGGAGGCGTTGGTGCCGTTCGTGACCGCGATCGTGACGTCGGTGTCGCTGGACGACGGCACCATCGAGATCGATCCGCCCGAAGGCCTCCTGGATCTGTAGGGCCTTGAAAGATGAGAATCGACGTCGTCACGATCTTTCCCGCCTACCTGGACCCGCTGCGGCAATCGTTGCCGGGCAAGGCGATTCAGTCCGGGCTCGTCGATTTGGCGGTACACGACCTGCGGCGGTGGACGCACGACGTGCACCGCTCGGTCGACGACGCCCCCTACGGCGGCGGCCCGGGGATGGTGATGAAGGCGCCGGTGTGGGGTGATGCCCTCGACGAGATCTGCTCCGGCGAAACGCTTTTGGTGGTCCCGACGCCGGCCGGCGCCCTGTTCACGCAGGCCACCGCCGCGCGCTGGAGCGCCGAGAAGCACCTGGCGTTCGCGTGCGGCCGCTACGAGGGCATCGACCAGCGCGTCATCGAGGACGCCGGGCGGCGGATGCGGGTGGAAGAGGTCTCCATCGGCGACTACGTGTTGCCGGGCGGCGAGTCGGCTGCCGTCGTGATGATCGAGGCCGTGCTGCGGCTCCTCGACGGCGTCCTGGGCAATCCCGCGTCGCGCCATGATGATTCGCACTCGCCGGCGCTGGATCGCCGCCTGGAGGGCCCCAGCTATACCCGGCCGCCGAGCTGGCGGGGGTTGCAGGTCCCCGAGGTCCTGCTCTCCGGTGATCATGCGCGGATCGCCGCGTGGCGACGGGAGATCTCGCTGCAGCGCACCCGCGAACGCCGCCCGGAGCTGCTGGACCCAGGGGACTAGAGGCCGCGCGCCACCGCGTCGATGCGGCCCTCGGGAAAGATCGTCTTGACCGCGCGGGTGATGGTGTCCCGCGCGGTGGCGTCGTCGGAGGCCTGCAGGGACTGGACCACCATGATGTAGCGGCGGTCGGCCCCGATCACGCCCGTCGACAGGTGCATCCAGTCGCTGCCGATGCAGCACATCCAGCCCTGCTTGACGGCGACCGGTTCGGCGTACAGGCCGTCCGGGATGCCGAACCGCTGCGGGTAGCCGTCGACGCCGTTGGGGGTGGACTGGGCCAGGTCGTTGACGATGATCTTGGCCTGGTCGGCGGGCAGGCCCCCGGAGCCGTCCAGCAGCATCTCGTAGTAGCGGATCAGGTCGGTCACCGAGCTCATCGTGTTCCACCAGCGCCCGTCGCTGGGCGGGGTGGTGGACGCGAGGCCGTACCGGGCGGCCACCTCGGAGATGATGGCGGACCCGCCGCCCTGCCCCCAGAACCGCTCGGCGGCGCCGTCGTCGGAGGACTGCAGCATGATGTCGAGCGCCTGGCGGTCCTCGGCGCTCAAAGCGGCCTTGCCCTCGGCCTGGTGCAGCAACAGGTCGTCGGCGATGAACAGCTTCGCCACCGACGCGGTGCCCACGACCTGGCCGTTGCCGTTGGAAACCAGCTGGTGGGTGCGGCGATCGAGAATGGCCACCGACAGCGCGGCGCCGCTCGCGGCGGCCTCCTCGGTGGCCTGCTGGACGCGGGCCTGTAGCGGGGCCGACCCCGCGACCGGCAGCGCCTGGGGCGGCTGGGGCTCCTGCGGCGGTGTGGCGGCCTCGAGCATCAGCGCCGCCGACTGCGGTGGTGCGGGTGCCGGCCGCTGCGGGATGACCCGAACGGGCGCGTTGACCGGCAGGCTGTACACCTTGGCCTGAACCAACGCCTCGGAACCGGCGGCGACCACCAACGTCACCGCCGCGGTGGCGGTGAGCAGCGTCAGCGGCCGTACCCGCATTCCACTCCTTCCGCGCGACTTCGGACGTGACTTGGACACAGTGCAACGGCGGGATCCCTCGCGCCACCCGTACCGGCCGTCACGCAATGGTGCGGGTAGCGCGTTCCGACCCCAGTCATATGTACCATTCACCAGCGCATTCGGCTCGCAGCGAACCGCCTACTTCGTGTGATTTTCGCGGCACGCGCACCGTCTGGCACAATTGACCAGTTGTCTCCAGCGGCTGCAGGCCGCCTGCGCCATTTCCCGCCCGCTGCGAGATACGCCAGAAAGCCCATCGGCTCGGCGACCGCCTCACACCTACGTGTGGGTAGCTGCCGTCGGCCGCGACCTCAAGGAAGTGTCTCTCAGATGAACCGGCTGGACTTCGTCGATCAGGCGTCGCTGCGCGACGACATCCCGGTTTTCGGCCCGGGCGACACCATCAACGTGCACGTCAAGGTCATCGAGGGCGCCAAGGAGCGCATCCAGGTGTTCAAGGGCGTGGTGATCCGCCGCCAGGGCGGTGGCATCCGCGAGACCTTCACCGTCCGCAAGGAAAGCTATGGCGTCGGCGTCGAGCGGACCTTCCCGGTGCACTCGCCCAACATCGACCACATCGAGGTCGTGACCCGTGGTGATGTCCGCCGCGCCAAGCTGTACTACCTGCGGGAGCTTCGCGGCAAGAAGGCCAAGATCAAGGAGAAGCGCTGAGCCGGGACGCCTTGGCGGCGCTGGTGATTCGCCTTACGGGTTTCCGAAGCGGATCACTCGCCGGCTTGCCGGGCGACAACCTGTGCTGGCTACGCTGATCACGTGACCGACACCGCGGATTCATCTAACCCCCAGTCCCACGCTGGCGAATCAGATCCGAAGGTCTCTACGCGCAATCCGGAGACGCGCCCCGACGACGCCGACGCGGCCGACCGGCCGGTCCCCGAACCAGGTCAACCGGACCAGGCGTCCGAGCCCGCCGGCGCCAAGCACTCCACGCTGCGCGAATTCGCCCTGCTGGCGGTGATCGCCGTCGCGCTCTACTACGTCATGTTGACGTTCGTCGCGCGGCCCTACCTGATCCCGTCGGAATCGATGGAGCCCACGCTGCACGGCTGCACCGGCTGCGTCGGCGACCGGATCATGGTGGACAAGATCAGCTACCGGTTCAGCGCGCCGAGCCCCGGCGACGTCATCGTCTTCAAGGGGCCGCCGCCGTGGAACCTCGGCTACAAGTCGATCCGGTCCAACAACACCGTGCTGCGCTGGATGCAGAACGCGCTGTCGTTCATCGGCTTCGTCCCGCCGGACGAAAACGACCTGGTGAAGCGGGTCATCGCGGTCGGCGGGCAGACGGTGGCGTGCCGGGCGGAGACCGGGCTGACGGTCGACGGCAAGCCGCTGAAGGAGCCGTACCTGGATCGCAACACCATGGCGGCCGACCCGTCGGTCTACCCGTGCCTGGGCAGCGAGTTCGGGCCGGTCGCCGTCCCGGCCGGGCGATTGTGGGTAATGGGCGACAACCGGACGCACTCGGCGGATTCGCGCGCCCACTGCACCAGCGTGCCCGCCGAGGCGCTCAAGGGCGTGCTGTGCACGGGCGACCCCACCACGGGGACCGTGCCGGTGTCCAATGTGATCGGCAAGGCCAGGTTCATCGTGTGGCCGCCGTCCCGGTGGGGTGGCGTGGAGTCGGTGAACCCGCAGCAGACTCGGTAACCATGGCCACGACGTGGCCGCCGCGCACGGTGATCCGGAAGTCGTCAGGGTTGCGCACCCTGGAGTCGGCGCTGTACCGCAACGGGCTGGGCCCGGTGGCCGGCGTCGACGAGGTCGGCCGCGGCGCCTGCGCGGGCCCGCTGGTGGTGGCCGCCTGTGTGCTCGGCCCGGGGCGAATGGAAAGCCTTGCCGCGCTTGATGATTCCAAGAAGCTCACCGAGGCCGCCCGGGAGAAGTTGTTCCCCCTGATCCGCCGCTACGCGTTGGCCTACCACGTGGTGTTCATCCCGCCCGCCGAGGTGGACCGGCGCGGTGTGCACGTCGCCAACATCGAGGGGATGCGCCGCGCCGTCGCCGGGCTGTCCGTGCGGCCGGGCTATGTCCTCAGCGACGGTTTCCGGGTGCCCGGCCTGGCGGTCCCGTCGCTGCCGGTCATCGGTGGCGACGGGGTCGCGGCGTGCATCGCGGCGGCCAGCGTGCTGGCGAAGGTCAGCCGCGACCGGCTGATGGTGGCCATGGAGGCCGATCACCCCGGCTACGGCTTCGCCCTGCACAAGGGCTACAGCACGCCGGCGCACAGCACGGCGCTGGCGCGGCTGGGCCCCTGCCCGGAGCACCGCTATTCGTTCATCAACGTGCGGCGCGTCGCGAACGGATCGGGCACCAGGCTGGTGGCCGACTGCGATCCGGACCCACCGCTGCAGCGCGACGGATATCGGTGAGGAAAGATGGGACCAGGGTCCCGGGGACACCATGTGGGAGAAGGACGTCTGAGCGGATGAGTGGCAGATGAGTGCAGAAGATCTCGAAAAGTATGAAACCGAGATGGAGCTCTCGCTGTACCGCGAATACAAGGACATCGTCGGCCAGTTCAGCTACGTCGTGGAAACCGAACGGCGCTTCTACCTGGCCAACAGCGTGGAGATGACGCCGCGCAACGCCGACGGCGAGGTCTACTTCGAGCTGCGGTTGTCGGACGCCTGGGTGTGGGACATGTACCGGCCGGCGCGGTTCGTCAAGCAGGTGCGCGTGGTCACCTTCAAGGACGTCAACATCGAAGAGGTCGAGAAGCCCGAGCTGCGGCTCCCCGAATAGCGCCGTTCAGGCGTTCGGGGGCAGCTGGTTTTC
Source organism: Mycobacterium sp. MOTT36Y (assembly GCF_000262165.1). Lineage (NCBI taxonomy): Bacteria > Bacillati > Actinomycetota > Actinomycetes > Mycobacteriales > Mycobacteriaceae > Mycobacterium > Mycobacterium sp. MOTT36Y. Next base: position 3,983,917 of record NC_017904.1, on the reverse strand, counting down.
CGCGAGGGCGGGCAGCTGGCCGCGTTGCTCGATCACCGCGCGGGCGACCTCGGCCAGCTTGATGTTCAGCGCCTGGGAATGGCGGCGCAGCAGGTCGAAGGCGTCGTCCTCGCTCATGTCGTGCAGCAGCATCAGCATGCCGACCGCCTTGCCGATCTCGCGGTTGCTGAGCAGCCCCCGGCGCAGGCTGGCGGCGTCTTCCCCCTTGGCGACCGCGTTGATGGCGACGCTCGCGAAGGCCGCCAGCACCGCCGCCCGCCCGGCGGCCTCGGCGTCGAACATGTTCGGGGTATCGCTGAACAGGTTGAGCGCCGCGCCTTTGCGTTTGTCGACCAGGAGCCGAAATCCCATCGCCCCCCGCACCGGTGTCTCCGCGACCAGCACCGCCGCCAGCTTGGGCCACATCGACGGCGTGGTGAGGTCGGGCTCGATCTGGGGCGTCTCCTCCTCGATCGCATCGATGCACGGGCCGTCGCCGGCGCGGCGTTCCAGCTCGTCGACCTGCTGCGCCAGCCGGTCGCTGGCGCCGACGGTGACGTACCGGTCGTTCTCGCGCACCATCAGGCTGGCGTGGTCGCAGCCGCGGATGGCCAGGGTGGCGGCGACACAGATGGCCGCGTACATCTCGTTGGCATCCGAGCCCCGGTAGATGATTTCGGCCAGAGCTGCGAAAACCGTCGCGGGGTCGGCTTTCTCCCCACCAGTCGGGAGCGCCCCCGCGCGGGCTTTCGGGTCCTCCGCCATGTTGTTGCCTCGTTTCTTGCGGTGTCGACGGCGTAGCCTGTCGATCGCGGTAGATTATCGGCCGCCGACCCAACCCTTACACGCGGTTTGGTCCGGTTGCAGCGGATCGGCGCATGCTGCCGGCCGCCGTCGACCGGTGTGACGTTCCCCGGGCGGAGTTTCGGCTGGCCGCGGACGGGAAGGACGTCTGAATGGGTGTGACCGTCGCGGTGACCGGACCCACCGGCGAGATCGGGATCTCCGCGGTGACGGCGCTGGAGCGCGAACCCGCCGTCGACGCCGTGATCGGGATGGCCCGCCGGCCGTTTGACCCGTCGTCACGAGGCTGGCTGAAGACCACCTATCAGCAGGGCGACATCCTGGACCGCCAGGCCGTCGACGCCCTGGTTGCTCGGGCCGACGTGGTGATCCATCTCGCCTTCATCATCATGGGCTCGCGCGACGAGAGCGCCCGCGTCAATCTGCAAGGGACCCGCAACGTCTTCGAAGCGACGGTGGCCGCCGAGCGGCCGCGGCGCCTGGTGTACACCTCGTCGGTGGCGGCCTACGGCTACCACTCCGACAACCCCGTCCCGCTGACCGAGGACGTGCCGGTGCGGGGGTCCGCCGAGCATTACTACTCCGCACAGAAGGCCGCGTGCGAGGCGATGCTCGCAGACATCACGAAGGATTCGGCGCTGGAGATCTTCGTCTTGCGCCCGTGTGTGGTCGCCGGGTCCAACGCCACCGCCCTCGCCGACGCCATGCCGTGGAATCAGCTGCCCGGCCCGCTGCGCGCCATTGTCAAGGCACTCAAGGCCGTTCCGATGCTGAAGCCGGTGGTGCCGGATCCGGGTTTCCCGCTGCAACTGGTTCACCACGACGATGTCGCGTCCGCGATCGCGCTGGCGGCGACCGCCCCGGCGCCGCCGGGGGCCTACAACATCGCCGGTGACGGCGTGGTGTCGGTGGCCGACGTGGCCAAGGCGTTGGGCGGGCGGCCGGTACGGGTCCCCGCCGTCGCGGCTTCAGCGGCGTCGGCGGCGATCTCGCGGGTTCCGCTGGTGCCGTCCATGCTGGAATGGCTGCACACCGCGCGCACGTCGATGGTCATGGACACCACCAAGGCCAAGACCCAGCTGGGCTGGCGGCCCGTTCACACCTCGGCGCAGGCCTTGGCGGCGCTGGCCGGTGCGGTCTGAGACGGTCTGGGCCGGTCTGGGACCGGAGAGCGCGCCGCCGGGCCGCCAGGCGGTAATTTGTTGCTGTGAGGTCTCACCGTTCGGCCGTGTCTAGGCCTGCCGCCGCCGATTACGACGAACACGCGGTCACCGTCACGCCGCGTAAGCGCGAGGCGGCGGGCGTTCGGGCGGTGATGGTCTCGTTGCAGCGGGGGTTCGAGCAGATGGGCGCGCTGCGCACCGCCGCGGCGCTGGCCCGGCTCAACCAGCGCAACGGCTTCGACTGCCCCGGCTGCGCGTGGCCCGAGGAGCCGGGTGGGCGCAAGGTGGCCGAGTTCTGCGAGAACGGCGCCAAGGCCGTCGCCGAGGAGGCCACGAAACGTACTGTCACGCCGGAATTCTTCGCCCGGCACTCGATCGCCGAGCTGTCGGCGAAGCCCGAGTATTGGCTGTCCCAACAGGGCAGGCTCACCGAGCCCATGGTGCTGCGCCCCGGCGACGACCACTACCGGCCGATCGGCTGGGACGACGCCTACCGCTTGATCGCCGATCAGTTGGCCGGCCTGGGCAGCCCCGATGAGGCGGTGTTCTACACGTCGGGCCGCACCAGCAACGAGGCCGCGTTCTGCTATCAGCTACTGGTCCGGTGCTTCGGCACCAACAACCTGCCGGACTGCTCCAACATGTGCCACGAGTCCTCGGGCTCGGCGCTCACCGAGTCGATCGGAATCGGAAAGGGCTCGGTCACCGTCGAGGACGTCGAGCTTGCCGACCTGATCGTCATCGCCGGACAAAACCCGGGCACCAACCACCCGCGGATGTTGTCGGTGTTGGAGAAGGCAAAGGCCAACGGCGCCAAGATCATTGCGGTGAACCCGCTGCCCGAGGCCGGATTGATCCGGTTCAAAGACCCGCAGAAGGTGCGCGGCGTCGTCGGCCACGGCATCCCGATCGCCGACGAATTCGTGCAGATCCGTCTCGGCGGTGACATGGCGCTGTTCGCCGGGCTGGGCAGGCTGCTGCTCGAGGCCGACGACCGCGCCCCGGGAACCGTCATCGACACCGCGTTCGTCGAGGCGCACTGCGCCGGGTTCGACGAGTACCGGCGTCGGACCGTCGACATCGACCTGGACGACGTGTTCGCCGCCACCGGGATCGAGCGCCGGCAGCTCGACCGCGTCGCCGCCATGCTGATGGCGTCGCGGCGCACGGTGGTGTGCTGGGCGATGGGCCTGACCCAGCACGCCCACGCGGTCGCCACCATCGGCGAGATCACCAACGTGCTGCTGCTGCGCGGCATGATCGGCAAGCCGGGCGCGGGAGTCTGCCCCGTCCGTGGGCATTCCAATGTGCAGGGCGATCGGACGATGGGCATCTGGGAGCAGATGCCCGAGGAGTTTCTGGCCGCCCTGGATCGTCGGTTCGGCATCACCACTCCCCGCAAGCACGGGTATGACACCGTGGCTGCGATCCGGGCGATGCGCGACGGGCGGGCCAAGGTGTTCGTGGGTATGGGTGGTAACTTCGCGTCGGCCACCCCCGATACCGTCGTCACCGAGGCCGCCTTGCGCAATTGCGCGCTGACCGTGCAGATCTCGACCAAACTCAACCGCAGCCACCTGGTGCACGGGAACACCGCGCTGATCCTGCCGACACTCGGGCGCACCGACCGTGACATTCGTGACGGTCGGAAACAGGTTGTCTCGGTTGAGGATTCGATGTCAATGGTGCACTTGTCACGCGGCAGGCTGCGCCCACCGAGCGACCAGCTGCGCAGCGAGGTGGAAATCGTCTGCCAGCTGGCCCTAACGATTCTCGGTGCGGCGCACCCGGTTCCGTGGGAAAGCTTCGCGGCCGACTACGACACCATCCGCGACGCGATCGCCGCGGTGGTCCCCGGCTGCACCGATTACAATCGCAAGGTGCGTCAGCCCGACGGGTTCCAGCTCCCGCACCCGCCGCGAGACACACGTGAATTCCACACCAGCACGGGGCGGGCCAACTTCGCGATCAACCCGCTGCAGTGGGTGCCGGTGCCGCCGGGCCGACTGGTGCTGCAGACGATACGCAGCCACGACCAGTACAACACCACGATCTACGGCCTCGACGACCGTTACCGCGGGGTCAAGGGCGGGCGTCGGGTGGTGTTCGTCAACCCCGCCGACATCGAAGCCCTCGGCCTGACCGAGGGCGAGCGGGTCGACCTGGTGTCGGAGTGGACGGACGCCGACGGCGGGCTTCAGGAGCGGCGCGCGAAAGACTTTCTGGTGGTTGCGTATTCCACTCCGGCCGGTAATGCCGCGGCCTACTACCCGGAGACCAATTCGCTTGTTCCACTGGATCACACGGCGGCGAAATCGAACACGCCGGTGTCGAAAGCCGTCGTCATCAGGGTGGAGCCCGCGACGGCCGCGTTGCCGGCTACCGGCGGTGAAATGGCGTAGTGGGGCACGTAACGTCGCGTCGCCGGGTGACGCATCTGAGGGCCGAGAAGGCGACCACCCGGGCGGAAACCCTGGTGGTCGAGGAGCCTTTGGAGATCCGGGTCGACGGGGTGGCGGTCACCGTGACGATGCGCACGCCGGGATCGGATATCGAACTCGCCCAAGGCTTTCTGCTCACCGAGGGGGTCATCGGTGGCCGTGACGACGTGCACACCATCCGCTACTGCGCCGGGCGTGGCGATGACGGCGCGAACACGTACAACGTGCTGGACGTGACGCTGGCGCCCGGTGTTCCCAAACCGGACCTCGATGTCACCCGCAACTTCTACACCACCTCGTCGTGCGGGGTGTGCGGCAAGGCTTCGCTGGATGCGGTGCGGTTGGTCAGCCGGTTCACTCCGGGCGCCGATCCCGCCACTGTCGCGGCGAGCATGTTGAAAACGATGCCCGGCCAACTTCGTTCCGCACAAAAGGTTTTCGACAGCACCGGGGGGGCTGCACGCGGCGGCGCTGTTCGGCGTCGACGGCGAGATGCTGGTGGTGCGCGAGGACGTCGGCAGGCACAACGCGGTCGACAAGGTGATCGGCTGGGCGTTGGAGCATCAGCGGATACCGCTGCAGGCCTGCGTGCTGCTGGTCAGTGGGCGGGCGTCGTTCGAGCTGACCCAAAAGGCCGTGATGGCGGGGATTCCGGTGCTGGCGGCCGTGTCCGCGCCGTCGTCGCTGGCGGTTTCGCTGGCCGAGGAGTCCGGCATCACGCTGGTGGCGTTTTTGCGGGAGGATTCGATGAACATCTACACCCGGGCCGACCGCATCACGTAACCCGATGGGTGCCGCGCCATCGGCTGTGGATGGATGCCGCACTGGGGATAACCGGCCGGTGCGGGCGGGTGCGGGCGCCGGTGGCGGCCCGCTCCGTCGGGGCCGCCGGGCACGGTGGCTCGCATGACGACCGAAACGACGATGACCCGGATCCAGCTGGGGGCGATGGGCGAGGCGCTCGCCGTGGATCATCTGACGCGGGCGGGATTACGGATCCTGCACCGCAATTGGCGCTGCCGCTACGGCGAACTCGACATCATCGCCTGCGACGACGCCGGCACGGCGGTGTTCGTCGAGGTCAAGACCCGCACCGGTGACGGTTACGGGGGGCTGGCTCATGCCGTCACCCCGCGCAAGGTCCGGCGGCTGCGCCGGCTGGCCGGGCTGTGGCTGGCCGGCCAGGATCGGCGATGGGCGGCGATCCGCATCGATGTGATCGGGGTGCGGGTCGGGCGCCGCCGCACCCCCGAGATCACCCATCTGCAAGGGATCGGCTGATGGCGCTGGGGCGCGCGTTCTCCGTCGCGGTGCGCGGCGTGGACGGGGAGATCGTGGAAATCGAGGCCGACATCGCTTCCGGACTGCCGGGCGTGCACCTGGTGGGCCTGCCCGACGCCGCGCTGCAGGAGTCGCGCGACCGGGTCCGGGCCGCGGTCGCCAATTGCGGCAACGCCTGGCCGCAGGCCCGGCTCACATTGGCGTTGTCGCCGGCGACGTTGCCGAAGATGGGGTCCGTCTACGACATCGCGCTGGCCGCCGCGGTGCTGTCGGCGCAGCGGAAGAACCCGTGGGACCGACTGGAGAAAACGGTGCTGCTGGGCGAGCTGTCGCTGGACGGACGGGTCCGGCCGGTGCGCGGAGTGCTGCCCGCGGTGCTGGCCGCCAAACGGGACGGATGGCCGGCCGTGGTGGTCCCGATGGACAACCTCGCCGAGGCGAGCCTGGTGGACGGCATCGATGTGTGGGGCGTGCGGACCCTGGGTCAGTTGCAGAAATGGCTCGGCGGCACCGGCGTCCTGGACAACCGGATCCATGCGGACGGCACGGCTGAGGAACCGGTGGTGGATCTGGTCGACGTGATCGGACAGGCGCAAGCGCGGTTCGCGGTGGAGCTGGCCGCCGCCGGGGCGCACCACCTGATGCTTACCGGCCCGCCGGGAGTGGGCAAAACGATGCTCGCGCAACGCCTTCCGGGCCTGCTCCCGCCGTTGACGGAGAGCGAGTCGCTGGAAGTCACCGCGATCCACTCGGTGGCCGGGTTGCTGTCGGGGGACACGCCGTTGATCACCCGGCCGCCGTTCGTGGCGCCGCATCACAGTTCCAGCGTCGCGGCGCTGGTCGGCGGCGGCTCCGGGATGGCCCGCCCGGGCGCTGTCAGCCGGGCTCATCGTGGGGTGCTCTTCCTCGACGAGTGCGCCGAGATCCGGGTTAGCGCGTTGGAGGCCCTGCGAACACCGTTGGAGGACGGCGAAATTCGCCTCGCCCGCCGCGACGGCGTGGCGTGCTATCCGGCCCGGTTCCAACTGGTGCTGGCCGCCAACTTGTGCCCCTGCGCGCCGGCCGATCCGCAGGACTGCATGTGCCCGGCGGCGACCAAACGCCGCTACCTGGGCAAGTTGTCCGGGCCGCTGCTGGATCGCGTGGACCTCCGGGTGCAGATGGATCCGGTGCGGGCAAAGGCGTTCTCGCGTCGCGACGGCGAATCCACGGCACAGGTCCGTCAGCGGGTGGCGGCCGCGCGTGAGGCCGCCGCGCAGCGTTGGCTGCCGCACGGTTGCCGCACCAACGCCGAGGTCAGCGGGACGCTGCTGCGGCGAAAGTTCCGCCCCGGCAACGCGGTGATGGAGCCGCTGCAAAAGGCGCTGGATCATGGGCTGCTCAGCATCCGCGGCCTCGATCGCACGTTGCGGGTCGCGTGGAGCTTGGCGGACCTGGCCGGCCGCACATCGCCCGGGCTCGACGAGGTCGCCGCCGCGCTCAGCTTCCGCCAGCCCGGGGCGCAGCGATGAGCGCCGCGGCCGACCGGCAGCCCGGGTCACCAGCGCGCCATCGTCAGCCAATCGGTGTGCCCGCCCCGCACCGCGATCGCGACGCTCACCAGGATCGCGAACGCGCGGGCGAATTGTGCCATGGCACGCCCGCTTTCGCGACGGTGTTCCATCTCGCGCAGCGCGACGCAGGCCAGGCCGATGCTGATGAGGGGGATGGGAAACCCGATCCAGCTGACCATACTCAGCACGAACGCCGAGACCGCCCAGGGGTTTTTGGGGCGCTCGGAGGCCGGGCACGCCATCGACAGGTCGAGCATCATCGTTCGCTCCGTTCGGTGCGGGCCGGCGTGCGGCGGCCGGCGGCTGACGACAACACGTTCGCCCGGGCGGCTGGACGGATCCTTGGCGAATCCTTGGGGCCGGGAGCGCGGCGATGAGCGCCACGGCCGACGGCGCCGCCCTGCGGGCGTGGGCCTATCTGTCCCGGGTGGCCGAACCGCCCTGTTCCGGGCTGGCCGCCCTGGTGCGATGTGTGGGCCCGGTCGAGGCGGCCGAGCGGGTCCGGCGGGGATCGGTTGACGACGACCTGGCCCGCCACACCCGGGCCAGGCGCGACATCGACACCTCAGCGGCCGATCTCGAGATGATCGCTCGCCGGGGCGGGCGGTTGATCACCCCCGACGACGACGAGTGGCCGCTGCTGCCGTTCGCCGGGTTCCACGGTGCCGAGCCGCGACGGCGCGGCGGTCCGCCGATGGTTCCGCCCATGGTGTTGTGGGCGCAGGGGCCGGCCCGACTCGATGACGTCGCGCAGCGGGCGGCCGCCGTGGTCGGGACGCGCGCGTCGACGTCGTACGGCGAGCGGGTGGCCGGCGAACTGGCGGCCGACCTGGCGCAGCGTGACGTCGCGGTCGTCTCCGGCGGCGCCTACGGCATCGACAGCGCCGCTCACCGGGCCGTGCTGGAGTGCGACGGGATCACCGTGGCGGTCCTCGCCGGCGGGCTCGACGTCCCCTACCCGAGCGGGCACACCGCGCTGCTGCACCGCATCGGCCAGCACGGGCTGGTGTTCACCGAATACGCGCCCGGCGTCCGCCCCGCGCGCCACCGGTTCCTGACCCGCAATCGGCTGGTGGCCGCGGCCGCCGGGGCCGCGGTGGTGGTGGAAGCCGGTCTGCGCAGCGGGGCGGCCAACACCGCGGCCTGGGCGCGGGCGTTGGGGCGAGTGGTGGCCGCGGTGCCCGGACCCGTGACATCGTCGGCGTCGGCGGGCTGCCATGCGCTGCTGCGCGACGGTGCCGAGCTGGTTACCCGGGCCGACCACATCGTCGAACTCATCGGCCACATCGGCGAACTGGCCTCCGACGAGCCCCGCCCGGTCACGCCTCTCGACGGCCTCAGCGACACCGAGCACCGGGTATACGAGGCGTTACCGGGCCGCGGCGGCGCCACCGTCGACGAGATCGCGGCCGCGTCCGGGCTGATGCCCGAGCAGGTGCTGGGACCGCTGGCGATGCTGGAGCTGGCCGGGTTGCTGCGGCGCCAGGACGGGCGCTGGCGAATCGTGCGCGCACACGGCGCCGCGGCGACGGTGCTGCCTTCCTGAACGGGATCGGCCGGAGAGCCGCTCGTGCGCCGGGGAAGCACAACCGCGCAGCTCGTTGCGCGCTGACGGGATCCAGATATTGCGAGGCGCTGAACGAATCACATCGCAGGACAAACCACTTGTCATGCGCGCATGGTCGGGCTAATTGCCAGTCAGTCTGTGGGAATACTGAGGCTCGTGTGGTCGGCCGGGGCCGGAAGCCGACAGGAGAACGTTGGTCGACCGGTCACGCCGCCTGTCCAACCAGCCGGTAAGGGAGGCGGCGCTGAACGGTCTCATCGACGCTGACGGTGAAGACATACGAGCCCAGCTTCTCCAACCGAAGTACCGGAATGTTGACTGCGAAGGCAACTGACTGGGTTTCGTCGACCTCGTGACGGTTCGACTTGCCGATGTTGAATTTAAATTGGGTGCGGAACGGTTCGTATTCGTCCACACCGCTTTGAACCTCAACTGCACGCCCGTCCGAGTCCAGTAGTTCAATGTCGACCGTGTGCTCTCGGTCGCTCGCCGTCCGCGGTACTTCGACGACAATTCCGAGGCCCACCGAGACCGTAAAGGGCACCGGGTGCCCGGCCGGAATGTGGACCTGGTCTATGCCTCCCGCCGAGATGTACAACAAGTTGTTTTGCGCCTCAGCGTGGTTACACAAGATTGCTGTCAACTCCATGTCGAGAACAGTACGCAGAAAGCCTTACCGCAGTGAGTAATTGGCAATATCGATCGCCAAGCCGCCCTGTGACCGAATGACGGGTACTCAACGGATTTCGCTGACCGATGCTTTTCTGCTGTTCAGAGGCCAGACGTCGATTCGCGGTCAAGGTTGGCGGCAGCTGTGGTGACCGGGGCAAGCGACGCCGCACCGGCGCGTCAGGTCCACCTATCCGCAGCGCGGCGAAAGGCGTTTGAATTCATCGAGTTCCGTCGACGGTCCGAATGCCCATCCGCTAGTGCGACGAGGCCGGCTCGGCGCTCAGCTCGACCTCATTGCCGATCGGGACAAAAGCCGAGTTCAGGCCCGGTTCCCGGCGGCCGTCGCGCGTTGGCAGTTCACCGCAAGTCCGCCCCGGCCATTCTGCGCTACCGTTCGATTCCCAGGCCGGTGGAAACTTCGGTTGATGCGGCCAACCAAATTTTCTAACGTATACCCGAATCAGTCTTACATGCGCATAATAGAAGCCATCAAGGTCAATACTCCACGGGGGCAGTAAGAGTCATCTGACTTTGGGTGTCGTCACTCAAACGACGCGGTGAGAAGGCTATGGATTTTGCTGAGCTGCCCCCAGAGATCAATTCCACGCGCATGTATAGCGGCCCCGGGGCGGGGCCGATTCTGGCGGCCGCGGCGGCTTGGGACGCGCTGGCCGCGACACTGGCGTCCACCGCCAGTGGCTACGTCTCGGTGGTGTCGGAGCTGGCAGGCCAGGTGTGGTTGGGGCCGGCGTCGCTGGCGATGGTGGCTGCAGCGGCCCCCTATGCGGAGTGGCTGGCGACCACGGGCACTCAGGCCGCGCAAACCGCCGCCCAGGCGTATGCCGCGGCGGCGGCCTACGAGGCGGCGTTCATCGCGACAGTGCCCCCGCCGGCGGTCGCCGAGAATCGCGCGCAGTTGGCGGCGTTGGTCGCGACCAATTTCCTGGGGCAGAACACGCCGGCGATCATGGCTACCGAAGCCCTGTACACGGAGATGTGGGCCCAGGACGCCGCCGTCATGTACGGGTACGAGGCTGCGTCGGTGGCCGCGAGCGCCCTTACCCCATTCGGGGAGCCGCCGCGGACCACGAACCCTGCCGGGCAGGGAGCTCGCGCCGGCGCGATGGTCCGGGCCGTCGGCGACTCCACCAGCGCCCGAATCCAATCCCTCACGCAGCTGAGCTCGCCCACCGCCTCGCAGCAGGCTGGTTCGACTGCGGTGTCCCAGCAGTCTGCCTCGACTGCGGTGTCCCAGCAGTCTGGTTCGACTGCGGTGTCCCAGCAGGCCAGCTCGTTCGCGGCGTCTCAACAGCTCAGCGCGTCTGCGTTGTCTCAGCAGTCCGCGTCGAACGCTGTCTCCTCGCAGCCGGGCGCGACAACGGTGTCTCAGCAGGCGGTGTCGCCGACCTTGTCCCAGCAGCTTGGCTCGACCGCTGTGTCGCCCCAGTCAGCGCCGAGCGCCGTCTCCCCGCAGCCGACCACGACCACGGCCTATCAGGTGGCCTCACCCGCGGCGTCGAACCAGCCGGCCGCCACCGCGGTGTCACAGCAGTCGGCCTCGACGGCGGCCACTCAGCAGGTCAGCTCGAGCGCGGCCACGCAGCAGCTCAGCTCGACGGCGGCCACTCAGCAGGTCAGCTCGTCAGCGGGCACCCAGCAGCTCAGCTCGAGTGCGGTGACGCAGCAGCTCAGCTCGTCGGCGACCACCCAGCAGCTCAGCTCGAGTGCGGTGACGCAGCAGCTCAGCTCGTCCGCGGCCACCCAGCAGCTCAGCTCGAGTGCGGTGACGCAGCAGGCGGCGTCGACCACTGTCTCCCAAGGGCTCACCGAAACTCACGTCATCATCAACGGTGTCGACCCGATCTCCCTCTCCGGCGACGTCACCGGCACCACTCACCTCACCGCCGGAAATGACTACGTCATCCTGGCCGGCAACACCGTCACCATCGACCCCGGTGCCAGCCTCATCGCCGACTCCGGCAGCACCCTCACTGTGGACGGCACCCTCACCATCGACGGTGGAACGCTCGGTTCCGGTGGCAGCCTGGTCGACGGCGGCGTCATCACCGTCGCGAATGGCGGCGCCGTTACCGTCAACGGCGGCGCGCTTGTCGCCGACGGCGGCACCCTCACCGTCAGCAACACCCTGACCGTCGCGAGCGGCGGCACGGTCACTGTCAACGGCGGATCGGTTGTGGGCGCCGGAGGCAGCGTGACCGTGAGCTCCGGCGGTGTCCTCACCGACAGTGGCACCATCACCGTCAGCAGCGGAGGGCTTCTCGGCTCCGGCGGCACCCTGACCAACGGCGGGACATTGACCATTGGTTCCGGCGGCGTGCTCGTCGACGGCAGCACCGTGACGGTCAGTTCGGGCGGCACGCTGGCCGACGGTGGCAGCCTGACCATCAGCTCCGGCAGCAGCCTCGTCGTCCACTCGGGCGGCGCCGTGACCGACAGCGGCGCCTTGACCGTCAGTTCGGGTGGCACGCTGACCGACGGCGGCACCGTCACCGTCACCGGCGGCGGCGTGCTCACCGACGGCGGCACCCTCACGAACACGGGCGGGACCGTCATCGTCAGCACCGGCGGCACCGACAGCGGCACGTTGAGCGTGGGCTCCGGCGTGACCTTCACCGACAGCGGCACCGTGACCGTGGGCTCGGGTGGCACCCTGACCGACGGGGGCACCGTGACCATCACCAGCGGTGGCACGTTGACAGACGGCGGTACGGTCACCATCGCGAGCGGTGGCACTTTGACGGATTCTGGTGCATTGACCGTGAATTCGGGCGGTGTGTTCACCGATAGCGGCTCGTTCACCGTAGGTACAGGTGTCACGGTCGTCGATAACGGCACGCTCAACCTCAACAGCGCTGTCAGCCTCACCGGCAGCACAATCAATGTGGGCCCCACGGGCGCGCTCAATGTCAACAGCGGCGGCACGCTCACCACCGGTCTGGGTGGCACGTTGACCGACGGCGGTGCTGTCACCATCAATTCGGGCGGCACCCTGACGGACGGCGGCACCGTGACCGTCACTGGCGGTGGCACATTGACAGACGGCGGCACCCTGACCAACACCGGCGGGACCGTCGTTGTCAGCACCGGCGGCACCGATAGCGGGACTCTGACCGTGGGCTCCGGCGTGACCTTCACCGACAGCGGCACCGTGACCGTCAACACCGGTGGCAACCTGACCGTCAACGGCGCGCTCACTGTCGGCCCGACCGGCACGTTGACCGACGGCGGTGCCGTCATGGTCAATTCGGGTGGCACTCTTACTGATGGCGGTGCAGTGACTGTCAACGTCGGTGGGACTCTGTCGGATAGTGGGACGGTCACTGTGGGTCCGACTGGCTCGTTGACCGATGGTGGTGCGGTCACGGTGAATGCGGGTGGTGTGCTGACGGATAGTGGTGCGCTGTCGGTTGATTCGGGTGGTGTGTTGACCGATAGCGGTACGTTCACCATGGATTCCGGTGTCACGGTGATTGATAACGGCGCGTTCAACGTGAACAGTGGTGTGAGTCTGAATGGCAGCACGATCAACGTGGGCTCCAGTGGTGCGCTCAACGTCAATAGCGGGGGCTCGCTGACCGTCGGTTCCACTGGCACGTTGACCGACAGCGGTGCGGTTACGGTCAATTCGGGTGGGGTGTTGACCGATAGTGGGACTGTCACCGTTAACGGGGGTGCGGTGCTGGGCTCGGGTGGCACCCTGACTGACGCCGGCACTCTGACCGTCACCGACGGCGGCGCCCTCAACGTGAATGCCGGAGCGGTTCTGGGCTCGGGTGGCACCGTGACCGACAGCGGCACTCTCACTGTCGCGAATGGCGGCGCGCTGTCCGTCAACGGCGGATCGATTGTCGGGTCCGGGGGAACCGTGACCGTCGGCTCGGGTGGCACGCTGACCGACGGTGGAACCATCACCGTCAGCAGCGGAGGGCTTCTCGGCTCGGGTGGCACCTTGACTGATGGCGGCGCTGTGACGATCAGCGCGGGTGGCACCCTGACCGATGGCGGCACCGTAACGATCAGCACTGGTGGCACCCTGACCGATGGCGGCGCTGTGACGATCAGCTCGGGTGGTGTGTTGACCGATGGTGGTGCCCTGACGGTCAATTCGGGTGGTGTGTTGACCGATAGTGGTGCCCTGACGGTCAATTCGGGTGGTGTGTTGACCGATAGCGGCTCCTTTGCCGTGGGTTCTGGTGTCACGGTCGCGGACAACGGCACGCTCAATGTCAACAGCGGCGTGACTCTGACCGGCAGCACGATCAACGTGGGCTCCACTGGTGCCCTCAACGTCAACAGCGGGGGCTCGCTGACCGTCGGCTCCGCCGGTACGCTGACCGACAGCGGTGTCGTCACCGTGAATTCGGGTGGTGTGTTGACCGATAGTGGTGTGCTGACGGTCAATTCGGATGGCGTGTTGACGAACAGTGGCTCCTTCACTGTGGGTTCCGGTGTCACATTGGCCGATAACGGCACGCTCAACATCAACAGTGACGCCAGCATTGCCGGCACGATCAACGTGGGCTCCGCAAGCGCCCTGAACGTCAACAGCGGCACACTCACCGTCGACGCCACTGGCACGTTGAGTGACGGCGGTGTCGTGATGGTCAATTCGGCTGGGACGCTGGTTGATAGCGGGACTGTCATGGTCAATGGGGGTGCGGTGGCGGGTTCTGGTGGCATCCTCACCGATGGCGGGGCCATAACGGTGTCGAGTGGCGGCGATCTGGCGGTGAACGGCGGAGCGGTACTGGGCTCTGGTGGTACTGCGTCGGTGGGTTCTGGCGGCAGTCTCACTGTTGCGGATGGTGGTGCTCTTTCCGTCAACGGCGGAACAGTTTTGGGGTCCGGTGGGACGTTGACCGTGGGTTCGGGTGGGACGTTGACTGATGGCGGCACCCTTACGGTCGGCGGTGGAGGGCTGTTGGGTTCGGGTGGTTCGTTGACCGATAGCGGCACTGTGACGGTCAGCGCTGGTGGCAGCCTGGCCGATGGCGGCACGGTGACGGTTACGGGTGGTGGGGTGTTGACCGATAGCGGCACGCTGACCAATACGGGTGGGGCCCTGGTTGTCAGTAGTGGTGGTAGTGATAGCGGCACTTTGATGGTGAGTCCTGGTGTCACGTTCACTGATAGCGGCACGGTGAGTGTCAACGCGGGGGGGACGTTGACGGATGGTGGGACCGTCATTGTCTCGAGTGGTGGGACGTTGACCGATGGTGGTGTGGTCACGGTCGATTCGGGTGGTGTGTTGACGGATAGCGGTGCGCTGACGGTGAATTCGGGGGGGACGCTCACCGACAGCGGGACGTTGAGCGTGAGTCCTGGTGTCACGTTCACTGATAGCGGCACGGTGAGTGTCAACGCCGGGGGGACGTTGACGGATGGTGGGACCGTGACGGTCGCCAGTGGTGGCACGTTAACTGATGGTGGGACGGTGACGGTCTCTAGTGGTGGTTCGTTGACGGACAGCGGCACGGTGACTGTCGCCAGTGGTGGTTCGTTGACCGATAGTGGTGCGTTGAGCATTGATTCGGGTGGTGTGCTGGCCGATGGTGGTTCGTTCACTGTGGATTCGGGTGTGACGTTGGTCGATAACGGTGCACTGAATGTCAGTGGTGGTGCCAGTGTTGCGGGCACGATTGATGTGGGTTCCACGGGTGTGGTGAATGTGGATAGCGGCACGTTGACGATCGGTGCGACGGGGACGTTGTCTGATGGTGGTGTCGTGACGATCGATTCGGCGGGGACGCTGACCGATGGCGGGACCGTCATGGTTAATGGGGGTGCGGTGTTGGGTTCGGGTGGCACCTTGGCTGATGGCGGTACCCTGACCGTCGCGAATGGGGGCACCCTGTCGGTGGATGGCGGTGCGGTTCTTGGCTCTGGGGGACTTGTTACCGACAGCGGGACCTTGACGGTCGCGAACGGGGGCACGTTGTCGGTCAATGGGGGGTCGGTGATCGGCTCCGGTGGCACTTTGACGGTCGGTTCGGGTGGGGTGCTCACCGATGAAGGCACCGTAACTATAAGTAGCGGTGGGCTGTTGGGGTCGGGTGGCACCTTGACCGATGGTGGCACTGTGACGGTCAGTGCTGGTGGCAGCCTGGCCGATGGCGGCACGGTGACCGTCACGGGTGGCGGGGTATTGACCGATAGCGGTGTGGTCACGGTCGAGTCGGGTGGCGGCCTGGTTGATAGCGGCGGTGTCACTGTCAGCTCGGGTGGCACCCTGACCGATGCTGGCACGTTGACCATCAATGCCGGTGGCACGCTGACCGATTCTGGGACCGTCACCGTCTCTAGTGGTGGGATGTTGACCGATGGTGGTGCGGTCACGGTGAATGCGGGTGGTGTGCTGACCGATAGTGGTGCGCTGTCGGTTGATTCGGGTGGTGTGTTGACCGATAGCGGTACGTTCACCATGGATTCCGGTGTCACGGTGATTGATAACGGCGCGTTCAACGTGAACAGTGGTGTGAGTCTGAATGGCAGCACGATCAACGTGGGCTCCAGTGGTGCGCTCAACGTCAATAGCGGGGGCTCGCTGACCGTCGGTTCCACTGGCACGTTGACCGACAGCGGTGCGGTTACGGTCAATTCGGGTGGGGTGTTGACCGATAGTGGGACTGTCACCGTTAACGGGGGTGCGGTGCTGGGCTCGGGTGGCACCCTGACTGACGCCGGCACTCTGACCGTCACCGACGGCGGCGCCCTCAACGTGAATGCCGGAGCGGTTCTGGGCTCGGGTGGCACCGTGACCGACAGCGGCACTCTGACGATCAGCTCCGGTGGTGTGCTTGCCGATGGCGGCACTGTGACTGTGGGTTCGGGGGGCACGCTGACCGACGGCGGCACTGTGACCGTGAGTTCGGGCGCCACCCTGACTGTCGACACCGGCGGCGCCCTGACGGACAGCGGTGCTTTGACTGTTAGCTCCGGTGGCACCCTGACGGACGGTGGAACCGTCACCGTGACTGGGGGCGGGGTGCTTACCGATGGGGGCACCGTGACCAATATGGGCGGGTCCATCGTTGTCAGTACTGGTGGTGCTGATAGTGGCACCTTGATGGTTAGTTCTGGTGGCACGCTTACTGATAGCGGCTCGGTGACTGTGGGTTCGGGTGGCACGTTGTCGGATAGTGGGACCGTGACGGTCGCTAGTGGTGGCTCGTTGACCGATGGTGGGACGGTGACCGTCTCTAGTGGTGGCACGTTGACCGATAGTGGTGCCCTGACGGTCAATTCGGGTGGTGTGTTGACCGATGGTGGGACTCTCACCATCGATTCCGGTGTCACCCTGGTAGACGATGGCACGCTCAACATCGATAGCGGCGTCAGCCTTTCTGGCACGATTGATGTGGGTTCCACGGGTGCGCTCAACGTGGACAGTGGTGGGGCTTTGACCGTCAATGTTGGTGGCACCGTTTCGGATGGTGGGACGGTGACGGTCTCTAGTGGTGGTTCGTTGACGGACAGCGGCACCGTGACTGTCGCCAGTGGTGGTTCGTTGACCGATAGTGGTGCGTTGACCATTGATTCGGGTGGTGTGTTGACGAATGGTGGTTCGCTCACTGTGGATTCGGGTGTGACGTTGGTCGATAACGGTGCACTGAATGTCAGTGGTGGTGCCGGTGTTGCGGGCACGATTGATGTGGGTTCCACGGGTGTGGTGAATGTGGATAGCGGCACGTTGACGATCGGTGCGACGGGGACGTTGTCTGATGGTGGTGTCGTGACGATCGATTCGGCGGGGACGCTGACCGATGGCGGGACCGTCATGGTTAATGGGGGTGCGGTGTTGGGTTCGGGCGGCACCCTGACTGATGGCGGTACCCTGACCGTCGCGAATGGGGGCACCCTGTCGGTGGATGGCGGTGCGGTTCTTGGCTCCGGGGGACTTGTTACCGACAGCGGGACCTTGACGGTCGCGAACGGGGGCACGTTGTCGGTCAATGGGGGGTCGGTGATCGGCTCCGGTGGCACTTTGACGGTCGGTTCGGGTGGGGTGCTCACCGATGAAGGCACCGTAACTATAAGTAGCGGTGGGCTGTTGGGGTCGGGTGGCACCTTGACCGATGGTGGCACTGTGACGGTCAGTGCTGGTGGCAGCCTGGCCGATGGCGGCACGGTGACCGTCACGGGTGGCGGGGTATTGACCGATAGCGGCACGCTGACTAACACGGGTGGGGCGTTGGTCGTCAGTACTGGCGGTACCGATAGCGGCACCTTGACCGTGAGTCCTGGTGTCACCTTCACTGATAGCGGCACGCTGACCGTCAACGCCGGGGGCACTCTGACGGACAGCGGGACCGTCATTGTCTCCAGTGGTGCGACGTTGACTGATAGCGGCTCGGTGACCGTGGGTTCGGGTGGCACGTTGACGGATAGTGGGACCGTGACGGTCGCTAGTGGTGGCTCGTTGACCGATGGTGGGACGGTGACGGTCTCTAGTGGTGGCACGTTGTCGGATAGTGGTGCACTGACGGTCAATTCGGGTGGTGTGTTGACCGATAGTGGGACTCTCACCATCGATTCCGGTGTCACCCTGGTAGACGATGGCACGCTCAACATCGATAGCGGCGTCAGCCTTTCTGGCACGATTGATGTGGGTTCCACGGGTGCGCTCAACGTGGACAGTGGTGGGGCTTTGACCGTCAATGTTGGTGGCACGTTGACTGATGGTGGGACGGTGACGGTCTCTAGTGGTGGTTCGTTGACGGACAGCGGCACCGTGACTGTCGCCAGTGGTGGTTCGTTGACCGATGGTGGTGCGTTGACCATTGATTCGGGTGGTGTGTTGACGAATAGTGGTTCGCTCACTGTGGATTCGGGTGTGACGTTGGTCGATGGCGGCACGCTCAATATCGATAGTGGCACCAGTGTTGCGGGCACGATTGATGTGGGTTCCACGGGTGTGGTGAATGTGGATAGCGGCACGTTGACCATCGGTGCGACGGGGACGTTGTCTGATGGTGGTGTCGTGACGATCGATTCGGCGGGGACGCTGACCGATGGTGGGACGGTCGTGGTTAATGGGGGTGCGGTGTTGGGTTCGGGCGGCACCCTGACTGATGGCGGTACCCTGACCGTCGCGAACGGGGGCACCCTGTCGGTGGATGGCGGTGCGGTTCTTGGCTCTGGGGGACTTGTTACTGACAGCGGGACCTTGACGGTCGCGAACGGGGGCACCTTGTCGGTCAATGGGGGGTCGGTGGTCGGCTCTGGTGGCACTTTGACGGTCGGTTCGGGTGGGGTGCTCACCGATGAAGGCACCGTAACCGTAAGTAGCGGTGGGGTTCTTGGGTCAGGTGGCACCCTGACCGACAGCGGCACTGTGACGGTCAGCTCGAGTGGCCTGTTGACCGATAGCGGGACGGTGACGGTCTCCGGTGGTGGCACGTTGACCGATGGCGGCACGGTGACGGTGAGCTCGGGTGGGGTGTTGACCGATGGCGGTACCGTCACCGTTGGTTCGACTGGTGTCTTGACGGACGGCGGGACGGTGACCGTCACTGGCTCGTTGACCGATGGCGGCACGGTGACGGTGAGCTCGGGTGGGGTGTTGACCGATGGCGGCAGCGTCACTGTCAGCTCGGGTGGCAGCCTGACCGATGCTGGTACGTTGACCATCAATGCTGGTGGCACGCTGACCGATTCTGGGACGGTCACCGTCTCTAGTGGTGGGACGTTGACCGACGGTGGGGTGGTGACGGTCGGCGGAAACTTGACTGACAATGGTGTTGTTGAGGTGACCAACGCCGGTGTGCTGTCCGTAGATACCGGTGGGATGTTGACCGATAGCGGTGCGCTGACGGTGGATTCGGGTGCGACGCTGACCGACGGTGGTGTCGTGACCATCCATTCCACGGGTGTGTTGTCCGATGGTGGCACGGTGACGGTGTCTAGTGGTGGGGTGTTGACCGATGGTGGGACTGTCACGGTCAATGGTGGGTCGGTTTTGGTTCCTGCGGGCAGTCTTGTTGATGACGGCAGTGTGACGGTGGCCGATGGTGGTGTCTTGTCGGTTGATGGTGGGTCGGTGCTGGGTTCGGGTGGGGTCTTGACTGACGGCGGTGCCTTGACGGTTGCGGATGGTGGTGCTCTGTCGGTCAATGGTGGCTCGGTGGTTGGTTCTGGGGGTTCGTTGACGGTCGGTTCCGCGGGCACGTTGACCGATGGCGGCAGCGTCACCGTCGGTGGTGGAGGGCTGTTGGGTTCGGGTGGGACGTTGACCGATGGTGGCACTGTGACGGTCAGCGCCGGCGGCGTCCTGACGGACGGCGGCACATTGACCATCAATGCCGGTGCCACGCTGACGGATTCCGGGACCGTGACCGTCATCGGTGGCGGTACGTTGACCGACGGCGGTACGTTCACAGTCAGCGTGGGTGGCACGCTCACCGACAGCGGCACATTCACGGTCAGCGTGGGTGGCGCGCTGACCGACGGTGGCACGGTCACGGTCGGCGGCACCCTGGCCGACAGCGGTATCGTCACCGTCGGGTCCGGCAGCACCTTCACTGTCGATCCCGGCGGCATCGTCCCCATCCTCAACGGCGGAAGCATCATTATCGGCCCCGGCGAGGTCATCACCATTGGCCCCGGTGGCAGTTACACCTCTACCGGCGTGATCGGTCCCGTCACCATCGCCCCCGGTACGCCGGTGCCGCCGGTCCCGTCCCATGTGGTGTTCGGAATTCCTCCGGGCGGGCTTGCCTCCCCCGGCCTGGCCGGCCTGGCGGGGCTTTCCGGAATCCAACCCCCACAAGACAATTCAATGTTATGCGCGCCTGGATCGGACGGTGGATCCTGCTGCCGGTATATAGACGCAAACGGAGGTCAATGCTGCTGGGACCTCCTCGCGTGCGAGGTTGATTGATGGGTTCGGTTGGGCCAGGAGAAATCATGGAAAGCGTTCAACGAGAAGGCGATTCGAAATCCACGACGCCGGAGGCGCCGCGGTCGCGATCCAGCGAGGCCTCCGGGCGCCGGGGCAAGGCAATTGCGCGCGGGCCGTTATCGGTGCCGCCGAGTTGGTCCGCGGATGCCCCGCGGATCCAGACGGCCTCGCCTCTGTCGGCTGTCGCCAGTCGTAACGCCACCCCTCGGCCCACCGTAGAAAACCCAATGGTGAGCACCTACTCCAAAGGGCTGATGGCAATGCTTACCTGGCCGGGTGCGATCTCTGCAGCGACCCGTTCACCGGATCACCGCAAGAGCACCGCAGACAACGCCGGGGTTCGCCGCGCCGAGACTCGGGCCCGAGATGACGCCACCGCGCATGACGGCAAAGCCGCTGATCCCGCGTCCGCAGTCGCCCAGACGCCAACCAACACCGCGGTGCGGACCGCGGACCACGTAATCGTCATCCGCATCCTGCAAGGCCAAACCGTCACCCTCCCGGTTGGCAGCACCATCGCTCTCGGCGAACGCACCACCATGCTCGTTGAGCGCGGCTCCATCAGCGTGGAAGGCGCTGGGGCCTGCGTCGCGAACGTCCCCGTTACCGTCAACGACGGCAGCACTGTCACCACCCTTGGTCGGTGTCGCGCGGCCGGCGCCGTCATCCCCTCCAACACGCGGCTACTCGCTGGCAGTTACGGCGCCTTCACCCTCACCCAGTACCGCCGTGCACGGGTCGAAATCGAACTGATCAACGGCTCCGCCACTACCGGTACCGGCCCACACGTCGGCCAGGTCACCATCCCCGCCCTGCGCACCGCCACCGCCACCGTCGGCGCGGGGGGCGTCACCATCACCAACACCGGAGGCACGATCACCGTCACCACCCGTCGGTACCCGCGACTCGGGTATTGCAACGGCGCCCGTTCGCCGGGTCGGGTGCGCTCATAACGCGCGGCGTGGTGTTCGACGTCTCGATGGGTTCACAACTCGGCGGCTCGCAGTCACGTCGATAGGCGCTGGCGCCGTCGCGTCGCCGCAGGCCAAGCTGCGGCCCAAGCTCTCAGGACTCGCGACTCGTATAGTCGACGGGGGTCAGGGGCTGGACAGGAGGACACGTGGCAGGTCGACCGCTGCAATGCTTCGAAGTTGTCGGTACCGAGCAGCTCACCCCGCACATGGTGCGGGTGGTGCTGCGGGGCAAGAATTTTGACGCCTTCGTGCCCAGCAAGTTCACCGACTCCTACGTCAAGCTGGCGTTCGTCGCCGACGACGTGGACGTCGCCGGTCTTCCCGAGCCGCTGACCCTCGACAGCTTCGCCGGTCTGCCCCCGGAGAAGAGGCCCACGGTGCGCACCCTCACCGTCCGGCACGTCGACGTCGAGGCCCGCCAGATCGCGCTGGACATCGTCGTGCACGGCGAGCACGGGACGGCCGGCCAGTGGGCGGCCACCGCCCAGCCCGGCCAGCCGATCTACCTGATGGGCCCGGGCGGCGCCTACACGCCGGACCCCGCCGCCGACTGGCACCTGCTGGCCGGCGACGAATCGGCGCTGCCGGCCATCGCCGCGGCCCTGGAGGCGTTGCCGCCCAGCGCGGTCGGGAAGGCGTTCATCGAGGTGGCGGGGCCGGAGGACGAGATCCCGCTGACCGCACCGGATGGCGTCGAGGTGCACTGGGTGTATCGCGGCGGACGCGCCGACCTGGTGCCCGAGGACCGCGCCGGCGATCACGCCCCGCTGATCGAGGCCGTCACCAGCGCCCCGTGGCTGCCGGGGCAGGTGCACGTGTTCATCCACGGCGAGGCGCAGGCGGTCATGCACAACCTGCGGCCCTACATCCGCAAGGAGCGGGGCGTGGACGCGAAATGGGCGTCGTCCATCTCGGGTTACTGGCGCCGCGGCCGCACCGAGGAGACGTTCCGCCAGTGGAAGAAAGAACTCGCCCAGTCAGAATCCGAGGCGGAGGCGGCGAACTCGTCCGCCTGACGGCTCGACTGGCATTCTCTTTTCCATGGCATTCGCGGACTACCAGAACGAGATCTACTTCAAGGGCCTGGGCGGAATCGCGCCCGCGCTGCCGATGGCCTTCGCGGAGTTGGAGGCCCGCGCCGAGCGGGCGATGTCGCCGTCGGTGTGGTCGTACGTCGCCGGCGGCGCCGGTGACGAACGCACGCAGCGGGCCAACCGGGAGGCGTTCGATCGCTGGGGCCTGATCCCGCGCATGTTCGTCGGCGCCGCCGACCGCGACCTGTCGGTCCAGATGTTCGGCCTGACCTTGCCGTCGCCGGTGTTCATGGCGCCGATCGGCGTCATCGGCATCTGCGCCCAAGACGGCCACGGCGACCTGGCCACCGCGCGCGCGGCCGCGAAAACCGGTGTGCCGATGGTGGTTTCGACGCTGACCGCCGACCCGATGGAAGATGTCGCCGCCCAGTTCGGCGATACCCCCGGCTTCTTCCAGTTGTACACGCCGAAGGATCGTGACCTGGCCGCCAGCCTCGTGCGGCGGGCCGAAGCCGCCGGCTTCCAGGGCATCATCGTCACCCTCGACACCTGGATTCCCGGGTGGCGCCCGCGCGACCTGTCCACGGCCAACTTCCCGCAGTTGCGGGGGCTCTGCCTGAGCAACTACACCAGCGATCCGATCTTCCGCGCCGGCCTGCAGCGCCCGCCCGAGGAGGACCCGCAAGGCACCGTGCTGCAGTGGATCACGACCTTCGGAAACCCGTTGACCTGGGACGACCTCGAATGGCTGCGGTCGCTGACCGAGCTGCCGCTGATCATCAAGGGCATCTGCCATCCCGACGACGCCCGGCGGGCCAAGGACGGCGGCGTCGACGGCATCTACTGCTCCACCCACGGTGGGCGCCAGGCCAACGGCGGCCTGCCCGCGCTGGACTGCCTGCCGGGCGTGGTCGAGGCGGCCGACGGGCTGCCCGTGCTGTTCGATTCGGGCGTGCGCAGCGGGGCCGACGTCGTCAAGGCGCTCGCGCTGGGCGCGACGGCCGTGGGTATCGGCCGGCCCTACGCCTACGGCCTGGCGCTCGGCGGCGACGACGGCATCGTGCACGTGCTGCGCTCGATCCTCGCCGAGGCGGACCTCATCATGGCCGTCGACGGCTATCCCACGCTCAAAGATCTCACCCCGGACACGCTGCGGCGCGTCGGCTAGAGCGCCCCGGCCGGCCCTGCGACCGTGGGGGAGTGCAGGCGATCCTCGAGGAGTTCGACGAATACCTGGATTTGCAGTGCCTGCGTTCGGCGCACACCCGCCGCGCCTACCTGGGCGACCTGCGCTCGCTGCTCGCTTTCGCGGCGGAGCGCGGCGTCGGCCTGGACGGGTTGAGCCTGCCGCTGCTGCGCTCGTGGTTGTCCGCCGCGGCCGCGGCCGGCGTCGCCCGCACGACACTGGCCCGGCGCACCTCGGCGGTCAAGGCGTTCACCGCCTGGGCCGTCCGGCGTGGCCTGCTGGACACGGATCCGGCCGCGCGGCTTCAGGTTCCCAAGGCGCACCGCACCCTGCCCGCGGTGCTGCGCCAGGACCAGGCCCTCGACGCCCTGGCCGCCGCCAAATCCGGTGCGCAGCAAGGTGAGCCGATGGCCCTGCGGGACCGGCTCATCGTCGAGATGCTGTATGCCACCGGGATCCGCGTCAGCGAGCTGTGCGGCCTGGACATCGACGACGTGGACACCCGGCATCGGCTGGTCCGCGTCCTGGGTAAGGGCAACAAGCAGCGCAGCGTGCCGTTCGGGGCGCCGGCCGCCGAGGCGCTCGACGCGTGGCTGGCCGACGGGCGTCCCGCCCTGGTGAACGCCGCGTCGGGCCCGGCGCTGCTGCTGGGCGCGCGGGGACGCCGGATCGACGTCCGCCAGGCCCGCACGGTGGTGCACCAGACCGTCGCCGCGGTGGACGGCGCGCCGGACATGGGTCCGCACGGCCTGCGGCACAGTGCGGCCACACACCTCCTCGAAGGGGGCGCCGACCTGCGCGTCGTCCAGGAGCTGCTCGGCCATTCCAGCCTGGCGACCACGCAGCTCTACACCCACGTCGCGGTGTCCCGGCTGCGCGCCGTGCACGACCAAGCCCACCCCCGCGCCTGAGCGCCGCCGCGGCCCGGGCGACGGGCCGGCGTCGTCGCACGTCGCGTCGCACCAGTCCCATCGGCCACACCAGGCGCTGGCGGAGGGCGCACTGCGAGTGCCCACCTCCGAGCGACAACACGTTTTCGCAGGTCATGGGCCCGCCCGAGATTGTCGCTCGGAGGTGGGCGCAGCGCCTGTCCACCCGCGCAGCGACGCGTGTGGCGCCTGTTACCCATGTTGCGCGGCGTCGCCCGGCGGCCGCAGCGGCTTGAGCCGGATCGGCGTCGACCTCAGCAGGCCCAGCGGATCGACATAGTGGGCCCCCGACGCCGGACCCCACATCGCGCCCCAGTGCAAACACGCCGCGACCCGGCACCCCGGGTGGCCGGCCATCAACGTCCCGATCACGGTCCCGGCCGCCACCGACTGCCCGGCCCGCACGGCCGCCCGCACCGGCTCGTAGCTGGTGCGCAAGCCCCCGGGATGCGCCAGCGACACCACCGGCCGCCCCACCAGCAGCCCGGCGAAGACCACGGTGGCCGCGCCCGCCGCGTACACCGGCTGACCGGCGGCGCCGGCCAGGTCCACACCGCGGTGGCCGGGATGCCAATCCTGCACGGGGGCATCGAACGCCCGGGTGACGGCCGGCGGCGGGCGCAACGGCCAGTCCAGGCGATCGTCGTCGGCCGCCGCCGGCGCCGCGCTGACCAGGGCCGCACCCAACGTCAGCGCCATCCACCGCATCCAGGCAGTTCAGCGCGGCCCGCCCGGCGACGCCACCCGGCCGCACCGGCACTGTGGACGGCGACGCCGCCTGGGGAAGCGTGGCAAAAGCACCCGCCGAACCGGTGTAAACTGCTGGTCGCAGCTCGTCCGCGGGCTGACTTCGCGCGTCCGCATCGCGTCTCCGGTTCCACGAGGAGAACGCAATCGCGTGCCGGGCGGTCCCGACCGGGTTTTCCGGACGGGTCCGGCATCGCAGCAGGCGCCAGGGCCCGGCTTCACCCGATGCCAGGCGACAACCGACACAAGTAAGGCACAACCATGGCCGTCGTAACCATGAAGCAGCTGCTCGACAGCGGCACCCACTTCGGGCACCAGACCCGCCGGTGGAATCCCAAGATGAAGCGGTTCATCTTCACCGACCGCAACGGCATCTACATCATCGACCTGCAGCAGACGCTGACCTTCATCGACCAGGCGTACGAGTTCGTCAAGGAGACCGTCGCCCACGGCGGCACCGTCCTGTTCGTCGGCACCAAGAAGCAGGCGCAGGAATCCGTCGCCGCCGAGGCGACCCGCGTCGGCATGCCCTACGTCAACCAGCGCTGGCTGGGCGGCATGCTGACCAACTTCTCCACCGTGCACAAGCGGCTGCAGCGCCTCAAGGAGCTCGAGGCGATGGAGCAGACCGGTGGCTTCGAGGGCCGCACCAAGAAGGAAATCTTGATGCTGACCCGCGAGAAGAACAAGCTGGACCGCAGCCTCGGCGGTATCCGCGACATGGCCAAGGTGCCGTCGGCCATCTGGGTCGTCGACACCAACAAGGAGCACATCGCCGTCGGCGAGGCCCGCAAGCTCGGCATCCCGGTCATCGCGATCCTGGACACCAACTGCGACCCCGACGAGGTCGACTACCCGATCCCGGGCAACGACGACGCGATCCGGTCGGCCGCGTTGCTGACCAAGGTCATCGCCTCCGCCGTCGCCGAGGGCCTGCAGGCCCGCGCCGGGGTCGGCCGCGGCGACGGCAAGCCCGAGGCCGAGGCCGCCGAGCCGCTGCCCGAATGGGAGCAGGAGCTGCTCGCCTCCGCCGCTGCCAGCGCCCCCACCGACGCCGCTGCGGGCACCCCCGAACCAACCACCACTGAATCCTCCTAGGAAGGCTGAACATTGGCGAACTTCACCGCTGCCGACGTCAAGCGGCTTCGGGAACTCACCGGTGCCGGCATGCTCGACTGCAAGAACGCGCTGGCCGAAAGCGACGGCGACTTCGACAAGGCCGTCGAGGCGCTCCGGATCAAGGGCGCCAAGGACGTCGGCAAGCGCGCCGAGCGGGCGACGGCCGAGGGTCTGGTCGCCACCCAGGGCGGCGCGCTCATCGAGTTGAACAGCGAGACCGACTTCGTGGCCAAGAACGCGGAGTTCCAGGCGCTGGCCGACCAGATCGTGGCCGCGGCCGTGTCGTCGAAGGCCGCCGACGTCGACGCGCTCAAGGCTTCTTCTATTGACCAAACCTCGGGTACCAAGACCGTCGAGCAGGCGATCGCCGAGCTGTCGGCCAAGATCGGCGAGAAGTTGGAGCTGCGCCGGGTCGCGAACTTCGACGGCACCGTCGAGGCGTACCTGCACCGGCGGGCGGCGGACCTGCCCCCGGCGGTGGGCGTGCTGGTCGAGTACCAGGGCTCCGACAAGGAGGCCGCGCACGCGGTCGCCCTGCAGATCGCCGCGCTCAAGGCCCGCTACCTGTCCCGCGACGACGTGCCCGAGGACGTGGTGGCCAGCGAGCGCCGCATCGCCGAGGAAACCGCCAAGGCGGAGGGCAAGCCGGAGCAGGCCCTGCCCAAGATCGTCGAGGGCCGGTTGAACGGCTTCTTCAAGGACGCCGTGCTGCTCGAGCAGCCGTCGGTGTCCGACAGCAAGAAGACGGTCAAGGCCCTGCTCGACGACGCCGGTGTGACGGTGACGCGGTTCGTGCGCTTCGAGGTGGGTCAGGCGTAGCCGGCGCGCGTGAGCGGCTAGCGTCACTGCTATGCGGCACGTGCACGCGTTCGGCGACGACGCCCTCGGCGATCTCGACGCGGTCGGGCTCGCCGAGGCCATCCGCTCCGGACGCGTCGGCAGGGCCGAGGCGGTCGAGGCGGCGATCGCCCGCACCGAAGCCGTCGACCCGGCCCTGAACGGGTTGGCGTACGCGGGTTTTCGGCAAGCGCGTGCGGCCGCCGAGCAGGCGGCCGACGGCTATTTTTCCGGCGTCCCGACGTTCATCAAGGACAACGTCGACGTCGCGGGCCAGCCGTCGATGCACGGCACCGACGCGTGGACACGCCGCGACGCCGTCGCCGACAGCGTGTTCACGAAGCTGTACCTGGCCACCGGGATGACCTCGCTGGGCAAGACGCAGCTTTCGGAATTCGGTTTCAGCGCGTCGGCCGAACACCCGCGGCTGGGCCCGGTCCGCAACCCGTGGGACACCGAATACAGCGCCGGCGCATCGTCGTCGGGATCGGGGGCGTTCGTCGCCGCCGGTGTGGTGCCGATCGCGCACGCCAACGACGGCGGCGGCTCGATCCGCATCCCGGCGTCCTGCAACGGGCTCGTCGGCCTCAAGCCGTCGCGCGGGCGGTTGCCCCTGGACGCGGTGCTGCGCCGGATGCCGGTCGGCGTCGTCGTCAACGGCGTGGTGACCCGTTCGGTGCGCGACACCGCGGCGTTCTACCGGGAGGCCGAGCGGATCTGGCGTAACCCCAAGCTGGCCCCGGTCGGGGACGTCACCGGGCCCGGCCGGCAGCGGCTGCGGATCGCGGTGTTGACCCGCTCGATCCAGCGCGAGTGCAGCCCCGCGGTGCGGGAGCTGACGCTGAAATCCGCGGGTTTGCTCGAAGAGCTGGGCCACCGCGTCGAACACGTCGACGAACCGCCGGTGGCGGCCAGTTTCGTCGACGACTTCGTGCTGTATTGGGGATTTTTGGCGCTGGCCCAGGTGCGCGGCGGACGGCACATGTTCGGCGAGACGTTCGACCGCGCCAAGCTGGACTGCCTGACGCTGGGCCTCATGCGACACACCGGCCGCCACCTGCACCGGCTCCCGGCGGCGATCATGCGCCTGCGCGGGGCGCGGCGGCGCACCGCGCGGTTCTACGGCACCTACGACGCGGTGCTGACGCCGACCCTGGCCGACGAGACGCCCCGCATCGGGTTCCTGGCGCCGACCGACTATCAGCAGGTCATCAACCGGCTGATCGAGTGGGTGTCGTTCACCCCGCTGCACAATGTGACCGGCGAACCGGCGATCTCGCTGCCGTTGGCCCAATCCGCCCACGGCATGCCGGTGGGCATGATGCTGTCGACCGGTATGGGGCAGGAGTCGCTGCTGCTCGAACTCGCCTACGAACTCGAAGAGGCCCGGCCGTGGGCGCGGATCCAGGCCGGGTGATCAGGCCTGCTCGTCGGACCCGAGTTTTTCGAGCATCCTTTTGAATTCGCGCTGCTGCGTCTCGGTGAGCTTGCTCAGGATCCGGGCGTCGGCGCCGCGCACCGCCGCTTCGGCGCGCTTGAGCAGGGCGCGGCCCGCGCCGGTCAGGTTGGCCGGCAGCGCCCGCCCCGACGACACCGACGAAGGCCGCTCCACCGCACCGACGTCCTCCAGCTTGCGCAGCACCGTGTTCATCGCCTGCGGGGTGACGCCCGCGTGGCGGGACAGCTCGGCGCTCGACATCCCCGGGTGCATCGAAAGGATGCGCAGGCAAACGAATTCGGGCAGGGCCAGGTCCAACGGACTCAGCACCGCGGCAACCTCCGGCCGCAACACCGTCCCCACCCGGTACAGCAGATAGCCAAGCGGGGCGTCGTCCTGGTTCATGTCAACCATGTTGACATATGTTCGCCTGGCCGCGGCGCACATTTGCCGGACCGCGATTGCCCGGCCCGCAACGGGGTAACCGACCGGCGGTAACAGGTTTCCCGCACCGCTTTTGGCGCACGAGGAGGTTCGATGCCGAAGACGACGAAAGGCGGAGCGCCCAAGAAGAGCGAACTGCCCAGCACTTTGCGGCGTTCCGACGCCAAAGCGCAACGCACGTTCGCGAAATCCCACGACGCGGCCGCCGAGGAGTACGGCAGCGAGGAACGGGCCCACCGGGTGGCTTACGCCGCCGTCAAGCACAGTTTCGAAAAGGTCGGCGACCACTGGGAACCCAAGGAGAAGAAGGGGCCGTCCGACGAGCGCGCCGAGCGTGGCGGGCTGCGACCGTCCGGCGAGTCGGCCGAGGGCGTCGACGCCAACGCCAGCAAAAAGCATCTGCTCGACGTGGCGCGCCGGCTCGAAGTTCCGGGCCGATCGACGATGAACAAAGCGGAGTTGGTCGACGCGATCAAGAAGCACAATCGCCGCGTCCGCGGACGCTGAGCGGGAATCGCCAACTCCCCGCGGTCCTTTGCGTTCGCGTGCGCACCGCGGCGATGCGGCGCCGTTTGCCGCCCGAGTCCGCGGGTACGTGACTGCCCGTGGTCGCGAAGCGTTCGCGCACAGACGACACCAGGGAGCAGTGACATGAGCGAGCCGGATTCCGTCATCCACAATCTGCGCGACACGCTCAACAACGAGCCCGGTCTCGCGGATCGGCTCGAGCGGTCTTTGCATCAGGCGCGGGCGGGCCGAATCCGAGCTGAACCCGGAGCTGTACGAGGCGCTCGAGTGGCCGCGCGACATCGGCGAGTACGAGGCCTACCTGAAGCGCTTCCTCCGATGGGTGCCCCACGAGTCGGACGCGGACGCCTGGAAGAACGAAAAGCGGCAGGCTCAAGAGGTCAGCGATCGCATGGCGCACTTCTACTTCCTGGTCGACCAGGGCGACGAGCCGGCCCAGGGCTCCGGTGTCTTTCGGGAATGGCTGACGGACTTCGCCCGGCAGTGGGGGAATTTCCTGGACACGCCGGAGTCGTTCAGCCCCGAAGCCCTGCAGTCGTTCATCGACAACGCGCCGGAGTACCGCATCCATGAGTCGCTGGTCGACGGTGCCCCGAACGCGCCCAGCGGATGGCTGACCGCCAACCAGTTCATCGCGCGGGAAATCAACGGGGGGCTGCGCCCGATCGCCGAGCCGACCACCAACCTGGTGGTGACCTCACCGGCCGACTGCAAATACCAGCACGCCTACGACATCGCTGCCGACTCGAGCATCCCCGCCACCACCGTCAAGAACGAAAAGTACGGCAACATCAAGCAACTCATCGAAGGAAGCCAATACAGCGAGAGCTTCGCCCGCGGCACCTTCGTGCATTACATGCTGCCCGTGCATGCCTACCACCGCTATCACCTGCCCGTCGCGGGACTGGTCGAGGAGTCCTTCCGGATCAACGGGAAAGTCTTCATGCGGGTGGGCCTGGAAGAACACGAGTTCGCCTCCAGCGACAGCGCCAGCAGCGGGTACGAGTTCTCCCAGACCCGCGGCGTGGTCACCGTCGACACCTCGCAATCGGATTGCGGCGACATCGGCATCGTGGCGGTCATCCCGGTGGGCATGGCCCACGTGTCGTCGGTCGTCCTCACCGCGGTGCCCGGCAAACACATGGCCAAGGGGGAGGAGTTCGGGTACTTCCAGTTCGGCGGCTCGGACATCATCATCCTCTTCCAGGAGGGGGTCGATCCCCAGCTGGACAGCAGTGAGGAGTTCCGGCTGGTCGGTTCGCCGGTGGCGCGCTGCGCCGCGCCGCGAAACCCGCAGTGAGGGTGATTATTACGCCGCCCAAGGGGTAAAAGCCCTGCCTGCGGGGGGCAAGGCGGCTTCTCCGACGGTGCGGATTGAGCCGTTCGAGGTCGCCTCGGTCGATCGTTTGTGGGGCTATCAGTCGGGGTAGTCAGCCGCAATGGCCGGTCTCCTGGGGCGACTGTGGCTCACGGCGTGGCACAAGGTGCTGTCCTCGCCCCTTCTCACGCTCAACGGCTACGTCGCCTTCGACTTGCCGCGCACCGTAACCGCGTTGGGCACATCGCTGCTCATGGGCCTGGTGGCGGTGCACGCCTACCTGGCGGCCACCCGGCCCGGCCTGCCGCTGTATTTCTGGGTGTATCTGGCCGCGCTGATCGCCGCCTGCCTGGCCGTCGCCGCCGCGATGGCCTTTGCCGCCAAACCCCTTGTGCCGCAAGCGGGCTGGTACGCCGGCAGCCTGGTGTGCGCGGCCTTCCTGGTGATCTATCTGGTCAGCCGCTTTGTCAGCCTGCCGGGTCTGGTGGCGGTGACCGGGCGGTGGGACCTGGCCCCGGGAACGTTTGCCATGGCGTTGGCCGGTGCCTTCATCGCCGTGCACACCACCGTCCTGTCCGGCATCAACGTGGCGTATCCGCAACGACAGAACTGGCGCGACTGAACGGTGACGACATGACAGTGCTCGACTATCCGGCGTGGCTGCGCATCGACCACTGGCTCAATGTCCTTTTTCTGACGCTGGTGATCCGCAGCGGCATCGAGATCCTGTCCACGCACCCGAAGCTGTACTGGCACGACGACAGCAGGCCCGGCAGCGAGTGGGCGCGCTTCACGGTCAAGGAAATGCCGGTCAACAAGCTCTACGACACCCTCGACGAGGAGGAGGACTACAGCTCGCTGTTCTCGTTGCCCGGCCACAAGAAACTCGGCATGGGCCGCCACTGGCACTTCTTCTCGGTGATCGGCTGGATCCTCGTCGGCCTCTCGTATTACATCCTGCTGTTCGCGACCGGGCAGTGGCACCGGTACTGGCCGGCGTCGTGGTCGATCTTCGGTGAGGCGTGGAACGACATCGTCACCTACATGAGCTTCAACCTGCCGCCGCTGCTGCCGGGCGAGCCACTGGACGCCATCCAGAAGCTGACCTACGCCGGGGTCATCTTCGTGCTGGCGCCGTTCCAGATCCTGACGGGTGCCGCGCAGTCACCGGCCATCGAGGCCGCGTTCCCCTGGTATGTGCGCATGTGGGGCGGCCGGCAATGGGCGCGCAGCCTGCACTTCCTCGGCCTGATCGCGTTTGTGGTGTTCATCGTCATCCACCTGTCGATGATCTTCTTCTGGAGTTGGGGCCAGCTCACCGCGTCGATGATCTTCGGTTCCGTGCGCAACATCGGTTGGGCCACCGCCCTGTCGCTGGTGATCGTCGCCGCCATCGTCGCCGTCCACGTCGCGGCGACGGTGTGGAGCCTGCGCCGGCCCGTTCAGGTGCGCCGCGTGCTCGGCGCCGTGGTCACCCGCGCCCGCAAAATCCTGTTGCGGCCGCTGAATTCGAGGCAGAACTACCCCGAGCGGATGACGTCCAAGGAGCACCGGGTCAACGGCAAGCCGCCGACCAGCGCCGAGTACAAGGTGATGGCCGTGCACAACTTCGTCGATTGGCGCGTGCGGGTGGGCGGGCTGGTGGAAAACCCGGTGACGCT
Source organism: Mycobacterium sp. MOTT36Y (assembly GCF_000262165.1). Classification (NCBI taxonomy): domain Bacteria; kingdom Bacillati; phylum Actinomycetota; class Actinomycetes; order Mycobacteriales; family Mycobacteriaceae; genus Mycobacterium; species Mycobacterium sp. MOTT36Y. Next base: position 3,951,321 of record NC_017904.1, on the reverse strand, counting down.
GGACCTCGACGCGCTGCGCGGCCTGGCCGAACAGCAATCGCAACGCGTGATGCACAACTGCGTGCAGGGGTGGACCAGCATCGGCCAGTGGAGCGGAATTCCGCTGGCCCAACTCGCCGATCATGTGCGTCCGCTCCCGCAGGCGAAGTACATCTGCTTTTTGACCATGCAGGACACCGGCCGCGACGAGCCCAGCGCGGAGGGGGAGGGCCAGTTCTACGAGGTGATCGATCTCGAACTCGCCTACAAGCCACAGACTTTGCTGGCCTACGAGATGAACGGGAAGCCGCTGCCCATCAAGCACGGGGCGCCGCTGCGGCTGCGGGTGGAGACCCAGGTCGGTTTCAAGATGGCGAAGTGGATCAACCAGATCGAGTTCATCGACGACTACTCCGGCATCGGCCACGGCCTTGGGGGCTGGCGCGAGGACAACGTCCACTACGACAAGGACGTGGAGATCTGACATGCCCGACCCTTCGGCAACGCGTCCCGAGCTGATCGACCTGCAAAGCGTTGAGCGCGAACGAGTTTCAGAGCTGGTGGCCGTCAAGGGCGGGCACTGTGCCGGCTGCGGCGGCAAGGATTTCGCCGTCGGGCACGCGCTGTATCTCGGATTCTTGTTCCTCGACGAGGACGACGACGCCTTCATGGTGGCGTTGACGTGCCGCAACGACGGCTGTCCGGCCCCGCGCACCGGAATCGTGTTGGCCGCCAACGAGTTTTTGTCCGACTATCGGGAGATCTCCGACGTCGAGGACATCGCGAGCCGCGCCAGGGCGAGACAGGCTAGCGCAACGTGGGGTGGCTCGGGGTATCGGTGAATCGCGGCCGGGCGAGATCGAACCTCTCGATCAACTCCGACACGGAACGCAGGTCGTCACACAGGGATTGGAACCGTCGTTCGGAGGGCTCGTCGAGCACGCCCAGGCAACTGTAGTGCACCAGCCGCCGGAACCTCCCGGCGAGCGCTGCCCCCCAACGGATTCCGAAGTCGTAGGCCTGCCCTTCGGGAACGTCGTCGCGTCGCGCGAGCTCTTTGAGCGCCGCGATCTGCTCATCGAGCAGCTCGAAGTCGTCATCGATGCCGATCGGCTCGGGCCGCCGCGCTGTCGTGCTCACCTGACCTCCCTCACAGGCGTGGCTTCGCCACGCTGATCACGTGGGGCTGGCCGCGCAGGGTCAGATATACCCGCTTGGGCCCGATCGCCATCCCGGACAGCGGCGCCGAAGCGACCGGGCCCGACGGCAATCCCGCCCGGTAGTCGAGGGTGCGGATCACCCGGATGGTCCCGTTCGGAAAGCCGGTGAAGCTCGCGGTTTCCAGCACCGTCACGTCGCGGTCGGTGGCCGCGTAGATGCGCGTGTCGTCGGTGCCCAGATAGCGGATCGGCGACGACAGTTCGGTTCGGGCCAGCACCTCGAGCCCGTCGCCGCCGCGACGCGAGTCGACCGCGTACAGCACCTTGTCGTCGCGCCCGGCCACATAGCTGCGGGTGACCTGGGTTCCGTCGCCCGCCCACACGGCGACGGCCATCGGAAGCGAGCCGCGTTCTTCGGGCGGCGACGTGGGCCCCTTGTAGTAGCGGATGCCCGAGGCGCCGTAGAGGTGGTACTCGATTTGCCGCCCGCGGTTGGACCCGTCGATCGTGTCGGCCGGCTCCCCGGCGTAGGTGGCCGTCGGCAGCTTGCGGAACCCGTACTGGTCCACCGGCGTCACCGACGAACCGTCCGCGGCGAGCGCCAGCAGCACCCGCATGCCGGCGTCCTCGGCGAGGTAGGAAGGCGCGGGGCCGGCGTCGATTTCGGCGACCGGCCGCAGGGTCGCGATGTCGACGACGGCGACCTTGCCGCGTTCCGGCTGCGGCACGAAGACGTGGCGGTCGTCCTTCTGGCTGATCTGCAGGTTGCGCCCGGACCCCATCGGGGCCGACAGCCGGGTATGGGCGGTGCCCGGCCCGGCGTAGCCGATCGCGGCCAGCCGGTGATCGTCGGTGAGGCCCAGCAACTCGTGGTCGTGATAGGACCAGACCGGGTCATGCAGGGTCGCGTCGATGGTCGCCACGCTGACCGCCGGCGCGCTCTCCAGCGAGGACCCGGGCGCCGAACAACCCGCTACCGCCACGACTGCGGCGGCCGCCGCGACCGACCACCGTCGCAACCTTCGTCGCTGACCGCTCCCGATGGCCACGATCGGTGCCATCCTTTCGCCGTTTCGCCCGTCCGGGCTGTACCCCGCCGGGCGGCCCGTTACACCTGCGAGAGGACGCGACGGGAGCGCCGCCTACAGAATCGGCCGCCCGCCCGTGACGGCCACCCGCGCCCCGGAGATGTAGCTCGCGTCGTCGGAGGCCAGCAGCACGTAGAGCGGGGCGAGTTCGGCGGGCTGGCCGGCACGCCCCAGCGGCACGTTGTCGCCGAAGGACTCCACGCTGTCCGGCGGCATCGTCGACGGGATCAGCGGCGTCCAAATCGGACCCGGCGCCACGCTGTTGACCCGAATCCCCTTCTCGCCCAACAGCTGAGCCAAGCTGGCGGAGAAATTGGCGATCGCCGCCTTGGTCGCCGCGTAGGGCGCCAGGGTCGGATTGGGGCTGTCGGAGTTCACCGACGAGCTGCCGATGATCGACGAGCCGGCGTTCAGGTAGGGCAGGGCCGCCTTGGCGAGGTAGAAATACGCGCCCACGTTGAGCCGGAAGGTGTAATCCCACTCCTCGTCGCTGATCTCGTCCAGGCTCTTGCGCATCATCTGATACGCGGCGTTGTTGACCAGGATGTCCACGCCGCCCAATTCCTGCACCGCCCGGTCCACGACGGCGCGGCAGTGGGCGGCGTCGGAGAGGTCACCGGGCACCAGCACGCACTTGCGTCCGGCGTTGGTGACGTAGCGGGCCACGTCGCGCGCGTCGTCGTCCTCGTTGAGGTACGCGATCAGCACGTCGGCGCCCTCGCGCGCGAAGGCGATCGCGACCGCACGCCCGATGCCGCTGTCGCCGCCGGTGATGATCGCCTTTTTGCCGAGGAGTTTTCCCGAGCCCTGGTAAGTGTTTTCACCACAATCGGGAATTGGATCCATCTGGGCCTGCACGCCCGGGACGGATTGTTGTTGCGCGGTAAAGCCCATCTTGATTTCCTTTGCCTCGCTCGAAAGTTGGCCATGTCATTGGAGAAGCCGGCCCGGGCAAACGCCGGCGCCGCTTCCCGCTTTACGATTCGCGACGGGTTGGGCCGGCGGCCGGAACGTCCGGATCGTCGTCGGCCGGCGGCTCCGGGTCCCGCCACTCCTCGCTACGGCTGGACCGATTGCCGCGGACCGTGCCCTCCAGTTCGTGCTTGAGCTCGTCGTCTTCCCGTGAGCTGTGCTTGGAGTTGCCACGTTGCACGCGATCGCCCCCTTCGCGGATGTCTCGGCCTGTGCTCAGAACGCCTTCGCGCACCGGTTACCCGGCGGCGCACGGCTTAATCGGGGCGCGCGGCGGGTGTTAGCGGTGATGCGGATGTTGTGTTCTGTTACCAAAGATGTCGTCGGCGAAAACACCCGCATTTCACCAGCTAATGGACCCGATTATTGGCGTGCGGCGCGGGTAGATGTTTAAAGCCGGAGCCGCATGGCTATTTCGCTGCGTATATCTGCATGCCCTTGACGGGGGGCGTTTGTGTGCGACGAAAGGAATGAAGAATGAAGGTCACCAAGACGGCCATTAAGACAGTTGCCGCCGCCGGGATTGCGGCCGCGGGCGTTTTCGCCGCGGCGCCGGCTTTGGCTTCGCCGCCGCCCAACATTCAGGGATTCGGCACCAGCGAACAGCTCGTGGACGGCGCCCTGATCACCAATTACACCGTGAGCAACCTGCAGCCGAGCAATGTCACCATCCCGGGCTACACGCCCAAGGGCACGCTCTACCAGGCGGACATCAGCGCCCGGTCGGAGGCCGGCCTCGTGACCCCGATGGTCAACGACTTCATCGCCCGCGGACCCAACGGTCAGAATTACCGGGTGATCGACAAGGTCGGGACCCCGAACGGGCTCAGCCCCGCGCCGATCCCGCAGGGCAGCGAGTCGACCGGCACGCTGTACTTCGACGTGACCGGCGCGCCCCCCAACGGCGTCGTCTACAACGACGGCATGCAAGACGTCCTGATCTGGACGTCGAACATGGAGGGCGGCTCCGCGTCCGGGACGATCAACAGCCCGGCGCCCGGCGCGCCGAACAGCCCGGCACCCGGTGCCCCGCCGGCGCCGGCGCCCAGCGCCTGATCCGGCCGGCAAAACTCCCCGCACCCCCGTGGTGCGGGGAGTTTTTGCGTCCCGACGAATCGGGCGCGGGTGAACCGGGTACCCGGCATTCATGAGTAATCCGGACCACAGGCCGGCGAGCGTGCGCAAACAAGCGCAACGCAACGCCGAGCGAACGCGAGCGGCGATGGACGAGCGGCGCAGCGAACACAGCGGCGGGCTGAGCGGCTGGGTCGCCGAGCGCGCCGGCCGCTGGGATCTGTCCGGCCAGGACGAGGCCGCCCTGCAGCGACAGAAGTATTTGTGGAATGTGCTGGTGGACTATTGGTTTCGGATGGAGATCGACGGCTGGGAGAACATTCCGGAAGCACCGCCGGCGCTGCTGGTCGGGATCCACTCCGGGGCCCCGTTCGTGTGGGACGCCTGGACGGTTGGTCTGCAATGGTGGCGACGGTTCGGCCAGGACCGGCCGCTGCACGGCACCGCCCATGACGCGTTGATGGCAATCCCGTTGTTCGGGCGCTACTTCCGGTCGATGGGGGTGCTCCCGGCCGCCCCGGACGCGATCGCCACCGCCCTGGCCGAAGGGCGTGACGTCGCGCTGTGGCCGGGTGGGGAAGTGGACTCGCTGCGCCCATGGACGGAGCGCGATCGGGCCAACCTCGCCGGGCGGACGGGCTTCGTCAAGATGGCGATCCGGGCCGGGGTGCCGATCGTGCCCATCGCCACCGTCGGCGGGGCCGACGCGATGCCCGTGCTGATCCGCGGCGACCGGCTGTCAAAAGCCTTGCAACTGGACCGGTTACTGCGGCTCAAGGTGTTCCCGCTGGCGATCTCGCTGCCGTGGGGGATCGCCCCGGCGGCGCTGCCCCAACTGCCGCTGCCGGCCAAGATCAGGACGCGCTTCATGCCCGCCGTGGAACTCGACCACGACCCCGCGCGGGCGGACGACGAGGAATACATCGACCGCAAATACCACGAAGTGCAGGATTCCATCCAGGAGGGCATGGACGCGCTGGCGCGCAAGCGCGCCTTCCCGTTCTTCGGGTGACGGCCGCGAAAACCGTTGCGGCCACGTCGATGAGGGCGTCGTGGATCAGGTTGCCCGCGTGGGTGTCAGCGCCGGATCGGCGAGCACCCACTCCGGTTGCGGGGGCGTGGGCGCCCGGTAACCGACCCCGCGGACGGTGCCGATCATGAATTCGTGCCGGGTGCCGAGCTTGGCGCGCAGTCGCCGGATGTGGACGTCGACCGTGCGGGCCCGGCTGTTGCTGTCATAGCCGCACGCCTCCCGCATCAATCGGGTGCGCGTGAAGGCCTGGCCGGCATGCAGCACAAGGAAACTCAGCAATCTGAACTCGGTCAGGGTCAGAGTCAGGTCGTGGCCGTCCAGCGACGCGGTGAAGCTCGCCGGGTGCAGGCGGAGGTCGCCGAACTTCAAGATGCCGTCGGCGGTGCCGCGGCGGCGGCCGACCGCCAGCCGCAACCGCGCCCGCAGCTCGTCCGCGCCGGTGCCGGGCAGCATCACGTCGTCGAAATTGCCATCGGTGTCGACCGCGGCGCAATCCGCCGGCCTCACCAGGGCCACCACCGCGGTAGCGGGGTTCTGCGCCGCCAGTCGGCGGCTAACCGCCTGGGCCGCAGGCATATTGCTGCGCGCGTCGACGATCGCCACGTCGGCGGTGGCGCAATGACCGTCGGTGTGGGCGGTCAGCGCCACGCGCGCCGGGAGCGCGAACGTGGTCAAATCCGGTAAGGCCGATTCGAAATCAGCCTCGTCGGTGAGCACCACAATGTCCATCGACCTGTCCAACGACATCTCCAACCTCGTGAGGTCCCTGCGTTCCCCCCGGTCCGTAGGCGCCTCGCGCGAGATGTCTGGCAGCGCTAGGGCTGTTTACCCACTCGGCCGAAAACTATGCAAAGCTATGCAAACTCAGGCCGGCGCGCTGGAGAAAGTCGATGGGCCCGGCCCATTTTCATGGACCGGACCCATCTTTCCCATCAAGCTACTGGTTGGACTTCTGGCGCTCCTCGGCCGCCTCGGCGCCGCCACGCGCGGCTTCCGCCTCGGCTTCCTTCTTCGCCGCGTCACGCTGCGCTTCGGCCTTGTCCTGCTGCGCCTGGCCCTCACGGGTCAGGTCATCGCGACCGGCCACCGCGCCTACGGCCTCCTTGGCCTTACCCTTGACGTCCTCGACGACGCCCTTCACCGCTTCAGCGGGTCCCGACTTGTTTTCTTCCGCCATGGATCCGTTCCTCCTCGTTGGCGTACTGTGAGCGATCCACGCTCAACGATCGCGAGCGATCGATCCGGTCATACGGCGAACCCGGTCCTCATTGCTCGAGACCGCATATGTCACCGCGTTGTAGCGGGTTCCCCTGCCGTCGGCGGCTCAAACGCAGCGCCGGGCGTCGGAACATTCGGTACCGGCAGGCTCGAAAATCGCTCCCGCACGCCAACTGTGCGCATAATGCACCCCACCGACGCCCCGTTGTGCTGCGATGAGGCAGGATGTGAAATGCCGTTCCGGATGAGATCGCCCGGGATGGCACTCTCATGCGAGGAGTCTGATGACGGAGTCCAGGGAGCCCCACGTCGCCGGCCCGGCGGCTCCGAGGCAGGAGCCCACGAACGGACTGGCTTCCGGCCAGGCGCTGACCCGGGCCAGGTATTCGCGAGTGCTACTCAAGCTCGGCGGCGAAATGTTCGGTGGCGGCCAGGTGGGCCTGGATCCCGACGTCGTGGCGCTGGTGGCGCAGCAGATCGCCGAGGTGGTCCGCGGCGGCGTCCAGGTCGCCGTCGTGATCGGCGGGGGCAACTTCTTCCGGGGGGCGCAGCTGCAGCAGCGCGGCATGGAACGCACCCGTTCGGACTACATGGGCATGCTGGGCACCGTCATGAACAGCCTCGCGCTGCAAGACTTTCTGGAGAAGGAAGGCATCGTCACCCGCGTCCAGACCGCGATCACCATGGGTCAGGTCGCCGAGCCCTACCTGCCACTGCGCGCCGTACGCCACCTGGAAAAGGGGCGCGTGGTGATCTTCGGTGCCGGCATGGGCCTGCCGTACTTCTCCACCGACACCACCGCCGCGCAGCGGGCGCTCGAGATCGGCGCCGAGGTGGTGTTGATGGCCAAGGCCGTCGATGGCGTCTTCTCCGCGGACCCGCGGCAGTATCCCGAGGCCGAGCTGATCACCGCGATCAGTCATCGCGAGGTCATCGACCGCGGGCTACGAGTGGCCGATGCCACCGCGTTCAGCCTGTGCATGGACAATGGCATGCCGATCCTGGTGTTCAACCTGCTGACCAATGGCAATATCGCCCGGGCGGTCGCTGGTGAGAAAATCGGGACTCTGGTCACCACCTGATGAGGAGCGGCGCAGATGATTGACGAGGCTCTCTTCGACGCTGAAGAGAAAATGGAGAAGGCCGTAGCGGTCGCCCGCGACGACTTGTCGACCATCCGGACCGGGCGCGCCAATCCCGGCATGTTCTCGCGGATCGTGATCGATTACTACGGCGCCGCCACCCCCATCACGCAGCTGGCGAGCATCAACGTCCCCGAGGCGCGCCTGGTGGTGATCAAGCCCTACGAGGCGAGCCAGGTGGGGGCGATCGAGACGGCGATCCGCAACTCCGACCTGGGCGTGAATCCCACCAACGACGGCACCCTGATCCGCGTGGCGGTCCCGCAGCTCACCGAGGAACGTCGCCGCGAGCTGGTCAAACAGGCCAAGAGCAAGGGGGAGGACGCCAAGGTCTCGGTGCGCAACATCCGCCGCAAGGCGATGGAGGAGCTGCACCGCATCCGCAAGGACGGCGAGGCCGGCGAGGACGAGGTCGGCCGGGCCGAAAAGGACCTGGACAAGACCACGCACCAGTACACCACCCAGATCGAAGAGTTGGTCAAGCACAAAGAAGGCGAGCTGCTGGAGGTCTAGCGACCACTCGGCAGCTAAGTTGACTCAGGCCCGTGGCTACCCCAGATCCCGGCGCAGGCACCCCGCCCGACGAGCCCGGCGCCGCAGCCCAGCCGGAGCCTGCGTTCACGGCGATGCCGCCGCCCGCGAAGAAGACCTCGCGGGCCGGCCGCGACCTGCGCGCCGCGATCGCGGTGGGCGCCGGTATCGGCGGCGCTTTGGTCGTCACGCTGGTGTTCGCCCCCCGCTTTTGGGTCCCGATCGTCGCGATGGCCATCCTGGTCGCCACCCACGAGGTGGTGCGGCGGCTGCGTGAAGCCGGATTCGTCATTCCGGTCATCCCGTTGCTGGCCGGCGGGCAGCTCACGGTGTGGCTGACCTGGCCGTTCCACGCCGCCGGCGCGCTGGCGGGCTTCGGCGTCACCGTGGTGGCGTGCCTGTTTTGGCGATTGTTCATGCAGGACAACCGCACACCGCCCGAACCCGCCGGTGGGTCCCCGTCGCCGTCCTACCTGCGCGACGCGTCCGCCACAATTTTCCTGGCCGCGTGGGTGCCGCTGTTCGCGTCCTTTGCCGCGTTGCTGGTGTATCCCGCCGACGGCGCGGGGCGGGTGTTCTGCCTGATGATCACGGTGGTCGCGTCGGACGTGGGCGGCTACGCCGTCGGCGTGTTGTTCGGCAAGCACCCGATGGTCCCGGCGATCAGCCCGAAGAAGTCCTGGGAGGGGCTCGCCGGTTCGCTCGTCCTGGGCATCACCGCGGCGACCCTGACCGCGACCTTCCTCGCCGGCAAACCGCCGTGGGTGGGCGCGCTGCTGGGTCTGGTGCTCGTTTTGACCTGCACGCTCGGCGATCTGGTGGAATCGCAGATCAAGCGCGACCTCGGCATCAAGGACATGGGCCGGCTGCTGCCCGGCCACGGCGGACTGATGGACCGCCTCGACGGCGTCCTGCCGTCGGCGGTCGCGGCGTGGACGGTGCTGACGCTCGTTCCCTAGGTCGGCCCGACGTGACCGATACTGGACAGGTCATGGTCCAACAACTGGTGTTCTCCGAGCCGCGACCCGGCAAGCCGCCGCGGCACCTGGCCGATCTCGACGCGGACGGCCGCGCCGCCGCCGTCGCCGAGCTGGGGCTGCCGGCCTTTCGCGCCAAGCAGCTGGCGCATCAGTATTACGGGCGGCTGATCGCCGACCCGCGGCAGATGACCGACCTGCCGGCCGGGCTGCGCGACGCGATCGCCGACACGATGTTCCCGATCCTGCTCACCGCGGTCTCCGAGGTGGCCTGCGACGCCGGCGAGACGCGAAAGACGTTGTGGCGGGCCCTCGATGGGGTCACCGTGGAGTCGGTGTTGATGCGCTATCCGCAGCGCAACACGGTGTGCATCTCGTCGCAGGCCGGCTGCGGCATGGCGTGTCCGTTCTGTGCGACGGGCCAGGGCGGGTTGAGCCGCAACCTGTCGACGGCCGAGATCCTCGAGCAGGTGCGCGCCGCCGCCGCGGTGCTGCGCGACGACTTCGGCCCGCCCAGTCAGCGGCTGTCCAACGTGGTCTTCATGGGCATGGGGGAGCCGTTGGCCAACTACGCCCGGGTGGTCGCCGCGGTGCGGCGCATCATCGCCGCGCCGCCCCACGGGTTCGGCATTTCGGCCCGTTCGGTGACGGTGTCGACGGTCGGCCTGGCGCCCGCGATCCGCAAACTCGCCGACGAAGGGCTCGCGGTGACCCTGGCGCTGTCGCTGCACGCGCCCGACGACGAACTGCGCGACACGCTGGTGCCGGTCAACAACCGGTGGAAGATCGCCGAGGCGCTCGACGCCGCACGGTATTACGCCGACGTCACCGGCCGGCGGGTATCGGTGGAGTACGCGCTGATCCGTGACGTCAACGACCAGCCGTGGCGGGCGGACCTGTTGGGGCAGCGGCTGCATCGCGCGCTGGGGCCGTTGGTGCACGTCAACCTGATCCCGCTGAACCCGACGCCGGGCAGCGAGTGGGATGCGAGCCCGAAGGCGGTCGAGCGCGAGTTCGTGCGGCGGGTCCGCGCCAAGGGCGTGTCCTGCACGGTCCGCGACACCCGCGGCCGGGAGATCAGCGCCGCGTGCGGCCAGCTGGCCTTCGAGAACCGGTAGCGAGAGCGCAGGCGCTCACCCGGCGCCCAACGTGGACTTGGTGCGGCGAAACACCGCGAATTCGCCGCACAACTCGACGCTCGGCCGCGCCGAAGGCGCCAGCTACCTGATCCAGCCGCGCCGGCGGCCCCACAGGTCGCGGATCAGGACGACGAGGACCAGGGCCGCGAAGCCGATCAGGAACCAGTCCTCGATGTGGCCGACGTGGTTGCCGCGCAGCATCGCCAGCAACAGCCCGAAGATGCACAGGCCGACGATGTGCCAGGTCCGGTGATTGATCCGGCTCCAACCCCACGCCGCCGACGGCACCTCGACGGAGTCGACGCCGGTGAAGTGTTCGACCTCGGTACTGGCCACGGCGAATCCCTTTCGGATCGGATCGGCTTGCTGAATCCAAATTCTGGCATAAGGCCGCGCCGCGGGCGCGGCCGCATCGTGGCCCCCGTCCGGGCCGGGCGGCACAATGAATGGGTGACCAACCCGACGACCGACGGGCAAACCCCGGGCCGCGTGCGCGTGCTGGTGCTGGGCAGCACCGGCTCCATCGGCACCCAGGCGCTGGACGTCATCGCGGCCAATCCGGACCGCTTCGAAGTGGTCGGCCTGGCCGCGGGTGGGGCGAACCTGGACACGCTGCTGCACCAGCGCGCCGCCACCGGTGTGACCAACATCGCGGTCGCCGACGAAGCGGCGGCGCGGCGGGCCGGCGACATCCCCTTTGCCGGGCCCGAGGCCGTCACCCGGCTGGTCCAGGAGACCGAGGCCGACGTCGTCCTCAACGCGCTGGTGGGGGCGCTGGGCCTGCGGCCCACCCTGGCCGCGCTGGAGTCGGGCGCCCGGCTGGCGCTGGCCAACAAGGAATCGCTGATCGCCGGCGGTCCGCTGGTGCTCAAGGCCGCCAAGCCCGGCCAGATCGTGCCGGTCGACTCCGAACATTCCGCGCTGGCCCAGTGCCTGCGCGGCGGGACTCCCGACGAAGTCGCCAAGCTGGTGCTGACCGCGTCCGGCGGCCCGTTCCGCGGCTGGACCGCCGCCCAGCTCGAGGACGTCACCCCCGAGCAGGCCGGCGCCCACCCGACGTGGTCGATGGGCCCGATGAACACGCTGAACTCGGCCTCGCTGGTCAACAAGGGGCTCGAGCTCATCGAGACCCACCTGCTGTTCGGCCTTCCCTATGACCGCATCGAGGTGGTCGTGCACCCCCAGTCGATTGTTCATTCGATGGTCACCTTCGTCGACGGCTCGACCCTCGCCCAGGCCAGCCCGCCGGACATGAGGCTGCCGATCGCGCTGGCCCTGGGCTGGCCGCGCCGGGTGCCCGGCGCGGCCGCCTCCTGCGACTTCAGCACGGCGTCTAGCTGGGAATTCGAGCCCCTGGACAACGACGTCTTCCCCGCCGTCGAGTTGGCCCGGCACGCCGGGCAGACCGGCGGCTGCATGACCGCGGTCTACAACGCCGCCAACGAGGAGGCGGCGCAGGCGTTCCTGGCGGGCCGCATCGGGTTCGGTGCCATCGTCAAAACCATCGCCGACGTGCTGCACGCCGCCGACCAATGGGCCGTCTCACCCGCTAACGTGGATGAGGTACTCGACGCGCAGCGCTGGGCACGGGAGCGGGCCCAGCGTGTCGTCGCACAGGCGCAGCCCGCCAACTTATCGGTCAAAGCCTCCGGAGCGGTGTGAGAAAGGTCCTCGCAGCCTAATGATGTTCGTCATCGGCATTGTGCTGTTCGCACTGGCCATCCTGATCTCGGTGGCCCTGCACGAGTGCGGCCATATGTGGGTTGCGCGCGCCACCGGCATGAAGGTGCGGCGCTACTTCGTCGGCTTCGGCCCCACGCTGTGGTCGACCCGCCGCGGCGAGACCGAGTACGGCCTCAAGGCCGTGCCGCTGGGCGGATTCTGCGACATCGCCGGCATGACCTCGGTGGAGGAGCTGGCGCCCGACGAGACCGACCGCGCCATGTTCAAGCAGGCGGTCTGGAAGCGCGTCGCGGTGCTGTTCGCCGGGCCCGCCGCGAACTTCGTCATCTGCCTGGTGCTGCTCTACGGCATCGCGCTGGTGTGGGGCCTGCCCGACCTGCACCCGCCCACCAAGGCGGTGGTCGGCGAAACCGCTTGTGTGGCACCGGAAGTGGCGCCCGGCAAGATCGCGGACTGCACCGGGCCCGGGCCGGCGGCACTCGCCGGAATCCGTCCCGGCGACGTCATCGTCAAGGTGGGCGACACCCCGGTGTCGACCTTCGAGGAGATGGCCGCGGCCATCCGCAAGGTGCACGGCAACACCCCGATCGTCGCCGAGCGGGACGGCACCGCCATCACCACCTACGTCAACGTCACGCCCACGCAGCGCTACCTGACCACCGGGCCCGACGGGCAGGGCGCTCAACCGCAAGCCTCGACGGTCGGCGCCATCGGCGTCGGCGCCGTCCGGACCGGCCCGACGCACTACGGGGTGCTCTCGGCGATCCCGGGCAGTCTGGCGTTCGCCGGGGACCTGACCGTCGAGGTGGGCAAGGCGCTCGTCACAATTCCCACCAAGGTCGGTGCGCTGGTGCACGCCATCGGCGGCGGCCAGCGCGACCCGCAGACGCCGATGAGCGTGGTCGGAGCCAGCATCATCGGCGGCGACACCGTCGACCACGGACTGTGGGTGGCGTTCTGGTTCTTCCTGGCCCAGCTGAACCTCATCCTGGGCGCGATCAACCTGGTGCCGCTGCTGCCCTTCGACGGCGGGCACATCGGGATCGCGATGTTCGAAAAGGTCCGCAACCTGATCCGCTCGGCCCGGGGCATGGTCGCGGCCGCGCCGGTGAACTACCTCAAACTCATGCCGGCGACGTACGTCGTGCTGGTGTTCGTGGTCGGCTACATGCTGCTGACCGTGACCGCCGATCTGGTCAACCCGATCAGGCTGTTTCAGTAGGAGAACTCATGTCCGTTGGCCTGGGCATGCCGGACGCCCCGGCGCCCACGCTCGCACCCCGGCGCAAAACGCGCCAACTGATGGTGCGCGACGTCGGGGTCGGCAGCGACCACCCGATCTCGGTGCAGTCGATGTGCACCACCAAGACCCACGACGTCAACACCACGCTGCAGCAGATCGCCGAGCTGACCGCGGCCGGCTGTGACATCGTCCGCGTGGCCTGCCCGCGTCAGGAGGACGCCGACGCGCTGGCCGAGATCGCCCGGCACAGCCAGATCCCGGTGATCGCCGACATCCACTTCCAGCCGAAGTACATCTTCGCCGCGATCGACGCGGGATGCGCCGCGGTGCGGGTGAACCCGGGCAACATCAAGGAATTCGACGGCCGCGTCGGCGAGGTCGCCAAGGCCGCCGGCGCCGCCGGCATCCCGATCCGCATCGGGGTCAACGCGGGCTCGCTGGACAAGCGGTTCCTGCAGAAGTACGGCAAGGCCACCCCCGAGGCGCTGGTCGAGTCCGCGCTCTGGGAGGCCTCGCTGTTCGAGGAACACGGCTTCGGCGACATCAAGATCAGCGTCAAGCACAACGACCCCGTGGTGATGGTCGCCGCGTACGAGCAACTGGCGGAGCGGTGCGACTATCCGCTGCACCTCGGTGTCACCGAGGCCGGCCCCGCGTTCCAGGGCACCATCAAGTCCGCGGTCGCGTTCGGCGCGCTGCTGTCGCGCGGGATCGGCGACACCATCCGGGTGTCGCTGTCGGCGCCGCCGGTCGAAGAGGTCAAGGTCGGCATCCAGATCCTCGAGTCGCTGAACCTGCGCCCGCGCGGGCTCGAGATCGTGTCCTGCCCGTCGTGCGGCCGCGCGCAGGTCGACGTCTACACCCTGGCCAACGCCGTCTCGGCGGGCCTCGACGGTCTCGACGTCCCGCTGCGCGTCGCCGTGATGGGCTGCGTGGTCAACGGTCCGGGGGAGGCCCGGGAGGCCGACCTCGGCGTCGCATCGGGAAATGGCAAGGGGCAGATCTTCGTTCGCGGCGAGGTGATCAAGACCGTGCCCGAGGCGCAGATCGTCGAGACCTTGATCGAAGAGGCGATGCGGCTCGCCGCTGAAATGGGCACAGAGATGGGCGGCGATCACGGACCGGACACAACATCGAGCGGTTCGCCGGTTGTGACCGTAAGCTGATAAACGCCAGCGCCCTGGCCCTCAGATCGCACCACAGAGAGTTCGCCACATGTCGGCTCCGCCCCTTTTCCGCCTGGTCGGCGAGCGTCGGGTGTCCGTGGTGCGTGATGCGGCCGCGGTCTGGCGGGTTCTTGAGGACGATCCCGTCGCCTCGTGCATGGTCGCGGCCCGGGTGGCCGACCACGGCGTCGACCCCAATTCCATCGGCGGGGAACTGTGGACGCTGCGCGGCGCCGAGCAATCGCTGTGCTTCGCCGGCGCCAACCTGATCCCGCTGCGCGGCGCCCCGGCCGACCTGAGCGCGTTCGCCGACGAGGCCATGCGCGGGACGCGGCGCTGCTCGTCGCTGGTCGGCAGGGCCGACCTGGTGATGCCGATGTGGGAGCGGCTCGAGGGGGCGTGGGGGCCGGCCCGCGACGTGCGCGACCGCCAGCCGCTGCTGGCGTTGTCCACCCACCCGAGCTGCGACATCGACACCGCGGTGCGCCAGGTCCGGCCCGAGGAGCTGGACGCCTACCTGGTGGCGGCCGTCGACATGTTCATCGGCGAGGTGGGCGTCGACCCGCGGATCGGGGATGGCGGTCGCGGCTACCGGCGGCGGGTGGCCAGCCTCATCTCGGCCGGTCGCGCCTGGGCACGGTTCGAGCACGGCCAGGTCGTCTTCAAGGCCGAGGTGGGCTCGCAGTCGCCGGGGGTCGGCCAGATCCAGGGGGTGTGGGTGCACCCGGAGTGGCGCGGCCTGGGCCTGGGCACCGCCGGCACCGCCACGGTCGCCGCGGTGATCGTCGGCAGCGGGCGGACGGCCAGCCTCTACGTCAACGACTTCAACGCGGTGGCGCGCGCGGCCTACGCCCGCGTCGGCTTCGCCGAGATCGGCACCTTCGCGACGGTGCTGCTCGACTAGTTGTGCTCCCCGGCAGCGGCCGCCGCCCGGCTGGGCGGGCGCCGGCCGGCGAACGCCCGACTGCCCGGGCGCTCGGCATCGGGGCGAGCTGCCACGACCACGCATAACGGTTCGGTCTCGGTGTGGCGGCGCCGCAGTTCACCCCGCAGCTCATAACATCAGCACCGATGGTAACTAGAACAACAGCGGCCTCATCCGTTTCAGGCCTGCTGCTCGTCGCGGTCATCGCGCTGTCCGGGTGCACGCCCCGGCCCGACGGCCCGGGCCCGGCCGCGGAGAAGTTCTTCCGCGCCCTCGCCGTCGGCGACACCGCGACGGCCGCCCAGCTCAGCGACAGCCCCAACGAGGCGCGCGAAGCGCTCAACGCCGCCTGGTCCGGCCTGCAGGCGACCCACCTCGACGCGCAGGTCCTCAACGCCAAGTACGCCGAGGACACCGGCACGGTCGGCTATCGCTTCGCCTGGCACCTGCCCAAGAACCGCGTCTGGAGCTACGACGGCCAGCTGAGGATGGCGCGCGACGAGGGCCGCTGGCGGGTGCGCTGGACCACCACGGCTCTGCACGCCAAACTGGGCGAGCACCAGACGTTCGCGCTGCGCGCGGATCGGCCGCGCCGCGCCTCGGTGAACGAACTCGGCGGCAGCGACGTGCTGGTGCCCGGCTACGTGTACCACTACACGCTGGACGCCACCCAGGCCGGACCCGCGCTGTTCGGCACGGCGCACGCGGTGGTCGACGTACTGCACCCGTTCAACGACACGCTCAACGACCCGCAGCTGCTCGCCGAGCAGGCCAGCTCGACACCCCACCCGGTCGACCTCGGCGTCACGCTGCACCCCGACGACAACGACAAGGTGTTCCCGGCGATCGGCCGGCTGCCCGGCATCGTGGTCACGCCCCAGCCCGAAATGCTGCCCACCGACCCGCATTTCGCGCCCGCGGTCGTCGCCGCGGTGAAGAAGGCGGTGGTGGACCAGCTCGACGGCGAGGCCGGCTGGCGGGTGGTGAGCGTCAACCAGAACGGCGTCGAGGTCGAGGTGCTGCACGAGGTCGAGGGATCACCGGCCCCCTCGGTGTCGCTCACGATGGACCGCGCGGTGCAGAACGCCGCCCAGCATGCGGTGGACACCCGCGGCGGCAAGGCGATGATCGTGGTGATCAAGCCCTCGACCGGGGAGATCCTCGCGATCGCCCAGAACGCGGGCGCCGACGCCGACGGCCTGCCGGCCACCACCGGGCTGTTCCCGCCCGGGTCGACGTTCAAGATGGTCACCGCCGGCGCGGCGGTCGAACGCGACATGGCCACGCCCAACACCATGCTGGGCTGCCCGGGCCGCCTCGACATCGGGCACCGCACCGTCCCCAACTACGGGGGGTTCGATCTCGGGGTGGTGCCGATGTCGCGGGCGTTCGCCAGTTCGTGCAACACCACCTTCGCCGAGCTCAGCAGCAAGATGCCCCCGCGCGGCCTGACCCAGGCGGCCTCCCGCTACGGGCTCGGGCTGGACTACCAGATCGACGGCATCACCACGGTGACCGGCTCGGTGCCGCCGACTGTCGACCTCGCCGAGCGCACCGAGGACGGCTTCGGCCAGGGCAAGGTGCTGGCCAGTCCGTTCGGCATGGCCCTGGTGGCGGCGACGGTCGCGGCCGGCAAGACGCCGGTGCCGCAACTGATCGCGGGCCGCCAGACGGCCGTGCAGGGCGACGCCACGCCGATCAGCCCGAAGATGATCGACGCGCTGCGGCCCATGATGCGGCTGGTGGTGACCAACGGGACCGCCAAGGAGATCGCCGGCTGCGGCGAGGTGTACGGGAAGACCGGTGAGGCCGAGTTCCCGGGCGGGTCGCATTCCTGGTTCGCCGGCTACCGCGGCGATCTGGCGTTCGCGGCGCTGATCGTCGGGGGTGGCAGCTCGGAGTACGCCGTCCGGATGACCAAGGTGATGCTCGAGTCGCTGCCGCCGGACTTTCTGGCCTAGCAGTCCTACGGGCCCGGTCCACGTCGGCCGCGGCGGCGGTAAATTGCGAGCATGACCGATACCGGCGGCGACATGGTGGCGTTGCGCGTCTCCGACGCCGACCGCAACGGCACGATGCGGCGACTGCACAACGCGGTCGCGCTCGGGCTGATCGACATCGACGAGTTCGAGCAGCGCTCATCGCAGGTGTCCTACGCGCGCACGCGCGGGGAGCTGGACCATCTGGTCGGCGACCTGCCGGGACCGGGCGCCATCGTCACCTCGGCGGCCGACCGGGTGGAACTGCGCGGCTGGGCGGGCTCGCTGAAGCGGCACGGCGAATGGACGGTGCCCACCCGCCTGGCGCTGGTGCGCCGGCTGGGCTCGGTGGAACTCGACCTCACCAAGGCCCGGTTCGCCGGGCCGGTGGTGGTCGTCGAACTGGACATGCGGTTCGGCTCCGTGGAGATTCGATTGCCCGACGGCGCCAGCGCGTCGATCGACGACGTCGAGGTCTACGTGGGCAGCGCCAGCGATCGCCGCAAAGACCCGCCCGGTGAGGGCAGGCCGCACGTCGTGCTGACCGGGCGGGTGGTGTGCGGTTCGGTGATCATCCGGGGCCCGCGCCGCTCGCTGCTGCGCCGCCAGCGAGTCTGATCGCCGGGGGGACCCCGGTTAAGCTGGTCGCATGCCCGCTCGCACCGCGCTTTCCCCCGGAGAGTTGTCCCCGACTCTGCCGGTGCCCGGCAGCGTCCCGCGCCCCGAGTACGCCTGGAAGCCGACGGTCCAGGAGGGCAGCGAGCCGTGGGTGCAGACGCCCGAGGTGATCGAAAAGATGCGGGTCGCCGGCCAGATCGCGGCGCGCGCACTGGTGGAGGCGGGCAAGGCGGTCGCGCCCGGGGTCACCACCGACGAACTCGACCGGATCGCCCACGAATACATGGTCGACCACGGCGCCTATCCATCGACGCTGGGCTACAAGGGCTTCCCGAAGTCGTGCTGCACGTCGCTCAACGAGGTCATCTGCCACGGCATCCCCGACTCGACGGTGATCGAGGACGGTGACATCGTCAACATCGACGTCACCGCCTACATCGACGGCGTGCACGGCGACACCAATGCCACCTTCCTGGCCGGCGACGTCGCCGAAGAACACCGGCTGCTGGTGGAGCGGACCCGGGAAGCGACGATGCGCGCCATCAACGCCGTCAAGCCCGGGCGTGCCCTGTCGGTCGTCGGCCGCGTCATCGAGTCGTACGCAAACCGGTTCGGCTACAACGTCGTTCGCGATTTCACCGGGCACGGCATCGGCACCACGTTCCACAACGGGCTGGTCGTCCTGCACTACGACCAGCCCTCGGTGTCGACCGTCATGCAGCCGGGCATGACGTTCACCATCGAACCGATGATCAACCTCGGCGGCCTGGACTACGAGATCTGGGACGACGGCTGGACGGTGGTCACCAAGGACCGCAAGTGGACCGCGCAGTTCGAGCACACCCTGCTGGTCACCGACACCGGCGTCGAAATCCTCACGCTGCCATGAGGGCGGCCCCACTGCTCGCCGCGCACGGGTGAGCGGGGCGCTGCTGGTCGCCGGCACCAGCTCCGACGCCGGCAAATCGGTGGTGGTGGCCGCCCTGTGCCGGTTGCTGGCCCGCCGCGGAACCCGGGTCGCCCCGTTCAAGGCGCAGAACATGTCCAACAACTCGGTGGTCACCGTCGAAGGCGGCGAAATCGGTCGCGCCCAGGCGATTCAGGCCCGCGCGGCCGGCCTGGAGCCCAGCGTGCGGTTCAATCCGGTGCTGCTCAAGCCGGGCAGCGACCGCACCTCGCAGCTCGTGATCAAGGGCCGGGTCACCGACTCGGTCAGCGCGAAAAGCTATGTCCAACACCGCGATCGGCTCGCCTCCGTCGTATTCGACGAATTGGCATGCCTGCGAGACGAATTCGACGCGGTCATCTGCGAGGGCGCCGGATCACCCGCCGAAATCAACCTGCGCGCCACCGATTTGGCCAACATGGGGCTGGCCCGGGCCGCCGGCCTGCCGGTGGTCCTGGTCGGCGACATCGACCGCGGCGGCCTGCTCGCGCACCTGTTCGGCACCGTCGCGGTGCTCGAGCCCGACGACCAGGCGCTGATCTCCGGTTTCATCGTCAACAAGTTCCGGGGCGATCCCGCGCTGCTCGAACCGGGATTGCGTCAGCTGCAGGCCATGACGGGGCGGCCCACCTACGGGGTGCTGCCGTACGCCGAGGAGCTGTGGCTCGATGCCGAGGACTCGCTGTCCGTGGTCGCGCACCGCGTCATCGGCACGCCCGCCCCGCCGCGCGGCGACGAGTGGCTGCGGGTGGCCGCGGTCCGGCTGCCCCGGATCTCCAACTCCACCGACGTCGAGGCGCTGGCCTGCGAACCGGGCGTGGTGGTGCGCTGGGTCGCCGACCCCGCCGGCGCGGCCGACGCCGACCTGATCGTCGTCCCGGGCAGCAAGGCCACCGTCGCCGACCTGTCCTGGTTGCGCGAGCGCGGCCTGGCCGAGGCGATCGTGTCGCACGCGCGGGCCGGCAAACCGGTCTTGGGGATCTGCGGGGGATTTCAGATGCTGTGCCGTCGTATCCATGACGCGGTGGAGTCCGGGGCCGGCGAGGTGCCGGGGCTGGGGTTGCTCGACGCCGACATCGCCTTCGATCCGGCCAAGGCCCTGCGCCGCTGGCGGTGTGGGATCGACGGTCCCTTGGGCGGATACGAGATCCATCACGGGCGGATCGCGCGCTGCGCCGAGCAAACCTGGTTCGACGCCGGCACCGATCCGCAACCGCAAGGTGTGGTGCGCGGTGCGATCTTTGGGACGCATTGGCACGGCGTGCTCGACAACGACGACTTCCGGCGCGCCTGGCTCACCCGGGTCGCCGACGCGGCCGGCCGGGGCGGCTTCGTGGTCGACGACGACACCAACGTCGCCGCGCGGCGCGACGCCCAGCTCGATCTCGCCGCCGATCTGCTGGCCGCCCATCTCGACGTCGAGGCCGTCCTCGGGCTGCTGCACGGCCCGCCGCCGGCGCGTCCGCATCTGGCAAGTCTGTTGCGCCCGTAGGGCATTCGCCGACGCCGCGATGTGAACGCACCTGTTGACGACGCGGCCGGCGGGCAGTCATCGAGTGCCGGTGGAAACTGTGTCCCTGTATCACATGCCGCAGAATCATCGCGCGCGCATGCCGTTTGGCTGTAGCGTGCTTGGGTGTCCTCGATGATGACCACCCTGGAGGGGTTCCCGGTCCCGGTCGTTGTGGCCGGACCGGAGACGGGCGTCGTCGTCGTCATATTGGGCGACGAGGAACGCGCCCCCGCCGCGTATGACGCGGTCTGCGAGCGCCTGCACACCGCATCGCTGCGGACGGTCGTGATCGGCTACGACCCGCGGCTGACCCCCAAGTCGGTGATCGGCATTCTCGACGCGCTGGGAATCGGTTGGGCCGTCGTCATGGGCGACCGCGCCGGTGGCGACCTCGCGTGGGAACTGACGGCGACCCGGCTGGGCCGGTTCGTCGGGCTGGTGGTGATCGACCGCGGGCATCCGCGCGCCGGCGATCGCGACGGCGCCATCCGCGACGGGCACTGCCCACCGGTGGAGATCGGCACCACCGTGTTGGTCAGCTCGCCGGCCGCCCGGTCGGTGGCCCAGGCCAGCCAGCAGTATGTCTACGCCGACTACCGGGTGGTGCATCTGGGACGGCGCACCGTGCAGGAGTCGACGGCGCAACTGGCCGCCGAGATCATTTTGCGCACCAGCACCTGGTAGCGCCTGGTTGACTAGCGGTCATGGCCTCCGACGATGACGCCGTGACCGACCCGATGCTCTCGCTGAGTGCCCTGCGGCAGCTGGTGGCCGCCGGCGCGGTGGACACGGTCATCGTGGCGTTCGCCGACATGCAGGGACGCCTGGTCGGCAAGCGGGTGGCCGCGCAACTGTTCGTCGACGAGGTGGCCACCCGGGGCGCCGAGTGCTGCGACTATCTGCTGGCGGTCGATGTCGACATGAACACCGTCGATGGCTACGCGATGTCGAGCTGGGACACCGGATACGGCGACACCGTGCTGACGCCCGATCTGTCCACCCTGCGGCGCATTCCCTGGCTGCCCGGCACGGCCCTGGTGATCGCCGATGTGGGCTGGGGCGACGGCAGCCCGGTCGCCGTGTCGCCGCGGGCCATCCTGCGCCGCCAGCTCGACCGGCTGGCCCGGCGCGGGTGGAGCGCCAACGCCGCGACCGAGTTGGAATTCATGGTGTTCGACGAGACCTATCGCCAGGCGTGGGCCGGCGGATACCGCGGCCTGACCCCGGCCAGCGACTACAACATCGACTATGCGATCGCGGCGTCGTCGCGCATGGAGCCGCTGCTGCGCGACATCCGCAACGGAATGACGGGCGCGGGACTGCAATTCGAGGCCGTCAAAGGCGAATGCAACAGGGGGCAGCAGGAGATCGGTTTCCGTTACGCCGAGGCGCTGGTCACCTGCGACAACCACGTCGTCTACAAGAACGGGGCCAAGGAGATCGCCGATCAGCACGGCAAGAGCCTGACGTTCATGGCGAAATACGATGAGCGAGAAGGCAACAGCTGCCACATACACCTCTCGCTGCGCGACCCGCAGGGCGGCGCGGTGTTCGCCGACCCCGCCCGTCCGCACGGCATGTCGTCGACGTTCTGCAGCTTTGTGGCCGGCCTGCTGGCCACCCTGCGCGAATTCACCGTGTTCTATGCGCCGAACATCAACTCCTACAAGCGATTCGCCGACGGCAGCTTCGCGCCCACCGCGGTGGCCTGGGGGCTGGACAACCGCACCTGCGCGCTGCGGGTGGTCGGCCACGGGCCCAACATCCGGGTCGAGTGCCGCGTCCCCGGCGGCGACGTCAACCCGTATCTGGCGGTGGCGGCGATCGTCGCCGGCGGGCTGTACGGTGTCGAACGGGGCCTCGAGCCACCGGAGTCCTACGCGGGGAACGCCTATCACGCCCCCGGCGTCGAGCGGCTGCCCGCCACCCTGGCCGAGGCGGCCTCGGCCTTCGAGCGCTCGGCGCTCGCGCGCGAGGTGTTCGGCGACGACGTGGTCGCCCACTACCTGAACAACGCCCGCGTGGAACTGGCGGCGTTCAACGCGGCGGTCACCGACTGGGAGAGGATGCGTGGTTTTGAACGGCTCTGAGCTGGATGGTGGCGACGCGCTGCGCCCGGCTGCGCCGCGCTTGCGATCGCCACGCAAGTCCGTGCGCCCGGTCGTGGGCCTGACCACGTACCTCGAGCGGGTGCAGACCGGGATCTGGGACATCCCCGCCGGATACCTGCCGACCGACTACTTCGAGGGCGTCATCCAGGCCGGCGGGATCGCCGTGCTGCTGCCCCCGCAACCGGCGGACGCCGAGGTCGTCGGCGCGGTGCTCGACGGCGTGCACGCGCTGGTGATCACCGGCGGTTACGACCTCGACCCCGCCAGCTACGGCCAGCAACCGCATCCCACGACCGACGAACCCCGCACCGACCGCGACGCCTGGGAGTTCGCGCTGTTGCGCGCCGCACTGGACCGGGGGCTGCCGGTGCTCGGGATCTGCCGCGGGGCACAGGTGCTCAACGTCGCGCTCGGCGGCACGCTGCACCAGCACCTGCCCGACGTGCTCGGGCACTGCGGGCACCGCGCCGGCGACGGGGTGTTCACCCGGGTGCCGGTGCGCACCGTCGCCGGCACCCGGGCGGCCGCGCTGGTGGGGGAGACCGTCGACGCGCCGTGCTATCACCACCAGGCCATCGACCGGGTCGGGGACGGGCTGGTGGTCAGCGCGACCGATCCCGACGGCGTCGTCGAGGCGCTGGAGCTCCCCGGGGACCGGTTTGTGCTTGGCGTGCAATGGCATCCGGAGCAGTCCCTGGAGGATCTGCGGTTGTTCGCCGCGATCGTGGACGCGGCCCGGGCGTATGCGGGGCGCTGACGTGGGCGCGACGCAGCTGATCAACCCGGCGACCGAGGAGGTGCTGCGCTCGGTCGAGCACGCCGACGCGGCGGCCGTCGACGACGCGGTGCGCCGCGCGCGGGTGGCGCAGCGGCGGTGGGCGCGGCTGTCCCCGGCCGAACGAGCCTCCGGCCTACGGGCTTTCGCCGCCGCCGTCGACGCCCATCTCGACGAGCTCGCGGACCTCGAGGTCGCGAACTCGGGTCATCCCATCGGGTCGGCCGAGTGGGAGGCCGGGCACGTCGGCGACGTGCTGACCTACTACTCCGCCGGCCCGGAACGGTTGTCCGGCAAGCAAATTCCGGTGTCCGGCGGGCTGGACGTCACGTTCAACGAACCGCTGGGCGTGGTCGGTGTGATCGCCCCGTGGAACTTCCCGATGCCCATCGCCTGCTGGGGGTTCGCGCCGGCGCTGGCGGCGGGTAACGCCGTGCTGGTCAAGCCCGCCGAGGCGACGCCGCTGACCACGATCCGCCTCGGTGAGCTGGCGGCCGACGCCGGCCTGGACCCAGACCTGCTCCAGGTGCTGCCGGGACCGGGCCCGGTGGTGGGGGAGCGGTTCGTCACGCACCCCGACATCGCCAAGATCGTGTTCACCGGCTCCACCGAGGTCGGCAAAAGGGTGCTGGCCGGGGCGGCGGCCCGCGTCAAGCGGGTGACCCTGGAGCTGGGCGGCAAGAGCGCGAACATCGTGTTCGCCGACTGCGATCTGGAGCGGGCGGCCGCGACCGCGCCGGCCGGGGTGTTCGACAACGCCGGGCAGGACTGCTGCGCCCGCAGCCGGATCCTGGTGCAGCGCAGCGTCTACGACCGCTTCATGGAGCTGCTCGAACCCGCCGTCAAAGGTGTCGTCGTCGGGGACCCCGCGTCCCGGGGCACCGAAATGGGCCCGCTGGTGTCGGCCGCGCACCGCGCCAGGGTGGCGTCCTACGTGCCCGACGGCGCCCCCGTCGCGTTTCGCGGCACCGCGCCGAGCGGGCGCGGATTCTGGTTCCCGCCAACGGTTCTCACACCGCAGCGCACCGACCGCACCGTCACCGAAGAGATCTTCGGCCCGGTGGTCACGGTGCTGGCCTTCGACGACGAGCAGGACGCCGTCACGCTGGCCAACGACACCGCCTACGGCCTGTCCGGATCGATCTGGACGAACGACCTGTCCCGCGCCCTGCGGGTGTCCCGCGCGGTCGAAGCCGGGAACCTGTCGGTGAATTCGCACTCGTCGGTGCGGTACAACACCCCGTTCGGCGGTTTCAAGCAGTCGGGCCTGGGCCGCGAGCTGGGCCCGGACGCGCCGCTGCACTTCACCGAGACGAAGAACGTTTTCATCGCGATCGGGGAGGATTAGGCGGTGGCGGTCGATCTCACCCAACGGTTGGCGGGCCGGGTCGCCGTCGTCACCGGCGCCGGCGGCGGCATCGGGCTGGCCTCGGCGCGGCGGATGCGCGCCGAGGGCGCCACCATCGTGATCGCCGACGTCGACCACGACGCGGGCGCGGCCGCGGCCGACGAGCTGTCCGGCCTGTTCGTGCCCACCGACGTCGCCGACGAGGAC
This sequence comes from Mycobacterium sp. MOTT36Y, assembly GCF_000262165.1. Classification (NCBI taxonomy): domain Bacteria; kingdom Bacillati; phylum Actinomycetota; class Actinomycetes; order Mycobacteriales; family Mycobacteriaceae; genus Mycobacterium; species Mycobacterium sp. MOTT36Y. Next base: position 3,926,494 of record NC_017904.1, on the reverse strand, counting down.
GCGGTCGACGCGCTGTTCGATACCGCGGCGCAGGCCTACGGCCGCGTCGACATCGCGTTCAACAACGCCGGCATCTCACCCCCCGACGACGATGTCATCGAGAACACCGAGCTGCCCGCCTGGCAACGCGTCCAGGACGTCAACCTGAAGTCGGTGTACCTGTGCTGCCGGGCGGCGTTGCGGCACATGGTTCCCGCGCGGCGCGGCTCGATCATCAACACCGCGTCGTTCGTCGCCGTCCTGGGGTCGGCGACGTCGCAGATCTCCTACACCGCGTCCAAGGGTGGGGTGCTGGCCATGTCGCGGGAGCTGGGGGTGCAGTTCGCCCGGCAGGGCATCCGGGTGAACGCGCTGTGCCCCGGGCCGGTCAACACCCCACTGCTGCAAGAGCTTTTCGCCAAGGACCCCGAACGGGCCGCGCGCCGGCTGGTGCACGTGCCGGTGGGACGCTTCGCCGACCCCGGCGAAATCGCCGCGGCCGTCGCGTTTTTGGCGAGCGACGACGCGTCGTTCATCACGGCGTCGACGTTCCTGGTCGACGGCGGCATCAGCTCGGCCTACGTGACTCCGCTCTAACGGCGGTACCCACCGGCCCTGACCACGCGGGCGCCTTCGCCCGCCGGTCCCCGCCCAGGCCTTGCGCGGCGGACGCGGCCGTCGTCCAGCTGCGCGGCACCGACAGCGCGCCCAGCGACACCCCGCGGCCCACGCGCGCGTTCACCCCGTCGACGGCGGCCGGCCTGGGGAACAGTGTGCGCAGCGCCGCCGCCTTGTTCATCGAATTCAGGTGGCCGATCGCGAAATCCGACGGCGCGGTCAGCGAATTCAGCTTCGACAGCGACGGTGTCACCGAGGAAAGGGACGCCTCGAACGTGGTCCGCGATGCCGACGACAGGTGCTTGAGCGCGCCGGGAATGGCCGACATCACGCGGCGGCCGGCCGATATGACGTCGGGCGCCGCCTTCAACGGCCAGCTGTCTGCGCGCGCACCGGCGTCGGAAGGCGGAGGGGTGAACGGGGCCAACGTCGCCGCGCCGGCGGCGGCGTCGGCGTAGGCGTACATGGCGCCGGCGTTGCGCGCCCACATGGCGTCGTAGTCGGTGTCGACGTCCGCGATCGCCGCGCTGTGCTGGCCCAGCCAGTTCGCCGACACCAGCGCCGTGCGGCGCGCGCGGTTGCCCGCGATCGCCGGTGGGGGCACCGTCGCCGCGAACGCCGCGTCGTGCGCCCCGGCCGCCGCGCCCAGCTGCACGGCCGCCTCCTGGCTCCGTGCGGCGTTGGCGTCCAGCCAGTCGACGTAGCGGGCGGCCTCGCGCAGCGCCGAGGGCGCCGGGCCCTCCCATTGCGCCGCCAGCTTCGCGGTCACCGCCCGGTAGTCGGCCGCCGCGGCGCAGAGCCGCGCGGCCAGCTTGTCCCACGCCGCGGCGGCCGCGACCATCGATCCCGCACCGGGACCCGAATACATCAGCGCCGAGTTGATCTCCGGGGGCAGCGTCGCGAAATCCATTACAGCCTCCGCCGGGGGCGGGCGGTGTGGTTGGTGCTCGAAAACATTGGGGGCGTCCTTCACGAGATAGACACGGGGGATATGAGCCCTGTCGCGCGAATGCGCGGCGTGCGGCGATCAGACGCGGGCGATGCAGAGCCGGGTCAAGGTATCTCGGTCGGTGGCAATGATTGCGGGAGAACGGGATTGGGCGTGGTCGGGCGCCGCACGCACCGGGCCGAACGTCGTCGGCGCCGGTGACAGGGCCACTTGCGCTGACGAACGGTTCCAGGTTTGGGGCCGTTCCTTCGTCATCCACATGCTGTGAAACGGCTTCTTGTTGGTGTTGTCCGCCGGTGCCGGCGGCTGCCACGCGGCCGGCGCCGGGCGGCCGACGGCGGAGTGGAGGCCCCGGGGGAGCGCATGCGCGCCGACCCCGGCGGCCGGGCCGGACCAGGCGGCCGGCTCGGGCAGGCTGGACGCGGCGAACTGGGGCCGCAGCGACGAACCGGCTATCAGCGCGATGAACACACCCAGGGCTGCGACGATCGCGGTGGCGGGCCGCCACCGCCGAGTCTGACCGCCAACCCGGAACAACACAGTGCGCCGAATGTACAACGTGAATCGTGGTAAACCGGTCGGAACGAGCTGTGAAGTCGGTCCGAATCCACGGTTGGTGCAGCTAGGGGCGGAAAACGATGAGCGGGATCGCCATCTCGGCCGGGCTGGCTCCGCCGTGGAAACCGATCAGGCGCGAGGCTTCCGGCGGCTCGTGCGCGCTGGCCAGCACCGCCGTGTCGCCCGAGCAGACCACCACCACGTCGCCCAGCCGCTCCAGGTGCGGCGCGGCGACCGGCCCGAACATCCCGGTGGCCACCGCCTGCTCGCGGCTGTACACGGTCGCCCGGCCGTCGAGCACCTCGGCCCACGCGGCCCGCACGTCGGGCGCGGCGCCCGGCTCGGTGTGCAGGTAGCGGACCCGGGGCTCGCCGGCGACCACCCGGACGCCCCGGGCCAGCCGGGGGTCGGCGTCGAGGTCGATGCGGGCCTCCGGCGGGACGTTGAGGCCGCCGTGGTCGGCGGTCACCAGCAGCGCCGCGTTCGGCGGCAGCGCCTCGAGCAGGCGCGAGAGCAGCGTGTCGACGCTCGCCGCGGCCGCATGCCACTGCTCGGAGCCGACGCCGAAGACATGGGCCGCGGTGTCGAGTTCGGCGGTGTAGCCGTAGACCAGTCCGGGCGCCGAGCGCAGGTCGTCGACCACCAGCTGGGCGTAGTCGTCGGCGGGGCCGGCCGGGCGGAATTCCGCGCCACGGTACGCGGCCTCGGTCAGCCCACTGCCGAGGAACAGCGCCGGCAGCACCGCGCGGGCGCTGACGCCGGCCTCTTTGAGCCGCTGAAACCAGGTCGGCACCGGCTGCCAGACGGCCGGCGAGGGATCGTCGCGCCACCGGACGTGGTTGAGCACCGTCTCGGTGCCCGGCACCCGCAGGGTGAAGCCCAGAACCCCGTGCTCGCCGGGCGCCGCACCGGTGCCCAGGGACACCAGGCTGGTCGGCGTCGTCGACGGGAAGGTGCACTCCAGCCGGGTCAGCCGGCCGGTGCCGCCCCCCAGCACGGAGGCCAGCAGCGGCGCGCCGCCCGCCAGCTGCGGAAGCAGGTGCCAGCCCAGCCCGTCCACCAGCACGACGAGCACCCGGTCGATCCGATCGGAGCCGGCCCGCTCCGTCACCGCCAGGGTGTCGACCGCGCCCGGAACGCCGAGCAGGGCGGCCGCGGCGGGCAGCACGTCACGCAGGGAACCGGGCACCGGGCCAGTCTGACGTCGAAGCTAGACGCGCGCCAGTCGCCGGTCGGTCACCGCGTGGCCCCCTCCCGCGCCGTCAGCACCGAGAGTGCGGCCTGTCCCGGCGACGGTCCGCCGTCGTTCGGCGGCACGGTGCGGTGGGTGAGGACCTCGAAACCGTTGCGCTGCAATAAGTCACGGCAGGCGCGCGTCAGCAGAACGTTCTGGAACACCCCGCCGGTGAGCCCCACCAGCCGGGTGTCGCCGGCCACCCGCGCCACCACGTCGGCGACCGCGTCCGCGACCGCGAGGTGGAACGCCGCGGCCAGCACCGCGCGCGGCGTCCCGGCGTACAGCGCCGCGACCAGCGTCTGCACCATCGGCGCCGGATCGATCACCCCGTCGGGGCGCACCGCCAGCGGCAACGACGGCCGGGGCCGCCCGGGATCGCAGCCCGCCGACTCCGCCAGCGCCTCGAGCTCGACCGCGGCTTGCCCCTCGTAGTCGATGCGGTGCCGCACCCCGAGCAGGGAAGCGACCGCGTCGAACAGCCGTCCCATGCTCGAGCACGGCACACAGCCCGTCCCGGTCTCCAGTTGCGAACGGACCAGGCGCAGTGCGTCATCGGTCGCGGCGGCGACGGGCGCCAGATCCGGGGTCCAGTCGATGTCGGCCGTCCATAACTGGGACAGCGCCATCCGCCACGGTTCGCGCACCGCCGCATCGCCGCCGGGCATCGGCACCGGCCGCAGGTGGCCGATCCGCACGAACTGCCGGCTCCGGGCGCCCAGCGCCAAAATCTCTCCGCCCCAGATCGTTTCGTCACCGCCGTTACCGGTGCCGTCGAAACAGACCCCGACGATGGGTTCGCCGATGCGCCCGCGCTCGGCCAGCAGCGACACCACGTCGGCGCGGTGGTGCTGAACGAGATCCAGCGGCCCCCCTGGTGCCGGGCACATGGTTCAGTACCCGTCTTCGGCCGCGGGTAGTGCCGCCCCGTGCAACGCCGCGACGATCTCTTCGACCGCCCGCGCCGCCCGGGGGACGGCCTTGGCGACCGGCTCGGTCAGCCCGATGCCTTCCTGGACGCTGCCGGCCTCGCAGCCGACGACGACGGTGTAGGGCGGACGGCCGCCCAGCGCCCGCAGGCTGGCGAAGACCGCGGCGGGGTCCATGCTGTGGCCATCCAGACCGCTTGTCCGCGAGGGCGATTCGTGATCGGCCTGGAAGACGTGCAGCGTGCCGGGATGGCCGCGGCTGGGTACGGCGTCGACGAGGACCAGCGTGTCCCACTCCTCGAGCAGGTCATAGGCCAGGTGCATCCCCCTGATTCCGTAGTCGATGACCTGGACCATCGGATCATCTTGCGGCAGTTCGGCATTGCGGACCACTTCGGAGCCGAATCCGTCATCCCCCAGGAAGCTGTTGCCGATCCCGGCTACCAGGATGCGGGCTGTCATGCCGGCACCGCAGTCCGCCGGCTTTGATCGTCCGCCTCGCGCCACTGCGCCGGCCGCGGTGAAAGTCCCGTCGGCTGCACCGGGCGATCCGCCATGGCGTCACCCCCCGACCGTGTCGACGGTGCGCTCCGTGGTACCCCTCGATCTTCGAATCACGGTGCCGTGCACACGCGACGCGGCGCCCGAGACCTTGCCGCGCAGAGCACGGGTCAACGGTGGTGCTGTCTGGACTGCCGCTTCCGTTGGCATGCTGCAGCTTTCCGGAGCCGGGCCGGGGCTCCTGCGCCGCCGGAGTCGACCGTCGGCCCACTTGCGCGGCGCTGTTTTTTGGGTCTACTCCCGCTGCCGAGCGTTGTCAACGCTTCGTGCGCCTCGCACGCCCGCGCCCGGTGAGCCGCTAGGTCGCGGATTCGGCCCCCAGGTCGGTGGGGCCCCACTTTTCCTCGATGCGGCCGTAGCGCCAGACGAGCAGGGCCACCGCCCAGGTGAGGACGAACATGCCGACGACGACGTAGCCGACCGCGTTGAGGTCCAGCCCGCCGATCCAGGTCCAGAAGGCGCCCCGCCAACCGAATTGGTCGGCGAACAGGACGAGCAGTTCGACGCTCCCGATCAGCAGGGCGACGGCCACCGACAGCGCGGTGATGGTGATGTTGTAGTAGATCTTGCGCACCGGATTGGAAAACGCCCAGCCGTAGGCGAAGTTCATGAACGAACCGTCGATGGTGTCCAGCAGGCACATGCCCGCGGCGAACAGCACCGGCAGGCAGATGATGGCGTACCACGGCAGCCCGGCGGCGGCGCTGGTGCCGGCGAGCACCAGAAGTGCGATCTCGGTGGCGGTGTCGAAGCCCAGCCCGAACAACAACCCGATCGGGTAGCAGTGCCACGACTTGGTGATCGACTTGGTGAGCCGGCCGAGCACCCGGTTCATCAGTCCGCGGCTCTGCAATTGCCGCTCCAGCTCGGCCCCGTCGGTCTCGGGGTCGAATTCGCCGCGGCGCAACCGCGCGAACACGCGCAGGATGCCGGCCAGGACGATGAGGTTGAGAAGGGCGATCGCATACAGGAAGACGCCGGAGACGCTGGTGCCGATCAACCCGGTGTAGTGGTGCAGCGTCGAGGAGTCGTCCTCGACCGGCCCGACGACCGTTTTCACCCCGCCCGCCAGCAACAGCGCCAACGCGAACACCACGGTGGAGTGGCCCAGCGAAAAGAAGAAGCCGACGGCCAGCGGGCGCTGCCCGTCGTTCATCAGCTTGCGGGTGGTGTTGTCGATGGCGGCGATGTGGTCGGCGTCAAAGGCGTGCCGCATACCCAGCGTATAGGCCGTCAATCCGATCCCGACACCAAAAGCTTTGCCGCCCAAGCTGTATTGGGCCGGTGCCACCAAGAACACCAGGGTGAGCCAGCCGAGCAGGTGCAGCGCGACGATGGACGCGAGCATCGCGGCCAGCCGCCACCACTCCGCTGTGGTCAGGGCGCCGAGAAGTCTGGTCACCCGTGACGGCCGCCGGTCGATCTCGGTGCTGGCCACTGGGGTCCTTCCGGCGCGTCCTTGCGGTATCGGGCTGAGAACAACCGGCCACGACTGTAAGTTCCCCGCCGCGCCGGATGCAAGTGAAGCGCGGATTCTTGGCCCTCGACACTGAACCGCTCACGCCCGAGCCGCCGCCGAGGTCAGTGCAGACCCAGTAGCGCGTTCTCCACCACCTCGGCCAGGGCCGGATGAATCCAGTATTGCCCGCGGGCCGTCTGCAGGGCGGTCAGCCCGAAGCTCATCGCCTGGATCAACGGCTGGATGATCGACGAGGCCTGATCACCCATGATGTGCGCACCCAGCAGGCGGCCGGTGCCGCGCTCGGCGACGAGCTTGACGATCCCGGTGGTGTCCTCGGCCGCCCAGCCGTAGGCGACGTCGCCGTAATTCTGGATCTTCACCGAAATCTTGAAACCCTGTGCGATGGCCTGGTTTTCGGTCAGCCCGACGGAGGCGATCTGGGGATCGGTGAACACCGCCGCGGGCACGTAGCGGTGGTCGGTGGCGGCCAGGGCTTCGGTGTCGTCCCAGTCGCACAGCAGGTTGTGCTGCACGACGCGCGCCTCGTGGTTGGCGACGTGCTTGAGCTGATACGACGAGGAGACGTCGCCGAGCGCGAAAACGCCACGCGCCGTGGTCCGCTGGTACTCGTCGACGACCACCAGGCCGTCGGTGACGGTGACGCCGGCCTGCTCGGCGTCGAGCAGATCGCCGTTGGGCACGCGGCCGGTCGCCACCAGCAGCGCGTCGGCGTTCACGGTGCGACCGTCGTCGAGTTGCACCGCGACGCCCGAACCCTGGTTTTCGGCGCCCACGACGTTGCGGTGGGTGTGCAGCTCCCACTTGCTGGCCGCGATGCGGGTGAAGCGTTCGCCGACGACGTCGTCGAGGTGCCGCAGCAATGTGGAGCCCCGGACCACCAGGGTGACCCGCGAGCCCAGGGAGGAGAAAGTGTGGGCGAATTCGGCTGCGACGAAACCGCCGCCGACGATCACCAAATGCTCGGGCAGTTCAGGGATTCGCATGATCGTGTCGCTGGTGTGGTACGTCGCGCCGCACTCGAGGATCGCGGGCGGGACCACGGCGCGCGCCCCAGCCGCGATCACCACCTGATCGGCCGTGAACTCGTCGCCGGCGTCGGTGCGCAACAGGTAGCGCCCATCGGGTTGGACCGCGCCGAACCGGGTGTGCTGTTTGTACACATCGATATTGGGCGCGGCGTTGCGATAGTCCTCGCCGCTGACCCCGATCGGGTCGATGCGCCCGAACACGCGCGAGACGATGTCGTCCCAGCGCACCCGCTCGATGCGGGCGTCGATGCCGTAGCGCGCCGCCTCCCGGATGCTCTGGGCGACCTCGGCGGCGTAGACGAACATCTTGGTCGGGATGCACCCGACGTTCAGGCACGTGCCCCCGAACGTGCCCTGTTCGCAGATGGCCACCCGTTTGTCGGCGAAGCGTTCATCGAGAATGCTGTTGCCCGAACCGGTTCCGATGATCGCGACGTCGTAGGTCTCCACACCGTCACCCCCTTCCGAACGACGCCGGGGCGTCGCTGTTGTTGGTGGGCAGGTACTCGTCCAGCCAGAGATCCAGTTCCCGATAGGCGACGTCGCGCGGGCCCTCCAACGACAAGAACACATCGTGCTTGGCATCGACCACCGGGACGATGGTGCTGCGGTTTCCGACACAGCCTGCCCACCTGGCGATCTGGGTGACGTCGAGAACGGCGTCGCCGCACCGCATGGGCTCCGGGTCCGCGGTTTCGCGCACGCTGTGGTCCGAGCGCAGGATCAGATTCGGCACGCCGACGTCGAGGCCGCGGTGCAGCCGGGCCTGGCCGCGGCGGACGGCGTGCAGCCAACCGAAGGTGATCGGGAAGCCACCCACGGGTTTCCACTGCAGGTTGTAGTCGAATTGCCCGCCATAGTCGCGGTGCAACGTGGTGCCGTAGCCGCCCTCACCCGGCGACCTGGCCACGCCCTTGGACCGCACCCGCGACAGACCCCCGAGCAGCGCCACGGTCGCCGAATGCCGCAGGATGGCCGGGCCGGGCAGATCCAAAAACGGGCTGTTGAGCACCAACCCGCCGATGTCGGCGTGCGCGTCCGGGTTGCGGCGGCGCAACCGATCCAGCCACAACGACACGATGAGCCCGCCCGCGGAATGCCCGTACACCAGCACGTCGCGGGCCTGCGCGCGCACGACGTCCAGGGCGTGCTCGAGTTCGGTGTCGTAGTTGGCGAGGTCGGTGACGAAGTGCGGCGTCTGGCCGTCGCGCCGCGACCGACCGCACTTGTGAAGGTCCAGCGCGTAGAAGGCGAAGCCGCGCGCGGCGAAATGGTCGGCCAGCTCGGTGTGGAAGAAGTAATCGGTGTAGCCGTGCACCGCCAGCACCGCGCGCCCGGCCGGGCCCGCCTGTGCCGGCCCGCGCCGGATCAGGGTCGCGACGATGTCGCCCTCACCGGCGGGATCGCGGCCGAGCGCGATGGTGCGCTGCCAATATCCGGGGAGGACATCGGGCACCCAGCCAGTCACGAGGCAAGCTTAGCTTTTGCTGGGCACGGGGAGCCGCACGTCGTTCGCGCCCACTTTGCCTCGGGATAACCTGGGGATCGGCCCAGTCGAGGGAAGGACCAGCAAGCCGGTGTCATCGCTAGCCACAACCGCGCGGACGGACGTCGTGCTGGTGGGCGCGGGCATCATGAGCGCGACGCTGGGCGCGTTGCTGCGCCGGCTGCAGCCGGAGTGGTCGCTGACCTTCGTCGAACGCCTCGACGCCGTCGCCGCGGAAAGCAGCAGCCCCTGGAACAACGCCGGCACGGGGCATTCGGCGCTGTGCGAGCTGAACTACACCCCGCAGCGCGCCGACGGCTCGATCGACATCAGCAAAGCGGTGCGCATCAACGAGCAGTTTCAGGTGACCCGCCAGTTCTGGGCTCACGCCGTGGAGAACGGCATCCTGACCGATCGGAGCTTTTTGACCCGGATCCCGCACGCGAGCTTCGTGCGCGGGGCGCGGCGCGTGGACTATCTGCGGCGGCGCCGTGACGCGCTGGCGGCCAACCCGCTGTTCGCCGGCATCGAATTGATCGAGGACCCGGGCGAGTTCGCCCGCCGGCTGCCGTTGATGGCCGCCCATCGCGACTTCTCCACGCCGACCGCACTCAACTGGGCCGCCCACGGCACCGACGTCGACTTCGGTGCGCTGTCGCGCCAATTGGTCGGATTCTGTGTGCGGGGCGGCGCGACGGCCCTGTTCGGGCACGAGGTCCGCAACCTGACCCGCGGGTCCGACGGCGGCTGGACGGTGTCGATCCGCAATCGCCGCACCGGCCAAAAGCGCCGCTGTCACGCCAAATTCGTCTTCGTCGGGGCCGGCGGCGACGCGCTGCCCCTGCTGCAGAAGTCCGGCATCAGCGAGGTCAGGGGTTTCGCCGGATTCCCGATCGGCGGCCGGTTCCTGCGCGCCGACAAGCCGGCGCTCACCGCCGCGCATCGGGCCAAGGTGTACGGGGCGCCCGCGCCCGGCGCCCCGCCCCTGGGGGCGCTGCATCTGGACCTGCGCTACGTCAACGACAAGCCGTGGCTGGTGTTCGGCCCGTACGCCGGCTGGTCACCGAAGTTCTTGAAACGCGGGCACTTCACCGACCTGCCCCGCTCGGTGAAGCCGCATAACCTGGCCTCCCTGCTCGGGGTCGGCGCCACCCAGCTGACGCTGCTTGGGTACCTGCTCGGCCAATTGCGGCTCTCCGAGCCGGACCGGCTGCGCATGCTGCGCGAATTCGCGCCCACCGCAGCGGGTTCCGACTGGGAGTTGACCGTGGCCGGTCAGCGCGTGCAGGTGATCCGGCGCGACAGGCGAAAGGGCGGGGTGCTCGACTTCGACACCACGGTGGTGGGGGCCGCCGACGGAAGCATCGCGGGTCTGCTCGGCGGCTCGCCCGGGGCGTCGACCGCGGTGCCGATCATGCTCGACGTGTTGCAGCGGTGCTTTGCCAACCGTTTTCAGTCGTGGTTGCCCGCGCTCAAGGAGATGGTTCCCTCTTTGGGGGCGTCGCTGTCGGACGAGCCGGCGCTCTACGACGAGGTCTTTTCGTGGGGAACGAAGGTACTGGGGTTGGATGTCAATGACTGAAGCACTGCGGCGTATCTGGGCCAAAGACCTTGATGCCCAGACACTTTACGAGCTGCTCAAGTTGAGGGTGGAGGTGTTCGTCGTCGAACAGGCGATCCCGTATCCCGAACTGGACGGCCGTGACCTCCTCGCCGAAACCCGGCACTTCTGGCTGGAGACGGCCGACGGCGAGGTGATCTGTACGCTGCGGCTGATGGAGGAGCACGCCGGAGGCGAGAAGGCGTTCCGCATCGGGCGCCTGTGCACCAAGCGCAGCGCCCGTGGCCAGGGCCACACCACCCGGCTGCTGCGCGCGGCCCTGGCCGAGGTGGGTGACTACCCGTGCCGGATCAACGCGCAGACCTATCTGGCCGACATGTACGCGCAGCACGGATTCGTGCGCGACGGCGACGATTTCGTCGACGACGGCGTCCCGCACGTGCCCATGCTGCGGCCGGGCTCCGGTCTGGCGGCCAAGCCGTGAGGCCCTACCCGTTCAGCGCCATCGTCGGGCACGACCAGCTGCGTCTCGCCCTGCTGTTGTGCGCCGTGCGCCCTGAGATCGGGGGCGCCCTCATCCGCGGCGAGAAGGGCACCGCCAAGTCGACGGCCGTGCGCGGCCTGGCGGCGCTGCTGTGCGCGGCGACCGGCAGCGATTCCGGCCTGGTCGAAATGCCGCTCGGGGCAACCGAAGACAGGGTCATCGGCTCGCTGGATCTGCAGCGGGTGCTGCGCGACGGCGAGCACGCTTTTTCCCCGGGCCTGTTGGCCCGCGCGCACGGCGGGGTGCTCTACGTCGACGAGGTCAACCTGCTGCACGATCATCTCGTCGACGTGCTGCTCGACGCCGCGGCGATGGGGCGGGTGCACATCGAACGCGACGGCATCTCGCATTCGCATGAGGCGCGGTTCGTGTTGATCGGCACCATGAATCCCGAAGAGGGCGAACTGCGTCCGCAGCTGTTGGACCGCTTCGGGCTCACCGTCGACGTGCACGCCTCACGCGACGTCGACGTGCGGGTGCAGGTCATCCGGCAGCGAATGGCGTATGAGGCCGACCCGGACGGCTTCGCGGAGCGATACGCCGCCGCCGACGCCGAGCTGGCCCGGCGCATCGCCGCGGCCCGCGCGCTCGTCGACGATGTGGTGTTGCCCGACAACGAGTTACGGCGCATCGCGGCGCTGTGCGCGGCGTTCGATGTCGACGGCATGCGCGCGGACCTGGTGGTGGCCCGCACCGCCGTCGCCCACGCTGCCTGGCGCGGGGCGCCCGCCGTCGAGGAATCCGACATCCGGGTCGCCGCCGAGCTGGCGCTGCCGCACCGGCGCCGCCGCGACCCCTTCGACGATCCGGGGATCGACCGCGACCAGCTGGACGAAGCCCTGGCGCGGGCCGGCTCCGAGCCGGACCCCGAGCCCGACCCGCCCGGCGGCGGTCAAACGCCGGACACCGAACAGGCTGGGCCACAACGGGACTCGGGGGACAGCACCACGGGGAAGCCGCCGAAGTCCAAGCCCAGCGCGCCTCCGTCGAAAACCTTCCGCACCCGCGCGCTGCGCGTCCCCGGGGTGGGGGAGGGCGCGCCCGGGCGGCGGTCGCGGGCGCGCAACGCCGGCGGCAGCGTCATCGCCGCCACCGACGGGGACGACACCAGTTGCGGCGGGCACGGACTGCACGTGTTCGCCACGCTGCTCTCGGCCGCCGAGCGCGCCGGGGCCGGGCCGCTGCGGCCCGGGCCCGACGACGTGCGCCGCGCCGTGCGCGAGGGACGCGAGGGCAACCTGGTGATCTTCGTGGTGGACGCCTCGGGTTCGATGGCCGCCCGCGACCGGATGGCGGCGGTCAGCGGCGCCACGCTGTCGCTGCTGCGCGACGCCTACCAGCGCCGCGACAAGGTCGCCGTGATCACCTTCCGGCACCAGCAGGCGCAATTGTTGCTACCGCCGACCTCCTCGGCCCACATCGCCGGGCGGCGACTGGCCCGCTTCGACACCGGCGGCAAGACGCCGCTCGCCGAAGGCCTGCTGGCCGCGCGCGAGCTGATCGTCCGGGAGAAGGCGCGCGACCGGGCCCGCCGCGCCCTGGTGGTGGTGCTCACCGACGGCCGGGCCACCGCCGGACCGGATCCGTTGGGCCGCACCCGATCCGCGGCGGCCCGGCTGGTGGCCGAAGGCGCGGCCGCGGTGGTCGTGGATTGCGAGACGTCGTTCGTGCGGCTGGGCCTGGCCGAGCAGCTGGCCCGCCAACTCGGCGCACCCGCCGTTCGGCTGGAGCAGCTGCACGCCGATTCGTTGACGCGTGCGGTACGCGACGTCGCGTGAGAAAGGTAACCCGTTATGCCGCAAGGAGTTCCAGTCCAGGTTCCCGATGATGGCCTGACCACCCGGGCGCGACGTCACACGCCGGTGCTGGCGGTGCACACCGGCGCCGGCAAGGGGAAGTCGACGGCGGCGTTCGGAATGGCGTTGCGGGCCTGGAACGCCGGGCTTTCCGTCGCGGTGTTCCAATTCGTCAAGAGCGCGAAGTGGAAGGTCGGCGAGGAGGCGGCGTTCGCCGCGCTCGGCGACGTGCACGAACAACACGGCGCCGGCGCGCCGGTCGAATGGCACAAGATGGGTGCGGGCTGGTCCTGGACGCGCAAGGCGGGCAGCGACACCGATCACGCGGCGGCCGCGGCCGACGGCTGGGCCGAAATCGCGCGCCGGCTGGCCGACCAGCGCCACGACTTCTACGTGCTCGACGAGTTCACCTATCCGCTGAAGTGGGGCTGGGTCGACGTCCACGAGGTGGTCGAGGTGCTCGCGGCGCGGCCCGGCCACCAGCACGTCGTCATCACCGGACGCGACGCCCCGCGGCCGCTGATCGATGCGGCCGACCTGGTCACCGAGATGACCAAGCTCAAGCATCCGATGGACGCCGGGCGCAAGGGGCAGAAGGGCATCGAGTGGTGAGTGTTCCCGCCATGGTCATCGCCGCACCCTCGTCCGGCAGCGGAAAGACCACCGTGGCAACGGGTTTGATCGGCGCTTTGCGCCGGGCGGGTCACACCGTCGCGCCGTTCAAGGTGGGCCCGGACTTCATCGATCCCGGGTATCACGGCCTGGCCGCAGGCCGGCCGGGCCGCAACCTCGACCCGGTGCTGGTCGGGGAGGGCCTCATCGGCCCTCTGTACGCGCACGGCGCCGCCGGCGCGGACATCGCGGTGATCGAGGGCGTGATGGGGCTGTTCGACGGGCGGATCGGGCCGTCCGCCGCCACCCCCGCCGCCGGATCGACCGCCCACGTCGCCCGCCTGCTGGGCGCACCCGTCGTGCTGGTCATCGACGCGCGCGGTCAAAGCCAGAGCATCGCCGCGCTGCTGCACGGCTTTTCGACGTTCGACACCGCCACCCGGGTCACCGGCGTGATCCTGAACCGGGTCGGCTCGACCCGCCACGAGCAGGTGTTGCGGCAGGCCTGCGAGCAGGCCGGTGTCCCGGTGCTGGGGGCCATCCCGCGGGCGGCCGAATTGGAGCTTCCCACAAGGTATCTGGGGCTCGTCACCGCCGTGGAGTACGGCCGCCGGGCCCGGCAGGCGGTCGACGCGATGACCGCGTTGGTCGCCGCCCACGTCGACCTGGCGTCGGTGATCGCGGTCGCGCGGGCCCCGGCGGCCGGGCAGCCGTGGGATCCGGCGGCGGCGGTGGGGGAGTCGGCGCGGCGGCGCGCCACCGTGGCCGTGGCGGCCGGGAAGGCCTTCAGCTTCGGCTACGCCGAGCACCCGGAGCTGCTGGCGGCCGCCGGCGCGGACGTCGTCGCATTCGATCCGCTCAGCGACGCGTTGCCCGACGGCAGCGATGCGGTGTTGCTGCCCGGCGGCTTTCCCGAACAGTTCACCGCCGAGCTGTCCGCCAACGAGGTCGTGCGCCGGCAGATCAAGGAGCTGGCCGCCGCCGGGGCGCCCGTGCACGCCGAGTGCGCCGGGCTGATCTACCTGGCCACCGAACTCGACGGCCACCCGATGTGCGGCGTGCTGGCCGGACGGGCCCGGTTCACCCCGCAGCTGACGCTGGCCTACCGCGACGCCGTCGCCGTGGCCGATTCCCCGCTGTACACTGCGGGCCAGCGGGCCGTCGGGCACGAATTCCACCGCACCGCAGTCACATTCAGCGACAGCTACCAGCCGGCATGGATGTACCGGGCCCCCGACGCCGACGACGCCGACGACGCCGACGATGCCGGCGGGGCCGTGCGCGATGGCGTCGTGCACGGCGGCGTGCACGCGTCGTATCTGCACACCCACCCGGCCGCCGCGCCGGAGGCGGTGGCGCGCTTCGTCGCCCACGCGGCCCGGCGAGCGGGTTCGCGGACGTAACGTCACGGCGAAAAATCCGGCCGAACTTCGCCGCGGCGTTACGCGCGCGATGCCAAGGCCACGAACCACTAAGCTTGCCGGGTGACTGAGAGCGCCTACCTCGTAGGGCTGCGGCTGACCGGTAAGAAGGTCGTCGTCGTGGGCGGCGGCACCGTCGCCCAGCGCCGGTTGCCGTTGCTCATCGCCAGCGGCGCCGACGTCCACGTCATCTCCCGCAGCGCCACCCGGTCGGTCGAGGCCATGACCGGAATCACTCTGGCACTGCGCGAATACCGCGACGGCGACCTCGACGGCGCCTGGTACGCGATCGCGGCCACCGACGACCCGCGCGTCAACGAGGCCGTGGTCGCCGAGGCCGCAAGCCGCCAGATCTTCTGCGTCCGGGCGGACATCGCCGTCGAGGGAACCGCGGTGACGCCAGCGTCTTTCAGCTATGCGGGGCTGTCCGTCGGCGTCCTGGCCGGCGGCGAGCACCGGCGTTCGGCGGCGATCCGCTCGGCCATCCGGGAGGCGCTGCAGACCGGGGTCATCACCCCCGAGGGCCCGGTGGGCTCCGACGCCGTCAAGGGCGGCGTGGCGCTGATCGGGGGCGGTCCCGGCGACCCCGAACTGATCACCGTGCGCGGGCGCCGGCTGCTCGCCCAGGCCGACGTCGTGGTCGCCGACCGCCTCGCGCCGCCGGAACTGCTCGCCGAACTGCCCCCACACGTGGAAGTCATCGACGCCGCCAAGATCCCGTACGGGCGGGCGATGGCCCAGGACGCCATCAACGACGTGATGATCGAACGCGCCCGGGCTGGAAGCTTCGTGGTGCGCCTCAAAGGGGGGGACCCCTTCGTCTTCGCCCGCGGCTACGAGGAGGTGCTCGCGTGCGCCGAGGCCGGGATCCCGGTCACCGTGGTGCCGGGTGTGACAAGCGCCATAGGGGTGCCCGCATTGGCGGGTGTCCCCGTCACCCATCGGGCGATCAACCACGAGTTCGTGGTGGTCAGCGGCCATCTCCCACCCGGGCATCCCGAATCGTTAGTGAATTGGGATGCGCTGGCCGCGATGTCCGGCACGATTGTTTTGCTGATGGCCGTCGAACGCATCGAACTTTTCGCCGAAGCCCTTTTGGCAGGAGGTCGACCAGCGGATACGCCCGTGCTTGTCGTTCAGCACGGAACGACGGCCGCTCAACACACTTTGCGGGCCACCCTCGCCGACACGCCCGAAAAGATTCGCGCCGAGGGGATCCGACCTCCCGCGATCATCGTGATCGGCGCCGTGGCGGCTTTCGGGGTTTAAACGCTTCTTAAGATTACTGTAAGGTAACCCTTTATGACGGCTCTCAACGACTCAGAGCGCGCTGTCCAAAACTGGACGTCTGCACGCCCCGATCGTCCGGCCCCGGTGCGCACGGCGGAGACCGCCGCAAAGCCCCCGGCGGAGACCGCCTCCAATCGCATCAGCAAGTACTACCCGGCGTGGCTGCCCTCGCGACGCTTCATCGCGGCCGTCATCGCCATCGGCGGTATGCAGCTGCTTGCGACGATGGACAGCACCGTCGCGATCGTCGCGCTCCCCAAGATCCAAAACGAGCTCAGCCTGTCCGACGCCGGCCGCAGCTGGGTGATCACCGCCTACGTGCTGACATTCGGCGGGCTGATGCTGCTCGGCGGGCGGCTCGGTGACACCATCGGGCGCAAGCGCACCTTCATCGTCGGTGTCGCCCTGTTCACCATCTCCTCCGTGCTGTGCGCCGTCGCCTGGGACGAGGCGACCATGGTCATCGCCCGGCTGTCGCAGGGCGTCGGGTCGGCCATCGCCTCGCCGACGGGCCTGGCGCTGGTGGCGACCACCTTCCCCAAGGGACCGGCGCGCAACTTCGCGACCGCGGTCTTCGCCGCGATGACGGCCGTCGGCTCGGTGATGGGCCTCGTGGTCGGGGGAGCGCTCACCGAGGTGTCGTGGCGGCTGGCGTTCCTGGTGAACGTGCCGATCGGCCTGGTGATGATGTATTTGGCCCGCACCGCGCTGCGCGAGACCAACCGCGAGCGGATGAAGCTGGACGCCACCGGCGCCATGCTGGCCACCCTGACGTGCACCGCCGCGGTGTTCGCCTTCTCGATGGGGCCGGAAAAGGGGTGGGTTTCGATCACCACCATCGGTTCGGGTGTGGTGGCGATGCTCGCCGGGCTGGGCTTCATCATCGTGGAGCGCACCGCCGAGAACCCCGTCGTGCCGTTCGATCTGTTCCGCGACCGCAACCGCCTGGTCACGTTCACCGCGATCTTCCTGGCCGGCGGGCTGATGTTCAGCCTGACCGTGTGCATCGGCCTGTACGTGCAGGACATCCTCGGCTACAGCGCGCTGCACGCCGGCGTCGGCTTCATCCCGTTCGTCATCGCGATGGGGATCGGCCTCGGCATCTCCTCGCAGCTGGTGTCGCGGTTCTCGCCGCGGGTCTTGACCATCGGCGGCGGCATCCTGCTCTTCTGGGCGATGCTCTACGGCTGGGCGTTCATGCACCGCGGCGTCGCCTACTTCCCCAACCTGGTGTTGCCGATCGTGGTCGGCGGGATCGGCATCGGCATGGCCGTCGTGCCCCTGACGCTGTCGGCCATCGCCGGTGTGGGTTTCGATCAGATCGGTCCCGTCTCCGCGGTCACGCTGATGCTGCAAAGCCTGGGTGGCCCGCTCGTGTTGGCCGTCATCCAGGCCGTGATCACTTCGCGGACACTGTATTTGGGCGGCACCACCGGCCCGGTGAAGAACATGACCGACGCGCAGCTGCAGGCGCTCGACCACGGCTATACCTACGGCCTGCTGTGGGTGGCAGGGGTGGCGGTCATCGTCGGCGGTGCGGCGCTGCTCATCGGCTACACACCCGACCAGGTCGCGCACGCGCAAGAGGTCAAGGAAGCGATGGACGCCGGGGAGCTGTAGCTCACCGCATGCGGGCACTGCGCCTGTCACGGGCGCTCTTCGCAGCACGCTAGGCTAGCCCGCTGTGATCACCCGGATGTCCCAGCTGTTTTTGCGCACGTTGCGCGACGATCCCGCCGACGCCGAAGTCGCCAGCCACAAGCTGCTGATCCGGGCCGGCTACATCCGGCCCGTCGCGCCCGGGCTGTACAGCTGGCTGCCGCTGGGCCTGCGGGTGCTGCGCCGCATCGAGGGCATCGTCCGCGAGGAGATGAATGCCATTGGCGGGCAAGAGATCCTGTTTCCCGCCCTGCTGCCCCGCGCGCCCTACGAGGCAACGAACCGGTGGACCGAATACGGCGACTCGGTGTTCCGGCTCAAAGACCGCCGCGGTAACGACTACCTGCTGGGCCCGACGCACGAGGAGTTGTTCACCCTGACGGTCAAGGGCGAATACAGCTCCTACAAAGACTTTCCGGTCCTGCTCTACCAAATCCAGAACAAGTATCGCGACGAGGCGCGGCCGCGCGCCGGCATCCTGCGCGTGCGGGAGTTCCTGATGAAGGACTCCTACTCGTTCGACGTCGACGACGCCGGGCTCAAGGCCGCCTACCACGCGCACCGCGAGGCCTATCAGCGCATCTTCGCGCGCCTGCAGGTGCGCTACGTCATCGTCTCGGCGGTCTCCGGCGCCATGGGCGGCAGCGCCTCCGAGGAGTTTCTGGCCGAAAGCCCGGTCGGCGAGGACACCTTCGTGCGCTGCCTGGAGTCCGGCTACGCGGCCAACGTCGAGGCCGTCGTCACCGCGCGCCCGGAGGCGCAGCCGATCGACGGGCTGCCCGAGGCGGTGGTCCACGACACCGGCGACACCCCGACCATCGCCACCCTGGTGGACTGGGCCAACACCGCCGACCTGGGCCGCACCGTCACCGCGGCCGACACACTGAAGAACGTCCTGCTCAAGGTGCGCGAGCCCGGTGGGGACTGGGAGCTGCTGGCCATCGGGCTGCCCGGCGACCGCGAGGTCGACGACAAGCGGCTGGGCGCGGCGCTCGAACCGGCCGAATACGCGATGCTCGACGACGCCGACTTCGCCAAGTACCCCTTTCTGGTGAAGGGATACATCGGCCCGAAAGCGTTGCGCGACAACGGTGTTCGCTACCTGGTCGATCCACGCGTGGTCGACGGCACCAGCTGGATCACCGGGGCCGACGAGCCCGGCCGGCACGTCGTCGGGCTGGTCGCCGGCCGCGATTTCACCGCCGACGGCACCATCGAGGCCGCCGAGGTGCGCGACGGGGACCCGTCGCCGGACGGCGCGGGCCCGCTGGTGTCGGCGCGCGGCATCGAGGTCGCGCACATCTTCCAGCTCGGCCGCAAATACACCGACGCCTTCACCGCCGACGTGCTCGGCGAGGACGGCAAGCCGGTGCGCCTGACCATGGGCTCCTACGGCCTGGGCGTCTCGCGGATGGTGGCCGTGATCGCCGAGCAGCACCACGACGAGCTGGGGCTGCGGTGGCCGTCGTCGGTCGCGCCCTTCGACGTCCACCTGGTGATCGCCAACAAGGACGACCGGGCCCGCACCGGGGCCACCGAGCTCGCCGGCGAGCTGGACCGGCTGGGCGTCGACGTGCTGCTCGATGACCGGCAGGCCTCGCCCGGCGTGAAGTTCAAGGATGCCGAGCTGTTGGGCGTGCCCTGGATCGTGGTGGTGGGGCGCGGCTGGGCGGACGGCGTGGTGGAACTGCGCGACCGCTTCGGCGGGCAAACCCGCGAACTGGCGACGGGGGCGTCGCTGGCCGCCGACATCGCGGCGGCGCTTGAGACGGGCTAGTCGTTGCCGCCCGGGAAGCTCGTCGTGATCGGCCAGGCGCCCAACACCCGGTTCCACCGGGCGGCCATGACCGCGCTCTGCACCAGCGCCGTCGAGGCGAACGCCCGGTCCTCGGCGGTCTCGGCGTGTTCGGCGACAACGCGCCACGCGCCGGCGCCGTCGTTCTCCATCCGCGCGGCCAGCCGCGCAGCGTCCGCCGGGCTGCCGACCACCAGGGGCAGCTGGTAGCCGGCGGCGGCCACCGGGGCGGTGACCTTGCGGGCGGTCAGCATCGCGATGACGTCGTCGCGGCGCTGCCGGTGCTGCTCGAGTGCCTCCACCACCATGCCGTTGACGCTGGGCGGCGACATGGCCGAGACGATGCCGTAGCCGTAGATCGTCGAATGTTCGATGGCCAGCGCGTCGGACAGCGCGGCGTTGTCGGCGTCCTTCCCCGAACTCATATCGACGGCCCCCCGGGCACCAGCGCCACCGTGTAGGACGCCGTGCAGGACGCGGCGATCGAGGCGAGCAGCCCGGCCCGGTAGCCGGATTCGGTGCCCACCAGGCGAGCGGCGCTGTCGGCCGAGGCGTGCAGCGCGCTGATCACGTCGACCACCGGCGGCGGGGGAGGCGGGGGGCCGGCCGGCTCGGCCTGACTCGGGCTGGGCGTTTCGCTCGACGACGGCGCGGCGAGCTTGCCGGCGGCCCGCGCGATCTCGGTGGACAGCGCGCGGGCGTGCGCGGCGCGCTGGCTCGCCACCACCGTCAGCGCGGCGGCGACCTGCGGGGGGTTCCCGACGGCCGAGGCGGCGGCACTCGCCAGCGCGCTGTCGTGGCGCGCCTGGTCCAACGGGCCCAGCAGTTGTTCGACGGGCGGGGGCTTGGGCGCGGACTTTCCGCACGCGGACACCACACCGAGCGCGGCCAAAGCGACGCCGCCGGAGAGGACGTCTCGCCGGTTGACGAACGGAACTGCGCTAGGCACAAGCACATCCTGCCACCGGTGCGTCGGCGGGCACGAAGCCAGCACGCGATCGCGCCGCCATCCGCGATTCCTGGCGTATCGTGGATAGCTGGTTCTCGCAGAGGACAGCCAGCACGTTCTCCGCCGGGACACCGGAAGCCGGACGCGAAGCCATCGCGGCGGCGACATCCGCCAGATGACCGGACAACTCAAGATGAGGAGCTCGCCGTGACCACCGGGCTACCGTCGCAGACGCAGGTGATCGAGCTACTCGATGCAGAGTTTGCGCGCGCGGGATACGAGATCGAAGACGTGGTCATCGACGCGCGCACCCGGCCCCCACGCATCACGGTGATCGCCGACGGCGACGACGGCCTCGACCTGGACACGGCCGCCACGTTGTCACGCTCGGCGTCGGCGCTGCTCGACGATCTGGACACCATCGGCGATCACTATGTGCTCGAGGTCTCCTCGCCCGGTGTGGACCGCCCCCTGACCCGCGCGAAGCACTTCCGCCGCGCCCGCGGCCGCAAGGTCGACGTCACCCTCTCCGACGGATCGACGCTGACCGGCCGCATCGGCGAGACGAACGAGGACGCCGTCGCGCTGGTGGTTCGCACCGGCCGGGACTGGTCAATCCGCGAAATCTCGCTCGGTGATGTCGTCAAAGCTGTTGTCCAGGTGGAGTTTTCGCCCCCTGCCGACGCCGAACTGGCATTGGCGAAGCGTGGGGCTGGGGAGGAGCGGCGCAGATGAACATCGACATGGCCGCACTGCATGCGATCGAGGTGGATCGGGGCATCTCGGTCAACGAGCTGCTCGAGACCATCAAGTCCGCGCTGCTCACCGCCTACCGGCACACCGAGGGCCATCAGAACGACGCGCGGATCGAGATCGACCGCAAGACCGGCGTCGTCCGGGTGATCGCCCGGGAGACCGACGAAGACGACAACGTCATCAGCGAATGGGACGACACCCCCGAGGGCTTCGGGCGCATCGCCGCCACCACCGCACGCCAGGTGATGCTGCAGCGATTCCGCGATGCCGAGAACGAGCGCACCTACGGCGAGTTCTCCACGCGTGAGGGCGAGATCGTCGCGGGCGTGATCCAGCGTGACAGCCGGGCCAACGCGCGCGGCCTGGTGGTGGTGCGGATGGGCACCGAGACGAAGGCGTCCGAGGGCGTGATCCCGGCGGCCGAACAGGTCCCCGGGGAAAGCTACGAACACGGCAACCGCGTGCGGTGTTACGTGATCGGGGTGACCCGCGGGGCCCGCGAGCCGCTGATCACGCTGTCGCGGACCCACCCCAACCTGGTCCGCAAGCTGTTCTCCCTGGAGGTGCCCGAGATCGCCGACGAGTCGGTCGAGATCGTGGCCGTGGCGCGCGAGGCCGGCCATCGCTCCAAGATCGCGGTGAAGTCGAACCTGCCCGGCCTGAACGCCAAGGGCGCCTGCATCGGCCCGATGGGGCAGCGGGTCCGCAACGTGATGAGCGAGCTCTCCGGCGAGAAGATCGACATCATCGACTACGACGAGGACCCGGCCCGGTTCGTCGCCAACGCGTTGTCGCCGGCCAAGGTGGTCTCGGTGTCGATCATCGACCAGTCCGCCCGCGCCGCCCGGGTGGTCGTCCCCGATTTCCAGTTGTCGCTGGCCATCGGCAAGGAGGGGCAGAACGCGCGGCTGGCCGCCCGGCTCACCGGCTGGCGCATCGACATCCGCGGGGACTCGCCCGGCGGGCACGCGGAGAGCGAGCCCGAACACGGCGCCACCCACGGAATGGCCCACGACCGCTAGGGCGCGCCCGCACACCCTCGGGCGGTGCTGACCATCGATCCGGTGACGCTAGACTAGCCGTGATCCAGCGTGAGCCTTCGGCCTCCGAAACCCAGAAGGGCGCACCGACACATGGGTGGACCCGTGCGGACGTGTATCGGGTGCCGAAAGCGAGAGTTGGCCGTCGAACTGCTTCGCGTGGTGGCTGTGCCGACCGGGAACGGCGAATTCGCCGTGATCGTTGACACAGGCAGTCGCCTGCCGGGGCGGGGTGCGTGGCTGCATCCCGCGCCGCCCTGCGCACAACAGGCGATCCGGCGGCGGGCTTTCACCAAGGCGCTGCGCATCACCGGTTCACCGGACACCTCCGCGGTGGTCGAGCACATAGAGTCGCTGAATGCGCCCGATCGCCCGGCAACAGAACAGGTAGCAAAGAACATGAGCACACCGTGAAGTCCCGATGACAATGTGTCATAGCTAAACCCGAGGCGCGGCCCCACGACTGTCGCCTCATAGACAGGAGATGTAGTGGCAGGTAAGGCCCGCGTACACGAGTTGGCAAAGGAACTCGGTGTCACCAGCAAGGAAGTCCTCGCCCGACTGAATGATCAGGGCGAATTCGTCAAATCCGCATCGTCGACGGTAGAAGCGCCGGTCGCTCGCCGGCTGCGCGAGTCCTTCGGGGGCGGCAAGCCCGCGGCCGAGAAGGCCCCCGCGAAGGCCGCGAAAGGCGACGCCAAGGCGGCCGCCAAGGCCCCCGACAAGTCGCTCGACGCGGCCCTCGACAACGCGATCAACAAACCCGCCGGCAACGGCGAAGCGACCGCGACGCCGGCCCAGCCCGGTGGCGCGGCGCCCGCTGCCGCCGCGCAGGCCTCCGGCGCCGCGCCGAGCGATGCCCCGGCGCGACCGGGGCCGGCCCCCGCGCGCCCGTCGGCGCCGTCCCCGGGGCAGCCGAAGCCGCCCGCTCCCGGCCAGGCGCCGCACCCCGGCATGACGCCGGGCCCGCGCCCCGGCCCCATCCCCAAGCCCCGCGCCCCGCGCGTCGGCAACAACCCGTTCTCGTCGGCGCAACCCGTCGACCGGCCCATCCCGCGCCCGGCGGCGCCGCGTCCCGGAGCGCCCCGCCCGGGCGCGCCGCGGCCCGGCGCCTCCCCGGGCAACATGCCACCCCGGCCCGCCGGCGCCGCCGGACAGGGCCGCCCGCCGCGCCCCGGCGCCCCGCGGCCCGGCGGCGGCCGGCCCGGTGGTCCCGGCGGTCGTGACGGGGGAGGCGGCAACTACCGCGGCGGTGGCGGCGGAGTCGGCGCCCCGCCCGGAGGCGGCGGCGGTTTCCGCGGCCGGCCCGGTGGCGGCGGCGGCCGTCCCGGCCAGCGCGGCGGTGCGGCCGGCGCGTTCGGCCGTCCCGGCGGCGCGCCCCGGCGTGGCCGCAAGTCGAAGCGGGCGAAGCGCGCCGAGTACGAGAACATGCAGGCCCCGGTCGTCGGCGGTGTGCGGTTGCCGCACGGCAACGGCGAGACGATCCGGCTGGCCCGCGGCGCGTCGCTCTCCGACTTCGCCGACAAGATCAACGCCAACCCGGCCTCGCTGGTGCAGGCGCTGTTCAACCTCGGTGAGATGGTGACGGCCACCCAATCGGTGGGCGACGAAACGCTCGAGCTGCTGGGCAGCGAGATGAACTACGTCGTCCAGGTCGTCAGCCCGGAGGACGAGGACCGCGAGCTGCTCGAGTCCTTCGATCTGACCTACGGCGAGGACGAAGGCACCGAGGAAGACCTGCAGACCCGCCCGCCGGTGGTGACCGTGATGGGTCACGTCGACCACGGTAAGACCCGGCTGCTGGACACCATCCGTAAGGCCAACGTGCGCGAGGCCGAGGCGGGCGGCATCACCCAGCACATCGGCGCCTACCAGGTGTCCGTCGAGCACGACGGCGACGAGCGGCCGATCACCTTCATCGACACCCCGGGTCACGAGGCGTTCACCGCCATGCGTGCCCGCGGCGCGAAGGCCACCGACATCGCGATCCTGGTGGTCGCCGCCGACGACGGCGTCATGCCGCAGACCGTGGAGGCCATCAACCACGCGCAGGCCGCCGACGTGCCCATCGTGGTGGCGGTCAACAAGATCGACGTGGAGGGCGCCGACCCGGCCAAGATCCGCGGCCAGCTCACCGAATACGGTTTGGTGGCCGAGGATTTCGGTGGCGAGACGATGTTCGTCGACATCTCCGCCAAGCAGGGCACCAACATCGACGCGCTGCTCGAGGCGGTCCTTCTGACCGCCGACGCCGCCCTGGACCTGCGGGCCAACCCCGACATGGAGGCCCAGGGTGTCGCGATCGAGGCGCACCTGGACCGCGGCCGCGGGCCGGTCGCGACCGTGCTGGTGCAGCGCGGCACGCTGCGCGTCGGCGACTCGGTGGTCGCCGGCGACGCCTACGGGCGCGTGCGCCGCATGGTCGACGAGCACGGCGACGACGTCGAAGAGGCGCTGCCGTCGCGGCCCGTGCAGGTCATCGGGTTCACGTCGGTGCCCGGCGCCGGTGACAACCTGCTGGTCGTCGACGAGGACCGCATCGCCCGCCAGATCGCCGACAAGCGCAGCGCGCGCAAGCGCAACGCGCTGGCGGCCCGCTCGCGCAAGCGGATCAGCCTGGAGGACCTGGACTCGGCGCTGAAGGAAACCAGCCAGCTGAACCTGATCCTCAAGGGCGACAACGCCGGTACGGTCGAGGCGCTCGAAGAGGCCCTGATGGGCATCCAGATCGACGACGAGGTGGCGCTGCGCGTCATCGACCGCGGCGTCGGTGGCATCACCGAAACCAACGTCAACCTGGCGTCGGCGTCGGACGCGGTGATCATCGGCTTCAACGTGCGGGCCGAGGGCAAGGCCACCGAGCTGGCCAACCGCGAGGGCGTGGAGATCCGCTACTACTCGGTGATCTACCAGGCGATCGACGAGATCGAGAAGGCCCTGCGCGGCATGCTCAAGCCGATCTACGAGGAGAACCAGCTGGGTCGCGCCGAGATCCGGGCGATCTTCCGGTCCTCCAAGGTGGGCATCATCGCCGGCTGCATGATCAGCTCCGGCGTGGTGCGGCGCAACGCCAAGGCCCGGTTGCTGCGCGACAACGTCGTGGTCACCGAGAACCTCACGATCAACTCGCTGCGACGCGAAAAGGATGATGTGACCGAGGTCCGCGAGGGCTTCGAATGCGGTATGACGCTGGGCTATTCCGACATCAAGGAAGGCGACATCATCGAGTCCTACGAGCTGGTCCAAAAGGAACGGTCGTGACCCGGCATGGCTGACCCCGCCCGGGCCCGCCGCCTGGCCAAGCGGATCAACACGATCGTCGCCTCGGCGATCGAGTTCGAGATCAAGGACCCCGGGCTCGACGGGGTCACCATCGTGGACGCGAAGGTGACCGCCGACCTGCACGACGCGACCGTGTTCTACACGGTCATGGGGCGCACGCTGGACGACGAGCCGGACTACGGCGCCGCCGCGGCCGCGCTGGAGCGGGCCAAGGGCGCGCTGCGCACCATGGTCGGGGCGGGCACCGGCGTGCGCTTCACGCCCACCCTCACGTTCACCCGCGACACCACGTCGGACAACGTGCAGCGGATGGACGAGTTGCTGGCGCGGGCCCGCGCCGCGGACGCTGATCTGGCGCGGGTTCGTTCGGGCGCCAAGCCGGCTGGGGAGGCCGATCCATACCGGGATAGCGGATCGGGCGCCGAGCCCGGCCTCGACGGGAGCATCGGTGACGACGACCAACGCGAATACTGAACTGGCCGGTGTGGGTGCACGCGTCGACGCGCCGGCCGCCGTCGACCTACTGTCGGACGCCGCCACCGTCGCGGTGATCGCCCACGTGCATCCCGACGCCGACACCATCGGCGCCGGTCTGGCGCTGGGTTTGGTGCTCGACAAGTGCGGCAAACGGGCCGAGGTCAGTTTCGCCGAGCCCACCGGCCTGCCGGAATCGCTGGCTTCGCTGCCGGGCCGCCACCTGCTGGTCAGCCCGGACGCGATGCGCCGCGACGTCGATCTGGTTGTCACCGTTGACGTTCCGAGCGTCAAGCGGCTGGGCGCGTTGAGCGAGCTGGCCGTGTCGGGCGCCGAGGTGCTGGTGATCGACCACCACGCCTCCAACGACATGTTCGGCACCGCCAATTTCGTTGATGTGTCGGCGGATTCGACGACGATGATGATCGCCGACATCCTCGACGCGTGGGGCAAGCCCATCGATCCCGACGTCGCGCACTGCATCTACGCCGGCCTGACGACCGATACCGGATCGTTCCGCTGGGCCAGCGCGCGCGCCCTTCGTCTGGCCGCCCGGCTGGTCGACGCCGGCGTGGACAACGCCGCCATCAGCCGGACCCTGATGGACACCCATCCGTTCGGATGGCTGCCGCTGCTGTCGCGCGTGCTGGCGTCGGCCCAGTTGGTGCCGGGCGCGGCCGGCGGCCGAGGGCTGGTGTATGCCGTTGTCGGCCACCAGGATTGGAGCGGCTCCCGCCCGGAGGAAGTCGAAAGCATCGTCGACATCGTGCGGACCACGCAGCAGGCCGAGGTGGCCGCGGTCTTCAAGGAGGTCGCGCCGGGGCAGTGGTCGGTATCGATGCGGGCCAAGGCCGAAGTGGACCTGGCGACGGTCGCGTCCGCATTCGGCGGCGGCGGGCACCGGCTGGCGGCCGGCTACTCGACCACCGGCCCCATCGAGGACGCCGTCGCGGCGCTGCGCACCGCGCTCGGGTGACCGAGCCGGATCGACCCGACGCCGGGGGCCGTCGGATCGCCGGCCTGGCGCTGCCCGCGCTGGGCGTGCTGGCGGCCGAACCGCTCTACCTGCTCTTCGATACCGCGGTCGTCGGCCGGCTCGGCGCCCTGAGCCTGGCCGGGCTGGCCATCGGCGGGCTCCTGCTCAGCCTGGTGGGTTCCGACCTCACCTTCCTGTCCTACGGCACGACGGCACGCTCGGCCCGCCACTTCGGCGCCGGCAACCGCTCGTCGGCGGTGATCGAGGGCGTGCAGGCGACGTGGTTGGCGCTGGGGTTGGGCGCGCTCGTCGTGATCGCCGTGCAGGCCGCGGCGGTGCCGCTGGTGTCGGTGATCGCCGGCGGCAAAGTGGGCGGGGAGGGGATCGCCGCGGCGGCGCTGCCGTGGCTGCGCATCGCGATCTTCGGCGCCCCGGCCATATTGGTGTCGCTGGCGGGGAACGGGTGGATGCGCGGCGTGCAGGACACCGTCCGCCCGCTGCGTTATGTGGTTGCCGGCTTTGGGCTTTCGGCGCTGCTGTGCCCGCTGTTGGTCTACGGCTGGCTGGGGTTGCCGCGGTTGGGGCTGGCCGGATCGGCGGTGGCCAACCTGGCGGGCCAGTGGCTGGCCGCGGTGCTGTTCGGGCGCGCGCTGCTGGCCGAGCGGGCACCGCTGCGGCTGGACCGCGCCGTGCTGCGGGCCCAACTCGTGATGGGCCGGGACCTGGTGGTGCGGACGCTGGCTTTTCAGGCCTGCTTCGTCTCGGCGGGCGCGGTCGCCGCCCGATTCGGCGCCTCGGCGCTGGCCGCGCATCAGGTCGTGCTGCAGCTGTGGGAATTCCTTGCGCTGGTGTTGGATTCGTTGGCCATAGCGGCGCAGGCCCTCGTGGGCGCCGCGCTGGGCGCCGGTGACGCCGCGCACGCGAAATCGGTGGCGCGGCGGGTGACGCTGTTCTCGGCGGCGGCCGCCGCCCTGCTGGCGGCCGTCTGCGCGGTCGGGTTTTCCGCGCTGCCCCGCCTGTTCACCGACGACCGTTCGGTGCTGGCCGCGATCGGAGTGCCGTGGTGGTTCCTGGTGGCCCAATTACCCTTTGCCGGAATTGTTTTCGCCCTGGATGGCGTGCTGCTGGGTGCGGGGGACGCCGCGTTCATGCGCACCGCCACCGTGATCAGCGCGCTGGTCGGCTTCTTGCCGTTGATCTGGCTGTCGCTGGTGTTCGGCTGGGGTCTGGCCGGCATCTGGACGGGGCTAACCACGTTCGTGCTGCTGCGGCTGGTCTTCGTTGGCGCCCGGGCGATCTCGGGCCGCTGGGCGGCCACCACGGGCCGCTAGAACGCCCAGCTGCCCGAGCGCTGCACGACGAATCCGTGGTCGCCGCTGGTGGTGTCCAGGCAGGCGACCAGGTTGTCGGCTCCCACCGCGCAGGTGACGTTGAGGTAGGTCAACTTCTGGCCCGCGGCCAACAGCTTGGCGCCCGTGGGCAGCGCGGGCGGGTTGCCGTCGCATCCGCTGTAGGACATGCGGCTCAACTGGTAGCCGGGGCCCTTGAAGTCGACGGAACCCACGACGCAATCGCCCGGCCTCGGGCGGCCCCCGGGGATGGGGACGTCGTCCATGCCCGACATGTCGCCCTTGCACTTGATGTCCTGTGAGGGTTGCGGCGCGGGCGCCGGCCCGCCGTAAAAGTCACAGACCAGCGCGTACGGGGCCGAAAAGGCGATCCGCGGCGAGGCGCCGGTGCTGAGGTAGCCCTCGGGCGGGACGGCGGTGTAGCCGTCGAGGTTGGGGAACTTCGGCGGCGGCTGGGCGGCCGCGAGGGGCGCACCGGCCGCGATCGCCGATGCCGCCAGCGCCAGGCAGGCGAGCGCCCTGCTGATTCCCACAACCGCGCGCATCACCTGATCGTATTGGGTGGCCGGAAATCGGCCCGACCGGACCGCCCGGTCAGCGAACCTGCGCCCGCCCGCGTTGCAACACGGCCTCCCGGTTGGCGGCGATGTCGTCGCCGCTGGTCCGGAACTGCCGGGCGGCCGTCGCCTCCTGCCAGAGCCCGGCGCCGGTCTGCGCGTCGTCGATGCGGTGATAGGACGCCAGCAACGCCCGCACCGCGTCCTGGTTGTTCCCCACGATCGACGCGGCGACCTGGCGCGCGGCACCCAGCAGCCGCTCGTGGGGCACCACCTCGGTCACCAGGCCGGCGCGCAGCGCGTCGGCGGCGGACAGGTAGTCGCCGGTCATGCTCATCCGCCGGGCCAGGCCGATGCCCACCTTCTGCGGTAACCGCACGCTCAGCCCCCAGGTGGGCAGCAGGCCCACCCGGGCGTGCGTGTCGGCGAAGCGGGCGTTCTCCGAGGCGATCAGGATGTCGCAGTACAGCGCCAGCTCCAGCCCGCCGGTCACCGCGGCGCCGTTGATGGCGCCGATCACCGGCTTGGTCATCGCCGGCCACCGCGGCGAGATGTCCGGCAGCGCCGTCGAGCCGCCGAGCTCCTTGAGATCGAGTCCCGCGCAGAACACCGGGTCGGCGCCGGTGACGATGACGACGTCGACGTCGTCGTCGGTTTCGGCGTCGGCCAGCGCGCGGAAGAAGCGGTCCCGCAATGCCGAGGACAGCGCGTTGCGCGATTGGGGGCGGTTCAGGGTCAGGGTGCGGACCCGTTCCTCGGTGTCGATCAGCAGGATCTCGTCGGTCATGAGTGCCACCGTAGAGATGGCTCCGCGAGCAGACGCAAAGACCCCACGACACGCCGCTCAGGAGGTGCTTTTGTGTCTGCTCGCGCGGGTAGAGGGCACCGGGCGTAGCGCTTATCGTGGGGACCATGTGCCGGAACATCACCGAACTGCGGGGTCTTCAGCCGGCGGCCACCGCGGAGGAAATCGCCGCGGCGGCCCGCCAGTACGTGCGCAAGGTCAGCGGCATCACGCACCCGTCGGCCGTCAACGCCGAAGCGTTCGAGCAGGCGGTCGCCGAGGTCACCGAGACGACGACCCGGCTGCTCGGGCGGCTGGCCCCGCGGCGTCAGCCGCCCAAGACGGTGCCGCCGTTGCGCCGGCCCGAGGTGGTGGCCCGGCTGGCGGGTGCGACGTGACGGTGACCGCCACGATGCCCGCGCTCAAAGAGTGGAGCGCCGCGGTCCACGCCCTGCTCGACGGCCGCCAGCGGGTGCTGCTGCGCAAGGGGGGCATCGGGGAGAAGCGGTTCGACCTTGCCGCTCGCGAATTCCTGTTGTTCCCGACGGTCGCGCACAGCCACGCCGAGCGGGTGCGCACCGAACATCGAGACCTGCTCGAGCCCGCCGCCGCCGACAGCACCGACGACGAGCTGGTGATCCGCGCGGCCGCGAAAGTCGTTGCGGCGGTGGCCGTGGAGCGGCCCGACGGCCTGGCGGCCATCGAGGACCTGCACATCTGGACGCCCGAGTCGGTGCGCGCCGACCGGCTCGATTTTCGCCCCAAGCACAAGCTGGCCGTGCTGGTGGTGTCGGTGAGCCCGTTGGCCGAACCGGCGCGCATCGCCCGGACGCCCGAATACGCCGGCTGCAAGAGCTGGGTGGAGCTGCCGGTGCACGCGCCGTTGGCGGCGCCGGTGCACGACGATCCCGCGCTAGACGCCGTCGCCGCCCGCGTCCGCGACGCCGTCGGCTGACAACTCCGCTGGGCCGACGGGCAACACCAGCCGGGAGCGTCCGTAGCGCACGCTGTGGGTGACCGGCGTGGCGCGCCGCGCGGTCAGCACCGGTTCGTCGCCGCCGAGGTTGTGCGCGTAGCGCGGGGACCAACTACCGGCGATCAGCACCCGGATGCGTGACCCGGCGCGGAACCGGTGGGCGATGTCGTCGAGCTCGAGGCGAACGACCTTCTCCGACTTCGTCTTCGCCGCGGTGGCCAACCGGCGGTAGGCCTCGCTCACGTTGCGCGACCGGCCCTTCGGATCGACCTCACTCACCCGCACGAACAGGTCGACGTGCGGGTTGTCGGCGCCGTGTGCGAGCTCGACGACCGGGGTTCCGTAGGCGTACAGGTCCTGGGTGAGGGTGGCGCTGGTGAACGCCAGCACGTCGGCGCGCGACGCGAGCCGGCCGTCGTCGCGGTAACCGCCGTTGGCGGACAGCATCGGGCCGCCGATGGTCGGTGTTGGATCGGCCGGGTCGTAGCGAAATGTGGCCGGGGACAGCCCTTTCAGCGTCGGGGCGGTCTCACCCAGGTAGCCACCGGGCCGCAGGTACAGCGCGCGCTCGGTGGTGACGGGCGGCCACACGGGCAGGCTGCGCCACCCTTGGCCCCGACCCACGCCGGTGACATAGACCCGGACCGGGGCGGGCCGGCGGGCGGGGGCCCCGCCAAGGTGGGTGCCCAGCCAATCCAGCGTCTCCCGGGCGCAGGTGGCGAGCCCGGTGGTGAGCAGCTGGGTGTGCGTCCACGGGCCGACGGTGAGCGCGACATCGACTCCCCGGCCGTGCAGATGCGCGTACTGCCGCAGCGTCTGCCCGATGAAGAGGTCCTGCCAGCCGCCGATGAGCAGCACGGGCACCTGAACCCGGTCCAGCGCCTCGTTGCAGCGCAACGCATTCCAGAAGGGATCGCCGGGATCGCTGTGTTCGGCCCACGATTCGAACCAGGGTGCGCCCGTGCCGAGCAGGGCCCGGGCGGCGTCGCCCAGTGGCGTCGCGGCCGCGGCCCGCGGCACCTTGCGGCGGGTCTGCAACTGGCGCAGCGCGGCGCGGGCCCGCACCGGGTCCTCCTGGTGCGCCACCATGTCGCTCCAGCCCAGGAAGTCGTTGACCGCGAACGACCCTGTGCCCCAAGTCGATTCGTTGAAGTCATGCGGTCCCACCGCGATCACCGCGGTCGCCAGTTCCGGCGGGGGATCCTGCAACAGGGCCCACTGCGTGAATCCCAGGTACGACATGCCGATGGTGGCGAAGCGGCCGGTGAACCACGGCTGCTCACGCAGCCATGCGACGGTGTCCGCGCCGTCGGCGATCTCGTCGGCCATCGGCTCGAAAACTCCGCCGGACCCGAACGTTCCGCGCACGCTCTGCAGCACCACGTGGTAGCCGCGCGCCGCGTACAGCGCACCGAATATCAGGGTGAACGGGAACCCGCGTCCGTAGGGGCTGCGGATCAGCACGGTGCCGACGGGGGTGGCGGGCGTGTAATGGTCGGCCACCAAGGCGACCCCGTCGCGCATCGGCACGCGCACGCGCTCCACGGTGTAGTCGGTGGTCGCCGGCGGCAGACCCAGCAACCGGCCAAGGGCCTTGCCGCCCAAGTGATTCACGGTGTGCAGGGTCGGCTGCGCGGGGCGGATCGAGGTGATGCTCACCCTAGAACTTGTAATACGGAGCGAGGTCGTTGGCGCGCTGCAGGTTGGTCTGCATGCAATCGACCTCGGGGTCGGAGTAGACGGTCGAGTAGTACAGCGCCTGCTGCAGCACACCGTAGCTGGTCTTGAACACGACCATGCAGGAGTAGAACCAGTAGCTGTTGTGATAGGTCGGCTTGAGCACCCAGTACTGCGCGGCGCGGTGGCCCGCGATCGTCGTCTCGACGGCGTCGGCGGGCAGCGAGGCCTCGTAGGTGCGCCAGATGATCGGCTCGACGGCCACCTGATAGTTGCCGGCGTCGAAGTGGCAGCGCAGCCCGTCCTCGTGCTCGGGCGGCGTGAATCCCAGCCCGAGGCGCTGGACGACGTCGAACGGGATGTCCTCGCACGCGTCGAACGGGCGCGGATCGGTGGTCGCCACGATCGGGCTCTTCATCGTGGTTTCCATCGGCTGGGCGGTCGACCGCAGCTCGACGGGGCGGTCGCCGCCGCCCGGCAGGGAAGGGGAGCCGGACAACACGCCCACCGTGCCCCCGATGGCCGCTGTGAGCAGCGCACCGAGCGCCCCCATCAGACGAACATTGGCGAACACGACACCCCCTGACGCCGCAGCGGTCCTTTCGGGGGAGTGTACAAGTCGCGCGCTCGAGGTCACAGGCAAAGGTGAACTTGTTCTAGTTCACCCGCCGACCGGGCGCGAAAACAGATCGCCCGGCCCGGGTCGTTAGGGTGGTTATTCGTGGCTGGGCATAGATCGGGGCAGGACTCGACCAACGGTGGGCAACCGACGCTGTGGGCGGTGTCCGACCTGCACACCGGTCACCTCGGCAACAAGCCGGTCACCGAATCGCTGCATCCGTCGTCGCCGGAGGACTGGCTGATCGTCGCCGGCGACGTCGCCGAGCGCACCGACGAGATTCGCTGGGCCCTTGACCTGCTACGACGGCGGTTCGCCAAGGTGATCTGGGTGCCCGGCAACCACGAACTGTGGACCACCACCCGCGACCCCGTGCAGGTCTTCGGCAAGGCGCGCTACGACTACCTGGTCAACATGTGCGACGAGATGGGTGTGATCACCCCGGAGCATCCGTTCCCGGTCTGGACCGAGCGCGGCGGTCCGGCCACGATCGTGCCGATGTTCCTGCTCTACGACTACAGCTTCTTGCCCGACGGGGCCACGAGCAAAGCCGAGGGGCTGACCATCGCGCGGGACCGCAACGTGGTGGCCACCGACGAGTTCCTGCTCTCCCCGGAGCCGTACCCCACCCGCGAGGCGTGGTGCCGCGAGCGTCTGGAGATCACCCGTGCCCGCCTCGAAGAGCTGGACTGGATGACGCCGACCGTTCTGGTGAACCACTTCCCGTTGGTCCGCGATCCCTGCGACGCGCTGTTCTACCCGGAGTTCTCGCTGTGGTGCGGAACCACCAAGACCGCCGACTGGCACACCCGCTACAACGCCGTCTGCTCGGTCTACGGCCACCTGCACATCCCGCGCACCACCTGGTATGACGACGTGCGCTTCGAGGAGGTGTCGGTGGGCTATCCGCGGGAGTGGCGGCGCCGCAAGCCGCCCAGCTGGCTGCGCCAGGTGCTGCCGGATCCCCAGTACGCGCCCGGTGACCTCAACGACTTCGGCGGCCACTTCGAGATCACCCCCGAGATGCGACAGCAGGCCACGCAGTTCCGGGAACGGTTGCGGCAGCGGCAATCACGATGACGGGGGAGCACACGCTGGTGTCCTCCGTGTTGCCGGCCACCGACGGCCTGGCCTACTCGGAGGTGTATTCCGATCCGCCCGATCTCGCCCCGCTGCCCGAAGAGGAGCCGTTGATCGCGAGATCGGTGGCCAAGCGGCGCAACGAGTTCATCACCGTCCGGCACTGCGCCCGCATCGCGCTGGGCGAGCTCGGCCTGCCGCCGGTGCCGATCCTCAAGGGCGAGAAGGGAGAACCCTGCTGGCCCGACGGCGTGGTCGGCAGCCTCACCCACTGCACGGGGTACCGCGGCGCGGTGGTGGGCCGCACCGACGCGCTGCGCTCGGTGGGCATCGACGCCGAACCGCACGACGTGTTGCCCGACGGCGTGCTCAACGCGATCAGCCTGCCGGCCGAACGCACCGAGATCCCCGCCCACCTGTCGGGGGATCTGCATTGGGACCGAATCCTGTTCTGCGCCAAGGAGGCGACGTATAAGGCGTGGTTCCCGCTGACCAAACGGTGGCTGGGCTTCGAGGACGCCCACATCACGTTCGAGTCCGACGGCCCCGGCGCGGCGACGGGCCGGTTCGTCTCGCGGATCCTGATCGATCCGGCGGCGCTGTCCGGTCCGCCGCTGACGGAGCTGGCGGGCCGCTGGTCGGTCGAGCGCGGGCTGGTGCTGACCGCCATCGTCCTATGAGCGGTCCGGGCATCGTCGTCGTCGACAAGCCGCCGGCGATGACCAGCCACGACGTGGTGGGCCGCTGCCGCCGGATCTTCTCCACCCGGCGGGTGGGGCACGCGGGGACCCTGGACCCGATGGCCACCGGGGTGCTGGTGATCGGCGTCGAGCGCGCCACCAAGATCCTTGGCCTGCTGTCGGCTTCTTCGAAGTCGTACGCGGCCACCATCCGCCTGGGCCAGAGCACGTCGACCGACGACGCCGAGGGCGAGCCGGTGCGCAGCGTCCCGGCGGGGCACCTGACCTCCGAGGCGATCGGGACCGCCGTCGAGGGGCTGCGGGGTGACATCGCGCAGGTGCCCTCGACGGTCAGCGCCATCAAGGTGGGCGGCAAGCGCGCCTACCGCCTGGCCCGCGAGGGCCACGCCGTCGAGCTCGAGGCCCGCCCGGTGCGCATCGACCGGTTCGACGTGCGCGGCGTCCGCCCCGGACCGCACGGCCTGGACGTGCTCGACGTCGACGTCGAGGTCGAGTGCTCGTCGGGGACCTACATCCGTGCGCTGGCCCGCGATCTGGGTGCCGCGCTGGGGGTGGGCGGGCACCTGACGGCGTTGCGCCGCACCCGGGCCGGCCGCTTCGGGCTGGACCAGGCGTATTCGCTCGACGAGCTCGCGGAGCGACCGCGGCTGAGCTACAGCCTCGACGAGGCCTGCCTGCTGATCTTCCCGCGCCGGGAGTTGTCCGCCGGGGAGGCCGACGCCGCCGCCAACGGCCGGTCCCTGCCGGCGGCCGGGATCGACGGCGTCTACGCCGCATGTGACCCCGACGGCCGGGTGATGGCGCTGTTGCGCGACGAGGGGGCGCGGACCAAGTCGGTGGTGGTGGTCCGCCCGGCGACGCTTTAGCCGCCCCGGCCGAACGGTTGGTTGGGGTCCGTTGCACACTGGAATGCCTACGGGGCGAGGGAAAGGACAACGATGTCTACCAAGCAGTCCAACAAGGTTTACGTCATCGGCGTCGGCATGACGAAGTTCGAGAAGCCGGGTCGCCGCGAGGGCTGGGACTACCCCGACATGGCGCGCGAGTCGGGGACCAACGCGCTGGCCGACGCCGGCATCGCCTACCACGAGGTGCAGCAGGGCTACGTCGGCTACGTCGCCGGGGATTCGACGTCCGGGCAGCGCGCGCTCTACGAGCTCGGCATGACGGGGATCCCGGTGGTCAACGTCAACAACAACTGCTCCACCGGGTCCACCGCGCTCTTCCTGGCCGCGCAGGCGATCCGCGGCGGCATCGTCGACTGCGCGATCGCGCTGGGTTTCGAGAAGATGCAGCCCGGTTCGCTGGGCGGCGGAGCTCAGGACCGCGAATCGCCGATGGGCAAGCACGTCAAGGCGATGGCCGCGATCGACGAGTTCGCGATGCCCGTCGCGCCGTGGATGTTCGGCGCCGCCGGCCGCGAGCATATGAAGCAATACGGTTCCACCGCAGAGCATTTCGCCAAGATCGGCTACAAGAATCACAAGCACTCGGTGAACAACCCGTTCGCCCAGTTCCAGGAGTCCTACACGCTCGAGGACATCCTGGCGGCGCGGATGATCTCCGACCCGCTGACCAAGCTGCAGTGCTCGCCGACCTCCGACGGTTCGGGCGCGGCCATCCTGGCCTCGGAGAGCTTCGTCGACAGCCACGGGCTGGCGGGCCAGGCGGTGGAGATCGTCGGTCAGGCCATGACCACCGACTTCGCGTCGACGTTCGACGGGAGCGCCAAGAACCTCATCGGCTACGACATGAATGTGCAAGCCGCACAACAGGTCTACGACCAGTCCGGGCTGGGTCCGCAGGACTTCCAGGTGATCGAACTGCACGACTGCTTCTCGGCCAACGAGCTACTGCTCTACGAGGCGCTGGGCCTGTGCGGGCCGGGTGAGGCGCCCAAGCTGATCGACAACAACGACACCACCTACGGCGGCCGCTGGGTGGTCAACCCCTCCGGTGGCCTGATCTCCAAGGGGCACCCGCTGGGCGCGACCGGGCTGGCGCAGTGCGCCGAACTGACGTGGCAGCTGCGCGGGACGGCCGAGGCGCGTCAGGTCGAGGGCGTCAGCGCCGCACTGCAACACAACATCGGACTGGGCGGCGCCGCCGTCGTCACCGCCTACCAGCGCGCCGAACGCTAAGGGCGCCATGATCGAGTGGTCCGACACCGACCTGATGGTCCGCGACGCCGTTCGGCAGTTCGTCGACAAGGAGATCCGCCCGCATCTCGACGAATTGGAAACCGGCGCGATGTCGCCCTATCCGATCGCGCGCAAGCTGTTCAGCCAGTTCGGCCTCGACGCCATGGCCGCCGAATCGGTCAAGAAGATGCTGGACCGGGAGCGCTCGGGAGAGCGTCAAAGCGACGGCGAGGCAAGCGGTTTCGGCGGCGGAGCCCAGGGATCGATGATCGCGGTGCTGGTCTCCGAGATCGCCCGGGTCAGCATCGGGTTGCTGAGCACCGCCTCGGTGAGCCTCGGTCTGGGCGCGGCGACCATCATGAGCCGCGGCACGCTGGCCCAAAAGGAGCGCTGGCTGCCCGAGCTGATGACGCTGGAAAAGATTGCCGCGTGGGCCATCACCGAGCCGGACTCGGGCTCGGACGCGTTCGGCGGCATGAAGACCTACGTCAAACGCGACGGTGCCGATTACATCCTCAACGGGCAGAAGACGTTCATCACCAACGGGCCCTGCGCCGACGTCCTGGTCGTGTACGCCAAACTCGACGAGGGCTCGACCGAAGACAAGCGCAACCGCCCGGTGCTGGTGTTCGTGCTCGACGCCGGCATGCCGGGCCTGACGCAGGGCAAGCCGTTCAAGAAGATGGGCATGATGTCCTCGCCGACCGGCGAGCTGTTCTTCGACAACGTGCGGCTGAGCCCGGATCGCCTGCTCGGCGAGAGCGAACAGCACACCGACGGCGACGGCCGCGACAGCGCGCGCGCCAACTTCGCCGCCGAGCGGATCGGGATCGCGATGATGGCCCTGGGCATCATCGACGAATGCCACCGGCTGTGCGTCGACTACGCGAAGAGCCGCACGCTGTGGGGCCGCAACATCGGGCAGTTCCAGCTGATCCAGCTCAAGCTGGCCAAGATGGAAATCGCACGAATGAACGTGCAGAACATGGTCTTTCACACCATCGAGCGCCAACAGTCCGGTAAACCCCTGACGCTGGCCGAGGCGTCGGCGATCAAGCTGTACTCGTCGGAGGCGGCGACCGAGGTGGCCATGGAGGCCGTCCAACTGTTCGGCGGCAACGGATATATGGCCGAGTACCGGGTGGAGCAGCTGGCCCGCGACGCCAAGTCGCTGATGATCTACGCCGGCAGCAACGAGGTGCAGGTCACCCACATCGCCAAGGGATTGCTGGCCGACTGAGCTACGCGGTCACCCAGATCGCCCGCGCGGCCGGGCTGCCCAGGTCGACGGTCGTCTCGTCGCCGTCGCCGGATTCGATCGCCACCGAGATCATGCCCGCGAACTCGCGGCGGGTCAGGACCCGCAGCCGGGAGTCGAGGTTGATGCCGACGTCGGTGAAGTAGCGCAGCATCTCGGGGTCGGCGTCGGAGATGCGGGCCACCGTCCCGGCGTCGCCGTCGCCGCACGCCCACAGCTGGCGCGCCGGCGGGGTGGGCACCTGCCCGTCGGT
This sequence comes from Mycobacterium sp. MOTT36Y, assembly GCF_000262165.1. Classification (NCBI taxonomy): domain Bacteria; kingdom Bacillati; phylum Actinomycetota; class Actinomycetes; order Mycobacteriales; family Mycobacteriaceae; genus Mycobacterium; species Mycobacterium sp. MOTT36Y. The sequence goes on along the minus strand of NC_017904.1, from coordinate 3,888,119 downwards.
GGCGGGGATGGGGTCTCCGTGCGGATCGCGCTGCGGGAATCCCAGCTTGGCGTCGATGCGGGCCACCAGGCGATCCGACACCGCGTGCTCGAGCACCTCGGCCTCGTCGTGCACCTCGTCCCACGCGTAGCCCAGCTCGTTGACCAGGAAGGTCTCCAGCAGCCGGTGGCGGCGCACCATCTCGAGCGCCGCGCGCCGCCCGGCCTCCGTCAGCGTCACCGCGCCGTACTTCTCGTGGTCGACGAGGCCCTGCTCGGCGAGTTTGCGGATCGACTCCGAGGCCGTGCTGGCCGACACCCCGATCTTCTCGGCCAGCATCTTCGTGCTGACCTTGTCGGGGGACCACTCCTGGGCATTCCAGATCGCCTTGAGGTAGTCCTGGCCGACCGCGGTGAGACCGCCACGCTCTTCGTCAGCACTCACAACGACAAAGTTTAGGCAACCCCATCCAGATCCGGCGTGTTCCCCGCCACCCTGGCGGGTGTCGGGCCCTCTCCGATCTCCCGGCCGGGCACTCGGCGCCGTAGGCTTGCGGTCGTGCAGCGGTGGCGCGGCCAAGACGAGATTCCCACGGACTGGGGCAGGTGTGTGCTCACCATCGGTGTGTTCGATGGTGTGCATCGCGGGCACGCGGAGCTGATCGCGCATGCGGTGAAGGCGGGGCGGGCGCGCAGCGTGCCGACGGTGTTGATGACGTTCGACCCGCACCCGATGGAAGTGGTCTATCCCGGCAGCCATCCGGCCCAGTTGACGACGCTGACGCGGCGCGCCGAGCTGGTCGAGGAACTCGGCATCGACGTCTTCTTGGTGATGCCGTTCACCACCGACTTCATGAAACTCACGCCGGACCGCTACGTGCACGAGCTGCTGGTGGAGAACCTGCACGTGGTCGAGGTCGTCGTGGGGGAGAACTTCACCTTCGGCAAGAAGGCGACCGGCAACGTCGAGACCCTGCGGCGCGCCGGCGATCGATTCGGGTTCGCCGTGGAGTCGATGTCGTTGCTCTCCGAGCACCACAGCAACGAGACCGTCACGTTCTCGTCCACCTACATCCGGTCCTGCGTGGACGCCGGCGACGTGGTGGCGGCCACCGAGGCCCTGGGTCGCCCGCACCGGGTCGAGGGCGTGGTGGTGCGGGGGCACGGCCGCGGCGCCGAACTGGGCTTCCCGACCGCGAACGTGGCGCCGCCGATGTATTCGGCCATCCCGGCCGACGGCGTGTACGCCGCGTGGTTCACCGTCCTCGGCCACGGCCCGGTGACCGGCACCGTCGTGCCGGGCGAGCGTTACCAGGCCGCGGTCTCCGTCGGCACCAACCCGACCTTCTCCGGGCGCACCCGCACCGTCGAGGCGTTCGTCCTGGACACCGACGCCGACCTGTACGGGCAGCACGTGGCGCTGGATTTCGTCGGCCGCATCCGTGGGCAGCACAAGTTCGACTCCGTCGAGGAACTCATCGTCGCGATGGGCGAGGACACCGAACGGGCCCGCACCATCCTGTCGACGCAGGACTGATCCACCGCGGTTGTCAGGAAGCGACCAGGTCGTCGATCTGGTTGATGGCCGACGACGAGCCCTCGACCACCCCCATGTCGAGCACCTGTTGCAGCGCCTCGGCGGACTCGAAGGCGCTCACGTAGGTCGCGCGAGTGCCGCCGCCGTGCTCGGTGAAGGTGTAGACGTTCCTCGAGACCGGCAGTCCGGGGTTCGGGTTGAAGTCCAGGTCGGCGAAGCCGTCGAGGAACGAGAAGCTCGTCGGCTCGTCGACGGCCGTGATCTCCCAATATCCGGCGTATTTCTCGCCGTCCGGACCGGTCATGAAGTACGTCGTGCGACCTCCGGGCGTCAGGCTGTGGTCGACGACGGTCGCCGGATGGGACGGCGGCCCCCACACCTTCTCCAGTTGACGCGGGTCGGCGTAGACCTGCCAGATCCGGTGCACCGGCGCGGCGAAGTCCGCGGTGATGGTCAGCGTCAGGTTGTCGGGATCGTGCTCGACGCCGGTCACGGGCATGGTTCAGTCCTCCTTGGTTGAGTCGGATGAGATGAGTTCGTCGATGCGTGCGATCCGGTCGCGCCAGAGGAGTTCCAACTCGGCGAGCATCGACGCCACCGACCGCACGGCCGTCACGTCACCGCTGGCCAGCTGCTCGCGACCGCTGCGTCGTTTGGTGACCAGGCCGGCCTTCTCGAGCACGACGACGTGCTTCTGCACCGCGGCGAAGCTCATGTCGTACTTGCGGGCGAGCGTGGAAACCGAGTGTTCCCCGGCCAGCGTCCGTCGCATGATGTCGCGCCGGGTTCGGTCGGCGAGCGCGTGGAACACGGCGTCCACCCGGTCCTCTTCGTCCACGTTCACCCGGCCAACATACAACCAAATGGTTGTATGTTGTCAAGTGTGCGGCGCTGGCCTGCGATTTCGGCGAACATCGCGGCCGCTGATAGACTCGCCCCCCGATACGGAGTGTGCTGCAGTCCGCGGCGGCCACGACCGAAATTTTCGCGGCACCGATTGATGGAGATAGTTCGTGGCGCTGACAGCCGAGCAGAAAAAAGAAATCCTGGGCACCTACGGCCTGCATGACACCGACACCGGTTCCCCGGAGGCGCAGGTCGCGCTGCTGACCAAGCGGATCGCCGACCTGACCGAGCACCTCAAGGTGCACAAGCACGACCACCACTCGCGGCGCGGCCTGTTGCTGCTGGTCGGGCGCCGGCGCCGGCTGCTCAAATACGTCGCCCAGATCGACGTGGAGCGCTACCGCTCGCTGGTCGAGCGCCTCGGCCTGCGCCGCTGACGCCGCCGTCGCCGGGGCTATGACGCCCGCCCGATCCCGCGCGATGCTGGCGGGGCGGGCCCGCCCGTGTAGAGTAAGGACGTTCTGGGCCGGTTCGGCCCGAGCAAAACGGTGCGGCCACGCAGATCCGCGTGCGCCGTTCCAGCGTGTCACTACGCACCTTCGAGGGAGCAGCCCAGTCTGCATCGGGCGGTCTTCGGTAGTGGCTGCCGGGCTCTCCGGATCTGGGGCTTCTCGGCCGCTTCGATCGATGGCCGTAGCCGCATTCAGACTGGCTCTTCGGGATAGCTCCCAGGGTGACTCGCAGGCCCCAACGGGTGCTGCGGACCCTCTCCAGGTTGCGCGTGACGACGCGAAACAGCCGAATAAGAGAGGCCGTACGGACGTCCATGTCTGTCGCTGAAATTGAAGAGGGCGTGTTCGAGGCGACCGCCACCATCGACAACGGGAGCTTCGGCACCCGCACCATCCGTTTCGAGACCGGCCGGCTGGCCCAGCAGGCCGCCGGCGCCGTGGTCGCGTACCTGGATGACGAAAACATGCTGTTGTCGGCGACCACCGCCAGCAAGAGCCCCAAGGAGCACTTCGACTTCTTCCCGCTGACCGTCGACGTGGAGGAGCGGATGTACGCCGCCGGTCGCATCCCCGGCTCGTTCTTCCGTCGCGAGGGCCGTCCCTCCACCGACGCGATCCTGACCTGCCGGCTCATCGACCGCCCGCTGCGCCCGTCGTTCGTCAGCGGGCTGCGCAACGAGATCCAGGTCGTGGTCACGGTCATGAGCCTGGACCCCAACGACCTGTACGACGTGCTGGCGATCAACGCCGCGTCGGCCTCCACCCAGCTGAGCGGGCTGCCGTTCTCGGGTCCGATCGGGGGCGTGCGGGTCGCGCTCATCGACGGCCAGTGGGTGGCGTTCCCGACCGTCGAGCAGCTCGAGCGGGCGGTGTTCGACATGGTGGTGGCCGGCCGCAAGGTGGACGGGGACGTCGCGATCATGATGGTCGAGGCCGAGGCCACCGAGAACGTCATCGAGCTCGTCGAGGGCGGCGCCCAGGCGCCGACGGAAACCGTTGTGGCCGAAGGGCTCGAGGCCGCCAAGCCGTTCATCGCCACCCTGTGCACCGCGCAGGAGGAGCTGGCCGGGGCGGCCGCCAAGCCGGTCGGCGAGTTCCCGACGTTCCCGGACTACGCCGAAGACGTCTACTACTCGGTCGCCTCGGTGGCCACCGACGAGCTGGCCAAGGCGCTGACCATCGGCGGCAAGGCCGAGCGCGACGCGCGCACCGACGAGCTGAAAGCCGAGGTGCTCGCGCGGCTCACTGGGGACTCTGGGACCTACGAGGGCCGCGAGAAAGAGGTCAGCGCCGCGTTCCGCTCGCTGACCAAGAAGCTGGTGCGCCAGCGCATCCTCACCGATCACTTCCGCATCGACGGCCGCGGCATCACCGACATCCGCGCGCTCTCGGCCGAGGTCGCCGTGGTGCCCCGCGCGCACGGCAGCGCGCTGTTCCAGCGCGGTGAGACCCAGATCCTGGGCGTGACCACGCTCGACATGGTCAAGATGGCCCAGCAGATCGACTCGCTGGGGCCCGAGACCTCCAAGCGCTACATGCACCACTACAACTTCCCGCCGTTCTCCACCGGCGAGACGGGCCGGGTGGGTTCGCCCAAGCGGCGCGAGATCGGGCACGGCGCGCTCGCCGAGCGGGCCCTGATCCCGGTGCTGCCCGGCGTCGAGGATTTCCCGTACGCCATCCGCCAGGTCTCCGAGGCGCTGGGCTCCAACGGCTCGACGTCGATGGGGTCGGTCTGTGCGTCCACCCTGTCGCTGCTGAACGCCGGTGTGCCGCTGAAGGCGCCGGTGGCCGGCATCGCGATGGGCCTGGTCTCCGACGACGTCGAGATCGACGGCCGCACCGAGCGCCGGTTCGTCACGCTGACCGACATCCTGGGCGCCGAGGACGCGTTCGGCGACATGGACTTCAAGTGCGCCGGCACCAAGGACTTCGTCACCGCGCTGCAGCTGGACACCAAGCTCGACGGCATCCCGTCGCAGGTCCTGGCGGGCGCCCTGGGCCAGGCCAAAGACGCGCGCCTGACGATCCTCGAGGTCATGGCCGAGGCCATCGACGCGCCCGACGAGATGAGCCCCTATGCCCCGCGGGTCACCACCATCAAGGTTCCGGTGGACAAGATCGGTGAGGTCATCGGCCCCAAGGGCAAGGTCATCAACGGCATCACCGAGGAGACCGGCGCGCAGATCTCCATCGAGGACGACGGCACCGTGTTCGTCGGCGCCACCGACGGGCCCTCGGCGCAGGCCGCGATCGACCGGATCAACGCCATCGCCAACCCGCAGCTGCCGACGGTCGGCGAACGTTTCCTCGGAACCGTGGTCAAGACAACGGATTTCGGCGCGTTCGTCTCGCTGCTGCCCGGTCGCGACGGCCTGGTGCACATCTCCAAGCTCGGCAAGGGCAAGCGCATCGCGAAGGTCGAGGACGTGGTGAACGTCGGCGACAAGCTGCGCGTCGAAATCGCCGACATCGACAAGCGCGGCAAGATTTCGCTGGTGCTGGTGGAGGACGACAACTCGGCGCCCGCCGATGCCCCGGCGGCCGCCCCTGCCGATGCCGCGAGCTGATTCGGGAAAGCGAGCAGCTGACCCCGGGCTGCGGCGGGGTAACCACACGGCCGCGGCGGACCCGCACGCCGCACTGCGGCGCACGACGCTGCCGGGCGGCTTGCGGGTGGTCACCGAATACCTGCCCGCGGTGCGTTCCGCCTCCGTCGGAGTGTGGGTCGGGGTCGGCTCGCGCGACGAGGGTGCCACCGTCGCCGGCGCGGCCCACTTCCTCGAGCACCTGCTGTTCAAGTCGACCCCCAGCCGCACCGCGGTGGACATCGCCCAGGCGATGGATGCCGTCGGGGGAGAGCTGAACGCGTTCACCGCCAAGGAGCACACCTGCTACTACGCGCACGTGCTCGACAGCGACCTGGCGCTGGCAATCGACCTGGTCGCCGACGTGGTGCTCAACGGCCGCTGCGCCGCCGAGGACGTCGAACTGGAACGCGACGTGGTCCTCGAGGAGATCGCGATGCGCGACGACGACCCCGAGGACGCGCTCGGCGACATGTTCTTGGGCGCGCTGTTCGGTGACCACCCGGTGGGCCGCCCCGTCATCGGCACCGCGCGGTCGGTGACGTCGATGACGCGTAGCCAGCTGCACTCGTTTCACGTCCGGCGCTACACGCCCGAACGCATGGTGGTGGCGGTGGCCGGCAACGTCGACCACGACGAGGTCGTCGCGCTGGTGCGCGAGCACTTCGGCCCGCACCTGGTCCGCGGGCGCGCACCCATCGCGCCGCGCAAGGGCGCCGGGCGGGTCAACGGCCGGCCCGGGCTGGCGCTGGGCCACCGGGACGCCGAGCAGACCCACGTGTCGCTGGGGGTGCGCACGCCCGGCCGCGGCTGGCAGCACCGGTGGGCGCTGTCTGTGCTCAACACCGCCCTGGGCGGGGGCCTGAGTTCTCGGCTGTTCCAAGAGGTCCGGGAGCTGCGCGGGCTGGCCTACTCGGTGTACTCGACGGTCGACATCTTCGCCGACAGCGGCGCGCTGTCCGTGTACGCGGCCTGCCAGCCCGAACGTTTCGCCGAGGTCATGGAGGTGACCGGTGCGGTCCTCGACGCCGTGGCGCGCGACGGCATCACCGAGGCGGAGTGCCGGATCGCCAAGGGCTCGCTGCGCGGCGGCCTGGTGCTCGGCCTGGAGGACTCGGGCTCGCGGATGAGCCGGCTGGGCCGCAGCGAGCTCAACTACGGCAAGCACCGCAGCATCGAGCACACCCTGCGGCAGATCGACCAGGTGACCGTCGATGAGGTCAACGCCGTCGCCCGCCGGCTGCTCGGGCAGCGCTACGGCGCCGCGGTTCTCGGCCCCTATGCCGCCAAACGGTCACTGCCCCAACAACTTCGGGCGATGGTAGGCTAGCTCGAATGTCCGCCTCCTCACCCGCGCCCCCTCGGCGCTCGCCGTCGGCGGACTAGCCGAATGGTACTGGGCTTTTGGGACATCGCGGTGCCCATCGTGGGTGCCCCGATGGCCGGCGGCCCCGGGACTCCCGCGTTGGCCGCGGCGGTGTCCAACGCCGGTGGGCTCGGTTTCGTCCCCGGCGGGTACCTCACCGCCGAGCGGTTCGCCGACGACATCGCCGCCGCGCGCAAGGCCACCACCGGCCCGCTGGGCGTGAATCTGTTTGTGCCCCAGCCCAGTGTGGCCGACTGGGTGGCCCTGGACTACTACGCGGCCGAACTCGAAGAGATCGCCGATCACTACCAGGTGGAGGTCGGTCACCCGCATTACGGCGACGACGACGGGTGGGAGCAGAAGCTCGAGGTGGTCGCCGACGTCCGGCCCGAGCTGGTGTTGTTCACGTTCGGCGTCCCGCCGCCCGACGTGATCCGGCGCCTCGGCGCGCTGGGCCTGCTGGTGATGGTCACGGTGACGTCGGCGTACGAGGCCGGGGTGGCCGTCGCCGCCGGCGCCGACAGCCTGGTGGTCCAGGGCCCCGCCGCGGGCGGGCACCGCGGCACGTTCGCGCCCGACATGGAACCCGCCAACGAGTCGCTGCACCAGCTCATCGACCGCATCCGCAACACCCATGACATCCCGATCATCGCCGCCGGCGGGCTGGGCACCGCCGACGAGATCGGCGCCGCCCTGCGCCGGGGAGCGGTGGCCGCACAGGTCGGCACCGCGCTCCTGCTCGCCGACGAGGCCGGCACCAACCCCGCCCACCGCACCGCCCTGAAGAACCCGCTGTTCGCGACCACCGTTGTGACACGGGCCTTCTCGGGCCGCTACGCGCGCGGGCTGGAAAACGACTTCACCCGCATGCTCGACCACGTGGCGCCGCTGGGCTACCCCGAGGTCAACCAGATGACATCGCCCATCCGGGAAGCCGCCGCCGCCCTCGAGGACCCGAACGGGATACCGCTGTGGGCCGGGGCGGCCTTCAAGCACGCCAGCGCCGGCCCCGCGGCCGACATCATCGCCGGACTCGTGGCCACCGATTAGCCGATTAGCCGATTAGCCGATTAGCCGATTAGCCCAGCACGCCGGCGGGGTCGGTGCACGGCAGCCCGAGATCGGCGGCCACCTGCCCGGACAGCAGCGCGCCGTCGTGCGTCGAAAGGCCTTTGGCCAGAGCATGATCCGATCGGCACGCCGCCCGCCAGCCGCGCTCGGCGAGCGCGAGCACATACGGCATGGTCGCGTTCGTCAGCGCCACCGTCGACGTCTTGGGCACCGCGCTGGGCATGTTGGCCACGCAGTAGAACAGCGTGTCGTGCACGGCGAAGGTCGGGTCGTCGTGCGTGGTCGGCCGCGAGTCCTCGAAGCAGCCACCCTGGTCGATCGAGATGTCGACCAGCACCGCGCCCGGCTTCATCTGCGCGACAAGGGAATTCGAGACCAGGCTGGGGGCCTTGGCGCCGGGGCGCAGCACGGCGCCGATGACCAGGTCGGCGCGCTTGACGGTGCCCTCCAAGTCGTAGGCCGACGAGTACCGGGTGCGGACCTGCCCGCCGAACTCGGCGTCGAGCAACCGCAGCTTGTTGATGTTGACGTCGAGCACCGACACCATCGCCCCCATGCCGTTCGCGACGCGGGCCGCGTTGTAGCCAGCGGTACCCGCCCCGATCACCACGACGTCGGCCGGCTTGACGCCCGGCACGCCGCCCATCAGCACGCCGCGCCCGCCGTGGGTGCGCATCAGGTGATACGCCCCCACCTGAGCGGACAGCCGGCCGGCCACCTCGCTCATCGGCGCCAGCAATGGCAGTGTGCCGTCGGCGGTTTGGACCGTCTCATATGCGATCGACGTCGTTCCGGACGCCAGCAAGGCCTCGGTGCACGCGCGCGAGGCGGCCAGATGCAGATAGGTGAACAGAATCTGGTTGCGCCGCAACAGCTCATACTCGGCCGGCACGGGTTCTTTGACCTTGAGCAGCAGGTCGGCGTCGCCCCAAACCTGTTCGGCCGTATCGGCGAGTTGCGCGCCCGCCGCCTTGAACTCGGAGTCGGCGATCGACGATCCCTCGCCGGCGCCGGTCTGGACGAGCACGTCGTGTCCGCGGCGGACCAACTCGGCGACACCGGCGGGGGTGATGGCCACGCGAAACTCGTTCGTCTTGGTCTCGGTCGGTACGCCGACTCGCATGATCGCCCCTCGTTCGCGCAGTCACTTTCGATTGTGAAGAAACTTCACAGGGCCCGCAATCGATATGCATCGCATCGCCCGCTGGCTATGATCGGCGGATGACCGCCCCGTGCGTTTCGGCCACCGTGCAGATCGACGCCCGCCCCGACGTGGTGTACCGGCTCATCACCCACCTGCCCACCCTGGCTTCGCTGGCCGAGGAGGCGGTGGCGATGCAGTGGCGCAAGGGTGACGCGGTCGCCCCGGGCGCGGTTTTCGCGGGCCACAACGAGAACCGCGGCCGACGCTGGAGCACCAGATGCACCGTCACCGACGCCGAACCGGGCCGCCGCTTCGCCTTCGACGTGCGCTACACCATTCTTCCCGTCGCCCGCTGGCAGTACGACATCGTCGCCGCGGACGGCGGATGCGAGGTCACCGAGAGCACCTGGGACCGCCGGCCCGGGTGGTTCCGCAAGGTCGCCGGCAAGGCCACCGGCGTCAGCGATCGGGTGGCCGCCAACACCGAGCACATCCGGCTTACCCTGCAGCGCCTCAAGCAGCGCGCCGAAACCGAGTAGCCGAAGAGCCGCGGGAGTTCCGATGACGCGACGCGATCCCGCCGTAGCGGTCGTCGGAGCGGGCATGTCCGGGCTGTGCGTCGCAATTGCGTTGCTGCGCAACGGCATTACCGATGTGACAATCTTCGAGAAGGCTGACGAGGTGGGCGGCACCTGGCGCGACAACACCTACCCGGGCCTGACCTGCGACATACCGTCCCGGGTCTACCAGTACACGTTCGCCACCAACCCGCACTGGTCGCACATGTTCTCGCCGGGCGGTGAAATCCAGGACTACTTCCGGAAAATCGCGGACCGGTTCGGCCTGCGGGACCGCATCCGGTTCGGCACCGAAATCACCGACGCCCGTTTCGAGAACGGGTGCTGGTCCCTGCGCACCGCCGCCGGAGAACAGTGCGCGGCGGACTTTTTGATCACGGCCACCGGCGTGTTGCACCATCCCCGGATGCCGTCGATCGCCGGCCTGGACGACTTCGGCGGCCACGTCTTTCACTCGGCGCGCTGGGACCATTCCGTCGAGCTGGCCGGCCGGCGGATCGCGATCGTCGGCAACGGGTCCACGGGCGTGCAACTCGTCTGCGGCCTGGCCGGCGTGGCGGGCAGGGTCGTGCTGTTCCAGCGCACGGCGCAGTGGGTGCTCAAGCTGCCCAACCCCCGCTACACCCGGTTGGCCGGCATCACCCGCGACAGGTTTCCGTGGCTGGACCGGATGGCGTACCGCGGCTACAGCACGGTGTTCGACCTCTTCGCGGTGGGGCTGACCAAGCCCGGCGTGCGCCGAAAGATCATGGGGGCGCTGTGCCGCGCCAGCCTCCGCGAGGTCCGCGACCCCGAACTGCGCCGGGCGCTGACCCCCGACTACACGCCGATGTGCAAACGGCTGGTGATGTCGGGCGGCTTCTACCGCGCGATGCAGCGCGACGACGTCGACCTGGTCACCGCCGGCATCGACCACGTGGAGCGGCGCGGCATCGTGACCGACGACGGCGTCCTGCACGACGTCGACATCATCGTGCTCGCCACCGGCTTCGACACCCACGCGTTCTTCAGGCCGATGCGGCTGATCGGCCGCGACGGCATCGCCGCCGACGACGTGTGGCGCGACGGGCCGCGGGCCTATCAGACCGTCGCGATGCCGGGCTTCCCCAACTTCTTCATGATGCTGGGGCCGCACAGCCCGGTCGGCAACCTGGCGCTCACGACCGTCGCCGAATCGCAGGCCGATCACATCCTGGGGTGGATCCAGCGTTGGCGCCGAGGGGAATTCGACACCGTCGAACCGACACGCTCGGCGACCGACAGCTTCAACGCCCGGCTGCGGGCCGCGATGCCGAACACCGTGTGGACCACCGGCTGTGACAGCTGGTATCTCAACAAGGACGGCGTGCCCGAGGTGTGGCCGTTCACCCCGGCCGCGCACCGCGCCATGCTGGCCAACACCGATCCGGGATCCTACGACCTGCGCCCGGTCGCGCCCTAGACACCGGCCGGACAAAACCCGGTACCGACGGTTCCGCATACTTGGTTGCGCAACTATACTGGCAGCGCGCGGCGTCGGAAACGCCGAGGTAGGGGGCAATAATGCTGACCGTTGACGACCAGGCGGCGGGTCCGCACGACGCGTCGCTCGACCACGAACGGCTCGTCCTCGAGGCGCGCGACGTGCACTTCGATTGGGCGGCACTGCCGTTCCATTACGTGCCCGGCGAGCCGTTCTCCACCCACGTCCTCAACGTCCTGCACCTGCTGCTGCCCGCGGGCGAGGAGTTCTTCGTCGACGTGTTCAAGAAGACCCTGCCGCTGATCAAAGACGATCAACTGCGGCTCGACGTCCAGGGATTCATCGGGCAGGAGGCGGTGCACTCCCAGGCGCACGCCGGCGTGCTCGCCCACTTCGCCGCGCGGGGCATCGACCTGACCCCGTATACCGGCCAGATCAAGTGGCTGTTCGACAAGCTGCTCGGACCGCGGCCCCACTGGAGCGAGCGCCGCCGGCACAGCTGGCTGCTCGAGCAGGTGTCCGTGGTCTCCGCCATCGAGCACTACACCGCCATCCTGGGCGAGTGGATCCTGAATTCGCCGGCCCACGACGCGATCGGCACCGATCCGGTGATGCTGGACATGCTGCGCTGGCACGGCGCCGAGGAAGTCGAACACAAGGCGGTGGCCTTCGACACCATGAAGCATCTGCGGGCCGGCTACTGGCGGCAGGTCCGCGCCCAGCTGGTGGTGTCGCCCGCCATGCTGCTGTTGTGGATTCGCGGCGTGCGGTTCCTGTACTCGCTGGATCCCCACCTTCCGCCGGGCACCAAGCCGCGCTGGCGGGACTACTTCGCCGCCGCGCGCCGCGGATTGGTGCCCGGGCCACTGCGATTCGTGCGTGCGATCGGGAACTACTACCGCCCGGGCTTCCACCCCTCGCAGCTCGGCGGGCTGGGACTGGCCGTGGACTACCTGGCCGTCTCACCGGCCGCGCGGGCCTCGCACTGACCGATGAGCACCACGTCGAGCATCACCGCCAGCGACGGCGTCACGCTGGCCGTGCACCGCTACACCGACATCGACCCGGCGCGCCCGACCATCCTGGCGATCCACGGCTTTCCGGACAACCACCACGTGTGGGACGGCGTCGCCGGCGAGCTGGCCGGCCGACCCTACAATTTCGTCGCCTACGACGTGCGCGGGGCCGGTGAATCATCGTCTCCCGCAGAGTCTTCCGGGTACCGGTTCGCGCAGCTCGTCTCCGACATCGAGGCGGTCATCGACAGCCTGGGCGTCGAGCGGGTCCACCTACTGGGCCACGACTGGGGCTCGATCCAGGCCTGGGCGGCGGTCACCGACGACTCGGTGATGCCCAAGGTCGCCTCGTTCACATCGATCTCGGGCCCGCACCTGCAATACGCGGGGGCGTTTCTGCGGTCCGCACGCACGCCACGGGCCGTGGCCCAGGTCGCCAGGCAGCTGATCTCCTCGGGCTACATCGGCTTCTTCTTGTGCCCGGGGGTACCCGAGCTGTCGTTTCGCTCGCACATCGGCGTGAAAGTCATTGAGGCCCTTGAGCGCATCGGCCGCTCCAGCACCCGCAGCCAGCGCCACGACACCAGGCGGTCGGTCACCGACTATGTCAACGGGCTCAACCTGTACCGGCAGAACATGCCCGCGCCCATGCTGGCGCCAGGCCCGCAACTCCCCGAGACCTCCGTCGCGGTCCAGACGTTGGTTCCGCGGCGGGACGTCTTCGTCACCCCCGCGCTGCAGCGCTTCACCGGCGCAATTCCTCAGGGCGCCAGGGTGATCGCGATCGAGGGCGGGCACTGGGTGGTGACCTCGCGCCCCGACGTCGTCGCCCGGCTGACCGCCGAGTGGGTCGACCGGACCGTCGCCGGTGCGCCCCCGGCGGTCGAGTCGCGCGGCGAACGGGGCGAGGTGCGCGGCAAGCTCGCCCTGGTCACCGGCGCGGGTGCCGGGATCGGCAGGGCCACCGCGGTGGAGCTGGCCCGGCGCGGCGCCCGCAAGATCGTGCTGGCCGACCGCGATCGGGCCGCCGCCGACGAGACCGCCGACGCGGTCCGCGCCGCGTGCGCCGAGCCCGCGGTCTACCAGGTCGACGTCAGCGACGAGGCCGCGATGAATGACCTTGCCACACAGGTGCGTAACGAGCACGGGGTGGTCGACATCCTGGTGAACAACGCCGGCATCGGGATGGCGGGCCGCTTCCTGGAGACCAGCTCGGCGAATTGGGAAAACATCATGGGGGTCAACGTCGGCGGCGTCATCTCCGGCAGCCGGGCGTTCGGTGCGCAGATGGTCGAGCGCGGCGAGGGCGGAACGATCATCAACGTGGCCTCGGCCGCGGCCTTCCTGCCGTCGAAGTCGATGGTCGCCTACAGCACCACCAAGGCGGCGGTGCTGGCGCTCAGCGAATCGCTGCGCGCCGACTTCGCCGACGAGGGCATCCGCGTCACCGCGGTGTGCCCGGGCTTCGTCAACACCAACATCGCCAAGAGCACCATCTACGCCGGGATGAGCGCCGAGCAGCAGGAGCGGGCGCGGGGCAAGGCCGACGCCGCCTACCGGCGGCGCAACTTCACCCCCGAGGCGACCGCCAAGGCGATCGTGAAGGCCGTCAAGACCGGACCGGCGGTGCTGCCGATCGCCGCCGAATCCAGGATCGGCTACGCGATGCGACGCATCAGCCCGGGGGCGGTTCGGCTGTTCGCGCGGTTGGACATTCGGCAGACGTAGGGGGAGCGGTGCCGGAAAGCATTTGGGCCAGCAGGCCCGCCGACCTGTACGGCCGGCGCGCCCACGACCGCTTCGGGTCGTTGCTGTGGGGTGTGCGGGCGGTGTTCGAGGGGTTCGCCTCGGTGTCGCGGTGGGAGCCTTCGCGGGTGAAGCCGGTGCAGCGCACGCTGACCGCGGTCGTGACCCAACGCGAGCTCGTCGCGCCCGATGTCGTCGCGCTGACGTTGGCCGACCCCGACGGTGGGCTGCTTCCCTCCTGGACGCCCGGCGGGCACATCGACGTCCTGTTGCCCTCCGGCCGGCGCCGGCAGTACTCGCTGTGCGGTCCGCCCGGGCGGCGCACCGACTACCGCATCGCGGTGCGCCGCATCGCCGGCGGCGGCGGCGGATCCATCGAGATGCACGAGGCTTTCGGCGCGGGCGACACGTGCGAATTCGAAGGCCCGCGCAACGCGTTCTATCTCGGCACCGCCGAACGCGACGTCTTGTTCGTCATCGGCGGCATCGGCGTGACCCCCATCCTGCCGATGATCCGCGCGGCCGCGCAGCGCGGGATCGATTGGCGCGCAATCTATACCGGGCGCAGCCGCGAATACATGCCGCTGCTCGACGAGGTGATATCGGTGGACCCGGACCGGGTGACGGTGTGGGCCGACGACGAACACGGCCGCTTCCCGAGCGTGGCGGAACTGCTGGCCGGGGCCGGCCCGGCGACCGCCGTCTACGTGTGCGGGCCGAGCGCCATGCTCGAGGCCGTGCGGACCGCCCGCGATCAATATGCCGGCGCGCCACTGCATTACGAGCGGTTCAGCCCGGCGCCGGTTGTCGACGGGGTTCCGTTCGAACTCGAGCTCGCGCGCTCCCGGCGGGTGCTCGCGGTGCCCGCCAACCGCACGGCGCTGGACGTCATGCTGGACCGCGACCCGACGACGCCCTACTCGTGCCGGCAGGGGTTCTGCGGCACGTGCCGGGTCAAAGTGCTTGCCGGACAAGTGGATCACCGCGGGCGTGCCTCGCCCGGCGACGACGGCATGCTGGTGTGCGTGTCGCGGGCCGACGGCGGGCGCGTCGTCATCGACGCCTGAGCCGGTTACGGCCGGGACGGCTCCAGGTAGGCGGCCAGCGCGTTGGTCAGGCCCCGGCGCGCCATGTCCAGGTCGGCGTAGGAGCCCAGCTGGCGCTCGGACACCAGGCCACGCATCGCGCCGGGGATCAGGGCGGCCACCTCGCGGACCCGGTCGGGGTCGACGGCCAGACCGGCGAAGGCCTGCTGGCAGGTCTCCAGCCAGCTCTTGCCCCAGGAGAACAGCTCGGCGGCCGTGCGCGGATAGAGGCGTTCGAGCTCGTCGGGATCGCGGGGCAACGCCGCGCGCAGGTTCTCGATCGCGCGCGAATCGGCCGATGCCAGGCCGGTGTAGAGGGTGTCGATGATGGCGCCGACGCGTTCGCGCAGCGGGGCGTCCGGCGATATCGGGGCCGACAGCGTCGAGAACGTCGCGGCGCGGCGCTCGGCGGTGCGGTGCAGCACCGCGGCCCAGAACCCGTCGGTGTCGCCGAACTGGTACTGCACCGCGCCCCAGGTGGCGCCGATGTCCTTGGCGATGCGGTTGGCCGACACCGAGCCCGGCTCGCCGGAGGCCAGCGAGCGCAGCGCGGCCTCGAGCATGCTTTCGCGAGTCGCATGGCCCCGCCGGTTCGGGCGCCGGCCCGCGATCCCGGCTCCGCTGGTCTGACGGGTCATTGGGCGATCCTATCCACTCGGCGGGGAGGGCGGCGATGTTTTCATAGAGGGTACTTTGATTTTCTCGGGCCGCGGCTTATATTCGTACCCGAGGGAGGGCAGCTCATATGGCAGGGTTCGATGGCTAAGCCGCCGTTGCCGATGAAGCCGACCGGTTGGTTCCAGGTCGCCTGGTCCGACGAGATCGGCGTCGGCGACGTGCACAAGATGAAGTACTTCGACTCCGAGATGGTCGCCTGGCGCGCGGAATCGGGTCAGCTCACCGTGATGAACGCCTACTGCGAGCACCTCGGGGCGCACCTGGGGTACGGCGGCACCGTCGTCGGCGAGGTGCTGCAGTGCCCGTTCCACGGCTGGCAGTGGAGCGCCGACGGGCGCAACGTCTGCATCCCGTACCAGGACCGCCCCAACCGCGGCCGGCGCATGCGCACCTACCCCGTGGTCGAACGCAACGCGTCGGTCTACATCTGGCACGACGTCGAGCGCCGCGAACCGTACTTCGAGCCGCCGGATGTGTTCGCCGCCTTCGACGACGGCAGCAGCGCCGACGAGTACTACCCGCAGCAGCGGCTGTACCGCGAAACCCTGGAAATGCACCCGCAGTACGTGCTGGAAAACGGGGTGGACTTCGCGCACTTCAAGTTCGTGCACAAGACCCCGATCGTGCCGGTGTTCACCCGTCACGACTTCGCCGAGCCGGTGTCGTACGTCGATTTCACCATCACCTTCGAGGGCGACGACGGCCAGAAGATCGAGGACGTCAACAGCGGCGTGCAGGCCATCAACGGCGGCCTGGGCATCGCGGTGACCAAGAGCTGGGGGATGATCGACAACCGCACCATCTCCGCGATCACCCCGGTGGACGAGCGCACCTCCGACGTCCGGTTCATGGTCTACATCGGCCGCGCGCCGGGCGGCGATTCGGAACGCGCCGAACGCAAGGCGGCCGAATTCGGCCAGGAAGTGATCCGCCAGTTCACCCAGGACATCGAAATCTGGCAGCACCAACGGTATTCGGATCCACCCGCACTGGCCCCCGACGAGTACGAGGGATTCACGGCAATTCGCCAGTGGGCCAAGCAGTTCTATCCCGAGGCGTTCGTATCGCAGGAAGGCTTAGCGCAATGAGCACAGCACCGATCCGCGTCTTTCAGGTCGGAAGCGGCAACGTCGGCTCGGAGATGATCAGGCGGATCGCGACCCAGCCCGATCTCGAACTCATTGGCGTGCATGCCTATTCGCCGGAGAAGGTCGGCACGGACACCGGGGAGTTCGCCGGCATGGGGGCCAACGGGGTGAAGTTCACCGGCACCATCGAGGAGATCATCGCCGCCAAGCCGGACGTGCTGACCTTCCACGGCGTGTTCCCCGACGAGGACCTCTACTTACACGTGCTCGAGGCGGGCATCGATATCGTCACCACCGCGGACTGGATCACCGGCTGGCACCGGGACACCAATCACCCGCACCCGTCGGGCAAACCGGTGAGCAAGCTGCTGGCCGAGGCCTGTGAGGAGGGCGGTGCCACGTTCTACGGCACCGGAATGAACCCGGGGCTCAATCAGATTCTGGGCGTGGTGTGTTCGGCCGACGTCGCCGACATCGAGAACATCACCACCATCGAGTCCGTCGACGTGTCGTGCCACCACTCCAAGGACACCTGGATCGAGGTGGGCTACGGCCAGCCCGTCGACGACCCCGACATCCCGTCGAAGCTCGAGAAATACACCCGCGTCTTCGCCGACAGCGTGTACATGATGGCCGACTGCTTCGACCTGACACTCGACGAGGTCACGTTCAGCTACGAGCTGGGCGCCTGCACCAAGGACGTCGACCTGGGCTGGTACACGCTGCCCAAGGGTTCGCTGGGCGGCAACTACATCCGCTACCAGGGCATGGTCGACGGCGTGCCGCGGGTCGAGACGCACCTGGAATGGCAGATGACCCCGCACACCGACCCCAGCTGGAACATCAAGGGCTGCTACATCACCCAGATCAAGGGTGATCCGTGCATTTACAACAAGCACATGATCTTTCCCAAGCCCGGCGTGGACCTGTCCAACCCGGACAGCTTCGCCTCGATCGGCATGACCGTGACCGGCATGCCCGCCCTCGCCGCGATCAAGTCGGTGATCGCGGCGCCGCCGGGGCTCATCACCAGCGCCGACCTGCCGCTGCGCGGCTTCGCCGGGCGGTTCAAGAAGTAGGCCGGGTCACGGCCCGGCGCGGTCGCCGATGCCGCGCTCGGGGTGGTGATAGTCGTTGGTGCGGACCCCGCGGTCCAGCCGCGGCGGCGGGATCCACTCGGTGTCCCCGCGGGCATTCTTCCGTGTCCGCCAGCCCTTTTCGACCAGCCGGTGGTGCGGCCCGCACGCGAAGGTGAGGTTATCGGCGTCGGTCGCGCCCCCGGCCGCCCACTCTTTGAGGTGATGCGCCTCGCACCAATAGCCGGGCGCGTCGCAGCCGGGGTGGGTGCAGCCGCGGTCCTGCGCGTACAGGACGACGCGCTGGTCCGGTGAGGCGATGCGCCGCGACCGGCCGAGATACAATGGGCGGCTTGAGTGTTCGTCGAACACGGCAAGATAGTGGTACGCGTGGCGGCCCATCCGGATCACGTCGCGCATCGGCAGCAGCGTCCCGCCACCGGTCACGGCCCGCCCGGTGCCCGACGTCAACTCCCGCAGCGTGGTCGCCACGATCACGGCCACCGGCAAGCCGTTGTGCTGGCCGAGTTTCGGATCGCCCAGCTGACCGCGCACCAGGGCGTTGAGCGCGTCGTGCTGGCGCTGGGCATGGCTGCGCAGGTCTCGCCGCACGCGCTCGTCATCGGGTTCGCCTGCAACGCAAGGTGTTTCATCGTCCGGGTTGCACATTCCGGGCGCCGCGAAGTGGGACATCCACGCATCGAGATTGGCGCGCAGCTCCGGGGATGCGACCAGTTTTCCGACGCTCATCCCGTCGGGGCTCTGACCGCACCAGGTGAAGCCGCGCTGACGCGCGCGGTCGGCGTCGGAGAATTTGCCGTCGGGATTGATCGACAGCGCGTAGCGGTGCGCAAGCTTCTGCAGCTGATCGGGCCGTACCTTCGCGGCCTCATTCGCCAGGAATCGCTCGGCGGTTTCGACCTTGGCCACGGGTGTGGACGCCGGAAGGTCGCGGACAAACGACTGAATCACCCGCAGGTGCTGGCCGTCGAGCAGGCCGTCGCGCCACGCCACCGCGGTCGCGGGGAGCTCGGGCGGCAACTCCTGGCCGGTGAGGGTCAGCCGCGGCGACAGCCGGGTTGCGTCGTGCAGCCGCCGGCTCGCCTCGCCGCAGCCGATCCGCAGCCAGTCGGCGATCACCTTGTGCACCGGGCCGCCGAGGGCGGCGGGATCCTCCCTCGCCAGGCCGGCGATCACGTCGTGGCTCACCGCGATCTGGCGCCGGCGCGAGGCCTCCATCCGCTCGAGCGCGCGCAGCCGCACGGCGGGGTCCAACCGGTCGAAGTTCAGCCCGCGGATCGCCGCGGCGGCGGCGTCGAGCGCGTCCAGGGCGGCGGACACCTCAGGCGGCACTTCGATCGAATGCATGTTCGAATTTTATCGGCGGCCACCGGCCCGGCGAAACGCACCATGCGGCATCTGTGGATAGACGGCGAACTGTGGACAACGTGGCCCGGTCTAGGGTGAAGACCATGCGAGTGGGAGTGCTGGGAGCCAAGGGAAAAGTCGGATCGACGATGGTGGCCGCCGTGCAGGCCGCCGAGGATCTGACGCTGTCCGCCGAGGTGGATGCCGGTGACCCGCTGAGCCTGCTGACCGACGGCGGCACCGAGGCCGTCATCGACTTCACCCACCCCGACGTGGTGATGGGCAACCTGGAGTTCCTCATCGGCAACGGGATTCACGCCGTCGTCGGCACCACCGGCTTCACCGCCGAGCGTCTCCAGCAGGTGCGGGCCTGGCTCGCCGAGAACCCGAAAACCTCGGTGCTGATCGCGCCGAACTTCGCCATCGGGGCGGTGCTGTCGATGCACTTCGCCAGGCAGGCGGCGCCCTTCTTCGACTCGGCCGAGGTGATCGAGCTGCATCACCCGCACAAGGCCGACGCACCGTCGGGCACCGCCACGCGCACCGCCAAACTGATCGCCGAGTCACGAAAAGGCTTGCCGCCCAACCCCGACGCCACGAGCACCAGCCTGCCGGGCGCGCGGGGCGCCGACGTGGACGGGATCCCGGTGCACTCGGTGCGCCTGGCCGGGCTGGTCGCGCACCAGGAGATCCTGTTCGGCACGGAGGGGGAGACGCTGAGCATCCGCCACGACAGCCTCGACCGGACATCGTTCGTGCCGGGCGTGCTGCTGGCGGTGCGGCGCATCACCGAACACCCCGGACTGACGGTGGGCCTGGAGCCCCTGCTCAACCTGCAATGACCAAAGCGCTGCGCACCCAACTGCTCGTCGCCTTCATGTGCGTCGCGCTGTTGGTGTACTTCGCGCTGCTGGGGCGGGTGGCCGTCGCCATGATCGCCTCCGGGCGGGCCGCCGCCGTCGGCCTCGGGCTGGCGGTGTTGGTCATGCCCGTCATCGGCCTGTGGGCGATGGTCGCGACCCTGCGCGCGGGGTTCGCGCATCACCGGCTCGCGCGCCTGATCGCCGCCGACGGAATGGAACTGGACACCAGCGACCTGCCGCGCCGGCCGTCGGGCCGCATCCAGCGCGACGCGGCCGACGCGCTGTTCGCCACGGTGCGCACCGAAGTGGAAGACCATCCCGACGACTGGCGGCGCTGGTACCGGCTGGCCCGCGCCTACGACTACGCCGGGGATCGACGCCGCGCCCGCGAAGCCATGAAGACGGCCCTGAACCTGCAGGGCGACCATGAGTAAGACGCTGCTGATCGTGCACCACACGCCGTCGCCGCACACGCACGAGATGTTCGAGGCGGTCGTCTCCGGCGCGACCGACCCCGAGATCGAGGGCGTGGAGGTGCTGCGCCGCCCGGCGCTGACGGTGTCGCCGGCCGAGATGCTGGCCGCCGACGGCTACCTGCTGGGCACCCCGGCCAATCTCGGCTACATCTCGGGCGCCCTCAAGCACGCGTTCGACTGCTCCTACTACCAGCTGCTCGACTCCACCCGCGGGCGACCGTTCGGGCTGTACCTGCACGGCAACGAGGGCACCGAAGGCGCCGAGCGCGCGGTCGACACCATCACGACCGGGCTGGGTTGGTCCAAAGCCGCTGAGACGGTGGTGGTTTCGGGCAAGCCCGGCAAGGAGCAGCTGCAGGCGTGCTGGGAACTCGGAGCGACGGTCGCCGCCCAGTTGATGGATTACGCGTAGGTCGGCTTGAACGCGTCGGCCGGTTGGGCCAGGGCCAGCGCCGAGCTGGTGCCGAGCGGGCCGTGCCGGTCGAACAGGGTGGCCGCCCCGGTGGCGACCCCGGCCGTGCCGTAATGGCTCTGGGCGGCGAGCCCGAGGAATTCGCCGTCGGGCAACCTGCTCGCGGTGACGGTGTAGTCGGCGTTGATATAGCGCAATCCGCCGGTGCCCCAATGGGTGAGCGAACTCGTGATGTCACCGACGAACGCCAGGCGGGTGAACGGGGTCAGCGGGTGGCCCTGCACCATCGGCCGAAAGATCCTGGCCCACGCGAACTTCTGCGAGTCGGACTGCTCCCACTCGCCGGCGGCGATGCCCGGGCTGCCGTCGCGGGTGGCCCCATACCCCCAGATGAGGAACGGCATTCCCGACGAGAAGCCGTCGGAGGATGTCGGCAGCGGCGGCATCTCGACCGGGAAGGACCACACCCGGCCGTCCGGATGATCGCCGCGACGCAAAAACAGCGCGCTGGCCCGCGCCACGACCGTGCCGTTCTGCACCAGCTCGCCGTCGACCAGCTTGATGCGCCGACCCTCCCGCAGGACCGATGTCCGGATCTGCACCGGCGACATCAGCGCCGGGCGCAACAGGTCGACCGTGAACCGGGCGGGCTGCAGGTCCGGATCGACGCCGGATTGCTCTATGCCCCAACCCAACAGGCCGCCCACGATCTGGCCGCCCATGGCCGCGCCCCATGGCCCTTGCGTCATCGCGCCCGGAACATAGGAGTCGCCGTCTACAGTGAAAAACGCCTCGGGCATGATGGCGGAATCGTTCGTCACCGCTATCACGATAGGACACCGGATAGTTAAGGACCGGGTATGCCTCCAGTGATCGAAATCGCGCGCGACCACAACCCGTTCCCGACGGTCGGCGTGTCCCGCGGCCGCGACGGCGTCCCGCGCTACGACGAGCTGCCCGCCACCCTGCTGGACATGCTCGCCGAACACGTCGACACACGTCCGGGCAGCGAGGCGGTGGTCGAGCTGGGCGGCGGCCGGCTGACGTACCGACAGCTCTGGGACCGCTCCGCGCGGGTGGCCGGTGGGCTGCGCGCGGAAGGCATCAAGCCGGGCGACCGGGTCGCGGTGCGGTACCCCGCGGGGATCGACTGGGTGCTCGCGTTCTGGGGCGTCGTGATGGCCGGCGGCATTGCGGTGGCGGTCAATACGCGCTCCGCTCAACCGGAGGTCGACTTCGTCCTGTCCGACTCGGGTGCGGGGCTCGATCTGGCGCCGGATTCCCCGCTGCCCGACGGGCCGCCGTACGTCAGCGAGCACCTCGGCCGCGCCGACGTGGCCGCCCTGTTCTACACGTCGGGCACCACCGGCCACCCCAAAGGGGTGCCGACCACGCACGAGGCGTTCCTGACCAACACCGAGAATTCGCTGCGGTGTTCGGGGTTCGCACGGGACGTCGGTGAGCGCTTGCGCACCCTCATCTCGGTGCCGCTGTTCCATGTGACCGGCTGCAATACCCAGCTTTTGGTCGCGATGCGGCTCGGGGGCACCTCGGTGATCATGCCTACCCTCAACCTTGACGAGTTGATCACCGTGCTGACCACCGAGCGCATCTCGCTGATGGTGACCGTCCCGGCGGTCTACGCGCTGTTGTTGCGGCACAAGGCCTTTGCCGGCACAGACGTTTCCGGTGTGCGCTGGGTGGGCTACGGCGGCGCGCCGATCGCCCCGTCGTTGGTGCGCGCGGTTCAAAATGCCTTTCCGCAAGCCACGGTGTTCAATGGGTACGGCATGACCGAGACCGCGTCGCTGGCGACGGTGCTGCCCCATCACGACGCCGTCGAGCACGCCGATTCGGTGGGATATGCCGTGCCCTCGGTGGATCTCGGCGTGATCCCGTTCGACGAGGACGAGCCGGGTGTGGGGGAGTTGGTCATCCGCGGAGCCAATGTGACCGGCGGCTACTGGAATCGGCCGGAGGCGAACGCAGCCACCTTCACCGACGGCTGGCTGCACACCGGCGACGTGGTGCGCGTCGACGACGCGGGCAGGGTGCACCTCATCGACCGGCTCAAGGACATCATCAACCGCGGGGGCGAGAACGTCTCCAGCGTCGAGGTCGAGGCCGTGCTGCTGGGGGCGCCCCACGTCGCGGACGCCTGCGTGCTCGGGGTCGCCGACGACGTCATGGGGGAGAAGGTGGGGGCCGTGCTGTTCGGCGGTGACGACGACATCGACGTGCCGGCCGTGCTGGAGCACTGCCGCGGCCGGCTCGCCGATTTCAAAGTGCCGCAATACGTCACGGTGGTCGATACCGCGCTGCCGCGCAACGCCGGCGGCAAGCTGCTCAAGGCCAGGCTCCGCGAACAGGTGCGGTGGGGGGAGCCGCTGCGATGAGCGCGAGCCTGTTGGTCGCCAACCGCGGCGAGATCGCACTGCGAATCATCCGCACCGCAACCGAACTGGGCATGCGGACGATCGCCGTCTACGCCGGCGACGACGCGCAGAGCCCGCACGTGCACGCGGCCGACGAGGCGATCGGGTTGCCCGGCAGCGGCCCGCGGGCCTACCTGGACCAGTCCGCCGTGTTGGCGGGGGCGAAGAGCTCCGGCGCGGACCTCATCCACCCCGGATACGGATTCCTCAGCGAGAACGCCGAATTCGCCGACGCGTGCGCGGCCGGCGGCCTCACGTTCGTCGGCCCCGACCCCGGGGTGCTCGGGTTGCTCGGCCACAAGACCGCGGCCCGCGGCGCCGCGCTGGCCGCCGGGGTGCCGGTGCTGCCCGCGACCGACGGGGCGAGCAGCGTCGGGGACGTCAAGGCGTTCTTCGCGGCGCAGCAGGGCGGCATCATGCTCAAGGCCCTCGCCGGCGGCGGCGGACGGGGAATGCGCAAGGTGCACCGCGCCAATCAGATCGACGACGCCTACCAGCGCTGTGCGGCCGAGGCGCAGCTGGGTTTCGGCGAACCGGCGCTGTACGCCGAGGCGCTGCTCGACGACGCCCGCCACATCGAGGTGCAGGTCGTCGCCGCGCCGGCCGGCCACCAGACGCACGCGCTGGCGGTCGGGGATCGCGACTGCAGCATCCAGCGCCGCTACCAGAAGCTGGTCGAAATAGCCCCCGCCCAAGGGCTTTCGGATGAGCTGCGCCGGGCGCTGCATCAGGCGGCGGTGCGGCTGTGCGCGCGCGTGGGCCTGCGGGGGCTGGCCACGGTCGAATTCCTGGTCACCGGCGAGGATTTCGTCTTCCTCGAAGTCAACCCGCGAATCCAGGTGGAGCACACCGTCACCGAGGAAACCACCGGACTCGACCTGGTGGCCGTCCAGCTGGCGATCGCCGGCGGCGCGTCCTTCTACGGGCTGGGGTTGCCGGCCGGCATCGCGTCCGACGGGCTCGAAGTCATCGGCGAGCCGGCCGCCCAGCGCGGCATCGCGATTCAGCTCAGGGTCAACGCGGAGACGTTCGGGCCCGACTTCTCCGTGCTGGCGTCGGCGGGCACGCTCACGGCGTTCACCCCGCCCAGCGGGCCGGGCGTGCGGGTCGACACCTATGGCCGGCCCGGGCTGGTCGTGAGCCCCCAGTACGACTCGCTGCTGGCCAAGGTCATCGTCCATGTGCGGGGGACGTCGTGGCCGGCGGCGCTACGCAAAGCCGGCACCGCCCTGTCCGAGTTCGGCATCGAGGGCATCCACACAAACATCGGATTCCTCCGCGAGCTGCTGCGCGCGGACCGCGTCGAATCCGGTTGGGTGAGCACCGATTTCGTCGACCAGAAACTTCGCGAGCTGGCCCGCGCCGCGCAATCACACGAGCAAGAACCGCCGCCGGCGGAGGTCGAGCTCTATCCCGACGAGGACGCGCTGCGCGCGCAGCTGGCCGGCACCGTGGTCGAGGTGGCGCCCGAGGGGGCGCAGTACGCCGCCGGAAGCCAACTGGTCGTCCTGGAGGCGATGAAGATGCAGCACGTGCTCGTCGCGCCGGACGCGCTGCGGACCGTCCGGACTCTGGTGACGCCCGGGCAGGTCGTCGGCACCGGCGACCCGCTGCTGATCTTCACCCGCACGGACGCGGGGGACCGCGGAGAATCCGCAAGGGCCGCAACCGATCTCGACCGGCCGCGCGCCGACCTCGACGAGGTGACGCGGCGCCACGCGCTCACCCTGGACGAGGGCCGTGCGGCGGCCGTCGCCAAGCGGCACCAGCAGGGCCGCCGCACCGCGCGGGAGAACATCGCCGATCTGGTCGATCCCGGCAGCTTCGTCGAATACGGCGCGTTGGCCATCGCGGCGCAGCGCAGCCGCCGTTCCGAAGAGGACCTGATCGCCAACACCCCGGCCGACGGCCTGGTGGCCGGCCTGGCGACCATCGGCGCGGAGCGGTTCGGGCGGGCCGCCGCCGAGGCCGTCGTGGTGTCCTACGACTACACCGTGCTGGCCGGCACGCAGGGCATGCGTAACCACGCCAAAACCGATCGCGCCTTCGACCTGGCCGCGCGCAAGCGGCTGCCCGTGGTGCTGTTCGCCGAGGGCGGCGGGGGGCGACCGGGCGACACCGACGTCGGCGGCGCTGCCGGGCTGGACGTGCCGACCTTCCGGATGCTGGCCGGGCTGCGCGGCGAGGTGCCGCTGGTGTCGATCGTGTCCGGCCGATGCTTTGCCGGCAACGCCGCCCTGGCCGGGGTCTGCGACGTGATCATCGCCACGCCGGACGCCAACATCGGGATGGGCGGGCCGGCGATGATCGAGGGCGGCGGGCTGGGCGTGTACCCGCCGGAGGCGATCGGGCCGATCGGTGTGCAGCGCCGCAACGGCGTGGTCGGCCTGGTCGCCCGGGACGAGGCGCACGCCGTGGCGCTGGCCAAGCAGTACCTGTCCTACTTTCAGGGCAGCCTGGGTGAGTGGGAAGCGCCCGACCCCCGGCTGGCCCGGCATGTGGTGCCGCAGAACCGGTTACGCGCCTACGACGTGCACCGGGCGATCGAGTCGATCGTCGACGTCGGATCGGTCCTTCAGCTGCGGGCAGACTACGGCGTGGGCATCGTCACCGCGCTGGTGCGCGTCGAAGGGGTGCCGTACGGGCTGATCGCCAACAGCACCCACCACCTAGGCGGCGCGATCGATGCCGAGGCGGCCGACAAGGCGGGCGACTTCCTGGCCCTGTGCGAATCGTTTGGGCTGCCGGTGATTTCGCTGTGCGATACCCCCGGCTTCATGGTGGGTCCTGACGCGGAGACCCAGGCGGCGGTGCGCCGCTTCGGCCGCATGTTCGTACTCGGCGCGCGGCTGACGGTGCCGCTGGGCATGATCATCTTGCGCAAGGCATACGGGCTCGGCGCGATGGCGATGGCCGGCGGCTCCTTCCGCGCGCCCCAGTTCACCATCGCCTGGCCGACCGGCGAGATCGGCGGCATGGGATTGGAAGGCGCTGTGCGCCTTGGCTACAGCAAGGAGCTGGCCGCGGTCGACGATCCCGCCGAACGGCAGAGTCTCTTCGATCGCCTCGTGGCCGCCGCCTACGAGCACGGCAAAGCGTTGCGGGCGGCCACCACGTTCGAGCTGGACGACGTGATAGACCCGTCAGCCTCCCGGGCCTGGATCACCAGGCTCTCGGGAGGCTGACCGGGTTTGAGCGATTATCCGTGGCCGGAGCCGCAGCCGACGCCGGGCAGGCAGCCGGTGCCGCCGGGCACTCCGCCGGGGCCGGCGAACTGGCCGCCGGAGCCGCAGCCCACACCCGGGACGCAGCCCTGACCACCGGGTCCGCCGCCGGGACCCTCGAACTGGCCTCCCGAGCCGCAGTTCCCGTTGGCGTCGCAGCCGCCACCGCCCGGATCCTGCTTGAAGGTGATGTGGGTCGGCGCTGGTCCGGCTACGGAAACGTCAGCAACGGCCGCGGGCGCGGCAGCGATAGCCGCAGCCACAGCCCCGGCGACAACCAGCGGTTTCATGAGTGTCAATTTCGATAGCATGCGCGTGGCATACCACCTCAACACATGTCCAAAACATCGCGAATAAGATTCGGTGGCAAACGACGGAAGGCCAACGACATGACCTCACAAGATCTGACCGGCCGTACCGCAATCATCACCGGCGCGTCACGTGGAATTGGCCTGTCGATCGCTCAACAGCTCGCGGCAGCGGGCGCCAACGTGGTGCTGACCGCGCGCAAGCAGGAGGCGGCCGACGAGGCCGCCGCGCAGGTCGGCGAGCGGGCCGTCGGCGTCGGGGCGCACGCGGTCGACGAGGAGGCCGCCCGGCGCTGCGTGGACATGACCCTCGAGCGCTTCGGCACCCTCGACATCCTGGTCAACAACGCCGGGACCAACCCCGCGTACGGCGCGCTGATCGACCAGGATCATGCCCGTTTCACCAAGATCTTCGACGTCAACCTGTGGGCTCCGCTGCTGTGGACCTCGCTCGCCGTCAAGTCGTGGATGGGTGAGCACGGCGGATCGATCGTCAACACGGCCTCCATCGGCGGCATGCACCAGTCGCCGGCGATGGGCATGTACAACGCCACCAAGGCGGCGCTGATCCACGTCACCAAGCAACTGGCGCTGGAACTTTCGCCGCGCGTGCGGGTCAACGCGATCTGCCCCGGGGTGGTGCGCACCCGGCTGGCCGAGGCGCTGTGGAAGGACCACGAGGATCCGCTGGCGTCGTCGATCGCGCTCGGGCGCATCGGCGAACCGATCGACGTGGCCGCGGCGGTCGCCTTCCTGGTCTCCGACGCGGCGAGCTGGATCACCGGCGAAACCATGGTCATCGACGGCGGTCTGCTGCTGGGCGCCGCGCAGGGATTCCGGTCCGCCCCCGGCGGCGGTCAATGAACGCCTTCGACGCGGCCGAGCTGGACGCGCGGGTGCAGGCACTGCTCGACGAGCACGATCCGAAGGACGGCGACGCGCGGGAATTCCTTGGCGCGCAATACGATGCGGGACTGGCCTGGGTGCACCTGCCGCGGGGCTTCGGCGGGCTGGATCTGCCGCGCACCGCTCAGGAGCGCGTCGACGCCCGGCTGGCCGCCGCCGGGGCGCCGGTGGGCGGCACCCCCAAGAACTACATCGGCATGGGCATGGCCGCGCCGACCATCGCGGCGTTCGGCACCGACGAACAGAAGCGAAAGTTCTTGCGCCCGTTGTTCACCGGTGAGCAGATCTACTGCCAGCTGTTCAGCGAGCCGGGTGCCGGATCCGACCTCGCCGGGGTGTCGACCCGCGCGGTCCGCGACGGCGACGAGTGGATTGTCAACGGGCAGAAGGTGTGGACGTCGCAGGCGCAGCACGCGCACATGGCCATCCTGGTCGCCCGCACCGATCCGGCCGTGCCCAAACACGCCGGCCTGACCTACTTTCTCTGCGACATGACGCAGCCCGGCGTCGAGATCCGGCCGCTGCGCCAGATCACCGGCGAGGCCGAGTTCAATGAGGTCTTCCTCACCGACGTCCGGGTGCCCGACGCGAACCGGCTGGGCCCGGAGGGTGGGGGCTGGCGGGTCGCGACCACCACGCTGAACAACGAACGGGTCGCCATCGGTTCCCGCGCCGGCGCGCCGCGCGAGGGCGGCCACATCGGCAAGGTCGCCGACGCCTGGCGCGCCGAGCCGGCCCTGCGCGACCCCGCCATGCACGATCAGCTGATGCGGTTGTGGGTGGAGGCGGAGGTCTTCCGGCTCGCCGGTGAACGGCTGCGGCAGCAGGCCGCCACCGGTCAGCCGGGGCCCGAGGGGGCCGGCATGAAGGTGGCGTTCGCCAAGCTGGCGCAAGCGATTTCGGGCTTCGAGATCGAGCTGCACGGCGAATCCGGCCTGTATTACGACGACTGGACCATGCGCCGGCCCGAGACGGTCGACCTGGTCGGCCGCGGGCCCGGCTACCGCTACCTGCGGGCGCGCGGCAACTCAATCGAGGGCGGCACGTCGGAAATCCTGCGCAACACCATCTCCGAGCGGATCCTCGGCCTGCCGGGTGAACACCGCGTCGACAAGGACGCCGCGTGGAAGGACCTGCCCCGATGAGCCCCCTTGCCGTGCTGACCGGGGACCTGCTCTATTCGGACACCGAAGAGGCGCTGCGGGCCGGCGTCCGTCAGCTCTTCGCCGAGCGTTGCCCGCCCGAATCGGTGGCCGGCGTGTATGACGCCCAACCCCAAGACTTCTCGGGCGTGTGGCGGACGCTGGCCACCGAATTGGGCGTGGCCGGCCTGCTCGTTCCCGAGTCGCTCGGCGGGGCCGGCGCAAGCGCCCGCGAGGCTGCGGTGGTCATGGAGGAGATCGGCCGGGCCGTTGCGCCGGTGCCGTTCTTGTCCAGCGCGGTCCTCGCCACGGTGGCACTGCTGCGCGCCGGGGACACCCGGACCGTCTCGGCGCTGGCCCAGGGCGAGCTGACGGCGGCGTTGGTGGTGCCGCTGACCACCGCGCCGGGCGACCCGGTCACCGGGGTCAGCGGCGGACCCGGCGGACTCAGCGGATCGGTCACCGCCGTGGCCGGCGCCGGCGAGGCCGACGTGCTGGTGGTGCCCGTCACCGGTCCGGACGGGCTCGAGCTGCACACCGTCGACCGCGCCGCGGCGGGCGTGCAGGTGTCGCCGCTGCTCGCGCTGGACATGACCAGACCCCTTGCCGCCGTGACGTTTTCGGGCGCGCCCTCCTCGAAGGTCGGCGCGGGCGACGGGCCGGTGGCCGATGCCGTCCGCACCGGGGCGGCCCTGCTCGCGTCCGAGCAACTCGGAGTCGCCCAATGGTGTTTCGACACCACGCTGGACTACGCCCGGCAGCGCCGGCAGTTCGGCCGCACGATCGGCTCCTACCAGGCGATCAAGCACCGGCTGGCCGACCTGTGGTTCGACGTCGGCGCCGCCGCGGCCGCGGCCCGCTACGCGGCCGACACCTGCGCCCGGGCCGACGACGACGCGGCCGCGGCGGCCGCCATCGCCCAGGCCTACTGCAGCGATATCGCCGTGCACGCCGCCGAGGAATGCATCCAACTGCACGGCGGCATCGGGATGACCTGGGAGTATCCCGCGCACCTCTACCTCAAGCGGGCCAAGAGCGACCAGCTGGCGTTCGGCACCGGCTACCGGCACCGCGCCCGGCTGGCCGAGTTGGTGAACCTGCCGCCGACCTGACGGCCCCGCGCAACCGTCAGCGCGGGAACGCCGCGGCGAACACCTCCGTCATCGCGTCCCAGTGCCGCTCGGCGGCCGCGGGGTCATACGGCGCGTTGTCCGGGACGGCGAACCCGTGGCCCGCCGAATACCACTCGATGGTGTGCTCGACGCCGGCCGCCGTCAGCGCCTTGTCGAGCTGTTCGGCGTGATCGGCGGTGAACGACGCGTCGTTCTGGGCGCCGCCCACGTACACCGTCGCGCTCATCCGGTCGGCCAGCAGGTGCGGGCTGTCGTCGGTGTCGGTCACCAGGCCGCCCCCGTGGAACGACGCCGCCGCGGCCACCCGGTCGGGCACCCGGCCGGCGACGATCAGCGACGTCCGCCCGCCCATGCAATAGCCGCACACGCCGAAGCGCTCGCCGGACACCTCGGGGCGCGCGGCCAGGTAGTCGAAGAACGCGGTGGCGTCGGCGGCCATCCGGTCCGGGGTGACGCTGCCGATCATCGAAAACAGGCGGCCCCGTTCTGACTGGTCGTTGAAGACGGTCGCCATGTCGAAGGGCGCCCAGTCGGCGGTGCGGTAGTAGACGTCCGGGAGCAGCACGGCATAGCCGAATCCGGCCAGCCTGGCGGCCATCTCCTCGAACGTGCCCCGCACGCCGCCGGCGTCGGGATACATGACCACGCCGGGCCACGGGACTTGGGATTCCGGACCGTCGGGCGTGAACAGGTGCACCGGGCAGGTGCCATCGGGGGTGGTGACGACGTCGGTGATATTCGGCATGGCACCCGTTCTACTCCGGTTGCCTAGACGCCCAAACATCGGCGTCGACCCGCCGCGCCCGGCTTCGCCGCGCTTGCGATCGCCGCTAAGCTGACCGCGTGCCAATCCCGACGCCCTACGAGGACCTGCTTCGACTGGTGCTCGACGAGGGAACGGCCAAATCCGATCGCACCGGCACCGGGACCCGAAGCCTGTTCGGCCGGCAGCTGCGCTACGACCTGTCGGCCGGCTTTCCGCTGCTCACCACCAAAAAGGTGCACCTCAAGTCGGTGGTGTATGAGTTGCTGTGGTTCCTGCGCGGCGATTCCAACGTCGGCTGGCTGCGCGAGCACGGGGTGACCATCTGGGACGAATGGGCAAGTGACACAGGCGATCTCGGGCCGATCTACGGCGTACAGTGGCGGTCCTGGCCGACGCCGTCGGGCGAGCACATCGACCAGATCAGCGCCGCCCTGGATTTGCTGCGCACCGACCCCAACTCGCGGCGCATCATCGTGTCCGCCTGGAACGTCGGCGAGATCCCCCAGATGGCGCTGCCGCCGTGTCACGCCTTCTTCCAGTTCTACGTGGCCGACGGCCGGCTGAGCTGCCAGCTCTACCAGCGCAGCGCCGACCTGTTCCTCGGCGTGCCATTCAACATCGCCAGCTACGCGCTACTGACGCACATGATGGCCGCCCAGTCCGGCCTGTCGGTCGGCGAGTTCGTGTGGACGGGCGGGGACTGCCACATCTACGACAACCACGTCGAGCAGGTGCGGCTGCAACTGAGCCGCGAGCCGCGGCCCTACCCGGAACTCGTTCTGGGCAAACGTGATTCGATCTTCGACTACACCTACGACGACGTCGTCGTGCGCAACTACGATCCGCACCCGGCCATCAAAGCCCCCGTCGCGGTATGACGCGCTCTACCGCCCGCGCCGGCGACGATGCAGAGCGAAGCGATGAGGAGGAGCGGCGCTCAACCACGGCTGTGGGCCTGGTGTGGGCCCAGTCGACCTCCGGCGTCATCGGGCGCGGTGGCGGCATCCCCTGGAACGTGCCGGAAGACCTCGCCCGGTTCAAAGAGGTGACGATCGGGCACACCGTGGTGATGGGCCGGCGGACCTGGGACTCGTTGCCGGCCAAGGTGCGGCCGCTACCCGGCCGGCGCAACGTCGTGCTGTCCCGCGAGGACGGCTTCGCCGCCGACGGGGCGCAGGTGGTCGGCTCACTGGACGCGGCCTTCGCCCGGGCCGAGGGGGAGCCCGCGGTCTGGGTGATCGGCGGCGGGCAGGTGTATCTGGCCGCGTTGCCGTACGCCACCCGGTGCGAGGTCACCGAGATCGAGCTCGACTTGCGCCGCGACGACGACGACGCGCTGGCGCCCGCCCTGGACGACACCTGGGTGGGCGAGACGGGGGAGTGGCAGGCCAGCCGCTCCGGGCTGCGGTACCGCTTCCACAGCTACCGTCGCTGAGCCTGCGCAGCCGCTCGCGCCCGGCCCCGACCTGACATACTCGGACTCGGGGTCGGTCGCAGGGTCTACCAGGAGTTTGGTGAGAAGGGGGAATTGGCAGTGATAACCGAACCCGTGAAGACGTTCTCGCGAAAGTTCATGGGCTACGACGCGTCCGCCGTCGATGCCCACATCGAAATGTTGACCACCAAGCAGCAGCTGCTGCTTGACGATGTCGAAAGCCTGCGGGCCCGGCTGCAGGAATCCGGCGAGCAAACCGCCGCGCTGCGCAAGGAGGTCGCCGCCCTCACCGACACGTCACCCTCTCCGCACGCGATGCAGAAGCGGATGGCGAAAATGCTGCAGCGCGCGGTCGACGAGGTCGCCGAGATGCAGGCCGAGGCGCGCGCCGAGGCGGACGCGCTGATCGCGGCGGCCGAGGCCGAGGCCGAAGCCGCCGAACGCAAGCGCGACGAAGTGCTCGCCGACATGGCCGCCCAGCAAAAGGCGCTGGAAGCCGAGTACGAACAGACCAAGGAAAAGCTCGACGCCGAACTGGCCGAGATGCGCGCCGAAACCCAGGCGGCGATCGACGAGGCGCGGCGAAACGCCGAGCGGGAGTGCGAGCGGCTCCTCGGTGACGCCAAGCAGGGGGCCGATCACTACCGTGACAAGGCACGGCGCGCGGTCGATGAGGCGACCGCGCAGCGGATCGAGATCCTCGAGCAGCTGATGGGCGTCTACCGCGACCTCGACGGCGTTCCGGCCGCACTCGAGGCGGCCTACCAAGAACAGAAGAACCCGTCCGAGGACGGCGCCCTGGCTCCGGTGGACGGCAAGGTCCGCGCGAGCTGAGCTCCCGCCAGCCCGCGCCGACGGGCCCCGACGGCGGGGTATTCTCGGCGCCGTGTCGACCCGCAGGCTATCCGCCGCTCAAGCCCGGCGGATAGCCGTTGCGGCCCAAGGATTTACCGAGCCTCGGCCCGGCGGGCAGATCACCCGGGCGCACCTGAAACGGCTGATGTCCAGAATCCAAGTGCTGCAACTGGATTCGGTCTCGGTGGCGGTGCGCGCCCATTACGCCCCGGTGTTCAGCCGGCTCGGCCCCTACGACCGTGACGTGCTCGACCGCGCGGCCTGGGGCCCGCGTTCGTCGCGGCTGCTGGCCGAGTACTGGGCGCACGAGGCCGCGCTGATGGCCGTCGAGGACTGGCCGCTGCTGCGCTGGCGGATGCGCCAGTACCGCCACGGCCGGTGGGGGACCCACATCGTCAAGGCCAATCCGCGGCTGGCTGAGAAGGTGGTCGCCGCCGTCGCCGAGCTCGGGCCCAGCACGGCCGGCCAGATCGAGGAGCATCTGGCCGCCGGGCCGCGCGGGCCACGCGGGAGCTGGTGGGGCAGCCGCAGCGACACCAAATGGGTGGCCGAGGCGCTGTTTTCGGCCGGGGTGCTCACCACGGCCACCCGGGTGGGCTTCGCCCGCCATTACGACCTGGTGGAACGGGTGCTGCCGGTCGCGGTGCTGGCCCGCGAGGTCGACGACGACGAGGCGCTCCGCGAACTGACCCTGCGGGCGGCCACCGCGCTGGGCGTGGGCACCGAGGCCGACATCCGCGACTATTTCCGGCTGTCCGCCGCGCAGGTCAAGCCCGCGATCGCCCAGTTGCTGGCCGCCGGTGACATCGAGCGGGTCGACGTCGACGGCTGGTCCGCCCCCGCCTACCTGCGTGCGGGCCGGACGGTGCCGCGCGCCGACCGCGGCACCGCGCTGCTGTGCCCGTTCGACCCGCTGATCTTCTTCCGGCCCCGGGTCGAGCGGCTCTTCGAATTCCATTACCGCATAGAGATTTACACGCCGGCCGCCAAACGGCAGTACGGCTATTACGTGTGGCCGCTGCTGATGGACGGGCGGTTGGTGGCGCGGGTCGACCTCAAGGCCGACCGGCCCGCCGACACGCTGCGTGTCGTCGGCACATTCGCCGAGCCCGACGCCCCCAAAGCCCGCGTGGCCGCCGCGCTGGCCGGCGAGCTTCGGTCCATGGCGTCCTGGCTGGGCCTGGGCGGGTTCAGCGTCTCCGGGCGGGGAGACCTGGCCGCCGACCTGCGGGCGATCAGCTGATGTGCGGCCTGCGACACCGATCCGCCCGGCACGCCTTAAGGTGAGCGCCGTGGCCGAGATCGCGCCGCTGCGCGTGCAACTGATCGCCAAGACCGAGTTCTTGGCGCCCCCGGACGTGCCGTGGAGCACCGACGCCGACGGCGGCCCCGCGCTGGTCGAGTTCGCCGGCCGGGCCTGCTACCAGAGCTGGTCGAAACCCAACCCCAAGACCGCGACCAACGCGGGCTACATCAAGCACATCATCGACGTCGGACACCTTTCGGTGCTCGAGCACGCGAGCGTGTCGTTCTACATCACCGGCCTGTCGCGCTCGTGCACCCACGAGCTGATCCGGCACCGGCACTTCTCCTACTCGCAGCTGTCGCAGCGCTACGTCCCCGAGACGGACTCGCACGTCGTCGTGCCGCCCGGCATGGAAGACGACCCCGAACTGCGGCAGATCCTGGCCGCGGCCGCCGACGCCAGCCGCGCCACCTACACCGAGCTGCTGGCCAAGCTGGAGGCGAAGTTCGCCGACCAGCCCAACGCCGTCCTGCGGCGCAAGCAGGCGCGCCAGGCCGCCCGCGCGGTGCTGCCCAACGCCACCGAAACCCGCATCGTCGTCACCGGCAACTACCGGGCGTGGCGCCACTTCATCGCCATGCGCGCCAGCGAGCACGCCGACGTAGAGATCCGGCGGCTGGCCATCGAATGCCTGCGTCAACTGGCGGGCGCGGCGCCGGCGGTGTTCGCCGACTTCGAGATCTCCGCCCTGGCCGACGGGACCGAGGTCGCGACCAGCCCGTTGGCGACCGAAGCCTGACCCGGCGCCCGTTTGCCCGAGCCCGCGGCCTTTTCCGCGCGCGTGCGCAGATGCCCGGCCGTATCGGCGTGTCGGCGTACCAACACGCACGCTCGCGGGTGCAAACCCCTTGCCGGCGCCAGGTAACCTGAACACCGTGAGCACGGCCGGATTCGACGCCCCAGCGCGGTTGGGAACCGTGCTGACCGCGATGGTCACACCGTTTCGCCCGGACGGCTCCCTCGACACCGCCACCGCCGCCCACCTGGCCAACCACCTGATCGACGCGGGTTGTGACGGGCTGGTGGTCTCCGGCACCACGGGCGAGTCGCCGACCACCACCGACGACGAGAAGCGGGAGCTGCTGCGCGTCGTGCTGGAGGCGGTGGGCGACCGGGCCCGCGTCATCGCCGGCGCGGGCACCTACGACACCGCGCACAGCGTCCGGCTGGCCAAGGCCTGCGCGGCCGAAGGCGCGCACGGGCTGCTGGTGGTCACGCCGTACTACTCGAAGCCGCCCCAGAGCGGGCTGATCGCGCATTTCACCACCGTCGCCGACGCGACCGCATTGCCGGTGGTGCTCTACGACATCCCGCCCCGCTCGGTGATCCCGATCCAGCCCGAGACCATCCGCGCGCTCGCGGCGCACCCGAACATCGTCGGGATCAAGGACGCCAAGGCCGACCTGCACAGCGGCGGCCAGATCATCGCCGAGACCGGGCTGGCCTACTACTCCGGCGACGACGCGCTGAACCTGCCGTGGCTGGCCATGGGCGCCACCGGCTTCATCAGCGTGATCTCCCACGTGGCGGCCAATCAACTTCGGGAAATGTTGTCCGCCTTCAACTCCGGGGATATCGCCACCGCCCGCAAGATCAACTCCACCGTCGCCCCGCTGTGCGACGCGATGGCCCGCCTGGGCGGGGTGACGTTGTCCAAGGCCGGCCTGCGCCTGCAGGGCATCGATGTCGGCGATCCCCGGCTGCCCCAAATGCCCGCTACGCCAGAGCAAATCGACGCCTTGGCCGCCGATATGCGCGCGGCGTCGGTGCTCAGGTGACCCAAGGAGCGTCCGAGAAGTGGATGTAGACCTCGCCCCGCCAGGCCCATTGGCCACTGGAGGGTTGCGGGTCACCGCGCTGGGCGGCATCAGCGAAATCGGCCGCAACATGACGGTTTTCGAACACCTGGGCCGGCTGTTGATCATCGACTGCGGGGTGATGTTCCCCACCCACGACGAGCCCGGGGTCGACCTGATCCTCCCGGACCTGCGCCACATCGAAGACCGGCTCGACGACATCGAGGCGCTGGTGCTCACCCACGCCCACGAGGACCACATCGGCGGCATTCCGTTTTTGCTCAAGCTGCGACCCGACATCCCGGTCGTCGGTTCGAGATTCACGCTCGCGCTGGTCGCCGCGAAGTGCCGCGAGCACCGCCTCAAGCCGGTGTTCGTCGAGGTGGCCGAGGGCCAGAAGAGCACCCACGGCGTGTTCGAATGCCAATACTTCGCCGTCAACCACTCCATCCCCGACGCGCTGGCGATCGCCGTGCACACCGGCGCGGGAACGGTTCTGCACACCGGCGACATCAAACTCGACCAGCTTCCGCTGGACGGCCGGCCGACCGACCTGCCCGGCATGTCCCGCCTCGGTGACGCCGGGGTGGACCTTTTCCTGTGCGATTCGACCAACGCCGAGCACCCCGGCGTCGGGCCGTCGGAAAGTGAGGTCGGTCCGACGCTGCACCGCCTTATCCGCGGCGCCGAGGGCCGCGTCATCGTGGCGTGCTTCGCCTCCAACGTGGACCGGGTCCAGCAAATCATCGACGCCGCAGTGGCATTGGGCCGACGGGTGTCATTCGTCGGCCGCTCCATGGTGCGCAACATGGGCATCGCCCGGGAGCTCGGCTTCCTGCGGGTGGCGGATTCCGACGTGATCGACATCGGCGCCGCCGAGATGATGCCGCCCGAGCGGGTCGTGCTGATCACCACCGGCACCCAGGGCGAACCGATGTCGGCGTTGTCGCGGATGTCGCGCGGCGAGCACCGCAGCATCACGCTGACCGCGGGTGACCTCGTGGTGCTGGCGTCGTCGCTGATCCCCGGCAACGAGGAGGCCGTCTACGGCGTCATCGACGAGCTCGCCAAGATCGGGGCCCGCGTCGTCACCAACGCCCAAGCGCGCGTCCACGTTTCGGGCCACGCCTACGCCGGCGAACTGTTGTTCCTGTACAACGGGATCCGGCCGCGCCACGTCATGCCCGTGCACGGGACGTGGCGGATGCTGCGCGCCAACTCCAAGCTGGCGGCCCGCACCGGCGTGCCGGAGGAGTCGATCCTGCTCGCCGAGAACGGGGTCAGCGTCGACCTGGTCGCGGGCAAGGCCGCGATCGCCGGGGCGGTGCCCGTCGGCAAGATGTTCGTCGACGGCCTGATCAACGGCGACGTCGGCGACATCACGCTGGGCGAAAGGCTCATCCTCTCATCGGGTTTCGTGGCGGTGACCGTCGTGGTCGCCCGCGGCACCGGACGCCCCGTGGTCCCACCGCACCTGCATTCGCGCGGCTTCTCCGAGGACCCCAAGGCGCTCGAGCCCGCCGTGCGCAGGGTCGAGGCGGAGCTGGAAGCGCTGGCGGCCGAGAACATCACCGACCCGAGCCGCATCGCCCAGGGTGTGCGGCGCACCGTCGGCAAGTGGGTCGGCGAAACCTACCGTCGCCAGCCGATGATCGTGCCGACCGTCATCGAGGTCTAGCGGCGATCGTCTCGACCCCTGATCCGCGAAACATAAACCAGTGCGGTGCTGACCGGCGTGTCGTCGTAATGGTTTAAGTGTCGCGAGCGACGCCCACCCAGATCTAGGTCTTCTCCGCGTAGGCCGACCACTCCAGTTGCGACGCCTTGAGTTTGCGACCCGTCGGTGCGACGTAGCGCTCGGCGAGCTCGTCGGGCCCGGCCTGCTCCACCAGCCGCCACCCGTACTCGCCGACGAACGCGGCGGCGTCGTGGGGTTGCAGGCCGAAATGCCACAGCTGCCGGCGCTGGCGCACGTTGCGGTACAGCGTGCGGGTGCCATACCGATTCGTGCCGTCGATGAAATCCCTACGGACGTAGGTGAACACCAAACGGCTGCCGGGTGCGGCCGCGCGCAGCCCCTCCAGCGTGCGGCGAACGGTGGCCTCGGTCAGGTATTGGGTGACGCCCTCGCAGATGAAGAAGACCCGGTAATCGGTGCGATAACCGTGCTCGGCCAGCGCGGTGAGCAGGTCGTCGTGCTCGAGGTTCAGCGCCACCAGCCGAACCGACAGCGGCGGCTCACCCAGCACCCGGCGGACCGTCTTGAATTTGCGGGCGATGTTGACCGGCAGGTCGACCTCGAACACCGGGATGCGAACCCGACGCGTCAGCAGATAGGCGCGGGTGTCCAGCCCCGCCCCCAGAATGACGACGGCGTCGATGTCGTCGAGCGACTCGGTGAGCTTGTCGGCGATAAAACGCTTGCGGCAGGCCAGATTCGCCCACAATCCGGGGCCGGTGAACTCCGAGCCGCGGATCATCAGGCGACGAACCGGCGCGAACCGCGTCGCGCCGACCAGCCACCGCAGCGGGGTGGGCAAGAACAGCTCGGCGAAATCGTCGTCCACCAGGCGGCGCCCGGGCGGCTCGTTCTGCTCGACGGCGGCCAACACCATGGGGCCGAACGCCGTCTGCGCTACCGGATTTCGAGCCATGGCCGCTACTTGTTCAGGAAGCCCGCGTCGACCGGCAACGTGACCCCCGTGATGTAGCGGGCCTGATCCGACACCAGCCAGGCCACCGCGTTGGCGACGTCCTCGACGTCCAGCACCTCCACCGGCATGGCGTTGCCCATGGCGCCGGGTGTGTCGGTCGCGGCGGCCATCTTGGCCAGCCACTCGCGGGTGAACTCGTTGTTGATCATCGGTGTCTCGACACCGGACGGATGAATGGAGTTGACCCGGATCATCTGCCCGGCAAGCAGATTCGCGTAAACCCGCATCAACCCGACGACCCCGTGCTTGGCGGCGGCGTAGCCCACCGAACCGGCGTCCGGGCTGCCGACGCCGGCCAGCCCGGCGCTCGAGCTGATCAGCACGATCGATCCGCCGGTGCCCTGCTTGACCATCGTGGGTATCGCGGCCTTGATCGTGTGGTACACGCCGGTGAGGTTGACGTCGATGACGTCGTGCCAGCCGTCGTCACCGGACTGCATGGGGGCGATCCCCGCGTTGGCCACCACGATGTCGAGGCGGCCGAACACGTCGAGCCCCGCTTGCAGTGCCGCCGACAGGGATTCGCGGTCGCGGACGTCGCCACGGGAGGCCACGATGCGCGCGCCGGTGTCCTCCACGAGCTTCACGGTGGCCGCCAGGTCCTCCGGCGTGGCCAGCGAGTAGGGGACGCTGGCGATCTGGTCGCACAGATCGACGGCGATGATGTCGGCGCCGTCGGCAGCCAGTCGCACGGCGTGTGCGCGCCCCTGGCCGCGCGCCGCGCCGGTGATGAACGCGACCTTGCCTTTGAGCGGGCCTTCCGACGACGGGGCCATCAGGGGCGCAACTGTCCTTTGGCCGGGTCGCCCGCCGAGATCGTCTGCAACATCTTGATGTCGGGGGCGCCGTCGAGGTGTTCGCCGGCCGCGCTGAACATCTTGCCGATCGCCGGGGCGGTGCTGTGCGCCTTGAGCGCCTCCTCGTCGGCCCACTGCTCGATGAAGACGAAGGTCTCGCCCGAGTGATGCAGCGAGTACAGCTGACAGCCCGGCTCGTCGTGCACCTCTTCGACCGCGCGGGTGAGGATGTCGCGAACGGTGTCGACCGATTCCGGTTTGACGGTCATGGTGGCGACGACGACAACGGGCATTGATGGCCTCCTGGGCGCTCCGGGACGGGTGACGAGCACGACTTCGCTCACCGAAATGTCACCCTACTCACGCGGCCGGGGAGCCGACCCGCCACATGCCGCACAAGCCGGGCGGTTACCAGTGTGGCGGGTGGTGTAGATGATGCCGTTGCGACTACCCTTGCCGTCATGCCCAGTAAGACCGCCGCCCGCTCCGCAAGCCGAACGAGCAGGTCAAAGGCCCCTTCGCGCGCGGGCGGATCCCGCGGCGCGCGACCAGCGGCGCCCCGCAGGAAGCCCAGCAAGCCCGCCCGCCGCCGGAATCGCTCACCGCTGGTCGGAATCGGGCTGACCTGTGGTCGCGCCCTGCGCGCCACCTGGTTGATGGCCGCGCGGGGGACCGGCGGCGCGGCCCGGTCGATCGGGCGGGCCCGCGACATCGACCCCGGCCACCGCCGCGACGGCATCGCGCTGCTGTTGCTGGGCTTTTCCGTGGTGGTCGCCGCGAGCTCGTGGTTCCACGCCGCCGGGCCGGTCGGGGCGTGGATCGACACCCTGGTGCGGACCTTCATCGGCGCCGGCGTGCTGGCACTGCCCGTCGTCACCGCCGCGGTGGGGGTGACCCTGATGCGGACGGAGCCCGACCCCGAGGTGCGGCCCCGGCTGATCCTGGGCGCCAGCCTGATCACCCTGTCGGTGCTCGGCCTGCGTCACCTGTGGTCGGGCTCGCCGGGCGACCCGGAGGCGCGCCGGCGCGCGGCGGGATTCATCGGCTTCGCCATCGGCGGGCCGCTCGCGGACGGGCTCACCCCGTGGATCGCGGCGCCGCTGCTGTTCATCGGCTTCATGTTCGGGCTGTTGCTGTTGACGGGCACCACGATCCGCGAGGTGCCCGTGGTGATGCGCAACCTGTTCCACACGCGGTTCGTCGACGAGGACTACGACGACGAGCCCTACGACTACGCCGACGAGTTCGACGACGCCGAACCCGACGATTACCCCGACGACGCCTCGAGCGAGCCGGCGCCGTGGTCGCCGGACGATGACGCCCAGGCCGCGCTGCAGGACGACATCCCCACGGTTCCCGAACCGGCGTTGCAACCCGGCTCAGAGCCCGGCGCGGCGCGGGGCCGCAAGCGCGGACGGTCGGCGGACAAGCAGGACACCATTGAGCTGGACCGGGTCGTCGAGGGCCCCTACGTGCTGCCGTCGCTGAGCCTGCTGGTGGCCGGGGACCCGCCCAAGAAGCGCAGCGCCGCCAACACCGTCATGGCCGACGCCATCACCGAGGTGCTGACCCAGTTCAAGGTCGACGCGGCGGTCACCGGCTGCACCCGCGGACCGACCGTCACCCGCTACGAGGTCGAGCTGGGCCCGGGCGTGAAGGTCGAGAAGATCACCGCCCTGCAGAAGAACATCGCGTATGCGGTGGCCACCGAAAGCGTGCGCATGCTGGCGCCCATCCCCGGCAAGTCCGCCGTCGGTATCGAGGTGCCCAACACCGACCGCGAAATGGTGCGGCTGGCCGACGTGCTCACCGCGCCGTCGACGCGGCGCGACCATCACCCGCTGGTGATCGGGCTGGGCAAGGACATCGAGGGCGACTTCATCTCGGCGAACCTGGCCAAGATGCCGCACCTGCTGGTCGCCGGCTCCACCGGATCCGGTAAGTCCAGCTTCGTCAACTCGATGCTGATCTCGCTGCTGGCCCGGGCCACCCCGGAAGAGGTCAGGATGATCCTGATCGACCCGAAGATGGTGGAACTCACGCCGTACGAGGGCATTCCGCACCTGATCACCCCGATCATCACCCAGCCCAAGAAGGCGGCGGCGGCGCTGGCATGGCTGGTCGAGGAGATGGAGCAGCGCTACCAGGACATGCAGGCGTCGCGGGTGCGCCACATCGACGACTTCAACGAGAAGGTCCGCTCCGGCGCCATCACCGCGCCGCTGGGCAGCCAGCGCGAATACCGGCCCTACCCGTACGTGGTCGCGATCGTCGACGAGCTGGCCGACCTGATGATGACCGCGCCCCGCGACGTCGAGGACGCCATCGTGCGGATCACCCAAAAGGCCCGGGCCGCAGGCATTCACCTGGTGCTGGCCACCCAGCGCCCGTCGGTGGACGTGGTCACCGGGCTGATCAAGACCAACGTGCCGTCACGGCTGGCGTTCGCCACGTCGTCGCTCACCGATTCCCGGGTGATCCTGGACCAGGCCGGAGCGGAGAAGCTGATCGGCATGGGCGACGGCCTGTTCCTGCCGATGGGCGCGGGCAAGCCGATCCGGTTGCAGGGCGCCTTCATCACCGACGAGGAGATCCAGGCCGTCGTCACCGCCTGCAAGGACCAGGCCGAACCCGAGTACACCGAGGGCGTCACCGCCGCCAAGCCCACCGGGGAACGCACCGACGTCGACCCGGACATCGGCGACGACATGGACGTGTTCCTGCAGGCCGTCGAGCTGGTGGTGTCCAGCCAGTTCGGCTCCACCTCGATGCTGCAGCGCAAGCTGCGCGTCGGCTTCGCCAAGGCCGGCCGGCTGATGGACCTGATGGAGACCCGCGGCATCGTCGGGCCGTCGGAGGGGTCCAAGGCGCGCGAGGTGCTGATCAAGCCCGACGAGCTGGCCGGGACGCTGGCGTTGATCCGGGGCGGCTCTGGAGGAGAGGCCGCCGACGGCGGCGACCCCGACCCCGACTAGCGCGAGCGTGGAATTCCGGCCGGTTAGAGCACCAACAGCATCCGGGAGTTGCCGAGGATGTTCGGCTTGACGTAGCTCAGGTCCAGGAACTCGGCCACACCGATGTCGTAGGAGCGGCACATCTCCTCGAACACCTCGGCGGTGACGGGCGTGCCCTCGATCTCGGTGAACCCGTGCCGCGCGAAGAACTCCGTCTCGAACGTCAGCACGAACAGCCGCTTGAGCGCCAACTCGCGGGCGACCTCGAGCAGCCGGTCGACGATCGCGTGGCCGATGCCGTGGCCGGTCATCGCCGGGTTCACCGCGACGGTCCGCACCTCGCCGAGGTCGGCCCACAGCACGTGCAGCGCGCCGCAACCGACGACGCGGCCCTCGTGCTCGGCCACCCAGAACTCCTGAACGGCCTCGTAGAGCGTCACGAGGTTCTTTTCGAGCAGGATCTTGCCCGCGTAGGTGTCGACCAGTTGCTTGATGGCGGGAACGTCGGATGTTCGCGCTCGCCGCACCAGCGGCCGGTAGCCCTGTGGACTTGTGCTCACGGCTAACAGTATCGGCATCGGGAACGGCGACGCTGGTCAACGGTTATTCTGTTGCCGTGTCGGGGCAGCCGCAGACCGGTCCGGTGGTAGGCCGCGCGAACATCGCCAACCTCGCCAACACGCTGACGCTGCTGCGGCTGGTGCTGGTCCCGGTCTTTCTGCTCGCCCTGTTCGCCGGTGACGGCCAGGAGCCCGGCTTCCGGGTGGTGGCGTTCCTGATCTTCGCGGTGGCGTGCATCACCGATCGCCTGGACGGCCTGCTGGCCCGCAACTACGGCATGGCAACCGAATTCGGCGCGTTCGTCGACCCGATCGCGGACAAGACCCTGGTGGGATCGGCGCTGATCGGCCTGTCGATGCTCGGGGAGCTGCCGTGGTGGGTCACCGTGGTGATCCTGGTTCGCGAATTCGGGGTCACCGTGCTGCGGCTGGCCGTGATCCGCCGCGGCGTCATCCCGGCCAGCTGGGGCGGCAAGCTCAAGACCGTCGTTCAGGTGTTGGCCATCGGATTGTTCGTCCTGCCGCTGGGGGGACCGTTCCGGGTGGCCGCCGCGGTGGTGATGGGCGCGGCGATCGTGCTGACGGTGATCACCGGGATCGACTACGTGGTCTCGACCGTTCGGGAACTGCGCCGCACGAACGGCTGATTCTTTCGCCGCCGAGCGGGAACCAGACCGCCGCTGACGGCGTTCACCTAATGAGCACCTGCCGGAGCCAAACTGGCGACGTGCCGCGCAGGGCCGACTGGACGAAGGAGGGCGGGATGCCGCCATTGGTGCGCGAGGTGATCGGCGACGTGCTGCGCGAGGCCCGCACGACACAGGGCCGCACGCTGCGTGAGGTGTCCGATTCGGCGCGAGTGAGCCTCGGGTATCTGTCCGAGGTCGAGCGCGGCCGCAAGGAGCCGTCCAGCGAGCTGCTCAATGCGATCTGCGACGCGCTGGACGTCCCGTTGTCGTCGGTTCTCACCGACGCCGGTGAGCGGATGGCCGGCCAGGAACGGGCCCACGAGCGGGCGCCCGCCGACGCGGCCGCGGGCAGCAGCATCGACGTCAGCACCAAGGTCGTCATTCCGCCGGTGGCGACGCTCGCGCTGGCCTGAGTGCCGGTCGGCCGATGCCGCGCAAAGGGTGGGGCGATCGGCGCCGACCCACTAAATTGAGCGTCAGGCGCGCGGCCCGTCAGGGTCGATCCGGAACCATCCGGCCCCTCAGGAAGCGAAGGTGGAGCTAACTCATGGCCAATCCGTTCGTCAAGGCGTGGAAGTACCTCACGGCGCTGTTCAACGCGAAGATCGACGAGCACGCAGACCCCAAGGTGCAGA
The DNA here is from genome assembly GCF_000262165.1 of Mycobacterium sp. MOTT36Y. Taxonomy (NCBI): domain Bacteria; kingdom Bacillati; phylum Actinomycetota; class Actinomycetes; order Mycobacteriales; family Mycobacteriaceae; genus Mycobacterium; species Mycobacterium sp. MOTT36Y. The sequence goes on along the minus strand of NC_017904.1, from coordinate 3,843,574 downwards.
TCCAGCAGGCCATCGAGGAGGCGCAACGCACGCACCAGGCGCTGACCCAGCAGGCCGCGCAGGTCATCGGCAACCAGCGGCAACTCGAGATGCGGCTCAACCGTCAGCTGGCGGACGTGGAAAAACTTCAGGTCAACGTGCGTCAGGCCCTGACGCTGGCCGACCAGGCCACCGCCGCCGGGGACGCCGCCAAGGCCACCGAATACAACAACGCCGCGGAGGCGTTCGCCGCCCAGCTGGTCACCGCCGAGCAAAGCGTCGAAGACCTCAAAACGCTGCACGATCAGGCGCTGAACGCGGCCGGACAGGCCAAGAAGGCGGTCGAACAGAACGCCATGGTGCTGCAGCAGAAGATCGCCGAGCGCACCAAGCTGCTCAGCCAGCTCGAGCAGGCCAAGATGCAGGAACAGGTCAGCGCCTCGCTGCAGTCGATGAGCGACCTGGCCGCCCCGGGCAACGTCCCCAGCCTCGACGAGGTGCGCGACAAGATCGAGCGCCGCTACGCCAACGCGATCGGGGCCGCCGAGCTGGCGCAGGGCTCGGTGCAGGGCCGGATGCTCGAGGTCGAGCAGGCCGGCGTGCAGATGGCCGGCCATTCCCGCCTCGAGCAGATCCGTGCCTCCATGCGCGGCGAGGCGCTGCCGACCGGGGGGACGCCCGCGGCGGGGACCACGCCCGCCACTCCGGCGCCGGCGGAGAGCGCCGGCGGTGCGGTCAGCGAGAAGCCACTTGGCCAGTAGTCCGGTCTCATGGCGGTGAACGCGCCGCGGCCCCGCCTGTGGCGCGCGCTGCTGCACCGCGGATTGGCCACCGCCGCCGACGTTTCCGACCTGGTGGCCCGCAAGATCAGCGCGGCCGCGGATCCGCGCGCACGCCAGCTGCGCCGTCGCCGCCGCGCGCTGCGGTGGGGCCTGATCTTCGCCGCCGGGTGCGCGTTGTGGGCGGTGGTGACGATCTTGCTCGCGGCCTGGGGATGGTTCGCGTTGCTGCTGGAGATCACCGGCGGGGTCGCGGTCGTCATGGCCATTCCGGCCACCTTGCTGCTGCTGCGCTACCGCTGGCTGCGGTCCGAGCCGCTGCCGGTACCGCGGACCACGACCGCGCGCCGGCTGCCGCCGCCGGGTTCGGCGGCGCGCCCCGCCATGTACGCGCTGGGCGCCTCCGAGCGGGGATTCTTCTCGCTGGTGGCCGTGCTGGAGCGGGGCGCGATGTTGCCGACGGCCGAGATCCGCGACCTGACCGCGGCCGCCACCAAGACCTCGGCGGCCATGGCGTCCACGGCCGCACAGGTGGTGTCGATGGAGCGGGCGGCGCAGGCCAGCGAACAGTCGCGGTCGTATCTGGTGCCCACCATTAACGCGTTCACCGCGCAACTGAGCGCCGGTGTTCGCCAATACAACGAAATGGTCACCGCCGCAGCGCAATTGGTGTCCTCGGCCAACGGTGACGGGCTCACCGAGTCGCAGCGCTACCGCGCGGAGCTGGCCGGGGCGACCGACCGCCTGCTCGGTTGGGCGCAGGCGTTCGATGAACTCGGCGGACTGCGCGGCGCCGGCTAGTCTTCCGGGCGCGGGCCGTAGCGCTCGATGTACGACTGGTGCATGCGGGCGTCGCGCTTGCGGGCCAACTCGTCGACCAACTCGGGATCCAGATCGTGCACGGCCAGCATGTGGCGCCGCCACACCTTGTTCAGCGCGTGCGAAAAGTACACAAACGGAATGAGAATCGGCAGCGTCATGCTCAGATGCACGTCGAGCGTCGTCGGGATCAGCCAGAACGGCGCCAGCACCACCACCGCCGGCACCGCCACGCGGCGCATCATCCGCGCGCTCGCGCCCTTGCCGGCCAGGTCGTTGCGCACCCAGTCGCGCATCGAGTCCGGTAGCCGGCCACCGCAGCAATAGCGGACGAACTGCCAGAAATTCGGCCGCGTGCGGGCGGCGTCCCGGTTTATCATCGTGCCCCCGCTCAGAACGCCGCTTTCAGCGACGGCACCACCAGCGCCGCCAGGCCGCGCGCGGTGGCCTTGAGCATGTCGAAGAAGTCAAAGTAGTCCCGCCACAGCGTGATTCGCCCGTTGTGCACCTCGAACACGCCGCACACCCAGAACTGCAGCCGCAGGGGGCCGAAGATCAGCGCGTCGGTGCGTTCGGTGAGCACCGCGCCGCCGTCGGCCGCGATGCGGTGGATCTTCACCTCGAAGGCCGCGCGGCCCTCCATCTGGCGAAACAGCTTCATGGCCCTGGCGCGGCCATGGATGGTGGGCAGGCCGACGTTTTCGTAGACGAGGTCGTCGGCCAAAGCGGCGTCGGCGGCCTCGTAATCGGCGTCCTGCAGCGCGTTCAGGAATCCCTCGACCGTGCGGGTGTTCGCCACGGTTGTCCCAGTCAGCTCGGTCATCTTGCCAGCGTAGGCGAGCGTGGCGGCCGTGCGCTGTGGCAGGGTGAACCCGATGCGTGTCGCCGTGGTCGCCGGGCCCGATCCCGGGCATTCGTTCCCGGCGATCGCGCTGTGCCGGCGCTTTGCCGAGGCGGGCGACGAGCCCACGCTGTTCACCGGCGCCGAATGGATCGACACCGCCCGCGGCGCCGGCATCGACGCCGTCGCGCTGGACGGGCTGGTGGCCACCGACGACGACGTCGACGCCGGGGCCAGGATCCACCGGCGCGCCGCGCGGATGGCCGTCCTCAACGTGCCCGCGCTGCGCGACCTGGCGCCCGACCTGGTGGTCTCCGACGTCATCACCGCGGGCGGCGGGATGGCCGCCGAGCTGTTGGGGATCCCGTGGATCGAGCTCAATCCGCATCCGCTGTACCTGCCGTCGAAGGGCCTGCCCCCGATCGGCAGCGGGCTCACGCCGGGGACCGGCATCCGGGGCCGGTTGCGCGACGCCGCGATGCGCGCGCTCACCGCGCGCTCCTGGCGGGCGGGCCTGCGGCAGCGCGCGGCGGTGCGCACCGAGATCGGCTTGCCGGCCGCCGACCCCGGTCCGCTGCGACGGCTGATCGCCACGCTGCCCGCGTGCGAGGTGCCCCGCCCGGACTGGCCGCCGGAGGCGGTGCTGGTGGGCCCGCTGCACTTCGAGCCGACCGACCGGGCGCTGGACATCCCCGCGGGGTCCGGGCCCGTGGTCGTGGTCGCGCCGTCGACCGCGTCGACCGGCACCGAAGGCCTGGCCGAGGTGGCGCTGGCCTGCCTGATACCGGGGGACACCCTGCCGCCGGGGGCGCGGGTGGTGGTCTCGCGGCTGGGCGGGGCGGAGCTGACGGTGCCGCCGTGGGCGGTGGCCGGGCTGGGCAGCCAGGCCGAGTTGCTGACGCACGCCGACGTGGTGATCTGCGGCGGCGGGCACGGCATGGTGGCCAAGACGCTGCTGGCGGGGGTGCCGCTGGTCGCGGTGCCCGGCGGCGGCGACCAGTGGGAGATCGCCAACCGGATCGTCCGCCAGGGCAGCGCGCGGCTGGTTCGTCCGCTGAGCGCCGACGCGCTGGTGGCCGCGGTCAACGACGTGCTGGCAGCGCCGGGCTACCGGGCCGCGGCGCGGCGGGCCGCCGCTAGCATCGCCGACGTCGCCGACCCGGTCGCAGTGTGCCACGACGCGCTGGCGGCGGCCGGATGACCCGCCCCGCACCGCCTTATGCTTCGGCGGGAGGCACGCAATGAGGATGATCACGGCGGTCACGGCCGGCGCCCTGCTGGCGGGGCCGGTGTTCGGGGCGGGCGTCGCGCGCGCCGACAGCCCCGAGGAGCAGCAGGCCTGTCAGTTGATGGACGATCCCGCCGCCGCCGAGCAGGGGCTCGCGCCGGCCGAATACGCCTTCATGCGACTGCGCGCCACGATGTCGGCGCAACACGCCCGCGACACCATGTCCCTCGCGGTCCAGGAGGACTGCCCGAATCACATCATCGACCTGCCGGCCAGCTGGCGGTGACCGGCGTCGCGCCCGGGTGTCCGATCCATGCCCGCTGGGTATGTTCACTGGCGTGCGGCTAACGGAGTTTCACGAGCGGGTGGTGCTGCGCTTCGGTTCCACCTACGGGTCATCGGTTTTGGTCGATCACGTGCTGACCGGTTTCGACGGCCGGACGGCCGCCCAGGCCATCGAGGAGGGCATCGAGCCCCGCGACGTCTGGCGGGCGTTGTGCGTCGACTTCGACGTGCCCCACGAGCAGTGGTGACTCGCGCGCGTTATTCGTATGCCGGATAAGGGTTTTGCCGCAGCACCGTGGCCAGGTGCACGGCATTGCGGGCCGCGTTGGCGGTGGCGGACGCGACCGCGTCCGGGACGTCGTCGAGGTCGGTGTAGTCCGTGCCCTGCATCGCCTCGCCGTTCCAGTAGGTGCAGCCCTGCGCGGCGATCGAGAACCCGATGTCGTTGAGCGCCTGAAAGAGGTCGGCCACGATCTTGTGCGCGCCGTCCTCGTTGCCGACGACCGCGGCCAGGGCCACCTTGCCCACCATTGCCGGGCGTCCCGCGTCGTCGGTGTCGGACAGCTCGGCATCCAGGCGCTCCAGGACGCGTTGCGCGACGCTGGACATGTGCCCGACCCAGGTGGGCGTCGACACGATGACGATGTCGGCCGCCTTGATCTTGGTCAGCACCGCCGGCCACTCGTCGCCCGGGCCCATGTCGGCCTCGACACCCGGCAGCAGCGCCAGGTCCACGCACCGCACCTTCTCGCCCTGGACGCCCGCGCCGCGCAGCTGATCGAGCAACTGGTCGGCGAGCAGGTCGCTGCTGGACGGCGCGGGGCTCTTCTTCAACGAGCAGACCAGCGCGAGGGCGCGCAGGGACGGTGCTGAGGTCGGGGCCATGGTGGGCCACATACCCCGGCGCGGCGGCACCAAACGGCGCCCGGCCCTACCGCGGCGTCCGGTGCAGCACGCAGTCGCCGCACAACGAGCCGTCGGGCAGGCGATAGAACAGGCAGCAGCTGCGGCGCCGGAAGCCCAGCCGCGGGCCGGTGATCACGCCGGATCCGGCCAGCACGCCGGTGTCCAGCAGGGACCGGGTGGTCTCGGTGATCGCGCGGCGCAGGTCGGGCCGCGCCGTCAGCAGCGCCCGCGCGGCGCCCACCAGCGCGGAGGCGATGTTGCCCGCGAGCAGCGCCGGCGCCAGCTTGACCCGCAGGCCGGCGGCGAGCGGGCGCATGTGCTCGCTCACCACGGCGCGATACAGCGCGTCCGGTGAATCGGCGGGCATCCCGACGGGTCGGGGCAGTCGTAGCTGCGCGCCGTCGTCGGCGCGTTGCAGGTCGTCGAGCCGGGGGAGGACGCCGTGGCCGATCGCGCACGCGAGCACCGGCGACCACAGCCGGGTGGCGTGGCCGAGGTGAACCAGCGAGGCGCCGATCCGCAGGTCGGTCGTGCGGTAGCGCCGGGCGGTGGCGTCGATCAGGTCGACGCAGCCGTCGGCGTAGGACTGGGTGACCGGATGCCATCCCGCCGCGTCGCCGCCGACGGTCAGGGCGAAAAAGCTTCCATAGGAAGCCGTTTCGGCCAGCTCGGTGGAGATGTCCATCGCGTCGCGCCCGCCTCTTGAGGAAATCCGCCGCGAAGCCCCGTCGACGCCTTTCGGTGGCCGATGTTGCCACACGCGATGGCGATGAACGGCGTGTCAGACTTGAATCGAACACCTGTTCGGCTAGTGTGGGGAGCGTTCGGCCAGTCAACTTGTCGGTGGGCTTCTCTAGTGTCACCGCCAACCGACCGATACCGGTCAGACGAACACCGACTATAGGAGAGACACCATGGCGCAAGCCCCCGATCGCGAGAAGGCTCTCGAACTGGCGATGGCCCAGATCGAAAAGAGCTACGGCAAAGGCTCGGTAATGCGTCTCGGCGACGAGATGCGCCAGCCGATCTCGGTCATCCCGACCGGATCCATCGCACTGGACGTGGCCCTGGGCATCGGCGGCCTGCCCCGCGGCCGGGTCGTGGAGATCTACGGCCCGGAATCCTCGGGTAAGACCACCGTCGCCCTGCACGCCGTGGCCAACGCCCAGGCCGCCGGCGGCGTCGCGGCCTTCATCGACGCCGAGCACGCCCTGGACCCGGAGTACGCCAAGAAGCTCGGCGTGGACACCGATTCCCTGCTGGTCAGCCAGCCCGACACGGGGGAGCAGGCCCTCGAGATCGCCGACATGCTGATCCGCTCCGGCGCCCTGGACATCCTGGTCATCGACTCGGTGGCGGCGCTGGTGCCGCGCGCGGAGCTCGAAGGCGAGATGGGGGACAGCCACGTCGGCCTGCAGGCCCGGCTGATGAGCCAGGCGCTGCGGAAAATGACTGGCGCGCTGAACAATTCGGGCACCACCGCGATCTTCATCAACCAGCTGCGCGAGAAGATCGGCGTGATGTTCGGCAGCCCCGAGACCACCACGGGCGGAAAGGCGCTGAAGTTCTACGCCTCGGTGCGCATGGACGTTCGCCGGATCGAGACCCTCAAGGACGGCACCAACGCGGTGGGTAACCGCACCCGGGTCAAGATCGTCAAGAACAAGGTGTCGCCGCCGTTCAAGCAGGCCGAGTTCGACATCCTCTACGGCCGGGGCATCAGCCGGGAAGGCTCGCTGATCGACATGGGGGTGGATCAGGGCTTCATCCGCAAGTCCGGTTCCTGGTTCACCTATGAGGGCGAGCAGCTCGGCCAGGGCAAGGAGAACGCCCGCACCTTCTTGATGGAGAACGACGAAGTGGCCAACGAGATCGAGAAGAAGATCAAGGAAAAGCTCGGCATTGGCGCGGTCGTGACCGATGACTTGTCCGATGACAGCGTCCTGCCCGCCCCCGTCGATTTCTGATCCCTCCCGCGAGGAGCAGGCGCGGGCGCTGTGCCTGCGCCTGCTCACCGCGAGAGCGCGCACCCGGGCCGAGCTGCGCGGCCGGCTGGCCAAGCGGGGCTATCCCGACGACGTCAGCGAGCGGGTGCTCGACCGGTTGGCCTCCGTCGGCCTGATCGATGACACCGACTTCGCCCAGCAGTGGGTGCGGTCCCGCCGCGCGCACGCCGGAAAGAGCAAGCGCGCCTTGGCCGCCGAGTTGCACACCAAGGGCGTCGACAACGAGGTGATCACCACCGTGCTGGCCGGCATCGACGCCGGCGCCGAGCGGGATCGGGCCGAACAGCTGGTCCGGTCCAAGCTGCGCCGCGAGACGCTCAGCGACGACGACGCGCGGGTGACGCGGCGGCTGGTGGGGATGCTGGCGCGCCGCGGCTACAGCCAGAACCTGGCGTGCGAGGTGGTGTTCGCCGAGCTGGCCGCCGAGCGGGAGCGCCGCCGCGTCTAGGCGGTGACGTGCGGTTTCACCCGCGCCGACCGCCCGCCGTACCATGGCCCCGTGACTTCGACGGTGCGAGAGGCGGTGGCGCGGGGCGCCGCACCGGCGCGCACCTACCAGGTCCGCACCTACGGCTGCCAGATGAACGTCCACGATTCCGAGCGGCTGGCGGGCCTGCTGGAGGCGGCCGGATACCAGCGGGCGGCCGAGGACGCCGACGCCGACGTGGTGGTGTTCAACACCTGCGCGGTCCGCGAGAACGCCGACAACAAGCTCTACGGCAACCTCAGCCACCTGGCCCCGCGCAAGCGCGACGATCCCGAGATGCAGATCGCGGTCGGGGGCTGCCTGGCGCAAAAGGACCGGGACGCGTTGCTGCGCAAGGCGCCGTGGGTCGACGTCGTCTTCGGCACCCACAACATCGGGTCGCTGCCCACGCTGCTCGAGCGGGCCCGGCACAACAAGGTCGCCCAGGTCGAGATCGCCGAGGCGCTGCAGGAGTTCCCGTCGTCGCTGCCCAGCGCCCGCGAATCCGCTTACGCCGCTTGGGTTTCCATCTCGGTCGGGTGCAACAACAGCTGCACGTTCTGCATCGTGCCGTCGCTGCGGGGCAAGGAGGTCGACCGCAGCCCCGACGACATCCTGGCCGAGGTCGCCTCGCTGGTGGACGACGGCGTGCTCGAGGTCACGCTGCTGGGCCAGAACGTCAACGCCTACGGGGTGTCCTTCGCCGATCCCGCGCTGCCGCGCGACCGCGGGGCCTTCGCCCGCCTGCTGCGCGCCTGCGGCGAGATCGACGGGCTGGAGCGGGTGCGGTTCACCTCGCCGCACCCGGCCGAATTCACCGACGACGTCATCGAGGCCATGGCGCAGACGCCGAACGTGTGCCCCGCCCTGCACATGCCGCTGCAATCCGGGTCCGACCGGGTGCTGCGCGCGATGCGGCGCTCGTATCGCGCCGAGCGCTACCTCGGCATCATCGACCGCGTCCGGGCGGCGATGCCGCACGCCGCCATCACCACCGATCTGATCGTCGGGTTCCCGGGTGAGACCGAGGACGATTTCGCCGCCACGCTGGACGTCGTGCGCCGGGCCCGGTTCTCGGCCGCCTTCACCTTCCAGTACTCCAAGCGGCCCGGCACCCCCGCCGCCGACCTCGACGGTCAGCTACCGAAAGCCGTTGTGCAGGAACGCTATGAGCGGCTGGTCGCGCTGCAGGAGGAGATCTCGCTGCAGGGCAACCAGGCCCTGGTCGGCCAGACCGTCGAACTGCTCGTCGCCACCGGCGAGGGGCGCAAGGACACCGCCACCGCCCGGATGAGCGGGCGGGCGCGCGACGGCCGGCTGGTTCACTTCGCCGTCGGCGACGCGGCCCGCGGGTCCGCCGACACCCGGCCGCGCCCCGGCGACGTCATCACCACGATGGTCACCGGGGCCGCACCCCACCACCTCATCGCCGACGCGGGCATCCTGACCCACCGCCGCACCCGGGCGGGTGACGCGCACGCCGCAGGGCGGCGCCCGCGCGGCATCGGCCTGGGCATGCCCGCCGTCGGTCCGCCCGTCGGCCCGGCCCAACCCCTGGGATGTGCACGATGAAAAAAGACGACACACAACTTGGCGCCCTGCGCACCGAGATCGAGGCCGCCGAACGCCGGGTGGCGCGCGGGATCGACCCCGGCCCACGGGGCTTCTTCGTGTCGATCCTGGTGTTCGTGCTGCTCGGGTCGTTCATCCTGCCGCACACCGGCGATGTGCGCGGCTGGGACGTGCTGTTCGGGAGCCACGGCGCCGGCGCGGCCGCGGTCGCGCTGCCGTCGCGGGTGTTCGCCTGGCTGGCGCTGGTCTTCGGCGTGGGCTTTTCGATGCTGGCGCTGGTGACCCGGCGCTGGGCGCTGGCCTGGGTTGCGCTCGCCGGCTCGGCGATCGCGGGCGCGGCGGGCATGCTGGCGATCTGGTCGCGTCAGACCGTGGCCGCGGGGCACCCGGGGCCGGGGTGGGGCCTGATCGTCGCCTGGATCACCGTGCTGCTGCTCATCTATCACTGGGCGCGCGTGGTGTGGCAGCGGACCATCGTGCAGCTCGCCGCCGAGGAGCAGCGCCGCCGCGCCGCCTCCCAGCAGCAGTCGACCTCGCTGCTGGACGACCTGGACCGCCCGCGTGACGATCCCGGAAGCGGTACCGGATCGGGCGGCGGCAGCTAGGACTTGCGGCTCAGGGCCTCCACGGCCGCCTGCGCCCACTGCCGCCACTGTTCGGCGTTGGCTTTGGCCTCTTCGGCCTCTTTGGCCCGGCCCGCCGCCGCGGCCTTCTGGGCCTGCTGTTCGTATTGCTCGGCGCGCGCCTGGAATTGCTCGGCCCGGGCCTGCGCCTGGGGATCCGACCAATCCGCCTCGCCGGCGTCGCGCACCTTCTTCTCGACCGCGCGCAGCCGGCGCTCCAGCTCGGCGGTGCGCTCCCGCGGGACCTTGCCGATCGCGTCCCACTTCTCGACGATCGAGCGCAGCGCCGCCCGAGCGGCGTCGTGATTGCTGGTGTCCAGCTTTTCGGCCTCCGCCAGCAGCGCCTCTTTGGCCGTCGCGTTGGCGCGGAACTCCGCGTCCTTTTCCGCGGTCGCCGCGTTGCGGGCGGTGAAGAACACGTCCTGGGCGGCCTTGAAGCGCCGCCACAGCGCGTCGTCGACCTCCCGGGTCGCCCGCCCGGCCGCCTTCCATTCGGTGAGCAACTTGCTAAACTCCGCGCTGGTGGCGGTCCAGTCGGTCGAATCGGAGAGTTCCTCGGCCCGCTCGCACAGCCGTTCCTTGGCCTGGCGGATTCCCGAGCGTTCCCGATCCAACTCGGCGAAATGCGCTCCCCGCCGCCGGTTGAAGGCCTCGCGGGCCGCGGAATAGCGCTTCCACAACGCGTCGTCCACCTTGCGGTCCAGGCCGGTGATGGTCTTCCACTCGTCGAGGATCGCGCGCAGCCGGTCGCCGGCGGCCTTCCATTGCGTCGAGGTGGCGGCCAACTCCTCGGCCTCGGCGGCCAGCGCCTCCTTGCGGGCGGTCTGGGCGGCCCGATGTTCCTCGCGCCGGGAGCGGTCCGCGGCGACGGTCGCCTCGGCGTGTTCGGCGATGCTGGCCAGCCGGGTGGCCAAAGCGTCGATATCGCCCAGCACGGCGGCCGTCGGCAGCGTCTCGGCCAGCTCGGACGCGTGCGCCTTGATCTTGCGCGCGTCCCCGGTGCCCGAGGCCAGCCGCTCCTCCATCAGCGTGACCTCGGTGGCGAGGTCGTCGAATCGCCGGCCGAAGTGGGCGAACGCCGCTTCGCGGTCACCGGCCTGCCAGGAGCCCACGATCCGCTCGCCGGCGGCGCTGATCAGCCACACCGTGCCGTCGTCGTCCACGCGCCCGAACTGGTGCGGATCGCTGGGTGGGGGCGGCACCACGACCGGGTGAGCGGCCGGCCGCGACCCCGAGCCCGCGGGCCGCGGACCGGGACGCGGCCCCGGACGCGGCACCGGCCGGGCCGATTCGTCGCGAGGCTGGTCAGCCGTCATGCGCTCGTCACTACCCTTTCGCAAACCTTCCGCGCGGTTGGCGTACCGCGCGCCTGCCGCGCGTAGCGGCACCGTTCTTGCATCTGCGGACGTCCCACCCGGGTTTTCCCAGCAGGCGCCTAACAGTATTCAAGCAGCTTGCGCGACCACACGCCGCCACCTTGGTATTCGGGGCGGGGAACCGGGGCGGCCGCCTCGGCTCGCGCTACCTGTGATGTTCTCTTAGAGTTATCCAAGCGGTCACATAGATTGCTGAAGTAATAATCGAAGGATCGCCCGCGGCGCGGCCGGACGTGTGAAACGTCATAGATTTGTATCTGAACTGAACGCGAAATGTGCGTGTATTTGCTTGCGCCCCGGGGAAAGCTGGGTCGGACGGTCGTGAGCTCTGGGGGTCGGGGATATGTCGAAAGTTGATGTCGCAGCGTTGATTGCCTTGTGCGCGGCGCTGGCATCGGCGATCGGCGACGTGATCCGTCAGCGCTCCGCGCACGAGATCACCGACAAGCAGGTCGGGCACCTCGAACTGTTCCGCATGTCGCTGCGCGACGCGCGATGGTGGCTCGGCGGCATGGCCGCGGTCACCAATTACAGCCTGCAGGCCGCCGCCCTGGCGTGGGGCTCGGTGGTCATGGTGACCGCCCTGCAGGTGACCGCGCTGCTGTTCGCGCTCCCGATCTACGCGCGGCTCGCCCATCATCGGGTCAAGCCGCGGGAATGGATCTGGGCGCTGGTCCTGGCGGCCGGGCTGGCGGTGGTCATCATCGTCGGCGACCCGGAGTCCGGCCACCAGCGCGCGCCGCTGCAGACCTGGATCATCGTGGCCCTGGTCATGGCGCCGCTGCTGGTGGGCTGCGTGGTGGCCGCACGAATCTGGTCCGGCAGCCCGTTCGCGGCGGTGCTGCTCGCGGTGGTGGCGGGGTCCTCGCTGGCGCTGTTCGCGGTGTTGACCAAGGGCATCGTCGAGATGTCCGAGCACGGCGTCGCGCGCGTGCTGACCTCGCCGGAGTTCGTGCCCTGGCTGCTGGTGGCGCTGGCCGGGATGATCTTCCAGCAATCGGCATTCCGCGCCGGCACGCTGACCGCGTCGCTGCCGACGATGACGGTCGCCAAGCCGGTGGTCGCGGGGCTGCTCGGAGTGCTGGTGCTGGGCGAGACGGTCAACGCCAGCGGGGCCGAGTCGTTCGTGCTGGTCGCCGCGGTGTCGGTGGTGATCGTCGCGACCATCGCGCTGGCGCGCGGCGAGGCCGCCGCCGTCGACCGGACCGAATCCGGTGGGGGCGCACCGCGAAGAAAGCGGGCCCGGGACGCATCCGCCGAAGAGAGCCTCGGTCCCTACGGCGAGTGCCTGGTGGTCGCCGACGGCCCACGCTGCTGACTGGTTCGCTGGTGGCGGCCCGATCACGTTAGTTTGGTGGCGTGCTGAGCGCCATTGCCATCGTCCCGTCGGCGCCGGTGCTTGTTCCCGAACTTGCCGGGGCGGCCGCCGCCGAGGTGGCCGATCTGGTCGCGGCGACGCTCGCGGCGGCCGCGTTGCTGCCCGAACGCTGGGTGATCATCGGGACCGGCTCCGCCGACGAGGAATTCGGTCCCGACGCCGCGGGCACGTTCGCGGGTTTCGGAGTTGACGTGCGTGTCCGGTTGTCACCGCAGGACGGCGACGAGCCCGAGCCACTGGCACTCCCGGTGTGCGCGCTGCTGGGCGGCTGGGTGCGCGGCCGGGCGCAGCCGCAGGCCAGCGCGCGGGTCCGCGTCTACCGCGGCGACCACGGCGCCACCGCGGCGCTTCGCCGCGGCCGCGAACTGCGAACCGAGATCGACCGGCTGCCCGAGCCGATCGGGGTGCTGGTCGTCGCCGACGGCGCCAACACCTTGACCCCGTCCGCCCCCGGCGGACACCACCCGGACAACGCGCCCGCGCAAGAGGCCCTCAACGACGCGCTCGCCGACGGCGACGTGGCGGCGCTGACCCGCCTGCCGCCCCAGATCCTGGGGCGGGTCGCCTTTCAGGTGCTGGCCGGCCTGGCCGAGCCGGGGCCCCGATCCGCCAAGGAGCTGTACCGGGGGGCGCCCTACGGGGTGGGATACTTCGCCGGCGCCTGGCAGCTGTGACGGTGGCCGTGCGACCACTGGCCATCATCGGTCCCACCGGAACGGGCAAGTCGCAGCTGGCCCTCGACATCGCGGAGCGGCTGGGCGCACAGATCGTGAACGCCGACGCGATGCAGCTGTATCGGGGCATGGACATCGGCACCGCCAAGCTGCCCGTCGACGCGCGCCGCGGCATTCCGCATCACCAGCTCGACGTCCTCGACGTCACCGAGACCGCGACCGTCGCCCGCTATCAGCAAGCCGCCGCCGCGGACATCGAGGCGATCGCGGCCGCCGGCGCGGTGCCCATCATCGTGGGCGGCTCCATGCTCTACATCCAGTCACTCCTCGACGACTGGTCGTTTCCCGCCACCGATCCCGCCGTGCGCGCACGCTGGGAGCGGCGGCTGGGCGAGGTCGGGGTGGGGGAGCTGCACGCGGAGCTGGCCCGTCGCGACCCCGCCGCGGCCGCATCGATCCTGCCCACCGACGCGCGCCGCACGGTGCGGGCCCTGGAAGTGGTGGAACTGACCGGCCGGCCGTTCGCCGCCTCCGCGCCCCGGATCGGCGCCCCGCGATGGGACACCGCCATCATCGGATTGGACTGTGACACAACGATTCTCGATGACCGGCTGGCCAAGCGGACCGACGCCATGTTCGACCAGGGCCTGGTCGGGGAGGTCACCGCCCTGCTCGAGCACGGCCTGCGCGACGGGGTCACCGCCTCGCGAGCCCTGGGCTACGCGCAGGTGATCGCGGCGCTCGACGACGGTGGCGGCCCGGATCGACTCCGCGAGGCCAGGGAGCAGACGTTCGTGGGCACCCGCCGCTACGTGCGACGGCAGCGCTCGTGGTTCCGGCGCGACCACCGGGTGCAGTGGCTCAACGCCGACGATCGCGCCGGGCTCGTCGACGGCGCGGTACGCGCGTGGCGGCACGTATCCTGAACTGGTGAAATTCGCAAAGGGCCACGGCACCCAGAACGACTTCGTGGTGCTGCCCGACCCGGCGGCCGAGCTGAGCCTGACCGGGTCCCGGGTGGCCGCCCTCTGCGACCGGCGACGCGGGCTGGGCGCCGACGGGGTGCTGAGGGTCACCACGGCCGGCGCCGCCGCCGCGGCCGGCGTGCTGGACCGGTTGCCCGACGGTGTGGCCGCCGACGACTGGTACATGGACTACCGCAACGCCGACGGGTCCATCGCCCAAATGTGCGGCAACGGCGTGCGGGTCTTCGCCCACTACCTGCGCGCGAGCGGGCTGGAGGACCGCGACGATTTCGTCGTCGGGTCGCTGGCCGGCCCCCGGCCGGTCAGCGTGCATCGCGTCGACGGGACCACCGCCGACATCAGCGTCGACATGGGCAAGGCCAACACGCTCGGCCCGGGCGACGCCGTCCTGGGCGGGCGGCGATTTTCCGGCGTGGCGATCGATGTGGGCAATCCCCACTTGGCCTGCGTCGACCCCGACCTGACCGTCGACGCGCTGGCCGCGCTGGACGTGGCCGCGCCGGTCAGTTTCGACCCCGCCCAATTCCCGGACGGGGTGAACGTCGAGATCCTCACCGCACCGGACGCCGGGGCGGTGCACATGCGCGTCCACGAGCGGGGGGTCGGCGAAACACGCTCGTGTGGCACCGGAACGGTCGCGGCCGCGGTCGCCGCGCTGGCCGGCACCGGGGCGGACACCGGCACGCTGACCGTCCGGGTGCCGGGCGGCGAGGTCGTCGTCACCATCACCGACGCCACCAGCTACCTGCGGGGGCCGTCGGTACTGGTGGCCCACGGAGAAATCAGCGAGGAATGGTGGCGCGCACAGTAGCGTTAATTCAGATGCACGCCACCGACTTTGCGTGCATCATCTCTTATTGCCTATGACACATCCCGAATTTCGCGATCACGCGGTCACGGAGCCCAGCACGGGCGAACTCGCCCTCGAGGATCGGTCGGCGCTGCGCCGCGTCGCCGGCCTGTCCACCGAGCTCGCCGACGTCACCGAGGTCGAATACCGCCAGCTTCGGCTGGAGCGGGTCGTCCTGGTGGGCGTGTGGACCGACGGCACCGCCGCCGACAGCCAGGCCAGCATGGCCGAGCTGGCCGCCCTCGCCGAGACGGCCGGCTCCCAGGTGCTCGAAGGGCTCATCCAGCGCCGCGACAAGCCCGACCCGTCGACCTACATCGGCTCGGGTAAGGCCGCCGAACTGCGCGAGGTGGTGCTGGCGACCGGCGCCGACACCGTCATCTGCGACGGTGAGCTGTCCCCGGCTCAGCTGACCGCGCTGGAGAAGGCGGTGAAGGTCAAGGTCATCGACCGCACCGCGCTGATCCTGGACATCTTCGCCCAGCACGCCACGAGCCGGGAGGGCAAGGCGCAGGTGTCGCTGGCCCAGATGGAATACATGCTGCCTCGGCTGCGCGGTTGGGGTGAGTCGATGTCGCGGCAGGCCGGTGGCCGCGCCGGCGGCAGCAGGGGAGGCGTGGGCCTGCGCGGTCCCGGTGAGACCAAGATCGAGACCGACCGGCGGCGCATCCGCGAGCGGATGGCGAAGCTGCGCCGCGAGATCAAGGACATGAAGCAGGTCCGCGACACCCAGCGCAGCCGCCGGTTGCACAGCGACGTGCCGTCGATCGCCATCGTCGGCTACACCAACGCCGGCAAGTCCAGCCTGCTCAACGCGCTGACGGGCGCCGGGGTGCTGGTGCAGGACGCGCTGTTCGCCACCCTGGAGCCCACCACGCGGCGCGCCGAGTTCGACGAAGGACGTTCGTTCGTGCTCACCGACACCGTCGGGTTCGTCCGGCACCTGCCCACCCAGCTCGTCGAGGCCTTCCGCTCCACCCTGGAGGAGGTCGTCGACGCCGACCTGCTGGTGCACGTCGTCGACGGCTCCGACGTCAACCCGCTGGCGCAGATCAATGCGGTCCGACAGGTGGTCACCGACGTCATCGCCGACCATGACGGCGCGCCCCCGCCCGAGCTGCTGGTGGTGAACAAGGTCGACGCCGCAAGCGATTTGGCGTTGGCCAAGCTCCGCCACGCGCTGCCGGGCGCGGTGTTCGTCTCCGCGCGCACAGGCGAGGGCATCGACGGCCTGCGCCGCCGCATCGCCGAGCTGGCCGTGCCCGCCGACACGGCCGTGGACGTGGTGATCCCGTATCACCGCGGGGACCTGGTGGCCCGCCTGCACGCCGACGGACGCGTCCAGCACGAGGAGCACGACGCCGAGGGCACCCGGATCAAGGCCCGGGTCCCGGTCGCCTTGGCCGGCCGGCTGCGCGAGTTCGCCGCCCGCTGAGCCGTCGGCCGTAGCGGCCGATTCCCCAGCGCACCGCCGGCGCCGACCCGCCAGCTGCCGACCAACCGTCCGGTTGGTATATGTTGGGCTGCAGAAATCACCGTCGCCGGAGGTCAATTCCATGAGCAGCGCCATCAAATACCAGCGCACTCTTTTCGAGCCAGAGCACGACCTGTTCCGCGAGTCCTACCGGGCCTTCCTCGAGCGCCACGTCGCGCCGTACCACGACGAGTGGGAGAAGGCGAAGATCGTCGACCGCGGCGTGTGGCTCGAGGCCGGCAAGCAGGGCTTCCTGGGCATGGCGGTGCCCGAGGAGTACGGCGGCGGGGGTAACCCGGATTTCCGGTACAACACGATCATCACCGAGGAGACCACCGCCGGTCGCTACAGCGGCATCGGTTTCGGCCTGCACAACGACATCGTGGCGCCGTACCTGTTGGCGCTGGCGACCGAGGAGCAAAAGCAGCGCTGGCTGCCGAAATTCTGCACCGGAGAACTGATTACGGCGATCGCGATGACCGAGCCGGGCACCGGCAGCGACCTGCAGGGCATCAAGACCCGCGCGGTCAAGCAGGGCGACCACTACGTGCTCAACGGTTCAAAGACGTTCATCACCAACGGGATCAACTCCGACCTGGTCATCGTCGTCGCGCAGACCGATCCGGACAAGGGCGCCCAGGGCTTCTCCCTGCTCGCCGTCGAGCGTGGGATGGAAGGCTTCGAGCGCGGACG
Source organism: Mycobacterium sp. MOTT36Y (assembly GCF_000262165.1). NCBI lineage: Bacteria > Bacillati > Actinomycetota > Actinomycetes > Mycobacteriales > Mycobacteriaceae > Mycobacterium > Mycobacterium sp. MOTT36Y. Next base: position 3,826,639 of record NC_017904.1, on the reverse strand, counting down.
GCACCTGGACAAGATCGGGCTCGACGCGCAGGACACGGCCGAGCTGTCGTTCACCGACGTGAAGGTGCCGGCCGAGAACCTGCTGGGCCAAGAGGGCATGGGGTTCATCTACCTCATGCAGAACCTGCCCCAGGAGCGGATCTCGATCGCCATCATGGCCGCCGCGGCGATGGAGCAGGTGCTGGAGCAGACGCTGCAATACACCAAGGAGCGCAAGGCTTTTGGCAAGCCGATCGGCAGCTTCCAGAACAGCCGCTTCGTGCTCGCCGAGCTGGCGACCGAGGCGACCGTGGTGCGCATGATGGTCGACGAATTCGTTCGCCTGCACCTGGACCACAAGCTGACCGCCGAGCAGGCCGCAATGGCCAAGTGGTACTGCACCGAAAAGCAGGTGCACCTGATCGACCGCTGCCTGCAGCTGCACGGCGGCTATGGTTACATGCGCGAATACCCGGTCGCCCGTGCCTATCTGGACGCCAGGGTACAAACCATCTACGGCGGCACGACCGAAATCATGAAGGAAATCATCGGCCGCAGCCTCGGCGTATAGCTTTTCGTTTAACGGATCGTCGTCCAGTCGGCGAACGCCCCGCGGGCCGCGGTGGCCGCGCTCGATTGATGAAATCCCGGCCGGCTTTGGGCGCGATATGCGCCGACGCATGGATGGTCGCGATTCGGCCGTGGCCCGGCATCATTTCGACATCGGTGTGGTATCCCTTTTTGTAAAATTCGTGATTTGACTTCGCATTTCTTGTTGGCTGGAGCAAAGTTATGCGAGCCCGGCGATAAGGCGGATCGTGAGCGGGTCCATTCCCCGCGGAAGAACGGCCCGTTTCGCCGGTTATGCAGGTAAGGGCATAGCCGCAGATAGAGCCGTATCCGGAGGCTGGAAGGCTTGGTGAAGGTGCACAGAGGTCACATGCGCAAGCTGATCGGAAGCGCGCTGGTCAGCCTGACGACCACAGCACTAGCCGCCGTATTGCTGGCGCCCGTCGCCACCGCGAGCCCGATAGGTGACGCCGAAGCGGCGATGATGGCCGCGTGGGAGAAGGCCGGCGGCGACACGTCCCCGCTCGGCCCCCGCAAGGGTGACGTGTACCCCGCCGGGGAGGGGTTCGCCCTGGACTTCGACGGCGGCAAAATGTTCTTCACCCCGGCCACCGGGGCCAAATTCGCCTACGGGCCCATCCTGGAGAAATACGAGATGCTGGGCGGGCCGGCCGGTAGCGATCTGGGTTTCCCGGCCATCAGCGAAGTTCCGGGCCTGGCGGGCCCCGACAGCCGGGTGATCACCTTCTCGGCCACCGACAAGCCGGTCATTTTCTGGACACCCGAGCACGGCCCGTACGTGGTGCGCGGCGCCATCAACTCCGCCTGGGACAAGCTGGGCAGCTCGGGCGGGGTGCTCGGTGTTCCGGTCGGCGACGAGACCTACAACGGCGAGGTGTCCTCGCAGAAGTTCAGCGGCGGCCAGGTTTCGTGGAACCGGCAGACCAAGCAGTTCACCACCGAACCGCCGGGGCTGGCCGACCAGTTGAAGGGCCTGCAGGTGGCGATCGATCCCACCGCGGCCATCAACATGGCCTGGCGGGCGGCCGGGGGGCCCAACGGACCGCTGGGTGCCAAGCAGGGCGGGCAGACCCCCATCGGCGGTGACGGCATCGTCCAGAACTTCGCCGGCGGCAAGGTGTTCTTCACCCCGGCGACCGGCGCGAACGCGCTCGAGACCGACATCCTGGCCAAATACGAGTCGCTCGGCGGGCCCGTCGGCAGCGGCCTCGGATTCCCCGTCACCAACGAAACCGAGGGTGGCATCGGCCCGTCCAGCCGGATCTGCACCTTCTCGGCCGCCGACAAACCGGTGATCTTCCGGACCGCCGAGCACGGCGCGTTCGTCGTGCGCGGGGCGATGAAGGCCGCCTGGGACAAACTGCGCGGTCCGGCCGGCAAACTGGGGGCGCCCGCCGGCGACCAGGCCGTGGACGGTGACGTGATCTCGCAGCAGTTCACCGGCGGCAAGATTTCGTGGAACCGGGCGAAGAACACGTTCAGCACCGACCCGGCCAACCTGGCGCCGTTGTTGAGCGGCCTTCAGGTCTCGGGCCAGAACCAGCCGAGCAGTTCGGCCATGCCGTCACACGCCGACAAGTTCGGCTGGCATTCGTGGTGGTGGCTGGCCGCCATTCCGGTCCTGGTGCTGCTGGTGGTGGTGGCGTGGGCGCTGTTCGGATGGCGCCGGCGCCGCTCCGGCGCGGACGGTGCCGCCGGGTATGCGCCCGACCAGGGGTATGACGCGCCCTGGGGCCCGGAGGACCCCGACCTCGCGACCGAGCATTTCGCGCCGAGTGGGCCGCGCGAACCCGAGCAGCCGACCGATGCCGCGGCCACCGCGCGGGTCAGCTGGCAGCGTCAGGCGCCGTCGGAGAGCGACTACGGCGTCGAGCAGGAAGACCCCGACGCGATCGACACCGACTCCATCCCCGTCGTCTCGGAGGAGATGCTGGCGGAGGCCGACTATCCCGATGCCGAGGCCGATTACACCGACTACACCGACGCCGTTCCCGAGGTCGCCGAGGCCGAGACCGCCGACGATGCCGCCTACGTCGACGCCGACTACGCCGACGCCGGCTATCCGGACGACGAGTACGCCGACGACGAGTATCCCGACGTCGCCGTTGCGCACACGCCGCCGGATGCCGACGCCGTCACCGGTGCCCTGGAAGCCGCCGCGCCCGAGGATGAGTATCCCGACGTCGCGGTCCCTGAGGCGGAAGTCGAACCCGAGGACGATGTCGCCGCGGAGCCCGACGTGTCCGGGGCCCCCGAGGCCGGGGCGGTCGGCGCAGGCGCGGCCGGGGCCTTCGTCGCCGCGCAGCGATCCGGCGGTCGGCACGCCGCCGCGGACGACGCCGAGGACGGCTCGGAGAACGGGCTGGCGGGCCCGGACGGGCGCCCGACCATCCACCTGCCACTCGACGACCCGTACCAGGCGCCCGACGGCTACCCGATCAAGGCGAGCGCCCGGTACGGCCTGTATTACACGCCCGGCAGCGACCTGTACCAGGACACGCTGCCCGAGATCTGGTTGTCCAGCGAAGAGGTCGCGCTGGCCAACGGCTTCACCCGGGCCGACTAGCGGGGCCGCCGGCCGCTAGACCTTGCGGATCACCGTGACGACCTTGCCCAGCACGGTCGCGTCGTTTCCCGGGATGGGGTCGAACGCCGGGTTGTGCGGCATCAGCCACACCTGACCGCCGGCGCGTTTGAACGTCTTGACGGTGGCCTCGCCGTCCAGCATCGCCGCGACGATGTCGCCGTTGTCGGCGACGTTCTGCTGGCGCACGACGACCCAGTCGCCGTCGCAGATCGCGGCCTCCACCATCGAGTCGCCCACCACTTTGAGCAGGAACAGCGTGCCCTCGCCGACCAGCTCGCGCGGCAGCGGGAACACGTCTTCGACGGCTTCCTCGGCCAGGATGGGTCCACCGGCCGCGATCCGCCCGAGAACCGGGACGAACGTGGGTTCCGGCAACGCATCCGACCCGGCCACCTCGGTGGCGGGCGCGGCCACGTCGTCGTCGGCGCCGCGGACATCGACCGCCCGGGGCCGGTTGGGGTCGCGGCGCAAATACCCCTTGCGTTCCAGCGTGCGCAGCTGGTGCGCCACCGAGGACGTCGACGTCAGCCCGACGGCGTCGCCGATCTCCCGGATGCTCGGGGGATAGCCGCGGCTGGTCACCGAGGCGCGAATGACATTCAAAATGGTGCGCTGCCGCTCGGTCAGCGCGGAGTCCACGGAGTGCAGCCGGCCGTCCGCCGCGGCCGGGCCGGTGTTCGGGGAAGTGTCGTTGCTGTCGCCCATGGCACTGAATGTAGCCGCACCGCCGACAAGAATCAAACATGTGTTCGACTGGCGTGTCGCCCGGGCGTCCCGGGCCGGAAAAGCGCCGCCATCGGCCGAATCACAAATGTGTAACTCTTGCCGAGACCGGGTATTTGTGCCTCGTGACAGTGGTAGAGGCCGACGGAGTTGTCGGTGGTGTGATCTAGCGTTTTGCTCGTGCGACACGCTTCGCTCAAATGTTCGGGTTTCGAACACACAAGCGATTAGAGTCGAACACACGAGCGAGAGCTAGTTGACCGGAGGAACGCAGATGACAGTCATCCACACGCTTGCGCCGCGCACCAGCAGTCTTCGGCGCCCGGTCAACGGACCGGTTCAGGGCGTTCGGTACGGCAGGGACGGCCTGGCCCGCTCGCGGCGCCCCGCGCCGTCGCGGCCCGCGGGCGCCCCGACGCGCTACTACGGCACCGGGGTCGCGATGTCTGTCGCTCCGCACCGCAGGCGCGCCGTCACCTGGGCGACGACGGTTGGTCTGGCACTCGCCGCCGGGGCGATCACGCTGTGGCTGGGCCTCGTCGCGAACGTGGGGCAGGCGCTCAACGGCGACTCGACGAATTCGGCCGCCCCCGTCCCGAACCGGCTCGCCGTCGTGCGGGTCGACGCGGGGGAGTCGCTGCAGGATGTCGCTCACCGCGTGGCCCCCGACGCGCCGGCCGCCGCGGTGGCCGATCGCATCCGTGAGCTCAACGACCTGAACTCGCCGACGCTGGTTGCCGGCCAAACGCTGATCGCCCCGATCGGCTGACGGTCGTTGTGTCCCAACGGTTCCGGCCCGTGAGGTGCGCGGCCCGCGTGGCGCCGCCCCAGGGAGGGCGGCTCCGTTAGCCGTGCAGGTCAGCGCACGGGTACGCTCAAAGTTCTGCGGTACCCGGTTGTCGGCACGGTGAAGGAGCGGTCATGCACTGTCCCTTCTGCCGCCATCCGGATTCCCGGGTGATCGACTCGCGCGAAACCGACGAGGGGCAGGCCATCCGGCGTCGCCGATCGTGCCCCGAATGCGGAAAGCGTTTCACCACCGTGGAAACCGCGGTCCTGGCGGTGGTCAAGCGCAGCGGCGTCACCGAGCCCTTCAGCCGGGAAAAGGTCATCAGCGGAGTCCGCCGGGCCTGCCAGGGCCGCCAGGTGGACGACGACGCGCTGAATCTGCTGGCCCAGCAGGTCGAAGACACCGTGCGCGCCGTGGCCTCCCCGGAGGTCCCCAGCCACGAGGTCGGCCTGGCCATCCTCGGGCCGCTGCGCGATCTCGACGAGGTGGCGTACTTGCGGTTCGCGTCCGTGTACCGCTCCTTCGAGTCCGCCGACGACTTCGAGCGCGAGATCCAGGCGCTGCGCGAGCACCGCGGAGTGGCCACGCCGGGCTGACGGATCCCGCCGGGGGGCCCGCTAGGCTCGGTGCATGCCCCCTGAGTTGCATCCCGACCTGGCGGCCCTGGCCCCGCTCCTCGGCACGTGGGTCGGCCAGGGCGCGGGCAAGTACCCGACGATCCCGCCGTTCGACTACCTCGAAGAAGTCACGTTCGCCCATGTGGGCAAACCCTTTTTGGCCTACGCCCAGAAAACCAAGGCGGTGGCCGACGGCAAGCCGCTACACGCCGAGACGGGATACCTTCGCGTGCCGCAGCCGGGCCACGTCGAGCTGGTGCTGGCCCACCCGAGCGGCATCACCGAGATCGAGGTCGGCACCTATTCGGTCACCGGCGACCTCATCGACATGCAGATGTCCACCACGGCGGTGGGCCTAACGCCTACCGCCAAAGAGGTGACGGGACTTGGGCGTTGCTTCCGCATCGACGGCGATGAGCTGTCCTACACGGTGCAGATGGGTGCGGTCGGCCAGCCGCTGCAGGACCACCTGGCCGCGGTGTTGCACCGGCAGCGCTGCGCGTGCGACCGCCGGCGGCCGTGGTCAGTCCAACTGTCGCACACCGTCGTTGACCACCCGACCGGCCACCGCGACCCAGCCCTCGGGGCTCCAGGTGGTTTCGATGACCGAGCCGTTGCCCTGGGTGATCCGCAGGTTTTGGCTCAGGTAGTCGGTGATGCGCATCGCGGCCGAACCGGTCGCCTCGTCTTCGGCCACACCGAGGTTGGCGGCGAACATGCGCACCCGCAGCGCCCCGGCGGCCCGGTCGGTCCAGGCCCACAGGTAGTGCGCCGTGTCGTCGGGGAAGTCCGTCGGGTCGGCGGCGAGAACATCGTCGGCCGAAGCGAATTCGTGCAGCGCGAACTCGGGCGCCCATTCCGCGCGGGCGCTGATGCGGGTGTGGTGTTCGTCGTAGCCCACCTGCACGATCCCCGCCGGTATCTGCAACGTGTTGACCGGCCGACCGTTCTCCCGCAGCCACCACGAGGCGCCGACCGTCGGGTGCCCGGCGAACGGCAGCTCGGTCCGGGGCGTGTAAATGGTGGCGTGCGCGGTCGCGGAGCCCGCGGCCGGACGGTCGACGAAAACCGTTTCGCTGTAGCCCAATTGGGTCGCCACCCGTTGCCGGTCCGCGACCCCGACCTCAGCGGCATCAACCACGCCGAGCGGATTGCCGAAATTGCCGTCCGCGTCGGTGAACACCCGCAACACCGTGACGTCGATACCCATGGCCCGACTGTACGGCCCCGAACCGGGCCGCCTCGATCAAGGTGGAATCAGGTGGCGCTGCGTTCGTCGGACCCCATGGCGTTCAGTACGGCGACGCGCGTGGGTGCGGGGCCGCTGACGGCCCGCTCGCCACCACCGGTGCGCAGCAACCCGCGCAGCGCGGCCTGGTCGTATTCGGCGGGCGCGGTCGAATCCATGAAGCGCTCGACGACCTCGATGAAGCGGGCGGGGTCGTCGTGAAAGGGGAAGTGGCCGGAGCCCTCGAAGATCTCGAGCCGCGAACCGGGCATCGCGGCGTGGGCCATCCACGCGTGCCGGACCGGGACCACCACATCCTTGGTGCCCCAGACGATCTGCACCGGGATGGCTTCGGTCAAATAACATCGGTCGAGCATGGTGACGATCTGCCCGCGCCAGTCCACTACCGCCCGCAGGGTTCGGCTGAATGCCGCCGACGCCGTCGGTTCCGGCAGGTCGTCGAGGATCCGCAGCACGTTGGGCAGGTCACGGCCCAGGCCGGTGCTGCCCAGCGCGGCGCCCAGGACCCGGCCCACGACCTGAACCGCCGGCAGCACCAGGGGCAATCGCAGCAGGGCGATGGCTTCGCTGCCCATCGGCAGCGAAGCCCACCGCAAGACGAAGTTGACGTCCTTGGTCACGCCGCCGGCGCCCACCAGGATCAGCCGCTCCACCAAATGCGGGAACTGGTAGGCGAATTGCATGGCCACACCGCCGCCCAGCGAATGACCGACGATGGTGGCGCGTTCGATATCGAGCACGCTGAGCAGGTCCCGCATCCCGTTGGCGTATGCGGCGATCGAGTAGTCGGCGCGCGGCTTGTCGGATCGGCCGTGACCCAGCAGGTCCGGGGCGATGACCGTGAAGCGCTGGGCGAGCTTGGCCTGCACGGCATTCCACGTGGTGGAGTTGTCGCCGATGCCGTGGATCAGCAGGATCGCCGGCCCTGAGCCCGCGATGCGGTAGGCGCGCCGGTAACCGTGGATGGTGCGGAACTCGAGTGTGGGTGCGGTCACTTCGCGCACCGGGCGGAGCCTGTTCTTGCGCTTCCGCTCGGTCATAGGGCCAACCTTGCTGTCGGGCCGGGCTAAGGGCGGTGTGGCTGGGTGTTCGGCAGAGGGTCAGGCCTGATCGTCGTCGTCGAACTTCTTCTCCGCCTGCTGGGCGAGAAATCGCTCGAACTCCGCGCCCAGCTCGTCGCCGCTCGGCAGATCCTCGTCGCGCGACAGTAACGATCTGTTCTCCTGAGCGTCGATGAAGGCATCGTACTGGCGCTCCAGCGCCGCCACCACCTGAGCGACCTCTGCGCTCGCCTCGACCTGCTCGTCGATCTTGGCCCGGATCACCTCCGCGGCTTCGGTCAACGCGGTCAGCGGCAGCTCCAGCGACGCGGTCTTGGCGACCTGCTCGAGCAACGCCTGAGCTGCGGCCGGGTAATCGGTCTGGGTGAGGTAGTGGGGGACGTGCACGGTGAAGCCGACCACCTCATGGCCGTGCTGGGCCATCCGGTACTCGAGCAGGTTGGACGCGCTGCCCGGGACCTGGATCTCGGCGATCCACGGCTGGAAATTGGCGATCAGCTCCGGGTTGTTGGAGTGCGCGGTCATCGTGGTCGGCCGCGTGTGCGGAACGGCCATCGGGACGGTGCCCAGGCCGATGGTCTGGCGCACGTTGAGCCGCTCGGCCAGCAGGCGGACTGCGGTGATGAAGCGCTCCCACTTGAGATCGGGCTCCATGCCGGCCAGCAACAGGAACGGGGTGCCGACGGTGTCGCGCAACGCGTAGAGGCTCAGCTCCGGGTCGTCATAGTTGGTGAAGTGATCGGTCTTGAAGGTCATCAGCGGCCGCCGTGAGCGGTAGTCCAGCAATTCGTCGATCGCGAAGGACGCGACCAGCTCGGTGTCCAGCACGGCCTTGAGATGCGAGGCCGCCAGCCGGATGGCGTGACCGGCGTCGGAAAAGCCCTCCAGGGCGTGCACCAGTACGGGGCCGCGGCCGTCGGACGTCGACAACTGCGGCGCGGGCAGCTCCAGCTCGTACATGCCGGGCTGGCCCTGCTGGTACTGGTCACCTGGGTCTCGATGGTGATCCATCTTCGATCGCCTCCTCTCGGGGGTCCCTTCAGGGTGCCCTACCAAGTGTCCCCTGAATCAGGCGGCACCCGGATAGAACAGCGAACTCGGTTCCGGCGTTCGCACCGTGGAACGCGATAATTCTCAGGCGTAATCCGGTGAGACCCTATCGGGGGTCCCCTCCGCGGCGTCAGCAAACCCCGTGGCGCACGGCGTCGCGCGGAAGTCGGCTCGCCGCCGCGGCGTCGGGCATGATGAAGGCGATGCGCATACCGATCCTGGTGCTCTGCTCGGTGGTGGGGGTGGCGACGTCGCTGACGTCGTGTCATCGGCCCGTCGAGCAGGTGTCGGGCGCCCCGGTGTCGGCGCCGCGGACCGGCGGCCCCGTGCAGCGGCTCAGCCAGCCCGAGCAGAAGGCGGTCGCGGGTCCGGTGGAGCCGGACCGGCGGATCGGGGCGATCTTCATCGACGGTGGGCCGCTCCACGTTTGCACCGGTTCGGTGGTGCATTCCAAGGGCGGGGACCTGATCATGACCGCGGCGCATTGTCTGGCCGGGGCGTCGCTGATCACCTTCGTTCCCGGTTTCGCCGGCGACGCCGCGCCCGCTCCCACCGACATGTGGAAGGCCGACGCGGTCTACCTCGATCCGCGCTGGGTCGCCAGCAAGGATCCGCATGCCGACTACGCGATCGCGCGAGTCAGCAACGACACCGGCGCCGGCGTCGAGTCCCGCGCGGGTCTGGCGCTGACGCTGGGCGTGACGCCCCCGCCGGGCAGTCGCGTCACCGTGCTGGGTTATCCGGTCGGCGTGGGCGGCGAGCCCATCGGCTGCCAGGGCAGCACCTCGGTCAGCGACAGCGGGTTCCCCGCGCTCGCGTGCGAAGGTCTGGTGGACGGCACCAGCGGCGCTCCGTGGGTCAGCGGCACCACGCTCACCGGGCTGATCGGGGGTCTCGAGCGCGGCGGGTGCGCGCCGGACATCTCGTATTCGGCGCCGTTCGACGCCCAGACCGCGGAGCTGCTGGCCCGCGCCGAAGCCGGCGGGCCGGGCGACCCCGTCCCCGGCGACCTGCAGGACGCCTGTTAGCTGTGGCGACCGCCAGCGCGGCCGTGGCGATCGCCAGCGCGGCCGTGCCGGGCGCAGCGGGTCGCCACCATATGCCGGAGCCGGGCGCAGCGGGTCGCCACCACATGCCGGAGCCGGGCGCAGCGGGTCGCCACCATCTGGCCTACCGCCGGAACTGGTTGAGCGCGCGCACCTTGTTCATCACGTCGAGCGCGGCCACCTTGTAGGCCTCGGAAAACGTGGGGTAGTTGAACACGGCGTCCACCAGGTAGTCCACCGTGCCCCCGCACCCCATCACCGCCTGCCCGATGTGCACCATCTCGGTGGCGCTGGTGCCGAAGATGTGCACGCCGAGCAGTTTCAGGTCCTCGGTGGACACCAGCAGCTTGAGCATCCCGTAGGAGTCCCCGGCGATCTGGCCGCGGGCCAGCTCCCGGTACCGGGCCACCCCGACCTCGTAGGGGACCGCGTCCTTGGTCAGCTCCACCTCGGTGGCCCCGACGTAGGAGACCTCCGGGATCGAATAGATGCCGATCGGCTGCAGCTCGGTGATGCCGTCGCACGCTTCCCCGAACGCGTGGTAGGCGGCCAGCCGTCCCTGCTCCATCGAGGTCGCGGCCAGCGCGGGGAAACCGATCACGTCCCCGACGGCGTAGATGTGCGGCACCTTCGTCTGGAAATAGTCGTCAACGAAGATCCGGCCGCGGTTGTCGGCCTCCAGCTCGGCGTTGTGCAGGTCGAGATGGTCGGTCTGGCCCTGCCGACCGGCCGAGTACATCACCGTCTCGGCCGGGATCTGCTTGCCGCTGGCCAAGGTGGTGACGGTGCCCGCCGAGCCGACGTCGACCGCGGTCACCTCCTCACCGAACCGGAACGTCACCGCCAGGTCGCGCAGGTGGAACTTCAGGGCCTCGACCACCTCGGGGTCGCAGAAGTCCAGCATGTCGCCGCGCTTTTCCACCACGGTGACCTTGGTGCCCAGCGCGGCGAACATCGAGGCGTACTCGATGCCGATGACCCCGGCGCCGACGACCACCATCGAGGCCGGCAGGGTCTTGAGGTCGAGGATGCCGTCGGAGTCGAGCACGCGCTCCTCGTCGAACTCGACGCCGGACGGCCGCGCCGGCCGGGTTCCGGTGGCGATGACGATGTATTTGCCACTGATGGTTACCTTTTCGCGCCGCGACGGGTCCTCGACCTCGATGGTGTGCGGGTCGACGAACCGCCCGTGGCCGATCAGCAGGTCGATCCGGTTGCGCATCAGCTGGTTGCGCACCACGTCGACTTCCTTGCCGATCACGTGCTGGGTGCGGGCCAGCAGATCGGCCGGGGTGATCTTCTCCTTGACCCGATAGCTCGCGCCGTAGAGTTCGCGCTGGCTCATCCCGGTGAGGTAAAGGACCGCCTCGCGCAACGTCTTTGACGGGATGGTGCCGGTCTGGACGCAGACGCCGCCGATCATCTGGCCGCGTTCGACGATGGCAACCGACTTGCCCAGCTTGGCCGAGGCGATGGCGGCCTTCTGCCCGCCGGGCCCCGAACCGATGACCACCATGTCGTACTCTTGCGCCGAGCCCATGGGCTAAACAGTAGAGCAGCACAACTCACAGTGCCGGGTTCATCCACAGCTGGGTTGCCGCGCCGCCGCGCGCGAGCACCGGCCGACGGTGGCGGCCGTCAGCGTTGGTGCTCATGACCACGCATCCACAACCCGACTTCGAGCTTTCCCGCCCCGGCGCGCTCATCGCCGCGCTGCCCGCCGTTCTCGGCTTCATTCCCGAAAATTCATTGGTATTAGTGTCTTTGGAGGATCGGCACCTCGGGTCGGTGATGCGCGTCGACCTCTCCGAGGAGTTGCTCGCACGGGTCGGTCATCTGGCCGAGGTCGCCGCGGCGGCCCGGCCCGAGGCCGTCATCGCGGTGATCGTCGACGCCGACGGCGCGCACTGTCCCAGCTGCAACGACGAGTACCGGCAGTTGTGTGAGGCGCTCGCAGAGTCCTTGTCGCAGCACGACATTGAGCTCTGGGCCACCCACGTGGTCGACCGGGTCGCCCTCGGCGGGCGCTGGCATTGTGTCGAGGGCTGCGGGTCGAGCGGCCTCGTCGAGGACCCCTCGGCCTCGCCGCTGGCCGCCGCGGCGGTGCTGGAGGGCAGGCGGCTCTACCCGCGCCGCGCCGACCTGCAGGCGGTCATCGCGCCCGACGACCCGGCGCGCAGCGCCGCATTGGCCGGCGCGGTCGGCCGGCAGGCCGTCCGGCGCCGCGCCGCGCATCGCGCGCATCCTGTCCGCTGCATCCGCGGCGACGTGGAGGGCGCGATGGCGGCCGCCGCCCGCGTCGCCTCGGGCGAATCGCTCTCCGACGCCGAACTGGCGGCGCTGGGCTGCGCGCTGAGCGACCCGCAGGTCCGCGACATCCTGTACGCGCTGGCCGTCGGCGAGGGCGCCGATGACGTCGAGTCGCTGTGGGCGGTGCTCGCGCGCACCCTGCCGCGGCCGTGGCGGGTCGAGGCGCTGGTCCTGCTTGCGTTCAGCGCGTACGCGCGCGGCGACGGCCCGCTGGCCGGGGTGTCGCTGCAGGAGGCGCTGCGCTGTGAGCCCGAGCACCGGATGGCGGGCATGCTGGACACCGCGTTGCAGTCGGGCCTGCGGCCAGAGGACATCCGGGATCTCGCGCTCACCGGGTACCGGCTGGCCAAGCAGTTCGGGGTGCGGCTACCGCCGCGTCGGCCGTTCGGCCGTAGGGCGGGCTAGCCGGGGCGAGGGGCGGTGGGTCAGACCTTTTCGACCTTGACCGCGTGGGCCATCTCGTGGGGCAGGGTGACGTTTTCGTGGCCGGGGATGACGATGGTCACGCCGGCGGGGCCGGTCTCGACGGTCACGCGCGCGTTGGGGACCACGCCGGCGTCCTTGAGGCGGGTGATCAGGTCGGTGTCGCCCTGGACGTGTTCGGTCAGCTGCCGGACCACCACCGCCACCGGGGAGCCGGGCGGCAACTCGGTCAGCCGGACGAGGATGGCCTCCTCGGCGCCGGACTCGGGGCCCACGCCCAGGTCCAGAAGCCCGGGGATCGGGTTGCCGAACGGCGAGGTGGTCGGGTGGTTGAGCACTTTGACCAACCGCCGCTCGACCTCCTCGCTCATCACGTGCTCCCAGCGGCACGCCTCGGCGTGCACTTCCTCCCAGGGCACACCGATGACGTCGACCAGCAGTCGCTCGGCGAGGCGGTGCTTGCGCATGACGGCCACGGCCAGCGCCCGGCCCTTGTCGGTGAGCTCGAGGTGGCGGTCACCGGCCACGTGGAGCAGCCCGTCGCGCTCCATCCTGGACACGGTTTGGCTGACAGTCGGCCCGCTCTGATCGAGGCGTTCGGCGATTCGGGCACGTAGCGGCGTTACGCCCTCTTCTTCGAGGTCGTAGATGGTCCGCAGGTACATCTCGGTGGTGTCAACCAGGTCGTTCATTCAGCACCTTCCATCGACGCTGAGTCTACTTGGCCAGCTGCATGAATGGGTGTAACGCCTCCCAGGCAAGCAGTATGCCCGCCGCTGACGCGGCGGGCATACTGTCTGCTACCTAGCTTGAGTGAGTTGTCAGCTCGCGTACGACCGTAGCCTGTCGGCGCGCTCCCCGTTGCGGAGTTTGGACATTACGTCCCGCTCGATTTGGCGAACCCGCTCGCGGGACAGCCCGAACAGCTTGCCGATCTGGTCCAGCGTGCGGGGCTGGCCGTCGTCGAGGCCGAACCGCAACCGGATCACCTGGTGCTCGCGCTCGTCGAGCGTGGCCAGCACGCTGCGGATGTCAGTGTGCAGCAACTCGGCGATCACCGCGTTCTCGGCCGACATCGCCTCGGCGTCCTCGATGAAGTCGCCCAGCGGGGCTTCCTCCTCGGAGCCGACCGGCATGTCCAGGCTCACCGGGTCGCGGCTGTGCTCGAGCAGGTCGTTGATCTTGTCGACCGGGATGCCGGATTCGGCGGCCAGTTCCTCGTCGGTGGCCTCGCGGCCGAGGTTCTGGTGCATCTCACGCTTGATCCGCGCCAGCTTGTTGACCTGCTCCACCAGGTGGACGGGCAGCCGGATGGTGCGGCTCTGGTCGGCCATGCCGCGGGTGATGGCCTGACGAATCCACCACGTGGCGTAGGTCGAGAACTTGAATCCCTTTGTGTAGTCGAACTTTTCCATCGCGCGGATCAACCCGAGGTTGCCCTCCTGGATCAGGTCCAGCAGCGGCATGCCACGACCCGTGTACCGCTTGGCCAGCGACACCACCAGGCGCAGGTTCGCCTCCAGCAGGTGACGGCGCGCGGCCTTACCATCGCGCACCACGGCCTCTAGATCGCGTTTACGGTTCTCCCCGAGGCGCTTACGCGTTTCGAGCAGGTGCTCGGCGTAGAGCCCGGCTTCGATCCGCTTCGCGAGTTCAACTTCCCCCGCCGCATTGAGCAACGCCGTCTTGCCGATTCCGTTCAGATATACGCGCACTAGATCCGCCGCGGGGCTTTGAGCATCCAGATCGCCGTCAAATCTGCTCGTGCTGGCGTTCGCCATAGCGACCTCCCGTTCGGCTTGTACTGTCATCGAGTTCAACGACCGATTAGGGTTCAGAGTTCCCAGCGGTTCCCCATCTCACACGTCTTGACGTGCACAAATGTGCCGAAGACCTGAGAATGTCCTGAGAAGTGCGCCGCGACGGCACCGAAGAAGGAACGAGCGCTAGCCGTCGTCGATTCCGCCCCGCGGGTCGGGAGGCCACCCCGGCTGGGGGTGTCGCGGAGCCTCGAGCGCCGGGCGTTCGGCGCGGGGGAACAGGGGGGTGCGCCGGCGCGCGTTGTCGAACCGGCGGGGCTCGTCGGGGCGGCGCGGCGGGCGGTCGTTGGCGATCAGCACGGCCATCCAGGGCAGGGGGATGGACACCGCCACGATCGCCAGCGAGATCAAGCCGTTGTGCCACGCGCCGTAGGCGAGCGCGGCGAGGATGAGCGCCGGAATCCGGAATGCCATCAGGGTCAGGTATTTACGGACCCGCGCGCGATGCTGCTCCTCGTAGGAGGGCTCGGCGGCGGTGATGAGCACCGGGCGGCCCTTGTGGCCGGCGAAGTCATCGAAGCTGCCGTCGAACCCCGCGTCGGAGCCGTGCTTCATTTCTCCACTGTCCCACACCGCGACGATTCCGGCGTGGCCGGTTTTGGGGCGGCCCGGCAGCGCACCGGGCAGTGCAAGAATGTCAGGTATGCAGACCCAGACGATCGAGCGCACCGAGACCGACGAACGCGTCGACGACGGGACCGGCAGCGACACACCCAAGTATTTTCACTACGTCAAGAAGGACAAGATCGCCGAGAGCGCGGTGCTGGGCAACCACGTCGTCGCGTTGTGCGGCGAGGTGTTCCCCGTCACCAAGGCGGCCAAGCCGGGCTCGCCCGTCTGCCCGGAGTGCAAGCAGATCTACGACCGGCTCAAGAAGGGCTGATCACCCGGGCGGCTTCGCCGGCGCGGTATCGCGTTGTTGCGTGGCGGGATTCGCGATCGGGCTGGCCAGCGTCTCCACCGTCTTCTTCAGGGCGGGCGAGCGGGAGAACAACCAGGTGCGCACCCGGTGGGCGTGCGTGGTGGGCGCGGGAAACTCCTCCTGGACCGCGGCGTTGAGCTCGGCCCCGAGCATGATCGCGAACCCGCCGAAGAACGCGAACAGCAGGAATGCGATCGGGGTGGAGAGCGCGCCGTAGGTGTAGCCGGTGCTGGTGATCCAGCGCAGGTAGAACCGCAGGCCCAGCGTGGCGGTGACGAACACCGTGGTCGCCAGCATCGCGCCGAGGATCAGCCGGTGGGAGGGCAGCGGTTCGGGCAGTGCGACCCGGTACAGGATCATCACCCCGAGCGTCAGGCCGATGATCAGCGCCGGGTAGTAGCCGTAGCGCAGCACGTTGGACAGGCCGAGCGGGATGTGTTCTTCCACCTTGCGCGGGCCCACCACCACCAGCGGCGCGGTCGCCACCACGACGACCAGCATCACGACGTAGAGGAACAGCGCGAAGAAGCGCTGCCGCACCGGATGGCGCAGCGGCGTCTGGTCATGCGCCTCGACGACGGAATCGACGAACGCCGAGATCGCCGACGACCCCGCCCACAGCGAGATGATGAATCCCAGCGACACCACCTCTCCGCGGGCGTTGCTGGCGATGTCGCGGACCGTCGGCTCGATGATCTCGTTCACCACGCTGGGGGAGAACACGCTGTGCGCCGTCGAAAGCAGCTGCCGCAGGATGTTGGGCAGCATGTCCGGCCCGAACAGCGGCGCCACGTAGGCCATCGTGCCCAGCATCCCTAGCAGCAACGGCGGCAGGGACAACGCCGACCAGAAACCAGCCTGAGCCGACTCGGAAAAGATTGAGTCGTCCCAGCTCTTGGACAGAGCCCTGCGGGTGATTCGCCAGATGTGGTGGCGCGACGGTTTTGCGACCTGATCGCTCATACCAGTCCAGCATTACCGAAGATCGCGCGCGCTGCCCACATTGGGGACGGGCGAGTTCGGTTGGCTAGCTTCCGCTGACCTCCAGCACGGCGTCCAGCTCGGTCAGCTTGGCCTCGTGCTCGTTGGCGTGGTGCTGGCAGAAGAGAAGCTCGAGGCCGGAAGGCAGCTTGGCGCGCACACGGGCCGCGGCACCGCAGCGGTCGCAGCGGTCGGCCCGTGTCAGTTCTGGACTCGTCAGAGTTGCATTCATGGCTTCTCCGTTCTCGTACATTCACTTTCTCAGACGTATGGCGTTTTCGCCTTGTTCCCCGATCGTTATCGGGTGTGTCGTTTCTCACGGCCTGGTCAGGTTTGGTGTGGACGGTTCTCTAGGGTGACCGTCGTGACCTTCGTTGCCGACGTGCTGGTGCACCTGTGCGGCGCCGAGCAGTGGGCGCAGGCCCGCCGTGACGGCGCCATCCGCCCCACCGGCGGCGCCGACTTCATCCACCTGTCGACGCCCGAGCAGGTCCACCTGCCCGCCAACCGGCTCTACCGGGGCCGGCGCGACCTGGTGCTGTTGCGCATCGACCCGGCTCGCCTCGACGCACCGGTGCGCTGGGAGCCGGGAGTGCCAACCGATCCGGCGTCGATGTTGTTCCCGCACCTGTACGGCACCCTGCCGGTCGCCGCGGTGACCCGCGTCACCCCTTACCCGCCGGGGGCCGACGGCGCCTTCCCTCCGGTCACCGGCGAGTCGACGTAGGCGTCGGCCTCGATCTCCACCAGCAACTCGGGCGCGATGAGCGCCGAGACCTCGACCATGGTGGCCACGGGGCGGATCGCGCCGAACACCTCCTCGTGCACGGCGCCCACCTCGCGCCAGCGCGAGATGTCGGTGACGTAGAGGCGTGTGCGTACCACGTCGGTGAGTGACGCGCCGGCTTGTCGCAGCGCAATGTCGATGCGGCGCAGGGCATCTCGCGTCTGGGCGGCGATGTCACCGGCGGGCCCGGTGCCGGTCGTTCCGGCCACCACCACGTGCGGGCCGACCCGCACCGCGCGCGAGTAACCGACCACCGATTCGAATTCCGAACCGGACGAGACCACTGTGCGGTGTGCTGACATGTGGTCACGGTACGACGGCGGCGCCGCCGGCGCAGCCGAATTTCCCCGCGGCAGGGGTTGTTTGGTTCGGACCGGGTTCGGCGAGCCGCGAACAGCTTGTGCGCCAACCGTTCTCGCGGACGGCGGACCGCGCTAGTCGAGGTAGTCGCGGAGCACCTGCGAGCGGCTGGGGTGGCGCAGCTTCGACATGGTCTTGGACTCGATCTGGCGGATGCGCTCGCGGGTCACCCCGTACACCTGCCCGATCTCGTCCAGGGTGCGGGGCTGGCCGTCGGTGAGGCCGAAGCGCAGCCGCACCACGCCGGCCTCGCGCTCCGAGAGCGTCTCGAGCACCGACTGCAACTGGTCCTGCAGCAGCGTGAACGACACCGCGTCGACGGCCACCACGGCCTCGCTGTCCTCGATGAAATCGCCCAGCTGGCTGTCGCCCTCGTCGCCGATGGTCTGGTCCAGCGAGATCGGCTCGCGCGCGTATTGCTGGATCTCCAGCACCTTTTCGGGCGTGATGTCCATTTCCTTGGCCAGCTCTTCGGGCGTGGGCTCGCGGCCCAGGTCCTGCAGCAGCTCGCGCTGGATGCGGCCCAGC
Source organism: Mycobacterium sp. MOTT36Y (assembly GCF_000262165.1). Lineage (NCBI taxonomy): Bacteria > Bacillati > Actinomycetota > Actinomycetes > Mycobacteriales > Mycobacteriaceae > Mycobacterium > Mycobacterium sp. MOTT36Y. The sequence continues at coordinate 3,808,815 of NC_017904.1, read as the reverse complement.
TTGTTGATCACCTCGACCATGTGCACGGGGATGCGGATGGTGCGGGCCTGGTCGGCCATGGCCCGGGTGATGGCCTGACGGATCCACCAGGTGGCGTACGTGGAGAACTTGTAGCCCTTGGTGTAGTCGAATTTCTCGACCGCGCGGATCAGACCCAGGTTGCCTTCCTGGATGAGGTCGAGGAACGCCATGCCGCGGCCCGTGTAGCGCTTGGCCAGCGACACCACCAGCCGCAGGTTGGCCTCCAGCAGATGGTTTTTGGCGCGGTCGCCGTCGCGGCAGATCCACTGCATGTCGCGGCGCTGGGCGGCCGGCAGTTTGTCGCCGCGCTCGGTCATCTCGGTCATCAGCTGCGTGGCGTACAGGCCGGCCTCGATCCGCTTGGCCAGCTCGACCTCTTCCTCGGCGTTGAGCAGCGCGACCTTACCGATCTGCTTGAGGTACGCGCGAACCGAGTCGGCGGAGGCGGTGAGCTCGGCGTCCTTGCGGGCCTGGCGCAGCGCCTCGGATTCGTCCTCGTCCCAGACGAAATCGCCGGAGGCCTTGTCCTTTTCGGTGGGCTCGGCGATCTCGTCGTCCTCGTCGGCGGCGGGCTCGGCGGCCGCCGCGGGGGCGGGCGCCTCCTCGTCGTCACCCTCCTCGGAATCGCCCGATTCGACCTCGGCGTCTTCGGATGCCACGTCGTCCTCGAGGTCGTCGAGGGACAGGTCGCTGTCGATGTCGAGGTCCTCGCCGGGCTCACCCTCGAGGTCTGGTTCGTTGTCGAGATCCTCGACGGCGCCGTCGGAATCGAGGGCGTCGGGATCCGCGGGGCCGCCCTTGGCCGTTTTGGTGCCGCGGCCCTTGGCCTCGGCGCCCTTGGCCCGGGTCTTCTTGGCGGGCTCGGCGGCGTCGGACTTGGTGGACCGCGCGGTCGTCTTGGCGGCCCGTTTGGCGGGCGCGGAGCCGTTGGCGGCCTTGGCCGCCGGACGCTTGGCGGGGGACGACGCAGACTTCGTGGCGGTGCGTTTCACCGGCCCATCGGTTGCCGGGCTTGCCTTGGTCGCTGCCACTTACACCCCTTCGTTTGGGCTCACCTTCGGTGGGTATTGGGCATGGTTAACCGAAAGTGTCTGCTATGTCGATGTCGGCGTTGGTATCAGCGTGCGTAGTCGCACGCTATCGGTTGGGCGTTCGCCGAGCACCATTGTAACGACAGTGCGCGGTACTACAGCTGTGCCGGGCGAAATTCAGTGGGTCACGTCCGAGGTGGCGGCCATCGCCGCGCCGACGATCCCGGCGGTGTTGAGCAGGGCCGCGGCCACCACCGGGGTGCGGTTTTCGAGCAGCGGCAGCCACTTGTCGGCCTTGCGGCTGATCCCCCCGCCGGCGATGAACAGGTCCGGCCACATCGCGTTCTCGATGCTGACCAGCACCTCGGTGACGTGTTTGGTCCATTTTTCGTAGGACCAGCCCTTCTTTTCCTTCACCGAGGAGGCGGCTTGTTTCTCGGCTTCTTTGCCGCCGACCTCCAGGTGCCCGAATTCGGTGTTGGGGATCAGCGTGCCGTTGTGGATGACCGCCGAGCCGATGCCGGTGCCGAAGGTCAAGAGAATCACCAGGCCCGTCTGATTCCTGCCCGCCCCGTAGTGCTCCTCGGCCAGCCCGGCCGCGTCGGCATCGTTGAGGACCGTCACGTCCTGACCGTCCAGCTCGGCGCTGATGATGTCGCGGGCGTTGACCCCGATCCAGGACTTGTCCACGTTGGCGGCGGTCTGCACCACGCCGTGCGTGACCACCCCGGGGTAGGTCACGCCGAGGGGCCCGGTCCACCCGAATTCGTTGACGACCGCGGCGATGGTCTTGGCGACCGCCGACGGCGTCGCGGGTTGCGGGGTCAGCAGTTTGACCCGCTCGCCGATCAACAACCCCGTGTCCATGTCGACGATGCCGCCCTTGATGCCGCTGCCACCGACGTCGATGCCGAAGCCGCGGCGTTCATGTGTGCCGTCGGCCGGTGCGGCGCCGGGCGTGTCCGTGGTCGAGTCGGTGCTGGTCATCGAATCTCCTCGGCGTGACGGGGCTGTCCGCTCACCTTAACGCCGCGACGCCGGCAGCCCGCGGTGTCTGCGCGCCCGCGCCGACTGTGATGCGATAGACCGGTGATCCAATCCGATGACGAGCTCGTGCGGCTGCGTTCAGTGGCCGAAACCGTGGCCACGGAGGCCGCCGCGTTCGTGCGGCGCCGGCGCGCCGAGGTGTTCGGCGCCGAGCCGGCCGGCGCGACAGGCCCGGACAGCGGCGCGGTGCGGACCAAGAGCACCCCGACCGATCCGGTGACGGTGGTCGACACCGAGACCGAGCGCCTGTTGCGGGACCGGCTGGCCGAATTGCGGCCTGGGGACCCCATTCTCGGCGAGGAGGGCGGCGGGCCGACCGACCCGGCGGGCACCCCGGCCGGGTCGGTGACCTGGGTGCTCGATCCCATCGACGGCACAGTGAATTTCGTTTACGGCGTTCCCGCGTACGCGGTGTCGGTCGCGGCGCAGGTTAACGGCGAGTCGGTGGCCGGGGCGGTCGCCGACGTCGTCGCCGACCGGGTGTACTCGGCGGCCAGCGGCCTCGGCGCGCACGTCAGCGACGGCCGAGGGACCCAGCCGTTGCAGTGCGCGGCGGTCGAGGACGTGTCAATGGCGTTGCTGGGCACCGGTTTCGGCTATTCGCGGCAGCGCCGCGCGGCGCAGGCGGCGTTGTTGGCGCGCATGCTGCCGGTGGTCCGCGACGTTCGCCGCATCGGCTCGGCGGCGCTGGATCTGTGCATGGTGGCCTCGGGCCGGCTGGACGCCTACTACGAGCACGGCCTGAAGGTGTGGGACCGCGCCGCGGGCGCGCTGATCGCCGCCGAGGCGGGGGCCCGGGTGGTGCTGCCGGCGCACGACGCCACCGGGGCGGGATTGGTGCTGGCCGCCGCCCCCGGGATCGCCGACGAGCTGCTGGCGGTCCTGGAGCGGTTCAACGGCCTGGATCCGATCCTGGATTGAGCGCCTCAGCAGCTGCTGGCGTGAATCTTGGCCAGCAGCGTGGGATCTGACGGCTCGGTGGCGCCGGGCCGCAGGGTGGCGAGCACGGCGTCGATGTCGTCGTTGTGGGCCAACGCGCTGAAGTCGGTTCCCAAGGCGAGGTCGACGGAGTCGTCGGCGCGGCTGTCGTTGAACAGTTCGGTGCACGGCGCCACCAGCCACACCGCCGCGGCCGTGGCCTGTCCGGCGGTGCCGAAACGGATTTGGCCTTGGCAGGCGAGCCTGGTGCCGGCGTAGAGCGGGTCGTTGGCGGCGGTCGGCTGCGCGAAGCCGAGGTCTTTCATCGCCCCGGCGACGTCGCCGGCCTGCCCGCCCCGGCCGCTGGCGTTGAGGACGCGGACCTTGGTGTCGGCGAGCTTGGCGGGTGCGACGTCCATCATGGCGCTGCGCGACACCTGCTCACCGAGCTGGGCCGACGCCGAACCGGTCGCCTGCGGCGGGGGATTGCACACCACCGCCTCGTGCACCTTGGCGGGCCGGGTCAGCGCCACGGTCCAGACGACCGCGGTGGCCACTGCGAGCAAAATCACCACGACGATCGCGGGCTTGGGGTTGCGTCGACGGAAGGGCCGACCATGCTTGTCAAAAGCTGTACCCTCGGTGATTTGCGTGACCACAGCTGCACTCTAGTCGCACCCCAAACCCACTGTTCAGAAGCGAGCGCAAGGGTGAAAATGGGTGTGTGAGGTAAATCACACCTTAATGGGCCGCGATACGGGCACGAATCATTTGGTGGATGCGTTCGACGCTGGTACAAAGCGATGCTTGAGATTTACGAGGGCATGCAGAGGCAAGCAGAGGCAATAGGGCAGGGGAATAGATATGCCTACCGATTATGACGCTCCACGGCGCACCGAGACGGACGACGTTTCGGAGGACTCGCTGGAGGAGCTCAAAGCGCGACGGAACGAGGCGGCCTCGGCCGTCGTCGATGTCGACGAATCTGAATCCGCTGAGAATTTCGAACTGCCCGGCGCCGACCTGTCCGGTGAAGAACTTTCGGTCCGTGTCGTTCCGAAGCAGGCTGACGAGTTCACCTGCTCGAGTTGCTTTCTGGTGCAACACCGCAGTCGGCTGGCCAGCGAGAAGAACGGCGTGATGATCTGTACCGACTGCGCGGCCTGATAGCTGCCGCTACGTTGTCAGGGCCGACAGCACCCGTTCCGGGTGACGGCAACTCACCAGCCAGTACGGCGTCGGGTCGTCCGGGTCGTCGAGGACGATCAGGATCATCGGCGCCACCCACGCCCTGTGCAGCACGTAGGCCGCCGGGTCGAGCTGGCGGCCCAACGCCGCGGATTTGGCCGAGGGCGCTACCTGTGCGGACCGGGCGATCGCGGTGACCGGCAGGTGCGCGGGGCCCGCCCACAGTTCCACTTCCCCCGGCACGGACGGGTTGGCGGTGACCCGGATCTCGACGCGCCCCAGCCACAACAGCGCCGCGGCCGCCACCGCGAACAGTGCCGCGTACGGCCACCACGAGGAGTGGCGGGTGACGCCCATGTTGAACTCGAACGCGAGGATGCCGGCGAGCGCGAGGGCCGGTGGCCACCACCACCACGGAACCCACAATCGTTCGCGATACCGCACGTTGTGCGGCGCGACGCGGGTATCGGACACGCAGTCAAGGGTAGTCTGTGGCCCCGTGTCGACCAGTCTGGCCATCGTCCGCCTTGACCCCGAGCTTCCGCTGCCCGCCCGCGCCCACGAAGGCGACGCCGGGATCGATCTCTACAGCGCCGAGGACGTCAAGCTCGAGCCCGGGCGGCGCGCCCTGGTGCGCACGGGTGTGGCGGTCGCCATCCCGTTCGGCATGGTCGGGCTGGTCCATCCTCGGTCGGGATTGGCTGCGCGCGTTGGGCTTTCGATCGTCAACAGTCCCGGTACCATCGACGCGGGCTACCGCGGCGAGATCAAGGTCGCGCTGATCAACCTCGATCCGGCCGAGCCGATCGTGGTGCATCGCGGCGACCGCATCGCCCAGCTGCTGGTGCAGCGGGTCGAGTTGGTGGAGCTGGTCGAGGTGTCGTCGTTCGACGAGGCCGGGCTGGCCGAAACGTCCCGTGGCGACGGTGGTCACGGTTCCTCCGGCGGACACGCGAGTCTGTGATGCGCCGGCGAGCAGGGCGAAGCGATGAAAAGGAGCGGCGCTGATGGCTGCATTCGGTAAACGCTCACGCAAGGACGACAGCGCTTCGGCCGCGGACGCCCGGGCGGACGAGGCCGTGACGCCGGGCGCCGACGAGCCCGCCGCCGAGGAACTCGAGGGCCCGTTCGACATCGAGGACTTCGACGATCCCGCCGTCGCCGAGCTGGCCCGGCTCGACCTGGGCTCGGTGCTGATCCCCATGCCCGAGGCCGGCCAGCTGCAGGTCGAGTTGACCGAAACCGGTGTCCCGAGCGCGGTCTGGGTCGTCACGCCCAACGGTCGTTTCACCATCGCCGCCTACGCGGCGCCCAAGACGGGTGGGCTGTGGCGTGAGGTGGCCGGCGAGCTCGCCGAGTCGCTGCGCAACGACTCCGCCCAGGTCAGCATCAAGGACGGGCCGTGGGGGCGCGAGGTGGTCGGCACCGCCACCGGCGTGGTGCGCTTCATCGGCGTCGACGGCTACCGCTGGATGATCCGCTGCGTCATCAACGGCGCCCACGAGACGATGGAGGCGCTCGAGCAGGAGGCGCGAGCGGCGTTGGCCGACACCGTGGTTCGGCGCGGCGACACGCCCCTGCCGGTGCGCACACCGCTGGCCGTGCAGCTGCCCGAGCCGATGGCCCAACAGCTGCGCGAAGCCGCCGCGGCGCAACAGGCCGCCCAACAAGCGGATGCGCAGCAATCCGAGGACCAGCAGGCCCCCGCCGACCAGCCGGCCGCGCGCCGCAGCGCCGACGGGTCGGCGATGCAACAGCTGCGCACCACCACCGGCGGCTGAGACCCCGGCTAGCCCAGCTCGGCCAGCGCCGCCAGGCAGGCCGCGCCCAGGCCGGCGGGATCCGCGCCGATCTGATCCAGCGTCACCGTGCGCAGCGCCGCGCGCGGCGCCGCGGCGACCCAGTCGAGGCCGGCCTGCAGCGGATGGATCGGATCGTCGACCGCGGCCGCCACCGCCAGCGGCGCGGCCAGCCCGGCCAGCTCGTCGCAGCTCGGCGCGACGTAGGCGGCCGCCTCCTCCATGGCGTCCGGAAGGTGCGGCCACTGGGCGCCCCACGAGCGGGTCAGCTCGTCGGCCAGCCACGGGGGGCTGGACGCCCGCATCTGGGTCGTCGTCGCCGCCAGGCCGTCGGCTCGCAGCTGGGAGGCCGAGTACCGCGCCGCGAGGGCGGCCGGCGCCTCACCGGGCGCCCCCGCCCACGCCGGCAGCGCGGCCAGCACCGCGACCGCCCGGTCCGGATGGGCCAGCGCCCAGGCCGCCGCGACCGCCGCGCCGATCGACACGCCGCCGACGGCGATCGGGCCTTCGCGCGATGCGGCATCCAGCGCCGCCAGGTAGCCGTCGATCAGCCGGTCGGGGCGCGGCGGCGGGGTCACCAATACCGCGCCGACGTGGGCCAGCGGGCCCGAAAACGCCCGCTGAACGTAGTCGTCGTCGGAGCCGGTTCCGGGCAATAACACCGTCGTGACACCGTTCAGATCGACCACCACCCCTCGATAGTGCACGGCGTTGACCTGCAGTCCAACATCACGTTTGAGTCGGTTGGCGCTGGGGAACCAAGAGGTCTACGGTGTCCGTTGGCATAGAGGAAGCATCGAAGCTTTTATCGTCAGGAGTGGCCATGGGGGCCCAAGGGTATCTGCGCCGGCTGACCCGTCGGTTGACGGAGGATCCGGAGCAACGCGACTCTGAGGAACTGTCCGACGAAGTCGCCAGCACCGGCGCGCAACGGGCTATCGATTGCGAGCGTGGCCAGGAGGTCACGATGGTCGGCACGCTACGCAGCGTGGAATGCAACGGCAGGGCCTGCGCCGGCGGGGTTCGCGCGGAATTGTTCGACGGCAGCGACACCGTCACGCTCGTGTGGCTGGGCCAGCGCCGCATCCCGGGCATCGACTCGGGCCGCACCCTGCGCGTGCGGGGCCGCCTCGGCAAGCTCGAGAACGGAACCAAGGCGATCTACAACCCGCACTACGAAATTCAACGGTGACCGTCCCGGAAGGATTGGGCGGGGCCACCCCGCCCGCCCGGGAGCCGGGCTCATCGGAACAAACCACTAGTCGCATCAGCCCCGAGCGCCTGCTGGCGCAGGCGGGCGGCGTCAGTGGCGTCATCTACTCGTCGCTCCCGGTGGTCGTCTTCGTGATCGTCTCGAGCGTGTCGGGACTGGTCCCGGCGATCGCGGCGGCGCTGGGGGTGGCCGCGCTGGTCTTGCTGTGGCGGCTGATCCGGCGGGATTCCCCACAGCCGGCGTTGTCCGGGTTCTTCGGCGTGGCGCTGTGCGCGCTGATCGCCTACGTGCTGGGGGAGTCCAAGGGCTATTTCCTGCTGGGCATCTGGATGTCGCTGGTGTGGGCGGTGGTGGTGGCGGCGTCGGTGGCGATCCGCCGGCCGCTGGTGGGCTACGCGTGGAGCTGGGCCACCGGCCGCGGGGACGGCTGGCGCAGCGTTCCAAAGGCCGTTCTTGCGTTCGACATCGCCTCGCTGGGCTGGGTGCTGGTGTTCACCTCCCGCTTCGTGGTCCAGGGGCTGCTCTACGACGCCGATCGGACCGGGTGGCTGGCGGCGGCGCGGATCGGGATGGGCTGGCCACTGACCGTGCTGGCCGCGCTGGCGACCTACGCGGCGATCAAGTCGGCGCAGCGGGCCATCGCGGCGGGCGCCGAGCTGGCACCCCGTAGCGTCGGCGACTAGCCCAACAGCAGCTTCTGCAGGTCCTCTTCGGCCTCGGCGACCGCGACGAACAGCAGCTCGTCGCCGCCTTCGAGCGGCTCGTCCTCCTCGGGCACGATGACCCGAGGGCCGCGCAGGATCGTCACCAGCGAGGTGTCGCGCGGCAGCTGCAGTTTGCGCACCGGCTTGCCGCCCCACGGCGTGTCATCGGGCAGGGTGATCTCGACGAGGTTGGCCTGTCCCTTGCGGAACTCCATCAGCCGCACCAGATCGCCGACGGCGACCGCCTCCTCGATGAGCGACGCCAGCATGCGCGGTGTCGACACCGCGACGTCGACGCCCCAGGCGTCGGTGAACAGCCACTCGTTGCGCGGGTCGTTGACCCGGGCCACCACCCGGGGCACCGCGAATTCGGTTTTGGCCAAGAGGCTTAGCACGACGTTGGCCTTGTCATCGCCGGTGGCGGCCACCACCACGTCGAACTCCTGCATGTGCACCGATTCCAGCAGCGTCAGCTCGCACGCGTCGCCCAGGCGCCAGTGCGCGGCGGGGATGGCGTCGACGTCGACGTGGTCGGGGTTGCGCTCGATCAACGTCACGTCGTGGCCGTTGCCGATGAGTTCCCGCGTGACCGAGCGACCGACCGCACCGGCACCGGCAACCGCTACCTTCATATGCGCCGTCCCCTCACAGCCGTGCCGTATTCATCACAGGTCTTCGCTCGGTGGTAGCGCGGCGATGGCGACCGCCTCGGCGGCGCGCCCGGATATCGCCGCGACATAGACCTGGTCGCCGGCCTGGATCACCGACTTCGGCTCGGGCAGGACGCCGGCCCCGAATCGGATCAGGAAGGCGACCCGGGCGCCGGTGGCCTGCTCGAGATCGGTGACCCGGTGGCCGATCCAGTCCTCGTGCAGGACGACCTCGGAGACGGCGACCGTGCCGGTCGGGTCGCGCCACTTGGCCGTCTCGGTCTCCCGCAGCAGGGCATTGAGCAGGCGGTCGGTGGTCCAGGGCACGGTCGCGATGGTCGGGATGCCCAGGCGCTCGTAGACCTCGGCGCGCTTGGCGTCGTAGATGCGGGCCACGACCCGCTTGACGCCGAACGTCTCCCGTGCCAGGCGCGCGGAGATGATGTTGGAGTTGTCACCGGAGGACACCGCGGCGAACGCGTCCGCCTCTTCGATACCGGCCCTCAGCAGTACATCTCGGTCGAATCCTTGCCCCAGGACCCGCTCGCCGGCGTATTCGGGGCTGAGCCGGTTGAAGGCCGTGCTGTCGCGGTCGATGACGGCCACGTCGTGACCGATGCGGGACAGCCCGTCGGCGACCGAGGAGCCGACACGGCCGCAGCCCATCACTACTACTCGCACTTGTGGTCCTCTCGGCCGCGTCCTGCGCCCTTCGTCGGCAACGCACGTGGGCAAGCCGTTTCGGTCGGCGAACATTCTCGTCCACGAACGCTACCGTCAAACCCGTCTGGGCTTACTCTTGGCTCTCGTGTCCAAACTTTCAACCGCCACTCGTCGGTTGCTTATCGGCCGGCCGTTTCGCAGCGACCGGCTCAGCCACACCCTGCTGCCCAAGCGGATCGCCTTGCCGGTGTTCGCCTCCGACGCGTTGTCCTCGGTGGCGTATGCGCCCGAGGAGGTCTTCCTCATGCTCTCGGTGGCCGGGGTCTCGGCGTACGCGCTGACGCCGTGGATCGGGCTCGCCGTGGCGGCGGTCATGTTGGTGGTGGTGGCCAGCTACCGCCAGAACGTCCACGCCTACCCCTCCGGTGGCGGCGACTACGAGGTGGTCACCACCAACCTGGGCGAGACGGCGGGCCTCGTCGTGGCGAGCGCCCTGATGGTGGATTACGTTCTGACCGTGGCGGTTTCGACGGCGTCGGCGATGGCGAACATCGGCTCGGCCATCCCGATCGTGGCCGAGCACAAGGTGTTCTTCTGTGTGGCCTCCATTCTGCTGGTGATGGCGCTGAACCTGCGCGGGGTGCGCGAATCCGGGGTGGCGTTCGCCATCCCGACGTATGCGTTCATCATCGGGGTCCTCGTCATGATCGGCTGGGGCCTGTTCCGGATCTTCGTGCTGGGTGATCCCTTGCGGGCGGAGTCCGCCGGTTTCCAGATGCACGCCGAACACGGCCAGGTCGTCGGTTTCGCGTTGGCGTTCTTGGTGGCGCGGTCGTTCTCCTCGGGGTGTGCGGCGCTCACGGGTGTCGAGGCGATCAGCAACGGGGTGCCGGCGTTTCAGAAACCCAAGTCGCGCAACGCGGCCACGACCCTGCTGATGTTGGGCGCAATCGCGGTGACGCTACTGATGGGCATCATCGTGCTGGCGCAGAAGATCGGCGTTCAGCTCGTCGAGGATCCCGCGACCCAGCTGAGCGGAATCCCGAAGGGGTACTACCAAAAGACCCTGGTCACCCAACTGGCGCAGGCGGTGTTCGGCGGCTTTCACGTCGGGTTCCTGCTCATCGCCACGGTGACCGCCCTCATCCTGGTGCTCGCGGCCAACACCGCGTTCAACGGATTCCCGGTGCTCGGTTCGATCCTGGCCCAGCACAGCTACCTTCCGCGCCAATTGCACACCCGCGGAGACCGGTTGGCGTTCTCCAACGGAATCCTGTTCCTGTCCGGGGTGGCCGTGCTGGCGATCGTGGCGTTCCGCGGCGAGGTCACCGCGTTGATTCAGCTCTACATCGTGGGCGTGTTCATTTCGTTCACGCTGAGCCAGATCGGCATGGTGCGGCACTGGACCCGGTTGCTGCGCACCGAGACCGATCCCGGGGTGCGGCGCAAGATGATGCGCTCGCGGGTGGTCAACACGGTCGGATTGCTTTCCACCGGTGCGGTTTTGCTGGTGGTGCTGGTCACCAAGTTCGTCGCCGGGGCGTGGATCGCGCTGTTCGCGATGAGCCTGCTGTTCGGCATGATGAAGATGATCCACCGGCACTACAACACCGTGAACCGCGAATTGGCGCAGCAGGCCGAGGACGAGGAAGACGCGGTGTTGCCCAGCCGCAATCACGCCGTGGTGCTGGTGTCGAAGCTGCACCTGCCGACGCGGCGCGCGCTGGCCTACGCGAGGGCCACCCGTCCCGACGTTCTCGAGGCGGTGACGGTCAGCGTCGACGATGCGGAAACCCGTGAGCTGGTGCGCAAGTGGGAGGCGAGCGATATCAGCGTTCCGCTCAAGGTCATCGCCTCGCCGTATCGCGAAATCACCCGCCCCGTACTGGAATACGTCAAGCGGGCCCGGGAGGAGTCGCCCCGCACCGTGGTCACGGTGTTCATCCCGGAGTATGTGGTGGGGCACTGGTGGGAGCAGGTGCTGCACAATCAGAGCGCGCTGCGGCTCAAGGGGCGGCTGCTGTTCATGCCCGGCGTCATGGTGACTTCGGTTCCGTGGCAACTGAGTTCGTCCGAACGGCGCAAGACGTTGCAGCCGCACGTGGCGCCGGGAGACGCTCGTCGGGGTATTTTCGATTGACCCGCGAATCGACCCGCCCACCGCGCGGGGTGTCGCCCGCGGTGGGGGAGCTGACGTTGACCACCGGCGCCCCGGCCAACGGCGGCAGCTGCGTGGCGCACCACGAAGGCCGGGTGGTGTTCGTCCGGTACGCGCTGCCCGGTGAGCGGGTTCGGGTGCGGGTGACCGCGGACCGCGGATCCTATTGGCACGCGGAGGTTGTCGAGGTCGTCGAGCCGGCGGACGGCCGCACGGCGTCGCTGTGCCCGATCGCCGGGGTCGGCGGCGCCGGCTGCTGCGACCTGGCGTTCGCCGCCCCCGAGGTGGCGCGCGCGCTCAAGGCCGAGGTGGTGGCCAATCAGCTGGAGCGCCTCGGTGGGCATCGCTGGAGCGGGGAGGCCGAACCGCTGTCGTCGCGACCCACGGGCTGGCGCACCCGCGTCCGCCTCGACGTGGGCGCCGACCATCGACCGGGCTTTCACCGTTACCACAGCGACGATTTGGTGACCGACCTGCGTTGCGCGCAGCTGCCCGACGGCATGCTAGACGGGATCGCCGAGACCGAGTGGCCGCCGGCCGCCCAGCTGCACGTGGCCGTCGACGACGACGGCGCGCGCCACGTGGTGCGCACCCTGCGGCAGGGCAGACGCACGGCGACCAAGGTGATGGAGGGCCGCTACGAGGCGGTGCAGCGGGTGGCGGGGCGCACCTGGCAGGTGCCGGTGACCGCCTTTTGGCAGGCGCACCGCGACGCCGCAGCGACCTACAGCGCCCTGGTCGCCGACTGGGCGGCCGCCGGCACCGGCATGAGCGCCTGGGATCTTTACGGTGGCGCAGGCGTTTTCGCCGCCGCGCTCGGCGAGGCCGTGGGGGCCTCGGGGCGGGTGCTCAGCGTGGACACCTCGCGCGGGTCGACGCGGGCCGCCCGGAGCGCGCTGGCCGATCTGAGCCAGGTGCAGATCGTCACCGACTCGGTGCGCCGCGCGCTGGCGGCGCAGCGAGAAGGCGCCTCAACAGCAGATGTGGCGGTGCTTGACCCACCGCGGGCGGGCGCCGGGCGCGAGATCATCGATCTGCTCGCCGCGGCCGGTGTCCCGCGTGTGGTGCACATCGGTTGTGAGGCAGCGTCTTTCGCGCGCGATATCGGTATCTATCTCGGCCACGGCTACGCCGTCGAGAAGATCAAGGTGTTCGACGCGTTCCCGTTGACCCACCACGTCGAATGCGTCGCGCTGCTGACACGTGGCGATTAGTCCGGCGCCTAGGCCATCACGAAATACCGCAGCCACACATACAGCGCGGCCAGCGCGATGGAGACGGCGGTGACGACCGCGCCCTTGCGGGTGAATTCCCAAAACGAGATGGGATTGTCGGCGCGGCTGGCGATCCCGAGCAGGACGATGTTGGCGCTGGCGCCGATAGCGGTCAGGTTGCCGCCGAAGTCCGTGCCCAGCGCGAGCGACCACCACAAGACGCCGGGGTTGGCGTGATCGCCCAGGGCGGGGACCAGGTCGGCCACCACCGGCGCCATCGTCGCGGCATACGGAACGTTGTCGACGACCCCGCTGATGAGGACCGAGGCGACCAGGATGATCATCGTCGCGGTCAAGGTGTTCCCGCCGGTCGCGGAGATCGCCACGCGGGCAAGCTGTTTGACCACACCCGTCTTCACCAGCGCGCCGACCATGATGAACAGGCCGGCGAAGAACAGCAGCGTGTCCCACTCCACGCTGGACAGGTAATCGGACGGCTTGAGTCGTGACGCCACGACCAGGATCCCGGCGCCCAGCAGCGCCACCATGGAGGGTTCCATATGCAGCGGCGAGTGCGCGATGAACGCGGTGAACACCGCCAGCAAGACGATCCCGCACGTGACGAGCAGCCGGGGGTCGCGGATGGCCTCCTTTTCCTCCAGCGACATCACGTCGGCAACCCGATCGGGGTCGACGCTGAACGCCCCGGGAAAAAGGCGCGGCAACAACACCATCAGGACGCCGAGGACGATGACCACGATCGGCGCCAGATGAACGAGAAAGTCGTTGAACGTCAGACCGGCCCTGCTGGCGATGATGATGTTGGGCGGATCGCCCACCAACGTTGCCGCGCCGCCGACATTCGATGCGAACACCTCGGCCATCAAAAAGGGCGCCGCGTTGATCGCCAGTCGTTCGCACACCAACAGCGTCACCGGGGCGACCAGCAACACGGTGGTGACGTTGTCGAGCAGGGCTGAGGCGATCGCGGTCACCAGGGCCAGCAGGATCATGACGCGCAACGGCGAGCCGCGGGCGCGTTTGGCCGACCAGATCGCCACGTACTCGAACACGCCGGTCTGCCGCAGCACGCTGACGATGATCATCATGCCGAGCAGCAAAAAGATGACGTCCCAATCGATTCCGGTTTCGTGTGAGTAGAAGACGTCGTCGGATCGGATGATCGGCAGGGTGACCACGATCGCGGCGCCGGCGAGGGCCACGAATGTCTTGTTGACGCGGTCGCTGGCGATCAGGACATAGGCGACCACGAAGACCAGGATCGCGATGAAGCTCATCGATGTGCCTGGGGCATCAGGTTTTCAGCGCGGCGGCGAGCACCCGCGATGCCGTGATCACCCCGACCAGTCCGCCGTCTTTGACCACCGCGACGAGCGGGCTGCGCAGTCGCGCCATGAGCGCGGCCACTTCGATGATGGTGTCGTCGGCGTGGGCCGGGGGCACGTCGACCAGGTGGTCGGGCAACACGTCGCGCACCTTCTTGCCGCTCAATTTTTCCGCGCAGCGGTCGGCGGTCGATTCGTTGAGCACGCCGGCCAGCGACGGGTCGTCCTGCACGTATCGCGGCACGATGAAGCGGACGACCTGGGAGGCGGGCAGCACCGCGTAGGGGCGCCCCGAACCGTCGGTGACCAACAGCCCGGGCAGCCGGTGCTCGGCCAGCATCCGGGCGGCTTCCAGCGCGTCCGCGTCGATGCTGACGACGGGGAAGTCCTCGGCGATCTGCTCGGCACGCACACTGCGACGATACGTCCGCGGGGAGTGGATGGTGCGGCGGCCTCGATGCTCATGGCGTGCTCCTGGGTCGGAAGTAGAAGTGCCGACCAGGCTTCCCGGCTCACCGCGCATTGACGCTACCAAACCTGCGCGTGTGGCTGCGTAGACTGACGGGATGCTGGAACAGATCCGCGGGCCCGCTGATCTGCAGCACCTTTCTGCGCATCAGCTCCGCGAATTGGCCGCCGAGATTCGCGAGTTCCTGATTCACAAGGTCGCTGCCACCGGGGGACACCTCGGGCCCAATCTCGGCGTGGTCGAACTGACCCTCGCGCTGCATCGGGTGTTCGACTCGCCGCACGATCCGATCATCTTCGACACCGGCCATCAGGCCTACGTCCACAAGATGCTGACGGGACGTTCCCACGAGTTCCAAACCCTGCGCAAAAAGGGTGGGCTGTCCGGGTATCCGTCGCGCGCCGAGAGCGAGCACGACTGGGTGGAGTCCAGCCATGCCAGCGCCGCGCTGTCCTACGCCGACGGGTTGGCCAAGGCCTTCGAGCTGAGCGGGCACCGCAACCGGCACGTGGTCGCGGTGGTCGGCGACGGGGCGCTGACCGGTGGCATGTGCTGGGAGGCGCTGAACAACATCGCCGCGTCGGGCCGCCCGGTGATCATCGTCGTCAACGACAACGGGCGCAGCTACGCCCCGACGATCGGCGGCGTGGCCGACCATCTCGCCACGCTGCGGCTGCAACCGGTCTACGAGCAGGCCCTGGAAAGGGGCCGCGACGCGCTGCGGGCGCTGCCGCTGGTCGGCCGGCTCGCCTACCGGGTGATGCACAGCGTCAAGGCCGGCATCAAGGACTCGTTGTCACCGCAGCTGCTGTTCACCGACCTGGGGCTGAAGTACGTGGGCCCCGTCGACGGCCACGACGAACGCGCGGTGGAGGCCGCGCTGCGCCACGCCCGCGGCTTCGGGCGCCCGGTGATCGTGCACGTGGTGACCCGCAAGGGGATGGGCTACGCGCCCGCCGAGGACGACGAAGCCGAGCAGATGCATTCCTGCGGGGTGATCGATCCCCTTACCGGCCAGGCGACCAGCGTCCCCGGCCCGGGCTGGACGGCGACCTTCTCCGATGCGCTCATCGGCTACGCCCGCAAGCGCCGCGACATCGTCGCCATCACCGCGGCCATGCCCGGCCCCACCGGGCTGACGCCGTTCGGGCAGCAGTTTCCCGATCGCCTGTTCGACGTCGGCATCGCCGAGCAGCACGCCATGACGTCGGCGGCCGGCCTGGCCATGGGCGGGATGCACCCGGTGGTGGCCATCTATTCGACGTTCCTCAACCGCGCCTTCGACCAGATCATGATGGACGTGGCGCTGCACCGGCTGCCCGTCACCATGGTGCTGGACCGGGCCGGGATCACCGGATCCGACGGCGCCAGCCACAACGGCATGTGGGACCTGTCGATGCTGGGCATCGTGCCCGGCATGCGGGCGGCCGCCCCCCGCGACGCCACCCGGTTGCGCGAGGAACTCGGTGAGGCGCTCGAGGTCGACGACGGGCCGACGGCGCTGCGCTTCCCCAAAGGTGATGTGGGCGAGGACATCCCGGCGATCGAGCGCCGTGGTTCCGGCATCTCGGGTGTCGACGTGCTCGCGGTCCCGGCCGGCGGATGCAACCACGACGTGCTGCTGGTGGGCGTCGGCGCGTTCGCGCGGATGGCGCTGGCGGTGGCCAAGCGACTGCAGGATCAGGGGATCGGCGTCACGGTCATCGACCCGCGCTGGGTGCTGCCGGTCTCGGACAACCTGCTCGACCTGGCGGCGCGGCACAAACTGGTCGTCACCTGCGAGGACAACGGGGTCAACGGCGGCGTGGGCTCGGCGGTGTCGGCCGCCCTGCGCCGCGCCGAGATCGACGTTCCGTGCCGCGACGTCGGGCTGCCGCAGCGGTTCTACGAGCACGCCTCCCGGGGCGAGCTGCTGGCGGACCTGGCCCTGACGGATCAGGACGTGGCACGCCGCATCACCGGGTGGGTCGCCGCCCTGGGCAGCAGCGAGGCGGAAGCCGAGATCCGGGAGCACCTCGACTAACCGGCGCTTTCGGTGCCTTCCGCCTGCAGCGCCCGGGCCAGCACGGGATCCACCAACTCCCGCTGCCAGGGCCGGGCCTGCCCGGCCCGCAGAAACGCCTCGACGGCCTCGAACGGATCCGGCGCGGCCTCCCAGTCCCAGCACAGCCGTCGCACCAGGTCCGGCGAGACCAGGTTCTCGGTGGGGACGTGCACCCGCTCGGACACCTCCGACAGCGCCGCCCGCGCGGCCTCGAGCCGCGCGGCGGCCTCCGGTTTGCGCCGGCTCCACCGCGCGGGGGGCGGCGGCCCGTTCGGCGGTTCGGCGTCCACGGGCGGATTCTTGTTCTGGCGCGCGGCCTCCAGCGCCGCCAGCCACGTCGCGGCGCTGCGGCGTTGATTGCGCCCCCCGAACACGGGCAGGGCGACCAGTTCCTCGACGGTCGTCGGGTTGGCCAGCGCGGCGTCGATGATGGCCGAGTCCGGAAGGATGCGCCGCGGCGCGATGTCGCGGCGCTGCGCGATCTGGTCGCGCGTCAACCACAATTCGCGCACCGCGGCCAGGCCGCGCTTGTCGCGCACCCGATGGATTCCCGACGTTCGTCGCCACCGGTCCCGTCGCGCCGCGGCACCCGGATCTTTCGAACCCGTGTCCCGCAGGTAGTCGAATTCCTGTGCGGCCCAATCGGTTTTGCCCTGCCCGGCGAGGACCTCCGCGATCGCCGCGCGCAGCTCGATGAGCAGTTCCACGTCCAGCGCGGCGTAGTTGAGCCATTCGGCGGGCAGGGGGCGCTTGGACCAGTCCGCCGCGCCGTGGCCCTTGGCCAGCCCGAAACCCAGCAGCCGCTCGACCATGGTGGCCAGGTTCACGCGCTCGAACCCGGCCAGGCGGCCCGCGAGCTCGGTGTCATACAGCGCGGGCGGCCGCATGCCCACCTCCGCCAAACAGGGCAGGTCCTGATCGGCCGAGTGCAGGATCCATTCGTCGGTGCCCAGCACCTCGGCCACCGGCCGCAGCGCCTCCAGCGGGTCGCGGCCGTGGCTCACCGGGTCGATCAGCACGGTGCCGGAGCCCGCCCGGCGGATCTGGATCAGGTAGGCCCGGTTGGAGTAGCGGAAACCCGACGCCCGCTCGGCGTCCACCGCGAACGGCCCGCGCCCACGGTCCAGGCGCTCTGCCGCGGCCTCGATTTCGTACACGCTCACCGAGATGGGCGGGACGCCTTCGGTCGGGCGTGGAAGTGGGGTGGGGGCGGGTTCGGTGCCGCCGGGCGCGCTGCTGCCCGGCCCGTCGGGCGACGGTTCGCCCATGCTAGGCGCGTGACCGCGAGCTCAGGTCGGTGACTCCGGCGGGCGGCAGGCCCGCGGCGTGCTCCAGCACCTCGCAGAACGCCTCGACGTGCGCGCCGACCGCGGGCGACGTGGCGGTCCAGGACGCCCGCAGCTCGAGCTGGTGGGCGCGCGGCGGCCCCGAGATGTCGCCGTAGCGCACCGAGGTGGTGGCGGTGACGGTGCCGCCCAGCGCGACGACGTGTTCCATGCGTGACTCCAGTGCCTCGACCAGCCAGCTCCACGCTACTTCGGGCAGCAGGGGATCGACGGCCTCGCTGGGGTCGAGGTCGGCCTGGATGTAGGCGACCATGCGGATGGTGCCGTCCCACGCGTCGGCCCCTTCGGGGTCGTACAGCAGGATCAGCCGGCCGAAGGCGTCGCCGTCGGACCGTTCGGGGATGATCTCGCGGTCGGGATGCTTGACCTCGGCGCCCAGCGCGTAGCTGTGGGGAGCGAGGCGTTGCGGCGGCCGGATCGGACCCAGCTCGATCTCCGGCCGCACGGCCACGGCGTTCATCGCCGCCACCGCCTCGCGGAAGGGGGCCGGTTCGGATGAGGTCACTTGGCACCGCTCCTCTTCATCCCGACCGCTCTGTATCGTCACGGCAGGGGTCACAGGGATCGACGGTAGACCCATCGGCTGACACGCTGCGACAGGCGCGCCGGGTTTCAAACCCGCCGCGACCAACCCGTTACCAGCCCTCCACCAAACGTATATGTCCTGCTCAGGTGGCAGATCCGCCGGTAAACCGGGCGGGGCGCTTCTCGCGGTGGGCGGCCAGGCCTTCCTGCACGTCGGGGCCGCTGAAGCTGAGGAATTCCAGGCCCACCGAGGTCTCGAAGGTGGGGCCCATCATGCGGTACCAGTGGTTGAGGCTGCGCTTGGTCCACTGGATGGCGTTCTGCGCGCCCTGCGCCAGGTTCTCGGCGATCCGGGTGGCGGTGGACAGGACGTCATCGTCGTCGACGCAGGTGGAGACCAGGCCGATCCGCTCGGCCTCCTCGCCGAGCAGGGTTTCGCAGGTCAGCAGGTAGTACTTGGCCTTGGCCATGCCGACCAGCAGCGGCCAGCAGATCGCGGCGTGGTCGCCGGCGGCCACGCCGAGCTTCGTGTGCCCGTCGATCAGCTTCGCGGTCCGGCCCGCCACCGAGATGTCGGCCAGCAGCGCCACCACCAGGCCCGCACCCACCGCCGGCCCCCGGATCGCCGACACGACCGGGGTGTCGCAGTTGATCATGTTGTGCACCAGGTCGCGGGCTTCGCGCATGATGCGGATCCGGCCCTCGTACTCGCCGATGGTCTCGGCGATCAGGTCGAAGCTGCCGCCGGAGGAAAAGGCCTTGCCCTCGCCGCGGACCAGGACGACGCGCACGGCCGGGTCGCGATCGATCACCGGCCAGATGTCGGCGAGGTCGCGATGCATCTGCGGGCCCACCGAATTCAGCCCCGGGGAGTCGAGAACCAGCGTCAGCACGCCGTTCTCACCGAGCTCGCACCGCAGGCTGGGGAACTCGTCGTAATTGGCTGGGGGCTGGCTGACCGGCATCCGGGCTCCTGACGTTCAAACGGTTGCGGTCGCGATAGTACGCAGCGGGGTTTGGCGTTCTGCGGTCATGGCAGCATTGAGGCCGATGAACAGGCCCACGCACACCAGTGCGGACACTCGCCGCGACCTTCCCGAGTCGCCGTATCTGGCCGCGGCGGGCGGCCGAAAGCCCCGCCGGATCCCGGTGTGGTTCATGCGGCAGGCCGGCCGGTCGCTGCCCGAATACCGGGCGCTGCGGGCCCAGCACGACATGCTGTCGGCGTGTTTCGACGCCGAGCTGGTCTGCGAGATCACCCTGCAACCGGTGCGCCGGCACGACGTCGACGCGGCGATCCTGTTCTCCGACATCGTGGTGCCGCTGCTCGGCGCCGGCATCGACCTGGACATCGTCGCCGGGGTCGGACCGGTGATCGAGTCGCCGGTGCGCACCGCGGCCGACGTCGCCGCGATCAAACCGCTTGAGCGGCAACGGGTTCAACCGATTTCCAACGCCGTGTCGCTGCTGGTGTCCGCGCTCGGCGATGTTCCGCTGATCGGTTTCGCCGGCGCGCCGTTCACCCTGGCGTCCTACCTGATCGAGGGCGGGCCCAGCCGCCACCACGCGCGCACGAAGGCGATGATGCTGGCCGATCCCGACAGCTGGCATGCGTTGATGGAGAAGCTGACCGACATCACCGTCGGCTTCTTGCGGGTGCAACTGGATGCCGGGGTGGACGCGATCCAGGTGTTCGACTCGTGGGCCGGGACGCTGTCGTTGGCCAACTACCGCGCCTACGTGCAGCCGCACAGCGCCCGGATCTTCGCCGCCCTGGCCGAGTACGGCGTGCCGATGACGCACTTCGGCGTCGGCACGGCCGAACTGCTGGGCGCGATGTCGGAGGTCGGCGCGACGGTGGTGGGCGTGGATTGGCGAACCTCGCTCGCCGACGCGGCGGCCCGGGTGGAGCCCGGCACGGCGCTGCAGGGCAACCTCGATCCGGTGGTCCTGCTGGCGGGCTGGCCGGTGGTCGAACGCGCGGCGCGCGCCGTCGTCGACGACGGTCGGCGCGCGGTCGACGCCGGCGCCGCCGGTCACGTCTTCAACCTCGGCCACGGCGTGCTGCCCGAGACCGACCCCGCAGTGCTGACCGACCTGGTGTCGCTGGTCCATTCGCTATGACGTCCCGCTCATATTGCGTTGTCGGGGGCGGAATTTCGGGGCTGACGGCGGCCTACCGGCTGCGCATGTCCCTCGGCGACGACGCGGCCATCACGCTGTTCGACCCGGGGGAGCGGCTCGGCGGGATCCTGCGCACGGAGCTGGTCGGCGGGGCGCCGATGGATCTGGGCGCCGAGGCGTTCGTGCTGCGCCGACCCGAGCTGCCGGCGCTGCTGGACGAGCTGAATCTGACTGGGCACCAACTGGTTTCGACCGGTGCTCGCCCGCTGATCTACAGCGGGCAACGGCTGCGCCCGCTCCCCACCGGCACGATCGTGGGCATCCCGTCGTCGGCGGCGTCGGTGGCCGGATTGGTCGACGAGGCGACCGTCGCCCGCATCGACGCCGAACCCTCCCGCCCGTTGGAGTGGGTCGCCGGCAGCGATCCCGCGGTGGCCGACCTGGTGGGCGACCGGTTCGGCGACCAGGTGGTCGCGCGGTCGGTGGACCCGCTGCTGAGCGGGGTCTACGCGGGCTCGGCGGCCACCATCGGCCTGCGTGCGGCCGCCCCGACCGTGGCCGCGGCGCTGGACCGTGGCGCCGCCAGCCTGACCGACGCCGTCGGGCGGGTCGTGCCGCCGGCCACCGGCGCGCCGGTGTTCGGCGCGCTCGACGGCGGGTACCGGGTGCTGGTCGAGGAGCTCGCCGCGCGCGCCCGGCCGCGCTGGGTGCGCGCCGCCGCGTCGCGGCTCGAGCGCGCCGACGCGGGCTGGGCGGTGTTCGACGACACCGGCGCCCGCTGGGGCGCCGACGCGGTGATCCTGGCCGTGCCCGTGCACGAATCGTGCCGCCTGCTCGGCGGCATCGCGCCCCGCAGCGTCGCCGCGGCCGGGCGCATCGCGAGCGCATCGTCGGTGGTGCTGGCGCTGGCCGTGCCGGCTGACACCGCGTTCCCCGACTGCTCGGGCGTGCTGGTGGCCACCGGGGAGCGGTTGCGGGCCAAGGCCATCACGCTGTCGTCCCGCAAGTGGGGCGCCCGGGCCGACGTGCAGCTGTTGCGGTTGTCGTTCGGGCGGTTCGGCGACCACGTGGCGGCCAGCACCTCCGACGACGAGCTGCTGGCCTGGGCGCTGGGGGATGTGGCCGCCGTGTTCGGGCTCGACATCGACCCCGTCGACGTCCGGGTGCAGCGCTGGATCGACGCCATGCCGCAGTACGGCCCCGGCCATGCCGACCTGGTCGCCGAGGTGCGCGCCGGACTGCCGCCGACGCTCGCGGTGGCGGGGAGCTACCTCGACGGCATCGGCGTGCCCGCCTGCGTCGGCGCGGCCGGGCGTGCGGCCGAGGATGTGATCAGGGCCATCGGAGGTCCGGACGCGCAAGTGGCACGATAGGTTTCATGGCCAAGCTCGACTACGACTCGCTCAACTCCCAGATTCGCTACCTGATGTTCTCGGTTTTCTCGGTGGAGCCGGGTGAGCTGGGCGAGGAGCGCGACGACGTCATCGACGAGGCGTCGACGTTCCTCAAGCAACAGGAGGAGCGCGGCGTCGTGGTGCGCGGCCTCTACGACGTGGCGGGCATGCGGGCCGACGCGGACTTCATGATCTGGACGCACGCCGAACGCGTCGAGGCGCTGCAGGCCACCTACGCCGATTTCCGCCGCACCACCGCGCTGGGACGGGCCAGCTCGCCCGTGTGGAGCAGCGTCGCCCTGCATCGGCCGGCCGAGTTCAACAAGAGCCACATCCCGGCGTTCCTGGCCGGCGAGGAGCCCGGCAACTACATCTGCGTGTATCCCTTTGTGCGGTCCTATGAGTGGTATCTGCTGCCCGACGAGGAACGCCGCCGCATGCTCGCCGAGCACGGCATGGCCGCCCGCGAATACAAGGATGTCCGCGCCAACACGGTCCCGGCGTTCGCGCTCGGCGACTACGAGTGGATCCTGGCGTTCGAGGCTCCCGAGCTGCACCGCATCGTCGACCTGATGCGCGAACTGCGCGCCACCGACGCCCGCCGGCACACCCGCGAGGAGACGCCGTTCTTCACCGGCCCCCGGGTGGCCGTCGAGCAGTTGGTGAAAGCCCTGCCATGACAGCGCCGTTCGATCCGACCGACCCCACCCGTTTCGAGCAGATGTACCGTGACGACCGGACGTCGCACGGCCTGCCCACCGCCACGCCGTGGGACATCGGCGGCCCGCAACCGGTGGTCCAGCAGCTCGTGGCGTTGGGCGCGATCAAAGGCGAGGTGCTCGATCCGGGCACCGGCCCCGGCCACCACGCCATCTACTACGCCTCGAAGGGCTATTCGGCGACCGGCATCGACGGCTCGCCCGGCGCCATCGAGCGCGCCCGGGCGAACGCCGAAAAAGCCGGGGTGTCAGTCAATTTCGAGGTGGCCGACGCCACAAAGCTGGACGGGTTCGACGGCCACTTCGACACCGTGGTCGACTGCGCTTTCTATCACACGTTCAGCACCGAGCCCGAGCTGCGACGGTCCTACGCCGAGGCGCTGCGGCGCGCCACCAGGCCGGGCGCGCGGCTGTACATGTTCGAGTTCGGCGAACACAACATCAACGGCTTCAAGATGCTGCGGTCGTTGTCCGAGAGCGACTTTCGCGACGTGCTGCCCGACGCCGGGTGGGACATCACCTATCTGGGCACGACCACCTACCAGGTCAACATCAGCGCCGAGTCCATCGAGTTGATGGCCGCGCGCAACCCCGACATGGCCGACGAGGCGGCGAAGTTGCTGGAACGGTTCCGCGCCATGGAACCCTGGCTCGACGGCAGCCGGGTGTACGCGCCGTTCTGGGAAGTGCACGCCACGCGCGCCGACTGAGGGCCTGGGCGTCACACCCGTCGCGTCTGTCACTGGGGAAGGGAAGGGGGCTTTTGCCCACCTCCCAGCGACAACGTGTTTGCCCTGGTCACACCCGTTAACGACGTTGTCGCTGGGAGGTGGGCACAACGCATGCCCCCCGGATTCTTGTGACTGCTGGGACTCAAGCCCCCGACGGCACCAGTCGCAGGCAGACCGAGTTGATGCAGTACCGCTGGTCGGTCGGCGTCGGATAGCCCTCACCGGCGAACACGTGGCCCAGGTGGCTGTGGCAGTTCGCGCACAGCACCTCGGTGCGCGTCGTCCCCATCGAATGGTCGGGCCGCAGGATCACCGCATCGGATTTCGCCGGGTCGAAGAACGACGGCCAGCCGCAGTGCGACTCGAATTTCTCTGTGCTGCGGAACAATTCGGCACCGCAGGCACGGCACTGGTACACGCCTTCGGTCTTGGTGTCGGTGTATTCACCCGTGAAGGGTCGCTCGGTGCCGGCTTGGCGCAGCACGTGAAACTCTTCCGGGGTGAGCTTCTGGCGCCACTCGTCGTCGGTCAGCTGCAGCTTCGGACGCGATACGTCGGGGGAGGTCATGCATCCACGGTAGCGCGCTGCCGCTCGGTCATCAGCCACGCCGGATCGATCCCGTCATCCAGCCGGTTCTCAGCCTTGGCATCGAGGTACCGGAAGTACAGCACGGTGAACACCACGATCAGCAGCAGCGACCAGCCGTAGGTGATCTTGAGGTACTCCAGCGCCCGGCCCCAGCGCATCCAGTTGAACAGCAGCCAGCGGTCCAGGGTCATGAAGCCGTAGATCCCCAGCCACGCCGGCCAGTTGCGGATCAACGAGTTGGGCAGCACGACCGTCATCAAAAACGGGAACAGCATCATCGAGTAGTAGCCCTGGGCCAGCGACGACACCAGGAACGACCACAGCAGCAGCACACCCGCGGAGTTGGTCAACCAGAACCGCGGGTCCCGGGTGCGGTAGTGGCGGTACAACAGCCACAGGGCCCCAATGGCCAACAGCGTGAACAGGATTCGCAGGAACACGATCAGCCAGGTGGGCAGGCCGAAGTACACGCCGTTGCCCTCGATCGAGCTGTTGAAATAGTCGCGGGTGCCCAAAAAGTAGGGCACCGTGCGGGTCACGAAGTCCATCGGATCACTGACCAACGGCCACGCGGCGGCGTTGACGACGACGGGAATCACGAAGGCCGGCACCAGCGCTCGCCACTGGCGGTTCAGCACCGGCAGCAACAGCAACGGCAACAGCACCGGTTTGAGCGTCAGCGTCAGGCCGATCGCCACGCCGGCCCACCATTGCCGGCCGATCCGGCCGTCGAGCAGCCACCGCAAGAACAGCATCTCGGCGAGCAGCACGCAGCCGTTGATGTTGGTGAACACCAGCGTGTTGGTCACCGTCTCGGTGCAGAACATGGCCAGCAGCAGCGCGGGCGCGGCCACCGAGGACAGCGTGTAGTTGAACATCCGCAGCAGCAGATACCACGCGGCCAGGATGGCCACGGTGTTGATCAGGATGAACAGGTAGCGCGACGGATACTCGGGCAGGTACCCGAACGGTGCCATCAGCAGCGTGCCGCCGGGCGGATACAGGTAGTGCGGGTCGACGTAGTCGAAGTGCTCGTTGTAGATGTCCCAGCCGCGCCGGAAGTTCACCACCGCCCGGTAGACGGGTTTGAAGTCGTCGGTGATGTTGCCGTTGGTGGTGATGACGATGCTGCGGTGCAGCACCGAGAGGATGGCGATCGGCCACAGCGCGGACCGCAAGATGCTCGCCACGCTCGGCGCGCCGGTGCGGGGACGAAAGGCGGTCAGGAGCCGCTCGCGCGAGCCGGTTCGGATCGATTCAGCTGCCGTCACCAGCGCACCGTACACCGGCGCGCCGGCGCCGCTGAAGGCAGCATCAGGCCGGGCAGTAGGTGTCGGTGTTGGGCAATTTGCCGCTGCTGAGGTAGCCGTTCAGCGGCGCAACCGCGCAGCCCGAATAGATGCTGGCGCCGTGCCCGATGCCCTGCCACATCACCCGCTTGCTGGCCGCGTTGGCGTTGATGATGCTGGCCGCGGTCGCCGCGACCCCGTCGGTCCCCACGATCGGGTCGTTCTGCACGCCGAGCAGCAGCACGTCGACCTTCAGGGTCTTCGGGGAGGGCGGCGGGGAACCGGTGGGCCAGTGCACGCACTTGACCATGTTGAGCGCGGCGACGGTACCGAATTGGGGGTAGAGCTTGCCCCAGGCGACGAACAGCTCACGCACCCGGTCCGGGGTCGGGCGATTGACGGCGTCACTGCAGACATTGACGAACTGGCCGTCGGAGTCCTGCACGGTGTTGGCGTGGTTGATCAGGTTGTTCAGCCCGTTGGTGTCACCGGAGCGGGCGGCCGCGAGCGCGTTGGCCAGGTCGGTTGTGGCGTTGACGCGACCGCCGGACGGGAAGCCCAGCGCGACGGTGATGGCGTTGGCGACCTGTGCCACCGACGCGCCGCCGGGGCCCCTGCCGGCGCGGGCGTCGGCCAGCAGGGCGCTGACGGCGCCCTTGGGGTCGGGACCGAGCGCGCAGTTCACCGCGATGCACTGGGCGGCGAAGGCGTCGAGCGCGGCCTGCTGCCCCTTGACCTGTTGCTCGGCGGCGGCTTCGGCGTTGGTGCCCAACGCGACCGGTGAGTCGAGGACGAGGCGGGCGACCTTGTCGGGCCGCGATCCGGCGTAGGCCAGCGCCACCTGGGCGCCGTTGCCGATGCCGATCAGCGCCAGGGCGGGCACGTCCCAGGTGCTGCGCAACCGCTCGATGTCGGAGGCGGCGTGCGCGTCGTCGTAGGCGGAGGCACCAGGCGCGATGGCGTCGGTGCAGTTGGTGGTCGCGGTGTTGGCGACCTCGGACAGGTTGGCCACCGGGTCGTCGCCGGTCTGGAACTGCGACTGGTCGCGCATCTCCTGGCGGTCGAACTTGTCCCGGCAGTCGATGGGGCTCGACATGCCGATGCCGCGACGGTCGACGGCGACGATCGGGTGGGCGGCGAGCACGTCGGCGCCGGCGCGGGACAGCCAGACCGGCAGCTGCGCCGACGACGGCAGATCCGAGCCGGTGGTGAAGACCAGCGGCCCGGCGTCGTGGGGCGTCTTGTTCGTGCGGGCGCGCACCACGCCGATGCTCAGGCTGCCGCCCCCGCCGTTGACCGGGTCCAGGTCGGAGTCGTAGGTGGCGCAGTCGAGCTGCACACCCGCGGCGGCGGGAACCGCCGCGTCGGCGAACACCCGCGAGGTGCAGTCGTGCCACGCCAGGTCGTTCTTGGGCGCGGCGATCGGGGGCGGGCCGGTGGGCGCCGGCTTGGAGGTCGCCGCTCCCTGCGGCCGCGCACCGGAATTCGTGGCGAAGCGCGGGTTGGCGGCCAGGCCCGGGACGCAGCCGGCCAGCAGCGCGGTCACCGCAACGAGGATCGTGGCGCACGTGTACGGCCGACTCATGCCGACCACAGTAGCTAGGCCCTGACGTAGCGGGTGTAAAGGTAGCCGGCGTCGTCGGTCAGGACGTGGGCGCACCGCATCCCGGTGAGCAGCTGGCCCGGGCCGGCCGCGATGCGTCGCGCCTGGCCCCCGACGATGTAGGGCGCGATCGTCAGGCACAGCTCGTCGAGCATGTCGCGGTCGATCAGCGAGCCCAGCAGCATCGGGCCGCCCTCGGTGAGGATGCGGCGCAGCCCGCGCGCGCCCAGGGCCGCCAGCAGGGCGGCCTCGTCGACCTTCTCGGGATCGCCGGCGGAGCAGTCGACGACCTCGCACACGCCGCTGAGCAGCCGTCGCGTCTGGGCGGTCGCCGCGGCGCAGGTGAGCACCAGCGGGGGCACCTCGGTGCGGGTGAACACGGCCATGTCCCGGTTGAGGTGGCCCGATTTGGTCACGATCGCCAGGGGCGGGACCTCGCTTTGTCCGCGGGCCTGCCGGTGCTGACGCTGGGCGGCGCTCAGCTGCGCCCCGGAGTAGCCCTCGATCCGCACGGTGCCCGCGCCGACCACGATGACGTCGGCGAGCTCACGCAGCAGGTTGAAGATGAACCGGTCGCCCGGCCCGCCCATCGCCCCGCTGCTGCCGCCCGAGGTGGCGCCGCCGTCGACGCTGGTGATGAAGTTCGCCCGCACCCAGGTCGCGTCCTGCTCGGGATAGCCGTAGAGCCGGGGGAGTTCGCCGTCCTCGAGGTCGCGCACCGAGCCCAGCAGCGACAGCGGCGTCTCGGGCATGGGTCTGATTGCAGCACGCCGCTACAGTTCCTGCATGCACGGGTCCACCTCCGCGGGCGTTTCGGGCGCCGTCGCGCGCCTGGTGGATCGGCATCCGACCGTCTCGCCGGAGCGCCTGATCGCCCAATTGAGGCCGCCCCCGACGTTCGCCGACGTGAGCTTTGCGACGTACCAGCCCGATCCGGCCGAGCCGACGCAGGCCGCCGCGGTGCTGGCATGCCAGGACTTCTGCCGGCAGGCCACGCAGCGCCGCGCGGGCCGCCGAAAGTTGTTGGGACGACGGCAGGTTCTGCCCGGTGTCGGGCTGTACCTCGACGGCGGGTTCGGGGTGGGCAAGACGCACCTACTGGCGTCGGCCTACTACGAACTGCCCGGTGACGGGCCGGGCGGGTCGAAGGGCGGGACGCCGGATGGGCCGCCCCCCAAGGCTTTCGCGACCTTCGGGGAGCTCACCCAGCTCGCCGGGGTGTTCGGCTTCGCCGAATGCGTCGACCTGCTGGGCACCTACACGGCGGTCTGCATCGACGAGTTCGAGCTCGACGACCCGGGCAACACCACGCTGATCGCGCGGCTGCTCTCGTCGCTGGTCGAGCGCGGGGTGTCGGTGGCCGCCACCTCCAACACACTGCCCGAGCAGCTCGGCGAGGGCCGCTTCGCGGCGCAGGATTTCCTGCGTGAGATCAACACGCTGGCAAGCATTTTCACCACCGTGCGCATCGAGGGGCCCGACTACCGGCACCGCGGCCTGCCGCCGGCCCCGCAGCCGCTGTCCGACGAACAGGTGGCGGCGCGCGCCGCGCGCGTCGACGGGGCCACGCTCGACGACTTCGACGCGCTGTGCGCGCACCTGGCCACCATGCACCCGTCGCGGTACCTGACGTTGATCGAGGGCGTGCGCGCGGTGTTCGTGACCGGCGTGCACGGGATCGACGACCAGAACGTCGCGCTGCGGCTGGTTTCGCTTACCGACCGGCTCTACGACGCCGGAATTCCCGTGGTGGCGTCGGGCGCCAAACTGGACACCATCTTCAGCGAGGAGATGCTGGCCGGCGGATACCGAAAGAAGTACTTACGGGCCACATCCCGGCTGCTGGCGTTGACGGCGGCGGCTGGCCCAGCTCGCGAACCATGACATAGTCGTGCTCGAGGCCGGCGCCGAGACGAAACGTCCTGGTGCCGCTGATCCTGAAGCCGCTCTTGGCGTAAAAGCGTTGCGCGCGTTGGTTTGCCTGGTTGACCCCCAGCCACACGCGCCGCGCGCGCCACTCGCCGGCGGTGGCCAGCGCGCGGTCCATCAGGGCCGTCGACACCCCGCCGCCGTGGTACGCGGGCAGCACGTAGATCTTGGACAGCTCGGCGGCGCCGGGCTCGCGAATCAGCATGGCGTAGCCGATGATTCGGCCGTCGTGCGCCGCGGTGAGGACGGCGCGGTGCGGATCGGCGAGGTAGTCCGCGAAGCGTTCGGCCGACAGGTTGGCGGCCACGAAGGCCGCGATGTTCTCCGGGGCCGCCGTGGGCGGGCACGCCAACGGAAAGGTAAGGGCCGCAACGGCGGCCAGCTCGACCGCAGCACCGGAATCCGCCGCCGCGACGTGGACGGTTCGGATCAAAGATTCCACTGGGCGAGGTGATAGCCCGTCTTCTTGTCCAGCAGGACGACGGTGGAGACGGGGTCGCGGTAGGCGTCCCAATACACCTCACCGCGCACGATCGCCCCGTTGGGCGCGTTGACGATCACGTTGTCCAGCGCGTCGGGCGCATCGGAGGCCCGCGGCTTGTACGCGTCGGCGTTCGGGGTCACACCGTTGAAACTGAAGATGGTCGCCATGATGTACGGATTGGGCACGCGGATCGCGCGAATGGTCACGTCGGCGCGCTCGACGGTGCTGCCGGGGAAGCCCTTGTAGGTGCCCTCGCGCGTGTAGCCGAACCCGGGCGGCGGGTCGCAGGGCGCCACGCCGCTCACGGTCACGTCCGCGATGAACGTGCCGTTGTCGACGCGCAGCGTGTCCCCGATGTGGCCGATCGGCGCGTCGCCGGCCCACGCGCGCGGCGCCGGAACGACGGCCGTCACGCTCGCCGCGGCAACCAACACGGCCGACACCGATACCAGCCAGCGGCGCATCTTCGCCATGTCTTGCCTCCTTGGCACCGTTGCGGGGACCCTCGCATGATCGCACACGCGGTAGCGCCCGAGGGAGGGGTCGGCCGCGGCCGTCAGCCGTCACCGCCGCCGTCCGGGACAACGGGTTTCCCGCCACCGAGCGATTCCAGCGCCGCGATCAGATCCGCCTCGAGCCGGTCCTTGTCGACGCCGCACCGGTGCAGCGGCCCCGGGGTGGAGGAGGCGGCCTCCAGCTCGAGCAACGCCAGCAGCTGGTGCTCGGTGCCGACGTAGTTGTGGCCGAGCCGAAGCGCCTCGCGCACGGTCAACTCGAGCGCTTTGCGCGCCGGCCCGCTGAACGGGATGAGTTCGGGCGGTTGGTCTTCCACGCGCAGCGCGGCGATCGACGCGGCCGCGGCGTCGCGTAGCGCCTCGGTGTCGATCTTTTGCAGGCGCAGCAACACCGTGGCGAGCGCGGCCGCATCGGCGAGCACCCCGATCAGCAGGTGGTCGGGGGTGATCTCGCCGTTACCGGCCTCGTGCGCGGCGTTCTGGGCCGCCACCACCGCGCCACGCGCCCGCGGCGTGAACCGCGCGAAGCCTTGCTCCGGGTCCAGGGTGGTGGCCTCGGCGCGGGGGACGAATCGTTTCTGGGCGGCCTGTTTGGTGACGCCCATGCTCTTGCCGATGTCGGTCCACGAGGCTCCGGAGCGGCGGGCCTGGTCCACGAAGTGGCCGATCAGATGGTCGGAGATCTCGCCCAGGTGCTCGGCGGCCAGCACGGCGTCGGTCAGCTGATCCAGCACGTCGGGGTGGGTGGTCTTGATCGCGGTGATCAACTCGTCGAGGCGGATCGGATACGCGATGCGGATGGGCTCGGACATGTCGTCAACGCTAGGTTGACGCAGCCCGGGTGTCAACCGGGGGTTGACGGCTTCGGCAGGAGATGCGCGCGGGCGTTCCCTCTGGGAGAATCCGTAAGCCATGAAGCTCCTGCTCGCCCTGTCCGGCCTCGCCGTCACGATCGGCCTGGCCGCTTCGGCGCACGCCGACCCCGTTGACGGCGTCGACGGCACCGACGAAGCGTTCATCGCGTCACTGCGCGCGGCCGGCATCACCTTTGCCGATTCCGACAAGGCGGTGGGAGCTGGCAAGTGGGTGTGCGACACCGTCGGCCAGGGCACGCAGATGCCCGACGTGGTCAAGACGCTGTTGGCCAAGAACTCCGCGCTGAACGAGGACAAGGCCAACCAGTTCGCGGCCATTGCCGCCAACACGTACTGCCCGAACGCGATCACGGCGGTCACGAACGCCCCGCGATGATGCGATTTCTCCTCGCGCTTTGCAGCGTCGTCGCCGCGCTCGGCCTGGCCGTCCCGGCTCACGCGGACGTCGACAACGATCAGGATTTCCTCAAGGACCTGCGCGACGCCGGCATCACCTACCAGGACGCCGGCAACGCGATCACCATCGGCAAGTCGGTGTGTGAGCTGCTCGACGACGGCCAGTCGGACGCGAAGATCGTGACGGACCTGCGCAACCAGAACCCGACCTTCCAGGGCGCCAGCGCGGCCAAGTTCACCTTCCTCTCGGCCGCCCACTACTGCCCGAAGTACATCACCGGCGAGGACCGCGGGCCCAAGCCCGAAGGCGCCGCCGGCAACTGAGCCGCCCGGTCAGGCCGCGCGCGCCGTCCACGTGAAGCTCTGCATCTCCGGGATCCGCGGCGCCAGGGCCGCGGCGACGCTGCGACCGATCTGATCGGACGCGGCCAGCGACGTGTCCGCGTTCAGGAACCCTTCCACTTCCACGCGCAGGGTCCGGCCGGTCCATCGGGCCCGGGCGTGCGCGTGCGTCACGCCGGGCACCGAGGCGGCGACGGCCTCGGCGGTGGTGATGATGTCGGGGTCGACGCCGTCGAGCAGGCGATGCGCGATGTCGGCGGTGACCTCCCAGCCGACGTGGCAGATGAACCCGGTGACGACGATTCCGGCGACCGCGTCGGCCCAGCCCCAGCCGAGTGCCACGCCGATCAGCCCCAGCACCGCCCCGGCCGACGACAACGCGTCGAGCCAGGAGTGCTTGGCGTCGGCGACCATGGTGGCCGACCGAATTCGCTTGCCTACCACCAGTTTGTAGCGGGCCACCAGCTGGTTGCCGGCGACGCCCACGACGGCCGCGGCGATGCCCCAGCCCACGTAGCCGGTGCCGCCGTGACGGAGCAACTTGGTGACGCTCTCGAAGCCGGCGACCACGGCGCTGCCCCAGATCACCAGGGCCACCCCGATGCCGGCGAGGTCCTCGGCGCGTTCGTAGCCGTAGGGGTACCGCTCGGTGGGGACCTTGCGCGAGGCGCGGAACCCGACGAACACCAGGGCACTGGTGGAGACGTCGGACAGGTTGTGCAGCGCATCGCCGAGCAGCGCCACCGAACCGGACAACAGCGCGATGACCAGTTCCACCAGGCCGGTCAACGCCAGCCCGACGGCGCTGACGGCGACCGCACGGTTGGCCTGCCGGCGCTCGCCGGCGTCGTCCGCCGCGGTGTCGAGGGGAAAACCTGCCGCCGGGTCACGGACCCCGTTGATCGCATGCATAGGAGTCAGCATGCCCGATGCGGCGGCGGCTCCCAAGGGTTTACGGCAGACGAGGGCCGCGCCCTACTTGTCCTGCTCCGGCTTGGACGGTTGATCACGCCACGGGCGGACGGTCTTCGGCAGGAGCATGAACGCCACGGGTACGCGCACCAGCGCGTCGCGGGCGGAGACCTCGAGGAACACGATCTCCATCTCGAGGCTGTTCAGGGGCCGCGTTTCCATCATGAAGCGTGTCCGCAAGTAGCGGGGGGTCCGCAGCCACTCGACCAAATTCATGAACGCGACTGTACGCCACTAGCGGAAATACCTGATGGACACCGTGTTTCGGAACTCTGTGCGTCAGCTCATGCCGATGCGGATGTTCTTCACCTGCAGAAAGTCATAAAGGCCTTCGATGCCGCCGGTGCGGCCGAACCCGCTTTGTTTGTATCCGCCGTAGGGGCCTTGGGGCGCGATGTCGCTGTGCCTGTTCACCCACACCGAACCCGCCTCCAGCCGGCGGGCCACCCGGTGTGCCCGCTCCAGGTCGGAGGTCGCCACGAAGGCGTTGAGGCCGTAGCGCGAATCGTTGGCGATCCTGACCGCCTCGTCCTCGTCGCCGAACGGCATGACGGAAGCCACCGGCCCGAATGTCTCGGTCTGCGCCAGCGCCGAGCGGTTGTCGACGTTGGCGAAGATCGTCGGCTCGATGAAATAGCCGGACTCGAGTTCACCGCCCAGCCGGTGCCCGCCGGTGATCAGGTCACCGGCCTTCTCGCTGACCGCCTGGTCGATGACACCGAGGATGCGCTCGGCGGCGGCTTCGCTGACGACGGGCCCGAGCATGACGTCGGGCTGCAGCGGATCCCCGACCTTCGCGGCCCGCACGGTCGCCACGAGCTTCTCCACGAACGCCGTGTACACCGACGCCTGGACGAGGATCCGCGAGGCGCAGGCGCAACTTTGGCCGGCCTGGGTGATGGGCCCCTGGTGGGCCGCGATGACGGCGGCCATGTCGAGGTCGGCGTCGGCGAACACGAGATACGCCGACTTGCCGCCCAATTCGGCTGTCACGGGTGTGAGGTTGTGCGATGCGGCCTGCAGCACCTTCTGCGCGGTCGCCTGTCCGCCGGTGAAGTGGATCTTGCGGACTCCCGGGTGACGCACCAGGGCGTCGCCGCCCTCCGGGCCGGCCGGCACCATGTTCACCAACCCGGGCGGCAGGCCCGCTTCCAGGCAGAGTTCGCCAAAGCGCAAGGGCGCCAACGACGCAACCTCCGAGGGTTTGAGGATGACGGCGTTTCCCGCCGCCAGGGCGGGGGCCACGGCCGCGCCGACCACGACCAGCGGCCCGTTCCACGGGGCCAGGACGCCGACGACGCCGTACGGTTCGCGCTCGACGATGTTGACGTCGAACGCGCCGGCGACGGGAGTGCTTGCGCCGTGCGACTTGTCGACGTAGCCGGCGTAGTAGCGCAGGAACCGCTCCGTCAGTACGGAGTTGCCGGCGACCGCGATCGGGACGCCGTAGTCGTGCACGTTGAGCTCGCTCAGCTCGGCGAAGTGGTCGCGCACCACATCGGCCAGCGCGAACAACAGGTCGCGGCGGCGATCGACGGGGTAGGACATCCATTCCCGGTGCGCGTCCCACGCGCTGTCGACGGCCCGATCGACCTCGCTTCGGCCGGCCAGGGGTATGGACGCGTTGGGCAGGCCGGTGCCCGGGTAGACGTGGCGGTAGGTTCCGCCGGATGCCGCGGTAATGCGTTCCCCGCCAATGAGTAACGCACCCGAGAGCGTCGGTGACGACGCGGTTGCCGTCATGGCAGTGTCCTCCGTTGTCGTGTCAGCCGACGGTCGCGGGATCGGCCCGGTTTTCGGCCGTCACCCGCTGCTTCTGCTCCGCGATCACCTGGTTGAGGTAGTCCGCCTTGGCGCAGCCGTAGTACGCCGCGAACTGCAGCGCCAATTCGTCCATCTCCTCGAACGAGACGTCGCCGCTCTTCAGCGCCGCGTACACGTGGGAGATGATCGGGATTTCGGCGTCCTGGAATGCGACGCAGGCCACCGTGATGAGGCGGCGTTCCTTCATGCCCAAGCCGGGCCGCAGCCACATCTCGCCGAAGACGAAGTTCAGAATGCCCGCGCCCGAGTAGGGGTTGTCGCGCATCGGCGCGAACGGCAGGCAGTTGATCTCCTTGAACGATGCTTCGCCGCCCTGCAGCCGCTGCTCGGGGTCGCTGGCGGTGACCAGCGGCAGCAACGGTTCCGGGGGAGGGGGTGCCTCGCCGCGTTCCTCGGCGATCCTGGCCCACTCCTGGTCCACGGCGATGTTGAACCGCGAGGCCTTCGGCCAGCCGGCGTAGACGGCGAAATGCAGGACCGTTTCCCGCATTTCGGTGATGGTGAGGTCACCGCTGTTCAACGCCGCATAGACGTGCTGCTCGAGCGGGGCCTGCGCGTCGGCGGCCGCGACGCAGGCCAGCGTCACGAACCGTCGATCGCGGCGGCTGAGCCCGGGCCGCGACCACACCTCCCCGAAGACGA
This sequence comes from Mycobacterium sp. MOTT36Y, assembly GCF_000262165.1. Taxonomy (NCBI): domain Bacteria; kingdom Bacillati; phylum Actinomycetota; class Actinomycetes; order Mycobacteriales; family Mycobacteriaceae; genus Mycobacterium; species Mycobacterium sp. MOTT36Y. The sequence continues at coordinate 3,774,051 of NC_017904.1, read as the reverse complement.
AGTCGATCAGCCCTGCGGTGAAGGGTCCCCGATCGCCGGGCGGGTCGACCGTCATCACCTCGGCGAAGGTGCGCACCCCCCGTTCACGTCGCGCACCGTCGTCCGTCAAAGCACTATCTGATGGTGACACCGGCGTCCACTTTCAGCTCAAGCCCCGTGACATAACGGGATTCATCGGAGAGGAGGTAGAGCACCGCGTTGCTCACATCGGCCGCCTCGATCAGCGGCGCGGGCAGCGCGTTGAGGAAGATGGGCACCAGGTCGGGCCGCTGCTCGGCGATCAACGTGTGCATCGTCGGGGGCGCCATGCCGGTCGCCACGCCGGTGGGGTGCACGGTGTTGACCCGAATGTTCTGTGCGGCAAGCTCGTTGGCCAGCGCGAGCGTCATCCCCACGATGCCGTGCTTGGAGGCCGTGTAGGGCACGTGCAGCGGGGTCCCCTTGATGCCGGCCGAGGAACTGATGTTGACCAGGCTCCCGCCGCCGCGCGCGACGAGGTGGGGCAGCGCGGCCGCGCAGGTGTTCCAGGCCCCGATGAGGTTGACATCGACGACCAGCCGCCACTGCTCGGCGGTGGTGGTGTCCCAGGTGCCGACGGTGAGCACGCCGGCGTTGGCGACCGCACCGTCGAGCCCGCCGAGTTCGCCGGCGGCCGCGTCGACCGCCGCTTTCATGGCGGCCTCGTCGCGCACGTCGACGACCGCGGTGATCGCCCGGCGGCCGTGTTTCTCGACCAGGTTCGCGGTCTCGTTCAGGTCGTCCTCGGTGGCCAGCGGGTATTCCAAACCCGCTGGGGTGGAACAGATGTCGACGAGGACGCAGTCGGCGCCCTCCTCGGCCAGCCGCACCGCGTGCGAGCGTCCCATGCCGCGCGCGGCCCCGGTGATCAGGATCCGTTTGCCGGCGACCCGGCCCGTTGCGTCGTTCGTTGTCACGGGCTATCAGACCTTGTTGCAGAAGCCGGCATCGACGGGGAAGGTCACGCCGGTCACGTACTTCGCCTCGTCGGAGACCAGGTAGGCGATGGCGGCGCTGACGTCTTCGGGTTCCAGCATGCCGACGGGCATCGGGTTTTGCAGATGGGGGCCGGCGCCGGGATTCTTCTCCAGGAAGTCGGTCATGTCGTCATTGGTCGCCATCATGGTGTTGACCGCGGTCGGGTGCACGGTGTTCACCCGAATGTTCAGCGGCGCAAGCGCATTGGCCAGCGTACGCATCAGGCCGACGATGCCGTGTTTGGACGCCGCGTAGCCCAGGCCGCCGCCCTGCAGGCCGCCGAAACCTTTGATGCCCGCCGTCGAGCTGGTGAAGATGATCACCCCGCCGCGATTGCCGGACAGCAGGTGCGGAACGGCCGCCCACGCCGTGTGGTAGGCGCCGTCGAGGTTGACGCCGGTGACCGCGCGCCACTGCGCCAGTTCCTCCTCAATGCTCAACTCGCGGAACGCCAATGGCGCGATCCCGGCGTTGGCCAACACGATGTCCAGGCGGCCGAAGTGCTCGACGCCGCTATCCATCGCGGTCTTGACCTGCTCGAAGTCGCGCACATCGGCGACGGTGCCCAGCATCTTTCCGCCGGCCTCTTCGACGAGGGCGACGGTCTCGTCCAGTTCCTGGCGGGAGGCCATCGGATATCCGTTGGCGGGGATGTCGGCGCAGATGTCGATCCCGATGATGTTGGCGCCCTCGCGGGCGAGCCGCACCGCGTGGCTGCGGCCCTGGCCGCGGGCCACCCCGGTGATGAAGGCGACTTTGCCATCTAACGAACCCACGGCGCGTTTCCTCTTTTCTTGGTCATCGGCCCAGATCGGGCCGGAGTAACGCCGTTACTCACGTGCGCACAGTAACATGGTTACTGTGAAGACGACAGGGCCCCGAATACAGACCGTGGACAGCGCGTCCGGGCCACGGGTCGATCCGATCCTGGACATTGTGGTCGAAATGCTCGACACCGAGGGCTACGAGGCCGTGCAGCTGCGGGAGGTGGCGCGACGGGCCCGCGTTTCGTTGGCGACCATCTACAAGCGGTATCCGACGCGCGACGAGCTCATCGTCGCCGCGCTGGAAGGCTGGATGGACGCCAACCGCTACGCGCGATTGCCGTCGCTGATCGAGGACCTGCCCGGCGGTTCGATCTATGTCGACCTGATGCACGTGATGAGGACCATCTTCGAGCCGTGGGAACGCCACCCGTTGATGCTGCGCTCCTACTTCCAGGCGCGATCGGGGCCCGGGGGAAAACGCCTCATCCAGCGCGGTGTCGATGCCGTCGTCCCGGTCGCCAAAGCCATTCTGGCCCAAGCCGATCCGGGGTTCGCCAAAGACCTCGAGCTCATCCTGCCCGGCGTCGTGTACGGGTTTCTCACGCGATTCGCTCAGGGCGAGATCGACGTCACCGAGATCGTGCCCGGCATCGAGCGCACGGTGTTCTGGCTGACTGCGGCGCAGGGCTGAGCGGATTCTGCGCTCTCACAGAATCGGGGGCGGTATCAGCCAGCCCATCGACGGATCGACGTCGTCTTTGTATTCCGGGCAGTAGCTGGCCACCGAAAGGCCGATGAAGTATCCGGATTGCTTCGCCGACATGGGCGTTTGCTTGGTCAGCTTGATCGCCAGCATCGATACGTTCGGGTTCGTTTCGATGCTGCTGCACACCGCATGGGCCGTCGCGATCGCATCGTCGTCGTCGAACATCGTGATCCCGCCCCTGTCGAGGCCGGCGAGAAACGCATCGTCGGCGTCGTCGTCGGCCGCCGCCGGTGCCGCGCCGGCGAGCGCGCCCGTGGCCAGGGCGATCGCGCAGGCGGCCGACCACGTGGCAAAACCGGCCCTCAGATGAGCCATGGCCTCCCCTCTATGCGCGGGCCAATCGGCGGCAAGTCAAGGACGACTTAAGTGAACGATAGCCGAAATCGCGGTGTCCATCTCGGCATCGCGCGAGGCGTCGTCCCGGATTTCACGACGAGCAGTGGGAGGCCTTGATTCGTCCGTTGGGCGCGCCCAGCTTGGCCAGGGCGTCCGCATTGGATGCCGTTGTGTCCGGGCCGGATCCGCCCTGGAACCGGCCGGAACGGTCGAACGCCACCGATGCGCAGCCGTTGCGCGTGCCGGCCACGACTTCGCAGACGTCGCCGGCCTCGGCGGTGCAGTGGGCGAACGCGATCCGGTTTGCCTGCTCCTGGCTGCCCCCGGTGCCCCAGCCGGCGGCGCGCCCGCTGCCGACGGACACCGCCAGGGCGACGAAGTCGTCGTCGGCCGCGGCCGCCGGCGCCGCGATGAGCGCGCAACCGACCGCGACGACGACGGCAATGATTGACCGCACCAGCCGACTCCTTCGCAACGCTCAGGACAGGAATTTAGCGCCGCGGTCGGCGTGCGCGCGGGAAAATGGGCCGCCGCGTCCCGCGGCTACCGGTTGCCCTCCGGGTCTTCGGCCAGGTAGGTGACCTCATACCAGCGCTTCTGCGGTTCGGCGTCGGACGACTCGCTCGCGGTGGCCCGCTCGAGTCGAACGTCCGTCAGATGCGGATTGTCAACGCGGATATAGTCTTCCAGCTCGGCGTGCAGCGCTTCGCCGTCCAGGCTGATGTCCGCGAGCGCCCTGCCGTCGTGCCTCGTCCAACTCACGGAGGACATCTTGCTCCGGTCGCGGACCGAACGTTTCGTTGGCCCTTCGCGAGCCGACCCGTTTCTCCTATACTCGACGTACCTTTGGAGGTGCGATGGCTACAAGCTGGGACACGCTGGATCGCTACGTCGTCATTTCGACGGACACCCACGCCGGGGCGGACCTTTACGACTACAAACCGTACCTGCCGGCCGGCCTGCACGAGGAGTTCGATGCGTGGGCCAAGGCCTACGCCAGCCCGTTCGACGATCTGATCGTCGCTACAGCCAACCGGAACTGGGACCACGAGCTTCGGATCGCCGAGATGGACGCCGACGGGGTGGCCGCCGAGGTCCTGCTGCCCAACACCGTTCCGCCGTTCTTCCCGACGACCCCGAACATCACCATCAGCTTGCCGCGCACGCGTGCGGAGTTCGAGCAGCGTTGGGCCGGCGTGCAGGCCCACAACCGGTGGCAGGTCGATTTCTGTTCGCTGGCGCCCGCCCGGCGGCGCGGGCTGATCCAGATCTTTCCCAATGATGTCGAGTTGGCGCTGGAGGAGATCCGCTGGGGCGCGGAGCAGGATTGCTTTGGCGGCGTGCTCATTCCGCCGGTGTCGCCCGGCGATTCGCAGGTGGCCCCGCTGTTTCACACCCGCTACGAACCACTTTGGGCGCTGTGCGCGGAATTGGACCTCACGGTGGTGCAGCACGCGGGCGCCGGCAGTCCCGAGATGCCGATGGACCAGCCGGCCTCCAACGCGGTGTTGATCACCGAAATGGCGTTGTGGGCCCAGCGGACCCTGGGTCACCTGATCCTGGCCGGGGTGTTCGAGCGCTACCCGACGCTGCGCTTCGTGCCGACCGAGCAGGGCACGCTCTGGGTGCCCGGGCAACTCGCCGTCCTCGACGCCATGGTGCCGACCATGAAGTCGGACGCGGGCAACCGCACCTATGGAATGTTCGGCGGATCGTCGGTCGACGAGCTGTCCCTGACTCCGAGCGAATACGTCCAGCGGAACTGCTATTTGGCCACCGAGCTGATGCCGTACGACGGCGAGATGATCGACTTCATGGGCCCCGATCACATCATGTGGGGCAGTGACTATCCCCACGAGGAGGGCTTTGCGCCCCACTCCACGTTGGCCATTCGTTGGGCCCTGCACGACCGGCCGGAGGACGTCTGCCGAAAGATCTTGGGCGGCAACGCCGGTCGCCTGTACCGATTCGATCTAGAAGCGCTGGCGCCGATCGCCGGCAAGATCGGGCCCACCGTCGCCGAGGTGCGGACTCCCCTCGAGGACACGGGATATCGCGCCCCGGCCGCCTTCGGCTACCGACCATTCGAAGGGGGCCTGGCCCTCAAGCGGCTGGCTCCGCAGCGGCACTAACCGGATTCGTCGCTCAGGGCGGCGCTCAGCCGGCGGGTCGCCGAAGCGAGTTGCGCCCCAAGGCCGGTGACCGCCGCGCCGCTCATCGGCTCGGCGCTGGGGACCAGGCTGAGCATCAGGGCGATGCGCGACCCGGGGCCCAGGATCGGGGAGTCGATGTGGCTCACCTCGTAGGTGCGGTCCGCGTCGAGGTCGATCGGGAACCACTCCTCCTGGTGGATCAGCTCGTCGGTCAATTCCTGCGCCAGCCGGCTCAGTCGGGTGGACCGCACCTCGGCACTGCGCACGATCAGGGCCAGTTCCTGCAGGCGCAGATCGGGCAAAAGATGCAGGCCGACCGCGTACCCACGCCGCCGGGCATTGGTGATGGCCTCGCGGTAGCGATCGCGCACGTCGTCCGGCAGCGCGGCCAGCCAGCGCTCCCGGACCTCGGGACCGGCCCAGGCAACGGTCGACGCCCCGTACGGCGGACGGTGCGGGAACTGGGTGCCGATCGGCATCGGGTGACCGCCGCCGCGACGGCTCCGGACCTGATCGACGACGGTGGAGTAGTCCTCGCTCACCGAGAAGGCCACGCAGTGCGCGCCCGTCGCGGCCGACAGCTCGGCCATCGCGGAGCGGGCCAACACCAGCGCCGGGTAGCGGCCCGCGGCCTCGCGGCCGAGCCGGACCAGAGCGGGACCGAGGTGGTAGGTCTTGCGCACCGGGTCGCGCAGCAGCCAGCCGGCCCGCAGTAGCTCGGACAACATCGAGTGGCAGCTGGCCTTGTGCACGCTCAAGTGGCGCGACACCTCGGCCAATGTCATCCCGCGGCTCCCGTCGCCCGCCAGCTGCTCGAACAGGTTCACCACCCGTTCGGTCTGCGGGGAGGGGCGCGGGGCCATGGCCCCAATGGTCGCATAATGCGACTGCTTGCGGTGATATAAGCGACCATGTGACCATGACCACAATGGAAGACCTGCGGGGCAAGGTGGCGGTCGTGACCGGCGGGGCCGGGGGCATCGGCCGGGCCATGGGCCGCCGTTTCGGCCGCGAGGGCATGAGGGTGGTGCTGGCCGACGTCCTCGCCGAACCCCTCGAGGAGGCGACCCGGGCGCTCGCGGACGAGGGCATCGAGGCCGCCGGGGTTCTCACCGACGTCACCGACTATTCCTCGGTCGAGTCGCTGGCCAAGGAGGCGGTCTCGCGCTTCGGCGCGGTCCACGTGGTGTGCAACAACGCCGGCACCGGCGGCGTCTCCGAGGGCTACATGTGGGAGCACGACCTGGCCGACTGGCGCTGGGGGATCGACGTCAACGTGCTCGGCGTCATCCACGGCATCAAGGCGTTCGTGCCGCTCCTGCTCGAGCAGGGCGAGGGACACGTGGTCAACACCTGTTCGGGCAACGGCGGGTTCGCCCCGATCGCCCGGGGCGCCATGGGCGGACCGGCCACCGCGGTCTACCCGATGACCAAGGCGGCAGTGCTCTGCCTCACCGAGAGCCTCTACACCCACCTGGAGATGGCGGGGAAGGGCGTCCGGGCGCACGTCCTGTTCCCCGGCGGCTTTTTGAACACCGGCATCTGGGAGTCGTGGCGGCATCGCCCGGAGCGCTACGCCGCGACCCAGCAACGTCACACGCCCGAGCAGACACTGGACAAGGTCGTGGCCCGCTTCGAGGCCGCCGGCGCGCACGTCGAGTTCACCCCGCTCGAGACCGTCGCCGACCAGGTGGTGGAGGGGATTCGCGCGGACCGCTTCTGGATGATGGGCCCGCCCACCCCGGCCGATCAGGTGGTGAGCGCCAAGGCGGCCTCGATCCTTTCCCGCGGCGCGCCCGACTACCTCGTCGACGTCCTCGGGCGGCACGCCGAAAACAGTGAAGGAGGAAAGCGTTGAACACCAACGTCATTCGCTACGGTCCTCGCCCGCCCGAGGCGCAGGTGGACCACGAGATCGATGCCACCAAGGCGCCCATCGCCACCGAGGCGGTGACCGTCACCTACCTTACCGATCCGGAGATCGTCGCGGCCGTGCTGCCCCGCCCGCTGCAGCCCGCGGCCGAACCACTGGTGCGCATCCAGCTGCAGCGGGTGCGGATCGAGGGCATGGCGCCCTTCGGGTCGGCGGTGTTCTCGGTGACCGCCCGGCACGGCGACGTCGAGGGCGACTACCCGCTCTTCATGCCCCAGTCCACCGAACAGTCGGTCACCGGCGGGCGCGAAACATTCGGCGAGCCTAAGAAATTGGCCCGCATCGAGGTGGAGCGTGACGGCGATCGCGTCACCGCCACCGTGGACCGGCTGGGCTATGCGCTCATCAGGCTGAGCGGACAGATCACCGGCCCGGCGGAGTTGCCCCCCGACCAGATGAACACCGAGTTCTACTTCAAGTTCCTGCGGGCCCCCGACGGCAGCGGCATCACCGACCCCCACCTGGTCCATGGCGAGTACCACCGCCACTACGAGCTGCTGGAGAACATCGACGGCACCCTCGAGCTGGGGGAGTCGCCGTTGGATCCGGTGGCCGACATCGTCGTTCGTCAGATCAGGTCGATCACCTGGTGTCGGCGGCGCACCGTCCAGGTGGGCCGGATCGCGGCGCGGGTGCCGCAGGAGTGGCTGCTGCCCTATGTGCACCAGCGCTACGACGACGTCGCCCTGCTCGCCGCCCCGAGGCCCGAGCCGGCGCGGGCCTGACCCATGGACCGCTACACCGTCATTTCGGCCGACTGCCACGCCGGCGCCGACCTGCTCGCCTACCGCGAGTACCTCGACCCCCAGTACCGGGACGAATTCGACGGCTGGGCAAAGACATACGTCAACCCGTTCGGTGATCTCACCGAGCCCGAGGCCGAGCGCAACTGGAACAGCGATCGTCGCAACGCCGACCTGGATTCCGAAGGCATTGCGGGGGAAGTCATTTACCCCAACACCGTGCCGCCGTTCTTTCCCCAGGCGAGCCTGGCCGCCCCGCCACCCGAGACCGCTCGCGAGCTCGAGCTGCGCTGGGCCGGCCTGCGCGCGCACAATCGCTGGCTCGCCGACTTCTGCTCGGCCTCGCCCGAGCGGCGCGCCGGGGTGGGCCAGATCCTGCTGCCGGACATCGACGAGGCCATCGCCGAGGTGGCGCAGATCGCCAAGCTGGGCCTGCGCGGCGGGGTGCTGCTGCCCGGGATCGCCCCGGGCACGGGCATTCCCGCGCTCTACGCCGAGCACTGGGAGCCGCTCTGGGCGGCGTGCGCGGAGGCCGGCCTGGTGGTCAACCACCACGGCGGCAACGCCGGGCCGAGCCCGACGGACGGGTGGGGCAGCTCGTTCGCGGTGTGGGTGTACGAGACGCACTGGTGGGCGCATCGGGCGTTGTGGCACTTGATCTTCAGTGGCGCGCTGGATCGCCATCCGGACCTCACCGTGGTCTTCACCGAGCAGGGCGCGGGATGGATCCCGGCGACGCTCGACTCGCTCGACGTGGCGGCGGCCCGATACGGGCGGGAGAACTCGGCGATCGCCCGGTTCGCCGGGCCCACCGCCGGCTCGCTGAGCCTCAAGCCGAGCAAATTCTGGGCCCGCCAGTGTTACGTCGGCGCCAGTTTCATGCGTCCCGTCGAGTGCGCCGAGCGGCACCGCATCGGCGTCGACCGCATCATGTGGGGAAGCGACTACCCGCACTACGAGGGCACCGCCCCCTATACGCGGGAAGCGTTGCGCCACACCTTCTCCGGCGTCCCGGCCGAGGAGGTGGCGGCCATTTTGGGCGGGAACGCGGCCACCGTGTACGGCTTCGACCTCGAGGTTCTCGCGCCGCTCGTCGAGCGGATCGGCCCGACCGTGGCCGAGGTCGCCGAGCCGCTGGACACCGTGCCCGCCGACGCGCGCAGCACCGTCTTCGAACCCGACCCCATCCGTGCCTGGTAAGGAAGGACCGCCCGTGAACCCCTACATCATCATCTCCGCGGACACCCACGCCGAACTCCCCACCGAGCGGTACCGCGAGTACGTCGACCCCGAGTACCGCGAGGACTTCGAGGCCTACCTGGCCGAGAAGACCGCCGCGGCGCAGGCAGGCGGATTCATCGACGAGGAGTTCGCGCAGGAGTGGTTCTCCGAGCACGGCGACGGCATCGCCGGGGGATGGGACGTCGGCCTGCGCGACAGGGAACTCGACGGCGACGGGGTGGTCGGCGAGGTCATCTTCCCCGACGCCGACGCCGTGACCGGGGTCGCCGGCGCCCCGTTCGGCGCCGGACTGGGCCAGTCGGGCGACCTCGACCCGGGGCGCGCCATGGCCGGGGCGCGGGCCCACAACCGCTGGCTGGCCGAACTGTGCAGCCACAGCCCCGAGCGGCGCGCCGGGGTGGCGGTGGTGCCGATACTGGCCGACGTCGACGCGGCGGTCGCCGAGATCACCCGAGCGGCGGAATCCGGACTGCGCGGCGGGATCCTGATCCCGGCGCGCTGGGTCGGCTACCCGCCGTATCACGATCGTCGCTACGACAAGGTCTGGGCCGCCTGTCAGGACCTGCAGATGCCGATCCACACCCATTCCGGTCCCGCCCCGCAGGAGGAGTACGGCGGGCACCTGGGCATCTACGTGACCGAGGTGCGCTGGTGGGGCGCCCGGCCCCTGTGGTTCGCGCTGTGGTCGGGCGTGTTCGAGCGCTTCCCCGGGCTGCGCTGGGGGGTCACCGAGTGCGGCGCGTTCTGGGCCAACGATCTGCTCTGGCTGATGGACACGCGGTATTTGCGTGAGCACTCGGCCAAGAAGATGAGCCATCTGATGGAGGGCGACCTGACGATGCCGCCGTCGGCCTACTTCGACCGGAACTGCTTCATCGGGGCCACCACCACCGAACGCCGGGAGCTGGCACGCCGCTACGAGATCGGCGTATCGAACATACTGTGGGGCAACGACTTTCCCCATCCGGAGGGTACCTGGCCGCATACCCGCGACTGGCTGCGCCGCTCCTTCTGGGACATTCCCGTCGAGGAGACCCGCCAGATGCTAGGCCTGGCGGCGGCCGAGGTCTACAACTTCGACCTCGGGGCCCTCGCCTCGCTGGCCGAGCGCATCGGCCCGACCCCCGAGGACCTCGGCCAGGACGATGCGGTCAGCATCCCCAAGTGGGAGGCGGCACGACAGGTCGGACGCCACTGGCTGACGGACGCGGAGCCGATCCCCGATCTCGTGCAGAACTGAATAGTTCCAGGGGTCTCGGCGCCTACTCCAGAGCGCGCCGCCAGGGCGGTATTCCGTTGCGGCGCAGCGTATCTGACCGACGCGTGAGGCCGCCGCGTCCGCGAATGCGCTTGCGTGGCCGCGGGAGGCATTGCCAGCCGTGAAAGGATGGCGATGATGACCACGGTATCTGCGGAATTACCCGTTGCACCGGTGCTGATGGGTTGAGCGTGCCCCTGAAACGCGTTGACGAACTGAAGCCCGGAGACAGGATCCGCATGAAGGTCGGGCACGCCACCGTCGTCGCGACGGAACCCCTCGACGACGACCGCACCCTGCTCACCTTTACCTACGGGACCAAAGCACCCGCCGACAGCAGCCTCACCGTGGACGTCCTCGACGATGACGACTGGGGTTGGTAAGCGAGGATTACGGCTCGGGTGGCGGTGCAGGTGGGTTGTCCCAACTTCCCGGCGTGCCGGCGGGCACCTGCATTCCGAGCCAGTTGCACGGCATCATCGATCGCCACGCGATGAACGCGCACTGCTGTTCGGGTGTCAACGGGCTAGGCCCCGCGCAGGGCGGCGTTCCCGCCGTCCCGCATATCGGGTCGGCCGCGGCGGGTGGTGACGCGGCGAATGTGGCGACGGCGATCATCGGCGCGATGGCCGCGATGAATGTGGTGACGAAACGTCGGGTGCGATGCATGGCCACCTCGAATCTGTAGCTCCGTGCGCAGATCGTAACCCCAGGCCCCGGCGCCGGGTGGCCGTTTGAGTGCACCCGGGCGAGCCCGGGAATCGGAGGGCATCGGCCACGGCGGAGCACGGCAGTGACTTGCGGCGCGTCGCCGGATGTAGCTAACTTGGACGACCCTCGGGTGGGGGTAGCGTCATAGCTGGTGTGGAGAATTATCAGCTAGGTTTTCGGGCGGAGCGATGCAGCTGAAGTGGCTCAGCGTGGCCGATCTGATCGCCCGGGCCGGTGGAGACCCCTGGGCGATCAACCAGAGCCTGCAGGCGGGCAGCCCGGCTCAGATTTCGAGTCTGGCGGAAGCCTTCCACGGCGCGGGTCGGCACACGGCGGAAGCCGACCACGCCTTTGAGCAAGCCAGGAAGCGCTTTGATGCGGCCTGGAACCACCAGAATGGCGACCACCCGATCAACGACTCCGCTGAAGTGCAGCGGGTCATCAAGTCCCTGGGTGCGCAATCCGAGCAGTTACCCAAAATCGGTAGCGATCTGGAGAACATCGCCGCCGCGTTGGCCGAGGCGCAGAAAGCCGGAGCTCAACGAATCTCCACGCTGGAACACGCGCTGCAGGGACTCGACCACATCATCGACGCGGCGCAGCACGACCTGCAATACGGCCACCCCGACGCGAAAACCGAGGCCTTTCTGAAGAAGCTGATCGACGACGCGAAAGCCGACGCGGCCGATGACGTCCGGGATGCTCTTGGCGACCTGCAGTCGATTCGTGACGGCTACTCGGCCACGCTGCAAAACTGTTTGGGCAATTTGCGCACCGATGGCTACGTCCCGAACATCCTGGCGCCAGTTGACGCCGACACCGAGATCCCCCCGCCGAACGCCAGTCCCGAGGACGTCAACCGCTGGTGGACATCCCTGACCCCCCAGCAGCGGCAGCGATTCATGGCCGAGCACCCCGACCAAATCGGCAACCTCAACGGCGTCCCCATTCTGGCGCGCAACGACGCCAACCTCACGGTGATGAACCAGGACCTCGACCGCGTGCGGGGCATCGCCAGCCGCAACGGTGTCTCGGTGGATGACGTGCTTCGCGACCCCGCGAAGTTCGGTTTGTCGGCCACGGATGTGACCCGCTACCAGAACGCCAACGAGACCAAGCTAGGCCTCGACCACGACGCGGGAGACCCGCTTCACCCGAAACCGGTCTACCTATTCGCTTATGATCCAACGGCATTCGGCGGCAAGGGCCGTGCGGCGATCGCGATCGGCAACCCCGACACCGCCAAGAACACCGCGGTGATCGTGCCGGGCACGAGCAGCAGCGTGAAAGGCGGCTGGCTACACGACGGCCACAACGACGCGATCAACCTGTTCGAACAGGCTAACGCCGCCGATCCCCATAACCCGACGGCGGTGATCGCGTGGATGGGCTACGACGCCCCCAACGGATTCGATGACGTCCAGCGCATCTCCACGCCGGCGCTGGCTCGCGCGGGCAGTGCGTCGCTGGCCCAGGACGTCAACGGTTTGTGGGCGACGCACCTCGGGGCGGGCCAGCATGTCACCGTGTTGGGCCACTCGTACGGTTCGACCACCGTCGCGGACGCCTTCGCCATGCACAACATGCACGCCAACGACGCCGTGCTATTGGGCTGCCCCGGAACCGACATGGCCCGCAGCGCCGAACAATTCCACCTCGACGGTGGACACGTCTTCGTGGGGGATGCCTCCACCGATCCGGTCGGCATGCTCGGTCACCTCGACGGCGCGAGCAAGAAGCTCTTCGGCGAGAACTTCTTCGGCACCAACCCCAGCCTGGGTACCGACCCCGCGGTCGACGGGTTCGGGTCGGTACGCTTCCGCGCCGAGGTCCCCGGCTCCGATGGCATCAATCCCCATGACCACTCGTACTACTACCACCGGGGCAGCGAAGCCCTCTATGGCATGTCCGACATCGTCTCCGGCCACGGTGACCAACTACAAGCCGACGGCATGACCGCCGATCATCGCCATTCGTTGGGTGGCGTACAGGTCAGGATCCCCGGCCTGCCCCCGGTCACCATCGGCCCGCACACGCCCGCCGTCATCGACCCGGAGTGGGAGCGCTCGCCAGGATCTATCACCGACAACCATGTTTTCGATGCTCAACACCACCATTGAGGAACAACGTATGCCGTTGCGCCAAGCGCTGATCAGTTCGCTAGTGGTCGTCGCCGTGTTGTTAGGAGGTTGCGCGCCAGTGCTACACAAACCACATGCCGCGGGATCGACGAATCCGTACGAGGATACGGCCCATCCCATGAGCGACGATCAGACCAAGGCGCAGGTGATCGAGCCGGCCAAGCAGATCGTCGCCGCCGCGAAGCTGGAGGGAGTCAGCGGGGCATTCTCGTTCGCCTCGTGCAACGACCAAGGGGATCCGCCGTTTCAGGGCACCGTCACGCTCAGCTTCCTGATCCACGGGGACCCCGATGCGTATTTCCAGCAAGTACGCGCGGCGATGATCGCGCAGGGCTGGAACGAGGGGGCGCCACCGGGACAGCACTACCACGGCGCCTCGCTGAACAAAGACGGCGTGGCCGCCAGCATCAGCTACATGCCGTCCGACCACGCCTACGGGCAGATCATCCTCGATGGCCAATGCCGAAACATGGGCAACCACAAGGGCGAAGGCCAATGGACCAACATCAACGATCAGCTGGCGGCTCGATAGGGTTCTTTGCCGACCGGCTTGTCAGGACCCGATAGGTGCTAGCACTGTGGGGAGCGACCTTGAATCCCTGCACCGATCATGCCTAAGGGGCAGATCCATTGTGGGACAACGCGAGAGGGACTGCCAACCGCCAGGAATTCCTGGCTCTTCCGACCCTTCGGACTAGTCGCCACGCTTGGTGGCGTGATTGACGAGGTGTGACGACGAGACACCTCGAGCGTGCGCCGGGAATCTCAGGGTAAGGCGTTGGCCTGGCTAGTTGGCTGCCGCCGACGGATAATACGAGGTTATCCCGCATGAAAGGTAAGGAGTGATGACCGACACCGCTTCCACCACATCACGAACTCCGACCGGCCCGACGTGGACTCGCTGGCTTTACCGAATCCTCGCCATCGTCGGCATCGGCGTCGGCATCGTTGTCATCATCGCCGTCGTCTATCTCCTCTTCGCTAAGTCGGACTGCTGCTCCATGATGAAAGCGGACCCGCCGGCTGCCCAGTCGAAGGATTGCTGTGCCTCAATGATGAAAGGCATGAAAATGCCGATGGAGAACAGGCCGAGCATGTCGCCGATGCCGAACATGCCCATGCCCGCCCCCGGCCGGTGAATGCCCTGGGGCCGGAGTCAGTCGGAATCTGAGCCGCCCATCACTGCAACCGCAAGTCCCGGCCCCGGCGCCCGCTGAAAAGGCGGCACGTATTCGACGTCGCACGCTCAAGGTGTGGGAGGGTTTCGTCGCGAGCATGACTCGCCACGCAATCGGCGATGTCCCTCTCGGCGCTCGCGCATGCCAGTTACATGAGATTGTCTCGATGCCCAGCTACGGCGGATAAGCAGTACCGATGTGGTGCGCGATACTGGGATTGAACCAGTGACCTCTTCCGTGTCAGGGAAGCGCTCTCCCGCTGAGCTAATCGCGCCGGGGAAACCAAAAGCTTGGAGGTGGAGACGGGAATCGAACCCGTGTGCACGGCTTTGCAGGCCGTTGCCTCACCACTCGGCCACTCCACCGTTGGGGTCCACGCCACTTGCACCTTCGAGCGGATGACGGGATTCGAACCCGCGACCCTCACCTTGGCAAGGTGATGCGCTACCAACTGCGCTACATCCGCGCGCCTCGGACGAGATCGTCGCCCGGTGCGAAGCACGACGATAGTCCACGTGAGCGGGCACATACAAATTTCTTGGTACGAGCCGTGTCTAGGCTATCGCGTCGCGCCCGGCATGCCGATGCGGTCGGTATCGTCGGGGTCTGCACGTGCTAGTCTTCGACGTCGTTCGCCATCTCGGCGCCGGTCCCGTGGCTCAGTGGGAGAGCGTCCGCTTCACACGCGGAAGGTCGCTGGTTCGATCCCAGCCGGGACCACACATCGACCCAGGTCACTGAGCAGTTCCCCCCTGATCCACCTCTGCTCCCTCGCCTTCTCGCGCGATAGCGTCCTGACCCCAACCGATGTTTCCTGGTCCTGATAGCGGCCCGCTTGGTGCGCCGTGTCGGGTTAACCGCTCGGCGAGACGAAGTCGCGGCCACAAGCCCCGAGGCCACGCTGCCCTTGCCGGAACGCGCCCGCTGGGCCACCATGAACCGCGTGAGTAAGGTAACCCTAACTACCGAGCTGCCGATCCCCGCCGAGACCGCCGCCGCCCTGGCGCGCAAGCCCGAGCTGATGCGCCATGTGTTGAGCCCCGTGCTGCGGACCTATCGCCTCGACGTCCCCGAGCGCATCGAGGTCGGCACCCAGGGATCGGCGCGGTTCTGGTGGTTCGGCGTGATCCCCGCCTGGACCCACCACCTCACCATCAAGCGCCTCGAACCGACCGAGATCTACACCAACGAGCACGGGGGACCGGTCCGCACGTGGAACCACCGCCTGACGTTTGAACCCATCGACGAGCGCAGCTGCCGCTACACCGACGAGATCGAAACCGACGACGGCCTGCATGGCCTACTGACCCGCGCCTTCGTCCGGCTCATGTTTCGCCACCGGCATCGGCGATGGCGAAAGCTCGCGCAGATCCTGCGATAACGCGAGCGGCTTCGCGAAAAGCCCGCATCCATCAACGAATAGCGCTTCCGATCCGAACGACTATTACCCGCCCGCGCGACGGGTACAGCTGTAGAGGACGACTCACAGCAACAGAGGAAGGGATCATGGGAGACACGGCTCGAGATCCGCTCGACCATCAACGGTCCAGCCGCCCGCGGGTTGGCCAAGCCCTGAAAAATCCCGCCAAAGCCCCGGGTGTGCTTCTGGGGGGGCCGGAGTCGTGGCGTTGGCAATCTGTCTCGCGTGCTTCGCTGACGGCCGGGTTGGCGCCGGAGTCGCCGCCGCGGCGGTGTCGTTGCTGACGGCCGCGGCGGGGCTGGCGTGGCTGACGAGGGAAGCGCGCCGCCTGCGCGAGCTCGAACGCCAGCACACGAGCACCGGGAGCCGCGGCCGGCCCTGAACCCGCAATCGGGGTGGCGCCCGGCCCCGCGGATACTGTAAGAGCTACAGTAGCGGCGCCGACCCGAGAGGAGCCCCGTGCCTCAGAATCCCCCGACAGCGCCCCGCCCTCCCGAGGGAGACTGGCTGGGCACGCCCTATCTGCGCTTCGAGCGCCAGGGACCGATCGCGGTGTGCACCATCGACCGCCCCGACGCGCGCAACGCCCTGAGCCCGGCGATGTACTTCGGAATCCGTTATGCCGTAGGACGTCTCAACGAGGACCCGGATCTGGCCGGGCTGGTGCTCACCGGAACCGGCGATGTCTTCGCGCCCGGCGGCGACATGGGCGGCGGGGGAGGCGAGGACAACTGGATCACCTTCGGTTCCGCGCTGGGCATGGACGTGACGCCGTTCGACGCGGTGCGCACTTCGGCCAAGCCCATCGTCTCCGCGGTCAACGGACTCTGCCAGGGCGGCGGATTCCAGATCGCGCTGTGCAGCGACCTGTCGGTGGTGAGCGATCGGGCGACCTTCCGGGTGCCCGAGTTGTTCCGCGGCTACGCCGACACCTACTACAGCCAGATGCTCACCCGCGTCATCGGGCCGGTGCGCACCCGCGACCTCATGTTCACCGGACGGGTGCTGACCGCGGTCGAAGCCCTCGACTGGGGCCTGGTCACCCGGGTGGTGCCGCACGAGGGCCTGCTGGACGCGGCGAAAGACCTACTCGCGCAATGCTGTCGGACCGCGCCGCGCGCCCGCGGCGTCATCAAGTCCAGCATCGACAGTTACCTCGGCCTGTATGACCGCATCGGCATGACCTCCAGCCTGTCCGACGCCGAGGCCATCGAGGGCTTCCGCTCGTTCAAGGAACGCCGCTCGCCCGACTGGGTGCATCCGGAACTGCGCGTCGAGGGACGCCTATAACTCGATCCATTCCCCGTGGGGCGCAACCTTCAGCAGGCTGCTGATGCCGGCCTGATCGAACGCGGCGACGAATTCGTCGAGGCCCTCGCTGAAGTGGGCCCAGCCGTCGACGTGAGCCGGGATCACCGCCTTGGCGCCGAGCACCTCGGCGGCGGCGGCCGCGCGCGCCGCGGTCAGCGTCAACGGCCGCCCGCGCTCCTTGGTGGGCACGCTCGCCGCCCCGGCGAACAGCACCGCGATGTCGACCTGCCCGACCCGATCGGCGACGTCCTTGACCGCGCTCATCGAGGCGTTGTCGCCGCTGAGGTACACCGTCGGCAGCCCGGGCCCCGATAGCACAAAGCCGGTCACCTCGCAGTTGACGTGGCCGCCGTCGTCCCGTTGCCCGTCGGCGGGGCCGTGCACGGCGGGAACCGCTTGCGCGGTAAGCGATCCGGTCCCGCCGCCAAGCTCGTGGGAGTCCCAGGGCGCCAACCCGACCGCGGGCGGGCCCAGCCGGGCGGCCGCCCCGGGATGGGTGAGCAGCAGCGGCGCGGCCAGCGCCATGCGTCGGCCATCGTCGTCGAAGTTGTCGGGATGCTGGTCGTGGCTGACCAACACCGCATCCACCGCGCCCAGGGCGTCGGCGTTCACCGCGGGACCGGTCAGCTTGGTCAGGTAGGCGTGCACCCCGGGCGGGTCGAAGGTCGGGTCCATCACGATCCTGCGGCCCGCGATGTCGATCACCGTCGTCGGACCGCCCAGCACACTGATCGCGCAGTCACGCCGCTGCGCGTCCACACGGCCGCTCATATTCCGCGGGACCGGTCTCGCCAAAACGGTTCCCGCAGCTGCGTTTTGAGGATCTTTCCGCTCGCATTGCGGGGGAGCTCCGACACGAAATCCACGGTGCGTGGGCATTTGAAGCCCGCCAGATGCTGGCGGCAGAATTCGATGATGCCGGCGGGTTCGGCCTCGCCGTCGGCCACCACGATCGCCTTGACCGATTCTCCCCAGAAGTCGTCGGGCACCCCGATCACCGCGGCATCGGCCACGGCGGGATGCTCGATGAGCACGCTTTCCACCTCGGGGCCGTACACGTTCTCACCGCCGGTGATGATCATGTCCTTCAGCCGGTCCTCGATGTAGACGTAGTCGTCGGCGTCGAGGCGCCCGACGTCGCCGGTGCGCACCCAGTCGTCGGCGGTGATCGTCTCGGCGGTCGCCTCCGGGCGGTTGAGGTACCCGGTCATGTTCTGGTTGCTGCGCACCCACACCTCACCGGACTCCCCGGGCGGCAACGAGGCGCCCGTCTCGGGGTCGACGATGCGAATCTCGCAGCCCAGCACCGCCTTTCCGGCCGAGAGCTGCAATTCGGGGCGCGCCGAATCACGGTGGTCGGCGTCGGACAGGGCCGTGACCGCGCCGCACAGCTCGGTCTGTCCGTACACCTGCACGAATTTCGTGTCCGGCCATGTCGACAGCGCCCGATGCAGCAACGGCAGCGGCATCGGCGCCGCCCCGTAGACGATGTAGCGCAGGCCGGCGATGGCGGCGGTCGCCGCCTCACCCGCCTGCAGGAACCGGGCGATCACCGGCGGCACGAAGAACGCGTGGGTGGCGCCGGCGCGCACCGCGCCGATCAGCGTCGCGGCGTCGGGTTCGCGGGTCAGGAAAGTCGGTGCGCCCGAACGGATCCCGAACAGCGCGTAGCCTATCCCGCCCACATGGAACAACGGCATGGCGACCAGGTTCGCGTCCCCGTCGGCGAACGGGAACGCCGGCGCGAGGTTCGCCGCGTGGTTGACCAGCGCGCGCTGGCTGAGCAGCACGCCCTTGGGCCGTCCGGTGGTGCCCGAGCTGTAGATCACCAACGCGGTCTCGTTCGGGTCGAGCCCCGCGTCGGCCTCGGCCGGTGACGCCGCGGCGAGCAACGATTCGTACTCCTCGCCGACCTCGATGATGCGTTCCAGGCCGGGTACCCGCTCGGCGGCCGCCTCGGCGGCGGTGCGCAGCTCGGCGCCGACCAGCAGCACGCGGGCCCCGCTGTCGGCGAGCACGTGGACGAGCTCGTCGCCGATCACCCGCCAGTTGACGACGGTGGTGACCACGCCGACGGAGGCCCCGGCGATCAGCACCTCGAGGCAGGCGGGATGGTTCTTGTCCAGGAACGCCACGCACTGGCCCCGCTCTATCCCGGCGTCGCGCAGCGCCCCCGCGGCGCGACGGATCCGCGAGCTCCACTCGGCCCACGACCACTGGCGCTCGCCGTAGCGGATCGCGATCGCCTCGGGCCGCTGTAGGGCGTGTCGTTCGACGATCCCGGCGAGCGTCTCCGCCGTGTCGGTTTGTGGCATGAACCCCTCCGCGTTCGATGTGTTCCACTCGGTAATACGGGATCGCTGCGCCGTGCCCGACGGCGGGGCGTCATTCCATGGAGCCGACCATCATTCCGCCGTCGCCCGCGGCTTGGGTGGTCGCGCTGCCGCCTTGGCGGAAGTCGATGAATGCCGAGCGCCCGTTCGACGTGTTCAGCAGCTCGGTGAACGTGCCGATCACCGGAATCGTGCCCTGCGGGTTCACCACGTTGGCCGTGTAGTTGACCGACGCTTGCTGCTGAAAGTTGGGCCCCTGCAGCGGCGTGACGTCGGGAGCGGTCAATCGGTTCACACCGGCCAAGATGGCCGATGCGCCGCTCACGTACTGGTCGATGTCGGCTTGCAGAACCGCGGCGGCGTCGGTGCCGCCGGCGTGTTTGACGGTGATCCGCATCTGCGCGCTGGTGTCGGCGTTGTTCAGCGCCACCCAGTTGGGGCCGCGGTTTCCCAGTGTCCAGCCGGGTGCGGGGGTGACCGAGACGCCCTGCGCGATGGCGATCGCCTCGTCGGAGGCCAGCGCAATCCCGACGGATGCGTGGGGGCCGGCCAGGACGAACACCGCGGCCACCACCGCGCCAAGCGCCCCGAGGGCGGTGGAAAAGAACGCCTGCGGCTGAGTCGATGACATCGTTGTTCCTCACTCTCTGGGCGGCGCGGATTCGAGCGCGGTCCTATCGTCCTCCGGCGCCAGGGCCGATGTCCAAGATGGGCTCGCTATGAGTCGATCCAGCGCGGCTATCGCAAATCCGGTATCCGCGAACTGATCCCGGGCCGGTGTGTCACCATGACGGGGCCGCCCGACCCGCCCCCGAGGAGGATCCGACATGGTGAACCCCGATCGCGCCCGCTCCCGCACCTTCGTCGTGACCGGCGCCGCCTCCGGAATCGGGCTGGCCACCGCGCGACGGTTGTTGGCCGAGGGCGGCACCGTCGTCGGCGCCGACCTGGCGGCACCGCCGGATGACCTGGGCCCGCGGTTCACGTTCGTGCCCGCCGACGTGACCGACGAGGCCGCGATCTCCGCGGTGCTGGACGCCGTGCCGGGCCGCCTCGACGGCCTCTTCCACGCCGCCGGTGTCGCCGGGGGAGGCCCGGTGCACCTGCTGGAGCGCGCCGAATGGGACCGGGTGATCGGGATCAACCTCACCGGCACCTTCCTGGTCGCCAAGGCGGCCCTGGCCAGGATGATCGACCAACCCCGCGCCGAGGGTGAGCGGGGCTCGATCGTGACCGTCGCCAGCGTCGAGGGCCTGGAGGGCACCGCGGGCGGCAGCTCCTACAACGCGGCCAAGGGCGGCGTCGTGCTGCTCACCAAGAACATCGCCCTCGACTACGGCCCGAGCGGCATCCGGGCGAACGTCATCTGTCCCGGCTTCATCGAAACCCCGATGGCGCACAGCGTGTTCAGCATTCCCGGGATGGAGGGCCCGCTCGCCTCCATCACCAAGGAGCACGCGCTGCAGCGGCTTGGACAGCCCGAGGAGATCGCGGCCATGGCCGCCTTCCTGCTGTCGCCCGACGCCTCCTTCGTCAGCGGTCAGGCCCTCGCCGTCGACGGCGGCTACACCGCCGGTCGCGACCACGGTGTCGTCGAACTCTTCGGCTTTCCCAGCTGATACCACTGCGATTCAAATGCCACTAAGATTCGTCCATGAGCGGTGGATTAACCCCTGACCAAGCGATCGAGGCGATCCGGGGCGCCGGCGGCGCTCAGCCGGGCTGCCGCGCGTTGCATGCGAAGGGCACCCTGTACCGGGGCACGTTCACCGCGGCCCGCGACGCGGTAATGCTCTCGCGCGCAAGCCATCTCGACGGCTCGCCGGTCCCGGCGCTGATCCGGTTCTCCAACGGATCGGGCAACCCCAAGCAGCGCGACGGCCGGCCCGGCGTGCGTGGGATGGCGGTGAAGTTCACCCTGCCCGACGGCTCCACCACCGACGTCTCGACGCAGACCGCCCGGCTCTTCGTCTCCAGCACGCCGGACGGCTTCATCGATCTGCTCAAGGCGATGCGGCCCGGCCTGATGACGCCGCTGCGCATGGGCAAGCACCTGCTCACCCACCCGCGGCTGCTCGGCGCGTTGCCCATCCTGCGGGAGGCCAACCGGATCCCTGCGAGCTATGCCACCACCGAATACCACGGCCTGCACGCGTTCCGCTGGGTCGCCACCGACGGCAGCGCCAGATTCGTTCGCTACCACCTGGTTCCGATCGCTGCCGAGGAGTACCTGTCGGTGTCGGACGCCCACGGCAAGGATCCGGACTTCCTCACCGACGAGCTGGCGACGCGGCTGGACGGTGGACCGGTGCGGTTCGACTTCCGGGTGCAGATCGCCGGGCCCACCGACTCCACGGTGGACCCGTCGTCGGCCTGGCAGAGCACCCAGATCGTCACCGTCGGCTCCCTGCAGATCACCGGTCTGGACACCGAGCGCGAACACGGCGGCGACATCGTGGTGTTCGACCCGATGCGGGTGACCGACGGCATCGAACCCTCCGACGATCCGGTCCTGCATTTCCGGACGCTGGCCTATTCGGCGTCGGTCAAGCTGCGCACCGGGGTCGAGCGCGGCGCCGAAGCCCCGCCCGCCTGAACATGCGACGAAATCGGCGGCAGGCTAAGGTTTTTCTTCGGTGTCGCCATTTCAGATGTTCCTCATATGCCTGGCCGGACTGGCGGCCGGGGCGATCAACGCGCTGGTCGGCTCCGGCACCCTGATCACCTTCCCGACGCTGGTTGCGCTCGGCTTTCCACCCGTGACGGCCACCATGTCGAACGCGACGGGCCTGGTCGCCGGCAGCGTGTCGGCGACCTGGGGCTATCGCGCCGAGTTGCGCGGTCAGTGGGATCGGTTGCGCTGGCAGCTGCCGGCTTCGCTGGCCGGCGCGACGCTGGGCGCCTATCTGCTGTTGCATCTGCCCGAGAAGGTGTTCGCCGAGATCGTGCCCGTGCTGCTGGTGCTGGCGCTGGCGCTGGTGGTGATCGGGCCGCGGATCCAGGCGTGGACCGGCCGGCGCGCCGCGCAGGCGGGCCGCTCACCCGAGCACGTCCCGCCGGGGCGGATGGCGACGCTGGTGCTGGGCACCTTCGCCGTCGGCGTCTACGGCGGCTATTTCACCGCCGCCCAAGGCATTTTGCTGGTCGGGCTGATGGGGGCCTTGCTGCCGGAGTCGGTGCAACGCATGAACGCCGCCAAAAACCTCCTGGCCCTGGTGGTGAATGTGGTTGCCGCCGTTGCCTATACGGCCGCGGCGTTCGACCGGATCAGCTGGCCGGCCGCCGGGCTGATCGCGGCGGGCTCGCTGGTCGGTGGCCTGCTCGGGGCGCGTTACGGACGCCGGCTATCGGGCAACGCGCTGCGCGCCATCATCGTGGTCGTGGGCCTGATCGGGCTGTATCGGCTGCTCGCGGTGGCCTGACGAGAAGTGTTGTGCGGCAACGAGACTCAACTCAGCGTGGCCGCTGCGGCTTCGGCGATGACGTCCGCCACCTCGCCGCGTCGGCGCCACGCCCGCAGCTGCCGCATCGCCCCATTGCCTAGCGTCGCGACGCGGTCGAGTTCATGGACGACGTGCCGGTATTCCCCCAGTGACTTGAGCGCCGGGCGGACCCGTTGCACGAGCGTTCCCAGTTGCTCACGCGCCGGCACCGCCCCGCGGCCGTGGATCAGATCGAGTGTATGCCCGGACAATCCGTCGTGCGCGGCCTTCCAATACGCCGCGCGCAGCGCGCCGGGCGGTAGCCGGCGGGCGTCGTCGGGTGAGTCGAGCGCCGTCATCACGGCGGCCCTGATCAACGTTGCCAGCAGCACGGTCTCGTCGACCGTGGCGGGCACGTCGGCCACGCGCACCTCCACCGTCGGGAACTCCGCCGAAGGGCGCACGTCCCAATAGACCATGTCCTTGTCGAGGATCACCCCGGTGTCGACCAGCATGCGTACCGCTTCGTCGTATTCGCCGGGCGAGGCGAAAAACGGCGGCGCACCCGCGGCCGGCCAGCGCCGCCACAGCACGCTGCGCCAGCTCGCGTAGCCGCTGTCGGCGTTGCGGTACACCCGCGAATTGGCCGACAGCGCAAGCAATGACGGCAGCCACGGCCGCAGCCAGTTGCTGACATGGATGGCCGCGGCACGGTCGGGCACCTGCACATGCACGTGGCATCCGCAGATGCCCTGCTCGTGGGCGATCATCCCGAACTCGTCGCCGATCCGCCGGTAGCGCGGCGTGTCGGTGACCGGGAACGCATGCGGGGTGGCCGGCGGAAGCCCGCAGGCCAGCAGCTGGACGCCGACGGATTGCGCGGCCTGCGCCGCGGCGCGTCGCAGCCGGCGCAGTTCCTCACCGAGCTCGGCGGCGCTCGCCGCCACGTCGGATGTGGTTTCCACCTGGCAGCTGCTCAGTTCCAGCTGCAGCGCGACGCCGTGCCGCTCGGCCTCGGCCGCCACGGCGGCGTTGCGCGGGGACGGCTCACCGGTTCGCGGGTCGACGAGGAGAAACTCTTCCTCCGCGCCGACGGTGGGATGGCCGCTCATTCAGCCGATTACGGCCGAGCAGTGCCGTGTGGTTACCAGCGCGCGGCCGCGGACAACGCGGAGTCGACGGTGGGGTAGATGGGCAGCACGCCGCCGAGCCCGCACGCGTCGATGATGCGGGCGACGATCGGCTCGCAGCTCACCAGCCGCAGATCGATGCCGCGTTTCTGGCAGCGCTTCGCCTCGTCGGCGAGCACCGCGAACGCGCAGCAGCCCATGAACTCGAGCCCGGTGACGTCGACGACGAACGGGCCGGGCGCGGTGACGACGCCGGCCGCCTCGCTGACCAGGTGGCGCCAGGTGTGCTCGTTGCACGCGTCGATCTCGCCCCCCGCGTAGATCAGCACCGCCGGGCCGCAACGATCGGCGGTCGCCCGTAGCGTGCTGTGCGGATCGCCCAGCTCATACACCAGCTTGGTGCTCAGCATGAGGTGAGTGGTGGGCAATTGTTCCGCAATGGCTGAGTTCATGATGGACCCCCTGATCGACCGGCGTCCGAGACGCCGCGAGGATGCCCGTCCTATTGTCTGAAGACAGACTGTTCGCGGATGCGAATCTCATTTGTATAACGAGACAGGGCGGTCTGTCTACGGGTCCGGGGCTAAGAGTACGGTAAGGCCCGTATGACAACCTCCGATGTCGGGACGCCTGCCGCGTCGGCGCGTGAACGCGTGCTGACCGCGGCATATGAGCTGTTCAGCCGCCGCGGCATCCGCGCCGTGGGCACCGACGAGGTGATCGCGCGGGCCGGTGTCGCCAGGGCGACGCTGTACCGCCATTTCGCCACCAAGACCGACCTGGTGCTGGCCGTGCTGCAGCGCCGGGAGGAGCTCTGGACGCACGGTTTGATCGAGGAGCAGTCGCGGCAGCGCGGTACCACCCCCGAGGAACAGTTGCTGGCGATCTTCGACGTCATGCACGACTGGTTCCAGCTCCGTGACGGATACGAAGGCTGCTCGTTCATCAACGTGCTGCTTGAAGTCGGGCCGGACCATCCGGCCGGACGGGCCTGCATCACCCACATCGACCACGTCCGCGACATCGTGCGCAGCCGCGCGATCGCGGCGGGGTTGACCGACATCGAAGACTTCGCCTCGTCGTGGCACATCCTGATGAAGGGCGCCATCATCCTCGCCGCCGTCGGGGACCTCGACGCGGCCAAGCGCGCGCGCCGGATGGCCCGCGCCCTGATCGACGAACACCGGCCGCCGCTGGTGGCCGACACCGGCGAGGCCGTTTAGTCAGACCGTGTCGGCTTGCGTGGCGGCCTCCGCGGTCTTGCGGTGATGCTCGGCCTCCAATTCGGCAATCGCCCGTGATGTGCGCTCGCGCAACAGGATTGCCGCGGTGAGACCGGCCACCACGGCGACCACCAGCCCGATCCAGGAGAACCGCTCCAGCCAGCGTTCGGCCGCGATGCCGGCGAAGTACACCAGCGCGGTCGTGCCGCCCGCCCAGCAGATGGCGCCCGAGACGTTGGCCGCCAGGAACCGCGGATAGTGCATCTTCAACGCACCCGCCAGCGGCCCGGCCAGAATCCGCAACAGCGCGATGAACCGACCCAGGAAGACGGCCCGCGCGCCCCACCGGTTGAACAGCTTCTCGGCGAGCGCGACGTGTCCGGGACCGAAATGCTTGGGGAATCGCCGGCCGAGCCGGTCGAAGAGCGGCATGCCGAAGCGGCGCCCGATCGCGTACCCGATCGAATCTCCGATCACCGCGCCGATCACCGCGGCGGCGCCGACCCCGATCGGATTGACGGCCAGGTCGTGATGCGACGACATCAGGGCCGCGGTCACCAACACGATCTCGCCCGGCAGCGGGATGCCCAGGCTCTCGATCCCGACCACACCGCCGACCACCACGTAGACCGCGAGCGGCGGGATCGAGTGCAGCAAGGGCTCCACATTCATGCGTCAAGGATGCCTGACCGGCCGCCGATCCGCGCCCCAAGGTGCGCGTTTCAATTCGCTTGCGGCGCCCGGGCCCACGGGACGAAACCCTCCTGCGTCCGGCGCCGACTGGTTACCGTTGAGCCATGCCACCCAAGCGCGAGCGCGCCGCACGGGATGTCGCCGCGGCGGCGCCCGCCGATTCGCTTGCGCCGCAGTATCCGATCGAGTCGGTCGACAATGCGCTCAAGCTGTTGTTGCTGCTGGGCGAACAACCCCAGATCCGGTTGAGCGAGGCGACCCGCTATCTGGGTGTGGCGTCGTCGACCGCGCACCGGTTGCTGGCGATGCTGGCCTACCGCGGCTTCGTCCGGCAGGACCCGGTGTCCAAGGCGTACCTGCCCGGCCCGTCATTGACCGGGGTGGCGTTCGCGATCTTCGGCCGCGTCGACATCGCGCGATCCGCCGCGCCCGTCCTGCGCGGCCTCAGCGAACAGCTGCGCGAGACCGTGCACGTCGGAATGCTGGACGGCGCCAGCGTCCGCTTCGTGGCCGCCGTCGAGGGGCCGGCCGCGGTGCGGGTGGCGTCCCGGCTGGGCCGCACGATGCCCGCGCACTGCACCTCGACGGGCAAGGTGATGCTGGCCCAGTTGTCGCCACCGGAATTGCGTGCGCTGCTGCCGCGCGAGCGGCTCGAGCGCATCACCGCGCATTCGATCGCCAGCCGCGTCGAGCTGGAAGCCGAGCTGTCCGGCATCCGCGAACGCGGCTACGCCACCAACCGGGAGGAGAGCGAGGAGGGCGTCGCCTCGGTCGCCGTGCCCATCCCGGCCCGGGCGCCCGGCCTGCGGCTCGCGCTCAACGCCGCCGCGCCGCAACACCGGCTGGACCCCTCCCGGTATCCGGCGGTAGCCGCCGCACTTGTCAACGCCGCCAAGGAGATTGGCGATCTGCTCGGCTAGCTAGGCCGGCGACGATGCGGGCCCCGACGGGAGTCGCGCCACTTCGTGGCGCCAGGCCGCCTCGGCGGTGAGCGCGGGCCCCAGATCCGGCAGGTCCTCCCAGTCCGCGTCGTCGATGTCGCGCGGCGTGCCGCCGGCGGCGCGCACTCGCAACGCCATGCGGGCCAGCGCGTCGAGGCTGATCGCCTGCAGCACCGCCTGCGGCACCGTGGCCGCGGCGCTGGTGATTCCGTGTCCGCGGCAGATCACCACGGGCGCACCGCGCATGGCCGCCACCATCTCCTTGCCCAGCCGCGAATCTCGGATCAGCACGGCGCGTTCGTAGACGGGGACACCGCCGCGCGCCAGCCAGGCGCCGGGAATGTCGTAGGCGCCGTAGATGGGCCGGATCGTGATGCCGGCCAAATCGGCGGCGACCACCGCCGGCGGGTGCAGGTGCGCGACGGCCGTGTGGCGCGGGTCGGCGAGCATGGTCTCGACGTGGATGGGCAGTTCGTTGGGCACCCGGTACCCGTCGAGTTCGCCTGGGGCGCCGGGGCTGCCGTCGAATCGGACCAGCCGGATGTCGCTGGGCCGGGTGAACGCCACCCCGTCGTCGGCGTCGCTGCGGCAGCGCACCAGCAGGCGCTCGTCGTCGACCCGCTGGCTCAGGTGGCCGAGGATGCCGTCGACCAGGCCGCGGGCGGCCGCGACGCGGCACCCCTGCGCGACCAGGGTTCGCTGCCGCTCCAGCCGGTCGGTCATGGTTCGGTCCCTTTCGGGTCGGGTTTCGTTGCGCCGAGGCCGAATCCGCCGTCGGGACGCACGGTTTCGCCGGTGATCCCGCGGGAGCGGTCGGACGCCAGGAACACATAACTGAACGCGTGGTCTTCGCCGGTGAGCGCGACGTGCAGGGGAGTGCGGTCCGCCACCTCGCGGGCCCGGCCGGGTCTGTCGTCCAGCCGGGTGTCGCCCAGCCCCAGGCTGGCGAGGCCGCGCAGATCGGTGTTCAGCGTGCCGCCGGGCGCCACCCCGTTGACCCGGATCCCCGGCGCCAACTCGTGGGCCAGCGCCGAAACCAGGCCGCGCACCGCGAATTTCGAGGAGACGTACAGCGCGCCGCCGCGTCCCGGGTAGAACGACGAGGCGGACTCGGTCAGCACGATCGAGGCCCCTCCCGCGTGCCGAAGCGCGGGGATCGCCGCCTTGACCGACTGCATGTGGCTGAGCACGTTGGTGCGAAACATCTCGTCGAACGCGCCGGGCAGGTCGGGCGGGTCGATGTCGCCGATGCCCCGGTAGAAGTCGAAGATTCCGACACAGTTGACCAGCGTGTCCAGCCCGCCGAAGGCCTCCACCGCGGCGGTGACGGCCCGTTCGTTGGCGTCGTAGGCGGTCGCGTCGCCCTCGGTCACCGGTACGTCGGGCAGCTGCGCGCGCAGCGCGGCGCACTTCTCCGGAACGCGTTCCAGCGCGGCGACTTTCGCGCCCTCGGCGCGAAACGCGTCGAGGACGGCGCGCCCGATTCCCGAACCCGCGCCGACGACCAGCGCGCGCTTGCCCTCAAGCCAGCCCGTCATCGCGCTCCTCGGGATCGTCGGGCAGCAGCGGCGCGTGGGAGTTGCCGACCATGGCAGCTAGAGTACGGGGGTTCTGCCAGGTCAGGGCCTCGACCTCGAGCGCGTCGAGGGTGATCGACTCCCCGGACCTGGGGGCGCTGATCAGCAGGCGTGACCCGTTGCGGGTGTCGATCCGGCGCACCACGACCTCGGTGAATTCGTTGGCGATCGTGATGGGTTCGTCGCTCATAGGAACACCGCCAGGTTCTGCATCCGTAGCACCGACTCGTCGGCGAGGATGGTGCGCCGCGCCAGCTTGAAGCGATCGCCACACCGGCGCAGGAGGTCCTCGCGCCCGCAGGACAGCAGGGCGGCCTCGTTGACGTCGCCGCGGCTGCGGAACAGCAGCTCGGCCGATTCGACGACCACGTCCTCGGAATCGTCGCACTCGAAGGTGCGCACGTTGGTGATGAAGTGCCGCAGCCGCGACGGCGGGTCCTCGGCCCACACGTGCTCGGTGCCCATCCGCGCGACCCGCTGGGTCAGGGAGTACTTGTCCTCATCGAAATGGGCCATGCCGGGCTCGGGAAACGGCGACGCGTCGAATCCCGCGCCGCGCGCGGCGGTGACCCGCACCGGCATGGTGTAGCGGACGTCGTCGGTCAGCGTGTCCAGCCACGCCTCATACCGTTGGCCGTCGAGCAGGTACGCCTCGTCCACCAGGAACTGGTGCGCCTCGAGGTGTCGACTGTCGCTGAAGGGCAGGGGCTTTCTCATGTGCCCGCCCCCTGCAGGTAGTCGGCCCACATGGCCAAAAGCGCCCGCTGGTTGTGCTCGTTGTAGCCGACCTGCGCGCGTCCGGGGCCGTGAAAAGCGTTGGGCGCCAACGGCTCGACGACTGAGCGGTCGTCGGCGAGCAGGCCCATGCGGCTGTTCAGCAGCAGCCGTCGCGCCATCGAACCGCCCGCGGTGGTGGTCAGCGACACCCAGTTCTCCACATCGTCCTGTTCGAACATGCCCGTCGACCCGAAGCACATCAGATACGCCTTGTACGAATCCTGTTTGTACTGCGGGGGAGCGGTGGAGTCCACGGCGAACCACGAACACACCTCGGTCTCGTTCTCGCTGATGGGTTGCCACAACCGGATCGAGATGAACGGCAACACTTCTGCTTTCTTGTCGTCGCGACCGCCGCGGACCTTGGGCCAGTTGTGCACGAAACTCAGGTTCGGAAAGCAGGTCGCCGCGGAGATCATGAACCCGTCCTCGCCGACGACCCGCTGCTGTTGCGGGGTCCACACGTCCTTGATGCGGCCGATCATCTCGGCGGGGTAGCCGACGTAGCGCATCCGCTCCTCGAAGCTGCCGGGGGGCAGTTTGTAGGTGGTGCCCCCGCCGCGGTGCGCCCAGTAGGTGGCGCCGTCCTTGCGCTTCTGGGCTTTCGGCTCGCGGAACAGGCCGATCTCGACGATCGACGCGTGGGTGTGTGGGGTGTGGTACATGTCGCCGGCGAAGTTCTCCGCGCCGATCTTCCAGTTCGCCTTGATCCGCCAGCGCTGCGGCCCCCGCACCTCGACGCCGCCGGCGCTCTGCTTGGTGTAGTAGTCCAGGTAGAACCTGAAGTCGCCCAGGAAGTCTTCCAGCGGTTCGGCATTCGGATCCAGGCTGATGAACAGCAGACCGTTGTAGCTCGCGAAATTCGGTGCGGGCAACAGGGTTTGGTCCTTGGCGAACCCCTCGTCGCCGCCGTAGGCCTCCCGGTGGAACGGCAGCCCGGTGAGCCGTCCGTCGTTGCGGTAGGTCCAGCCGTGGTAGGGGCAGCGGAAGTTGGAGGCGTTTCCCATCTCCGCGCGACAGACCTGCATCCCGCGATGCAGGCACATATTGAACAGGGCCCGCACCTCGCCGGCGGAATCCCGGGTGATGATGAACGAGTCGTCGAGCACCCGGCGCACCACGTAGTCGCCGTCGTGCGGGATTTCGGACTCGTGCCCCACGAAGGTCCACGCCCGGCCGAACAGCCGTTCCTTCTCCAGCGCGAACAGTTCGGAGTCGTTGTAGATGTGCGCGGGGATCATCCCGCGGCGCACGTTCTCGAAGACTTCGAGCAATCCGCCGTCCCGGTGCGCCATGACTCCCTCTGATGTACAGAAATACTCTCCGCTCAGAAGAATCCCGCAGTCTTCGGCGCCGGTCAACCGCCGGGCGCCCGCGTCGCCAGGTTGTCCGCAGAATCCTTGGGGCCGATTCACAGGTGGCACGCAATTACATCCCGGAAACCCCCGGCTACCGTGGGTCACGGCAGCGGTTCGGCGTATGTGAGCGCGGAGTAAACTGCCGGTAATCGTTCGGTTTTGCGGTTATTAACCGCTTATTTCCACTGATTTGAGGAAAGGCAGGGTGCGATGGTGGGTCGGCCACGCGGGGGTCGATTGCAGCAGGTCGGATCCAAGGTTCTGGCCGCTATCGGGCGCCAGGAGTGGATGGATCGGCCGAGCTATCGGTTCGAACACCTGCTCAGCTTCGCCTACAACGGGCTCGGCGGCGCCCGCAACACCGTCACCAACGCGCTCAACGGCGTCTGGCTCGGGCACCCGGTGCACCCGCCGCTGGCGTCGCTGACCAGCGGCGCGCTCGGCACGACGGTGGCGCTGGACGCCCTCAGCGTGCTGCCGGGCCAGCCCGCATCCGAGGTCGTCGACGCCTCGCGATTCGCCTCCCGCGCCCTCGGGGTCGGCATCCTGGCGAGCCTGGGCTCGGCCGTCACCGGCGTCACCGACTGGCAGCACACCCACGAGGAGGACCGCCGCGTCGGCGCGGTGCACGGCCTGCTGAACGTCGCCGCCACCGCGCTGTACATGCAGTCGTGGTGGGACCGTCGCAAGGGACGCCACGGGCGAGGCATCGTGCTCACCGCGCTGGGCTACGGCATCACCGTCGCCGGCAGCTACCTCGGTGGTGCGCTGGTCTTCGACTCCGGTATCGGCATCGACCAGTCCGGTCCGCGGCTGCGCACCTCCACGTGGACGCCGGTGCTGCCCGCGAGCTCGCTCAACGGCAAACCGGTGCGCGTCGAGGTCGACGGTGTGGGCCTGGTGGTCTGTCAGACCAAGCCCGGTGAAGTCGCGGCGTACGGAGAATTCTGCCCCCACCTGGCCGCCCCGATGGCCGACGGCTGGATGGACCGCGGCCGGTTGGTGTGCCCCTGGCACGGCTCGTGGTTCGCCGCCGAATCCGGCGAAGTGGTGCGCGGTCCGGCGGCAGCGCCGCTGCCGTGCTACGAGGCCCGGTTGGTCGACGGAGTGGTCGAAGTCCGCGGTGAGCAGCAGCCCGCTCCCGGCGGCGCGATCGGAATCGCTAAAGGAGGAGCCAATTGAACGCCTACGACGTTCTCAAAGAACACCACATCGTGCTCAAAGGCCTCGGCCGCAAGGTCAGCGAGGCACCGCTGAATTCCGAAGAGCGCCATGCCCTTTTCGACGACATGCTGATCGAGCTCGACATCCACTTCCGGATCGAGGACGACCTGTACTACCCGGCGCTGCGCGCGGCCACCAAGCTGATCGCGGTCGCCCACGCCGAACACCGCCAGGTCGTCGACCAGCTTTCCGTGTTGCTCAAGACGCCGCAGAGCGCGCCGGGGTATGAGGACGAGTGGAATTCGTTCAAGACCGTGCTGGAGGCGCACGCGGACGAAGAGGAACGCGACATGATCCCGGCCCCTCCGCAGGTGAAGATCACCGACGCGGAGCTCGAGGAGCTGGGCAACAAGATGGCCGCCACGATCGAGCAATACCGCGGCTCGGCCGTGCACCGCCTGCGGACCAAGGGGCGCGCGGCGTTGATCCGCGCCCTGTAGGGGAGCATCGAGAGTAGCGTCACGGCTCATGGACGCCGGGTGTGTCGCTTCTCAGGCTGACATCACGGCGGAGATCGCCCGCATCGCAGCGCAATACCCGGGCGGGGCAGGCCCGGCGCACGGTCAGCCGCTCCTGGACTATCCGCCGTACCGCAGCACGACGCTGCGCCACCCCAAGCATCCCCTGGTCGCGATCGATCCCGAGGGCGTCGAGCTCTGGGCGCCGTGCTTCGGCCACCAGGACGTCGACCCGCTCGACGCCGACCTGACGGCCGGGCATCCGGGCGAGCCGATCGGGGAGCGCGTCGCGGTGACCGGACGCGTCGTCGACGAAGGCGGCCGACCGGTGGCCGATCAGCTGGTCGAGATCTGGCAAGCCAATGCCGCCGGGCGCTACCGCCACCAGCGCGACCAGCACCCGGCCCCGCTCGACCCCAACTTCACCGGCGCCGGCCGCTGCCTGACCGGGCCGGACGGCTCCTATCGGTTCCTGACCGTCAAGCCCGGCCCCTACCCATGGCGCAACCATCGCAACGCCTGGCGCCCGGCGCACATCCATTTCTCCGTTTTCGGAACGGCTTTCACCCAGCGCCTGGTCACCCAGATGTACTTCCCGGGCGACCCCCTGTTCGAGCTGGATCCGATCTTCCAGTCGATCCTCGATCCCGCCGCGCGGCAACGGCTCATCGCCCGCTACGACCACGACCTGACCCAGCCCGAGTACGCGACCGGGTACCGGTGGGACATCGTCCTGACCGGCGGCGCGCCGACACCCACCGAGGGCGCGCATGACTGAAACAGCCTGCACCCCAGGGCAAACGGTCGGACCCTTCCTCGACCTGGGATTGCCGTACCCCGGTGACAGCGAGCTGGTCGACGACGGTCACCCGCAGGCCATCCGGCTGCACGGCGCGGTGTACGACGGCGGCGACGCCGCGGTCCCCGACGCACTGGTCGAACTCTGGCAGCCCGATACCGCGGGACGCATTGCGCGGCAGGCCGGTTCGCTGCGCCGATCCCACGCGTCGATCCCGTCGTTCACCGGCTGGGGCCGCTGCGCGACCGACGGCGCCGGGCGCTACGCGTTCACCACCCTGACCCCGGGTTCGGTGATCGACGGGCGCCCGCCGTTCTTCGCGCTCACCGTGTTCGCGCGGGGGCTGTTGAACCGGTTGTTCACCCGCGCCTACCTGCCGGGGGCCGACCCGGAGGCCGATCCGCTGCTGGCCGCCGTCCCCGCCGAGCGTCTGGAAACGTTGCTCTGCGTGGCCGAAAATGACGGCGCCGCATACCGTTTCGACATCCACCTGCAGGGGCCGGCCGAGACCCTGTTCCTGGCGTACCGGGCGGAGCCGCGATGACGAATTTGCTGTGGCCCGGAGACCATCGAGCCGGCGAGCACATGACCGACGGGGCGCTGCTGGGTTCGATGGTCGCGGTGGAGTCCGCGTGGCTGAGCGCGCTGGCGGGCGCCGGCCTGACAGCCGCCGAGTGCGTCGGTGTGGAGCTGCGGAATCTGGTGACGCACGACGACTGCGAGGCGCTCGCGGCCTCCGCCGAAGACGGCGGCAACCCGGTGATTCCCCTGGTGAAGCTGCTGCGCGAGCGCGCGGAACCGGCCGTCGCGCCGTGGATCCACCGCGGACTCACCAGCCAGGACGTCCTGGACACCGGCCTGATGCTGGCCACGCGCGCGGTCGCCGACGACCTGATCACGCAGCTGAGAGAGCAGATCTCGGCGCTGTCCGAACTCGTCACGCGGCACCGGGCCACTCCGATGGTGGCCCGCACCCTTACCCAGCACGCCGCACCCACCACCTTCGGCGCCAAGGCCGCCGCTTGGCTGAACGGGGTCGTCGACGCCTTCGACCGGATGGCCGCGCTGACCACGCCCGTCCAAATCGGCGGCGCCGCGGGCACATTGGCCGCCGCCACGGAGTTGGCGGCGCTGCTCACCGGCGGCTCCGACCCGGCCGGGGTGGCGGCCGGCGTCGCCGCCGACACGGCAACCGCATTGGGCCTGGCGCCGCGGGCGCCCTGGCACACGGCCCGCGCGCCGATCACCGGCGCCGCCGACGCGTTCGTCGGCTGCACCGACTGCTGGGGACGCATCGCCTCCGACATCGTCACGCTGGGCCGCCCCGAGATCGCCGAACTCAGCGAGCCGACGGCCGACAACCGGGGCGGCTCGTCGTCCATGCCGCACAAGCGTAACCCCGTGCTGTCCATCCTGATTCGCCGCGCCGCGCTGTCGACGCCCCCGCTGGCCGCCACCTTGCACACCGCCGCGGCGCTGGCCGACGACGAACGGCCCGACGGGGCATGGCACGCCGAATGGGACACCCTGCGCACGCTGGGCCGGCGCACCGTGGTCGCGGGATCCCAAACCGCGGAGTTGCTGACCGGCCTGACCGTGCACACGCAGCGCATGGCCGAAAACCTCGATGCCGCAGATGTTTTGGGTGAGCAGCAAGCGATCGCCGAGCTGGTGGGCAAAGACCCGTCACCGACCTACTTCGGCGCCGTCGACCGGCTGATCGACGACAGCCTCGGCCGCGCCGCGCGGGCACTCGCTCAGCGCTGAGTCGCGATTCTCAGTCGGCCACCGCGATCTCGATGGACAAGCACTCACTCAGGGCGTGCGCCGCCGCCCAGTCGCCGCCGCACACGGCCCGCTCGAGTTCGTCGACCAGCGGGCTGTCGGCTCCCAGGTCCGCCAGCCACGCCGACACCGTCGCCGTGATCTGATGGGCGGGCACCCTGGCGACGTGCCCGCGGTGGAGTCGGTCGGTCAACTGGTAGATCGTGGCCGTCGGCCTGCGCTGCGGCCAATGAACCATCCATTTCGGTGAATTCATCGTCCCCTCCCCGCTAGCCTCAACGACTCATCCATCCCCGGCGGCACGTCCAGCTTCAAAGCGCAATAGTACGTCCGTACCAATGCGTGGGTTGTCATTTCGGCCGTCAAAACTCGAACTTTTTCGCGGTTTTTGTTCATCGCGGTCGCCTACCTGGTTCTGCAGCAGAAGAGCAGGCCGATCAATGCCGCGCCAATGAGGCACGGCCCGCCCGGGACATGATGCGTTGCAAGACGTTGTGGGACAGGTCGCCGTCGTTGGCCACCCTGGCGAGGCCGCGCCGCCTCAGGAACATGTCGAGCCGCCGGTCGGGTGACCAATCGGCGTAGATGGCGCCGAGGTAATGCGACTGCAGGAAATCCGACGCCAACGCGTCGAGGTCGGAATCCGTCAGCGACGGTGGGCTAGCACCCATGCTCGGCAAGCTCCTTCGTTCTCCCCACAACTGCCGCAGCCAAGTTACGTCAGGGGGCGTCACTAAACCGTCACGCGGAGATTGCGGAACGGGCCCAAACTCGGGACCCGATATCGGAAGCGGCGCAACACCGAACGGCGCAGGCCGTCCCCAAAGCCTTCCGGGGCCGGTCAGCCGGTGGCCGATGCCGCGGGCTTGTGGGCGACGATCGCGACGGCGGCCAGTTGCTTGCGGTGCTTGCGGAACGTGCGGCGCATCGCCAGGACCCGCTTGCGGGCATCACGGTGCAGGAGCACGTTCCTGGCGAACCGCAGGGCCCCGAACAGGCCCTCGTCGGAGACCAGCCGGCGGGGCTGTAGCAGGGCCATCGGCGCGGTGGTGACGTTGTCGACCACCAATCCGTGCTCGGCGAGCAGTTTCGACCACTCCGCGATCGTCAGCGGCCGCGCGTTCACCTTGATCGAACGCGCGAGCGCCTGCCGGATCTCGGTGCTGATCTCCTCCGACACCGTGTCCGGGATGAGGGCGAGTTCGTGGATCGCGTAGCGGCCCCCCGGCCGCAGCACGCGGGCCGCCTCGGCGACGATGGCCTGTTTGGCCGCGTCGCCCTGCATGGTCAGCATCGCCTCTCCGACGACGACATCGCTGCTGGCGTCCGGCAACCTGGTCTCCGCCGCGTCCGCCACCCGCACGGCGGCATTCTGCGCACCGAGATCGGAAAGCACGCCGCGGACCATGTTGGCCGCGTCCGGGTCGCCCTCGGCGCCGACGTAGGATCGCGGACCGCGGGCCACGATCTCGGTGGCGGTACGGCCCAGGCCCGGCGCCAGCTCGACCACATCGGCGCCGCCCAGCTCCGCGCGCGACAGCAGGGTGCGGGTCAGCTCGACCCCGCCGGGGCGCAACACGCGCTTGCCGAGCCGCGCCAACAGCCAATGGCCGGCGACCGCGCTGTCGTCACGGCGCGAGGCCGGCAGCGGAAGTTCGGAACCTGCTCGTTGTCCTGGCATCAGATCTCCTGTCGCGCAGCGCCTTGCGGTGAGGCCAGGGCCAGCTCGTGGTACCCATGGCGCACCGGGGGCGGGGTGTCGATGAGCCTACCGTCGGCCTTCACCGTTCTTAGGCCCTCGAACCCAATTTTTACAAGACATGTTGTGTAAACTGTAGCCCATGACTTACGCGATCGGGAAGCCATGCGTCGATGTGATGGATCGCGCCTGCGTCGACGAGTGTCCCGTGGATTGCATTTACGAGGGCGGCCGCGCGCTCTACATTCATCCAGACGAGTGTGTCGACTGCGGCGCGTGCGAGCCGGTTTGTCCGGTGGAGGCGATTTACTACGAAGATGACCTGCCCGAGGACCTCCAGCCGCACCTGGCCGACAATGCGGCATTCTTCGCCGAGACGCTGCCGGGCCGCGACGAACCCCTGGGGTCCCCGGGCGGGGCGGCCAAGGTCGGCCCGCTCGGCGTCGACACACCGCTGGTGGCTGGTCAGCCCAGTGCCGCCCATTCGGACGGGGCTTGAAGGACGAGCAGCGTGAGGGACCCGGTGAAGACCCAGAGAACCCAGAAGACGCAGAAAGCCCAGAGGCCCCGGCAGTTGGAGAAACTCCCGGAGGTTCAGGGTTCGGTCGCGGGCGAATCGGCCGGTCGGCGCCGCGCGGTGATGCGGTTGCTGCGGGCTTCCCCCGAGCCGATGAGCATCGCCGGGATCGCCGACGAGCTGGGCGTGCACCCCAACACCGTCCGCTTCCACCTCGACAGCCTGGTCACCGACGGGCAGGTGGAACACGTCGAGCTGGACCGCAAAGGCCCGGGCCGCCCACCGCTGATGTTCCGGGCGGTCCGGCAGATGGATCGCGGCGGGACGCGGCATTACCGGCTGCTCGCCGAGATCTTGACCATGGCCTTCGCCACCGAGCGCGACCCGGGACCCAAGGCGCTGGCCGCGGGACGGGCGTGGGGGCGGAAGGTGGACGCCGAGCTGCATCCGCGGCCCGACGCCCCCGCCAACGCCGAGGAGGTCATCGCCCGTTTGATCGAGGTGCTCGACGAACTCGGCTTCGCGCCCGAGCGCCGGGTGGTCGACGGGGAGCAACAAGTCGGACTGCGGCACTGCCCGTTCCTGGAGCTGGCCGAAAACCGGTCGAGCGTCGTGTGTCCGGTGCACCTCGGCCTCATGCAGGGAGCGGTGGAAACCTGGGGCGCGCCGGTCTCGGTGGACCGGCTCGACTCGTTCGTGGAGCCGGACCTGTGTCTGGCGCACCTGACGCTGCAGGGGGCGGCCAAATGACCACCGGAACCGCGATCGCCGTCGCGCTCACCTTCGTCTGGCTCGGCATGGTGCTGGCCATCTCGTTTTTGGAAGCCCCGCTGAAGTTCCGGGCGCCCAACGTGACGTTGCAGATCGGGCTCGGCATCGGCCGGCTGGTCTTCCGCGCCCTCAACACCGTCGAGGTGGCCTTCGCGCTCGTCATCGGGGCGATCGTGATCGCGGGCCCCACCCCGGCGGGCGTCATCGCGGCGGTCGGCGTCGCCGTCGCCGCGTTGGCCGTGCAGCTGGTCGCCGTGCGGCCCGCGTTGACCCGCCGTTCCGACCGGGTGCTGTCCGGATCGGACGGGCCGCGCTCCCGGGCCCACTACGGCTACGTCGCCCTCGAGGCGGTCAAGGTGGCCGGCCTGATCGCGGCGGGGATACTCCTACTGAGCGGTTAACTGCCAACCTCCAAGGCCGTCGGTGAAAGGCCTTGCAACTACGAAGGACTCACAATGGATTCCGTTTCGTTGACCGACCTCGCATCCGAAAAGCTCGCCGAGGCCAAACAGTCCCACAGCGGACGGGCCGCGCACACGATCCACGGCGGACACAGCCACGAGCTTCGGCAGACCGTGCTGGCCCTGCTGGCCGACCACGACCTCTCCGAACACGACAGCCCCGGCGAGGCCACCCTGCAGGTGCTGCGCGGCCACGTGCGCCTGACCACCGGCGGCGACGCCTGGGAGGGCAAGGCCGGCGAATACCTTGCGATCCCGCCCGAACGCCATGCCCTGCACGCGATCGAGGATTCGGTGGTCCTGCTGACCGTGCTGAAGACCATCCCCTCGGCGCACTAGCCGCCGATGCTCTCGACGCCCTGGGCAACGAGTTTCGGTCTGCGGGTGCCCATCGTCAACGCGCCGATGGGCGGGGTCGCCGGCGGCCGCCTGGCCGCCGCGGTCACGGCGGCCGGTGGTCTGGGCATGGTCGGCATGGGCAGCGTCGCGACCCGCGAGCTGCTGGCCGAGCAGCTGCGGGCCGTCGACGGCCGGTTCGGCATCGGCCTGGTCGATTGGGTGATGCGCAACGAGGCCGGGCTGCTCGAGGATGCGCTGGCCGCACGGCCCGCCCTGTTGTCGGTCAGTTTCGGAACCGACTGGTCCTGGGTCGCCAAGGCGCATGACGCCGGAATCCCCACCGTCACACAGGTTTACGACAGCGACGGGGCGCGCAGGGCCGTCGACGCCGGCGTCGACATCCTGGTCGCCCGCGGGTCGGAGGGCGGCGGGCACGGCGAGGTCAAGCTGGGGCTGCTGCCGCTGCTGGACGCCGTCCTGGACGCCGTCACGGTTCCGGTGCTGGCCGCGGGCGGCGTCGCCTCGGCGCGCAGCCTGGCCGCCGTGCTGGCCGCCGGCGCCAGCGGCGCGTGGGTGGGGACCCGCCTGTCGGCCTGTCCGGAGGCGCTGACCGGCGACGCCGGCCGCCGGGCCCTGGTGGCCGCCACCGAAACCGACACCGCGGTCACCCGGGTCTTCGACGTCGCCAAGGGGCTGCCCTGGCCGGCGCGATTCCCGTCGCGGGTGCTGGCCAACGAGTTCGTCGAGCACTGGACCGGTCACGAAGAGGCGCTGGACCCGGCCGCCTGCGAGGAGCTGGCCACAGCGATCGCCGCCGGGGACTGCCGGATCGCCCCCGTGGACGCCGGTCAGGGCGTTGGGATGATCCGCGACGACGCGTCGGTGCGCGAGGTCATCGACGAGATGTGCACGGGCGCGGCACGGTTGCTGTCCGGCTGGGGGACACCAGGCCGGGCATAGCTCTCGCTCGCGGCCTACGCGCGGCCGGGCGCCAGCACGACGCAGCACCGGTCGGGCCCCGGGCAGAGCCGGGCGTTCGGGCCGTGTGGCGCCAGTGCATCGGCCACGCCGCTGATCAGCGCGTGGTTCATGGTGCAGGCCAGCTCCGTCTGCTCCTGCGCCAGGGCGTGGAACGGGCAGTTGGCGAGCTCGACCCCGCCGTCGCCGTATCGGGGCTCGTAGCCGTGCCGGCTCAGCAGCTCCACCGCGCGCCGAAGCGCGCCCCCGGCGTCGGCGGGCGCTCGCGCGCCGGCCCGCGCCCCGATCGCGCGACCGTAGTCGCGGGCCACCCGGTTCAGGACGCTGGTGACCGGTTCGCCGGTGCCCGCCGACCGGGCGATCGCCGTCGCCATCAAGCGGCCCGCCAGCTCGTACTCCCGCTGCGGAAGGCTGACAGCGATGTCGCGGCCCGCCCGGCGATACAGCTTGGCGGTACGCCCGGCGCCGGGGCCCGAGCGCCCGGTCACGCGCGCGAAACCGGTTTCCAGCAGGCCCTCGGCGGTGAGCCGGTCCAGGTGGAACTTGGCCTGGTGGTGGGGGATCCCGACGGCGTCGGCCGCCTGGTCGCGGCTCACGGGCGCGGGCTGGTCGCACACGAACTGATACAGGCGGTGGCGCACCGGATCGGCGAGCGCCCCGATGCCGGCGGCGTCGCGCTGCAGGTGCTTCCCGTCGTCCATTTTCGCGCCGTTTCTAACAGACAAAATGCTTGACGCTACAGTCTACACGTTCTACCGTTCGAACTATTATCCGTTAGAAATGGAGGCACCCGATGAGCACCAATCAAGTCAGCGCGACGCCCACCCTCGCCGAGCAGCTACGGGACCCGGCCTATTCGGCCTACCTCGCGCTTCGCACCGTGTTCACGATCGCGCCGATCGTGTTCGGGTTGGACAAGTTCTTCAACCTGCTGACCCACCCGCATCACTGGAGCATGTATCTGGCCGGCTGGATCGACGACCTGGTACCCGGAACGGCCGATCAGTGCATGTACCTCGTCGGGATCATCGAGATCGTGGCCGGGGTGGTGGTGGCGGTGGCCCCACGGCTGGGCGCCTGGGTCGTCGCGGCCTGGCTCGCCGGGATCATCATCGACCTGGTCACCGGGCCCGGGTTCTACGACGTCGCGCTGCGCGACTTCGGGTTGTTCGTGGGCGCCATCGCGCTGGCCCGGCTGGCGCAGGGCGTGCACAGCGGCAGCATCGCGGCCCGGTAGCCGCGGGTCAGACGGCCCTCAGGTAGCGCTTGGCGATGAGCCGCTGCGCTACCCGCACCACCGGGCCGCCGGCCTTGCTCCACCAGGTCGCCGGACGGGAGAACGCCGACACCTCCGCGTGGACCGCGGAGGTGATCGGGTCGTAGCGCACCACGAAACGCTCCTCGCCGGATTCCGGGTGGCCCGGCAGGGTGCCGTAGCCGAAGCCGCGAATGTCGGGTTCGTCGACGACGTACACGACGCGGCAGGGCGCCGGCAGAAAACCCATCCGCACCACCACCACCGCGTCGACGACGGCGATCTCCGAGCTGGCCTGCACGCGCAGCCCCGAGCCGCGCTGCATGCCCCAGCGCAGCACGGCGTCGGCGGCCTGCTCGAAACGCTGCCGGCCCGTGCCGATTTGGCGCTCGGCGTGTTGATGGTCGTATCCAGCCGGCAGGTCACCGGCGGCCGTCGCACCCACTTCCCGATAGGTCAGCGGAAGTTCCTCGAGCGCTCGTAGGTCCACGCGTTCAGCTTGCCACGCCACGATGCGCGGCGGTGTTTTGCGAGTACGGTCTGAAGATGTGACCGCACAAAACTCGAAAACCGTTGCCGGGGCGTCGGGAACGTTCACCTTCGGTGGAGATCTGACCATCAACCGACTCGGCTTCGGGGCGATGCGCCTGACCGCGAAGGGCGTGTGGGGCCCACCCGACGACCGCGACGAATGCGTCCGGGTGCTGCGGCGCGC
The DNA here is from genome assembly GCF_000262165.1 of Mycobacterium sp. MOTT36Y. Taxonomy (NCBI): domain Bacteria; kingdom Bacillati; phylum Actinomycetota; class Actinomycetes; order Mycobacteriales; family Mycobacteriaceae; genus Mycobacterium; species Mycobacterium sp. MOTT36Y. Next base: position 3,732,641 of record NC_017904.1, on the reverse strand, counting down.
CGTCGAGCTCGGGGTGAACTTCATCGACACCGCCGACTCCTACGGCCCGTACTTCTCCGAGGAGATCATCCACGAGGCGCTGCATCCCTACGACGGCCTGGTGATCGCGACCAAGGCGGGACTGCTGCGCACCGGGCCGGACATCTGGATCCCGTTGGGCAACCCCAGTTATCTGCGCCAGGAATGCGAGCTGAGCCTGCGCCGGCTGGGCGTGGACACCATCGACCTGTTCCAGCTGCACCGCATCGACAAGAACTTCCCGCTCGAGGACCAGGTCGGCGAGCTGCTGACCCTGAAGAACGAGGGGAAGATCCGCCACATCGGCCTGTCCGAGATCAACGTCGACCAGCTCGGCGCGGCGCAAAAGATCACCGAGATCGTGTCGGTGCAGAACATGTACAACCTGTCGGCCCGCGACGCCGAGCCGCTGCTGGACGCGGTGACCGAACAGGGCATCGGTTTCATCCCCTGGTTCCCGCTGGCCGCCGGACCGCTGGCCGCCCCCGACGGGCCGCTGCAGCGCATCGCCGCCGAGCACGACGCGACGCCGTCACAGCTGGCGCTGGCGTGGTTGCTGAAGCGGTCACCGGTGATGCTGCCGATTCCGGGGACGTCGAAGGTGGCGCACCTGGAGGAGAACGTCGCCGCGGCCGAGATCACGCTGTCGGACGACGAGTTCGAGACCCTGTCGGCCGCCGGGGCCCAGCAGACCGGGTAGCCACCACGCGAATGCGCGCGCCCGTCGGGCAATACGGTGTGGTGGTGGCCGAACATCAGCGACACCCCGGCGGGGGATTCAACCCGCCCGAACCCACCACCAAGGGCGGGCCCGACTACGGCAGGTTCATCGACGCCGTGCGTGCGTTGCAGGATCACGCGCGCGCCGCCGACGCCCCCGACGAGGTGATCACCGAGGCGGCCGACCTGCTGGAGAAGGTGTCGGCGTTGCTGGCGCCGTACGACGCCGACGAGTGGGCCTCCCCGTCGGGCCGCCGGATGGACCTGCCGATGCGCGGCAACATCCTGACGATCCCCATGGCGGCCCGCAAAGGCGCAGACGGCCGCGTCCATGGCGAGGCCCGATTCGCCCGGTTCCACCTCGGGCGCAACGGCGCCGTGCACGGCGGGTCGCTGGGGATGCTCTTCGACACCGTGCTGGGTCTGACGGCGGTGCTGCTCACCGGCAGCCGCCGCCAGCGCACCGCCTACCTCAAGATCGACTACCGCAACATCGTCCCGATCGACAAGGAACTGCAGTTCGACGCCGGCGTCGACCGGGTGGACGGGCGCAAGATCTTCGTCTCGGGCCGGTTGACCGACGGCGAGCGCCTGCTCACCGAAGCCGACGCGCTGTTCGTGCGGCTCAAACCCGGCCAGCCCTGAGAGTCGTTCGCCCGCAATGGGTTTACATAAAGCGTCGCCGCAACAAGGAGGGCCGAAACGATGAACAGTGGCTCGGCGGTGCTCGCTGGCCTGACTGACGTCCGTGGCTGGCAGGAGGACCTGTATCGCGACCTGCACCGGCATCCGGAACTGTCGCACCGAGAACACCAGACCGCGGCGGCCGCCGCGCAACGGCTGCGCGAGTTCGGCTACGACGTCCACGAGGGCGTCGGCGGCACCGGCGTCGTCGGGATCCTGCGCAACGGCGACGGTCCCGCCGTGCTGCTGCGCGCCGACATGGACGCGCTGCCGGTGGCCGAAGACACCGGGCTCCCGTACGCCAGCGCCGTGACCGACGCCGACGCGGCCGGCCACGAACGGCCGGTGATGCACGCCTGCGGGCACGACGTCCATGTGACCTGTCTGCTCGGCGCGGCCGCGCTGCTCGCCGGCGCGCGAGCGCAGTGGCGCGGCACCGTGGTCGCGCTGTTCCAGCCCGCCGAGGAGGTCGGCGACGGCGCGCGGCGCATGGTCGACGACGGGCTGGCGACGTTGGTCGGACGCATTGACGTCGCCCTGGCCCAGCACGTCCTGCCGATCCCGGCGGGCCAGGTGGCGACGCGGTCCGGGCCCGTCCTGACGACCGCCGACAGCATGCGGATCACCGTCTACGGGCGCGGTGGGCACGGCTCGATGCCGCAATCGTCCGTCGACCCCGTCGTGCTGGCCGCCATGATTGTGATCCGGTTGCAGACCGTTGTTTCGCGCGAGATCGCACCCGCCGAGGCCGCGGTGTTGACGATCGGCAGGATCGAGGCCGGCACCAAGAGCAATGTGATCGGCGACCGCGCCGTGCTGGAACTGAACCTGCGCACCTACAACGAACCGACCCGCGCCAGAATGCTCGCTGCGATCCGGCGCATCGTCACCGCCGAGTGCCAGGCGTCCGGATCCCCGAAGGAGCCCGAATTCGAACTGGTGGACCATTTTCCGGCCACCGACAACGATCCCACGGTCACCGCGCGGGTGCGTGCCGCGTTCGACGATTTCTTCGGCGACCGGGCCTGCGAGCTCGCGCCGCAGACCGCGAGCGAGGACTTCAGCGACATTCCCCGCGCGCTCGACGCCCCCTACAGCTATTGGGGCATCGGCGGAATCGACCCCGACGCCTATCGCGACGCCGACTCGGCGGGCCGCGTCGCCGAGGACATACCCGTCAACCATTCCCCGCGGTTCGCCCCCGTCATCCAGCCCACGCTCGACACCGGCACCCAGGCGTTGACGGTCGCGGCGCTGGCCTGGCTGGGGCGATCCTAGGCCGCACCAAACAGGTTCAAAATCAAGTTCTTTGGGTTCGCCGGCGGGCCCGGCGCGTCCGCATCGGCAGCGTGCTCTCTTCGTGGTCGAGTTCGCGTTCAATCGCGCGCAGGCTCTGGTCGGGCAGCATGCCCGCGTCCCGCCAGCGCACCAGCTCGTCGCGCTGGGCGTCGATGGCGATGCGGCGGATGGCGACCGCGGCCTCGTAGCGGGGAGCGGCGGGCGCCTCGGCGGCGTCCGACAACAGGTCGAGCCGGTGCTGATACCGCTCGAGCCGTGCCGACAACTGTTGGCGCACACCGTCGATCACCCGAGGGTCCACGTCCACGTCGTCCTGTTGGTCCAGCGAGTCGAGCCTGTCCAGCGCGGCCTGCACGGCGGCGGCGCGAGCCCGGTTGCGCAGCCGCAGTTCGTCGGTGGCATCCGCGCGCAGGCCCAGGGCGCGCACCAGCGGGCCGAACGTGATGCCCTGTCCGATCAGCGTCACCAGCACGACGACCAGGGTGCAGAACAGCAGCAGGTCCCGGTCGGGAAACGGCGCGCGGCTGTCGGTCACGAACGGCACCGCGAAAATCGCGGCGAGGCTGACCACCCCGCGGGTGCCGGCCCAGCTCAGCACCAAGACTTCACGGCCGCTGAGGCGCTCGGAGGTTCGGTTGCGCCGGCGCCCGGTGTCGGACTCGCCGGGTCCGTCGGGTCCGTCGGGTTCGTCGGCGTCGTTTGCGTCGTTTGCGTCGTCGGCGTCGGCGGCGTCGGCGGAACCCGAGACGTTGCCGAGCCGGGTGCGCAGCGGCCGGGGAAGCGACTGGGTGAGCAGCAACCACAGCGGCCGCACCACGAGAACCACGGCGACGGTGACGGAGACCGCCACGATGATCGTCGACAGGTCGTAGCCGCCCAAGTCGTCGAGGATGGCCGGCAGCTGATGGCCGATCAGCAAGAACACCAGGCCCTCGAGTAGAAAGTTGACCAGCCGCCAGACGGCCCGCGTCTGCAATCGGCTCGCCCCCGATTCGAGCCGGGGCGAGTCGTGGCCGACGATCAACCCGCACACCACGACCGCCAGGACACCGGAGGCGGACAGCTCCTCGGCCACCAGGTAGGTCACGAACGGGGTGGCGAGCGAGATCGCGTTGGCCGTCAGCACGTCGTGCCTCCACCGGCGCAGCAGCCGCCGGAAGTAGGCGAACACCATTCCCACCGCCAGGCCGCCCAGGGCCGCCAGCGCGAACTCCCGGATCGCCGACGGCACGGAGAACGCGGCGCCGCGCGCCACCGTGATGGCCACCGACAGCGTGGTCAGGGCGGTCGCGTCGTTGAGCAGCCCCTCGCCCTCGATCAGGGTGACGATGTTGAGCGGGAGGCCTTCCTTGCGGGCCACGGCCAGCGCGGCCACCGGGTCGGTCGGCGCGACCGCGGCGCCCAGCACCATGCCCACCGCGAGCGTCGCACCGCTGACGAGCAGCCCGAACGCGATGCCGACCGACGCCGCGGTCAACAGGACGAGGACCACCGACAGGCTGATGACCGTGCGCAGATTGCGGCGGATACCGACCAGCGACGACTCCAGCGCCGCGTTGAAGAGCAGCGGCGGCAGGATGCAGGTCATCACGACGTCGGGCTCGAGGCTGATATTCGGCCCCGGCACCAGCGCATAGCCGATGCCGACGAGAACCAGCAGCGGCGCGCTGGGCAGCCCGGTGCGCTCGCTGATCCAGTTGACCAGCACGATGACCGCGACGGCGCCGAGCAGCAGCGTCAAACCGGTCTGCGCCCCCATCGGGTCCATCTTGCCGGACTTGTGGGCGGCTGCTCGACGGCCCTGCTCGGCGCCGAACCGCCCCGATAGCATGGTCGTCGACCCATCGAGCCTTGGAGACCGCCACAATGACCGTCCCCGCACACGCCGCCTCGGGAGCCGACGGCGGTGACCCGCAAGCCCCGATCCGGGTGCCTGCCGGGACCACCGCGGCCGCCGCGGTGCGGGATGCGGGGCTGCCGGGCCGCGGGGCGCCCGACGGCGTCGTGGTGGTGCGCGACGCGGAGGGGAAGCTGCGCGACCTCAGCTGGGCGCCCGCCGCCGACGCCGAGGTGATCCCGGTGGCGGCCAACACCGACGACGGCCGCAGCGTGATCCGGCACTCGGCCGCGCACGTGTTGGCCCAGGCCGTCCAGGAGCTGTTCCCGCAAGCCAAGCTGGGCATTGGCCCGCCGATCGCCGACGGCTTCTACTACGACTTCGACGTACCGGAGCCGTTCACGCCCGAGGATCTGGCGGCGCTGGAGAAGCGGATGCGCCAGATCGTCAAAGAGGGCCAGCTGTTCGAGCGCCGGGTCTACGAGTCCAAGGACCAGGCGCGCGCCGAGCTGGCGGGGGAGCCCTACAAGCTCGAACTCGTCGACGACAAGTCCGGTGATCCTTCGGTGATGGAGGTCGGGGGCGATGAGCTCACGGCCTACGACAACCTCAATCCCCGTACCCGCGAACGGGTTTGGGGCGACCTGTGCCGGGGACCGCACATCCCGACCACCAGGCACATCCCCGCGTTCAAGCTGACCCGCAGCTCGGCGGCCTACTGGCGCGGCGACCAGAACAACGCCAGCCTGCAACGGATCTACGGCACGGCCTGGGAGTCGCAGGAAGCGCTGGAGCGCCACCTGACGCTGATCGAGGAGGCCCAGCGCCGCGATCACCGCAAGCTGGGCACCGAGCTCGACCTGTTCAGCTTTCCCGACGAAATCGGTTCCGGCTTGGCCGTTTTCCATCCCAAGGGCGGCATCGTGCGCCGGGAGCTGGAAGAGTACTCGCGGCGCAAGCACATCGCCGCCGGCTACGAGTTCGTCAACACCCCGCACATCACCAAGGCGGACCTGTTCCACACGTCTGGCCATCTGGACTGGTACGCCGAAGGCATGTACCCGCCGATGCATCTCGACGCCGAATACGACGACGACGGGACCGTGCGCAAGCCGGGGCAGGACTATTACCTCAAGCCGATGAACTGCCCGATGCACACGTTGATCTTCCGGTCGCGCGGGCGCTCGTATCGCGAACTTCCCTTGCGGCTCTTCGAATTCGGCACCGTTTACCGCTACGAGAAGTCCGGCGTGGTGCACGGGTTGACCCGGGCGCGCGGTTTCACCATGGACGACGCGCACATCTTCTGTGCCCGCGAGCAGCTGCACGCCGAGCTGGCGTCGCTCCTGCGGTTCATCCTCGAGCTGCTCGGCGATTACGGGCTGGAGGACTTTTATCTGGAGCTGTCCACCAAGGACCCGGAGAAGTTCGTGGGCTCCGATGCCATGTGGGAGGAATCCACCAAAGCCCTGGCCGATGTGGCCGCCGAATCCGGCCTGCAGCTGGTGCCCGACCCGGGCGGCGCGGCGTTCTACGGACCCAAGATCTCCGTGCAGGCCCGCGACGCCCTGGGGCGCAGTTGGCAGATGTCGACCATCCAGGTGGACTTCAACTTCCCGGAGCGGTTCGAGCTGGAGTACACCGCCGCCGACGGCAGCCGGCAGCGGCCGGTGATGATCCACCGCGCGCTGTTCGGGTCCATCGAGCGGTTCTTCGGCATCCTGACCGAGCACTACGCCGGCGCCTTCCCGGCGTGGCTGGCGCCGGTGCAGGTGGTCGGCATCCCGGTGGCCGACGACCACGTCGACTATCTGAACGACGTTGCGGCGCAACTGCGTTCGCACGGGGTTCGGGTCGACGTCGACGCCAGCGACGACCGGATGGCCAAGAAGATCGTCAACCACACCAACCAGCGGGTGCCGTTCATGTTGCTCGCCGGCGACCGTGACGTTGCGGCGGGCGCGGTCAGTTTCCGCTTCGGTGACCGCACCCAGATCAACGGCGTGCCCCGCGACGGCGCGGTCGACGCCATCGTGAAGTGGATCGCCGATCGCGAGAATGCCGCTCCCACCGCCGAACTCGTGAAGGTGGCGGCCGGTGAGTGAGCGCGAACGCGCCGAGCCGCGCACCGACGACACCATCCTCGACCGGGGCGTCGGCGAGGAAGATCATCTGCAGCGGTTGTGGACGCCGTACCGGATGACCTATCTGGCCGAGGCGCCGATGAAGCGCGACAACGGCAAAACCGAGCAGCCGTTCACCGACATCCCGCAGCTGACCGACGAAGACGGCCTAGTCGTCGCGCGCGGTGAACTCGTCTACGCCGTGCTCAACCTCTACCCGTACAACCCCGGGCACCTGATGGTGGTGCCCTACCGGCGCGTCTCGGAGCTGGAGGACCTCACCGATCCGGAGAGCGCGGAGCTGATGTCCTTCATCCAGAAGGCGATTCGCGTCATCAAGAACGTGTCGCGGCCGCATGGTTTCAACGTCGGCCTCAACCTGGGGACCTCGGCCGGCGGGTCGCTGGCCGAGCACCTGCACGTGCACGTCGTCCCGCGCTGGGGCGGCGACGCCAACTTCATCACCATCATCGGCGGGTCGAAGGTGATCCCGCAGTTGCTGCGCGAAACCCGCCAGTTGCTGGCGACGGAGTGGACGAAGCAGCGATGAGCGCAACGCGATCATGAGTAAGGTGCCGTTCCTGTCCCGGGCGGCGTTCGCGCGGCTGACCACTCCGACCGCGAAAGCGTGCCTGCGGTTGGGTTTGACCCCCGACGTCGTCACGATCCTGGGCACCGTCGTGGCCGTGGCGGGGGCGCTGATCTTCTTCCCGATTGGCAAGCTGTTCATCGGCACGCTGGTGGTCTGGTTCTTCGTCCTCTTCGACATGCTCGACGGGGCGATGGCGCGGGAACAAGGCGGCGGCACCCGGTTCGGCGCGGTGCTGGACGCCACCTGTGACCGCGTCAGCGACGGTGCGGTGTTCTGCGGGCTGCTGTGGTGGATCGCCTTCGGACTGCACGACAAGCTGCTGGCGGCGGCCACCCTGATCTGCCTGGTCACCTCGCAGGTGATCTCCTACATCAAGGCCCGGGCCGAGGCCAGCGGCCTGCGCGGCGACGGCGGCATCATCGAACGGCCCGAGCGGCTGATCATCGTGCTGGTCGGCGCCGGCATCTCGGACTTTCCGTTCGTCGCGTGGCCGCCCGCGTTGCCGGTGGCGATGTGGCTGTTGGCGGCGGCCAGCCTGGTCACCTGCGCGCAGCGGTTGCGCACGGTGCGCACCTCGCCGGGTGCGACCGACCGCGGATCGGTCGCGCCGTGATTCCCACTCCGCCGGGCATGAACGCGATCACGGCACCGAGCCGCCTGGCGAGCCGCGTCGCGGGCCGGTTGAGCGGCGTCGGGGCCGACTGGGCGTACGCGTCAGGCTGGTTGGCCGTGCGGGCGATGCCGGAGTTCGCCGCGCGCAACGCATTTGGCGCCGCGGCGCGCTACGCGGCCCGCGGCGGCGGCCCAGATCAGTTGCGCAAGAACCTGGCCCGCGTCTTGCGGGTGCCGCCCTCAGACGTTCCGGATTCACTGATGCGGGCGTCCGTGGCCTCCTACGCCCGTTATTGGCGCGAGGCGTTCCGCCTGCCGGGCATGGACCTCGCCGCGGTCGGCCGCCAGCTGCACGACTCTGTTCAGGGCCGCGACCATATCGAAGCGGCACTGTCCGGCGGCCGCGGCGCAGTGATCGCGTTGCCGCACAGCGGCAATTGGGACATGGCAGGGGTGTGGCTGGCGCAGACACACGGCACCTTCACCACCGTCGCGGAGCGACTCAAACCCGAGTCGCTCTACCGGCGGTTCATCGCCTACCGCGAAGGCCTCGGCTTCGAGGTGCTGCCCTTGTCCGGGGGCGAGCGGCCACCCTTCGACGTGTTGTGCGACCGGCTGCGGGACAACCGGGTGGTGTGCCTGATGGCCGAGCGCGACCTCACCCGCACCGGCGTGCAGGTCGACTTCTTCGGCGAACCCACCCGGATGCCGGCCGGGCCGGCGAAGCTCGCGATCGCGACGGGGGCGGCCCTGCTAGCGGCCCACTGCTGGTTCGAGGGCCAGGGCTGGGGCGTCGCCATCCACCCGGCGCTGGACTGCACCGGCGGCGACGTCGGCGCGATCACCCAGCTGTTGGCCGATCACTTCGAGAAGAACATTGCCGCCCGCCCCGAGGATTGGCACATGATGCAGCCGCAGTGGCTGGCCGACCTCTCCGAGAACAAGCAGGCCCGGCTAAGGGACGCCTGATGCGCATCGGGATGATCTGTCCCTACTCGTTCGACGTTCCGGGCGGGGTGCAGTCGCACGTCCTGCAGCTTGCCGAGGTGGTGCGGGCCCGCGGGCATGACGTCAGCGTGCTCGCGCCGGCCTCGCCGCACGCCGTGTTGCCCGACTACGTCGTCTCGGCGGGCAAGGCCGTCCCGATTCCCTACAACGGGTCGGTGGCCCGGCTGCGGTTCGGCCCGGCCACCCACCGCAGGGTCAAAAAGTGGCTCGCCGAAGGCGATTTCGACGTGCTGCACCTGCACGAGCCCAACGCGCCGAGCCTGTCCATGCTGGCGCTCAACATCGCCGAGGGTCCGATCGTGGCGACGTTTCACACGTCGACCACCAAATCGCTGACGCTGACGGTCTTTCAGGGCATCCTGCGCCCGATGCACGAAAAGATCGTCGGCCGGATCGCGGTCTCCGACCTGGCGCGGCGCTGGCAGATGGAGGCGCTGGGAACCGACGCGGTGGAGATCCCCAACGGCGTCGACGTCGGCTCGTTCGCCACCGCGCCGCTGCTGGACGGTTACCCGCGGCCCGGCAAGACGGTGCTGTTCCTCGGGCGCTACGACGAGCCGCGCAAGGGCGTGGGGGTGTTGCTCGACGCGCTGCCGCGGCTGGTTGAGCGGTTCGCGGACGTGCAGCTGCTCATCGTCGGACGCGGTGACGAAGACGAATTACGCGCGCAGGCAGGCGAATTCGTGAACAACATTCGCTTCCTCGGCCAGGTCGACGATGCCGGCAAGGCGTCGGCCATGCGCAGCGCCGACGTCTACTGCGCACCCAACCTCGGCGGGGAAAGCTTCGGCATCGTCTTGGTCGAGGCCATGGCCGCCGGGACTCCGGTGGTGGCCAGCGACCTCGACGCCTTCCGGCGCGTGCTGGCCGGCGGGGACGTGGGCCGCCTGGTGCCCGTCGGCGACGGCGCCGCGCTCGCCGATGCGCTGGTCGCGGTGCTGGAGGATGATGGGCTGGCCGAACGCTACGTGGCGGCCGGTTCGGCCGCCGTCCAGCGCTACGACTGGTCGGTGGTGGCCAGCCAGATCCTGAGGGTTTACGAGACGGTCGCCGCGACAGGCGCCAAGGTTGAGGTGGCCGGTTGATGACATGGCTGATCGTCGCCATCGCGGTGTTGGTCGCGGTGCTGGGCGTCTTCGGCGCCTGGGCGTACCGGACGGCCAACCGGCTGGACCGGTTGCACGTCCGCTACGACCTGTCGTGGCAGGCGCTCGACGGCGCGCTGGCGCGCCGCGCGGTGGTGGCGCGCGCCGTGGCAATCGACGCCTACGGCGGCGCATCCGAGGGCCGGCGGTTGGCGGCGCTGGCCGACGCCGCCGAGGGCGCGCCCCGGCCCGCGCGGGAGACGTGCGAAAACGAGCTGTCGGCCGCGCTGGCCGCCGTCAACCCGGCGTCCCTGCCGGCCGGGTTGATCGCCGAGCTGGCCGACGCCGAGGCCCGGGTGCTGCTGGCCCGCCGCTTCCACAACGACGCGGTGCGCGACACGCTGGCGCTGGCCGAGCGGCCCCTGGTGCGGCTGTTCCACCTGGGCGGGACCGCCGGGCTGCCCAGCTATTTCGAGATCGTGGAGCGGCCGCACGCGTTGGCCCACGGCGATCACGGCGTGCTCAACCACCGCACCTCGGCCCGCGTCGTGCTGCTCGACGAGAGCGGGGCGGTGCTGCTGCTGCGCGGGTCGGATCCGGCGCTGGGCGAGCCCGCCCCGAAGTGGTGGTTCACCGTGGGAGGCGAAGTGCAGCAGGGGGAGCGGCTGGCCGAGGCGGCCGCGCGAGAGCTCGCCGAAGAAACCGGCCTGCGGGTCGCGCCCGCCGACATGGTCGGGCCCGTGTGGCGGCGCGACCAGGTCTTCGAGTTCAACGGCTCGCTGATCGACAGCGAGGAGTTCTACTTCGTCTACCGCACCCGCCGGTTCGAGCCGTCGCGCACGGGCCGCACCGAACTGGAACGCAGCTACACCCACGGCCACCGCTGGTGTGATGCTGCCGACATCGCCCAGCTCGTCGCTGCGGGGGAGACGGTGTACCCCATGCAACTATCCGGACTGCTCACCGACGCGGCCGCGCTCGCCGGCGGCCGCGCCCCCGGCCCGCTGCTGTCGATCCGCTGACTCCGTCGGTCAACGCGGGCCAAAGCGCCTCATTAGACTGGGTCGACAACGGTTGAAGGAGATCAAGCAGTGACTAGCGCCCACCCACCGGACGGCAACGGGCGAACCGGAACCGCACGCGTCAAGCGCGGCATGGCCGAGATGCTCAAGGGCGGCGTCATCATGGACGTCGTCACCCCCGAGCAGGCCAAGATCGCCGAGGGCGCCGGCGCCGTCGCCGTGATGGCGCTGGAGCGAGTGCCCGCCGACATCCGCGCCCAGGGCGGGGTGTCGCGGATGAGCGACCCGGACATGATCGAGGGCATCATCTCGGCGGTGACCATCCCGGTCATGGCCAAGGCGCGCATCGGGCACTTCGTCGAGGCGCAGATCCTGCAGAGCCTCGGGGTGGATTACGTAGACGAGTCGGAGGTGCTCACCCCCGCCGACTACACCCACCACATCGACAAGTGGAAGTTCACCGTGCCGTTCGTGTGCGGCGCCACCAACCTCGGCGAGGCTTTGCGACGGATCAACGAGGGCGCGGCCATGATCCGCTCCAAGGGCGAGGCCGGCACCGGGGACGTCTCCAACGCGACCACGCACATGCGGGCGATCGGCGGCGAGATCCGCCGCCTGACGTCGCTGTCCGAAGACGAATTGTACGTTGCCGCAAAGGAATTGCAGGCGCCCTACGAACTCGTCGTCGAGGTGGCCCGGGCGGGCAAGCTGCCGGTCACCATGTTCACGGCCGGCGGCATCGCCACCCCCGCCGACGCGGCGATGATGATGCAGCTCGGCGCCGAGGGCGTCTTCGTGGGCTCGGGCATCTTCAAGTCCGGCGACCCCGCCCAGCGCGCGGCGGCCATCGTCAAGGCCACCACCTTCTACGACGATCCCGACGTGCTGGCCAAGGTCTCGCGTGGGCTGGGGGAGGCGATGGTCGGCATCAACGTCGAGCAGATCGCGCAGCCCCATCGGCTGGCCGAACGCGGCTGGTAAGCCGAGGGCTATTGGTGGCGATCGAAGAGATCCTTGATCTCGAGCAGCTCGAGGTCAACATCTACCGGGGCAGCATCTTCAGCCCGGAATCGGGATTCCTGCAGCGCACCTTCGGCGGTCATGTCGCCGGGCAGTCGCTGGTGTCGGCGGTGCGCACCGTCGACCCGCGCTACCAGGTCCACTCGTTGCACGGCTACTTTTTGCGGCCCGGGGACGCCAAGGAGCGCACGGTGTTCATCGTGGAGCGCACCCGCGACGGCGGCTCGTTCGCGACCCGGCGCGTCAACGCCATTCAGCACGGCGAGATCATCTTCAGCATGGGCGCGTCCTTCCAGACCGACCAGGAAGGCATCCACCACCAGGACCCCATGCCGCCCGCGCCGCCGCCGGACGGCCTGCCGGGGCTGGACTCGGTCAAGGTGTTCGACGACGCCGGGTTCAAGCAGTTCGCGGAGTGGGACGTGTGCATCGTGCCGCGCGAGCGCCTGCAGCTCACGCCGGGAAAGGCCGCCCAGCAGCAGGTCTGGTTCCGCCACCGTGACCCGCTGCCCGACGACCCGGTGCTGCACATCTGTGCGCTGGCCTACATGAGCGACCTGACGCTGCTGGGGTCGGCGCAGGTCACCCACCTCGATGTGCGCGAGCACCTGCAGGTGGCGTCGCTGGACCACGCGATGTGGTTCATGCGGGCGTTCCGGGCCGACGAGTGGCTGCTGTACGACCAGTCCTCCCCGTCGGCCAACGGCGGCCGCGCGCTGTGCCAGGGCAAGATCTTCACCCAATCCGGCGAGATGGTCGCGGCGGTCATGCAGGAGGGGCTGACCCGCTTCAAGCGGGGATATCACCAGTGAGCGCCCCCCGGATCGGGGTCCTCGCGCTGCAGGGCGATACCCGCGAGCACCTGGCGGCCCTGCGCGAAGCCGGGGCCGAGTCGATGCCTGTGCGCCGGCGCGGTGAGCTGGAGGCGGTCGACGGGCTGGTCATCCCCGGTGGGGAATCGACGACCATGAGCCACCTGCTGGGAGACCTCGGCCTGCTTGAGCCGTTGCGCGGGCTGCTGGCCGACGGGCTGCCCGCCTACGGCGCGTGCGCCGGGATGATCCTGCTGGCCAGCGAGATCCTCGACGCCGGGGCGGGCGGGAGGGAGGCGCTGCCCCTGCGCGCGATCGATATGACCGTGCGGCGCAACGCCTTTGGACGACAGGTTGACTCGTTCGAAGGGGACATCGACTTCGCGGGCCTCGACGATCCGGTGCGGGCGGTGTTCATCCGCGCGCCGTGGGTCGAGCGGGTCGGTGACGGCGTGGAGGTGCTGGCCAGCGCCGCCGGTCACGTCGTCGCGGTGCGCCAGGGCCGCAAGCTGGCGACGGCGTTTCACCCCGAGGTGACCGGCGATCGGCGGATCCACCACATGTTCGTCGACATGGTGACCGGCTGACGGCCGAGGCTGTCAGGGCGTTCGGTGTGCAGTCCGGGTTTTCAGTGTGCGTCCAGGGCGGCGCTCCCCGGGCGGGTCGCCGCCGCCAGCGCACACTCAACGCCGTCACCGCACAGCCAAAGCCCTCAGGCGCATGCTCTCGCCGGAAGTCGCGACTGCGGGAACCCTGCGACCGGAGTGAAGCGCCCGGTAGTCGGCCGCAGACGTCCACGTAGACTCGACTGGCGAACTTTCCAGACATAGAAGAGGTAAGAGACACCGATGAGCGGCCATTCCAAGTGGGCCACCACCAAGCACCAAAAGGCCGTCAAAGACGCGCGCCGCGGCAAGGAATTCGCCCGGCTGATCAAGAACATCGAGGTCGCCGCCCGCACCGGCGGCGGTGACCCCGCCGGCAACCCGACGCTGTATGACGCCATCCAGAAGGCGAAGAAGACCTCGGTGCCCAACGACAACATCGAGCGGGCCCGCAAGCGCGGCGCGGGCGAGGAAGCCGGTGGCGCCGACTACCAGACGATCATGTACGAGGGCTACGGGCCCAACGGCGTCGCGGTCCTGATCGAATGCCTGACCGACAACCGCAACCGGGCGGCGGGCGAGGTCCGGGTGGCCGTCACCCGCAACGGCGGCAACATGGCCGACCCCGGGTCGGTGTCCTACCTGTTCACCCGCAAGGGCGTCGTCACGCTGGAGAAGAACGGCCTGACCGAGGACGACGTGCTGACGGCGGTGCTCGACGCCGGCGCCGAGGATGTCAACGACCTCGGCGAGAGCTTCGAGATCATCTCCGAGCCGACCGACCTGGTCGCGGTGCGCACCGCGCTGCAGGACGCCGGCATCGACTACGAGTCCGCCGACGCGAGCTTCCAGCCGTCGGTCAGCGTGCCGGTCGACGTCGAGGGCGCGCGCAAGGTGTTCAAGCTGGTCGACGCGCTGGAGGACAGCGACGACGTGCAGAACGTGTGGACCAACGTGGACCTGTCCGACGAGGTGCTCGCCGCCCTCGAGCAGGAGTAATTCGCCTGCTTCGCCTCGCCGAGCGTGCACTCAGGGCGAGATTTCGGCCGATTTTTCGCCCTCACTGCACGCTCGGCGCAAGGGATTACGCAAGGGATCTAGTCGTACCCGTGCCGCATGTCCTCGACGATGCGCGGATTGTCCAGGGTCGACGGCTCCACGGGCCGCGGCGCGACGTCGCCGGAGAACACGCACGCGGCCTGAAGCACCTGCTGGTTGAGGAAACGCAGCGGGGGAGCGTCGGGCGGCACCGTCGGCGTGGGTGCGGTATCGGCGCGCTGCGCCAGGGCGAATCCCCAATCGCCGAACGTCGGCACGTGCACGTGATACGGCGTGACCGCATAGCCCGCCGCCCGGATCGTCGACACCGTGCGCCAGTAGGCCGTCGGCGTGGAAAAGGGGCTGCCCGCTTGCACCGCCATCAGCCCGCCGGGCGCCAGCGCCCGCGCGGCCAGCGCGTAGAACTCGGCCGAATACAGCCGGCCCAGCACGGGTGTGTCGGGATCGGGAAGGTCGACGATGATCGCGTCGAACCGGTCGAGGTCGGGTCCGCGCAACCAGTTCATCGCGTCCTGCGTCACCACGGCCACCCGCGGGTTGTCCAACGAACCGCCGTTGGCGCCACGCAGCGTGGTGCGTGCGATGTCGATCACCGCAGGGTCGAGCTCGACCTGCACGATCTTGGAAACGCCTGGCAGGCGCAGCAACTCGCGGGCCACCAGGCCGTCGCCCCCGCCGAGCACCAGCACCGAACGCGCGCCCTTGCCGACGGCGGGGTACACCAGGCTCTCGGTGTAGCGGTATTCGTCCCGGGTGGAGAATTGCAGCCCGCCGTCGAGGTACAGCCGGGTGTCGTTGCCGCGGCGGGTCACCACGATCTCCTGGTAGGGCGTGTGCCGGTAGGCGACGATCGGGTCGGCGTAAAGCCGTTGCCGGCTTGTGGTTTCGACGTCGGCCGAACGCAGCAGCAGGGTGGCCAGCAGCCCCAGCGCGGCGGCCAGCGCGCACAGCGCCAGCAGGAGCTGGCGCGTCGAAACCACGTGGCGCAGCAGGAAAAGCGCGACGACGGCCGCCGCCGCCAGGTTGATCATGCCGGTGGCCGCCGCGCCGCGGATCATCCCCAGCTGCGGCAGCAGCAGGAACGGCCAGACCAGCCCGCCCAGCAGCGCGCCGAGGTAGTCGGCCGCGTTGAGGTTGGCGAGCGTGCGCCCGGCGTCGGCGGCACCGGTCACCCGCCCGCTCTGCAGCAGCGTCATCAACAGCGGCACCTCGGCACCGACCAGGCCGCCGATCAGGGCCGTGCTCACCGCCAGCACCCACGTCGACCCGACGGAGCCGTCCAGGAACGCGAACACCATGTACAGCGCCGCCGCGGACAGCCCGCCGATGACGCCGAGCAGCGCCTCCACGGCGATGAAGGTAATTGCCGCGTGCGCCAGCAGGGGTTTGACCAGCAGCGCGCCCACGCCCAGCGCGGCGATGTAGCCCGCCACGATCAGCGAGGTGGCGACGATGCCGCCGCCGTCGAGGCTGGCCGACAGCGTCAGCAGAGCGAGTTCGTAGATGATGCCGCAGGCCGCGCACGCCGCCACGGCGGCCAACAGCAGCGCCCGCCACCGCCCCGATACCGGCGCGGACGGCGCCGCCGGGGCCGTGGCCACGTCGACGGAGCTCATGACACCGCCGCGGCGGTCACCCCTCCCACGGCGAGCAGTATCAGCGCCACCGCGAACGAGCCGGGATGCAGCACCTGCTCGTCGATGTGCTCGTGGAAACTCCCCGGGATCAGCAGATGCATTGTGAGCAGCGCTATCCCGAGCAAAATCACCCCCATCAATCCGTACACCGCCACGCCGAGGAGCCCCTGGCCCAACTGGCTGTAGCTGTTGGCGATCGCGGTGATGATGACGACGGTCAGCGCGATGTACATCGCGCCCGCGACGATCACGGCGTTGGGGCGGCGGTCGATGAACACCAGGTGGCGCAGCTTTCCCGGGGTCAGCACGTCGACCACGTAGAACCCGACGAGCAGGACGGCCATGCCGACGACGAAGTACAGGATCGTCGCGACCGCGCCCTTCAGGACGGGATTGATGTCGACGGTTCCGATCTCGACGGCGAGGTACATGGTTGTCTCCTTTGCGGTGGTGCCATCACTTGGTTCCGCCCGGGCCGCCGGGGCTGCCTCCGGAACCGCCCGACGGGGAGCCGGGGGTGAATCCGGGACCGAGGAAGATGAACGCGCCGTGGCTGTAGCCGGCGCTCAGCGACTCGACGCGGATGCTGCACGGGTAGGTCCCGTCGGGCCCGACGATCACGATGTTGTTGGCGTACCGCAGGTATTCGGTGTTGCCGTTGTCGGCGCGCGCCTCGGGGTGCGCGTACGCGGCGAGCGTGTCGGCCGCCTGCCGTGGCGACCCGCTGCACTGGTAGCGCCTGCCGTTCACGTCGTGGGCGTACTCGTGATAGTGGCCCGCCACGTACGACGCGATGTTCTTCTGCAACAGGATGATTCCGGTGATCAGGCACACCACCGCGCCGGCCGCCAGCAGGCCGGAGATCACGAACAGGCGGGTCCGGCTCACGGTTGCCACCGGCTCGCCGTGTGAACCACGGTCCCGCCGGAGCCCGCGGGACGCCCCGGGTACAGATGCCATGTCCGCCAACGCCATCCGGCGCCGTCGGGCTCGGCGGCCAGCACGGTCAGCGCGGCGTCGTCGCCCGGGAACGTGCCGCCGAGCCAGCCCGCCTGGCGGGCGCAGCGGCCGCGCAGGTCGTGGGCGAGGCGGCGGAAGTCCGCCTCGTCGCGGGCGTCGGTGCGCGATTGCAGGCGGTAGCCGGGCGCGTCGGTGCGCTCGGGCAGGTCGGCCCCGAGATTGCGTGCCGTGCAAGAGATTTCCTCGGAGAACCGGCCCGCGGCGTGCTCGACCGCGACGACGTGCGACGCGCCGAGCACCCCGAGCAGCAGCGCCCCGGCGCCGCAGGGATGGTCCAGCCGGCAGGTGGCCAGCGGCGCGGGGACCGGCGCGTTGAGCGCGAGCCCCAGCCGCTGCCCGGATACGTCCGCCGGGGTCACGGCGAGCTGATGAAGGGGCACCGGCCTGACCTCGCGCGCTAGGCGGGGCTGGGCGGGGGCGCCGCGTACACGGTGAGTTCGCCGGGCGACACGGCCTTGCCCGTCGACACCTCCCAGGGCATGTCCGGGGCCCAGCGCTCGAAGGAGAGCAGGACCGTCTCGTCCTCGTTGGTGCAGTCGACGAATTCCATCTCGCCGCCGGCCGGCAGCCCGGTGGTGCCTTCGGTCGTGTACGAGGCGCGGCCGCGTTCGGTCTCGTGAAACATCGCGCCGTCGACGACGTACGGGTCGCCGGGCCGCAGCGGGACGTCCTTGCGGGTGATCCACATCGCCAGTTCCAGCCGTCCGTCGTCCTCCTCGACGCTGAACCAGATCGGCTGGTCGCCGCCCTCGAGCAGGTGTTCCCACCAGACGAACGGTCCCTCGCGGAAGGTGACCGACCCGCGCACGATGTAGTCGGTGCCGCCGTAGCTGACGATGGCGCCGGGGCCCAGTTGGCGCGGCCCGAACTGCGGCATCGCGTCCGACGCGAGCGGATCCGGCCGCCCGGCGCGCTCGGCCGGCCGCTTGGGGCGGCGCAAAGCGATGACGAGCACCACGATGGACGCGATGAACAGCACGATGGCGAGCACGACCAGCAGAGATCCCACGCGCACCCTCCGTTGCCACGATGCTTGAGCGAACGTGGGCTAAAGCTAACAGCTTTTTCGCGGCACCGGCGCGGTAACCTCGCGGCCCGGGAATCGGCCCAGAATCGGTGACGCCGCCGCGTGTCGCAGCCGCGGCGCGTCGGTGCCGGCCGCTAGGGTATCGAACAGCTGTTCTACTAGGTGGGAGCGGGTAATGCGGGTGATGGGCGTCGACCCCGGCCTGACCCGGTGCGGGCTGTCGGTCGTCGAGAGCGGGCGCGGGCGCACCGTGGTCGCGCTCGACGTCGACGTGGTGCGCACGCCGTCGGACGCGCCGCTCGCCGAGCGGCTGCTGACGATCAGTGACGCCGTCGAGCATTGGTTGGCCACGCATGAGCCCGACGTCGTGGCGGTCGAGCGGGTCTTCTCCCAGCTGAACGTGTCGACGGTGATGGGCACGGCCCAGGCCGGTGGGGTGGTCGCGCTGGCGGCCGCCAAGCGCGGCATCGACGTGCACTTCCACACCCCGAGCGAGGTCAAGGCCGCGGTCACCGGCAACGGCGCGGCCGACAAGGCCCAGGTCACCGCGATGGTCACCAGAATCCTTGCGCTGCAGGCCAAACCGACACCGGCGGACGCCGCCGACGCGCTCGCGCTGGCGATCTGCCATTGCTGGCGGGCGCCGATGATCGCCCGGATGGCCGCCGCCGAGGCGCTGGCCGCCCAGCAGCGGCAGAAATACAAGGCCAAGCTCAAGGCCGCCCGATGATCGCCGCGGTGCGCGGCGAGGTGCTCGAGGTGGCGCTCGACCATGCGGTGATCGAGGCCGCCGGCGTCGGCTACCGGGTGAACGCGACGCCGTCGACGCTGTCCACGCTGCGGACCGGGACCGAGGCGCGGCTGATCACCGCGATGATCGTCCGCGAGGATTCGATGACGCTGTACGGTTTCACCGACACCGACACCCGCGACCTGTTTTTGACCCTGCTGTCGGTGTCGGGGGTCGGGCCCCGGCTGGCGATGGCGACCCTGGCCGTGCACGACGCCGGCGCGCTGCGCCAGGCGCTGCACGACGGCGACGTCGCCGCGCTGACCCGGGTCCCCGGGATCGGCAAACGCAGCGCCGAACGGATGGTTTTAGAGCTGCGGGACAAGGTGGGCGCCGCCGGTGCGGGCGCGGCCCCCGCGGGCGCCGCGCTCAACGGCCACGCGGTCCGCGGGCCGGTGGTCGAGGCCCTGGTGGGCCTCGGGTTCGCCGTCAAGCAGGCCGAGGAAGCCACCGACAAGGTGCTGGCCGCCGAGCAGGACGCGACCACCTCCGGTGCGCTGCGCGCCGCCCTGTCGCTGCTGGGCAAGTCCCGATGACCCCCGCTGACGACGACGATGTAGAGCGCAGCGATGAGGAGGAGCGGCGCACATGACCGACGACGACTGGTCGGACCGCGACGTCTCCGGCGCGCTGGCGCCCGGCGAGGGCGACATCGACGTCAGCCTGCGGCCGCGCTCGCTGCGGGAGTTCATCGGCCAGCCGCGGGTGCGCGAACAGCTGCAGCTCGTCATCGAGGGGGCCAAAAACCGCGGCGGCACACCGGATCACATCCTGCTGTCCGGGCCGCCGGGGTTGGGCAAGACGTCGCTGGCCATGATCATCGCGGCCGAGCTCGGCTCCTCGCTGCGGCTGACGTCCGGCCCCGCGCTGGAACGCGCGGGGGACCTGGCGGCCATGCTGTCCAATCTGGTCGAGCACGACGTGTTGTTCATCGACGAGATCCACCGCATCGCGCGGCCCGCCGAGGAAATGCTCTACCTGGCCATGGAGGACTTCCGGGTCGACGTGGTCGTCGGCAAGGGGCCGGGCGCGACGTCGATCCCGCTGGAGGTGGCGCCGTTCACCCTGGTCGGCGCCACCACCCGGTCCGGCGCGCTGACCGGCCCGCTGCGCGATCGCTTCGGCTTCACCGCCCATATGGATTTCTACGAGCCCGCCGAGCTGGAGCGGGTGCTGGCCCGCTCCGCCGGGATCCTGGGCATCGAACTCGGCGGCGACGCGGCCGAGGAGATCGCCCGCCGCTCGCGGGGCACGCCGCGGATCGCCAACCGGCTGTTGCGCCGGGTGCGGGACTTCGCCGAGGTGCGCGCCGACGGCGTGATCACCCGCGACGTCGCCAAGTCCGCGCTGGCGGTCTACGACGTCGACGAACTGGGACTGGACCGGCTGGACCGGGCCGTGCTCTCGGCGCTGACCCGCAGCTTCGGCGGCGGCCCGGTCGGGGTGTCGACGCTGGCGGTGGCGGTCGGCGAGGAGGCGACCACCGTCGAGGAGGTGTGCGAGCCGTTCCTGGTCCGCGCCGGCATGGTCGCCCGGACCCCACGCGGCCGGGTGGCCACCGCCCAGGCGTGGACGCACCTGGGGATGGCGCCGCCGGCCGGGGCGGCCGGTCTCGGGCAGCCCGGCCTGTTCGAGTAGCCAGCAAACGATCGCGCGGGCCCCATCCGGTTACTTCGCGGCGCCGTGGGTAACCAACCTCACAACAATCACGCCTCGTGAAGGAGATTGAAGATGAGGAACAGGCGCCACGACTACGAACGCCCTCGCGCGCTGTACATGCCGCGTACCCGCGGCGCGCTGACCGGGCTACTCCTGATTCTGTTGGGAGCTTGGGGTGCGCTGGTTCCGTTCTTCGGGCCCAACATCGACTGGGCCTACGCCACCGACCCGGCCTGGACCTGGACCGCGGCCAAAGGCTGGCTCGAGGTGCTTCCCGGGGTCGCCGCGGCGGTGGGCGGCCTGCTGGTGCTGCTCTCCGGCAACCGCGCGAACGCCGTGTTCGGCGGCTGGCTGGCGGTGCTGGGCGGCGCCTGGTTCGTCGTCGGCCGCGCGTTCGCCCCGACGCTGGGCATCGGGGACGTCGGCCAACCGGCGGCCGCGGCGGACCTCAAGCGCGCCCTGCTCGAGGTCACCTACTTCACCGGTCTCGGCGCCCTGATCGTGTTCCTGGGTGGGGCGGCCGTGGCGCGTTTGGCCGTTCGGCACGCGCGCGACGTCGTGGTGACCCAACCGGCGCCCGCGGCGGGCGATGCCGCCGTGCCGGCGGCCCAACCGGCCATGTACGACGAGATGGGCGGCACGGCGCCCGCACGGACGGACGCGGTGCCGGCCGACGCGGCACCCGGCGAGCGCGGCGGGCATGGCCTGTTCCATCGCCGCCCCGGCGGCCTGTTCCACCGCCACCACGCCGGCGTCTAGGACGGTAGCCGGCAACACGAACGGCACCGGCAGCCCTTGGCTGCCGGTGCCGCTTTGCGCGAAGGTAGTGCGAGCGACCGCGAGACGAGGAGGACGCGATGATCACGACCGCGCTGCTGTTCGCCGCGCTGGCGGCGTTACTGCACGTCTACATCTTCGTGATGGAATCGTTGACCTGGACCTCGCCGCGCGCCCGCGCCACCTTCGGCACCACGCCCGCGGAAGCCGAAACCACGAAGCTGCTCGCCTTCAACCAAGGCTTCTACAACTTGTTCCTCGCGATCGTCACCGGCATCGGCATCGCCGTAATTGCGTTGGGGCACACCACCGTTGGCGCGGCGCTCGTGTTCGCCGGCATCGGATCGATGGCCGCGGCCGCGGTGGTGCTGCTGGTGTCCGCGCCCGACAAGGCCCGCGCCGCGCTCGCCCAGGGCACCTTTCCGGCGATGGCGATCGTGCTGCTGTTGCTCGGCCTTCAGCAGTAACACCAGTCTCACCAGCCTCAACAACCACGGCGCTCGTTTGGCTTTCGTTTGCCGCGTGGGTTACTAGTGGAAGTCGCCGGGTACCCATCTCGAGCCGGAAACAGGCCCGGTATTCAACGAGGGGATGTCATGAAATACGCAGAAGACGGCCGAACCAGCGCGCTGAGCATGCCGCGCTCGCGAGGCGCGGTCAGCGGATTGCTCCTGGTCATTCTGGGAGCCTGGGGGGCGTTAATACCGTTTGTCGGTCCACACTTCAACTTCGCCTACACGCCGGACCGAAACTGGGCGTGGAGCACGGCCCGGGGCTGGCTGGAAGTCGCGCCGGGCGCGGCCACCGCACTGGGCGGCCTGCTGCTGATCGTTGCCGGCAACCGCGTCGCCGCGATGTTGGGCGGCTGGCTGGCCGTGCTGGCCGGCGCCTGGTTCGTGGTGGGCGGCGACGTCGCCCCGCTGCTGGGCATCGGCTCCGCCGGTGACCCGATCGCCGCGACCGACCGCAAGCGCGCGGTGCTCGAGGTCACCTACTTCTCGGGCCTGGGCGCGCTGATCATCTTCATCGGAGGTGTCGTGTTGGCGCGCACCGCCGTGCGCCTGGCGCGCGACGTGCAGCCGCTGGCGCCGGCCACCACGGGCACACCGGCCGTTGAGCCGTATCGGGACTCGGTTTACGAGCAGCCGGCCGAGGTCTCCTCGGGTGCGCTGACCAAGCCGCGCGCGTCGTCTGACCCCGAACCAAAGCGGGGATGGCGCCGCCACCGCGCGGGCGCGGGATCAGGGGGCAACGCCGCGTATCTGCGTTGGCCGCACCCGCAACAGTAGTCGGCACACCGAAACAGGTCGCCCAGCCCCAAAAGGGCTGGGCGACTTGCTGTTTGGCTCACCTCAGAGGAGTCCGAGCAACTCCAGGTCGGTGATGTACTTGACGATCACCGGCGCCGAGACGTGCGGGATGTCTTTGTCGGGGCCGATTTTCGCTTCCTGCACCGCCGCGCGGAACACGTCGGTGGGCGCCATCGAGCCGTTGATCGGCTTTTCCGGCTTCTGGTAGTTGTGCAGCAGCGGCAGCAGCGAGTACTGACGCTGCCGATCGGGCAGGGCCCGCAGCGAGGTCTCGAACCGCCGCAGCCACTCGGAGTAATCGGCGATCCGCTCGATCGAATACCCGGCCTCGATCAGCCAATCGATGTACTCGTCCAGCCCGATGCCGTCGTCGTAGGGGTTCATCACGTGGTAGGTCTGGAAGCCGGTGTCGCTGTCGGTGATTTGGGTCCCCAGCGTCGAGATCGCCGCGGCGATGAACTCGACCGGCAAACCGTCGTAGTGTGCCCGCTGGCGGTTGCCGTCGGCGTCCAGTTCGTAGAACGACCCGGGCGCGATACCGGTGGCGACCAGGCTCAGCATCAGCCGGGTGAACATGTCGGGCAGGTTGAGCTGCCCGGCATAGGTGGTGTCGGCCAGGATCATGTCGCAGCGGAACACCGTGACGGGCAGGCCGCACAGGTCGTGGGCCTCGCGCAGCAGCACCTCGCCGGCCCACTTGCTGTTGCCGTAGCCGTTGGCGTAGCCGTCGTTGATCTCGCGGGTGGCGCTGATCTGGCGGATGTCGGCGTTCTCGACGAACTCGCCCGGCTTGATCTGATCGCCCACGCCGATCGTCGACACGTAGGTGTACGGCTTTTGCTTGGACGTCAGCGCGATCCGGATCAGCTCCGCGGTGCCCAGGGCGTTGGGGCCGAACAACTCGCTGTAGGGCAGCACGTGGTTGACCAGCGCGGCAGGGTCGACGATGACGTCGACCTCCTCGGCCAGTCGCTGCCAGGTCTGGGGGTCCAGGCCGAGGTTGGCCTCACCCTTGTCGCCCGCGATGACCTCCAGGTGATCGGCGGCCAGCCGCTGGTAGTGGGCCAACAACTTTGGGTCGCCGCTGTCGAAGGTCTTGTCCAGCCGGGCGCGCGCCTCCTCGTCGGACTTCGCCCGCACCAGGGCGATGACCTTGCCGTCGACCATGTCCATCCGCTCGAGCCAGTCCAGCGCCAGGTATCGGCCCAGAAAGCCGGTCGCGCCGGTCAACAGCACGGTGCGGACCTCGGTGGCCGGCTTGGGCAGGCTGGGCGCGGCGGCCAGGGTCGCCTCGTCGAGGAACTTGTCCAGCGTGAGGTCACTGGCGTGCACCGTCGTGGCGCCGCGTCCGTGCACGGCGGCGAACGTCGGGCGCTTGGAGCCCTGGCGCTCGGCCTCGATGTAGGCGGCGATGGCCGCCAGGTCGTTGGCCGGGCTGACGATCACGCCCACCGGCACGTCGACGTCGAAGATCTCGCGCAGCAGGTTGCCGAACGTCAACGCGGACAACGAGTCTCCACCCAGATCGGTGAAGTGGGCATCCCCGGACAGATCGCCGGTCGAGGCGCCCAGCAGGGCGGCCGCGGCCCGGCTCACGGTCTGCAGCACCGGCCCCTGCGCGCCGCTGCGGCGCAGTTCGGCCAACTCGTTGGCCTGTCCCGCGGCCAGATCGGCATAGATCTGCTCGAGCCGCTCCCCGTAGTGCGCCTTGAGCTTCGGCCACGCCAGCTTGCGGATCCCGGTCAGCAGACCGTTTTCCAGGGTGAACGGCGTGGTCTCGATGATGAAGTCGCGCGGCACCTCGTAGGACTGCAGGCCGGTCTCCTTGGCGACCTTCTGCAGCGAGTCAGCGATCTTCGGCTTGAGCGACTCAAGATCGTTGTCCGCCAAGGCCTCCTCGGTCGGCACCACCACGGCCAGCAGGTAGGGCTGGGAGCTGTTGCCGTAGACGTAGATCTGGCGGATCAGCGGGCTGTTGCCGAACACCGCCTCCAGCTTGGCCAGGGTGACGAACTCGCCCTGGGCCAACTTGAGCACGTTGTTGCGGCGGTCGACGTACACCAGCCGGTCGGGCGCGATCTCGGCGAACACGTCACCGGTGCGGTAGTAGCCGTCGTCGTCGAACACGTTGGCGGTGGTCTCGGCCCGCTTGTAGTAGCCGGGGAACATGTTCTCGGTGCGCAACAACAGCTCGCCGCGCGGATGCGGGCGGTCGGTGCTGAAGTAGCCCAGGTCCGGAACGTCGACCAGCTTGTAGTCGATCACCGGCGGGCGCTGAATCTCCCCGTCGAACAACACCATTCCGGCCTCGGTGGAGCCGTAGCCGTCCATCAGGTGCATCTGCAGCAGCGACTCGGCCCACGCCTTGAGCTCCGGCGAGGTGGGTGCCGAGCCCGTCATCGCGAAGATGAACCGCCCGCCCAGCAGGTACTGGCGCTGCTCGGCCAGCACCTCGGCCGCCACAGTCTCGCGGGCCTCTGGGCCCGCATCGCCGTCGGTCAGCCGCCGCTCCACCTGGCGCTGGAATTCGCCGTACAGCGTCTCCCAGATGCGGGGGACGAAGTTCATCTCGGTGGGCCGCACCAACTCGAGGTCCTCGAGCAGGGTGGACAGGTCGCTGCGGGCGGCGAAGTACGCGGTGCCGCCGTTGCCCAACGTGCCGTAGAGGATTCCGCGCCCCATGACGTGGCTCATCGGCATGAAGTTGAGGGTGATCGACGCGGCGCTTTCCCCGAACCAGTTCTTGCTGCCGCGCCGCCACATTTTGCCGACGTTGCTCTGCGGGTACATCGCGCCCTTGGGCGCGCCGGTGCTGCCGGAGGTGTAGATCAGCAGGGCCAGCGAGTCCTCGTCGCTCGCCGGCAGCTCGGGGGCCGGCAGGTCCTTGCCGCGCCGCAGCACGTCGGCGAGCGCCTCGACCGCGACGCCGGAGTCGGCCAACCGCGCGGCGGCGGCCTCCACGGCCTCGCGCTGGTCGTCGACCTGGGGCTGGTAGTCGAACACGACGAGCTTGCCGGGCACGTGGTCGCCGGCCAGGATCAGCTCCACCGCGTCGGGCAGCTGGTTGACGCTCGAGGCGATCAGGCTGGGCTCGGTCTCGGCGACGATCGGCTGCAGCGACGAGATCGCCGCGCTGGTCTGCAGCGGCACCGACACGGCCCCGATGGTGCCCAGCGCGATGTCGATGGTGGCGTAGTCAACGCTGTTGAAGCCGAGCACGCAGACGCGGTCGCCGGGGCGCACCGCGTCGCCGGCCCAGGCACGGCCGAGGGCCGAAACCCGTTCGCCGAGTTCGCCATACGTGATGGTCTCGAAACGGGGGAGCAGCTCGGCCGTCGTCCGCCCGGTCTTGGCGTCGGTGACGAACTCCACGACGCGCTGCGCCAGGGCAGGCCGGTCGGCGTAGCCGTCGAGCACGGTCCGGATGATCTGCGGCAGCCGCAGCCCGGGCGCTTCGGTGGCGGCGGTGATCGCCGGGTCCGGTCGGGCGGCGGCGAACTGGGGGTCGTTGGCGATGAGTTCCTCGATGCGACGGTCGAGGTGTTCGTCATGAATGGCAGTCGACATAAACAGATCCCTTGCGAATGAAAGATAGTGAGTCAACACGCGCGTCGGCGCTGACACATAGAACGTTAGCTAAAGTAACGGTATTCCACCATGATACGGCCTATGGCGTGGTTGTGAGATTGCCCACGGGGGCGGGGCCTTACAGGTCGCGCAACAACCCGCTCAAGATGTCGATTCCCTCGGCCAGCAGCTCGTCGCCGATGGTCAGCGGCGGCAGCAGCCGGATGATGTTGCCGAACATGCCGCAGGTCAGGACGATGACGCCGGCCGCCTGGGCGGCGACGGTCAGCTTCTGGGTCAGCTCCTTGTCGGGCTCGGCGGTCCCCGACTTCACCAACTCGATCGCGATCATCGCGCCGCGCCCACGGACGTCGCCGATCCGGTCGTCGCCGGCCTGCAACCGCAGCAGCGGTTCGGTGATCAGCCGCTCCAGCTGCTGGGCCCGCTCGACCAGCCCGTCGCTCTCGATCGTCTCGATCGTGGCCAAGGCCGCCGCGCAGGCCAGGGGGTTGCCTCCGAAGGTGCCCCCGAGGCCGCCGACGTGCGGCGCGTCCATGATGTTGGCCCGGCCGGTGACCGCCGACAGGGGAAGCCCGTCGGCGATCGCCTTGGCGGTGCAGATCAGGTCGGGCTCGATGCCCTCGTGTTCGCAGGCGAACATGGCGCCCGAGCGCGCGAAACCGGTCTGCACCTCGTCGGCGATGAACACCACGTCGTTCCTGCGGCACCACTCCAGCAGGGTGGGCAGGAATCCCTCGGCCGGCACGATGAACCCGCCTTCGCCCTGGATCGGCTCGATCAGGAGGGCGGCCAGGTTGTCGGCGCCGATCTGGCTGTCGATGACCCGGATGGCCCGCGCGGCGGCCTTCTCCCCGTCGGTGGCCAGCTCCTTGTCGATCAGGCCGTCCCGATAGGGGTAGGACAGCGGCGCCCGGTAGACCTCCGGCGCGAACGGGCCGAAGCCGGCCTTGTAGGGCATGGACTTCGCGGTCAGCGCCATCGTCAGGTTGGTCCGGCCGTGGTAGGCGTGGTTGAACGCCACCACCGCGGACTTGCGCGTGTAGGCCCGCGCGACCTTGACGGCGTTCTCGACGGCCTCGGCGCCGGAATTGAACAGCACCGAGCGCTTCTCGCCGGAGCCCGGGGTGATCCGGTTGAGCGTCTCGGCGACAGCGACGTACGACTCGTACGGCGTCACCATGAAGCAGGTGTGGGTGAACTCGGCGACCTGCGCGCGCACGGCGTCGACCACCCGGGGCGCCGAGTTGCCGATGGTCGTCACCGCGATGCCGGAGCCGAGGTCGATGAGCCTGTTGCCGTCGACGTCCTCGATGATGCCGCCGCCGGCGCGCGCCACGAAGACCGGGACGGAGACGTTGACCGCGTGCGACACCGCCGCCGCCCGGCGCTTGCTCAGTTCCAGCGAGAGCGGGCCGGGGATCTCGGTGACCAGTTGGCGAGTCTGCTCGAGGCCGGCCACCACGTACTCCCTCCCGCGGCGCGCGTGTCACGCCACGTTGAAAGCCTATCGAGCTTGCCTCCGGCGGGCATCGGTCGCACCGCGGCGGCCGGTGACGGGCCGCGGCCTGCCAGACTGAACGGGCACACTGGACCGTGATGAGGTGCGCGGCGTCCGCGTCGCACCGGCACCCACCCCCGAAATCCGAAGACAGAAAGACACAGGCGCGCCCATGGAGAGTTTGATCCTGTTCCTGCCGTTCCTGCTCATCATGGGCGGGTTCATGTATTTCGCGTCGCGGCGCCAGAAGCGCGCGATGCAGGCCACCATCGACCTGCACGAGTCGTTGAGCCCGGGCGACCGGGTGCACACCACGTCGGGCCTGCAGGCCACCGTCGTCGCGATCACCGATGACACCGTCGACCTCGAGATCTCCCCCGGCGTGGTGACCACCTGGATGAAGCTGGCGATCCGCGACCGCATCCTGCCCGACGACGACGAGGATCTGGTCGACGGGGACGAGCCCGCCGACGAGGGCTCGGTCGCCAAGGATTCCTGACGCCTAATACTTCGGGGGAGGGCGGCTTGCGCGACGGGCTCCTCGGGGCCACGTAGGCTTTTCTAGGCTCTGTCCGGGGTAAGTAACCGATTCTCGAGGAGATAGAAGGAACGTGGCATCGTCTTCGGCGCCGGTGCACCCTGCCCGCTACCTGTCGGTCTTCTTGGTGTTGCTCATCGGCGTCTACCTGCTGGTGTTCCTCACCGGCGACAAGCGCGCCGCCCCCAAGCTCGGGATCGACCTGCAGGGCGGCACCCGCGTCACGCTGACCGCGCGCACCCCGGACGGCTCGCGCCCCAGCCGCGAGGCGCTGGCGCAGGCGCAGCAGATCATCGGCGCCCGCGTCAACGGGCTCGGCGTGTCCGGCTCGGAGGTCGTCGTCGACGGCGACAACCTGATCATCACGGTCCCCGGCAACGACGGCAACGAGGCCCGCAACCTGGGCCAGACGGCCCGGCTGTACATCCGTCCGGTGCTCAACTCGATGCCGGCCCAAAGCGCCGAGCCCAAGCCCCCGGCGCACCAGCCCGCGCCCGGCCAGCCCGCCCCGGGGCAGCCCGCGCCCGCAGAACCCGCGCCCGCAGAACCCGGGCCCAGCGCCCAACCCGCACCGGGCCAACCGGCCCCGCCCCCGGCCGGACAGCCCGCGCCGGGAGCGAAGCCGGGCGCCCAGCCCCGCCCCTACCCGCAGGACCCGCCGCCGGCGCCCACCCCCGCGCCTCCCGCCCCGGCTGCCCCGGCCCCCGGGGCGCCGCCGGCCGAGCAACCCGCGCCGCCGGATCCACGCAAGGACCTCGCCGAGCGCATCGCCGATGAGAAGAAGTGGCGGCAGAGCACCCGGCAGGGCATCCAGTTCCTGGCCCTGCAGTTCCAGGCGACGCGCTGCGACAAAGAAGACATCCTGGCCGGCAACGATGACCCCACCCAGCCGCTGATCACCTGCTCGACCGACCACAAGGTCGCCTATCTGCTGGGACCGTCGATCATCAGCGGTGACCAGATCCAGGACGCCACCTCCAGCCAGAACCAGCGCGGCATCGGCTACGTCGTCGACCTTCAGTTCAAGTCCGCGGCGGCCAACACCTGGGCGGACTTCACCGCCGCCCACATCGGCACCCAGACCGCGTTCACGCTGGACTCGCAGGTCGTCAGCGCCCCGATGATCCAAGAAGCCATCCCCGGCGGCCGCACCCAGATCAGCGGCGGCGACCCGCCGTTCACCGCGGCGACCGCCAAGCAGCTGGCCAACGTCCTGAAATACGGTTCGCTGCCGCTGTCGTTCGAATCTTCGGAGGCCCAAACCGTCTCGGCGACACTGGGTTTGACATCGCTGCGCGCGGGGCTGATCGCCGGCGCGATCGGCTTGGTCCTGGTGCTGCTGTATTCGCTGCTCTACTACCGGGTGCTGGGACTGCTCACGGCGCTGTCGCTGGCCGCTTCCGGCGCAATGGTTTTCGCGATCCTGGTGATCCTGGGCCGCCAGATCAACTACACCCTCGACCTGGCGGGCATCGCCGGTCTGATCATCGGTATCGGCACCACCGCCGACTCGTTCGTCGTCTTCTTCGAACGCATCAAAGACGAGATCCGCGAAGGGCGTTCGTTCCGGTCGGCGGTCCCGCGCGGGTGGACGCGGGCGCGCAAGACGATCGTGTCGGGCAACGCGGTCACCTTCCTGGCCGCCGCGGTGCTCTACGCGCTGGCGATCGGCCAGGTGAAGGGCTTCGCATTCACGTTGGGCCTCACCACGATCCTGGACCTGGTGGTGGTGTTCCTGGTGACGTGGCCGCTGGTCTACCTGGCCTCCAAGTCACCGACGTTGGCGAAGCCCGCATACAACGGCCTGGGCGCAATCCAGCAGGTCGCCCGCGAACGCCGGGGTTCGTCGCAGGTCACGACGGGACGGGGATGACGTGATGGCCTCCAATGACGCGACCGAGATCACCGAAACCTCGGCAGGCACAGCGGAATTGACCGCCAGCGCCGCCGGCACCACCGGGGCGCCGCACCACAGCTTCCTCTCGCGCCTCTACACCGGCACCGGCGCGTTCGAGGTGGTCGGGCGGCGGCGGCTGTGGTTCGGCATCAGCGGCGCGATCGTCGCGGTCGCGCTCTTGAGCATCGTGTTGCGGGGCTTCAGCTTCGGCATCGACTTCAACGGCGGTACCACGGTGTCGATGCCCGCCAACGGGACGCACGGCACGGTGCGCACCTCCCAGGTCCAGGACGTGTTCCGCAAGACCCTCGGCAACGATGCGGAATCGGTGGTCGTCGTCGGCAACGGCGCGGCGGCGACCGTGCAGATTCGCTCCGAGACGCTGTCCAATGACCAGACGACCAAGCTGCGCAACGCCTTGTTCGACGCGTTCGGGCCCAAGGGACCCGACGGCAAGCCGAGCAAGCAGGCCATCAGCGACTCGGCGGTCTCCGAGACCTGGGGCGACCAGATCACCATGAAGGCGCTGTTCGCGTTGGTGGTGTTCCTGGCGCTGGTCGGCGTGTACATCACGGTCCGCTACGAGCGGTACATGACGCTGGCCGCGATCGCGGCGATGTTCTTCGACCTGGCCGTGACGGCCGGGGTGTACTCGCTGGTGGGCTTCGAGGTCACCCCGGCCACGGTCATCGGCCTGCTGACGATCCTCGGTTTCTCCCTCTACGACACCGTCATCGTGTTCGACAAGGTCGAGGAGAACACCCACGGCTTCCAGCACAAACCCAAGCGCACGTTCGCCGAAGAGGCCAACCTGGCGATCAACCAGACGTTCATGCGGTCCATCAACACCAGCCTGATCGGCGTGCTGCCGGTGCTGGCGCTGATGGTGGTGGCGGTGTGGCTGCTGGGTGTCGGCACCCTGAAGGACCTGGCGCTGGTGCAGCTGATCGGCATCATCGTCGGCACCTACTCCTCGATCTTCTTCGCCACGCCGCTGCTGGTCAGCATGCGCGAACGCACCGAGTTGGTGCGCACCCACACCCGCCGCGTCCTGCGGCGGCGCGCCGGCGGTGCGCGCGCGGGTGCCGAGAACGCGCCGGACGCCGACGACGAGGCCGCCGGGGACACCAAAGCGGACGCCGGCGAATCGGCGTCGACGGCGTCGGAGCCGTCCAAGCCCGCGCCGAGCAAGCCTGCGCCGGGGGCCCGTCCCGTGCGGCCGACCGGGACCCGTCGTCCCACCGGCAAGCGGAACGTCGGCCGGCGGTAGACGCGATGGCCACCAGGTACCGGGGAACTGGGGCCGATGGCGCGCTAACCGGCCGGCACAACATCGCGCTGTGGATCAGCGCCGGGCTGGCGGTGGCGCTGGTCGCGGGTTTCGTGGTGACCGCGTGCGCCGGTAGCGCCGCCTCCGAGGTGGACTACGTGGTCGACGGCCCGCTGAGCACCTACAACACCAACACCGTCGCCGGCGCCGCCTCGGCCGGCGCGCAGGCCTTCGCCCGCACGCTCACCGGGTTCAGCTACCACGGGCCGGGCGGGCAGATCGTCGCCGACCGCGACTTCGGCACCGTTTCGGTGGTCGGCGGCACGCCGCTGGTGCTGGACTACCAGATCGCCGACAACGCCGTCTACTCCGACGGCAAGCCGTTGACCTGCGACGATATCGTGCTCGCGTGGGCGGCCCAGTCCGGCCGCTTCCCGGAATTCGATGCGGCCACTCAGGGCGGCTATATCGACATCGCCAACGTCGAGTGCATCCCCGGGCAGAAGAAGGCGCGGGTGTCGTTCGTCCCGGACCGCGGCGTCGTCGACTACAACCAGCTGTTCACCGCGACCTCGCTGATGCCGTCGCACGTCATCGCCGACCAGCTCAACGTCGACGTGACCGCCGCGCTGCTCAGCCACAACGCGCCACTGGTGCAGCAGATCGCGAAGCTGTGGAACACCATCTGGGAGCTCAAACCCGGTCTGCAAAAAGACGTGCTCGAAAAGCGTTTCCCGTCGTCGGGGCCCTACAAGATCGGGTCCGTCCTGGAGGGCGGGGCGGTGGTGCTCGTCGCCAACGACCGGTGGTGGGGGCCGCGGGCCATCACCAAGCGCATCACGGTGTGGCCGCAGGGGCCCGACATCCAGGACCGGGTCAACAACCGCACCGTCGACGTGGTCGACGTCGCCGCGGGCTCGTCGGGAACGCTGGCCACGCCCGACAACTACGAGCGCTCGGATGCCCCGTCCGACGGCATCGAGCAGCTGTTCTTCGCCCCGCAGGGGCCGCTTGCGGCACCCAAGGCGCGCCGGGCCGTCGCGCTGTGCACGCCGCGCGACGCGCTGGCCCACGATGCGGGGACGCCGATCGCCAATTCACGCCTCAGCCCGGCCGGCGACGACGCCGTCACCGCGGCCGACGGGGCCGCCGAGGCCGGCCCGTTCGGCAAGGCGGATCCGGTCGCCGCGCGCAACGCGCTCGGCGGTGCGCCGCTGGCGGTGCGGATCGGCTACCAGGGGCCCAACGCGCGGCTCGCGGTCAACGTGGGCGTCATCACCAAATCGTGCGCCGCGGCCGGGATCACGGTCACCGGCGTCACGCTGGACAGCTCGGGGCCGCGGGCGCTGCGGGACGGGAAGATCGACGCGTTGCTGGCCAGCACCGGCGGCGCGACCGGCAGCGGTTCGACGGGGTCCTCGGCGCTGGATGCGTACGCCCTGCACACCGGCAACGGCAACAACCTGTCCGGATACAGCAATCCCCAGGTCGACAGCGCGATCGGGGCGCTGGCGGTGTCCGCCGATGCCGCCGAGCGCGTCAGGCTGCTGGCCGAAACCGCGCCGATACTGTGGGGCGACATGCCCACCCTGCCGCTGTACCGGCAGCAGCGCACGTTGCTGATGTCCAAGAAGATGTACGCGGTGAGCAACAACCCGACCCGGTGGGGCGTGGGCTGGAACATGGACCGATGGGCCCTGGTGCAGTGAGGTTGCCGTGACGAACGTCGGCGGGCGGACGCCCGTGGCGGAGCTCATCGCGTCGCTGACGCGCAAGGTGGCCGACTTCCCCAAGCCCGGGATCCAGTTCAAGGACCTCACCCCGGTGTTCGCCGACGCGACGGCGATGACGGCGATCACCGGAGCGGTCGCCGAGCTCGCGTCCGGCGCCGATCTGGTGGCCGGCATCGAGGCCCGGGGGTTCTTGGTGGCCGCGGCCGTCGCCGACCGGCTGGGCACGGGCGTGTTGGCCATCCGCAAGGCCGGGAAATTGCCGCCGCCGGTGCACGCCGAGCGGTACGACCTGGAATACGGCACCGCCACGCTGGAGATCCCCGGCGAGGGCATCGACCTGCGCGGACGCAACGTCGTGATCGTCGACGACGTGCTGGCCACCGGCGGCACCCTGGCCGCGTCGGCCCGGCTGCTCGAGCGCGCCGGGGCGAACGTGACCGCGGCGGCGGTGCTGTTCGAACTCGGTGGGTTGGGCGGCCGGGACGCGGTCGCGCCGTTGCCGGTGCACAGCCTGATGTGCGAGTAGCCCCCTCACATCGGAGATATCCTCGAATTCGGAGGTGACCACACGTGGCGGATGACAACAGCGCGTCCCAGGCGCTCGACGCGCCCACCAAAGTCACGGAGCCGCCGGCCATCACGCAGCCCATGGAGGCGCCGGAGCCGCCGACCGAGTCCCTGAAGACGTCCAGCAGCGCGTCGCGGCGGGTCCGGGCGCGGCTGGCCCGGCGGATGACCGCGCAGCGCAGCACGCTCAACCCGGTGCTCGAACCGCTGGTGGCGGTGCACCGGGAGATCTACCCGAAGGCGAACGTGTCGATGCTGCAGCGCGCCTTCGAGGTCGCCGACCAGCGCCACGCCACCCAGTTGCGCCACTCGGGCGACCCGTACATCACCCACCCGCTGGCCGTCGCCACCATCCTGGCCGAATTGGGCATGGACACCACGACTTTGGTGGCCGCGCTGCTGCACGACACCGTCGAAGACACCGGCTACACCCTGGACGCCTTGAGCGAAGAATTCGGCGAAGAGGTCGGCCATCTCGTCGACGGTGTGACCAAGCTGGATCGGGTGGTGCTGGGCAGCGCCGCCGAGGGCGAGACGATCCGCAAGATGATCACCGCGATGGCGCGCGATCCCCGCGTGCTGGTGATCAAGGTGGCCGACCGGCTGCACAACATGCGCACCATGCGGTTCCTGCCGCCGGAGAAGCAGGCCCGCAAGGCCCGCGAGACGCTGGAAGTCATTGCGCCCCTTGCGCATCGGCTGGGTATGGCCAGCGTCAAGTGGGAGTTGGAAGACCTGTCGTTCGCGATCCTGCATCCCAAGAAGTACGAGGAGATCGTCCGGCTGGTCGCCGGGCGCGCGCCGTCGCGCGACACCTACCTGGCCAAGGTCCGCGCCGAGATCGTCAGCACGCTGGGCGCCTCGAAGATCAAGGCGACGGTGGAGGGCCGGCCCAAGCACTACTGGTCGATCTACCAGAAGATGATCGTCAAGGGCCGCGACTTCGACGACATCCACGACCTGGTCGGCATCCGCATCCTGTGCGACGAGATCCGGGACTGCTATGCCGCTGTGGGCGTGGTGCATTCGCTGTGGCAGCCGATGGCCGGCCGGTTCAAGGACTACATCGCCCAGCCCCGCTACGGCGTGTACCAGTCACTGCACACCACGGTCGTCGGCCCCGAGGGCAAGCCGCTGGAGGTGCAGATACGGACCCGCGACATGCACCGCACCGCCGAATACGGCATCGCCGCGCACTGGCGCTACAAGGAGGCCAAGGGGCGCAACGGCGTTCCGCATCCGCACGCCGCCGCCGAGATCGACGACATGGCGTGGATGCGCCAGCTGCTCGACTGGCAACGGGAGGCCGCCGACCCCGGCGAATTCCTCGAATCGTTGCGGTATGACCTTGCGGTACAAGAGATCTTCGTCTTCACCCCCAAGGGCGACGTCATCACCCTGCCGACCGGCTCCACGCCGGTGGACTTCGCCTACGCCGTGCACACCGAGGTCGGCCACCGCTGCATCGGCGCCCGGGTCAACGGACGGCTGGTGGCGCTGGAACGCAAGCTGGAAAACGGGGAAGTCGTCGAGGTTTTCACCTCGAAGGCGGCCAACGCCGGGCCGTCGCGGGACTGGCAGCAGTTCGTGGTGTCACCGCGCGCCAAGGCCAAGATCCGGCAGTGGTTCGCCAAGGAGCGCCGCGAGGAGGCACTGGAGGCCGGTAAGGACGCGATGGCACGCGAGGTGCGTCGCGGGGGACTTCCGTTGCAGCGCTTGGTCAATGGCGAGACCCTGTCGGCGGTGGCCCGCGAGCTGCACTACCTCGACGTGTCCGCCCTCTACACGGCGATCGGTGAGGGGCACGTGTCGGCCCGGCACGTCGTGCAGCGGCTGCTGGCCGAACTCGGCGGCATCGACCAGGCCGAAGAAGACCTCGCCGAACGGTCCACCCCGACGACCATGCTGCGGCGCCCGCGCAGCAGCGACGACGTCGGGGTCTCGGTCCCGGGTGCCCCGGGCGTGCTGACCAAGCTGGCGAAGTGCTGCACGCCGGTGCCCGGCGACCAGATCATGGGGTTCGTCACCCGCGGCGGCGGGGTCAGCGTGCACCGCACCGACTGCACCAACGCCGCCTCGCTGCAGCAGCAGTCCGAGCGCATCATCGAGGTGCACTGGGCGCCGTCGCCGTCGTCGGTGTTCCTGGTGGCCATTCAGGTCGAGGCGCTCGACCGGCACCGGCTGCTGTCGGACGTCACGCGCGTGCTGGCCGATGAGAAGGTCAACATCCTGTCCGCGTCTGTGACCACGTCCGGTGATCGAGTTGCCATCAGCCGGTTCACCTTTGAGATGGGTGACCCCAAGCACCTCGGCCACCTGCTGAACGTGGTGCGCAACGTCGAGGGCGTGTACGACGTCTACCGGGTGACGTCGGCGGCCTGAGCCCCGCTCGGACTCAGTCGAGCAGCACCGAGGTGATGGTGACCTCGGTCGCGGGTGCCCCGTCCTCGCCGCCGCCGGCGACGCCGGCCTTGGCGATCTTGTCCAGGGTGGCGAGCCCGTCGGGCTGGATGGTGCCGAACACGGTGTATTGCGGCGGCAGCTGGGAGTCCTTGTAGACCATGAAGAATTGGCTGCCGTTGGTGCCGGGCCCGGCGTTGGCCATGGCCAGGGTGCCGCGCGGGTAGAGGACGGGCTCCTGCGCCTTGGGGTCGTTCGGCGGGTACTGGTCGGTGGGGTATTCGTTGGCGAATTGGTAGCCCGGGCCGCCCGTGCCTTCGCCCTTGGGGTCGCCGCACTGCAAGACGCCCAGCCCCGGTGAGGTGGTCAGCCGGTGGCATTTGGTGTTGTCGAAGTATTTCTGCCCGACCAGGCTCGCGAAACTGTTGACGGTGCAAGGCGATTCGTTGTTGGCCAGCATCAGGCCGATGTGGCCCTGGTTGGTCACCATGCTGACGCTCACCTGCGCCGGATCGGTCGGCACCTTGCCGGTGCGCGGCGGCTTGACCTGCTTGGCCGCGGGCTCCGGCGTTGCCGGGTATTGACAATTGGCGCCGACCTCGGCCGACGGCTTGAACGCCGGCAACGGCGGGGCGGACGGCGCGGGCCCGGCGGGCGTCGTGCTCTCCGGCGAGCTGCTGCTGGTCGTCGTCGCCGCGGTGTTGCTCTTGTGTTCGTGCTTGGTGTTGACGATCGTCAGGACCACCGCCACGACCACGGCCACGGCCACGATCGAGCCGGCCGCGATCAACACGATCCGGCGCGTCTTGGCTTGCTTCGCGCGCCGCTCCAGCTGGCGTTCGAGCTTGCGCTTGGCGTTGGCACGTCGTTGTTCGTTGGTCGGCACGGCCGCTATGCCTCCATGATTGGATCGGAGCCCCATAAACCCGTGAGGTGGCCAGCTCAGGCTAATGTGGGCGCCGCGACTCGTGTCAAGTGGGCCCCATGGGAAAATGGGATCCGTGTTGATCACCGGATTTCCCGCCGGCATGTTGCAGTGCAACTGCTACGTGCTGGCTGAGCGGCCGGGAACGGACGCCGTCATCGTGGATCCGGGTCAGCGGGCGATGGCCCCGCTGCGGCGCATCCTGGACGAGAACCGGCTGACGCCGGCGGCGGTGCTGCTGACCCATGGGCACATCGACCACATGTGGTCGGCGCAGAAGGTTTCCGACACCTACGGGTGCCCGACCTACATCCATCCCGAGGACAGGTTCATGCTCAAAGACCCGATCTACGGCCTGGGCCCACGGCTGGCGCAGCTGGTGGCGGGCGCCTTCTGGCGGGAGCCCAAGCAGGTCGTCGAGCTCGACCGCGACGGCGACAAGCTCGACCTGGGCAGCGTGACGGTCAACGTCGACCACACCCCCGGGCACACGCGCGGATCGGTGGTGTTCCGGGTGACCGGGGACAAGGACTTGGTGTTCACCGGCGACACGCTGTTCGAGCGGTCGGTCGGGCGCACCGATCTGTTCGGCGGCAGCGGGCGCGACCTGCTGACCTCGATCGTCGACAAACTCCTGGTGCTCGACGACGCGACGGTGGTGCTGCCGGGGCACGGCAACGCCACCACCATCGGCGCCGAGCGGCGCCTCAACCCCTTCCTCGAAGGCCTGTAACCGGTGGCGGAATTTTCTGCGCCCAAGGGCGTGCCCGACTACGTCCCGCCGGACTCGGCCCAGTTCGTCGCGGTGCGCGACGGACTGCTCGGGGCCGCCCGCCGCGCCGGTTACGGCGATATCGAGCTGCCCATCTTCGAGGACACCGCGCTGTTCGCGCGCGGCGTGGGCGAGTCCACCGACGTGGTGTCCAAGGAGATGTACACGTTCGCCGACCGCGGCGATCGTTCGGTGACGCTGCGGCCCGAGGGGACCGCCGGCGTGGTCCGCGCCGTCATCGAACACGGATTGGACCGCGGCGCGTTGCCCGTCAAACTTTGTTACGCGGGACCGTTTTTCCGCTACGAACGCCCGCAGGCCGGCCGCTATCGCCAGCTGCAACAGGTCGGCGTGGAGGCGATCGGCGTCGACGACCCGGCCCTGGACGCCGAGGTCATCGCCGTGGCCGACGCGGGTTTTCGCTCCCTGGGGCTCGACGGCTTCCGGCTGGAGATCACCTCGCTCGGCGACGACAGCTGCCGACCGGCGTATCGAGAACTGTTGCAGGAGTTCCTGTTTGGGCTCTCGCTTGACGACGAGACGCGCCGGCGCGCCGAGATCAACCCGCTGCGCGTCCTCGACGACAAGCGACCCGAGGTGCGGGCCATGACGGCCGATGCGCCGGTGCTGCTCGACCACCTGTCCGATGCGGCCAAGCAGCACTTCGACACCGTCCTGGCGCATCTGGACGCGCTCGGGGTGCCCTACGTCATCAACCCGCGCATGGTGCGCGGGCTGGACTACTACACCAAGACCACGTTCGAGTTCGTGCACGACGGGCTGGGCGCGCAGTCGGGCATCGGCGGCGGGGGCCGCTACGACGGCCTGATGCGCGAGCTCGGCGGACAAGACCTGTCCGGCATCGGATTTGGGCTCGGCGTGGACCGCACGCTGCTGGCGCTGCGGGCCGAGGGCAAGAGCGTGGGGACGGCGGCGCGCTGCGAGGTCTTCGGGGTGCCGTTGAGCGAGCAGGCCAAGCTGCGGCTGGCGGTGCTGGCCGGTCAACTGCGGTCCGCCGGGGTGCGCGTCGACCTGGCCTACGGCGACCGCGGGCTCAAGGGCGCGATGCGCGCGGCCGACCGGTCGGGCGCCCGGGTCGCCCTGGTGCTGGGCGACCGCGATATCGAGGCCGGCACGGTCGGGGTGAAGGACCTCGGGACGGGGGAGCAGTCGGCCGTCGCTTCGGAGACCGTTGTCGCCGACGTGCTTGCGCGGCTGGGCCGGTAGCCCGTTTCGGGCCTGGTAGGCGGTTTGTCGGCTTGTTGCCTCATGTCAAGATGCGCGCGAAGGGTGGTTCGTTGCCTCACGTGAGCGTGCGCGCTTGGTGATGGGAGCGGGGGTGCCGGCTGGGGCTTTGCTGGTGGCCAGGGTGAAGAGCTGGGCGGTCAACGCCTGAATCTGGCGTTGGGTGGCGGCCGGATTGATCAGCGAGTGGGTCCGCTTGAGCGCGACAATGCGTTCCACAGCCATGCTCGGGTGATTGATCGCGCGGTGAAACGGGGTCTGGGCCTTGTCGTGTTTGCGGGACACCTTGGCTCCTGTGCGGACTTTGGAGATCAGTTTCTGCTGGGGGTGGAAGTAGTTGGTCAGCTTCGTCTGCAGATGCCAGATTTCGTTGAGTAGCAACAGTTCTGATGCGGTGTCGTAGCGGTAGTAGCCGACCACTGTGCGTACCACTGCCCAGTTTTTCTGCTCGACGTGGCAGCCGTCGTTCTTGTTGCCCGGTCGTGACCGGGTGAAAGTGATGCAGCGGTTTTGACACCATGTCAGCAGGTCGTCGTTGATGAATTCCGAGCCGTTGTCGCAGTCCACGCCGACGATCGGGAACGGCATCGCGGCGGCGATGTGATTGAGGGCGGCCAGTACGTGTTTGGCCGCCCTGTCGGGCAGTGAGCGGCTCTCGGTCCAGCCGGTGGCGATGTCGGTGACCGTCAGTGTGAAGGCATGGCCTCCACCGCGGTTGCCGCCGTCGTGGAAGACCGTGTCGATCTCGACGAAGCCGGGCACAGCGTCGTCCCATTCGGCCCAGGTGCGCACCGGGATCTGGCTTTTGAGCAGCGATCCCGGCTTGGTGCCCACACGTCCTTTGATCGTGTATTTGGCTCGCTCATCGGCCAGGCGGCGATCGATGGTGGCCGCCGACATCGAGACCAACAACGCCGCGGTCTCATCACTGATGACCAGCTCCCGGAAGTGACGCAACACGGCCACCAGCTCTGCGAGCAGTGGGGGCGAGCCGTTTGCCGGCGGGCATTCCGAGTACGGTCCAGCAGACCGTCAATGCGGCGATGACCTCAGGTCCATACGTCACCGGCCGGACAGGACGCGCGGCGACGATCGTGGGCACCAGCGCGGCTTTAAGCGCCTTACGGGCATGGTTGCGATGCCAGCCGGTGTTGGCACACAACTCATCGAGAATCCGGCTCTTCCCGCGCTTACCGGCCTGCTGGTAACGGATCGCCGCTGCCTGCGTCACTGCTCTGCGCTCGCCCAATGTCAGCCCCATCACCTGGGCCTACCGAAGTCATTGCTGACCGATCAGGCAGGCGCGCCGTCCACGCGCGCATTTCTGATGAGTCAACGAAGCACCCATTCGCGCGCATTTCTGATGAGTCAACGCGGTCGGTTGCCTGTGGCATAGTCGAACGTATGTTCGATGAGGTGCGGCGGCGTGCGGTGATCGCGGAGCTTGATGAGCTCGTTGAGCGTTGTCATCCGTCGTCGACGCGGGAGTCGGCGGCGTTGTTGGAGCACCTCGGGGTTGTGGCGCGGGTGGAGAATCGGGCGGCGGCGGCGCAGTTGGTGGCGATCGGGGAGTTGTTTGCCTATCGGCTCTCGCGCTGTGCGGAGAGCGAGGAGTGGGCGGTGGACACCGAGGCGGCGGTGGCCGCGGAGGTGGGCGCGCAGTTGCGGATCGGCCAGGGGTTGGCCGCGAGCCGGGTGCGCTATGCCCGCGCGATGCGCGAACGCCTGCCGAAAGTGGGGGCGGTGTTTGGCGCCGGGGATATCGATTATCGGATGT
Source organism: Mycobacterium sp. MOTT36Y (assembly GCF_000262165.1). Taxonomy (NCBI): domain Bacteria; kingdom Bacillati; phylum Actinomycetota; class Actinomycetes; order Mycobacteriales; family Mycobacteriaceae; genus Mycobacterium; species Mycobacterium sp. MOTT36Y. Next base: position 3,691,715 of record NC_017904.1, on the reverse strand, counting down.
TTCAGACCATCGTGTTCCGCACCGATTTGATCGTCGATCCCGAGGTTCTGGGGGCGGTGGACGCGGTGTTGGCGGCCAATGTGGGCCGGTGGCCGTCGTTGAGTCAGGGCCGGTTGGCGGCCCAGGTCGACAAGGTCGTGGCCAAGGCTGATGTGGATGCGGTGCGGCGGCGCCAGGAGCGCGCGGCCGGCCGGCAGGTGTGGATGGCCGACATGGGCGATGGGCTGGCGCATCTGGAGGCCACCCTGTATGCCCCGGATGCCCACGCGCTGGATCGGCGCCTGGATGGGTTGGCGGCCACGGTGTGTGCGCATGACCCACGGACTCGGGAGCAGCGCCGCGCTGATGCATTGGGGGCGTTGGCCGCCGACGCCGATCGGCTGGGGTGTCGCTGCGGGCGCGCGGATTGCGCGGCCGGGGGGCGGGCCGCGGGCCCGGTGACTGTCCATGTGATCGGCGAACACGCGGTGCTGGAGGGTCGCGCATCCACCCCGGGTGCCGAGGTCGGCGCCGAGGGATTGATCCCCCCGGAGGTGCTCGCCGAGCTGGCGGCCTCGGCCACACTGGTGCCGTTGACCCATCCCGGCGACGCCGCCTTGGAGCCGGGGTATGTGCCCTCGCGGGCGCTGGCCGATTTTTGTGCGGTGTCGGGATCTGACGTGTCGCTGGCCCGGCTGTGATCGCCCGGCCACCGCCTGCGATGTGGACCGGGCTTGTCAAGATAACTGTGTAAGGTGTTGCAGCCGTTTATCTTTGGGTCATAGTGGGAGTCGGTCGGGGAATTGGATGGCGAAGGTGTTCAGTGCTTCGGTCCAGCGGTAGGTGCCTGGTCCGTGTGTTGATCCTCGTTTCTGGTTGATGTTGCGGATGGCCAAATACAGCAGCTTCATTGCTGCGGCGTCTGAGGGGAACGAGCCGCGGGCCTTGGTGACTTTGCGCAGCTGGTAGTTCAGCGATTCGATGGCGTTGGTGGTGTAGATGATCTTGCGGATCTCGACCGGGAATGCCAGGAAAGGCACGAACTCAGCCCAGGCCCGATCCCAGACAGCGATGGCTCCGGGGGATTTGGTGCGCCACTGGGCGCGGAACTCCTCGAGGGCCAGTTTGGCGGCCTCTTCGGTGGGTGCGGTGTAGATCGGACGCAGCGCGGTGGCCATCTTGCGGCGGTCTGCGTAGGAGGCATAACGCATCGAGGAGCGCAGCAGATGCACCACGCAGGTCTGGATCACCGCGGCCGGCCAGACCGCCGCGATCGATTCGGGCAGGCCGGCCAACCCGTCGCAACACACGAACAGCGCATCGCGGCACCCGCGATTGCGCAGTTCGGTGAGCACCCCGTGCCAGAATTTGGCGCCCTCGCTCTGCTGGATCCAGATGCCCAGGACCTGCTTGATTCCCTCGACATCGACGCCGATGACCACGTGGGCGGCCTTGTTGGCCACCACGCCGCCGTCGCGGATCTTGATGCGGATCGCGTCGATATACAAGATCGGATACACCGGATCGACCGGCCGGGATTGCCAGGCGGCGATCTCCTCGGTGACCACGTCGGTGACCCGCGAAATCGTGGCCGCCGACACGCGGGCGCCATAGACCTCGCCGAGGTGCTCGGTGATATCGCGCGTCGACATGCCCCGGGCATACAGCGACAAGATCATGTCCTCAACCTGGCCCAGGCGGCGTTTGCGCTTGGGCACGATCGCCGGGCTAAACGTGGCGTTGCGGTCACGGGGCACTTCCAGCTCGACCGGCCCGGCCGTGGTCAACACGGTTTTGCGGCCATGGCCGTTACGGGAATTGCCCGAGCCATGCCCTGCCGGATCGCCGTGCTCATAGCCCAGGTGATCGGCGATTTCGACGTCCAAAGCGCGTTCGAGCACCGCCTTGGTCATCTGCGCGAGCAACCCCTCGGGGCCATCAATCGGGGTGCCAGACGCTTCAGCGTCGGCCAACAAGGCATCGACTGCCGCCGGCGGCAACAACTCGGCCAACTGGGCGGCAGCATCATCTCTTGACGAATCAGATTGCGGCAATGGAACTCTCCTGTCCGGTGGTCAGCCACCACCATTCAGGCCGAACCCCTTACACAGTCAATAAGACACGCCCTGTGGACCACACCATCCCCTACGCCGCCGGTGGCCCCACACACGCGTCGAACCTCAAGGCGCTGTGCCGTACGCATCATTTGGTGAAAACGTTTTGGGGCTGGCAGGAAAAGCAGCTGCCCGATGGCACGCTGATCTTCACCTCCCCGGCCGGGCACACCTATGTGACCACCCCGGGCAGCGCGCTGCTGTTTCCCAGCTTGTGCGCGGCCACCGGCGCGATCGCGGCCCCCGAAGCCGACCCGCCCCCGAACCACTGCGCCCAGCGCACCGCGATGATGCCCCAACGCCGCCGCACCCGCACCCAAGACCGCGCCACCCGCATCGCAGCAGAACGCAAACACAACCGAACGGCTCGCCTGGCTGAAAGGCCTTCGTACGCTTGGTATTCCGAATCGACTCACGCCGTGGGGGACGGGGAGCCGCCGCCCTTCTAGCGCGCCGGCGCGGGCCGGCGCGGCCCGGTCATTTCTTGCTGGGAATGACGATCACCACGATCAGGGTGAGGATGGAGAAGAACAGTCCAAGGATTCCCCATCCCAGCGGATTGCGGCCCTTCATCATGGCGATGACGCCGCAGACTATTGCGGCGATGATGCTGCCGATCGCGACGAAAATCCCTTTGATGCCACGCAGAATGAAGCCGGCGGCGACGGGGTCCGAACTCGCCAGAACCATCGAATGCAACATGTCGGTCCCTCCTGCCGCCGGGCTTACAGCACGATTCCCCGCGGATAACCGCGGCGGACGGTGCGGTCGAGAATTCCCAGGGTCGCCCGCAGCGCGCCCTCGGACAGGATCGGGAAAATCCCGGCTTCCCGCCACTTGGGGTCGATGTCCGACCAGTCGTAGAACGAGGTGACCACGGTGGCCGAGGCGTCTTCGGTCGGCGCGAGCGCGTAGCCGTACACATGGCCGATCGGTGGCTGGATCTGACCGAGCACCGTCCACGCGATCAGGCGGTCCTGCTCGAACTGCTTGATCTCGACGGTGACGTCGTACTTGCCCAGTTGCGGAAAGTCGTTCAACGACTCGCGATCCATGTGCACGACGAAGCGGTCACCGACGCCGCGCACCGGATCGCCGTCGGCATCCTGGAGCATCCCGGACGAATCGATCGCCACGTGGCCCTGCGGGTCGCACAGCACGGCGAATATGTCCGACGCCGGTGCGGCGATGGTGCGGGAAGTCTCGATGCGTTCGGTCATAACTCCTCGCGGCTGACGTCCGGGGCGACGATCCGCAGCTTAGCCCCGCGCGGTAGGCGGCAGAAGCGGGCTAATGCGGTGAGTTGACCAGATAACACTGCACGCGGCGAACGGCGTCGTCCCGGTTGACGCCCATGTTCACCAGCCTCTCAACCACTTCGGCGGCCGGCACACCCGAAATGATGTCGTGGTCGATCACATGGACGCTGGGGAACCACACGTCTGCACTCACGCCCGGCGGCGGGGGCTTGGTGTCGCCTCCGACGCATTGGGCATAACCGACGGCGCCGGTTTCCGCGCCGGCCGGCGACGCCCCAATCAGCACAACGACGGGAATGCCAACCGCCGCCGCGACATGGATCAAACGCATGCGTGCAACACCCCGCCTTCGGTTCGGTCACCCGAAAATAATCTGGTTTGCTACCGCGCACAAGGCCGGGCTTCGGCGGCGCAGCGGGGCGGATGGGCCATGGCACTTGACTGTATCTCGAACTGATGTTCGAATAGCGGGATACGGTGGGCAAGCCAGGCCGTCGCGGTCAACGGGAAACCGGTCGAGGACGGGGCGCTGCCGGGGCTGCAACGCATCGGCTTCGTCCGCAGCGTGCGCTCGCCGCAGTTCGACGGCATCACCTTTCACGAGGTGCTGTGCAAGTCCGCGCTGAACAAGGTGCCCAACGCGTCGGCCCTGCCGTTCCGCTATACGGTCAACGGCTACCGCGGCTGCTCGCACGCCTGCCGGTACTGCTTCGCCCGGCCCACCCACGAATACCTGGAGTTGGACTGCGGCAACGACTTTGACACCCAGGTCGTCGTCAAGACCAACGTGGCCGAGGTGCTGCGTCGCGAGCTGCGCAGGCCGTCGTGGCAGCGCGAGACCGTCGCCCTGGGCACCAACACCGATCCCTACCAGCGGGCCGAGGGGCGCTACGCGTTGATGCCCGGCATCATCGGCGCCCTGGCCGAATCGGGCACCCCGCTCTCGATCCTGACCAAGGGCACCCTGCTGCGCCGCGACCTGCCGCTGATCGCCGACGCCGCGGCGCAGGTCCCGGTGTCGGTCGCGGTGTCGCTGGCGGTCGGGGATGCCGAGCTGCACCGCGACGTCGAGCCCGGCACGCCCACGCCACAGGCGCGGCTCGGCCTGATCGGCGCGATCACCGCCGCCGGGCTGAACTGCCACGTGATGGTCGCGCCGGTGCTGCCGTATCTCACCGATTCCGCCGAGCATCTCGACGCGCTGCTCGGCCAGATCGCGGCCGCCGGCGCCGGCAGCGTGACGGTTTTCGGCCTGCACCTGCGCAGCTCGACCCGCGGATGGTTCATGTCGTGGCTGGCGCGCTCGCATCCCGAACTGGTCGGCCGCTATCGCGAGCTGTACCGGCGGGGCGCCTACCTGCCGCAGGGTTATCGCGACATGCTACGCGAGCGCGCCGCCCCGCTGATCGCCAAGTACCGGCTCGCCGGCGATCATCGCCCGTTCTCCCAAGCGGTTTCGGCCGAAACGCCGCAACCCGTTCAGGAGACGTTGTTTTGAGCTAGCTTTTGTCGCGGCGCGGCTTGGTCAGGGTGAATTCGTCGATCACGACCATGTCGCCCAGCGGGCCCCGCAACGCGTAATGCGTCGCCTTGATCGAGGTATTGCCGCCGGGGCGGCCCGGGTCGACGTCGAAAGCCGCGAAGCCGTAAGGGTTGTCGCGGTCGCGGAACGCCGACCACGGCGCGTCCTCGAGGACGTAGATCGGCGCCTTGCGCCGCAGCCCGGGGTCGAACGCCCCCACGCCGGTGACCACCCGGCACCGGGGTTCGGGAAAGAACATTGCGTTGCTCGGCGCCGAGGTGCCGCCGCCGCCGATGACCAGATGCACCGTGCCCCGGGTGGAGTCGATGAGATCGCTTCGGGTGTCGACGGGGATCGGCGTGCGGGTGTCGGTCCCCAGCGCGCCCCGCACGGGATGCGAGCGTTCGTAGTGGTGCTCGTGGCCGCACAACACCAGGTCCACCTGGTACTGGTCGAACAGCGGCAGCCATTCCTCCCGGATGCCCAGGTCGGCCCCGTTGGTCTTGTCGGCGGTGGAGATCGCCGTCTGGTGCATGCACACGACCACCCAGTCGATATTCGGGTCGCTCCGCGACGCGGCGAGTTCGCTTGCCAGCCAGCGCCTTTGCTCTCCGCCGGAGTAGCCGTGCACGTAGGAGTTGCCACCGTCCTGGTAGGCCACATCGTCGTTGGCCAGGCTGATCACCCGCACCGATCCGGCGGTGAACGAGTACCACAGGCCGCGGGTCTGGGGGCTGGACCCGGAATCGGGCACCGCGAAGTAGGTCTGATAAGCGCCGTAACCGATCGGCCCGTTGCCCAATTCGTTCTCGTGGTTGCCGGCCGCCGGCATCCAGGGCCGGTGGCGGGCCGAGCGGGTGTTGTTGTCGAACCAGTTCGACCAGGTCCGGATCCGGTTCTGGGCCAGGTTGGCGTAGCACAGGTCGCCGTTGACCAGGTTGAACAGCGGGCCGAGGCGCTCGATGGCGATGGTGGTGTCGGCGGCCGCCGGCGAGCCGATGTTGTCGGTCGCATAGCGGCCGTCGGGCATCTTGGCCAGAGCCGGCGTGGACTGGTCGCCGAAGCTGGTGAACCGCAAGGGCTTTCGGCCCGACGGCGCCGTTCGTACGGTGCCCTGTTCCGGTTCGGCTCCGTCGTGCACCGCGGCGTACACGTAGTCGGTGTCCGGGGTCAGGTCGGTCAGCCGGGCGTGGTTGACTCGAACTTCGGTGCCCGACTTGGCGTCCCGGTACGTGCGGGTCTCGGCGGCCACGGTGCGGCCGAAGCCGGATGTCGGCGTACCGAGCAGGACGCGCGGATTGCGGACGGCGTCGGTGGTGTGCCAGGACACCACCACCTCGGTGGCGGCGTCCCTGCCGAATTGCAGGTGCAGCCCGCCGATCGGTGGCGCGCCGTTGCGGTCGGACTGCAGCCAGGCCGCGGGCCCGCGGGGGCCGGCGGGCTGCGACCACAGCAGCGCGGCGCCGCCCACCCCGACGCCGCCGAGAACCGCGGAGGCCGCACTCGATGTGAGTAACCGGCGGCGGCTGATGCCGGCATGTTCCGAATCGTCGCTCACTCCTGCTTCATACCGCAGCCGCGCGACCTGAAGGTGAACGCCCCGCGTGGTAGAGGCCATTTCCCGGATACGGCGGTAACGGATTCGGTAGCGTTTGAGATATGACGAACGTGCGAATAGCGACCACGGGGATCGCGGCGGCGACGTTTGCCGCGGCCGCTGCGATGATTGCGACGCCCGCCACCTCCCACGCGGATCCCGCCGGCCACCAGGTGACGTACACGATCACCGCCACCGGCAACCTGACCGGCAACGTCAGGTACATGAACAGCGATCCGCCCAGCCAGGCGGCCTTCAACTCGAACTCGTCGCAGTTCCTGAACACCGTGCAGACGGCGTTCACCGCCGGGCAGCCGCTCGTCTACAACGCCACCCTGGCCGACCCCAACCAGTGGGCGTTCGTCAACGCCAGCGGTGGATGCCACTGGCCGGACTGCGACTCGTCGAACATGCCGCAGATTCAGTGCCAGATCGCGGTGGACGGCCAGGTCGTGGTGACCCAGAGCGCCACCACCGGAGTCACCTGCTCGACGCGTCCCTGGTAGCCACGACGACGACCTCGGCGGGTTCGGCGCCGACGGCCCGGACCTGGTGGCCGATCGAGGCGTCGAAATAGGCGCTGTCGCCGGGCCCGAGGGTGAACGTCTGATCCCCGTAGTCGAGCTCGACGGTCCCGGCGTGCACGAACAGGAATTCCTGACCCGTGTGCTCGGGATGGGGGTCGTCGGCCGGCCTCTCGGTCGGGCGAACCACGAACGGCGACATCGACTTTCCCAGCACCGACGAGGCCAGCACCCGGTAGCGCTCACCCTCCGCACTGGCGGCCCGTTCGACGGTGATCTTCTCGTGGGCCGCCTCCTCGGAGAACAGCCGCCCGACGTCGACGTCCAGCGCCTTGGCGACCTTGAGGGCGACCGCGATCGACGGCGTGCTGCGCCGGCGTTCGATCTTGGACAGGTAGCTCTTGGTCAGCCCGGTCTGCTGGGCGAGGGCCTCGAGAGTGAGGCCGCGTTGCTTGCGGACCGCGCGCAGCAGTGCCGTCACCGGCCGCCCCTCTCATGACACAAGGTTTCCTATAGTGATACTATCGTGTCATATCGCCGAGGGAGCCCGTTATGGCCAGCACGTTCACCGATTCGAAATCCGACTTGATGCGCCGCGCGGCCGAGCAGTTGACGGCCCTTCAATCCAAGGACGCCGCCGATGCGCCGCTGACCACCCGCCAGAAGCTCGCCCTGACGTGCCGCGCCCTGTTCGACGCCGGGCACGATTCCGGGTTGGCCGGGCAGATCACCGCCCGCGCCGAGCGGGACGGCACCTACTACACCCAGCGGCTCGGTCTGGGCTTCGACGAGATCACCGACGCCAACCTGCTTTTGGTCGACGAGGACCTCAACGTCCTTGAGGGAGACGGAATCGCCAACCCCGCCAACCGCTTTCACAGCTGGATCTATCGCGCCCGCCCCGATGTGCAATGCATCGTGCACACGCACGCGTTCCACGTGGCCGCGCTGTCGATGCTGGAAGTTCCGCTGATCGTGTCCCACATGGACACCACGCCGCTCTACGGCGACTGCGCGTTCCTGGAGAAATGGCCCGGCGTGCCGGTCGGCAACGAGGAGGGGGAGATCATCTCCGCCGCGCTGGGGGACAAGAAGGCGGTCCTGCTGGCCCACCACGGCCACGTCATCGCCGGCGCCAGCGTCGAGGAGGCGTGCTCGTTGGGCATCCTCATCGAGCGCGCCGCGAAACTGCAGCTGGCCGCGATGGCCGCCGGCACCGTCAAAGAGCTACCCGAGGAGCTGGCCCGCGAGGCCCACGACTGGACACTGTCGCCGCAGCGCAGCCGCGCCAACTTCGCCTACTACGCCCGCCGGGCCCTGGCCCGGCACCCGGACGCGCTGACCAGCTAACCCGTTATCCGCCAACCGAATCCGAGGAGCCCGCCTGTGGCGCAAACGTCCGAGCCCAAGATCCACGGCATCATCGCCTACCCGGTAACGCCGTTCTCTGGGGACGGCATCGACACGAAACGCCTTGCGGCGCTGGTCGATCGGCTGGTGTCGGCCGGCGTTCATGCGATCGCACCGCTGGGCAGCACCGGCGAACTCGCCTATCTCGACGAACCCGAATTCGACACCGTGGTCGACACCACCATCGCCACCGTCGCGGGCCGGGTGCCGGTGGTGGTCGGTGTGTCGGATGTGACCACCGCCAAGACCATTCGGCGCGCCACCTACGCGCAGCAGGCCGGGGCCGACGCCGTGATGATCCTGCCGGTGTCCTACTGGAAGCTGACCGAGCGGGAGATCTTCCAGCACTACCGCAGCATCAGCGATGCCATCTCGATCCCGATCATGGCCTACAACAACCCGGCCACCAGCGGCGTCGACATGCCGCCCGAGTTGCTGGTGCGCATGTTCGAATCCATCGACAACGTGACCATGGTCAAGGAGTCCACCGGCGACCTGACCCGCATGCAGCGCATCGCCGAACTGTCCGGCAATCGGCTGCCCTTCTACAACGGCAGCAACCCGCTGGTGCTCGACGCGCTGAAGGCCGGGGCGTCCGGATGGTGCACGGCCGCACCGTGTTTGCGGCCGCAGCCCTGCATCGACCTCTACGAGGCGGTGCGCGCGAACGACCTCGACACGGCGCAGAAGCTCTATGACGACCTCAAGCCGCTGCTCACCTTCATCGTCGCGGGCGGGCTGGCCACCACCGTCAAGGCCGGCCTGGAGCTGCTCGACTTCCCGGTCGGGGATCCGCGCGCGCCACTGTTGCCGCTCGACGAGGCCGGCCGGGGCGAACTGCGCAAACTGCTTGGCGCCTAACCCGATTGCCCTACTAACCCAAATCGGGTGCGGAGAAAGTGTCGCACTGCTTCGGGTCACCGGTCTGATAGCCGACGGTGAACCAATGCTGGCGTTGCTCGGCCGAGCCGTGGGTCCAGCTTTCGCGGTTGACGCGCCCGGTCGCCTGTTTCTGGATGCGGTCGTCGCCGACCGATGCGGCGGCCGATAGCGCGTCGCGAATGTCCTCGTCGGTCAACGGATTCAGGAACGGCGTGCCGTCCTTCTGGTTGACCGTCGCTGCGTAGTGCGCCCAGATGCCGGCGTAGCAGTCGGCCTGCAGCTCGGTGCGCACGCCGTTGCCGCCGGCGCCCTTGGCCCCCTGCTGGGCGCGGCCCAGGTCGCCCTGCAGCTGCTGCACGTGATGACCGTATTCGTGGGCGACGACGTATTCCTGCGCGAAAGCGCCGTTGCTGGAATGCAGCTGCTTGACGAGCACATCCTGAAAGAAGCTGGTGTCGAAGTACGCCGTCTGGTCGGCCGGGCAGTAGAACGGCCCGACGTCGGTGGTGGCCGGTCCGCAACCGGTGCTCACCTGGTCGCTGAACAGGCGCACATGGGGGCGGGTGTAACCCGGCATCAGCTGATGCCACACCGCGTCCACGGAATTGCCGGTGGCGACCACGCGGCATTGCACGTACTTGTTGGCGTCGGCGCCGGTCTTGCACTGGCTCAGGTCGAAACCGGGCGCGGAATAGCCGCCGGTGTTGGTCTGCGGCTGGTTCATCACGCGACCGGGGTCGACGCCCAGAAACAGCGCCCCGAGCAGGATGATCAGCCCGAGGCCGCCGCCCCCGACGGCCATCCCCATCCCGCCACCGCCGGACGACGATGCTGCGCTGGTGTCGATCTGCATGCCCTCGTTGAAGGTCATGACACGCTCCTAAGGTTGCCGGGTCGCAAGGGAGTCGGTGTAGCTACGCAGGTTGCGCAGGTATCGGCGCAGGGCCAGGTTCAGCAGCGGCCCGACCACGACCATCGCCAGCTTCGCCGGGCCGGCCGGCTTCTGGGCCATGGTCCACGTCAGCCGGCAGCCGCCCGGGATGGCCTCGACGCGGTAGTCCTCGGCGAAGGCCGCCACGGACTTGGTCGAGCATTCATTGAAACGAAAAGCCATGTGCGTGAAGGGTTCCCACGCGAGGAATTCCTCGTTGCCGACGATGCCGCCGCGCATCTCCACGACGCGGGTGGTGCCGACGCCGCGGGGCTCGGGGCTGGTCCAGGTCACCTTCGTGATTACCTTCGCCCAGCGCGGCCAGGATGCCGCGTCGGAGAGCACCTCGAACAGCTGCTCGGGGGTGATGGCCAGGTCGACGCTGTTGCGGAACGCAAATGGCGCCGATTCGATGAAGTTCACGTCGACGCGCTCGCAGGGGAACATGAAATTAATCTAACCGGGCCCGTCGCTCGCCGCGGCCAACAACGGCACCACGACGTCGCTGATCGGTGTGGCCAGGCCGTGGGCCCGGGCCTTGCGGATGATCACGCCGTTGCGGACGTCCCATTCCATCGGCCGGTGGTTTTCCGCGTCCGTCAGGATCGACGTGCCCATGTCCTCGGGGGCGTTGCGGAACAGGTCGGTCAGCTCGTGGGCGATGCCGTCGGGAAGCCGGGCGCCCTCGGCCCGCGCGACGGCCAGGCATTCGGCGAGGTAGCGGTGCGACAGTGCGGCCACGTCGTCGCGGCGAAACATCCCCGACCGCCGGCGCGACAGCGCCATGAACCCGGCCAGCGCGTTGGTGAGTAGCTTGCGCCAGCCCGCGGTGATGATGTCGGGGTCGCAGTCCACCCGGCAGCCGGCGCCGCGCAGCAGTTCGGCGACCGTCTCCGCCGAGGGCCCGCTGGGCAGCACCAGGGCCGCCTCGCCGCGCAGCCGCACCCAGCCGTCGGGCTGGGTCTCGGCCGAGTACCAGACGATGCCGGGGATGACGGGGGATCGCGGGCAGTGCGGCTGCACCTGCTCGACCTGCTCCACACCGTTTTGCAGCACGACGACGATGGTGTGGACGTCGCAGAGCCGGGCCAGCCAGCCGGCCGCCTGGTCGTTCTGGGTGGCCTTGACGGCAAGCAGCACCACGTCCACCGGGCCGGAAACCTCGCCGGGATCGGTGTGCACCGGGCCGGGGACGACGATCGGGTCGGCGCCGTCGGGCCGCAGTTCGATGCTCTCGCGAGGGGTGCGGCCGCACACTACGACCGAATGTCCGGCCCGCGACAGCAGCGCGGCGACCGTCGTACCGACGGCGCCCGGACCGACGAGTGCGATGTTTGTGGCGATACGAGCGAAACTACACCGCCCCTTAGACTGATCTGTCGTCCAACGTAAAGGGGAGTGTTTTTGTGCTGCGCAGCCACGCCGCCGGGTCGCTGAGGAGTAGCGACGCCGGGCAGCAGGTGACGCTAGCGGGCTGGGTGGCCCGCCGCCGCGACCACGGCGGCGTCATCTTCATCGACCTGCGCGACGCGTCCGGGATCACCCAGGTGGTGTTCCGCGCCGAAGACGTGCTGGCCCAGGCGCACCGGCTGCGCGCCGAGTTCTGCGTCGCGGTCACCGGTGTCGTGGAGATCCGCCCGGAGGGCAACGCCAACCCCGAGATCGCGACCGGTGAGATCGAGGTCAACGCCACCGCGCTGACCGTGCTGGGGGAGAGCGCGCCGCTGCCCTTCCAGCTCGACGAGCCCGCCGGCGAGGAAACCCGGCTGAAGTACCGCTACCTCGACCTGCGCCGCGACGCCCCCGCCGCGGCAATTCGGTTGCGCTCCAAGGTGAATGCGGCCGCTCGCGGCGTGCTGGCCGAGCACGATTTCGTCGAGATCGAGACGCCGACGATGACACGGTCGACACCCGAAGGCGCGCGCGACTTCCTGGTGCCTGCCCGGCTGCAGCCCGGGTCGTTCTACGCCCTGCCGCAGAGCCCGCAGCTTTTCAAGCAGCTGCTGATGGTGGCGGGAATGGAGCGCTACTACCAGATCGCCCGCTGCTACCGCGACGAGGACTTCCGCGCCGACCGCCAGCCCGAGTTCACCCAGCTCGACATGGAGATGAGCTTCGTGGACGCCGAGGACATCCTCGCCATCTCCGAGGAGATCCTCTCGGCGCTGTGGGCGCTGATCGGGTACCAGATCCCGACACCTATCCCGCGGATCAGCTACGCCGAGGCGATGCGCCGGTTCGGCTCCGACAAGCCCGACATGCGATTCGGACTCGAGCTCGTCGACTGCACAGAGTTCTTCAAAGACACCACATTTCGCGTCTTCCAGGCACCCTACGTCGGTGCGGTGGTGATGCCGGGCGGGGCCTCGCAGCCGCGGCGGACGCTGGACGGCTGGCAGGAGTGGGCCAAGCAGCGCGGCCACCGCGGGCTGGCCTACGTGCTGATCGCCGACGACGGCACGCTGGGCGGCCCGGTCGCCAAGAACCTGTCCGACGCCGAGCGCGACGGCCTGGCCGCGCACGTGGGGGCCGAGCCCGGGGACTGCGTCTTCTTCTCGGCGGGCCCGCCGAAGCCGTCGCGGGCCCTGCTGGGGGCGGCGCGCGGTGAGATCGCGCACCGGCTGGGCATGATCGATCCGGACGCCTGGGCGTTCGTCTGGGTGGTCGACCCGCCGCTGTTCGAACCCGCCGACGACGCGACCGCGGCCGGCGACGTGGCCGTCGGCTCCGGGGCGTGGACCGCCGTGCATCACGCGTTCACCTCGCCGAAGCCCGGGCATGAGGACGCGATCGACACCGATCCGGGCAACGTGCTCGCCGACGCCTACGACATCGTCTGCAACGGCAACGAGATCGGCGGCGGCTCGATCCGTATCCACCGCCGCGACATCCAGGAGCGGGTGTTCGCGGTGATGGGACTGGACCACGCCGAGGCCGAGGAGAAGTTCGGATTCCTGTTGGAGGCGTTCACCTTTGGCGCGCCCCCGCACGGCGGGATCGCGTTCGGCTGGGACCGGATCAACGCCCTGCTGTCGGGGGTCGACTCCATCCGCGAGGTGATCGCGTTCCCGAAGACCGGCGGCGGCGTCGACCCGCTCACCGATGCGCCGGCGCCGATCACCGCCCAGCAGCGCAAGGAGTCCGGAATAGACGCCAAGCCCGAAAAGGTTGACCGGGCATGACCGAACACCTGCCGGACACCGACACTATTAATGCCTTCAACCGGGCCATCGTCGACGAATTCCGCGCCAACGGCGGCAAGGTCGGCGGCCAGTTCGAGGGCGCCAACCTGCTGCTGCTGCACACGACCGGCGCCAAGTCCGGCCAGCCCCGGGTGTCCCCGCTGGCGTACTTCGACATCGACGGCAAGCTCATCGTCATCGGCTCCTTCGCCGGGGCCCCGGTCAGCCCGGCGTGGGTGCACAATCTGCGGGCCAACCCGAGCGCCCGCGTCGAGGTCGGAACGGACGCGTTCGACGTGACCGCTCGCGAGCTGCCGACCGACGAGCGCGACGCTCTCTTCGACAAGGTCACCGCCGCGGCGCCCGGGTTCGCCGAGTACCAGGCCAAGACCAGCAGGGTGATTCCGCTGTTCGAGTTAATCCGGACCTAGCCGGTGGGCGCTTCGCGGCCGGCGGTGCCCTCGAGGGTCCTCGCCGCCGCGCGCGCGGGCGGCAAGCGGTTGCGCGCGGTCTGGTTCAACCTGGTGCAGACGTCGGCGGCCGCGGGCGTGTCCTGGTACCTGACGCACGATGTCCTCGGCCACCCGCAACCGTTCTTCGCGCCGATCGCCGCCGCGGTGTCGCTGTCGACCAGCAACGTGCTGCGCGCGCAACGCGCCATCCAGATGATGATCGGGGTGACCCTCGGCATCGGCCTGGGCTCGGCGGTGCAGGGGCTGGTCGGGCCCGGCGCGGTGCCCATCGCGATCGCGGCGTTCATCGCGCTCGGCGCCGCGGTGTTCATCGGGGGCGGCTTCATCGGGCACGGGATGATGTTCGCGAACCAGACCATCGTGTCGGCGATCCTGGTGCTGGCCCTCTACCACGGCGGCGTCGGGCTGGAACGCATCTTCGACGCGCTGATCGGCGGCGCGGTGGCGATCGTCTTCGCCGTGCTGCTGTTTCCCGCCGACCCGCTGGCGCTGCTGCGCGGCGCGCGCGTCGGCGTGCTGGCGGTGCTGCACGACGTCTTGGCGCGCGCCGCCGACGTCGCCGCCGGGCGCAAAGCCGCCGCGCCCGACTGGCCGCTGACGGCCGTCGACCGGGTGCACGAACAGCTCAGCGGCCTGCTCGAGGCGCGCACCACCGCCCGCCACGTCGTCACCATCGCCCCGCGCCGATGGGGCCTGCGCGACGCCGTGCACGCCGCCGATCACCAGGCCGTGCACGTGGCCCTGCTGGCCGGCTCGGTGCTGCAGCTGGCCCGCGCCGTCGCCCCCGCCTCGGACGTCGGCCCCGAGCCCCCGGCCCCGCACGTGCACACGGTGCTGGTCGTGCTCGCCGCCGCGACCGCGCTCGCCGACCGCGACGCCGCCGGCGCCTGCGCATACACCGCGTCGGCCCGCCATCACGCGTCGCAGTTGCCGTCGGGCGCCGGCGCGAAAACCCAGGCGATCCTCGCCGACGCCGTCGGCGCCTGCATCGACGACCTGCAACGGGTCATCGACCTCCGGCCCGTGTGAGCCTCACCGCGAGTCGGCCAAGAACTCCTGCACCAACTTCCGCGGCGCCTGCGTCAGCCACGCCTCGGTGATCAGCTCCTGGAGGTCGCGCACCGAGATCTCGGCCAGGTTGACCAGCACGGCGGGGTAGCCGTCGAAATGCGGAGTGGTGAAGTAGGTTTGCGGCTCGTCGTCGATCAGCGCGAACTTGACCCCCTCGTCGGACACCCGAACGCCGAGGATGTCGCCGCGCGGCGGCTCCGGGCCGTTGCGGGCCAGGGCCTCGCGTTCCGAGGGCCGCAGCGGCCGCTCCCAGGCCAGCAGTTTCTTGCCGACCCGCCAGTCGTGCGGCGACGGCTCGGAGGTGAGGGCCAGCTCGCCGACGATGCGGGCGACCTCGTCCCAGGTGGCCACTCCTCGATTGTGCTCCCGTTTCCGGCCCGTTGCCGTCATATCGGCAAACCGCCGCCGCCGGCAGTCCGTCGCGGCCCGGTGTGTGATGTGATCAGCCTGTGTCTGAAGCAGACGCCGGGGCGGCCCGCCGGCATCGAGTCACCCACCGCACCGAATACCGCTACTCCGACGTCGTGACCAGCTCGTACGGCCGCGGGTTTTTGACCCCGCGCGACTCGCTGCGGCAGCGCCGCGTCGCCCATCGGCTGATCATCGAGCCCGCCCCCGCCGACAGCTCCACCAGCACGGACACCTACGGGAACATCAGCTCCTACTTCCACGTGACCGAGCCGCACAGCATCTTGAAGGTGGTCAGCGATTCGGTCGTCGACGTCTATCCGCCGGCGCCGGGCCTGTATGCCGCCGGGGCGGCCGTGCAGCCGTGGGAGGACGCCCGGCCGGCGGGACGGATCGGGGCGCTGGCCGCCGAGTTCACCCTGGACCTGGATCCGCCCGAGATCACCGACGAGGTCCGCGAGTACGCGGCGCCCAGCTTCACGCCCGGACGCCCGCTGATCGAGGTGCTGCGCGATCTGGCGTCGCGGATCTTCACCGACTTCACCTACCGGTCGGGGTCGACGACGATTTCCACCGGTGTCGCCGAGGTTCTGGCGGCCCGGGAGGGGGTATGTCAAGACTTTGCCAGGCTGGCGATCGCCTGCCTGCGCGCCAACGGTTTGGCGGCCAGTTACGTGTCCGGCTACCTGGCCACCGACCCGCCGCCCGGAAAGGATCGGATGATCGGCATCGACGCCACGCACGCCTGGGCCGCGGTGTGGACTCCGCAGGACCCCGGCCAATTCGAGTGGCTGGGGCTCGATCCCACCAACGACCAGATGATCGACGAGCGCTACATCGTGGTGGGCCGCGGCCGCGACTACGCGGATGTCCCGCCGCTGCGCGGCATCATCTACACCGACTCGCAGCACAGCGTGATCGACGTCGCCGTCGACGTGGTGCCCTATTCAGACCCCATCGAAGGCGACTTCTCGCATGCGTGACTTCACCTGCCCCAACTGTGGCCAGCGCCTGACGTTCGAGAACTCGACGTGCCTGAATTGCGGCAGCGCGCTGGGCTTTTCGCTCGAGCAGATGGCGTTGCTGGTGATCTCCGACGGCGAGGCCACCGAGCACGCCGGCGTCGTGCCCGCCAGCGAGTACCAGCTGTGCGCGAATCTTCAGGTGGCCGAATGCAATTGGCTGGTGCCGGTCAACACCCCGCGATTGCTGTGCGCGTCGTGCGCGCTGACCGCCGAGCGGCCCAACGACGCCGACACCGTCGGGCTGGCCGAGTTCGCCCGGGCCGAGGCGGCCAAACGACGGCTGATCGCCGAGCTGCACGAGCTGAAGCTGCCGATCGTCGGGCGGGACAAGGATCCCGACTACGGGCTGGCCTTCCGGCTGCTGTCCAGCGCACACGAAAACGTGATGACCGGGCACCAGAACGGGGTCATCACAATCGATTTGGCCGAGGGTGACGACGTGCACCGCGAGCAGCTGCGGGTCGAGATGGACGAACCGTACCGGACCCTGCTGGGCCACTTCCGCCACGAGATCGGGCATTACTACTACTACCGGTTGATCGCCCCGTACCGCGACCGCCTGGAGCGGTTCAACGAGCTCTTCGGCGACCCCGACGCCGACTACCAGGCGGCGCTCGACCGCCACTACAGCGAGGGCGCGCCCAACGGCTGGCAGGACCACTTCGTGTCGTCCTACGCCACCATGCATGCGAGCGAGGACTGGGCCGAGACGTTCGCCCACTACCTGCACATCCGGGACGCGCTGGACACCTCGGCGTGGTGCGGGCTGGCGGCGGCGTCGGCCACCTTCGACCGCCCCGCGTTGGGGCCCAGCGCATTTCAGACGATCATCGACATGTGGCTGCCGTTGTCGTGGTCACTGAACATGGTGAACCGGTCGATGGGGCACGACGACCTGTACCCGTTCGTGTTGCCGGCCGCGGTGCTGGAGAAGATGAAGTTCATCCACACCGTCGTCGACGAGGCAACGTCGGAGTCCCGGGGACCCGCGTCCGTGGCGGGTTAGCCGATGTGCTTCTCGATGACGGCGGATCTGGTGGTGGGCGCCGCCCTCGTGCCCGTCGCCGTGGCGACCCTGCGCGAGGTGAAGCACTGGCGCGAAGTGCCCTTCGCCCTGCTGCCGACGGTGTTCTCGGTCCATCAGTTCATCGAGGCGGCGGTGTGGCCCAACGACGTCGTCTCCCCGGGGATGAAACACCTGGCGATGCTCGCCTACGTCTTCATCGCGCTGCCGCTGCTTCCCGCGCTGGTTCCGTGGGCGATCCTGGCGCTGGAACCGAGCGGCGCCCGGCTCCGGGTGGCGCCGTTTGCGGTGCTGGGCACCGTCGTGTCGGTCTATCTCGCCGTCGTCGTGCTCACCGACCCGGTCACGGTGACGATGGGTCCCCATGCGCTGCAGTACCAGACCGGCGTTCGGGGCGGCTACGTGTGGGCGGCGCTCTACGTCATCGCCGTCATCGGGCCCGCGGTGATGTCGGGCTATCGCTCCATCGTGGTGTTCGGGATAGCGAACCTGGTGGGGCTGAGCGTGGTTGCCGTCCTCTACGTGCACGCGTTCGCGTCGCTGTGGTGCATCTACGCCGCGACGCTCTCGGTCCTGGCGCTGGTGCACATGGTGCGGCGCCGGCGGCTGCCCGACCCGCACCGCTACCACGGCGTCGCCGCGGAGCGGGAGGCATCGCCGACCGGCTAGGCGGGCATCACCCGGCGCACGTCGGGACCCCAAAGTGGTTGCATCCCACCGGGTAAGGCCAGCTGCGTGGTGGTGATGACGTCGGCCAGGTTGCGCAGCTCGGCGTGGACCGCGCCGAGCAGGTCCGCCAACTCGGCGCGCCGCCCGTCGTCGCCGACCCGTTCCAGCGCCGCGGGATGGGATCGGCGCAGCAGGGTGCCGATCTCGTCCACCAGACGTTCCGGGCGCGACGAGCCCGACGAGCCGGGCAGGTCCCCGAGATCGGTGCGCAGCCGGTCCAATTGGTACAGCAGCGATCTCGGGTTCTGCGCGTCGAACAGCATCAGCTCGACCATGGCGGAGACGCTGACCTTGCCCGCGGTGCGGCGCCGGTAGATGACCGAGGACTCGCACGCCACCAGGGTGGATTCGATGACGGTCTGTTCGGCGGCGGCCCCGCGCACCACGGTCAGCGTCGCCCGCAGCAACGCGGTCAGCCACAGGCCGCGTTCGATGCGCTTGCCGATGTCCATCATCGTCCAGCCCACGTCGCGCACCATCGACTCGGCGGCCACCCCCGACAGGGTCAGCATCCCGGCCAGCGTCTGGGCCTGCGCCCGGCTCAGCGCGGCGTCGGCCTCGGCGAGCGAGTCCGGCGGCTCGCTGTCGAGCGCCAGCGCGCGCTCCACCGCGGCCAGCACCATCCACGTGTCGTTGGACATCTGGTCGCGCACCGCGCGGGCGGCCAGCGCCAGGCCTTCCACCGACTGCACCAACGAGCCGGGGCGGTGCGGGTCGACGGTGAGCGACCACAGCGTCGAGGGGGCGACGGCGATCATCTCGGCGTGGTCGCCGCCGCCGTCGGCCGCGGTGTCGGTTCCGGTGATGCGGCCCAGCGCGGCCATCAGCACCGGCACGCACTCGCTTTCCTCGCTGTGCTGGTGGTGCCGGTACACGTGGAACCTGTCGCGGGCGACGATGAGCAACCGCGCCATGCTTTCGGCGCGCTCGCCGTAGCGGCCGATCCAGAAGAGGTCGGACAACACGCGCGGGGAACTGACGGCCCAGGTGCCCGCGGCCGTCTTCGCCGGCGGTTCCACGCTCGGCGGGCTGACCGCCTCGGCCCGCGCCCGCTCGGTGGGCCGGATCCAAACATCCTTTGCCGCAACGGTTTTCAACGCGTAGGCGGCGTCCCCGGGCGCCAGCACGTAGCCGATGCCGCCGATCATCGGCGCGTAACCGCCCCGCTGGGCGACGGTGAACAAGCGGATGCCGACGCCCGCCGAGGACAACGCTCCGGCGTGATCGGTGGGTGCTGACGAGAACTGCGGCAGCTCCTGGCCGACCCACTGCCACGGCGCCGCCTCGACCTGGGCCGCCAACCGCGCCAGCTGTGTAGACGACAGCGCCGGTCCGACAAGGGTTTTCGCGCCGACCGTCGACCTCACCAGCAGGGACCCCAGGTTCGCCAGCAAGTGCGAACGCTCGGAGGCGATGCCGCCCCAGTAGGCCGGCGGGCTGGGCAGCAGCAGGGTCTCCGACAGCAGGTGCTCGGCCATGGCGGGCAGGAAACGCTGCAGCCCAGGGTTTTCCAGGACCCCGCTGCCCAGCGTGTTGACGACGGTCACCGTGCCGCGGTGTTGTGCCTCCACCAGACCGGCCACCCCGAGGCGCGAATCGGCGCGCAGATCCAGCGGGTCCGTGTAGTCGGCGTCAACCCGGCGCAGCACCACGTCGACGCGCTTCAGGGTGCCCAGCGAGCGCATCCACAACATGCCCTCGCGCACCACCAGGTCCGCGCTCTCGACCAGGGGGAAGCCCAGCAGGGTGGCCAGATAGGCCTGATCGAAAGCGGTTTCGGAGTAGATGCCCGGGGACAGGACCACCACCACCGGGTCCTGGGCATCGTCGGGTGCCGCGTCGATCAGCGCCAGCCGCAGCGCCTGGGCGAACGGCGTGGTCGGCCGCGGCGCGATGCGTTCGTAGAGGTCGGGAACGGCGTGCGCGACCACGCGCCGGTCGGCCAGCGCGTAGCCGGCCCCCGAGGGCGCCTGGGTCCGGTCGCCGTTGACGACGAAGGCGCCGTCGGGACGCCGGCTGACGTCACAGGCGTGCATGAAAAGCTGGTGGCGCCCGGGGATCTCGATGCCGTTGGCGGCACGGACGTAGCCGGGGTGGGCGAACAGCAGCTCAGGCGGAAGGACACCGTCGGTGAGCAGGCTGCGCGGCCCGTAAAGGTCGGCGAGCACGGCGTCGAGCACCCGGGACCGCTGCAGGAGCCCCGCCTCGAGCATCTCCCAGTCGGCCGCGGACAGCACGAGCGGCAGCGTGTCCAGCTGCCAGGGCCTCGGCTCCTGGCCACGGCCGCCGGGCACGACGTCGGTGTAGGTGATGCCGTCGTTGTCGATCAGCCCGCGCACCACCGAGCGCAGCCGGTCCAGCCCCGCGCGGCCGCGCTCCGCGATCGCGTCGGCCACCTCGGCCCACGCCGGGCGCACGTGGCCGTCGGGGTCGACGAATTCGTCGTAGCCGCTCGCCGGGCCGCGCCGCAGATCGAAGAGCGCTTGCTGGGCGCGGGCGGCCCGGTAGCCGGCCAGCAACCGGTCCGCGTCGTAGCGGCCGCCGGCCGGGGCCGCACCGGTGCCGAATGTCATGTCCGCAAACGCCATTACTGCTGCACGGTACGCACGCGGCGCAAGCCTCCGATGCCCGGCGCGCCGAATTCGCGCCGAGTGTTACGGCGGCGCCGGACCCGGCGGCGGCCCGGGCTGGTAACCCGCCTGCTGCGGCGCGACCACCTGCCCGCCGGAGAACTTGCGGTAGGCGTAGATCCCGATCAGGGAGGCGACCGGGGCCGCCACCAACAGCCCGACCCCGCACGCGAGCGCGCCCACCACGAACAGCGCCACCTCGACCAGCCACACCAGCAGGGCGTTGCCGAAGTTTGCGGTGACGGTGGAGAAGCTGGAGGTCAGCGCCTTGATGGGCTGCTCCGATCGATCGATGGCGAACGGGATCGTGAACTGGGCGAAAATGCCCAGGATCAGGCCCGGCAGGAAGCACAGCGCCGAGGCGATCGAGGTGAGGATGCCGACCAGCAGCGCGGCCAGGAACACCATGCCGAAGTTGCGCGGCTTGAAGAACGAACCGACGGTCACCGGGCGCCCGTCGGCCAGATCCAGGCAGCCGGACAGGAAGGCGGCTTGGGCGAACGCGCCCACCAGGTAGGCGACGAGGTAGCCGAGGATGAGCAGCGTCATCCCGCCGCCGTTGAGGTTCGCCGTGAAGGTGAAGTAGTCGTCGTCGGAGCCGGTCGTCGTCGTGCCCACGCTTTGGCTCAGGCCGACCAGGGCCGAGGCGATGCCGATCAGGATCCCGTACACCAAGGCCGGAACGATCAGTGCCACAGGGTTTTTGGAGAAGGCGTTCCAGGCCCAGCCGAACGCGTCACCGATGCTGAAGGCCGGCGCGGGCGGGCCGCCGTAGCCGGGCGGCGGCCCGTAGCCGGGCGGCGGCCCGTAACCCGGGGGAGGCGCGCCATATCCGGGGGGCGGGCCGTAACCCGGGGGTGGCGGGGGAGGCGTGCCGTAACCGGGCGGTGGCGGGTAGCCGGGGGGATTCTGGCCCCCGCCCTGAGGGTCCGGCGGGCCTGGATGTTCGGGGGGTTGGCTCATGTCCGTCCTTGCTGTCCTGGGAGGAACGCGCGCTGAACTTGGCAAACGCCGAACTTAGCAAAGATGCGGCCGGTGCGCGCGGATCGCCGGGGCCGCAGCGGACGTCCGTCCCTCGTGGTATGCCTGAATCCGTGTCCGACGGTCTGTTTGACCTGCCCGGCGCGCCGCAGCCAGACGATCACGGCTTGGGCGCGTCGAGCGGCTCGCCGCTGGCCGTCCGCATGCGCCCGGCGTCGCTGGACGAGGTGGTCGGGCAGGACCACCTGCTGGCGCCCGGGTCGCCCCTGCGCCGCCTCGTCGAGGGCTCCGGCGTGGCGTCGGCCATCCTGTACGGGCCGCCGGGCAGCGGCAAGACCACGCTGGCCGCGCTGATCTCACAGGCGACCGGGCGCCGGTTCGAGGCGCTGTCGGCGTTGTCGGCCGGTGTGAAAGACGTTCGGGCGGTGATAGAAAAGGCCCGAACCGCGCTCCTCCATGGCGAGCAGACGGTGCTGTTCATCGACGAGGTGCACCGGTTCTCCAAGACCCAGCAGGACGCGCTGCTGTCGGCCGTGGAGAACCGGGTGGTGCTGCTGGTGGCGGCGACCACGGAGAACCCGTCCTTCTCGGTGGTGGCGCCGCTACTGTCCCGCTCGCTGATCCTGCAGTTGCGGCCGCTGAGCGCCGACGACATCCGCACCGTCGTGCAGCGCGCGATCGACGACCCACGCGGCCTGGGCGGGCAGGTCGCGGTCGCGCCCGACGCCGTCGACCTCCTGGTGCGGCTGGCCGCCGGTGACGCCCGCCGCGCGCTGACGGCGCTGGAGGTCGCCGCCGAGGCGGTGCCGCCCGACGGCGAGCTGACCGTCACCGCCATCGAGCAGTCCCTCGACGAAGCCGCCGTGCGTTACGACCGCGACGGCGACCAGCACTACGACGTCATCAGCGCGTTCATCAAGTCGGTGCGCGGCTCGGACGTCGACGCCGCGCTGCACTACCTGGCCCGCATGCTCGTCGCGGGGGAGGATCCACGGTTCGTCGCGCGCCGGCTGATGATCCTGGCCAGCGAGGACATCGGCATGGCCGACCCGACCGCGCTGCAGGTCGCGGTCGCGGCCGCGCAGACGGTCGCGCTGATCGGCATGCCCGAGGCGCAACTCACCTTGGCGCACTGCACGATTCACCTGGCCACCGCGCCGAAATCCAACGCCGTCACCACCGCGCTGGGCGCGGCGATGGCCGACATCAGGGCCGGCAAGGCCGGCCTCGTGCCGCCCCACCTGCGCGACGGACACTATTCGGGGGCGGAGGCGCTGGGCAATGCGCAGGGCTACAAATACTCCCATGATCAGCCGGATGGTGTTGCGGCGCAACAGTATCCGCCCGACGAGCTGGTGGGCGTCGACTACTACCGGCCCACCGCCCGGGGCTTCGAGCGCGACATGGCGGGCCGGCTGGAGCGGCTGCGCGCGATCATCCGCCGGAAGCGGGGTGACAAGGGATGAAAACCTTCAGCGACGAGGAGATGGGCCAACTGCTGCCCACCGCCAAGCAATACAGCGTCGTCATCCTCAAGCGCGGCCCGAGGTTCGGGGACGAGTCGTCAGCGCAGATCATCTGGGAGCACGGCCGGCGCAACTTCGGACTGCGTGACGACGGCGTGCTCGCGGTGGTACTGCCGGTCACCGACGAGTCCGACGTCTGCGGCATCGGCGTTTTCGCCGCGACCGTCGACGAGACCGCCGCCATCATGGCCGACGACCCGGGGGTGGCGGCGGGGGTGTTCGTCTACCAGGTGCACGCCTGCCGCGGATTCCCCGGGGACGCGCTGCCCTGACCCGCGGGCGCGCGCTCAGACCAGCTCGGGCACCCGAAGGTGGGCGATCGCCAGCTCGAATTCCCCGACGTCGATCACCTCGGCCCCCAGCTCGCGCACCCGCCGGCTGCGCAGCTCGGTGGCGCGGTCGCGGTTGCGGGCCATCGCGTCCATCGAGTCGAACGTCGAGCAGGTCACCGCCCGGCGGCAGCTGGGGTGGTCGACCAGCAGGCTGGCACTGCAGAACCCGTCCAGGTTCTCCATCTCGGGCAGCACCGCCATCCGGTAGAAGTCCAGGGATCTGCTCAGCTGGTCCGGCACCACCTTGAGCCAGGTGGCGCGCACGCACGCGCCCTGGCGGGAGGGGTGGTCGCGGTGCAGCAGGGCGATGTCCCATTCCTCCACCCGCGCGCTGCCGTCGAACATCAGCGCGGCCCGGTCACGGATGGGCGCGACCCGCTCGGCGCTGCCACGCATCGCCTCCACCGTCTCCCACGAACTGGTGGCGATGCAGGTGCCGGACTGCCGGTCGACCAACAGCGACAACCCCAACCACCCGTCGATCTCCTTGAGGGCGGGCATGACGACGTCGCGAACATGCGCAATTCCGATGTCGACCGAAAGGGGTTGCGCCTGGATGGTGGTAGAGCGTGCGTACACGGTCGACCCCTTCTCTGTCGGGGCGGCACCCCGGTGGCGCCACCGGTCCCACCAGTTACCTTCCTCCTGCCGGCAACTCGCCGCAATGCTTTCGGGACGCGGATCGGCGACCGGCCGAATGCCTGGTTCGGCCGGTCCACCGCCCCTCTCGATCAGACCAGCTCGGGCACTCGCAGGTGCGCCAGCGCCAGCTCGAACTCGCATTCATCGAGCTCCTCGGCGCGCGCCTCTTGCATCGAGGAGCTCTTCAGCGCGGTTGCCTGTTCCCTGTTCCGCTCCATCGCGTCGATGCTGTCGAACGTCGCCGAGGACACGCCACGCCCGGAGGCGCGGTCGATCAGCAGGCTCGCACTGCAGAACCCGTCGAGGCCCTCGAGCTGGGGCAGGACGGACGACTTGTAGTACTCGATGCCTTGGTCCATGGTCTCCGGCGGCACCATGACCCACGTCGCCCGCACGCCCGCACCGTCGGGCGCGTGGTGGTCGCGATGCAGCACCGCGATCTCCCACTGCTCGACGTCCGTCGTGCCCCCGAACATTTCCGCCGCCCGATCGCGGATTCCCGTCACGGCTTCACCGCTGGCGCGCATGGCTTCGTCGCTCTCCCAGGCGCTGGTGGCGATGCACCGGCCGGAGCGACGGTCGACCAAAAGGGATACTCCGATGCAGCCCGGCATGCCTTGCAGCGCGGGCATGACCTCATCGCGAACATGCGCTATCCCGGCGTCGATCGACGAGGGTTGCGCCTGAATTGTGGTAGAGCGTGCGTACACGATCCACCCCCTCTTTGTTCGGGGCAGCGCCCCGGTGGCGCCACCGGTCATGAACCACCTTCCTCCTGCGGGTTACGCGCCGCAATGCCCAAATGTGGTCGCGCTCACAAACGATTGGCCGCTCGCGACGCGCGCGCCGTAGGCTGGTTCGGATGCATACCGATGTGCTGGACGTGGACACCTCCCGCCGCCGCATCGTCGATCTCACCGAGGCGGTGCGCGGCTTCTGCTGGTCGCGCGGGGACGGTCTGTGCAACGTGTTCATCCCGCACGCCACGGCGGGGGTGGCCATCATCGAGACGGGCGCCGGCTCCGACGATGACCTGGTCGACACGCTGGAACGGCTGCTGCCGCGCGACGACCGTTACCGGCACGCGCACGGCTCCGAGGGGCACGGCGCCGACCACGTGATGCCCGCGCTCGTCGCGCCGTCGGTGACGGTTCCGGTCTCCGGCGGGGAGCCGATGCTGGGCACCTGGCAGAGCATCGTGCTGGTCGACCTGAACCGCGACAACCCGCAACGCTCGGTCCGGCTGAGCTTTTTGGAGGGTTAGCGGCCCGGTAGCCGACGCCACCGAGCAGGTACTGTGAGCGGTCGAAATGCGTCGTTAGACGGGCTTCCCATACCCCGGCGAATAGGCTGGGAACAAGACGTCGAAGTAAGAGAAAGAAGCGGACTCCGAAAGTGCAGACACACGAGATCAGGAAACGGTTTCTTGATCATTTCGTGAAGGCGGGTCACACCGAGGTGCCGAGCGCATCGGTGATCCTCGACGACCCCAACCTGCTGTTCGTCAACGCGGGCATGGTCCAGTTCGTGCCCTACTTCCTGGGCGCGCGCACACCGGAATACCCGACCGCCACCAGCATCCAGAAGTGCATCCGCACCCCCGACATCGACGAGGTCGGGATCACCACCCGGCACAACACGTTCTTCCAGATGGCCGGGAATTTCTCGTTCGGCGACTACTTCAAGCGCCGCGCCATCGAATTGGCGTGGACCCTGCTGACCAACAGCGTCGAGCAGGGCGGCTACGGCCTGGATCCCGAACGCATCTGGGCGACGGTCTATTTCGACGACGACGAGGCCGTGCAGCTGTGGAAGGAGATCGCCGGGCTGCCCGACGAGCGCATCCAGCGCCGCGGCATGGCCGACAACTACTGGTCGATGGGCATCCCCGGGCCGTGCGGCCCGTCCTCGGAGATCTATTACGACCGGGGACCCGAATTCGGCGTCGAGGGCGGCCCGATCGCCAACGAGGACCGCTACATCGAGATCTGGAACCTCGTGTTCATGCAGAACGAGCGCGGGGAGGGGACCGGCAAGGAGGACTTCGAGATCCTCGGGCCGTTGCCCCGCAAGAACATTGACACCGGCATGGGTGTGGAGCGGGTCGCGTTCATCCTGCAGGGCGTGCACAACGTCTACGAGACCGACCTGTTGCGCCCGGTCATCGACGCCGTGGCCGCGCGGGCCCCGCGCGGATACGACGCCGGCAACCACGACGACGACGTGCGCTACCGGGTCATCGCCGACCACAGCCGCACCGCGGCCATCCTGATCGGCGACGGCGTCACGCCGGGCAACGACGGCCGCGGCTACGTGCTGCGCCGGCTGCTGCGCCGGGTGATCCGCTCGGCCAAGCTGCTCGACATCGAGGGCCCCATCGTCGGCGACCTGATGGCCACCGTGCGCGACGCGATGGGCCCGTCGTATCCCGAACTCGTCGCCGATTTCGACCGGATCAGGCGCATCGCCGTCGCCGAGGAAACCGCGTTCAACCGCACGCTGGCGGCGGGATCGAAACTGTTCGACGAGGTCGCCGGCACCACCAAAGCCTCAGGCGCGAAGGCGATTTCGGGATCGGACGCCTTCACCCTGCACGACACCTACGGGTTCCCGATCGAGCTCACGCTGGAGATGGCGTCCGAGGCCGGCCTGCAGGTGGACGAGGTCGGGTTCCGGGAGCTGATGGCCGAACAGCGCCGCCGCGCCAAGGCCGACGCCGCCGCCCGCAAGCACGCGCACGCGGACCTGAGCGCGTACCGCGAACTGGTCGACGCCGGCCCCACCGAATTCACCGGCTTCGACGAATTGACGTCCGAGGCAAAGCTTTTGGGAATCTTCGTCGACGGCAAGCGGGTGCCGGTGGTCACGCACGGCACCGAGGGGGTCGACCGCGTCGAACTCGTGCTGGACCGCACCCCGCTCTACGCCGAGGCCGGCGGCCAGATCGCCGACGAGGGCACCATCAGCGGGACGGGCGCCAGCGGGAGCGCCCGCGCCGCGGTCACCGACGTGCAGAAGATCGCCAAAACCCTGTGGGTGCACCGGGTCAACGTCGAGTCCGGGGAATTCGTGGAGGGCGACACCGTCATCGCGGCCGTCGACCCGCAATGGCGGCGGGGCGCCACCCAGGGCCACTCGGGAACCCACATGGTGCACGCGGCGCTGCGACAAGTGTTGGGCCCCAACGCCGTTCAGGCCGGATCGCTGAACCGGCCGGGCTACCTGCGCTTCGACTTCAACTGGCAGGGCGCCCTGTCCGACGAACAGCGCACCCAGATCGAAGAGGTGACCAACCAGGCCGTGCAGGCCGACTTCGAGGTGCACACGTTCACCGAGCAACTCGAAAAGGCCAAGGCCATGGGGGCGATCGCGATGTTCGGCGAACGCTATCCCGACGAGGTGCGGGTGGTGGAGATCGGCGGGCCCTTCTCGCTGGAGCTGTGCGGCGGGACCCACGTGCACAACTCCGCGCAGATCGGGCCGGTCACGATCCTGGGCGAATCCTCGGTCGGCTCCGGGGTGCGCCGGGTCGAGGCCTACGTCGGGCTGGAGTCCTTCCGGCACCTGGCCAAGGAACGCGCGCTGATGGCCGGGCTGGCGTCGTCGCTCAAGGTGCCGTCCGACGAGGTGCCCGCCCGGGTGGCCAACCTGGTGGAGCGGCTCAAGGCGGCGGAGAAGGAGCTCGAACGCGCCCGGTTGGCCGGCGCGAAGGCCGCCGCCACCGACGCCGCGGCCGGCGCGGAGCGCATCGGTAACGTCCGGGTGGTGGCGCAACGGATGACCGGCGGGATGACGGCGGGCGATCTGCGCTCCCTGGTCGGTGACATCCGCGGCAAGCTGGGCGGCGATCCCGCGGTGGTCGCGCTGATCGCCGACGGCGAGGGCGGAAGCGTGCCGTATGCGGTCGCGGCCAATCCGGCCGCCCAGGACCTCGGGCTTCGCGCCAACGACCTGGTCAAGAAGCTGGCCGCGGCGGTCGACGGCCGCGGCGGCGGAAAGGCCGACCTGGCGCAGGGCTCCGGCAAGGACCCGACCGGCATCGACGCCGCCCTCGCCGCAATCCGCTCGGAGATCACCGCGATAGCGCGGGTCGGTTGAGTGGTTTCCGCACAGCACCGCGCGCCCGACCGGCCCGGCGATCCTGACCAGGACCCCGGGCGGGGCCGGCGGCTCGGCGTCGACGTGGGCAGCGTCCGCATCGGCGTGGCCTGCAGCGACCCCGACGCCATCCTGGCCACCCCGGTGGAAACCGTGCGCCGCGACCGCTCCGGCAAACACCTGCGCCGCCTGGCGGCGCTGGCCGCCGAACTCGAGGCCGTCGAGGTGGTCGTCGGGCTGCCGCGCACGCTGGCCGACCGCACCGGTCCCTCGGCGATCGACGCGATCGAGCTGGCGGACGCGCTGGCCGACCGCGTCGCACCCACGCCGGTGCGGCTGGCCGACGAGCGACTGACCACGGTGAGCGCGCAGCGATCGCTGCGCGCGGCCGGGGTGCGGGCCAAAGAGCAGCGTGCGGTGATCGACCAGGCGGCGGCGGTGGCCATCCTGCAGAGTTGGCTGGATCAGCGCCGCGCGACCCTGACCGGGCCCGGGGAGCGTGCCGATGGTTGACAGCGCACGGCGTGAACGCGCCGAACCCGAGGCCGTGGGTCCGCCCCGGCGCAGGTCGAGCCGCACCGCCCGCAATCGGGCGGAGCGGGGCCGCCGGCGCCGGCGCACCGCCCTGCGCACCGCGCTGGCGCTGGTGGCGGTCATCGTGGTGGCGGGTGTTTTCGCCGGCGGCAAGCTGTGGCACGCCGTGTTCGGTCCCGGTGACGACTACACCGGAAACGGCAAGCGCGACATCGTGATTCAGATCAAGGACGGCGACTCGACCACCATGGTCGGGGAGACGCTGCAGAACGAGCACGTGATCAAGACCGTCCGCGCGTTCGTCAACGCCGCGCACGGCAACAGCAAGATCTCCTCGATCCAGCCCGGTTTCTACCGGATGCGCACCGAGATCCCGGCCGCCAACGCCGTCACGCGGCTAGCCGACCCCGACAGCCGGGTGGGCCGGCTGGTCATCCCGGAGGGCCGGCAGCTCGACGACACCACCGACATGAAGACCAACGTGGTCAACCCCGGCATCTTCACCCTGATCTCGCGGGCCACCTGCGTGGATTTCGACGGGAGTAAGCGGTGCGTCTCCGTGGAGGACCTGCGCGCGGCCGCCACCAACAGTTCTCCCTTGGCGTTGGCGGTGCCGCCCTGGGCCACCGAACCCGTCGGTGAGCTCGGCAAGGACCACCGCCGCATCGAGGGGCTGATCGCGCCGGGGACCTTCAACGTCGATCCGTCCGCGCCGCCCGAGACCATCCTGTCGAACCTGATCGGCGCCGGGGCGGTGGAGTACATGAAGTCCGGGCTGGTCGACACCGCCCAGGCCATGGGCCTGTCGCCCTACGACATCCTGGTGGTGGCGTCGCTGGTGCAGCAGGAGGCCAGGTCGCAGGACTTCGCGAAGGTTGCCCGCGTCATCTACAACCGGCTGCACGCCCACCACACGCTGGAGTTCGACTCGACCGTCAACTACCCGCTGGACCGCCGGGAGGTGGCCACCACCGACGGCGACCGGGCCCAGAAGACGCCGTGGAACACCTACGTGTCCCAGGGCCTGCCGGCCACCGCGATCTGTTCGCCCGGTGTCGACGCGCTCAACGCCGCCGAGCACCCCGAACCCGGCGACTGGTTGTACTTCGTCACCATCGACGGTCAGGGGACGACGCTGTTCACCAAGGATTATCAGCAGCACCTGGCCAACATCGAGCTGGCTAAGCACAACGGTGTCCTCGATTCCGCCCGCTGACGGCGATCGCAAGCGCGGCGAAGCCGGGCGCAGCGGGTCGCCGCTCGGTCAAGCCAGCGGCGCACCCCGGAAGGCGGCGGTGCTCGGCAAACCCATCGCCCACTCGAAATCCCCGCAGCTGCACCTGGCGGCCTACCGCGCGCTGGGCCTGACCGGCTGGACCTACGACCGCATCGAATGCGACGCCGACCAGCTGCCCGGGGTGGTCGGCGGGCTCGGCCCCGAATGGGTCGGGGTGTCGGTGACCATGCCGGGCAAGTTCGCCGCCCTGGCGTTCGCCGACGAGCGCACCGAGCGTGCCGAGCGGGTGGGGTCGGCCAACACCCTGGTGCGCACCCCGGCGGGCTGGCGGGCCGACAACACCGACATCGACGGGGTGGCGGGCGCGCTCGGGTCGACGGCCTCTGGATGGGCGCTGGTCTGTGGATCGGGCGGCACCGCGCCGGCGGCCGTCGCCGGCCTGGCGCAACTGGGCGTCGGCGGCATCACCGTCGTGGCCCGCAATCCCGGCAAGGCGGCCCGGCTGGTGGAGCTGGGACACGCGATGGGCGTCGCGACGCGGTTCTGCGACCTCGACGGCGGCGGGCTGGCCGACGAGGTCGCTTCCGCCGACGTGCTGGTCAGCACCATTCCCGCGGACGTGGCCGCCCGCTATGCCGGCACGTTCGCCGGCATCGGTGTGCTGCTCGACGCCGTCTACGACCCGTGGCCGACGCCGCTGGCCGCCGCGGTGAGCGCCGCGGGGGGCCGGGTGATCAGCGGCGTGCAGATGCTGTTGCACCAGGCCTTCGCGCAGGTCGAACAGTTCACCGGGCTGCCGGCGCCCCGCGAGGCCATGGCTTGCGCCCTGGAGGCATCGGATTAGCCTGCCGCGCATGCGGATTGCGGCGGGGTGCCTGGTGCTGGCCTGGTTGGCGGCGTTGAGCTGCTACGACATCCACCAACGGCGCTTGCCCAACGCGCTGACCCTGACCGGCGCCGCGGCGATCCTGGCGGTGGCCGGGGTGGCCGGGCGCGGGTGGTCGGCGCTGGCCGGAGCCGCGGCGTTGACCGCGATCTATCTGCTGGTCCACTGGGTGGCGCCGGGCGGGATGGGGGCCGGCGACGTCAAGCTGGCCATCGGCGTGGGCGCGCTGACCGGTTGTTGTGGCGCCGGCGTGTGGTTCCTGGCGGCGTTCGGTGCGCCGCTGCTGACCGTGCTGGTCGGGATGGTCGCCCGGATTCGCGGCGGCGCTCGGGGCGGCCGCACGGTGCCGCACGGGCCGTCGATGTGCTTGGCCAGCGCGGCGGGCATCGGCCTGTCGCTGCTCTGACGCCTTCAGTTGCCGACGACGGCGGGGCGCAGCAGCGGCAACAGCTCGTCGCCGAGCCGGACCGTCTCCGACTTGTACGGGGTGTCCGACAGCACGAAATGGCTGACCCCCAGGTCGGCGTATTTGCGCAGCGCGGCGGCGACTTCGGCGGCCGACCCGACCAGCCACGTCGTCCCGGCGCCTTCGCCGCCGTACTTGCTCGGCGTCGTATACAGACAGGAATCGAGCACCTCGCCGCGCGCGGCGAGGTCGGACAGCCGCCGCTGGCCCGCGGATCCCTTCGGGTCGTGCAGCAGCTGCATGGTGGGCGTTCCGGCCAGGGTGGCGACCTTGGCCTCGGCGTCGCGCCAGGCCTGCTCGGAGGTGTCGCGCACCAGCGTGGTGACCCGCAGGCCGAACTCCAGCGGCGCGTGCTCGCGACCGAGCTTGGCGGACAACGACTTCAGCCGGTCGATGCGTTCGGCGATCCCGTCCAGGGGCTCCCCCCAGAACAGTTGGACGTCGGCGTCGGTCGCGGCGACCTGCTCGGCGGCCGCCGATGCCCCACCGAAGTACAGCGTCGGGTGCCGGCCCTCGGCCGCGCCGAGCGGGCGGGGCTGCAGGCTCGAGTGTTCGACGGTGTAGAACTCGCCGCGGTGGGTGACGTCGTCCTCGCGCCACAACCGGCGCAGCAACCGGATGAATTCCCGCGTGCGGTCGTAGCGGCGTGACTTGTCGACCTCGGCGTCGCCGTAGGCGGCCGGATCGTCGGCGCCGCTGACGATGTTGACCAGCAGCCGGCCGTCGTTGAGCCGGTCGAGGGTGGCCGCCGCGCTGGCGAAATGCGCCGGATGCCAGTACCCGGGACGGACCGCCACCAGCGGCGCGAAGCGGTTGGTGCGCGCGGCGATTGCGGTCGCGACCGTGAAGGTGTCCGGACGTCCCCAGCCGGTGCCGATCAGCGCGCCGTCCCAGCCGTGTTGCTCGGCGCGCTGCGCCAGTTCGACGGAATAGTCGAGGCTTCCCCAGCCGTCGACGGTGTCGTCGCCGCGATGGCCGGGCTCGACGGTATTCGGTATGTACCAGAGAAATTGACCCACCAGACAAGATGCTGGCACACGACCGCGGCGGCCCGGCCCGGCCGCCGACCGAATCGCGTGGTCACCCCTGGCATCAGGGAGGATGAAAGTCCCCGCATCGGTTCCCCGCAGCCGCGGGCTGCGCGAATCGGCTTTCGGAAGCCGCCATGGGAAGATGGGACGCGTGTTGCGTTGGATCACCGCCGGGGAGTCGCATGGCCGTGCGCTGGTGGCCGTGCTCGAAGGCATGGTCGCCGGCGTGGAGGTCACCTCCCTGGACATTTCGGAGCAGTTGGCCCGCCGCCGGCTCGGTTACGGCCGCGGCGCCCGGATGGCGTTCGAGCGGGACGCGGTGAGCGTGCTGTCCGGGGTGCGCCACGGCGTCACCCTGGGCGGGCCCATCGCCGTCGAGATCGGCAATACCGAATGGCCGAAGTGGGAGACCGTGATGGCTCCCGACCCGGTCGACCCCGGCGAGCTGGCCGACAGCGCGCGCAACGCCCCGCTGACCCGGCCGCGGCCCGGCCACGCCGACTACGCGGGCATGCTCAAGTACGGCTTCGACGACGCCCGGCCGGTCCTGGAGCGGGCCAGCGCCCGGGAGACCGCGGCCCGCGTCGCCGCGGCGACCGTCGCCCGGTCGTTCCTGCGCCAGGCGCTGGGCGTCGAGGTGCTCTCGCACGTGATCGCGATCGGCCCGTCGGCGCCCTACGAGGGCCCGCCGCCGGGCCCGGGGGACCTGGCCGCGATCGACGCCAGCCCGGTCCGCGCG
The DNA here is from genome assembly GCF_000262165.1 of Mycobacterium sp. MOTT36Y. Taxonomy (NCBI): domain Bacteria; kingdom Bacillati; phylum Actinomycetota; class Actinomycetes; order Mycobacteriales; family Mycobacteriaceae; genus Mycobacterium; species Mycobacterium sp. MOTT36Y. The sequence continues at coordinate 3,658,483 of NC_017904.1, read as the reverse complement.
TACGACGAGGCGGCCGAAAAGGCGATGATCGCCGAGATCGAAGCGGCCAAGAAGGACGGCGACACCCTCGGCGGTGTGGTCGAGGTGGTCGCCCTGGGCCTGCCCGTCGGGCTGGGCTCGTTCACCAGCGGCGACAACCGGCTCGACAGCCAGCTCGCCGCCGCCGTCATGGGCATCCAGGCGATCAAGGGCGTCGAGATCGGCGACGGATTCGAGACCGCGCGCCGCCGCGGCAGCCGTGCCCACGACGAGATGTACCCGGGCCCCGACGGCGTGGTCCGCTCGACCAACCGCGCCGGCGGGCTCGAAGGCGGCATGACCAACGGCCAGCCGCTGCGCGTGCGCGCGGCGATGAAGCCGATTTCCACCGTCCCGCGCGCGCTGGCCACCGTCGACATGGCGACCGGCGACGAAGCCGTCGCGATCCACCAGCGCTCGGACGTGTGCGCGGTGCCCGCCGCCGGCGTGGTGGTCGAGGCCATGGTTGCGCTGGTGCTGGCCCGCGCCGCGCTGCAGAAATTCGGCGGCGATTCGCTGGCCGAAACCCGCCGCAACGTCGAGGCCTATCGCAGGGCGGTCGCCGAGCGGGAATCGCCGGCCGCCCGGGGCACGGCGTGATGGCGCCCAAAGCGGTCCTGATCGGGTTGCCGGGGTCGGGCAAGTCCACCATCGGGCGCCGGCTCGCCAAGGCGCTCGACGTCGGCTTCCTCGACACCGACGCGGCGATCGAGCAGCGGACCGGGCGGCGCATCGACGAGATCTTCGCCACCGACGGCGAACGGGAATTCCGGCGCATCGAAGAGGACGTGGTCCGCGCCGCGCTGGCCGACCACGACGGCGTGCTGTCGTTGGGCGGCGGCGCCGTCACCAGCCCCGGCGTCCGCGAGGCGCTCGCCGGCCACACCGTCGTCTACCTGGAGATCAGCGCCACCGAAGGCGTCCGGCGCACCGGCGGCAACACGGTGCGCCCGCTGCTGGCCGGGCCCGACCGCGCCGACAAATACCGCGCGCTGATGGCCGAACGCAGTCCGCTGTATCGCCGGGCGGCGACCATCCGCGTCGACACCAACCGCCGCAACCCCGGCGCGGTGGTCCGCTACATCGTCTCGCGGTTGCAGGCACCGGCGGGGGCGGCCACGTGAGGGCAGCGCCGGCGACGATGCAGAGCGAAGCGATGAGGAGGAGCGGCGCCATATGACAGCCGGTGACCCGGTCACCATCGAGGTGGCCGTCGACCCGCCGTACCCGGTGATCATCGGCACCGGCCTGCTGACGGAGCTCGAGGAGCTGCTCGGCGACCGGCACAAGGTGGCCATCGTGCACCAACCGGTCCTGGCCGAGACCGCCGAGCTGATCCGAAGCCGGTTGGCCGACAAGGGCGTTGACGCCCACCGCATCGAGATCCCGGACGCCGAGGACGGCAAGGATCTGCCGGTCGTGGGCTTTTTGTGGGAAGTGTTGGGCCGCATCGGGATCGGGCGCAAGGACGCGTTGGTCAGCCTCGGGGGCGGCGCGGCCACCGACGTCGCCGGTTTCGCGGCGGCCACCTGGTTGCGCGGCGTCGACATCGTGCACGTGCCCACGACGCTGCTGGGCATGGTCGACGCGGCCGTCGGCGGCAAGACCGGCATCAACACCGACGCGGGGAAGAACCTGGTCGGGTCGTTCCACCAGCCGCGCGCGGTCCTCGTCGATCTGGCGACGCTGCAAACGTTGCCGCACAACGAACTCGTCGCCGGGATGGCCGAAATCGTCAAGGCGGGCTTCATCGCCGATCCGGTGATCCTCGACCTCATCGAGGCCGACCCGAAAGCCGCCGTGGACCCTTCCGGTGAGGTGCTCGCGGAGCTGATCCGCCGCGCGATCGCGGTCAAGGCGGAGGTCGTCGCCGCCGACGAGAAGGAGTCCGAGCTGCGCGAGATCCTCAACTACGGGCACACATTGGGGCACGCGATCGAACGCCGGGAGCGCTACGAGTGGCGGCACGGCGCGGCGGTATCGGTGGGGCTGGTCTTCGCCGCGGAACTGGCCCGCCTCGCCGGGCGCCTCGACGACGCCACCACGCAGCGCCACCGCACCATTCTGTCCGCGCTCGGCCTGCCGGTCAGCTACGACGCCGACGCGTTGCCTCAGTTGCTGGAATACATGGCGGGGGACAAGAAGTCGCGCGCCGGTGTGCTGCGGTTCGTCGTCCTCGACGGGCTGGCGAAGCCCGGCCGGCTGGCCGGGCCCGACCCGTCGCTGTTGGCGGCGGCGTACGCCGGACTCGCGGAGGCGCAATCATGACCACCACGGTGAACGTGATCAACGGTCCCAACCTCGGCCGGCTCGGCCGGCGCGAGCCCGACGTGTACGGCGACACCACGCACGAGCAGCTGGCGGCGCTGATTGAGCGCGAAGCCGCCGGGCTCGGCCTCAAAGCCGTTGTGCGACAAAGCGACAACGAGGCGCAGCTACTGGACTGGATCCACGCGGCGGCCGACGCGAGCGAACCGGTGATCCTCAACGCCGGCGGGCTCACCCACACCTCGGTGGCGCTGCGCGACGCGTGCGCGGAATTGAGCGCGCCGCTGATCGAGGTGCACATCTCGAATGTGCATGCGCGCGAAGAGTTTCGGCGGCACTCCTACCTCAGCCCGGTCGCGACCGGAGTGATCGTGGGGCTGGGCGTGCAGGGCTATCTGCTCGCCCTGCGTTACCTGGCCGCCGCCGGCTAGTCCTTTTTCGGCTCCTCGCGGGCCGACGGGATGACCTCGGTCTTCGGGTCGTCCTCGGTCTTGGCGATCGTCTCGGTGGGGGATTCCTCCGTGGGCATCGTCTCCGTGGGCCCCTCGCGCTCGGCGGTGGCGACAGCGGAGGTCCGCTCTTCGGTCTGGGCGCCGGCCGCGGGAATCTCACCGGTGGGCGCGTCGTCGGCGCGCACCGCGGAGAACACGTCGGTGTCGGCGCGTTCCTCGTCAGTGCCGGGGCGGCGCGGCGGGGGATTGCGGTCCACCCGCCAGCGGCCGATGGTCACGCCGATGATGCCGGGCAGGAAGACGCACAGCGCGGTGAACGCCGCGAACGTCGTCACCTCGTTGATCAGCCCACCGGTGTACAGGCCGGTGTACACCAGCGCGATCAGCCAGGAGACGGCGCCACTGAGCAGGCCCGCGACCAGGCCGGCCAGCAGCCAGGTCATCGCCAGGTCGCCGCGTCGGTCCGGATCGGGGTTGGCGATGGCGTCGGCCCGGCCGTCCAGAACCCCCCACACGGCGACCCCGATGACGAACAGCAGCAGCAGCACCACGCTGAACAAACCCGCCTGGGTCTGCCACGCGTTGATCAGCGCACCTTGGAACAATCGAACGACGACCATCGCCGCGGCGTACACCAATCCGCGCAGCATCCAGTTACTCATGGCCCAAAAGCGTAGCGAGTACCGTCAAGACCCGTGACACATTCACAGCGTCGAGACAGGCTCAGAGCACGGCTGCAGACCAGCGGATTGGATGCGCTGCTGGTCACGGACCTGGTCAACGTCCGTTATCTCTCCGGATTCACCGGGTCCAACGGCGCGTTGCTGGTGTTCGCCGACGATCGAAGCCCCCTGCTGGCGACCGACGGCCGGTACCGCACCCAGGCCGCCGAGCAGGCGCCGGACTTGGAGGTCGCCATCGAGCGCGTGCTGGGGCGCTACCTGGTCGGGCAGGCCGCCGCGGCGGGTGCGCGAAAGCTGGGTTTCGAAAGCAACGTGGTGACCGTCGACGGATTCGACGCCCTGACCGGCGAGCTGAACGACCGGAAGGCGCCCACCGAACTGGTGAAGGCCGCCGGAACCGTCGAGGCGTTGCGCGAGGTCAAGGACGCCGGTGAGGTCGCCCTGCTGCGCCTGGCCTGCGAGGCGGCCGACGCCGCGCTCACCGACCTGGTGGCGCGCGGCGGGCTGCGGCCCGGCCGCACCGAACGCGAGGTCAGCAGGGAGCTCGAGGCCCTGATGCTCGACCACGGCGCCGACGCGATCTCGTTCGAGACCATCGTGGCCGCGGGGCCGAACTCGGCGATCCCGCATCATCGCCCCACCGACGCCGCGCTGGCGGCCGGTGATTTCGTCAAGATCGACTTCGGCGCGCTGGTCGGCGGCTACCACTCCGACATGACCCGCACGTTCGTGCTTGGCAAGGCCGCCGACTGGCAGCTGGAGATCTACCAATTGGTCGCCGACTCCCAGCGGGCCGGCCGGGAGGCGCTGCGCGCCGGCGCCGACCTGCGCGGGGTGGACGCCGCGGCCCGCCAGGTGATCGCCGACGCCGGCTACGGCGAGCAGTTCAGCCACAGCCTGGGCCATGGCGTGGGTCTGGAGATCCACGAGGCGCCGGGCATCGGCGCCACGTCCACCGGCACCTTGCTGGGCGAGTCCGTGGTGACCGTGGAACCCGGCGTCTACCTGCCCGGCCGCGGGGGCGTCCGCATCGAGGACACCCTGGTGGTGCCGGAAGAGGGCCGCGCGCAGGCCCCGGAACTGCTGACCAAATTCCCCAAGGAGCTGGCCGTTCTCTCCTAGCTCGGGGGGGTTGCGCGCCCGAGTAAGGTCGGGGGCGTGAACGGGGTGGCACGGGGGCTGGCGCGCCTGCGGGATTTCCGGTGGGACATGTACGCCCAGCCCCTACGCGAGACACGGCTGGAGATGGACATCGTCTATTTCGCCGTGCGGCTGCCGTTCGCCAGCGGGGTGACGCTGCGCGTCCCGCTGTTGACGATGATCAAGCCGTTGGCGTCGCACGAGGAACCATCCCGGGTCGACGGACAACACGCCCACCGCTGACACGTTCCACCCGTCAGCGCCCCGACCCCGGGCCGCGGGCCCGCGCCGGCGAGCACTCTAAACTGGCCGACAAGTCACAGACAGTTCCCTAGACGACTGTCCATCCCCGAGGAGACGTACCGAACCGTGGCAAGCACTGCCGATTTCAAGAATGGACTGGTGCTGGTGATCGACGGCCAGCTGTGGCAGATCGTCGAGTTCCAGCACGTCAAACCCGGCAAGGGCCCGGCGTTCGTGCGCACCAAGCTGAAGAATGTGCTGTCAGGCAAGGTCGTCGACAAGACGTACAACGCCGGGGTGAAGGTGGAAACCGCGACCGTGGACCGGCGCGACACCACCTACCTGTACCGCGACGGCTCGGACTTCGTGTTCATGGACAGCCAGGACTACGAGCAGCATCCGCTGCCGGAGTCGCTGGTCGGCGACGCCGCCCGGTTCCTGCTCGAGGGTCTGCCGGTGCAGGTGGCGTTCCACAACGGGGCGCCGCTCTACATCGAGCTGCCGGTGTCGGTCGAGATGGAGGTCACCCACACCGAGCCCGGCCTGCAGGGCGACCGGTCCAGCGCCGGCACCAAACCCGCCACCGTGGAAACCGGGGCCGAGATTCAGGTGCCGCTGTTCATCAACACCGGGGACAAGCTGAAGGTGGACACCCGCGACGGCAGCTACCTGGGACGTGTCAACGCGTGAGCCGGCCCGTTAAAGGGCGACATCAGGCTCGCAAGCGCGCCGTCGACCTGTTGTTCGAAGCCGAGGCGCGCGGATTGAGCCCCGCGGAGGTGGTCGACGTCCGCACCGGGCTCGCCGAGGCGAACCCCGAAATCGCGCCCCTGCAGCCGTATACGGCGGCGGTGGCGCGGGGCGTCGGCGAACACGCCGCACACGTCGACGACCTGATCAGCTCGCATCTGCAGGGCTGGACGCTGGACCGGCTGCCCGCCGTGGACCGCGCCATCCTGCGGGTCGCGGTGTGGGAGCTCCTCTACGCCGACGACGTGCCGGAGCCGGTCGCCGTCGACGAGGCCGTCCAGCTGGCCAAGGAGCTGTCCACCGACGACTCGCCGGGCTTCGTCAACGGGGTGCTCGGCCACGTCATGCTGGTCACCCCGCAGATCAGGGCGGCCGCCCAGGCCGTTCGGGGCGCGGCGGGTTCCGACGCCCCCGGCACAGCGGAGGACCACGGACCGCAGCCATGAGCCGGTTGGAGCTGCGCCTGGTCGTTGCGGCCGTGCTGGCCGCGGCGGTGGTGGTGGGTGCCGTGGTGTGCGCCGCCTACGGGTGGACCATCGTCGCCTCGGTGCTCTCGATCTTCGCGCTGGGGGTGGGCGCGTGGCTGTATCACTGCGTCGAACGGGTGGCCGTCGCCCGCCGCATCAGCACGGTGCGTTCGGCGGCCCGGCCGCTGCAGCCGCTGCTGCCGGTGATGGCCGCGATCATGGGCCTGACGCAGGGCGTGGTGCGAGCGCTCAGCGACGTCACCGACCTGCCGGCCCGTAGCCGGGAGTTGCCCGTGCTGCGGTGGGCGGACGCCCGGGCAAACCGGCGGATGATCGAAGGTGGTGACGAGCCGGATCACTGATCAAGCTCAGGTGAAACGGCCACGGTCGGGGCGCGGCGGGTTGACAATACGAGTTGGACTGCAGCGGCGGCGATCCGAGAAGAACAGGTGAGGTCATGATCCGATACAGCACCCAGCCGCGACGACTTCGAGTCTCCGCGCTGGCGGCGGTGGCCAACCCGTCCTACGCCCGGGTCGACACCTGGAACCTGCTCGACGACGCGTGCCGCCACCTCGCCGAGGTGGATCTCGCCGGCTTGGACAAAACCCACGACGTGGCCCGGGTGAAGCGTTTGATGGACCGCATCGCCGCCTACGAGCGCTACTGGCTGTACCCGGGCGCGGAAAACCTGGCGGTCTTCCGCGCGCACCTGGAGAGCCTGTCCACGGTGCGGCTCACCGAAGAGGTCTCCCTGGCCGTGCGGCTGCTGAGCGAATACGGCGACCGCGCAGGCCTTTTCGACACCTCGGCGCCGCTGGATGACCAGGAGCTGGTGGCGCAGGCCAAACAGCAGCACTTCTACACCGTGTTGCTCGCCGACGACGCCCCCAGCACGGCGCCGGACAGCCTGGCCGAATGCCTGCGGGCGCTGCGTTGCCCGTCCGACGATGTGCAGTTCGAGATCCTGGTCGTCCCCAGCGTCGAGGACGCGATCACCGCCGTCGCTTTGAACGGGGAGATCCAGGCCGCGATCATCCGCGACGACCTGCCGCTGCGCTCGCGTGACCGGCTGCCGCTGATGAACACGCTGCTCGGGCCCAACGAGGACGCGGACGGCGTCATCCCCGACCGCGCCAACGACTGGGTCGAGTGCGGCGAATGGATCAGGGAGCTGCGGCCCCACATCGACCTGTACCTGCTCACCGACGAGTCGATCGCGGCGGGCGACGACAGCGAGCCCGACGTCTACGACCGGACGTTCTACCGGCTCAACGACGTCACCGATCTGCACAGCACAGTGCTCGCCGGGCTGCGGAACCGTTATGCCACACCGTTTTTCGACGCGCTGCGGGCGTATGCGGCGGCGCCGGTCGGCCAGTTCCACGCGCTGCCCGTCGCGCGCGGCGCCAGCATCTTCAACTCCAGGTCTCTGCAGGACATGGGGGAGTTCTACGGCCGCAACATCTTCATGGCCGAAACCTCCACCACCTCCGGCGGTCTGGACTCGCTGCTCGACCCGCACGGCAACATCAAGAAGGCGATGGACAAGGCCGCGAAAACGTGGAACGCCGACCACACCTACTTCGTCACCAACGGGACGTCGACCGCCAACAAGATCGTCGTGCAGTCGCTGACCCGGCCCGGCGACATCGTGCTGATCGACCGCAACTGCCACAAGTCGCACCACTACGGGCTGGTGCTGGCCGGCGCCTACCCGCTCTACCTGGACGCCTATCCGTTGCCGCAGTTCGCGATCTACGGGGCGGTGTCGCTGCGCACCATCAAGCAGACGCTGCTGGACCTGGAGGCGGCGGGACAACTGGACCGCGTGCGGATGCTGCTGCTGACCAACTGCACGTTCGACGGCGTCGTCTACAACCCGCTGCAGGTCATGCAGGAGGTGCTGGCGATCAAGCCGGACATCTGCTTTCTGTGGGACGAGGCGTGGTACGCCTTCGCGACGGCGGTGCCGTGGGCGCGGCAGCGGACCGCGATGGTGGCCGCCGAACGCCTCGAGCACATGCTGGCATCGCCGGAATACGTTGAGGAATACCGGAAATGGGCCGCGTCGATGGACGGGGTCGACCGGTCGGAGTGGATCGAGCGTGAGCTGATGCCCGATCCGGCGAGCGCGCGGGTCCGCGTCTACGCGACGCACTCCACGCACAAATCGCTGTCGGCGCTGCGGCAGGCGTCGATGATCCACGTCCGTGACCAGGATTTCAACGCACTCACCCGCGACGCGTTCGGGGAGGCGTTTTTGACCCACACGTCGACCTCACCGAACCAGCAGCTGCTCGCGTCGCTGGACCTGGCCCGCCGCCAGGTCGACATCGAGGGTTTCCAACTCGTCCGGCAGGTCTACGACATGGCGCTGGTCTTCCGGCACCGGGTCCGCAAGGACCGGCTGATCAGCAAGTGGTTCCGCATCCTCGACGAATCCGATTTGGTGCCCGAGGAATTCCGGGAGTCGTCGGTCAGTTCGTACCGCGAGGTCAGGCAGGGCGCGCTGGCCGAATGGAACGAGGCGTGGCGCTCCGACCAGTTCGTGCTGGACGCGACGCGCGTAACCCTGTTCGTCGGCGCGACCGGGATGAACGGTTACGACTTCCGCGAGAAGATCCTGATGGAGCGGTTCGGCATCCAGATCAACAAGACGTCGATCAACAGCGTGTTGTTGATCTTCACGATCGGCGTCACCTGGTCGAGCGTGCACTACCTGCTCGACGTGTTGCGGAGGGTGGCAATCGATTTCGACCGCACCGAAAAGGCGGCGAGCGTGGCGGACCGGGCGCTGCAGCAGCGCCACGTCGAGGAGATCACCGAGGACCTGCCGCACCTGCCCGACTTCAGCGAGTTCGACGTCGCGTTCCGGCCCGTCGACGAATGCAACTTCGGTGACATGCGGTCGGCGTTCTACGCCGGATACGAAGAGGCCGATCGCGAGCACGTGCTGATCGGCATGGCGGGCCGGCGGCTGGCCGAGGGCAAGACGCTGGTGTCGACGACGTTCGTGGTGCCCTACCCGCCGGGCTTCCCGGTGCTGGTGCCCGGCCAGGTGGTCTCCAAGGAGATCGTCTACTTCCTGGCCCAGCTCGACGTCAAGGAAATCCACGGCTACAACCCCGATTTGGGGCTGTCGGTCTTCACCGAGACGGCGCTGGCGCGCATGGAAGCGCAACGCAACGCCGCGGCGGCCGCGGTGGGCTCGGTGACCGCGGCGTTCGAGCTGCCCGCAGACGCCTCCGTCGCCTCCGGCATGAACGGAGCGCGCAACGGCGCGCCGGCGGTGCCGTCGGTCGCCGACAACACCTGACGCGCGCGTCGGGTTCTGCTCATCCAGATCGCAACACCGGCGGATCGCCGCAGGTGGCGCAATGGCGCGTCGGTCCGAGGTTTCCGCTGGTCGGGCGCGAACGGGACCCGGCGCAATGCGGCTGGGCGCCGTCGCCGACGCTGCCCGGCGGCCCGGAAAGGGCCCCTGAGCTGCGTTAGCGTGGCGGCGTGGCGCAACCAGTACCCGTCGGGGATGTTCAAGGCTCGCGGGCCAGCCGCGCCCGCCGGGTCGCCGACGTGTTGCGCCAGCAGATCCACGCCGACGCCTACCCGGACGGCCTGCCGGCCGAACTCGATCTGGCCGCCGAGTTCTCGGTCTCGCGCAACACCGTTCGCGAAGCGCTGACCGTCCTCAAGCACGAGGGGCTGATCGACCGCGGGCCCAGGGTCGGCACCCACGTCGCGCAGCGCAAGTACGACCACGGGCTCGACGCGCTGCTGGGCCTGAAGGAAACGTTCAAGGATCTCGGCGAGGTGCGCAACGAGGTGCGGGCGGCCATGCCGGTCACCGCGCCGCCGTCGGTGGCCCGCCGGTTGCGGCTGAAACCGGGGGAGCGGGCGGTGTTCGTCGAGCGGCTGCGCTACCTCGGGGACCTGCCGCTCAGCCTGGACCTCACCTACCTCGCCCCGGACATCGGCGCCCAGGTCCTGAACCATCCCCTGGAAACCGACGACCTGTTCGCGCTCATCGAGGAGGTCAGCGGGCAGCGGCTGGGCTCGGCGGCGTTGGCACTCGAGGCCATCCCCGCCGACGCGCACTCGGCGGCCACGCTGCAGGTGCCCGACGGCGCGGCGCTGCTGATGCTCGAGCGCCTCACCAGCCTCGCCGACGGCACCCCCGTCGACCTCGAGTACATCCGGATGCGCGGGGACCGAATCACCATGCGCGGCAATCTTGTCCGAGCCGAAACGAGGAGCAACCCATGACGCTGATCAACAACACGCGCGCGGACGTGCCGGTGACGATCGACGAGTCGCTGTGCATCGACGGCTGCACGCTGTGCGTGGAGGTCTGCCCGCTCGACGCGCTGGCCATCAACCCCGACACCGGCAAGGCCTTCATGCATGTCGACGAATGCTGGTACTGCGGCCCCTGCGCGGCCCGCTGTCCGACTGGCGCCGTCACCGTCAACATGCCCTATCTCCTTCGCTGAAAAGCGTTTATCCCCAGGATTCTTCGATGAAACGACACGCCGTCTGGCCGGCGTCGGTGATGATCGCGATCGCCGCGCTGCTCTCCGGGTGCTCGCTGGAATCCCTGTCGCAGTCATCCGGCGTGGTCAACGTGGTGGTGGGATACCAGTCCAAGACCATCAACACCGTCACCGCGGGCACGCTGCTGCGCGCACAGGGCTACCTCGAACACCGCCTTGCCGACATCACCACCCGCACCGGCACCAAATACGCGGTGCGGTGGCAGGATTACGACACCGGCGCCCCGATCACCGCGCAGATGCTCGCCGAGAAGATCGACATCGGCTCGATGGGCGACTATCCGATGCTGATCAACGGCTCCAAGACGCAGGCCAACCCGCTGGCCCGCACCGAGATCGTCTCCATCACTGGCTACAACCCCAAGGGCGCCCTCAACATGGTGGTGGTGACCCCGGATTCGCGCGCCAAGGGCCTGGCCGACCTCGCCGGCACCAAGGTCTCCGCCAGCGTCGGGTCGGCCGGCCACGGCACCCTGGTGCGCGCGCTGGGCAGGGCCGGCGTCACCGGCGTCGAGGTGCTCAACCAGCAACCGCAGGTCGGGGCATCGGCGCTGGAATCCGGTCAGGTACAGGCGCTTTCGCAATTCGTCGCCTGGCCGGGGCTGCTGGTCTATCAGGGCAAGGCCAAGCTGCTCTACGACGGGGCCGAGCTGAACCTGCCCACCCTGCACGGTGTGGTGGTGCGCCGCTCCTACGCGTCGGCGCACCCGGAGGTGCTGGGCGCCTTCCTGCAGGCGCAGTTGGACGCCACCGATTTCATCAACGACAAGCCGCTGCAGGCCGCCCGCATCGTGGCCAAGGAAAGCGGGCTGCCCCAGGAGGTCGTCTACCTCTACAACGGTCCCGGGGGCACATCGTTCGACACCACGCTGAAGCCGTCGCTGGTCGAGGCGCTGAAAAGCGATGTGCCGTACCTGAAGTCGATCGGTGACTTCGCCGATCTCGATGTGGCGAAGTTCGTCGTGGACGAACCGCTGCGCGCGGTGTTCACCGCCCGCGGCCTCGACTATGCGGCGTCGCGGGCGCGCACCGCCAACCCGTCGGCGCTGCGCGGCGACCCCGCGCTGGCCAGCGAGCTGTGGCTGGACGGGGCCGACGCCACGCAGACGGTCGCGACCCCGACCGCGCTGCTGCAGGCCGTGCGGGACGCGGTCAGCCACGGAGCCAAGGTCCGCGCCGCCTACGTTCCCGACGCCGAACTCGGCACCCGCTGGTTCGCCGACAAGGCGTTCTGGGTCAAAGACGGGCAGAACTACCTGCCGTTCGGCACCCCGGCCGGGGCGAACCGGTACCTCGCCGGTCACCCGCGCGGTGTCGCCATGGATTACCAAGAGGCACTGGGAGGTTCGGTATGACTGCCCAAGTGGTGGCCGATCAAGTCCTCGGCGTCGTCTCGACGCCCGCGGTGGCGCGGCCGCGGCGGATCGCGGCGCGGTGGCAATCTCGGCTGCTGCGGCTGGCGTCGGTGGCCGCCGCGATCGGGGTGTGGCAATTGCTCACCGCGGACAAGGTGCGGCTGCTGCTGCGATTCGACACGCTGCCCACCGTCACCGAGATCGTCAACGCGCTGCACCGCCGGCTCGGCACCGGCGAGTACTGGCTCGACCTGGCGCAGTCGCTGATCCGCATCCTGACCGGGTTCGGGCTGGCCGCCGTCGTCGGCGTCGCGACCGGTGTGCTGCTGGGCCGCTCGCGGTTGTTCGCCGACGTGTTCGGGCCGCTGGTGGAGCTGGCCCGGCCCATCCCGGCCATCGCCATGGTGCCGGTGGCCATCCTGCTGTTCCCGACCGACGAGGCCGGCATCGTGTTCATCACGTTCCTGGCGGCCTATTTCCCGATCATGGTCTCCACCCGGCACGCCGTGCGCGCGCTGCCCACCCTGTGGGAGGACTCGGTGCGCACGCTCGGCGGCGGCCGCTGGCAGGTGCTCACCCAGGTGGTGCTGCCCGGCATCCTGCCGGGTGTGTTCGGCGGGTTGTCCGTCGGCATGGGCGTGGCCTGGATCTGCGTGATCTCCGCCGAGATGATCTCCGGGCGCCTGGGCGTCGGCTACCGCACCTGGCAGGACTACACCGTGCTGGCCTATCCCCGGGTGTTCGTCGGCATCATCACCATCGGCGTGCTGGGATTCGTGACGTCGGCGGCCGTCGAGTTGGTGGGCCGCCGCGTGACCCGCTGGCTGCCGCGCGCCCAGGAGGGCGCACGATGACCGCGACCAAGACCGGGATGGGCCTCGAGCTGGACCGGGTTCGCTTGTCCTACAACGGTCCTGCGGTGATCGACGACCTGAGCCTGGTGGTGCGGCCGGGCGAGATCCTGGTGCTGACCGGGCCGTCGGGCTGCGGCAAGTCGACCGTGCTGCGCGCCCTGGCCGGCCTGCTCTTACCCGACGGCGGCCGCGTGCTGGCCGACGGCGACCCCGTCGAAACCACCTCGGGCGACCGGGGAATGGTGTTCCAGGACAACGCATTACTGCCCTGGCGCACCGTGCGGTCCAACATCGAATTGGCGCTGCGCCTGCGCGGCGCACCCCGGGCCGGCCGGCGCGCCGCCGCCGAACGCTGGATCGACGAACTCGGGCTCACCGGATTCGGCAACTATTTGCCCAAGAGCCTGTCCGGCGGGATGCGCCAGCGCGTCCAGCTCGCGCGGGGCCTGGCCGGGGCGCCCCGGGCGGTCATGATGGACGAGCCGTTCGGCGCGCTGGACACCCAGACGCGCGCCGCCATGCAGCGGCTGCTGATCGACACCTGGCGCACCCACCCGACCACGATCGTGTTCGTCACCCACGACGTCGACGAGGCGCTGGCGCTGGGGGACCGCATCGTGGTGCTGGGCCGCGCCGGTGAGCCGGTGCGTGCCTCGATCGAGGTGCCGGAGCCGCGCAGCGACCGGCCACAGCAGGAGTTGCGCGCGCAGATCATCGCCGCGCTGAACCACGCGGAGGTTCCATGATGCAGATTCCCGACCCGGCGGCACCGGTCCGGCTCGACTGTGACGTCCTGGTCATCGGCGGCGGCACCGCCGGCACCATGGCGGCACTGTCCGCCGCCGAGAACGGCGCGCAGGTGCTGTTGCTGGAGAAGGCCCACGTGCGGCACTCGGGCGCCCTGGCGATGGGCATGGACGGCGTCAACAACGCGGTGATCCCCGGCAAGGCCGAACCCGAGGACTACGTCGCCGAGATCACCCGCGCCAACGACGGAATCGTCAACCAGCGCACCATCTATCAGACCGCCACCCGCGGGTTCGCGATGGTGCAGCGTCTCGAGCGCTATGGGGTGAAGTTCGAGAAGAACGAGCACGGTGAATACGCCGTGCGCCGGGTGCACCGCTCGGGCTCGTACGTGCTGCCGATGCCCGAGGGCAAGGACGTGAAAAAGGCGCTGTACCGGGTGCTGCGGCAACGGTCGATGCGCGAGAAGATCCGGATCGAGAACCGGCTGATGCCGGTGCGGGTGCTGGTGGATGGCGGCCGCGCGGTGGGCGCCGCGGCGCTGAACACGCGCAGCGGCGAGTTCGTCACCGTCGGCGCCAAGGCGGTCATCCTGGCGACCGGGGCGTGCGGCCGGCTCGGGCTGCCCGCCTCGGGCTACCTGTACGGCACGTACGAGAACCCGACCAACGCTGGCGACGGCTACTCGATGGCCTACCACGCGGGCGCCGAGCTGTCGGGCATCGAATGCTTCCAGGTCAACCCGCTGATCAAGGACTACAACGGGCCGGCGTGCGCGTACGTGGCCAATCCCTTTGGCGGATACCAGGTCAACGCGCACGGCGAGCGGTTCGTGGACTCCGACTACTGGTCGGGGCAGATGATGGCCGAGGTCAAAAGCGAGATCGACTCCGCGCGCGGGCCCATCTATCTCAAGGTGACGCATCTGTCCGACGAGACGCTGACGGCGCTGGAAAACATCCTGCACACCACCGAACGGCCCACCCGGGGCACATTCCACGCCAACCGGGGCCACGACTACCGCACCCACGACATCGAGATGCATATCTCCGAGATCGGTTTGTGCAGTGGGCATTCCGCGTCCGGCGTGTGGGTCGACGAGCAGGCCCGCACCACGGTGCCCGGCCTGTACGCCGCCGGGGACATGGCCTGCGTCCCGCACAACTACATGATCGGGGCGTTCGTGTTCGGCGACCTCGCCGGCACGCACGCCGCGTCCACCCTGGCCGATGTCGCCGCGCCGCAACGGCTTCCGCAGGACCAGGTGCGCGAGGCGCACGAGCTGATCTACCGGCCGCTGCGCCACCCCGACGGGCCGCCGCAGCCGCAGGTCGAATACAAGCTGCGCCGCTTCGTCAACGACTATGTCGCCCCGCCCAAGACGGCGGCCAAACTGTCGCTCGCGATCCGCACCTTCGAGCGGATGAGCGAGGAGATCGCCGAGATGGGCGCCCGCAACCCGCACGAGCTGATGCGCGCGGTGGAGGTGTCGTTCATCCGGGACTGCGCCGAGATGGCCGCCCGATCCTCGCACACCCGCACCGAATCGCGGTGGGGCCTCTATCACGACCGCGCCGATCTGCCCGGCCGCGACGACGCCCAGTGGGGCTACCACCTCAACCTTCGCAAAGACGCCGGCGGGGAGATGGTGTTCCTCAAGCGGCCGGTGGCGCCGTACTTCGTGCCGGTCCCGGAGCTGGACGGCCTGCCGCCCACCGACCGGACCGTGTACCCGGTGGAGGAGCCGCCGCTGATCGGCGGCCAGGCCCCGGCCACGGCGGTGTCCCGAATCGCCTCGGCGACAACGGCTTTCGAGGCGCCCTCGCCTCGCATCGCCGAAGTGCTGGCGCTCGAGGAGCCGACGGTCGCCGACCTGGCGCGCTACCTGGCCGACTTCGATCCCGGCGTGCGCCGCACCGCGGTGGCCACGCTGACCGAGCACATCCCCGACGGGTACGCCCCCGCGCTGTTGGCGGTGCTGGGCGACGACGACGCGGCCGTGCGCCGCACCGGCGCCGACGGGATCCGCGAACTGGTCGAGGTGCTGCCCGAGCCCGAAAAGGCCCGGGAATACCTGGATTCGGCCGACCGCGTGGTGCGGGCGGCGGCGCTGTACGTGCTGGCGGCACGCCGCGCCGGTGACGGCGCCCACTACCGCCGCGCCCTCGCCGATGCCGATCATCGGGTCCGCATCGAGGCGGTGCGCGCGCTGGTGTCCGTCGACGACGTGCAGGGCGTCGTCGACGCCGCCGGCGACGAGAACCGGGAGGTCCGGATCGCCGCGGCCGCCGGTCTGGCGACGCTAGCGGCGGTGGCAGCCCCAGCTAGCCGGGCGGTGCGCGGGCTGGTCGCCGACACCGACCCGTTGGTCCGTGCCGCCGGCCTCGCCGCGCTGGGTGAGATAGGTTGCAGCCAAGACGATTACGCCGCCGTCACGCAGGCGCTACGGGCCCCGGCCTGGCAGGTGCGCGAAGGCGCGGCGCGCGCGCTGGCCGGCGCGGCTGCGGATTTCGCGGTTCCCCAGCTGTCCGAGGCGCTCAGCGACGCGCACCTGGACGTGCGCAAGGCGGCGGTGCTCAGCCTGACGCGCTGGGCGGCCGAACCCGACGCCCGCGACGCGCTTGGGATCGCGCTCAAGGACAGCGACGCCGACGTGCGGGCCTACGCCCGCCGGGCGCTCGAGCACGACGGCTCGCTGCAGAACGGCTAGTCAGCGCAGGATCTTGGCGTAGAGGAGGCTGTCCTGCGGCTCGGGTCCCATCGTGGGGTAGACGGCGTGCCGGGCCAGCCGGCCCTCCAGGAAGAAGCCGGCGTGCTCGAGCAGACGCGCCGAGCGTTCGTTGTCGACGCTGCAGGTGGCCCAGACCCGATACACGTCGCGATCGGCGTCGAGCGCGGTTAGCAGCATGCCGAGCACCTCCGACATCAGGCCCTTGCCCCACCACCGCCGGCCCAGGCAGTAGCCGATCTCGACCGAGTGCGCCGCCGTGCGTCGGCAGCTGGCCAGCCCGACGACCTCGCCGCGGTGCCGCAGTTCGATCACCCAGGTCTTCTCGTCGGCGGCCGCGTTGAGCTTTTCGGTGATCACCCGCCGCGTCGCCGCGACGTCGGGATGCGGTGCCCACAGCAGATACTTGGTGACCTGCGGATCGCGCGCGACCCGCTGGTACAGCGGTCCGGCGTCGTCGAGCGTGGGTAGGCGCAGGGTCAGCCGCGGCCCGTTGATGCGGTCGGGTGGGTAGTCGGGCATGGCGATGCGCCCTTTAGAGGCCGAGCGCGCGGTAGGTGTTGCGGACGAATCTCGGTTGGGCCGTGCGGAGTTTGGCCAGCGACGTGTTGCCCGCGACAGCCGTGGCCGCGTCGACGGTCAGGTCCGGCAGATTCTGGATGAGGTAGATCAGGACCAGATCCGCGGTGGGATCGGCCTGCCACCAGGTCCCGTAGGCGCCGGGCCAGCTGAACGTGCCGACGCCGCCGGGTCCGAACAGCGGTGTGCTTTTTGCCGGATCGGTCACCACCGACAGGTTCAGCCCGAAGCCGCGGCCGACCCAATACGGCGCGCCCAGGAAGTTGTGCCGCTTCTGCTCGTCGGTCAGCCGGTCGGTGCGCATCAGCCGCACGGACTCCTCCGAGAGCACCCGCGCCCCGTCGATCGTTCCGCCGCCGAGCAGCATTCGCACGAAGCGCAGGTAATCGTCGGCGCTCGACCACAACCCGCCGCCGGCATTGCAGAACGACGGCGGCGTGAGGTGCGGCGGGCCCATCACCCCGTGCTGCAGCTGGTGCTCGTTGGTGAGCCGGTACATGGTCGCCGCGCGCCGCCGCGCCTCGGCGGTGACGAAGAACCCGGTGTCGGTCATGCCCGCCGGCCCCAGGATCCGTTCGTCGAGAACCTGATGGAACGGCTTGCCGTCGATGCGGGAAGCGATGACGCCCAGCAGGTCGATGGAGTGGCTGTAGGTGACCCGCTCGCCGGGTTGGTGCACCAGCGGCAGCTTGGCCAGTTCGGCCAGCCACGCGTCCGGGCCTTGGTTGAACGGCAGCCGCATGTAGGCCTTGGCGATCGGGCCGGACACCGAGAATCCGTACGCCAGGCCGCTGGTATGGGTGAGTAGGTCCTCGATGAGGATGGCGCGGTTCACCGGGTGGGTGCGGTCCAACGGGCCATGCGAATCGTCGAGCACCCGCACGCCGGCCAGCTCCGGCGCCCAGCGCACGACCGGATCCTTGAGCGTCAGCTTGCCCTCGTCGACCAGGCTCATGATCGTCGCGACCGTCACCGGCTTGGTCATCGACGCGATGCGAAACAGCGTGTCCCGCTGCATCGGCAGGCCCGCGTCCACGTCGCGGTAGCCGATCTCGTTGACCTGCAGCAGTTCTCCGCGCTGCCATACCACCGTCACCGCGCCGGCGAGCAGGCCGGCGTCGCACACCTCGCGGACGGAGGCCGCGTTGCCGTCAAGGGTCGAGCGATTCACCCGGTCAGGTTAGCGGGCCGGCGCCGCCGCGCGACCGGCGCCGCCGCGCACGGACGCGGCGCAACGCGCGCGAACGCGGCGCAACGCGCGCCGACGGACCGTCCGATTCTCCTCCCACGCGACACTGGGCGAAGCGATGGGTGTTTTGCCCGCCTCCGAGCGACAACGGGCCGGGACGCGGGCCGTGGCGGGTGCCGCCCGTAGCGGTGCCGCCCGTGGCGGGTGCCGCTCGGCAACTTGTCGCTGGGAGGTGGGCACACATCGTGTGCCTCCCCGGAGAGACTCGTGGGACGCGTGTGACGAGCGCGACCGGGGAGCGATGCGCGCCACACGCGGCCGGCGCCGCCGCCCCCGAAATAAGTGCTACGCTGCCGTGCAGTCGACATCCTTTAACGATCCGTCCGGTGAGGCGGAGAAGGAGGTCAAGTTTCGTATGGGTGCTGCGGGCGACACGCGCTCAGGCAGTGATTCCCGGGAATTGATGTCGGCGGCCGACGTGGGCCGCACCATTTCCCGTATCGCACACCAGATCATCGAAAAGACGGCCCTCGACGGCCCCGACGCTCCGCGGGTCGTGCTGCTGGGCATCCCCACTCGCGGCGTGATCCTGGCCGAACGCCTGGCCGGCAACATCGGCGAATACAGCGGCGGCTCTCCCGCCAACGTCGCCTGGGGTGCTTTGGACATCACCCTGTACCGCGACGACCTGATGCAAAAACCACCCCGTCCGCTGGAAGCCACCTCGATCCCGGCCGGCGGCATCGACGACGCCTTGGTGATCCTGGTCGACGACGTGCTCTACTCCGGCCGCTCGGTGCGCTCCGCCCTGGACGCGCTGCGCGACGTCGGCCGCCCCCGGGTGGTGCAGCTGGCGGTGCTGGTCGACCGGGGCCACCGCGAACTGCCGCTGCGCGCCGACTATGTGGGCAAGAACGTCCCCACCTCACGCACCGAGAGCGTGCACGTGTTGTTGCGGGAGAGCGACGGTGACGACGGGGTGGTGATCTCGCGATGACCCGACACCTGCTTGCCGCCGGGGACCTGAGCCTCGACGACGCCACCGCCATCCTCGACGACGCCGACCGCTTCGCCCAGGCGCTGGTCGGCCGCGAGATCAAGAAACTGCCGACGCTGCGCGGCCGCACCATCGTGACGATGTTCTACGAGAACTCGACCCGCACCCGGGTGTCCTTCGAGGTGGCCGGCAAGTGGATGAGCGCCGACGTGATCAACGTCAGCGCCGCCGGATCGTCGGTGGGCAAGGGCGAGTCGCTGCGCGACACCGCGCTGACGCTGCGGGCCGCCGGGGCCGATGCGCTGATCATCCGGCACCCGGCGTCGGGGGCCGCGCACCTGCTTGCCGAATGGACACGCGCCGGCGGCGATTCCGGCCCCTCGGTGATCAACGCCGGCGACGGCACCCATGAGCACCCGACGCAGGCGCTGCTGGACGCGCTCACCATCCGCCAGCGGCTCGGCGGCATCGAGGGCCGGCGGGTCGTGATCGTCGGCGACGTCCTGCACAGCCGGGTCGCCCGCTCCAACGTCATGCTGCTGCACACCCTGGGCGCCGAAGTGGTGCTGGTGGCACCGCCGACGCTGCTGCCGGTCGGCGTCGACGGCTGGCCGGTGACGGTGTCGAACGACTTCGACGCCGAGCTACCCGCCGCCGACGCGGTGCTGATGCTGCGCGTGCAGGCCGAGCGGATGAACGGCGGCTTCTTCCCGTCGGTGCGCGAATACTCGTCCCTGTACGGGCTTTCCGATCGCCGCCAGGCGATGCTGCCCGGGCACGCCGTGGTGCTGCACCCCGGGCCGATGCTGCGCGGCATGGAGATCGCGTCATCGGTGGCCGATTCGTCGCAATCGGCCGTGCTGCAACAGGTTTCCAATGGTGTGCACGTGCGGATGGCGGTGCTGTTTCACGTGCTGGTGGGTGCCGAGTCGGCCGGAAGCGAGGGGGCCGCATGAGCGTGTTGCTGCGCGGGGTTCGGCTGTACGGCGAAGGCGACCGCGTCGACGTCCTGGCCGAGGACGGTCAGATCGCCGAGATCGGCCCGGGCCTGAAGATCCCCGACACCGCCGACGTCATCGACGCGACGGGCCAGGTGCTGCTGCCTGGGTTCGTCGACCTGCACACCCACCTGCGCGAACCGGGCCGCGAATATGCCGAAGACATCGAAACCGGTTCGGCCGCCGCGGCTTTGGGCGGCTACACCGCGGTGTTCGCGATGGCCAACACCAACCCGGTCGCCGACAGCCCGGTGGTCACCGACCACGTCTGGCATCGGGGCCAGGAGGTCGGCCTGGTGGACGTGCACCCGGTGGGCGCCGTCACCGTCGGGCTGGCCGGCAAGGAGCTCACCGAGATGGGCATGATGGCCGCCGGGGCCGCGCAGGTGCGGATGTTCTCCGACGACGGCATCTGCGTGCACGATCCGCTGGTGATGCGCCGCGCCCTCGAGTACGCCACCGGGCTGGGCGTGCTCGTCGCCCAGCACGCCGAGGAGCCGCGGCTGACCGTCGGCGCCGTCGCCCACGAGGGACCCACCGCCGCCCGGCTGGGCCTGTCCGGATGGCCACGGGCCGCCGAGGAATCCATCGTCGCCCGCGACGCGCTGCTGGCGCGCGACGCCGGCGCCCGGGTGCACATCTGCCACGCCTCCACCGCCGGCACCGTCGAGATCGTGAAATGGGCTAAGGATCAAGGGATTTCGATCACCGCCGAGGTCACCCCGCACCACTTGATGCTCGACGACAGCCGGCTGTCCAGCTACGACGGGCGTAACCGCGTCAACCCGCCGCTGCGCGAGGCGGCCGACGCGGTTGCGCTGCGCCAGGCGCTGGCCGACGGCGTCATCGACTGCGTGGCCACCGATCACGCCCCGCACGCCGAGCACGAGAAGTGCGTGGAGTTCTCCGCGGCGCGGCCCGGCATGCTGGGACTGCAGACGGCGCTGTCGATCGTCGTGCAGACGATGGTCATCCCGGGGCTGCTGACCTGGCGTGGCCTCGCCCGGGTGATGAGCGAGAACCCCGCGCGCATCGTGGGCCTGCCCGATCACGGCCGGCCGCTGGAAGTGGGGGAGCCGGCCAACCTGACCGTGGTGGACCCCGACGCCTCCTGGACCGTCGCCGGGCCCGACCTGGCCAGCCGGTCGGCCAACACGCCCTACGAAGCGATGACCCTGCCCGCCACCGTGACCGCGACCCTGCTGCGCGGCAAGGTCACCTGCCGAGACGGGAAGTGCCCGGCATGAATTCGGGCACGCTGGCGGGGTCGCTGATCTTCGCGGCCGTGCTGGTGGTGGTGATCACGGTGGTGATCCAGCTGATGATGCGCAGCTGGCAGCGCCGCGCGCAGCGGCAGGCGGAGCTGATCGGCGACCTGCCGCAGATCCCGGACCAGGTCGGTGCGGCGAGCATCACCACCCGCGGCCACTATTGCGGGTCCATGATGGCGCCGGGCTGGAACGAGCGGATCGCGGCGGGCGATCTCGGTTACCGCAGCAAAGCGGTGCTGACCCGCTACGCCGGGGGCATCATGGTGGAACGCCTGCGGGCCCACCCGATTTGGATTCCACGGGACTCGATCACGGCCATCCGCATGGAGCGCGGAATGGCGGTCAGGCCGGCCCGGATCGGCATTCTGGCGATCCGCTGGCGGCTGCCGTCGGGCGTCGAGATCGACACCGGTTTCCGGGCGGATCACCGCCATGACTACGACCCGTGGCTGGAGGAACGGGATGGCCAGGAGAATGAGGTCGCGTGAGCAGTAAGGCCCTATTGGTACTCGAAGACGGCCGCGTCTTCACCGGCACCCCGTTCGGCAAGATCGGCCAAACACTGGGCGAGGCCGTGTTTTCCACCGGCATGTCCGGTTACCAGGAGACGCTGACCGATCCCAGTTACCACCGGCAGATCGTGGTGGCCACCGCGCCGCAGATCGGCAACACCGGCTGGAACGACGAGGACGCCGAGAGCCGCGGCGACAAGATCTGGGTCGCCGGCTACGCGGTGCGCGATCCCTCGCCGCGCCCGTCCAACTGGCGGGCCACCGGCACCCTGGAGGACGAACTGATCCGCCAGCACGTCGTCGGGATCGCCGGCATCGACACCCGGGCGGTGGTGCGGCACCTGCGCACCCGCGGCTCGATGAAGGCGGGCGTGTTCTCCGGGGACGCGCTCGCCGACCCCGACGAGCTGTTGCAGCGGGTGCGGGGCCAGCAGTCCATGCTGGGCGCCGACCTGGCCGGCGAGGTCAGCACGCCGGACACCTACATCGTGGAACCCGAAGGGGAGCCCCGGTTTACGGTGGCCGCGCTGGACCTGGGCATCAAGACCAACACGCCGCGCAACTTCGCCCGCCGCGGCATCCGCACCCACGTGCTGGCGTCCTCGGCGACCTACCGGCAGATCGCCGACATCAATCCGGACGGCGTGTTCCTGTCCAACGGCCCGGGCGACCCGGCCACCGCCGACCACATCGTGGCGGTGACCCGCGAGGTGCTGGGCGCCGGAATCCCGCTGTTCGGCATCTGTTTCGGCAACCAGATCCTGGGCCGCGCGCTGGGCCTGTCCACCTACAAGATGGTGTTCGGTCACCGCGGCATCAACATCCCGGTGATCGACCACGCCACCGGGCGGGTGGCGGTGACCGCACAGAATCACGGCTTCGCACTCGAGGGGGAGGCCGGACAGTCCTTCGACACGCCGTTCGGCCAGGCGATCGTCAGCCACACGTGCGCCAACGACGGGGTGGTCGAGGGTGTCAAACTCGCCGACGGACGGGCCTTTTCGGTTCAATACCATCCCGAGGCCGCCGCCGGGCCGCACGACGCGAATTATCTGTTCGACCAATTCATCGAGTTGATGGCGGCCCCAAACCGCGGAAAGGGGCGGTAGTGCCGCGTCGCGCCGATTTGCGTCACGTCCTGGTGATCGGCTCCGGGCCGATCGTCATCGGTCAGGCCTGCGAGTTCGACTACTCGGGCACCCAGGCCTGCCGGGTGCTGCGGGCCGAGGGCCTGGAGGTCAGCCTGGTCAACTCCAACCCGGCGACCATCATGACCGACCCGGAGTACGCCGACCACACCTACGTCGAGCCGATCACCGCCGCATTCGTCGAGAAGGTGATCGCCCAGCAGGCCGAGCGCGGCAACAAGATCGACGCCCTGCTGGCCACCCTGGGCGGGCAGACCGCGCTCAACACCGCGGTCGCGCTCTACGAGAACGGCGCGCTGGAGCGCCACGGCGTCGAGCTCATCGGGGCCGACTTCGACGCCATCCAGCGCGGCGAGGACCGGCAGATGTTCAAGGACATCGTCGCCAAGGTGGGCGGTGAATCCGCCCGCAGCCGAGTGTGTTTCACCATGGAAGAGGTCCGCGAGACGGTCGAGGAGCTGGGCCTGCCGGTGGTGGTGCGGCCCAGCTTCACCATGGGCGGTCTGGGTTCGGGGATGGCGCGATCCGTCGAGGAGGTCGACCGGATGGCCGGCGCCGGGCTGGCCGAAAGCCCCAGCGCCAACGTGCTCATCGAGGAATCGATCTACGGCTGGAAAGAATTCGAGCTCGAGTTGATGCGCGACGGCAACGACAACGTCGTCGTGGTGTGCTCGATCGAGAACTTCGACCCGATGGGCGTGCACACCGGTGATTCGGTCACCGTCGCGCCGGCCATGACGCTGACCGACCGCGAATACCAGCGGATGCGGGACCTGGGCATCGCGATCCTGCGCGAGGTGGGCGTGGACACCGGGGGCTGCAACATCCAGTTCGCGATCAACCCGGCCGACGGCCGGCTGATCGTCATCGAGATGAACCCCCGGGTGTCGCGGTCAAGCGCCTTGGCGTCCAAGGCCACCGGCTTCCCGATCGCCAAGATCGCCGCCAAGCTGGCCATCGGCTACACCCTCGACGAGATCGTCAACGACATCACCAAGGAGACCCCGGCCTGCTTCGAGCCCACCCTGGACTACGTGGTGGTCAAGGCCCCGCGGTTCGCCTTCGAGAAGTTCCCGGGCGCCGACCCCACCCTGACCACCACGATGAAATCCGTCGGCGAGGCAATGTCGTTGGGCCGCAACTTCATCGAGGCGCTGGGCAAGGTGATGCGCTCGCTGGAGACCAGCCGCACGGGCTTTTGGACCAAGCCGGACGATCCGGCAGGGGCCGAAAAGGGGCCGGCGGAGGTGCTGACCCGGCTGCGCACCCCGACCGAGGGCCGCCTCTACGACATCGAACTCGCGCTGCGCCTGGGCGCTTCGGTGGAACGCGTCGCCGAGGCCAGCGGCGTCGACCCGTGGTTCGTCGCGCAGATCGGCGAGCTGATCACGCTGCGCGCCGAACTGATCGCCGCCCCGGTCCTCGACGCCGACCTGCTGCGGCGCGGCAAGCACAACGGGCTTTCGGACCGCCAGATCGCCGCGCTGCGACCGGAATTGGCCGGCGAGAACGGGGTGCGCTCGCTACGCGAGCGCCTCGGCGTGCACCCGGTGTACAAGACCGTCGACACCTGCGCGGCCGAGTTCGAGGCCAAGACGCCGTATCACTACAGCAGCTACGAGCTCGACCCCGCCGCCGAGACCGAGGTGGCCCCGCAGACCCAGAAACCCAAGGTGCTGATCCTGGGTTCGGGCCCCAACCGGATCGGGCAGGGCATCGAATTCGACTACAGTTGCGTGCA
Source organism: Mycobacterium sp. MOTT36Y (assembly GCF_000262165.1). NCBI lineage: Bacteria > Bacillati > Actinomycetota > Actinomycetes > Mycobacteriales > Mycobacteriaceae > Mycobacterium > Mycobacterium sp. MOTT36Y. The sequence continues at coordinate 3,633,790 of NC_017904.1, read as the reverse complement.
CGCGGCAACGACGTTGAGCCAGGCCGGTTTCGAGACCGTGATGGTCAACTGCAACCCCGAGACCGTGTCGACCGACTACGACACCGCCGACCGGCTGTACTTCGAACCGCTCACCTTCGAGGACGTCCTGGAGGTGTTTCGCGCCGAGCAACAATCGGCCGGGGACGGGCCGGGGGTGGTCGGGGTGATCGTGCAACTCGGCGGTCAAACCCCGCTGGGGCTGGCGCAACGCCTCGCCGACGCCGGCGTGCCGATCGTCGGCACCCCGCCGGAAGCCATCGACCTGGCCGAGGACCGCGGCGCGTTCGGCGACGTGCTCACCGCGGCCGGCCTGCCGGCCCCGAAGTACGGCACCGCAACCACTTTCGACCAGGCCCGCCGGATCGCCGAAGACATCGGATACCCGGTGCTGGTGCGCCCGTCCTACGTGCTGGGCGGTCGCGGCATGGAGATCGTCTACGACGAGGAGACGCTGCGGGGCTACATCACCCGCGCGACCGAGCTCTCGCCCGAACACCCGGTGCTGGTCGACCGCTTCCTCGAAGACGCCGTGGAGATCGACGTCGACGCGCTCTGCGACGGCACCGAGGTGTACATCGGCGGCATCATGGAGCACATCGAGGAGGCCGGCATCCACTCCGGCGACTCGGCCTGCGCGCTGCCGCCGGTCACGCTGGGCCGCAGCGACATCGAGAAGGTGCGCCGCGCGACCGAGTCCATCGCGCACGGCATCGGTGTGGTGGGGCTGCTGAACGTGCAATACGCGCTCAAGGACGACGTGCTCTACGTCCTCGAGGCCAACCCGCGGGCCAGCCGTACGGTGCCGTTCGTGTCCAAGGCCACCGCGATCCCGCTCGCCAAGGCGTGCGCCCGGGTCATGTTGGGCGCCAGCATCTCCCAGCTTCGCGAGGAGGGGCTGCTGGCGGCTTCCGGGGACGGGGCACACGCGGCGCTGGACGCCCCGATCGCCGTCAAGGAGGCGGTGTTGCCCTTCCACCGCTTCCGCCGCATCGACGGCGCCGCCATCGATTCGCTGCTCGGCCCGGAGATGAAGTCCACCGGCGAGGTGATGGGAATCGACCGCGACTTCGGCAGCGCGTTCGCCAAGAGCCAGACCGCCGCCTACGGGTCGCTGCCGGCGCGGGGCACGATCTTCGTGTCGGTCGCCAACCGCGACAAGCGCTCGCTGGTGTTTCCCGTCAAGCGCCTGGCCGACCTGGGATTCCGCGTCCTCGCCACCGAGGGCACCGCGGAGATGTTGCGCCGCAACGGGATTCCGTGCGACGAGGTGCGCAAGCACTTCGAGGACCCGCAGCCGGGGCGGCCCGCGCAGTCGGCGGTGGACGTGATCAAGGCCGGTGAGGTCGACATGGTGATCAACACCCCCTACGGCAATTCCGGTCCGCGCATCGACGGCTACGAAATCCGTTCGGCCGCGGTGTCGGTCAACATCCCCTGCGTCACCACGGTGCAGGGCGCGTCGGCCGCGGTGCAGGGCATCGAAGCGGGCATCCGCGGCGACATCGGGGTGCGCAGCCTGCAGGAGCTGCACAGCCAGATCGGCCAGGGCGGCCTGCCCGGAAACGGGGCCCGGTGACCGGCTTCGGGGTCCGGCTGAGCGACGCGAAGGCCGAACGCGGACCGCTGTGCGTGGGCATCGACCCGCACCCCGAGCTGCTGCGGGCCTGGGGGCTGCCCACCACCGCCGACGGGCTGGCCGCGTTCTGCGACATCTGCATCGAGGCGTTCTCCGGCTTCGCCGTCGTCAAGCCGCAGGTGGCGTTCTTCGAGGCGTACGGCGCGGCCGGATTCGCGGTGCTGGAACGCACCATCGCGGCCCTGCGGTCGGCCGGCGTGCTGGTGCTGGCCGACGCCAAGCGCGGCGACATCGGAACGACGATGGCCGCCTATGCCGCCGCCTGGGCGGGGGATTCGCCGCTGGCCGCCGACGCGGTGACGGCCACGCCGTACCTGGGGTTCGGGTCGTTGCGGCCGCTGCTGGAAGCCGCCGCCGCGCACGACCGGGGGGTGTTCGTGCTCGCCGCGACCTCCAACCCGGAGGGCGCGACCGTGCAGCGGGCCGCCTTCGACGGCCGCACGGTGGCCCAGCTGGTCGTCGACCAGGCGGCCGTGGTGAATCGGTCCGCGACCCCGTCCGGGCCCGGATACGTCGGCGTCGTCGTGGGCGCGACGGTGCTGCAGGCGCCCGATCTCAGCGCCCTGGGTGGGCCCGTGCTGGTGCCGGGCCTCGGGGTGCAGGGCGGGCGCCCCGAGGCGCTCGCCGGGCTGGGCGGCGCCGAGCCGGGGCAGCTGCTGCCCGCGGTCGCGCGCGAGGTGCTGCGGGCCGGGCCGGGGGTGGCGGAGCTGCGCGGGGCGGCCGAACGGATGCTGGACGCTGTCGCCTACCTGGCGGTGTGAGCTAGTCCGATGGCGGCGACCCGCTGCGCCCGGCTTGGACTATGCGGCGACCCGCTGCGCCCGGCTACGCCGCGCTTGCGATCGCCGCGGCCGCGCTTGCGATCGCCGCTAGTCCGACGCCAGCGCCGTGCTGGGCTGGGCTGTTTCGACGATGACGGTGGTGGCCTTGACGACGGCCACCGCCACGCTGCCGGGACGCAGCTGCAACTCCTCGGCGGCCTCGGTGCTCATCAGCGAGACGACGGTGAACGGGCCGCACTGCATCTCCACCTGGGTCATCACCTTGTCGCTGACCACTGCGGTGACCAGCCCGACGAAGCGGTTGCGGGCCGAGCTGCCGATGCTGAGCGGGTCGGCCGGCGGCGCGGGCGCGTTGCTGCGGGAGAAGCGGGCGAGGTCCTCGCTGGCGATCACTTTGCGGCCGGCCGCGTCGTGACTGACCTCCAACGCCCCCTGGTTGATCCAGCGCCGCACAGTGTCATCACTGACGCCGAGCAGCTCAGCCGCCTGGCGAATTCGCAGGTTGGACACGCCCCGATGGTATCCGATCCACGACCGCGGATTAGCTGATACGCGGCCGGCGCCGCGGCCTTCCCGCGGGTACGGAACGCTCTCAGGCCACGATCCCGTTCCTGCGGTGACACGTCCCTCGCCGACGCGAATCCGCGGAAGTGACACGCCCGCCGCCGTGGGGCCCGGGCGGCACACACGACCCCGCGGGACCCCCCGCCGCCCGCGCGGCCGCGGGGCGGCGCCGCTGGCCTGCCCTTTGACCGGCCGAACGCGACACGCGCGACACGCCGCGACGAATGCGTGATCCCTCGCACCGCCCCGCCCGGGTGCGCGCCGGCGCGTTTCCGGACGGCCACGTCGTCGCACCCCACGACGGCCCCTTCGGATAAAGCCGCTGGTAGATGGCTTGGCGACGGCCCAAAACGGGCTGCGCCGGGCCCCTCGGCACGGCGTCGCGGCGGGCGCCGTCGACGTCGCGCGGCGGGCCGCTTTGGGGGGACACGCGCCGTTGCATGCTGGGAGTTTGCCCCGTTAAGCAGGGGGGCGGGTTAGATTTCGTCAGGAGGCCTGAGTACGGTCGTCTCCGCTGGCAGAAGAACCGGCGAGACAAAATGAGATCGATTGAAATTGATTGATCAGATACGGAGGAATCGTGGCCCTTCCCCAGTTGACCGACGAGCAGCGCGCGGCCGCGTTGGAGAAGGCGGCTGCCGCACGTCGTGCACGAGCAGAGCTCAAGGACCGGCTGAAGCGTGGCGGCACCAACCTCACCCAGGTGCTCAAGGACGCCGAGACCGACGAAGTCCTGGGCAAGATGAAGGTTTCGGCGCTTCTCGAGGCGTTGCCCAAGGTGGGCAAGGTCAAGGCGCAGGAAATCATGACTGAGCTGGAGATCGCCCCCACCCGCCGCCTGCGCGGCCTCGGCGACCGTCAGCGCAAGGCCCTGCTGGAAAAGTTCGGCTCCTAACCCGGCCGCCGACGATGCAGGCCGAACGGCCTGAGGAGAAGGCGGGCAAACCGACCCGAGCCGTGGGCGCACCCGCCCGGGAGCGCCGATGAACGGCGGCGGGGGACCGGACATCCAGCACGGGGCACGTCCCGAACCATCGCGTGCGGGGCGTGTGGTCGTGCTGTCCGGTCCCTCCGCGGTCGGCAAGTCGACCGTGGTCCGATGCCTGCGCGAGCGGGTCCCGGACCTGCATTTCAGCGTCTCGGCCACCACGCGGGCGCCCCGGCCCGGCGAGGTCGACGGCGTCGACTACCACTTCGTCAGCCCCGCCCGCTTCCAGCAGCTCATCGACGAGGGCGCCCTGCTGGAGTGGGCCGAAATTCACGCGGGCCTGCACCGCTCGGGCACCCTGGCCGAGCCGGTTCGCGACGCCACGGCCCGCGGATTCCCGGTTTTGATCGAGGTGGACCTGGCCGGGGCCAGGGCCGTGAAGAGGGCGATGCCCGAGGCCCTGACGGTGTTTTTGGCGCCGCCCAGCTGGGAGGACTTGGAGGCCAGGCTCGTCGGCCGCGGCACCGAGACCCCGGAGGTCATGCGGCGGCGCCTCGAGACGGCCCGCATCGAAATGGCGGCCCGTGACGACTTCGACCGGGTGGTCGTCAACCGTCGATTGGAGTCTGCGTGCGCCGAATTGGTATCCTTGCTGGTGGGAACTGCCCCGGACCGGCACGACCCGGCTGGCCACACCGAAAGCCAGACCACATCCAATCAAGATTGAGCACCGACTTTTCGCCGGCGATCAGCCGTTTTGGGCCCTGGCCCGCCTTCGAACGTAGAGGAGATTGACCTCAGTGACTATTCCGCAGTCCGACGCCGCGCTGGCCGCCGTCCCCGATCGGTTCGACCTGTCCGCCGGGGCGCCGGGCGCCTACGACACCCCGCTGGGCATCACCAACCCGCCCATCGACGAGCTGCTGGACCGGGTCTCGAGCAAGTACGCCCTGGTTATCTACGCGGCCAAGCGGGCCCGTCAGATCAACGATTACTACAACCAGCTCGGCGAGGGCATCCTCGAGTACGTGGGGCCGCTGGTCGAGCCGGGGCTGCAGGAGAAGCCGCTCTCGATCGCGCTCCGCGAGATCCACGGCGACCTGCTCGAGCACACCGAGGGCGAGTAACAGGGCCGGGCCGGGCGCGCTGTGGACCGCACGCGGATCCCCAAACGAGTCGTAGTCGGTGTCTCCGGCGGCATCGCCGCCTACAAGGCGTGCACCGTCGTCCGCCAGCTGTCCGAGGCCGGCCATTCCGTCCGGGTCATCCCGACCGAGTCCGCGCTGCGTTTCGTCGGCGCGGCCACCTTTGAGGCGCTCTCCGGCCAGCCGGTGCACACCGGCGTCTTCAACGACGTTCCCGAGGTCCCGCACGTCCAGCTCGGCAAGCAGGCCGACCTGGTCGTGGTGGCCCCGGCCACGGCGGATCTGCTGGCGCGCGCGGTGCACGGTCGCGCCGACGACCTGCTGACCGCCACGCTGCTCACCGCCCGGTGCCCGGTGCTGTTCGCGCCGGCCATGCACACCGAGATGTGGTTGCACCCGGCCACCGTCGACAACGTGGCGACGTTGCGCCGGCGGGGCGCGGTGGTGCTCGAGCCCGCCGCCGGGCGCCTCACCGGGACGGACAGCGGGTCGGGCCGGCTGCCCGAAGCCGAGGAGATCACCACCCTGGCCCACCTGCTGCTGGAACGCCACGACGCGCTGCCCTACGACCTCGCCGGCTGCAAGATGCTGGTCACCGCCGGCGGCACCCGCGAACCGGTCGACCCCGTGCGCTTCATCGGCAACCGCAGCTCCGGCAAGCAGGGCTATGCCGTGGCGCGGGTGGCGGCCCAGCGCGGCGCCGAGGTCACCCTGATCGCCGGGCACACCGCCGGGCTGATCGATCCCGCCGGTGTCGAGGTCGTCCACGTCAGCTCCGCGGCCCAGCTGGGCGACGCGGTGTCCAAGCGCGCCCCGGAGGCCGATGTGCTGGTGATGGCCGCCGCGGTCGCCGACTTCCGGCCCGCGCACGTTGCCGCCGCCAAGATCAAAAAGAGCGCCTCGAATGAGACGGCGCCCCCGACGATCGAGCTGGTGCGCAACGACGACGTCCTCGCCGGGGCGGTGCGGGCCCGCGCCCACGGGCAGTTGCCCAACATGCGGGCAATCGTCGGCTTTGCCGCCGAGACCGGCGACGCCAGCGGCGACGTGCTGTTTCACGCCCGGGCCAAGCTGCAGCGCAAGGGCTGCGATCTGCTGGTGGTCAACGCCGTCGGCGAGGGCCGCGCGTTCGAGGTGGACAGCAACGACGGCTGGCTGCTGGCCTCCGACGGCACCGAGTCCGCACTGCAGCACGGCTCCAAGACATTGATGGCCAGTCGTATCGTGGATGCGATCGCCGCGTTCCTGCACGGGGACAGCGGGTAAAGCGGTCGAGTTCTTCCCGGCACCGGGACGGGGTGCCGGCCGGGCTGACGCGGGCCGATATAATTCGGTTGACTAACTATTTGGAAGGATTGGCATGAGCGAAAAGGGTCGCCTGTTTACCAGTGAGTCGGTGACTGAGGGACATCCCGACAAGATCTGTGACGCGATCAGCGACTCGGTCCTCGACGCCCTGCTGGCGCAGGACCCCCGCTCACGCGTCGCGGTTGAGACCCTGGTGACCACCGGGCAGGTGCACGTGGTCGGCGAGGTGACGACGACGGCCAAGGAGGCCTTCGCCGACATCACCAACACGGTCCGCGAGCGCATCCTCGACATCGGCTACGACTCGTCGGACAAGGGCTTCGACGGGGCGTCCTGCGGGGTCAACATCGGCATCGGCGCGCAGTCGCCCGACATCGCCCAGGGCGTCGACACCGCCCACGAGACCCGCGTCGAGGGTGCCGCCGACCCGCTGGATGCGCAGGGCGCCGGCGACCAGGGCCTGATGTTCGGCTACGCGATCAACGACACCCCCGAGCGGATGCCGCTGCCCATCGCGCTGGCCCACCGCCTGTCGCGCCGGCTGACCGAGGTCCGCAAGAACGGCGTGCTGCCCTACCTGCGCCCCGACGGCAAGACGCAGGTCACCATCGAATTCGAGGACGACGTCCCGGTCCGGCTGGACACCGTGGTCATCTCCACCCAGCACGCGGCCGACATCGACCTGGAGAACACCCTGACCCCCGACATCCGGGAAAAGGTGCTCAACACCGTGCTCAACGACCTGGCGCACGACACGCTGGACACCTCCTCGACGCGGCTGCTGGTCAACCCGACCGGCAAGTTCGTCGTCGGCGGCCCGATGGGCGACGCCGGGCTGACCGGCCGCAAGATCATCGTCGACACCTACGGCGGCTGGGCGCGGCACGGCGGCGGGGCGTTCTCCGGCAAGGACCCGTCCAAGGTGGACCGCTCGGCGGCGTACGCGATGCGCTGGGTGGCCAAGAACATCGTCGCCGCCGGGCTCGCGGAGCGGGTCGAGGTGCAGGTGGCCTACGCCATCGGCAAGGCGGCGCCGGTCGGGCTGTTCATCGAGACCTTCGGGACCGCGACCGTCGACCCGGTCAAGATCGAGAAGATCGTCCCGGAGGTGTTCGACCTGCGTCCCGGCGCGATCATCCGCGACCTGGACCTGCTGCGCCCGATCTACGCGCAGACCGCCGCCTACGGGCACTTCGGCCGCACCGACGTCGAACTGCCCTGGGAGCAGCTGAACAAGGTCGACGACCTCAAGCGCGCCATCTAGGTTGCCCGCCGCCTCGAATGTGACGTCGCAGTCACGTTCGGCGCCGAGCGTGACCACAGTGTCACGTTCGACGGGTCACCGCGGTGGACCCGGGTGGTCGGAATCGAGCGCGGGCAGCCCGTCGATGCTGCGCCGGTTGCGGTTGATCAGCCGGGTGTAGGCCTCGTCGGGCGCCTTGTGGTGATACGCGTTGAGGACCGGTCGCTCGTCGACCAGCTCGTAGTAGGGCACCGCGAATCCGCACGCGTCGGCGATCCGCTCCACATCGACCACGATGATGGCGCGGATCCCCGCATGCCGGTCACCGAAATGCGTGATGAGATCGGTGAATTCGGCGTCGTCGGGCCGGATCACCCGCCCAGTGCCGAACAGCCGCAGGATCCGCGAGTTGCGGGTGAACGAGCAGAACATGACAGTGATGCGGCCGTTGTCGCGCAGATGGGCGATGGTCTCCACGCCGCTGCCGAACAGGTCCAGGTAGGCCACGGTGCGCTCGTCGAGCACCGCGAACGTGTCGCAATATCCCTTGGGGGACATGTTGATTCGTCCTCCCTCGGAGGGCGCGGTGGCGACGAAGAACACGGCCTGTTCGCGGATGAAGTCGCGCAGCGACTCGTCGATGCTGTCAAATTCCTTCGCCACCCGTGCAGCGTAACCGCTAGCTAGCCGGTGAAGCGGTAGTCGTCCAGATCGAATCGCCGGCTGCGCCAGTACACCTCCGGGGTGGTGCCCGGCCGCAGCGGCACGTCGCCGTTCTTGTCGAAGTAATAGCTGTTGGCCAGCCGGCAACTGTCCTGCCAGAAGATCTGCCGGTGCCGCCGGCGCATCATCTCGGCGAAGTAGCGGTCGTTGGCTTCCTCGCTCACCTCGACGCGGGTCGCGCCCAGGCGCTCCGCCCGCTTGAGGCACCGCACGATGTGATGGGTCTGCGCCTCGATGAGCGCGAAATACGAAGAGCCGACGTAACCGTACGGGCCGAACACCGTGAACAGGTTGGGGAAGCCCGGAACGGTGACGCCCTCGTAGGCCTGCAAGCGGTGCTCGTCCCAGAACCGGCTCAACGAGCGACCGCCGCTGCCCGTGACCGCGAACGTGGGGACGCTGTCGGGGTCCATCACCTTGAAGCCGGTCGCCAAGATGAGCACGTCGATCTCGTGGGTTTCGCCGTCGGTGGTCGCCACCGCGTCGGGCGTGATCTTGTCGATCGGTTCGGTGATCAGGCGCACGTTGTCGCGGTTGAACGTGGCCAGGTAGCCGTTGTGGAAGCCGGGGCGCTTGCAGCCGACGGCGTAGCGCGGGGTGAGTTGCTCGCGCACCACCGGGTCGCGGACCTGCCGCCGCAGATAGGCGCGTCCCAGCGTGGCCATCCTCTTGGCCAGCGGGATCACCGTGAAGTAGTGCGCCGAGATCGGGAAGGTCAGTTCCACGTACGCCTGGCTGAGCAGCCGCTGCAGCGCCTTGCCGCCCGGGATGCGCATCGCCCAGCGCGCCGGCGCGGGCAGCGGGACGTCCAGCTTCGGGAAACACCAGATCGGGGTGCGCTGAAACACGGTGAGCGACGAGACAATTGGCGCGATCTCGGGGATCACCTGCACGGCCGACGCGCCGGTGCCGATCACCGCGACGCGCTTGCCGCGCAAATCCTGGCCGTGATCCCACCGCGCGGTGTGCATCGTGACGCCGGCGAACGAGTCCACGCCGTCGATGTCGGGCAGGTTCGGCACCGTCAGCACGCCGCAGGCGCTGATCAAAAACCTCGCCGTGACTTCGCCGCCGGGGTCGGTCTGCACCCGCCACAGCCCGCGCTCGTCGTCGAAGTCGGCCGCCTGCACCTTGGTGTTGAACCGGATCCGCGAGCGGACGCCGTACTTGTCGGCGCAGTGTTCGGCGTAGGCCTTGAGCTCGCGGCCCGGCGCGTAGGTGCGCGACCAGTGCCGGCTCTGCTCGAAGGAGAACTGGTAGGAGAACGACGGAATGTCCACCGCGATACCGGGATAGGTGTTCCAGTGCCAGGTGCCGCCGACCCCGTCGCCGGCCTCGAGCACCAGGTAATCGGGCAGCCCCGCCTTGTCGAGGTTGATGGCGGCGCCGATGCCGGAGAATCCGGCACCGATGATCAGCGTGTGGTAATCGGGGGTTTCCCCGTCCATCCGGGCGAAGGTGCGCTCCGTCATGAACTCACCGTACGCCCCGGGCTCAGCCCCGCAGGGCGGTTCGCAGCGCCGCCAGGCCGCGCTCGAGCGCCGCGGTGGCCGCGGGCACCACACCGGCGTAGCCCAGGTAGCCGTGCACCAGCGTCTCGGCGTTGTGCACCTCGGCGGCGACCCCGGCAGCCGCCAGCAGTTCGCCGTACCGGATGCCGTCGTCGCGCAGCGGGTCATAGCCGGCGACGCCGATGTAGGCCGGCGCCAGGTTGCTCAGGTCCTTCGCGCGCCCCGGCGCCATGTCCGACGGCGGGTCGGACAGGTCGACTTCGCCCGCGTACCAACGGGAGAACTCGGCGACGGCCCTGACGTCGAGGATCGGCGCGGTGGCGTTCTCGGCGAAGGACGGCAGCGTGGCGTCCCACATGGTCGACGGGTACCACAACAACTGGAATTTCAGGGCCGGTCCGCCGTGATCGCGTGCCCGCTGCGCGACCGCGGCGGCGATCGTGCCGCCGGCCGAATCCCCGGCGACGGCCATCCGGCCCGGGTCGCCGTGCAGGTCGGCGGCGTGCCCGGCGACCCAAAGCGTTGCCGCCCACGCGTCTTCGACCGCGCCGGGGTAGGGGTGCTCGGGCGCGAGCCGGTAGTCGACCGACACCACGATCGCGTCGGCGCCGACGGCATGCTGGCGCGCCGTGCCGTCGTGGGTGTCGAGGTCGCCGATCACGAAGCCGCCGCCATGGAAGAACAACACGACGGGCGCCCCGGTTTGACCGTCGGAATGGCTTGGCGGCCAATAGATCCGGATCGCGACCGGCCCGGCGGGGCCGGCAATCGTGCGGTCCTCGACCCGCAGCTCGGGATGCAGCGGCCTGCGCGGCAGGTCGCGGAACCGCTGGCGCGCCGCGGCGATGCCGTCCTCGGTGGATAGCCGGAAGGGAACCGCGTCCAGTACCTTCTGCAGGATGGGGTCGATCGCGGGTTTCTCGTCGGCTGTGTTATCCAAGCTGGGCATGGACGTACCGTACGCACCTCGTCTGGTGGCCGGCGCCTGGGTGGTGGCCGGCTGGGTGGCCCTCGGCTACGGCATCTACCTGACCGTGCTGGCGCTGCGCTCGCCGCCCGGAATGGAGCTGACCGGGCACTGGGTGCTGCAGCCGGCGTTCAAGGCCTCGATGGCGATCCTGCTGATGCTCGCCGCCGCCGGGCACGGATGCGTACGGGAGCGGCGGTGGCTGATGCCGGCCCTGCTGTTGTCGGCCCTGGGCGACTGGGTGCTCGCGATCCCGTGGTGGACGCTGTCCTTCGAGATCGGCCTGGCGGCATTCCTGTTGGCGCACATGTGTTTCATCGGTGCCCTGCTGCCGCTGGTTCCCCCGCTGTCGTGGTCGTCGCAAGCCGAGCGGCCCGCGGCGCTCCGGATCGCCGCGGTGGTCCTGATGTGCCTGGTGTCGATCGCGCTGCTGGTGTGGTTTTGGCCGCACCTGGGCCCGGACAAGCTGACGTTGCCGGTGACGGTCTACATCGTGGTGCTGACCGCGATGGTGTGCACGGCGCTGCTGGCGAAAATGCCGACGATCTGGACGGCGGTGGGGGCGGTGTGTTTCGCGGCCTCGGATTCGATGATCGCGATCAGCCGCTTCATCCTGGGCAACGAGGCGCTCGCCGTGCCGATCTGGTGGTCGTACGCGGCGGCCCAGATCCTGATCACGGCGGGATTCTTCTTCGGCCGCGAGCTTCCCGGCCAGGACGGCGGGGACGCCGCGGCGCCCGCCGAAGGCTGATCTGTCGGTGGTCGCCGGTACGCTGCGGGCCGGACGGTAAAGGCATTGGATAGCACCATGATTCGCGGCCCGAGGGCGCCGTGAGCCCCAGCGCGCGCACGCCGGTCGAAGTGGAACCCATCGCCCGCGTGCTGCCGATGCTGTCCGTGCCGCACCTGGACCGCGAGTTCGACTATCTGGTGTCGGCCGAGCAGTCCGACGATGCCCAGCCCGGGGTGCGGGTCCGGGTGCGTTTCCATGGCCGGCTGGTCGACGGGTTCGTGCTGGAGCGCCGCGCCGACACCGACCACCCGGGCAAGCTGGGCTGGCTGGACCGCGTCGTGTCGGCCGAACCGGTGCTCACCCCCGAGATCCGCCGGCTGGTCGACGCGGTGGCCGCGCGCTACGCGGGCACCCGTCCCGACGTCTTGCGGCTGGCCGTGCCGGCCCGCCACGCCAGGGTGGAGCGGGAGCCCGTCGTGAGCCGGGACCCGCCGGGCCCGGCGATCCCGGACCCCGTCGACCCCGCGGGCTGGGACGGCTACGGGCGGGGCGCTCAATTCCTGGCCGCCCTGGCCGAGTCGCGGGCCGCCCGGGCCGTCTGGCAGGCGCTGCCGGGCGAGCCGTGGACCGACCGATTCGCCGAGGCCGCCGCCCAAACGGTGCGGGCCGGCCGGTCCGCGCTGGCGATCGTTCCCGACCAGCGCGACCTGGACGCCCTGTGGCGGGCGGCGACGACACGGATCGACGAGGTCAGCGTGGTCGCCCTGTCGGCGGGTCTGGGCCCCGCGGCCCGGTATCGCCGCTGGCTGGCGGCGCTGCGGGGCACCGCGCGGCTGGTGATCGGCACCCGCAGCGCGGTGTTCGCGCCGCTGAGCGACCTGGGCCTGGTCATGGTGTGGGCCGACGCCGACGACAGCCTGGCCGAGCCGCGGGCCCCGTATCCGCACGCCCGCGAGGTGGCGATGCTGCGCGCGCACCAGGCCCGGTGCGCGGCCCTGATCGGCGGCTACGCGCGCACCGCGGAGGCCCACGCGCTGGTGCGCAGCGGATGGGCGCACGACATCGTCGCGGCGCGGCCCGTGGTGCGCGCCCGCACCCCGCGGGTGAGCGCGCTCGACGACACCGGCTACGCCGACGAGCGCGACCCGGCGGCCCGCACGGCGCGCATTCCCTCGATCGCGCTGCGCGCGGCCCGCTCGGCGTTGCAGGCCGGGACTCCGGTACTGGTGCAGGTGCCGCGGCGCGGATACGTCCCGTCGCTGGCGTGTGCGCGCTGCCGCACCATCGCCCGGTGCCGGCACTGCACCGGGCCGCTGTCGCTGCAGGAAGGGGGCGCCGCGCTGCTCTGCCGCTGGTGCGGGCGGATCGACCCGACCCGCCGGTGCGCGCGCTGCGGTTCGGACGCGGTGCGCGCCGTGGTCGTCGGGGCCCGCCGCACCGCCGAAGAGCTCGGCCGCGCGTTTCCGGGCACGGCGGTGATCACCTCGTCGGGCGATGGCGTCGTGCCCGAGGTCGCGCCCGGACCGGCCCTGGTGGTCGCCACCCCGGGGGCCGAACCGCGCGCGTCCGGTGGTTACGGGGCGGCGCTGCTGTTGGACACGTGGGCGCTGCTGGGCCGGCAGGATCTGCGCGCCGCCGAGGACGCGTTGTGGCGCTGGATGAGCGCCGCCGCGCTGGTGCGTGCTCGCGGCGACGGCGGCGTGGTGCTGGTGATCGCCGAATCATCGCTTCCCACAGTGCAATCGCTGATCCGCTGGGATCCGGTGGGGCACGCGGAAGCGGAACTGACCGCCCGCGCCGAGGTGGGCCTGCCGCCGAGCGTGCACATGGCGGCCATCGACGGAACGCCCGACGCGGTGACCGCGCTGCTCGGCGAGGTCCGGCTCGCCGAACTGGAAGCCGACCTGCTCGGGCCGGTGGACCTGCCGGCCGGCGTGCGCCGCCCGGCCGGGACCCCGGCGGGCGTGGCGGTGACGAGAATGCTGGTGCGCGTGCCCCGCCGGCAGGGCCTGGCGCTGGCGGCCGCGCTGCGCCGCGGCGTCGGTGTGCTCAGCGCCCGGCAAACCCATGAGCCCGCCCGGGTCCAGATCGATCCGCTGCACATCGGCTAGCGGTCACAAACCGTTACCCTGGGCGACAGTATGTGCATGCAATATTTCCTGTTTACGACATTCGAAGGTTGCTACACTTTCTATTCCTTAGCCGCCGAGAGGCCGGAAACAATCCGGGGAGGGGCGATATGACAGCGGACAACGCGACCGTTGACGAGTCGTTGGATGTCATCACCGACGCTTTGCTGACGGCCTCCCGTTTGCTGATGGCGATCTCGGCCCGTTCGGTCGGGCAGGTCGACGAGACCATCACCATCGCGCAGTTCCGGACGCTGGTGATCCTGTCCAACCGCGGCCCGGTCAATCTGGCCACCCTGGCGGGTCTGTTGGGCGTGCAGCCGTCGGCCACCGGCCGGATGGTGGACCGGCTGGTCGCCGCCGGACTGATCGACCGCCTGCCGCACCCGACCTCGCGCCGTGAGCTGCTCGCCGCGCTGACCACGCGCGGACGCGACGTCGTCCACCAGGTCACCGCGCACCGGCGCACCGAGATCGCGGCCATCGTCGCGAAGATGCCGCCGCCCGAGCGCCACGGGCTGGTGCGGGCGCTGACCGCGTTCACCGCGGCCGGTGGCGAGCCCGACGTGCACCTGGACGCCGATATCGGCCTGTAGCCGCCGGGTCTACCCCGCCTAGTCGGTCCGCTTGGTGGCGGTGAGCAGCAGGTACTCCCACCCCATGGTGCCGTCGGCGAGGTATTGCTGCGCGAGCTCGACGAGTTGGGCGTCGAGCTCGGCGGCCAGCACCCGGTTGTGGCCGATGTTCGCGTAGGCCTCGATCGTCGGGCCGTAGTGCCGCTTGAAGTAGGCGTGGACGTCTTCCGCGCTGGCGAACCGGTCCACCGCCAACATCCCACGCGCCGTGGTGATTTCGCCGACGCGGTCGCCCAGCAGCGCGGTGACGTAGCCGGGCCGTCCCCACAGCGCCGCCGGCGGCACGGGGTGCGACAGGCTCGGGCGATAGGGCCGGATGGTGGCCAGCATCCGCCCGAAGAAGCCCTCCGGGGTCCAGCTGATCACGCCGATCGTGCCGCCGGGCCGGCAGACCCGGACGAGCTCGCCGGCGGCGCGTTGCTGGTCGGGCGCGAACTGCACGCCGATCGCCGACATGACGACGTCGAATTCGCCGTCGCCGAACGGCAGCGCGTGCGCGTTGGCCTCCCGGTAGTCGATCGTCAGGCCCTGCGCCGCGGCCCGGTCCCGCGAGCGCAGGAGCAGCTCGGGGGTGAGGTCGGTGGAGACGACGGCCGCGCCGGCGGCGGCGGCCGGCAGCGAGATGTTGCCCGAGCCGGCGGCGACGTCGAGGACTCGGACGCCGGGCCCGATGCCGGTGGCCTCGACGAGGGCGGGGCCCAGCGGGGCCATCACTTCCTCGGCCATCAGGGCGTAGTCGCCCAGCGCCCAAACCGTGCGGTGTGTGGCGGCGACTCGGGCGTCGCTGATGGTGGAGTCGACGGTCATCAGACCTCCTTGGGGGAACGGAAAGGTTGTCTTCGACGTCGATGTCGACACGCGCGGTTTCACGCCGCTCAGATCATGACTACTAGAAATAGTAGTCATAAGCAATAGTATACGCGCGCAATTCCGGTCTCCTCGGGTGGGTCCGGCCGGCCTCCGGCGCTTTCTAGACTGGGCCGGTGCGCCTTGTCTTCGCCGGTACTCCCGAGCCCGCGCTGCCCGCACTGCGCCGCCTCATCGACTCGCCACGCCACGACGTGATCGCGGTGCTGACCCGGCCCGACGCCGCCGCCGGGCGACGCGGCAAGCCGGAGCCGTCGCCGGTGGCCCGTGAGGCGCTCGACCGGGGCATTCCGGTGCTGCGGCCGTCGCGGCCCAACTCGGCGGAATTCGTCGCGGAGCTGTCGCGGCTGGCGCCGGACTGCTGCGCGGTCGTGGCCTACGGCGCGCTGCTGCGCGACGACCTGCTGGCGGTGCCCCCGCGGGGCTGGATCAACCTGCACTTCTCGCTGCTGCCCGCCTGGCGCGGCGCCGCGCCGGTCCAGGCGGCCATCGCGGCGGGGGACACCATCACGGGGGCCTCGACGTTCCAGATCGAGCCGACCCTGGACTCGGGCCCGATCTACGGGGTGGTGACCGAGACGATCCGCCCGACCGATACCGCCGGGGAATTGCTTGAGCGACTGGCCATTTTGGGCGCGGCGCTGTTGTCGACCACGTTGGACGGCATCGCCGACTCGACGTTGACGCCGCGGCCGCAGCCGGCCGAGGGGGTCAGCGTCGCCCCCAAGATCACCGTGGAGCAGGCCCGGGTGCGCTGGGATCTGCCGGCGCTCGTGGTGGAACGCCGCATTCGCGCCGTCACGCCCAACCCCGGCGCGTGGACCGTGATCGGCGACCTGCGCGTCAAACTCGGGCCGGTCGACGCCGCCGTCGCGTCCGGTTCGCCAGAACCGTTGCCGCCCGGCGCGATTCACGTCGATCGCAAAGGCGTCTGGGTCGGCACCGGTTCGGATCCGGTTCGCCTGGGTCAAATCCAGCCGCCCGGAAAGAAATTCATGAACGCGGTCGACTGGGCGCGCGGCGCCCGGCTCGACCCCGCGGTGCGGGCGACATGAGCGCCGGCCGTGACGGGCGCCAGCGCAACCGGCCGGACCGCCAGCCGGCCCGGCCGCAGCGCCGGCCTGCGCAGCGGGATCGGCGGCCCGCCCGCCGGCCGCTGGACCCGGCCCGGGCAGCGGCGTTCGAGGTGCTACGGGCGGTCAGCGAGCGCGATGCGTACGCGAACCTGGCGCTGCCCGCGCTGCTGCGCGAGCGCGGAATCACCGGCCGCGACGCCGCATTCGCCACCGAGCTGACGTACGGCGCGTGCCGCAGCCGTGGCCTGCTCGACGCGGTCATCGGCGCGGCCGCCGGGCGCGCCCCGCAAGCCATCGACCCCGTCCTGCTCGACCTGCTGCGCCTGGGCGCGTATCAGTTGCTGCGCACCCGGGTCGATGCGCACGCCGCGGTGTCCACCACCGTCGAACAGGCAGGCATCGAATTCGACTCGGCGCGAGCGGGTTTCGTCAACGGGGTGCTGCGCACCATCTCCGGGCGCGACGAACAATCCTGGGTCGCGGAGCTGGCGCCGGACCCGGCGCGGGACCCGATCGGGCACGCCGCGTTCGTGCACGCCCATCCCCGGTGGATCGCCCAGGCCTTCGCCGACGCGCTGGGCGCGGCCGCGGGCGAACTCGACGCGGTGCTCGCCAGCGACGACGAACGGCCCCAGGTGCATCTGGCCGCTCGCGCTGGCACGCTGACCGCCGTCGAGCTGGCGGACGCGGTGGGCGGCACCGTCGGGCGGTATTCGCCGTACGCGGTGTACCTGCCGGGCGGCGATCCCGGGCGGCTGGCGCCGGTGCGCGACGGTGCGGCGCTGGTCCAGGACGAGGGCAGCCAGCTGGTGGCGCGCGCGCTGACCCTGGCGCCGGTCGAGCGCGACGGCGGCCGCTGGCTCGACCTGTGCGCCGGGCCGGGCGGCAAGACGGCGCTGCTGGCGTCGCTGGGCGCGGGATCCGGGGCCCACGTCACCGCGGTGGAGCCGGCCCCGCGCCGCGCCGACCTAGTGACCGAGAACACCCGCGGCCTGCCGGTCGACGTGCTGCGGGTCGACGGCCGGCACACCGACCTCGAGCCGGCGTTCGACCGGGTGCTCGTCGACGTGCCCTGCACCGGGCTGGGGGCCTTGCGCCGCCGGCCCGAGGCCCGGTGGCGCCGTCAACCGTCCGACGTGCCGGCACTGGCCAAGCTGCAGCGCGAGTTGCTGGGCGCCGCGATCGCGCTGACCCGTCCCGGGGGTGTGGTGCTCTACGCCACCTGTTCGCCGCACCTGGCCGAAACCGTCGGGGTGGTCGCCGACGCGCTGCGCCGCCATCCGGTGAGCGCGCTGGACACCCGGCCGTTGTTCGAGCCCGTCGACCACCTGGGCGACGGGCCTTACGTTCAGCTGTGGCCGCACCGGCACGGCACCGACGCGATGTTCGCGGCCGCGCTGCGCCGCGAAGCGGGGTAGCGGGGGCGCGACACGAAGAACCCCGCCGCGGCCGCGCTGCGCCGCGAAGCGGGGTAGCGCCGGGCGCGACACGACGAACCCCGCCGCGGCCGCGCTGCGCCGCGAAGCGGGGTAGCGGGGGCGCGACACGAAGAACCCCGCCGCGGCCGCGCTGCGCCGCGAAGCGGGGTAGCGCCGCCAGATGTGAACCGGCCCGCGCGGCTCAGTAGTCTGGCGCTCATGGCTGGCAACACGGAATCATCGAAGGGGCCCCTGATCGCACCGTCGATCCTTTCCGCTGACTTCTCCCGGCTCGCCGACGAGGCCGCCGCCGTGACCGGCGCCGACTGGCTGCACGTCGACGTGATGGACAACCACTTCGTGCCGAACCTGACCCTCGGGCTGCCGGTGGTGGAGAGCCTGCTGGCGGCCACCACCATCCCGATGGACTGCCATCTGATGATCGAGGACCCCGACCGCTGGGCACCGCCCTACGCCGAGGCGGGGGCCTACAACGTCACCTTCCACGCCGAGGCCACCCAGAATCCGATCGCCGTCGCGCGCGACATCCGCGCCGCCGGCGCCAAAGCGGGGATCAGCGTGAAGCCGGGCACGCCGCTCGAGCCGTACCTGGAGATCCTGCCGCAGTTCGACACCCTGCTCATCATGTCGGTGGAGCCCGGCTTCGGCGGCCAGAGCTTCATTCCCGAGGTCCTGAGCAAGGTGCGCACGGCCCGCAAGCTGATCGACGCGGGGGAGTTGACGATCCTGGTCGAAATCGACGGCGGGATCAACGGGGACACCATTGAGCAGGCCGCCGAGGCGGGCGTCGACTGCTTCGTCGCCGGGTCGGCCGTCTACGGCGCCGCCGACCCGGAGACGGCGATCGACGCGTTGCGCCGTCAGGCCGCCGCCGCGTCCCCGCATTGGCGTCGATGACCGTTTCCCCGGGCGACGGCCTTGACGCCGCGATGCGCTTGGCGATCGAGCAGTCCACTCTCGTCAAGGGAACGACGTATCCGAATCCCCCGGTCGGCGCGGTCATCCTGGACGCCGGCGGGGAGGTGGTCGGCGTGGGCGGCACCGAGCCGGCCGGTGGCGATCATGCCGAGATCCTGGCGCTGCGCCGCGCCGGCGACCTGGCCGCGGGCGGGACCGTCGTGGTCACGCTCGAGCCGTGCAACCACTACGGCAAGACCCCGCCGTGCGTGAACGCGCTGCTGGACGCGAACGTCGCCACCGTGGTCTACGCGGTCGCCGACCCGAACCCGCAGGCCGCCGGGGGCGCGGCGCGGCTCGAGGAGGCGGGCGTCGCGGTGCGCTCCGGAGTGCTGGCCGACGAGGTCGCCCGCGGGCCGCTGCGCGAGTGGCTGCACAAGCAGCGGACCGGGCTGCCGCATCTGACGTGGAAGTACGCCAGCAGCGTCGATGGCCGCAGCGCGGCCGCCGACGGCTCCAGCCAGTGGATTTCCAGCGAGGCCTCACGGCTGGACCTGCACCGCCGCCGCGGGGCATGCGACGCGATCGTGGTGGGCACGGGCACCGTGCTGGCCGACGACCCGGCGCTGACGGCCCGCTTGCCCGACGGCTCGCTGGCCGCGCGACAGCCGCTGCGGGTCGTCGTGGGGATGCGCGAAATACCTTCGGAGGCAAAGGTTCTCAACGACGATTCGCGAACCATGCTGATCCGGACACACGACCCCGCCGAGGTGCTCAAGGCCGTGTCGGACCGCACCGACGTGCTGTTGGAGGGCGGCCCGACCCTGGCGGGCGCCTTCCTGCGGGCCGGGGCGGTGGACCGAATCCTCGCCTACGTCGCGCCGACCCTGTTGGGGGGACCGGTCACCGCGGTCGACGACGTCGGTGTGTCGACGATCGCGCGGGCGTTGCGCTGGCAGTTCGACGGAATCGATCGGGTGGGACCCGACGTGGTACTCAGCCTGGTGCCGCGCAGCGCCTAGCGCTCGCTCAGCGAAACTTCTTGCGGCTCAGGGATTTCCGGTTCCTCGGCGTGTTCATTGCGGCCGCCGATCAGTAGACCCAGCAGCGCGCCCGCGATGCAGATCACGACGGTGGCCGCGAAGATGTCGCCGTACATCATGGCGAACGCCTTGAGGTACATCGTTCCCTGCGCGGCGATCCGCTCCAACAGGGTGGCGTCAGGCGGGATCGCGGCCGTCAGGCCCGCCACGATCTGGTTGAACCGGTACAGGCCCCACGCGCTGAGCGCGGCCACCCCGATCAGCATGCCCGTCATCCGGGCCACCACCACGGCCGCCGAGGCGATGCCGTGCTGGGCCGACGGGACGACGCGCAGCGCGGCCGACGTCAGCGGCCCGATCACCAGTCCGAGGCCGAAGCCCGCCACCAGCAGGTCGGCGTGCAGCACCGGGACGTTGAGCAGCCCCAGGATGTTGTGTTTCTGGCTCATCACGTCCTGGCGCCAGTAATGGATCAGCCAGTACCCGTACGCCGCGATGAGCAGCCCGACGAAGGTCACCGCCCGGTCGCCGACGCGGGTGGCGATCCACCCGCCCAGCACCGCCCCGATCGGCAGCGCGATCAAAAACCACAGCAACAGCCCGGCGGCCTGCGTCTGGGTCTGCCCCAGCACTCCCTGGCCGAACAGCTCGACGTCGACCAGGGTCACCATCAGCGCCGCGCCCGCGAACAACGAGGCGCCCAGCGCGGCCAGGAACGGCCGGAAGCGCACGCCGGCCGGTTCGATCAGCCGGGTCCGGGAGAACCGCTCCCACAGCAGGAACAGCACCCCGACCACGGCCGCGCCGATCACCAGCGGCAACCCGTAGCTGGGCAGGATCTGCTTGCCGTCGGGCTGTGGGTTGTACAGGCCGATCACGGCGAGCCCCAGCGCGACCGCGAGCAGCACGCCACCGACCAGGTCGACCTTCTCGGGCGTTTCGGTGCGTTCGTGCGACGGCAGGCTGAACTGGATCATCACCATCGCGATGAGGGTCAGCGGGACGTTGATCCAGAACACGTAGCGCCAGTCGTGGAACAGGAAGACGATGAAGATCCCGTACAGCGGGCCCAGCACGCTGCCGAGTTCCTGGGCGGCGCCGATGCCGCCGAGCACGCCGGCGCGGTTGCGCTGGGCCCACAGGTCGGCGCCCAGGGCGAGGGTGACCGGCAGCAGCGCGCCGCTGGCCACACCCTGGATCGTGCGGCCGCCGACCAGCAGGTGGAAATCGCCCCAATGACCGGCCAGCGCGGTGACCACCGAGCCGACCATGAACAGCGCCAGGCTGACCTGCAGCACCAGCTTGCGGCCGAACCGGTCGGACGCCCGGCCCAGCAGCGGCATGGCGGCGATGTAGCCCAGCAGGTACATCGTGATGATCCACGTGATGCGCTGCAGCTGATTGATGGGGATGTGAACGTCGCTCATGATGTCGCGCATGATCGTCACGACGACATAGGCGTCCAGGGCGCCCAGCAGAACCGCCAGGCTGCCGGCGCTGATCGCGACGCGGCGCCCGGTTTGTGTGGTCACGAGCTCACCGGGGGCTTGGTGACCTGAACCTGCTCGCCCCACTTCGACAGGGTGACCTCGGCGGAATTGCCCGAACTCTTCTCCAGGTTGGCGCGCACCAGCTGGTGGTCACCGGACTCCTGGATCCACACCGTGCTCGGGACCCGCTGGGTCGCGTTGAACTGCGGCACGATCTTGTTCACCGCGTCGGCCGAGACGTTGCCGCTGACCTTGATGGTGCTCTGCCCGTCGATGGTCTCGCGGCCCTCGGCCTTGGCGTCGCTGAAGTTCGCCAGCGCGTTGCCCAGCCCGCTGTCCGGGTTCAGCAGCACCGACACGTCGTAGATGTCGGACGCCTTGCCGAAATCGCTCCACTTGTTGGGGGTCAGCGTGGCGTACAGGGTCCCGTCGACGACCACGAAGTTGGCGTCGATGTCGGAGCCGCCCAAGGTGATGGTGGCGTTGCCCGACGCGGCGGTGGCCGGTGCCGTGGTGAGGTCGCCGTTGAGCGTCTTGATGGGGAGCCCGGGGATCTTGCCCTGGATGCTCAGCGCGATGTGCGCGCTCTGCACTTTCTTGGTGGCGTCGGCCGACTGCTTGACCAAGGTCGTGCCGTCGGGCAGTGGTGCGCCGCTCTGCTTTGAGCCCGACGAGCAGCCGGCGATCAAGGCGGTGGCGAGGGTCAGGGATGCGAGGACGGCCGATAGACGGCGGCGGGTCTGCATACTTCGCATCGTAGAGGGTGCCGGTGACTGCCCTGGTGAACGCGGGGCCCCGGTGTCGCCCGCGCGGTAGTGTTTGCCCTGCTCATCCGCGTACGGGCGGGCCAATTAGCCTTAGGGGATGTTTACCGGAATTGTCGAGGAACTCGGGGAGGTGACGGGTCGCGACGTCCTTTCCGACGCGGCGCGGCTGACGATCCGCGGAGCCGTCGTGACCGCCGACGCGGGCCATGGCGACTCGATCGCCGTCAACGGCGTGTGCCTGACCGTCGCCGAGCTGCTGCCCGGCGGGCTGTTCACCGCCGACGTGATGGGCGAAACGCTGGACCGGTCCAACCTCGGCGCATTGCAGGTCGGCAGCCGGGTGAACCTGGAGCGCGCCGCGGCCGTCAACAGCCGGCTGGGCGGGCACATCGTGCAGGGCCACGTCGACGGGACGGGGCAGATCGTGGCCCGCTCGCCGTCCGAGCACTGGGAGGTCGTGCGCATCGAGATCCCCGCGGAGGTGGCCCGCTACGTCGTGGAGAAGGGGTCGATCACCGTCGACGGGATCTCGTTGACGGTGTCCGGGCTCGGCAGTGACCCGCGCGACTGGTTCGAGGTCTCGTTGATTCCCACCACCCGCGAACTGACCACCCTGGGCCAGGCCCCGATCGGGACGCAGGTGAACCTCGAAGTCGACGTGATCGCGAAATACGTCGAGCGGTTGATGTCCCGCTGATCAAGCCGTCGCAATAACGGCGCCGCCGGCGTGGTTCATACTGAATGCAACACGTGGGCTTCTCGTGTGGGCCGTTTTGACAGTGTTCCCCCTCGGAAAAGCGGGGACGGCGAGGTAGCAGGGATGACGAGGTTGGACTCCGTCGAGAGGGCGGTTGCCGACATTGCGGCCGGCAAGGCCGTCATCGTCATTGACGACGAGGACCGCGAGAACGAGGGCGATCTGATCTTCGCCGCCGAGAAGGCGACGCCGGAGATGGTGGCGTTCATGGTGCGCTATACCTCGGGATATCTGTGTGTGCCGCTGGACGGGGCGATCTGCGACCGCCTGGGGCTGCTGCCGATGTACGCCGTGAACCAGGACAAGCACGGCACCGCCTACACCGTCACGGTGGACGCGAAAGATGGTGTGGGAACCGGCATTTCGGCATCCGACCGCGCCACGACGATGCGGCTGCTCGCCAATCCCATCAGCGTCGCCGACGATTTCACCCGCCCCGGTCACGTGGTTCCGTTGCGCGCCAAGGACGGTGGCGTGCTGCGCCGGCCCGGTCACACCGAGGCCGCGGTCGACCTGGCCCGGATGGCCGGCCTGCAGCCCGCGGGCGCCATCTGCGAGATCGTCAGCCAGAAGGACGAAGGTTCGATGGCGCAGACCGACGAGCTGCGGGTGTTCGCCGACGAACACGACCTCGCCATGATCACCATCGCCGACCTGATCGAGTGGCGGCGCAAGCACGAGAAGCACATCGCCCGCATCGCCGAGGCCCGGATCCCGACTCGGCACGGCGAGTTTCGTGCCATCGGCTACGCCAGCATCTACGAGGAAGTCGAACACGTCGCGCTGGTGCGCGGCGAGATCGCCGGGCCGGACTCCGACGGCGACGACGTGCTGGTGCGCGTGCACTCCGAGTGCCTGACCGGTGACGTCTTCGGTTCCCGCCGCTGCGACTGCGGGCCGCAGCTGGACGCCGCCATGGCGATGGTCGCCCGCGAGGGACGCGGCATCGTGCTCTACATGCGCGGCCACGAGGGCCGCGGCATCGGCCTGATGCACAAACTGCAGGCCTATCAGCTGCAGGACGCCGGCGAGGACACCGTCGACGCCAACCTCAAGCTCGGATTGCCCGCCGACGCAAGGGATTACGGGATCGGCGCGCAGATCCTGGTAGACCTCGGCGTGCGCTCGATGCGGCTGTTGACCAACAACCCGGCCAAGCGCGTCGGGCTGGACGGGTACGGTCTGCACATCATCGAGCGGGTGCCGCTTCCCGTGCGCGCCAACGCGGAGAACATCCGTTACCTGATGACCAAGCGGGACAAGATGGGCCACGACCTGGCCGGGCTGGACGACTTTCACGAATCCGTCCACCTGCCAGGTGAATTCGGTGGTGCTTTGTGAGCCACCCCGGCGACGATGCAGAACGAAGTGATGCGCAGGAGCGGCGCCCATGAGCCCCGCCGAGGGGGTGCCGGAGGTTCCCCCGCTCGATGCGTCCGGCCTGCGACTGGCCCTCGTTGCGAGTACCTGGCACAGCGAGATCTGCGACGCACTGCTGGCGGGTGCCAGCAAGGTGGCCTCGGAATCGGGTGTCGACGATCCGACGGTGGTCCGGGTGATCGGCGCGATCGAGATTCCGGTGGTGGCCCAGGAGCTTGCCCGCAACCACGACGCCGTCGTCGCGCTGGGCGTCGTGATCCGTGGGCAGACACCGCATTTCGAATACGTCTGCGATGCGGTGACCCAAGGCCTGACCCGGGTGTCGCTGGACACTTCCACACCGGTGGCCAACGGGGTGCTGACCACCGACACCGAGCAGCAGGCACTGGACCGCGCCGGCCTTCCGGAATCGGCCGAGGACAAAGGGGCCCAAGCCACGTTGGCGGCCCTGACCACCGCGCTGACCCTGCGTGAGTTGCGCGCTCGGTCGTGACTGAGCCTCCCGACCGCGAGACCTGGGATGCGGTGTTGCGTCCCCACCGCACGCCGCTGTTCGCCTATGGGGCTGCGGTGCTCATCGCCGGCGCGCACATCGTGGTGGGGCTGTTGCTCAAGGCGAGATCGACCGGCGTGGTTTTTCAGACTTCCGACCAGGTGGCGATCGCGGTGCTGGGGCTGGTCATCGCCGGCATCGTGCTGTTGTTCGCCCGCCCCCGGCTGCGGGTCGGGCCGTCGGGCGTATCGGTGCGAAACCTGCTGGGAGACAAGCTGATCGAGTGGCCCGATGTCGTCGATGTCTCGTTTCCGGTGGGCCACCGCTGGGCGCGCATCGACTTGCCCGACGACGAGTACATCCCGGTGATGGCCATCCAGGCCGTCGACAAGGGCCGCGCGGTGGAGGCTATGGACACGGTGCGCGCGTTGCTGACGCGCTATCGGCCGGACCTGCCAGCCTCCTGATCACCGTATAGGCGGGCGGGCCGCTGCGTACCCGCAGCGGCCCGCCGCCTGACTACCTAACGCTTGAGTCGGAGACCCGTATCGGAGGCACTCAGTATCGGGTGCAGTCCGTCATCATCTGCTGGAAAATCGGCAGGGCCTGCTGGGCCCCCTGGTTGTGCTCGATCGCGTGCAGCAGGTTCACGCGCTGATCGGGCGACGACGCCAGGTACTGCTGCAAAAACTGCTGGTTCGGCGGCGACTGGTCGAGGTACTGGGCGGCCATCGGGTTCTCCGCGTGTACGGCCCGCATCGCCTGGTCGTAGCTACAGGTCGTGTTGATCATCGGACCGTAATCGGGGCTGGCCGATGCGACCCCGGCCCCAGCGGTCGACGCCAAAGCCAGGCCGCCGACGGTGACGGCCAGTTTGGCCCACGAGCGCTTCATCATTTACGGACTCCCTCCATTGCTGTGCCCCCACTCTAACGTTGAGTTAGAGGCTTGGTAGCCAGAACCGGCGCCGCCCAAACCGCCGGCAACGCGTACGGGCCGCTCAGGGGACGTCCGTCTGCCCCGGTTCCGCCCCCTCGCTTTCGGGGCCCCAGCTGCTCGGTAGCAGCGGCATCCGGGGTCCGTCGTCCAAGGAATCGGCGCCGATTGTGGTCAACCCCACTGGGGCCGCATCGGGCCCGCGGGCGGTGCCGGCGAACCCCAGGGGCCCCGCCCCCCGGTCCGAGGCCGTCGCCGTGGTTTTGCCGGCGGCATCGAGCTCCGGGTCGGCGTCGAGGTATTCGTGGCGGCGGCCGGGGTCGATCAG
This sequence comes from Mycobacterium sp. MOTT36Y, assembly GCF_000262165.1. Classification (NCBI taxonomy): domain Bacteria; kingdom Bacillati; phylum Actinomycetota; class Actinomycetes; order Mycobacteriales; family Mycobacteriaceae; genus Mycobacterium; species Mycobacterium sp. MOTT36Y. The sequence continues at coordinate 3,607,992 of NC_017904.1, read as the reverse complement.
GCCGGGCCGCTGGCGGCGCCGGCGGCGGGCCTGTTCCCGCCGGGCCGGGGCGGTCGCCGCGGCCGCGGTGCCGGGTTCGGCCGATCTCTGCTGGGACCGCGCGCCGGCCGCGAGGTTCGCACCGGCGCCGATGCCCGGCGGGCCGACGACGTAGGGGTAATCGAAGCCGGCGACGGCGGTCGCGGGTGGCGCCGCGGGCGCCGCGGCGGACGCCGGGGCCGTCGCCGGTGCGGGCGCGGGCGCCGCGGCCGGTGTTGCGGCCGGGGCCGGGGCGCTCAGGCCGGGCGCCATCGCGACGGGCGCGCCCGTGTGGGACGGCGCCGGCGCGGCCGCCGCACCGGGCAGGGTGGGCGCGGGCGGCGCGACGCCGGCCAGCCCGGCCAGCCCCGCCAGGCCGGCCGCCCCGGCGACGGGGAGGAAGGGGACGATCAGCCCGACCGAGAGCTGAGTCAACTGCGGCACTTGGGGAATGAAGGTGTAAAGCGACTCGCCCGCCCAGTGCGGAACCTTGAGGAGTAGCGGGTCAGTCAGCAGGCTGTGGATGGCCGTGGACGGGTTGGACCCAGGCTGGTTCAGGTCCGTGGTGAGTTCTTGGGCGACCATCTGCACGCGATCTACCCACCAGCTCAGCTGATTTGCCCCCCCGCCCGCATCTTGGTTCGGGGGGTTGGTCAGCTGGATCGGCGGGGGTGGCGCGGTGGGCGGGACCCACGTCATCGCGGTCTGGGACACCGCTTCATACATCGCCATCGCGGTGGCTGCCCGCAGCCACATCTGCAAATACTCGAACTCGTTTTGCGCGATCGGAATCGTGTTGACACCAAGGAAATTCGTCGCTATCAGGGAGGCGTTCAGGGCTTTGTTGGCTGCGATCTCCGCCAGTGTCGGCATGGCCGCCACCGCGGCGTTGTACGCCGCGATCACGGTGTCGTGCTCGAGGGCCGCCGCCGTGGCGTTGGCGCTGTTCTGCAAAAGCCAGGCCAGGTACGGCACGTGCGCGGCCACGAACTTCTCCGCGGTGGGGCCCTGCCACGTCCCGGCCTGCACCTCGGCCAACAACTCGCTGAGTTCGGTAGCCGCCGAGTCGTATTCGGCGCTCAAGTTCAGCCACACCGTCTCCGAGTTCAACAACGAGGCGGGCCCCGGGCCGGTGGTGAGCGCCGCCGAATTCACTTCCGGTGGAAAGGCCGCCCAGATCGGCATCGTCATCGTTGGCCACCCTCGTCGTTGCGACACTGCGATTCGTTCGAAGGCTGCGGCGCCGATGTCGCGTGGCAGTGACGAGGGCGGCCGCGGTGCGGACAGCGGTCCGCATGTCATGAAGCTTATCGCCAGAGTGTCCGCAAATACGGATACGATCCCCGACTTTCACCGGAAATGCGAAGGTATTTGTCAGTCAGTGGACAGCCGGGCCAGGAACCCGTTCAACAGGAGCGTCTGAACCAACCCCGTCTGCTGCGGGGCGCTCAGGCCGGGCAGTTCGCCGACCCGGAATGGCTCGGTGCTGGACGCGAGGAACCGCATCGCGGCCTCGTGGTCGAGGCCGGCGGCCACGGACAGCTGAGCGAAGTGCAGGACAACGCGATCGCCGGCGCGGGTCACCCGCGCGTAGAGCGGCTGGTGCTTGCGCACCAGCGTCCGGGCGTCGATTCCGGCCGTGTCGCTCACCCGCCCGACCGGTGGGCATCGGCCGCGCCGGACCAGGACGTCCTCCAATGCGCCGAGGCCGTCGGCGACGATGTCGGGGCCCTCGACGGTGCGCAGGGTGTCGTGCACCAGGTCTCCCAGGCCGGCGCGGGCGCCCGCGTCGTCCAGGTGGCGCGGCGACAGGCGGGTGTGCAGCCGGGGGTCGCGCAAGCTCAGCGCGTAGAGCGCGTGCGTGACGAGCGTGAGCACGGTGGGTGCGTGCAGCCCGATCGTCAGATGGACGGATGGCTCCGAGCGCGTTTCGGCCGAATGCACTTGGCCGCGTGGCAGATACAGCACGTCGCCGGCGCGCAGGCACACGTCGGTCGCCGCCGCGGGCCCGTCCGTCCCGACGCCCTTGCGGCTTTCGATCTCGTGTGGCGGCACGGGGGCGCCGGTGGACACATGCCACGTCTTGGATCCCCGGATCTGCAGGACCAGCACGTCGTGCGGGTCGTAGTGCGGGGCAAAGCCGGTGGCGTCGGGCGGCGTGACGTAGGCGTTGACCCGCGTCGGGAAGTTCAGCTCGACCTCGAGGGAATGCGACAGCGTGGCGACCGTGCGCAGGTACCGCTCGAGGCCGTTCAGCACGATGGTGTACCCGTCGGCCAGGCCCTCGCGGGCGCGGTCCGGGTCGAGGCTGCCGTCGCCGCGGCGATAGCTCGCCGGATCCCTGTCCTGGCCGCCCTTCACCAGCCGCACGGCCGACGGCTCCGCTCGCATCTGCTCGAGGAGTTCGTCGGCCGCGGGCAGCAGGCCGTCGAAGTAGCCCGGCTCGCCGCGCTGGATGTGGTGGTGCCTGATCGCCCAGATCTCGTCGAGGAACGCCTCGACCGAAACCGGCCGCAGCAACCAGGCGAGCGAGGACTCGGCGGCCACTGTTCCTCCCAACCCTTCCCGGCCTCCCCAACGTTCGTGGGCACCACAGTAGACCGGCACCCGCCTTTCTCGGCACGTCGTTCCCGGCTACTAGCCTGGATCTGTGCCAGATCCCGCCACGTACCGCCCCGCGCCCGGGTCCATCCCGGTCGAGCCGGGCGTCTACCGATTCCGGGATCCGCACGGCCGGGTCATCTACGTCGGCAAGGCCAAGAGCCTGCGCAGCCGGCTCACGTCCTACTTCGCCGACATCTCCGGTCTGCACCCGCGAACGCGGCAGATGGTCACCACCGCGGCCAAGGTCGAGTGGACGGTGGTCAACACCGAAGTCGAGGCGCTGCAGCTCGAATACAACTGGATCAAGGAATTCGACCCGCGGTTCAACGTCCGCTACCGCGACGACAAGTCGTATCCGGTGCTGGCGGTCACCCTCAATGAGGAATTCCCGCGGTTGATGGTCTATCGCGGCCCGCGCCGCAAAGGCGTCCGGTATTTCGGCCCCTACTCGCACGCGTGGGCCATCCGGGAAACTCTGGACCTGCTCACCCGGGTGTTCCCGGCGCGCACCTGTTCGGCGGGAGTGTTCAAGCGGCACAGGCAGATCGACCGTCCGTGCCTGCTGGGCTACATCGACAAATGCTCGGCGCCGTGCATCGGCAGGGTCAGTGCCGAACAGCATCGTCAGATCGTGGACGATTTCTGCGACTTCCTGTCGGGCAAGACCGATCGGTTCGCCCGCGAGCTCGAACAGCAGATGAACGCCGCGGCCGAGCGTCTCGATTTCGAGCGGGCCGCGCGGCTGCGTGACGACCTCGGCGCGCTGAAGCGGGCGATGGAAAAGCAGGCCGTGGTGCTCGGTGACGGGACCGACGCCGACGTGGTGGCCTTCGCCGACGACGACCTCGAGGCCGCGGTGCAGGTGTTCCACGTGCGCGGCGGGCGGGTCCGCGGTCAGCGCGGCTGGATCGTCGAAAAGTCCGCCGACCCGGGCGATTCCGGCGAGGAGCAGTTGGTCGAGCAGTTTTTGACGCAGTTCTACGGCGAGCAGGCCGAATTGGGCGGCGCCGCAGACGAATCGGTGAACCCGGTGCCTCGGGAGGTGCTGGTGCCCTGCCTGCCGTCCAACGCCGACGAGCTGACGAGCTGGTTGTCCGGCCTGCGCGGGTCCAGGGTCGTCTTAAGGGTGCCGCGGCGCGGTGACAAACGCGCGCTGGCCGAAACCGTGCAGCGCAACGCGAAAGAAGCCCTGCAGCAACACAAGCTGAAGCGGGCCGGTGACTTCAACGCCAGATCCGCTGCGCTGCAGAACATTCAGGAAGCCCTCGGGCTGTCCGAGGCGCCGCTGCGCATCGAATGTGTGGACATCAGCCACGTGCAGGGCACCGACGTGGTGGGCTCGCTGGTGGTGTTCGAGGACGGTCTGCCACGCAAATCGGACTACCGGCACTTCAGCATCCGGGAGGCCGCCGGACAGGGGCGCTCCGACGATGTCGCCTCCATCGCCGAGGTGACCCGGCGCCGCTTCGCGCGCCACCTCAGCGAGCAGAACGACCCGAATATGCTTTCGCCGGAAGGGAAGTCCCGCCGCTTCGCCTACCCGCCGAACCTGTACGTCGTCGACGGCGGCGCGCCGCAGGTCAACGCGGCCAGCGCGGTGCTCGAAGGGCTCGGCATCACCGACGTCGCGGTGATCGGGCTGGCCAAGCGGCTCGAAGAGGTGTGGGTGCCCTCGGAACCCGACCCCGTCATCATGCCGCGCAACAGCGAGGGTCTTTACCTGCTGCAGCGTGTGCGCGACGAGGCGCACCGGTTCGCGATCGCCTACCATCGCAGCAAGCGATCCAAGCGAATGACGGCATCGGTGCTGGATTCGGTGCCAGGATTGGGAGAACATCGCCGTAAGGCACTGGTAAGCCATTTCGGATCGATAGCCCGCCTCAAGGAGGCCACCGTCGACCAGATCACCGCGGTTCCCGGCATCGGCGTCGCCACCGCCACCGCCGTCCTGGAGGCGCTGCGACCCGAGCAGGCCCCCGACGAGTCCAGGGCCGCGCAATGACGGGTCCGGGCGAGTTGGCGGGGAATCACTCGGTGGACGCCCCGGCCGGTATCGACGTCGTTCTCGTGACGGGGTTGTCCGGGGCCGGGCGGGGTACGGCGGCCAAGGTGCTCGAGGACCTCGGCTGGTATGTGGCCGACAACCTGCCCCCGCAGCTGATCACCCGCATGGTCGACCTCGGCATGGACGCGGGGTCGCGGATCACCCAGCTGGCGGTGGTGATGGACGTGCGGTCGCGGGGCTTCACCGGAGATCTGGATTCGGTGCGCACCGAGCTGGCGACCCGCAACATCGCCCCGCGGGTGGTGTTCATGGAAGCATCCGACGACATGTTGGTGCGCCGCTACGAGCAGAATCGGCGCAGCCACCCGCTGCAGGGCGATCAGACGCTGGCCGAGGGCATCGCGGCCGAGCGCCGGATGCTCGCCTCGGTGCGCGCCACCGCCGACCTGATCATCGACACGTCGACGCTGTCGGTGCGGGGCCTGCGCGAGACCATCGAGCGGGCGTTCGGCAATGACGCCGGCGCGACCACCAGCGTCACGGTCGAGTCGTTCGGTTTCAAGTACGGCCTGCCGATGGACGCCGACATGGTGATGGACGTGCGATTCCTGCCGAACCCGCACTGGGTCGACGAATTGCGCCCACGCACCGGGCAGGATCCCGCGGTGCGGGATTACGTCTTGAGCCAGCCCGGCGCGGCCGAGTTTCTCGACGCCTACCATCGACTGCTATCTCTGGTCGTGGACGGCTACCGCAGGGAGGGCAAGCGCTATATGACGGTCGCCATCGGCTGCACGGGGGGGAAGCATCGCAGTGTCGCGATCGCCGAGCAATTGATGCAGTTGCTGAACGCCGATCACCAGCTGTCGGTGCGCGTGCTGCACCGGGATCTGGGTCGCGAATGAGCGAGCCGTTCAACCGGGGCATCGTCGCGCTGGGCGGCGGACACGGCTTGTACGCGACCTTGTCGGCGGCCCGGCGCCTCACCCCCTACGTCACCGCCGTGGTGACCGTCGCCGACGACGGCGGATCCTCGGGCCGGCTGCGCGGCGAACTCGGGGTGGTGCCGCCCGGCGACCTGCGAATGGCGTTGGCGGCCTTGGCTTCTGACAGCCCGCATGGGCGTCTGTGGGCGACCATCCTGCAGCACCGGTTCGGCGGCAGTGGCGCTTTGGCGGGGCATCCGATCGGCAACCTGATGCTGGCCGGCCTGTCGGAGGTGCTGGCCGACCCGGTGGCCGCCCTCGACGAGCTCGGGCGCATCCTGGGCGTCAAGGGCAGGGTGCTGCCGATGTGCCCGATCGCCCTGCAGATCGAGGCCGACGTGTCCGGCCTGGAAGGCGACCCGCGGATGTTCCGGGTGATCCGCGGCCAGGTGGCGATCGCGACCACCCCGGGCAAGGTGCGCCGGGTGCGGCTGCTGCCGGACCACCCCCCGGCCACCCGGCAGGCCGTCGACGCCATCATGGCCGCCGACCTGGTGGTGCTGGGCCCCGGCTCGTGGTTCACCAGCGTGATCCCGCACGTGTTGGTGCCCGAGCTGGCGGCGGCGCTGCGGGCGACGTCCGCGCGCCGCGCCCTGGTGCTCAACCTGGTGGCCGAGCCGGGGGAGACCGCCGGGTTCTCCGTCGAGCGTCATCTGCACGTGCTGGCCCAGCACGCTCCGGGATTCACCGTGCACGACATCATCATCGACGCCGACCGGGTGCCGAGTGAGCGGGAACGCGAGCAACTGCGCCGCACCGCCACCCTGCTGCATGCCGAGGTCCACTTCGCCGACGTGTCCCGACCTGGTACACCTTTACATGATCCAGGCAAGCTCGCGGCGGCCCTGGACGGGGTCCGGGCGGCCCGCAAGGGTCCGGAAGCGGCTCCGGCCACGGCCACCGCGGATATTCGGGTCGACGGTGCAAAACCACCACCAGGTGGGGATGGGCCCGCCGGCAGCGGACCAAGGGGTGACGACTCGTGGCGATGACGACCGAAGTCAAGGACGAACTGAGCCGCCTGGTCGTGAAATCGGTCAGCGCGCGCCGGGCGGAGGTCACGTCCCTGCTGCGGTTCGCCGGCGGGCTGCACATCGTGGGCGGTCGCGTCGTGGTCGAGGCCGAGGTCGATCTCGGCAATGTCGCCCGGCGGCTGCGCAAAGACATTTTCGAACTCTACGGCTACACCGCCGTCGTGCATGTGTTGTCCGCCAGCGGAATTCGCAAAAGCACCCGGTACGTATTGCGGGTGGCCAACGACGGTGAGGCGCTGGCCCGCCAGACCGGGCTGCTCGACAACCGCGGCCGCCCGGTGCGCGGGCTGCCGGCCCAGGTGGTGGGCGGCAGCGTCGGCGACGCCGAGGCCGCGTGGCGGGGGGCCTTCCTGGCGCATGGGTCGCTGACCGAGCCGGGTCGGTCCTCGGCGCTGGAGGTCAGCTGCCCCGGCCCGGAGGCGGCGCTGGCGTTGGTGGGCGCGGCGCGGCGACTGGGGGTCAGCGCGAAGGCCCGCGAGGTGCGTGGCGCCGACCGGGTGGTGGTGCGCGACGGCGAGGCGATCGGCGCGTTGCTGACCCGGATGGGCGCCCAGGACACCCGGCTGGTGTGGGAGGAGCGCCGGATGCGCCGCGAGGTGCGGGCCACGGCCAACCGGCTCGCCAACTTCGACGACGCCAACCTGCGCCGCTCGGCGCGCGCGGCGGTCGCGGCGGCCGCCCGGGTGGAGCGGGCGCTGGAGATCCTCGGCGACACCGTCCCCGACCATTTGGCCTCGGCCGGCAAGCTGCGCGTCGAGCATCGTCAGGCGTCGCTGGAGGAGCTCGGCCGGCTCGCCGACCCGCCGATGACGAAAGACGCTGTGGCCGGCCGCATTCGGCGGTTGCTGTCGATGGCCGACCGCAAGGCGAAGATCGAGGGCATTCCCGACACCGAGTCGGCGGTGACGCCGGATTTGCTGGAAGACGCCTAACTGGTCGCGCGAATCGCTGTTCGCAAGGGGTGGCGGGGGCTACGGTCGGGGAATGAAACGGCTTTCGAGCGTTGATGCGGCGTTTTGGTCGGCCGAAACCGCGGGCTGGCACATGCACGTGGGGGCGCTGGCGATTTGCGACCCGAAGGAATGCTCCGAGTACAGCTTTGCGCGACTGCGCGAGCTGATCATCGAGCGGCTGCCGGAATTGCCGCAGTTGCGGTGGCGCGTCACCGGGGCGCCATTCGGCCTGGACCGGCCGTGGTTCGTCGAGGACGAGGACCTGGACCCCGACTTCCACATCCGGCGCATCGCGGTTCCGGCGCCCGGCGGCCGGCGCGAACTCGAGGAACTGGTGGGGCGGTTGATGTCCTACAAGCTGGACCGAGCCCGGCCGCTGTGGGAGATGTGGGTGATCGAGGGTGTCGAGGGCGGCCGGATCGCGTCGCTGACCAAGATGCACCACGCCATCGTCGACGGCGTCTCGGGCGCCGGCCTGGGTGAGATCCTGCTGGACGTCACGCCGGAACCGCGACCGCCGCAACAGGAGACGGTCGGATCGCTGGTGGGGTTGAATATTCCGGGCATCGAGCGGCGGGCGGTGGGCGCGCTCATCAACGTCGGCGTCAAGACGCCGTTCCGCGTCGCGCGGCTGGTGGAGCAGACCGTGCGCCAGCAGATCGCCACGCTGGGCGTGCGCAGCAGGCCGCCGCGCTACTTCGAAGCGCCCAAAACCCGCTTCAACGCGCCGGTTTCGCCACACCGGCGCATCACCGGCTGCCGCGTCGAACTGGCCCGCGCCAAGGTCATCAAGGACGCCTATGGTGTGAAGCTCAACGACGTGGTGCTGGCGTTGGTGGCCGGCGCCGCCCGCGACTACCTACTCAAACGCGGTGAGCTGCCTGCCAAACCGCTCATCGCGCAGATCCCCGTGTCGACGCGCACCGACGAGAACAAGGATGACGTCGGCAACAAGGTGAGCTCGATGACCGTCTCGTTGGCCACCCACATCGAAGACCCCGGGGAGCGGCTGCGGTCCATCCACGAAAGCACCCAGAACGCCAAGCTGATGGCCAAGGCGTTGTCGGCGCACCAGATCATGGGGCTGACCGAGACGACGCCGCCGGGGTTGTTGGGGCTGGCCGCGCGGGCCTACACCGCCAGCGGTCTGTCGCGAAACCTGGCCCCTATCAACCTGGTTGTCTCGAATGTTCCCGGCCCGTCGTTCCCGCTGTACATGGCCGGCGCCAAGCTCGATTCGCTGGTGCCGCTGGGGCCGCCGGTGATGGACGTCGCGCTGAACATCACCTGCTTCTCCTACACGGATTACCTCGACTTCGGCTTCGTGACGACGCCCGAGGTGGCCAACGACATCGACGACATGGCCGATCGCATCGAGCCGGCGCTCACCGACCTCGAAAAGGCCGCCGCGCGGGAGAACAGCCCCAACTAGGCCTGCTGCCAGGCGATCTCGCGACTATGAGGCGCCGCCATCGGACCTAGGCGATCGCAAAAAGTGTTATGCAGCCCCCGGATTGTCGGCTTCGTCGTCGTCGTGTTCGTGGTGGAGGAGTTTTTCGGGGTGGTGGTAGGTGTTGGTGCGGGGTTGGCCGCGCTCGAGGTGGGGTGGGGATTTCCATTCGGTCTCGCCGCGCGTGTTCTTGCGGGTCCTCCAGCCGCCGGGGTCGAGCATGCGGTGATGCGGGCCGCAGGCGAAGGTGAGGTCGTTGATGTCGGTGGTGTGGCAGGTGGCGTAGTCGGTGACGTGATGCACCTCGCAGTAGTAGCCCGAGACGGTGCAGCCCGGTGCGGTGCAGCCGCGGTCCTTGGCGTACAACACGATTCGTTGCCCCGGGGAAGCCAGCCGCTTGGTGTGATACAACGCCAGGGCCTTGCCCTTATCGAAGATGGCCAAGTAATGATGCGCGTGGCGGCTCAGGCGGATCACCTCACTCATCGGCAGGATGGTGCCCCCGCCGGTCAGGGCTCGCCCGGCGGCGGCCTCCAGCTCTTGCAGGGTGGTGGTGACGATGATGGAGGCCGGTAACCCGTTGTGCTGCCCCAACTCCCCGGAGGCCAACAGCCCACGCAGGGCGGCCAGCAGGGCGTCGTGGCCGCGCTGAGCCTTCGAGCGCGTATCACCGTCGATGGCCTCTTGGCTGGGCGTCCCCTCCACGCACGGAATGTCGTCGAGGGGGTTGCACATGCCCGGGGCGGCGAGTTTGGCCTCCACGGCTTCGAAGGTGGCGCGTAGTTCGGGGGTGATCAGGCCCCGCAACTCCGACATGCCGTCGGGTTGTTGGCGGCCCAGGGTCACCCCGCGGCTGCGGGCGCGGTCCTCATCGGTGAAGAGGCCGTCGGGATTGAGGCAATCTTCGAGGACGTGGGCCAGTCCGTCGAGTTCGTCGGGCCGGTGATACGCGGCGTGGCCGGCCAGGTCGGCTTCGACGCGCTCGCGGGTGACCGTGCCGATCCAGCCGGGCAGGCGGCGAAAGAATCTGCGGATCACCGCCACATGGGCGGCGCCCAGCTCACCGCGGCGTTGAGCGGCGGCGGTGGCCGCTAACACTGGGGGCAAGGGTTCACCGGTTAGCCCGTGGCGTGGGCCCAGATCGGCGGCCTCTTTGACCCGCCGGGCGGCTTCGGCGCGGCTGATCCGCAGCCGGTCAGCGATCGCCTGATCCAGCGGGGCGCCGAGTTCTTGGATGCTGGCCTGGCGGGCCAGGTGGTTGATCAACGCATGCTCGGGCACCGGCAGCCGGCGGCGCGCCTTTTCGCAGCGCTCCAACAGCGCCAGGCACTCGCGCGGAGTCAGCGCATCAAAACTCAGTGCCCCCACACCCTCGATCGCGGCATCGAGCGCGTCGAAGGCCGCGCTGATCGCGTCCCGATCGCTGATGCCGCCCGAACTCATACCGTCAAACTATCGAGGGCCACCGACAGAAAAGCCCGCATTGTGACCACTGAAACAACAGTGACACAAGGGATTTCAGTATACGTTTCCGATATCCGAAACCGCGTCGGCCGGAGGCGCGAGAACCGACGGCCGGAGGCGCGAGAACCGACGGCCCGGGGCGCCGGAGCGCTGCTCGGGGCACCACCTCGGGCGGCGGCGAGCCGTCCTAGTCGCGCTGGGGCGGACGCGTCGCGTACACCCACGACAAGAACCGCGCCACGGCCTCCGCGGAACGGTGGGCCCGCGGGGAACTGAAGATGTCGAAAGCGTGTTGGGCGTGCGGCAATTCGGCGTAGGCGACCGGCGACTTCGACACCGCGCGCAGCTCCTCGACGAACTCCTGCGCCTCGCCCACCGGGATCAGCGAATCGTCGTGGCCGTGCAGGACGAAGAAGGGTGGCGCGTCGGCGCGCAGCCGACGGATCGGCGAGGCGTCGACGTAGATGTCGCGGTGGGTGCTGAATTTCCGCTTGACGACGAACTTTTGGAGCAACTCCACGAATTCGCGCCGGCCCTCGCCCTCGGTGGAAAACCAGTCGTAGCGCCCGTACACCGGGACCGCGGCGACCACCGACGTGTCGGCCTCCTCGAAGCCTGGCTGGAACGCCGGGTCGTTGGGTGTCAGCGCCGCCAGCGAACACAGATGGCCACCGGCCGAACCGCCCGTGATCGCCACGAAATTCGGATCCCCGCCGTAGCGGGAGATGTTCTGCTTCACCCAGGCCAGCGCGCGCTTGACGTCGACGATGTGGTCGGGCCAGGTGTGCCGCGGCGACACCCGGTAGCCGATGGACACGCACACCCAACCGCGCGCGGCCAGGTGACTCATCAGCGGATAGGCCTGGGGCCGGCGCATTCCGATCACCCACGCGCCGCCGGGCACCTGCACCAGCACCGGCGCCTTGCCGTCGCGCGGTAGATCGTGGCGGCGCCAGATGTCGGCCAGATTGGCGCGGCCGTGCGGCCCGTAGGACACCACGTTCGTCTTCTCCACGTAGCGGCGCCGCGCCACCGTATTCCCCAGCGGCAGGGTGCGACGCCCGCTGCGGGTGGGCTTGGTTTGCGGCAGCTTGTCGAGCACCTCTTCATAGTCGTCGCCGAGTTGCTCGCGCAGCCCCGCCTCCAGCACTGGCCCGGGGGTCGTCACGCCGCGATACTTGATCACCGCCAGGATGGCCCAGGACGCCGCCGTCAGCGCCAGCGCCACCTTCCCGCGACGTCCCGCGAAGTCGCCGCGGCGCCCGCGCCGCAGCACGTCCAAAAGCGAAGCGGAGAAGTACACGCCCGGCACCTCGGACGCCGGCCACCCGAACCAGAACACCAGCACCGTGCTGTAGCCCTTGCGGGCCAGCGGCCGTAAACCGTTGGCGGCGTTGGCCAATTCCAGCGCGGCGCGCACCAGCGGCCGGGGCTTGGGCCTTCTGATGGTCCGGAGCAACCGCATCAGCCGCCGACCCGTGCTCGCAGCTCCGCGCGCAGGATCTTGCCGGTGCTGCTGCGGGGAAGTTCGTCAAGGATTGCGATCTCGCGCGGCACCTTGTAGTTGGCGAGGTTGTCCCGCACGTGTTGCTTGAGGGTGTCGGGGGTGGCCTTCTCATCAAGGTGGCCGCCCGGTTCCAGCACCACGAACGCCGCCAGCCGCTGGCCGTATTGTTCGTCGTCGACGCCGATCACCGCCGCCTCGGCCACGTCGGGATGTGCTGCGAGCGCCTTCTCCACCTCGATCGGGTAGACGTTCTCGCCGCCGGACACGATCATCTCGTCGTCGCGGCCGACGACGAACAGCCGGCCCGCGGAATCCAGATACCCGACGTCGCCCGACGACATGAATCCGGCGTGAAAGTCTTTCGTGCTGCCCGAGGTGTAGCCGTCGAACTGGGTGTTGTTGCGCACGTAGATGCTGCCGACCTCGCCGGCGGGCAGCTCATTGAATTCCGGGTCCAGGATGCGGATTTCGGTTCCACCGGCGGGCCGGCCCGCGGTGTCGGGCGCCGCGCGCAGGTCGGCCGGCGTGGCGGTGGCGATCATGCCCGCCTCGGTGGCGTTGTAGTTGTTGTAGATCACGTCGCCGAACTCGTCCATGAACGCGGTGACGACGTCGGGGCGCATCCGCGAACCGGATGCCGCGGCGAACCGCAGGGACCGGCCGCTGTAGCGGCGCCGCACCTCGGCCGGCAGATCCATGATCCGGTCGAACATCACGGGCACCACCACCAGGCCGGTCGCCTTGTGCCGGTCGATAAGGTCCAGGGTGGCCTCCGGGTCGAATTTGCGCCGGGTGATCACCGGGCAGGCGAACGACGCCGCGAGCAGCAGCTGGGAAAAGCCCCAGGCGTGGAACATCGGCGCCACGATCACGATGGGCTCCTCCGCCCGCCACGGCGTGCGGTCCAGGATCGCCTTCAGCGTTCCGATTCCCGCGTTGCCGCCAGATTGCTTGGCGCCCTTGGGCGTTCCGGTGGTGCCGGAGGTGAGCAGGATCATCTTGCCCTTGCGCCCGGTGCGCTGGGGTTGAGCGCCTGCCCGGGCCGCGATCAGCCCCTCGACCGTGCGCTCATGCTCGGCATCGGTCCACGCCACGATGCGGGTCGCGTCAGGCGTGCCGGCCAGCGCGCGGTCCACCGTCTCGGTGAACTCCTCGTCGTAGATGACGGCGTCGACGCCCTCGCGGGTCACCACGTCGGCCAGCGCCGGCCCGGCGAACGACGTGTTGAGCAGCAGGATGTCCGAGCCGATCCGGTCGGCGGCCACCAACGCCTCGACGAAACCGCGGTGATTGCGGCACATGATCCCGATGACGCGGGGCTGGCCCGACGGCAACCCCTGCAGCGCCGCGGCGAGCGCGTTGCACCGCTCATCGAGTTCGCGCCAGGTCAGGCTGCCCCGCTCGTCGATCAGGCCGGGCCGATCCGGGCAGCGTTGGGCGGCGCTGGCGAACCCTGACGTCATGCCCATGCCTTCGCGGCGCATGGCCGCGGCGATCCGCACGTAGCGATCCGGGCGCATGGGCGCGATCAGTCCGGCGCGGCGCATGGTGCCGATCAGACCAAGGGTCTCGCGCAAAGGGTTTGGCATGACTCAGCCGAGGATCGGGAACCGGCGCTTGGCGGCGAGCTCGGTCAGCGCCTCCTGCATCACCGAGCGCACGTACTCGTCGACCTCGTCGATGTCGGGGTCCTCGCCGAACTTTCCGGCGATGTCGATCGGCTCCAGCACCCGGGTCACGATCTTGGTCGGCAGCGGCAGGTTGGGCGGGATGACCGCACTCAGGCCGAAGGGGAAACCGAACGAGACCGGCAGAATCGCGCTGCGCAGCAACCGTTTGATGCCCAGCCGCTCGGCCAGCCAGGTGCCGCGCGTCAGGTAGAGCTGCGTCTCCTGCCCGCCGATCGACACCGCGGGCACGATCGGGACGCCGGCGTCGATCGCGGTGCGGACGTAGCCCTTGCGGCCGTTGAAGTCGATGACGTTCTCCGACAGCGTGGGCCGGTAGACGTCGTAGTCGCCGCCGGGGAACACGATCACGACCCCGCCGGACCGCAGCGCGACGGCCGCGTTCTCCCGATTGGCCCGGATGTATCCGGTACGCCGGAAGAAGTCCGCGGTGGGGCCCGTCATGAGGATGTCGTGGCTCAGCGTGTAGACCGGCCGGTCGTAGCCGAGCTTGTCGTAGAAGTGGGCGCTGAAGATCGGGACGTCCATCGGGAACATGCCGCCCGAGTGGTTACCGACCACCAGCGCACCGCCGGGCGGGAACGAGTCCAGGCCGTGTACCTCCGACCGGAAATACGTCTTCAAGACCGGGCGCATCACCGCCATCAGGCGCTGGGTCAAGACGGGGTCGAATTTGCCGATGTCCCCGCCATCGGCGTTGTCGCTGTCGGTCACATTCCTCCCTTGACGCTCGCGCCGGGCCAGGTGCCGAGTCGAGTCCCTCGATGGTAGCGACCAAGGAAGCGCCGCCGTCGGGGTGTTTCGGCATTTTCGCCCGCGTAAGCCGTTGAGTCGGCTGCGGTGCCGATACATTCGATGGGCCAGCTGGTTTTCCGACAGGAACGAGGCCGCCCATGGGATTCATGTCACCGGAGCTTCCGGAAGTCGACCGCAGCACCTGGCCCACGTTGCCCCGGGCCACCCGGCTGCAAGTCGTGACCCGGCACTGGGCGGAACACGGCTTCGGCACGCCATACGCGGTGTATTTGCTCTACCTGCTCAAGATCGCCCTCTACGTCGCCGCGCCCGCCGCGATCATCTCGCTTACCCCCGGCCTGGGCGGTCTGGGCCGCATCGGCGACTGGTGGACGCAACCCATCGTCTACCAGAAGGTCGTCATCTTCACGCTGCTGTTCGAGGTCACCGGCCTCGGCTGCGGATCCGGGCCGCTGACCGGGCGGTTCATGCCACCGATCGGCGGCATCCTTTACTGGTTGCGACCCAACACAATTCGGCTCCCGGCCTGGCCCGGCAAGGTTCCGTTCACCCGCGGCGACACGCGCACCGCCTTCGACGCCGCGCTGTATGCCATCGTTCTGATCGGCGGGGTGTGGGCGCTGCTGTCGCCCGGTCACGGCGGGCCGGTCACCACCGCGGGCGATGTCGGCCTGATCGACCCCGTGCGGGTCGTCCCGACGATCGTGGCGCTGGCCCTGTTAGGTCTACGCGACAAGACGGTCTTCCTGGCCGCCCGCGGCGAACACTATTGGCTGAAGCTGTTCGTGTTCTTCTTCCCGTTCACCGATCAGATCGCGGCCTGCAAGCTCATCATGCTCTGCTTGTGGTGGGGCGCAGCGGTTTCCAAGCTCAACCACCATTTCCCTTACGTGGTGGCGGTGATGACGAGCAACAACGCGCTACTGCGAAGCCGGGTGTTCACCCCGCTGAAGCACCTGCTCTACCTCGACCACGTCAACGACCTGCGACCGTCGCTGCTGCCCAAGCTGATGGCCCACGTCGGCGGCACCACAGCGGAATTCGTGGTTCCGACGGTGCTGGTCTTCTTCGCCGCCGATCACCCGTGGCGATGGTTTCTGATCGCGTTCATGGTGCTGTTCCATCTCAACATCATTTCCAACCTCCCAATGGGAGTGCCCTTGGAATGGAACGTGTTCTTCATCTTCTCGCTGTTCTATCTGTTCGGGCATTACGGCGCGGTCCGGGCCACCGATCTTCGTTCGCCCGTGCTGCTCGCCCTCGTGATCCTCGCGGTGGTGGTGGTCATCGTGGGAAACATGTTCCCCGAAAAGATTTCGTTCCTTCCGGCGATGCGGTATTACGCGGGCAACTGGGCCACCAGCGTGTGGTGCTTTCGTGCGGGCGCCGAGGAGAAGATCGACGCCGACATCGTGAAGAGCTCCGCGCTCGTCGTCAATCAGCTGGCGAGGCTCTACGACCCGGAAACCGCCGAAATCTTGGCGGACAAGATCGCCGCCTTCCGCGCGATGCACGTGCATGGCCGGGCGCTCAACGGGCTGCTGCCGCGCGCGATCGACGACGAAGCCGACTACAAGATCCGTGAGGGCGAAATCGTTGCCGGGCCGCTCGTCGGGTGGAACTTCGGCGAGGGCCACCTACACAACGAGCAACTTGTGGAGGCGGTGCAACGCCGCTGCCGCTTCGAGGACGGCGACCTGCGGGTCATCGTCCTGGAGGGTCAGCCCATCCACGTCCAACGGCAGTCGTATCGCATCCTCGACGCCAAGACCGGCCTGATCGAGGCGGGCTACGTCGACGTCAAGGACATGCTGACCCGCCAGCCGTGGCCCGAGTCCGGGGATGACTGCCCCGTCCACGTCATTGATGACGCCCATGGCTAGGGCAGTCGTCGTCGGCGCCGGGCCGAACGGGCTGGCCGCCGCGATCCACCTCGCCCGCCACGGTGTCGACGTGCAGGTGCTGGAGGCCGGCGAGACGGTCGGCGGGGGAGCGCGCTCGGCCGAGCTGACGGTGCCCGGGGTGATCCACGACGTCTGCTCGGCTGCGCATCCGATGGCAGTGGGTTCACCGTTCTGGGAGGAGATCGACCTGCCGAGCTACGGGCTGACCTGGAAGTGGCCGGAGGTCGACTGCGCGCATCCGCTCGACGACGGCACCGCCGGGTTGCTGTACCGGTCGATCGACCGAACCGTGGCCGAAATGGGCGCCGACGGACGGCGGTGGCGGCTCGCGGTGGGCGATCTCTCCGCCGGCTTCGACGAGCTGTGCCAAGACCTGATGCGCCCGGTCCTGCATGTTCCGCACCACCCCATCCGGCTGGCTGCCTTCGGGCCGCGCGCGCTGTTGCCGGCGACCGTGCTGGCCCGCTGGTTTCGCACCGAGCGGGTGCGCGCGCTATACGGCGGCCAGGCCGCGCACGCTTACACCCGGCTCGACCGGCCGCTGACGGCCGCAATGGCGCTGATGTTCATGGCCAGCGGGCACCACTACGGCTGGCCGGTGGCTGCGGGCGGATCGGGTTCGATCATCGCGGCGCTAGCAGCCGTCCTGGCCGAACACGGCGCTGCGATCACCACCGGCGTCACAGTGACCAGCCGCAAAGACATTCCCGACGCCGACATCGTCATGCTCGACCTCACCCCGGCCGCGACGCTGCGGCTCTATGGCGACGCCATGCCCGGCCGCATCAAGCGCTCCTACCGGCGCTACCGCCAGGGGTCCTCGGCCTTCAAGGTCGACTACGCCATCGAGGGCCACATTCCCTGGACCAATCCCGACTGCGGTCACGCCGGCACCGTGCACCTGGGCGGGACATTCGCCGAGATCGCACACAGCGAACGCGAGCGGTCGCAAGGACGGATGTACCGGCGGCCGTTCATCATCCTTGGGCAGCAGTACCTGGCCGACCCGTCGCGCTCGGCGGGCAATATCAACCCGATCTACGCCTACGCCCACGTGCCGTTCGGCTACACCGGCGATGCCACCGAGATCATCACTGACCAGATCGAGCGCTTCGCGCCCGGATTCCGCGACCGCGTCGTCGCCACCGTCACCAGCGGTACCGCCGATCTGCAGGCCTACAACCCCAACTTCATCGGCGGCGACATCATCGGCGGCGCCAACGACGGGCTCCAGGTGATCCTGCGGCCGCGGGTCTCGGTCAACCCGTACGCGACCGGTGTCCCCGGTGTCTATCTGTGTTCGCAGTCCACCCCGCCGGGGGCCGGCATCCACGGGTTGTGCGGCTACCACGCGGCCGAGGCGGCCCTGGGCTGGCTGCGCAAGCGCCGCAATCCGGCCTAGCGGTACGGGCCGCGTGTGGCCGACGTCACGGCCGATGTACCAGCGCGGCAACGGGTGGCGGCGCTGATCTAGGCTGGCGACGAGCGCAAATCAGCGGACACAGGAAAGAAGACAGAGGAGAGACAAGTGACGGTCCGAGTAGGTATCAACGGCTTCGGTCGAATCGGGCGGAACTTCTACCGGGCCTTGCTGGCTCAACAGGAGCAAGGCACCGCTGACATCGAGGTGGTCGCGGTCAACGACCTCACCGATAACGCCAGCCTGGCGCACCTGCTGAAATTCGACTCCATCCTGGGCCGCCTGCCGCACGACGTCAGCCTCGAGGGTGACGACACCATCGTCGTCGGCAACGCCAAGATCAAGGCGCTGGAGGTCAAGGAGGGCCCGGCGGCGCTGCCCTGGGGCGACCTGGGCGTCGACGTCGTCGTCGAGTCCACCGGCATCTTCACCAACGCCGCCAAGGCCAAGGGCCACCTGGACGCCGGCGCCAAGAAGGTGATCATCTCCGCGCCGGCCACCGACGAGGACATCACCATCGTGCTCGGCGTCAACGACGACAAGTACGACGGCAGCCAGAACATCATCTCCAACGCCTCGTGCACCACGAACTGCCTGGGGCCGCTGGCCAAGGTGCTCAACGACGAGTTCGGCATCGTCAAGGGCCTGATGACCACCATCCACGCCTACACCCAGGACCAGAACCTGCAGGACGGCCCGCACAAGGACCTGCGCCGCGCCCGCGCCGCCGCCCTGAACATCGTGCCGACCTCCACCGGCGCGGCCAAGGCCATCGGCCTGGTGCTGCCCGAGCTGAAGGGCAAGCTCGACGGCTACGCGCTGCGCGTGCCGATCCCCACCGGCTCGGTCACCGACCTGACCGCCGAGCTGAAGAAGTCCGCCACCGCCGAGGAGATCAACGCGGCGATGAAGGCGGCCGCCGAGGGGCCGATGAAGGGCATCCTCAAGTACTACGACGCGCCGATCGTCTCGAGCGACATCGTCACCGACCCGCACAGCTCGATCTTCGATTCCGGGTTGACCAAGGTGATCGACGACCAGGCCAAGGTGGTGTCCTGGTACGACAACGAATGGGGCTACTCCAACCGCCTGGTGGACCTGGTCGCCCTGGTCGGCAAGTCGCTGTAACCCGTGGCCGTCCACACGCTCAAAGACCTTCTCGGCGAGGGGGTTTCGGGCCGAGGCGTGCTGGTGCGCTCGGACCTGAACGTGCCGCTCGATGACGGCAAGATCACCGACCCCGGGCGCATCACCGCCTCGGTGCCGACGCTGAAGGCGCTCGTCGAGGCGGGCGCCAAGGTGGTGGTCACCGCGCACCTCGGGCGTCCCAAGGACGGGCCGGACCCGAAGCTGTCGCTGGCGCCGGTCGCCGCGGCGCTCTCCGAGCAGCTGGGCCGCCACGTGCAGTTGGCCGGGGATGTCGTCGGCACCGACGCGCTGGCCCGCGCCGAGGGGCTGACCGACGGCGACGTCCTGCTACTGGAGAACATCCGCTTCGATGCCCGCGAGACCAGCAAGGACGACGCCGAGCGGCTCGCCCTCGCCCGCCAGCTCGCCGAATTGGTCGGGCCCACAGGCGCTTTCGTCTCCGACGGCTTCGGCGTGGTGCACCGCAAGCAGGCCTCCGTGTACGACATCGCGACCCTGCTGCCGCACTACGCCGGCACGCTGGTGGCCGAGGAGATCCAGGTGCTCCAGCAGCTGACCAGCTCCACCAAACGCCCCTACGCCGTGGTGCTCGGCGGGTCGAAGGTGTCCGACAAGCTCGGGGTCATCGAGTCGCTGGCCACCAAGGCCGACAGCATCGTCATCGGCGGCGGCATGTGCTTCACTTTCCTCGCCGCGCAAGGCTTTTCCGTCGGCAAGTCACTGCTGGAGACCGAGATGGTGGACACCTGCCGGCGGCTGCTGGACACCTACGTCGACGTGCTGCGGCTCCCGGTGGACATCGTGGTGGCCGACAAGTTCGCCGCCGACGCGACACCGCAGACCGTCGCCGCCGACGCCATCCCGGACGACCTGATGGGTCTGGACATCGGGCCCGGATCGGTCAAACGGTTCGCCACCTTGCTGTCCAACGCCGAGACCGTCTTCTGGAACGGGCCGATGGGCGTGTTCGAGTTCCCGGCGTTCGCCGCGGGCACCAAGGGCGTCGCCGAAGCGATCGCCACCGCGACCGGCAAGGGCGCCTTCAGCGTGGTCGGCGGCGGGGACTCGGCGGCGGCCGTGCGCGCGCTGGGCATCCCGGAAGGCGACTTCTCGCACATCTCCACCGGTGGGGGAGCGTCGCTGGAATACCTTGAGGGCAAGACGCTTCCGGGTGTCGAGGTACTGGACCGTCCGCAACCGACTGGAGACGCAGCGTGAGCCGCAAGCCACTGATCGCCGGCAACTGGAAGATGAACCTCAACCACTTCGAGGCGATCGCGCTGGTGCAAAAGATCGCGTTCGCGCTGCCGGACAAGTACTACGACAAGGTCGACGTCACGGTGCTGCCGCCGTTCACCGACCTGCGCAGCGTGCAGACCCTGGTCGACGGCGACAAGCTGCGGCTGACCTACGGCGGGCAGGACCTGTCCCAGCACGACGCCGGCGCCTACACCGGCGAGGTCAGCGGCGCCTTCCTGGCCAAGCTGGGCTGCACGTTCGTCGTCGTCGGGCACTCCGAGCGCAGGACGTACCACCACGAGGACGACACCGTCGTCGCCGCCAAGACCGCCGCGGCGCTCAAGCACGAACTGACCCCGATCGTCTGCATCGGCGAGCACCTCGAGGTGCGCGAGGCCGGAAACCACGTCATCCACTGCGAAGAGCAGCTGCGGGGGTCGCTGGCCGGGCTGTCCACCGAACAGATCGGCAAGGTCGTCATCGCCTACGAGCCGGTGTGGGCGATCGGCACCGGGCGGGTGGCCAGCGCCGCCGACGCCCAGGAGGTGTGCGCGGCGATCCGCAAGGAGTTGGCGTCGCTCGCCTCGCCCCAGGTCGCCGACTCGGTGCGGGTGCTCTACGGCGGCTCGGTCAACGCCAAGAACGTCGGCGAGCTCGTCGCCCAGGACGACATCGACGGCGGCCTGGTCGGCGGCGCGTCGCTGGACGGCGAGCAATTCGCCACGCTGGCGGCCATCGCCGCCGGTGGGCCTCTTCCGTGATGCGGCCAAGGCACCGGTAGGCTGGCCGTCATGCAGTTGGCTTTGCAGATCACCCTGGTCGTCACCAGCATCCTGGTGGTGCTGCTGGTGCTGCTGCACCGCGCCAAGGGTGGCGGCCTGTCCACGCTGTTCGGCGGTGGCGTCCAATCGAGCCTGTCCGGATCCACCGTGGTGGAAAAGAACCTGGACCGCCTGACGCTGTTCATCACCGGCATCTGGCTGGTGTGCATCATCGGCATGGCGCTGCTGATCAAGTACCACTGACGACCTGACCGCCCCGCGGCACGCCGATAGTGGGACGCATGGCTGACGCCTCCGAAGCCCCCGAGGACACCCTGGAACCGATCGGCGCCGTCCAGCGCACCCCGGTGGGGCGCGCGGCGACCGAGCCGATGCGGGCCGACATCCGGCTGCTGGGCGCCATCCTGGGCGACACGGTGCGCGAGCAGAACGGGCGCGAGGTGTTCGAGCTCGTCGAACGCGCCCGAGTGGAATCGTTCCGGGTGCGCCGCTCCGAGATCGACCGGGCGGAGCTGGCCCGGATGTTCTATCGCATCGACATCCACCAGGCCATCCCGGTCATCCGCGCCTTCAGTCACTTCGCGCTGCTGGCCAACGTCGCCGAAGACATCCACCGCGAGCGCCGCCGCGCTGTCCACGTCGCCGCCGGCGAACCACCGCCGGACAGCACCCTGGCCGCGACCTACGCCAAACTCGATGAGGCACAACTCGATTCGGACACGGTTGCCGACGCGTTGAAGGGCGCCGTGGTCGCTCCGGTGATCACCGCCCACCCCACCGAGACCCGCCGGCGCACCGTCTTCGTCACCCAGCACCGGATCAACGAGCTGATGCGGCTGCACGCCGAGGGGCACGCCGAGACCGACGACGGGCGCAACATCGAACTCGAGTTGCGCCGCCAGGTCCTCACGCTGTGGCAGACCGCGCTGATCCGGCTGTCCCGCCTGCAGATCACCGACGAGATCGAGGTGGGTCTGCGCTACTACGCCGCCGCGTTCTTCAAGGTGATCCCGCAGGTCAACGCCGAGGTCCGCGACACCCTGCGCGCCCGCTGGCCCGACGCCGACCTGTTCGACGAGCCGATGCTGCAGCCCGGCTCCTGGATCGGCGGGGACCGCGACGGCAATCCGAACGTGACGGCCGACGTGGTGCGCCAGGCCACCGGCAGCGCCGCGTTCACCGCGCTGGCGCACTACCTGGCCGAACTGACCGCGCTGGAGCAGGAGCTGTCGATGTCGGCGCGCCTGGTCTCGGTCACCCCCGCGCTGACTGAACTCGCCGGGGGCTGCGCGGAGAAGGCCCGCGCCGACGAACCGTACCGGCGGGCGGTGCGGGTGATCCGCGCCCGCCTCAGCGCGACGAGCGCGGCGATCCTGGACCGGACACCGCAGCAGGTGCTGGATCTGGGGCTGCCGCCGTACGAAACCCCGGCCGAACTGGGGGCCGATCTCGACACCATGGACGAGTCGCTGCGCGGCCACGGCAGCGCGCTGCTGGCCGACGACCGCCTGGCGCTGCTGCGAGAAGGCGTGCGGGTCTTCGGGTTCCACCTGTGCGGCCTGGACATGCGGCAGAACTCCGACGCGCACGAAGAGGTGATCTGCGAGCTGCTGGCGTGGGCCGGCGTGCACCCGGACTACCGTTCGCTGCCCGAAGACGAGCGCGTCGAGCTGTTGGCGGCCGAGCTGGGCACCCGCCGCCCGCTGGTGGCCGACGACGCGCAGCTGTCCGACCTGGCCCGCGGCGAGCTGGATGTGGTGCGCGCCGCCGCGCACGCCATCAAGCGCTACGGACCGTCCGCCGTCCCCAACTACGTGATCTCGATGTGCCGTTCGGTCTCCGACGTCCTCGAGGCCGCGATCCTGCTGAAAGAGGCGGGGCTGATCGACGCGTCCGGTCCCGAACCCTACTGCCCCGTGGGCATTTCCCCGCTGTTCGAAACCATCGACGATCTGCACAACGGCGCGACGATCCTGCACGCGATGCTGGAACTTCCGATCTACCGGGCGCTGGTGGCCGCGCGCGGCGAGACCCAGGAAGTGATGCTGGGTTACTCGGACTCCAACAAGGACGGCGGGTATTTGGCGTCCAGCTGGGCGGTGTACCGGGCCGAGCTGGCGCTGGTGGAAGTGGCGCGCAAAACCGGAATCCGGTTGCGGCTCTTCCACGGTCGCGGCGGCACCGTCGGGCGTGGCGGCGGGCCGAGCTACGAGGCGATCCTGGCGCAGCCGCCCGGCGCGGTGAACGGCTCGCTGCGGCTCACCGAGCAGGGCGAGGTGATCGCCGCCAAATACGCCGAACCGCGAGTGGCGCAACGCAATCTGGAAAGCCTGCTGGCCGCCACGCTGGAGTCCACGCTGCTGGACGTCGAGGGCCTGGGCGACGCCGCGGAACCGGCGTACGCGGTGCTCGACGAGGTGGCCGTGCTGGCCCAGCGGGCCTACGCCGAATTGGTGCACGACACACCGGGTTTCGTCGACTACTTCATGGCCTCCACCCCGGTCAGCGAGATCGGGTCGCTGAACATCGGCAGCCGGCCGACGTCCCGCAAACCCACCGAGTCGATCTCGGACCTGCGCGCCATCCCGTGGGTGCTGGCGTGGAGCCAGTCGCGGGTCATGCTGCCCGGCTGGTACGGCACCGGGTCGGCATTCGAGCAGTGGATCGCGGCGGGCCCGCAGAGCGAGGCCGAGCGGGTGAGCATCCTGCACGACTTGTACCAGCGCTGGCCGTTTTTCCGCAGCGTGCTGTCGAATCTGGCTCAGGTGCTGGCCAAAAGCGACCTCGGCCTGGCGGCCCGCTACGCCGAATTGGTCGACGACGAGGAATTACGGCGCCGGGTCTTCGGCAAGATCGTCGACGAGCACGGCCGAACCATCGCCATGCACAAGCTCATCACCGGGCAGGACAACCTGCTCGCGGACAACCCCGCGCTGGCGCGGTCGGTGTTCAATCGCTTCCCGTACCTCGAGCCGCTGAACCACCTCCAGGTGGAGTTGCTGCGCCGGTACCGCTCCGGCGACGACGACGAATTGGTGCAGCGCGGGATATTGCTGACGATGAACGGGCTGGCGAGCGCGTTGCGCAACAGCGGCTGACGACGCGCGTACTTCCCGCGCTGACCACCGGTGTTGCGGCACGCGGTGTCGGCGTCGTTATGGTTGAGTCGTGGCTTGCCTGCGCGGGCCGCGCACGCAGGGACGAACATCCAATGGGGGAGGTTGGCATTTGAAATCCATCACATTCGGTAAGACGGGGCTTGAGGTTTCCCGGTTGGCCTTCGGCACCTGGGCGTTCAGCAGCGACTGGGGCCAAGCCGATGAGGACGCCGCGATCACCATGATCCAACGCGCTCGTGACCTGGGGATCAACTTTTTCGATACCGCCCAGCAATACGGGTTCGGGGAATCCGAGCGCATTCTCGGCAAGGCCCTTCGCGACGATTTCGCGCGGGCCCGCGACGAGTTGGTGATCGCCACCAAAGGCGGGTTGCGCAAAACCGACACGGGACTGGTCCGCGACGCCAGCCGCGAGTACCTGCGCAGCGGTGTCGAGTCCAGCCTCCGCGCGCTGGGCGTGGATTACATCGACCTCTACCTGGTCCACTGGCCGGATCCCACGACTCCGGCGGCCGAGACGGGTGAAGCGCTCGCAGAACTGGTGTCGGAGGGCAAGATTCGGCACGTCGGTGTCTCGAACTACGACACGACCCAGATAGAGGAACTTTCGGCCACGCTTCCGGTGGAAGCGGTGCAGCCGCCGTACCACCTGTTTCGCCGTGACATCGAATCCGACCTGCTGCCCTATTGCCACGCCCACGACATCGGGGTGATGGTGTACGGACCGTTGGCGCACGGCCTGCTCACGGGAACCATGAAGCCAGACACCAGCTTTGCCGACGGCGACTGGCGCGGCAAGAGTCCGATCTTCACCGGCGAGGATTATCTGCGTAACCTCAAAGTCGTTGATGACCTGAGCCATTTGGCCATCGATCTCGGCGTCACGACGAGCCAGCTGGCCATCGCCTGGACGCTCGCGCAACCCGGCGTGCACACCGCCATCATGGGCGCGCAGCACGTCACCTACCTGCAGGACAGCGCCGGTGCGGCCGACGTCACGCTGACCGACGCGGACCTGGCCGCGATCGAGGACATCATGAAGTCGGCGACGCCGGTCGGCGGCCCGGCCCCCGAGATGCACGAGAAAAAGGCGAGCTGACCAGGGGAGGGCGCCTAGCCCTTCACCAGCTCGCCGACGTGCGCGGTCACCGAATCGGCCAGGGCTTGCAGGTCATAACCGCCTTCGAGCACCGCCACCAATCGGCCGTCGCACAGCGTCTCCGCCGACTTCATCAATTCCCTGGTGACCCAAGCGAAGTCGTCGGTCGTCATGGTCAGCGAGCCCAACGGATCGCGCTCATGCGCGTCGAATCCGGCGGACACGATGATCAGTTCGGGTGAAAACGCGTGCAGCGCGGGCAGGATCCGCTCGGCGAAGGCGGCGCGCAGTTCGGCGCCGCCGTCGCCGGGCGCCAGCGGTGCGTTGAAGATGTTGCCGACCCCGGTTTCCCGCGCCGCGCCGGTGCCGGGAAACAGCGGCATCTGGTGCGTGGACGCGTAGAGCACGCTCGGGTCGGAGTAGAAGATCTGCTGCGTGCCGTTGCCGTGATGGACGTCGAAATCGACGATGGCGACGCGCATCAGCCCGTGTTTGCGCTGCGCGTGCCGCGCGCCGATGCTGATGTTGTTGAACAGGCAGAAGCCCATCGCGCGCTCGGATTCGGCGTGATGCCCCGGCGGCCGGCACGCGACGAACGCGTTCTGCACGTCGCCGGCCAGCACCCGGTCCACCGCCCGCAGCGTGGCGCCCACCCCGCGCAAGGCCGTCTCCCACGTCGAGGGCTCCATCATGGTGTCGCCGCCGTCGAGATAGACGTAGCCGTGCTCGGGGCGCGCCGCCTCCAGCGCGTCCACGTAGCGGTTGGAATGCACGTAGCGCGCGGCGGCAAGCTCCGCCGGCTCGGCCGTCTCGCGCACCAGCGCGTCGAACCGGGGCTGGCGCAGCGCCGCCTCCACCGCGCGGTAGCGGTCCGGCCGCTCCGGGTGCCCGGGGGCCGTCCGATGCGCGGCGAAGGCGGAGTGGTGCAGCAGCAGCGTGGCCATCAGGGGCCGGGCCTACTCCGCGGTCCGGTTGCGCAGCCTGTCCAGCAGACCGCGCACCGCGTGCTCGGTGATCGCCAGGGGCGACATCATGGTCTCGCCCACCTTCACCATCTCGTCGATCCGCGCGACGATGGCCTCCACGGGTTCGACCAGCACGATCAGCCGCTTGGCCAGATCGTCCAGGCTGGCCATGGTGCCGTCCAGGTGATCGAGGCCGGCTTCCAGGCGTTCCACCGTGGCGTTCAGTGCCGACAGGGAGCTGCTCAGCTCTTTCATGGTGTTGCTCAAACCGTCGAGGACGTCTTCGACCTGCTCCACCGTCTTGTCGGCGTTCAAGGCGGCCTGGGTGAGCGTCTTGATCCGGCTTCGCTCTTGCCCCCCGCGCACGGTTCTGTCTGCCATGACCGCCATTATGACCCGGACGGGCCGGCCGGGGACCCCACGGTCCGAATCGCGTCAGGCCACGCCGGACGGGTCCGACGGCAGCTTGGCTGCGGCGTCCTCGTCGAGCAGCCAGAGCGTGGTCTCTTGACCGATCGCCCCGGCGGCCGGCACCGACACCGGCGCGGCGCCACCGATGGCCGCGGCCGCCGCGTCGGCCTTCCCGGCGCCCGACACCATCAACCAGACTTCGCGGGAGCGTGCAATCGCGGGCAGCGTCAAGGTGATTCGTTGCGGCGGCGGCTTGGGGGAGTCCTCGACCGGCACCACCATGCGGGTGGTTTCGAGCACGGCCGGGGTGTCCGGGAACAGCGAGTTGATGTGGCCCTCGGGGCCCATGCCCAGCAGGTGCACGTCGAAGTTCGGCACCGGCTGGCCGGGCGCGGCGTTGGCCGCCAGCAGTTGCTCGTAGGCCAGCGCCGCCGCGGCCAGATCGCCGCCGAATTCGCCGTCACTGGCCGGCATCGGGTGCACCTGGCTGGACGGGATGTCGACATGATCGAGCAACGCGGCTCGCGCCTGCTTGTCATTGCGCTCGTCATCGTCTTCGGGGACGTAGCGTTCGTCGCCCCAGAACAGGTGCACCTTGGACCACTCGATCGGCCGGTCCACCAGCGACCGCAACAGCCCGATGCCGTTGCCGCCGCCGGTCAGCACGACGAGCGCGCGGCCGCGGGCCGCGACCGCCTTCCCGATGGTGTCGGTCAGTCGCGTCGCGGCGGCGTCAACCAGCGCCTGGCTGTCCGGGAAGATTTCGATGCTGGTGCTCACACGTATTGCACTTTCTCAATGCCTTCCAGCGCGGTTTGGTAAATCTCGTCGGGATCCAGCCGACGCAGGTCTTCGGCGAGGCACTCGCCGGTTTCCCTGCGCGCCAACGGAAGCAGCGCGTCGGGCCGCGACGTCCGGCTCAGCGTGGCCGTCCTGCCTTCTTGCGGGCGGCTCAACACGATGGTCTCGCTGCTGCGCGTCAATTCGATCTTGAGCTCGCCGACCGCCCTGCGCACCGGGCCGTCGATCCGGCTGGCCAGCCACCCCGCCAGGACGTCGAGCGCCGGCTCGGTGGCCAGGCCGGACACCAGCGCCGACTCGATGGGCTCGTGCGGCGTCAAGTCGACGGCCGAGGTCAGCAGCGCCCGCCAGTAGGTGATGCGCGCCCAGGCGAGGTCGGTGTCACCAGCGGTGTATCCCGGCAGCCGGCTCTTGATCGCCGCCAGCGGATCGACCCCGTTGGTCGCGTCGGTGATGCGGCGGATCGCCAACCGGCCCAACGGATCCTGCGCGGGCACCGCCGGCGCGACGTCGGGCCACCAGGCCACCACCGGGATGTCGGGGAGCAGGAACGGGGTGACGACGCTGGCCGCGTGGCCCGACAGCGCGCCCGACAGCCGCAGCACCACGACCTCGCTGGCGCCGGTGTCGCCACCGGCGCGCAGCTGCGCGTCCAACCGGGGCTTGTCCGCGTACGGATTTCCCCTCATCGTGACGATGATCCGGCTGGGGTGTTCGTGGCTCGCGTCGTTGGCCGCCTGCAGCGACTCCTCGAGGATCTCCTCGCTGTCGGGCGCGATGATCAGCGTCAGGACCCGGCCCATCGCGACGGCGCCGACCCTCTCGCGGAGTTCGTCGAGTTTCTTGTTGACCGCGGTGGTGGTGGCGTCCGGCATATCGATAATCATCAGGGCCGCCGCCATTCCCGGCCGGTGCGGTGCAGCATCTCGAACGCGGAGTCCGGGCCCCAGGTGCCCGCCTCGTACGGCTCGGGCTTGCCGCCGGCCGCCCAGTTATCCAGCACGGGATCGAGTATCTGCCAAGCCAATTCGACCTCTTCATTGACCGGAAACAGCGACGGCTCACCCAGCAACACGTCGAGGATCAACTGTTCGTAGGCCTCCGGGGATTCCTCGGCGAACGCCGAACCGTAGGAGAAGTCCATGTTGACGTCGCGGACCTCCATCGCGGTGCCGGGCACCTTGGACCCGAACCGCAGCGTGACACCCTCGTCGGGCTGCACGCGGATCACCATGGCGTTGGTGCCCAGCTCGTCGGTCATGGTCGCGTCGAACGGCAGGTGCGGTGCGCGCTTGAAGATCAGGGCGATCTCGGTCACCCTGCGGCCCAACCGTTTTCCGGTTCGCAGGTAGAACGGCACGCCCGCCCAGCGGCGGGTGTCCACCTCGAGGGTGATGGCCGCGAACGTCTCGGTGGTCGAGTCCTTGGCGAACCCTTCTTCGTCGAGCAGCCCGAGGACCTTCTCGCCGCCCTGCCACCCCGCGGAGTACTGACCGCGGCTGGTGGTCTCGTCGAGCGGCTCGGCGAGCTGCGTCGCCGAAAGCACCTTGATCTTCTCGGCCTGCAACGCCCTTGGGCTGAAGCTGACCGGCTCCTCCATAGCGGTCAGCGCCAGCAGTTGCATCAGATGGTTCTGGATGACGTCGCGCGCGGCGCCGATGCCGTCGTAGTAGCCGGCCCGACCGCCCAGGCCGATGTCCTCGGCCATGGTGATCTGCACGTGGTCGACGTAGTGCGCGTTCCAGATCGGGTCGAACAGCTGATTGGCGAACCGCAACGCCAGGATGTTGCGGACCGTCTCCTTGCCCAGGTAGTGGTCGATCCGGAAGACCGACTCCTCGGGGAAGACGGCGTTGACGGACTGATTCAGCGCTTGCGCGCTCTCCAGGTTGTGGCCGAACGGTTTCTCAATGACCACCCGGCTCCACCGCTCGCCCTGCGGGCGGGCCAGGCCGGACTTGTGCAGCTGATCGCACACGACCGGGAAGGACTTGGGCGGGATGGCCAGGTAGAAGGCGTGGTTGCCACCGGTGCCCCGCTCGGCGTCCAGCTTGTCCAGTGTCTCGGCCAGCCGCCCGAACGCCTCGTCGTCGTCGAAAGCGCCTGGCACGAAACGGAATCCCTCGGCCAACCGCTCCCAGTTCTCCTCCCGGAAGGGGGTGCGGCAATGTTCCTTGACGGCCTCGTACACCACCTTGCCGAAATCCTGCGTGCTCCAATCCCGGCGGGCGAAGCCCACCAGCGAAAAGCTCGGCGGCAGCAGCCCGCGATTGGCCAGGTCATAGATCGCCGGCATGACCTTCTTGCGCGCCAGGTCGCCGGTCACACCGAAGATGACCATCCCGCACGGCCCGGCGATGCGCGGCAGGCGCTTGTCGCGCTTGTCCCGTAACGGGTTATGCCATTGTTGCGCGGTGCGGGCTGGGCTCATTTGGAGGCGGAACCCAGCTGCTTCTGCGTTTCCTCCAGCAGCTCGGTCCACGAATCCACGAACTTCTCCACCCCTTCGTCTTCGAGCACCACGAAGACGTCGCTCAGATCGATGCCGATCTGGTCCAGCTTGTCGAATACCGCCTGGGCGTCCGCGGCCGTGCCGGTGACGGTGTCGCCCTTGATCACACCGTGATCGGCGACCGCGTCAATTGTTTTCTCCGGCATGGTGTTCACCGTGTTGGGCGCCACCAGTTCGGTGACATAGAGGGTGTCGGAGTAGTCGGGGTTCTTGACCCCGGTCGACGCCCAGAGCGGACGCTGCACCCGGGCCCCGTGGCCCTTGAGCGCCTGGTAACGCTCGCCGCCTTCGAACACCTCCTGGTAGGCCGCGTAGGCCAACCGGGCGTTGGCCACACCGGCCTGGCCCAGCAGCGCCTTGGCATCCTCGGACCCGATCTTCTCCAGCCGCTTGTCGACCTCGGTGTCCACCCGGGAGACGAAAAACGAAGCCACCGAATGGATCTTGGACAGGTCGTGTCCGCCTTCGCGGGCCTTCTCCATGCCGGCCAGGTAGGCGTCCATCACGGCCCGGTACCGCTCGACGGAGAAGATCAGCGTGACGTTGACCGAAATCCCTTCCGCCAGAACAGCGGTGATCGCCGGAATCCCGGCCTCGGTTGCCGGGATCTTGATGAACAGGTTCGGCCGGTCGACGATCTTCCACAGCTCGACGGCCTGAGCGATGGTCTTGTCGGTGTCGCCCGCCAGCCGGGGGTCGACCTCGATCGATACCCGGCCGTCGACGCCGTCGGAGTTCTCCCACTCGCGCGTCAACACGTCGCACGCGTTGCGCACGTCGTCGGTGGTGACGGTGCGGATGGTGGCGTCGACGTCCGCGCCGCGCTCGGCGAGCTCGGCGATCTGGCTGTCGTAGGCATCGCCCTCGGCGAACGCCTTCTGGAAGATCGACGGGTTAGTGGTCACGCCGACGACGCTCTTGGTGTCGATGAGCTCCTGCAGGTTCCCCGACCGCAGCCGCTCCCGCGACAGGTCGTCGAGCCACACGGAAACGCCCGCGGCGCTCAGCGCCGCGAGGTTAGGGTTCTGAGCGGTCATGTGAATTACCCTTTCCTCAGTTATCCACGACTTGTTCCGCGGCGGCAGCGACGGCTTCGGCAGTGAAGCCGAATTCACGGAATAAGGTCTTGTAGTCGGCGGATTCGCCGTAGTGCTCGATCGAAACGATCTTCCCGGTGTCACCGACCAACTTGTGCCAGCTCTGCGCGACGCCGGCCTCGACGGCCACCCGTGCCGACACCGACGGCGGCAGCACGCTGTCGCGGTAGTCGTCGGGCTGGGACTCGAACCATTCGACGCACGGCATGGAGACCACCCGCGCCACAATGTCCTTGTCCGCCAACAACTTCTGCGCCTTAACGGCGAGCTGAACCTCCGAGCCGGTGGCGATCAGCACCACGTCGGGGTCCTGGCCGGCCTCCTCGC
This sequence comes from Mycobacterium sp. MOTT36Y, assembly GCF_000262165.1. Lineage (NCBI taxonomy): Bacteria > Bacillati > Actinomycetota > Actinomycetes > Mycobacteriales > Mycobacteriaceae > Mycobacterium > Mycobacterium sp. MOTT36Y. Next base: position 3,576,702 of record NC_017904.1, on the reverse strand, counting down.
CGTCCGAACCCAGGATGTACCCGCCGCGGGCGACCCCCTCGGCGCTGGTGCCCTCGAGCACCGGCACGCCCTGGCGGGTCAGGATCAGCCCCACCGGGCCGCTGCCGTTGCCACGGGCCAGGATCGTGCGCCAGGCGTGCGCGGTCTCGTTGGCGTCCGCCGGGCGCACCACCGACAGCTTGGGAATGGCGCGCAACGCCGCGAGGTGCTCGATCGGCTGGTGGGTGGGGCCGTCCTCGCCCAGCCCGATGGAGTCGTGCGTCCACACGTAGATGGTGTCGATGTCCATCAGCGAGGCCAGCCGCACCGCGGGCCGCATGTAGTCCGAGAACTGCAGGAACGTGCCGCCGTACGCGCGGGTGGGGCCGTGCAGCACGATGCCGGACAGGATCGCACCCATCGCGTGCTCGCGAACGCCGAAATGCAGCGTGCGACCGTACCAGTCGGCGGTGTAGTCCTTCGTCGAAATGGACGGCGGGCCAAAGGATTTCACGCCATCCATGGTGGTGTTGTTGCTGCCCGCGAGGTCGGCCGAGCCGCCCCACAGCTCGGGCAGTTTCGGTCCCACCGCGGACAGCACCTTGCCCGAGGCCGCCCGGGTGGCCAGCTCCTTGGAACCCGGCTCCCAGTGCGGGATGTCGGCGTCCCAGCCGTCGGGCAGTTCCTCGGCGGTCAACCGGTCCAGCAGCGCCTTGCGGTCGGGCTCGCGCTGCACCCACGCGTCGAAATCCGCCTGCCACTTCTCGTGCGCTTCCTTGCCGCGGTCGACCAGCTTGCGGGTGTGGGCGATCACCTCGTCGCGCACCTCGAAGTTCTTGTCCGGGTCGAAGCCGAGGATCTGCTTGACGGCGGCGACCTCCTCGTCGCCCAGCGCCGCGCCGTGCGCCTTACCGGTGTTCATCAACTTCGGCGCGGGATAGCCGATGATGGTGCGCAGCTCGATGAACGACGGCCGGTCGGTGACGGCCTGGGCGGCCGCGATGGCCTCCTCGATGCCCACGACGTTCTCGCCGCCCTCGACCCTCTGCACGTGCCAGCCGTAGGCCTCGTAGCGCGCGGCGGTGTCCTCACACAGCGCGATGTTGGTGTCGTCCTCGATCGAAATCTGGTTGTGGTCATAGAAAACGATGAGGTTGCCCAGTTGCTGGACGGCCGCCAGCGACGAGGCCTCCGAGGTGACGCCCTCTTCGATGTCCCCGTCGGAGGCGATCACGTAGATGAAGTGATCGAACGGGCTGGTGCCCGGGGCGGCGTCGGGGTCGAACAGGCCGCGCTCGTAGCGGGCGGCCATCGCCATGCCGACGGCGGACGCCAGGCCCTGCCCGAGCGGACCGGTGGTGATCTCAACGCCCTTGGTGTGGCGGAACTCCGGGTGCCCGGGCGTCTTGGATCCCCAGGTGCGCAGCGACTCGATGTCGGAGAGCTCCAGGCCGAAACCGCCCAGGTACAGCTGCAGGTACAGGGTCAGGCTGCTGTGTCCGCACGACAGGACGAACCGGTCGCGGCCCAGCCAGTAGGTGTCGCTGGGGTCGTGGCGCATCGTCCGCTGGAACAGCGTGTACGCCAGCGGGGCCAGGCTCATCGCCGTCCCGGGGTGGCCGTTGCCGACCTTTTGCACCGCGTCGGCCGCCAGCACCCGAATGGTGTCGACGGCGGCCGAGTCGAGCTCGGACCAGTCGTCCGGGAGGTGCGGTTGGGTCAGCGTGGAGATCTCTTCGAGTGTCGTCACAGACTCAGTCCTTGGGTCATCGAGCTGATCAATCCCACCCTAGTGCGGGAGGGCCGGCTCTTGCAGAGCAGGATTTCGGGTACCCGCGGCCGGCAGGTGAGAAAATTACGCGCCCGTCGAAAGCCCTTAACATTCAGTTCGGAAAACTGGGAAAAGTCTGCGGGAACCGACCCACGGGCGGGGCATCGCCGCCACTCGGTCTACCATCGTCTGTAGTAGATGCTGCGCGCCGCTGCGACCCCGAGGAGTTATTGCGTGAGCGTTCGCGGGCGCGCCGCGCCGAGCCGATTGCCAAGCCGGGTGCGAGGCACGGTGCTGGCGTACCTGGCGCTGACCAAGCCGCGGGTCATCGAGCTGCTGCTCGTGACCGCGATCCCGGCGATGCTGCTCGCGCAGCGCGGCACGGTCAACCCGCTGCTGATCGTCAACACCCTGATCGGCGGCATGCTGGCCGCCGGGGGCGCCAACACGCTGAACTGCGTGGCCGACGCGGACATCGACAAGGTGATGAAGCGCACGGCGCGCCGGCCGCTGGCGAGGGCCGCGGTGCCCACCCGCAACGCCCTGGTGCTCGGGCTGGTGCTGACGGTCGGGTCGTTCTTCTGGCTGTGGTGGACGACCAACCTGCTGTCGGGGCTGCTGGCCCTGGCGACGATCGCGTTCTATGTGTTCGTTTACACACTGCTGCTCAAGCGCCGCACCTCGCAGAACGTCGTGTGGGGCGGTGCGGCCGGCTGCATGCCGGTGATGATCGGTTGGTCCGCCGTGACGAACACGATCGGCTGGCCCGCCTTGGTGATGTTCGCCATCATTTTCTTCTGGACGCCGCCGCACACCTGGGCGCTGGCGATGCGCTACAAGGACGACTACAAAGCGGCGGGCGTCCCGATGCTGCCGGCTGTCGCGACCGAGCGCCAGGTGACCAAGCAGATCCTGATCTACACCTGGCTGACGGTGCTGTCCACCCTGGCGCTGGCGCTGGCGACGGGCTGGCTGTACGCGGCGGTCGCCGTGGTGGCCGGGGTGTGGTTCCTGGCGATGGCGCACCAGCTGTACGCGGGGGTGCGCGTCGGTGAGCCGGTCAAGCCGCTGCGGTTGTTCCTGCAGTCGAACAACTACCTGGCGGTGGTGTTCTGCGCGTTGGCGATCGACTCGGCCATCGGGCTGCCGCACCTGTTCTGACGATCTGGGGCCGCCACTCGGGCGCCGCCAGTCACTTGGGCCACTCCAGTCTCTCCGAGAGAGTGGACCGCGAATGCCCACCTCCCCGCGACAATCGTCCGGCCCGAGTTGTCGCAACCCCACCACGGCGGGTAGCGGCAACCCACCACGGCGCGTAAGGGCAACCCCACCGCGCCTAGTAACGGCAACCCCACCGCGATGCGTTGTCGCTCGGAGGTGGGCAAAACGCCCATGCCTTCCGCGGCGAACCAATGTGGCCGCTGTGACTCGACAGCCCTCAGGGCACCAGCACGATCGAGCCCGTGGTCTTGCGGCCCTGCAGGTCCTCGTGGGCGCGGGCGGCATCGGCCAGAGGGTAACGCCCGCCGACCTCGACGGTGATGTCGCCACGGGCGATCGCGGCGAACAATTCCTCTGCGCGCCAGCTGAATTCCTGCCCGGTGCGGACGAAGTGCGCCAGCGACGGCCGGGTCAAAAACACGGAGCCGGCGGCATTGAGCCGCTGCGGATCGAACGGCGGAACGGGCCCGCTGGCCGCGCCGAACAGCGCGAGCGTGCCCCGCACGGCCAGGCTGGCCAGGCTGGCGTCGAAGGTGGTCGCGCCCACGCCGTCGTACACCGCGGCCACCCCGGCACCGTCGGTCAACGCCCGGATCCGCTCGCCGAACTCGTCGGCGTCGTCGGGGTAGGAGAGCACCTCGTCGGCGCCGGCCTTCGCCGACATCCGCGCCTTCTCCGGGGTCGAGACCGTCGTGATCACCCGCGCGCCGAGCAGGTGCGCCCACTGCGTCAGGATCAGTCCGACACCGCCCGCGCCGGCGTGCACCAGCACCGTGTCGCCGGCCTGCACCGGATACACCGACTTCAACAGGTAATGCGCGGTCAGCCCCTTCAGCAGCGCCGAGGCCGCCACGTCGGCGGGAACGCCGTCGGGCACCGACGCGGTGAAAGACGCTGGGGCGGTGGCATATTCGGCATAACCGCCGGAAGCCGTGGCGGTGACCACCCGGTCGCCGGCGGTGAACCCCTCGACGCCCTCGCCGGTGTCCACCACCGTGCCGCTCGTCTCCTGGCCGAGGATGAACGGCAGCTGGCGCGGGTACTGGCCCGAGCGGAAATACGTGTCGATGTAGTTGACGCCGATGGCCTCGGCCTCGATCAGCACCTCGCCCGGGCCGGGGGAGGGTTGCGGCGTATCGACGTAGCGCAGCACCTCGGGGCCGCCGGTTTCGCTGACTTCGATTGCGTGCATGTGCTTATCATGCCCGGGCATGAAGCTCGCTCGTCCGGACGTCTTCCATCCCCGCATCGTGCTGGCGGGGCCCGGCGACGACCCCGACGACGCGGGGCTGGTGCCCGCGCTGCGCCGGCGTGGCCTGCACGCGCGGTGGCTGTCCTGGGACGACCCGGGGGCCGCCCAGGCCGACCTGGTGATCCTGCGGGCCGCCCCGGTCGGGCCGGGCCGGCGCGACGAATTCCTGGCCTGGACCCGCCGGGTGCGCCACCTGCTCAACCCGCCCGACGCCATCGCCTGGAATTTCGCTGAGCGCTATCTGCGCGATCTCGCGGACGACGGGATCCCGACTGACCCTGGCGCGGCGGCCCGCTCGACGTTGATCTTTCTCGGCGGGGAGCGATCGCACGCCTGGCCGGGCGAACCGGAGTTCGAGTCCTGGGACCTCGTCTATGCCGCGCTGGCAGCGGCCGCCGAACGCGCCGGGGTCGGCGCGCGGGAGCTCCTCTACGCGCGCGCCGACGTGGCGGGGGACCGGTTGGTGAAGCTGGATCTCGTTGCGCCGCAACTGGGTTGGCGGCACGTGGACGCCGCCACCCGCGAGCTCGCGCAGCGCCGGTTCGCCGTGGCGGTCGAGTCAGGCTGCGAGCGGCTCGGGCTCGGCCCGTTCTCGCATCGACGCCCATAGCGCCGCGGTGGCGGCGGTGGCCGCCGCGGCCCCCGCAACGTGCAGGGCGACGAGCGCCGCCGGGACGCCGGTGTAGTACTGGGCGGTGCCGACGGCGGCCTGCGCGCACAGCAGGACGAGCAGAACGCCGAGCCGCCGCAGCACGGGGCGGGTGGCGCGCACCGCCAGCAGCCCGAAGCCCAGGCCCACGACCAGCGCGAGGTAGGCGACCAGCAGCGAGGAGTGCACGTGCACCAAAGTGGCGACTTCGACCTTGAGTCGCGGCACCGTCCGGGTGGCGCTGCGGTCACCCGCGTGGGGGCCGGCGGCCGTCACCAGCGTGCCGGTGATCAGCACCGCGGCCAGGTTCACGCCCGAGAGCGCGGTCAGCGCGCGCAGCGGCGGGGGGATCAGTACGCGCACGGCTCCGTCGTCGGGCTCGCCGATCTTGACGTAGAGCAGCACCGCTAGCCAAACCATCGTCATCGACGTCAGTAGGTGGATGGCCACCGTCCACCACAGCAGCCCGGTGCGCACGGTGATGCCGCCGATGACCGCCTGGACGACGGTCGACACCGGCATCAGCCACGCATACACCAGGACCTCGCGCCGTCGGCGGGCCCGCGTCACCGCGAGCACGGCCAACGCCGCGGTGATCACCACGGCGAAGGTGACCATCCGGTTGCCGAACTCGACGGCCTGGTGGATGCGCGGCACCTCGGCGTGGGCCACCGGGACGAAGCTGCCCGGAAAGCATTGCGGCCAGGTGGGGCAGCCCAGCCCCGAGGCGGTGACGCGCACGATCGCGCCGGTGATGGCGATGCCGCCCTGGGTCAGGATGACGGCCGCGGCGATCAGCCGCTGGACGCCCAGACTGGGATTGGGGAGCAGGTCCACCAGCCGCAACAGCGTTCGTCCGAGCACGGCCCGATCCTAAGGCACCGAAAACTACATGTTGTAGTACGCCCTGGGTCGCCGAACGGTCGTCAGGTGAACCGGAACCAGCGCAGCGCGCTCAGCGCGCCCAGCGCGCCCCAGGCCGCCAGGACGATCACCCCGAACCAGTCCACCGACATGGTCATCGCCTGGGACAGCGCCTCGGTCAGCGCGCCCGACGGGGTCAGCCGGGCCGCCCATTTCACCCCCGTCGGGATGATGTCGGTCTCCACGGTCAGCGCGCCCAGGCCGGCGAAGACGAACCACATCAGGTTGGCGACCGCGAGCACGATCTCGGCCCGCAGCGTCCCGCCGAGCAACAGGCCGAGGGCCGCGAACACCACGGTGCCGAGCGCGATGACCCCCGCGCCCAACGCCAACGCGAGCAACGCGGGTCGCCAACCCAGCGCAAAACCGATGGCGCCCAACAGGATTGCCTGCAAGAACACGACCGTGACGACGGCCAGGGACTTGCCCGCGATGATGCCCCACACCGGAAGTGGCGTGGCGCCAAGCCGTTTCAAAGCCCCGTAGCGGCGGTCGAAGGCGACCGCGATCGCCTGCCCGGTGAACGCGGTCGAGATCACCGCCAGCGCCATGATGACCGGGGTGAACGTGGCGGCGCGGTGCTGGCCGAACGAGCCGAGCGGCAGCAGCGTGAGCCCGACCAGCAGCGTGATCGGGATGAACATGGTCAGCAGCAGTTGTTCGCCGTTGCGCAGCAGCAGCTTGAGCTCCAGACCGAACTGCGCGGCCAGCATCTTAGGCACCGTGCTGGGGCGCGGGTCGGGCGCGAAAGTGCCTGCGGGGAAAGGTGATTCGCTCATGGCCGCAACTTCCTGCCGGTGAGGTCGAGGAACACGTCCTCGAGGCTGCGTTGCTCGACGCGCATGTCGGTGGCCAGCACGTCGATCCGGGCACACCACGCCGTGACCGTCGCGAGCACCTGCGGGTCGACCGGGCCCTCGACCAGGTACTCGCCCGGCGTCACCTCGGTGGCTTTGTAGTCCTCGGGCAGCGCCGCGGACAATAGGGAGAGGTCGAGCCGTGGCGGCGCGCTGAACCGCAACTGGTCCTTGGCCCCGCTGCGCATCAGCTCCGTGGGCGTGCCCGAGGCGACCGTCGCCCCGTTGTCGATGATGACGATCCGGTCGGCGAGTTCCTCGGCCTCCTTGAGCTGGTGGGTGGTCAGCAGGACCGTCACGCCGTCGCGGCGCAGCGCGTCGATCAGCTCCCACACCAGCAGCCGCGCGTGGGCGTCCATGCCCGCCGTGGGCTCGTCGAGGAACACCAATTCGGGCCGGCCGACCAGCGCGCACGCCAGCGCGAGCCGTTGCTGTTGCCCGCCGGAGAGCCGCCGGTAGGTGGTGCGCGCGGCGTCGGTGAGGCCCAGGATGTCCAGCAGCCAGGCCGGGTCCAGCGGATCGGCCGCGTAGGCGGCCACCAGGTCGAGCATCTCGCCGGCGCGGGCCGCCGGGTACCCGCCGCCGCCCTGCAGCATCACGCCGATCCGCGCCCGCAGCCGCGCGTTGTCGGCGATCGGGTCCAGGCCGAGCACCTCGATGGTGCCGGCGTCCGGGCGCACGAAGCCCTCGCACATCTCGACCGTCGTGGTCTTACCGGCGCCGTTGGGCCCGAGCAGGGCCAGCACCTCGGCGGCGTGCACTTCCAGCTCGAGATCGGAGACCGCTGTGGTGGATCCGTAGTGCTTGCTCACGCCGCGCAGCCGCACGACAGTTTCGGGGGATTCGCGGGATTCGCGGACGTCGTCGGCGCGGCTCACGTGGAATCAGCGTAGGCGTCATGGGTCGGCGCCGGCCGCGGGGTCGGGGCAGGTTGCGCGGGCGATGACGGGTCGGCGGCCGGTCGGGGGTCGATTTCCCGGGACTGCGCCGGCGGGGGCCGCCAGGGCAACCGGGTATAGGTCAGCGCGATGAGCAGCACCACGATGACGGTGCTGGCCAAGGTGGCGTCCACGATCTGGAACAGCGCGAACCGGTCGCCGTTGGCGGTCGGGCCGAAGATGCCGACGACGAGGCTGATGACGATCGCCGCCACCCGGAAGCCGGTGCGGGTGGCCCAGCAGGCCAGCGGGATGATCGCCCACAGCAGATACCAGGGCTGCACGACCGGGAACAGCAGCACGCAGATGCCCAGCGCGACGCCGAGGCCGCCGATCGGGTGCAACCGGCCGCGGAAGACGGCCAGCAGCAGCCACGCCACCATGACCGTGATGATCAGCACACCGATCGCACGGGTCAGTCCCAACACCGCGGTGGTGTGATCGCCCAGGCCCAGCAGGATGCCCACCTGCCCGGTGCCGAGCGCCAGCAGCGTCGGGGGCGACATCCAGCTGCGCACCACGTTCGCGGTGCCCAGCGTGTAGATCCAGCCGAAGCCCAGGCCGCTGGCCCAGCCGACGACGGCCATCACCGCCAGCGACAGGGCCGCCATGCCGCCGCCGGTCAACAGCAGGGCGCGCAGGTTTCCTCCCCGCCGGTAGGCCAGGGCCATCGTGACGAAGCCCAGCGCCAGCAGCGACGGCAGCTTCACCTGCGACGACAGCGTGATCAGGACGGCGCCGGCCACCAGCATGCCCAGCGGTTCCCAGTCGGGACCCGGCTTGAGGGAGCGCGGCAGCAGGCGCGGGGTGTCGACACCGCGCAGCGCGAATTCGGCGCCCGCCAGCATCAGGCCCAGCATCAGCGCCTCGTTGTGCACGCCGGCCACCAGATGCATGATCAGCAGCGGATTGGCCGCGCCCAGCCACAGCGCGCTGACCTCGGCGACGCCGCAGCGCCGGGCCAGCCGGGGCGTCGCCCACACGATCAGTGCGACGCCGAGCAGCTCGACGAGCCGGTGGCACAGCACGGCGGCGACGATGTTCTCCCCGGTGATCGCCGAAATGCCGCGCCCCATCCACAGAAACAGCGGGCCGTAGGGCGCGGGCGTCTCGCGCCACAGGGTCGGCACGGACAGGGTGAAGATGTGGGACAGGCCCAGCCCGGAGGCCGGGCCGACCCGGTACGGGTCGAGCCCCTCCAGGGATATCTGGCTCTGCGCCAGGTAGGAGTAGACGTCCTTGCTGTACATCGGTGGGGCGATCAGCAGCGGCAGCACCCACAGCAGCAGGGTGCGGTCCAGGTCACCGCGCGACATCCGCCGGTTGCCCAGCGCGAACCGGCCGAGCATCAGCCAGGCCAGCGCCATCATGACTGCGCCCGTGGTCGTCATCGTCAACGACACGGTCTGGATGCGCGACGGCAGGTTGAGCAGCCGCACCCCGAACGTCGGGTCCTGCACGACGGGCCGCGCCCCGGCGCCCAGCGCGCCGATCGCCATCAGCATCGTGCCGCTGGCGCCGAACAGGCGGATGCGGCGGAGCGAGGTCAGCTCGGTATCGTTCAGCGGCGTACCCACCGCCTGCTCGTCGCCGTGCAGACTCGCGATCGACGAGCTCAGCGTGTGGTGGCGGGCTGACATCTTCAGCAGCGTAGCCGTCCGGCGGTGTGACCAGCGCAACGCCAGGGCAGGGGACCCTTGCTAGACCGATCGTCGGAATTGCGTCACACTGGTGTTGTGAAAATCCGAACCAGCCCCGATGGCGTCGCCGCGCCCGACGTCGGCGCTGCGAGCTCGGATCGTCACACCCGCCGCGCCATCGTGCGCCTGCTGCTGGAATCCGGAACGATCACCGCCGGCGAGATCGGTGACCGGCTGGGCCTGGCGGCCGCCGGTGTGCGCCGGCACCTCGACGCCCTGATCGAGGCCGGCGATGCCGAGGCCACGGCCCCCGCGGCATGGCAGCAGGCGGGGCGCGGGCGTCCCGCGAAGCGCTACCGGTTGACCGCAGGCGGTCGGGCCAAGCTCGACCACGCCTACGACGACCTGGCGGCGGCGGCCATGCGGCAGCTTCGCGAGATCGGCGGCGAAGAGGCGGTTCAGGCGTTCGCCCGGCAACGGATCGACGCCATCTTGACCGAGGTCACCGCGGCCGACAGCGCGGCGGACGACGACGTCGAGGCGGCCGCCGAACGGATCGCCACCGCGCTGACCAAGGCCGGCTATGTCGCCAGCACCACCCAGGTCGGCGGGCCGATTCACGGCGTGCAGATCTGCCAGCACCACTGCCCGGTCTCCCATGTCGCCGAGGAATTCCCCGAGCTGTGCGAGGCCGAACAGCAGGCGATGGCCGAGGTGCTGGGCACCCATGTCCAGCGGTTGGCGACCATCGTCAACGGCGACTGCGCCTGCACCACGCACGTCCCGCTGACGCAGAGCAAGGCTTCAAGTACGGCGCCCAGCCCGCGCCACATGACCGACACCACGAGCATCAAAGGAGCGTCTCGATGACACTCACACCCGAGGCCAGCAAGACGGCTACCGCGCCGCTGACCCAGGAAGAGGCGATCGCCTCCCTGGGGCGGTACGGCTACGGCTGGGCCGACTCCGACGTCGCGGGCGCCAGCGCCCAGCGGGGGCTGTCCGAGGCGGTGGTCCGCGACATCTCCGAGAAGAAGAGCGAGCCCGAGTGGATGCTGCAGGCCCGGCTCAAGGCGCTGCGCATATTCGAGCGCAAGCCGATGCCGACGTGGGGCTCGAACCTGGAGGGCATCGACTTCGAGAACATCAAGTACTTCGTGCGCTCCACCGAAAAGCAGGCCGCGACCTGGGATGACCTGCCCGAGGACATCCGCAACACCTACGACCGGCTGGGCATCCCCGAGGCGGAAAAGCAGCGCCTGGTCGGTGGCGTGGCGGCGCAGTACGAGTCCGAGGTGGTCTACCACCAGATCCGCGAGGACCTCGAGGCCCAGGGCGTCATCTTCGTCGACACCGACACCGGCCTGCGCGAGCACCCCGAGATCTTCCAGGAGTACTTCGGCACCGTGATCCCGGCGGGGGACAACAAGTTCTCCGCGCTCAACACCGCGGTGTGGAGCGGCGGCTCGTTCATCTACGTCCCACCGGGCGTGCACGTCGACATCCCGCTGCAGGCCTACTTCCGGATCAACACCGAGAACATGGGCCAGTTCGAGCGGACGCTGATCATCGCCGACGAGGGTTCGTACGTGCACTACGTCGAGGGCTGCACCGCGCCGATCTACAAATCGGACTCGCTGCACTCGGCCGTCGTCGAGATCATCGTCAAACCCAATGCGCGCGTTCGCTACACGACGATTCAGAACTGGTCGAGCAACGTCTACAACCTGGTCACCAAGCGCGCCCGCGCCGAGGCCGGCGCGACGATGGAGTGGGTCGACGGCAACATCGGATCCAAGGTCACCATGAAGTACCCGGCGGTCTGGATGACCGGCGAGTACGCCAAGGGCGAGGTGCTCTCGGTGGCCTTCGCCGGCGAAGACCAGCACCAGGACACCGGCGCCAAGATGTTGCACCTGGCGCCCAACACGTCGAGCAACATCGTGTCCAAGTCGGTGGCGCGCGGCGGGGGCCGCGCCTCGTATCGCGGCCTGGTGCAGGTGAACAAGGGCGCCCACGGATCACGCTCCAGCGTGAAATGCGATGCGCTGCTGGTCGATACGATCAGCCGCAGCGACACCTATCCGTATGTCGACATCCGCGAGGACGACGTCACGATGGGGCACGAGGCCACCGTGTCCAAGGTCAGCGAGGACCAGCTCTTCTACCTGATGAGCCGCGGCCTGACCGAGGACGAGGCGATGGCGATGGTGGTGCGCGGCTTCGTCGAGCCGATCGCCAAAGAGCTGCCGATGGAGTACGCGCTGGAGCTCAACCGCCTGATCGAGCTCCAGATGGAAGGCGCGGTCGGCTAGTGACGAATCTGACCGAAGCGGTCGAGGGGTCGTCGCTTACCGCGCTGAACAAGGGGGAGCTGTTCTCCTCCTTCGACGTGGACGCGTTCGAGGTCCCGCACGGCCGCGACGAAATCTGGCGCTTCACCCCGTTGCGCCGGCTGCGCGGCCTGCACGACGGTTCCGCGCATGCCACCGGCAAGGCGCAGATCACCGTCACCGAACAGCCGGGTGTGCGCACCGAAGTCGTCCGCCGGGGCGACGAGCGGCTGGGCCAGGGCGGTGTTCCCACCGATCGCGTTGCGGCTCAGGCTTTCTCGTCGTTCAACTCCGCGACGGTGGTGACCGTGGCGCGTGACACCGAGGTCGCCAAGCCCATCGAGATCGTGGTGGACGGGCCGGGCGAGGGCGCGGTCGCCTACGGGCATCTGCAGATCCGCGTCGAAGAACTCGCCCGGGCCATCGTGGTCGTCGACCTGCGCGGCAGCGGAACGTACGCCGACAACGTCGAGATCATTGTTTCAGACTCGGCGGCGCTCGGGGTGATCTGGATCGCCGACTGGGCGGACGACATGGTCAACGTCAGCGCGCATCACGCACGGCTGGGCAAGGATTCGGTGCTCGGCCACGTCAACGTGACGCTCGGGGGAGACCTGGTGCGCACCTCGACGACGGTGCGGTTCACCGCCGCCGGCGGCGACGCTCAACTGCTCGGCACCTACTTCGCCGATGACGGCCAGCACATCGAATCCCGGCTGCTCGTCGACCACGCTCACCCCAATTGCCGCTCGGACGTGCTGTACAAGGGTGCGCTGCAAGCGGATCCGGAATCCGACCGTCCGGACGCACACGCCGTCTGGGTCGGCGACGTGCTGATCCGCGCCGAGGCGACCGGCACCGACACCTTCGAAACCAACCGCAATCTGATCCTCACCGACGGTGCCCGCGCCGATTCGGTGCCCAACCTCGAGATCGAGACCGGTGAGATCGTTGGCGCCGGACACGCAAGTGCCACAGGGCGATTCGACGACGAGCAGGTGTTCTACCTACGGGCCCGCGGTATCCCCGAAGACCAGGCCCGCCGATTGATCGTGCGCGGCTTCTTCGCCGAGATCATCCAGAAGATCGCCGTGCCCGCCGTGCGCGAGCGCCTGACCGAGGCCATCGAACACGAGCTTGAGCTGACCGAAGGAAACAAGAACTGATGACCACGCTCGAAATCAAGGACTTACACGTCAGCGTCGCGCGCACCAACGAGGCCGACGCCATCGGAATCCTCAAGGGCGTCGACCTCACGGTGTCCTCGGGGGAGACGCACGCGCTGATGGGTCCCAACGGATCCGGCAAGTCCACCCTGTCCTACGCCATCGCCGGGCACCCGAAGTACGAGGTGACGTCCGGATCGATCACGCTGGACGGCCAGGACGTGCTGGCGATGAGCGTCGACGAACGCGCCCGGGCCGGCCTGTTCCTCGCGATGCAGTACCCGATCGAGGTCACCGGGGTGTCCATGTCGAACTTCCTGCGCTCGGCCGCCACCGCCGTGCGCGGTGAGGCGCCGAAGCTGCGGCACTGGGTCAAGGAAGTCAAGGCCGCGATGGACGACCTGGGGATCGACCCGGCGTTCTCCGAACGCAGTGTGAACGAAGGCTTTTCCGGCGGCGAGAAGAAGCGCCACGAGATTCTTCAGCTGTCGCTGCTCAAGCCCAAGATCGCCATCCTGGACGAGACCGACTCCGGCCTGGACGTCGACGCGCTGCGGGTGGTCAGTGAGGGTGTGAATCGCTACGCCGAAGCCGAGCATGGCGGCGTTCTGCTGATCACGCACTACACCCGCATCCTGCGCTACATCCAGCCGCAGTTCGTCCACGTGTTCGTCGGCGGGCGCATCGTCGAAGCCGGCGGCCCGGAATTGGCCGACCAGCTCGAGGAGCACGGCTACGAGCGCTTCGTGCAGGCGGCGTCTGCGAAGGCCTGACATGACTCGGCGTGATGCGGCGGCTTCCGCTCTCGATCTCGCGGCGATCCGCGCCGACTTCCCGATCCTCAAGCGCGTCATGCGCGGCGGAAACCAGTTGGCGTATCTGGACTCCGGGGCGACGGCCCAGCGTCCGCTGCAGGTGCTCGACGCCGAGCGCGAGTTTCTGCTGACGTCCAACGGGGGCGTGCATCGTGGTGCGCACCAGCTGATGGAGGAGGCCACCGACGCCTACGAGCAGGGCCGCGCCGACATCGCGGCGTTCGTCGGCGCCGACGCGCAGGAGCTGATCTTCACCAAGAACGCCACCGAGGCGCTCAACCTGGTCTCCTATGTGCTGGGCGACAACCGGTTCGAGCGTGCCGTCGGCCCCGGCGACGTCATCGTCACCACCGAGCTCGAGCACCACGCCAACCTGGTCCCCTGGCAGGAGCTGGCCCGCCGCACCGGTGCCACGCTGCGCTGGTACGGCATCTCCGACGAGGGCCGCATCGACCTGGACTCGCTGGAGCTCGACGAGCGGGTCAAAGTCGTTGCCTTCAGCCACCATTCCAATGTCACCGGCGCGCTCGCGCCGGTGGGCGAACTGGTCTCCCGCGCCAAAGCCGTCGGCGCGCTCACCGTGCTGGACTCCTGCCAGTCGGTGCCGCACCGCCCGGTCGACTTCCACGCGCTCGACGTCGACTTCGCCGCCTTTTCCGGCCATAAAATGCTGGGTCCCAACGGGATCGGCGTGCTGTACGGACGCGGGGAGTTGTTGTCGGCGATGCCGCCATTCCTCACCGGCGGCTCCATGATCGAGAACGTCGCCATGGACGCCTCCACCTACGCCGCGCCCCCGCAGCGTTTCGAGGCCGGCACCCCGATGACGTCCCAGGTGGTCGGGCTGGCCGCGGCCGCGCGCTATCTCGACGGCATCGGCATGGACGCCGTCGAGGCGCACGAACGCGGGCTGGTCGCCGCCGCCCTCGAGGGCCTGTCCGGGATCGAGGGCGTGCGGATCATAGGGCCCACCGCACTGGAAAACCGCGGCTCTCCGGTGTCATTCGTCGTCGAAGGCGTGCACGCGCACGACGTCGGGCAGGTCCTCGACGACGACGGCGTCGCGGTGCGCGTGGGGCACCACTGCGCGCTGCCGCTGCATCGCCGGTTCGGGCTGGCGGCCACGGCCCGGGCGTCCTTCGCGGTGTACAACACCGCCGAAGAGGTCGAGCGGTTGGTCGCGGGCGTGCGCCGCGCGCTGGATTTCTTCGTCGGCGATCGCAAGCGCGGCGAAGCCGGGCGCAGCGGGTCGTCGCCATGGGTTGGGAGACAATGACCTTGCGCCTCGAACAGATGTATCAGGACGTGATCCTTGATCACTACAAGCACCCGCAGCACCGCGGGCTGCGGGAGCCGTTCGGCGCCGAGGTGTTCCACGTCAACCCGGTCTGCGGTGACGAGGTCACCCTGCGCGTCGCGCTGTCCGACGACGGCGAAACCGTCGCCGACGTGTCGTACGACGGGCAGGGCTGCTCGATCAGCCAGGCGGCCACCTCGGTCCTCACCCAGCAGGTGATCGGTCAAAGTGTCGGCGATGCCCTCAAGACCATCACCGCGTTCACCGAGATGGTGTCCTCCCGCGGCACCATCGATGGCGACGAGGACGTGCTCGGCGACGGAGTCGCGTTCGCCGGGGTGGCCAAATACCCCGCCAGGGTGAAATGCGCGCTGCTGGGGTGGATGGCGTGCAAAGACGCGCTGGCACAGGCTTACTCACGACAAGAACCAGCCCTCGAGGAGGTTACAGATGAGCGAGACCACCACACCACATGACGAGTTGCTCGCCGACGTCGAGGAAGCGATGCATGACGTCGTCGACCCCGAACTCGGCATCAACGTCATGGATTTGGGCCTGGTGTACGGCTTGGAGGTCGAGCACGGCGAGATGGGCCCGGTGGCATTGATCGACATGACGCTCACCTCGGCGGCCTGCCCGTTGCAGGACGTCATCGAGGACCAGTCGCGCAGCGCGCTCGTCGGCGCCGGCTTGGTCGACGAGCTGAAGATCAACTGGGTGTGGAACCCGCCATGGGGCCCGGACAAGATCACCGACGACGGGCGCGAGCAACTGCGCGCCCTTGGCTTCACGGTCTAGAACTTCGGTATCGACTCGAATCTCGCGCCGCTCTGCAGTCATCGTCTTTGCGCAGAACGGAAATGGCGCCTTTGGCCTCGAAGATCGCAAGATTGATGCAGTCGGCGTTGGGGTGGCCGTGCAGGCGTAACACGGCCTCCAGGTCGGCTGCGGTCAACCCGCATTGGCGCAGATTGCGTCGGTCTATCTTCCCGTCGCGGATCAGCACTTTCAGCGGTGGATCGATGAACCGTCGAACCCCCGGAATGAAGCGCAATCGTGCCAACACCGCGTGGGTGACCAGGAGGCAGATCAGCGCCGTGGTTGCGCTGAGCCACGACGCGTCACTGGCGGTGGCGGCCCTGCCGACGATGGCGCCCGCGGCGACCGCGGCGATCCAGTCGAAGGGCGCGAATTCGGCGAGGGTGCGCCGCTCCGTGAAGCGAAACAGGACCGCGGCGGTGAGGAACAGCGTCGAGGATTTGATGGCGGCACCGGTTACACCGGCCGAGTCGCCGATCAGGGCATGAAATATTCGGTCCACGCGTGCCTCCGTTCCCGGTAGTGAGCCTGGCCCCAACCGTTGTGAACTGTCATCACCCTTCACCGCCAATCACCCGGGTGAATGAACGGCAGGGGTGATGACGGTTAACCCCGCCGCGCGTCACGCTCACTGTATGAGCAGACCTGCGGAGGCCCAGGATGTCGCGCCGAGATCCACCGCCGCTATCACAAACTCCCCGGTTCGGACGCACAGCCCGATCGCCACTCCCTGCGGCATCGAACATCTCGATTTCTCGCCACAGTGTCAGCTGGCGTTCCTCGACAACGGTTTTCGGTGTGCGCGCCCGGCGGCGGCGTATGTGGAGTTTCACATGGTCGGTTACTGCAAACGCGACGATTGTGACGAGGATGGCAATGCCTGCGGTTTCGTGTGCGCGGACCATCTCGATGCGTTGGAGTACACGGCCGAGTGCACCGCACGGGAGCTACACCCCGCGAGTCTCGCGCGGCGGCTGTCCCGGCGCGTCGCTCGATGCCCGTCCTGCGATAGACCGATCCGATCTGCCGCCGATATTCTGCAGGTCGTGGTGATGCTCTAGCCAGGCCGACGGTGGTCATCGGCCCTGTCTCAGAGCAGATTTCGCTAACCAGCGTTCGGCGTCGAGGGAGCATGCGCAACCGCTGGCGGCCGCGGTGATGGCCTGCCGGTAGCGGCGGTCAACCAGGTCGCCGGCGGCGAATACGCCGTCGACCGAGGTGTGGCTGGTCCCTTCTCGCGTGAGGACATACCCGTGGGGATCGAGATCGACGATGCCCGCGAGCAGCTCCGAGCGGGGGCCGTGGCCGACGGCCACGATCACCGCGGAAACCGGCAGATCGCGCTCGGCGCCGCCTACGTGCTGTCGCAGCCGCAGGCCGGTCACCCACCGCCGCCCTCGGACGGCGAGGACCGAGGTGTTGGTCAGGACGGTGACCTTGTCGTGTGCGCGCACCCGGGCGGTGGTGAGCGGCGATGCGCGGAAGGTATCGCGGTGATGAACGATGGTGATGCTGCGCGCGATCCCCGTCAGGAAGAGCGCCTCCTCCATGGCGGCGTCCCCTCCGCCGACCACGGCGACATCCTTGTCACGCAACATCAACCCCGCACCCTTGGCGGTGGTACTGACGCCTCGGCCCCGTAGCCTCTTCTCGCCGGGGATGCCAAGCGCCCGCGGGGCCGAACCCATGGCGAGGATGACGGCGCGGGAACGCCAGACCTTTCCGGCTGCCGCCACGGTCTTGACGTCACCGTCTAGCCGGAAATCATCGACGTCGTCGGGGTGCAGCTGGGCGCCGAACCGTTTGGCCTGGGCACACATGTCCCCTACGAGAAGTGGCCCGCCGGTGCCCTCGCGGAAGCCGGGATAGTTCTCGACGACCGTGGTGGTCATCAGCGCCCCGCCACGCGAAGTCCCTTCGATCAGCACCGTGTCGAGCTGCGCTCGCGCCGCATAGATGCCTGCGGTGTACCCCGCCGGGCCCGATCCGACGATGACGACGTCATGGATGCGGGCCGGCGCCGGCACTGCGGGAGCGGACGGGACAAACGTGCTAAACGGTTTGAGCGACAACGACTCCGGCGTCGCGCTCACCGCGCATCCGCACTCCCGTATCGCACGTGGGATTCAGCGCGCAATCGGTCGACCATGTGCGGGTAGTGCAGTTCGAAGGCGGGCCGCTCGGAGCGGATCCGGGGGAGTTCGATGAAGTTGTGTCGTGGCGGCGGGCTCGAGGTGGCCCATTCCAGCGAGTTGCCGTGTCCCCATGGATCGTCGACGGTGACCGGTTCGCCGTACCGCCAGCTCTTGAACACATTCCACACGAACGGCAGCATCGAGAAGCCGAGGATGAACGCCCCGATCGTCGAGACGATGTTGAGCGGCTGGAAGCCGTCGGTGGGCAGATAGTCGGAGTACCGGCGCGGCATGCCCATGCTGCCCAGCCAGTGCTGCACCAGGAACGTCGTATGAAAGCCGATCAGCGTCAGCCAGAAATGAAGCTTGCCGAACCGCTCGTCGAGCAGCCGTCCGGTCATCTTCGGGAACCAGAAGTACACCCCGGCATAGGTGGCGAACACGATCGTGCCGAACAACACGTAGTGGAAGTGGGCGACCACGAAATACGTGTCGGTGACGTGGAAGTCGATCGGAGGGCTGGCCAGCAGCACCCCGGACAACCCGCCCAGCAGGAACGTGACCAGGAAGCCCATCGCGAACAGCATCGGGGTCTCGAAGGTCAGCTGGCCCCTCCACATGGTGCCGATCCAGTTGACGAACTTGATCCCGGTGGGGACCGCGATCAAGAACGTCGTGAACGAGAAGAACGGCAGCAGCACCGCACCGGTGGCGTAGAGATGATGCGCCCACACCGCGATCGACAGCGCCCCGATGCTGATGGTGGCGTACACCATCGTGGAGTAGCCGAACAGGGGCTTGCGGGAAAACACCGGCACGACCTCGGTGATGATGCCGAAGAACGGCAGCGCGATGATGTAGACCTCGGGGTGGCCGAAGAACCAGAACAGGTGCTGCCACAGCAGGACTCCGCCGTTGGACGCGTCGAAGATGTGCGCGCCGAGGTGGCGGTCGGCGGCCGCGCCGAACAGCGCGGCCGTCAGCAACGGGAAAGCGACTATCACCATGATGCTCGTGACAAGGATGTTCCAGGTGAATACCGGCAAGCGGAACATCGTCATACCCGGTGCGCGCAGGCAGACCACCGTGGTGATCATGTTCACCCCGCCCAGGATGGTGCCCAGGCCGCCGACAATCAGCCCCAGGATCCACAGGTCGCCTCCGGCGCCCGGGGAATGGACCTCGTTGGAAAGCGGCGTGTAAGCCGTCCAGCCGAAATCCGCGGCGCCGCCCGGGGTGATGAATCCCGCCAGCGCGATGAGAGCACCAAACATGAAGAGCCAGAACGACAATGCGTTGAGCCGTGGGAAGGCGACATCGGGGGCGCCGATCTGCAAGGGCAGCACGAGGTTGGCGAACCCGAACACGATCGGAGTGGCATAAAACAGCAGCATCACCGTGCCGTGCATGGTGAACAGCTGGTTGTACTGCTCGTTCGACAAGAACTGCAGCCCCGGTGCGGCCAGCTCGGTACGGATGAACAGAGCCATCAGCCCGCCGACGAAGAAGAAGGCGAAGCAGGCGACGATGTACATGATCCCGATCAGCTTGTGATCGGTCGTGGTGATCAGGCGGTAGATCAGGTTGCCCTTGGGCCCGACGCGCGCCGGAAAGGCCCGGTGGGCGCGCAGCTCACCCACCGGGGGTGCGTAGGCGGACATCAGATTGGTCTCCTAATGCTGGATCCGTCTCCCGCCGGCGGTCAACGGCCTCGGCGCCGGACGACCGCGATCACCCATCGCGGTTCGCGTGCGCCGACGGCGACTTGGCATCGCGAAAGCCGCTGCGGTGGGGCAGCTTCCATCCTGGCCGGACGTAGTGGCACGTATAGCCCGACGGATACCGCTCGAGGTAGTCCTGGTGCTCGGGCTCCGCCTCCCAGAACTCGCCGGCCGGAGCCACTTCCGTGACCACCGCGCCGGGCCACAGTCCCGACTCGTCGACGTCGGCGATGGTGTCGAGCGCGATCCGCTTCTGTTCGTCGTCCAGATAGAAGATCGCTGAGCGGTAGCTGGTCCCGACGTCGTTGCCCTGGCGGTTCTTGGTGGTCGGGTCGTGGATCTGGAAGAAGAACTCCAGCAGCGTCCGATAATCGGTCCGGTCGGGGTCGTAGGTGATCTCGATCGCTTCGGCATGCCCGGGATGGTTGCGATAGGTGGGGTGCGCGTTCTGGCCGCCGGTGTAGCCGACCCGCGTGGACACCACACCGGGCTGCTTGCGGATCAGATCCTGCATGCCCCAAAAGCATCCACCCGCCAGGACGGCAACCTTGTGTGTCATGACCGCTGCTCGCTCACGGGTGCGCCGCCGCGTCGCTCCGCAGCCGCGTCGGAGAACAGGCTCAGGTATCGCCCGTAACCTTCGGCCTCGAGGTTGTCGCGGTGAATGAAACGCAGCGACGCCGAGTTGATGCAGTAGCGCAGGCCGCCTTTATCCCGGGGGCCGTCGCTGAAGACGTGCCCGAGGTGGCTGTCGCCGTGCGCCGAACGAACCTCGGTGCGTTCCATGAAGTGGCTGCGGTCGCTCTTCTCAACGACGTTGTCCGCGTCGATCGGCTGGGTGAAGCTGGGCCAGCCGGTGCCGCTCTCAAATTTGTCGACCGATGCGAACAGCGGCTCACCGGAGACGATGTCGACGTAGATACCGGGTTCCTTGTTGGCCCAGTATTCGCCGGAGAATGGACGCTCGGTCCCGCTCTCCTGGGTAACGTGGTACTGCTCGGGACTCAGCGCGTCGACCGCCGCCGGGTCCTTGGTGTATTCGTGTGACACGGATGCTCCTTGGTGAGTGTGCTCGGTTGTCCGATTAGTTGCGGCCGGCCATGATGCCGCCGTCGACATTGAGGATCGCGCCGGTGACCCAGCTGGCCTGTTCGGAAAGCAGATAGGTGACGGCGTTGGCGACGTCGACGGGGGTGCCGACTCGTCCCAGCGGGTGAAGCGGCGCGAAAGTGTCTAGCGTGGCGTCGATTTCGTCCTTCGGGATAAAGCCCTCATACAGCGGGGTCTTGACAACCGCCGGCGCCACCGCGTTGACGCGAATCTTGTGCTCCGCAAGCTCGATGGCCAGATTGTGGGTAAGGGCGTGCAGGCCGGCCTTTTGCATCGAATACGCAGACGATGGTGTCAAACCGATGGCCTGATGTGCCCACATGCTGCCGATGTTGACGATGGCCCCGCCCTCGCCCTTGGCGATCATGCCCGCAACGACGGTCTGTGTCAGGAAGAACAGCGCGTAGTTGAGCTCCATGTAGGAGTCATAGAACTGCTGGTCGTACTCGAGAAACGGCCTGGGGATGAAGAATCCCGCCGCGTTTACCAGCAAGGTCGCGTCGTCGTGCTGCTCGGACAGCGCCCGCTGTACATCCGCGACGGCAGCGCGATCAGTCAGTTCGGCGGCGATGCCCCAGGCGTGGCGACGCCGGTTCGTCAGCTCAGCGACGGTGTCATCGACACGGTCCTTCGAACGTCCGATGATCACCGCGCTGCCGCCATGGTCGACGACATCGAGAGCGACCTGCCGACCCATGCCGGCACTGCCGCCGACAACGATGACCTTCTTGCCGTCAAAATGCATGTTCGGGTCCCTTCCTGGTTGTCTTTGACGGCTCCCCGCTGGGCCGCCGCGTCTAACGAGACTGCAACGTCGCGGACTGAGCCGGCATCACCCCAGCCGTCTGTTCACCCGGGTGATTTGATGCGGAGTTGGGCGCGAGTCCTTGTCCCGGGCAACTTCGTCGGCGGGGAGAGTCACTGCGATTTGGCGACGACCGGCTGTTCGCGGGTCGCGTCGATAGCGTCCACCAACAGCCAGAGCGCTAAGCCGATGAGCGCGATGTCCTTCATCAAGAATTCGCCATCGGCGGACAAGACGGGAAACCCACCCGCAGACGCCTCGCCGACCCCGGGCGTCGTGATCATGAAACTCAGCGTGGTGACGAAGAACAGAGAAGCGACTATCCCGCCCACCACGGCAGCTTTCGGAGACCAGGGCTTGAGGGCCAAGAGCGCCGCCGTGACCAATTCTACCGTTCCGTTCAATCGGCCAAAGGCGTCGATGGACATGATTTCGTAGACCCAACTCAAGAAGGGACTGTTGGCCACCCAATGCGAAATGCCGTGGGACTCATAGTAAGTGAATTTCATGGCGCCGAACCAGGCCAGGACTATTGCCAAACCGTAACGTGCGACGAGGGGCGCGATGACGTCTATTCGAGACTTTCCTGGCCCAGCAGTCATCATGGCGGTGGCCTCACTCTGCGACATGCGGTCTCCGTTCTGTGTGTCGGTCGCGGCTCAGATCAGCGACCACTATCTACGCGCATGGGGTGAGTTGTCCTCATCCCCGGATGCAATTCACCCGGGTGAGACGACGGTAAGCCGTTGCGGGGCATGCCGTTCAGTGCGCACAAGCCGGCTCCGGCAGGTCCAGATCGGCCTTCGTCAAACGGTAGACCTGTAGCGTGAGGTTGTAGTACTTGTCGGTCTCGCCGACCCACTCCATCCCCACTCGCCGGGCGGTAGCCACACCACGGCGATTCTCCGGTCGCACGACTGCGAAGACCTCACTGATACCGGGGTTTTCGAATGCCTGATGGGCAACCGCGTGACCGGCTTCCGCGCCGTAACCGTAGCCCCAAGCGTTCGGAGACAGCTGCCACCCGATTTCCAGATCCGTGCCGCCCGGCGGCAGCGGAAGCAGGGCAACGCCCCCGATCACGTCTCCCGCGGTGTTGTCGGTGATCGCCCACCGGCCCAACGGCAGCCCGGTCGGGTCGCTTTCGGCGATCCATGCCGCCAGGACGTGTCGCATCACCATCGCGTCGGGGATGGGGGGCAAGGCCGGGCACAGCCAACGCGCCACTTCGGGCGCACCGTAGATCGCATATGCGGCGAGAGCGTCATCGAGTTCCCACGGCCGCAACACCAGCCGGGGTGTCTCGATGCGCCGCGTGCCCGCGTCCCAGTCGACGTGATGATGCTCAACCATTCCCGCCCCTAGCGTTGTCGTGTGTAGTGCCCAAACGTTGTGGGCGCGGTCCGATCCGTCAGTTCTCGTTGGTTCCCAGTGTGTTTGGCGTCTCGGCCCTGATGGCCACGATGGTCTCCGCGTCCTCCAGTGCGACCTTTTTGGCGGCGCGCACCACCGCGCGCACGTCGCCGGCGGGTATGACCGCGGCGCCCGAGGCGTCGGCGAAGACGTAGTCGCCGGGACGGACCGCCACCCCCGCGATCACCACCGGACGGTTCGCCTCGTACGGGGTGACGATGTCGCCGCCCGACCGCGTTGTCTCGCCGCGGCAATAGACGGCGAGGTCGTAGTGCGCCAGCTCGGCGAAGTCGCGCAGCTTCCCGTCCGCGAGAATGCCGGCGAGCCGATGGTTATGGACACGCGACAGCTTTGTCCCGCCGCCCAGCGACGCGTCGCTGCAGCCATTGCTGGCCAGGACGAGCACGCGCCCGTCGGCGCCGCTTTCGATGGCGTCGTAGAACAACCTCTTGAAGTTGTAGCGCTCGGGAGGGAGGGCGACCCGGCACGCCGGGAAGTAGGAGATGGTCACGGCGGGACCGAAGAGACGGCGGCCGGGTGTCGGGCTCACCAGGTCGAGGAGGTGACAACGATGTCGGTGCCGGCGCCCCATGGCGTCCACGATGTCGGCGGTGCGCACGCGACCGGCGAGTACGTCGAGGGATTGCATCAGCGGTCCGGGGTCGCGATACGCCAGGACTGGGCGCCACGGAAGTCGAGCCAGGTGTCCGTGCTCGTTTGCACGAGTCGGGCCAGGACGTCGTCGCAGCCCGGGCAGCGCACCACGATGCCGGGGCCGCGGTGGTAGACGTGGCTCTCGGCGAAGGCGGTGTTACGACAACATTTCCCGCAGGTCAGCGTCGCGGTGGTGACCTCGAATCCCAGCACTTCCGCGAAGGCGCCGGCGGCCGCGTTGCCGTCGACGTGTGTCGGTTCGGTCATCATTCCTCGCTTCTGGATTAGTTGCTCGGCCCAAACCGCTCGGTCCGGATGGCTGACGGCTGATGCCCCTGCTCGATCAGCATTGCGGTCACCGATTCCACGAATCCCGTTGGGCCGCACACATAGATGCGCAACTCGTTGCGGGGTGCCCAGCGGGTCGGCGCGAAGTCAGCGGCACGCACCCGGCCGGACGGCCGCGTGGTGTGTGGCGCGGCCGAGCGGGTGTAGACCCGTGTGACCTCAAGCCAATCACATTCACGCTCGAGCCGCGCCAACTCTTGGGCGTAGTACACATCGGTAGGACTGCGCACCGAATAGATCAGCCGAAAGTGGGCGCTGCCCACCACTAGCCGCTGTCGCAGCATCGCCATCAACGGCACGATTCCCGATCCGCCGCCGACGAGTAGAACCTGACCCCCCTCGTCGGGGCGCCAGACGAACCAGCCACCGATGGGGCCGCGCAATTCGATCTCGTCGCCGGCAGCGAGTCCGAGGAGAAACGGCGAGACCTCTCCGTCGGAGATCCGCTGCACGGTGAGTTCGATGTGCTCACCGTCGGCCGGTCTGCTCAGCGAGTAGCTGCGTTGCGCGCTGTACCCGTCCTCGGCGGTCAATTTGAGATCGATGTGCTGGCCGGCCAGGTGGCCGCCCCAGCCGGGCACGGTCAGCCGGATCGTGCGCGCCGAATCGGTCTCGGGGTGAGAATTCACGACACGCGCGACCCGCCACCGTAGCGCCGGTTTCACGTCGACATCCACAGTCGCCGTCAATCCCCGGCGTAGCGTTGTTCTCGCCACGGGTCCCCGTAGTTGTGGTAGCCCAACCCTTCCCAGAAGCCCGGTATGTCGCTGTCGCGCAACTCAATGGATCTCACCCACTTCGCGGACTTCCAGAAATACAGGTGCGGCACCAGCAGCCGTGCCGGGCCGCCGTGCACCGGGCTGAGCGGTGCGCCGTCGTAGGCGTAGACGATCCACGCCCTGCCGCCGAGAAGGTCGCGCAGCGGGAGGTTGGTGGTATAACCGCCGTAGCAACCGACCAGTGCGAATTCGGCGGCCGTGTCGATCCCTTCGAAAAGAGTGTCTACAGCTACGCCCTCCCACATGGTGTTCAGCTTGGACCACGTGGTGACGCAGTGGATGTCGACGGTGGGCCGCTCGCTGGGCAATTGCCTCAACTGGGCCCAGGTCCACACGCGTTCGGTGCCATGCTCGTCGCGGATTGTGAACCGCCAGCGATCGAGGTCGATGCGCGGAGTCGGTCCCGCCTGCAGCACGGGGAAGTCCGCGGTCAGATGCTGACCGGGCGGCAACTCGACGACCGACTCGGCGCGACGCCCGCGAAAGCCCTTGTTGACGACAGTCATTGGTGTCCTTTCGGCAGCAGATTTGGGGGAGCGGGATAGGACCCGAGCAGTTGCCGCCAGGATGCTACGAATTTGGCGACGCCGTCATCTTCGAGCGTCCTCACAACGTCCTTGAGTTCCACGCCGGCTGCGCTGATGTTGTCGAGCACGGCTCGGGCGTCGGCGGCCGTCCCGGTGATGGAGTCGCCGCTGATCACGCCGTGATCGGCGAGTGCCTCCAGGGTTTTTTCCGGGATGGTGCTGACAGTGTGTGGCGCGACCAGCTCGGTGATGTACATGGTGTCGGGATAGGCGGGGTTCTTCACCCCGGTGGAGGCCCACAGCGGGCGCTGCACATGGGCGCCGTCGTAGCCGAGCGCGGCGTAGCGGTGTCCGGCTTGGAACACCTCCTGGTATGCGGCATAAGCGAGCCGGGCGGTGGCGATTCCGGCACGTCCGCGCAGTTCCATGGCTGCCTCGGTGCCGATCGTCTCCAGCCGCTGGTCGATCTCGGTGTCGATGCGGGAGACGAACAGGGATGCCACGGAATGGATTTGGGTGAGGTCTTTGCCGGCGCGCTGCGCCGCCTCCAGCCCGGCCAGGTAGGCGTTCATCACCGCACGATGGCGCTCGACCGAGAAGATGAGGGTCACGTTGACTGAAATGCCCTCGGCCACAGTGGCGGTGATCGCGGACATACCGGCCGACGTCGCGGGGATCTTGATGAACAGATTCGGCCGATCGACGATCTTCCACAACTCGACGGCTTGACTGACCGTCTTGTCGGCGTCGTGGGCTGCCCTCGGGTCCACCTCGATGGATACCCGTCCGTCGACGCCACCGGAGGCTTCCCACTGCGGGCGCAGGACGTCGCACGCTTGCCGGACGTCGTCGGTGATGACGGTGCGGATCGCCGATTCGGCGTCGGCGCCGCCTTCGGCCAGTTCGGTGATCTGCCGATCGTAGGCATGGCCATGTGAGATCGCCCGCTGGAAGATCGAGGGATTGGTGGTGACGCCGACTACGCTTCTGGTGTCGATCAGCCTCTGCAGGTTGCCGGATACCAGACGGTCGCGCGACAGGTCGTCCAACCAAACCGAGACCCCCGCCGCCGAAAGCGCGGTCAGGGTTGGGTCTTGCGTCATGTGTCTGCGGCCTCCTGCCGATGTCGGCGGCTACGCGCTGTTCGTGCGGTGAGGAGCGCGGCGGCGAACGCGACGACCGGCCAGTACGCGCCGGCCAGCATCCGCCGGTCCCGCGTCGTCAAGCTAATGCGGCGCGCTGTTTGCGTCACAGATCCTCCGTTACCAGGCCTTCATAGAGCGTTGTTTGCACCACCGCGCGTGCAAGCCCGTTGCTGCGGAACTCATTCCCGCCCGGTCGATGGCCAGGTTGTGTATGGGCACCTGCCGGGTGGTGTTCTGAGCGTGGCCCGGACCCGGCCAAGCCGTCATCACCCTCCAGCACCATTCACCCGGGTGATAATGCTCAAGCTGGACGGACGGTTAGACCCCTCAAGGGTGTGTCCAGTGATTGCGGCACGAATCGCAGCTCCGCGGCGCCAAAGGACACACCGAAGCGGGCGCACCACAGAATGACGCTGCCGACTCCGGCGGTGTCGACATGGCTACTCGTGTGTCACTCAGCCAGACGCGCAGCTGCGGACCCAACGTGGCATGGAGATTGTCCAGCCGCAGTATCCGTGACCCGTCGGGCAAGGTCGCCAGCCGCGCAGCACCGCTGGTTGGGTGGATGTGGCTGGTGAATTCTCCTAACTGGGTGGTCTGAGCTCCTGGCGGCGGCATCTCATCGATTGTGGTCTTGATCAACAACTTCCACGGTGCCAGCCACCACACGGCGGCAGGCAGTGCGCCCAGGACAAGGGTCGCCCGGGCCACGGGCCGCGGCGCCAACCACTGTGCGGCGTCAGTCCAGATCATCGTGCGCTATCAGCCGCCTGGCCGCCTCGGTGATCGAGCCGGACAGCGACGGGTAGATCGCGAGCGTCTGCGCCAGCCCGTCGACCGTGATGCGATTCTGCACGGCCACGGCGATCGGCAGGATCAGCTCCGAGGCGATCGGGGAGACCACCACACCGCCGATCACGACGCCGGTGGCCTGTTGGCAGAAGAGTTTGACGAAGCCATGACGCAGCTCCGACATCTTGGCGCGCGCATTGGTTTCGAGTGGCAGCATGATGGTCCGGGCCGGCACCGAGCCGTCGTCGATCGCCGTCTGCGGCACGCCGACCGCGGCGATCTCGGGACGCGTGAATACCGTGGCCGCGACGGTGCGCAGCCGGATCGGACTAACCGCCTCGCCCAGCGCGTGATACATCGCGATCCGGCCCTGCATCGCGGCGACCGAGGCCAACGGCAACAGGCCGGTGCAATCCCCGGCGGCATAGATCCCGGGAACCGACGTCCGTGACACCCGGTCTACGGTCAGGTGGTTGCCGCGCCCCAGCTCGATGCCCACCCGCTCCAGGCCCAGGCCGTCGGTGTTGGGGGTCGATCCGATCGTCATCAGGGCGTGGCTGCCCTCAACGGTGCGGCCGTCGGTCATCGTCACCACGACTCCGCCCTCGGTGCGGACAACCGATTGCGCGCGTGCGTTTTTGACGAGTTTGACGCCGCGTTCGGCAAACGATTCCTCCAGTACCCATGCGGCGTCGGCATCCTCGTAGGGCAGCACCCGGTCCCGGCTGGCCACGACGGTCACCGCGGCACCGAGTTCGGCGTACGCGTTGGCGAACTCGGCGCCGGTGACGCCCGAGCCGACGACGATGAGGTGCTCGGGCAGCGCGGTCAGGTCGTAAAGCTGGCGCCAGGTCACGATGCGCTCGTCGTCGGGCTGCGCCGAGGGCAGGATTCGCGGGCTGGCGCCGGTCGCGACCAATACGACGTCGGCATCTCGCACCATCGCGGTGCCGTCGGGCTTGGTCACCTTGACGCAGTGGCGCGCCAGCCCGGGAGTCGCGTCGATCAGCTCACCGCGACCGGCGATCAGCTCGACGCCCATGCTGAGCAGGTCGGCGGTGATGTCGGCGGACTGGGCGGCCGCCAATGTCTTGACCCGCTGGTGGATTTCGGGCAACGAGATCTCCGCGTCGGCGATACCGATGTCCAAGCTCAGAGGCGCCCGGCGCAGTTCGGTGCGCAGCCCGGTGGAGGCGATGAACGTCTTTGACGGCACGCAGTCGCACAGCACGGCCGCACCGCCGATACCGTCGGCGTCCACGATGCTCACCCGTGCCACCTCAGGCCCTCGGGCGGCGGCGACCAGTGCCGCCTCGTAACCGGCCGGGCCCCCGCCGAGGATCACAATGCGGGTCGGCACAGCTCGAACCTCACCATCCGGCCGGACGACAGGTCATCAAAAACGCCATCCACCACCGGCGTTCGTGTCTTCATCGCCGATGATATGGATGGCGGCTTCCTCAGCCGACGCGGCGCCACCGTCAATGCCGACGTCGTAGGCAAGGTAATCCGTAGCCGGATCCGTAGGGTCTACGTCGAAGGCGACGAGCCGGCCCGCGCGCATGCCGCCGACCTGATCGTCGATCGGCTCGCCATCGCTGTCAGCGCTATCACCGATTCCGTCGCCGTCCCACTGGTCGGTCACGTCCGGCAGCTCACGGGCCAGCCGGCGCGCCAGACTTTCGTGGGTGCGCGCTTCCCTCGCGGTGAGACCCCACGCCCGCAATTCCCGCGGGCTTTCCGGGGGTGAGTAGCCCTCGTCCAGGTCGATGCCCGTCTGTTCAGAGTCCACGCTTTCTTCCGGCTCGAGCAGGTGGGCCCCGACGTCGTCGAATTCAGAAATCCCCATCAGCGCCGTCTCCATTCCTTATCTGCAAGGTCGCACTCGCGAAGCGAAGCCGTGCGCCCGCCCGGTGGTTGCCTCAACCGAGCGCCTCGACAAGATCGCGGCAGGCTCGTTCACAGCGACGGCATACCTCGGCGCACATGCGGCAATGCTCGTGTTTCGCCGCGTGCTTGTCGCACTCGTCCCCGCTTGTCTTACAGGCGACGGCGCACGTTTGGAGCACCGTCCTGGTCAAGTTGGCGTCATAGCCCGTGTGCCGGGACAGCACGCGCCCGGTTGTCGCGCAGACATCCGCGCAGTCAAGGCAGGTACGGATGCATTTGGTCAAGTGGTTGACGTCGTCTTCACTGAGGCAGGCGTCTGCACACGCTGTGCACGCCTGGTCGCATTCAAAACACGCGTCGATACATGCGACCAGCTGTCTCGATCGATCCGGCCTAGATCGCGGGGATAGGTCTCCAGCATTCTCCTGGCGGCGTTCACTACGTCCTCCTTGTCAGGTTCCTCCTTGTTGGAGGCTGTCTCACACAACAGAACACGGCTGCGTAGCTGTAGACATCAAAAGCATGGCGTGCAAACGGGTGAACTGTCCTCGCCCACCTGAGTGCCTCACCCGGGTGATAAAATGACGTGACGAATCCGCCGAACCCACTACCCAAGATCACCACTGACGGGGCGCGACCGGTCTGGCGGGTCAGGCGCTCCTAAACCGCCTCGGGCTGCCGCGGGCGAATGATGGCCAGCATCCTGCGCAGCTGCGGCTCCTCTGGGCTGCCGGCGTAGCCATTCAGCCATCCGGTCAACTTCGAGTGTATCGCCACCGGCAACGCCGTACGGGTTGCCAGGAGGGAGGTGAGGATGCGTTTGATCACGAGATACCCTTCGCCGCAGCCTAATTCGACGAAGACAACCGTGCGCTCATAGCCGGTCAGACACGAATTCACCGCGTCGACCAGTAACCACGCCATGTCCTCGTCGGAGATGCTCGACGGCTCAACCGTGGGGCGCGGTTGCGCCACCGAACCACGACTCGGGAACCTCCGTGTCTTCGACGACACCAATCGGGCCTGGGGCCTGATAGCGGCAGTAAGCATGTCCTGGTCCCTTTCCGGTTTCCTGGCGGCGGCTGGGCGTGGTTCATTAACGGCTTTGTCAGACAAGGTGATTCGTGACCGGGCACATCTGGTGCGGTGCCCGCGGATGGGCTAAAACAGTCCGAGTTCTCGCGCCCGGCTGACCGCCGCGCCGCGGTGCTCAACGCCGAGCTTGCGGTAAATGGCGCGCTGGTGGGTCTTCACGGTATTGAGCGAGACGTAGAGCCGCTCACCGATCTCGCGTCGCGATAGCCGGGTGGCGAGCAGGCGAAGAACCTCAACCTCTTTGGGGGTCAGTTCCTCGGCGACCACGCTCCGTTCGTTGCGCGGACTCACCGCGACTCCCGCGTTGCGCTCGGCCGAGGCGAGCAGCGTCGGGGCGATGCCGGCATCGGCGCAACCACGCACCAGGGTGCCGGCCTCTTCGAGGCTCGCCTTGGCGGTCTGGTGGTCGCCGAGCCGCTCGGAGATCTCCGCCCTCACCAACTGCGCCTTGGCCACCTCGAGGATCGCACCACTTTGGCGGGCCGACATGACGGCCATGTCCGCGGCGGCCACCGCCGCAAGCGCGTCACCGCTTTTGGCGAGGAGTTCGGCCGTGGCCAGCGACACCATCACGTCCACCAGATGTTCCGCATCGGCCAGGTCTCGGGGGCTGCCCGAAGCCTCCCGGATCTGATGCTCGGCATCCGCGAGCTCACCCCGTTCGGCCGAGATCAGCGCCAGATAGCCCAACGAGGAACTGCGGGCGCGACGATCGCCCACCTTCTCGGCAAGCTGCACGGCCCGCCGGAAGGCGGCTTGCGCCTCGGGGACATCGCCCGAAAAGTACAGCGCGGCACCATAAATGCAATAGGCGCTCGGTCGGCCCAGCGGTGCTTCGCCGAAATCGAGGGTGGTCGCCCGGCGAGCCCCCTCGAGCGCGGCAGCAACGTCAGCCGTCTTGAATGAGTGAACCGCGCGCAACACGGCGGCTTGCGCGCTGATGGCGCGACCATCCGCGGTATCGTCCGCGGATCGCGCCTCGACCGCCTCGATCCACTCGGCGGCGTCATCGAGTTGACCGACGCTGAGGGCGATCCACGCGCGGGCGACGCTCAGGCGCGGATCCTCTAAGACGGTTTCCTCGGGAAGTAGATCCAGGTAGCCGGAGATGGTCGACAGGCCGCCGCCGTTGAATTCGTCGACCCAGTCCGCGGCGATCAGGTCAGCGCTGCGCGCGGTGTCGCCGGCGGCGAGCAGGTGGCGCAGCGCCTCATCGATGAGTCCCTCGGCCTCGAACCACGTCGCGGCTCGCCGGTGCAGATCGGCGACGAGATCAGGCTCGGTGCGGCGCAGCTCGGTGCGCAGCAGCTCACCGAACAGCTGGTGATAGCGATACCAGTGACGCGACGTGTCCAGTGGCACCACGAACAGGTTTTCGCGCTCGATCTTTTGCAGGACCGCGGCCGAGCCAGACGTTTGCAGCACCGCGTCGCACAGCGCACCGCTGAGTCGTCCCAGGACCGACGTGCGGAGCAAAAAACTACGCAGGTTCGGTGGCTGCCCGTCGAGCACCTCGGCCATCAAGTAGTCGACGATATGACGGTTGTCGCCTGCGAACGTCTTGATGAACGTTGCGGTGTCAGCACGCCCGGCAAGCGAGAGGGCGGCAAGATAGAGGCCGGCAGCCCATCCTTCGGTGCGGCGGTGCAACAGTTGAATATCCGTGGGCGCCAAGCCCAGCCCGAGGACATCGTTCAGCAGGTGGTCCGCCTCGGTCGGCCCGAAACGTAAGTCGTCCGTTCGCACCTCGGCGAGCTCGCCGCTGGCCCTCAGCCGAGCCAGCGGCAACATCGGATCGGCTCGGGTGGCCAACACCAGGTGAAGATTCGCCGGCATCCGGCTGATGAAGAAGGCAAGCTGCTCATGCATCGCTCGGCCTACCACCAGATGGTAGTCATCGAGAATGAGCACGACGGGGCTAGGGATCGTGTCCAGATCGTTGAGCAGGGTAGGCAGCACGACTTGCACTGGATCGGCACCCATCGCCAGGAGTTCGACCGCGCGAATCCCCAGCCCGGGACTGACTTTCTGCAGCGCGGCGACCACGTACATCCAAAACCACACCGGGTCGTTGTCGGAGGAATCGAGCGACAGCCAGGCGAACCGCCCATCCCCACCCATCGCCCACTGCGCCAGCAATGTCGTCTTGCCCCAACCCGCCGGCGCACTCAACAGGGTCAGCTTGCGGGTACGCCCCGCCGACAATGCGTCCAGCAGGGCCGCCCGGTGAACCAGCTGCGCCCCCATGGCCGGGACGTGCAGCTTGGTGGCGAGCAGGACTGCGCGCGCACCGGCTTGTCCGACGCCGTTGTCGCTGCGCCCTGCTGAGCCGCTCATGTCCGCACTCCGCGAATCCGTCGAATCCCGCAGCCGGGCGGGGAAACTCGGCGGTGACGCGTCCTGGGTGGCCGCCCTGTCGGCATCCCAGTTTGTCCTTGCGGGGCCGCCCGGGCTCGTTCTGCTCGGTAATCGCGGCGACTCTATTGAATCAGATGCGCCGTCCGGAAATGCCGCGGGCGCACGCCGGCGGTGCCCGTTTGGGCCGGCGGACCCGCGTCCCGCCAAGGGCTCAATGGTTGTCTCATGAGCCGCGCTCATGCTGTGCCCGCTCACCGCACTTCTCCTGTTTTCACCGAAGCCTCTACTCCTGCAACCCACTGCACCGCCGCGCCCGGATGCTGAACCTCTCAAGGGAGGTGACTGAGCGTCTCAACGCGAGACTTCGGGGCACGCGGGCCGGCGGCCCGCCATCGTCTGCGCCGTGCTCATGGACGTCGGGACACCAACACGTAGCCACCCACGCCGAAGACCACCGGCATCATCATCAACATTCCCAACAGTGTGCTCATCATCGTCTTCTCGACCCTCTGCGCGTTTGCCCTCCGGCGCCGGGCCCTGGTTGGGTCGCGGCGATCCAAAGCGCAATGACTACGTTGGCACCGCGGGAACCGCGCCACCATCGCCCGGCGGGTGATGTTTAGGGCCGGGTCGGTGTATGCCTAGTGGCCTTGGGCTTTGACGGATTGGTCAATCCGGGCGGCGCATGAGTTGCGTCAGTTGAGCGCGGGACGTGATCCCGAGTTTGGCGAAGGCATTGTGAAGATGCGTTTTCACCGTGTGAGGGGAGAGGTGCAGTTGCTGCGCGACCGCGCGGTTGGTCGCGCCGTCGGCGATCAGATGGACGACGGTGAGTTCGGAGTCGGTGAGGCTGTCCAGGCCCGTTTTCGCCCGCGGGTGTGTGACGATGCGCCGTTCCACGCCCAACCCGCGCAGCGCGCGACCGACCCGGCGGGCATCGGCGGTCGCCCCGCACTCGATGTAGGTGTCGAACGCGGCGTTCAGTTGTTCGAGCGCCTCGGCATTGCGCTGCGCGCGAGCCAGTTCGCCGCCGGCATCCTCGGCGGCGCTGGCGTACAGAAGCGGCCGCGGCGACGCGTGCAGCAACTCCGCGGCAGCCACCAATGCCTGGGCATCGTGTTCGAGGATCCCGCGGGCGTACCCGGCCACCGCCGCGAACAGCGGCACCGCGGGCCGGTCACGCTCGAGCACCTCGGTGGCCTGCAGGACCCGCGCGCGTAAACCGGCATCACCGGCGGCCGAGGCCACCCGCGCACCCAAGATCAGGCGAGCCAACGCGTGGGGGAAAAACGGTGTCGCCAGCAGGATGACGTCGCCGAGCCAGCGCATCGCGTCATGAATGTCGTCGCGCTGCCACGCCGCCCGCGCGAGCACATACGCCGATCCGCGACGAATGCCGGCGGAGCCAGTGGAATGGGCGTCGCGCGCGTCATTGACCATCTGTTGCAACAAGTTCCGGTCATCGGTGTGGGCCGCCACCTCGGCGAGAATCACCGTGCGGAGTACGTCGTGCTCGGTCGCCCCCGTCCGCTGCGGTGGCGGAAGGCATTCCGTCGCATCGCGAGCGGCCGACAGCCGGCCCGCAGCGAGGTGGACGAGCCCACTGAAGACGGCCCACAAGGCGAGCGCCATCGCGTTGCCTTCCCGACCGGCTTGCCCGATGCCCTGCGCAACCTGGGCCGTCGCGTCGTCCAACCGGCCGACCACTGCCAGCAGGTTTGCGTTGTACATTCCGGCATAGGCATGCGCCAACGCCGTTTCATTCGTGTGGGCGAGCGGGCAAAGCTCTTCGAAACGGCGCAGTGCGCGGGCCGTATACCCCTCACCGGCATCGAGCAAAGCGTGGGTGACGCCGGCCATGATCGTGGCCTCGAGATCACCGGTGGCGGCCGCGGCCGCGGCCGCCTCGTCGGCGGCCTCGCGCCGTTGCCCACCTTCGTCGAACACCAGGTTGTACGCCAGCCACGCTAGATGCCGCGCCCGGGTGATCTCGCTGAGTCCGCTCAACTCGAGCGCCCGCCGATTCTCCTCCACACGCCGCTGGTCAGTGTGCTTGGTGTGCACGGGAAGTCGCAGCCGGATCTCGGCCTCTACTTCGGGCGACGCCGCGCCCGAGAGCGCCGCGACGGCCAATTCTTCGGCCTCGCCGTGGCGGCCGGCCCGGTTGAGCCACCCCACCGTTTCCGCGACCAGGGATCCATGCTCGGCGTCGTCGGCGGGCAACAGCCCCAGTGCGCGCTTGCTCAGGTCCGCGGCCGCGCTCGCGTCGCCGCGGCCAACCGATTGGGCGGCGTGGCGCAGAGCGTCGATCGCCTCCCGGTCTCCCGGCTCGGCGCTGCGCGCCAGCTGGGTGGCTACCTCGGCCGGCGCCGCGCCCATCCCCAGCATGACCGACGCCGACTGGCGCTCCATCGCCCGGCGCAGCGACTGCGGCAAGGACTGTCGGGTGGCCTCGCGCAGCAAGTCGTGCCGAAACCTCAGCTGCTCACCGTCTTCGATGAAAAGATCCGCGCGCACCGCCTCCTCGAGCGCCGAGAGCAACGACGTCGGCGAACGTTCCAGCATCGCGGCCAGCAAGCCGGCCGAGAACCGGTCCGGCAGCACCGCGGCCACCCGGACCACTTCTGATGCACCTTCGGAGAGCAGGTCCAGCCGTTGCTGCATACTGGCGCCCAGCCGTCGCGGCAGCTCATGTCCGGTGGCCACCGCGTGCCCGCCGGTAACGCTCAGTCGGTCCTCCTCGCCGAGCCCCCTGACGAGCTCGCTGACCAAAAACGGATTTCCGTGCGCCTTGGCGGCCAGATTCAACAGTGACACATCGGCTTTCGCCCGCACGGCGTCACAAACCATGTCGGCGACCGCATCCGGCGCGATGGCCCCCAGTCGCAGGAATGTGGCATGCGCGCGGTGCAGCACCGACAACGTCTCTTGCACCGCTGGCCCGCCGGCCCCGGTGCGGGCGGTCAATATCCACAACACCGCCGCATCCGGCCGCGCGGTGGCCAGCGAACGCAGCGCCAGCAGCGTGCCGTTATCGGCCCAGTGAATGTCCTCCAACACAATCACCAGCGGGGTCTGTGCGGCCGCGGCGTGAATCGCGTCGGCCAAATCGTGCACCACCCAGTAGCGCAGGTCGGCCGATCCGCCCAGGCGGCGCAACGCCTCGGCGTCTCCCACCGGGGGATCGGCGTTGAGCGTGGCCATGAACAGCGAGAAAAACGGCACCGTCTGCTGGTACTCGAACGCCTCACCGAACAAGGTGCGCACCCCGCTGTGGTCGGCCAGCGCCAACACTTCGGTGAGCAACCGACTCTTCCCGATGCCGGGCGGGCCCTCGATGACCAGCACGCCCCCGCGGCCCCGCGCCAGCGCGGTAACCAGTGCGCCGATCATTTTCAGCTCGTCTGCCCGCCCTCGAAGCGGCGGAGTGGACAGCCTTGGGCCGCCGACATCGAATAGGCCGGTGGAAGGCCCCATCGGGTGTGTGTCCTATCTACCGTTTACCGGACTGCCATTGGAGTGCACGTCATTGTAGGCCCGCGCACGCCATCTATCCGATTTGCTGCCGGTCAATCAGCGCCGCGCATGAGCTGCGCCAATTGGGCGCGGGAACTGACGCCGAGCTTGGCAAATGCGTTGTGGACGTGGGTCTTCACCGTGTGGGGGGAGAGGTGCAGCTCGGTAGCGACGTCGCGGTTGGTCGCGCCCTGTGCGATGAGGTTGACGACAGTGAGTTCGGAGTCGGTGAGGCTGCCCCAGCCTGATTTTGCTCGCGGGCTGACGATCCGCCGCTCCACGCCCAATCCACGCAGCGCGCGGCCGACCCGGCGGGCATCGGCAATCGCTTCACACGCGATGTAGGTGTCGAATGCCGCGTTCAGCTCGTCGAGCGCCTCGGCGTTGCGCTGTGCGCGACTCAGCTCGCCGCCGGCGTCCTCGGCAGCGCCAGCGTAGAGAAGCGGCCGCGACGACGAGTGGAGCGCACTCGCCACCGCCACCAACGCATCGGCATCGCGCTCGAGGATCCCGCGGATGTGCTCGGCGACGGTGGAGAAGAACCGAACCCCGGGCCGCTCGCGTTCGAGCACGTCAACGACGGCCAGGAGACGCGCCCGCAACCCGGCATCACCGGCAGCCGAAGCCACGCGCGCGGTCAAGGTCAGCTGATCAAAGACGATCGGCAAGACGGGTGTCACGAGCAGCGGGATATCGCCGCCGAGCCACCGCACCGCCTCATGGACGTCGTCGCGCTGCCACGCCGCCAGCCCCAGCGCGGCCGCGGCCCCGCGACGTACGGCAGGTGTACCGCTGGAGTAGGCATCGCGTGCCTCACTCATCGTCTCTAGCAACAACGTTCGGTCGTCGGTGCGGGCCGCCACCTCCGCCAGGGTGAACATGCGCATCGCGGTTACGAAGGTCGACCCCGTTCGCTCCGGCGTGGGCAGCCACTCGATGGCGGCGCGGGCAGCCGACAATCTGCCGGCGGCCGCCTGTACGACCCCCGCCGTCAGGGCCCAGATGTGAAGCGCCATGCCGTCGCGTTCTTGCTTGGATTTCTCTGTGCACTTGTCGACGAGCGCCGCAGCATCGTTCAACCGTCCGACCACCGCGAGCAGGTTTGCTAGGTGGCATGCGGCGAGATTGTGAGCGGTCATGTCGCCCGCGGGGGTCAGGGCTTGCAGTTGCTCAACCCGGTAAAGGGCGCGGCCGGCGTACCCGTCCGCGCAGTCGAGGCAGGCAAGTGCTACTCCGGATAGGATGCTCGACTCGAGATCGCCGGTGGATGCGGCGGCGGCCGCCGCCTCGTTGGCTGCCGCGCTGTCCTGTCCCTGTTGGCCGTACATCGCCATGTTGTACGCCAGCCACGCCTGATGTCGTGCCCGGGTCACGTCGCTGAGGTGAGGCAGTTGAAGTGCGCGGCGGTTGTCTTCGATGTGTCGCGTTGTCGTATCGGTGATCGGTGTCCGGAGCCGGAGAAGAATCTTGGCCTCTTCTTCGGGCGCCAGCGCGGCAGACAGGGTGGTGTCGGCCAATCTTTCCGCCTCTTCGTAGCGGGTGGCCCGATTGAGCAGCACGATCGTCTCTGTGACGAGTGACGCGCGTCCTGAGTCTTGGGCGGGTTGGAGTTCCAACGCGCGCTTGCTCAAGTCCGACGCGGCGCCCGGATCGCTATAGGCCAGAGACTGTGCGGCTTCGCGGAGTGCGGCGATCGCCGCCTGATCGCCCACCTCCGCGCTGCGGGCGAGCTGGGTGGCGACCTCCTGCGGCGCCGCGCCCATG
This sequence comes from Mycobacterium sp. MOTT36Y, assembly GCF_000262165.1. Classification (NCBI taxonomy): domain Bacteria; kingdom Bacillati; phylum Actinomycetota; class Actinomycetes; order Mycobacteriales; family Mycobacteriaceae; genus Mycobacterium; species Mycobacterium sp. MOTT36Y. The sequence goes on along the minus strand of NC_017904.1, from coordinate 3,538,989 downwards.
TCCAGCATGACGCTCGCCGATTGCCGCTCCATCGCTCGGCGCAGCGACCGGGGCAACGACTGCCGCGTCGCTTCGCGCAGCAGATCATGACGGAACCTCATCTGATCACCGTCTTCGATGAGCAGGTCGGCGCGGACCGCCTCTTCGACCGCCGACACCAGGGCGGCCGGGCGGCGTTCCAGCATGGCGGCGAGCAGCCGGGCCGAGAATCGGTCAGGCAGTACTGCCGCGACCCGCACGACTTGGCTGGCGGCGGGGGAGAGTTGATCGAGTCGTTGCTGCATGGTGTGGCTGAGCCGTCGCGGCAACGAATCTCCCGTGGCGAGCGCGCGGCCATCGCTGACGTCGAGCCGGCCCTCCTCGTCCAGTCCGCGCAGCAGCTCCGTCAGCAGGAAGGGGTTGCCGTGCGCCTTATCGGCCAGATTCAGCAGCGACGCATCCGCGTTGGCTCGCACGGCGTCTTGCACGATGTCTGCGACCGCGCTCGGTGTCATGGCAGTCAACCGCAGAAAGGTGGCATCCTCGCGTTCCAGCGCGGTCAGCGTCTCGCGAACGGCCGGACCGCCGGCCCCGGTTCGCGTGGCAAGGATCCACAGCACCGGGGCGTCGGGTCGCGTTGCGGCCAGCGACCGCAGCGCCAGCAGGGTGGCGTTGTCGGCCCAATGGATGTCCTCGAGGAGGATCGCCAGGGGCGTTCGGGACGCGGTGGCATGGATGGCCGCTTGCAGATCGCGCACCACCCAGTAGCTGAGATCGGCCGATGTGCCCAAGCGGCGCAACGCCTCCGCATCCCCGACGGGGGGATCCGCGCGCAGTGTCGCCATGAACAGCGGGAAAAACGGCACCGTCTGCTGGTACTCGAACGCCTCGCCGAAGAGTGCACGGACGGTTGCCTTCTCGGCGCGCGCCAAGACCTCGGTCAACAAGCGGCTCTTGCCGATGCCCGGTGGTCCCTCGATGACCAGTACGCCCCCACGCCCCTGAGCGAGCGCCGCGATCAGCGCATCGATCGCCCTCAGCTCGCTCGCCCGCCCGCGGATCGGCGGCGTGCGCAGCTGCCCCGACGCATTCGCGGCACTCACGCGAACCGCCACCCGCCGACGTGTTGTGGGCGGGCGGGAGACGTCCAAGTTGTGTAATCCACTGTTCTCGCCACCGTTAGCGCTGGCAGTCAGTGTAGGCATGTTCTTCGGCCCCACCTGCTGTGTTTCGCGTTCGATTGAATCAACGCACTCAGCAATCACACCCGGTGCACGTCCCCTTTTGCTGGCGGGCGCTAGCCCCAAGGACCTCATCATTTTCTCGTGATCCGCGCTCATGCTGTGCCCGCTCACCGTATTTCTCCTCTCGGGATCGATGTATCGGCTCCTGCCAACTCATGACATCGCTGCGCGCGGATGGTGAGCGTCTCAACATGAGGTGAATGGGTGTCTCAAATTGAGACGACGGCGGACGGTCCGTCATGGTCTTTCCGCTTGGCTTCGGACGGGTGTATCGGTTCATCCGAGCAACGCACCCGTCGCGCGCGTAGGGTAATCGCCGAAGTCGATAAAAGTTTGCTGTCTGCAGCGAAGGGACACCCAGTCTCCGGCCGCGGTCGGCGGGTGTCAGCCGCCGCTCCGCGACGGTGACCCGGAGTCGAGGTAGTTGGGGATGGGTTCACAGGCGCGCCGCACGGCCGAACTCGAGCAGGCCAAGGAAACGTTCCTGCCCGTGGAGTCCCTTGACGTGATTCGCTCAGTCGATGAGGACATTCTGCGCCCCGGTGTCCTCGATTCGTGGCGTCGGTCCCGGGCCCTGCAAGTCCACCCCGACCGGGTCGAGCTGCCCTTTGTGCGCGAACCCAACAGGGGTTCGCGCCTGGTGCGCGCGGCTGCGCCGGTGCTGGAGCGGGTCACCTTTGACCTGGCCGCGCAGGATGTCAGCGTCGTCCTGACGTCGGCTGACGGTGTGGTCGTCGATCGGACCGCTGCGGCAGTCCCCATCCTCGACGCGTTGGACACGGTGAGCCTCGCACCGGGCTATAGCTTGGCCGAAGAGGTGGCGGGCACCAACGGGATCGGCACGGCTCTGGAAACCGGACAGCCCACATTCATCGGTGGCAGCGAGCACTACGTGGCTATGTTCACCGGTTTTGCGTGCGCGGGGTCACCGATCCGTGATCCCGTAACGGGCAGAGTCATCGGAGCCGTCAATCTGAGCTGTCTCGCAGACCGATCCGATCCACTGCTGCTCGCGCTGGCTACCAGCGCCAGTCGCCACATCGAGGATCGCTTGCGCGTGGTGGCTCATGAGAGCGAGACGGCACTTCTGGAAGCCTATCTGCAGCAGGCACGGCGATGTTCGGCCGGCGTGTTGGCGATCGGTGGCGATGTCGTGTTGATGAATCCCTACCTGCGTCGCACGCTCGACGGGGACGAGCAGACCGCGCTGCTTGAACACGCCTCGGATCTGCTCACGTCCACCCTGTCGGGCACGGCGCTGGTTGTGCTGCCGAGGGGACACATCGCCAAAATCACCGCCGCCGACCGGTCGACGACACGCGCCGGCCGCCTCAACGTCGTTTTCCGCGTTGATCTTTCCGGCGAGACCGGCTCGCAATCGCGTCGAACGGGCCGCCTTGCGTCCACGTACATCCCCGGCTTGGTCGGTCGCAATAGCGCCTGGCTGCATTGCTGCCAGCAGGTCCGGCAGTGCTGCCGCGACCGAGAATGGGTGATGATCGAGGGTGAGAAGGGATCCGGCCGGGCAAAGCTGGCGCAGGCGGTGGGGCAGCATGTGAAGCCGGACCGAACGATTCGCGTGATGCGCAGCGAAAGCTTCGGGAGCGCGGCATCTTTCGTCGCCGAGCTGGCGACACTGGCCGCCGATGACGACTTCGCGGTGGTGATCGCCGACGTGGATGACATCGACGAGGACATACTCGAAGCGATCGTGCCGATGCTGGCCGCGCGCGCAGGTCGGGGGTGGATCGCGGCCACCACAAGTTCCGCGGCTCCTGCTGCACCGATCAAACAGTTACTGCCGCTGTTCACCCATACCGTCACCGTGCCCGCGTTGCGACACAGGATTGACGACCTCGAGGAACTCGTGCCCCTGCTGCTGCGCGAGATCACCCGGGGCGCCGATGTGACGCTGGCGCCCGAGGCCATGCGGCAGCTGAGCAGGTTGCCGTGGCCGGGCAACGTCTCGCAGCTGCGCCGGGTCCTGACCGACACCGTTGCCCGCCAACGATCCGGCATTATCGGCGTCGACAAGTTGCCGCCGGAGTGCCGGTCCGTCACACGACGCAAGCTGACTCGGATGGAGGCTCTGGAGCGCGATGCGATTGTCCGCAGCCTTCAGGACAGCGGCGGCAACAAACAAGAGGCCGCACGCGCCCTGGGAATGTCACGTGCGACCATCTACCGCAAGATCAACGATTACGGCATCGCGTAACGGCCTTGCGCTTGTCGGCCGAAAAGCATTGGCCCGCAGTCATCATCAGGAAGCGCCGCGTCCCTCGGCCGTTGCTGGCCAAGTTCCGGCTCGCCAAAGCGCCGGGCGCGTCGCGGGCGCCCCGCCCGGCTGCGGCAACGCGATGAGCCGCTGACCGCCTCTTCGATTCGCACCGCGCATCCTCTCGGCAAATGGGTGGCTCACCCACGTGCGGGGGATGACGTCGCGAATACACCACCTTGAGCGACGTTCGCTGACAGCTCGTGACGCTCCCAATGCCAGGCAAATCACCCGGGTGAATCAGTTCGCCGGGCGATGACCACTCATCCCACGTCGGTTAATGCTGACTTAACAACTGGCGAGCGGACGGTACGTGGAGTCCACCACGTTTCGGGGATCGGCATTCAGGCCGCATGAGCGAGCAACGGGTCGGGGTGAAGGTGGACAACCTCGCTGTGTCGATCACCGCGGAACCGCCACCGCCACGAAGTGGAGAAAACACATGAAGCCCCGCCAATTTCAACGACCGCCAACCGAATACGGCTCCGGCGCCACGCGAACACCATGGCTGCTGCATCGATTACGGGGCGCCGCCGCATCTGCCCGGCATTGGGCGCGCCGCAATGGAGAGGCCGGGACGGGCGCCATCCCGGCGATCGAGGACCAACTTCACGCGCTGCAGCCCATCTGCAGTGCCCAGGGGCTGGCGACCGGCACCACATGCGGTGCGCCGGCGGTGGCGGTCGCCGAGATACACGCCATCGACGGATGCGACCAAATGGGGCTCAGCCCGGACGGTGACCTCGTCGAAACGCTCTGCCAACACTGCCTGGCCACTGTGCGATGGGCGATGGCGACCTACGTAGGTGACAAACGCGAGATGGCGTCGCGCTGCGGCACCCGCCCGGTGTGTGCGACCTGCGGGCGTTCCACCGGATACCTGCGCAGCGTCTTCGCTGTGCGCCCGATCGGGTCCGAGGGATTGTCATGATGACCCGGGTACGCGTTGCCTCCGTGTTGGTGGCTGTGGTGGCCGGTGATTATGCGCTTCTCACATTGGTCAATGGTCGACTCACCGATTTCGGCGTCACCGCCGGCATCTGGGTGGGGTGCTCGACCGCGGCGGGGCTGATCGCCTACGCCAGCAAGCGACGCCGCCAAGCGATGGCCCGGGGACGTGCGGCTGTTTGGCAGCGCCGTGATCGGCAGGCGGCGACCGCTGGCGGACAACAGTGCCCGTCATGCGGAGACGCGCGCCAACTCCCAAGCGAATCACCCAGATTCGCTGACCGGCAGCGTACGCGCTTGTGCGGGGTATGCGCGCCTGGTTCTCACCCCAGAGTCGACACGACGAGCCCAGGCCGCTCGCGGCGCAATCACCACGTGAAATCCGTTGGGGGCGTGGGGCAACCGATTTCCCGAGCGCGGAAGCGTTGACATGACCGCGCCCGCCGCCGTACCCGGTTCACCGCGCCCCGGTCTAGGAGCGCCCAGGGCGCGTAAAGCCCGACGGTCCCCGTTCCGCGCGGACGTCGTCGTCGATGTGATCCAGGACGGTCCGAGCATGGCTGGGCGCATTGCCTCGCTGAGTGCCCGACTGATGATCCGGCCCGCACTGAGCGTGGGCAGCCACCTGCCCTCGGCGCCCTGGCCATGGGGCGCCGTTGAGATCGCCGCTCGCGCCATCGCCCCGCCACCGGGCACGGTACGCACGGGTGTCGGGCTGGCGCACTGCAGTGCGCAGCTAGTCCGCGCCGCCGGAGTGCTACCGGCCGACGGCTCCCACCGGGCCGTCCTGTACCTGCACGGCGGAGCCTTCCTCACCTGCGGCGCCCACTCGCACGGTCGGCTGGTCAGCATGCTGTCCGGCTTCGCCGACAGCCCCGTACTGGTGCCCAACTACCGCAAGATCCCCAAACATGCGATCGGCGAGGCGATCGAGGACTGCTACGACGGGTACCGCTGGTTGCGACGACAGGGTTACCAGCCCGACCAGATCGTGTTGGCCGGCGATTCCGCCGGCGGCTATCTGGCACTAGCGCTGGCCCAACGCCTGCTCGAGTGCGGTGAGCAGCCGGCAGCGATGGCGGCCATGTCACCGCTGCTGCAACTGGCCACGCAACCCAAAACGACTCATCCCAACGTCGGCTCGGACGCGATGTTTCCGCCCAGAGCGTTCGACGCCTTCCACGCCTTGATCACTCGCGCCGCAGGGCGCACCGCCGCCTACGGGCATTCCGACGCGCTCTACGAGCCGCTCGACCACATCCGACCCGGCCTGCCGCCCATGCTGATCCATGTGTCCGGTTGCGAGGTGTTGCTTCACGACGCGCAGCTGGCGGCTCAACGACTGGCCGCCGCCGGGGTGCCGGTCGAAGTGCAGGTATGGCCGGGCCAAATCCACGTGTTCCAGCTCGCCGCGCCGATGATCCCCGAAGCCATCCGCTCGTTGCGTCAGATCGGCCGCTACATCCGCGAGGCGACCGGATAGCCGGAGGAACCTGGGGATTTCGAAGATGGATTTCGGGGCGCTGCCGCCTGAGATCAACTCCGGCCGAATGTATTCCGGTCCCGGCTGCGGGTCGATGCTGGCCGCCTCGGCGGCCTGGGACGGGCTGGCCGCCGACCTGTATTGCGCCGCCGGCTCCTATGGGTCGGTGATCTCGGACCTCACCAGCGCAGCATGGCTGGGTCCCGGGTCGGTGGCGATGGCGGCCGCCGCCGCACCCTACGTCTCCTGGCTGACGACGACGGCGGCCCTGTGCGAGCAGGCCGCTGCCGAGGCCAGGGTCGCCGCGGCCGCCTACGAGGCCGCTTTCGCGATGACGGTGCCTCCACCGGTGGTCGCGGCCAACCGTGCGCAGCTGATGTTGCTGATCGCGACGAACTTCTTCGGCCAAAACACCCCGGCGATCGCGGCCACCGAAGCCGAGTACGGCGAAATGTGGGCCCAAGACGCCGGGGCGATGTACGGGTATGCGGGCGCATCCGCTGCGGCTTCGGCGTTACCGCCGTTTACCTCGCCCCTTCCCACCACCGATCCAGCAGGGGTCGCCGAACAGGGCGCCGCGGCTGCCCACGCCGGCACCACGACAGCCGGCACGGCCACCCAGGCCATCCTGTCGGCGGGCTCGCAGCTGCTCTCCGCGGTACCCAATGCGCTTCAGGGACTTGCGCTTCCTCTACCGGCCGCGGCAGGACTTCCCTCGTTCTTGGAATTGCTGAGCTTACTGAGCCCGGTGAACCTGGCCGTCTCATCGGCGGCGACAGCCATCACGTCCACGGGGACGGCCGGGTCGTATGCGGGCTTGGGCTACGCGGCGCACTACGACCCGGACGGTGCCAGCAAGATGGACGCCGTATTGGAACGTTTGGGGGCGCTTTCGGGAGGTCCGGGAGCGAGCGCAGCAGCGTCATTGGGTTCGGCGGAGAGGGCGGGCAGCGGTGCGGCGCCCGTGCTGTCGGCGGGGGTGGGCCGAGCCTCCTCAATCGGCGCGCTGTCGGTGCCGCCGGGCTGGGCCGCGGCCACGCCGACCATCAGGGCCGTCGCGGTGACATGGCCGAACTCCCTCCCCGGCCCCATCCCCCCGACCGTCCTGGCGACGAATCCGGAAAACATGCTCAACGAAATGGCTTTGGCGAGTATGGCGATGCGCGGCATCCGCGGTGCTCCGCCCCAAAGCCGGTCCACGATCACCATCACCGTGACGCCACGCCCGCCGGATGACGGCGGGGCGCGCATCACGATGTGAACCGGTTCGCGCTCACCCGGGTGATTTGGCTCGCCGGGTGATGACGACTCACCCCGCACCGGTGAATGCTGACTCGACAGCCGGCGAGCGGAGGGCAAGTGCAGTCGACGATGTACCAGATCTGCATTCGAGGCCGCGTGACCGAGCGGCTCGGGTCCGCATTAGAAGGGATGCGCCTCGAGGCCGGTGCGACCGAAACCGTGTTCACCGGTGAAATCCGCGACCAGTCACAGCTTTACGGACTTCTCGACCGGGTCCGTGATCTCGGCCTCGAGCTCGTCAGCGTACAACCGCAGCCCGCGGCTGACCCGACGACAACCACCCATATCAGGAAGGACCTGTAATGCGAGCCATCACTGTTTCAGATCGTCACGCCGGTGTCGCCGGCCTGTCGCTGACGGACCTGCCCTACCCCCAGGCGGCCGACAACGACGTCGTCGTGCGGGTACACGCCGCCGGTTTCACACCCGGCGAGCTTGACTGGCCGCACACGTGGATCGACCGCTCGGGTCACGACCGGACACCGAGCGTGCCCGGCCACGAGCTGTCGGGCGTCGTGGTTGAGTTGGGTTACGGCACCACACTTTTGACTGTCGGCCAGCGGGTGTTCGGACTCGCCGACTGGGCCCGCAACGGCTCGCTGGCGGAGTACGCCGCGGTGGAAGCCCGCAATCTCGCACCGCTGCCGATGGACATCGACCACACCGTGGCCGCGGCGCTGCCGATCTCTGGATTGGCCGCCTGGCAGGGCCTGTTCGACCACGGCCGCCTCGCCGCCGGGCAAACGGTTCTGATCCACGGCGCCGCGGGTGGGGTCGGGTCGATCGCGGTGCAGCTCGCCCGCGAGGTCGGTGCGCGCGTCATCGGCACCGGCCGGACCGCAGACCGCGACCGAGCGGAGGAGCTCGGCGTGCACGCCTTCCTCGACTTGGAGACCGAAAAGCTCGAGGACGCAGGCGAAGTCGATGTGGTGTTTGACGTGATCGGCGGGGAGGTCCTCGCCCGATCGGCCGCACTGGTGCGGGCGGGCGGGACGCTCGTCACCATCGCGGAGCCGCCGAAGACCCAGCCGCACGACGGACGGGCAGTTTTCTTCCTTGTCGAAGCCGACCGCGCCCAGCTCGCAGACCTCGCCGCGCGAGTGCGGGACGGACGCCTCAAGCCAGTCGTCGGCGCGGTCCTGCCGCTCGCCGACGCCGCCACCGCGTTCGCTCCCGGCAAGCGCATCCCCGGCAAGACGATCCTGCGGGTCGTCGAGGACTGAAAAGGGAAGGCGGCCAAAATGGCCCTAAAACCGCTCGCCGCGCTGACCGTGGCGGTGATGCTCGCGCCTGCCGCGCACGCCGAGCCGGCGCCAGAGAATCCGGAGCAAAAGCCGGTGGTCCGCCCGGTTTTCAATCAACCCACCAATGTGCCGGGCAAATCACTTGAGGCAGTGAGCGTCAGCTATCCGCCCGGAGCCAAGAGCGAAGCCCACCACCACGCGAAATCGGCGTTCATCGTGGCGTACGTGATCTCGGGTGCGATCCGCAGTCAGGTCGAAGGTGAGCCGGCACGCGTCTATCACGTCGGGGAGACATGGAGTGAAGCGCCCGGCGCCCACCACACCATCAGTGAAAATGCCAGCGCCACCGAACCCGCCGAATTGCTGGCGGTGTTCCTCCTGGACACCGGAGACGGACCGCTCACCACGGACGACAACGCGAGCCATGCGCACGCCTGATCCGATCCGAGTTGTCCGGATGGCACTACGAGTCTCACTCGCGGCGGCCTTTCTGTCCGCTGTTGCGGACCGATTCGGGTGGTGGGAACCGTTTGGGCAGGGTAGCTGGGGGAGTATGGACCGCTTCGCCGACTATGCCCACCGGCTTGTTCCGTATGCTTCTGGATGGTCGTTGACCGTCATCGTGTGGGCCGCCACCGCCACCGAAGCGAGCCTGGCGATCCTGCTCCTGGCCGGCTGGTGGCCGAAACTCGTCGGGGCGGCGACCTGCCTGGTGCTCACTGTATTTGGGACCGCGATGGCCGTATCCCTCGGTATCGAGTCACCGCTTAGCTACAGCGTCTTCTCCGCGGCAAGCGCCGCCGCGGCCTACGCCATACTCGGCGCGACATCGCCGGCACCCGCCGCTGGCGCCTCATGCAGTCCGGAAACTTCCAACCGTCGCAACCCGGCTCGTTGTAACGGGTGAGCCTGATGAAAGCGAGCAAGGACTTCGACGTGATCGTCATAGGCGGCGGGGTGGCCGGTGTGGCCGCCGTGCGCAAGCTCGCGTCCGTGGGCCTGTCGGTAGCGCTCATCGACGATCGTCTGGTCGGCGGGGAGTGCCATTATTGGGGCTGCAACCCCAGCAAAACACTGCTGCGCCCGATCGAGGTGTTCAACCTCGCGAGGTCGGTTCCAGGTGTGCGAGAAGCTATTTCGGACCGAAAGATCGACGTGGCCGCCGTCTTCGCGAAGCGCGATGCGATCATCGAGCACCTTTCGGACGACGACCGAAGAGCATCGCTACGGCAAGCCGGGGTCGCGGTGTTTCACGGCTTCGGACGGCTGAGCGGAGAACGAACAGTGCGCGTGGCCTACGCCCCGGGAGATACCACCGAAGTCGTCCTGACGGCACACCATGCGGTCGTCGTGGCGACCGGCACTCGTCCTAACGTGCCGGAGATACCTGGGCTGGCGCAAGCCCGCCCGTGGACCAATCGGGACTTGACGACCATGACGCGGGTTCCACCTCGCGCGTTGGTGGTGGGTGGCGGCCCCGTCGCTGTTGAGTTCGCGACCATCCTGACCGGATTCGGCTCGGCGGTAACACTTCTGGTACGTGAAAACACCCTGATCGCCAACTGCGAACCCCAAGCTCGTGAACTGGTCACGCAGTCGCTGCGAAGCAAAGGTGTCACGATTCATTTTGAGACAGAGTTGTCGGCGGTATGCCGGCCCGTGGCGGGTGGCTGCGTCAACGCGACTTTCCACGGCCAGACCATCGAGGTCGACGAAATAGTGCTTGCCGCCGGACGGCGCAACAACACAGACAACATCGGACTGGAAACCCTTGGCCTGCCAAGAGGCGAGTTCGTCTCCGTGGACGACCATCTGCAAGCGGTCGGCGTCACCGGCGGCTGGCTCTACGCGCTGGGGGATACCACGGGGCGTGCCCGGCTGTCTCATATCTCCACCTACCACGGCCGCGTCGTGGCCGACATCATCGCGGCCCGGGCCGCGGGACGGGAACTGTCCGAGAACGAGTTGACCGCCCACGATGCCGGCAACCTGGCGCAGGTTATCCACACTGACCCTCAAGTGGCGTGGGCGGGGCGCACCGAAAGTCAGGCCCGAGCAGAAGGATTCGCGGTGCGGACGCGGACCGCCCGTTACCCCGGCGCAGTGTCATTCCTCGCCCTATACCGGGATGGCTTCCAAGGATGGGCGAAACTGGTCATCAACGACGAGACCGACACATTGCTCGGGGCGACCTTCGTCGGCCCGCAGTTCTCGGAATTGGTTCAAGCGGCCACCCTGGCCATCGTCGCGAAGGTCCCGGTCAGCCTCCTACGCCATGCGGTCGCGCCGCATCCGACGGTCAATCAGGTCTGGGATCCGCTACTGGCCGAAGAGTCCGAACTCGCCCGGTTACTGAAAACCGAGACGCAGAAAGCGCAGAAGAGCGCTTGAGCCTTGGAAGGAACCACGATGACCTACGACCGGCCGCCCTCCTCGCCGTGACCATGCTTGTGGCGGGGATCCGCACGCTCGGCGGAAACGTGGAGACGTTCGACGTGGACGACCCGCGACCCTTGGCGGCCGACGAGGTCCTCATCGACGTTCTCGGCGCCGGGGTCGGCAACTGGGACAACATCATTCGCTACGGGGGTTGGGACGTTGGCGCGGGGCCGCCACTGGCACTCGGCGTCGAGGCGGCCGGGGTCATCAAAGCCGTCGGCAACAGCCCGGGCGGATTCGGTGTGGGCGATGAGGTGCTGTGTCACCCTGTGCCGCTACGCGATCAGGGCACTTGGGCGCCGCTGCTGATCGCATCCACCGGATCGCTCGCCAAGAAACCGCCCGAGATTCCGTGGGAGACCGCAGGGATCTTTCCGGTGCCGGCGTTGACCGCCGAGCAGGTGGTCGGCGAGGCGTTGGCCCTTCGCGGGGGAGAGACGTTGCTCGTTCATGGCGCGGGTGGGATCACCGGCGGCCTCATTGTCCAGCTGGCCGCCCTGCGCGGTGTCGATGTGCTCGCCACCGCCGGCCCGCGCAGCGCCGTCCGGGTCCGCGGGCATGGCGCCCGCGAAGTCATCGACTACCGCGATCCGCTGTGGCCGCAACACGCAAGGGCGTTGGCGAGGGGCTCTATCGACGCCGTCGCCAACGCCGCCCCCGGGGGTGCTGCTGCGGCGATGACCGCGCTTGCCGACGGCGGCCGACTGGCCACCATCACCCCGGATCCACCCGCATCGGCCCGCGGAATCAGCGTGACAGCGGTGTACGTCCGTTCCGACGGGGCTCAACTCGGCCGCCTCGCCGCGCTACTCGCTACCGGTCGATTGAGCATGCCGGCCCCACGCTCCTGCGGCCTTGATCGGGCCGCCGCCGCCCTCGCGCATGTCGTCGCAGGCCACGAGGCCAGCGGAGTCGCCATCACGACAGACAGCTCACAAAGTCAGCCGAAAAGCACACACCGCCAAGGAGTCTCGCGATGACCACCATTACCCCGATCCGCACCGGAGTGGCCGATCACATCGGGCACTACGCCGACGCCGTCGCCGTATCCGGCGGCGGCACACAGATCTTCGTCTCCGGAACACCCGGCGTGCGCGAAGACGGCACGCTGCCCGAGGATTTCACCGAGGAGGCGCGCCAGTGCTGGACCAATGTCGAAAACGCGCTCGGCAAGGCCGGCGCCACGCTCACCGACATTGTCTACATGCGCCAGTGGATCACCAATCGCGACAACGCGGCCGCCTACCTGGCCGTGAGTAAAGAGTTCATCCGCCACCGACCCGGCGGCATGTTCAGCATCATCGACGGGCTGGTATGGCCGGACATCCGCGTGGAAGTCGAAGTCATCGCGATCCTGCCGGCATGAGCGATCACGCGAAAGTCGACTTGTCCACCGACGAACTGCTGACCACGACCCGATCGGTGCGCAGACGACTCGATCTGACCAGACCCGTTCCCCTCGGCCTGATCCGGGAATGCCTCGAGATTGCGGTGCAGGCACCGACATCGGCCAACGTGCAGAACTGGAGCTTCATCGTGGTCACCGACGCCGAACAGCGCCGTGCGATCGCCGATGTGTACCGCCGCACCTGGAACCTGATCGCGGCGTCGCCGTTCGCGGTCGCCGATCGGTTCAAGGAGGACCCCGCACGCAATCGCGAGCAACGCAAAGTGTCCGACAGCGCGGCGTACCTCGCCGAGCATTTCAGCGAAGTCCCCGTCTTGATGATCCCGTGCGTAGAGGTGATCGACGGTGACGGCACGCTGACGGCCGAAAACGCCAACCAGTATTGGAGTTCGATCATGCCCGCCACCTGGAGCTACATGCTCGCGGCGCGCTCTCGGGGCCTGGGAACCACGTGGACCGGAGTGACCATCATGGCCGACGACGAGATGCGGGCCATCCTCGGCCTGCCCGACAACGTGTACCACGCCACGACCATCCCCACCGCCTACTACACCGGCACTACCTTCCGCCGTGCCCGACGGGTTCCACTGGATGACGTGCTGCATTTCGACCGATGGTGAGCCCCAACGGGTTTGGCGTCCGGTCGCGATCACGTGCCGAACGGACTCCGCAGTGACGTGGCGCGATGCGGCACCGACAAGTCGCGCGATGGTGGTCGCGGTGATGGTGTCGATGGTCGCGTTCCTCGACTCCACCGTGATCAACCTGGCCTTGCCGGCCACCGAACACGATCTCGGCGGTGGTCTGGCGTTGCAGCAGTGGGTCATTGACGGCTACCTGTTGGCGATGGCGGCCGCGATCTTGCCCGGCGGCTCCGTCTCGGACCTGTTCGGGCGCGTTCCGGTGATGCGCTTCGGGCTGTTGACCTTCGGCGCGGGCTCGGTCCTGGCGGCGGCCGCCACCTCGCCCGCGATGCTGATCGCCGCGCGCCTCGTCCAAGGCCTGGGTGCCGCGTTCCTGGTGCCGGGCTCGCTGGCGTTGATCAACACGGTCTTCGACAAGGCGCAGCGGTCCGCGGCGATCGGCGTCTGGACCGGGTGGACGGGAACCGCCTTCGCTGCGGGCCCCCTGCTGGGCGGAATGTGCGTCGACTTTCTGGGCTGGCGTTAAATTTTCGTGCTGTCGGCGATCCCTATGGCGGTCGGGTATGCCCTGACGTTCTGGCTGTGCCCGGTATCGGGGCGGGTCGAAGGCGCCCGTGTCGATACCGCGGGGGTGGTCCTGTCGGCGGTGGGGCTGGGCGCGACCGTATACGCGTTGATCGAATCCCAACGCGATGGCTGGACCGACCCGGCTGTCCTCGCACCATTGGTGGTCGGGGTCCCCGCCCTGGCCGGCTTCGTGAGGTGGCAGCACCGCAGCAAGTGCCCGATGCTTCCGTTGTCGCTGTTCACCTTTCGTAACTTCGCTGCCGCCAACCTCGTCACCGCCTTCGTCTACGGCGCATTGACGCTGGGATCGCTGGCCGTCGCCCTCTACACCCAGGAAATCGGCCGGTACTCCGCCACGGCGGCCGGACTCGCCACCCTGCCGATCCCGGCGCTGTCGTTCGTGTTCGCCCGCCATGTCGGTCGCATCGCCGCGCGGGTGGGACCACGCGCGTTCCTGATCGGGGGCCCCGCCGTGGCGGGATTGGGACTGCTGCTGATCCGTCCGAAACCCAGTGGATTCCACGCGATCAGCGACCTTATCCCCGGGATGACCGTGCTGGGCATCGGGCTGGTCGCGACGATCACACCGCTGACGTCGGTGATGCTGGCCTCGGTGCCGACCGAACACAGCGGCCTGGCGTCGGCGATCAACAACGCGGTGTCGCGGCTGGCCGCGCTGATGTCGATCGGGTCCATGGGCCTCATCACCGTCGGCGCGGCGAGCGCCGCCGGATTCGCCCGCGTGTTGGAGGTGAGTGCCGCGCTATTCGCCCTAGGCGCGTTGTGCGCCGCACTGTTGATAACCAATCCGCCTGGCGGGTGCCGACCCGTCCCGTGCGACATCGCGGCGTTGTGCCGTGACCGGCCCGGCGTGCAACCGGCCGTGGCCTCGAGTCCGTCTGCCGCGATGGAGGAGACATGACAGCACATTCCGCACCGTCCGGGGCGCAAGATTACGAGCGCATGATGACCATGCTGACCGGTTTCTGGGTCACGCAGATCGTTCGTGCTGCAGCGACTTTCAACGTGGCGGATCATCTCGCCGCGGGTACCGACACGGCTGAAGCGATCGCGGCGGAAGAGTCCATCGATCCGGCCGCCACCCGGCGGCTTATCCGTGCCTGCGCCTCCCTGGGTCTTGTCACGTCGGACGATGGTGTGCGGCTCACCGGGACGCCCTTGCTCAGCACGCTGCTGCGCGACGACCCGAACTCGTTGCGTGGCATGGTCCTTGCCCAAGCCGCGCCTGGTCATTGGCTGACCTGGGGCCGCTTCCCGGATGCTGTTCGCAGCGGCACCGGCCAGATGAAGGCTGCACACGGCGCACCCGGCACGATCTTCGACTATCTGGCCGCGCATCCCGACGAGGCGAGTCATTTCACCGAAGCCATGTCGAATCTCAGTGCGGCCGCTGCGATCGAGATCGCAAAGGTGGTCGACACCCGAGGCGTCAGATACGCGCTGGACGTTGGGGGAGCAAACGGCGAGGTCCTTCGGGCGATGATGCGGGCCAACCCCCACCTGCGCGGTGGCGTCTTCGACTTGCCGCACATCGTGCCCGACGCCGCGACGGCGGCGCGCAAAGATGGTCTGCACGAACGTCTTACCGCGGTGGGAGGCGATTTTTTCGAGACGGTACCGCCCTCGGATCTCTATGTGCTCAAATACATCCTGCACGACTGGGACGACCAGAACTGCATACGGATCTTGAGAAACTGCCGTGCCGCCCTGCAAGAGAACGGGCGCCTCGTCGTCATCGACTATCTTGTGGGAGAATTCGGGCTTCCCGGGCTGCCGGCGATGATGGACATGAACATGTTGGTCATGAATGGTGGCAAGGAACGCGACATCGCCGAGTTCGACGCGCTCTTCGCCTCCGCCGGATTTCGCCGCACGACCGTCGGCCAGGCTGGGCAGTTCGCGGTCATCGAAACCGTAGGGATCTGAACATGGCATCCGAGCGAATGCGCCCACCGCGGGAATCAACTCGACCGCTGTTGCGTTCGGCTAGCCGTGGCGCACGCGAAGAGATGTCTTAATATCAGCCGGTCGAGCATTCCTGATCGGGGGGCACGGTGTTAACGCTTCTCAAGCGGGCATGGGTTCCGCTGGTCGTGGCTGTGGCGCTGGTCATCGGTGGCGTCGCAGTGATCCGACTCAACGGCGTTTTCCCAGGACCCGGGCTGCCCAAGCCCGATCCCCGGGACGCGACCCCGCCGTATGCGGCCAAGACCGCCATCTACGAAATCCTGGGACCGCCCGGGACGACCGGCGTCGTCAACTGGATGGATGCGGAGTCACTGCCGCAGAAGGCCAACTTCACCACCTTGCCATGGTCGAAGACGATCGTCGCCGAGATGCCCGGCATCTTCGCCTACGTCGTCGCCCAAGGTGACAGTCCCTTCATCGGCTGCCGCATCACCGTCGACGGCAAGTTGGTCGATCAACAACAGGCCACCAACCGGAACGCGCAGGTTTCCTGCTTGGACAAGTCCGCGTGAGCAGCGATAGCAGCGACGCTGACGACACGGCCGAAATCCCCGTCGTGCAGCGCACCGAGGTTGAGCGGAAACCGCGGATCGCCCGCACCATCCGCGTCCTGGCGCTGCCGATCATCGTGGTCTGGCTGCTGATCGCGATCGGCGTCAACGTCTTCGTCCCACAGCTGGAAAAGGTTGCCGAGGAAGTCTCGGTGCCGCTCTCGCCGTCCGACGCGCCTTCGGTGACCGGGATGAAGCACATCGGGGAGAAATTCAAGGAGTACGACTCCGACAACCTTGTCCTGGTGACCCTGGTCGGTGACAAACCCCTCGGCGAGGATGCTCACCGGTTTTACGACGATCTGGTCAAGAAGCTGCAGCAGGACCACGAACACGTCGAGCATGCGCTGAATTTCTGGGGACAGCGATTCACGTCTTCCGGTGTCGAGAGCTACGACCACAAGGCGGCCTATGTTCAGGTCAACCTGCGGGGTGACCAAGGCGGGGCCGTCGGCGACAAATCGGTTGCGGCGGTTCGCAAAATCGTCGCGGACTCGAAACCGCCGGCCGGGGTGAAGGCCTACGTCGCCGGTCAGGGAGCCCTGACCGCCGACACGATCGTCGTCGGCGACGCGAGCCTGGCCAAGATGACGATCATCACCATCATCATCATCGCGATCATGCTGATGTTCGTCTATCGATCCATCGGCACGGTGTTGCTGACGATGGTCATCCTGTTCGTCGGACTGGCCACCGGTCGCGGCGTCGTTGCGCTGCTGGGCGAAACCGGCATCATGGGGCTGTCGACCTTCGCCGTCAACTTGTTGACGGCACTGGCCATCGCCGCCGGCACCGACTACGCCATATTCATGGTCGGCCGCTACCAGGAGGGCCGCGAACGGGGGCTGGATCGCGAAGCCGCCTATTACGACACGTTCGCCGGTGTCACCAAGGTGGTGCTGGGCTCGGGTTTGACGATTGTCGGGGCGCTGGCCTGTCTGAAATTCACCCGGCTGCCGTACTTCAGTTCGCTGGCGTTTCCGTGTGCGGTCGGTCTGCTGGTGGTGGTGGCCGCGGGCGTCACGCTGACGCCCGCGCTGATCGCCTTCGCAAGCGGCTTCGGTCTTTTCGACCCGAAGCGCGAGTTCAACTACACGCGGTGGCGCCGCTTGGCGACGGCCATCGTGCGGTGGCCGGCGCCCATCCTCGCTACGTCGGTCATCCTGGCGATCGTCGGCGCAATTGGCTTGATGGGCTTCACTCCTCGTTACAACGACCTGTACTACCTGCCGCCGAGCGCTTCGTCGGTGCAGGCGTACACCGCGGCCGATCAACACTTCACCCAGGCCCGGTTGAACCCGGACCTGCTGATGATCGAATCGGACCACGATCTGCGCAATCCGAGGGACATGCTGGTCCTGGACAAGATCGCCGGTGCCATTTTCCGGGTGCCGGGCATCGAACGTGTGCAGAGCATCACCAGGCCTCTGGGCCCGCCGATTCAAGACGGATCGATTCCGTTCCAGCTCAGTGTGCAAAGCGCGCCGATCCGCAGCAACCTGAACTACCTGAAGGATCGCGTCGCCGACATCAAGAAGATCACCGGTTTCCTCGACACCCAGATCGCGCTGTTGGAGCGTCAGTACGCGGTCACACAGAAGCTCGCGAACGCCGCCGACGACAGCTCGAAAACCACGGGGGAGACGGCGGCCATCACGGACGAAATCCGGGATCACATCGCGGATTTCGACGACTTCTGGAGACCGATTCGCAGCTACTTCTACTGGGAGAAGCACTGCTACGACATCCCGATCTGCTGGTCGCTACGGAGCCTGTTCGACGCGCTGGACGGGTTCGATCTGCTGGCCGAAAAGTTCCACGCCCTCACGAGCGACCTCACCAACACGGCCAAGGCCACGCGCGAACTGCTGGCGATCATCCCCGAGAACATCGCCGTCTCGAAGTCGATCCGGGATACGACGCTGACCATCTACAGCTCGTTCGACAGCCTGATCGATCAGTTCGACCGGTTGACCGACACGAACGCCGTGATGGGCAAGTCCTTCAACGACGCCCAGGTGGAGAGCCTGTTCTACCTGCCACCCGAGATCTTCCAGAACTCGGACTTCCAGCTGGGGTTGAGCCTGATGGTGTCGCCGGACGGCAAGGCCGCGCGCTTCATCATCACTCACTCCGTGGATCCGGCGACGTCGAAGGGAATCGCGTCCGTCGATCAGGAGCGCCAAGCGGCCAAGGAGGCGCTGAAACTCACCTCGCTGGAGAACGCGGACATCTACCTCGGCGGCACGGCCGCAACGTTTTACGACATCGCCAACGGCGCCAAGTACGACCTGATGATCGCCGGGGTGGCCTCGATCGTGCTCATCTTCATCATCATGGTGATCGTGACCCGCGCGCTGGTCGCGGCGGGCGTCATCGTCGGCACCATCGTGATGTCGCTAGGGGCCGCCTTCGGGTTCTCGACACTGATCTGGCAGCACCTTGGTGATTTCCAGTTGCACTGGGTGGCAACCGAATTCGCGTTGATCGTGCTCCTGGCGGTGGGGTCCGACTACAACCTGATGCTGGTGTCCCGCATCGAGGAGGAGATCGGAGCGGGGCTGAAAACGGGACTCATCCGCGGCATGGGTGTGACCGGGCCGGTGGTGACGGCCGCCGGCGTGGTGTTCGCCGTCACCATGGGCACGATGATCACCAGCGATCTCCGGGCGATCGGCCAATTCGGCACGACGATCGGCATCGGCCTGTTGTTCGACACGTTCGTCGTCCGATCGCTCATCACGCCGTCGATCATGACGGTGATGGGACGCTGGTTCTGGTGGCCGAAGCGGGTACGGGTCCGCCCGGCCAGTCAGATGCTCCGGTCGGTCGGACCCCGCCCGCTTGTTCGTGCACTGCTGTACCACCCGCAACGCGGGGTGCCGTCGGATGCGCAGACATAGCAGCCGGCGGGACAATCGGTCTACGTTTCGCGATGCGCCGCCATGGCGGCTTCGCGCTGAGCCTTCTCTTTGACGTGGGTCGAGCAGCAATGCACGATCTCGCAATGGTAGCGGTCACTGCACTCGTGCGAACAATAGACCGATGCGGCCGGGAGCCACTCCGGATCGGATAGGTCACGCCGCCGGGCATCCGGGTCGAACGTGTGGCCGCAATGCACGCAGGTCTTGGTCTTGACCATACTGGTCAGAATACGCGCGGCTGCCCTGAATCGGTGCTGGTTTCTTATCGCTAGCGGACAATTTCCGTTTCGAAAACAGGTGGCGGCCATTTCAAAATAATTTCGTTGCGCTTGCAAATTAACTATCTTCTGAAAACCGAGCCGTCGTCGTCGATTCTCACTGCAAAGTCGGTTCACTCACCCGGGTGAATACGGTGCCGGGGTGATGACAGCTCACCCCGCCTGGCCGCAGTCTCACTACAGATCGGACGGGATTGCTACCCCGGTTGGGGGCTCGTCAGGAGACCGGGAAGGGACCCGAGCATGCATTTTGACGGCAAGAAGGTCATCGTTGTCGGGGGCAGTGCGGGCATGGGCCGGCAGGTCGCTCTCGATGTCGTCGACCATGGCGGCAGCGCGGTGATCGTGGGACGCTCGAAAGCCCGTGTCGACGACACCGTCGCCGACCTGACGGGCCGGCGTGGCCACGCCTGGGGCATCGCCGCCGAGCTGACCGACCGCGCTGCGATCGCCGATGTGCGGCGCGCGCTTGCCGAACAGCACAGCGATGCGACCCTTTTGGTCAACGCGGCCGGATTCTTCATCCCCAGGCCGTTTCTCGATTACGACGCGCAGTTCTACGACTCCTACATGGAGCTCAACCACGCACTGTTCTTCCTGACTCAGACCGTCGTTGCGGGGATGGTCGCCAGGGGCGAGGGCGGGGCCATCGTCAACATCGGCAGCATGTGGGCGCATCAAGCCATCGGCCGGACCCCATCGGCGGGGCATTCCATGCAAAAGGCCGGGCTGCATGCGCTCACCCACAACTTGGCCATCGAGCTTGCCGGGCACAAGATCCGCGTCAACGCGGTGGCACCGGCCGCGGTGAAGACCCCTGCCCTCGAGCGATGGGTCCCGAAGGACGAGATCGACGCCACGCTAGAGACGTTCGCGCCGTTTCATCCCTTGGGACGGGTCGGCACCGCCGCCGACGTCGCCAACGCCGTGACGTATCTGCTGTCGGACGAGGCCAGTTGGGTCACCGGCGCAATCCTCAACGTTGACGGCGGCGTCATGGCCGGCCGCAACTGATCGAACACGCGCTACCGAGAAGCCCATCCGGTGTTGGTCTATCGCTTCGGGCCGCAGACCGAACTTTCGCCCGACTCAGTCGATGAGCGCAACCGGGGAAGGGTAATCACGAATGCCGACGTTGCTTGATCTTGGGCGAGCGCCAATATCGTTGGGGCCGTGCTTGTTACCGCGTGATCGTCGTGACCGGATCGTACTGACGGAACGGGTGGACCGCATGTCGCGGCGCTCCACGTCGTGTGGGCTTGGCCGCGACGAGGAGGGACCCCGATGAGCGACGCCTATGTCCTCGGCGGAGTGCGCACGCCGTTTGCCCGCTACGGGGGTGCGCTATCGGCGATCCGTGCCGACGACCTGTTGGGCATGACGCTCAAGGGCGCATGCGAACGGGCGGGCGTTCCCCTGGATGCCGTCGAAGATGTCCACGCCGGATGCGTGAACCCCGCCCATGAGGGGATGGGTGATATCGCACGATGGGCCGCACTTGCCGCTGGGTTTCCCGACAGCGTCGCGGGCTTGACGGTGAATCGGTTCTGCGGCTCGTCGTTGAGTGCGGCGGTGAGTATCAGCCATGCCATCAAGGCCGGCGATCTGGGCCTGGGCATCGCGTGCGGGGTCGAATCGATGTCGCGCTCGGGTTGGGCGCTGATGAAGGGGGACGCGGCCTTCAACCCCCGCGGTCCGGTGTTGATGCTCGACACGATGTGGAGTGGTGCGGGCGGTCCGCCGAATCCAGTGTTGCTGGCGCGCAACGCCTACCTCAGCATGATCGAGACGGCGCAGAATGTCGCGGATCGCTATTCGCTGAGCCGTCGGGAGATTGACGCGTTTGCGCTGCGCTCGCAGCGCCACGCCAAAGCCGCTCGCGATCGGGGGAGGCTGGCCAAAGAGATCATGGCAGTGTCGATCCCGGCTACCAAGAAGACGGCGGCGCGCGTGGTTGAGCATGACGAGTTCATCCGTGATGACACCACGGCGGAGGCGCTGGCGGCACTTCCGGCCCAGCCGGGCACCACGCAGATGACGGCGGCGAACTCCTCGCCCCTGAGCGACGGCGCGAGCGCGGTACTCATCGGTTCGAAGGAGCGCGCGGCCGACTTGGGCCTGCAGCCGTTGGCCAAGATGGTGTCGAGCGCCGTCCATGGGATCGATCCGCTGATCATGGGGATAGCTCCAGCGTGGGCGATGCCGGCGGCGATCCGGCGTGCCGGCCTGACCCCGCAACAGATCGATGTCTGGGAGATCCACGAGGCGTTCAGCGCGCAAGCCTTGGGGGTGCTGCGGGAGTTGCCCAACCAACTCGACGGCTTTGTCGTGCCCGATGACAAGCTCACGCCCAACGGTGGCGCGGTCGCGATCGGGCATCCGTTTGGCGCGACCGGAGCGCGGTATTTGTTGACATTGTCCATTGAGCTACGGGAACGTGGCGCACGCTATGGCGTGATCGGGGTGTGCATCGGCTCGGGCCAAGGGGTGGCGGTAGTGGTGGAAAACCCTGATGCCGTGTAGCTTTCGGCCCCCTGGCGCAGCGCAGTCCGGCTTCATCGAGGCGAATCACCCGGACGATCGGAATTCGGATGATGACACCCCGGCGACTCTCACCGAGCATGAGGTCATCGCCCATGACCTCAGCTGCCACCCGTGACGATGCGGAAGGGATAGTGGATCGTGAGCGAATCGGCAACATCGATGGGCAGTATCGAACGCAGTGCCCACCATGGATTACAGACGATCATCACCGACAACGCCCAAGACAGTCGGTTCGAGGCCGCCGTCGACGGCCAGGTGATCGGTCGGCAGCCGTACCGCCGCTACCGCGCGCACATCGTTTTGATGGCCACCGAGGTCGATGCGCAATGGCGTGATCGGGGGGTCTCCTCGGCGATGATCAGTGGTGTGCTCACTCTGATCCGGAGGGCCGGACATACCGTCATCCCACGGTGCAAGGTCACGGCCGACTACATCCTGCGCCACCCCGAATATCGGGACCTGGTCGCCGACCAGTATCAAGGATTGCTCCGCCCGGTGTCGCGGCCGGCTCGCGACAGCCCCTAATCGCCCGCGCTTGTTCCGTGGCCGGCCGCCCGTCAGCGACGACGTAGTCGCCGCTCTGGTGAGCGTATTCTGCTGTGTGCGTTCAGTTTCGGAAGATGCGATTCCCTGATGGGAGGCAAGTCCACTCATAATGCGGACGCGTTCGATCTATCCCGCGAACAGCGGGCTTCCGCGAGCGCAGGCTCATCCGTCCACGCTCGGGTTCACTGCGGCGCACCACTCACCCGGGTGAATTGGTGGTTGGGGTGATGACAGCTCACCCGGCGTGGTTGCAGGTTCACTAAGAGCAGGACCGCGCAGGATTGCCCCCCGTTGTGCGGCGGCCGAGCTGAGCTGTTCAAGAGCCGTCGATACCGGGGACGGCGATGAACCGTCACGGAAAACCTAAAGGAGACCTCGATCATGCAGTGTGAGGCCAGATGGTTGTTTCGGTGACGACAGAAGAGTTGGGAAGGTGGAATTGACGTGGCAACTGACATCTTGAGGCCGGGCGGGCCACCCGCTAGGTCTGTCGGGCGCACCGAAGGCAAGTCGGTGTTCCAAGGCACTATCGGTGTCCGCCACATCCTCGACAAGCTTGATGCGGAGGGGCGCTTCTCGGTCCTCGAGCATCCGATGTCGCCACGAGCGCTGGCCGCACCGCTTCATCGCCACCACAACGAAGATGAGTACAGCTGGATCATCGAGGGACGTGTAGGAGCTTTGCTCGGCGATGAAGTGCTCTATGGCGGGCCCGCCGACTTCATCTTCAAGCCGCGGGGCCAATGGCATACGTTCTGGAATGCGGGTGACGAACCCGCCCGCATCCTCGAGATCATTTCCCCCGCAGGATTTGAGCAGTTCTTCGACGGGCTCACCGACCTTGGCGGTGTGGACAAGATATCGACGGAGAGCCTAGACGAACTCTGTGCACGCTACGAGCTGGAGATGGACGTCGACAGCGTGCCCGAACTCTGCAAACGCTTCGGCGTGAGATTCCCCGGTGAGCCCATTTGATGAAAGGAACCCCCGCATGTCCAAGCCCGAATTCTTCGATACGCCCGGGTACGGCGAGATTGCCCGCACCCGCAACCACTACCGCCAAGCTCTGCGCATCGGCGATCGCATCGAGATCTCCGGGCAGGGCGGCTGGGACGCGAATTTCACCTTGTCGGTCACATCCTTAGAGGACGAGATCGACAAGGCGTGTGACAACATCGAGAAAACCCTCGCCGAGGCGGGCGCCACCTGGGGCGACGTGGTGAACGTACACTCCTACCATGTCCCCACCGCCGACGATTCCATTGGCAGTCAACACATGTCGTTGATGGTGGACCAGTTCCGCAAGCGGCTCGGTGAACGGCAGCCGCTGTGGACCGCACTGGGCGTCGAGGCGCTCGCACTGGCCGGCCAGCGCGTCGAAATCGAGGTCGTCGCCATCGCCGGATTTGGCAGCAAGTAGACCGGTTCGGTCAAGAACAACTCGGAAAGGTCCATCATGAAGATCGTGGTCATCGGCGGTCGCGGGCTTATCGGCTCGAAGGTGGTGAGCCAGCTCAGCGCGCAAGGACACGACGTGCTCGTCGCCTCCCGCCGATCCGGTGTCGATTCACTCACCGGTGAAGGCCTGGCCGACGCCGTCGCCGGTGCGGACGTCCTGGTCGACGTCGCCGATTCGCCGGTGTTCGACGATGAACCCGTGATGCACTTCTTCACCACCGCGACCGCGAATCTTCTCGCTGCCGAACGGGAAGCGGGGGTCAAACACCACGTCGCGTTGTCCGTGGTGGGCGCGCAGAGCATGCCGGACAGCGGCTACAACACCGCGAAAGCCGCTCAGGAGAAGCTGATCAAGGATTCGGGCGTGCCTTATTCGATCGTGCGAGCAACTCCGTTCTACGAATTCGCGGTCGGCTTGGCCGATTCCGCCACGGACGGGGACATTGTCAGGTTGCCACCCGCACTGTTCCGTCCCATCGCCGCCGACGACGTCGCCACCGCCGTGGCCCGCGCGGCGGTCGAGCCCCCGAGCAACGGCGTGACGGAGATCGCCGGACCCGAAGCGATGGGAATGGACGACTTTGTCCGCACGGGCCTCGCCGCCGGCGGTGATCATCGACGGGTCGTGACCGACGCCCAGGCCCCGTACTTCGGCGCGGTGATCGACGATCACACCCTCGCACCCGACGACAACGCCACGATCTTCACCACTCGATACTCCGACTGGATCGATGCGCACCGCGCGTCGTAACCTCAGGCTGAGGCAGCGAATGTTGTTGGATGCGAACGACTCCGAACCGAAATCAACGTTCACCGTGCTGCAGGAAGTGCGGTCGCCGTCGATTCCGGCCGACGCCCACGTACTGACCGTCCTCATCAACCATCCACCCGGCGCCCCCGGAAACCCGCCGCATCGGCTTCCCGGCGGACCGGGATTCGGGTACATGATCGACGGGGAGATGCTGTTCGAGATCGAAGGTGAAGCGCCCCGCGTCCTCCGCGCGGGAGACGCGTTCTGGGGGGCCGGCGGCGACGTGATCCACTACCGGGACGCGAACAACCGCGCTGACATTCCTTGTAGCTTCGTCCTCACGTTGCTGTGTGTGCCGGGGCGACCGTTGCGCGAATGGGTTACCCAAGAGGAGCTCGAGGCGCGAAAGGGTTTGCGGGTCAACGGCTGAACGGCCGGCGGCCCGCTGCGCCCGGCTTCGCGCCGCCGCAGGCTAAAGGTGGAACGGCAGGTGGGGCAGATGCAGGTGGTGGTGGTGCGGGTGGCCCATGGGCGGGCACGTCTCCAAGCTGATCATCGCCGCGTGCAGCACACCGCCGTCTTGAGTTCCGTTAGCGCCCAGGCATTTACCGTTGGTGATCGCCTGGGCGTCCGACGGTGTCTGCCGTTGATATGAGGTCGATTCGGTGACGGTCACGGTGGTGGGCGCGCCCGGGCCGCCGGGGCCCAGCCCGGTGACGGTGATGGTGTTGCCCGACACCGACGCAACCGTCCCGTAGAACCCGGCCGGCGGCGGGCACTTGCCGTCCGCGGACGCGGTGACCGTCACCGCTTGCGCGGTGACCGCCCCGGGGGTCGGCGCGCTCTGCGGGGTGGCGCGGACGTTCACGCAGCTGCCGGGGGTCACGTCGGCCAGCTTGGCCGGGGTGACCTGGACAACCCTCGTCTCGGGCGTGTAATCCACACTCGCGGAGCCGGTTCGCGTCCGCAGCGCGATCGTGCCAGCCGACACCGACTGGACCATGCCCTCGACGTAATCCTTGCCGACCGGCGGCGGCGGGGGCGGCGCCGGCGGTGGCACCGCGCTCGGTGCGGCGCTGGGCGGGACGGCCGTGACGGCGGGCGGCGCGTTACTGCTCGACGTGTCGCGCGGGGAGTCGCACATGGCCACGCACAACGCGATGAAAACGATCACCGCGGCGATCGCGATGTGCGTCGGCCGGGGTTTCAGTGAAGCGGCACGCACAGACTCTTCTCCATCACATGTTCGCCCTCGTGGCCAATCACCCCCGGCGGGCGCGGTTTTCGCTCGCGCCCGCCGGCGGTGACGGCAATCTCAGCTGGCTCGAGCCTGGGTCATCCACCCTGGCCGGGCTGCTTGGGCTTGCCGCATTTGCCGTCGACGGCCTGTCGTAGCTTGATGCTCGTCGCCTGCAGCGCGCCGCCGCTGTCCGTGGTTCCGCGCGCGGACAGGCACTTGCCCGGCGCGATCGCTTCGGTGTTCGCGCTGGTCTGCTTGGTGTATTTGGTCTTGTCGTCGACCGTGACCGTCGTCTGCGTGGTGTTTCCGCTGGCATCCGTGCCGGTCAGGTTGATGGTGTTGCCCGACACCGACGCAACCGAACCCCGCACCCAGGCCGGCTTGGCGGGGGCCGGCGACGGCGAGCCGGACGGCGGTGTGCTGCTGGCCCCGCCGGGGGTGGACTCGTGCGGTTTGGGGCAGGTGCCGTTGACGGACTCGCTGATCTTGACCTTCGCGGCCGTCACCGGCTGCCCGGGCGCCGATCCCTCGGTGGGCTTCACGCTGAGGCAGCTGCCCTGGGTCACGTCGGGCAGGCCGGCCGGAACGGCCTCGGTGATCTTGGTGGTCGAGGTGAAGTTCACCGCGGCGGTCGCGTTGTCTTCCTTGGTGACCTGGATGGAGTTGCCGGCCACCGACGCGATAAGGCCGCTGACCTTAGCTTCGGCGTTCGGGGTGGACGAGGGGGCCGCCGAGGTCACGGTGGACGTCGACGTCGAGGTCGAGGTGGAGGTGGAGCTGGATTTGTTCGACGAGCCGCAGGCGGACAGGGACAGGGCGGTGGCCCCCGCGACCGCGAATACCGCGAAGCGCGTGAGCCGGGGCACGGCACAGCTGGCAGACATCAACGTTTCTCCATTCGTCGGTGAGAGCGAACGTCATGGTTTACCCATTTGAGCTGTGCGTAACCTGTGACCGTCAGAAGGCCTCTTCGGGCACCCTCATGATCTCGTCGTCGATGGCCTCGATGACCGTGCGCAGGGAGGTCAGCTTCGGCAACATGTTCTTGGCGAAGAACGTCGCGGTCGCGACCTTGCCCTGATAGAACGGTTCGTCAGCGCCCGCCGCGCCGTCGGTCAGCGCGCGGTGGGCGACGCCGGCCTGCACCAGCAATCGCCAGCCGATCAGCAGATCGCCCACGGCGAGCAGAAACCGCACCGAGGCCAGCCCCACCTTGTAGATGTCGGTGGGCTGTTGGGCGGCGGACATCAGATAACCGGTCAGTGCGCCGGTCATCGCCGTGACGTCGTCGTACGCGGTCTGCAGGAGTTGGGCGACCGGCTTGAGGGCCTCGTCGCAGTCGTCGATGGTCGCGGTGATCTGAGTCGTCAGGAACTGCAGGGCCTGGCCCCGATCGCGCACGATCTTGCGGAAAAAGAAGTCGAGCGCCTGGATGGCGGTGGTGCCCTCGTAGAGCGAGTCGATCTTGGAATCGCGGATGTACTGCTCGAGCGGGTAGTCGGACAGGAAGCCCGAACCGCCCAGTGTCTGCAGCGATTCGGTCAGCACCTCATACGCCCGCTCCGAGCTCACGCCCTTGACGATGGGCAGCAGCAGATCGTCGATCCGGTGCGCCATGTCGTGATCGGCGCCCGAAACACGTTGGGCCACCGCGTCATCCTGGTGTGCGGCGGCGTACATGTAGAGCGCCCGCAGGCCCTCGGCGTAGGCCTTCTGGGTCATCAGGCTGCGGCGCACGTCGGGGTGGTGGATGATCGTGACCCGCGGCGCGGTCTTGTCGGACATCTGCGTCAGGTCCGCACCCTGCACCCGCTCCTTGGCGAAAGCCAGCGCGTTCAGATAACCGGTGGACAGCGTGCCGGCGGCCTTGACGCCGATCGTCATGCGCGCGTGCTCGATCACGGTGAACATCTGCGCGATGCCCCGGTGCACGTCGCCGACCAAGTAGCCGACGGCGGGCACATCGGTTGCGCCAAAGGTCAATTCGCACGTGGGCGAGGACTTGATGCCCATCTTGTGTTCCAGGCCGGTGACGAAAACCCCGTTGCGCGAACCGAGTTCGAATGTGTCCGGGTCGAACAGATAGTTGGGCACATAGAACAGGCTCAGGCCTTTGGTGCCCGGACCCGCGCCCTCGGGGCGGGCCAGCACCAGGTGGAAGATGTTCTCGGCGGTGTCGCCCACGTCGCCGCCGGAGATGAACCGCTTGACGCCCTCGATGTGCCAGGTGCCGTCGGGCTGTTCGAAGGCCTTGGCGCGTCCGGCGCCGACGTCAGAACCCGCGTCGGGTTCGGTGAGCACCATGGTGGCCGCCCAGCCGCGCTCGACGCCCTCGGCGGCCCAGCGCCGCTGCTGCTCGTTGCCCTCGATGTACAGGGCCTGGGCCATCAACGGGCCGAGGCAGAAGAAGTTCGCCGACGGGTTGGCGCAGATGATCATCTCGTTGACCCCCCACGCCAGCGGCGGGGGTGCGGCCATGCCGCCGATCTCCTCGGCCAGCATCAACCGCCACCAGCCGGCCTCCTTGATCGCCTGCACCGTCTTGGCCAGCTCGTCGGGCACGCTGATGGTGTGCTCGGCCGGGTCGAACTCCGGTGGGTTGCGGTCGGCGAAGGCGAAGGATTCGGCGACCGGGCCCTCGGCGAGGCGGGCGGCCTCGGCCAATATCGTGCGGACCGTCTCCTCGTCGAGTTCGCTGTAGCCCCCGGTGCCCAGGACGGCGCCGATGTCGAGGACCTCGAAGAGGTTGAACTCGAGATCACGGACGTTTGCGATGTAGTGGCCCAACGCGATTCCCTCACTGGTTCATTGGGGCGGCGGATGGTCAGGCCCAGTCTGTCGGACGCGGGAAAACGTACGCAACCGTAACCAGCGCCGGGCGCGGCGCCGGCGGGGCGGGAACACCGTGTCGGCGCCGGGCGTTATGGCAAATGTGACAACACTCGATCTCACCGCTGAGAAGTTCAACGAAACCATCGAGGGCAACGAGATTGTGCTCGTCGACTTCTGGGCGTCCTGGTGTGGTCCATGCCGCCAGTTCGGCCCCACGTTCCAGGCCTCCTCGGAGAAACATCCCGACATTGTGCACGCCAAGGTCGACACCGAGGCCGAACAGCAGCTGGCCGCGGCCGCCCAGATCCGGTCCATCCCCACGCTGATGGCCTTCAAGAAGGGCAAACTGCTGTTCAACCAGCCGGGTGCGCTGCCTCCCGCCGCCCTGGAGGACCTGGTTCAGCAGGTCCGGGCGTTCGACATCGACGCCGCCGAAGCCGGCCCGGCCGAGTAAGCGCGACACCGCGCCGGCGTCGGCCACGCGCTAGGTTGCATGGGTGAGTTTGGTACTGGTAGACCACCCGCGGCCCGGCGTCGCGCTGATAACCCTCAACCGGCCCGAGCGGATGAACTCCATGGCGTTCGACGTCATGGTCCCGCTCAAGGAGGCCCTGGAAAAGGTCAGGTACGACAACGCGGTGCGCGTCGTCGTCCTCACCGGGGCCGGCCGGGGCTTTTCCTCGGGGGCTGATCACAAGTCCGCTGGTTCGGTGCCCCACGTCGAGGGGCTGACCCGCCCCACCTATGCGCTGCGCTCCATGGAGATTCTCGACGAGGTCATCCTGGGTTTGCGGCGGTTGCACCAGCCGGTGATCGCCGCGGTCAACGGCCCCGCCATCGGCGGCGGCCTGTGCCTGGCGCTGGCCGCCGACATCCGCGTGGCCTCCACCACCGCGTACTTCCGCGCCGCCGGCATCAACAACGGGCTGACGGCCAGCGAACTGGGGTTGTCCTACCTGCTGCCGCGGGCCATCGGGTCGTCGCGGGCGTTCGAGATCATGCTGACCGGGCGCGACATCACCGCCGAGGAGGCCGAGCGCATCGGGCTGGTGTCCTGCCAGGTGCCCGACAAGCAGTTGCTGGACACCTGCTACGCCATCGCCGCGCGGATCGCGGCGTTCTCGCGGCCGGGCGTCGAGTTGACCAAGCGCACGCTGTGGAGTGGACTGGACGCCGGTAGCCTGGAAGGGCACATGCAAGCCGAAGGCTTGGGACAGCTTTTCGTCCGCCTGCTCACCGCCAACTTCGAAGAAGCGGTTGCCGCACGCGCAGAACGACGACCAGCGGTATTCACCGACGACAAATAGGCGTCTTTTCAACTCGGGAGAGCGATCGTGATCACGGCCACGGACCTGGAGGTCCGCGCTGGCGCGCGCATCCTGCTCTCGCCCGACGGCCCCGATCTGCGGGTCCAGCCCGGCGACCGCATCGGCCTGGTCGGCCGCAACGGCGCCGGCAAGACCACCACCCTGCGCATCCTGGCGGGGGAGACCGAGCCGTACGCCGGGTCGATCACCCGCACCGGCGAAATCGGTTATCTGCCACAGGATCCCAAAGAGGGCGACCTCGACGTGCTGGCCCGCGACCGGGTCCTGTCGGCCCGCGGGTTGGACGTGTTGCTCACCGACCTGGAAAAGCAGCAGGCGTTGATGGCCGAGGTCGCCGACGACGACGCCCGCGACCGCGCGATCCGTCGGTACGGGCAGCTCGAGGAGCGTTTCGTGGCCCTGGGCGGCTACGGCGCGGAGAGCGAAGCCAGCCGCATCTGCGCCAGTCTCGGCCTGCCGGAACGGGTGCTGACCCAGCAGCTGCGCACCCTGTCCGGGGGGCAGCGCCGCCGGGTGGAATTGGCGCGCATCCTGTTCGCCGCCTCCGAGGGCGGAGCGGGAACCTCGGGCTCGGAGACAACGCTGTTGCTCGACGAGCCCACCAACCACCTCGATGCGGATTCCATCGGCTGGTTGCGCGATTTCCTGCGGGCCCACACCGGCGGGCTGGTGATCATCAGCCACAACGTCGAATTGCTCGCCGACGTCGTCAACCGGGTGTGGTTTCTGGATGCCGTGCGCGGCGAGGCCGACGTCTACAACATGGGCTGGCAGAAATACCTGGACGCGCGCGCGACCGACGAGCAGCGCCGCCGCCGGGAGCGCGCCAACGCCGAACGCAAGGCCGCCGCGCTGCGCACCCAGGCCGCGAAGCTCGGCGCCAAGGCCACCAAAGCCGTTGCGGCCCAGAACATGTTGCGCCGCGCCGACCGGATGATGGCCGCGCTCGACGAGGAGCGCGTCGCCGACAAGGTGGCCCGCATCAAGTTCCCGACGCCGGCCGCCTGCGGGCGCACGCCGCTGGTCGCCAAGGGGCTGAGCAAGTCCTACGGGTCGCTGGAGGTGTTCACCGGCGTCGATCTGGCGATCGACCGCGGCTCGCGGGTGGTGGTGCTGGGGCTGAACGGCGCCGGCAAGACCACACTGCTGAGGCTGCTGGCCGGCACCGAGACCCCCGACACCGGAGGGCTCGAGCCCGGGCACGGCCTGCGGATCGGCTACTTCGCGCAGGAGCACGACACCCTCGACAACGACGCGAGCGTGTGGGACAACATCCGCCACGCCGCACCGGATTCGGGCGAGCAGGACCTGCGCGGCCTGCTGGGCGCGTTCATGTTCAGCGGTCCGCAGCTCGACCAATTGGCGGGCACCCTGTCCGGCGGTGAGAAAACGCGGCTCGCGCTGGCCGGTTTGGTGGCGTCGACCGCCAACGTCTTGTTGCTCGACGAACCGACGAACAACCTCGATCCGGCGTCGCGCGAGCAGGTGCTCGACGCGCTGCGCAGTTACCAGGGCGCGGTGGTGCTGGTGACGCACGACCCCGGCGCCGCCGAGGCCCTCGACCCGCAACGAGTGGTGCTGCTACCGGACGGC
This sequence comes from Mycobacterium sp. MOTT36Y, assembly GCF_000262165.1. NCBI lineage: Bacteria > Bacillati > Actinomycetota > Actinomycetes > Mycobacteriales > Mycobacteriaceae > Mycobacterium > Mycobacterium sp. MOTT36Y. Next base: position 3,507,422 of record NC_017904.1, on the reverse strand, counting down.
ACCGAGGACTACTGGTCCGACGAATACCGGGATCTCATCGAGCTCGCCTGATTTTGCGAGCCGCGGCCCCAAGGCGATTTGGCGAAATTCGCCCGCGCCCGACGACGGCTTCTTACTCTAGGTTTCTTGCGGTCGTGTCCCGGTCTCGGAGGAGCCATGAGAAGAGCAACGCACAGGTCGGCCAAGGCGCGCGACCAGTTGTTGGACGAGCTACGCCACGCCTACGAAGGCGGGGCCAGCATCCGCAGCCTGGTTGCCACGACCGGTAGGTCGTACGGGTCGATCCACAGCCTGCTGCGGGAGTCGGGTACCACGATGCGCAGCCGCGGCGGCCCCAACCGGACCGCGAAGGCGGCGCGGGCCTAACCTCGAGAACCTCCAAAATCACTGCGCCGCATCGAGTTCTCGACCAGGTCGAGCACCGAGGCCAGGCGTTGCGGGTCCTCGCCGGACGCCAACCGCGCCACCAGGCCGTCGAGCACCAACTCCAGATAGCACTGCAGTACGTCGCCGGGCACGTCGTCGCGCACCCGGTGCGCCTCCGTCTGCCGGCGCAACCGATCGGTGGTCGCCGCCGCCAGCTCGGCCGAACGCTCCGCCCAGCCGCGGCTGAACGCGGGATCGTTGCGCAGCTTGCGGGCGATCTCCAATCTGGTGGCCAGCCAGTCGAACTGGTCGGGCGCGGCCAGCATGTCCCGCATCACCTGGATCAGTCCCGCGCGGGAGGCCACGTCGGCCATCCGCTCGGCGTCCTCGTGGGCGAGTGCGAAAAACAGCGCGTCCTTGTCCCGGAAATGGTGGAAGATGGCGCCGCGCGACATCCCGATCGCCTTCTCCAGGCGGCGCACCGTCGCCTTGTCGTAGCCGAATTCGGCAAAGCAGCGGCGGGCGCCGTCGAGGATCTGGCGGCGGCGAGCCGCCAGATGGTCCTCGCTGACTTTGGGCACGAGTGGCTGGGCCGGTCTCGCGCTAGTCCGACTTCTGGCCCGACTTCAGCATGTTGCGCAGCACGTACTGCAGGATGCCGCCGTTGCGGTAGTAGTCGGCCTCGCCGGGGGTGTCGATGCGCACCACCGCGTCGAACTCCACTGCGTCCGAACCGTCCTTGCTTGCCTTGACCTTCACCGTCTTCGGCGTCTTGCCGTCGTTGAGCGCCTCGATACCGGTGATGTCGAACACCTCGGTGCCGTCCAGCCCCAGATCCTTGGCGGACTTGCCGTCGGGGAACTGCAACGGGATCACGCCCATACCGATCAGGTTGGACCGGTGGATCCGCTCGAAGGACTCGGCGATCACCGCGCGCACCCCGAGCAGCCGGGTTCCCTTGGCCGCCCAGTCACGCGACGAGCCCGACCCGTACTCCTTGCCGCCCAGCACCACCAGCGGAATGTCTTGCGCCGCATAGTTTTGCGCCGCGTCGTAGATGAACGCCTGCGGCGCGTCATCCTGGGTGAAGTCGCGGGTGTAACCGCCGGACACATCGTCGAGCAGCAGGTTGCGCAGCCTGATGTTGGCGAACGTGCCACGGATCATCACCTCGTGGTTGCCGCGCCGCGAGCCGAAGGAGTTGTAGTCCTTGCGCTCCACGCCGTGGTCGTCGAGGTACTGCGCCGCCGGGGTGCCCGGCTTGATGCTGCTGGCGGGGGAGATGTGGTCGGTGGTCACCGAATCACCGAGCAGCGCCAGCACCCGCGCGCCGGTGATGTCGGCGACCGGCTCGGGCTCGGCGGGCATCCCGTCGAAGTACGGGGGCTTGCGCACGTACGTCGAATCCGGGTTCCACTCAAAGGTGTTGCCGCTCGGCGTGGGCAGGTTGCGCCAGCGCTCGTCGCCCTTGAAGACGTCGGCGTAGTTTTTGGTGAACATCTCCTGGTTGATCGCCGAGGCGATGGTGTCGGAGACGTCCTTCTGCGACGGCCAGATGTCTTTGAGGAAGACGTCATTGCCGTCCTTGTCCTTGCCGAGCGGCTGCTCGTCGAAGTCGAAGTCCATGGTGCCGGCGAGCGCATAGGCGATCACCAGCGGCGGCGACGCCAGGTAATTCATCTTCACGTCGGGGTTGATGCGGCCCTCGAAGTTGCGGTTGCCCGAGAGCACCGCGGCCACCGAAAGGTCGTTGTCGTTGATCGCCTTCGAAATGTCCTCGGGCAGCGGGCCGGAGTTACCGATGCACGTGGTGCAGCCGTAGCCGACCAGATAGAAGCCCAACTTCTCCAGATACGGCCACAGGCCGGCCTTGTCGTAATAGTCGTGGACCACCTGGGAGCCCGGGGCCATGGTGGTTTTCACCCATGGCTTGGAGACCAAGCCCTTTTCGACGGCGTTGCGCGCCAGCAGCGCGGCGCCCAGCATCACCTCGGGGTTGGAGGTGTTGGTGCACGACGTGACGGCGGCGATCACCACCGCGCCGTGGTCGAGCACGAACTCGCCGAGTTCGTCGGACTTAACCGTCACCGGGCTGCTCACCCGGCCCTTGGAGTGCGCGGCGGCCGATTGCACCTTGTGGTCGTCGGCGTGGCCGTTGGTCGCCTGCCCCGGGTCACTGGCCGGGAACGACTCATCGACAACCTCGTCGAGCTTGGAGTATTCCTTCTTGTCGGGGTCGTCACCGACGTAGTCGCAAATCTGCTCGCGGAACGTGGATTTCGCGTCGGCCAGCGCGATCCGGTCCTGCGGACGCTTGGGGCCGGCGATGGACGGCACCACGTCGGAGAGGTCGAGTTCGATGTATTCGGAGTACTCGGGCTCGTGCTTGGGGTCGTGCCACATGCCCTGTTCCTTGGCGTAGGCCTCGACCAGCGCCAGCTGCTCGTCGGAGCGGCCGGTGAAGCGCAGGTAGGAGATGGTCTCCTCGTCGACCGGGAAAATCGCTGCGGTGGAACCGAATTCGGGGCTCATGTTGCCCAGGGTGGCTCGGTTGGCCAGCGGCACCTCGGCCACGCCCTCGCCGTAGAACTCGACGAACTTGCCGACCACGCCGTGGTGGCGCAGCATTTCGGTCACGGTCAGCACGACGTCGGTCGCCGTCACGCCGGGCTGTATCTCGCCGGTCAACTTGAAGCCGACCACGCGGGGGATCAGCATCGACACCGGCTGGCCGAGCATCGCGGCCTCGGCCTCGATGCCGCCCACGCCCCATCCGAGCACACCGAGGCCGTTGACCATCGTGGTGTGCGAGTCGGTCCCCACGCAGGTGTCGGGGTAGGCCACCACTGTGCCTTGCGCGTCCGCGCGAGACATCACCACTTTGGCGAGGTATTCGATGTTGACCTGGTGCACGATGCCGGTGCCCGGGGGCACCACCTTGAAGTCCTGGAACGCCCCCTGGCCCCAGCGCAGGAACTGGTAGCGCTCCCCGTTGCGCTGGTACTCGATCTCGACGTTGCGCTCGAACGAGTCGGCGGTGCCGAACAGGTCGGCGATCACGGAGTGGTCGATCACCAGGTCGGCCGGCGCGAGCGGGTTGACCTTTTCCGGGTCGCCGCCGAGCTCGCCGATCGCCTCGCGCATGGTGGCCAAGTCGACGATGCACGGCACGCCGGTGAAGTCCTGCATCACGACGCGCGCCGGGGTGTATTGGATCTCAATGCTGGGCTCCGCCTTGGGATCCCAGTTCGCGATGGCCTCGATGTGGTCCTTGGTGATGTTGCTGCCGTCCTCGTTGCGCAGCAGGTTCTCGGCCAGGACTTTGAGGCTGTAGGGCAGCTTCTCGGTATTGGGGACGGCGTCGAGGCGATAGATCTGGTAACTCTTGTCGCCGACCTCGAGGGTGTTGCGGGCTCCGAATGAGTTCACAGAATCAGTCACTTCAACTCCCAAGGATTTAGTTCTAGCGCCGACGGGCTGAGTGTCGGCGGATCGTCCAAAACGATCATGCAACTTTAACAGTACGCTTGTCCTGCATTACTACGGCAGTCCTGATTGCAGTCTTATCGCGGTGGCCGCCGGTTAAACCTTCGCGTGCGCCCGAATCTCGCCGGGATGAACGCGGCGCGATCGGCGCCGGGCGCGATGCGGCGCCCGCGCGTCGCGTACGGTGCCTCTAGCACTACCGCAGGAGGCGCAGATGACCGGGCACGTTTCTTTCGGACCGCCGCCGCAAACGGTTCCGGTCCTTCCCGCCTACATTCCGGTGGACGTCGACATGACGATGATCAAGGCCCAGGTCGCCGCCACCGGGGTCAGCGCGCCACCGGCGGCCATGCCCGGTTTGCTCGAGGTGGTCAACCAGGCGCACGGCGACGGCATCAACCTCAAGATCGTGCTGCTCGACCACAACCCCCCGAACGACACCCCGCTGCGCGACATCTCGACCGTGGTCGGCGCCGACTACCACGACGCCACCGTCCTGACGCTGAGCCCGAGTTACGTCGGCAGCTACAGCACGCAGTTCCCGCGCGTCACCCTCGAGGCCGGCGAGGACATCGCCAAGACGGGCAACCCGGTGGTCTCGGCGCAACATTTCCTGCACGAGCTCGACACGCCCGAGTTTCCCTGGACCGGCCTGACGATCTTCCTGTTGATCGCGGTCTTCGCCGCGGCCGTCGGCACCCGATTGCTGCAGGTGCGCGGCGAGCGCTCAGCAACCTCGGACGGGTCGGCGACCGCTGAGGACGCCGAGGCCAACACCGGGTCCTGACGACTCGCGGCTAATTCGGCAAACGGGCCAGGTCACCGTTCGGTCACATTAAACGCACGTAGAGAGTGCGATTTCGGTGGAGCGTTTGCACGCCCACCTGTGTGACGTACGGTGCAAATGATGCTGGTGTTGTCTTTGGCGCCTTACGAGAATGCTGTGGCCGGCGCCGCCCGTCGCGTCGAGCCGTAGGAGACCTAGTCGAATGAGACGCACACGCTGGGGGTCTTCCGCGCGACCGACCGCAAGATTGCTCCGGCCCGTCGTGCCATCGGTGTTGAGCGTGGCCCTCTTGGTGTGCACCCCGGGACTGGCGGAGGCTGACCCCGCAGCCGACAATCTCGCGGCACTGATCGCGAACGTCGCCAAGGCCAACCAGCGCCTGCAGAATCTGAGCGCCGAAATTCAGACCGAACAGGAAAGCGTCAACAAGGCCCTCGTCGATGTGGAGACCGCCCGGGACAACGTGGCCACCGCCCAACACGATCTGGAGACCAGCCAGCAGGCGGTCAAGGACGCCAACGCGGCGATCGCCGGGGCGCAGCAGCGCTTCAACACGTTCGCCGCGGCCGCCTATATGAACGGACCGTCGAGCAGCTACCTGACCGCCAGCAGCCCCGACGACATCATCGCCACCGAGGCCGCCGCCAAGAGCCTGACCGCCAGTTCGCAGACCGTGATGGCCAAGCTGCAGCAGGCCCGCACCGAGCAGCTGAACAAGGAATCGGCGGCGCGGCTGGCCAAGCAGAACGCCGACAAGGCCGCCGCCGACGCCAAGTCCAGCCAGGATGCCGCCGTGGCGGCGCTGACCAATTCCCGGCAGAAGTTCGACGAGCAGCGCGAGGACATGATCCGGCTGGCCGCCGAGCGGAACCAGGCGCAGGCCAAGCTCGAGGCGGCCAAGCGTGAGGCCGCCGCCCGGCAAGGGTCGGGCGGCTCCCCGGCGTCGGGCGATCGCTGGGAGACGGGAACGCCCGGCGGAGCGGCGCCGTCGTCCGGGGCCCGCCAGTGGGACGGCGCCTGGGACCCCACGCTGCCGATGGTCCCGAGCGCCAACATCCCCGGCGACCCGATCGCGGTGATCAACCAGGTGCTGGGCATCTCGGCCACCTCGACACAGGTCACCGCCGGTCTCGGCCGCAACTTCCTGCAGCAGCTGGGCATCCTCAAGCCCGACGACACCGGCATCACCAACGCGGCGCCGGGCGGGGTCGGGGGGCGCATTCCCCGGGTGTACGGCCGGCAGGCCACCGAGTACGTGATCCGGCGCGGCATGTCGCAGATCGGTGTGCCCTACTCCTGGGGCGGCGGCAACGCGGCCGGCCCGAGCAAGGGGATCGACTCCGGGGCCGGCATCACCGGTTTCGACTGTTCGGGCCTGGTCCTGTACTCGTTCGCCGGGGTGGGCATCAAGCTGCCCCACTACTCGGGCTCGCAGTACAACCTCGGCCGCAAGATCCCGTCCTCGCAGATGCGCCGCGGCGACGTCATCTTCTACGGCCCGGGCGGCAGCCAGCACGTGACGATCTACCTCGGTGACGGGCAGATGCTCGAGGCTCCCGACATCGGGTTGAAGGTTCGCGTCGCCCCGGTGCGCACCAGCGGCATGACCCCCTACGTGGTCCGATACATCGAATGGTGATCCAGTGAGAACTGAACGGGAAGTCATGCGCCGCAAGCGATTCCGTCTCATCAACTTCGCCTGGATCACCACCGTGGTGACCGGGCTGATGCTTTCTGTGGCCGGTCCGGCTCCGGTGGCCGCGGCCGATCCGGGCGCGTGGGATCCCACCCTGCCGGCCCAGATCAGCGCCGGCGCCCCGGGCGATCCGCTCGCCGTCGCCAATGCCTCGCTGCAGGCCACCGCCCAGGCCACCCAGACCACGTTCAATTTGGGCAAGCAGTTTTTGGGCGGGCTCGGCATCAACATCGGCGGCGATCCCGCTCCCAGCGCGGCCACCCCCTCCAACCCCGGCGGCAAGATCCCACGGGTCTACGGGCGGCAGGCCATCGAGTACGTGATCAAGCGCATGGGGTCGCAGATGGGCGTGCCCTACTCCTGGGGCGGCGGCTCGCTGGACGGCCCCAGCAAGGGCGTCGGCGACGGGGCCAACATCACCGGCTTCGACTGCTCGGGGTTGATGCGCTACGGCTTCGCCGGGGTCGGCGTGCTGATCCCGCGGTTCTCGGGTGACCAGTACAACGCCGGGCGCCACATCCCGCCGGATCAGGCCAGGCGCGGCGACCTGATCTTCTACGGCCCGAACGGCGGCCAGCACGTCACCATGTACCTGGGCAACGGCCAGATGCTGGAGGCCTCCGGCAGCGCCGGGAAGGTTACGGTCAGTCCGGTTCGTAAGCCGGGGATGACGCCGTTCCTGACCAGGATCATCGAGTACTGATCGCGGGGGCCGGCGACCCATCGGCCGGGCGAGCGTCGACGGGGACCGGCAGGCCTGGAATAGTTGGACGAGGGCACGTCGCTGCCCGGCAGTCGTGTCCGATTGAGCGTGGAGGGTTCTTGATGACAGCAGCAGGTGGGCCGCCGCCAGGCGCCAGTGGTTACTCGGGCCCGGGCGGGCAAGCAGGTTCGCCGGCTCACGAAGCGCCGACGGGTGGGGGCAACGGACTGGCCGCCGAGGTCCAGACCCTCGAGCGCGCCATCTTCGAAGTCAAACGCATCATCGTCGGCCAGGACCAGCTGGTGGAGCGGATGCTGGTCGGCCTGCTGTCCAGGGGCCACGTGCTGCTCGAGGGTGTGCCGGGCGTCGCCAAGACGCTGGCCGTCGAGACGTTCGCGCGGGTGGTCGGCGGGACGTTCGCGCGCATCCAGTTCACCCCCGACCTGGTGCCCACCGACATCATCGGTACCCGCATCTACCGGCAGGGCAAGGAGGAGTTCGACACCGAGCTCGGCCCGGTGGTGGTCAACTTCCTGCTCGCCGACGAGATCAACCGCGCGCCCGCCAAGGTGCAGTCGGCGCTGCTGGAGGTCATGCAGGAACGCCACGTCTCGATCGGCGGCAAGACCTTCCCGCTGCCCAACCCGTTCCTGGTGATGGCCACCCAGAACCCGATCGAGCACGAGGGTGTGTATCCGCTGCCCGAGGCGCAGCGCGACCGCTTCCTGTTCAAGATCAACGTCGGCTATCCGTCGCCGGAAGAGGAGCGCGAGATCATCTACCGGATGGGCGTGCGCCCGCCGGAGCCCAAGCAGATCCTCAACACCGGCGACCTGTTGCGACTGCAGGACATCGCCGCCAACGTCTTCGTGCACCACGCGCTGGTGGACTATGTGGTGCGCGTCGTGACCGCCACCCGTCATCCGGAACAGCTCGGCATGAACGACGTCAAGACGTGGATCTCGTTCGGTGCGTCGCCGCGCGCCTCGCTGGGCATCATCGCCGCCTCCCGGTCGCTGGCGCTGGTCCGCGGCCGCGACTACGTGATTCCGCAAGATGTCGTGGACGTCATTCCCGACGTCCTGCGGCACCGGCTCGTGCTCACCTACGACGCGCTGGCCGACGAGATCTCGCCGGAGATCGTCATCAACCGGGTGCTGCAGACGGTCGCCCTGCCTCAGGTGAATGCCGTTCCGCAGCAAGGGCATTCGGTGGCCCCGGTGATGCAACCCGCCGGCGCGGCCAGCGGTCGGTGACCGGGGCCAAGGGGCGGTCGGCTGTCCATCCCCCGTCGATGCAGCGCGGGCAGATCGATGACCCGAAGCTGTCGGCGGCGCTGCGCACCCTCGAGCTCACCGTCAAACGCAAGCTCGACGGTGTGCTGCACGGTGATCACCTCGGGCTGATCCCGGGCCCGGGCTCCGAGCCGGGGGAGTCGCGCGAGTATCAGCCCGGTGACGACGTCCGCCGCATGGACTGGGCCGTCACCGCGCGCACCACCCACCCCCACGTTCGGCAGATGATCGCCGACCGCGAGCTGGAAACCTGGTTGGTGGTGGACATGTCGGCCAGCCTGGACTTCGGCACCACGGTGTGCGAGAAGCGCGACCTGGCGGTGGCGGCCGCGGCCGCGATCACCTTCCTCAACAGCGGCGGCGGCAACCGGCTCGGCGCGATCGTGTCCACCGGCGCGAACATCACCCGGGTGCCCGCCCGCTCCGGCCGCCAGCATGAGCAGACGCTGTTGCGCACCATCGCCACCACGCCGCGCGCGCCGGTCGGGGTACGCGGCGACCTGGCGACGGCGATCGACGCGCTGCGCCGCCCGGAACGCCGGCGCGGTATGGCGGTGATCATCAGCGACTTCCTCGGGCCGATCAACTGGATGCGCCCGCTGCGCGCGGTCGCCGCCCGGCACGAGGTGCTGGCCATCGAGGTGCTCGACCCCCGCGACGTCGAACTGCCCGACATCGGCGACGTGGTACTGCAGGACGCCGAGTCCGGGGTCACCCGCGAGTTCACCATCGACGCGCAGCTGCGCGACGACTTCGCCAAGGCCGCCGCGGCGCACCGCGCCGACGTGGCGCGCACCATCCGCAGTTGCGGGGCCCCGGTCCTGACGCTGCGTACCGACCGCGACTGGATCGCCGACATCGTGCGGTTCGTGGAATCCCGCCGGCGCGGGGCATTGGCGGGGCGCCAGTGACTCGCATATGAGCCTGCCGCTCCTGGGCCCGATGTCGTTGTCGGGCTTCGAACATTCGTGGTTCTTCCTGTTCCTGTTGGTCGTCTTCGGCCTGGCCGCGCTCTACATCCTGATGCAGTTGGCGCGGCAGCGGCGCATGCTGCGGTTCGCCAACATGGAGCTGCTGGAAAGCGTTGCGCCCAAACGGCCTTCGACGTGGCGGCATGTGCCGGCCATCCTGCTGGTCGCGTCGCTGGTGCTGTTCACGATCGCGATGGCGGGCCCGACGAACGACGTCCGCATTCCCCGCAACCGCGCGGTGGTGATGCTGGTGATCGACGTGTCGCAGTCGATGCGCGCCACCGACGTGCAACCCAACCGGATGGCGGCGGCCCAGGAGGCGGCCAAGCAGTTCGCCGACGAGCTCACCCCGGGCATCAACCTGGGACTGATCGCGTATGCGGGGACCGCGACGGTGTTGGTGTCGCCGACGACCAATCGGGACTCGACCAAGGCCGCGCTGGACAAGCTGCAGTTTGCCGACCGCACCGCCACCGGGGAGGGCATCTTCACCGCCCTGCAGGCCATCGCGACGGTCGGCGCGGTGATCGGCGGCGGCGACAAGCCGCCGCCGGCGCGCATCGTGTTGTTCTCCGACGGCAAGGAGACGATGCCGACCAACCCCGACAACCCGAAGGGCGCCTTCACCGCCGCGCGCACCGCCAAGGACCAGGGCGTGCCGATCTCGACGATCTCGTTCGGCACCCCCTACGGCTTCGTCGAGATCAACGACCAGCGCCAGCCGGTACCGGTCGACGACGAAACGCTCAAGAAGGTGGCCCAGCTCTCGGGCGGAAACGCTTACAACGCAGCGTCTTTGCAGGAGCTGAAGGCCGTCTACGCAACCCTGCAACAGCAGATCGGCTACGAGACGATCAAGGGCGACGCGAGCGTGGGCTGGGTGCGGCTGGGCGCGCTGGTGTTGGCGTTGGCGGCGCTGGCGGCGCTGCTGATCAACCGCCGCCTGCCGACTTGAGTCTTCGCCGTCCCCCTGAGCCCGCTTGTAACGCCACGGCGGGATTCCGCGCTCAAAGTCAAGTGGCTAATGCATTTTTGTTAGGCGGCTTGGTCGAGGAGGGCGGCCAGGCGTTGGGCGGGGGTGTCGAGGTCAAGGGTTGGGCGCGGTCGTCGGTTGAGGGTGTCTTGGATGCGTTTGAGGTCTGCTGGGGTGTAACCGCTGAGGTCGCTGCCCTTTTCGAACCAGAAGCGCAGGAGGCGGTTGGTGTTTTCGTTGGTGCCGCGTTGCCAGGGCGAGTGCGGATTGCAGAAATAGACCGGGGTGTTGAGTTGCAGGTGAATGTCGCGCCAGCGGGCCATTTCGCTGCCACGGTCCCAGGTGATTGATCGACGAAGGTGTTCGGGTAACTGGCGCATCGCTTCGATCATCGCGCCGGCCACCGTCTCGGCGGTGTGATCGCCGGGCAAATGCAGCAGCATCGTAAAGCGGGTGGACCGCTCGACCAGGGTGCCGATGGCGCTGTTGGGGCCGACGATCAGATCACCTTCCCAGTGGCCGGGCACCGCGCGGTCGGCGGCCTCGGCGGGCCGGTCGCTGATGGTGAACACATCGTGGAATTTCCCCCGCCGTTCGGTGTGGTCCCGGGATTTGCGGGCCGCGCGTTTCGTCGACAAACGCTTACTCAGGTCGGCGCGCAGTTGACCACGAGTTTGGACGTAGAGGCACTGGTAGATGGTTTCGTGGCTCACCCGTGCCAGCCTGTCATCGGGGTGATCGCGCGCCAAGACATCGGCGATCAGTTTGGGACTCCATCCCTGATCCATCCAGTCCTCTATGGCCTCGCATAGCGCGCGGTCTTGGAGTTTGAATGCTTTGGGACGCTTGGCTTTCTTGGCGGCGCGGGCATGGGCAAGACCAGCGTGGTAATCCCCGTCGGGATTGCGATTGCGTTTGAGCTCACGGGAGATGACGCTGGCGTCGCGGTCGAGCTCGTCGGCGATCTCGACCTGGGTGAGGCCCTTGTCCAGACCCCGCATAATCACCAGGCGTTCATCGAAACTGAGCCGGTGTCCCCGCGCGCCCGGCCGGGTCAGATCACCTGGTTCGGCAAGGCCGGTATCAGAGCCCGTACCACTTCGTAATTGCATTGATCCAGCGTCATGCCACCAGCTCCATCCGGTCTGGATCGACACACCGACCTGACGGCCGGCTTCACGCAATGATTCCCCTGCACACACCCGATCAAAGAACTCTCGCCGCATCGAACGCGGATAAGCAACTGACACCTGCAACCTCCTCAAACGTGGAAATTGCATTGACCGTATGAATCTGCCCGCGAAATCCCGCCGTGGCGTTACGAGCGCGATCCGGTGTCGGTGTGACTCAGCACACTCTCGTCATGACCGACCCGCTCCTCGGCAGCGAAGCCCTGGCCGCGCGACTGATGTCGCGGCATGAGCTGCGGAGTCGTTACGTCGCCCTGCATCGCGACGTGTACCTGCCGAGGGATGCCGAACTGACGGCGATGCTGCGGGCCAAGGCGTGCTGGCTGCGATCGCGCCGAAGGGGCGTCCTGGCGGGCTTCTCGGCCTCCGCCATGCATGGCGCTCGGTGGATCGACCCGTCCCGACCCGCCGAGATCATCGATACCAATCGACGTCCGGCCCCGGGCGCACACGTCTGGGAGGAACGCATCGAACCGGACGAGATCACCGTCGTCGAGCAGATGCGCATCACCACGCCGGCGCGCACCGCGCTTGACTTGGCACGTCGTCATCCCAGAGACATCGCGGTCGCCGCGATCGATGCGCTGGTGCAAGCGACGGAGCTGAAGATGGCCGACGTCGAGGTGCTCACGGACCGCTACCGCAGCCGCCACGGCGTGAGGGCCGCCAGGGCGGTTCTCGAACTGGTCGACGGCGGGGCTCAGTCCCCGAAGGAAACGTGGCTGCGTCTGTTGTTGATCGATGCCGGCTTCCCGCGGCCGCAGACACAGATCGCCATACGCAACGAATGGGGTTGGGCCGAGGCGTATTTGGACATGGGGTGGGAGGACATCAAGGTCGCGGTCGAGTATGACGGCGACCACCATCGGTCCCTGCGCACCCAATACGCCAAGGACATCGGCCGACTCGAGATGCTCGAGCGTTACGGCTGGATCGTCGTCCGCGTCATCGCCGAGCACCATCCCTCCGACATCATTCGCCGGGTGCGCGACGCCCGAAGCCGCCGCTTGTAACGCCAGGGCGAAAAATCGCGCGGCAGATTCATACGGTCAATGCAATTTCCACGTTTGAGGAGGTTGCAGGTGTCAGTTGCTTATCCGCGTTCGATGCGGCGAGAGTTCTTTGATCGGGTGTGTGCAGGGGAATCATTGCGTGAAGCCGGCCGTCAGGTCGGTGTGTCGATCCAGACCGGATGGAGCTGGTGGCATGACGCTGGATCAATGCAATTACGAAGTGGTACGGGCTCTGATACCGGCCTTGCCGAACCAGGTGATCTGACCCGGCCGGGCGCGCGGGGACACCGGCTCAGTTTCGATGAACGCCTGGTGATTATGCGGGGTCTGGACAAGGGCCTCACCCAGGTCGAGATCGCCGACGAGCTCGACCGCGACGCCAGCGTCATCTCCCGTGAGCTCAAACGCAATCGCAATCCCGACGGGGATTACCACGCTGGTCTTGCCCATGCCCGCGCCGCCAAGAAAGCCAAGCGTCCCAAAGCATTCAAACTCCAAGACCGCGCGCTATGCGAGGCCATAGAGGACTGGATGGATCAGGGATGGAGTCCCAAACTGATCGCCGATGTCTTGGCGCGCGATCACCCCGATGACAGGCTGGCACGGGTGAGCCACGAAACCATCTACCAGTGCCTCTACGTCCAAACTCGTGGTCAACTGCGCGCCGACCTGAGTAAGCGTTTGTCGACGAAACGCGCGGCCCGCAAATCCCGGGACCACACCGAACGGCGGGGGAAATTCCACGATGTGTTCACCATCAGCGACCGGCCCGCCGAGGCCGCCGACCGCGCGGTGCCCGGCCACTGGGAAGGTGATCTGATCGTCGGCCCCAACAGCGCCATCGGCACCCTGGTCGAGCGGTCCACCCGCTTTACGATGCTGCTGCATTTGCCCGGCGATCACACCGCCGAGACGGTGGCCGGCGCGATGATCGAAGCGATGCGCCAGTTACCCGAACACCTTCGTCGATCAATCACCTGGGACCGTGGCAGCGAAATGGCCCGCTGGCGCGACATTCACCTGCAACTCAACACCCCGGTCTATTTCTGCAATCCGCACTCGCCCTGGCAACGCGGCACCAACGAAAACACCAACCGCCTCCTGCGCTTCTGGTTCGAAAAGGGCAGCGACCTCAGCGGTTACACCCCAGCAGACCTCAAACGCATCCAAGACACCCTCAACCGACGACCGCGCCCAACCCTTGACCTCGACACCCCCGCCCAACGCCTGGCCGCCCTCCTCGACCAAGCCGCCTAACAAAAATGCATTAGCCACTTGACTTTGAGGCGCGATTTTTCGCCCTGGCGTTACGGCCGCGTGGTGAAACGGGGGAGGTTTCGGCCAGCGTGAGCCGAGGCGATAGGTTGACGGGGTGACTGACACGGCCACCGAGAACACCACCGAAAGTGCTGCCGACTACGGCAGACCCGCATTCGTAGCCCGCTCGGTCCTGGTTACCGGAGGAAACCGGGGGATCGGTCTGGCGATCGCGCAGCGGCTGGCCGCCGACGGCCACAAGGTGGCGGTCACGCACCGGGGATCCGGGGCGCCCGAGGGGTTGTTCGGCGTCGTGTGCGACGTCACCGACAACGAGGCCATCGACCGCGCGTTCAAGGAGGTCGAGGAGCACCAGGGCCCGGTTGAGGTGCTGGTGTCCAATGCCGGCATATCCAAGGACGCATTCCTCATCCGGATGACTGAGGAGCGGTTCGAGGAGGTCATCAACGCCAACCTCACCGGGGCGTTCCGGGTGACCCAGCGCGCCGCGCGCAGCATGCAGAAAAAGCGGTTCGGCCGCATCATCTACATCGGCTCGGTCTCCGGCAGCTGGGGCATCGGCAACCAGTCCAACTACGCGGCCGCCAAGGCCGGCCTGATCGGCATGGCCCGCTCGATCTCCCGCGAGCTGTCCAAGGCCAACGTGACCGCGAATGTGGTGGCGCCGGGCTACATCGACACCGAGATGACCCGTGCCCTCGACGAGCGGATCCAGGCGGGTGCGCTGGACTTCATCCCGGCCAAGCGGGTCGGCACCGCCGCCGAGGTCGCCGGGGTGGTCAGCTTCCTGGCATCCGAGGACGCCAGCTACATCGCCGGCGCGGTCATCCCGGTGGACGGCGGCATGGGCATGGGCCACTGACTTCAAATACGACATACGGACACTAAGGACGGACATGGCTGGACTGCTCGACGGCAAACGGATCCTGATCTCGGGGATCATCACCGATTCGTCGATCGCGTTTCACATCGCCAAGGCGGCCCAGGAGGCCGGGGCGCAGTTGGTGCTGACCGGTTTTGACCGGTTGCGCCTGATTCAGCGCATCGCCGACCGGCTTCCGGAGAAGGCGCCGCTGATCGAGCTCGACGTGCAGAACGAGGAGCACCTGGACTCGCTGGCCGAGCGGGTGACGGCCGAGATCGGCGACGGCAACAAGCTCGACGGCGTGGTGCACTCGATCGGGTTCATGCCGCAGACGGGGATGGGCATCAACCCGTTCTTCGACGCGCCGTACGAGGACGTCTCGAAAGGCATTCACATCTCGGCGTATTCGTACGCCTCGCTGGCCAAGGCGACGCTGCCGATCATGAACCCCGGCGGTTCGATCGTCGGCATGGACTTCGACCCGAGCCGCGCGATGCCGGCGTACAACTGGATGACGGTCGCCAAGAGCGCGCTGGAATCGGTCAACCGGTTTGTGGCGCGCGAGGCGGGTAAGTTCGGCGTCCGCTCCAATCTCGTTGCCGCGGGCCCGATCCGGACCCTGGCGATGAGCGCGATCGTCGGCGGTGCGCTGGGCGAAGAGGCCGGCGCCCAGATGCAGCTGCTGGAGGAGGGTTGGGACCAGCGCGCCCCGATCGGCTGGAACATGAAGGACCCGACACCGGTCGCCAAGACGGTGTGCGCGCTGCTGTCGGACTGGCTGCCGGCGACGACGGGGACCATCATCTACGCCGACGGTGGCGCCAGCACGCAATTGCTTTAGGGCCTAATGGAATTCGACGCCGTCCTGCTGCTGTCCTTCGGTGGGCCGGAAGGCCCCGAGCAGGTGCGGCCGTTCTTGGAGAACGTCACCCGGGGTCGCAACGTGCCGCCGGAACGCCTCGACCACGTCGCCGAGCACTACCTGCATTTCGGCGGGGTGTCACCGATCAACCGGATCAACCTGGCGCTGATCGAGCAGTTGCGCGCCGAACTGACCGACCGCGGCCTGGACATCCCGGTCTATTTCGGCAACCGCAACTGGGAGCCCTACGTCGAAGACACCGTCGCAACCATGCGCGACAACGGGATTCGCCGAGCGGCGGTGTTCACCACCTCGGCGTGGAGCGGCTATTCCAGCTGCACACAATACGTCGAGGACATCGCTCGGGCGCGACGCGCCGCCGGGCCGGACGCACCCGAATTGGTCAAGCTGCGGCCGTATTTCGACCACCCGCTTTTTGTCGAGCTGTTCGCCCGGGCGATCACCGACGCGGCCGAGACGGTTCCCGGCGCGCGCCTGGTGTTCACCGCGCATTCGATCCCGGTGGCCGCCGACGAGCGGCTGGGCCCGCGGCTGTACAGCCGGCAAGTCGCCTACGCCGCAAGCCTTGTGGCGGCCGCCGCCGGATACGGCGATTACGACCTGGTATGGCAGTCGCGGTCGGGGCCGCCGCAGGTTCCGTGGCTTGAGCCCGACGTCGCCGACCACGTGGCGGCCCTGGCGGAGGCGGGCACGACGGCCGTCGTCGTCTGCCCGATCGGTTTTGTGGCCGACCACATCGAGGTGGTGTGGGACCTCGACCACGAGTTGGCGGGACAGGCCGAGGCCGCGGGGATAGTCATGGTGCGGGCGTCAACGCCCAACGCCCACCCGCGTTTTGCGCAACTGGCCGTCGACCTGATCGACGAATTGCGCCACGGCCGGGCGCCCGAACGCGTGACTGGTCCCGACCCGGTGCCCGGCTGCCTCGCCAGCGTCGACGGCGCGCCATGCGAGCCGCCGCACTGTGCGGCCCGCTATCAGGACTAGTCCGCCCAGGCCGAATGCAGGATCGCGGTCACGGCGGCCATCCGCGCCGAACGCACCACGGCGGTCAGCGGTCGCAGCGCGTCGCTGGCGATGCGGGCCTCCGACGACGACTGCGTGCCCAGCGGTTCGAGGCCGGCGGCGATGGGCGCGGCGAAACGGTCCGGTGAGTCGGACCGGCTCAGCCCCGCGCTGACCGCGATGATGGCGTCGACGTGCGCGGCGTTCTCCAGCACCCGCAGCGCGCGCGACGGCGCGTGATCCGGAATGCGGTGTTGCCGTGCGGATTCCAGCAATTGTTCGACCAGTCCCCGCGGATCGTCGACGTCGGCCGCGGCCGAGCCCAGCCCGATGGTGCCCAGCGCGTCGGCGGCCGAGCGCACGGCGGACCGCAGGGTGTATTCGGCGTCGCCCAGCTCGTAGTGGTCGAGTATCGGGGCGCCGGGCAGCGAGTACACGGTCCACGTCAGCGTGCACAGTTCGGCCAGGCCGGTCTCGTAGTCGTCGGGCGTGTCGTCGTCGTCCTGATAGGAGAATTCGGGGACCAGGCCGACGGCGGTGGCGGGGGTGTGGGGGTTGGCGATGATGATCGCCTCGCCGGCGGACAGCGCGTCCCGCTCGAACTGTGTTCCCGGGGCCAGGCCGCGCACATCGCCGGGTACCGGCAAAACCATGTTGATGGTCCCGCGCATCAGGGGAGGCGCCCCCCGCGTCGACGTGGGGCGGCCCACCGCGGCGCGCAGAGTCTGCAGCAGCGTGACCGTCCCGGCGTCGTTGACATCGGGCCACGGCAGCCCGGTATGACCCGCCGCCACGGCATCATACGCGGTCACCGATTGCTTTGGCGCCCAAACGGATAACGCGTCCAGGACGTCGTCGGGCGCGGCCTTACCCGCGAGCCAGGCATTGGCCCACAGGGACAACGAAACACTGGGACACCACACCAGACGCAGTGTAGTTGTTTTGCCCCGCACAGGCGGATCACGCGTATCCTTGCCGCATGCACGCCGCGCTGCTTTGGCTAATATTCGCGCTGGTGCTGGCCGGTGCGGAGGCGCTCACAGGCCATATGTTTTTGGTGATGCTCGGCGGGGGCGCGCTGGCCGCGGCGCTCACGAGTTGGTTGCTGGATTCGCCGGTCTGGGTGGACGGCGCGGTGTTCCTGGTCGTGTCGGTGCTGCTGCTGGTGGTGGTGCGTCCGCCGCTGCGGCGCCGGCTGACGCCGAACGTGCCGCGGTTGGGAATCGAAGCGCTGGAGGGCAAAACCGCGCTGGTGCTCGAGCGCGTGGCCCGCGACAACGGTCAGGTGAAGCTCGACGGCCAGGTGTGGACCGCGCGTCCGCTCGACGAGAACGACGTCTACGAACCGGGCGAGCCGGTGACCGTGATGCAGATCGACGGCGCCACCGCGGTGGTCTTCAAGGCCGGCCTGTAGGGCTGCGAGAACGGCTGCGAAAGAAAGGAACTCCGATGCAAGGTGCGGTTACTGGTCTGGTGCTGCTGGCGGTGCTGGTGATTTTCGCCATCGTCGTGGTGGCCAAGTCGGTGGCCCTGATACCGCAGGCCGAGGCCGCGGTGATCGAACGGCTGGGCCGCTACAGCCGCACCGTCAGCGGGCAACTCACCCTGCTGGTGCCGTTCATCGACCGCATCCGGGCCCGGGTGGACCTGCGTGAGCGGGTGGTCTCGTTCCCGCCGCAGCCGGTGATCACCGAGGACAACCTGACCCTCAACATCGACACCGTCGTCTACTTCCAGGTCACGGTTCCCCAGGCGGCCGTCTACGAGATCAGCAACTACATCGTCGGCGTCGAGCAGCTCACCACCACCACGCTGCGCAACGTGGTCGGCGGCATGACGCTGGAGCAGACCCTGACATCGCGCGACCAGATCAACGGGCAGCTGCGCGGCGTGCTCGACGAGGCCACCAACCGCTGGGGCCTGCGGGTCGCGCGGGTCGAGTTGCGCAGCATCGACCCGCCGCCGTCGATCCAGGCGTCGATGGAAAAGCAGATGAAGGCCGACCGCGAGAAGCGGGCGATGATCCTGACCGCCGAAGGTATGCGCGAGGCGGCCATCAAGGAGGCCGAGGGCCAGAAGCAGGCGCAGATCCTGGCCGCCGAGGGCGCCAAGCAGGCGGCGATCCTGGGCGCCGAGGCCGACCGGCAGTCCCGGATGCTGCGCGCCCAGGGTGAGCGCGCCGCCGCCTACCTGCAGGCGCAGGGGCAGGCCAAGGCCATCGAGAAGACGTTCGCCGCGATCAAGGCGGGCCGGCCCACCCCTGAGATGCTCGCCTACCAGTACCTGCAGACGCTGCCGGAGATGGCCCGCGGCGACGCCAACAAGGTGTGGGTGGTGCCCAGCGACTTCAGCGCGGCGCTGCAGGGATTCACCAAACTCCTGGGCACCCCGGGCCAGGACGGGGTGTTCCGCTTCCAGCCCTCGCCGGTCGAGGACGCGCCCAAGCACAGCGCCGACGACGACGCCGACGTCGCGGACTGGTTCTCCACCGAAACCGACCCCGCGATCGCCCAGGCGGTGGCCAAGGCGGAGGCGATCGCCCGTCAGCCGGCGGAAGGCCCGGGCGAGCTGACTCAATAGGATTGCGGGATGAGTGCGTTGACTTCCCCCAAGACCTATGCGGCGCTTGGCGCCTTCCACGCCG
This sequence comes from Mycobacterium sp. MOTT36Y, assembly GCF_000262165.1. Lineage (NCBI taxonomy): Bacteria > Bacillati > Actinomycetota > Actinomycetes > Mycobacteriales > Mycobacteriaceae > Mycobacterium > Mycobacterium sp. MOTT36Y. The sequence goes on along the minus strand of NC_017904.1, from coordinate 3,488,267 downwards.
TCGACGCGGTACTGTGCGGCGTCCAGGTGGCCCCGATCAAGAAGGTGCTGGATGACGTGGGCCTGCCGGAGAACGTTCGGCCCGTGTTGCCGGTGGTCAAGGCGGCCGCCGCGGTCGGCCTGCTGTCGGTCACCCGTTTCCCCGTCCTGGCGAGGGTGACGACGGCGATGCTGACGCTGTATTTCGTGGTGGCGGTCGGCGCGCACGTCCGGGTGCGCGACAAGGTCGTCAACGGTCTTCCGGCCGCGCTGTTTTTGGCCCTGTTCGCCGCGATGACGGTCAAGGGCCCGGACCGGGGTTAGTCCAGCTTCAACTCGACCAGCGGCAGCGGGGTATTCGTGTCGGTGATCGGCGCGCCGAGCGTGTCCTCGAGCACCGGGCGCATCCGCTCCCACGTTTTGGGGTGGCGGCTTCGATAGTCGGCCAGCGTGCGGTCGGCCTCGTGTTGGTCGAGGACGCGCGCGGCGGCGGGCCTGGGCGCGTGGCTGCCGGCGTAGACCCGTACTCGAGGGTTGGCCGCAATGTTGCGGAACCACTGGGCTTTTCGGCCAAATCCGGAGGCCACGACGTAGGTGTCGGGGGACGGGTGGTCGATGACCTCCAGCACCGCGTGGCGCGGCGCTCCGGATTTGCGGCCGATGTGTTCGAGCAACAGGATGCGCGAACCGAACAGCGCGCCCGCACGGGCCTTGTAGATCCAGATCGGTGCGCGCATCAGGTGGTGCGACCGCAGCAGCCGTGCGGCGAGTTTGGCGGGGAGCGGAGACGATTGATCTCGTGACACGCTCCCCATCCTGCACTCAGGGGCGCGGCGCGGGGGACGGTGGCGGCGGGGGCGGCGTCGGGAGACCCTCGTGCGGCGGTCCCGGCCAGGCGCCGTGCGGCGGTTCCAGCGGGCCCGGCGGGCCGGGCGGGCCGGGCTGGCCGGGCGGGCTGGGCGGCGGCGCAAATCCGAACCCTCCCGGACCGGCCATCGGCGGCGGGGGCGCATGGAACAGCATCGGCGGGGGCCCGGGTGGTGGCGGCGGGCCGGGCGGACCGACGCTGACGATCCAGGCGAAGGCGATGGCCGCGACGGTGCCGACCGCGCCCACCAGCGCTCCCGCCACCCCGGCGGCGATCACCACACCGGTGGGGTGACGGCGTCGCTCGGGCGGACGGTGGGCGGGCGGCGGATTGCTCGGCGGATTGGTGTCGATGTCGTCGTTCGTGGTCATGTCACGGACGGTAGGAGCCGGATCTGAAGTGGATCTGAAGAAACTGCGCCGAGTCCCATCCGCCACTGCCGTCACGAGCGGAAGGAAGCAGTGTTGTGCCCACCTCCGAGCGACAACGGCCGCGACGCCGCGCCGGCAGCGAGATTGTCGCTCGGAGGTGGGCACCGAACACATCGCCGACCTCTTGTGACCAACGAGGCTGCCGTGGCGGGAGAGACCGGCGTCTTCAGGTTCGTTTCAGCACCGGCGCCGACAATGGTGGTCATGACTGATTGCGTCCGCACGGCCGCGGGTCGCGGCGGTCACTTCAGCGTGGGCACACCGCGGGTGCTGGTCGTCGAAGACTCAGAGACCATCCGGGAGATGGTCAGCGAGGCGCTCGCCGATGTCGGCTATCACACCGACGCCCGCTGCGACGGCGACGGGCTGGAAGAGGTGCTCGACGGCATGCGGCCCGATCTCGTGGTGCTCGACGTGATGCTGCCGGGCCGCGACGGGTTCGCGCTCATCGATGTCATCCGCGAATGGGGCGACATCGGAATCGTCTTGATCACCGCTCGCGACGGGCTGCCGGACCGGTTGCGCGGCCTCGACGGCGGAGCCGACGACTACGTCATCAAGCCGTTCGAGTTGGCCGAGCTGGTGTCGCGGGTCGGCGCGGTGTTGCGCCGGCGCGGACGGCTGCCGCAGGTGGTTCAGGTGGGCGAAGTTGCGCTGGACCTCGGCGCCGGGGTCGCCGCGCGCGACGGCCACCGGCTCGACCTGACCGCCACCGAGCTGCGCGTGCTGGCCTTCCTCGTGGAGCAGCGGGGCCGGATCGTCTCCGCCGCCCAGATCCTGAACGGGGTGTGGGGCTACGACGCGTACGACCCCAACCTGGTGCAGGTGCACGTCAGCGGATTGCGGCGCAAGCTCGAGGCCCACGGCCCCCGGATCCTGCACACCGTTCGCGGCATCGGCTACCGGCTGCAACCCGAGCGGCCATGACGGGCGCATCGACGACGCCGACTCCGTCGCTGCAACGGCGCGTGACGCTGGTGGTGTTGGCGCTGCTGGCCGTCCTGCTAATGGTGCTCGGGGTGACCATCGACGTCACGATGGGCGTCCTCACCCGCCACAATCTGCACGACCGGCTGCTCGCCGAGACATCGCGCGCCGACGCGCTCAGCGCCGCGCACACCTCGCCCGATCGGATCGCGGCCGAACTCAACGGCGGCGGGATTCGCGGGCTCGTCGTCACCGCCGACGGCGCCGCCTACGGAGACCGCGGCATCAGCCCCGACCTGACCGCCGGGCCGGTCGAGCCACCGCCGTTTTATCCGCCTCCGCCGCCCTTTCCGCCACCGCCGCCGCCGTATGCGCCGCCCTACCCGCCACCGCCCTACCCACTCCCGCCCCCGCCCGGCCCCCCACCGGACGCCACCGCGACGGCCGTGGTGCACCCGCTGCCCGACGGCTCCCGGGTGATCCTGGTCGCTGACACCACGCAGACCACGCAGGTCACTCACCAACTGCGTGGGCTGCTGATCGCGGCGGCCCTGGTCACCTTGCTGGTCGCGGCGCTGCTGCTGATCGCGGTGAGCCGGGCGGCGCTACGGCCGCTGGATCGGCTCACCGCACTGGCCACCGCCATCACCACGGGCGACCGCGGCCGGCGCCTGCATCCCGAGCGCACCGACACCGAACTCGGCCGCGCCGCAAGCGCTTTCGACGGCATGCTGGACGCGTTGGAAACGTCCGAGCGCCGCGCCCGGCGCGCCGCCGACACCGCACAGCGCGCGGAGACGGCAACCCGGCGATTCCTCGTCGACGCTGCCCACGAGCTGCGCACCCCGATCGCCGGCATCCAGGTCGCCGCCGAGCAACTCGCACACGGCGCCTCCGAGCACCCCGACGACGGGCAGTACCGTCGCGCGGACCTGTTGCTCTCCGACGCGCGCCGGGCCGGGCGGCTCGTGTCCGACATGCTGGACCTGAGCCGCATCGACGCCGGGCTCGCGCTCGAGCGCGATGACGTCGACGTGGCCGCCGTGCTCGACGGCGAAGTCGACCGAGCCGCCATGCTGGCACCGCAGATCACGGTGCGCCGCAACGGATTACCGTCGCTGACGCTCCGGGCCGACGCGACCCGGCTGTCGCAGATCGTGTCCAACCTGCTCGACAACGCCCGCCGGTACACGCCGGCCGGCGGCGCCATCACCGTCGACCTGCGCGCCGACGACGACGTCGCGGAGGTCACCATCACCGACACCGGGCCGGGCATCCCGGACGACGAGCGGGATCGCGTCTTCGAGCGGCTGGTGCGCCTGGACGCCGGACGCGCCCGAGACCACGGCGGTGCCGGGCTCGGACTGGCGATCGCGCGGGCCCTGGCGCGCGCCCACGGCGGCGAACTCGTGTGCCTGCCCCACGAGGGCGGCGCTCAGTTCCGGCTCAGCCTGCCGATCACCGCCCGGCGATCGGAGTAGCTGAGTCGGGCCGGGTGTGGCAGACGAGTCCAGGGTTAAACAGCGACGTCTGCGATGGATTCGCTTCTGGTCCAAGGTGTTTGGCGGCCGGGGATCCCGCACGGGCGGTCATGATTGCTCCTCCACCTCTGCGGTCATGGCCACCAGCACGCGCTTGAACCGTTCGACCAGCTTCTCGATTCGGTCCGCAGTGAACACGTCGGTATCGAATTCGACGCGGAGACCCAGCTCGTGGCCCGGCGCGACCTGCACCGAAAGCGGGTAGTGATTGTATTCGCGGTTCGTAAAGCCAGTTATCTTCAACTCGTCGACGGCCGACAGCGCGGCGGTGTCGATCGGATAGTTCTCGTACACGAACATCGTGTCGAACAACTGGTCGTGTCCCGTTATACGGTGTATCTCGCTCAGAGCCAGGTGTTGGTGGTCAAGCGTCTTGGTGTAGGCGCCCTGCAGCTGCTCAAGCAGGTCGGCGGTGGTCGTCTCCGCGCCGATGGTCGCCCGGACCGGGACCGTGTTGATCAACAGACCGATCATCGATTCCGCGCCGGCCAGGTCGGTCGGCCGCCCGGACACCGCGGTGCCGAACACCACGTCGTCCTGTCCGGTCAGCCAGGTCAGCAGCAGCGCCCACGCGGCCTGCAGGACGGTGCTGACCGTGGTGTGGTACGAGCGCGCCAGCTCGCCCAACGCCTTCGTGGTCTCCGCGGACACTTGGAACGACTCCGCACCGCGCAGACCGAGCGCTAGGCCCCCCGGGGGTCCCACCAGGCTGGGAGCGCCGAACCCGTCGAGGACCTCACGCCATGCTGTCTGAGCCGCGCCTCGGTCTTGTTCGGCTAGCCAGGTGACAAAGCTGCGATACGACGGGGCGGCGGGCAACCGCACGCCGTAATAGCTGGCGAAGATTTCCCGCAGCAGGATCGGCTTCGACCAACCGTCGAGCACGATGTGGTGGTTGGTGAGCACGAACCTATACAGATCGTCTGCGGTGCGGATCAAGGCGGCCCGGAACGGCGGTCGGCCCGCCAGATCGCAGACCGCGACGCGTTCGGCGGTGCACAGCTGCCGCACCTGTTCCTCGACATCGCCGTCTGCCGGGCTGAGCTCGGCGTACTGCCAGGCCAGCGCCGGATCGGCGGGCATGACCTGCACCGGTTCGCCGAAGTCATCGCAGAAACCGGCCACCAGGTGCGGGTGGCGGGTGACGACGGCGTGCACCGCCTCGCGCAAGCGTTGCGGGTCAAGGGCACCACTCACCGTGATATCGAGCTGCACCGCATACAAGTCGTCACCGCCGTGCCCGCTGCCGGCGTAGTACAGCAGGCCCTGCTGCAGCGGCGTTAGCGGCAACACATCGCCGATCCGGTACTGCTGCGCCAGCCTGTCGATGTCGCGCTGGGTGAGGCGGGCCGGCGCGATGTCGGACGGGGTCAGGCCGCCCCCACCGCCACGCACGTGCGCGCAGATGCCGGCCAGCGCGTCGAACCACAGCTCGGCGAGCCGGCTGACTTGGTTGTCGTGCAGCGCCGAACGCGCCCAGGTCCAGTTGGCCCGCAGCTGCGGGCCGGCCTCGGTGTCCATCGTGCCGGCATTGAGCTCCACGGTATGCGCCAGCGGCATCTCCACGGCGCCCGCGGCGCCGCCCAGCGAGAAACTGTTCTCGCTGAGCCGCCATAGCTCACTGGAGAGCTCGGCCGCCGCACCCAGGCGGCCTAGGTAGTTGAAGCCGATCACGGGGTCGGACCCACCCAGATCGAACTCAGGGGTGAGGTAGCGCAGCAGACCATAGGTCAGCGGATCGGGCAGGGCGCGCAGCTGTTCCTTGGCGTCCTTGATCAGAGCGCCCAGTGCATCCTCACCCGCTATTACCTGTCCCCAGGACAGGCCGCCGGCCGGACCCCCGAAGTTCAGCGCCACCGGGTACTTGGTGGTGAACCAGCCGACCGTGCGCGACAAGTCGACATGCGGGGCCAGCTCCTCCTGGCGGCCGTGGCCCTCCACAGTGATGCCGATCGGGGCGCTGACGCTCAAGAATTGGGTCCACGCCAGGCCGAACGCGATCAGCAGGATGTCCTGCACCCCGGCATGAAACGCCGCCGGGACCGCACCGAGCAGCAGGCGGGTCGTCTCGACATCCAGGGACACCGACAATTGGCCGGCGCTGACGTAGGTGTCCTCCGCCTGTACCGGCGGCAGCGCGGCCGGGATCGCCGCCACCTGACGCCACGCCTCGGCCTGGGCCATCACCTCCGCGGTCTGCGCGTACTCGGCCAACAACGACGACCACCGGGCAAACGACGTCCCGGTTACCGGCAGCGCCACCGGCTGGCCACTGCGACGCTGGGCCCACGCAATGTTCATGTCTTCCAACAGGATTCGCCACGACACGCCATCGACGGCCAGGTGGTGAATGATCAACGCCAACTGATTGGTCGACTCGGCCCACACCGCGCGCAGCAATGCCCCGGTCTCCGGATGCAGGCGTGACCGGGCCGCCACCAACGCCTCGGCCGACAGCGCGTCGACGGTGTCCATGCAGCCGCCGGCATCTACCGTCCCGGCTCCGGGCACCCACAACGACCAGCCGCCGGCGCCGTCGTCGTCGACGCGCAGCCGCAACGCGGCATGCCGGTCAAGCAACGCCTGCAGCACCACCATCGCGTCGGTCCGTGCGACGCCCGCGGGAGCTTGCAACACCATCGTCTGGTTGAACTGCTCGACCGGACCCTCGACGCTGTGCAGCCAGCGCATGATCGGGGTGGCCACCACCGACCCGGTGCCCTCGTCGACCACGCCGCCCTCGCCGTCGGCGACCACCGTGGCGACCTGTGCGAGGCGCGCCGCGGTCTGTTCGACGAAAACGTCACGCGGACGGCACATTACGCCGGCCGCGCGAGCGCGCGCCACGACCTGCATCGACAGGATGCTGTCGCCGCCCAGATCGAAGAACGAGTCATCGACACCGACCCGCTGCACACCCAATACCTGGGCATAAATGCCGGCCAGGATTTCCTCGACCGCGCTGGATGGAGCCCGGTAACGGTCGACATCGGAGTATTCGGGTGCCGGCAGGGCGCCGACATCGAGTTTGCCGTTGACCGTCAATGGCATCGCCTCGAGCACGACGATCGCGGTCGGCACCATGTAGGTCGGCAACCGTTCACCCAACTGAGTGCGGATCTCAGCAGGGTCGGCGGCCCCGGTGATGTAGCCCACCAGGCGCTTGTCGCCGGGGCGGTCCTCGCGGGCGATCACCGCCACTTGATCGACCCCGTCCAAATCGGCGAGGGCCGCTCGGATCTCACCAAGCTCGATGCGATACCCGCGAATCTTGACTTGCTCATCAGCGCGGCCGACGTAACGCAGCTGTCCGTCGGCGCCCCACGACACCAAATCCCCGGTGCGATACATGCGGGCCCCCGGCTCCCCGAACGGGCACGCCACAAACCGCGTCGAGCTCAATCCCGGCCTGCCCACATACCCCGCGGCCAACCCGGCACCGGCCACGTACAGCTCGCCGACCACCCCGGCGGGGACCTGACGCATCCACCCGTCGAGTACGAAGAAGGCAAGGTGGGTCAACGGCACGCCGATGGGGCTGGCATTGCTGTCGACGTCGCCGTCGAGGATCTCGCGGAACGAAGCGTGCACGGTCGTCTCGGTGATGCCATACAGATTGATCAGACGCGGCAGTCCGGGATGGCGGTTCAGCCACGTCTGCAGACGCTGGGGTTCGAGCGCCTCGCCCCCGAACACCACCGCCTGCAACTTCAGCTGCTGACCCAGCTCCGAGGCGAGCCCATCAGCGGTCTGCAGCGCATAAAACGCGGACGGCGTCTGGCTCAACACGTTGACCTGTTCACGAACCAGTAAGGCGTGCAACTCTTCTGGCGAACGCACCACCGAATCGGGCACCATCACCAACCGCCCGCCGTACAGCAGCGAACCGAAGATCTCCCACACCGCGAAGTCGAATGCCAACGAATGACACTGTGTCCACACCTGTCCCAGCGTCAACTGGGTGTCCAGCGAGTCCAGCAATTGGGTGACGTTGCGATGAGGCACCGCAACACCTTTGGGCGTCCCGGTCGTGCCCGAGGTGTAAATGACGTAGGCGATATCGTCCGCAGCCGGCGGCGCCAACGGCGTCTCGGGCTGGGCCGTCACCGCAGGGTCGTCGATGTCGATGAGCGGCAGGCCCGACCCCTCCAGTCGTGACCGCATGTCCGCGTTGGTGACCACCGCGATAGGCGCAGAATCGCCCAACACGAACTCGATCCGCGCCGGGGGCACCGTCGGATCGATCGGCACATAGGCGGCACCGGTTTTGAGCACCGCCAGCATTGCCACCACCGCCTCGGGCGTACGCGGAAGCAACAGGGCCACACGCGTACCCGGGCCCGCACCCTGAGAAATCAGCAAGTGCGCCAACTGATTAGCGGACGCCTCGACCTCACGGTAAGTCCATGACCGATCCCCATAGCTGATCGCCACCGCCTCCGGGTCGCGGACCGTCGCCTGAACGGCGAACAATTCGGGGATCGAGACCGCGGACGCCTCCGGCTCGGCCAGCGCCGGCCGGTTGCCCCACTCGTCGAGGCGGTCGTGCTCGCAGCGGTCGAGCAGATCGATCGACGACAACCGCCGGGCGGGATCGGCGGCCATTGCCACCAGCGCGCGCCGCAACCGGTCGATCAGCGTGTTGATGGCCGCACGGTCAAATGCGTCCGTGTCGAATTCGACGCGAACACTGAGTTCGTGGCCCGGCGTCGCCACCACCGAAAGCGGATAGTGGTTGAATTCGCGGCTGTCGAACGCGGTAATGGCCAGCTCATCGGCGCCCGACAGGGCACCGGCGTCGATCGGATAGTTCTCGTACAGGAACAGCGTGTCGAACAGTTGATCGTGGCCGGTGGCGCGGTGTATCTCAGGGAGAGCCAGATACTCGTACTCGAGGGTTTCGTTGTGGACGCGCTGCAGCTGCTCCAACAGATCGGCCACTGTGGTCCGGGTGGTGACGTTGGCCCGCACCGGCACCGTGTTGATCATCAGCCCCACAATGGATTCCGAGCCGCTCAGCTCGGTCGGCCTACCGGAGACCGCGGTGCCGAACGCCACATCATGCTGACCGGTCAGCCACATCAGCAGCTGCGCCCACGCGCCCTGCAGCACGGTGCTCACGGTGGTGTGGCACAAGCGGGCCAACTCGGTCAGGGACGCCGTGGTTTCGGCGGACATCCGGAAGGACGCGACGTCGTGGCGCCCTACCTGGCCAGACGTGCCCACCAATGTCGGCGCGTCGAAGCCCGCCATCACGTCGCGCCAAACCGCCTGTGCAGCATTGCGATCCTGCCGATCCAGCCAGCTGACAAAGCTGCGGTACGACGGGGCCGCGGGCAGCCGCTCGCCGTAGTAACTGCCGAACACCTCCCGCATCAGGATCGGCAGCGACCAGCCGTCCGCCACGATGTGGTGAATGGTGAGCACCAACCGGTATTGGTCTTCTGCGACGCGGATCAACGCCGCACGGAACGTCGGCTTGTCAGCCAGGCCGCAGACCGCGGCGCGCTCAGCGGCACACAGGCGTTCCACCTGCTGATCGGCGTCCGCGCCCGCGGGGTCCAACTCGACGTCCTGCCACCCGATCACCGGCTTCGCCGGGATGACCTGCACCGGCTCGCCGAAGTCTTCGCGGAAGCGGGCCAAAAGGTTGGGATGGCGGTTGACCACCGCCTGCACGGCCTCGCGCAGGCGCTGCGCATCGAGGGGGCCGTGGACGGTGATACCGAGCTGCACGGTGTACAGGTCGTCCAGACCCGGCACGAAGCTGGTGTGGAACAGCAGACCCTGCTGCACCGGGGTCAGCGGCAGCACGTCCACGACGTCGCCCTGCGAGCAGAGTTCGTCGATCTGCTGCTGGCTGAGTCGGGCGGGAGCGATATCGGATGGGGTAAGCCCGCCGCCGCCGGCTTTGACGTGCGCGCCGATACCGGCCAGAGCCTCAAACCACAACTGGCTCAGGCGGCCGACCTGCTCGTCGTTCAGCGCCGAGCGCGCCCACGTCCAGTTCGCCTGCAGCTGCGGCCCGGCGTCGGTGTCGATGGTGCCGGCATTGAGCTCCACCGTGTGCGCCAACGGCAGGGGCACCGCCGCAGCCATGCCCGCAAACGACAGGCTGTCCACGTTGATCCGCCACAAATCGCCGGGCAGGTCGGCACCCGCACCGAGACGGCCCAGGTAGTTGAACCCGATCGTCGGGTCAGACCCACCGAGATCAACCTCTGGGTTCAGGTAGCGCAGCAGACCATAGGTCAGCGGATCGGGCAGGGCGCGCAGCTGTTCCTTGGCGTCCTTGATCAGTGCGCCGAGTGCGGCCCCACCGGTGACCACCTGTGCCCACGACAGGCCACCGACCGTCACCGCGACCGGATATTTGGTGGTGAACCAGCCCACCGTGCGAGACAGGTCCACGCAGGGAGCCAGCTCCTCGTGGCGCCCGTGACCCTCGACGTCGATACCGATCGGCACAGCCGCGCCGGCGCCGAGAAACTCCGCGAACGCCAGGCCGAAAGCGATCAGCAAGATATCGCCGACCCCGGCGTGGAACGCCGCCGGCGCCTCACCCAGCAGCAGGCGGGTTGTCTCGACATCCAGCGACGCCGACAGCTGGCCCGCGGACTCGTAGGTGTCCACCTCGGGCTGCACCGTCGGCAACGCGGCCGGTATTGCTGCCACCTGTCGCCACGCCTCGGCCTGCGCCACTACCTCGGCGCGGCGCGCATGGTCGGCAAGCAGCGCCGACCACCGCGCAAACGATGTCCCGCCGGCGGGCAACGCCACGGGCCGGCCACCGTGATGCTGTGCCCAGGCGATGTTGAGGTCCTCCAACAGGATTCGCCACGACACCCCGTCCACGGCCAGGTGATGAATGATCAATGCCAGCTCGCCGGTGGACGTCGCCCACACCGCGCTGACCATCACTCCCGCCCCAGGGTTCAACCGCGAGCGGGCCTGTGCCAGCGCCTCATTCGACAACACATCGACGGTATGCAGGCATCCGCGCGCGTCCACCGACCCAGCTTCGGGTGCCTCCAGCGACCAGTCGCCGGCGCCGTCATCGTCGATGCGCAGCCGCAACATCGCATGCCGATCGAGTAGCGCCTGAAGGACAACCGCCACGTCGGCTGCCGTCACACCCGCCGGGGCGGCGACCACCATGGTCTGGTTGAACTCGTCGATCGGGCCCTCGACGTCGCGCAGGCAGCGCATGATCGGAGTGGCCACCACCGGGCCGATTCCCTCGTCGACGACGCCGCCTTCGGCACTGGACACCGTCGCGACCCGCGCCAGTCGCGCCACCGTCTGTTCGACGAAAACGTCACGCGGGCGGCACATCACCCCGGCTGCGCGCGCGCGGGCCACGACCTGCATCGACAGGATGCTGTCGCCGCCGAGGTCGAAGAACGAGTCATCGACCCCTACCCGCCGCATCCCGAGGACTTGGGCGTAGATCTCGGCCAGGATTTGTTCGACCGCGCCGGCCGGGGCCCGGTACTCACCGGCGGTGAATTCGGGTGCGGGCAAGGCACGCTTGTCGAGTTTGCCGTTGGCCGTCAATGGGATTGCCGGCAACACGACCACTGCGGCGGGGACCATGTAGGCGGGGAGCCGATCAGCCAGTGCCGCGCGGATCTCGGCCGGGTCGGCGGTGCCGGTGATGTAACCCACCAGCTGCCTGTTGCCCGGGCGGTCCTCGCGGGCGATGACCGCCGCCTGGTCCACCCCGTCGAGAGCAGCCAGGGCTACCTGGATTTCACCGACTTCGATCCGGTACCCGCGGATCTTGACCTGCTCGTCGGCGCGGCCCAGGTGTCGCAGCTGCCCGTCCGCGCCCCAGGAGACCAGGTCGCCGGTGCGATACATCCGTGTTCCGGGGGCCCCGAACGGGCACGCCACAAAGCGCGACGCGGTCAAACCAGCACGCCGCACATACCCGACGCCCACGCCACGACCGGCCAGGTACAGCTCACCGACCACCCCGGCCGGCACCGGCTGCAACCACTTGTCGAGCACGAACATTGCCGCCCCGGGTATCGGCGACCCGATCGGCACCAGGCCCGGTCCCGGCGTCAGCGGCGTACTCATCGATGCACACACTGTCGCCTCGGTCGGGCCGTAGGCATTGATCATCACCCGCCCGGGTGTCGCCCAACGATCCACGACGTCGGTCGGGCAGGCCTCACCGCCCACCACCAACGCCGTCGACTCCAGCCCTTCCGGTGACAGCATCGCCACCGACGACGGAATCTGAGTCAGGACGCTGACGTGTTCCGCGACCAGCAATGCGTGGAGATCTTCCGGGGACCCGGCGACTGCCTCCGGCACCACCAGCAGCCGCCTACCCCGCAGCAGCGCACCCCAGATATCCCACACCGATAGGTCGAAGGCCGAGGAGTAGCACTGCGCCCACACCCCGCCCGGCGGCAGGAGTTCGTCGAGCGCCTCGATCAGCCACGTGACGTTGTGGTGCGTGATGGCTACGCCCTTGGGTGTTCCGGTGGTACCGGAGGTGTAGATGATGTAGGCGACATTTTCGGGGGCGGGATACGGAAGTGGGGTGCCGGGTTGGGCCTCGATGGAGGGATCGTGGACATCGATGACCGGCAGGTCGGATTTGTCCAGCCGTGAGCGCAGTTCGGCCGTGGTGATCACGGCGGTCGGTGCGGCATCGGCAAGCACGAACTCCATCCGCGCCGACGCATGCGCCGGGTCGATCGGCAGATACGCCGCCCCGGTCTTGAGCACGGCCAGCATCGCCACGATCGCCTCCGCGCTCCGGGGGAAAAGCAGCGCTACACACTGCCCTGGGCCAACCCCACGGCCGGCCAGAAGATGGGCCAACCGGTTCGCGGCCTCATCGAGCCCCCGATACGTCATGGCGCGGCCGTCGAACGTCACCGCTATTGCCTCGGGGGTGCGCTCGGCGTGCTCGGCGAACACCGCCGGAATCGACGCCGACGCGGTTACCGGCCGGGCTGACGCCGCGCGATGCGACCACCTATCGAGCCGGTCGTTCTCTTCCGCATCGAGGATTTCGATCGAGGAGATCGGCCGTTGTGGATCGGCGGTCATTTCCATCAGCACCTGCTGCAGGCGTGCCGCCAGATAGGGAACGCCAAAGCTCGCAAAGGGTTGTCCGACCCCCGCCGTGCTGAGAAACAGCTGATCGGCGGCCCCGATGAAGAACAGGCCGAAGTGCCCGGCCGGGCCGTTGTTGGTGTACGTCGCGGTTGCCGGAGCGCCTCCGAGCTCCAGGGTCAATCGAGATGGGATGAAATTGACACCTACCCGGTTCGATGGCTCTCTGAGGCTGCGGGAGCCGACTTCACCGTCGAGCTGGTGCACCGGAAACCGTTGATGCTTCAGCAATTGTCGTATCTGGACGTCAACGTGCTGACAAAAATCGGCGACCGTTGTCTGCGGTGACGTCTGCAGGACCAGCGGCACAACTCCGGCGAGCATCCCTGGGAGCGTCTTCGACTCGGGACGTACGCGCCGGCTGACCGGGAAATCCAGTGCCACCTCCGAACCGCTTCCCGACCATGCATGCACCACGAGTGCGGACGCCGCGGTGATGACCGAATAGCGACGGATGCGCAGCTTCTTTGCCAACGCTTGCATGCGGGCGACGGCGGTCGCGTCAAATTGGACCGAGGCCGAACGCGAACACGGGTCCCCGCTGGCGTCGGTCTGGGGGAGCTGATAGTCGTGTCCGCCCTCCGGCGGAAGGTTCTTGCGCCAGTACGCCTCGTCTTCCAGATAGTCGGTGGATGCTTCGTATCCCGACTCGAGGTCAATCAAATCCTGCGCCGAGCCGAAATAGGCGTCGGGAACGGGCGATCCAGCCACCATTGCCGAATAGATGGTGGCAACCCGACGGGACACCAGCGCCATGCCCAACCCGTCCAAAACGATGTGGTGGCAGCAGCCGAACAAGTAAAACTCCTCGGCCTGCGTCTGGAACAGGACGAATCTGAATAGCTGGCCGTTCAACGCCATCGGCGTGCGCTGGATGGAGGAAGCACTCCGACGGACGTCCTGCAGGGGATCGAGCGAGCCGGTCAGGTCGTGAAACTCGACCTCGACGTGCGGGCAATCGATCGGCCGTTGGAGCACCTGCCCGTCGATCTCGAAGAATGAAACCCGGAGCGGCTCGGCTTCCGATACCGCTTGGCGGATCGCCCGCTCGAGGACATCCCGGCGTATCGAGCCTTCGATCTTTATCAACAGGCCGAGTTGCCAATCCGTGCCGGCATAGCCCGATTCCTGCGAGAGCCAGATGTCCAGTTGTCCGCGTGTCAGCGGTAACGCCAGGCCATCACGCCCCATCGACTCCCCCAGAGCTCCACCCACTCGCCCCGCTTACCTCGAGTGGTTACTGGTCAAAATCCTGCCCGTCGCCTGCCGGTCGCGCAGAGATTTCGGCCGAATGTCCGGCCAATTCTTCTCGATGCGAATGCAGGAACGCCGCGCGTCGGCTCCCGTAGCGATCATCCGCCATCCAGTTGGGACATCGGCGGAGGCCGGCCACAGGCCGTGTCGCTCTTGATCGTTCGCCACATCACCCCGGAAGCCCGGCGCACGTCGTGTCTCCGGATCGGTGTGACGGTTGCCAACCGTGCCAGGAGATAACAGTGTCGCCGCGTATCGGCGATTTTGCGAACGTGCGGGGCGGACCACGGTTACACTCCGTTTCGATTCGGGGGATTTACCGCCGGCGACGCACCTGATCTCGGGCGATCAACGTGAGCGCAGGCACCGGTAGGACGTGGGTGTTGAGTTTCGCCATGGGGAGGGGCGTCAATGAACCGACGATCGGATTATGTCTTCACTGAACTCAGCCATCACACGGACGACTGCGTGCCGGTAATACAACAATATCTTGATTTTCTTGTCCGTGGCGACGGTCGAAAAGCTCATTGTCCATTCACCGAGACGATGCTCGGAAAGCGCCAATTCTACTACGATACGAGCGATTTTCTCCTGGATGAGGAGGAATTTTTCCGGGCTATCTCGGAGATGCGTGAATTTCACGCTAGACATTCTGATCGTTATTTGGTTGTCGGAGTCGCGTATCAGAATGTCGATAATTTCCTGCAAGCGGTCGCTGCCCAAGGCGAAGTGTGGCGACAGAAAATGAGACTCGAGCTTATAGCCGCTGGCCTGACGATTGCGTGGACTCATCCGAAAAATCCACTCGGTACCCATACGGATCGCGATAAGCCTGTCGAGCCTCTTTGGGTGAGCGATATTCCACTTCTTATGCTCAGGAATCTCGACAAGGGCGATGAACCGTTCATGGTGAGCGCCGATTCCAAGACCGCGTTCGTGCTGGGCATGAAATATCGCGAAACAATACCAATCGCAATACGTCCTGGTGCGATGAGTCCGCAGCTGGAATCGCACTATAAGTTGAACGCCCTGGCGGATCTCATGAATCATGTTCGACTTTCCTCCGTCAGATCGGTAACGGCCGATTTGGCCGGAGACCTCACGGTGCTTTTGAAAAGCGGAAAAACCTGCGCGCATGCGTGGAGTCCGGAGCCCGCGACATCGGAGGTAATGCAAAATGCTTGAGCTTCCGTGCACCCGGATTGTCGAAAGGCGGGAACGCCCCGTCCATCTGAAGTGACCAACTTTGGGGCAGGAAAGCTTAGCAACTTCGACCTGAGGGGAGCGCCAGGCGACGACATCTGGAAATCAACCATGAACGCCGCTTTCCGGCACTAACAACGTTGCTTTTTAGCGACTAGGTCACAAACGTTTGTCCTGGTGAACGCCCCGGTTTAATCCGGGCCGAACATCCTGCGACATCGCACTCCCCATGGACAAAGAAAGACTCGATTGGTTCTGCGCGGCAAGGAGGACGTGAATGTACTTACGCTCAACCGCGTGGATCCGCGCGCAATGGCTTACGTATACCCGCGCATTTATTGTGTTCACCCGCATGTCGAAATCGGCAAATAATTTATTGCCCGAAGAAATATGACCAGCAAAGTCGGAACAAGGTGGTGCCACATGGTCTTCTATGCAGTGCATCGGCGGCGTATTCCTCGTCGGGCGCCGTGGTGACGGGGGTCGAAATGCTTGCCGCCACAGAGCTAAGGTCACGGGGCGCCGGTGATGTGGCCGCAATTCCGCGGGGCCCCCTAGCTCCCAGGTTCGTGCGGCCGACCATTGCGGTGCCGACCGTGCTGGTCTGGCTTGGGTCGCTCGTTGCGTGGTTGGGGGCGACGGCGGCGGTTCTGTGCGGAGTGAGTCGTTGGTGGTTGGCGGTCACCATCGTCGTTCAGGGTCTCGTAACGTTTTCCATGTTCTCGGTGCTGCACGAAGCGATTCACCACACCGTCGGCCGACCAAAGTGGATCAACCAGGTATTCGGTCGCTTGTCGATGCCGTTCGTCTCATTGTTCGGAACTTTCCCCATGCTCGCGTATACGCATCTGGCGCACCATCGCAACACCAACGAAGGTATCCATGAGGATCCGGACGCGTGGAGTCTCACGGGTCCGCGTTGGCAGCTGCCGTTGCGCTGGTTGACGATCGATGCCTGGTATTGCCGCTTTTACTTAATGCGCCTGCGCCGGCGCCCCCGTAAGGAAGCCGTGGGATTTGCCCTATACCTCACTCTGGCCCTTGCCTTCGTAACCACCATCCTGATTCTCGGCTACTGGCGAGAGCTGGTGCTTATCTATTTCATCCCACAGCGGATCGGCATGGTCATCCTCGCGTGGTGGTTTGACTGGCTGCCTCATCACGGTCTTGTTCCGATAAAGACCAATCGATTCCACGTCACCCGCGCTCGGGTTGGCTGGGAGCGTGTTCTGTGTCTGTTATTGATGTATCAGAACTACCACGTAGTTCATCACCTCCATACTGCGATTCCTTTCTACCTGTACGTAAAGGCATGGCGGGCCGCAGAATCGGAGTATCTGGATCGAAACGTGCCGATCAGCACCGCGTGGGGCCAGGACATGACGCCTTCGGAGTACCGCAGATGGCGGGGGGTCAGTAGCGGCATCGTCGAAGCGGATCGCGGAGATCGGTGGGTAGCGGTTCGACCACACCTCGACGCGGCTGGCGCACCCCCGCCCTCATCATCCCGGCGGCGCAACGGACCGCCCGGCGCCTGTCCCGGCGGCGCGAAATCGCCCTTCTCGCACCGCTTGCCGCGACGTTAGGAACTCAGCGCGAAGCTGGCCTGAAGAAGGGCGGGGCCGAGAGTGTTCAGCGTGGGGACGACGGCGCGGTGATCGCGGTCAGGTTCCACTTGTCCAGCCACGGCCGCACCAACTCGGCGACGGAGAATTGGGCGCGCGCCGCGCACCCGGCTTTGGGGGTGTAGGGGGCGCCGCCGCGGATGAGGATGCCGACGGCGCTGACGGTGCCGTCGCGTTCGTAGTGGTACACCGGCCCACCCGAATCGCCGCACTGGCCGCTCGCCAGGAACACGACCTTGCTGGCGGTGATCTCCACGATCTGCCCGCAGGCGTCCGCGCCCGAACCCATGCCGAACTTGCACAACTGTTGTCCGACTTGAAGATTGGTGGCGACGCCGGTGACCGGTAGCGACGCGGCGACCGCCGCGGACTGGGGAACGTTGTCAGCGTCGAGCGTGATCAGGCCGATGTCGTGCTGTTCGTCGTGGACCCCCTCGCTGATCGTCTCGGTGAACGTGCCCAGCGTGGTGTAGGGAAGGACCCCGCCCAGGTTCATCGTCACCTTGCTCCGCTGACCGGGCCGATTGCAATGACCGGCGGTGAGGATCCCGGCCCGGCCGCCCCCGGTATGCACCAAAAATCCCGCGGTGCAACCCATTCCACCGGATCCGTCGGCATACTCGACGTAAATGCCGGCACCCGGGCCGATGGCGCTGGCCGCGGGCAGATCGATCGGCGCCAGGGTCGGCGGCGGCGGTAGGGGAGGCTGCCGCGCCGGGGTCGCGGCCCTGGGGTACAGGCAGACGGCCGCCACCAGGGCGGCGGTGCTGCACACCGCCGCCAGGATGAGCAGTGTGGTGTGCAGTTTGGCGCGCTGCGGCACATCGGAGAAACGGCTCTTCGGCTTGCGCCGGCGCTGGTCCCGGCTGGGCAGAAAGCCCAACACGGCCAGCACCGCCAACACCAGGGCACTGAGCGGCAGCGCGACGGTACGAGCCGGCGAATAAGGCGACCCCCAGCTGGCGAACTCCAGCGCGTACACGCCTCCCATTAGATCGGTCTTTGCCGCCTCGCGCGGCGCTCTCGACAGAGTTGGTGGATCAGCCGACGGTGGCCGGCTCGGGGGAGGGTTCGTCATCGACGCGACGGTGTGCGCGGCGGTGGTGCCGACGGAAGTGGCGGACCTCGATGATCAAGCCCGCCAGGCCAAGCGCGCTGGTGATCGCCGACACCAGGTAAAGCAGCGAGCTCGGGTGACCGGCCAGCGCGTCGCCGAGGACGACGACGGCGGTGGTGCCGGGCAGCAGGCCGGCCAGCGTCGCCAGGCCGTACGGCAGCACCCGCACGCTCGACGCGCCGGCGGCGTAGTTCAGCGCCGAGAACGGCACCGCCGGAATCAATCGCAGCGACACGATCGCCAGCCAGCCCCGCCGCCGCAGCCGTTCTTCCACCGTGTCGATCGATCGGTGGCGCACCAGGCGGTTCAACCGCCACCCGAGCGCCCGCACCAACAGCAGGGCGATCATCGCGCTCGCCGTGCTGGCGACCACCGCGATGGCGACGCCCAGCAGCGGGCCGAAGAGCAACCCGGCCGCCAGCGTGAACGCGGTCCGCGGGATGGGCACCACCGTCACGACGATGTGGGCGACCAAGAACGCCAGCGGGAACCACGGTCCGAGGGACTGCGCCCAGTCGCGCATCTGCACCGGCGAGGGCAGCGGAAGCCACGACGCCAGCACCAGCAGCGCTGTGATGCCCACCACTGTCCAGACGATCCGCGACCGAGACACACTTCGCGCCGCCGCGCCGATGGCGCAGCCGAGATCGCGAAGCGTCGCGGTGATTTTGCTGGTGGCGGAACCCGTCACGGCATCCAAGGTTACGGGGCGCAGATGAATTGGGCGTTGCCCGCGGCTGGCGTTTCGTCCAGAACCCGGTCGGGTGGCGGCGCCTGGCGGTTTTTAGCGGAGAGCTCCCATCAATTAGCCTCAATAGCTAAGTGGTATCCCCAAAGCTGTAGCCCAAATGCTGGGAAAAGGGAGCAATCGGTGTCCATTGATGTACCCGAGCTCGCCGGCCTAGAACAGGTTCGCGGGCGTTGGCGCAGTGCGGTCGCCGGAGTGCTGGCCAAGAGCACCCGGAAGGACCCCGAGCAGTTGGGGGACGCGCCGGAGCGCCTGCTGGAGACCCCGACGTACGACGGGATCGCGATTCGCGCGCTCTACACCGCGCTCGACGAGCTTCCCGAACCGCCGCTGCCGGGCGAGTGGCCCTACGTGCGAGGCGGCGACGCGCTGCGCGACGTCAAGACCGGCTGGCGGGTCGCCGAGGCGTTCCCGGCCACCCCGGTGCCCGGTGTCGCGGCGGCCGACGTCAACTCCGCGGTGCTCGACGCGCTCGGCAACGGGGCCAGCGCCCTGGTGCTGCGGATCGGGGAGTCGGGCGTGGCGCCCGGCCAGCTGGCCGACGCGCTGCAGGGCGTCTACCTGAGCATGGCGCCGCTGATCCTCGAAGCCGGCGCCGACTACGCGGCGGCCAGCGACGTGGCGCTGGCGCTGGCCGAGGGGGTGGAACCCGACCAGCGCGCCACCGTGTCGATCGACCTCGGCGGCGACCCGCTGACCGCGGCGCTCAGTGAGCGTGCCGCCCCGAAGATCGAGGACGTGGTCGCCGTCGCCAAGCGGGCCGCCGAGCACACCGGCGTGCGGGCGATCACCGTCGACGGACCCGCGTTCCACAATCTGGGCGCCAACGCGACCTGGGAGCTGGCCGCCGGTGTCGCGGCCGCGGTGAGTTACCTGCGGGTGCTCACCGAGGCGGGGATGCCGATCGGCCAGGCGTTGCGCCAGATCAGCTTCCGGTTCGCCGCCGACGACGACCAGTTCATGACGATCGCCAAGTTCCGCGCCGCACGCAACCTGTGGGCGCGGGTCGCCGAGGTCGTCGGCGACCCGGACGCCGGTGCGGCCGTCATCCACGCCGAGACCTCGCTGCCGATGATGACGCAGCGCGACCCCTGGGTGAACATGCTGCGCTGCACCCTGGCCGCCTTCGGTGCCGGCGTCGGCGGCGCGGACTCGCTGCTGGTGTTCCCGTTCGACGTGGCGATCGACGGGGGATTCCCGGGCACCGCAACCAGTTTCGCGCGGCGAATCGCCCGCAACACCCAGCTGCTGCTGCTCGAGGAGTCGCACGTGGGTCGCGTGCTGGACCCGGCCGGCGGGTCGTGGTTCGTCGAGGACCTCACCGCCCGTCTGGCCGAACAGGCCTGGCAGCATTTCCAGGCGATCGAGGCGCACGGCGGATTCACCGAGGCCGTCGATTTCATCGCCGCCCAGATCGGCGAGATCGCGGCCCGCCGCAGCGACGACATCGCGCACCGCCGCACGGCGATCACGGGTGTCAACGAGTTCCCGAACCTCACCGAACCGCCGCTGCCGCAAAGCGACTCGTCGTATTCGCCGCTCGCCGCCGGGAAGCTGGTGCGTTACGCCGCGGAGTTCGAAGCGCTGCGCGACCGCTCCGACGCCTTCGTGGCCCGCACCGGCTCGCGCCCCCAGGCGTTGTTGCTGCCGCTGGGCCCGTTGGCCGAGAACAACATTCGGGCAACCTTCGCGTCGAACCTGTTGGCCTCCGGGGGCATCGAGGCGGTCAACCCCGGAACCGTCGACGCCGCCGGCGTCGCGGCGGCGGTGGCTGAGGCGGGGACGCCAACGGTGGCGGTCATCTGCGGCACCGACAAGCGCTACCAGGACGAGGCGTCCGGCGTCGTGCAGGCGGCGCGCGCCGCCGGCATCGACCGGGTTTATCTGGCCGGACCGGAAAAGGCCGTGGCCGACGCCGAGCACCAACCGGACCAATTCCTGACCGCGAAAATCAATGCGGTCGAAGCACTGTCGGATCTGCTCACGAGGCTGGGGGCGTAGCCAGTTATGACGACCACTGCACCTGCTGTCGGCAGCTTCGCCGATGTGCCGCTGCACAGCGAACGGACCATAAAACCGGCGACCGAAGCCGCCGTCGAAGAACACGTCGCCGCGGCCGCGGCCGCGCACTGGTACACGCCCGACCAACTGCAATGGCACACACCGGAAGACATCGACGTCAAACCGGTCTACATCGCCGCCGACCGCGCCGCGGTCGAGGCCGACGGCTATCCGCTGCACAGCTTCCCCGGCGAACCGCCGTTCGTACGCGGGCCGTACCCGACGATGTATGTCAACCAGCCGTGGACGATTCGGCAGTACGCCGGGTTCTCCACCGCCGCCGAATCCAACGCCTTCTACCGCCGCAACCTGGCGGCCGGACAGAAGGGCCTGTCGGTGGCGTTCGACCTGGCCACCCACCGCGGCTACGACTCGGATCACCCGCGCGTGCAGGGTGACGTCGGAATGGCCGGTGTGGCAATCGATTCCATCCTCGACATGCGGCAGCTGTTCGACGGCATCGACCTGTCGACGGTGTCGGTGTCGATGACCATGAACGGCGCGGTGCTGCCGATCCTGGCGCTGTACGTGGTGGCCGCCGAGGAGCAGGGTGTCCCGCCGGAGAAGCTGGCCGGCACCATCCAGAACGACATCCTCAAAGAGTTCATGGTGCGCAACACCTACATCTATCCGCCCAAGCCGTCGATGCGCATCATCTCCGACATCTTCGCCTACACCAGCGCCAAGATGCCGAAGTTCAACTCCATCTCGATATCCGGGTACCACATCCAGGAGGCCGGTGCCACAGCGGATTTGGAGCTGGCCTACACCCTGGCCGACGGGGTGGACTACATCAAGGCCGGCCTGGACGCCGAGCTGGACATCGACAAGTTCGCGCCGCGGTTGTCCTTCTTCTGGGGCATCGGGATGAACTTCTTCATGGAGGTCGCCAAGCTGCGGGCGGGCCGGCTGTTGTGGAGCGAGCTGGTCTCCCAGTTCGACCCGAAGAGCGCCAAATCGCTGTCGCTGCGCACACATTCGCAGACCTCGGGCTGGTCGCTGACCGCGCAGGACGCCTTCAACAACGTAGCCCGCACCTGCATCGAGGCGATGGCCGCCACCCAGGGGCACACCCAGTCGCTGCACACCAACGCGCTGGACGAGGCGCTGGCGTTGCCCACCGACTTCTCGGCCCGCATCGCCCGCAACACCCAGCTGGTGCTGCAGCAGGAGTCGGGCACCACGCGGCCCATCGACCCGTGGGCGGGCTCGTATTACGTGGAGTGGCTGACCCATCAGCTCGCGCAGAAGGCCCGCGCCCACATCGCCGAGGTGGCCGAGCACGGCGGCATGGCCCAGGCCATCAGCGACGGCATTCCCAAGCTGCGCATCGAGGAGGCGGCCGCGCGCACGCAGGCCCGCATCGACTCCGGGATCCAGCCAGTGATCGGCATCAACAAGTACCAGGTCGAGGAGGACCAGGAGGTCGAGGTCCTCAAGGTCGAGAACAGCCGGGTGCGCGCCGAGCAGCTGGCCAAGCTCAAGGAGCTGCGGGAAAGCCGCGACCAGCGGGCCGTCGACGCCGCGCTCGCCGAGTTGTCACGCGCCGCGGCCGCGCACGGTCGTGCGGGTGAGGATGGGCTGGGCAACAACCTGCTGGCGCTGGCCATCGACGCGGCCCGCGCCAAGGCCACCGTTGGCGAGATCTCCGACGCGCTGGAGAAGGTCTATGGCCGTCACCAGGCGGAGATCCGTACCATCGCCGGCGTCTACCGCGACGAAGCTGGAAAGGCCGGAAACATGACCAGCGCAACCGAACTGGTCGAGAAGTTCGCAGAGGCCGACGGTCGCCGCCCCAGGATCCTGGTGGCCAAGATGGGGCAGGACGGCCACGACCGGGGCCAGAAGGTGATCGCGACGGCGTTCGCCGACATCGGCTTCGACGTGGACGTCGGATCGTTGTTCTCCACGCCCGAGGAGGTGGCCCGCCAGGCCGCCGACAACGACGTGCACGTGGTGGGGGTGTCCTCGCTGGCGGCCGGTCACCTGACGCTGGTGCCGGCGCTGCGCGACGCGCTCAAAGAGGTGGGGCGGCCCGACATCATGGTGGTGGTGGGCGGCGTCATCCCGCCCGGGGACTTCGACGAGCTGTACGAGGCCGGGGCCGCCGCCATCTTCCCGCCCGGCACGGTGATCGCCGACGCCGCGATCGGCTTGCTGCACAAGCTCGCCGAGCGGCTGGGTTACGACCTCTAATGATGCGTGCGAGACTGCAACTACCGACGGGGTTACTCGGGAAATGCGTCGCCAGTTGCGGTCTCGCGGTGTGGAAATGAACCCAGAGCAGCTGGCCAAGGCGGTCCGCAGCGGCGACCGCGCGGCGTTGCCGCGCGCCATCACCCTGCTGGAGTCCACCCGCAAGGACCATCAGGAGAAGGCGCAGCGGCTGCTGTTGGAGCTGACGCCGGACTCGGGCAAGGCGCACCGTGTGGGGATCACCGGCATTCCCGGGGTGGGTAAGTCCACCACCATCGAGGCCCTCGGCATGCACCTGATCGAACTGGGCCATCGCGTGGCGGTGTTGGCCGTCGACCCGTCGTCGACGCGCACCGGCGGCTCGATCCTCGGTGACAAAACCCGGATGGCGCGCCTGGCGATGCACCCGGATGCATACATTCGGCCGTCGCCCACGTCGGGCACCCTGGGCGGGGTGGCCAAGGCCACCCGCGAGACGTCGGTGCTGCTGGAGGCCGCCGGGTTCGACGTGGTCCTGATCGAGACCGTCGGCGTCGGGCAGTCCGAGGTGGCCGTGGCCAACATGGTCGACACCTTCGTGTTGCTGACCCTGGCGCGCGGGGGCGACCAGCTGCAGGGCATCAAAAAGGGCGTGCTGGAGCTGGCCGACATCGTGGTGGTGAACAAGGCCGACGGGAATCACCTGCCCGAGGCGCGGTCGGCGGCCCGCGAGCTGTCCGGGGCGATCAGGCTGATCTATCCGCGCGAAACCCTTTGGCGCCCGCCCGTTCTCACGATGAGCGCTGCGGAGGGGACCGGCCTGGACGAACTGTGGGAGACCGTCGAACGCCATCGTCAGGTGCTCAGCGAGGCGGGGGAGTTCGAGGCGCGTCGCCGCGGCCAGTTGGTCGACTGGACCTGGCAGATGGTGCGCGACACGGTGCTGGACCGGCTGGCCTCCAACCCGGCGGTGCGCAAGATCCGGGCCGACGTCGAGCGGAAGGTCAAGGCGGGGGAGCTAACTCCGGCGCTGGCCGCCCAGCAAATATTGACGGCCGCGTCTGGCTAACGGATAGGTAAATAATCGGGGGGTTTCGCTCCTGCCCGGTGTGTAATCCAAGTAAATTCAAAAGTGTGACGGTGGATAGCCGAGTCAATCGCCGCGCGGTCCGTGTCCACGATGACCTTGACGCAGGTCACCGTGTGTCCGGCGCGGCGGACTCACACTTCGGGTGCGTCGTTCGTAGCTTTTCCAGCATGTTTCCCGCCCGCCGGTTCGGTGGCGGGGCCCTGGCCGTCTATGTGGACGGCCAGCCCGTCGTGGACGTCTGGACGGGGTTTGCTGACCGGGGCGGGCAGCGGCCGTGGTCGGAGAACACCGCCCCGATGGTGTTCTCCGCGACCAAGGGAATGGCCGCCACCGTCATCCACCGGCTCGCCGACCGGGGGCTGATCGACTACGACGCCCCGGTCGCCGAGTACTGGCGCGAGTTCGCCGCCAACGGCAAGGCCGACATGACCGTGCGCCAGGTGATGCGCCACCAGGCCGGCCTCTCGGGGCTGCGCGGCGCCACCAAGGAAGACCTCCTCGATCACGTGGTCATGGAGGAGCGACTGGCGGCGGCGGCTCCCGGGCGGCTGCTCGGCAAATCCGCGTACCACGCGCTGACCTTCGGCTGGCTAATGTCGGGTCTGGGCCGGGCGGTGACCGGTAAAGGGATGCGCACGCTGATTCGCGAGGAACTCGCCGAGCCGCTGGGCGTCGACGGCCTGTACCTGGGCCGGCCGCCGGCCGGATGCCCGACGCGGGTCGCCGAGATCGTCGCGCCGCAGAACCTGCTGGGCAGTTCGCTCGTCAACTACGTCTCGCGCAAGGTCGCCAACGAGCTCTCCGGCGGGTTCCGGTCCATCTATTTCCCGGGCATGGTCGCGGCGGTGCAGGGCGACACCCCGCTGCTCGACGCCGAGATCCCGGCGGCCAACGGTGTGGCCACGGCGCGCGGCCTGGCGCGGATGTACGGCGCCATCGCCAACGGTGGCGAGGTCGACGGCATCCGATTCCTCTCCCGCGACCTGACGGCAGGCCTGACGGGCGAGCGCAGCCTGCGGCCGGACCGAAACATCTACGTGCCGTTGGCATTCCACCTCGGTTATCACAGCCTGCCGATCGGCGGCGTGATGCCCGGCTTCGGTCACGTCGGGATGGGCGGTTCGGTCGGATGGGCCGACCCCGCCTCGGGGGTGGCGTTCGCGCTGGTGCACAACCGTCTGCTGACGCCCCTGGTGATGAGCGACCACGCGGCGTTCGTCGGGATCTATGCGCTGATCCGCAGGGCCGCGGACAAGGCCCGCAAACGCGGATTCCGTCCGGTCACCGAGTTCGGGGCGCCGTACTGCGAGCCGGGAGCCGTCGCCGGCTGACGCCGAAAGGCATCCAGGCGGACACTGACCCGCAATGCAAATGACCGCATAATTTACGGGGGCGCTTAAATCGACTCGCCCGTTTGAATGACGGTGGTCGAATGCCCATGTGCAGTTGTTCACATGCGTTGTAATCTGTGCTGGATGTTTGCTCAATTCATTCCCGCAAATTGCCGCGGCGTTGCCCGAAAACAATGCCCGCCGGTAATCCTGCTTTTGCGGGTGTGCTGATGACTCGACGGCGATTTTGGCACCCGGGCGCCGGGCAGCGAGAATCGGTCAGGTGAGCGCGCACCCGACAGTCTCTGGCCCCGATGCAACCGTCAACCGCCGGCCAAAGCCGCGAGGGTCGGCGGGCTCGACGCTCGCCCAGGTGTTCGACCCCCGGAACAACGCGCTCAACGTCTGGCGCCTGGTGCTGGCGTCTGGCGTCATCCTGCAACACTCCTGGGCCCTCACCGGCCGCAAGATCTACCCACCGGTGGAACAGCTGCTCACCCAGGTCTGGGTGGACGGATTCTTCGCGATATCGGGTTTCCTCATCACGGCGAGCTGGGTCCGCAACCCGCAGCTTCGCGAGTACTTCGTCGCCCGTGTTCTTCGCATCTTCCCCGGGCTGTGGGTCTGCCTGGCCGTGGTGGCTTTTGTCATCGCCCCGCTCAGCGTGGCGATCCAAGGAGGCTCGCCAGCCAGGTTGCTGCTATCTCCCGCACCGTTCGCGTACGTGCTGAACAACGCCGTGCTGAACGTCTATCACACCGGTATCGACGGAACACCCCGAAACGTCCCCTTCCCGGGGGTGTGGGACGGCGTGCTGTGGACCCTCGTATTCGAATTCCTCTGCTACATCGCCATCGCTGTTGCCGGCGTGGCCGGACTCCTCAAACGCCGCTGGCCCGCTCCGGTGGTGTTCGCACTGTTCTTGGTGGGTGCGGCGCTCGTTTCTTACCCGGTGGGCGCGGTGGAGACGATCCCGCAGATGATCACGCGTTTCGCCCTCGTCTTCGCCGCGGGAGCGGTACTGCATCAGTTCCAAGACATGATCCCCGCCCGATGGTTACTTGTTGCCGTGAGCGCGGCCATCGTGGTGGCGGCCGGCTTGCTGGTGCCGAACTATCGAGTAGTCGCCGCCATCCCACTGGCCTACGTCGTCATCGTTTCGGGAGCGCTGATCCACAACCAGCGCATGCGGTTACGCACGGACCTGTCCTATGGCGTGTACATCTACGCGTGGCCCATCCAGCAGCTGCTGGTGATCTGCGGGCTGGGCTTCCTGCCTCCACTCGTGTTCGCCGTTGTTGCCGCCGTCGCGACCCTGCCACTGGCCGCACTGAGCTGGTTCCTGGTGGAGAAGCGTGCGCTTGCGCTCAAATCCCGCTTCAAGCGCAAAGCGCGGGAACGGGACGGCGTGGTCGCTGATGCGCAACCGTCCGCGCAGACCGTCACCGGCGACTAGGTCCGTCGCGGATTCCGCGCCGCATGACCCTCAATCTCACCTTTAACTAGAGAAAAGTCGCGGCCAGAACAACCGACTAATGGGCGTTGCTGAACGCGCTTCTTGCTCGGCGACGGCGTTGCCGGAAGCGCGTAATTGAACTTTGCCCCACAAATTGCAAACTCATGCATAATGACCCGTGATCCCGGGGGCCGCATGACGCGCGCATGACGCGCAACTGAAAGGTGTGGGCCACCGATGACAGCTCCCCGGACGAGCCAACCGGCCGATCTCCCAGGGTCATCCGCCCGCCAAGCAACCGCCGTCCGTCCGGTTGCGCTGTTCGTGTTGGGAATGGCGCGGTCCGGAACGTCGGCGCTGACCCGGGTTTTGTCGCTGTGTGGCAGCACGCTCCCGGCCGGAATGTGCGGCGCCGACGGGAACAACCCGCGCGGCTATTGGGAGCCGCGGGCGGCCATCATGCTCAACGAGACGATCATGCGCCGCCACGGCAGTAATTGGTACGACCCGACGCTGCGCCTGCAGGAGGAGTGCGCATTCGGCGCCGACGAGAAGGCGGCCTGGATCGCGGAGATCGCGGCGTATCTGGGCACACTGCCGGCGGCGCCGCTGGTGGTCATCAAGGAGCCGAGGATCACGGCGCTGTCGGGCCTCTGGTTCGAGGCGGCGCGCCAGGTCGGCTTCGACATCGCCGCCGTGATTGCGGTGCGCCATCCGCAAGAGGTTGTCGCCTCGGCGGCGAAGTACGTGGATACCTCGCCGGAGCTGTCCAGCGCATTGTGGCTGAAGTACAACCTGCTCGCCGAGCGGCACACCCGCGGGATCCCGCGCGTGTTCGTCGACTACGGCAACCTCCTCGACAACTGGCATCGAGAGGTGAAGCGCATTGCCGCCGCACTGGAAATCGATCTGGACACCGTCGACGAGAGCGCCGTCGAGGAATTTCTCACCCCCGAGCTTCGACGCCAGCGATGCGGCGGCCCGGTGGCGGACCATTTCGGTGCGGACTGGGTATCCGCCGTCTACGAGGCGCTGCGGGGGGCGGCGCAGGACAACCCCCTGCACCTAGCCACCCTGGACCGGGTTTTCGAGTCGTATCGGGCCGGCGAGCGTGATTTCCGCATGGCGTTCACGGAATTCCACGCCCGCACCAACAGCCTGCTTCGCCGGGTGTTCCGTCCGTTCATCGTGAAGCGGATCCTCGAGGTCGCCGCGGTGGTGCACCGCCGCAGGGGAGCCTGGGCCTAGTCGGCGATGGTTCGGAATTCACGACACGCGGGGTCACCGAATGAACTTTGCCCAGTATTCGATTGTGGCAGGGCCCCAATCACTTGCGGATCAGGTAGCCATTGGGTGCCAGGGTCCACCCGAATTTTTTCTCACGCTCATAATCGTGGATGTAATCGTTCGGGAACTCCTGCTCGTACGCCTCGATGGCCTCGTAGGGCCCCGGGCCGAATCCGGGCATGATCGGATGGCCGTTCACGCAGGAGTCTTCGACTAGAAGATAGTCGCCGGCGGACAGCAGCGGCCGCAGCATTTTCATCTCGGCCAGTACGTGATCCTTGGTGTGGTCGCTATCCAGAATTGCAAAGATCTTGCCCGGGTACCCGGCTTTCAGCTGCCGAATACGCTCTGCGATTGCCGCTTCTGTGGACGACGATTCTACAAACTCGATTTCGGGATAGTGGCGTGCCTCGGGATCAAGAGCGCTTAAGGAGATGTCGACGGAAAATACTTTGAAGGGTTGGCCGATCAGCCGCATGATGCTCGCATAGAACACCGCAGAGCCGCCATGACGGGTGCCGAATTCGACAACCAGCGAAGGCTTGACGTCGAACAAGATCTCCTGGTAGTTCCAAAGATCGGTTACCGACTTCCAGCAGTTGACGCCCAGCCACTTAGTCTGCTGCCACACCAGGTTGCCGAAATACCACTTTAAGTATTCTTCAGCCGCGTCCCCGGATGGTCGGTAGAGCCGTGTCACGAGGAAGCTGACTTTTTCTCGCCATGTCGTCATCGTCATTACTTATCACGAAAGCGCCTCTAGGACGAGGCTTTTACGTATTACCTGGGCGGGCCCCGCCTGACATTCCAGAAGCGGGAGACGGCCGTCTTTATTTGTCCGCCCATCCTCGGGATCAGCGGCTTCCGCGGCTTTGACAAGCGCCATTTCCACCCATCAGCCCCGGCCGAAGATCGACTTCTGCGGGGGGATTCCAGGCCTGGTCCCGGCGAGTCGTCACGCCGCTCGCCTGACATCGGTGTGTCCGTCGCGCGACCTTCAATCGCGAAGCCTTGTTTCCTCCAAAATCTCCAAGCGGCAGGAGTCACTACTATCTACATGCTCAGCTGCTCGCTGTACAGGATGGCGCCGAGTAAGCCGGCGAGCCGCCGCACCTGCGTGGCCCGCTAACAGGCCGAAGCCCACGCCCAAAGATTAAGTACGCAAAATAGTTTCGTAAAAGCGGCACTTCGATGGTGTGGTCTGGCTATAGTCCTTAGCGGGCGCAATGGTTCGATCGTTCTTACCGGGGGGCAGAAGTTGCCGGTCACAAGTCAAGCCTGACTCCTGTGAGGACCGCGGTATATCGCGTTCTCTTTGCCAAAGTCGTTGGGCAGGCTGGGATTTAGCTCTCTGACACCGTAGTGTGCGCGACGGTGTCGATTCCAAATGGTTGCTACGCGTGTTGATCGCGCGTGCACCGAGTCGGAAACCCCTGGATATCAACCGAACTCCGAACGTCGTTCAGGCGCACGACCAGTGAAAGTTGGATTCGCGATGAGATTGGCCCGGATGACCAAGCCGGTCGATCGCCCCCTCAGCGCCGGAAATCGTCCGGTCGCCCTTTTCGTGCTCGGACCGCAACGGTCGGGAACCTCGGCGCTCACGCGGGTCCTCTCGCTCTGCGGTGGCACGCTGCCGGCCGCGATGCTCGGCGCCGACGCCAACAATCCGCTCGGGTATTGGGAACCGCGAGCGGCCATTTCGCTCAACGAAACGATCCTGAGCCGCCTGGGGACCAACTGGTACGACCCCTCACTTCGCTTCCTGGATGACGATTCACCCACCAAAGAAAACAAGGCGTGCGTCGCCAAAGTCGCGGAGTATCTGTCCACCCTGCCGGCGGCGCCACTGGTGGTGATCAAAGAACCCAGGATCACCACGCTGTCCGACCTGTGGTTCGAGGCGGCGCGCACGGCGGGTTTCGACGTCGCCGCCGTGATCGCGGTACGTCATCCGCAAGAGGTCATTTCGTCGATCGTGAAGTCCTGGCACGTGTCTCCGGCACTCGCGAGCGCCTTGTGGTTGAAATGCAACATCCTGGCCGAACGAAATTCACGCGGCGTGTCGCGGGTATTCGTTGACTACGCGAACCTTCTCGACGACTGGCGTCGGGAAATGAAACGGATCTCCACGGAACTGCCGATCGAACTGCACACCCAGGACGAGGACGCCATCGAAAGCTTCCTCACCCCGGGGTTGCATCGGCAGCGGCATTGCGGTCCGGTCAACGACCTTTTCGGCGCCGATTGGATTTCCACGGTCTACGAAGCGCTTCGCCAGGCCGCGCAGGACGACCCCATCGACATGTCAACGTTGGACCGCGTTTTCGCGGCCTACCGGGCCAGCGAGCGCGACTTTCGTAAGGCGTACGAAGATTTTCACGGCTTGTCCAACAGCATGCTGTTCCGGCTTTTCCGGCCGGCCATCGCCAGGCCGGTGATGGAAATCATCGCCATGGCCCACCGGCACAGGGGGACCTGGGCGTAGCGCCTTTCGCGAAATTGGTGCGGGCGCGCGATACGTCCCCGATATGATCGACCGGACCGCGATCACGGCGAATGTGCCGATCGCACATTTTCCTCAGCATCCGATACGGGAGGCGTCGATTCGTGTCAGCGTCCGTGCTCATCACCGGTGGGGCGGGATTCATCGGGTCGGCGCTCGCACGTCGCCTCCTCGAAGCCGGATACGACGTCGCCGTGATGGACGTGCTGCATCCGCAGGTGCATGGGGGAGATCGGCCGATCGAGCTGCCGCCGTCGGCGCGGCTGTTCACCGGGGACGTGACGCACGCGCCCGACTTCGACGCGGTGTTGCGATTGTTCCGCCCCGCCCAGGTGGTCCACCTGGCCGCCGAGACGGGAACCGCGCAGTCGCTGTCCGAGGCGACGCGGCACGGCTCGGTGAACGTCGTCGGCACCACCCAACTCCTGGACGCCTTGAGCCGCTCGGGACACGTGCCCGAGCAGCTCGTCCTGGCGTCCTCGCGGGCGGTGTACGGCGAGGGCTCCTGGCAGTCCGGCTCGCAGATCTTCTACCCGCGTCCCCGCAGCCACGCGCAGCTCGTCGCGGGCCGCTGGGATCCGCAAGGACCCGCGGGTGAACAGGCGGTGCCGCTGCCGAGCCGCGCCGACCGAACCGAACCCCGGCCCACCAACGTGTACGCGGCGACCAAGCTCGCCCAAGAACACTTGTTGGCCGCCTGGACGTCCGCGCACGACACCAGCCTCAGCGTGCTGCGGTTGCAGAACGTCTACGGACCGGGGCAATCGCTGACCAATTCGTACACCGGGATCGTCGCCCTCTTCGCGCGGTTGGCGCGCCAGGGGCTTGCGTTGGAGGTCTACGAAGACGGCCGCATCGTGCGCGATTTCGTCTACATCGACGCCGTCGTCGACGCGCTGTTCGCGGCGGTCCAGCGCCCGGCGACCCAGCCGCGCTGCCTCGACATCGGGTCCGGCCAGGCCACCACCATCCACGAGCTGGCCAACAAGATCGCCGCCATGTGTGACGCCCCCGAACCGACCGTCGTCGGAAAATTCCGCGACGGCGACGTGCGCGCAGCGAGCTGCGACGTCGAGCCCGCGATCAACGAGCTCGGTTGGCGCCCCGAGCGTTCGCTCGATGACGGTTTGCGCGCGCTGCTCGACTGGATCGCCGAGCGGCCCGAAGCCGCCGCCGGATCGAACGAATCGGGCCGCCCCGTCGTTGAACAGGCGGGACGCCGCTGAGACCTGCGGTCTGGCGCGGCTGGCGGTAGCGGAGGCAGTGCTAATCACGGCCTATGATGGTTGCTACTCCCCGGTAGGGGCAGGGACGGGACCACCCACGCCAGTCCTTTCATTTTGAACCAGGGGGCAGCTTTGACCGTGGCCGATCGTGACATGCGATCTCCGTTCCTCGACACCCGATCCGCCTACCTTGACCTGCTGCGACGTAACCTCACCCGGTACGGCAGCGACGAGTTGGTGCCGGTGGGCTGGGACCGTCTGGGGCGTCCTCTTTTCAGCACCCGCAACCTGATGCTGGTCCGCAAGCGTCCGTTCAACGAGCACGCGCGGAAGTTGGGCCTGGATTGGCCGGCGGATGCCTTGACGATGATCGGCATGCAGCGGTTGACCAGCCTGCAGCGCTGCGTGGAAACGGTTCTGACGGAAGACGTCCCCGGTGACCTGGTCGAGTGCGGTGTGTGGCGCGGAGGTGCGTCGATTCTGATGCGCGCCGTGTTGTCCGCCTACGGCGACGAGAAGCGATCCGTGTGGCTATGCGATTCGTTCGAAGGGGTGCCGCCACCGGACACCGCGCATTACGAGGCCGACAAAGGCATCAATTTGCATCGCGCCGCCGGGGTGCTCGCGGTGTCCGAGGCGCAGGTCAGGGCGAATTTCGAACACTACGGCTTGCTCGATGACCGGGTTCGTTTTGTTCCGGGCTGGTTCAAAGACACCCTGCAGGACGCCCCGATCGAAAGCATTTCGGTGTTGCGTCTCGATGGTGACCTTTACGAGTCGACGATCCAGGCCCTCGACGCCCTCTACCCGCGACTCTCGCCCGGCGGGTATTGCATCATCGACGATTACCACGCCATCGACGCATGTCGGCAGGCCGTGGCGGATTACCGCACGGCTCACGGTGTCACCGCTGAGATCGAGGAGATCGACGGCACCGGCGTGCTGTGGCGCAAGCCGTGACGATCGGCAAACCGGTGCAGTGGGGATTCGGCGCTATCTAAAGTGATCGGTGCATCAGTGTGATGGCGCAACCGAAGGGCTTTGATCCGCGATGAAATGTGTGCTGGCCAGCTACGGAACGCGCGGCGACATCGAGCCCTCCGTGGTGGTCGCCCGCGAACTGCAGCGCAGGGGCCATGACATGGTCATGGCCGTCCCGCCCGACTCGGTGGGTTTCACTGAAGCGGCAGGGCTGACCGCGGTCCCTTACGGGCTGGAATCGCAGACCTGGCTGGACGTCTACCGCAACTTCTGGACCTCGTTCTTCCGCGGATTCTGGAAGATCCAGGAGATGCGCGGCATGTGGCGCGAGATGTGGGATCTCAGTGACCAGTGCTGGGCGCAGATGAACACGACGCTGATGTCGTTGGCCGACGGGGCTGACCTGCTGTTCGCCGGCCAGAGCTACCAGGAGACCGCCGCCAACGTCGCGGAGTTTTACGACCTTCCCTTGGCCACCCTGCATCACGTCCCCATGCGGCCCAATGGACAGGTCGTATCGATCCTGCCGCCGCCGTTGGCGCGCTCGGCGATGACGGCGTTCGACTGGTACTGCTGGCGACTGAACAAAAAGGTCGAGGACACCCAGCGCCGCCAACTCGGGCTGCCGAAGGCGACATCGCCGTCACCGCGGCGGATCGCCGAGCGCGGATCACTGGAAATCCAGGCCTATGACGAGGCCTGCTTCCCCGGGCTGGCCGATGAATGGGCGGAATGGGATGGCCTGCGACCGTTCGTCGGAACGCTGACGATGGAGTTGACCACCGAGGCCGACGACGACGTGATGTCCTGGATTCACGCGGGGACACCGCCGATCTGCTTTGGCTTCGGCAGCATGCCGGTGGAATCTCCGGCCGATACCGTCGAGATGATCAGCTCCGCCTGCACGCAGCTGGGCGAGCGGGCGTTGATCTGCGCCGGCAGGAGCGACTTCGGCGGCGTCCCGCTCGCCGATCACGTCAAGGTGGTGGGGCCGGTGAATTACGCGACGATCTTTCCCGCCTGCCGCGCGGTCGTTCACCACGGCGGCTCGGGAACCACGGCCGCCAGCCTGCGCGCTGGTGTGCCGACGCTGATTCTGTCGATGGACGCCAATCAGACCATCTGGGGAGCTCAACTCAAGCGGCTGAAAGTTGGTACCACGCGCCGGTTTTCGGCTACCGATCGCAAATCATTGGTGGAGGATCTGAGCCGGATCCTCGCCCCGGATTACGCACGGCGCGCTCGCGAGATCGCCGCCCGGATGACCAAGCCGGCGGACAGCGTCGTCAAGGCCGCCGATGTTGTGGAGAACTTCGTGAACTCGCGAACTCATGCCTGATCATCAAAGGGTTTTACAGCAGTTGTGCTGGGGTGACTTACCGATTTCCCAGGACACGACATCGATCGTCTGGCACACTGACACGACATCGGGCGACGCCGGGTTCAGCCACACCGCCCAAGGGTCGTCATAGTTCTACGGTCGGGGGGAAGGCCGATGAGGTTGGCTTTGTCGCACTCAAGTACGCCGCTATCGTGTCGCGACCCCTTCGCGGCGCGGGTAGGCAAAACCGTTGCGAAGCAAGGGCAACCAGCGACTCTGATTCAATCCCAGGGCGGATGGCGAGCCGCAGATTACGGGGTGGAAACGCCGTCATCAATCTTGCCCTCGCGGTCACGGATTGATTAAGGTAACGGGCGCGATGAAATTTGCTGTGGCAAGCTATGGAACGCGTGGCGATATAGAGCCATGCCTCACCATCGGTCGTGAACTGATGCGCAGGGGCCATTCGGTGCGTATGGCCGTGCCGCCCAATCTCGTCGAACTTGCCGAAGCGGCCGGACTCCCGGCGATCGCCTATGGGCCAGATATGCACGACTTTTGGAGCGACGAGTTCATACGGAACTTTTTCAAGAATTTCGTCCGCGGTCCGGTTACCTTGATCCGGGAAGCCTGGGAGCCTGTGCTGAGGAACTGGCAGGAAATGAGCTCCGCGTTGATGTCGGTAGGGGCCGGCGCGGATTTGCTATTCACCGGCCAGCTTTACCAGGACTTGGCAATTAACGTCGCGGACTATTACGGCATTCCGATGGCCACACTGCACTACATCCCGATGCGGCCAAACGGCAGGGTGGTACCGGGGGTGCCCGCGCCCATGGTCCGCACCGGAATGGCCGTGTACGACTGGATGTGCTGGCGGATGAACAAGAAGGCCGAGGACCGTCAGCGACGCGAGCTCGGCCTTCCCACTGCAACGGTGGCCTCGCCGCGGCGGATCGCCGAGCGGGGTTCGCTGGAAATCCAGGCCTACGACGACGTGTGCTTCCCCGGGCTGGCCGACGAATGGGCGAAGTGGGGCGGTCAGCGGCCGTTCGTGGGCTCTTTGACCATGGAACTGACGACCGAATGCGATGACGAGGTGTTGGCGTGGATCGCCCAGGGCACGCCTCCGATCTGCTTCGGTTTCGGCAGCATGCCGGTCGCCGAATCACCCGCCGACACGGTGAGAATGATCGGCGCCGCCTGCGCGGAGTTGGGGGAGCGGGCGTTGATCTGCTCCGGCTGGAGCGACTTCAGCGACGTCCCCCAGTTGGACCACGTCAAGGTCGTCGGCGTGGTCAACTACACGAAAATCTTCCCCGCCTGTCGCGCGGTCGTTCATCACGGCGGCTCGGGCACCACGGCCGCCGGCCTGCGCGCGGGGATCCCCTCGCTGATCCTCTGGACGGCCGGCGACCAGCCGATGTGGGGGTCGCGTGTCAAGCAACTGAAGGTCGGCACATCCCGACGGTTCTCGAGCGCCACCCCCGAAACTCTCATTGCCGATCTGCGGACGATCCTTGCCCCGGAGTACACCACCCGCGCCCGTGAGCTGGCGACTCGGATGAGCAAACCCACCGAGAGCGCAGGGCGCGCCGTCGATCTGTTGGAGGAGTTCGCTCGTTCGGGGCGCTGTGTTCCCGGGGTATCCACCGAGCGAAGTCGCTGAGCAGCCGGTGACGGATACAGCGAAACGCATTGATGGCGTGGAGGGACGTCTAGGCTCTCTACCGGTATTACTGGCACGCGGAGTTAGGGGCAGTTATGGCCGTGACTGATCACGACACGCGGTTTGCATACCTCGATCTGCTTCGGCGCGATCTGACCAGGTACGGCAGCGACGAGTTGGTGCCGGTGGGGTTGTACCGCCTGGGGCGTCCCCTGTTCAGTACCCGCAACCTGATGCTCGTGCGCAAGCGGCCATTCAATAAAAAGGCGCGCGACTTGGGATTGGACTGGCCGGCAGATGCCTTGACGATGATTGGTATGCAGCGGCTGACCAGTTTGCAGCACTGTGTGGAGACGGTCCTGGAAGACGACGTGCCCGGCGATCTGGTCGAGTGCGGTGTGTGGCGCGGGGGCGCCTCGATCTTGATGCGCGCCGTATTGGCCGCCTATGGAGACGAGAAGCGAACCGTGTGGTTGTGCGATTCGTTCGCCGGAGTGCCGCCACCCGACACCGTCAATTACAAGGCGGATAAAGGAATCCGGCTGCATCGCCACGCGCGCATCCTGGGTGTGCCGCAAGAGCACGTCAAGGCCAACTTCGAGCGCTACGGGTTGCTGGATGACCAGGTGCGTTTTCTTCCGGGCTGGTTCAAGGACACCCTGCAGGACGCCCCGATCGACCGCATTTCGGTGCTGCGGCTTGACGGCGACCTTTACGAGTCGACGATTCAGGCGCTCGATGCGCTCTACCCGCGGCTGTCGCCCGGAGGCTTCTGCATCGTCGACGACTACCACGCGATCAAGGCGTGCGCACAGGCGGTGACGGACTATCGCGACAAGCATGGCGTGACCGACGAGATCGTCGAGATCGACGGCACCGGCGTGCTATGGCGTAAGTCCTAAAGAGATCGCTGAAACTCTAGGTGTACGAGACGATTTGCCCTCCGGTGCAGGAGCGGCGGAACACGATCATGATGAACCGATTCCGTTTGCCCCGGACGCGGTACGTGCCGATGCTATGGTTGCCGCCGTGGCACCAGGGCTGACAACCGGCACCCGCCTGCGGATGTGGTGGGTGCGCACCGAATACTGGCTCGCGCGCGCACTGTTGCCCGATGTCTACGCCAACGACGCGTTGATCACGTTCAACAACTTTCACGCATTTCTCGACGATCCCGAATTCCAGCGCGCCTACCAGCGTGGCGCCCGCTCCCTCGGCAACGAGGATTGGTACCAGTGGCAATGGCGCGTGCACGTGGGGCTGTGGGCGGCAGCCAGCGCCAGCAAACTCGAGGGCGATTTCGTCGAGTGCGGCGTCAGTTACGGGTTCTTGAGCAGCGCCATCATGGAGTACCTCGACTGGGATCGGCTGGGCAAGACGTTCTATTTGCTTGACACCTTCGCCGGTCTCGACCCGCGGTTCGTTACCGAGAACGAACGCCGGGCCGGGGCGCTGGAGACCAGCAAAGGACACCTGCGCAACGGGATGTACGTCAACGGCGTTGACAGCGTCCGCGCCAATTTCGCGCAATGGAAAAACCAGCGCATCATCGTCGGCGCGGTTCCCGAGACACTGGAGCAGGTCGATGCGCGGTCGGTGGCGTATCTGCACATCGACATGAACTGCGCTCCCCCCGAAGTCGCTGCGCTGCGGTTCTTTTGGCCACGCCTGACTCCAGGTGCCTTCGTGCTGCTGGACGACTACGCCAACCGGGGACGCGACGAGCAACGCGCCGCCATGGACGAGGTCGCCGGCGAGCTGGGTGTGAAAATCTGCACATTGCCGACGGGGCAGGGCCTGCTCATCAAGCCGGCACGCTAAGGCGAACCAGGCCTTCTCCCAAGGGTTTTAGCGCACCGGACCGCGAGTCGTCGTCCGATCGGGTTTCACGTCCTTTCACACGGGTAGGCCTCTGCTATGGCATTAGCATTGATCACCGGCGCGTCCAGTGGAATTGGTCTCGAGCTCGCGGAGCTTTTCGCCCAGCGGGGATATGACCTGGTGGTGGCCGCCGAAAACGACGGCATCTACCCGGCGTCCACCACGTTGTCTCGCTGGGGTGTCGACGTGCGGCCGGTACAGGTTGACCTACGTACCCCAGAAGGCGTCGAAAAGCTCTATCAGCAGGCCACAGAGGGTGATCGGCCGCTCGACGCGGCCGCACTGAACGCCGGCATCGGCGGCGGGGGAAGCTTTGTCGAGGGCGACCTGGCACATGATATGTCCATCATCGACCTCAACGTGAAGTCGACGGTGCATCTGGCCAAGCTTGTCTTGCGTAACATGACCCGTCGCAACGCGGGGAAGGTACTGCTCACCTCGTCGCTGGCGTCGATGGCGCCCGGCCCGTTCGAGGCGGTTTATCACGCCTCCAAGTCGTTCGTTCAGTCCTTCGCCGGGGCCCTGCAGGACGAATTGCGTGATACCAGAATCACCATCACCTCCCTGCTGCCCGGCACCATCGAGACCAACTTCTTCAACCGCGCGGGTATGGACGAGACACGTGCGGGGCAAAAGCCGAAGGATGACCCGGCCGAGGTTGCCAGGCAGGGTTTCGAGGCGATGATGCGCGGCGACCGCAAGGTCGTCGGCGGCTCGCTGACCACCAAGACCGTGGGTGTGGCCCTGCGGTTCCTGCCCGATTCGGTCAAGGCGGTCGCCAGCCGGGTGAATTCCACCCCCGCGGGCCGGCGATAAGGCGGCCTCAGCCAACCACTTTCCGGCGGACGGCCTCCTCCAAGAGGTCGGCGGTGGTCCCGACGCTCTCGGCGGGCTTGCTCATCCGGGCGGAGAGTTCCCGGGCTCTGGTCGCGTAGTCCGGGGCGAGGATGGTACGCAGGTCCGCCACCAGCGAGCGTGGGGTGGTGGCCGAAAAGCGTCGGGCGGCACCTACTTTCAAGCGTTTGATCTGGGCCGCCCAGTACGGCTGGTCGGCCGAACTCCACAGGGCCAAGGTGGGGATTGCCGCGCGCAGGCTCGCGGCAGTGGTGCCCGAACCGCCGTGATGAACGACGGCACGGCAGGCGGGGAATATGGACGCGTAGTTGACCGGGCCGACGACTTTGACGTGGTCGAAATGCGGCACGTCGGTGAAGTCAGTGCCGCCGAAGCAAATGAGCGCCCGCTCGCCCAGCTGTGCGCACGCCGTACCGATCATCTCGACGGTGGCGGTGGGGGATTCGACCGGTATGCTCCCGGACCCGAAGCAGATGGGTGGCGTTCCCGCGGCGATCCATGAGGCGACATCATCGTCGGCGTCGGTCGCCAACTCCATGGTGAGTGCGCCGACGAACGGACGGCGGCTACCCCATTTCGCCCATTCGGCGGCCAGGCCGGGAAAAAACACGTCGTCGTAGGTTTGGATCTCCAGCCAACCGTGGTCGGCGATTCGTCGCTGCGAACGATGTGTCGCCTTGGGCAGTCCAAGTTCTCGTCGCTGCGCGTTGTCGACCTTCTTCGTCGAGCGCCAAAACAACCACTCGATCGTCGCCATCGTCGAGCGCACCAACGGGGAAGGAACGCTCGGCACAAGCCGGCCGTTGGTTCGCATGGGAAAGTGGTGCAACGAGGCCAACGGAATGTCGTAGTACTCAGCAACATTGGCGGCGGCCTGCTCGAAATTCAGGCCAGTGGAGAGCAGGTCGACGCCATCCGCCAACGACTTCAGCGTCGTGCTCGCGTCGCCCCAGTACTTGATAAGCGGATCCCAAACCTTGGACACCTGTCTGATCGGATTGCGAAAGAAATCCGTCCACATGTTCCGGAGGAATTCCTCATCCAGGAATTCCTCCACCTTGGGACCGTAGGGAACCGCCGCGAGTCCGATCGACTCGACAAAGCCAACCAGTTCGGGGGGGACGGCCAGGCGAACGTCGTGCCCTCGGCGCACCAGTTCGCGGCCCACCGCAGTGGAGGGCTCGATGTCGCCGCGAGTTCCGTAACTCGCCAGGGCAAATCTCATTACGGGTCCTAGCTTTGCACTCGTCTTGGATCGTCGGCGTCCGGGTCCCCGCGATTATCTCTGGTTCGACCCCAACGATGACTCTTAGCGCTGATTGATTGCATATTGGTTCAGGGCGGGCCGCCTTTGAATCAGTTATGGTGGCATCATGAGGCTCCTCGAAGCCGCATACCGCTACGCGCGACAGGCGATCGACAGGGCGCACGGATATGGGGTAATCAACCGTGGCGGCCGAGGACTAGTCGGATTGATCGATGTCGGCTCGGTAGGCCCATTGCCGACCCCCTGGCATAAGCGATCTGACCTTCTCAGCCACGTCCTCAAATTCGAACCCCGCGAC
Source organism: Mycobacterium sp. MOTT36Y (assembly GCF_000262165.1). Classification (NCBI taxonomy): domain Bacteria; kingdom Bacillati; phylum Actinomycetota; class Actinomycetes; order Mycobacteriales; family Mycobacteriaceae; genus Mycobacterium; species Mycobacterium sp. MOTT36Y. Next base: position 3,448,036 of record NC_017904.1, on the reverse strand, counting down.
CCGCGCGTAGAAACTTCTCGGGTTGTCAGTATTGACACGGCCCTATGGAATGAAACGGCCACTCTGCCGTTCTACGTGTATGCAGGCCTGGCCGGACACGGCTCGTCGATGTTTCGGGAGAACGCCGACTATGTGCGCGCCAACTTCGATGCGTTGCGGACCCGCGGCCCCTCACATCTTGCGAAGACATGGTTCGAGCGGTCGCGGCTTGATCACATCGAGGAGATCCATTGCACCACGTTGGATGCTGTGCTGGCTGACCGTCCAGATCCGTACCATCTCCTCAAGATCGACGCTCAGGGTGCTGAGCGGCAGATTCTGGAAGGCGCGGCTCAGTATCTTTCCGGTGGCGACTGCATGGCCCTGCACCTTGAGCTGTTCAAGCTGCCCTTGTACAAAGGAATCGCGCTCCGACCAGAGGTTGAGGAGATTGTCGACGGCATGGGATTCAGCCTGGTCAAAGAGTATCCGCCGCACGGGTCGTTCGACTCTCAGAACGATTGCGTATTTTTGCGTCGCGGAGCGGCGGGGCCGGTCGTAGATGCTATTCGCCAAGCCTACGGCCTATAGACCGAGTGGACCATGCGTAGCCGTGGCATGCCCACGGCACGGTGCCGGGGAGCACGGTGACAAACGCTGAGCGCGTGACGGTACCCGTCGCCTACCATTGCGAGGGTCCGTACTGGGATGCGTCCGCCGGTCGCCTTTTGTGTATGGATGTCCTCGCCGGTGAAATAGTTGCGGCCGATTCGTCCGGTAGGCTGTCGCGCTACAACGTGCCGAGTCCAGTAACCACGGTGATCAGAAGTCGAGCGTCGGGTGGCTTTGTGATCGCCACCGAGCACGGTCTTATAGGCGCGAATGATGAGTTGTCGGTGTTCGACCGAATCGCCGATGTCACCGACGATCCCAACCTCCGGACCAACGAGGGGGGTTGTGACCCACTAGGCGGCTTCGTCATAGGCACCATGGCGTATGACGAGCGTCCAGGAAGGGGAGCCGTTTATCGTGTCACCCCCGGCCATCAGGTCACCGTGCTCCTTTCGCCCGTCTCCGTCTCCAACGGGGTCCAATGGTCAGCCGACGGTACCCGCGTCTACTACATCGATACCCCGACCCGGCGGATTGATGTGTTTGACGTCGATCCACAGACAGGCGAGTGGTCCGGCCGCCGGCTCCATATTCATATCGACGACTCGCCGGGATACCCCGACGGGATGGCAATCGATGAAGAAGATGGGCTCTGGGTTGCGTTGTGGGGTGGCGGTGCGGTTAACCATTACGACCCAATTGGGCGGCTGGTGGAGACAATCAGGGTTCCCAACGTCACCCAGGTCAGTTCGTGCGCGTTTGGTGGCGACGGCGGCAATGTCCTGTATATCACCACCTCCCGTCAAGGACTGCCGGACGATCACGAGCATTCTGCCGGCGCACTATTCGCAGTGCATACCGGATCCCGAGGCGCGGTTACTTCGGCGTTTGCCGGATGATTGGCGTCTAGAGCTGCTCACCGTGTGAGGCTTCACGCTTGCACCTCCAACGAGAGCCGACCGGAGAAGAGTTGATGGACAAGACACAAAGTCATCTGATATGGGGCATGCTCGTCAGCGATGAGTGACAACAATCCTCCGCGCCGGGTGTCGGTGGTCATCCGTGCTTTGAACGAAGGCAAGCATATCGGCCGACTGCTCAAGGGGCTTGAACAGCAGACCGTCAAACTCGACGAGGTCATCCTGGTTGACTCCGGTTCCACAGACAACACGGTCGCGATCGCTGAGGCCGCCGGCTGCACCGTCGTTCACATCGCTAAGAACGAGTTCTCGTTTGGGCGGGCGCTCAACAAAGGTTGCGCAGCAGCGAGTGGCGATATTCTGCTGTTTGCTTCCGCCCACGTCTACCCGGTCTACAACACCTACGTCGAGCACATCGTCAGCGCGTTCGACCGCGATGGCGTGGCCATCGCGTACGGGCGCCAGGTTGGAGATGAGCGAACCAAGTTCTCCGAATCGCGGGTGATGCTGAAATGGTTCCCCAACCAAAACATCTGGGACCAGGGTCATCCCTTCAGCAACAACGCCAACGCCGCGGTACTGAGGTCGGTGTGGAAGGAGACGCCTTATGACGAGAGCCTCACCGGCCTCGAAGATCTCGACTTCGCCAAGAAGGCCCTGGACAGGGGGCACAAGATCGCCTATGTCGCGGACGCACCGGTGGTCCATGTGCACGAGGAGACCTGGAGCACGATCCGCAATCGCTATCGGCGGGAGGCGATGGCCTACGCCCGTATTGTCAAGGGGTCGAACATGTCCCTGCCGAGGGCGGTAGGGCTAGCATTATCGAACATCGCGAGTGATTATCGCGATGCGATCAAGGCGGACCTTCTGCGTAGCAACGCACTGAGTATCCCGCAGTTCCGATTCGCCCAGTTTATTGGGGCTTGGCAGGGCTTCCGCGAGCCTGATCATGTGTCGGCACGCTTGCTGGAGCGCTTTTACTACCCTGCTGAATCGCAAGGCGACGACCTTCCACCTGCTCTTGGCCGGAAGATTGTCTACTCCGAAGACCCGTAGCCAACAACCGTGGAGAGCCATGACCCGCACTGTCGCCGTCGTACCCATGCGCCACAACAGTGAGCGTGTTCCGCGCAAGAACTATCGCCCACTGGCTGGAATCCCGCTGTATCACCACGTGGTCCGTATGTTGAGTTCGGTGCCCGAAGTCGACCTCATTGTGGTCGATACCGACAGCGACTTGATCACCGACGACTGCGCCAAGAATTTCCCGCACGTGCAGGTGGTTGCTCGTCCACAGCACCTACGCGACGGCGGCATCGCGATGAACGACGTCTTGCGCAATACGCTCGATCAGGTATACGCCGATATTGTCCTGCAGACACACTCGACAAATCCATTCCTCAAGGCCGACACGGTTTCTGCGGCGCTGCAACTGTTTACGGCTCACGATCGTGAGTGCGACTCCGTCTTTAGTGTCACGCGCTTGCAGGCCAGGCTCTGGGACGCTGAAAGTAGGCCCATCAACCACGACCCATCTATGCTGCTCCGAACGCAGGATCTGCCGCCCTTGTTCATCGAGAATTCCTGCTTTTTTATTTTCACTCCGAAATTGTTGCGTGAGCACGGCTCCCGCATTGGGGCACGGCCGTTTATGGTTGAAATCGCGCCCCTTGAAGCGGTGGACATCGACACGGAAGAGGACTTCTCTCTCGCCGCCGCTATCGCCGAGCGCGGTGAGATCAGGGCGTGACCGCCCCGCTAATCCTGGTGACCTGCCGGCAGATGCAGGTCGAGCTTCCGCGGCACCGTGAGCGTATCGAGAAACTTGGCTACGAGGTTGTTGCGCCGGATCTCCTTGGGCGGCAACAGCTCACCGCGGCGGAACTGCTCAAATACGGCGACCGCCTGGTGGGGATCATTGCCGGCGACGACCAGCTTGACCGTGACTTCTTTGAAAATGCAAAAAAGATCAAGACCGTGATCCGCTGGGGGATCGGCATGGACTCTGTTGATCTTCAAGCCGCTCGAGACCACGGGGTAACTGTGCGTAACACCCCGGGGGTCTTCGGCCACGAGGTCGCAGACGCGGCATTCGGCTATATCTTGAATCTGGTGCGCGGCCACATTGCGGTGGATGCCGCCGTCCGTCGTGGCGAGTGGCCGAAGGTGGAAGGGGTGACACTGGCCGGCGCGCAGCTTGGCATCGTGGGGTTTGGAACGATCGGGCGTGAGATCGCCAATCGTGCAAAGGGTTTCGCCATGGATGTCGTTGCTTACGACCCATTCGCCGACGGTGCGCAAGCGGACGTGCCGATTGTCGGCCTCGACAAGCTTTTGGAAACAAGTCGTTTCATCGTCCTGGCTTGTCCGCTAACTCCGCAGACATTTCACCTCATTAACGCCGAACGTCTCGCTCGGGTACGGCCGGACACTTACCTGGTGAACGTTGCCCGAGGCCCCGTCGTCATGGAGCAGGATCTAATCGACGCTCTCAAGGATGGTCGGCTCGCGGGAGCCGCACTCGATGTGTTCGAGGTCGAACCGTTGCCGCTGGACAGCGAGCTTCGGACGCTGCACAACGTGGTACTGGGCGCGCACAATGGATCGAACACCCGCGAGGGTGTGGTGCGGGCGAGTGAGGCGGCTGTCGACTTCCTGATCGAGGAGCTTGGGCGGTGAGCCGCGCGGTCATCGTCACGGGTGCCGCAGGCGGAATCGGCGCGGCGTTGTGCGAACGGATGCGCAAAGACGGGTACACCACGATCGGGATCGATAAAGACGTTGCTCCGGCTGCAGATGTCTACCTTCAGGTCGATCTGAGCGAGTCCGAGCAACTCGTGGACCTCGGCCGAGAGTTGGCGGGTGACTACAAGCTGAAAGCCGTGGTGCACAACGGCGCGGTGCAGCCCATTGCGGGTGCAGGGGAGACGCCCTTCGACGTATGGACAAATGCTCTGCGCGTGAACGTCATCGCCGTCGACGCCCTGATGTCGGGCACTCACGAAAACCTTGCGGTTAACAATGGTTCGATCGTCGTGATCAGTAGCGTTCATGGCCGCGCGACAACGGGAGGCATCACGGCGTACGCAACGACGAAGGCCGCGTTGGAGGGTTGGGTGCGGTCCGCGGCTATGGACCTTGGCCCGAGCATCCGCGTCAACGCCATCGCGCCGGGAGCCATCGACACCGCGAAGCTTCGCGAGGGATTCGCCCGCTGGGGGGAGACAGCCGAGGAACGCAAAGCCCTCTTGCGCCAGCGCACTGCGCTTCGCCGCATCGGAGAGCCGAGTGACGTCGCAGGAGCCGTGTCATTTCTGATTGGTGACGACGCCCGTTTCATCACCGGAACGGTATTGGTCGTCGACGGCGGAGCAACGGCTCGCCTGGGATCGGAATGAAGTATGGCTTGGCGGGGCGTGGTAACAGCGTGCCTGGTCACCGCCTGCTAGGAGAATTCCAACCAGTGTGCAACCCACACCGTGCAAACCCCGGCGAATGGGGCGTAGGAATAGCATCGGATTCTTCCGTTTGGCTGCCGCTTCATTTGTCCTCGCCGGCCAGTCAGGATCCTTCGCAGGGTTTGGATGACCCATAATCAGCCGACGTCAGGAATCGTTGGTTGAATCGAGGGATAACACGTCCGCATTTCGTCCGTACTAGCGGCATTAGAACCACGGTTCCCCTTCGCTTTCAGCGCCGAGGCGAAAGCGGAGAAGGTTCGGCATATCGGCGGTCAGTGGCTCCCGCGTGAACAGCAAATCTGCCCCCGTGTGAACTGGATTGACCACCGTGCCATGCTGAAAGCCATAGTGTTCGGCTGTGGGTAAAACGCGTTGCACCCCCTCGAGGTCCAGCCAGGTCACTTCAATAAACAGGTATTCTACGGTTTCCAACGCAGTCCGAGCGCCACGTAATACTGCGCCTTCTAAACCCTGTACATCGATTTTCAGTACATCGATTGGACCACTCTTGTATTCGGCCACGAAGGAATCCAGCGTGACACAACGAATGGTCTCCATTTCAATATCAGCTGAATCTGCGAAGGCTTGTACTGCAGAGGGCTTCAGGCTATTGGTCTGCTGTGAATCCGGGTTAACGAATAGTGTGACGTCCTCGTTGCGTTCGCCGACTGCAAGCTGGTGCACCGAAATGCTCTCCGCCGGGCAGTTACGTGCGAGAATCGGCTGAAGCGCCTTCGCGGGCTCGAAAGCGTGTATGGCAGCCGACGGAAATTTCTGGGCACAGAGCGCTGCGAATATTCCGCAATTTGCACCAACATCGAAAATAGTTCTAGCATCAGCGACTAATTCCACCATGCGTTCGAGTTTCGGCACGGAATGGAGCGCGTGATAGAGCGCGGCTGGTTCCGGGTTCAAATAATAACTAACCCCATCAATCTTAACGCTTACTGGCCTCCCCAGTTGATTCTGCGTGTAAAGCCTCAAAATGTTGACCACAGTTTTAGTACGATCGATGATTTTCATGATCCCTCCCAGATAGTCTCGTATCGTTCGAGGATGAAATCCGAACGACGAAGCGCGAGAGCAACCGTTGCACACCTGGCAGCGACACGTTCGGTCACCGCGTCGCAGTTTTTCCTTCTGCTTTGTCCGTTCATAACGTTTCGTGCTGCCTGCAACGGCTTGGACGGCGAGGCTACCACTCGCGTCAGTAAATGCCATCTTCACCTGGGTCTTTCCAGCGCGCCATGAATCTAGCTCAAAATTACTAGCCGATTCCTGGCGCAGGACGCTAGCGCACGTTGCTGCGCAACCGCCAAGCTCTTCGCACGGTCGTCGCGCGGCGCTGCCACAGCTCAGTTGTCAGGACGGCCAGCCACCAGCACCATGCGGCCAGCTCACGGGCGAGTCTTCGCGCGCGGCCGTGCGCTGACTGCATGAACGCTGACCATCGCTAGTGCTTCCGATGGGTTCCTGCCAACCGGGGGGCGTCCATAGTCGGTCGGCATATTCCAATGCGGCAATCAGGGTGTGGCAAGCTTGACACGTCTGGAGAAGACAGATGTTGTCCGTGGAGCGAGATAACCGCGACTAGGGGAAGATATCCGCTGTGGGTGAGCCGGAAGAGCAGCAGGTTGTGGTGGTCGACTCCGAGGAACTCGACTGGAAACACAGGACGGCGGCGAAAATGCTTGGCAGCCGCCCAGCTCGTAGCCTGACTCGATCGATCTCATTCGGCTTAGCAGGCCTGCACTCCAGTCTGACGCCTGGCGGCCGCGCTAATCGCGCATATATTCGCCAGTTCAAGGGCATCCATGCTGATGAGCGGTGTGTAATCATCGGAAACGGCCCAAGTCTTCGGAACACCGACCTGAGCCTCTTGCGCGACGAATACACCTTCGGTTTGAACCGCATCTATTTGATGTTCGACGAACTTGGTTTCGAGACCACATTCCATGCCGTCGTCAACCGGTATGTGGTCGAGCAATGTGTCGAGGATTTCCGGGAGATCAAAGCACCGCTCTTCACGACCGTCCTGAACCGCGCATACCTCGACAGCGCACCGAATACCGCCTATCTCTACAGCGTGGTTGGGCCGTGGTTCGCGCGCGATGTGAGCCGCGGAATTTGGGAGGGCTATACTGTCACGTACGTGGCGATGCAGCTGGCGTACTACATGGGGTTCTCCGAGGTGATACTTATCGGGGTCGACCACCGCTTCGCTGTCAGCGGAGCCCCCAACCAGCTGGTCGAATCCAGTGGACCGGACACAAGCCATTTCGATCCGCGCTATTTTGCGAAGGGTTTCAAGTGGCAACTACCTGATCTCGAGAACTCTGAGATTGCATATAGGCTTGCCCGCAAGGTGTTCGAGGACGATGGGCGGCGAATTGTCGACGCGACTGTCGACGGTGCGCTGACCGTATTTCCCAAACTCACACTCGAAGAGGCGCTCCGAAAGTGAGAACTTGCTGGAGGTCAAGTTCTTATGCAGCGTGCAAAATCAGGTGCGTTTGGTCGGCTCGTCGGGCCCTATAGACGGTCGTCGTGTACCCCAATTCTTGCAGCAGTGCATAAACTTCGTCAGCTGAAGATCCGAAGCCCGGCAGGAACGTGTCGTGAACCTCTATAAACAGAGCGCGAGGGCGCTCGGGACCGGTCAAGAGTTGTTTGGCGCCTCGTAAGGCGAGGATCTCGGCGCCCTCGATATCCAACTTGATCACTGTTGGGCGCGGTAAGGCACCTTCGGCCATGAGGCTATCCAGCGACCGCGCAGAAACTGACACGCTCTCGTGTTCACCGCGCTGATGAGCCAGACTAGGACTGTTGCCGGCGGCGCCGTCCGTGTACAGCACAACGGTGCCGTCCGAGTCGCTGATGGCAATTGGCTGGAGAGTAAATGCGCGGTCAGGGTTGAGCGCCGTATTGGTTTCGAGTCGATGCTTGAAAGATGGGTCAGGCTCAAAGGCTACTGTGCGGCAGATTTTGGCGGCGTGGATTGCGACCAGGCCTACATTTGCGCCGACGTCAAAAAGCACGTCTTCATCCTGAAGATCCCGAAGCATCGCGGCGAGATACTCCGTCTCCCCGCCGTGGTCGGCGACTCGGAAGTATTCGACGACATTAGTAACCTCGAACCGCACGCCGTCTCTCTCGAAGTCCCTCAAAGTCACAACGTAGGGGAGTCGGCGCCTAACAAAAAGAGACCAAACAAGGCTTCTTCTCAGGGTCGTCGCGGCCTGCCGAATCGCGTTCAATTGAGTCATCGCCTCTCCCGTAAGTCGTGCGGTCCCGTAGTCTACCTTTTCGGGAGAATGGCGAGAACCTTGTCGCGAACGCGATCAGCGTAGTCGTTGCAGCAGCCCAGTCGAGGTGGTCAGTCGGCACACTGGAACCCGTTGTGCCTCATTGACTTCCGCAGCAGCTCTCGCTGGGATGTGGTCCCTTCGAACGCGCTCAAGTGGCGGCAACCGAGGTCGCTCGATGCTTGTTGCTTTCGACATCTACTATGAGGCAACGGCAACGCCCTGCCCTTGTAACGCGCAGGAGTGAGAGCCGCGATGATGAAATGCCGGTCGTGCGGTGACGGGCATGCAGCGACAGAAGCGGGAATCCAGTGAAGCGAGCGCTCATTACCGGAATCACCGGACAGGACGGCTCGTATCTCGCCGAATTGCTGCTGAACAAGGGATACGAGGTCCACGGGCTGATTCGTCGAGCCTCGACCTTCAACACATCGCGGATCAATCACCTCTACGTCGATCCACATCAACCGGACGCTCGCCTGTTCTTGCACTACGGCGACCTCACCGACGGGACCCGCTTGGTGACCCTGCTGAGCACCATCGACCCCGACGAGGTGTACAACCTTGCGGCGCAGTCGCACGTACGTGTCAGCTTCGACGAACCCGTGCACACCGGCGACACCACGGGCATGGGATCGATCCGATTGCTCGAAGCCGTCCGCCTTTCCCGAGTGGATTGCCGTTATTATCAGGCATCCTCGTCGGAGATGTTCGGCGCGTCGCCGCCGCCGCAGAATGAGCAGACCCCGTTTTATCCGCGGTCACCGTATGGCGCGGCGAAGGTCTATTCCTATTGGGCCACACGCAACTACCGCGAAGCCTACGGGTTGTTCGCGGTGAATGGTATCTTGTTCAACCACGAATCACCCAGGCGCGGTGAAACATTCGTGACCCGAAAGATCACGCGAGCGGTGGCCCGCATCAAGGCCGGCGTTCAGTCCGACGTTTATCTCGGCAACCTGGATGCCGTCCGCGACTGGGGGTATGCACCCGAATACATCGAAGGGATGTGGCGGATGCTGCAGGCCGCCGAACCCGAGGACTACGTTCTCGCGACGGGGCGTGGTTACACCGTGCGCGAGTTCGCCAGGACCGCGTTCGAGCATGCTGGACTAAACTGGAAAAAACACGTGAAGTTTGACGACCGTTATCTGCGGCCCACCGAAGTGGACTCGCTAATAGGCGATGCGACCAAGGCGGAGGAATCGCTCGGCTGGAAGGCCTCCGTGCACACCGGTGAGCTGGCGCGGATCATGGTCGACGCGGATGTCGCGGCATTGGAGTGCGATGGCAAGCCATGGATCGACAAGCCGGTCATCGCCGATTGGAACTGAGCACCGGAATGGACATGCCAGTTGGCGCTCTCGACCGCGCATTGCCCGTATTCATTGTCGGGCACCGTGGGCTGGTGGGGTCCGCGTTACTGCGCAAATTTCAGGCCGAGGGATTCACCAAATTACTGGTACGGTCGCACAGCGAACTCGACCTTACGGACCGGGCCGCGACGTTTGACTTCGTGCTGGGATCGAAGCCGCAGGTGATCATCGATGCTGCGGCCAAGGTCGGCGGCATCATGGCCAACAATACATACCCGGCCGATTTTTTGTCCGAGAACCTTCAGATCCAGGTCAATCTCCTCGACGCGGCCGTGGCCGCACGTGTGCCGCGACTGCTATTCCTGGGCTCCTCATGCATATACCCAAAATTCGCTCCGCAGCCCATTCGCGAGAGGGCACTACTTACCGGCCCTCTAGAGGCCACCAACGACGCGTATGCAATCGCCAAGATTGCCGGCATCCTTCAGGTTCAGGCGGTCAGGCGCCAACATGGGCTGGCATGGATTTCTGCGATGCCGACAAACCTCTATGGGCCAGGTGACAACTTTTCGGCATCGGGTTCGCACCTAGTTCCTGCGCTTATTCGTCGGTATGAGGAAGCCAAGACCAGCGGCGTCCGACAGGTGACGAACTGGGGGACTGGAACTCCCCGGCGTGAGCTCCTACACGTTGACGATTTGGCGAGTGCGTGTTTGTATCTCCTCGAACACTTCGACGGTCCGAATCACATCAACGTGGGCACCGGCATCGACCACACCATCAGGGAGATCGCCGATATAGTCGCCAAAGCAGTAGATTACACCGGCGAAACACGCTGGGACCCAAGCAAACCGGACGGAACGCCTCGTAAGTTGTTGGACGTATCGATTTTGCGGGGCGCGGGCTGGCTGCCCCGAATCGCGCTGCGGGAAGGCATCGAGTCAACAGTGGCGTGGTATCGCGCGAACGCCGCCTCGGCGAGGAAATGAGATCGGAGTGGGCTATGCCGGACTCGTGTAGGTAGCCTAAGACGAGGATCGGCGGTCGGGGGGCCAAGCCAAAAGTCACCTGAGTGAAGCAGCGGCTCTTACTGGTGATTCCTGCTAACGTGGCTGAAGTCATGACCGCGCCAATGTTTTCCATTATCGTTCCCACATTCGACGCGGTGGCGACGCTGCATGCATGTCTCGAAAGCATTGTTCACCAAACCTGCAGCGACTTCGAAGTGATCTTGGTCGACGGTGGCTCGACTGATGGAACGCTTGACATCGCGAACGGCTTCGGCCCCTTCCTCGATACGCGGTTGGTCATCCATAGTGGGTCCGACCAGGGACCATACGACGCTATGAATCGCGGTGTCGGCATGGCCACGGGGCAGTGGTTGCTTTTCCTGGGCGCCGACGACACCCTTTACGAACCTGACACCTTGGCGCGCGTGGCCGCTTTCGTCCGTGACCATGCGCCTAGCGATCTCGTTTACGGCGACGTAGTCATGCGCTCGACTGGGTCCCGGCACGCCGGCGCCTTCGATCTTGACCGTCTGCTATTCGAGACGAATATGTGCCACCAGTCGATCTTTTACCGCCGCGAGCTCTTCGCCGGCATCGGCCCTTACAATTTGCGCTACCGGGTCTGGGCCGACTGGGACTTTAATATCCGCTGCTTCTCGAACCCCGCGCTGATCACTCGGTACATGGACGTTGTGATCGCGCGATATAACGACATGACCGGGCTCAGCATGAGGGAGAGCACGGACAGGGAGTTCAGAAAGCGGCTGCCAATGTATTTCTGGGTAGGCGCCTGGGAAACCTTCAGCCGAATGCTGGCGTTCATTAGGAGAAAGGAAAACCGGCGACTGTTACTGCGTGCCTTGTTGATCCGATCCAGAGCTGCATCAAAAGCTCGTGCGCAATCCTAGACAGGACTCTATCCGCACTTAGTGCACCAATGATGGGCGGCCTGCTGTAACTTCAATGGGAATGCAAATGAGCGCCCTCTTCCCAAGAAGATTGCCTTCTATGCGTCGGACACGATTGGGACGTTTACCGTTTCCGCCGACCTGGATGCGCACCTGATCTGCGACTACCTCGCCACCCACAAGACTACGGCGATCCACGGACGGCTAGAACGGCTCCTTCTAGATGAACCAGCTTGGACGCTGTCCGACCTGCTCAACCGACCAACTGCTCCACCGCGGCATGCATGAGGCTGTTGCTGCCGGAAAAACGACGTGCATGACTGGATCACCGCATGGAACGACGACCCAAAATCATTCCGCGGACTGAATTCCGCTGACGAACTTATATACTCCGCTAAATATATGGCACAGATCTCGGACGCGGCACACTAGGGGTTGGCCGCAGCTGCCGACCGATAGCCGCGTATCGCCATGGGAATGAACGCGGCGAGCAAAACGATTGGCCAGATGAGAGTTATCGCGAAAGGCCCAGCGAGTGGGCCCCCGTGGGCCAGCGACCTCATTGTCTCTATGGGTGGCGATATCGGTTGCACGCGGATCAGTGGTCGAGCCCAATCTGGAAAGAGGTCGATTGGGGTGGCACCGGGATTGACGAATGCCATGGAGAAAGTGAGGCCAAGTAACCACGTCATTGCGGTGCGGCCGTTCTTGCGAATCGCCATAGCCATCACCAGTGCGGTGAAACCAGTCACTGTGATCGACGGAATTAGAATGAAGAGTAGCGCAGCGAGCCAACCGTGGGTGAAGCGCAGCCCCATTGCCAGCCCGATTGCGGTGATCAGGACGGTCCCGATGAGTGCGCGTGCGATCTCGGCGATCACCCATCCTGTGAGAGCGCTTGCCCGGTGGACCGGCAAGACCCACATCCGGCTGAGGAGGCCCGACTCTCGATCCATTGTGATGCTGACGGAGTTGCCCAGGGAGCCGAAGAGGGCCGATATTACAGCACACATGGGCACTATGCCGTAGACGCTCTCGACACCGGTGACCGCGTGGACTCGCCCGCCCAGCACAATTTGGTAGGCGAATAGGAGGAAGACGGGGAGCAGCAGCGACCCCATCAAGACTGCTTGGTCACGCCGCCACCGAAGAAGTAAACGACCGGCCTGCACCCAGCTTTGGATGAGCAGGGATCCTTGTGGCTCCAGGCGATGAGTCACTAGCCGCGCCTCTGCATCCGCAGTGCGATCGCACCAAAGACCACCACCATGCCCGCGCACCAGGCCAGCGTGGCAGCCAAGGTGCCGCCCAGCACCCTTCCGCTTGCCAGCCCGCGTAGGGTTTCGGCGAACTGTGACACCGGCTGGTTCCGGACGTATGGGCGCAGCCAATCTGGGAAAGTCTTCTCGGGGGCGAGTCCGGTGGACAGCATGAACAGTAGAAGCTGGGGGACAAACAGCAGGTGACTGGCACCCTGGACACTGTTTGCGCTCGATCCGAGCGCGTCGGCACCGAGCGCCACGGCCAAGCACAGCAGCAGGGCTATGACCAGGAACGCTATGGCGTAGCCGAATCCACCGGTCATGCGGAAACCGAATACGTATCCGGCAACCATCGCCACCACCAGGGCGAGCATTCCCCGCATCAGGGTGGCAGTCACGCGGGCAGTCACCGTCGCCGCAGCTGCGATTGGCAACGTACGCATCCGCTCGCCGAACCCGCACAGGTGGTCGCGTGAAGCGCGGTCGGCGGTGAGCAGCCCAACGACGATCATAGACTGGACCACCACGGCGGGCAGCAGATATTGCGAATAACTGATGTGTCCCGTGTCGATCAAACCGTGTAGCGCCACACCGAAGCCCACCAAATACGCTGCCGGCGAGAGGATCTCGAAGATCATCTCGCCGTCACGTGCCGCGGATTTCAACGAGCGTTCGGTGAGTGCGGTCACAGCGCTCATGACCGGGTGACAGTCCGTTCGGTGAGGTGCAGGAAGGCTTCGTCGAGCGACGGCTTACGGAGCGAAATGTCGGCGAGTTCGAGGCCGAGCGCATCGACCCGGCGAAACACCTCGACCAATGTGGACACCCCGTCGGGGGCGAACACCGACACAGAGCTCGTGTCGTTGTCGATCTCAATCCCTTCGAGCCCGTTCAACGCTGCTGCGACCCGGGACAGCTCGGCGGGATTGGTCGGGGTCACCTGGCAGTAGCTGGTGCCCACAGCGTGCTTGAGCTCTTCGGCGGTGCCGCTGGCGATCACCTGCCCGTGATCGATGACGACGATCGAGTCGCTCAGCACGTCGGCTTCTTCCAGATACTGGGTGGTCAGCAGCACGGTCATGCCGTGCACAGCCAACGAACTCACCAGGGCCCATACGTCACGGCGACTGCGTGGGTCCAGCCCGGTGGTCGGCTCGTCGAGGAAAAGCACCTTCGGTGGAACCACCAGGGCGCTGGCCAGGTCTACACGTCGGCGCATACCACCGGAATATGTCGCGACCCGGCGGTCGGCGACGGCGACGAGGTCAAACCGTTCGAGAAGTTCGTCGGCGCACGCTTTCGCCCTACGGCGATTTAGCCCGCGCAGCCTGCCGAACAACACCAGGTTTTCGCGGCCCGTGAGCATGGGATCCAGTCCCGTGAATTGCCCGGCCATCCCGATGCTGGCACGTACTTCGGCGGGCTGGCGGGCGATGTCATGGCCGGCAACGCTCGCGCGCCCCGAGCTGGGACGGATCAACGTGGACAGGATGTTGATCGTGGTGGTTTTGCCGGCGCCATTATGGCCGAGCAGCCCACACACCGTCCCAGCCGGAACCGAGAAGTCCACGCCATTGAGCGCGATCGTGTCTCGCCCGAATGTCTTTGTGAGGCCGACAACCTCGATCGCCAAAGGGCTCACGGTAGGAGTATTTCACGATGTGTACCGGCGTGGTGACGGTATAGGTCGATAGGTCTAGCGGCTTTGCCCAAACTTGTTCGCAGCGGGGGAGTTCCGAACGTGCGGAGCAAAAACATTGGCATCCAACCTTTCTCACCACATTCTCCGCGAAGGGCATTGAGTGCCGGATGGCTCTGGCAATGAGAAACGCGAAACCACCTAGACGGTTGACCTGGGAATCGGGATTTCCGCCGTCGGGGCCTCCGCATCGTCGTCCTCACGCAGCAGGGTGCGCACCGACGGGCGTGTGCCCACCGAGCGAAGCAGCAGGCTGGCCGGCCGCGGCCGAACCAACAGCGGCCACCAGAACCACCGCCCGAGCAGGGCCGCGATGGTAGGCGTCATGAACGAGCGCACGATCAAGGTGTCGAACATCAGACCCAGCCCGATCGTGGTACCCACCTGACCGATGATGCGCAAGTCGCTGACCACCATCGATGCCATCGTGAACGCGAACACCAGGCCCGCGTTCGTCACGACCTTCCCGGTGCCGCCCATCGCGCGAATGATGCCCGTATTGATGCCTGCGGCGATTTCCTCTTTCATGCGCGACACCAGCAGCAGGTTGTAGTCCGACCCGACCGCCAGCAAGACGATGACCGACATCGGCAGCACCATCCAGTACAGCTCGATGCCGAAGATGTACTGCCAGATCAGCACCGACAACCCGAACGAGGCGCCCAAGGACAGGGTCACCGTGCCCACGATGACCAGGGCGGCGATAAAACTTCGGGTGATGATGAGCATGATGATGAAGATCAGACACAGCGCGCCGACGCCGGCGATCAAGAGGTCGTAGGTCGAGCCGTCCCGGAAGTCCTTGAAAGTCGACGCGGTACCGGCGATGTTGATCTTCGCGTTTTCCAGCGGCGTGTTCTTCAGCGCCTCTTCGGCGGCCTGCCTGATCTTGTCGATGCGGGATACGCTTTCGGACGTTGCCGGGTCACCGCGATGCGAAATGATGAACCGAGCGGCCTTCCCATCCGGCGACAAGAATTGGCTCATTGCTTTCTTGAAGTCCGCATTCTCGAAGATGTCCGGCGGCAGATAAAACGAGTCGTCATTCTTGGAGGCGTCGAACGCCTCGCCCATGGCAACGGCGTCCTTGTTGTTGCTGTCCATCTGGCCGATGATCCCCGACATGGTGCTGTGATTGGTCAGCATCATCTGTCGCATGTCCTCCGACATCGCGATCATCGGCGGGTACTGCTCGAGCAGCTGCGGCATCAGCTTGTCCATATTGTCGAGATCTTTGAGAAGATCCGTCAGTTTGTCGCTGAGTGTATCGATGCCGTCGAGCGTGTCGAAGATACTTCTCAACGACCAGCATATCGGGATGTCGTAGCAGTGCTTTTCCCAATAGAAATAGTTGCGCAGGGGCCGGAAGAAATCTTCGAAGTCGGACACATGGCCGCGTAGGTCATAAAGCACTTCGGCCATTTCTTTCGTCTTCTCGATCGTATCGTGCGTGATATCGGTCATGCGGCTCTGCAATTCATAGATGCGCTTCATGATCTCGATTTGCTTGGCCATCATGTCCGCCTGCACGAGCATGTCATCCATGCGTGCCTGCATGTACTTGATGTCTTGACTCATCATTGCCTGCTGCATGCTCAGCAGGAAAGGGATCGACGTGTGCTGGATCGGCGTTCCCTCCGGCCGCGTGATGCCTTGGACGCGCGAAATCCCATGAACCCCAAAGATTGCCTTGGCAAGCCTGTGCAGCACGAGGAAATCCGCCGAGTTTCGCATGTCGTGATCGGCCTCGATCATCACGATTTCGGGCATCATCCGCGATTGATTGAAATGACGATCGGCGGCCGCGTACCCGACGTTGGCGGGAACGCTATTGGGCATATAGAGCCGGTTGTTATAGCTGGTCTTGTAGCCCGGCAAAGTGGCCAGGCCGACGATGGCGATCGCTATCGTCGCGCACAGGATAGGCGCGGGCCAGCGGACGATCGCCGTGCCGATGCGGCGCCAGCGGCCGAACCCGATCGTGCGCTTCGGGTCGAATAATCCGACACCACCGCCGACGGTCAGAACCGCCGGAACCAGGGTCAAAGCGATCAGGACCGAAATCAGCATGCCCAAAGAGCAAGGCAGGCCCATGGTTTGGAAGATCGGCATGCGGGTGAAACTCAGGCACAACATCGCCCCGGCGATCGTCAGACCGGAACCCAGGACCACGGGGGAGACACTGCGATAGGTGGTGAAGAACGCGGTTTCCCGGTCCTCGCCGGCCTGACGCGCCTCTTGATAGCGGCCGAAGAAGAAGATCGCGTAGTCGGTCCCGGCGGCCATCGCCAGGGCCACCAGCAAGTTGACAGCAAACGTCGACAGGGCGATGAAGTTGTGATCGGCGATAAAGGCGATGACACCGCGCGCGGCAAAAACTTCGATGCCTACTGTGAGCAACAAGAGGATGACGGTGATGACCGATCGGTACACGAATAACAGCACGATGAAAATGATCAAGGCGCCGATCATCGTCATTTTCAGAATGGATCGGTCACCGGCGAGCTGCATATCGGAAAAAAGTGCCGCCGGGCCGGTGACATAGGCCTGAATTCCAGGAGGCGGTGGCGTCCGCGCGATGATGTCGCGGATCGCCGCCACGGATTCCTGGCCTAGGGTGGTGCCCTGATTCCCCGCCAGGTTCAGCTGCACATAGACGGCCTTGCCGTCGGGACTTTGGGCGCCCGCCGCGGTAAGGCGGTCTCCCCACAAATCCTGCACGTGCTCGATGTGCTTGGTATCCGCTTTGAGCTCACGGACCAATTTGTCGTAGTAGGCGTGTGCCGAGTCGCCGAGCTGCTGCTGCCCCTCGATTACCAGCATCGCGAAGCTGTCCGAATCGGACTCTTTGAAGTCCCTGCCCATGCGCTGCATGGCCTGGACGGCCGGGGCGTCCTGAGGGGCCAGCGGCACCGAATGCTGTTGGCCAACGATCTCGAGCCGCGGGACGCCGAAGGTCACCAGCAGGGTCAGCGCCACCCACCCGATGATGATGAGCGCCGAAAAGCGACGGATGTTCCGCGCGATGCGGGGAGGCCGAGTCCCTTGTGTCGTCATGCGGCCCCCAGCAGGCGCGTGGGGCTATTGCCCTGCGTCACAACGTTTCCCACGGTCGCTGTTCCCATCCCGAAGTGGAAAGCCGCCACTTACTGCGACTGCTTCAGCAGCAACGAACGCACCACCGGACGAGGCCCCGTGGACCGCAGCATCGTGCTGGCGGGGCGGGGGCGCACCAGCTGTGGCCACCAGAACCAACGCCCCAGCAGCGCAGCCACAGAGGGCGTCATGAACGCGCGCACCACCAACGTGTCAAACAACAGTCCCAAACCGATCGTGGTGCCCAATTGGGCGATGCTTCGCAGGTCGCTGACCACCATCGAGGCCATGGTGAACGCGAACACCAAACCGGCGTTCGTCACAACCTTCCCGGTGCCGCCCATGGCGCGAATGATGCCGGTGTGGATCCCGGCGGCCAATTCCTCCTTCATGCGGGAGACCAGCAGCAGGTTGTAGTCGGACCCGACCGCCAACAGCACGATCACCGAGGTGGACAGCACCGTCCAGTGCAGCTGCATGCCCAGGAGGTACTGCCAGACCAATACGGACAGCCCGAAGGATGCGCCGAGGGAAAGCAGCACCGTGCCGACGATCACCATGGCGGCAATGAAACTGCGCGTCATGATCAGCATGATGATGAAAATGAGGCAGAGCGCGGACACGCCGGCAATCAAGAGGTCGAACTTGGATCCGTCCACCAAATCTTTGGTGATCGCCGCCGTTCCGGTGAGATAGATCTTGGCGTTTTCAAGGGGGGTCCCCTTGAGCGATTCTTCGGCCGCCGTCTTGATCTGTTCCACCCGCGAGAGGCCCTCGGGCGTCGCCGGGTCACCCCGCTGCGAGATCAGCAGACGGAAGTCCTTCCCATCGGGCGACATGAACACCTTCTCGACCCGCTTGAACGCGTCGGAGCCGTTGATGATCCCCGGCGGGAGATAGAAGGAATCGTCGTTTCTGGAGGCATCGAAAGCCTGTCCCATGACACTCGGATCCTTGGTGCTCGAATCCATTTGGCCCATGACCCCGGACATGGTGCTGTGCATTGTCAGCATCATGCTGCGCATGCCCGTCATGGTTTCGATCATCGGCGGGATCTGCATGACCATTTGCGGCAGCAGCACATCCATCTGATCGAGATTCTTCACCAGCTCTCCGAGCTTGTCATTGACCAAGTCAACGCCGTCGAGCGTGTCGAAAATGGACCTCAGCGAGAAACAGATCGGAATGTCGTAGCAGTGCTTTTCCCAATAGAAGTAGCTGCGGAGTGGGCGCCAGAAGTCCTCGAAATCCGAAATATGATCGCGCAACTCTCCAGTGATGTCCTGCATTTCGTGTGTCGTCCCGACCATGTGGTGAGTCGTGGCGACGAGCTCTTTCATCAAACCCAACATGTGCTGCATGATGCCGATCATTTTGCCGAGCTCTTCGGCCTGGACGAGCATGTCGTTCATGCGGTCTTTTTGGAAGGCCATGTTCTGCATCTGGCTGGCCTGACCCATGCTGATGATCCACGGAATCGTGGTGTGTTGCAGGGGGACCCCTTCGGGGCGGGTGACGGTCTGCACCGTGGCAATGCCCGGAACGCCCAGCACGCCCTTGGCGAGTTTGTTGATCACCAACATATCCGTCGGATTGCGCAAATCATGGTCGGTCTCGACGAGCAAAATCTCGGGCATCTGCATTCGCTGACCCGGAAAGTGCCGCGCCGCCGCCGCGTACCCCACATTGGCGGGGATGCTTTGCGGAATGAATTTCTGGTCGTCGTAGCTCGGGTGGTAATTCGGCAAGGCCAACAGGCCGATCAGCGCAACGGCCAACGAGGCCACCAGAATGGGCGCCGGCCAGCGGACGATGGCCGTACCGATGCGTCGCCACCGGCGGGCCGAGATCGCCCGCCGCGGTTCGAACAGGCCGAACCGGGCCCCGGCGGCCAGCAGCGCCGGCCCGAGTGTCAGCGCAATAAGGACCGCAACCGCGATGCCGACCGCGCAGGGGATACCGAGGGGCTGGAAAAACGGCAGGCGAGTAAAGCTAAGGCAAAACACCGCGCCCGCGATGGTCAAGCCGGAGGCCAACACAACCTTGGCGACCCCACTGAATGTGGTGTAAAAGGCGTCTTCCCGGCTTTCACCGGCCTGCCGCGCCTCTTGATATCGGCCGACGAAGAAAATGCCGTAGTCGGTTCCGGTCGCGATGACAGCCGCCACCAAGAGGTTGACGGCAAAAGTGGTGAGACCGACCAGCCCGAGGTGGCCGAGCAGCGCGACCATTCCGCGCGCAATCTGCAGTTCCAGGCCGACGATGAGCAACAGAAGGATGACGGTGACAATCGACCGATAGACGATCAGCAACGTCAGGAAAATCACGCAAAGGCTGGCCAAAGTCACCAGCGCGACCGTCTTCGCGCCGGCGGCGTTCATGTCCGCGACGATGGCCGCGGGGCCGGTGACATAGACCTTGAGCCCGGGCGGGGGAGAAGCCTCCTGCACGATCTTTCTAACTGCGGCCACAGATTCGTCGCCTGCGGCCGCGCCCGCGTTGCCGTTCAGGTTCACCTGAACGTATGCGGCCTTGCCGTCCTGGCTTTGCGCGGCGCCGCGGGTCAGCGGATCGCCCCAGAAATCCTGGACATGCTGCACGTGCTTGTAATCGGCCTCCAACTGGCGAACCAAACGCGTGTAATATGTGTGCGCGTCGTCGCCCAGTTGCTGCTGGCCCTCCAGCAGGACCATGGCCAAGGCGCCGGTGTTGGTTTCCTTGAAATCCTCGCCCAGGCGCTCCATTGCCTTGAACGACGGCGCCCCCAGGGGGCTCAGCGATACCGCATGCTCAGCCGCAACCTTTTCCAGCGACGGGACGGCGACGCTGATGAGGACGGCGATGCCGAGCCAGCCCAAAATGATGGGCACCGACAACCGGTGGATGATCCGCGCTATACGTGGTCGCGCGGCCGGCCGGGTCTCCAATTGCTCGGTACTCATGTGGCCGTCAACACGCAGTAGGTGAATGCGTTCAATTGGTGCGAGATCCTCTCGGTCTTGACAACGCCGTCCACCACGATGCGGCAGCCAAGAGTGTCGCTATTGCCCTGCGCCACTACGTTTCCCACGATTGACGGCAACGTGGTCGAGATGTCGAACGTCCACGGCAGCACGATGCCGGTGATGTGGTTCGGCTCGCCGTTGGCGTCAAAGTAGCTGATGTCGGCCATCGTCCCCGCCGGGCCGAAGACCTCGTATTTGACGTGCTTGGGGTTGAACGGTTTAGTGTCCTGCTGCCGCGATTCGGCGTACGACGGGCGGTGCTCGGAACCGAATACGCCGTGCAACCGCGAAACGGTCATGCCCCCGGCAATAACCACCGCCACGATCACCAACGGGATCCACAGCCGCTTCAGCAGGCTGAGAACTGCGGCACTCTTTTGGGATCGATTCGTTTGACGGCCAGTTTGCTGTGTGGGTTCAGGCGAAGATCGGCGAGCAAAGCCCAAGAAACCGCGTCTCCGGCCAGACGGTTGGCTAATTTCTCGTCCTTCCGCGATGGTGTTGTCGGGCCGGGCCCGCACGTCGGATTCGACCACTGCACCCCCTTCAGCCGTCTTCATGTCCGCGCGGGCTCCGCCACCCGAACATGCAACTACAGACCGGTAGCAACACGCCAGACTGCGGCGCCTTGATGCGGTGTACGTCGCCGACCAGTCGTGTCTCCGTTACCTCATGCGAGCCCCGCCCCCGGGGAACGCGACCAGGTCTTGATGAGTAAACCACGCCCGTCGCTTCCGTATCAGTGCTTTGGCAACGCGATACGGGATCGTGACCGATTCCACCTGCGTAAACGGCGTTTTGCTGACCTCTGTGCCCCGGGCAGCGGTCGCCAACGCCGCGCAACCACCTAAGCACAGCAGTCGTCACGTGTCACCGGCCGGGAGGGTTCAACATGCCCTGCCGGGAGGCGGCAGCTTCGCCTCCGGGTGATTTTCGCGGCCGTCACGCGTTCGGCTAGGATGTGTGTCGACGAGCACAAAAACTTCATCGGCCTGAAGGACGTGCCTGCCCCAATAGCGATATTTCGCACCAACCGCCATTGATGCAGGTCACTGGAGCGAATTCAGGGGCATCGGGGCCCCTTCGCACACCAATCATTCGGTGGCGCCAAGACCTTCTCGGCCACACCAGGAACTTTCCCCAAACCGACGACGGGCAGTGTTGCCCTCCACTATGGTTTGGACCTGTTCCACTCATGTCCACTATCTATCTGGAGAATTGTGAGCATCAATCCATTCGACGACGACAACGGCAGCTTTTTCGTCCTGGTGAACGACGAGGAGCAACACAGCTTGTGGCCGGCCTTCGCCGATGTTCCAGCGGGTTGGCGAGTGGTACACGGGGAAGCCGACCGAGCTGCGTGTTTGGAGTACATCGAGCAACATTGGCCCGACATCAGGCCGAAGAGCCTGCGGGACAAGCTCGCAACGGGTCGGGGTTTTGACCAGTAACCAGCCGGGGTACGGGGCGGGTGGGTGGAGACTTGGGGGAGTCGATGGCGAGGGATGATCGAACGCTGCCACTGACACGGGGTCAGCTCGACATCTGGCTATCCCAAGAAGCCGGCTTCGCCGGCACCCAGTGGCAGCTCGGCCTCCTGGTCAAAATCGACGGCCCGGTCCATCGCGACAAGTTTCAGCAGGCACTCACCCAAGCGGTCGGCGAGGCCGAATCGGGCCGGGTCTCGTTCTTCGAGGTCGACGGCCAGGTGGTCCAGAAGCCGATCGACTACCCCCACGTCGAGCTCGAGTTCCATGACCTGAGGGGCGCGGCGGATCCGGTGCAGGAAGCCCGCGAGATGTCATCCGCCATTCAGCGCACGCCGATGCCGTTGAACGGCCAGATGTTCAAATTCGTGCTCTTTCAAACGGGGCACGAGGAATTCTATTTGTTTGGTTGCTGCCACCACATTGCGATCGACGGTTTGGGCATGGCCTTGGTCTGCCGCCGGGTCGCAACCATTTATTCCGCGATGGTGGCGGGAAAGCCAATTCCCGACGCCTATTTCGGTTCGGCGCAGGACCTGGTCGACCTCGAGTCCGAGTACGAGGCTTCCGAGGATTACCTCGAAGACAAGGCCTATTGGAGCGAGCACCTTCCGCCGGAGAGCGGACCGGTCGACCGGCTGCCCGATGCGGGCACCGAGCAAGACCACTACTCGCCGTCCGCGTCGGTCCAGTTGGACCCCTCGGTCGTCAACCGGATCAAGGAGCTGTCCAAGAAGCTGGCCATCCGCCGGTTTTCGGTCACCACCGCCGCGTGCGCCCTGTTGGTGCGCGGATGGTCGGGCAGCGGCTCCGAGGTGGCGCTGGACTTCCCGGTCAGCCGGCGCGTGACCCCGGAGTCGAAGACGCTCCCGGCAATGCTGGCCGGTGTCGTGCCGCTGGTCCTGTCGACGGAACCGCAGACGACGGTCGCCGACTTCTGCAAGCACGTGGACACGCGGATCCGCGAACTGCTGAAGCATCAGCGCTTCCCGGTGCACACCCTCGAGGGCGACGGCCTGCGGCAGGCGCCGAACCGCGTCGGGATCAACTTCATCCCATCCCGGCTGACCCTGGACCTGGCCGGCTCGCCGGCGACGGCGTCGTACACCAACCACGGCCCGGTCGGGCACTTCGGGTTGTTCTTCCTCGGCGCCGGTGACCAGCTCTTCCTCAGCACCGCCGGCCCGGGTCAGCCGTTCGCCGGCTTCGGCGTCGCCGACCTGGCGGGACGGCTGCAGCAGATCCTGGCGGCCATGACCGCCGACCCCGAGCGGCCGCTGTCGTCGATCGAGCTGCTGACCCCCGACGAGCCCGCGCTCATCGACCAGTGGAGCAACCGGCCGGCGCTGGCCGAGCCCGCGCCGGCCCCGGTGTCGATTCCGGCCGCGTTCGCCGAGCACGTGCAGCGCACACCCGAGGCGCCGGCCGTGACCTTCGGCGACCAGACGCTCACCTACGCGGAGCTCGACGAGGCGTCGAACCGCCTGGGGCACCTGCTCGCCGGCCACGACGTGGGGCCGGGTGACTGCGTGGCGGTGCTGTTCCCCCGCTGCGCGGACGCCATTGTCTCGATGCTGGCGGTGCTCAAGACGGGCGCGGCCTACGTGCCGATCGACCCCGCGCACGCGTCGTCGCGGATGGACTTCGTGCTCGAGGACGCGGCGCCCAGCGCGGTCATCACCACGGCGGAACTGCGCCCGCGGCTGGAGGGCCATGACGTTTTCGTCGTCGACGTGCACGACCCCGCCGTCGACAGCCAACCCGACACCGCGCTGCCGAACCCGGCGCCCGAGAACGTCGCCTACATCATCTATACGTCCGGAACGACCGGGACCCCCAAAGGCGTCGCCATCCCTCATCTCAACGTCACGTGGCTGACCGAGTCGCTCGACGCCGCCCTGCCGCCGGGCAATGTCTGGACGCAAAGCCATTCCTCGTCCTTCGACTTCTCGGTGTGGGAAATCTTCGGTGCGCTGCTCCGCGGCAGGCGGCTGCTGGTGGTTCCCGAATCGGTGGCGTCCTCCCCGCAGGACTTCCACGACCTGCTGGTCGCGGAGAAAGTCAGCGTGCTGACGCAGACGCCGTCGGCGGTCGCGATGCTCCCCGCCGAGGGCCTGGAGTCCACGGCACTGGTGGTGGCCGGCGAGGCCTGCCCGACCGACGTCGTCGACCGCTGGGCGGCGCCCGGCCGGGTGATGATCGATGCCTACGGCCCGACCGAGACCACCGTCTGCGCGTCGATCAGCACGCCGCTGACGCCGGGCTCGCCGGTGGTGCCGATCGGCTCCCCGATACCCGGGGCGGCGATGTTCGTCCTCGACAAGTGGCTGCAGCCGGTGCCCGCCGGTGTCGTCGGCGAGTTGTACCTCGCGGGTCGCGGCGTCGGGCACGGCTACGTGCGCCGGCCCGGGCTGACCGCGTCGCGTTTCGTGGCCAACCCCTTCGGCGGCCCCGGGGCCCGCATGTACCGCACCGGGGACCTGGTGTGCTGGGGTCCCGACGGGCAGCTGCAATACCTGGGCCGCGCCGACGAACAGGTCAAGATCCGCGGCTACCGCATCGAACTCGGCGAGATCCAGGCGGTGCTGGCCGGCCTCGACGGGGTGGACCAGGCCGCGGTGATCGCCCGCGAGGACCGCCCCGGCGACAAGCGCCTCGTCGGCTACATCACCGGCACCGCCGACCCCGCGGCGCTGCGCGCCCAACTGGCCGAGAAGCTTCCGCCGTACATGGTGCCGACCGCGGTGATGGTGCTCGACACCCTGCCGCTGACCGGCAACGGCAAGCTCGACAAGCGCACCCTGCCCTCGCCGGAATACACCGCGAGCGAATATCGGGCCCCGGCCGACGCGATCGAGGAGATCCTGGCCGACATCTACGCCCAGGTGCTGGGCGTCGAGCGCGTGGGCGTGGACGACTCCTTCTTCGACCTGGGCGGCGACAGCATCCTGTCGATGCAGGTGGTGTCCCGGGCACGGGCGGCCGGCGTGATCTGCCGACCCCGGGATGTCTTCGTCGAGCAGACGGTGGCCCGGCTGGCGCGGGTGTCCGAGGTGGCGGTCGACGGCGACCTCGGGGCGGCCGACGAGGGGGTCGGTCCCGTGGTGGCGACCCCGATCATGCGGTGGCTGCAGACCATCGACGGTCCGATCGACGAGTTCAACCAGGCCATGGTGCTGGCGGCGCCCGCGGGTGTGAGCGCCGACGACGTGGCGGTGGTGCTGCAGGCCGTGCTGGATCGCCATCCCATGCTGCGGCTGCGCGTGCAGGACGACGGCGCCGGGGGCTGGTCGCTCGAGGCGCCCGAGGCCGGCTCGGTGCAGGCCGGCGACTGCCTGCGCACGGTCGAGGCGCTCTCCGACGCGGACCTGGTCGAGGCCCGTTCCCGGCTCAACGTGGCCGACGGGGTCATTGTGAGCGCGGTATGGGCAAGTGCGACAAGCCAATTGGCGTTGATCATCCACCACCTGGCGGTCGACGGTGTGTCGTGGCGGACCCTGATCGAGGACCTCAACATCGCCTGGGTCCAGCACCACAACGCCCAACCGGTGGCGTTGCAGGCGCCCGGCACCTCGTTCGCCCGGTGGTCGTCGCTGCTGGCCGAGCACGCGAAGGACCCGGCCGTCCTCGAACAGGCCGGCGCGTGGCAGGAGGTGGTCGCCACCCCGCCGGCGCTGCCGGCCGCCGGGCCGGAGGACACCTACGCGAACGCCGGACAGTTGTCGGCGTCGCTGGACGTCGAGACGACCCGCCTGTTGCTGGGGGAGGTGCCTGCGGCGTTTCACGCCGGCGTGCAGGACATCCTGTTGATCGCGTTCGGGTTGGCGTTCACCGAGTTCCTGGGGTCCGTGGGGACCGCGACGCCGATCGGCATCGACATCGAGGGCCACGGACGCAACGAAGAGATCGCCTCCCGCATCGATCTGTCCCGCACGGTCGGCTGGTTCACCACCAAATACCCTGCGGCGCTGTCGATTCGCGGCGGGCTGAACTGGTCCAAGGTGACCGCGGGGGACGCCGCGCTGGGCGCGGTGATCAAGGACGCCAAGGAACAACTGCGCGCCCTGCCCGACGGCCTCACCTATGGGCTGTTGCGCTACCTGAACAGCGAGGTCGGCCTGCAGGGGCCGGACCCCGTGATCGGATTCAACTACCTGGGCCGGCTGGCCGCGGGGGCCGACCTCTCCGAGGACTTGTGGCGCGTCAGCGAGGACAGCCTGTCGTCGGCCGCGGTCGCGACGGCGGTGGCGATGCCGTTGGCGCACACCGTGGAACTCAACGCCGGCACCATGGACACCGAGGACGGCCCGCTGCTGCACGCCAACTGGCGGTGGGCGACCTCGGCGCTGACCGACGAACAAGTAAACCGGTTGAGCCAGTTGTGGTTTGAGGCCCTGGCCGGCATCTGCGCGCACGTGCGCGCCGGCGGCGGGGGGCTGACCCCGTCGGACATCGCGCCGGCCCGCCTGGACCAGCAGCAGATCGACGAGCTGTGCCGGCAGCACCAGATCGCCGACGTGCTGCCGCTGAGCCCCGTGCAGCAGGGTTTGTTGTTCCACACCAGCTTTGCGGCCGAGCTCGAAGACCTCTACGCGGTGCAGCTGGGCATCACCGTGAGCGGCAGCCTCGATCAGCACCGGCTGCGCGAGGCCGTGCAGACCGCCGTCAACCGCCACCCCAACCTGGTGGCGCGCTTCTTCGATGAATTCGGCGAGCCGGTGCAGATCATCCCCGCCGAGCCGGTAATGGCTTGGCGCTACGTCGAATTGGACGGCGGCTCGGACCCAGTGGACCAACAGCTCGAGCAGTTGGCCGCCGACGAACGCACCGCCGTGTGCGACCTGGCGGGCCAACCCGCCTTCCGGACCGCGCTGATCCGCATCGCCGACGACCGGCATCGGCTGCTGTTCACCATCCACCACATCGTGATCGACGGCTGGTCGCTGCCGGTCCTGCTGCGGGAGGTCTTCGCCGGCTACTACGGACAGCGGCTGCCCGCGCCGCCGTCGTACCGCAGCTACCTGATGTGGCTGGCCGCCCAGGACCACGCCGCCGCCCAAGCGGCCTGGCGTGAGGCGCTCGACGGGTTCGAGGCCCCCACCCTGGTGGCCCCGCCCGGCAAGATCGGGCGGCGCGCCGTTGCCACCTATGCGGTTTCGGCCGACACGACGCGGGCGCTCGGCGAGCTGGCCCGCTCCAGCCGCACCACCATCAGCACCGTGCTGCAGGGCGCCTGGGCGCAGCTGCTGACGTGGCTGACCGGCCAGCACGACGTCGCCTTCGGCACCGCGGTCTCGGGCCGGCCCACCGAGCTGGCCGGCGCCGACGCCATGGTCGGGCTGCTGATCAACACCGTGCCGGTTCGGGCCAACATCGCCGCCGCGACCACCGTCGTCGACCTGCTCGAGCAGCTGCAACGCGCCCACGCCGAGACCCTCGAGCATGAACACTTGGCGCTGGGCGAGATTCACCGCGTCACCGGGCACGACCAGCTGTTCGACACCCTGTTCCTCTACGAGAACTACCCGATCGACGCCGGCGCGATGATGGGCGCCCAAGAGCTGGCCGTCACCGAATTCAGCAGCCGCGAATTCAACCACTACCCGCTGTCGGTCGTGGCCACGCCGGGCCACGAACTGAGCCTGCGCGTCGAGTACGACACCGAGGTCTTCGACGCGGCCGCCATCGAAACGCTGATCGAGCGGCTGCGCCAGGTGATGGCGGCCATGACCGCCGATCCCGCGCAACGGCTTTCATCGATCGATCTGCTCGACCCCGCCGAACACGAACGGCTGGACGAGTGGGGCAACCGCGCCGTGCTGGCCCAGCGGCCCACCGGGCAGGAGTCGATCCCGGCGTTGTTCGCTGCGCAGGTCGCCCGCGCCGCCGACGCCGTCGCGATCACCTGCGGCGAGCGGTCGTTCACCTACCGCGAGGTCGAGGAGTCGGCAAACCGGTTGGCGCACTTGCTGGTTGGGCAGGGCGCGGGCCCGGGGCAGCGGGTGGCCGTGGTGATCCCGCGGTCGGCCGAAGCGGTGATCGCGATCTTCGCCGTCCTCAAGACCGGGGCCGCCTACGTGCCGATCGACCCGAGCGTGCCCGCGGCGCGCCTCGAGTTCGTGCTCGGCGATTCCGCCCCGATCGCGGCGGTGACCACCGCCGAGGTGCGGCCGCAGCTGGGCGGGTACGCCGGACAGATCATCGACATCGACGACGCCGCGGTGGCCGACCAGCCCACGACCGGCCTGCCCGCGCCGGCGCCGGACAACATCGCCTACATCATCTACACCTCGGGCACGACGGGAACGCCCAAGGGCGTGGCGATCCCGCACCGCAACGTCACGTTGCTGCTGGAGACACTGGATGCTCAGCTGGGGTTGGGCCAGGTGTGGACGCAATGTCACTCGCTGGCGTTTGACTTCTCGGTGTGGGAGGTCTTCGGGTCACTGCTGTACGGCGGGCGCCTGGTGATGGTGCCCGACGCGGTGGTGCGCTCGGCGGAAGACTTGCACGCCTTGCTGGTTCGCGAGCAGGTCAGCGTGCTGAGTCAGACCCCGTCGGCGTTCTATGCGCTGCAGAGTGCGGACGCGTTGGCGCCGGAGCTGGGTGAGCAGCTGAAGTTGCAGACGGTCGTGTTCGGCGGGGAGGCGTTGGAGCCGCACCGGCTGTCGACGTGGCTGCATCACCACCCCGGCCTGCCGCGCATGATCAACATGTACGGCATCACCGAGACCACGGTGCACGCCTCGTTCCGCGAGATCCTCGGCGGCGACGTCGACAACAACGTCAGCCCGATCGGGGTGCCGCTGGGCAACCTCGCCTTCTTCGTGCTCGACGGGTGGCTGCGCCCGGTGCCCGTCGGGGTGGTGGGCGAGTTGTACGTCGCCGGTGGGGGATTGGCCACCGGCTACGTGGGCCGCCCGGGGCTGTCGGCCACCCGATTCGTGGCCTGCCCGTACGGGGCCCCCGGCGCGCGGATGTATCGCACGGGCGACCTCGTCCGGTGGAGCGCCGACGGGCAGCTGCAGTACATGGGCCGCGCCGACGAACAGGTCAAGATCCGCGGCTACCGCATCGAACTCGGCGAAATCCAGGCCGCCCTCGCCTCGCTGGACGGCGTCGAGCACGCCGCCGTGATCGCCCGCGAGGACCGCCCCGGCGACAAGCGTCTGGTCGGCTACGTGACGGGCACCGCCGACCCCGCCGAGGCCCGCGCGCAACTCACCGAGCGGCTCCCGTCCTACATGGTGCCCTCGGCGGTGGTGATGCTCGACGCGCTGCCGCTGACGGTCAACGGCAAGCTCGACACCCGCGCCCTGCCGGCGCCGGAATATCAAGACGTCGACCGCTACCGGGCGCCGGCGAGCGCCATCGAGGAGATCCTGGCCGGCATCTACGCCCAGGTGCTGGGCGTGGAACGCGTCGGCGTGGACGACTCCTTCTTCGACCTGGGCGGTGACAGCATCCTGTCCATGCAGGTGGTGGCCCGCGCCCGCGCCGCCGGCGTGGTGTGCCGCCCGCGGGACGTCTTCACCGAACAGACGGTCGCGCGCCTGGCGCGGGTCGCCACGATCGCCGACCCCGACGACGACGTCGTCGACGAGGGGATCGGGCCGGTGGTGGCCACCCCGATCATGCGCTGGCTGCAGAACATGGACGGCCCCGTCGAGCAGTTCAACCAGACGATGGTGCTGGCGGTCCCCGCCGACGTCACCGCCGACGACGTGCCGGTGGTGCTGCAGGCGCTGCTGGACCGGCACGCGATGCTGCGGGTCCGCGTCGAGGACGACGGCGTGGGCGGCTGGTCGTTCGACGTGCCCGAGCCGGGCTCGGTGCAGGCCGGCGACGTGCTGGAGACCGTCGACGAGTTGTCCGAGGCGGCCCTGGTCGACGCCCGGTCGCGGCTGAACCTGGCCGACGGCCTGATGCTGAACGCCGTATGGGCAAGCGAGACAAGCCAATTGGCGTTGGTCATCCATCACCTGGCGGTCGACGGTGTGTCGTGGCGGACCCTGATCGAGGACCTCAACATCGCCTGGGCGCAGCACCACAGCGGCCAGCCGGTGGCCCTGCCGGTCGGCGGGACCTCGTTCGCCCGGTGGTCGTCGCTGCTGGACGAGCACGCGCGCCGCCCCGAGGTCGTCGAGCGGGCCGAGGAGTGGCGGCAGGTGGCCGCGATCCCGGCGGTGTTGCCGGCCGCGCGGCCCGAGGACACCTACGCGACGGCCGGGCAGCTGTCGGCGTCGCTGGACGTCGAGACGACCCGCCTGTTGCTGGGGGAGGTGCCCGCGGCGTTTCACGCTGGGGTGCAAGACATTTTGCTGATCGCGTTCGGGTTGGCGTGGACGCAGTTCATGGGCACCGGAGCGCCGATCGCCATCGACGTG
This sequence comes from Mycobacterium sp. MOTT36Y, assembly GCF_000262165.1. Classification (NCBI taxonomy): domain Bacteria; kingdom Bacillati; phylum Actinomycetota; class Actinomycetes; order Mycobacteriales; family Mycobacteriaceae; genus Mycobacterium; species Mycobacterium sp. MOTT36Y. The sequence continues at coordinate 3,417,586 of NC_017904.1, read as the reverse complement.
GAGGGCCACGGGCGCAGCGAGGAGCTGGGCCCGCAGGTGGACCTGTCGCGCACGGTCGGGTGGTTCACCGCCAAGTACCCGGTGTCGCTGCGCGTCGGTGGCCTGTCGTGGGGTCAGGTGGTCGGCGGCGACGCGGCGCTGGGCCCGGTGATCAAGGACGCCAAGGAGCAGCTGCGGGGCCTGCCCGACGGCCTCACCTATGGGTTGCTGCGGTACCTGAATCCCGATGTGGACCTTGGTGATTCGGATCCCGCCATCAGCTTCAACTACCTGGGCCGGCTGGGCGGCGGGGCCGCCGACCTGTCGCCCGACCTGTGGCAGCTCAGCGAGGACAGCTTCGCGTTGGCCGGTGCGGCCGGGGCGGTGGCCCTGCCGCTGCCGCACACGGTGGAGCTCAACGCCGGCACCATGGACACCGCCGACGGCCCCCACCTGCAGGCCAACTGGACGTGGGCGCGCTCGGCGCTGGACGAAAAGCAGATCGGCAAGCTCAGCGAGTTGTGGTTCGACGCGCTGGCCGGGATCTGCGCGCACGTCCGCGACGGCGGCGGCGGGTTGACCCCGTCCGACATCGCGCCCGCCCGGCTGACCCAGCGGGACCTCGACGAACTGCAGGGGCAGTACCGCGTCGCCGACGTGCTGCCGCTGACCCCGCTGCAGCAGGGGCTGCTGTTCCACACCGGCACCGCGCAGGGCGCCCAAGGCTCCGAGGACCTCTACGCCGTGCAGCTCGACATCTCGGTCAGCGGCGCCATCGACCCGGAGCGGCTGCGCGACGCCGTGCAGACCGTCGTCACCCGCCACCCCAACGTGGTGGCCCACTTCAGCGAGGACTTCGGCGAGCCGGTGCAGGTCTTGTCCGCCGATCCGGAACTGGCCTGGCAGTACGTCGAGCTGCACGCCGGCGGCGACCAAGACCACCAGATCGAGGAGCTGTCGGCCGCCGAACGCGTCGCCGTCTGCGACCTGGCGGGCAAGCCGCCGTTCCGGGGCACGCTGATCCGCACCGGGGACGACACCTACCGGTTCGTGCTCACCAACCACCACATCGTGCTCGACGGCTGGTCCAAGCCCGTCCTGCTGCAGGAGATCTTCGCCAGCTACTTCGGGGTGCGGCTGCCCGCGCCGGTGCCCTACCGCAGCTTCATCACCTGGCTCTCCGAGCAGGACCGCGCCGCCGCGCAGGCGGCGTGGCGCGAGGTGCTCGCCGGATTCGACACCCCCACGCTGGTGGGGCCGTCGGGCCGGATGGGGCTGGGCCCGCGCGGCGTCGCCGAATTCCACGTGTCCGCGGAGACCAGCCGCCTGCTCGGCGAATTGGCCCGCTCGTGCCGCACCACCGTCAGCACCGTGCTGCAGGCGGCCTGGGCGCAGCTGCTGATGTGGCTGACCGGCCAGCACGATGTGGTGTTCGGCACAGCGGTTTCGGGCCGGCCGACCGATTTGGCCGGTTCGGAGTCCATGGTGGGCCTGCTGATCAACACCGTGCCGGTGCGGGCGACCATTGGCGCCGAAACCACCATCGCCGACCTGCTTGACCAGCTACAACAGGCCTACACCAGGACCTTGGACCACCAGCACCTGGCGCTGAACGAAATTCATCGTGTAACGGGGCACGACCAAATTTTCGACACAATGTTCGTGTATGAGAACTATCCCCTCGATACCGCCGCGCTATCGGCCGTGGACGAGTTAACTATTAGGGGATTCACGAATCGGGAATACAACCATTACCCGCTTTCGGTGCAAGCCGTGCCGGGCCAGGAAATTGGCCTTCGCGTCGAGTTCGATACCGACGTGTTCGGCGAGGCGAGGATCGAGAAGCTGGTCGAGCGTTTCAAGCGGGTGCTGGAAGCCATGACCGTGGACTTGGAGGAGCAGTCATGACCGTCGGTGCGGGACGGCGATTGTTATCGATCGATCTACTGGATGGCGGCGAGCACGACCGACTCGACGAGTGGGGCAACCGGGCGATATTGACCAAGCCGGTCAAAGTCCCGACGTCCATTCCCGAAATGTTCGCGACCCAGGTGGCGCGCGCGCCGCAGGCGACCGCGCTCAGTTTCGAGGGCCGCTCGCTGACCTATTTGGAGCTCGACGAGGCCGCCAACCGGCTGGCGCACCTACTGGCCGAGCAGGGCGCCGCCCCGGGCGAATGCGTCGCGCTGCTGTTCTCCCGCTCGGCCGAAGCCATCATCTCGATCCTCGCGGTCTTGAAGACCGGCGCGGCCTACCTGCCGATCGACCCCGCGCTGCCCGCCGCCCGCATGGAGTTCATGCTCGGCGACGCCACTCCGATCGCCGCGGTCACCACCGCCAGCCTGCGCACCCGGCTGGACGGCTTCGACCTGCCCGTCATCGACGTCGACGAGGCCGCCGCCGACAGCCAGCCCAGCAGCGCGCTGCCCGGACCGGCGCCCGACGACATCGCCTACATGATCTACACCTCGGGGACCACCGGCGTCCCCAAGGGTGTCGCGGTCACGCACCGCAACGTGACCGAATTCCTGAAGACCCTGCACGCCAAGCTGCCGTCCGGTGCGGGCCAGGTGTGGTCGCAGTGGCACTCCCTGGTGTTCGACGTCTCGGTGTGGGAGATCTGGGGTGCGCTGCTGCACGGCGGGCGCCTGGTCGTGGTCCCCGAATCGGTCGCGGGCTCGCCCGACGATCTGCACGACCTGCTGGTCGCCGAGAAGGTCAACGTGCTCAGCCAGACCCCGTCCGCGGTGGGGATGCTCTCGCCCGAGGGCCTGGAGTCCACGGCGCTGGTGGTGGCCGGCGAGGCCTGCCCCGCCGAGGTCGTCGACCGGTGGGCGCCCGGACGCGTGATGATCAACGCCTACGGCCCGACCGAGGCCACCGTCTACGCCGCGATGAGCGCGCCGCTGACGGGGGACTCGGGCGCGCCGCCGATCGGCTCGCCGGTGCCCGGCGCGGCGCTGTTCGTCTTGGACAAGTGGTTGCGGCCCGCGCCCGAGGGCGTGGTCGGTGAGCTGTACGTGGCCGGCCGCGGCGTGGCCACCGGGTACGCGCGGCGGTCCGGCCTGACGGCGTCGCGGTTCGTGGCCTGCCCCTTCGGCGGCCCGGGCGCGAGGATGTACCGCACCGGCGACCTGGTGCGCTGGGGCACCGACGGGCAGCTGCAATACCTGGGCCGCGCCGACGAGCAGGTCAAGATTCGCGGCTACCGCATCGAACTCGGCGAGATCCAGTCGGCCCTCGCCGCGCTCGACGGCGTGGACCAGGCCGCGGTCATCGCCCGCGAGGACCGCCCCGGCGACAAGCGCCTCGTCGGCTACATCACCGGCACCGCCGACCCGGCGGAGCTGCGCACCCAGCTCGGCAAGCGGTTGCCCGCCTACATGGTCCCCGCCGCCGTGGTGGTGCTCGAGGCGCTGCCGCTGACGGTCAACGGCAAGCTCGACAAGCGCGCCCTGCCCGCGCCGGAGTACCACAAGCGCGCCGGTGAGTACCGCGCGCCGTCCAACCACACCGAGGAGATCCTGGCCGGCATCTACGCCCAGGTGCTGGGTGTGGAGCGCGTCGGCGTCGACGACTCGTTCTTCGACCTGGGCGGCGACAGCATCCTGTCCATGCAGGTCGTGGCCCGCGCCCGCGCCGCCGGCGTGGTGTGCCGCCCCCGCGACGTGTTCGTCGAGCAGACCGTGGCCCGGCTGGCCCGCGTGGCCACCGACCGCGACGACGAGGAGGACGTGGTCGACGAGGGGATCGGCCCGGTGGTGGCCACCCCGATCATGCGCTGGCTGCAAACCGTCGACGGCCCGATCGACGACTTCAACCAGACCATGGTGCTGGCGGCCCCCGCGGGCGTCACCGCCGACGAGGTCGTCGTCGTGCTGCAGGCCCTGCTGGACCGCCACCCGATGCTGCGGCTGCGCGTCGAAGACGACGGCGAGGGCGGCTGGAAGTTGCACGCGCCCGACCCGGGCACGGTGCAGGCCGGCGACTGCCTGCAGACCGTCGACACCCTGACCGACGCCACGCTCGTCGAGGCGCGGTCGCGGCTGAACCCGGGCGCCGGCGCGATGGTGAGCGCCGTATGGGCAAGCGAGACAAGCCAATTGGCGTTGATCATCCACCACGTGGCCGTCGACGGTGTGTCGTGGCGGACCCTGATCGAGGACCTCAACATCGCCTGGGCCCAGCACCACAGCGGCCAGCCGGTGGCCCTGCCGGTCGGCGGGACCTCGTTCGCCCGGTGGTCGTCGCTGCTGGCCGAGCACGCGCAGAGCCCGGCGGTCGTCGAGCAGGCCGACGCCTGGCGCGAGGTGGTGTCCACCCTGGCCCCGCTGCCGGCGGTGCGTCCCGAGGAGGACACCTACCAGACGGCCGAGCAGCTGTCGGTCTCGCTGGACGTGGAGACCACCCGCCTGCTGCTGGGCGAGGTGCCCGCGGCGTTCCACGCCGGGGTGCAAGACATCCTGTTGATCGCGTTCGGGATGGCCTGGACGGAATTTTTGGGTTCCAAGGCTGCTGGCGCGCCGATCGGCATCGACGTCGAGGGCCACGGGCGCCAGGAAGAGCTGGGACCGCACGTCGACCTGTCGCGCACCGTGGGGTGGTTCACCACCAAGTACCCGGTGGCCCTGGCCATCGAGGGGCTGGACTGGGCCAGCGTGGTGGGCGGTGACGACGCGCTGGGCGCGGCCGTCAAGGCCACCAAGGAGCAGCTGCGCGCCCTGCCCGACGGGCTGACCTACGGCCTGCTGCGCTACCTGAACCCCGACGTCGATCTGGGTGGGTCCGACCCGGTGATCGGCTTCAACTACCTGGGCCGGCTCGGCGCGGCCGCCGACCTGCCCGGCGAGTTGTGGCGGTTGAGCCCCGACAGCCTGTCGCTGAGCGGCGCGGCCGCCGCGGTGGCGATGCCGCTCATGCACACCGTCGACCTCAACGCCGGCACCATGGACACCGAAGAGGGCCCGCACCTGCACGCCAACTGGACGTGGGCGGCCTCGGCGATGGACCGCGAGCAGATCAGCCGGCTCAGCCGGCTGTGGTTCGAGGCCCTGGCCGGCATCTGCGCGCACGTGCAAGCCGGCGGCGGCGGGCTGACCCCGTCCGACATCGCGCCGGCCCGCCTGAACCAGCGGCAGATCGACGAGCTGAGCAAGCAGCACCAGGTCGCCGACATCCTGCCGCTGACCCCGCTGCAGCAGGGCCTGCTCTTCCACGCCAGCTTCGCCCAAGACCCGGGCGACGACGTCTACGCGGTGCAGCTGGGCATCACCGTGACCGGCGCCCTGGACTCGCACCGGCTGCACGAGGCGGTGCACACCGTGGTGAACCGCCACCCCAACCTGGCGGCCCGGTTCTGCCCGCAGTTCGGCGAGCCCGTCCAGGTGATCCCGGCCGACCCGGTCATGGCGTGGCGCTACATCCAGCTCGGGCCCGAAGACCTCGACCCCGAACAACGGGTCGAGGAGCTGTGCGCCGCCGAGCGCGCCGCGGTGAGCGACCTGGCCAACCGGCCGGCGTTCCGGGCCGCGCTGATCCGCACCGCGGACAACCGGTACCGGTTCGTGCTGACCAACCACCACATCGTGATGGACGGCTGGTCGCTGCCTATCCTGCTGCGCGAGATCCTGGCCAACTACTACGGCGACCAGCTGCCCGCGCCCGCGACCTACCGCAGCTACCTGACGTGGCTGGCCGGCCAGGACCGCGCCGCCGCGCAGGCGGCGTGGCGTGAGGTGCTCGACGGGTTCGAGGCCCCCACCCTGGTGGGCCCTGCGGGTCGGATGCGGCTCGGCCGGCGGGCCGTGGAGTCCTACCGCCTGTCCGCGGAAACCACGCGCGCCCTGGGCGAGCTGGCCCGCTCGTGCCACACCACCGTCAACACCGTGTTGCAGGCCGGGTGGGCGCAGCTGCTGATGCGGCTCACCGGCCACCACGACGTGGCGTTCGGCACCGCCGTCTCCGGTCGGCCTGCCGACCTCGCCGGCGCCGAATCGATGGTGGGCCTGCTGATCAACACCGTCCCGGTGCGCGCCAACATCGACGCGGAGACCACCGTCGCCGATGTGCTGGACCAGCTGCAGCAGCACCACAACGACACCCTCGAGCACGAGCACCTGGCGCTGAGCGAGATCCACCGCGTGACCGGCCACGACGCCCTGTTCGACACCCTGTTCCTGTACGAGAACTACCCGATCGACACCAGCGTCCCGTTGGGCTTCCACGAGTTGGCCATCACCGATGTCACCAACCGCGAGTACAACCACTACCCGCTGTCGGTGATGGCGCTCCCGGGCCGCGAACTGGGCCTGCGCGTCGAATACGACACCGACGTGTTCGACGCGGCCGGCATCGAGAAGATGACCGAGCGGTTCCAGCGCGTGCTCTCCGAGATGACCGTCGACCCCACCCGACGGCTGATGGCGCTCGACGTCGTCGACGAGGCCGAGCACGAGCTGCTCGACTCCTGGGGCAACCGGTCGGTGCTGAGCCAGCCGGCGACCGGCACGTCGATCCCGGGGTTGTTCGCCGCGCAGGTGGCCCGCACCCCCGACGCGGCGGCGCTCAGTTTCGACGGACGCTCGATGACCTATCGGGAACTCGACGAGGCCGCAAACCGGTTGGCGCACTTGCTGATCGAGGAGGGCGCGGGCCCGGGCGAGCGGGTCGCGCTGCTGTTCTCCCGCTCGGCCGACGCGATCGTCTCGATCCTCGCCGTCCTCAAGACGGGCGCGGCGTATCTGCCGATCGACCCGGCGCTGCCGACCGCCCGGATCGAGTTCCTGCTCGGCGACGCCGAGCCGGTCGCCGTGGTCACCACGACGGGCCTGCGGTCGCGGCTGGAGGGCTGCCGCCCGACGGTCATCGACGTCGACGACCCGGCGCTGGACGCCCAGCCCAGCGACCCGCTGCCGATGCCGTCGTCGGACAACATCGCCTACCTCATCTACACGTCGGGCACCACCGGCGTCCCCAAGGGCGTGGCCGTCACCCACGACAACGTCACCCAGCTGGTGGAGTCCCTGCACGCCGACCTGCCGGAGGCGGGGGTTTGGGCGCAGTGGCACTCCCTGGTCTTCGACGTGTCGGTGCACGAGATCTGGGGCGCGCTGCTGCACGGTGGCCGCCTGGTCGTGGTGCCCGAATCGGACGCGGCCTCCCCGGATGAGCTGCACGCGCTGCTGGTCTCCGAAGGCGTCACCGTGCTGAGCCAGACCCCGTCGGCGGTGGGCATGCTCTCGCCGGAGGGCCTGGACTCGACGGCGCTGGTGGTGGCCGGCGAGGCCTGCCCGGTCGAGGTCGTCGACCGGTGGGCGCCGGGGCGCGTGATGATCAACGCCTACGGCCCGACCGAGGCCACCGTCTACGCGGCGATGAGCGCGCCGCTGCAGGCCGGGGCAGCGTCGGCGCCGATCGGTTCACCGGTGCCGCGGGCCGCGTTGTTCGTGCTCGACCGGTGGCTGCGCCCGGCGCCCGAGGGTGTCGTGGGCGAGCTGTACATCGCCGGCCACGGTGTGGCGACGGGATATTCGCGACGGTCCGGTCTGACGGCGTCGCGGTTCGTCGCCTGCCCGTTCGGCGGCCCGGGCGCGCGGATGTACCGCACCGGCGACCTGGTCCGGTGGAGCCACGACGGTCAGCTCGAGTACCTCGGCCGCGCCGACGAGCAGGTCAAGATCCGCGGCTACCGCATCGAACTCGGCGAAGTGCAGGCGGCGCTGGCCGGGCTGGACGGGGTCGAGCAGGCGGCGGTGATCGCCCGCGAGGACCGTCCCGGCGACAAGCGGCTGGTCGGTTACATCACCGGCACCGCCGACCCGGTCGGCATCCGCATCCAGCTGGCCGACCGGCTGCCGGCCTACATGGTGCCGGCCGCGGTGGTGGTGCTCGACGCGCTGCCGCTGACGGTCAACGGCAAGCTCGACAAGCGCGCCCTGCCCGCGCCGGAGTACCAGAAGCGCGGCGGCGAATACGTCGCCCCGTCCAACCCGACCGAGGAGACCATCGCCGGCATCTTCGCCCGGGTCCTCGGGATGGAGCGGGTCTCGGTCGACGACTCCTTCTTCGAGCTCGGCGGCGACTCGCTGTCGGCGATGCGGGTGATCGCCGAGATCAACACCGCCCTGGACGGCGCTTTGTCGGTGCGCACCCTGTTCGACTCGCAGTCCATCCGGGCTCTGAGTCAGCGGATCGCCAGCGGCGCCGACACCGAGAACGCCGCGGGGCCCGGCTTCGCGGCGGTGCACGGCGCCGACGCCACCGAGGTGTACGCCCGCGACCTCACGCTGGACAAGTTCATCGACGCGACGACGCTGGCGGCCGTGCCGTCGCTGCGCGCTCCCAGCTCCGAGGTCCGGACGGTCCTGCTGACCGGCGCGACCGGATTCCTGGGTCGCTACCTGGTGCTGGAATGGCTCGAGCAGCTGGAACAGGTCGAGGGCAAGCTGATCTGCCTGGTGCGGGCCCGCTCCGACGAGGACGCCTGGCGCCGGCTGGAGAAGACCTTCGACAGCGGCGACCCCGAGCTGCTGCGGCACTTCCGGGAACTGGCCGAAGATCACCTGCAGGTGGTCGCCGGCGACAAGGGCCAGGCCAACCTGGGCCTGGACGACCAGACCTGGCGGCAGCTGGCCGACACCGTCGACCTCATCGTGGACTCCGCGGCCGTCGTCAACGGGGTGCTGCCCTACAACGAGCTGTTCACGCCCAACGTCGGCGGCACCGCCGAGCTGATCCGCTTGGCGCTCACCACGAAGATGAAGCCGTACGCCTACGTGTCGACGTCGGACGTGGGGCGCCAGATCGAGCCGTCGGCGTTCACCGAGGACGCCGACATCCGGGTCATCAGCGCCACCCGCGTCGTCGACGGCAGCTACGCCAACGGCTACGGCAACAGCAAGTGGGCGGGCGAGGTGCTGCTGCGCGAGGCCCACGACCTGTGCGGCCTGCCGGTCTCGGTGTTCCGCTCCGACATGATCCTGGCCGACACCAGCTACGCGGGCCAGCTCAACGTGGCGGACATCTTCACCCGGATGATCCTGAGCGTCGTGGCCACCGGCTGCGCGCCCAAGTCGTTCTATCAGCTCGACGCCGAGGGCAACCGGCAGAGCGCGCACTTCGACGGCCTGCCCGTCGAGTTCGTCGCCGAGGCGATCGCCAAGCTGGGCGCCCAGGTGATGGAGGGGTTCGAGACCTATCACGTGATGAACCCGCACGACGACGGCATCGGGCTCGACGAATACGTCGACTGGCTGATCGAGGCCGGCTACCCGATCGAGCGCGTCGGCGACTTCGGGGAGTGGCTGCAGCGCTTCGAGACCGGCCTGCGCGGCCTGCCGGAACGGCAGCGCCAGAACTCGGTCCTGCAGATGCTCCTGTTGCTGCTGCGCGATCCGAAGAACCTGCAGCCCGCCGAGCCGGCCCGCGGCGCGTTCGCGCCGACCGACCGGTTCCGCGCCGCCGTGCAGGAAGCGAAAGTCGGTCCGGACAACGACATCCCGCACGTCAGCGCGCCGGTGATCGTCAAGTACGTCACCGACCTGCAACTGCTCGGCCTGCTCTAACCGATCGCGGAACGTCGGCGCGGCGTGGTCCCTAGGGACCGCGCCGCGCTGCTGCATACGCAATTCCTGTTTGTGATTGAGTGACGCCTGACCGGGGCCGGCCGCCTATCACGCGGCAATAACGGTCACCGCCCGCGAAAAGGCGTCGGCGAAACCGTCAAACCCCCTGATCCAATCAATACTGTATGTAGCTACACTATCGCCGATCAGTACCTCAGGTATCTGAAGTACGGGATTAGCAGGTGCAGTCTACGGTTTTGGGTAATTCACAGGACATTAAGTTTGGATAACCCTGGACTACCGGGGTTCGCGTCTACTAGCCTTCCCAACTGTTGCACTCGTGTTGAAGACGAGATTTCCGGAGTGGGTGAGCGTCGGTCGTCTCGGTCAACGACGAACTGCGACGCCGGGGCTACATCGAACGGAAGCGGACCGGGCTTCCGCGCGAGCGGTATCAGACAACCGGGGGGTTGAAAGGAAGACCCTGTGGTTGGGGCGTGGGATGCAGCTTGATCATCAAGCACTTCCGCTGACGCGCGGACAGCTGGACATCTGGCTGGCGCGCGAGACCGGTCACTCCAATACCGAGTGGCAGCTAGGTCTGTTCGTGCGGATCGACGGCGTGGTCCAGCGCGATGCCCTGCAGTGGGCGATCCGGCAGGCGGTGCGGGAGGCCGAGCCGGCCAGGGCGGCGTTCTTCGAGGTGGACGGCCAGGTCTTCCAGCGGGCGGTCGATTACGCCGACGTCGAGCTGGCCTTTGACGACCTCACCGACGCGCCCGATCCCGTGCGGGAAGCGCGCCGGCGGGCGCTGGCGATCCAGCGCACGCCCATGCCGTTCACCGGGCCGCTGTTCCGGTTCGTCCTGTTTGCGACCCGGCGCGACGAGTTCTTCTTGTTCGCCTGCTGCCACCACATCGTCATCGACGGGACCGGCGTCGCGCTGGTCGGTCACCGCATCGCCTCGATCTACTCCGCGATCGTGTCCGCCGGACCCATTCCCACGGCCGTCTTCGGCTCCTTGCAGGAGCTGATCGACTGGGAATCGCGGTACGAGCGCTCCGGTGATTACCGCGACGACGAGGCGTATTGGACGGCGAACCTGCCCCCCGCCGGCCAGGGTCACCATCGGCCGCCCGACGGCGCCACGGAGCGCGACCCGTGGCCGTCCGCCCCGACGGCCCTGGATCCCGGGGTGCTGCGCCGCGTCAATCGGTTCTGCGAGGCGTGGGCGGTGTCGCAGAAATCGGTCATCACCGCGGCCTGCGCGCTGCTGGTGCGCGGGTGGTCCGCCGACGGCTCGGACGCGGTGCTCGATTTCCCGGTCAGCCGGCGCGTGCGACCGGAGCAGAAGACGCTGCCCGGGATGGTCGCCGGCGTGGTGCCGCTCGTGTTGAGCGTCTCGCCGCGGTCCACCGTCGCCGCCTTCTGCAAACGCGTCGAGACGCGGATCGACGAAGCGATCCAGCACCAGCGCTTTCCGGTGCACGCGCTGGAGCGCAAGGTCCGCGGCCTGACGCAACCGCCCGAGCGGGTCAGCGTCAACTTCATCCCGTCGGCGTTCACGCTGCCCTTCGGCGGCGTCATGGCCTCGGCGTCGTACACGAACTCCGGTCAGGCGGACGGCTTCGGTCTGATCTTCTCCGGCGACGGCGACGACCTCTTCCTCAGCACGGCGGGCGCGTGGGAACCGTGGGCCCACCTCGACGCGGCCGGCCTGGCGGACCGACTCGAACAGCTCTTGGTCGCGATGACGGCCGATCCGACGCGGCGGCTGCTGTCCCTCGACGCCGTCGACTCCGACGAGCGCGCCCGGCTCGACGAATGGGGCAACGCGTCCGCGTTGCGCCGGCCGGCGGCGCCCGTGACCGTGGTCGAGCTGTTCGCCGCGCAGGCGGCGCGCACGCCGGATGCGGTGGCGTTGACGTTCGGGGACCGATCGATGACGTACCGCGAGCTCGATGAGGCCGCCAACCGGCTGGCGAACGTGCTGGCCGGCCGGGGGGTGGGTCCGGGTGCGTTTGTGGCGCTGCTGTTTTCGCGGTCGGCCGAGGCGATCGTGGCGATCCTGGGGGTGCTCAAGTCCGGGGCTGCGTATCTGCCGATCGATCCCGCCCTGCCGGCGGCCCGGGTGGAGTTCATGGTCACCGACGCCGCCCCGGTGGCCGCGGTCACCACCGCCGACCTGGCCGGCCGGCTCGACGGTTTCGACCTGGCGGTCATCGACATCGCCGACCCGGCCGTGGCGAGCGCGCCGTGCACAGCATTGCGGGCGCCGGATCCGACGGATGTGGCCCATTTGATCTACACCTCGGGCACCACGGGTGTGCCCAAAGGTGTTGCGGTGACTCAACATAACGTCGCGCAGTTGTTCGACGACCTGCGGCTCGGTTTCGCCTTGTCGGCCGAGCAGGTGTGGACCCAGTTCCACTCCTATGCGTTCGACTTCTCGGTCTGGGAGATCTGGGGTGCGCTGCTGCACGGCGGGCGCCTGGTCGTCGTGCCGGATGCGGTGGCCCGCTCCCCCGAGGAGTTCCACGCCCTGCTGGTGCGCGAGGGCGTCACGGTGCTGACTCAGACCCCCTCGGCGGCCGGGATGCTTTCGCCGCAGGGGCTGGAGGGCACGGCGTTGGTGATCGGCGCCGAGCCCTGCCCGCCGGAGCTGGTGGACCGGTGGGCGCCGGGTCGGGTGATGGTCAACGTGTACGGCCCGACCGAGACCACGATGTGGGCGTGCAAGAGCGCGCCCTTGACGGCGGGGTCGGGATTCCCGCCGATCGGCTCACCGGTGACGCGGGCGGCGTTCTTCGTGCTCGACGAGTGGTTGCGCCCGGTGCCCGCCGGGGTGGTCGGGGAGCTGTATCTGGCCGGGCAGGGTGTGGGCGTGGGCTATTGGCGGCGCCCCGGGCTGACGGCGTCGCGGTTCATGGCCTGCCCGTTCGGCGAACCCGGCACCCGCATGTACCGCACCGGCGACCTGGTGCGCTGGGGCCGCTCCGGATCCGGGGCGGGCCAACTGCAGTATCTGGGGCGCGCCGACGAACAGGTTAAGGTGCGTGGGTATCGCATCGAACTCGGCGAGATCCGCGCCGCGCTGCTCGAGGTGGAGGGCGTTGAACGCGCGGCGGTGCTCGTCCGTGAAGATCGTGCCGGCGACAAGCGTCTCGTCGGCTATGTGACAGGAGCCGCTGACCCGACCGATATTCGGGCCCGGTTGGGTCGGCGGCTCCCCACCTACATGGTCCCGTCGACGGTGGTGGTGCTCGACGCGCTGCCGATGACGGTCAACGGCAAGCTCGACACCCGCGCCCTGCCCGCCCCGGACTACCAGGGCGGCAACGGATATCGCGCCCCGGAAAACGCCATCGAGGAAATCCTGGCCGGCATCTTCGCCCGGGTCCTCGGCGTCGAACGCGTCGGGATCGACGACTCCTTCTTCCTCCTCGGCGGCGACTCGCTGTCGGCGATGCGGCTGGTCTCCGCGGTCAACACCGGCCTCGATGCCCACCTCGGGGTGCGGGCCCTGTTCGAGTCGCCCACGGTCGCCGAGCTGGCGCCGCAGGTGTGCGGCGGGGGAAGCACGCTCGCGCGGGTGGTCGCGGCGGAGCGGCCGGCCGTGGTGCCGCTGTCGTTCGCGCAATCCCGGCTCTGGTTCCTCGACCAGCTGCACGGCCCGTCGCCGGTGCACAATATGGCCGTCGCCCTGCGGCTGCGCGGGCCGCTGAACCCCGACGCCATGGGCACCGCGCTGGGCGACGTGGTGGCCCGCCACGAAAGCCTGCGCACCGTGTTCGTCGCACCCGAGGGGACGCCCCGGCAGGTGGTGGTTCCGGTCGACGGTGCCCGGGTCGGCTGGCAGGTCCTCGACGCCGCCGGCTGGCCCATCAGCCGGCTGACCCAGGCCATCGAGGCGGAGGCATGCCACCGTTTCGATCTTTCTCACGAAATACCTTTGCGGGCAAAGCTTTTCCGGCTTGCCGCGGACGACCACGTGTTGGTGGCGGTGGCCCACCATATCGCCGCGGACGGATGGTCGCTGACCCCGCTGGTGCGCGACCTCGGCGCGGCCTACGTGCACAGGTCCCGCGGGCAGGCCCCGGATTGGGCGCCGCTGCCGGTGCAATACGTCGACTACACGCTGTGGCAACGCGCCCAATTCGGTGACCTCGACGATTCGGGCAGTCCCATCGCCGCGCAGCTGAGGTACTGGCAGGACGCGCTGGCCGGGATGCCCGAACGCCTCGAACTGCCGACCGATCGCCCCTACCCGCCGGTCGCCGACCACCGCGGCGCGCGCATCGACGTCGCGTGGCCGGCCGAACTGCAGCAGCGGGTCGCGCAGGTGGCGCGGGCCCACAATGCGACCAGCTTCATGGTCGTGCAGGCGGCCCTGGCCGTGCTGCTGTCGAAGGTCAGCGCGAGTTCCGATGTGGCGGTGGGCTTCCCGATCGCAGGCCGTAGCGATCCCGCGCTCGACGATGTCGTCGGCTTTTTCGTCAACACCCTGATTTTGCGCGTCGACCTGAGCGGCGACCCCAGCGTCGCCGAGCTGGTGGCTCGGGTGCGCCAGCGCAGCCTGGCCGCCTACGAACACCAGGATGTGCCCTTCGAAGTCCTGGTGGACCGGCTCCATCCCACCCGCGACCTTGCGCATCATCCGCTCGTCCAGGTGGTGTTGGCCTGGCAGAACCTGCCCTGGCAGCACGACGGCCCCGCCGCCGGGCTGGAGCTGGGCGACGTTCGGGTCACCCCGCTGCCGGTCGACACCCAGGTCGCCCGCATGGACCTGGTGTTCTCCCTGGCCGAACGGTGGGACGAGGAGGGCGGGCCCGCCGGCATCGGCGGCATGGTGGAGTTCCGCACCGACGTGTTCGACGCGGACAGCGTCGAGACGCTGATCGAGCGGCTGCGCCGGGTGCTCGCGGCCATGACCGCCGACCCCGACCGCCCGCTGTCGTCGATCGACCTGCTCGACGCCGCCGAGCGCAAACGGCTCGACGACATCGGCAACCGCGCGGTGTTGACCATGCCGTCCATGGCCGCCCTGGTGTCGATCCCGGCGCTGTTCGCCGCGCAGGTCGCCCGCGCCCCGGGGGCGGCGGCGATCACCTGCGGCGACCGGTCGTTCACCTACCGCCACCTGTACGAGGCCACAAATCGGTTGGCACACTTGCTCGTTGAGCGGGGCGCGGGCCCGGGCCAGCGGGTCGCGGTCGCGGTGCCGCGGTCGGCCGAGGCGATCGTGGCGATCCTGGCGGTGCTCAAGACGGGCGCCGCCTATGTGCCGATCGACCCGAGCGTGCCCGCGGCGCGGATGCAGTTCGTGCTCGGGGATTCCGCCCCGATCGTGGCGGTGACCACCGCCGAGGTGCGGCCGCAGTTGGGTGGCTTCGCCGGGCAGATCATCGACATCGACGACCCCGCCGTCGCCCGCCAGCCCGCCACGGGCCTGCCGGTGCCGTCGGCGGACAGCATCGCCTACCTCATCTACACCTCGGGCTCCACCGGCGTTCCCAAGGGGGTGGCGGTCACCCACAGCAACGTCACCCAGCTGCTGGAGTCCATTGACGCTCAACTCGACGTCGGACAGGTCTGGACCCAGTGCCATTCGCTGGCTTTCGACTTCTCGGTGTGGGAGGTCTTCGGCGCTCTCCTGCACGGAGGTCGCCTGGTCGTGGTGCCCGACGACGTCGTGCGATCACCAGATGACCTGCACGCCTTGCTGGTTCGCGAGCAGGTCAGCGTGCTGAGTCAGACCCCGTCGGCGTTCTATGCGTTGCAGAGTGCGGACGCGTTGGCCCCGGAGCTGGGTGAGCAGCTGAAGTTGCAGACGGTGGTGTTCGGCGGGGAGGCGTTGGAGCCACGGCGGTTGTCGACGTGGCTGCATCACCACCCCGGCCTGCCGCGCATGATCAATATGTACGGCATCACCGAGACCACGGTGCACGCGTCGTTTCGCGAGATCCTCGGCGGCGACGTGGACAACAACGTCAGCCCGATCGGGGTGCCGCTGGGCAACCTCGCCTTCTTCGTGCTCGACGGGTGGCTGCGCCCGGTGCCGGTCGGGGTGGTGGGCGAGTTGTACGTCGCCGGTGGGGGATTGGCCACCGGCTACGTGGGCCGCTCGGGGCTGTCGGCCGCCCGGTTCGTGGCCTGCCCGTATGGGGCCCCCGGCGCGCGGATGTATCGCACCGGTGACATCGTCCGGTGGAGCGCCGACGGGCAGCTGCAGTACATGGGCCGCGCCGACGAACAGGTCAAGATCCGCGGCTACCGCATCGAGTTGGGCGAGGTCCGTGCCGCGCTGGGCGACGTCGAGGGCGTCGAGCAGGCGGCGGTGCTCGTTCGTGAGGATCGTGCCGGCGAGAAGCGTCTCGTCGGCTATGTGACCGGAGCCGCCGACCCTTCCGAGATTCGGGCCCGGTTGGGTCGGCGGCTCCCCACCTACATGGTGCCGTCGGCGGTGGTGGTACTGGACGCGCTGCCGTTGACGGTCAATGGCAAGCTCGACACCCGCGCCCTGCCGGCGCCGGAATATCAAGACGTCGACCGCTACCGGGCGCCGGCGAGCGCCGTCGAGGAGATCCTGGCCGGCATCTACGCCCAGGTGCTGGGCGTGGAGCGGGTCGGCGTGGACGACTCCTTCTTCGACCTCGGCGGGGACTCACTGTCGGCGATGCGCCTGATCGCGGCCGTGAATGCCGCTCTTAATGCCGGGGTTTCGGTGCGCGCGTTGTTCGAGGCGCCCACGGTGGCCCAATTGGCTGCGCGCCTCGACCAGGGTGCGGAGCGGCTCTCGCGGGTGGTGGCGGCCGAGCGGCCGGCGGTGGTGCCGTTGTCGTTCGCGCAGTCCCGGCTGTGGTTCATCGATCAGCTGCAGGGGCCCTCGCCGATGTACAACATGGCGGCAGCGTTGCGGGTGCGCGGGCCGCTGCAGGTGGAGGCGCTGCGGGCCGCGCTCGTCGACGTGGTGGGCCGCCACGAGAGTTTGCGCACGGTGTTCGCCGTGTCCGACGGGACGCCACAACAGGTGGTGATACCCGCCGAGGGGGTCGACATCGGGTGGGAAGTAATAGATGCCGCCGGCTGGTCGCCGGCACGGATAAAGGAGGGCATTGATGCCGCAGCCGGTTATGCATTTGATCTGTCAGCCGAAATACCCTTGCAGGCCAAGCTTTTCCGAGCTTCCGGCGACGAGCATGTGCTGGTGGCGGTGGTCCATCATATTGCTGCGGATGGTTGGTCGCTGAATCCTCTGGTGCATGACCTTGGGGTCGCCTATGCCGACCGCTGCGCCGGACGGGCCCCACAATGGTCTCCGCTGGTGGTGCAGTACGTGGATTACACCCTGTGGCAGCGAGCCCAATTCGGAGACCTCGACGACCCGGAGAGCCCGATCGTCGAGCAGCTCGCGTATTGGGAGCGGACGCTGGCGGGCCTGCCCGAACGGGTCTTGCTGCCGACGGATCGACCGTACCCGGCGGTGGCCGACTACCGCGGCGACGACGTGGACATCGACTGGCCGGCCGAGTTGCAGCAACACATCCGCGCGGTAGCGCGGGCGCACAACGCCACCGGTTTCATGGTGGTGCAGGCCGCCCTGGCGGTGCTGCTCGGCAAGATCGCCGCGACTTCCGATGTGGCCGTGGGCTTTCCGATCGCCGGCCGGCGCGATCCCGCCCTGGACGAACTGGTGGGCTTCTTCGTCAACACGTTGGTGCTGCGGATCGATCTGGCCGGCGACCCCAGCGTTACCGACGTGTTGGCCCGGGTCCGCCGGAGCAGCCTGGAGGCCTACGAAAACCAGGACGTGCCGTTCGAGTTCCTGGTGGAGCGACTCAACCCCAACCGTTCGCTGGCGCATCATCCGCTGACGCAGGTGATGTTGGCCTGGCAGGGTAACGATCCGACCGAGCTGAGCCTGGGTGAACTGCAGATCACCGCGGTTCCGGTGCAGACCCGCACCGCGCGTACCGATTTGACGTTCTCCCTGTTCGAACGCTGGAGCGGCGACGGCCGGCCCGCGGGAATCGGCGGCACCGTCGAGTTCCGCACCGACCTGTTCGACGCGGACACCATCCGTGTGCTGACCGAACGGTTGCGGCGGGTTTTGGTCGCCATGGCCGCAGACCCCGGTCGCAGGCTCTCGTCGATCGACGTACTCGACGACGACGAGCACGCCCGCCTTGACGCGTGGGCCAATCGTTCGGCGTTAAGCCGGCCGAGCGCGTGGGCGTCGGTCCCGGCCCTGTTCGGTGCGTGCGTGCAGCGCGCGCCACACGCGGTGGCGATCAGCTGCGGGGGACGATCGTGGACCTACGAGCAAGTGGAGTCGGACGCGAATCGGCTGGCGCACCTGCTTGTTGGCCGCGGTGTGGGCCGCGGCCAGCGCGTGGGCCTGCTGCTCGAGCGCTCGGCCGAGGCCGTGATCGCGATTCTGGGGGTCCTGAAAACGGGGGCGGCCTACGTGCCGATGGACCCGGCGGTGCCTGCGGCGCGGATCGGCTTCATGGTCGCCGACGCCGGCATGCAGGCCGTGGTGACCACCGCCGAGTTGCGTTCGCGGTTAGGAGAATTCGGCGGGGCGGTCGTCGAGGTCGACGACCCGGCCCTCG
Source organism: Mycobacterium sp. MOTT36Y (assembly GCF_000262165.1). Taxonomy (NCBI): domain Bacteria; kingdom Bacillati; phylum Actinomycetota; class Actinomycetes; order Mycobacteriales; family Mycobacteriaceae; genus Mycobacterium; species Mycobacterium sp. MOTT36Y. The sequence continues at coordinate 3,399,429 of NC_017904.1, read as the reverse complement.
CGGCACATCCGGCGACGCCGGTGGCGGCGGGGCCGGCGGCCGACGACGTCGCGCACGTCATCTACACGTCGGGCACCACGGGTACGCCCAAAGGGGTGGCGGTCACGCACGCCAACGTGACGCAACTGTTCGGTGTGCTGGACGCCGGGGTGGAACTGGGGCCCGATCAGGTGTGGAGCCAGTGCCATTCGCTGGCATTCGATTTCTCGGTGTGGGAGATCTGGGGTGCGCTGCTGCACGGCGGGCGGCTGGTGGTGGTGCCCGATTCGGCGGCCCGGTCGCCGAAAGAGTTGCGCGCCACACTCATTGGCGAGCGCGTCACCGTGTTGACCCAGACGCCGTCGGCGCTGGGGATGCTGTCGCCGCAGGGCTTGGAGACGGTCACGGTGGTGGTGGGCGCCGAACCGTGTCCGGGTGAGCTGGTGGATCGGTGGGCGCCCGGCCGGGTGATGGTCAATGTGTACGGCCCGACGGAGACCACCATGTGGGTGTCGCACAGCCCACCTCTGACAGCGGGGCGCGCGCGGTCCGGGCCACCGGCAATCGGGTCGCCGGTGGCCGGAGCCGCGCTCTTCGTGCTGGACGGGTGCCTGCGCCCGGTGCCCGCCGGGGTGGTGGGGGAGTTGTACGTGGCCGGCACCGGGGTGGGCGCCGGCTATCTGGGGCGGGCGGGGCTGACGGCGTCGCGTTTTGTGGCGTGCCCGTTCGGCGGCGCCGGCGCACGGATGTATCGCACCGGCGACCTCGCCCGATGGGACCGCGACGGACAGCTGCACTATGTCGGCCGCGCCGACGAGCAGGTCAAGATCCGCGGGTATCGCATCGAGTTGGGCGAAATCCGCGCCGCCCTAGCCGAATTGGAGGGTATCGAGCAAGCCGCGGTGCTCGCCCGCGAAGATCGTGCCGGCGAGAGGCGTCTCGTCGGCTATGTGACCGGAGCCGCTGACTCCGCCGACATTCGGGCCTGGTTGGGTCAGCGGCTCCCCACCTACATGGTGCCGGCGGCGGTGGTGGTGCTCGACGCGATGCCGTTGACGGTCAACGGCAAGCTCGACACCGCCGCCCTGCCCGCCCCGGACTACCGGGACGCCGGCCGGTACCGGGCCCCGAATAACGCGGTCGAGGAAACCCTGGCCGGCGTCTACGCCCGGGTGCTCGGCGTCGAACGGGTCGGCGTCGACGATTCCTTCTTCGACCTCGGCGGCGACTCCCTCTCGGCGATGCGTTTGATCACCGCGATCAACGCCGACCTGGACGCCGCGCTGACCGTCCGATCCGTGTTCGAGGCCCCCACGGTCGCGCAGCTGGCGCTCCGGGTCGAGGCCGGCGCCGGCCGCGCCGGACGATTGGTGGCCGGCGAGCGCCCGGCGCTGCTGCCGTTGTCGTTCGCCCAGACCCGGCTGTGGTTCATCGATCAGCTGCAGGGGCCCTCGCCGGTCTACAACATGGCGGTCGCCCTGCGCCTGTCCGGCCGCCTCGATGCCGACGCGATGGGGGCCGCCCTGGACGACGTGGTCGCCCGCCACGAAAGCCTGCGGACGATCTTCCTCGCCCCCGAGGGCGCCCCCCAACAGGTCGTGCTGCCCGCCGAACGGGCCGACGTCAACTGGCAGGTCGTCGACGCGACGCGATGGCCGGCGTCCTGGCTGGCGGAGGCCACCCAGGACGCGGCGCGCTACACCTTCGACCTCGCCACCGAAATCCCATTGCGGGCATGGCTTTTCCACACCGGCGAGGACGAACACGTGTTGGTGGCGGTCGTCCACCACATCGCCGCCGACGGATGGTCGGTGACCCCGCTGGTGCGCGATCTCGGGGAGGCCTACGCCGCCCGCCGCCTTGGGCGCGCGCCGGATTGGGCGCCGCTGCCGGTGCAATATGTCGACTACACCCTGTGGCAACGGGGCCGATTCGGTGACCTCGACGACCCCGACAGCCCCATCGTGGCGCAACTGGACTATTGGGAGCGGGCCCTGGCCGGGCTGCCGGAACACGTTGAGCTGCCCACGGATCGGCCCTACCCGCTGGTCGCCGACCATCGCGGGTCCAGCGTGGACGTGCAGTGGCCGGCCGCCCTGCAGCACCGGATCGCCGAGCTGGCGCGGGCACACAACGCAACGAGCTTCATGGTCGTCCAGACGGCCCTGGCGGTGCTGCTGTCCGCGTTGAGCGCGAGTCCCGATGTGGCCGTGGGGTTCCCGATCGCCGGGCGGAGCGACCCCGCCCTGGATGAGGTGGTCGGCTTCTTCGTCAACACCCTGGTGTTGCGGGTCGACCTGAGTGGCGACCCCACCGCCGCTGAACTGCTGGGCAGGGTGCGCCGGCGCAGCCTGGCGGCCTACGAACACCAGGATGTGCCGTTCGAGGTGCTGGTGGAACGGCTCAACCCGACCCGCGACATGGCGCATCATCCGCTGGTCCAGGTCATGCTGGCCTGGCAGAACAACGACCCCGTCGACATGAGCCTCGGCGACGTGCGGGTGACGCCGCTGCCGCTCGAAACCCAGGTCGCCCGCATGGATCTGGTGTGGTCGCTGGCCGAACGGTGGGACGAGGACGGGGAGCCCGCCGGCATCGCCGGGACGGTGGAGTTCCGCACCGACGTCTTCGATGCGGCCAGCATCGAGACACTCGTCACGCGCCTGCAACGCGTGCTGGCCGCCATGACCGCCGACCCCACCCGGCCGCTGTCCGCGATCGACGTCCTCGATGAATCCGAGCGCGCCCACCTCGACGCCGTCGGCAACCGCGCCGTGCTGACCCGGCCCGCGACCGCACGCGCGTCCATCCCGGCCTCGTTCGCCGCGCAGGTGGCACGGAACCCCGAGGCGGTCGCGATCACCTGCGGCGAGCGGGCGTGGACCTACCGTGCACTGTACGAAATCACAAACCGGTTGGCGCACAATCTGATTGGTTGCGGCGCCGCGCCGGGCCAGCGGGTCGCGGTGGCGATGCCGCGGTCGGCCGAAGCGATCGTGGCGATCCTGGCGGTCCTCAAGACCGGGGCCGCGTACGTGCCGATCGACCCGGCGCTGCCGACCGCCCGCATCGAGTTCATGCTCACCGACGCCGAACCGATCGCGGCGGTGACCACCGCCGAGGTGCGGCCACGGTTGGGCGCATTCGCCGGGCGCATCATCGACGTCGACGACCCCGCCCTGGCCACCCAGCCCGCCACCGGGCTGCCGGACCCGTCGCCCGACGACATTGCGTACGTCATCTACACCTCCGGGACCACGGGCGTGCCCAAGGGTGTGGCGGTCACGCACCACAACGTCACCCAGCTGTTGCGGTCGGTGGATGACAAACTGAACCTCGGGCGGGTGTGGAGCCATTGCCACTCGCCGGCCTTCGACTTCTCGGTGTGGGAGATCTTCGGCGCGCTGCTGCGCGGGGGACGCCTCGTCGTCGTCCCCGACGACATCGTCCGCTCGCCGGAAGACCTGCACGCCTTGCTGATTGCCGAACGCGTCACCGTGCTGAGCCAGACCCCGTCGGCGGTGGCGGCGCTCTCGCGGCACGGCCTGGACTCGGTGGCGCTGATCGTTGGTGGCGAACCGTGTCCGGTCGAGGTCATGGACCGCTGGGCGCCGGGCCGGGTGATGGTCAACCAATACGGCCCCACCGAGACGACGATGTACGCGGCCATGACGGCGCCGCTGACGGCGGGGTCCGCCCGGGTGCCCATCGGTTCGCCGGTGCCCGGGGCCGCTCTGTTCGTGCTGGACCGATGGTTGCGCGCGGTGCCACCCGGCGTGGCCGGCGAGCTGTACATCGCCGGACGCGGCGTCGCCGCGGGCTACCTGGGCCGGGCCGCGCTGACGGCCTCGCGGTTCGTGGCGTGCCCGTTCGGCGGCAGCGGCACGCGGATGTATCGCACCGGGGACGTGGTGCGCTGGGGCATTTCCAGTTCCGGTGACGGTCAACTGGAGTACCTCGGTCGCGCGGACGAACAGGTCAAGATCCGCGGCCACCGCATCGAACTGGGCGAAATCCGCTCCGCCCTCACCGAATTGGACGGCGTCGAGCGGGCCGCGGTGATCGCCCGGAACGACCGCCGCGCCGCGCGGCTGGTGGGCTACGTGACCGGGACGGCCGACCCGTCCGAGATCCGGGCGCGGCTCGCCGAGCGGCTGCCGTCCTACATGGTGCCGTCGGCGGTGGTGGTGCTGGACGCATTGCCGTTGACGGCCAACGGCAAGCTCGACACCCGCGCCCTGCCGGCACCGGACTACCAGGGCGGCAACGGATATCGCGCCCCGGAAAACGCCATCGAGGAGATCCTGGCCGGCATCTACGCCCAGGTGCTGGGCGTCGAACGGGTCGGGGTCGACGACTCGTTCTTCGACTTGGGCGGCGACAGCATCCTGTCGATGCAGGTGGTGTCCCGGGCACGCGCGGCCGGCGTAATGTGCCGGCCCCGCGATGTTTTCGTCGAGCAGTCGGTGGCCCGGCTGGCGCGGGTCGTCACCCTGGCCACCGGCGAGGACGACGTGGTCGACGAGGGGATCGGGCCGGTGGTGGCCACCCCGATCATGCGGTGGCTGCGCGACATGGACGGCCCGATCGACGAGTTCAACCAGACCATGGTGCTGGCGGCGCCCGCCGGGGTGGGCCAGGCCGACGTGGCGGTCGTGCTGCAGGCGCTGCTGGACCGCCATCCCACGCTGCGGCTCTGCGTCGACGACGACGGGGCCGGCGGCTGGGACATACACGTTCCCGAGGCGGGCTCGGTGGACGCCCGGGCCTGCCTGCGCACCGTCGACGCGCTCTCGGAGGAGGCGCTGATGCGGGCCCGCGCGCGGCTGAACCCCGGCGCTGGCGTGCTGGTGTGCGCGGTATGGGCAAGCGCGACAAATCAATTGGCATTGATCGTCCACCACCTGGCCGTCGACGGTGTGTCCTGGCGGACCCTGATCGAGGACCTCAACATCGCCTGGGCCCAACGTCACCGCGGCCAACCGATCGAGCTTCCCGCCCCCGGCACCTCGTTCGCCCGCTGGTCGTCGCTGCTGGCTCAGCACGCCAAGGATCCGGCGGTGACCGAGCTGGCGGAGGTGTGGCGGCGAATCACCGAGACGCCGCCGGCGTTGCCGCCCGTCCAGCCGTGGGACACCTATGAGACGGCCGGGCAGTTGTCCGCGGCGCTGGACGCCGAGACGACCCGCCAGCTGCTGGGCGAGGTGCCCGCCGCGTTTCACGCCGGGGTGCAAGACATCCTGCTGATCGCGTTCGGGCTGGCGTTCACCGAATTCCTGGGGACGGCGACGCCGATCGGCATCGACGTCGAGGGCCACGGGCGCAACGAGGAACTGGGCCCGCACGTGCACCTGTCCCGCACCGTCGGGTGGTTCACCGCCAAGTACCCGGTGGCCCTCGACGTCCACGGGCTGGACTGGGCTCGCGTGGTCGCGGGTGAGTCCGCGCTGGGGGCGGTGATCAAGGACGCCAAGGAGCAGTTGCGCGGGCTGCCCGACGGCCTGACCTACGGACTGTTGCGCTACCTGAATCCCGAAGTGGGCCTGGGCGGTCCGGACCCGGCCATCGGCTTCAACTACCTGGGCCGCCTCGGGGGAGCGCCCGCCGAATCGTCCGACGAGCTATGGCAACTCAGCCCAAACAGCCACGCGCTGGGCGCCGCGGCCGCGGCGGTGGCCCTACCGTTGCCGCACACGGTGGAACTCAACGCCGGCACCATGGACACCGAGGACGGCCCGCACCTGCACGCCGGCTGGACGTGGGCGTCCTCGGCACTCACCCACGAACAGGTAAACCGGTTGAGCCGGTTGTGGTTTGAGGCCCTGGCCGGCATCTGCGCCCACGTGCGCCGCGGCGGCGGCGGGCTGACCCCATCGGACATCGCACCGGCCCGCCTGGACCAGCAGCAGATCGACGACCTCGAGCGGCGATACGACGTCGCCGATATCCTGCCGCTGACCCCGCTACAGCAGGGGCTGCTCTTTCATTCGACGACGCAACCCGACGGCGACGTGTACGCGGTGCAGCTGACCATCACGCTGCGCGGCGGCCTCGACCCCCAGCGGCTCCACCACGCCGTGCAAAACGTCGTCGCCCGCCACCCCAACCTCGCCGCCCGATTCTGGTCCGGCTTCGGCGACCCGGTGCAGATCATCCCGGCGGCCCCCGAAATCGCCTACCGCCACGTCGAACTCGACGGCGACGTCGACGACATCGACGACCAGGTCCGGCGGATGTCCGCCGCAGAACGCGCCGCGGTGCGAGACCTCGACGACCAACCGCCCCTGCGGGCCATGCTGATTCGCACCGCGAACAAGGAATTCCGGTTCGTGCTCACCGTCCACCACATCGTGATGGACGGCTGGTCACTCCCGATCCTGCTGCAGGAGATCTTCTCCTGCTACTACGGGTCGCGGCTACCGGCTGCGCCGCCCTACCGCCGCTTCGTCAGCTGGCTGGGGGGCCGGGACGCCGCGGGCGCCCGCGCCGTGTGGCGCGACGCGCTCGACGGTTTCGACACGCCCACCCTGGTGGCCGAAGCGGGGCGGCCGGACCTCGGGCCGCGGGGAGTCGCCACGGTCCAGCTCTCCGCCGAAACCACCGGTGCGCTCGGCGAACTCGCCCGCTCCTGCCGCACCACCCTCAACACCGTGCTGCAGGCCGCCTGGGCGCAACTGCTGATGTCGCTGACCGGCCGGCATGACGTCGCCTTCGGCACCGCGGTGTCCGGCCGGCCGGCGGAATTGCCCGGCGCCGAATCCATGGTGGGCCTGCTGATCAACACCGTGCCGGTGCGCGCCCAGGCCGCCGCGACGACGACCGTCGCCGAATTTCTGGACCGGCTGCAACGCGCCCACAACGACACCGTCGAGCACCAGCACCTGGCGCTGAGCGAAATCCACCGCGTCACCGGACACGACCAACTGTTCGACACGTTGCTGGTGTACGAGAACTATCCGATCGACGCCGCCGCGCTAGCGGCGGCCGACGACCTCACCGCCACCGAATTCACCAGCCACGACTACAACCACTACCCGCTGTCGCTGCAAGCCGTGCCGGGCGACGAGCTGCGCCTGCGCATCGAATTCGACATCGGCGTCTTCGAACCCGCCGCCGTCGACGCCCTGACCGACCGCCTGCGCCGGCTCCTGACGGCCATGCCCGCCGATCCCGCCCGGCCGTTGCGATCGCTGGATGTGCTCGACGCGCCGGAGCGCGCCCGGCTGCAACTGTGGGGCAACCAAGCGGTGCTGGCCGCCGAGTCGAGCGCCGCCCTATCGCTCCCGGCGGTGTTCGCCGCGCAGGTCTCCCGCGTCCCCGAGGCGAGAGCGGTCACTTTCGAGGGCCGTTCGATGACCTACCGCGAACTCGACGAGGCATCGAACCGATTGGCGCACAGGCTGATCGAGCGTGGCGCGGGGCCCGGGGAGTGCGTGGCGCTGCTGTTCCCGCGTTCGGCGGAGGCGATCGTGGCGATCCTCGCGACGCTCAAGGCGGGGGCCGCCTACCTGCCGATCGATCCGGCCCTGCCCGCGGCGCGCCTCGAGTTCATGCTCGGCGACGCCGCCCCGGTCGCCGCGGTCGCCGCCGCCGGGCTGCGGGCCCGGCTGGACGGATTCGACCTCCCGGTCCTCGACGCCGGCGAAGCCTACACCGGGCCCGCCGGGCCGTTGCCGACGCCCGCACCGGAGAACATCGCCTACGTCACCTACACCTCGGGGACCACCGGTGTCCCCAAAGGTGTTGCGGTGACCCACCGCAACGTCACCCAGCTGCTGGAATCGCTGCACGCGCCGCTGCCCGAGGCGGGGGTGTGGTCACAATGCCACTCGTACGGTTTCGACGTCTCGGTGCAGGAGATCTGGGGGGCGCTGGCCGGCGGCGGCCGGCTGGTGGTGGTGCCCGAGTCGGTGACGCGCTCACCGGACGAGCTGCACGCCCTGCTGGCCGCCGAGCGGGTGAGCGTGCTGAGCCACACCCCGTCGGCGCTGACCGCCCTGTCACCGCGAAAGCTGCACTCGGCGTTGATCATCGGCGGCGAGCCCTGCCCGGCCGCGCTCGCGGACCAATGGGCGCCGGGCCGCGTGATGATCAACGCCTACGGCCCGACGGAAACCACCGTGGACGCGACGCTCAGTGCGCCGCTGACCGCGGGCGCCGGAGCGCCGCCCCTGGGGTCGCCGGTGTCCGGGGCGGCGCTGTTCGTGCTGGACGACTGGCTGCGGCCGGTGCCCGCCGGTGCGGTCGGTGAGCTGTACGTGGCGGGGCACGGGGTCGCCGTCGGGTATCCGCGCCGTCCCGGTTTGACGGCGTCACGGTTCGTCGCCTGCCCCTTCGGATCGGCCGGTGCGCGCATGTACCGCACCGGTGACCTGGTGCGGTGGGCGCCGGACGGCCGGTTGCACTACGTCGGCCGCGCCGACCACCAGGTCAAGATCCGCGGCCACCGCATCGAACTGGGCGAAATCCACACCGCGCTCGCCGAATTGGACGGCGTCGGGCAGGCCGCGGTGATCGCCCGCGAGGACACGCCCGGCGACAAGCGGCTCGTCGGCTACATCACCGGCACCGCCGACCCGGCCGAGCTCCGCGCCAGGCTGGCCGACCGGCTGCCGGCCTACCTGGTGCCGGCCGCGGTGGTGGCGATCGAGGCATTGCCCCTGACACCGAACGGCAAACTCGACACCGGGGCCCTGCCGGCGCCCGAATACACCGGCGGCCGGTATCGGGGGCCGGCCACGCCCACCGAGGAGATCTTGGCAGGCATCTACGCCCAGGTGCTCGGGCTCGAGCGCGTCGGCGCGGACGACTCCTTCTTCGACCTGGGCGGGGATTCGCTGTCGGCCATGCGGGTGATCGCCGCGATCAACTCCGGTCTCGACGCGCACCTCGGCGTGCGAACGCTGTTCGAAGCGCCCACAATCGGCGAGCTGGCGGCGCGCGTCAGCGCGAACGGGGGGCGCCTGGCCGGCGTGGAGCCGCGCGAGCGGCCGGCGGTGGTGCCGTTGTCGTTCGCTCAGTCGCGGCTGTGGTTCATCGATCAGCTGCACGGCCCGTCACCGGTGTACAACATGGCCGCGGCACTGCGCCTCGCCGGACGCCTGGACGCCGGTGCGCTGGGTGCCGCGTTCGCCGACGTGGTGGCGCGGCACGAGAGTTTGCGGACGGTGTTCGCCGCCACCGAGGGCATACCGCACCAGGTGGTGCTGCCGCCCGATCGGGCCGACGTCACATGGCTGACCATCGACGCCACCGGCTGGTCACCGGCCCGGCTGGAGGGCGCCGTCCGCGACGCGGCCCGGCACACCTTCGACCTGGCGACCGAAATCCCCTTGCGGGTATGCCTTTTCCGCCTCGGCGACGAGGAACACGTGCTGGTGGCCGTGGTGCACCACATCGCGGCCGACGGGTGGTCGCTGACTCCGCTGGTGCGGGACCTGGCGCTCGCCTATGCCAGTCGGTCGGTCGGGGATACGCCGGGCTGGGCGCCGCTGCCGGTGCACTACGTCGACTACACGCTCTGGCAGCGCGCCCAGTTCGGTGACCTGGAAGACCCGGGCAGCCCGATCGCCGCGCAGCTCGCGTACTGGGAGGAGGCGCTGGCCGGCCTGCCGGAACGGGTGGAACTGCCCACCGATCGTGCGTATCCGTTGGTGGCCGATTTCCGCGGGGCCAGTGTGGCCGTCGATTGGCCGGCGGAGTTGCAGCAGCGGGTGCGTGCGGTGGCGGGCGCGCATAACGCGACGGCCTTCATGGTGGTGCAGGCCGCGCTGGCGGTGCTGTTGGCCAAGATCAGCGCGAGTTCGGATGTGGCGGTGGGCTTTCCGATCGCGGGGCGGCGCGACCCGGCCCTCGACGACGTGGTGGGCTTCTTCGTCAACACCTTGGTGCTGCGCGTCGATCTCGGCGGCGACCCCACGATTGCCGAGCTACTGGCCCGGGTGCGCCAACGCAGCCTGGCCGCCTACGAGCACCAGGATGTGCCGTTCGAGGTCCTCGTCGAACGGCTCAACCCGGCCCGCAGCCTCGCGCACCATCCGCTGGTGCAGGTCATGCTGGCCTGGCAGAACGACGAACCCACCGACCTGAGCCTCGGCGACGTGCGCGTCACCCCGCTGCCGGTCGACACCCGCACCGCCCGCATGGATCTCGCGTGGTCGCTGGCCGAACGCTGGGGCCCCGACGGCCGGCCTGGGGGCATCGGCGGGGCCGTGGAGTTCCGCACCGACGTGTTCGACACCGCCACCATCCAAAGTCTGATCGAACGATTGCAGCGGGTGCTGGAGGCCATGACCGCCGACCCCGCCCGGCGGCTGTCGTCGATCGACATCCTCGGCCCCGACGAGCACGCCCGGCTCGACGCGATCGGCAACCGCGCGGTGCTGGACGGCCCGTCGCGCCCGCCGGTGTCGATCCCGGCGCTGTTCGCCGACCACGTCGCGCGGCACCCGCACGCGGTGGCGCTGCGCGACCGGGACCGCTCGATGACCTACCGCGAATTCGGCGAGTCCACAAACCGGTTGGCGCACTTGCTCGTTGAGCGGGGAGCGCGGCCGGGACGGTGCGTCGCCGTGCTGATGGAGCGCTCGGCGCCCGCGATCGTCGCGATCGTGGCGGTGCTGAAGACGGGGGCCGCTTACCTGCCGATCGACCCGGCGATGCCGGACACGCGGGTCGCATTCATGCTGACCGACGCCGCACCGATCGCCGCCCTCACCACCGTGGACCTGCGAGACCGGCTCGACGGGTTCGACGGAGCGGTCATCGACGCCGACGACCCCGCCGTGCACACCCGGCCCGCCACCGCCCTGCCGGGGCCCGCCGACGACAACATCGCCTACGTCATCTACACCTCCGGCACGACCGGCACCCCCAAGGGCGTGGCGGTGACCCACCACAACGTCACCCAGCTGCTCGCCTCGCTGCACGACCGGCCGGCGCCGGCGGGGGTGTGGAGCCAGTGCCATTCGCTGGCCTTCGACTTCTCGGTGTGGGAGATCTTCGGCGCCCTGCTGGGCGGCGGACGCCTGCTGGTCGTGCCCGACGAGGTGGTGCGCTCGCCGGAAGACCTGCACGCCTTGCTGATTGCCGAGAACGTCAGCGTGCTGAGCCAAACGCCGTCGGCGTTCTCGGCACTGCAGAGCCTGGACGGCGCGCGGTCGGGCCCGCGGCTGGGCGTCCAGACCCTCGTGTTCGGTGGCGAAGCGCTGAGCCCGCAACGGCTCGCGAAGTGGCTCGACAACCATCCCAACCGCCCCCGCGTGATCAACATGTACGGCATCACCGAGACCACGGTGCACGCCTCCTACCGGGAGATCGTCGACAGCGACATCGACACCAACGCCAGCCCCATCGGAATGCCATTGGCGCATCTGGGATTTTTCGTGCTCGACGCGTGGCTGCGGCCGGTGCCCGAGGGTGTGACGGGCGAGCTGTACGTCGCCGGTTCCGGCGTCGCCGCCGGATACGTCGGGCGGGCCGGCCTGACGGCGTCGCGGTTCGTCGCCTGCCCCTTCGGGGCGGCCGGCGCGCGTATGTACCGCACCGGGGACCTGGTGCGGTGGGGCCCGGGCGGGCAGCTGCACTATCTCGGCCGCGCCGACGAGCAGGTCAAGATCCGCGGCTACCGCATCGAGCTCGGCGAGATCCAGTCCGCGCTCACCGAATTGGACGGTATCGAACAGGCCGCGGTCGTCGCCCGCGAGGACCGGCCCGGCGACAAACGGCTCGTCGGCTACGTCACGGGGACCGCCGATCCGGTCGAGGTCCGCGCCCGGCTGGCCGAGCATCTACCGGCTTACATGGTCCCGGCCACGGTGCTCGCGGTCGACGCAATGCCGCTGACGGCCAACGGAAAACTGGACACCCGCGCGTTGCCCGCACCCGACTACTCGCACCGGTCGCACGGCTCCGATCACTATCGCGCCCCGACCACCGCCGTCGAGCGGGCCCTGGCCGACATCTACACCCACGTCCTGGGCGTCGAGAACGTCGGGATCGACGACTCCTTCTTCGATCTCGGCGGGGACTCGCTGTCGGCCATGCGCCTGGTCGCTGAGGTCAACACCGGCCTCGACGTCCACCTCGGCGTGCGAGCGTTATTCGAAGCGCCCACCATTCGCCGGCTGGCGGCGCGCCTGGGCACCGAGGGCGGAGCGCGCGCGCCGCTGGTGGCCGCCGAGCGGCCCGAGATGGTGCCGTTGTCGTTCGCCCAGTCGCGGCTGTGGTTCATGGGCCAATTGCACGGGCCCTCACCGGTGCACAACATGGCGATCGCGTTGCAGCTGCACGGGCGCCTGGACGCCGAGGCGTTCGGCGCGGCGCTGGCCGACGTGATGGCCCGCCACGAGAGCCTGCGGACGATGTTCCCGGCGCGGGAGGGGATACCGCGGCAGCTGGTCGTCGATGTGGACGACGCCGACTGCGGCTGGCAGATCAGCGACGCGCGCGGGTGGTCGACCACCCGGCTGGGCAACGTCGTTGAGACCCTGGTGGGTCACCGGTTCGACCTGGCCACCGAAATCCCGCTGCGGGCAATGCTTTTGCGGGTGAGCGACGACGAGCATCTGCTGGTGGCCGTGGTGCACCACATCGCCGCCGACGGGTGGTCGCTCACCCCCCTGGTGCGCGACCTGGGGGAGGCCTACGTCAGCCGCTCGGCCGGGTGCGCCCCGGCCTGGGCGCCGCTGCCGGTGCAGTACGTCGACTACACGCTCTGGCAGCGCGCCCAATTCGGCGAACTGCAGGATCCGCACAGCCTGATCGCCGGGCAGGTGCGGTATTGGGAACACACCCTGGCCGGAATGCCCGAGCGGCTCGAATTGCCCACGGACCGGCCGTATCCGTTGGTGGCCGATTTCCGCGGCGCGAGCGTGGCCGTCGACTGGCCGGCGGAGTTGCAGCAGCGGGTGCGTGCGGTGGCGGGCGCGCATAACGCGACGAGCTTCATGGTGGTGCAGGCCGCGCTGGCGGTGCTGTTGGCCAAGGTCAGCGCGAGTTCGGATGTGGCGGTGGGCTTTCCGATCGCCGGGCGGCGCGACCCGGCCCTCGACGACGTGGTGGGCTTCTTCGTCAACACCTTGGTGCTGCGCGTCGACCTGACCGGTGACCCCACCATCGCCGAGGTGCTCGCCCACGTCCGCGCGCGCAGCCTGGCCGCCTACGAGCATCAGGACGTGCCGTTCGAGGTCCTCGTCGAACGGCTCAACCCGGCCCGCAGCCTCGCGCACCATCCGCTGGTGCAGGTCATGCTGGCCTGGCAGAACACCGACTCCGCGGAGCTGAGCCTGGGCGACGTGCGCGTCACCCCGCTGCCGGTCGACACCCGCACCGCCCGCATGGATCTCGCGTGGTCGCTGGCCGAACGCTGGAGCGCCGACGGCCGGCCCGCCGGCATCGGCGGGGCCGTGGAGTTCCGCACCGACGTGTTCGACACCGCCACCGTCGAGGCGCTGATCACCCGGCTGCATCGCGTACTGGAAGCGATGACCGCCGACCCCGCCCGGCGGCTGTCGTCGATCGACATCCTCGGCGTCGACGAGCGCGCCCGCCTCGACGCGATCGGCAACCGCGCGGCGCTGGACGGCCCGTCGCGCCCGCCGGTGTCGATCCCCGAGGTGTTCGCCGACCACGTCGCGCGCACCCCGCAAGCGGTGGCCGTCACCCAGGGGGCGGACTCGTGGACATACCGCGAACTCGACCAATCATCAAACCGGTTGGCGCACTTGCTCATTGACTACGGTTGCGGGCCGGGGCAGAGCGTCGCGCTGCTCACCGAGCGCTCGGCGCGGGCCGGCGTCGCCATCCTGGCGGTGCTCAAAACCGGGGCCGCGTATGTCCCGATCGATCCAGGCCTGCCCGCCGCCCGAATCGACTTCATGCTCGCCGACGCCGCACCGGCGGCGGTGATCACCACCGCCGAACACCGGTCGCGCCTCGACGATTTCGACGTGCTCGTCATCGATATCGATGACCCGACGATCCAGCACCGGCCCACCACGGCGTTGCCGGCGCCGGCGCCGCACCACATCGCGTACACGATCTACACCTCGGGCACCACCGGAGTTCCGAAGGGCGTGGCGGTCACCCACCACAACGCCACCCAATTGTTCGCCTCCCTGGAGGCCGCCGGTCTGCCCGCGGCACCGGGACGGGTGTGGAGCAACTGCCATTCCCTGGCGTTCGACTTCTCGGTGTGGGAGATCTTCGGCGCGCTGCTGCACGGCGGGCGGGTGCTCGTCGTACCGGACGAGGTCGTGCGTTCCCCGAAAGACCTGCACGCCTTGCTCGTTGCCGAACGGGTCGACATGCTGACCCAGACACCGTCCGAGGTGGCGATGCTTTCGACCGGGGGCCTGGAGTCCGCGGTGCTGGCGGTCGCGGGCGAAGCGTGCCCGGCCGAAATCGTGCAGCGGTGGGCGTCCGGGCGGGTGATGGTCAACGTCTACGGCCCCACCGAGATCACGATCGTCGCGGCCGTCAGCGCGCCGCTGACACCGGGACCCGAAGCGCCGCCGATCGGTTCGCCGGTATCCGGGGCCGCGTTGTTCGTGCTCGACGGATGCCTGCAGCCGGTGCCCGCGGGCGTGGTCGGCGAGCTGTACGTGGCCGGCGGCGGCGTATCGACCGGTTACCTGGGCCGGCCCGGTCTGACCGCGTCCCGGTTCGTGGCGTGCCCCTTCGCCGGGGAGGGCGCGCGCATGTATCGCACCGGCGACCTGGCGTCGTGGGGTCCCGACGGGCAGCTGCGCTACGTCGGGCGCGCCGACGAACAGGTCAAGATCCGCGGGTATCGCATCGAACTCGGCGAAATCCAATCCGCGCTGGCCGCGCTGGACGGTGTGGAGCAGGCGCTGGTGATCGCCCGCGAGGACCGCCCGGGCGACAAGCGTCTGGTCGGCTACATCACCGGGACGGCCAACCCGGCCGAACTCCGCACCCTGCTGGTCGAACGGCTGCCCGCCTACATGGTGCCGGCCGCGGTGGTGGTGCTCGACGCGCTGCCGTTGACGTCCGGCGGCAAACTCGACGTCCGCGCCCTGCCCGCCCCCGATTACCAGGGCGGCGACGACTACCTCGCCCCGGCCACCGCGGTCGAAGAGATCCTGGCCTGGCTCTACGCCCAGGTGCTGGGCCTCGAGCGGGTCGGGGTGCAGGAGTCGTTCTTCGACCTGGGCGGGGATTCCCTGTCGGCGATGCGCCTGGTCGCCGCGATCTACAACGCGCTCGACATCCACGTGCCCGTGCGCGCCGTCTTCGAGGCGCCGTCGGTGCGCAGCCTGAGCCAGCAGCTCAACCGCGATCACGATGCCGGGGAAGGCCACCAGGGCGACTTCGCGTCGGTGCACGGCCGCGACGCCACCGAGGTGTACGCCTGCGACCTCACGCTGGACAAGTTCATCGACGCCTCGACGCTGGCCGCCGCGCCGTCGCTGCCGGGGCCGAGCGCCGAGGTGCGCACGGTGCTGCTCACCGGGGCCACCGGCTTTTTGGGCCGCTACCTGGTGCTGCAATGGCTGGAACGGTTGGAACTGGCCGAAGGCAAGCTGATCTGCCTGGTGCGGGCCACCTCCGACGAGGACGCGCGGCGCCGGCTGCAGAGGACCTTCGACCCTCCCGGTTTTGCAGGGGACCCCGCTTTGCGGCGGTATTTCGACGAGCTCGCTTCCGACCACCTCGAGGTCATCGCCGGCGACAAGGGCCGCGCCAATCTCGGCCTGGACGAACAGACCTGGCAGCGGCTGGCCGACACCGTCGACCTCATCGTGGACTCCGCGGCGGTGGTCAACGGCGTGCTGCCCTACAGCGAGCTGTTCGCCCCCAACGTCGCCGGCACCGCCGAGCTGATCCGGCTCGCGCTGACCACCAAACTCAAGCCGTACACGTATGTCTCGACCGCCAACGTCGGCGACCAGATCGAGCCGGCCGCGTTCACCGAGGACGCCGACGTCCGCGTCGCCGGCCCGATCCGCACGATCGACGGCAGCTACGGCAACGGCTACGGCAACAGCAAGTGGGCCGGCGAGGTGCTGCTGCGCGAGGCCCACGACCTGTGCGCGCTGCCCGTCGGCGTGTTCCGCTGCGACATGATCCTGGCCGACACCACCTACGCGGGCCAGCTCAACCTGTCCGACATGTTCACCCGGTTGCTGTTCAGCGTCGTGGCCAGCGGCGTCGCGCCGCGTTCGTTCTACCAGCTCGACGCCCGCGGCAACCGGCAACGCGCGCACTTCGACGCCCTGCCGGTCGAGTTCGTCGCCGAGTCGATCACCACGCTGGGCGCCCAGGTGGGCCGCGATTCGGCCGCAGGGTTCGAGACCTATCACGTGATGAACCCGCACGACGACGGCATCGGGCTCGACGAGTACGTCGACTGGGTCATCGAGGCCGGATATCCGATCGAGCGGGTCGACGACTTCGGGGAGTGGCTGCACCGGATGGAGACCGCGCTGCACGCCCTGCCGGAACGCCAGCGCCACCAGTCGGTGCTGCAGCTGCTGCAGTTGCGCAACGCCCAACACGTGCCGCCGGCGGACCCGGCGCGCGGCTGCCTGGGACCGACCGAACGGTTCCGCGCCGCGGTGCAGGAAGCCAAAATCGGCCCCGATAACGACATCCCGCACATCACCGCGGCGGTGATCGTCAAATACGTGACCGACCTGCGGTTGCTCGGTCTGCTCTGAAATATTTTGGGCTGCAGCGTATTTCGCCGCCGCGTCCGAAGTCGTCGTCGCCGCGCCTCCCGCTGACTACCATGACCCGTAGAACGCGACGGTCCCGCCGCCGGAGAGGAGTGCTCATCCGATGACAACAGCGCGCCTGCCCAAACTGCCACTGGACGAAGCCAAAGCCGCCGCCGACGAAGCGGCCGTCCCCAACTACATGGCCGAACTGAGCATCTTCCAAGTGCTGCTCAACCATCCGCCGCTGGCGCGCGCCATCAACGACCTGCTCGCCACCATGCTCTGGCACGGCGCCCTCGACGCGCGGTTGCGCGAGTTGGCGATCATGCGGATCGGCTGGCTGACCGCCTGCGACTACGAGTGGACGCAGCATTGGCGCGTCGCGTCCCGGCTCGGCGTCCCGGGTGACGACCTGCTCGGCGTGCGAGATTGGCGGAACTACGCCGGGTTTGGGCCCGCCGAGCGGGCCGTGCTGGCGGCGACCGACGACGTGGTGCGCGACGGCGCGGTCAGCGCCGCGAGCTGGGCGGCCTGCGAGCGCGAATTCGACGGCGACACAACGGTTCTCGTCGAGCTGGTTACGGTCATCGGCGCGTGGCGCATGGTCTCCTCCATCCTGCAGAGCCTCGAGGTGCCGCTGGAGGAGGGCGTATCGAGCTGGCCTCCGGACGGCCGGCCGCCCGGGCCCAAGGGTTGAGCCGGCGGCGCGAATTGCACAGGGCCGTAAGCGATTGACTTATCAAGCGGGAACTCTTAGCGTCGGGCAATGAGAACCAGGGTCGCCGAGATGCTCGGTGTCGAATTCCCGATCTGCGCCTTCAGCCATTGCCGCGACGTGGTGGCCGCGGTGACCAACGCGGGCGGATTCGGCATCCTGGGCGCCACCGCGCACAGCCCGGCGCGACTGCGCAGCGAGCTGACCTGGATCGAGCAGCAGACCGGCGGCAAGCCCTACGGGGTCGACCTGCTGCTGCCGCCCAAATACGTCGGCGCCGAGCAGGGCGGGATCGACACCAACCAGGCCCGTACCCTGCTGCCCGAGGAGCATCGCGCGTTCGTCGACGACCTGCTGGCCCGCTACGGCGTGACGGCGCCCGCCGGGGACGCCCGCCCGTCCGTGGGCGGTTTGAACATCTCGCCCAAGAGCTACCAGCCGCTGCTCGACGTGGCCTTCGACCACGACATCCGGCTGATCGCCAGCGCGCTCGGCCCACCCCCGGCGGACCTCGTCGAACGCGCCCACGACGCCGGCGTGCTGGTGGCCGCGCTGGCCGGCACCACCCGCCACGCCCAGCGGCACGCCGCCGCCGGCGTCGACCTGATCGTCGCGCAGGGCACCGAGGCGGGCGGCCACACCGGCGAGGTGGCGACGATGGTGCTGGTGCCGGAGGTCGTCGACGCCGTGGCCCCGGTGCCGGTGCTCGCCGCCGGGGGGATCGCCCGCGGCCGCCAGATCGCGGCGGCGCTGGCGCTGGGCGCCGAGGGCGTGTGGTGCGGGTCGGTGTGGCTGACCACCGAGGAAGCCGAGACGGTGCCCGTGGTCAAGGAGAAGTTCCTGGCCGCCACGTCCTCGGACACGGTGCGGTCGCGCTCGATGACCGGCAAGCCGGCGCGCATGCTGCGCACCGCCTGGACCGAGGAGTGGGACCGGCCGGAGAACCCCGACCCGCTGGGCATGCCGTTGCAGACCGCGCTGATCACCGAGCCGCAGCTGCGGATCAATTCCGCCGCCGCCCACGACGGCGCCAGGGCGCGTGAGCTGGCGACTTACTTCGTCGGGCAGGTGGTGGGCTCGCTCGATCGGGTCCGGCCGACGCGCTCGGTGGTGCTGGACATGGTCGAGGAATTCATCGACACGATCGGCCGGCTCGACGGCCTGGTCGAGAAGTGATCGCGGTCCGGTCGGTAACGAATCGCGGACACGCTGTCCAGGGATTTGACCGCGTCAGACCGCTCGTGCATTATCGGTCGGGTAAGCACCTCGTTAGGTGAGGCGTCTACACGAATACAGGCCACTGACCCCGAACGTCGAAAGACGCCCCGGGTCAGGACAGCTCCTCCCGGCTTAAGGGTTGAGCCCAGGTGGCTTCCGGTTTGGTTTTTCCAGGCCAGGACACGTCGTGTGGTGCCGAAGCTCTGACGAGAGGGGTGCGGATCTCCGGCGGTCGTCGGATTCTGCTCCTTTTGCTGCGCCTAGATCGCATGCGACCCCGCATGCGTCGCGACCGCGAGGAGGTGAGGGACACATGAGTTCTTGCGATAGTCCGGATCGAAGTCCGAACCCTGTTTCGTCCCGATCCGTTCTCCGGCGCGACCTCCTCGGCTGAGGCGTCGCACACGCTAAGTGCTTATCCGCCAAGCGTTCTGAGATCGGAACCCACCCGGGACGGGACACGTCAGTCCTTTTTGGTCCCCGTTGGAATTCTCCTTTAGGAGTCGATCATGACCGCAGCTCTCTACGACGACGTCGTCACCGTCGCGCCCGCCCGCACCCTGAGGGTGGTACGCGACGTCCCCGAAATCCACGTCCCCGAGCCCGTGGAAGAGCCGCGCCGCAGCGACTTCCCGCTCTTCGGCCCGGGCGGCGACCCGCTGATCCACGGGGCCTGCCGGTTGCTCAGCATTCCGCTGCGCCACGTGTACGCGGCGCTGTGGCGGGTGGGTGTGCTCGAGGTTCGGGGCCAGTAGAATCGTTTCATTGGCGTCGATCCGGCCATCACCGGGGAGCTTTCGGAAGAACAGCCGTTCCGGCTCAGTAGAACCGAACGGGTAGGCCCGTCACAGCCTTCAATGAGCGGTCGCGCGTGAGCGCGGCAAGCGGGGTGGTACCGCGGCGCTCGCGCAGCCGGCGCGTCGTCGTCCCCAGGCCTGGAGACTGGCACAGGAGACGACGTTTGACCGAGCACACATACCCGAAGCCGGCGGGCGGGGCGCCCGACTTCCCGGCCCTCGAGGTCGAGGTGCTGGACTACTGGGCCCGAGACGACACCTTCCGCGCCAGCATCGCCCGCCGCGACGGCTCGCCGGAGTACGTGTTCTACGACGGGCCGCCGTTCGCCAACGGCCTGCCGCACTACGGGCACCTGCTCACCGGCTACGTCAAGGACATCGTCCCGCGCTACCGCACCATGCGCGGCTACAAGGTCGAGCGCCGATTCGGCTGGGACACCCACGGGCTGCCGGCCGAACTCGAGGTCGAGCGCCAGTTGGGCATCACCGACAAGTCCCAGATCGACGACATGGGCATCGCCGCATTCAACGACGCCTGCCGCGCCTCGGTGCTGCGCTACACCGACGAGTGGCAGGCCTACGTCACCCGCCAGGCGCGCTGGGTCGATTTCGACAACGACTACAAGACGCTGGACCTGCCGTACATGGAGTCGGTGATCTGGGCGTTCAAACAGCTGTGGGACAAGGGCCTGGCGTATGAGGGCTACCGGGTGTTGCCCTATTGCTGGCGCGACGAAACCCCGTTGTCCAACCACGAATTGCGGATGGACGACGACGTCTACCAGAGCCGCCAGGACCCCGCTCTCACCGTCGGATTCCGGGTGGTGGGCGGTTCGCTTGATGGCGCGCATCTGCTGGTGTGGACGACGACGCCCTGGACGCTGCCGTCCAACCTCGCCGTCGCCGTCAACCCCGACGTGACCTACGTGCAGGTGCGGGTGGGCGAGCGTCGTTTCGTGCTGGCGGAGGCGCGGCTGGCCGCCTACGCCCGCGAGCTGGGCGACGAGCCCGAGGTGCTGGGCACCTTTCGGGGCGCGGACCTGATCGGCACCCGGTACCTGCCGCCGTTCCCGTATTTCGTGGACACCCCCAACGCATTTCGGGTCCTGCCGGGCGAGTTCGTCACCACCGAGGACGGCACCGGCATCGTGCACATGGCGCCGGCCTACGGCGAGGACGACATGGCGGTCGGCGAGGCGGCTGGCATCGCGCCCGTCACGCCGGTCGACTCCAAGGGCCGATTCGACGCCAGCGTCCCGGATTACCAGGGGCAGCACGTCTTTGACGCCAACCCGCACATCATCCGCGACCTGAAGAACGGCACCGGCCCCGCCGCGGCCAACGGGGCGGTGCTGGTGCGCCACGAAACCTACGAGCACCCCTACCCGCACTGCTGGCGGTGCCGCAATCCGCTGATCTACCGGGCGGTCTCGTCGTGGTTCGTCGCGGTCACCGAATTCCGGGACCGCATGGTGGAGCTCAACCAGCAGATCACCTGGTACCCCGAACACGTCAAGGACGGCCAGTTCGGCAAGTGGTTGCAGGGGGCCCGCGATTGGTCGATCTCGCGAAACCGCTACTGGGGCACCCCGATTCCGGTGTGGAAGTCCGACGATGCGGACTACCCGCGCATCGACGTGTACGGCAGCCTCGACGAGCTCGAGCGCGATTTCGGGGTGAGGCCGACCAACCTGCACCGTCCCTTCATCGACGAGCTGACCCGGCCCAATCCCGACGACCCGACCGGGCGTTCGGTGATGCGGCGCATCCCGGACGTGCTCGACGTGTGGTTCGACTCCGGCTCGATGCCCTATGCCCAGGTGCACTACCCGTTCGAGAATAAGGAATGGTTCGACGGTGTCGATTGCGCCGACCCTGGCAAGCAGGTCGTCGCACACTACCCGGGCGACTTCATCGTCGAGTACATCGGCCAGACCCGCGGCTGGTTCTACACGCTGCACGTGCTCGCCACCGCGCTGTTCGACCGGCCCTCCTTCAAAACCTGTGTGGCCCATGGCATCGTGCTGGGCTCCGACGGCCAGAAGATGAGCAAGTCGCTGCGCAACTATCCCGACGTGTCCGAGGTGTTCGACCGCGACGGCTCCGACGCCATGCGGTGGTTCCTGATGGCCTCGCCGATCCTGCGCGGCGGCAACCTCATCGTCACCGAGCAGGGCATCCGCGAGGGCGTGCGCCAGGTGCTGCTGCCGTTCTGGAACGCCTACAGCTTCCTGGCCCTCTACGCGCCGAAAGTCGGTACCTGGCGCACCGATTCGGCTCAGGTGCTGGATCGCTACATCCTGGCCAAGCTCGCCCAACTGCGCGACGACCTGACCCGCGAGATGGACAGCTGTGACATCTCGCGGGCCTGCGAGCAGCTGCGCCTGTTCACCGAGGCGTTGACGAACTGGTATGTGCGGCGGTCGCGTTCGCGGTTCTGGGCCGAGGACGTCGACGCCATCGACACCCTGCACACCGTGCTGGAGGTGACCGCACGGCTGGCCGCGCCGCTGCTTCCGTCGGTGACCGAGGTCGTCTGGCGCGGCCTGACTTCTCAGCGCTCGGTGCACCTGACCGATTGGCCGGCACCCGGTGACGTGCCCGCCGACCCCGACCTGGTCGCCGCGATGGATCAGGTTCGCGAGGTGTGCTCGGCCGCGTCCTCCTTGCGCAAGGCCAAGAAGCTGCGGGTGCGGTTGCCGTTGCCGAAACTCACTGTGGCCGTGGAGAACCCGCACCTCTTGGAGCCGTTCGTCGACCTGATCGCCGACGAGCTCAACGTCAAGAGCGTCGAGCTGACCGACGCGATCGACACCTACGGCTGCTTCGAGCTCACCGTCAACGCGCGGGTGGCCGGGCCGCGGCTGGGCAAGGACGTCCAGGCGGCGATCAAGGCGGTCAAGGCGGGGGAGGGCGTCGTCAACGACGACGGCACCCTGACCGCCGGGCCCGCGGTGCTGCAGCCCGGTGAGTACAGCTCGCGGCTGGTGGCCGCCGACCCGGAATTCACCGCGGCCCTGCCCGACGGCGCGGGCCTGGTGGTGCTGGACGGCACCGTCACACCAGAACTCGAAGCCGAGGGCTGGGCCAAGGACCGCATCCGCGAACTGCAGGAGCTGCGCAAGTCGAGCGGGCTGGACGTCTCCGATCGCATCAGCGTGGTGATGTCGGTGCCCGCCGAGCGCGCCGACTGGGCGCGGGCGCACCGCGACCTCATTGCCGGCGAAATCCTGGCCACCAGCTTCGAATTCGGCGACCCGGCCGACGGCGCGGACATCGGCGACGGCGTGCGGGTGAGCATCGCCAAGGCCTGAGCCGTCACATCCGCCACTTTCGTCTCTCCGCGAGGCGACACGTTTTGTGCCACCTCCGAGCGACAATCGCCACCGCAGCGTGTCGGCGTGACCAACTGTCGCTGTGAGGCGGGCACAACACCATATGGTCGGACGCGGCTTTCGGCGGCCAAGCGAGCCGGGCGCGCGTCCGGAGGGCCCTAGCATCAATCTGTGGAGTCGCGTTGGGTGCTGCACCTGGACATGGACGCGTTCTTCGCTTCCGTCGAGCAGCTCACCCGGCCGACCCTGCGCGGTCGGCCGGTGCTGGTCGGCGGTTTGGGTGGGCGCGGAGTGGTGGCCGGCGCCAGCTACGAGGCCCGGGTGTTCGGCGCCCGGTCGGCCATGCCCATGCATCAGGCCCGCCGGCTGGTCGGCGTGAGCGCGGTGGTGCTGCCGCCGCGCGGCGTGGTGTACGGGGTGGCCAGCCGGCGGGTCTTCGACACCATCCGCGCCGTCGTCCCCGTCGTCGAGCAGCTCTCCTTCGACGAGGGATTCGGCGAACCCGCGCAGCTGGCCGGCGCGTCCGCCGCCGACGTCGCAACCTTCTGCGAGGACCTGCGCCGACGGGTCCGCGACCAGACCGGGCTGATCGCCTCGGTCGGCGCGGGCTCGGGCAAACAGATCGCCAAGATCGCCTCCGGTCTGGCCAAGCCCGACGGGATCCGCGTCGTCCGCCGCGACGAAGAACGGTCGCTGCTCGGCGGGTTGCCGGTGCGCCGGCTGTGGGGAATCGGTCCGGTCGCCGAGGAGAAGCTGCATCGCCTCGGCATCGAGACCGTCGGCGAGCTGGCCGCGCTGAGCGACGCCGAGGCGGCCAACATCCTGGGCGCGACGATCGGGCCGGCGCTGCACCGGCTGGCCCGCGGCGTCGACGACCGCCCCGTCGCCGAGCGCGCCGAAGCCAAACAGATCAGCTCCGAGTCGACCTTCGCCGTCGACCTGACCAGCCTCGAGCAGCTGCGGGAAGCGATCGAACCGATCGCCGAGCATGCCCATCACCGGCTGCTGCGCGATGGCCGCGGCGCGCGCACGGTCACGGTCAAGCTGAAGAAGTCCGACATGAGCACGCTGACCCGGTCCGCGACGCTGCCCTACGCCACCACCGAGGTCGCCGCGCTGGTCGGCGTGGCCCGCCGGCTGTTGCTCGATCCGCGCGAGATCGGGCCCATTCGCCTTCTCGGCGTGGGGTTTTCGGGGTTGAGCGACGTGCGCCAGGAGTCGCTGTTCCCCGATTTGGAATTGCCGCAGCCGCAACCGGATTCGTCTTCGGTCGAAACCGCGACCGAGGTGATGTTCACCAAGGGGCCGGAAGAGGCTGGGTGGCGGGTGGGCGACGACGTCGTGCACCGCGAGCTCGGGCACGGCTGGGTGCAGGGCGCGGGACACGGCGTGGTGACCGCGCGGTTCGAAACCCGCACCTCCGGGCCGGGCCCGGCCCGGACGTTTCCCGCCGACAGCGGAGACCTCGCCCGCGCCAACCCGGTCGATTCGCTGGACTGGCCGGACTATGTGGGCGATCTGCAGGCCTCCGAAGTCAGAGCCGTGTCAGCCCCACCGGCCGATGACGTCGGCGACGGGTAACCCGGCGGCCAGCGCGGCGATCAGCAAAACGCGCGCCTGGGGCGGGCGCAGCCCGGGCACCATGATCGCCCCGGCCGCCGCCATGTCATGGCCGGGGCCGTAGCTCGCGCCGACCCGCCCGCCGGGGACCCGGGTGGACACCGCGACGACGACCCCGTCGCCGCAGTGCCGGCGCACCGCGTCGACCACCGCGGGTCCGGCGTTCCCCGAGCCCAGCGCCTCGAGCACCACGCCGCGCGCCCCGGCAGCCACGCAGGCGTCGAGCGCGACCGCGTCGCTGCCCAGGTAGGCCGCGACGATGTCGACCCGCGGCGCCGAGCCCGCCCGCAGCTCGCCCACGTACGGCCGCGTCTTCGACCCGGTCAACGCCACCTCGCCGGCGACGGTGCCCAGCAGCCGGCCGGTGAAGCCGCTCAGGTCCTCGGTGGCCACCTTGTACATGCCCAGCGGCTGCAGCACCCGGCCCGCGAAACATGTCACCACGCCCAGGCCGCGGGCGGCGGGGCTGGCCGCCACGGCCAGGGCGTCGCGCACGTTCGCCGGACCGTCCGCGTCGGGCGCGTCGGCGCTGCGCATGGCGCCGGTCAACACGACCGGCGCGTCGCCGCCGTAGCTCAGGTCGAGCCACAGGGCGCTTTCCTCCATGGTGTCGGTGCCATGCAGGACGACCACCCCGTCGGCGCCCGCGTCGAGCGCGGCCGTCACCGCGTCGCGGATCCGGTCCCAATCGGCCAGCGTCAGCTCCGAGCTGTCGACCGCCAGCAGGTCCACGACGTCGACGTCGAGGCCGGACGTCAGCTCCGCCGCGCCGTAGGCCGGCCGATGCACCCCGTCGGCGCCGGTGGCCGTCGATATCGTGCCCCCGGTGGCGATCACGGTGAGGCGGGCCATGTTCGAATCATTGCGCATCGCCGTCGCGGACGTCGCTCGCCCGCGCGGGGCGGTAGGGGATGATGGGAGAGTGCCTGAAGAACCAACGGGATCGACTGAGCCGGTGACCTCGGCCGACAAGCCCGAGGACGCCGCGGCGACCGACCCGCAGCGGCCCCCGCGCCGGCTGCGCCTGCTGCTGTCGGTGGCGGCCATCGTCCTGGCCCTCGACATCGTCACCAAGGTGCTCGCCGTCAAGCTGTTGCCGCCCGGCCAGCCGGTGCCGATCATCGGCGACACGGTCACCTGGACCCTGGTGCGCAATTCGGGTGCGGCGTTCTCGATGGCCACCGGCTACACGTGGATGCTGACCTTGATCGCGACGGGCGTGGTGGTCGGCATCTTCTGGATGGGCCGGCGGCTGGTGTCGCCCTGGTGGGCGGTGGGCCTCGGGTTGATCCTCGGCGGCGCCATGGGCAACCTGGTCGACCGCTTCTTCCGGGCCCCCGGACCGCTGCGCGGCCACGTCGTCGACTTCCTCTCGGTCGGTTGGTGGCCGGTGTTCAACGTCGCCGACCCCTCGGTGGTCGGTGGGGCCATCCTGCTGGTGGTGCTGTCGATCTTCGGCTTCGATTTCGACTCGGTCGGTCGGCGCCGCAAGGACGACGACGCCGGGGACAGCGCGGGTGAGTGACCGCTCGATGCCGGTACCCGAGGGACTGGCGGGCATGCGCGTCGACGCCGGGCTGGCCCGCCTGCTGGGGCTGTCGCGCAGCGCCGCGGCGGCGCTGGCCGAAGACGGCGGCGTCGAGCTGGACGGGGTGCAGGCAGGCAAGTCCGATCGTCTGACCGGCGGGGCGTGGCTGCAGGTGCGCCTGCCCGAGCCGCCGGCGCCGTTGCAGAACACGCCGGTCGACATCGAGGGCATGACGATCCTGTATTCCGACGACGACATCGTCGCGGTCGACAAACCGGCCGCGGTGGCCGCGCACGCGTCGGTGGGCTGGAGCGGGCCGACGGTGCTGGGCGGCCTGGCGGCCGCCGGTTACCGGATCACCACCTCCGGCGTGCCCGAGCGGCAGGGCATCGTGCATCGCCTCGACGTCGGCACCTCCGGGGTGATGGTGGTGGCGCTCTCCGAGCGCGCCTACACGTTGCTCAAGCGGGCGTTCAAGCAACGCACCGTCGACAAGCGCTATCACGCGCTGGTGCAGGGACACCCGGATCCGTCCAGCGGCACCATCGACGCGCCGATCGGGCGCCACCGCGGCGGCGAGTGGAAGTTCGCGATCACCAAGGACGGCCGGCACAGCCTCACCCACTACGACACCGTGGAGGCCTTCGTCGCCGCCAGCCTGCTCGACGTGCACCTGGAAACCGGGCGCACCCATCAGATCCGGGTGCATTTCTCCGCGTTGCACCACCCGTGCTGCGGAGACCTGGTCTACGGCGCCGACCCCAAGCTCGCGAAAAGGCTTGGGCTGGAACGTCAATGGCTGCACGCCCGCTCGCTGTCGTTCGCCCACCCGGCCGACGGCCGGCGGATGGAGATCGTCAGCCCCTATCCGCCCGACCTGCAGCACGCGCTGGACGTGCTGCGCGACGAGGGCTGAGGATCGTTCACGCGGGCTTACGGGCCTCGACGAGCAGCCGCACGGAGTCGGTGACGAACGGCCCCTCGGACTCGATGCGCTCGTGCAGTTCGGCCAGCCGGTCGCGGTAGCGCTGGACGGTGAAGTCGGGCACCGACCAGATCACCTTGCGCAGGAAGTAGACGATGGCGCCGACGTCGAAGAACTCCGCGCGCATCCGCTCCATGCGCAGATCGACGATCTGCAGCCCGGCCGCCTCGGCCTGCGCGCGCACGGCGTCGGGGTGAAACTCGGTCCCTTTCTCCGGTTGGGGCCCGATGAAGTACTCGACCAACTCGGCCATCGTGGCGGGGCCGATGTGCTGCGCGAAGTAGGTGCCGCCGGGGCGGAGCACCCGAAAGATCTCGGTCCACCAGACGGAGATCGGGTGGCGCGTGGTCACCAGGTCGAACGCGTCATCGGCGAACGGCAGCGGCGGCTCGTCCCGCGTCGCGACGACCACCGCGCCCAGCGGATGCAGGCGTTGCGTGGCCAGGACGGCGTTGGGAGGCCACGTCTCGATGACCGCCATGGTGGGCGGGAAGGGGGCCGCGCCGGCCAGCACCTCGCCGCCTCCGGTGTGAATGTCCAGCGCGGCCGACACCCTCGCCAACCGTTGCCGCAGCAGGCGCTGGTAGCCCCACGACGGGCGTTCCTCGGTCGCCCGGCCGTCCAGCCACGAGAAATCCCAGCCGTCGACCGGGGCGGCCTCCGCCTCCGCGATTAGGTCGTCAAATGTGCGCCGCATGTCAGCATGCTAGGCACCGTTCGAGACGGATAGCACGCGCGCGCTCAGACCGTCGCCTTGGCGTCGCCCGTCGCGATCTCGGGCGCCAACGGCGCGATCGCACCGAGGATCTCGGTCACCGTCTCGGGCGGCACCCCGGCGGCGGCCAGCGCATCGGCCAAATGCGCGGCCACCAAACCGAAGTGGTGCATGGTGATTCCGCGGCCCTGATGCACCTGCTTCATCGGTGCGCCGGTGTAAGGCTGCGGGCCGCCCAGCGCCGCGGCGAAGAACTCGACCTGTTTGCCCTTGAGGCGGTTCATGTTCGTCCCGGCGAAGAAGCCGGCCAGTTCGTCGTCCGCAAGCACTCGGACGTAGAAGTCGTCGACGGCGACCTCGATCGCCTCGTGCCCGCCGATCCGGTCGTAGATGGTGCCCGGTTCAGGCTTGCGGAAGCGCGCCAGAATTTTCATAAGGCCGATTGGAACATCCCGGCGTTGCCCGTCGGTTAGTGCGCGATCACGTCCGGATTGCGGTGTGTAACAAGCGGATTGCCTATCGGTGGCGATCGTGATGGGTGAACCGTGAGAGGGCGCGGCGGGTCACATGAGCGTAATCGGCATCGGGGCGGGGGCTGATGACCTAGGTTGGCGGTATGACCCGCGTCACATCACTGTCCAGGAGCGAACGCCGATGAACCTTGGCGACTTGACGAACTTGGTGGAGAACTCGCTCGGGAGCCTGGTGGAAAAGCCGCTGGCGACGGTGTCTCACCTCGTCAACACCCCGAACTCGGCAGGCCGGTATCGGCCGTTCTATCTGAGGAATCTGCTCGACGCGGTGCAGGGCCGCACGCTCGAGGAAGCGGTCCGCGACAAGACCATCCTGATCACCGGGGGATCGTCGGGCATCGGCGAGGCCGCCGCGAAGAAGATCGCCGAGGCCGGGGGAACCGTGGCGCTGGTCGCCCGCACCCGGGAAAACCTCGAGAAGGTCGCGGACGAAATCAGCGGTGCCGGCGGGGCCGCCCACGTCTACCCCTGCGACCTGTCCGACATGGACGCCATCGCGGCCATGGCCGATCAGGTGCTCGACGAGCTCGGCGGCGTCGACGTCTTGATCAACAACGCCGGGCGGTCGATTCGCCGATCGCTGGAGCTGTCCTACGACCGCATCCACGACTATCAGCGGACCATGCAGCTGAACTACCTGGGCGCGGTCCAGCTGATTCTCAAGTTCATCCCCGGGATGCGCGAGCGGGGGTATGGGCACATCGTCAACGTCTCCTCGGTGGGTGTGCAGACGCGGGCACCCCGCTTCGGGGCCTACATCGCCAGCAAGGCCGCGCTGGACAGCCTGTGCGACTCGCTGCAGGCCGAGACCGTCAACGACGGCGTCAAGTTCACCACCGTGCACATGGCTTTGGTGCGCACGCCGATGATCAGCCCGACCACGCTGTACGACAAGTTCCCGGCGCTGACGCCCGAGCAGGCGGCCGGGGTGATCGCGGACGCGATCGTGCACCGGCCGCGCCGGGCCAGCTCGCCGTTCGGGCAGTTCGCCGCCGTCGCCGATGCGGTCAACCCGGCGGTGATGGACCGGGTGCGCAACCGGGCGTTCACCATGTTCGGTGACTCCAGCGCCGCGAAGGGTGATCAATCGACAAGCGACACAACGGAATTCGATAGACGAAGCGAAACGTTTGTGCGGGCGACCCGCGGGATACATTGGTGAGACATGAGCCTTCCGAAACCTGATATCCAGACCACCGTCGTCATCACCGGGGCCTCCTCGGGCATCGGCGCCGAACTGGCCCGCGGCCTGGCCCGCCGAGGATTCCCGCTGCTGCTGGTGGCGCGGCGCCGCGAGCGCCTCGACGAGCTGGCCAACGAGGTCGGCCAGGAGTACTCGGTGGCGGTCGAGGTGCTCCCGCTGGACCTGGCCGACGAGCAGGAGCGCGCCAAGCTGGCGAGCCGGCTGCGCGCGGAGCCGATCGCCGGGCTGTGCAACAGCGCCGGCTTCGGCACCAGCGGCGTCTTCCACGAATTGCCGGTGGAACGCGAGAGCGAGGAGGTCACCCTCAACGCGCTGGCGCTGATGGAACTCACCCACGCGGCCTTGCCCGGCATGGTTGAGCGCGGCGCCGGCGCGGTGATGAACATCGCCTCGATCGCTGGCTTTCAGCCGGTTCCCTACATGGCCGTCTATTCGGCCACCAAGGCCTTCGTGCAGACGTTCTCCGAAGCCGTGCACGAGGAGTTGCACGACACCGGGGTGTCGGTGACCTGCCTGTGCCCGGGCCCGGTGCCGACCGAGTGGGCGGAGATCGCCAACGCCGAGCGGTTCAGCATTCCGCTCGCGCAGGTCTCGCCGCGCGATGTGGCCGAGGCGGCGATCGGCGGCATGCTGTCCGGCCGCCGCACGGTGGTGCCCGGCGTGGTGCCCAAGGTGGTCAGCACGGGCGGGCGGTTTGCGCCGCGCAGCCTGCTGCTGCCGGGCATCCGGATCGGCAACCGATTTCGCGGCGGGCCCAAACACTGAGCTATATGGCGCGCGTTCGTCTCACGCGCCACATCCGTCCCTCCGTCGGGCGAATGACGAAATGCCCACCTCCGAGCGACAAATGTGATGGCGCGCGTCGCAGCCCGTTGTCGCCCGCGCGTCGCCTCTCGTTGTCGCCCCGCGTCGCCTCTCGTTGTCGCCCCGTGCCGCCTCCTGTTGCCGGCCGCGCGTCGCCTCTCGTTGTCGCCCCGCGTCGCCTCCTGTTGCCGGCCGCGCGTCGCCTCCCGTTGTCGCGCGGAGGTGGGCACAAGACCACATCCCTCCCCGGCGCGACCCAATTGACGGATGTGAGGCGCGACCCGAGTGAAGATGTGAGCCGCGACCCAAGTGACGGATGTGACGCCGGGCTAAGCTCAGTCGGTGGCCGCCGTGGAGATGACCGCCGACGTACCGATGAGCCCCCAGCAGATGTGGGACCGGGTCTCCGATCTGTCGGACCTGGGCGACTGGCTGGTCATGCACGAGGGCTGGCGCAGCGAGCTGCCCGACGAGCTCGGCGAAGGCAGCCAGGTCGTCGGCGTGGCCCGCGCCAAGGGCTTCCGCAACCGGGTGACCTGGACGGTGACCAAGTGGGACCCGCCGCACGAGGTCGCGATGGCGGGCTCGGGCAAGGGCGGCACCAAATACGCCGTTTCACTCACCGTGCGACCCACCGGCGAGGGCTCGACGCTCGGCCTGCGCCTGGAACTGGGTGGGCGCCCGCTGTTCGGTCCGGTGGGCGCGGCGGCGGCCCGCGCCGTCAAAGGCGACGTGCAGAAGTCGTTGAAAAACTTCGTCGAGCTGTACGGATAAACCCTGTGGCGATCGCAAGCGCGGCGAAGCCCGGCGCGGCGGGTCGCCTCCGAAATCATCCGTGACACACGCGGCGACACGCCCAACTCGTGTCGGTCCGCGGTCATAGACTGGCGTCCCTATGAACCACTCGTCCTTCGTGCACCTGCATAACCACACCGAGTACTCGATGTTGGACGGTGCCGCGAAGATCGCGCCGATGCTCGCCGAGGTGGACCGGCTGCAAATGCCCGCGGTCGGGATGACCGACCACGGAAACATGTTCGGCGCCAGCGAGTTCTACAACGCGGCGACCAAGGCCGGGATCAAGCCGATCATCGGCGTCGAGGCCTACATCGCGCCCGCGTCGCGGTTCGACACCCGGCGGATCCTGTGGGGTGACCCCGGCCAGAAGTCCGACGACGTCTCGGGCAGCGGCTCCTACACGCACATGACGATGGTGGCCGAGACGCCCACCGGCCTGCGCAACCTGTTCAAGCTGTCCTCGCTGGCGTCGTTCGAGGGCCAGCTCGGCAAGTGGTCGCGGATGGACGCCGAGATCATCGCCGAACACGCCGAGGGCATCATCGCCACCACGGGCTGCCCCTCGGGGGAGGTGCAGACCCGGCTGCGCCTGGGTCACGACCGCGAGGCGCTGGAGTCGGCGGCCAAGTGGCGCGAGATCTTCGGCGCCGACAACTACTTCCTCGAGCTGATGGACCACGGGCTGTCCATCGAGCAGCGGGTCCGCGACGGGCTGCTCGAGATCGGCCGCAAGCTGGGCATTCCGCCGCTGGCCACCAACGACTGCCACTACGTCACCCGCGACGCCGCCCACAACCACGAGGCGCTGTTGTGCGTGCAGACCGGCAAGACGCTCTCGGACCCCAACCGGTTCAAGTTCGACGGCGACGGCTACTACCTGAAGTCGGCCGCCGAGATGCGCCGCATCTGGGACGACGAGGTCCCCGGCGCCTGCGACTCCACCCTGTTGATCGCCGAGCGGGTGCAGCCCTACGACGAGGTCTGGGCGCCGCGCGACCGGATGCCGATCTTCCCGGTGCCCGAGGGGCACGACCAGGCGAGCTGGCTGCACCACGAGGTGATGGCGGGGCTGGCGCGCCGCTTCCCGTCCGGCGTCGGCCAGGACTACATCGACCGGGCCGAGTACGAGATCAAGGTCATCTGCGACAAGGGTTTCCCGTCGTACTTTTTGATCGTCGCCGACCTGATCAACTACGCCCGGTCGGTCGACATCCGGGTGGGGCCGGGCCGCGGTTCGGCGGCGGGCTCGCTGGTGGCCTACGCGCTGGGCATCACCAACATCGATCCCATTCCGCACGGCCTGCTGTTCGAGCGGTTCCTCAACCCGGAACGCCCGTCGGCGCCCGACATCGACATCGACTTCGACGACCGCCGTCGTGGCGAGATGGTGCGCTACGCCGCCGACAAGTGGGGCTCCGACCGCGTCGCCCAGGTCATCACCTTCGGCACCATCAAAACCAAAGCGGCCCTGAAGGACTCGGCACGCATCCACTACGGCCAGCCCGGCTTCGCCATCGCCGACCGGATTACCAAGGCGCTGCCGCCGCCGATCATGGCCAAGGACATCCCGCTGTCGGGGATCACCGATCCCGCCCACGAGCGGTACAAGGAGGCCGCCGAGGTCCGCGGCCTGATCGAAACCGACCCCGACGTCCGCACCATCTACCAGACCGCCCGCGGCCTGGAAGGCCTGATCCGCAACGCCGGGGTGCACGCGTGTGCGGTGATCATGAGCAGCGAGCCGCTGACCGAGGCCATTCCGCTGTGGAAGCGGCCGCAGGACGGCGCCATCATCACCGGCTGGGACTACCCGTCGTGTGAGGCCATCGGCCTGCTGAAGATGGATTTCCTGGGCCTGCGCAACCTGACGATCATCGGCGACGCCCTGGACAACATCAAGGCCAACAGGGGAATTGACCTCGACCTGGAATCCGTCCCGCTGGACGACGGACCCACCTACGAGCTGCTGGGCCGCGGCGACACCCTGGGCGTGTTCCAGCTCGACGGCGGGCCGATGCGCGACCTGCTGCGCCGCATGCAGCCCACCGAGTTCAACGACATCGTCGCGGTGCTGGCGCTGTACCGCCCCGGCCCGATGGGCATGAACGCCCACAACGACTACGCCGACCGCAAGAACGGCCGCCAGCCGATCAAGCCGATCCACCCGGAGCTCGAGGAGCCGCTGCGCGAAATCCTCTCCGAGACTTACGGTTTGATCGTCTACCAAGAGCAGATCATGTTCATCGCCCAGAAGGTCGCCTCCTACACCATGGGCAAGGCCGACGCGCTGCGCAAGGCCATGGGCAAGAAGAAGCTCGAAGTGCTCGAGGCCGAGTACAAGGGCTTCTACGAGGGCATGACCGCCAACGGGTTCTCCGAAAAAGCGGTGAAGGCGTTGTGGGACACCATCCTTCCGTTCGCCGGGTACGCGTTCAACAAATCACACGCGGCCGGCTACGGCTTGGTCTCGTACTGGACCGCCTACCTGAAGGCCAACTATCCGGCCGAGTACATGGCCGGCCTGCTGACCTCGGTGGGTGACGACAAGGACAAGGCCGCCGTCTACCTGGCCGACTGCCGCAAGCTGGGCATCACTGTGCTGCCGCCCGACGTCAACGAATCGCTGGTGAACTTCGCCTCGGTCGGAACGGACATCCGCTTCGGGCTGGGCGCGGTGCGCAACGTCGGCGCCAACGTGGTGGGTTCGCTGATCGGCACCCGCAACGGCAAGGGCAAGTTCACCGACTTCTCGGACTACCTGAACAAGATCGACATCGCGGCCTGCAACAAGAAGGTCACCGAGTCGCTGATCAAGGCCGGCGCGTTCGACTCGCTCGGTCACGCCCGCAAGGGCCTGTTCCTGGTGCACACCGACGCGGTCGATTCGGTGCTGGGCACCAAGAAGGCCGAGGCGATCGGCCAGTTCGACCTGTTCGGCGGCGACGACGGGTGCACCGAAGCGGTGTTCACCATCAAGGTGCCCGACGACGAGTGGGAGGACAAGCACAAGCTCGCGCTGGAGCGGGAGATGCTGGGCCTCTACGTGTCCGGGCATCCGCTCAACGGGGTGGCGCACCTGCTCGCCGCGCAGGTGGATACCCAGATCCCGGCCATCCTGGACGGCGACGTGCCCAACGAGACCCAGGTGCGCGTCGGCGGCATCCTCGCGTCGGTCAACCGGCGGGTCAACAAGAACGGGATGCCTTGGGCGTCAGCGCAATTGGAGGACCTCACCGGCGGCATCGAGGTGATGTTCTTCCCGCACGCGTATTCCACCTATGGCGCCGACATCGCCGATGACACCGTCGTGCTGATCAACGCCAAGGTGGCCATCCGCGACGACCGGATCAGCCTGATCGCCAACGAACTTGTGGTACCGGACTTTTCCAGCGCCCAGGTGAACCGGCCGATCGCCGTCAGCCTGCCGACGCGGCAGTGCACCATCGACAAGGTCAGCGCGCTCAAGCAGGTGCTGGCGCGGCATCCGGGGACCTCGCAGGTGCACCTGCGGCTGATCAGCGGGGACCGGATCACCACGCTGGAACTCGATGCGTCGCTTCGGGTGACGCCGTCGCCGGCGTTGATGGGGGACCTCAAGGAGCTGCTCGGCCCGGGCTGCCTGGGCGGCTAGCGGCGCCGAGTGTGCAGCCGGCCGCGCACTCGCCGACGAGTGTGAAGCTGGGCGCACGCTCGCAAACGCTCAGGCGAGCTGCACCCGCACGATGACGCTGTCCGGCCACACCCCGCGGTCCCGGGCGCGCCGCACCTTCTCACGCAGACACAGATCCCGGTGCACGTTGGTCACGCCCGGCACCTTGAGCAGCGGCACGATGTTCCACTGCCAGCCATAACGGCGGTGCAGCACGCGGTTCGCCCGCTCGGCGTCGGCGCCAGACAGGACCGTGGCGCGGCCGGGCACCCACGGCGCCCGATCACCCGGACGCACCCGGCCCCGGTAATCGCAGGCCACCAGTTCGACGTCGCCGCGCGCGGCCAGCCGCCGGGTCTTGGGGCCCACCTTCGTTCGGAACACCAATCCGTCGCCGTCGAACGCGAACCAGATCGGGGTGTCGACGGCGGTGCCGTCGCGGCGAAAGGAGCGGAGCAGGGCGTAGCGGGATCCGTCCAGTTCCGCTCGTGAGGGGCGTGAGGGGATAGCCATAACCACAGTCAAGGACTTAGAGTTGGCTCTAAGTCAAGCATCGAATCGTTCGGGAGGCGCCATGGCCGGTGGCCGCACCATCGGGGAGATATCCCGCCAAACCGGGGTCGCCGCGACGACGCTGCGCTACTACGAGCAGATCGGCCTGGTGCCCGAGCCGACGCGGCGGGGCGGCCAGCGTCGCTACGACGACTCGATTCTGTCCCGGCTCGAGGTGATCGCGCTGTGCAAGTCCGCGGGGTTCTCGCTCGACGAGATCCAGCTGCTGTTCGCCGACGACGCGCCCGGACGGCCGGCCAGCCGCGCCCTCGCCGAGGCGAAACTCGCCGAGATCGACGCCCAGCTGGAATCGCTGGCCCGCGCCCGCGCGGTCATCGAGTGGGGGATGCGCTGCACGTGTCCGTCAATTGACGACTGTACGTGCGGCATTCACACCGCACCGCCGGCCTGAGCCGGCTCGAACCGGTAACGGAGTATCCGCGCTTTACGGACAGACGCCTTGAACTTTCCGGACATCTTGGTAGCCAACCGAATCCAGCCCGGAAACGACTCGACCTCAGGAGCGTGCGCCAGGCTGGATTCTTCGACCAGCCTCAACCGCGGATTCCACGTCTGCGGCACCCGCGCGTCTTTGAAGCCCGAATAGCCCCACTGCGCACCAACCTGGCTGAACATCTGCTGCGGGGCCAGCCTGACCGCAAGCCGGCTGAACCAACCGATGTGCCCGTAGTCGTTGAAGGCCAGCTCCCCGGATTTGAAGTGCTCGGTGATGCGACGGAAGACGCCGACGATCACCGCCTCGGACAAAAACGCGAACAGCCCGTCCGCGATGACCATGGTCGGCCGATCGCTGGGGATGGTCTGGGGCCAGCTCTCGTCGGCCACCGATGCGACGACCGAGTGGGCTTGCCGGCTCGTCGGCAGCAGCCGGTCGCGCAACGCGATGACACCCGGCAGGTCGACGCTGTACCAGTCCACCGTGGCGGGCGGGGCGACTCGAAACAGGCCCGTGTCCAAACCCGCGCCGAGGTCCACCACGACCGCATCGGGGTGGACGGCGGTGAAACCCCGGACCCGGTCATCGAGCATCTTCGCCCGCAGGGCCGACTGGCACACCACGCTCCTGGGGATGCCGAGCGCGCCGAAGTCGTAGTCGATTTTTCGGACGGTCTCGTCGGCGAGCGTGTCGCCCAGGATGGGCCGTGGCCAACGGCTGTCGAGCGCTCGCGCGTACTGGGTCAGCAACGCGGTCTGCTCAAGTGGGGAAAGATCGTGTACGTCAAATCCCGGTTCGGACCGCATAATCGCCAACGTACTAGGTGACCCGAGCGGCGTCGTTGCCGCACCGAAGAATTCGATCAATGTATTCCGTGCTCGCTGACCACCGACGTACGCTACGGAAATGACGACTGCCGAGCATCCGGCCACCCTGTGCGAGGCGTTCCAGCGCACCGCCGCGATCGACCCGAATGCCGTCGCGCTCCGCACGCCCGGCGACACTCAGACGTTGACGTGGCGAGAGCTCGCGACCCAGGTGCGCAAGGTCGCCGCCGGGCTGGCGGGCCTGGGGGTACGGCGGGGCGACACGGTGTCGCTGATGATGGCCAACCGGATCGAGTTCTACCCCTTCGAAATCGGCGCCCAACACCTCGGCGCCACATCGTTTTCGGTGTACAGCACGCTGCCGGCCGAGCAGCTGACGTATCTGTTCGACAACGCCGGCACCAAGGTCGCCATCTGCGAGGCGCACTACGTGGACCGCATCCGCGCCAGCGGCGCACCCATCGAGCACATCGTCTGCATCGACGGCTCGCCGCCCGGCACCCTCTCCGTGGATGACCTGTATGCCGCCGCGCAGGAGGATTTCGACTTCGAATCCACCTGGCGGGCAGTGCAACCCGGCGACGTCGCCACGCTCATCTACACCTCCGGGACCACCGGAAACCCCAAGGGCGTGGAGATGACCCACGCCAACCTGCTTTTCGAGATGTATGCCTTCGACGCCGTGCTGCCCAGCCGGTACGCCGACCGCGTCACGTCGTTTCTGCCCACGGCGCACATCGCGGACAGGGTGATGGGCCTGTACAGCCTGGAGGTGTTCGGCGCCCAGGTGACGGTGGTCTCCGACCCACGCGCCATCGCCGCCGCGCTGCCCGACGCGCGGCCCACCGTGTGGGGAGCGGTGCCCCGGGTCTGGGAAAAGCTCAAGGCGGGAATCGAATTCGCGATCGCCAACGAGGCGGACGAGGCCACCCGGCAGGCGTTGCAGTGGGCGATGTCGGTGGCCGCCAAGCGCGCCGCCGCACTGGTGGCCTCAGAGCCGATGCCGGATGACCTGGCCGCCGAATGGGCCACGGCCGACGAGCTGGTGCTGTCGAAGCTGCGCGAGCGCCTCGGCTTCGGCGACCTGCGTTGGGCGGTCTCCGGGGCGGCGCCCATCCCCAAGGAGACGCTGGCCTTCTTCGCCGGCATCGGCATTCCGATCGCCGAGGTCTGGGGGATGTCGGAGCTGAGCTGCGTCGCCACCGTCAGCCACCCCCGCGAGGCGCGCCTGGGCTCCGTCGGCAAGCTGCTCCCCGGGCTCGAGGGCAAGATCGCCGACGACGGCGAGTTTCTGGTGCGCGGCCCGCTGGTGATGAAGGGCTACCGCAAGGAGCCGGAGAAGACGGCCGAGGCGATCGACGCCGACGGGTGGCTGCACACCGGCGACATCCTCGAGGCCGACGCGCAGGGCTACCTGCGGGTGGTTGACCGGAAGAAGGAGCTGATCATCAATGCGGCCGGAAAGAACATGTCGCCGGCCAACATTGAGAACTCCATCCTGGCCGCGTGCCCGATGGTCGGGGTGATGATCACCATCGGCGACGGACGGCCCTACAACACCGCGCTCATGGTTTTCGACGCCGACTCGGTCGGCCCCTATGCCGCCCAACGCGGGCTGTCCGACGCGTCGCCCGCCGCGCTGGCGGCCGACCCGGAGGTCGTCGCCCAGATCGCCGCCGGGGTGGCCGCCGGCAACGCGAAACTCTCGCGGGTGGAACAGATCAAACGCTTCCGCATCCTGCCGACGCTGTGGGAGCCCGGCGGCGACGAGATCACGCTGACGATGAAACTCAAGCGCAAGCCGATCATGGCCAAGTACGCCGAGGAAATCGAAGAGCTCTACGCGCTCGACCCGCCGCCCGAGGTGTACGAGCCCTCCGGCGCCGCAACGGTGCAGCCGGCATGATCGGCGGGCCGGCGGGCACCGCCCGTGAGATCGGTCGCGTCGGAGCGCGAAAGCTGTTGCAGCGCACCGGCCTCATCGAGGAGTCGACGACGCCCCTGGCGACCGACCCGGCCGAGGTCGCCCGATTGCTGCGCGCGCCATGGTATGACGAGCGGCTGAGCAAGCTGGCCGACGACCTCGGCCGCGACCCTTCCGCTGTGCGCGCCGAGGCCGCGTCCTACCTGCGGGAGATGGCGCCCTCGCTGGACGAGCGGGCGGTGCGGGCCTGGCGCAGCTTCAGTTGCTGGCTGATGCGGGCATACGACGTGCTGGTCGACGAGGACCAGATCGCCCAGCTGCGCAGGCTGGATCGCAAAGCCACTCTGGCGTTTGCCTTTTCGCATCGCTCGTATCTGGACGGGCTGCTGCTGCCCGAGGTGATCCAGGCCAACCGGCTCTCGCCGGCGCTCACGTTCGGCGGCGCCAACCTGAACTTCTTCCCGATGGGAGCCTGGGCCAAGCGAACCGGGACGATCTTCATCCGGCGTCAGACGAAAGACATTCCCGTCTACCGCTTCGTCTTGCGGGCGTACGCCGCGCAGCTGGTGCAAGGCCACGCCAACATGACGTGGTCCATCGAAGGCGGCCGAACCAGGACGGGCAAACTGCGGCCCCCGGTGTTCGGGATCTTGCGGTACATCGCCGACGCGGTCGACGAAATCGACGGCCCCGAAGTGTATTTGGTGCCGACCTCGATCGTGTACGACCAGCTGCACGAGGTGGAGGCCATGACCACCGAGGCCTACGGCGCGACGAAGCGGCCGGAAGACTTCCGCTTCCTGATCCGGCTGGCGCGCCAGCAGGGTGAGCGGCTGGGCCGCGCCTACCTCGACTTCGGTGAACCGCTGCCGCTGCGCAAGCGCCTCGAGGAGCTGCGCGCCTTGCAAAAAACATCAGAGTCCGGCGCCAGCACCGAGATCGAACGCATCGCGCTGGACGTCGAGCACCGGATCAACCGCGCCACGCCCGTCACCCCGACCGCGGTGGTGAGCCTCGCGCTGCTGGGCGCCGACCGCTCGCTGTCGATCAGCGAGGTGCTGGCCACCGTGCGGCCGCTGGCGAGCTACATCGCGGCGCGCAACTGGACGGTGGCCGGCGCCGCCGACCTGACGAATCGCTCCACCATCCGCTGGACCCTGCACCAGCTGGTCGCCTCCGGCGTCGTGAGCGTGTATGACGCCGGCACAGAACCGGTCTGGGGCATCGGGGCGGAGCAGCACCTGGTCGCCGCGTTCTACCGCAACGCCGCCATTCACATCGTGGTCGACCGCGCGATCGCCGAGACGGCGCTGCTGGCCGCCGTCGAAGACGCCGAGGCCTCGGTCGAGGGCCTGGTCCAGCCGACGGCCGTGCGCGATGAGGCGCTGCGCCTGCGCGAGTTGCTGAAGTTCGAGTTCCTGTTCTCGGCGCGCGCGCAGTTCGAGAAGGAGCTCACCGACGAGGTGCGCCTGATCGGACGGGTGGACGACACCCGCAAGGCCGCCCACGCGGCCGACGTACGCGGCCTGCTGGAGAAGGCCGACGTGCTGCTGGCGCACCTCGTGCTGCGCCCGTTCCTCGACGCCTACCACATCGTGGCCGACCGGCTCGCCGCCTACGACGACGAATCGTTCGACGAGGACGCGTTTCTCGCCGAGTGCCTCGAGGTGGGCAAGCAATGGGAGTTGCAGCGCAGGATCGCCAGCGCCGAGTCGCGGTCGATGGAGTTGTTCAAGACGGCGCTGCGACTGGCCCGGCATCGCGAGTTGGTCGACGGCGTCGACGGGCCGGACATCGCCCGACGCCGGCGTGAGTTCGCCGACGAGATCGCCACCGCGGTCCGGCGCGTCAACGCCATCGCGGAGCTGGCCAGGACCTGCTGATCACTCGTCCACCGGGCGCGCGGGTTCACGGACCATTAACGTTTGGTCGCGATAGTGCGTTGGCCCTATCGGTGAAGCGAGGATCTGATGAGTGACGAGTCGACCGGGCAGGCCCGCCCGCTGATCGGGTACATCACCCATGAGATCGCGCCGCAGATCACCCCCGCGCCGATCGGTCGCACGTGGATGTCGGAGATGCGTCAGGGCTGGCCCCACCGGTGCCTGCCGATGCTGATCGCCAATCAGAGCGGCTGGGAGGTGCGCAACCGCAACGCGTTCACGGCGACGTGGATGGGCGGGGACGACCGCACCAGCCTGATGATCGCGCCCGACACCCGCGAGAGTGGCCAGTTCCTGCCCTCCAGCCACTTCGGCTACGGCATCTTGACCTGGCATCTGCCGATGCTGTTTCGCACCCCGCCGGGCTACAACCTGTTGGTGCGGGGTCCGGCGAACCATCCCAAGGACGCCATCTCCGCGTTGGAAGGCGTCGTCGAAACCGATTGGTCCAGTTCGAGTTTCAGCATGAACTGGAAATTCACCCGCGAGTTCATGCCGGTGCGCTTCGAGGTCGACGAGCCGATCTGCATGATCGTCCCGCAGCGCCGCGCCGAACTGGAGGAGTTCGCGCCCGAACTGCGGCCCATCGAGTCCGACGAGGAACTGCATCGCAAGCACGAGTTCTTCCTGGGCTCACGCGGCGCGCTGGGACGCGAGCAGGAGACGGCCGACGGCGCCCCCGGCGAGCGGGTGCCGTGGCAGGGCGACTACACCCGGGGCCGCCACGCCGACGGCGAGTCCGGGGCCGACGACCACCAGACGAAGCGCCGCCTGCGGCCCTTCGCCGCGCACGAACCCGAGCACCGGGACTAGCGCGATTGCCCGCCTTCCAGCGACAGCGGTGTGGACGAGCCGTAACCAACCTGGGGGTCCTGGCCGGACCTACACTTTCTAGTTATGAACAAGGTTACGAGGGTCTTGTTTGCGCTGTTGCTCGCCTTCGCGGTCTCAACAACCTCGGTGAGCTGCGTACCTCCCTACTGCCCCCTCACGGGCGGCCCGGCCGTCATCTGCTAGTCACCGCGGCCACTGAGGGGTGAAACCGCTCGCCGCACGGATAAGCCAACCGCGTGGCTGGCCTTCGGCAGCGCAGCCGTTGGGCGGCCGCTGATCGTGTTGGCGAATCAGGCTGGGCGGTCATAGATCTGGGACCTCGAGCGCGAAGCGCATGCTTTGAGTGTGGCTGGGCGCGCCGCGGTTCACAGCCGTCGATGGTTTGCGTCTTGCTGTGCTTGACCGCGTCGCGTGACGGCCGCCGCGCCACGAGGGGGAGCAAGGTAGAGATCGCCATGTGCCACGAACAATGAGAACCGGCCGTTGTCGCTCGGAGATGGGCATTGGCACTATGTCCCTCGAGCCGTGACCCGTGGGGCCGGTGCGGCCCCTGTGGCGAACTCGGTCACCGCAGACGGGGCGCCGCGCTTAAAGTTGGTGGCATGCCGCTTTCTGGAGAGTACGAGCCGTCGCCCTGGGATTGGTCTCGCGAGCAAGCCGAAAAGTACGCCGCGTCGGGGGGCGCCGAGGCCGCCGACATGAAGGGCAAGCCGATCATCCTGCTGACCACGGTCGGCGCCAAGACCGGCAAACTCCGCAAGACGCCGCTGATGCGGGTCGAGCACGACGGCCAGTACGCCGTCGTCGCCTCGCTCGGTGGGGCGCCGAAAAACCCGGTCTGGTACCACAACATCAAGAAGAACCCCCGGGTGGAGTTGCAGGACGGCTCCGTCACCCGCGACTACGACGCCCGCGAGGTGTTCGGCGACGAGAAGGCCACCTGGTGGGAGCGGGCCGTCGAGGCCTGGCCGGAGTACGCCGAGTATCAGACCAAGACCGACCGCCAGATCCCGGTGTTCGTGCTGACCCCGGTCGGCTGAATTCCGGAGTTGGCCAGCTGGCATGGCACCATTAATCAGTGTCCGCTGAATTGAGCCGTCCTCCGAGCGTCGCGCCGCTGACCGCGGCGGACATCGACACCGCGGCCAAGCGGATCGCGGCCGTCGTGACGCCGACCCCGTTGCAGTTCAGCGACCGGTTGTCGGCCATCACCGGCGCGCGGGTCTACCTCAAGCGCGAGGACCTGCAGATCGTGCGCTCCTACAAACTGCGGGGCGCCTACAACCTGCTGGTTCAGCTCTCCGAGACGGAGCTGGCCGCGGGCGTGGTGTGCTCGTCGGCGGGCAACCACGCCCAGGGCTTCGCCTACGCGTGCCGGATGTTGCAGGTGCACGGACGCGTCTACGTGCCCGCCAAGACGCCCATGCAAAAGCGTGACCGGATCCGCTACCACGGCGGGGACTTCATCGAGCTGATCGTCGGTGGCACGACCTACGACCTTGCCGCCGAGGCCGCGCTGGCCGACGTGGAAAGCACCGGCGCCACCCTGGTCCCGCCCTACGACGACCCGCGCACCATGGCGGGCCAGGGCACCATCGCCGTCGAACTGCTCGACCAACTCGAGACCGAGCCGGACCTGGTGGCGGTCCCGGTGGGCGGCGGCGGCTGCATCGCCGGCATCACCAGCTACCTCGCCGAGCGGACCGAGAACACGTCGGTGCTCGGCGTCGAGCCGGCCGGCGCCGCGGCGATGATGGCCGCCCTGTCCGCCGGCGAGCCGGTAACGCTGGATCACGTCGACCAGTTCGTCGACGGCGCCGCGGTGCGCCGCGCCGGCGACCTGACCTACGCCGCGCTGGCGGCCGCCGGCGACATGGTGTCGATCACCGCGGTCGACGAGGGAGCGGTGTGCACCACGATGCTCGACCTCTACCAGAACGAGGGCATCATCGCCGAACCCGCGGGCGCCCTGTCGGTGACGGGATTGCTGGACGCCGACATCGAGCCCGGCTCGACGGTGGTGTGCCTGATCTCCGGAGGCAACAACGACGTCTCGCGCTACGGCGAAGTGCTGGAGCGCTCGCTGGTCCACCTCGGCCTCAAGCACTACTTCCTGGTCGACTTCCCGCAGGAGCCCGGCGCCCTGCGCCGG
Source organism: Mycobacterium sp. MOTT36Y (assembly GCF_000262165.1). Classification (NCBI taxonomy): domain Bacteria; kingdom Bacillati; phylum Actinomycetota; class Actinomycetes; order Mycobacteriales; family Mycobacteriaceae; genus Mycobacterium; species Mycobacterium sp. MOTT36Y. Next base: position 3,356,178 of record NC_017904.1, on the reverse strand, counting down.
TTCCTCGACGAGGTACTCGGACCCAACGACGACATCACGCTCTTCGAGTACGTCAAGCGCAACAACCGGGAGACCGGCGAGGCGCTCGTCGGCATCCAGTTGGGATCCTCGGCCGACCTGGACGGCCTGCTGTCGAGGATGCGCGCGACGGAGCTGCACGTCGAAAGCCTGAAACCCGGGTCGCCCGCCTACCGCTACCTGCTGCTCTAGTCTCGGGCCGCAATTGATGCACGAGCCGTATGGACCCGGGACCCCCGGTTTCGGAGTCGTCAGCGCCGCCACCATCGCCTGGCTCGTGCTGCTCGCGTGGGCGGCCATCTGGGTCGCCCGGCGCGGGCGCCTGCTGCGGGGCCTGCGGGAGAGGGTGTCGGGCGTCGCCGTGATCGGCGAAACGCTGGCGTGGGCGCGCGAGCGGATCAGCGACCGCTGGCGGGAGCTCGCCGGCCGGCTCCCGATCAGCGAGGTCGCCGCCGTGGCGCTACTGCTCGGGCTGGCCGTGGTCGTGACGCTGGCGGTCGGCTTCACCGAAGTGCTCGACGACGTGCTCGAGGGCGACGGCATCGCCGTGATCGACCACCCGGTGACCCGGTGGCTTGCGACCCATCGTGACCTGTGGCTGACCACCGTCCTGCGGACGATCACCGTCGCGGGCGGCCCCCTGTTCCTGGCCGCGTTCGCCCTGCCGATTGCCATGGTCGCCGGCTGGCGGTGCGGGTCGTGGCGCCCGGTGGTGCTCGCCTTGGCGTGCGGCGCCGGGGTCCCGTTGATGCTCTTCACCGCCAAGGCCTTGGTGGGGCGGAATCGCCCGGCCCTGCCGTTCGCCCTCGTCGACGCGGACGGGTACTCGTTTCCCTCCGGACACGCCACCGGCACCGCGGCGATCATGGTCATCTCCGCGTGGATATTGACGCGCTGGCTGATCCGGGGCTGGACCGGGCGCGTGACGGTGTGGGCCGTCACGATCGGCGCGGGGTTCCTGATTGGGTTCTCGCGCGTCTACCTGGGCGTCCACTACCTCAGCGACGTGCTCGCGGGCTGGCTGCTGGGCATGGCCTGGGCGGGAGCGGTCATGGTCGTCGGAACCTGGTGGGACAACACCCGACGGGCCCGCGACCGGCAACCGGGGGCGTGAGCTCAGCGGCGCCGGTCCAGGTATGGCGGCGCGGGAATGGCGGGATCGAGGTCGTCGGCCGGCACCGGGGTCCCGGCCGTCAGGGTCAGCGGCACGACGCCGGCCCAGTGGGGCAGCGGGAGGTCCTGCGGGTCGTCGGCCGGGGGACCGCCGCGCACCTTGGCCGACACCTCGGCGAGGTCGAGCGCGAGCACCCCGGTCGCGGCGAGCTCGCGGGCGTCGGGGGCCCGGCAGTCGGCGGCGCGCCCGGGCGCGATGTGGTCGAGCAGGCAGCCCAGCGCCCGCGACTTCTCCGCCGGGTCGTCGACCACGCGCGCCTCACCCACCGCGACCACCGAGCGGAAGTTCACCGAGTGGTGCATCGCGGAGCGCGCCAGCACCAGCCCGTCGACCAGGGTGACGGTGACGCACACCGGCAGGCCCGAACCCGCTGCCTCGGCCGCCCGCGCCGCCAGGAGCGGGCCGCCGCCGGTCGAACCGTGCAGGTAGAGCGTCTCGTCCAGCCGGGCGTGCGTGGTGGGCAGGACCACCGGGCGGCCGGCGCTCAGGTATCCCAGATGGCAGACCAGCGCCTCGTCGAGGATGTCGTGGACGGTGTGACGGTCGTAGCGGGCGCGTTCCCGGTAGCGGGTCGGGGTGGTGCGTGAGGTCGGCGGGTATGCGGTGTCCACGAAATTGCCCTCCGATTTGTCCTAGTACATAATGTAATGCGTGCCAGTACAAAACAGCATAACCGGAACCGGCGCGGATTCCATAGCCGCGAGCATCGAAGCGGCGATCTCGGCCGGCTCCCTGACCCCCGGCGACGCGCTGCCGCCGGTCCGCGAGCTGGCCACGCAGCTCGGCGTGAACGCCAACACCGCCGCCGCGGCCTACCGCCTGCTGCGCGATCGCGGCGCCATCGAGACCGCCGGCCGCCGGGGCACCCGGGTGCGGCACCGGCCGGCGACCAGCCCGCGTTCGCTGCTCGGGCTCGAGGTGCCCGCGGGCGTGCGCGACCTGTCGACCGGCAACCCGAGCCCGCACCTGCTGCCCATCGCGTTCGCCGCCCCGCCCGCACCGGCGCCCGCCGCGCCCGTGCTCTACGGCGGGCCCGCGATCTCGCCGGCGCTGGAGGAGTTCGCCCGCCACGCGCTGACCGCAGACGGGGTGCCCGCCGAACACCTGGCGGTGACCAGCGGCGCGCTGGACGGCATCGAGCGCGCGCTCACCGCGCATCTGCGCCCCGGCGATCGGGTCGCCATCGAGGATCCGGGGTGGGCGAACCTGCTCGATCTTCTTGCCGCCCTGGGGCTTTCGGCCGAGCCGGTGCGCGTGGACGACGACGGGCCGTTGACCGCCGACCTGGCCCGGGCCCTCGGGCGCGGGGTGCGCGCGCTGGTCCTGACCAACCGCGCGCAGAACCCGACGGGCGCCGCGCTATCGGCGCAACGCGCCGAGGGCCTGCGTGAGGTGTTGGCCCGCCGCGCCGAGGACCTGCTGGTGGTCGAGGACGATCACTGCGCGGGCATCGCCGGCGTACCGCTGCGCACCCTGGCCGGCTGCACCGCCCACTGGGCGTTCGTCCGCTCGGCGTCCAAGGCCTACGGCCCGGACCTGCGCGTGGCCGTGCTGGCCGGTGACCACCGGACCGTCGAGCGCGTGCATGGCCGCCTGCGGCTCGGGCCGGGCTGGGTCAGCCACCTGTTGCAGCGGCTGGCCGTCGGCCTGTGGTCCGACGGTGCGGCAGCCGAGCTGGTCGCCGACGCCGAGCGGCACTACGCCGACCGCCGGTCGCGGCTGTGCGACGCCCTGGCCGGCCGCGGTCTCGACGCGCACGGACGGTCCGGGCTCAACTTGTGGGTGCCGGTTCCCGACGAGGCGGTCGCGATCTCACGGCTGCTCGGCGCCGGCTGGGCGGCGGCGCCGGGCGCCCGATTCCGCATGCGGACTCCGGCGGGGATCCGGCTGACGATCTCGGACCTGGCGCCCGACGAGATCGATCCACTCGCCGACGCGGTCGCCCAGGCGGTGCGCCCCGACGGCCGGCCCATCGTGTAGCCGAAGGTCAGGCGGTCTCGTCGTCACCCGGGCCGGGGCCCGTCCACAACAGCTCGATGGTGGGGTTGGGCGGCGCGTCGCGGCGCACGGTGCGCCGGGCGCTCAGGCCGCGGCGGGTCGGATTGTGCGAGCAGATCCGCCGCAGTTTGTGACCGAATTCAGAATGATTCATGGCCGCATCATCGGGGTCGACGCCCCGCGGCCGCCACTCAGTTATCCACAGCCCGCGCGGGTGCGGCGAGGATGGCGAACGAATGGCCTTGCAGCACAGCGCCGTCGGCGTCGACGGCCGGCTCCTCCCAGGCCAGCACGACCTCGCCGCCGACCGGCACCCGCACGGGCTCGGCGCCCAGGTTGCACACGATGCGCAGCCGCCCGCGCGACACGGCGATCCAGCCCTGGTCCTCGTCGTAGTCGACCGCGAGGTGCTCGAGCCAAGGGTCGGCGAGGTCGGGGTCGGTGCGCCGCAACGCGATCAGGTCGCGATACAGCCGGCGCAGGCGGGCGTGTTCGCCGTTGTCGACCTCGTCCCAGTTCAGCTTGGAGCGCACGAACGTCTCGGGGTCCTGCGGGTCGGGGATCTCGTCGGCGTCCCAGCCGTGCTCGGCGAACTCGGCCTTGCGTCCCTCGGCGGTGGCCCTCGCCAGCTCCGGTTCGGGATGGGAGCTGAAGAACTGGAACGGCGTGGACGCCGCGTATTCCTCGCCCATGAAAAGCATTGCGGTGTAGGGTGATCCGAGCGCCAGGGCCGCCTTGACGGCCAGTTGGCCGCCGGTCAGGTTCTGCGAGGGCCGATCCCCGAGGGCGCGGTTGCCGACCTGATCGTGGGTGCAGGTGTAGGCGACCAGGCGGGTGGCCGGGATGGCTCCGGTGTCCAGCGGGCGGCCGTGGCGGCGACGCCGGAACGACGAATAGGTCGCGGCGTGAAAGAAGCCCTGGCGCAGCGTGTGCGCGAGGGTGGCCAGGCTGCCGAAGTCGCCGTAGTAGCCCTGGCGCTCGCCGGACACCGCGGTGTGGATGGCGTGATGAACGTCGTCGGCCCATTGCGCGGTCAGACCGTAGCCGCCGCGGTCGCGCGGGGTGATCAGCCGCGGGTCGTTCAGGTCGCTCTCGGCGATCAGCGACAACGGGCGCCCCAACTGCTGTGCCAGCCAGTCGGTTTCGGTGGCAAGTTCTTCGAGGATATGGATGGCGGTGGTGTCCACCAGCGCGTGGACGGCGTCCAGCCGCAGGCCGTCAGCATGAAAATCGCGCATCCAGCGCAACGCGCAGCCGATGATGTAGCGGCGGACCTCGTCGGAGTCGGCGTCGGCGATGTTGATGCCCTCGCCCCACGGGTTGCTTGCCGAGGACAGGTAGGGGCCGAACCGCGGCAGGTAGTTGCCCGACGGGCCCAGGTGGTTGAACACCGCGTCGATCAGCACGCCCAGCCCCTTTGCGTGGCAGGTGTCGACGAAGCGCACCAGCGCGTCGGGGCCGCCATAGGGTTCGTGCACGCTGTACCACAACACCCCGTCGTATCCCCAACCGTGGCTGCCGGCAAAGGAATTCACCGGCATCAGCTCGACGAAGTCCACGCCTAGGTCCACCAGGTAGTCCAGCTTGTCGACGGCGGCGTCGAGGGTCCCGGCGCCGGTGAACGTGCCCAGGTGCAGCTCGTAGATCACCGCCCCTTCGACCGACCGGCCGGCCCACCCGGTGTCGGTCCACGTCACGCCGGCCGGGTCCCACAGCTGCGAGCGGGCGTGCACGCCCTCGGGCTGGCGCGCGGAGCGCGGGTCGGGCAGTACGGTGGGATCGTTGTCGAGCAGGTACCCGTAGCGGGCGTCCGGCGCGGTGTCCACGCTCGCACGCCACCAGCCGTCCCGCGAGCGCGTCATGGGGTGCACCTCGCCCTCGACGTCGAGCCGGACCAGCTCGGGTTTGGGCGCCCACACCCGGAAGTCAGTCATGGTGTCGCTCCAGCAGCACGACCGGCAGGTCGGCGAACAACTGGGCCGCCGAGGTCGGTCCGTCCGCGACCGCCCCGGTGAGCGCGTCTTTCCAGGTGCCGTCGGGCAGCGGCAACACGGTGTTGCCCCAGCCGGTTTCGGCCAGCCGCACGGTCCAGCGGGTCACCGCGACCACGATGTCGCCGCCATTTGAGCCCCGGCGGAAGGCCACCACGTGGTCGGCCGCGTCGCCGTCGGCCAGCACCGGGACGTATTCCCCCCTCAGGAAGGTGTCCGGGTGGGCGCGGCGCACGCGCAGCGCGGTGGTGACCACCCGGATCTTCGGGTGCTGCAACTCGTGCAGGGCGGCGCGCCGGGCCGCGTAATCGACCGGGCGGCGATTGTCCGGATCGACCAGGCTGTCGTCCCACAGCTCGGTGCCCTGATAGACGTCCGGAATCCCGGGCACCGTCAGCGCCAGCAGCTTCTGCCCCAGCGCGTCACTGGCGGCGTGCGGATTGAGTTGCGCGACAAGCTCGGTCAGCTGCCCGGCCACCGGGCCGTCGAGCACCGTGTCCAGCCAGCGGTGGATCGCGTCCTCGAAGTCGGCGTCGGGGTCGTTCCACGAGGTGTGCCAGGCCGCTTCCCGGATGGCCTTCTCCGCGTAGCCGTGCAGGCGGTCGCGCAGCTCGCGGGTGACCTGCCCGTTGACCGGCCAGACGCCGAAGATGTTCTGCCACAGGAACTGTCCGGTCGCCGGGTCGGGGGAGGGGGCGCGGGTCTCCCAGCGGGCGACGAACTCGGCCCACAGCGACGGCACCTGCGACAGCACCCCGATCCGGGCGCGCACGTCCTCTCCGCGTTTGGTGTCGTGGGTGGTCAGCGTCGTCATGGTCTGCGGCCACAACCGGGCGCGGCTGGCGGCGCTGTGATGGAACTCGGCCGCGCCGACCCCGAAGCGGTGCGGCTCGCCGCCGACCTCGTTCAGCGATACCAACCGGGCGTCGCGATAGAACAGGCAGTCCTCGACCGACTTGGCGGTGACGGCCCCGCACAGCTGCTGTAGCCGGGTGGCCGGCTCGCAGTCGCGGGCCAGCGCCGTGGCCAGCACCTGCAGCGCCGGGCCCAATTCCGGTGCGGCCGCCTCGGTTTCGGCCAGTGCGGTGGGCAGCAGCGCGACCAGGCCGGGGTAGTCGCTGCGGTAGACGCCGAGGTGGGTGAGCAACGCCGCCACCGCCGCGGGCAGCTGCGGGTGGTCGGCGCCGGCGGCGGCAGCGATGCTGCGGCGCAGCCGGGACAGCTCGCTGCCCAACGTGTCGGTGGCCGAACGGATCTTGAGGTCGGCCAGCATGTCCGGCAACGCCCGGTAGTCCACGCCGGAGGACTCCACCAGCGCGGTCAGCGCCGGGACGCCCTGCGGATCCACGAAGACGCCGCCGACCTCACGCAGCACGTCGTAACCGGTGGTGCCGCCGACCGGCAGGGTGGGCTCGAGCGCCTCGTCGACCGCCAGGATCTTCTCGATCACGATCCAGGCCGAGGGGCCGACCAATTCGCGTAACCACGCCAGGTAGCCGCACGGATCGGATAGGCCGTCGGGGTGATCGATGCGCACACCGTCGACGAGCCCCTCGGCGAACCACCGCCCGACTTCGGCGTGCGTGGCGTCGAAGACCGCGCGGTCTTCCTGGCGCAGCCCCGCCAGCGAGGTGATCGAGAAGAACCGGCGGTAGCCGCACACGCCGTTGCGCCAGCCCACCAGGCGGTAGTGCTGGCGATCGTGCACCTCGGCACCGGTGCCGCCGGCGGTGCCGGGCGCGATCGGCAGCGCCAGATCGCCCAGGCGCAGCACGTCCCCGTCGACGGTCAGGTCGGCGGCGTCCTCGTCGGAGCCCAGCACCGGCAGCACGATGCGGCCATCCTGGTCGAGGTCCCAGTCGATGTCGAAAAACGTTGCGTAGGGCGAAGAACGGCCGTTCCGCAGGACGTCCCACCACCAGGGGTTCTGCCGGGGCTGGTCGATTCCGACGTGGTTGGGCACGATGTCGACGACCAGTCCCAGGCCACGCGCCCGCGCAGCCGCCGACAGCCGCGCCAGGCCGTCACGGCCGCCGAGTTCGGGGGACACCGTCGTGGGGTCGGTGACGTCGTAGCCGTGGCTCGACCCGGTGGTCGCGGTCATGATCGGGGACAGGTACAGGTGCGTCACCCCGAGGTCGTCCAGGTAGTCCAGCAGGTCTTCCGCGTCGGCGAAGGTGAACGCGGACCCGCTCGACTCACCACGCAGCTGCAGCCGATAGGTGGACAGGATGGGTAAATCCATGCGTCACAGAGTCTTACGCAAGATGAGCAACGAGCGTGAGGGCAGCGACACCTTCTCCTCGGCGGTCACCACCTGGTCGGAACCCTCTTTGCTGCCCGTCGGTTCGTTGGTGTCCAGTTCCACCGTCCACTCCTGCGCATAGTCGTCGGGCGGCATCGAGAACTCCACCGGATCGTCGCCGGCGTTGAAGCACAACAGGAACGAGTCGTCGACCACCCGCTCCCCGCGGGCGTTCGGCGCGGTGATGGCGTCACCGTTGAGGAAGACGGCCACGCACTTATGAAAGCTCTCGCCCCAATCCTCGTGCGTCATCTCGCGGCTGCTCGGATTCAGCCAGGCGATGTCACGCACCTCGTCGCCGCTGCGGATCGGCTCGCCCTCGAAGAACCGGCGCCGGCGAAACACCGGGTGCTGCTTGCGCAGGGCGGTCACCTTGCGCGCGAACGCCAGCAGGTCGGAGTTCTTTTCGACCAAAGACCAATCCATCCAAGACAATTCGGAGTCCTGGCAGTAAACGTTGTTGTTGCCGTTCTGGGTACGCCCGAGCTCGTCGCCGTGGGCGATCATCGGCGTGCCCTGGCTGACCATTAGCGTCGCCCAGAAGTTGCGCATCTGTCGGTAGCGCAGCTCGGTGATGTCGGGGTCGTCGGTGGGGCCCTCGACGCCACAGTTCCACGAGCGGTTGTGGCTTTCGCCGTCCCGGTTGTCCTCGCCGTTGGCCATGTTGTGCTTTTCGTTGTAGGACACCAGGTCATTGAGCGTGAAGCCGTCGTGCGCGGTGACGAAGTTGATGCTGGCGCTGGGGCGCCGGCCGGTCGCCTCGTACAGGTCCGACGACCCGGTCAGCCGGGAGGCGAACTCACCCAGGGTTGCGGGCTCACCCCGCCAGTAATCGCGCACAGTATCGCGATACTTCCCGTTCCACTCGGTCCACAAACCCGGGAAGTTTCCGACTTGATAGCCGCCCTCGCCGACGTCCCACGGCTCGGCGATCAGTTTGACCTGGCTGACGATCGGATCCTGCTGCACCAGATCGAAAAACGCGCTCAACCGGTCGACGTCGTGCAGTTCGCGGGCCAGCGTGGCGGCCAGGTCGAAGCGGAATCCGTCGACGTGCATCTCGGTCACCCAGTAGCGCAGCGAGTCCATGATCAGCTGCAGCACGTGCGGGTGGCGCGGGTTGAGGCTGTTACCGGTGCCGGTGTAGTCCTTGTACAGCCGCAGGTCGCCGTCGACGAGCCGGTAGTACGCGGCGTTGTCGATGCCCCGGAAATTGATGGTCGGCCCCAGGTGATTGCCCTCGGCGGTGTGGTTGTAGACGACGTCGAGGATCACCTCGATGCCCGCCTCGTGGAAGCTGCGCACCATGGACTTGAACTCGGCGACGCTGGAGTTGCGGTTGGCGGCGTATTGGTTGTGCGGGGCGAAGAACCCGAACGTGTTGTAGCCCCAGTAGTTTCGCAATCCCAGGTCGAGCAGTCGCGAGTCGTGCATGAACTGGTGCACCGGCATCAGCTCGATGGCGGTGACGTTGAGCGACTTGAGATGGTCGATGATCGCCGGGTGGGCCAGGCCGGCGTAGGTGCCCCGCAGCTCCTCCGGGACGCTGGGGTGGTTCTGCGTCATGCCCTTGACATGCGCCTCGTAGATGACGGTTTCGTGGTACGGGGTCAGCGGGGCTCGGTCGGATCCCCAGTCGAAGAACGGGTTGCTCACCACGCTGGTCATGGTGTGGCCCAGCGAGTCGACCATGGGGGGAGTTCCCGGGTCGGCTCCGTCGGCGTTGGGTCCCTCGGGGTCCCTTTCCCGGTAGGCCTTCAGGTCGTAGGAGAACAGCGCCTGGCCGAACGCGAAATCGCCGTGAAAAGCCTTGCCGTACGGGTCGAGCAACAGCTTGCTGGGGTCGCACCGGTGACCCGCCGCCGGGTCGAAGGGGCCGTAGACGCGAAACCCGTAGCGCTGGCCCGGGTTGATGTTGGGCAGATAGGCGTGCCAGACGTATCCGTCCACCTCCTCCAGGGGAATCCGCGACTCGCCGCCCCGGTGGTCGATCAGGCACAGCTCGACCTTTTCGGCGATTTCGGAGAACAGGGAGAAGTTGGTCCCGGCGCCGTCGTAGGACGCCCCGAGCGGATATGGGTTTCCCGGCCAGACGGTGGCGAGTTTGGGTTCTTGGTGACCGCCTGGTTCTGAAGCGGAATTGTTGGTGGACACCTATCGACCTTATCCGCGGCGCGGGATCCTCACGAACGTACGGCGGTCCGCGAGGCGGTTCACCACCAGCCGGTGTTCTCGGCGATCTGGCGGCCCAGTTCTGGCGCCATGGTCCGCATGTAGGTGGGGGACAGGTGGTGGGCGCCGTGGTAGACCAGGATGTTGCCCTCGACCGGGCGGCACACGTCGGCGCGGCAGATCGCGTCGGACATGTCGAGCACCTTGAGCTGCGGGAATTGGCTGACGAAGTCGAGGGTCTGGTTGCGGTCGGAGAGCAGGTCGGACCGCTTGATCGCGCATGACTGCGCGGTCGCGCCCCGTTTGGCCAGGCAGTCCGCCGGGTCGAACGGCTGGCCGTTCTTCACCAGCCACGGGGTGTCTCGCATTCCGAGGATGGGAATGTTGTTGTCGGACAACGTTTGCCAAATCCCGATGTAGGTGGCGGGCATCACGTCGCCGGACTTGATGTTCCACGGCCGGGTGGTCGTAGTGAAGACGTAGTCGGGGCGGTCGGTGACCAGTTTGGTCATCGTCTGTTGCACCCACTCGCGGCACTGCGGGTAGGGGGCGTTGTTGCCCATGATCAGCGGGACCTGCTCGGTCGACAGCGGGCAGCCCATCTTGAGATACGTCACGACCTTGAAGTGGTGCAGCTTGCCCAGGATGTCCAGCGCGGGCAGCCAGTGCTCGGCGTGCGACCCGCCCGCCAGCGCGATCGTGCGCTCGGCGGCGGCATCGCCGTAGGTACAGTTGACCACCGCGGGGTTGACGAAGTCGCTGATGCACCCGTCCTTGGTCGAGGCTGGCAGGTCCTGCTTCACCTCCAAGACCGTGGGCCGCATCGGCAGTTTCGGCACGCGCACGCGTTCGGTCAGGGCCCGTGCGCCGGGATAGTCCTGCGGGTTGAGGACGCTGAGCTCCTTGCCCGCCGACCGCAGCACCGTGACGTGTTGACGCCACGTGAACGACGTCGCCGTCAGCGTCACGCCCAGCAGCACGACCGCCGATCCCAGCACCAGCGTCGGCCGCCGGAGGCGGGCCAGCCACCGGGTGGTCGGCGCGGCCGGACGGGGTGCCGGCTTCGAGGCGGCCCGGTAGCGCAGGGGGTCCTCGACGAGCCGGTTGGTCAGGTACGCCAGCACGCCCGACACCACCAGCAGCACCGCGCCTTCGAGGAACGTGGCGTGCTTGTGACCGGTATAGGACAGCCAGAAGATGAGCAGCGGCCAATGCCAGAGGTAGAGCGAATACGCCATGGCGCCCAGCTCGACCAGCGGACGCGTCGCCAGCAGCCGATTGGGCAGCGGCAGCCGGCCGTGGGCGCCGCGCTCGCCCGTCGAGCCGGCTCCGACGAGGATCAGCAGCATGGCGGCGCCGACGGGGACCAGGGCCCACGGGCCGGGGAACTCGCGCACGCCGTCGATGAGCGCCCCGCACGACAGCACCGCGCCCAGCGCGACCGTCGCCAGCGCCGTGCGCAACCACATGGGCCAGCGGATGCGGGTCACCAGCGCCCCGACCAGCGCCCCCAGCAGCAACTCCCAGCCGCGCGCGAAGCTGTCGTAATAGGCGGCCGTCTGGTTGTCCTGGTGCGCGATGATCGCGTAGACGAACGAGGCCAGCGTCAGCGCGCTCAGCACCACCAGGAACACCGTCTTCAGCCGGGCGCCCGGCCGACGCCCGCACAGGTACGCCAGGCCGGCGATCAAGACGAGGAAGCTGACGTAGAACTGGCCCTGCACCGACATCGACCAGATGTGCTGCAGGGGGCTGACGGCCTCGCCGGCGCGCAGGTAGTCGGAGGCGGTGTTGGCCAACTCCCAGTTCTGGTAGTAACCGAGGCTGGCGAGGCTCTGGTCGGCGAAGGCCTCCCAGCGGGTTTCCGGCTGAACCAGGATGGTGAGCACCGCGCATCCGGCCAGCACGACGACGAGGGCCGGAACGAGGCGACGGACGAGCCGGATCACCTCGGCCACCGGCGACAGGGTGACCGCCGGGTTCAACGCGGCGCGAATGACCTTGCCGCCGAAGAAGAATCCGGACAGCGCCAGGAAGACGTCGACGCCGCCGGAGACGCGGCCGAACCAGATGTGGAACACGGCGACGAGCGCGATCGCGATACCGCGCAAGCCGTCGAGGTCGTCGCGATAGAACCCCTGCGATCCCCAGGTTTCCGCGGTGGGCGCCCCCGAGTCCCCCGGATCGGCGGCGGCGATCGGTGCGGAAGGACGTGTCGGGGTCTGCATGATCGACCGCTAATTTACCCAAAACCCGCCACCCGTTCCCGACCGCGCGCGGCGGGGGAGCGAGTGGCGGGCGTCGGAAGGCAGCGGACGACCCGTGGGAATTACCGGGTGAGACCGGCGCCCGCCGGCTGCAACGGAGCCTGCTGGGTGGGCAGCTGCTGCACGGGCGCCTGCTGTAACGGCGACTGTTGTGTCGGTGCCAGCTGCAACGGCGCGCGCTGGGTCGGCACCTGCTGCGCCGGCGCCTGTTGCGTGGGGACCTGCTGCAGCGGCGCCTGTTGCGTCGGGACCTGCTGCAACGGCGCCTGCTGGGTGGGCAGTTGCTGCTGCGGCGCTTGCGTGAACGGGGACTGCTGCACCGGCGCCTGCTGCAACGGCGCCTGCTGCAACGGCGCCTGTTGTGTCGGCGCCTGTTGTGTCGGCGCCTGCTGAGCCGGGCCCTGCTGGGTGGGCAGCTGCTGAGCCGGGGCCTGTGGCGTCGGCGCGGAAGCGCCGAGGATGCGGACCATGTAGGGCGTCATGCCGTTGGCGCGTACCGGCGAGACCTGCACGACGTCGCCGACCTCGAGCATCTGGTTGTTGCCCAGGTACATCGCGACGCTTTGCGTGCCGTCGGGTCCGTAGAAGATCAGGTCACCCTTGCGGGCCTGCTGCGGCAGGATCTTCTGGCCGACGCGGTAGATCGCCCCGGAGGAACGCGGCAGCTTCACGCCGGCACCGGCGTACGCGTACTGCATCAGCCCCGAGGCGTCGAAACCGACGGTGTTGGCGCCGGTACCGGTGCCGCGGGTGGGGCCGTTGATGCCGCCCCCGGCCCAGGAGAACGGCACGCCGCGCTGCGACAGACCGCGGGCGATCACCACGTCGGTGGCCTGCTGATAGTCCATCGACCTGGCGCCCGGGTCGGCGGTCGCGACGGTGGGAACCACCATCGGCGCCCCGAGCAGGGCCAAACCGATCGCGAGGGCGTAGATGCGTTTCATGTTTCTGGCCTCTCAGGCGCTCGTGGGGCCTCGACGCGGTGACCTCGCGCGTCCGCCCCCGGTTCATGGATCGGGCGACGGCCCCCACGCTGGGGCCGCGCCGTCCATGGCACTTGCGTAGTGAAGCGGCCCGTCAGAGGGCCGTATTCACATCAGTCACAACCGTAACTTTGACAACAGATGGTGTTAGCCGCCAGGGCCCCGGGGGATTATTTGTCGTACCGTGACCGGACGGTGACTGGCGCGGCCCAATCCCGTATGCGCAGTTGTGATTTCGGTCTCAGCCGGCTACGACGTAGCCATCCCGTCACGGGGCGGAGACGCCGGCCCGATCAGAGCCAATAGCGTTCGCTGAACAAGGTCAGCATCGTTCCCGCCGCCGAGCTCACCATGACCAGCGCCAGAGCCAGAACCGGCCAGAAAGACATGTACCAGCCCTTCAGGATGGACACCACCGGGCCGATGACGGCGGCGGTGAGGGCCGCCCCGATCCCGCCCCACACCACCGGGTGGATGTACAGATCCAGCCCGAAGGGAACCGGCCCGCAGGTCTCGTCCGCGCAGACATGCGCCAGGAAGCCGAAAAGCCGCGACGGCCAGGTCGTCGCCGTGGCCAGCACGGCGAGCAGGACCAGCAGGGTGACGGTGCAGACGACGTCCCACACCGCCAGCCGCACCCGGATCACCCGCGGCGCCCCGGGGGCCTCGGCGTCGTAATCCACCAGGTCGGGTGCGGGCCCTGCGCTGTCGGGCTGCTGCGGCGTGGCCATGATGTCCCATGCTTCCCGACGGCCCGGGTTTGCGCGAATCGGCTGCTTTACCCTCGATCACTATGCCCGCGGCCAAGGCCGGGCTGACGCCCGAGCAGATCAGCGCGATCGACGCCGCGCACCTGTGGCATCCGTACAGCACGATCGGCGCCGAATCCATCGCACCCGTCGTCGCGGTCGCGGCGCACGGCGCCCGGCTGACCCTGATCCGCGACGGCGAACCCGTCGAGGCGCTCGACGCCATGAGCTCCTGGTGGACCGCGATCCACGGGCACGGCCACCCGGTCCTGGACGCGGCCCTGTCCGCCCAGCTCGGCGCCATGAACCACGTCATGTTCGGCGGACTGACCCACGAGCCCGCGGCCCGGCTGGCCCAGCTGCTGGTCGAGATCACCCCGGCCGGCCTGGAGACGGTGTTCTTCAGCGACTCCGGATCCGTGTCGGTGGAGGTGGCGTTGAAGATGGCGCTGCAGTACTGGCGCAGCCTCGACCGGCCCGGCAAGCACCGGCTGATGACCTGGCGCGGCGGCTACCACGGCGACACCTTCACCCCGATGAGCGTCTGCGACCCCGACGGCGGCATGCATTCGCTGTGGACCGACATCCTGGCCCGGCAGGTGTTCGCCCCGCAGGTGCCCCGGGACTACGACGCCGCCTACAGCGCGGCGTTCGAGGCGCAACTGGCCCGCCACGCCGACGAACTGGCCGCGGTCATCGTCGAACCCGTCGTGCAGGGCGCCGGCGGCATGCGCTTCCACGACCCGCGGTACCTGCGCGACCTGCGCGAGATCTGCCGACGGCACGACGTGCTGCTGATCTTCGACGAGATCGCCACCGGCTTCGGCCGCACCGGCGAGCTCTTCGCCGCCGACCACGCCGGCGTCAGCCCCGACATCATGTGCGTCGGCAAGGCGCTGACCGGCGGCTACCTGAGCCTGGCCGCCACTCTGTGCACCACCGAGATCGCCCACACCATCAGCGCCGGCGAGGCCGGCGCGCTGATGCACGGGCCCACGTTCATGGCCAACGCGCTGGCCTGCGCGGTCTCGGTGGCCAGCGTCGAGCTGCTGCTCGGGCAGGACTGGCGGTCGCGGGTCGCCGAGATCGGCACCGGGCTGGCGGCCGGGCTCGAACCCGCCCGCGCATTGCCCGGCGTGACCGACGTCCGGGTGCGCGGGGCCATCGGCGTCATCGAATGCGCGCGCCCCGTTGACCTCGCCGTCGCCACGCCGGCGGCGCTGGACCACGGCGTCTGGCTGCGGCCGTTTCGCAACCTGGTCTACGCGATGCCGCCCTACATCTGCACGCCCGACGAGATCTCCCGGATCGCCTCGGCGATGGTGCAGGTCGCCCGCCTCGTCGGCTAGCGGTGGCGACCCGCTGCGCCCGGCGTGGACTATGCGGCGACCCGCTGCGCCCGGCGTGGACTATGCGGCGACCCGCTGCGCCCGGCGTGGACTATGCGGCGACCCGCTGCGCCCGACTACGCCGCGCTGGCGGTCGCCGCGGCCGGGCTGGCGGTCGCCGCGGCCGCGCTGGCGATCGCCACTAGGCTGAGCCCCTATGAACGCCTCCCCGCAGGCACCGATCGACGTCTCCCCGCTGGCCTGGCTGGAGGCGGTGGAACGGCAGCGCCGCGAGGCCGGGCTGCGCCGCTCGCTGCGGCCGCGCCCCGCCGTCGCCACCGAGCTGGACCTGGCATCCAACGACTACCTGGGGTTGTCCCAACACCCCGACGTGATCGACGGTGGGGTCGCTGCGCTGCGCCTGTGGGGCGCCGGGGCGACCGGGTCCCGCCTGGTCACCGGCGACACCGAACTGCACGAGGAATTCGAGACCGAGCTCGCCGACTACGCCGGGGCGGCCGCGGGCTTGCTGTTCTCCTCGGGCTACGCGGCCAACCTGGGCGCCGTCGTCGGGCTGTCCGGCCGGGGTTCGCTGGTGGTGTCCGACGAGCTTTCGCACGCCTCGCTCGTCGACGCCTGCCGGCTGTCGCGGGCCCGGGTGGCGGTGACGCCGCATCGCGACGTCGGTGCCGTGGAGGCGGCGCTGCGATCGCGCGACGAGGAACGCGCGGTCGTCCTCACCGAAGCGGTGTTTTCCACCGACGGCGCCCTGGCGCCGCTTCGCGAACTGCACGACGTGTGCCGTCGGCATCGCGCCCTGCTCATCGTCGACGAGGCGCACGGCCTCGGGGTGCGCGGCGGCGGGCGCGGGCTGCTGCACGAGGTCGGGCTGGCCGGTGCGCCGGACGTGGTCATGACCACCACGCTGTCCAAGGCGCTGGGCAGCCAGGGCGGCGCGGTGCTCGGGCCGGCGTCGGTGCGCGCCCATCTGATCGATTCGGCGCGCACGTTCATCTTCGACACCGGCCTGGCCCCGGCGGCGGTGGGTGCCGCGCGCGCCGCGCTGCGGGTGCTGCGGGCCGAACCGTGGCGCGCGGACGCCGTGCTGCGCCATGCCGGCATCCTCGCCGAGGCCTGCGGGGTACGCGAGCTACCGCAGTCGGCGGTGGTGTCGGTGATCCTCGGCGACCCCGACGCGGCGGTGGCCGCCGCGACCGCCTGCCTGGACGCCGGCGTGCGGGTCGGATGCTTCCGGCCCCCGACCGTGCCCGCCGGCACCTCGCGGCTGCGGCTGACCGCGCGCGCGTCGCTGGACGACGCCGAGCTGGGCCTCGCACGCCGGGTGCTCACCGACGTGCTCGCCGGGCTTGGCTAGGGCACCCCGGTGACGGTCCTGGTCGTTACCGGCACCGACACGGGGGTCGGCAAGACGGTCGTCACCGCGGCGCTGGCCTGCCACGCCCGCCGGGCCGGGATCGATGTGGCGGTGTGCAAACCGGTCCAGACCGGCACCGATGACGGTGACGACGACCTCGCGGAGGTGGGCCGGCTGTCCGGGGTGACCGAGTTGGCCGGGTTCGCCCGGTACCCGCAGCCGCTGGCGCCGGTGGCCGCGGCCGAGCAGGCCGGGATGCCGCTGCCCACCCGCGATCAGCTGCTGGGGCTCATCGGGGAGTTGGACCGGCCGGGGCGGCTGACACTGGTCGAGGGCGCCGGGGGCCTACTGGTCGAACTCGGCGAAAACGGTGTCACCGCACGCGATCTCGCCGTCGCGCTCGGCGCCCCGGCGCTGGTGGTGGTCAGCCCGTCGCTGGGCACCCTCAACCACACCGCGCTCACGCTGGAATCACTTGCCGCGCACAATGTTTCGTGCGCCGGGCTGGTGATCGGGGCCTGGCCCCGGTGCCCCGGGGTGGTGGAGGCGTCCAACCGGTCCGCGCTGGCCCGGTTGGCCGCGGTGCGCGCCGCGCTGCCGGCGGGGGCGGCGTCGCTGGACGCGGCCGACTTCGCGGCGCTGTGCGCAGGCGCATTCGACCGCGACTGGGTCGCCACGCTGGCCGGCTGATGGTCCACTCCATCGAGCTGGTCTTCGACCGCGACACCGAGGCCGCGATCCGAAACATCTGGGAAGCGTTGGCGGCGGCGGGAATTCCCAGCCAGGCGCCGGCCAGCCGGCCGCACGTGACACTGGCGGTGGCCGAGGGCATCGCCGCCGACGTCGACCCGTTGCTGGCCCCGCTGAGCAACCGGCTGCCGCTGGGCTGCCTCGTCGGCGCGCCGGTGTTGTTCGGCCGCAGCAGCGCAGTTTTCGCGCGGCTCGTGGTGCCGACCGGCGAGCTGCTGGCCCTGCACGCCCGCGTGCACGAGCTGTGCGCCCCGCATCTGGTGCCCGGCCCGATGCCCAACAGCCTGCCCGGTCAATGGACCGCGCACGTCACGATCGCCCGCCGGGTCGGCGGCGCCCAACTCGGCCGCGCGTTGCGCATCGCGGGCCGGCCCGCCCAGATCGACGGCAGCTTCGCGGGTTTGCGCCGCTGGGACGGCAACAAGAAGGTCGAGCACCTGATCGGTTAGTGGCGACCGCAAACGCGGTATGGCGGGGCCGCGGCGGGCCGCCCGTCGGCGCATCGCACAGAAATTCTACGGTCGTTGACTTATCTCCGCCGATGTCGTTAGCTTGGACGCGGAGAAACTCCGCAGTCGGGGAGTTATGCGGTGCCAGGTTTCACGAAGGGTCGTGCGCCGGGTCATCAAGGTGCCCGACTTCCCGCGGCGGGACGCCGTCGCCGTACCTGGCGTGAAAACCATTGGGAACGCGCGAGTTACAGGCTCTGAGCGAAGGGGAGCATGATGCGTACAACGACTGCGGCGCTAGGCAGCGCGGCGTTTTTTCTCGTCGCCCCGGGGACCGTCGCCGGACTGATCCCCTGGCTGATCACCGGCTGGCATTGCCATCAACCGCTGCCACACTGGGTGATCGCCCAGATCGTCGGGGTGCTGCTGATCTGTGTGGGCCTGGTACCGGTGGTGTCGGCGTTTGCGGAGTTCGCCAAGGCGGGCGGCACCCCAGCACCCGTCGCGGCGCCCCGACGACTCGTCGTCAGTGCATTCAACCGGTATGTCCGCAATCCGATGTACGTCGGCCTGCTGGTGGTCGTCGTCGGCCAGGCCCTGCTGTTCGGCAGCCTCGGCACGGCCGTCTACGCCGCGGTGATGTGGGCGGTGACGGCCTCGTTCGTGCGCTGGTACGAAGAACCCACCCTGCAGCGCCAATTCGGGACCGACTACGAGGCCTATCGGCAGGCGGTGCCCGCGTGGTTTCCGCGACTGCGCCCGTGGACGCCCGGCCCAAGATGACATCGCCCGCTGGGCCCGGCGCTCCGGCCGCACATCAGCGTTCGTCGCGCTGCGGCGCCGCCCGGCTCATGGGGTGGCCGACAGTGCGAACTCCTGCCCCATGGCCTCGTGCACCCTGGCGCGTCGCTCGTCGATGGCGCGGCCCAGGTCTTGCAGCAGCAGCGGCTTACTGGTCACCAATTCGACGAGGTGGTCGCGATCGATTTCCAGCGCGGTGATTTCGTCGATCGCCTGCGCGTCGGACAGGTTGGGCTGCCGGGTCAGCGCGGTCACCCCCAGGAACGAGCCCTCGTCCAGCCCGCCGATCGCGACCGCCGTTCCGTCCCTGGCGGTGGCGGTCAATCGCACGCCGCCCGCGAGCAGAAACGTCATCTTGTCGGGAACCCGGCCGGCGTGCTCGACGATCTCGTTCGCCCCGTAGCGAACGATTTTGGCTTGCGATACCAGGGCCTGCTGGTCCGGTGGACTCAGGCGCAACGCGGGAGCCACCACGGTCCTGATGGCCCGCTCGATGCGCTCGGGCGTCGAGATGTCGTCGTCGGCGCCGTCGAGGCGCAGGCCTTCGCGCCGCGCGGCGTACCAGAGCCAACGCAGGAACGTCGCCTGCGCGGCGGAATCGTCGGCGGGCGACCGCAATCCGACGGTGAGGTGATACTCGGCACCGCCTGCGGGCGTCGCGGCGGCCATTGCGTTGGGCCTGCGCTGCGGCAGCGCGTTGGCCACCCGTTCCAGCAATGCGCACACTCGGTCGGGCGGGTCGACCTCGGAAAACGTTGTGGTGATTGCCAATTGGTGGCCCCCGGTCGGGCGGCTGAGGTTGGTGAACGAGGTGGTGGCCAGCACCGAGTTCGGGGTGATCTGTAGCCCGCGGCCGGTCTGGATGTGGACGGAGCGCCAGTTCGCCTCCACGATGCGGCCCCGGGCCGCGGGGGTGTCCAGCCAGTCGCCGATCCGGAATGGCTGTTCGAACAACATGAACAGCCCCGACACGATCTGGCCGACGGAGTTCTGCAGCATCAGCCCGATCACCACCGAGGTGACACCCAGCGCGGTGAAAAGGCCGCCGACGCGCACGCCCCACACGTAGGAGAAGATGACCGCCAGCCCGATCCCGATCAGCACGAAGCGGGTCACGTCGAGGAAGATGCCCGGAATCCGTTGGCGCCACGTCCCTTGCGGTGCGCCCTCGAACATGGTCGCGTTGAGCCCGGACAGCAGTAGCACCAACACCACGAAGCCGAACACCGTGGCGAGAACCCGCACCGACGTGAACTGCGCCGGCATCCGCGCCACGTTGACCAGCAGCACCAACAGGGCGCCCAGGGGGATCACGTAGGTGCGCAACAGGAACGCCGGCCGGGCCAGCGGGCTGTTCTTGCGGGCCAGGCTCTGATGCCATTCGGTGAGGGCGATCAGCAGCAGCGGCAGGCCGACGACCACACCGGCGGCCCAGTACAGCGATGGCGAATCCAAGGATGTCACGGCCCTGCCCTTATCCTTCCGACAACTTCCAGATCTGTTGCTCGACGCCGGCGACGGTCACTGTGCCCGCCGGCGTGAATTGGCGGATGTCGCGCAGCGCCTCGTACACCGTGGAGGTGACAAAGATCCCCGTTTGCGTTGTGCTGCTGCGTGTTTGATGAGCAAGGTTGACCGCCGCGCCCCACATGTCGTAGACGATGCTGGATCGTCCGACCAGTCCGCTGATCACGTTTCCCGTGTTGATGCCGGCCCGCAGGTCCAGGTGGTAGCCCGTCCTGGCGTTGAAGCGCGCGATGATGCCCTTCATCTCGACGGCGAACTCGACGGTGCGGTGGACGCTGTCCAGGCGGGGGAAGTTCAGGCCGCAGCTGGCGAGGTAGCCGTTGTGCAGTGTGCGAATCGGCTCGATGCCAAGGGACTCGGCC
The DNA here is from genome assembly GCF_000262165.1 of Mycobacterium sp. MOTT36Y. Taxonomy (NCBI): domain Bacteria; kingdom Bacillati; phylum Actinomycetota; class Actinomycetes; order Mycobacteriales; family Mycobacteriaceae; genus Mycobacterium; species Mycobacterium sp. MOTT36Y. The sequence continues at coordinate 3,335,929 of NC_017904.1, read as the reverse complement.
GCCGAGTCGAGTTCCCGGACCAGCCCGTCGACGATGCCCACCAGTTCGCGTCCGGAAAGCTTGCCCGAGATCTCGTCGAGGCCCACGAGGTCCGCAAAGAGGACGGTGACGTCCTGGTGCTCTTCGGCGATCGTCTGTTCACCCTCGCGGTAACGCCTTGCGACCGGCTCGGGCATCAACGACCCGAGCAGCCGGTCGTTTTCCTTGCGTTGTTCGCCCAGCAGCTCTTCCTTGATCTGCAGGTTTCGGCTCGTCTCGTTGAAAGCGGCCGTGAGTTCCCCGATTTCATCGTGGGAGGTGACCGGGATCGCGACGTCGTAGTTTCCGGCGCCGATCTCCTGGGCGCCGGCCTGCAACCTGCGGATGGGTCGCACGAAGATCTGCGCGACCAGCAGCGCCGCCACACAGATAACGAAAACCATTGCGGTGGTGGTGATCACGAGGGTCTGGGTGAGCGACATGACGCGGGCGTTGGCCTCGGCGGTTTCCCTGGTCGCGACGATCGACCAGTGCAGGTCGGAATTGGGCACGGACAGCGGGGCGTAGGCGGCGAGTTCGCGCCGGCCCAGATAGCTGGTGTCGGTGAGGGTTCCCGACTCTCCGCGGTCGGCGGCGCGCACCGCCGCGGTGGCCACGGGCTGAACCAGCGTGGTGCCGCCCCACCTGATCGCCGTGTCGACGGCGGCCGGCCGGGTTCCGGCCGCGACCGCATCCCGTTTGTATCGCTGGGGGTCCTCGAGGAACAGCCGCGAATCCGAGCGCATCAGGTGGTCCGGACCGGCGAGATACGTTTCGGCGGTGTCGCCCATGCCCGCGGCCTTCCACTGCTTGTCGGCGGTCATGATCCGATTCACCTTGGCGATCGGCAGGGGCAGCGCCAGCACCCCGGCCGCGTTGCCGGGTGGACCGATCGGTGCCGTCAACCACGCGATGGGCTGACCGAGTTGAGCCTGATAGGGCGCGAAGTCGGTGATCCACACGAAATCCACCGAGTTGGCGGCCATCGCCTTCTCGTAGGCGTCGCGCAGGTTGGATTGGCGATACGGGCCGGTGCGGACGTTGGTACCCAGCGACGCGGATTTCTTCACGCTGTAGACGACGTTGCCGCGGGTGTCGAGCAGCAGCGCGTCCCGGTATTCGAATCGGGTTGCGATCTCGCGAAAGTAGTCGTTGAAGCGCGCGTTGGCGGCCGACCAGGCGCTGCCGTCGCCGGCGTCGTCGGGCGTGGGTGCCGACTTATCCGAGGACCGATTCGCCGCCACGGTGTAGTGCGCCTGCAGGTACTTCTGTGCGTTGTTGCTCGGCAGCACGGCGTCGAGTGCCAGCTTCTTGCCGGTGTCGCGCTCGATCGGTTCGATCAGCTTTTTGGTGTAGAAGTCCACCAGCGCGCGTTGCTGCCCGGGGTCGACGGGAGCGTTGGCCAGTTGGTCGAAGCCGGCGGTGAACTCGCGCACCGCGTCCAACGCGGTGGTTCCGTGGCTGTAGACGACCAGCGAATCCGACAGATCCGAGAACAGGGTCTCGATGGCCCGTTTCTGCGCCGCGCGCATCTGGGTCATCCGCTCGGAGGCCGCGGGCAACAGCGCGTTGCGCGCCGCGACGTATTCGACTGTTCCGATCACTCCCAGCGACGCCAGGCTGGCCACCAGCAGCATCAGCATCACCTTGGACTGAATGCTGAATCGGGACAGCGCTCGTAGGCGACGCCACGTCGTCCGGGCCGGGTTCTGCTCGTCCGGGGGGACCGGCTCGGTCGAGCGCCCCGCCATCAATCGAGTTCGGTCAGGGTTCGCGTTACGGAGGAGCGCACGCCGCAACGCCTACCCACCGAAGAGCAGATACAAACCGGTGAAGGTGTAGCCGACCATCAACAGCATCATGGTCAGCTGTCCGGTGAGCTGATGCCCGGCGGGCAGCAGTCGCAGGGCTTTGTCGTGGGCGGCGATCACCGCGACGATGTGCCCGGTGACCACGCAAATCACCTTGATCGCCGCCAGCAGCGGCGGATGCATGGACAACACGTAGGCCACGTGTAAGTGCGCCAGGCCGAACAGGTTCCAGCCGCGGCCGAACGGGTCGGCCAGCGCGAACACCGCCTGCTGTCCGCGCTCCACCAGATACGACAGGTAGTGCGCGAAGATGTAGCCCACCACGATCGGGATCAGCGAATGCGCCATCTGGCCGGGCAGCGCGCGGCGCCGCTCGCGGTCCACGCCGCCGGTGGCCCGCGCGGCCAACGAAAACGTCACCGCCACAACGGAAATGAAGACGATCAGCCCGGCGGTGCGTAGCGCCGACGACGCTAAAGTGGGGGACACGCCGACGTCTCGCGTGAGCCGATCGGCGAAGCCGCGCCAGGTCGGCGACGACGAGAAGCTGTCGAAGGCGGTGGACCCGAGCAGCACCGCCAGCAGCACGACGACGCCCGGACGCACCGGCAGCGACGGCAGATGGTCGAGCGGGTTGCCGACGACGATCCGCCCGGTCTCCCGATTGCGGCGAAACGGTGAGAGCCGGGAGACGGCCATGCTGTACACGCCGAACGGGTCGGCGCGCGCCAGCCAGCGCTGCCCGCACAGCCAGGCCCCGGCGAGCATCAGCACGGCGTAGGCGGCGATCCACGTCCTGATCCAGGGCAGCGACGCCGAGTTCGGGCTGGCCAGTTCCATCCAGACGAACGCGAACAGGCCGACCGCGGCGGGACGGTAGCCCCAGCCTTCCGGGTAGGACCGCCGCGGCCGGCCGATCCGCCGCGGCGTGACGCGGCGCAGCAGCAGGTACACCGTGCGCATGGGCGAAATCACCCGCCACACCGGCCCGAAGGCCAGCGACAGGGCCACCAGCCCGACCCACAGCAGCACGTAGAACGCGCCGAGCAGCGCGTTGGTCTCCGACTGGGGGCCCCAGATCCCGGCCGACACCGCCCACAGCGCGAACACCAGCGCCAGCGCCGCGGCCGCCCAGCGGCTCGCCCGGGCGTCGACGAAGACCGTCAGCGCCGCCGGCAAGGGCCTGCCCGGCTTCAGCGGATCGAACCGCGGTTGTCGCCAGGCGAAAGCGACCAGGGCGAAGGTGAACGTCAGCGCCCATGCCGCCCCGACCATCGCGTAGGCGTACGGCACCGGAAGGTCGCCCGACCCGCCGAGCCCATGCGCGAGCACCACCGCCGCGTGGGCGGAGGTCACGGCTGCACTTGGATGGTGGCGATGGTCCGGTCGAGGTGGTGCAGTTCCACCGCGACGTTGCCGGGCACCTCGACGGCGAAGTCAAACGTCTGGTGGGGCGCCGCCGCGACCTGGAACTTGTGATCGGGCGTCGAGTGCACGTGCAGCTCGTCGGTGGCGTCGCTGGTCACGTGCAGGGTGATCTGCTGGCGCACCTTGGCCTGCAGTGTGGCGTTGGTCGGGGTCACCTGACCGTGGGCGATGGTCACGTCGATCACCAGGGGAGCCGCCGGCGACTTGTCGGTGGAACCGCCGCAGGCGACCAGCCCGCAGACCAGCGCCGTCACCCACGCCGCGAGGAGAGTGCCGCGAATCGTCATCGCCCTACGCCGCCCGGGGAGCGGGCTGCTTGTCCTCGACGGGCTCCGGCTCGGTGACGGCGTTGCCGAGCCGCCCCGCACCCCACGTCAGGCCGGCGATGACCATCAGCGTCATGAAGAGCACCACGATCGAGCCGGCGGTGAACAGCCACACCGGCGCGTTCTGGTCGCGTTCGCGCTGCAGGATCGTGATCTCCTGCACGAACGGGCGGTTCATCGCCGGCAACGCCGGAACCTCGGGCGCCGGGATCGCCTCGTCGGCCGGTTCGTAGATCGGCACCGCGGTCATCGTGTAGCCGTCCTGAACCCGCAACAGCGTCTTCCACGTGCCCCACACCGGAAGCGGGCGCGTCGACCGGTAGTGCCCGGGACCCACCTGCTCGAGCTCGTCGATCTGTAGACCGCGATTGTTCTCCATCCGGCCTTGCCAGGACAGGATCGTCACCCACTCCGGATGCCGGCCGACCATGTCGGACGGTTGCAGTTGGACGTCGGCCGAGACCATGCGCTGCCCGGGCGCCGCGGGCAGATCGGTCAGCGTGATGGCGGCGTTGTTCTGGCGCGGCACGACGATGTGCAGGCCGTTGGCCACCGCGCCGCCGATCACCAGCACCGTGACCACCACCACCGAGATGCCGGCGGCGCGGCCGGGGAGCCGCTGGCCGGTGAGCACCATGCCGAACAGCGCGCCGCACATGCCCATCAGCACCGCGACCGGCACCGCCATGGCCAGCGCCTCGCCCCACATGCCGACCGGCCACGGGTAGTGGTAGACCGCCGCGATCCACAGCGACTCCAGCCACAGCCCGACGGTCCCCACACCGAGGCCCGCGACGGCGCCAAATGCGATGGGGCGCTTGATCAGCGGAGTCAGCGCGATCAACTCGACCGCGAGCGCGGGGCCGAGATACAGGGGGAACCAGTTGATCGGGGCCCCCAGGATCGGCCCGACCAGTAATGCCACACCACCGCGCAGCGCGATGGCGAAGACGGCCGCGATCAGGGCCGCACCCCGTCCCATGGTGATGCGGGCGGCCACCGCCGCCAGCGCCGCCGCGGCGGCGATCATCATGGGCTGCAGGACGAGGCGGAATTGCTCGACGCCGAAGTCGTATTCGATCTGATAGACCGACAAGCCGATGAACATGCCGCCGAACGACAGGTAGCGCAGGAACGTGATGAACGCGCCGTGCAGGACGTCGGCGCCCAGTTGGGCCTCACCCTCGCGCTCGAGCATCAGCACCGCGAACAGCGAGAAGCAGGCGCCGCCGATCATCATCAAATGCGTTGGGCCCCAAAGTGTTACGTCCTGGCCGAAGATGCGGTGCCAGATGTCGTCGAGCGGGAACCCGATCAGTGCGTACAGGCCGCAGCCGGCCATCAGCACACCGCCGACGGGGGCCTGCCAGTTCCGGGTGATGCGCACCGCCGCCGGGCCGGGCTGCTCGAAAGGCAGCACGACCGCCGTCATCCCGCCGAGGAAGATGCCGAACAGCCCGATGATGATGAAGTAGTGCGCCGGGTTGGCCAGCGGGCCGGGGTCGCGGCCGTTGCCGATATGCCAGCTGACGTCCCAGATGAAGCCGAACAGCGCGCAGATGATCGATGTGGTGAACACCAGCACCGGCAGGGCGACCCAGCTCGGTCGGTGGAATTTTTCGCCCACCTTGTCCGCGAGGCGGGCCAACCAGGTGATGCGGTGCGTGCGGTGGGCGTGGCCCACCCACAGCATCAGCAACGTGATCACCACCGCGGCGATCGAGAGCCCGATCACCTGGTCCAACCCCGCACCGCGCGCCGGTGCCTCAGCAACAATCGTCAGTTCATTCGGCCGCATCGTCGTGCCTCCCACTCGCGCCGGGCTGCCCCGGAAGATCCGATTGAAGTCAACCGCTTATTACTGTCAAGTAGGTTCGTGATTGTTTGTTTAATGCCCAGATCCGGCGCCCGTCAATCACGCTCTTGATCGGGCGTGTCGGGTTTCGACGCGTCGGAGGTGGCCTTGGTGGCGCTCGTGACGTTGCGGCCTTCGCGGCGGTCGCGCAGCGCGATGTACAGGATGACGGCGACGACGATCACCGCAGGCAGGAATGCCGGCGCCGCCAACAGCAGGTAGTGGTGCGCCAGGTATTCGACGTGCGGGGTCACCATGGTCGTATACCCAGGGATAGGCGGAGTTCTTCGGCCGTTACCCTACTTTGAACACCTTTTCATTCACCGCTGCCACCACCACGGGGCAGATGTGTCCCCACGCGCGGACACGAGAAAGAGGCAAGGGAGTACCTGGTGACCCAAGCGGCAACCCGACCGACGGCCGAAACCGGCAACGGCGAGGACATCCTGGCGGTGGCCCGGCAGCAGGTGCTGGAGGACGGCCAGGGCCTGAGCCGCGACCAGGTCCTGCAGGTGTTGCGGCTGCCCGACGACCGGCTCGACGAACTGCTGGCGCTGGCCCACGAGGTGCGGATGCGCTGGTGTGGCCCCGAGGTCGAGGTCGAGGGCATCATCAGCCTCAAGACCGGCGGCTGCCCCGAAGACTGTCACTTCTGCGCGCAGTCCGGCCTGTTCGAATCGCCGGTGCGCAGCGCCCGGCTCGACATCCCCAGCCTGGTCGAGGCGGCCAAGCAGACCGCGAAGTCCGGCGCCACCGAGTTCTGCATCGTGGCCGCGGTTCGCGGTCCCGACGAGCGGTTGATGGCCCAGGTCGCGGCGGGCATCGAGGCGATCCGCAACGAGGTCGAGATCAACATCGCCTGCTCGCTGGGCATGCTGACCGCCGAGCAGGTGGAGCAGCTGGCGGCCATGGGTGTGCACCGCTACAACCACAACCTCGAGACCGCGCGCTCGTACTTCACCAACGTCGTGACCACCCACCTCTGGGAGGAGCGCTGGGAGACGCTGTCGATGGTGCGCGACGCCGGCATGGAGGTGTGCTGCGGCGGGATCCTGGGCATGGGCGAATCCCTTGAGCAGCGCGCCGAATTCGCCGCCGAACTCGCCGAACTCGGCCCCGACGAGGTCCCGCTGAACTTCTTCAACCCCCGGCCGGGCACGCCGTTCGGCGACCTGGAGGTGCTGCCGGCCAGCGAGGCGTTGAAGTCCGTCGGCGCGTTCCGGCTGGCGCTGCCGCGCGTCATGCTGCGCTTCGCCGGCGGCCGCGAGATCACCCTGGGCGACCTCGGCGCCAAGAAGGGCATGCTGGGCGGCATCAACGCCGTGATCGTCGGCAACTACCTGACCACGCTGGGCCGCCCGGCCGAATCCGACCTGGAATTGCTCGGCGACCTGCAGATGCCCCTCAAGGGGCTCAACGCCAGTTTGTAAGCGACTCGCCGCGGCTAGGGTTGGACACTTGTGGTTGGCGATCTGGGTGCTGCGGTCAGCGCCGGCGTCTACAACGTCTACACCGGCGAGTTAGGGGGCACCGCCGTGCCGACAGCGGCTCAGCTGGGCCTCGAGCCGCCCCGGTTCTGCGCGGCGTGCGGGCGCCGGATGGTGGTGCAGGTCCGCCCCGACGGGTGGCGGGCGCGCTGCTCGCGCCACGGTGAGGTCGACTCCGCCGACCTGGAGGCGCAACGGTGAGCGAGCAGGCCACCCCGGACGTCCCGGCCCCGCCCGTCGCCGTAACCCGCCGGGCGCGGGTGCGCGCGCTCGTGCTCGTCGCGGCTGGCTCGGCGGTGACCGGTCTGCTGATCGGCGCGCTGTGGGCGTGGATCGCGCCGCCGATCCGCGCCGTGGTGGCGCTCACCCGCTCCGGCGAGCGGGTGCATGACTATCTGGGCAACGAGTCCGAGCATTTCTTCGTCGCCCCCGCCCTGATGCTGGGCCTGTTGACCGTGCTGGCGGTGGTCGCGTCCGTGTGGGCGTGGCAATGGCAACAGCACCGCGGCCCGGGAATGGTCGTCGCCCTGTCGGTCGGCATGCTGACCGCCGCCGCCGCGGCCGCCGCGGTCGGGGCGGGGCTGGTGCGGGTCGCCTACGGCGCCTTGGACTTCGACGCGGTGCCGCTGAGCAAGAGCCCGTCCGTCGCCTACGTCACCCAGGCGCCGCCGGTGTTCTTCTCCGACCGTCCCCTGCAGATCGCGGTCAGCCTGATGTGGCCGGTGGGCGTCGCCGCGCTGGTGTACGCCGTGCGGGTGGCTGCGGACGCCCGTGACGACCTGGGGGCGCTGCCCCCGGAGCGCCGGGCCTCCGCCGCGCTGCCCGTGGGACGGGGCGGCGCGGCGGAAGCGGCCGTGTCATAGCGGACGGCGGCGAATCCTGCGGCCCGTGACCACCTTGGCCGCGATTTTGAACAGCCGGGCCATGCCGATGTAGGTCATCGGGTTGAACATCGTCGGCCAGGTGGTTCGCACCAGGTGCTCGGTCAGCGGGCGACCCTCGAAGCGGTCCGTCAGCCAGCGCAAGGTCATCGGCGCCGACAGCGGGTGCAGCATCATGTGTTCGTTGAACGCGTCGCGGTGGTAGGTGACCCGCGCACCGCCCGCCGAATAGGCGTCGGCCAGCACGTCGATGTCGTGGACGTCGATCAGGTAGTCGTGCACGGCCTGCACGATCAGCACCGGTGGCGTCGGGACCGCGGCGCCCAGCTTGATGTGGTCGAAGACGTACGAGACTTCCGGGGTGGACAGGATCTTCTCGAGCGGCTCGTCGAGATAGTCGCCCATGTTCTTGCCGGCCATGCGGACGACGGCCCCGACGGTCGTCATCTTCTCCAGCGAGTCGAGCAGGGCGCGCCCCTCCTCGTTGGCGTGCTCCTTGATCACCCGGTCCAGATCGGGATAGATGTGCGCGAGCGCGGCCACCACCAGCGCGGGCAAGCCCGACAGGAAGCTGCCGTTGAGCCGCCGGAAGGTGTTGCCCAGGTCCCCGACGGGCGAGCCGAGCACCGCGCCCACGATGTCGAGTTCCGGCGCGTATTCGGCGCACACCTCGGCGGCCCATGCGCTGGCCAGGCCGCCCCCGGAGTACCCCCACAGCCCGATCGGGGCCGACTTGGACAGCCCGAGCCGCTCGGAGCCCAGCGCGGCCCGGATGCCGTCCAGGACCCGGTAGCCGGGCTCATACGGCGCCCCCCACAAGCCGCGCAGGCCTTCGTGGTCGGGCACGGAGACGGCCCAGCCCTCGGCGACGGCGGCGGCGATCAGGAAGAGCTCGAACTGGCCGATCGCCCCGAACGCCTTCGCCCGGCGGCGCAGCGCATAGGACGGGAAGCAGCGCGACGACACGGCGTCGATCGCGCACTGGTACGACAGCACCGGGCAGGGACGCCCCGGGGCGAGGTCGGTCGGGACGATCACCGTCGTCGCGGTCGCCTCCGGCTGGCCGTGCATGTCCATGGTCCGGTAGAGCAGCTGGACGGCCTTGATGGGCTGCGGGATCAGGCCGAGGAATGCCAACTCGACGTCGCGCGAGCGCAGCACCGTCCCGGGCTCGGCGTGCTGGAATCCCAGCGGCGGCTGGTAGAACGGGTCGTCCGAGGGCAGCAGCGGACGCACCTTGGGCTGCAGTTCCTCGTGGGGCGGCCGGGCGATCCATTCCGCGCCATGCGTGCCTGCCAGGTTGCCGAGCTCAGCCATTGAGGCTCCCTTCGTGGCCACCCGGCATTCTCGCGTACGAACGGCAGGTAACCAAAACGTCATCGCCGCGCTGTGAGCGACTTCTCGTCACCTGCGGGCGGGCCAGACACGTCACGGGTGCCGACCGGATGGCGCGTCGCTGCAACGACGCGTTCGGGTAAGCCTAGCCGGGGACCCCGGGCGGCCTGAGCGCGGCGAATTCGTCGGTGACCCGCAACGCGGCGTCGGTGAACCGGTACAGCGCGGCCGGGCGCCCGCCGCTGCGGCCGGATTGCGCGATGGTGCCGGTCGCGGTGATGACGCCGCGCCGCGCCAGCACCCGCTGCAGGTTCGTCGCGTCGACCTGATACCCCAGCGCCGCTCCGTAGATGTCGCGCAGCGTGGAGAGCGCGAATTCCCTTGGCGCCAAAGCGAACCCGATGTTGGTGTAGGACAGTTTGGCGTTCAGCCGGGTGCGGGCGTGATCCACCATCGGGGCGTGGTCGAAGGCCATCGGTGGCAGGCGGTTCACCGGGTGCCAGCGGGTGTCCGGCGGGAGCTCGGGGCTGGCGGGGGAGGGCACCAGGCCCAGGAAGGTGGACGCGATCACCCGGGCGCCCGGCACCCGGTGCGGGTCGGAGAACACCGCGAGCTGTTCCAGATGGGCCAGCTCCTTGAGGTCGACCTTCTCGGCGAGCTGGCGGCGCACCGAGGTGATCATGTCCTCGTCGTTTCGGACCTGCCCGCCCGGCAGCGACCACGCGCCGCGTTGCGGATCCTTGGCGCGCTGCCATAACAGCACGTTCAGCTGCGGTTTCGCCGTCGGTCGCCCCTTGGCAACCCCGTCGGTGATTTCGCGAACCTGGAACACGACCGCGAGCACTTCGTGGGCGGTGCTACGATGGGCCATGTTTTCGATTATAAGTCGAAAACCTCCTGGCTGAAAGGAGCCCCCATGACGGTGATCAATCGCATGGACACGCTCGCCGAAGACATGGTTGCCGACATCACGAATTCGCCCACCGGCTACGCCGGCGTGGTCGCCGATGCGCAGTGGGCCGCCGAGATTCGCCGACTGGCGAAGTTGCGCGGCGCCACCGTGCTCGCGCACAACTACCAGCTGCCCGAGATCCAGGACGTCGCCGACCACGTGGGCGACTCGCTGGCGCTGTCGCGGATCGCCGCCGAGGCGGCCGAGGACACCATCGTGTTCTGCGGCGTGCACTTCATGGCCGAGACGGCCAAGATGCTCAGCCCCGACAAGACGGTGCTCATCCCGGATCAGCGCGCCGGCTGCTCGCTGGCCGATTCGATCACCGCCGACGAGTTACGCACGTGGAAGGACGAGCACCCCGGCGCGGTCGTCGTCTCCTACGTCAACACGACGGCGGCGGTCAAGGCGCTCACCGACATCTGCTGCACGTCGTCCAACGCGGTCGACGTGGTCGAGTCCATCGACCCGGACCGCGAGGTGCTGTTCTGCCCGGATCAGTTCCTCGGCGCCCACGTGCGCCGGGTCACCGGCCGCAAGAATTTGCACGTGTGGGCCGGCGAATGCCACGTGCACGCGGGGATCAACGGCGACGAACTGGGCGACCAGGCCCGCGCGAATCCCGACGCCGAGCTGTTCGTGCATCCCGAATGTGGTTGTGCCACATCGGCCCTCTACCTCGCCGGCGAAGGCGCGTTCCCCCCGGACCGGGTGAAGATCTTGTCCACCGGCGGCATGCTCGACGCCGCGACCCAGACCAACGCGCGAAAAGTGTTGGTGGCCACCGAGGTCGGCATGCTCTATCAGCTGCGGCGGGCCGCGCCGCAGGTCGACTTCCGCGCCGTCAACGACCGCGCCTCCTGCAAGTTCATGAAGATGATCACCCCGGCGGCCCTGCTGCGCTGCCTCGTCGAGGGGGCCGACGAAGTCGACGTCGACCCCGACATCGCGGCCGCCGGCCGCCGCAGCGTGCAGCGCATGATCGAGATCGGGCAGCCGGGCGGTGGCGAATGACCGCCCGTCCCCAGTGGACTGACAGCGCCGACGTCGTCGTGATCGGCACCGGTGTCGCGGGATTGGCCGCCGCGCTGGCCGCCCACCGCGCCGGGCGCCGCGTCGTCGTGCTGAGCAAGGCCGATCAGGCGCGCGGCGCGACGGCGACCCACTACGCGCAGGGCGGCATCGCGGTCGTCCTGCCCGACAACGACGACTCCGTCGAGGCGCACGTCGCCGACACCGTGGTCGCCGGGGCGGGCCTGTGCGATCCGCAGGCGGTCTACTCGATCGTCGCCGACGGGTACGCGGCCGTGACCGAATTGGTCGGCGACGGAGCACGATTCGACGAATCCGCGCCCGGCCAGTGGGCGCTGACGCGCGAAGGCGGGCACTCGCGGCGGCGCATCGTGCACGCCGGGGGTGACGCCACCGGCGCCGAGGTGCAGCGCGCACTCGACCACGCCGCGCGCACGCTGGACATCCGCACCGGGCACGTGGCCCTGCGCGTGCTGCACGACGGCGCGGCCGTGACCGGCGTCCTGGTGGGCAACCCGCAGGGATACGGAATCATCGGCGCGCCCTCGGTGATCATTGCCAGCGGGGGGCTCGGGCACCTGTACGGCGCGACCACCAACCCGGAGGGATCCACCGGCGACGGAATCGCGTTGGGCCTGTGGGCCGGCGTCGCGGTCAGCGATCTCGAGTTCATCCAGTTCCACCCCACGATGCTCTTCGCGCCCGGGGCCGCCGGCGGGCGGCGCCCGCTGGTCACCGAGGCCATCCGCGGAGAGGGCGCCAGACTGATTGACCGGCAAGGGGATTCGGTAACCGCCGGTGTTCATCCGATGGGCGACCTGGCCCCCCGCGATGTCGTCGCCGCGGCCATCGACGCGCGGATGAAGGCCACCGGTGACCCGTGCGTCTTCCTCGACGCCCGCCACATCGGGGACTTCGCCAACCGGTTCCCGACGGTGACGGCCGCCTGCCGGGCCGCTGGCGTCGACCCCGTCCGTCAACCCATTCCCGTTGTGCCCGGGGCGCATTACAGCTGCGGGGGCATCGTCACCGACGTGTGCGGCCAAACCGAGCTGCCCGGGTTGTTCGCCGCCGGTGAGGTCGCCCGTACCGGCCTGCACGGCGCCAACCGGTTGGCGTCCAACAGCCTGTTGGAAGGTTTGGTGGTCGGTGGCCGCGCCGGCAGGGCGGCGGCCGCGCACGCCGCGGCGGCCGGGCCCGCCCGGGCGGTCGCACCCGAGCCCGCTGAGCCGCTTGCGCACACCGCGCCCGAGCGCGCCGAGCTGCAGCGCGCGATGAGCCGCGACGCGTCGGTGGTGCGCGACGCCGCCGGGCTGACCCGGCTGTCCACCACGCTGTCGCGGGCCAAGGCGCGCGCCGTCGCGGGTCGTCGCGACTTCGAGGACGTCGCGCTGGCCGTCACCGCCCGCGCGGTGACGGCCGCGGCCCTGGCCCGTACCGAAACCCGGGGCTGCCACCACCGCGAGGAACACCCGCAGACCGTGGCCGAGCAGGCGCGCAGCAACGTGCTGCGACTGGCCGACGACCAGAACTCGGTGCTGGTGGAGGCCTTGGCGGCGGTCGTATGACCTCGATGTCCGACTGCGAACTCACCGCCGCGCGCGAAACCATCCGGCGCGGCCTGGTCGAGGACCTGCGCTACGGGCCCGACGTCACCACGCTGGCGACGGTGCCCGCCGACGCGGTGGCCACCGCGTCCATGGTGCCCCGGCAGCCCGGCGTGATCGCCGGCATCGACATCGCGCTGCTGGTGCTCGACGAGGTGCTCGGCGCGCGCGGCTACGAGGTCATCGACCGCGTCGAGGACGGCGCCCAGCTGCAGGCGGGCCAGCCCGTGCTGACGGTGCGGGCCGAAACCCGCGGCCTGCTGACCGCCGAGCGGACCATGCTGAACCTCATCTGCCACCTGTCGGGGATCGCCACCACCACCGCGCACTGGGTGGCCGCCGTGGACGGCACCAAGGCCAAGGTCCGCGACACCCGCAAAACCCTGCCGGGCCTGCGGGTGTTGCAGAAATATGCGGTGCGCGTCGGCGGGGGCGTCAACCACCGCCTCGGGCTCGGCGATGCCGCGCTGATCAAAGACAACCACGTGGTGGCGGCGGGTTCGGTGGTCGAGGCGCTGCGCGCGGTCCGCGACGCGGCGCCGGACCTGCCGTGTGAGGTGGAAGTGGATTCACTCGAGCAGCTCGACGAGGTGCTGCCCGAAAAGCCCGAGCTGATCTTGCTGGACAACTTCCCGGTGTGGCAGACGCAGATGGCGGTGCAACGCCGGGATGCGCGCGCGCCGGCCGTCCTGCTCGAGTCCTCCGGCGGCCTCAGCCTGGAAAACGCCGCCGCCTACGCCGCGACCGGCGTGGACTATCTGGCCGTCGGCGCGCTGACGCATTCGGTGCGGGTGCTCGACATCGGCTTGGATATGTAGCGCGGCTGCATCGGGTGTGAAACCTGGGCGTTGAGTGTGAATCGTCGGCGCGATTCTTCGGCGTGTCGGCGCCGTGGCCGCACACTGAAAGCCACTGGCGCACACTCAAAGTCGGCGCGCCCCGGTCTCAGGCGATGTCGGCGACGAAAACCCCGATCCGGCGCAGCTGCATGCGCGCCAACGCCGGCAGCCCTTGGACGTCGGGGCCGTCGGAGCCGGCGGGCAGGATCCGCGGGTTGATGAGGTGCAGCACGCGGTTGCGGCTCAACTCCACGTCCGCCTCGCCCGCGGCCAGCACGTTCTTCACCCAGTTCGTCTTGCCGTGGCCCAGCGCGATCGCCAGGGTGTTGCCCTTGCGGTACGTGGTCACGATGGTCTCGTAGGGCTTGCCGGAGGTACGGCCACGGTGCTTGATCGTCGCGGTGCCGGGCAGGTAGCGCACGATCGGCTTGACCGCCGGGTTGAAGTACTTGATCTGGAAGCGCTCGAACCAGGGCGGGAAGACCATCGGGACGCCGGGGGCGTTGTTGGGGTGATCCTTGGCGGACATGGCGGCTCCCTGGGTCGGCTCTATCGTCTCAGCGTCATTTCAGCGCGGGGCATGGCCTCTTCACCGGCACACTACCGGTCGGATATCGATTTGAGTTCCTCTGGGACAATGGACACCGTGAGCACCATCCGACCGTCGCCGATGGCCCGTATCGACCTGCGGGGCGCGGAATTGACGGCTGCCCGTTTGCGGGCGGCGCTGCCGCGTGGCGGTGCCGACGTGGAGGCGGTGCTGCCCAAGGTGCGCCCGATCGTGCAGGCCGTCGCGGAGCGCGGCGCCGAGGCCGCCCTCGAATTCGGGGAGTCCTTCGACGGGGTGCGGCCCCCGGCCGTCCGGGTGCCCGCGGAGGCGCTCGAGAAAGCCCTGGCCGAACTGGACGCGGCGGTCGCCGAGGCCCTGCGCGTGATGATCGAGCGCACCCGCGCGGTGCACGCCGACCAGCGCCGCACCGACGTGACGACGACGCTCGGCCCGGGCGCGACGGTCACCGAGCGGTGGGTACCGGTCGAGCGGGTGGGCCTCTACGTGCCCGGCGGCAACGCCGTCTACCCGTCCAGCGTCGTGATGAACGTGGTGCCGGCGCAGGCCGCCGGCGTCGCCTCGCTGGTGGTGGCCAGCCCGCCGCAGGCCCAGTTCGGCGGCCTGCCGCACCCGACCATCCTGGCAGCGGCCCGGCTGCTGGGCGTCGACGAGGTGTGGGCCGTCGGCGGCGCGCAGGCGGTGGCGCTGCTGGCCTACGGCGGCACCGATACCGGGGCCGAATGGCCCGGCTTCTCCTCGGATCGCGCACGATCCGCATCGTCGCCGGGGGCAGACGCCGAGTTGGCGCCTGTCGACATGATCACCGGGCCGGGCAACATCTACGTCACCGCCGCCAAGCGGCTGTGCCGTTCGCGGGTCGGCATCGACGCCGAGGCCGGGCCGACGGAGATCGCGATCCTGGCCGATAACACCGCCGACCCCGCACACGTGGCCGCCGACATGATTAGCCAGGCCGAACACGACGAGATGGCCGGCAGCGTGCTGGTGACCCCCAGCGAAGACCTGGCCGCGGCCACCGACAAGGAACTGGCCGCCCAGTTGCGGACGACCGTGCACCGCGAGCGGGTGACCGCCGCCCTGGGCGGGCGTCAGTCGGCGATCATCCTGGTCGACGACGTGGACGCCGGCGTCAAGGTCGTCAACGCCTACGCCGCCGAACACCTGGAGATCCAGACCGCCGACGCGGCGAGCGTGGCCGGGCGAATACGCGCGGCGGGAGCCATTTTCGTCGGCCCGTATGCGCCGGTGAGCCTCGGGGACTACTGCGCCGGATCCAATCACGTCCTGCCGACCGCCGGCTGCGCGCGGCATTCCAGCGGCCTGTCCGTGCAGACCTTCCTGCGCGGCATCCACGTCGTCGACTACACCGAGGCGGCGCTCAAAGACGTGTCCGGGCACGTGATCACGCTCGCCGAGGCCGAGGACCTGCCGGCGCACGGCGAGGCGGTACGGCGGAGGTTCGAGCGATGACCGGGCCGCGGCAACCGACACTGGACGACCTGCCGCTGCGCGACGACCTGCGTGGCAAGTCGCCCTATGGCGCACCGCAATTGGCGGTCCCGGTGCGGCTGAACACCAACGAGAACCCGCACCCGCCCAGCAAGGCGCTGGTGGACGACGTGGTGCGCTCGGTCGCCGACGCCGCCGCCGACCTGCACCGCTACCCCGACCGCGACGCGGTCGCCCTGCGGACCGATCTGGCCGAATACCTCAGCGCCCAGACCGGCGTTGCACTCGGGGTCGAAAACCTCTGGGCGGCAAACGGTTCCAACGAGATCCTGCAGCAACTGCTGCAGGCGTTCGGCGGCCCGGGGCGCACGGCGATCGGGTTCGTTCCCTCCTACTCGATGCACCCGATCATCTCCGACGGCACCCGCACCGAATGGTTGCAGGCCGCCCGGGCCGACGACTTCAGCCTGGACGTCGAGGCCGCCGTCGCCGCCATCACCGACCGCCAACCCGACGTGGTGTTCGTCGCCAGCCCGAACAACCCGTCCGGGCAGAGTGTTTCGCTGCCGGATCTGCGGCGGCTGCTCGACGTGGTGCCCGGCATCCTGATCGTCGACGAGGCCTACGGCGAATTCTCGTCGGAGCCCAGCGCGGTGGCGCTGGTGGGGGAGTATCCGACCAAGCTCATCGTCTCGCGCACCATGAGCAAGGCGTTCGCCTTCGCCGGGGGACGGCTCGGCTATCTGATCGCCACGCCGGCGGTGATCGACGCGATGCTGCTGGTGCGGCTGCCGTATCACCTGTCGTCGGTCACCCAAGCCGCCGCGCGCGCCGCGCTGCGGCACGCCGACGACACGCTGGGCAGCGTCGCGGCGCTCATCGCCGAGCGCGAACGCGTGGGGGCGGCGTTGACCCGCCTGGGTTTTCGGGTGATCCCCAGCGACGCCAACTTCGTGCTGTTCGGGGAGTTCGCCGACGCGCCGGCCACCTGGCAGCGCTATCTGGATGCCGGCGTCCTGATCCGCGATGTCGGAATCCCCGGCTATCTACGGGTCACCACCGGCCTGGTCGAGGAGAACGACGCCTTCCTGCGGGCCAGCGCCCAGATCGCCGCCACCGAGCCGGCCCCCGTCAACGTAGGAGCGCCATGACCGCCGTCAACACCGACAAAGCCGCCCGCCGTGCGCGCGTCGAGCGCCGCACCAAGGAATCCGACATCGTCATCGACCTCGACCTCGACGGCACCGGCCAGGTCGACGTCGACACCGGGGTGCCGTTCTACGACCACATGCTTACCGCGCTGGGCAGTCACGCCAGCTTCGACCTGACGGTGCGCACCAAGGGTGACGTCGAGATCGAGGGCCATCACACCATCGAGGACACCGCCATCGCGCTGGGGCAGGCGCTCGGCCAGGCCCTGGGCGACAAGCGGGGCATCCGCCGGTTCGGGGACGCCTTCATCCCGATGGACGAGACGCTGGCCCACGCGGCGGTCGACGTGTCCGGCCGGCCCTACTGTGTGCACAGCGGGGAGCCGGATCACCTGCAGCACACCACGATCGCCGGCAATTCGGTGCCCTATCACACCGTCATCAACCGGCACGTGTTCGAGTCGCTCGCCATGAACGCGCGCATCGCGCTGCACGTCCGCGTCCTGTATGGGCGCGACCCGCACCACATCACCGAGGCGCAGTACAAGGCCGTGGCCCGCGCGCTGCGCCAGGCGGTCGAGCCCGACCCCCGGGTGTCGGGCGTGCCGTCCACCAAAGGTGTTCTGTGACAAAGAAATCGGTTGTTGTCCTCGATTACGGCTCGGGCAACCTGCGGTCGGCTCAGCGCGCCCTCGAGCGGGTCGGTGCGTCGGTCGAGGTGACCGCCGACGCCGGAGCCGCGGCCGCGGCCGACGGCCTGGTGGTGCCCGGCGTCGGCGCGTACGAGGCCTGCATGACGGGGCTGCGCACGATCAACGGGGACCGCATCATCGCCGATCGGGTCGCGGCCGGGCGTCCGGTGCTGGGCGTGTGCGTCGGGATGCAGATCCTGTTCGCCCGCGGCGTCGAGTTCAGCGTGGAGACCGAAGGGTGCGGGCAGTGGCCGGGATACGTGACGCGGCTGCAGGCGCCGGTGATCCCGCACATGGGTTGGAACGTCGTCGATTCCGGGCCCGGCAGCGTCCTGTTCAAGGGGCTCGACGCGGACACCCGGTTCTACTTCGTGCACTCCTACGCCGCCCAGCAGTGGGAGGGATCGCCCGATGCGGTGCTGACCTGGGCCACCCACGAGGGGCCTTTCCTGGCCGCGGTCGAGGAAGGGCCGTTGTCGGCCACCCAGTTTCACCCGGAGAAAAGCGGAGATGCCGGCGCGGCCGTCTTGAGCAATTGGGTCCAGGCACTGTGATGGCTTCCGCGAAACTGTATTCCACGACACAAACGCCGAGGGGACCCGCAGCCAGTTGCAGTCTCGGCGTGAAGGAGAAAGCGTGTTGATCTTGTTGCCCGCGGTCGACGTGGTCGACGGCCGCGCCGTGCGTCTGGTGCAGGGCAAGGCGGGCAGTGAAACCGAATACGGCTCGGCGCTCGACGCCGCTCTGACTTGGCAACGCGACGGCGCCGAATGGATCCATCTGGTCGATCTGGACGCGGCGTTCGGGCGCGGCTCCAACCGTGAACTGCTCGCCGAGGTGGTCGGCAAGCTCGACGTGCAGGTGGAGCTCTCCGGGGGGATCCGCGACGACGACTCGCTGGCGGCGGCGTTGGCCACCGGCTGCGCCCGGGTCAACCTGGGCACGGCGGCGCTGGAGAACCCGCAGTGGTGCGCGCGGGCGATCGGCGAGCACGGGGACAAGGTCGCCGTGGGGCTCGACGTCCAGATCGACAAAACCCATCCGGGCGGCACCCACCGGCTGCGGGGACGCGGCTGGGAGACCGATGGCGGTGACCTGTGGGAGGTGCTGGAACGCCTTGACCGCGAAGGGTGTTCGCGGTTCGTGGTCACCGACGTCACCAAGGACGGCACGCTGGGCGGCCCCAACCTGGAGCTGCTGGCGGCCGTCGCCGACCGCACCGACGTCCCGGTGATCGCGTCGGGCGGGGTGTCCAGCCTGGACGACCTGCGCGCCATCGCCACCCTGACCGGCCGCGGCGTCGAGGGCGCCATCGTCGGCAAGGCCCTCTACGCCGGGCGATTCACGCTGCCGCAGGCGCTGGCCGCGGTCGGAGAGTAACAGCGGCATGGACTTGGACGCGTTGGTCGAGACGGCATCGGCAATCCTCGACGACGCCACCGAACCCTTCCTCGCCGGTCACCGAGCCGACTCCGCGGTGCGCAAGAAGGGCAACGACTTCGCCACCGACGTGGACCTCGCGATCGAGCGTCAGGTGGTCGCCGCGCTGACCGAAGCGACCGGAATCGGCGTCCACGGCGAGGAATTCGGCGGCTCGGCCGTCGATTCACCCTGGGTATGGGTGCTCGACCCCGTCGACGGCACCTTCAACTATGCGGCCGGGTCACCGATGGCCGGGATCCTGCTCGGGCTGCTGCACCACGGCGACCCGGTGGCCGGGCTGACCTGGTTGCCGTTCATGGACCAGCGCTACACCGCGGTGTCGGGTGGACCGTTGCGCAAGAACGGGATCCCGCAGCCGCCACTGGCGGCCATCGACCTGTCCGACGCCCTCGTCGGCGCGGGATCGTTCAGCGCGGACGCCCGGGGCCGGTTCCCGGGCCGCTACCGGATCGCGGTGCTGGAGAATCTCAGCCGGGTCTCGTCGCGGTTGCGCATGCACGGTTCCACCGGCCTCGACCTCGCCTACGTTGCCGACGGAATCCTGGGCGCGGCAATCAGTTTCGGCGGCCACGTGTGGGACCACGCCGCCGGGGTCGCGTTGGTGCGGGCCGCCGGCGGTGTCGTCACCGACCTGGCCGGCGAGCCCTGGAGCCCCGCGTCGGATTCCGCGCTGGCGGCGGGCCCCGCCGCGCACGCCGAGATCCTCGACCTTTTGCGCAGCACCGGCCGACCGGAGGACTACTGACATGCACGCCAACCACAGCGGCCTCGCGGTCCGGGTGATCCCGTGCCTGGACGTCGACGGCGGGCGCGTGGTCAAGGGGGTCAACTTCGAAAACCTCCGGGACGCAGGCGATCCCGTGGAACTCGCGGCCGCCTATGACGCCGAGGGCGCCGACGAGCTCACCTTTCTCGACGTGACCGCGTCGTCGTCGGGACGAACCACGATGCTGGACGTGGTACGGCGCACGGCCGAGCAGGTCTTCATCCCGCTGACCGTCGGCGGCGGGGTGCGCACCGTGGCCGACGTCGACGTGTTGTTGCGCGCCGGGGCGGACAAGGTCTCGATCAACACCGCCGCGATCGCCCGGCCCGAGCTGCTGGCCGAGATGGCGCGGCAGTTCGGATCCCAATGCATCGTGCTCTCCGTCGATGCGCGCACGGTGCCGCCGGGCTCGGTGCCCACCCCGTCGGGCTGGGAGGTCACCACCCACGGCGGGCGCCGCGGTACCGGGCTCGACGCCGTCGAATGGGCTTCCCGCGGAGCCGATTTGGGGGTGGGGGAGATCCTGCTGAACTCGATGGACGCCGACGGCACCAAGGCGGGGTTCGACCTCGAGATGCTGCAGGCGGTGCGCTCGGCGGTCACCGTGCCCGTCATCGCCAGCGGCGGAGCCGGGGCGGCCGAGCACTTCGCACCCGCGATCGCGGCCGGCGCCGATGCGGTGTTGGCGGCCAGCGTGTTCCACTTCCGGGAGCTGACCATCGGGCAGGTGAAGGCGGCCATGGCCAAAGAGGGGATCACCGTTCGATGACGCTCGACCCGCGGATCGCCGCGCGCCTGAAGCGCAACGCCGACGGCCTGATCGCCGCCGTCGTGCAGGAGCGCGGGAGCGGCGACGTGCTGATGGTCGCGTGGATGGACGACGCGGCCCTGGCCCGCACCCTGGAAACCCGTGAGGCGACGTACTATTCGCGGTCGCGGCGCGAACAGTGGGTGAAGGGCGCGACCTCCGGCCACACCCAATACGTCCACTCGGTGCGATTGGACTGCGACGGGGACACCGTGCTGCTGACCGTCGACCAGGTCGGCGGCGCCTGCCACACCGGCGATCACAGCTGCTTCGACGCCGACGCGCTGCTGCAACCGGAGCGCTAGCGCGTGGCCCGCGTCACTTTCGGCGGGCGCGGGCGCGTGACTTCGACAAGAATGGCGGGCAATGTCGAAATGGGTGTCCCGGGACGTCTTGTCCTGGAACGTGGTGGTTCCGGTGCTTGCCGTCGTCGTGCTGGCAGTGATCTGGGGCGAGAAGCTGGGACCGGTGCTGGTCGCGGTGGCCGCGCTGTTTCTCGTCGGTGCCGTGGTCGCCGCGGTGCATCACGCGGAGGTGGTCGCGCACCGGGTCGGCGAGCCGTTCGGGTCGCTGATCCTCGCGGCCGCGGTCACCATCATCGAAGTGGCCCTCATCGTCGCCCTGATGACCTCCGGCGGCAACGAGGCCGCGACGCTGGCCAGGGACACCGCGTTCGCCGCGCTGATGATCACCACCAACGGGATCGCCGGTTTGTCGCTGCTGCTCGGGTCGCGGCGCTACGGCGTGACGCTGTTCAACGCCGAGGGCGCCGGGGCCGCGCTGGCCACAGTCACCACGGTGGCCACGCTGAGCCTGGTCCTGCCGGCCTTCACCACCGGGCATCCGGGCAAGGAGTTCACCTCGAGCCAGCTCGCCTTCGCCGCGATCGCCACGCTCTTGGTGTACCTGCTGTTCGTGTTCACCCAGACCGTGCGGCACCGCGACTTCTTCCTGCCGATCGCGCAGCGGGGCCAAAAGCGCGTGTTCGAGGACGAGAGCCACGCGGATCCGCCCAGCAGGCGGCAGGCGCTGAGCAGCCTGGTGCTGCTGCTCTGCGCCCTGGTGGCGGTGGTCGGCCTGGCCGAGGAGGAGTCGCCGGCCGTGGAACACGCTGTCATGGTGGCGGGTCTGCCGCAGTCGTTCGTGGGTGTGATCATCGCGGCGCTGGTGCTGCTGCCCGAGACGCTCGCGGCCGCCCGGTCGGCGCGAAAGGGCCGCATCCAGATCAGCCTGAACCTGGCGTACGGCTCGGCGATGGCCAGCATCGGGCTCACCATCCCGACGATCGCGCTGGCGTCGATCTGGCTCAAAGGGCCGCTGGTGCTCGGCCTCGGCCCCATCCAGCTGGTGCTGCTCGCGCTGACCGTGGTGATCAGCATGCTGACCGTGGTACCCGGGCGGGCCACCCGGCTGCAGGGCGAGGTGCATCTGGTGCTGCTGGCCGCCTACGTCTTCCTGGCGATCAGCCCCTGAGGGCCGCCGCTAGGACCGGGCGCGCAGCGTCGCCAGCGCCTTGTCGGCGTGGGTGTCCATGTTGAACTCGCTGGAGATCACGTCGAGCACCGTGCGGTCGGTGTCGATGACGAACGTGGTGCGCTTGACCGGCATCAGCTTGCCCAGCAGGCCGCGCTTGACGCCGAATTGGGCGGCGACGGTGCCGTCGGTGTCCGACAGCAGCGGGTAGTCGAACTTCCGCAGGTCGGCGAACTTGGCCTGCTTGTCCACCGGGTCGGCGCTGATCCCCACCCGGTTGGCCCCGACCGCGGCGAATTCGGCGGCCAGGTCGCGGAAATGGCACGCTTCCTTGGTGCAGCCGGGCGTCATCGCCGCGGGGTAGAAGAACAGCACGACGGGCCCGCTGGACAGCAATTCGCTGAGCTTGCGCGGCGTGCCCGTCTGGTCGGGCAGTTCGAAGTCGGCGACGGTCTCACCAGGTTTCATGGCGGACACGCTACGCGCGCGAGCCGTCCGCCCGCGTCTGGGAGGATGGGTCGGTGCACGCCCACCTCGCCGCGACGACCTCACGAGAGGATTTCCGCCAGCTGGCCGCCGAGCACCGCGTGGTCCCGGTGACCCGCAAGGTGTTGGCCGACAGCGAGACGCCGCTGTCGGCCTACCGCAAACTCGCCGCCAACCGCCCGGGCACCTTTCTGCTGGAGTCGGCCGAGCACGGCCGCTCCTGGTCGCGGTGGTCGTTCATCGGCGCCGGAGCGCCCTCGGCGCTGACCGTGCGCGACGGCGAGGCGATCTGGCTCGGCGTGGTGCCGCAGGACGCGCCCACCGGAGGCGACCCGCTGCGGGCCCTGCGGGCCACCCTCGAGCTGCTGGCCACCGGGCCGCTGGCGGGTCTGCCGCCGCTGTCGGGCGGCATGGTCGGGTTCTTCGCCTACGACCTGGTGCGGCGCCTGGAGCGGCTGCCCGAGCTGGCCGTCGACGACCTGGGCCTGCCGGACATGTTGTTGCTGCTGGCCACCGATGTGGCGGCGGTGGATCACCACGAGGGCACCATCACGCTGATCGCCAACGCCGTGAACTGGAACGGGACCGACGAGCGGGTCGACGAGGCCTACGACGACGCGGTCGCCCGGCTGGACGTGATGACCGCGGCGCTGGGCCAGCCGCTGTCGTCGACCGTCGCCACGTTCGACCGGCCCGAGCCGCGCTACCGCGCGCAGCGCAGCGTCGAGGAGTACGGGAAGATCGTCGACTACCTCGTCGAGCAGATCGCCGCGGGTGAGGCCTTTCAGGTGGTGCCCTCGCAGCGGTTCGAAATGGACACCGCCGTCGACCCGATCGACGTGTACCGGATGCTGCGGGTGACCAACCCGAGCCCCTACATGTACCTGCTGCACGTGCCGAATGACGCTGGGGGAACGGACTTTTCGATCGTCGGGTCGAGCCCGGAGGCGCTGGTCACCGTCGCCGACGGCGTCGCGACCACCCATCCGATCGCCGGAACCCGCTGGCGCGGGGACACCGACGAAGAGGATCAGCTGCTGGAAAAGGAGCTGCTGGCCGACGAGAAGGAACGCGCCGAGCATTTGATGCTGGTCGATCTGGGCCGCAACGATCTCGGCCGGGTGTGCGCGCCGGGCACCGTCCGCGTCGAGGACTACAGCCACATCGAACGCTATAGCCACGTCATGCATTTGGTGTCGACGGTGACCGGGCTGCTCGGCGAGGGCCGGACCGCCCTGGACGCGGTCACGGCCTGCTTCCCGGCCGGCACGCTGTCGGGCGCGCCGAAGGTGCGGGCCATGGAGCTGATCGAGGAGGTGGAGAAGACGCGCCGCGGCCTGTACGGCGGCGTGGTCGGCTACCTGGACTTCGCCGGCAACGCCGACTTCGCGATCGCCATCCGCACCGCCCTGATGCGCGCCGGCACCGCCTACGTGCAGTCCGGGGGCGGGGTGGTCGCCGACTCCAACGGCCCCTACGAATACACCGAGGCGACCAACAAGGCGCGCGCGGTGCTCAGCGCGATCGCAGCGGCCGAGACGCTGACCGAGCCGGGGGCCGGCCGCGATGGCTGACGCCTCGGGGCGCCCCCTGAACAGTCCCTGGTTGATCCGCATCGCCCAGGCGACGCTGGTGGTGGCCGCGGGCGCGCTGTGGGCGGCCTCGCGCCTGCCCTGGGTGGTGATCCGGTCGTTCGACGGGCTGGGGCCACCCAAGGAGGTGACGTTGTCCGGCGGGGCGTGGTCGACGGCGCTGCTGCCGTTGGCGATGCTGCTGCTGGCCGCGGCCGTCGCCGCCATCGCCGTGCGGGGCTGGCCGCTGCGCGCGCTGGCGGGGTTGCTGGCGCTGGCCAGCCTGGCGGTCGGTTACCTGGGCGTCAGCCTGTGGGTGCTGCCCGACGTGGCGGTCCGCGGCGCCGAGCTGGCGCACGTCTCGGTGATGTCGCTGGTAGGGAGCGAGCGACGGTACTGGGGCGCCGGGGTCACGGTGGCCGCCGCCGCGTGCGCCCTGATCGCGGCCGTCCTGCTGATGCGGTCCGCGTCGGACTCCGGGTCGGCCCGATCCAGCGCCATCAAGTACACGACGCCGGCGACGCGCCGCTCGATTGCCCGACGCGACGACGCCTCCGGGGCGATGCTGGAGGGGCGACAGACGCCGGAAATGTCGGAGCGGATGATCTGGGACGCGCTTGACGAGGGGCGTGACCCAACCGATGCGCCGAGCGAGTCTGACACCGAGGGTCGGTGACGGGCCGCAAGCCGCGGGCCGCTACCCTTCATTGACGTCGTCGCAATCGGCCGGGGACAACCGAGTGGCCGTGGGATGACAGCGGGGCGACAGGGCGAAGGGAAACGACAGGCATGAGTCCGGCAACCGTGCTTGACTCCATCCTCGAGGGAGTCCGGGCCGACGTTGCCGCGCGCGAAGCCCTCATCAGCCTGTCCGAGATCAAGGCCGCCGCGGCGGCCGCGCCGCCGCCCCGCGACGTGATGGCCGCCCTGCGCGAGCCCGGAATCGGCGTCATCGCCGAAGTCAAGCGCGCCAGCCCGTCGGCGGGTTCCCTGGCGACCATTGCCGATCCGGCCAAACTGGCCAGGGCGTACGAGGACGGCGGCGCGCGCATCATCAGCGTCTTGACCGAGGAGCGCCGCTTTCACGGTTCGCTCGACGATCTCGACGCGGTTCGGGCGGCGGTCTCGATACCGATTTTGCGCAAAGACTTTGTGGTGCAGCCCTATCAGATCCACGAAGCGCGTGCGCACGGCGCCGACATGTTGTTGCTCATCGTCGCCGCGCTGGAGCAGTCGGCGTTGGTGTCGATGCTGGACCGCACCGAATCGCTGGGCATGACGGCACTCGTCGAGGTGCACACCGAAGAGGAGGCCGACCGCGCGCTCAAGGCCGGGGCCAACGTAATCGGCGTCAACGCCCGCGATCTGGCCACGCTGGCGGTGGACCGGGATTGCTTCGCGCGCATCGCTCCCGGGCTGCCCAGCAACGTGATCAGGATCGCCGAATCCGGTGTGCGCGGTACCGCAGACCTGCTGGCGTACGCCGGTGCGGGTGCCGACGCCGTGTTGGTGGGCGAAGGTCTGGTCAAAAGTGGTGACCCGCGCGCCGCGGTCGCCGATCTGGTCACCGCGGGCACCCATCCGTCCTGTCCGAAACCTTCTCGCTAGTCGCTGCGTCACTGAAGAGCCCCTTCGCTGTAACGTTGAACCCCATGAGCCATCCCCGCGTAGAGCCTTGGTGATGGTGGATCTGTCCCGCCCGGACCTTCCGCTTCCGAGCGCAGCCATCGCCGAACCCACCCGCCACGAACCCGATGCGGGTGGCCATTTCGGTGTGTACGGCGGCCGCTACGTCGCCGAGGCGTTGATGGCCGTGATCGAAGAGGTCACCGCGGCCTACGAGAAGGAGCGCGTCAACCAGGATTTCCTGGACACGCTGGACTATCTGCAGGCGCATTACGCGGGGCGGCCGTCACCGCTGTATGAGGCGCCGCGGCTGTCCGAGCAGGCCGGCGCCCGCATCTTCCTCAAGCGAGAAGACCTGAACCACACCGGTTCTCACAAGATCAACAACGTGCTCGGCCAGGCGCTGCTCGCTCAGCGGATGGGCAAGAAGCGGGTGATCGCCGAGACCGGGGCCGGTCAGCACGGCGTGGCGACCGCCACCGCGTGCGCCCTGCTCGGCCTGGAGTGTGTGATCTACATGGGCGCCGTCGACACCGAACGCCAGGCGCTCAACGTGGCCCGGATGCGCTTGCTGGGAGCCACGGTCGTCTCGGTCCAGAGCGGTTCGAGGACGCTCAAGGACGCCATCAATGAAGCGTTCCGGGATTGGGTTACCAATGCCGACAACACCTTCTACTGCTTCGGCACGGCGGCGGGGCCCCATCCCTTTCCCGCCATGGTGCGCGACTTTCAGCGCATCATCGGCCTCGAGGCGCGCGCCCAGATCCAGGCGCAGGCGGGCCGGCTGCCCGACGCGGTGCTGGCCTGCATCGGTGGCGGATCGAACGCCATCGGCATCTTCCACCCGTTCATCGACGATCCCGGCGTGCGGCTGATCGGCTTCGAGGCGGCCGGCGACGGCGTCGAAACCGGAAGGCACGCCGCGACCTTCAGCGGCGGTTCCCCCGGGGCGTTCCAGGGATCGTTCTCCTACCTGCTGCAGGACTCCGACGGGCAGACCATCGAATCCCATTCCATCTCAGCGGGTCTCGACTACCCGGGGGTGGGTCCGGAACACGCGTGGCTGCGCGAGAGCGGACGCGCCGAGTACCGGCCCATCACCGACTCCGAAGCGATGGAGGCATTCCGCACCCTGTGCCGCACCGAGGGGATCATCCCCGCCATCGAATCCGCGCACGCGGTGGCCGGGGCCCTGAAGGTGGCCCCCGAATTGGGGAAGGCCGCGATCATCGTGGTGAACCTGTCCGGCCGCGGGGACAAGGACGTCGAGACGGCCGCGCAGTGGTTCGGGCTGTTGGGATCCAGCGACCGATGACCGTGAAGCAGAGCGAGGCCAGCAGGCTCGGGCCGATCTTCGACGTGTGCCGCGACGACGGTCGCGCCGCGCTGATCGGCTATCTGCCCACCGGGTACCCGGATGTGACGACGTCCGTGCACGCGATGGTCGCCCTGGTCGAATCCGGTTGCGACATCGTCGAGGTCGGGGTGCCCTATTCGGATCCCGGCATGGACGGCCCGACCATCGCCAAGGCCACCGAGGCCGCGCTGCACGGGGGAGTGCGCGTCCGCGACACCCTGGCCGCGGTCGAGGCGATCAGCGCCGCCGGGGGCCACGCCGTGGTGATGACCTACTGGAACCCCGTGTTGCGCTACGGAATTGACGCCTTCGCCCGCGACCTGGCATCGGCCGGCGGGTACGGCCTGATCACTCCGGACCTCATCCCCGACGAAGCCGGGCAGTGGTTGGCGGCGTCCGAGGAGCATCGGTTGGACCGGATATTTCTGGTGGCGCCCTCCTCGACGCCGCAGCGCTTGGCGATGACGGTCGAGGCGTCCCGCGGATTTGTCTACGCGGCGTCGACGATGGGCGTCACGGGAGCACGCGACGTGGTGTCCAATGCCGCGCCCGAATTGGTGGGCAGGGTCAAGGAGATATCGGACATCCCCGTCGGTGTCGGGCTGGGGGTGCGGTCGGGTGAGCAAGCCGCCCAGATCGGCGGCTACGCCGACGGTGTCATTGTCGGTTCCGCGCTGGTGTCGGCGCTGGGGGACGGGGGTTTGACCGCATTGCGCGCACTCACTGAGGAACTCGCCGCCGGTGTACGTCAAAGGGCGGCCGCGTCGTGACGAAGTTGCTCGCCTATTTTCCGAGTCCGGCGCAGGGCGTCTGGCACGTCGGGCCGCTGCCCATCCGGGCCTATGCCCTGTTCATCATCGCCGGCATCGTGGCCGCCCTGCTGATCGGCGACCGGCGCTGGGAGGCGCGCGGCGGTGAACGTGGGGTGATCTACGACATCGCGCTGTGGACCGTGCCGTTCGGGTTGATCGGTGGTCGGCTCTACCACCTGGCCACCGACTGGCGAACCTATTGGGGCCCGGGCGGAGCCGGGCTCGGGGCGGCGATCCGGATCTGGGACGGCGGACTGGGCATCTGGGGTGCGGTGGCGCTCGGGGGTGTGGGCGCCTGGATCGGCTGCCGCCGGCACGGCATTCCGCTGCCGGCCTTCGCCGACGCGATCGCCCCGGGAATCATTCTGGCGCAGGCCATCGGTCGGCTCGGGAACTACTTCAACCAGGAACTCTATGGCCGCGAGACCACGCTGCCGTGGGGGCTGGAGATCTTCTACCGCCGGGACCCCTCGGGATACATCGACCCGCATTCGCTGGACGGGATCTCCACCGGGCAGGTGGCACTCGTCGTGCAACCGACGTTCCTCTACGAATTGCTGTGGAACCTGCTGATTTTCGCCGTGCTGATCTATGCGGACCGGCGATTCACGCTGGGACATGGCCGGCTGTTCGCGCTCTATGTGGCCGGCTATTGCGTGGGCCGCTTCTGTGTCGAGCTGCTGCGCGACGACACCGCCACCCACATCGCCGGCATCCGGATCAATTCGTTCACATCGACTTTCGTGTTCATCGGGGCCGTGGTGTACATCATGGCGGCGCCCAGGGGCCGCGAAGATCCCGAGAGCCTGCGCGGAAACCAATACGTTGAGGAATCCGCCGAACTGGAGCCGGCGACCGTTGCGGCGACGGCGGGTGCGGCGGGTGCGACGGCCGCGGCGGGTGGCGGTGACGACGACGTGCCGACCGAATCCGCGGTGGGGACCGCGGCCGTCGCCGACGCGGCACAAGCCGAAGAGCCGGAGGCCGAGGCGGTGGCCGATGAGGCCGAGGCGGAGGAATCCGAGGCCGAGGCGGAGGAATCCGAGGCCGAGGAGGTCGAGCTCGACGAGGCGGAGGCCGCCGCGGAAGCTGAAGCGCCGCAAGGGGAAGCGGCCGACGAGGCGGAAGCCGACGAGGTGGTAGCCGAAGAATCCGCAGGCGACGCGGGAGAGCCGGAGGCCGAGGCGGAGCAATCCGAGGCCGAGGCGGAGGAATCCGAGGCCGAAGAGCTCGAGCTTGACGAGCCGGAGGTCGCGACGGAAGTCGAAGCGCCGCAAGCGGAAGCCGACGAGGCGGTAGCCGAAGGATCCGAGGGCGACGCGGACGAGCCGGAGGCCGAGGCGGTGGCCGATGAGGCCGAGGCGGAGGAATCCGAGGCCGAAGAGCTCGAGCTCGACGAGCCGGAATCCGAGGCGGAAGCCGAAGCGCCGCAACCGGAACCCGCCGACGAGGCGGAAGACGAGGAACCGGAAGCCGAAAGCGCAGAAGCCACTACGGAAGAGCCCGTCGCCGAAAAGATTTCGGATCAACCGGAAACCCGGCGGCGATGGGGCTCGCGTCTGCGGAACCGACTGTCGGGCCGCTGACCACCCGCTCATGACGTCGGGGCGCGGTGCATCTGGCATGCTGGAAGCACTGTGACCAACGCGAGGCCCGCCCTGCCACCCGCGCACGCCGGTGCGCACGGTCTGCGTCATCATCTCCGCTACGTCGGGGCCGCGACCGGCCTCGCGCTGGGCGGCGCGCTCGGCTATGTCGCGCTGGCCGACCCGCACAATCCCGCGTCGATCTATCCGCCGTGTCCGTTCAGGTGGCTCACCGGCTGGAATTGCCCGTTTTGCGGCGGGCTGCGGATGACGTATGACGTGGTGCACGGTGACCTGGCGGCCGCCCTCCACGACAACGTTTTCGTGCTGGTCGCAATCCCGATGCTGGCCGCGTGGCTGGTGGTTCGCCGCGCGCGCGGCGCATCGCCGCTGTCACGACCGGTGTTGCTGACCGTCATCGTCGCGACGGCCGTTTGGACGGTTGCGCGTAACTTGCCCGCCTTCCCGTTGATTCCGACCGTTCTTGGTGGGTAAAAGCACACTGCCCCGGCGGCGTTATGTGCACGCCCCGGGGGTCACACGCGACTATGCTGGGTCGGCGTGAGTAGACGCGGGAAGATCGTCTGCACCCTTGGGCCTGCGACCAATTCGGACGAGTTGATCTTGGCGCTGGTTGAGGCGGGAATGGACGTCGCCCGGTTGAACTTCAGCCACGGTGATTATGCCGATCACAAAGCCGCCTACGAACGGGTCCGGGTGGCCTCCGACGCCACCGGCCGCGCCGTCGGCGTGCTCGCCGATTTGCAGGGCCCCAAGATCAGGCTGGGACGCTTCGCGACCGGCCCAACCTACTGGGCCGACGGTGAGACCGTCCGGATCACCGTCGCCGACGTCGAGGGCAGCCACGACCGGGTGTCGACCACCTACAAGAAACTGGCCGAGGACGCCGCCGTCGGTGACCGGGTGCTGGTCGACGACGGCAAGGTCTGCCTGGTGGTCGACGGCATCGAGGGCGACGACGTCATCTGCACGGTCGTCGAGGGCGGCCCGGTCAGCAACAACAAGGGAATCTCGTTGCCGGGCATGAACGTGTCGGCACCGGCCTTGTCGGAGAAGGACATCGAGGACCTCACGTTCGCCCTGGACCTCGGCGTCGACCTGGTCGCCCTGTCCTTCGTGCGCTCGCCGGCCGACGTCGAGCTGGTGCACGAGGTGATGGACCGGGTCGGGCGGCGGGTTCCGGTGATCGCCAAGCTGGAAAAGCCCGAAGCCGTCGACAATCTGGAAGCCATCGTGCTTGCCTTCGACGCCATCATGGTGGCCCGCGGCGACCTCGGCGTCGAGCTGCCACTGGAAGAGGTTCCGCTGGTGCAGAAGCGGGCCATCCAGATGGCCCGGGAGAACGCGAAACCCGTCATCGTGGCCACCCAGATGCTCGATTCCATGATCGAGAACTCACGCCCGACCCGCGCCGAGGCCTCCGACGTCGCCAACGCCGTCCTCGACGGCGCCGACGCGGTGATGCTGTCCGGGGAGACGTCGGTGGGTAAGTATCCGATGGCTGCCGTGCGGACCATGTCGCGCATCATCTGCGCGGTCGAGGACAATTCCACCGCCGCGCCGCCGCTGACCCACGTGCCGCGCACCAAACGCGGCGTGATCTCCTATGCGGCCCGCGACATCGGCGAGCGGCTCGACGCCAAAGCCCTGGTCGCCTTCACCCAATCCGGCGACACGGTCAAGCGGCTCGCGCGCCTGCACACCCCGCTGCCGCTGCTGGCCTTCACCGCCTGGCCCGAGGTGCGCAGCCAGCTCGCCATGACCTGGGGCACCGAAACGTTCATCGTCCCGATGATGACCTCCACGGACGGCATGATCCGCCAGGTCGACAAGTCGCTGCTCGAACTCGGCCGCTACAAGCGCGGCGACCTGGTGGTCATCGTCGCCGGCGCGCCACCTGGCACAGTAGGGTCGACCAACCTGATCCACGTGCACCGGATCGGGGAGGACGACGTCTAACGCCCGGACCCGAAGGAGAGGCCGCCATCAGCACCGATTCTGATTTCCAGGAACTGCTGGCGACACTCGACCTCGATCGTCTCGATGATGACCTGTTCATCGGCTCGCATCCCAGCAAGAATCCGATGCGAACGTTCGGCGGTCAGCTCATGTCGCAAGCGTTCGTCGCGGCCAGCCGAAGCCTGGTTCGCGGCGACCTGCCGCCGAGCGCGCTCTCGGTGCACTTCATCAACGGTGGCGACACCGGCAAGGACATCGAATACCGCGTGACCCGGCTGCGCGACGAGCGGCGGTTCGCCAACCGGCGCGTCGACGCGACGCAAGACGGCACGTTGCTGTGCTCGGCCATGGTCTCCTACATGGCCGGCGGCCGGGGCCTCGAGCACGGCATCGAGCCGCCGCAGGTCGCCGAACCGCACACCCAACCCACGATCGGCGAGCTGTTGCGCGGGTACGAGGAGACGGTCCCGCACTTCGTCAACGCCCTGCAGCCCATCGAGTGGCGCTACACCAATGACCCGGCGTGGGTGATGCGGACGAAGGGGGACCGGCTGCCCCACAACCGGGTCTGGGTCAAGGCACTGGGCGAGGTTCCCGAGGACCCGGTATTGCACACGGCGACAATGGTGTACTCCTCGGACACCACGGTGCTCGACTCGGTCATCACCACGCACGGCCTCTCCTGGGGCTTCGACCGCATCTTCGCCGCGTCTGCCAACCATTCCATCTGGTTTCACCGGCAGGTCAACTTCAACGACTGGGTGTTGTACTCGACGTCGTCGCCCGTGGCCGCGGATTCGCGCGGCCTGGGCACCGGGCACTTCTTCGACCGGTCCGGGCAGCCGCTCGCCACGGTGGTGCAGGAGGGCGTGCTGAAGTACTTTCCGTCTTCTGCCCGATAAACCGTTACCCAATAGCTGCAGGATATCCGCCCGAATCTCTCCCGGATGGGCCCTGATCGGGCGTAGCTTTGACGTAGCCGGGTATTCGGTGCAGAGGCGGCAGACATGCCGCCCAGCTGTTGTCAGCGCATCGGGAGGTGAGTGTGAACGGGCCGGTGGTGGACGTCACAGCACGACCTCGCGTGCGCGAACGTGTTGTCGTTTCGGCCGATTCGCGGGCGGCCCGGCTGATCGGCGCCCTGGCGCTGCTGTGCGCGGCGTGCTGGCTCATCGAGATACTCGCCCGCCACCACAGCCAACCCAACTGGCATTTCGCCGACCGGTTGGCCTGGTCGTTGACGGTCCTGGTCGCGGTGGCGTGGATCGCGCGCGGCGTCTTCCTGGGCCGCCCGGTGACGACGATGCACGCCATTGCGGCCGCGTTTTTCGTGCTGGCGGGGCTGGGCATGCACGTGCTGTCCTTCGATCTGCTCGGTGACGTCGTGATCGCCAGCTCGGGCCTGGTGTTGATGTGGCCGATGACCTCACACCCGCGGCCCGCCGACCTGCCGCGCGTGTGGGAATTGATCAAGGTGACCCGCGATGACGCGTTGGCGCCGTTCACGATGCAGACCGGCAAGAGCTACCACTTCACCGCCGACGGCTCCGCGGCGCTGGCCTACCGGACGCGGATGGGAATCGCCGTGGTGAGCGGCGACCCCATCGGCGAGGAGAAGCGTTTCGGCGAACTGGTGGCCGATTTCGCCGCCACCTGTCATGCCCACGGATGGCGCATCGCGGTGGTGGGGTGCGGCGAGCGGCGGCGCGAACTCTGGACCGACCCGGCCGTCCTGGGACAAACGTTGCGGGCCATACCGATTGGGCGCGACGTCGTTGTCGACGTGTCGGGCTTCGACATGGTGGGCCGCAGGTTCCGCAACCTGCGTCAGGCGGTCAAGCGCACCCATAACTGCGGTGTCACAACCGAAATCGTGGCCGAGCAGGAGCTCGACCACACGTTGCTGGCCGAGCTGACCGAGGTGGTGCGGGAATCGTCCAAGGGGGCTCGCGCCGACCGCGGATTCCACATGAATCTCGACGGCGTCCTGGAAGGCCGTTTCCCGGGGATACAGCTGATCATCGCCAGGGACGCCACCGGCAAGGTGCAGGCCTTTCACCGATACGCCACGGCCGGCGGCGGCAGCGACATCACCCTCGACGTCCCGTGGCGACGCCGCGGCGCCCCCAACGGACTCGACGAGCGGCTCAGCGTCGACATGATCATGGCCGGCAAAGACAATGGGGCACAGCGGGTTTCGCTCGCATTCGCCGCTTTCCCCGAGATATTCGACGACAAGAACCGCGGCTGGACCCAGCGCGTGTTCTACCGGCTGATCCACATCCTCGACCCGCTGATCGCGCTCGAGTCGTTATACCGGTACGTGCGCAAGTGGCACGCGCTCGACGCGCGGCGCTACGCGCTGATCTCCATGACACAGATCGTCCCGCTACTGTTCGTGCTGCTGTCGCTGGAGTTCATGCCACGCCGCCGACACCTCTGAGCGTGCCGCCGGCCATGGGGGACAGCCTGATTGGCAGCGGCCGTCCAGTTACCCGACAGCACATTCTCACCCTTCGTCGCTACCGTTGAAGAGGTAGGCACCCCCGGATACCGCGGTGGACACACGGGGAAAGGCGCTTTGTCATGGGTGACACGTTTCGCGACCCCATCGACCATGCGAGGACGACCAGGCCGCATGCGGGTGAGTCGCTGATCGACGTGATGAGCTGGCCGGGCTACCTGTTCATGCTGGTGGGGGTGATCGCCGTCTTTCGGTGCCTCGTCGCCCTCGGCACCGGCCACGAGGGCCGGAGCCTGATCGGCGGCGCGATCGCGATCGCGGCGATCACGGTCGGGTTGGTGTGGCTCAAGGTCGAACGCGGGCGGGTCCGCAAGCTCGAGAACCGCTGGTATGACGAGCACCCGGACGCCCATCGGCAGCGCCCGGCCAGCTGACCGCTGCCCGTCGAACACGCGTTAGTTCAGGCTTTGTGATCGACGCGCAGCTCGTCGCAGCCAATTCCCTTGGGCAGGTGGTGAGTGGCCACCACCACGGTGCGCTCGGGGGACAGCAGCCGGGAATCCGGGGCCAACAGGTCGCGCAGGACCTTCTCGGCGTCGGTGACGTCGAGGTGTTCGGTGGGTTCGTCGAGCAGCACGATCCGCGCGGGCGAGAGGACCGCCCTGGCCAGCAGCAGCCGCCGGCGCTGGCCCGCCGAAAGGGATTGCGCGCCACCGATCAACACCGTGGCCAAGCCCTCGGGCAAGCCGGCGAGCCACCCGCCCAGCCCGACGGCGCCCAGGGCCGCGGTGAGTTCGTCGTCGCGGCGGTCGCCGCGGGCGACCAGCAGGTTGTCCCGGATCGTGGTGGCGAAAATGTGCGCGTCCTCCGCGAAAAAGCCGATGGCGCAGCGCAAATCGGCTTCGTCGAACCGAGTCGCGGCGACGCCGTCGAGCAGCACCTGCCCTTCGCGCGGCGGCAGCAACCCGGCGAGCGTCATCAGCAGCGTCGTCTTCCCCGAGCCGCTGGCGCCGGTCACCGCCAACCGCGCGCCCGGGGGCAGGTCCAGCGCGACGCGGATCGAGCCTGCCGCGCTGTGACCCGAACGCACGTCCGCGGACAACCGGCAGGTGCCGACCGGCCTCGGTGTCGTCTGCGTGGCGTCGACGGTCTCGCGCGGGCCCTCGGCCGCCAACTCGAGCAACCGCCGCGCGGCGATCCGCGACCGGGTCAGCTGCACGGCCGCCGCCGGAAGCGGCGTCATCGCCTCGAAGGCGGACAGCGGCAGCAACATCAGCACGGCGAGCGTGGTGGGCGCGACCGCGGGTGCCAACCCGATCCCGGCCACCACCGCACCCAGCACGCTGGCCCCGACGGCCGCCGTGGTCATCGCCTCGGCAATGGCGGCCGGTTTGGCCGCGGTGTCCAGGGCGTCACCCCAGGCGCGGTGCCGGCGTCGCGATTCGGCGATGACGCCGGGGAGCAGGCCGGCGACGCGAAGCTCGGGCGCGTGTTCGAGCGCGACGAGCGCCGAGGTGTCGCGCTCGGAATGCTGCTGCCGCGCGATCTGCTCCTGGGTCGCGGCGGCCCGCGCGGCGAGTCGGGGAGCGACGAAACCGGCGATGAGCAGGCAGATGGCGAGCACGACGGCCGCCGCCGGCGAAATGGCGGCGACGACCGCGGTGGCCGCGAGCGCCAGCACCGCCGCGACGCCGATCGGAACCAGGGCGCGCACC
The DNA here is from genome assembly GCF_000262165.1 of Mycobacterium sp. MOTT36Y. Lineage (NCBI taxonomy): Bacteria > Bacillati > Actinomycetota > Actinomycetes > Mycobacteriales > Mycobacteriaceae > Mycobacterium > Mycobacterium sp. MOTT36Y. The sequence goes on along the minus strand of NC_017904.1, from coordinate 3,300,408 downwards.
AAGACGTTCGCCAGCTCGTCGACGTCGGCGCCCACCCGGGACACCAGCTCACCGCTGTGCAGCCGGACGGCGGCCGCCGCGGGCCCACGCGCCAGCCGCTGATAGACCTGCACCCGGGCGGTGCCGGCGGCGCGCAGGGCCGTGTCGTGGGTGACCAGGCGCTCGCAGTAATGCAGCACGGCCCGCGAGATCGCGAACAGGCGCACCGCGACCGCGGCGACCGAGAGGTCGAGCACGGGCGGCATTTGCCAGGCGCGGGTGATCAGCCACGCCGCAACACCGGCCAGCGCCAGCGCGCTGCCCAGCGAGAGCACCCCGAGCGTGATCGCGGCCAGCACGCGCGGCAACCGGGGCCGCAGCAGCGCCGCGGCGGCAAATAGGGGTTCAGGGCGAGTCGCCGCCGAATCAGGCCGGGGCATAGCGCACCCCACGGTCGGCGATCACCTCGACGACCCGATCGCCGATGGCCAAAACCGGCTCGCGGTGCCCGACCACGATCACGGTCGCACCGGCGCGCGCCCGCGCCGCGATGGCCCGCAAGACCCGTTCCTCGGTGCGCGCGTCCAGGTGCGCGGTCGGCTCGTCGAGCAACAGCACGTCGGCCGTCGATTCGAGGGCCCGCGCGAGACCCAGCCGTTGCCGCTGTCCCAAAGAAAGCCCGACGCCGCCGCGCCCCAGCACGGTGTCGCCCCCCTCGGGAAGCTCGGCCAACACGGCGTCGAATCCGGATACCGCACAGGCGGTTTCGCGGTCCTCGAGCTCTCCGAGCAGCGCCAGGTTGTCATCGACGGTGCCGGGCACGAGCACCGGGCGTTGGGGCAGCCAGGACAGCTGAGCCCACCACCGGGCCGGCTCGAGATCCGCGACATCGACCCCGGCGACGGTGACCCGGCCCGACGAGGCCACGGTGATGCCGGCGATCGCCTGCAGCGTGGTGCTTTTCCCGGCACCGTTGCGCCCGGTCAGCACGGTCACGGCGCCGGGCTCGATCACCGCGTTCAGTTCCCACGGCGCCCGACCGTCGCGGCCGGCGACGGTGAGACGTTCGAGGCGGATCGGCGCGCCGCGCGCGGTCACCGTCCGGGTGCCGCCCTTGGCCGGGGTGTGCTCGCCGATGAGGGCGAACGCCGCACCGGCCGCGGCCCTCCCGTCTTGAGCGGCATGGAACTCCACGCCGATGCGGCGTAGCGGCCAGTACACGTCCGGCGCCAGCAACAGCACCGTCAACCCCGTGGTCAGGGTCATCTCGCCGAACACCAGGCGGAGCCCGATTCCGACGGCGATCAGCGCCACCCCCAGGGTGGCCAGCAATTCCAGCACCAGAGCCGACAGGAAGGCGATCCGCAGCGTCGCCATGGCCGAGCGGCGGTGCGCGGCGGCGAGTTCGGCGATGCGCTGTTCGGGGCCCGCGCCGCGTCCCAACGCCCGCAGGGTGGGGATCCCGGCGATCAGGTCCAGCAGCCGCGCCTGCAGGGTGGTCATCGCGGTCAGGGCGGCCGACGAGCGGTCCCGGGTCGCCAGCCCGATCAGCACCATGAAGACCGGTATCAGCGGCAGCGTGATCGCCACGATCGCCGTCGATTTCAGGTCGTAGGCCGCGATCACGGCGACGGTGGCCGGCGTCAGGATCGCGGCGAGCAGCAACGTCGGCAGGTATCCGGTGAGGTAGGGCCGCAGGCCGTCGAGTCCGCGGGTGACCACCACCGCGGCGGCGTCGCGTTGCGCCGCGAGCTCACCGGGCTGCCTGGCGGTCACCGCATCGAGCACCCGGCCGGACAGGTCGGCGATGACGGCGCTGGCCCCCCGCTGCCCCAACCGGGCCTGAAACCAATGCCCTATCGCGCGAATTACCCACAGCGCCAACAGGAGTGAGAGCGGACCCCACCAGGCGTGCAGGCCGCGCGCGGGGGGATCGTCGACGACGCGTGCGACGATGCGCGCCAACACGATCGCCGAGCCGATCGCGCAGCCGGAGATCAGCACCCCGCAACCCACCGCGGCGACCAGATAGCGGCGCAGCGCCGCCGATGCCCGCCACAGTCTCGGGTCCAGTGGCGCCCGGCTCGCGCGGTCGTTACCGCTCAGGACGGGCGCCTTGCCAGACCGATGGGTGCGGGTATCCGCTCGGCCGAGATCCGTTGCCGGAACACCCAGTACGTCCATGCCTGGTACACCACCGTCAGCGGCGCCATGAAGGCGGTCACCCACGTCATGACCTTGAGCGTGTAGTGCGTCGACGACGCGTTGTAGATGGTGAGACTCCACTGCCTGTTCAAGGTCGAGGGCACCAGGTTCGGATACAGCGAGCCGAACAACAGGATCACCACGGCCGCGACGACCAGCGCGACGCACGTGAACGCCCAGCCGTCGGAGGCCCGCCGCCACACCAGCAGCACCGCGGCCACCTGCGCGACCACCGCGGCGGCCAGCACCGCCCAGGTCCAGTCTTTGCCGTACGCCAGTTGCGTCCAAAGTCCAAAGCCCGCAACCAGTCCGGTCACCGGCAGCGAGAGCCACACGGCGAACCGGTGGGCGTCCTCACGGATGGCGCCGGACGTCTTCAACGCGACGAACACCGCTCCGTACAGCAAGAACAGACCGGCGGTCGCCAAGCCGCCCAACACCGTATACGGGTGCAGCACGTCGGCGACCGACAGGTGAATGTGGCCCGCGGCGTCCACCGGAAGCCCGCGGACCAGGACGGCGAACGCGACACCCCACAAGACGGCCGGCAGCCACGAGCCGGCAGCGATGCCGAAATCCGCCCAGCCGCGCCATTTTGTGTCGTCGATCTTGCCGCGCCACTCGATCGCCACGGCACGCACGATCATGCCGAACAGGATCGCCAGCAACGGCAGGTACAGCGTCGAGAACACGGTGGCGTACCAACCGGGAAAGGCGGCGAACATCGCCGCACCGCCGACGATCAGCCACACCTCGTTGCCATCCCAGACCGGGCCGATGGTGTTGAGCGCCGTGCGCCGCAACGGCTCGGCCTCACCGATGCCCGCGCGCGCGAACGGCTCCATCAACATGCCCACGCCGAAGTCGAAGCCCTCGAGGATGAAGAACCCCAGGAACAGCATCCCGATGATGCCGAACCACACTTCTTGCAGTCCCACTGCGATCAGCTCCTTTCGGCGTCGATAAGCCCCATCACGCCCTTAGTAGGCGAACGACAGGGGCGCCACCTCGTCAGCGTCGGGCGCCTGCGGGGGAGCGGGTTCCGCGTCGTGTTCCAGCGGCCCTTCGACGGTGTAACGCTTGAGCAGAAAGAACCACACGACCGCCAGCACCGCGTAGACGACGGTGAAGGTCACCAGCGACGTGATGACCATGCCCGGCACGTGGTTCGACACGCCTTCGCGGACGGTCATCCGGACCAGCGGGTCACCGGTCGGGTTCGGAGCCACCACCCATGGCTGCCGGCCCATCTCGGTGAACACCCAACCCGAGATGTTGGCCAAAAACGGCGTGGGAATGGTGAGCAGTGCGAACCAGGAAAACCAGCGGCCCTTGGGGGTTCGCCCGGCGCGGGTCAGCCACAGCACGGTCAGGGCGAACACCACGGGGAACACCAGGAACCCGATCATCAATCGGAACGACCAGTAGGTGACGAACAGGTTCGGCCGGTAGTCGTCGGGTCCGAAGCGGTGCTGGTACTGCTGCTGCAGCTCGTTCACCCCCTGCAGCGTCACGCCGCTGAGCTTGCCCTCGGCCAGGAACGGCAGCACGTAGTGCACCTTGATCACTTCCGTGACGCTGCCGCAATTGTTGTGGGTGCCGATGGTCAGCACCGAGAAATCGGGGTCGGTTTGTGTGCGGCACAACGCCTCCGCCGACGCCATCTTCATCGGCTGCTGGACGAACATCAGCTTGCCCTGGCGATCGCCGGTGAAGAACAGGCCGACCGCGGCGAGCAGCACCACCCCGCAGCCCAGGATTGCCGCGGGGCGAAACATGGTGCGGGCCTCGGTTTCCGCGGCGGGGGCGGTGGATTCGGTCCTGCGTGAGCGCACCATCCACCACGCGCTGACGGCGGCGACGAAGGTGCCGGCGGTCAGCAGCGCTCCCGCCACGGTGTGTGAAAACGCCGCTTGCGCAGTGTTATTGGACAGCAGGGCGAAAATGCTGTCCAGCTCGGCGCGCCGTGTCGCCGGGTTGTAGTGCGCGCCGACCGGGTGTTGCATGAACGAGTTCGCCGCGATGATGAAGAACGCCGAGGCGTTGACACCGATCGCGACGATCCAGATGCAGGCCAGGTGGAGCAGCTTCGGCAGCCGGCTCCAGCCGAAGATCCACAAGCCGATGAACGTGGATTCGAAGAAGAAGGCGAACAGCCCTTCCATCGCCAGCGGTGCACCGAAGATGTCGCCGACGAACCGCGAATACTCGCTCCAGTTCATCCCGAACTGAAATTCCTGGACGATGCCGGTCGCCACACCGATGGCGAAGTTGATCAAGAACAGCTTGCCGAAGAACTTGGTCAGCCGGTACCACGCGGTGTTCCCGGTAGCCACCCACACCGTCTGCATGATGGCGATCAGTGGGGCCAAACCGATCGTGAGCGGCACAAAGATGAAGTGGTAGACGGTAACAATACCGAACTGCCACCGCGAAATATCGACGACATTCATCTGTCATCTCCCGACTGCGGAGGCCCGATCAACGGCTACGACAGAGTGTAGTAGATGGGTAGGCGCCTGCGCCACCGGCGCGCGCGTCAGCTGCCGAGCGAGTTGGACGCCTTGCGGATGCCGAAGGCCGAAATGACCTCGAAGATCCCGATGACCACGAACCACGCGCCGACCACGATCGCCAGGGTGACAATCGATTCGAACGGTGACGCCACGACCACGATGCCGGCCAGCAGGCTGAGCACGCCGAGGAAGATGTTCCAGCCCCGGCCCGGCAGGTGCGGGTCGCTGACGGCCGAAATCGTCGTGGCGACACCACGGAAGATGAACCCGATGCCAATCCAGATGGCCAGCAGCAGAATTGCGTAACCCTGACCGAAGTGGCGGAACGCGAGCAACGCCAGAATCAGCGACGCGGCCCCGCTGATGAACAACAAGACTCGGCTCCCCGCCGAGACGTGCAGTGAGAACGCGAATACGACCTGCGCGATACCGGTGATGAGCAGGTAAACGCCGAAGGCGACGGCGGCCACCAGGATGGAAATTCCCGGCCACGCCAACACCAGGACACCGAGGACGATCGACAGAATTCCCGACAGCAGAGCGGATTTCCACAGATGCGGCAGCAAGCTTGGAACGGGGTGGGTTCCAGGAGAGCCAGGGGAGATAGTCATGGCCGCAGTCTGACACAAACGCGGGCCCTGGTACAGGGACCGTGCAGGGGCTTTGATCAGACGTGGACGGTGTGTGGTCGCCCGGTGAGCAGGTCGGCGGGCTCTTCGTCCGCCTTGCGGCCGATGAGGTACCAGGTGCGCATAACGCCCTTGCCCTTGACTTCGATGCGGCCGCGCTCCTGCAGGACGAACTCGTTCTTGAGTCGCTCGTACATCGCCTCGGGCACCTGGATTCGGCCCACCGAATCGGTGGATTCCATCCGCGACGCGACATTGACCGCGTCGCCCCAGACGTCATAGAAGAAGCGGCGCGAGCCGACGACGCCCGCGACCACGGGCCCGCAGGCCATGCCCATCCGCAGCGCGACCGGATCGCCGTGCGGATCCTTCAGTGCGGCAGCGATATTGGCCATGTCGAGCGCGAAATCGGCAAGAGCGAAGGCGTGATCCGGCCGAGCCCGCGGGACCCCGCTGACCACCATGTAGGAGTCGCCGCTGACCTTGATCTTCTCGAGGCCGTGTTTGTCGACCAGTTCGTCGAAGGCGCCGTACAGCCGGTTCAAGAACCGCACCAGGTCGGCCGGGGTGGTGGTGCTGGCGCGTTCGGTGAACCCGACGATGTCGGCGAACAGGACGGAGACCTCGTCGTACTTGTCGGCGATGACGCTGCGCGACGAGCTCTTGAGACGCTCGGCGATGCTGCCCGGCAACATGTTGGCCAGCAGCGCTTCCGAGCGCTCGTACTCGGCCTCCATCACCGCCTCGGCGCGCTGCGTGTCGCGCAGCGCGAACCACACCGCCACGAACACCATCACGCAGGCGGAGACGATGGTGACCACGAAGGTCATCGACTGCGCCCACGCCGGCTGTAATCCGGTGTCGCGGGGGACCAGGAACTCCAGGGCGATCACCAGCCCGGCCCCGACCGCCGTCAGGCCGGCCGCCAGCACGGTGTGTTCGATGCCCAGCAACAGCACCACCAGGCACGCCCCGACCAAAAAGAAGAACTGCGCGCCCGTACCCGTGCCAGCGTCCCAGGTGCTGACGAAGACCGTGACGTAGGCGGCGCCGATGAAGGTGAGCGGCGCGATGAGGTCACCGAAACGGTGCAGCCACGGCACCGCGGCGAAGATCATCGCGGCGAGGGCGTTGAGCGAGATGATCTGCCACGTCCAGACTCCGGTGATCAACTGCAAAGCGACGAAGTCGACGCAGACCAGCACGGCCAGCCACGCGGCAATCGCGAGCACCCGGTATTGGCGCGCGGCGCTGTCGGCGTAGTGCTGGTTGCGGGCGCGCGACTGGGCCCGCGCCGCGGCTACACAGTCCGGGCGCTTCGACGAGCCGTCTGGCCATCGCGGTGGGCCACCACAATCCTTGGCCGCCACGCAGCAAGCCTAACCGCTGAGCAGGGTATTTGTCGGCTGTCTAATGAATATCACCGTTTTCGCCCCCGTAAGTTTCCGGATCTGATAACCATCTAGTTATCGGGTTTTTGTCGGGTTACGAGTCATTTGGTTCGGTTATTCAACACGTGTTGGACGCTCTGCGTGACGCGTGTTCGCCTCGACTAAGGGGTGCCTGATGGCGGTTCTCAGAAGAATCGTTCTTGCGTCGCTCATTGCCCTTACCGCCATGCTGATGGACGGCTGCAGCGTCGCCTGTAGTGATCCGAGTTGGCTGCTACGGGTGGCCGGCGATTCCATCGGCAATTACACCGCGGGGCCGGAGGTTTCGGCATCCGGCCAGGTGTGTGTCACGCGATCATTCGGCGACTGACGGTTCCGAGCCCGCCCGGGGTTCCCGCGGATCGCCGGGACCGCTAGCGGGGCCGACGGTGGACGTCACCGATTCGATTCGGGATCGTCGCCACCGAAATCGCGATCGGCCGCGTCCTGCCCGCGCCGAATTATGAATTCAAGTGATCTTTTGCGCGCCATATTCTTGCCTGCAATACGAAGAGCTATAAATGCGCAGAGTTTATAAATGCGGCCGAATTCATACCATTGGAAGGTATTGGACTCGATATGGAAACTTGTGAACCGGTTGCGTCGGCCGGAACCGCTACTTCGGTACCGAAGAAAGCCGGCCGAGCCGATGGCGCCACCGACCGCGGTCGCTGGTGCCCTCGGTGAGATTCGAACTCACACTGGACGGGTTTTGAATCCGTTTCCTCTGCCAGTTGGGATACGAGGGCGTGCCGGCCTCTTACCTTAGAGGCAGCCTCCCACCATAGAGGATTTGGTGTCCTCACCTGCCACACCGCCCCCGCGCACGCTGGTCTGAGGCGTTCGCGACACAATATTCGTCATGACAGGCCCCACGACCGACACCGACGCCGCTGTGCCGCGCCGGGTCCTGATCGCTGAAGACGAAGCGCTCATCCGACTGGATCTCGCCGAGATGCTCCGAGAGGAGGGTTACGAGATCGTCGGCGAGGCCGGCGACGGGCAGGAAGCCGTCGAGCTGGCCGAGCGCCATCGGCCGGACCTGGTGATCATGGATGTGAAGATGCCGCGCCGTGATGGCATCGACGCGGCCTCGGAGATCGCCAGCAAGCGCATCGCACCGATCGTCGTGTTGACCGCGTTCAGTCAGCGCGACCTGGTCGAGCGGGCCCGGGATGCGGGGGCGATGGCCTACCTGGTGAAGCCGTTCACCATCAGCGACCTGATCCCGGCCATCGAATTGGCCGTCAGCCGATTCGGTGAGATCGCCGAGCTGGAACGCGAGGTGGCGTCACTGTCCGATCGGCTGGAGACCCGCAAGCTCGTGGAGCGCGCCAAGGGGCTGCTGCAGACCGAACAGGGGATGACCGAGCCCGAGGCGTTCAAGTGGATTCAGCGGGCAGCCATGGACCGGCGAACCACGATGAAGAGGGTGGCCGAGGTCGTCTTGGAGACCCTGGACCCGCCCAAGGAATAGCTCTCGGAGTACCCCGAGGAGCACCCGATCCGTCGAGTGTGAATCGTTGGCTTTGGATGTGAACCCCCGGCGGCGACACGCCGACAATCCGCGCCCACGCTTCACACTGAAAGCCGTGGCTTCACACTCAAAACCGTGGCCGCACAACGCAAGCCAACGCGGCGGCAATCCCTAGCGGGCGACGATCACCGACGAACCGTGCCCGAACAGCCCCTGGTTGGCGGTGATGCCGACCGTGGCGTTTTCCACCTGCCGGCCCGTGGCCCGACCGCGCAGCTGCCACGTCAGCTCGCAGACCTGAGCGATCGCCTGCGCGGGGATGGCCTCGCCGAAGCAGGCCAGCCCGCCGGACGCGTTGACGGGCACCCGGCCGCCGATCGTGGTGGCGCCGCTGCGCAGCAGCGCCTCGGCCTCGCCCTTGGGGCACAGGCCCAGGTGTTCGTACCAGTCGAGCTCGAGCGCGGTGGACAGGTCGTAGACCTCGGCCAGGCTCACGTCCTCGGGCCCGATGCCCGCCTCGGCATAGGCCGCGTCGAGGATATGGTCCTTGAACGCCCGATCGGGTGCGGGCACCGCGGCGGTGGAATCCGTTGCGATGTCCGGCAATTCGGGCAGATGCTGCGGATAGTTCGGGGTGACCGTGCTGACCGCCCGCACCGACGGCACACCGGCCAGCGAGCCGAGGTGTTCGCGGGCGAACTTCGCGCTGGCCACGATCAGCGCGGCCGCGCCGTCGGAGGTGGCGCAGATGTCCAGCAGCCGCAACGGGTCGGCCACCACCGCGCTGGCCAGCACGTCCTCGACCGACACCTCCTTGCGGTACCGGGCGTTCGGGTTCTGCAGGCCATGCCGCGAGTTCTTGACCTTGACCTGGGCGAAATCCTCGAGCGTGGCGCCGTAGAGGTCCATCCGCCGCCGCGCCAACAGCGCGAAGTACACCGGGTTGGTGGCGCCGATCAGGTGGAACCGCTGCCAGTCGGGATCGTTCTTGCGCTCACCGCCGACCGGGGCGAAAAAGCCCTTCGGCGTGGTGTCGGCGCCGATGACGAGGGCGACGTCGCAAAAGCCGGCCAGGATCTGGGCGCGGGCGCTCTGCAGCGCCTGCGAACCGCTGGCGCACGCGGCGTAGCTCGAGCTGACCGGCACGCCGTTCCACCCGAGCTTCTGGGCGAACGTCGCGCCCGCGACGAACCCGGGGTAGCCGTTGCGGATGGTGTCCGCGCCGGCCACCAACTGGATCTGTCGCCAGTCCAGGCCCGCTTCGTTCAGCGCGGCCCGGGCCGCGGCCACCCCGTATTCGGTGAAGTCGTTGCCCCACTTGCCCCAGGGGTGCATCCCGGCGCCCAGGATGTACAGCGGTTCGGGAGCGCTCATGGTCGTCATTTGCGCCGCTCCTTCTCATCGCTTCGCTCTGCATCGTCGCCGGCGCGCTTCCACGCGTGCACGATGCGCTGCACGCCGTCGTCGTCGGTGTAGAGCGGCATGGTGGTCAGTTCCATCTCCGTGCCGACCTTCAGGTCGGCGGCCAGCGTGCCCTCGACCACCTTGCCCAGCACGATCAGGCCCTCCTCGGCCAGCTCCACGGCGGCGACGGCGAACGGCTCAAAGGGGTCCGGCGACGGGTAGGGCGGCGGTGGCGCGTACCGGTTCTCGGTGTAGCTCCACAACTTTCCCCGCGTCGACAGCGCGACCGATTCCAGCGTGTCGCTGGCGCAACCCGGATTGGGGCAGTTGTTCGCCCGCGGCGGGAAGACGTAGGTGCCGCACTCGGGGCACTTGCTGCCGATCAGATGCGGGACACCGGCGTCGTCGGTGGCGAACCATCCATCGACCGCCGGTTCTTGTCGGATGACTTCTGGCACCGGGCCAGCGTACCCAGCCCGCGCACAAAACTGAAACGTGTTGCAGTTCTGCGGACGGCGCGGTCGGGGCGCGCAACTCGTCACACCGGGTGCCTAAAGTGAAAGCCGTGCCCGCCACGAAAACCGCTACGAAGGCCAGCGAGGAACAGACCAGGCCGACGCTCATGCTGCTGGACGGCAACTCCCTGGCGTTCCGGGCGTTCTATGCGCTGCCCGCCGAGAACTTCAAGACCCGCGGGGGGCTGACCACCAACGCGGTCTACGGCTTCACCGCCATGCTGATCAACCTCCTGCGCGACGAAGCCCCCACCCACATCGCCGCGGCCTTCGACGTGTCGCGGCAGACCTTCCGCTCCGAGCGCTATCCGGAGTACAAGGCCAATCGGTCGGCGACGCCCGACGAGTTCCACGGCCAGATCGACATCACCAAGGAGGTCCTGGCCGCCCTGGGCATCACGGTGCTCGCCGAGCCGGGCTTCGAGGCCGACGACCTGATCGCCACCCTGGCCACCCAGGCCGAAAACGAGGGCTACCGCGTGCTGGTGGTCACCGGCGACCGCGATTCGTTGCAGTTGGTCAGCGAGAACGTGACGGTCCTCTACCCCCGCAAGGGGGTGAGCGAATTGACCCGCTTCACCCCGGACGCGGTCGTCGAGAAGTACGGACTGACGCCCACGCAGTACCCCGACTTCGCCGCGCTGCGCGGCGACCCCAGCGACAACCTGCCCGGCATCCCCGGTGTGGGGGAGAAGACCGCCTCCAAGTGGATCGGCGAGTACGGGTCGCTGCAGGCGCTGGTCGACAACGTCGATTCGGTGCGCGGCAAGGTGGGCGACGCGCTGCGCGAACATCTGGCCAGCGTGATCCGCAACCGCGAGCTCACCGATCTGGTCAAAGACGTGCCGCTGGCCCAGACTCCCGACACGCTGCGGCTGCAACCGTGGGACCGCGACCAGATCCACCGGCTCTTCGACGACCTGGAGTTCCGGGTGCTGCGCGACCGGCTGTTCGAAACCCTGGCCGCGGTGGAGCCCGAGGTCGACGAGGGCTTCGACGTGCGCGGCGGCGCGCTGGAAGCCGGCGAGCTGGCGGTGTGGCTGGCCGAGCACAGCTCGGGGAAGCGCTTCGGGCTGGCCGTCGTCGGCACCCACCTGGCCTACGACGCCGACGCCACCGCGCTGGCCATCGTCTCCGCCGACGGCGAGGGCCGCTACATCGACACCGCGACGCTGGATCCCGAAGACGAGGCGGCGCTGGCGTCCTGGCTGGCCGACCCCGGGCCGCCCAAGGCGCTGCACGAAGCCAAGCTGGCCATGCACGACCTGGCCGGGCGGGGCTGGACGCTGGCCGGCGTCACCTCCGACACCGCGCTGGCGGCCTACCTGGTGCGCCCCGGGCAGCGCAGCTTCTCCCTCGACGACCTGTCGCTGCGCTACCTGCGTCGCGAGTTGCGGGCCGAAAACCCTGAGCAGCAACAGCTTTCGCTGCTCGACGACACCGACGGCACCGACGACCAGGCGGTGCAGACGCTGCTTTTGCGTGCCGTGGCGGTGCTGGATCTGGCCGACGCGCTCGACGAGGAGCTGGCCCGCATCAACTCCACCTCGTTGCTCAGCGGCATGGAGCTGCCGGTGCAGCGGGTGCTGGCGGGGATGGAAAACGCCGGCATCGCCGTCGATTTGGAGTTGCTGACCGAACTGCAGAGCGACTTCGCCCACCTGATCCGCGACGCGGCCGAAGCGGCGTACGCGGTGATCGGCAAGCAGATCAACCTGGGCTCGCCGAAACAGTTGCAGGCGGTGCTCTTCGACGAGCTGGAGATGCCGAAGACCAAGCGCACCAAGACCGGATACACCACCGACGCGGACGCGCTGCAGTCGCTGTTCGACAAGACCGGTCACCCGTTCCTGCAACATCTGCTGGCCCACCGCGACGCCACCAGGCTCAAGGTCACCGTCGACGGGCTGCTGAATTCGGTGGCCTCCGACGGGCGCATCCACACCACGTTCAACCAGACCATCGCGGCCACCGGCAGGTTGTCCTCGACCGAGCCGAACCTGCAGAACATTCCGATCCGCACCGAGGCCGGCCGGCGGATCCGCGACGCGTTCGTGGTCGGCGACGGCTACAGCGAGCTGATGACCGCCGACTACAGCCAGATCGAGATGCGGATCATGGCCCACCTGTCCAAGGACGAGGGACTCATCGAGGCGTTCAACACCGGGGAGGACCTGCACTCGTTCGTCGCCTCCCGCGCCTTCGGCGTGCCGATCGAGGAGGTCACCGCCGAACTGCGCCGCCGGGTCAAGGCCATGTCCTACGGGCTGGCCTATGGATTGAGCGCCTACGGGCTGTCCGCCCAGCTCAAGATCTCCACCGAAGAGGCCAAAGACCAGATGGAGCAGTACTTCGCCCGGTTCGGCGGAGTCCGCGACTACCTGATGGCCGTGGTGGAACAGGCCCGCAAGGACGGCTACACGTCGACGGTGTTCGGCCGCCGCCGCTATCTGCCCGAACTCGACAGCAGTAACCGCCAGGTGCGCGAGGCCGCCGAGCGGGCGGCGCTCAACGCGCCCATTCAGGGCAGCGCCGCCGACATCATCAAGGTGGCGATGATCGAAACCGACAAGGCGATCAAGGACGCCGGGCTGTCCTCCCGGATCCTGCTGCAGGTGCACGACGAGCTGCTGTTCGAGGTCGCGGCGGGGGAGCGCGAGCAGCTCGAAGCGTTGGCCCGCGACAAGATGGGCGGCGCCTACCCGTTGGACGTCCCGCTCGAGGTTTCGGTGGGCTACGGCCGCAGCTGGGACGCTGCGGCGCACTGACAGGCCACCGTCGATGCCCCCGGCAAAGCGCAGTCGTGGTCGCCCGGCGGGCTCGCGGGTGGATCCCGGCGCGCGGCGCTCGGAGCTTCTCGACGCCGCCGAGCGGGTGATCCGCGCCAAGGGGCCGTCCGCCGGACTGGTCGACATCGCGGGCGAGGCCGGCTTCGTCCGCTCGGCGGTCTATGCCATGTACCCCGGCCGTGACGCGCTGCTGGCCGAGCTGAGCAAACGCACCTCGCAGCGGCTGCTCGCCGAAATCACCACTCGGGCAGCCGGTTCCACCGACCTCAGGGAGCGGATGGCGTTGTTCTTCGACGTGATCAGCGCGTGGATGGAAGCCGAGCCGAATCTCTACCGGGCCCTCACCGGTGACCCGTCGACCAGTGTCTTCGAGCAGCTGGCCGGCGCGGTCGAATGGATGCTGGCGTCGTCGTCGGGCTCCGAGGCCGCGCGCATGGCGGCGGCCCCCTGGTCGCGGGCCATCGTCGGGTCGGCGGTGGCGGCCGCGGAATGGTGGTGCCGGACGGGAACCATGCCGCGGGAGGCGCTCGTCGAACACCTCACCGCGCTGTGCTGGGACGGCGGGGCGGCCCTGCCGTTCAACGCCGACGACATCAAGACCATTGACAACGCCCAGCGATAATAGACACACTGTCTTTTATGGCTCTGGCAGACGTTCAAGCTCCGTCGCGGTACTGGGAAAACATCGTCGGCGAAACCGACGTAGACGTCACCGAAATCACCGGGACGATCCCCGACGGGCTCCTCGGCACCCTGTACCGGAACGGGTCGGGCCGCTGGAATCTCGGATCGACGCAGGTCGAGGGCATTTTTGATGCCGACGGGATGGTCAGCGCGTTCGTGCTCGACGGGTCGGGGGTGCGTTTCCGCAACCGCTTCGTCCGCACCAAGCACTACCTGAGGTCGACGGCGGCCGGACGGCTGGTGGACCGCGGCTTCGCCTACCAGCGCGACGGCGGCGCGCTGGCGAACGCGCTGCGGCTGCCGGCCAACACCGCCAACACCAGCGTCATGGTCAACCGCAACCAGCTGCTGGCGCTCTGGGAGGGCGGACCGCCGCACGAACTCGATCTCGACACCCTGGACACCATGGGGCCGTCAAACCTCGGCGGGGCGCTCAAGGGTGCGGTCCGGGCCTATTCGGCGCACTACACCTACGACCCGGCCACCAACACCAAAATCAACTTCGGGTTCGACCCGTACTTCCCGCGGATCGACCTGCGCCACGCGCTGCGCGGGGCCCGCGGTCGCGAGCGGTGGCGCCGGCTGCGGGAGCTGGCGGGCGAGGCGGTGCCGCGGATGCGCCTGCGGCTCTACGAGACCGGCGCCAACGGTGTGACCCGCTACCTGCGGGCGGTGCCGCTGCCGGGGATGGGCGTGGTGCACGACATGGCGTTGACCCGGCGCTACGCGATCTTCGTGGTGTCGCCGCTGCGGATCAACCCGTGGGCGCTCGTCGGCCACCAATCCTATTGAGACTCCATATTTTTCAAGCGGGATGCGCCGTCGTACTTCGTTCTCGCGCCGCGCGACGGGGGCCGGGTGCGGGTGGCCGAGACCGATCCGTTCTATCACTGGCATTTCACCAACGCATATGACGACGGCGACGATGTCGTCGTCGAGCTGCCACGGTTCGTGCCGCAGACCTACGCGGGCATGAAGAAATACACCGCCCACATCCGGTCCGACATCGCCCAGGTCGACGACTACGGGGCCATCGACGACGCCGTGGTGCTGACGCGGTTCCGGATCGCCCCGTCGGGGCGCGTGTCCCGCGAGCCGTTGGCCGATTTCGGGTGCGAGTTCCCCCAGATCGACGAGCGGCGTTCCACGACCCGGCACGACGTGTCCTACGTGACGGTCCAGGACCCGGCCAGGTTTGCAGGCCAGGGAATCGCCCGCATCGATCACCGCACCGGCGCGGTCCAGACCTATTGCCCGCCCGGGGACGTGCTGGTGGAGCCGACGTTTGTGCCGCGACCCGGCGGAACGGCCGAGGACGACGGCTGGCTACTCACCGTCGGATACCAGGAATCGCAGCATCGCAGCAGGTTAATGGTGGTCGACGCGGCCCACGTGGCCGACGGCCCGATCGCGGAGGCGTGGCTGCCGTTCCACGTGCCGATGAGCTACCACGGCGCCTTCACCAACCGGGTGGCCCATCGAACCGGGTGAGCCGCCGGGACTGGGTTTGGCCAGCGTGTGCACAGTCGAGTAGCCTCGATGGGTAAATCCCAATTGTCCCTACGACCAAACCTGTCCGGAGCACCCCAACAATATGCCGAGTCCCGCCGTCACCTCGCCCCAAGTAGCCGTCAACGACATTGGCTCCAGCGAGGACTTTCTCGCCGCAATAGACAAAACGATCAAGTACTTCAACGATGGCGACATCGTCGAGGGCACGATCGTCAAAGTGGACCGGGACGAGGTGCTCCTCGACATCGGCTACAAGACCGAGGGGGTCATCCCCGCCCGCGAGCTCTCGATCAAGCACGACGTCGACCCCAACGAGGTCGTTTCCGTGGGCGACGAGGTCGAGGCCCTGGTTCTCACCAAGGAGGACAAAGAGGGCCGCCTGATCCTGTCCAAGAAGCGCGCGCAGTACGAGCGCGCCTGGGGCACCATCGAGGCGCTCAAGGAGAAGGACGAGGCCGTCAAGGGCACCGTCATCGAGGTGGTCAAGGGTGGCCTGATCCTCGACATCGGGTTGCGCGGCTTCCTGCCCGCCTCGCTGGTCGAGATGCGCCGGGTGCGCGATCTGCAGCCGTACATCGGCAAGGAGATCGAGGCCAAGATCATCGAGCTGGACAAGAACCGCAACAACGTGGTGCTGTCGCGCCGGGCGTGGCTGGAGCAGACGCAGTCCGAGGTGCGCAGCGAGTTCCTCAACCAGCTGCAGAAGGGCGCCATCCGCAAGGGTGTCGTCTCCTCCATCGTCAACTTCGGTGCGTTCGTCGACCTCGGCGGCGTCGACGGTCTGGTGCACGTCTCCGAGCTGAGCTGGAAGCACATCGACCACCCGTCCGAGGTGGTCCAGGTCGGCGACGAGGTCACCGTCGAGGTGCTCGACGTCGACATGGACCGCGAGCGGGTTTCGTTGTCGCTCAAGGCGACTCAGGAAGACCCGTGGCGCCACTTCGCCCGCACCCACGCCATCGGCCAGATCGTGCCCGGCAAGGTCACCAAGCTGGTTCCGTTCGGCGCGTTCGTCCGCGTCGAGGAGGGCATCGAGGGCCTGGTGCACATCTCCGAGCTGGCCGAGCGCCACGTCGAGGTCCCCGACCAGGTGGTTGCCGTCGGCGACGACGCGATGGTCAAGGTCATCGACATCGACCTGGAGCGCCGCCGGATCTCGTTGTCGCTCAAGCAGGCCAACGAGGACTACACCGACGAGTTCGACCCGGCGAAGTACGGCATGGCTGACAGCTACGACGAGCAGGGCAACTACATCTTCCCCGAGGGCTTCGACTCCGAGACCAACGAATGGCTCGAGGGATTCGACAAGCAGCGCACCGAGTGGGAGGCCCGCTACGCCGAGGCCGAGCGCCGGCACAAGATGCACACCGCGCAGATGGAGAAGTTCGCGGCGGCCGAGGCGGCCGGCCACACGGCCGGCGAGCAGTCGCCGGGCAACGGTGCGCCCGCCGAGAAGGCGGGCGGATCGCTGGCCAGCGATGCCCAATTGGCCGCGCTGCGGGAGAAACTCGCCGGCAACGCGTGATCCTGACCTGAGGACGCCATGCTGCGTATCGGGTTGACCGGTGGCATCGGCGCCGGCAAGTCGGCGCTGTCGTCCACGTTCGAGCGATGCGGCGCCGTCATCGTCGACGGGGACGTCATCGCGCGTGAGGTGGTCCAGCCGGGCACCGAAGGGCTGGCGGCGCTGGTCGAGGCGTTCGGTGCCGACATCCTGCTGCCGGATGGATCGCTGGATCGACCGGCGTTGGCCGCCAAGGCCTTTCGCGACGACCAGGCCCGCCAGACGCTGAACGGAATCGTCCACCCGCTGGTGGGCCGGCGCCGCGCGGAGATCATCGCCTCGGTGCCCGAGGATTCGGTTGTGGTCGAGGACATTCCGCTGCTGGTGGAGTCCGGGATGGCGCCGCTGTTCCCGCTCGTGGTCATCGTGTACGCCGACGTCGAGGTGCGGCTGCGGCGACTGGTCGACCAGCGCGGCATGGCCGAAGACGACGCCCGCGCCAGGATCGCCGCGCAGGCCAGCGACGAGCAGCGCCGCGCGGTCGCCGACATCTGGGTGGACAACTCGGGCAGCCCGGAAGACCTGGTGCAACGCGCCCAACAGGTGTGGGACAACCGCATCGTGCCGTTTGCTCACAACCTGAGCACGCGTCAGATCGCCCCGGCGCCGGTCCAATTGGCGCCGCCCGACCCGACCTGGCCGGACCAGGCGCAGCGAATCCTCAACCGCCTGAGGACGACCTGCGGGCAGCGGGCGTTGCGCGTCGACCACATCGGGTCGACGGCCGTGCCGGATTTCCCCGCCAAGGACCTCATCGACATCCAGATCACCGTCGAATCCCTGGCCGTCGCCGACGAACTCGCCGAACCCTTGTTGTCCGCCGGGTACCCGCGCATCGAGCGCATCGTCGGCGATGTCGCCAAGAGCGACGCGCGCAGCACCGTCGGCCGCTACGACCGCGATGACGATCCGGCGTTGTGGTCCAAGCGGATTCACGCCTCGGCGGATCCCGGCCGGCCCACCAATGTGCACATCCGGGTGGAGGGGTGGCCCAATCAGCAGTTCGCCCTGCTGTTCCCCGACTGGCTGACCGCCGATCCCGATGCGCGGGCGGAGTACCTGAGCGTCAAGCGCACCGCCGAAACCGACGGCGGGGGAGACATTGCGGCCTATGTTGCCGTCAAGGAGCCGTGGTTTCTCGACGCCTACCGGCGGGCCTGGGAGTGGGCCGACGCGACGGGCTGGCGTCCCTAGCCACTACGCCACTCACGGCAGGGGCGCCCCGCACTGCAGCGCGCCGTTGTTGGGATCGGCGTTCCCCGCCACCGGCCGGACCATTTGGTCGGCCTGGACGAAAACGTTGTCGTCCACGTCGATCTCGCAGTGCACGTTCGCCGAGTACGGGAAGTGCAGCACGATGCGCATGCCGGCCTGCTGCGGATCGGACAATACGGTGTCGGCCTCGAATGCGTTGCCGGGCATCGAGCTCAGCCCGGCCGTGTTCGTCTGGCCGCCGTTGATGACGAACGTGGCCTGACTGCCGGTCGTGACGCCGTCGATCCTGGCCCGATAGGTGATGTTGTGCAGGTCCGCGCTCGCCGTCGCCGGATACAACTGGGCCCCGGCGGCGATCACCGTCACCGCGGCGACCGGCAGGAACCTGTGGCCTTTGCAGCTCATAGCCGGTGACATTACAACCCGCGTGATTTCCGAGCCAGATCGTTTGGCTACGGCTGGCAGCGCGGACACCACAGCGTCGCCCGTCCGCCCACCCGGGCGCGCTCGAGCCGCGTCCCACAGCGGGGGCAGCGCGGGTCGGGCTCGTCACGCACCCTGGTGAGCCAGCGCGGCAGGCCGGGCACCCGGCCGTGGCGCACCGCGGTGCGCAGCACCCGGGTCATCGCGGCGTGCAAGGCCTTTACGTCGTCGTCGCCCAAGTCCGCGACCGCCACGGTCGGTCGGGTTTTGGCCCGCCAACAGATCTCGTCGACCAGCAGGTTGCCGAGGCCGGCGAGCACCGACTGGTCCATCAGCGTGGGTTTGAGCTGCCGCGAGCGGGCCGACCGCGAGGCCAGCACCGCGCGGAACTCGCGCAGGCCGAGACCCAACGCGTCGGGTCCCTGCGGGCCGGTGATGTGCCCGATGTCGTCGGCATCGTCGGCCAGCCACACCCCGCGCAATTTGCGGAGGTCGGCGTAGCGCAGCTCGCCCCCGTCCAGCGACACCACCAG
Source organism: Mycobacterium sp. MOTT36Y (assembly GCF_000262165.1). Taxonomy (NCBI): domain Bacteria; kingdom Bacillati; phylum Actinomycetota; class Actinomycetes; order Mycobacteriales; family Mycobacteriaceae; genus Mycobacterium; species Mycobacterium sp. MOTT36Y. The sequence continues at coordinate 3,281,533 of NC_017904.1, read as the reverse complement.
CCGCTCGTAGGGGTCGTGGGCGGCCCCGTCGGGGGCATAGTAGGGCCGGCCGGTCATGCCGCTGTGGATCAGCAGCGCCGGGCCGTCGGTGGGGAGCACCAACCACTTGCCGTGCCGGCGTGGGTCCGCGAAGCGGTGACCGGTCAACCGGCGCGCCAGCGCTTGTCCGGTGGTGTTGCGCAGGATCCCGGGATCGTGCACCTGCACGTGCCGGATTCGCCGCCGCGGCAGGGACGCGGCCAGTTGCCGCCGAAACCCTTCCACGTCGGGCAGCTCAGGCACGTAGCCTCGCCAATCGGCGCAGCGGGCCGGCCAGTGAGCGGGCGTGCCGCGACATGTGCGCCCACGGATCCGGTTGTCCGGCAAGCCGTTTGGGTACGTCGCGGATGGTGAACCGGTCGGCCCGCAACCGCCCGGCGTCCAGCTCGTCCCATTCCAGCGGTGTGGCTACCGGTGCGCCGTTGCGGGCCCGAACCGAATACGGCGCAACCGCCGTCTGCGCGTAGGCGTTTCGCATGATGTCGAGGTATACCCGCCCGTCGCGCTTGTCCTTGCGAGCCTCGACGGTGCGATGCGCGGGATCGTCCGCGGCGACCACTTCGCTGACGTCACGGGCGAACTGCCGGGCGGTGTCGAAATCGGTGTCGGCGCGCAAGGGGGCGACCACGTGCAGCCCCCGCGAGCCGGTGGTCTGGACGTAGCACGCCAGGCCCAGGTCCCCGAGCACCCCGGCGGTGGCGCGTGCGGTCGCTCGCACCACGGCGAAGTCGCCGTCGGACGGGTCGAGATCGAAGACGAGTCGGTCCGGGTGGTCCAGCCGGGCCCGGCGCGACTGCCACATGTGCAGGGTGATGCAGCTTTGATTGGCCAGCCAGCGCAGCGCCTCCGGCCGTTCGACGACCGGATGCTCTACGGTGCCGCCCTCCTTGGCCACCCGGACACTGCTCATCCAGTCTGGTAGCGAATCGGCGAAATCCTGCTGGATGAACCCTGTTTCGGCGATGCCGCGGGGATAGCGCTGCACGTTGAGGGCCCGGCCCCGCAGGTGCGTCAACATGGTGTCGGCCACCTGGTCGTAATAGGCGGCGAGATCGCGTTTCGTGATCCCGTCGGCGGGAAACAGGACGCGGTCCGGGTGGGTGATCTCGACGTCGACGCGGGCCATCAGTGCGTCTCCCGCACCACTTCGCCGGGCTCCTTGTCGGTGCGCATGCCGAGGTAGCGCGGATGGCGCAACTTGCCATCACGCGTCCACTCGCTGAATCCGATCTGAACCACCATCTCGGGGGATACCCAGTTCGCGCCGGCCTCGCGCACCAAACCGCGGGCGAACGGCGGCCTGTCCCGGGTGATCGGCGACAGGCGCGCGTGCAGCCGGCGCAGCGTGGCGTCGTCGAAACCGGTGCCGACCTTGCCCGCGTAGACCAGGTCCCCGCCGTCGTAGTAGCCGAGCATCAGGGCGCCCAACTCGACTCGACTGCCCTTGGGACTGGTGTAGCCCCCCACCACGAACTCCTGATCGCGCACGCATTTGAACTTCAGCCAGTTTTTCGAGCGACCGCCCTGGTAGGTGGAGTCGGCCCGCTTGGCGATCACTCCCTCGTCCCCGCGCTCACATGCGCGCCGGTAGGCGGCGATCCCGTCCCCGACGCGGTGCGGTGCACAGCGCAGCGGGTCGGCAAAGTCGATCGCTTTGCGCAGCAACCTCTTTCGCCAGAGGAGCGGCACCTCGACGGTGGACATGCCGTCGAGATGCAGCAGATCGAATACGTAGTAGAAGACACGCACCGGCGACGCCCGGGCCACGTCGGGGTCGGTGAGGCCCAGCCGACCCTGCAGCCGGGCGAAGCTGGTCCGCCGGCCGTCGAAGGCCACCACCTCTCCGTCCACGACGAACCGCGTGACCGGTTGCGCGGCAAGCGCATCCACCAATTCGGGATAGGTTCCATTGAGCGGCTGACGATTACGCGACAACAGCCGGACCCGATCGCCGTCGCGGAACGCCAGGCAGCGCATGCCGTCGAACTTGCGCTCGAAGATCCAGCCCGGATCGGAGAACCGGTCGTCGGTGAGGGTTGCCAGGGTGGGCGAGCGCCAGTCGGGCACGGGTTCGTCGTACAGCGCTTCGCGCACCGCACCGGGCAGGCTCGCGAAGTCCGTCATGCCGACTAGTTAAGACATGCCCACGGCGGCACGGGAACCGTCAGCAGTTCGGCGCCCCCGGGTGCGGTGGTCAGGGCGAGCACCGCCGCCGCGAGGCGATCGGGCGGCAGCACGAAATCCACGCAGCCGGTGGCGATCGCGTGCGCCGGCATGCTCGACGCCTCGGCGGTCGCCGGGTCTTGGACGAGCACGCGCCCGCCGTTGCGCTTGACCGCGCGACATCCGTTGGCGCCGTCGGCCAGCCGCCCGGTCAGGATCACGGCGACCGTCGGCACCAGCGCGGCGGAGCTGGTCAGGACGGCGTCCCCGACGCTGGCCTTGGCCGCTTCCTCGGCGAGCATCCAGGCGCCGTCCGCATCGATGGTTGCCGTCTTTCCGGCGGGCACGATGGTGATGCCCGGTTTGTCCGCCGGCGCCCCCGGCTCGGCGACTCGAATCGGCAGAGAGCTCGCGCGGGACAAAATCTGGGCCAGCGGATCGTCGCCGCTGAGCGTGGGGCGGCGATGCTGGGCGACGACGACGGGTACCGCAAAATCACCCGGCAGACCCGCGAGCACGGTGCCCAGGGCTTTCATGCCGCCCAGCGACGCCACCAGCACCACTCGCCCAAACGCCGCCTGGACGGGCTTGTGTTGGGTCGCGGACATAGCGCCAGGGTAATCCTTGTGTCGGGGCGCCGACATAGTTCCTGGAACCGTGGGTCGCCGTCGAACGTGCCGCATCCCGAGCCACCGTGTCCCAGACGGCACAACGCATCCAGGCCCAGCACCTGACCCGCTACAGCCGCGGCATCGTGACCATCACCGACCGTCAGGGGCTGGAACGACTAGCCTGCGGCTGCTACCGCATCGTCAAAGACGAGTTCGACAGCATCACCAACCACCGGCCAGGGTAGTGCGGTCGCGCTCAGCGGCCGCGCCAGGTGAGCTCCATGCCGCCGGCGGCCAGCCACCGCGACAGGTCATAGCCGTTGCGGGCCAACCCATCCACGGCGGCCACGGCGCGTCGCACCGCCAGCTCCGCGACCTCGGGGGTCAGCAGGCCGTGGCGGACCGCATCGAGCAACTCGTCGATATCGCACAGTTCCGCGCGGGCGCCGCTGCGGACCTCGATGTCGAGGTAATGATCCTCGGCGCGCCACACCTCGGGCCCAGGCGTGTATTCGCCCACATCCAGGTAGTAGTCGTGGTCGCGTTCGTGGCCGGGGTTGAAGTGAAAGACCGTGGCGCGCAGGCCCAACGACGGCAGCAGCCACGATTCGAGGTAGTGAAACTGGGCGCGGCCGGGGGTGGGGCGGGCGACGTAGAGACCCCACGGGTGCACCGCATACTCGTCCACGGCCCGCACGATTCCCTTGGGATCGGTGTTGGTGCGGCCCACTAAGTCGAACGTCTCGTGTTTCGGTGGGTGAATCTCGCTGTTCCTCCTGAATGATCACACCCTACCGGCGCAACCGGATCTTCCACCGCACAAACCCGCCATACAACAGTGACAGCGCGGCCAGCATGGCCATGTCCAGCAGCCAGGTCTTCGGCGCGTGCTGCCAGAACCGGTCCTGGGACAGCAGCGAATCGGGCACCAGGTGCCGCAGGTCCACCGTCGACGAGGCGGCGGCGTAGCCCCAGCGCGCCGGCATCGCCCACGACAACTGGTTCAGGCCGAGCCGGCCGGTCACGGGCACCATGCCGCCGCACAGCACCAGCTGCGCCATCACCGTCACCACGAACAGCGGCATGATTTGCTCGCTCGAGCGCACCAGCGACGAGATGGCCAGGCCCAGGATGGCCGAGGCGACGCACGTCGCGGCCACCGTCGCGAACAGCTCGACCGTGGCCCCAATCGTGGAGTGGCCGAACAGATTTGCGCCGCGCGTCGGTGCGCCCTTGCCGGCCACCACGATCGCCGTGACGATCGCCGACTGCAAAATGGCGAACGCGCAGAACACCGCGGACTTGGCGAGCAGGTATGCGGTGGTCGACAGGCCGACCGCCTGCTCCCGCTGGAAGATGGCCCGTTCGCCGACCAGATCGCGAATTGTCAAGGCGGTGCCCATGAATGCCGCGGCCGGCATCAGCAGGGCCAGTATCTGTGCGGCCTCGTCGGGCGTTCCCGCATTGGGCCCCGGCGCATGAAATCCGTTGCTGCCCGGGACGGTCAGGGACAGCGAACCCAATACGAAGGGCAGTAGCGCCAGGAAGACGAAGTAGGCGCGGTCGGCGACGACGAGGCGGAACTGCCGCCGGGCGATGGTCGAGATCTGGCGTCGCACGCTGGTGTGCACCGGCTCACCCAGGCCGCTCGGCTCATCGGCCTTGTCCGGCATGCGCTTTTGGGCCTCGCTGCGTTCCACGAAGCGGCGATTGGCTTCGTCCGGGTCGGCGCCGACCTGGGTGAAGATCTTGGCCCAGTTGGTGGTGCCCATCGCGTCGCCGATCTGCTCGGGCGAGCCGCGGTAGGCCGTCTTGCCGCCGGGGGCCATCAGCAACACCTGGTCGCAGACGTCCAGGTAGGACAGCGAGTGCGTCACCACCAGCACCACACGACCGGCGTCGGCCAACTGGCGCAGCATCGTCATGACCTGCAGGTCGAGCGCGGGGTCCAGGCCGGACGTGGGCTCGTCGAGGATCAGCAATGACGGGCCGGTCAGCAGTTCCAGCGCCACCGACGCGCGTTTGCGCTGCCCGCCGGACAGCTTGTCGACGCGGGTGTCGGCGTGTTTGGTCAGGTCGAGCTCCTCGAGCACCTGGGCGACGACCCCGGCGCGGTCGGCCTTTCCGGTGTCGGGCGGCAGCCGCAGCTCGGCGGCGTAGCCCAGCGCCTGGTTGACGGTCAGCTGGCGATGCACGACGTCGTCTTGGGGGACCATGCCGATCCTGCTGCGCAGGGAGGCGTACTCGGCGTGAATGTTCTGTCCCTCGAACGTAACTGAGCCCGAGCTGGGTGTGGTGTAGCCGGCGATGAGCCTGGCCAGGGTGCTCTTTCCGGCGCCCGACCCGCCGATCACCGCGGTGAGCGTTCCGGGACGTGCGACCAGCGAGATGTCGTCGAGCAGTTGTTTGCCGTTGTCGACGACGTACTTGACGTTGCGCACCTCGAGCCCGCCGCTCCGCGACGCGGCTTCGCTGCGCTTGGTGAGCGTGCCGCCACGGAACACCAGGTCGACGTTGCCGATGGTGACGACGTCGTCCTCGGACAGGATCGCCGACCCGACCCGGGTGCCGTTGACGAACGTGCCGTTGACGCTGTTGTCCCGGATCTCGGTGCCCAGCGGTGTGGGCACCAAGGTCGCGTGCCGGCGCGACGCCAATACGTCGGGGACGACGATGTCGTTTTCGGGGGCGCGCCCGATGGTCAGGGCGCCGGTCGTGCCCGCGGCGGACGACGCGCGCGGCGAGAGCAATCTCACAAAGCGCGTCGCCAGGTTCGACACGTCGGCCGTCTTTGCGTCGATCACCGTGAATTCCGTTGCCGGCGCGGCCCGCAACCTGGCGGGCGAGCCGGGATCGATGACGGTCAGCTCCTCCGGTGGTGCGCCGCGCACTGGCGAAGGCGCCGCGAGCGGCAGCGGGGGCGCGGGGCGAGGCAGCGGACCTCGGGGAACGCCGCGGCGCGGCGGGGGCCGATGATGCGTCGGATTCGTTTGCTCGCCAACCGCGGACCACGTCAGGGTCGGTGGCCCGGAATCGTGGCTGGGCCGGGTGCGGGCCGGGCGGGTCGCCTGGCCCTGCCGGGGCCCGATCGCGAAGGTCAGGTGCGGGCCGCGCGGGTTTCCGACGTGAATGCTCTGGCCGTCGTGGATATCGATGACCGGCATCCGGTAACCGTTGAGATAGGTCCCGTTCAGCGAACCGTTATCGATTGCCAGCCAGCGGCCTTGATCGAAACGCAGGATCAGATGCGCGCGCGAGATGCGCGGATCGGCGATCTGCACGTCGGCCTGCGCGTCGCGTCCGACGACCACTTCGTGTCCGGCCGCGAAGGATCGTTGGGACCCGTCGTGCCGAATGGTCAGCAGAGGCGGGGCGGGTCGAGTCACCACTCAAGTATCGGGTCGCGCCGGCCGTGCTTCTATGGGATCCGGCTGTGACTTCCCTTTGTTTCGGCACGGCTATTCATAGCTGTTTCATAGTCGGCGGAGTCGAATCGCCTACGGCCGTGCGGCATTATTCGATCGGAGGGGGACCAACGCATTGATGGATGAGCACAAGCGAACGACCCGGCGCATCGGCACCGGGCGACGACTGCTGACCAACCCGCGCCAGGCCCGCGACGCCCTGCGCGCGGGTTTTCACTCGTTACCCGCGATGCCGATCGGGCAGCTGTTTCGCCGGATACCACCGGTGAGTTCCCTGCCGAACGCGGAACCCCAAGCGGCGCAACCACACAGCGATTCCGGTGCGGTGGGGAATGGTGCGTCGTTTGCCGGCTACACGATCTTGCGGCAACTGGGCGCCGGTGGCATGGCCGAGGTCTACCTGGCATTGCATCCCCGGCTGCCGCGCCGCGACGTGATCAAAGTCCTCGCCGAGGCGGTGACGGCCGATCCCGAGTTTCGCGAAAGGTTCAATCGGGAGGCCGATCTCGCGGCGACGCTGTGGCATCCCCACATCGTCGGCGTCCACGACCGCGGCGCTTTCAACGGGCATCTGTGGATCTCGATGGACTATGTCGAGGGCACCGATGCGTCGCGGTTGGTCAAGCAGAGCCACCCCGAGGGCATGCCGATCCACGAGGTGTGTGCCATCGTGCAAGCGGTCGCGGGTGCGCTGGACTACGCGCACGACCGTGGCCTGCTGCACCGCGACGTCAAGCCCGCCAACATCCTGCTCACCCACCCGGAAGACGGGGAACGCCGAATCCTGTTGGCGGACTTCGGTGTCGCGCGCCACCTGGGCGACGTGAGCGGGATCACCGAAACCAACGTCGCGGTGGGAACCGTGGCCTACGCCGCGCCCGAGCAGCTTGCCGGCGCTCCGATCGACGGGAGGGCCGACCAATACGCGTTGGCCGCAACGGCTTTCCATCTGCTGACCGGTGCGCCACCGTTTCAGCATTCCAACCCGATCGCGGTGATCAGCCGGCACCTGCACGAGACGCCTCCCCGCCTCAGCGACTTTCGGCCGGAGCTGGCGGAGCTCGACGACGTGTTCTCGACGGCGCTCGCCAAACGGCCCGAGGACAGGTTCGCGCGGTGCCGGGAGTTCGCCACCGCCGTCAGCGCGCGGGTTTCCGAAGCCCGCCGCCCGCCGCCGCGCACCGCCCCGTTGGCGCCGCACCGCCGGCGCGGGCTCGCCGCCTTGAACCACCGGTTCTCGTCGAAAACCCGGTGGGCCGCGGCGCTGGTGTGCGCGGTGCTCGTCGCCGTCGCGGCGACCTGGTCGATCCTGTACTCGTTTGAGCCCACCACGCCGCCGCCCAGCCCCGCGCTCGCCTCCAAACCGTCCCTGCCCGCTCCCAGCGCCGCACCCGCCGCCGGGGGACCGGCGCTGAATGGGACCTATCGGCTGGACTATGACCAGACCAAGCGGACCACCAACGGCATCGGCATCCGGCACGGCGGAGCCACCACCGACTGGTGGGCGTTCCGGTCGGCCTGCACGACCAACGGATGCGCGGCCACCGGGACCCAGCTGGACGATGCCACCCACCAACTGGCCAGCACCACCGGCGGCGGCCAGGCCGACACGTTGCGCTACGTGGGTGGCTACTGGCAAGGCGCGCCCGAGCAGCTGCGAGTGGGCTGCGCCCAGCCGAACGGACACGCGCCTGCCACCCAGCAGGAAACCGTCGCGTGGTCGCTGGCGCCGCAGGCCGACGGCACGCTGCGGGGCACGCAGACCGAGACCGTGCTCAGCAACGAGTGCGGCGCTCAGGGGGCGGTGGTCCGGGTGCCCGTGGTGGCCACCCGGGCCGGCGCCGCGCCGGCCGGCGTGGCGTTGGGCGACCCCACCCAGGTCATCAACGCCTCGACCACCGCGTCCGCCCCGGCGCCGCCCGTGCTGGGCGGGTTGTGCGCCGATGTCGGCAAGGTCGCCTACGACCCGACCAACAACGAGCAGATCGTGTGCGAGGGCAGCAGCTGGGCCAAGGCCCCGATCACGATGGGCGTGCACGCGGCCGGTAGCTCGTGCGACCGGCCGGGCACCTCGGTGTTCGCCATGAGCACCTCCAGCGACGGCTACCTGCTGCAATGCGACCCGGTCACCCGGACGTGGACGCGTCCCGCGGGTTAGCCGAGGACGGCCGCGGGGGCCGTCCTGTACTACTTTCTGGTCGACTTCGAGGAAAACCAGCCGTCCTCGTCCTCCCGCCAACCGGGAGAGCCAGACACTATTTGGTGGTTCGGCTATCCGCGCGAGAACCTCCCTGACCGGACGTCGAGCATCTCTGAGGCGTATCGGTATACGCCGTCGACCGGAGCGCCCCCGTCTAGCGCCAGCCAAAACCAAGCTCGACCAAAGACGCAGCCTCGTCTTTACCAAGATCCTCCATGAGCGAATCCCTCAACCGTCAGGACGACGACCTGCAAAGACCAGCTCCAAGGCACTTGTCGGTGATCGCCTCTACCCTGGTGGCATGGCATTCGCCACGGAACATCCGGTAGTCGCTCATTCGGAATATCGCCCGGCCGAAGAGGCCGTGGCGGGGCTGGTGCGCGCCGGCGGCCGCTTCGAGGTCGTCAGCCCGCACGACCCCGCCGGGGACCAGCCGGCGGCCATCGACGAGCTGGAGCGCAGGATCAGGGCGGGGGAGCGCGATGTGGTGCTGCTCGGCGCCACCGGCACCGGGAAGTCGGCCACCACCGCTTGGCTCATCGAGCGCCTGCAGCGGCCCACCCTGGTGATGGCACCCAACAAGACGCTGGCCGCCCAGCTGGCCAACGAGCTGCGGGAGATGTTGCCGCACAACGCCGTTGAGTACTTCGTGTCGTACTACGACTACTACCAGCCCGAGGCCTACATCGCGCAGACCGACACCTACATCGAAAAGGACAGCTCGATCAACGACGACGTCGAGCGCTTGCGGCACTCCGCGACGTCGTCGCTGCTGTCGCGGCGCGATGTGGTCGTGGTGGCGTCGGTGTCGTGCATCTACGGCCTGGGCACCCCGCAGTCGTACCTGGATCGCTCGGTGGAACTGCGGGTCGGCAACGAGGTGCCCCGGGACGGGTTGCTGCGGCTACTGGTCGACGTCCAGTACACCCGCAACGACCTGTCCTTCACCCGCGGCTCGTTCCGGGTGCGCGGCGACACCGTGGAGATCATCCCGTCCTACGAAGAACTGGCGGTGCGCATCGAGTTCTTCGGCGACGAGATCGAGGCGCTGTATTACCTGCACCCGCTGACGGGCGACGTGATCCGCCAGGTCGACTCGCTGCGCATCTTCCCGGCCACCCACTACGTGGCCGGCCCCGAGCGGATGGCCCACGCCATCTCGACGATCGAAGAGGAACTGGCCGCCCGGCTGGCCGAACTCGAGGGCCAGGGCAAGCTGCTCGAGGCGCAGCGCCTGAGGATGCGCACCAACTACGACATCGAGATGATGCGCCAGGTCGGATTCTGTTCGGGCATCGAGAACTACTCCCGCCACATCGACGCCCGGGGGCCGGGCTCGCCGCCGGCGACCCTGCTCGACTACTTTCCGGAAGACTTTTTGATGGTCATCGACGAGTCGCACGTCACCGTGCCGCAGATCGGCGGCATGTACGAGGGCGACATGTCGCGCAAGCGCAACCTGGTCGAATACGGGTTCCGGTTGCCGTCGGCGTGCGATAACCGCCCGCTGACGTGGGAGGAGTTCGCCGACCGGGTCGGGCAGACGGTGTATCTGTCGGCCACCCCGGGCCCCTATGAGCTCAGTCAGTCCGGCGGCGAGTTCGTCGAGCAGGTCATCCGGCCCACCGGCCTGGTGGACCCGAAGGTGGTGGTCAAACCGACCAAGGGGCAGATCGACGACCTGATCGGCGAGATCCGCAAGCGCACCGACGCCGACCAGCGGGTGCTGGTCACCACGCTCACCAAGAAGATGGCCGAGGACCTCACCGACTACCTGCTCGAGATGGGCATCCGGGTGCGCTATCTGCACTCGGAGGTCGACACGCTGCGCCGGGTGGAATTGCTGCGCCAGCTGCGGCTCGGCGAGTACGACGTGCTGGTCGGCATCAACCTGCTGCGCGAGGGCCTGGACCTGCCGGAGGTGTCGCTCGTCGCCATCCTGGATGCCGACAAAGAGGGCTTCCTGCGGTCATCGCGCAGCCTGATCCAAACCATCGGCCGCGCCGCCCGCAACGTCTCCGGCGAAGTGCACATGTACGCCGACACGATCACCGACTCGATGAAGGAAGCCATCGACGAGACCGAACGGCGCCGGGCGAAGCAGATCGCCTACAACGAGGCCAACGGGATCGACCCGCAACCGCTGCGCAAGAAGATCGCCGACATCCTCGACCAGGTCTATCGCGAGGCGTCTGATACAGAAGCCAGCGTGGTGGAGATCGGCGGGTCAGGGCGCAATGCGTCCCGCGGTCGGCGCGCACAGGGCGAGCCGGGCCGCGCGGTCAGCGCCGGGGTGTTCGAGGGCCGCGACACGACCAGCATGCCCCGCGCCGAACTGGCCGACCTGATCAAGGACCTGACCGCGCAGATGATGGCCGCCGCCCGGGACTTGCAATTCGAGCTGGCCGCGCGGTTCCGGGACGAGATCGCCGACCTGAAGAAGGAACTGCGCGGGATGGACGCCGCCGGCCTGAAATGAGTTTGCTGGCAACCGATCTGCGCCGGGTAACCCCGCGGCACCCCATACGGTAGAGGGGTGACCGACGCGGCGACTATCACCGGCGGCTGGCGAGAGCTGCTGGGCGCCCGGTATCTGAGGACGTCAATCCTGCTAGCCGGTGGGGTAGCGCTTTACGCCACCAACGAGTTCCTGACCACCAGCTTGTTGCCCAACACCATCGCCGAGATCGGCGGAAGCCGGCTCTACGCGTGGGTGACGACGCTGTACCTGGTCGGGTCGGTGGTCGCGGCGACGATGGTCAATCCGATGCTGCTGCGCGTCGGGGCGCGGTCGTCGTATCTGTTCGGACTCGCCGTGTTCGGCATCGCCAGCATGGTTTGCGCGGCCGCGCCGACCATGCATGTTTTGATTGCTGGCCGGGCGATGCAGGGGGTGGCCGGGGGCTTGCTGGCCGGCCTGGGCTACGCGGTGATCAACTCCGCGCTGCCCCGCTGGCTGTGGACGCGGGGCTCGGCGCTGGTGTCGGCGATGTGGGGTGTCGCGACGGTGGTCGGGCCCACGACGGGCGGGTTGTTCGCGCAGCTCGGGATCTGGCGGTGGGCGTTCGTCACGATGGCCGTCCTCACCGTCTTGATGGCCCTGCTGGTGCCGGTCGCGCTGGCCCGCGTCGACCCGACCAACGGCATCCCGCGGATGAAGGTGCCGGTGTGGTCGCTGCTGATCATCGGTGTGGCCGCGCTGGCCGTGAGCGTCGCGCAGATTCCCCGCAACACCGCCGCGACGTACGGGCTGCTCGCGGCCGGCATCCTGCTGGTCGGCCTGTTCGTGATCGTCGACTGGCGCATGCACGCGGCCATCCTCCCGCCCAGCGTGTTCTCTCCCGGGCCGTTGAAGTGGATTTACCTAACCATGGGTGTCCTGATGGGCGCGGCGATGGTGAACACCTATGTGCCGCTGTTCGGGCAGCGGTTGGCCCACCTCACGCCCATCGCGGCCGGCTTCCTCGGCGCGGCGCTCGCCCTCGGCTGGACCGTCAGCGAAATCGTCAGCGCCTCGCTGGAAAACCCGCGCACGATCGGGCGGGTGGTCATGGTGGCGCCGCTGGTGGCCGCGTCCGGCCTGGCGCTGGGCGCGGTCGCCCGGCACGGCGACGGGTCCAACTGGACCGCCGCCCTGTGGGCGGTGGCCCTGCTGGTCGCCGGCATCGGCATCGGGATGGCCTGGCCGCACCTCTCGGCCCGCGCGATGGCCTGCGTCAACGATCCGGCCGAGGGCGGCGCCGCCTCCGCGGCGATCAACACCGTCCAGCTGACCTCCGCGGCGATCGGCGCCGGGCTGGCCGGAGTGGTCGTCAACACCGCCACCGGCGGCGAGGCGGTCGCGGCCCATTTGTTGTTCACGGTCTTCACCGCGGTGAGCGCCGCCGGTGTGGCGGTGTCGTACGCCGCGACCCGGGCCACGCGCCAGGCGCGGCCGGTCGCCAGCGTGGGCTGACCCGTCGCCGATCACCGGGTGGACTTGACCACCTGCGAGTAATGGAATTGCCAACGCTCGACGATGTGGAAGCCCAGGTAGCCCGGGAATCGGTATGCCGGGGCGCGCCCGAATGCGCTTCCGGGCGGGAGCGCTTGTCCCGCTTGGTGATCCGGCAGCGAGGCGTCTTTATTGGTAATGGTCCAGATGGTGGGGCATTTGTTGATTTTGGCCGTGGTCAGCCAGACGGCCACATGGCCGTCCCACAGCGAGCCGACCTTCGGGCCGTACACGCCGCGCTCGACGTCGATCAGCGACCGGAAGGCCGCCGGCCGGGTGGCCAGCAGCGCCCGGATCGGGCCGGGCCGCCACGGCACGGTGTTGTCCACCATCAGGCAGTCGCCGGGGGCGGCGTGTGCGGCGATCAGGTCGGCGACCTGGCTGTAGTCCCAGCCCTCCTTGGCGTACGGCCAGCGCTGGACGAACAGGTAATTGGGCACCGCGGCGATGACGAACAGCAGCACCGCGCCGACCATCGGCCAGGGCCGGCGGGCCAGCGTGACGATGCAGACGGCCAGGACGATGGCCATCGCGGGCGCGGTGAAGATCAGGTAGCGCGGGTAGTAGATCGGCTCGCTGACGGCCGAATAGATGACGACCAGCGCGGTCGGAATGACCATCCACACCACACAGAAGGTCAACAACCGGCGCAGGTCGCCGGCCGGGGCCGGCGCGCCGGCCAACCGGGCCAGCGCCGCCGCGACGATCACGACCGCGCTCAGCACCGCGAAGGCGACGCTGTGGTCGAAATACTGCCGCAGGATGATGTCGAACGCGTAATGCCAGCTCACCGGGTAGATCCAGCCGACCTGCCACACCTGGCCATGGGCGAACAGCGCGAACGGGATCATCGCCCCGACCGCGACGGCGGAGCTGGCGGCCCACCACACGGCCGGGGATCTGCGGGACCCCGCAGGAAGCAACAGCGGCAGGATCGCGCCGTACACCGGCACCAGCAGCACCAGGTTGACGTTGAGCAGGATCGACAGCGCCAATGCCAGCGCGTAGCAAATCCACCAGCGGGGCCGATTGCGCCGGACGGCGGCCACGAACAACACGGTCAGCCATACGGACGCGGCCGCGACGAAGCCATAGGAACGCGCCTCCATGCCGGCCCACGTCGTGCGGGGCAGGATGGCGAAGACGACGCCCGCGCACACCGCCGTCGGGCGCGTCGCGAACTTCTTGGTGAACACCGTGACCCCGGCGGCCGCGGCGCCCACGGCAAGGGCGCTGGGCAGGCGCGAGAAGAACTCGGTGGGCGGAAACACGGCGAACCAACCGTGCATCACCAGGTAGTACGCACCGTGGACGGCGTCGATGTGGCCCAGCAGCCGCCACAGCTCGGGCAGGGTCCGGCTCGCCGCGGCCGAAATCGTGGCCCCCTCGTCGAACCACAGCGAAGGCCGGCAGGCCCAGGCGGCGCTGACGGCCGTGGCGAACAGGGCGATCGCCCACGGATCGAGCAACCTGCCGCCGGGGCGCGCTGCGACGGGTTTATCGACGGCATCCCCGGCGCGCGGCTCGAAAATCGGCTCGAGGGTGGGCTCGAGCATGGGACCAGACATGATGCTTGTTACTGTAGGGCGCGGCCGGTCGAACCGGTCACCAACAGCGCCCCCCCGCATTTGCAGTTCGCTCCGGTATTTGCGAAAAGCGGCGTCATGCAATGCTTTCCGTCGCCGAATCGCGCATTCGATTGTTTTGTCATTATCGATATTGTCCGTTGGCCCAGCCAGGCGCCGCAAATCACGGGTGCGCCACGCCACACCGTGTCGTTCATCTATCTCCTCTGCATCGAGCAAACGCGATACTGTCTTGGGTTGGCTGACCAACCGAAACTGGGAGGGTAAATGGGCGCCTATCGGACTGTGGTGGTAGGAACCGATGGCTCGGACTCGTCGATGCGTGCGGTGGAGAAGGCGGCGCAGATCGCCGGGCCGGACGCCAAGCTGATCGTCGCCTCGGCGTACTTGCCCCAACATGAGGACGCCCGGGCCGCCGACGCCCTCCGGGACGAAAGCTACAAGGTTTCGGGCACCGCGCCGATTTACGCGATTCTGCGCGACGCCAAGGACCGCGCGCACGCGGCGGGCGCGCAGAACATCGACGAGCGCCCGATCGTGGGGGCGCCGGTCGATGCGCTGGTGCACCTCGCCGAGGAGGAGCAGGCGGACCTGCTCGTGGTCGGCAACGTCGGTCTGAGCACCATCGCCGGCCGGCTGCTGGGATCGGTGCCGGCCAACGTCTCGCGGCGGGCCAAGACCGACGTCCTGATCGTGCACACCACGACGTAACCGCCTGCCGCCGGGCCCGGCGCTACCAGCCCCGCGCGCGCCATTCGCTCAGATGGGGTCGTTCGGCGCCCAACACCGTGTCGTCGCCGTGGCCGGGGTAGATGACCGTCGCGTCGTCATACACGTCGAACACCCGGGTGGTGACGTCGTCGAGCAGCTGGTCGAAATCGCCGGGCTGCCAGGTCTTGCCGACGCCGCCGGGGAAAAGGCAGTCGCCGGTGAACAGCTGCGTGACCCCGCCGGTCGCGGGTCCGTCCAGGGCCAGCGCGATCGATCCGGGGGTGTGCCCCCGCAGGTGGATGACGTCGAAGTTCAGCTCGCCGATCTGCACGGTGTCGCCGCCCGCCAGCAAACGGTCCGGTTTGACCGGCAGCGCCTCGGCGTCGATTTCGTTGGCGGCGGTCGGCGCGCCGGTCGCCTTCGCCACGGCGTCGAGCGCCTGCCAGTGATCGAAGTGCTGATGGCTGGTCACGATCAGCGACACCTTTGGTGCGTGCTGCCGGATCAGGCCGATCAGGTCGTCGGCGTCGTTGGCGGCGTCGATGAGCAGGGTTTCGCCCGTGGCGGAACACGTCACCAGATACGCGTTGTTGTCCATGGGGCCCACCGACGCCTTTATGATCGTGGCGCCGGGTAGGGTCCGGCGGGCCGCGGTACCAGGGTCGACGTGTCCCGTGTAGGTGTCGACAAGCTTGTCAGTGGGGCCGTCCTGGGCAGTCATAGCGGCCACGTTACTGGTCACGCGCTGCTTGTCGGTATGGGCACATAGCATGGAATGCGCCGTGCGCAACTCCGATTCGGGATCGGCATTGCGGCTGCGGAGAAGTAGCAGATAGTTCCTGAGAGGGGCGGCGTTGGCTGACCGTCTGATCATCAAGGGCGCCCGCGAGCACAACCTGCGCGGCGTCGACCTCGACCTGCCCCGCGACGCGCTGATCGTCTTCACGGGGCTGTCGGGTTCGGGCAAATCGTCGCTGGCCTTCGACACGATCTTCGCCGAGGGGCAGCGGCGTTACGTGGAGTCGCTGTCGGCCTACGCCCGCCAGTTCCTCGGGCAGATGGACAAGCCGGACGTCGACTTCATCGAGGGCCTGTCCCCGGCGGTGTCGATCGACCAGAAGTCCACCAACCGCAACCCGCGATCGACGGTTGGCACCATCACCGAGGTCTACGACTACCTGCGGCTGCTGTACGCGCGCGCCGGTACCCCGCACTGCCCGGTGTGCGGCGAGCGCATTGCCCGCCAGACGCCACAGCAAATCGTCGACCAGGTGCTGGCGATGCCGGAGGGCACCCGCTTTCAGGTGCTCGCGCCGGTGGTGCGCACCCGCAAGGGCGAGTTCGCCGACCTCTTCGAAAAGCTCAACGCCCAGGGCTACAGCCGGGTCCGGGTCGACGGCGTCGTGCATCCGCTGACCGATCCGCCGAAGCTGAAGAAGCAGGAGAAGCACGACATCGAGGTCGTGGTGGACCGGCTCACTGTCAAGGCCAGCGCCAAGCAGCGGCTCACCGACTCGGTGGAAACCGCGCTGAACCTGGCCGACGGCATCGTGGTGCTGGAGTTCGTCGATCACGAGCACGACGCCCACAACCGCGAGCAGCGGTTCTCCGAGAAGCTGGCCTGCCCGAACGGGCACGCGCTGGCCGTCGACGACCTGGAGCCGCGGTCGTTCTCCTTCAACTCGCCGTACGGCGCCTGCCCCGAATGCAGCGGCCTGGGCATCCGCAAGGAGGTCGACCCGGACCTGGTGGTGCCCGACCCCGAGCGCACCCTGTCCGAGGGTGCGGTGGCGCCGTGGTCGACGGGCCATACCGCGGAGTACTTCACCCGGATGATGGCCGGGCTGGGGGACGAGCTGGGCTTCGACGTCGACACCCCGTGGCGCAAACTGCCCGCCAAGGCCCGCAAGGCGATCCTCGAGGGATCCGACCACCAGGTGCACGTGCGGTACCGCAACCGGTATGGCCGGACCCGCTCGTACTACGCCGATTTCGAGGGCGTGCTGGCGTTTCTGCAGCGCAAGATGGCGCAGACCGAATCCGAGCAGATGAAGGAGCGCTACGAGGGCTTCATGCGTGACGTGCCCTGCCCGGTCTGCGAGGGGACCCGGCTCAAGCCGGAGATCCTGGCGGTGTCGTTGAGCGCGAGCAATCGCGGCAAGAAGTCCATCGCCGAGGTCTGTGAGCTGTCGATCTCCGATTGCGCCGACTTCCTCAACACCCTCACCCTGGGGCCGCGCGAGCAGGCGATCGCCGGGCAGGTGCTCAAGGAAATTCAGTCGCGGCTGGGATTTTTGCTCGACGTCGGTCTTGAATACCTGTCGCTGTCCCGCGCGGCCGCCACGCTGTCCGGTGGTGAGGCGCAACGCATTCGGCTGGCCACCCAGATCGGGTCCGGGCTGGTGGGCGTGCTCTACGTGCTCGACGAGCCGTCCATCGGGCTGCATCAGCGCGATAACCGTCGCCTCATCGAAACCCTCACTCGGCTAAGGGGTTTGGGCAACACGCTGATCGTCGTCGAGCATGACGAGGACACCATCGCGCACGCCGACTGGATCGTCGACATCGGCCCGCGGGCCGGTGAGCACGGCGGTCAGATCGTGCACAGCGGCACCTACAGCGAGCTGCTGGCCAACAAGGAGTCGATCACGGGCGCCTACCTGTCGGGCAAGGAAAGCATCGAGATGCCGGCGATCCGGCGTCCCGTCGACCGGCGCCGTCAGCTCACCGTCGTCGGCGCGCGCGAGCACAACTTGCGCGGCATCGACGTCTCGTTCCCGCTCGGCGTGCTCACGTCGGTGACCGGTGTGTCCGGTTCCGGCAAGTCGACTCTGGTCAACGACATCCTCGCGGCGGTGCTGGCCAACCGGCTCAACGGCGCAAGGCTGGTCCCCGGCCGCCACACCCGGGTCACCGGGCTGGACCACCTGGACAAGCTGGTGCGGGTTGATCAGTCGCCGATCGGGCGCACGCCGCGGTCGAACCCGGCCACCTACACCGGCGTGTTCGACAAGATCCGGACCCTGTTCGCGGCGACCACCGAGGCCAAAGTCCGTGGCTACCAACCGGGCCGGTTCTCGTTCAACGTCAAGGGCGGCCGCTGCGAGGCGTGCACGGGCGACGGCACCATCAAGATCGAGATGAACTTCCTGCCCGACGTGTATGTGCCGTGCGAGGTGTGTCAGGGCGCGCGCTACAACCGGGAAACCCTCGAGGTGCACTACAAGGGCAAGACCATCTCCGAGGTGCTGGACATGTCCATCGAGGAGGCGGCGGAGTTCTTCGAGCCGATCACCGGCATCCACCGCTACCTGCGCACCCTGGTCGACGTCGGGCTGGGTTACGTGCGGCTCGGCCAGCCGGCGCCGACGCTGTCCGGCGGCGAGGCCCAGCGCGTCAAGCTGGCCGCCGAACTGCAGAAGCGCTCCACCGGACGCACCGTCTACATCCTCGACGAGCCGACCACGGGTCTGCATTTCGACGACATCCGCAAGTTGCTCAAGGTCATCAACGGCCTTGTCGACAAAGGCAATACGGTCATCGTCATCGAACATAACCTGGACGTCATCAAGACTTCGGACTGGATCGTCGACATGGGGCCGGAAGGCGGCGCCGAGGGCGGAACCGTTGTCGCGGAAGGCACTCCGGAGGACGTCGCGGCGGTGCCGGAGAGCTACACCGGGAAGTTCCTCGCCGAGGTCATCGGTCGCAGCGCGCCGCCGGCCAGCGCTCCCGCGCGCCGGCCGGCCCGCCGCCGTAAAGCCACCGCCTGAGCCCGCCTTCGCGACAAGGCCCGAATGACATTGTCGGGCAAGGCATCTGGCGAGCACTGAGGGGACACACGCCCGGCGTCGCTCACGGCTGGTCGCCTGGCCGCATCGACTCGCGGATCTGGGCCAGCCGCTCGGCCGCCGCGCGACGGCGCTCGTCGTAGTCGGCCTCGACCGATCGTCCCTCGCGTGACTCCGCGTCGAGTTCGGCCGAGCCCTGTGCCGTCGCGTACCGGGCCTCGATCTTGTCGCGCATGGACTCGAACGTCGGCGTACCGGCGTCGTCGTATCCGGCGTCGGCGGAACCTTCAGTGCTGGATTCGTCGGGCATGCCGCCACGGTACTGCGCGCCCGGTCGAAATCGGCAACATCCGTTGTCAGTTCTTGGGGTCGCTGCGGTTCGCATTTCCCGTGCTCTAGCCC
Source organism: Mycobacterium sp. MOTT36Y (assembly GCF_000262165.1). Classification (NCBI taxonomy): domain Bacteria; kingdom Bacillati; phylum Actinomycetota; class Actinomycetes; order Mycobacteriales; family Mycobacteriaceae; genus Mycobacterium; species Mycobacterium sp. MOTT36Y. The sequence continues at coordinate 3,262,611 of NC_017904.1, read as the reverse complement.
CGACCGGCGTTAACCATAATTCGGCCGCGGTCGCGTGTTACTGAACAGTAGCTGACGTTTTCGCCAAATCCCGTGCGGCGCCTAACAAGCCCGCGTTGATATTTTCCGCCCGCGCTGTACAGCCGCCATTAGCTTGTTATGTCACAATCTCCTTGGTTATTTGTCGCGAGTCGAATTGAGAAACGATTCAAGACGTGTTCACGAAATAGTTCGGTTCGCACGGTTAATAGGTGGAGGCAAACCCATGGAAGCGGCTCAGCTCGAAGCAAGAGTGTTTGATGCCCCGCCGTCGGACGTTCGGTCCGGCTGGCGCGATCACGCGACGGGATGTTGGGTCGTCGCGTCCACGCCGAGGGCGGAGCCCGATCTGTGGAATCAATACCTGGAAGGCGCAGCGCACAGCTATCGCAGGCACGGGTTGGATTGGGTGCTCGACGTGGACGCGATTTCGGACGGCGCGGACACGGCGCTGTTCTTCGCGGCCCTTGACCCGGAGGGGCGCGTGGTCGGGGGCACGCGCGTCGTGGGGCCGTTGCGCTCGCCCGAGGACTCCCACGCGCTGGTGGAGTGGAAAGGCAATCCCGGCCTTTCCCTGCTGCGTCATATGATCGCCAACCGGCTTCCGTTCGGCGTCGTGGAGGTGAAAAGCGCCTGGGCCAATTCCCGCGAATATGGCAATCAGTCGCTTTCCCGAGTATTGGCCCGCACGGCCCTGCCGACGATGACGTTGCTGGGTGCTCAATTTGTGATGGCTACCGCGGCGGCCCATGTGCTGGAGCAGTGGCAATCCTCCGGGGGCGTCGTGGCCGCACGCGTTCCGGCGGCCGCCTATCCGAATGAAAACTATCGAACCAAAGTGATGTGGTGGGACCGTCGCACCCTTTCCGCTCATGCCGAGCCGGCGCAATTCAAGCTGATGTGCGCCGAGAACGCCGAAATCCTCAGCCGCTTTTCGGCATTGGAAGAAATCACGTGTTGATCTCCTATCAAGTACCGATCAGCGGTGGTTGTTCGGCTTTGCGCGGGTCTAAAACGCGTTCCCACTTCCACTCGGTCCCGCGTTTGAGAAGTTCGTCGGAATCGCGCCTCTGGCGAGGAGCGACTCCATCGCTGCGCTGTCTAGCGGGCGGGACAGCAGAAAGCCTTGTGCGCGATGGCAACCCAGGCTCAACAACGTCTCTGCCGCGGCCACGGTTTCGACTCCTTCGGCGATGACGTCAAGACCGAAGGCCTCGGCCAGGGCCATCGTCGAACGCACGATGGCCAAGTCACCTGGATTGGTATCCAGAGTGCGTACAAAGCCTTGGTCGATCTTGAGCGAGTCGACCGGAAGGGATTTCAGATACGTAAGCACGCTGTAGCCGGTGCCGAAGTCGTCGATGGCGATTTGCACTCCGATGTCTTTCAACCCAAACAGCGTTTTGCGTGTGGCGTCAATATCTTGGACCACAACGCTTTCGGTGATCTCCAGACATACGGTGCTGGGATCGAGACCAAACTCGTCGAGGGTGGCCGTGACGGTTGCGATGATGCCGTCCGTGACAAGTTGCACCGGCGACACGTTGATCCGCAATACCGTGCCGTGCCCGACGCCGTGCGATTGCCAGAGTCCGAACTGCGCGCACGCCGATCGCATAACGAGACGCCCGAGCTTGGCACTCAGGTTAATGGATTCCACCACCGGGATGAAAGAATCCGGCATCAACAACCCAAGAGTTGGGTGGTGCCAACGGATTAGCGCCTCGGTACCCAGGATCTCGCCGGTGCGCAGGTCAAACTCGGGAAGGTAATGGAGCACCAAGGCGCCGCTACCGCCCTCGATCATCCCTTCCAGGTGCAATTCGATATCGTTGCTGATCATGTCTGTTGTAGACATTTCGGGATTGAAAGTTGTGACCTTGTTGCCGCCAGAGCTCTTCGCCGACCGGGTGGCCTGGTCGACTCGGCGCAATAGGTCCGACGTGCTCTCGCGACCGGGGATGCCGGCTGCAACGCCGATACTGACGGTGCGACTGAGCATCTCGCCGTCAATCGCGACTTGCTGGTGAACTCGAGTGTGTAATGACTGCGCGAACGCTTCAGCATCCTTGACGCCCATCGGTGGTTCCGGCACCACGACGAACTCGTCGCCGCCGAAACGGGCGATGACGGAAGGCACCTCGAGGGCCCCCTGCAGCAGCGCGGCGAAGGCCTCGATGAACAAGTCACCAGCCTGTTGGCCGAGATGGTCATTTATGACTTTGAAGCGGTCCAGTGCAAGGAAAACCACCGAGACTGGTCCCGGCTGTCCTGCAGCCAAACGCTTATCGAGGTGTGCGATTAGTGCTCTACGGTTAAGCAGCCCCGTGAGTTCGTCGTGCTCAGCGAGGTAGTGGATTTGCTCTTCAGCGACGACACGGGCTTGCAGCTGAGCGAACAACGCCGCGATTGCCTGCAAAGCATTGAGCTCCGCGGGCAGCCATTCACGATCCCCGAATTTGACGAACCCCAGGGTGCCGGTGGTTACGTCCCCAGACAGCAGCGGCACAGCGGCTAGGGAGACGGCAGGAATACCGGTGCCGTCTTCGATATTGCGTTGGTAGTCGGCGTTCGACGGATCGGGACGCAAAACGTCGGGCTCTTTCATCGTTTCGACCCTCGCGAAGACCGAGTCGGCGTCGGCGAAATAGATCACGCCGATGGGATCGGGGTCGACGTTGCGTGGAGGCCATTCGGCGACGAGCACAGTCGCGTGGATTGTGTGGTCGTTGTGGCGCAGAAACCCAAAATTAACGCCGAAGTGGTTAACCAAGTCGGCGAGCACCCGTTCACTGATCCGGGCGGAGTTCACCGCCGTGGCCGCCATCAACTCGGCGGCGGCGGCGGTGACCAGGTAGTCCAACGTTCCCGGCATTTGCGTTACCGTAGCTCCAACTGGTGTGTGGCGCAGGCTTTGTGCGCAGGGTCACGAACCTGTTCTTGCAATGGACTCGGAGTCCATACATCGTGTGTCAGCACTGAGCCAGTTCAACTACGCGCCCGAGCCCGATCAATGCTGCGCCGACTTGGTACTGACGCCGGCGGTCCGGCGGTGAACCGGAGTAGCAGCACCGTGGATTGTTCCGCCGGTATGTCGGCCAAGCCTCGAAACTCGCGGTCCAATTGCATCAACTCTTCCCCGAATCGGGGTGAGAGTTCTTCGAAGTCGGCGCGACTCCGCGCGAATAGGAAGACCGGCGAGATCGGCTGTACCGCGAGCCCTTTCTGCTGGGCGACGATCCAGACCAATTCGGCGGCGGAGCCGCCCTTCGCGTAGTCGCGGAGTTCGCGTCCGGGCACGGTGATGACAGCCAGGCCAGAACTGGCCAGTATCCGATCGCGCGTGTCTTCTCCGAGCGCGCCGCCAGCTTCCCATTCGGCTAGGTGGGCCATCACGTCAGGGCGACGAAGGATGTCCAGTATTGCGAGGTCGCCGGCGCTGAGTTCGAGGCTGAGTACGTCGATACCGGTATCGGGGTTGGGGTCCCCTGGCCAACGCAATTCCGAGATCATGTCTCGGTGTAGCCGCGGCGTCAGGTAGCGAGTGCGGTCGGAGGCGGCCAAAATAGTTGCCGCATGCGCCATGTGGCCTCTGTCGGTGAGTAGATGTAGCCGTGCTCCTTCTCGTTCTGCTGCGGCGGCCAGCGCGCCAATCGTGTCGACATCGATGTGTCTGGGGATACCGCGATGACGGTTGGTTTCCCGCTTGAGCATTGGTTCGTAGAGGTCAGCGAGGTCGGGGTCGGTGCCGTCGACCAATTTGAGAGTGGCGCGCAGCGGTGAGCCCTCGTCGGGATCGTCAACGGTAACCGGTCCCAGGACGTGGTGCGCGGCAGCTGCGATCCTCGCGTTCAATAAGGCCGCGCCAAGCGCCACGGCACTGCCGCGGAATTCGACGTCCATCGCCGAAGTGTGTTGGGCGGCAATCTCGATGGTGACCTCGGTCGGTCCAGCCTGGATGCTCCATGGCTGCGCGTTTCCACCCGACGGGGCACGGATCGCGGCATCGACGATGGCACCGGATACCCCCGGCAGTGCCCCTGCTTCGCAAGGATCCACCGGCGAGGGGCAAGGCAGCGTCCCGCCGGGTTCGTCGAGTTTGTCCAGGGCAGACCCGATATCGATCCGGGCCCTTCCTGAACCCAGTTCCTCGCCGAGTCCGATTCGGCGCACGGCCTCGGCGAGCGCCGCCGCGCCCAGCACCACCTCCGAGGCCAGCTGGGGCCAGGTCGACAGCGAGCGGTCAATTTCTATCAGCGACGCGGCCCCACGGGACGATAATCGTTCGGCCTCAAGGTAACCAAGGATGTGTCGAACCTTTTCGCGGCTGCTCATGCCGGGAAGTAACCCTATGTCGAGATCGCCCATCAAACCATGCAGAATCGGGCGGTGAGGCTCTTGGTCGAAACGTTCCACGTCGACTAGTCCGCGATCGCTGGTAGCCATTAACACCGGAATTCTGCGGGCGCGGGCAGCGTCCCGAAGGGCGGCCTTGATGTCAAGGGAATCGCACTCCTCGATGACGATGTCAAGTCCTTCAAGGAATTCGCCGATGTTAGCCAATGTGAGTCCCGCATCGAAAACTTCGACCGCGATGTAAGGATCCAACTCGGCAATCCTTCGCGCCGCGACGTGCGTCTTGTTGAGGCCGATATCGAACACCGTCGCCGGGACCCGATTCAGGTTTGATAGTTCGAGATGATCGAAGTCCGCCAGCCGAAGGTCGCCACAGAGTCCTTGGGCGGCAAGGGTGTGCGCGATGACATGCCCGACGCTGAGGCCGGCCACGCCGATGCGCAGCGCCGCGAGCCGATCCTGTTCCGCCGGCGTGATGCTGTTGCGATTGCGGTCTAGGCGTACCGCTCGGTAGCCCCGCGGGCCGAGCACCGCCACGACGGTGCGCCGCCAGGGGTAGTAGGCCCACCGGCTCGGCTCCGTGAGGAGCTCAGGATGCGGTGCGGGCCGCAGGCTGCCCAGGTTGGCCAGCTGTATGTCGAGTCGGTCGATGAACTCCACGGCAGGGTCTGCCTGGAGCCGCCGCAACGCCGCGTCGCCGTCGGGCGCGTTAACGTCGAGAAGCTGCGCGGAGTAAGCGGATACGGCTGACACATCCATGGTGCTTCGTGTATAGCACCTGGGCGACAGCTCGGACCGGGATTGACCCTGTTTCCGTTGCGCGGCTTCTGCGCTGACGGTTATCGGTCACACTCGGTGAGGACTTGTTTCCTGGGCTACCGACTCGTCGAGGAATTGGCCATGCCGTAAAAGGTTGGTGACGGCGGCGTCCCAACGGCGCAACTGCGGCTCTGTAAAGAAAGACTCTTGTAAGTACAGCTCGATATAGGGATGCAGGATGATCGCGCCGACACGCAGGATCAGCGGGTTGAGCGCCCCCCAAACGAGATCGAGGTCGGGCCGGGGCTTGCTCCGCCGGGAGAACTCGTCGCCCTGGGCCGTGCTGATACCCAACAGTCCGGTGAAGATGACGGATCCGAATGCACCGCCCTCGGCGAGCGCGCGCCCCAGGTAGATGATGAGATCAGGGCGCTCGGCCATCAAGGACGTCAGACGGCGGCCGGCCTCGTCAAGCCCGTCGGAGGGCGCCTCGGAAAGGGCAGCCGGCTCCAATGCCTCCCCGACCACCTGCAGCACGTACTGATTCACCGCGGCGGTGAGCGCGGCCTTCGTGCGGAAGTGATGCTGCACCAGCCCTACTGACACTCCAGCAGTGTCGGCCACGGTGCGCAGCGATGTGGCGGCGATGCCGTGCGTGGCGAAGCAGCTCAGGGTGGCGTCGCGAATCCGCTCTTTGGCCGTCGGAGCGACCGGCGGGGGCGGTTCGTAAGGGAACATCCGGCAGGGTCCCATCCGTCGACAATACATCCGCATCGTATGACGATATGCAACGATCGACTTACCTTACATAGATATTGTTTTGCAGGCGGATCCCCGCCTGGCGGAACGGAAGTCGGGGCGCGGCAAGTGAATGCGACTTCCTCGCGGGGCGGTTCTCGCCTACGTTTCGCGCGACAATGTCAACGGCAAAGCGCCCGGGCTGAGATCAATTTATCTGCGCGCCCGCGGGCGTCCTCGGCGACGAACGGTGTTCTCGCCCACAAGGTCCGGGAGGCTACCGCGCCTGCCGCTCGAGATACCGGACCATCTGCTGCCAGTACACCAGGGTCAGCGCCATCTGCACGGCGACCGCGATCAGCGCCGGCCGCAGCCGGTGGCGGCGGGCGGCGAGCACCGCGCCCAACGCGGCGGCCGACGTCGCCGCGCTGACCAACGCCGCCGCATCACGGGGGCGGCGGCTGATCCAGCGCTCCTCGCCCAGCATCGCCCGCGTCGACCATGCGCGGTGATGGGCGGGCGTGCCGAAAACGAACGGGTTCGCGGCCAGCCACAGCGCGATCCACGCCGCGTGGCTCCACCGCCGCGTCCACGGCGGCACCAGGATCAACGGCGTGCTCGCCCACCGGCTCCACGCGCTCCACGGATGGCAGTGCCGCGCGAAGACCGCACGCCGAACGCGCGCAACGGATACCACCGAGCTACCGCATCGCGGTCTTGGAACGTTCGGCCGGAACGACGACCGGGGCGCCGGCGGCCGGGGCGGAGGGCAACGGCGTCCGCGAAATGCCCGGGGTGCCCAGCGCGCCGGCCAGCCAGGGCAGTGCGGCGGCGAACACGCGGTCCGCGAACGGCCAATCGTGCCGGCCGGGCTGCGGAACGACGGCGCAGTCGATTCCGTTCGCGCGGCCGAGCGCGCACAGCGAATAGGCGGCCGCGGTCTGATTGGCGGGGTTGGCGGCCGCCTCGCGTCCGGCCAGACGGATGGCGCCGCTGTCGGTCAGTGTGATGTCCCGGCGCGCCGTCGGCGGACCGTCCGACGAAATCGCGAACCAGCCGGCGACATCGTGGTACGGCCCATGCCGGGTGATCACCGTGGACGGATCGAAAGCCGCCCAGGCATCGGCGTTTCCGCCGAACAGCCGGGCGATGGTCTGGGCCTTGTTGCCGGCATTGGGGAAGAAGTCGCCGGCGACGTCGACGAACGCGCTGAACATATCGGGATGCATGACGGTCAAGTCCACGGCGCAGGTCCCGCCCATGGACCAGCCCGCCACACCCCAGTTGGACCGGAGCGGGCTGACACCGAACGCCGAAACCATATAGGGCACGACGTCTTTGGTGAGGTGGTCGGCGGCGTTGCCCCGCACCCCGTTGACGCATTCGGTGTCGTTGTTGAAGGCGCCGCCGGAGTCCACGAACACGAACACCGGCGCCTTGCCGTCGTGCGCGGCCGCGAAGTCATCGATCGTCTTGACCGCGTTGCCCGCACGGGTCCAGTCCGCCGGCGTGTTGAACTGCCCGCCGATCATCATCACGGTCGGTAATGGTGGCGGCGGGGACGTGGCGAACCATTCGGGCGGCAGGTACACGAGCTCGCCACGGTGTTTGAAGTGCGACCCGTCCGAGGGGATCGCGACGGGCACCACGGTGCCGTGCGGTGGCCGGATTCGGCTGGCGGCCATGGCGGTAACGGTCGCCTGGTCGGTCTGATCGGGCAGCGGGCCCGACGTCAGCTGGCTCCACGCGGACTGGACGGTGGGGAAGTAGCCCACCCACAGGTTGAGCACCAGCGCCGCGCTCAGCAAGCACAGCGGCACGGCCAGCACCCCCGCGCCGCGCCGCCAGCGGCGCGCGCTGCGCCAGCCCAGCACCAGCACCGCCGCCGCCACGCCCGTCAGCGCGATCCACACCCACAGCGCCGTCGGCGCCGGCTCCTCGGAGAGCCCATGGTCGACGACGTACCAGTGGGTCACGTAGGCGGCGGCTCCGCCGCTCAGCGCCGCCACCGGCATCCGCACCGTGCGCCAGCGACGCGACCGCCACCCGACCGCCAACGTCAGCACGACGGCGGCCAGCACCTGGATCGTCGTCGGCACCCAGCCATGCATCAGCGAGGTGTGACTAAGAGCCAGGAACTGCGCGGGCGCACCGTTCGTCGAGGCTGTCACGTGAGTCATTGTGATCTATTGTTTACCGGCCTGGAACATATTTACCTAATGTTCGCCCACTATGGACGCAGCGTTGCTGACCTCGATTAATGGGGTTTGGCCAGCGGGAACGGCAGCGTCTCCCGGATGCTGCGCCCCGTTATGAGCATGACGAGGCGATCGACGCCCATCCCGAGCCCGCCGGTGGGCGGCATCGCGTATTCCATCGCCTGCAGGAAGTCTTCGTCGAGCTCCATCGCCTCGGGATCCCCACCCGCGGCCAACAGCGACTGCTCCTGCAGGCGGCGACGCTGTTCCACCGGATCGGTGAGCTCGCTGTAGGCGGTGGCCAGCTCGACACCCCACGCCACCAGGTCCCACCGTTCGGCGACGCCGGGCTCGCTGCGATGCGGCCGGGTCAGTGGCGACACCGACGTCGGGAAGTCGATATAGAACGTCGGCTCCTCGGTCCGGTCCTCGACCAGATGCTCGTACAGCTCCAGCACCACCGCGCCGGCGTCCCAGTGCGCCCGATACGGAATGTGCGCGGCGTCCGACAGCTTGCGCAGCGCGGGCAGCGGCGTGGCGGGGTCGATGTGCTCGCCGAGCGCTTCGGAGACGGCGTCGTACACGGTCTTGACCGCCCACACGCCGGAGATGTCGACCGGCTCGAGGCCGCCACCGGCGCCCTGGTCGCGGGGGCGCATGACGGCCTGCTCGCCGTGGGCGGCCTCGGCGGCGTTCTGGATCAGCTCGCGGCACCCGTCGATCCAGACCTTGTAGTCGGCGTGCGCCTGGTACGCCTCCAGCAGGGTGAACTCCGGGTTGTGGCTGAAGTCCACGCCCTCGTTGCGGAAGGCCCGGCCCAGCTCGAAGACCCGCTCGACGCCGCCGACGCATAACCGCTTGAGGTAGAGCTCCGGCGCGATCCGCAGGAACAGGTCCATGTCGTAGGTGTTGATGTGCGTGACGAACGGCCGGGCGGTGGCTCCGCCGTGGATCTGTTGCAGGATCGGGGTCTCGACTTCGATGAACCCCCTGTCGAACAGCGTCTGCCGGACCGAGCGCAACACCTCGCTGCGTGCCGTGATCAATTCGCGAGACTCGGGATTGACCGCCAGGTCGACGTAGCGGGTCCGCACCCGGGCCTCCGGATCGGTCAGCCCCTTCCACTTGTTGGGCAACGGCCGCAAGCACTTACCGATCATCCGCCAGTCGCCGACGATCAGCGAGCGGGTTCCCTTCTTGGAAAAGCCCATGTGGCCGGAGACCTCGACCAAGTCGCCGAGATCGATGGCCGCCGTGAAGTCGGCCGTTCGCCCGCGCTGCAACTGCGAATTGTCCAGCAGCACTTGCATTTCGCCCGACCAGTCACGCAGGTGGGCGAACAGCACCCCGCCGTAGTCGCGTATTCGCAGTATCCGGCCGGAGACGGTGATCGTCTCCCGGTCGTCCGTGTCCAGCGCCGCGGCGACGGTGTGACTGGGCGGATGGCCCACCGGATACGCGTCGATGCCCTTGCGCCGCAACACCTTCAACTTGGCCAGGCGCACCCGAACCTGCTCGGGCAGCCGGGATCTCGCCTCTTCCTCGTCGGCCGACTCCTGGCGCCTCTGCAGCCCGCTGACGTCCGGCGCGCTCCCGTCGTGGTGCAGCAGCCCGGACGCGGCCAGCCGGGCGGGGACGGCCGGGTGGTGACCCGTGTGCGGCTTGCGCCGGCCGAACGGCAGGACGAGGAAGCCCTCGGCCAGCGCCGAGGCGACCCCGACCCGCGGGATCAGGCGGGCGTCCTCGTAGCAGGCATACCGCGGCACCCAGTCGGGCTGGTACTTCATGTTGGAGCGATACAGCGTCTCCAGCTGCCACCACCGCGAGAAGAACAGCAAAAACCCGCGCCACAGCCGCGCGACGGGGCCGGCGCCCAGTTGGGCACCCTGTTCGAAAGCCGAGCGGAACATCGCGAAGTTCAGTGAAATGCGGGTGATGCCAAGGTTTTCCGCGTTGAGTGCGAGGTCGCTGACCATCAGCTCGATGGTGCCGTTGGGGGACTGCGGCGATCGGCGCATCAGGTCCAGGGAGACGCCGGTGGTTCCCCACGGGACCAGCGACAGCATCGCGACGACGGTGCCGTCCCGGTCCAGGGCCTCGACCAGCAGGCAGTCCCCGTCGGCGGGGTCGCCGAGGCGGCCCAGCGCCATGGAAAACCCGCGCTCGGTTTGGGTGTCGCGCCAGGCGTCGGCGCGGGTGATGGTGTCGGCCATCTCGTCGGCGCCGATGTCGCGGTGCCGCCGGATCCGCACGGTCAGGCCGGCCCGGCGGGCGCGGGTCACGGCCTGTCGCACTCCACGCATGTCGGGGCCGGACAGCTTGAAGTCGGCGGTCCGCAGGATGGCCTCGTCGCCGAGCTCCAGCGCGTTCAGGCCGGCTTCGCGATATGTCCGCGCCCCCTGGGTGCTGGCGCCCATGACCCCGGGCGCCCAGCCGTAGGTTTGGCACAGACCCAGCCAGGCGTCGGCGGCCTGGGACCACGCCCGGGGATCGCCGATCGGGTCGCCGCTGGCCAGGCAGACGCCGACCTCGACCCGGTAGGTGATGGCGGCGCGCCCGCTCTGGGCGAAAACCACCGACTTGTCGCGGCGGGTGGCGAAGTAGCCCAGGGAGTCGTTCTTGCCGTACAGCTCGAGCAGCCCGCGGATGGCCGATTCGTCCTCGCCGGTGAGCGCGTTCTCCGCGCGCTGCGATTGAAAGAGCACGATCGTCGCCATGATCAGCGCGAGCGCGCCGAACAGACCGAAGATCGCGTTGAGGAACACGTGCGGCCGGCCGGTGAACAGGTCCGGATCGGCGAGCGCGAATCCGACCACCCGGTTGGCCACGTAGGGCAGGCGATCCGGGCGGGCCAGCGTTCCGGGGAACAACTCGACCAGGCCCCAGGACACCAAGATCCCCACCACATCGCCGGCCACCAGCACGCCGGCCGCCTTGACCAGCGCGCCCCGGCGGACCTTGGCCCAGAACTCCCGATAGGCCAACACCAGCAGGACGATCGCGACGATGTGCAGGGCGAACCCGAGATTCTCGCCCAAGATCTCGGCGGCGGTGTTGTCCCCGGCGGCGATATCGGCGGCGTTAAGGCCGGCGGCGAGAATCATGTTGCCCAGCAACAGCAGCCAGGCGATCCGCTTGCGCGCGGTCAGGGCCGCGGCCAGTAAGGCCAACACGAACGACCACGCGATGCTGGTGTCGGGGAAGTTGAACAGATAGTCGTTGATGAACTCGCGCGGCACCTTGATCAGGTAACGGATCAGGGGGGACACACTGCCCAGCAGCGACACGGTGGCGATGACACCCACGGTCCATCCGGCCGCCGCGGGCACCCAGCGATACCGCGAGTTCGATCGGCTACGGGGCCCCAAGTGCGGCCCCGAACGGGGGCCTGAACGAGGAGAAGCGAGTGTCACAGACCGCGAGGATATGCCCTCAATCCGTGAAAAGCTTGCCGAAGCGCTAAGAGTGACGGGCGCGAGTTTGCACGCGTTTTTCGGGGCCGGTCGGTGGCCGGCGCGCTGCCGCCGACCGGCCGAAGTGCTAAAAGGCACCTCAAGGCTGCTAAACTGACGCCTGCGACCATCCCGGCGAACGCCAGGAACAGTTAAGTGGAGTCCCACTCCCACCGCGAACCGACGAGATCCCTGTGCGGATCTGCGGAAGGTTCGACGGTCCGGTCACAGGCAGCGCGTATGCCTGTTCCGCGTCCAGCGCGGGCGGCCCGAGTAGCCCTCGGCCGCGATCGGTCGGCATTGGGCCCTGCTTGTGCAGGGCTTTTTTGCTCGTGGTGTGGTGTTTCCGCCGCTGCTTCCCGACGAACCCAGGTAACGGTCGTCACCGCAGGACATAGAGAAGCCCAACAAGGGAGGCCCCATCAGCACTGAGACCCGCGTCAACGAGCGCATCCGCGTACCTGAAGTCCGATTGATTGGCCCAGGGGGAGAGCAGGTAGGCATAGTGCGCATCGAAGACGCACTGCGCGTCGCTGCGGACGCCGATCTCGACCTTGTCGAAGTTGCCCCGAACGCCAGGCCGCCGGTCTGCAAGATCATGGACTACGGCAAGTTCAAATACGAAGCGGCGCAAAAGGCGCGCGAATCCCGCCGCAACCAGCAGCAGACCGTCGTCAAGGAACAAAAGCTGCGACCCAAGATCGACGATCACGACTACGAGACCAAAAAGGGCCACGTCATCCGCTTCCTGGAGGCGGGATCGAAGGTGAAGGTCACGATCATGTTCCGCGGACGTGAGCAGTCGCGGCCCGAGCTGGGCTATCGGTTGCTGCAGCGCCTGGGCGCGGACGTCGCCGAATACGGTTTCGTGGAGACGTCGGCCAAGCAGGACGGCCGCAACATGACGATGGTGCTGGCGCCGCACCGCGGCGCGAAGACCCGCGCCAGGGCGCGGCATCCCGAAGAGGTGGGGGGCGGAGCGGCACCGGATTCCGACGCCGCCGACGCCGAACCGTCGTCGAACTGACCTAGTCGAACTGACCTAATAGCGAGAACCGAGCGAGAACCAGAGGAAACATGCCCAAAGCCAAGACCCACAGCGGGGCGTCAAAGCGCTTCCGGCGCACCGGAACCGGCAAGATCGTCCGGCAGAAGGCCAACCGCCGGCACCTGCTCGAGCACAAGCCGACGAAACGGACCCGGCGGCTCGACGGCCGCACCGTGGTGGCCGCCAACGACGCCCAGCGGATCAATCGGCTGCTGAACGGCTGATCACCGCGCCGGCCAGACCCGCATCGCGAGCTGGCACGGCGAACCCATTTGTCGACCCACTACGCATGAACGAGAGTAGGAACATCCAATGGCACGCGTGAAGCGGGCGGTCAACGCCCACAAGAAGAGGCGCAGCATCCTTAAGGCCTCGAAGGGCTATCGCGGCCAGCGATCCCGGCTCTACCGCAAAGCCAAAGAACAGCAGCTGCATTCGCTGCAGTACGCCTATCGCGACCGTCGCGCGCGCAAGGGCGAGTTCCGCAAGCTGTGGATCTCGCGGATCAACGCGGCGGCGCGCGCCAACGACATCACCTACAACCGGCTGATTCAGGGCCTCAAGGCCGCCGGCGTGGAGGTGGACCGCAAGAACCTGGCCGACATCGCGGTCGCGGACCCGGCCGCCTTCACCGCCCTGGTCGACATCGCCCGCGCGGCGCTGCCCGAGGACGTCAACGCCCCCTCGGATTCGGGAGAAGCCGCCTAACCGGCCCGACCGAAGATGCCCGACCGGCAGGTGCTGACCGAGCGTTCGGCCAGGGTCGCCGCGGCGGTCAAACTGCATCGCCACGTCGGGCGCCGTCGGGCGGGGCGTTTCCTCGCCGAAGGCCCGAACCTGGTCGAGGCGGCCTCGCGTCGCGGCCTGGTGCGCGACGTCTTTGTCACCGAGGTCGCGCAGCAGCGCCATGCGTCGTTGCTGGCGGGGCTGGACTGCCCGGTTCACCCGGTCACCGAGCGCGCCGCGAAGGCGCTCTCCGACACGGTCACCCCGGCGGGCCTGGTCGCGGTGTGCGACATGCCGGCGACCCGCCTCGACGACGTGCTGGCGGGCGCGCCGCAGCTGGTCGCGGTGGCCGTCGAGATCGGCGAGCCCGGCAATGCCGGCACCCTGATCCGCCTCGCGGACGCGATGGGCGCGGCGGGCGTGATCCTCGGCGGCCGCAGCGTCGATCCGTACAACGGCAAATGCCTGCGCGCCTCGGCCGGCAGCATCTTCTGCGTCCCTGTCGTCGTCGCGCCGGACGCCCTCGCCGCCGTGGACGCGGTGCGCGCCGCGGGCCTGCAGGCGCTCGCCACCACCGTGGACGGTGAGCGACGGCTGGACGAGGCCGGCGAACTGCTGGGCAGGCCGACGGCGTGGCTGTTCGGGCCCGAATCCCACGGCCTGCCAAGCGAAATCGCGTCGGTGGCCGACCACCGGCTGCGCATCCCGATGTCCGGCGGCGCCGAGAGCCTGAATGTGGCGTCGGCCGCGGCCATCTGCCTGTACCAGAGCGCGCGGGCCCTGAAGCTGCCTACGCGGCCTTGACCGCGCGCTTCGGGCGGCCCCGCCCGGCGCGCAGGCCAGCCAGCGACAACGTCGTGTGCACCAGCGATCCGGCCCGCTCCAGCAGCGCCCGGGCGGGTTGAAGGGCGGGGTCGAACGGCAACTTGGGCGGCGGCGGGAAGTAGTGCATCGGCAGCCCGCGGCGGTCGCGCGGCGGCGCCATGAACGGCGGGGCCTCGACCAGCGGCGCGTCGCTGGGCAGCCGTCCCTCGGCGCGGCGGTAGGCGGCCAGCGCGCGCGGGTGCAGCCGGATCTCGTCGGGCACCGCCAGGAACGCGAGTTCGACGATCTTGCCGAACAATCGCAGCAGCACCTCGTCACCCGGAGTCCAACGCATACCGGCCTTTTCGCGGACCGCGGGCTCGAACAGCCCGGCCGCGATCCAGCGCTGCCCGGCCACCAGCGGTTTGAAGATCTGGTCCCAGATCGGGGTCGGCATCAACACGAACCTGGGTTTGGGAATGCGGATGTCGAAGATGTCGAGGACCGCCCGGTTGATCTCCAGCTCTTCGCGACCGACCCGCTCCCAGTACTCCTGGAATTCGTCCCACGACCCGGGCACCGGCCGCATGCTCATCCCGTACATCCGGTACCACTGCACGTGCTCGTCGAAGAGCTGCCGCTTCTCGGCCTCGGTCAGGCCGCCGCAGAAGTACTCGGCCACCTTGACGATCAGCATGAAGAACGTGGCGTGCGCCCAGTAGAAGGTGTCGGGGTCGAGCGCGTGATAGCGGCGGCCCTCGGCGTCGACGCCCTTGATCGTGCGGTGGTAGCCCTTGATCTGCTGCCCGGTCTGGGCCGCGCGGTCGCCGTCGTAGACCACGCCCATGATCGGGTAGACCGACCGGGCCACCCGCTGCAGCGGCTCGCGCAGCAGGATCGAATGCTCCTCGACGGCGGCGCCCAGTTCCGGGTACATGTTCTGGATCGCACCGATCCACACGCCCATCATTCCGGTGCGCAGATCGCCAAAATACTTCCAGGTCAAAGAATCTGGTCCGAGCGGATCAGCGGGGGTAGTCGATCTGGCAGTCATCGCGGCCTCCTGCACCGATTGGCCTCACGATAACTTTTGACAACGAGTGTTGTCTACGATTTCGGTGATGTGTCCCCGCAGCTGTTATCGAGGTTCCACACCGGTGTGCCGCCACCGTGACCAGGCGGTGAAGTGCGACTTGTGACACACCCGCCGGGGCCGTCGTTGCCTGCCTCTGACGAAACCAAATAACCTGGCCAGGTGGAACTCGCGCGTCGCGATCTGAAGCCGGGCGAGCCCGACGAACCCCGCGCGGCGCACTCCGCTTCGCGGCGCACGCCGCTGTCGGTGCACAACGCGACCCAATGGCTGCACGGCCGCAATCACAGCCCCGGGGCGGTCGCCCTGGTCCGCCGGGCACGCCGGCTGTTGCCGGGGGACCCCGAGTTCGGCGATCCGTTGTCCACGGCCGGCGACGGCGGTCCGCGTGCCGCGGCGCGCGCGGCCGACCGGCTGCTGGGGGACCGCGACGCGGTGTCGCGTGAGGTCAGCCTCGGGGTGCTGCAGGTGTGGCAGGCGCTGACCGAAGGCGTTTCCCGCCGGCCGGCCAATCCCGAGGTGACGTTGGTCTTCACCGACCTGGTCGGCTTTTCGACGTGGTCCCTGCGGGCCGGCGACGACGCGGCGCTGGCGCTGTTGCGTCAGGTGGCACGGGCCCTCGAGCCGCCGCTGCTCGACGCCGGCGGGCACATCGTCAAACGCATGGGTGACGGCCTCATGGCCGTGTTCGGCGATCCGACCGTCGCCGTGCGGGCCGTGTTGGCCGCCAAGGAGGCGGTCGGATCGGTCGAGGTGGAGGGCTACACACCGCGGATGCGCGTGGGGATCCACACCGGACGACCGCAGCGGCTGGCCTCGGACTGGCTCGGCGTGGATGTGAATATCGCCGCACGAGTTATGGAACGGGCCACCAAAGGTGGAATCATGGTGTCGAGTTCAACGTTGGATCTCATACCGCAAAGCGAGTTGGACGCGTTGGGCGTCGAGGCCAAGCGGACCCGCAAACCGGTTTTCGGGCCCAAGCCCGCCGGCATGCCCGCCGATTTGGCGATATATCGCCTCAAGACTTTTAGGGAGTTGTCAGGCTCTGATGACACAGCCGAAACAAAACCGCAGCCATAATGAGTGCCAATGATTGGGGGCATCGTGTCCCGGCTCGCCCGGGTCCAATTCACCGTGGGGTATGCGGCGCTGCTGCTTGCGATCAGCTGCGCCATCCTGGTGCTCGGCCCGGACGCACATGACGTCATCGTCGCGCGCGCCAGCACCAACCTGCACAACCTGGCCCACGGGCACCTCGGCACGCTGCTGGGCAGCGCGCTGGTCGTTGACGCCGGGCCGCTCTACTTCTGGCTGCCCTTCCTGACCTGCCTGCTGGCGCTGGCGGAGCTGCATTTGCGCACCATCCGGCTGGTGGTGGCCTTTCTCGTTGGCCACATCGGCGCGACGCTGCTGGTGGCCGCCGCCCTGGCCGGGGCGGTCGAATTCGGCTGGCTGCCTGTGTCGATCACCCGGGCGAGTGACGTCGGGATGAGCTACGGCGCGCTGGCGGTGCTCGGCGCGATGACGGCGGTGATCCCGTCGCGCTGGCGGGCCGCCTGGGTCGGCTGGTGGGTGGCGGCGGGCATCGCTTCGGCGATCGTCGGCGGCGACTTCACCGACGCCGGCCACACCGTCGCGGTGATCCTGGGCGTGCTCGTGTCGGCGCGGTTCCGGCAGCCGATCCACTGGACACCGGCCCGGTACCTGATGCTGGCGGCATCCTCGGGCTTCGGTTTCCTGATGCTGGCGCACCACTGGGGGACCATGGCGGCGACGCCGGTGTTCGGTCTCCTCGGCGCCGTGGTCGCCTATGCGGGGGCGAGGTACGTCACCGGCCGGGGCCTGCCGGTCGCGCCGCTGGACGGCGACGACACGCTGCCCGGTCCGGCGCCGGCCGTCGCCGGCTGAGTCCCGCCGCGCCACTGCCCAGCGCCCGCCGGGCGCCGCGGATCCGATCACTATGATCAGCAGTCGTCCCGTGCCGCGCGGAATGCACTATCGATGCGGGCAGCCCTAACAGCTTCGTCAGCAAGGAGAGTGTCGCCGCGTGGGTGAGCAACCCGTCGACCTGTCGCCCGAAGCGTTGACCGCGGCGGTCAACGCCGCGCGGCAGGCCTTCACCCGGGCCGACGACCTCGACGCGCTGGCGCGCGCCAAGACCGAGCACCTCGGCGACCGCTCACCGCTGGCGCTGGCGCGCCAGGCGCTGGGGAGCGTTGCCAAAGACCAACGCGCCGATGCCGGCAAGCGGGTCAACGCCGCGCGGGGCGAGGCCCAGCAGGGGTACGACGAGCGCCTCGCGGCCCTGCGCGCCGAACGCGACGCCGCCGTGCTCGTCGCCGAGCGCATCGACGTCACGTTGCCGTCGACGCGACAGCCGGCCGGGGCGCGGCACCCGATCACGATCCTCGCCGAACACGTCGCCGACACCTTCATCGCCATGGGTTGGGAAGTGGTCGACGGCCCCGAGGTCGAAAGCGAACAGTTCAACTTCGACGCGCTCAACTTTCCCGCCGACCACCCCGCGCGCAGCGAGCAGGACACCTTCTACATCGCGCCCGAGGATTCTCGGCAGCTGCTGCGCACCCACACCTCGCCGGTGCAGGTGCGCACGCTGCTGGCCCGCGAGTTGCCCGTCTACATCGTCTCGATAGGCCGCACGTTCCGCACCGACGAGCTCGACGCCACCCACACCCCGGTCTTCCACCAGGTCGAGGGCCTGGCGGTGGACCGCGGCCTGTCCATGGCGCACCTGCGGGGCACGCTGGATGCGTTCGCGCGCGCCCAGTTCGGCCCGGAGGCGCGGACCCGCATCCGCCCGCACTTCTTTCCGTTCACCGAGCCGTCCGCCGAGGTCGACGTGTGGTTCGTCGGCAAGAAGGGCGGCCCGGGCTGGGTGGAGTGGGGCGGCTGCGGGATGGTGCATCCAAACGTGTTGCGGGCGGCCGGAATTGACCCCGAGGAATACTCCGGCTTCGCATTCGGCATGGGCCTGGAACGAACGCTGCAGTTCCGCAACGGGATTCCGGACATGCGCGACATGGTCGAGGGCGACGTCCGGTTCTCGCTGCCGTTCGGGGTGGGTGCCTGATGCGCGTTCCGTACAGCTGGCTGCGCGAGGTCGTGAACGTCGGCGCGCCGGGCTGGGACGTGGCCCCCGCCGAGCTGGAGCGGGCGCTGGTGGACATCGGCCACGAGGTCGAAGAGGTTCTCGTCCTCGGCCCGGTCGAGGGCCCGCTGACGGTGGGCCGCGTCACCGACATCGAGGAACTCACCGGTTTCAAGAAGCCGATCCGGTTCTGCCGCGTCGACGTCGGCGAGGATCAAGACCGCGAGATCGTTTGCGGCGCAACCAACTTCGTGGCCGGTGACCTCGTGGTGGCGGCGCTGCCGGGCGCCACGCTGCCCGGCGGATTCGCCATCGCCGCGCGTAAGACCTACGGCCGCACCTCGGAGGGAATGATCTGCTCGGCGGCCGAACTCGGTTTGGGCGCCGACCATTCCGGGATTCTGGTGCTGCCGCCGGGCACCGCCGAACCCGGAGCCGACGGCCACGCCGTGCTGGGACTCGACGACGTTATCTTCCACCTGGCCATCACCCCCGACCGCGGTTACGGCATGTCGCTGCGGGGCCTGGCGCGCGAGGTCGCCTGCGCCTACGACCTGGACTTCGTCGACCCCGCGGACGTCAAGCCGTTGCCGGCCAACGGGGAGGCCTGGCCGCTGACGGTGCAGCCCGACACCGGCGTGCGGCGGTTCGCGCTACGCCCGGTCACCGGCATCGAGCCGGCGGCCGTGTCACCGTGGTGGCTGCAGCGCCGCCTGCTGCTCTCGGGCATCCGCCCCACCTCGCCGGCGGTCGACGTCACGAACTACGTGATGCTCGAGCTGGGCCACCCCCTGCACGCCCACGACCGCAACCGCATCAACGGCGGCTTCGGCGTGCGCTGCGCCCGTCCCGGCGAGACCGTCGTCACCCTCGACGACATCGAACGCAAACTGGAACCGGCCGACGTCCTGATCGTCGACGACACGGCGACCACGGCGATCGGCGGCGTGATGGGCGCGGCGAGCACCGAGGTGCGCGCCGATTCCACCGACGTGCTGCTCGAGGCCGCGGTCTGGGATCCCGCCGCGGTGTCGCGCACACAGCGCAGATTGCACCTGCCCAGCGAGGCCGCCCGCCGCTACGAGCGGGGCGTGGATCCGGCCATTTCCGTTACCGCGCTGGACCGCTGCGCCACGCTGCTCGCCGAGATCGCCGGCGGCGCGGTGTCCGACACGCTGACCGATTGGCGGGGTGACCCGCCCCGCGACGACTGGGCCGGGTCGCCGATCGACATCGCCGCCGACCTGCCCGGCCGCATCGCCGGCGTGGCCTACGCCCCGGGCACGGCCGCCAAGCGGCTGTCCCAAATCGGTGCCGCCGTCGCCGAACACGGCGACACGCTGACGGTCACCCCACCCAGCTGGCGGCCCGACCTGCTGCAGCCCGCCGACCTCGTCGAGGAGGTGCTGCGGCTCGAGGGCCTGGAGGTCATCCCCTCGGTGCTGCCGTCGGCGCCGGCGGGCCGCGGGCTGTCCGCCGTGCAACAGCGCCGCCGCGCCATCGGCAGGTCGCTGGCCCAGTCCGGGTACGTCGAGATCCTGCCGACGCCCTTTTTGCCCGCCGGGGTGTTCGACCTGTGGGGACTGCCGCCCGACGATCCGCGGCGCGTCACGACCGACGTGCTCAACCCGCTGGAGGCCGACCGCCCGCACCTGGCCACCACCCTGCTGCCGGCGCTGCTGGAAGCCTTGGTGCGCAACGTATCCCGCGGTCTGGTCGACGTTTCGCTCTATGCCCTTGCCCAGGTGGTGCAGCCGACAGCAGAGACCCGCGGCGTGACGCCGATCCCCGTCGACCGGCGGCCCACCGACGCCGAGATCGCCACGCTCGACGCGTCGTTGCCGCGCCAACCCCAGCACGTCGCCGCGGTGCTGACCGGCCTGCGGGAAGCGCGCGGCCCCTGGGGGCCGGGCCGGCGCGCCGAGGCCGCCGACGCGTTCGAGGCGGTGCGCATCATCGCCCGCGCCGCCGGCATCGACGTGCGGTTGCGGGCGGCGCAGCAGCTGCCGTGGCACCCGGGCCGGTGCGCCGAGGTGCTCGTGGGCGACACGACGGCCGGGTACGCGGGCCAGCTGCACCCGGCCGTGACCGAGCGCTCCGGGCTGCCCAAGGGCACCTGCGCCCTCGAGCTCGATCTCGACGCCGTGCCCCTCGTCGCGGCGTTGCCCGCGCCCCGGGTGTCTCCGTTCCCGGCGGTCTTCCAGGACGTCAGCCTGGTGGTGTCGGCGGACGTACCGGCTCAGGCGGTGGCCGACGCCGTGCGCGAAGGCGCGGGCGAGCTGCTGGAAGACCTGCAGCTGTTCGACGTTTTCAGCGGCCCGCAGATCGGGGAGGACCGCAAGTCGCTGACCTTCGCGCTGCGGTTCCGGGCGCCGGATCGCACGCTGACCGAGGACGATGCCACCGCGGCCCGCGAGGCTGCCGTGCGCCGGGCCGCCGAGTCGGTCGGCGCCGAGCTCCGCGCCTGATGGAATGGATTTGCAAACTACTGCATAACCATGCAAAATCGTCGAAATGGCCGACGTGATCAAGGTGGCAGTTGCCGGTGCCAGCGGCTATGCGGGCGGTGAAATCCTGCGCTTGCTGCTCGGGCACCCGGCCTACGCCCAGGGGCGCCTGTCGATCGGCGCGCTGACCGCCGCTGCCAGCGCCGGCAGCACGCTCGCCGAGCACCATCCGCACCTGACGCCGCTGGCCCAGCGCGTCGTCGAGCCGACCGAGCCCGCCGTGCTCGCGGGCCACGACGTGGTGTTCCTGGGCTTGCCGCACGGCCATTCGGCCGCGCTGGCCTCTCAGCTCGGCCCCGACACCGTGATCATCGACTGCGGCGCGGACTTCCGGCTCACCGACGCCGCCGCCTGGGAGCGGTTCTACGGCACCCCGCACGCGGGCAGCTGGCCCTACGGGCTGCCGGAGCTCCCCGGTGCGCGCGAGCGGCTGCGCGGCGCGCGGCGCATCGCGGTTCCCGGCTGCTACCCGACCGCGGCGCTGCTGGCGTTGCTGCCCGCGGTGGCCTCAGACCTCGTCGAGCCCGCCGTCACGGTCGTCGCCGTCAGCGGCACCTCCGGGGCCGGGCGGGCCGCCAAGACCGACCTGCTGGGCGCCGAGGTCATCGGGTCGGCGCGCGCCTACAACATCGCCGGGGCGCACCGGCACACCCCGGAGATCGCCCAGGGGCTGGGGGCCGTCACCGGCCGCGCCGTGACGGTGTCGTTCACCCCGGTGCTGATCCCGACGTCGCGCGGGATCCTGGCCACGTGCACCGCCCCCACCCGTGCGTCGTTGCCGCAGCTGCGGGAGGCCTACGAAAAGGCTTACGACGCAGAGCCATTCATCTACCTGATGCCCGACGGTCAGCTGCCCCGCACGGGTGCGGTGATCGGCAGCAACGCGGCGCACATCGCCGTCGCGGTGGACGAGGCGGCCCAGACCTTCGTGGCGATCGCCGCGATCGACAACCTGGTCAAGGGCACGGCCGGGGCCGCCGTGCAGTCGATGAACCTGGCACTGGGTTGGCCGGAGACGGAAGGCCTTTCGGTGATAGGGGTGGCGCCGTGACGCGCACCGAGTCGCCGCGGTTGCTGCGCGAGCAGGGCGTCACCGCGCCGGCCGGATTCCGGGCGGCGGGCATCGCCGCCGGCATCAAGGCCTCGGGCAAGCGCGACCTGGCCCTGGTCTTCAACGAGGGCCCCGATTACGCGGCCGCCGGGGTGTTCACCCGCAACAGGGTCAAGGCCGCGCCGGTGCTGTGGAGCCAGCAGGTGCTGAGCACGGGCGCGCTGCGCGCGGTGATCCTCAACTCCGGCGGCGCCAACGCCTGCACCGGGCCGGGCGGGTTCGGAGACACCCACGCCACGGCCGAGGCCGTCGCGGCCGCCCTGTCGGACTGGGGAACCGAGACCGGGGCCATCGAGGTCGCGGTGTGCTCCACCGGGCTGATCGGTGACCGGTTGCCGATGGACAAGGTGCTGTCCGGCGTGCGCGCGATCGTGCAGGACATGGCCGGCGGCCTGTCCGGCGGCGACGACGCCGCCCAGGCGATCATGACCACCGACACCGTGCCCAAACAGGTTGCGCTGCACCACCCGGACAGCTGGACGATCGGCGGGATGGCCAAGGGCGCGGGCATGCTCGCGCCGTCGCTGGCGACCATGCTCTGCGTGCTGACCACCGACGCGGTCGTCGACGCCGCCGCGCTGGACTCCGCGCTGCGCCACGCCACCGCGCGCACCTTCGACCGGCTCGACATCGACGGCGCGTGCTCGACCAACGACACGGTGCTGCTGCTGGCCTCCGGGGCCAGCGGGATCGCGCCGGATCAGGGCGATCTCGACGACGCCGTGCTGCGTGTCTGCGACGACCTGTGCGCGCAGCTGCAGGCCGACGCCGAGGGCGTCACCAAGCGCGTCAACGTCACCGTCACCGGCGCCGCCTCCGAGGACGACGCCCTGGTCGCCGCCCGGACCATCGCCCGCGACAGCCTGGTCAAGACGGCGGTGTTCGGTTCGGACCCCAACTGGGGACGGGTGCTCGCCGCCGTCGGCATCGCGCCCATCGCCCTGGATCCCGATAGGATCACGGTGTCGTTCAACGGCTCCACGGTCTTCGCCGACGGGGTGGGGGCGCCGGGAGCGCGCGAGGTGGACCTCTCGGGAGCCGACATCGACATCGCCGTCGATCTGCGGCTCGGCGACGGCCGGGCCACCATCCGGACCACCGACCTGTCCCACGGCTACGTCGAAGAGAATTCGGCCTACAGCTCATGACCCGCGCCAGCGACTTATCCACCGCGGTCAAGGCGCAGGTGCTCGCCGAGGCGCTGCCCTGGCTCAAGCAGTTGCACGGCAAGATCGTCGTCATCAAGTACGGCGGCAACGCCATGACTGACGACACGCTGCGGCACGCGTTCGCCGCCGACATGGCGTTCCTGCGCAACTGCGGCGTGCACCCCGTCGTCGTGCACGGCGGCGGCCCGCAGATCAGCGCGATGCTGCGCCGGCTCGGCATCCAGGGTGACTTCAAGGGCGGATTCCGGGTCACCACACCGGAAGTGCTCGACGTGGCGCGGATGGTGTTGTTCGGCCAGGTCGGCCGCGAGCTCGTCAACTTGATCAACGCGCACGGGCCGTACGCGGTCGGCATCACCGGCGAGGACGCCCAGCTGTTCACCGCCGTGCGGCGCAGCGTCACCGTCGACGGCGTGGCCACCGACATCGGCCTGGTGGGCGACGTCGAGCGGGTCAATACCGCCGCGGTGCTGGATCTTATTGCCGCACGGCGCATTCCGGTGGTGTCGACGCTGGCGCCGGACGCCGAAGGTGTGGTGCACAACATCAACGCCGACACCGCCGCGGCGGCCCTGGCCGACGCGCTGCACGCCGAGAAGCTGTTGATGCTCACCGACGTCGAAGGCCTGTACACGAGTTGGCCCGACCGCGATTCGCTGGTCAGCGAAATCGACACGGCCACACTGTCGCAACTGCTACCCACGCTGGAGGCGGGCATGATTCCCAAGGTCGAGGCGTGTCTGCGGGCCGTGACCGCGGGCGTGCCGAGCGCGCACGTCATCGACGGCCGGGTCGAACATTGTGTGCTGGTGGAGCTTTTCACCGACGCGGGCACGGGAACCAAGGTGGTACCGGCATGAGTAATACCGACGCCCTGAAGCGGCGGTGGGAAGCCGTGATGATGAACAACTACGGCACCCCCGCGATGGCCCTGGCCAGTGGCGACGGGGCCGTGGTCACCGACGTCGACGGCAAGAGCTACCTCGACCTGCTCGGCGGCATCGCGGTCAACATCCTGGGCCACCGCCACCCCGCGATCACCGAGGCCGTCACCCGGCAGATGGCGACGCTGGGCCACACGTCCAACCTGTACGCGACCGAACCCGGCATCGCTCTGGCCGAGGAACTGGTGGCCCTGCTGGGCGCGCCCGAGGAAACTCCGCCGCGGGTATTCTTCTGCAACTCCGGCACCGAGGCCAACGAGGTGGCCTTCAAAATGTCCCGGCTCACGGGCCGCACGAAACTGGTTGCCGCGCAAGAGGCTTTCCACGGCCGGACGATGGGATCGCTGGCGCTGACCGGCCAGCCGAGCAAGCGGGCGCCGTTCGCCCCGCTGCCCGGCGACGTCACCTACGTGCCGTACGGCGACGCCGCGGCGCTGGCCGCGGCGGTCGACGACGACACCGCGGCGGTGTTTCTGGAGCCGATCATGGGGGAGAGCGGCGTCGTCGTCCCGCCCGAGGGATACCTGGCCGCCGCGCGCGATGTCACCGCGCGGCACGGCGCCCTGCTGGTGCTCGACGAGGTGCAGACCGGGATGGGCCGCACCGGAACGTTTTTCGCCCACCAGCATGACGGCATCACCCCCGACGTGGTCACGCTGGCCAAGGGGCTCGGCGGCGGCCTGCCCATCGGGGCGTGCCTGGCCGTCGGGCGCGCCGCCGAGCTGATGACGCCCGGTCTGCACGGCAGCACCTTCGGCGGCAATCCGGTCTGCACCGCGGCGGCGTTGGCGGTGCTGCGGGTGCTGGCGTCCGACAACCTGGTCCGCCACGCCGAGGTGGTGGGCAAGTCGTTGCGGCACGGCATCGAGGGGCTCGGTCACCCGCTCGTCGACCACGTGCGCGGGCGCGGACTGCTGTGCGGGGTGGTGCTCACCGCGGCGCGGGCCAAGGACGCCGAGGCGGCCGCGCGCGAGGCCGGGTTCCTGGTGAACGCCGCCGCGCCCGACGTCATCCGGCTGGCCCCGCCGCTGATCATCACCGAAGGCCAGCTCGACGGGTTCATCGCCGCGCTGCCGGGCATCCTCGAGGGGGCCGCACGTGGTTAGGCATTTTCTGCGCGACGACGACCTGTCGCCCGCCGAGCAGTCCGAAGTGCTGCAGCTGGCCGCCGAGCTGAAGAAGGACCCGTTCTGCGCGCGTCCCTTGGAGGGCCCGCGCGGGGTCGCGGTCCTGTTCGACAAGAACTCCACCCGCACCCGGTTCTCGTTCGAAGTGGGCATCGCCCAGCTCGGCGGGCACGCCGTCGTCGTCGACGCCCGCAGCACCCAGCTGGGCCGCGACGAGACCCTGGAGGACACCGCGCGGGTGCTGTCCCGCTACGTCGAGGCCATCGTCTGGCGCACGTTCGGGCAGGAGCGACTCGAGGCGATGGCCGGGGCCGCGACGGTGCCGGTGGTCAACGCGCTGTCCGACGAGTTCCACCCCTGCCAGGTGCTCGCCGACCTGCAGACCATCGCCGAACGCAAGGGAGCGCTGCGTGGCCTGCGGATGACCTACCTCGGCGACGGCGCCAACAACATGGCGCACTCGTTGATGCTCGGCGGGGTCACCGCCGGCATCCACGTCACGATCGCCGCCCCGGACGGCTTCGCCCCCGATCCGGCGTTCGTGGCCGCGGCCCGGCGGCGCGCCGAGGACACCGGCGCCTCGGTCACCGTCACCGCCGACGCCGGGGCGGCCGCTCGCGGCGCCGACGTCCTGGTCACCGACACGTGGACGTCGATGGGGCAGGAGGGCGACGGCCTGGACCGGGTCAAACCGTTCCGGCCGTATCAGATCAATGCCGACCTGCTATCGCTGGCCGACCCGGAAGCCATTGTGCTGCATTGCCTTCCGGCTCATCGCGGCGACGAGATCACCGACGAGGTGATGGACGGCCCGGCCAGCGTGGTCTTCGACGAGGCCGAGAACCGGTTGCACGCCCAAAAGGCGCTGCTGACATGGCTTTTGGAGCGGCGGTCATGACCCGCGCGCCGGCGACGATGCAGAGCGCAGCGATGAGGAGGAGCGGCGCAATGACCCGTAGCAAGGCCACGCCCGAAACCACCCGGGCCGGGCGGCAGGACCGCATCGTGGCGATCCTGTCGTCGGCGTCGATCAGCAGCCAAAGCGAACTGGCGGCCCGGCTGGCCGGCGAGGGCATCGAGGTCACCCAGGCCACCCTGTCGCGCGACCTGGAGGAGCTGGGCGCGGTGAAGCTGCGCGGCGCCGACGGCGGGGTCGGCGTCTACATCGTTCCCGAGGACGGCAGCCCGGTGCGCGGCGTGTCGGGCGGCACCGCCCGGCTGTCCCGGTTGCTCGGCGAGCTGTTGGTGTCGGCCGACTCCAGCGCAAACCTCGCGGTGCTGCGCACCCCGCCCGGCGGTGCCAACTATTTGGCCAGCGCGATCGATCGCGCGGCGCTACCGTACGTCGTCGGCACCATCGCCGGCGATGACACCGTCTTCGTGGCCGCCCGAGAGCCGATGACCGGCGCCGAACTGGCCACCACATTGGAAAAACTCACGTAAGCGATTTCAACCTAAGGAGATTGGTTCATGTCAGAACGCGTCATCCTGGCGTATTCCGGCGGTCTGGACACCTCGGTGGCCATCAGCTGGATCGGCAAGGAGACCGGCCGTGAGGTCGTAGCGGTGGCGATCGACCTCGGCCAGGGCGGCGAAGACATGGAGGTCATCCGCCAGCGGGCCCTGGACTGCGGGGCGGTGGAGGCCGTCGTCGTCGACGCCCGCGACGAATTCGCCGAGGGTTACTGCCTTCCCACCATCCTGTCCAACGCCCTCTATATGGATCGCTACCCGCTGGTGTCGGCGATCAGCCGGCCGTTGATCGTCAAGCACCTGGTGGCGGCGGCGCGCGAGCACGGCGGCAGCATCGTCGCGCACGGCTGCACCGGCAAGGGCAACGACCAGGTCCGGTTCGAGGTCGGATTCGGTTCGCTGGCACCCGATCTCGAGGTGCTGGCGCCGGTCCGTGACTACGCCTGGACGCGCGAGAAGGCGATCGCGTTCGCCGAGGAGAACGCCATCCCGATCAACGTGACCAAACGCTCGCCGTTCTCGATCGACCAGAACGTGTGGGGCCGCGCGGTGGAAACCGGCTTCCTGGAACACCTTTGGAACGCGCCCACCAAGGACGTCTACGCCTACACCGAAGACCCCACGCTGAACTGGAGCACCCCCGACGAGGTGATCGTCGGGTTCGAGCGCGGCGTGCCGGTGACGATCGACGGCAAGCGGGTCTCGGTGCTGGGCGCCATCGAGGAGCTCAACACCCGCGCCGGCGCGCAGGGCGTCGGCCGCCTCGACGTCGTCGAGGACCGGCTGGTGGGCATCAAGAGCCGCGAGATCTACGAGGCGCCCGGCGCCATGGTGCTCATCACCGCGCACACCGAGCTCGAACACGTCACGCTCGAGCGCGAGCTGGGCCGGTTCAAGCGGCACACCGATCAGCGTTGGGCCGAGCTGGTGTACGACGGGCTGTGGTACTCCCCGCTCAAGGAGGCGCTGGAGAGCTTCGTCGCCAAGACCCAGGAGCACGTGACGGGCGAGGTGCGAATGGTGTTGCACGGCGGCCACATCGCGGTCAACGGGCGGCGCAGCGCCGAATCGCTGTACGACTTCAACCTGGCCACCTACGACGAGGGCGACAGCTTCGACCAGTCGGCCGCGAAGGGTTTCGTCTACGTGCACGGCCTGTCGTCGAAGATCGCGTCCCGCCGGGACCAGACGGTGACGGGGCCGGCCCAAGCGTGAGCACGCGCGAGGGGTCGCTGTGGGGCGGGCGGTTCGCCGACGGCCCGTCGGACGCGCTGGCCGCGCTGAGCAAGTCCACCCATTTCGACTGGGTGCTGGCTCCCTACGACATCGTCGCCTCGCGGGCGCACACGGTGATCCTGTTCCGGGCCGGGCTGCTGACCGAAGAGCAGCGCGACGGGCTGCTGGCCGGCCTGGACCAGCTCGCCTCCGACGTCGCCGACGGCAGCTTTTCGCCGTTGGTCACCGACGAGGACGTGCACGCGGCGCTGGAACGCGGGCTGATCGACCGCGTCGGACCGGAGCTGGGCGGGCGGTTGCGGGCTGGCCGGTCCCGCAACGACCAGGTGGCCACCCTGTTCCGGATGTGGCTGCGCGACGCGGTGCGCCGCGTCGCCGCCGGGGCGCTGGACGTCGTCGGCGCGCTGGCCGCCCAGGCCGCCGCCCACCCCGACGCCATCATGCCCGGCAAAACCCACCTGCAGTCCGCCCAGCCGGTGCTGCTAGCCCACCACCTGCTCGCGCACGCCCACCCGCTGCTGCGCGACGTCGACCGCCTCGCCGACTTCGACAAGCGGGCCGCGATCTCCCCGTACGGATCCGGGGCGCTGGCCGGGTCGTCGCTGGGCCTGGACCCCGGCGCGATCGCCGCTGAGCTCGGCTTCGCGGCCCCCGCCGACAACTCCATCGACGCCACCGCGTCCCGAGATTTCGCCGCGGAGGCGGCGTTCGTCTTCGCCATGATCGGCGTCGACCTGTCCCGGCTGGCCGAGGACGTCATCCTGTGGAGCTCGACCGAATTCGGCTACGTCACCCTGCACGACTCGTGGTCCACCGGCAGCTCGATCATGCCGCAGAAGAAGAACCCGGACATCGCCGAGCTGGCCCGCGGCAAGTCGGGTCGGCTGATCGGAAACCTGGCCGGCCTGCTGGCCACGCTGAAGGCCCAGCCGCTCGCCTACAACCGTGACCTGCAGGAAGACAAGGAACCGGTGTTCGATTCGGTGGCCCAGCTGGAGCTGGTGCTGCCCGCGATGGCGGGGCTGGTGGGAAGCCTGACGTTCGACGTCGACCGGATGGCCGCCCTCGCGCCGGCCGGCTACACGCTGGCGACCGACATCGCCGAATGGCTGGTGCGCCAGGGGGTGCCGTTCCGCTCCGCGCACGAGGCCGCCGGTGCGGCCGTGCGCGCCGCCGAGCAGCGCGGCGTCGGGCTCGACGAGCTCACCGACGACGAGCTGGCCGCCATCAGCGGCGACCTGACACCGCAGGTTCGCGAGGTCTTGACGATCGAGGGCTCGGTGGCGTCGCGCGACGCGTGGGGCGGCACCGCGCCGGTCCGGGTCGCCGAGCAGATCGAAAACGTCCTGGCCAGCGCCGGAAGGCTCAAAGAGCGGCTCGAGGACCGGGCGCGCGGGAGCCGTTGAGATGACGTCGGTTTCCGTGCCCCGCGCTGTCGCGCCGACTAGACTGCGGGCTCAAAGCGATCCGGATGAACGTTTCGGGCCGGATCCCCGTGACCAAGGGGTGGGAAACCAATGAGCGTCGTCGCCGGCGTCTTCGGTGCGCTACCGCCGCACCGTTATTCGCAGCGCGAGCTCACCGACTTCTTCGTCAGCATCCCCGAGTTCGCGGACTACGAAGACATCGTCCGGCAGCTGCACGCCAGCGCCAAAGTCGACAGCCGCCACCTGGTGCTGCCGCTCGAGCAATACCCCACGCTGACCGACTTCGGCATGGCCAACCGGATCTTCACCGAGCACGCCGTGAACCTCGGCTGCGAGGCGCTGTCCGGCGCGCTCGACGAGGCGGGACTGCGGGCGCAGGACGTCGACGTGCTGATCACGACGACCGTCACGGGGCTGACGGTGCCGTCGGTGGACGCCCGGATCGCCGCGCGGCTCGGCCTGCGCGACGATGTGCGCCGCGTGCCGCTGTTCGGCCTCGGCTGCGTGGCCGGCGCGGCCGGTGTCGCCCGAGCGAACGACTACCTGCGTGGCGCGCCCGACGCCGTCGCCGCCCTGGTCTCGGTCGAGCTGTGCTCGCTGACCTACCCCGGATACAAGCCGTCGCTGGCGGGGATGGTCGGCAGCGCCCTGTTCGCCGACGGCGCCGCGGCGGTGGTGGCCGTGGGCGACCGGCGCGCCGAACAGCTCGCCGCCGCCGGGCCCAGCGTCCTGGATTCGCGCAGCCATCTGTATCCCGATTCGCTGCGCACCATGGGCTTCGACGTGCGTTCGGGCGGATTCGAGCTCGTGCTGTCGAAGGACGTCGCGGCCGTCGTGGAGCAATACATCGAGGACGACGTCACCCAGTTTCTCGGGGCCCATGGCCTGACCCCGACCGACGTCGGCGCGTTCGTCAGCCACCCCGGTGGACCCAAGGTCATCGAGGCGATCAACGCGGCGCTCAGCCTGCCGCCGGAGGCCCTCGAACTCACCTGGCGTTCGCTCGGCGAGATCGGCAATCTTTCGTCGGCGTCGGTGTTGCACGTGCTGCGCGACACCCTCGCCAAGCCGCCGCCGAGCGGAAGTCCCGGCCTGATGCTCGCGATGGGGCCGGGATTCTGTTCCGAATTGGTGTTGTTGCGTTGGCACTGATGGTCGCTCGTGTACCTCCGTTCCTGCCCTGAGGCGCCCTCTTGGGGCGGCGGGGAGGTTGTGGCGGTGGGTCGACCGACGGCCCTTTGGGGGAGCCGGCGCTGTGAGTGACACGAAAGGCCGCGTTCGATGAACGGCAACACCGAAGAGCTCGTCCGGGCCCTTCGCCAATCGCTGAAGGAAAACGAGCGGCTCAAGCGCGAGAACCGCCAATACCTCGCCGCCACCACCGAACCGGTGGCGGTGGTGGGCATGGGATGCCGCTATCCCGGTGGGGTGGACTCGCCAGAGGCGTTGTGGGAGATGGTGGTTGAGGGCCGCGACGTCGTCTCGGAGTTCCCGTCGGACCGCGGCTGGAGCCTGGCCGGGCTCTTCGATGCGGATCCGGACGCGGTCGGAAAGTCCTACGCGCGCTGCGGCGGGTTCCTCTCGGACGTCGGGGATTTCGACGCCGCCTTCTTCGGGATCGCGCCGAGCGAGGCGCTGGCGATGGACCCGCAGCAACGCCTGTTGCTCGAGGTGTCGTGGGAGGCGTTGGAGCGCGCCGGAATCGATCCCGTCACCCTGCGCGGTTCGTCGACCGGCGTGTTCGCCGGGATCTTTCACGGCTCCTACGGGGGACAGGGCCGGGTGCCGGGACACTTGGAGCGATACGGCCTGCGCGGCTCGACGCTGAGTGTGGCATCCGGGCGGGTGGCGTACTCGTTGGGGCTCGAGGGCCCGGCGGTCTCCGTCGACACGGCGTGTTCGTCGTCGCTGGTGGCCCTCCATCTGGCGGCGCAGTCGTTGCGTTCCGGTGAATGCGATCTGGCGCTGGCCGGCGGCGTGACGGTGATGGCCACGCCGGCGATGTTCATCGAATTCAGTCGCCAGCGGGCGCTGGCCGCCGACGGACGCTGCAAGGCCTACGCGGGCGCGGCCGACGGCACCGGGTTTTCCGAGGGCGTCGGCGTGCTCGTGCTGGAGCGGCTGGCCGACGCGCGCCGGCTCGGGCATCCGGTGCTGGCCGTGATACGCGGGTCCGCGGTGAACCAGGACGGCGCGTCCAACGGGCTGGCGACGCCCAACGGGCCCTCGCAGCAACGGGTGATCCGGGCGGCGCTGGCCAACGCGCGGCTGGGCGCCGCGGACGTGGACCTGGTGGAGGGCCATGGGACCGGCACCACGCTCGGGGATCCGATTGAGGCGCAAGCGCTTCTGGCGACCTACGGGCAGGACCGGCCCGTGGACCGGCCGCTGTGGCTGGGGTCGATCAAATCGAACATGGGTCACACGTCGGCCGCGGCGGGCGCGGGCGGAGTGATCAAGATGGTGCAGGCGGTCCGCCACGGCGTGATGCCCAAGACGCTGCACGTGGATGAGCCGACGCCGCACGTGGATTGGTCGGCCGGCGCGGTGTCGCTGCTGACCGAATCGCGGCCGTGGTCCACGCCCGACCGGCCGCGCCGCGCGGGCGTCTCGTCGTTCGGCATCAGCGGCACCAACGCGCACGTCATCGTCGAGCAGTATGCGCCGGAGCCCGAAAGCGACTCGCCCCCAGGCGATGACGTGGTGGTGCCGTGGGTCCTCTCGGCCCGGTCGGCCGAGGCGCTGTCGAACCAGGCGGCGCGGCTGCTGGCGCACGTGAAGGCCCATCCCGCGCTGCGGGTGGTCGACGTGGGCTGGTCGCTGGTCGCGACGCGGTCGCGCTTCGAGCACCGCGCGGTGGTCGTGGGTGCCACCGGCGCGCAGCTGCTGCGGGGGCTGGCCGAGTTGGCGGCCGGCGAGCAGGGGGCCGGCGTCGCGGTGGGCCGGGCGCAGTCGCCCGGCAAGACGGTGTTCGTGTTCCCCGGCCAGGGCTCGCAATGGGCCGGCATGGGCGCCCAATTGCTGGACAGTTCAACGGTATTCGCCGAGCAGCTGCACCGGTGCGCGGGGGCGCTCGCCGATCACGTCGACTGGTCGCTGATCGACGTCATCCGCGGCGCGCCGGGCGCGCCCGGACTGGACCGGGTGGACGTGGTGCAGCCGGCGCTGTGGGCGGTCATGGTGTCGCTCGCGGAGTTGTGGCGTTCGGTGGGCGTGGTGCCCGATGCGGTGATCGGTCATTCCCAGGGCGAAATCGCTGCGGCCTGCGTGGCGGGGGCGCTGTCGCTGGAAGACGCCGCCCTGGTGGTGGCGCTGCGCAGCAGGCTGCTGGTGGGGCTGTCGGGCCGGGGCGGCATGGTCTCGCTGGCCTGCGCCCTGCCGCGCGCCGATCAGCTGATCGCGCCGTGGGGTGAGCGATTGAATATCGCCACGATCAACGGTGTTTCGGCGGTGGTGGTCTCCGGCGAGGTGGACGCGTTGACCGAATTGATGCGGCGGTGCGAAGCCGACAACATCCGCGCCCGCCGCATCGACGTCGACTACGCCTCGCATTCCGCC
The DNA here is from genome assembly GCF_000262165.1 of Mycobacterium sp. MOTT36Y. Classification (NCBI taxonomy): domain Bacteria; kingdom Bacillati; phylum Actinomycetota; class Actinomycetes; order Mycobacteriales; family Mycobacteriaceae; genus Mycobacterium; species Mycobacterium sp. MOTT36Y. Next base: position 3,229,755 of record NC_017904.1, on the reverse strand, counting down.
GCGGTGGACGCGATCCGCGAGCCCCTCGCCGCGGCGCTGGACGGCATTGCACCGCGGTCGTCCTCGGTCGCGTTCTTCTCCACCGTGACCGGTGAGCTCATGGACACCGCGGGACTGGACGCCGACTACTGGTTCCGCAGCATCCGGCAGACGGTGCAGTTCGAGCGGGCGGTCCGCTGCGCCTGCGACGCGGGCTATCGGGCGTTCATCGAATCCAGCCCGCACCCCGTGCTGATGGCCGCCATCGAAGAGACCATGCCCGACGACGAACAGGGCTGCGTCATCCCGTCGTTGGGCCGCGACGACGGCGGCCCGGACCGCTTCTGGCTCTCGGCCGGGCAGGCGTTCGTGGCGGGCGTGGGTGTGGACTGGCCCGCCGCGTTCGACGGACTGGGCGGCCGGCGTGTCGACCTGCCCACGTACGGGTTTGCGCGGCAACACTTTTGGCTTCCGGGCGGATCGACGGGCTCGTCTGACGCCGCCACCCTGGGGGTTAGCGGTGCCGAGCACGGGCTGCTCGGCGCGGTGGTGCCCCGGCCCGACTCCGGCGGTGTGGCGCTCACGGGCCGGGTGTCGACGGCCGCCCACCCCTGGTTGGCCGATCACGCGGTGGGCCAGACCGTCTTGTTCCCCGGTGCGGGATTCGTCGAGCTGGCCATCCGCGCGGGTGACGAGGTCGGCTGCGGCGTGCTCGACGAGCTGACGCTGTCGGCGCCGTTGGTGCTGCCCGCCGGCGACGGTGTGCAGGTGCAACTCGCGGTCGGGGCGGCCGACGAGTCGGGTCGGCGTCGGCTGTCGGTGTATTCGGATGCCGCGCAGCCGGGTTCGGAGTGGGTGTTGCACGCCGAGGGACTGTTGCGGCCGGGGGCGGTGACGCCGGCCGCGGACCTCTCGGTGTGGCCGCCCGTCGGGGCGACCGCGGTCGAGGTCTCGGGAGCCTACGCCGCGCTCGCCCGGCGCGGCTACGAATACGGCCGCGCATTCCAGGGATTGCGGGCGATGTGGCAGCGCGGGGACGAGCTCTTCGCCGAGGTCGCCGTGCCCGACCACGCCGCGGCCGACGGCGGCTTCGGAATCCATCCCGTGCTGTTGGACGCCGCGCTGCACGCGATCGGGGTCGCCGGGGAGCAGGACATGACCGTGTTGCCGTTCTCCTGGCAGGGCGTGTCGTTGCACGCGTCGGGTGCGGCGCGGGCGCGGGTACGGATCGCGCCGGCCGGCGCCGGGGCGGTCTCGGTGGAATTGGCGGACGGAGCGGGGCTGCCGGTGCTGTCGGTGGGCGCGTTGGCCATGCGCCCGGTCTCCGCCGAGCAATTGGCGACCGCGGCGGCACCCACGCAGCGCCCGCTCGCCCAGGGAGTGCTCGACGTCACCTGGTCACCGATCACGCTGGGCGGCGAGGACGACGGCGCAAAGGCCACGGTGTGGGAGCTGGCCGATCACGGCGGCGACGTGGTGAAGTCGGTGCACGCGGCGGCCGCCGAGGTCTTGGGGGTGCTGCAATCGTGGTTGCGCGCCGACGGCGACGGGGTGCTGGCCGTGCGGACCCGCGGCGCGGTCGCGCTTGCCGGCGAAGACGTTTCGGACCTTTCCGGCGCCGCGGTGTGGGGCCTGGTGCGCTCGGCGCAGGCCGAGCACCCCGGCCGCATGGTGCTGATCGACTCTGACGGGTCGCTGGATGCCCACGCGGTAATCGGTTGCGGTGAGCCGCAAGTGGTGGTCCGCCGGGGCGTAGCCTACGCGGCCCGGCTGCGGCCGGTGCGGGCGGACTCCGCGATCGGCCTGCCGGCCGGCGGCTGGCGGTTGGACGCCGGCGGCGAGGGCACCCTGGAGGACCTAGTCGTAAGCCCTTGCCCGCGAACCGAATTGACCGCCGGGCAGGTGCGGGTGGCGGTGGCCGCGGTCGGGGTCAACTTCCGCGATGTGCTGGTGGCGCTGGGGATGTATCCCGGCGGCGGCCAGCTGGGGGCCGAGGGCGCCGGTGTGGTCGTCGAGGTCGCCCCCGACGTGACCGGGCTGACCGTCGGTGATCGGGTGATGGGGTTGGTGGGGGTCGTCGGCTCCGAGGCGATGGTCGATCAGCGCTTGGTGACACCGGTGCCGCCAGGGCTGTCGCTGGTCGCCGCCGCCGGCGTGCCGGTGGTGTTCCTCACCGCGCTGTACGGGTTGTCGGTGCTGGCGGGGCTGCGCTGCGGGGAGCGCGTGTTGGTGCACACCGCCACCGGGGGAGTGGGCATGGCCGCGGTGCAACTGGCGCGGCACTGGGGTGCGGAGGTGTTCGTCACCGCAAGCCGCGGTAAGTGGGATACCTTGCGCGCGATGGGATTCGACGACGACCACATCGGGGATTCCCGCACGCTCGAGTTCGAGGAGAAGTTCCGCGCGGTGGCGGGTGACCGCGGCTTCGACGTCGTGCTCAATTCGCTGGCCGGCGATTTCACCGACGCCTCGCTGCGGCTGTTGGCGCCCGGTGGGCGATTCATCGAGATGGGCAAGACCGACGTCCGCGACCCGCGCGTCGTCGCCGAACAGTATGGGGGCGCTCAGTACCGGGCCTTCGACCTGTTGGAGGCCGGCCCGGACCGGACGGCGGCCATGCTGGCCGAGATCGTCGGATTGTTGACCGGCGGCGTCTTGACACCGTTGCCGCAGAAGACATTCGACGTCCGCTGCGCCGCGGCGGCCTACCGGTACGTCAGCCAGGCCCGCCACATCGGCAAGGTCGCGCTCACCGTGCCGTCGGGGCCCGGCGAGGTGCTCAGCGGCTGTGGCGGCGGGCTGGCCGGGGGCAGCGTGGTGATCACCGGCGGCACCGGGATGGCCGGTTCGGCGCTGGCCCGCCACCTTGTCGACCGCTACGGGGTGGCCCACGTGGTGCTGGTCAGCCGGGCCGGCGCGGAGGCGCCCGGTGTCGCGGAACTGGTGGACGGGCTGCGGCGGGCTGGCGCCGACGTGTCGGTGGAGGCCTGCGATGTCGCCGATCCCGACGCGGTGGGGGCGATGCTTTCCCGGATACCGGCGCACTATCCGCTGCGCGGCGTCGTTCATGCCGCCGGGATCCTCGATGACGGGTTGATCTCGTCGCTGACCCCGGACCGGGTGGACGCGGTGCTGCGGGCCAAGGTCGACGGCGCCTGGAACCTGCACCAGCTCACCCGCGATCTGGATTTGTCGGCGTTCGTGGTGTTTTCGTCGATGGCCGGGATCGTGGGGACCCCGGGACAGGCCAACTACGCGGCGGCCAACAGCTTCCTCGACGGGCTGGCCGCCTACCGGCGCGCCCACGGCCTCGCGGGCCTGTCGCTGGCCTGGGGCCTGTGGGAACAGGCCTCGGCGATGACGGCGCACCTCGGCGACCGGGACAAGGCCCGGATGAGCAGGATCGGTCTCGCGCCGCTGTCGACGGGGCAGGCCTTGGCGGCGTTCGACGCCGCCATGCTGGTCGACCGTCCGGTGCTGGTGGCCGCCGCCGTGGACCGGGCCGCCCTGTCGGACAACGTCGCCGCGCTGCCGCCGTTGCTGCGCGAACTCGCCGCCGGCCCGGCCCGGCGCGTGGTCGACGACACCGGCGCCGCCGCGTCGAGCACGGGTCTGAGCGCACGCCTGAACGGCCTGAGTCCCGAGGCCCGGCAGCGCGAATTGATCGACCTGGTTCGCGGCAACGCCGCGATGGTGCTGGGCGTGCCGAACCCGGCCGACATCAACGTCGGCCGCGCGTTCCAGGAGCTCGGCTTCGATTCGCTGACCGCGGTCGAGCTGCGCAACCGGCTCAAAAACGCGACGGGCCTTACCCTTTCGCCGACTCTCATCTTCGACTACCCCACGCCGACCGTGCTGGCCGGGCACCTGGACACACAGCTGGCGGGGGCCGACACCGACGTCCAGCCGAACCTGATGGCCCGGGTCAACGACATCACCCGCGAACTGCAGGCGCTGCTGGGCGCGCCCGACTGGAATGCCGACGACCGCTCGGTGCTGCGGGCGCGCATCCACACCCTGCTCGGCGCCATTGCGCCCGCCGATCCGGCCGACTCCGAACACCTCGACGATGACCTCGATGCCGCCACCGAAAGCCAACTCTTTGCGATCCTCGATGAAGAACTCGGCCGCTGATACCCCGCCAGGAGCGGCGACGTCCGGCACCGCGCAGCACGTCGACTACCTGAAGCGCCTCACGGCGGATCTCAGGCGGACCCGGCGGCGCGTCGCCGAGCTGGAAGGCCAACTGTCCGAACCGGTCGCGGTGGTGGGCATGGCCTGCCGCTACGCCGGCGGCGTGGACACCCCGGAAGCCCTCTGGGAGCTGGTCGCCGACGGGCGGGACACGGTGTCGGACTTCCCCCTCGATCGCGGCTGGGACGTCGAGGGCCTCTACGACCCGGACCCGGACGCGAAAGGCAAGATGTACACCCGCCACGGCAGCTTCCTGCAGGACGCGGGGGACTTCGACGCCGGGTTCTTCGGCATCGGGCCCAGCGAGGCGCTGGCCATGGACCCCCAGCAGCGGATGATGCTGGAGATCTGCTGGGAGGCGTTGGAGCGCGCGGGAATTGACCCCTTCGCGCTGCGCGGCACGGCGACCGGAGTCTTCGCGGGCGTCATTCACGCCGGGTATGGCGGCGAGGTGAAAGGCGAGCTGGAGGGTTACGGGCTCACGGGCTCGACCCTGAGCGTCACCTCGGGCCGGGTGTCGTACGTGTTGGGGCTGGAGGGCCCGGCGGTCTCGGTGGACACCGCGTGCTCGTCCTCGTTGGTCTCCATGCACCTGGCCGCGCAGTCGTTGCGGTCCGGGGAATGCGACCTGGCGCTGGCCGGGGGAGTGACCGTCATGGCCACCCCGGCGGCGTTCGTCGAATTCAGCCGGCAGCGGGCGCTGGCGCCCGACGGTCGCTGCAAGGTGTACGCCGGTGCGGCGGACGGGACTTCGTGGTCGGAGGGCGCCGGTGTGCTGGTGCTGGAGCGGCTGGCCGACGCGCGGCGCCTGGGACACCCGGTCCTGGCGCTGCTGCGGGGGACCGCGGTGAACCAGGACGGCGCGTCCAACGGCTTGACCGCACCCAACGGCCCGTCGCAGCAGCGGGTCATCCGGGCGGCGTTGGCCAACGCCGGATTGACGGCGGCGGACGTGGATGCCGTGGAGGGCCACGGGACCGGGACCGTGCTCGGGGACCCCATCGAGGCGCAGGCGCTGCTCGCGACGTACGGGCAGGACCGCCCGGCGGAGCGCCCGCTGTGGCTGGGATCGATCAAATCCAACATCGGCCACACCTCGGCCGCGGCGGGCGTGGCCGGGGTGATCAAGATGGTGCAGGCGATGCGGCACGGTGTGTTGCCCAGGACGCTGCACGTGGATGTCCCGTCGCCCCATGTGGATTGGTCGGCCGGGGCGGTGTCGCTGCTGACCGAGCCGCGACCCTGGCCGGATCACGGCGGGCCGCGGCGGGCGGGCGTCTCCTCCTTCGGGATCAGCGGCACCAACGCCCACGTGATCGTCGAGCAGGCCCCCGCCGAACCCAACGACGTGCCCGCGGCGCGCGACGACTCGAATCCCGTTGTCCCGTGGGTGGTCTCGGCGCGCTCGACCGACGCGCTGGCCGGTCAGGCCCAACGCCTGCTGGACCACCTGGCCGCCACACCGGATGTGCCCGCGGTGGACGTCGGCTGGTCGTTGGCGACCACCCGGGCGGCATTCGAGCACCGCGCGGTGCTGATCGGCGCCGACCGCGCGGGCCTGACGGCCGGCCTGGCGGGGTTGGCCGCGGGGGTGCCGGTCCCGGGCGCGATCACCGGGCGCACCCGCGCGGCGGGCAAGCGCGTGTTCGTGTTTCCCGGTCAGGGTTCGCAGTGGCTGGGCATGGGTGCGCCCTTGTACGAACGCTTTCCCGTATTCGCCCGGGCTTTTGACGAGGCGGTGACCGCGGTGGACGCCCACTGCCGGCTGCCGTTGCGCGAGGTGATGTGGGGCTCCGACTCGGAGTTGTTGCAGAGCACCGAATTCGCCCAGCCGGCGCTGTTCGCGCTGGAGATCGCGGTGGCCGCGCTGTGGGAATCCCTGGGCGTCACACCGGATGTGGTGATCGGCCACTCCGTGGGGGAGATCGCCGCTGCCTGCGTCGCGGGGGCGCTCTCGCTGTCCGACGCGGCGCGACTGGTGGCGGCCCGGGGCCGGTTGATGGCGCAATTGCCGCCCGGTGGGGTGATGATGGCCGTGACCGCGACCGAGGCCGACGTGGCGCCGCTGCTGACCGGTGACGTCGGCATCGCGGCGGTCAACGGCCCGCGATCGCTGGTGCTTTCGGGCTCGGAGCCGGCGGTGAAGGTGGTCGCGGACCGGCTGGCGGCCGGGGGCGCCCGGGTGCGGCAGCTGGCGGTCTCGCACGCGTTCCACTCCCCGCTGATGGAACCCATGATGGGGGACTTCGCCGCGGTGGTGGCCGGCGTGTCGGCCCGCGAGCCGCGGATCGCGTTGGTGTCCAACCTGACCGGGCAGCTGGCCGGGCCCGACTATGGGACGGTCGCGTACTGGGTTGACCATGTGCGCAAGCCGGTTCGGTTCGTCGATGGCGTGCAGCTGGCCGAATCGCTGGGCGCAGGTGTGTATTTAGAGGTCGGCCCCGGGGCGGCGTTGGCGGCAGCGGTCGACCAATGCCTCACGACCGACCGCGCGATCTCGGTGGTGTCGATGGCCAAGGGCCGCCCCGAGGTCGACTCGCTGCTGTCGGCGGCCGGACAGCTGTTCGCGACAGGTTCGGACCTGGACTGGTCGGCGGCGTTCACCGGGCTGAGCGCGCGGCGCATCCCGTTGCCGACGTATGCCTTTGTGCGGCGCCGGTTTTGGCTGTCGAGCGATTCGGTGGGATCGGCGAACATCGCCAGCCTGGGTCTGACCGAGGCCGAGCACGCGTTGCTGGGGGCGGTGGTGGACCGGCCGGATTCCGGCGGTGTGGTGTTGACCGGCCGGCTGTCGACGGCCGCCCAACCGTGGCTGGGCGACCACGCCGTGGCCGGCACGGTGCTGTTCCCCGGGGCGGGCTTCGTGGAGCTGGCGCTGCGGGCGGGTGACGAGGTCGGCTGCTCGGTGATCGAGGAACTGACGCTGTCGGCACCGCTGGCGGTCCCGGCGGGCGGGGTCGTGCAGCTGCAGGTGGTGGTGGAGGCGGCCGACGGCACCGGAGCGCGGGCCGTCTGCGTGTATTCGCGTGCGGCGCAAACGGATTGGATTTTGCACGCCGAAGGCTTGTTGCGCGACGGCGCGACCACCCCGGTGACGGATCTGTCGGTGTGGCCCCCCGCCGGCGCCGAGGCGGTGGACGTGGCCGGCGCGTACGACGGCCTGGCGGACCGCGGCTATGGGTACGGCCCGGCCTTTCAGGGGTTGCGTGCCGTATGGCGGCGGGGGGCCGAAACGTTCGCCGAGGTCGAACTCCCGCAGCACGCCGGTGTCGCGACCGGCGGCTTCGGCATCCACCCGGTGCTGCTGGACGCGGCGTTGCACGCGCTCGGGGTGGCCGACGAGCGGATCGAGACCGTGTTGCCGTTCTCCTGGCAGGGCGTGAGCCTGTACGCCGCCGGTGCGTCGCGGGTCCGGGTGCGGCTGGCACCGGCGGGCACCGGCGCCGTGGCGGTCGATTTGGCCGACGCGTCAGGCCTGCCGGTGCTCTCGGTGCGGGAGTTGGTGACGCGCGCCGTGTCGGCCGACCAATTGACGGCGGCGCTGGCGGCCCACGCCGGGGGCGGCGAGCTCCTCGACGTGGTGTGGTCGCCGATCTCGCTCCCGGGCAACGGGGTTGGCGAGGGCGTGACCGTGTGGGAGCCGCCCCCCGGCGCTTCGATCACCGCGGTCTACACCGCGGCGCACGAGGCCCTCGGCGTCCTGCAGTCCTGGCTGTCCGGCGACGCGGCCGGGACGTTGGTGGTGCAGACCCGTGGTGCGGTGACCCTGTCCGCTGACGACGTCTCCGACCTGGCCGGCGCGGCCGTCTGGGGGCTGGTGCGCTCGGCGCAGGCCGAGCATCCGGGCCGCATCGTATTGGTCGACACCGACGGCTCGCTGGACGTCGCGACGGTGATCGGCTGCGGCGAACCGCAATTGGTGGTGCGCGACGGGGTCGCCCACAGTGTCCGGCTGAAGCCGGCCGGCCAGCGGACGCTGTTGTCGCTGCCCGAACCGCCGTCGGTGTGGCGGCTGGCCGCCGGCGACGCCGGGACGCTGGAGGATCTGGCGGTCCAGGCGTACCCGCCGGCGGGGCTGGAAGCCGGACAGGTGCGGGTGGCGGTGGCCGCGGCCGGGGTGAATTTCCGGGACGTGCTGGTGGCGCTGGGCATGTATCCCGGTGCCGCGCAGTTGGGTGCCGAGGGCGCCGGCGTCGTGACCGAAGTCGGTTCCGGCGTCACCGATGTGGCCGTCGGCGACGCGGTGATGGGGATCTTCGGGCTGGCGGGCTCGGAGGCGACCGTCGATCGGCGGCTGGTCACGCGGGTGCCGCGGGGGTGGTCGATGGCTCAGGCCGCCGGCGTGCCGGTGGTGTTCCTGACCGCCTACTACGGGCTCTCGGTGTTGGCCGGATTGCGGGCGGGCCAACGGGTGCTGGTGCACGCGGCCACCGGCGGGGTCGGCATGGCCGCGGTGCAGCTGGCCCGGCATTGGGGCGCGGAGGTGTTCGCGACGGCCAGTCGCGGCAAATGGGACACGCTGCGCGCCATGGGTTTCGACGACGCCCACATCGCGGATTCGCGGACGCTGGATTTCGAGCACAAGTTCCGCGCGGCGGTGGGCGCCGGGGGCTTCGACGTGGTGCTCAACTCCCTGGCCGGTGAATTCAACGATGCGTCCCTGCGGCTCTTGGGCCGGGGTGGTCGTTTCATCGAGATGGGCAAGACCGACCTGCGTGATCCGGATGTCGTCGCGCGCGCCCACCCCGGGGTGGGGTACCGCGCCTTCGACCTGATGGAGGCCGGCCCGGATCGCATCGCGGAGATGCTGGCCGAACTGATGACGCTGTTCGCCGGTGGGGCCCTGGCGCCGTTGCCGGTCAAGGCTTTCGACGCGCGGAGCGCCGCCGACGCCTACCGCTTTGTCAGCCAGGCCCGTCACATCGGCAAGGTCGTGCTCACCATGCCGGACGGCCCCGCGGGGCTGGCGGGCGGGACCGCGCTCATCACCGGCGGCACCGGCATGGCGGGGTCGGCGGTGGCCCGCCACCTCGTCGAGCGGCATCGGGTGCCCCACGTGATGCTGGTCAGTCGCGGCGGGGAGCAGGCGGCCGGAATCGCCGAGCTGGCAGGCGAATTGCGCGACCTGGGCGCCTCGGTGTCGGTGGTGGCCTGCGATATCGGCGACCGGGACGCGGTCGCGGCCCTGCTCGCGCGGGTGCCCTCGCACTACCCGCTGCGGTCGGTGTTCCACGCCGCGGGGGTGATCGACGACGCGATGGTCGCGTCATTGACTCCCGCGCGCATCGACGCGGTGTTGCGCGCCAAGGTCGACGGCGCGTGGCACCTGCACGAGCTGACCAAAGAACTGGACCTGGCCGCGTTCGTGGCCTTTTCGTCCATGGCCGGAATCGTGGGTGCGCCGGGTCAAGGCAACTATGCGGCGGCCAACAGCTTCCTCGACGCGCTGGCGGCCCATCGCCACGCCCGGGGGCTGCCGGGATTGTCGGTGGCGTGGGGGATGTGGGAAGAGCCGTCGGCGATGACGCACCACCTCGGTGAGGCCGACCGGGCCAGGATGAGCCGGGCCGGGCTGAGCGCGTTGTCCACCCGGCAAGCGCTGGACCTGTTGGACGCCGCGCTGCTCGGCGACCGGCCCATGGTGGTGGGCACCCGCCTCGACCGGGGCGCGCTGGCGCACCACAGCGCCACGCTGCCGCCGCTGCTGAGCCAGCTGGCCACCCGCCCCGCCCGGCGGGTCCTCGAGCACACCGACATGGTGTCCCTGACGGGCCTGCGGGCGCGCCTGGACGGCCTGAGTCCCGAACAGCGACAAGCCGAATTGGTGGAACTGGTCTGCGGTAACGCGGCCACGGTACTGGGGCACACCACTGCCGACGTCAACGCCGACGACGCGTTCGGTGACCTCGGTTTCGACTCGCTGACCGCCGTCGAACTGCGAAACCGGCTCAAAATCGCGACCGGGCTTACCCTTTCACCCACGCTGATCTTCGATCACCCCACTCCGGCCGCCTTGGCCGAACACCTCGGAACCGAACTGGCCACCGGATCCGTCGCCGCCCCGGCCACCGAGCCCGATCGCATCGCACGGTTCGACGACATCGCGCGGGAACTGCAGGCACTGCTGGGCCGGCCCGGGCTGAGCACCGCCGACCGAGCGCAGCTCGTCGCCCGCCTCGAGGGTCTGCTGGCGACGGCGACCGGCCCGACGCCGCCCGCGCTGCCGGATCAGCCTGAGGACGCGTTCGACGACGACCTCGCCACCGCCACCGAGAGTCAACTCTTTGCCATCCTCGACGACGAAGTCGGGCCCTGACCTTGGCCTCGACAGACGTAGCGATCATCGGGCTGGCGTGCAAGTTCCCCGGAGCGGCCGGCCCCGAGGCCTTGTGGCGGCTCATCCGCGACGGGCAAGAGAACACCCAATTCTCCGGGGAGGCACAGCAATTCGATGCCGACTTCTTCAACCTGTCGCCGCGCGAGGCGTGCGCGATGGACCCGAGGCAACGGCTGGCCCTCGAACTGACCTGGGAGCTGTTCGAGAACGCATTCATCGTTCCGGACACACTGCGGACAGAACCGGTCTCGGTGTACCTCGGGGTGATGACGGATGACTACGCCGCGCTGACGCTGCGCGACCTCGCCGACAACCTCGACCACCACACGTTCACCGGCATCAGCCGGGCGATGATCGCCAACCGGATCTCGCATGCCTTCGGGCTGCAGGGGCCCAGCATGACCGTCGACTCCGGCCAGTCCTCGTCCCTGGTGGCGGTGCATCTCGGATGCGAAAGCGTGCGGACCGGGCAGTCGTCGCTGGCCATCGCGGGCGGGGTTCACCTCAACCTGGCCGACGAAATCGCCATGCTGGAACGGGAATTCGGCGCCGTGTCGGTGTCCGGCCACACCTACGCTTTCGATCGGCGCGCCGACGGTTACGTGCGCGGTGAGGGCGCGGGGCTGGTGCTGCTGAAGCCCCTGCCGGCCGCGCTCGACGACGGCGATCGCATCCACGCCGTCATTCGCGGCAGCGCCGTCGCCAACGCCGGGCACAGCGCGGCCGGCCAGACCGTGCCGTCGGCGCGTGGCGAGGCCGACGTGATCCGCCGCGCGCTCGCCGACGCCGGCCTCGACGCGGCGGACATCGACTACGTCGAGGCCCACGGCACGGGAACCAAAGTGGGTGACGCGATCGAAGCCCAAGCGCTGGGTGAGGTTTTCGGCGTGCGCGCACACGATCCGGTTCGGGTGGGATCGGTGAAGACCAACATCGGCCACGCCGGCGGCGCCGCCGGGGTGGCGGGTCTGCTCAAGGCCGTCCTGTCGATCCACCATTCGACGATTCCGCCGAGCCTCAACCATGCCGGCCCAGATCCCGAGATGGATCTGAATCGCCTTGGACTGCAAGTCAATACCGAGGCGGTACCCTGGCCGTCGACGGGCCACCCGCGGCGGGCCGGGGTGTCCTCGTTCGGCATGGGCGGGACGAACGCGCACCTCGTCGTGGAACAGCCTCCCGTCCAACCCGATGCGGCGCAGTCGGACCCAGGCCACATGGTGCCGTGGGTGCTCTCGGCCCGATCGCAACGCGCGCTCACCAACCAGGCGCGGAGGCTGTCGGACCACCTGGCCGAGCGGGAGGATCTCACCCCCCTCGACGTGGCCTGGTCTTTGGTCAGCACCCGGGCGTCCTTCGAGCACCGCGCGGTCGTGGTGGGTGGCGATCGTGGGGAGCTGGCAACGGGATTGGCGGCGCTCGCGGCGGGGCAGCCACATTCGAATGTGTCGGTGGGCCGGGGCATGCCACCGGGCAAGACGGTGTTCGTCTTTCCCGGCCAGGGTTCGCAGTGGCTCGGGATGGGGCGCCAACTCTACGATCGCTTCGAGGTGTTCGCCCGCGCTTTCGACGAGGCCGTCGAAGCGATGGACGGGCATGTGCGGCTGCCCGTGCGCGAGGTGATGTGGGGCGAGGACCCGGAGTTGTTGCAGAGCACGGAGTTTGCCCAGCCGGCGCTGTTCGCGCAGGGGATCGCGCTGGCGGCGCTGTGGCAATCCTTCGGTGTCACAACGGATGTGGTGATGGGACATTCGGTGGGCGAGATCACCGCGGCATGCGTGGCCGGGGCGCTGTCGCTGCCCGATGCGGCCCGGCTGGTGGCCGCCCGCGGCCGGCTGATGGGACGGCTGCCGGCCGGTGGGGTGATGGTGGCCGTCGGCGCCGGCGAGGCCGAGGTGGCCGCGTTGATGGGCGGTGGGGTGAGCATTGCGGCGGTCAACGGCCCGCAGTCCGTGGTGCTCTCCGGTGAGCAGACACCGGTCGCGGCGCTGGCCGATCGGCTGGCGCAAACCGGTCGGCGCGTACACCGGTTGGCGGTCTCCCACGCTTTTCATTCCCCACTGATGGAGCCCATGCTGGGCGAGTTTTCCGCGGTGGCGGCCGGCATCGAACCGCGGCGCCCCCGAGTCGAGTTGGTCTCGAACCTGACCGGGCGGCTGGCCGATGCCGAGTACGGGTCCGCGCAGTACTGGGTGGAACACGTGCGCCGGCCGGTGCGCTTCTTCGAGGGGGTGCGCGCCGCCGAGGCGGGCGGCGCCGCGATTTTCCTCGAGCTGGGACCGGGCGCGGCGCTGACGGCCGCCGTGGACCAGTCGCTGAGCGCCGAGCGGGCGGTGTCGCTGGCCACCATGCCCAAGGACCGCCCCGAGACGGAATCGACCCTGGCCGCCGCCGGGCAGCTGTTCACCCGCGGACTCGACCTCGACTGGGCGGGCGTCTTCGCCGGGCTGAACGCGCGGCGGGTCGAATTGCCGACGTATGGCTTTGCGCGAGAGAGGTTTTGGCTCGGTGACGGGCGCGGGCCGGGGGGATCGGGGGCCGCGCCCGCCACCGTGACGCGCTCGCCCGACTTGGCCCAGCGGTTGCACGGCCTGCCGCGCGACGAACAGCAGCGTGTGCTGATCGGGTTGGTGTGCGAGCACGCGGCGGCCGTGCTGGGACATCCGGACGGACAGGCCATCGACCACGACCGCGCCTTCGGCGACTTCGGGTTCGACTCACTGACCGGGGTCGAACTGCGCAACCGCCTCACCACGCATACCGGGACGGCGTTGTCACGCACAGTGATCTTCGACTACCCGACCCCGGCCGCGCTGGCCGATCATCTTCGCCGGCAACTACTCCACGACGACCGCGAGGAATCCGACGACGAAAAACTATGGTCCGCGCTGAGGAGGATTCCCGTGCGTGAACTTCGCAGAACGGGATTGCTCGACAAACTCTTATTACTTGCCGGTGTGCCGTCAACACCCGAAGGCCACGCAAATGAATCCGGTCTCAGCGGTGACGATATCGATTCTTTGAGCCCCGACGATTTAATCGCCATGGCGCTCAATGCGGCGGAGGACGACGATATCGAATGACGAATTCCCCGCTGGCGGACATGATTACGCGTACACCACGCGCACTCAATCTGACATGTGTTGAATACCAGAAACTTTTGCAAGACCACAGCCAACCGCATAAACTTCCGGCATTACGCGGAATCGTGTTCACGTTGGTTGGCAATCAAGAGAGTAGAGCATGAGCGTCATCGCGGGTGTGTTCGGCGCTTTGCCGCCGCATCGCTACAGCCAACGCGAAATCACCGACCACATCGTCGAGTTCCCCGCGTTGAAGGAACACGAAGAGATCGTCCGGCGTCTGCACGCCGCCGCCAAGGTCAACAGCCGCCACTTCGTGCTGCCGCTCGAGCGGTACCACTCGCTGACCGACTTCGGTGAGGCCAACGAGGTCTTCATCGACAAAGCCGTGGAACTGGGCTGCGACGCGCTGCTCGGCGCCCTCGACGAGGCGGGGCTCGTCCCGCAAGACATCGACACGATCGTCACCACGACCGTCACCGGCGTCGCGGTGCCGTCGCTCGACGCCCGGATCGTCGGGCGCCTCGGCCTGCGCCCGGACGTGCGCCGCGTGCCGCTGTTCGGGCTGGGCTGCGCCGGCGGGGCGGCGGGGGTCGGCAGACTGCACGACTACCTGCGCGGCGCCCCCGACGGCGTCGCCGCCCTGGTGTCGGTCGAGCTGTGCTCGCTGACCTTCCCCGCGGTCGGGCCGACGGTGTCGGGGCTGGTCGGGACCGCGATGTTCGGCGATGGCGCCGCCGCGGTGGTCGCCGTCGGCGACCGTCGCGCCGAGCAGCTGAGCTCGGCCGGGCCCGACATCCTCGATTCGCGCAGCCGCCTGTACCCCGAATCGCTGCACATCATGGGCTGGAACGTCGGCTCGGCCGGCATTCAGCTGGTGATGTCGCCGGAACTGCCCGCGGTCATCGACCGGTACCTGGCCGACGACGTGAGCCGGTTCCTCGCCGCGCACCAGCTGACCAAGGACGACGTCGGCGCCTGGGTGACGCACCCCGGCGGCCCCAAAGTCATCAACACCATCGCCAAGTGCCTCGAGCTGCCGCCGGAGGCGCACGAGCTGACCTGGCGCTCGCTCGGCGAAATCGCGAACCTGTCGTCCGCGTCGGTGCTGCACATCCTGCGGGACACCATCGCCAAACCACCGCCCGGCGGAAGCCCCGGGCTGATGATCGCGACGGGGCCCGGCTTCGGGTCCGAACTGGTGCTGCTGCGCTGGCACTGAGCGGGTCGCTTCCGTAGGCGGCCCGGTGTTGTCGGTGGTGGCTGTGATGATGTGGTCATGTCGTCGATCGCGTCCGCTGAGCCCGTGGTGGTCACTGCGAGTGACCGCCTGGCGGTGCTGTTCGAGGAGTTGGCGGAGTTGGCGGGTCAGCGCAATGCGATCGATGGGCGCATCGTGGAGATCGTGGCCGAGATTGATCGTGACGGGTTGTGGGGTGTGACCGGGGCGCGCTCGGTGCCGGCGTTAGTGGCCTGGAAGTTGGGCTGCTCGTCGGCCAACGCGCACACGCTCGCTGCGATTGCGGGCCGGTTGGGCGAGTTTCCGCGCTGTGCCCAGGGTCTGCGGGAGGGTCGGTTGTCGGCCGATCAGGTCGGGGTGATCGCGGCGCGCGCCGGGCAGGGATCCGATAAGCATTATGCGCAGCTGGCCGCGGTCGCGACGGTCAGTCAGTTGCGCACCGCGGTCAACCTCGAACCGCGACCGCAACCCGAACCTCGCCCCGATCCTGGGCCCGAGCGTTCGATCACCACGACCACCGACGAGGCGGGCAGCTGCTATCGGATCAAACTTCCCCACCACGACGCGGCGAAGTTCGACGCCGCGGTGGCCGCGCATCGCGAGGCGCTGATCGCCGAGTGGAAACACGACCACAACCAGGGCCAGGGCGTTTCAGACCAGCGGCCCCCATTGCCGACCACCGCCGATGCGTTTATGCGCCTGGTCGAGACCGGCTGGGACGCCGAGGCCACCCGCCGCCCGCATGGGCAGCACACCACCGTGGTGGCCCACCTCGACATCGAACGGCGCGCTGCGGCTCTGCACCTGGGTCCGCTGCTCTCAGATGCCGAGCGCCGCTTGTTGACCTGTGATGCCACCTGTGAAGTGTGGTTCGAACGCCACGGGCAGGTCATTGGGGCCGGCCGGACCACCCGGGTGATCAACCGGCGGCTGCGCCGCGCCCTGGAGCACCGCGACCGCGCGTGTGTGGTGCCCGGTTGTGGGGCCACCCGTGGTCTGCATGCCCATCACCTGTGGCATTGGGAAGACGGTGGCCCCACCGAGTTGGCCAACCTGGTGCTGGTCTGCCCCTATCACCACCGGGCACACCACCGCGGCGACATCACCCTCACCGGAACCGCCCACGACCTCACCGTCACCGACGACACCGGCCAAATACTGAGCCCGGGATCACTCGCACGCCCACCCAGCCTTCCCCCGCCCGCGGTGCCGCCCTGCCCCGGTCCTACCGGGGAACGCGCCGACTGGTGGTGGTATGACCCCTTCCAACCCCAACCACCACCGACAAACAACTAGCCCGGCCACCGGGCGCCACCGGCACAGTGATGGCGATCAAATACAGTGGGGCATAACGAAATTCGTTCACACCACCCGGTCGCACACCTACACCGCATAACGAAAGCTGTAGCCGCTCACCGCTATTCGAGCAATTCCGAAAGCTCCAGCCAACGGCTCTCGGTCGCGGCAACCTCGTCTTCGAGCGCGCGCAGCTCGTGCGTGAGCCGGGTGATGCCGACATGGTCGGACTGGTCGTGCGCAGCGAGTTCGTGGTGTTTGTCCTTGATCCGGTCCGCCAGCCGCACCAGCTGGCGGTCGAGGGAGGCCATCTCTTTCTCCGCGGCGCGGCGCTGGGCGCCCGACATCGCGGGCTGCGACGGCCGCGACGCCTGCGCCTGCGACGCCTGCGCCGGCCGCGACGGCCGCGCCTCTTCGGTGGTCGCCCCGTCCTTCCGCCGCTCGGCCAGCCGCAGGTACTCGTCGATGCCGCCGGGCAGGTGCCGCAACCGGCCGTCGAGCACCGCGTACTGCTGATCGGTGACCCGCTCCAGCAGATAGCGGTCGTGCGAGACGACGATCAGCGTTCCCGCCCAGGAGTCGAGCAGATCCTCCATGGCGGCCAGCGTGTCGGTGTCCACGTCGTTGGTCGGCTCGTCGAGCAGCAACACGTTGGGCTCGGACAGCAACGTGAGCATCAGCTGCAGCCGCCGACGCTCGCCGCCGGAGAGATCCGCCACGCGGGCGGACAGCTGGCCGCGTCCGAAGCCGAGCCGCTCAAGCAGCTGGGCCGGGGTCACCTCACGGCCGTCGACCTGGTAGGCGCCGGGCAGCCGGCCCAGCACGTCGGCGATCCGGTCGTCGTCGACCGCGCCCAGCGCGTCGCCCTGTTGGTCGAGGACCGCCAGCCGCACCGTCTTGCCGCGTTTGACGCGGCCGGCATCGGGCGCGATCGTGCCGTCGATCAACCCCAGCAGCGTGGACTTCCCGGCGCCGTTGGCCCCGACGATGCCGGTGCGCTCGCCCGGGGCGATCCGCCACTCGACGTCGCGCAGCACCGGGCGGCCGCCAAAAGAGACCGACACGTCGAGCAGATCGATCACGTCCTTGCCGAGGCGGGCGCTCGCCAGCTTGGCCAACTCGACGGTGTCACGCAGCGGCGGCACGTCGGCGATCAGCTGGTTGGCGGCCTCGATCCGGAACTTGGGCTTGGAGGTCCGCGCCGGGGCGCCGCGACGCAGCCACGCCAGCTCCTTGCGCATCAGGTTCTGCCGCTTGGCTTCGGCGACGGCGGCCATCCGGTCCCGCTCGACGCGCTGCAGCACGTAGGCCGCGTACCCGCCGTCGAACGGCTCGGCGATCCCGTCGTGCACCTCCCACGTCGTGGTGGCGACCTCGTCGAGGAACCAGCGGTCGTGGGTGACCAGCAGCAGCCCGCCGGTGTTGCGCGCCCAGCGCCCCTTCAGGTGGCCGGCCAGCCAGGTGATCCCCTCGATGTCCAGGTGGTTGGTGGGCTCGTCGAGCGCGATGACGTCCCATTCGCCCACCAGCAACCTGGCCAGCTGCACCCGCCGGCGCTGCCCGCCGGAGAGCGTGGCAACCGTTGCGTCCCAAGCGATGTCGGAGACCAGCCCGGTGACCACGTCGCGGACCCGCGGGTCGCCGGCCCACTGGTGTTCGGCGGCATCGCCGACCAGGGTCCACCCCACGGTGTGGTCGGGGTCCAGGGTGTCGGCCTGGCTCAGCGCGCCGACCCGCAGCCCGCTGCGCCGGGTGACGCGGCCGGAGTCGGGCTGTTGCTGGCCGGTGAGCAGCCGCAGCAGGCTGGACTTGCCGTCGCCGTTGCGCCCGACGATGCCGATTCGCGCGCCGTCGTTGACCCCGAGCGTGATCGACCCGAACACCACCTGGGTCGGGTATTCGAGGTGTACGGCCTCGGCTCCGAGTAGGTGCGCCACCGGCCCGACCCTACTGGCGCGTGCTATTCCAGCGTCAGCAGCGCCTGGTCCACATGGCTTTGCGTTTCCGCTGACGCCTTGCTGGCCACGGCGTCCAGGAAGCGGCCGGCGACGTCGCGCACCTTGAGGTTTTCCTCCTGGGAACGCCACACCAGGATGTCGAACGCCCGCTCGGCGGAAATGCCGTAGGTGACCATCAGCACGCCTTTGGCCTGCTCGATGCGGGCCCGGGCGTCGGCGACCGCCGACAGCACATTGGTGATGTCGGTGTGCAGCGAGTCGGTGACGTCGACGTAGAAGCCGGACGTGCCGGCCAGCGCACCGGCGTCGTCGACCATCCGATCCCCGGCGACGACGACGCAGTGGGTGCGCCCGGCGGTGTCGATGATGCGGTGCCGGCTGCTGAACGGCTTCCCCTTCATCACCCGCTCCAGCACGGCCGCCACCCGTTCGCGGTCCTCGGGATGCTTGTGTTGCAGCAACAGTTCCGTGGTGGGCTGCACCTGTCCGGGCTTGTAGCCGTGCATGCGCGCCACCGCGTCCGACCATTCCCAGCGATGGCCGTCCAGAAAGAACCGGAACCGGCCGACGCGCTGCGGATCGCCGAGACCGAGCACCGAGTCGACCGCGGTGAGGTCGCTCTCCTCGACGACGTCACGCATGAGCGCCTCGCGGCGCTCCACGGTTTCGTCGTCCGAGTTCACTGTCATCGCGCCTTGCTCCATTCCCGTTTGTGAAAACCCTGGCGTATCGGTTCCCGTTTTTTGCCCCGTCCATGCCTGCCGGCAGCGGAGGGGTCGCTCAGGCCACCCGGTACCGCTCGGCGTCGCTGTGCTTGAACTCCAGGCCGAACCCCGGCCGGTGCTGATCCGGCCGCAGGGCGCCGCCCTCGGGGGCGAGCGCGCCCTCGAAGAGCATGTGCTCGATGCGGTGGTGATCGTGGAAGTACTCCAGGTGCCGCAGATTCGGGATGGCGGTGGCGACGTGGGCGTGCAGGTTGGGGGCGCAGTGCCCGGAGACGTCCACGTTGCGGGCGGCGGCCACGGCGGCGGCGCGCACCCAGTCGGTGATGCCCCCGCAGCGGGTGACGTCGATCTGCAGGCAGTCGACCGCGCCGGCGGCCAGCATTCGGTGGAAATAGGCCAAGTCATAGCCGTATTCGCCGGCGGTGACGTCCGGGGTCACCTGGTCGCGCACCTCGCGGAGCCCGGCCAGGTCGTCCGAGGAGACGGGTTCTTCGAACCACGTGACGTCGTGATCGGCCATGGCGTGGGCCACCCGAATCGCCTGCTTGCGTTGGTAGGCCCCGTTGGCGTCGACGTACAGTTCGGTGTCGGACCCGATCACCTTGCGCGCCAAGGCGATTCGATCAAGATCGCGACGCTCGTCGGAGCCCCATGACTCGCCGATCTTGATCTTGACGCGCGGGATCTGCCACTCGTCGACCCAGCGTTCGAGCTGGGCGCGGGTGGTGCGTTCGTCATACGTGGTGAAGCCGCCGCTGCCGTAGATCGGCACCTTGGGATGCGCCATGCCGAGCAGTCGGCACACCGGCAGCCCCAGCAGCTTGCCCTTGAGGTCCCACAGCGCGGTGTCGATCGCCGAGATCGCGCACGACACCAAACCCGGCCGCCCGTTGTTGCGCATCGCCTTGACCATCGACTCCCACCGGGCGGGGATGTCGACGGCGTTGTGCCCGGTGAGCGTGCCGGCCAGCGGCCCGGTGATCAGCGTGCCGGCCGCGCCGTCGCCGTAGGTGTAGCCGATTCCGCGCTCGCCGCCGGCCGACACCTCGGCCAGCACCAGCGTGGTCGACGACCAGGCCAGGGTCCCGTCGGCTTCCGGTGCGTCGGTGGGGATCTTGTAGACCTGCGCGGTGACCTCGTCGATGGTCGTGTCGAGCCGCGCGGCGGTCGTCATCGCGCCCACCGGCGGCCCGCGCGCGCCGTGAGCCACGCGCCCACACCCGCGGCGCCCAGCGCGCCGGTGCCGCTGACGACCGGGTGCTGCGACGCCCACAGCTGCGGGCTGTGGGTGTGCGACTCGTCGTCGAATTCGCCGCGGGCGCCGTGATCGCTGCCGGGTTGCTGGTCGAGCGGTTCCCAGAGGTTGTGGGGCCGGCCGGCGCTGACGTGCTCCTCGGTCTGCTGCGAGTCGTATCCGGTGCGACCGAGGTAGCGGTCCAGCAGCGGCGCGACGAACTTCTGCGCCAGCAGCGTCACCATGGTGGAATCGCCGACCCAATACTGTTTGCGCCCTGGGTGATCCGCGGCGTACAGCACGCCGCGGGCGGCGACCTCGGGCTGATAGATCGGCGGCACCGGTTGGGGGTGGCGGGGCAGCCGGGACAGCACCCAGGAGAACTGCGGGGTGTTGACCGCGGGCATCTGGACCACGGTGATCCGCACCTTCGAGCCCTCGTGGAACAGCTCGCAGCGCACCGACTCGGTGAACCCGTTGATGGCGTGTTTGGCCCCGCAGTAGGCCGATTGCAGCGGGATGGATCGTTGCCCGAGCGCGGAGCCGACCTGCACGATGGTGCCGCGGTCGCGGGGGCGCATCTTGGCCAGCGCGGCCATGGTGCCGTGCACGTAGCCGAGGTAGGACACCTCGGTCACGCGCTTGAACTCCTCGGGGCTGATCTCGGTGAACGGCGCGAACACCGAGGTGAACGCGACGTTGACCCAGACGTCGATGGGTCCGAACGTGGCTTCGGCCTCGTCGGCGGCGGCGAGGACGGCCGCGTGGTCGGCGACGTCGGTGGGGATGGCCAGGGCTTTGCCGCCGCCGGCCTCGACGTCACGGGCCGCGCCTTCCAGCCCGGCGGCGCCGCGGGCGAGGAGGGCGACGTTCGCGCCGCGCTGCCCGAACTGCTGGGCGGTGGCGCGCCCGATGCCGGCGCTTGCTCCGGTGATCACCACTGTTTGAGTCATCGCAAATCCCTTTCGCTCGGTGTCGGGCACCCGATCAGTCATGGTGGGCGGCGTCGTCGGTGAGGGTGGCGGTGCATTCCAGCATCAGCGCGTGCGCGAACGCCTGGGGGAGGTTGCCGCGGAGCTGGCGCTGCTGCACGTCGTATTCCTCGCAGAACAGACCCGGCGGCCCGCAGGCGGTGCGGTTGCGTTCGAACCATCGCATCGCGCAATGGGCATGGCCCTGTTGGTGTTCGGCCAGCGCCATCATGAACCCGCAGAGCAGGAACGCTCCCTCGGCGTCGCCGAGGTCGCGTTCGTCGTGCCGGAAGCGGTAGACGAACCCGTCGTCGGCGAGTTCCCGGCGAACGGCGTCCAGCGTGGCGATGGTCCGCGGGTCGTCGGCGGGCACCGCCCCGCGCACCGGCGGCAGCAGCAGCGATGCGTCGACGCCCGTCTGCCCGGGGCTGCGTTGCCAATACCCGTGCGGGTGTAGGCTTTCCGACGCGGTCTCGGCGAGGATCGCGTCGGCCAGCGGAGCGCACGCGGCCACCTCGGGACCGGCGCCGGCCAGCTTCGCGACGGCGCGTAACCCTCCCACACAGGCCAGGCGTGACTGCGTCCAGCGCTCGTTGTCGATCTCCCAGACGCCGGCATCCGGTTCGCGCCAACGCTTTTCGATGGCCTTGATCGCGGTCTGCGCCGCGCGCCAGCCGTCGGCGTCGAGCCGGTCGGCGGCGCCCGCCTTGGCCAGCAGCTGCAGCGCCTCGCCGAAGGCATCCAGCTGGAATTGCTGATTGACCCAGTTGCCGATCTTGTCGGCGCCGCCGGGATAGCCGGGCAGGTCGAGCGTTTCCTCGCCGGGCACGGCACCGCCGGTGACCGTGTAGGCGGGCTTGAGGTTCGGGCCGTCCTCGAGCAGCCGGGCGCCGACGAACTCCACCGCCCGGTCGAGCAACTCGGTCGTGCCGACGGCGGCGGCGGCCATGCCGGCGTACACCTGGTCGCGGATCCAGGAATAGCGGTAGTCGTAATTCTGGTTGGAGTGCGCGCGTTCGGGCAGGCTCATGGTGGCGGCGGCGACCATGCCGCCGCCGCTGCTGGTCAGTCCCCGCAGCACGGCGTAGGAGTTGCGCCCGTCGCGCGGAGCGATGGTGCAGCTCAGCTCGGGCACGCTGCGCTGCCAGGCCGCGGGGGTGGCCTCCCAGGCCAGGTCGGGGTCCGGGGGCTGGTCGGGCAGTGCGTGTTCGGACAGTTCGAGCACCAGGTCGTGGTGCTGGCCCTCCTCGAGCGTGATCTCACAGGTGAGCAACTCGCCCTTCTCCTGGGCGGCCCGGACGGGGCGCGCGTCGCAACCGGCCTGCCAGCGCCAGCGCAGCGGCCCCGAGCGGGCGCTCCACACCCGGTCATGAACGGTCGCCTTGCCGGGGCCGTGCCGGCCGAATCCCGCACTCGGCGCCAGCAGCACCCGCACCCGAGCCGTCCCGCGGCAGCCGGTGAGCCGCCGCAGCAGCACCACCCGGTCCGGGTCGCCCGGAAAGGCCAGCGCGTCACGGCATTCCACGATGCCGTCGCGGGTGGTCCAGCGGTTGCGCCAGATCAGGCTGCCCGGCTCGTAGTAGCCGCCCCAGACGTGCCGCACGTCGGTCGGGGTGACGGCGTAAACCCCGCCGCCGCCAATGAGATTGGAGAAGACCGCGTCGGAATCCCAGTGCGGGGCGCACATCCACGCCACGTCGCCCTGCGGACCGATCAGCGCGCCCCGTTCGCCGTCGGCGAGCAGCGCATACTCGCGCAGCACGCGGGGGGCGAAGGTGGTCGCGGTGTCGATCTTCAGGTCAGCCACGGGCTCCCGCCTTCGACCCCCGCCCCACGCCGGTATCGATCTTTCCGGTGGCCATTCGTTCGGCGAGCCGCGAGGCCAACGCCATGATCGTCAGCGCGGGATTGGCGGAACCCTGGGTGGGACACACCGAGCCGTCGGCGAGGAACAGGTTCGGCACGCCCCAGACCCGGTGATCGGAGTCGACCACCGAATTCTGTGGCCCGGTGCCCATGCGGGCGCCGCCGATCAGGTGGGCGAAACGCTCGATGGTCAGCACGTCCTGGGCGTCGGCGGCGTGCAGGATGTCGCCGATCACCTTGGTGGAGTAGGCCATGTTGGCCTTGTCGTTGTCGCAGAGCGTGTAGTCGAACCGGGCGACCGGGATGCCGTAGGGGTCCTTCTCTTCGGCCAGCGTCACCCGATTGTCCGGCAGCGGCAACAACTCGTTGAGCACGCCGACGGTCGCCCAGTGGTTGTAGTCGCGCATGTACTCGCGCAGGGCGCGGCCCCAGTGCCCGTCCGCCATCACGTGTTCGGCCCAGCCGATGGGCATCGGCGACACCGTCTGGATGGAGAACCCGCGGGCGAACCCGCGAGAGAGGTCGGTCTCGTAGAACTGTTCGGAGCTCACCTCCGGGGGAGGCGCCTTGTACATCCGGACCTCCTCGGACCAGCGGCCCGCGGACTGGGTGGCGCCCTGCACCATCACGTAGCGCCCGACCTGATCGTCGTTGTTGCCCAACCCCTTCGGAAAGCGCTCGCTCACCGAGTTCAACAACAGGCGCGGTGTTTCGATCGAATACCCGGCTACGGCAACCACTTTGGCGCGCTGCAACCGTTCTTTGCCGCCCACCTCGTCGTAGTAGACCACACCCCGCGCCGCGCCCGTCTCGTCGAGTTCAACGCGCGAGGCCATGCAGTTGGCGCGGATCTCCACGTCGTGGGCCAGCGCGTCGGGAAGGTGCGTGACGTACGGGCTGGCCTTGGCGTTGACCTTGCAGCCCTGCAGGCAGTAGCCGCGGTAGATGCAGTGCGGGCGGTTGCCGAACGTGCCGTTGACGATGCCGACGGGCCCCACCCGCATCTCGATGCCGAGCTTGAGCGCGCCCCGCCAGATTTTGGCTGCCGCCCCCGAAATGGGATGCGGGGCAAAGGGATAGCGATGCGGGTCGCCCCACGGCCAGTTCTGGCCGGCCACCGGCAGCTCGAGCTCGACCTGCTCGTAGTGGGGTCGGATGTCCTCGTAGCGCAGGGGCCAGTCGGCGCCCACCCCGTCGAGGGTGTGGGTCGCGAAATCGCTGGGGTGGAACCGCGGGGTGTAGCCGGCGTAGTGCACCATGGAGCCGCCCACCCCGCGCCCGGAGTTGTTCTTGCCCAGCTCAATTGGGTCGTCTCCGCCGATGATGCGCTTCTGGGTCCAGTACAGCGCGTGGGAGCCGGCCTCGTCGGACACCCAGTCCTCGTCGGGGTGCCAGAACGGGCCGGCCTCGAGGATCACGACCCGCCAGCCGGCGCGCGCCAGCCGCTGCGCCAGCACCGAACCACCGGCGCCGGCCCCGACGACCACCAGGTCGACCTCGTCGTCGTCGCGGTAGCGGCGCATGGTCTTTTCGCCGGGCAGGTCGCGCGAGTGCACGTCGAGCAGGAACCGCGAGTCGTTGTCCTTGGGTCCGACGGCCCCCTTGAGCAGGCCACGCCAGAAGTCGCCCATCACACCTCGCCGTTCTGCACGACCTGCACGGGGTCTTCGTCGGTGGCGCCGGGCATCTCGTACGGTTCACGCGCGGCGTCGGGCCCGGTGGCGCCGCCCAGGCGCATGAACCCGCGCGGGTAGGCGGGGCCGCCGAACCCGATCTCGTTCCAGGCCCACGGGTGGGAGTAGAAGCCGGACAGCGTCATTCGCATGCACACCGACCAGGCGCGCTTGACGTTCAGGTTCTCCCAGGCACCGCCCTCCAGCTCGCCCTGCGAGAACTGCCCGACGATCTGTTCGCGGGTTTCGGTCCCGGCGGCGGCGAAGGAGGATGCGCCGTATCTGGCGGCGGTCTCGTCGAGCCCGCGCAGCACCAAGCGCCACGTGTCGCGGTCGTCGGGCATGTCCGCGTACTGGTAGCCGTCGAGGCGCCCGTCGGCGAGCTTGGAGTCGACCGATTCGGCCGCCGGGACGCGCGGCTCGTCGTCCTGCGCGAGCACCGTGTCGCAGAACGCGCGCAGGCACGGCTCCTCTTCGGCGGTGAAGAACCGCAGGGGGCCGGGAGGTTCGAGCCGGGCCAGCACCACTTTCCTGGTGGCCTCGTCCCAGGTGCCGGCGGTTTCCAGCACGTCGAAATCGGGGTAGCGCCCGATCATCTGCGGCGTGGTGCCGCGGCGCTGCTTGGGCAGCCAGGACGGGTGCGGCGGCTTGCCGTCGGGGCGCAGGTTGGGCAGGTGGTCGGGGCGTGAGGTGTCAGCCATCTCAGTGATCCCGATGCCTAACCCCGGAACCGTTCGCGGCGCAGGATCGACGCCAACAGCCCCATCCCGCCGACCATGCACATCAATCCCGGCGCCGCGATCGGCGGGCCCATGGGCACGTTGTAGGACGCGTGCTTCCATCCGCCCGGCTTGCGGGCGACCCCGCGCGCGTGCAGGTATTCGCCCATCAGACCGTTGGCCGTGTAGATGCCGGCGGTGATCGGGAGCCACAGCTTGGCCCAGCGCCGCGAGAACACCCCCCCGACGCCGGCGACGACCACCGGCGGCGTCACCACGATCGGGCTCCACATCCACTTGTTGCCGAAGCTCGCCTTGTAGTGCTCGAAGTAGATTTCGGCCGTCGTGACGAGCGCCGCAACGGCGGTCAGCCCGGACAGCGAGCGTTCGAAACGACCGTGTGCGACGTCGTACAGCGCCCGCTCGGCCAGGTGCGAGACCTCGCCCAGCCCGTCACTTCCGGCGGTGCGGCCTTTGCGCCGTCCGCCGTTGCCGAGCAACAACATGTGAATCCCTTCTGCGCGTGCGTCGTGCCGGGTCACCGGCCCGGGCTGGTTTCCTGGGTGAGTCGTGGGGTGCGCAGCGGCACTGCGCTGGGGTGTGCCGTGACCGTGCCGGCCGAGTACGTCCATCGCGTCATGCGGTGACCTCTCCTTCGGGCTGGAAGGAACGCGGTCCGGCGGTCTCATAGCGCCCAGCTGTGGATTTCAACCGAAACGGTCGCGACGACGCGTCGTGACCGAAGCGCATCGACTGCGTACCCCGTGCCCTGCCGCACAAACTGGCGCGCAGGTGATTCACAGCGAGCCACCAGGCGGGGCGCCGGTGGCTAACGACCTACCGCCGCAGTGCACCCCGAGTCGTCGGCCGAAGCCGACGGCGAGCCACCGCCTTTCCAGCGGAGCTCGGGTCTGTTCGCACGGCGCCCGCCGCCGCCGGATCGGTGTAACCACCGCCCTTCTAGCTGCCCAGATGTGCCATGATGTCCAAGCTGTCAAGACTCAGGGAGCAGCAGTGGATGTCAATCTTTCGATGGTCACACGACCGGTCGCGCGGCTGATCGCTACCGCGCAGAACGGGCTGGAAGTCTTGCGACTGGGGGGCTTGGAAACCGGCACGGTGCCGTCACCGTCCCAGATCGTCGAGAGCGTGCCGATGTACAAGCTCCGGCGGTACTTCCCGCCGGACAGTCGGCCCGGCCAATCGCCCGTCGGGCCGCCGGTGCTGATGGTGCATCCGATGATGATGTCCGCCGACATGTGGGACGTCACCCGCGACGAAGGCGCGGTGGGGATCCTGCACAGCCGGGGGCTCGATCCCTGGGTCATCGACTTCGGCGAACCCGACAAGGTCGAAGGCGGCATGCGCCGCACGCTGGCCGATCACATCGTCGCGCTCAGTCAGGCCATCGACACGGTCCGGGACACCACGGGCAGCGACATCCATCTGGTCGGCTATTCGCAGGGCGGCATGTGGTGTTACCAGGTCGCCGCCTACCGGCGTTCGAAGAGCCTGGCCAGCATCGTCACCTTCGGCTCCCCGGTCGACACACTGGCCGCCTTGCCGATGGGCATCCCGGCAAACTTCGCCGCGCCCGCCGCCAACTTCATGGCCGACCACGTCTTCAGCCGGCTGGCCATCCCCAGCTGGATGGCGCGCACCGGCTTCCAGATGCTCGACCCCCTCAAGACCGCCAAGGCGCGGGTCGACTTCGTCCGCCAGCTGCACGACCGCGAGGCGCTGCTGCCGCGCGAGCAGCAGCGGCGCTTCCTCGAACGCGAAGGCTGGATCGCGTGGTCCGGTCCCGCGATCTCCGAGCTGCTCAAGCAGTTCATCGCCCACAACCGGATGATGACCGGCGGTTTCGCCGTCAACGGACAGATGGTCACCCTGACCGACATCACCTGCCCGGTGCTGGCCTTCGTCGGCGAGGTCGACGACATCGGCCAGCCCGCCTCGGTGCGCGGCATCCGGCGCGCGGCACCGGACGCCGACGTCTACGAATCCACCATCCGCACAGGGCATTTCGGACTGGTCGTCGGGTCCAAGGCGGCCCAACAAAGCTGGCCGACCGTCGCGGAATGGGTGCGATGGCTGTCCGCCGGCGGCGACAAGCCCACCAGCATCGCGCCGATGGCCGACCAGCCCGCCGAGCACACCGACAGCGGCGTGGCGCTGAGCTCCCGGCTCGCGCACGGCATCGGGGAGGCCTCCGAGGCGGCGCTGGGCATGGTCCGCGGGGCGGCCAACACCGTCGTCGCGGCCAACAAATCCGTGCGCACCCTGGCCGTCGAAACGGCCCGCACGCTGCCGCGACTGGTCCGGCTGGGGCAGATCAACGACCACACCAGGATCTCGCTGGGCCGCATCATCGAGGAGCAGGCGCACGACGCCCCGCAGGGCGAATTCCTGTTGTTCGACGGGCGGGTGCACACCTACGAGGCGGTGAACCGGCGCATCAACAACGTCGTCCGCGGCCTCATCGAGGTCGGGGTGCGGCAGGGCGACCGGGTCGGCGTGCTGATGGAGACCCGGCCCAGCGCGCTGGTGGCCATCGCCGCGCTGTCCCGCCTGGGCGCCATCGCGGTGGTGATGCGGCCCGACGCCGACCTGGCCGCCTCGGTGCGGCTCGGAGGAGTGACCGAGATCCTCACCGACCCCACCAACCTCGACGCGGTGCTGGAGTCGGACGGGCAACTGCTGCGGCAGGTGCTGGTGCTCGGCGGCGGCGAGACGCGGGACCTGCACCTGCCCGAGGACTCCGACGAGCAACCCCAGGTCATCGACATGGAACAGATCGACCCGGACGCCGTCGAGCTGCCCGGCTGGTATCGGCCCAACCCGGGACTGGCCCGGGACCTGGCGTTCATCGCGTTCAGCTCGGCCGGCGGCGAGCTGGTGGCCAAGCAGATCACCAACTACCGCTGGGCGGTCTCGGCGTTCGGTACGGCCTCGACGGCCGCCCTCGATCGCCGTGACACCGTGTACTGCCTGACGCCGCTGCACCACGAGTCCGCGCTGCTGGTCAGCCTGGGCGGCGCGGTGGTCGGCGGCACCCGGATCGCGCTGTCGCGCGGCCTGGACCGGACCCGATTCATCCAGGAGGTGCGCCAGTACGGCGTCACCGTGGTGTCCTACACCTGGGCCATGCTCGGCGAGATCCTCGATAACCCGGCCGATCCGCCCTTCGTCCTGCACGGCAACCACCCGGTGCGCCTGTTCATCGGCTCCGGCATGCCGACCGGGCTGTGGGAGCGTGTCGTCGAGGCGTTCGCGCCCGCTCACGTCGTCGAGTTCTTCGCCACCACCGACGGGCAGGCGGTGCTGGCCAACGTGTCCGGGGCCAAGGTCGGCAGCAAGGGCCGCCCGCTGCCGGGCGCCGGGCGCATCGAGTTGGGCGCCTACGACACCGAACACGACCTGATCCTGGAAAACGAGCGGGGCTTCGTGCAGATCGCCGAACCCAAACAGGTCGGGGTTCTGCTCGCCGCGTCCAACGGCCCGATCGATCCGAGCGCCTCCGTCAAGCGCGGGGTGTTCGCCGCCGGCGACACCTGGATCTCGACCGAGTACCTGTTCTACCGCGACGACGACGGCGACTACTGGCTGGCGGGCCGGCGCGGCTCGGTGGTGCGGACCCCGCGTGGGCTGGTCTACGCCGAGCCGGTCACCGACGCCCTGGGTTGCATCAACGGCGTCGACCTCGCGGTGACCTACAACGTGCCCGTGCGCGACCACGAGGTGGCGGTGTCGGCGGTGACGCTGTTGCCGGGCGCCTCCATCACGGCGGCCGACCTGACCGAGGCCTTCGCCAAGATCCCGATCGGGCTGGGGCCCGACATCGTCTGCGTGGTCCCGGAGATGACGCTGAGCGCGACCTACCGCCCGACCGTCAGCGCGCTGCGGGCCGCCGGGATTCCCAAGGCGGGACGGCACGTCTGGTACTTCGATGCGGAGACCGAGCACTACCGGCGGCTGACTCCCGGAGTGCGTGCCGAACTGAGCGGCGCGCGGTCATGATCGACGACGCGCTGCTGAACATCCTGGTGTGCCCGGCCGACCGCGGCCCGCTGGTGCTGATTGGCGACGAGTTGCTCTACAACCCCCGGCTGCGCCGCGCCTACCGGATCGAGGACGGCATCCCGGTGCTGCTCATCGACGAGGCCCGCGACGTCGACGACGACGAGCACGCCCGGCTCATGGCGCAAGGCCCTCCGGCAGATCCCCAGTGAGGTAGCGCTGCAGGTTGGGGGCGATGGTTCGCGCGACCTGCTCGGCCGGCAGCGACGCGAACGGCTCCAGTTGCAGGATGTAGCGCGCCATCACCACACCCACCAGTTGCGACGCCACGAATTGGATGCGAATCATTCCGCTTCCCGGCGGATCGTCCACGCGGGCACCGACTTCGACGGCGATCACGTCCTGAATGAACGCGCGAAACAGGTTGATCTCCGACCCCGCCAGGATCGAGCGCAGCGTCGCGATGAACGCCGCGCCGATCTCGGAATCCCACAGCGGCAACAACATCGACGGAATCCGGTAGCCGAGCTCCTCGACGGGCACCTCGCGCAGCGGGCCGATGACGTCCATCGGGTCGACCGGGATGTGGACGGCCGCGGCGAACAGCTGCTCCTTGGTGCCGAAGTAATGGTGCACCAGCGCCGAGTCCACGCCCGCCGCGGCGGCCACCGCACGTATCGAGGTGTTACGAATACCATTGCGCGCGAACAGTTCCCGTGCACTGGCCAGAATCCGGTCGCGGGTGTCGGAGTTCCCGGCGGGCCGCCCCCGCCGGCGGCGCCCGGCGCTGGTGGCCGTCACTGGAGCCCTCGCCACTAGGCCGTCCGTCGCCGCAGCGTCGCCGCCGCCAGGCACAGCGCCGCCAGGGCGAAGCCCAACACGACGACGATGTCGCGCACCGCGATGAAGGTCAGTTCCGGGTGCGCGCCCACCTGTTGCAGGGCCTCGAGCGCGTAGCTGGCCGGCAGCACATTGCTGATCCATTGCAGCCAGTGCGGCATCACCGCCCGCGGCACGATGATGCCCGCCAGCAGCAGCTGCGGCACCATCACCAGCGGGATGAACTGCACGGCCTGAAACTCGGTGCGCGCGAACGCACTACACAACAGGCCCAGGCCGACTCCCAGCACGGCGTTGACGATCGCGATCACGAACACCCACAACGGGCTGCCCGCCGTGTCGAAGCCGAGCAGCCAGAACGACACGACGCACGCCAGAATGGCTTGCGCCGCAGCGGCCGTCGAGAACGCGGTGCCGTAGGCGATCAGCAGGTCGAGCCGGCGCAGCGGAGTGGTAAGGATGCGCTCCAGCGTTCCCGAGGCCCGTTCGCGTTGCATGGTGATCGCCGTGATGATGAACATCACGAACAGTGGGAACAGGCCGAGCAGGATCAGGCAGGCGTTGTTGAAGGGGGTCGGGCCGCCCGGGCGGTGCGGGGCGTTTTCGAACATGAAGTACATCAGGGTGATCACCAGGACCGGCACCAACAGGATCATCGCGACGCTGCGGTGATCGGCGGCAAGCTGGCGCAGGATCCGCGTCGTGGTCGCCGTATACCCGTTGAGCCCTAACCGGCTTCGCGCATGGTGCTGCGCTTGATGATGGACAGAAACGCGTCCTCCAGTGACGTGCATCCGGTGTCCTCTCGCAGTTGGGACGGGGTGGTGTGGGCGACCAGCCGGCCTTCGCGCATCAGCAGCAGGTCCCCGCAGTGGTCGGCCTCGTCCATCACGTGGCTGGAAACCAGCAATGTGGTCCCCGCGCGGGCCAATTCGGCGAATTGATCCCACAGGTCCGCGCGCAGCACCGGATCGAGTCCCACGGTGGGCTCGTCGAGCACCAGCAGATCGGGCTGGCAGACCAGCGCGCAGGCCAGAGACACCCGGGTGCGTTGGCCACCGGACAGGTTGCCGCACAAGGCCGTTCGGTGATCGGTGAGCCCGACCCGTTCGATGGCGGCGTCGGCGGCCCGGCCGTCGAACCCGTACAGCGTGGCGAAGTAGCGAACGTTGTCGACGATGCGCAGGTCGTTGTAGATGGTCGGGTCCTGCGGCAGGTAGCCGACGCGACGGCGCAGTTCGGCGCTGCCGGCAGGCTTGCCGAGCACGAAGACGCGGCCCGAGGTCACGATCTGGGTGCCGACGATGCATCGGATCAGCGTGGTCTTGCCGCAGCCGGACGGGCCGAGCAGGCCGGTGATGCTGCCCGCCGCGATCCGCACGGAGAAGTCGTGCAGGGCCGGGCGTTTACCGCGGATCACGCGCAGGTGCTCGATCTCTACCGCCGGCTCGGCCTGATCCGAGATTAATTCATCACGAGATGAACTCATCATGTGATGAATATTCGTCGCGCGCGGCCGCGCTGTCAAGGGGTCGCGGCATCCGGGCGTTCGCGGACCCGGGCGGGCCTAGTTGAAGCGCTCGCCGATCGCCGGGCGTCGCTGCGGCAGGTGCCCGTGCACGCCTTCGGCGTAGGCGGTTTCGGCGTGCTGGGTGAGGTCGGCGCCGGTGGTTTCGTCTTCGGTACTGAGCCGGAAACCCATCACCCGGTCGATCACCTTGGCGAGCACGAACGACACGGTGAACGCGTAGAACGCGACGACCGCGATCGCCAGCGTCTGCTTGCCCAGCTGGCCGACGCCGCCGCCGTAGAACAGGCCGCGCGGGCCCGCGGTCATGACCGCCGTGGCGAGCAGCCCGATCAGGAACACACCGACCACGCCGCCGACGAAGTGCACGCCCACCACGTCGAGCGAATCGTCATAGTTGAAGCGCAACTTCGCGCCCACCGCGAACGAACACACGACACCCGCCGCCAGGCCGACGACCGTCGCGCCGAGGGTGTTGACGGTCCCGCACGACGGGGTGATGGCCACCAGGCCGGCGACCACACCCGACGCCGCACCGAACGTGGTGGGCCTGCCGTCGCGAATCTGTTCGACCGCAAGCCAACCCAGCATGCCCAGACATCCCGCGACGAGGGTGTTGAGGAAGATGGCCGCGGCGGTTCCGTTGGCGGCCAGGGCGGAGCCGGCGTTGAACCCGAACCAGCCGAACCACAGCAGCCCGACACCGACGAACAGCAGCGGCAGGTTGTGCGGCCGCATGGCGTCCTTCTTGAAACCGATGCGCGGCCCGAGCACCAGCGCCAGCGCCAGCGCGGAGGAACCCGAGACGATCTCGACGACCAGCCCGCCCGCATAGTCGAGGACGCCCAACTTGGCCAGCCAGCCGCCCGGCCCCCAGACCCAGTGGGCGACAATCGAATACACGGCGATCGTCCACACCGGGACGAACACCATCCAGGCCGCGAACTTCGCGCGGTCGGCGATCGCGCCACTGACCAGCGCGGCCGTGATGATCGCGAACGTCAACTGGAACGTGGCATACAGCAATTCGGGCACCGCCGTGCCGTGCACCGTGTCGGGGGTGATGCCGAGCATCCCGAAATGCCTGAGGTTGCCGACGAGCCCGCCGGGCCCGTCCTCGGAGAACGCGAGGGTGTAGCCGATCAGCAGCCACGCCACGGTCACCAGCGGGATGGAGATGAAGCTCATCATCATCATGTTGAGCACCCCGGTGGTGCGGACCATGCCGCCGTAGAAGATCGCCAGGCCGGGGGTCATCAGCAAGACCAGCGCGGTGCTGGCCAGCAGCCACGCCGTGGCGGCCGGGTCTATCGCGTGCATGTCGGCCTCCTTCGGCTCCCGGACACCGGGATACTGCCATGTTCGGGCCGCCGGTAGGTTCGTTGGGTTACTGAAAAGAGGATTCAGGATCTTCAATTGGTCGAGGCTCGACGACGATCTCGCGCAAGCACGGCCGCGGCGCGGCTGTTGGTCGACCCGGTCGAGGCCGCGCGCCGGTTACTGGGCGCCACCCTCACCGCGCGGGGCGTGAGCGGGATCGTCGTCGAGGTCGAGGCCTACGGGGGAGTGCCCGACGGTCCGTGGCCGGACGCCGCCGCGCACTCCTACAAGGGCCTGCGCGCCCGCAATTTCGTGATGTTCGGGCCGCCGGGGCGGCTCTACACCTACCGCAGCCACGGCATCCATGTCTGCGCGAATGTCTCGTGCGGTCCCGACGGCACCGCGGCCGCGGTGTTGCTGCGGGCGGCCGCGATCGAGGACGGGACCGACGCCGCCCGGGCCCGCCGCGGCGAGCTGGTGCACACCGCGGCGCTGGCGCGCGGGCCGGGGAACCTGTGCGCGGCCATGGGAATCACCATGGACGACAACGGAATTGACCTGTTCGACGGCAACAGCCCGGTGACGCTCGAGCTGCACGAACCGCTGAGCTCGATGTCGGGCCCGCGGGTCGGTGTCAGCCAGGCCGCCGACCGGCCGTGGCGGTTGTGGCTTCCCGGGCGCCCCGAGGTCTCGGCGTACCGCCGCAGCCCGCGCGCGCCGGCCCCGGGGGCCAGCGACTGACCCACGGCGAACGCCGGGTCGCTGGGGGATAACGCCCCGGATCCGCGCCACAAGTCGACGCCCGCCGTCGGCGCTCTGGAAGACTCGTACACCATGATCCTCGACGAGCTGGGCTGGCGCGGCCTGATCGCGCAGTCCACCGACCTCGACGCGCTGGCGGCCGACGCCCGGCGCGGGCCGATGACGGTGTATGCCGGCTTCGACCCCACCGCGCCGAGCCTGCACGCCGGCCACCTGGTGCCCCTGCTGGCACTGCGCCGCTTCCAGCGCGCCGGCCACCGCCCCATCGTGCTCGCCGGCGGCGCCACCGGCATGATCGGCGACCCCCGCGACGTCGGTGAGCGCACCCTCAACGAGGCCGACACCGTCGCCGAGTGGACCGAACGGATCGGCGGACAGCTGCGACGCTTCGTCGACTTCTCGGATTCTGGGGACTCACCGACCGGCGCCGTCGTCGTCAACAACCTGGACTGGACGCGCCCGCTGTCGGCGATCGAGTTCCTGCGCGACATCGGCAAGCACTTCTCGGTCAACGTCATGCTGGACCGCGACACCGTGCGGCGCCGCCTGGACGGCGACGGCATCTCCTACACCGAATTCAGCTACATGCTCCTTCAGGCCAACGACTACGTCGAACTGCACCGCCGCTACGGCTGTCGCCTGCAGATCGGCGGCTCCGACCAGTGGGGCAACATCATCGCCGGGGTCCGGCTGGTCCGCCAGCAGCTCGGCGCCTCGGTCCACGCGCTGACCGTGCCGCTGGTGACCGCCGCCGACGGCACCAAGTTCGGCAAGTCCACCGGCGGCGGCAGCCTGTGGCTGGACCCCGCGCTGACCACCCCGTACGCCTGGTACCAGTACTTCTTCAACACCGCCGACGCCGACGTGATCCGCTACCTGCGCTGGTTCACCTTCCTGTCGGCCGACGAGCTGGGCGAGCTGGAGCAGGCCACGGCCGAGCGCCCTCAACAACGCGCCGCGCAGCGGCGGCTGGCGCGCGAACTCACCGTGCTGGTGCACGGCGAGGCGGCCACCGAGGCCGTCGAGCACGCCAGCCGGGCGCTGTTCGGGCAGGGCGAGCTGGACCGGCTGGACGAGGCCACGCTGTCCGCGGCGCTGCGAGAGACGTCGGTCGCCGAGCTCAAACCCGGTGGCCCCGACGGGATCGTCGACCTGCTGGTGGCCAGCGGGCTGTCCGAGAGCCGCAAGGCCGCGCGGCGCACCATCGGCGAGGGCGGTGTCTCGGTCAACAACGTCCGCATCGAAAGCGAGGAGTGGGCCCCGCAGCCGGCGGACTTCCTGCACGGCCGGTGGCTGGTGCTGCGCCGCGGCAAGCGCACCGTCGCCGGGGTCGAAAAGGTCTAGACCGCCCGGGCGCCGTAGCGCCTCCGCGAAACACGCGCGTGCACAGATCTTTACCCCACCGTGTCGTCGGCGTGACCCGAGGGGACCACTGTTGTCACGGTGATTTTCGCGACGCGTGTGCGGTCGACCGTCCTGCGGAGCCTGGGGGTGATCACGGGCCTGGTGGCGCTGGCCGCGGTGCTGTCGGGGGCGATGTCGGCGCCGATCCGCGCGGACATGCTCGGCAATGCGTTCCTGTCGGCGCTGACGAACGCCGGGATCTCCTATAGCCAGCCGACCGGCACCACGGCGATGGGACAGTCGGTGTGCCCGATGCTGTTCGAGCCCGGCGGGTCCTTCGACGCGGTGACGTCCAAGATGGCCGAGGGCAACGGCATGTCGTACGAGACGGCCGGCAGGTTCACCATCGTGGCGATCGCGACCTACTGCCCTGCGCTGATCGCGCCGCTCCTGGGCAACCGGCTGCCGAGTTAGGTGTGGCGCTGCCCGTATTCTCGGCAGCGTGGTCGACGACAGGCAGAGGCACCGCGGCGAGCGGAGGGCGCGGCCGGCATCCGGCAACTGGTCCGGTCCGGGCCGTGCGCGGCCGGCTCAGCCGCAGAGCGGCGCGCGCCGCGACGCCCAGGCCGATCGCGCCCCGCAGGACGGGCCGCCGATCCCGCCCGGCGTGGAAGCCAAGCAGCTGGCACCCGACGTCCGCCGAGAACTGAGCACCCTGGACCGCGCCACCGCCGACGCGGTGGCGCGCCACCTCGTCGCCGCGGGCGAGCTGCTCGACGAGGACCCGGAGGCGGCGTTGCGTCACGCCCGCGCGGCGCGGGCCCGGTCCAGCCGGATCGCCACCATCCGGGAGGCGGTCGGCATCGCCGCCTACCACTGCGGCGACTGGTCGCAGGCGCTGGCGGAGTTTCGCGCCGCACGCCGCATGGGCAGCAAGTCCGCGTTGCTCGCGTTGATCGCCGATTGCGAACGCGGACTTGGCCGTCCGGAGCGCGCCATCGAGCTCGCGCGCGGACCGGAGGCCGCCGAGCTGTCGGGTGACGACGCCGACGAGCTGCGCATCGTCGCCGCCGGGGCGCGCGCGGACCTCGGCCAGCTGGAGCAGGCGCTGACCGTGTTGTCCACGCCGCAACTGGATCCCAGCCGCACCGGCTCCACGGCGGCGCGGCTGTTCTACGCCTACGCGGACACGCTGCTCGCGCTCGGCCGGACCGACGAGGCGCTGCAATGGTTCCTGCGTTCGGCGGCGGCCGACGTCGACGGTGTCACCGACGCCGAAGACCGGGTCAGTGAACTCGGCTGACGCGACGGAATTGACGACGTGAAAACCCTTGCGCAGGAATACGATTGCCTGCTGATCGACCTCGACGGCACGATGTTTCGCGGCCGCCGGCCCACCGAGGGCGCGGTGCAGGCGCTGGCCGAGGTGCGCAGCCGCGCGTACTTCGTCACCAACAACGCCTCCCGCAGCGCCGACGAGGTCGCCGCGCACCTGAGCGAGCTCGGCTTCACCGCCGTCGCCGACGACGTCGCCACCAGCGCGCAAAGCGCCGCCCGGTTGCTGGCCGACCAACTGCCACAAGGCTCGCCGGTGTTGATCGTGGGCACCGAGGCCCTGGCCGGCGAGATCACCGCCGTCGGGCTGCGCCCGGTGCGCAGCTACGACGACGACCCGGCCGCCGTCGTGCAGGGCCTGTCCCAGACCATCGGGTGGCCGGAGCTGGCCGAGGCGGCGCTGGCCATCCGGGCCGGCGCGCGGTGGGTGGCCTCCAACGTCGACCTCACCCTGCCCACCGAGCGCGGGCTGCTGCCCGGCAATGGATCGTTCGTGGCCGCGCTGCGGGCGGCCACCGGCGCCGAACCCCAGGTCGCGGGCAAGCCCGCGCCCGCCCTGCTGCGCGGCGCGGCGGCCCGGGGCAACTTCCGCGCGCCCCTGCTGATCGGCGACCGCCTCGACACCGACATCGAGGGCGCCAACGCCGCCGAACTGCCCAGCCTGATGGTGCTCACCGGGGTCAACTCCGCGCGGGACGCGGTGTACGCCAAGCCCGCCCAGCGCCCCACCTACATCGGCCACGATCTGCGCTCGCTGCACACCGACGGCGAGCGGCTCGCGGTCGGCCCGCAGCCGGGCTGGCGGGTCGACGTCGCGGACGGGGCGGTCACGGTCCGCGGGGACGGGCCGGACGACGGGGACGGCCTGTCGATCGTGCGCGCGGTCGCCAGCGCGGTGTGGGGCGCGTCGGGGTCCGGCGCCGTGCGCATCGAGGCCGGCGACGACGAGGCGCGCGCCGCGCTGCAGCGCTGGTCTTTGGTGCGCACCGACTAACGTAGGAACGCGATGAGTATCGACCCCGATCAGATTCGCGCCGAGATCGACGCCCTGCTGGCCCGGCTGCCCCAACCCGGCGACCAGGAAGACCCCGAGAAGGCGCCCTCGCTCGACGAGCTCGAAGAGATCGCGCGCCGGCTCTCCGAGGCCCACGACGTCCTGCTGGCCGCGCTGGAGTCGGCGGAGAAGGGCTGAGTGCGCGCATGTCTCGACGCGCCCGCGTTGACGCCGAGCTGGTGCGGCGCGGCCTGGCCCGGTCGCGTCAGCAGGCCGCGGAGTTGATCGGCGCCGGCAAGGTGAGCATCGACGGGATGCCCGCCCGCAAGCCCGGCACCGCCGTCGCCGTCACCGCCGCCCTGACCGTGGCCAACGACGGCGAACGCGGCTGGGTCTCGCGCGGCGCGCACAAACTCATCGGCGCGCTGGATGCCTTCGGGATCTCCGTCGCGGGCCGCCGCTGCCTGGACGCCGGCGCGTCGACGGGCGGCTTCACCGAAGTCCTGCTGGATCGCGGGGCCGCCGAAGTGGTGGCCGTGGACGTGGGATACGGCCAGCTGGCGTGGTCGCTGCGTAGCGATTCGCGGGTTGTCGTCGTCGAGCGGACCAACGTTCGTGACCTGACGCCCGAGTCGATCGGCGGGCCGGCCGACCTCGTCGTGGCCGACCTGTCGTTCATCTCGCTGGCCACCGTGTTGCCGGCGCTGGCTGGCTGCGCCGCACCGAACGCGGATATCGTTCCCATGGTGAAGCCACAGTTTGAGGTGGGGAAGGGCCAGGTCGGCGCGGGCGGTGTGGTGCACGACCCCGGCCTGCGC
The DNA here is from genome assembly GCF_000262165.1 of Mycobacterium sp. MOTT36Y. Classification (NCBI taxonomy): domain Bacteria; kingdom Bacillati; phylum Actinomycetota; class Actinomycetes; order Mycobacteriales; family Mycobacteriaceae; genus Mycobacterium; species Mycobacterium sp. MOTT36Y. Next base: position 3,191,519 of record NC_017904.1, on the reverse strand, counting down.
GCTGACGCCGTGACGTCGGTCGCGCGCCGCGCCGCCGAGCTGGGTTGGCACACCGTCGGCGTCACCGCGAGCCCGCTGCCGGGGCCGTCGGGCAACGTCGAATATTTCCTTCGGCTGCGCGCCCAGGCCGATCGTCCGCTCGCCGGCGACGCCCTGGTGGCGGCGGTGCGGCACGCGGTGGAAAGCGGGCCGCAGTGACTCCAGCCGAACGCACCGTCCTGATGGTCGTCCACACCGGCCGCGAAGAAGCCACCGAGACGGCCCGCCGTGTACAGAAAACGCTGGGCGACAACGGAATCGGGCTTCGGGTGCTGTCCGCCGAGGCCGTCGACCGGGGACCGTTGCACCTGGCCCCCGACGACATGCGGGCGATGGGCGTCGAGATCGAGGTCGTCAACGCCGACCCCCGGGCCGCCGAAGGCTGCGAACTGGTGCTGGTGCTCGGCGGCGACGGGACGTTCCTGCGGGCCGCCGAGCTGGCGCGCAACGCCGACATCCCGGTGCTGGGCGTGAACCTCGGGCGGATCGGTTTTTTGGCCGAGGCAGAGGCCGAGGCCATCGACCGCGTGCTGGACCACGTTGTCGCACAGGACTACCGGGTGGAGAACCGCCTGACGCTCGACGTGGTCGTGCGCCAGGGCGGCCGGGTCTCCGCGCACGGCTGGGCCCTCAACGAGGTCAGCCTGGAAAAGGGCCCCCGGCTCGGCGTGCTCGGGGTGGTGGTCGAGATCGACGGGCGGCCGGTGTCCGCCTTCGGCTGCGACGGCGTCCTGGTGTCGACCCCGACGGGTTCCACCGCCTACGCGTTCTCCGCGGGCGGCCCGGTGCTCTGGCCCGACCTGGAGGCAATCCTGGTGGTACCCAACAACGCTCACGCGCTGTTCGGTCGCCCCATGGTCACCAGCCCGAACGCCACCATCGCGATCGAGGTGGAGGCGGACGGCCACGACGCCCTGGTGTTCTGCGACGGCCGCCGCGAGATGCTGATCCCGGCCGGCAGCCGCATCGAGGTGAAACGTTGTGACACGGCGGTGAAATGGGCCCGGCTGGACAGTGCCCCGTTCACGGACCGGTTGGTGCGCAAGTTCCGGCTGCCGGTGACCGGGTGGCGCGGAAACTGACGGCACAGCACGGGATCCTGACTGAATGCTGACTGAAATCCGGATCGAGTCGCTCGGGGCGATCAGCTCGGCGGTCGGCGAGTTCGACCGCGGCCTTACCGTGCTGACGGGGGAGACCGGCACCGGAAAGACCATGGTGGTCACCGGCTTGCATCTGCTCGGCGGCGCCCGCGCCGACGCCACCCGGGTCCGGTCGGGGGCCGAGCGGGCGGTCGTCGAAGGGCGGTTCAGCACAACGGATCTCGACGAGGCCATGGTCGTGCGGCTCGACGAGATGCTCGACGCGTCGGGCGCCGAACGCGACGAGGACGGCAGCGTGATCGCGCTGCGCTCGGTCAGCCGTGACGGGCCGTCGCGGGCCTACCTCGGCGGCCGCAGCGTGCCCGCCAAATCGCTGGGCGACTTCACCGCCGGGCTGCTGACCCTGCACGGGCAGAACGACCAGCTGCGCCTCATCCGGCCCGAGGAGCAGTGCGCGGCGCTGGACCGCTTCGCCAAGGCCGGACCCGCGCTCGAGCGGTACTGCAAACTGCGCGACGCCTGGCTGTCGGCGCGGCGCGACCTGCTCGACCGCCGCAACCGCATGCGCGAGCTCGCACTGGAGGCCGACCGGCTGACGTTCGCCCTCAACGAGATCGACGCCGTCGACCCGCAACCCGGCGAGGACGACGCCCTGGTCGCCGAGATCGTGCGGCTCTCCGAACTGGACACCCTGCGCGAGGCCGCCGCCACCGCCCGCGCGGCGCTGTCCTCCGAGGAGACCGACGGCCTCAGTGCCACCGACAGCCTGGGAAAGGCAAGGGCCGCACTGGAATCCACCGGCGACGCCAAGCTGACGGCGCTGGCCGGCCAGATCGGCGAGGTGCTGACCGTGCTCGTCGACGCGGCCGGCGAACTGGGCGGCTTCCTCGAGGAGCTGCCGGTCGACGCCAGCGCGCTGGAATCCAAGCTGGCCCGGCAGGCCGAACTGCGTACCCTGACCCGCAAGTACGCCGCGGACATCGACGGCGTGATCGGGTGGGCCCAGGAGTCGCGGCAACGGCTGGCCCAGCTCGACGTCTCCGAGGAGGGCTTGGCGGCGCTGGCCGCCCGGGTCGACGAGCTCGGCCGCGAATTGGCCCAGGCCGCGGTCGATCTCAGCACCACGCGGCGCAAGGCCGCCAAGCGGCTCGCCAAGGAGGTCACCGCCGAGCTGTCCGGGCTGGCGATGGCCGACGCCCAATTCACCATCGACGTGACCCTGGATGCCGCGCTAGACACCGCGTCGGACCCCGAGGATTCGGCCGCGCTGCGGCTGCCGTCGGGCGAGCGCGTCCACGCCGGCGCCGACGGCGTCGACCAGGTCGAGTTCGGTTTCGCCGCGCACCGGGGCATGGACCAGCTGCCACTGGCCAAGAGCGCCTCCGGCGGCGAGCTGTCCCGGGTGATGCTCGCCCTGGAGGTGGTGCTGGCCACCTCCCGCAAAGAGGCCGCGGGCACCACCATGGTGTTCGACGAGGTCGACGCCGGGGTGGGCGGCCGCGCGGCGGTGCAGATCGGGCGCCGGCTGGCGCGATTGGCGCGCACCCACCAGGTCATCGTGGTCACGCACCTGCCGCAGGTCGCGGCGTACGCCGACGTGCACCTGGTGGTGCACGCCGCGGGGCCGAAGGGGACCAGCGTGGTGCGGCGCCTCGGCGGCGACGAGCGGGTCGCCGAGCTGGCGCGGATGCTCGCCGGGCTGGGCGAATCCGACAGCGGCCGCGCGCACGCCCGCGAGCTGCTCGAGGCGGCGCAAAAGGACGAGATCTAGCCCCGTGTTGCGGCCGCCGTCTCGGCCCCTGTCTCCGGGCCCCCTGTCTCGGGCCCCTGTCTCCGCGAGCGTCGACTTGTGGCGGCCAACCCCGGCGTGTCGCCGCATCAAGTCGACGTTCGAGACCAGTTCGGCACACAGCTGTTACTAATGGGACTCTAGATAACTTCTGGGGCTAATGTTACGGCGCGCCTCCCCGCGTCGTCCGCGCATCACCGACAGAATCGCCCCCATGAAGATGTCAGGCCTGCTTTCCCGTAATCCCGCCCGGCCGGGCCTCGTCGGCACCGCCCGCGTTGACCGCAACATCGACCGATTGCTGCGCAGGGTCTGCCCCGGCGACATCGTCGTGCTCGACATCCTCGATCTGGATCGCATCACGGCGGACGCCCTGGTGGAGGCCGACATCGCCGCCGTCGTCAACGCCTCGCCGTCGGTGTCGGGCCGCTACCCCAACCTGGGGCCCGAGGTCCTGGTCAACAACGGGGTCACGCTGATCGACGAGGCCGGACCCGACGTCTTCAAGAAGGTCAAAGACGGCGCCAAGATCCGCCTGCACGAGGGCGGGGTGTACGCCGGCGACCGGCGGCTGGTCCGCGGCACCGAGCGCACCGACCACGACATCGCCGATCTGATGCGGGAGGCCAAGAGCGGCCTGTCCGCCCATCTGGAGGCGTTCGCCGGCAACACCATCGAGTTCATCAAGAGCGAGAGCCCGCTGCTGATTGACGGCATCGGCATCCCCGACGTCGACGTCGACCTGCGCCGCCGGCACGTGGTGATCGTCGCCGACGAGCCCAGCGCCGAGGACGATCTCAAGTCGCTCAAGCCGTTCATCAAGGAGTACCAGCCGGCGTTGATCGGCGTCGGCACCGGCGCGGACGTGTTGCGGAAGGCGGGGTATCGCCCGCAGGTGATCGTCGGCGACCCCGACCAGATCAGCACCGACGCCCTGAAGTGCGGGGCCCAGGTCGTGCTGCCCGCCGACGCCGACGGGCACGCGCCGGGGCTGGAACGCATCCAGGACCTGGGCGTCGGCGCGATGACGTTCCCGGCCGCGGGGTCGGCGATCGATTTGGCCCTGCTGCTGGCCGACCACCACGGCGCCGCGCTGCTGGTGACCGCCGGCCACACCGCCAACATCGAGACGTTCTTCGACCGCACCCGCGCGCACAGCAACCCGTCCACCTTCCTGACCCGGCTGCGGGTGGGGGAGAAGGTGGTGGACGCCAAGGCCGTGGCCACCCTGTACCGCAACCACATCTCGGCGGGGGCCATCGCGCTGCTGGCGCTGACGATGCTGATCGCCGTCATCGTCGCGCTGTGGGTGTCTCGCACCGACGGCGTGGTGCTGCACTGGGTCACCGACTACTGGAACCACTTCTGCTTGATGGTGCAGAAGTGGGTCACCTAGATGATCTCGCTGCGCCAACACGCCCTGTCGCTGGCCGCCGTGTTCCTGGCGCTGGCCGTGGGCGTCGTGCTGGGTTCCGGCTTTCTGTCGGACACGTTGCTGTCCAGCTTGCGTGACGAGAAGAAGGACCTCAACACCCAGATCAGTGGGCTCAACGACCAGAAGAACGTGCTGAACGAAAAGCTCAGCGCGGCAAACAATTTCGACACTCAGCTGGCCGGCCGGATCGTGCACGACGCGCTGGCCGGCAAGTCGGTGGTGGTGTTCCGCACCCCGGACGCCAAGGACGACGACGTGGCCGCGGTGTCGAAGTTCATCGGTCAGGCCGGCGGGACGGTGACCGGGACGGTGTCGCTGACGCAGGAGTTCGTCGAGGCCAACTCGGCGGAGAAGCTGCAGACCGTGGTGAACTCGTCGGTGCTGCCCGCCGGACAGCAGCTGAGCACCAAGCTCGTCGACCAGGGTTCGCAGGCGGGTGACCTGATGGGCATCGCCCTGCTGGCCAACCCCAACCCCGCGGTGCCCCCGGTGGACGACACCCAGCGCAACACCGTGCTCGCGGCGCTGCGCGACACCGGCTTCATCACCTATCAGGCGAGCGATCACATGGGCGCGGCGAACGCCGCGCTCGTCGTCACCGGCGGCGCGCTACCGCAGGACGCCGGGAACCAGGGGGCGAGCGTGGCCCGGTTCTCGGCGGCGCTGGCCCCGCACGGCTCGGGCACGCTGCTCGCCGGGCGCGACGGTTCGGCGACCGGCGGCGCCGCTGTCGCGGTGGCCCGCGCCGACGCCGGCCTGAACTCCGCGATCAGCACGGTCGACGACGTGGACGCCGCGCCGGGACGCATCACCGCGGTGCTCGGCCTGCACGACCTGCTGGGCGGCGGTCACGCGGGCCAGTACGGCACCGGTCACGGGGCGACGTCGATCACGGTGCCCCAATAACCGTGGAGTAGCGGGCGTGTTCACCGCGGCTCGGCGTCGTGGATGTTAGGGTGGGTTTCCGTGGGTCGGCAGGCCCATCTAGTTGTTCGCTAGAAACATTTTTCAAGCCCTGCCCGTCTTCACGGAGGTCGCCTGTTGCGAAAGCACCCGCAAACCGCCACCAAGCACCTCTTCGTCAGCGGGGGCGTCGCATCCTCGTTGGGTAAGGGATTGACCGCCAGCAGCCTCGGTCAGCTCCTGACGGCGCGCGGGCTGTACGTGACGATGCAAAAGCTCGATCCGTACCTCAACGTCGACCCGGGCACCATGAACCCGTTCCAGCACGGCGAGGTCTTCGTCACCGAGGACGGCGCCGAGACCGACCTCGACGTCGGCCACTACGAGCGGTTCCTGGATCGCGATCTGTCCGGCTCGGCGAATGTCACTACGGGGCAGGTGTATTCGAGCGTCATCGCCAAGGAACGCCGCGGTGAGTACCTCGGCGACACCGTCCAGGTGATCCCGCACATCACCGACGAGATCAAGGGCCGCATCCTGGCGATGGCCCAGCCCGACGCGCAGGGCAACCGCCCCGATGTGGTCATCACCGAAATCGGCGGCACCGTCGGCGACATCGAGTCGCAGCCCTTTCTGGAGGCGGCCCGCCAGGTGCGCCACGACCTGGGCCGCGAGAACGTCTTCTTCCTACACGTCTCGCTGGTGCCCTACCTGGCCCCGTCGGGTGAACTCAAGACCAAGCCCACGCAGCACTCGGTGGCCGCGCTGCGCAGCATCGGTATCACCCCGGACGCGCTGATCCTGCGCTGCGACCGCGACGTTCCCGAGGCGCTGAAGAACAAGATCGCGCTGATGTGCGACGTCGACATCGACGGCGTCATCTCCACCCCGGACGCGCCGTCGATCTATGACATTCCGAAAGTGCTGCACCGCGAAGAACTCGACGCCTATGTGGTGCGCCGGCTCAACCTGCCGTTCCGCGATGTCGACTGGACCGAATGGGACGACCTGCTGCGCCGGGTGCATGAGCCGCATGAAACGGTGCGAATCGCCTTGGTGGGCAAGTACGTTGAACTCTCCGACGCCTACCTGTCGGTCACCGAGGCGCTGCGCGCCGGCGGTTTCAAGCACCACGCCAAGGTCGAGTTGCTCTGGGTGGCGTCCGACGATTGCGAGACCGGGCCCGGTGCCGCGGCGGCGCTGGCCGACGTGCAGGGTGTGCTGATTCCGGGCGGGTTCGGCATCCGCGGCATCGAGGGCAAGCTCGGCGCCATCCACTACGCGCGCGCCCGGGGCCTGCCGGTGCTGGGCCTGTGCCTCGGGCTGCAATGCATCGTGATCGAGGCCGCCCGCTCGGCCGGCCTGACCGAGGCCAACTCGGCCGAATTCGACCCGGACACACCGGATCCCGTCATCTCCACGATGGCCGACCAGGTCGACATCGTCGCCGGCGAGGCGGACCTCGGCGGCACCATGCGGCTGGGCGCCTATCCCGCCGTGCTGGAACCGGATTCGATCGTGGCCCAGGCGTATGGCGCGACGCAGGTGTCCGAACGCCACCGGCACCGCTACGAGGTCAACAACGCCTACCGCGACAAGATCGCGGAAAGCGGACTCAGGTTTTCCGGCACCTCGCCCGACGGCCACCTGGTCGAGTTCGTCGAGTACCCGCCGGACGTGCACCCCTTCATCGTCGGCACGCAGGCTCATCCGGAGCTCAAGAGCCGGCCCACCCGGCCGCACCCGTTGTTCGTCGCGTTCGTCGGGGCGGCCCTCGAATACAAGGCCGGCGAACGGTTGCCGGTGGAAATCCCCGAGCAGTCGTCCAACGGCATCCAGCATCGGGACAGCGCCGCGCGGCCCATACCTGAGCCCGCGTCCCGTGGCTGAACACGTCTTCTCCACGGCGTCCTCCGAAACGCTGTACACCGGAAAGATTTTCGCGCTGCGCAGCGACCGGGTGCGGATGCCGGGCGACACCACCGCGGTGCGCGAGGTCGTCGAGCACTACGGCGCCGTTGCCGTCGCGGCGCTGGACGCCGACAACAACATCCCGCTGGTCTACCAGTACCGGCACGCGTTCGGGCGGCGGCTTTGGGAGTTGCCCGCCGGCTTGCTCGACGTCGCGGGGGAGCCGCCGCAGCAGACGGCCGCCCGCGAACTCCACGAGGAGGTCGGCCTGCGGGCGGACACCTGGCGGGTGCTGGTCGACCTCAACTCCGCGCCGGGCTTCAGCGACGAATCGGTACGGATTTATCTGGCCACCGGGCTGACCGAGGTGGGCAGGCCCGAGGCGCATCACGAGGAAGCCGACATGACGATGAGCTGGGTTCCCGTCGCGGAGGCCGCCCGCCGGGTGCTGCGCGGCGACATCGTGAATTCGATTGCCATCGCGGGGATCTTGGCGGCCCACGCCGTCACCGAAGGGTTCGCGCAGCCGCGGCCGGTGGACAGTCCCTGGATCGACCGGCCGACGGCGTTCGCGGCCCGAAAGGCCGGGCCATGACGACGGTGGCGCTGGATTCCCAACTCCAGGGTTACCTCGACCACCTCACGATCGAGCGCGGCGTCGCGGCGAACACCCTGAGCTCGTATCGCCGCGATTTGCGCCGCTACACAAAACACTTGTCGGACCGTGGAATTCACGATCTGGCCAAGGTGGGCGAGGACGACGTCAGCGAGTTCCTGGTGGCGCTGCGCCGCGGCGACCCCGAGACCGGGGCGGCGGCGCTGTCGGCGGTGTCGGCGGCGCGGGCCCTGATTGCGGTGCGCGGCCTGCACCGCTTCGCCGCCGCCGAGGGGCTGGCCGAACTCGACGTAGCCCGCGCGGTCCGCCCGCCCACGCCCGGCCGCCGGCTGCCCAAGAGCCTGACCGTCGACCAGGTCTTGGCGCTGCTGGAGGGCGCGGGGGGCGACAGCCCGGCCGACGGCCCGCTGACCCTGCGCAACCGCGCGCTGCTGGAGCTGCTGTATTCGACCGGCGCGCGGATCTCCGAGGCCGTCGGCCTCGATGTGGACGACGTCGACACGCAGGCCCGCTCAGTGTTGTTGCGCGGCAAGGGCGCTAAGCAGCGGCTGGTGCCGATCGGGCGCCCCGCCGTGGCCGCGCTGGACGCCTATCTGGTGCGCGGACGTTCGGATCTGGCGCGCCGGGGGCGCGGGACGCCGGCCATCTTCCTCAACGTCCGCGGCGGGCGACTGTCGCGTCAGAGCGCGTGGCAGGTCCTGCAGGACGCGGCCGAGCGCTCCGGCATCACCTCGGGGGTGTCGCCGCACATGCTGCGGCACTCGTTCGCCACGCATCTGCTCGAGGGCGGCGCCGACGTGCGGGTCGTGCAGGAGTTGCTCGGGCACGCCTCGGTGACGACGACGCAGATCTACACCATGGTGACCGTGCACGCGTTGCGCGAAGTGTGGGCCGAGGCCCACCCGCGGGCGCGATAATCCGCGCTCGGGCGCGCTCCCTTTGCGTCCCCCGCCGAACGTGGAGTTGTTGCGCGAAAACGGCGAAATCGTCGACAACAAGTCGACGCTCGAGCGTCAGTTCAGCCCAGGAATTCGGACTCCAGCACCAGGTCGGACACCAACGATTGGTACTCGAGGTGGGTCTTGTGCTCGACGGTGTTCCACCGCGTGCCCTGATGCCGGTGCATGTACCCGCGGTACTTCGGTGCGCCCGGCACCCGCACATTGTCGGCGACCACGATCGAGCCCGGATGCAGCCAGCCCCGATCCAGGATGCTCTTCAGGTCGTCGAGGTAGGCGTCCTTGTCGTGATCGATGAACACGAAATCGAGTGCGCCAGCGGCAAACCCGTGTTCGGCCAGCGCATCCAGGGTGCGGCCGCCGTCGCCGATGGTGCCGACCACACAGGTCACACGGTCGGCCACGCCGGCATGCGCCCAGATCTGGCGGGCGTTGGCGGCGTTGGCCTCGGCGAGTTCGACCGAGAACACCTTGGCCTTCGGCGCGGCCCGGGCGATGCGCAGCGCGCCGTAGCCGCAGTAGGTGCCCAATTCGAGCGCCAGCGCCGGATCGGCGCGCCGCACCGCGGCGTCGAGCAGCAGTCCCTTCTCGTCGCCGACGTTGATCAACATCGACTTCTCGTAGGCGAACTTGTCGATGGTCGTCAGCACGTCGTCGACGTCGCCGGCCCGGGCGTTGCGCAGCACGTATTCGACGGCGGCGGCTTCGCGCCCGTCGCCGATCTGGCCCGTGGTGGTGATGTTGCGATTCCCGACGGCCATCCGCCAGACCGACCACCGCAGCAGGGGTATCCGTCGCTTGAGATCCATAGGGGCCACGATAGGCCGACCGCCGGCGGTGCCCTCGCTGGCGACAGCTTTTCGCGGCCGGCATATCGCCCCCAAACTGGTGCTGCTGTGACTGGAGTGAATAGGCTGTCGGGATGTGCGTTTCACCACCGATTTCCGCTCATATTGGCTGGTTAATTGCCTGCGGGTCGCCGGGTTTCGGCGCGCGGACCCGTTAGACTTTCGGTCGATGTTCACCTCCCGAACACCCCCGCCATGACCGAGCAGCCGGACAACGGCGTCGAGCTCGGCCTGACCGGGCGGCCGCCACGGGCGATCCCGGAGCCACAGCCGCGCACCTCGCACGGCCCGGCCAAAGTCGTCGCCATGTGCAACCAGAAGGGGGGCGTCGGGAAAACCACGTCGACCATCAATCTGGGTGCCGCGCTCGCCGAGTACGGCCGCCGGGTGCTGCTGGTGGACATGGACCCGCAGGGCGCGCTGTCCGCCGGCCTGGGCGTCCCGCACTACGAGCTGGAAAAGACCATCCACAACGTGCTGGTGGAGCCGCGCGTGTCGATCGACGACGTGCTGCTGCAGACCCGGGTCAAGCACATGGATCTGGTGCCGTCCAACATCGACCTGTCGGCCGCCGAGATCCAGTTGGTCAACGAGGTGGGACGCGAGCAGACGCTGGGCCGGGCGCTGCACCCGGTGCTGGATCGCTACGACTACGTGCTGATCGACTGCCAGCCGTCGCTGGGTCTGCTCACCGTCAACGGCCTGGCCTGTTCGGACGGGGTGGTGATTCCCACCGAGTGCGAGTACTTCTCGCTGCGCGGTCTGGCGCTGCTCACCGACACCGTCGACAAGGTGCGCGACCGGCTGAACCCGAAGCTGGAGATCAGCGGGATCCTGTTGACCCGGTACGACCCGCGCACGGTCAACTCGCGCGAGGTGATGGCCCGGGTGGTGGAGCGGTTCGGCGACCTGGTGTTCGACACCGTCATCACCCGCACCGTCCGGTTCCCGGAGACCAGCGTGGCCGGCGAACCCATCACCACGTGGGCCCCGCGATCGACCGGGGCCATCGCCTATCGCGCGCTGGCCCGCGAATTCATCGACCGATTCGGCGCGTGAACGCGACCGCAAATGGTGAGGCGCCCCAGCAGAACGGCTTTCAGGTCCGCCTGACCAATTTCGAGGGGCCGTTCGATCTGCTGCTGCAGCTGATCTTCGCCCATCGCCTGGACGTGACCGAGGTGGCACTGCACCAGGTCACCGACGACTTCATCGCCTACACCCGCGAAATCGGTCCCCAGCTGGAGCTCGAGGAGACCACCGCGTTCCTGGTGGTGGCCGCGACCCTGCTCGACCTGAAGGCCGCCCGGCTGCTGCCGGCCGGGCAGGTCGACGACGACGAAGACCTGGCGCTGCTGGAGGTGCGCGACCTGTTGTTCGCCCGGCTGCTGCAGTACCGCGCGTTCAAGCACGTCGCCGAGATGTTCGCCGAGCTGGAGGCCACCGCGCTGCGCAGCTACCCGCGCGCCGTGTCGCTGGAGGACCGGTTCACCGAGCTGTTGCCCGAGGTGATGATCGGCGTCGACGCCGACCGCTTCGCCCAGATCGCAGCGATCGCGTTCAGCCCGCGGCCCGTCCCGACAGTGTCGGTGGCGCACCTGCACGAGGTGCAGGTCTCCGTCCCCGAGCAGGCCAAGAAGTTGCTGGCGATCCTTCAGGCGCGGGGCAGCGGGGCGTGGGCGACGTTCTCCGAGCTGGTCGCCGATTGTGAGGCGTCGATGGAGGTGGTCGGGCGGTTCCTGGCGCTGCTCGAACTGTATCGGTCGCGGGCGGTAGCATTCGACCAGTCAGAGCCGCTTGGCGTGCTCCAAATTTCGTGGACCGGGGAACGTCCGGTCAGTGAAGCCTTGGTAGAAGTGCGGGACGAATCATGATGGGCGCCGGTGACGACGCAGAGCGCAGCGATGCGGAGGAACGGCATCTGAACGGTGCGGAGCCCAGCGACGCCGCGCAACCCGAAGTCGACCTGGATTCCGACCTCGACGTGGGCATCCCGGACATCGCCGAGGCCGCGCCGATGGAGTCCGAGGAACTCGGCTCGGTGCTCGAGGCGCTGCTGCTGGTGGTGGACACCCCGGTCACCGCAGAGGCGCTGGCGTCCGCCACGCAACAGCCGGTGTACCGGATCGCCACCAAGCTGCAGGAGATGGCCGAGGAACTGACCGCGCGCGACAGCGGGATCGACCTGCGGAAGAACAGCGAGGGCTGGCGGATGTATACCCGCGCCCGGTTCGCGCCGTATGTGGAAAAACTGCTGCTGGACGGCGCGCGGTCCAAGCTCACCCGGGCCGCGCTGGAGACGCTGGCCGTGGTCGCCTACCGCCAGCCCGTGACGCGTGCGCGGGTGAGCGCGGTGCGCGGCGTCAACGTCGACGCCGTGATGCGCACGCTGCTGGCGCGCGGCCTGATCACCGAAGCCGGGGTGGACGACGACAGCGGCGCGACGACGTTCGCGACCACCGAGCTTTTCTTGGAGCGCCTGGGGCTGACGTCGCTGGCCGACCTGCCGGACATCGCGCCCCTGTTGCCCGATGTGGACACGATCGAGGATCTCAGCGAGTCCCTGGACAGCGAGCCACGTTTCATCAAACTTTCCGGCGGCCAGGCGGCCGACCCGGCGCTGACCTTCGACGTGGACCAGGATTGATGGTCGACGCTGAGGGGATCCGGCTGCAAAAGGTGTTGTCCCAGGCCGGAATTGCGTCGCGGCGGGCCGCCGAGAAGTTGATCATCGAGGGCCGCGTCGAGGTCGACGGTCAGGTGGTGACCGAGTTGGGCACCCGCGTCGACCCGGACGCCTCGGTGATCCGCGTGGACGGGGCCCGGATCGTCCTCGACGATTCGCAGGTGTATCTGGCGCTGAACAAGCCGCGCGGAGTGCATTCGACCATGTCGGACGACCGCGGGCGGCCGTGTATCGGTGATTTGATCGAACGGCGAGTTCGCGGGAACAAGAACCTGTTTCACGTCGGGCGATTGGACGCGGACACCGAAGGGTTGATCCTGCTGACCAACGACGGTGAACTCGCGCACCGGTTGATGCATCCCTCCCACGAGGTGCCCAAGACGTATCTGGCGACGGTGACCGGGTCGGTGCCCCGCGGTGTCGGCAAGACGCTGCGCGCCGGGATCGAGTTGGACGACGGTCCCGCGCGGGTCGACGAGTTCGCGGTGGTGGACGCGATTCCGGGTAAGACGCTGGTGCGGGTCACGTTGCACGAGGGCCGCAATCGCATCGTGCGCCGGCTGCTGGCCGCGGCCGGGTTCCCGGTGGAAGCGTTGGTGCGCACCGACATTGGGCCGGTGTCGCTCGGCAAGCAGCGCCCGGGCAGCTTCCGGGCGCTGGGTCGCGACGAGATCGGGCAGCTCTACAAGGCGGTAGGCCTGTGAGCGAAACGAACGCAGCGAGCGTCGTGGTCGCCATTGACGGGCCGGCGGGAACCGGAAAGTCTTCGGTGTCAAAGGGATTGGCGCGCGCTTTAGGGGCCCGCTACCTCGATACGGGGGCGATGTACCGGATGGTGACGCTGGCCGTGTTGCGTGCGGGCGTCGATCCGGGCGACGTCGACGCGGTCGGCCGGGTCGGGTCGACGGCGCAGCTGTCGGTGGACGGCGATCGGTGTTTGCTTGCCGGAGAGGACGTTTCCACCGAGATTCGGGGGGATGCCGTCACCGGCGCCGTCTCGGCGGTGTCGGCGGTGCCCGCGGTGCGCGCCCGGCTGGTCGCGTTGCAGCGCGAGATGGCCGCTGGGCCGGGCGATGTCGTCGTCGAGGGCCGCGACATCGGCACCGTCGTCCTGCCCGACGCGCCGGTGAAGATCTTTTTGACCGCGTCGGCAGAAACGCGGGCGCGTCGGCGCAACGACCAGAACGTGGCGGCCGGGCTGGCCGACGACTACGACGCCGCGCTCGCCGACGTCCGCCGTCGTGACCATCTGGATTCCACGCGGGCGGTGTCGCCGCTGCGGGCCGCCCCCGACGCGGTGGTCGTCGACACCAGCGAGATGACCGAGGCGCAGGTGATTTCGCACCTGCGGGATTTGGTCACACAGCGAAGCGGGGCGGTGCGGTGACCCAGGACGGTACATGGAGCGACGAAAGCGACTGGGAATCCGTCGAATTCGGCATCGACGAACAGGAGGAGGCTGGCCCCGCGCCCGTGGTGGCGGTGGTGGGCCGGCCCAATGTCGGCAAGTCCACGCTGGTGAACCGGATCCTGGGCCGTCGCGAAGCGGTGGTTCAGGACATCCCGGGCGTCACCCGCGACCGGGTGTCCTACGACGCGCTGTGGACCGGCCGCCGGTTCGTCGTGCAGGACACCGGGGGATGGGAGCCCGACGCCAAGGGGCTGCAGCAGCTGGTGGCCGAGCAGGCCTCAGTGGCCATGCGCACCGCGGACGCGGTGATCCTGGTGGTCGACGCCGTCGTCGGCGCCACCTCGGCCGACGAAGCCGCCGCCCGGATCCTCCTGCGGTCGGGAAAGCCAGTGTTCCTGGCCGCCAACAAGGTTGACAGCGACAAGGCCGAAGCGGACGCGGCGATGTTGTGGTCGCTGGGGCTCGGTGAGCCGCACGCGATCAGCGCCATGCACGGCCGCGGGGTGGCCGATCTGCTCGACGAGGTGCTGGCCGCGCTGCCCGCGGTGTCGGAGGTGGGCCCCAAACCCGGTGGCCCGCGGCGCGTGGCGCTGGTCGGTAAACCCAACGTGGGCAAGAGCTCGCTGCTGAACAAGCTGGCCGGTGATCAGCGCTCGGTGGTGCACGATGTCGCGGGGACGACGGTGGACCCGGTGGACTCCCTCATCGAGCTGGGCGGCAGGGTGTGGCGGTTCGTCGACACGGCGGGTTTGCGGCGCAAGGTCGGTCAGGCCAGCGGCCACGAGTTCTATGCCTCGGTGCGCACGCACGCGGCCATCGACGCGGCCGAGGTGGTGATCGTGCTGATCGATGCGTCGGACCCGCTGACCGAACAGGACCAGCGGGTGCTGTCGATGGTCATCGAAGCCGGCCGGGCCCTGGTGCTGGCGTTCAACAAGTGGGACCTGGTCGACGAGGACCGGCGCGAGCTGCTGGAGCGCGAGATCGACCGCGAACTCGTGCAGCTGCGGTGGGCGCCGCGCGTCAACATCTCCGCCAAGACCGGCCGCGCCGTGCAAAAGCTGGTGCCGGCCATGGAGACCTCGCTGGCGTCGTGGGATGCGCGGATCGCCACCGGCCCGCTGAACTCCTGGCTGAAAGAGGTGGTGGCGGCCACCCCGCCACCGGTGCGCGGCGGCAAGCAGCCGCGGATCCTGTTCGCCACCCAGGCCACCGCCCGACCCCCGACGTTCGTGCTGTTTACCACCGGTTTTCTCGAGGCGGGCTATCGGCGTTTCCTGGAGCGCCGGCTGCGCGAGACCTTCGGCTTCGAGGGGTCGCCGATCCGGATCAACGTGCGGGTGCGCGAAAAGCGGGGCGCCCGCCGGCGCTGAGCGCCGGGGCTCTCGCGACGGTGTCGGTCACTTCCGGACCAGGTGGTGATTCTCGAACCCGATAGCGCATGCGCTAGCACGTTGGATGACGAGGCGCTGGTCGCCCAGACGCTGGGCGCCTGGCGAATTGGTGGAGCGCTTACGGTAGGCTTTCGACCTGCTGCCGGTGGAACCACTGGCGCGCGGGCTGTGGCGCAGTTTGGTAGCGCACTTGACTGGGGGTCAAGTGGTCGCAGGTTCAAATCCTGTCAGCCCGACCAGAGGAAATGTGTCCTGATCTGCGGTGACGCGATTAGGTCAGGATGAGATGACGCGGAGTTGGGGACCACTTGGGGACCACAAGTGCCGCTCAAGCAGGTCGCCCGCATTGATGACGGATTGCCGATCGGGGTGCAGATAGCGCTGGGTCGTTGTCAGCGCTCCGTGACCGGCGATCTTGCGGAGGATGTGTAGCGGGACACCGGCATCGGCCATCCACGTCAGTCCCGTATGCCGTAAACCATGGCGCGTGAGCTTTTCGTAGCCGAGCTGGGTGACCACGGCATCCCAAGAGGTGGCGTCGCGCAGCGTGGCTGTGGTGATCCTTCCGCCCCTGGGGCCGATGAAGAGTCGCGCATCGGGGTTGCTTGCGACGACGTCCATCCGTCGCTGGACGAGTTCGCGGACAGCCGGGATCAACGGGACTTCGCGCGCACGTTTGCCCTTAGTGTTCTTGTCCACCAAGCCACCCGGCGATGGGGTGGTCTGACGGCGCACCGTCCATATCCACTCGTGGGTGTTGATGTCGCGCACCAGGCATCCGGCCACTTCGCCGATGCGGGCGGCGGTGCACGCCTCGAAGATGACTGCGTCACCCCAACCCCGATAACGGCCCGCCGACCGGGCGACGAGTGCATCGGCGAGGGTGGTGAGGGCAGTCCAGTTCGGGAGCGCAAGTGCCCGTGGATCGTCGAGTTCGTCCTCGGCGAGCTTGTATTGGCGCTGCCAACCGGAGACTCGAGCCGGATTGCGGTCGATGATGCCGTCTCGCAGCGCTTGTTCCATGATGCGGACGAGCACGGCGAGGCTGTTCTTGACAGTTGATCGACTGCATTCGTCCGCGATCCACGCGTGCACAGCTCGATCCACTGCACCGTTGGTGACCATCGCAATGGGCAGGTGCCCAAGCGTCGGGACAACGCGTTTGCGCCAGCCGGCCAGGTAGGGATCGGTGGTCTTGGACTCAAGCCCACGCAGCGCCAATTCCATGTTCGTGGTGCCGTATTCCGCCAGCGACGTCGTGGCCGTCTTCGGGTCGACCCCGTGCGCCGCGGCGCGTTCCATCCGGGCGGCCCAGTCGACCGCGGCTTCACGCGTTGCAAACGAAGCTGATTTCGAAGCGCGGCTCTTGGTGATCGGGTCGATCCACCGGACCCGAGCGCGGAAGGGAGCAGCTCGGCTGGGGCGCTCCTCGATGTCAACTGATAACGAAACACCAAGTGGAAGTGTCAGTTCTTCGGCCATCACGCGACCTCGCCGGGGTCAACGTGCCGACTGGACAACCATGCCTCGACATCGTTGGAGTTATACATGTACACCCGGTCCGAAACGCGTACGAAGGCCGGGCCTTTGGGCGGATGCGACGTACGCCAGCGTCGAATGGTGGATGCGTCGACGTGGAGCAGCTCGGCAAGTTCGGCTGAGCTGTACCAGTGCCCGTCTAGCAAGGCCATCGTGCTGCGTTCCCTTCCCGCATCGGCCGGCGCGAGCTTTCGGGCGCCAGTGTCGTGCGGTACCTCGTTTCTAAAGGCTAGAGCTGGCGGTGGCGTTACGCGACGGTCGGCCGGGACGAGAATTGGCGCATCTTCCCGCGCTCACCGGTTCGGTCGGCAGTCGTGCGCCGCTGCTCCACTCCGGCTCGGTGTGTGTGGCCGCCGGCTTAGTAGCGACCTTTGCGGGCCGCGCGTTCTGCTGCGCGGCGCTGCTGGCGGCTGAGCATGACGTCGTGCTGGCCAGCTTGGTGCAGTGGGTAAGCGGCGCTCGCCACGACAGACTCCAATTCCGCCACGCGGATTCGCAATCGCCGCAACTCCTCAGACTCACGGCGCAGGCGGGCCAGTTCCTGGTCGCGCTGATCGGCAGCGTCGACGTCATGGCGGAGACGCCTGCGGAGCGTCTCGATCTCGTCGCGGGCCTGCCGGTACGACGGATCCTCCGACAGGACCCGGTGGAGATCTACCGAGGCCGCGAACTGCTCCATCGCGGACCGCAACTCGTCGCCGATGTCGCCCGACGCGTACCGGTGCACAAGGGATTGCAGGAGAATTTTGCATTGGTAGTCCGAGCTAAGAAACAGGCGCGCCAAGGTCTCCATGGAGGGCAGCGGTAGGCGCGCATCAGGGTCGGGACGATGCGCGCGAGGCACCTCGACGACACGCACCGCCGCGCCGGAATCAAGGGCTGCGATGCGCTCCGCGGATGCTCGCCGCCGGCAACGCGCGGAGCACCACACAGGGCGTCGACCCGGCCCCTTATCGGGTACTTCGAAAGACGTACCGCAGCGCGGGCACACCCGTTCCGAAACCGTTCTTGCCTCCAAGACCACTGCGTCAACGCCCCCTACCACGCTGCTCCGGAAAACATCTGGACGAAATGTTATCAATACGAGACCTAAGTGCAAAAGGTGTGATGTTCGGCGCATGGTGAAAATTAGCAGCGCTAACTTTCAGGTAAGTGCACCCGGCCGCACGGGTCATTTGCAGTGCAAAGAGGGTTAGCCGGTTGACGCGCCAGGCAGCGCGGTTGGACGTGAACCGAAATGATCGGGGCGCGGATGACTGAGCCATGGCGCGGTGGCGGTCTCCCTGCGCGCGGCGCTTCTGCGAACCGATGGTCCTCCGTCGTGCGACCTCGAAAACCGCGCGTCGGGTTATCCCGCCACGCTCGAGGGGCGGAGCGGCTCTGGCACGGACACGACACAGGGCACGCGGAGACGAATGGCCTTCTCGCCCTTCGTTTCGGTAGTCGACGAGGTCTACACCGAGAACGTCAATTGCGGGAAGCGCACGTCGAAATGAGTCTGGTCCGCAGTGAGCCAGTCGTCGCTGACGATTCCGTGCACGACTGACAGCGGCACAGGGTCCATCGCAACTAAGGCTCGCGCTAACGCTTGCTCCATCAGCGGCAGACTACCGAGTGGCCTGAGGGTCGAACGCGGGTACCGCGTGTGCCAACACGCGGTCCGCGACACGTGGAAGTCTCAACTCGCGCCCGCCCGGTTTCTTGGCCGGTGAAACGCGAGGTCGGGTGTCACGATGGCCGAGTGGCAGGCGAGCGGCGCGCAGTGGCGGCTGTTCCGAGTTGACGCGCCACCCTGGCGGTGGTCCCGAACAATGGTGGCGGCATGTTGGCGCGAGATGGCGACGGCTGGCTGGCCAGCGGTCGTGATTGGCTCGCGGAGCGGCGCAGAATGCGGAGCGGCTTGAATATCGCCCGGCATGCTGACTAACTGGGGAAGTCGTCGGCCGGCGCAGCGGGGTCCCGAGTGCCTTGCCGACCGTGGGCGATGCGGTGACTCACGGCGGAGACCGGAATTGCCGGGGCGCGCCCCCGGATGTTGAAGTCGTCGGTGAATGTCGTTTCCGGTTCTGAAAACGCTGCCGGATCAATGGCTCACTGAATCTCGCGCACGTACGTTTCGGCTTGGTTGGCACTCCACCGGTTGCGGGTGTAGTCCCAGATCTGCTCCAGGGCGGACTGGGTAGCAGGGGACACCAGGCGCTTATTTCATTGGCTTGACGCGATGTCCTGGGCTCATTTCACTGGCTCGGCGCGATGTCCTGGCAACCAGGCAGACATACCGTCTTGCACTCCGCGGTCTGTCTCTTCCCCTAGGGCTGGGCTGCCCGGAGGAGCAGTGTCTCGACAGTGACGGCGCTCATCGAAAATCCCCGGCTGTGCTCGCCGAAAATCCTCACCTGTGAGCAGCGGTCAGTGTAGTTGTTGGCGGGTGCCGGTGGTGGTTCGGCGCAGGGTTTCCGCGGCGGCGTGGTGGTCGCGGAGGCGGTAGGACTCGCCGTCGAGGTTGATGACCACGGAGCGGTGCAGCAGGCGGTCGAGCATGGCGGCGGCCACGGTGGTGTCGCCGAGGATGTCACCCCATGCACCCACCCCGCGGTTGGTGGTGATCACGATGCTGGTCTTCAAATAGCGTTGGGAGACAACCTGAAACAATGCCGAAGCGGCTTCGGCGGGCAACGGAAGGTAGCCGAGTTCATCGATCACCAGAAGGGTCGGGCCGGCGAAGAAGCGCATGGTGGTGGCCCAGCGTCCCTCGATCGCGGCACGGTGACACCGTGCGGCCAGATCAGCGGCGGTGGTGAAGTACGTCCGGTATCCGGCATGGGCTGCGGCCCTTGCCAACCCGACGGACAGGTGCGTCTTGCCGGTCCCGGGCGGGCCGATGAGCAGGATGTTGGTCGCCGATTCCAGGTAGCGGCAGGTGCCCAGCTCGTCGATCAGCTTGCGGTCGATCCCGGCGGCGGCATCGACATCGAAATCGGCCAGGGTGGCCGGGGTGGGTATGCAGGCGAACCGCAGCCGCCCGGCCAACCGTCGGGCAGTGCTGGCCTCGACCTCCACGGCCAGCAGCCGCTCCAAGGCAACGGTCAGCGACAGCCCCTCAGCGGTGGCCTGGTCGAGCACCGCCGGTAGGGCTTCGGCGGCCGCGGCCAGTTTGAGCTCGGCCAGATGCGAACGCAACTGCTGATAGCGGCTCGCCGCCGCCGACGGCGATTCCTCGGTCGTGGTGGTGGGCTTTCCGGTGCGCGGGGTGGGGGTCATTGGATGGTCCTGTTCTGGGCGGCCCGCTCGTAGGCGGAAAGATCGATGACGGTGGAATCGGTTGACGGAGTCGACGTTTCAATTGCGGTGGTGGATGGCTGCTTGAGTGCAAGCAGTTGCGCGGCAGCGGCTTTGGCAGCCGGTCCGGGTGGGATGCCTTCCTTGCGGCGGTGCGGGCGCCCGGTGGTCGCGGTGGCCATTGCCACGGCGTCCAGGGCGATGACATGGCCGCTGTCACGCACCATCACTCCGAGCCCGTCGGCGGCCAGTCGGTGTCGGGCGATCACGATCCCGCTCATGGTGGCGATGTCGCAGAACTGCCCGCCGACGGGATGAGACACCACCACGTTGGCGGCGGCCAACTCCGGGGGCACCGAGTAGCGGTTACCGCGGTAGGACACCATCGCTTGGCGCGAGGCGGTGCGTGCCTCGGCCACGATCACCGGATACGCCTGCGCCGCCACCGGTTGTAGTGGCTCCGTTTCGGCCACCACGGCGACCGAGGAGCGGCCATCAGCGGTGGCCCGCAGCCGGGTATCGCCGCGGACCCGGGCGAAGCGATCCAGGCTCGCTTGCGCCGCCTCGACGGTCACCTCGTCGGCCAGGGTGCGCCACCAGCGTTGCGCAGCGGTGTGATTGACCTTTTCCACCACGCCCTTGCGGTTGCCGCGCCGGGGCGGGCAGATCGCCACCGACACGCCATAGTGCTTGGCCACCCCGGTGAAGGAGGCGGTCACCCGGCCGCTACCGGGGTCGCAGACCGTGGCCATCCGGTCGAAGCGCCACACCCGGGTACAACCTCCCAGGCCGCGGGTCACGCGGTCCAGGCCGGCGACCAGATGCGGCTGGTCCTCGCTCGGCGCCAAATAACCGCGCCACTTGCCCGAGTGCGACAGCGAGCCGACCAGCAGGTGCGCAGTCTTGCCCCAGCCCCACGATTGCGGTGGGTCGGGCAATTCCAGCCAATCCCATTGGGTTTCATCACCCGGTGCATGTGGGATAACCGCGTTTGGGCGCTGCGTGGCGGTCCGGCACGCCTCACACACCGGCCGCAGATCGCGGGTTCGGATGTTGCGGGTCAGGCTCTGATACGACAGGGCGAACCCAAGGTTCTCGAGTTCGTCGTAGAGGGTGCGGGCCCACAGGTGCGGGTCCTCGGTCAGCCGCGCGGTGACGTAGTCGACGAACGGCTCGAACGGATCCGGGTCGGGCCGGGCCCGCACCCCGGGCTTGCCGTCGCCGGCCAGGTACTTGCGGACCGTCTTACGGTCAAAGCCGGTGTGGCGGGCGATCGCCGAGATCGTCCAACCACGTTTGCGTAGGGCATGTACTTCCACATCGTCCTCCCATGTGAGCATGAGAAAGCGGGCCTCCTTCGATGAAGCAACTGGCGTCAGACACCAGAAGCTTCGAAGGAGGCCCGCCCTTCTCGGCGGAGCCACACGGGTGGGGAATTTCGATGAGCATCAGTGGGGAATTTCAGTGAGCGCGGTCAACAGCTACAGCTGAGTGTGCCGAACGGATTCGGGTCAGCACTGGTCGGTGGGGCTTGTCCGACGGAGGCGACAGCGATTGCAGCGCTAACCAGTATCCTGATGATCACCTGGGTTACCCCTCATCTACCGGTGATTTGTCATCGCATCTGCGACTCGATGCGACCCGCAGGCCGTCGAGCTATACGCAGGCCATCATCTGTAGCCAGCGGATACAGTGGCATCGGATAGACGTCTCTCGGTGTGATCTACACCACCCCCGTAGGGTACCTCCGGTCAATCCACGGCTTCACGCGCCAGGTATAAAGGCGCGCCGTCATTAGGTCTGCGCGCGGGCCGTGTGACCCGCCACGGGCCGCCCCTGGTGTTCCCGATAGGCCCCAGTCAGTTCCGATCTCGTGCCGGATTGGCACTGCGAGGTGGTGAGCCATGATCAGTGCCCGTCGTTCGCCTTCGCCGGCCCGCCAATGCATATCGTCTAAGCCGGAAAGCTTCCGCTGTGGGTGCCCCGGGAGGTCGGGTAGCCATCACCGCCGCTTTCGTCGGGGTGCCAACGCACCGACTTGAGCTGGTGTGGCCTCGCTGGAGGTAAGGATCGCGTGGGGGACATGATCGCTTACGCATCGCCCTGACTGTATGTAGGCGCCGAACCGTGCTGCGGCCCACCAACAGCCGGCCGCTCAGGTGGGCAAAACGTCAGAGTGGGCGGGCTGCAGGCGGTGGGTCCGGTCCAGGCGGTGTAAGGCCACAGCGGCGACGATTCCGACGAGAACCATTCCTGCCCATGCCAGTTCGCCCAGGCCCATTTGTCGTGCGGAACCCATGACCGCGCCCGTGGCCAAATTACCGACGAGGATTCCGGCCCCGATGATGGTGTTGTACAAGCCGTAATGGGTGGCGACCAGTCGGCCGCCCAGCGAGACCACAATGTCCATCTCGAACGGGAAGACGGCGGCCGAGCCGATGGCCAGCAGGCCCGCAGACATCAGAAGCGCCGCGATCGCCGGAAGAGCACCGAAGCGTTCGCGGTCTGGGACGACGATCAACGGCAGGAACGACGCTGCCATTATGGTCAGGCCCACGGCCAAACTGCGTCTGGTTCCCCACCTCTCGGCGAACCAGCGGGTGATGCGTAATTGTCCACCAACCGCGGTGAGCCCTGAAACGGCGAAAAGTGCTGCGACTAGTAATGAATGAGATCCTGGCGCCAGCATCGACGCCTGCAACGGCAGTGCGAGATTGATCTGAAACGAGAGCACATAGGAACCGGTCATCGCCGCGGCGAACAACAGGAAAGAGCGGTTAGCGACGACGACCCGCCAATCTTGCAGTATCGAGGTCTTCTCCGGCGCTGGGTCGGCGCGGCAGCGAGGCAACGCCAGTAGTTGCACGACTGTGAGCACGGCGAAGACGACTGCCGCGCCGGCCGCGGCGACCCGAAAGTCCATGGCCATCAGGGCAAGTCCAACAATTGGGCCAAGCAAGATGCCGGCGTGATTGAAAATGTTGAACATCGCGAACGCCTCGACACGGCGGACGCCGACGTCGGCGGCCAGATACGCGCGGATCGCTGGGTTGAACAATGCACCGGCGAAACCGGTGGCTGCGGCGGCGATCGACACGACGGGCAAGGACTGGCCCGTCACCAGTAGTGCGAACCCACCGGTGCGCAGTAGACATCCGGCCACGATCAGCCACTTGTAGCCCAGCCGATCGGCAAGGGTGCCTCCCACGATGAACATGCCGAGCTCAGAGAAATCCCTGGTACCCAGGACCAGCCCGACAGCCCACGCCGCCAGCGCGAGCGGGCCGGCCAGGTAGCCGGCCAGATAGGGCATCAGCATGTAGAAACCGACGTTGATGCCGAACTGATTGATCAGCAGAATCCGGCTGGCCGTGTCGAACCCGCGAAACCGCGCCACAAAACCCACTGACCGCACCCTATACGTCAACTCCCGCTATCAAAACGCAGACGCCGGTCAGACTGCTTGAGGCAGATCCTTGCGGAACCGTCGCAGCAGCAGCGCCGCCGTCGCGGCGAAGCCGGTGCTGAGCCCGATCCACACTCCGGCCCCATGCAATTGCGCCGGGAATGTCAGGAGCAACATAGCGGGCAGGCCAACCAACCAGTACCCGATCGTGGTTGCTCGCAAGCCGGCTTTGGTGTTGCCGATGCCCCGCAGGAGTCCCACGGCGATGTTTTGGGTGAAGTCCACGATTTGCTGGATTATCGCGAAGAAGAGGAAGAATTTGGCGATCACAATAGTGGCCGAATCGGCGGGGTCTAAAAATGGCCGTAAAACCCAGTAGGGGGCTACCACGTAGAGCAGTCCGAGTGTCACCGTGCTAATTACCCCCAGGAGAAGCGCGACGACCGCTATCTGCTCGGCCTGCCCTTTATCACCTTTGCCGGTCGCACGGCTGATGAGGATGGATGATCCGTGTGATAAGCCGATGCTGATTTGGAAGGCGATGCGGGTCAGCTGAGTCACCACATTGTGCGCAGCCAACACGATGGGGCCGAAGGTTCCCATCACCACGGCGGCCAGCGACGTGATCCCCGCCTCCGAGCCGTACGTCAATGAAATAGGGACTCCCAACCGCAGGATGTGGCGGGCCATTTCAGCGTCGGCATTCCAGCCGTCGATCGACAGCAGCGGGGCGAGGTGATTGTCACGGCGCAGGATGAAATAGAAGGCCGCAACGGTGAGTACCTGCACCAGCGTCGTTGCCAGTCCGATGCCTGCCAAGCCCAGCCGGGGGAGGCCCAGCAGTCCGTAGATGAACACCAAGTCCAGCGCCGCGTTCAGTGCGATGGAGGCGATGCTGACCGCCAACAGGGGACCGGGGCGGCGCATACCAACGGAGAACTGCCGCAACACATTCAGCCACACCATCGGGACAAGCCCTGGAGCTAAGGCAATCATCATGGGTCGCGCGAGGGCCAGCACGTCTTTGTCCACCCCGAAGACGGGCAATACATAGCCCAAGGCGATCAGTGCGGCGCCGAGAAGGACAGCCGTCATGGTGGCCACCAAGAAGGCGGATCGGTTGATCTGGCGGATCTCCGTGTGCGCCTTGGTGTCTGGGCGGTCGCTTCCGGAACGTGCCTCCCCTTGAGCGGCTGCAGTGGCGACCAGATTTCCCACCGCGGTGACTACACCGACGCACATGGTGCGCATCAGGTTGTACAGGATCGCGGCAAGCCCACCGGCGGCGATGGCTTGCACTCCGATGAGGCCCATCATGGCCAAATCGGTGGTGGTCAACGCAACTTGGGCGAATTGCACACCCGCGATGGGTGCGGCCAAAGCGGTGAGCTGCCGGCCGGTGCGCATCAGGGGAGCAAGCCGCACCCGGCGGTTTTCACCCACGGGCGCCCGGCTCACCAGCGATCGCCATTCTGGTCGGGGCGCCAGCGAAACCGGCCCTCGTCGTCGCAAGTCACCTCGAGTTTCGGCGGCAAGGGGAGTCCATGGAACTCGGATTCGTTCTTGTCCATCTGGTAGCCAGCGGTGTTGGGGTAGATCAGCAGGTCACCATAACGCGGCTGCCGCGGTAGCTCCACTTTTCGCCAGGTCAGCATGTCATAGTCCAGGCAGCTAGCCCCGCCGACGCAGCATCGGACCGGGCCTGTCGACTGCAGCTCGTCCGAGCTTTCTTGCGGCCACAGCGTCGGATCCGGGAGGAACTCGCTGGATTTCCACTGCTCCGACAAGCTCATGCTCAGCCCGAGAACGGTGATGATCCCGTAGTCGCCGCGCCGCTTGAATCCCTGCACGGGAAAAACGGTGAATCCTGCCCCGTTGAGCAACGCGCGGCCGGGCTCGAGCAGGAGCTTGGTTCCCGTCGTGGCGAATCGGTCGCCGACGGTGCCTTGGCCGCCGGCGTCCTCGCTGGAGAGGATTGCGGCCAACATGTCGGCCCCGGTCGGCTCCTGATGATAGGGGTAGAAGTGGGTGAACGTTTTGCCGGCGTGAAAGTCGCTTTCGGTGCTGTCGCGCAAGAACCGATCCCACGTCTCGGCGTCGAGGTAGCTCACTGCGAATCCGCCGCCGATAGAAATGGACGTTGCCGCCAGCCCTTGCGCACGTGCCTCAACGACACGATCAACCAGCTGGGCCGCCAGCTGCGCACGTGGCGCGACCTCGTATCCGTTGAGGTGAAACGAGAATCCTTCCATTGACACACGCGACCGCTGCTGGGCGCATTGTTGTAGCGCGGCATCCAATTCGGTGGGGTTTAGACCAAATCTGCTGTGCGGGTTCACCTCTGGAAGCACCCGCAACATGATCCGGACGCTCTCGCCGCGATGGGCCAGCGCGATAACCCTGTCGAGCTCGTCGAGGGCGTCCACTGCGATCAAGCAACCGTGGCGGGCGGCTAGCCAGAGCAGATGTTCGCTTTTGGCGGGCCCGGTGACCACGATGTCTGAACCGCGCACACCGCAACTAAGCGCATGAACCAATTCCGGGGCGCTGGCTGCATCGACACCTGCGCCGACCTGCGCGCAGACGCGCAACCAGCACCCCGCCTTGTTGGCTTTCTTGGCGAAAAATACTTGCCCTTCCACGCCCGCCGAGTCGAGCACATCGCTAAACGCCTTCAGGTTTCGGGCGAACTGCGGCGCGAACAGCACGTGAAACGGGCCTCCGAGCGCATGAGCCATATCGGCTATCAACGAACGATCAGATATGACTTCCCGGAACCATTCCGGCTCTACCGCCGGCAGCGACAACGGCGTCTGTGCTAGCTCCACAGTTTGATTTCCTGTCCGCGTCCACGAGCGATCGCTTGGGCGGCCAGTTCGTGCGCCACAGGGATGTCGGTGATGGCCATGCCGCTGTTGAAAACGAAGACCCGGTCATCGTTGTCTCGCCTGCCCGGTGCTTGTCCGGCGAGGATGTCGGGCAGCTCGGTGTCCAAGCGTAACGAGCCGTTCTCGTCGGCGAAGCGGGTGCCCGTGACCGCCAGTTGGCCCGCGCTCGTCGCCACGGCGTAGTCGGCGTCGCGCAGCGAGGACGAGTGCACGCCGGTCCCGTTGACCGAGACGAACAGCGCCCCAGGCTTAAGCCAGCTGGTGCGGAACTTGACCTCGGTGGCCGGCCCAGCCGAGGTGGCAACTAGAACGTCGGCTTCGCTGGCGGCTTTCTCGGGGTCGGTGACGATTTCGATGTCTCGGTCGGGGTATTGCTCGCGGACATGCGCGCGCACGGCGGCGATGCCATCGGGATGGGTGCCGAACAGCAGGAGCCGATCCAAGTCCGGCAGAGCAGTCAGCAGGTACGGGAAGGTGTATCGGCCTTGGGCGCCCGAACCGGTCACCAGCGCGGTGCGGGCCCCGGGCGGTGCGCATGCGCCCGCGATCAGCGCGGTGTTGGCGGCAGTTCGTAGCGCGGTCACTCGGAAGCAGTCCATCAATGCTATTGGCAAACCCGCTTTATCGTCGTAGAGCGTGATGGTGATGTATTCTTTTTTCCCGTCGTCGTTTTGCATATAATAGTCTTTAAACGCCGTGATTTGTGAACCGCCGTCATAGCCGGGCATCGCATAGGCGGCCGAATCCCGGTACGGCGAGCGCATCATGATTTTTGCCGGCGCCCGGGAAGAACCTTCGGCCACTCGCAGATAAGCGCCCTTGACCAGTTCCATTACCTCAGTGGGACTGATCGCAATGTCGGCGATATCGCTGCGTGTTAGCACGCGCAATCCCACGTCCTCGCGGTCCAGAATCTGCTGTACCGGTCGGCTGCCTGTTGCTGCAGAAACCATTACTGTATTCCGTCCTCTCGTATTTTGATCCAGCCGCAGTGATGAATGGGAAGTCTGCTGCGCACAATACTTGCAGCGCGTCTATGCAGGAATTTTCACGTCGACTGAGCCATTTCCTCCCTGCATCCCCGCAGCCGCCTTTCGGATCGGTATTGCCCCGCGCAGCAGTGTGGGGTTGGTGATGGTGGTGGTGCGGGTCCAGGAGGTGATGACGTGTTGGTTGGGGTCGGTGAGGGTGGTGGGTTGGGGGGTGGTTTGCCAGTCCAGGAGCTGGTGTTGGTGGCAGTAGTGGTCGTTGTAGATGGTGTCGAAGTAGCGTTGGGGTCCGTCGGGGAAGACGGCGGCGATGCGGGTGTCTTTGGGATAGGTGCGTGCGGCCCAGCCGGCGACCAGGGCGACGGCGCCGACGCTCCAGCCGCCGCTGGCGAAGTTGCTGGCCGCCAAAGTGCGTGCGGCCCAGACGGCTTCGTGGGGGGCGACCCAGTGGACTTCGTTGAAGGCGTGGTAGTCGATGTTGGCGGGATGGATGCTGGAGCCCAGGCCGCGCATGAGCCGGGTGGTGGCGGGTTGGCCGAAGATGGTCGAGCCGATGGTGTCGACTCCGATCAGTTTCATGTCGGGGTTGAATTGGCGCAGTACCCGCGCCACGCCGGCGGAGTGTCCGCCGGTGCCTACCGAGCAGACCAGCACGTCGACGTTGCCGAGTTGATCGAGCAGCTCCAACGCCAACGACCGGTAGCCGGTGATGTTGTCGGGGTTGCTGTATTGGTCGGGGCACCAGGAGCCGGGGTGGTCGGCCAGAACTTGGGCGACGCGGTCTTTGCGGGCTTGTTGCCAGCCGCCGATGGGGTGGGGTTCGGTGACCAGGTCGACCTGGGCGCCGTAGGCGGCCAGCATGTGGCGCACGATGGGTTCCATGCCGGTGTCGGTGACTACGGTGACCGGGTGCCCGTAGGCTTGGCCGGCCAGCGCTAGGCCTAATCCGAGGCTGCCGCTGGTGGATTCGACGATGCGCGCTCCGGGAGCTAATTCGCCGCGGGCGCGGGCGGCTTCGACCATGTGCAGGGCCGGGCGGTCTTTCATGCTGCCGCCGGGGTTGAACCCTTCTAGCTTGGCCCAAAACCCGCGATCGGGTGGGGTCAACGGCGCCTCAATGCGCAGCACCGGTGTGTTACCCACCAGGGCGGCGGGTCGCCGGGAAGTGGCGGGGGCGGGTGGTGCGCAGTCGCGCGGCTCAACAACCTTCAGGGCCGCGATGGGGTGAACGCAAGTGTTGTCGAAGGGAAGAATTTCAGCCATGGAATTCGTCGCTTTCACACGGGAGCCGCGAATACCGGTGCGCGGCACATGGTGACAGGGGTCAGCGGTCGCCGGCCGCTGCCACTAAAGGGCAGAAACGACCTGGCGCTGACCAGTCAGCGACGAGACAAGCAGAACCGGGTCAAGACGTCTTGACCGGTAACAGACAAAGCCGGGGTATGGGGCGGGCCGCGCCCGGCGGGCACCCCAAACCGGGCCAGCCCACCGGTCAGCGCCACGGCGGCCACCGCACCCAACGCGATTAACGCAGCCGCCACCGCGCCCGAGCGCGGCAGCACCGCCGTGGTGAACTGCTCATGATGTCCGCCCGCAGAACCCTTGCTCACATGCGGATGATCGACATCAACGGTGAACTCACCACCCAGCGAAGCCACCAACGCGTGGGCCGGATGGGCTAGCGAAGACTGCGAATGCCCCATGATGCTGTGGGCGCCGATCAGGACCCCCCACATCGCCAACCACGCCGCAGCCCCCACCGCCACCACATACCGCAGCCGTGGCGTTCCGCTAGCGCTGGCCAATCTCATAACACCCCGACCGTAGCACCGCTGGTCGTGGCCATCCGCGCTCCAAAATGAGTCGACACCCGGCCGAGATCAGTCCGTGATCGATACCCCATCAGCCGCCCGTGGGGGTCGGCCAAACGTCCGAACGTAGGTAGGGGAAAGTCCACAACACCGACGATACGGTGTGTACCCCATACCCGCAAAGGGTAATGCGGCTTCCAGCTTCGTGTGTCGATACACGCAGTGTCGAGAGGGTCAGTCTTGCCATACGGCTGACGGCCCGTTGCCTGACGTGCGGGCCTACACGAGCCTGAACTCGGCCACCGGTCTGGTTGGGCCCTCTAATGGGTGATTACCCGTTGGGCGCGATACGGCACGGTACGTGCCATAATGAGGCCCATCAGCACTCGGATTTCCGCGATCCTGGCACCGCTTCCACGACACCGACGCCATTGCGATGGCTGACCCTCTTCGCCACGCAGTAGGCGCAGGTCCCCCGATGACCAAGACGCTGGGAGGATAGATGACAACCCCACTCGGATATTCGGCGCAGAAGGACAATTACGCCAAGCGACTGCGCCGCATCGAGGGCCAAGTCCGCGGCATCGCGAAGATGATCGAGGACGACAAGTATTGCATCGACGTCCTCACCCAGATCAGCGCCGCCAGCAGCGCCTTACGGTCAGTCGCGCTGAATCTGCTCGACGAGCACCTTGACCACTGCCTGACCCGCGCCGCCGCGGAGGGCGGCGACCAGGCCCACGCGAAATTGGCCGAAGCCTCCGCCGCAATCGCACGACTTGTTCGCTCTTGAACGCTGCACGCATGCATACAACCGCTGCCAGGTGGAGCTCACACGACGCAGCAATCCGCGAGCGCCGTCGCACCCGCATGACGCAAGCACACGTCGCTCAACCCTTCGCGAGGCATTAAGCGCCGGGTAACGAACACATGGCATGGGCCTGGATCATGTTGGCAGCAGGCGCATTCTCTGTTCGTCGAATTCTTGCTGCGTGAGGATTCCGGCGGCACGCAGCGACGCCAGCTCGCGGAGCTCGGCAGCGATGTTGATCGCTCCGACCGGCGAAACCTGCGGGGCGTTTGTCTTGTCCTTCTTGTTCGGGTCGCGCGGGGATTTCGCCGTCTCGGCCCGGCTTCGCTCCCGACCCAACGCGCTCGTGCCGGCCATCGCGCGCCCGGCCATGCTCGCCACCGCCATCTCGCCGAACAGGCTCCCGGTGCCGCTGGGGGCGGCCGCGGCAGCGGCTTCGGCGGCGGCGCCGGCGCTGGTCGCCGGCAACGCCAAGGCGGCCGGTCGTATCGCCGGGGCGGCGGCTGTCCACCCGGGCGGTACCGACAGGCCGCCGACGGTGTTGGCCTCACCGAGCCCCGCTGACGCCAGAGTTCCAAACCCGCCCGCCGGGTTCGTGATGACCGGGAATGGCGATGGCGGCACCGCGCCCGCCCCCGGCCAGGACTGCACACCGGCCCAGCCGCTGACGATGTCATCGGTGTGGAAACCGGTTAGCGCGCCGGCAATGTTGAAGGGAAGAGTCGTCGTACCGAAGGGTGTTACCGTGCCGAGTCCAGCGACGCTGGCGGGCCCGTTGAGAAAGACCGTGATCAGATCGCTCTCCACGCCCAGCACGTCCGTCACCGACGGGTCGACGGCAGTTGGTCCCACTGCAGCTCTGCTCAGCATGTTGGGTACCGCCGAGAGCGATTGCTGTCCAACGGCATTGCGTGCGCTCCCGGCGGCGGTGCCGGTGGCCTGTGCCACGGCTCCGGATTGATCGGCACCGGAGGTGGTGGTCTGATCCGGCTCGACAAACGGCGTCAGCCTGGTCGCCGACGCCGTAGAACCCGCGTAGCCGAACATCGCCGCGGTGTCACGCGCCCACATCTCGGCATACTCGGTCTCGGTCGTGGCGATCGCCGGCGTGTTCTGCCCGAGGAAGTTGGTCGCGACGAGGGACGCCAGCAGGGTGCGGTTCGCCGTGATGACCGGGGGTGGCACCGTCTCGGCAAAGGCCGTCTCGTAGGCGAAGGCCGCGGCCCGGGCCTTGGTGGCGGTTTCTTCGGCCTGGGCGCCGGTGGTCCGCATCCACTCCAGATAGGGGGCGATCGCCGCGGTCATGGCCGCAGCCGACGGGCCGACCCACGGGCCGGAGGTCAGGGCGGTGATCTCCGCCTGGTAGGAGTCCGCCGTCGACTGCAGCGCGGCGGCCAATTCGTCCCAGGCCATGGCGGCGGCCAGCATTGGTCCCGAGCCCGGACCGGCGTACATCCGCGCGGAGTTAACCTCCGGCGGTAGTACTGCGAAGTCCACGTTCTCCTCCGATCGCTTTCATGGCCGCGAGGGCATCGACGGCTCCGGTGCGCGTCGTATGGGGGTAGCCAGCCGAGCAGCAAACAAATCGCGATCCTTCGGGCAGTGCCGGTACCACGAAGGAAGGCGACCTAATGAGACGGTCCCGACTGCTGAGGGGACGGCCTCACACGTTTGCAAGCGCTCCCACGTCAACGAACAGAGCGAAATACAGATTAACTTGCACATGACGCAAGAACTCACAAAGGGTTTGGCGCCTGGTCCGAGAAATCGCGTTCAGCCGCCGTCAGTCGCCGCACAGCCATGATGGGTTGTGAGGTGTTGATGCCCCTGCACTGCCCTTGGCGGTACAGCCGGATTCATTCGCTGAACGAGAATGCCGTCCGCCGCCGCGATTCGGTGTATGCCGGTCAACTGGTTCTATCGGGATGCTGTAGCAATACGACCGTTCCTCAGGAGCATCGTCGACCGGATACGGTCTTTATCGAATTTCGTCGAAGCGCCTGATTGAGCCAAAGCGGCTGCGGGCAGACTTGTAGCTGTCGTGCAGCGGTCGACAAGTCAGCGCATCGCCAGAGCGCCGGGGGGCGGCCGCGAAAACGGAGGAAAGGGCTTGTTGTGATGAGAATCAGGACTCTGGCGGCGGCTGTCGCGGCGTTGGCGGCGCTGGTCGGCGTCGGCGCATGTAGTAACTCCGGCAATGACCAGGCTGGCCCCACAAAGGGCGCACCGACTTCAGCGTCGGCCCCCGACGGCCATAAGCAGGCTGATGTCGTGTTCGCGCAGCACATGATTCCGCATCATCAGCAGGCCATTGAGATGAGCGACATCGTGTTGGGTAAGCAAGGGATCGATTCCCGTGTCGTGGATCTGGCGAATCAGATCAAGGCAGCTCAAGGGCCCGAGATTGAACAGATGCAGACTTGGTTGGGCCAGTGGGGGACGCCGAGCCAGACGATGATGCCCAGCCAGAGCATGATGCCCACTCAGAGCACCATGCCGGGTATGAGCGGGATGTCCGACGAGGACATTGCCGCGCTAAAGAACGCCCAAGGCGTGGAGGCCAGCAAGCTGTTCTTGACGCAGATGATCCAACATCATCGGGGCGCGATCGCCATGGCCCAGGACGAGGTCAATTCCGGCGGATATCCTGCGGCGACGGCGATGGCCCGCTCGATCGTCGCCAGCCAGCAGCAGGAAATCGACACCATGCAGAAGCTCCTGGCCTCGCTGTAACTGTCAAGACGCTCGAGGGATCACCGGATACCCGGCTGAAACCGACGGAGCCGCAAGCTATTACTGACGACGAACCCCGACGAGAGCGCCATCGCGGCGCCGGCCAGCATCGGGTTGAGCAGCCCGGCGGCGGCGAGCGGCAGCGCGGCGACGTTGTAGGCGAAGGCCCAGAACAGGTTTCCCTTGATCGTGGCCAGCGTCTTGCGCGACAGCCGGATTGCGTCGGGAACCGCGCGCAAGTCGCCGCGGACCAGAGTCAGGTCACTGGCCTCGATGGCGACATCGGTGCCGGTACCCATCGCCAGTCCGAGGTCGGCCTGGGCCAGCGCGGCAGCGTCGTTGACGCCGTCGCCGACCATGGCCACCACCTTGCCGTCAGCCTGCAGCCGCTTGATGGTATCGACCTTGTCCTGGGGCAGCACCTCCGCGATCACGCGGTCGATGCCGACCTGACGGGCGACTGTGTCAGCGGCGGCCTGGTTGTCGCCGGTGAGCATGATCGGTGTCAATCCAAGCGCGCGTAATTGGCTGATGGCCTCGGCCGACGTCGATTTGACCGCGTCGGCAACCACGAGCACGCCACGTGGCCTGCCATCCCAGCCAACTGCGACGGCGGTTTTACCTTGCGACGCGGCCGCCCGCATGGACTCAGCGAGCTTCTCCGGCAGGTGCTGCGACCAGTCCGCCAGCAGTCGTTCGCGGCCTACCATCACCGCGTGGCCGTCGACCACACCTTGGACACCGAGCCCCTCGAGGTTGGTGAATTCCTCGACGGCCGGAATCTCGCCGAGCTTCTCGCGTGCCGCTTTTGCGATCGCGGTGGCGATGGGATGTTCGGAGGCAGCCTCCAGCGCGCCGGCGACCCGGAGCACCTGATCGGGCTGTTCGCCGTCGTCGGTGATCACATCGATCAGGGCCATCGCGCCGGTGGTTACCGTGCCGGTCTTGTCGAGGACGATGGTGTCGATGCGTCGCGTCGATTCCAGCACCTCGGGACCCTTGATGAGGATGCCGAGCTGGGCTCCGCGGCCGGTGCCGACCATCAGAGCGGTCGGCGTGGCCAGGCCCAGTGCGCAGGGGCAGGCGATGATCAATACTGCGACGGCAGCCGTGAACGCCGCGCCGATCGACCCGCCGACGACCATCCACAATCCCAGCGTCGCCACCGACAACACGATGACGATCGGCACGAAGATGGCCGAGATCTTGTCGGCCAGCCGCTGCGCGTTCGCCTTTCCGGTTTGCGCCTCCTCGACCAGCCTGGCCATCTGCGCCAGTTGGGTGTCGGAGCCGATCCGGTTGGCCCGCACCACGAGTCGGCCGCCGACGTTGATGGTGGCCCCGATGAGGTGGTCGTCGGGCCGAACCTCCACCGGCACCGATTCGCCGGTCAGCATCGATGCGTCCACCGCCGAAGCGCCCTCGACGACGACGCCGTCGGTGGCGATTTTCTCCCCCGGCCGCACCACAAACTCGTCGCCCACTGCCAGTTGTTCGATCGGAATGCGTTGCTCCAGACCGCCTTTGCGCACAGCGACGTCCTTGGCGCCGAGGCCGAGCAGCGCACGCAGCGCGGCGCCGGCCCTCCGCTTGGCTCGGGCCTCGAAGAACCGGCCAGCCAGGATGAAGGTTGTGACACCGGCGGCGGCCTCGAGATAGATGTTCCCGGCACCGTCGGTACGCGTGACGGTGAACTCGAAGGCGTGCCTCATGCCAGGCATTCCGGCAGTGCCCCAGAACAGCGCATAGACTGACCAGCCCAACGCGGCGAGCGTGCCCATCGAGATCAGCGTGTCCATCGTCGCGGTGCGGTGGCGCAGGTTGGCCCACGCGGCCCGATGGAACGGCCACGCCCCCCACACCACAACTGGAGCAGCAAGCGTCAGCGACAGCCATTGCCAGTTGGCGAACTGCAGCGGGGGGACCATTGCCATCACGATCACCGGCACGGTCAGCACCAGCGAAACCAGGAGCCGCTGCCGTAGCGATGCCGTGGGGTCGCCGTCGGGCTGCTCGTTCGGGTCACCATCGGCCGCCTTCTGCTGGGGAAGCGCCGCCGTGTAGCCGGCCTCCTCGACCGCGGCCACCAGCTGATCGGGCGAGACATCGCCGACGTAGGCCACGCTGGCCCTTTCCGTTGCGTAGTTGACCGTCGCGGTGACGCCGTCAAGCTTGTTGAGCTTCTTCTCAATTCGGGCCGCGCACGACGCGCAGGTCATGCCGTCGATCAGCAGCTCGACGTGGCCGATGGGTGTTGTCTCGATGACGGGACGCACACTGCTCTCCTTTAGAGGCCCGGCCTGCTAGCGGGCCGGCGGACCGTTCGACGGGGGTCGCACACAGTTGAGGGTTTGCCTCAGCCGGCGAGCTGGTATCCGGCCTCTTCGACGGCGGCCTTGAGCGCGTCGTTGTCGACTGGGTTGTCGCTCTCCACGGTGACCTTGCCAGTTGACAAATCGACGTCGACTGCGGTGACGCCGGCGATGCTGCCGACCTCATCATGTACTGAGGATGCGCAATGGGCGCAGGTCATTCCCGCAACCCTGACTGTGACGGTGCTCATGTCGGCTCCTTTCACGTCGAAAGCCGTTTCAATCAACAATATACCCCCATAGGGTATCTGTCCAAGTGTCAACATCCCGAACGAACGCGCTGCCGAGCTCACGGGGACGAAGGTTCATTTGGCATAACCACATTTCGCCGAAAATATTGCCCCGATCGAAAGATGGCACGGACCACCAACGGCTGGTTGACGGCCTCACTGCGAAGCGAAGCGCCCATTTCTCGAGTCGCATCGGGCCGGCATGCAGTCCGGCGGCCGAATCGACGCGACGCACAGGAATTAGTTCCTGGTCAAGGTGCAGCTCGCGGCCCGCCCAACTGCGTCAGAACGTCTGCAAGGGATGCCCCTCCGAGAAGGTCCGAGACCTCTAGATCGTGATTGAATTCGGCCTTCACACGGCGGCGTAACTCCAGTGCCTGCAGGGAATCCAGGCCGATCGCGACCATGGGGGCGGTGGTGTCAATCGTCTCGGTGCGGTCGACACCGATGGCTTCGGCTAGCAGGTTTACCAATCGTCGGGGTAGACCTGTCTCCTCGACGGGGGCTGGAGCTTCGACGATAGAAGTTGCCGCGACGGGCGAGGTCAGCTGGGACAACAGCGGGCCGTAGCCGTAGACCTCCAGGACTGATCGTGCGCGAGTGAAGTCGAATGCCGCGACGATGGCATTTCCAGGAAGTCGGCGCATTCCCAAAGCGATTGCGTCGGCGGGAGACATCGGGACGACGCCGATGGCGGCCAGCTGCGCCATGCTGGCGTCATCGAGATCAAAATGGACGGTCCACTGTCCCCACTGCACGGACACGCAGTCCAAACCCTCGGCTCGGAGTCGGTGCGCCATAGCGTCGAGTATCCGATTGGCCGCCGCGTAGACGACCTGTCCCCGGCCGCCGATCGTCGCCCTGGCCGAGGAGCATAGGACTACCCGACAGTTGTCTGTCCTGGGGAACGTCCCTAATATGCGGCAGATGCCAACAACTTTGGCGCGTAATGCCTGGTCGACTTTCTCGGTGGTGATGTCCAGGAATTCGACAGCCGAATACTCTACGGCGGCATGGATGATCAGATCCGCAGGCACGCTTTGGTTTTCGGCAGCCAGTCGCGAGACCGCTGCTTGGTCGCCCACGTCGCACCTAGTGACATGGATCGGCGTCGCTGCGGCCGAACGAATGCGCTGCAGTCGATCTGCGACGGCAGCCGTCTCGCCCGATCTGCTTACCAAAGTGATTCGCTGCGCGCCGCAGTGCGCGAAGTGCTCGCAGAATTCGAGCCCGAGATTTCCTGTTCCCCCGATGATGAGCACATGCTCAGGGGGTGCTGTGTCGCAGTCGCCGGCGGAGGTGTCGCTCTCGGCGATGCGCTTGGCGTAGAGGCCGCCGTTGCGGAATGCCAGCTCGGATTCTTCAGCCGTGTGCAGCGCCGTGAGGATTGCGTGTGTCGAGTCTGACGCCGTCATTCCGCGCGGGAGATCGAGGTGTCGGAATCCAATGCCTGGATAGTCGGCACCTATGCTGCGAAACCCTGCGCTGGCTGCCGCGTGAACCGGGTCCGGCGGCGCATCGTCTGCAACAACCGTCTCACCGCCGACTGTTACGAGCCAGCAGTCGGTGACCGCGTCGTGTATCCCCGGCCACCAGCTGCGGTCGGCAAAGAATGTCGCGACCTCGGCTGCTGCGGCGGCGTCGTCCAGTTCGGGCGATTGCGGAACCAGGATGACGAGCGTATTAAGATCGCCGCTGGCGGCGCTGCTTTCGGTGTTGATCATGCGAGCCGTGGCGCCGATTTCTTCGGCCACGACGCATAAGGTGGTGGCCAGGTCCCCGCAGGCTCCGGTGTGATCCACGATTCCGAGGGCGCGCGGCGGCATCAGTGAGCGTTGCGACAGCCGAACCCACTCCTCGACGAGAAGGCGAGCCGGTATGGCTTCTGCGGCTCGGCTGCGCGCCGAATCAGTCACTGCGGCAACGGGTGTGACAGCGGATGATTGGCGGGCACGCACGGGCAGAACCTCGTTATACGGCAGCCACAGCCGCGTCTCGTTCATCCGGGTGTTGGGGAAATCGCGTAACGGCAGCCGGACGTGGCCGTCAGATTCGGTGCGCAAGCACTCCCACGAATAGTCGAGGTCGTGTACTGCCACCTGCGCGAGGCCGCGGGTGAACTCGCCCAAATCGGTGGCGGTTCGCTCCGACGTGCCGACCACCACCGCCTCGCGTTCGTCCGCCTGGAGGGCGAGATTCTCGTGAATCGCCAACTGCAGCGTCGGATGTTCGGCTAGTTCGACGAAAGTATCGATGCCGTGCCGCACCGCGGTCGCAATCGCTTTGTCGAAGCGAACGGTGTTGCGCAGGTTCCAGAACCAATATTCGTCGACCGGCAGCTCAGGCATGATGGGGCCGCCGAGAGTGCCTCCGAGGCAGTCGATGTCGGTGTCGAGGAACTTCGCATTCTGCAGTTGGCGCTGCATGGACGCACGTACCGAAGCGGCGAGCTCATGGATCAAGCTGCTGTGCGCGGGATACTGCACGCGAATGACGCGCGCGAACGTGCCGCGCTCGGTCAACGTGTCCACGATGCCCTGCACCGTCTCTTGATCGCCTGAAATGCCCACCATGCTCGGGGAATTCACCACCGACAGCTGCGCCCAGCCCGAGCAACGTGCGAGTAAGTCCTCGCAGGTGTCACGGTCGGCGGCGACAACGGCCATGGCGTAATCACCGGAGGCGAACTCGTCGGCGGCACGTGCACGGAGCCCGACGACGAGCGCGGCATCTGCCAAAGTGGTCATCCCGGATACGTAGGCTGCGGCGATCTCGCCTTGGCTGTGCCCGATGGTGACGTTGGGCGCAATGCCGAATGATCGCCACATCGCGGCCAGGCCGGCCATCTGGGTGAACAACGCGGGCTGGACGACGCCCGAACTGTCTTCGGCTGGAAATTTGTCGTCGAGAAGGTATTTCAGCGGCGACTCGCCGAACTGCGTCTGGAATGCCTCGGCACAGCGATCTGCCTCGGTTCGGAATGCCGGTATCGATTCGTAAAAGAGCCGCCCCATCCCCGGTCGTTGGCCTCCCTGCCCGGGAAAAACGTAGGCGAGCCGGCGGGTGCTGGCGGGTGTATTGGTGCGCACCAACGAAGGATGTTCGTATTCATCGATAACCGCGTGCAGGGCGCTGATCAACTCGTCGCGCTGGCTCACCATGACTAGGGCTTGGTGCCGGCGCGCGATCCGCGTCCGAAACAGCATTTCGGCGATCCGGTCGGGTGTCACCTCGGGATGGTCTGCGGCATAAGAAAGGAGGGCGACAGCCTCATACCGTAGTAATTCGCGGGTTTCGGCCGATAACAGGACGGGAATGGTGTCGTTCGGAAGCCGGTAGGTAAGAGGTGCCACTATTCACTCCAGGGAACTTGCGGGCATCGCGATGATCGCATGCGCGTTGGCGCCACCGGCGCCGAACGATGAGACCGCGCCGTAGCGGACGTCGCCTATGGGCTCCCACTGGTGCAGTTTTGTCGCCAATCGCAGGCCTGTCAGGTCCCAGTCCACCGTCTCGGTGGGGTTGTCCGAGAAGAGCGTTGGTGGGATCTGACCGTGCTGGCCGGCGAGTAACAGTTTGATCAGTCCGAGGATTCCGGATGCCGCTTGCGCGTGCCCGGCGTTCGACTTCAACGAGCCCAGCCGCGCCTCGGATCCCGCCGCGCCGTAGGTCTTGAAAAGGGCCAGCAATTCCACCGGGTCGCCCGCGCGGGTCGCGGTGCCGTGCCCTTCGATCATTCCGACTTCGGCCGGATCGATCCCCGCCGCGTCAATTGTCTTGCGGATGAGCTGCTCTTGCGCGCGCACCCGGGGTACGAGGATCGGCTTGCCTTTGCCGTTGTGGTTGGTGCGGACGGCCAGGATGCGTCCATAGATCCGGTGTCCCAGTCGGCGTGCGCGGGATTCAGATTCGACAACGACCATCCCCGCGCCTTCCCCCCACACGGTGCCGCTGGCGTCCTCCGAGTAGGCGCGGCAATGCCCGTCAGTGGAAAGCGCATTGAGCCTTGCGAACTCGTAGAAAGCTCCCGGTGACCCCATGACGCACGCCGCGCCGGCAAGCGCCCATTCGCACTCGCCCGTCCGCACCGCCGTGGCTGCCAGGTGTAGTGCGGTCAACGACGACGCACACGCCGAATCGATACACATCGATGGCCCGGACAGTCCAAGGCAGTGCGAGATACGCCCGGCGGCCCCCAGCTGGCCTAGGCTGGCGATCCGATGCCCGCTGTGGGCATCGGCTACGGCTGCACGCGGGCCGTACTCCATCGGGGACATCCCGACGAAACAGCCGACGTCGTCGCCGTCCAGCGCACCGGGGTTTATCCCCGAATTCTCCAGTGCCTTCCACGCCACGCGCATCGCCACCCGTTGCTGGGGCTGCATCACGAGGGCCTCGCGATGCGTGATACCGAAGAAAGGCGGGTCGAATGTTGTTGCGCCGTCGAGGAATCCGCCCGCGTCGAATACCGGCCCCCAGCTGTCTAGCTCGGACACCGAAAGGAGATCGTCGATCGGCCAGCCGCGATCGCGCGGAAAGGGGGCAATCAGTTCCCTGGCTTCGGCAAGTGCGGACCACAAGGCTGCGGGACTGTCGATTCCCCCGGGCGCCTCGACGGCCATTCCGGAAATGACGATCGGGTCGTCGCTGCTCACGCCGTCTGCTCGCGGTGCGCACTAGACGCCAACAACTCCGCGACGGCGCCTATGTGCGATTCCAGGTAGAAGTGTCCGCCGTCGAACATCGTGACCTTGAGGGTGTCGGTATGTTTGCCCCATCCGTACAGATCGCCCATCGTGATATAGGGGTCCTGATCACCGCCCATCGCGTGTACCGGAGCCGCTACCTTGATGTCGTCGGCGCAGGAGTAAACGTCAAAAGCGTTGTAATCGGCTTTGATCACCGGAAGCGCCCGTCTCATGATTTCGCGGTCGGTGAACACATCGGTGCTAGTTCCCTCCAGCGCCGCCAGATGGTTGAGGATCCCCTCGTCATCCTTGGGATGCGGTGGCTTGGCCGCTGCGCGGCAAGGGGCAACCGCCGCGGAGACGTTCAACTGGCGCACATCGATTCCGCTGGCTTCGGCGATACGGACAAACTCGAACGCGACCAACGCACCCATGCTGTGCCCAAACGTGACGATCGGGATCCCGCGATTGTGCTCCGACGTCCAGAATTCGCCGAACGCTCCAGCGGCGATCTCGGGGAGTGATTGCAACGACGCTTCAGCCGCCCGGTCCTGCCGTCCCGGGTACTGGAAAATAATGACCTTGAATGTCGTGCGCAGTGCTTTCGAAAATTCGCGGTACGCCGACGCGCCAGCCCCAGCATGCGGAAAAACCAGCAACGGAACGCTTTCGGGCAAATCCGGTTCGTGGAACTGTCTGATCCACCCCAGTGTGCGCGGCATGCAACGCTACCTTTCGCTTCGTGTCGCTGTATGCGCCGCGAGGAGTCCGCGGCGGCACGACCACCGCATGCGTCATTAACTTAGCGTAGGCTAACATAAGCTCCTCGCCTTCGGGAGATGGCACCGGCCCGTCGTCCGGGTTCGGGGCGGCGCTGGTCGGCCCTATCGGTCACGGATCATGAGGGCGGCGCGCTTGTTCGGCAGGTCGAGCTCCGTGATGCGCTGAAACCCCGCGTGGTCGAGCACCCGGAGCACCCGCACATTGTCAACGTCGGGTTCGGCGACCACCCGGGCGGCTTGCGGATCCGCATCCAGTTGCCATGACGAGACCGTGCGTAGCAGGTCCACCGCCAGCCGCCGTCCGCGACACTCGGGTGGACCCAGCAGCATGTGCACGCCTGCGTCGTGCTCGCGGGCGGGGTAGTACTCGGCCAGCGGATCAAGGTCGGCGCGGTAGAGCTCCCAATAACTCATCGGAAAGCTATCCAACAGACCCAGGTATGGAACCGAGTGCGCGCTGGAGTGCTGTTGTTGCAGATAGGACGCAATCCGGACGCGGGACCACGGCTTCCTCCAGAATCGCGCCACCTCGGGGTCGTTCATCCAGCAATGCATCAGGTCGAGGTCGCCGTCGGGGTCCAGCCGGCGCAGCGAGAATTCGCCCGCGAACACCTCATGATCAACCGCGGCGCGGCATTGCTGCAGATCTAGCATCTGCACCCGTGTACCTCCCGACCGAACGGGCCCATGTGGTGCGCGACGAGCACATAGGGCAATGGGCAATCCGATCTCGTCGCCGCGGCAGGCGCACGAGCCCTGTAACTTAGCGAAGGCTAACATAAGCCCGCAGTCGCGGTACGGTGCCGGCGACGAAGGGATCGTGGATGCGTGTCGTGTCGTTCGGGTTCCGGATCTGGGATGTAGGACGTCCCATGCTCTGATCGATCCGGCGAACTGAATAACGGGAGTGAGGCGAGCCATGGCCGACGACGTCAAGACTTTGGAGCAACGTCGCCTGGAACTGTTACGTTTGCGCATCGCCGAACGCGGTCTGGCGGCGCGGGAGTCGGTCGAACTGGTGCGGATCTGTCCGGGAGAACGTTATCGGCTGTCGCCCGGCCAGCGCCGGATGTGGTTTCTACAGGCCATGGACCCAAGCGACGTTACGCTCAACATCTGCGTCGCCTACCGGCTGACGGGCGCTCTGGAAGAGGCGCGCTTACACGCAGCCCTCAATGAGGTCGTTGCCCGGCACGCCGTTTTGCGTACCACCTACGCGGTGGATAGCGAGGGTGAACCTTATCAAGTATTTTCCGATGACGTTGAGATCGGTTGGCGAACAGTTGATTTGACCCATCTCTCAGAGGCCGAGCGCGAGCGCCAGATCCAGGCGTTGGCGCGAGATGAGTTCGGCCGGCCATTTGACCTCACCGAGGATCGTCCGTTGCGGACAACCCTGATCCGCTCCGGCGCGGACGAATTCGTGCTGATCCTGGTCGTCCACCACATTTGTTGGGATGACGACTCCTGGGCTGTTTTCTTCGGTGAGCTGAGCGCTGCCTATAACGGTCATCAACTGAACGGCCACGCGCCGCAATTCGTTTCGGTCGCGGTGCTTGGGAACGAGGCGGAACCCACCAGTGCCGACATCGGCTACTGGACGGACACTTTGCGGCCGGCACCGGAACCGCTGGAGCTTCCCGGTGTGGGTGCTGCGCAGCCGTCCAGGCAGGCCGAACGTCGAACTCGCGCCCTTCCCGACGACATGTTCGGCAGGGTCGAGGATTTTGCCCGAAACCGTTCCGCTTCACCGTTTATGGTGTTGTTGGCGGCCTTTGGCGTGCTGCTGCGCCGCTATACCGGCGCAGCAGATTTTCTGATCTCCGTGCCGGTCACCGGACGCGGCGGCCCGGCCGAGGGGGCGATCGGGTACTTCGGCAACACGCTATTGCTGCGGATCGTGGCTCGACCGCACGACACGTTCACCTCGTTCGTCGACTCGGTACGCGAAACCTGTTTTGCCGGGTTCGCCCATCAGTCCGTCGGCATCGATCGAGTGGTGCGCGAAGCCAACCCGGAACGGGCTATAGGGCACGATGGCATGGACCAGCTGGTCCGCTTGGGTTTCAGCATGCGCAACAGCGCAAGTGGATTGATACTGGACGGTGTCACGGTAGGACAACTCGAATTGGGCGCGGTAGCCGCCCAGCTTCCGTTGGCCTTGACGGTTGTGCTCGACCCAAAGGGAGTATCGGTCGAGCTCGAGCACCAGACCGACGTGTTGAGCTCGGCACTCGTTGATCAGATGCTGACCCATTATCTGCAGCTGTTGAACAACGCCCTGGCCGAACCCGAACGTCGCCTCACCAAATTGGACTTGCTCGGCGCCGGCGAGCGGGAAGCCGTCCTGGCGCAGTCGCACGGGGAAGTTGTCGCCACGCCGGCCACCACGATGGTCGCGATGCTTGAAACAGCCGCGGCCGTCGCTCCCGACGCGGTCGCGCTCGTTTCCGACGCGGGTGAAGTGACCTATGCCGACCTGCATGCTCGCGCGAATCGTTTGGCGCGCTGGCTTATCGGACGAGGCTTCGGTGCGGAGGACGTCATCGGGCTGCGCATGACCACGTCGATAGAGTTCATCGTCGCGCTGCTCGCCGTGCTGAAAGCCGGTGCGGCCTACCTGCCGATCGACCCCGCCTATCCCGACGACCGCATCCAATACCTCGTCACGGATGCCCGACCCCAGACGGTTATCGGGCGGCGGGAACTCGACCCCGCCGAAGATGCCGCCGCACAGTTGTCGGACGCCGTGCTCACCGATGCCGACCGGCTACGTCCGTTGCGTCCCGACCACTTGGCTTACGTCATCTACACGTCCGGTTCCACCGGGCGGCCCAAGGGCGTGGCTGTCTCGCACCGCGCGATCGCCGAGCACGTGGATGGTTTCATTGCCGAGTGGAGCGTGACCGGAGAAGACCGGTGGCTGCAATCGTCGTCGGTGAGCTTCGATGCTTCACTGGCAGACATCTTCATCCCGTTGTCGCTTGGCGCACAGCTGATCGTGCCCAGGCCCGAGGCCTTCGGGGACATCGATTACGTTGCCGAGCTGATCAATCGCCGCGGCGTCACCGTGCTGCACATGGTGCCCTCCATGCTGAGCACCCTGCTGATGCTGCCGCAGGCCAGCCAATGGCGGCAGTTGCGTCATGTGCCGGTGGGCGGAGAAGCGCTTCCCACTGAGGTGGCCGACAAATTCGCCAGCTACTTCGACGCGGAGCTACGCAATCACTATGGCCCGACCGAGGCCGTCGTGTGCTCGACACACAAGCGGGTCGCGGGGTCGCAGGGCGCGCGTGTGGTGCCGATCGGCGTGCCGAACCGCAACGTCTACGCCTATGTGCTCGACGAGCAGTTGCAACCGGTGCCCGCGGAGGTCGTCGGTGAGCTGTACCTCGGTGGCATTCAGTTGGCGCGTGGGTATCTCGGTCGTCCCGGGCTGACCGCGCAGCGATTCATCGCCGACCCTTTCAATCCCGGCATGAGGCTGTATCGATCCGGAGACCTGGTCCGCCGCAACATCTCTGGCGACCTGGAATTCGTCGGCCGAGCCGACGAGCAGGTCAAGATTCGTGGCTTCCGCATCGAGCTCGGTGAGGTCGAGTCCGTGATCACAGCGCATCCAGCGGTGCGGCACTGCCTCGTATCCGTGGAAGACACCGAGGC
This sequence comes from Mycobacterium sp. MOTT36Y, assembly GCF_000262165.1. Classification (NCBI taxonomy): domain Bacteria; kingdom Bacillati; phylum Actinomycetota; class Actinomycetes; order Mycobacteriales; family Mycobacteriaceae; genus Mycobacterium; species Mycobacterium sp. MOTT36Y. The sequence goes on along the minus strand of NC_017904.1, from coordinate 3,147,234 downwards.
TGGGCCCATGCTGGCCGCGTACCTGGTGCCAGCGGCTGATGAGCACCTCTCCGCCGACTCAGATCTCGATGAGATACGCGCACATGCCGCCTCGGCGCTGCCTGAATACATGGTGCCCAGCGCATTTGCGGTTATCCATGAGATCCCGCTGACTGTGAGCGGCAAACTGGACAAACGGGCACTGCCCGCACCTACGCCTATCGCCGTGCGCCGCTACCGTGAGCCGGCGACCGAGACCGAGCGCCGGATGTGCTCGATTTTCGCCGAGCTGTTCGGCTGGGAGCGTGTGGGTGCTGACGACTCATTCTTCGGGCTGGGTGGCCATTCCCTGCTGGCGGCTCGGCTGGTCGCGCAGATCCGTGCCGAATTCGGCATAGAGCTGACCGTTCGCGCCGTGTTCGATACGCCCACCCCGGCCGGATTGGCGGCTGCGCTGGTCGAGCAGTTCCGTGCCGAGTTCGATATCGACCTTGACGCGATGGACGCCGAGGACACTTTCGACGACGCAACGACGGCGTCGCAATCGAGCCGCCCAGAACTCGTCGAATCTGTTCGCCCGGAGCGGCTCCCGTTGTCCTACTCGCAGCTCGCCGCGTGGTTCCAGTATCGGATGGAAGGGGCGGGGGACGGCTTTAACATGCCCTTTGCGCTTCGGTTCGACGGTCCCCTGGACATCGTCGCCCTCACCGAGGCGGTCAACGACGTCGTTAAGCGCCACGAGGCCCTGCGCACGAACTTCGATGAGCACGAAGGCGTTCCGTATCAAATCGTGCACCCGAGCTTGCAGTTGGAACTAAAAGTCCGGAAGGTCACCCCGGACGGCTTCGATGACGCGGTGGCGCAGCTGCGCCGGCACGTGTTTACGCCCGAGTCGGGGCCGTTGATTACGGTCACCCTGTTGGCGCTGGGCACGGATACGCATGTGCTATTGGTGGTCGTTCACCACATCGTCAGCGATCACGCCTCTCTGGGGATCTTCTTTGACGACCTCGTCACCGCCTACCGCGCGCGGCACCAAGGGCAGGCGCCGCAGTGGACCACATCGCCGATCCAGTTCGTGGACTACGCACTGTGGCAACGAGATGCATTCGCTTCCCTATGGGGACAGGCTGAGCTGGCGTATTGGCGTGACGCCCTCGCTGGGTTGCCCGACGAGGTCTCGGTTGCCCACGATTATTCCCGCCCGCCGGCGCTCGGAAAGCGTGGGGAGGTGGTGACTTTCACCGTGCCCGCCACCCGCCGGGCGTCCTTGACACAGCTTGCCGAGCAAAATGTCGCCAGCGAGTTCATGGTTTACCAGGCCGCCCTGGCGGTAGTGCTGCACAAGCTCGGCGGAGGGACGGACATTCCGCTCGGCAGTCCGGTCGCGTCCCGTGTCGAACCGATCACGGCTAATCTGATCGGCTTGTTCGCCAACGTGGTGGTGCTGCGCGACGATCTGTCCGGTGATCCAAGCCTGCGCACCATGCTCACCCGTAGCCGCCACACGGTGCTCGACGCATTCGCACACCAAGAGCTGCCCATCGAACGTCTGGTTGAGGCTCTCAACCCACCGCGCTCGCGGTCCCGAAACCCGCTGTTTCAGAACATGATCCACTTTCGCGGAGAGGACTGGGCGCTGATACCGCGCCCTCTCACCGAGACCGGCGGCACCACGGTCGTACCGCTTCCGATGGACTTCGAGGTCTCACTACTGGATCTGGACGTGGGCATGAGCGTGACGCCGGGCGGTGAACTCGACGTGCGCGTCGTCGCCAATGCCGATCTCTACGAACCTGCGACGGTTGCCCTTATCGCCGCCGCTCTGAACGCAGCACTCGATGCGTTCGCGACGGCGCCGGACCGTCCAGTGTCCAGCGTGGAGTTGCTTCCCACGGATGATTTGGAGAAACTTTTCGCCCCGCCGGCCCCGCCCATCGCTGCGCCATCGAAACCGGCCACCGCAGGCTCGGTGGAAACCGAGCGGATCCTCATCACCTTGCTGGAGGAATTGCTCGACGTCACCGGTCTCGATCGCGACGACAACTTCTTCGCGCTCGGCGGTGACAGCATCATCTCCATTAAATGGTCGGCGCAGGCCACCGCGCAGGGACTGGCCTTCACGCCGGGAATGGTGTTCGAGTACATGACCATCGGCGAGCTGGCCGCGGCGGTCGACGCGGCAGCGGGTGAGCCGGCGGCCGAGGCGGATTCGCCGCCGAAGCAGGAATATACGCCGATGAGCGCGTCGGGCCTGACCCCCGATGCGTTGGCGCAACTCAACGCATCCTGGCTCAACCAGTCGTGACGGCACCCGTGAGGTATTTGTGACCACAGCTCCGCCGCAGATCGAGGACGTGCTCGCTCTCAGCCCTTTGCAGGAAGGGCTGTTTGCGTTATACCGATTGGCGCAGGACAGTATCGACCTTTACAGCATGCAGTTCGTCGTCGATGTCGACGGACCAGTCGATCTCGAGCTGCTCCGCCGCAGCGCTCAAGCCATGCTGGTCCGACACCCGAATCTGCGCGCCGCCTTCTGGGATCGTGATGTACCGAAGCCCGTGCAGATCGTGCCCACGCAGGCCGAGCTGCCCTGGTCCGAACGGTTCGCACCGCCAACGGAATTCGATGCCATCGCACGATCGGAGCGGCGCCGCCCGTTCGATCTGAGTCGTGGACCGGCATTGCGGGTTGTGCTGCTTGGCACTCCCGGCGAGACCAGGCGCCGGATGATTTTCACCGCCCACCATATTCTGGTCGATGGCTGGTCCCTCGCCGTGTTCTTCACCGAGATGCTCACCGTGTATCGGGCGGGAGGATCGACCGACGGGCTACCGACCGCGCGCCCGTACCGTGACTACATCGTCTGGCTCGCCCAGCAGGACAGGGCGGCCGCGGCCGCCCAGTGGATGACGTATCTGCAGGGTGTGTCCGGCCCGCTCATGGTGGCAGACGGGACCGTCGCCGCGGGCGAGGGCGTGCCGGAAAAGACCGAATTGCTGTTGCCTGCGGCCGATACGGTGCGGCTGCGACAGTGGGCGGGTCGCAACGGTCTTACCCTCAACACCGCGGTGCTATTCGCGTGGGCGGTTGTGCTCAGCAGGCTCACCGACCGTCGCGATGTCGTTTTCGGCACCATCGTGTCCGGCCGGCCGGAAAACCTGCCCGGCGTGGAAACCATGGTCGGACTGTTCATCAACGCCGTGCCGGTGGTGCACCAGGTGAGCACCGCCGACTCGGTGGTGGAGCAATGCGCCCGGTTGCAGCGCGAGTCATCGGCGATGCGCGACATCGGTTATCTCAGCCTGTCGGAAATCCAGCGTGAGCATGGCCGGGGAACCCTCTTTGATTCGCTATTCGTCTTCGAGAACGCACCGATCGAGGACGCTATCCGGACGGTGATCACACCAGACGGAGCCCGGTTCAGTCCGGCAGAGATGGAGAGTCTCACGCACTACCCGTTGACTGTGGTCTCGCACATGCGAGACGACGCGCTGTTGGTACTGGTCGAGGCGATTCCCGAGGCACTTTCGCATCTTCGGCCCTCCCAGATCGGCGAGCGCTTGCTCGCCGTGCTGCGTCAACTCCCCGATATTGGCGACGACACGCCCGATGCACTGGATATTCTCACCACGGCGGAGCGCGCCGAGTTCGAAGGACTTGCGACGCGGCCGCTGCCCACTTCGGAGAGCACTTCGGTGTGGGAGACGTTCGAGCGGCAGGTCCACGACACACCGCATGCCGTCGCCCTGACTACCGGCGGTGGTGAGTGCTATACCTATGCCGAACTACACGCGCACGCTTGCCGGCTCGCGGGGGAGTTGGCGGAGCAGGGCATAGGACCGGAAAAAGTCGTTGCGCTGGTGCTGCCGCGCTCGACCCGATCCATCGTCGCCATCCTGGCGGTGCTCGCCGCCGGTGGCGCCTATCTGCCGGTCGATATCACGTTGCCGAACGCGCGTATCGAATCTATTTTGCGGCAAGCAAATCCGGTACTTGCCATCGCCGAAGCCGGCTACACGGAGTTGGTAAGCGGCCGGGTCGCCACAGTGGTTATCGACGATCGCGCTGCCGCCGAGCGCATCTCGCAACGCGCAGCCGCCACGCCGGCGGTTCGCCGTCACCTCGAGCACAGCGCGTATGTCATCTTCACCTCGGGCTCGACCGGTGAACCCAAGGGCGTCATCGGCACCAATGCGGCTTTACTCAGCTATTTCGCTGACCACCGCGACCGTGTCTACCGGGCGGCTTCGGCGCGCCTGGGCCGCCCGCTGCGGATCGCCCACGCCTGGTCCCTGAGCTTTGACGCCTCGTGGCAGCCCATGGTCGGCCTGCTCGACGGGCATGCAATCCACCTGTTCGACGCCGAGGAGATGCGCGACGCAGATCGGCTCGTGAAAGGGATGGCCGCCAACCAGATCGACATGATCGACACCACCCCGTCGATGTTTCTCCAACTGCGTGCCGCGGGACTTTTGGACCACTCTCTTTCGGTGCTGGCCCTCGGCGGTGAAGCAATCGATACCGCGCTGTGGGAGCAATTGCGCGCTCCGTCGCCAACTTCTAAAACGGCCGTCTACAACTGCTATGGCCCCACCGAAACGACGGTCGAAGCGGTGGTGGCACCGGTCACGGAATATCAAAAGCCGACGATCGGCACCGCAAACGCTGGAACCGTCGGTTACGTCCTAGATTCGGCGTTGCGGATGGTGCCGGACGGTGTGGTGGGCGAGCTCTATCTGTCCGGGGCGCAGCTGGCCCGTGGCTATGTCGGCAGGTCTGCGATGACCGCGGCTCGCTTCGTGGCGGACCCGCTGCGTCCCGGTCAACGCATGTACCGCACCGGTGACCTGGTACGTCGCCTGCCGCACGGCGGATACTCCTATGTGGGACGCTGCGACTGCCAGGTCAAGATACGTGGCTACCGCGTGGAGATCGGCGAGATCGAGGCGGCCCTGCGTGGCCAGCCACAGATACACGATGCCGCGGTTACCGTTCTGCGTCGCGACAGTGGCACAAGCCTCGTGGGTTTTGTTGTGTGGCAGGAGGATATGGCTGCCGACCTGGTGCGGTTGCGTGCCGCGCTCGCTGAACGGCTGCCGCCTTACATGGTTCCCGCCCGAATCGTGGCGATGCCTCAGCTGCCGGTGAACGCGAACGGCAAGCTGGATGGTGGTGCATTGGACCGGCTTGCCGAGGATGCGCTCTTGCGTGTCACTGAAGGCGGGGCGGCATCGGCGTCCACCGACACCGAACGATCACTGTGCAAAATATTCGAAGAACAATTTAACGGCGTAGTGCCGCACATCGACGATGACTTCTTCTCACTTGGGTTAGACAGCATTGTGGCGATCTCGGTGGTCCATAAGGCACGGCGGCGCGGTCTCACATTGAGTCCACGGATGGTGTTCAGCGCTCCGACAATTCGCCAACTCGCTGCTGCTGTCGATGCGGCGCCGGAATCCGATGCGGCCGTCGAAAACATCGAATACGGTGAGATCCCGCCGCTGCCGATGGTGTCCTGGCTCTACGAGTACGGAAACTACCGCCGATTCACCCATACCGTGTTACTGCGATTGCCGTCTGAAATCGACTGTCTATCAATCGAGACGATGCTGCAACTGTTACTCGACGGGCACGACACTCTGCGATCGATTCTGATCGAGACCGCTGAGGGGCCACGCCTGGTTACCCGCGAACCCGGCGTGGTCCGTGCCGCTGACGTGCTCACGCGTGTTGAGCTACCGAAATCGTCCGCCGCGGAATTCAATGCGGTCTTGACACATTCGGCGCGTAAGGTCACCGACGAGATCGATCCCCACTCAGGTGCCATGGTGCGCGCCGTTTGGTTGTCCAGCGCCGGGCAAGGCGAGATGCTGCTGATCACCGCGCATCACCTGGCGGTCGACGTGGTTTCCTGGCACATCATGCTCGGGGATCTCGCGGAGGCGTGGCGCTCGGTGACATCGGGTGCAACGCCGAAAACGATGCCCGAGTTCACTTCTTACCGCCGCTGGTCGGAGCTGATGTGGCAGCGGGCCGCTACGGCCGAAGTGCAAAGCCAGCGCGGTTACTGGACAGCGCAGGTTCACGGGCCCGATCCTGCGCTGGGTAGGCGGCACCCTGATCCGACGCGTGACACGTGGTCGACTCTGCGGGTCACACGGGCACTCACACCGATCGACGTCACTGAGCGCGTGCTCACAGCGCTCACCAGAGATGAGGGCATGGACGAATTCTTGCTGGCCGCGCTCACGATGGCCGTCGCGAGTTGGCGGCGTACTCGTGAACAAAACTTTGCGGCAGGCACGCTCGTCACGATGGAGAGCCATGGGCGCGCGGACGCTATTTTGGGGACCGACACCACCAACACGGTCGGTTGGTTTACGACTGCCTACCCGGTACGGCTCGGAGTGGGTGCATCAGGTGTCGACGCCGAGCAGGCAGAATGTGATCCGGCAGCGGCCCGAGCGCTATTAGATTCCGTGGCTGACCATTTGAGGATGGTCCCGAATGAAGGTCTGGACTATGGACTGCTTCGTTATGTGGACCACGTTCCAGAACTGCAGGATTCTGTCGAACCTCAGATCATGTTCAGCTACTTGGGCCGCCTCGACCTCGCCGGTGGAACGGATCAGCCCTGGTCCTTAATTGCCGGCGACCAAGTCGACGCATTGCCCGTCGACCCTGAGCCAGATCTGCCACTGCGTTTTGCGCTGTACCTCGCCGTGGCGATACGGGGAACACCGGAGGGTCCGCAACTGACGGCTAACTGGCTCTGGAGCGATGCCCTGTTCGGGCACTCCGATATCGAACGACTGACGCAATTCTGGCAGCGCGGCATAGCCGCGCTCGCAGCCGGATTGACTAAAAGCCCCGCATAGAAAGCTGGCGCCCGAACTACCCACCGTCCCGGTCAGCGACCGCACCGCACCGCACCGCATCGCACCGACGGTTGGCGTGCACGCCAATTTCTTTGGGCTCGGCGACGATTCAATGCCGGCTGCCCCGACTCGCGCGCTCTGGCCGTCATTGCACCCCACTGCCTCGACGTCGCAGCATTGACCAACGAGCAGATTCTCGCCGAGGGCTAGTTCGGGGCGGGCGACCCGACGATGATACTGCCGACGCTGCACTCCTGTAGTTCATCGACACCGGTGGCCGCGACGAAAGCGGCGGTATCACCGAAGCCTTGCGCGCACGCGCCGAGGCCCATCGCGGTCGCGGCCAGGTAGATCGTCTGCATGAGGACGCCGACATCTTTGAGGATGGCGGCATAGGCGATCTGCTCGTAGGTCCACATGATGCGACCGCAACGTGCAGCCATGACGACGAGCACTTGCGGCTCGGCACCTCCGGTGAGAGTTGCTGCGGCCGGTTTCAACAGCTGGGACACGGCCTTCGAATCTGGTCCAGCGACAGGGCGTAGCACATGGTCGAACGAGTCGTAGTGGTACATTCCCGGCGCGAGTCCGGCGACATTGCGCACCACAGGGTAGAGCTCCAGCTCATACAGACTGCCACCAGAAGGGTACGGGCGTGACACGAGTTCCTCGCCGTCGGCGACGAGTTCGGTTCTCCGCGTTCGCGCTGTGCGGTAGAGCAGTTCGGCCAACTGCCCAACAGTAATCGGGCGGGCGTCATCGAATGTCCTTGTGGAAACTCGGTCTTCGAGGACGGCCGTCAAAGTCGGGTCCTGCATTCGTATGGCCGCCAGATCGGGAACCTGAAGGGCAATAGGCTCACCCGGATAATTTGTCCTGCGCGCGGGCGGCTGCGGGAATCGACCCTTCGCCCACTTGGTCGGGCCGAAACGCTCCCAGGTGACGGTGCGTTGACCCAGCGTGCTGCGGCGGTGAAACCACAGATCCGGTGCGCTCCAGCTGAGAGCATCGAACCTGCCGTCTTCGTCGCCGAGGTGGGTGAGGATGCCACACCAGTGCAGATCCTCGATGAACCGCGAGGTGACGGCGCTCGGCATGCCTGAGGCGTCTGCTGCGGGCCCGTCGAGTAGGACAAGCAGGCGTGAGTCGTGGATGCGCACATCACACCATGCCAGCGGATGCTCAAGGACGAAGCCCTCTGAGTCTCGGTGCAGTACAGCAAATTTCGATAGCGCGAAGGAACGCGGCGACATCGGCGCCGGCCGTGTCGCGGGCCGCCCGAACGGCAGGATGGAGTAAAAATCGTTCTTTTCGTCGCGGACCGTGACCGTCAGCCAACCGCTCGTGGCGAGCTGATCAATCAGCGTGCCGACACCGCTTTCGTTCGTCGGCGTGAGTATCTCCGACAGCGTTGCCGGCCCGAGATTCAGCGTTTTGAGTGCCTGTAGCTGGCCAGGGGTCAATTGGGTCAGCTTCTCGCTGCGCGGAGGATTCAGCAGCACCGCTCCAGCGGGCGTGACCAAGCAGGTGACACCGGAACGGAACGCGAATCTCGTTTGGCCGGGGTATGTGACGTCGGGCAATCCGCTAACCCTTCCGCTTCCCTATTTGATCCACCATGTCGACTCCCTCAGCGTAAGCGAGGCACAGTTCATGCGGGCCAGCAGTTCCGCGGGCTACATCAGCGATCTGGGGAGCATTTCCCAGACGGCACCGGCTGCGATTCCGAGCCCCAGACTAAGGCCCGCCGCCACTATCGCGGTCCGTGCGGACCATTTCTCCGCCGTGACGACGCTGTCTCTCATGCCTTCGGCGGGCCGCTGGAATGACGGGATGATCCAGCGCAGATAGTAGAAGAGACTAACCACGGAGTTGACGAAGACAACCACGGCGAGCCATGCCTGGCTACCGTCCCACGCCGCCGTCGCCGTGGTGAGCTTGCCGATGAAGACCGCCGTCGGCGGAGTTCCGACCAGGCCGAGCAGCGCGACCACCAGCGCACCGGCCAGCCAGGGCCGAACGTAAGCCAGACCCCGGTAGGAGTCGAGGTGGCGCCGGGCCGGCAGCGCTGTGCTCACAGCGAATGCCGCGCTGTTGGTGAGCGTGTAGCCGGCGAGATAGAAGAGCAACGACGGGAGCGCGAGGTCGCTGCGGCCCGCCACGGCGATCGGAACGAGCAGGTAGCCGACCTGGCTGATCGTCGACCAGCCCAGTAGTCGTCGGGGGTCGTGCTGCCAGTAGGCGGCGAGGTTGCCCAGCGTCATGCTGGCGACGGCGATCACCGCGACCAGTAACGGCCAGGCCGTCTTTCCGGGCAGCACGTCGACCAGGCGGTAGAGCGCGAGCAGCGCCCCGACCTTCGGCACGGTGGTCAAGAACATGGCGGCGGTGCCGTTCGCGCCTTCTGCCGCATCCGGAATCCAGAAGTGCGCGGGCACGCCGCCGGCTTCGAACATCAGGCCCGCGACGACACCGAGCAGTCCTGCGGCGATGGCACCACCTGGTGCGCTGCCAAGACCGGCCGCCAGGTCGCCGTAGCGGGTGGTGCCGGAAGCCCCGTAGAGCACGGTCACGCCGAGCATCAGGACGATCCCGAATAATGCGCCGATCAGGTAGGCCTTCATCGTCGCCTCGGCGCCCTTCGCGGAGCGCACCAGCCCGATCAGCCCATAGAGCGGAATGCCGGCCAGCAGATATCCGGTTATCAGCACGAGCAGATCGTCGGCTCCGGCCAGGACCATAACTCCGGCGGTGCAAAACAGCAGCAGTGCGTACGTTTCGCTTTCGCGGACCGAGCCGGCGATTTCACCGGCGGCCACCGCGAGCACCAACAGCGTCCCGACCATGACCACGATCCGCGCCACGCCCGTGGCGGTGTCGGCGGCGAAGGTGCCGTCAAAAGCGGTCCGATCCGGACCGGCCATCCCGACCACCGCGACGGCGATGGCACCGCACAGCGCGGCGGCGGCGACTCCCCGGGCCCACCACTGCCGGCGCCGGGCCAGGAACGATCCGCTGATCAGCACCACGAGCCCGCCGCCGAACACCAGCATCTCGGGCAGCATCAGCAGCGGCCGCATCCCCGTCTCCACGTCCGGCTACCGCCCGACCAGCCCGACGAGCGCGTGAGCGGCCGGTTCGATCAGATCGAGCAACGGCCGCGGAAACACGCCTATGGCGACGGATAAGGCGAGAAGCATTCCGACAGAACACGTTTCGGAATAACGGAGGTCGGCAAATCCCACCGAGTGTCCGCGCGTCTCGCCCGTGAAGATGCGCTGCAGCGCGAGCAGAAACAGCGCCGCGGTGACCAGAATGCCGGGCAGCGCGACGGCGGTGATCGGTGCGGCGGCGATACTGCCGGTGAAGATCTGGAATTCGGCGATGAAGCCGGAGAAGCCCGGCAAGCCCAGGGAGGCGAATGCGCCGACGGCAAAGAGCCAAGCCAGTTTCGGGGCCGGCCCGGCGAGCCCTCCGAAGGTGTTCATGTCGTATGTCCCAGCGCGCTCGTAAAACACGCCGGCGATCAAAAACAGCGCACCGGTGATCAAACCGTGGCTGACCATCTGGGTGACGGCGCCCGTGACCGCAACCCCGCGAGCCTGGGCGGTGTCACCCGCGATCAGCCCGGCCGCACCGACCGCGAGCACGATGTAGCCCATATGGTTGACCGACGTGTAGGCGACCATCCGCTTGAAGTCGTTTTGGGCCAACGCCACCAGCGCGCCGTAGAGCACCGACACCACGCCGACGACGATGATCACCCACGCCCACGCGCGCCAGGCCTGCGGCAGCATCGGCATTGCTATCCGCACGAACCCGTAGGCGCCCATCTTCAGCAGCACCCCGGCGAGCACCGCCGAGCCGACCGCGGGGGCATCGGTGTGCGCCGGCGGCAGCCAGGTATGGAACGGGACGGTGGGAGTCTTGACTGCCAGTCCCAGCAGGATCGCCGCGAGAACCAAGCCGCCGGCGACGGGGCTGCCGCCCAGAGGTGTGCTGGCGGCCAGGGTCACCATGTCGAACGTGTGCGGCTGGGCCGCGATATACAGGCCGATGAAACCGACGAGCAGCGCCAGCGAACCCAGGAAGGTGTAGAGGAAAAACTTCAGCGCCGACCGGCCGGCGTCGCCATGGCCCCAGCCCGCGATCACGAAATACATTGCCACGATGGATAAATCGAAGAAAACAAAGAACAGAATCAGGTCGGCGGACACGAACAGACCCAGGCTCACCGTCTGCAGGAACAAAAACAGCGCGGCCAGCGGTTTAGGCCGGTCGCGGCCGCGCAGGCTGTAGAGGGCACAGGCCAGAAAGATCACCGCCGTCATGACGACCAGCGGCAGCGATAGCCCGTCGACCCCTAGGTGGTAGCTGCTGTTGACCCCGGGTATCCATCGGGCCTTCTCCTCGAACGCCAATGCACCCGGCCGGGGCGTCCGATAGAGCGCCCACACCACCGCAGTCAGCGCCACATCGGCGGCTGTGACCGCAACCCAAATCCAGTTTGCCGCAGCACCGCCAAGCCGCGGCAGCGCCAGCAACACCAGGGCCGCCGCTAGCGGCAGGAAAACGATCACACTGAGCACGCTCACCTCGCTACGACCAGGACCACGACACCGAATGCCAGCACCACCACAGCCGCGAGGTAGTACTGGTGCAGCTGGCCGGTTTGCGGTCGGCGCGCCAATTCACCGAGCCGGCGCATCCAACCCGCGACCGCTTCCACCGCACCGTCGACCGCGCGAATGTCCGTGTGCGCCAAACGGTGCGCTGCCCGTAGCGAGTGGATGGCGGTTGCCTCCACGGCCCGGTCGAGCACCCGGTCGTCGAATCGCGCCAGGATGCGTGCGAGGCCGAATGTGGGCCGGACGACGAGGAGATGAGCGACCTGCTCCAGGCCGAGCCAGCCGCCTGCCCACCGGGGCTCGGGTACCCACCAGCGCGCCACCGCCGCGACGACGATGACCGCTAGCGCTGCCGAGCCTAGCAGCTCGAGCGCCGTCGCGGGTGGGCTCGCGGTGCCGCGCAGCGCCCGGGTAAGAGCCGAGCCGGCCGGCGGCAACGCCAACACTACCGCCGCTGCGGCGCCGACCGCGAGGACGACGATAGGGGCCTGCTGGAAGGCGTTGGGGCCGAGAGCGTCTCGCGTGACGCCGGGGCTGCTGTCGGCAGCTTTGGTGCGCCACAGCACGGTTAGGACCTTTCCGGCATAGGCCGCCGAGAGAGCCGACGCGGCCAATCCCACGGCGTAGAGGGCGGGGGAGTAGTGCAGGGCTGCGGTCAGCACCGTGTCTTTGGTCGCCCATAGCGACAGCGGCGCAACGCCGGCCAGAGCCAGGGCGCCGACGGTGGCCGACCAGCCCAGGAGCCGCCACCGTCGCGCGACCCCCCAAAGGTCGTCGAGCTGCTTGGTGCCCAGTACCGACAACCAGGCGCCGGCCGCAAGGAACAATCCGGCCTTGGTGAAGGCGTGGGCGATCAGCTGCGCGGCGCCGCCGCCGACGGCGCCCACACCCGCGGCCATCACCACGAATCCGAGCTGCGCTGCGGTCGAGGCCGCCAGCAGCTGTTTGAGATCACGCTGCGCCACCGCGACCGCGCCCAACAGCAGCGCAGTTCCCCCACCTATCCATGCCGCGGCCGGCGCGGCCCACCCGGTGGCCGCGAGCAGCGGCTGCGTCCGCAGCAGCAGATATGCGCCCATGGCGACCATCGCGGCCGAGTGCAGTAGCGCGCTGACCGCGCTGGGACCCTCCATGGCCCGGGACAGCCAGAACGAGAACGGCAGCTGCGCGGCCTTGCCGAGCGCCGCGAGCAGCACCCCGAACGCGATGACGTGCCGCCAGCCGCCGCTCGCGTCGGGCAGGTCGGCCAGCGCAAGCCCCGCGCCACCGGCCAGCGCAGCCGCCGCGGCCAGGTAGAGGCCGAGGTCGGCGGTGCGGGTGGTCAGGAAGGCGGTGAGCCCGGCCGACATTCGGTACTCGTCGCGCCACCTGAACCCGATCAGCGCGTACGACGCCGCCCCCATCACCTCCCACGCCAACAGCAGCGTCGGCAACGTCGTTGCCGACGCGGTTACGGCGACAGCCGAGGCGAATAACAGCATCAACCCGTGGAACCGGCCCGGCGCTTCCCGAATGTCCCCGGCGGCGAATACCAACACCAGCAGCGTCACCGCCGCCACCATCGGAACTACCACCGCGGCCAGCGCATCTATCCGTAACGCGAATTCCGTGCCGGCCATGAACGCCACGGCCAGTTCCGGGCGGGCAAAGCCCACGACGATCGACGACACCAGCATGACTGCCGCCGCGGTCACCGAGATCGCCGCGGCGTACCGCTCGAACCGGCGGCCCAGCAGTAACGTCGCGCCGGCCACGGCCGGCGCGAGGATCAGCAACCACAACCAAAGCTGCGCTGGTGTGCCCCCTGCCACGGTCAGCCGGACAGCTCGGCGGCCATATCGGTCATGTCGGCCCGGTGGTCGCGGTGTAGCAGCGTCGCGACGGCGAAGCCCATCGCCATCTCCACGGTCATCGCCGCGATGATCACCAGCAGCAAAACCTGGCCGGTGGGCGCCGGCGCGAGGAACCACCAAAAGCCCGCGGCGGCAAGGATGATCGCGTTGATCATCAACTCGAGACCCATCATCACCATCACCACGACCTGTTGGGAGAGCGCACCGTAGAGTCCGATGCTGAACAACGCGGCCGCTACCAGCAGCACCGTGTCGAGGGTCATCTCCCGACACCTCCCGGCTGCGGGTCGCGGGCGGGACGTTGTTTCAAGTCATCGCCGAACCGGTCGTAACGGCTCCGCTTGGCCGCCAACACAATCGCGGCCACAATGGTGGCCACCATGATTGGGCTGATAACGGCCATCGCGAGCATCTTCGGTCCCATCAACTCCTCCCCGAGCGCCACGGTGACATCGCGTGGTGGTGCACCGCGCCGCGATGGCCAGTCGACCAGCAGGATCCCGGTCGCCAGCAGAACGAAGGTGCCCACGGCCGCGGTGAGGGCCCGGCGCTTGTCGTGCACCATGCTCATCGGCATCAGCGCCGGGTTCATGCCCATGAACATGACCATATAGACGGCCATCACCGCCATCTCCATCACCATCATCAAGATCGTCACCACGCCGATGTAGTTCTGCGCCAGCAGCAGCACCGCGACACCCACGGCGACGAACGACACCGCCAGCGCATACGTGGCGCGCGCCATCGAGGTCACCCGGAAGACGGCCGCACCGGCGAGCACGGCGATCGCCGCGCAGATCCAGAAGACCACGTCGACGATCATGTATCAGCTCCTCCAAGTAGCGATTATGGCCACGACCAGGTCTTGCAACAGGACGGCCGGCAGCAGGACCACCCAGCCGAACTCCATGAACTTCTCCGGCCGAAAGACGGGAACCCGTCTACGCAGCCATACCAAAACCGTCAGCAGTACAACGGTTTTGAGCAACACCCACAACCAAGCCGGTAGCAACGGTCCGTCGCCGCCGCCGAGGAACATCGGCACGGCGAACGCGGCACCGGCGACCAGCAGCGCGTATCGCCCGGCGTGGAACACTAGCCGGTCCACACCGGAGAGTTCCGTGGTCACGCCGCCGGCGACGTCGGCGCCAAGCGCCGGCGTGAACGGGCCCCATACCGAAAAGGCCGCTACCCCAAGACAATAGACGACAAACGCGATTGGCATCCATACCGCGAACCACAATTGCTGCTGAGCCGCGGCGACCGCGCCGACACGCAGGCTTTGGGCTGCAATGGCCGGAGCGACCAGCGCGAACATGAGCGGGAGCTCATAGCCCAGGCCGTGGGCCAGGAATCGGTAGCCGCCGATCAGCGAATGCGCCGAATTCGGACCCCAACCGGCGAGCCACACCAGCGCCCACACCATCACGTCCATCGCGTTGAACCACACGACGCCGACATCGAGATCGAACAGCGTCCATCGGCCCAGCGGCACCACGGTCACCATCAACATGGCGGCGACGATCAGACCCGTGGCGCCGACCCGCCACAGCATCGCGTCCGCCGCGACGATGGTGCGCCGACGCTGCCGCATCAGCCGCGCCGCCTCCCACAGCGGTGTGGCCGCTCCGCCCGTGCGGACACCGTTGCCGCGGTCGGTCAGCACACCATCGAGGGAGGCGGCATAGAGGCCGAGTGCTCCGAGCAACCCGGCGGCGCCGAGCGCCCAGACGCCTGGCACCGACGTAACCGTCGGGTCACCCATGAGGGATGCTCTCGTTTGCGCGCGCGGTGTCGATGCCGAGACTGGCGACTACCAGGCGGGCAGTGGCCATGTCCAGGCCGCGCACCAGGGCCGGTAGCACATCGCTTATCTTTGTCGAGTCAAGTTCAAATAGACTGGAATTTAAGGGTTCTCGCAACAGAGTGCGCGCTAGACCGACTCGGGTGAGTAGCCGGTCGTAGGTATCGCCGGCAAGTGCCGCGGGCAGCTCATGACGGTCGAGACTTTCAGATGTCAGCGGCGCGAGGTCGCGTAACGACCAGCGCAGCAACCTGGACTTGCCGAGCATCTTGTGCAGGCCGTCGAGCAGCTCCCGCGCTCGGTCAACGTCAGAGTCGCCCAGCAACAGGTCCCTCGCCTGCCGCGCTATGGCCGCCGCCCGCGGCCACCCCGACAACTCCAGCAGATCGACGACGTGGTCGCACTGTCGGGCAGCCACCACCAATTCGGTGCGTTCCGGCGGGGCCTTATATCGGCTTTCATGGTCGTTATCGACGATCCATGCCTCGGCCTCGGCGAGGACGTCTCCCTGCAATGAGCACCGCAATACCAACCCCGCCGGCCAGTGCGGGAGGACCGGGCCGAGACGCAAGTGCAGGACATCCATCTCGAGGCCATCGCGGTCCTCTCCGCCTTCGGCCAGAGCAATGCCGGCGGGTGCCATCTCCATGCCGCCGTGGTCCATGCCGTGGTGGCCACTATGGTCCATCGCGCCGTGGTCCATGTTGTGGTGGTCCATGTCGCCGTGCTCCATCGCGCTGTGGTCCATGCCGTGGTGGCCATTGTGGTCCATTGCGCCGTGGTTCATGCCGCGGTGATCCGTGCCGCCATGGGCTGTTCCGCCGTGGTGGCCACTGTGGTCCGGGCGGGGCGATTGTGCGCGATCACGGGCGTCGTCTCGTTGTCGCCCGCAATCGAGCAGCTCCGCGCCTGCGCGGTCCAGCGCAGAATCGATCGACTCCTTGTCAGTAATGTCGATGCGGACACGGGGGCCGGGCAGTTGGTCCCAGATCCTTTCGACGACTTCGCCCAACTCGGACCCGGGCATGCCGCATACCGCTAGTGCATCGGCGTCCGCCGGGGACACCGCTGCACACCAGCCCCGAGCAGCGACACAGCGCTCCACCGCTGCGCGCAGAACCCAATCGCCTGGGACCTCGACGGTCAGGACGTGGACCCGGCGGACAGCAGCTCGGGTTAAGGCGGCGGTCATACCCATCGCAGTGCGCCCTCCCGCCACGCCCACGCGACCGCGACGAACAACGCGGCCAAAAATAGGAACATCTCGACGATCGCGGTGGTGCCCATCTGTGCGACGACCATGGCCCATGGGTACATGAACAGCATCTCGACGTCGAAAGCGAGAAAGACCAGTGTCGCTGGATACCAGCGCACGTGATACCGGGACAGCGCGTGCTCCTCGGGCCGCCACCCCGACTGGAAGGGAAGCGACGTCAACGCGGCCGCCCACACCGCCGTGAGCCGGTGCATCCCATACGCGCCGGCGACGCCCGCTAGGGATACCAGCAGCGTCGAGGCCACACCGGCATACATCGCTGCACTCCTTTCACCCGTGCAGGCCACAGGGTCTTGTCCACGTCCCCACATGCGCAGTGCACCCGGATTATGGCCTACCACGCCTCCACGACGCCCCGAAACCGATCGCCGCCCTGCTGGGTCCGGGCCGCCGCGCCGCCGCCGGCGACCTGAAGCAGTCTGGGAGTTGACTCGCAATGGTTGTGCAGCGCCAATCATCTTGCAGGCTAGTTGATTTCGGCTGGCCCAGCGTCGTGCAGGCTCTTTGCTCTTTCGATCGAGGTGCGGCTGGCGCCTCTGGGTGGATGTTAGGCCCAGCTGGACCCAACGGCGCTGTCGGTGGAGGCCATGTTGGCCCCGGCAGTTTGGACTTTTGCCCATGGGCGTTGGCTTGCTCGTAGATGACCTGGAAGTTGCGGCCCAACTGGGTGATGAACTCTTGGCAGGCCACCGAACCCGCACCGCCCCAAAAGTCCCCGGCGGCAAGCACATCACGGATGATGGCCTGATGCTCGGCCTCCAGGAAAGCGGCCTGGGCGCGGATCAGCGCGCCATGGGCGTCGACGTCGCCGAATTGGTAGTTGATGCTCATCGTCGGTTCTCCTAACTGCCTAGCATCTGCTGTGAGGCTTGCTCTTGCTGTTCGTAGTTGTTGGCGTCGCGGATCAGGCCGTCGCGCACCCCGTGCAGCATGGTGACGATGTTGCGGAACGCAGTGTTCGTTTGGCCCATGGTGTCGTAGGACGCGGCCTGAGCGGTCCCGCTCCATCCGGCACCGGCAATGTTCAGCGAGGACCCCCACATCTTGCGGGCTTCATCTTCGACGGTTTGGGCGTGCACGTCGAAACGGCCTGCCATGGATCGCATCTCGTTCGGATCGGTCATCAAGCGTGCAGTCATTGGAGTGTCTCCTTACCTGGAAATCATCAGTTTTGCTCGACGTGGCCGGCGTCATGGCCGCCTGCCAAAACGAATTGGTGCTCTCCTTTGTTATCCGACGGTCGCCGAGGGCGGTACCACTGTCAGGCGGGGCATGAACCGGAGGTCGGTTTCGCCGACGTTGCCTATGCCGCGCCCGGCCATCGTTGCCATCGGCGCGCCGAGCATGCTTGCGGGAGCCCCCGTTGTGGCTCCTGGGGCAGTGGCCAGGCTGGTGCTGGGCAGCGCCGTCGCGGCAGGACTCATTGCCGGGGCCGCCGAAGCCCAGGCTTGGGGCACCGACAACGCCCCGACCGTGGCCGCCCGGCCCACGCCCGCCGACACGGCTGCCCCGCCGAGTCCTGCTGAGCCGGGTGCTCCCAGCGCGCTGGACGCGAGCGCGCCCGTCAATCCCGGTCCCGAAGCTGCGGTGCTGGCGGCGGTGACGGCCGGCATCAAATTCTTCATCTGATTCGCGTTCGAGAGCAGCGAACTCGATATCCACCCAACCGAACTTGTCATCGACAACGCCGGATTCATGGAACTGAGCGACGAACTCAACGACGACAGCGACCCCGTGGACGACTCGGATGTGGACGACAGCGGCGACGCGAGCTGCTGCAGAGCCGTCGGCACCGTGGAGGTCACCTGTGACAGGACCGCCTGCGCGTCGGTGCTGGCCGAGCTTCCGACAGCTTGGCCGACCGCGGTTCCCTGTCCGGCCAGGCCGGCCGGGTTGCTGGCGGGCTGCGGCGGGATGAACTGGGTCAGGAGCGACGCACTCGCCGAGGCGGCCGCGTAGCCATACATCGCGGCGACGTCCTGGGCCCACATCGCCGCGTACTGTGCCTCGGTGGCCGCGATCGCGGGCGTGTTTTGCCCGAGGATGTTGGTCGCGATCAGCGACATCAACAGGCTGCGGTTGGCCGCGATGACTGGTGGCGGCACCGTCATCGCAAAGGCCGCCTCATAGGCGGCCGCGGCCGCCATGGCCTGCGAAGCCGTCAGCTGTGCCGTGGCGGCAGTGGTGTCCATCCACGCCACGAAGGGGGCGCTCGCGGCGGTCATCGCCGCCGACGCCGGACCCAGCCACGGTCCGCTCGTCAGCCCTGAAACCACCGAGGAATACGAAGCGGCCTCCGAATATAGCTGCTCGGCGAGTCCTTCCCAGGCCGACGCTGCGGCCAGCATCGAGCCCGGCCCCGGACCGGCATAGATCCTTGCCGAGTTGATTTCGGGTGGCAAAGCAGCGAAATCCATCATTTCACCTCGGAATGCTTAGCCGGCCGCGACCGCGTTGGCGGCCTCGGTGACCGCATACGAATCAGCGCTGACACCAAGGGTTTTCGCGACCAATTCGTAGATCGCCGCAGCTTGGGCGCTGACGGCCTGATACATCTGAGCGTGCGCGGCAAACTGCAGCGCCGTCAACGCCGACACCTCATCGGCGGCGGCGGGAACCACCCCGGTCGTCGGTGCGGCCGCGGGCGTGTTTTCGGCGCTCATCGCCGAGCCGATGCCCAGCCGGTTACCGGTCGCCGCCGTCAACATTTGCGGGGCGACGGTGAGTGAGAACATGGACTTCTCCTTGGAGACTTGGGATTACGGACATGGGCTGACCCCGTCCGCTGCGGTGTGTTAAGGCGCTGGTGCGGTCGCCGCGGGACGGAAACCGCGTCGCCCAACTCGGCTAGACAGAGTCAGGCAGGATTGACGTGTTCATTGGCCCGGCATTCATCCGAGCGGAAGGGGCGGCAGAGATTGGTGACGGTGGGCGAGCGTTCACCGGCCGTCGTGGCGCAACACGATGGCCTGCCGCCGGCTGATCATCGGCGAGCTATGCAGAACCGCGTCAAGAGGTCTCGACCGGTGAAGGCAATGGCAGCTGCGCGGGGCGGGGCTCGCCCAACCGGCACGACGAGTTTGACCCGCGAACCTGCGACGGCGACCACCGCGACCGCGAGACCGAGTTCCACCAGCGCGGTAACCGGCCCCGGCACCGGCATAGCCCCGAACACCTTGGAGCATTTGGCGGCCAGGCCGCGGTAAAGCGAAGCATGGTCGGCCTGCATGCCGGGCCCGCCAGTGCCAAACCCGCCATCCGCCGATGTCACGAAGGCGTGCGGTGGGTCAAACGCGAGAGGCGCGAAATGCACCAACCCACACCCCAGGGCGCCGAGGACCAGCCACACTGCAGCCGCGATCGCGACGACAGCGCGCAACCGCACCGAACTGCCTGCGCCGCGGGGACTCATAGTGTCTCAACTGTACCTGTCTATAGGGGGGTATGCCATACGTAGGGCGGCCGATACCACATTGTGCCCGGGTCAGGAGTGTGCCTGCTCGCGGCCCTAATGCCGCAGGTAAAGTCGATATCAGCAGTCGGGCCGCAGGGGCTGACGCGCACAATTGCACCCCCATACCGAATACCCCTACCCACCGGAGGTATAGCGGGCGGCCGAGCTGGCATTCCTCTACCCAGGCGGTAATCGGTACGCCGGCCCGCTCGCACGACAACACCAGCTCGCGGCTTCGATCTATCGGCCCGGACACATGAGGACTCACCCGGCAGGCGATGCGCGCGGCCGAGCCGTTGGCAGCTGTTCGCGTCAAATCCCTTAATCGCATGGGGATTTCGCGCCGATCGGGTGCTTAACGGTGGATCCTGCGGAGTCACATGGGTAATCACAAGGTGACGTCATCGACGCGACCGAACGTGAGCAATCTTGCGCCTGGTTGCGTGCCGATGCCATTCTGCGGCGACTCTTTGGGGTCAGAGTCGTCGTCATCGCGGGCCGGCGCCCGAAAGGATGACCAGGAGACGGGGACACAGATGCCTTGCCGTGCGGCGGTGTAAATCGCCGGCGTCGGCCCCGGCCGGTTATCGTCGGTACCGCCGCTTGGACGCCGCCAAGCTCGGAATGAGCCGGTTGCAGGTCGCGTGCGGGTTCGAGACGGTAGAGGGCAACTGCGGCGATGATGCCGATGAGAACCAGCCCGCCCCACACCAGTGCGCCGGCGCTCAGCCGTTGGGCCGCACCGAATATCGATCCGGTAGCCAAGTTGCCGACGAGGATTCCGGCTCCGACGATGGTGTTGTAGAACCCGTAATGGGTGGCCACGAGCCGGCCTCCGGCCAGCGAGACGACGGTGTCCATCTCGAACGGGAAGACCGCGGCCGAACCGACGGCCAGCAGCGCCGCCGACACCAGCAGGGCCCCCACCGCCGCCGGTGTCCCGAACCGATGGCCGTCGGGGACGACAGTCAGCGGCACAAACGAGGCCGCCAGGATGGCCACACCGATCGCCAGGCTACGTCCGGGTCCCCAGCGTTTGGTGAACCAACGGGTGATGCGCAGCTGTCCGATCACTGCAACCAGGCCCGAGACAACGAAAAGTACTGCAACCAAAGCCGTTTCAGAGCGCGGCGCCAGCATCGACGCCTGCAGCGGCAGCGCCAGGTACACCTGGAAGGTCAATACGTAGGAGCCGATCATCGCCGCCGCGAAGAGCAGGAACGGCCGATTGCCGGCGACAACCCGCCAGTCCTGCAGGAATGACTTCTGCTGCGGCGCCGAATCGACACCGCGTTGCGGCAACGTCAACAGCTGCGCCACGGTCAGCACTGCGAACACGGCCGCCGCTGCCGCCGCCGTGACCTGAAAATCAACGGCCACCAGGACCAGTCCGACCAGCGGACCCAACAGGATTCCGGCCTGATAGAAGAGGTTGAACATGGCGAAGGCCTCCACCCGGCGATCTCCGGCGTCAGCGGCCAGATAGGCGCGTACCGCCGGGTTGAACAACGCGCCGGCGAACCCGGTGGCCGCCGCGGCGATCAGCACAGCCGGCAACGAGTGAGCCACCACCAGCAGCGCGAATCCGCCGGTGCGCAGCACGCATCCGGCCACGATCAACGGCTTGTAGCCCAGCCGGTCGGCCAGGGTGCCGCCCACGATGAACATGCCCTGCTGGGAGAAGTTGCGCACGCCTAGCACCAGCCCGACGGCCCAGGCCGCCAGCCCGAGCGGGCCGGCCAGGTACCCGGCCAGATACGGCATCAGCATGTAGAAACCCATGTTGATGCCGAACTGGTTGAGCATCAGGACCTGGCTGGGCCGGTCGAAGCCTCGAAACCGGGTGAGGAAATCCCTCATGCGGCTGCGATCAGTGCGGGACTGACGACGGTGCTGGTGCGAGTCCAGGAGGTCACCACCTGCTGGGTGGGGTCGGTGATGACGGTGGGCTCGGCGACGGGTTGCCAGTCCAACAGCTGGTGCTGGTGGCAGTAGTCGTCGTTGTAGATGGTGTCGAAGTAGCGTTGCGGCCCGTCAGGAAACACCGCGGCGATGCGGGTGTCCTGCGGGAAGGTGCGCGCGGCCCAGCCCGCGACCAGCGCCACGGCCCCCACGCTCCAGCCGCCGCTGGCGAAGTTGCTGGCCGCCAAAGTGCGGCACGCCCACACCGACTCCTGCGGGGCCACCCAGTGCACCTCGTCAAAGGCGGCGTAGTCGATGTTGCGCGGATAGATGCTCGAGCCCAGCCCGCGCATCAACCGGCTGGCTACCGGCTGACCGAAAATGGTCGAGCCGATGGTGTCGACCCCGATCAGTTTCATGTCGGGGTTGAACTGGCGCAGCACCCGCGCCACGCCGGCGGAGTGTCCGCCGGTGCCCACCGAGCAGACCAGCACATCGACCCCGCCAAGCTGATCGAGCAGCTCCAACGCCAACGACCGGTAGCCGGTGATGTTGTCGGGGTTGCTGTACTGGTCGGGGCACCAGGCCCCCGGCTCGGCGGCCAGCAGCTGGGCGACCCGGTCTTTACGGGCCTGTTGCCAGCCCCCCACCGGGTGCGGCTCGGTGACCAGCTCGACCTGGGCGCCGTAGGCGGCCAGCATGTGACGCACGATCGGCTCCATGCCGGTGTCGGTGACCACGGTGACCGGATGCCCGTAGGCTTGGCCGGCCAACGCCAGCCCCAACCCCAGGCTACCGCTGGTGGATTCCACGATGCGCGCCCCGGGAGCTAATTCGCCGCGGGCCCGGGCGGCTTCGACCATGTGCAGGGCCGGGCGGTCTTTCATGCTGCCGCCGGGATTGAACCCTTCCAGCTTGGCCCAAAACCCGCGTCCGGGCGGGGCGAACGGCGCCTCAATGCGCAGCACCGGGGTATGGCCCACCATCGCACCGGGACGCCGATAGGCGTCGGTGCCGGGCTGGGCGCACTCACGTGGCTGAACAACTTTGAGCGCCGGGATCGGGTGAACATAGTTATCGAAAG
The DNA here is from genome assembly GCF_000262165.1 of Mycobacterium sp. MOTT36Y. NCBI lineage: Bacteria > Bacillati > Actinomycetota > Actinomycetes > Mycobacteriales > Mycobacteriaceae > Mycobacterium > Mycobacterium sp. MOTT36Y. The sequence goes on along the minus strand of NC_017904.1, from coordinate 3,124,370 downwards.
ACAAAACATCGGTCATGAGAATCGTCGCTTTCTTGCGAACGCCGCGAATCAGTGCGGCACTTGACAGGGGTCAGCGATCACCAGCCGCCGAGCACACACGTGCTGCAAACGACCTGGCGCTGACCAGTCAGCGACGAGACAAGCAGAACCGGGTCAAGACGTCTTGACCGGTAACAGAAAGAGCCGGGGCGCGCGGGGGGCCGCGCCCGGCGGGCACCCCAAACCGGGCCAGCCCACCGGTCAGCGCCACGGCGGCCACCGCACTCAACGCGATTAACGCAGCCACCACCGCGCCTGAGCGCGGCAGCACCGCCGTGGTGAACTGCTCGTGATGGTCGCCCGAGGAACCCTTGCCCACATGCGGATGATCGACATCAACGGTGAACTCACCACCCAGCGAAGCCACCAACGCATGCGCCGGCTGCGACATCGAAGACTGCGACACCGAAGACTGCGAATGCCCCATCACGCTGTGGGCACCGATGAGAACCCACGCCGCCAACCACGCCGCAGCCCCCACGGCCACTACATACCGGAGCCGAGGCAACCTGCTAGCACCACCGAATATCACGACACGCCAGCCCTGCCAGTATGGGAGAAAACCGGGAATAAGCCGGGGTGTTTCCGATGCGCGGATTCGCAACTCATCGCGTGCGTCGCCGATGAGCAGTTCACTGCGCGTCCGGTGGACATAGAAGCAGAATATACCCCATACCCGTATATGTAAACCGGGGCCTTTGGCGGTTGAGCAGTCCTAGGTTGCGCCTGACCAGATGCTGACGACGCTTCACGGGCTGTACGACGGCCGGCATAGTTATGCCTGAGATCTACCGTCACCTTCGGCCCGGCATGTCGATTACAACCAGTGCTCCGCCGCGCCCACCACCGGATTCATCGACCCAGCGGCCGTTGCGCCGTGATGTAGTGCAGCAACAACCGGTCACCGGTGCCGACGATGGAGAACCCCGCATCGGTAATCAGCTCATCGAGCTGGTGTAGCCGGTTCTGCTCCCTGGCATGGGCGTTGAAAACAGCAGCAATCCGGTGCAAGGCGCCACCGCCCGAGGGGCGAAGATCGGCGATGCATAGCCGTCCGCCCGGTCGCAGAACTCGGTACATTTGCCGCACTGCGTCGGCGCGTCGGTCGACTGGAAAGTGGTGAAACGCCAAGCTAGATACCACCACATCGAACGATTGGTCGGAGAAGGGCAGCTCTTCGGCGGAGGCAACCTGAAAGGCCGCGTTCGCCGGCGCACGCCGCGCGGCGTAGTCGACCATCGATTGTGAGGGATCGATCCCGACAACCCTGCCACCAGGGTGCACCGCCCGTGCGATTCGCCGAGTGAAGTATCCGGTCCCGCAGCCGACGTCGAGCACCCTATCGCCGGGCTCGGCGCCGGATAGCCCGACCAGCCGGTCCCACATGCGCGCACGTAGCCCCAGAGACCACGCATTGGTGGCCCATTCATAGGTACGGGGATAGTTGAGCACCCACCCGGTGCCGTCACCGTGGCGATGATCAGCGAACAGCCTCTGCGCCAGTCCCATCTAAAAATCCTTCCCGGATATGCTTTCAGTGCGGCCAACCCAACGGTACAGCAATACCCCCATGCGGTATATTCAAGCTCGACGGAGCGGGACGCGGCTCTCCGGGATCGAACGAAACACCGAACGGCGCAACGAAAGACAGGTGCAGGCATGCGCGAATCGACTTCTGACAGGGCGCGACTTAGCAGGCGGAGTTTTGTGGCTGCCACCGTCGCCGGCGGGTTCGCCCTGGCCGCATGCGGCCGATCCGGCGAGCAAACACGTACCGGAAACACGGCGATGGCGGCCGCCATCGCTGCTGCCGAGGCGGCGCGGCCCCACACCGGGCGTACCGTAACGGCGGCACTGACGCCTCAACCGACGACAATCGACCTCGGTGGCATCACTGTGCGCACGATGGCCTACGGTAACGCCATCCCGGGGCCCCTGATCCGCGCCAATGTCGGTGACGAACTCGCGGTCACGGTCACCAACCGGCTCGATTCGGCCACCTCGGTGCATTGGCACGGCATCGCGCTGCGCAACGACATGGACGGCGTCGCACCCGCCACCCCGAACATCGACGCCGGCCGCGACTTCACCTACCGATTTTCGGTACCTCACCCGGGCACCTATTGGGCGCATCCGCACGTCGGCCTGGACGCCGACTACGGCCTGTATCTGCCCGTGATCATCGATGACCCCCGAGAGTCGGGCCGCTATGACGCCGAATGGATCGTCGTACTCGACGACTGGACCGACGGCGTCGGCAAGACCCCCAGGCAGCTCTACGACGATTTGACCAATCAGCGCAGGCCCAGCATGGGCAGCATGCCGGGCATGGGAAACATGCCTCCCATGGAGATGGACGGTGTCGGGACCAGCAGTCTGCTTGGCGGCGACCCAGGCGATATTGCCTACCCGCACTACCTCATCAACGGCCGCATTCCCGCCGCTCCCACCACATTCAGCGCCAAGCCCGGAGAGCGCATCCGGATCCGGATCATCAATTCCGGCTCCGACACCGCGTTCCGCGTAGCGCTAGCCGGGCACTCGATGACCGTCACCCACACCGACGGCTATCCTGTAGTGCCCACCGAGGTCGACGCCGTGCTGGTCGGCATGGCCGAACGCTACGACGTCGTCGTCACCGCCGCCGACGGCGTTTTCCCGCTGGTCGCTCTTGCCGAAGGCAAAAATGCGCTGGCGCGGGCCCTGCTCTCCACCGGCGCCGGCAGCGCCCCTGATCCGGGTTTCCAGCCGCCCGAACTCAACAAGCGAGTCGGCACCGTCGAAATGTTCTCCGCCGCACCGGAAGTCGACTTGGGAGCCAAATCCGATGCGAATCTCCCTGTGGTCCTCAGCGGCGACATGACGAAGTACGATTGGCTGATCAACGGCGAGCCCTACAGCAAGACCAAGCCGCTACAGGTACGCCAGGGCCAACGCGCCACGCTGGCATTCGACAACACCACCATGATGTACCACCCGATGCACCTGCACGGACACACTTTCCAGGTGATCAAGCCCGACGGCACGCCCGGCCCGCGCAAAGACACTGTCAACGTACTGCCCAAACAGAAATTGAGCGCCGTCCTCGTCGCTGACAACCCGGGCGTCTGGATGTTCCACTGCCACAACACCTATCACCAAGAGGCCGGCATGATGACTCGCCTCGAGTACACCAGCTGAGCCATCACGGCGTGCGCGCAGGAGCGCGGCGGTGGCGGCGCCATGCTGGTAGGTGCCGAGCGAGCACTTAGCCGAGCGAGCCGATGAGCTCGCGGCATGCCCGTTCGCAGCGGCGGCAAACTTCCCCGCACAGCCGGCAGTGCTCGTGATGGGTGGCGTGCCCCTAACACTCGTCTGCGCAGCTTTTGCAGGTGATGGCGCATGTTTCGAGCACCGTTCTGGTCAGGTTGGCATCGTAGCCGGTGTGTCGGGAGAGGACACGGCCGGTGACGTCGCAGATATCCGAGCAGTCGAGGCACGTGCGGATGCATTTCCTCAGCTCGTCGACCGCAGCTTCGCTGAGGCAAGCGTCCGCACAGGCTGTACAGGCTTGCGCGCAGTCGATACAGGCTTCGATACAGGCTGTCACGTTGGCCGTATCCCCTCCGCCGAGGTCTTGGGGATAGCTCTCCAGCATGCTGCTGGTAGTAGTCACGTGTTCTCCGGGTGTTCAACGGCAACGGTTTTGATCATTTTCGGGGGGGGGGGGGGGGGAATGCCTCCGCGCAGTCGTACTCGGTCCGACATACGCTAAACGGATCGCGCGTCTGTTCCCAGTTTTTGAGGCGAACAGTCACCTTCTGGCCGGACAAGTTCGATAACGGCTCTGGTCAGAATCGGGTCGAGCAATGCGGTAGCCGCAGACAAGGTGCTCACCCGCTGCGGAGGGCCCAAACAAGTCACCTTTGATTGTGGAATACATTGCGAGACATCACAGTTGCGTCCAAGAACACTCGAAGGTCGCCGCGCAATCGATGGTATTGGGTTTACGGGTTTCGACCGCACGGCCGCACTTCCCTAACGCTGTCACCACCCACGTCCTACCAGATACTCATTATGACCATCAGTTTCAACATGGCTAGGGTGATGCCGAGGTCGCTAGCCTTGCTAGACGAAGATTGTCTGAGATGTCATTCTCGACGGCCTGGATTGAGTGGCGTGCGCCCCGGCAGGCTTCTAATTGGTGAGTAACCCAAACCACCGTTCAACCTGCTCGAGCACGACGAGTATGTTGGGGTGAAGCAGATTCGAACTCGAGGATGGGCGACGAGCCGTTTCGTTATCCGTCGAATTTCACGAACGATGTGTCGTTGCGTCGGTGGGGTGCGAGTGCAAGGGCTACGCCGCCCGCTGAGTGCCCCGTGGCCGCTAGTGGTGCGCCATTTGTCCGTCTTCTTGGCCTATGCTCCCGGCACAGTGGTATCCGGGCGGTATTGCGGGCAGTAGGCATTGACTGCGGTGCCGAAGAAATAGCCGGCCACGTGTGCCGAGAGGTCGGTGTCTTTTACCAGCGACAAAATCAGGTTGGCCGGCGTCTGGCCTGCATCGAGTCCGGTGCACACTTTATGACCGGCCGCGATTGCGACATCGCGGTTGGTAAAGACGATCCCGTGTTTCTTGAGCGCGGCGAGGAAGTCATCGTCAGTTTGATCCGCTGATACAGGTGGAGCGAACTGCAGCGCAGCAGCAAAGAGCAGGATTACGCTCGTTGTCAACCATTTCCACCGAGGCACATTGGTTTGGGCCATTAATCTCTCCCGCGGGTGTTAAAAGGTCTTGAGACGCGGGAGCGTCGGGGGCCACCGACATGGCTTTGTTTGGTGCGCGCGCGGCGTCGTCGACGTTGGATGATGATGAATGCCACTGCCAGGGCGACCGCAATGGTGGCGAGGATGGCAGTTCCTGTGATCTGCTGGATGTCGTTGTAGTGCGGTAGGTAGTTGGCTTCCGCGGCGAATCGCCCGTTGCGTGGCGTGCTCATTTAGTGACCTTTCGGGTTGGCCCAAATTCATCGGCCGCTGAGCTGGACAGCCTTGACGATGAGCAGGACGGCGCCGACGACGAGGTAGCCGCGCAGCGCAATCATGCCTAGACGGGTCCCTGGCGACCAGGTCACGGGCTCTAACAAGGTCAGTGGTGGCATTCGCCAGCTATTGCGGTCAATAGGCCGCGCCGGGCTCGATGCCGCCGGTGGTGAGGGCTGGCGGCGACCCATCCAACGAAGTGCCGGTACCGTGGCTGCGGCGAGGATGACCAACGTCAGTGCCAGGTAGCCGGCGACAACGATCACGTTGAGGTCGGGGAACAAGGTAGTCGCGATCAGGATTCCCGACAGCAGCAGCAGGACGCCGACGATCAGCCCGGCAACCCAGTTGAGCCAGGGCCGGTTCACCCAGGGGCCCAATACTTCCCGGTCGTTGCACAGCAGCAGGAGGAACACGCTGGCGCTGGGCAACAGCAAGCCAGCGAGGGCCTGCACGGCGGTGGTGATCAATCCAAGGGGGGCGCCAGGGATCAGCACGATCGCTGCCGCAAACGCCACCATTGCGCTGTAGGAAAGGTAGAAAGGTTTGGCATCGGCAAACCCCCGGTGCAGCGAGTGTTTCAGGCCGAATACGTCGCCAAAGGCGTAGCTGGTGGCCAGGGTCACTGCGGCGGCGCCGAGGATCGAGGCGTCCATCAGCACGATCGCGAACAACCAGCCGAGCGTCGAATTGTGTTGGCCCAGTAGATGCGAGATGGCGCCGGCGTCGGTGAAACCACCTGTGGTGTTAGTGGAGCGCGCCGCCCAATCGCCGATCATGACCAGCGCGGTGGCGCCGATCACCACGATGAACGCCCCCAACACGGTGTCGGCGCGCTCATAGCCCATAAATCGAGGTGTAATGCGCTTGTCGACGACGTTGGACTGCTGAAAAAACAGCTGCCAAGGCGCCACGGTGGTGCCGACGATGGCAATGATCAAAAGCACCGCATCCGAGGTCACGCCGCCGGAGATGTTCGGCACCACAAATGATTTGGCGGCCTGGGCCCACTGTGGGTGCGCTATCAGCAGGATTGGGATCTGCGCCAAAGTGATGGCAATGAAGACAAACATGGCCCGCTCCCAACGGCGAAAGCTGCCGCTGGCCATGATCGCGATGAGCGCGACCGCTGAAACCGGAACGACAATATATTTGGAGATACCGATGTAGGTGGCGGCCAAAGTGATGCCGATGAACTCGGTGACGATCGTGAGGAAGTTGAGCAGGAACAGGTCGCCGACGGAGAACCAGCCCCAGCCGCGACCAAAGCGTTCGTTGATCAAGCGGGCGTGTCCGACGCCGGTAACCGCGCCCAGCCGGACCACCATCTCTTGGTTGACAATGAGCACCGGGATGAGCAGGAGTAGCACCCACAGCAGGGAGTAGCCATAATTTTGGCCAGCTTGGGTGTAGGTGGCCACCCCGCCGGCATCGTTATCGCCGACCATCACAATGATTCCGGGACCCACAATGGCAAGCAGCGTCAGCAGCCGCGTCTTGAACGTGCGGGGATGGTCGGTCTCCTCGACGTTAATGCGCCCGAAGGCGCCCTCGATATCACCGAGGTGAGCCGAGTCAAGCACAGCGGTGCGCTTCGGTGGTGGCGACTCGGATCGGTGAGTCGCTGCTGCGTGGCCGGTCGCGTTCTCTTCGCCGGAGGTCACCGCGCCTCACTGTTAGGTGCAGGCGCATCGCGATCGTCATCTGGTGGGGTGATTTCGCGGACCGGGCGGGGGGCGGGTTCGCGGCGACGCCAATCCTCGGGGATCGTAGCTTCTAGCACGTCATCGACGGTGACAACCCCGAGCACGCGATCCTGGCCGTCGACGACGGGGATGGAGTAGAGGTTGAAGTCGGCCATCAATAGGGCGACGTCGGTCAGATCGGCTTCGGCGCCGACCCGGATTGGGTCGCAATCCATCAGTGCTTCAACGGTGTGACCGGGTTCGGCTTGCAGCAGGTCGATCACCGACACGACACCAGCCAGGCGGTTGTCTTCATCAAGGACATGCATCTTGACCAATGCCTCGGGCTGTATCGTCGTGGCGCCCGCGATCACTGCCAGCGCCGTGCCCGCGGTGGTGCTTGCGGCGCAGGAGACGAAGTCGACATTCATCAGGCCGCCGGCACTGTCGGGGTTAAAGCCCATCAGGGTGATCACCTTCGTGCGCTGCGGGCCCGGCATCAGCTCCAGCACGCGCCTGCGCCGCGATTGACGCAGGTCTGCGATCGCGTCGGCGGCGTCGTCGGCGCGCATCCGGCCCAATAGTGCGGCGACCTCGTCATCGGCCATGTCATTGAGCAATCGGCTGGCCTTGTCAGGGTCAAGTTCTTCGAACACGTCGGCTTCCAATTCCGGGTCGCTGCGGACCCGGTCGAGGATCTCGCCGCCCTCGGCTTTGTCAGCGTCTTCGAGAAGATCAGCGATGTCCGCGGGTTTGAACCCGCTGAGCCGGCCTGACTGACGTCGCGATGCACCGGAGCGGGCGTGGCCGATCAGGGGTTCGAATGCCTTCCAATCTCGGGCCGCATGCCCACCCCGGCTTTTGATTAGTCCGAAGAACCGCGCCGGGCGGCGAGTATCCAGACGGACAAGCACCCACCCGCCCCCGGTATCTTCGAGCTCCACGTCATAGGCGCGTACCAACTCCACGGCAGCCACATCGATCAACCGGTGTCCTAGCACATCAGTGCGCAGCAACACCTCGCCGTCGCGGCGTTCGAAACCGCGCAGATCGATTTTGTGTGTCGCCAAGACCACGCGGTCTGGGGCGTACTGGGAAATGGAGGGGCTGCCGATGAACACCCGCCGCCTCCCCACCACAGCGACGATCCCACTCACCAGCGGATGCTCGTCGGCGCCGCGCAGCCGCACAATCACGTCCTGCACCCGGCCCACAGCCTCGCCCGACCGGGCCAGGACCGGCGCGTGCAGCAACTCTGAGAGATGCATAACCGGGTGCGCCCCGGCCTGCTTAGCTGGCGTTTCGGGTCCACTCACTTCTGCTCACCTTTCTTACCGGGCGCTCGTCGGGCTCAGGATGCCGTAGCCCACTCGAACGGGTAACCCTCGCGAGTCACGCGCTTCGGCGATTCGCTGCGGGGGAGACGCGACAGCATGGGCAATCAATTGGCGACCAGGGCCGACATCGCGTCCTGATACCGCCGCCCCGGCGGTACTTGACGATCCTGGACGGGCCGTAGATTCGTTGCATCGTTACGTTGAATCGTGACTCGATGGCTTTGGCCCAGCAAGTGGTTTGATGCGTCCGGCGCGCACGCCATTGGCGATGACGACGACCTCGGTGAGCTCATGCACGAATACCACCGCAGCCAAACCCATGGTCCCGAACAGCGACAGCGGCATCAGCACGGTGATGATCGCCAGTGATAGCCCGACGTTTTGCAACATGATCTGCCGGGAACGACGGGCATGGTTCAGCGCTTGGGGCAGATGGCGCAGGTCCTGGCCCATCAGCGCGACGTCGGCGGTTTCGATGGCGACGTCGGTTCCCATGGCGCCCATAGCGATTCCCAGGTCGGCGGCGGCCAGGGCCGGAGCATCGTTGACGCCGTCGCCAACCATCGCGGTCCGCCGCTGGGCACGTAGCTCTGCGACCAGGTGTGCCTTGTCCTCGGGACGCAGCTCGGCGTACACGTGCTCGATTCCGGCTTCGGCGGCCAAAGCTGAAGCGGTGGCGCGGTTGTCGCCGGTGAGCATTGCCACCTGGTAGTTGCCGGCTCGCAGTTCGGCGACGACCTCGGCGGCTTCCGGACGTAGTTCGTCGCGTACGGCGATGGCCCCGAGTAGCCGCCCGTCGCGTTCGACGAGAACCGTTGTGGCTCCGGCTTGTTGCATGCGCATGACGTCCTCGGCGAGGCCGGCTGGGTCCAGCCAGCCAGGGCGTCCCAGTCGAACATCATGGCCGTCGAGCCGCCCGGTCAATCCGGCACCGGGGATGGCGTGCACGTCGCTAGCCGCGGCGACCGACGTTCGGGTCGTGGCAAGAATGGCCGCGGCCAGTGGGTGCTCGCTGCGGGCTTCCAGCGCGGCTGCCGTAGCCAGCACCTCCTCGCGAGTGGCGCCCCCAGTGGTGACGACTTCGATGACCGCAGGCCGATTGGCCGTCAGGGTGCCGGTCTTGTCCAGGGCAATTGCGCCGAGGGTGCCCATGCCTTCCAGGGCGGCGCCACCTTTGATGAGTACACCGAACTTGGCGGCCGCCCCGATGGAGGCCACCACCGACACGGGCACCGCGATGGCCAACGCGCATGGAGAGGCAGCAACCAGTACCACCAGAGCACGTTCGATCCAGACGGCAGGGCTACCGAAAATGCTGCCCACCCCGGCGATCGCGGCCCCGGCGATCATGATGCCCGGCACCAGCGGTCGCGCGACGCGGTCGGCCAGTCGCTGACTGGCGCCCTTGCGCGCCTGCTCGGCTTCCACGATGTGCACGATGCGCGCCAGCGAGTTGTCTTCTGCCGTTGCGGTGACCTGCACCAGCAGCGCGCCGGAACCGTTGATCGACCCGGCGAACACGTCGTCGCCGGGTCCGGCTTCGACCGGTACCGACTCACCGGTGATCGCGGAGACGTCCAACGAAGTGCGACCGTCACGAATGATGCCGTCAGTGGCCAGACGTTCAGCTGGTTTGACGATCATTTGATCACCGACCTGAAGGTCGGCTGCGGCCACCACGGTTTCGCTGCCCGCGCGCAGCACTGTGGCCTGATCCGGCACCAGCGACAGCAACGCGCGCAAGCCGCGGCGCGTACGCGACACCGCGAATTCCTCCAAGCCCTCACTGATGGAGAACAAGAACGCCAGCATGGCAGCCTCGCCGACCTGACCGAGACCCACGGCGCCGGCCGCAGCGATGGTCATCAACGTGCCGACACCGATGCGGCCCTGCGTAAGTCGCTTGATGGCCGACGGCACGAACGTCGAGGCCCCCACCGCCAAGGCGACGACTTTGAATGCCAGAGCGACCGGCCCCAGTGGAGTGACCCATGCGGTGATCACCGACCCCGTCAGCAACACCCCGGACAACGCAGCGCGCCGCAGCTTGACGACCTGCCAGAGCCGCTCCGGCGCGTCCTCGCTGTCATCATGGTCGCAACAGCCATCGCTAACCGTCTGCGGAGGACGACCTTTCTCAAAATCGCACGAGCCCGACCGCACCCGCGTGCTCCAGTCGATGACTCGTTGCACCACACCGGGCTTGCGGCCGTCCGCCGAGTGCGGGGTACGCGGTGGTACCGACGCTACCGGGATGTGCTCAGCATCGGCGATCGCCGACAGGACGGCGGCGGTGTCGCAGCGCTCAGGCGCGTACCAGATCACCACTGAGGCGGTGCGCGGATAGGCCCGCACGGCTTCGACGCCGGTGACCATACCAACGGCGTCCTCAATCGCGACCGCGCGGCCGGTGTCGAATCGAAACCCGCTGGCGTGCACCCGCATTCGTCGCGCCGTCGCAGACACAACGCTCAGCTTGAGGCCAGCATCGGGATGCGCAGCGGTGGTCGGCATCATCAGCCCTCCTAGCGGTATAGCAGAGCGCCCTTCTCATCGCGGATGTAAAGCTCTCCTATCCGCCGAGGAGTGCCCAGCGTGCGATGTCAGCTACAGCAGTCGTCGGCTACGGGGTCGACCGGAAGGGAGGCGTTGTCACCGATCCGATCGCGAGCTTCGGCGACCACGTCGGCAACTTTCAGCCGTGCGGCTTCGGCCGCCACCTCGGCGCGCCGGGTTCCCCGCAGGCCCCATTCTGTGGCGGTCACCGCTGCGCGGTGGACGGGAGTTTTTCCCACCGCCTTGCGCAACACTTCGTAGGCACTCACCCCGACGAGCCCGGTAAATACCGTCCCGGTCGCCCTGATCAGTAGTCCATGTGCAACCACGGCTAACCCTCCTCATCTTCTGCTTGCTCGTCGCGATTCGGCGAGCCCGCTCATCGACTAGCCGGCATGGTGCGGACTCCCTCGAACGTGGCTTGCTCACCACCGCAAGGCTGATCGGTGTCCACCGCGAGAACGACCTGAACCAACTCGCTCAGGGCACGCGCGAGGTGACTATCGGCCAGGGCATAACGAACCTGGCGGCCCTCATACGTTGCGATAACCAGGCCGCAGCCCCGTAAGCACGACAGATGGTTGGACACATTGGATCGGGTCAATCCCAGGTGCGAAGCCAACAGGCCGGGATAGCAAACTCCATCCAGCAGCGCGACAAGAATTCGGCACCGCGTCGGATCGGCCAGCGCCCGGCCCAGTCGCGACAACGCCGATTCCCGCACCTCACACGTCAGCATGGCCGCAACTGTACAGTTGTCGCTGATATAACAGCAACGGCTGAACTATGGTTCCGAATCGCGGTGCACCTGTGATGTGTGGCGTCGGTATGCAGTCGACGGGTTTGGGAATTCCGCGGCGGGGCATGCGCAGCCGGGGTTGTGGCGGTCAAAGAACCCTATTTCTCAGTCGTAGGTTGCGGGAAACCTTGTCCCAGTATCGATTCCACCGGGCAGTGTGGGCATCGGTCCACGTCATGGGGCCTCCGTCTTCAGGGCGGTGTCTAGTTGCGCCCGATGCCGGGCGCAAACCGCCCAACCGCGGCGCGGTAATCGGTGTAGGCGCGGCCGTGGATACGGGCCAGATACGGCTCTTCGACGACACGGACCTGAACCTCGATGGCCGCCAGCAGGACCACGAACGCGGCCAGGGCCAGCGGGTTGGGCGTCATCAAAGCGATGCCGGCGGCGAAGACGAGCATGGCAGCGAAGATGGGATTGCGGACCCAGCCGAACACACCCGTGCGTACCAAGGTGGTGGTTTCGTCGGGGTCGACCCCGATCCGCCAGGATTCACCCATGCCGTGTTGGGCGCAGAGGGTGGCGGCGAGTCCTGCGATCGCCGCCACCACCCCGGACGCTTGGACAGCGGGTGCGTGCAGGACCGGCATCGGAGTGAGGATTTCACCGAGTTGCAGCAGCGGGGCAGCCACACCGGCGAGGATGGCGCCCACGAATCCGACGCCGGCCCACCATTCCAGCGAGCCGGGACGTCCACTGACGCCGCGAAATCCGGTCGAGCCGGTGCGCCGCTGCTGGGTCCAGCTGCGCCAGCCGAACCCGAGTGCGGCGAAGACGAGGTAGAGCGTCAGCGCGGACACAGGCATCATGGTCAGTCCTGTCCTGTGCGAACCGGCGACAGCTTGCGCGATTGCTTGCTGTACGGTGGCGACGCCGCGGGTTGCTCGCTAGCGGTGCCGACGGGCTCCCCCGTCGAGTGTTCGTTCGCGGTCGGGGATTGACCGTTCATCAGGCGGTAGCGGATCAGTCGAGAGCTGTTGGTGACCACCGCGACCGAGGATGCGTTGTGCAGGATCGCGGCCAGCACCGGAGACAGGGCCCCTCCGGCGCCCATGAGCAGACCGACGGAGTTGACGGCGATGGACATGCCGTAGTTCTGCCGGATCACCGCGACGGCTCGCGCACCCAGATCGGGTACATCGAGCAGGCGCTGCAGGTTGTCGTTGGCCAGTGCGATATCGGCGGTTTCCACTGCGACGTCGGTGCCGGCCAGACCCATGGCGATCCCGATATCGGCGGTCGCCAGTGCCGGCGCGTCATTGACGCCATCACCGATCATCGCGACGACGTAACCCTCGTCCTGCAGTTGGCGCACCGCCTGAAGCTTGTCTTCGGGCAGCACCTCGGCGCGCCACTCGTCGATACCGAGTTCGCCGGCCACCACCTCGGCGGTATCCGGATGATCACCAGTCAGCATCACGATGCGCCCAATGCCCTTGCTGCGCAACTTGTTCAGCACATCGGCGGCCTCGGGGCGGATTTCGTCGCGCAGGCTGATCAGCCCGACCAGCGTGCCGTCCACCGCCAGCAACAGCGGGGTCTCAGCCTGGCGCCGCAATTTGTCAACCCACTCGGTTGCCTTCTTGGACACGCGGACCTTTTCGGCACGCAGCAGCGACGGGCTGCCCAACAGCAAAACGCGGCCATCAGCCCAGGTGCGCATGCCCAGGCCGACCAATACTTCGCACTGTTCGTGCGGCGGGATCGTGATGTGGCGTTCGTTGGTCGAGCGGATCACCGCTTCGGCCAGCGGATGACGCGAATGGATCTCAGAGCTGGCCGCATAGGCCAAGACCTCTTCGGGCTGCCAGTCCTTCTGGAAGGCAACGACATTCGTCACGACGGGGCGCCCAACGGTGAGCGTCCCGGTCTTGTCGAACACGATGGCGTTCACCCGCCCGGCTTGTTCGAGGTGCGATCCGCCCTTGATCAGAATGCCGCGGCGCGCCCCGTTGCCGATCGCTGCGCTGATCGCAGTCGGGGTCGACAATCCCACCGCGCATGGACACGCGATCAACAGCATGGTCATCGCGCGCCGGATGTCGCCGGTCAGCAGCAGGGTTGCCGCGGACACGATGAACGAGATCGGGACAAATCGGCGCGAGAAGTTCTCACCGACCGTTTGAATCGGCGCCCGATCGTGCTGGGCCTCCTCGACGCGGGAAATGATGCGCCCGATCGTGGTTTCGCTGCCCACCGCGGCCGCGCGCACCACGAGGCGTCCGCGTACCACCACCGATCCGGCGTGCACGCGGGAGCCGACGACCATGCTGACCGGCAACGTTTCGCCGGTGATCGCCGACTGGTCGACTACCGCTTCGCCGTCGAGCACCTCGCCGTCCACCGGGATCGCCACGTGATCGTGAATGACGACCTCGTCACCGATTTGCAAGGTATCGATGGGCACCTGGACTTCGCTGCCATCATTAACCCTGATCCAGGCGGTGTCCGCGGTGCCGCGCAACAGGTCGGCGATGGCCCGCCGGGTGCGGCGCAGCGTCAGGTCCTGCAGGTACTCGCCGATATTGAGCAGCCACAACACGGTCAGCGCGACCACGTTCTCCCGCAACACCATGCTGGCCACCGTGGCCACCGTCACCAGGGTGTCGGTGCCCGCTCGGCCAGAACGAAGCGAACGTAGCGCCCCGCGGAAGAACGGATAGCCCATGAACACCGTCGCGCCGGTGGCCACCAGCTGACCCTTGGGCCCCAGCAGCGGCGGGCGGCGGAAACCGTAGCGGCGCACACCCAACAACACCAGCGCCGCCCCGCCGACCGCAAGGCGCAGCACCTCGGTGTTGCGAACATCAGCCGAGCGCGGCGTACGCGCGGGAATCAGCTCGGCAGCGACGTCTTTGGCCGCCGCAATGGCCGCCATGATCGCCGAGCGATCACAACGCTTGGGTGAATACCACACCACGACCGATCCGGTGTGGGGATAGGCGTGCACCGCGCGCACCCCGGTCTGCTTGTCCACCTTGTCTTCGACGGCCACCGCACGACGGGAATCCGAACGAACCCACGGAACATGCAATCTCATCCGCCCCGCCGCATCGGAGAGAATTTCTACGGCGGTGTCCTCGACAACAGTCATAACAGCGATCAGTGGTCGTGGTCGTGGACCGCGGCCGCAGCCGGCGGGGAAGCCTCTTCACCGATGCGTTCACGCGCCTCGGCGACCACGTCAGCCGCCTTCAGCCGAGCCGACTCCGCTACCACTTCTGCACGACGCGTCCCTCGCAAACTCAACTCCGCGGCCGCGACCGTCGCCCGACGCACCGGCGCCCCACCAGCCGCCTTACGCAACAGCTCATAGGCACTCACGCCCACCAATCCGGTGAACACCGTAGCGGCCGCCTTCGCCGCTAGCGCATGCGGAAACATCAACTTCCTCCTCGTGTTCGGCCCTGTCGGGCGCATTTCACCTACTACTCATTCGACCGTAACATAGATACATCGCAATATCACTATGAATTTCGGTTGGGCCAACCGGCCGGGGGCGCCGGCAAGCAAAGCGCAGCCGCCAGCCCGCGCGTAGCACCTGCATCGGCTGCGACTGCCAGGCGTCGTGCCGACGGGGTGGTCAGCGTGGGGGGGCCTCGGTACTAACCGGTCCATCAAGGGGGAGGGCCTCACGACGGCACCATGCGCCGTGAAGTTGGTCAGATGCGAGCCCGGCTGTCCGATCGCCGCTGGCCGCCGCCGACGGCGACTCAACATTTGGGCTGGATAAACTTGACAGTGCGCGACTGTGGGATGTGGAGGCCACTGGGTCGGGCATGCACGGAAGTTGAAGGCAATGCCGCCGGCGCAATCGTCAGTGGTGTCCGCCCCGATATCCTCCGTGGTGACCACCGTAATAGCCCTCTCCGAACAATCCACCCAAAAATCCTCTAGGGCGGGGATTTTCGACGTACACGGGCTGCGCTGGGTACTGCGCAGGCGCATACCCTCCCGGCGGTGGCGCGGGTTGGGGTGGCTGTTGGGCGGCGTAGAACTTGGCCTCGGCCTCGGAGAGTTGCTCTAGTTCGCCCCGGTCCAGGAAGACGCCGCCGCAACCCGTGCACTGATCGATCGTCACCCCGAAGCGCTGCACCGGCAGCATCTGCGACACACACCGCGGACACAGCAGCGTTGACTCTTTGGCCTCCATTGATCCGCGCTCGTCTGCCATTTGGACCTCCCTAATCAGGCAACGGCGATGCCTTACCCGCCCAGACTAACAAACTATAAACGCATGCGCATATACGAATGCGCATGACTTGGGCTCCGCGGTTACCCCGCCGTCGCCTGATCAGCAAGGGAGCGATGCGAGCGCTCGGGGGCCGATATCGCGCGGGCCAATCGGGTGCTGCGCCGCCGGCTATACAGCAGGCTGGCCACCGCGACAGCCAGGCAGGCGGCAGCTGGAAGAAGCAGTGCGTTGTGGCCGAACCGGCCGCCAATGAGGGCGCCCGTCGCGCCGCCGCCGACGAATAGCACCACGGTCGTCGTCAGCACCGCGGCCTTCCACTTGTCCATCCCGTGGCGGCGGCTGCGGCCCAGTATCAATCCGAGGTCGGTGATGGTGCCGGTGAAGTGCGTGGTGCGGATCGACATTCCGGGAGCGTTCGAGGTCATCGCGTTTTGCAGCCCGCACGCGGCCGCCGCCAGCAGCGCCTTGAAACCGGGAATCTCGATACCGGCTGCGGCCACCAGCAGCGCGGCCTCGGCGAGCAGGACCGCGGCGTGGCGCGCACTGGTGTGGGTTTGCACCGGCGCCAGTACAGCGCCGGCCCCGGCGGCTCCGGCCAAAAATCCGCCTACGATCAGCGCGATCATGCAGCTCTCGTACAGCAGCGGATTGGCTGAGTCCATGCCCAGCTTGGTGCTCAGTGCGGTCAGGTTGCCCACCGGAAACGCCAAGACCAGCAGTGCCACCGAATTGATGAAGCCAGCAACCCCGGCTAGCACCCCGCTGTAGCCCAGCACCAATACCCGCAGTGAGCGTGTTTCGCGGGTTGGCTTGTGCGGCATGGTTTCTCCTTCCGTAGACCGGAGGCTGGTTATGGTCCGTGGTGGGTCTGTCAGGCGCCGGTGAAACGATGCGTCGGGCCGTGTGGACCCTCGCAGTGCGCATGCTCGCCGGCTGCACCCTGCCTGCCGATTTCGGAGGCTTCGTGGTCGAGCTGCAACGTGGTGTGGGAGATGCCATGCTCGTGGGCCAGCAGCTGCGCCAAGTCGTTTCGGGTGGCGTGGCAGTCGCGGCCCGGCGCGACGATCACGTGCGCCGACAGGGCCGGTTCACCTGAGGTGATTTCCCACACGTGCAAATCATGAACTTCCACGACGGAATCGTGAGCGGCCATGGCCTGCCCGATCGAGTCCGGATCGATACCTTGGGGCGCGGCCTCGAGAAAAACGAGGCTAGCGGCCCGCACCAATCCGATGCCGGCTCGCAGCATCAGCGCTACCACGACCAGCGTGGCGATCGCGTCCGCACGCCCGAACCCGGTGACCACGATCACCACCCCGGCCACGGCGGTGGCGATGAAGGCGAACAAGTCGTTGAGTATGTGCTGAAAAGCGCCCTCAACGTTCAGGCTGGCCCGGTTTGCCCGGCTGATCATCCACGTCGCCGCCAGGTTCACCACCACACCGACCAGCGCGGTGACTAGCACCAGTGCACCCGTCACCTGCGGCGGGTGGATCAGCCTTTTGATCGCCTCATAGGCCAGCCATGCCGCCAACACCAGCAAGGTCACGCCGTTGGCCTGCGCGGACAAAATCTCCACGCGCCGCCACCCGTAGGTCATCCGCCCCGACGCCGGACGCGCAGACAGCCGAATCGCCCACAACGCCAACGCAATCGAGGCCGCATCGGTGAGCATATGGGCCGCATCAGAGAGCAACGCCAATGACCCCGCGATGATCCCCACTACCACCTCGCCCAGCATGAACCCGGCGATCACTGCCAGCGCACCGCCCAGCCATCGCCGGTCAGAATCCGCCGACGTATGCCCGTGGGTGTGGCTATGGTTCTCGTTCATCGACGCCCCCCGACCGCCCGATCCATGTCGACAAACTATGCGTATATCGCGATATATGCAATGGCGGTGTCGAGTATTCCGGTGCCGTTCATCTGCCCCAGGCCCTAGCATCCGCAATCCTCGCCGCGCCACGATCGCCGCCCCTGCCAGACGGCGACGGCGGCGATGCCCAACCCGATGGCGGGGTCTAACCACCATCCGTTGCGCCATGCGAGGGTGACCGCCAAGCCGAGGAGGACTGCGGCCGCCTGTGCGGCGCACAGATAGTTTTGGATGCCCTTGCCGATTGTGGCGCCCGAGCCCAGCCGTGCGCCGAGTTTCTGTTGCGCGCGGCCCAGGATCGGCATCTGCACCAAGGCGGCAGCCGTCAAGACAACACCGACCAGCGACGTGTGTGACACGTGCTCTTTGAGTAGATGGTGCAGGGATTCAGCGGCAATGTAGGGGGCGCTGAGCCAAAACGACACCGCTACGCCACGTTGCGCACGGAGCTCGGCCGTCTCTGACAAGGTTCGCGTGCCGCTGAACCGCCAAATCACGACCAGGCTGGCCATCGCCTCGGGTGCGCTTCCTAATGCCCATGCGGTCAGTGCGACAGATCCTGTAGCCACGCCCTGCCACAGGCCGAGCGCCCCTTCGGCGACCACAAAGATCAGGCTGACCCAAGCCAGCCATCGCGCCCATCGTGCGGCAGCGTGCCATCGGGAATCGCGTTGAAATGTCATCGCTGTTCTCGAAGGGGTCGTGCTGCAACAGCTAAGGTCGTCGCTTCCCGGGGTGGCGGCTGATCCAAACTGCGTCATGAGACTCGCTCCACGAGTGAGCCGAGCGCGCCGTTAGACCCGCGGTGACAACGCTGCGAAATACACGCTGTTGGTCCGATTGGCTCGGTGCCTTTAGCGACGACTGGCGCGGCGCTCATTAGTACGCCGCGGGCGGCGACTGAGTCAACTATTTCCATGACTGGCTCTGCGGGTTCAGCGGTCCGCTGACGGGCGGTGTCACGAACCGCGGCCGGAGACCGGGCGCGATGGTGTGGTGGCGCATCAAAATTCTCCCGAACGACAAAGGCATTTGACGAAACGACTCCAGGTGGCGTCGCTTCACTGTTCTTAGACGCGGCCGACTGGCCCTGGGCCGCATGGTGAGTGAGGACGCCAGATAACGCGACGCAGCTTGGCTGCCGGGTCAACTCATCGAAAATATCGACAGGTCTTCGACCCATCCCGCGGGAAAGAATGCTCGTCAATCGAGCAGGGGGATTACCGGTAGACCGTGCAACGCCGTCTGATCTGGCGCCGACCTATCAGCGCCGTGCGAGACAAAATCGTGTTAGCAGGTCTTGACCGGCGACGGGTGTAGCGGGTCCTCGAGGTGGACCCCGTCTGGCCTGTCGCGCCCACACAAAGCAATAACCGACAACGGCCACCGCCGCGACCCCGGCGTACACCAGAAACGCGTCATCCCAGCGCGGGACATCCGCCACCGCCGTCGCTACGAGGCAGGAGTGCGACAGCCCGCTGTCGCACTGCGCGTGATCGCCATTTACCGCCGGTGCACCATTCGATGAGCTATCCGACTGCTGAGCCGCATCAACCGTGGCGGCCGCGTGCCACGCGTGCTCGGCGGCACCACCCAGCAACCAGAGTGCCGCGATGATGGCGATGGCCGATCGCAGCAGGGGAAGCTTGAGAAGGTCGCTATGCACAGTGCTTCCAAATGTAGCAGCGCTAGGCGTGTGCCTCCGACATTGCAACCTGGGGGGCTGCTGTGTCTTTCAGATCGAAACTGCGGCGTGTGAGGCGCTCGTTTCTTGTTGAATCCTGAATGGCGGTGTTGGTTCTCCTTCGGCACAATGGAGGTTCGCTGAGGCAGCCAAGCTCCGTTTTGTGTCTCCGAGATGCACAATGCCCGAATCGCTTGCTTGGCGCTCAACGCGTGGCTGAATCACCCAAGATGCTAGAAAAATCTGGAATCTCGACGCCTACCTGGTCCAGGTAGGCCCACTGACCACACCGGCGCTTCCCGGGCCGCCAGGCGCCTCCGAAACGCGGACCGCCAACCTCAATAGCTGACGTGAACGCGCATTCGTAGCGCGAACGCCATTTCGACTGGTTTGTGCCTACATAAGGAAGGAATAGGCAAGGCAGTGGGCGGGCGGCGGGATTGACCAAGCTGGCCGCGATGAGTTCGGAGGCGCCCGAACATGCGGGTGGTGCCGGCCATGGGACTCGCACCGGGCGGCGGCGCGGGGCAAAAAGTAGAGCGCAGCTGACGGTCAGTACGCGACGACGGCCCAGCGGCAATTGTTTCCATAACCGAATAAGAGCGTATCGGGTTGTTACCCGACATGGTCGCCGAAGTCGTGGCGGGCGATCGAAGCGATGCGTCAGTGCGACAATTGCGTTTCGACGGTCTCCCAACGGCAGGAAACGAACACGCCGGCAACAACGTTGATTGGGTTTCGCCGCCGTCGTGATCAGACATCCGACATTGTGTGCCGGCCATGGGTAATCTACTATGTGCGTACGTAGTTAGTGTATGACGGCGACCGGCGTCGAATGCTGTGCGGATCGGAGGGTGACGGTGCGGGTGCGGGGCTTCGGGGAGTTGGAAGCGGTGGTGATGGACCGCATCTGGGACCGGGATGGAACCACGACGGTCCGCGAGATTTTTGACGAGCTGGCCGCTGAACGCGAGATCGCCTACACGACAGTGATGTCGACCATGGACAACCTGCACACCAAGGGGTGGCTGGCGCGTGAGCGAGATGGCAAGGCCTACCGGTACTGGCCGGCGTTGACCCGCGAGCAGCACAGTGCGCAACTGATGCGCGAGGTGTTTGACGCCGGGGGGCGCTCTGAACTGGTGCTCAGCCACTTTCTCGAACAGATCAGTCCCGAGGAATCCGCGCATTTGCGTGCTGCGCTGCAGCGTCTGGCCAGAAGAACCCGGCGCAAGTAACCATTACCGGGCCGCCAGAGTCCTGCCTTTACCGCATCGAATAGGGCTGCGTTGCAGACGTATTGTTGAAAGTCATCTCGTGATCGCGGGCCGCTATGGTGGTCCCACGGGCCCGCCGGCCCCGTCCATCACGTCCTGCATCGTCGTGGTATCCCGTCGTGCACGAAACCACTCACCTCGCGGGCATGAGCTCGGATGGTGCCAGACAACGCGGGACCAGACGTTCTCACGGCGATGGTGGCCCCCCTGCGCGTCGCCGTAGGCGGCAGCCACCCCAGTATCGCGGTACAGCGTCGGCGGGGTCGAGCTCATACCAAACGAACTCCGCGCTGCGGTCAGCTACCCCAAATCATTTGTATACGGCCAATTACTCGCGCAGTCATCGCATCTCGCCCGCCTACATCAACCGGCGGTAAAATTCATCCTCTTCCGCATCGCCGCGCTCATGAGGTGACCCGACCCGAGCAAACGCGCCATCTCCTCCCGCTGACCGGCCGCTTCGTCCCGCGCCGCCAAGATGAACCGCAAGCACCACGGCCGCGGTGATGACACCCAAAATCACCATCACCCCCAACGTGTTGAACAACGCGCTACACCAAACCCAGCCGTCGCCGCCATACGACATCATCAGCGCATTACCTCCGTCTCGTTACCGATCACCACACGACCGCGGGATCTGAAAACCGATACTGCCCAACCGTATCGCCCACCTAGACTGCGACGCCACCCGCCAGAATCGGTCGGGCGACGAGTCCGATATGCATTTCTACTATCTATGTACACAGATAGTAGATCAAGCGTGTCGCTTGCCAGGGTGATGGGACCACCGTTTTGCCATGAGCATGGGACCGGTTGTTTCCGGTTACTGGCCGTTGTGATGGTGACTGACGAGATGGCTGCTGGTCAATTCGGCTGGTCCGAATTGACCGGCTTTGCGGGGCGGGGTTTCTGACGTTGCCGGTAGGACTCGCCTTCGACGACGAGTTCGTAGGCCGCGGATTGGAGCCGGTCCATCGCCGACTGCGCCAGCAGTGGGTCGGCCATCATGGTGAGAATCTCTGGGGGTTCGCGGTTGCTGGTGATGATCGTTGAGGCGGTGCGGTGGCGTTCCACGATGATTTCATAGAAGTCATTGGTCTCGGTGGTTTCAAGCCGGTGCAACGCGAGGTCATCGATGATGAGTAGCTCGACGCGGTGCAGTTTGCGTACCTCGTCTTCATAGCTGCCGTCTAGCCGTGCCCCGCGTAGGCGTTTGAAGAGTTTGTCGGCGCGTTCGGTGTGCACGCTGTGGTGACGTCGGACCGCGATGTGTCCTAAGGCGTTGGCCAGGAACGTTTTTCCGACCCCGACCGGGCCCATGATGAGCACGTTGTAGGCGTCGGCCAAAAACCGCAGCGAGGTCAACTCTGCCCACAACTGGCGGTCGTAGCTGACCGCGGCGGTATCGTCCCAGGCCTGTAACTGCATCTGCGGATCCAGACGGGCCGCCTTGGCGCGTAGTTGGGCGGATTTGCGGTCGCGGCGGGTGACCTCATCGGCCAGCAGCATCTCCAGGAAATCGTGATGCGGCAACCGATTGGATCGTGCCAAGGCGAGCCGTTCGGGCAGGGTGTCGAGCAGCTGGCCGAGCTTAAGACGGCGCATCAGGACTTTGAGGTCTGCAGAGATCTCGATCGGCTTGACCGCTGGGGTGGCGTCAGGACGGGCGGGGCTCATGATGGCCTCCGCACCGTAAAGTCAGTGGCGGCGCGCACGAATCTGGATGCCGTGGGCGACGGCTTGGGGATCAGCGGCAGCTGCGCACCGGCGCCACGGGTGAGCATGCGCTCGATCAGGCCGACGTCGATGACCTCGGCGTCCAGCGCGCGTCGGCAGGCATCATCGACCGCCTCCGCGCCGTGGCGGCGCACCAATCCCAACAGGCGGTAGACCTGGCGCATCTTGGTCCACGGCAGCGGGTGTTCTAACACCGCGGCGGCGTAGACGCCGACATGGGTGCCGTGGGTGGCTGCCTTGCGCTGCAACGTGTTCAGATCCCGCATGGCATAGACCGACACCTCAGCGGGCAGGTCGGCGGGATCGGTGTGGCGGCGCCCCGGACCCACCACGGGGTGGACCTTGATCAGCTCACCGCGCCAATACAGTTTGACCGTATGCGCATCCACGCGGGCATCGAGGCGGCGGCCAATCAGCTCGCCGGGAACGCTGTAAAGCGCCCGCGCGATCTGCACATGCCGATCCGGGGCCACCTTGGGCCGGCTCCAGGTCGGGATGTCGAACACCTCGTTGGGCACCGGCTTGAGTTGGGGTAGCTCCTCGGCGGCGAACACCTCGACCGGGCGGCACCGGGTGGTGCCGTGGATTCGCATCCCGGCCACCTGCCCACACCACTGCTCAGCTCGCGCGCGGCAGTCACTCAGGTTCCGAAAGTCTTCTCCGGCAAAGAAATTCGATCTCACATATTGGACGCAGCGTTCGACGCGAGGCTTATCGCGGGGGCTGCGGATGCGGGTGGGGTCCACAGCGAATCCCCGAGCCTGGGCATATTCGCGAAATGCGTCGTTGAGCTTCGCGTCGGTCGCATCAGCCTTATCCACGATGGTCTTCATGTTGTCCGGGATCACCACCGCGAACACCCCACCAAAGAACACCCACGCCGCTTCGAACCCGGCGATCACCTCGCCCAGGGTCTGCCGGTAGGTGGGCCAAACGAACATGTGCCGCGAATACACCGCGGTGAAGATCAACCCATGCACCACCCGCCGGCGGCCGTCCTCGATGTCGGTGAGCAGCCCGAGTCGACCGAAGTCGACCTGCAGTTCGCTGCCGGGCTCACAATCGGCCACCGGCACCGTGGCCCGCCGTTGCCCAAAGCCCAATTCCGTTGTGGCATATCGATGCAACGTGCGATACGACACCACCACTCCGCGCCTGCCCAGTAGCGTGTGCACCTTCGTCAAGGTCAAGTCCTGTTTCAGCCACGCCTGGACCTGCTCACGCTGAGTGTCGATGATCTCCCACGTCTGGCTCTTGCCGTTGGGCCGGCTCGGCCGCACCTCGGCGATCACCGCCGCCAACAGCTCGTCAGTCAGCTGACAGGCGTCGCCATCACGGTCCAGCCCGCACGCGCGCGCCCGATCCACATACCGGCGCACCGTTTTGCGGTCGGTGCCCGAGAGCCGGGCCACCTCCCGATACCCGCGACCATCCAGCCACAGCCGCAACATCTCCTTGACTTCGATCACAGAAACCTCCCGGTAGCTCATTCGGCCAATACAGCGGCCGAGCAACCGGAAGCCCCGACGCCACGCCGGGTGGTCCCATAACTGGCAAAACAGCTAGCCAGGTGGTCCCATCACTGGCAAACGGGTGGTCCCATGCTCATGGCAAAACCGGCGCCGAGCTGGCCCCTTGTCCCTGGCAGCCGACAAAGTCGAAAATTCCGGCAATGGACAGAGATGATGCGGCTCTGGCTGCGGCCGGCTAGTCGTGTCACGGGCCAAGCCGGTCGCGCGACGATGAACACGTTCGGCCGCGCGTAGTCGAGGAGTCGGACGAAACAATCGTGACTACGACCAGATATGAAACTGCATCTACGTACCGGCTGTCGTAGATGATCAAGGTGTGGTGACGCTTCGGCTGGTGAACTTGCCAGGTGCTTCCCTCGTGACATAGCAGGAGGTGATGAAGTGCCCAAGGGTCATCAGCGGATCGGATTTGCAAGCGACGATGACGGTTCGCGACGACGATCAGGCCGCCATCTTGTGGCGATACGCGTTGCGATTGATGGGCGGCGCTTGTCGTGCCAAAGTCGTGGTCTGGGAAACGCTGCTCCGGGGGGACCTCGGAATCGCCGAGGGGCCGGTCAAGTCCCGATTGCGCTATGTCGCTCGGACAGAACGGCTTACGCTGCAAGAGGACGGGGTGACACGTTGACCGCGCTACCGCCCATCGCGATGCCCGCTGGCAGCGAACGCCAAATGATGCAAGGTAATTGGCTCGAGGCCAAAAGCCGTCCGGCAGCCCGATCCGTGTGCCTTCGAGCCCGAATGCCTGCTAGTAGCTAGGGATGGAGGGCGATGATGACATTGTTACGCGGACTTGGCCCGCCTGGTGACAACCACCTCCATGCGATGTGGGATGCCGCGTACGTCTTGGGATCACTGTCGGCCACCGATTGGCGGGAATTCGAGGCCCACATGGCCGGCTGCCCGCAATGCCGTCAGGCCGTTGCCGAGCTCAGCGGCATTCCGGCCATGCTGGCGCAGCTCGCCCGCAGTGACATTGGTGCGATCAACGAGGCAGACCACCCAGCCGGAGCAACCGAGATGCCGCCGGATTTGCTGCCGTCGATGCTGGCCGCGGTCCGTTCGCACCGCGTTCGAAGCCGCGCGATGATCTGGGTGGGCTCGGCTGCCGCTGCCGTCATCCTGACGATCGGTGTGTTAATTGGGGTTAATGGCAGGTTCCCGACTTCGCCGCCACAGGCGGCGCTGCCGATGGACCAAATCGGTACGACCCTGCTGGCGTCGACAGTGTCACTTAGCGGCCAGCAATGGGGTACAAACATCGCGCTGAAGTTCGTGTGCCTAGCTCCACCCGATGCTCCTCACGATACGGTGGCGTTGGTCGTCGTGGGCCGCGACGGCAGCCAGACCCGGCTGGCGACGTGGGTGGCGATCCCAGGCCATACGGCGACGCCCACCGGTAGCATTTCGATGCCGGTAACCCAGATCGCCGCAGTACAAGTGGTTTTGGCCGACAACGGCCACGTGATGCTCCAGCGCTCGATCTAGCCTCGACCGCAG
Source organism: Mycobacterium sp. MOTT36Y (assembly GCF_000262165.1). NCBI lineage: Bacteria > Bacillati > Actinomycetota > Actinomycetes > Mycobacteriales > Mycobacteriaceae > Mycobacterium > Mycobacterium sp. MOTT36Y. The sequence goes on along the minus strand of NC_017904.1, from coordinate 3,099,129 downwards.
CCGCACCCAATTGTTATGCGAGGCGCAACGCTACGGCTCCGCCTCGAAGTTGTTCTGGTCGGTGTGGGTTCTCCGGGCTGGACGGTGTCGTAGGTCAGGACGATTCGTCGTGTGCGTTGAGGGCAGGGCAGCAGGGTCGCCGCTCATGGGATTGCCATTAAGGAAGTCCCGTAGCGTCTTCCGGCACCGGCTCGCAGCCCGCCGATGCTGTCAGTGGACAGGCCCACGCCCAATTCTGTAAGAACTCGTCGAGGGTAAACGTTCCTTCACGGGCTATTGATATGAATCACTGCGTCAAGGCGTGCGTGTGCACGAGGCCGATTCTCCGACGGGCGACGCCGATCATCGCTGGACCTCGACGGTTACTCAGACTGGGGAGGCCTGTGCGCTTTACCGTTTAATCATCTACTATATGTGTACGTAGACAGTGCTGCATCAATGACCCGTGAGGAATTGGGCGCCTACGATGGCGCCGCTGACAGACAGGAAGAGGATTGCTCCGTCGCGACCCGCATATGGATATTCGATGCGCCGGCGGCGGATCTGATCGGGTCGAGTCCGATCGTTTCCGAGGCGTTAGACCAGCCGGCGCGAACGTCAAGGGTGGAACGGCCTTCCAAAGCCACGTAATGTTATCTAGCGAAACCCGGAGGTGCACATGACTGAAACACCCTAAGCCCCAAGCGAATCCACGGCCGGAGAACCGAGCCCTCAGCGATCCAGCCGTCTAGGTCAGGCCGCGGCAGTGGTGGGAATCACCGCCGGTGTTGTCTTCATCGTGGGTGCGGTGTTTGTTTCGGGCTTTTTCCTTGGCTCCCGCTGGGAGCATCACAACGGACCGCAGGTGATGCGCTGTGAGATGGGCGGGTCTGGCGGCGGAATGGGAGGCATGATGGGGCCCGGTGGCATGGGGCCGATGGGGCCTGGCCAACCGTCGTCGTCGACGTCGACTACTCCTTCGGCCCCGGTCACGCCGAGACCGTAGCCGAATGGCCTAGCAACCGCATCCAGAGGTTCCTAGGCCACGCATTGACTCTGAAACCGTTCCGCAGCAAAGAAATTCGTGCTCGAAGGACGGCCGGCTCGGGCGCGTCCGTCCATGACCGCCCACGCGCGTGGCTGCTACTCCACTGGTCATCTCCTTCGGTTGGCCGCAAATCAACTGCGCAGGGTGCATATGGAATTCGGTGGCAATAAGAGTCCATCCGTCACCCGGGTCGCTATGTCAACATGAACTGGGTCCGGCTGGCGGTATGAATTGGCCCACTTAGGATGCTTGAGGATGCCGGGTGAGCGAAGCTGGGTGTATGCGTGCAGAGCTACTCACGAGCCCGGGGTGTCCAAATGCGGCGCTGGCTCGGCGCCTGCTCGTGGACTGTCTGTCCGAGGTTGGTTTCGCTGAGCGAGTGGTGGAAAGAGTCGGTGCATATACATCGCCGACCGTGCTCGTTGATGGTGTCGATGTCATGACATCGGGTGCCCCATTGATCGCCAATGCGTGCCGGCTGGACCTCCCGACCAGGGAGCGAGTGCTGGCGGCGCTGAATGATGATCGGCGCCGTTAGCCTGATCGACGCGCCCGCGGCACGGATTCAGCTGGGGCTGAGACTTTAGATTTCGGGTCTGGGCCAGCCGGTAGGAGGCGGTGCCGGTTCAATAATGGCGCCGCCGAAGGTAAGTCGGGCGAATGGCGGCGCAGAAGCGTGGGGCGGTAAACGGTTTGTCCACCGTGAGGAGGCTTCCTTGCTGGCGATCGCGATAGCGTTCTTTCCTCCGCTGGTCAAAACCTGGAAGAGCAGGTCGGCGCTGCACGTGCCTAGTTCCGTGTAGCCAATCAAGCAGCAGAAGATCCACACGCCCCTGGCAGTAGGTGGCCTTGGTCAGTTGTTTGTCGTCGGCGGCTTCGACGAGCTCGTTGACCAGTCATGGCCAAGGTGTAGCCCGACCTGTCACAGACATCCGCAAGTCTGACTCGATGAACCCACTACTGTCTACGCAAACGCGCAGGAGCCCTCGGAAACCGTGCACGTGCTGGTCCCGGCAGGGTGCCGATCTAGCTGTACTGACCACGGGCGTCCGTGAGTTCGACGCCGGCTGGGGCGTCCAGATCGTTTTCCAAGATCCAGCACACCGTGGAATGGTCATGTTTGGTCGGCGTATGGCGCGATGCACGGTCGAGAAGAGTCTGCAAGTGACCCTCAAGCGCGACGAGTTCGGCGATCTGGGCGCGGACTTGGTCAAGGCGGCTGTGCAGGACTTGGCGGACGTGCCCGCACGGCACCTCGCCGCGGTCATGAATCGCCAAGATTTGGCGAACCTTCTGCAGGGTCAACCCGGCCGCTTGACCGCGATGGATGAACCGCAGCCGATCCACGATCTCGGGTCCATAGTCGCGATACCCCGAAGCGCTGCGTGCGGGCGACGGTAACAGCCCCGAGTCCTCGTAGAAGCGGATCGTCTTGGTGCTGGTCTTGGTCAGTTTGGCCAGCTCGCCGATCTTCATGCGCCCTCCTTGACCTTCCAGTGCACTGGAAGGATAACACTGGATTCATGGCAATCGCGAGCTGCGGAGGTGCGCTCAAGGTTGACGGTTGGTTTCGGTGAGTCCAGAAGTCACCTTGGCCCCAGAGATTGTTGCCGGCTTGTACGGCAGTAATTGGCCTATGACGCCCGCGGCAGTGGCTTGATGGTCTCTTCAGTCCGGTCATCACGGCGGACACCACCGAAGTTGAACCCACCGACGGGTCAACAATTTGCATGACATGAAAGGGAGCACTCGGAATGGTGTTGCACGGATTCTTGGTGAAGGCGGTACCCACGGTGGCGACCGGCGTAGTCGGGGTTGCCGCGTATGAGGCACTGCGCAAGGCGGCGGGGAAGGCTCCGTTGCGGAAGGCGACGGTCATCGCTACCGCTTGGGGCATACGCGTTGTCCGCGAGGCCGAGCGCAAGGCCGGGGCGGGCGCCGAGCAGGCTCGACTGACGGTCGCCGACGTGGTGGCTGAGGCCAAAGAGCGCGCCGGGGAGGAAGCTGCACCACTGACAGTGGTGGACTCGAGCGACGACAAATGACCACTGGGGTCCTTGACGGCGACGTCGCATTGAAAGTTGTATCCGATGCGTCGGGGCGGATGCGTGTGCGCGTCACCGGGTTTGGTGTGGACGCTGTTCGCGCCGTCGCGATCGAGGAGATGGTCTCCCAAGTGACCGGCGTGCAGGCCGTGCAAGCGTATCCGCGTACCGCATCCGTGGTGGTCTGGTACATGCCCCAAGCCTGCGACACCGCTGACGTGCTGTCGGCGATCGCCGAGGCCGAGCACATCCCCGCCGAATCGGTGCCCGCGCGGGCCCCGCACTCGGCTGATATTCCAAAGACCGGTGTGCTGCGAAGAATTGCCAGCGGGATCGGATTGGCGCTGTTCGGCTTGCGCCGTGATGTGCAAGATCGTGCGACGGACGGCGAGAGTTGCGGCGGCTGCGGGTCTGGGCCGGTCATCGGGGGTGAGTTGTCGCCGGACGAGCAGAGTCGGCGCGAACGGCGCAAGTGGTGGCGGCGGGTGTGGTTGGCCTTCCCGCTGGGGTTGGTAGCGATGGCTTCGACAATGTTCTTCGGCGCCTACCCTTGGGCGGGCTGGTTGGCGTTCGCCGCGACGGTGCCGGTGCAATTCGTCGCCGGGTGGCCGTTCCTCCAGGGGGCGGTCGAGCGGGCGCGGGAGTTGACCTCGAACATGGACACTCTGATCTCGCTGGGCACATTGACCGCGTTCCTCTACTCCACTTATCAGTTGTTTGCCGGTGGGCCTCTGTTCTTCGACACCTCGGCGCTGATCATCGCGTTCGTGGTGCTGGGCCGCTATTTCGAAGCCAGAGCCCAAGGCAAGGCGCGCGAGGCGATCAGCAAGCTGCTGGAGATCGGTGCCAAGGAAGCCACGCTGCTTGTGGACGGCGAGGAGCGCCGCGTGCCAGTCGATCAGGTCCGCGTCGGAGACCTGGTGCGCGTGCGGCCGGGGGAGAAGATCCCGGTCGACGGCGAAGTCATCGACGGGCGCGCCGCCGTCGATGAGTCGATGCTGAGCGGCGAGTCCGTCCCGGTCGAGAAAACGGTGGGCGACCATGTTGCCGGCGCGACCGTCAACACCGATGGGCTACTGACGGTGCGCGCCACGGCGGTCGGGGCGGATACTGCGCTGGCGCAGATTGTGCGACTTGTCGAGCAGGCGCAGAGGGGCAAGGCCCCGGTCCAGCGGCTGGCCGACCGGGTCTCGTCCGTGTTCGTTCCGGCCGTCATTGTTGTTGCCGTCGCGACGTTTGCGGGGTGGACGCTGCTTGCCGGCAACCCGATCGGCGGCATGACCGCGGCGGTCGCGGTGCTGATCATCGCGTGCCCGTGTGCGCTGGGCCTGGCCACCCCCACGGCGATCATGGTCGGCACCGGCCGGGGCGCAGACCTGGGAATCCTGGTCAAGGGCGGCGAGGTGCTCGAAGCGTCGAAGAAGATCGACACGGTGGTATTCGACAAGACCGGCACCCTCACCCGCGCCCAGATGCGGGTGACCGAGGTCGTTGCCGGCAAGCGGCGCAAGCCCGATCTGGTGCTGCGGATCGCCGCCGCAGTCGAGTCGGGCTCCGAACACCCGATCGGCGCGGCGATCGTCGCCGAAGCGCATGAGCGGGGATTGGAGATCCCGGCCGCCACTGCGTTCACCAACGTCGCCGGGCACGGCGTGCGCGCCGAGATTGACGGCAGGCCGGTGGTGGTTGGGCGGCGCAAGCTCATCGACGAGCACGATCTGGAGTTGCCCGACCACCTGGCTGCAGCCGCCGCAGACCTCGAAGAGCAGGGCCGCACCGCGGTGTTCGTCGGCCGCGACGGTCACGTGGTGGGTGTGCTAGCGGTGGCCGACACGGTCAAAGACGACGCCGTCGACGTGGTCCGTCAACTGCAGGCCATGGGTCTGCGGGTCGCCATGATTACCGGCGACAACGCCCGCACCGCGAACGCGATCGCGAACCAGGTCGGCATCGAGCAGGTGCTGGCCGAGGTGTTGCCGGAAGACAAGGTCACCGAGGTTCGCCGGCTCCAGGACACGGGCAAGGTGGTCGCGATGGTCGGCGATGGCGTCAACGACGCGCCCGCCCTGGTGCAGGCTGACCTCGGCATTGCCATCGGCACCGGTACCGACGTGGCCATCGAGGCCTCCGACATCACCCTGATGTCTGAGCGGCTAGACGGTGTCGTGTCTGCGATCGGGCTCTCCCGGCAGACCCTGCGCACCATCTACCAGAACCTCGGCTGGGCCTTCGGCTACAACACCGCCGCAATCCCACTCGCCGCGCTCGGCATGTTGAACCCGGTCGTGGCGGGTGCCGCGATGGGGTTCTCCTCGGTCAGCGTGGTAACCAACTCGCTGCGGCTCCGCCGCTTCGGTCGCGAGGCCCAGCTGGGCGTACGCAAATCAGTGGGCGCTGTGAAATGAGGAGCCACGAAATACCCTGCATCAGGGTTGCGCCACGCCGTATGCGATTTCGACGCGGCTCCGCTGGTTGCAAGGCATTTCGCGGCTTGCCCTGGGGCACACAAGATTTCGCGAACGATGCAGCACTGAACAGCCGAATGGCACTCCACGCTTGAGCGGATAAGGGAGTGGAGGCGTACGTCGACCTCGCCCATGCTGAAGGCGCGAAAGGACTGTCGGAAGCGGCTTTCGTACGCTCAAATCCGAAATAGCGTGGCGGAGAACAGGATAGACATGCCGATAGCCATCCCTGCCTGACTTAGGTTACCCAGCGACCTGAACAGGGACGGCTCATGCTGACGTTTGACGAAGTACCAGTAGGTCCAAAAGAGCGCCGCAACCGCGAAACCGACGGCAGCGAGCCAGTTCACAGCGCTAAACCATACAGGCGGTCCGCTGCTTGCCGGCATGGCCGTGCCGGCCATGTCCATGCCCGGCATAGACGACATGGCTGGCGGAACGTGGTGCTCGGTGCTCGTTCGGGCCGGATACCACCGAGCGTTCATCATGGCGTACATCCAGCCCGTCGCCAGCATCATCAGAGTGTGATACCCGTACCTAACGCGCAAGGCGGTTGTTCGGGCCACAGCGAAGGCCATCGTCACGAACGTCATGGCCGCTAGCAGAAAAAACACTGTAGGTCCCGTCGAAGGCAGATGTGCGCCCGACGGCGGCCAGGCCATCATCACCATTGCCACTGCCATGACGAAATGCAGCCCGTGACTGACGACCCAGGCCCACGGTCGGCGTTTGCCGACGATCGCCAGCACGCATTCGGTGGCGGTCAGGACGAACAATCCGGTGACGACCCAACGAAGTGCCGAGTCATGAATCATGCGATACCGAGCCGCTCCCATCGATGTCAGAGAGGACGCCAGTGGTCATTTGTGTCGTCCGCGCTTGCCAGTCACGCGCGTGGCACGAGCACGCGCCAGGCTCATCACTCTCGACCTGGCGCCACCGCGTAGAGCATTGCGATCGTACGGCCAGTCGCCAATTGGCGTGCTGTCCAGTACTTTTAGACGATGTACTCCGAGCCGTGCTACCGCGCCGTATACCTTGCCCGCTACGCGGGGGCTGCAGGCTAAGATCGCGCGCATCGTCGTCCATACAGGTCATAGCCATCGGTCATAGGTGTCACCGTCAAACCCGCCTTGGCCCTGAGGCTGTCGTCGTACTTGCTGGGCATCGCGCCATCCTTCCCAAGCAAGAAAGTGCGCACGAAACTCGGGACTGTTCAGTTGCGCCGCGCAATACGCCGAGGCATTGGTTAGGAAGGCGATAGTTTCTGCCTGTTCAGCCACCTGCCTGCGGAGCCGCACCAATTCCGCTCGCTCCTTGGGTAAAAGCGGTTCACCGCCACTGGGATCATGTAGCAACCCGCCAGCGCTGTCTGCAGACATCCGCCACCGTTCATCGCGCACCCATGTGTGCAGCACGCTGTCATTCAAGTTGAGCTCCCGGGCGACATCGACGACCCGCTCCTTTCCATCGATGACACGATGTGCGGCCGTAAACCTGTACTCAGGAGTAAACGATCGCCGAGTTCGTCGCATCGCGCCATCCTTCAAAGAGCCCAAGTCCTGTCATCGCCGGTCCCCGACGCTTCTTTGCAGTCCCATGACATGCCTCGAGCGTGCTGCTAAGACCCAGACAACTACCCGAGGCTACTATCTATGTACGCAGATAGTAGATATAGGACTGCACAACTGGCAATACCGATTTCGAGCCATTTTGCAATCCCGCGATTCGCGGAGATCGATCCACGGCCACTGGCGTGGAGGATGAGATCGGCCAGCTCGCTATCTTCGTACCGCACCTCCTTGACCTTCCAGTGCGCTGGAAGGATAACACTGGGTGGTGTGCCACGGATCGGGAGGTAATGGCGGTGGGCACAACGGTTGTTTCGGTACTCGAAATCTCGTGTGCTGCTTGCAAGTGCGCGATTGCTGACGGTATGACGGAATCCACGAACTCACCTGCGGGCCCCGACTTGGCCTCGGCTAGCTTCCTCAACCCGATCCTCACGGGCGCGGCAATGGGATTGCCTTCGGTCAGCGTGGGCGCCACTGCGGTGCGCCTGACGAGCTCCGACGAGAGCCCGACGGCACGATGAGTGTCTCAGTCTGCTTGCTGCTGTACAGCTTCGCGGTCGCGACGCTCTCACCGTGGGTGCTGCCTCGCTTGACCCATGCGGGTACCGCCCCGCGGTTAGGGGTGGTTGCGTGGTTGGTGGTGATGATCAGCGTTGTCGCTTCGTGGCTGGCCGCAACCGCATTCCTCATCGTGTCTCTCGTGCGTTATTGGCATGAGCCAGGTCGACTCGCCACCGCATGTTTCGAGTCGCTGCGGCGGCTGGTCGACGGCGGCGCCGCGGTAGCGTTGCAGGTGGCCTTGCTTGTGCTGGCCGCTACCGCGGTCAGCACACTGAGCACGCTGGGGTGGCGCTCGGGCAGGTCTCTGCGGCGGGCGCGCGCGCAGAGCCACGGGCACGCCGCAAGAGCTCGGGTGATCGGCCGCCGCATCGATGGAGTGGATGCCGTCGTGGTGGACGCTGCCGAACGGGCCGCGTACTGCGTGGCCGGCCACCCTGACACCGTCGTTGTGACCAGCGCAGCGCTGGACTCACTCACCGATCGCAATCTGCAGGCTGTGCTGGCACACGAACGAGCCCACCTGGCCGGGCGCCACCACCATGTTCTGGCCTTCGTGCGCGCCCTAGCGGTTGCCATTCCCAGGGTGCCCCTGTTCAGCACGGCCGATCGAGAGATCTCTCTGTTGCTGGAGATGGCCGCCGATGACGCCGCGGCCCGCAGATGCGGTTCGCTGACACTGTTGGACGCGCTGCTGGCATTGTCCATGGATGCCAAGGCGCCGCAAGGGGCCTTCGGGGCCACCGGAACGGAAGTGCTGGCCCGCGCCGAACGTCTGGCCGCACCGGCCGCCGCTCGAAATCGATGGAGCAGCCGGATGTTGCTTACCGCCGCAACCCTTCTCATCACCGGGGGGCCGCTGATTCTCGCCGGTCTTACTGCAGCCGGCGCCATGTGGTGCTACCCGATCGCCATCTAAAGGCGAACGTCGGCCGAGCGCGTATCTACCTAATACCGAGTTGTGACACCAGCTCGGGACAACCGCGCCTGTCGGAACGCCGCCTGCCGAGGCCCTCGCGCGACAGGGTCCGCCTTTACGGCGCCATTACGGAAAACTGAATCCCGACAAGCCACGGCGCTCAGAGCCAAACCATTTGCGGGGCAGAGTGATCAGTTTTCACCATCTGTGTTCCAATCCGCAATCCGCCACACTTGCTAATTTACCCACCTACTAAGTACTATAGTAGACAGTATATATCCGCTCCGCTGGGAGGAGCCAAGACCTCGCCATGGGGAGCGATGGGATGGCCAAAAGAATGGAAGCACTGCCATGTTCGCCGGCATCACTTGCCACGCCGGCGCCCTGGTTACCGCCACTGTGGTGCTAGCCGGCACCGCAATTGTGGGCTCCGGCACAGTAGCGGCCGACCCCAACCAGGACGACCAGTTTCTGGCGCTGCTCGTTGAAAAAAAGATTCCCGCCCGCCGGAACGTGCCGAGCCTCATCGCCACTGCCCATAAGGTGTGTCGCAAACTCGATGGCGGCATGCCGGTGGACGCGGTAGTGGACTTGATGAGGAACACTGCGTTCAACGTGGACCCTCCCGAGCGCCAATACCCCCCCGAGCGCATCACGCGCACCCTCACCCGATTCATCACTGCAGCGGTGGAGGTCTACTGCCCGTACAACCAACAAAAGATTGATTCCATCACGGCTATGGCTAGTTCCGCGCCTGGATCGAATGAACCGACGCACCGGGTCGCCGCGTCCACGCACGACACGGTCAACTCAGCAAGCGGTCCGCGCGAGCCGCGCTTTTACATGATCGACACTCCGGCGGCGCGGCAGGAACCGATGGGCACCGGCGTGGTCCGGCTGACATACGTGCTGGACGGCGCCACCTTCGTGGCGGGCCGCTACGGGAACGACCGGTCGGACCGTGGTGCGCCGGGCACAATGCTCACCTCGCTCACCGGAGCGGTTCCCGAGGGAGATTCCGACTTACAGAACCCGCCGCAGATTCCGCCACCACCGCCGCCCACGGCGCACAACCTGATACCACCCCGGCCAAACGCGGCACCGCCGCCACCAAAACAACCGCCCCCGCCGCAAGAGCCCCCGCCACCACCGCAACAGGCGGAGCCTCCTGCTGCGGCTCCTCAACCTGGGGGCGATGCCGGCGACGGCGGTGGAGGCACCGGCGGGGGTGGCAGTGGTGGCAACGGCGGTGGCGGTCCGGTGCAGTCGGCGCCGGCGCCCCACATGCCGCCGGGCTTTGTCAGGCTCGCACCATGAGACAGCAATGGCCCCGTCACCGCCGTCAAAGCCTTCCGATGGTCGCGTCGTTAGGTGTAGTCATGGTCTCGTGTTTCGCCTTCAGACGAAGCAGCCTTAGGGCAGTTATCGATTTGGCGTGAGCCATCGCGGCTTCCTTATCGAAATCGGCCGCGATCTACCAGCAGGTGTCGTCATCGCTGAGTGGGTACAGGCCGATATGTGTTTCGCCTCGCAGGTGGGCATCAACGACCTCAGGGTCAGTGGTAGGTAAGGCGCGTCGGCCCGGTTCATACCCTTGCGCCAAGATCCTTTGATCGCCGGCATCCAACCTGAACGGCCATCTCGACGATTTTCCCAGCGCAACGCGTAAACATCGGTGCGACAACGGAACAAATCGAAGAAGAACCGCACCTTATGAGCGGAGCTGGAGCCCATTGTCACCGGTGAGGCCCGCGCCCCCGTCAGCGTCGCCTGGTCACTGGAGGCCGCGCGTGCCTGTTCCTCACTCAATTGCAGGAGATGACGCAAACGCGCGTTGTCGGCACGCAGCGTGTCTAACTCACCGGGGAAACTCTCGACACCGCCAACGGCCAACTCCTTTGTGCAGCACACTCTTCGGCGGAAGGGTCTACTCCCGCCAGCGCTCCCCGAGCGCTTTCGCCGCTGTAGACACCTTCATGACCAGACGACGCTCGCGGTTCGTGACGGGGACGAAGTGGTAGTGCTCGTAGAAGGATTGCGCCTCGTCGTCTATGGCATCAACGACGATGAGCCGGCCGCCGCCGATTTCCGATGCGGCGACGGCTTTGCCTAGTGCGTCCAGAAGCAGCTGCTCGCCATATCCCTGACCCCGCAGCGATGTGTCGATCGCCAGGCGGGCAATCAAGTATCCGGGTATGCGGGAATAGCCACCGGCCATGGATCCCGAGATGCCGTCGTCGTTGCGTACTACTTCGGTGGGGCGGATGGCGAAATAGGCACTGACTTTCGGTTCGCCGAGCGGGGTCCACACGTAGACGTGCGCGACCCCGCTGCTGTCCGCGCGACGGGCATGGGCGATGAGCCAGGTATTCAGCGACTCCTTACCGCAGTCGAACCCTTCCAGCGTGTGGGCGTCAGTGAGTCGCGCGGACTCGAACACTGTTCAACGCCTTGTGAAGACCGCTGGTTTGCGTGCGGCTGCCGCCAGCCGCGGCGCGTCGTCAGCAGCCTCGAGTGAGGACATCAGTTTGTCAAACTGTTCGGGCTCCATTGCCGTTACCAGCTCTTGGCGCAGGATGTCTTCGGCCCGTTGCATCGCAGCTTTCCGCACGAACTCCGAGTTCTGCTCATGGACAAGGTTGGCGGCGCGCTGGATGCGGTCCAAGGTCGCTTCCTCAGCGCGAAGCTCGATGCGCTTCGTTTTGACTGCCACGACAACACTCCTTCTTCCTTTAGTCATCTCTGCTCGCAATTGCCGATCACTTTATTGTACGGTGAATGTACGTACAGGGCTAGGCAAGGCTGCGATCGGCGCTGGGGACCAACCGAGGACCACACGCGATGCGCGATGCCGAACGGCCTGCACGTCCATTAACTTGAAGCTCGATGCGATGGCGGCGGAAACCGCCAGCGACCTCGGAAAACGTGCTACCCCCACTTCCTGGGGGTCAAGTGGTCGCAGGTTCAAATCCTGTCAGCCCGACCAAGCCTACGAATGGCGGCGGCGAACGCCTCGCCCGCGGCGGCCGCTCACCGTGATGAGAGCATGGGCCCGATGACAACCCACACCTGCATGGGCTGCGGGCTCAAAACCCGCTACTCCTACGGGCGCAACTGCGTGGCCTGCGGCCGACAGACCCGCCGCTCGTACTACGGCGAGTGGGCGGATCGGTATCAGCAGGCCGCGATCGCGTTTGCGGCGCCCGCCAGGATCGTCAGCATGGGCGAGAAGCACCCGACGGCCGCGTTGACGTTGGGGGTGCCCGGCTCGCTCATCGCCATGGCCGCTGTCGCCGCGTACCCGATGGTGTTCGTGCCGTTGCTGTTCCTGCTCGCCGTGGCTTTGGTGGCGTCCATCCGCTACGAGGAAGCCCGCAACCCCTCCAAGTAGGTTCTGCCCCGTCAGTCCTCACGGTCCGGCTCGGTGAGTTCCGGCGCGTTCTCGCGAGTCGCCATGCCACCTTCGTGGCCGTGATCCGCGGGGCCGGGACGGCCGCCCTTGGGCTCGTCGTCATCCTTTTCCGAGTGCTTGCCCATCGCAACCTCCTTCGTCGACCGGAGGACTACCCGCAACGGCGCGATCTGAAGACTCCTACCGCGCCTTCCGGAGGTCGGCGAGCGATTGCTTGAGCCCGCCGTCCATCCGGATCTGCACGGCGGCCACCGCCACCATGATCGCGGCGGTCACCAGGTGCACGACCGCGTCGGTGACGTTGTTGGGAAAGGTGAACACGAACGCGACCCGATGCGAGAAGAACGCCCAAATGCCCGGCAGCGCACCGGCGATCGCGGCGAGCAGCAGATACAACACCGACCACGACTTGCGCATCGCGAAGACCAGGCCTGGAGCGAACAACGCAAGGCCGGCGACCGCGTGCCACCCGTTGTAGTCCATTCCGAACAGCTGGACGGTCGGCGCGGTGGGCCCGATCGCGAAACTGGGATTCATGATGAAGCCGACCACCGCCTGAATGACGTGGAAAACACAAATGATCAGCAGCCCGACCTGGGCGAAACTCCACCTCACATGGCACCCCCTTGTGCGCGGCAAGATGCCCGAATACTACGCGTTGTAGTAGCTCCTGGCAATGGGCCGCACCAAGCGGCTGAAGGTCAGTTCCGCCCGGGAATCTTCATCACGGTCCGCACGATGGGCAACAGCGACTTCTGCCACAGGGTCGACGGAATGCCAAGCGGCGGATCAAGATTGAACACGCGTGCGGTCGCGATCGTCTGCGATTCGGTGTACTTCAACAGGCCCTCGGGACCGTGGCGGCGCCCGACGCCGGACTGACCCATCCCGCCCATCGGTGCGCCGAGGCTGCCCCACGCGAACGCGTAACCCTCGTTGACGTTCACCGTCCCCGAGCGCAGCCGGGCGGCGATCTGCTGGCCCTCGGCGGAGGAACCCGCGAACACGCTGGCGTTGAGCCCGTACTCGGTGGCGTTGGCCTTCTCGACGGCTTCGTCGACGTCGGCCACCGGATAGATCGAGACGACCGGGCCGAACGTCTCGTTGGCCGCGCACTCCATCTCCGGCGTCACGTCGGTCAGCACCGTGGGCTCGTAGAACAGCGGCCCGATGTCGGGGCGAGCCTTGCCGCCGGCAATCACCTTGGCGCCCTTGGCTTTCGCGTCGTCCACATGGTCGGTCACGGTGTCCAGCTGGCCGGCGGAGATCAGGCTTCCCATGTCGATCGAGAAGTCATACGCGGAGCCCAGCTTCATGTTGCGCACCGCGGCGCCGAACTTGCCGATGAAATCGTCGGCGATGTCTTTCTCGACGTAGATCCGCTCGATGGAGATGCACAGCTGGCCCGCGTTGGAGAAGCATGCGCGGGTGGCCGCCTTGGCCGCCTTGTCGAGGTTGGCGCCGCGCGTGACGATCATCGCGTTCTTGCCGCCGAGCTCGGCGGAGAAACCGATCAGCCGCCGGCCGGCGTGCTCCGCGAGCTGCCTGCCGGTGGCGGTCGAGCCGGTGAACATCAAGTAGTCGCAGTTGTCGATGATCGCGGTGCCGACCACCGAGCCCGGCCCGGGCACCACCGCGTAGAGCGCTCGCGGCAGGCCGGCGCGATACAAACGCTCGGCGCACGCGAGCGCGCAATACGGGGTCTGGCTGTCCGGCTTCAGCACCACCGCGTTACCGGCCAGCAGCGCGGGCACCGAGTCCGAGGCCGTCAGGGTCATCGGATAGTTCCACGGCGAAATCACCCCGACCACGCCCTTGGGCTGGTAACCCACCGTGGTCTTGCCGATGCCCGGGAGCAGCGACTGCACCGTGCGCGGCTTCAGCAGGTCCGCGGAGACCCGCGCATAGTAATTCGCGTTGGCGACCAGGTCGACGATCTCCTCCTGTGCGGCCCATCGGGCCTTGCCCGCCTCGGCCTGCAGGAGATCCATCAGGAACTCGCGGTTCTCGACGACCAGGTCGCGATACCGGCTGATGACATCGACGCGCTCGCTGACCGGACGGTTCGCCCAGTCGGCCTGCGCCGCGCGCGCCTCGGCGAAGGCGGCTTCGACGTCTTCGGCCGTGCCGACGGGGATGGTGGTCAGCGGCTTGCCGGTGAAGACCTCGTCGATCGTCTTGGTCTGGCGTGCGGTGGCGTCCTTGATCGCGGCCAACTGGCGCAAGCGGTCGAAGACCTCGGCTGACGGTGCGGGCATATCGTGACCTCTCAAAAAGCGCAGGCGTCCAAAACACCAGACTATTGGCTCTGCGATGCCGGGGGCCTCCGGTGCCCGTGGGCTTGCTTTGAGCGGCTATCACCGAGTGGAAGACGCTGATGAGTCCGAAGGGTCTGAGAAGTCATGTAGCCTCAGGTATCGACCAACCCACGAGCCGATCAGGCAGGTGCTCTCACACAGATGATACGGCCGTCCACCGGACCGGTAGGTCCCGGACGCGTCGCCGTGCCGCCCCAACCCGCGGGCCGGTTTTCTAGATCGAGAAGTTCGCCGCTTATCTGACCTCGCGTCGATCCTCGCCACTCGCGCGTAACCACCCACAAGATCGGACGTGACCCCTTTTGCCGCGGTTCGTAAACCCGCCCTGTCCGCATGTCTCCGCTCAGCCCGAATCTCACTGATTCCATGGCGATTACCGAAGTACCTGAATACGCCCACCTCAGCGATGAAGACGTCGAGAACCTCGCGGCCGCACTGGACACGATCCGTTGCGACGTCGAAGGTTCGCGCGGCACCAAGGACCGTGACTACATCCGGCGGGCCATCGCCTTTCAGCGATGCCTGGAGGTCGCGGCCAGACTGACCCTCATCGGCAGCAAATCGAAGGCCGGATGGGCTCTCGGAACCGCAGCGCTGGCTGCGGCCAAGTGTATCGAGAACATGGAACTCAGCCACAACATCAGCCACGGTCAGTGGGATTGGATGAACGATCCGGAAATCCATTCCAGTACCTGGGAATGGGACATGGTCGGTCCCTCGAAGCACTGGCAGTCCTCTCACAACCACCTGCACCACGTGTACACCAACGTCGTGGGCATGGACGACGACCTCGGATTCGGAGTCCTGCGGGTCACGCGCGATCAGGAGTGGGTGCCGAGCGCCCTGGCGCAACCGTTGCGCGCGGTGTTGCTGGCGCTGGCATTCGAATGGGGCGTCGCGCTGCATGGCCTGTACGCGGTGCGGGATCGCGAGACAACAGAGGCCGGTAGATCTGCCCACAAACGGGTGATGATCCGCAAGATGGCTCGCCAGGCCGCTAAGGATTACGTCTTCTTTCCTGCGCTGGGCCGACGGCGATGGCGCCGCACGCTCGGCGCGAACGTGGTCGCCAACGGGTTACGCAACGTGTGGGCGTACGCGGTCATCGTCTGCGGTCACTTCGCGGACGGAGCGGAAAAGTTCACCCCGTCGGTCTTGGAGAACGAGACGAAACCCGAATGGTATCTCCGGCAGATGCTCGGGACCGCCAACTTCCGAGCCGGTCCGGCGTTGGCGTTCATGAGCGGAAACCTCTGCTATCAAATCGAACACCATCTGTTTCCCGATCTGCCGAGCAATCGTTACCCCGAGATCGCTCAACGGGTTCGCGCGCTGTGCGTCAGATACGACTTGCCCTACACCACCGGTCCGCTGCTCCGGCAGTACCTGCTCACCGTCCGCACGATCTGCAAATTGGCGCTGCCCGACCGATTTTTGTCCGCGACCGCCGACGACGCGCCAGAGACAGCGTCCGAGCATAGATTTCGGGACGCCGCGGGCCGGCCGCAAGTAGCAATCGCGGACACTGACGTGAGGCGACGCGGGTTGGCGACGGCGATGCTCACCCGCGGTCGACGAGGCCAGCCGGGGGGCCGCACCGCCTAGCGCGCAGTGCGGACGCAATAAGGCGGCTTTTGGATTGGCGCCCCGCGTATCTCGACGGGCGCACGAGCCCAGCGGCCGAGACAAGGGCATCGCCCGGCCCTTGGGCCGTGTGGAATGCGTTCAGCCCCAGGGGTTTTCGTGCTCCACCGCTAGAGGGTGGTCACTCCCACCGCTTGGGGGCCTTTAGGCCCCTGGCTGATCTCGAACTGGACGCGCTGATTCTCCTCGAGGCTGCGAAAGCCGCTTTCCTGGATCTCAGAATGGTGGACGAATACATCCTTTTCGCCGCCGTCAGGGGCGATGAATCCGAAGCCCTTGTCGCTGTTGAACCATTTCACGGTTCCCTGTGTCATACGAATTTCGCTTTCTTTCGGAGCGGATGAAATTAGCTACATCCGGGTCAACCGTAACACAATCCAGCGAAAAAGTCGCGGGCGTTAATTGCCGCAAGCACGCTGGGGACCTACGGCATCCGATCACGGATAAACGGGCGCTATCGAGGAAGATCGTCGCCTCAGCGCTTCTTGGTGACCAGCAGGGCTTCCGTCTGCGAGACCTCGGCGGCCTTGCCGCGCTTCGCCGCTCGTTTTTCTTTCAGGGATTTACCCGATTTCTTACCCATGGTTTGTCGGGGAGATTTATCAGACATCGCGGCCTTTTTGACTTGGGGACCTGGCAGGTCCCGATTTAGCGAGCATACACCCCTCCTGCGCACCCCGGCCCCGCTATCAAAGCGGCCACCAACTAAACCGACCTAAAATTCCAAATCAAAATAATTCGGGCCGCCTGCAACGCGCATGACCGGAGAAAATGCACCGTGAAGTCAGGTTAAAACAGGGTCAGTCGAATCCGGCGCTGATGCGTGATGTGTCCGACATGGTCTACTCGTGGGCGTCCACTTTTTGCCCGCTGATCATGAGGCTCGCGACCGTCAAGGCGTTGTTCGGGCCGGCCGCGGTCATCATGACGGTGTGCGCATCGTGTTCGTCGGTGTGCGGTGAAACCACCAGGAGGGTGATTCTCTGGCGGTTGAGCCCGAGCACCTCGACGGTGTGAACCGGCTGGCGGCGGTACCCGTCGAGCCGCACCGTCTGTGAGCCGAACGCCAATTTCGCTGGCGCCGTTGCCCATTCGGTGAGGTTGTAGATGACACGACCCACCGGACCAAGCCGAACCGATAGCACTGCCAGCAGATCTGGCAGCTCCGCCGTCAGGTCGTCACTGTGCGGCCACCACGCTCCATCGACATACCCGCTGCGGGGCGACTTCGGTTTCAGGCGCAGGCGCGGTGTGTGTAGCGGCGGGGCGTGCCGGCCCCCGGCAGTGGTGTGGTCGTCATGCGGCGCCATATTGACGCTCCCGTCTTGGCCGCGAAGTGGGCCAAATCATTCGAATCGACGATGACATGGCTTTGATTCGTCACGTTCGAGGTATCGCCGATGGTCTCACACTACTCCGGTCGTGTCCGAACGCGAGCGCGAATCATGATTGCCACCGGCTTGCGACGCGGCTCTTGCCGTCGCCGTGGCGCAAACACGCCGCGGCGCAGCGGATTTCATCGAACATACGATGGCACGGTGTTCGGGTTTGCGGCTGACGTCAGCGGATCGAAACCAGTTGGTCGATCGAGTCCCGGGGCAATTCGCCGTTCACCAGGGCGCTGACCACCAGCCGATCCAGCGTGATCGCGCCCTTGTGATTATCGAGGAAGGCCGTGTCGGCCGCGTCGCGACCGGTGGCTATGCGCACCAGCGTCTGTCGCGGCGCCAGCAGCGTCGCGTCGACCACCCGCCATTGCCCCTCGACGAAAGCTTCGGCGACCGCGTGGAAGTCCATCGGATTTACCCCGGGCGCGTAGACGGATACCAAGCGGGCCGGCACGCTGACCGCTCGCAGAAGTGCCACGACCAGATGCGCGTAGTCACGGCACACACCTTCGCCGGCGAGCAGGGTGTCCACCGCCCCGTCAATCGGATCGCTCGAGCCGGGTACGTAGTTGAGTCTGGTGCCCACCCAGGAACTGACGTGCTCCAGCAACGCCGTCGGATCGCGGTCATTGCCGAATTCTGTGGCGGCGAAACCATAGAACTTGTCGGCCTCGGCGTAACGGCTCGGCCGCAGGTACATCGACTGGTCGTATTCGGTCACCGGAGCCGGATCAGTGTGCCCCACGATCGTCGCTGCGTAGTCCACGCGCAGCGTGCCGACCTCCGCGTCGAACTTGTGGATGCGGTTGCCGTGCAGTCCGCTGACCTCCAAGGGCTGGATTCGCTCTCCGTTCAAGACGAAGCGCAGCGACTCGAAGACCTCAGCATGCGGGTGCGGCGCAACTGCAATCTGGAACTCCAGCGTCGTGGCCGCAGTGATTTCGACTTCAATCTCGGCGCCCACTTCTCGTCTCATAGCGAGATAGTGCGCCGGAGGGGCCCAGATCGCCAGCCGCGCGCCGGCGATCGTGGGTGGTTGAGCGTTTTTACAAACGGGTAGTGGCATAAACGATGCGTAACCAGGGGCAGTTCGACGCGATAGCCCGAGAGATGGTCCAAGGGGTCTCGGGCGTCTGTTGCGTGCTGCTTGATCGCGACCTGCGGATCCGGGCGGCAAGCCGGGCCTACGAGCAGGCCACGCTGCGGGAACACAACGAGCTGCCGGGCCAGTATCTGTTCGAGGCCTTCCCGGACAACCCGAAGGACCCGCAATCCGACGGGACGTCGAAGCTCGCGTCGTCCCTCGAGGTCGCGATGAGCAGCGGCCACACGCACAAGATGCGGCTGCAGCGCTACGACATTCCCGATCCCGCGGCGCCCGAGGAATTCCTGCCCAAGGTGTGGAGGCCCACTAACTCCCCGCTGCTCGACCACGGCGAGCTGGTGGGAGTGGTGCACTGCGTCAAGGAAGTCTCCGAAAGCAGGCAGCTGCTTGCCGAGGTGGCGCGCGACGTCGAACACGGGGACGCCTGGGATCCGGCCGAGCTGCTGCACACGTTCGAGGCCGTCAGCGCCGTGGAAGCCGGCCTTCACGCCCAGCGCCAGGAGTCGCTGGCCCTCGAGAACAAGCAACTGATGCGCGCCATCGAGACCCGAGACGTGATCGGGCAGGCCAAGGGCGTCCTGATGGAACGATTCAACATCGACGCCGGTGGGGCGTTCGGCCTGTTGACCCGGCTCTCGCAGCAGACGAACACCCGGGTCGAGCAGATCGCCCGCACGCTGGTCGAGACGAAGCGCCCTCCGCGCTCGGCCTGAGCCGCCGGCACGGCGCGGACCGCGATCGGGGCTCATACGATGTGCAGACCCTGCGCCAGCTGCGACACCCCAACCACCGTGAACAGGATGACCAAAATCTGCCGGTGGTAGGTCCGCACCCAGTCGTGCAACACCCGGAGTAGGGATTGGGTCTTGGCCGGCGTGGCCACGTACCCGACGAGGATCACCTCGACGACGGCGTACATCAGGACGATGAACGCGATGGCGGCGCCGAACTGTGCGGTGAGCGACGCGCCCGACGCCATGATGATCGCGACGATGAAGAGGACGCCGTCGACCGGCACCGAGATCAGCCCGATCACCCACGCGACCCACGACGACCCGCCCTCCCATGCGTCGTGGATGCGGCCGAGCAGGCGCCGGACGGGGGAGCCGTCGTCGCTCGAGACATCTTGGACCCGGGTCAGCAGCCGCGGCATGGCGATGGGCGCCGCGGAGGCTGACGACGGTGCCGGCGATCGGGCGTCGGGCGAGGGTTGCGCCACCCGCTGGCGCGTCACGAAGCGCACCGTCATCGCCGCCGCGATCGACAGCCCGATCACGCCGAGGCCGATTTGAACCTTTCCGAGGGTCGCGCCCGTAGAAGGGGAAGACGAACCGTGCGCGATGTGCCCGAACATGGGGGTGAAGTTCAGCAGCATCAGGGGGAGCAAGAGCTCGGGTACGCATACCGTCAGCCCGCCGATCCAGTAGGCGAGCAGACTCGGTCCCGGCCGTGGCCGCGAGATCATCAGCAGGGCAAGCCCGAGACGAACCGGGTTGAGCGCAGCCAGAATTCCCAAGCCCAGCACTGACCCCCACATGGCCGCAGCTCTACCCGCACCTGTCGACGCTTAAACGCCGACGGGTCGCGACCGGATCGGCGCCGCCGCGAAGCGCGGCCCGCCCAAAGCTATGAGCCCGCTGTGCGCCGAATCTTGATCTTGGTCAACGGATTCGGGCGAAGCCGACGAGCGGCACGCAAGCGCGTCCGTGAGATCAATCACAAGGCCCCGGGGTTGCCGGTTGGCCGGTCCCGCCGGCCAAAACGGCCGGAAGAATCGTGCGCCAGACGTAGCCAGCCGTATGTGCGCAGCGTCACGCCCGAAAGCAAACGCACCACTTGGCCGAACGCCGCCGCGGCAATCCGACTCGCCACAGCTACGGCGAAGCTCGATGTGTCGATCATGATGGCGGGGTGCTAATCGCGGTTTAGCAAGCGTCCGTACGTTTTTGCACGGTGCGGCAAACGGACTGTGTCGCCGGGTATCAATTGGCTACTCCGAATCGTGGCGCCGCGAATAGACTGTTGAAGCCATGATTCGGACCGCACCTGCGGCAGGATTATCGGTTACGCCGCGGCCACGGCGCCGCGCGCCGAGCCGCCGGACGGGCCAGAGGCAAATATTTTTCGTTCACGTAAGCGACGTCCGGAATGCCGGGCCGGCAAATTCATTATTTCCCTAGGTCGCTTGCGAAAAGAACGGTATGGCACCCGTGTCGTGGCGATATCAAACGGTGCCGAGCGTCAAAGTTGTTTTGCTGGACAGCGAGACACGAGTGCAACAACGGCCGCTGTTAATGTCTTACATGAGAACGTAATTCAAATGTTTCGGAACGAGCGGTCGGGGTACACCGCGAGCGTGAATGGCGACATTGACGTTCGTGGGACCTACCCGGGTAGGGGGTCTGCCATGGCCGTCATGGCTCAGTTGCCACCGCGTCCAAACTCACGGGCGCCATTTTCGACCGCATCTGCCGGTCGAGATGCTGATCGAGCCTAACGGCTCAATCCTTAAGTGCCGCACGGTACTTCGTGTGGTGCGCAGCGCTTTGGAGTTTTCGTTTCGGTGTTAGGGGGTCCATCAATGCAGCTCAATCCGTTCGACGACGACGGCGGCAGTTTTTTCGTCCTGGTCAATAACGAAGAACAACACAGTCTTTGGCCAACTTTCACTACCGTTCCCGCCGGTTGGAGAGTAGTTTTTGGGCAAGCCGACCGCGCCGCATGCCTGCACTACATCGAAGAACACTGGCCCGATATCCGGGCGAAAAGCCTCCGCGACACGCCGACCCGCGCCGGTTTGTGATGTTTACACCGATGTCATATGAAGGACTTCGGTAGAGCTTGGGGGGTTCAGTGGAGCGTGGTGGTGACCGGGCACTCCCGGTAACGCGAGGCCAGCTCGATATCTGGTTAGCACAACAGACCGGCCACTTCGACGCGGCGTGGCAGCTGGGCGTGCTGGTCCGTATCGACGGGGCGATCGACCCCCGTCTGCTGCACCAAGCTATGCGACACGTGGTCAACGAGGCCGAGAGCCTGCGGGCCTCGTTCTTCGAGGCCGACGGCCAGGTCTTCCAGAAGGCCGTCGACTACGACGACGTCGACTTGGTCTTCTACGACCTGACGGAATCGCAGGATCCGGAGCGGGAAGTCCGGGAGACCGCGGCATCGATCCAGCGAACGCCGATGCCGCTCACCGGCCCGATGATCAAATTCGCTTTGTTCCGTACGGGTCCCGACGAGTACTACTGGTTCACCGTCTGCCATCACATCGCCATCGACGGCATGGGCATCGCGCTGACCGGACGACGGATCGCCGCCGTCTACTCCGCGCTGGCCGCCGGCAAGCCAGTTCCCCCCGCCTTCTTCGGCTCCCTGCATGACCTCGTCAGCGGCGAGCTGGAATACGAGGCATCCGCCAAATTCCGTGAAGATCAAGAGTATTGGGTCGCGCACCGCCCCGCGGGCAGCGGGGCGGACTATCCGGCACCGGCGCGGAATGACGGGCGAGACCCGTATTCACCGTCTCCGCCAGTGCAACTGGATCAGTCCGTGGTCGGCAGGGTCAAAGAGTTGTCCAAGACGTTGGGCATCCGTCGGTCATCGGTACTCACCGCGGCCTGCGCGCTTCTGGTGCGGGGTTGGTGCGCCGACGGTTCCGACGAAGTCGTGCTCGACTTTCCGGTCAGCCGGCGCGTCGACCCGGAGTCGAAGACGCACCCCGGCATGCTCGCCGGCGTGGTGCCCCTGGTGCTGAAGGCCGCGCCGGACACCTCGTTCGCCGACTTTTGCCGGCATGTTGACCAGCGGTCTCGAGAGGCGTTGCGGCATCAGCAGTTCCCGACGCGGACGCTGGACGGCGAAGGCGGCTTCAACGGCCCGCGGCAGGCGCCCAACCGGGTGGTCGTCAACTTCGTCCCGGCCCGCCTCACCCTCAGCCTCAACGGCACCCCGGCGACCGCGACCTACACCAGCTTCGGGCCGGTTGGCCACTTCGGACTGTTCTTCCTCGGATTCGGCGACCAGCAATTCCTGAGCACTGTCGGTACCGGGCAACCGTTTTCGAATTTCGACGTCGCGGACCTGGCCGAACGGCTGCAGCGTGTGCTGGCGACCATGGTCGCCGATCCGAGCCGGCGCCTGTCGTCGCTGGATGTGCTGCGGCCCGCGGAGCGCGCACGCCTGGAAGGGCTTGGTAATAAAGAGGTTCTGAACCTGTCGGCGAGCGCGCCCGTGTCGGTGCCGGAACTGTTCGCCACCCAGGTGTCGCGCACGCCCGAGGCCGTGGCGCTGGTGTGTGAGGGCCGGTCGGTGACCTACCGGGAACTCGATGAGGCGTCCAACCGGCTGGCGCATCTGTTGACCGGGCTGGGCGCGGGCCCGGGACGGACTGTGGCGCTGATGTTTTCGCGGTCGCCCGAAGCCGTCGCGTCGATCCTGGCGGTACTCAAGACCGGTGCGGCCTACCTGCCGATCGATCCGTCCTCGCCCGAGTCGCGGATCGGGTTCATGCTCGACGACGCCAAACCCGTTGCCGCGCTGAGCACCGTCGATCTGGCCGACCGCCTCGACGGTCACGACGTGCCGGTCATCGATGTCAACGATTCCCGGATCGACGCCCAGCGCGCCGACGCCTTGCCGGCGCCCGGTCCGGACCACGTCGCTTACCTGATCTACACCTCGGGCACCACCGGTGTCCCCAAAGGCGTCGCGGTCACGCACCGCAACGTGACGCAGCTGTTGGGATCCCTGGACGCCGGCCTGCCGCCGTCGGGCGTGTGGTCGCAGTGCCACTCGTACGCGTTCGACGTCTCGGTGTGGGAGATCTTCGGCGCGCTGCTGCGCGGCGGCCGGCTGGTCGTGGTCCCCGAGGACGTCACGCGCTCACCCGACGAACTGCACGACGTGCTGGCCGGCGAGGACGTCAGCGTGTTGACCCAGACCCCGTCGGCCGTGGCGATGCTCTCGCCCGAGCGGCTTTCGGCGGCGTCGCTGGTGGTGGTGGGCGAGGCCTGCCCGGCCGAGGTGGTGGACCGGTGGGCGCCGGGCCGGGTGATGGTCAACGCCTACGGCCCGACCGAGACGACGATGTGCGTGGCGATCAGCGAGCCGCTGACGAAGGGATCCGGGATCCCGCCGATCGGTTCCCCGGTGCCCGGGGCGGCGTTGTTCGTGCTCGACGGCTGGCTGCGCCCGGTGCCGCCGGGCGTCGTCGGCGAGTTGTATGTCGCCGGTGACGGGGTGACCAGCGGCTACGTCGGCCGGACCGGGCTGACCGCGTCACGGTTCGTGGCCTGCCCGTTCGGTGGGGCGGGCGCGCGCATGTACCGCACCGGGGACCTGGCGTGCTGGGGCGATGACGGTCAACTGCAGTACCTCGGCCGCGCCGACGAACAGGTCAAAATCCGCGGCTACCGCATCGAGCTCGGCGAAATCCAGGCCGCGCTCGCCGCGCTTGACGGCGTCGACCAGGCCGTGGTGATCGCCCGCGAGGACCGCCCCGGGGACAAGCGCCTGGTCGGTTACGTCACCGGCATCGCCGACCCCGTCGAGGCGCGCGCCGCACTGGCCGAGCGGCTCCCGGGCTACATGGTGCCGGCCGCGGTGGTCGTCCTCGACGCCCTGCCGCTGACGCCCAACGGCAAACTCGACACCCGCGCTCTGCCGACGCCCGAATACACGACGGGCGAGTACCGCGCCCCGGGCAACTCGGTCGAGGAGATCCTGGCCGGCATCTACGCCGAGGTGCTCGGCGTGCAGCGCGTCGGCGTCGACGAGTCCTTCTTCGAGCTGGGCGGCGACAGCATCTTGTCGCTGCAAGTCGTGGCGCGGGCCCGCGCGGCGGGCCTGACCTGCCGGCCCCGAGACGTGTTCGTCGAGCAGACCGTCGCCCGGCTCGCCCGGGTGGCCGGGGTGAGCGACGGAGCGGCGCAGGTGGTCGACGAGGGCGTCGGGCCGGTGCCGCCCACCCCGATCATGCGGTGGCTAGAGGGCGCGGAGCAGGCCGGCCCGGTCGATCAGTTCAACCAGACCGTGATGGTGCAGGCCCCCGCGGGGGTGACCGCGGCCGACGTCTCAATGGTGTTGCAGGCCTTGGTGGATCGGCACGCCATGCTTCGGCTGCGGGTCGAGCGCGACGGCGCCGGCGGCTGGTCGTTCCACATTCCCGAACCCGGGTCGGTGTGGGCGCAGGACTGCCTGCAGGCGGTGGACGCGCTGACCGACGACGCGCTGCTTGACGCCCGCTCGCGGTTGAACCCGTTCACCGGGGCGATGCTGAGCGCGTTGTGGGTCGAGTCCACCGGCCGGCTGGCGGTGATCATCCACCACCTGGCCGTCGACGCGGTGTCGTGGTGGATCCTGTTGGAGGACCTCAACATTGCGTGGGCGCTGCACAGCGCCGGACAGCCGGTGGAGCTGCCGCCGGCGGGGACCTCGTTTGCCCGCTGGGCGACAATGCTGAACGAGCACGCACGCCACCGCGATGTCGTCGGCCAGTTGAACGCGTGGAAGCGGGTGACGGGGGCGCCCGCCGCGCTGCCCGCGGCGCGCCCCGACGTGGACACCTACGCCAGCGCCGGGCGCTTGTCGGTCGAGCTGGACGCCGAGACGACCGCGATGCTGCTCGGTGAGGTGCCGACCGCGTTCCACGCCGGGATCCAGGACGTCCTGTTGATCGCCTTCGGGCTGGCGTGGGCGGAATTCCTGGGTGACACCGGCGCCCCGATCGGCATCGACGTCGAGGCCCACGGACGCCACGAGGAACTCGGCGCCGACATCGATCTGTCCCGCACCGTCGGATGGTTCACCACCAAGTACCCGGTGTCTTTGAAAATGGCGGGGCCGGTGGCCGGATTGCGCTGGGCGCAGGTGGTTTCCGGCGACACGGCGCTGGGGCCCATCATCAAAGACGCCAAGGAGCAGCTGCGCGCGCTGCCCGACCCGCTGACCTACGGGCTGCTGCGCTACCTCAACACCGACGTCGATCTCGCCGGGGCCGACCCCTCCATCGCCTTCAATTACCTGGGACGCCAAGGCGCAGCGCCCGATTCGGCGGGGGAGGGCTGGAGCATCAGCCAGGATGGTCTGTCGTTGATCGGCGCCGCCGCGGCGGTGCCCATGCCGCTGATGCACACCGTCGAACTCAATGCCGGCACCATCGACACCGGCGCCGGACCGCACCTGCACGCCGAATGGACCTGGGCGCCATCGGTTCTCGACGCCACACAGATCACCCGGTTGAGCCGGCTGTGGTTCGAGGCGCTGTCCGGGGTCTGCGCACACGTCCGCAACGGCGGCGGGGGGCTGACCCCGTCGGACATCGCCCCGGCCCGCCTGAGCCAACAGCAGATCGACGAGCTGGCGCGCCGGCACCACATCGCCGACATCTTGCCGCTGACGCCGCTGCAGCAGGGTCTGCTGTTCCACTCCAGCACCGCGCAGGGCGGCGACGACATGTACGCGGTCCAACTCGATTTCACGCTGACCGGGCCGCTCGACCCCGACCGGCTGCGCGACGCGGTGCACACCGTTGTCAACCGGCACCCCCACCTGGCGGCCCTGTTCTGCGAACAGTTCGACGAGCCGGTGCAGATCATCCCCGCCGATCCCGTGGTCGAGTGGCGGTACCTCGAGCTCGACGGCGGCGGCGCCGGGGAGGCCGACAGCGACGCGCGAATCGAGCGCCTGTGCGCGGCCGAACGCGCCGCGGTGTGCGACCTCGCCGGGCAGGCGGCGTTCCGGGCCGCGTTGATCCGCACCGCGGACCGGCGATTCCGGTTCGTGCTGACCAATCACCACATCCTGCTCGACGGCTGGTCGCTCCCCATCCTGCTGCGCGAAATCTTCGCCAGCTACTACGGGCAGCGCCTCCCCGCCGCCGGCTCCTACCGGGCCTTCCTCACCTGGCTGGCCGATCGCGACCTCGACGCCTCCCGCGAGGCCTGGGAGGAGCTGTTGTCCGGCTTCGAAACTCCTACCCTGGTCGCGCCCGAAGACCGATTGGGGCAGGGGCGCCGCGGCTTTGAGAAGTCTCGCGTGTCCGCGCAGACCACCCGGGCCCTCGGCGAGCTGGCGCGCTCGCACCACACCACGCTGAGCACCGTGCTGCAGGCCGCGTGGGCGTTGGTGCTGACCTCGCTCACCGGTCAGCACGACGTCGTCTTCGGCACCCCGCGATCGAGGGTCGGCCAGCTCGAGGTCGACGACGCGGAGTCGATGGTCGGGCTGCTGATCAACACGGTGCCGGTGCGCGCCAACATCACCGCGACGACCACCACCGCCGATCTGCTGGCGCAGTTGCAGAACAGTCACAACGACGCGCTCGAGCACCAGCACCTGGCGCTCAGCGAGATCCACCGCGTCACCGGCCACGACCAGCTTTTCGACACGCTGTTCGTCTACGAGAACTACCCGATCGACAGCGGCATGACGCTGGGAGACGACGGCCTGGCCATCGCCGCGTTCACCAACCGCGAGTACAACCACTATCCGCTGACGGTGGAGGCCCTGCCCGGCCGCGAACTCGGCCTGCACATCGAATTCGACGCCGACGTGTTCGACGCCGCCGGCATCGCGTCGCTCGTCGGGCGCCTGCAGCGGGTGTTGGTCGCGATGACGGCCGACCCCGCCCGGCGGCTGTCATCGATCGACCTGCTGGACCGCGACGAGCGCGACCTGGTGCTGTCGAGGATGTCCGGCGCCGGCGTGGGGGCGCCGGTGGGCGTGGCGCCGGAGCTGCTGGCCGCGGCGGTGGCGGCGGGCCCGGACGCGCCCGCGGTGGTCGATGGTGCGCGGGCGTTGTCGTATCGCGAACTCGACGAGTGGTCAACGCGGTTGGCGCGCAAGCTGATCGACGCGGGCGTCGGCCCGGAGCGCGCCGTCGGTGTGGCGATCGGCCGGTGCGCGGAGCTGGTGGTGGCGTGGTGGGCGGTCGTCAAGGCCGGTGGCATCTATGCGCCGGTGGATCTGGACCATCCGGTCGAGCGCATCGCCTCGGTGCTCGACGCCGTCGACGCGGTGTGCGTGTTGACGTGCGGCACCGACGACGTCGCGGGCGCCGGGACGCGCCCGATCGTGCGTCTCGACGGTCTCGACCTGTCCGCGTGCTCGGCGCAGGAGATCACCGACGCCGACCGGCTCTCGCCCCTGCGGGCGGGCGACACCGCCTACCTGATCTTCACGTCGGGTTCGACCGGCGTCCCCAAGGGCGTCGCGGTGGGCCACAGCGGCATGCTGGGCTGGGCCGCCGCCCAGCGCGAGCTGTTCGGTCTGGGCCCGGACGCGCGGGTGCTGATGGTCGCCTCGCCGACCTTCGACGCCTCGGTCGGAGAACTGTTGCTGGCGGCGGGATCTGGCGCCGCCCTGGTGGTGGCGCCGCCGCAGGTGTATGCCGGTGAGGCGCTGACCGCCTTGCTGCACGACCAGCGGGTCAGCGCGGCCATCCTGACGCCCACCGTGATCTCGACGCTGGACCGCGCCCGGCTGGATCGCCTGGACACGCTGGTCGCCGTCGGGGAGGCCTGCCTGCCCGAACTGGTGGACGCCTGGGCGCCGGGCCGCCAGATGTTCAACGGTTACGGCCCGAGCGAGACCACCATCTGGGTCACCTGCGCGCGGCTGTCGGCGGGCGAACCCGTTCGCATCGGCGCCCCGATCTCCGGCGTGTGCGCGCGCGTGCTCGATGCGTGGCTGAACCCCGTCCCGGTAGGCGTGGTGGGCGAGCTGTACCTGAGCGGGCCGGCCCTGGGGCACGGCTATCTGGGCCGGGTGGAGTTGACCGCAGAACGGTTCGTCGCCAACCCCTTTGGCGCGCCGGGAACAAGGATGTATCGCACCGGCGACCTGGTGCGCTGGATGTCCGACGGGACCCTGGATTACCTGGGCCGTGCTGACAACCAGATCAAACTGCGCGGACAGCGCATCGAACTGGGCGAAATCGAAAACACCCTGCTGGCCTGCCCGCAGGTGACCCAGGCCGCCGTCACCGTCGCGGACACCGCGACCGGCTCGCACCTGGTCGCCTACGTGACGCTCGATCACAACGCCACCACCGACCGGGATCTGCAGCAGGACGCCGAAGACGTCCAGGAGTGGCAGCACCTCTACGACGACCTGTACGGCGCCGACCTCGCGGCAAACTTCGGCGAGGATTTCCGCGGGTGGAACAGCAGCTACACCGGCGAACCGATCCCGCTCGAAGAGATGGCCGAATGGCGTTCCGCCACAGTCGATCGCATCATGTCCCTGCGGCCCCGGCGGGTGCTGGAGATCGGCGCGGGCTCGGGGTTGCTGCTCTCACAGATCGCCCCGCACTGCGACCACTATGTCGCCACCGACTTCTCGGCCGTCGCGATCGACAACCTGGCGCGCGCGATGGAGCGGCTGCAGCTGCCGTGGCGCGACCGCGTCGAGCTGCTGACCCAACCCGCCCACGTCACCGACGGGCTGCCGCAGGGCCACTTCGACACCATCATTCTCAACTCGGTCGTCCAGTACTTCCCCAACGCGGGATATCTGGTCGAGGTCATCGACAAGGCCATGGAGCTGTTGGCGCCCGGCGGAGCGGTCTTCATCGGTGACATCCGCAACCACACCCTGCAGGGCGCGTTCCAGACCGCGATCGCGCTGGCCCGCGGCGACGCCGCCGACGCGGCCGAGATCCGCCAGCGTGTCCGCCACGCCATGCTCGGCGAGACCGAATTGCTTTTGGCGCCGGAGTTTTTCACCTCCTGGGCGCGCTCGCGCCCGGAAGCCGTCGGGGTCGACATCCGCGTCAAACGTGGAATGGCCGACAACGAACTCAACCGGCACCGCTACGACGTCGCCATCCACAAGGCTCCCGCGGCCGTACGCTCGGTGGCCGACGAGCCGACGCTGACGTGGGCGCAGTGCGACGGGCTGCGCGGGCTGCGCGAGACCCTGACGTCGCAGCGTCCCGCCGCCGTCCGCATCACCGACATCCCGCGCGCCGGACTGATCACCGACGTCGGTGTCGAGGCCGCGCTGGCGCAGGGATTGCCCCTGCCCGACGCGCTGGCCCAGGCCGACCCCGGTCCCGACGCCACCGTCGCCGAAGAGTTGCACCGCCTCGGTGAGCGCGCCGGATATGGCGTCGCCGTCACCTGGGGCGCCCAACCCGGTACTCTCAGTGCGGTTTTCATCGCCTCTGGCGACCGGGCCGTCCCGGCGCTGACGGATCTCTACCTGGCGCCCGACGGGGCCCGGCGGCGCACCATCCACGCCAACGACCCCCGGACCAACACCAAGGTCGGCGAGGTGCGCGAGCGGTTGAGTGCCTGGCTGCCCGACTACATGGTGCCGACACACATTGTGGCGCTGGAAGAATTCCCGATGACGAGCTCGGGCAAGCTCGACCGCAAGGCCCTGCCCGCCCCGGACTACCAGGACGCCGATCGGTACCGCGCCCCGGCCACCGCCGTCGAGGAGATCCTGGTCGGCATCTACGCCCAGGTGCTCGGCCTGGAACGGGTGGGTGTCGACGACTCGTTCTTCGACCTGGGTGGGGATTCGCTGTCGGCGATGCGCCTGATCGCGGCGGTCAACACCAGTTTCAATTCCGACCTCGGGGTGCGGGCCGTGTTCGAGGCGCCCACCGTCGCCGAGTTGGCCCTTCTCAGCAGCGGGGACGCCGACCGTCCCGACCCGCTGGTCGCGGGGGAGCGCCCGGCGGTGATCCCGCTGTCCTTCGCGCAGACCCGGCTGTGGTTCATCGACCAGTTCCAGGGCGCCTCGCCGATGTACAACATCACCGTGGCGCTGCGGCTGCGCGGACACCTCGACGTCGACGCGCTGGCCGCGGCACTGGCCGACGTCGTGGGCCGCCACGAAACCCTGCGCACGGTGTTCGCCTCGGCCGACGGAATCCCGCAGCAGGTGGTGGTTCCCGCCGAGCGCATCGGGTTCGCCTGCGACGTCATCGACGCGCGCGGGTGGCCGCAGGACCGGCTGCGGCGGAGCATGGAGACGGCCGCCCGGTACACCTTCGACCTGTCGAACGAAAGCCCCCTGCACACCGAGCTTTTCACGGTCAGCGACGACGAACACATGCTGGTGGTCGCGGTGCACCACATCGCCGCCGACGGGTGGTCGATCACCCCGTTCGCGCGCGACCTCGGAATCGCCTACGCGAGCCGCTGCGCGGGGCAGGCCCCCGACTGGGCGCCCCTGGCGGTGCAATACGTCGACTACACGCTCTGGCAGCGTGCACATCTCGGGGACGTGGACGACCGCGACAGCCGCATCGCCGCCCAGCTGGATTACTGGGCGGACGAGCTGGCCGGGCTGCCCGAACGCCTGCAGCTGCCCACCGATCGGCCCTACCCGCAGGTCGCCGACCACCGCGGGGCCCGGCTGGCGGTGGACTGGCCGGCCGAGCTACAGCAACAGGTCCGCCGGGTCGCGCGCGAGCACAACGCCACCAGCTTCATGGTGATCCAGGCCGCCTTCGCCGCGCTGCTCGCCAAGATCAGCGCCAGTACCGATGTGGCCGTGGGCTTCCCGATCGCCGGGCGTCCCGAACCCGCCCTCGACGACCTGATCGGCTTCTTCGTCAACACCCTGGTGCTGCGGGTCGACCTCGGAGAACTGGGCGGGGACCCGACCTTCGCCGAGCTGCTGGCCCAGGTGCGCCGGCGCAGCCTGGCCGCGTTCGAGCACCAGGACGTGCCGTTCGAACTGCTGGTGGAGCGGCTCAACCCCACCCGCAGCATGGCCCATCACCCGCTCGTTCAGGTGCTGCTGGGCTGGGAGAACTTCCCGGGGGAGGTCACCGCCCCCGCCGCCGGGCTGGCGCTGGGAGACCTGCGGGTCACACCAATGCCGTTGCACACCAACACCGCTCGCATGGACCTGACGTTCTCACTGGCCGAACGCTTCACCGAGTCCGGCCAGCGCGCCGGGATCGCCGTGACTGCCGAATACCGCACCGACGTCTACAACGCGGACACCGTCGAGGCGATGATCGACCGGCTGCAGCGGCTGCTGGCCGCGGTGACCGCCGACCCCCAGCGGCGCCTGTCGTCGGTGGACCTGCTCGACACCGCCGAGCACGCCCGGCTGGCGCAGTGGGGCAACCAGGCGGTGCTGTCCGAGCGGATGGAGCCGGTGACCGTTGCGGGCTTGTTCGCCGCGCAGGCGGCGCGCACGCCGGACGCGGTGGCGTTGACGTTCGAAGACGGGTCCATGACCTACCGCGAGCTCGATGAGGCCGCCAACCGGTTGGCGCACCTGCTGGTCGACCGCGGCGCCGGCCCGGGTGCGTTTGTGGCGCTGCTGTTTTCGCGGTCGGCCGAGGCGATCGTGGCGATCCTGGGGGTGCTCAAGTCCGGGGCGGCGTATCTGCCGATCGATCCCGCGCTGCCGGCCGCGCGGGTGGAGTTCATGCTCACCGACGCCGCCCCGATGGCCGCGGTCACCACCGCCGACCTGGCCGACAGGTTCGACGGCTTCGACCTGATCGTCGTCGACGTGGCCGACCCCGCGCTGGCGGCCCAGCCGAGCACCCCGCCGCCCGCGCCGGCGCCCACCGATCTGGCCCACGTCATCTACACCTCGGGCACCACCGGTGTACCCAAAGGTGTTGCGGTGACTCAACACAACGTCGCGCAGTTGTTCGACGACCTGCGGCTCGGTTTCGCCTTGTCGGCCGAGCAGGTGTGGACCCAGTTCCACTCCTATGCGTTCGACTTCTCGGTCTGGGAGATCTGGGGCGCGCTGCTGCACGGCGGGCGCCTCGTCGTCGTGCCCGGCGCCGTGGCCCGCTCCCCCGAGGAGTTCCACGCGCTGCTGGTGCGCGAGGGCGTCACGGTGCTGACCCAGACCCCCTCGGCGGTGGGGTTGCTGCCCACCGACGGCCTGGACGGCACGGCGTTGGTGATCGGCGCCGAGCCCTGCCCGCCGGAGCTGGTGGACCGGTGGGCGCCGGGTCGGGTGATGGTCAACGTGTACGGCCCGACCGAGACCACGATGTGGGCGTGCAAGAGCGCGCCCTTGATGGCGGGGTCGGGATTCCCGCCGATCGGCTCACCGGTGACGCGGGCGGCGTTCTTCGTGCTCGACAAGTGGTTGCGCCCGGTGCCCGCCGGGGTGGTCGGGGAGCTGTATCTGGCCGGCGAAGGTGTGGGCGTGGGCTATTGGCGGCGCCCCGGGCTGACCGCGTCCCGATTCATGGCCTGCCCCTTCGGCGAACCCGGCACCCGCATGTACCGCACCGGCGACCTGGTCTGCTGGGGCCGCTCCGGATCCGGGGAGGGGCAACTGCGCTACCTGGGCCGCGCCGACGAACAGGTCAAGGTCCGCGGCTACCGCATCGAACTCGGCGAGATCCAGGCCGCGCTGTCCGCGCTCGACGGGGTCGAGCAGGCGGTCGTCGTCGCCCGCGAGGACCGGCCCGGCGACAAACGCCTGATGGGTTACATCACCGGGACCGCGGAACCCGCCCGCGCACGCGCCGCGGTGGCGGAGCGCCTCCCGGCCTACATGGTCCCCGCGGCGGTGGTGGTGCTCGACGCGCTGCCGATGACGGTCAACGGCAAGCTCGACGCCCGCGCCCTGCCCGCCCCGGACTACCAGGGCGGCAACGGATACCGCGCCCCGAGCACCGCCATCGAGGAGATCCTGGCCGGCATCTATGCCGGAGTCCTCGGCGTCGAACGGGTCGGCGTCGACGACTCGTTCTTCGACCTCGGCGGCGACTCGCTGTCCACCATGCGCCTGATCACCGCGATCAACACCACGCTGGAGACCGAGCTGCCGGTGCGCGTCGTCTTCGAGGCGCCCACCGTCGCCCAGCTCGCGCCCCGCATCGCCGAGAGCTCGGGCCGGCTGGAACCGCTGGTGGCGGGGGAGCGGCCGGCGATCATCCCGTTGTCCTTCGCGCAGAACCGGCTGTGGTTCATCGACCAATTCCAGGGCCCCTCACCGCTGTACAACATGGCGGCGGCCCTGCGGCTGCGCGGGCGGCTCGACGCGCACGCGCTCGGCGCCGCGCTGGCCGACGTGGTGAGCCGTCATGAGAGCCTGCGCACCCTGTTCCCGTCGCACGAAGGCACGCCCCGGCAGGAGGTCGTGCCCGCCGAGCGCGCCGAATTCGGCTGGGAGGTCGTCGATGCCACCGCGTGGCCGGCGAGCCGGCTGGACGACGCCGTCAAGGCGGTAACGCGCCACGCCTTCGATCTGGCGGCCGAAATCCCGATTCGGGCCAGGCTTTTCACCATCACCGAGGACGAGCACCTGCTCGTGATCGCGGTACACCACATCGCCGCGGACGGCATGTCGCTGACGCCGCTGGGCGCCGACCTGAGCCTGGCCTACACCAGCCGGTCCGCCGGGCGGGCACCCGACTGGGCCGACCTGCCGGTGCAGTACATCGACTACACGCTGTGGCAGCGCGCCCAACTCGGCGACCTCGACGACGGCGACAGCCGCATCGGCGCTCAACTGGCGTACTGGGAGCGCGCCCTGGCCGGCATGCCCGAGCGGCTCGAGCTGCCCACCGATCGCCCCTACCCGGCGGTGGCCGATCAGCGCGGCGACAGCGTGGTGGTCGACTGGCCGGCCGAGCTGCAGCAGCAGGCGCGGCGGGTGGCCCGCGAGCACAACGCGACCAGCTTCATGGTGGTGCAGGCCGCCCTGGCCGTGCTGCTATCGAAGGTCGCCGCGAGTTCCGATGTGGCGGTGGGCTTCCCGATCGCCGGGCGGCGCGACCCCGCGCTCGATCAACTCGTGGGCTTCTTCGTCAACACCCTGGTGCTCCGCGTCGACCTGGCCGGCGATCCCAGCTTCGCCGAACTGCTGGAACGGGTCCAGGCCCAGAGCCTGGCCGCGTTCGAACATCAGGACGTGCCGTTCGAGGTGCTGGTCGAGCGGGTCAACCCCACCCGGAGCCTGACCCATCACCCGCTGGTGCAGGTGATGCTGGCCTGGCAGAATTTCGCCGGCCACGACGACCCCGCCGCCGGCCTGGCGCTGGGTGACCTCGAGGTGACCTCCGTCCCCGTCGAGGACCAGTCGGCCCGGATGGACCTGGTGTTCTCCCTGGCCGAACGGTGGACCGAGCGCGGGGAGGCCGCCGGCATCGGCGGACGGGTGGAATTCCGCACCGACGTGTTCGACGCCGCGACCATCGAGGCGCTGATCGGCCGCCTGCAGCGGGTCCTGACCGCGATGACTGCCGACCCCGCCCACCCGCTGTCGTCGGTGGATCTGCTCGACGAGGCCGAGCATGCCCGCCTGAAAGAGCTTGGCAACCACGCGGTTTTGACTCGGCCGGCCGGTGACGCGCCGCCGTCGATTCCAGAGCTGTTCGCCGCGCAGGCCGCGCGGGCACCGGAATCCGTGGCGCTGGTGTGCGGCGACCTGTCGGTGACCTACCGGGAACTCGACGAGGCGTCCAACCGGTTGGCGCACCGACTGGCGTCCGCGGGCGCGGGCCCGGGACGGGTTGTGGCGATGCTGTTTTCGCGGTCGGCCGAGGCCGTCGCGTCGATCCTGGCCGTGCTCAAAACGGGAGCGGCCTACCTGCCGATCGACCCCTCCTCGCCGGACGCGCGCATCGAGTTCATGCTCGGCGACGCGAAACCGGTCGCCGCGGTCACCACCGCCGACCTGGCCGAGCGGCTCGACGGTCGCGGCGTGACGATCATCGACGTCAACGATCCCCGCGTCGACACCCTGCCCGACACGGCGCTGCCGGCGCCGGGGCCGGACCACCTCGCCTACCTGATCTACACCTCGGGCACCACCGGTGTGCCCAAAGGCGTTGCCATCACTCACCGCAACGTCACCCAGCTGCTGGGATCCCTGGACGCCGGGCTGCCGGCCGCGGGGGTCTGGTCGCAATGTCACTCGCTGGCGTTCGACGTCTCGGTGTGGGAGATCTTCGGCGCGCTGCTGCGCGGCGGGCGACTGGTGGTCGTCCCCGAGGCGGTGGCGGCGTCCCCGCACGACCTGCATGACGTCCTGGTCGCCCAGCAGGTCAGCGTGTTGACCCAGACCCCGTCGGCGGTGGCCATGCTCTCCCCGGAGGGGCTGGACTCCGTGTCGCTGGTGATGGCCGGGGAGGCCTGCCCGGCCGAGGTCGTCGACCAGTGGGCGCCCGGGCGGGTGATGGTCAACGCCTACGGCCCGACCGAGACCACGATGTGCGTGACCATCAGCGCGCCGCTGGCGGCCGGGACGGGGCCGGTTCCCATCGGCTCGCCGGTCCCCGGGGCGGCGCTGTTCGTGCTCGACGACGCGTTGCGCCCGGTGCCGCCCGGCGTCGTCGGCGAGCTGTACGTCGCCGGATCCGGTGTCGCCGCAGGGTATGTCGGCCGGCCCGGCCTGACCGCGTCGCGGTTCGTCGCCTGCCCCTTCGGTGGGGCCGGAACCCGCATGTACCGGACCGGCGACCTGGTCCGCTGGGAGCGCTCGGGATCCGGTGTGGGCCAACTGCTCTGCCTCGGCCGCGCCGACGAACAGGTCAAGATCCGCGGCTACCGCATCGAGCTCGGCGAAATCCAGTCCGCCCTGGCCGGATTCGACGGCGTCGCACAGGCAGTCGTCGTCGCGCGCGAAGACCGTCCCGGTGACAAGCGCCTCGTCGGCTACGTCACCGGCAGCGCCGACCCCACCCAGCTGCGCGCCGCGCTGGCCGTACGGCTGCCCGCCTTCATGGTGCCCGCCGCGGTGGTGACGCTCGACGCGATTCCGTTGACCCCCAACGGCAAACTCGACGCGCGCGCCCTGCCCGCACCGGAATACACGGCCGGTCGGTACCGCGCGCCTGAAACGCCCACCGAGGAAATCCTGGCCGGCGTCTACGCCGGAGTCCTCGGCGTCGAGCGGGTCGGGGTCGACGACTCCTTCTTCGACCTGGGCGGCGACAGCATCTCCGCGATGCGCCTGGTCGCCGCGATCAACGCCAGCCTCGACACCGGCCTCCCGGTGCGCGCCGTGTTCGAGGCGCCCACCATCGCCCAGCTGGCCCCCCGGATCGGTGAGGGCGGCAGCGGGCTGGAGCCGTTGACGGCCGCCGAGCGGCCGGCGGTCATCCCGTTGTCGTTCGCGCAGAACCGATTGTGGTTCCTGGACCAATTGCAAGGGCCCTCACCGGTGTACAACATGGCGGCGGCGCTGCGGCTGGACGGGCCGCTCGATGCGGACGCCCTGGGTGCGGCACTGGGCGACGTGGTGGTCCGTCACGAGAGCCTGCGCACGGTGTTCGTCGCGCCCGAGGGACTACCGCAGCAGGTGGTGATCCCCGCCGACAAGGCAGACTTCGGGTGGGAGGTCGTCGACGCCGGCACCTGGTCGGCGGACCAGCTGGACGAGGCGATCGGCGCCACCGCCCGCTACACCTTCGACCTGTCGGCCCAAATCCCCTTGCGGGCAGAGCTTTTCCGCATCCGCAACGACCGGCACGTGCTGGTCGCCGTCGTGCACCACATCGCCGCCGACGGCATGTCCCTCGCCCCGCTGGTGCGTGACCTGGGCGTGGCGTATGCCGCCAGGTGCGACGGGCGCGGCCCCGACTGGTCGCCGCTGTCGGTGCAATACGTCGACTACACGCTGTGGCAGCGTGCGCAGTTCGGCGATCTCGACGACGGCGACAGCCGCATCGCCGCCCAACTGGCGTACTGGGAAGAGGCCCTGGCCGGAATGCCGGAGCGGCTGCCGCTGCCCACCGACCGGCCCTACCCGCTGGTGGCCGACCAGCGCGGCGCCACGGTGGAGATCGACTGGTCGGCCGAGCTGCAACAGCGGGTCGCCGACGTGGCGCGCCGACACAACGCCACCAGCTTCATGGTGGTCCAGACCGCCCTGATGGTGCTGCTGTCGAAGATCAGCGCGAGTTCCGATGTGGCGGTGGGTTTCCCGATCGCCGGCCGCCGCGACCCCGCGCTCGACGAGCTGGTCGGGTTCTTCGTCAACACACTCGTATTGCGGGTCGATCTGGAAAATCTGGGCGGCGATCCCACCTTCGCCGAGCTGCTGTCCCAGGTGCGCCACCGCAGCCTGGCCGCCTACGAGCACCAGGACGTGCCCTTCGAGGTGCTGGTCGAGCGGCTCAATCCCGCCCGCAGCCTGAGCCATCACCCGCTGGTGCAGGTGATGCTGGCCTGGCAGAACTTCGCCGGGCAGGAGGGCGGGCCCGCCGCGGGGCTGGCCCTCGGCGATGTCGACGTCACGCCCATCCCGGTCGACACCCACACCGCCCGAATGGATTTGACGTTCTCGATGGGCGAGCGCTGGAGCGATGCGGGTGAACCCGCCGGAATCGGCGGCACCGTGGAATTCCGCACCGACGTCTTCGACGCGGACAGCATCGCGGCACTCATCGGCCGGTTGCAGCGCGTGCTGCTCGCGATGACCGCCGACCCCGCGCAGGCGTTGTCGGCGGTGGACCTGCTCGACGACGCCGAACACGCCCGACTGGACTCCCTCGGCAACCGCGCGGCGCTGACCGGACCGGCCGCCGAGACCGAGTCGATCCCGGCGCTGTTCGCCGCCCAGGCGGCGCGCACCCCGGACACCGCCGCGGTGGTATGCGACGGCCACTCGATGACCTACCGCGAGCTCGACGAGGCGTCGAACCGGCTCGCGCACCTGCTCGCCGCCCGCGGTGCGGGCCCGGGACAGGCTGTGGCGCTGCTGTTTTCGCGCTCGGCCGAGGCGATCGTCGCCATCCTTGCCGTGCTGAAGACCGGGGCGGCCTACCTGCCGATCGATCCGGCGCTGCCGGCCGAGCGGATCGGCTTCATGCTCTCCGACGCCGCCCCGATCGCCACGCTCACCAGTCCCGGGCTCGCCGACCGGCTCGAGGGCCACGACGTCACGGTCATCGCCGTCGACGATCCCGAGCTCGAAGACCGGCCCGCGACCGCGTTGCCGGCGCCGGGGCCCGACCACCTCGCCTACCTGATCTACACCTCGGGCACCACAGGCGTTCCCAAAGGCGTTGCGGTCACGCACCGCAACGTCACCCAGCTGCTGGCCTCGAAAGACTCCGGGTTGCCGCGCACCGGCGTGTGGTCGCAATGGCATTCGCTGGCCTTCGACGTGTCGGTCTGGGAGATCTTCGGTGCCCTGTTGCACGGCGGCCGACTGGTCGTGGTGCCCGAATCCGTCGCGCGCTCACCGGAAGACCTGCACGCGCTGCTGGTGGCCGAGCGGGTCAGCGTGCTCAGCCAGACCCCGTCGGCGGCGGGCGCGCTCTCGCCCGCGGGCCTGGAGTCGGTCGCGCTGGTGGTCGCGGGTGAGGCCTGCCCGGCCGAACTCGTGGACCGCTGGGCGCCCGGCCGGGTGATGATCAACGCCTACGGGCCGACCGAAGCCACGGTCTACGCCGCGATCAGTGCGCCGCTGCAGGGCGGAACGGGCGCTGTAGGGCCAGTGCCGATCGGCTCCCCGGTGCCCAACGGGGCGTCGTTCGTGCTCGACGAATGGCTGCGACCCGTGCCGCCCGGCGTCGTCGGAGAGCTGTATGTCGCCGGCGCCGGCGTGGCCTGCGGCTACTGGAAGCGCGCCGCCCTGACCGCGTCGCGGTTCGTGGCGTGCCCCTTCGGCGCGCCCGGATCGCGCATGTACCGCACCGGCGACCTGGTGCGCTGGCGCGCGGACGGGCAACTGGACTACCTCGGCCGCGCCGACGAGCAGGTCAAGATCCGCGGCTACCGCATCGAGCTCGGCGACGTGCGGGCGGCGCTGTCCTGGGTGGCCGGCGTCGAGCAGGCGGTCGTCGTCGCCCGCGAGGACCGGCCGGGGGACAAGCGCCTCGTCGGTTACGTCACCGGCACCGCCGACCCGGCCGCGGTCCGCGCCGCGCTGGCCGAAAGGCTGCCGGGCTACATGATTCCGGCCGCCGTGGTCGTCATGCAGGCGCTGCCGCTGACCCCCAACGGCAAGCTGGACACCCGCGCGCTGCCCGCGCCGGAATACTCCGACGCCGACCAATACCGCGCCCCCGACAACGCCGTCGAAGAGATCCTGGCCGGCATCTACGCCCAGGTGCTCGGGCTCGAGCGGGTCGGCGTCGACGACTCGTTCTTCGACCTTGGCGGGGACAGCATTTCGTCGATGCAGGTGGTGACGCGGGCGCGCGCCGCCGGCCTGGTGTGCAAGACCCGCGACATCTTCGTCGAGCAGACCGTGGCGCGGCTGGCCCGCGTGGCCGAGGTGGTCGAGGCCGACGCCGCCGTCCTCGACGAGGGCGTCGGACCCGTGGCCGCGACCCCGATCATCCGCTGGCTGCAAGACGTGGAAAGCGTTGGCGGACAGGTCGATCAGTTCAACCAGGCCACGCTGGTGCAGGCGCCTGCCGGGGTGACCGAGGCCGACGTGGTGACCATGCTGCAGGCGCTGCTGGATCGCCACCCCATGCTGCGGCTGCGCGTCGACGGCTCGGGCGTCCAGGGGTCCGGCGACTGGTCGCTGACGGTGCCCGAGGCGGGCTCGGTCGATGCGGCCGACTGCCTGCACGTGGTGGACGAGCTGTCCGACGCGGCGGTCACCGAGGCGCGGTCGCGGCTGAACCCGGCCGCCGGCGTGATGCTCAGCGCGCTGTGGGCCGGCGCCACCGCGCAGCTCGTGGTGATCGTGCATCACCTCGCCGTCGACGGCGTGTCGTGGCGAATCCTGTTGCAGGACTTGAACATCGCCTGGGCCCAGCATCACAGCGGGCGGCCGGTCGAGTTGCCCGCCGCGGGCACCTCGTTCGCCCGGTGGTCGTCGCGGCTCGCCCAGCATGCGCACCGCCCCGACGTCGTCGATCAGGCGGAGCGCTGGACCGAGGTGGCGGCGACACCGCCGGCCCTGCCCGCGGTCCGCCCCGACGTGGACACCTTCGCCACGGCCGGACACCTCTTCATGGAGCTGGACCCCGAGACCACCGGCGCGCTGCTCGGCGAGGTGCCGTCGGCGTTCCACGCCGGCGTGCAGGACATCCTGCTGATCGCGTTCGCGTTGGCGTGCGCGGAGTTCAGCGGCGGCCGCGCGCCCATCGGCATCGAGGTCGAGGGGCACGGCCGGCACGAGGAACTGGGCCGCGACATCGACCTGTCCCAGACCGTGGGGTGGTTCACCACCAAATACCCGACGGCGCTGAGCGTGCGCGGTGTCTCCTGGGGGCAGGTCGTCACCGGCGGGACAGCGCTGGGCGCGGCGCTCAAAGACGCCAAGGAACAGCTCCGGGCGCTGCCTGACCCGCTGACCTACGGGCTGCTGCGCTACCTCAACCCCGAGATCGACCTCGACGGCCCCGAACCGCCGATCGGGTTCAACTACCTGGGGCGCCAGGGCGGTGCGGGTGAGCTCACCGCCGACATGTGGCGGCCCGTGCCGGACGGCTGGTCGGTCACCCGCGCCGCCGCGTCGACAGCCATGCCATTGATGCACACCCTCGAACTCAACGCGGCCACCGTCGACTCCGCGGACGGCCCACGCCTGCACGCCAACTGGACCTGGGCGCCGTCGGCGCTCGACGACGAACAGGTCGCCCGGCTGGGCCGGTTGTGGTTCGCGGCGCTCGCCGGCATCTGCGCCCACGTGCGCTCCGGCGGCGGCGGATTGACGCCGTCGGACATCGCGCCCGCGCGGCTGAGCCAGCAGCAGCTCGATCAGCTTGCGCGCCAACACCGTATCGCCGACGTGCTGGCGTTGACCCCGGTTCAGCAGGGTCTGCTATTCCACGCCAACACCGCGCCGGCGACCGACGACCTGTACGCGGGACAGCTGAACATCAGCATCGCCGGCCCGCTCGACCCGAACCGCCTGCGCGACGCCGTGCACACTGTCGTGAGCCGGCATCCGAACCTGGTGGCCCGCTTCTGCGACCGGTACGACGAGCCGGTCCAGATCATCCCGGCCGACCCCGCGCCGGCCTGGCGGTACCTCGAGCTGGATGGCACCGACACCGACGCGATCGAGCGCCTGTGCGCCGCCGAACGCGCGGCCGTCTGCGGCGACCTCGCCGAGCAGCCCGGGTTCCGGGTGGCGTTGGTACGCACCGCATCCGAGCGCTACCGGCTGGTGCTGACCAACCACCACATCGTGCTCGACGGCTGGTCGATGCCGATCCTGCTCGGCGAGATCTTCGCCGCCTACTACGGGCAGCGGCTGCCGGCGGCGGCGCCCTACCGAAGCTTCGTCAGCTGGCTGGCCGACCGCGACCTCGACGCCGCCCGGGCGGCCTGGGGCGAGGTGTTCGCCGGCTTCGACACTCCCACCCTGGTCGGGCCCCAGGACCGGACGGAGCTCGGCCGGCAAAGCGTCGAATCATTCGCGCTGCCCGCCGACCTCACCCAGGCCGTCGCCGACCTGGCGCGTTCGTGCCACACCACCGTCAACACCGTGCTGCAGGCCGCCTACGCGCAACTGCTGTGCGGGCTGACCGGCCAACGCGATGTCGTGTTCGGCACCACGGTGTCGGGCCGTCCCGCCGAAATCGCCGGCGCGGACACCATGGTGGGCCTGCTGATCAACACCGTGCCGGTGCGGGCGAACATCACCGCCGCCACCACCACCGCCGACCTGCTCGACCAGCTGCAGGGCGCGTACAACCACACGCTCGACCACCAGCACCTGGCGCTCAACGAGATTCACCGCATTACCGGGCAGGACGCGCTGTTCGACACCCTGTTCGCCTACGAGAACTACCCGATCGACGCCAGCGCGCTGTCGGGCAACCACGAACTCGCCGTCACGGACATCAGCAGCCGCGAATCCACCCACTACCCGCTGACGGTGCAGGCCCAGCCCGGTCGCGAGATGCGCCTCCAAGTCGAATACGACACAGACGTTTTCGACGCGGCACGGATCGCGACGCTGATCGAACGATTGCGGCGGGTGCTGGCCGTCATGACCGCCGACCCCGCGCGGCGGCTGTCGTCGATCGACCTGCTCGAGCCCGCCGAACACGACCGGCTGGACGCGTGGGGCGACCGGGCCATCCTGACCCAGCCCGGCACGCCGGCGTCCATCCCGGAGTTGTTCACCGCCCAGGCGGCGCGCACCCCGCACGCGCCGGCGGTGACCTACGAGGGCCGGTCCATGACCTACCGCGAGCTCGACGAGGGCTCGAACCGGTTGGCGCACTTGCTGATTGACCGCGGGGTGGGCCCCGGCGAGTCCGTGGCGCTGCTGTTCGGAAAGTCGGCCGACGCGATCGTGGCCATCCTGGCGGTGCTGAAGACCGGCGCGGCCTACCTGCCGATCGACCCGGCCCTGCCGGCGGCCCGCATCGAGTTCATGCTCGGCGACACCGCGCCCATGGCCGCACTCACCGTCGCCGCGCTCGCCGACAAGCTCGACGCCCACCACCTGATGGTCATCGACATCCACGACTGCGCCGTGGCCCGCCAGCCCGCCACGGCGCTGCCGGCGCCGGCACCCGAACACGTCGCCCACATCATCTACACCTCCGGCACCACCGGCGTGCCCAAAGGCGTTGCGGTGAGCCACCACAACGTGACCCGGCTGTTCGACGCGCAGGCCGTCGGCGTCGAGTTGTCGGCCGACCAGGTGTGGACGCAGTTCCATTCGTATGCCTTCGACTTCTCGGTGTGGGAGATCTGGGGTGCGCTGCTGCACGGCGGGCGCCTCGTCGTGGTCCCCGATTCGGTGGCCCGCTCGCCGATGGACTTCCACGCCCTGCTGGTCGCCGAGAAGGTCACCGTCTTGAGCCAAACCCCGTCGGCGGTGCGGATGCTCTCGCCGCAGGGACTGGATGCCGCGGCGCTGGTGATCGGCGCGGAGCCCTGCCCGCCGGAACTGGTGGACCGCTGGGCGCCCGGGCGGGTGATGGTCAACGTCTACGGCCCGACCGAGGCCACGATCTTCTCCTCGACGAGCACGCCGTTGAGCGCGGGTTCGGGTGCGCCCCCGATCGGCTCGCCGGTCCCCGGGGCCGGGTTGTTCGTGCTCGACGGGTGGCTGCGCCAGGTACCGGCCGGCGTGGTCGGCGAGCTGTACGTGGCCGGGCGCGGCGTGGGCTACGGCTACTGGAAGCGGTCCGGGCTGACCGCGTCGCGGTTCGTAGCGTGCCCGTTCGGCGAGCCGGGTTCCCGCATGTACCGGACCGGTGACCTGGTGCGCTGGGGCACGGACGGCCAACTGCAGTACCTGGGCCGCGCCGACGAGCAGGTCAAGATCCGCGGCTACCGCATCGAGGTCGGCGAGGTGCGCTCGGCGCTGGCCGCGCTCGACGGGGTGGACCAGGCCGTCGTCGTCGCCCGC
Source organism: Mycobacterium sp. MOTT36Y (assembly GCF_000262165.1). Lineage (NCBI taxonomy): Bacteria > Bacillati > Actinomycetota > Actinomycetes > Mycobacteriales > Mycobacteriaceae > Mycobacterium > Mycobacterium sp. MOTT36Y. The sequence continues at coordinate 3,055,441 of NC_017904.1, read as the reverse complement.
GAGGACCGCCCCGGTGACAAGCGCCTCGTCGGCTACATCACCGGACCCGCCGACCCGGCCGGCGCCCGCGCCGAGCTGGCCGAGCGGTTGCCGGCCTACATGGTTCCGGTGGCGGTGGTGGCGCTCGACGCGCTGCCCATGACCGTCAACGGCAAGCTCGACACCCGCGCCCTGCCGGCGCCCGAATACTCCGCCGCCGGGTATCGCTCGCCGACCACCCCCACCGAGGAGATCCTGGCCGGCATCTACGCCCACGTGCTCGGCGTCGAGCGGGTCGGGGTCGACGACTCCTTCTTCGACCTCGGCGGCGACAGCATCTCGGCGATGCGCGTCATCGCGGCGATCAACAGCGCCATGGACACCGGCGTTCCGGTGCGCGTCATCTTCGAGGCGCCTACCGTCGCCGAGTTGGCGCCACGCATCGGGGAGGACACGGGCCGGCTGGACCCGCTGGTGGCGGGCGCCCGGCCGGCGGTGATCCCGCTGTCGTTCGCCCAGAGCCGGCTGTGGTTCCTCGACCAGCTGCAGGGACCGTCCCCCGTCTACAACATGGCCGCGGCGCTGCGGATGCACGGGCGGCTCGACGCGCACGCGCTCGGCGCCGCGCTGGCCGACGTGGTGGCCCGCCACGAGAGCCTGCGGACGGTGTTCGCCGCGCCGCAGGGAACACCCCAGCAGGTGGTGCTCCCCGCCGAGCGGGCCGAGCTGAGCTGGCGGATGGTCGACGCCCGCGGGTGGTCGGCCGGCCGGCTGCGCGAGGCCATCGACATCGCCGCCGCCGAAACCTTCGACCTGGCGACCCAAATCCCGCTGCGCGCTTCGCTTTTCCGCGTCGCCGAGGACGAACACGTGCTGGTCGCCGTGGTCCACCACATCGCCGCGGACGGCTGGTCGCTGCGACCGCTGGTGCGCGACCTGGGCATGGCGTACGCCAGCCGGTCCGCCGGGCGGGCCCCCGACTGGGAGCCGCTGCCGGTGCAATACGTCGACTACACCCTGTGGCAGCGCGACCAGTTCGGCGAGCTGGCCGACAGCGGCAGCCGCATCGCCGAGCAGCTCGCCTACTGGCAGGAGGCGTTGGCCGGCATGCCCGAGCGGCTTCAGCTGCCCACCGACCGGCCCTACCCGCAGATCGCCGATCAGCGCGGCGCGGCCGTCGAGGTCGACTGGCCGGCGGACCTGCAGCAGCAGGTCGCCGGGCTGGCCCGCGAGTACAACTCGACCAGCTTCATGGTGGTGCAGGCCGCCCTGGCGGTGCTGCTGTCGAAGATCAGCGCCAGCACCGACGTGGCGGTGGGCTTCCCGATCGCCGGGCGGCGCGACCCCGCCCTCGACGAGCTGGTCGGCTTCTTCGTCAACACCCTGGTGCTGCGGGTCGACCTGGCCGGCGATCCCTCCTTCACCGACCTGCTCGCCCGGGTGCGCGCCCGCAGCCTCGAGGCGTTCGAGCACCAAGACGTGCCCTTCGAGGTGCTGGTCGAGCGGGTCAACCCGGCGCGGAGCCTGAGCCATCACCCGCTCGTGCAGGTGATGCTGGCCTGGCAGAACTTCGCCGGCCAGGACCGCGACCCCGGGGCCGGGCTGGCCCTGGGCGACGTGCGGGTCACCTCGATCCCGCTGGACACCCAGGTGGCCCGCATGGACCTGGTGTTCTCGCTGGCCGAACGCTGGACCGACGGCGACGAGCCCGCCGGGATCGGCGGGCGGGTCGAGTTCCGCACCGACGTGTTCGACGCGGACAGCATCCGGGCGCTGATCCGGCGGCTGGAGCGCGTCCTGACGGCGATGACCGCCGACCCCACCCGCCCGATGTCGTCGGTGGACCTGCTCGACGCGGCCGAGCACGCCCGGCTGGACGCCCTGGGCAACCGCGCGGCGCTCACCGCACCGGCGACCGATGCCGCCTCGATCCCGGCGCTGTTCGCCACGCAGGCGGCGCGTACCCCCGACGCGGTGGCCCTGAGCTTCGAGGGCCGCTCGTGGACCTACCGCGAGCTCGACGAGGCCGCCAACCGCCTCGCGCACCGGCTCGCCGGCTTCGGCGTGGGGCCCGGCGAGCGGGTGGCCCTGCTGTTCGGCCGGTCGGCCGACGCGATCGTCGCGATCCTCGCGGTGCTCAAGTCCGGCGCCGCGTACCTGCCGATCGACCCGGGGCTGCCGGCCGAGCGGATCGGGTTCATGCTCTCCGACGCCGCCCCGATGGCCGCGCTCAGCACCGGCGAGCTCGCCGCGCGGCTGCGCGGGCATCACGTCGTCGTCCTCGACGTGAACGACCCCGCGATCGACGCCCAGCCGGCCACGGCGCTGCCGGCGCCGGACGCGGACGACATCGCCTACCTGATCTACACCTCGGGCACCACCGGGGTGCCCAAAGGCGTTGCGGTGAGCCACCGTAACGTCGCCCAGCTGCTGGCAGCCCAGGACTCGGGCCTGCCGCGCGAGGGCGTGTGGTCGCAGTGGCACTCGCTGGCCTTCGACGTCTCGGTCTGGGAGATCTTCGGCGCGCTGCTGCACGGCGGGCGGCTGGTGGTCATCCCCGACTCGACGGTGCGATCCCCGCGGGACTTCCACGCGCTGCTGGTCGACGAACGGGTCAGCGTGATCAGTCAGACCCCGTCGGCGGCGGGTGTGCTGTCGCCCGAGGGGCTCGAATCGGCCACCCTGGTGGTCGCGGGGGAGGCCTGCCCGACGGAGCTGGTGGACGCCTGGGCGCCGGGACGGGCGATGATCAACGCCTACGGCCCCACCGAGGCGACGGTGTACGCGGCGGTCAGCGCGCCACTCAAGGCCGGATCGAGCGTCGTGCCCATCGGATCGCCGGTGCCCGGCGCGGGGCTGTTCGTGCTGGACGAGTCGCTGCGGCCGGTGCCGCAAGGCGTCGTCGGCGAACTGTATGTGGCCGGCGCCGGCGTGGCGTGCGGCTACTGGAAGCGGTCCGGCCTGACCGCGTCGCGGTTCGTGGCGTGCCCGTTCGGGGCGCCCGGATCGCGCATGTACCGGACCGGTGACCTGGTGTGCTGGGGCTCCGACGGGCAGCTGCAGTACCTGGGCCGCGCCGACGACCAGGTCAAGGTCCGCGGCTACCGCATCGAACTCGGCGAGGTGCGTTCGGCGCTGGCCGCCCTCGACGGGGTGGACCAGGCCGTCGTCATCGCGCGCGAGGACCGTCCCGGCGATAAGCGTTTGGTCGGCTACGTCACCGGCGCAGCGGACCCGGCCGAGCTGCGCGCCCGGCTGGGCGATCGCCTCCCGGCCTACATGGTCCCGGCGGCGGTCGTGGCGCTCGACGCGCTGCCGCTGACCCCCAACGGCAAGCTCGACGCGCGGGCCCTGCCGTCACCGGAATACACCGACGCCGATCGCTATCGCGCCCCTCAGACCCCGGTCGAGGAGACCCTGGCCGGCATCTATGCCCAGGTCCTGGGCGTCGAGCGGGTCGGGGCCGACGATTCGTTCTTCGACCTGGGCGGGGACAGCATTTCCTCGATGCAGGTGGTGACCCGGGCCCGGGCCGCGGGCCTGGCGGTGCGGACCCGCGACATCTTCACCGAGCAAACCGTGGCCCGGCTGGCCCGGGTGGCCGTCGCGGCCGACGGCGAGGACGGCGTGGTCGACGAGGGCACCGGGGCGATCACCGCCACCCCGATCATCCGCTGGCTGCGCGGGGTGGAAAGTGCGGGCGGTCCGGTCGACCAGTTCAACCAGACGATGGTGCTGCAGGCCCCCGCCGGGGTCACCGAGGCCGACGTGGTGACCGTGTTGCAGGCCCTGCTGGACCGGCACGCCATGCTGCGCCTGCGGGTGGACCGCCATTCGGACGACGACGCCGGCGAGTGGTCGCTGCAGGTGCCCGAGCCGGGCTCGGTGGACGCCGCGCACCGCGTGCTCTCGGTGGACGAACTGACCGACGTGGCGGTCGTCGAGGCGCGGTCCCGGTTGAACCCGGCCGCCGGGGTGATGCTCAGCGCGCTGTGGGTCGCACCCACCGGCCAGCTGGTGCTGATCGTTCACCACCTGGCCGTCGACGGGGTGTCCTGGCGGGTCCTGCTGGAAGACCTCAACATCGCCTGGGGCCAGCACCACCACGGGCAGCCCGTGGCGCTGCCCACCGGCGGGACGTCGTTCGCCCGCTGGGCGTCATTGCTGGCCGAGCAGGCGCACGCGCCCGCGGTGACCGAGCGGGCCGACGCCTGGCGTCGGGTCGCGGCGACCCCGCCCGCGCTGCCGGCCGTGCGTCCCGGCCTGGACACCTACGAGACCGCCGAGAACCTATCGGTGCGGCTGGACGTCGAGACCACCCGCACGCTGCTCGGCGAGGCGCCCGCCGCCTTCCACGCCGGGATCAACGACATCCTGCTGGTCGGGTTCGCCCTGGCCTGGGCGGAATTCCTGGGCAACGCGGGCGCCCCGATCGGCATCGACGTCGAGGGCCACGGCCGCGACGAGGAGCTGGCCGCCGGCGTGGACCTGTCCCGCACCGTGGGCTGGTTCACTACCAAATACCCGGTGGCCCTCAACGTCGGCGGCCTGTCCTGGGCGGACGTCGTGGCCGGCGCGCCGATCCTGGGCGCGCTGCTCAAAGACGCCAAGGAGCAGCTGCGCGCCCTGCCCGACCCGCTGACCTACGGGTTGCTGCGCTACCTGAACGACGAGGTCGACCTGGACGGCCCCGACCCGACGATCGGGTTCAACTACCTCGGCCGGCTGGGCGGGGCGGCCGCCGAACTTTCCGATGAGCTGTGGCGGATCAGCCGGGACGGCTCGGCGGCCACCGCCGCCAGCACCGCGGTGCCCATGCCGCTGATGCACACCGTGGACCTCAACGCCGGCACCATGGACACCGAGGACGGCCCCCAGCTGCACGCGACCTGGACGTGGGCGCCCTCGGCGCTCGACCGCGAGCAGGTGGCCCGGCTGAGCACGCTGTGGTTCCAGGCGCTGGCCGGCATCTGCGCGCACGTGCGCGACGGCGGCGGCGGACTGACCCCGTCGGACATCGCGCCGGCCCGGCTGAACCAGCCGCAGATCGACCAGCTCGAGCGGACCCACCGGGTCGCCGACGTCCTGCCGCTGACCCCGTTGCAGGAGGGGCTGCTGTTCCACGCCACCACCACGCGGGGCTCCGACGACCACCTCTACGTGGTCCAGCTGGACCTCAGCCTCGCCGGTCCGATCGACCGCGACCGGCTGCGCGACGCGATGCACGCGGTGATCACCCGGCACCCGCACCTCGTCGCCCGGTTCAGCGACCGGTTCGACGAGCCGGTGCAGATCATCCCCGCCGACCCGGCGATGGCCTGGCGCTACCTCGAGGTCGCGGCCAACGGGTCCGAACCCGAGGAGCAGATCCAACGCCTGTGCGCGGCCGAACGCGAAGCCGTCTACGACCTGGCCGACGAGCCCGCCGTGCGGGCGGTGCTGATCCGCACCGGGCAGGACCGGCATCGGCTGGTGCTCACCATTCATCACATCGTGCTCGACGGTTGGTCGGTCCCGATCCTGTTGAACGAGACGTTCGCCTGCTACACCGGCCAGCGCCTCCCCGCGCCCCCGCCCTACCGCAGGTTCGTGGCCTGGCTGGCCGAACGCGACCTCGACGCCGCACGCGCGGCCTGGGCCGGGGTGTTCGACGGCTTCGACACCCCGACGCTGGTCGGCCCGCCGCACCAGCCGGAGCCGGGCGCCCGGGGCGTCCAGTCGTTCGCGCTCCCCGCGGGGATCACGGCCGCGCTCGGCGAGCTGGCCCGCTCCAGCCACACCACCGTCAGCACCGTGCTGCACGCTGCGTGGGCGCAGCTACTGGCGTGGCTGACCGGCCAGCACGACGTCGCCTTCGGCACCACCGTCTCGGGCCGGCCCGCCGACGTCCCCGGCGCCGACGCGATGGTGGGCCTGATGATCAACACCATCCCGGTGCGCGCGCGCATCACGGCGGCGACCACCGCGGCCGACCTGCTGGCCCAGCTGCAAGGCGCGCACACCGAGACCCTCGACCACCAGCACCTGGCGCTGAGCGAGATCCACCGAATCACCGGTCAGGACAAGCTGTTCGACACCCTGTTCGCCTACGAGAACTACCCGCTCGACACCTCGGCGATGGCCGTCGACCACGAGCTGGGCATCACCGACGTCAACATGTTCGAGCGCAACCACTACCCGTTGACGATGCAGGCCGCGCTGTCCGGCGAACAACTGGGCCTTCGGGTTGAATACGACGCCGCCGTCTTCGACGCGCACACCATCGGCGCGCTAGGCGAGCGGTTCGAGCGGGTGCTGGTCGCGATGACCGCCGACCCGGGCCGGCCGCTCTCGTCGGTGGACCTGCTCGACGCGTCCGAACACGCGCGCCTCGACGAGGTCGGCAACCGGGCGGTCTTGGCCCGCGCGCCGCTCGAATTCCCGTCGATTCCGGCGTTGTTCGACGCGCACGTCGCCGGGACGCCGGACGCGGTGGCGGTCAGCTGGGGCGACCTGTCGATGACGTACCGCGAACTCGACGACGCCGCCAACCGGCTGGCGCACCTGCTGACCGGCCACGGCGCGGGCCCGGGACAGGCTGTGGCCCTGCTGTTTTCGCGCTCGCCGCAGGCGATCGTCGCGATCCTGGCGGTGCTCAAGACCGGCGCGGCCTACCTGCCGATCGACCCGGCGGCGCCCGCCACCCGGATCAGATTCATGCTCGAGGATTCCGCGCCGGTCGCGGCCGTCACCACCACGGGCCTGCGCTCGCGGCTGGACGGGTGCGACGTCACCGTCATCGACATCGAGGACGCACCGACCGACACCGCGGCGGGCACGCCGTTGCCGGCGCCCCCGCCCGACGGCGTCGCCTACATCATCTACACGTCGGGCACCACCGGCGTTCCGAAAGGCGTTGCGGTCACTCATCGCAACGTGACGCAGCTGCTGGAGCCGTTGGATGCGGGCCTGCCGCGAGCCGGCGTGTGGACGCAAAGCCACTCGTACGCGTTCGACGTCTCGGTGTGGGAGATCTTTGGCGCGCTGCTGCGCGGCGGGCGGCTGGTGGTGGTGCCCGAGTCGGTGGCGCGCTCGCCGCGGGACTTCCACGACCTGCTGGCCGCCGAGCGGGTCAGCGTGCTGACCCAGACGCCGTCCGCGGTGGCGATGCTGTCCCACGAAGGGCTGGAATCGGTGTCGCTGGTGATGGCCGGGGAGGCCTGCCCGCCCGAGGTGGTGGACCGTTGGGCGCCGGGCCGGGTGATGGTCAACGCCTACGGCCCGACCGAGACGACGATGTGCGTGGCGATCAGCGCGCCACTGACGGCGGGATCCGGGACGCCGCCGATCGGTTCGCCGGTGGACGGCGCGGCGCTGTTCGTGCTCGACGGGTGGTTGCGTCCCGTCGCCGCGGGCGTCGTGGGGGAGCTGTACGTGGCCGGCGACGGGGTGGCCGCGGGTTACGTCGGCCGGTCCGGGCTGACCGCGTCGCGGTTCGTGGCGTGCCCGTTCGGGGCGCCCGGGTCGCGCATGTATCGCACCGGGGACCTGGTGTGCTGGACAACGGACGGCCAGCTGCAATACCTGGGCCGCGCCGACGAGCAGGTCAAGATCCGCGGCTACCGCATCGAGCTCGGCGAAGTCCAGACCGCGCTGGCCGCGCTGGATGACGTCGACCAGGCGGTGGTGATCGCCCGCGAGGACCGCCCCGCCGCCTTACGCCTGGTGGGGTACATCACCGGAACCGCCGACCCGGGCGAGGCGCGCACCGCGCTGGCCCAACGGCTGCCGGGCTACATGGTGCCGGCGGCCGTGGTCGGGCTCGACGCGCTGCCGCTGACGCCCAACGGCAAACTCGACACCCGCGCGCTGCCGGCGGTGCAGTACACCGGCAGCGGGTACCGGGCCCCGTCGAACGCGCTCGAGGAGGCGCTGGCCGCGGCCTTCGCGCGCGTGCTCGGCGTCGAGCGGGTCGGGGTCGACGACTCGTTCTTCGACCTGGGCGGCGACAGCATTTCCGCGATGCGCCTCATCGCGGCGATCAACACCGGCCTGGGCGCCGATCTCCCGGTGCGCACGTTGTTCGACGCGCCCACGGTCGCCGGGTTGGGTCAGCGACTGCGCACGCCCACGACGGACGCGCACGAGGTGGTTCCGGTGCAGACCCTCAAGCAGGGGGCCGGCGGTGTCCCGCTGTTCTGCGTGCATCCCGCCGGCGGGGTGAGCTGGCCGTATCAGGTGCTCGGAAACCACCTCGACTGCCCGATCATCGGGATCCAGCAGGTCCCGCGCAACGGCGACGGCGGCCCGCGGTCCATCCGGGCGATGGCGCAGACCTATGCCGACCGGATCCAGCACGCCTATCCCGACGGGCCCTACAACCTGCTGGGCTGGTCGTTCGGTGGGGTCGTGGCCCACGAGGTCGCCATCGAGCTGCAGCGGCGCGGGTGCGAGATCGGGCGCCTGATCCTCCTCGACGCCCAACCCGGCCTCGACGGCGGCGTGGCCGTGGGCGAGCACGCCCAGGGCGAGCAGCGGGTGCTCGAAGAAGTGTTGCGGGCCAACAACATCGGCCCCGGCGAACAAGACGGACACGCCGACGAACGCCGGCCGCGCAGCAAACCACTCGTCGCGCAACTGCTGAGCAACCTCAACGACAACATCGAGCTCTATCGCCGCCACGAGCCGGGGCGCTTCGAGGGGGAGATCACCGTGTTTTCCGCGGCCCGCGACGACGGCGATCGCGGCGCGCGGCTGTCCCGATCGTGGGCGCCCTACGCGTCCGGCGACATCGCGGTGCACGCGATCGACTGCACGCACCACGACATGCTGACCGCCGAAAGTGTCGCGAGGTACGGCGAGCAACTGCGCGAACTTCTGCGCGCGACGATGCGAGCCACCTCACACTCGCGGCGATCGCAGTGATCACCGCGCGTTGATCATGGGCGTTGATGGGCCGTTGCAGCGCTTTTGGCGGACGTCACGCGCGCGCCGAATCGGGCCCCGGTAGGGTCGAAGAGGTGTGCGGAGTCACCGGGGAGGTACGACTCGACGGGCGGGCGCCCGAGGTAGCGGCGGTCTCAGCGATGGCCGCCGTGCTGACGCCGAGGGGCCCGGACAGTGGCGGCGCCTGGTCGCAGGGCCGGGTTGCCCTCGGCCATCGTCGCCTCAAGATCATCGACCTGACCGAGGCCGGCTCGCAGCCGATGGTCGACTCCGAACTGGGCCTGTCGATCGCCTGGAACGGCTGCATCTACAACTACAAGGAACTGCGCAGCGAACTCAGCGGATACGGCTACCGCTTCTTCTCGCACAGCGACACCGAGGTTCTGATCAAGGCCTACCACCGGTGGGGCGACGACTTCGTCAGCCACCTGTTCGGCATGTTCGCCTTCGCCATCGTCGAGCGCGACAGCGGGCGGGTGCTGCTCGGGCGCGACCGGCTCGGCATCAAACCCCTGTACCTGACCGAGGACAACCACCGGGTCCGCTTCGCCTCGACCCTGCCAGCCCTGCTGGCCGGCGGCGGCGTGGACACCCGCATCGACCCCGTCGCCCTGCACCACTACATGACCTTCCACTCGGTGGTGCCCGCCCCGGCCACCATCCTGCGCGGGGTGCGCAAGGTGCCGCCCGCCTCGCTCGTCGCGATCGAGCCCGACGGCAGGCGCACCGTCACCACGTACTGGGCGCCCGATTTCACCCGGCACGCCGACCGCGCGGACTGGTCGGAGCGCGACTGGGAAGACGCCGTGCTGTCCACGCTGCGCCTGGCGGTCCAGCGCCGCCTGGTCGCCGACGTGCCGGTCGGCTGCCTGCTGTCCGGCGGGGTCGACTCCAGCCTGATCGTGGGCCTGCTCGCCGAGGCCGGCCAGCACGGGCTGTCCACCTTCTCGATCGGCTTCGAGTCGGCCGGCGGCGTCAAGGGCGACGAGTTCCAGTACTCCGACATCGTGGCCAAGCGCTTCGAGACCGACCACCACCAGATCCGCATCGAGACCGAACGGATGCTGCCCGCCCTCGACGGGGCCATCGGCGCGATGAGCGAGCCGATGGTCAGCCACGACTGCGTCGCCTTCTACCTGCTCAGTCAGGAAGTGGCGCGCCACGTGAAGGTCGTGCAGTCCGGCCAGGGCGCCGACGAGGTGTTCGCCGGCTATCACTGGTACCCGCCGATGGGCTCACCGGCCGCCGCGTCGCTGCAGGGTGCGGTCGCCGAGTACCGCGGTGCCTTCTTCGACCGTGATTCGGCCGAGCTGGCCGGGCTGCTGGGACCGGGCATCATGGCGCCCGGCGACCCCAGTGGCCGCTTTGTCGCCGAGCACTTCGCGCGGGCCGGCGCCGAGACGGGCGTCGACCGCGCGTTGCGGCTCGACACCACCGTGATGCTCATCGACGACCCGGTGAAGCGGGTCGACAACATGACGATGGCGTGGGGGCTGGAGGGCCGGGTTCCGTTCCTCGACCACGAGCTGGTGGAACTGGCCGCCACCTGCCCGCCGGAACTAAAGATCGCGCACGAGGGCAAGGGCGTCCTCAAACAGGCTGCGCGGCGGGTGATTCCATCGGAGGTCATCGACCGGCCCAAGGGCTATTTCCCGGTTCCGGCGCTGACCCACCTCGAAGGGCCCTACCTCGACATGGTCCGCGACGCCCTCTACGCGCCGGTTGCCAAGGAGCGCGGCCTGTTTCGTGCGGAAGCGGTCGAGGGCCTGCTGGAGAATCCCAACGGCAAGCTGACCCCGCTGCGCGGCAACGAGCTGTGGCAGATCGCCCTGCTCGAGCTGTGGTTGCAGCGTCACGGCATCACGGGGCCGGTTGCATGACCGTGGTCGATCCGTCCGGCGACCACACCGAGGCGATCACGCTCGGTCTGCACGACGCTTCGCCGCCGGAGCTGGTCGATGCGATGGCGAAAGACGTCGAGCTCGAATTGGGTTGGGGCCGACTGATTTTCGGACAGACCTTCGCCGACTCCCAGCAACTGGTCGAGGCGCTGCGCCGCGAGGGTCCCGGCCGGCGCGACATCTGCATCTACGCCCGCGAATCCCACGTCGTGGTCGCCGAGGCGCCCACCGAGCTGTTCATCGACCCCAGCCACACCTACCGGCTGCGCTTCACGGGCAAGAAGAAGGCCTCGCCGCCGCCGCCGCTGGGCGTGAGGGTGCGCACGCTCAACGATCCGATCGACGCCGACGCCATGAACCGGGTGTACGTGCGCTGCGGGATGGTCCCCGCCGGGGTCGACGTGATCTGGGACAACCATCGGCATGTGCCGGCGGTGAAGTATCTGCTCGCGGTGCGCGACGAGGACGGCGCCGTGGTCGGTACCGTCACCGGCGTCGACCACGAGTTGTTGTTCAACGATCCGGAGGAGGGGTCGAGCCTGTGGACGCTGGCCGTCGATCCGGCCGCCGGGCTCCCGGGGGTCGGCGCGGCCCTCACCCGGGCACTGGCCGAGCACTTCCGCGACGCGGGCCGCGCCTACATGGATCTGTCGGTGGCCCACGACAACGCCGCCGCCATCGGCCTGTACGAGAAGCTGGGTTTCCGCCGCGTCCCGGTGCTGGCGATCAAGCGCAAGAACGCGATCAACGAGCCGCTGTTCAGCCCGCCGCCCGAGACGGTCGACGACCTCAACCCCTACGCCCGGATCATCGCCGACGAGGCGTTGCGCCGCGGGATTTGGGTCGAGGTGCTCGACGCCGAGACCGGCGAGATGCGGCTCACCCACGGCGGGCGCAGCGTCATCACCCGCGAGTCGCTGTCCGAATACACCTCGGCGGTGGCCATGTGCCGCTGCGACGACAAGCGGTTGACCCGGCGCCTGGTCTCCGAGGCCGGCATCACCGTGCCGCGCGCGCGGCTGGCCACCTTCGACGAGAGCGACTTCGCCTTCCTCAAGGAGGTGGGCGAGGTCGTCGTCAAACCGACGCGGGGCGAGCAGGGCAAGGGCATCACGGTCGGGGTCGTTCCCGACAACGGGCCCGACGACCTGTCCGCCGCCCTCGCGCGCGCCCGCAAGCAATACCCGGACGTGCTCATCGAGCAGCGGGTGGCCGGCGACGACCTTCGCCTCGTCGTGATCGACGGCCGCGTCGTCGCCGCCGCCCTGCGCATGCCCCCGGAGATCATCGGCACGGGGGAGCACAGCGTGCGGGACCTGATCGCGGCCGAAAGCCGGCGGCGGTCGGCGGCCACCGGCGGCGAGTCCCGCATCCCGCTGGACGACCTCACGGAATCGACCGTCGCCGAAGCCGGTTGGGCGCTCGACGATGTGCTGCCCCAGGGCACCCGGCTCCGGGTGCGTCGCACGGCGAACCTGCATCAGGGCGGCACCATCCACGACGTCACCGCGCAGGTGAACAGCGAGCTGTGCCGGGTCGCGGTGACCGCGGCCGAGGCGATCGGCATCCCGGTGACCGGCATCGACCTGCTGGTGCCCGACGTCACGGGCGCCGACTACGCGTTCATCGAAGCCAACGAGCGACCGGGGCTGGCCAACCACGAACCTCAGCCCACGGCGGCGGCTTTCATCGATTTCCTCTTCCCCGGCCACCCCGGGCAGCCGCAGGCCTGGACGCCCGAGGAGTCCCGCTCCGATCGCGGCTGACGCCGGTCGAAACCAGAACGGAGACGCCCGTGAGTGCGAGCGCGCAAACCAACGCCATCACGACGCAGGTACCCGCACGGCTGGACCGGCTGCCGTGGTCCCGGTTCCATTGGCGCGTCGTCGTCGGCCTGGGCGGAGTGTGGGTGCTCGACGGGCTCGAGGTCACCATGGTGGGCAACGTCTCGGCTCGGCTCATGGAACCGGGCAGCGGCATCGCGCTGGACCCCGCGCAGATCGGTATGGCGGCGGCGATCTACATCGCCGGGGCGTGTTCGGGGGCGCTGTTCTTCGGTCACCTGACGGACCGGTTCGGACGACGAAACCTGTTCATCCTCACCCTCGCGATCTATCTGGTCGCCACCGTGGCGACCGCGTTCGCGTTCGCCCCCTGGTATTTCTTCCTGACCCGCTTCTTCACCGGCTCCGGCATCGGCGGCGAATACGCCGCCATCAACTCGGCCATCGACGAGCTGATCCCGGCGCGGGTGCGCGGCCGGGTCGACCTGGTGATCAACGGAACCTATTGGCTGGGTTCGGCCGCCGGCGCCGGCGGCGCGCTGATCCTGTTGAACACCGCCAACTTTCCGCCCGACATCGGGTGGCGGCTCGCCTTCGGCATCGGCGCGATCCTCGGCATCTTCGTGCTGCTGGTGCGGCGCAACGTCCCGGAGAGCCCGCGCTGGCTGTTCATTCACGGGCGCGAGGAGGAGGCCGAGCACATCGTCGGCGAGATCGAGCAGGAGGTCGAGCGGGCGACGGGCGAGCCCCTGCCCGAGCCGCAGGGCAAGCCGCTGCGGATCCGCCAGCGCAAGTCGATCTCGTTCCGAGAGATCGCCGGCGTTGCCTTCAAGCTATACCCGCGGCGCGCGGTGCTCGGGCTGGCGCTGTTCATCGGGCAGGCGTTCCTCTACAACGGCGTCACGTTCAACCTCGGCACGCTGCTCAGCCAGTTCTACGCCGTGCCGTCGGGCATGGTGCCGGTCTTCTTCGTGCTGTGGGCCCTGAGCAACTTCGCCGGCCCGCTGGTGCTCGGGCATCTGTTCGACACCGTCGGCCGCAAACCGATGATCACGCTGACCTACATCGGCTCGGGTCTCGCGGTGGTGGTGCTGGCGCTGGTGTTCGTCACCCAGGCCGGCGGCGTCTGGGCCTTCATCGGCGTGCTCATCGTGGCGTTCTTTTTGGCGTCGGCGGGTGCCAGCGCGGCGTACCTGACCGTCAGCGAGATCTTCCCGATGGAGACGCGGGCGCTGGCGATCGCATTCTTCTACGCGATGGGGACGGCGATCGGCGGCATCACCGGCCCGCTGCTGTTCGGTCAGCTGATCAACTCGGGCCACCGCAGCGAGGTCGTCTGGTCGTTTTTGATCGGCGCGGTGGTGATGGCCGCGGCCGGGCTGGTCGAACTGTGGCTGGGGGTCGCCGCCGAGCGGCGCCCGCTGGAAGAGCTGGCGTTGCCGCTGACCGTGGAAGACGCCGAAGAGGCCGAACGCCAAGGGGATTCGGCGCCGCTCCCGGACTGACGGGCCTGCCCGCTCGCGCGCGTCACCGCTCGGCTACCCGGTGAGCCTGGTCAGCCAGGCGGGATCCTGATAGTTCACGGACGTGACGCCGTCCCACACGAAGGGGGTGGAGTTGGCGTTGACGCCGGACAGCGTCGAATAGCCGTTGGCCGCTTTCGTCTTGGCCGTGCCGAGGTCGTCGCCGGACTTGATGCAGGTGATCACGGCGGCGCCGGCGCCGACCGTCTTGGCCAGTTGCGCGAATTCGCCGTCGGTGCGGTCTTCGGCGCCGCCCTCCTGCGGCTGAAAGTTGCTGGCGAACAAGCCCGAATAGAAGTCGCTGTAGAGCTTGGCGTCGTTCTGCGCGGCGACGCAGTAGGTGGCCGCGACCGCGCGGGTCGAATAGGTCCGGCTGTGCGAGCGGTCGTCGAGGAAGTTGAGCAGGTGATAGCGCACCGCGAGCTTCTTGTTGTTCACCGCCGCGTCGATGTCGGCGCCGTTCGATCGGATGAAGGTGCCGCACGGCGGGCAGATGGGTTCGTTGAAGATGTCGATCGTCGCCCGTGCGGCCGAACTGCCCACGTACACACCGTCATCGAGCACCCGCAGCGCGACGGCGTCCGGTGGTGGCGGCGGCGAAGGCGGCTCCGGCGGGGACTCAGATTCCCACGGCCGGACCACGGCGAGCAGCGCCCCGACGAGCGCCACGGCGACGGTGGCGGCGACGCCGACCCACAGCCAGGGCCTGCGGCCGGCTTGCGGCGGTGGCGCCCACGGCGGCGGGCCACCGGCGTTGCTCCAGCCCCCAGCACCGCCCCAGCCGGTCGGTTGGGGCACCGGCCCGCCGGGAGCAAATGGCTGGCCGGCGCCCGCAGGGGTGGGCCACGCCGTCGCCGCGGGCGGTGCCGGCGCGATGCCCCCGGGTGCCTGGGCGGCGAATGCCGAAGGCGGCGTTGCCATCTGGGTGCGCGCCAGGATGTCGGTGGCCCGATCCTGGTCGGGTGCGGCCAGCGCCGCGTACGCGGCGGATGACAGGTCACCACAGGTGAGGTAGCGGTCGTCGGGGTTCTTGGCCATGCCGCGGGCGATCACCTCGTCGAAGCCGGCCGGGATGCTGGGCCGCGCCGCGCTGGGCCGTGGGATCGGTTGGTGCACGTGCGCGCCGATCACGCTGAGCTGGTCGCCCGTGTAGGGAGGGGAGCCGGTCAAGCACTCGTACAGCACGCAGGCCAGCGCGTAGATATCGGCGCGATGCGTCACCTGGGAGTCGCCGAACCGTTCCGGGGCCATGTATTTGGCGGTGCCCACGGTGGTGCCGATTTGCGTCAGCTTTTCGTCCGACGTCGCGCTGGCGATGCCGAAATCGACGAGGTAGGCGAAGTCGTCGGCGCTCACCAGGATGTTCTCCGGCTTGACGTCTCGGTGCAGGATGCCGGCCGCGTGGGCGGCGTCGAGCGCCGACCCGATCTGACGGACGATTGCCACCGCCCGCGGCGGCGACAATGGCCCGTACCGCTTCAGCATGCCGGCCAGGTCTTTGCCGTCGACGAGGCGCATGTCGACATAGAGCTGGCCGTCGATCTCGCCGAAATCGTGGATGGGCACGACGTGGGGTTCGTGCAGCCGCCCGGCGGTGCGCGCCTCGCGCTGCATCCGCGAGCGGAAGACCGGGTCGTTGGACAGCGTAGGCGACATCAGTTTTAGGGCCACCACGCGCTCGCGGACCGTGTCCTCGGCCTCGTAGACGTCGCCCATGCCGCCGCGACCGACCAGCCGCCGCAGCAGGTACGGCCCGAACTGCGAACCCGCCCGCGTATCCGCGGTCGTGTCATCCATCGGCGACTCCTCATCCGCCAGCCCCATGCACCGCAAACCGATTCGTGGCGCTCGCGCGGGCCCGGCCGATGGCGGCGCCGGATCCGCCGATGCGGTGGCATGCAGGCATAAGGCTAAGGTTTCGGCGACCGCGGGGCACACCGAATAGCGAAAGCCAGCTAATTCGACGGGACGCGCTTAACGGACGTCGTCATCCCCGGCGGCGCGGTCGGTGAGGCCTTCGCGCGACAGCGCCCGGACGAATCCGTAGGCCTGCATCCCGGCCGGGCCGGGATTGTCGAAGATCCACTCGTTGATCTTTTCCAGCGCGTTGGCCAGGTCGTCGCGCTTGACCCGGACCAGATACGTCCTGCGGTCGTCGTCGGGGTCCTCGAGTGACTCGGCGACCGCGACGGGATTCCGGAACGCATACGCGATCCCGTGTACGGCATCGTGATTGAGCGCCCACTGAATTTCGCTGGGGCGCAATCGGTTCACCGCCAGATTCCGATAGTCACGGTCGTGGTCTGAACTGCTCACCTGGCCGGTGATCCTTTTCTGTGTGCAGCGCGGGAGGCGACAAGCCGGGCGTTTTCATCATAGGAAGGGTGGCCGCTTGCTGCATGTCGAGCGCTTCTGCGCACCGGTGTCAGCGGCTGTACTTCAGAAACAGGTAGTCGTCGCAGACCAGCGCGTGCGCCAGGCGCATCGTGACCGGCGCGGTCAGCCGTGCCGGGTGCACGCGGTAACCCACCGGCTGGCTCGCGGCGAGCCTGGGGGCGAGGGTGACGCACAGTTCGGTGACGGCGTCGGCCTCGACCAGCTCGTCGAGCAGGGTCGGCCCGCCCTCGCACAGGATGCGGCGCATGCCCTGCTCGCGCAGCATCGCGACGGCCAGGGCCACGTCCACGGTGTCCTCGCCGGCGATCAGGAGGCGCAGCCGGTTGTCCGGCCGGTCGTCACTGTCGAGGCGCGCCGCGGTTCGCGCGCAGGTCACCAGGATCGGTGGTTGTTCGGGATCGCTGAACAGCCGCGCGGGCAGGTCGCCGCTGCGGCTGACGACCGCGATCGGCGGGGGCGCGAATCGCCCCTCGTGGTGCCGCCTGGCCCGCGCCGCGTCGCTGAGCTTCACCGGGCCGTAATTTTCGGCGCGGGCGGTGCCCGCCCCGACCAGGACGACGTCGGCCAGCCCGCGCAGGATCCGCAACAGCCGCTGATCGGTGGGACACGACAGGGGCCCGGCGCGCCCGCCGAACGCGGCGGCGCCGTCGGCGCTGAAGATCATGTTGGCGCGCAGGCTATCCGGGGGATCGGCATAGAACGGCGCGAGTTCGACGATGCTGGGGACGGTGCTGACCCGGGGAGACTGGTCCACCCTCACGCCTCGTGGCCGGGTTCGAGTTGGCGGACGTCGCCGAACGACACCCAGCTTTCCAGCTCCCGTGGCGGGCTGCCGCCGACCGGGGCCAGCAGGTGCCCGACGTGGTCGCCCAGCGGGAAGCGCTCGAGGATCTCGCCGACGAACCAGGCGGCCGCGTCGTCGAGGATGGGCATCCCGTCGGGGCCCGAATGCCAGGAACAGCGGGCGAACTTGTCGATCTTGTCGCTGGTCTGGCCGCCGAAGAGCTCCACGACGTCGAGGTGGTCGTGGTCGAACACGTGCACCGCCAGGTGGGTGGCGTCGCGGGCCGTGCGGAACGTGTGGTTGCGCTGCGACAGGCCGACCAGGAATCGGGGCGGGTGAATGCTGGCCTGGCTGGCGAAACCCACCAGGCAGCCGGCCGGGGTGCCGTTGGCGTGCGTGGTGACGACGAACATCGGATAGTTCAGCACCGCTACCAGCTTGTCGAATGCTTCGGTTTCGGGGTCGGCCATCCGGTCAGTCTTCCGTTGCAAGTGAGTGACATTCAGTGGTCACGCGACTTGCACCCCGTCTCGGGGTTGTTCCCCGGCCTGGTGGCCGGTTCCCTTCCGCGCTTCACGGCCACCAGCCCGCCCAGGCCAGGTCTTACGGTCGGCTCCACGCTTGACGGCGGCCCCAACTGGGCCGACGACGCTAATGGTGTCCTCGTAGCGTGCGAGGTTGATCGCTGCGTTGTCATCACGTTGGTGCGTGAGCGAACAGGCATCACATGTCCAGTATTCATCCCAGCCGATGTCTTGCACATGCCCACAGGCATGGCAGGTTTTCGACGACGGAAACCAGCGGTCAGCGACCGCCAGCTGCGACCCGTACCAGCCGCTCTTGTAAGACAGGAGGCGACGCGCGGCGCCCAGGGCCGCGTCCGACAGTCCACGCCGTCTGGCGCGGGCGCCCGAAAGGCCCTTCTGCCGCAACATTCCCGCCACGTCCAAACCTTCAATAACGATCTGGCCGTGGGTTTGGGCCAGTCTTGTGGTGAAGACGTGCAGGTGATGCGTGCGAACATCGTTGACCCGGCGATGCAGCCGGGAGATCTCGGTGGTGCGCTTACGGTATTGCCGCGAGCCTTTCGCGCAACGCGACCGTGCCCGACAGACCTGCCGCAACCGTTTCAGTGCAGCATCGAGCGGGCGCGGGTTTTGCACCTGTTCGATCACCGTGCCGTCACCGGTGGCGACCGTTGCTAGGCGCCGGACCCCGACATCGACACCCACCCGCGAATCGGGTAGCGCAACGCCGGGCTGTTGGGGGCGTTGCACCAGCACCCGCACCGTGGCGTCCAGCCGGGTGCCGTTGCGGCGCACTGAGATCGCCAACACCCGCGCTCGGCCGGCGCGAATCAGCCGTTCAATCCGGCGGGTGTTCTCATGGGTGCGAACCGTGCCGATCACCGGCAGGGTGAGGTGCCGTCGGTCGGGTTCGACGCGCATCGCGCCGGTGGTGAAGCACACCCGGTCAGCGTCGCGGCCCTTCTTCTTAAAGTGCGGGAACCCGACTCGTTTCCCGGCGCGGTTACCAGCGCGGGAGATCTGCCAATTCCAGTACGCATCGACCGCACCGCGGATTCCGTCGGCGTAGGCTTCCTTCGAGCATTCCGGCCACCACACCGCCCCGGTTTCGGCGTTGATGCAGACCTCGTCCTTGACGGTGTTCCAGCGTTTCCGCAGCACTCGCAGCGAAGGTTTCTCCGTCTCGATGCCGCACGCGTGCCAGGCTTCGATATCAGCTTTCAGGGCCGCGACCGTCCAGTTGTAAGCCTTACGGCGGGCACCGAAGTGCCTGTTCAACGACCTGGCTTGATCCCCGCTAGGGTCCAGGGTGAACCGGAATCCCTGCACTGTCCAACCGTGAGGAACCTCGAATTTTGCCATCACGCCGCCTCACGGTCATCGGCAGCGGCAATTGCCCGCTTAGCCGCCCGCTCGCCATACGAGCGAGCACACATCGACGTCAGGATCTCCGTCATATCGGCCACCAGATCGTCACCAGACTCGGCTGAGTCCGCGCATACACAGCGGTACGACAGCGCAGGCCAACACCCCCGTGTGCCGTCGACGAGATCAGCCCACCCACCCCACCGCGCAGGCAGGGGCAGGCAGGGGCGAAAGCAGCGATACACGGTCACCGAGACAACACGGTTGCGCTCAGCCCACGCCGCGAGACTCATACCTCTGTTCCTACAACACACCACCGACAACTACCGGCCACTGACACCGCAATCAGCTACTAGCCCCGTCACATAACCGGCGGAATCGCGCTACGCGCTTTGTGCGCCGGCGGGGTTTGCTTGGCGCCGCCCGTCGTTCTCCCCGGGGCGGTCACCGGGGAACGCTCGCAACGGTCGCAGTTCGTCGAAACATGCTGTGAATCAACCGCATAACGGAGCATGTCCCCGTCGGAGCGCCGGGGAATCGTGTTCCTGCGATTTGGACGACGAGCGGGCCCGCGCGGCCATGGCGCTCCGAGACCGGTTCATGAGGAATCGCTGTTGCGCCGCAAGGCAATTCGACTAGTGAGCCGCCGGATCGCGTAGGCGGCGACGCCGACGCCCAGCACCGCCACCCCGGACAGCACCGACCACCGCGGCATCGCGAAAGCCAGCACCACGCATCCGAGCAATCCGACCACCGGGACGACCCGGGGCGGTCGGCCCTCGTCGCGCCCGAGGGTGAACGCCGAGGCATTGGCGACGGCGTAGTAGATCAGCACGGCGAACGAGGAAAACCCGATGGCGTCGCGCAGGTCGGTGGTGGCGGCCAGGACCGCGACCACGACGCCGATCAGCAGTTCGGCGCGGTGGGGCACCCGGGTTCGCGGGTGCACGGCGGCCAGCGGGTGGGGCAGATGGCGGTCGCGCGCCATGGCCAAGGTGGTGCGCGAGACGCCGAGAATCAATGCCAGCAGCGAGCCCACCGCCGCGACCGCCGCGGCCGCCTGAACCAGGGGAACCAGCGGGCCCGCGCCCGCCGCGCCGGCCGTTTCGGCCAGCGGCGCGGCGCTCCGGGCCAGCCGGGTCGGCCCCAGCACGGACAGGGCCGCGATCGCCACCAGGGCATAGACGGCCAGGGCGATGGTCAGTGCCAGCGGTATCGCCCGCGGAATGGTGCGGGCCGGGTCGCGCACCTCCTCGCCCAGGGTCGCGATGCGCGCGTATCCGGCGAAGGCGAAAAACAACAGTCCGGCGGCCTGCACCACACCGCCGGCGGTCGCGCCCTGCAGGCGGAACGGATCGAAGCCGGGCCGTCCCGATCCGAGCGCGGCGACGATCACCGCGGCCAGCACGGCCAGCACCAGCGCGACGATGATGCGGGTCAGCCAGGCCGACTTCTGCACTCCCGCATAGTTCACCGCGGTCAGCGCGACCACCACCGCCACGGCCACCGCGTGTGCCTGCGCGGGCCAGACGTAGGCGCCGACGGTCAGGGCCATCGCCGCGCACGAGGCGGTCTTGCCGACGACGAAGCCCCACCCCGCCAGGTAGCCCCAGAACTCGCCCAGCCGCTGTTGGCCGTAGACGTAGGTGCCGCCCGAGGCGGGATAGCGCGCGGCCAGCCGCGCGGAGGACGTGGCGTTGCAGTAGGCCACCACCGCCGCGAGCGCCAGGCCCAGCAGCAGTCCCGAACCGGCGGCGCGGGCCGCCGGGCCCAGCGCGGCGAAAATCCCCGCGCCGATCATCGAACCCAGCCCGATCACCACCGCGTCGAAGACTCCCAGGCTTCGGCGAAGCTCGCCCCCGCCGGATGGCGCGCTCATCCGAGTGGGTTGTTCTGGCGCACTCCGCGATACATGCCCCAGCGCACGAACCACGGCATCACCACGCGTTCGACCGACCAGGACGGGAAGCGGAAGGCGTGCCCGGTGGGCAGGAAGACCTCCAGGCCGTTGGGCTGGATGCCGACCAACGAGCCCCAGCGCCGCGTCGGCGCGCGATAGGTGCGCAGCGGGCGGCCCGCGAACTGGGCGAGGACGTTTCGCGCCACCAGGGCGTCGCCGCGATTGCGGGCGGAGCTGCGCAGGGGGTCGGTGGCGGCGACGTCGCCGAGCGCGAAGACGCCCCGCTGACCGGGCACCCGCAGGTCCGGCGTGACGCACACAAACCCGCGCTCGTCGAGCAATTCCGGTGGCAGCCAACCGGTGTTGGGCCGCACCCGCCCGACCGCCCAGAGCACGGCGTCGGCGTCCGCCGGGGGTTGTCCGGTGCTCCAGCGCACCGGTTCGTCGGTGAGTTCGTCGCCGGCGAAGCCTTCGCCGATCACCGCGCGGTGGCCGGGGTGCACGCCGACGCCCAGCTCGCTCAGCCGGGCGCGGATCCGCTGCCAAGTCCGCGGGTGATACTCCTGAAGGGCGGACTCGCGGGGGAAGTACAGGTCGATTCGCTTGTCCGGCCAGGTGGTCGCCATGTTGAGGGCGCTGCTGACGGCCGCCGCGCCGCCGCCCACCACGATCACCGACTCGGCGGCGGCCAGCCGGTCGTGCGCGGCGCGCAGCCCCGCGCCGATCTCGGCGGCGGACTGCAACGTCGGCTGGCGCCAGAACCCGTTGCTGACCCCGGTCGAGATGACCAGCGCGTCGTAGGGTTCGGCGATCGTCGCGCCGTCTTGGCCCCGGCCGAAGACGATGCGGGCGCGCAGGTCCACCCCGGTCAGCGTCGCCTGCACCGTGCGGACGCGATCCAGGCGGCGAAACCGGTCGAACGGGATCCAGTAATCGCGGGCCCAATCGTGCGGGCGGGACAGCCGGACGCCGAGTTCCTGGCCGCTGACCAGCGCGGGTTTGGTCGAGATCCCGACGACGTCGGCGTGCCGCGACAGCCGGATCGCCGCGAGGACGCCCGCGTCCCCGAGTCCCGCGACGACGACGCGCTTTCGGTTCATGGCGCTATCCTGCCCTGCGTGCGGTGTGGACGAACGCCGACGAGCCGATAGCGGGGGAGGCCACATCAGTTGGACGCTCTTCTGCGCGCCCTCGTGCGGGCCTCGGCGCCTCGTCCCGCCGCGGCACAGCGCGCCGCCAAGGACTTCGAGAAGGGTTTGTTCCCGGCGGTTGTCGCCGAGATCCGGTGGGCGTTCACGCCGCCGCGCACCTGGCTGATGGGGGTGGTGGCCAACGTGATCGTCGCCGCCGCCTGGCTGCTGGTGCAGCCGCTGACCCCGGTGGGACGTCACCACGATTGGGTGATCCTGGTGGGCACCTACTTCTCGTCGTGGGTCCTCGCCGACGTGACCACCACCAACTTCCTGGGCGCGGATCATTACCGCATCGTTCGGGGCCTGTCCGCGGGGGTGCCGTTCGGGCGAATCCTGTTGATCAAGAACCTCGCCCTGCTCGCGATCGTCGGGTTGCCCACCCTGGCCGCCGCGACGGTGTTGACGCTGTGGCTCGAAACGCCTGCGCGCCTGGGCATTACGATCCCCACCGTGGCGGTTCCCATCGTGTCGTGGCTGGGCGTGGGAAACCTCATCTCGGTGCTGCACCCGGTCAGCGTCGAGCCGCTGGTCCGGCGCTGGCGCCAGCGCGGCGATCTGCGCCGCACGCGCAGCTGGCTGCTGGCGCTCGCGCTGCCGTACGCGCTGTACTACGTGGCCGACCCGATGAACGGTGTGGAGCACCGGGTGCTGTGGCAGCAGGTGCCCGCCCTGATCTGGCCGGTGTTCGGGCGCGACACCAAGAGCCTTGTCCACGTTGCCATCGCGGTCACCGTGTGGGTCGCGTGCAGCGTCGCCGCGCTCGGATGGGTGCGCCGGCGCGGGCTGCAGGTCAGGTGAGCTGCGGCTTGATCTCTTCGATGACCCACTGCGCGTAGTCGAGGTATTCGTCGACGCCGCCGACGGCCGGAACGGGGACCGCGGTCATCGTCACGCCCTGCTCGGCGAGCCAGCCCAACCGGTCGACGATCTGCGCCGCGCTCATGCCCGGCCGATCGCTTGCGTCGCGGCGCGCGACGTGTCCTTCGCCGACCCGGTTGGTGCCCAGCCCGTGCATCACCTCGAAAGGCCGCCCGTCATAGGAGGGTTGGGACTTGATGTAGTCCAGCTTTTCGGCGATCTGCTCGGGCTTGGTTAGGAACGGCCACCAGCCCGAACCAAAGGTGGCGGCCCTGCGCAACGCGGCGTCGGCGTCGCCGCCGATCCAGATCGGGAGATGAGGTTTTTGAACGGGTTTCGGCTCGAAGGCGATGTCGGCGAACGACACGTAGCGTCCTTCGAATGTCGGCGCGTCACTGGTCCACAGTTCGACGATGGCCGCCAGGTACTCGTCGGCGATCCGCCCGCGTTCCGCGAACGGCACGCCCACGAGCTCGAACTCCCGTGCCAGCCATCCGACGCCGAACGTGACCATCATCCGGCCGCCGCTCATCCAGTCGGCGGTGGCAAGCGCTTTGGCCAGCACGATCGGATGCTGCAGCGGCAGGATGGTGATGCAGGAATTGACGGCGACCCGTTCGGTGGCGCCGGCGATGAAGGCCTGGGCCACCGTCGAATGCAGGTAGTGCGGCCCGGACAACTCGACGTGGTCGGTGGGGATGATGAGATGTTCGGGCACCGCGATCATGTCGTAGCCCCACTGGTCGGCGCAGCGCATCATGCGCCGCTGTTCGGGGCCCGTGACGGTCGCTTCCCAGGGTTGCGAAATCGCCTTGAGGCGCAGCATGTGCGGAACGGGGAAGGAGAATTTCACGGGCGTCCCAGCCAGCGGTCCATGTCCCCCAATCTAGGGTGCGTGTTGTTAACCTGGCCACGTGGACTCCGAAACGGACCCTGCCAGCAAAAAGCCGACGAACGCGGCATTGGCCGCGACCAGTCGCGCGTTGCTGTGCATGATGTCCTACGAGGAGGAGATCTCCGGCTACGACCTCAAGAAGTGGATCGACTGGAGCGTCGATCTGTACTACTGGAGCCCGTCCTACAGCCAGATCTATACGGAGCTGAAGAAGCTGGAGGGCTTGGGGCTGGTCACGTCGCGCGTCGAGCGGGACGAGGGCACCCGCACCCGCCGGCTCTACAAGATCACCGAAGCCGGCATGGCGGCCGCAATCGAGTGGGTCAACGACGCGCCGGTGGACCCGCCGGTGCTCAAACACAGTGTGCTGCTTCGGGTTACGTTCGGTCACCTCACCAATCCGGCCCGGCTCAAGGAACTGCTCCAAGAACACGTGGCGTTCGCCGACGCCCGCCACCGCAAGGCGGTGGAGGATGCCGACGGCGCCGAGGGCGAACCCGCATGGGCGTATTCGGTGATCGCGTTGCGCTGGGCGGCCAAGTATTACGCCGCCGAGCGTGAGTTCGCGCTCGAGCTCATGAAGGACATCGACGAGGCCGACGCCGTCCTGAAGAAGGCCGAGAAGGGCGGGTTCGGCAAGCCGCGCCCCACGCCGGGGTATTGGCGCGAAATCGAGAAGCAGGTCCAGGCGAAGCGCGACGCCGACTAGTCGTTCGGAGACCATTTCCGTCGGCAGTCACCGGTTTCGCCGGTACGGCCGGCCCTCCCGCCTCCCGCAAATGCTTTTCGGATAACGGAAACGTATATTGAAATCCCTTGTGTCACTGTGGTTTCAGGGGTCTCAAAGCGGGGATTCTTGTCGGTGGTGCCCGATAGTTTGGCGGTGTGAGTCCAAGTAGTCAGGCTGAGGTCGACGCGGTGTTCGCCGCGCTCGATGCCGATTTGGACCGTGCCTGCGCGTTGTCGTTGGAGGCGTTGAGCATTCAGCAGCAGCTGGCGGTGTTGGAGCGCTGCGAACGGTTGCGCCGGCGGCTGCCGGTGATCGAGCATCCGGTGATCAATTCGCTGTTCCGCCAGGCCCCTACCCAAGAACTCGGTGCCGCGCTGCCCCGGGCATTGTCTGACCGCCTGCTGATCCGCCACGCCGAAGCCTCCCGGCGCATCAAAGAAGCCCATGACCTGGGACCGCGCCACGGGCTGACCGGTGAACCGATCCCCCCTGTGCTGGCCGCGACCGCGGCCGCCCAACGCGACGGCAGGCTGGGGGCCGGTCAGGTGGCGGTGATCCGCAGCTTCTACCACCAACTGCCCGGATGGGTCGATGGTGCCACTCGCGAGCAGGCCGAGGCCCGCCTGGCCGAACTGGGCACCCAATTTCCTCCTGAGCACCTGCGCGAGTTGGCCCGCACGATGACCAACGCGCTCAACCCCGATGGCACCTTCACCGACGACGACCGCGCCCGCAAACGCGGGGTCACCCTGGGCAACCAACAAGCCGATGGCATGTCAGCGCTGACGGGACTGATCACCCCCGAGCTGCGCGCCACCCTCGAAGCCGTGGAAGCCAAACTCGGCGCGCCGGGCATGTGCAACCCACTCGACGAGACGTCGTGTGTGGACGGTGCGCCCAGCCAAGCCGCCATCGACGCGGACTCGCGCTCGGCCGCCCAACGCACCCACGACGCCCTGCTGGCCGCGCTGCGCGGGCTGTTGGCTTCCGGGGAGTTGGGTCAGCACAACGGGCTACCGGCCTCCATCATCGTCACCACCACACTGCAAGAGTTGGAGGCCGCCGCCGGGCGCGCCCTGACCGGCGGGGGCACCATCCTGCCCATGAGTGAGGTGATCCGCCTGGCCCGCCACGCGCATCACTACCTGGCCATCTTCGATAAGGGCAAAGCGCTGGCGTTGTATCACACCAAGCGGCTGGCCTCCCCAGGGCAACGAATCGTGTTGTACGCCAAGGACCGCGGCTGCACCGCCCCGGGCTGCACCGTCTCGGGCTACTACTGCGAGGTGCATCACGTCACCGACTACGCCACCTGCCACACCACCGACATCAACGACCTCACCTTCGCCTGCGGCCCACACCACCGCATGCTCCAACCCGGCGGCTGGCTGACCCGCAAGGACGCCAAGGGCGACACCGAATGGATACCACCACCACACTTCGACCGTGGACAACCCCGCACCAACACCTACCACCGCCCCGAAAAACTGCTCCGCGACGGCGACGAGGATGAAGAAGCCGACAATCCGGGGGCGGCATAACACTTCGCGATCGCCGCTAGGTC
Source organism: Mycobacterium sp. MOTT36Y (assembly GCF_000262165.1). Taxonomy (NCBI): domain Bacteria; kingdom Bacillati; phylum Actinomycetota; class Actinomycetes; order Mycobacteriales; family Mycobacteriaceae; genus Mycobacterium; species Mycobacterium sp. MOTT36Y. The sequence continues at coordinate 3,029,116 of NC_017904.1, read as the reverse complement.
CGATGGCGCCGACCCGCTTCGCCCGGCTGCGCCGCGCTCGCGATCGCCGCTAGATCCGATGGCGCCGACCCGCTTCGCCCGGCTGCGCCGCGCTCGCGATCGCCGCGTCCTGGGCCGCGATGTAGCCGTACACCAGGCCCTGCGCGATCGTCGCGCCCGCACCCGGATACGTCGTGCCGAACGCGTTCGCGGCGGTGTTGCCGATCGCGTACAACCCGGCGATCACCCCGCCATCCTCACGCAGCACCCGCGCCCGCTCGTCGGTCCTGAGCCCACCGCAGGTGCCCAGATCGGACAGCACCACCTTCACGGCGTAGAAGGGGCCTTTGACCAACGGACGCAGATTCGGGTTCGGCTTGACCGTCGGGTCGCCGTAATAGCGGTCGTACGCGCTGCGGCCGCGGCCGAAGTCGGGATCCTCGCCTGCGGCGGCGTTCTGGTTGAACCGCGTCATCGTCTCGAAGAACGCCGACACCGGCACGCCGATTCGCGCGCCCAGATCGGTGAGATTATCGGCCCGGGCCGCGATGCCGGCGTCGTACCAGGCCTGCGGGACGCGCATGCGCGGGAACAGTTCGGCGCCAAAGACATAACTGTTGCGGTACTGCTGGTCGAAGATGATCCACATCGCCTCGACCGGGCTGCCGGATCGCTCCAGCTCGAGCACCCGCTGCCCGAACGACATGTAATCGGTCGCCTCGTTGGCGAACCGGCGCCCGTGCTGGTCCACGATGAGGCAGCCCGGAAGCGACCGCTCGGCCAACATCACCGCGGGCGCCTTGCCGGGCAACGGCGCGATGGCGGGGAACCACCACGCCTGATCCATCAGGTCGATGCCGGCGCCGAGTTCCTGGCCCGCCCGGATGCCGTCGCCGGTGTTGGCCGCGGCACCGAGGCTGAGATCGGCGCCCAACGACTCCGATTGAAACTTCCACCGCATGTCCATGTTGTGGTCGAAACCGCCGGTCGCCAGCACCACGCCGCGCCGTGCGGTGATCGTCACTTCGCGACCGCGGTGTTCGACGACGGCGCCCGTCACGCGTTCACCGTCGCGGACGAGGCGCACCAGCGCGGTGTCGGTCCACACGGGGATCCCGGCGCGCAGCACACCGGTGAACAGCCCGGCCGCCAGGCCCTGACCGCCCGCCGCGTAGCGGCGGCCCAGCATGCGGCCCGCCACGCCCTGCGCCAATCGCTTGCCGTACGTGGGAATGCCCTTGCGCGGCATCCGGGCGACCAGATTCATCCAGCGGTAGTCGGCGCCCGTCGTCGGCATCGGAACACTGACCTCCATCAGGCCGGGCTCCAGCCGGGTGCGGTACTCGCCGAGCAGCGAGGTGTCGAACGGGAGGCATTCGCAGGTGCGGCCGGCCGCGCTGCCGCCGGGCGCCTCGGGGTGGTAGTCGGAATAGTCGCGGGCCCAGAACAGCCGCAGCGGCGTCGTGCGGCGCAGCATGTCCACCGTCGCCGACACGTGCGCGAGGAACCCGGCCGATCGCTGCGCGGGCGCCGACCCGGCGACCACCGAGTCCAGGTAGGCGCCGGCGCTTTCGGCGGTGTCACCGGCGCCGGCCTCGGCCAGCACCGGGCTGGCCGGCAGCCACAGCGCGCCGCCGGACCGGGCGGTCGAGCCGCCCACGTACGACGATTTCTCCACGATCAACGCCGACAACCCGGCTTCGTGGGCGGCCAACGCCGCGGCCATGCCGGTGCCGGAGCCGACGACGAGCAGATCGACGGCGGTGTCGGCCACGGGAAGCCCGGCGGGGATCGTCGTGCTGCGCGTCGTCACGCCCGAAACGGTAGGCCGCGCCGGCGCGATACCGGAAGAGCCGTCCTGATGAGTGGAACAACGCGGCCCACACGCCGGCCGGGGAGAGTTGAATCGCGCCCATGACGTCGCAGACTGAGGCCGACGAGGTTCGGTTGATAGAAGCCCAGGCGGCGCCGACGCGGTTCGCCCGCGGCTGGCACTGCCTGGGACTGATCCGGGACTTCGCCGACGGCAAACCCCACGCGATCAACGCCTTCGGACAGAAGCTCGTCGTGTTCCGCAGCGGTGACGGCAACATCAACGTCCTCGACAGCTATTGCCGACACATGGGCGGCGACCTGTCCCAGGGCGAGGTGAAGGGCGACGAGATCGCCTGCCCGTTCCACGACTGGCGCTGGGGCGGCGACGGCCGCTGCAAGCAGGTGCCCTACAGCCGCCGCACCCCCAAACTGGCCCGCACACAAGCCTGGACGACGCTGCAGCAGGACGGCATGCTGTTCGTCTGGAACGACCCCGAGCGCAAACCGCCGCCACCGGACGTGACGATCCCGCGCATCGAAGGCGCGACCAGCGACCAGTGGACCGACTGGCATTGGTACACCACGGTCGTGGGAAGCAACTGCCGCGAAATCATCGACAACGTCGTGGATATGGCGCACTTCTTCTACATTCACGGCTCGTTGCCCACGTACTTCAAGAACATCTTCGAGGGGCATGTCGCCACGCAGTACATGAACGGCGGCAGCCGGCCGGACATGGGTGGCACCGGGTCGCAGATGCTCGGGACCACGTCGGTGGCGTCCTACTACGGCCCCTCGTTCATGATCGACGACCTGACGTATCACTACGAGCACGGCGACGCCAACACGATCCTCATCAATTGCCACTATCCGATCGACGCGAATTCCTTTGTGCTGCAATACGGCATCATCGTGAAAAAGTCGGAGGTGATGCCCGACGACCAGGCGATGGAGACCGCGATCACCCTCGGCGACTACGTCAAGCTCGGTTTCGAGCAGGACGTCGAGATCTGGCGGCACAAGGCGCGCATCGACAACCCGCTCCTGGTCGAGGAGGACGGGCCGGTCTATCAGCTGCGCCGCTGGTATCAGCAGTTCTACGTCGACGCCGCCGACGTGCAACCGGACATGGTGGACCGCTTCGAATTCGAGCTCGACACCACCCGGCCCTACGAGGCGTGGATGATAGAGGTCGAGGCCAACTTGGCGGCCAATGCCTGATGATGATGAAAGCGTCTGTGCGCGAGGATAATCGGCTCGACGAGATGCCGATGGCCCCGATCACGTGCCGCGAATGCGGTGCCCGGGTGCTGGCGCGCAAGAGCAGCTGGAACCAGACGAGTGTGCAGTGGAACGCCAATGCCGCCAAGCGCTGCATCGAGCGCGGCGAGGCCGAACGCCTGGCCGGCCATCACCGCGGGCCGTTCCTGGCGTGTAGCGCACTGCGGGACTCGATCCAGCGCGCCGTCGCGACAGGAGAATTGGCGATCGTCGACAGCCTAATCTGACGTAGTCTGACCACCGTGAGTGGTGAAGGACGGGTGGCGGTGGTGACCGGCGCCAGCCGCGGCGCCGGTCGCGGCATCGCGGCCGCACTGGCCAACCGCGGCTGGTGCGTCTATGCGACAAGCCGCAGCATCGGCGACGCTCCGCCCGGTGTCGTGGCCGTCCGTATCGATCATGGAGACGACGACGCCGTCAAGGGCTTGTTCGACCGCGTCCGACGCGAGAGCGGGCGGCTGGACCTCCTGGTCAACAACGCCGCGACGATCTCCGATGATCTGGTCGGCGCAAAACCCTTCTGGGAGAAGCCGCTCGGCCTGGCCGATGTGCTCGATGTGGGGTTGCGATCGTCGTACGTGGCGTCATGGTGCGCCGCGCCACTGCTGGTCGCGGCCGGGCGCGGCCTGATCGCCTTCACGTCGTCACCCGGGTCGGTTTGCTACATGCACGGCCCCGCCTACGGCGCGCAGAAGGCCGGGGTCGACAAGATGGTCGCGGACATGGCGGTGGATTTCCAGGGCACCGGGGTTGCCACTGTGTCGATCTGGATGGGCATCCTGCTGACCGAGAAGATGCGCGCCGCATTCAATTCGGATCCGGCCGGGCTCGCCGCGATGGCCGAGCATGCCGAAACCCCGGAGTTCACCGGGTATGTGCTCGATGCGCTGTTCGGTGATCCGCGACTGGCGGAGCTGAGCGGGCAGGCGCTGATCGGGGCGGAACTCGCGCAGGGCTACGGCATCACCGACGAGGGCGGCCGCCGCCCACCGTCGCACCGGGACATGCTCGGCTCGCCCCGGATGCCGAGCACCGTGGTGGTGCGCTAGCGATCGTCACGCACCGAAGACATCGAGTGCTCCGACGTACGCGCGGTTGGCCTTGACCCGCTCCGTCAAGCACCAGGATCCGTCGCGGCGGCGCCGCCACGTGTCGTGATAGTCGCCGATGGTGTAGAACCGGGTCGACGGGTCGGCCGTTGCGTTCAGGTGGACATCACGGATGTAGGCGCGGCTCACTGCGGTATCTCCGGTGACGTCGATGATGACGTTGCCCAAGAAGTGTTGGGTGGGACCGCATTTGTCGAGGAACTCGCGAATCACGTCGATGATCGCCGTCCTTCCCTGCCGCCGCCCCGTCCCCAGATCGCCCTCCGCGTCCTCGTCGAGGATCTCGGCCATCGCCGCCCAATCGCGCTCGTCCATGGCGCGGGCGAACAGGTTCAGCGCGCGTTGCACGTCACGCTCGTCGCACAGCTCCTGCAATCGATCAGTAACCATGTCAGGCGTGCGCGCCGCCGTCGACGCGAATCTCCGTTCCCGTGACGAACGCGCCGTCGTCTGAAGCGACCATGGCGATCACCGCGGCGACCGCGCTTGCGTCGCCGAGGATTTCGCTGTCCGCACCGTGCAGCAGCGGAGTTTGCTTGGCCCACAGACCCAGGTCATAGCCATCGGGCATCTTCTCGAGCGTGCTGTTGGCCAGCGCCGTTGAGATCCCGCCGGGCTGGATGTTCACCGCGCGCAGCCCCTGCTTGGAGTACTCCAGCGCCAGCGAATGGGTGAAACTCAAGATGCCGCCCTTGCTGGCGGCATACGCGGCCATGTAGGGGTGGGCGAACGACGCGGCGGTCGAGGTGAAGTTGACGACGACACCGCGGCCGGATTCGAGCAGCGCCGGCAGCGCCTGGCGCGTCATCAGGAAGGTGCCGGTCAGATTGACCGCCAGCGTCCGGTTCCAATCGGCCAGCGTGGTCTCGTGAGTGTGCGAACAGGTCTGCACGGCAGCGACATTGACGAGCACCTCGAGGCCGCCCAGGTCGGCCACCGCGGCATCGACGGCGGCAATGACCTCGTCCTCGACGGAGATATCGAGCACCGCGGTGGTCAGTCGCTTGGCGGTGCCGGCCTCGTCGGCGGCGGTCGCCGTGCGCGCCAACCCGTCCGCCGAGACGTCGTAGGCCACGACGGTGGCCCCCTCGTCGAGCAGGCGGGCCACGGTGGCCTGTCCGATGCCGGAGCCGGCACCGGTGACGATAACCCGCCGATCGGCGAAACGATCCATGTTGCAAGGCCTTTCGGTCACGTCAGTTGGAAGGCGCTGATCGGGGCTTCCTCCGGATAGGTGGCCGGGCCGCCCAGGTCATAGGCGGCGTTGAGCGCGCTGATGAACGCCGGGTCGTGCAGCGGTTCGGCCGGGATGTCGAGGTCGATGCCCTTGCCCTTGAGGTCGTCGACCATGATGTCGATGGCCTTGTCGACGGTCAGGTCGTCGGAGCCGTCCATGTTCTTTTTCAGCTCGTCGAAGTCGGAGAACACTTCGGCCGACCAGTGCACCAGAAACCGCAGCTCGTCGGTGTGGTGGCGGGCTATCACGTCCTCGCCGTTTTTCAGCAGCCAATGCTCGCGGCTCGTCGGGTCGCCGGCGAACACGGTGTCGAATGCCAGTCCAGGCGGAATCTGTTGATCCAGTGGGCCATTCGCCTCACCGCGGTGCACCATCATCTCGTTTTGCACCACCACGCCGCGGTTGTTGATCGGGGGCAGGATGCGTTGGGGCGCCTTGAGCGGTCCGTGCGGCCAGTAGGTGAAGCCGCTGCCGGCATCCAGTGAGAACCAGGTGATGACCTGCGCCATCTTGATCAGATAGTCGCGGAACAGGCCGGATTTGCCCATGACGCTGGTCAACCAGGTCGGGGCGTTTTCGTGCCGCACACCGCGGAAGCTCGGCGAATCCAAGTGGCCGGGGTCGCGATTGGCGCAGGGTCCGTTGATGTTGAACAGCATCAACTGGGGCTTGGCGTATTCGGCGTTCCAGTATTCCTTGGCCATCTGCAGGAAGCGCTCGTTATAGAAACAGTCGTGTAGTTGCGGGTAGAGCACGGCGCCGTAGTTGGCGAGGTAGCCGCGGAACGTCGGGGTCAAAAACAAATCCAGCGACGGACTGAACCCCTCGGGGAACATGCCGCTCATCGTCGCCATCAACTCGTCGGCGGACGCGAAGTGCTGCGCGATGATCAGCTTCCACGGCCCTTCCGTGCGCACCACGTCGAGAAGGCGCTCGCGCTGGTCGTCGGTGTAGACGTTGTCGATCTCGCGGGGCGGCGCGGCCGGCCGCAACACGTCGGAAAGCTCCATCCGGCGCTCGTCGGTGAGCATCAGCGGTCTCCTTTGTCGGTTCAAGGTTGGTTGATTGTGCGCAGCATCACCGCGATGCGGTCGACGGCTGTCCGGTGATCGGGACGTCAAACCGAAGCGGATGGGCGAACTTGGCCCGCAGCAGCGCCCCGACCTCCGCGAGGGCCAGCCGGCCCCGCGCGGTGGCGTCGGAGCGCATCAGAAAGCCGTGGTACATCCCGGGATAGCGGGTGACCGTGGTCTGCACGTCGGCGTCGCGCAGCCGGGCCGCGTAGCGCTCACCCCAGTCGCGGATCGGGTCGCAACCCCCGGTGACCACGATCGCCGGCGGTAGGCCCGACAGGTCGGTCGCGTACGCCGGGACCAGATAGGGGTCCGTGGGCGCCCCGGCGTCGCCGTCGGCCAGCGCGTGCATGTACTCGATGTCGTCGCGGGCGAGCAGCGGTGCGTCGGGCATCGTCGCGATGGAGGGAACGGACATGTCGCGGTCCAAGCCCGGATACAGCAGCACCTGGGCGCAGATAGCCGGTCCGCGGCGGTCGCGCGCGGCCAGCGCGACCGCCGCCGCGAGCGAGCCACCGGCACTGTCGCCGATGACCGCGAGGCGCTCGGCGTCGACGCCGAGCTCGGCGGCGTTTCGATACACCCATTCAGTGGCGGCATAGGCGTCGTCGAACTGCGCGGGCGGCGGTGACTCCGGCGCCAGCCGATAGTCCACGGCCACGACGGCGGCCGCCGATGCCGCGGCGAGCTCACGCGCCAGTGGCTCGAACGAGCGGTTGGAGCCCATCACCAGTCCGCCGCCGTGAAAATAGACCAACACCGGGCCGTCGGAAGCCGTTATCGGACAATAAATCCGGACCGGCACGTCGCCGGCGGCACCGGGAACGAGCGCTTCGGTGATGCTGGCCATCTCGGGCATGTCCGGCGGCAGCGGTGCGGATTCGAGTCCCGCGCGCACCGCCGCCAAGCCCCGTTGCCGCATCGGTGCGACCTCACCGAATGAGGCGATCCGGGCGGCCGCGTCGGGGTCCAGTGCGTGCGAGGTCATGTCGGCGTCACCTCAGTGCGGTGCGGATTCGAACCGGGTCTCGGTTCGCAGCCGTGGGGGCTGTTGCGCGGCAAGCACATTGGCCCGCTCGGTCATCGCCGCGCCGACGCTCTCGGGATGGGTGTGCAGGTAGAAGTGCCCCTCGGCGCACTGCCGGAAGATCATCTCGGCGGCTTCCAGCGGATCCATGGACGCTGCCTTGATGCCGAGCATGGTCGAGCGGTGGGTTTCGGCGGCGGCGGCGTCGCCGGACGCGTCCACACCGCCCGCAGTCTCGAAGATGTTGGAGCGCACCGGCCCGGGCAGCACGGCCTGGACGTGAATGTGATCGTCGTGCCCGGTGGCCTGCACTTCGAGGTGCAGACATTCGGTCAGCGACAGCACCGCGTGCTTGCTCACGATGTAGGGCGCCTGCAACGGCATCGCCACCACCGCGCCCACCGATGCGATGTTCCACACCCATGCCTGCGCATCGGTGGCCATCATTTTCGGCAGAAAAGCCCGCACGCCGTAGAAAACGCCGCTGACGTTGATGTCCATGATGCGTTGCCAGTTGGCCACCGGTGTGTCCCACAGGTACCCGAACTGTTCGATGCCGGCGTTGTTCAGCAGCAGGCGCACCGGCCCGACGTCGCGGTAGGCACGGTCGGCGAGGTCCTGCACGTCATCGGGGTCTCGCACGTCGCAGACGACATCGTGTGCCACGCCGCCGGCCGCCGACAGCTTGTCGCGCAGCGCCGCCACGGCGCCCCCGTTCACGTCGGCCAGCACGACCGTCATGCCCAACCGGCTGGCATGCCGGGCCAGCCCGGCGCCGATACCGGACCCGGCGCCGGTGATGACCGCGACTCCGCCCCCGAAGGCTTCCCGAGCGTCCATGACTATGCGCCGGCGCCACTTTCGGCGTGCAGTTCCGAGAGCAGAACCGAGTTGGTGGCATCGAGGATCACGTCCATCTCGGTGAATTCCAGCCCGTTGGTGCCGCGCCGGACGCCGACGTTGACCACCCCGCTGGACACCGCGAACGGTACGAAGTTGGCGATCTGGTTGACGAAGATGTAGAAGCGGGCGCGGGTGACGTCCCCGTCTACACCGGTGCGGTGCACGTTGGTGGCGTGGTGGCGCAACGGGTACGGACTTTGCTTGCGATGCTCGGACAGCCATTCCATCACCGCGTCGCGGCTGTGGAGGTCCGGTGACATCAACTCTTCGAAAGGGCTTGCGCCCGAATCGCTTCGGGTCAGGTAGCGCACGTCCTCGGCGTAGCTGGCGGCCAGCTCGTCGTAATGGGCCTCGTCGTAGTGGTACCAGAAGGAGCCGATGAACTCCTGCAGTTCCGGCAGCGTGATGTCGTCGCTCATGGCGCCAGTCAACCCCGCGGTGGCCCGGGCGACACCGACGATGCCCGGTCAGTGGAACACGGCCTGGAATTCAGCCGGTGATCAGCTCCCACAGGGCTCCAGCGCTCGCGTGCATCGCCGCGTCGGTGACCCGCTCGTCCCAATACCGCACCGAGCCGAACTCCGAGCGCCACGCGAGCGCCGCGCGGGTGAACTCGTGCAACCGGTGCTCGCGGGTCGTGCCGATGGCACCGTGCACCTGGTGGGCGTTGCGCACCACCACTGAGGCGGCGTGCCCGGAGCACGAACGCGCTACGGCCACAAGGAATTCCAGATCAGGCGCCGACCATTGACCGATGACCCCGGCGTGCAGCGCGGCCTCGGTCGCCGCGCGGGCGAGCGCGGCCTCGGCGGCGATATCGGCGATCAGGTTCTGTACGGCCTGGAACTTGGCCAGGGGGCGACCGAACTGGACCCGCGCGGCCGCGTGGTCGACGCACAACCGCAGGATCCGATCCAGGGCGGCGCTGACTTGGATGGATCGCACCAGTGCGGCTTTCAGTCGCAGCTGGGTGAGCAGAGCCGCGGTGACCGGGACGCCCTGCACGCCCGCCGGCTCGACGGTCACCGTGTCGCGTGGCTCGCCGATCAGGTTGGCGCCCGGGGTGATCGTGAGCTGCTCGGCGGCGACGTCGGCGATCCGGTGTCCGCCCTCGGCGCGCCACACGACCACGATCCGGTCGGCGGAAGTGGCCCAGGGCACCGCCGTTGCGGTTCCCTGTTTGTCGAGCACGCACACGGTCCGAACCGCGTCGTCCGAGGGCATTTCGCTCGTTTCCAGGAGCCAGCACGCCAATAAATCGTGTTCGGCCAACGGGATTCGGACCCCGTGACGAGCCGCTCCGGCCAGGAGTTCGGCCGCTTCATACCAGCTTGCCCCGCTGCCGCCGCGCTCTTCCGGACCCGTCAAGCGCACCAGACCGAGCTCGTCGAGGTGCCGCCACAGGGCGGGGTCGCGCTCGACCGTCGCCGCGGGCGGGTGCTTGTCGCGGTAATCGGAGAACACCGCGTCCATCATCTCGACGAGGGCGCCGTCAACGGGGGGCCCGGCGCTCATCGGATGCCCAACCCGCGCGCGAGCACACCGCGCAACACCTCGTTGGTGCCGCCGCGCAGTGTGAAGCCGGGCCGCTGATCGACGGCCGCGCGCACCAGGTCCGAGAAGGCCGAGTCGGGGGCCTCCTGCAGATCGGCGAATTCCGCGATGTCGCCTTCGGTGGTGGTGCCCAGCAGCTTGACGACCGCGGCGGGCAGGTCCGCGGGTTCGTGCCGTTCCAGTGCGCCCGCCACCGCGGTGGACATCTGATGTAGGCCGGCGATGCGCGCCACCAGGCGCCCCAGATCGGGGTCGCGCGGGATGGCGTTTGACGCCATGCGGTCGGCGCAGGACTCCAACAACACGAACGTCGACAGGAACCGCTCGGGCCCGCTGCGTTCGAAGGCGAGCTCGGAGGTCACCTGTTGCCAGCCGTTGCCGATCTCACCGAAGACCATGGTGTCGGGGACGAAGGCCGATTCCAGGATCACCTCGTTGAAATGGTGGGCGCCGTTCATCGACACGATCGGCCGGATCTCGACGCCGGGGCCCCGCAGGTCGACGATGAACTGGCTCAGCCCGGCGTGCCGGTTCGCCGGGTCCACCGGTGCGGTGCGTGCGAGCGCGATGAACGCGTGCGCGAGGTGGGCGCCCGACGTCCACACTTTGGTGCCGGTGAGCGACCAGCCGCCGTCGACGCGGGCGGCGCGGGTGTGCACGCTGGCCAGATCGGAACCGGAGTCCGGCTCGCTCATCCCGATGCCGAAAAAGCATTCGCCGCGCACGATCCGGGGCAGGAACTCCGACTTCTGGTGCTCTGTACCGTATTTGAGTAGCGAGGGCACGATCTGGCGATCGGCGATCCAGTGCGCGGCCACGGGTGCGCCGGCGGCCAGGAGTTCCTCGGTGACGACGAACCGTTCCAGGAATGAGCGCCCGTGCCCGCCGTATTCGGTCGGCACGGTCATGCCCAGCCACCCGCGGGCCGCGAGGGCGGCGGTGAAAGTTTCGTCCCAGCCCGTCAGCCAGGCGTCGACCGACGGGGTGAACGCGCCCGCGGCCAGTTCGTCGGCGAGGAAATCGCGGACCTCGTTGCGCAACTCCTCGGTCGCCGCGGCGTCGACCGTGGCGGGCGGCACCAAACGGGGCGGAGGTGAGCTCATGTGGGCAACTGTAGTGACTCGGCCGGCAGCGACTCGACGGCACCGGCGCGGCCGCGTTCGCGGTGCCGAACACTGTTCGGGCAGAGGGCGATTCGCGATCAACTGAGGGCGAGCTGCTCGAGGCTGAAGCGGTCGCGCAGCACGCGTTTGAGCACTTTTCCGCTGGGGTTCTTCGGCAGCGCGTCCACAAAGAAGACCCGTTTGGGCGTCTTGAACCCGGCCAGGTGCGTCCGGCAGTGAGAGAACAGGTCTTCCTCGGTGAGAACGGCGCCGTCGCGGGGGACGATGGCGGCCACCACCGCCTCCACCCACACCGGGTGGGGCAGGCCGAACACGGCGACTTCTTGAACACCGTGGTGCCGGTAGAGGATTTCCTCGACCTCCCGGCTGGCCACGTTTTCGCCACCGGTCTTGATCATGTCCTTCTTGCGGTCGACGACGTGCAGCAGTCCGTGTTCGTCGAAGTAGCCGAGGTCGCCGGAGTGGAACCAGCCGCCCTTGAATGCCGCCGCGGTGCGTTCCGGGTCGTTGAGGTAGCCGGGAGTCAAATGTGGGCTGCGGTGGGCGATCTCGCCGACCACGCCGGCGGCGACCGGGTTGTCGTCGTCGCCGAGGATGGCGGTGTCCACGTTGAGCACCGGCCGGCCGGCCGAGCCGGCGTGCGCGTCCTGCTCGTCGGGTCCCAGGGCGCAGGCCAGCGGCGCCATCTCGGTCTGGCCGTAGAAGTTCCACAGTCGTAGGTTGGGCAGCCGCTCGCGGATCTCGCGCAGGATTTCCGCCGGCATGGCCGAGGCCCCGTAATAGCCCTTGCGCAGGCTGGACAGGTCGACCTCGTCGAACACCGGTGAGCGCAGCAGCGAGATCCACACCGTCGGGGGAGCGAAATAGTTGGTGACGCGGTAGCGCTCGATGGTGCGCAACACCGCGTCGGGCTCGGGCCGCGGCAGGATGATGCTGGTGGCGCCGAGGTAGACGTCGGTGGCCAAAAAGTTGTCCAGCTGCGCGCAGTGGTACAGCGGCAGCGAGTGGATCTCGACGTCGTCGTGCGACATCTCGCCCGCGACGATCGTGCTGACGTACTGCCACATCAGGCTGCGGCTGGTGTGAATGGCGGCCTTGGGCCGGGATTCGGTTCCGCTGGTGTACATCAGCCGCACGGGTTGGTCGTCGTCGATGTGCGGGCTCGGGGCCGCTGTCTCGGTGGCCAGCCACCGGCTGAAATCCGCCCAACCGGGCACGCCCTGGTGTCCCCTCGGCACCAGGGCGACCTTGGCCCTGACCGCCCCACCGAGCCGAATCGCCTCCTCGGCGGTCGGTGTCAGATCCGCTTCGACGACCAGGCCACCGACCTGACTGTGGCCGAGGATGTAGGCGATCTCCTCGGCGGTCAGCATGAAGTTGATCGGGACCAGGACCACTCCCGCACGCGCCGTCGCGAATGCCAGCACGGCGTACTGCCAGCAGTTGCGTGACAAGAGCCCTAATCGGCTGCCGGGCCCAAACCCGCTGTCGTGCAAGGCTGCCGCGGTCCGGTCCACCAGGTGGTCGAATTCGGCAAATGTCAGTACGACGTCACCGTCGATGATCGCGACCTTGTGTGGGTGCCGGCGGGCCGAACGCCGGGGGATGTCGCCGAGTCCATGGCTACGTGCCCGTTCGATCATGGCGTCGAGGTCATCGGACTGCATGCCGGTCACGGTAAGCGCCGACGCCCGCGGGCGGGCCGTCCGTGTCCCGCTGAGTAGGCAGGGGTCCGCCAAGCGCAGTGGACCACGCCGATACTCATCGGCATGAGCACTGGTGTCCCTTTCACGACCGAAAGCGCCGGGTGGGCGGGCCCGGGTCCCGACGACGTCGACGAACTGCGGGCCAACCTGCGTCAGGCGGATCCCGGGGTCCTCGTCGCCGTGCTGGCGCAGCTGACCGGGGATCCCACCGTCGCCGAACGATTCGCACCGAAAATCACCCATGTGCCCGACCCGCCCGAGCAGGCCGGCGTCACCGACCCGGAGACGGCCGCCGCGCTCATCGACGAGATCGTCACGGCACTGCGGGAGCCGCGCCGCGCGGACGCGCTCCCCGCGGACGACCTCGACCTCTTCGCCCGCATCGCCCCCATCGCTCTCGGGGCAGAGATCGCCCCCGAGTACCTCGGGCTGCTCCTCGAGCAGGGCGGGTTTCAGCCGTCACAACCGGTGCTGCCGCGCACCGCAAAGCTTCCCGCGGGCTTCCGGGTTGTCATCATCGGCGCGGGCATCGCCGGCATCACCGCCGCTCTCGCGTGCGCGGACGCCGGTATCGATTATCAGATCATCGAGCGCAACGACGAGGTCGGCGGCACCTGGTACACCACCACCTATCCCGGAATCGGGGTAGACACGCCCTCGGCGTACTACTCGCTGTCGCGCGACATCAACGGCGACTGGTCGAGCTACTACCCGCAGGGTGCCGAATATCAGGCCTACCTGGTGTCGGTGGCCAACAAGAACGACCTCCGCACGCGCACCCGGTTCGGTACGACGGTCGAAGCGTTGTGGTGGGAGGAGCGGCGCCAGCAGTGGCAGATCCATTCGGTCGGCCCGGATGGAACCCGCGACGTCAGTTACGCGAATGTGGTGATCCCGGCCGCCGGGTATCTCAACCGGCCGCGGTGGCCGGATCTGCCTGGCCGCGAAACGTTCTCGGGAATCTCCATCCACTCCGCCCAATGGGACCCCGAGCTGGATCTCACGGGAAAGAGGGTCGCGATCATCGGCGCCGGCTGCACCGCGGTCCAGATCGTCGACGCCTGTGTCGACCAGGTCGCACACATGACGGTATTCCAACGCCAGCCGCACTGGGTCGCGCCGCGACGGCGAGCATCCGACGATGTTCCCGCCTACCGGCGGTGGCTGGGCACTCGACTGCCGTACTACGCCAACTGGATTCGGCTCAAATCGTATTGGGGGACATCGGACAACAACTATCCGGTGATCCTGCACGACGAGGAGTGGGCGGCCGAGCATCTGTCGATCTCGCCGGCCAACGACGTGTTGTTGCAGATGTGCCTCGATTACATCGACCGCGTATTCGGTGCGGGCAGCGAGCTCGCCCGCAAGGTCACGCCCGACTTCGCCCCCTACGGCAAGCGGATCATCCGCGATCCCGGCGGCTACTACGCGGCGCTGGCCCGCGAGCACGTCGACGTCGAGGCCAGTGAGCCGGCGCGGGTCAACGAGGCGGGAATCGTGACTGCCGACGGCAGGCAAATCGACCTCGACGTCATCGTCTACGCAACCGGCTACTACCTGGATTTCCTTTCCACGGTGGATATTCGGGGCCGTGACGGCAAAAAGCTGACCGACGAGTGGGGCGACGCGCCCCGGGCCTACCGTGGCGGGATGGTGCCGGGATTCCCGAACCTGTTCATTTCCTCGGCCCCCAACTACAGCCCGGGACACGGCGCCGGGCACAACTTCGGTGTCGAGGTGATGGTGCACTACGTGATGGAATGCCTGCAGCTGATGGCGCTGCGCGACGCCTCCTCCCTGGAGGTGACGCAGCGCGCGTATGAAGAATACGTCGACCGCATCGATGCGACCATGGCCGGCACCGTGTGGCGGCACACACCGTCGGCCCACACCTACTACCGCTCGGGGGGCCGCATTGTGATCGCCTTCCCGTACCGCCTCGTCGACTTCTGGCGCGATCACCGCGCGCCGGTCGAAGAGGACCTCGAGCTTCGATGAGCGACGGTCTGCTTTCCGGCAAAACGGCTTTGGTCACCGGTAGCAGCCGCGGCATCGGCCGTGCCATCGCGCAGCGACTGGCCGCCGAGGGCGCCACCGTGGTGGTGACCGCGCGATCGCACACGTCTTCGGTGTCGACGCGAGCCGGAACGACCACCGCCCTGCCCGGCACCATCGGGGAGACGGTGAAGGCGATCGAGGCCGCCGGCGGCTCGGCGTTCGGCGTCGCGTGCGAGCTGGAGGACGCCGCGCAGCGCGACGGTTTGGTCGAGGCCGTCCTCGACCGCACGGGCCGCATCGACATCCTGGTCAACAATGCCGGTTTCGCCGACTACGCGTTGGTCGAGGACATGAGTGTGGAAACGTTCGACCGTACGGTGGAACACTACCTTCGCGTTCCGTTCGTGCTGACGAAAGCGGCTGTGCCGCACATGCGTCACCAGGGGTCCGGCTGGATCGTCAACATCGGCTCCGTCACGGGCCTGGCCCCGGTCCGGCCGTACCGGGAATACAACAAGACCTCCGGCGACGTGATCTACGCATCCCTGAAAGCCGCTCTGCACCGGTTCACCCAGGGCGTGGCCGCCGAGCTGCTCGACGCCAACATCGCCGTGAATTGCGTCGGCCCGTCGACGGCGGTCCGCACACCCGGTGCCGCGCAACTGATTCCGGATTCCTTCCCGACCGAACCGGTGGAGTATTTGGCCGAGACCGTGCTGGCCATGTGTCATTTGCCCGCCGCGGAGCGCACGGGGCTGGTCGCATTCAGCCTGCATTACCCGTGGTCGCAGCAACTGCCGGTGCACAGCCTGGACGGCACCGAAGTGCTGCCCCCGTTAGAGCCGCCGACGACCGCCAACCCGAATATTCTGCCCGCGGGTGTCTAGATCAGAACCGGGTCGGCGATGGCGCAAAAGCTGTGGCAGACGCGATCACGGATGATCACGTCGGTGGTCTCCGGGTCGAACCAGCGGTCCACCACCGCCCAGTGGATCGGGTGCATCAGGTAGGGCCCCATCAGCGCCTCGACATCGGCGAACTCCTGCTCGAATACGTGTGTCCACGAGGAGGTTCCGACCGCCGCGGTCACCCGGCTGAGCTGCCAGGCACGGATCGTCGGTAGATACCGCGGCATCGACGACAGTTCGCGCTCGAACCGGGCGATGGTGGCTTCGGGTGTGTCCGGCTGCACGCGCAGCAGCAGCGTCCGGTAGACCGTGCCGGGCTTCTCGCCGCAGCGAACGGGCGTGCCCGCGTAGCCGGCGCCGTTGACCCGGCCGACCGAGGGGTCAGCCAGTATGGCGGCGAGATCATTTGTCGCGCGGTCACATTGGTCCTGGGTGGCGAACCTCAGATGCACCAGGACGTCGCCCCCGTTGCGCGATCCGGGCAGCGTCGGTTGCACGACCGAGCGCAGTGGCGCCTCGGCACCGATAGCCCCGCGCAACTCGTCGAGAATCCGGTCGCGGTCGGGCTCGGCGACATCGATCAGCCGGGTGACGCTATACATCGCAGAGCCCGTCGACGTCGTCGGCGGTCGCGGCGAAGGACCGGGACCGCTCCGACACCAATTCGCCGATCCGCGACCACCATTCGCCCAGCGTCGGATCCGGTCGGCCTTTCCAGGTCATTTCCCACCACGCCCGCGCGCTGGGTAGCGTCCAGGTCGCGGTGATGACGTTGGCGTCGTCGGCGAGCCAGATGGGTGGGCTCACCAGGATGTCGCGCAACGTCATGCCCCGTTCGCGCGCACCGGGCGCGTATTCGTTCAGGTAGGTGTCGATGAATTGCCGCGCACATCCGGGCCGGGTCACCACGCGGTCGATCACGAAGACTTCACCGTCGGCCATCAGCCGACCGTAGGGCATCGGCGCGCGGCGGCGTGGCGGGCTCCCGACCACCGGGAAGCTCCCGTTGACCGTCTCCGGGTGCGAGGTAAGGGTGGCCGGATGAACGCCGCGCAGCCCGACCCCTTCGCCCCCGCCGTCCTCGGGCCGGTGACGCTGCGCAACAGGGTGATCAAGGCTGCGACGTCCGAAGGCCGATCGCCGCGGGGCCTGGTTACCGATGATCTGATCGACTTCCACCGCGCCTTCGCGCGCGGCGGCGTCGGCATGACGACCGCCGCGTATTGCTGTGTGGCCCCCGAGGGTGCCAGCGCACCCGGACAGATCGTGATGAGCGCGGCTGCCCTCCCGGGTCTGCGGAAGCTGACCGACGCGGTCCACCACGACGGGGCCGCGATCTCGGCCCAGCTGGGTCATGCCGGTGTGGTGGCGCAGAAGAAGCTGACCGGCGTCACGCCCATGGCGCCGAGCAGGTTCATCAACCCCGCGTCGATGGGTTATTGCCGCGAGATCACCCGCGCGGAAATCGCGCGGGTGATCGACCAGTTCGGCGCCGCCGCCCGGGTGGCGGCCGACGCGGGTTTCGACGCCGTGGAACTGCATTTCGGCCATCTGTACCTGCCGAGCTCGTTTTTGAGTCCGTTGATCAACCGGCGCAAGGATGAATACGGCGGCGACATCGACAACCGGTCACGGTTCTGCCGCCAGATCGCCCGGCGGGTGCGCGACGAGATCGGTGACCGCATCGCCGTGACGGCCAAGCTTGACATGGACGACGGCGTACCCGGCAGCATCTGGGTCGACGAAGCGTTGCGCACCGCGGCGCTGCTCGATGCCGACGCCGTGCTGGATGCGATCGAATTGACCCAGGGCTCTTCGGTTTTCAAGCCCATGTACCTATTTCGCGGCGACGTCCCGGTCAGGGAATTCGCCCGGGTCATGCCGCAGCCGATGCGCACCGGGATCCGCTTCATCGGAAAATGGGCGATGGGCGACTACCCCTACCGCGACCTCTACATGCTGGAGAATGCCCGCCAGTTCGTCCCGGTCATGCGCAACACCAAGCTGATCCTGCTGGGGGGCATCACCAATCGCGAGCACGTCGAGACCGGGATGCGCGAAGGCTTCGATTTCGTGGCGATGGGGCGGGCGCTGCTCCGCGAACCCGGCCTGGTCTCCGCCATGATCGCCGATCCGGCCACACGCAGCCGGTGCACTCACAACAACAAGTGCATGGTCACCGTGTTCGGGCGGACCCATTGCGTGCTCGATCCGCGGCAACGCTACGGTGCGGCGGAGGCGTTGCCCGCCAACGAACTACCGGCGCAACAGATCGGTTAGGGCGGCGGTCGCCTCGGTGCGCGCCCGGTGCGCGATGTCGAGCATCGGCATCGTCATAAACCCATGGATCCCGCCCTCGTAACGCAATCCCACCGTGGGCACGCCGGCCGTTTCGAGCGCGGCGGCGAAGGCCAATCCCTCGTCGCGCAGCGGATCGTGGCCGGCAATCACCACCACGGCGGGCGGCAGCCCACGCAGGTCGGCGTTCAGCGGCGTGGCATAAGGGTGCGCACGGTCGTCGCACGATGGCACATAACAGTCCCAGTACCACCGCAGCGCCGGCTCGGGGTTGTAGTAGCCCCGGCCGAACAGCCGGTAGGACTCCGCGCCGAAATCAGCCGCGATCACCGGGTACAGCAGCAGCTGCGCTGCCGGAGCCGGGCCGCCACGGTCGCGAGACATGATCGCGGTCACCGCGGCCAGATTGCCGCCGGCGCTGTCGCCGCCCACGACCAGGCGTCCGGGGTCGGCCCCGAGCGAGGCGGCATTGTCGTGGGCCCAGCACGTCGCGGTGTACACGTCTTCGGCGGCCGCCGGCCAGGAGTTCTCCGGCGCCAACCGATAGTCGACCGAAACAACAACGGCGGGAACAAGGTTGGCGAGACTGCGGCACAGGCCGTCGTGACTGTCCAGGTCGCAGAACACGAACCCGCCGCCGTGGGCATACACGACGAGGGGGAGTGGTCCGTCCGCTTCGGGCCGGTAGACCCGGACGGGGATCGGGCCGCCCTGACCCTCGATGAGGCGATCGGCGACCTCGGCGACGGGTTCGGGTTGCGCCGCCGGCACCACCCTGGACCGGATGAGCGCTCGGGCCTCGGCGCCGCTCATCTCGTGAACGGGTGGAAACCCACTATCCAATTGCTCGATGATCGCAGCGATCTGGGGGTCGAGACTCACGCGTATTGCAGGGCGGGTCGCTGCGTGGGCACCGGATGCTGCGGCCGCATGGGCAGCAACGGCCGCAGTGGTTGCAGCGTCGGAGCAACCCGCTGCGGGCCGCCCTCCACGTTGCGCCAGATGCCCATCGCGGTCATTCGCACCGGAGCGGCAAGCCGCTGGTCGAGCGTCACGCGATTCAACGGACCGCACACCGACACGGCGGCCATGACGTCCTGGGCCTCACCGGGTCCGCCGATAGGGGCTGCGACACAACCGAACCCGAGCAGGGATTCCTCGCGTTCGAAGGCGACGCCGTGCGCCCTGACCTTGGCCAGTTCCGCTGCCAGTTGCGAAGGGCGGGAAATCGAGTATCGAGTCAGGCGAGTCCCCAGATCGATGTCGGTCTGCTCGTCGCGATAGGCCAAGATCGCCTTGCCGACGGCGGTGCAGTGGGCCGGTTGACGGCCTCCGACCCGGGTGGGGATTGCGCCGATCATGCGGTCGCCGACCTTGTCGAGGTAGACGACGTCGGAGCCGTCCAGCACCGCCAGGTGAACGACGAGCCCGGTGGCCCGGTGCAATTCCGCCAACAGCGGGGTTGCCGCGCGCACCAGACGATCCTGGTGCACGGCCAGCGAGCCGAGCTCAACGAGCCGCATGCCGAGCTCGTAGTCACGGCCGCTGCGGCGCAGCCACCGGAGCTGAACCAATCGCTCGAGCATCCGGTGCGCCGACGAGCGCGGCAAGCCGGTGCGCCGCACAATCTGCGCCAGCGTCAGCCGCCCCGGGCCGTCGAACGCATCGAGGACCAGCGAGATGCGGTCGATCACCGCGGTGGGGGTTTCGACGGGCGCGGCCATATGTCCTCCTGGCTGGCATATTCCTATTAGGAATATAGTTCTACCATACCCTTGTGGTCGCTGTCACAACGCTCAGGGCACGTGTCGCGAATCTCGCCGAACAGACGCAAAAGCCCCCGACACGCCGGGCGTGCGGGTGCTTTTGTGTCTGCTCGCGGGAGTAATTCAGGCCTTGGCGGCCGAGCGCCCGGCGCGGCGGCCGTAGAAACTGCCGTCACCGAGCGAGACGCCGCTGGCGTAGCCCCACGCGGCCAGGCCGGCGGTGCACCGGCCGGCGGCGAACAGCCCGGGTATGGGCGCGCCGCTGACGTGCAGCACCTCGGCGGCCAGCGTGGTCGCCAGCCCGCCCAGGGTGAAGCCGCCGGTGCTTTCCCGCAGGTCGATCGCGCCGACCGGCGATCCGATCGGCTTGATCCACTCGGATTTCTTGTGCAGCAGCGGATCCTCGCCGCGCGCGGCGCCCGCGTTGTAGGCCGCCACGGTGGCCTGCAGCGAACCGGGCGGCAGGCCCATGTCGCGCTCGAGGTCCGCGACGGTGTCGGCCACCCAGGTCGCCGGGCGAAGCATCAGCTTCGGCGACCACGAGGCCTCCGCCTCCTCCTGTGCGTCACCGTCGATGATCAGGTACGCGACGTTGTCCTGCTGGTACAGCGTGAGCTGGCCGATCCGGCCCGGATAGGTGTCCTCGGCGACGTAGCGCTGACCGCGCCCGTTGACCAGGATGCCGCGCACCAGCTGCTGGGGGTCGACGAAGATCGCGACCTCGGTGGCGTCCATGTGCGCCAGGTCGGCGCCCAGCGCCTGCGCCATCCGGATCGCCTGCCCGTCGTGCTGCTCGATCGACGCGGCCGGCCGCCCCGCGATGCGCGGCGCGTAGCGCGCCACCATCGCGTCGTTGTAGGCGAAACTGCCGGTGGCCAGCACGACCCCGCGGCGCGCCCGGATCGTCATGTCGTTGCCGTACTGGCGGGCGCAGATGCCCACCACCCGGCCGTCGGATTCGGTGATCAGCCGCTGCACCCGCACGTCGTAGAGGGCCCGCGCCCCGGCGGCGGTGGCCGTTTCGACGAGGGGCTTCATCAGCATGTAGCCCGCACTCGCTTCGCCCTGCTTCTTGTTCTGCATCTGCGGGACGTGCCCGCGCGGGGCGGGGGAGGCGATCGTGTTGAACGGATAGGAGTTTTCGCCGCCGCTGTACATCAACCCCTGGTCGCCCATGGGCTCCCAGCCCGGCTCGGAGAAGAACTCCGCCTTGAACGGGACGCCGCAGCCCACCAGCCAGTCGAAGTGGGCGACGCTGCCGGCGCAATAGTCGGCGATCCTGGCCTCGTCGGCGCCGGGGCCCATCGCGACGTTGAGGAACGCCGCCATGTTGTCGACCGAATCGCTGAAGCCGCAAGCCTTTTGCAGCGGCGTGCCGCCCCCGAGGTAGATGAATCCGCCCGCCATCGATGCCGCGCCGCCCCAGGATCCGGTGCGCTCGAGCACCAGGACGTCGGCGCCGGATCGGGCGGCTTCCACCGCCGCCGCGGCGCCCGCGATCCCATAGCCGGCGATGACGACGTCGGCCTCGGCGTCCCACGACGTGATCGACGACGCCGCCACCGGCGTCACGTCAGATTCGGCGATCACATGCGCATGGCCGCGGGTGGTTCCGGAATCCACTCGTGGCCCCAATAGCTGTCGGCGGTGATTTCCTCTGCGGTGTAATACGTTTCGTCGACCCGCATCCCGTCGGTGCCGAATTCGATGTCCCAGTCGCCGGGCGCGCGGACGTAGAAGGACACCATCTTGTCGTTGGTGTGCCGGCCCAGCGTGGACGCGACGGTGAAGCCATCGGCGTTGACGCGGTCGAGCGCCTGGCCGACGGCGTCGAGGGTGTCCACCTCCACCATGACGTGCACCAGCCCGGGGTCGCGCTGCTGGGCGGCGGGGCAGATCGCCAGGCTGTGATGGCGCGCGTTGATGCCGAGGAACCGCACCCGGATCGGTCCGAACTCGGCGGGCAGCGGCACCCGGAACGCGCCACGAGACCGGAAACCGAGCACCTCGGTGTAGAAGTCGACGACGCCGTTGAAATCGGTCGCCGGCACGACGACGTGGCCCAGACCCTGGTCGCCCGTCACGAACTTCGCGCCGAACGGGGTGATCACCGGGCTGTGGTCGAGCACCGCGCTGTGGAACACCTCCAGCGTGGTGCCGGCCGGATCCTCGAAGGTGATCACCTCTTCGACGCGGCGGGCGTCGGCCTCCTGGACGGACAGTTCCTTGAAACCGACACCGGCGCCGTCCAGGGCGGCCTTGACCCGTTGCAGCGCCTGGTGGTCACGCACTTCCCAGCCGACCGTGATCACCCGGTCAACCTCGCCGGGGACGACGATGATCCGGGCCGCGCGTTCGTCCATCCGCAAGTACAGCGCGGACGCATCGCCGTTTTGGGGTCCTTTCCCTTCGGCGAATCCCAGCACACCGAACGCGAAATGGCGCCAACGCTCGATGTCTGAGGTCGAAACCGTGATGTAGCCAAGGCTTTTCAGGTCAGACATTGAAAACCCCTCAGATCAAGGCCCGCAGCGGGCCTTCGGGCGGGTCGATGCCGATCGAACTCAGCGCCGCCGCGTGGTACGTGGTGCCCGGCACATGGATGGCGTGCATCTGGCCGACGTGCACGTCACGCCAATACCGTTGCAGCGGTTTGTCCATCCGGGCCGCGTTGCCGCCGGAGCGGGCGAAGATCTCGTCGACGGCGGAGACCGCGCGCCACACCGCGCGAACCTGCGTGCGGCGCCCGGCCGCGCGGTCGGCGAACGACACCTCCTTGCCCGCGGCGACCATGTCGTAGATGCGGTCGGCGTTGGCCAGCAGCTCCTGGCGGGCGGCGTTGATGTCGGCGGCAGCCTCGCCGATCGCGTGCATCACGTAGGGGTCGTCCTTGATCGCGGTCCCGGTGGCGCCCACCCGGCCGCGCTGGTAATCGAGGTGCGCGGCCAGCGCCCCCTCGGCGATGCCGATGGTGGCCGCCGAAATGCCGAGCGGGAACATCGTCGACCACGGCATCAGGTACAGCGGCTCGGTCATGCCGGCCTCGCGCTGGGCGGTGCCGTCCATCACCTTCGCCGCGTCCATGGTCCGGTAGGTCGGGACGAACGCGTCTTTGACGATGACGTCCTTGGAGCCGGTTCCGCGCAGCCCCACCACATTCCACGAGTCCTCGACGATCTCGTAGTCCTTGCGCGGCAGGATCATGTGCAGCATTTGCGGCGGCATCAACGGGATGCCCTTCTCGTCGCCGAGCATGGCGCCCAGGATGATCCAGTCGCAATGGTCGGTGCCCGAACTGAACTGCCAGCGCCCGTTGAACAGGTAGCCGCCGTCGACCGGTTTGGCCACGCCCTGCGGCGCGTAGGGCGACGCCATCCAGGTGTCGACGTCGTCGGCCCAGATCTCGGCGGCCACCTTCGGGTCGGCGTAGGCGAGCTGGTAGGGGTGCACGCCCACCACGCCGACGATCCAGCCCGCCGCGGGATCGAGCGCCGCGGTGGCCATCGTCGTCTCGGCGAACTCGCGGGGGTGGACCTCGAAGCCCTGATACTGCTTGGTCTGCAGCAGCCGGATCAGCCCGGCGCCCTTCATCAGCTTGACGGTGTCGTCGGTGAGCCGGCCGAGTTGCTCGGCCTCCGCGGCCTGTTCGCGCAGCTGATCGGCCATGGCCACTACCCGGTCCAGTACCCGGTCGCTCATATCGTTGTCCTTACGTGTGGGTGCTTAGTAATGGTCTACCGCAGTCCCGACCCGTCCCAAAGTAAATCCCGATGAGCGGACACAACGCGGTCAAAATTCGACATGAACATCGGTGCCCGCGGGCCGCGCCTGGCAGGCCAGAATCAGGCCCTCCTCGAGATCGTCGGCGTCCAACACGTCGCACGGAACCATGTCGACCTCGCCCGCGACCACGGTCGCCACGCACGAGCCGCAGCGGCCCTCCCGGCACGAGTGGGGCACGGCGATGCCCGCCTCGAGCAATGTCTCGACCAGCGTCTGCCCGTGGGGCCAGCACAAATGATGGCGTCGACCGTCCAGCTCGACGTCGACGCGCGCGACTTGCGGCATCCGCCGATCGTGAGCGATCCAGACGGCAGGGCGAACCCAGCTGCCCGGTGGCCGGGAAGATGCGCCCCCGGCGTCCGGTGACCGGGAGGGGGAGCGGTGCGCGATCCCGCAGGCCTTACCGTGACTGGTTGTGAACGATCCCGGCGAACAGGCTCTCGATGTGGTCGTGGTCGGCGCGGGGTTCGCCGGCCTGTACGCCCTGCACAAGCTGCGCGGCCAGGGGCTTTCGGTGCGAGTCCTGGAAGCCGCGCCCGAGATCGGCGGGACCTGGTACTACAACCGGTATCCCGGCGCGCGCTGCGACGTCGAGAGCGTCGACTACTGCTACTCGTTCTCCGACGAACTGCAGCAGGAATGGAACTGGACCGAACGCTACGCCACACAGGCCGAGATCCTGGCGTACCTGAACTGGGTCGCCGACAAACTCGACCTGCGCCGCGACATCGCGCTGCGCACCCGCGTGGTCTCCGCGACGCTCGACGAGACGACGCTGCGCTGGACGATCACCACCGATGCCGGCCAGACGATCTCGGCGCGGTTCTGTCTCATGGCTACCGGTCCGTTGTCGGCCGCGCTGACCCCGGACTTCGACGGCCTGGACACCTTCGCCGGCGAGATCTACCACACCGCGCAATGGCCGCAGGACCCCGTCGACTTCACGGCCAAGCGGGTGGCCGTGATCGGCACCGGATCCTCCGGCATTCAATCGATTCCGATCATCGCCGAGCGGGCCGCACACCTCTACGTCTTTCAGCGCACACCCAACTACAGCGTGCCGGCGGGCAACAGGCCGCTGTCGGCCGAAGAGCTCGACGAAATCAAGGCGGAATATGCCCAGCGACGCGCGCTGTCGTGGCGCAGCGGCGGCGGCTCACCCCACATCACCGCGCCGAAGCCCACGATGCAGTTCACGCCCGAGGAGCGCCGAGCGGCCTTCGAAAAGCGTTGGCAGCTCGGCGGTGTGCTGTTCTCGAAGACCTTCCCGGACCAGATGACCGATCTGGAGGCCAACGAAGAGGCCCGCCGATTCTACGAGGAGAAGGTCCGGGCCGTCATCGACGATCCGGCCGTCGCCGACCTCCTGATCCCCAACGACCATCCCATCGGCACCAAGCGAATCTGCACCGACAGCAATTATTTTCAGACCTTCAACCGCCCGAACGTGTCGCTGATCAGCGTCCGCGCCACGCCCATCGAATCCGTCGACACCACCGGCATCAACACGACCGGGACCCACTACGACGTCGACATGATCGTGCTGGCAACGGGTTTCGACGCGATGACCGGGGCGCTGGGCCGGATCGATATCGTCGGGCGCCGCGGCACCGCCCTGCGCGACGACTGGGCGCACGGACCCCGCACCTACTTGGGGCTGGGCGTCGACGGCTTCCCCAACCTGTTCCTGATCTCGGGCCCAGGAGCGCCCGCCGTGCTGGCGAACATGGTGCTGCACGCCGAAGCCCAGGTGAACTGGATCGCCGACGCCATCGCGTTCCTCGACGAGCACGGCTACGCCGCGATCGAAGCAGGCGTCGACAGCGTGGACGGCTGGGGCGCCGAATGCGCCCGTCGGGCCGAGACGACGCTGTTCACCAAGGCGAACTCGTGGTACATGGGCGCGAACGTGCCGGGAAAGCCCCGGGGTTTCATGCTGTTCGTCGGGGGCTTCGCGACCTATAACGACATCTGCGCCGAGGTCGCCGACGCCGGCTACCGCGGCTTCGATCTCATCGAACGATGACGGGTCTACGGGACACGGTCGTCGTCGTCACCGGCGCCGCCAAGGGAACCGGCCGGGTGCATTGCCAGCGGTTCGCCGACGAGGGCGCCGACGTGATCGCGCTCGACGCCCCGGCCGTGGCGGACGAGTTGGCCGAAACCGCAGAGAAAGTCGCGGATCGCGGTCGGCGCTGCGTGACCGGGCTGGCCGACGTCACCGACCTCGGGGCCGTCACCGCCGCCATCGATGCCGGCATCGCCGAGCTGGGCCGCCTCGACACCATCGTCGCCAACGCCGGCGTCCACCTGCCGGGCGCGCCGTCGTGGGAACTGGATCCGCTGGTGTGGCAGCGCACACTGGACATCAACCTCACCGGCGTCTGGCACACCGTCAGGGCCGGGGTGCCGCATATCGGTAGTGACGGCGGCTCCGTCGTCATCATCAGCTCCACCAGCGGCCTTCGCGGTCTGCCCAACACCGCCCACTACACGGCCAGCAAGCACGCGGTGGTGGGGTTGGCCCGCACGCTGGCCAACGAGCTCGGGCCCCGCGGCATTCGGGTCAACACCGTGCACCCAGGCCCCGTCGCGACCCCAATGGTGCTCAACGAGGCCACTTTTCGGCGGCTGCGACCGGACCTGGAAAACCCGACGGAGGCCGACGCCGCCGAGGTGCTGCGGGCCCGCAACCTGCTTCCGGTGCCGTGGGTCGAGCCCGTCGACATCGCCAACGCCGTGCTGTTCCTGGCCTCGGATGAGGCCCGCTACATCACCGGCACCCAGCTCGTCGTCGACGCCGGTCTGACCCAGAAGACGACATGAGGGCGGCGCGCGGCGGGCGACTCGAAGGCAAGGTCGCCCTGATCACCGGCGCCGCGCGGGGGATCGGTCGCGCGCAGGCGGTGCGCTTCGCCCAGGAGGGCGCCGACGTCGTGGCGTTGGACGTGTGCGGCCCGATCGACACGGTGCTCGTGCCGCACAGCACGCCAGACGACCTCGACACCACCGCATCGCTGGTCCGCGAGGCCGGCGGCCGGGTGCACACCGAGATCGTCGACGTGCGCGACCTCGCCGGCATGCAGGCCGCCACCGACCGCGGCGCCGCACGGTTCGGCGGATTGGACGTGGTGTGCGCGACCGCGGGAATCACGTCGCGCGGCATGGCGGTCGAGCTGGACGAAAACGCGTGGCGCACCATGCTGGACGTCAACCTCACCGGGGTCTGGCACACCTGCAGCGCCGGCGCGCCCCACCTCATCGCGCGCGGCGCCGGGTCGGTGATCCTGACGAGCTCGATCGCCGGGCTGCGCGGCCTGGTCGGGGTCGCGCACTACACGGCCGCCAAACACGGCGTGGTCGGCTTGATGCGCTCGTTGGCGAACGAGCTTGCGCCGCACCATGTCCGGGTCAACTGCGTCAACCCGACCAACGTCGACACACCAATGATCCAGAACGACGTCGTCAGCAGCGCCTTTCGCCCGGACCTGGACCGCCCGCCCACGCGTGCCGAATTCGCCGACGCCGCGCGTTCGATGAACATGCTCGCGGTGCCGTGGATCGACCCCGTCGACGTCGCCAACGCCGCGCTGTTCCTCGCCTCCGATGAGGCGCGCTACATCACCGCGATCACCTTGCCCGTCGACGCGGGCGCCACCCAGAGATAGGAGGATCCGTGACCGACATCGCGAAGTACGGGCCGTGGGCGGTGATCGCCGGCGGCTCGGAAGGGGTGGGCGCCGAGTTCGCACAGCAATTGGCCGGTGACGGGTTCGATCTGGTGCTGATCGCTCGCAAGCCGGGACCGCTGGAGGACACGGCGCGGCAGTGCCGCGAGATCGGCGCACAGGTGCGCACGTTGGCCATAGACCTGCTGGACCCCGACGCGGTCGCGCGAATCACCGCGCAGACCGCGGACATCGAGGTCGGCCTGTTGATTTACAACGCCGGCGCCAACACCTGCAGCGAGCCGTTTTTGGACGCCGAGCTCAGCGACTTCGGCCGGGTGATCGACCTCAACGTGACGCGGATGCTGCAACTCGTGCAGCACTTTGCGCGGCCGATGCGGTCCCGCGGCCGGGGCGGCATTTTGGTGGTCGGCTCGATGGCGGCGACCCACGGTTCGATGCGCCAATCGGTCTACACCGGCGTGAAGGCCTTCAGCCGCCTCTTCGCCGAGAGCCTGTGGCTGGAGCTGCGCGAGCACGGCGTCGACGTGCTGGAACTGGTGCTGGGCGTGACCCGCACGCCGGCGATGGCCCGGGTCGGCCTGAACTTCGACGTGCCGGGGCTGTCGGTGTCCGAACCGGCCGACGTGGCCCGCGAGGGGTTGGAGAACCTGGCCAACGGCCCGGTGTTCATCGCGGGCGGCAACGCGGCCGCGGTGCACCGGGGTAGCGGGCCGGACCGCGCCGCGATCGTGTTGGGCGCGCACAGAGCCGTGCAGGAACTCCTGGGCCGGAAATGATGCGCTCGGTGAACTGGAAGGAGATCAGCGGTGATCGACGCCGACGAACTGTTGACGCGGCTGTGCCGACTCGAGGACGAACGCGATATCGCCCGATTGATCGCGTCCTACGGTCCGGCGGTGGACGCGGGGGACGCCGACGCCGCGGCGCGGCTCTGGGCGACCGATGGCGGCTACGACGTCGAGGGTTGGCAGATGCACAGCCGGGCCGACGTGCGCGACATGGTCAGCTCGGCCTCCCATCAGAAGCTGGTGGGTGGTGGTTGCTGCCACTTCGTCGGACCGGCGGTCGTGACGGTCGCGGGGGATTCGGCGGTGGCGGTCAGCGAATCGCTGGTTCTCGTGCGTGACGGCGAGAGTTATCGCGTATGGCGCTGCACGGCAAACCATTTCGAGTTGCGGCGCATCGAGAACCGTTGGCGGATCACCAAGCGTACGAGCCGCGTCCTCGATGGCAATCCCGGGGCCCACGCCTTGCTCACCGCGGGCCTGGCGGGTGCACCGGCACCGACATTGGGCGCCGGGGGAGACGTGGATTGAGGACGGTCCCGCGCTAGCCGCGCGAAAGGAACGCCAGCACAGTGCTTTCGAAGGCCTCCTTGGCCTCGATCATCGCCCAATGCCCCGAGTTCGGGAAGATGTGCAGCTCCGCGTTGGGAATGGTGCGCATCGGGATCAGGGCCATGTCGGGCGGGCTCACCCGGTCGTCGCGTCCCCAGGTCAGCAGGGTGGGCGCGGTGAGCTTGTGCATGGTCGCCCACGGCAGCGGCCGGTCGGAGGCGGCCAGCGCGGCGTTCATCCCGGCGAACGCCGCCTTGCCGTACATGCGCCGCGCCGCGGCCAGGGTGTCGGGGTCGGTGGCCAGCTGCCAGCGCTCCTCGATCAGCTGCTCGGTGACCAGCCCCTGGTCGTAGACCATCGACTTGAGCCAGTCGACCAGGCGCTGGCGCGTCGGGTCCTCGACGAATTCCTGCAGCAGCCGGATGCCCTCGCTGGGGCTGGGGCTGAAGATGTTGGTGCCGATCCCGCCGATGGTCACCAGCCGACCGACGCGCTCGGGATTGTGGGTGGCGAAGTTGATGCCCACACCGCCGCCCATCGAGTTGCCCACGATGTGCACCTTGGCGACGCCGAGCGCGTCCAGCAAGGGCGCGACGGTGCCGAACGCGGTGACCATCGGGTGTCCGCCGAAGTCGTCGCTGACCCCGAACCCGGGGAATTCGAGGATCAGGCAGCGGAATCGCTCGGCGAAGGCCGGCAGCACCCCGCGGAAGTTGCGCCACCCGGTGACCCCGGGCCCGGACCCGTGCAGGAACAGCAGCACCGGTGCGGAATCGGGGGCCCCGCTGTCCCCAGTGTCGTAGTAGCGCAAAGCGCCCTTTTCCGTGCCGATTTCACGCAGGTCTTGCTCTGCGAGAGGCTGTCGAGAAGTGTCTGCCACGGGTGTCACCCTGCCATGCCGCGGCGCCGAGGGGAGATGGGGTTCCGCTGAACGGGCGGCGGTCAGGTTCGGCCGCGGACCGGCGCGCTCGCATTCATCAGCTCTTTGAGGGCGACGGGGAATGCGTCGGCCAGGTCCCAGAGGTCGGCCACGAGGTCGGGGCAGGAAATGATGCCGACGCCGAGACGGCGGCCCAGCGACATCACGGTGATGTTGAGCCCGGCGCCGGCGATGATCGGACCGAGCGGGTACATCGCGTCGAGCCGGCAACCCAAGAAGTAGAGCTGGTCTCGCGGCCCGGCCACGTTCGACATCACCAGGTTGTGCGGCGGCTTCTCGGGCAGCGGTATGCGGGGCAGCAGCTTCATCGCGGCGCCGAACATGGTCTGCCCGGCCACCTGAGTCCAGTCCTGCAGCAGGGTCGGTCCCATCGCGGCGGCGTGGTCCTTGGCCGCGGCGTTCCCGCCGGCGATGCGGGTGAGGCGTTCGGCGGGGTCGGCGATGTGGGTTTCCAGCCGGCACAGCATCCAGGTCATCTGATTGCGGGCCGGTCGAGATGACTTGCCGCGGACGGACATCGGCACGCTGGCGACCATCGGAATATCCGGCAGGGCGTCGCGGTCCAGAAGGTACTGCCGCAGCGCCCCCGCGCACATCGTCGTCACCACGTCGTTGACGGTCACCCCGAACCGCTGTTTCACGGTTTTGACGTCCTCGAGGTCCACGCTCGCCAGGGCAATGTTGCGGCGTCGGGTGAAGCGGCCGTTGAACGCCGTGGGCGGCGCCGCGAACGGGGCCGCCATCGTGTGGCCGCCGCCGCGGGCGCGCAGGACCGTTTGTGCCAGCGTCAGTGCCGTGGCAGGCACCACCCTGGCCAGGCGCCACGGCCGCAACGCCGCCCCGATCAGACCGCCGGCTGCGATCTGCAGCGGGTTCGCCGCGCCGGCGCGGGCGCCCGGTTCCGGCGGCGGCGGGCCGTCGGGGGTGGGGCCGCACAGTTGCGCGAGCAGGTTGGCTCCGCCCACACCGTCGACCACCGCGTGGTGGGCCTTGAGGACGACGGACAGCGCGTCCCCGCCACGCAGCCCTTCGATCACCCACATTTCCCACAGCGGACGATCGCGATCGAGCGCCAGGCCGGCGACGTGGCCGCAGATTTCCGCAAGTTCTTCGCGCCCGCCCGGCGAGGGTAGCGCGACACGGTGCAGGTGGCGTCCCAGATCGAACCGGTCGTCGTCCACCCAGACCGGATGGTCGAAGTTCAGTTGGTTGTCGGCCAGCTTGAGGCGGAATTCCGGGACGGCGTCCACCCGCTCCGCGAGCGCCTCACGAAAGCGCGCGAAATCGTAGCCGCCGGGCATGGTCGCGGGGTCGAGCTCCAGGACGCAGCAAACGTTCAGCGGCTGTGTCGGTGATTCGAGGTACAGAAAGAACGCGTCTAGCCCACTGAGTCGCTGCATACCCGCTCGTCTCCTGTGTGCGGCTCTGGACCGCTGGTCACATGACCAGCGGTCATCCCAACGCTCGTGGGGGATCCACGATCGGGGCGACCGCGATTTGTTGCGTGACGGTCTTTCTATAGCCACTGCGGGGCTTCCGGCAAACATTGCGCCGGACGCGGATCGGGACCGCGTTCTGCGAGGGCTAGCGGGCCATCGCCGAGTCGGGCGCTGCCCAGTCGGTGGACACCCGCCGGTGCTTGATCAGCCAGGCGCCACCCTCGGGCACCAGGACGTCCCGGTAGCGGCCGCAATGGTCGAGCCCGATGTGGGTGACGACGGTGAAGTACGACTTGACGCGCGCCTCGTCCGGTGTCACTTCGGTGAACAACACGTTCGCGACGTTATGGCGCACAATCGGTTTGACGCCGCCAGTGACGTCGGCAGTGACATCGGCATCGACGGCGACCTTTCCGGTGACGCCGCCCAGGAATTCCGCGATCGCCGATCGCCCGCGCAGCGGGTCGAACCCGCGGATCTCGAGCACGCCGTCCGGACAGAACGTCTCCGCGAGGCCGTCGAGCGCGCCCGCGTCGCCGGACCAGTTGTAGCGCGCCAAGGTGTCGCGGATCTGCTCACGGGCCACCAGTTCCCACGTTTCCACTGTTATGGTTCCTCCCGCCGCTGACCGGGGTGCAGCGATATCGGGCCTCAGCGTAACCGATGCGGCCGGGACATTCCGGCGTCGTGTCGGCGGGGTATTGTCAAACACCCTGAACCGCAAGGGAATTGGATACAACGGCCGGCGGTCCTTGCGCGGCGACCCCCCCGACGCGTCGGCGCTATGGCGAAGGCGACTCCCGTCGAAGGTTTTGGGAACCGATCGGCTGGGCAATAAACGCTGAGCAAGACGCACGACAAGGAGGGGAGTACGTATGTCGGACAAGAGCGGTCCCGAGGAAGCCATCGAAGGCGTCGTCGAGGGCGTCAAGGGCAAGGTGAAGGAAGTCGCCGG
This sequence comes from Mycobacterium sp. MOTT36Y, assembly GCF_000262165.1. Lineage (NCBI taxonomy): Bacteria > Bacillati > Actinomycetota > Actinomycetes > Mycobacteriales > Mycobacteriaceae > Mycobacterium > Mycobacterium sp. MOTT36Y. The sequence continues at coordinate 2,997,189 of NC_017904.1, read as the reverse complement.
GGCGGTCGCCGGACGCGACGACCTGATGCGCGAAGGCCAGGCCCAACAGGACAAGGCCGATGCGCAGCGCGAGGCCGCCCAGAAGGAGGCCGAGGCCGAAAGCGCCCGAAAGGCCGCCGATATCAACGAAGCTCGCCAGAAGGCCGAACAGTAGTGACAGCCGGCGGTGGCCCGGTCACGTGGTGTCCGGGCCACCGCCGCTGTCACCACTTCCGCTACGGGCGGTAGCGCAATACAGTGGGTGGATGAAACCCGGCGAAGACGGTAGGCACCTGCGCACCTGCCCGTTGTGTGAAGCTATGTGCGGCTTGGAAATTCAGGTCGATGACGGCCGTGTCACCGGCATCAGGGGCAACCGCGACGACGTCTGGAGCCGCGGGCACCTGTGCCCCAAGGGCACATCGCTGGCCGCCCTGCACGACGACCCGGACCGCATCCGCGAGCCGATGATCAAGGTCGACGGTCGGTGGCAGGAGGTCAGCTGGGACGCGGCGTTCCGGCGCTGCACCGAGTTGCTGACGCCGGTGATCGACAAATACGGAATCGGCGCGGTGACCGCCTACACCGGTAACCCGCTGGCGCACTCGTTCTCGCTCGCCCGCTACGCGGGCGTGTTGATGGGCATGTCCGGGCTGCCGATCACCTACTCGCCGGGCACGGTCGACCAATGGCCGAAGAACCTGTCCTCGCACCTGATGTACGGACTCTGGTGGAACTTCCCGGTGCCCGACATCGAACGCACGGACCTGCTGGTCATCATGGGCGCCAATCCTGCCGCATCGCAGGGCTCACTGCTGGCAGCGCCCAACGTGATGGGCCTGATCGACGCGATCCGCAAGCGCGGCAAGGTCATCGTGATCGACCCGGTGCGCACCCCGACCGCCGCGCGCGCCGACGAGTGGCTTCCCATCGTGCCCGGGACCGACGCGGCGCTGTTGCTGGCGGTCGCGCACACCCTCTTCGCCGAAGGCCTCGCCCGTCCCGGTCCGGACCTCGCCGGCCACCTCGATGGGCTGGACACCCTTCGGCGGGCCGTCGCGGACTGGCCACCGGAGCGCGTCGGCGCCGTCACCGGCATCGGCGAAGACCGGATCCGCCGGCTGGCCCGCGAACTCGCCGGCACCGACAAATCGGTGGTCTACGGACGAATCGGGTTGTGCAACCAGGAATTCGGCAGCCTCGCCAGCTGGCTCGTCGACGTGGTCAACATCCTGACCGGTCATTTCGACACCCCCGGCGGCGCCATGTTCCCCAGGCCGGCCGCCTGGTCGATCACCACGCAGCCCCTGCCCGGATTGGAGGGCGGCGCACCGGAATTCGGCCGCTGGCACACCCGCGTGCGCGGCGCCAAGGAAGTTCTCGGCCAGGCGCCGGTGTCGTGCATGGCCGAAGAGATCGCCACCCCGGGCGACGGCCAACTCAAGGCGCTCATCACGGTCGCGGGCAACCCGGTGCTGTCCACCCCCGGCGGCGACAAGCTCGACGAAGTGCTGCCGATCCTGGAGGCGATGATCTCCGTTGACCTTTGGCTCAACGAGACCACACGGCACGCTGATGTGATCCTGCCCGGACTGTCGCCGCTGGAGCAGCCGCATCACGACGATCTGATCCTGCTCTTCGCGATTCACAGCATCGCGAATTACTCGGCGCCCGTGTTCGATCCGGGCGATCGCCCGCACGAATGGGAGATCCTGATCCGGCTGACCGGACTGTGCACCGGCACGCCCGCCGAGGACGTCGACGTTGCGGCGATCGACGACGGCTTCTTCGATTACCTGGCCTTCACCCGCGGGCTCGACGGCGCGGAGATCCGCAAGCTCTACGAGCACGGCGGGCCGGAGCGGATGCTCGACCTCACCCTGCGCACCGGGCCCTTCGGCGACCAGTACGGCAAGAATCCGGGCGGGCTCACGCTGGACACGCTCAAGGCCAACCCGAACGGAATCGACTTCGGGCCCATGGTCCCCCAGCTGCCCGACATCCTCGGCACCGCCGACAAGAAGATCCGGCTCGCACCGCAGTACCTGCTCGACGACCTGCCCCGGCTGGCCGCGCGCATGGAGCGCCCCGCCGAACCGCTGGTCCTGGTGAGCCGCCGGCACCTGCGCTCGAACAACACCTGGCTGCACAACGTGCCCGCGCTGATGAAGGGAAAGGACCGGTGCACGTTGCTGATCCACCCCGACGATGCGGCCCGGTGCGGCGTCGCCGACAACGACATCGTGACGGTGAAATCGGAGGCCGGCGAGATCAGGGTTCCCGTGGAGATCACCGACGCCATCAAGCCGGGCGTGGTCTCGATGCCACACGGCTGGGGACACGGCAAGCCGGGCACCCGCATGACGGTGGCCAACGGCTCACCGGGCGCGAACACCAACGTGCTGTCCCCGCCGACGTTCGTCGACCAGCCGTCCGGCAACGGGGTGCTCAACGGCATCCCGGTGACGATCATCGACGATCAAGCCAGATTCCGTCCCGCGCAAGCGCTTTGAGGAAGCCGGCGGTTTGCCAAGGAGTCTCAGGGGTCGACCGGCCGATTCGTCCACTCGCGGCCCGGCCGGCGTGAGGAGCGGAACCATCCGCCGGCCGCGCCCGTTCCGCCATCGGTCGCGATGGTGTGGCCCGTAACGAACGACGACAGGCCCGAGGCCAGAAACAGGATCACGCGGGCCTGATCCTCGGGCTGGCCCATCCGCCCGACCGGCACCCACCGCGGCCATTGGGTGTGCTCCTCGGGCGACAGCCATTGCGAGTAGGGCACTTGAAGGGACTCGGTGACGTCGGGGGCGATCGCGTTGACCCGCACGCCGTGGTTGCCCACCTGCACGGCGAGGCTGCGGGTGAAGGCGATCAGCCCCGCCTTGAACGCGGCATACACCGGATCCTCCGGGTAGCCGCGCAGCCCCTCGACCGACGAGACGTTCACGATCGCACCGGCGTGCCGGTCCACCATGGCGGGCAGGAACGCCCGGGTGAGCAGGAAGACGTGGTGGAGGTTGATCCGGTAGAGCTCATCCCAGAGCCGCGGGTCGGTGTCGACGAAGTTTCCGGGGTGGCGCAGCCAGTGGCCCACGTTGTTGACCAGCACGTCGACCCGCCCGTGCTCGTCGAGCACCGTCCGGGCCAGGCCGGTGACCTGGTCCGGCGCCCGGACATCGGTGACGACCGCACGGGCGGATCCGCCGGCCGCCGTGATCGCGTCGGCGGTCACGCCGCCCAGCTCGCCGTCGATATCGGCGATCACGACGTGCGCGCCGTGGCGGGCGAAAAGCCGTGCGGTGGCCGCGCCGATGCCGCCCCCGCCGCCGGTCACGACCGCGACCCGGTCGGCCAGCAACGGGCCCGAATGCTCTGCGTGTGTCATCGCTCATATCTTGGGCCACGCGACGCCCCGGCCACAGCCGGTCCGGACCCATTCTGGGCGCGCGACGGCGGCGATCGACGATCAACGGGTGGTACCCATCTCTGCCGGTGGCAAACAGTGACCTACGCGACGTTTGCTGAGCGCTGGATCGACCGGTATGCCGGGTACCCGGTGTCCACTTAGGAGTTGATGACACAGTGAGCACAATCGATCCGGCCCGCATACTGCCGAGCGTGGCGACGACGCGGCGCATGCACCATCGGCATAGCCCCCAGTCGGTCGCCGTCTCGCTCGCCAGCCGGCTCATCGTGAAGAACGCGGTCCGCGCCTGGGCCATGACGCCCAACCTGCACTGGCCGCTGGAGTACGTCGACAGTTTTGCCGGGATGTTTCCCCGTCTGGGCTCCGCGGCGAACACCGAACCGGTGCGTCTCGAGCACTGCGCCGCGGAGTGGGTTCGCGCTCCCGGCGCCTCGGGGGACCGGGCGATCCTGTACCTGCACGGCGGCGCGTTCCTCACCTGCGGCCTCAACACGCACCGCTCAATGGTGACCCGCCTGTCCAAGGAGGCCGACGCCGCCGTGCTCGCCGTCGCCTACCGGAAGTTGCCCGCACATCAGATCACCGACGCCATCGACGATGGCATCAGCGGCCTGCGATGGCTGCAGGACCGCGGCTACGACGGCGACCGGATCGTCGTGGCCGGCGACTCGGCCGGCGGATACCTGGCGTTCATGACCACGCTGTCGGCGATTGGCGAGGACATCATGGAGCCGGCCGGGGTCGCGACCATCTCGCCGTTCACGGACACGGACCCGGCACGAAAACTCAAGCACCGCAACGCCCGCAAGTGCTCGATGTTCACCCGCAGCGCGTTCTCGCGGTTCGCTAAGTACCTCGGCGACGCCCGGGCGGTGGAGGGCCGGGGCGAGTCCACGGTCGCCTCGCCCGTGGATGCCGACCTGTCGTCATTGCCGCCGGTGACCATTCACGCGAGCTCGGACGAATTGTTGCTCGCCGATGCGGAACTGATGGCGAAGCGCCTGGAAGCCAGCGGGGTCCGATGCGATTTGCACCTGTGGGACGGGCAGATCCACGACTTCCCGTTGGCCGCCGACATCTTGCCGGAGGGCAGGCGCGCCATCAAATACCTCGGCGATTTCGTCAAGGACGTCACCCCCGCCGGGGACGCGGTCCGGAGTAAGGTCCGGAACGTGCGCCGCCTGCGCAGCGCCGCCGCGGCCGGTTGAAGCCGACGAAAGTAATTGTGCCGCAGGCTGATTCGACGGCCGGCGGCCGTATTCCGTTGCGCCGGGTGCCCAACTCGCGGCGCTGCCGTTACAGTTGGTCCTGATGAGCCCACCAGCCCCGCCTGCGCTGACCGTGCGGTACGAGGGAGCCGAGCGCACCTTCGCGGCAGGCAACGACGTCGTGATCGGGCGTGACCTTCGCGCGGACGTCCGCGTCGCCCACCCCCTGATCTCCCGCACCCATCTGATCGTGCGGTACGACCAGGGCCGATGGGTCGCGGTCGACAACGGCAGCCTCAACGGTCTGTACGCGAACAACCGCCGCGTCCCGGTCATCGACATCCAGGACGGCATGCGCGTCAACGTCGGCAATCCCGACGGCCCGGTGCTGACCTTCGAGGTCGGCCGCCACCAGGGTTCGGCCGGGCGACCGCCGCTGACGACGTCGATACCCATCGTCAGCACGCCCGGCGCGCCCCTCGTGGGAGCGCCGCAGAACCCCCCGAGCGGCACGCAACCTTCCGCCCAGCCTCAGCAGCCGGCGTCTGCCTCGTTCCGCCACCCGGCGCATCCGCCCACCGCCACGCAGCCCAGCCACTCACCGAGCGGACCCCTCGCGAGCCAGCCGCCCAGCGGCCCGACCCCGAGCCATCCGTCGGGGCCGCAGACCCGCTTCCCGACCAGCGGCCCCCTGGCCGCGCCGCCCAGCGCGCCCCAGCCCGCGCCGCAGATCTACCGGGCGCCGTCGGCGGTGCACGCGGCCCCGCCCACCACCGCGCAGCCGGCGGCGTCCCAGACGGGCCGCATCGGCGGCGACTCGTCGAACATCGCCACGTCGATGATGAAGATCCTGCGGCCGGGCAGGGCCGGGCTGGAGTCCACGCCGGGCGCGATCACGATCGGCCGCGCCAACGACAACGACATCGTCATCCCCGAGGTCCTGGCGTCACGCCACCACGCCACGCTGATCCCGGCGCCGGGCGGCACCGAGATCCACGACAACCGCAGCATCAACGGCACCTTCGTCAATGGCGCCCGCGTCGATTCGGCCGTGCTGCACGACGGTGACGTCGTCACGATCGGCAACATCGACCTGGTCTTCGCCGGCGGCACCCTGGCCCGACGCGACCAGACCGCCACCGCGACGCGCACCGGCGGCCTCGACGTGCGCGGGGTGACCTGGACGATCGAGAACAACAAGACGCTGCTGGACAACATCTCGCTGACCGCCCTGCCCGGGACGCTGACCGCGATCATCGGGCCGTCCGGCGCCGGCAAATCGACGTTCGCCCGGCTGGTCGCCGGGTACACGCACCCGAGCACCGGCACGGTGGCGTTCGAGGGCCACAACGTCCACGCCGAGTACGCCTCGTTGCGCAGCCGCATCGGGATGGTGCCGCAGGACGACGTGGTGCACGGCCAGCTGACCGTGCAGCAGGCATTGATGTACGCCGCCGAGCTGCGCCTGCCGCCGGACACCACCAAGGACGACCGCGCCCAGGTGGTGGCCCGGGTACTCGAGGAACTCGAGATGACCCAGCACCTGCACACGCGGGTCGACAAGCTCTCCGGCGGCCAGCGCAAGCGCGCGTCGGTGGCGCTGGAGTTGCTCACCGGGCCGTCGCTGCTGATCCTCGACGAGCCGACGTCGGGCCTGGATCCGGCGCTGGACCGGCAGGTGATGACCATGCTGCGGCAGCTGGCCGACGCCGGCCGGGTGGTGCTCGTCGTCACCCACTCGCTGACCTACCTCGACGTCTGCGATCAGGTTTTGCTGCTCGCCCCCGGCGGCAAGACGGCGTTCTGCGGGCCGCCCGGCCAGATCGGTCCCGCCATGGGCACCACCAACTGGGCCGACATCTTCAGCACCGTCGCCAACGATCCCGACGGCTCCCGGGAGCGCTACCTGGCGCGGACGGGCCCGCCCCCGGCGCCGCCGCCGGCGGAGAAACCCGCCGAACTGGGCGACCCCTCACACACCAGCCTGTTCCGGCAGTTCTCCACCATCGCCCGGCGCCAGATGCGGCTGATCGTCTCGGATCGCGGCTATTTCGTGTTCCTGGCGCTGCTGCCGTTCATCATGGGTTCGCTGTCGATGTCGGTGCCCGGCGATGTCGGCTTCGGCATCCCGAACCCGATGGGCGCCGCGCCCAACGAGCCGGGTCAGATCCTGGTGCTGCTGAACGTCGGCGCGGTGTTCATGGGTACCGCGCTGACCATCCGCGACCTCATCGGGGAACGCGCGATCTTCCTGCGCGAGCAGGCGGTTGGCCTGTCGACGTCGGCGTACCTGTTGGCGAAGGTGTGCGTGTACACGGTCTTCGCGATCGTCCAGTCGGCGATCGTGACCATCATCGCGGTGCTCGGCAAGGGCGCGCCGACCCAGGGCGCGGTGGCGTTGGGCAAGCCCGGCCTCGAGTTGTTCGTCGACGTCGCGCTGACGTGCGTGGCCTCCGCCATGCTGGGGCTCGCGCTGTCGGCCGTCGCCAAGTCCAACGAGCAGATCATGCCCCTGCTGGTGGTGGCCGTGATGTCACAGTTGGTGTTCTCCGGCGGGATGATCCCGGTGACCGGCCGGGTAGGGCTGGATCAGATGGCCTGGGCAACGCCCGCCCGGTGGGGATTCGCGGCGTCGGCGTCCACCGCCGACCTGACCAAGCTGGTGCCCGGGCCGCTGACCCCGAAGGACTCGCACTGGCAGCACACGCCGGCCAGGTGGTGGTTCGACGTCGGCATGCTGGCGCTCATCAGCGCCGTCTATCTGGGTTTCGTGCGCTGGAAGATCCGCCTCAAGGGCGGCTGATCGCTCGCGCGTCAGGCGCCCTTGCGGACCACTTGGTCGGCCGCGGCGCGCATCCGATCGGACAGCTGCAGAAGATTGTGCTCGCCTACGCCCAGGGGAAGGGTGTACGCCAGTTGTCTCAATTCGACGGCGTAGTTGCGCAAGTCCTCGCGGAGGCGCGTCTCAACAGTGGGCATGATTTCTCCCTCGGGCTGGGGCAGAGGGCCTGGTCCGCGTCGACCAACCGATCCGAAAATCTTCGCAGCCCGCGGCCGAATCCGCCAGAGCGTCGACGGGTTTTAACGGGAGTTTGACAGCGGTTTTACAGTGCGACCCCGGCCGTTCGCGACCGATGCGCGGCAGAATGCCACGCGCGAACTTGCGGCGGCGTTACGCTGGCGCTGCTCGGTGTAACGGCATCGACGCTCCGAGAAAGGCATAGGCGCCGGAATGGATTTCGAACTCGACGCCGGGCAGCGCGCCTGGCTGGCCGAGGTCCGCGAATTTCTGCACGAGAACGTCACCCCCGCATTGCGCGCCGAGCTGGCCGCGCACGACTTGGAGATTCTCGACGGCGAGGTGGCGCGGTTCCGCCGCAAGATCGGCGCCAAGGGCTGGTTCGGGCTGAACTGGCCGCGCGAGTACGGGGGGTTGGGCCTGGGCGCCATTCACCTGCACCTGTTGATGAGCGAATTCGAGTACTGGGGCGTGCCCGGACCCGACCTGACCGTCACGTCGGTGGCGCCGATGATCATGCGTCACGGCACCGAGCGGAACAAGAGCGAGTGGCTGCCCCCGATCGCCCGGGGCGAAATGATCTGCGCGGTCGGCTATTCCGAGCCCGAGGCCGGGACCGACCTGGCGAGCCTGCGGACCACGGCGACCCGCGACGGGGAGGAATGGGTGATCAACGGGACCAAGATCTGGAACAGCGGCGCGCAGCGGGCCACGCACGAATGGCTCTGCGTCCGTACCGATCCGACGACCGCGCGCCACCGCGGCATCTCGGTCATCATCGTGCCGATCGACAGCCCCGGCGTCGAGATCCGCCCGCTCTACGCGTGGTCGGGCTACCGCACCAACGAGGTGGCATTCCGCGACGTGCGGGTGCCGGCCACCAACCTCGTCGGCGAGGTCAACCGCGGCTGGACCTACATCACCGGCGCGCTCGACCTCGAGCGCGGCGCGCTGACCAACGCCGGAGACCTGCGCCGCGCCGTCGAGGAATTGCACGAACTTTCGCGCAGTCCGCGCCGCGACGGGACGGTGCCCGCCGACGACCCGTCGCTTCGCCGCCGGCTGGCGCAGGCCGAAGCCGACGTCACGGTGGCCACGCTGATGGGCTACGAGGCGGCCTCGATCCTCGACAGCGGCGTCATTCCGACCGTCGAGGTGAGCGTCGAGAAGGTGTTCACCAGCGAGCTGCGCCAGCGCATCGCCGCCCTGGCGCTCGATCTCCTCGGCCCGGACGGCTTGTTGGCCCACCGCAGCGAACAGGCCCCGCTGGCCGGCAAATTCGAGCGGCTCTACCGGGCCGCCCCGCTGATGCGCTTCGGCGGGGGCACCAATGAGGTGCTTCGCGACATCATCGCCCAGCGCGGGCACGGGATGCCCTCCTATGGACGCTGACCGAAGCCTCGCACACCACCGATGAAGACGATCCCGTCCGCCGAGCAGCGTGAGTTCGCCGCGGCGCTACGCGCCCTGCTGGCCGCCGAGAACCCGGTCAGCCAGGTGCGCGCCCTCGACGAGCCCGGCGCGGACCGGCGCACGCCGGCGCTGTGGAAGGCGGTGGCCGACGCGGGGGTCTTCGGGCTGGCCGTCGCCGCGGAGTACGGCGGTGCCGGTGGCTCACTCGGCGACCTGGCCGTGTTCTACACCGAAGCCGGCCGCGCCCTGTGCCCGACGACCGTGCACAGCACCGTGCACGCCGCCCTCGCCGTCGACCAGCTCGGCTCCCCGGAGGCCAAGGCCGCTTGGCTGCCCCCGCTCGCGTGCGGCAGCGTCCGCGCCACCACCGCCCTCTGGAACGCCCGCGACGCCGCGCTCGTCGCCCCTGCGCTGCGCGCCGATCCCGATCCGAATCGGTGGCGGCTCAACGGAACCGCGGATTACGTCGCCGACGCCGATGTCGCCGATCTCATCGTGGTATCGGCCGCCTCGTCGCGGGGCGGAGCCGAACGCCCGCTGGTCTTCCTCGTCGACGCGCACGGCGGCGGTGTGACCGTCGAGCCGCTCGACATGGTCGGCGGGCACCGGGCGTTCACCGTGCGCTTCGACGACGCGGTCGTGGCCGGTGACGCCGTGCTCGACGGCGTCACCGTGCCGGGATTGCGCCGGCTGGCCAACACCGCGGTGGCGCTGGGATCACTCGACCTGGTCGGGGTCGGCCAGGCCGTGCTGGACCGCACCGTCGACTACACCAAGCTGCGTCACCAGTTCGGCCGGCCCATCGCCTCGTTTCAGGCGGCCCAGCATCTGATCGCCGACATGCACATCGCCCTGGCGGCCGCGCGATTGGCGGCGCACGCGGCGGTGTTCTGGCTGGGGCGCGGCCGCACCGCGAGCAGGGAGACCGCCATCGCCCGCATGCACGCGGCAACCGCGGCCCGGCTGATCACGCTCGACGCCCATCAGCTGCACGGCGGGATGGGCTATGTCACCGAGACGGACCTGCATCTGTGGAGCGAGCGGGCCCGCCTCGGTGCGACGCTCGGCGGCGGCGCCGACGTCGCGGCGTCGTGGCTTCGGGAGACCATGGGAGAAGGGAGCGCCGGTGAGTGAGGACAGCTTGATCGACGCCGAGTCGGCGTCGCGGGTGGGCACGGTCGCCGCCTCGGCGACCGGCGAGGTGAACCGGCGCGATTGGCAACGGTGGGCGGCCGCCGTCGGCGAGGACAACCCGTTGTATTTCGATCCGGACTACGCCCGCGCCAACGGCTTTCGCGACATCATCTGCCCGCCGCTGTACCTGCAGTACGCGGTCCTCGGGGTGTCGCGGCTGGAGTCGCTGCGCCCCGACGGATCCTCCGGCGCGGTCTCCGGCAGCCTCGCGTTTCCCCGCGCCCCCAAGCGGATGGCCGGCGGGGAGAGCTTCACCTTTCACCTGCCGGCCTACCACCGCGACGAAATCGACATGGTCCGCACCATCTCCTCGATCGTCGAAAAGCGGGGCCGCTCCGGCAGATTCGTCCTCGTCACCTGGCACACGGTGTACCGCAACCAGGATCGCGACCTGCTGGCCGAAGCGTCGACGTCGATGATCGCCCGCCCCTAGGAGCATCGTGACCGACCAGCAAGTCTTCTATGACGACATCGCCGTGGGCGATCGCATCCCCACGCTGACGGTGACCGTCGACGAGACCCAGATGTTCTTCTTTTCGGCCGCCACGTACAACGGCCACCGCATCCACTACGACAAGGAGTGGGCCCGCGACACCGAGGGATACGACAACGTGCTGGTGCACGGTCCGCTGCAGGCGGCGCTGCTGGCCCGCGCCCTCGGGGACTGGGTCGGCGGGCGGGGCAGGCTGGTGACGTTCTCGGTGCAGAACCGGGCGATCGCCTATCCCGGTGAGGCGCTCAGTTTCGGTGGCGAGGTCACCGGCAAACGCCTGGGCAACAATGGGTTTGGGGGCTACGGACTGGTGGATCTGGATATCGCCGGTCGGCGCGGCGACACGGTGCTGATGCCGGGCACCGCCACCGTCGCGCTGCCGCTGCGGGAGACCCGGGCATGAGCGGGCTGCGGGGAGAGGCCGCGATCGTCGGCATCGCCGAGTTGCCGGCCGAACGGCGCCCCACCCGCCCCGCGATGTTCACCCTCGACCAGTACGCCCGGCTGGCGAAGATGGTGATCGAGGACGCCGGTGTCGATCCGGGTCGTGTCAACGGCCTGCTGACCCACGGCATCGCCGAGTCGGCCATGTTCGCCCCGGCCACCCTGTGCGAATACCTGGGCCTGGCACTGGATTTCGGTGAGCGGGTCGACTTGGGCGGGGCGACCTCGGCCGGCATGGTGTGGCGGGCCGCGGCGGCCGTCGAACTCGGCGTCTGCGAGGCCGCCCTGGCCGTGGTACCCGGGTCTGCGGCCGTGCCCCGGTCCGAGCGGCGGCCCGCTCCAGCGCCGAATTGGTATGGGGCGTCCTCGAACAACTACGGCTCGCCGCAGGCCGAATTCGAGATCCCCTACGGCAACGTGGGCCAAAACGCGCCCTACGCGCAGATCGCCCAGCGGTACGCGGCCGAATACGGTTACGACCCCGCCGCGGTCGCCAAGATCGCCGTCGACCAACGCACCAACGCGTGCGCCCACCCCGGCGCCGTCTTCCACGGCACCCCCATCACGGTGAACGACGTGCTGGACAGCCCGATGATCGCCGACCCCATCCACATGCTGGAAACGGTGATGCGCGTGCACGGGGGAGCGGCGGTGTTGATCGCCAACGCCGACATCGCGCGCCGCGCCCGTCACCGTCCGGTATGGATCACCGGCTTCGGCGAACACATCGCCTTCAAGACCCCCACCTACGCCGAGGACCTGCTGTCCACACCCATCGCCCGCGCCGCCGAACGGGCGTTCGCGATGGCCGGGCTGTCCCGGTCCGACGTCGACGTCGCGTCGATCTACGATTGCTACACCATCACGGTGCTGATGAGCCTGGAAGACGCCGGATTCTGCGCGAAAGGCACAGGCATGTCGTGGATCAACGAACACGATCTGACCCATCGCGGGGAGTTCCCGCTGAACACCGCCGGCGGCCAACTGTCCTTCGGTCAGGCGGGAATGGCCGGCGGCATGCACCACGTGGTCGACGGCGCGCGGCAGGTCATGGGACGCGCCGGCGACGCGCAGGTGACCGACTGTCACACCGCGTTCGTGACCGGTAACGGCGGCATCATGAGCGAGCAGGTCGCGCTGCTCCTGCGGGGGGATTAGCGATGGCCCGCCGCGACGATGCGCTCGTCCCCGAGCCCACGCCGGTCTCCCGGCCGTTCTGGGACGGCCTGGCCCAGCACCGGATCCTGGTGCAGTACTCGCCGTCTCTTCGGCGGCACGTGTTCTACCCGCGCACGCTGGCCCCGGGGACCCTGGCCGACGACCTGGAATGGCGTGAGATCGACGGCGCCGCAACGCTGTACACCTTCACGATCGCCCGCCGGCCGACCGGTCCGCCGTGGGCCGACGCGCTGCCGCAGCTGCTCGCGGTGATGCAGTGGGACGCCGGGCCGAAATTCAGCACCGAGCTGGTCGACGTAGATCCGGGCGACATCCGGATCGGGATGCGGGTGGAGCCGGTGTTCTGCGATCTCGAAGACGGGATCACGTTGCTGAGGTATCGGCCCGCATGACCGAAATGAGCGACGCCATCGTCATCGGTGCCGGCTTCGCCGGGCTGTACGCCGTGCACCGAGCCGCCTCGGCGGGGCTGTCGGTGACGGCCCTCGAGGCGGCGCCCGACGTGGGCGGCACCTGGTACTGGAACCGCTATCCGGGCGCACGTTGTGACGTCGAAAGTGTGGACTACTCCTACTCTTTCGACGAGGAGCTGCAGCGCGACTGGCAGTGGAGCGAACGCTTCGCCGCCCAACCGGAGATCCTGGCCTACCTTCGGCACGTCGCCGACCGCTTCGACCTGCGCCGCCACTACCGGTTCGGCGTCGACGTCGTCGGCGCGGCCTTCGAGGGTGGGCGTTGGCAGGTCGACACCGCGACAGGACAAAGCCATGCGGCGCAGTTCCTCCTGTGCGCCACCGGGTGCCTGTCGGCGGTCAACCGGCCCGATATCCCGGGCGTGCAAGACTTTTCGGGAGAGGTGTATTTCACCGCCGCGTGGCCGCGCGAGGATCCCGAGCTGCGCGGCAAGCGGGTGGGGCTCATCGGCACGGGCTCGTCGGGGATCCAGGTCGCGCCGATCATCGCTTCGCAGGCCGAAAACCTGGTCGTATTCCAGCGATCCGCGAACTACACCATCCCGATGCCCAACCGGCCCTGGTCGGCCGACGAACAGCGGCAGATCCAGGAGCAGTACCCCGAGCGGCGCCGCGCCTCGGCCTACGCGTCGGCGGGCACGCCGCACGGCAGCTACCACAAGAACGCCGTCGACACCGACCCCGAGGAGCGGACGGCGGCGCTGTGGGAGCGCTGGCGCGAGGGCGGGGTTCTTTTCGCGAAGACCTTCCCCGACCAGACCCGCAACGCGTCGGCCAACGAGGTCGCCAGGAAGTTCGCCGAGGAGCGGATCCGGGAAATCGTCACCGATCCCGCGGTCGCAACCGACCTGATCCCGGTCGACCACCCGATCGGAACCAAACGGATCTGCACCGACGACGGCTACTACGCCACCTTCAACCGCGACAACGTGCGGCTGGTGAACCTGCGCCGCGAGCCCATCGAGGCGATCACCGCCGACGCCGTGCGGACCCCCGCGGCGACGTACCCCTGCGATGTGCTGGTGTTCGCGACCGGGTTCGACGCCATGACCGGGGCGTTGACGCGGATCAACCCGCGCGGGCCCCGGGGGGAGTGGCTGCGCGACATCTGGTCCGACGGCCCCCTCACCTTCCTCGGCCTGATGGTGCCGGGCCTGCCGAACCTGTTCACGATCAGCGGGCCGGGCAGCCCGTCGGTGCTGGCGAACATGGTGCTGCACGCCGAGGTTCAGGTCGACTGGGTCATCGAGCTGGTGCGGGCCGCGCTGCGGCGCGGCGTCAGCGAGGTCGAACCGAGCCGTGACGCCGCCGTCGCCTGGACCGAGCAGGTGGCCGAAGCGGCCGAGCAGACGCTGTTTCCCCGGGCGGCATCGTCGTGGTACCTGGGCGCCAACATCGAGGGCAAGAAGCGAGTCTTCATGCCCTACATCGGCGGGTTCGGTACCTACCGTCGGCACTGCGACGACGTGGCGGCCCGCGACTATGCCGGGTTGGTGATGACGACCCGATGACAGCACGGAGGAAGTGAGACGGTGCCGGAGACGGTTCAGCAGCTGTTGCGGCAGCGCAGGCACGAGGACACCCCCGCGATCGCCCACGGCGAGAAGACGTGGACCTGGCGCGAGCACCTCGCCGAAGCCGAGGCCGAAGCGGCTGCCCTGATCTCGCGCGCCGACCCCACCCGGCCGCTGCATGTCGGTGCCGCACTGGGCAATTCACCGGCCATGCTGCGGGCGATGGCCGCGGCCGCGCTGGGCGGCTACGTGCTGTGCGGCCTCAACACGACCCGCCGCGGACCCGCGCTGCTCGCCGACATCCGGCGCTCGGACTGCCAGATCCTGCTGGTCGACCGCGATCACCTGCCCCTGCTGGAGGGCCTGGATCTCAACGGAATTCAGGTTTTCGACGTGGACGGGACGAGTTACGCCGAGGCGGTGACCGCGGCGCCACCGCTGACCCCGCACCGCGAGGTCGCCGCCGCGGACACGTTCATGATGATCTTCACCTCGGGGACGAGCGGTGACCCCAAGGTGGTCCGGTTCGCGCACGGGATGGCCATCATGTGCGGCGCCAGCCTGATCTTCCAGTACGACGTCACCGCCGCCGACGTGTGTTACCTGGCGATGCCGCTGTTTCATTCCAACGGCGTCGCCGCGGGGTGGGCGGTGGCCATCGGCTGCGGCGCCACCATGGTCCCGGCCAAGTTTTCGCCGTCGCGGTTCCTCGAGGACGTGCGCCGCTACCGCGTGACCTACCTGAACTACGTCGGCAAGCCCCTGGCGTTGATCCTGTCCACCCCGGAGCGTCCCGACGACGCCGAGAACACCCTGCGGGTGGCCTTCGGCAACGAGGCGACCGATCGCGATATCGCCGAATTCGCAAGGCGTTTCGGTTGCCGGGTGGTGGACAGCTTCGGATCCAGCGAGTTCGCGGTGATCGTGGTCCGAGACGATGGAACCCCGCCCGGTTCCATCGGCAAGCCTTACCCCGGGGTGAGCATCTACAACTCGACGACACTGACCGAATGTGACGTCGCGACGTTCGACGCGCACGGGGCGCTGACCAACTTCGATGAGGCCGTCGGCGAACTCGTCAACACCCAGGGCGCGGGACCGTTCGCCGGCTACTACAACGATCCGGGCGCCACGGCCGAGCGCATGCGCCACGGCATGTACTGGTCGGGCGATCTGGCCTACCGGGACGCCGACGGTTGGATCTACCTGGCCGGCCGGACCTCCGATTGGATGCGGGTGGACGGCGAGAACTTGGCCGCCGCACCGATCGAGCGGATCCTGGCGCGGATGCCCGGCATCAGCCAGGTCGCCGTCTACGCCGTGCCCGACGACCAAGTCGGCGACCAGGTGATGGCCGCGATCGTGCCGCGCGCCGGGGCGGAACTGACGCCGGACGATTTCGAGAGATTCCTGGCGTCGCAACCCGATCTGTCGCCCAAGGCGTGGCCGCGCTACGTGCGCATCAACGACCAGCTGCCCGCGACCGCGACCAACAAGATCCTCAAACGCGCGCTCATCGCCGCGGGCCCCAGCGCGCAGGGCGGTGTGTTGTGGACGCGGCCCGCCCGCGGCACCACCTACGCTGCGGCCGACGAAAACGCCGACGGCCGTTCGGCATCCACCATCGCCGGCGCCTGAATCAGCGGCCCGAGACAGCGTCGGCCCCACCGGCCTCGCTGGGCGCCGGCGCTTCCCCGATCCGCGCCAGCACCAGCGTCGCCGCCACCGCGACGGCGAATCCCGCGATCACCAGCCCACCGAGCCCGTCGCGCGCCGTGTCACCCAACCACGCCACCCCCACGAACGCCGGGGCGAGGGTTTCCCCGACGACCATGCCCGCGACCGCCGTGGTCACGGATCCGCGATGCAGAGCCGAGGTGAGCAACAGAAATCCGGCGGCGCCACCCGCGGCCGCCGCGTACAGGGCGGGGTTGGTGTAGAACGACCGCGTGGTCGGATCGATCACGTCGATCAGGCGCACACCGACCTCGACGACGCCGAAGCCCGTCCCGGCACCCAGCCCCAACGCGAGCGCTCGCGCGCGGTCGGGCAGACGCCCGGCGGCGAAACCGGCGATCAGTACCGCGGCCACCACGCCCAGGAGCGCCCAGCCAAGCCCGGCCGGGGCGTGTCGAAAGTGCCCTGGCCCGGCGGCCACAGCGAGGGCGACGAGGCTGGCGCAGACCACGCCGACGGCGCACCACTCGACCCGCGACAGCCGGGCCGACAACACCCACGCGGCGACGACCCCGGTGACGGCGATCGAGGCGGCCAGCGCCGCGGCGACGACGTAGATCGGAACCAGCCGCAGCGCGGCCACCTGAAGGAGAAACCCGACGACGTCGAGGCCGATCCCGACCAGGTAACGCCACTGCCGGACGGCCCGCAGCAGCAGCACGGCGTCGACGCCCGAGCCGCTGCCCGCTTCCACCGATCGCGTCCCCGCCGCTTGCAACACGGTCGCGGTGCCGTAACAGAGCGAGCAGCCCAACGCGAGGAGAAAGCCGATCAACACACCCACCGACACTAGCCGCGCGGGGCGCCGACCCCGCCCAACACGAAATGGTGAACGGATATGCGATGTCGATATGCGCATTTTGCATATGTGTAACCCTGTGTCCCAAGCAGTTTCAGATTGGCGGTTTGAGTCGGTGTACAAGTGTGTACTCCGTTGTTATGGCTGAACGCGGTGCCCGGCCCCACGTCCCACGCGGGCGTCGGCTGTTCCTGCGCGCGGTGCGGCGATTGTTCAGCCCGCTACAGCCCGACGACTACCTGGAGATGATCAATCCGCTGTGGACCACCAAGGAGCTGCGCGGAAAGGTCGAGCGCGTCGAGCCGCAGGGCTCGGAAGCTGCCAGCGTCCTGATCAAGCCGGGTTATGAATGGCCTGGTCACCGGCCCGGGCAGTACGTGCGGCTCGGCGTCGTCATCGACGGGGTCTACCACTGGCGCGCGTATTCGCTGACGTCGGATCCGGTGCCCGAAGACGGGCTGATCAGCGTGACGCCCAAGAAGGTGGACGGGGGTGTGGTGTCGCCGTATCTGGTGCAACGGATCCAGCCCGGGGATTTGGTCCGGCTCGGCGAGATCGAAGGCGTCTTCACCCTGCCCGAACCGCTGCCGCCCAAGCTGCTGTTCATCAGCGCCGGGAGCGGCATCACCCCGGTGATCAGCATGCTGCGCAGCCTCGACCATCGCGACGCGTTCGGTGACGTCGTGGTCATCCACTCCGCGCGAACCCGCGAGCAGGTGATGTTCCTGTCCGTCCTCGAAGACCTCGACCGCCGGCATCCCGGCATGCGGCTGGATCTGCGCCTGACCTCCGAGCGCGGCAGGCTCAAGCCGGACGACCTGGATGACGCCTGCCCGGACTGGCGCGAACGCGAGACGTTCAGCTCGGGTCCCGGCGACATGCTCGACGCGCTGATCGAGCACTGGGAAGGCAACGCCGACCGCGAACGACTGCACTTCGAACGGTTCCAGCCCAAGATCGGTGGCGACGCCAACGCCGGAGAGGGCGGCACGGTGTGCTTTCTCGACAGCGAGAAGTCCGTCGAATGTGACGGCGGCACCTCGATTTTGGAGGCGGGGGAGAAGGCCGGCCTCAACCTGGCCCACGGCTGCCGAATCGGCATCTGCCACACCTGCGTCGGGACCCTGAAGTCGGGCAAGCTGCGTGACCTGCGCTCGGGTGACGTCATCGAGCCCACCGAACAGGACGTCCGAATCTGCATCAACACCGCCGAAGGCGACGTGACACTCGCACTGTGATCGAAAGGAGCGGCCGGTGACCTCCGTCGCGGAAAAGACCATGAAAAGCCCCCTTGAGCGCCTGAGCGAACAAGAGCTCGAAAAACTCGCCAAGGAACTCGATGCGATCCATGACGAGGTGTTCGCCGATCTGGGCGAGCGGGATCGGCGCTACATCAAGACGGTCATTTCGGTACAGCGACAGATCGTGGTGGCCGGCCGCATCCTGCTGCTGGGATCGCGTTCGAAAACCGCATGGATCCTGGGAACCGCCTGCCTGGGAATGGCCAAGATCCTCGAGAACATGGAGATCGGCCACAATGTGATGCACGGCCAATGGGATTGGATGAACGATCCCGATATCCATTCCTCCGTGTGGGATTGGGACACCGCCTCGACCGCCGAGGCGTGGAAGCATTCCCACAACTACATCCACCACACCTACACCAACATCCTCGGCAAAGACAAAGACCTCGGCTACGAACTCCTGCGCATCGATCCCGCGCAGAAGTGGGCCCCGCGGTACCTGTTCCAGCCGATCTCCAACCTGTTGCTGACGCTGCTGTTCGAGTGGGGCGTGGCGATCCACGACATGGACATCGAGGCCATTCGGCGCCGCGAGAAGCCCTGGTCGGAGGTGCGCAAGGACCTGCGCGGCATCAGCGGAAAGGCGCGCGCGCAGGTCATCAAGGACTACCTCGGCTGGCCGTTGATCAGCGCCGGCGCCTTCGCGCTCGTTCAGCTGGCCGCACGCGGCAGGCTCGATCAGCCCCCGCGGTCGCGCGTGGGCAGGGCGCTGCGCAGGGCCGGTGGCGGACGCCTGGGCCCGGCGGCGGGTCTGCTGGACAAGCTCTTGCCGGGGGTGGAAAGCACCTATCTGCGGACCCTGGGCGCCGACGCGCTGGCCAACGTCATCCGCAATGTGTGGGCGCACGCCATCATCTTCTGCGGCCATTTTCCCGACCAGACCTACACTTTCACCCCCGAAGAGGTCGAGAACGAGACGCGCGGCGGGTGGTATGTGCGCCAACTGGTCGGCGCCGCCAACATCGAAGGCAGCCCGCTGTTCCATGTCATCAGCGGCAACCTCGGCTACCAGGTGGAACACCACCTCTATCCCGACATGCCGAGCAGCCGCTACTCGGAGATCGCGCCGAAGGTCAAAGACATCTGCGAACGCTACGAACTGCCGTACAACTCCGGCCGCTTCTCGAAGCAGTGGTTGATGGTGCACCGCACCATCTTTCGATTGGCCTTCCCCGGCGGGAAGCCGCGGCGCAAACCCGGACCGTACCGAAGCGCGGCCGACCGTCCGGGGATGCAGCGGCCCAGCGAGGGCGCCCGCTTCCGGGAACGCGTCCCGGCCGAACACCCGGCCGCGGGCCCCGAACACGAGTCCGGCGGCGTCGCGGTGCGGCCGCCACCACGCGGCAACGACTGACCGCACCCTCGGTTCGCGCCGCCCGGCGAGGATCTGCGAAATGAACCGCTATCGCCGGACCCTCGTGAATGATGATCGATGGTGCATCTCATCCGGACCGCCAGCGGCCTTCCCGCGCGGCTGTGGCGCAGCCCGCTGCGCGGACCTTGGCTGACAGCGGTATTCGGCTCGGCGCTGTTGGTGACGCTGCCGATCGTCATCCTCACCGGCCTGCTGTCCTACATCGCCTACGGGCCGCGATTCGGCCAGGCCATCCCGGGCGACGTCGGCTGGCTGAAGTTGCCGACCTTCGACTGGCCCGCCGATCCGTCGTGGCTGTACCGGCTGACCCAGGGACTCCACGTCGGGCTCGGTTTGGTGTTGATCCCGGTGGTGCTCGCCAAGCTGTGGTCGGTGATACCGCGACTGTTCGTGGTGCCGCCCGCACGGTCGGTTGCCCAACTGCTGGAACGGGTTTCGCTGCTGATGCTGGTCGGGGGCGTCCTCTTCGAGATCGTCACCGGCGTGCTGAACATCCAGTACGACTACATTTTCGGGTTCAGCTTCTACACCGCCCACTATTTCGGCGCCTGGGTCTTAATCACCGGGTTCGTCGTGCACGTGGCGATCAAGAGCCGGCGCATGTGGTCCGGTTTGCGCTCGATGCCGCTGCGGGAGGTGCTGCGCACCGCACGCGCCGACACCAAGCCGCAGCCCTGGCAGCCCGACTCCCTGGTCGCCGCCGACCCCGGCCCCGCGACGATGAGCCGCCGCGGCGCGCTGTTGCTGGTGGGCGGGGGCGCGCTGTTCCTCGCGCTCATCACCGCCGGTCAAACCATCGGCGGGTACGCCCGGCCCGCCGCGTTACTCCTGCCGCGCGGGCGCAGCCGGGGCAACGGGCCCAATGACTTCGAGGTCAACCGGACCGCGGCGGCCGCCGGCATTTCGACCGCGGACACCGCGCACCGATGGCGGCTGACGATGACCGGTGGCCCCCGACCGGTGACCGTCGACCGCGCCGCGCTGCTGGCGATGCCGCAACACACCGCCGTGCTGCCGATCGCCTGCGTGGAGGGCTGGTCGACCACCCAAACGTGGAGCGGGGTGCGGCTGGCCGAACTCGCCCGCCTCGCCGGTGTGCCCGCGCCGGAATCGGCGCGAGTGTCGTCGCTGGAACGCTCCGGCGCCTTCACGGGCGCCACCCTGCAGGGCAACCAGGTGCGGCACCCGGACGCGCTGCTGGCGCTGCGGGTCAACGGCACCGACCTGTCGCCGGACCACGGCTTTCCCGCGCGCATCATCGTGCCCGCGCTGCCCGGCGTGCACAACACCAAATGGGTGGCCGCCATTGACTTCCGGACGGCCGCCGATGCGTAACGCGTTCGCGAGGCTCTACGGGTCCCACCCGCTGCACCTGCTGACCATGATCGCCGGATTCGCGGTGCTGGGCTACGTGGTCGCCACGGTCAAACCGGCCACGCTGTGGAACCCCGACGTGTGGTGGCAGTCGATCGTCGTGTGGTTCGCCGCGGCCGTCGTCGCCCACGACCTGGTGTTGTTCCCGGTCTATGCGGGCCTCGACCGGCTGCTGTCCCGCCGACCGCCGTGCCCCGGTCCCGACGTGCCCGTGCTCAACCATCTCCGGGTGCCCGCGCTGGGGGCGGGCCTCACGCTGCTGGTGTTCCTTCCCGGCATCATCAGGCAGGGCGGCGCCACGTACCGGGCGGCGACCGGCCAGACCCAGGACCCATTCCTGGGCCGGTGGCTGTTGTTGACCGCGGCGATGTTCGCGGTCAGCGCCGCAACCTATGCCATCCGGACGGCAAGGGCGCGGCGGCGGACCCGGGCGCGGGAAATGGCGCCCCGGGCAACGAATCAACGCCCCGGCGACGGGCCTTAGAGGTTTCTTGGTGACTCCTTGGAGTGTCCTTCCGGGTCCGCGAGCGTCCCGTGTATCTCCATTCGGCTAACTACACTCGCGCCCCGTGGGGAGCCGAAACGAAAGAACACGAGTCACGTTCTGCGCGGGGGTAGCCGCGTTCGTCCTCGCGCTGGGCTCCTCGCCCGGCAGCGCGACAGGACCGACAACGCCGGCAGCTTCGTCCAGCCCCCTGCCCGTTTCGCGAAGCGATCCCGACGGCGTGCAACCCACCGGTGGAAACGGGTGCATCATCGGCCTCAATTGCGGGTGCCTGCACAACTGCCACAAGCCGCGGCCCCACCCTCCGAATGTTCCCGCCAAGACACAGCGCTCCACTCCCGCCCCGAGGAATCCCTAGCCGGCTGATTCTCGGCGGGAACGCGACGCGCCCCGGGCCGCTTTCCTATCATTGACCGAATGAGCGCCGGCGGGCTGGATATCGAGTCGTCGCCGGCATTCTCCGAACAGGACCGGACCCGGTTTCGCGAGGCCGGCTGGTGGTGCGATACGACGCTGTCGGACGCCGTGCGCCGCAACGCCGCGCAAACCCCGGACCGCCCCGCCTATGTCGACCATCCCGAAGCGTCGCTGACATGGCGTGAATTCGACCATGCCGCAACACGTCTGGCGCAGTCCCTCGCCGGTGCCGGCGTCACGCGTGGGGACCGGGTCGCGGTATGGCACCGTGACTCCGCGGCCATCCACGCCCTGTTCGTCGCCATCGAACGCTGCGGGGCGGTGGTCGTCGGCGTCGGCGCACGGGCCGGCACCCGCGAGGCCACGGCGATACTGCGCAGCGCCCAGCCGAAGGCCCTGATCAGCGATGAACCCCACCGCGAGGCCGCCGCGGGCGTCGCCGATGAACTCGGGCTACCGGCGCTGCTGCTCGACCGGACCCTTCGCCTGGACATCGACGCCGAGCCCACGGCGCTCACGACCGACGCCCGCCTCGCCCCCGACGACGTTTTCCTGATCAATTCCACCTCCGGGACCACCGGGCTGCCCAAGTGTGTCGTGCACACCCAGAATCGTTGGCATTACTTCCACCAGAAGGCTGTCGCCAACGGGCTGCTGGCGCCGGACGACGTCTTTTTGCCGGTGATACCCACGCCGTTCGGGTTCGGGCTCTGGACCAGCCACACCACACCGATCTACCTCGGCGCCACCGCGGTGCTCCTGGACCGGTTCACCACCAAAGCCACCTGCGAGGCCATCGCCCGGCACAGGGTCACCGTATTATGTTGCGTCAGCACACAATTGACCATGCTGATGGCGGATCCGGCCAGCCGCGAACACGACCTGAGCTCGCTGCGCGTCGTCTACACCGGCGGCGAGGCGTTGCCGTATCGCCCGGCGGCCGAATTCGAGGAACTCACCGGCGCCAAGATCCTGCAGTTCTTCGGCTCGAACGAAACGGGGATGCTCAGCGCGACCACCGTCGACGACTCCCGCGAACGGCGGCTGCGCACCGGGGGCCGCATCATCCCCGAGATGTCGGTCCGCCTCTTCGACGGCGACCGCGACGTGACCGACACGGGTCGGGGCCAGCCCGCGTGCCGGGGCCCGGCGACCAGCCTCGGTTACCTCGGCGGCACCGACCACGACAAGCTGTTCACCCCCGACGGGTGGATGCGCATGGGCGACATCTGTGAGATCGACGCGGACGGCTATCTGCGGGTCACCGGGCGCACCTCCGACTTCATCGTCCGTGGCGGCAAGAACATCAGCGCAAGCCAGGTCGAAGACGCCGTGACCACCCACCCCGCCGTCGCGGTGGCCGCCGCGATCGCCATGCCCGATCCGGTGTTCGGCGAAAAAGTCTGCCTCTACGCCGAACTCACCGGCTCCGCCACCATCGACCTTCCCCAGCTCGTCGAACACCTGCTGGCGCTGGGAGTTTCCAAGGAACTGCTGCCCGAGCGCCTCATCATTCTCGACGAATTGCCTCGCTCGTCGGGCGGAAAGATAGCCAAAGGCCGACTTCGCGAGGATATTGGAGCCAGGATGGAGGCTGGTCATGAATGCACCTGATGCACGCCGTGGCGGGCTGGAAGTCTGGGCGCCGTCAGTGGTTCCGCCGATCGGCGTCGAGCTGTCCCACGAGCAGGCGCTCGCCATCGCATTCCGCCACCTCGCCGGCATCGGTTTCGCCGAGAACATGGCCGGACACATCACCTGGCAGCTCGACGGCCAGACGAACATGTTCGTCAATCCCTGGGGCCTGTGGTGGCAGGAGGTCAGCGCCTCCGACATCTGCGTGGTGGACGGCGACGCGCGCGTCGTCAGCGGCCGTTGGGACGTCACCCCGGCCATCCACATCCACACCGAACTGCACCGCGTCCGCGACGACGCCCGCGTGGTCATCCACAACCACCCGTACTACGTGTGCGTGCTCGCCGCGCTGGGCAGGCTGCCGGAGCTGGTGCACCAGACCGGGTCGCTGTTCCTCGACGACCTGTGCCTGGTCGAGACCTACGACGGCGAGATCGACAGCCCCACTCGCGCCGCGGATCTCGCGGCCCGCATCGGCGGGGCCAACCTGACCATCCTGGCCAACCACGGCGTCATCGCGACCGGCCGCAACCTGCCCGAGGCCGTCTACCGCGCGGCCTCGATCGAACGGGTGTGCAAGCTGGCCTACGACGTCATGCTCACCGGTAATCAGCCGGTGGCGATGCGGTGGTCGGATATGGCCGGCATGCAACGCTCGCTGATCGAACGGGCCGCCGACGTGTACTGGGCCGGGGCGGCGCGCATGACGATCAAGGCCGACCCCGATGTGCTCACCTAACCCGCGAGCAGACGCAAAAACACCCGCGCACACGGCGTGTCGGGTGCTTTTGCGTCTGCTCGCGCCACCTCGAGGAGTTTGACGCGTGAAATCGATCGACGAGCTGGCCACCGACCTGAACTTCACCACGGCCAAGACCGGCGCCGAACGGTCGGTCACCTTCCTGCCCGATCCGCCCCGGGCGCGACGCCGCTACACCGTCATCTCGGTCGACGACCACATCGTCGAACCCCCCGACACCTTCACCGGCCGGCTGCCCCGAAAGTTCGCCGACCGGGCGCCCAAAGTCGTCGACACCGACACCGGGGGCCAGACCTGGGTGTACGACGGCCGGGAACTGCCCAACGTCGGCTTCAACGCGGTGGTCGGGCGGCCGGTGGCGGAGTACGGCTTCGAACCCGTGCGATTCGACGAGATGCGCAGGGGCGCATGGGATATCCATGAGCGCGTCAAGGATATGGACCTCAACGGTATCTACGCCTCGCTCAACTTCCCCTCGTTTCTGCCCGGCTTCGCCGGGCAGCGGCTGCAGCAGGTGACCACCGATCGCGACCTCGCGCTGGCCTGCGTCCGCGCCTGGAACGACTGGCATTTCGACGTCTGGGCGGGCTCGTACCCCGACCGCATTATTCCCTGCCAATTGCCGTGGCTGCTCGACCCCGAGCTCGGCGCGAAGATGATCTACGAGAACGCCGACCGCGGCTTTCACGCCGTGACGTTCAGCGAGAACCCCGCGATGCTCGGCCTGCCGAGCATCCACACCGACCACTGGGATCCGATGATGGCCGCGTGCGCCGAGACCGGCACCGTGGTCAACCTGCACATCGGATCGTCCGGGTCGTCGCCGTCCACCACCGCGGACGCGCCGCCGGACGTGCAGGGCGTGCTGTTTTTCGCCTACGCCATCTCCGCGGCGGTCGACTGGTTGTACTCGGGGCTGCCCAGCAGGTTCCCCGACCTGAAGATCTGTCTGTCCGAAGGCGGAATCGGTTGGGTGGCAGGACTGCTCGACCGCCTCGACCACATGCTCAGCTATCACGCGATGTACGGCACCTGGCAAGCGCTCGGCGAGCGCCTGACCCCCGCGGAGGTGCTGGTCCGCAACTTCTGGTTCTGCGCGGTCGAGGACAAGTCGTCGTTCGTCCAGCGCGACCGGATCGGCGTCGACAACATCATGCTGGAAGCCGACTACCCGCATTGCGACTCGACGTGGCCGCACACCCAGCAGGCCATCCACGAACAGATCGGCGACCTGCCGTCCGACGTCATCCGGAAGTTCAGCTGGGAGAACGCATCCCGCCTGTATCGGCACCCGGTGCCCGCCGCCGTGCAGCGCGACCCCGAGGCGTTCTGAGCCCGGCAACCCAGACCCCTTGATCACCGGCGGGGGGTTCCGCCAGCGTCCCGCCTCGTATAAGCTACGTTTAGTACGTACTGAACGAACGGGATGGAGCGTATGTCACCGGACGAGGCCGAGTTCGTCGACCGCCTCGGGCTGTTCTTCGAGTTGCTGGGCGCCACCCGCACCATGGGCCGGGTCTACGGGTGGCTGCTGATCTGCGATCCGCCGCAGCAGTCGCTGACCGCGCTGGCCGCCGCGTTGTCCGTGAGCAAGGCGTCGATCAGCACTGTCGCCCGGCAACTGCTGGAGGGCGGCATGGTCGAGCGCTTGCCGAGCCCGAACCGCCAGCACCTCTACCGGGTCACGCCGGGTGGGTTCACCAGCGTGCTGGAAACCCAGCTGTCACTGATGCGGCTGGGGATCGAACCCGCCGAATTCGCGCTGTCCGTGCTGGACGAGGACCGCGCCGAACAACGGCAACGCGTGGAGGACTTCCGCGATTTCTGCGAGTTCTGCACGCAGGCCTACCGCGACCAGCTCATGGAAATGTGGACCGAATACCGCGCGAAGAGGAAGCAGCGATGACCGCAACGGACAAAGTCGATTTCAGCTCGGTCGCCTGGGGCTCGGTGGAATGGACGAATCTCGTCACACTGTATCTGCGCGCATGCGAAAGCCGTTCGAAGCGGCCGATTCTGGGCGACACGGTCGCCGCGGACGCGGTGGACCGGATCAGCTACGACTTCAAGCGCATGCGCCGGAGCACCATGCCCGCCTCGAATCAATACCTGGTCGCGCTGCGCGCCAAGAAGTTCGACGACTGGTGCGCCGATTTCCTCTCCCGCAATCCCGACGCCGTTGTCCTGCACCTGGGTTGCGGCCTTGACGGCAGGGCCTTCCGGCTTGACCTACCGCCGTCGGTTTCCTGGTTCGACGTCGACCAGCCCAGCGTCATCGGGCTGCGGCGGCAGCTCTACGACGACACCGAGCGCTACCGGATGATCGGCTCGTCGGTGACCGAGCTGCGGTGGCTGGACGACATCCCCGCCGGGCGTCCCACCCTGGTCGTCGCCGAGGGCCTGCTGATGTATCTGCACGAAGAGGAAGTCCGGCGGCTGGTGCAGCGCCTGATCGACCGATTCCCCGGCGGTGAAATGCATTTCGATACGCTGTCGGCCCTGGCCCCGGTGCTGTCCAAGGTCTTCACCAGGGGCATCATCACCTGGGGCATCCGCGACGCGCGCCGTCTTGCGGCCTGGCATCCCCGGCTGCGGTTCCTCGAGCAGACGCCCGCGCTGGCCGGCTACGAGCACATCCCGTCGGCCGCGGTGCGGATGATCTACGCGTTGACGTGGGTGATCGGCGGGCGCGGCTACGACGTGCTCAATCGTTTCGAATATTGAACCTCACAGGTCGGATGCCAGCCGGCGCAGAATGTCAGTCGCGGGCTCGGCGGTGGCTTGCCGAAAACCGGTGCCCGCCCACAGGTGTACGTAGTCAGGCTTTCCAGCCGCCGCGGCCGCCTTGCGCAGCGGGCTGGTCAGGTGGTGGATGGCGGGATAACCCGGGGGCGCCTCGGCTTCGTGGGCGTCGATGAACGCGTTGCGCAGGCCCCGGGCCGGCCGGCCGGTGAAGGCCCGGGTCAGCACCGTCTCGGTGTACGCGGGATCGGCCAGCGCCGCCTGATGAGTGGCCGACGCGCCGCTTTCGGCGGCGCGCAACAGCACCGTCCCGACGGCGGCAGCGGCCGCTCCCGCCCGGATCACCTCGGCCACCGCGGCCGCCGTGGCGAGCCCGCCGGTGGCCAGCACCGGCAGGGGAACCGTCGCCACGACCTGGCTGACGAGGTCGACGATCGGGACCGGGGTCAGCGGCCGCGACGGCGACAGGGTGCCGGAATGCCCGCCGGCGTCCGCCGCCTGCACAACGAGCATGTCGACGCCGGCGTCGCGTGCCTGCTCCGCCTCCTCGGCCGTGGTGACCGTCTGGACCACCACGCTCTTGGCCCGTTGCAGCGCCGCGATCACGTCGCGCGGCGGAATGCCGAACGTGAACGACACCATCGGAACCGGATCGTCGAGCAGCAATTCGATCTTCGCGTCGAAGCTGTCGTTGTCCTCGACGGGCTCGGACGGCAGCGTCAGGCCGAACTGGTCGGCCTCGGCCTGGATGATCGCCGCGTACTCCCGGTAACGCCGCGGATCGACCGGCACCGGGTTCGGCGCGAACACGTTGACGCCGAATGGGATCCCTTCGGCGCGAACGGCTTTGATCTCGGCTTCGACGGCATCCACGGTCTTGTAGCCGGCAGCCAGCACGCCCAGGGCCCCCGCACGGGTGGCGGCCGACACCATGGCCGGGGTGGTCGGTCCGCCCGACATGGGGGCCGCAACCAGCGGTATGGACATCCCGAACTGCGCCAACATCTCCATGCCTCGACAATATCCGCCGATATCGGCCGCGATCGGCGGTGCGGCGGCATTACACCGTGAGCACCGACCTGGCAGGATGCTTGAGCGTGAAGCGCCCCAACTTCCTCGTAATCGTCGCGGACGACCTCGGGTTTTCCGACATCGGCGCCTTCGGCGGCGAGATCGAAACACCCAACCTCGATCGGCTGGCCTACTCCGGGATCCGGCTCACCGATTTCCATTCGGCGCCGGCGTGCTCGCCGACCCGGGCGATGCTGTTGACCGGGACCGACCATCACATCGCCGGCATCGGCACGATGCTCGAAGTCGCGTCCCCGGGATTTCGCGGCGCCCCCGGCTACGAGGGCTACCTGAACGACCGGGTCGTCGCGCTGCCCGAACTCCTGCGCGACGCCGGATATCTGACGCTGATGTCGGGCAAATGGCATCTGGGCGCCACGATCGACAGGTCGCCGTGGGCACGCGGCTTCGAGCGCTCGTTCGCGCTGCTGCCCGCCGGTGCCAGCCACTACGGGGGAGCGGGCGCGCGCGGGTTTTCGCCGGTGCCAACGCTTTACACCGAGGATGACAAGTTCGTCACCGTCGGCGACGACTTCTACTCGTCGGACTCCTACACCGACACCCTGCTGCGGTACCTGGACGAGCGCGCGGCCGACGACGACCGTCCGTTCTTCGCCTACCTGCCGTTCCAAGCGCCGCACTGGCCGCTGCAGGCGCCCGACGAATCCGTCGCGAAATACCGCGGCCGCTACGACGACGGACCGGACGCGCTGCGCGAGGAGCGACTGGCCGCCCTCAAGCGGCTCGGTCTCTGCCCGCCCGACGTCACCGCGCACCCGGTGGTGGCCGACGGCGCGCCCGAGTGGGCCGACATGACCGACGAGCAGCGCGCGCGCTCGGCCCGCAGCATGGAGGTCTACGCCGGGATGGTGGACCGGATGGATTACAACGTCGGCAGGGTGATCGACTACCTGTCGGCCAGCGGCGAACTCGACGACACCGTGGTGATCTTCCTGTCCGACAACGGCGCCGAGGGCGCGATCGTGGAGGCGATGCCGCTGCGCGGCGCCGAGATCGCCGCGCAGATCGAAAAGCATTGCGACAACAGCCTCGACAACCTCGGCCGGCCCACGTCCTTCATCTGGTACGGGCCGCGCTGGGCGCAGGCGGCCACCGCGCCGTCGCGGCTGCACAAGGCGTTCACCACCCAGGGCGGCATCCGGGTGACGGGTTTTGTCACCTGGCCGGGATTCGCGCGGCAACAACACATCGGCACCGCGTTCAGCACCGTGATGGACATCGCGCCAACCCTGCTGGAGCTGGCGGGCGTCGCGCACCCGGGCACGTCCTACCGCGGCCGCGAGGTGGCCCCCATGCGCGGCCGCTCGCTGGTGGAGTATCTGACCGGCGCCGCGGAGACCGTGCACGACGCGGACACCGGAACCGGCTGGGAGTTGTTCGGCCGCCGAGCCATCCGGCGGGGGGACTGGAAGGCACTGCACCTGCCGGCGCCGTACGGCCCGGGTGACTGGCAGCTCTATGATTTGGCTTCCGATCCCGGCGAGATTCACGACCTGGCCGCGTCGCATCCCGACAAGCTGGCCGAGCTGGTGGCGCTGTGGGATCGCTACGTCGAAGAAACCGGCGTGATCCTCGAACCCGTCTCCGTGTTCGACACCGAACTCTAGCGAGCGGTCGCCACCTATGCTGGGGCGTTGATGGTCGAAACAACCACCTGCGCGGTCGTCGGCGGTGGCCCGGCGGGAATGGTCCTCGGGCTGTTGCTGGCCCGGGCCGGTGTCGAGGTCACCCTGCTGGAAAAGCACGGTGACTTCCTGCGCGATTTTCGCGGCGACACCGTGCATCCCACGACGCTGCGGCTGCTCGACGAGCTGGGCCTGGGGGAGCGGTTCGCGCGATTGCCGTTCAGCAAACTCCGCCGGGGCACCTTCGAATCCAACGGGCACTCGGTCACCTACCTCGACTTCGAACGGCTCCGCCAACCCCATCGCTACATCGCCATGGTCCCGCAATGGGACCTGCTCAACCTGCTCGCCGAGGCGGCCCGGGCCGAACCGAGTTTCACCCTGCGGATGCGCAGCGAGGTCACCGGCCTGCTGCGCGACGGCGGCCGGGTCGTGGGCGTGCGCTACGACGGACCCGACGGGCCGGGCGAACTCAGGGCCGAGTTGACGGTGGCCTGCGACGGCCGCTGGTCGATCGTGCGGCAGGAGGCCGGACTCACCGCACACGAATACTCGGTGAACTTCGACGTGTGGTGGTTCAAGCTGCCACGCGACGGCGCCGCGGACCACTCGTTCCTGCCGCGCATCGGGTCGGGCAAGGCGCTGGCCGTCATCCCGCGCGAGGGCTACAACCAGATCGCCTACCTGGGGCCCAAGGGCGGCGACGCCCAGTTGCGCGCGCGGGGGGTCGAGGCCTTCCGCCGCGACGTGGGTGCGCTGCTGCCCGACATGCCCGAGTCAGTGGCGGCGCTCGAATCCATGGACGAGGTCAAGCACCTCGACGTGCGCGTGAATCGGCTGCGCCGCTGGCACACCGACGGGTTGCTGTGCATCGGCGACGCCGCGCACGCGATGTCCCCGCTCGGCGGCGTCGGCATCAACCTGGCGATCCAGGACGCCGTCGCGGCCGCCACCCTGCTGGCCGAACCGCTGCGCCGGCATCGGGTCACGGGCCGCGACCTGGCCGCTGTGCGCCGCCGCCGCGCCGTTGCCACCGTTTTGACCCAGGCGGGCCAGCGCGTGCTGCAGGCCGCGCTGGTGCGGGCGGTGTTTCGCGGCGCGGATCCCGCCCCGCCGCGATGGGTCCTCGGCGTCGTCCGGCGACTGCCGTGGCTCTCGGTGGTGCCGGCCTACTTCGTCGGAGTGGGGATCCGGCCCGAGCATGCGCCGGGCTTCGCCCGCCGGCCGCCCGGTGCGGCACCATGACGGCGCCAAAGCGCGAAAACCCGTTGCGCATCGGTATTTTGGGGGCGGCGCGCATTGCGCCGATGGCGTTGATCAACCCCGCCAAGGAGAATACGGACGTCGTCGTCGCCGCCGTGGCCGCCCGCGACGTGACCCGCGCGCGGGCCTTCGCCGCGCAACACGGCATCGCGACCGTGCACGGCGATTATGACGCGCTGATTGCCGACCCGGGCATCGACGCGATCTACAACCCGCTGC
Source organism: Mycobacterium sp. MOTT36Y (assembly GCF_000262165.1). Classification (NCBI taxonomy): domain Bacteria; kingdom Bacillati; phylum Actinomycetota; class Actinomycetes; order Mycobacteriales; family Mycobacteriaceae; genus Mycobacterium; species Mycobacterium sp. MOTT36Y. The sequence continues at coordinate 2,965,999 of NC_017904.1, read as the reverse complement.
CCAATGGTCTGCACGGTCGGTGGACCAGGGCGGCGCTGGCCGCGGACAAGCACGTGCTGTGCGAAAAGCCGTTCACCGCCAACGCGATCGAGGCCCGCGAGATCGCCGAACTGGCGGACGGATCGGATCGCGTGGTGATGGAGGCCTTTCATTATCGCTACCACCCGCTGACCCTGCGGGCCGAGGACATCATCGCCTCCGGGGAGTTGGGCACGCTCGAACGCGTGGAGGCGGCGCTGTGCTTCCCGCTGCCGAAGTTCTCCGACATCCGCTACGACTACTCGCTCGCCGGCGGTGCGACCATGGATGCCGGCTGCTACGCGGTTCATATGGCGCGCACGTTCGGCGGCCGGTCCCCGGAAGTCGTGTCCGCTCGCGCCACGTTGCGTGACGCGCGCGTCGACCGGGCCATGACGGCCGAGCTGCGGTTTCCGGCCGGCCACACCGGCCGGGTGCGCTGCTCGATGTGGTCGCCGCGCTTACTGCAGATCAGCGCCCGGGTGATCGGTGAACGCGGCGAGTTGCGCATCGTGAATCCCGTGATGCCGCAGGCATTTCACCGCCTCTCGGTCCGGTCGGCGAAGGGCAGACGCACCGAACACTTCGGCCGCCGCGCCTCCTACGCCTATCAGCTGGATGCCTTCGCCGCGGCGGTGCTGCGCGGCGCGCCGATCAAGACGACCCCGCACGACGCGATCGACAACATGACCGTGATCGACGCGATCTATTCGGCCGCCGGTCTTCCGCTGCGCTATCCGGTCTGAACGCCGGCCAGCAGCCGGCGTGCCGCCTCGACGCAGGGGCGCAGCCGTTCGATCGGGCTCACCCCGGCCAGCGCCAAAGATCGTTGCGGGACCTCGATCTCGATGACGATGTCGGCGGGCAGCGCGGCCAGGATGTCGCGCAGGGGCAGGTCGCCCTCGCCGGGCACCAGGCGCTCGAACATGGCCTCCTCCAGGTAGTTGTCCATGCGCGGCCGCAGCGTCGTGTCGTTGAGTTGGGCATAGCCGATGCGCCCGGGGTCGACGGCCGCCAGCTCGCTCGCCCCGGAACCCGAGCGCATCAGGTGCATGGTGTCGACCAGCAGCCGGAATTCGCTTCGCCCAACGTATTCCGCGGCGGCCAGGCCGGCGGGGAGGTCACCGATGGTCAGTCCGGGCACCGGTTCCACGACGGTACCGATGCCGCGCTGGGCGGCAAGTTCGGTCAGCGCCGCGAACTGGTCGAGGGTGCGCGGAAGGTCGGGGTCGAGGCTCACCACGTTGATCCGCGGGACGCCGAGTTCGGCCATCACGTCGAGGTCGGGCCGCAGCGCGTCCACGTCGGCGCCGGGGCGCACGAGGAATCCGTCGCCGAGCGAGATGGTTACGCCGCGATCGTCCATCGCGGCGAGCAGATCCTTCCTGAGCGCGGCGTCGTCCTTGAGGGAGAAGGCAGGGTAGCCGAGTGGCACCAGCGGCATGCCCTGGATGGCGGCCGAGATGCGGGGGCAGCCTAGCTCCGCGGCCAGCTCCACGAACTCGATTGGGGGAAGGCCGAACACGCTGAGCATGCCGAGCGCGAGGCGATCGGGACGCCCCGGCGCGGTCACGCGGGACGACCCGCCAGCTGGGCCAATTGCGCTGCGCCCTCGGCGGTTGGGGTGGTCAGCACGATCCGTCCGGAGGTGACCTGCTCCTCGATGATCGGTGCCTCCAGCACCAGATTGTCCCGGATGAAGGCGACGTGGTCTTTGACATGCTCGGCGGTGAACGACGCCCATGCCGCCGCCGACGGCGGGTCGAGCACCAGGGTCACCTGGTAAAAGTCGGCCGTCAGGGCCTTGGGCGGGTCCACGTGTATCAGCCCGAGCTGCATGGTTTCCGGGCCCAGGGTGTACACGTTGGCCCGGGCGAGGTCGCAGGTGGTGAGGGCGTCGGTCGGGGCCACCGGGACGTTCGGACCCATGTCGGGGCACTTGGTGGCGGGCGTCGTCGGGTGTGACTTCGTCACCGGCCGAACGGGCAGCGGCGCCACCTTCACGATCGGCGGCGGCGCGGGCGGCGCGGCAGAAGTGGTGGGCGCGTTGGTGATTGGCGGGCCGGACGGCGCGGGCTTGTGCGCCGAGTGGCAGCCACACGTCATTGCCGCAAGTAGACCGATGGACCCAAGCCAGGCGACGGCGTTGCGCACGCGAACTCGACGGGGACTCATCGAAGCACACTCTACCCACGTATCCGGTGAATCCTCGGAACTCTTGCACCGCAGTTTCTTTGGCGCCGTGGTGGGCGGTGCCGCCGAAGGGGGGAGATATGCCATCCTTTACTGACACTACGAATATAGAGTAGTGTCTCGATCCTGAATAACAATGGATAGACGACGAAAGCCTAATCCCGTCGAGCGCCGCCGCGATTTATGCGATGCGGCGATTCGATTGTTGGCCGATGACGGGGCCAAGGGGTTGAGCCATTTGAAGGTGGACCGCAAAGCGGGCGTGCCGGACGGCACGACGTCGTTCTATTTCCGCACCCGCTCGGCGCTGCTGCGGGCCGTCGCGGAACGTTCGGCCGAGCTCGACCTCGCCGAACTGCAGGCGATCGCGGACAGCTCCGACGCCGGCAGTGAGGCTCCCACACCCTCGCGGTTGTCGCAGGTCGTCATTCAGGCCGGCAGCGACCCGCAGCTGTACCGGACCAGGGCCCGATACGAGCTGACCATGCAGGCCACCCGCGATCCCGCGCTCGCCGCGATCCTGCAGCAGGCCACCGACGAGTTCACCAAGCTGCACCGGGAAATCCTCGTACAGCTCATGCCGCACGGCGCGGAACTGGACCCGGCCGTCGTCGAGGATCTGAGCAACGTCACGCTGACGTTCATCAACGGCCTGCTGCAGCGGTTCGCCCACGGCGACCGGATCGTCGACAGTGCCGAGCAGCTCGACGGGGTGCTGTCGGCGATCGCGGCCGGAATATTGCGCAGTTCGGACAAGGGTCGGCTCACCCAGGCGGGCGGTCTGCGGGTGCTGCGCGGCGGGGCGCCCGGACCCCGATGACAGCCCCGACCGAATCCGGCGCGCGGACTTCCGGCCCTTGCCAGAGCACCCGCAGTATGGTTCTCTACGACAATAGAGTGAGTCGACGTTCATGCGCCGTTTTCAGCCGAAGTTGTGCACATGTCGAAGCGACGCAATTAAGCGGAGTGTGTAAATTGCCCCGGACCGAATCCAACGCTGCAATGCTGGCAGCGCGAGCACTGGTGCGGGTAATGCGGGTATCCAAAACTGCAGCGGTAGGAGGGGTTTCGTGACGGCGAGCACCGACAGCCATGTTCGTTTCGATCCATACGATGTCGGGCTGATCGCCGACCCGTATCCGATGTTCGCGCGGTTGCGCCAAGAGGCGCCGCTCTACTACAACGCCGAATTCGACTTCTACGCGGTGAGCCGCTACGCCGATGTCAGCAAGGCGCTCGTGGACCACGAGACGTACAGCTCCGCGCGGGGCGCGATCCTCGAGCTGATCAAGGCCAACCTCGAAATCCCGCCGGGCATGTTGATCTTCGAAGACCCGCCGATTCACGACGTGCACCGCAAACTGCTGTCGCGGATGTTCACCCCGCGCAGGATCGCCGCGTTGGAGCCGATGATCCGCGACTTCTGCGCCCAACTGCTGGACCCGCTGGTGGGCTCGGGCCACTTCGACTTCGTCACCGACCTGGGCGCGCAGATGCCGATGAAGGTCATCAGCATGCTGCTCGGCATCCCCGAAGACGATCAGGAGTACATCCGCGACCGGGGCAACGCCCAGCTGCGCACCGAGGCCGGCAAGCCCATGGATGCGGCCCAGCACGGCCTGTCCGTGGGTGAGCAGTTCGAGGCGTACATCGACTGGCGCGCCGAGCATCCGTCCGACGACATCATGACCGAACTTCTCAACGTCGAGTTCGTCGATGAAACCGGTGTGAATCGGCACCTCAGTCGCGAGGAGATCCTCGTCTACCTCAACGTCGTCGCCGGGGCCGGCAACGAAACGACCACACGGCTGATCGGTTGGTCCGGAAAGGTTCTCGCCGAGCACCCCGACCAACGCCGCGACCTCCTCGAGAACCCCGCCCTCATCCCGCAGGCCATCGAAGAGCTTCTGCGCTACGAGCCGCCGGCCCCACACGTGTCCCGATACGTGACCCGCGACGTCACGGTGCACGACCAAACGGTGCCCGAAGGCAGCGTGATGATGATGCTCATCGGATCGGCGTGCCGCGACGAGGCCCAATTCGGGCCCGACGCGGGCGAATTCAACATCCATCGCGCCGTCCGCCCGCACCTCACCTTCAGCATGGGCACGCACTTCTGCCTGGGTTCGGCGCTGGCGCGCCTGGAGGGCCGCGTGGCGCTGGAGGAGATCCTCAAGCGATTCCCCGAGTGGGAGGTCGATTTGAGCAAAGCCACCCTCAGCCCGACCTCCACGGTGCGGGGCTGGGAATGCATGCCGGCGCTGGTGTCACGATGACGGGCCGGGTAGAAGGGAAGGTAGCGTTCATCAGCGGTGCGGCCCGCGGCCAGGGCCGCAGCCATGCCGTGCGCCTGGCGCAAGAGGGCGCCGACATCATCGCGATCGACGTCTGCGGGCCGATCGAGAACCTGGCGTATCCCCACTCGACGCCGGAAGACCTCGACGAAACCGCCGACCTGGTCAAGGCTCTCGACCGGCGCATCGTGACCGCGCAGGTCGACGTCCGCGACTACGACGCGCTGAAGGCGGCCGTGGACAGCGGGGTGGAACAACTCGGCCGCCTCGACATCATCGTCGCCAACGCGGGCATCGGCACGTTCGGCAACAAGCTGCACAAGATCCGCGAGAACATCTGGCGCGACATGATCGACGTGAACCTCTCCGGCGTCTGGCACACCGTCAAAGTCGGTGTGCCACATATCATCGCCGGCGGGCGCGGCGGTTCGGTCGTGCTGACCGGTTCCGTCGGATCGCACAAGGCCATGGCCCACACCGGCCACTACATCGCCGCAAAGCATGGCGTGCTGGGCCTGATGCGGGCCTTCGCGGTCGAGTTGGGGGAGCACAGTATTCGGGTCAACTCGGTACACCCGAGCCAGGTCAACACCCCGATGACGATCAATGAGGTGACGTTCCGGTTGTTTCGGCCCGACCTGGAGAATCCCGGGCCGGACGATTTCGCGCCGTTCTCGCAAATGATGCACACGTTGCCGGTACCGTGGGTCGAAGCGGTCGACATCAGCAACGCCGTCCTGTTCCTCGCGTCGGACGAATCTCGTTACATCACAGGCGTTTCGCTACCTGTCGACGCGGGCGCTCTGCTCAAGTAAGCGTTAACAACATTCAACTGAAGGAAGAAGACTATGCCCGAATACGACTATGAAGAAATGAAGAAGGAAGCCGAGCAGTACATCAAGTTCGAAAAGGACAAGAAGAACCGCATCGCCTACATCACCTTCGACCGCCCCGACGCGCAGAACTCCACCACGCTGGGAATGCGGCAGAACTATGCCGATCTGATTCACAAGTGCAACGTGGACGACGACGTCAAGGTCGTCGTGATCCGCGGCGAGGGTGAGGATTTCGGGAGTGGCGGCGACCTGCCCGAACAGCGCGGGATGCTGGAGAATCCGGGCATGCCGCTGCTGCACGAGCTCGCGATCAACGACGACGACGTCAAGTACCCGCCCGGCGGCTCCTACCGCTACCTGTCCACCGTCACCGACTTCTACGCCAAGGCGCGCGCCGGAAACCGGCCGCTGCAAGAGCTTCGGAAGATCAGCATCATCGAGGCCAAGGGCTACTGCTACGGCTGGCACTTCTACCAGGCCGGCGACGCCGACCTGGTGATCTCCTCCGACGACGCACTGTTCGGCCACCCGGCGTTCCGCTACGTGGGCTGGGGCCCCCGGCTCTGGTGGTGGGCCGAGACGATGGGACTGCGCAAGTTCTCCGAAATGCTGTTCACCGGAAGGCCGTTCAGCGCCAAGGAGATGTACGACTGCGGCTTCGTCAACAGCGTGGTGCCCCGCGACAAGCTGGAAGACGAGACCCTCAAGTACGCGCTGGCGTGCTCGAAGGCCCGACCGACCGACACCGTTGCCGTACAGAAGACCTTCCTGGAGCTCTACAAGCAGCACAAGGGTGAGTACTTCGGCAGCCTGCTGACCGGCATGGTCGAGGGTATGTTGCCGATGATCGCCAACGACGCGCGGGAGGTCGACCTGACCGCGGGCACCTTCGAGAAGGGCCTCAACAACGTGGTCAAGGACAACGACATGAACTTCCCGCCGGAATGGCGACTGAGCCGCTCCGGGCGCGCGAAGCCCTGACCGCCTTGCGAGGGCGCACATGTCGGCGCTGACGGCCTTCAGGGTCATCGAGCTGGCGGGATCGGTCGCGGGGGAGTATTGCGGAAAGTTGCTGGCCGACTTCGGTGCCGAGGTGATCAAGGTCGAGGCGCCCGGGCGCGGCAGCCCGACCCGGGCCATGGCGCCCCGCCTCGCTGAGGGCTGCGAGGGCAGCGCATTGTTCGCCTACCTCAACACGAACAAGCGCTCCGTGGTTCTCGATGCGACCTCGCGAGCCGGCGCCGAGAGCCTGGATCGGCTCATCGGCGGCGCCGACGCGGTCATCGACGACGGCGCCACCGATGGGGCGCAGCGGCACCCGGGCGTGGTGTTCTGCTCGATCACGCCGTTCGGTGAGAACGCCCCGGCCGAGTACGCGAATGCGAAGAGCATCAACGTGTTCCACGCCAGCGGCTGGGGCTACCACACCCCTAGCCATCCGGACCCGACCAGGCCGCCGCTGCGGGGGCCCGGCCGGTTCCTGGCCGACTACGAGGCGGGGCTGGAGGCGGCGCTGTGCGTCGCGGCGGCGTTGTTCGGGCGCCTGCACTCCGGCGGGGGCGAGGCCATCGACGTCTCGCAGCAGGCCGTGCTGGTCTCGCGTGCCGATTGCATTCTGGGGCGCCTGGTCACCGGCGAAGTCCCCGCCCTCGGCACCCGCGACGACTACGACCAGCAGGGCCCCGCGTCGTTCTTCGCCTGCGCCGACGGCTTCGTCTATCTGTACATGACCAGCCGCGCCCACTGGCTCGGCGTCAAACAGCTGATGGGGTGCCTGGATTGGCTCGACGACTTCGACGACGACTGGCTGGAGTTCTCCGTGACCCCGGACAAGGTCGCGGCGTTCCAGCGGGGATTCGCGGCGTGGGTCCGCGACCTGTCCAAGGAGACGGCGGCCGACGAGGCGCAGCGACTCGGTGTGCCCCTGGTGCCGGTCAACGAGGCCGCCGACCTGCACCGCGCGCCCCAGTACGTCCACCGCGGCTTCTTTTCCACTGTCAGCCACCCCGTGTTGGGTGACGCGGCGTACCCCACGGTGCCGTACCGGTTCGGTGCGACCCCGGCGGAAATCGTCTCTGCGGCACCCACTCTCGGTCAGCACACCGCGTCGGTCCTCGGTGGACTCGACGTCCCCCACGCTCCACCGGCGGCGAAGGCGGCGCAGCTCAAGCCGCCGAGGGCACCGCGCGGTGGCCCCCTGCAGGGGGTGCGCGTCGTCGAGCTCACCAAGGTGTGGGCCGGTCCGTATGCCGGCAAGCTGTTGGCGCTGTTGGGCGCCGAGGTGATCAAGGTCGAAACCGCGGCGCTGCCCGAGGAGATGCGCGCCTACGGCGGCACCGACATCAACCACGCCCCGTTCTTTCTCAGCATCAACCCCGAGATCCTCAGCGTGGACATCGACATCAAGTCCGCCGAGGGCATGGCGCAACTGCGGGAGCTGATCGCCCGCAGCGATATCGTCATCAACAACCTGCGGCCGGGCGCGATGGAGCGCCAGGGCCTCGGGTATCAGCAGCTCACCGAGATCAAACCCGACATCATCTCGGTGTCGATCAAAATGTGGGGCAACGACGGACCGCTAGGTCATCAGACCGGCTACGCGCCGTGCTTCGCCGCGCTCGCCGGGCTCGCACCGCTGGTCGGCTACCCCGGTGGACCGCCGCTCGGAACCAGCATGCGCTACGGGGATTCCACGGTCGGCGCGGCGGCCGCCTACGCCGCCGTGGTGGCGCTGCTGCACCGCGAGCTCAGCGGCGCAGGGCAATTCGTCGACGTGTCGGCCGTCGAAACCCTCTCGTCGATGATCGGGGACTGCCTGCTGGAACACAGCCTCACCGGGCGACGACGCGGGCCCGACGGCAACCACCACCCCGACCTGTGCCCGCACGGCTGCTACCCGTGCGCGGCGGGCTCGTGGGTCAGCGTGGCCGTCGCCGATGACACCGAATGGCAGCGGTTGTGCGGAGTGCTCGGTGCCGCCGCGCTGGCCGGCGACCCCCGCTACGCCACCCCAGACGACCGCCAGCGGCACGCCGAGGCCCTCGACGCCGATCTCGCCGCGCTGACCCGCCAGCTCGATGCCGAGGAACTCGCGCATCGGCTACGGGCGGCGGGAGTCCCGGCCACCAAGAGCGCCACCGCCATGGATGTGGTTGGCGATCAACAACTCTGGGACCGCGAGCTGTATCGTTTCGTTTCGGACCATCGCGAAGGCCAGCGGCCGGTGCTGGGACCGTCCTGGCGGATGGCGCGCAACCCCGCGCGGATCGCGCGCGGTGCGCCGGATCTGGGCGAGGACACCGACTACGTTCTACACGAGATACTGCGCACCCAACCGACGGGCGGATCATGACGACATTGGCGCACACCGCGGCCCTGGTGACGGGCGCCAGCAGTGGCATCGGAGCGGCGACGGCCAAAGCGCTGGCCGCCGAGGGAGCGGCGGTGGCTCTCCTCGCGCGCCGCGCCGACCGGCTGGCGGAGCTGAAAGGCGAGATCGAATCCGCCGGTGGCACAGCGCTCGTCGTCACGGCCGACGTCACGGACGCCGATCAGGTCGCGGCCGCCGTGGGGCGCACAATCGCGGAGTTCGGACGGCTCGACACCCTGGTGAACAACGCCGGCCTGATGCAATCGGCGCCCGCGACCGAAGCACCGCTGCAGGACTGGGACAACATGGTGGCCGTCAACGTGCAGGGCGTCCTCTACGCGACCCGCGCGGCGCTGCCACACCTGATCGACGCCGCCGCCGACTCGCCACGCGGCGTGGCGGACCTGGTGACCATCAGCTCCACCGCCGGGTGGGTGGCCCGGCCGAACACCGCCGTGTATTCGCTCACCAAGTTCGGGGTCAACGCGTTCAGCGAAGGCATCCGCCAAGAGGTGCTCGGCAAGCGGGTGCGCGTCGGCGTGGTGGGCCCGGGAACGGTGGATACCGAGATCTTCAGCCACCTGACCGAATCCTCGCGGGAGGCCTTCGAAAAGCAGACGTCGGGCATGGTCATGCTGCGGCCGGAGGACATCGCCGACGCGGTCCTGTTCATGGTGACCCGCGATCGCCGGGTGGCGGTGAACCACATGCTGGTGCGCGCGGCCGAGCAGACCTGGTAGCGGTGTGAGTTCGCATTGGGTGGTCGGTGATCAGTACGGATTGCCGATCCCGGCGGACCCCGCGACCCTGCTCAGCGGTGGAGCTGCGTTCCTCACGAAGGCCTTTCGGGCTTCGGGTGTCCTCGCTGACAACAGCGTCGTTCGCATCAGCGACTACCGCGAGATCAGCGGTGGCAGCACCGGACGCAAGGTGGTGCTGTCGGTCGAATACGACCGTGCCGCACCCGATCTGCACACCGAGCTGTTCGTGAAGTTCTCCCGCGATCTCGACAATCCGGTGCGCGACCGCGGAAAGACACAGATGGAGCCCGAGGTGCGCTTCGCCTCGCTGTCCCGCGCCCCGGAATTCCCGATCGCCGTACCCTGCCCGCAGTTCGCCGACTACCACCGCCCCACCGGCACCGGCCTGCTGGTCACCGAGCGAATCAAATTCGACGGCAACGGAATCGAGCGCCAATACCACAAGTGCCTCGACTACGAGATGCCCGAGCCCCTAGGGCACTACCGAGCGCTGCTGACCGCGCTTGCGCGCCTCGCCGGCACGCATCGCTCCGGTCGGCTGCCCGCGGAATTGACCGCTCACTTTCCGTTGGACGTGCGGGCCGCGACGGTGGGCGAACGCGCGCCGCTGTCCGCGGAGAAGCTGGACCGGCGGGTGAGCCAGCTCGCCGAATTCGCGCAGACGCATCCTGGGCTGCTGCCGACCAATGCCTGCTCACCCGAATTCCTGGCCCGCCTGCGCGACGACGCGCCGCGCGTGGCGCTCCACGAGCAAGTGATCGCACACCAATTGGCCGACGACTCCGACTATGTCGCGCTGTGCCACTGGAACGCCAACATCGACAACGCGTGGTTCTGGCGCGACACCGGCGGCACGTTGCACTGCGGCCTGATGGACTGGGGATGCGTCGGCCAGATGAACCTCGGCATGGCGCTGTGGGGAGCGATGTCCGGCGCCGAGACCGACATGTGGGACACCCATCTCGACGATCTGCTGCAACTGTTCGTCACGGAATACGAGCGCTGCGGCGGTCCGCAGCTCGAGGCTGGCCGGTTGCGTCGGCACATGCTGCTCTACGCGGCCGCCATGGGGGTCGCCTGGCTGCTGGACGTGCCGGCCTTGATCCGCAAGCGATTCGACACCGTGCCCGGCACCCGGAAGGATCCGCGCATCCGGGACGACGAAGGCGTGCGCGCGCCGCTGCAGATGCTCTCGAACCTGCTGAGCGCGTGGCAACGTCATCGCGTGGGGGACCTACTCGATGACGTGCTGCCTTAGCGTCAAACCGGGTCGTCGTCTTCGTCGTAATTCAGGAATCGTTCGGGGTGGTGGTAGGTGTTGGTGCGGGGTTGGCCGCGCTCGAGGTGGGGTGGGGGTTTCCATTCGGTCTCGCCCTTGGCGTTTTTGCGGGTGCTCCAGCCACCGGGGTCGAGCATGCGGTGATGCGGGCCGCAGGCGAAGGTGAGCTGGTTGATGTCGGTGCTGTGACACTTGCTGTAGTCGGTGGTGTGGTGGACTTCGCAGTAATAGCCCGACACGGTGCAGCCCGGGGCGGTGCAGCCGCGGTCCTTGGCGTACAACACGATTCGTTGTCCCGGGGAGGCCAGCCGCTTGGTGTGATAGAGCGCCAGGGCCTTGCCCTTATCGAAGATCGCCAGGTAGTGATGCGCGTGGCGGGCCAGGCGGATCACCTCACTCATGGGCAGGATGGTGCCCCCGCCGGTCAGGGCTCGCCCGGCGGCGGCCTCCAACTCGGCCAGGGTGGTGGTGACGATGATGGAGGCCGGTAACCCGTTGTGCTGACCCAACTCCCCGGAGGCCAACAGCCCACGCAGCGCCGCCAGCAGGGCGTCGTGGCCGCGCTGAGCAGCCGAGCGGGAGTCGCGCTCGATGGCGGCCTGGCTAGGCGTGCCGTCGACGCACGGGATGTCGTCGAGCGGGTTGCACATGCCCGGGGCACCGAGTTTGGCCTCCACGGCTTCCAGCGTGGCCCGCAGCTCGGGGGTGATCAGGCCCCGCAACTCCGACATGCCGTCGGCTTGTTGGTTGCCCAGGGTCACCCCGCGGCTGCGGGCCCGGTCCTCATCGGTGAAAATGCCATCGGGGTTAAGCGCATCGGACACTCCGCGGGCCAATTCTTTGAGGTGTTCGGGGCCGAACTGGGTGCCGAACCCGGCCAGTTGGGCTTCGGCGAACTCACGGGCCGCAGCGCTCACCCAGCCAGGTAGTTGGTGGTAGAACTTGCGGATCACGGCCACCTGACCCGCGCCCAGGTCTCCGGCGCGCTGGGCCGCCGCGGTGGCCGCCAACACCGGCGGCAACGGTTCACCGGTCAGGCCGTGGCGCTGACCTAAATCGGCGGCCTCTTTGATACGCCGAGAGGCTTCGTGACGACTGATCAGGGTGCGTTCGGTCAGCGCGTGGGCCAGCCCGCCGCCGAGCTCCTGGGAGGGGGCTTGGCGGGCCAGGGAATTAAGCAGCGGATGCTCGATGACCGGGATGCGCCGGCGCAGCCTCTCACAGCGCTCCAACACCGCCAGCTGCTGCTGCACGGTCAACGCGTCGAGCACCAACGCACACGCGCGGTCCACCTCGGCATCGAGCGCGTCGAACACCGCGTCGACATCGGGCAGACCAGTGGAACTCACACCGCCAAACTATCGAGGCCCACCGACAGAAAACCCCGGATTGTGACCACTGAAACCACAGTGACACAAGGAATTTCGATATACGTTTTCGATATCCGTAATCGCGCCCTCGCCCGCGGGGCCGGGAAGGGCGCCCGCAATCGCAGGCTCGCCTAAGCCCAAGCAGGACTGCCGGTTAGCACATCGACGCCGTCCTCGGTGATGTGGACGGTGTCGCGGCGGAACACCGCGCCGAGGCCCTGCCGCCACACGTAGCCGGTGATGGCCAACACCATGCCCGCCTCGAGTTGGTCGTGTTCTCCCGCGGCCAGCAGCGCAGCGGACACGACGGGCGGGTCGAAACCCAACCCCAGCCCGTGTGCGACCGGCATCGGCGGTATCGGCTCACCGACCGCCTCATAGGCGGCCAGCAGATCTCTGGTGGGCGCGCCGGGGCGACAGGCGGCAAGCATCTTGTCGTACAACGCGTTCGAGCGGGCGAAGAGCTCGCGCGCCTCGCCGCTGACAACATTGCCGGCCGGCCACGTGCGTCCCACCTCCGCGACGTAGCCGTCCGCGAGCGCACCGGCGGCGAACGCGACGAGATCGCCCGACCGGATCTCGTGCGCAGACGCGCGGCGCCACGGCTGTTCCCGCGACGTCACCCACGCGGCGTCCTGGGTGGCCGGCGTGCTCACCCCGCCGGCAGCCATCGCCTCCATCATCACCCCCGACAGGGTCCGCTCCGACGCGCCCGGCGCCAATTCGGCCAGGGCAGAGGCGAGCCCGCGTTCGGCGACACGAAGGGCCGCCCCCATCGCGGCGATTTCGTCGGGCGTCTTGATGCGCCGCGCCGCGCGCATCGCCGGCTCGGCGTCGACCAGTTCGGCGTTGGGGAACGCCTCGGGCAGCAGCGCCGCGAAAGTCGGTGTGATCGCGTCGGTTCCGACCCGCCTCGCCGACTCCGCGCCGTCGACCTTCTTCAGCACGTCGATGAGCGTCATCGGATTCCAGGCCAGCCCGTAGAGGTGATCGTGGTCGATCTCCTCCGGGACCCCCTCATCGTCGGTGCTGTTGAGGTAGATGTCTTGAGTGGCACGCACCAGCACACACATCGGACCGAACGGCCGTGTCCCGGCGATCCACAGCTGCGGCGCGCCGGTGACGTACCGAATGTTGGCCTGCCGCCCGAGCACCAGGATGTCCAGACCGTGCTCGTCCATCTGGGCCAGCGCCCGTTCCCGCCGCCCGGATCTCAACGCCCCGGGGTCGGGCAGAACTTCAGTCGCCATAGGGGGTGTAGGGGTAGTCGGTGATCGGCACGTAGCCGTCCTTGGTGATCACCACGATCTCCTCACTGCGATAGCCTCCCGTGCCGTCCTCCCACATGACCGGTTCCAGGACGAGCACCATGCCGGGCGGAAAGACGAAGTTGTCGTCGAATTCCTCGCCGAGATCCGTTCCGATCATCGGCGCCTCGGCGGGGTAGGTGCCGATGCCGTGGCCGAGATAGAAATGCGGCAGCCACGGCTTGCGGCCACCGTTGGCCGTGATCGCCGCGCGCGCCAAATCACCGGACGTCGCACCGGCTTTGGTCACCGCCAGCACGGCGTCCAGGACGGTACGCCACTGCCGGAACTGGTCCTGCTGCCGCGGCGTCGGCCGTTCGCCGACCACCCAGGTTCGGCCGAAGTCGGAGCAGTATCCGTGGTAGGTGATGCTGATGTCGGTCCACAACACATCGCCGGCCGCCAGTTCACGAGCGGTGGGCAGCAGCGGCAGCGCGAGATCCCCGTGCGTCGTCCACACGCCGGCCTCCCGGGACTTCGGCATCACCTGCCAGATCGCCTCCAGCATGTTGGTGGTCGCGCCCAGCTCGAATGCGCGACGGACGAAGGTGGCCGACAGGTCGATCTGGCGCACCCCCGGCACCAGCGCGCGCTGCACATCGACGATGGCCTGTTCGGTGATGCGGGCCGCCCTGCGCAAGCAGGACAATTCGTCGCGGGTCTTCACCAACTGCGCGGCGCCGACCACGATGGCTGCGTCCGTCGGCGGGCCGGCCGGGAAAAGCCTGGGCGCCGCCCGCCGCATCGCCCCGGTGAGTTCGTCGACGGCGACGCGGGCTCCCGGCGGGACGATCCCGGCCAGCCGCCGCGCGAAATCCTCGACGCCGTGGTCGAATTCGAGGTAGGCGGGGCCGTGCAGGTGGTCGTCGGGCACCGGCGCTTCGGCGGACGCTCCGCTGCGGAAGGGCATGAAGAGGTGCGGGTGCACGTCGTCGGCGAGCACGACCGCGACGGGGCGCTCCACGTGTGACAGCCCCGCATCCAGCAGCGGCCAGCTCGCCCCCGTGGCGTAGCCGACGTAGCCGTTCAGCAGCAGGATCAGCGCGTCGACGCCGTACTCGGCCATCGCCGCGCGCAGCCGCGCGCCGGTCTCCGCGCGCATGCGGGCCCAATCCGGCTCGTCGGGGATGTCGAGCACCGAGCCGACGGCGCTCGCCGAATTCGTCATGCGGAGATCCCCAGGAATTTCTTGATGTTCCCGCCGACAACGCGCACGGCATCCTCGGGACCGACGGCGTCGACCACGGCGGCCAGCGATCGCTCCGAATAGCCGAAAGTGCTTTCGTTGTGGGGATAGTCCGACGACCACATCACCTTGTCGATGCCGATCTCGTCGATCTGCCGCAGCCCCAGCCGATCGACCATGAACGAGGCGCACATGTGCGTGTCCCAGTAATCGCGGACGTCACGCTCGGGCTGGTGGGCGAGCATGTGCCGATACGAGGCCAGCACGTGCTCGGCGTCCTGCAGCGCCGTCGGCACCCAGGCGATCCCACCCTCGAACCAGCCGACCCGCAGCCCCGGATGCCGGTCGAGGATGCCGCCGAAGATGTACTTGGAGAACATCTCTCGGAACGAGTCGATGTTGACCATCATGGCCACCGCCACGCTGTTGACCTCGCTGGGGAACTTGGGCTGACTTTCGCCGATGTGGTGCGTGACGGGCAGGCCGGCCGCTTCGATCTCGTCCCACACCGCGCTCATCTCGGCGCTGGAGTAATCGATGGGCCGGCCGTCGCGGTCGTTGCCCGGACTGATCGGCATCAGAAACGTGGTGAGCCCCAGCGACTTCAGCTCGCTGAGCGTGCGGCAGGCGCCGGCTGGATCCCACCAGTTGATCAATCCGACGCCGTAACAGTGCCCGTTCGAGCGTTCCTGGACCTCGGCGATGTGCTCGTTGTAGACGCGGAAGATCCGCTCGCGGATGGCGTGGTCGGGATGGTGGAACAGCGCGAGCACCGCATTCGGGAACGCCAGCTCCTTGTCGACGCCGTCTTCGGCGAGCTCACGAACCCGGGCCTCGACGTTGTTCGTGGCCGCCCCGGCGAGGTCGTCGTACTGCATGAGCACCGCGCTGAAGTCGCCGACCACCATCGACTGTCCGGGCGGGCCGAGTAGATACGCGCCGTCCTCATACCAAATCCGCGGCGCCTGATCCTTGAGCTCGTCGGGGAAGCTCTCGTAGAAGATGTCGTCGGCCACCGAGATGTGATTGTCGGCGGAGAAGACCTCGGTGCCGGCCGGCAGGCCGGTGCTGAACTCCGCGGCGTGGCCGCGACGGTCCTTGGGCGCACCGATCACGCCCTCGGGGTAGAGGGTTGGGGCTGGGCTGGACATCATCGTCCCTTCCTCGGGAATCACTCATCATTGTGCGCCTGGGTCGGGGTACGTGACGCCACTGAGCTCTTCGGAAAGCTGCCACAGCTGTCGCATGTCGGCTTCGCTGCGCGCCAACCGGGGAACTCGAGCGAAAGTGACCCCACCCCTGACCGTTTCGTAGAAACCGCGCGGCCCGTAGTACTTACCGCCCTGCGCATCCGGCGACACCGCGGCGTAGAGGGTCGGCTTGATGCCTTCGTCGACGTCGAGCCACATGAACGGCATCACGCGCCAGGTCAGCTGCGTCAAACGCGCCTGCAACGTCGGCTTGGCGCGGCCGTACGAGGCGCCGCTGAGCAGGTTGGTCTTGGTCAAACCAGGGTGCGCGGCGTTGGACATCAACCCCCACCCGCCCCGGCGGCTGCGCCGATCCAATTCGACGGCGAACATCAGTTGCGCCAATTTGGCGACCCCGTACGAATGCATGGGTTTATAACCCTGTTGCGCATTGACGTCGCCGAAGTCGAGCTTGCCCTGGGTCGCGGCGAGGCTGCTGACCGTGACCACCCGCGCGGATCCCGCCGCCCTCAGCAACGAGAGCAGCCGACCGGTCAACGCAAAGTGCCCCAGATGATTTGTCCCGAACTGCAATTCGAAACCGTCGCGGGTCTGCTGCCGCTGTGGCGGCGTCATGATGCCGGCGTTGTTGATCAGGACGTCGATCGGGCGGCCCTCGGCGCTGAGCTGTTCACCCAGCGCCGCCACGCTTTCCAGCGACGACAGGTCGAGTTGCCCGATGGTGAGCTTGGCCTGCGGTGCGTCCCGGCGGATGTCGGCGACCGCCCGTTCGCCCTTGACCCGGTCGCGGACGGCCATCACCACGTCGGCACCCGCGGCGGCCAGCCGCTTCGCCAGGCCGAAGCCCAAACCGCTGTTGGCCCCGGTCACGACGGCGAACCTGCCCCGCAGATCGGGAACACTCAGCGCGAGATCGGGTTTCACCATGTCACGGGCAGCTCGTAGAGGCCGTAGGCCAACGCGTCGTGCTTGAACGGAAGCTCATCCAGCGGGACGGCGAGCCGCAGCGTGGGGACGCGGCGCAGCAGCGTGGGCAGAACGATCTGCAATTCCATGCGGGCCAGCTGCTGGCCCACGCACTGGTGACGACCGTAGCCGAACCCGACGTGCGGCCCGTCTTCGCGGAGCAGGTCGAGGCGGTCCGGGTTGGGGAACTGGCGCTCATCCCAATTCGCCGGGGCGACGTCGAGGATGATGCCATCGCCGGCGCGGATCGTCTCGCCGCCGATCTCGATGTCCTCGACGGCGATTCGCCGCTGTCCGGTCTGGATGATGCTCAGGTAGCGCATCAGCTCCTCGACCGCGGTGGCGATGACCTTCGGGTCATCGGTGTCGCGCAGCAGCGCCCGCTGATCGGGGTGCTCGAGCAACGCGGCGATGCTCAGGCTGATCATGTTCGCGGTGGTCTCATGGCCCGCGATGAGCACACCGGTGGCCAACTGCGCGGCCTCGCGCACGCTGATCTCGTCGGCGTTGACCCGCTCGGCGAGGTCGGACACCAAATCCTCTGAGGGGCTTTGCATTTTCGTCCGAACCAGGTTGGCCAGATACTTGGCCAGCGAGGCGGCGCCCTGGGCGGTGTCCTCCTCGGTCGCGTAACGGCCCATGCCGCGCTGGGCCTGGGTCTGGAAGAACTCCGCATCCTCGTACGGCACACCCAGCAGTTCGCTGATGACCAGCGAGGGCACCGGCAGCGAGAGGGTGCTGACGACGTCGCCCGGCTTCGGCCCGGCCAGCAGGGCGTCGATGTGGTCGTCGGTGATCTTCTGCACCGCCGGCCGCAGCGCTTCAACCCGCTTGAAGGTGAACGGTTTCGACAGCATCCGGCGAAACCGGGTGTGCTCCTCGGCGTCGGAGGTGAACACCGAACGCGGGCGCTTGTGCACCGTGGCCAGCATGCCCTCGTTCCAGTGCGGATAACCGGGCAGGCGGTCATCGACACTGGTGCGGGAGTCGGTGAACAGCGCGCGGATCGCGTCGTAGCCGTGGATGAGCCACGGCGTGCTGCCGTCCCAG
This sequence comes from Mycobacterium sp. MOTT36Y, assembly GCF_000262165.1. Lineage (NCBI taxonomy): Bacteria > Bacillati > Actinomycetota > Actinomycetes > Mycobacteriales > Mycobacteriaceae > Mycobacterium > Mycobacterium sp. MOTT36Y. Next base: position 2,948,158 of record NC_017904.1, on the reverse strand, counting down.
ATCCGCACCCTGCTCAGCTGCTTGCCGGCGTTGAGCTCCAATACCTTCGGAGGCGGCGCGAACGGACACCCCGGCGCCCGCGTCATCGGAAACTCCGGGATATCGGTGGCGGTGGATCCTTCGGTCATCGTGCTCCTCGGTGTTCGGCCTACGCGGTTGTCGGTGATGTCGGGCCGCCGGCCGCGGCCACGTGGACGGGCGCGCGCCACAGGCCGACGATCGCGTCGATCAGCCCTTCGGCGGCGACCGGCCAGGCTGAACGGGATCGCGGCCCGTGCTCGGCCAGCGCGCCTTCGTGCTCGGCGCAGGTGTGCATCAGCAGATTGCGCACCATCACCATTCGCTCGGCACGCACGCGCTTGGGTAGCTCGGGGAGACAGCGGTCGATGCCGTCGAGCGTCTGCACCAGTAACGGCGATGCCAGGGCGTCCTTGGTGACCACGTGGCGGTACGTGGGATCGGCCATCGCCTGGGCCGCGAACCGCGCATACCAGGTCGGGGTCCCCAGGGCGGACAGGTGATCGGTCAGCGGGCGCACCAGTGCGCCCACCCAGTCCCGCAGCTCGGCGGAGTCGCCGACCGCGGCCAGCATGTGCGCGCGCAGCTCCTCGATCGGCTCGCGGTGCTTGGCTTCGATCGCGCGCAGCAGGTCGACCCGGGTCCCGAAGTGGTAGCACGCCGCGGCGTTGTTGCCCTGCCCCGCCGCCTCGCTGATCTGCCGGTTCGACACGGCATACATTCCGCGTTCGGCGAACAACACCTCGGCGGCCGACAAGAGCGCCTCTCGGGTTCCCGTCGACCTTTCGGAACGAGCGATCCGCTCGGCGGTCATCGCCTCAGTGAACACCGGCCGCCTTGTTAAATCAAGCAATTTATTTAGTTGCGGGACCGTGGAATCGGGCGCAGCGACCCGAAACCCGGGGTGGTCGGGGAATCTCAAAGCGGCACAACGCGTCACCGTGCGCAGCCGTGGCCAACGGTTCGTGGCGAGGGTGCAGCTGCTCACCGGCGCGGAGCGCGACGAGGCGTGGGGCGCGGTGCTGGACCATTGGCCGAACTATCGGGTGGCCCAAGGTCTTGCCGGCCGGCGCCAATTCCGGCTGTTTCTTCTGGCGCCGCTTACCTGAGCTGGCCGGAGACCCTAGTTAATCGCCGACATTTTTAGCCGGCAGCGGTCACGAGGGCCGGCGGGAGAGGGCATCGGACGGTCCGTCGAATGCCAATTCGATGCGCCGCCGCCGGCGAATTTCGCTCCGTCAAAACCGTTAGCCGATTCCGAAAGCGGACCTCGGTGTGCGGTCGCCTCGCGCCGGATCCCGCGCGGCCGCTTATTGCTTAAACGCCCTGCTAGCAACGCGCGGCGCGGGCACCGCAACGTCGGCTCTTGACGAAATTGGCCGCGGGATGTCTAATCCGGACGAGAAATCGGGAGGCTGACCGGTGGTCGCAATCGACACGCGAACCGTGGATCGGACGGGGCTTCACCGCATATGGAAAGCGATTCTTATCGGCATCGCATGCATTGTGTTTGCGGCGTGCTACTTCAGGCCCGTTCTGCTCATCGGGGTCGCCCTGATTCTTCTGTCGCTTGTGTGCGCGCGCGTGGTCTATAAGGGCCGGGATCGGTATATCCCCAATTTGTATGCGCGGGACATCGAAGTTTATGACGATGCCTATCGTTCGTTTATCGGTCGCACGCTCGCCGAACTGCGTCAGTGCAAGATCGGGGGCCACACGCTGTTGTGGGAGGCCTCGCGCCTGGCGCCACCAAGCGCCGATCACCCCGACGAATTGCTACTCGACCTGGGCGTCTGGGCCGGCTGGTCGACGCGGCTCATCTCAGACGCGTCAGGCCGCACGGTGTACGGATTCGACACCTTCTCGGGCCTCGTCGAGGACTGGCCGATCGACGACCACACCGTCATCAAGCGCGGCGCCTTCTCCCTGGCGGACCCGGTGGCCAGACGTTTCCTCCGGGACACCGGAGTCAGCTTGCACGACGGGGTGCCCGACGCGCTCGGCCGCAAGGTGGAGTTCATCAGGGGAAGCACCTACGAGACGCTGGCCCCGTTTCTGGCCGAGCGACCGGGCGCTGCCATCCGGCTTTTTCACATGGATCTGGATACGTATGAGAGTTGCCTGCACGCGCTGGAAACCTGCAAGGACCGCTTCGTCGAGGGATCGATCCTTGTCTTTGACGAATACCTGGTCACCAACGGCGAAATGCTGGCGTTTTACGAATTCCAGAGCAAGTACGAGTTGCAATGGCACTACCGCGCTTGGGGCCTCGAAGCGTGGGAGATGAACCTCGAGATGGTGACCGCGCGCCCGAAACGCGCTGTCTACTACCTCATCACGATGGCCCTGCATTGGACGATCGGCGGCGGCAGCTACGCGTGGACGATTTTCCGCAAAAGGTTTTGGCGATTTTGGCTGGGCGCGCCGATCGCCGACATGCTTTTCATGCTGGGCGCTGCCGGGCAACGCAAGTCGGTCAGCCTGGAAATCACCGGGCTGGGCAAACTCGATCGACGCCGCCCCGCAGACCACAACGAGTTCGTCTAGCCGCCCCAGACGGCGTGGGCGCCGGCGTCGCCCACGCGGTAAATCTGCAGGGTCGACGCGATGCCGGTCGCGAGCACCACGATCGCGACGACGGCGTGGAGTACCACGCGGCGCCGATCGGATCGGCGTTCCACGATTCGGAGCGCGACGAGCAGTACGGCGACCACCAGCAGCGCGGCCGAGAAGTAGGTCATGACGCCGCCCCGCGCGGCGTGTTCGCGCAGGATCGGGCTGGGGTTGGCCTGGCGGTCGTAGAGCCACGCTCCGGCGTCGATGGTGATGGGCGTCAACACCAACGTGACCGCCGCGAGGATCAGCGTGAGCCACATCAGTTGCCCGCGCCGGGCGGCCGGCCACAATCCGCACACGATCTCCAGCGCGGCGGTCAGCGGAACGAGCACCAACACGAAATGCAGCAACAGGGCGTGAGCCGGCATCCCGTTGATGACGTTCATGGCGTCCCCTCGGCCACGGTCCGCTCGGGTCTGCGCGGCGCCTAGCCGCCGAGGCCCTTCTTGATGGCCGCGTCTTGCTTCTGGCCGACATCGCTGACGAAATCTGGCGGGGCCAGCGTGTCGGTCGGGCCGTCGAACTGCAGCGTGGCAAGCGCCCGCCCCTCGGTGAAGAGCAGGATCACCACACCCTTACTGCGGTCGGGTGCGTTTCCCATCAGCATCGTTCCGCCGGTCCCGACGTTCGACGGTTGCGTGGTCGGATCTTTGACGACGCCGCCCTGCTGGCCCTTGGCCGCGTTCAACGCGTTCGTCGCCGCCTCGGGATCGTCGTAGACGGCGATGGTGACCTTGATGGCATGGCTGCCGTCGTCGTCCTTGAAGGTCGTTTCGACGCCCGGCTTCCCGTTGGGATTGCTGGTCGGGGGAGCGGCGGTGAAGGGAACCGGCGCGCTGATGTCGCTGGCCTGGATGAGCAGCCTGGCGTAATCGTTGGGCTGTGCGGGTCCTGCCGACGACGGCGGCGCCGAGCTGGCGCCGCTGGGGGCCGAGGTTGCCGAGGTGGGGGATCCGGTCTTCGACGTCGATGGTTGCGACTTGTTGTTGCCGCAGCCGGCCACCGACACCGCCAGTGCCGTCGTCGCCGCGACACCCGCGATCAGCGCTCGTGAAATCCTCATCGCATCGAGCTCCCTTCCAGGTCTTCCCGGCGACAACGTCGGGCCCGTCCTTCGAATCGCACAGTACATTGCTCCGCGGCGGGGGACGCTGCGGAGCAATGTACTGGGTGCCGGACGGGCTACTCGAGTTGGTCGCGCAGGCAGCGCAGCGTGTTTGCCAGGATGCGCGAGACCTGCATCTGCGACACCCCGATCCGCTCCGCGATCTGGCTTTGCGTCATCGATTCGAAGAACCGCATACGCAAGACGTCGCGTTCGCGTGGCGGCAGGGTGGCAACGAGGGCCCGCAGCGCCTCGCGGTTGGTGATGTGCTCGATCTGCGGATCGATGTCGCCCACCGAGTCGGCCACCGAGCGCGGCGTTCCGGAACTATCGGCGCCCAGCGGTGCGTCGAGGGAATCGAGCCGGTAGGCATCGCCGGCGACGAGGCATTCGACGATCTCCTCCCGCGGAACCTCGAGCATCTGCGACAGTTCGCCCGCGTTGGGCGCGCGCCCGAGCTGCTGGGCGAGATCGGCGGTCGCCCTGCTGATCTGCACGTGCAGTTCGCGCAACCGCCGCGGGACACGCATCCCCCAGCTGTAGTCGCGGAAATAACGCCGGACCTCGCCCATCATGGTGGGGACGGCGAAACCGATGAAGCTGGGGCCCTTCGCAGGGTCGAACCGGTTGACGGCGTTCATCAGGCCCAGGCGCGCGACCTGAATCAAGTCCTCGAGACCCTCGCCCCGGCGGGCGAAGTGGCTGGCCACGTGGTCGGCCAGCGGCAGGCAGCGGGCGACGATGTATTCGCGCTGGCGGGCGTACTCGTGCGACTCGGCCGGCATGCGATGCAGCGCCACGAACATGTCGACTACGTCGTCGTATGAATCGTCGGATTGTCTGGCGGGCGCCGGAGCGGGACGGGTTGGGGCAATCGTGTGGGTCATCGTGCCGCGCACCTTGTGTTCACTCGATGAATCGTGTAAACACCTGCGCGAGAACAAGTTTGCATTGCTGACTCACTTTCCTGAGTCTATGCAGAAAGACATCGCGGGAACCCGCACAGTCGCCTCCACTGCATCCTGATCCGCGGGACTTGTCGTTTACCCACCGCACACGCGCTACCAACGGGAAATGACTCTCGGGTGTGTGATCGCCGGAGTCAGTACCAAGCTCAGTAGCCGTGAGGCTGACTGGCCGCTTTGAGCTAAACGGCGACATGTCCAGAAGCGGACTTCATTGGAGACTATACGCCCCCGCGCATCGCACGGCGATCCGTTCCGGTGGGGCTTCCCGCGATCACTTAACTGTTTCCTCGTGCACCAGTCAACGGTTAGCAATCTGCCCATCCGGAGGCGGCCGGACGGGACCTGACGGACCCCCATCGCGCCGAGCTGCGGTGTTGCGAACTTTCCCCGTCCGACGATCCAGGGCCCGGCATTCGTCAGCAAATGGAATCGGCGGCCAATCCCATGCTCTTCGCCGCCGATTGCGCTCCGCCCTGGGTCGGTTGCGGGGAGTGCTCGAAGCGCCGCCGCTCAGCCGTGTTTGGAGAGCGTCGGGCCGGTGCGCCCACAAGATGATCGGGGTCGATGCTCGCTTCGGTATCGTTCGCCTAATGTTCATCATCCAATCGAGCGGCACGCCTCGCACCGATAACGAGAGCCTTTCGCGCGCAATGCTTTACGCCGAGCTCGGGACGACTGGCTCCCGGAGCCGTCGGTGACTGGATCCGGCGCGCACGCCCTGCTGGAAGGGCGCGCGGTGGCGGTGTCCGGTGGCAGTCGCGGCATCGGACGTGCGGTCGCCGAGCTGCTGGGCGGCCTGGGCGCCGGTGTCGTGGTCAACGGGCGTGACCGGCACGCGGTGGAGGAGACGGTCGCCGCGATCAGCGCGGCGGGCGGGCGGGCCACCGCGGTGGTGGGCGCCGCGAACGACGAACGGGTGGCCCAAACGCTCGTCGACGAATGCGTCAGCGCGTTCGGGCGGCTGGACACGCTGATCAATTGCGCCGGAATCGCCGAGCCGCCGGGTTCCTCCATCCTGAACATCTCGGCGGCCGAGTTCGAGCGGCTGATCGGCGCGCACCTGGGCACGGCGTTTCACACGTGCCGGGCCGCCGCCCCGGTCATGGCCGCGCAGGGGCGCGGCGCCATCATCAACACCGGTTCGGTGGCCTTCCTGGGCGACTACGGCGGGACCGGCTACCCCGCGGGTAAAGGCGCCGTCAACTCCCTGACGATGGCCATCGCCGCCGAACTGAAGCCCCACGGCGTGCGGGCCAACGTGGTGTGTCCCGGCGCCCGCACACGGCTGTCCACGGGGCTCGAATACGAAAGACATATCGAAGATCTGCACCGCCGCGGGCTGCTCGACGAGATGACCATGCGGGCCTCGCTCGACAGCGCCCCGCCCGAGTTCGTCGCCCCGCTCTACGCCTACCTCGCCAGCGACTTGGCGGGTGAGGTGACGGGCCAGATCCTCGTCGCCGCAGGCGGTTTCGTCGGCAGCTTCGACCGCCAAACGCCGCGCGTGCTCGGTTATCGCGACCACCATGAGTCCGGACCGTGGTCGGTGGCAGAGGTGCACACGATGGTCGGCGCCGCGACGAAGGCGCGATGAGCGGCGGCACCCAGCGACGAAAAGCCGCCGCCTGCCGCTTAAGCCGGCCGGCCGCGGCATTTGCGGACAGACATATCGATGGAAACGTATGGTCACCGACCGCCGGTGCCCCGGCGGGTCCGGTACGCGGCCGACTTCGACCGTCCCGGTCAGGACGCCTTCGACGAGCGCCGGCGCGTTCGCGGCGGCTCGGCGGTGCCCAGCGCATCCATCGTGCGGACCAGCTGCGGGTAGGCGATCGCCGGCCCGATCCAGCGGGTGAGATAGCGCCGCAGATCGGCGCCGCTGCGGGGCGGCCTGCCCGGGTCGGCGAGAAAGGAATGCAGGACCCGCAGCGAGAACTCGTTCAGCTCGTCCAGGCCCGCCTCGTCGAAACCGTAATGCTCCCAATCGATGTCGTAGCGATGCAGCATCGACCGACCGAATGCCAACGCGGTATCGGAGATGATCGAGACCTTCTGGCCACCGCGATGGCGCTGGTTGAGGACGAATTCGACCTGATTGTCCGAGGCCAGCTCCTCGATGGCGAAAGCCATTCCCTCGGTGATGGCCACGACGGGGTCGGTGACGCCGTCGAGGTGCGCCGCCATGCGATCGAGGAAGCCGTCGGCCGAACGCATCGCGGACGCCACCAACAGCGCCTGGGTTCCGGGGAAGTATCGGTAGACGGTCTGGCGGGTGACGCCCAGCGCCCGGGCGACATCGGCGATCCGCAGCGCTGAACCGCGTTCGTCGATGATCTTGTCGGCGGCGTCGAGGATGCGCTCGATCGCCTCCGCGTCGGAAGCCGGCGTATTTCCTGCCCAACCGTGGCTGCGCATGATTTACCGAACGGCAAACCGGTAGGCGGTGATCCCCACAGCTGGATCATAGCGTCCGCCGCCGCACTGTCGTTGCTGGCTAATCGGCGCGTGGCGCGCCGATAACGAGGCCAGACACTATGCCCGGTATGTATGATCACTGCGGATCCAGCAGGCAGGGCGCCTGGCAGAGGGAGGCCGACCGATGCAGTACGACACCGTGATCACCAACGGGCGCTGGTTCGACGGGACTGGAGGACCCTCGGCGGTGCGGGACATCGGTGTGCGTGACGGCCGCGTCGTTGCCATCGCCAAGGGGCTCGACACGGCCGGCGCCGACGTCATCGACGCGACGGGCCAGTGGGTGATCCCTGGCATCATCGACATCCACACTCACTATGACATCGAAATCCTTTGTGCGCCAGAGCTTTCCGAATCGCTGCGGCACGGCGTGACGACCGTGATGCTGGGATCGTGTTCGCTGTCCACCGTTTACCTGGACAGCGTCGATGCCGGTGACATCTTCGGCCGGGTCGAAGCGATTCCCCGGCGCTATGTCATCGAGCACCTCGGTGCGGCGCGCTCGTGGACCAATCCCACCGAATACGTGGCCGAACTCGAACGCCTCAACCTCGGTCCGAACCTCGCGGCCTTCATCGGGCACTCCGATCTGCGCGCCGCGACGATGGGCCTGGATCGGGCGACGCGCAAGGACGTGCGGCCGTCCGCCGCGGAACTCGCCCGCATGGAATCGATGCTGAACGACGCGCTCGATGAGGGGTTCGTCGGGATGTCTTCGCAGCAACTGCTGTTCGACAAGCTCGACGGCGAGGTCTGCAGATCGCGCACGCTGCCGTCGACGTACGCGTCCCCGCGCGAGCTGCGCCGCCTGAACGCGATCCTGCGGCGGCGCGACAAGATCTTGCAGTCCGGCCCCGACATCAAGAACCCGCTGTCGGTGGTCTCGCAGCTGCTGACGTCGCTCGGGATCCGCCGGCGCCGCCTGAAGACCAGCCTGTTGTCGGCGGCCGACATCAAGGCCATCCCGTTCGTCATTCACGTCATGGACCGCCTCGCCCGCGTCGTCAACGCCCTCGGCGGCGACTTCCGCTGGCAGCATCTGCCGGTGCCGTTCGAGGTCTACGCCGACGGGATTTCGTTGGTGGTGTTCGAGGAGTTCGGCTCCGGCGCCGCGGCGCTGCACCTGCAGACCGAGATCGAACGCAATCAGCTCATGCGTGACGAGGAGTATCGGCGCAGGTTCCGCAAGGACTACGACAGCAAATACGGGCCCCGGGTCTGGCACCGCGACTTCTTCGATGCCGAAATCGTGGCCTGCCCAGACGAGTCCGTCATCGGCAAATCATTCGGGCAGGTCGGCGTGGAGCGTGGCGGCGTGCACCCGGTCGACGCCTTCCTCGACTTGGTCGTCGAACACGGCGAAAAGCTGCGCTGGCGCACCACGATCTCCAACCACCGACCCGAAGTCCTCAAGAAGATGGCCCAGAGCCCGACCATCCAAATGGGGTTCTCCGACGCGGGCGCGCATCTGCGCAACATGGCGTTCTACAACTCCGGACTGCGGCTGCTGCGGCACGCGCGCGACGCCGAAAAGTCCGGCAGGCCGTTCATCTCGATGGAGCGCGCCGTGCACCGGCTGACCGGCGAGCTCGGGGAGTGGTACGGCATCGACGCCGGGACGCTGCGCGAGGGTGACCGCGCCGACATCGTCGTCATCGACCCCGACAAGCTCGACGAGTCCCTCGACCGCTACGCCGAGCATCCGGTCGAGTCCTACGGCGGGCTGTCGCGGATGGTCAACCGCAACGACGAGACGGTCACGGCCGTGCTGGTGTGCGGGAAACTCGCGTTCGCCGCCGGCAAGGCCACGCCGGCGCTGGGCAAGGAACGATTCGGTCAGTTCCTGCGGGCGGGCAGCCCCTCCCGAAACCTCGCCGCCACCGGGTAGGTAGGCGGCGCGCCGAGCGAATACGCCTGGGCCGCAGGGGTCTTCACGCCACCGAGGCGCCCAGGATGAGGTTGACGGCCTCGTCGAGTTGGCCGGCGATCTCGGCGAAACTGATGAACCGGGCCGTCATCAGCGCACCGGAGAAGGTCATCTGCAGCGTGGACTTCACCGCACGCGGCCAACCCGGCCCCAACGCGGCGCCGATGCGCCTGGACACCTCCTCGCCGATCTGTTCGCGCAGCGGCGTGACCGCCGGATCGTCGGCCATCAGGGCCGCGCCGCACGCGGCGGTCAGCTCCGGCTCGTCGGCGACCACCACCGCCATATCCCGCAGGGTCGCGCTGACCCGGGTCTTGGTCGTCTCGTTGACGTCGGTGTGCAGCGGCAGGTCGCGCAGGAAGCGCAGGTACACCGCCGCGACCAGCGCGCTTTTCGACGGGAAGTAGGTGTAGGCGCTGGCCGGGGACACCCCGGCACGAGTCGCCACGGCGCGCATCGTCAGGTTCGCGTACGACGTTTCCCGCAGCTCCTCGAGCCCGGCATCGAGGACTTTGCGAATCGTCTGGCCCGGCCGGCGATCCGACCTGCGGGCCGCCCCGGCGGCGGCTTTAGCGGCAACGGCCTGGAACGACGCCTCGTTGGACACCCGTCCAGTCTAGGAAGGCGCCGCGCCACCAACAACTTCCGTTCATCGCGGTCGTCTCCACCGCGCGATGCCGCTAGCAGACAACTGTCCAGAAGACGCCGGGTCCTAGAGTGTCGCGTATGGGCGAATCGGACCGGCAACGCTGGGACGAACGGTACGCCGCGAAGGCGCCGCCGTCGCTGGATTCGGTTGGGCCGCCCGGTGTTTTCGCGGGCCACGCGCGGGAGTTTCCCACCGCCGGCACGGCGCTCGACCTGGCCTGCGGGCAGGGAACCGGGTCGGCCTGGCTGGCGTTGCGGGGCCTGCACGTGCTGGGGCTGGACATCTCCGCGGTGGCGGTCGCCCACGCGCGGGAGTTGGCCCGGCGTGCCGCGGTGGCCGACCGCTGTCGCTTCGACGTCGTCGATCTCGACAACGGTCTGCCGGCGGGCGCGCCCGCCGATGTCATCCTCTGCTGCAAGTTCCGCGACCGCCGTCTCGACCGTGCGATCATCGAACGCCTGGCGCCCGGCGGGCTGCTGGCGATCGCCGCGCTCAGCGAGGTGGGGGCGTCCGCGGGGCCGTTTCGCGCGGCGCCCGGCGAGCTCACCGCCGCGTTCGCCGAACTGACCCCGATCGCCGCCGGCGAGGGAGCGGGCCAGGCCTGGCTGCTGGCGCGCCGCTGACCCGTTCCGGACCTCGACTATCTGGTGCTTCCTTGTGGGCGGCTCGAACGGCGACGATCCAGCCGACGCGTCGCGGTGGCGCCGTGGTGCGATGTCGCCGCTTCGGCGGGGGAACTGGTCTTGGGTGACCGGGTGTTGGTCCGCCGACGCCGGTTACCGCCGGTGTTCTGCCGATGCTGGCGCGCGGGAACATTGGCGGGCACCGGGGCCTGATAGGGCGCAACCTCACCCACGAGCGCCTGCACCGCCTCCGACATCGCGGTCACCTGCTGGGGAGCGACTGTGATGCCGGCCTTGCGCAGCAACTCCCGGGTGTCTTGGCGCTGCTCGGGCAGCACCACCGTGACGACGTCACCGGCGCTCCCGGCCCGCGCGGTGCGCCCGGACCGGTGCAGGTAGGACTTGTGCTCGCTGGGCGGATCGATGTGCACGACAAGCTCGACCTCGTCGACGTGTACACCACGCGCGGCGATATCGGTCGCCACCAGCACCCGGGCGCTGCCCGCGGCGAACCTCGCCAGGTTGCGCTCCCGAGCCGGCTGAGACAGGTTGCCGTGCAAGTCGACTGAGGGAATGCCAGATTCGGTGAGCTGCTTGGCGAGCTTTCGCGCTTGGTGCTTGGTGCGCATGAACAGGATCCGGCGTCCGGCGCCGGAGGCGAGCCGGTGCACCAGTTCCTTTTTGGCCTGCGCACTGTCGACGTGGAACACGTGATGTGTCATCTCGGATACCGGGGAGTTGGCCTCGTCGACGGAGTGCGAGACCGCGTCGCGGAGGAACCGGGTGACGAGCTTGTCGACGCCGTTGTCCAGCGTCGCCGAAAACAACAGGCGCTGGCCACCATTCGGCGTCGCGGCCAGGATCCGCGTGACGCCGGGCAGAAAACCGAGATCGGCCATGTGATCCGCCTCGTCGATCACGGTGATCTCGATCGCGTCGAGGCTGATCAGACGCTGCTTCATCAGGTCCTCGAGGCGGCCGGGGCAGGCGACGACGATGTCGACGCCGGATTTGAGCGCGGACACCTGACGGGTCTGCGAGACGCCGCCGAAGATCGTGGTGACCCTCAGGCCACACGCAGCCGCCAACGGCTCGAGCGTCGCGGTGATCTGCGTCGCGAGCTCGCGGGTGGGTGCGAGCACCAACCCCGAGGGCCGTGCGGGGCGCCGGTTTCCGCGGGAGAGGCGGCTGACGAGGGGAATCGAGAATGCGAGGGTCTTTCCGCTGCCGGTTTTCCCGCGGCCGAGGACATCTCGGCCGGCGAGTGTGTCGGGCAGGGCTTCCACCTGAATCGGGAATGGGTGTGTTATGCCGCGCGCTGCGAGCGCACTGACGATGTGTTTGCCCACGCCGAGATCGGCGAAAGTCTTGTCGGTAGTCACTTTTCGGTGCCTTTCAGGCATCGGTGGTGCCGCGCCGGAGACAAGGAGGTCACGCGGGCATCGGCACGAAGGTGGCGAGATTGCCGGGTGGCAAAATCGATCGCCGCGAGACCAGCTAGTGCGCGATGCACGGTCATCGAGGTGTCAAGCGCGATCTTCATCGCTGGCACCAGTGGGATGAGGAAGCGTTCCACGACGGTGTTGGCATGCAGTGTTGTGAAGCCAACGTTGCCGCCAGCGTAGCGCATCGCCGACCGAAGCCTCTCATCAGCAGCGAAAAACACGCGCTGTTGTGCTGCAACTCACTATTTGCGATGACGTCGCTCAGGATTCCAGCCTGGCGCGCACGGCGGCCAGCCTCGCCTCGAGTTCGGATTCGTCGATGACGCCGCGCGCGACGAGCGAGTGGGCCAGGGCAACCAGCCGGTTCTCCGGGTAGGGCAGTTCGGCGTAGACGGTCGCCGACAGCGTGTCCTCATCCTCCCGCCGCTCGATGAACCCGAGGGCCTCTGCGCCGCAACGGCTTTGGTCGATCGCATCACAAATGCCGTCGAGACTCGTCTGCCAGGGTGGCACCGGGTTGTCGACCCCGTACTTCGCCGCCATGCGACTCCAGACCTGGTTGCGCGCAACGATTTTCGTCAGCGGTGCGACGGTGGAGTCCTCGATCGGACGTGGGGTGTGCGCGGTGCTCATCGGAAGCTCAGGGCGCTGCGGGATGGACGGCGGCGCGGGTCCGGGTGACGGCGTTGGTCGTCACGCCCGGCTTGGGCAGCGCGACACCGATCAGGCAGTCGCGCGTGACGATCTCGGCGAGTTGCTCCTCGGTCCACCCCTGCGTTCCGTCGGGGCGGACGGGCAGCACCATGAAACGGTGCTTCTGGTTGGAGTCCTCCACCCGGATCTCGACGTCCTCCGGCAGGATCAGGCCGAACTCCGCGAGCACCTGGCGTGGCCAGCGGACGATGCGGCGGCGATAGTTGGGCGTCCGATACCACTCGGGGGAGTTGCCCAGAATCGGCCGCGGATAGCACGAACACAGCGTGCAGACGATCACGTGGTGCAGCGTCGGGGTGTCCTCGAGGACGTGCAAAGCCGTGAAGTCGCTGGGCGTCCCGAAGCCGGTCGGTTCCAGCCAGTCGACCCCCACCTCCTTGCTTGCGGCGAGCGGGTCCGAACGGACCAGCTCCTTGTAGTCGGCGTCGAGCCAGGCCCGCGCCACCAGGTGCGCCGCGGGGGTGGGGCCGATCTGTTCGGCGAACTCGGTGAAGCGTCGATGCTCCTCCGCGGTGAAAAGGCCCTTCTCGATGCACAATTCGCGCAGCGCGATCTCGAGGACTTCGAAGTCGGTGATCTCGTCCACCATGGGCGCTGCGGTGCGCTCGTGATCGTGTTCGTCGGCGCTCATTCGTGGTCCTTTCTTCCGAAGCCGCAGCCGTGGCTAGGCCGATTCGAGCCACCGTTCCGGGATCTCGGTCTGCAGGGTGTCGTTGCCGGGCCCGGTGTAGCCGTGCCACAACTGGGAGAGGTTGAACCGGACGATGTAGAACCACTCGGGCCGTTGGTCCGGGCCGTCCCACGTCTCGTCCTCGGCGGCGGGGCTTTCGTAGGACACGACCGCGATCTCGCCCGTCGCGCCGCGCACATACTCCTGGGTGCGGGTGTAGAGCAGCACGGGGAGATCGCGCACCACGACCCTGTCGCCGACGCTGAACTTCGGCGCCCCGGCCTGCCCGGCATACACCTGCGGGTCGCCCTTGCCCACGGCATGGACATGGTGCCGGTTGCGGTGGACGGGCGCGGGATCGCCCTCGAACTTCGGCGTCGCCGCCAAGGGCCTTCCGCGCAGGCCGTCGGCGTAGCGTGCCTTGACTTCGGCCATGCGTTCGGCCAATTCACTCAGGCCGATGTGGTGCTTTTCGGTGAGTACGCGTGCCACCGCCAGCAGCCAGCGCCCGTAATAGGGCAGGCCGAGATAGATGGTGCGGCCGAGATCGACGTTGCCCATCCGGCGCCGTTCCTCGGACAGCCAGATCCCACGCCGGCCGAGCACCTCGCACAGGACGTACGTGTTGTGCTCCCAGATCTCGTACTGCTTGTTCTCGAACTCGATCGGGGCGTCCGGCTCGCCACCGACGTCGTGCGGGGTCTTGACGTAGGCGGCGAATCGCTCGTGGTCGATGAGATCCGGTGTGGGAGCGTCCGGAAGTTCGGGATAGGCGGATTTGAGCCGGGCCACCAGATCCAGCTGCTGCACCCGGTCGAGAGGAGTCGCCATACCAGCACCATCCGTCGTCACTGCGCCCCAGTACAGCTCACTCCTCGCGTCGCGATCGCGCAACCGTCAAATCGGCGGCGCGCGGGGCGCAGGAGGGTAGGGTCCGACCATGGAGCGTCGCGAGCTCGAAGCGGTCATCTATGAACGCGAACCGCCGATTGCGCGGATCATCCTGAACCGGGCGGACAAGGCCAACACCAAAGACGCGATCCTGGTCACCGAGGTCGACGACTGCCTGCACGAGGCCGACCGTGACAAGGACATCAAGGTCGTCATCCTCAAAGCCAACGGCAAGGGATTCTGCGGTGGGCACGTGGCCCGTTGGGGCCCCGACGAAAACCCGTATCCGGATTTCGGCGAGACGTTCGAGGACCTGTACAAGGGCACCGCCGACCTGTTCCTGTGGCCGACGTTGTACCTCTGGGAATTTCCCAAGCCGACCATCTCGCAGATCCATGGCTATTGCATGGGCGGGGGCATCTATCTCGGGTTGCTGACCGACTTCTGCGTGGCCTCCGACGACGCGTATTTCCAGATGCCCCTAGCCCAAAGCCTCGGCGAGCCAGGCGGGCACACCATGATCGAGCCGTGGCTGCTGATGAACTGGCACCGCACCATGGACTGGCTGCTGCTGGCGCCGACCCTGTCCGCGCAGCAGGCCCTGGACTGGGGACTGCTCAATCGGGTGGTGCCACGCGATCAGCTCGAGGACACCGTCGAGGAGATGGCGCGCAGGATCGCCCAAATCCCGCTGACCACACTGATGGCGGTCAAGAACAACGTCAAGCGTGCCTGGGAATTGATGGGCATGCGGGTGCACCTGCAGGTCAGCCACATCCTGACGAACATGGTCGGCGCCGCCTCCGATGTGCAGGCGCGGCGGGCCGAGCTCATGCGGTCGGGCATGAAGCCCCGCGAATTCGTCGACCGCGACGAGCGGTCTCCCCGCGAGCAGACGTAAAAGCACTCGACACGCCGAAGAATGGGGTGCTTTTGCGTCCTTTCGCCGTTACTTGCCGGCGGCGTGGCGGGCGGCGACGTACCCGAACACCATCGAGCTGGCGATGCTCGCCCCGGCACCCGGATAGGTCCGCCCCATCACCGTGGCCGTGGTGTTGCCGGTGGCATACAAGCCCTCGATCACCCGATCCCGTTGGTCGAGGACCTGCGCGTGCTCGTTGGTGATCACGCCCCCGCACGTCCCGACGTCGGACGGGAGTACGCGGGTCGCGTAGTACGGCGCGGTGTCGAGCGGCCCGATCGCGGCGTTCGGCCGATACCCCGGATCGCCGAGGCAGTCGTTGTAGGCCGATTGGCCGCGGCCGAAGTCCGGGTCCAGCCCCTTGGTCGCGTACCGGTTGAACCGCTGGATCGTGCGGGCCAATTCGTCGGCGGGAAGGCCGATTTCGCCGGCCAGCTCCGCGATGGTCGCCGCGCGCTTCACGGCGCCGGACTCGATCAGTTCCGGCGGCAACGGCTGGTTGCGCTTGAGCGGGTTGGCGCTGGTGACGTATCTGCGGACGTATCCCTCGTCGAAGATCATCCAGCAGGGCACAGCCTTGTTGGCGTACATCGCTTTGCCGACCTCGACGTAGGAGTTCGACTCGTTGCAGAACCTGCGGCCGCTCGGGTCGACGTAGATGGCGCCGGGTCGCTGGCGGCCCGAGCCCAGCGAGGCGGCGACCGCGCCGCCGTTGGCGATGAAAACCGAAGGCAGCCACCAGGCCTCGTCGAGCAGATCGGTCTTGGCGCCCAAACGCATCGCCGCCTCGAGCGCCTCACCGGTGTCCCCGGCGTTGGCGATCGACCACTGCCCTTCGTTGGGCTGGTCGCCGCTGTAGCGGCGGCGCATCTCCTTGTTGTGGCCGAATCCGCCCGCGGCCAGCAGGACTCCCTTGCGCGCCTCGACGTGCAACGGCGTGCCGTCGCGCACGATGCGCGCGCCCACCACCCGGCCGTCCTCGACGACGAGGTCGGCCATCGCGGCGTTGGTCCACAACGGGGGGTGCCCGTCGCTGAGATCCGTCAGCGCCTTGAGCATTTGACCGATCAGCGATGCGCCGTTGGTGAGGATCTGGCGCCGGCGGGCACGCGCGGCCGCGGTGCGCAGGAACACCCGGGCCGCCACGGCGAAGGCGCGCGGTGAGCGGTTGAAGTATTGAACCGACCGCAATTCGTTGGTCAGCACCACGTATCCGTAATTCTTGGCCAGCGGCGGCTGCACCTTGTCGCGCCAATCACCCAACTGTGCGGCGTCGAAAGGGATGCCCTCGACCGCGCGGCCGGACGCGTTGCCGCCCTTGTGGTTCGGGTAGTAGTCGCTCCAGCCCGCACATCGGATCAGTCGCACACCCTTGCGGATGAGGAAGTTGATCATCTCGTGGCCGGCCCGCAGGAACGTTTCGCGCCGCTCGGGCGAGGACGCCGCGCCGATGTCGCCGACCACGTCGGCCAGGTAGGCCAGCCCGTCCTCGTGCGAGTCGGCGATGCCGTCGGCCCGCATCAACGGGTTGTTCGGCAGCCAGACGATGCCGCCGGACAGCCCCGTCGAACCGCCGACCAGTGACTGCTTTTCGATGATGAGGGGTTCGAGCCCGCAGTCCAGGGCGGCCAGGCCGGCGACCATGCCGCCCCCGCCGCTGCCCGCGATGAGCAGGTCCACGGAGCGGTCCCACTGCGGGCTCATCGCGCCTCCACGGGGCTCGTCGTGAAGCCGAGATCGGCGATCGGCACGTCGATGGTCGTGTTGGTCTTCTGGATCGCGGGCACCAGCGCGTCGTACGGCAGCCCGGCCAGGAAGCCGTCGATGACACGCTCGAAGTTGGAGATCAATCCTTCGATCTGGTTGGACAGCCGCATGAAGTCAAAGCCCTTGGAATGCAGCCCCTTTTGTTGCCTCGGCAGGTTGGAGAAGTCCTGGGCGGGAATCGGCGGCCAGCGCGGGTCGTCGGGCGCCATCGGTACCGGGGGCGTCGGTTTACCCGCCGATGCGTCGTTGGGAAACCGGGTGAGGGACCAGATCTCGAACAAGGTGTCCTCGGGTCCCAGCGGCCGGATCCGGTACGACGACGCGCTGCTGTAGGTCGGCAGGATGAAGTAGTGCGGGAAGGCGAACCCGATCGCGTCGGTGATGCCGCGGCGGACCAGCTCATTGAGGTCGGGCATGCCGCTGCCGCGCGCGCGATGCCAGGCGACGACGGCGTCGTTGAGGGCGCTGCGCCACGCGGCCATTGCCGCCGCCGGGTCGGGCGGCAGCTCGATGTTCTGCAGGCCCTCGGCGATCCGGATGTCGTTTTCGTGCGTCATCCCGCCCATGCCGTCGCCGAGGGTGCGCATGAAATACAGGCTGCTCGCGACGACCGGGTGCACCGTCGCGGCGACTTCACCCGGCTGCGCGGACGGCAGCAACTGAGGATGGGTCTGCGGGACGTGATAGCCCTCCATGAACGCCGCCGCGGCCAGCTTCCAGTTCACGGGCAGCCGGCACGATTGCCACCACTCGACGCGCAGCGAGTCGACCTGCCAGGCGTCGTAGACCGACGCGAACGGCTCCATCCAGTCCCGCAGCGCCGGCGCGTCGTCGTCGAGGTTGATCCACGCGCAACCGCCCCAGAGCTCGCATCGCACCGCCACCAGCCGAAGGTCGTCGGCGCTCAGGTTTTCCTCGGCGAACGCTTCGGGACGCAGCACGAACGTGTTGTGGCCGTCGAGGCCCCAGCACCAGCCGTGGAACGGGCACACGAAGGTGCGCCGATTCCCGTTGCCCTCCACCAGCTTCACGCCGCGATGCCGGCAGGCGTTGTGATACGCGCGCACGGTGTGGTTGTCCACCCGCGCCACGATGACGGACTGGTCGAGGATTTCGTATTCGACGAAGTCGCCGGGCTTGGGGATCTCCTCGAGCCGGCACGCCATTTGCCACATGCGGGGCCACAACATCTCGGCTTCCAGCGCGTAGAACTCGGGGTCGTAGTAGCGCTGTTTGGGGATCCGATCGGCGGTCCGAACCGCCCACGGTACGTTCCTAGCGTTCATAGCCATCCTCGTTCACACGATCCGCGATACCCGTCCCTGCCAGTACCGTTCGCGGATGCGCCTCTTGTAGAGCTTTCCGTTCGGGTCCCGCGGCAGCTCCGCGTCGAATTCCACGCTGCGCGGGCACTTGTAGCCGGCCAGGCGGGCCCGGCAGTAGTCGATGAGTTCGGCTTCGAGCTCCGGTCCCGCGACCACGCCGTCGGCGGGCTGCACGACGGCCTTGACCTCTTCGCCGAATTCCTCGTTGGGGACCCCGAACACGGCCGCGTCGACCAGCTTCGGATGCATGACGAGCAGGTTCTCCGCCTCTTGCGGGTAGATGTTGACCCCGCCGGAGACGATCGTGAACGTCGACCGGTCGGTGAGGTACAGGTAGCCGTCTCGGTCGACGTATCCCATGTCGCCGAGCGAGCGCCAGCCGCGGTCGTTGCACACCGACGCGGTCTTGGCGGGGTCCTTGAAGTACGCGAAGTCCGGTCCACCTTCGAAATACAGCTCGCCCGATTCGCCGACGGGGAGCTCCCGCCCGTCCTCGTCGAGCACGTGCACCGGGGCCATCGGGATGCCCACCGAGCCGGGGTGGGCGAGCCATTCCCGTGGCCCGATCGTCGTTCCGGCGAATCCTTCGGTCCCTCCGTAGTATTCGTGGATGATCGGTCCGAACCACTCCATCATGCGGCGTTTGACGTCGACGGGACAGGGCGCGGCGGCGTGGATGACGCACCGCAGGCTCGAAACGTCGTACCTGTCCCGGACTTTCGCGGGCAGCTTGAGCATGCGCACGAACATCGTCGGCACGAACTGGGCCTGGGTCACCCGGTGCTCCTCGATCAGCCGCAGCACGGTCTCGGCGTCGAACCTGCGCAGCAGGATCGATGCGGCGCCGACGCGGTTGGCCGCCATGGTGTAGTTCACTCCGGCCGCGTGATACAGCGGCGCGGGGGACAGGTACACACTCGAGGGGCTCATCCCGTATTTGTGGATCAGCGCCAGCTCCAGCACCGCCTGCGCCCAGGACCCGTTGCCGTCCTCGGGCAGCGGCCGCCGCACCGCCTTGGGGCGCCCCGTGGTGCCCGACGAATACAGCATCTCCGAGCCGTCCGACACCGGCGGCGCTTCGCCGGCCGAGGCCAGCGCGTCCTCATACGACTGCCAGCCGGCCATCGACCCCCCGACGGCGATGTGGGTGATCGGCGCGGCATTGGCGGAACGGAGGTGTGCGGCCAGTTCGGGCATCGAGGCGTCGACAAAGACCGCTTTCGCGTCGGAGTCGTCGATGACGTAGGCGACCTCGTCGGGGATGAAATGGGTGTTGACGGGGGTGTAGTAGAGGCCGGAAAGCTGAGCGCCCCAGGCGATTTCGAGGAATTCGGCTCTGTTCGGCAGAACCAGCGCGATGCCGTCGCCGCGACGCAGGCCGGCGTCGTGCAGCAGCGCGGCGACCCGCCGGCTGCGGGCATGCAGCTGGGCGTACGAGATCGCGTCACCGTCCGCGACGATGAGTGCCGGCGACTGGGCGGCACTGCGGGCGTGGTCGGCGATGTTCACCGGCAACCCTTAAGTGGTTGCGGCGCCGTCGGTCTGGGCGGCCGCGGCGGCCTGGCGGCGGGCGTGCTCGGAGGGCAACACCTTGTCCTTGAAGACGGTCTGAATCAGCTGCTGCACGTCCTTGCTGATCGAGGCGAGCGCGACGAGGTCGTTGGAGCTCTGCCAGTGCACCCGCATGCCCATCAGCTCCCAGGCCCGTTTGAGGTTGGCCTTGGTGAGCATCAGCGTCGTCAGCGGCGCCTGGGCGATGTGGCGGGCGATCGCGTCGACCCGGTCGTCGAGGTCCTCACGCTTGACCACCTCGTTGACGAGGCCGACTTCCAGCGCCTTCCTGGCGTCGATCACCTCGGCGGTGAACAGGTAGTAGGCGGCGCGCCGCCAGTTCATGAAAACCCATGGCTCGATGGAACATTCGCCCGACGGCATGCCGAACCCCTGCAGCGGCGGGTAGGAGAAGTAGGCGTCCTCGGAGGCGATGACGATGTCGGTGGTCAGGCCCATGTGCGTGCCGCCGCCCACGCAGTAGCCGTGCACCTGGGCGATGGTGGGTTTGGAGAATTCCCACAGGTTCAATGTCGGCTTGACGAACAAGTCGCTCTGGGCTTTCCACGGATGGCCGGTGACCATCGCGTTCTCGACGAACGACGGGTAGTCGACGGCGTTGTTGCCGATCGCGTGGCCCGAGCAGAAGCCCTTGCCATTGGCCTTGAGGATGAGCACCTTGATGTCGTAGTCGCGGTCGGCGTCGGCCAGCGCCGCGTCGACCTCCTCGGCCAGCTTCTGGTCCTGCGCGTTGGCCTTCTCCGGCCAGTTCAGGGTGACGCGGGCGATGGGGCCGTCCTTTTCGTAGATGATTCTCTCGCGGGTCTCGTTGAGATCCATGGGATACCTTTCTTCGTTATGACGAGATGACGCCGATTTCGGCGCCGATGTCGTAGGTGGTCCCGACCTGGCCCGTCCACCGCACGGTCCCCGTCGCCCCCGCTTCGATCTCCTGCTCGACCTTCTCGGTGGCGATGACGTAGATCGGCGTGCCCGCCTCGACGTGTTCGCCGGCGCCGACGAGCAGCCCGGTCAGTTCGGCCTCCGAGACCGCCACCGAGACCCGGGGGATGCGAATGATGAAGTCAGCCATGCGCCTTCGCCCTCTCGCAGGTGCGCAGGGCCGCTTCGACGATCCGCGCCGGCGACGGATACACCTGGGCCTCGAGCGCCGCCGCGGCCGGGTTGGGGACGAATCGCGCGGCGACCCGCTCGACCGGCGCGGCGAGCTCGCCGAAGAGCTGTGCGTGCAGGATCGCGGCGATCTCCGCCCCGGGGCCCGCGAATTGCACGGCGTCATGGACGATCACGGCTCGGCGCGTGCGGCGCACGGACCCCACGATGGTGTCGACGTCGAGCGGCACCAGGGTGCGCAGGTCGATCACCTCGGCGCTGACACCCCGCTCGCCCAGCGTGTGCGCGGCGCTCAGCGCGTCGTGCACGCAGCGACCGTAGGCGATCACGCTGACGTCGGTGCCCGGCCGCTTGATGTCGGCCTGCCCGAGCGGGATGGAGAACCCGGGCTCGGTGGGGACGGGGCCCTTCTTGCTCTGCAACCGAATCGTTTCGACGAACAGGCACGGATCGGGGTCGAAGATCGCCGCGGTCAGCAGCCCCTTGCCGTCGCGTGGGGTGGAGGGCACGATCACCTTCATCCCGGGGATGTGCATGAACCACGCCTCGAGGCTCTGCGAATGCGTTGCGCCCGTGGCCAATCCGGCATATACCTGGGTGCGGACGGTGATGGGCGCCGACGTGCGCCCGGCGGTCATGAACCTCAGCTTGGCGGCGTTGTTGATCAGCTGATCGGCGGCGATCCCGATGAAATCCATGATCATGATCTCGGCGACGGGCAGCAGCCCGTCGATCGCCGCGCCGATGGCCGCGCCCACGATCGCGGCCTCCGAGATCGGCGTGTCGAGGACGCGGTCGTGGCCGTACTTCGTCGACAAGCCCGCCGTCGGCCCGGAGGCGCCGGGATCGGCGATGTCCTCCCCGAGCAGGAACACCCGTTCGTCGGCCGCGAGCGCCTGGTCCAGCGCGAGGTTGAGCGCCTCGCGCATGGTCATCTCCTTGTCGTCCATGCGCTTACACCGGGAACGCGATCGGGGTGGCGTACACATCGCGGTCGAGTTCGTCGATCGACGGGTAATTCGCGCCCAGCACGGTCCGCAGGGCCGCCTCCACCGCGGCCGCCGCGTCGCTGTCGATGCGGACGAGATCGTCGTGATCGCAGACGCCGGTCGCTTCCAGGTGGCTGCGGAACCGGGGCACCGGGTCGGCGGCCAGCGCCGCCTCGAGTTGTTCGGCGGGGATGTAGGGCGTCCGGTCGCCGAAGTAATGGCCGCGGAAGCGGAACGTGACGCACTCGATGAAGGTGGGGCCGCCTCCGTCACGCGCCCGCCGCAGCGCGTCGTCGAGCGCCGCTTTCACCGCGAGCGGGTCGTTGCCGTCGACGCGCACGCCCGGCATGCCGTAGCCGGCGGCCCGGTCGGCGACGTGTTCGAGCTTCATGGTGTCCGATGTCGGTGTCATCTCGGCGTAGAGGTTGTTCTGGCAGACGAAAACGAGCGGCAGGTCCCACAGCGCGGCCATGTTGGCGGCCTCGTGAAACGAGCCGGTGTTCGTGGCGCCGTCGCCGAAGCTGACCACCGTGACGCGGTCGATGCCCTTGCGTTTGGCGGCCATCGCCAGCCCGACGGCCACGGGTGGCCCGGCGCCGACGATGCCCGTCGAAAGCATCACGCCCTTGGCGGGATTGGCGATGTGCATGGTGCCGCCCTTGCCCCGGCCGGCGCCCACCGTGCGGCCCATCATCTCGCCGTAGATCTCCTCGAGCTGGACGCCCTTGCCGATCAGGTCGTGCAGGCCGCGGTAGGTCGTCACCAGCTGGTCGTCGGGCCGCAGCGCCACGCCCATCGCTGCGGCGATCGCCTCCTGGCCCCGCGAGGGCCAGTACACGCACATGAACTCGCCGGTGCCGATGCCCTTGGACAATCGATCGTCGGCCGCCTTCATCAGCACCATCAATTCGTACAGGCGACGCTCGACGCCCTGCGAGACCGATTGCGGTGCATCGTGTTCGGTGGTCATCACGCTCCCGACCAGGGTTTGACCTTGAGGAAGCCCCCGGCGTCGACGCGCAACTGCTGTCCGGTGATGTAGCGCGCCGCGTCCGAGGCGAGGAACAGCACCGCCTCGCTGATGTCTTCGGGCTCGACGTAGGGGACCGGCATCGCCTGCACGAGCGGGAACACCGGCTCGGCATCCTCGCGAGTCGGCTCCGCCAGATCGGGCCGGAAGGCGCGATACATCGGTGGGCTGTGCAGCATGTCGGTGTTGACGTTCGTCGGATGCACAGCGTTCATCCGGATGGAAAACCGGGCGAGCGCCAACGCGAAGTCGTTGACGTAGTGTGCGGCAGCCAGTTTCGCGAAGGCGTACCCGGCCCCGCCGGGGCCACCGTCGATCCCGCTGGTATTCATCGATGACATGAACGCCGCGTTGGAGCCGATGACGATGATCGACGCGCCGGAGCGCAGGTGTTTGAGGCTCGCGTGCACCAGGTTCAGCACGCCGATGAGATCCACGTCCACCGCGTCGGCGAAGGCTTGCGGCGGCAGACCCGCGGTCAGGGGGCAGATGCCCGCGTTGGCGACCACGACGTCCAGATGCCCGAACTCGGCGACGCCGGCATCGATGGCGGCGGACAAGGCCACGCGGTCGCGAACGTCCGCGACCGCCGTGTACGCGCGTTGCCCTTCCTTTTCGACCAGCCGCGCCGTCTCGTCGAGGTCCTCCGGACGGGCCAGGGGGTATTCGTTGGTTTCGATGTCGGCACACAAATCCACCGCGATGATGTCCGCGCCCTCGGCGGCCAGCATCCGCGCGTGCGAGCGGCCCTGGCCGCGTGCGGCGCCGCTGATGACGGCCACCTTGCCCGCTACTCTGCCCATCGGCCGCCCTTCGTCCGTCCGGCTACGTCGCGATTCACATTGGGGCCCAATGGTATTCGGTGTAACGGCAGCGGGCCCGGGCGAGGATGAGGGGGCCGGTCACCCGTCTGGGCGGTGGCGGGGCGCGCGATCACCGCGGCGGTTGGCGAAACGAGACCTTCGGCCGGCTCCATCGCATCTCTTCCCGGAAAAACTGCGCTGACCTGCGGATGGGCTATCACTACGCCCAAGACTAGCTAGAATATCTAAAATAGCAAGGAATGGCGGCGAGCGAGGGGATTGGCGATGTCCGACGGGGTACTGCGCGGCGTGCGGGTGGTGGAATTGGCGTCGTGGACGTACGTGCCGTCGGCCGGTGCGGCCCTGTCGGACTGGGGCGCCGACGTCATCAAGGTGGAGGGTGTCACCTCGGGCGACCCGGGCCGCGCGCTGGTCGTCGGAGGTTTCACCCGGCAAGCCGCCCGCCCCGACGCCGACTTCATCCTCGAATTGGGCAACCGCGGGAAGCGCAGCATCGGGATCGACATCAAATCGGCGACCGGCCGTGAGCTGTTCGGCCGGCTGCTGGCCAGCGCGGACGTCTTCTTGACCAATTGGCTTCCGGGCGCGCTCGAGCGGGCCCGCCTGACCGTCGACGACATCCGCTCGTTCAACCCGAAGATCATCATCGCGCGCGGCACCGGGCTGGGCGTGCGGGGACCGGACCGGGACAGGGGCGGGTTCGACGCCGCGACGTACCTCGCGCGGGGCGGGGTCGCGTACACGCTCACACCGTTCGGCACCGAGACCCCGGCGGTTCAGGGGCCGGGTTTCGGTGACCTGCAGGGTGGGGCGACACTGGCCGGCGGTGTCTGCGCCGCCCTGTTCCACCGCGAACGCACCGGCGAGCCGACGATCGTCGACTCCTCGCTGCTGGCCCAGGCGATGTGGTCGATAGCGCCGTCCATTTCGGCCGCCGACTTCTTCGACATCGACGGGATTCCGGGCGCCCCGCCGGGGCTGGCCATCAACCCGCTCGTCAACCGCTACAAGACCAAGGACGGCAGGTGGATCCAACTGGTATTCCTGCAGCCGGACAAGTTTTGGGTGGGCTTCTGCCGGCGCATGGGCCTGGCCGAGCTGGCCGACGACGAGCGCTTCGTCCCGTCGAGCAACCTGATCGCCAACGCGGCCGCGGCGACCGAACTCTTCGCGGATGCGTTCGCCCGCCACGACCTCGCGCACTGGCAACGTGTGCTTGCGGACGAACCCGGCGTGTGGGGCGCCCTGGCGACGCCGCGGGAGACCCTCAACGACCCGCAGGTCGAGCCCAACGGATACGTGGTGACCAACGTGGACGACCACGGCGAGAAGTACCGGATCGTCGCCGCCCCGGTGCAATTCGACGAAACCCCGCCGGCGCCCGCGCGTGCACCCGAACACGGCCAGCACACGGAGGAGATCCTGCTGGAGCTCGACGTCGATTGGGACGACATCGCCAAGGCCAAGGAGCTCGGGGCGATTCTCTAGGGCTCTCTAGGGCGCCGACGGGGGAGCGACCTAATCGCTGGATTCGCAACCCGTTTCGATACCACGCGTCGCGGATTCCGTGGTTAGCAGCCGATTCCGAAAGGGTCACGGGCGGATATCAATGTCTCCCGCGGTCTGGCAGAACGTAGGCCATGGACAAATCATGACACAGGGCGCTTTTGAGATATGCGGCCGCGACGATGCGTAGCACACACGAATTCCTCGTCCGGTACGTGAGTGGCGGATTCATTGACGGCGCCGCAGGAGGTATCCACAGCATGACATCGAACTGGGTTCCCGCCCAGACTTCGTGCGGCCCGCACTCCGGTCGCATCCTCGACACCGCGCGGGGCATCCTCATCGGCCTGCGCCGGTGCCCCTCGGAGGCCGCCCTGGACGAATTGCACAGTGCGGCATTGCGGCACAAGGTTCCGGTGTTCGCGATGGCATGGGCGCTGGTGCACCTGGCCGGCGACGGTCAACAGACACCCAGTTTCGCCGACGCCCAGTCCGCGGCGCGGCACGAATGGGGTCGGTTGTTCGAGTCCGCCGCAGTGCCCTGTTGAGCGGGCACCAAGACGTTGGGACGGCCGAGCTTTCGAGGGGTAACCCGGCCGTCTCCAACTCTCTCGACAACTCCTTCGATAACTCTTTCGATGAAGCACCCGACCGTTCTGCGGGTCGCGCCTTCGGGCTCGAGCTCTATTGGCCGGCTCGCGGGCGCGGCAGCAGGCGCTGGCGGAAAAATCGGGCGGCCCGTCGACCGATGTTTGAAACCGACTACGGCATAAGCCTGTTCCGCTGACGGGCGCACACCGAATCCAAAAGATGTGGGCGTCGAGCGAAGTGCGAGAATGTCATCTGTGGCCGGTGTCCAACGCGATGTGAACCGGGTCCGCTGATGGGCTCGGGGCCCCGGCTGTACCGCCCGCGCTCTAAGCTGGCGGACCATATCGAATTCTTCGGGCATTGGCTCCATCGCGGGGCCACCTACCGAAGCCGGGCGCTGCCGCGCGGCGCGGTGACGATCGTCTTCGACGTCGGCCACCGCCAGCAACTGGACCTCTATGCCGCCGACGGCACCACCAAGATGAGCGTTCTGCCTGCCTTCATCACGGGATCACAGAACACGCCCTACGTCTCGGACATCGCTGCCGACGAGCCCGTCGTGGCCATCCATTTCCGGCCCGGGGGCGCATTTCCGTTTCTGGGCATACCGTTGGGCGACCTGGCGGATGGACCCGTGGGCGTCGGTGAGATCTGGGGACGGCAAGGACGCGACTTGCACGAGCGCCTGATCGAGGCACCGTCCGTCCCGGCCAGGTTTCGTCTGCTGGAGCAGTTCATGCTCGCGCAGGCGCGCTCGTCGGTGCATCGCCATCCCGGCGTCGCCGCCGCGATGGCTGCGGTCGAGGCCGATCCCTCGATTCGACTGGCTGACGTCCGCCGCATGACCGGACTGTCCACCAAGCGGCTCATCGCCCTGTTCCGCGACGAAGTTGGCTTGCCCCCAAAGGAATTTGCCCGTGCCCGGCGCTTCCAAGCCGCGCTGAAGCGCCTTGGTGACGGCACGCCCGGCGCCCGCATCGCCGCCGACCTAGGGTATTTCGACCAGTCCCATTTCGTGCGGGAATTCCGGGCTTTCAGCGGGACGACGCCGACCTGCTACCGGCGGCAGCGCATCCTGTTGCCCAGCCACGTCCCGCTCGGGCGGCACAAATATCCAAGACCATTCGTTCGTGTGTGCTCATGATTGCGACATGGAAGACACCAGATTAGCCGTCGCCCACACGGGCCTGTTGGTTGCCGCGATGCGCGCCGAGGAATCCGCGCGCCGGGACCGACTGTTCACCGATCCGTTCGCAGAACGGCTCGCCGGCGACGAGGGGCGCGAATTGCTTGCCCAAGCCGTGGCGAAGACGGGCGCGACGTCACCGCAGATCGCCATCCGGACGCGCTTCTGGGATGAGCGCCTGCTGCGGGCTCAATCGGACGGCATTTCGCAGGTCGTGATCCTCGCCGCAGGCATGGACGCCCGCGCATACCGTCTGCCGTGGCAGCCGGGCACCACCGTTTACGAAGTCGACCAGCCCCGGGTGACCGCCATCAAGGACGAACGGCTCGCCGGCGAGCAACCCCGGTGCCAGCGGGTTGCGGTGGGCATCGATCTGACCGACGATTGGCCGAAGGCGCTGCGTTCCCAGGGGTTTTCGTCGTCCGCACCGGCGGTGTGGCTAGTCGAGGGTCTGCTGCAGTACCTCGATGCATCGGATGTCGACGCCTTGTTCGCCAGAATTGACGCGTTGTCCGCGCCGGGTTCGCGGGTGCTCTATGACCTGGTCGGGGCGACGTTGCTGGAAGCCGAATTCCTGCAGCCCACCCTGGAATTCATGCGGCGCCTCGGTGCGCCATGGACGTTCGGTACTGACGCACCGGCGTCCCTCGTCGAGCGGCACGGCTGGACAGCCCACGTCACCGATGTCGCCGAGCCTGGAACGAAGTGGAATCGCTGGGACCACCCGGTGGTCCCGCTCGACGTGCCCGGAATACCGCGCGGCTACTTCGTCGAAGCGGTCAAGGCCTAGCTTCGGTCCGCAATAGCGCCAGGCTATTTCGGCGGCGGCAGTTGGCGCGGGCCTTCCGACATACCCAAATCCCGCGGCGCTCCGCGCGTCGCCAACTCCGGTGCGTGTCCGGCGGCCGGCAGGCGACCCTCGCCGGGTGTGTAGCGCGATGAGGTGACGAATTCCGCCCGGTCAGACGGCGTTTCGGCACCACCTTCGCCCGCGGGCAGTTCGGCGCTCGACGCCTCGGAGTTGACGGTCACCGTGCGGGTTCGCTTGAGCGCGAACGTGATCTCTTCGGTCTCTTCGAGCACCCCTTCGAACACGTGGCGCGCGGTGCGTAGCGGCTGGGTCGTGGTGTCGATCACCCGCGCCACGAACGGCGGTACCAGCGGCCTGATCCAGCGGGCGGCCGCCCTGGTCGCCTCGGGGAGCGACGGGATCAACGGCGCGTTTCGCTCATCGGGGCGCGCGATCTCGTCGCCCGCCTCCGGCGCGGGCCGCTGGGCGATCGCCCGGCTGGCCGCCTCCGCTTCGGCGGCGATCGGCAGATACCCGCCGTCCTCGACCGGTTCGACGGCCCGCCGCGACGGCGCGTGCACCGGGCTCTCGAGGGCCTGCAGGACACGGCGACGCTGATGCTCGCGGTCGATCTCGGTCTGCGCCTCGATGGCGAGCCGGGCCTGGGTCAATTGGTGCTCGGCCCACATGATCTCGGCGTCGCGGCGGACCTCGGCCCGCTTGATCGCGATGGCGGTCTCCGCGTCGAGTTCGGCGCGGTCGCGCTCCGCGCGCGCGGCGGCGTGGCGATCATAAGTTGTCTGCCCGCGCCACAACCCCAGGATCAGTGGCGCCAGGTACAGCAGCACGCACGCCCCGACGGTCAGCACACGCAGGGCTTGGGCCCCCGCGGTGTTCCACGCGAGGTCATTCATCGCGACCCACCGTGCGCCCAGGCCCCGGCCGGCGTCGGCGATGACGCCGCGCCGCGCATCCTGCAGGTCTTGCTCCTGTCGCGAGATCGTGGCATCCAACGCCGGCGCGCGGCTGTCCCGCGCGGACAGCGCGGCGTCGAGTTCATGCTGGGCGTCGTTGAGAAGCTCGTTGCCAGTGCGGGTTTCGGGTCCGGGGCCCGGAACGCCGGTGATCCGGGTCTGCGGGCAACCGGGAGTGGGGTGATATTCACAGCGGGCGACGACCAGGGCCCTGTCCTGCCGATCGCGGGCCTGCGTGACGGCGCGCTCGAGCGCGGCGCGCGCCTCCTCGGTGCGCTGTAGCGATGCCGATGCCTGCGCGACCGCGGGCGCCGATTCCGCGGCGCGCGCAGCGCGTTCGTCGAGGCGCCGGTCGATTGAACCGGACAGGATCACCAACGTGGCTAGTTCGCCGACGATGACGCCGACCGCGGCCGCCATCGCGGCGCGTCCCACGAGGCCCGGGCGGCTCCGGTGGGGGCCCGGCACGGTGGCGCGGGTTACCGCGCCGGCCAGCAGGCCGAAGGCGACGGTCAGCGGCACGACGGCAACGCTCGTCGCGCGGGCCGACCCGCCCACTGCCAGCGCCGCGACCAGCCAGGCCAGCGCGGCTCCCAGCATCACGACGGCGCCGGCCACGCCGTGGGCGGACCGCTCGTGGCGTTCGCCGGCCTCGCGGCCGTGTCCGCCGCCGAGCCAGATGAGCGCTTCCGCGACCCTGGCCAGGCCCGGGCGGCGGTCGATTACTTCCTGGGGCATGAGACTGAAAACACCTCCGCGGTCAAGCCTCCCAGGCCCGGGGCCGACGCATCGAATCGAAGCCGCCACGTGTGGCGGGCCTCACAGGCCGGCGGGATGGACGCATCACCAGCCGGGCGTCGGCCGGGCGGGCCCGGTGCGACGGGACGGGAACGGGCGCGTAATTCCTGCGACGCGAGCGGATCAGCGGTCGTTCGGGCAGGTGACGTGAGACGGTATAAGCCTATGTCGAATCACGATTTTGTCACCTACGAGGAATTCGGTCGCAGGTTCTTCGAGGTCGCCGTCACCCCCGAGCGTGTCGCCGCCGCGTTCGCCGACATCGCCGGCAGCGAGTTCGCCATGGAGCCGATCGCGCAGGGACCGGGCAAGATCGCCAAAGTCAGTGCGAATGTCTCCATCCAGGAGCCCCGCGTCACCCGCCGGCTGGGCGACAGCATCACCTTCGTCATCCACATACCGCTGTCGATCGACCTGCTCGTGGACCTGTGGCTCGACAAGCAGCGCTTCGTGGTCTCGGGTGACATCGCCCTGCGAGCGACCGCGCGCGCGGCCGAACCGCTGCTGCTGATCGTCGACGTCGCCAAGCCGAGGCCTTCCGACATCACCGTCAACGTCTCGTCGAATTCCATCCGCGGCGAGGTGCTGCGGATCCTGGCGGGGGTGGACGGCGAGATCCGGCGATTCATCGCGCAGTACGTCGCGGCCGAGATCGACGCGCCGGCGTCGCAGGCGGCACAGATCATCGACGTCGCTGCGCAACTCGAACAGGCGTGGCCCTGAGGCTGCCCCACGAATAGCGCCGGCGGTGTTGGGGTACCCACCCACGGTTGTGCGTTTGACCACGTGGGTGGCGGCGCTTGGGATCGGGGAGGAGCGGAGGAACGCCTTGGCTCGAGTAGATGTTTCGGTGTCCTCGAAGGTGGAGCCGGAAGCGGCCTGGAAGCTGGCGTCGGACCTGGACCGGTTCGACGAGTGGATGACGATCTTCGCTGGGTGGCGAAGCCCCGTTCCCGACACGATCGAGGAAGGCACCTGTGTCTCGTCGTGCGTGAAGGTCAAGGGTTTCCGCAACGTCATCCATTGGACCGTCACCCGGTACGACGAGCCGAAATCGATTGAGCTGCAAGGCCGCGGCCGTGGTGGAATCCGGCTCAATGTGGAGATGACCGTGTCGGCGAACGACCCGGGATCGACCTTTCACCTCACCGCCGACCTCAAAGGCGGCCTGCTCAGCGGGCCGATCGGGGGACTGGTCGCCAGGGTGCTGCGATCGGACGTGCAAAAGTCCGTGAACAACCTCGCGTCGTTGCGGTAGGGACCTATCGGCCCGGGTGACCGATCACCCATTCGCGCTGCGCCTGGCGAATCCGCCTGCGGTCCATCGCAAGCCACGCCAGGCCCGCCCCGAACGCGAGCATCGCGACGATCGCCGCGACGACGCCCGCGTGAGCCTGTCCCAGGGCAAAGTTCGCCACGCACACCACGAACGCCAGCGCGGCCGCACAGACCACGACCAATCCGGGCGTCTGCGCCGCATCATGCATCGAGTCGTCGCCGCGGCGGGCAACGGTCCGATCATCATCGACAGGGCTGTGCCTCATGGGCGTCTCCTCTGCTGTCGCTTCCGTCCGGCCGATGCAGTGGAGCTACCCAAAACACCGGCTGGACAAACGACTTGGCGGAGTCGACGGCCGCTACAGGGTCTGGTGCCGCCCGAAGTACTTGTGGTCCTCGCTGTAGCCGCCATAGCCGCTTCCGATGTCGCGGTAGTCGGCGACGAATTCGATTCCCTTGATCCACTTCACCAATTTGAATCCGTGCTGCAGCTCGTTGCGCAGCCGCAGCGGCCTGCCGTGCATGTACGGCAGCTGCTGGTCGTTCATGTTGTAGGCCAGCATCGTCATGTGGTGGTCCATCTGACCGATGTGATGGGCGTTGTAGTAGATGCCCCCCGTGGCGCCCAGACCCATCGAATAGAACACCGCCCACTTCGCCTCGGGCAGCGGCTTGACGATGTCCATGATCGTCTTCATTTGCACGCCACCCCATTTGGCGACGCCCGACCACGCCTGGATGCAGAAGTGCTGGCTGATCTGCTCGTGGTAGGGCAACGCCATCAAGTCCTCGAGCGAGAACTCCATCGGGTGCTCGACCAGGCCGTAGACCTTCAGCCGCCAGTTCTTGAAGTCGTCGCGCTCGAGCTCTTTGTATTCGACGGTCTCGGGGAGGCGGCCGTTGCGCCAGTGGTGCGGCGAGATGTCCTTTTCGGTGAAGGCGCCCGGCTTGGGGTCCAGCCGTTCGAGCGCCCGCTGGAACGGCCCGACCAGGGCGTACCCGACCCGCTGAACGACCCGCGGGTGCTTGATGGTGAACGGGGTGGCCCACACCCACGCGACGGCCGTCAGCACCATGGCCGCGGCGAAGATCCAGAAACCCATCCAGCTGTTGTCGTCGCGGGAGGCGAACATGTGGTTGAGGTTCCGCAGTGCCTCGGTGGTCAACACCATCGTCACGTGCACCAGGATGAAGAACAGGAAGTACACCAGCACCAGGAAATGCAGCGACCGCGCGTGCTGAATGCTCAGGCGCTTGCTCAGCCAGTGCACGCGCTGCGACAGCGCCGGCGACATCCCCAGGCCGGTGATCAACGCGGCTGGCGCGGCGATGAAGACGGTGGTGAAGTACGACAGCAGCTGCAGGCCGTTGTAGGCGACCCAGCCGTTGTCGGTCGGCCAGTCCAGCGACATGTACTGAATCGCGACCGACGCGGCATTGGGAAAGACGTCCCAGCTGGTCGGCACAATGTGGCGCCACTGCCCGGTGGTGAACAGCAACACGTAGAAGACCGCCCCGTTGAGGAGCCACAACACGTCGACGCCGAGATGCCACCATCGCGCCAGCCCGATGGAGTGCCGGAATCCGGGCAGGCCGAATTGCGGCGGCAGGGCGACGGTGTCGGCGTTGGCGGTCCACAGCTCGTCGTCCGGCACCGGCGGGCCGACCCGCAGCCACTCGTCCTTGCCCGGGGTGGCGTTGCGGCTGAAATAGAGCCGGGGATGGTCACAGAGAATCTGAATCCCCGTCCTGATGATGAACATCATCATGAACAGGTTGAAGAAGTGCGTCCAACCGATCCACGCGGGCAGCCCGTCGGGGGCACCGCTGTGCGGATCGGTCCCGGGGTAGCGCGCGATGAACGACTGAATGGCCGGCATGTTGTGCAGGCCCTTGCCGATCGCCACCGACGCGATCAGCAGTCCAAAGCCGATCGGGATCAACCACAGAAGGTTGAACCACCGGTCACGGCCGACGCGCAACTTCGGGGCGGTCGCCCGCCTGGTCAGATCGAACCCGCCGCCGTACTCCTCGACATCGATGGTGTCGTGGGCGGTATGGATCTCGTGCCGATAACCAGGATCGGATGTCAGCGGCGTGCCTACCGCCAACGTCGAGACTGAGCCGTTCCCCACCGGGTCAATACGTTTGCTTTCGGCATGCGTCACGGGGTTGAAAATACACCAAAACACCTGGATAAATCCAAGTTTGATTGGAAAAAATCCTTCCGTGGCGCGTCGTGTCCCGTCGTGTGATCGTCGGCAACAGTTGCCAGGGGGCGGAATCCGCTCCGGCTCGAACGCCGGTTGCCGCAACTGCCTACGGAACGCTCAATTCTTTCCGCAAACACGGCTCCTTGGCGATTGCTGTGAATTCTCTCCCAACCTCCTAGCAGACGAGGCTAGGCGGTGTCGCGCGGTAACAGCCGGCGCACCGGGCGCGTCTCGAGGGCGTTGATCGTCAGCGCGCGGCGGGCGATCCGCCAGCCGGCGGCCGTCAGCTCGTATGCGTCGTCGTAGCGCAGGTGCCACACCACATCCACCACCTCGTCGCCCCGCGGGTTCCAGTGGTGGGCGACGCACGCGACGCGCCCGCGCGCGGCCCCCCGCCGCCCGGCCGCCTCGTACACCTCGCCGACGATCGCGTGCTCGGTGCGCGCGACCGCGGCCACGGCCCCGACGGCCCTCGCGATGGCGTCGCGGCCGCGATGCGCATTTGTCGGCAACAGATCGGCCGGTGGCGAGGGCACGACCAACTCGGCCTCGGTGGTGAAAAGCTCTGCGACGGCGCCGAATTCACGGTCATCGACGTGGGCGGCGTACCGGTGAACCACATCGCTGAGCGCCATTCGCTCGTCGGCGGAAAGCGTCATCGGTTCACGAAACCAGCGACAGCCGCTGCGCGCACGCCGACAGGGCGTCCTTGGCCGCCTCGAGGTCGGCGGTCGGCGGCATGGCCAGCACCAGCCGGTCGGCGCCCTGGTCGACCAGGCCCGCCGCGCGCTCGGCGTCGATCTTGGTGACACTGTGGCCCAGCGACACCTCCAGTGCCGCGGGGTCGCGGCCTGCCGCCGATGCCTCCTCGCGCATGAGCCCGATCAGCGACGCCAGCGCCGGACCGGTGACGCCAAGGGGCTGGAACCCGTCGCCGAAGCGCCCCGCACGGCGTGCGGCCGCTCGGCTGTGGCCGCCTATGTGCACCGGAAACCGTTCCCCGGCAACGGGTTTGGGATAGCTCATCACATTGTCGAAGCTGAAGAAGTCACCGTGGAAGGACGCCCCCTGGGGTCGGTCGGCCCACAGCGCGCGCAGCACCGCCAGCTGCTCGTCCGCCCGCCTGCCCCGATTGTCGAAGTCCGCGCCGCACGCCTGCAGCTCCTCTTTGAGCCAGCCCACGCCCACACACAGCCGCAGCCTTCCACCGGAGAGGGCGTCGACGGTGGCGACCCGCTTGGCGAGCACCACCGGGTGGTGGTTGGGCAGCACCAGCACCCCGGTGGCCAGCCCGAGGCTGGTGGTGTGGCCGGCCAGAAAGGCCAGCAGATCCAGCGGGTCCGGGATGGGGCAGTCGGGGGCCAGCCCGACCCGCCCGGAACGGTCGTAGGGATAGACGCTGTCGTAGCGCGTGAGCAGGACCGTGTGCTCGACGGCGACGATCGATTCGAATCCGCAGGCTTCGAGGTGGCGCGCGAAGGCCACCATCCACTCGGGGTCCGCGGTGACACCGTCGGCGACCGGGGCCACCACTGAGACCTTCATGGTTGGTGAAGCTAACAAGCCGACCGGTCGCGCGGTCAGCGGGCCGCGCTTTGAACGCTCTCCGAGCTTTCCGAGGCGGCCGGGGCGATCGCGGCGCGCACGGCCTCGGCCAGCGTGGCGGCCCGGGGGTCGGTGAACACGTCTTCGAGCAGCACGTCGCGCCCGTCCGGACCGGTCAGCGGGACCCGCCAGTTGGGGTATTCGTCCGTGGTGCCGGGCTGGTTCTGGGTGCGACGGTCACCGACGGCGTCGGTGAGCGCCAGCCCCAGCAGCCGCGACGGCGTCCGGCCCAGGTACTTGTACAGCGCCAGGACGACCTGCTGCGGGTCGTCTTCGCCTTCATCGAGCAGCCCCACCCGGCGCAACTCGGCCAGCCACGCCGCCAACTCGGCACGGTCGGACTCGAGCTCCTCGGCGACGGGCCGGGTCAGCAATCCCAGCGAGTCACGCAGCCGCACATGGTCGCCCGCCAGGTAGCCGGCCGTCGGCGGCAGGTCGTGGGTGGTGACCGAGGACAGGCAGTACTCCCGCCAGCGCTCCGCCGGCAGTGGTCCGCCGTTCCCGTCGCGGTCCAGCTCGAACCAGAGGATCGACGTGCCCAGCAGCCCCCGCAACAACAGGTAGTCACGCACCCACGGCTCGACCGTGCCGAGGTCCTCGCCCACCACCACCGCGCCGGCCCGGTGTGCCTCCAGGGCGACGATGCCGATCATGGCTTCGTGGTCGTAGCGGACGTAGGTGCCCTCGGTGGGTG
Source organism: Mycobacterium sp. MOTT36Y (assembly GCF_000262165.1). NCBI lineage: Bacteria > Bacillati > Actinomycetota > Actinomycetes > Mycobacteriales > Mycobacteriaceae > Mycobacterium > Mycobacterium sp. MOTT36Y. The sequence continues at coordinate 2,912,880 of NC_017904.1, read as the reverse complement.
ATGCACCCCGCGGGATCCACCAGAGCCGGAACAACCCGATGATGTGGTCGATGCGCACCCCGCCGGCGTGCCGCAGCACCGCGCGGATCAACGCGCGAAACGGCCGGTACTCGTGCTCGTCCAGTCGGTCCGGCCGCCACGGCGGCTGCGACCAGTCCTGGCCGAGCTGATTGAACTCGTCCGGTGGCGCCCCGGCGGTCACGCCCAGCGCCATCACATCCTGCAGCGCCCAGGTGTCGGCGCCGTTGGGGTGCACGCCGACGGCCAGGTCGCCCATGATGCCCAACGACATTCCGGCCCGGATCGCCTGGGACTGGGCCGCGGCGAGCTGCTCGTCGATTTGCCATTGCAACCAGCGGTGGAAATCGACTGTGTCGGAATGTTTTTCGACAAAGTCTGCGACCCCGGACGCGTCGGGATGTTGCAGCGATTCGGGCCAACAATGCCAGTCATCGCCGTATTTTTCGGCCAGCGCGCACCAGGTCGCGAAGTCGTCGAGCGCGCGGCCCTCCCGGTCGCGGAACGCCGCGTACGACAGCTCCCGGCCCGCCGACCGCGGTTCCTCGTGCAGCAGCTTGAGGGCGGCCCGTTTGGCCGCCCACGAGCTGTCGCGGTCGATGGTGTCGACGCGGCCGGCGCGCTCCTGGACGTCCGCGCGCAGCCGGCGGACCCGGCTGCGCTTGCCCAGGTCGGCGAATTCGGGGATCGCCTCGACGCGAAGATAAATCGGATTGACGAAGCGCCGCGACGTCGGCAGGTACGGCGATGGCTCCATCCGGCCCTTCGGACCCGCAGGCGCCGCCGCATGCAGCGGATTGACCAGAAGGTAATCGGCGCCGTGGCGCGACGCCGACCACACCGCGAGGTCGGTCAGATCGGTGAGATCGCCGACGCCCCAGGACCGCCGGGACCGCACGCTGTAGAGCTGAACGGCCAGGCCCCAGGCGCGACGGTTGCCGAGCCGCTCCGGCAGCCCGAGCCAATCCGGCGTCACGATCAGCGCGGTGCTGGTCTCGGAGTCCCCGGACCGCAGGTGCACCCGGTGATACCCCAGCGGCAGGTCGGTGGGCAGCAGGAAGCTGGCCTCGCCGACCCAGCGTCCGTCCAGGTCGAACGGCGGGGTGAAGTTGTCGACCTGCGCGACGTCGCCGCGCACCGTGCCGTCCTCGAGCGTCAACCACACCTCGGCGGGAGCACCATGGGTGACGTGGGCCCAAAACCGGATCTGCTCACCGGTGCGGCCGACGATGGTCGCCGGCAGCCGCCGCGCCCAGTGCGACCGCAGCTTGGCGGTGAGCGCGAGGTTGCGTTCCTGTTCGTCGTCGGCCGCGACGCCGAGCGCGGCCAGCACGGCCTTGAGCGTCGCCTCCGACACCCGCACCCGCCTGCCGCTCCAGTCCTCGTACTCCGTCGCGATGCCGTACCTCCGGGCGAGTTCGATCAGCGACGGTGCGAGTTCGGTCATAGGGCCATCTTGCTGCCAGGATTCGCCGACCGGCGACCCGGACCCGACGCAGTTGGCGTTTTCTTTGCTGGACGGCCGCCTTCCGTTCATCTGCCCCGCCCGTCGGTGACCCGCCCCGCGCGCTCGACAGGACGCCGGCGCGATGGGCCACTACGATGCCGTGAGGGGATTCGGTGGCTGGTCTTGGGGGAACAGAAACTGCCAGCTCAACGGCGCCGGTCGGGGCCGTCCGCGCGGGGGCGCCGGCGCGGTGAACGGGCCGGATCCGGGCGCGATGAGCAGAGGCAGAAGTGAATGCGCTTCGGCGCCGCATGGCGAGGTCCGTGCAGGTGCCTTACCGTTGTCATGTAATTCGCGCTGGATCGGTTCACAGGGGCCGAATCCAGGCGTTCGAGCAACCCGGATGGTGAATTAGTGGCGGAAGAGAGTCGCGGGCAGCGCGGGTCGGGGTACGGCCTTGGGCTGTCGACGCGGACCCAGGTCACCGGCTATCAGTTCCTTGCCCGCCGGACCGCGATAGCGCTGACCCGGTGGCGCGTGCGCATGGAGGTCGAGCCCGGCCGACGGCAGAACCTCGCCGTGGTGGCATCGATTTCGGCCGCCCTGGTGATCTGCCTGGGCGCGCTGCTCTATTCGTTCATCAGCCCGGCCGGCCAGATCAACGAGTCGCCGATCATCGCCGACCGCGACTCGGGCGCCCTGTACGTCCGGGTGGGGGACCGGCTGTATCCCGCGCTGAACCTGGCGTCGGCGCGGCTGATCACCGGCCGCCCGGACAATCCGCACCTGGTTCGGTCGAGCCAGATCGCCAGCCTGCCGCGCGGCCCGATGGTGGGCATCCCGGGTGCGCCGTCGAGCTTCCACCCCACCAGCCCGGGCGCCTCGTCATGGTTGGTCTGCGACACCGTGGCGAACTCGACCGGCGCGGGCGCCCCGTCCGGCGTGACGGTCACGGTCATCGACGGCAATCCCGATCTGAGCCACCACCGGCGGGTGCTGACCGGGACGGACGCGGTGGTGCTGAACTACGGCGGCGACGCCTGGGTGATCCGCGACGGACGCCGCTCGCGCATCGACGCCGCGAACCGGTCGGTGCTGCTGCCGCTGGGCCTGACCCCCGAGCAGGTCAGCATGGCCAAGCCAATGAGCCGCGCCCTCTACGACGCGTTGCCGGTGGGTCCGGAACTGACGGTGCCCCAGATTCAGAACGCGGGCGCCGGCGCGTCCTTCCCGGGGGCGCCCGGACCGATCGGCACGGTGATCGTCACCCCGCAAATCAGTGGGCCGCAACAGTATTCGCTGGTGTTGGCCGACGGTGTGCAGACGCTGCCGCCGTTGGTGGCCCAGATCCTGCAGAACGCCGGACCGGGCAACACCAAACCCGTGACGGTGGAACCGTCCGCGTTGGCGAAGATGCCGGTGGTCAACAAGCTGGACCTGTCGTCCTACCCGGATGCGCCCCTGAACGTGATGGACATCCGCGAGAACCCGGCGACCTGCTGGTGGTGGCAGAAGACCTCCGGTGAAAACCGGGCCCGCGTGCAGGTCATCTCCGGCGCGACCATCCCGGTCGAGACGAAGGACGTCAACCGGGTGGTGTCGCTGGTCAAGGCGGACACCACCGGCCGCGAAGCCGACCAGGTGTTCTTCGGGCCCGACTACGCGAACTTCGTCGCCGTCACCGGAAACGATCCCGGTGCCAAGACCACCGAATCGCTGTGGTGGCTCACGGACGCGGGCGCCCGGTTCGGGGTCGACGACACCCGTGAAGTCCGAGAAGCGTTGGGCCTGAAGACGAAACCGGCCCTGGCGCCGTGGGTGGCGCTGCGGCTGCTGCCGCAGGGGCCGACGTTGTCGCGCTCGGATGCGCTGGTGCAGCACGACACGCTGCCGATGGATATGTCCCCAGGAGAGTTGACGGTACCGAAGTGAAACGTGGATTTGCCCGGCCGACACCGGAGAAGCCCCCGGTCATCAAGCCGGAGAACATCGTCCTTCCGACCCCGCTGAGCATTCCGCCGCCGGAGGGCAAGCCCTGGTGGCTGGTGGTGGTCGGTGTGCTGGTGGTCGGCCTGCTGATCGGCATGGTCGGCATGACGTTCGCCAGCGGCTCGCACGTGTTCGGTGGCGCGGGCGCCATCTTCCCGATCTTCATGATCGGCGGCGTCGCGATGATGATGTTCGGCGGCCGGTTCGGCGGCCAGCAGCAGATGAGCCGGCCGAAGCTGGACTCGATGCGCGCCCAGTTCATGTTGATGCTCGACATGCTGCGCGAGACCGCCCACGAGTCGGCCGACAGCATGGACGCCAACTACCGGTGGTTCCACCCCGCGCCCACCACGCTGGCCGCCGCGGTCGGATCCTCGCGCATGTGGGAACGCAAGCCCGACGGCAAGGACCTGAACTTCGGCGTGGTCCGTGTCGGCGTCGGCATGACACGTCCCGAGGTGACCTGGGGCGAGCCCCAGAACATGCCGACCGACATCGAGCTCGAGCCGGTGACCGGTAAGGCGCTTCAGGAGTTCGGGCGCTATCAGAGCGTCGTTTACAACCTGCCCAAGATGATCTCGGTGCTGGTCGAACCCTGGTACTCGCTGGCCGGGGACCGCGAGCAGGTCCTGGGTTTGATGCGGGCGATCGTCTGCCAGCTGGCGTTCTCCCACGGCCCCGACCATGTTCGGATGATCGTGGTCAGTTCGGATGTGGACGAATGGGACTGGGTGAAATGGCTGCCCCACTTCGGTGATCCGCGCCGCCAGGACGCGGCGGGCAACGCGCGCATGGTGTACAGCTCGGTGCGCGAGTTCGCCGCCGAGCAGGCCGAATTGTTCGCCGGCCGTGGGTCTTTCACCCCCCGCCACGCCAGCTCGGCCGCCCAGACCCCGACGCCGCACACGGTGATCATCGCCGATGCCGTTGACCCCCAATGGGAGTACGTGATCAGCGGCGAGGGCGTCGACGGGGTGACGTTCTTCGATCTCACCGGCTCGCCGATGTGGAGCGCGGTGCCGGAGCGGACCCTGCGGTTCGACAAGATGGGTGTGATCGAGGCGCTGCCCCGCGACCGCGACACCTGGATGGTGATCGACGAGAAGCCGTGGTTCTTCGCCCTCACCGACCACATCAGCGTCGCCGAGGCGGAGGAGTTCGCGCAGAAGCTGGCGCGCTGGCGGCTCGCCGAGGCGTACGAGGAGATCGGCCAGCGGGTGGCGCACATCGGCGCCCGAGACATCATGTCCTACTACGGAATTGACGATCCCGGCCACATCGATTTCGAGGCGTTGTGGGGCAGCCGCAACGACTCGATGGGCCGGTCGCGGTTGCGGGCCCCGTTCGGTGTGCGTTCCGACAACGGCGAGCTGTTGTTCCTGGACATGAAGTCGCTGGACGAAGGCGGCGACGGCCCCCACGGCGTCATGTCCGGGACGACGGGTTCGGGGAAGTCGACCCTGGTGCGGACGGTGATCGAATCGCTGATGCTCAGCCACCCGCCGGAGGAGCTGCAGTTCGTGCTGGCCGACCTCAAGGGTGGGTCGGCGGTCAAGCCGTTCGCCGGGGTGCCGCACGTGTCCCGGATCATCACCGACCTGGAAGAGGACCAGGCGTTGATGGAGCGCTTCCTCGACGCGCTGTGGGGCGAGATAGCGCGTCGTAAGGCGATCTGCGACAGCGCGGGTGTCGACGACGCCAAGGAATACAACTCGGTGCGCAGCCGGATGCGGGCGCGCGGCCAGGACATGGCGCCGCTGCCGATGCTCGTGGTCGTCATCGACGAGTTCTACGAATGGTTCCGCATCATGCCGACGGCGGTCGACGTCCTCGACTCGATCGGCCGTCAGGGCCGCGCCTACTGGATCCACCTGATGATGGCGTCGCAGACCATCGAGAGCCGCGCCGAAAAGCTCATGGAGAACATGGGTTACCGGCTGGTGCTCAAGGCGCGTACCGCCGGTGCGGCGCAGGCGGCCGGCGTGCCGAACGCGGTCAACCTGCCTGCCCAGGCGGGCCTGGGGTACTTCCGCCGCAGCTTGGAGGACATCGTCCGGTTCCAGGCCGAATTCCTTTGGCGGGACTACTTTCCGCGCGGCCTCACCGACGACGGGGACGAGGCGCCGGCGTTGGTGCACAGCATCGACTACGTGCGCCCGCAGCTGTTCACGAACTCGTTCACCCCGCTGGAGGTCAGCGTCGGGGGGCCCGAGGTCAACACCCCGGCGATCCCCACCGACGGCGACCTGCCGGAGGTGGAGGGACCGGACGACGACGTCGAAGGGATCCGGACGCCGAAGGTCGGCACGGTCATCATCGATCAGCTGCGCAAGATCGACTTCCAGCCCTACCGGCTGTGGCAGCCGCCGCTGAACCAGCCCGTCGCGATCGACGAGTTGGTGAACCGGTTCCTCGGCCGCCCGTGGCAGCAGGATTACGGCACCGCGCGGGATCTGGTCTTCCCGATCGGGATCATCGACCGCCCGTTCAAGCACGACCAGCCGCCGTGGACCGTCGACACGTCCGGTCCCGGTGCCAACGTCCTGATCCTGGGGGCCGGTGGCTCGGGCAAAACGACCGCGCTGCAGACCCTGATCTGCGCGGCGGCGCTGACCCACACACCCGAGCAGATCCAGTTCTACTGCTTGGCCTACAGCAGCACCGCCCTGACCACGGTCGCCGGGCTGCCCCACGTCGGCGAGGTGGCCGGTCCGACCGACCCGTACGGCGTGCGCCGCACGGTGGCCGAGCTGCTGGCCCTGGTGCGGGAGCGCAAGCGCACCTTCCTCGAGTACGGGATCGCCTCGATGGAGGTGTTCCGGCGGCGGAGGTTCGGCGGCGAGCCCGGGCCGGTCCCCAATGACGGGTTCGGTGACGTCTACCTGGTGGTGGACAACTACCGGGCGCTGGCCGAAGAGAACGAGGTGCTGATCGAGCAGGTGAACGTGATCATCAACCAGGGCCCCTCGTTCGGGGTGCACGTGGTGGTCACCGCCGATCGCGAATCCGAGCTGCGGCCGCCGGTGCGCAGCGGCTTCGGCTCCCGGGTCGAGTTGCGGCTGGCCGCCGTCGAAGACGCCAAGCTGGTGCGGTCCCGGTTCGCCAAGGATGTTCCGGTCAAGCCGGGTCGCGGCATGGTCGCGGTCAACTACGTCCGCCTCGACGCCGACCCGCAGTCCGGTCTGCACACGCTCGTGGCCCGGCCCGCGTTGGCGAGCACGCCGGACAACCGGTTCGAGTCCGACAGCATCGTCGAAGCCGTCAGCCGCGTCGCGAGCGGCCAGGCCCCGCCGGTGCGCCGGTTGCCGGCGACGTTCGGCATCGATCAGCTTCGCGAGATTGCCGCCCAGGACACCCGCCAGGGCGTCGGTGCGGGCGGAATCGCTTGGGCCATCTCGGAATTGGACCTGTCGCCGGTCTACCTCAACTTCGCCGAGAACGCGCACCTGATGGTCACCGGCCGCCGCGAATGTGGGCGTACCACGACGCTGGCCACCATCATGTCCGAGATCGGGCGGCTGTACGCGCCGGGAGCCACCAGCGCCCCGCAGCCGCCGGCGGGGCAACCCTCGGCGCAGGTGTGGCTGGTGGACCCGCGGCGTCAGCTGCTGACGACGCTGGGTTCGGACTACGTGGAGAAGTTCGCCTACAACCTCGACGGCGTGCAGGCGATGATGGGCGAACTGGCCGCGGTCCTGGCCGGCCGCGAGCCACCGCCGGGTCTGTCCGCCGAAGAGTTGCTGTCGCGGTCGTGGTGGAGCGGACCGGAGATCTTCTTGATCGTCGACGACATCCAGCAGCTGCCAGCCGGTTTCGATTCGCCGCTGCACAAGGCCGCACCGTGGGTGACCCGGGCCGCCGACGTCGGCCTGCACGTGATCGTCACCCGGACGTTCGGTGGTTGGTCGTCGGCGGGCAGCGACCCGATGTTGCGGGCGCTGGCCCAGGCGAACGCGCCCCTGCTGGTGATGGACGCTGACCCCGACGAGGGATTCATCCGCGGCAAGATGAAGGGCGGTCCGCTGCCCCGCGGTCGTGGCCTGCTGATGGCCGAGGACACGGGCGTGTTCGTTCAGGTCGCGGCGACGGAGATACGCAAGTAATACGGTCGCAGGGACCGATGGCCGCTGCGCCGGGGCCCGTACCCGGATGCACCCGGGATTCAGCCCCAGCGCAGCGGCAGCTCCTTGAGCGCGAAACTGTGTGAGGGGTAGTTGATTACGGGGGAGTAGTCCGCGGGCAGCTCGAAATCCGGAATCTGGGTGAGCCACTCCGCCACGATCACCGTCAGCTCGATGCGCGCCAGGTGCGAGCCCAGGCAGCGGTGCGGACCGCCGCCAAACCCCCAGTGCCGGTGCACCTTTCCGTCCATGTTGAGCTCGTTGGTGGACATCGAGTCGCTGTCATCACGGTTGACGGCCGCCATGCAGAGCCGAACCGAGGTGCCCGGTGGCAACGTCATGCCGCCGACTTCGACGAACTCGGTGGTGATCCGCGGCGCCACCGGCGCCGACGGTTCCAGCCGGACGATCTCTTCGATGAAAACCCTGATCTGCTTGGGGTTGTCGCGAAGCTGCGCGCGCAGCTGCGGCCGGCGCGCCAGCTCGAAGAGCGAAAATCCGATCGCCGCGGTCACCGTGTCCAGGCCTGCGAGGATCAGCAGGTGACTCATGCCGAGCAGCTCGATGTCACTGAAATCACCGTCACCGGTCATCACCTGCGACAACATGTCCGAACCCGGGTTTTGCCGGCGCTGGGCGATGGCGTCGACCAGGTATTGCAGCAGCTGCTGGCCCTTCGCCATATCGGCCTGGGTGAGAAAAGGCTTGTCGGAGATGACGGAATCTTTCCACTCGATCAGGCGATCGCGATCCTCGAGGGGCAGACCGTAGAGGTCCAGGAACACCTGAAACGGGTACAGCCTCGCGAGATCCGCCATCACCTCGCACTCGCCCCGGCCGGCCAGCGCCGCAATCATGTCGCGGGCGTGGCGCTGTAGGGCGGGACGGGATTTGCTCAGCGCGTGCGGGCTGAAATACGGCTGGAGAATCTTGCGGTAGCGGGTGTGCTGCGGCGGGTCAAAAGCCAGCGGCAGCACCGGCAGCGGGTTGCCGGGCGGCTGCAGCACCGTCGAGGAGAAGACTTTGGTGTTGCGCAGCGCGGCCAGCACGTCGTCGCGGCGGGTGAGGTAGTAGTGGCCGTTCATGAAGACCACCGGCCCCGCGTCGCGCAGTGTCTTCCACCCCAGCCCGCGATCAACGCTCATCGGCAGTTTGGCGAATTCCAGCCGGGGTAAATGGAACGCGCCGTATTGAGCGTCGCTCATGCGCTTCGGTCTCGCACGTTAATCATTGCCGGCGTCAACGTCTGCGGGCGCATCGATATTGCATGGGCGGCAAAGGAACACGGATCCGCAGACCTGACCCCACCCGAGTAATCCGGCACTCGGCCTCGATAGCGAACATCTCCGATACTTTACCGACCGACTAACCTGGGTATCGGACCGTAAGTGCCGTATCGGGCCGCCTAGGGAGGAACTTCGTGAGGGTCCGTCTGGATCAGTCGAAATGCGTGGGCCACGCTCAGTGTTACGCCGTCGACCCTGACCTTTTTCCCATCGACGAGTCCGGCTATTCGATTCTTCAGGAGCACGATGTCCGGCCCGAAGACGAGCAAGTGACTCGCGATGGCGTCGCTTCCTGCCCCGAGATGGCGCTGATTCTCGACGAGGACTGAGCCCGCACCGAGGCTGCGCTGAGGCGGTCCGGCGCGGTGGCAAGCAAACGGTGAATGAACAAACCGTTGCCCTATATGAACTGCCGCCGACCGGGAATGAACAGTGGTTGGCCATTAATAAACAGCGCCCTTTGCGTGTCGGCGTTTGCCCCGTAACGAACTAATCTCAGTGCCGGGCGGCAGTTCGGAGACATGGAGCTGTCGCTCGGTTGCTGAAAACGGGATTGGCCGAGGCAGAAGGTGCATGTCGTTCCTGACCAGACGTCCGAGAAGCGTGGTGGCAGACCACCTTTCCGGGCGCAGCCCCTTGGTCAGTATGCGCCGGCCCGCCCGGCCGGCCGAAGGGCCGCAGACGGCCTCCCGCGGACGCAGCGATCGACCGGTGGGGTCGTTTACAGAGCCGTGATTACCGCCACCACTGATTCCCATGTGCCAGCCGAAATCGCCTGCGGGCTCGGCCGACTGAGGAGGATAGGTGCTTGACTTCGGTGCGTTACCGCCCGAAATCAATTCCGGTCGCATGTATGCCGGGCCGGGCTCGGGGCCGATGATGGCCGCGGCCGCGGCCTGGGACGAGATCGCGGCTGAGGTGGGCGTGGCGGCCAGCGGCTACAACTCGGTGGTCACGGAGCTCATCAGTGGGCCCTGGGTGGGGCCCGCATCGATCTCGATGCTCTCCGCGATCACCCCGTTCGTCAGCTGGCTGAGTGCCGTGGCCGCGCAGGCCGAAGACGCCGCCAGCCAGGGACGGGTGGCCGCGGCGGCGTTCGAGGCGGCGTTTGCGATGACGGTGCCGCCGCCGGTGATCGCGGCCAATCGGGTGTTGTTGGCGAATCTGGTTGCGACCAACTTCCTCGGGCAGAACACGCCCGCGATCGCGGCCACCGAGGCGCAGTACATGGAGATGTGGGCCCAAGATGCCGGCGCGATGTACGGGTATGCCGCATCGTCGGCGAGCGCCTCGGTATTGGCCCCGTTCACGGCGCCGCCGAAGACCTCGACTCCGGACGCGGCAAGCAAGCAGGGCGCCGCGGTGGCCAAGGCCGTCGCCGAGCCCGCGGGCAACACGGCACAAAGCACGTCACAGCTGGCCTCGCCACAAGCGTTGTCGCTGAATGCATCTCAGGCGGTGCAGCACGCGTCGACGGCTGGGGCGGCGAACATGACGTCACAGGCGGCGACCTCGACCTCGACTTCGACGTCGAGTTCGGTCTCCTCGACCACCTACACCACGATTATGAAAAACACCTGGGGTCTGGCGTATTTCTCGAACGGTATGGGGCAGTTCGCGTCGTCGATCGCCCAGCAGCTGACCTTTGGTCCCGGTGGTAGCACGGCGGGTGCGGGTGGTGCGTGGTTCCCCACTCCGCAGTTCGCGAATTTGGGTCTGGGCAACCTCGGTGGCGGGCTGAGCCACCTCAGTGGGGTGACCGCGGGTGCCGGGCAGGCGGCCCGGGTGGGGGCGTTGTCGGTGCCCCAGCATTGGGCGACGCTGACCTCGGCGGTCAGCCCGGCGGTGTCGGAGGTGGAGGCCACGCCCGCGCAGGCCGCCGCGGCGACGGGGACGACCGGTGGATCGCCCAACGGGTTGCTGCGTGGCATGCCCGTCGGGGCTCTGGGTCGTCGGGGCGCCACCGCCGGCTATGTCAACAAATACGGATTCCGCTACAGCGTGCTGTCCCGTCCCCTCTCCGCCGGATGACAGAGAGCCGAGATGAACTTGTGCCAACCACGACCAGTCGACACCACGGAGGCGATGCCCGCGTGATCCACGAAACGTTCGCCAACACCTTGAGCACGAGCTCCGGGTGCGATGCGGTGACTGAGGCGGCCAACCCGGCCGCAACGGGTTAAGGAGTCAATGATGTTGGATTACGGGGCTTTTCCGCCGGAGTTCAATTCGGCGCGGATTTATTCGGGTCCGGGGTCGGGTTCGTTGGTGGGTGCGGCGTCGGCGTGGAGTGCGTTGGCGGCGGAGTTGAATTCGGCGGCGTTGGGTTATGAGAAGGTGGTGAGCGCGCTTAGTAGTGAGGAGTGGTTGGGGGCGGCCTCGGCGACGATGGCTCAGGCGGTGGCTCCTTATATCGCGTGGATGACGTCGGCGGCTACCCAGGCTGAGGAGGCCGCGACTCAGGCGAGGGCGGCGGCGGCGGCTTATGAGGCGGCGTTGTCGGCGTCGGTGCCGCCGCCGTTGGTGGCGTCGAATCGTGTGCAGGTCACGCAGTTGCAGGCCAGCAATGTGTTGGGGCAGAACACGCCGTTGATTGCGCAGTTGGAGGCCCAGTACGGCGAGTATTGGGCCCAGGATGCGGGCGCGATGTATAGCTATGCGGGTCAGTCGTCTTCGGCGACCAAGCAGCGGGCGTTTCAGAAGGCGCCTGAGATCACCAATCCGTCGGGGCAGGCCAACCAGCAAGCGGCGACTGCCAATGCGACCACGAATTCCACGGCGACCAATACCTCCAAGGTGTTGCAGTCGCTGGCGCAGCCCGCCACATCCTCCTCGGGCTCCTCGGGTTCCTCCTCGGGATCCTCCTCGGGGTCGTCGGGGTCGTCGGCGTCTTCGTCGTTGTCCTCGTTTGCCAGTGGCTATAGCCCTTGGGCCAGCATTTTCTATAGCACTGAGGGTTTGCCGTACTTCAGCATTGGTATGGGGAACAACTTTGTGCAGATCTCCAAGTCGCTGGGGTTGATCGGTAGTGCGGCCCCGGCGGCGGCCAAGGCCTTGCCCGCGTTGGGGGGTTTGGGCGGGATGCTCGGTGGTGGTGCGGCCGCGGCGCATCCGGTGGCGGCGTTGGGCAGTGCGGCCTCGATCGGGGGCAAGTTGTCGGTGCCGGTGGCCTGGTCGGGGGCACCGGCGGCCGCTCCCGCGCTCGGGCATGCGATCCCGGTCAGCACCATCAGCGCGGCTCCCGAGGCCGCCGGCGGGCCCGGAAACCTGCTCGGGGGGATGCCCCTGGCCGGTGCCGGCGCCGGCGGACACGGCGTGGCCGGCCCCAAATACGGCTTCCGACCCACCGTCATGGCCCGACCACCCTTCGCGGGCTGAGCCGCGGCCGTAGGTGATCGACCAGCTGAAACGGACGAAAGGAGGTTCGAGGGACGCGCTATCGGCAAAGACCATCGCGCCCGCCGGTGCGACGAGTTCGTCGCCGTCGGGGGCCACCAGCAACTTTTTCGACCCGGGGCAGATGCCGTTTGTTCCGGCTGTCGAGCGAAGGGCTGCGGTCGAGGTCAGACGCTGTTACTGTGTCGTTAACGAAAGTGAATTCGCAGTACCACCACGTGAACAATTGCAAACACGCTGCGTCCACCCCGGCCTCAGGGGTCGCAGTCATCTACTCTCGCAGAGTCGGGGAATGAACTAGGAGGGAAACAAATATGTCGTTCGTGACCACACAGCCGGAGGCTTTGGCCGCGGCGGCCGGGAATCTGCAGGCTATCGGGTCGACCTTGAGCGCCCAGAACGCAGCCGCCGCAGCCCCAACGACGGGGGTGGTACCCGCCGCTGCCGACGAGGTGTCGGCCCTGACCGCGGCTCAGTTCGCCGCGCACGCGCAGATGTACCAGGCGGTGAGCGCCCAGGCCCAGGCCATTCACGAGGCGTTCGTCAACACCCTGTCCACCAGCTCCGGTTCGTACGCTGCGACCGAGGCAGCCAACGCGGCCGCCGCCGGCTGATTCGTATCGGCGGTTCGGGCTTGGGGCAGATTGTCACCGACGTGGGTTCCAACGTAGCCGCCCATCGGGGGCCGAGCGCGGGGCCGCAGGAACGGTCCCGCGCAGCATCCCCCACAGCAACACGCACTCCGTCAACTCAAACGCCGCGGTTCGGGTCTGACGTCCGTCTCACCGTGACAACGCCCGGTGGCCGCCGGCTGACGGAAAGGGGGGGTTATTTCTATCTGTTCGGCACGGCGGTTGCGTAATCCGTAAACGATCCGGCCACCGTCTTAAAGCACATCACCCATTCATTACCTAAATAAGGAGACAGCCGACATGGCAACACGTTTTATGACCGACCCGCACGAGATGCGGGCGATGGCGGGCCGTTTCGAGGTCCACGCCCAGACCGTCGAGGACGAGGCTCGCAAGATGTGGGCGTCGTCGATGAACATCGCGGGCGCGGGCTGGAGCGGCCAGGCGCAGGCGACGTCGTATGACACCATGGGCCAGGTCAACCAGGCCTTCCGCAACATCGTCAACATGCTCCACGGGGTGCGCGACGGGCTGATCCGCGACGCGAACAACTACGAGCAGCAAGAGCAGGCCTCGCAGCAGATCCTCAGCAGCTAGCCCAGAACTGCTGCTGCCCAACACTTTTAAGGAGCCATGTAATGAGCATTAACTACCAGTTCGGCGACGTAGACGCCCACGGCGCCCTGATCCGCGCCCAGGCCGCGTCCTTGGAGGCCGAGCACCAGGCCATCATTCGCGATGTGCTTGCTGCCGGCGACTTTTGGGGCGGTGCCGGTTCGGTCGCGTGCCAGGAGTTCATCACCCAGTTGGGTCGCAACTTCCAGGTGATCTACGAGCAGGCCAACTCCCACGGGCAGAAGGTTCAGTCCGCGGGCAACAACATGGCCAGCACCGACAGCGCCGTCGGGTCCAGCTGGGCCTGACGCCTCGACCACAGGCGCGGCAGCACACCACCCGTCGGTGTGCTGCCGCGTCCTGCGGTTACCGTGCAGTGTGAGCTTGACCTACCCAGGGACCAGTTGAGGATTTGATGGACCAACAGAGCACCCGCACCGACATCACCGTCAACGTCGACGGCTTCTGGATGCTCCAGGCGCTGCTGGACATTCGCCACGTCGCCCCGGAGTTGCGGTGCCGGCCCTACGTTTCCACCGACTCGAACGACTGGCTCAACGAGCATCCCGGAATGGCGGTGATGCGCGAGCAGGGCATCGTCGAGAACGACGAGGTCAACGAGCACGTGGCCGCCCGGATGAAGGTGCTCGCCGCGCCCGACCTCGAGGTCGTCGCGCTGCTGTCGCGGGGCAAGCTGGCTTACGGCGTCCTCGACGACGAGAACCAGCCCCCGGGCTCGCGCGACATCCCCGACAACGAGTTTCGGGTGGTCCTGGCGCGTCGCGGCCAGCACTGGGTGTCGGCGGTTCGGGTCGGCGGCGAGATCACCGTCGACGACGTCGCCGTCGCGGACAGCGCCTCGATCGCGTCGCTGGTGATCGACGCGCTGGAGTCCATCCACCACGCCGAGCCCGCCGCGATCAACGCGGTCAACGTGCCGCTGGAGGAGATGCTGGAAGCGACGAAGTCCTGGCAGGAGTCGGGTTTCAACGTGTTCTCCGGCGGAGATTTGCGCCGGATGGGCATCAGCGCCGCCACCGTCGCCGCGCTGGGCCAGGCGTTGTCGGACCCCGCCGCCGAGGTCGCGGTGTACGCCCGCCAGTACCAGGACGACGCCAAGGGGCCCAGCGCGTCCGTGCTGTCGCTGAAAGACGGCTCCGGCGGCCGCATCGCGCTCTACCAGCAAGCCCGGACCGCGGGTTCGGGGGAGGCGTGGCTCGCCATCTGCCCGGCAACCCCGCAGCTGGTGCAGGTCGGCGTCAAAACCGTGCTCGACACCCTTCCCTACGGCGAGTGGAAAACTCACAGCAGGGTGTGACCTTCGCGCGAAACACAGATTTCATCAATGTGGTCGCACTCAACATGCGGTTGAGCTGCGAACACGGCATACTTCTGTCAAGGCATCAGCAAACTGAAAACCGGTGTCAACCACAACTCTTAATCGCAAGGCGAGGCAGATGGAATTCCAATTAGTAGGAATGCGCTGCGCGGGGGAGCGCAGCACCTCGGCGAGAACACCGGCGCCGGCCGGCACGCGAACGGCGGCACGGGCTCACACATTCATCACGGTAGGGAGTGCAAGGCGATGACTGCGGTCGTTGAAGTACCACAGCCTGATGTAGAGGGCATCTCACAGCCCCAGGCGGTCGTCGTCGGCGTGATGGCCGGCACGGGCGTCCAGATCGGCGTCCTGCTGGACGCGAACGCCCCCGTCTCGGTGATGACCGACCCGTTGCTGAAGGTCGTCAACAGCCGGCTCCGCGAGCTCGGCGAGGCCCCGCTGGAGGCCACCGGCCGCGGCCGGTGGGCCTTGTGCCTGGTGGACGGCTCGCCGCTGCGGGCGACCCAATCGCTGAGCGAGCAGGACGTCTACGACGGCGACCGGTTGTGGATCCGGTTCATCCCGGACACCGAGCACCGCTCGCAGGTCATCGAGCACATCTCCACCGCGGTCGCGGCGAACCTCAGCAAGCGCTTCGCCGCCATCGACCCGGTGGTTGCCGTGCAGGTCGGTGCGTCGATGGTGGCCATCGGGGTGACGGCCGCGACCGGTTTGCTGGGCTGGTGGCGCTGGCACCACAACTCGTGGCTGCCGACCGTCTACGCGGGCGTGATCGGCGCGCTGATGCTGGGCGTTTCGCTGTTGCTGTTGATGCGGGCCACCACCCTGCAGGAGCGGCGCGTCGCCGACACCATGCTGTTGAGCAGCCTCGCGCCGGTGTCGGTGGCAGCGGCGGCCGCGCCGCCCGGCGGTGTGGGGTCGCCCCACGCGGTGTTGGGCTTCGGCGTGCTCACCATCGCCGCAATCCTCGCGCTGCGTTTCACCGGGCGTCGGCTGTCGATCTACACCGCGATCGTCACAGTCAGCTCGATCGCGGCGGTGGCCGCGTTGGCGCGGATGGTGGCCATGACCAGCGCCGTGACGCTGCTGACCTGCGTCGTGCTCGTATCGGTTCTGATCTACCAGAGCGCACCGGCGATCTCACGACGGCTGGCCGGCATCCGCCTGCCCGTCTTCCCGTCGGCCACCAGCCGATGGGTGTTCGAGGCCCGGCCCGACCTGCCCACCACCGTGGTGCGCAACGACGGCGGCCCCCCCGTTCTGGAGGGACCCGCCTCGGTCCGCGACGTCCTGACGCAGGCCGAACGCGCCCGCTCCTTCCTGTCGGGTTTGCTGATCGGGCTCGGCGTGCTGATGGTCGTCTCGCTGACCGCCCTGTCGGACCCGCACACCGGGCAGCGCTGGCTGCCGGTCCTGCTGGCGGGCTTCAGCGCGGGATTCCTGTTGCTGCGCGGCCGCTCGTACGTCGACCGCTGGCAGGCGATCACCCTGGCCGGAACCGGCGTGCTGATCGTCGGTGCCGTCGTGGTGCGGTACGCGCTCGTGTTGCAGTCTTCGCTTGCGGTCTCGATCTGCGCGGCGATTCTGGTTCTGGTGCCGGCGGCGGGGCTGACGTCCGCGGCCGTGGTGCCGAACACGGTCTACAGCCCGCTATTCCGCAAATTCGTGGAATGGATTGAATACCTCTGCCTGATGCCGATTTTCCCGCTGGCATTGTGGTTGATGAATGTCTATGCAGCAATCCGCTATCGCTGACCGCAAAGTGTGGCGTGGCCGCGCGACCGCCGCGACCGTCGCCGCTGCCCTGCTCGCCTCGGGCGCGTTGGCGAATCTGCCGCCCGCCTATGCGATTTCGCCTCCGACGATCGACGCGGCGGCGGTGCCGCCGGACGGCCCACCCGGGCCGGGCGCGCCCATGAAGCAGAACTCGTACTGCACCGAGGTGGGCGTGCTGCCCGGGACCGACTTTCGGCTGCAGCCCAAATACATGGACATGCTGAACCTGCAGGAGGCGTGGCAGTTCGGTCGCGGCGCCGGCCAGAAGGTGGCCGTCATCGACACCGGCGTCACGCCGCATCCGCGGTTTCCGCACCTGATCCCGGGTGGCGACTACATCATGTCCGGCGACGGGCTGTCCGACTGCGACGCGCACGGCACCCTCGTGGCGTCGATGATCGGCGCGGCGCCGGCCAACGGCGCCGGGGTACCGCCGGCGGCACCGCGCAAGCCGGTCACCATTCCGACCACGGAGCCGCCGCCGAAAGCGCCGCCGCCGCAGACGGTGACCCTGTCGCCGCTGCCCCAGACCGTGACGATGGTGCCCCCGCCGCCCCAGGAGCAGCCTGCTCCAGGCCCCTTCGGGGCGCCCCCGCCGCCACCGGCGCCGCCGCAGCCCGGCGGACCGCCCCCCGGGCCGCCCCAAGGTGGGCAGGCCCCGGCGGGCAACCACGGAACCGGCACGGTGACCATCCCCGGCTACTCCGGTGGCGGGCACGTGGTCACGGTCGACAATCCGCGCCCGCTCGACCCGCCGCCGCCGGCACCGCCGCCACCCGCACCCACCAAGGGCGGACCGGACGCGTTCAGCGGGATCGCGCCGGACGTCGACATCATCGCGATCCGGCAGTCCAGCCAGGCCTTCGGCCTCAAGGACGCCTACACCGGCGATGAGGATCCGCAGACGTCGGCGAAGATCGACAACGTCCAGACGATGGCGCGGGCGATCGTGCACGCCGCCAACATGGGCGCGTCGGTCATCAACATCTCCGACGTGACATGCATGAGCGCGCGCAACGTCATCGACCAGCGCTCGCTGGGCGCCGCGGTCCGCTACGCGGCGGTCGACAAGAACGTCGTCATCGTGGCCGCGGCCGGCGATACCAGCAAAAAGGACTGCAAGCAGAACCCGCCTCATGATCCGTTGCAGCCCAACGATCCTCGCAACTGGAATGCCGTCACCACCGTCGTGACGCCGTCCTGGTTCAGCGACTACGTCCTGACCGTCGGCGCCGTCGACGAAGAAGGGCGCCCGCTGAGCCAGGGCAATCAGGGCCAGGCGTCGACGAGCGTGGCCGGGCCGTGGGTGGGCATCGCCGCGCCCGGGACGGACGTCGTCGGGCTGTCGCCGCGGGACGACGGGCTCATCAACGCGATCGACGGACCGGACAACACGCTGCTGGTTCCGTCCGGCACCAGCTTCTCCGCGGCGATCGTGTCGGGGGTGGCGGCGCTGGTGCGCGCCAAATTCCCGCAGCTGTCGGCGTATCAGGTCATCAACCGGCTGACGCGCACCGCCCGCGCGCCCGCGCGCGGAGTGGACAACCAGGTCGGCCACGGGGTCGTCGACCCGGTCGCGGCGCTGACCTGGGACGTGCCCGACGGTCCGGTGAAGCCGCCGCAGCAGCTGTCGGCGCCGCTGACCGTTCCGAAACCCGCCCCGCCGCGGGATATGGTGCCAGTATGGGTCGCCGCCGGAGGATTGTTCGTGGCGCTGCTCATCGGCGGCGGGGTGTTCGGCACGGCGATGCTGATGAAGCGATCACGGAAACAGCAATAGGGGCGGAGCAGCAGCACTCATGAAGGCACAGCGCAGGTTCGGGTTGTCTTTGTCGTGGTCGCGGCTGACCACGGTGTTCCTGGTCGACGTCGTGATCATGGCGGTGGCCAGCCACTGCCCGGAGTCCTGGCAGGGCACCTACCGCATCGCGTTCTGGGTGGGGGTGGGTCTGGCCGTGCTGGTCGCGCTGCTGTCGCTGGTCACCTACCACGGCCTGACGGTGACGTCGGGGATTGCGACCTGGCTGTGGGACTGGTCCGCCGACCCGGGCTCCGCGCTGGCCGCCGGCTGCACCCCGGCGATCGATCACCAACGCAGATTCGGCCGCGACAAGGTCGGCGTGCGCGAGTACCAGGGCCAGCTCGTCACGGTGATCGCCGTCAACGGCGGCGAGGACGACCCGGCGTCGCGCCACCGCCACCGGTCGTCCCGGCCCACCTTGCTGGTGCAGGCCGTCGCCTCGGGGCTGCGCCAGTTCGACATCCACCTCGACGACATCGACATCGTGTCGGTGAAGGTGCGCCGCGGCGGGAATGCCGCCGAGTTGTCCAAGCTCGACGACTGGGGCCCCGAGGAATGGGAGGTGGCGAACGATCAGCCCACCTCCTACGTGCGCAGGACCTGGCTGGTGCTGCGGATGAACCCGCAGCGCAACGTGGCCGCCGTGGCGGCCCGCGATTCGCTGGCGTCGACCCTGGTGGCGGCCACCGAACGGCTCGCCCAAGATCTCGACGGGCTGACCTGTGCGGCAAGGCCGTTGACCGCCGAGGAGCTCGCCGAAGTCGACCGCGCGGTGCTCGCCGACCTGGAGCCGACGTGGAGCCGTCCGGGATGGCGCCGCCTCAAGCACTTCAACGGGTTCGTGACGAGCCTGTGGCTGACGCCGTCGGACATCACCACCGACAAGCTCGAGGAGCTTTGGGAGGACGACACTTTCGCCACGGTGCTGACCATCCGGCTCACGTCTCGCGGCGGCCGTCCGCAGGTGTCGGCGTGGGTGCGTTATCACACCGAGAAGCGGCTGCGCCGAAACGTGTCGTCGGGGCTGAACCGCCTCACCGGTCGTCAGCTGGCCGCGGTGCGGGCCAGCCTGCCCGCCCCGACGGCCCGCCCGCTGCTATCCGTGCCGAGCCGTCCGTTGCGCGCCGACGACGATGAGCTCTCGCTGTCCGTCGACCAGCTGCGAGGGAGCTCGGCGGGCGTACCTGTAGCGCAATGACGAGGCCCCAATCAACCGCCGAAGGCGCCCGTAACGCGATGGTCGCCGGCCTGTTGGCGTCGGGCGTGTCGGTCAACGGGCTGCAACCCAGCCACAACCCGCAGGTCGCGTCGCAGATGTTCACCACGGCGACCAACCTGGACCCGTCGATGTGCGACGCCTGGCTGGCGCGGATGCTGGCGGGGGAGCAGAGCCTCGACGTGCTCGCCGGTGCCTGGTCGTCGATCCGGACGTTCGGGTGGGAGACCCGCCGCCTCGGGGTCACCGAGTTGCAGTTCCGCCCGGAGGTCTCCGACGGGCTGTTCCTGCGGCTGGCGGTGACCAGCGTGGAGTCGCTGGCGTGCGCTTACGCGGCCGTGCTTGCCGAGGCCAAACACTATGCGGAAGCGGCGAAGCTGCTCGACGGCGTCGAACCCCGCCAGGCCTTCGACGAGGAGCTGGTCAGCTACGTGCGGGGCGTGCTGTACTTCCGCACCGGGCGGTGGCCGGACGTGCTCAACCAATTCTCCGAGGGCAAGGGGTGGCGTCAGCCCGAGCTGAAGGCCGCGGGGGCGGCGATGGCCACCACCGCCCTGGCCTCGCTCGGCGTGTTCGAGGAGGCGTTGCGCCGCGGCCAGGACGCCATCGAAGGCGACCGGGTACCGGGCGCGGCCAACATCGCGCTGTACACGCAGGGCATGTGCCTGCGCCACCTGGGCCGCGAGGACGAGGCCGTCGAGCTGCTGCGGCGCGTCTATTCGCGTGATCCCAAGTTCACCCCCGCGCGCGAGGCGCTGGACAACCCGAACTATCGCCTGATCCTGACCGACCCCGAGACGATCGAGGCCCGCACCGACCCGTGGGACCCCGACAGCGCGCCCACCCGCGCTGAGGCGGAGGCCGCCCGTCACGCCGAGGAGGCCGCGAAGTACCTGGCCGAGGGCGATGCCGAGCTCAACGCCATGCTGGGCATGGAGCGGGCCAAGCGGGAGATCAAGTTGATCAAGTCGACGACGAAGGTGAACCTGGCGCGCGCCAAGATGGGCCTGCCGGTGCCGGTGACGTCGCGCCACACCTTGCTGCTCGGTCCGCCGGGAACCGGAAAGACCTCGGTGGCAAGGGCTTTCAGCAAGCAGCTGTGTGGGTTGACGGTGCTGCGCAAACCGGTGGTGGTCGAGACCAGCCGCACCAAGCTGCTGGGCCGGTACATGGCCGACGCGGAGAAGAACACCGAGGAGATGCTCGAGGGCGCCCTGGGCGGCGCGGTGTTCTTCGACGAGATGCACACCCTGCACGAAAAGGGCTACCAGCAGGGCGACCCCTACGGCAACGCGATCATCAACACGTTGCTGCTGTACATGGAGAACCACCGCGACGAGCTGGTCGTCTTCGGGGCCGGCTACGCCAAGGCCATGGACAAGATGCTCGAAGTGAATCAGGGTCTGCGGCGGCGCTTTTCGACGGTGATCGAGTTCTTCAGCTACACCCCGGACGAACTGGTCGCGCTGACCCGGTTGATGGGCCAGGAAAACGAAGACGTCATCACCGATGAATCGGCGCAGGCCCTCCTGCCGTCCTACACCAAGTTCTATCTCGACGAAACGTATTCGGAAGACGGCGATCTCATCCGCGGCATCGACACGCTGGGCAATGCCGGTTTCGTGCGCAACGTGGTGGAAAAGGCCCGCGATCACCGCAGTTTCCGCCTGGACGACGAGGACCTGGATGCGGTCCTGGCCAGCGACGTGACCGAATTCAGCGAGCGCCAACTGCTGCGGTTCAAGGAGCTGACCCGCGAGGATCTCGCCGAGGGCCTGAACGCGGCGGTCGCCGAGAAGGCGAACTAGCCGGCCAGGCGGCTACGCGCTGGTGCGCGGTTGTGTTGCACGTCAATTTGACTCGGCGTAGGCCGAGTGCCACCATGGCCTGTGCAAGCACCTCGCTAGGTGAGGCGTCTGCACGGACATAGGCCACTGACCTCGAACGTCGAGAGACGCCCAGGGTCAGGACAGCTCCTCCCGGATTAAGGGTTGAGCCCAAGTGGCTTCCGGCTCTGGTGACCGGATACGCCGTGTGGTGCCGAAGCTCTGACGAGAGGGGTGCGCGCCCAACGATTCTCGCGTTGGGTGCCTATCCCCGCGTGCAACGTATGGCATCCCCGTATGCCCTGGCCGCGAGGAGGTGAGAGCGGAATGAGTCCCGGTGATAGTCCGTATCCCAGATCGATGACCATTTCGTTGCGATCCGACCCCGGCCACCTTTCGTAGCCTGAATCGGCTCCTTCCACATATTCTCGCGCACGCCAACGCATTACGCGTGCGTGCGCGAGTGTGCGCGGAATTAGCCTGATTCGGGCGAACCACGGCTGAGTTCGGTCTCTGCTGTGAGGAGAATTCCGATGTCGTTTCCCATGTCGTGCTGCCAGTTAGCAGTGTTAGCAGCAACACAATTCAGCATCGACGCCATGTGCCGCACCTCGAGGGCGCGGGCGCTGGCCGACACCATCGCGACCGGCTAGGGGAGGGGCCCGAAATGTTCGTGGACTTCGCAACGCTCCCACCCGAAATCAACTCCGCGCGTATGTATGCCGGGCCCGGGTCGGGCCCGATGCTGGTTGCCGCGTCCGCGTGGAACGGGTTGGCCGCGGAATTGCGTTCGGCCGCACTGTCGTACGGGTCGGCGCTCTCTGCGCTGACCAGCGAGGAATGGCACGGCCCGGCATCGGCGGCGATGGTCGCGGCCGCGACGCCGTACGTGGCGTGGATGAGCACGACCGCCACCCAAGCCGAGCAGGCCGCGACCCAGGCCGAAGCCGCCGCCGCGGCCTACGAGGCCGCGTTCGCGGCCACCGTGCCACCGCCGGCGATCGCGGCCAACCGCGCGCAGCTGGCGACGCTGATCGCCACCAACGTGCTGGGCCAGAACACGCCCGCCATCGCGGCCACCGAGGCGCAGTACGGCGAGATGTGGGCCCAGGACGCGGCAACCATGTACGGCTACGCCGGCTCCTCGGCCGCCGCCACCCGCCTGCCCATGTTCACCGATCCCACGCAAACCACCAGCCAGGACGGCCAAGCCCGCCAGGCCGCCGCGGTCGCCCAGGCGACGGGCACCTCCGCGGGAAACCAGCAGGCTACCGTGTCGCAGCTGAACACCGCCGTGCCCAACGCGCTGCAGACCCTGTCGTCGCCGACGGAATCGTCGACCGGATCGACGTCCGGCCTGTCGTCGATCCTGGACCCGAACAGCAATTTCTGGAACACGATCACGTCGACCGGCGCGCTCGACCCGGCGCAGGTGGTGCAGACCGTAACGAGTTCGACGCTGATCGGCGCCAGCACCGGCGCCCTCAACGACCTGGCGAGCGGCGCGCCGGTGACGACCGGCATCGGAACAAGCGCCCAGGGACTGTCGGGGTTGGCGGGCGTGGGCAATGCCGGCGCGTCGGTCTCGGCAGGACTGGGCCGCGCGTCCCTGGTCGGCCCGCTGTCGGTGCCGCCGAGCTGGGCCCCGCCAGCGCCGGTCGCCAGTCCGTTGCCGTCGGCGCTGGGCGGCACCCCGATGGTGGCCCCGCCCCCGGCGATGGCGGCCGGCATGCCCGGCATGCCGTTCAGCCCCATGGGCAACCACGGACTCGGACGCGCCGTCCCGCAGTACGGATTCCGGCCGAACTTCGTGGTGCGCCCGCCCGCCGCCGGGTAGCTCTCGGGCACGCGCGCCGTTGGCTTCGGCCGAAAACCGTTACCGCCCGGATCTTTACAACGGCGCATGGAAAAATTCGCGGTGCCGATCGCAGCGCCGCCGTGCGCCGAGAGGTCTGTGTCACGCCCGAAAGCCGCTGCGCCCTACGGGAATTCGCCCCACAGGAAATTGTCAGTGGCCCACCAGCGCCACAGCAGACTGGCCGCGTCTAGTGGTATGAACGGACCCTACGACACAGCGTGACCACACCCGCCCAGTTCGGCGATGACGACGCCGTCGGCTCGAACCGGGGCTTAATCGCATTTCGCGGAAATGGCGCGGAATCGCGCCTTTGGCAATTCCGAAAGCCGGAACTCATCGTCGATAAAGAAAGTTTTTGGCCGTCGCGTTGCGTCTCAATGCGGACACCGTCGAAGCAATACATCAGCACGCCAACCCCGCCCGTCGCGCGCATACCGGGTGATATGCGCCACTAATCGAAAGGCTGTCATGCGCCGTTCTCACACCGGTCCCGAAGGCCGCGACATCGATGTTTTACACGGCTTTACCTGGCGGGAACGCCGCCTGAATACCAACGGTGCAACATCTTTATTGCGATAGCAGCGTGGCTTGACTACTCATTCATCCGCCCTTTATGGCGCCGGTTTGCAGCTAGGAGAGTAGGGCTTGCTGTCTTCCAACCGATGGAATGTGCGTCCGCATTCGAAGGCTTGTTTCGTGAATTCCCTTCCAGGCGCGAGTTTGTCGAGCCCGCGATGCCGCGCTGGGCGTGGCCGAGACTCGAGGAGGACCTGAATGCTGGACTTCGGCGCGTATCCGCCGGAATACAACTCGGCCCGGATGTATGTCGGCGCGGGATCGGGCCCGCTGCTGGCCGCCGCCGCGGCCTGGGACGAGCTGGCCGCGGAATTGCAGACGACGGGCGCGTCGTACAGCTCGACCATCGAGACCCTCGCGACGGGCCCCTGGACGGGCCCCTCGTCGCTGGCGATGGCGGCCGCGGCCGCCCCGTACGTCGCGTGGATGCACGCCACCGGGGCGCAGGCCGAGGAGGCCGGCGCGCGGGCCAAGCTCGCCGCCGGCGCCTACGAGACGGCATTCGCGGCCACCGTGCCACCGCCGGTGATCGCGGCCAACCGCGCCCTGCTCGCCACGCTGGTCGCCACCAACATCCTGGGCCAGAACACCCCGGCGATCGCCGCGACCGAGGCCCACTACATGGAGATGTGGGCGCAGGACGCCGCCGCAATGTACGGGTATGCGGCGTCCTCGGCGAGCGCGTCGGCGCTGACACCGTTCGCACCGCCACCGCGCACCACCAACGATTCGGCCGGGCCCGCCCAAGCCGCCGCGGTCGCCCAGAGTAGCGGGCAGTCCGGTTCCAACACCGCCACCCAGCTGTCGCAGCTGAGCGGCACGCTGCAGCCTGCGGCGCAATCCGTGGCGAACGCCGGCTCGTCGGCAACGTCATCGGCCGAACTGACGACGCCGAATTTCATCACCAACTGGAACGAGTTCTGGTCGGTGGTGACCGGGGTGTACTCGCCGCAGTCGTGGACCACCATCCCCGGCGGCCCGTTCCTGTCGTTCGGCCAGGCGTACGCCTGGGGACAGAACGGGCAGGGTGCGGCCGCCTATCTGGCTGGGCCGAAAGCCATCTCGGGCGCGTTGGCCCCGCTCACCAGTGGCGCCAACGCCGTCAAGCCCATGCTCAGCTCCGCGATCGGGGCGGGGCAGGTGTCGGGATCGATGGGCAAAGCCGCTCTGGTCGGCGGCATGTCGGT
Organism: Mycobacterium sp. MOTT36Y; assembly: GCF_000262165.1. NCBI lineage: Bacteria > Bacillati > Actinomycetota > Actinomycetes > Mycobacteriales > Mycobacteriaceae > Mycobacterium > Mycobacterium sp. MOTT36Y. Next base: position 2,887,794 of record NC_017904.1, on the reverse strand, counting down.
GCCGCAGGGCTGGACGGAAGCCGCCCCGGCGATACGGACGCTCGCCCAGGGGTTGCCGACGAACCTGGCGGCGGCGCCGGCGGCGATGGCCGGCGAGGAGGGCGTGTTCAGCCAGATGGCCCTGTCCAGCCTGGCCGGACGCGCCGTCGCCGCCGCCGCAACCCGTCCGGTCGGGGGCGCCGCGACGGCGATGGGAGCGCTGGGCGGTGTTGCCGCGGAAGCCGATCCGGCCGCGGCCACCATCATCGTGATCCCATGCATCGAGGAATGACCGCGATGACCAAACCGCATGGCAGCCAGGTGCTTTCGCTCGAATGCCGAGGCAGGGGGTAGCAGGGATGTTTTACGGAGCCTTTCCGCCGGAGTTCAATTCGGGCCGGATGTACAGCGGTCCGGGCGCGGGATCGCTGGTGGCCGCGGCGACGGCCTGGCAGAGCCTGGCCACCGAACTGCAGTCCACCGCGACGTCCTATGCGGCGACGATCTCGAGCCTGACCGCCGGGCCCTGGGCGGGTCCGTCGTCGTTTGCCATGGCGTCCGCGGCGGCCCCGTACGTGACCTGGATGCAGCAAACCGCCGCGGCCGCAGCACAATCCGCGACCCAGGCCACCGAGGCGGCAACCGCCTACGAGACGGCCTTCGCCGCCCATGTGCCGCCGGCGGTGATCGCCGAAAACCGGGCGCTGCTGGTGCAATTGGTGGCGACTAACCTCTTCGGGCAGAACACGTCCGCGATCGCCGCGAACGAGGCCCAATACGGCGAGTTCTGGGCGCAGGACGCCACGGCGATGGACACCTACTTCGCGTCCTCGGCGACCGCTTCCAATAAGTTGACGGAGTTCAGCCCGGCTCCCCAGACCACCAGCGCGGCGGCCGAACCGATGCAAGCGGCCGCGGTGACGTCGGCCGCCAGCACCCCCGCCGCCAACGTGGCGAATGCCGCGGCGACGGCGGCGACCACCACGCTGCCCTACAGCGGGCCCTTCTCCGGCGCGGCGAACCTGGCGTACCTCTATCAGACGTTCATGACCAATCTCTTCAACACCGTCCCGGGCGGGGCGAGCTTCTATACCGCGACGTACAACGCCGTGAAGGTGCCGCTGGGCCTGACCACCCAGTTCAACGACGTCGGATTGTTGGTCAACTTTCCGTTGTCGCAGTGGCTCAAATTCGCCCCTCCCATCGCGTACGGTGCGTTGCCCAAGGACGCTCTCGGCGCGGGGCTCGGGGCGTTGGGCTTCGGTCGGGGCACGCTGTACAGCGCGATCAACCCCATCGCCGGCATGGGCAATGCCGGCACCCTGGTGGGCAAGCTGTCGATCCCGCCCAGCTGGGCCACGGCCACGCCGTCGGTCAGGACCGTCGCCGCCGCCCTGTCGGCCGCCGGGACCGAGGCCGTGCCGGCGGCGGCGCTGGGCGAGGGAAGCCTGTTCAGTTCGATGGGCCTGGCCGGGATGCTGGGCAGCGCGCTGGGCTCCGGGGGGCCCACCGTGGTCCGCGGCGGGGTGCGCAACCGGATGGCCGCGATCAAGGACCTCAAGGACAAGCAATCACCCGAACAGCTGAAACGCCTTGTCGCACAGATCTCGGAGAAACCCGAAAGCGTGCAGCACCACAACGTCGATCAGGAAAACCTCGACGCGCTGCTCGAGCAGCTGGCCAAGAAGCCCGGCATCCACGCGGTGCATCTGAAGAAGGGGGACAAGTCCAAAGTCCTGCCGACGGATGCCCAGTTGGGTTAGGGGACAAGGCAATCGATGTTCACGCAGCGACCGCGCGTGAGGACGGAAGGTGGACAGTGATGACAAGACTACTGGCGCTCCTGAGTGCCTTCGCGACGATTGGCCTTGCCGCGCCGGCTTACGCCGATCCCGGGCCGGAACCGAGTGGTGACGACGGAGGCTTCATCGCGGCGCTCCACCAAGCCGGCTTCAGCTTTGCCACGCCGGGTTCGGCCGTCGCCGCCGGGCGGGCGGTGTGCTCGTGTTTGAACAACGGCGAACCCGGCCTGGAGGTCGTCCACGACGTGAAAACCCACAACCCCGGCATGGACATGGAGATGGCATCCAATTTCGCCCTGCTTTCCGCGAAGTTCTACTGCCCCAACCAACTCTCCAAGGCCTGACCCGTCGGCCGTCCGCCTGGGCGGCCGAACGCCTCGCCGCCGCATGGGAGAATCACGAGTCATGAGACTGCTGGCGGCGCTGGGCGTCGGCGTTTCGGTCGCCCTCGGTCTGACCCCGCTCGCGCACAGCGACCCGGGGACGACCGGCGGCGACGAGGCCGCTTTTCTCGCGTCGCTGCGCGGCGCCGGCATCACGTACTCGACCCCGGATGGGGCGATAAAGTTCGCCAAAGCCGTGTGCGTGTCGATGGCAAACGGCGAGTTGGGTCCCCAAATGGTGGACGAATTGAAGAGCCAAAACCCCGGACTCACCGACGACCACGCGACGTCGTTCTTGGCGATTGCGGCGAAATTCTATTGCCCGCAGCAACTTAACAGAAGGTAGCCCCGTAGCAGGCGGCCTCCCTGCGCATCTCAGACGCGAAATCCCTTGCGCTTAGCGAACCTTCACGCCGCGGGCGTCCGAGGTCGGTGGAGCCGGCCCCGGCGCCGAATGCCGATCCTGAGAATTTCTCAGTCGAAGGACGCGTTGGAGCGGCGCCGGTGCAACACATGGAATACACATATGCTCCACCGGCGAATCTCATGAATTCCATTTGAGCCGTGGCTTGTTTGCGGGAAGGCCGCATATTCGCTCCTACCCTGGCGCCAGAGGAGGACGGGAGGCAACGGGTGGACTTCGGGGCGCTGCCACCAGAGGTCAATTCAGGACGGATGTACGTGGGTGCCGGATCGGGGCCCCTGCTGGCCGCCGCCGCGGCATGGGATGCGCTGGGAGCCGAACTGTATTCCTACGCGGCGGCCTACAGCTCGACGATCGCCGGCATGACCGTCGGGTCCTGGCTGGGACCGGCGGCGGCGTCGATGAGCGCCGCGGCCGCGCGCTACGTGGCATGGGCCACGGCGACGGCCGCCCAGGCAGAGCAGGTGGCGACCCAGGCCAGGCTCGCCGCCGCGGCCTACGAGACCGCGTTCGCGGCGACGGTGCCCCCACCGGTGATCGCTGCCAACCGCAGTCTCTTGATGACGCTGATCGCCACGAACATCCTCGGCCAGAACACCGCGGCCATCGCGGCGGCCGAAGCGGAGTACGCCGAGATGTGGGCCCAGGATGCCGTGGCGATGTATACCTACGCCGCCTCGTCGGCCGCGGCCACGCGGCTGACGCCCTTCACCGAGCCGCCGCGGACCACCGATTCGTCCGCGGTGGCACGACAATCCGCGGCGATCGCGCAAAGTGCCGCCTCGGACATCCCGTCCGAGCTGTCGGCCTTGATCAACGTGACGCCGACGATGCTGCAAGGACTTGCGGCGACCCCGTCGGCCGCGGCGGCGACGCCGGCGGCATCGATCATCGAAGCCATTTACCCCATCACGGCCGCCCTGCGGCCCTTCTTCGCGGCCGTCACCGGCGCGTACAGCCCCATTGGCGCGATCATCGTGCCCGGCGGATGGTGGCTGCTGTCGCTGCAGGCTCTGGGGCTGTCCCAAAACGCGCCGGGCGTCGCCGAACTGCTTGGCGGCGGAAGGGCCATCGCCGGGGGGCTGTCGCCGCTTGCGCCGCTGCGGGGCGGTTACGTCGCCGCGGTGACACCGGAGCTCGGGGGCGTGGCCGGGTCGATGGGCCGCGCGACCCTGGTCGGATCCCTGTCGGTTCCGCAGGGCTGGGCCACCGCCGCCCCCGTCATGAAGACGGTCGCGTCGGTACTGCCGGGCGCGAGTTTGGGAGCCGCCCCGGCGATGACCGCCACGTCGCAGGGCGCAATGTTCGGCGAGATGGCCATGGCGAGCGTGGCCGGACGCGCGCTGGCGGGCGCGGGTGTGCGCACCGTCAGCAACGGCACGACCGGCGTCGCCGCGGCGGCCACCGACGGCGTCGCGACCACCGCCACGATCATCGTGGTGCCGGCGGATTGATGGGCCTTGACATGACACCAATGGCATTGATCCAGCGGACCGCGGGGGACGACCGATGTCTTCGGTGACCTCACCGCCGCAAACGTCGGCGATTCACGGCATGTTTGCCAGCACTCCCGGTTCGTCGGCGGCCAGCGGCCCGGGTGGCGCGGGAAGGGCACGCCGATGAATTTCGCAGTGCAGCCACCCGAAATCACCTCCGGCCAGATGTACACCGGCCCTGGGGCGGGACCGATGCTGGCGGCCGCCGCCGCCTGGGAGGCGTTGGCCGCCGAGCTGCAGTCCACGGCGTCGTCCTACGGTGCGATCGTCGAGGGCCTGGCCAACGAGGCGTGGGCCGGCCCGTCGGCGGTCGCGATGGCCGCCGCGGCCGCGCCCTACGTGGCCTGGATGTCGGAGACCTCGGCGCAGGCGAAGACGGCGTCCGTGCAGGCCACGGCGGCGGCGGGCGCCTACGAGAGCGCCTTCGCGGCGGTGGTGCCGCCGACCGAGATCGCGGCCAACCGCGTCCGGCTGGCAACGCTGTTGGCAACCAACGCCTTCGGGCAGAACACCGCCGCGATCGCCGCCACCGAGGCCGAATACGCGGAAATGTGGGCCCAGGACGCCGCCGCGATGTACGCCTACGCCGGCGCGTCGGCGGCCGCCACGCGACTGGCACCGTTCACCGAGCCGCCCCAGACCACCAACGAAACCGGGATCGCCGCGCAGGCGGCCGCGCTGGGCGAGGCAAGCGGCACCGCCGCGGCCACGGACGCGGCGGCCCCGCCGTCGGGCATCTTCAGTGACCTGCTCGAGGCCATCGGCAACGCGTCCCGCGGTTACATGGAGTTCTGGGACCAGGTGCTCAACACCCTGACCGGGTCGCCGTTGGCCGGGACGACGTGGCAGAACACCTTCGGGATCCTCGCCGACATCGGCCGGTTCAGCACCGTCGCCAACGACAGCATGAGCCCGATCAACCTCGCCATGACCGAGTTCAAGATGTTCTACAACCTACCGGTCGAGGGCCTGGACATCCCGAAGTCCGCGCTGGGGGCCGGTCTCGGGATGCGGTCGGCCGGCGCGGGCCTGACGAGCGCGGTATCGGCGGGCATGGGTGAGGCGAACGTGGTGGGCAAGCTGTCGGTGCCACCGGCCTGGGCCTCGGCCACCCCGGCGATCCGGCTGGCCAGCGGCCTGGCGCCGAGCGCCGGCATCGCCGCGGCGCCCGCGGCCGCAATCCCGGGCAGCCTGCTCGGTCAGATGGCGCTGGGCAGCCTGACCGGAGGTGCCCTCGGCGCCGTCACGCCGCAGGTCGTGAGCGGCAGGGGCGTGCGGGCCCGCGCCGGGGGAGCGACGAAGCCCGCCGAGCCCGTGAAACTCGACGACGTCATCGCCAAGCTGCAAAAACAACCGGAAGCCGTGCAGCACTGGAACGTCGACAAGGCCGGACTCGACGATCTGCTCGACCAATTGTCGAAAAAGCCCGGCATCCACGCGGTGCACGTGTCCAGCGGAGACAAGCCGAAGGTGACGTTGCCCGACGCCCGGCTCGGCAAGGCGGGATCGGCATGAAACGTTTCGCTGCGCTGCTCGGCGCCGTCGGCGTGATCGGTTTCGCGGCGCCCGCGCACGCCGAGCCGGAGGGTGACGATGCCGCGTTTTTGGCCAACCTCGACAGTTCCGGCATCACCTATAGCAGCCCCAGCCAAGTCATCACGTCCGCCAAGGCCGTGTGCGGGTTGATGGGCCGCGGCGAAACCGGTTTGCAGGTCGTCAGCGACATCAAGGATCAAAACCCCGGGATGACGATGGACGCCGCCGCCAAGTTCGCGGCCCTCGCCTCGAGCGCCTACTGCCCCCACCACATCACGCCCAAAGCCGGTTAGCCTGAGACTCGCCGCCCGCGGGAGGATACCTCCCGACGTCGGCGGTTCGGTTGGGCTCCACTTGCGGTTAATCCGGATTTGGTTAGCTCCCTTCGCCGTCGAGCCACCGGGAAGGAGCGTGTCGTGGAAACGCTGAGCGCCGTCGATTTCGCGCTCCGCCTGGGCGTCGGCGTGGGTTGCGGCGCCCTCATCGGCCTGGAACGGCAGTGGCGGGCCCGTCGGGCCGGCCTGCGCACCAACGCGCTGGTTGCCGGCGGCGCAACCCTGTTCGTCCTGTACGCCGCGGCCACGTCGGATTCCAGCCCGACCCGGGTCGCGTCCTATGTGGTGTCGGGCATCGGCTTCCTCGGCGGTGGCGTGATCCTGCGGGAGGGCGTCAACGTTCGCGGCCTCAACACCGCCGCCACCCTGTGGTGTTCGGCGGCCATCGGCGTGCTGGCCGCTTCCGGGCACCTGGTCTTCGCGTTGATCGGCACCGGCACGGTCATCGGCATTCACGTGCTGGGGCGCCCTCTCGGCCGGTTGATCGACCGCGACAACAGTGCTGACGAAGACGAAAGCCTGCTGCCCTATCTGGTGCAGGTGGTCTGCCGCCCCAAGCACGAGAAATACGCGCGCGCCCAGATCGTCCAGCACGCCGGCGGCAACGACATCACGCTTCGCGGGATCCACACCGGGCATCCGGCCGACGACGAGATCACCTTGACCGCCCACCTGCTGATGGACGGCGACGCCCCCGCCCGGCTGGAGCGGCTGGTGGCCGAGCTATCCCTGCTGCCCGGCGTTCGCGCGGTCCAGTGGTACGCCGGCAACGACGTGCAGACCGACGATCGTCGCTGAGCGGCGCGGCGGTCGTCGTAGTCTTACCGGTGTGAGCGCCCTCTCCGGCTTCCTGTCCGCCTTGCCCCCGCAGATGCGGGACCCGGTGCTGCTCGCCATCCCGTTCTTCTTGCTGCTGCTGACCCTCGAATGGACCGCGGCCCGCAAGCTGGAACACCTCGCGGCCGACGCCGCGCGGCCCCCGTCGGGGGCGCACCGCACCCGCGACTCGCTGACCAGCATCTCGATGGGGCTGGTTTCGGTGGCCACCACCGCCGGCTGGAAGACCCTGGCCCTGCTCGGCTACGCCGCGATCTATGCCTACGTGGCGCCGTGGCACCTTTCGGTGGCCACGTGGTACACGTGGGTGATCGCGATTCTCGGCGTCGACCTGCTGTACTACGCGTACCACCGTATCGCCCACCGGGTGCGGTTGATCTGGGCGACCCATCAGGCCCACCACTCCAGCGAGTACTACAACTTCGCCACCGCGCTGCGCCAGAAGTGGAACAACAGCGGCGAGATCTTGATGTGGATCCCGTTGCCGCTGTTGGGAATTCCGCCATGGATGGTGTTCTTCAGCTTCTCCGTGAACTTGATCTACCAGTTCTGGATCCACACCGAGCACATCGACAAGCTGCCGCGGCCGTTCGAGTTCGTCTTCAACACGCCGTCGCACCACCGGGTGCACCACGGAATGGACAAGGTGTACCTCGACAAGAACTACGGCGGCATCTTCATCATCTGGGACCGGCTGTTCGGCACCTTCCAGCCCGAGCTGTTCCGCCCCCACTACGGCCTCACGAAGCAGGTGGACACCTTCAACATCTGGAAGCTGCAGACGCGCGAATACGTCGCGATCGCCCGCGACTGGCGAACCGCGACCCGGCTGCGGGACCGGCTGGGCTACGTGTTCGGCCCGCCCGGCTGGGCCCCGCGCACGGCCGGCCCGACCGATGCCGCCGCCACGCTCGTGACCTCTCTGTAACATCGGCGCTGCGCGGCGCGAAAAGCTGAACGTGGAGGACGGTTACGCCGTAACCTCGACCTCCCGTCGGTGTCCGCCCGATGGATCGGAGTTCATGGTGCATCGCCTGGCAACGCGCGCCTTCGCCGCGTCGGTTACTGTCGCCGCGCTCGCCTCCTTGCTGCCGGCCGCGCCGACAAAGGCCGATGTCCTGGTGTATCCGGGCATGGAGATACGCCAGGACAACCGCGTCTGCACGTTGGGATACGTCGACCCGGCCCTGAAGGTCGCGTTCACCGCGGGGCACTGCCGCGGCGGGGGCGGAGTGGTGACGGATCGGGGCGGCACCGTCATCGGCCGCCTGGCGGCCTTCCGGGACAACACCCCCAGCGGGACGACGGTGTCCACGAGCCAGGTGATCAACGATTACGAGGCGATCGTGCTGGACAACGACGTCACGGCGAACAACATCCTGCCGAGTGGTCGTCCGCTGGTCTCCGACCCCGGACTGGCGCTGGCGCCCGGGCAGCCGATCTGTCACTACGGCGTGATCACCGGGGAGACCTGCGGGACGGTGCAGAGCGTGAACAACGGCTGGTTCACCATGTCCAACGGCGTGCAGAGCCACAACGGCGACTCCGGCGGGCCGGTGTATCTGGCGCCCGGTGGCGGCCCGGGACAGCTCGTCGGGATCTTCAACAGCGTGTGGGGGGACTTCCCCGCGGCGGTGTCGTGGGGGGCCACCTCGCAGCAGGTTCGCGAGGATCTCGGGGCGCGGGACAACGCGCGTTAGGGCCCCGATCGGACGCCGTCAGCGCGCCTTGGCCAGCGCGAATACCGGAATCGTGGGCGCCGCGGCGCGGAACTCCTCGTCGCTGCTGTCCGGCGTCAGCCCCGCGACGTAGTCCTTGACCTGCCAGTACCACCGGGACAGGTAGCGCCGCAGCAGATCGGGCTTGGCCGCGTCGTCGACCTCGGTGGCGCAAACGCGGTGCCGGCGCCACCGAGGACCCACCTCGACGACGGCCGCGGCCCGGACGTTGCGCGCCCACTGGGTGTTGCCGCGGGGCGAGACCAGGTAGTCCACCCCGTCGACGGTCAGCAGGTTGACCACGACCGCGCGCTGCTTGCCCGACTTGCGGCCGCGAACGCGCAGCGCACGGGTGCCGGCGATGCTGATCCCCGCGTCGGCAAGCCAGCGGATCACCACGTTGGCCGCGCGGGCGGCCCGGTTCGGCTCCTCATAACGCGTGGGCATGGCGGGTCCTTCCGGCGAAGCTCCTCGGAATTAACGAGAGCGGCGCTCTCGCTTTGATGACGCTGCCACACCCCGGTTCGGAAAGCAAGAGCAGCGTTCTCGGTTGTGTCAGACTGACCGCGTGGGCAAACGCCAGCAGTCGCGGGAACAGATCGAGGCGCGCATCATCGAACTCGGTCGCCGCCAGCTGGTGGAACGCGGTGCGGCCGGACTGTCGGTGCGCGCCATAGCCCGCGACCTGGGCATGGTGTCCTCGGCGGTGTACCGGTACGTCGCCAGCCGCGACGAGTTGCTGACCTTGCTGCTGGTCGACGCCTATTCCGACCTGGCCGACACCGTGGAACGCGCCCGCGAAACCGTGAGAGAACTGTGGAGCGACGACGTCATCGCCATCGCGCGGGCGACCCGGCGGTGGGCCGTCGCGCACCCCGCGTGCTGGGCGCTCCTATACGGCAGCCCGGTCCCCGGTTATCACGCGCCTCCGGAGCGCACGGTGGCCGTCGGCACCCGGGTCGTCGCGGCGTTGTTCGACGCCGTCGCGGCCGGAATCGCCACCGGGGACATCCGCCTGACCAATGACCTTGCGCCGCAACCGATGTCGTCGGACTTCGAACGCATCCGGCACGAATTCGGATTTCCCGGTGACGATCAGGTGCTTGCCAAGTGCTTTTTGTTGTGGGCCGGGGTGCTCGGTGCCATCAGCCTGGAGGTGTTCGGGCAATACGGCGCGGACACCCTGACCGACCCGGAAGCGATCTTCGACACCCAGGTGCGACTGCTGGTGGACGTGCTCGCCCAGCATTGACGCCTTGGAGCGCCGGCGGGACAGGGGCAGCGAATTAGAACGTGTTCACCCCGGGATTTCGGGCGCGGAACGATTCGGCATGGCAAAGTCGTTCGGCCCCTTTCTGGCGGCCCGGCGGCTGGACTATTGTGCGAGACGATGACCCCTCTTCTCGAGTCGCCGACGCAGATCGCCTGGGTTACCACCGACCTCGACGCGACAGAAACGGCGCTCACCGGCCTGTTAGGTGTCAGGAAGTGGGTACGCATCCCCGACGTGCACTTTGCTCCGGACGCCTGCAGCTATCACGGCAAGCCCGCCGATTTCATCGCCAGTATCTCCCTGAGCTATCTCGGCGACATGCAGCTGGAGCTGATCCAACCGGTGCGGGGCGAGAACATCTATAGTGACTTTTTGCGCGAGTGCGGGGCCGGTTTGCACCACATCTGCATGGAGGCCGAGGGCCCCGAGCAATTCGAGGCGGCGCTGGTCCAGGCCGCCGAGCGGGGCGCCGCGGTCGTGCAGCAAGGCGTGATGCCCGGCGGAATCCAATTCGCCTACGTCGCGGCGCCGCAGGCGGGAGTGCCGTTTGTGGAGTTCGCATACATCGCGCCCGAAATGAGGGCGTTTTACGACTACATCAAACAGGAGCAGCGGCGATGACTAGCGCCGGCGACGATGCAGAGCGCAGCGATGAGGAGGAGTGGCGCCAATGAGCACCGAGATACCGCCAACAGTCAGCGCCAACGACGTGACGTCGTGGTCCGACGAGGTCGACGTGTTGGTGATCGGCTTCGGCATCGCCGGCGGATGCGCCGCGGTCAGTGCGGCGGCCGAGGGGGCGCGGGTGCTGGTGCTCGAACGCGCGGCCGCGGCCGGCGGAACCACTTCCCTTGCCGGAGGGCACTTTTACCTCGGCGGCGGGACCGCGGTGCAGCAGGCGACCGGTCAGGACGACTCCGCCGAGGAGATGTACAAGTACCTCGTCGAGGTGTCGCGTGAGCCCGAACTCGACAAGATCCGCGCCTACTGCGACGGCAGCGTCGAGCATTTCAACTGGCTGGAAGACTTGGGCTTTCAGTTCGAGCGCAGCTACTACCCGGGCAAAGTCGTCGTGCCGCCGGGCACCGAGGGCCTCAGCTACACGGGCAACGAAAAGGTGTGGCCCTTCTGCGAGCGGGCCAAGCCGGCGCCGCGCGGGCACTCCGTGCCGGTCCCCGGCGAGCTGGGCGGCGCGGCCATGGTCATCGACCTGCTGGTGAAACGCGCCGACGCCCTGGGCGTGCAGACCCGCTACGAGACCGGGGCGACCAATCTGATCCTGGACGACGACGGCGCCGTGGTCGGCGTCGCCTGGAAGCACTTCACCGAAACGGGCGCCATCAAGGCCAAGGCCGTCATCATCGCGGCCGGTGGTTTCGCGATGAATCCGGAGATGGTCGCCGAGCACACTCCCGCTTTGGGCCAGCCGCGGCGCACCAAGCATCACGGGCTGGCGGCGCCTTACATCCTGGGCAACCCCAACGACGACGGGCTGTCCATCCGGATGGGGGTCTCGGCGGGCGGGGCCACCAAGCACATGGACGAGCTGTTCATCACCGCGGCGGCCTACCCGCCCGAAGTCCTGCTGACCGGTGTCATCGTCAACAAGGAGGGCAAGCGCTTCGTCGCCGAGGACTCCTACCATTCGCGCACCTCGGCGTTCGTGCTCGAGCAGCCGGAGCAGACCGCCTACCTGATCGTCGACGAGGCGCACACCGAGATGCCCGCGATGCCGCTGATCCGTTTCCTCGATGGCTACGAGACGATCGCGGAAATGGAAGCCGCGCTTGGCATCCCGGCCGGCAACCTCGCGGCCACGCTGGACCGCTACAACGAGTTCGCCGCCGCCGGTGAGGATCCCGATTTCCACAAGCAGCCGGAATTCCTTGCGCCGCAAGACAATGGGCCGTGGGCGGTGTTCGATTTGTCGCTCGGGCGCGCGATGTACTCGGGCTTCACGATCGGCGGCCTCGCGGTGACCGTCGACGGTGAGGTGCAACGGGACGACGGCACCGTGGTGCCCGGCCTGTATGCCGCCGGCGCCTGCGCGTCCAACCTCGCCCAGGACGGCAAGGGTTACGCCAGCGGGACACAGCTGGGTGAGGGTTCGTTCTTCGGGCGCCGCGCCGGAGCGCACGCGGCCCGGCGGGCCGGGGCAGCGTAGGCGCGCGACGACCCAGCGCCGGAGCGCACGCGGCGCGGCGGGCCGGGGCAGCGTAGCCGCTAGACCTGCGCGGGCTCCTTTTCGACCGGCCCCAGCTGCCACGCGCCGCCGCCGAGCAGGTGCAGCTGCTGCTCGTGGTGCTGCTCGACGGCGGGCCGATGGCTCACGCTCACGAGCACGCATTCCGGCAGCTCCGCCCGAACCAGTTGGTACAGCGCGTATTCCAGGCCGCCGTCCAGCGCGGAGGTCGCCTCGTCGAGGAAGACCGCCTTCGGCCGGGTGAGCAGGACGCGCGCGAACGCGACGCGTTGCTGCTCGCCGGGGGACAGCACTTTGGCCCAGTCCTGCTCCTCGTCCAACCGGCTGATGAGCGGCGCCAGAACAACCTTGGTGAGCACGTCGCGCAGTTGGTCATCGGCGACGCCGTCCGGCGAATTCGGGTAACACACGACGGTGCGCAACGTGCCGAGCGGCACATATGGCAACTGCGACAAGAACATCGTCTCGTTGTCGCCATCCGGACGGCACAGCGTTCCCGAGGCGTACGGCCACAATTCGGCCAGGCTGCGCAGCAGCGTCGTCTTGCCCGCTCCGGAGCGTCCGGTGATCACCAGGCTGTCGCCCAGGTCGAGCTGGATGTCCAGCGAGTCGACCAGCTGGTCGCCCTCCGGCGTGCGCACCTCGATGCCGCGCAGTTCGACGGCGGTCTCCTCGCTGGGTTTGACGAGAATGGTGGGCAGCGCGCGGCCCTTGTCGTTGGCGTCGACGAGGCCGTGCAACCGGATGATCGCCGCCCGGAAGGCCGCGAACGCGTCATAGTTGTTGCGGAAGAACGACAGTGAGTCGTTGATGTTGCCGAACGCCTGCGCGGTCTGGGTAACATCGCCGAAGGCGATCTCCCCGGTGAACAGGCGCGGCGCCTGAATCGCCAACGGCAGCGGAATGATGGTCTGCGTCGCCGACCAGTTCCATCCGTTGAAGATGATGGTCCGGCGGACGTACCTGCGGTAGTTGTCGATGATCGGCGTGAAGCGCCGCCACAATTGGGTACGTTCGACGCGCTCGCCACGGTAGAAGCCCACCGCCTCCGCGGCGTCGCGCAACCGCACCAGGGCGTAACGGAACGCGGCGTTGAGTTTCTCGTTGTTGAAGCTCAGCCAAATCAGCGGGCGCCCAAGCCAAATCGCGACCACCGTCACGATCAAGACATAGACCAGGACGGTCCAGAACATCGCACGCGGCACGTTCACACCGAACAGATTGAAGTCCCCGGACAGGTTCCACAGGATCGCGGCGAACGAGATCACCGATGCCACCGCGTTGACGGCACCGAACAGCAGGGTGCTGGTCGTCCCGTTCGACGGGATGTTCGGGGTGCCGCCCACCCCCGCGGTGAAGATGTCGATATCCTGTTGGATGCGCTGATCGGGGTTGTCAATCGTCTTGTCGATGAACAGATCCCGGTAATAGGCCCGGCCCGCGAGCCAGTCGTCGGTGAGATGGCCCGTCAGCCACATGCGCCAGGCGATGATGAACCGCTGCGTCAAATAGATGTCGAGGATCACCCGGGCGATGAAGATGGCCGCCAGCAGGATGAAAATCCCGAGCGAGACCCAAAAGTTGTGGATCCCGGAGTGTTTGACTTCCTCGTTGCCCGTGGCGAGCCCCTTGAGTGCCACCTGCAAAGCCGTGTACATGTCGTTGCTCTGATAGCTGAACAGCACGTTGAGCCGGACCGAGAACAGCACCAGCAGTAGCAGCACACCGAGTCCCAGCCACGCCTTGACGCTGGTCGGCCCGACGAAGTAGCCGCGCGTGATCCGCCAGAATTGACGGCCCCACGGGGTCAGGTACCTGGCGGCGACCAGCGCGGCCAGCAGACAGACGGCACCGATGACCCAAGCGATGGCGAGCCACCGCAGGGAGTCCTGAAATGCCGACGACCAATCAATGGACGGTTTGAAGAGCTTCGAGTCCAATTTCGGCGTCTCCTTCTGAGGTCGGCACTTCCCCGCAAGCTACCCGAGCCCGCAAGCTACCCGAGCGGTTGTCGATAGGCTGCGCAGATGAGCATCGACGCTCCGTCCAGCCAGACCGTACATGCCGGCCGACTCGTCGCGCGCCGGCTCAAAGCCAGCGGAATCGACACCGTCTTCACGCTGTCCGGCGGTCACCTGTTCTCGATCTACGACGGCTGCCGCGACGAGGGTATCCGGCTGATCGACACCCGCCACGAACAGACCGCGACCTTCGCCGCCGAGGGCTGGTCGAAGGTGACCAGGGTCCCGGGCGTGGCGGCGCTGACCGCGGGGCCGGGCGTCACCAACGGGATGAGCGCGATGGCGGCGGCGCAGCAGAACCAGTCGCCCCTCGTGGTGCTGGGCGGCCGGGCGCCGGCCCAGCGCTGGGGGATGGGCTCGCTGCAGGAGATAGACCACGTGCCGTTCGTCGCGCCGCTGGCCCGCTTCGCCGCCACCGCGCAATCGGCGGCCGACGCCGGGCGGCTCGTCGATGACGCGTTGCGCGCCGCGGTCGGCGCGCCGTCGGGCGTGGGATTCGTCGACTTCCCGATGGACCACGTGTTCTCCATGTCGGACGACGACCCGCGCCCCGGGGCGCTTATCGACGTGCCGCCGGGACCCGCACCCGATGACCAGGCGCTGACCCGGGCCGTCGGTCTCCTGGCCGCGGCGAAGCGCCCGGTGATCATGGCCGGCACCAACGTGTGGTGGGGACACGGCGAAGCCGCACTGCTGCGCCTGGCGGAGGAACTCCAGATTCCGGTGCTGATGAACGGGATGGCCCGCGGCGCGGTCCCGGCCGACCACCCGTTGGCGTTCTCCCGGGTTCGCGGAAAAGCGTTGGGGGAGGCCGACGTTGCGCTGATCGTCGGCGTGCCGATGGATTTCCGGCTCGGCTTCGGCGCGGTGTTCGGGCAACAGACCCAGCTCGTCGTGGTCGACCGTGTCCAACCCGAGCGCCGCCATCCGCGGCCGGTGCAGGCCGAGCTCTACGGTGACCTGCTGACGATCCTGGCGGCGCTGGCCACCGCCGGGGGCGCCGGGCACCGAGACTGGGTCGAGGAACTCCGGGCGGCCGAGACCGCCGCGCGCGCCAAGGAGAACGCCGAGCTCGCCGACGACCGCGTCCCGCTGCACCCCATGCGGGTGTACGCGGAGTTGGCGCCCATGCTGGACCGCGACGCCATCGTCGTCATCGATGCCGGCGACTTCGGCTCCTACGCCGGCCGGGTGATCGACAGCTACCTGCCGGGGTGCTGGCTGGACAGCGGCCCCTTCGGCTGCCTGGGTTCTGGGCCCGGCTACGCCCTGGCCGCCAAGCTGGCCCGGCCGCAGCGCCAGGTGGTGCTGCTGCAGGGCGACGGCGCGTTCGGCTTCAGCGGCATGGAATGGGACACGTTGGTCCGGCACAACGTGCCCGTCGTGTCCGTGATCGGCAACAACGGCATCTGGGGCCTGGAAAAGCACCCGATGGAAGCGTTGTACGGCTATTCGGTGGTGGCCGAACTGCGCCCGGGGACCCGCTACGACGAGGTGGCGCGCGCCCTGGGCGCCCACGGCGAGCTGGTGGCCGCACCCGGCGAGCTGCGGCCCGCCCTGGAGCGGGCCTTCGCCAGCGGACTGCCCGCCGTCGTCAACGTGCTCACCGACCCGGACATCGCCTATCCACGCCGATCCAACCTCGCGTGATGAGTGGGCGGGGCGGCCCACCGCGTACCGTTGACCTGTGCCTAAGACGACCCGCGCTCAACCCGGCCGGCTGAGCAGCCGCTTTTGGAAGCTGCTCGGCGCCAGCACCGAAAAGGACCGCAGCCGCTCCCTCACCCAGGTCAACGACTCCTCGGAATACGACGGCGAGGCGGCCGGTCTGAGCGACGAGCAGCTGCGCAAGGCGGCCGGGCTGCTCAACCTCGAGGACCTCGCCGACTCCGAGGACATCCCGCAATTCCTCGCCATCGCCCGCGAGGCCGCCGAACGGGCGAGCGGGTTGCGGCCGTTCGACGTTCAGCTGCTCGGGGCGCTGCGGATGCTGGCCGGCGACGTGATCGAGATGGCTACCGGCGAGGGCAAGACCCTGGCCGGCGCGATCGCCGCCGCCGGGTACGCGATCGCCGGGCGGCACGTGCACGTGGTGACGATCAACGATTACCTGGCGCGCCGTGACGCCGAATGGATGGGTCCGCTGATCGAAGCCATGGGGCTGTCGGTCGGCTGGATCACCGCCGAGTCGACGAGCGAGGAGCGCCGGGCGGCGTACGGCTGCGACGTCACCTACGCCTCGGTCAACGAGATCGGCTTCGACGTGCTGCGCGATCAGCTGGTGACCGACGTCGACGACCTGGTGTCGCCCAACCCCGACGTGGCCCTCATCGACGAGGCCGACTCGGTGCTGGTCGACGAGGCGCTGGTGCCGCTGGTGCTGGCGGGAACCACGCATCGGGAGACCCCGCGGCTCGAAATCATCAAGCTGGTCGGTGAACTCAACGCCGACACCGATTTCGACACGGACTCCGACAGCCGCAACGTCCACCTGACCGACGCCGGCGCGCGCAAGGTCGAAAAGGCGCTCGGCGGCATCGACCTGTACTCCGAGGAGCACGTCGGCACCACGCTGACGGAGGTCAACGTCGCGCTGCACGCGCACGTGCTGCTGCAGCGCGACGTGCACTACATCGTGCGCGACGACGCGGTGCACCTGATCAACTCCTCGCGCGGACGCATCGCCCAGCTGCAGCGCTGGCCCGACGGGCTGCAGGCCGCCGTCGAGGCCAAGGAGGGCATCGAGACCACCGAAACCGGCGAGGTGCTCGACACCATCACCGTGCAGGCGCTGATCAACCGCTACGCCACCGTGTGCGGCATGACCGGCACCGCGCTGGCCGCCGGCGAGCAGCTGCGCCAGTTCTACAAGCTCGGTGTGTCGCCGATCCCGCCGAACAAGCCCAACATTCGCGAAGACGAGTCCGACCGGGTCTACATCACCGGCGCGGCCAAGAACGACGCGATCGTCGCGCACATCGCCGACGTCCACGAGACCGGGCAGCCGGTGCTGGTCGGCACCCGCGATGTCGCCGAGTCCGAGGACCTGCACGAACGGCTGCTGCGCCGCGGCGTGCCCGCGGTGGTGCTCAACGCGAAGAACGACGCCGAGGAGGCCCAGGTCATCGCCGAGGCCGGCAAGTTCGGCGTGGTCACCGTGTCGACGCAGATGGCCGGGCGCGGCACCGACATTCGGCTCGGCGGCTCCGACGAGGCCGACCACGACCGCGTCGCCGAGCTGGGCGGGCTGCACGTCGTGGGCACCGGCCGGCACCACACCGAGCGGCTGGACAACCAGCTGCGGGGCCGCGCCGGGCGGCAGGGCGACCCGGGGTCGTCGGTGTTCTTCTCCAGCTGGGAAGACGACGTCGTGGCGGCCAACCTGGACCACAACAAACTGCCGATGGAGACCGACGAGGACGGCCGGATCGTCAGCCCCAAGGCGGCCGGGCTCCTCGACCACGCCCAGCGGGTCGCCGAGGGCCGCATGCTCGACGTGCACGCGAACACCTGGCGCTACAACCAGTTGATCGCCCAGCAGCGCGCCATCATCGTCGATCGGCGAAATACGTTGCTGCGCACCGCGACCGCGCGCGAGGAGCTCGCCGAGCTGGCGCCCAAGCGCTACGAGGAACTGGCCGAGGAGATCTCCGAAGAACGCCTCGAGACGATCTGCCGGCAGATCATGCTCTATCACCTGGACCGCGGCTGGGCCGACCATCTGGCCTACCTGGCCGACATCCGCGAGAGCATCCACCTGCGGGCGCTGGGCCGGCAGAACCCGCTGGACGAGTTTCACCGGTTGGCCGTCGACGCGTTCGCGTCGCTGGCCGCCGACGCGATCGAGGCGGCCCAGCAGACCTTCGAGACCGCGAACGTCCTCGAGGAGGAGCCGGGACTGGACCTGTCCAAGCTGGCGCGGCCGACGTCGACGTGGACGTACATGGTCAACGACAACCCGCTGTCGGATGACACGCTGTCCACGCTGAGCCTGCCCGGCGTGTTCCGCTAGACCCACTCGCCGAGCGTGCGGCCAGCCGGGCGTTCGCGTTCGAGTGTGCGCCCAGCCGGGCGTTCGGCGTGGAGTCGCGTTAAGGTCACGGCTCATGGAGCCGGTGCTTCCGCCCAACCGGGTGCTGACGGTCCCCAACGCGCTCAGCGCCATCCGCCTGGCGCTCATTCCGGTGTTCATCTACGCCTTGCTGGTCGCGCACGCCCACGGATGGGCGGTCGCGATCCTGATGTTCAGCGGCGCCTCGGACTGGGCCGACGGCAAGATCGCGCGGCTGCTCAATCAGTCCTCGCGGCTCGGCGTGCTGCTCGACCCCGCCGTCGACCGCCTCTACATGGTCGCCGTTCCCGTCGTGATGGCGTTCAGCGGGATCGTGCCGTGGTGGTTCGTCGCGATCCTGCTCGCACGCGATGGCCTGTTGGCCGCGACGCTGCCGCTGCTGTGGAGCCGCGGACTCTCGGCGCTGCCGGTGACCTACATCGGCAAGGCGGCGACGTTCGCCCTCATGTCGGGCTTTCCGCTGGTGCTGCTGGGCACGTGGGACGCGCTGTGGAGCCGGGTGGTGGGCGCCTGCGGGTGGGCCTTCCTGATCTGGGGCTTGTACGGCTACCTGTGGGCGTTCGTGCAGTATGCGGTCCAGATGACGCTGGTGTTGCGCCGCATGCCCAAGGTCGATCGCGGGTCGCGCCCGCCGGCCGTGGCGAAGGCGACCGACCATGGCTGACGTGGACCGCCGGCTCGGCGGCTATGACCCCAACGCCGGTCACAGTGCGCACGTGGCGGCCCGGCCGCAACAGATTCCGGTGCCCTCGCTGTTGCGCGCGCTGCTGTCCGAGCACCTGGATCCCGGCTACGCCGCGGCGGCGGCCAGGCGAGCTACCACCGAAGGACGCCAGCGCGCGTTCGGCTGGCTGTGGCAGGCCCTGGCCGCGCTCCTCATCGCGACCGTCTTCGCCGCCGCGGTCGCGCAGGCCCGTTCGGTCGCCCCCGGGGTGCGCGACGCCCAGCAACTGCTGTTGGGCAACGTGCGGGCGATGGAAGGCTCGGCGACGCAGCTGGCGCAGCGGCGCAACCAGCTCTCGACACGACTCGACGACGTGCAGCGCCGCGTGCTGGCCGACGATGCCGAGGGGCAGCGGTTGCTGAAGCGGCTCGACGCGCTCAGCGTGGCGGCCGCCAGCACGGCGATCATCGGTCCCGGCCTGAAGTTGACCGTGACCGATCCGGGCGCGAGCCCGAACCTGTCCGACGTGTCCAAACAGCGGGTCGGCGGCAGCAGGCAGATCATCCTCGACCGCGACCTGCAGCTGGTGGTCAACTCGTTGTGGGCCAGCGGCGCCGAGGCGATCTCGGTCGGCGGCGTGCGGATCGGGCCCAACGTGACCATCCGGCAGGCCGGCGGCGCGATCCTCGTCGACAACAACCCGACCAGCAGTCCGTACACCATCCTGGCGATCGGGCCGCCGCGGTCGATGCGCGACGTCTTCGACAACAGCCCGGGGCTGCAGCGCCTGAGGCTGCTGGAGATTTCCTACGGTGTGGTGGTTACGGTGGATATCGCCGACGGTCTTTCGCTGCCCGCCGGATCCGTCCGGGATGTCAAGTTCGCCAAGCAGATTGGGCCATAGTGAGAAAAGTCCCGAACACACAGTTTCGCCTGTGCGAGACGGGAAACCCCGCATGATCGGTATCGCGGCGCTGGCGATCGGCATCGCGCTGGGCCTGGTTTTTCACCCCTCGGTGCCCGAAGTCGTGCAGCCCTATCTGCCGATCGCGGTGGTCGCGGCGCTCGACGCCGTGTTCGGCGGGTTGCGTGCCTATCTGGAGCGGATCTTCGACCCCAAGGTCTTCGTGATCTCGTTCGTGTTCAACGTCTTCGTGGCCGCGCTCATCGTCTATGTCGGCGACCAATTGGGGGTGGGCACCCAGTTGTCGACGGCCATCATCGTCGTGCTCGGTATCCGCATCTTCGGCAACGCGGCGGCCCTGCGCCGCCGGCTGTTCGGGGCGTGACGCCATGACCCGATCGAGCTCAGCGTGAGTCAGGATCCGACGGATCGCGACCCCGGCGCGGCGCCGGATCAGGCCGCGCCACACGGGCGTCACGAACAGCGCGGGAAACACCCCCGCGGCGGGTTGTCCGGCATGCTGCGCGGCGGCCGCTCCCGCCTGGGTTTCGGCACGCTGGCCGTCCTGTTGTGTCTGCTTCTCGGGATCGCCATCGTCACCCAGGTCCGCCAGACCGAATCGGGCGACTCGCTGGACACGGCACGCCCCGCCGACCTGTTGGTGCTGCTGGATTCGTTGCGGCAGCGCGAGGGCACACTCCGCAGCGAGGTGAACGAGCTGGAGAACACGCTGAATTCGCTGCAGGCGTCCGGCAACAACGACCAGGCCGCCATCCAGTCCGCCCAATCCCGGCTGGCGGCGCTGTCCATCCTGGTCGGCGCCGTGGGCGCCACCGGGCCCGGCGTCACCGTCACGATCGAGGACCCCGGGCCGGGGGTTTCCCCCGAGGCGATGCTCGACGTGATCAACGAGTTGCGCGCGGCGGGCGCGGAGGCGATCGAGGTCAACGACGCCCACCAGTCCGTGCGGGTGGGCGTCGACACGTGGGTCGCGGGTGCGCCCGGGTCCCTGACCGTCGACTCCAAAACGCTGTCGCCCGCGTATTCGATTCTGGCGATTGGTGATCCGCCCACCCTGGCCGCGGCGATGAACATTCCCGGCGGCGCGCAGGACACGGTCAAGCGCGTCGGGGCGCGGATGTCCGTCCAGCAGGCCGACCGGGTGGACGTGACCACCTTGCGGCAACCAAAACCGCACCAATACGCTCAGCCCGTCAAGTGAGCAATTCCCGAACAGACAGGATCACTCGTGAGCGATATCCCGCCCGATCTGCGCTACACCGCCGAACACGAATGGGTTCGTCGAAGCGGCGATGACACACTGCGGGTGGGCATCACCGACTTTGCACAGTCGGCGTTGGGCGATGTCGTGTTCGTTCAGCTGCCCGACGTGGGCGCGGAGCTGACCGCCGGTGAATCCTTCGGCGAGGTCGAATCGACGAAATCGGTGTCGGACCTGTACGCCCCGGTCTCGGGCAAAGTGTCGGCCGTCAACACCGATCTGGAAGGCAGCCCGCAACTGGTCAACTCCGATCCGTACGGGGCCGGGTGGTTGCTGGATGTGCAGGTATCCGACGTCGCCGAAGTGGAGTCCGCCATTTCGTCGTTGCTCGACGCGGAGGCCTACCGCGGAACACTCACCGAATGACGATTGCTAATGTCCCTGCAGCCTCGCACGGCGAGGCCGACGGTGCAGCCGGCACGTGGGGGAACCGACGTTTCGGATCGCCAAGTGGTGGGCGCATTGCAGGCCGGTGCGCGGTACCGTCGACAGATCTACCTTTTGAAGACCGGCATACCGGGCAACAAGACCTGGTGCGGAGGCCGGCCGAGCGGCCCGGACAGACAACGCCACAGCGGCCAGTGAGGAGCAGCGCGTGACGGACATGGACTCAGGAAGTCAGCAAGACCAGAATTCGGACGAAGTCACGGTAGAGACGACCTCTGTCTTTCGCGCCGACTTCCTCAACGAGCTCGACGCACCCGCGCAGGCGGGCACGGAAAGCGCGGTATCCGGGGTCGAGGGACTCCCGGCGGGTTCGGCGCTGCTGGTCGTCAAACGGGGTCCCAACGCGGGATCGCGGTTCCTGCTCGACCAGCCCACCACGTCGGCGGGCCGGCACCCGGACAGCGACATCTTCCTCGACGACGTGACCGTCAGCCGCCGCCACGCCGAATTCAGGTTGGAAAACAACGAATTCAGCGTCGTCGACGTTGGTAGTCTCAACGGCACTTACGTCAACCGTGAGCCCGTGGACTCCGCGGTGCTGGCCAACGGCGACGAAGTGCAGATCGGCAAGTTCCGCTTGGTGTTTCTGACCGGACCCAAGCAGGGTGAGGATGGAGGATCTTCGGGCTAGTGAGCGCACCCGATAGCTCGGCACTGGCCGGGATGTCGATCGGGGCGGTCCTGGAATTGTTGAGGCCGGACTTCCCCGATGTCACCATCTCCAAGATTCGCTTCTTGGAGGCCGAGG
This sequence comes from Mycobacterium sp. MOTT36Y, assembly GCF_000262165.1. Classification (NCBI taxonomy): domain Bacteria; kingdom Bacillati; phylum Actinomycetota; class Actinomycetes; order Mycobacteriales; family Mycobacteriaceae; genus Mycobacterium; species Mycobacterium sp. MOTT36Y. Next base: position 2,865,670 of record NC_017904.1, on the reverse strand, counting down.
GGCTGGTGACGCCGCAACGGGCCGCGTCGGGTTACCGGAGGTTCACCGCGTACGACTGCGCGCGGTTGCGCTTCATCCTTACCGCGCAGCGTGATCACTACCTGCCGTTGAAGGTCATCCGGGCGCAACTGGACGCCCAGCCCGACGGCGAGCTACCGCCGTTCAACACCTCCTATGCCGTCCCGCGCCTGGTGTCGGTGAACCGAACCGGGGAGGCCGGCGCGGACGCGGGAGCGGACACCTCGGCGGTGGCGGCCACGCACGTCCGGCTGAGCCGCGAAGACCTACTGGCGCGTGCGGGCGTGGACGACGACCTGCTGACGGCCTTGCTCAAGGCCGGCGTCATCACCACCGGGCCCGCGGGTTTCTTCGACGAGCACGCCGTCGTGATCCTGCAATGCGCGCGGGCGCTGTCGGACTACGGCGTCGAGCCGCGGCATCTGCGCGCATTCCGGTCGGCGGCGGACCGGCAGTCGGATTTGATCGCCCAAATCGCCGGGCCGGTAGTCAAAGCCAACAAGGCCGGTGCCCGGGATCGAGCCGACGATTTGGCGCGTGAAGTTGCGGCGCTGGCCATCACGTTGCACACGTCGTTGATCAAATCCGCCGTTCGCGACGTTCTGGATCGCTGAGGACTAGACTTCGGTCGACAGCTTGGTTTCGGCGGTAGGGCGGATTTTTGACCTCGCCGCCGCTGGGAATGCCAATCCAACCGGCGCCACGAATGCGGAGGACAGACACAAATGGGTGAGGTTCGTGTTGTCGGCATTCGCGTAGAGCAGCCGCAAAACCAGCCGGTGTTGTTGCTGCGCGAAACCGACGGTGACCGTTACCTGCCGATCTGGATCGGCCAGTCGGAGGCTGCCGCCATCGCCCTCGAGCAGCAGGGTGTCGAGCCGCCTCGTCCGCTGACGCACGATCTGATCAGGGATGTCATTGCCGCGCTTGGGCATTCGCTCAAAGAGGTGCGGATCGTCGATCTGCAGGAAGGCACTTTCTACGCCGACCTGGTGTTCGACCGCAACATCACCGTGTCAGCGCGGCCCTCGGATTCGGTGGCGATAGCGCTGCGCGTCGGCGTCCCGATCTACGTCGAGGAGCCCGTGCTTGCCCAGGCCGGGCTGTTGATCCCCGACGAGACCGACGAAGAGGGCGGCACCGCCGTCCGCGAGGACGAGGTGGAGAAGTTCAAAGAATTTCTCGACAGCGTGTCTCCCGACGATTTCAAAGCCACCTAGCGCGCGCCGGGCGGATCGCGCTCGACTAGCCTGGTGGGGACATCACGGATCCGTCTCAACTGGCAACGTGATGTCGACACGCTGGCGGATAGCCCGCCCAGTTGGCCCCGGGGCGGCCATACTTTGATCACGACTTCAGGCGCGGCGGCTATCGGAAAGCGTAAGCTCACTAGCACTCGGGCCTGAGCAGACGTGGCTGCGGTGCAGCCAACAACGCAGCTAACGACGAGAGCGCGATCGCGGAGAGGAACCACCGTGAGCGAGCAGCCACGCCAAGAGCAGCTCAACCTAGCTGAGCAGGGCACCGACGCGAGTAGCGACCGCAGCATCACCGCGGCCGGCCCCCCCGTGCAGCCCGGACTTTTCCCGGACGACTCCGTGCCCGACGAACTCGTCGGCTACCGCGGTCCCAGCGCGTGCCAGATCGCCGGCATCACCTACCGGCAGCTGGACTACTGGGCGCGCACCTCGCTGGTGGTCCCGTCGATCCGCAGCGCGGCGGGCTCCGGAAGCCAGCGGCTCTACTCGTTCAAAGACATCCTGGTTCTCAAGATCGTCAAGCGGTTGCTCGACACCGGCATCTCGCTGCACAACATCCGCGTCGCGGTCGACCACCTGCGTCAGCGCGGTGTTCAGGATCTGGCCAACATCACCCTGTTCTCCGACGGCACCACCGTCTACGAGTGCACGTCGGCCGAAGAGGTCGTCGACCTGCTCCAGGGCGGGCAGGGCGTGTTCGGCATCGCCGTGTCCGGCGCCATGCGCGAGCTGACCGGCGTCATCGCCGACTTCCCGGGCGAGCGGGCCGACGGCGGCGAGTCGATCGCCGAACCCGAGGACGAGCTGGCGTCCCGGCGCAAGCACCGCGACCGCAAGATCGGCTGACGGCGCGCCCCGACAGCGCGACCGCGCGCACCCGTGGCCGAGTAAACTGGGCCGCGCATCGTATTCGAGCGGGAGAGTTCCGTGACGGCCAGTCACGGACGCCGAAGGAGCAACACCTCTCCGTCAACCTCTCAGGCACCCGGACCGCGCGAAACAATGATGCCTCTGGAAAGCGGTGACGACCCGGCCGGTCGACACCCGCCGATGGGGAAAGGCGCCCGGGACAAGCATCCGGCGCCGAATCTCTCAGGCGCCCGGCGCAGGGTGAAGACAGAGGGAGAGGGCCGTTCGTCCTCTGCCTCGATCCGTCGTCGCCCGCCTACCCAGGAGTTTCCAGTGCCCGATCAGTCCACGTTCGCCGCCCGGCACATCGGCCCGGACAGCCAGGCCATCGCGGCCATGCTCGCCGTCATCGGTGTCGACTCCCTCGACGAGCTGGCGGCCAAGGCGGTCCCGACGGGCATCCTGGATCGGCTCGCCGACAACGGCGCCGCGCCGGGACTTGACCGCCTGCCGGCACCGGCCAGTGAGACCGAGGCGCTGGCGGAGTTGCGGGCGTTGGCCGACGCCAACACGGTGGCCGTCTCCATGATCGGTCAGGGCTACTACGACACGCTCACGCCGCCGGTGTTGTTGCGCAACATCTTGGAGAACCCCGCCTGGTACACGGCGTACACGCCGTATCAGCCGGAGATCAGCCAGGGCCGGCTCGAGGCGCTGCTGAACTTCCAGACGATGGTCGCCGACCTGACCGGCCTCGAGGTCGCCAACGCCTCCATGCTCGACGAGGGGACCGCCGCCGCCGAGGCCATGACGCTGATGCACCGCGCGGCCCGCGGCAAGAGCAACCGCCTGGCCGTCGACGCCGACGTCTTCGCCCAGACCGCGGCCATCCTGGCCACCCGCGCCAAGCCGCTGGGCATCGAGCTCGTCACCGCCGACCTGCGGAAGGGCCTGCCCGACGGCGACTTCTTCGGCGTCGTCGCCCAGCTGCCCGGCGCCGGCGGCCGGGTCACCGACTGGACGGCTCTGGTCCAGCAGGCCCACGACCGCGGCGCGCTGGTCGCGATCGGCGCCGACCTGCTCGCGTGCACGCTGATCACGCCTCCCGGTGAGTTCGGCGCCGACGTCGCCTTCGGTACCACCCAAAGATTCGGTGTGCCAATGGGATTCGGCGGACCGCACGCCGGCTACCTGGCCGTGCACGCCAACCACGCGCGCCAACTGCCCGGCCGGCTGGTGGGGGTCTCGCTGGACGCCGACGGCAACCCGGCCTACCGGCTGGCGCTGCAGACCCGCGAGCAGCACATCCGCCGCGACAAGGCGACCAGCAACATCTGCACCGCGCAGGTGCTGCTGGCCGTCATGGCCGCGATGTACGCCAGCTACCACGGCGCCGAGGGGCTGACCGCGATCGCGCGCCGCGTGCACGCTCACGCCGAGGCGATCGCCGCCGCGCTCGGTGATGCGTTGGTGCACGACAAGTACTTCGACACCGTGCTGGCCCGCGTGCCGGGCCGCGCCGCCGAGGTGATCGCCGCGGCCAAAGCCAAGGGCATCAACCTGTGGCGTGTCGACGACGACCACGTGTCGGTGGCCTGCGACGAGGTCACCACCGACGAACACGTCGCCGCGGTGCTCGAGGCCTTCGGGGTGCAACCGGCCGAGCCGGTGTGCGCCGGCATCATCACCCGCACCTCGGAGTTCCTGACCCATCCGGCCTTCACCCAGTACCGCACCGAGACGGCGATGATGCGCTACCTGCGCACCCTGGCGGACAAAGATATCGCCTTGGACCGCAGCATGATTCCGCTCGGCTCCTGCACGATGAAGCTCAACGCGGCCGCCGAGATGGAGCCGATCACCTGGCCGGAATTCGCCCGCCAGCATCCGTTCGCGCCGGCCTCCGACACCCCCGGGCTGCGGCGTCTGATCGCCGACCTGGAGACCTGGCTGGTGCATATCACCGGCTACGACGCCGTCTCGCTGCAACCCAACGCCGGCTCGCAGGGCGAATACGCCGGCCTGCTGGCCATCCACGACTACCACGCCAGCCGCGGCGAACCGCACCGCGACATCTGCCTGATCCCGTCGAGCGCGCACGGCACCAACGCGGCGTCGGCGGCGCTGGCCGGGATGCGGGTGGTGGTGGTGGCCTGCCACTCCAACGGCGACGTGGACCTCGACGACCTGCGCGCCAAGGTGGCCGAACACGGGGCGCGGCTGTCGACCCTGATGATCACCTACCCGTCCACGCACGGCGTCTACGAGCACGACATCGCCGACATCTGTGCCGCGGTGCACGACGCGGGGGGCCAGGTCTATGTCGACGGCGCCAACCTCAACGCGCTGGTCGGCCTGGCGCGGCCGGGGAAGTTCGGCGGCGACGTCAGCCACCTGAACCTGCACAAGACGTTCTGCATTCCGCACGGGGGCGGCGGGCCGGGCGTCGGGCCGGTAGCCGTGCGTTCGCATCTGGCGGCGTTCCTGCCCGGGCACCCGCACGCCCCCGAGCTGCCCCACGGGCATCCGGTGTCCTCGGCGCCGTACGGGTCCGCCTCGATCCTGCCGATCAGCTGGGCCTACATCCGGATGATGGGCGCCGAAGGTCTGCGCGCGGCGTCGCTGACCGCGATCACCTCGGCCAACTACATCGCCCGTCGCCTTGACGAGTACTTCCCGGTGCTCTACACCGGCGAGAACGGCATGGTGGCCCACGAGTGCATCCTGGACCTGCGCGGCATCACCAAAGACACCGGCGTGACCGTCGACGACGTCGCAAAGCGCCTGGCGGACTACGGCTTTCACGCGCCCACGATGAGCTTCCCCGTGGCCGGCACGCTGATGGTGGAACCCACCGAGAGCGAGACCCTGACCGAAGTCGACGCCTTCTGCGAGGCCATGATCGCGATTCGCCGCGAGATCGATCGGGTGGGTGCAGGGGAGTGGTCCGTCGACGACAACCCGCTGCGCGGCGCCCCGCACACGGCCGAGTGCCTGGTCATCGGCGAGTGGGACCACCCGTACACCCGCGAAGAGGCCGCCTATCCGCTGGGCAAGGACTTCCGGCCCAAGGTGTGGCCGCCGGTGCGCCGCATCGACGGCGCCTACGGCGACCGCAACCTGGTCTGCTCGTGCCCGCCCGTGGAGGCGTTCGCCTGACGGCGGGGTCTGGTGCGGGATCACCCCGGCGTTCGCGCCGGGGACTGCAACGCCAGCGGCACCAGGTATCGGCGGGCGAAGTCGCGGGCCTCGTTCGGGTTGTAGATCGGGATGACGGACTCGGGCGTCTTGATCAGCGAAATGATCAGGCGCCCGATCATCTCCCCGACGATCTCGGTGTCCAGGTCGGCGGCCAGTTCGCCACGCTCCTGCCAGCGGCGCAGCCACGTCGCGATGTAGCCGCGCGTCATGGCGATCAGGTGCTCGTCGGTCAGGTAGGCGGACAGCTCCCCGGCGGCGGGCGATTCGCGGATGCTTCGGGTCAACAACTTGGGGGCGGAGGCCTCGTGCACGAACGCGGCGAAGACTTCGGCGATCCCTTCTTCCGGTGATCCCGCGCGACCCGCGACCTCGGAGACCAGCGTGCTCAGCCGCAGCGATTCGTCCATGATGGTCAGCCGCACCAGGTTTCGCTTGTGCCGAAACCGGCGGTAGACGGTGGCGACGCCGACACCGGCGGTGTCGGCGATGTCCTGCATGGTGGTGTTGGAGAATCCGCGCTCGGTGAAGCAGGTGCGTGCCGCGGTGACGATCGTGCGGGCGGTCGGATCGAGGCTGGCCAGGCCGTCGGGCAGCGCGCCGAGCAGCATCGCGGGGTCTGACATCTGCCCTCCAGCCGGTTGGGGTATCAGGTCAATTCTGCGCTCCATCAGCGTATTCACCGGCATTCGCGGCGCGCCGGTGCGGGTGCGCCGCCACCACCGCGAGAAAGCCGGGCTTGCGGGTCAATTCCGCTCGGGCGCCACGAAGGAATCCAGCAGCACCGAACGGTAGCGGTCGCGGAGCCGCTCGTATTGGTAGCGGTTGTAGGCCAGGGGTTCCAACGTCAGCCGGCGCGGCAACCATCGCCAGCCCAGCTGCAACGCGGCGACGTAGACGACGAACTCGACCTGCTCGCGCGCGCCCCACCGCACCTTGAGCAGCCGGCGCATCGTGGGGTGGGCGACGGCGGCCGAACACACGACCACCGGGCGCGATGCCAGAGTGGTCAGCACCGGCCAGACCACTTGCAGCACGGGCCGCAGTTGCCGGGAAACCAGCAGCTTCGGGATCGGCGGGGCGACGAAGCTGCGATTGGCGAATTGCAGAAACTCGTTGTCGGCCAACTCTTTTGCCGCGACGGCGTCGTAATGTTCGAGCATGTCGTGCAGGGTCGCCGGCAGCTTCCCCTGCTTGCTGGGCAGCTCCAGAAACTGCAGTTCCGAACGCAGGGTCTGATAGACGACCTCTTTCTCCGCGAGGGTGAGGCGACGCCCGCACACCCGCAGATAACCCTGGTACAAGAGGTTGAGACCGCTCACGGCCACCCAGGTCCACACCTCGGGGTTGAGCGCGCTGTAGCGGGTGTCGCTGAACGAGTCCTTTCCCGTGCCGCGGACGTCGCGGTGCAACCGTTTGAGATCGTCCCGCGACGCCTTCACGTCCGAGCTGTCACCGAAGGCGGCGAGGGCGGTGAACGCCGCACTGCGGATCCCACGGTCGGTGAAGTTGTCGGCGAAGCGTCCGCTGCGGTCCACCGCGGCCGCGATTTCGCGATGCGCGACCTGGTCGAGGGCCAGGCGGCCGAACGCCGCGGCCAGCGGCGACCCGGCGAACCACCTGACGTCGTCGGCCAGCGCCCGGTGCGCGGAATTCCATTCCGCTTCGGGGGGCACGAACGTCGCCGCGGAAGCGTTGCCGCGCCGGTCGATTCGGCTTGTCATCGTCATCCCGTTCCTCCTTGTGCGCGTCGGTGGGCCGTCACACGACGGTCGCCCCGATCCGGTGCCGCAAACGCATGTCCCACACCACCGCCTGCACGCCGAGGCGCGTCAAGAACCGCGGCGTGAACAGGTCCAGGACCCCGAGGAGGCGCTGCCAGCGGTCGAACCGGCGTTGCTGCGCGGCCGTCCAGCCGAACCCGAGCTTTTCGCGCAGCTGCGGCGGCAGGTACCCCAGCGTCATGAAGAGGTTCCACCCGCCGAACAGCGCCGAGACGGGGGCGGGCAGAAAATCCAGGCGCGCGATGCCGATCAGGTAGCTGCGCATGCGGTCGTCGAAGTCGAGCCGGTCGAGTTGCTCCTGCCAGTACCGGTCTGCGGCTTCGCGGTCGGCGGGCCACATTTCCGGCGGCACCTGCAATGTGGTGGCGAACACCGACGCCGCCCGGTGGATGGTGTCGGGGTCGCGTCGGGAACGGCCGCCCCGCAGCCTGCGGGTGTCCTCGAACACCGCGGCCATGCAGGAGGCGACCCACAGCTGTAACTGCGGGTCGAAGGCGTTGTAGCGCACCGGGCTTTGCGGGCCGGAGCGCACCTGGGCGTGTGCGGCGTTGACGGCCTCCCGGTACACACGGCGGTCCCGTGCGTTGCCGGCGATGGCCACCGCGATGTAGGTGAAGGTGGTGCGGGCGCGTTTGAACGGATGCTTGTACAGGTTGCCGCTGTCCACCTTGCTTTCCATCACGCCATAGGCCACACCGGAATTCGCCAGCTGCATCACGACGTTCGCCGCGCCGTAGGCGGGGGACAGCCACGGCGATATCTCCTCGGCGAGAAACGAGGTGTCGGCGGAATCCGTGTCCGCCCGCCGGTCGCGCCGCTCGGGTCCGGCCGGGACGTCCTCCGGGTCGGTGGGCAGGGGCTGGGCCATGGGGTGCCTTCCTGGGTTGGCCAACGGCTCAACGAGATTCGGTGCGGTGCGCGAAGGGGAGGCGGGCGCGCCCGGGTGCCGCGCGGCCGCCGAGCAGGGCGCGCCAGGCGCTCCCGCGTCGCCGGGTCGCCGAAGGGGGTCCGGTCGGGCGCAAGGCCGGTGTCGCGGCGGCGTCCAGCGGTGCAGAGGACATCGTTGCGCTGCGTCTTCCTGGATCAACGTTGATAGAAAGAACGGTTTGTTCTATCACGAGTGTGGCACAGCCGACCGCGATTGGATAGACGGTGTCCGAATTTTCCGGTTTTCCGTGCACGATGCCGGCGGCCACATCGTGACCGACGCCGGGCCGGCTAGCCCAGGAAGGCGTTGACCGCCGTCGCGAGCTCCGGGGACGCCGACGTTGCGATGTTCTGGTAGCTGCCGCCGCTGAGCTGGGCGACGGCTTCCCACGTCGATCGGTCCGGATCGGCCCCGAAATCGATGACGTTCACCGCGATCGGCTTGGCCGGGTCGGCGCTCTTGCGGATGAAATCCTGTAGCCCCGGACCGTCCAGGGTTTGGTCGGTGTGGGGTCCGGAGGTGATCACCAGAAGCGAATTGGTTTGGCCCGCACGGTAGTTGGCCTGCATGTCTTGGTAGATCATGCGCAGCGTGGTGAACGACACCGCGCCGCCGCCCGAGGAGTATTGCTTGTCCAGGGCGGCCAATAGTGCGGCCGAGCGTGGCTGGCCGCTGGAGCCGCCGACGGGGTCGGCCAGCGGGCCGCTGGCCACCTCGGAGCGGCCCTCGTGACCGTCGAAGGTCCACAGGCCGACGACGGCGCTGGCGGGCAGGGCCTTGATCCGGTCCTGAAGCGCCGCAATCACGTTCGCCAGCCGGGACTTCGCGCCTTCCTGGCCGGGCATCGACTGGTCGAGCATGATCGTCGTGGCCTGCCCGGTCGACGGGGCGGCCATGGCCTCGGCAAGGGTGGCGCGCATCGGGTCGTCGCCGACGGTCAGCGTGGACGGCAGCGTCGGGAAGGTGGTCACCGGGCTGCTGGGGGTTTTGACCCCGTTGACCCGGAAGCCCGCCTTCGCCAGCTTGGCCAGCTGATCGGGCTTGTGCATGAAGCGGGAGAACTCGCTGGCCGCCGTGGCCTGTTCGCGCGTGAGCCACGAACCGCTGAGCAGCACGGTGGGATAGTCGGCCACCGGCGCGGGACCCGGCGGCAGCCAGGAAGCCAAGGCGCTCTTGGCATCCGGGAGCGATTGGCCGCGCTGGAACAGCTGCTGTTCGGTGGTGATCACGGCGTGCACCGGCGCGGTCGCCGGGTCACCGGGCTTCAGCAGCATGTTCATCGCCTCGGTCAACGAGTTGTCGGCGAGCTTGGGTTGCGCGCTCAACAGGGAGCGCACCGCGCCGGTGCCCTGGGGCACCGGCGCGCCGGGCGGTACGGACGCGGCCGCGACCGCCTCACCGGCAAGAAACGATGCGTCCCCGTTGCCGCCCATCGGCAGCGCCAGTCGCAGCGACCCCCACGCGGGTAAGTTCAACCCCGCCAACGCGTTCGGGTTGGTCTGCAGCCCGGGCAGTGCCGCCCAGTTCTGCTTGGCGAGGGCCGGTGCCAGTTCGGGACGCACGGCAAGCACCACCGGGGAGCTGACCAGTGAATGGCTCTCGCTGATCGTCTTCTGAGTCGCGGCTCCCGCCAGCCGGGCGGCGGAGATCGAACTGCCGGGGATCCACAGCGCCGGCTGGCCGCCCAGTTCCGCCGGCCACTTGCCGATGAAACCGTTGAGCACGGCGTCGGAGTCGGCCGGCTTGACGTTGACCACCATGCAGCGGTCGCCGATCGGTCCCGCCGATTTGTTGTAGCTTTCGGCGAGTTCCTGAACGGACGTGGCGATCGACGGGTCGGCGACGACGGCGACGGTCTCTTGACCGCCGACGCAACGGCCGGCCGCCTTGTGCGACCGCTTGGACAGCACGTCGCCGAAGAAGCTCCACAGGATCACCGATCCCACCACGACGACGACGGCGACCAGCGCGACGATCACCCCGATGCTGACGCCGCGGCGACCGCCCTCGCTGCGATGGCCGCCCCGCCAGTCGGCGAGCCCCCGGTGCCCGCCGCGAAACAGCGAGGGGGATTCGGCCGGCGGTTCCGAACTCGCCGGTCCGCCCTGGCGCGGCGGAAACTCCGGGTACTCGTCGGCCGTGCTGTCGGCGAACGCGTCGCCCGCGGCGTACGGCTCGTCGTCGGCGTAGGGCTCATCGTCGTCGGGATAGCGACGTTCGTCCGAGTAGTAGTCCTCGTCCGCGTAGTCGTCGTCGGCGTCCGAGTAGTAATCGGCCGCCTCGCCGGCGTCCCGCTGCTGATGTCCTGCGTCGTCACCTCGGGACGGCTCGTCGACCACGTCGTCGCGAGAAGGCTCGTCGAGGGAGTCGTCAGGGTCGGGCGCACTGTGCCTACCCATAGCAGTGCCCGCGGCCTTTCCGTCGTTCCATCCGAATGAACTCGCCGCCGATTTTAGTCATCCGCGGCACTATTACACGTGCGAACCCGATTCCAGCGCAGGCTCAATTCGACTGCGCGGCGCGCGCCTTGGCCTCGCGCCGACGGCGGTGCAGGATCGGCTCGGTGTAGCCGTTGGGCTGCTGCGTTCCGGTCAGGATGAGGTCCTGCGCCGCCAGGAACGCCAGGCTGTCGTCGAAGTTGGGCGCCATCGGCAAATACGCCGCATCCTTGGCGTTTTGCTCGTCCACCAGCGGGGCCATCCGCTCGAGGCTGGCCCGCACGTCCTCCTCGGTGATCACACCGTGGCGCAGCCAGTTCGCCAGCAGCTGACTCGAAATCCGCAGTGTCGCACGGTCTTCCATGAGCGCCACGTCGTGGATGTCGGGCACCTTCGAGCAGCCGACGCCCTGGGCGACCCAGCGCACCACGTAGCCGAGGATGGACTGGCAGTTGTTGTCGACCTCCTCGCGGATCTCCTCGGGAGCCCAGGCCAGTTCCTTGGCCAGCGGGATGGTCAGCAACTCGTCGATGTTGGTGCGCTTCTTGCCCGCCAGCTCCTCCTGCACGGCGCCCACGTCGACGTAGTGGTAGTGCATCGCGTGCAGGGTGGCCGCCGTCGGCGAGGGCACCCACGCGGTGGTGGCTCCGGCCTTGGGCTGGCCGATCTTCTGCTCGACCATGTCGGCCATCAGTTCGGTCATCGCCCACATGCCCTTGCCGATCTGCGCCTTGCCCTTGAACCCGGCGGCCAGGCCGATGTCGACGTTGGCGTCCTCGTAGGCCTTGATCCAGGTGGTGCCCTTCATCGCGCCCTTGCGGATCATCGGACCCGCCTCCATCGAGGTGTGGATCTCGTCGCCGGTGCGGTCGAGGAAGCCGGTGTTGATGAACACCACCCGGTCGGCCGCGGCCTTGATGCAGGCCTTGAGGTTGACGGTGGTGCGCCGCTCCTCGTCCATGATGCCGACCTTGAGGGTGCCCTGCGGCAGCCCGAGGACGTCTTCGACCCGGCTGAACAGCTCGCAGGTGAACGCGACCTCGTCGGGCCCGTGCATCTTGGGCTTGACGATGTAGATGGACCCGGTGCGGCTGTTGGCCAGCGGCCCGTTCGCCTCACTCGTCTTGAGCCCGTGAATCGCGGTCAGCCCGGTGAACAGCGCATCCATGATGCCCTCGAACACCTCGTGACCCTCCGCGTCGATAATCGCGTCGTTGGTCATCAGGTGGCCGACGTTGCGGACGAACAGCAGGCTGCGGCCCGGCAGGGTCAGCTCGCCCTCGCCGTCGGGCGTGGAGTAGGTGCGGTCCTGGTTGAGCACCCGGGTGAAGGTCTTGCCGCCCTTGTCGACGTCCTCGGACAGGTCGCCCTTGTTCAGGCCGAGCCAGTTGCGGTAGCCGAGCACCTTGTCGTCGGCGTCGACGGCGGCCACCGAGTCCTCGAAGTCCATGATCGTGGTCACGGCCGATTCCAGGATCACGTCCTTGATGCCGGCGGCGTCGGTCTTGCCGATCGGCGAGTCCGGATCGATGAGGATCTCGATGTGCAGGCCGTGGTTGACCAGCAGCACCGACCAGCTGGGGGAGCCGAGCTCGCCGGTGTAGCCGGCGAACTTGTCCGGGTCGGCCAGGCCGGCGGAACCGTCGGCGGTCGCGACCTTCAGGCGGCCGTCCTCGACGGACAGACCGGTCGCGTCGGCCCACGAGCCGGATTCCAGCGGCACGGCCTCGTCCAGGAATTTGCGCGCGTAGGCGATGACCTTGTCGCCACGCACCTTGTTGTAGCTCGACCCCTTTTCGGCGCCGTCGTCCTCCGAGATGACGTCGGTGCCGTACAGGGCGTCGTAGAGCGAACCCCACCGGGCGTTGGCGGCGTTCAGCGCGAACCGGGCGTTGAGCACCGGCACCACGAGCTGGGGGCCCGCGGTCGTGGTGATCTCGTCGTCGACGCCCGAGGTGGTGATCGTGAAATCCGCGGGTTCGGGCAGCAGGTAACCGATTTCGGTGAGGAACTCGCGATAGGCGTCGATGTCGAGCGGCTCGATGACCCGCTGCCGGTGCCACTTGTCGATCTGGGCCTGCAGCTCGTCACGCCGGCGCAGCAGATCCTGGTTCTTCGGGGTGAGGTCGGTGACGACCTTGTCCACGCCGGCCCAGAAGCTGTCCGGGTCGATATCGGTGCCGGGCAAGGCCTCTTCGTTCACGAAGTCGTAAAGCACCCGGGCGACGCGCAAGTTCCCCGCCGACACGCGATCAGTCATGATTCTCCTCCGTCATGGGCCGCCCTGGACCCTCCATGGGCCGTCGAGGGACCAGAAAGGCCCAGATTGGCAATGTCATCAGCCTACCGAGCACAGCCTGGCGAGCGTTATTCGCCGACCTGCCACAGCAGGTCAGGACGCGCTGACAGCCCCAAGAATGATGCTGCGGTGGTAACCGGAATCGATGTCCAGCAACGCACATTCCGTGCGCAAGCGGCACTGTGCCCTCCGGCGCCCTCCAGCACTTTCTTAACTGGTAGCCGTGAAAGATCATACGGGCTGCGCGCGGTCGGGCCCGCCGGGCCAGTCTCGCTAGGCCTCGCGCATCGTCCCGACGAAGTCTTCGACCAGGTCTTCCATCGCCACCATGGCCACCACGGCGCCGATCTCGTCGATGACCAGCGCCAGGTGGCTGTTGCTGCGGCGCAGCCGCGACAACGCCTCGGCCAGCGGCAGCGACCTCGGCAGTCCCGGCAGGGGCCGCACCTTTGCCAGATCGATCACCGTCTCGGGATCGTCGTCGAGCGTCAGCACGTCCTTGATGTGGAGGTAACCGACGAAGCTGCCGTCGACGTTTGCCACCGGGAAGCGGGAGTAGCCGCTCTGGGCCAGGGCTTCCTCGACCGCTGCGACCGTCGGGCCCTTGCCGGCGCCGGCCACCGGCACCGCGCGCACCCCGGACAGGGGCACCGCGACGTCGCCGACCACCCGGTGGCGGATCTGCAGCGCACGCGCCAGCCGGGTGCCCTCCTCCTGGTCCAGCAGCCCCTCGGACGCGGACTCGGCGATCATGGCGCTCAGCTCGCCGGGGGAGACCGTGATCTCCAGCTCCTCCTTGCGCTCGACCCCGAGCGCGCGCACCACCACGCTGGCGCACTTGTCGTAGAACACGATGAACGGCCGGGCCGCCCGCACGTAGGCCAGGTACGGCGGGACCAGCAGCATGGCCGTGCGCTCCGGACCGGCCAGCGCAATGTTCTTGGGCACCATCTCGCCCAACAGCACGTGCAGCGTCACCACGATGACCAGAGCGAGCGCCAACGACAGCGTGTGCAGCAGCGCCGGGTGAATCGCGGTCAGCCCGAGCCCCGTTCGCAGCAGGTCCGAGACCGCCGACTCACCGATCCGGCCGAGCAGCAGCGACGCGGCCGTGACGCCCAGCTGCGCGCCGGCCAGCATGGACGGCAGCTGCTCCCCGGCGCGGATCACCGTGACGGCGGCGGCTCTGCCCTGTTCCGCCAGCGCTTCGAGGCGGTCGCGCCGCGCCGAGATGAGCGAGAACTCGGCCCCGACGAAGTACGCGTTGACCGCGATCAGCAGGCACGCCAGCAGCACGCCCATGGTGTCGCTCATCGGTGTGCCTCCGGCGCGGGAATGTCGCCGTGACCGCTCAGTTCGGTCAATTCGAGCAAGTCGATCCGGCGGCCGTCCATCCGGATGACCCGCGCCTGCCAGCGCGTCACCGCGTCCAGCAAGCCGTCGGCGTCCAGGCCGGGAAGCTTCACCGTGTCACCGGCCGCCGGGATGTGACCGATCTCGCGCAGCACCAATCCGCCGATCGTCTCGTAGGGGCCCTCGGGCGCCCGGAATCCGGTGGCGGCGGCCACCTCGTCGATGCGCAACAGGCCCGACACCCGCCAGCCGGTGCCGGCGGGCACCACGTCGGGCGTGGCGTCGTCGTGTTCGTCGCGGACATCGCCCACGATCTCTTCGATCAGGTCCTCGAGGGTCACCATGCCCGCGGTGCCGCCGTATTCGTCGACGACGAGTGCGGTTTGCAAACTGTTGGCCCGGATCTCGGCCATCACCGCGTCCCCGTCGAGGGTGGAGGGCACCACCGCGACGGGTTGCGCCACCGTGGTCAGCAGCGTGCGCCCGCGGTCGGCGCGCGGGATCGCGAACACCTGTTTGACGTGCACGATGCCGACGGTCTCATCGAGGTCGCCGTCGACGATGGGGAAGCGGGAGAACCCGGACTCGGCGGCCGCGGTCACCAGGTCGGCGACCGTGTCGTCGGTCTGCAGCGCCACGATCTTGGAGCGGGGCGTCATCAACTCCTCGGCGCTCAGCGTGCCGAACTGCAACGATCGCCGCACCAGCGCCGCCGTCGAGGCGTCCAGGGCGCCGCTGCGCGCCGACGAACGCACGAGCGACAACAGCTCTTGCGGGGACCGTGCGGACCGCAACTCCTCGGCGGGCTCGATGCCCAACCGGCGCACGATCCAGTTCGCCGCGCCGTTGGTCAATCGGATCGCCGGGGTCAACAGCAGCGAGAACAGCACCTGAGCCCCCACTACGGCGCGCGCGGTCGACAGCGGCCGCGCCACCGCCAGGTATTTGGGGACGAGCTCACCGAACACCATCGACACCGACGTCACGATCACCAGCACCAGCGCGGCCATGATCGCGTCGCCGACCCGGTCGGGGATGCCGAGCGCGTCCAGCCAGGGGTGAGGCAGGTCCTCGACCATCGGATCGGTCAGGTAACCGGCCGCCAGCGTCGTGACGGAGATCCCGAGCTGCGCGCCCGACAACTGAAACGACAGCCGCTGGTGCGCGCGGCGGATCCAGCGGTCGCGGCGGCCGCCGCCGCGGGCGTTTGCCTCCACGGCGCTGCGGTCCAGGGTGGTCAACGAGAATTCGGCGGCGACGAAGACGGCGTTGCCGAAGATCAGCACCGCGATCGCCACAATGCTGATCACGGTGACGGTGACGTTCATGAATTACGCCGCCCGCGGGTCGACGGTGGTGGGCCGGTGACCGGGGGAGGCTCCGCATCGGGCGGCTCGTCCGACGGCCCGTGCGCCGGCAAGCCGATGGCCTGCGCGGGTGCCTGCGGCACGTCGATCCTTTCGCTGCCTGGTGACCGAGCGGACGCGGTTGCTTCCGTCTTTGCTGCCTAATGCTAGCCCGGGCGACGGCGCCGCGGCGCCGACCGCTCGCGGCGGCGCCGCGGGTTGGCGCCGGAAACCGCCGCTGACCGAGGGCAACTACGGTATGCCTACCCTTACTCAGGTACGCTCTGCGCACTATGCCCGACGCCCCACCGGACACGCCTGCCGTCCAGATCCTGCCGCGCGAACGCTTCGACATCGCCGACGAGGTCGCACAGATCCCCCGGCCACCCACGCCCGCCCTGGATGCCCCCTTCGGGCTGCGCGCGGCCCAGCTCGAGGACGCGGACATGGTGGCCGAGTGGATGAACCGGCCGCACCTGGCCGAGGCGTGGGAGTACGACTGGCCGACCCCGCGCTGGCGGCAGCACCTGGACGCCCAACTCGAGGGCACCTACTCCCTGCCGTTGATCGGGAGTGTGCGCGGCAGGGATATCGCCTACCTCGAACTGTATTGGGGCGCAAAGGATCTGATCTCGCGCTATTACGACGCCGCGCCGTACGATCTGGGGCTGCACGCCGCCATCGCCGACGTGAAGCTGGTGAACCGGGGCCTGGGCCCGATGCTGTTGCCCCGGATCGTGGCCAGCGCCTTTTCGGCGGAGCCGCGGTGCCGCCGGATCATGTTCGACCCCGATCACCGCAACACCACCGCCCGCAGGCTGTGCGAGTACGTCGGATGTGAGTTCCTCGGCGAGCACGACACGACGAACCGGCGCATGGCGCTCTACGCGCTGGAAGCCCCCACCACCGACGCGTAGCCGGCGTAATCGGGCGCCATTGCGGCGGCGACCAACTCCCACAACACCTCGTCGGTGCCGCCGCCGACGCGGGCGAGCTTCATGTCGCGCCACCACGCACCCAGCGGCGTCTCGTCGATGAGGTAACCCGCGCCGCCGAATATGTGCATGCATTCCGACATCACTTCCTCGCCGAGGCGGGCCGCGGTCACCTTGACACCCGCGGCCGCGCGCAGATCCAGCCGGCCCTGGGCCGCGATGCCGAGCAGGCCGTGCCGCAGCAGGTCGACGCGCGCCTGCAGATCCGCCATCCGCAGCCGCAGCGCCTGGTGCTCGAACAACGTGTGACCGAACTGGCGACGAGTCATCATGCGCGCCAACGTGATCCCGATCGCCCGCTGGCACGACGCCGCGATCTGACCGGCGATCGACATCCGCTCGTGGGCCAGCCCCCAGCTGATGGCCGCCAGCCCGGTGCCGGCCCGCGCGACCAGGGCGTCGGCGGGGACCCAGGTGTCGATGTGCACGGCGGCGGTGTCCAGCGGCCCGGCGCCGACCTTGTTGTAGGGCCGCTGCACGCCGACCTGGGCCGTCGGCAACGCGATCAGCGCGACGTTGCCGTACTTGCTGGACGAGTCGTGGTCGACGCTGCGCGCCACCACCATGATGTGATCGGCGATGGGGGACAACGAGACGAACTTCTTGATCCCGCGGACATCGAAACCCCCGTCCCGAGAGGAGATCTCGGTCTCGACGATCTGCAGGTCGGAGCCGCCGGACTCCTCGGAGGCTCCGATGCACAGCACGGCCTGCCCCCGGATCGCCCGTTCGCAGATGTCCCGCAGGTAGTCGGACTTGCCGAACCGGCGCAGGACGGCGATCGCCGAGTCGTGCAGGCTGACCCCCACCCCGATGCCGGCCGAGGACAACCTGCCCAGGGCGAAGGCGAGCTCGACCAGCTTGCCGACGTCGGGCAGCGCGCCGTCGCCCCATTTTTCGCTGAAGACACCGCGCGCACCGAGGTGTTCGATCAGTTCACGCGGAAACTGTTGGCGCGCTTCGGCTTCCGTCGTCCACGCCAGGACCTGTTCGTTGAACGCGTCGGCCAGCAGGCCACGGTAGCCGTCGAGGCTCGTCGGGGTTGTCTCAGGCACTGCCGTCACTTAATCCACCGCCTCTAGGGAGCGCCGCACTTCCAGGCGGCGCAGCTTGCCCGACGACGTTCGGGGCAGCGACCCCGGCGCCATGAAGATGACGTCGGAGGGAACGACGCCGCACACGGATGCGACGCGCGCGATGACGTCGGCGCGCGCGCCGGCCTGATCCGCCCCCCGGAATTCGGCGGCGACGATCAGGCCGGGGCGCGCGGAACGTTCGCCGGTGGCCAGCGCCACCACGGCGCCTTCGCGCACCCCGCGGACTCCGGCGGCAACCGTCTCGATCTCGGTCGGGAAGATGTTGCGTCCGGCGATGGTGATGAGCTCCTTAGCCCGGCCGCACACCACCAGGCCGCCGTCGGCGATGAAGCCGAGATCGCCGGTGGGAAACCAGCTTTCGCGGTCGACGGGGTCGTGCCCCAGGTAGCCGTCCATCATCGACGCGCCGCGGATCTCGATCTCACCGATGTCGCCGTGCGTGTCGTCGCGCGGCGAGATCCGGATCTCGGTGCCTGCGATGGGTTCGCCCAGCATCGCGTGGCGGCGCGAGCCCGCCTCGTCGGTGACGTCGGCGAACCGCAGCCCGGTGCCGGGGGCGGGCACGCTCACCGCGCACGTCGACTCCGCCAGCCCGTAGGACGGGGTGGCGGCGCCGGCGTCGAACCCGAAGGGGCCCATCGCGTCGGCGAAGCGCTCGAATCCCTCGCAGTCGACCGGCTCCCCGCCGTTGATCGCCACCCGCACGGCGCCGAGGTCCACGTCGGAGACCCGGCGGGCGTACCTGCCGACCAGGTTGTAGGCGAAGTTCGGCGCCGCGGTGATCGTCGCGCGGCTTTCCGACAGCCAGCTCAACCAGCGAAACGGCGAGGCGGTGAAAGCCGATGTGGGAGAAAGCCATACCGACATGCCGCCCAGCGACGACGCGAGCAGGAAGGACAGGCCCATGTCGTGGTAGAGCGGCAGCCACGAGCAGCCGACGTCCGCGGGGGTGACCGAGAGGCGGTGATTGAGGCCGCGCAGGTTGGCCAGCACCGCCCGCGGCGACAGCGCGGCAGTCTTGGGCGAGCCGATCGAGCCCGCCGTGCCCTGCAGGATCGCGGGATTCTCGCGTCGGGCCGGCGGCTCGCCACACGTGCGGCCCGTGCGCGCCGCGGGCCCAACGTCTTCGACGACCATGTCCTCGTCGAGGCCCGCGGGATCGAGCGATTGCAGGCCGTCCAGATAGGAGCCGTGGCTCAGGACGGTGCGCACCCCGATGCCGCGGAAGCGGGTCAGCGTCGCATCGGCCCACCGGCGGCCCTCGGCGCCGCGCACCGGCCCGGGCAGGATCGAGACGCTCGCGCCCGTCAGCCAGGCACCCTGAATGGCGGCGACGAACTCGACGGTCGGTTCGCCGACCAGTCCCACCGCGGCCGGCCGGCCCCGGTCCAGCAGCCACGCGGCGACGCTCTCGGCCAGCCCGTGCACCTCGGGCCAGGGGTGGCGGTGCCAGGCCGAGGCCTCGCGGTCGAACACCACCAGATCGCTGGTGCCGCCGCGCATCGCGACCGTCAGCGCCGTGGCCAGCTCACTCATCGCGATGTTTGGCGGCGATCGCGGCCTGCAGGTCGCCGACCGTGTCGCAGTTCAGGAGTTCCTCTTCGGACAGCGAGACACCGAGCCGTTCTTCGATGGCCACCATGCCCACGGCGAAGGCCACCGAATCCAGCCCGACGTCGTCGACCAGTCGGGCGTCGGGGGTCAGGCGGGACGCGTCGACGTTGAGGTCCTCGCGCAGGATGCTCAGCAGCTCGGCGCTGACGGTGGGGGAAGAGGAGGTCATGGCGCAGTAGGCTAGCAGGCCCTATTAGGCAAGGCTAGCCTTACCCTGCGCGTGTCACCACCCCAGCGGGAGTGGATGCCCCTCGGCGAAGCCCGCGGTCGACTGCACCCCGACCACGACCCGCTCATACAGTTCCGCCAGGTTCGCGGCGCCGACATAGGTGCAGGTGCTGCGCACCCCGGAGGTGATGTGATCGAGCAGATCCTCGACACCGCCGCGGGCGGGGTCCAGCCCCATCCGCGACGTCGAAATGCCCTCCTCGAACAACGCTTTGCGGGCCCGGTCGAACGCGGTGTCGGCGCCGCTGCGGGCGACCACGGCCCGCTTGGACGCCATGCCGTAGCTCTCCTTGTACGGCTGGTCCTCGCGATCGCGCATCAGGTCGCCGGGCGACTCGTAGGTGCCGGCGAACCATGACCCGATCATCACGTTGGACGCGCCCGCGGCCAGCGCCAGCGCCACATCGCGGGGATGGCGGATGCCGCCGTCGGCCCACACGTGCCCGCCCAATTCCCTTGCCGCCGAAGCGCATTCGACGATGGCCGAGAATTGCGGGCGCCCGACCCCGGTCATCATCCGAGTGGTGCACATCGCGCCCGGCCCGACGCCGACCTTGACGATGCTCGCCCCGGCGCCCAGCAGGTCGCGGGTTCCCTCGGCCGAGACCACGTTGCCCGCCGCCAGCGGCACGCCGAGGTCGAGCGACGCGACCGTGCGGATCGCCTCCAGCGTCTTGACCTGATGCCCGTGTGCGGTGTCGATCACCAACAGATCGATCCCGGCCTCGACCAGGGACCGCGCCTTGGCCCCGACGTCGCCGTTGATGCCGACGGCCGCGCCCACCCGCAGCCGGCCGCGCGCGTCGACGGCCGGCGCGTACAGGCCCGCGCGGATGGCGCCGGTGCGGGTCAGCACCCCGGCCAGCGTGCCGTCGGCGTTGGTGACGACCGCGACACCGATCGGGGACTGCTCGAGCAGGTCGAAGATCTTGCGCGGCTCGGTGCCCACCGGGGCGGTGACGAAGTCGGTCATCGCGACGTCGCGCACCCGGGTGAACCGATCGACACCCAGGTAGGACGATTCGCTCACCAACCCCAGCGGACGGCCCTCGAAAGCCACCACGGCGACCCCGTGCGCCCGTTTGTGGATCAGGGCCATCGCATCGGACACCGAGTCGTCGGGCTCGAGCACCACCGGGGTGTCGAGAACCAGGTCGCGGCCCTTGACGAACTCGACCGTCTGCTCGACCGCGGTGATCGGCAGGTCCTGCGGCAGGATCACCAGCCCGCCGCGGCGCGCCACCGTCTCGGCCATCCGCTTGCCGGCCACCGCCGTCATGTTGGCGACGACGACCGGAATCGTCGTGCCCGAGCCGTCCGCGGTGGACAGGTCGACGTCGAACCGCGACGCGACCTCCGAGCGGTTGGGCATGATGAAGACGTCGTTGTAGGTCAAGTCGTATCCGGGCCGGTGCCCGTCGAGGAACCTCATCGCAACGCGAACCCCCTTACGCCCTCCAGTGTGGCCCAGCTAGGCGGGCACTTCGGTGCGATCGCCGCTCCACAGCGTGTGGAAGCGCTTGTCGGGGTCGTCATCGATGCGGCCGTAGGTGTGCGCGCCGAAGAAGTCCCGCAACCCCTGGGTCAGCGCGGCGGGCAGCCGCTCGGTGCGCAGCGCGTCGTAGTACGACAGCGCCGAGGAGAACCCGGGGATCGGGATGCCCAGCTGGGTGGCGGTCACCACGACACGGCGCCAGCCGTCGATGGCGTCCTCGATGGCGCTGCGGAAGTACGGTGCCACGATCAGCGTCGGCAGGTCGGGGTCCTCGTCGAAGGCGTCCTTGATCCGGTTGAGGAATTTAGCCCGGATGATGCAACCGCCGCGCCAGATGGTGGCCAGGTCGCCGGGCGTGATGCCCCAGTCGTATTCGGCGCTGCCGGCCTGAATCTGGTTGAAGCCCTGGGCATAAGCGATGATCTTCGACGCGTACAGCGCCTGCCGGATGTCCTCGGTGAACTGCTTCGCATCGCCGGGCTTGGTGCCCAAGCTGCCCGATGCCAGCCCGGTGGTGGCCTTGCGCTGGGTCACCGACCCCGACAGCGCGCGGGCGAAGACGGCCTCGGCGATGCCGGTGACCGGCACGCCGAGATCCAGGGCCGACTTGACCGTCCAGCGGCCGGTGCCCTTCTGCTCGGCCTCGTCGAGGATCAGGTCGACGAGCGGCTTGCCGGTCTTGGCGTCGGTCTGGCGCAAGACCTGCGCCGTGATCTCGACGAGGAAGCTGTCCAGGTCGCCGGAGTTCCACTCGTCGAACACGTCGGCGATCTCGCCGGCGGTCTTGCCGAGGCCGTCGCGCAGGAGCTGGTAGGCCTCGCCGATCAGCTGCATGTCGGAGTATTCGATGCCGTTGTGCACCATCTTGACGAAGTGCCCGGCCCCGTCGGGACCGATGTGGGTGCAGCACGGCACACCGTCGACGTGCGCGGAGATCTCCTCGAGCAGCGGGCCCAGCGACTTGTACGACTCGGCCGGGCCGCCGGGCATGATCGACGGCCCGTTGAGCGCGCCCTCCTCTCCGCCGGAGATGCCCGCCCCGACGAAGTGCAGACCGCGCTCGCGCATCGCCTTCTCCCGACGGATGGTGTCGGTGTAGAGCGCGTTGCCGCCGTCGATGATGATGTCGCCTTTTTCCATGGCGTCGGCGAGTTCGTTGATGACGGCGTCGGTGGGATCGCCGGCCTTGACCATGATCAGCACCCGTCGCGGCTTTTCCAGCGCGTCGAGGAACTCGGCGATGGTCTCCGACCGCACGAACTTGCCGTCGCCGCCGTGCTCCTTGAGCAGCGCGTCGGTTTTGGCGATCGACCGGTTGTGCAGCGCCACGGTGTAGCCGTGCCGGGCGAAATTGCGGGCGATGTTCGACCCCATCACGGCCAGGCCCGTGACGCCGATCTGCGCGGTGCCGGTCTTGGAACCCGCCTGGGTGTCCGACGAACTCATGTCTTCGCCTCTCAATCGGGAGAACGTTTCGGCAAAAGCTTTCGGTGACACTGTGGCACAGCGCAGGAATGCGCGCCCCGGGTGATCGGCCCTGCGCGGCGTCAGAGGTTGAACAGGCGTTCCAGCTCGGTGAGCCAGGGCACGGCCAGCGCGATGGTGGGCACCACGAACACCGCCGCCGCGGCGAGGTAGGCGGCCGCCGCCAGCGCGGCGCTGTTGCCGCGCCCGCCCAGCCGGCGCACGCGCAGCACCGTGCTGGGACCGCTCGCCGCCAGCGCGCCCGACGGCGCCCGCCCCGAGGCGCAGGCGACCAGCGCCCGGGCCAGGGGAGCGCGGCCGGCGGCACGCACCGCGGCGTCGTCGGCGAGCAACTCGACCAGCAGCTGGACGGCACCGAGCGCGTTGGCGCTGCGGACCAGCCGCGGGAAGGCCGCGTGCACCGCGGTGAACGCCTCCAGCACCAGGTCGTGCCGCGCCCGCAGGTGGGCGCGCTCGTGGGTGAGGATGGCCGCGACCTCGGCGTCGGCGAGCGTGCTCAGCGTTCCCTCGCTGACCACCACCCGGCTGCGCACGCCCGGCAGGCAGTAGGCGAGCGGTTGCGGGACATCCAGCACGCGCAGATCGCGCGTGCGGGTGCAGGACTGCGACAGCGCCGCGTCGTGGCCGACCCCGACCAGGTCGACGACCATCCGGTGGTGGGCCCGCCGCTTCCGATTGGCGATGGCCACTCGGGCGAGGGCGACCATCAATCGGGCGCCGACCAGCACGGTTAACGCGAAAACCCCGATGTATGCCGCCCACAGCGGCCACCCGAGCCGGTCGGCGGCGCCGACGATGCTGGTCGTGGGTCGCCCGTCGGGACCGGGCATGAGCAGCCGGGTGGCGATCGCGATCCCGGCGCTAAACGCCGACAGGACCGCGGCCAGCGCGACGGCCTGCCACAACACCATGGCGGCTCTGGGGGCGCGCAGCGGCCACCGCGCGCGTGCCAACATGGCCGGCACGGGACCGGTCAGTAGCACCGCGAGAATGGTGAAAGCCAGCGCGGACACACTGTTAGTGTCTCTCAGCCCTCCGGGCCTGCGCCAGCAGATGGCGAGTTGTTGCGTTGATTGGCTTCCAGTTCGGCGAGCGCGCGCCGCAGCGCCTCGGCCTCGTCGGCGCCGACGCGCTCGACGAAGTGCACCAGCGCGGCCTGCCGGCCGCCGGAATCCTCGGCCTGGGCCAGCGCGTCCACCATGAGGCCGGCGACGAGTTCGTCGCGGCCGTGCACGGGGGCGTACCGGTGTGCCCGGTCGTCGCGGATCTGGGAGACCAGGTTCTTCTTGGCCAGCCGCTGCAGCACGGTCATGATCGTGGTGTAGGCGAGGTCGCGCTGCGCCGACAATGCCTCATGGACCTGGCGCACCGTCTGAGGCTCGGGCGCGGACCACAGATGGTCCATGACGGCCCGTTCCAGATCCCCCAGCCGTGTCAGTTTGGCCATAGTTCGTTCATCTCCTGAGCGTCGAAACCAGACTACTCCCGCTTACTACCGACCGTCGTACGGAAAGCTGACAAATCTCTGTGCCGGCCACCGCGCACGCCCCGTCGCGAACAAGTCGAACCATACCCCTTGCAAAGTTAGGGCAGCCTTGCCTATGCTAATCGAGTCGAGCGATAAGCGGACCGCGTGAGAGTCCTGAGGGCTGCAGTGACCCCCGGTCTTACTCGATCGGCGAGCCCCGTGCCCTGTGCACGGGGCTCAGCCGTTTTCGGGGTGTGTCCCGCGAGTTGTGCTGCCGCCAAACCCGTCCCGCACGCGATGGTGTAGACACAGGGACGTGCCAGAGCCGCAGGAAACGATCATCCCGCCGCATTTCTCCGCGCCGTTCGACCGCGAGATCGGCTTGCAGTTCACCGAACTCAGCCCCGACGGCGCCCGCGCCCAACTCGAGGTGACGCCCAAGCTGTTGCAGCCGATGGGGCTGGTGCACGGCGGCGTCTACTGCTCGATGATCGAAAGCATGGCCAGCGTGGCGGCCTATACCTGGCTGGCCACCCGCGGCGGCGGAAATGTCGTGGGAGTCAACAACAACACCGACTTCCTGCGCTCGATCGGCTCGGGCATGGTGTACGGCAGGGTCGAACCGATCCACCGGGGCCGGAGCCAGCAGTTGTGGTTGGTCACCATCACCGACGACGACGACCGCGTGGTCGCCCGGGGCCAGGTGCGCCTGCAGAATCTCGAGCTTCGCGAGGGCTGAGCAGAGGACGCCCGGTTGCGTCGAATCCCGCTGCAGGGCAACGAGTTTCGCTAGCTCGCCCGCCTGGCGACGGGGCGCTTGGTCTCCGCCGCGAGCACCGCCAGCTGTTCGAGCCGGGTGCGGGCGAACGCCTGCTGCTCGGTGATGGTGAGCTGGCCCCGTCGCGTGCTCAGGAACGTCACCGTCCACGACAGCAGCGTGCTGATCTTGGTCTTGAACCCGACCAGGTAGACCAGGTGCAGCACCAGCCACGCGAACCAGGCGAATAGGCCGCTGAATTCGACGGGCCCGATCTTGGCCACCGCGGAAAACCGCGACACCGTGGCCATCGACCCCTTGTCGAAGTACTGGAACGGTTCCCGCTCGGCCGGGTTGGCGCCGTCGAGCTCGGCCTTGATCGTGCTGGCCACGTACTTGGCGCCCTGGATGGCGCCCTGGGCGACTCCCGGCACGCCTTCGACCGCGGCCAGGTCGCCGATGACGAACACGTCGGGGTGGCCCGGCACGGACAGGTCGGGCAGCACCTTGACCCGACCGGCCCGGTCGAGTTCGACCGTCGACTGGTCGGCGAGGTCGCGGCCCAGCGGGCTGGCCGAAACGCCGGCGGACCATACCTTGCAAGCGGATTCGATGCGCCGGACGGTGCCGTCGGAGTCCTTGACGGTGATGCCGTTGCGGTCGACGTCGGTGACCATGGCGCCCAGCTGAATCTCCACGCCCATCTTTTCCAGCCGGTCGGCGGCCCGCTGGCCCAGCTTGTCACCGAAGGGCGGCAGCACCGCCGGGGCGGCGTCGAGCAGGATCACGCGCGCCTTGGTGGAGTCGATGTGGCGGAACGAGCCTTTGAGCGTGTAGGTCGCCAATTCCGCGATCTGCCCGGCCATTTCGACGCCGGTGGGTCCCGCCCCGATCACGGTGAAGGTCAACAGCTTGGCACGTCGCTCCGGATCACGGGACCGTTCGGCCTGTTCGAAGGCGCTCAGGATCCGCCCGCGGACCTCGAGCGCGTCGTCGATCGACTTCATGCCCGGGGCGAACTCGGCGAAATGGTCGTTGCCGAAATACGACTGGCCCGCGCCCGCGGCGACAATCAAGCTGTCGTAAGGGGTTTCGTAGGTGTGGCCGAGCAGATCCGACACGACGAACTTGCCCGCCAGGTCGATGTGCGTGACGTCGCCGAGCAACACCTGGACGTTGCGCTGCCGGCGCAGCACGACCCGGGTGGGCGGGGCGATGTCGCCTTCGGACACGATGCCCGTCGCCACCTGGTACAGCAGCGGCTGGAAGAGGTGGTGCGTGGTGCGGGCGATCAGTTTGATGTCGACGTTGGCGTGCTTGAGTTTCTTGGCAGCGTTGAGCCCCCCGAAGCCCGACCCGATGATGACGACCTGGTGGCGACGCTTCGGTCCAGCTGCGTTACCTGGCTGGGGGCTCATGTTTCCGCTGCTCCTGACGAAGGCTTTTGGACGCGCGATTGCAACTAGCAACCACGCTAGTCAGGCGGATACCCCGCAACCTAACTCGCAACATGTGTAATCAACCACACCGTGCGCATCACGCCTGGTCGTCGACCGGCACTGTGGTGAAGTTATCAATCCCGCAGAGACAGCAGCGCCGCGCATCGCGTGGCCGTCACTGAGGGGCGCCTTCTCCCGCGCAGTGGTCGTGGCCGGCCTGGACCATTCCGCCGGGTGCGCGCGCCAGCGCCGCCGCCTCGGCGTCCTCGCGGGTCGGACCCCAGCCCCCGAAATATCGGGATTTGGCGCCGTTCAAGGCGAGCGCCATGCAGCCGCCCTGGCCGCTGGCCAGCAGACGACAGTCGCTGATGCTCTTGCGGCACGTATCCATGGCCGCCTTTTCGGCTGCGCCCTGGCTGGCCGCGCCATCGGCGATGCTGATGTGCCCGGTGGAGTCCGATATCGCCATGGCGATCCAGTTGTCGTCAGCATGCGCGAGGGGGGCCGGGGCCAACGTCACGCCGACGGCAAGCGCGGCCCATGCTCGTTTCTTCATGGCCTCCCCGGCTTCTTCTGCGCTGCGCGACTGTGGTGCAGGTAAACGCTATTCGGGAAGTATTACCGCGCCACGACGAATTCGCGAGCCGCGTAGGGCCTAGAGCCCGACGAGCGGGCGCAGCGCCGCGCCGGCCGCCTCGACGACGCCCGGGGTGTAGAACGGCAGGTTGATGATCACGCCGTCGATGCCCGCGTCGATCACCTTGGTCTTGATCTGATCGGCGACCGAGTCCGGGGTGCCGACCACCATGCGCTGCTTCATCTCCGCGGGAATCTGGTCCAGTCCCGCGTTTTCGTCGATCAGCACCGTGGTCAGCGTGCTGGTCTCCAGCGTGGCCGGGTCGCGGCCCACCTCCTCGCAGGAGCGCCGCACCACCTCCAGCTTGCCGGGCAGCTCGTCGAAGCCCGCGATCACGTTGAGGTGGTCGAAATGCCGCGCGGCGAGCGGGATTGTCTTCTTCTCGCCGCTTCCGCCGATCATCAGCGGAATGTGGTTTCGGAAGCGGGGATTGGCGAACGCCTCGCTGGCGCGATACCACTTGCCCGAGAAGGTCGCCTGCTCGCCCTTGATCATCGGCAGGATGATCTCCAGGGCTTCGTCGAGCCGGTTGAATCTGTCGGTGAAGGTGCCGAATTCGAATCCCAACTGGTCGTGCTCGAGTTGGAACCACCCGGTGCCGATACCCAAAATCGCGCGGCCCTGGCTCACCACGTCCAGCGTGGTGATGATCTTCGCCAGCAGGGTGGGGTTGCGATACGTATTGCCGGTCACCAAGGTGCCGAGCTGCACCCGCTCGGTGGCGGTGGCCAGCGCCCCCAGCGCCGTGTAGGCCTCCAGCATCGGCTGATCGGGCGATCCCAGCATCGGCAGTTGGTAGAAGTGGTCCATCACGAAAACCGAGTCGAATCCGGCGGATTCGGCCTCGCGCGCTTGGGCGATGACGGTGGGGAAGAGTTGGTCTACCCCGGTGCCGTAGGAAAAGTTGGGAATCTGCAAACCAAGTCGAATAGCCACGCTGATCACCGTAGCGATCGGCCGGGCACGGGAGAAGGGTTTGCGACGGGCGCGGGTTACGCCTCAGGCGAACTGAGCCAGCGCGCCGTGGCTCACGTGCAACGTCTGACCGGTGATGTGGCGTGCCGCCGATGTGGTCAAGAACAGCGCCAGGCGGGCGACCTCGGCGGCCACCGGGGCGGGGGTGCGGGTGAGACCGTCGTAGCCCGCCTGGGCGCTGCGCCCACTGGCGACGGCGTTGACGGTGATTCCACGGGTGCCGAAGACGCTCGCCTGCCCGGCGGTCCAATTCGCCAGCGTCGCTTTGATTGCGGCGTCGGCGCTGCCCGCCGGCGGGTTCTCGGGTACCACGCTGATGATCGACCCGCCCGAGCGCAGATGATCGCCCACGGTCTGCAGCGTCAGCACCGCCGAAAGCACCGTCGCGTCAAGCGCTTTGCGCCACGCGTTGGCGGTGTCGGCGATCGAGTAGGTGCGCGGGTCGCCGGCCTCCCAGGTGGGCGCCGGCACGTTGACGATGGTGTCCAGGTGGTGGGGGAACAGCGGGCGAGCCTCTTCGAGGCTGGCCGGGTCGGTGGTGTCGCAGACGATCGCCTCCACCTCGAGCTCCTTGGCGGCGATCTCCAGATCGCTCTTGCGCGCGCCCACGAGGGTCACTTTGTGGCCGTCGTCGCGGAAGCCCTCGGCCACCGCGCGTCCCAGCTCCGTGTCTCCGCCGGTAACCAGTACCTCCACTGCCATGACCTCCTCTGCCTGGGACCTCAGCGCGTTATGGCGTCAATCCCCGTATATGTTACTGGACAGTAGCTAGCTGGCGAAATTTTTGCCGCCGCGACGCGCGGATCATTTGGGTAACTATTTGTGCGTCACTTTTTGCGGCGATTCGGCCGCCAGGGGGTCCGCATCGTCGGCGGGCTAGGGTGCATCCATGTGTCGGATCGGGTTCCTGACCGGGTTGTTTTCGGCGGTGTTGCTGGCGGTGGTCGGGTGTGGGTCCACGCGGCCGCCGGCGCAGTCGCCGCAGGCGTCCGGGAAAGTGATGGTGTTCGCCGCCGCGTCGCTCAAGCCGGTGTTCACCCGGCTGGGCCAGCAGTTCACGGCCGAAAACCCGGGCAGCGGCGTCG
Organism: Mycobacterium sp. MOTT36Y; assembly: GCF_000262165.1. NCBI lineage: Bacteria > Bacillati > Actinomycetota > Actinomycetes > Mycobacteriales > Mycobacteriaceae > Mycobacterium > Mycobacterium sp. MOTT36Y. The sequence goes on along the minus strand of NC_017904.1, from coordinate 2,836,923 downwards.
AATTCGAGTTCGCCGGCTCCTCCGAGCTGGCCACCCAGTTGACGCAGGGCGCGACCGCCGACGTCTTCGCGTCGGCCGACACCGCGCAGATGGACACGGTCAACAAGGCGGGCCTGCTCAGCGGCGCCCCGCGGACCTTCGCGTCGAACACACTGGTCATCGTCACCGCGCCGGGCAACCCGAAGCAGATCGGATCCTTCGCCGATCTGGCCAAGCCCGGGCTGAACGTGGTGACCTGCCAGCGGCCGGTGCCGTGCGGGTCGGCCACCCATCGCGTCGAAGACAGCACCGGGGTGCGCCTCAACCCGGTCAGCGAGGAACTCAGCGTGACGGACGCCCTCAACAAGGTCACCAGCGGCCAGGCCGACGCCGCGCTGGTCTACGTCACCGACGCCAAGACGGCCGGGAGCAGGGTCGCGACCGTGACCTTCCCCGAGGCCGCCGGCGCGGTGAACGTCTATCCCATCGCGGTGCTGAACAAGGCCGCCCATCCCACCCAGGCGCGGAAGTTCGTCGACCTGGTGACCTCCGCGGCCGGCCAGCAGATCCTGGCCCAGGCCGGCTTCGCCAAGCCCTGACCTTCGTCCTCACCGCAACGCGGCGAACGCCCTCGGCTAGGGCTGGAAGGCCGGAAGAATCGAGCCGGAATCGCGGATCTCCCAGATGCTGTTCTTGGTCACGCCGTCGAAGTTGATCTTGTTCAACGTCGCCCGCGAGTAGGTGAGGTCGATGGCGACCTGGGTCGAGGTGTTGCCGTACGGGTCGGTCATCGGGAACGTGCCCTGAACGTTCACCGCGGAAGCATCGGGGTAGGTCGCTCGGGCGTACCTGAGAATGTCGATGGTGTCCAGCCGCGCACCGTCTTTGATCAGCAGCTCGGTGTAGTTGTCCCGAATGGCGAATCGAGCGTCGACGATTTCGCCGTCCGGGCCTTGAGTGGTCGTGAAGGTGACGCCGTCGGGCTTCTTGGGACCGGCCGGCGTCGACGGCGCCGCCTCGGTCGGTGTCGACGGTGCGGACGAGGGCAGTTGGCTGTCGTTTCGTTCGAATCCCCAGCTTTTGCCGACGATCACGAGGAGAACCAGCACGGTGAGTACAGACAGCGCCAGGGCCACCTTCCCGGAAAGGCCCTTCTTGGGCGGTTCCGTGGCGAAGGCCCATTCGCTGGTCCAATTGGTCCCGTCGAAATACCGTTGCAGCCCATGGCCTACCCCGGCGGGATCGGGGTACCAGCCCGGCGCCGATTTGGGCGGGGGCGGCGCCTGTTCAGATGGCATCCAAGCACCTTCGTCCTGACGGTGACCTTCCGGCTACCCGCGGCGATGGCCGCGCAAAACCATTCTCGCGCACCGGCTGACCACCAGTCACCGGGCCACCACTTACCGCCGGCGTCGGCGGGTCCCGCCCCACTGCGGCGCGCCGCGCACGCCGTTCCGGTGTAATGCGAGGAGCGGGTGAGCGGGTTCCGCGGACTTGTCAAGGTGGCCGTCGGCAGGAGGCTAGGTATTAGCGCGCACAGCACGGATCTGCCCCGCTGGGTGTACCTGCCCGCGGCCGTCGGGACCGTCTTCGTGGGGCTGCCATTGCTGGCCGTCGCGGTGAAGGTCGACTGGCCGCATTTCTGGTCGCTGATCACGAGCCCCTCGTCGCGCACCGCGCTGGCGCTCAGCCTTCGGACCGCGACCGCCAGCACGGTGTTGTGCGTGGCGCTGGGCGTGCCGATGGCGCTGGTGCTGGCGCGCAGCACGGCGCGACTGGTGCGGTTGCTGCGGCCGTTGATCCTGCTGCCGCTGGTGCTGCCCCCCGTCGTCGGGGGCATCGCCTTGCTCTATGCGTTCGGGCGGCTCGGACTGCTCGGCCAGTACCTGCAGGCCGCGGGCATCAGCATCGCGTTCAGCACGACCGCCGTGGTGCTGGCGCAGACGTTCGTCTCGCTGCCGTTCCTGGTGATTTCCCTCGAGGGCGCGGCGCGTACCGCGGGGGCCGACTTGGAGGTGGTGGCCGCGACGCTCGGGGCGCGGCCCAGCGCGGTCTGGTGGCGCGTCACCTTGCCGCTGTTGGCGCCGGGCGTCGCTTCGGGCGCGGTGCTGGCGTTCGCCCGCTCGCTGGGGGAGTTCGGCGCCACCCTGACCTTCGCCGGCTCGCGGCAGGGGGTGACCCGCACGCTGCCGCTGGAGATCTATTTGCAGCGGGTGACTGACGCCGACGCGGCCGTGGCGTTGTCGCTCCTGCTGGTCGTGGTGGCGGCCCTGGTGGTGGTGGGGCTGGGCACACGCCGGCTGACCGGGGCGGACGCGAGGTAGGGCCGGGCCATGAGCGAATTGCAGCTGCGCGCGGTCGTCGCCGACCGCCATGTGGATGTGGAGTTCTCGGTGTCCGCGGGGGAGGTGCTTGCGGTGCTCGGGCCCAACGGCGCGGGCAAATCGACTGTCCTGCATGTCATCGCGGGCCTCCTTCGACCCGACCACGGGACGGTGCGGCTGGGCGATCGGGTCTTGACCGACACCGCGGCCGGGATCGACGTCCCGACGCACGACCGCCGAGTGGGGCTGCTGCTGCAAGACGCATTGCTGTTCCCCCACATGACGGTTGCCGCCAACGTCGCGTTCGGACCGCACAATCGTCGCGCGAGCCTGCGTCCGGGCCGCGCGACGCAGAAAGCGACGGCGGCCCGCTGGCTGCGCGAGGTGGACGCCGAGCGGCTCGCCGACCGCAAACCGCGACAGCTCTCCGGCGGGCAGGCTCAGCGGGTCGCCATTGCTAGGGCGCTGGCGGCCGAACCCGACGTGTTGCTGCTCGATGAGCCCCTGGCCGGGCTCGACGTCGCCGCGGCCGCGGCGATCCGGGCGGTGCTGCGCGCGGTCGTCACCCGCAGCGGCTGCGCCGCGATCCTGGTCACCCACGACCTGCTCGACGTGTTCACGTTGGCCGATCGGGTGCTGGTGCTCGAATCCGGCAAGGTCGCCGAAATCGGGCCGGTGCCCGACGTGCTCACCGCGCCGCGCAGCCATTTCGCGGCCCGCATCGCCGGTGTCAACCTGGTCAATGGGACGGTCGACCGCGACGGCTCGCTGGTCGCGCACGGCGGCGACCGCTGGTACGCCGCCGCACCCGAGCGGGGCGAACTGGTCTCACCGGAGCAGCATGCGATCGCGGTGTTCCCGCCCACGGTGGTCGCCGTCTATCGCGACCGGCCGCACGGCAGCCCCCGCAACGCCGTGGAAGTCACCGTGGCCGAGATGGATGTCCGCGGGTCGGCGGTGCTGGTGCGCGGCGCCCAGCAACCCGATGGCGCCCCCGGCCTGGCCGCCGAGATCACCGCGGACGCCGCCGCGGAGTTGCGGCTGGCACCGGGGGACCGGGTGTGGTTCTCCGTGAAAGCCCATGAGGTGACGCTGTATCCGGCCGCGCACTGAGCCCACCGGCGGAGTGCCCGGCGGCGTCCGCCGTCCGCGGGGCAGTCGGCAGGTTGCACATTGGCAACATCGACACAACTGCGCTGCGATAGTCCGCAAAGCTCCTTGCGTCACAGCCGTAACACGGTAGGTTCGTCGCCATGGAGCAGGTGGAACCGATTTCGACACGCCGCAAAGGACTGTGGACGACGCTGGCGATCACCACGATGAGTGGTGCCAGCGCACTCGCCATCGCGTTGCCGGCGACCTCGAGCGCCGATCCCGAAGTCCCGACCCCCGTCCCGCCGAGCCCGGCCGCTCCGGCCGCGCCGGCGCCACCCGCGGCTCCGGCCGCTCCCGCCGCGCCGGCGCCACCTGCGGCTCCGGCGCCGAATGGGCAACCGGCACCGGGTGATCCCAACGCGGTCCCACCGGCCGTGGCCCCCAACGGGGCACCGCCACCGCCCGTCGACCCCAACGCGCCCCCACCACCGCCCGTCGACCCCAACGCGCCGCCACCGCCGCCCGTCGACCCGAACGCGGGGCGGATCAACAACGCCGTGGGTGGATTCAGCTACGTCCTGCCCGCCGGCTGGGTCGAGTCGGACGCCTCCCACCTGGACTACGGCTCGGCGCTGCTGAGCAAGGTGACCGGCCCGCCACCGATGCCCGACCAACCGCCGCAGGTTGCCAACGACACCCGCATCGTGATGGGCCGCCTCGACCAAAAGCTTTACGCCAGTGCGGAAGCCGACAACGCCAAGGCCGCGGTGCGGCTGGGTTCGGACATGGGTGAGTTCTTCATGCCCTATCCCGGAACGCGGATCAACCAGGAGAGCACCCCGCTCGCCGGCGCCAACGGCAGCACCGGGAGCGGGTCGTACTACGAGGTCAAATTCAGTGATGCCTCCAAGCCGAACGGCCAGATCTGGACGGGCGTGATCGGCTCGGCCAACGGCGGGAACGCGCAACGCTGGTTTGTGGTGTGGCTCGGAACCTCCAACGACCCGGTGGACCGGGGCGCGGCCAAGGCGCTCACCGAGTCGATCCAGGCCTGGACACCGCCGGCGGCTCCGCCAGCGGCTCCGGGAGCCCCGCCGGCTCCGGGTGCGCCCGCGCCGGCACCGGCGGTTCCTGGGGCGCCCCCGCCGGCACCCGCACCGGGGGCTCCCGCAGCGCCGGCGGCTCCGGGGGCACCGGCACCGGTCCCGGGCCAGGCGCCGGCCGTGGAGGTCAGCCCCACCCCCGCGCCGGCACCGCAGCAAACTCGCTCGGCCTGACATAGGCCGACGGAAAATCGGTTGGTCAACCGTCTCCGATTCGGCACTCGTTTCGTGACCCAAACTGGGTATACCGAAGTGACGGCCCAGCAAAGCGCTGGGCTTTGCCAGCGATTGCAAGGAGACCCGCAATGGACATCATGGCAGCTACGGAATTCCTCGCTCGATCAAGCACGCTCACCAGCGTCGGCTGGATCGGTTACATCATCATCGGTGGTATCGCCGGTGCGATCGCCAGCAAGATCATCCGCGGTAGCGGAGCCGGGATCCTGATGGACATCGTGATCGGCATCGTGGGCGCGCTGGTCGGCGGTTTCATCCTGAGCTTCTTCGTCGACACCGCCAGCGGCGGCTACTTCTTCACCTTCTTCACCGCCCTGCTCGGCTCGTTGCTCCTGCTCTGGATCGTCGGCATGGTACGCAGGACCTAGCAGGCCGAACCCGTTGCGGCCGTGGTGGTTAGCGGCATGATGGAGCGATGGCATCACCGGTGACCACCACGGCAATGCGCGCCTGGCGCGTTCGTCGACCCGGGCCGATGGATACCGGCCCGCTCGAGCAGGTCACCACCGAGGTGCCGCGGCCGGGCCCGTCCGAACTGCTGGTGGCCGTGCGCGCGTGCGGGGTGTGCCGGACCGACCTGCACGTCACCGAAGGCGACCTTCCCGTCCACCGCGAACGGGTCACGCCCGGGCACGAGGTGGTGGGGGAGGTCGTCGAACTAGGCGCCGAGGCCGGCGACAAGTTCCGGGTGGGGGACCGGGTGGGTATCGCCTGGCTGCGCCACACCTGTGGCGTGTGCAAGTACTGCCGCCGCGGCGACGAGAACCTGTGCCCGAAATCCCGCTACACCGGCTGGGACGCCGACGGCGGCTACGCCGAATTCGCCACCGTCCCGGCCGCTTTCGCGCACCCCCTGCCCGGCGGGTACAGCGACAGCGAACTCGCCCCGTTGTTGTGCGCGGGCATCATCGGTTACCGCTCGCTGCTTCGCGCCGAGCTGCCGCCCGGCGGACGGCTAGGCCTCTACGGTTTCGGCGGCAGCGCGCACATCACCGCGCAGGTCGCCCTCGCGCAGGGCGCAGAGGTGCACGTAATGACGCGCGGAGCCCGGGCCCGCGAGCTGGCGTTGGAACTCGGCGCCGCCTCCGCGCAGGACGCGGCGGATCCGCCCCCGGCGCCGCTGGACGCCGCGATCCTGTTCGCCCCGGTCGGTGATCTGGTGCTGCCCGCGCTGCAGGCGCTGGATCGCGGTGGCACGCTGGCGATCGCCGGGATCCACCTGTCGGATATCCCGGCGTTGAACTACCAGCGTCACCTGTTTCAGGAACGCCAGGTCCGGTCGGTCACCTCCAACACCCGGGCCGACGCGCGGGCCTTCCTCGATTTCGCGGGCGAGCACCACATCGAGGTGACCACGCCCGAATATCCTCTCGGACAAGCCGATCGGGCGTTGACGGATCTGAGCGCCGGGCGCATCGCGGGCGCGGCGGTGCTGCTGGTGTGACCGTTCTCAGGTGGACAGGTGCCACACGAACGCGGCGGCGAGCGCACCGAGCCCATTCAGGGACCAGTGCAAGGCGATCGGCGCGATCAGGCTGCCGCTGCGCCGGCGCAGCCAGCTGAAGACGAACCCCGCGGCTCCCGTCGCCACCACGGCGCCGGCCACCCCCGTCAGCATTCCCACGATCCCGCCGCCGAACAGCCGGGTGAAGCCCACGTTGCTGCTGGTCAGTCCGAACGACGTGGCCACGTGCCACAGCCCGAACAGCAGCGAGCCCGCCAGCGCGACCCCGCGAAAACCCCACGCCCGGTTGAGCGCGCCGTGCAGGACGCCCCGAAACGCCAGCTCTTCGGGGATGACGGTCTGCAGCGGGATGATGACCATCGAGGCGACCATCGCGCCCGAGATCGTGGCGTAGCGGTTGTTCAGGAACATCGGCCGGGTCGCCGGCAGCAGCACGCCGACCGCGATCACCGAGGCCACCACCGCCACGGCCGCCAGCGCATAGCCCAGTCCCGGCTTCCAGTGCTCGCGGCCGAGGCCGAGATCCGCCCAGCCCAAACCGCGGCACCGCATCAAGATGACCAGCCCGACGGCGGCGGCCGGGACCGTGCCGACGCTCGCCCACGGCGTGGTGAAATGCGCGATCAAATCCGTCAGGACCAGAACCACCACGACGACGGCGATGTCCAGGTGGATGCGGAACCGGTGCAGCGCCGAAAGCTCGGACGCCACAGGGTGAACGTCGACTGTGCCGGCCTCATGCATCCGGCCAGTCTACCGGCGGCCCACGGCGCGACGGGCCAATGCGATTGCCGTCACGCGAATCTCAGTCACTCGGCTCCCAGGTCCACCCCGAAATCTTCGGGTCGTCCTCCCCGTGCTCGCGGGTGTACATCCGCGCGGCCAGGCGGGCGTCGACCATGCGCTGCCGCAGCATGGCGGCGCGGCTGGCCAATCCGTCGACCCGGTCGATGACATCCATGACCAGATGGAAGCGGTCCAAATCGTTGAGCATCACCATGTCGAAGGGCGTCGTCGTGGTGCCGCGTTCCTTGAAGCCGCGCACGTGCATATGCGCGTGGTTGGTGCGGCTGTAGGTCAGCCGGTGGATCAGCCACGGATAGCCGTGGTAGGCGAAGATCACCGGCCTGTCCGGGGTGAACAACGCGTCGAATTCGCGGTCCGGCAGGCCATGCGGGTGCTCGGTGTCGGGCTGCAGCCGCATCAGGTCGACGACGTTGACCACCCGGACGGCCAGCTCCGGCAGCTCGGAACGCAGGATGTCGGCGGCGGCCAGCGTCTCGAGCGTCGGGATGTCCCCGGCGCACGCCAGCACCACGTCGGGGTCGTCGCCCACAGATTGGGCGGTGCTCGCCCACTCCCAGATGCCCAGGCCGCGGGTGCAGTGCGCGATGGCCTCATCCATGTCGAGATAGGCCAGCGCGGGCTGCTTGCCGGCGACGATGACGTTGATGTAGTCGCGGCTGCGCAGGCAGTGATCGGCCACCGACAGCAGCGTGTTGCCGTCCGGCGGCAGGTACACCCGCGTGAGCTCGGGTCGCTTGTTGGCGACGAGGTCGATGAACCCCGGGTCCTGGTGGGACGCCCCGTTGTGGTCTTGGCGCCACACGTGCGAGCTCAGCAGGTAGTTCAGCGACGCGATCGGCCGCCGCCACGGCAATTCCCGGCTGGTGGCAAGCCATTTCGCGTGCTGGTTCAGCATCGAGTCGACGATGTGCACGAACGCCTCGTAGCAGTTGAACAGGCCGTGCCGCCCCGTCAGCAGGTAGCCTTCCAGCCAGCCCTGGCACAGGTGCTCGGACAGCACCTCCATGACGCGGCCGTCGGGCGCCAGGTGCTCGTCGTCGGGCTCGATCTCGGACAGCCACACCTTGTCGGTCGATCCGTAGACGGCGTCGAGCCGGTTGGAGGCCGTCTCGTCGGGCCCCATGAGCCGGAATCGGTCCTTGTTGCGGGCGATCACGTCGCGCAGGAACCCGCCCAGCACCCGGGTCGCCTCGTGCGTGACGGCCGCCGGTCGCTCGACGGCGACGGCGTAGTCGTGGAAGTCGGGCAGGTCGAGGTCGTGCAGCAACACCCCGCCGTTGGCGTGGGGGTTGGCGCTCATCCGGCGATCCCCGCTGGGCGCCAGCGCCCGCAGCTCCGGCCGCAGCCGGCCGTTTTCGTCGAAAAGCTCCCCGGGCCCATAGCTGCGCAGCCACTCTTCGAGCTGGGCACGGTGTTCGGGGTTGTCGCGCGTCGCGGCCAGCGGCACCTGGTGCGAGCGCCAGGTGCCCTCAACCTTCTTGCCGTCCACCATCTTTGGCCCGGTCCAGCCCTTAGGGGTACGCAGCACGATCATCGGCCACACGGGCCGCTCGACCCCGTTGCCGCCGCGGGCCGCACCCTGGATGGCGGCGATGTCGTCGAAGGCGTCGTCGAGGGCGGCGGCAAGTTGCCGATGCACATCGGCCGGGTCGTCACCGGCGACCGTGATCGGGCGGTACCCGTAGCCGCGCAGCAGCGATTCCAGTTCGGCGTGCGGGATGCGGGCCAGCACCGTCGGGTTGGCGATCTTGTAGCCGTTGAGCGCCAGGATCGGCAGCACGGCGCCGTCGGTGACGGGGTTGAGGAACTTGTTGGAGTGCCAGCTGGCGGCCAGCGGCCCGGTTTCGGCCTCGCCGTCACCGACGACGCAGGCCACCACCAGATACGGGTTGTCCAGGGCGGCGCCGTAGGCGTGCACCAGCGCGTAGCCGAGCTCGCCGCCCTCGTGGATGGATCCCGGCGTCTGGGCGGCGACGTGGCTGGGGATCCCGCCGGGGAAGGAGAACTGCCGGAACAGCTTGCGCAGGCCCTCGGTGTCCTCCTCTATGCCCGTGTAGACCTCGCTGTAGGTGCCTTCGAGGTAGGCGTTGGCGACCAGCCCCGGTCCGCCGTGCCCCGGCCCGGTCACGTAGATGACGTCGGCGTCGCGGTGGCGGATGACCCGGTTCAGGTGCGCGTAGACGAGATTGAGCCCGGGGGTGGTGCCCCAGTGACCCAGCAACCGCGGTTTGACGTGATCGATGGTCAGCGGCTCGGTGAGCAGCGGGTTGTCCAGCAGGTAGATCTGCCCGACCGACAGATAATTGGCGGCACGCCAGTACTTGTCGATCAGCGCGAGTTCGTCGTCGGAGAGCGCGGTTGCGTGGGTCATCTCACCGATTGTTCCCACCGATCCCTCCCGCTACTCCTCGCCGCGGGCGCGGGCTTCGTACGCCTGCCGCTTTTCGACGTCGACGTCGTCGGTGAAGACGTGATCGCCGCCGAGCATCCGGTTGAGGCCCTCGGCGATGCGGCGCGGCCAGAATTTCTGGGACACCACCATCGCCCCCGCGGCCTTGGTGATCCGCACCCGCGGCTTGGGGTGGGCCACCAGCTTGACGATGGCGTCGGCGATCTCGGCGGGCTCGGCGTTGCGGAACCCCTTGGCCCCCTTGGTGCCCGCGGTGAGCTCGGTGTTGACGAACGTCGGCAACACCGCGGAGAACTTCACCCCGGCCGAGCGGTACTCCAGCCGCGCCGAGTCGGTGAACGCGACCACCGCATGCTTGCTGGCGCAGTAGGTCGCCAGCCCGACGATGTAGAGCTCCCCGGCCAGCGAGGCGACGTTGATGACGTGGCCTGTGCCGCGGGGCACCATGCGCTGGGCCGCCAGCTTGCTGCCCAGGATCACGCCGTAGACGTTGATGTCCAGAATCCGCCGGGTGACCGCGTCCGGTTCGTCGACGATGCGGCCGACCGGCATGATGCCGGCGTTGTTGATCAGCACGTCGATCGGGCCGAGCCGGCGTTCGACCTGGTCGAGGAAATCGGCGAACGACTGCGGGTCGGTGACGTCGAGTTTTCCGTACACGTCGAGGCCCAGGTCGGCGCCCGACTCCTTCACCCGCACCTCGTCGATGTCGCCGATGGCGACCTTGGCGCCCAGGTTATGCAGCGCGGTCGCGGTGGCCAGCCCGATTCCCCGCGCTCCGCCGGTGATGACTACCACCTTGTCGCGAACTTTTCCGCGGACGGCCTTGAGGCCGAGGGAACCCGTGTCTGCCATGTTCGGTGCCTTCCAGATTCTTGACGGGTGTCAACTAGACAATCCGGTAAGCACAGCACTCGAAGTCCGGCCGCGCAACAGCCGGTCGGACCGGGCGAGGTTCAGCGCACGGCCAGCCACACCAGGCTGGCGGCGCCGGCCAGCGCACAGTAGATCGCGAACGGGGTCAGCGTCCGGGTCTGGAAATAGCGGGTGAGGAAGCGCACGGCCAGGTAGGCGCAGACGAACGAGGCGACGCTGCCCGCCAGCACCTGGCCGCCGATGCCGGCGCCCAGCGGCCCGAAGAGCTCCGGGATCTTGTACACCCCGGCGGCCAGGATGATCGGCGTCGCGAGCAGGAAGGAGAAGCGCGCGGCGTCCTCGTGCGACAGGCCGCGCCACAGGCCGGCGACGATCGTGATCCCCGACCGGCTGATACCGGGGAACAGGGCCAGGATCTGCGCGGCCCCGATCACCAGGCCGCGCGGCAGCGGGAGCTGGGCCAGCCGCTGATCCGAGGCCTCGTCGCCGTGTTCGAGCTCCGCATCGGACGGTGCCGGCTGTCCCGGCGCGGGCGCGGGCGCGATGCGGCGGCGCAGCACCTCGCCCACGTACAGGGCGATGCCGTTGAGCAACAGGAACGTCGCCGCCGGGATCGGTTTGCCGAGCGTCGTCCGAAAAAGCTGCTCGAGCGCCAGGCCGGCCAGGCCCACCGGGATGGTGCCCACCACGATCAGCCACGCCAGCCGCTCGTCGGGCGTCTGAATGCGGCGATACCGCAGCGACGAGAAGAACCCCGACAGGATGCGCAGCCAGTCGCGCCAGAAGAACAGCAGCAGGGCGGCGGCGGTGGCGACGTGAAGGCCGACGATGAAGGCGAGGTAGGGCGAGTGGGGGGCCGAGACGCTGAGGTCCTGCGCCCACCGCCCGCCGACGAGTGCCGGCACCAACACCGCGTGCCCCAGGCTCGAGACCGGGAACAGCTCGGTGACGCCCTGGAACGCGCCGACCACCACGGCCTCGACGTAGCTCAAGTGCGCGGTCATAGTGGGTGCCTCCATCGGACGACGGGTCGCGGTCGGCCTGTGAGGATAGCCCACGCGAGTCCCCGAGTGGCCGTTCGGGCCGACCCGAGGGGATGAGCGCCGAATCCGCTTGCCCACCCGGCATTTTGGCCGCATGCTCGCCCCGTCAGGCGGGCGAGCGCCCGCCGTGCAGCGCCCTGACCAGGCAGGTACGGTGTGCAGATGGTCGACGGGTTGCTCGATGCCGTGCGAGTCCTCGACTTGTCGGGCGGGGTCGCCGACGTGGTGACCCGTCTGTTCGCCGATCTGGGCGCCGACGTGTTGAAGGTGGAACCGCCGGGCGGCTGCCTGGCGCGTGACGCGCTGCCGACGCTGCGCGGCGCCAGCATCCCGTTCGCCGTGCACAACGCCAACAAGCGCAGCGCGGTGCTCGACCCGTTCGACGACGAGGACTGCGCCCGCTTCCTCGATTTGGCCGCCGACGCCGACATCGTCGTGGACACCGGCGCCGACGAGCGCGGCGCCATGTTCGGAACCTCCGGCGAGGAGCTCGCCGCCCGCTACCCGCACCTGGTGGTGCTGTCGATCACCGACTTCGGCGCGACCGGCCCGCGGTCCTCGTGGCGCGCCACGGATCCGGTGCTGTACGCGATGTGCGGCGCGCTGTCGCGGTCCGGCCCCACCACCGGCACCCCGGTGCTGCCGCCGGACGGCATCGCGTCGGCCACCGCGGCCGTCCAGGCGGCGTGGGCCGCGCTCGCGGCGTACTACAACCGATTGCGTTGCGGCACCGGCGATTACATCGACTTCTCGTGGTTCGACGCGGTCGTCATGGCCCTCGACCCGGCCTTCGGCGCGCACGGGCAGGCCGCCGCCGGCGTCCGGCGCACCGGGCGGTGGCGGGGCCGTCCGAAGAACCAGGACGCCTACCCGATCTACCCCTGCCGGGACGGCTACGTCCGGCTGTGCGTGATGGCGCCCCGGCAGTGGCGCGGCCTGCGGCGCTGGCTGGGGGAGCCGGAAGACTTCCAAGATCCCAAATACGACGTGATCGGCGCGCGATTCGCGGTGTGGCCGCAGATCAGCGAGCTGCTGGAGAAGCTCTTCGCCGGACAGAGCATGAAGGATCTGGTGGCCGCCGGACAGGCGCACGGGGTGCCCATCGCCGCGGTGCTGACGCCGGCGCGGATTCTGGGTTCGGATCACTTCCAGGCGGTCGGCGCGATCACCGAGGCCGAGCTCGCCCCGGGCGTGCGGACCGCCGTGCCGACCGGGTATTTCGTGGTCGACGGCCGGCGCGCGGGTTTCCGCACGCCGGTGCCCGCCGCGGGCCACGACGAACCGTACTGGCGCGGCAATCCGTCGGTGGTGCCGTCGGCGTCGGGCCGTCTCGGCGACTATCCCTTTGCGGGACTGCGGATTTTGGATCTGGGCATCATCGTCGCCGGCGGTGAGCTGAGCCGGCTGTTCGGTGACCTGGGCGCCGACGTGATCAAAATCGAGAGCGCCGATTACCCCGACGGATTGCGGCAGGCCCGCGTCGGCGAGGCCATGAGCGAGTCCTTCGCCTGGACGCACCGCAACAACCGCGGTTTGGGGCTGGACCTGCGCAGCGCCGAGGGCAAGAAGATCTTCGGCCGGCTCGTCGCCGAGGCCGACGCGGTCTTCGCCAACTTCAAGCCGGGAACCCTTACCGCACTGGGGTTTTCCTACGACGAGCTGCGCGCCCTCAACCCGCGGATCGTGCTCGCCGAGAGCAGCGCGTTCGGCGACACGGGGCCGTGGAGCGCGCGGCTGGGGTACGGCCCGCTCGTGCGGGCCACGACCGGCGTCACCCGGCTCTGGACAAGCGACGGCCCGGGGGAGGGGACCGAGGCGGCGCGGCACGCGTTTTACGACGCGACGACGGTGTTCCCCGACCACGTGGTCGGCCGGGTCACCGCGATCGCCGCGCTGGCCGCGCTGATCCACCGCGACCGGACGGGCAACGGAGCCCACGTCCACATCTCGCAGGCCGAAGTCGTGGTCAACCAGCTCGACACCCTGTATGTCACGCAAGCCGCGCTGGCCGCGGGCATCGACCGGATCCGCCAGGACACCAGCCTGCACGCGGTCTATCCCTGCGCCGGTGACGACGAATGGTGCGTCATCTCGATCCGAACGGACGACGAATGGCGGCGCGCCGCTTCGGTTTTCGACCATCCCGAATGGGCGGACGACCCGCGCTTCGCCACCGGCGAAGCGCGGCTGGACAATCGGGACGAATTGGTGGAACGGGTCTCGGCGTGGACCCGCACCCGCACCCCGCTGCGGGCCGCCGAACTGCTGCAGTCGGCGGGTGTTCCGGCCGGGCCGATGAACCGTCCGCCCGACATACTCGAGGACCCTCAGCTGATCGCGCGAAACGTCTACAGCGCCATGGCTCATCCGCTGATCGAGAACCCGCTGCCCGCCGAGACGGGACCGGCGCCCTACCGCCACATTCCGTCGGCCCGGCGGGCCCCGGCGCCTCAGCCCGGGCAGGACACCGTCGAGATCTGCCGAAACGTGCTGGGAATGAACACCACCGACATCCAGCGGCTGATCGACGACCGCGTGCTGTTCGGCCCGGCCGCCGACGCCTGAGCCGCCCCGCGATCGCCCGAATGTGCGGCCGGCCGCGCCCTCGCGCCCCACTGTGCGGCGAGCCGCACGCCGGGGGTCCGATAGGTTCGACGCATGACCGCTGACCCCAGGACCCCGGTTTTGATCGGCTATGGCCAGGTCAACCACCGCAACGAGATCGATCCGGCCACGCGGTCCGTCGAACCGATGGACCTGATGGTCGCCGCGGTCGAGCGGGCCGCCGACGCCGCGGTGATCGAGGCGGTCGACTCGATCCGGGTGGTCAACATCCTGTCGGCCCAGTATCGCGATCCCGGGCTGTTATTGGGCCAGCGCATCGGCGCCTCGGATTTCACCACGCTGTACAGCCCGGTCGGCGGCAATGTGCCGCAATCGCTGCTCAACCAGGCCTGCCTGGACATCCAGGGCGGCCGCGCTGGCGTCGTGCTGCTGGCCGGCGCCGAAACCTGGCGCACCAGGCGCGGTCTGCGGGCCCAGGGCGGCAAGCTGGTGTGGACCGAACAGGACCGCTCGGTCCCGATGGCCGAGGTGAGCGGCGACGACGTCCCGATGGCCGGCGACGCCGAGATCAGGATTTCCCTGGACCGCCCGGCCTACGTCTACCCCTTGTTCGAGCAGGCGCTGCGGGTGGCGCGCGGCGAGTCGATCGACGATCACCTCCGGCGGATCGGGGAGCTGTGGGCGCGGTTCAACGCGGTGGCGGTGGACAACCCGCACGCGTGGATCCGCACGCCGTCCAGTGCCGACGACATCCGCCGGGTGGGCCCGCGGAACCGGATGATCAGCTGGCCCTACACCAAGTTGATGAACTCCAACAACATGGTCGACCAGGGCGCGGCGCTCGTTCTGACCTCGGTCGAGCAGGCCAGGAGGCTGAAGATCCCCGCCGAACGCTGGGTGTACCCGCACGCGGGCACCGACGCGCACGACACGCCGTCCATCGCCGAGCGCCACGAACTGCACCGGTCCACGGCCATCCGGATCGCCGGCGCGCGGACGCTCGAGCTGGCCGGCCTGGGCATCGACGACATCGATTACGTCGACCTGTACTCGTGCTTTCCCTCCGCGGTGCAAGTCGCGGCGGCCGAACTCGGGCTGAGCGTCGACGACCCCGCCCGCCCGCTGACCGTGACCGGCGGACTGACGTTCGCCGGCGGCCCGTGGAGCAACTACGTGATGCATTCGATAGCCACCATGGCGGAGTTGCTGGTGGCCAATCCGGGCCGGCGCGGTCTGATCACCGCCAACGGCGGCTACCTGACCAAACACAGCTTCGGTGTCTACGGCACCGAACCGCCGGCCGAATTCCGTTGGGAGGACACGCAACCAGAGGTCGACGCGGAGCCGACGACCGACGCGGTGGTGGAATGGGAAGGCGTGGGCACCCTCGAGGCGTGGACGACGCCGTATGACCGCGAGGGACGGCCGGAAAAGGCCTTTCTGGCGGTGCGCACCCCCGACGGGTCGCGCGCGCTGGCCGTGGTCACCGACGCCGACGCGGTGCAGGCCTCGGTGCGTGAAGATCTCGGTGGCGCCAAGGTCGCCGTCGCCGCGGACGGCAGCGCGACTCTGCGGTAGCCCCGTCACCCGTATGGCGCCAGGTCAGCGGCGCCGATCCTGGGTAACGGTCGCGTAGCCTATGCCGACTTGCCTATTGTTGAGTGCTGAGGGTTGGGGGAGGTGAGCCCAGGTGCACATCCTGGTTACCGACGCCACCGGCGCAGTCGGGCGCCTGGTCGCTGGGCAGCTCATCGCTGCCGGGCACACGGTCACCGGCATTGCTGAGCTCCCGCATCCCTGCCTCGACCGCAACGTCGAATTTGTTTGCGCATCGCTGCGCGACCGCGTCTTGCGGGAGCTCACCGACGAGGCCGACGCGGTCATCCACCTGGCACCCATCGACCCCACCGCGCCCGGCAGCGCCGGCATGGACGGGCTGGCGCGGGTCACCGATGCGGCCGCGCGCGCCGGCTCCCGCCTGGTGTTCGTGTCGCAGGCCGCGGGACGGCCCGAGTTGTATCGGCCGGCCGAGGACCTGGTGTCCTCGAGCTGGGGACCCACCGCGGTCATCCGGATCGCGCCACCGGTCGGGCGCCAGCTCGACTGGATGGTGTGCCGCACCGTGGCCACGCTGTTGCGCAGCAAGGTGTCCGCGCAGCCCATGCGCGTGCTGCACCTCGACGACCTGATGCGCTTTTTGGTCCTGGCGATGGACACCGACCGCACCGGTGTGGTGGACCTCGCCAGCCCGGACACCGTCAACATGGTCACCGCCTGGCGCGTATTGCGAGCCGCCGACCCGCGCATCCGGCCGCATCGGGTGCGCAATTGGGCCCAGCTGACGCCGGAGTTCGATGTCGCTGCGGCACAAGAGGACTGGATGTTCTCATACGGCTGGCACGCGCTGGACGCCGTCGCCGACACCGCGCGGGGACTCGTCGGGCGCCGGCTGGACACCGCCGGCGCGATCAACCAGGGCGGACGGCTCGCGCTGCCCGTCGAGGTGCTGCCGCAATCTCGGCGACCGGCCGGTGACGACGTGCGCACCGCCGCGCCGGAAGGCATGGAGGGCGAATTCGACGACCAGATCGATTCGCGGTTCCCGGTTTTCAGCGGCGCCGCACTGGCCGAGGCGCTGCCCGGACCGCTCACCCCGATCACGCTGGACGTCCAATTGAGCGGGCTGCGCACCGCGAGCCGGGTGTTGGGACAGGCGCTCGCCCTCGGCGGCGTCGCCGATGCCGAATGGGGCAGCAGGGCCATCGCGGTGTTCGGCCACCGCGCCTACGTCGGCGTGTCGGTCAACATGGTCGCGGCCAGCCAGCTGCCCGGTTGGGACGAGGACGCCGTCGCCCGCAACGCCCTCGTCGGCCAGCCCCAGGTCGGCGATCCGCTGCCGTTCGGCGAGCCGGCCTGGACGGCCGGGGCGCTCGGCTCGGTCGCCAAGGCCGTCGCCGCGGGGCGGTCGGTCGCGCTCCTGCGTCACCTGCGGGCCGACACCCGGGCGTATTGCGCCGCCGCGGAAGCCGAGCACCTCGATGCCGCCCAACTGGCGTTGCTGCCCGAAGCGGCCCTGGAAGTGCGGCTGCGGCTGTTGCGCGACCGCATCCACCAGGGCTGGATCCTCAACGCGCTCTGGTTGATCGACACCGGCGTCACCGCCGCGGCGCTGCCGCGCAGCCAGGCGGGGCACAGCGTGCCCGGGATCAGCATGATCACCGACAGCGGACTCGTCGCGGCGGAGACCGCCGAGCTGGCGTCGGCGCTGCGGGCCGACCCGCCGTTGCGCGCGCTGGCCGCCGAGGGCAACCTCGCGAGCATTCGTGCGCTGTCGCCCAAGACCGCTGCCACCCTGGACGCGGTCGTCGCACGCATCGGGCACCGCGGTCCGGGCGAGGCCGAACTGGCCAGCACGACCTTCGCCGACGACCCGACGATGTTGCTGACCGCCGCGGCGGCGGCCGCACCCCCCGAGCCCACGCCCGCCACATTGGCCGAGCGGCTCACCGCCAACGCGCGCGGTTCGCGGGAGCTGGCCCACGACACCACGATGCGGTTCACGCACGAGCTGCGGATGACGTTGCGCGCGTTGGGATCTCTGCGCGTCGAGGCGGACCTGATCGACGCCGTCGACGACATGTACTACCTGACGTGCAATGAACTGGTCACGATGCCGGGCGACGCACGGCTGCGGATCAAACGCCGCCGCACCGAACGCGAACGCCTGCAGGCGCAGTTCCCACCCGACGTTATCGACGGGGCCTGGGCGCCGGTCCCGCACAGCCCCGACGGCCCGGGCGCCGGGACCACCGCCGAGGATGGCTCAGCCGAGCAGCTCGCCCAGGGGTGAGCGCGGGTCGGCCAGCTTGTCGGGGTCGACGGCGGCCTTCGACCGGATCAGCGCTTTGACGTCGTCGAGCACATCCCAGATGTTGACGTTCATTCCGGCCAGCACCCGGTGGTCGCCGTCGAGCCAGAACGCGACGAACTCCCGACCGGCGACGTCGCCGCGAAACACCACCCGCTCGAAGCTGGGGGCGTGTCCGACGTACTCCATCCCGAGGTCGTATTGATCGGTGAAGAAATAGGGCAGCTCCGCGTATTCGCCTGGTGTGCCCAGCATCCCGGCCACCGCCACGGCGGGCTGCTTGAGCGCGTTGGCCCAGTGCTCGGTGCGGATGCGGGTGCCCAACAGCGGGTGTTCGGCGGCGGCGATGTCGCCGACCGCATAGATGTCGGGATCGCTGGTGCGCAACGAGGCGTCGACGAGCACCCCGCCGTCGCCCAGGGAGAGCCCGGCCTGCTCGGCGAGTTCGACGTTGGGCTTGGCGCCGACGGCCACCAGCACGGCGTCGGCGGCCACCGTCGATCCGTCCCGCATCCGCAGGCCGGTGGCCGAGCCGTCGGCCGTTGTGATCTCCTCGACCTGCGTTTCGAGGCGAAGATCCACGCCGTGCTCGCGGTGCAGGGTGGCGAACACCTCGCCGACGGTCTCGCCCAGCGCGGCCAGCAGCGGCTGCCTGGCGGTTTCCACCACGGTGACGTTCACACCTCGCTGGCGCGCACCCGCGGCCACTTCCAGCCCGATCCACCCGGCGCCCACGATCGCGAGCGAA
Organism: Mycobacterium sp. MOTT36Y; assembly: GCF_000262165.1. NCBI lineage: Bacteria > Bacillati > Actinomycetota > Actinomycetes > Mycobacteriales > Mycobacteriaceae > Mycobacterium > Mycobacterium sp. MOTT36Y. The sequence continues at coordinate 2,818,403 of NC_017904.1, read as the reverse complement.
GCGCCTTCGGACAGAACGTCGTTCAATGCCACGGCGTCTTCGTAGGTGCGTAGGTAATGCACACCGGCGGAGTCCGACCCCGGTATCGGGGGCCGGCGCGAGGCCGATCCCGTGGCCAGCAACAGCTTGTCGTAGCCGACGGTGGTGCCGTCGGGCAGCCCGACGGTGTGGCCGGCGGCGTCCAGGGAGGCCACCCGCGTGTTGAGCCGTAGGTCGACGTTGTGGTCGCGGTACCAGTCGGAGTTCTGCACGGTGAAATCGGTCAGCGACTTTTTGCCGGCCAGATACTCCTTCGACAGCGGCGGCCGCTCGTAGGGCAGATGTTCCTCGTCGGCGAACACAATGATGTGCCCATCAAAATCGTTGTCGCGCAATGCTTCTACGGCTTTAGCGGCCGCGAGTCCGCCACCGATGATGACGAAGCTGGTCGAGTTGGCCATGGATGGGGCTCCGTTCTGTGGAATTTTCAGCCTACTCGCGGGCGCTCAGCCCAACAGCTCGCGCAGGTCGAGAGCGTTGCGGACCGCGTGCCCGCCCAGGTCGTTGTTGAAATACATCCACACGTCTTTCCCTTCACCGTCCCAAGCGGTGAGCCGCTCGGCCCAGCGGCGCAGATCGTCGGCGGTGTAGGAACCGGCGTAGTTCGCCTCGGGATCCGGCCCGTGCATCCGGATGTACACCAGATCGGTCGTCGCGCGGGGAATGCACTCGAGCCCCAGCCCACTCATCACCACATACGCGGCGCGATGGCGTTCCAGCAGCTCGAACACCGCGGGGTCATTCCACGACGGGTGCCGCAGTTCGACGGCGACGCGGATCGACGTGGGCATGAGTTGCAGGAACGAATCCAGGCGCGCGTCATCGCGCTGCTGTTCGGGGTGCAGCTGCACCAGCAGCACGCCGTGGCGATCACCCAGCAGCTGCCAGCAGCGTTCGAATCGTTCGATCCACGGTTCGGGGGAGGCCAGCCGGCGGTAGTGCGTCAAGCCGCGATGCGCCTTGACCGACATGGTGAAGCCGTCCGGCAGCTGATCGCGCCAACCCTCGAACGTCGAATGCTTGGGCCACCGGTAGAAACTCGCGTTCAGTTCGACGGTGTCGAACGCCTCGACGTAGCGGGCGAGCCGGCGCGCCGACGGCGTTCCCGGCGGATACAGCACATTGATCCAGTGGTTGTACGACCACCCCGAGGTACCGATTCGTATGGCCACCGCGGCTCAGCCGGCCACCCGCTGACGCACATCGGCGTCCAACGACGCCCTGACCAACGCGGCGGCCAGTCGCGCATTGGCCTGCGGCGCAAGGCTTCCCAGCTTCTTCGGTTCGGCGGGCAGGCCAAACCGCTTGGCGGTCCCGGTGGCGCGGTCATCGAAATACGGCCGCACCCAGGTCCACACGTCCTGCACCTCGCGCAGGTAGATGTCGGCGCCCGTGTCGCCGATTCCCTTGAACTGCTTGAGCATCCGTTTCGCCGCGGCCACGTCATGCCCGCTGCGATCGGCCAATTCGCGCATGTCGCCGGAGTAGTCGTCGCGAAGTCGTTCGGCCATATCGGTGAGCCGGGTGGCCGAGCTCTCGTCGTAACGCACGTAGTGCGCGCGCCCAAAGGCGTCGATCATGGTTTGCCGGTCCGAGGCCAGCACGGCCTCGGGGGTCCGCAGGCCCGCCTTGAAGAGTTCGCGCGCGGCGGCCGTGGCGATGGTCGCATCGATCGGCTTGCTGGCCAGCATGCACAGCACCAAAAGCTGGAACAGCGGCATCGGCTTGTCGCTCAGCGTGATGCGCGCCTGCGCCGCGTAGGTCGTGCCGGCCACGTCGAGCAGTCGTCGCACCCGCTTGTCCATACCGCACCGCGTACCCCCACGCCGCCACGGCAAACCGCGCCCGCTATTTGGGCGGCAGGCTGCGCGCGTGGTCGACCCCGCGTTTGACCCAACTATGAAGCTGGCGTTTGGTTTGCACGCCGGCGGGCTCGACGCGCAGCCAGCCCCGGGCCTCCCGCCCGGCCATCACCATGGGGCTGACGTGCGCGCGCCCGGCGAGTTTGTCGGTGTCCTCGCGCGGCACCCGCACCAACAGTCCACCCTGGCCACTGACGGCCACCGACATGTTGCCGTTGACCAGGAACGCCAGGCCGCCGAACATGCGCTTTTCGTCGATGCCCGGCTGGCCTCCGAGAAGTTCGCGGACCCGGTTGGCCAGGTCTTCGTCGTAGGCCATCCGCGGGTCAGTCCAGATCGACCCGGACGGTGAGCAGGTCGCTGCCCATCAGGCGCACCATCGCGCTGTTCAGCCGCGGCAGGTTGCCCAGGCGCTGCACCGCATCGTCGTCGGGCAGGAGGTGGGCGGTGCCGTTGCGCCACGTGCCGCCGACGCGCACCCGCACAGCCGGATTGGCCTTGATATTGCGGATGTAATCCGAGTGCTCGCCGTGTTCGGAGACCATCCAGAACTGGTTGTCCACCACGCGCCCGCCCACCGCGGTGCGCCGCGGCTGCCCGCTCTTGCGTCCCGTGGTCTCGAGCATGGTCATCGGCAGCTGCCGGCCGACCGGGTTGACCAGCAGGCGTTGAACACGGTGGACCACTTGTCGTTTGAGAGTCACGGCTTCATTCAACGCCGGGCGTGACCGCGGGGAAAGCCCCGGGTCACGCCCGGCGCCCCGATCAGGCCGCGGCCGTGGCGGCCGAGGCCGCCGGTTCGAGCGCCTGGGCCACGATCTCGGCGACGTCGGTCATGGGCCGCACGTCCAGCGCCTCGAGCACCTCGGTGGGCACGTCATCGAGATCCGGCTCGTTGCGCTGCGGAATGAAAACCGTTGACAGCCCGGCACGTTGGGCGGCCAGCAGCTTTTGCTTCACCCCGCCGATGGGCAGCACCCGGCCGTTCAGCGTGACCTCTCCGGTCATGCCGACGTCGGAGCGGACCTGGCGTCCGGTGGCCATCGAGACCAGGGCGGTCACCATGGTGACACCGGCCGACGGGCCGTCCTTGGGCACCGCCCCCGCGGGCACGTGGACGTGGATGCGCCGGTCCAGCGTCTTGGGATCCACACCGAGCTCGGCGGCGTGCGAGCGCACGTAGGACAGCGCGATCTGCGCCGACTCCTTCATCACGTCGCCCAGTTGACCCGTCAGTTGCAGGCCCGGGTCACCGTCGGTGGAGCCGGCCTCGATGTAGAGCACGTCGCCACCGAGGCCGGTGACGGCCAGGCCGGTGGCCACACCGGGCACCGCCGTGCGTTCGGCCGATTCCGGCATGAACCGCGGACGGCCCAGGTAGTCAACCAGATCCGGCTCGTCGATGGTGATCGGTCGCGGATCGTCAACCAGCTTGGTGGTCGCCTTGCGCAGCGCCTTGGCCAGCAGCCGTTCGAACTGTCGCACACCGGGCTCGCGGGTGTAGTCGGCGGCGATCTTGCGCAGCGCCGCGTCGCTCACCGCCACCTCGTCCTCGGTCAGCGCCGCGCGGTCCCGCTGCCGGGGCAGCAGGTAGTCCCGCGCGATGGCGACCTTGTCGTCCTCGGTGTAGCCGTCGATGGCCACCAGCTCCATGCGGTCCAGCAGGGCCGACGGGATGTTCTCGATCACGTTGGCCGTCGCCAAAAACACCACATCGGACAGGTCGAGGTCCAGATCCAGGTAGTGATCCCGGAAGGTGTGGTTCTGCGCCGGGTCCAGCACCTCGAGCAGCGCCGCGCTCGGGTCGCCGCGGTAGTCGGAACCGACCTTGTCGATTTCGTCCAGCAGCACAACGGGATTCATCGATCCCGCCTCACCGATCGCACGCACGATGCGGCCCGGTAGCGCGCCGACATAGGTGCGCCGGTGCCCGCGGATCTCGGCCTCGTCGCGCACACCGCCCAGGGCGACGCGCACGAACTTGCGGCCCAACGCCCGGGCCACGCTCTCGCCCAGCGACGTCTTGCCGACGCCCGGGGGACCGGCCAGCACCATCACCGCACCGGAGCCGCGGCCGCCGACGACCTGCAGCCCGCGTTGGGCGCGGCGCGCCCGGACGGCCAGGTATTCGACGATGCGATCCTTGACGTCGTCCAGCCCGTGGTGATCGGCGTCCAGGACTTCCCGCGCCGCCTTGAGGTCGGTGGAGTCCTCGGTCTTGACGTTCCACGGCAGGTCGAGCACGGTGTCCAGCCAGGTGCGAATCCAGCCACTCTCCGGGCTCTGGTCGCTGGAGCGTTCCAGCTTGCCGACCTCGCGCAGCGCGGCCTCGCGCACCTTCTCGGGCAGCTCGGCGGCCTCGACGCGGGCCCGATAATCATCGGACCCGTCGGGCTCACCTTCACCGAGCTCCTTGCGGATGGCGGCCAGCTGCTGACGCAGCAGGAACTCCTTCTGCGTCTTCTCCATGCCCTCGCGCACGTCCTCGGCGATCTTGTCGCTGACCTCGACCTCGGCGAGGTGGTCGCTGGTCCAGTCGATCAGCACGCGCAGCCGCTCGGCGACGTCGACCGTCTCCAGCAGCTGGCGCTTCTGCGCGTTGCTCAGGTAGGACGCGTACCCCGAGGTGTCGGCCAGCGCCGACGGATCGGACAGCCGGTTGACGTAATCGATGATCTCCCAGGCCTCGCGTCGTTGCAGCATGGCCAGCAGCAGCTTCTTGTACTCCGCGGTCAGCGCCTTGACCTCGTCGGTCGCCTCGGCCTCGGGGACCTCGGTCACCTCGACCCACAGCGCCGCCCCGGGGCCGGATGCGCCCGCCCCGATCTGTGCCCTGCGCTCGCCGCGCACCACCGCGGCGGTGCCGCCACCGGCGATGCGCCCGACCTGCAGGATCTTCGCGATCACACCGTGCGACGGATACCGGTCCTCGAGCCGGGGGGCGATCAGCAGCTGTCCCGACTCGCTGGCCTGGGCGGCGTCGATCGCCGCGCGGGCCGCGTCGTCCAGCGCGATCGGCACCACCATTCCGGGCAGCACGATGGTGTCGGTGACAAACAGCACCGGCACCGACTTGGCTTCAGCCATCAAATCCTCCAAAAGTTGAGTCTGATGCGCTTAACCCAGCCGGGCGCCGGTTTGTTCCCGCGCGTCCCGGCCATCGCGGGGGTGCGGCCGGCCTCACACCGGCGGCACGGGCCCCAGGCGCCGCAGCTGCGTGACGTGCTGCGGCGATAGCTCCTCGAGGCACGTGACGCCGAGCAGGCGCATCGTGCGGATCACGCCCTCGGCGAGGATGTCGATCGCGCGGCTCACCCCCGCCGCACCGCCGGCCATCAGGCCGTAGAGGTAGGCCCGACCGACCAGCGTGCACCGGGCGCCCAGCGCGATCGCCGCGACGATGTCGGCGCCCGACATGATGCCGGTGTCCACCAGGATCTCGGTGTGCTGACCCAGGTCGCGCGCCACTGTCGGCAGCAGGTGAAACGGCACCGGGGCCCGATCCAGTTGGCGCCCACCGTGATTGGACAACACGATCCCGTCGACACCGCGGTCGACGACCGCGCGGGCATCGTCAAGCGTCTGAATCCCTTTGACGACGAGCTTGCCCGGCCACTGCTCCTTGATCCACTCCAGGTCATCGAAGGTCAGGCTGGGATCGAACATCGTGCTCAGGTATTCGGCGACCGTGCCGGGCCAGCGGTCCAGCGACGCGAACGCCAGGGGTTCGGTGGTCAACAGGTCGAACCACCACTTCGGGTGGGGCACCGCGTCCAACACGGTGCGCAGCGTCAGCGTGGGCGGGATCGTCATGCCGTTGCGGTTGTCGCGCAGCCGTGCGCCGGAGACCGGGACGTCGACGGTGACCAGCAGGGTATCGAAGCCGGCCTCGGCGGCGCGTCTGACCAGCTCCATCGAGCGTTCGCGGTCCCGCCACATGTAGAGCTGAAACCACTTTCGGCCTCGGGGCACGGCCGTGACGAGGTCCTCGATCGCGCAGGTACCCAGCGTGGACAGCGAAAACGGGATCCCCGCCCTGGCCGCCGCCTGCGCGCCCGCGATCTCGCCCTCGGTGTGCATCAGCCTGGTGAATCCGGTCGGCGCGATCCCGAACGGCAGCACGACCGGCTGGCCTAGCACATCCCACCCCGCGGACACTTGGGAGACGTCGCGCAGGATCGTCGGATGAAATTCGATGTCGCGGAAGGCTTGTCGGGCGCGTTCGATGGACAGCTCGTCTTCGGCCGCGCCATCGGTGTAGTCGAACGCGGCCTTCGGGGTGCGCCGCTTGGCGATGCGCCGCAGGTCTTCGATGGTGTAGGCGGCGTCGAGCCGCCGCTTGGTCGCGTTCAGCTCGGGCCGCTTGAACTGCATGAGCGGGGCGAGATCGCGCACTTTGGGTACTCGTCGGCGAACGGCCTTCCGTCTTTCGAGTTCCATAATGTGCAACCGTAGTCAGGTGACATCTGCAGGCGACCCGTTCGATCTCCAGCGTTTCGTGGACGCGCAGGAGCCGGTATACGGCGACGTCCTCGACGAGCTGCGGGCCGGACGAAAGCGCAGCCACTGGATGTGGTTCGTCTTCCCCCAACTGCGCGGCCTGGGCGGCAGCCCGACCGCGGTCCATTACGGCATCTCCTCGCTGGACGAGGCGCGGGCGTACCTGCGTCATGAGCTGCTGGGGCCGCGGTTGCGCGAGTGCGCGCGACTGGTCACCGCGGTGCAGGGGCGCTCGATCGGGCAGATCTTCGGCTCGCCGGACGACCTCAAACTGTGCTCGTCGATGACCCTGTTCGCCCACGCCACCGAGGACGACGAGGACTTCGTCGCGGTGCTCGACAAGTACTACGGCGGCCGGTACGACGAGCCGACGCTGGACCGGCTGACCGGGCCCTAGACCGAGCTTAGGATCCGCCACCCGTGCGGCTCGACCGTAACTGCGTCGACGACCTCCGGCGGCGGGGCCGCCGATCCGCCGATGACCTGCGCGCGCCCCGTGCCCAGCTCCGGCAGCGACACGTGCAGCGGTTCGTCGTCGATGTTGAGTACCACCAGCAAGGCGTCGTCGCCGTTGCGCGCCTCGTAGACGTAGTGCCGGTTTTCCAGCCGTAACGCGGTGGTGGACGCCGCGTGCAGCCAGGGGTGGCGCCGTCGCAGCCCGACCAGGTACTGGTGCAGCCCCCAGGTCTGGACGCCGAAGTCATCCAGTTGCAGTGGGGGAGAGCCGAATTCGGGGCGCACGGCGTCGTCGCCGCCGAACCGTTCTTCCTTGACGCCGCGGAACCCGAGTTCGTCGCCGGCGTAGACGCTCGGCACCCCGCCGATGGTGAGCAGCAGCACCAGCGCGTGGGCCACGTGCGCGGGGTTGTCCAGCTGGCTGGCGATGCGGGTGACGTCGTGATTGCCGATGAAGGTCAGGGGCGGGAAGCGGCTCAGAAAGTCGTTGTGGCGCTGCAGCGCCCAGTCCAGCTCGAAGAAATTGCCGTCGTTGAGGCTGCTCCAGATCGCCTTCCACAGCTCGTATTGGGTGGCCGAGTCGAAGGTGGCGGCCTCGACGACCGCGGCGTAGTCGCCGTGGATGAGTTCGCCGACGAACCAGGCGTCCGGATAGCGCTCGCGCACCCGGGGCAGGGTCGAGGCCCAGAAGTGTTGTGGCACGGCGTAAGCCGCGTCGAGGCGCCAGCCGTCGGCGCCGCGGCCCAACCAGTGCGCCATCACCTCGACGGTGTAGTCGGCGACGGCGGGGTTGTCGTGGTTGAGGGTGATCAGCCCGTCGTGGCCTTCGAACGTGTGAAAGCGCCCGGGACGTCCGCGGAACCAGCGCGCGGCGGCGTCGTCCTCGGCCGCCTCGCGGTGGCGCGGAAAATCCACGCCGACGTGGTTGAACACGCCGTCGAGCAGGACGCGCAGGCCACGTCGGTGCGCCTCGGCGACGAGGTGGTCGAAATCGGCGTCGTCGCCGAGCCGGGGATCGATGCGGTAGTGGTCGGTGGTGTCGTAACCGTGTGTGCGCGAGGCGAAGATCGGGCCCAGCGCGATGCCGGACGCCCCGAGTTCGATGGCGTGGTCCAACCAGTCGACGAGCCGCCGCAACCGGTGTTGATGCGGTTGCGGCGGCTCGTTTGACTGCGGTACGGGGAACGCGCCCACGAACCCCAGCGGGTAGACCTGCCACCAGATGGCGTGCTGGACCCAGTCGGGTCCGGACACGGCGCTGGTCACGACGGCGCGATCAGCCGACGGTCGCCAGCGTCTGGGAAGCGGCGATCGCTTGGGCCACGCCGGAAACGATCGCCGCGGCCTTCAGCGCCTCCTGGATGGTTTCGCGGCTGACACCGGCCTCGCGCAGCGTGTGCTCGTGGGCCGCCACGCAATCCGGGCATCCGTTGATCGACGACACTGCGAAGCACCACAGCTCGAAGTTCGCCTTTTCCACACCGGGATTGGCGATGATGTTCATCCGCAATCCCGCGCGCAGGTCGTCGTACTTGCCGTCGAGGAAGCCCCGGCCACGGTAGAACACATTGTTCATGGCCATGACCGATGCGGCTCCCAGCGCCGCGTTGTACGCCTCGGCGGACAGAATATCGGCCGCCTCCGCGCCAATCTCGCTGAGCACCTGCGTGTTCCGGGTCGCCGCGGCGCTCGCCAACAGCGTGCCCCACAGCTGCTCCTCGTTGAGCTCGGTCGTGCGGGTGATCGAACCCAGGTTGAGCTTGAGGTCCTTGGCGTACTCCGGCAGCGCTTCCTTGAGGTTGTCTACGCTCATCTCGCCTCCTGTTCAGACCCTACGGGATCAGCCCCGGATCAGGCCGACTGCTTGAGCAGCTCGGTGGCGTCGAGCGTCGGGTCGCCCTTGCGCCAGTTGCACGCGCACAGCTCGTCGGACTGCAGCGCGTCCAGCACGCGCAGCACTTCCTCGACGTTGCGGCCCACCGAACCCGCGGTGACCGAGACGAACTGGATCTCGTTGTTGGGGTCGACGAGGAAGGTCGCCCGGTCGGCCACGCCGTCGGCGTTGAGCACGCCGGTGGCCAGGCTCAGCTCCCGCTTGATGTCCGAGAGCATCGGGAAGGGCAGCTTTTTGAGGTCCTCGTGCTGAGCGCGCCAATTGAAGTGGACGAACTCGCTGTCGATCGACACACCCAGAACCTGCGCGTCGCGGTCGGCGAATTCGTCGTTGAGCTTGCCGAAGGCGGCAATCTCGGTCGGGCACACGAAGGTGAAGTCCTTCGGCCAGAAGAACACCACGCGCCATTTGCCGGCGTGGTCCTCATTGGTGATGGTGGTGAAGTAGTCGCCGGGCTGCTTGGCGTCGACCTTGGACAGATCGCCGGCGATCAACGCGGTGAGCTCGTAGGCGGGGAACTGGTCGCCGATGGTCAGCAGAGGCATATCGCTCCTTATCTGGATTTACTCAAGATTAGCTTTCTTCCACCATGTTGCCGCGTACCCTGGTTGAAGTAAAGGTGATATTTCCCACTACACTTATAGGTATGACCGATAAGAGTTATCAGCCCACGATCGCCGGCCTGCGCGCCTTCGTGGCGGTGGCCGAGAAGCATCAATTCAGTGGTGCCGCAACGGCTCTCGGCGTCAGCCAGTCGACGTTGTCGCAGGCACTCTCGGCGCTGGAGGCGGGCCTGGGCACCCGTCTCGTCGAGCGCTCGACACGGCGTGTCTTCTTGACACCCCAGGGTACGGAGCTGTTGCCGCGCGCCCAGGCCGTCGTCGAGGCGACCGACGCCTTCACCGCCGCGGCGGCGGGCGCCTCGGATCCGTTGCGGGCCGGCATGAGGCTGGGCCTGATTCCCACGGTGGCGCCCTACGTGCTGCCGACCGTGCTGGCCGGCGTGGCCGAGCAGCTTCCGGGGCTGGCCCTGCGGGTGACCGAAGACCAGACCGAGCGGTTGTTGGCGGTCTTGCGCGAAGGGGCATTGGATGCGGCATTGATCGCCCTGCCCGCCGAGGGCGCCGGGGTCAGCGCGATCCCCATCTACGACGAGGATTTCGTCCTCGCCCTGCCCCCCGGCCATCCGCTGGCGGGCAAGCGCCGGGTTCCGGCGACGGCGCTGGCCGACCTGCCGCTGCTCCTGCTGGACGAGGGGCACTGCCTGCGCGATCAGGCGCTGGATGTCTGCCGCAAGGCCGGGGTCCGGGCGGAGCTGGCCAACACACGGGCGGCCTCACTGGCGACAGCGGTGCAATGCGTGACGGGCGGGTTGGGCGTCACGCTGATTCCGCAGAGCGCGGTGCCCGTCGAGGCCTCGAGAAGCCGCCTGGGCCTGGCGCAGTTCGCGGCGCCGCGCCCGGGCCGGCGAATCGGCTTGGTCTACCGCTCGTCGAGCGGGCGCGACGAGTCCTACCGTCAGCTGGCCGGGCTCATCGGGAAGCTGATCAGCAGCCAGCATCAGGTGCGCCTGGTGAAGTAGGCCTATCCGGCGGGCCCGCACCGGTAGGTTCGGCCTATGGAAAAGGTAATCGCGGTGCTCATGCGCGCCGACTCCGACGACGATTGGTGCGCCCGGCAGCGGGGGCCGGTCGCCGATGCGCTGCTGGAGCTGGGTGTGCCCGGATTGTCGGTCAACGTCCGCGACGACGCCGTGCGCCAGTCGTTGATGACGCTCACGACGCTGGACCCACCGGTCGCCGCGGTGGTGAGCATGTGGACCCAGCAGTGCTACGGCGAGCAGATGACGTCCGCGCTCGAGCTGCTGGCAAAGGAGTGTGAGCAGCTCGCCGCGTACCTGGTGACGGAATCGGTCCCGCTGAGCGCGCCCGTCGTCGAGTCCGGTTCCCGCACACCGGGTTTGGCCAACATCGCGTTGCTGCGCCGGCCCGCGGGCATGGACCAGGCGACGTGGCTGACCCGTTGGCAACGCGACCATACACCGGTAGCCATCGAGACACAGTCGACGTTCGGCTACACCCAGAATTGGGTGGTGCGCGCGCTCACCGAAGACGCGCCGGGAATCGCCGGCATCGTCGAGGAGTTGTTTCCCGCGGAGGCGATCACCGATCTTCAGGCATTTTTCGGAGCCGCCGACGACAACGATCTCCAACACCGGTTAGGACGAATGGTGGCCAGCACGACGGCCTTTGGCGCCAACGAGAACATCGACACCGTGCCGACGAGCCGCTACGTCATCAGCACGCCGTTCACGGACTGAGGACACCAGATGACGACACTGCGCGACGCCGTGGCATTGGCCGCGGCGGAGAACGGATTGGCGGTGGTATCGACCGTCCGGGCTGACGGGACCGTGCAGGCGTCACTGGTCAACGTGGGCCTGTTGTCGCACCCGGCGAATGGTCAACCGGTGCTGGGGTTTACCACCTACGGAAGAGTCAAACTGGCCAACCTGCGGGCCCGGCCGCAGTTGGCCATCACCTTCCGTAACGGGTGGCAGTGGGCGACGGTCGAGGGCCGCGCGGAGCTGGTCGGCCCCGACGACACCCAGCCGTGGCTGACCGATCCCGATCGGTTGCGAGTCCTGCTGCGCGATGTGTTCGTTGCGGCGGGCGGTACCCACGACAACTGGGACGAGTACGACCGGGTGATGGCTTCCGAGGGGCGCGCCGTGGTGCTGATCGCTCCGACCCGCGTCTACAGCAACGGCTAGCCTCGCTACGCTGCGGGGGTGACGCTGCAGATCGATGACGACAAGCGGGTGCGCACCCTCACGCTGAACCGCCCGGAGGCGCTCAACGCCTTCAACGAAGCCCTCTATGACGCCACCGCCGAGGCGCTGCTGGCCGCCGCCGACGATCCCGAGGTGGCCGTGGTCCTGCTGACCGGAGCGGGTCGCGGATTCAGCGCCGGTACCGACCTGGGCGAGATGCAGGCGCGCATCACCGACCCCGGCTTCACTCCGGGCAAGCATGGCTTCATCGGACTCATCAACGCGCTCAGCGCCTTTCCCAAGCCGCTGATCTGCGCGGTGAACGGTGTCGGCGTGGGGATCGGCGCCACGATTCTGGGCTATGCCGATCTGGCGTTCATGTCGTCGACGGCCCGGTTGAAGTGCCCGTTCACCAGCCTGGGCGTAGCCCCGGAAGCGGCGTCGTCCTATCTGCTGCCGCAGCTGGTGGGCCGGCAGAACGCCGCGTGGCTGTTGATGTCGTCCGAATGGGTCGACGCCGACGAGGCGCTGCGGATGGGCCTCGTCTGGCGGGTGTGCCAACCGGACGAGCTGCTCCCGCAGGCCCGCCACCACGCCGAAATCCTTGCCTCCCGGCCGATCTCGAGCTTGATGGCCGTCAAACACACGATGATGGAGCCGGTCCGCCCCGAGATCACGGCGGCCACCGCGCGGGAACACGCGCACTTCGCCGAGCTCATGGGCGCGCAGGCCAACGCCGCGGCGCTGGCTGATTTCAACAAGGGCTGAAACGGCGTTCCGGCGTCAGGCCGACGGCGCTGTCTCTAACTTCGCCGCGTCGGCGAGGATCGCGCGCAGGGTGCGCCGGCAGCGACCGCAGTCACCGCCCGCCCCGCATGCCGCGGCGATTTCCTTGGAGGTCGACGCGCCCTGCGCGACGACGTCGCACACGGTCTGGCTGGTCGCCCCGACGCACAGGCACACGTACATCAGCGCACCTCCCGCATGTGGGCGTCCCCTTCGTCGACGGGTCCTTCGAGCGACCCGATGCCGCTCCCGCGCCTGACCTCCCGGGGACTCGGGGCCCCGGCCGGAGGTGCGAAACGAACAAGCCGCATATTAGTGGAGTCTAACCTAACCTGCTTAGTGCAGTCTAACCTAACAACCGGGTGCTTAGACTAGCTCGACAACGCACTGAGTGCAGCCAAACCTTGCTAGAACATTTGCGGCGGCCGTGGCAAAGTGCTGCTACAGGCCGGGTTTGTGCGCTCCAGCCCAGCGCACGGATCGCGGCCGAACATGCCAGCAGCAGACACCGTAGGAGTGAAAATGCAAGGGGATCCGGAAGTTTTGCGTCTGCTCAACGAGCAGTTGACCAGCGAGCTCACCGCGATCAACCAATACTTCCTGCACTCCAAGATGCAGGACAACTGGGGTTTCACCGAGTTAGCTGAGCACACCCGCGCGGAGTCCTTCGACGAGATGCGACACGCCGAGGCGATCACCGACCGCATCCTGTTGCTCGACGGGTTGCCGAACTACCAGCGCCTCTTCTCGCTGCGCATCGGCCAGACCTTGCGCGAGCAATTCGAGGCCGACCTCGCCATCGAATACGAGGTGATGGACCGCCTCAAGCCGGCCATCGTCTTATGCCGGGACAAGCAGGATTCCACCACCGCCACCCTGTTCGAGGACATCGTCGCCGACGAGGAAAAGCACATCGACTACCTCGAGACGCAGCTGGAGTTGATGGACAAGCTGGGCGTGGAGCTGTACTCGGCGCAGTGCGTCTCGCGGCCACCCAGCTGACGCGGGCGGCGGGCAAGGTAGGTAACGTCGGGCCGGCATGACGAGCCCGAGAGCAGCGGTGACCCAGGCGACCCCGGCGGCGAATTCCGCGCCCAGCGGCGAGCTGATCAGCCCGCAACGGCGCAACCTGATCTTCGTCGCGATCGTCCTGGGGATGCTGCTCGCGGCGTTGGACCAGACCATCGTCGCCACCGCGCTGCCGACGATCGTCGCCAACCTGGGCGACGCCGGCCATCAGTCCTGGGTCGTCACCAGCTATCTGCTCGCATCGACCGTCGTCACCGCGCTGGCCGGCAAGCTCGGGGACTCCTACGGGCGCAAGCGGGTGTTCCAGGCGGCGATCGTCTTCTTCGTCGTCGGATCGGCGTTGTGTGGGCTGTCCCAGTCGATGGCCATGCTGGTGGGAGCGCGTGCGCTGCAAGGGATCGGCGGCGGTGCCATCACCGTCACCGCCAGCGCGCTGATCGGCGAGGTCGTCCCGCTGCGCGAGCGGGGCCGGTACCAGGGCATCCTCGGGGCGGTCTTCGGCGTCACCACGGTGATCGGGCCGTTGCTGGGCGGCTACTTCACCGATTACCTGACCTGGCGGTGGGCGTTCTGGGTCAACGTGCCGATCTCCGTGGTCGTCATTTTCGTTGCCGCCGCGGCGATTCCAGCGCTGGGCGCGTCCGCCAAGCCGATCATCGACTACTCCGGAATCGTATTCGTCGGCCTGGGCGCGGCGGGCCTGACGCTCGCCACCAGCTGGGGCGGGACGCTGTATGCGTGGGGGTCGCCGACGATCATCGGCTTGTTCGTCGGCGCCGCGGTGGCGCTGGGCGTTTTCGTGGTGGTGGAACGTCGCGCCGCCGAGCCGATCCTGCCCATCCGGTTGTTCGCCAGTCCGGTGTTCGCCGTGTGCTGCGTGCTGTCCTTCGTCGTGGGTTTTGCGATGCTGGGCGCGCTGACGTTCCTGCCGACCTATATGCAGTACGTCAACGGGGTCTCGGCGACGACCTCGGGTCTGCGCACGCTGCCCATGGTGGTCGGGATGCTGATCACCTCGACCGGCAGCGGAACCCTGGTCGGCCGCACCGGCCGCTACAAGGTTTTCCCGGTGACCGGCACCGCGCTGATGGCGCTGGCGTTTTTGCTGATGTCGCGCATGGAGCCGTCGACGTCCGCCCTGATCCAGTCGCTGTACCTGGTCATCCTGGGCGCCGGGATCGGATTGTCCATGCAGGTGCTGGTTCTGATCGTGCAGAACACGTCGAATTTCGAAGACCTCGGCGTCGCCACGTCGGGTGTGACGTTCTTTCGCACCATCGGAAGTTCTTTCGGGGCGGCGATATTCGGCTCGCTGTTCGTGAACTTCCTCGACCGCCGCATCGGTCCGGCCCTGGCGGCCAGCGGCGCGCCGCCCGACGCGGTCAGCTCGCCCGGGGCCCTGCACCGGCAGCCGCACGATGTGGCCGCGCCCATCGTCGCGGCCTACGCCGATTCGCTGACCGAGGTTTTCTTGTGGGCGGCGCCGGTGGCCGTGGTCGGTTTCGTCCTGGCGCTGTTCCTGCGCGAGGTCCCGCTGCGGGATATCCACGCCAGCACAGTCGATCTCGGCGACGCGTTCGGCATGCCGACCTCCGAGACGCCGGACCAGATGCTGGAGAACGCGATCGCACGGATGTTGCGCGGCGAAACCGGCATGCGGTTGCGCAGCATCGCCATGCGGCCCGATTGCCGGCTCGACGTGGCCGGGCTGTGGGGGGTCCTGCGCATCAATCGCTACACGCAGATGTACGGGACCGCCCGTCTCACCGACATGGCCGACTATCACCGGATACCGTTCGAGGTTCTCGAGCCCACCTTCGCGCGCCTGGCCGCCGGCGGTTACGCGCGAAGCGACGGCGAACAACTGTCGCTCACCCCGGCCGGGGCCCAGCAAGTCGGCTACGTGCACTCGCTGCTGGTGGCCTGGCTCGTGGACAAGCTCGCCCGCTCGCCGGGCTTCGAGGGCCGCCCGGACCGCCGCGCGGTGCAGGCCGCGCTCGAACGTGTGGCGCATCGGGTTCTCGCCCAACGTGATTGGCATGAGGAAACGCCAACCGCGGCGATCGGTCCGGCCGCTCGCTAGCCGGTGGCTCCACCCGTTTCGCGACAACCGCGACCCAGGTCCTTAGGCGGGCGTACCATCACGCCATGAGCCGAATCGGAACATTTGCTGACGACGACCTGGCCGGCTGGTTTGTGAAGTCTCCGGACATCGGCGGCGCGCTCGGTGCCTTCAGCCAGGCGGTCTACACCAAGAACCGGTTGCCGTTACGCACGCGCGAATTGGCGCGCGCCGTGATCGCTCACCGCAACGAATGCGTCGTCTGCGTCAACACCCGCGACGAGGACGGACCCGCCGCGGGTGTCGACGAGGAGCTGTACGACCACGTCCACGAATGGCGCACCTGGCCCGGCTACAGCGACCAGGAGCGGCTGGCGGCCGAGTTCGCCGACCGCTTCGCCACCGACCACACCGGCCTGCGCGACGACGAAGACTTCTGGACGCGCTGCGCCGAACACTTCTCCGACGAGCTGCTGGCCGACCTGGCGCTGTCCTGCGCGCTGTGGGTGGGCATGGGCCGGGTGTTGCGGACCCTCGACATCGGCCAGGCCTGCAAGCTCACCATTCCCAGCCGCGCATAGCCGTTTGCGCCCTCCGAACTCCGGGCAGCAGGCGATGACGCGCGCCGCGGGCACAAAACGGGGCGCCGCGGCGTTGCGCGACGGGTGAGACCACGCAGGAGGAGGCTCGGGTGAAGGTTCGCTTCGGCGTCGGGCTGGGCGCGGACACCGCCCCACATCAGCTGGCCGCCATCGTCGACCACCTCGAGGCCAACGGCGTGGATTCGCTGTGGTTTTCCGAGCTGGTGTACTCGCCGGCCGTCGATCCCACGGTCGGGATGGCGTACGCGCTCGCCCGGACGAGCCGGCTGAAGGTGGGCACCTCGGTGGCGGTGCTGCCGGGCCGGCATCCGGTGCTGGTGGCCAAGCAGCTCGCGTCGCTGGCGGCCGTCGCCCCGAAGCGGGTCCTTCCGGTGTTCGGCTTGCGATCGGCGATACCGGCCGAGCGCGAGGTGTTCGTGGTTCCCGACGGTCAGCGGGCGGCGGTCTTCGACGAGTCGCTACGGGTGCTGCGCGCGGCCCTGGAAGGGGATTCGGCCACGTTCACGGGCCAATACTTCACCGTCACCGGCGCGGCGATCGCCCCGAAACCGGTGCCGCCGCTGGACATCTGGTTGGGCGGCTCGGCGCCCGCCGCGTTTCGGCGTATCGGAGCGCTCGGCGACGGCTGGCTGGGCAGCTTCCTCACCCCGGCGGAGGCCAGGACCGGGCGCGAGGCGATCGAACGGGCCGCGGAGCGGGCCGGCCGGCACATCGAACCCGACCACTTCGGGATCTCGCTGGCCGTCACCGAGGGCGAGCTGCCCGCGGAATTGGCCGCGGCGGTCCGCAAGCGCCGACCGGACCTCGACCCCGGCGAGCTGATCGCCGCCGGGTGGGCTCAGCTGCACCGCCAACTGGACGCGTACCTGGAGGCCGGGTTGACGAAATTCGTCATCCGGCCGGCCGGTCGGGCCCCCGTGGACGGATTCCTCGATCGCTTCGTCTACGAACTCGTCGGCCGCCAGAACTGACCGGCCACGCGGGACGATTACCCGACCGCACCACCACGAGGCTGCAGAATGACTGCCATGACCGGCACACCGCTTGCCGCCGCGGCGATTGCCCAGCTGGAGGGCGAGGGCGTCGACACGGTCATCGGCACCGTCGTCAATTCCGCCGGGCTCACCCTGGCCAAGGCCGTTCCGATCCGCCAGACGAACACCTTCGCCGATCCCGGCTTGGGCGCCAGCCCCTCCTGGCACGCGTTCGCCATCGACCAGACCGGCATCGCCTTCACCGCCGACGTCGGCGTGGTGGGGGACCAGCGGCTCCGGATCGACCTGTCCGCGTTGCGCATCGTGGGCGACGGCCTGGCGTGGGCGCCCGCCGCGTTTTTCTCCCAGGACGGCACGCCGGTCCCCACGTGCGGCCGGGGAACGCTGCGGCGCATAGAAACGGCGCTCGACGACGCCGGCATCGAGGCGGCCGTCGGGCACGAAATCGAATTCCTGTTGGTCGCGCCGGACGGCGGCCGGTTGCCGTCGGCGGTGTGGGCCCCGTACGGCCTCGCCGGCGTGCTGGAGCGTGAAGCGTTCATCCGGGAGGTGATCGGGTCGGCGACGGGAGCCGGCGTCGCGATCGAACAATTCCACCCCGAGTATGGCGCCAACCAGTTCGAGATCTCGCTGCCGCCGCAACCGCCGGTCGCCGCCGCCGATCAGCTGATACTGATGCGGCTCATCATCGGCCGCGCGGCGCGCCGCCACGGCCTGCGCATCAGCTTGTCACCCGCCCCGTTCGCCGGTGCCGTCGGATCCGGTGCGCACCAACATTTTTCGCTGACGACGCCGGAAGGACCGCTGTTCTGTGACGGCGCGGGCGCCGCGGGCATGACGCCGGCGGGGGAGAGCGCGGTGGCGGGCGTGGTTGGTGGTCTGCGGGAAGCCCAGGGCGTGCTGTGCGGATCGGTCGTCTCGGGTCTGCGGATGCGGCCCGGCAATTGGGCCGGCGCCTACGCGTGCTGGGGCACCGAAAACCGCGAGGCCGCAGTGCGATTCGTCACCGGCGGACCCGCCAGCCCGCGCGGCGGAAACGTCGAGGTCAAGATCGTCGACCCGTCGGCCAATCCGTACCTGGCATCGGCGGCCATCCTGGGGCTCGCGCTGGACGGCATCAAATCCGGGGCCCCGCTGCCGCCGGAGGTCACGGTCGACCCGGCGGCCCGCTCCGATGCCGACCGCGCGCGTGACGGCGTGGTGCGCCTGACCGATTCGCAGGCCGAGGCGATTGCGGCGCTGGACGCTTCGGAGCGCATGCGGTGCATCCTGGGCGATCCGGCGGTCGACATGGTGGTCGCGGTTCGCCGACTGGAACACGAACGCTACGGCGATCTGGGCCCCGAGCAGCTGGCGGACCGATTCCGCATGGCCTGGAGTCTGTGACGGGCCGGTGATGAGCGCCGACACCCGCGACCTGGCCGAGCACATCGGCGCGGTGTCGCTGATCGATCAGCACGTCCACGGTTGTTGGTTGGCGGCCGGCGACCGACGGCGATTCGAGAACGCACTCAACGAGGCCAACACCGAGCTCATCGCCGATTCGGGTTTCGACTCCCAACTCGGGTTCGCAGTGCGCGCGCACTGCGCCCCCGCCCTCGGCCTACCCGAGCACGTCGACCCGCAGGCCTATTGGGACCGTCGTCGCCAGTTCGCCGAAGACGAACTGGCTCGCGTGTTCCTATCGGCCGCCGGCGTCGGGGACTGGCTGGTGGACACCGGGATCGGCGGTGGCGGGGTCGCCGGCGTCGGGCAGATCGCCCGGTTGTCGGGCGGCCGTGCGCACGAAATCGTGCGTCTCGAGGAGGTGGCCGAACAGGCCGCCCAAGCCGCGGGTGACTATGCGGCGGCGTTCGAGGAGATCCTGCATCGGCGCGCGACCGACGCCGTGGGCACCAAATCGATCCTGGCCTACCGGGGCGGTTTCGAGGGTGACCTCAGCGAGCCGTCGACGACGGAGGTCGCCGAGGCCGCCGACCGGTGGCGCGAGCGCGGCGGGACGCGATTGCGGGACCGGATCCTGCTGCGGTTCGGATTGCATCAGGCGTTGCGACTCGGCAAGCCATTGCAATTCCACGTCGGGTTCGGCGATCGGGACTGCGACCTGCACAAGGCCAATCCGCTCCTGCTGCTTGACTTTCTGCGCCGGTCGGCCGACGTCCCGATCGTGCTGTTGCACTGTTACCCCTACGAGCGTGAGGCCGGTTATCTGGCGCAGGCGTTCAACAACGTCTACCTCGACGGCGGACTGAGCGTGAACCACTTGGGGGCGCGGTCGCCGGCGTTCCTTGGGCGGCTGCTGGAGCTGGCGCCCTTTTCCAAGATCCTCTACTCGTCGGACGGTTTCGGTCCCGCGGAACTGCATTTTCTCGGGGCGGTCCTGTGGCGCCGGGGCCTGCACCGGGTGCTACGCGAATTCGTCGACCGCGGCGACTGGGGCGAGGGCGACGCCATCCGGGTGGTCGATCTCATCGCCCGCGAGAACGCCCGCAGGATCTACGACCTCGCGTAGCCCGGTCATCGGCCGCGAAAGCGCGGCCACGACATTTTTCACAAATTCCGATGTAACCCGCCGCCGGGGCGCATAGGCTTCGGGAGACGAATCGGGCAACGTCACCAAACTGAGGCAACAAGGAGGTTTGGGCACATGTTGTCCCGCGCTGCGTTCGTCGACGCAGCCATCGTTACCGTCGCCGCTTCGGCGCCTCCGCCCTACGCGTCACGCAGTGGGGGTCGCCACGCCACCAGTTCTGGTGACTACGTGTCATATCCGCACCAGGGCGGGTTGTAGCCAAGCCCTATCGCCGTTGTGCCGAGGGAGTGCCGGAATGGTCTATGAGGGGTGGCCATGCCGGCATTCCACGGCAGCGCGTGCCAAGCCGGCGCATTACGTTGCGCGGCGGCGCAATTCGCGAACGTGTGATTCAGACCAATGCTGACGCGTCAAACACCCAGCTCACATCGCCGTTCGCCAAGCCCTCGAAGTGGTTCGGGGGAGCGAACGCGACGAGGCTGTTCATGTCCCAATAGTCTTTCCAGACGGTGATCTTGCCGTCGACGACTTTGTGGACGGTCACGAACCGCAACACGCCCTGTTCGCCGGTCGCGAATGTCCATGTCTCCGAGTGCTCGTAGAGCACGTCGGAACCGTTGGACACCAGCACGCCGGTGTGGTTCTCGTAGCCCGCCAGGTGTTCCAGACCCATCTTGAGTCGTTTGACGATGCCCTCGGGGCCGCGGGCCGACAAGGCCGGAACCGGCATGTCGACGTAGAGGCAGTCGTCGGACAAGAATGTCGGGATCGCCTCCCAGTCGCGGCGCGAAAGGGCCTGCCACAGCCCACGGACGACATCCTCGACCGCGATCATAGATACCTCTGTCATACCGGCAAATAAACTCGGTTGCCGCGCCGGTGTCAACTGCTGCGGCCGTTCGCGCCGCAATCGCGATCGGTCAGCTTTCGGCGGCGGCCATCGACCGGGCCGGCCCGAGCGCCACCGGCAGCGACGACCATCCCCGCAGCACGCGGGTCTCGCGCCGGCTGCCGGCGCCCGCCGCGCGCACCTCGGGGAAGCGGTCGAAGAACGTCCGCAGCCCGACTTCGCCCTCGGCGCGTGCCAACGCCGCCCCGAGACAGAAGTGCCGGCCACCGGAAAAGGCGAGATGCCGCCCGGCGTTTGGTCTTTCGATGTCGAAGCGGTGTGGGTCGCTGAACACCACCGGATCCCGGTTGGCGGCGGCCAGGTACACCAGCACCAGGTCGCCTCGGGCGACCTGGTGCCCCGCGATCTCGACATCGCCCCGCGCCATCCGGGCGGTCAGCTGCACCGGCGATTCCAGCCGCAGGATCTCCTCGACGGCGTTGGGCCACAGCTCCGGTCGTCGCCGTAGCGCGTCGAGGTGCTCGGGCGCGTCCAACAGCGTGCGAATCCCGTTGCCGAGCAGGTTCACGGTGGTCTCAAAGCCCGCCGCCAACACCAGTCCGGCGATCGCCTGAAGCTCGTTTTCGTTGAGATAGGTCTCCGCGGAGCCACTTTCGGCGGTCTGGATCAGCTGGCTCATCACGTTGTCGCTGGGTTCCCGGCGCAGCCGCTGCAGGTGTTCGGCGAGCCAGGAACTGAAGCCAGCGATCCCGTCCTGCACGCTGCGGTACTGCCGCCACGGCAACCCGATATCCAGGCTCGGCGCGGCCAGCTCACCGAATTCCAGGACCCGCGGCCGGTCCGACTCGGGAACGCCGAGGATCTCGCTGATGATCGAGACCGGAAGTTGCGCGCAGTAGCGCCCGACGATGTCGACGACGCCGGACTCACCGGTCAACTGCTCCAGCAAGTCGGCGGCCGTCCGCTCGACGCGCTCACGCAGGGCGGCGACCGCCCTGGGCGTGAACACCGCCGACACGGTCTTGCGGTAGCGGGTGTGGTCGGGGGGCTCGACGGCCAGCAAGGAAGGGGCACGCAGGGGGTGCAGGAGGTCGTCGCGGGTGCGGCGCTCGAGCCATCGCAAGGGCGCGGGCAGATTCGATCCGAAGATCACCACCCGGAAGTCGTCGGACCGCAACAGCTCGTGGGCCAGCGCGTGATCGGCGGTCAGGTAGGCGACGCGACCCTTCACCAGTTTGCCCCGGGCCCGGACCTCGTCGTAGAAGCGCACCGGATCGGCCGCCACCGCCGGATCGGCGATCAACCGGGCCTGGACGTCACCCCGGCGCGCGCCGTACGCCGCGGCGCCGCGGATGAAGCCGTGCATCGCGAACCAGTGCAGTCGTTCCTTCACCGGCCCTCCCTCGCTCAGGTGTCGCTACGAGCGTAGGCCGCGCGCATCGGGGGAGTCAGCACTCCGCGACGATTTTGAATTCGGTGGTCACCACCTTGTTGGGATTGCTGCTGTTGATGCCGTACGCGCTGCCGGTGATGGTGTACGCGTCATGGGCGAGGTCGACATGCGCGTCTCCCACGCCGCCTTGCCAAAAGCTGCCGGTGAAGCCGTCGACGTTGCGGATCTTCACCCACTGCGGCATGACCCGGTAGCCACTGAGCAGCATCACCGCCTCGACGCCGCCGTCGTGGTCCGGAATCTTGATGGTCCGGTACATCTGGTCTTGCCGGCACGCGGGGGGACGTGTCGTATGTGTGGCGCCGTCGATGGTCAGGCGGGCGGCGCGGCGGGGCGTCGTCTGCGCCGCGCTGCACCCCGCCACGCCGACGACGACCGCCGCCAGGATCAAAGCGACTGTGGGCAAGCGGTTTTGCACCAGCCGACCTCCTTACTGCCGCTTCGGCGCTAGCGCGGGTAGGGCCTTGACGATACTGCGTCGCACGAGTTCGGGGCTCAGGCCCTTGAAGAAGTCAATCAGGCGAATGCTTTTGGGCACATACCAATGCAGCCGCTTCTGATGGTGGTAGGCCTGCCACGCGGTTTCGGCGACGCTGCTGGCCGGCATCAGCCGCAGCGGGCCTCTTTTGGGGGCGGTGGCGCGCAACTCCTCGGCGGTTCTCGGCGCGGCGGCGTCGCCGGAGTGGTTGGTCGTCGTGGTGAGGATGGCGGTGTCGATCAGACCGGGCAGCACGTCGGCGACGCGCACCCCGTGCCGCTGCCATTCCACGCTGAGCGCCTCGGTCAGGCCCTTGACCGCGTGCTTGGTCGACGAGTAGACCGCGAGGCGGGGCATGCCGTAAGTCGCGGACGAGGACGACGTCGAAAACATCAGGCTGCCGGGGGTTTTCTTCAGGTAAGGCAGCGCGCCGTAGGCGCCGGTCAGCACCGCTTTGTAGTTCACATCGACGAGGCGCATCGCGGCGTCATACGGCACGTCCTCGAACCACCCGGATTCGCCGACGCCGGCGTTGTTCCACATCATGTCGAGGCCGCCGGCGTTGCCGGAGCAGAAGTCGGCCAGGGCGCCGTCCAGGGCCGCCTTGTCCGTCACGTCGACGGCGCGGGTCCACAGCCGGTCGCCGCCCAATTCTTGCTGCAGCGTGGTCAGGCCGTCGTCGTTGCGGTCCACCGCGCCCACCCGCCAGCCCTTGGCGTGGAACAGCTTTGCGCCTTCGCGGCCCATGCCGCTGCCGGCGCCGGTAATGAAGACCGATTTCACGACGCGTCGGCCTCGACCACGTCTTTGATGCGGTTCAGCGTCTTGGTCATGTCGCGGATGTTGCGGCGCTTGCGCAGAAATCCGCCGAACAACCAGTACACGCCCAGCCAGGGCGCGGGGTTGAGCCGAAACGACTCGGTGACGTCGGTCCCGCCGCCGCTGGGCGCCAAGCGGTAGTGCCAGTTGTTGACCTCCCGATCACCGAGCAGCACGGTGAAGCCGAATTCGCGGCCCGGATCGCACGCGGTGACCTTGCAGGTCGTCCAATACACGGGTCCCATTTCATTGCGCCGGACGTGGCCGCGGAATTTCGCGCCAAGGGCCGGGCCGGTCGCATCGCCCAGCCACTCGGCCTCGAAAACTTCCGGGGAAAACCGTCCGGTGTTGCGCACGTCCGCGATGAGATCCCAGATCTTGGCCGCGGGCGCCGCCATGTGAACAGTCGCCGAACCTTCCATGGGCTGATCCAAACACAGCTTCGTGCCGGGTCATAGACCACGCGGGCGTGTCATCAGTGCGGGACGGCCGCCTGGATCAACCCGTTGATGATCTGCTTGATGCCCTGCGCCGGGTGCGAGTACCAACCGATCGGCAGGCCGGACTGCGCGCCGCACTTCGGCCAGGGCTCCACGCCCTCTTCCGCGAAAACCCGGTTGGCCACGGCGATTTGCTGCTCCCTGGAGGCGGCCGCCGGGTTGCCGACGCCGCCGTAACGCGCCCAGGTGGCCGGCTTGAATTGCAGTCCACCGTAATTGCCGTTTCCGGTGTTGGCGTGCCAGTTGCCGCCGGATTCGCATTGAGCGATCGCGTCCCAGTTGGGAGCGGCGTCCGCGCTCACCACACCCGTGGACGAAGCCATCGATGCTGCAACGAACCCGCCGACCGCTATGGACTTGACGAGAAGCTTGCAGAGATTCTTCATGTCAAGGTTTTCGGCGCGTGTGGCCAAAGCGTTACCTATTCGAAAATGGTGCGAGATATGCCTTCTATCTGCGGAAATCGCGTTATCGCCAGGCCAAATTCGACGGTTAGGAAATGGTGAGGAAAAATTAAATTATTGCTGGCAATACGATTGCGTCGCTGACCAGAGGGCGCGTCGGTAGAGGCCGTCAAGCCGACGACTCGCGACGACGGCGCCCCTGGCGGCGTCGAGCTGGCCCGCGCACGCCGGCGAGTGCAGCACGTCCCAGTTGGCCGATATCTGCGCCAGCATCGCCTGGTTGAGGCCGTCGATCGTCGACCGCGAGGCCGCGAGGTCCGGGGAGTCGGCCGGGGCGTCACCCGGATTGAGTTTCCAATCCGCGAACCGGCCGTATTCGATGGCCTCGGTCGCGTTGATCTGGTCACCGAAGACCCGGGTGGTGTAGTTGCGGTCGATGCGTGCGGCGGCGGCGTCGTCGCCGAGCTTTGCCAATTCCTGCCGGACGCGAACGGGGTCCTCAATTGCCCCGTGGGTGTTCCATTTATAGGCGGCCACCGGGTCGGCAACCTGTAGCCGTTGCGCGGCGGCGTCGACCAACGGGGTCAGCGGATTCGCGTCGTCGGCGCGGGCCGGCGCCGCCCACACCGCCAGGACGCCGACCATGCCGACACACAGGGGAACGAGACGGACGCGGTGCGGGCGCGCGCTGCGGGGCATAGCGACGATTCTGGCGTGAATCGCCGCCCCTTAACGCACTACTGCGCCTGACGTGTCGTCAAGCGCAGTAGTGGCGTCAGGTGAATGGGTTATCCGCCGCCGCCCGAGGAAGCGCCCAGCGCGCTCTGCAGGTCGGGCTTCATGGCGTTGAGCTGGGCTCCCCAGTACTCCCAGCTGTGTGTTCCGTTGGCGTTGAAGTTGAACACGGCGTTGTGGCCGCCGGCCGCGTTGTACGCGTCCTGGAACTTCAGGTTGCTGCTGCGCACGAAGTTCTCCAGGAACTCGGCAGGCATGTTCGCCCCGCCCAGCTCCGACGGTGTCCCGTTACCGCAGTACACCCAGAGCCGGGTGTTGTTACCGACCAGCGCCGGGATTTGCAGGCTGGGGTCGTTGCGCTGCCAGGCCGGGTCGCTCGACGGGCCCCACATGGCGTCCGCCTTGTAACCGCCGGCATCTCCCATCGCCAAGCCGATCAGCGAGGGGCCCATGCCCTGGGACGGGTCCAGCAGCGCGGAGAGCGATCCGGCGTAGATGAACTGGTTGGGGTGGTTCACGGCCAGGATCATCGCCGAGGAGCCGGACATCGAGATGCCGACCGCGGCGCTGCCGGTGGACTTGACGCCCTTGTTCGAGGCCAGGTACTGCGGCAGTTCGCTGGTCAGGAAGGTCTCCCACTTATAGGTCGAGCAGCCGGCCTTCCCGCACGCGGGCTGGTACCAGTCGGCGTAGAAGCTGGACTGACCGCCGACCGGCATGATGACCGACAGACCCGACTGGTAGTACCACTCGAACGCCGGGGTGTTGATGTCCCAGCCGTTGTAGTCGTCTTGAGCCCGCAGCCCGTCCAGCAGATAGACCGCGGGGGAGCCGTTGCCACCGCTTTGGAACTGGACCTTGATGTCGCGACCCATTCCCGCGGACGGCACTTGCAGGTACTCGACGGGCAGGCCCGGACGCGAAAACGCATTCGCGGTCGCCGCGCCGCCGGCAATACCGATCAGGCCCGGCAGCGTTGCAGCCGCGGCTGCACCGACCACAAGTCGGCGCCCCCAGGCCCGGACCTTCTCGCTCAGATCTGTCATACCTGCCCCTTGTCGGATGTGATCGAATGTGATCGCGGTCTCACAGGAATTTACCGTGTAAGTCCGTCAAATGTCGATTGGGACGCGGACGCGTCTCGGTTTCGTATCGCTTTTACCTCGCAATTTCGCCACCCGGGGATCCGGGCGGCGACCATCGGCGAGTACCCGCTCGGCGTCCGCCTAACCGAGCCGCCGCAAAAGTCGCCGGCCGGCGGCGGGTCACCGGTGTGCGCGGCGCCGAAAGCCCTTGAGACCGCGCGATAGACACAGCGCGCGCCCGATCGACCCAGATGCGCTTTCGGCGGACGGTCAGCGGCGGTGCGTGTCGCGCCGTCGACCGTCTGAATCGGGCATCGGGTGCACAGCGACACCGGAATTGTGTGCATATCCGATGAGAACGGCGCGGCGTCCCCTTCCGATCAACCCAATTGGGATTATCGGCGTGTCGCGAGGCGATGTGGACCGGCGCCGCCCGGTTTGCGCCGACCGCGTAGGCTCTGTCGAAGCAAGCCGATGAAGACCACGCTATCCCGTGTCTGTTCCGGCCCTCACGAACCTCCGCACCAGCGGTTTGATGGTGCGCTTCGGTGCGTCTGGGAGCCGAGGCGCGGGACCGATTGGGGCATAGATTTGGACACGGTACTTGGCCTGTCAGTGACGCCGACCGCCGTCGGCTGGGTCCTCGCTGAGGGACACGGCGCAGACGGCACCATCCTGGATCACCAGGAGTTGGCGCTGCGCGCCGGCCGGGGTGTCCGCGCCGTGAACACCGCGGAGCAAGTCGTCGACGAGGTCTTGCGGGTCGACACGGTGGCGGCCGCGAGCGATCAACGATTGCGCGTCATCGGGGTGACCTGGAACGACGACGCAGCCGCTCAGGCGGCACTGGTGCTGGAGGCGTTGACCGACGCGGGTTTCGACAACGTCGTGCCGGTCCGGTTCCTCGAGGCCATTGAGACCCTGGCGCAGGCCATCGCACCCGTCATCGGTTACGAACAGACCGCGGTCTGCATTCTCGACCATGACGCCACGACCGCCGTCATGGTCGACACCCAGGACGGCGAGACCCAGACGGCGACCAAGCAGGTGCGCGGCGGCCTCGACGGCTTGACCCGGTGGCTGACCGGCATGTTCGACCGCGACGGATGGCAACCCGGCGGGGTTG
Organism: Mycobacterium sp. MOTT36Y; assembly: GCF_000262165.1. Classification (NCBI taxonomy): domain Bacteria; kingdom Bacillati; phylum Actinomycetota; class Actinomycetes; order Mycobacteriales; family Mycobacteriaceae; genus Mycobacterium; species Mycobacterium sp. MOTT36Y. Next base: position 2,791,422 of record NC_017904.1, on the reverse strand, counting down.
TCGTCGTCGGCGCACATCGCGACATCGACGGTTTCTCCTGGCAACTCGAAAAGGCCTTGCCGGTACCGGTTTTCGTGCAATCGATGGCCCAGGTGACGATCGCACGGGGCGCGGCGCTGTCCGCGGCCCGCAGCACCGAGTTCACCGACGAACAGCTGGTGGCGCACCACAGCGAACCCATTTCCTCAGCGCCGGCACGACAGCGGCACCTGTCGTACGCCGGGGCCCTCACGGCGTTGGCCGCCGGTGCGGTCACGTTCGTCGGCTCGGTGTCGCTGGCGGTGGGGATCCACGTGGGGCCGGCCAGCGCGCCCGCGTCCAAGCACACCACCCACCCGTCCACGCCCCAGGCCGCCGAGGCGGCCAAGGCCGTCGCGCCGCTTCCTGCGCCCCCACCAGTCAAGCGACCCACCCAGCCGCCCGCCGCCGGCGAGTCCGCTGCCGAGCCGGCCGCGCCGGAAGAGCAACCGGGCGTCGGTGGCGATCGGCAGCCGGATCCGGGTAACGGGCAGCCCTACTTGACCCGCGTGCTCGAGCACATCCCCGGGGACGCGGGCGACGCGGCCGATTCGGCGCCGCGCGCGGCGGGCGGGCAGCCCTGATCTCGCCCGGAAATTTTGTTCACCCGTCCTTGGCGTGAACCGCGGTAAACGTCAATGACACGTCGTCGGCGACCTGGACCGAGCCCATCAGCAGCGAGTAGGGCTTGACGCCGTAATCGGTTTGCCGGACGGCGGTTTCACCCGATATGCGCCACGCGTTTCCGAGATCTTCGGTGCGGACGTCGACGACATGGTCTCGCGAGGTGCCATGGATCTCGAGCGCGCCGGTGAGCCGGTACCCGTCGCCGACCCGCTCGATGACATCCGCACTGTAGCGAATCTCGGGAAATCGCTTGGCGTCCAACGACTTCAATGCATTGGAGCGCACCTGCGCCTTCTCGGTCGCGGACAGCCCTTTGATGCCGCCCTCGGCGTTCACCACGGCGAAGGAACCGACGTCGACCGCAAGTTCGGCGCTGACGGGTCGCGAACCCGCCCAATTCACGGTGGCACGCCAGCGCGACATCACGATGGTGAGGCGGTGGCCCATCCGCGCCGCTCGCCCGGCAACACCGGTGTGGAGCAACAGTTCACCGTCGGGCGGGCCGATCGTCCACGTCGCGCCCTTCTCAGAAGTCACGGGCCGACGCTGTCACATGGTCAAGACGGTGCGGTAATGCGCCCGCCCCTGTTCCAGCGCCGCATAGCCCTCGGCCGCCTGCGCCAGCGGCAACTCCTCGATCCACGCCCGAACGCCGGACAGGACCGCGAAATGCATGGTGTCCTCGACATCTTTGGCCGTACCGGAGGGATGCCCGACGATGCTGACGCCGGGGGTGATCAGCTGTACGGGGCTGATCGGCAGCGGCTCGGGCGTGACGCCGATGGTGACCAGTTCACCCCGCGGGACGATGCCGCCGACGGTGGCGGCCATCGCCTCCGAATTGCCCGCGGTGGCCAGGACGACGGTCGCGCCGCCCAAGTCCTTCAGCGCTTCGGCGGGATCGTTGGTGGTGGAATCGATGTAGTGATGGGCGCCCAGTTTTCGGGCGTCATCGGCCTTGCCGCTGCCGCGGTTGATCGCGATGGTCTCGAAGCCCATCGCCCGGGCGAACTGCACGCCGAGGTGCCCCAGGCCACCGACGCCCAGTATCGCCACGCGATCGCCGGGCAACGCTTTCGTGTGACGCAACGCGTTGTAGGTGGTGACGCCGGCGCACCCCATGGGAGCGGCTTCGGCGTCGGAGAGCTCGGCCGGTATCCGGGCCAGGGCGCTCACCGGGACGGTCACCGATTCCGCGTATCCGCCGGGATACTGCCAGCTCGGCACCTTCCCGTTCGCGCAGTGAATGAAGAGGCCCTTGCGACATTGATCGCAGTGGTAGCAGCATCCGCCGAACCAACCGACCGCGACGCGATCGCCGATCGCGAAATCCTGCACGCCGTCACCGACTTCGGCGACCTTGCCCGCGATCTCATGTCCGGGCGTCAGGGGCCACGAGATGCCCGGGAACCCCCCGTTGACGAAATGCGCGTCGGTGCCACAGATCCCGCACGCGCCGACCGTCAGTCGTACCTCGTCGCGGCCGGGTGATTGGGTTTCGACTTCGGCCAGCTCTAGGGGGCCGCCTGCGGACTGGATCCGGACAGCTTGATGTTTGGGCATCGGCTTAGCTTAGTGCGCGGCAGGGGCTTTCGCTTTGCCATCGGTGTGGTAGTCCACCTGCCAGTGCTTGATCCCGTTGAGCCAGCCCGACCGCAGACGTTCGGGCTTGCCGATGGACTCGAGGTCGGGGATGCCGTCGGCGATCGCGTTGAACATCAGGTCGATCGTCATGCGTGCCAGGTTCGCCCCGATGCAGTAGTGGGCGCCGGTTCCGCCGAACCCGACGTGCGGGTTGGGATCGCGCAAGATGTTGAACGTGAACGGATCGTCGAAGACGTCCTCGTCGAAATTGGCTGAGCGGTAGACCATTACGACCCGCTGACCCTTTTTGATCTGCACACCGGACAGTTCGTAGTCCTCGAGCGCGGTGCGCTGAAACGAGGTGACCGGGGTGGCCCACCGGACGATCTCGTCGGCGGCGGTGCCGGGGCGCTCCTTCTTGAACAGCTCCCATTGGTCGGGAAAGTCGGTGAAGGCCATCATGCCCTGGGTGATGGAGTTGCGGGTGGTCTCGTTTCCGGCCACCGCCAACAGGATCACGAAAAAGCCGAATTCATCGTCGGAAAGCTTGTGCCCGTCGATGTCGGCCTGGACCAGCTTGGTGACGAGGTCTTCCCCCGGATTCTTCGTCCGCTCGGCCGCCATCTGCATGCCGTACATGATGAGTTCGACCGAGGCGGTGATGGCGTCGTTGTTGGCGAATTCGGGGTCCTGGTCGCCGACCATCTCGTTGGACCAGTGGAACAGTTTCTTGCGTTCTTCCTGCGGCACGCCCATCAACCCGGCGATGGCCTGCAGCGGCAGTTCGCACGACACCTGCTCGACGAAGTCGCCGCGGCCCTCGGCGGCCGCTTGCTCGACGATGTGGCGGGCCCGCTCGGCGAGGTCTTCGCGCAGGCGCTCGATGGCCCGGGGCGTGAACGCCCGCGAAATGATCTTGCGCAGCCGGGTGTGCTGCGGGGCATCCATGTTGAGCAGGACGAACTTGCCGCGCTCGATCTGCTCGCCGACCGTGCCGTCCTTGTAGCGCGGCAGCGCGGTCTTCTGCAGGCTGGAGAACACGTCACTGCGCAGCGAGACCTCTTTGACGTCCTTGTGCTTGGACACCACCCAGAAGCCGCCGTCGTCGAACCCGCCGGCACCGATCGGTTGTTCGTTCCACCAGATCGGCGCCGTGCGGCGCAGCTCGGCCAGTTCTTCGACCGGCAATCGCTCGGCGTGGATGTCCGGATCGGTGAAGTCGAAGCCTGGAGGCAGATTGGGGACCGGCTTGGTGCTGGGCTCGACGGTTGACATGGCGCACTCCTCGATACGAAGTCGTCTAGGCGTCCTTGTGCAAGGAAACCATTGCCGGACCACGGTTGGGAAGCATTGACGCAAGATCGTCGAGGGCAAATTGGAACGTGTTCCGCGGGTGCGCTTTGTCGGCCACGGTCGTGCGGCGGCGAGGATCGCGGCCGAGCGCCGAAATCGTCTTGTGGCCCGCGGCCCGACCGATATGCTTTGGTGCAGGTCACCGGCGACGACAGGCGGGGTGGAACATGATTCGGGAATTGCTGAGCGCCGCTTCGATAGCGGGCATCACGATCGGCATGGCGCCATGCGCGGCCGCCGACCCGCATTACGACGGCGACGTCCCGGGCATGAATTATCAAGCTTCGCTGGGCGCCCCGTGCGACAACTACGAGCGCTTCATCTTCGGACGAGGGCCCAGCGGCCAGGCCGAGGCCTGTCATTTCCCGCCGCCGAACCAGTTCCCGGCGGCCACCACCGGTTACTGGGTCGCTTCCTATCCGCTCTACGGGGTCCAGCAGACCGGCGCGAAATGCCCGGGCTCGCAGGCGGCGGCGCAGACTCCGGACGGGCTTCCGATGCTGTGCCTGGGGGAGCAGGGGTGGCAGCCCGGATGGTTTACCGGCGCAGGGTTTTTCCCGCCCTCCGACTGATCGGTACGACGATGAAGCGTGGTGAGCAAGGCGCGTCGCCCGTGCCCCGCTGGCTGCGTTTCGTCCTGGCCTCGGATCGCGCCGGGTCGGCGTGGTACATCGGCACCGGATTCTTCTTCGCGCCCGTGCTGGCCGTGTTTTCGCCGTGGCCCGCGGTTACCGCCGCGTTGTGGGGCGTCATCGCGGTGGCAGGGCTGTGGTTGGGGCTGCTGGGCATCGCGATGGCCATCGGTCTGGCCCGAATACTGCGCTCGGGGGCCGAAATTCCCGAAGACTACTGGCGCACCCTCGTGCACTACTGAAGCCCACCGCCGCCGAGAAATGGGGCCTCGTCCCGTCTAGAGTTCAGGGCAACGAACCTGCGACAAAGGAGACTCGAGATGGCCTTCAATCCCAAAGATGCGGTCGACGCGGCGAGGGACATCGCGACCAACGCCGTCGAGAAAGCCTCCGACATCGTCGAGCACGCCAGCGACATCATCCGGGGTGACCTCGCCGGCGGTGCCAGCGGAATCGTTCAGAATTCCATCGACATCGGCACGTACGCCCTGGACCGGACGAAGGAAGTGTTCACCGGCCGGCAGGACGTTGACGACGTCTAGCCCCGCCGGCCGGGCAAGCCCCGCCGTCAGACGGAGGCGGCCTCGTTGAGCTCGTCGAGCCTGTTGGTCGCTTCCAGGTACTCCTGCACCCAGCGCTCGATGACCGTCGACGTCTTCTCCACCTTGGTGAACTGCCCGACGACCTGACCGACCGGGTTGAACGCGACATCGACGGATTCGTTCGGGTACCTGTTCGTGGCACGAACCGCCATGCCGGACACCATGTATTGCAACGGCATTCCGAGGGGCTTCGGGTTCTCCGGGGCCTCCCACGCCTCGGTCCAGTCGTTGCGCAGCATGCGGGCCGGCTTGCCGGTGAACGACCGGCTGCGGACGGTGTCGCGGCTGCCGGCCTTGACGTAGGCCTCCTGCTGGACCGGGGTGTTCGAGGATTCCTCGACCATCAGCCACTGCGATCCGGTCCACGCGCCCTGCGCGCCCAGCGCCAGCGCGGCCGCGATCTGCTCACCGCTGCCGATGCCGCCGGCGGCCAGCACCGGAACCGGGGCGACCTCCTTGACGACCTGCGGCCACAGCACGATCGAGCCCACCTCGCCGCAGTGCCCGCCGGCCTCGCCGCCCTGCGCGATGATGATGTCGACGCCCGCGTCCGCGTGCTTGCGGGCCTGCGAGGGGGAGCCGCACAGCGCGGCCACCTTGAGTCCGGCCTCGTGGATGTGCTTGATCATGTCGGCCGGTGGGGTGCCCAGCGCGTTGGCGATCATCTTCACCTTCGGGTGCTTGAGCGCGACCTCGACCTGGGGTGTGGCCGTCGCCTCGGTCCAGCCGAGCAGCTGCAGGGTGTCGCCGTCGCTGTCCTCGACCGGCACGCCGTGGTCGGCGAGGATCTTCTTCCCGAAGTCAAGGTGCTCCTGGGGCACCATCTTGCGCAGCGTCTCGGCCAGCTCCTCCGCGGACAGGTGCGAGTCCATGCCCTCGTACTTGTTGGGGATGACGATGTCGACGCCGTAGGGGTGGTCGCCGATGTTCTCGTCGATCCAGTTGAGCTCGATCTCGAGCTGCTCAGGCGTGAAGCCGACGGCCCCGAGCACGCCGAACCCCCCAGCCTTGCTGACCGCCACGACGACGTCGCGGCAGTGGGTGAAGGCGAAGATCGGGAACTCGATGCCGAGTTCGTCGCAAATAGGGGTGTGCATTACAACTCCTGGGATGCTCGCCGAATTGGAACGTGTTCTAGTTTAGTACGGACGTCACTGACGTGGCCAGCGGGTCCTGAGCTGCGCCCCATCACTACGGCCCGTCGCCGCCGAGCCGGCCGCGACGCCGTTCGGCCCGCCACCGCCTTCGATCCCTTGATCCCGCACGGAGCGACCGGGTAGCGTAGTGCTGCCAATTACGAAACTACGCGTAGCGTAATTGGCTTCCAAACCACCGAGAGGATCCGCCTTGATGCGCAGCCGCTACGCCGGCGATCCCTTCACCACATCCACGCCCGAGATCGCCGCCGCCCTAGAGGATGTCAGCGTCCCGACGCTGCTGCTCTCCCTCGTCCACATCACCGGCGACCCCCGATTCATCCGCGACTACAAGCAGATGGGCATCTTCCTCAACGAGGTCCAGGGGTTCATGTCGGAGGAGGACAAGGCGCGGGCCCGCGCCGAGGCGCTGACGGTGATCACCGAGTATCGGGATCGCGGCTGCCCCGAACCGGCGCCGCTGAGCCCGGAGCTCATCAGGGAAATGATGGATTGGGCGGCGTGTGAGCACGTTCCCGACGACTATCTGTCCCTGGTGTCCGAAGAGCTGGACCTCGAAGGGGTCGACCCCCGGCGGCCGGCCGCGTTGCCGGCCGAGCGCGCGGCGCAGCTTCCGGTTCTGGTCGTCGGGTGCGGCGAATCCGGCATCCTTGCCGGCGTGCGCCTCAAGCAGGCCAACATTCCGTTCACCATCGTCGAGAAGAACGCCGGCCCGGGCGGAACATGGTGGGAGAACCGCTATCCCGGCGCCCGGGTCGACGTCGCGAACCATTTCTATTGCTACAGCTTCGAACCCAACAACGACTGGACCCATTTCTTCGCCGAGCAATACGAGCTGCAGGACTATTTCACCAAGGTCATCGACGAACACGACCTGGCCGACCGGATACGTTGGCAGACCGAGGTTCTCGCGGCCAAATGGGACGACGACGACGGCACCTGGACCGTGTCGCTGCGATCAGCCGACGGCCGCACGTCGACCCTGCGCGCACGCGCGCTCATCACGGCGGTGGGCCAGCTGAACAGGCCCAACATTCCCGAATTCGCCGGAGCACAGAATTTCCGGGGCCCGTCGTTTCACTCGGCGGCCTGGGATCACTCGGTGGACCTCGAAGGCAAGCGGGTCGCGCTCGTCGGCGCCGGCGCCAGCGGGTTCCAGATCGCGCCCGCCATCGCCGAGGAGGTCGAGCGCCTGACGGTGTTCCAGCGGACCGCGCAGTGGATGTTCCCGAACCCGATGTATCACGACGAGGTCGGCGACGGTGTGCGCTGGGCGATGCGCCACCTGCCGTTCTACGGCCGGTGGTACCGCTTCCTGGTGCTGTGGCCCGGCTCGGACAAGGGCCTCGACGCCGCCGAAGGCGATCCGAACTACGCCGATCAGGACCACGCCGTCAGCGACATCAACGCCGGCGCGCACATGATGTTCTCCCAGTGGATCACCAGCCAGGTCGGCGAAGACTCGCCGTTGTTGGCCCAGGTGATGCCGGACTATCCCGCCTGCGGCAAGCGCACCCTGCAGGACAACGGCAGCTGGCTAAAAACGCTGCAGCGCGACAACGTCGAATTGGTGCGCACAGCCATCGAGCGGATCACGCCGCAGGGCATCGTCACCGAGGACGGAGTGACGCACGACGTCGATGTCATCGTCTACGCAACGGGGTTCCGGCACACCGACGTGCTGTGGCCGCTGAAGATCACCGGCCGCAACGGCGTTGACCTGCACGAGATGTGGGGGAGCAGGCCGTATGCCTACCTCGGGATCACCGTCCCGCAGTTCCCGAACTTCTTCATCGTCTACGGGCCCGGAACCCACCTGGCCCACGGGGGGAGCCTGATCTTCCAGTCCGAACTGCAGATGCGCTACATCGACCAGTGCCTGGCGCGCCTGGCCGAGGCCGACGTGCATTCCGTTGAGCCGAAACCCGACGCCGCCACGGACTGGCACCGGCGGACGCAGACCCAGATCAAAAAGATGGTGTGGTCACACCCGGCGGTGAAGCACTCGTATTTCAAAAACGCCGACGGCGAGATTCACACCGTCAGCCCGTGGCGCCTCAACGAGTACTGGTCGGCGGTGCGTGAACCAGACTGGTCACAATTTGTAGTGCGCCAGAAAGATCAAGTGTGACAAGGGAAGTGAGCACACCGATATGCGCACGGTAGTCGTCGATGGGCCCCGCAGCATCCGGGTCGACACCCGCCCCGACCCAACGCTGCCGGGCCCGGACGGAGCGATCGTCGAGGTGACCGCCGCCGGAATCTGCGGCTCGGATCTGCACTTCTACGAGGCCGACTTCCCGATGCCCGATCCCATCGCCCTCGGCCACGAAGCCATCGGCACGGTGGTGGACGCCGGGCCCCAGGTGCGCAACGTCAAGGTCGGCGATCAGGTCATGGTGTCGTCGGTCGCCGGCTGCGGCGCGTGCGCGGGGTGCGCCACCCGCGATCCGGTCATGTGCCACTCCGGCTTTCAGATCTTCGGCGGCGGAGTGCTCGGTGGCGCGCAGGCCGATCTGCTCGCGGTGCCCGCCGCCGATTTCCAGCTCCTGAAGGTGCCCGAGGGCATCAGCACCGAGCAGGCGCTGCTACTCACCGACAATCTCGCCACCGGCTGGGCCGCGGCACAGCGCGCCGACATTCCGTTCGGCGGGACCGTTGCGGTGATCGGCCTCGGAGCGGTCGGCCTGTGCTCGCTGCGCAGCGCGCTTTTTCAGGGCGCGGCAACGGTTTTCGCCGTCGATCAGGTCGACGGCCGGCTACAGCGCGCCGCGCAGTGGGGGGCGACACCCGTGAAGGCGCCGGCGCTCGAGGAGATCCTCGCCGCCACCGGCGGCCGCGGCGTCGACGCGGTGATCGACGCCGTCGCCACCGACGCATCCCTGACCGAGGCGCTCAACGCCGTCCGGGCGGGCGGAACCGTCTCGGTCGTCGGTGTGCACGACATGAATCCGTTTCCGCTCAACGCGCTGGGCTGCCTGATCCGCAGCATCACGTTGCGGATGACCACCGCGCCGGTGCAGCGAACGTGGCCGGAATTGATCCCGCTGCTGCAGTCCGGCCGCCTCGATGTCGACGGCATCTTCACCACGACAATGCCTTTGGACGACGCGGCCAAGGGCTATGCGACCGCGGAATCGCGCTCCGGCGACGATGTGAAGATCCTGTTGCAGCCCTAGGCCTTCACCGGGTGGCCGTGATGTATTGGGACCGCATGAAACTGTCGATCTTGACGTCGACCTCCGGTGGGGTCATGCCGTAACCGGCCTGCAATTCGAGCGTGTTGCGGACGGGTTCGACGGCCCACCCGTGCGCGGTCAGCCACTCCGCGGGATCGGACTGCGGTTCGTACGTCAGGGCCGAAAAGTCAACGTTGCCCGACACGTTGACCCCGGGGTGATCCGCCTCCAAGGCGTGGAGCTGGTCATGGTCCAGCCGCGACCCCAGCGCGCCGATCGCGATCCGGCTGCCCGGCGCGCTGAGCCCGCTGATCCGGGTGAACAGCGCGTGTTGCGCCTCGTCGGTCAGGTAGGGCAGCAACCCCTCCACCGACCAGGCGCTCGGGCTCTCGACGTCGAACCCGGCCGCCTCCAAGGGCCGCGACCAGTCGGTGCGCAGGTCGGCGGCGACCTCGATCCGGTTCGCCTTCGGCGCGGCACCCTGCTCGTCGAGCACACGCCCCTTGAACTCCAGGACCTTCGGCAGGTCGACCTCGAAGACCCTTGTGCCGTCGGGCCATTCAAGGCGGAACGCCCGCGAATCCAGGCCGGCGGCGACGATCACCGCCTGGCGTATGCCCGCCTGGCAGGCGGCGACGAAGAAGTCGTCGAAGAACCGGGTCTGCACGCCATACAGCCGCGGAAAGGCCGTCTCGTCCTCGGTGCTGCCCGGGTTCGCGAGGACCCCCGCCAGATACGGGTCCCGCGAGGCGGCGATGAAGACCTTCGCGTATTCGTCGCGCACCAGCGGCTGCGCGCTCACGGCGTGCAGCGCACGCCATCCCGCCACGAGCAGCGCGGTGTAGCCGACGCTGCTGACGATGTCCCAGTTGTCGTCGTCGGAGCGGAGCGATCCGAATTCAGGTGTCGTGCCCACGGGGGCCAACGTACCCTTCAGAGTTCGAGCAGCACCGTGACCGGGCCGTCGTTGACCAACTCGACCTGCATGTTCGCGCCGAACACCCCGGTCTGTACCTCGGCGCCCAGCCGCTCCAGCGTCGCGGCGAACTCCGCCACCAGCGGCTCGGCCACCGGCCCGGGCGCGGCCGCATTCCACGACGGGCGGCGGCCCTTGGCGGTGTCGGCGTACAGGGTGAACTGACTGATGACCAGGATGGGGGCTCTTGCGTCGGCCGCGGACCGCTCCTCGGCGAGAATCCTTAGGTTCCAGAGCTTTTCGGCGAGCCGGCGCGCCTTGTCGCGATCGTCGGTGTGGGTGACGCCGACGAATGCCAACAGCCCCTGGCCATCCGGTCGGATCGCTCCCACCACCGCGCCGTCGATCGACACCGTCGCCGACGAGACCCGTTGCACCAACACCCGCATGGGCCTCGATGGTGCCAGACCGGCCGGGGCGGGGGTGGGTACGCTCGACAGGGTGTCCGTGCTCGTCGCGTTTTCCGTCACCCCGATGGGGGTGGGCGAGGGTGTCGGCGAGATCGTCGCCGAGGCGGTTCGGGTGGTTCGCGAGTCCGGCCTGCCCAACAAGACCGACTCGATGTTCACGGTGATCGAGGGCGACACGTGGGAGCAGGTCATGGCGGTGGTGCAGCGCGCCGTCGAGGCCGTGGCGGCCCGGGCGCCGCGGGTGAGCACGGTGATCAAGGCCGATTGGCGCACCGGGGCCAACGACGCGATGACGCAGAAGGTCGCCTCCGTCGAGCGCTACCTCTCCGAGAGCTAGGCCCGCAGCGCGGCCCGAAACGCTTGCTCCGCCGCGTCGCCGTGCACGGCGAACACCACCTTGCGCAGCGAGCCAGGCTGGTGCCGCCGGACGGCGTCGACCATCAGCCGGGCGGCCTGGTCGAGCGGGAAACCGCCGACACCGGTGCCGAAGGCCACCAGCCCCAGCGTGCGGCAGCCGAGTTCGTCGGCCTTGCGCAATGTCGAAGCCGTGGCGGCGCCGATGATCTCGGCCGAGGTTGGCCCACCGAGTTCCATGGTCGCCGCGTGGATGACGTAGCGCGCGGGCATGTCGCCGGCGGTGGTCTCGATCGCTTCGCCGAGTCCGATCGGCGCCTTCTCGGTCGATTCGCGCTGCACGTCGGGCCCGCCCGCGCGCGAGATGGCCGCGGCGACGCCGCCACCGTGCCGCAGCTGCGTGTTGGCGGCGTTGGCGATCGCGTCCACGTCGAGCTTGGTCACGTCGGCCGCAAGCACCTCTAACTCGATCATCGGCTCATTGTCCCGCAGGCCCATGCGTAGGCTCATGGCGGTGAGCGCACGTGCAGGCATCGTTGTCACCGGAACCGAGGTCCTCACCGGACGCGTCCAAGACGCCAACGGCCCCTGGATCGCCGATCGCCTCCTGGAGCTTGGTGTCGAGCTCGCGCACATCACGATCTGCGGCGACCGGCCCGCCGACATCGAAGCCCAGCTGCGGTTTCTCGCCGATCAAGGCGTGGACCTGATCGTCACCAGCGGCGGCCTGGGGCCCACGGCCGACGACATGACCGTCGAGGTGGTGGCGCGCTTCTGCGGGCGCGAGCTGGTGTTGGACGCCGAGGTCGAAGAGAAGATCGCGAACATCCTCAAGAAGCTGATGGGGCGCAATCCCGCTTTCCAATCCGCCTTGGACCCCGGCACTTTCGAGTCGCTGCGGGCCGCCAACCGCAAGCAGGCCATGATCCCGGCTGGGGCGCAGGTGCTCGACCCGGTCGGCACCGCGCCCGGCGTCGTGGTGCCGGGCAAGCCCGCGGTGATCGTGCTCCCCGGACCCCCGCGCGAGCTGCAGCCGATGTGGCACACGGCCATCCAAACACCGGCGGCGCAGGACGCGATCGCCGGCCGGACCATTTATCGGCAGGAGATGCTGCGGATGTTCGGCCTGCCCGAGTCGGGGCTGGCCGAGACGCTGCGCGACGCCGAAAAGACCGTGCCCGGATTCGACCGGCTCGAGATCACCACCTGCCTGCGGCGCGGGGAGATCGAAATGGTCACCCGCTACGAGCCGGACTCCGCCGACGCGTACACGCAACTGACGAAGCTGCTGCGCGAGAGGCACGGGCATCAGCTGTACTCCGAAGACGGCTCGCGTGTCGACGATCTGGTCGCGCAGCTTCTCACCGGGCACCGGATCGCGACGGCGGAGTCGTGCACCGCGGGACTGCTGGCGGCGCGGCTGACCGATCGGCCTGGGTCGTCGGACTACGTGGCCGGCGGGGTGGTGTCCTATTCGAACGAGGCGAAAGCGGAGGTGCTCGGCGTCGACCCGGCGCTGATCGAGGCGCACGGCGCGGTGTCGGAGCCGGTGGCCGAGGCCATGGCCGCGGGCGCGCTGCAACGCTTCGGCGCCGACACCGCGGTCGCGATCACCGGCATCGCCGGACCGGGCGGGGGCACGGAAGACAAGCCGGTCGGGACGGTCTGCTTCAGCGTGAAGGCGGCGGGCGGCCGCACGGACACTCGCACCCTGCGCCTTCCGGGCAACCGGTCCGATATCCGGGAACGCTCGACGACGGTGGCCATGCACCTGCTGCGGCGCCTGCTGGCCGACCCCGGCTAGCTTTACGTCGCTTCCGTTGCGAGAAAAGAACTTTCCGTCGTGCCGAAGCGGATTCCCGTCGCGTCCTTTCCGATCAGCGTCAGGACCACCACCGCGGCCAGCACCGGCACGATCGTGGCCGCCAAGGCGAACGGGTAGCCGTGGGATTCGGCGAGACGTTCCTGAATCGGTAAGTTGAACGCCGCCAACAGGTTTCCGAGTTGGTAGGTCACACCGGGGTAGAGGCCGCGAATGGCGTCCGGCGACATCTCCGTGAGGTGGGCTGGAATCACGCCCCACGCGCCCTGCACGAAGAGCTGCATCAAGAACGAGCCCAGGCACAGCATGGCCGCGCCGCGTGAGTATGCGAACAGCGGCACGATCGGCAGCGCCAGAATTGCACAGAAGACGACCGTGTAGCGCCTACTCAGTCGTTGCGACAGCGTTCCGAAGACGAGCCCTCCGATGATGGCGCCGACGTTGTAGGCCACCACGATCCACCTGACCGTCGTGCTCGACAACCCGGCGCCTTGGTTGGCGTGCGCGCCGAGGAAGGTGGGGTAGACGTCCTGCGTGCCGTGGCTCATCCAGTTGAATGCCGTCATCAGCAACGCGAGGTAGATGAAGCGCCGGATGATCGCGCCGCTGCGCAGCACGTCGCGGATTCTGGTGCTGGTGAGCCTCATCCGGTCTTGGGCGGCCTCCCACACCTCGGATTCCTCCACCCGGTAGCGAATGATCAAGCTGATCAGTGCGGGAACGATGCTCAGGCCGAACAACCAGCGCCACGAGAGCTCGAGCCAATCCATCACCACCAGGGCGGCGACGCTGGCCAGCAGGTAGCCGAACGCGTAACCCTCCTGCAGCAGCCCGGAGAAGAACCCGCGTCGCTGGACCGGAACCTTCTCCATGGCCAGCGCGGCACCGAGCCCCCATTCCCCGCCCATGCCGATGCCGTACAGCAGGCGCAGGATCACCAGCACGGTGAAGTTGGGTGCGAAGGCGCACAGGAACCCGACCACGGAGTAGAACATGACGTCGACCATCAGGGGGAGCCGCCGGCCGACGCGGTCGGCCCACAGCCCGAACAGCAATGCGCCGACGGGACGCATGATCAGGGTGGCGGTGGTGACGAACGCGACCTCGGCCTTGCTGTGGTGGAACGTCTTTGCGATGTCGGCGTAGACGAGCACCACGATGAAGTAGTCGAAGGCGTCCATCGTCCAGCCCAACAGGGCGGCGATGAAGGAGTTTCGCTGGTCGGCGGTCAACTTCTGTCGAGGGCTCTGTGTAGTCACGTCAGCATCGTGGCGTACCGAGGGCTTCGGCGCGACCTGTTTCGCCGCCCGTCGTGCGGGAGTAAGTTCCGGATGCATGCGGATCATCGACGCCGACGGCCATGTCGCCGAAAATTCGTCACTGGCAGTCGAAGCGATGCAGCGGTGGCCGGAGCACGTCAGACCCGGCAGGCATGGGCGGCTCGGGTTGACCCTTGAAGGACGCAACTACCCCGAGGACCGCGGCCCGGGCGCGGGCTGCCCGCCCGAACACGGGATCAGTAGCGCGGCCGATATCAACTGCCGGTCGGCCGAAGGCGTGCTGGGTGACGCCGACCGCGATCACATCGACACGATGGTGCTCTATCCCAGCCTTGGACTGTGCGCGCCGAGTCTCGAGGACCCCGAATTCGCGGCCGGATTCGCTCGCCTCTACAACGAGTGGATCGCCGATTACTGCGCCGCTTCGGGTGGGCGGCTCCGCGGCGTCGCGGTGGCTCCGATAGAACATGGCCGGCTGGCGATCGATGTCATGACCGAAGCCAAAGACCTTGGGCTGGTGGCGACTTTGGTGCCGCCGGCGCTCAAGACACGCAACCTCGACCACCCCGACCTCGACCCGTTCTATGCCGCCGCCGTCGAACTCGGGATGCCGCTGGGGGTGCATGGGGCGCCCGGCATTCATCTGCCCAAGATCGGGGTAGACCGTTTCACGAATTACATTCAGGTGCACTGCATCAGCTTCCCGTTCGACCAGATGACGGCGATGACCGCGATGGTTTCCGGCGGCGTCTTCGAGCGTCATCCGGAGTTGCGGGTGGCCTTCCTCGAGGCGGGTGCGGGCTGGGTTCCGTTTTTTATCGATCGGCTGCACGAGCATTACGAGAAGCGTGGCGACTGGGTGGAGCGCGGCTGGCGTCGCGATCCGCACGAGTATCTGGCCGCCGGAAACATCTGGGTGACGTGTGAACCGGAGGAGCCGATCCTGCCCGGGGTGATCGACGTGCTGGGCGCCGATTTCATCATGTTCGCCAGCGACTATCCGCACTGGGACGGCGAGTGGCCGGAAAGCACCAAGCACCTGCGCACTCGCGCCGATATCAGCGAGGAGGCCCGCGAGAAGATCGGCGGGCGCAACGCGCAGCGCTTCTACAACCTGAACTAGCGGCGATCGCGAGCGCGGCGCAGCCGGGCGAAGCGGGTCGGCGCCATCGGATCTAGCGGCGATCGCGAAAAGTGTTATGCCGCCCCCGGATTGTCGGCTTCTTCGTCGTCGTGTTCGTGGTGGAGGAGTTTTTCGGGGTGGTGGTAGGTGTTGGTGCGGGGTTGGCCACGCTCGAGGTGGGGTGGGGATTTCCATTCGGTGTCGCCGCGCGTGTTCTTGCGGGTGGTCCAGCCGCCGGGGTCGAGCATGCGGTGATGCGGGCCGCAGGCGAAGGTGAGGTCGTTGACGTCGGTGCTGTGACACTTGCTGTAGTCGGTGACGTGGTGGACTTCGCAGTAATAGCCCGACACCGTGCAGCCCGGGGCGGTGCAGCCGCGGTCCTTGGCATACAAGACGATTCGCTGCCCCGGCGAAGCCAGCCGCTTGGTGTGGTACAACGCCAGGGCCTTGCCCTTATCGAAGATGGCCAGGTAATGATGCGCATGGCGGGCCAGGCGGATCACCTCACTCATCGGCACGATGGTGCCCCCACCGGTCAGGGCCCGCCCGGCGGCGGCCTCCAACTCGGCCAGGGTGGTGGTGACGATGATGGAGGCCGGCAACCCGTTGTGCTGACCCAACTCCCCGGAGGCCAGCATCGCGCGCAGCGCCGCCAGCAGGGCGTCGTGGTTGCGCTGAGCAGCCGAGCGCGTATCACCGTCGATAGCGGCCTGGCTGGGCGCGCCATCCACACACGGCATCTCATCAAGCGGGTTGCACATGCCCGGGGCACCGAGTTTGGCCTCCACGGCCTCGAAGGTGGCCCGTAGCTCGGGGGTGATCAGGCCCCGCAACTCCGACATGCCGTCGGGTCGTTGGCGCCCCAGGGTCACCCCGCGGCTACGGGCCCGGTCCTCATCGGTGAAGAGACCGTCGGGATTGAGGCAATCTTCCAGGACGTGGGCCAGGCCGTCGAGTTCGTCGGGCCGGTGATACGCGGCGTGACCGGCCAGCTCCGCCTCGACCCGCTCGCGGGTCACCGGATCGATCCAGCCCGGCAGCCGGCGAAAGAATCTGCGGATCACCGCCACATGGGCAGCACCCAGCTCACCGCGGGCCTGGGCGGCGGCGGTGGCCGCCAACACCGGGGGCAAGGGTTCACCGGTCAGGCCGTGGCGCGGGCCCAGATCGGCGGCGTCTTTGACCCGCCGGGCGGCTTCGGCGCGGCTGATCCGCAGCCGGTCGGCGATCGCGTGGTCGAGTTTGGCGCCGAGTTCTTGGATGCTGGCTTGGCGTGCCAGGTGATTGATCAACGCATGCTCAGGGACCGGCAGCCGGCGGCGCACGGTTTCGCAGCGCTCCAACAGCGCCAGGCACTCCCGAGGAGCCAGCGCATCGAAACTCAGTGCCCCCACACTCTCGATCGCGGCATCGAGCGCGTCGAAGGCCGCGCTGATCGCGTCCCGATCGATGATGCCGCCCGAACCCATACCGCAGACATTACGAAGCGCCACCGACACAAAACCCCGCATTGTGACCACAGAAACCACAGTGACACAAGGGAATTCAATATCCGTTTCCGATATCCGAAACCGCGCCCGCGTGTAGGCGCGAGAACCGACGGTCGCAGCCGGTCACCCGGTCGGAACTCGCCCGCGCCGATTTGCTTACCTTCCCGGCCGATCGGATGGCAGGATCTAGGCGCATGGGCCCATTTTTGGTGCGCGCCGCGCTGACCGGCTTTGCGTTGTGGATCGTCACCCTTTTCGTGCACGGCCTGAGTTTCGTGGGCGGCAGCACGAGGCTGGAACGGGTCGGCATCATCTTCGTCGTCGCCGTGATCTTCGGTCTGGTCAACGCATTCATCAAGCCGATAGTCCAGATCCTGTCGATCCCGCTCTACATCGTGACGCTCGGTCTGTTCCATGTCGTCATCAATGCGCTGATGCTCTGGATCACGGCGTGGATCACCGAGCACACCACGCACTGGGGGCTGCAGATCGACCACTTTTGGTGGACCGCCATCTGGGCGGCGATCGTCTTGTCGATCGTCAGTTGGTTGCTGTCCTTGATAATTCGCCGCACCGGCGCCTGAGATCAGCGGCCGCCGGCCAGGGCCACCACGTCACGCGCGCAGCCCCAGGACAGGGTGACGCCGTTGCTGCTGTGACCGTAGTTGTGGATGCAACGCGCCCGCCCAAGCGGTTCGGCCTCCACGCGCACCGACGGACGGTCGGGACGCAGTCCGGTGATGACCTCGATCACCTCGGCGTCACCGAGTCGCGGCTCGATTCGTCGGCAGCGCTGCAGGATGCGTTCTGTCACGTCGGGTTCCGCGGTCGTGTCCCAGCGACCGGGGATGCTGATTCCGCCGCACACCACCCGTTGTGGATGCGGGAAGAAACAGGTCCACTCGGGGCCGTCGTTCAATTCCAGAAACAGTTGCTGCAGACCGGGATTGGTCAGCACCACGTGCTGGCCGAAGAGCGGCCGCACGGTGTGGTCGTCGATGAGCGCGCCCGCGGCGAGACCAGTGCAGTTGACGACGATGTCAGCGGTGTCGGCGGCCTCGGCCAGGGATCGAACGGGGTGTTCTTCGATCTCGCAGCCGGCCGCCGCGAGCCGTCGGGTCAGATAGTCGAGGTAGTGCGGCATGTCGATCATCGGCACGGTGGCGCGAAATCCGGTGCCGAAACCCGGCGGAACGTCGGCCGGGTCGGCGGGCCGCAGGTCGGGTATCAGCGCGGCCGCCGTTGACATCGCCTCGGTCGCGGTCAGCTCGCCGACGGCCAGCGCCGGCGCCAGCAACACACCCGAGTCGGGATCGCGGGCAAGATCACGGAACACCTGTAAAGAGTGCTCGGTCCAGCGCAGCGTCGCGCCGGCGCGTTCCGCGGGCCGCGGGGGCGCCCACACGGCGCCCGCCACCGCCGAAGTCGTTCGCTTGGGCATCGTGTCCGCCCAGACCCGCACCGGCCAGCCCGCCTCGGCCAGGCAGATGGCCGACGTCAACCCGCTGACGCCAGCCCCTACCACGACGATCTGGTGCGTACTGGCCACGGCGCCGGCGGGCCGATCAGGAATGCGCGGCTTGTGGGGCTACCGGAGTTGCGGGCGCGGCTGCCGGGGCTTGCGGGGCCGCCGGCGCTTGCGAGGCCGGCGCCGGTGCAGGTGCGGGCGCTTGCGGAGCGGGCGACGGTTGCGGAGGCCGCTGTGCGTTTCCGCCCAACAGACCGTTGAGGATGCCGAGCGTGCCCTGCACGCCCGCGGGCGGCGTTTGTGACGGCGGAACGGCGTCCGGGGTCAGCTGCCAGGGTTGGCAGCCCGAGGTCTTGAAGGCTTTGTCACCCGGGTCGATCTGCACGACCTGCGCCTTCTTGGTCATGGCGTTGTCGATGAGCGCGCCGTCGGGGTTGCCGGTCCGTTTCCAGTAGCACGTGCCGTTGCCGACGGGGCCACCGGAGCTGTAGATGCCCGGGACGATGTCGGTCCCCACGGCGTAAATGCCGTCCTTGTCGATGCTGGTCTTCGGCCCCGGCGGGGCGGGTGCCGGCGAAGCCCCGGGCGACGCCGCCGGGGCGGGTGCCGGCGAGGCCCCGGGCGACGCGGCCGGTGCGGGTGCTGCCGAAGGCGCTGGTGCCGGTGCCGGCGACGCGGCCGGTGCTGGCGAGGCCGCGGGGCCCGGGGCGGGCCCCCGTGTCTCGTCTGGATCGGCGCTGGCAACGACCGTCGACGTGGCCCACCCCGCGACAATCAAACCCGCGGCGGCCAGTCGCGCCGCAGTAGCTACTCCACCCATAGAAATCGAGGGTACCGGGGCCAAGTACCTAATTCATGTCGTTGTGAAATGAACCCGGCAGCAAAGAACGGCTAGACGAGACGCCGGACCCGGCCCGCGCGGGCGAGCGCATGCTCGTACGTCTCGAGGTTGTCACGGGAAATTTTCGCGTAGACCGGGCGTTCGAGGAGGAAGCGCAGCACGGGGTTGTAGGCGCGATACGTCTCGTGGAACGTCAGCACGGTGGTGCCGTCGGGCTGCTCCTCGAGCTGGTGATACCCCTCGGCGCGCGACCACAGCGGCGCGCCGACGGCCACGTAACGCGACAGCTTGTCGAGCTCGGCTTCGGTCACGGTTTCCCAGGAACGCGCCCGGCCGCCGGTGAGCAGGTATTTGGGCACTTCGAAGACGCATGTGCGGACCAGGCCCTCACCGGCCTCGTTGCCCTCGTTGAGAATTTCCATGCTGCCGGTCGGCCACTCGAGCACCCGGGGGCGCGGGGCGTTCGGCGGGGCCGGCGGATGCAGCGCCCGCCAGACCTTCCGCGGCGGAGCGTCGATGTGGAATCGCACGGTGTAGGACTGCATCAGCCTTCTCCCCAGCCATCCCAGAACGTGATGGTCGCCGCCGGCGGGCGTGCGGCCGGCCGGAAGTCGGTGCCGATCGTGTACGCGACGGGGAACAGCGCGGCCTGCGTGACGGTGGGTGGGATGCCCAGCAGCTCGGCCACCTCGCGCTCCTTGAACAGGTGCATCGTCGTCCACACCGATCCCAGCCCGCGCGAGCGGAGCGCCAGCAGAAAGCTCCAGCCGGCCGGGATGATCGACGCCCACGCCGCGGCAGCGATGCCCGGTTCCGCGGTGTCGATGCGCTGGTTGAGGCAGGGGATGACGTGCACCGGGACTTGCCCGAGCGTTTCGGTCAGGCTCATCGCGCTCTGGTACACCCGCTGCGTCTGCGGATCCGTCGCGTTGTCGGCCGCGTACGCCAGGTACTGCGCGCCGATGCTGCGGTAGATCTCGGCGATGGCCGCGCGTTTGTCGGGGTCCGTGATCACCAGCCAGCGCCAGTCCTGCGTGTTGCTCGCCGTCGGCGCCTGCATCGCCAGCTGGATGCACTCCAGGATCACGTCGCGGCCGACCGGCCGGGTGAGGTCGAGCCGTTTACGCACCGACCGGGTGGTGCTCAGCAGTTCGTCGACGGTGGCGATGTCCATGGGATCCTTAGATGTGTCGGCGGGGGTGGTTAATGGTGCGGCCCATCATCGCGACGTGAAGTTGAGGTATCGAGCTGAGCAAACCAGACCCCGAGCTCGGCTGTCTAGGCCCTCGCCCGCCGATTGAGGATGTGTGCGGCCTCGGCGACCATGTCGGCGACGATGTCAGCGGCGGGACGGACGTCGCGAACGCGTCCCACGCCTTCGCCGGTCAGGATGGCCGCGGTATTGAAATCCTCTGCGGCAACGGCTTTTTCGTAGTCGGCGACGGCTTGGGGCAGCTGGGCCGACAGCTCGGGTTCGCGACCGTGCCAGGTGTCGAGGAACGCGTTGCCCAGCGCCCGCGCGTCGTATCCGGCGGGCCAATCGAGGCGGCGCACAACGTCATAGACCCGGGTGCGCACGGTGTCGTCGCCACAGGCCGCAACGGCCCGCCGCTGCGCACGCGGTGACACCAATGCCTCCGGCGACGCCCACAACCTGCTACCCACGACCGCGCCGTCGGCGCCCAGCGCCAGCGCGGCCGCCAATCCGCGGCCGTCGACGACGCCTCCGGCGGCCGCCACCAGCGTGTTGGGTGAGCGCTCGGCCACGAAATCGACCACCTCGGGCACCAACGTGAACGTCGTCCGCCCGCTCATTCCATGTCCGCCGGCTTCGCTGCCCTGCGCGACGATGACCTCCGCCCCGGCGTCCACGGCCCGGCGCGCCTGGTCGAGGTTTTGCACCTGAGCGATGAGCGGGACGCCGGCCGCGTGGATGCGATCGGCGAACGGCCGTAAGTCGCCGAAAGACAACATGATCGCCGCGGGTTGGTGGGCGAGCGCGATGTCGAGCGCCCGCGGGTTGCCCGCCAGGCTCCAGGTGATGAACCCGCATCCGATCCGGGCGCTGTTGGCGTTGTCGAATTCGCGCTGCAGCCATTCGGGATCGCCGTAGCCCCCGCCGAGCAGGCCCAGGCCGCCCGCCCCGGTCACCGCCGCAGCGAGCCGACCCCCGGAGACCAGGGCCATCGGCGCGAGCAGGACGGGCTGCTCGATACCGAAGAATTCCGTCAGGCGGGTCCGCAACGGCACGGTGTCGCTCACTTCAGCTCACCGGTGAGGAATTGTGCGCGGCCGTGGCCGAAAGACCAGTCCTCATCGTTGTTTTCGGTGACCGAGACGATCAAGTCCGCCGGGTCGAGTCCGCACCGGTCGGCGAGGCGGGACGCCAGCAGTTCGTAGAACTTCTGCTTGAGTTCGCGCGGACGTCGCCTGCTGACCACGTGCAGGATGACCTGCCGCGCCGAGCGGTCGATGCCGAGACCGGTGTCCAGCGCGATGACCTCGTGGGCCGGATGAGTGCGGACCACCTGATAGCGATCACGCTCGGGAACACCGAACGCTTCGACCACGGTCTCGTGGATCGCGTCCAGCAGCGCCCGAACCTCCGACGGCGAGCGGCCCTCGATCAGGTCGATGTACAACAGCGGCATGTGTCCTCCATCGCCGGAGTGGATCGTGGATCTCGACGTCTACTCCAACAGACGGTAGGCCCGTGGAAATCCCTCGTGAGATGCGTGCTGCGACACAGCGCTCATGAACTCGCGTCTTCGAAGCGGTCGCTACGCCGTGCCGCGCCGCTTTGTCGAGGCGGGGAATAGCGCGCGGGAACTGCTAAGGTCGCTCAGGCGAGCCGCGCCAGACCGGAGCGCACCAGATCCAGGCTTGCGGCCACGTCTGCGCCGAGGTCGCCCGCACAACCCTTGCGGCCCCAATTCTCCACTGCCGCAACCAAGGCCGCGGCCAGCGCAGAACCCGCGACCTCGGCCGCCAGGTCGATGTCCGCCGTATCCGGATTGCGCTTCCTGACGAAGTCGGCGAGCACGCCGGCGAACGAGGACTGCACCACTCGCAGGTGGCCCGCGATCCGCTCGGCGCTGATCAGCTCCGCGCGCGCCGTCGCCGCCTGGCGAACCACCTCGAGGTCGTGCGGGAACGCCGAAACACTCGCCAGCACCGCATCGAACAACGACTCCGACGACGGGCGTTGCGCGAGCGCCTCGGCCAGCCATTCCAGCTGCGTCTCGTAATCCTGGAACAGGACGGCTTCCTTGGTGGGGAAGTGCCGGAAGAAGGTGCGCTCGGTGACGCCGGCCTCGCGCGCCAACTCGGTGACGGTGACATTCGCAAAGCCCTTGCGCGCGAAGCTCTTCAACGCCGCGCGACGTAGGGCCTCATGCGTCGATCGTCGTCGTTGTTCATGACGGTTGCCCGGGGCGGTCATCTCAGGGGAGATGGTATCCCAGCCGAAGTGGTCACTACTGACATCTTCCAATTATGTCAGTACTGACATATTCTGCACGGGGTACCCGACGGAGGCGAGAACCATGAGCACAAATCATTACGACGCGATCGTGGTGGGGGCGGGACACAACGGGCTGACCGCGGCGGCGATCCTGCAACGCGCGGGACTGCGCACCGTGTGCCTGGAGGCCAATACCTATGCGGGCGGCATGGCCGCGACGGTCGAATTGATCGATGGCTTCCGATACGAGATCGCCGGGTCGGTGCAGTTCCCGATGGCAAGCCAGCTCACCAAAGACCTCGGCCTCGACACGCTGCCGGCGGTGGAGCCCGAGGTGATGTCGACAAACATCGGCGACCACGGCGAAGAGCCGATGATCTTCTATCGCGACCCGATGCGACTGATGACGCATCTGGGCGAGAAACACGGAGTCGAGGCCGTCACGGGCATGGCCGACCTGATCGGCTGGAGCCAGGCACCGGCGAGGGCGCTCGGCCGCTTCGACGTCCGCCAACGGCCGAAGACCCTGGACGAAATGTATGCCTGCGCGACCAACGACGCCGAACGCCGTGCCATTCACGACATGCTCTTCGGCTCGGCGATGGACGTGATCGACCGCTATCTGCCCGACCGGGAAAAGCACGCGGTCATGCGCGGGATGCTGGCGTTCCTGGCCGTCAACTCGACCTACCGCGGTCCGTATACACCGGGCAGCGCAACATGTTTGGCGTTCGCGCTGGCGGTGCCCGACGGCAGCACCGCGATGATGACCAAGCTCAAGGGCGGCATTGGCGCCCTCACCGAGCACCTGCGCGAGCTCTTCGTCTCCCACGGCGGCGAGATCCGCTTCCGCACCAAGGCCGAGCAGATCCTCGTCGACCGGCAGAAGGTGACCGGCGTGCGGCTGCGCGACGGGTCGACGATCTCGGCGCCGATCGTGGTGTCCAACCTGTCACCCGATGTCACCCTCACCGACCTCATCGCACCCGAACACGTTCCCGCGGAGCTCGTCTCGCGGGTATCCGGCCGCGACCACCGCGCCTCGTTCGTGCAGATCCATTTCGCCCTGGACGGGCTGCCCGAATTCGCCCCGCCGTACGAGTTTCTCAACGACGACGGCATGCAACAGTCCATCGGCATCTTCGGGTCGCCCGAATCCCAACAGCTGCACTGGGAGAACTGCCGGCGGGGCATCGTCCCGGACAATCCGTCGATGGGCATGCAGATCCCGTCGGTCCACGACCCCGCCATGGCGCCGCCGGGCAAGCACGCGGCGAGCGCGTTCGCCTACGCGTTTCCGGTCGAATCCGACCGCGGTCAGCACGGGCGCCTCAAAAATGAGATGGCGCAACGGGTTATCGACAAGATCACCAGGTTGGCACCGAACTTCAAGGACATCGTGATACGCCACATCACGTTCGCGCCTTACCACATGAACACCATGTTCGGTGCGCCCGACGGCGACTTCTGCCACGGGCTTTTGCACCCAGACCTGATGGGGCCCAACCGACCCGGACCGCGCGGCTTCCTCGATCTACCCATTCCGATCGACGGTCTCTACCTCGCCGGCGCCGGCTGCCATGGCGGACCGGGCATCACCTTCACCCCGGGGTACAACGCCGGCTACCAGGTGCTCGACGACGCGTCCTGAGGCGAGCCGATCAGCCGCCGAACGCGCCGACGAGCTGCGCCTGTGCGGTCGCGGCGCCGGCGATCGTCTGCGCGGCCTGCACGCCCGCCAGGCCGCCGGGCAGCTGGTAGTCATTGGGAAGCTGATAGAGGGTGAACCGGTAACGATGCGTGCCTGTTCCGTTCGGGGGACAGGGACCCTGATACGCCGACTGGCCGGCCGTGTTCGGCAGAGTGGTTGCGCCGGCGGGGGTTTGGCCCTCGGCCGTGCTGCCGGGTCCGGGGGCGATTCCGATCACCACCCAGTGGACGTACAACCCGGCCGGGGCGTCGGGGTCGTCGACGACGAGGGCCGCACCCAGCGGCGCCGACCACACCAACGGCGGTGCGACGTCGGCGCCCTTGCAGGTGTACTGCACCGGAATCGGCGCACCGTCGGCGAAGGCCGGGCTGCTGATCGCCAATGGGCCTCCGGCGGGCGCCTTGGGCGCCGTCTTGCCCAGCGTCGTGACCTTCGGCGCCGGAGATGACGTCGGGTGGCTATCCCCAGTTCCGCCGCAGCCGGTCAGCGGCCCCAGCAGCACCGCTGCTGCGATGAGCGCTGCGGTTCGGCGAAACACGTGCGACGAGTCCATGAAAGACGAGTCCATGAAAACAGTCTGACCCGCGCGGGCGCGCCGCGGAAGCACCCGTTTCGGGGCGAGGCCGCGGCTACTTGGCGCGCTTCTCGACTTCCAGCACCCGCTTGCGCAATCCCTCGGTGGCCGTGTCCATGAGGGCTTTGGCACCCCTCTTGACCAGGAATCCGGGAACGGGCGCCACCAGGTCGACGGTGAGGTCGAAGCGGACCCGGGTCGAGTCCCCCTCGGGAGTCAACGTGTACCGGCCCTCCTGAGCGCGTTGCTGTTTGGAGCTGATCAGGGTCCAGCCGACGCCATCGTCGTGAACGGTGTAGGCGAGCTCCTGTTCGTCGCTGACGCCGACGAGTTTGACCACCTGTCTGGATCTGGTCGGGTGGTTTTGGTCGTCCCGCTCGAGCACCTCGACCTTTTTGTGCGCCGACGACCACTCGGTCAACGACTCGAGGTCGAACAGCACATCCAGGATTTCGTCGGGCGTCGCTTCGATGACGACTTCGCGGGAATCGGTGATAGCCATCTCGGGGAGATAGCCGGTGCGACGTGGCTCGAAACCCTAGGGGCTCACGTGAGCGACAGCCCGCGTGAGCCGGGGGAGGACCACGTCGCGCCAGCCGGGTCCCATGCGTTCAAAGGCCTGCGCCATACGGCCGTCGTCGAGGTCAAAGCCGCTGTGCTCCAAGAACACTCGCGTGCCGGCGCCTTCGGCTTCCAGCCGCCAGGTCAGCGTCCAGGCGGCGGTGAACGTATAGACGAAGCGGTGCGGCGCGTCGACCTCGAGCACCGTGCAGGGCTGCTGGCCATAGCCCGGCATGTCGAGCGTGAACGTGTGTCCCACCACCGCGGCCACCTGCCCCTCGGCCCACCAGAGTTTCATCAGTGCGGGTTCGGTGAGCAACCGCCACACCTTCTCCGGTGGCGCCGCGACGAATTGATCCACCCGGATCGTCGCGAACCGTGACGTTGCGGTCATTCCAGCTCCTCTGCCACCTCGGCGAGCCGGGCAAGCCGGGCACGCCAGAACTTCTCGAACGGATGAAGCCACTCACCCAGCTCCGCGAGGGGCTCCGCGGTCAGGTGATAGATCCGATGGCGCCCCCGCGGCTCGTCGGCCACCAGCTTCGCGTCACGCAACACCTTGAGATGCTCGGCGACCGCGGGCCGGCTGAGTTCGAACCGCTCGCTGAGTTCCCCGGCCGACAATGGTTGCCGGAACAGGATCTCCAGCAGTTCACGCCGCACCGGGTTGGCCAAGGCGAGAAAGACGCGATCGACGCCAGTCACGATCGACAACATATGTCGAACAATCCCGACATGTCAACTATTTCCGACACATTGTCCCGGCCACCGCCGGCGCAGCCCACGCGTGGCCGCTACGTTGCTGGTGTGCATTTCGGCTGGGAAACGCTGGCCAGCGGCGTGCACCGCTGCCGGCTCCCGTTCTGCGACGTCACGATCGGCCTGGTGCGCGGCCGCACCGGAACGCTGCTCGTCGACTCGGGTACCACGCTGGCCGAGGCCGCCGCCATCGACGCCGACGTCCGACGGCTTGCCGGGCTGCCGGTGAGCCATATCGTGTTGACGCACAAGCACTTCGACCACGTGCTGGGCTCATCGTTCTTCGGCCGCGCGAAGATCTACTGCGCGCCCGAGGTCGCCGGGCACCTCAGCTCGGCGACCGACCAGATCCGCGCCGAGGCGCTGCGGTACGGCGCCGACGCCACCGAGGTGGACGCGGCGATCGCCGCGTTACGCCCTCCGCGCCGCGGGGTCTACGACGCCAGCGTCGATCTGGGGGACCGGACGGTGACGATCACGCACCTCGGGCGCGGCCACACCGCCTCCGACCTGGTGGTGATCGCGCCCGCGACCAACGCCGGCGACAGGATGGTGGTGTTCACAGGTGACCTGGTCGAGGAGTCCGCCGACCCGGCGATCGACGCCGATTCCGACCTGGCGGCCTGGCCGGCTACCCTCGGGCGACTGCTCGCTGTCGGCGGACCCGACGCCATCTACGTCCCGGGCCACGGCAAGGTCGTCGACGCCGCATTCGTGGCCCGTCAGCGGGACTGGCTTGCCCGGCGCGGAGGCGTCCCGTGATCGGTGGACCATCGAAATGCGCTGCGCCCCAGTGGTTTTGCGACCGTTTCAGCCGAGTCTTTCGACTCCTGATTGAACCGCCCTCCGCGGGGATAGACTCACGTTCAGTGGAGTCGTGCCGGAGAGGGGCGTAAGACATGGCGATCATCGACAAGGACACACAAGTCCGGCCATCGTTCGACGACGAGGTCGCTGCCACGCAGCAATACTTCGACGATCCGCGCTTTTCCCGGATCACCCGCCTGTACACCGCCCGCCAGGTAGCCGAGCAGCGCGGCACCATCCCGACCGACTACACCGTGGCACGAAACGCGGCGGCGGCCTTCTACGAGCGGTTGCGCGAGCTGTTCGCCCAGAAGAAGAGCATCACGACGTTCGGCCCGTACTCGCCCGGCCAGGCGGTCGCGATGAAGCGGATGGGCATCGAGGGGATCTATCTGGGCGGCTGGGCCACCTCGGCCAAGGGGTCCACCACCGAAGATCCCGGACCCGACCTCGCCAGCTACCCGCTGAGCCAGGTGCCCGACGACGCCGCGGTGCTGGTGCGCGCCCTGCTGACCGCCGACCGCAACCAGCAATACCAGCGCCTGCAGATGAGCGAAAAGCAGCGCGCCGCGGCCCCGGTCTACGACTACCGGCCGTTCATCATCGCCGACGCGGACACCGGCCACGGCGGTGACCCGCACGTGCGCAACCTGATCCGCCGGTTCGTCGAGGTCGGCGTGCCCGGCTACCACATCGAGGACCAGCGCCCCGGCACCAAGAAGTGCGGCCATCAGGGCGGCAAGGTGTTGGTGCCGTCCGACGAACAGATCAAACGGCTCAACACCGCTCGCTTCCAGCTCGACATCATGAAGGTGCCGGGCATCATCGTCGCGCGCACCGACGCCGAGGCCGCCAACCTGCTGGACAGCCGGGCCGACGAGCGTGACCAGCCGTTCCTGCTCGGAGCCACCAACCTCAAGATCCCGTCCTACAAGTCGTGCTTCCTGGCGTTGGTGCGTCGCTTCTACGAGCTGGGCGTCAAAGACCTCAACGGCCACCTGCTGTACGCGCTGCCCGAAGGGGAGTACGCCGAGGCCACAGCTTGGCTTGAGCGCCAAGGGATCCAGGGCCTGGTCTCCGACGCCGTCAACGCCTGGCGGGAGGACGGTCAACAGTCGATCGACGACCTGTTCGACCAAGTCGAGTCGCGGTTCGTGGCGGCCTGGGAGGACGACGCCGGCCTGATGACCTACGGCGAGGCCGTCGCCGATGTGCTCGCGTTCGCCGCCAGCGAGGGCGAACCGGCCGATATGAGCGCCGAGGAGTGGCGGGAGTTCGCCGCGACCGCCTCGCTCTACTCGGCCAGGGCCAAGGCGAAGGAGTTGGGCGTCGACCCCGGTTGGGACTGCGAACTCTCGAAGACGCCCGAGGGCTACTACCAGATCCGCGGCGGCATCCCGTACGCCATCGCCAAATCGCTGGCGGCCGCGCCATTCGCCGACCTCTTGTGGATGGAGACCAAGACCGCCGACCTGGACGACGCCCGGCAGTTCGCCGACGCCATCCACGCCAAGTTCCCCGACCAGATGCTGGCCTACAACCTGTCCCCGTCGTTCAACTGGGACACCACCGGCATGACCGACGAGCAGATGAAGCAGTTCCCCGAGGAACTGGGCAAGATGGGTTTCGTCTTCAACTTCATCACCTACGGCGGACACCAGATCGACGGCGTCGCCGCCGAGGAGTTCGCCACCTCGCTGCAACAGGACGGCATGTTGGCGCTGGCCCGGCTGCAGCGCAAGATGCGCCTGGTCGAATCTCCTTACCGCACACCGCAAACCCTCGTCGGGGGACCGCGCAGCGACGCCGCGCTCACGGCCTCCTCGGGCCGCACCGCCACCACCAAGTCGATGGGCGAAGGCTCGACCCAGCACCAGCACCTGGTGCAGACCGAGGTGCCGAAGAAGCTGCTCGAGGAGTGGCTGGCGATGTGGAGCGAGAACTACGACCTCGGCGAGAAACTGCGGGTGCAACTGCGGCCCCGCCGGGCCGGCTCGGACGTGCTCGAACTCGGCATCTACGGCAACGACGACGAGCAGCTGGCCAACGTGGTCGTCGACCCGATCAAGGACCGGCACGGCCGCAGCATCCTTCAGGTGCGCGACCAGAACACCTTCGCGGAGAAGCTCCGGCAGAAGCGGCTGATGACCTTGATCCACCTCTGGCTGGTGCACCGCTTCAAGGCCGACGGGGTGATCTATGTGACGCCGACCGAGGACAACCTCTATCAGACCTCGAAGATGAAATCCCACGGCATCTTCAGCGAGGTCTACCAGGAGGTCGGCGAGATCATCGTCGCCGAGGTGAATCAGCCCCGCATCGCCGAACTGCTCAAGCCCGACCGCGTGGCGCTGCGCAAGCTGATCACCAAGGAGGGGTAGCCGCGGTTTCGGCTGCGGCCCTGGTCACAGGCTTGCGCGGCCGCCAACGCCCGATCGGAGGACGGTCTACTTAGTGAATATAAGGAATTTTCTAATTTACGAGTCAGACATTTCGCCCACGGGAAGGCCCGCACCCGGATACGATTTGTTTCGCCGATGGTCCATAGGCCCGAGATGGGCCATCGGCTTTTAAAGGCCTCGATGGTCATGTTCCCGCGTTCGCCAGATTCCCTTGTGCCGCTGCGGCTACGCCCACGGGATCGCGCACGCTCCACTTTCCCGGCGGCGCCCCACCCGCGTGACGGCCACCCTTTCCCGTCGCAATCTCGGCGCCGGAAGTAGTTTGCGCGCCGACGCCCCTGGGTAAGAAACAGTGGGCGCCGCGGTGTGGCGCAAGTGGAGATTGGGGGATCTGATGGGATCTGGACCGAGGACAACGGTCGCCCTTTTCGGCGGCGCGGCCATGCTCGTACTGGCGGTCGGCTGCGGCGGCGGTCATAAAGAGGGCCCGAGCAGCACCACCACACCGACGACCACGCCCTCGTCGAGCGTCGCGCCCTCCACTGCGCCCGGTGAGGGCGGCGGCGGTCCCGGTGGCGGCGGCGTGCCCGGCGGCCCGACCGGCGGCGGCGGTCCCGGTGGCGGCGGCGGCAGCATCCCCGGCGTCGGCGGTGGCGGCGGTGGCCCGGGCGGCGGCGGCGGGTGCGTCGGCAACGTCTGCGGCGGCTACCCGTGATCAGCCACTGGCGTTGAGCCCGTTCTAGTTCGAAGTCCCAAACTTGTTTCGCTAGCCGGTGGGGCCATGGTTACCTGGCCCCACCGGCTGATAACTCTCAAGTTTTTTCTGGGTTCCCGCAGCGCCCGTTGAGCTATGGTTCGGGGGACTCGACTGCAAAGGGATCCCATGGGCAAGCTCAGGTTTGGATACTTCATCGCCCCCTTTCATCGCGCGGGCACCAATCCGACACTGGCCCTGCAGCGTGATCTCTCGTTCATCGAGCATCTCGACGCCCTTGGCTTTGACGAAGTCTGGTTGGGCGAGCACCATTCCGCAGGAAGCGAAATCATCAGCTCCCCGGAGATTTTCATCGCCGCCGCCGCCGAACGTGCAAAACGAATCCGGTTCGGCACCGGGGTGATTTCCCTCTCGTATCACAATCCGCTGTGGGTCGCGGATCGGCTGATGCTGCTGGACCATCTCACCCACGGCCGCATCATCGGCGGTGTCGGACCGGGCTCGCTGCCCAGCGACTCGTCGATGATCGGACTCACCCCCACCGACACGCGCGAGTTGCTGGAAACGAACCTCGACATCGTCGTGCGGCTGCTGGCGGGGGAGACGGTCAGCGCCAAAACGGCAACCCATCAGCTGTTCGACGCCAGGTTGCAGCTCGCCCCGTACTCCGATGGCGGGATCCCGCTGTCGGTCGCCGCGGTCGCGTCGCCGACGGGGGCGCGGCTGGCCGGCAAGCACGGCATCGGGCTGCTGTCCATCGGGGCGACGCTGACCGTCGAGGGCTTCAACGCGCTGTCGTACCACTGGGACATCGTCGAGGAGCGCGCGGCGACCTTCGGCGCGCAGGTCGATCGCCGCAACTGGAGCCTGGTCGGCCTGTTCCATCTCGCCGAGACAGAAAAGCAGGCCCGCGAAGAGGTCAAGTTCGGCATCGAGCCATGGTTCCGGTACTTCCAGAAGGTGGCCGCGTTCCCGCAGATGACGATGCCGGGAGAACAGCTCGACGAGATGATCGACGTCATCAACGACAACGGCGCGGGCGTGATCGGCACGCCCGAGCGGGCGCGCGAGCAGGTGCAAAGGCTGTGGGATCAGTCCGGCGGGTTCGGTTGCATGCTGCAGATGGGTCACGAGTGGGCGAATCCGGCCGCCACCAGGCGATCCGCCGAATTGTTCGCCGCCGAAGTGATGCCGCACTTTCAGGGCCAGGCTCAGCCGACGCTGGACGCGGCGGCGCGCGCCGGGCAGGCGCGGGAGAGCCTGGCGCAGTCGCAGCTCGATGCGGTCGCGCACATGACCAAGAAGTATCAGGACGAGGTCGAGTCCAAGTAACGGCTTACCGACCCAACCGCCCGCGAGTGTGCTTCGCGGACCGCATATTTCGCGCTGACTAACGCCCGGTCGACTCGCGCTCGGCCGCCTTCACCAAGCGGCCGGAGAAGAACCGCACCGCCCCGCCCATCGCGGCGCGCATCACCGGGCCGGTTCCGCGAACGCCCTCGGTGAATGAGCCGGTCCAGCGGATGTCCGTGCCGCCGGCCGCATTCGGCGTGAAGACCACCTCGCCGGCGTAGTCCTTGGCCGGGGTAGGCGGCCCCACCAGCTTGTAGGCGTGGCGGCGATCCGGTTCGTACGCGACGGTCTCCTCCTGCACGAAGACGGGCCACATGCCCACCTTGCGGATGGCCCCGACCCCGCCCGGTGCGGGATCGCCCTCGCGGGCCCAACTCGAGCGCAACACGATCGGCTTGGCCCACTGCGACCAGTTAGCGCCATCAGCGACGAGCCGAAACAGCGTCTCGGCGGGAGCGCTGCTGGTACGGGTGATTTCGAAGGAGAACTTCCGGCCCGACATGACAACTCCTGGTGATAGCAAACCCTACGGCCTTCGACGGTCCTGGACGCCGCTCGCCGGTAGGCTACCGCCCGCCCGACCAGGACCCGGCCACGGGGCCACCTACACCTCACGGAATGAGCGAATGCGGCCGCCGCTCTTGGCGTTTCCCGATTCGTCGGCGTAGGGCCCGCCTGATCGGCTTGCCTAGACTGGCGGCATGGATCACGGTTCCCGGCGCGACGCCGGTGTCCCCGGGCTGCTCCGAATCGAGGACTGCCTGGACGGCGACGGGGGTATCGCGCTGCCACCCGGCGTCAACCTGATATCCCTGATCGACCGCAACATCGCCAACGTCGGTGACGCCGTCGCCTATCGCTACCTCGATTACAGCGGCCCGGGGGATGGCAAGGCCGACGAGGTGACCTGGACCCAGTTCGGTGTCCGGCTGGAAGCCATCGGCGCGCGCATCCAGCAAGTCGCGAGCCGCGGCGAGCGCGTCGCGGTCCTCGCGCCGCAGGGCATCGACTACGTCGCCGGGTTCTACGCGGCGGTCAAGGCCGGAGCCATCGCGGTCCCGCTGTTCGCCCCGGAGTTGCCCGGGCACGCCGAGCGCCTGGATACCGCGTTGCGCGACTCGGAGCCCACGGCCCTGCTCACAACCACCGCCGCGCACGGCGCGGTCGCGAAATTCCTGGCCGACCACCCCCACCTGGGCCGGGCGGAAGTGATCGCCATCGACCAGATCCCCGATTCGGCCGGCGAGTCGTTCGAGGCGACCGAGCTCGGCATGGACGACGTGTCGCACCTGCAGTACACGTCGGGATCCACCCGGCCGCCGGTCGGCGTGGAGATCACCCACCGCGCCGTCGGCACCAACCTGGTGCAGATGATCCTGTCGATCGACCTCTTGGACCGAAACACGCACGGCGTCAGCTGGTTACCGCTCTACCACGACATGGGTTTGTCGATGATCGGCTTTCCCGCCGTCTACGGCGGCCATTCCACGCTGATGTCTCCGGCCGCGTTCGTGCGCCGGCCATTGCGGTGGATCCAGGCGCTGTCCGACGGCTCGCGGCAGGGCAACGTCGTCACCGCCGCGCCGAACTTCGCCTACGAGTGGGCGGCGCAGCGTGGGCTGCCCACCGGCGGCGAGGACATCGATCTGCGCAACGTGGTGATGATCATCGGCTCCGAACCGGTCAGCATCGACGCGATCAGGACCTTCAACAAGGCGTTCGCGCCATACGGGTTGCCCCGCACCGCGTTCAAACCGTCCTACGGCATCGCCGAGGGGACGCTGCTCGTCGCGACCATCGCCCCAACGGCGGAAGCGACGGCGGTGTACTTCGACCGCGAACAACTGGGCGCCGGGCACGCGGTACGCGTTCCCGCCGACGCTCCCAACGCCGTCGCTCAGGTGTCCTGTGGCCAGGTGGCACGCAGCGAATGGGCCGTGATCGTCGACCCCGGCAACGCAGCCGAATTGCCCGACGGTCAGGTGGGCGAAATCTGGTTGCAGGGCAACAACATTGGTCGCGGGTACTGGGGCCTGCCCGAGGCGACTCGGCTGGCGTTCGGCGCCGAACTGCGATCGCGACGGACCGACGGCAGCCATGCCGACGGCGCCGATCTCCAACGCTCGTGGTTGCGCACCGGCGATCTGGGCGTGTACCTCGGCGGCGAGCTGTACGTGACGGGGCGGATGGCGGACCTCATCACGATCGAGGGCCGCAACCACTATCCGCACGACATCGAGGCCACCGTCGCCGAGGCGTCCCCGATGATTCGGCGCGGCTACGTGACGGCGTTTTCCGTACCGGCCGAAAACAACCCGGGCACCGACCGGCTCGTCGTCGTCGCCGAACGTGCCGCCGGCACCAGCCGTCAGGACCCACAGCCGGCGATCGAGGCGATCCACGAAGCGGTCTCGCGGCGACACGGCCTGGCGGTCTCGGACGTGCGCCTGCTACCGGCCGGCGCCATCCCGCGGACCACCAGCGGCAAGCTGGCCCGTCGGGCATGCCGCGCCGAATACCTCGGCGGCGGCCTCGGCGCCCACTGACCGGGGCGCCCAAACCGGCCTCGCGTACGGACCAGGCTGGCTAGTCTCCACTCGGAGGCGCCAGATGGTTCTCAAGATGACGGTGTCGCCGGACTTGATCGGCGGCGACGTGGATGCCGGCTACGGCAAGGTGGCCGACGCTTTCCGCGCGACTCTTCGCGGCGGCGCGGAAGTCGGCGCGGCCGTCGCCGTCTACCGCGACGGCGCCAAGGTGGTCGACCTATGGGGCGGGTACCGGAACGGATTGACCAAGGATCCGTGGCGGCCCGACACGATGGTGAACATGTTCTCCACGACCAAAGGGGTGGCCGCCCTCGTCGTGGCGGTGGCGGTGTCCCGTGGACTCATCTCCTATGACGCCAAGGTCGCCGATTACTGGCCGGAATTCGCCCAATCGGGAAAGGCGGATGTCACGGTCCGCCAACTGCTGGGACATCAGGCCGGACTGTGTGCGCTCAAACCGAAGCCGACGCTGGCCGACGTGGCCGACCCGGAGCGGCTGTCGCCGATCCTGGCCGCCCAGACACCGGCGTGGCGACCGGGCACCCGGCACGGATACCACGCGATCACGCTGGGCTGGTACGAATCCGAATTGATCCGCCGCACCGACCCCGCCGGCCGCACCCTGGGCCGGTTCCTGGCCGACGAGATCGTCACGCCTTCAGGACTCGACCTGCACATCGGCCTGCCGGACTCGGTCGACCGCACGCGAGTCGCCCACGTCCACAATTGGGTGCGGGCGGAAACACTTCTGCACCTGGGTGTGATGCCCCCCGGGTTCGTCGGCGCCTCGCTCAATCCCGTCGGCCTGACGGCGCGCACCGTCGGAGTCCCACGGGGGGTCAACGCGTTCAACGGCGACTACAACCGCGACGACGTCCGGGCGGTCGAGATCCCGTCGGTCAACGGCATCGGAACCGCCAGATCGGTGGCGCGCATGTACGGCAGCGCCGCCGCCGGAGGCGCCGAGGTGGGGCTGAGCGCCGCCACGCTCGAGTCCCTGGCGGCGCCGGCGATCTCGCCGAGTCAGGGCGTGCGCGACAAGGTGATGCACGTAGACGTGGCGTATTCGCTTGGCTTCTGTAAGCCGGTGCCGCACTTCACATTCGGTTCATCGGACAAGGCCTTCGGTACCCCCGGCTTCGGCGGCTCCTTCGGATGTGCGGACCCCGACACCGGCATCGGCTTCGCCTACGTCATGAACCGGCTCGGGTTTCACCTGTGGAGCGACCCCCGTGAACTCGCGTTGCGGCAGGCGTTGTTTCGCGATGTGCTCGGGGCGCGCCCACAGAGTTGACCGGATTCGTGCGGCGTCGAGTGTGGGCCCCAGGGACGCGAACCGCACCGGATTCGTCCGTAGTCCCCACGCTCGGCGGCGCGTGCGCCCGCAGAGTGACCGAACACCGACCGTCCTGATGGCATCCTGGCCATGTGGGCTTGCTATTCCGGTTGGCGGAGCTGCTGATCGTGATCCTGCCGCTGACGGGCGCGATCGTGGCCGCGGCGCGCGCGTTCGGCGCCTACCGGCGGCGCGCCGACGAGCAGCCGCGGGAAGCCGACCGGGCACCACTGCCCGACGCGCCCGCCGGCGGGGCCGCCGTGAACAACCACGCGGCCCAGTGGCGCGCGATCCGGCGCGTCCTCGACGAGCACAACCGCACCGATGATCGTTGGCTCGAGTACGAACTCGACGTCGCCAAGCTGCTGGACTTTCCGCTCATGACCGACATGCGTGATGCGCTCACGGTCGCGTTCCACAAGGCCAAACTCCGCGCCGACTTCCTGCGGCCCGCCAAGGCCGAAGATCTGCTCGACGATCGGGAAGCCGCCGCCCAATACATGGCAGCCGTCGAGGATTACGCGACCGCGTTCAACGCCGCGGAGGCCGAAGCGATGCGCCGACGCCGCAACGATTTTTCCCAGGCGGATCAGCAACGGATTGCCCGCGCGCAGAGTCTGCTTCGGGTGGCCGCCGACCCCGCGGCGGCGGCGCACGAACGTCAGCGCGCCTACGAGGTTGCCCGCAGCGAACTCGATGGCCTTTTGGTGTTGCCGTCGACTGCGCAGGCGAAGATCGAACGCGGGATCTCCGGCGAGATCGAGCGGTGACGAAGCGCTACGGGCAGCTGTATCCGCCGTCGATCACGAGGTCCGAACCGGTCATGTAGCTGGACGCCTCGCTGGCCAGATACAGGTAGAGGCCGATGAGTTCCTCGGGCCGGCCGATGCGGCCGAGCGGGATCTTGGGCTCCCACAGGCGGTGATACTCCTCGAGGGGCTTGACGAGCTCGGTGAGGATGTAGCCGGGGCTGACGCTGTTGACCCGAATGTTGTGGGGCGCGAATTCGACTGCCATCGCCTTGGTCAGGTGGATGACGGCCGCCTTGGAGGCGCAGTAGTGGCCGACCTGCTGCGGGACGTTGATGATGTGGCCGGACATCGAGGCGGTGGTGATGATGGCGCCACCGCGTCCCTGGCGGACCATCGCCCGGGCCGCGGCCTGGGCGGTGAGAAAGACTCCGGTCACGTTGGTGTCCTGGATGCGCTGGAACTCCTCCGGCGACATCTCCAGCATCGGGGTGGCGGCGATGATCCCGGCGTTGCACACTGCAATGTCGATGCCGCCCAACTCCGCGGTCACCCGGTCCAGCATGGTGCCCACCTGGTCCGGTTGGGTCACGTCGCAACGGATCGGCACCACGTCGCCTTCCCCGTTCGCGGCCAGCTCGGCGGCGACGCGTTGCAAGGCTTCGATATTCCGTGCCGCAAGGGCCACCTGGGCACCGGCTTGCAGATACGCCTGGGCCACCTTCTTGCCGATGCCGCTGGACGCCCCGGTCACCAACGCGCGCTTGCCGCGCAAGTCGAACAGGTCCCACACGTTCATTCGATAACCCTATTCGCAACGGGCAACCCGAAACCGAAACACGTTCTAGTGTGTCCGCTATGGGCAAATTCACCAGGGCAGAAATCGACAAAGCCGTCGAGAACTACACCAAGGTCGTCGAGGGGTGCAGCGGGTCGGGCGACTGGCGCCCCTTCGCGGATCTGTTCACCGAA
This sequence comes from Mycobacterium sp. MOTT36Y, assembly GCF_000262165.1. NCBI lineage: Bacteria > Bacillati > Actinomycetota > Actinomycetes > Mycobacteriales > Mycobacteriaceae > Mycobacterium > Mycobacterium sp. MOTT36Y. Next base: position 2,754,555 of record NC_017904.1, on the reverse strand, counting down.
GACGTCGTCTACACCGAGCATCACTACGGCGTCTTCCACGGGCGCGAGGCGGTACGGGACTGGATCGTCGCGGTGATGGCGCCGTTCCCGCACATGCGCTTTCCCAACGACTGGATCGCCCACGACGAGGACAACGACGCCGTCGTCGTCATGATCAAGAACCTGCTGGACCATCCCACCGATCCGGACGGCGAACCGTTCTGGTTCCCCAACTGGACCCGGCTGGTCTATGCCGGGGACGGCCTGTTCTCCAGCGAGGAGGACATCTACAACCCCGACCGTGATGCGCCCGGCGTCGTCGCGGCCTGGATTCAGGCCGGCGGGCAGCTCGCCACGACCGAGATCCTGCAGCCGGGCGCCTAATTAGGCCGGCGACAGATCCCGCTGGCGCCTGCGCCGCCGCGACCGGACCCTACCCAGCGCCTGCTCCCAGGCCAGCAACGTCGTGGCCTTGACGTTGGCGGGCTTCACGCTGTCCTTGGACAGCAGCGCCGTCGCCGCGGCCTTCGTGGTCGCAGACGCCTTCGACATGTGGCCCGAGTCGAACGGCGGCTGCGGGTCGTATTCGAGCGCGAGTTGGATTGCCTTGGCGCGGTTTTCGCCACCGATCTGTCCGGCCAGCCACAGCGCGAGGTCGAGGCCGGCGGACACACCCGCGCTGGTGACGATGTCGTCGGAGTGCACGATCCGTTCGTCGGCCACGGGGATGGCGCCGAAGGCCTTCAGCGCGGGAATCGTCAGCCAGTGCGACGTCGCCCGCCGCCCGTCGAGCAGGCCCGCGGCGGCCAGGATGACCGAGCCCGAACACACCGACGCCGTCCAGCTCGCGGTTTGGTGCGCGCGGCGCAGCCAGTCGAGCAGCGCGTCATCGCGGGCATGGACCGGGGTCGAGGGACCTCCGGGGACGAGAATCACGTCGGGAGAGGGTGTTTCGGCCAGGGTGTGCGTGGCGCCGATGACCAGCACGCCGGAGTCGGCGGTGATCGGTCCGGCCTCGTGCCAGACGAACCGCACCTGCGCGCCCGGCAGGTTGCGCAGCACCTCGTAGGGGCCGATCATGTCCAGCGCGGTGAATCCCGGGTAGGCCACGAAGGCGATTTGGGTCATGAGTGCCGTCCTTTCCGGCTAAGCGAAGGCCTTGCGGTACTGGTCGGGCGAAATGCCCACGCGGCGAAGGAAATTGCGGCGCATCGTCTCCGCGGTTCCGAAGCCGCATCGGGCGGCGATCGCGACGACGGTGTCGTCGGTCTCCTCCAACTGCCGGCGCGCGGCCTCGGTGCGGATGCGCTCGACGTACTGGCCGGGCGCCTCGCCGATTTCGGCGGTGAACACCCGGGTGAAGTGGCGCGGGCTCATCGCCGCCCGTCGGGCCAGGTCGTCGACGCTGTGCGAACCGCCCGGTTCGGCCTCGATGGTCTCCTGCACCTCGCGGATCGAGTCGCGGCGGGCCCGCGGCATCCACACCGGCGCCGCGAACTGCGTCTGCCCGCCGGGGCGGCGCAGATGCAGCACGAGCCAACGAGCCACCGTCTGCGCGACCTCGGTGCCGTGGTCCTCCTCGATCAGCGCGAGCGCAAGGTCGATGCCCGCCGTGACCCCCGCCGCGGTCCACACGGTCTCGGAGCTCCGGACGAAGATCGGGTCGGGGTCGACCTCGATGGCGGGGAACTCGCTCGCCAACCGCTCGGCGAAGGCCCAGTGGGTGGTCACCCGCTGCCCGTCCAGCACCCCCGCCTGGGCGGCCAGGAAAGCGCCGGTGCACACCGTCACCATGCGCCGGGCATGTCCGGCGACGGCCTTGACCCAGGCGACGAGCTCGGCATCGGCGCGCGCCGCGTCGATGCCGCCGCCACCGGGCAGCACGACCGTGTCGATCGAGTCGCCCGGGTCCGGCAACGGCGCCGCGACGAAGGCCAGCCCGGTACCCGTCGACACCGGTTGGGCGTCGACCGAGGCGACGGTGACGCCGTAGCTGCCGCCCGTCAACAGCGACGCGGTCGTGAAGACGTCATGCGGCCCGATCACATCGAGCGCCTGCACGCCGGGATAACCGGCGATCACCACCTTGCGAGGCATGAACCCAGTGTTGGACACGCGACGGTGTGGCGTCTACGCCATGCACCCCACTAATTAGGACACGCGGGCCTGCGCCCACCCTGCCCCATTGCGCTCGCGGCAGTGTTGGCAGACTGTGCGCATGGCACAGATAACGTTGCGTGGAAACCCGATCAACACAGTCGGCGAGCTGCCTGCCGTCGGATCCAAAGCCCCAGGCTTCAGTCTGGTCGGCGGCGATCTGGCCGCGGTCAGCAGCGAGCAGTTCGCCGGTAAGCCCGTGGTGCTCAACATCTTTCCGTCCATCGACACGCCGGTGTGCGCGACCAGCGTGCGGACCTTCAACGAGCGCGCCGCCGGGGCCGGGGCGACCGTGGTGAACGTCTCGAAGGATCTGCCGTTCGCCCAGGCGCGATTCTGTGGCGCCGAGGGCATCGAGAACGTCAAGACCGCGTCGGCGTTCCGGGACAGCTTCGGCGAGGACTACGGGGTGACCCTCACCGACGGCCCGATGGCGGGGCTGCTCGCGCGGGCCATCGTGGTGATCGGCGCCGACGGCAACGTCGCCTACACCGAACTGGTGCCCGAGATCGCGCAGGAGCCCAACTACGACGCGGCGCTGGCCGCGGCGGGCTGACCTTCTGGAACGCTAGGCGCCACCGCCGACCGTCCCGAGGCGGTCGGCGGTGGCGGCCAGCACCTCGCGGCAGCCTTTCCACATCTGATCGATGATGTCGGCGGCCGGGGGCAGGTCGTCGATACGACCCGCCACCTGGCCGGTGTTGGCGACGCTGGCGTCCAGGTCGCCGTCGAAATAGAGCCGCTGCACGCGTTGCAGCGCCGCGGCGCCCTCGCCGGCAGACGTCGCGGCGTCCAGCCGCTCGGCCGCGGGCGTGCGGATGACCCGCATCATCCGTTTGCCGTCGAGGGGGAGCATTACCGTGCCCGTCTCGTCGGCGTCGACGACCGCTTGCTTGAGATTGCCGTGCACGGGCGAATCCGCCGAGGCGAGTAACCGCGTGCCCATCTGCACCGCCTCGGCGCCCAGGACGAAAGCGGCCGCCATCGATCGGGCGTCGCAGATCCCGCCGGCGGCCACGATCGGGACGTCGACGTGGGCCGCCACCAACGGCAGCAGCACCATGGTGGAGGCGCCGAAGCGGTTCTTGAACCCGCCGCCCTCCACGCCTTCGACCACGAGCCCGTCCACCCCGGCGTCGACGGCCTTGCGGGCCGCGGCCAACGTGCCCACCACGTGGAAGACCGTGATGCCCGCGTCGTGCAACCGATCGGTGAACAGCGCGGGGTCCCCGGCCGAGGTGGTCACGAACCGAATGCCGTTGGCGACAAGTAAATCCAGCATGGCGGGATCACGGTTGAACAGCAGCGCGATGTTGGCGCCCACGGCGCCGTCCGTCAGGTCGCGCACCCGCCGCAGGTCGGCTCGGCCTTGATCCGAGGTGGTCTCGATGATGCCGAGGCCCCCGGCGTTCGACACCGCCGCGGCCAGCTGGGCGCCGGCGATGTAGGTCATCGGGGCCTGCATGATCGGGATGTCGATGCGCGCGAGCGCGCAGACCCGGTTGGGTACGGGACCCGGCGCGCCGGCGGTCATCGGTCCCGCGGATCGACAAGGTCACGAAAGCTTTCCGACCGATGGACGGACGCCCCCAGGCTTCGCACCCGCTCGGTCAGCGCGCGGTCGGATGTCACCACCCGAATGTCGCGAGGCGCGGCGTCGGCCGCGACCAGCCGGACGATCTCGTCGTCGGCCGAGTTCGCGGCCGCCCTGGGGGCGTGGGCAATCTCGACCGCCGACGACGCGATCGCCGTCGACGGCGGTCGCTCAAAAACCACTGTCACCGTTTCTCCTTGACTCGAGGCCCATCGATCCAGGCGCTCCACCAATGCGACCATCGCACCCTCGCGGTCCTTCCACCAACCGTCGGGGCGGCTTCCGATCACATTCATGCCGTCGACGATCCAGCGCACAACCCACACCGTAAACGACGTGCCGCGACGGCCGATTTCGTTCTCAAAGCCATGGCCGGTTGATACGGTCACCCCCATGACGTCGATCGCCGACACCGAAGACCGGGTCGTCTCGCTCGCGCGCGGCATGCGCGAGCTGGTGGCTGCCCAGGCCCCCGAATCCGAACGCATGCGCACCCTGACTCCGGCGATCGTCGACGAGATGTGGGCCAGCGGGCTGATGTCGGCGTTCAACCCCGTCGCCGCCGGCGGCGTCGAGCCGTCCTTCACCGAGATGATCGAAACCTGGATCGAAATGGCTTGGCAGGACGGCTCGTTCGGCTGGGTGGGGATCGCCAATCTGCCGTCGTCCTTCGCCGCCGCCGCATACCTGCCGGACGAGGGCTTCGCCGAGGTGTTCACCGCACACGACAACCGCGTCACCATGGGCGGTCAATTCTTTCCCAACGGACAGGGAACCGCCGTCGACGGCGGCTACGTCGTCACCGGGGCGTGGAACTTCGGTTCGGGAATCGGGCACTCGCACTACGTTGCCGCCGGATTCCTGCCGATGGACAACGGCGAGATGCGCTGGATCAGTGAAGGTTTCCCCGAGATGCGGGTCGCCGTCATTCCCCGCTCCGAGATCAGCTTCGACGACGGCTGGTATGTCCAGGGGCTCAAGGGAACCGGGTCCTACGACTACAGCGCCACCGACGTGTTCGTCCCGGCAGGCCGCACGTTCGAACTGTTCACCCGGCGGCCGCACCGGGGAACGTCGCCGGCCACCCGGATGGGCCTGATGCCCGTCACCGCGGCCGGGCACGCGTCGTGGGCCCTGGGCGTCGCCAAGAGCATGCTCGACGACGTTCAGGAGCTGGCCGCGACGAAATTCCGGATGAGTGACATGGCGTCGCTGGCCAGCCGCCCGACCTTCCAGAAGGGGCTGGCGCATCACCGCGCGGCGTGGCGTGCGGCCCGGCTGCTGGTGCTCGACGCGTTCACCACCGCCGAGGCGGCGGTGGCCTCGGGGGATGAGCTGACACCGGCCCTGCGCGCCGACATGCGGGTGGCCGCCGTCTTCGCCACCGACACCGCCCGAAGCTGCGCCGAGTGGGCCCATCTCGTCGCCGGGACCACCTCGATCCGGGAGGGCAGCCGGCTCGAGCGCGCCTTCCGTGACATCTACACCGGAACCCAGCACGCCTTCATCAGCGAGAAGGTGGCCATCGACGCCGCGCAGATATGGCTGGGCATCATCGACGACCAGCCCGGGCTGTGATCCGCCGGCCAACGTTGACGGATCCACTGACGGCCCAACGGCTCCTCGCTAGCATTGCGCCCATGCGCGGCTCGAAGATCCTGATCACCGGTCCGACCGGTCAAATCGCGACCCCCATCGCCCGGGCGCTCGCGGCCGACAACGAAGTGTGGGGAATCGCCCGCTTCACCGATCCCGCCGCGCGGCAAGGCCTCGAAGCGGCCGGAATTCGATGCGAGACAGTGAATTTGGCCTCCGGCGACTTCAGCGGTGTCCCAAAGGATTTCGATTACGTCCTCAACTTGGCGGTGGCCAAGAGCGGCAGCTGGGACAAGGATCTGGCGGCCAACGCGGAGTCTGTGGGAATGCTCATGGCCCACTGCCGCGAGGCGAAGGCGTTCCTGCATTGTTCGTCGGCCGCCGTCTACGACCCCCCGGACGACGACCCCCGCAGCGAGCGCTCCGCCCTGGGGGACAACCACAAGCCGCTGTTTCCCACCTATTCCATCTCCAAGATCGCCGGGGAGGTGGTCGCCCGTTCGGTGGCCCGTGTCATCGGACTGCCCACCACGATCGCCCGGCTCAACGTCCCCTACGGCGACAACGGCGGGTGGCCGTTCTACCACATGGAGATGATGCTGGCCGGCATCCCGATCCCGGTCCCGCCCGGCGAACCCGCCCGCTACAACCCGATTCACGAGGACGACATCATCGCCACCATCCCCAAGCTGCTTCAGGTCGCGTCGGTCCCGGCTACCACCGTCAACTGGTGCGGTGACCAGACCGTCAGCCTGCAGGAGTGGTGTGACTACCTCGGCTCGCTGGTCGGCAGAGCGCCGATCTTCGAGCCCAGCGACCAAGCGCTGCGCGGCAACCCCACCACCGTCGACCGGATGCACGAGCTCATCGGGGGCACCACGGTCGACTGGCGGGAGGGAATTCGCCGCATGGCGGCCAAGTTCCACCCGGAACTTGTCGGCGTTTAATAGGTTGCAGCACACCACTATTCGACGACGTATTCGTCGACGGCCGGGCTAAGCTCGCGCGCTGACGATGCGGGCCGCCGCCTCCACCGCGGCCGCGCGGCGCTCTGCGATGACGTCCGCATCCGTGGTCGCCGCGTCGGGGTCGGGCCAGTGGGCCCACGAGAGCCCGATTCCGAATAGCAGTACCAGCAGTTGGCGAGGGTCCCACCACGGATCGACGTGGCCGTCGACCCGGGCCTGCTCCAGCGCGGCGATGGCCGCATCGGGCGGGGATTCGCCCTCGAACTCCGGCTTGTCGAGGGGGAAGCCCTCCAGCTGCGCCCAGGTGATCATGCGCAGATGCTCCGGCCGGTTCTGGGCGAGATCGAAGATGTCACCGACGAACTCGGGCACGGCATCGGGACGCAACTCCACCGCGCGGAAGAACTCCGCGCCGTCTGCCGCTACCACACCGCGAAAGAGCGTTTCCTTGTCGCCGAAGTGCGCGTACAGGCGTTCTTTGCTCGCACTCGCAGCCCGCGCGATGCGGTCGATGCGCGCGCCCGCCAACCCATACTGCGCGAATTCCGCGCGCGCAGCGGCGAGGATTTCGCCGCGCAGCTCAGTGGTCGTCCTCACACGGTCATCATAGGCGGACGAACTGGTTCGTTTGTTAGGGTGGTGGGAGCACAAGGTAAACCGAAGGAGACGTTGTGATGGGCACGGCCAAGACGCTCGACCAGACTGCTGTTGCGACAATGCCGCGGGGCGGCCCGGACGCATCGTGGCTGGATCGTCGGTTCGAGACCGATGCACTGGAGTACCTCGACCGCGACGACGTCTCCGACGAGGTCAAACAGAAGGTCATCGGGATGCTGGATCGCATCGGCACCCTGACCAACCAGCACGAGACTTTCGCCCGGCTCGCGTTGGACGTTGTCGGCGACATCCCCAACCCCCGTGTTTTGGAGTTGGGTGCGGGTCACGGCAAGCTGTCCGCCAAGATCCTCGAACTGCACCCCACGGCCACGGTCACAGTCTCCGATGTGGACTCCACCTCGGTCGCCAACATCACCGCGAGCGAGCTCGGCACTCACCCTCGGGCGCACGCCAAGGTGATCGATGCAACCGCCATTGATGCCCCGGACGACAGCTATGACCTGGTGGTGTTTGCGTTGGCCTTTCACCACTTGCCGCCCGCGATCGCCTGTCGCGCAATCGCCGAGGCCACCCGGGTCGGGAAGCGGTTCTTGGTCATTGACCTCAAGAGGCGAACGCCGTTGGCCACCTTGATGTTTCCGGTGATGGCGCTGCCGGTGAACCTCGCGCTATTGCCGTGGTCCTGGATACCGCCGTCCGTGCACGACGGGTTCATCAGCGCGTTGCGGGCGTACAGCACATCGGCGCTCGAGGCCCTCGGCCACGCCGCCGGCCCGGGGATACGGGTCGAGGTCCTGCCGTCGCCGCGGCGTCTTGGGATGCCGTCGAACGCCGTTGTGTTCTCGCGTCCGGACGGACCCGCCGACCATGAGTGACGAAACTGATCTGGTCGGCATCATGCAACCCAGTAGCCGCGTCCGGTCGCTGCGCCGGGCGCTTGATGTGGTGACCGAACGGCTGCAACCCGTTCTGGACCTGTCCCGGCCGTACGTCGACGGCCTGGAGAATCTGCCGCCCGACGGGCGATTCCTGTTGGTGGGTAACCACACTCAGTTCGGCTCCGAGGTCTTTCTGATCCCAGACATGGTTCGGCGCAGCGTTGGAACGCGGGTGCGGCCGCTGGCCGACCGGAACTTCGGGCGGCTGCGGGGGTTGCCCGCCGATCTGATGGCGGCGTTCGGTGGCGTCATCGGCGCCCCCGAGACCGTCCGCGAGCTGATGCGCCACGACGAAACCATCCTGGTGTTTCCCGGCGGCGGACGCGAGATTGCGAAATTCAAGGGTGAGGAGTACGCGCTGCGCTGGCAAGGACGCTCCGGATTCGCTCGCGTTTCGGTGGCGAACGGCTACCCGATCGTGCCGGTCGGGCTGGTTGGGGGCGACGATGTCTATCGCAGTTGGACCACGCGCGACAGCGCGTACGCGAAGTTCAGTGCGGCGCTGAGTCGACGATTGAATGGCCGCCCGGACATGGCTATGCCGCTGTTGCGGGGGATCGGCCCCACACTCATCCCGCGGCCGCAGCGGATGTATTTGCGGTTCGGCGCCCCGATCGACACGACGACACCGCTGGGGGTCGAGAACGAGCAGTGGGTGGACATCGTCAAGGAGCGGACCCGACGGCAGCTGGAAACCATACTGTCCGAGCTGCTCCGGTTGCGGGAAAAGGATCCCTACCGCGGGCTCAACCCGCTGGCATGGCACCGCGCCGCGACGGCCTGAGCCCGACACACGGTCAGATACGCACGGATTTAGGCGATTTGCGGCCCGGGGTGGCAGCATCGAGCGGGTGACCGGCAGAGCGGACGCGACGGCGCAGCGGCTGCGGACCCTTGTTCTGTTGCGCCGCGTCCGGGACCGAATCGACCGCGACTACACGCAGCCGTTGAACGTCGAAGCGCTGGCCCGTGACGCGCACATGTCCACCGGCCACCTCAGCCGCGAATTCCGTTCTGCCTACGGCGAATCGCCATACTCCTACTTGATGACGCGACGCATCGAGCGCGCGATGGCACTGCTTCGCCGCGGCGACCTGAGCGTCACCGAGGTCTGCTTCGCGGTCGGCTGCTCGTCATTGGGCACCTTCAGTAGCCGGTTCACCGAATTGGTGGGTGTACCACCCAGCACCTATCGCCGGCAGTCAACCGATGCGCTGGCCGGCATACCACCATGCGTGGCCAAACAGGTGTCGAGACCGATCAGGAATCGAGAAGCACCCGTCGCCGGGCCGGACCTAGCCTGACCGCATGAACATCACCATTCACTCGAGCTTCCTTCCCCATGACGATCCGGAAGCCTCACTCGCCTTCTATCGCGACGTTCTCGGCTTCGAAGTCCGCCTCGACGTCGGCAAGGGCGCGATGCGCTGGATCACGGTCGGCCCGCCGAACCAGCCGGACACCTCCATCGTCTTGAACCCCCCGGCCGCCAACCCGGGCCTCACCGACGACGAGCGCCGCACCATCGCCGAGATGATGGCCAAGGGCAGCTACGCCACACTGTTGCTGGCCACCAAGGATTTAGACGGCACCTTCGAACGGCTGCAGGGCAATGACGTCGAGATCGTTCAGGAGCCCACCGACCAGCCGTACGGCCTTCGCGACTGCGCCGTCCGCGATCCGGCGGGCAACCTCATTCGTATCCAAGAACTGCGCTGAGGCCATCCGCCTGCGAATGCTTGACCAGCCGTGTGCAGAATGCTAAGCAAGTGCTCAGCACTGAGCGCATTCGGCGCTGGTTGCGACGACTGGCAAGACGAAAGGGATCAGATGACGGTGCAGGCGGTACTGGACGACCTTCGAAAGCGACCCGGAACGGGTGACGTCATCACGGTCATCGATCCCGCGACCGAGGAGACGATCACCGAGTTCACCGATTGCGGGCAGGAAGCGGTCAACGAGGCCGCCGCGCGGGCGAAGGCGTCGTTCGAGTCGGGTGTCTGGTCCGAGCTTCCCGGCCGCGAGCGGGCCAAGATCTTGTGGCGGATTGGGGATTTGATCGACGAACACGCCGAAGAGTTCGCCCAACTCGACTCCCTGAACACGGGAATGCCCTTGATGCAGGCCCAGTTACAGATGTCCACCTGTTCGGAGTTCTTCCGCTACTACGCCGGTTGGTGTTCGAAGATCAACGGCGTCGCCTACGACGTCAAGACCGACGGCATCGCGACCGACAACTACGTCAATATGCACGCCTACACGCTCAAAGAGCCCTACAGCGTGGTGGGGCTGATCTTCCCGTGGAACGGCCCGATCTTCAACGCCAGCGCGAAACTCGCGCCGGCCCTGGCCGCGGGCGGCAGCCTGCTCGTCAAGCCCGCCGAGGAGACGCCGCTGTCGGCACTGTTGTTGGACAAGCTCATCCACGAGGCCGGCGTTCCCGAGGGCGTCGTCAACCTGCTGACCGGTTACGGCCACACCGCGGGCGCCGCGATCACCGCGCACCCCGACGTCGAGAAGGTCGCCTTCACCGGTTCGACCGAGGTCGGTAAGGAGATCGTGCGTGCTTCGGCGGACAACCTGAAGAAGGTCACGCTCGAACTCGGCGGGAAATCGCCGGTGCTGATCTTCGACGACGCCAACCTGGACAACGCGATCATGATGGCGTCGCTGGGCATCTTCGTGCACTCCGGCCAGGGCTGCGTGTGCGGGTCGCGCATCTTCGCCCAGCGCGGGGTCTACGACCGGGTCGTGGAAGGCATTGCGATGATGGCGAATTCGTTCAAGCTGGGCGCCCCGAGCGAAGAGGGCTGCGTCAGTGGCCCGCTGATCAGTCAGAAGCAGCTGAACCGGGTGATGGGATTCATCGACGAAGGCAAGAAGGACGGCGTGGAAGTGGTCACCGGCGGCCACCGCCTGGACCGCAAGGGCTACTTCGTCCACCCGACGGTGCTGACCAACGTGGACCCGGGTATGCGCCTGTACCAGCAGGAGATCTTCGGGCCGGTGGTCACCATCCTGCCGTTCGACGACGAGGACGAGGCCGTGGCCCTGGCCAACGACACCACCTACGGCCTGGCGGCCACCGCGTGGACGGAGAACCTCGGCCGGGCCCACCGCATCATGAGGCGGCTGCAGGCCGGCAGCGTTCAGGTCAACTGCCAGTTGGTCTTCGACCACGATGTGCCCTTCGGCGGCTACAAGCAGTCCGGCTGGGGCCACGAGTTCGGCAAAGAGGGCCTGGAGATCTACCTGAAGACGAAGTCGGTCTGGGCGCAGCTGTAGATCCCAGTCCGGGCCCCGCCGCGGGCAATCCGACGCGCGGGCGGGGCCGATCAGTAGGGCGGCAACGAGGTGCTATAACGCAACGTATGGCTGGCCCAGCGCACGCGATCACCCATGTCTCGGATACGGCCCGGTGGACCACATTGCGCTAATTCCGACACATGTCTACGCTGGTCACATGCGATTCCTTGCCCGTACCAGGCTGTCGGTCTTCACGGATGAGTCCACCAGTGTCGAGCGCCAGCGCGAGATCATCACTCAGTGGGCCACAGTCCACGGCCACACCATCGTGGGGTGGGCCGAAGACATCGACGTGTCTGGGAAGCTGTCCCCGTTCGATACACCACAGTTCGGCGACTGGCTCAAGAACCGCTATCCCGAGTTCGACGGGGTAGTGGCGTGGAAACTCGACAGGCTCGCCCGCAACATGTTCGGCCTCAATGACCTGTTCCAGTGGGCCAAGACGAACGCCAAGACGGTCGTGTCGATCACAGAATCGTTAGATCTGTCGAGCACTGTGGGGCTGATGGTCGCGCAGATCCTTGCCGGGATGGCCCAGATGGAACTAGAAGCCATCCAGGCCAGACAGTCGGGATCACAAGCCCACCTTCGCCAGGTGGGTCGCTGGCCCGGTGGGAACCCACCCTACGGCTACAGGGTGGTGAGGAATGGCAAGGGTTGCAAGCTGGACGCGGACCCCGATAAGGCAGCCGTGGTGAACACGATCGTTGGCCGCATACTCGACGGCAGCACGATGGCCTCTGTTTGCCGCGAATTGAACTCCGCTGGCGTACCGGCCCCGAAGGGCGGCAAGTGGCAAGTCAGCTCTATGCGTCACATGCTGCGCTCTCCGGCGTTGCGCGGGCACCGTGTCCACAAGGGTGAGGTGATTTTGGGTGACGACGGCCAGCCGGTCATGTTCGGCCCCGAGTTACTCGACGCTGAAACCTTCCATCGGTTGCAGGCCGCGCTAGTTCCTGGCAACGGTGCGGGCAGCCGCAGGAACGCCTCACCGCTGTCGGGGCTGGCGCGGTGCGCCGAGTGTGGTGCCGCGATGGGTTACGAGTCCAGCCGTGGCCGCGATAAGCGACGCCGCTACTACTACCGTGCGAAGTGCGATCACCGCCCGGCCATGCGCGCCGACCAGTTGGAGCGGCTGGCCGAGCAGGCGCTGATGCTGGCCAAAGGCGACGACGAGATCACGCGCCGGGAATGGATACCGGGCGAGGACCACACAACCGCGCTGCAAGACGCTGTCGCCCGCTACGACGCACTGTCGGAACGCCTCACCACAAACCTGCCCGAGGTAGCCAAGCAACGCCTAGAGAAGCAGCTAGCGGCTGTTGAGGCCGAGCTGGGCAGGTTAAGCGCACTGCCCCAGGTTGAAGGGCATTGGGGACAGGTCGGCACCGGCCGAACGTGGGCGCAGGCGTGGGACGAGTCATCGGTAGACGAACGGCGCAAGATGCTGACCGACGCCGGTATTGAGTTCGCTGTGCGGCGGAATGAGGTCACCGTCGGTGACCGCTTTCGCGCGATCAAAACGGATGACGTTGAGGATCCCTTCGTGGTCATCCCTCCACCAGTTAGAACCTAGTGCTCGTCAGGCAGATTTCGACAACATAGCGACTCCCGGCAGACCCCACGCCGCTTTCTCCCGGTAGACGGTTGGCAATCGTTCTTAGGCTTTTGACGTGCGACGACTCGGAAATCGGCAAAGGCCTGCTATAGTTAGCTACAGAGGGACATTGCCCATTGGGCCGTCTCCTCGAAGCCTGACCAGCATTCGCAGCGCACCAACATAATTCGCGCGTGGTCGAACCTTCCCGCATGGAGCAGATATGAGCGCCGATACGTTGCTGAGCCTCCCGCAGGCTGCCGATTACCTGGGCTATAGCCCTGCACACCTGTACCGGCTGCGATCCGAGGATCGCCCGCCCGTCAGCCATAAGCGGCACGGCAAGGTCTACTACTACCAGTCCGACCTCGATGCGCATGTGGCACGGGCCATCGCCGAAACAACGCGAGGAATCCGTTGAGCAGCAACGTGTTTAGCAAGCTGACTTACCTAAAGGGCCTGCGTGGACATGACATGAGCAACGGCGCGTATCGAGTGCTGTTGGCCGTCTTCAACTACACCGACGAGTACGGCAACAATGCGCACCCTGGCGAGCAGAGGCTGGCAGACGACACGGGCCTGTCGGCGCGTTCAGTACGGGACTACCTGAAGTGGCTGACCGAGAATGGTTATCTCGTCAAGGGTCCACGCGGCCACGGCAATGGCCAGGGCCAAGGGTTCGCAACTGTCTACGGGCTTGGCATGCCAGAGCTACCGGCAGAATCTCGCCGGTTGGTCGATTCCAACGAGGTACCTACCGGCGAAATCCCGCAAGCTACCGGCGAAATCTCGCCAACCTACCGGCAGGATTCCGTAGACCTACCGGCGAAATCTCGCCCACTATCAGATCCTTCACCAGATCCTCTAACAAATCCGTTTACATCAAATCCTCCCGGCGAAACGGCTGGCGAACACTCCTTCGAGCCCGTTTCACCGCCGTCGATGCCGCTTAGGATTGTGACAACACAGATGTTCCACGACTCGCCTGATGAGTTCCTGCCTGACGACTGCACAGATTGCAAGTGGCACGGGCGCGCATGCGGCAGGGTACGCGAGCCCGCACTGGCCAGTGTCGGAGCCGCCGAATCCGTTTGGAACGAACCGAGTGGGCAGCACTGGACACAGGATGAACCTCCGTTCTGAGAGTGAGAAGCGATGAGTGACAACCCTTACCGCAAGTACAGCCTGCTGCCGTACACGCGAGACAAGGCCATCGCGATGCTGCGTCGATGCTGGCAGGTCGGAGACACCCTGGCCGTTGCCGAATGGCTTGGTGTGGAATACATCCCGCCCACGCCACCCGAAGGCATGGATCTAAGCGACGAATGGCGCTACATGGTCGAGGACGCACGTAAGTGGCTCGATGACATCTATCACCGCCTGTATGAGCCGGTGCACGCGTGAGCGAATGGGCCTATGGCGCCGCAGAACTCATCGATACGCGTGGCCGCTGGATACGCGTCAGGTGCTGTCACTGCAACGGCACGCACTGTCATCAGCTAAGTAGCGCAGGATCACGTGAAGTCCAAGCCGCGTGCAGCGCACCAACTCGACCCCGAAGTTACTCGATCCCAGGAGATGCACATGGCCGCAACACCATTCCCGTACGTCGCCAGCGAGCCAACCACCGATCCGGCAGAACTGCTCCGCGAGGAACAGATCAGGACACGCCACCTTCGGCAGCTCCTCGCCGAAGCCGACGCCACCATCGCCGCCCGTGAGGCAACCATCACTGAGCTGACGCAGGAACTCGCCGCAATAGGCCTCTAGGCACATCCAACCAATCCCGGTGTGTTGATGCTTTCCAAGCCATGCCTCGTATGCGGCGAGGACGCCGAGCCCGGTACGTCCCGCTGCGCCGACTGCCAACCCAAGCGGACAACCACGCTCAGCCGGGTAGAACGACACCGCACTTCGGCATGGGATCGACTTTCGGCACGACTCCGCAAGACATCACCATTCTGTGAAAAATGCGGGACCACAACAGACCTGACAGTCGACCACATCATCCCGCTAGCTGAAGATCCCACGCTGGCACTAGAACCGCTCAACTGTCGTGTGCTGTGCAGGTTCCACAACGGTCAACGCCAGCACCACTGCGCCGACGCCGAGCGCCAGGCCGTGCACGCCGCCATCAACGCCCGCAAACAACGAACCGCCCACGTCGCAACGAGTCCATGATCAGCGGCCCATCACCGCAGCTCAACAACTCACGGTTCCAACGACCTCGACGGCAGCAACCAACGCGTTTGCCGCGACCACGAAACCGGCTGACCTGCGCAGATGTGCCGACCGGGGCGTTGGGGCCGGGCCGACCGCCTGCCGGACACACCATGCAAAGCGCGGGGACGATTACTTCCGCTTCAGTTGGCGCGACATCGTTTGCCATACCTTGGGTCGCGTCCGGTAACGCAGGTAGGTGAAGTACGACCCGTTGTCGATGCGATTGATTATGGCGGTGATGTCGTCACCCGTTTTGACTGCACTTCGCAGGGTGCGGATGTAATCCGCGTGACTGGGGTAGCTGGTGTATTCCTGCGTGCCGAACTTGGTGGTCCAGAACATTGTTGTCCTACGGCGTTCTTCGTCGGGAGTCTGGTCAACGGTGGACCACCCGATTCGCACACCCATGAGAACGCCCCGGTAAGCCACTATCAGGTCATCGCCGGGAGACCGAAGGTTCGACTCGAATTTGCGTAGTTCACTGTCGGCTTGTTCGATTGCGTCGGGGCAGTGCGACGGCTCAAGCGCCTTGTACCCAAATACGCGGCTATCGGCATCGTTAAGCACCTTGTTGGCGTCATAGATCCACTCACGCAGTTGCTTACGTAGCTCACGTTGATGCAGTCGCACGGGTTCGCGAATACCGCGACCCGCGTTGTACAGGCCGAGGATCAGGCCGCCGACACCTGCAATCTGTGCCCAGGTCGCCCAATCCGCCATAGTTATTGGAGTATCTCATGGCTGCTGGACCCAAGCGGGCAGCTGACACGAGTCCGTTGCCGTTCGCTTCCGAGGCGGTCGGCGCTGCGCGCTTTGCGGAGTTTTGCGCGAAGTACTTGATCGTGCCCAAGGGCAAGGGCTCGGGTGCCCCATTCGTGTTGCGCGACTGGCAGATTGAGATGCTGCGTCCCATTCTGGATCCAAACCCGCGCCCGTCGGTAGCGGGAATCATGTGTCCTCGCGGTACGGGCAAGACAGCTCTGATGGCCGCTCTGGGGATCTATGAGCTGTTCTTGGGTCCAGACGGTAATGAGATTCCCATTGTCGCCGTGGACGAGCGTCAGGCCGGTCTCACGCTCAGGCCCGCCGTTCGCATGGTC
The DNA here is from genome assembly GCF_000262165.1 of Mycobacterium sp. MOTT36Y. Taxonomy (NCBI): domain Bacteria; kingdom Bacillati; phylum Actinomycetota; class Actinomycetes; order Mycobacteriales; family Mycobacteriaceae; genus Mycobacterium; species Mycobacterium sp. MOTT36Y. Next base: position 2,738,479 of record NC_017904.1, on the reverse strand, counting down.
GAGCTGAATCCGGCTCTGGCGTCGCGTTGCCAGGTCTACCGGGACCACATCAAGATTCCCAGCAAGGGGAGCACCCTGACGGCACTACCTGCCGAGGCCAAGCGTCTAGAGGGCTTGGGCACGTGGACGCTGGCCTTGGCCGATGAGGTCGGGGTGATCTCGCCGGAAACGTGGCAGACCTTGCTGCTGGGCATGGGCAAGCAGCAGGGTGCTACGGCCATAGGTATTGGTACACCCCCGAACAGCTCTAGTTCGGTTCTGCTTGATCTGCGTAAGCATGCTCAGGAGCATCCTGAGGATCGAACGTTCGCGTGGGTGGAGTTCAGCGCCGACGATTTTCAGCATCACCCGGCGTCCTGCGAGCACTGCTGGGAGATTGCCTGCCCGAGTCTCGATGACTTCCTGACCCGTGATTCCATGCGGGCCCTCCTGGCTCAGACGACTGAGGGCAATTTCCGTCGGTCGCGGTTGTGCCAGGTGGTTTCGGAGAACACGTCTCCGTTCATTGCGCCTGAGGTGTGGGAGGGCTTGGAGGATCGCCGCATGATTCCAGATGGTGCTGAGGTGGTCATCGGCCTCGATGGCAGTTGGGGCGGGAAGGATGCGGATGCAACTGCCCTGGTGGTCGGGCAGATCGGGGAGACGCCGCACTATGACCTCCTGGCGATCTGGGCCAACGACGGCACCCCTGAGTACAGGATTCCGGTGCTGGACGTGGAGAACGCGATACGCCAGGCACGAAACCGCTGGCGGGTGAAAGAGCTTGTAGCGGATCCGTTTCGATGGGGACGGACATTGCAGATCCTGTCGTCAGAAGGGTTAAAGGTCTCTGAGTTCCCGTGGAGTCCGAGCCGCACGACAAAGGCCACGACGGAGCTATTCAGTTGGGCCACGGCTGGCAAGTTCACTCACTCCGGTGACCCGACGCTGACGGCCCATGTGCTGGCCTCGACGGTCATCGAGTCGAACGGTGGGCTTCGGATTGGTAAGACTTCCCGCCGCAGGGGAGCAGGCAAGGTCGACGCGGCGGCGGCCCTACTCATGTGCGCGAGTCGTTGCGCCTGGCTGGGCACTCAGAAACGGAAATACCGAGCGATTGGAACACGTTGACCGACAACGATCTTTTGGAAGAGGCACTACAGGCGCTGGACGCGCCGCAGGGAAGGTACACCGAGCTTGAGCGGTATGCGCGCGGCGAACAGCAGCTAGCCTGGATTAGCCCCGAGAGCCGAAAGGCCCTCGGGAACCGACTGCCTCGTCTGGCCTCGAATATACCTGCACTGCAGATAAATTCGATTGTCGAGCGGCTGCGCATTGTCGGCTATTCAGATCCTCGGGCGTGGGATCTGTTCACTCAGACAGACCTTGATCAGCTTGCCGCGCAGGCCATGGCCGACTCGTTGCTGTACTCCTGTGGTTACGTGTTGGTCTGGACGAAGGACGGCAGGCCGGTAGCCTCGGTGGAGAGCCCGCGCCAGTGCCACGTCCTGAGGGATCCTGCGGATAGGTCCGTTATCGCTGGGGTGAAGAGGTTCAACACCAAGTCGACAACCGAAGCCTATTTGTATCTACCGCAGGAGATTCGGCACTATTCAGCGCCGTCGCCGGACTCGCCGATTGCCGGGTTTGGCTTAGTGGATGTTGTGGCGAATCCCCTTGGTGTTCCTCCATTGGTCCCAATCGAGAACGGCCACAGCGAGATCCGTGATCTGCTGCCTTTGGTCGACGCGCTCAACCACCTGTTGGTTTCGATGATGGTGGGAGCCGAGGCCGCTGGCAAAGGTAGGCGTTGGATCTCGGGCCTGGAGCTAGTTGAGCGCAATCGAGTTGATGCTAACGGCGATCCTGTTCTGAGCGACGATGGTCAGCCGGTTGTCGACCTGGTGTCGCCCATCGATGACATCGACGTGGTGCAGACCATGATTTCGGAGAACCCCGAAACCAAGTTCGGAGCCTTGCCATCGGCTGACCTAAGCGCGTTCGAAGATGGTGTGCGGGTGATTATTTCACAGATCGCCGCTGTGTCTGCGCTACCGAGCCATTACCTAAACCCGCTGTCGGCCAGTCAGGTTCCCAGCGCCGATGGCCTGAGGGCGAGCGAAGCTTCACTTACGGCGCGCTGTGAGCAGAAGCAACAACGGTTTGGCAGGGCCTGGGAGACGGTGGGTCGACTTCTGATTGCCATCGATAACCCCGGCACCGACCCGACAACGCTTCCGCTGAGGGTGAAGTGGAGCAGCGCCGCGACTCGTTCGGTTGCTCAGGAGATGGACGCTGCGACAAAGGCGTTCAGCTCACGGCTGTTGAGTCGCCGCACCATCCTCGCTGGGCTTGGGATGTCCGACGACGAGGTAGAGCAGGAGCTGGCGAACATCAGGGCCGAAGCCAACGACGCCCGCGACATCACCCTGGGCCGAGTCCTTTCGGGCGCGGACAATTACTAACCCCCAAATCCACAGGAGAGCCATGAGCGGCACAGACACCGGTCCAGAAGCCACGCACGACGACGAACTAGACCCGACCGAAGTCACCACACCCGAGGACGACTCCGGGCCCGTAGAGAGCGATACAGACGGCGAGCAGGAATCCGAAGCACTGGCCAAGGTTCGCCGCGAAGCCAAGAACTTACGCGACCGCGCCAAGACCGCAGAGGCCCGCGTGGATGAACTCAGCCGCGAACTGTTCGCCCTCAAGGTATCCGCGCTCGACAAGCTGGCCGACGCAACCGATCTCGCGTATGACCCAGATCTTCTGGACGACGACAAGCTGGCCGAAGCCGTGGACGCCCTCGTGGCCGCGAAGCCTCACATGGCTAAGCCGCGTAAGCCGAATGGCTCTGTAGGACAGGGGCAGCGCGGCAACAGCTTTGGCCCGATGGACTTCTCGTCGCTGCTGCGATAAGCCGTCCCGTGATACCATTAGAGTAGCTAACGGCCCTGGTGGCCAACGCTATTCAACTTTCGAGCCTGGTGCTCATTCCCATGATTCGCCCTGGTGGCGGTTCGCGTAAACCGCTATACACCAGAGGATTTCAATCATGGCTGTTCTTGACAGCAACCTAGCCCAGGCGTGGACGCCTGAGGATTACGGCAAGCTCATCGACACGGTGGTCGCCGCGAAGAGTATCGCCTTCCAGGCCGGAACGGTGATCTCGACCGCTAACGAGTCGATCCGCTTCCCGATGTTGACCGCCGATCCGAGTGTCGCTTGGTACGCCGAGAACACGACTATCGCCCTGACTGACCCAGATACTGACGAGCTGGTAATCACTCCGAAGAAGGTGGCCGGTCGCACTCAGATCTCGAATGAGGCTGCAGCGGACACTAACCCCGCCGTCGCCGATCAGGTTGGGCAGCGCCTCGGTCGCTCCGTCGCGAAGGGTATCGACGCGGCGTTCTTCTCGAACACGACCACCAACGGCCCGAGCGGGCTTCTCTCGCTTTCCGGCATTCAGGTTGTCGACACCGGCACCGTTACCCTGACCTCGCTGGACCCATTCCATGACGCCAAGTTCGCCGCCCAGGCGCACGGTGCCAACCTGACTCACTTCGTCTTGTCGCCGGACGTGGCTCTGACCCTGGCGAAGGCCAAGCAGCAGACCGGCTCCAACATGGGCCTGCTCGACAACGTCGGGGACGGAATCACCCTGGCGGGCGTGCCTGTCCTCGTGAGCGTCGATGTAGCCAGCGGGAACGCCTGGGGTGTAGACGCGTCTCAGATCCTTGTGGTTCAGCGCACCGGCACCACCGTGACCCGCTCGACTGAAGCCGCGTTCGCTGAGGACGCGGTGCAGGTTCGAGCTACCGCCCGCGTCGGCTTTGGTTTCGCCAACCCGGCTGGCGTGGTTCGTCTCTACGACGCGGCGTAGCCCCATGAGTGCGCCTGACGCAACAGCACTGGGCGCGTTCCTCGGTCGCACCGTCGACTCAGCTCAGGCCGCGTCGGTAATCCAGGTGATCACTTCCCTTGCGAAGTCGTACACCCGTGGGCAGGGATTCACCGACGCAGGCCCGAACGAGGACATCGCGTCGGTGATCCTGACCGCGAGTGCCCGCCTGATCACCAACGCGACCGGGCTTCGGTACTCAGAAGTCGAGGGTCCGTCTCAGGTTTCATACGCGACGGCGTTCGTCGGCTGGTCGCTGGCTGAGACCCTTGTACTCAATCGTTATCGCATCAGGGCTCAATAATGAGTAGCGGCACTGTGTTTCGTCCATACGCCCGCGACGCACACGGCGACCCAATCGACCAGGACGGCAACGTCGTCCGCGTCGATGAAACGCCAATCGGAACCATCGATGTAATCATCGGCGGCGACAGCGGATCCACCCGCAGCGTCACCCAGGACGCCAGCCTACGGGGCGACGTAGTCAGCACAGCGGGCATGGTCGGGTACCCGATTGCTTCCGGTATCACGCTGCAGCCGAACGACATTCTCGCCATTGGCGGGCAGCGGTTGAAGGTGATCGGACCAAGCCTATGGCCGGACACCCATAGCCTTTCGGGGCGACCGCTGCGCTACCGCTGGGTCTCGTACATCGCTAACTGAATACTTGCCGTTCGTGGCATGGCTGTCACCAAAGCGAACGGCACCAATCAACACACTGAGCCGCGCCTGTCGCGAGGGAAATGCACCCTGCCAGCTCAGTAGTGGGCGGTCTCCTAAAGCCGCCAACGGCCCCGCCTAGCTGTTTGGATGGGCAGCGTTACGGGCGGGGCCACCCACACTTGCCGGGCTTGGTGTTGACCCGGCGTTGCGCGCCGTCTCTCGTGCGCACCGAAACCCCTCGGCTTGCCGGGGGGTTTCGTCGTTTCACTGTCCTAGCGCCGCGTAGACGGAGATCAGGCTTTGACGGTATTAATCGCGGTGTCACGCAACGATATTCAACCTACTATCGTGAGGGCCCATGATGTTCACCGATGAAGACCCCAACGACCACCGCTACACAAGCGGCCCCGTCCCGCTCTATCCGCTGTCGCCCGAGAGTGAGGCGCTGGCTCAGGCTCAGGCTGATCTCGCACCCGACCTCGCGCCTGACCAGTTGGCGATACTGTCAGGAATTTTCGGACTTACGCCAGTAGAGCGCGACGAGTACCCAATCAAAAGTGCCTGCGCCTACCAGGACTTCCACGACGAGGCGGGCGGCTTTCGTCACGGTACGGGAAGACATTCCACGTAAAGGTTTGTGCCCGCTGACATTCCACTGAAAAGTCCTGATGTCGCCGTGCCGCTGCCGTCCCATGCCCACTCGCTCACTGCTGGTGAGTACAGCCCGAGACGCTCAAGTTCATCCGCCAGTGGCTCACACGCACGCAGAGTGCAGCATGCAATCTCAAACACAAATGCCGAAGGCATAGACCTGCCGAACCAGTGCGCTCCTCCGCTTTCCATGTACTTGCGCAGTTCCTCAGCCTCTTTGTTGCGGTTGGGCTTACCGTCGTTGTGGGTGCCACCAAGGCTGTTCGCTGCTACGCGCAGCACGCTCTCAACGGAGTACTGAACGTCACTCAGCGTGAGACCGATGGGGTGGGCGAGAAAGTCCTTCCGCAAGAGTTCGAGCACCTGGTCGCCCGGTTCGGACGCCACGCCACTCATTAGGCCGCCACGCATCCCCACACCAACGTTCACGCGCTTGACTTCGGGATGAACTGCATGCATCGCCACCCACGCCGCGTCTAACTGGGCTGAGGGCACATACGGCTTCGGCAGTACGACTTTGAACTTGGCCTCCATGGAGGTGGCCGTGCTCGCATCTTCTAGCAAGTTTTCCAATAGGATCTGCCGCAGCAGACTCGACACCTTCAACAGCTGATACTCGGTTGGGTTGCTGTCGAGCTTCTGTCGTATGTCGCGGAGTGTCTCGACGAATAGTTGGTGGATCTGCATGTAGTCGTGCTTCCTGTTACTCCACCCTGGTGCATTGCACCGGGCGAAGGTTTCCAGGGTACGCGTGAATCACACTGCTGTCATTTGGGATTTTGAGCCCTTCATCGCGCGGCTGTATCGGATTACCGACGATCCGGTGGACGGCCTTGCACCGGGCCACCGAATCGGCCCGCCCCGACGCGTTGTTCAGCGACCCGTTTGCCGGACTCCTGGCCGGTGAGCACGGCCGCGCGATCGTCGACAACGTGCCCCGCACGAGTCGCAGCGGTTGGTGGCTGGTCGCGCGGACCAAGATCATCGATGACGCCATCGCCGACGCGATCGCCGACGGATGCGACCGGGTGCTGAATCTGGCCGCCGGGCTGGACACCAGGCCGTATCGGCTGGACCTTCCCCCCGACTTCGTGTGGGTGGAAGCGGATCTGCCGAAGCTGCTCTCCGAGAAAACGCAGGTGCTCGCCGAGCAGGTGCCGCGCTGCCGGTTGACCCGCACCGCCGTCGACCTCGCCGACCCGCGGGCCCGCGACGACTTCCTGAACGAGGCGCTCGACGGTGCAAGCAAGGCGCTGGTGCTGACCGAGGGCCTGCTCATGTATCTGGACGACGGTGACGTGACCGCCCTTTCCGCGGCGATCAAGCGGCCCGAGGTCCACTGGTGGATGCTCGACTTCGCCGGGCCCGGTTTGAAGAAGCTGATGAACAAGAAGATGGCCGGCATGTTGCAGAACGCGCCGTTCAAGTTCGCACCCGAGAACGGGCTGGCCTACTTCGAAAGCCTCGGCTGGCGCACCGTCGACGTGCAAGCGCTGTATCTGGCCGCCCACCGCATGCGTCGCTTACCGCTGGTGATGCGCCCGCTCGCGTGGCTGCCGCAGCCGGATCCCCGCCGTCCGGGTGGCCGGGCCTGGAGCGCGACCGCCCTGCTGACGCACTGAGCGCGCCGGTCTACCAGACGCGGATCCAGTCGATGAGCATGTCGGCGGGGTAGGTGCCGGGGCCGGGGTCACCGCCACCCGAGCCGGCCACCGCCAGGTTGAAGACCGGATACGTCGTGTAACCCGCCCCGTTGAACGGCCAATCGGGCAGGGCACTGGCCGGTACGTCGAAGTAGGGCTGCGCGCCGTCGGCGTAGTCCTTCCAGAACCGGATGCCGGCCTCGTCCCACTGGCATCGCCAGGTGTGCCATGCGCTGTCCACCGCGATGTTGTGGGTCTTCCACTCGCCGCCGTTGGCTTTGGCGTGGACGGTGGTGGCCGAGGGCCAGTTGCCGTTGCCGTACCACTCCATCACATCGATTTCGCCCTGGTCGTCATTGCCCAGCCAGTAGGCGGGCCAGGCGCCCGCGGTCAGGCAGTTCAGCTTGATCCGGGCTTCCCAGGTGTGGCCGACCCCGCCGCGCCAGGTGCTCTGAACCTTGCCGCTGTAGTAAGTGGGTCCGTCCTTGGCGGCGCGCAGGACCAGATTGGACTTGCCGTCCAGGAACACGTTCCGGCGATCATCGCGGTACTGGCCGATGTTCTCGGGTCGCTCCCAATAGGTTGGGTCCTTGATCGTCTCGCGGGCTTTCGCAACCACCCACTTGGACGCATCGGGTGCAGAACCGGCAGGGCCGTCGAATTCGTCGGCGAATATGTAGGTCCCGGACTGGCCGCTGGGCGCGGCGGGCGCCGGTATCCGACCGGCGGGTTCATCCCGTCCGGCCGGGTAGGCCCAGGTTTTCGGGGCCGGCAGCGCGGCTGCCAGCACGCCGATCCCGGTTGTCAAAATCATGCGGCGGCGATCGATCTCCGGCATAAGCAAGGGACCCTAGCAGCCGGCGGTGCGCGACGGTAAACGGGAATTGTCGGAGCCTGCCGCTACGGTTCGAATCGCGGTCGGCCGTGCACGGACGGCGGCACGGCAGGGGCACCCGGATGAGATTTGGGAATTCACGGCCAATTCTCATCTCGGGGGATGGTTTGGTCTCAGGATTCGGCGGGCATTCTGGGATCACGATCCAATAACCACTGTCCTAGCTTTGCGGGTGGTCTGAGAGGAGTGACGATCGTGGCGAATACCCAAGAAGGCACGGTTATTTTCCTTCAGTCCCACCCGGTATGGGCCGCCGCCCAACGTCGTGAACGCGAACGTAGCGAGGCGATGCGTCGCCATCCTTCGTTTCGGACCCGTCAGCGCGCAGCGGTCTCGGGCAATGCGGTTATTCCCTTGATCCGCAATTTCAAGGCCTACTCGAGCACAAACACCCCGGCCTGATCCCTTTTCGGGTTGGCTGGGTGCCTGGAAATCACGCGCACCCCACGCGGCTACCCATGGCCCGCCGCAGATACGCCCTGGGCGGCGGCGACGGAGTCCAGCGCATCACCCTCTTGTCCTCGATCGCTTGGTCGCCGCGGCCGCGGGCCCCAAACCTTTCACGAATGTCGTGACGTAAACAATAGCGTTGTCGATTATCATGTATTGCGAGGTATAGTCGTCGATTGATTTGAGCGTAGTTTGGCACTCGCCAATGCGTTTTGCGCGCCCCTGTTACCGAATGTTCTTGGCCGCCGCGACGGCAGCAGTCCGCTGTTCTGATCCCCGGACGCCCGAACGCTCACTCCGCCGACGACGCGTTGGCCGCCTCGGTCGCCGCATAAGAGCCGGCGCTGGCGGCCAGCATCACCACCATCAGGTCTTGGATCGCGGCCGCGCGCGCACTCAGTTCCTGAAACCGTTGAGCATGAGCCGCAAATCGCACCGCGGTCAACATTGAAACCTCATCTGCCGCGGCCGGAACGACCGCGACCGTCGGGGCCGCCGCGGCGGTGTTCTCGGCGTTCAGTGCCGCGCCGATCGATTGCAGGTTTGCGGCCGCGGCCGACAGCTTGTCTGGAGCAGAAGATACGGACGACATCTGACTTCCCTTCAGTGGACTGGACCCCGGACGAACACGCCGACGTGTCCGGTTGCCCCGAGACGGTATTTATCGCGAAGCGACACGTTCAACGCGTCCGCTGCCTTAAAAAAGGGCTGAACTTTGCCTTTCGTACACGCTCTCATTGATTTTAATTGGCCCGACTATGGTTCGATAAACTCAACGGCGGGAGCTGGTGAATTTGCTATGGGAATATATGTTCACGGCGCGAAAACATATACTGTCGCTGAACATATGTGTCCTATTTGAATAGTTGTTCAGACATTGACCCGCGCGACTTTCGAGGGTTCGTCGACCTAAGCGCGACGGCGGCCATACGCGGTGCGCCGCCGGGGGGCATTTACACGCTCCGAGAACTACTACAGTTCGTAGTAGCCGCTAGTTGGGAGAAGCCGATGGCCGAGAACTGGAATGCGGTGACAACACTGCGTTCGGTAGCGTCGGCGATGGAGGGGTTCGGCACTGCGACCTTGTTTGTCTACGCGCGCGTTGCCCACCTTCCTCCCCGATTTCCAAGACAGCTTTACGTCGGGACCGCGGATCAACGTCACCTGGTTATCCTGGCTGTCCGCCGTCGGCGAAATCGGGGTCAGCCTGTTCTCGGCCATGCGGGGCTGCGAGTGCGGCGCCGGGCGGCCATCGAGCCGCCCGGCCGCGCTCGCGAAACCGTCTAGCAGTTCGCTGCGCCCCCGCCGATCATTTCTCAGCGATCGTCAGTCATGCCCCGGACGTCGCGGCGCCGATGTCGAGCACGCCGCCGCCTTCGGGATCATCGACCTCGACAGTCGGGTCGTCGACGTCGTCGAATTCTAGCCGCAATGCCCGGGACATGATTGCGTGCATCACGTACATCGTTGTGGTGTAGGTGAATTCGAGGATCTCGGCGTCGCTGAAAACCGCCCGCAACTGGGTTATCAACCGCTCGGGAACGCGACCGTGCTGTCCCGCAAGGCAATCCGTATAGGCCAGCAGCAGCCGTTCGGTCTCGTCAAAGCAGTCGGCGGTCTGCCAGGACGGTATGGCCGCGATCTTCTCCTCAGACAAACCCGCCGACCGGCCCGCTTTGCAGTGCTGCGAGAAGACGAACTGGCTACCGACCACCCAGCCCGCACGGACTTGGCCCAGCTCGCGGTGATCGGCCCGGATGGACACCTCTTCGCGGTAGAGGCGGAAGCCACGGACGGCGTGGCGCAGGGCGGCGGGGGACTGGGCCATCACAGTCCACCAGTTGCCGAGCGTGCCACCAACCGCACCCGGCTCGCGCACAGGATCACGCTCGCCGAACATGAAGTCGTACATCTTCAGTGTGAATTCGTCGCTGATTTCACTCCGCGGGATCGGCTTCAGACGCGGCATTGCGTCTCCTTTCAGGTCGCGGCACAGATCGGGCAACACGACAGTCTGCGTAGGATGCCGATCAATCTTAAGTTCCACCGCGGCGCCGACGCAGCTCACGGCCAGCGCGGATGAGGGATCCGTCCATTCCGCGATCAGGGGCGCAAGCCGGCGAGCACCATGTCCGCGAAGTTATCGCCGATCTCGGTCAGCGAGCTACGACCTTCGGGCACATACCAACGGTGAATCCAGTTGTACATGCCCAGAACACCAAGCATCACCAGCCGCGGGTCCAGATCCGAACGGAAAGCCCCGCCCGCGACACCTTCTTCGATGATCGCCAGCAGCGTCTTGCCATACACGTCGGCGTTTTCGACTATGCCTTGTGCTTCGGGAATGGTTGCGATGTACTGACTTTCAGCGAACAGCACAAAGAGCTCAGGATGGGTGACAAGGTCCCCGATGTAGGCACCCAGGGCGCGACGCAACTTTTCCGCGGGCGGCCCGTCTGACTCGAGCGCATCCCGGCAGTGCCGGGTCATCTCGTAAGCCGGCTGCTCGACGAGCGCGACCAGCAATTCCTCTTTGGTGCCGACGTAGTAGTAGAGCGACGCACGGTTGATGCCCACCTCGCTGGCGACATCTTCGAGGCGCGCCCGGGCGAACCCCTGCCGGCGGAACACTTGCGCGGCGCCCTTGAGAATGTCTCGCCAGCGCGCGTCGGACACGCTGCGGTCGGCATTTCGCCGCGCATGGCGGCGCCGCGCGTTATCGCTTTGCTGACGTACGGCGGGAATCGTCGGTCTCCTGACGTGCGGTTGTCGCGTTGCCTGTTGCGCGCCTGGCTCAGAGCTTGCCGGCGACGAAGTCGGCGGCCTGGTTGGCCATGCCCGCGTCGATGTACGCGCCGGCGAGATGCTGTGGCCAGTTCTGCTTCCACGTGTTCGGGTCGGCCGGGTTGCAGATCGGGTCGGCGCCGTGGCACAACTCGATGGTCCGGTCGTTATAGGTCGGGTTGAAGTTGGTGATCGGACCCACCCACTGACTTCCGTTGCCGAACAACGCGACCGCGGCGATGTGCTGGTCGACACCCGGCGGCAGGGGGCTGTCGAAACCGAACGCGCCGACGGGCGCCGCGAGCACGACGTCGGTGACCGCCGCGCCCAGCGAGTAGCCGCCCAGCACAAGCCGGGTGTCGGGGCAACTGTTGACCATGTCCTGGATGTGGTGGCTCATGTCGTTGGCACCCTGCGCGACCTCGGTGTCGGCGGGGTACCGCACGGCATAGGCGTCGACGGTCCTGTTCACCTTGGATCGCAGGGCGCTGATGAACGCGTTGCCCAGCACGCCCGGTCCGGGCGATTCGTTGCGGCCGCGGGCGAACACGACCTGCACCGGCGGGCAGGCCGCGGCGGCCGATGGCGCCGCGGGCGGAAGGGCCGCGGTGACCAGCACCAGGGTGGCCGCGGTGGTCGCCGCGGCAAGGCCGACGGCAGCGAATTTACGGATAGGCAAGGCGCGCACGCCCATGATGGTAAAGCGATCCCGCCGGGCCCGCTGGCCGGCCTGCACGCAGACCTCGCGTGATCGCTCAGCGCGAACATCGACCACGGTAACGGTGGCGCCGATCCAGGCGATAGGTTCAGCTGATGGATCACGTCGACGCGGGTGCGCCCGAGCGCTTGTTCGCCCTGGCCGAACGGGTACAGGGTTTCATGCCGGCCGACGAGGGGCGCGCGCTGTACGACGCCGCGCTGCGCTATCTCGGCGGCGGCACCGGCGTCGAGATCGGCACGTACTGCGGCAAATCCACCCTGTTGCTGGGCGCGGCGGCGCAGCAAACCGCGAGCGTGCTCTACACGATCGACCACCACCACGGCTCCGAGGAACATCAGGCGGGCTGGGAATTCCACGACGCCTCGCTGGTCGACGAGGTCACGGGCTTGTTCGACACCCTGCCGACGTTTCGCCGCACCCTCGACACCGCCCAGCTGGACGACCACGTCGTCACGATTGTCGGCAAGTCGCCACTGGTGGCGCGGGCATGGCGGGCGCCGCTGCAGTTCCTGTTCATCGACGGCGGCCACAGCGAGGACGCCGCCAACCAGGACTTCGACGGATGGGCCAAGTGGGTGGCCGCCGGTGGGGCGCTGGTCATCCACGACGTCTTTCCCGACCCCAAGGACGGTGGGCGGCCTCCGTACTACATCTACTGTCGCGCAATCGATTCCGAGAAGTTCCGGGAGGTATCGGCCACCGGATCGCTACGCGTGCTCGAACGCGTCAGCGGCCAGCCCGGGGAACCGATGTAGCGGACAGTCTCCCGCTACCGGCCGGGCCCGGTTGCGACGCATTCGCAGTCGAAGTCGGTCTGCAGGCCCATCGGCAGCGCGTCGCCGCGGAAGATGCCCGCGCCGGCGGTCACATTCGACAGGGCGTCCGCCGCCAGGATCATCGCGGCGCCGGTCCAGGTGGTGCGCTCCTCGGGCCACCGTTTCCCGTCCGCGAAAACCAGGCCCGTCCAATAGGATCCGTCGCTTTCGCGAAGGTGCTGCATCGCGGCGAACTGGCGGTGAGCCTCGGAGCGCTGGCCGAGGGCATCCAGCGCCATCACGAGCTCGCAGGTCTCGGCGCCGGTCACCCAGGGGCGATCGCCGACGCATCGGATGCCCAGACCGTCGACGACGAAGTCGTCCCAGCGCTGCTTGATGCGCGCGTCCGCCGCCGGACCCCGCAAGGCACTGCCGAGGATGGGGTAGTACCAGTCCATCGAGTAGCGCTCTTTTTCGGTGAACGCCTCCGGATGGTCGGTGATGGCGTGGCCCAATCTGCCCACCGCCAATTCCCACTCGGGCTGCGGGTCCTCGACGAAGGCCGCCAGCGCGAGCGCGCAGCGGATGCTGTGAAACACGCTGGAGCACCCGGTCAGCAAGGCTTCCGGCAGCAGACCGGCCTCGCTTCGCGCCCAAGCGATTTCACCGTTGCCGACCTGCATGTCGATGACGAAATCGATAGCCTTGCGCACCGCCGGCCACATGTCGGCCGCGAACGAGGCGTCGCCCGTGACCAGTACGTGGTGCCAGACACCGGCGGCGATGTAGGCGCAGAAGTTGCTGTCGCTATTGGCGTCTTCGATCACACCCGCCCGAAACTGGATGGGCCAGGAGCCGTCGGACCGCTGAGTGCGGCGGCTCCAGTCGAAGGCCGCCCGTGCGGGCTCCAGCAGTCCGGCGGTGGTGAGCGCCATCGCGCACTCCACGTGATCCCACGGGTCGGTGTGGCCGCCCTCGAACCAGGGGATGGCGCCCGAGGATTCCTGTGCGGCGGCAATCGACAGCGCGGTCTGTCGGCATTGTTCGGGAGTGAGCACCCCGGCGACCGCGGGCAGCTTAGACCGATGCAACTGAATATCCCGCGCTCGCTTGGCTATCGGCGTCCTGCTGTTTGACGAAGTACATCGCCACGCTCTTGCCGACCAGCGGATTGAGCAGTGACTCGGCAAGCTGGGTGATCTTGGGTCGCTGCATCAGATCCCACACCAGAAGTTTGTGGTAGGCGGTCACCGCGCGGTGGTCGGTGTTAGAGACGCCCACAGCGCATTTCAGCCACCAGAACGGCGAGTGCAGCGCATGCGCGTGATGGGTATGTGTCAATTCCATTCCGCCATCGAGGATCTTGCCGCGCAATTCGTTGGCCCGGTAGATGCGGACGTGGCCGCCCTCGTTGGCGTGGTATTCGTCGGACAGCAACCAGCACAGGCGTTCGGGCAGCCAGCGCGGCACACTGACCGCCAGCGTGCCACCGACTTTGAGCACCCTGATCAGTTCGGCGATGGCGATGTCGTCTTGCGGTATGTGCTCCAGAATCTCCGAGGCGATGACACAGTCGAATGTCTGATCGGCGTAGGGCAATGTGAGCGCATCCCCGACCACCACCTTCGCCGACGCTCCGGCGGGCGCCTCGCCGTTGTCGGCCATCGCGCGCAAAATGGTGTCGACCGACCGTAATTCGTCCTCGTCGCGGTCGAAGGCGACGACGTCGGCGCCGCGTCGATACGCTTCGAACGCGTGCCGGCCCGCGCCGCAGCCCACGTCGATGACCTTGCTCGACGGCCCGATCCCGAGGCGGTCGAAATCGACTGTCAGCATGTCGCCTGGCCCCGCGCGGTACGGGCAATCGCCCGCTCGTAGACCCGGACGGTCTGGGCGGCGACGGCTTCCCAGCTGAACACGTCGACTGCGCGTGTTCGTCCCGCCCTGCCGAGGTGGCGGCGCTTTTCCGGAGAATCCAGGAGTTCGGCGAGCGCGTGGGTCAGTGCGTCCACGTCGGCGGGCGGCACCAGCTCGGCGCAAGCGCCGTCCGTCCCAAGGACTTCCGGCAGCGCGCCCACCCGGCTGGCGACGATCGGGGTGCCGCTGGCCATGGCTTCCACGGCCGGCAGCGAAAACCCTTCGTAGAGCGACGGAATGCACGCCACCTCCGCGGACGCGAACAACGCCGCGAGCTCGGCATCCGAGAGCCCGCTGGTGATGTGCACGATGTCGGAGATCCCGAGTTCGGCAATGAGCTTGTGGGTCGGGCCGTTGGGTTCGACCTTGGCGACGAGCCGTAACTCGAGATCACGAACGGTGCGCAGCCTGGCCACCGCCTGCAACAGGGTACGGACGCCCTTGAGCGGGGTGTCGGCGCTGGCGATCGCGATGATGCGACCCGGTTCTCGCCGGCCGGAGCCCGGTTTGAACAGCTCGGTGTTCACCCCGAGCGGCACCACGTGCAGCTGGTCCGGCGAGACGCCGAAGTCGCTGATGATGTCGGCGGCCGAGGACGACGAGACCGTCAACAGGTCGGGGATGTGGCGGGCGACCTCCTGCTGCATGTCCAAAAACCCATACCAGCGGCGCACCAACGGTTTTCGCCACCATCGCGCCGCGGCCAGATCCAGCACCCGATCGCGGGTGATCGGGTGGTGCACGGTGGCCACCACCGGCAGTCCCGCGCCCGCGATGGTGAGCAGCCCGGTGCCCAGGCTCTGGTTGTCGTGCACGACGTCGAAATCGGCTGCCCGCTCGGCCAATAACCGCGCGGCCCGCATCGTGAACGTCCGCGGTTCGGGAAAGCCTGCGGTCCACGTGGTCAGCAATTCCAAAAGGTCGATGGAGTCGCGAATTTCGCTCGGCCGCGGCACCCGGAAAGGGTCGGGTTCCCGATACAGATCAAGGCTTGGAACCTCGGTGAGCCGGACCCGAGGGTCGAGCAGGTCGGGATACGGCTGCCCGGAAAACACCTCGACGTCGTGACCGAGTTCCACCAGACCGTGGCTGAGATGGCGCACGTAGACGCCCTGTCCGCCGCAATGGGTCTTACTACGGTAGGACAGCAGGGCAATTCGCATACTCAACTCTTCTTTGCTGGAGAATGACCGCGGAAAGGCGCCGAATCCATCGCGGTCAACGGGCTCCCGAACTCCGTGACAGCAAACTGGACATGTGTCCAGACTATAGTTCGATCACCTAAGCGAGCGCAACGAGCCCGAAATCCTCCGTCTCGCGCGGAGACGGCCCCCGGGATGTCCGACACGCAAAGATCATGCCACTGGCGGAGGGCCGCCGGCTTTCCGGCCGGGGGCCTGCCGGTGCTGACCGGCGAAAATGAGCGGCCCGCGGCCTTTGTTACCATCGCGCGGTGCGGGATTCGGCTGCACCGGCGGGACACGCGCCGCGATCTGTCTCCAGACGCGACGTCCTGAGGTACGCGTTCGCCCCGACCATCCTCAGCCTGGCGGCCGCGATGGCCGAGGGACCGACGGCGGCGGCCGCCGGACTGACGCTGATCGATTTCGCCGAGAAGAGGATCGCGCCGGACGAGATCAAGGCCGCGGGATACGGCGGCGTGGTCAATTACGTGTCGGAGTCGCGGCCTGGCGCGAACTTCGAAGCGAAGCCCATCACCCGCCCGTATGCGGACTCGCTGCGCGCGGCGGGCCTGCAGATCGTCAGCAACTTCCAGTACGGCAAGCCGGGTTGGCCCGACCCGTCGGACTGCACCCGCGGGCACGACGGGGGCGTCGCCGACGCCCAGACGGCGATGCGCCTGCACACCGCGGCCGGGGGACCGGATTCGGCGCCGATCTTCTTCAGCATCGACGACGACATCGACGAGAACACCTGGAATGGCGTTGCCGTCGACTGGTTTCGAGGGATCAACTCGGTGCTGGGCGTCGGCCGCACCGGCATCTACGGGCACGCCAGGGCATGCGGGTGGGCCATCCGCGACGGCGTCATCGGGAACTCCAGCACGCCGGGACACCGGTGGGCGTGGCAGACGCGGTCGTGGTCGCACGGGGAGCGCGAACCGGCGGCGGTGCTCTACCAGGCCGTCGTCAACAGCCCGTCGAACCCGGGCCCGCTGCTCGGCGGGATCAACGTGGACGTCGACGACGTCCTCGCGCCCGACTACGGGCAATGGGATCTGCCGCGCTGATCCGAACGCACGACACCCCGCGAGCCGATGGCCCGCGGGGTGTCGCTCGCTATCCGGGTGTTACTTGAGGTCGAACCGGTCGCTGTTCATGACCTTCACCCACGCCGCGACGAAGTCCTCCACGAACTTCCCGTGGGCGTCATCCTGGGCGTAGACCTCGACCAGTCCACGCAGCACCGAGTTGGAGCCGAAGACAAGGTCATTCGCGGTCGCGGTCCACTTGAGCGCGCCGGAAGCCCGGTCGCGTCCCTCGTAGACGTTCTCCGCGGTCTCCGACGCCTTCCACTCGGTGCCCATGTCGAGCAGGTTGACGAAGAAGTCGTTGGTCAACGCGCCCGGCCTGTCGGTGAAGACCCCGTGCTTGCTGCTGCCGTGGTTAGCACCGAGGGCACGCAGCCCGCCGACGAGCACCGTCATCTCCGGACCGGTCACGCCGAGCAGGTACGCCCGCTCGATCAGTAGCTGCTCGAGCGGCGCCTTCTCACCCGGCCGGATGTAGTTGCGGAATCCGTCGGCCCGCGGTTCGAGCACCGCGAACGACTCCACGTCCGTGCTCTCCTGCGAGGCGTCGGTGCGGCCCGGCGCGAAGTGAACCGAGATCTCGTAGCCGGCGTCCTTGGCCGCCTTCTCGACGGCCGCCGAGCCCGCCAGCACGATCAGGTCGGCCAGCGAGATCTTCTTGCCACCGGATGCCGAGGCGTTGAAGTCCTGCTGGATCTTTTCCAGCACCGGCAGCACCTTGTCGAGCTCGGAGGGCTCGTTGACCTCCCAGCTGCGCTGCGGCTGCAGGCGCAGCCGGCCACCGTTCGCTCCGCCGCGCTTGTCGGTGTTGCGATAGCTCGCCGCCGCCGACCAGGCCGTCTTGACCAACTGCGGGATGGACAACCCGGAGTCGAGCACCTTCTTCTTCAGCGCCGCGACGTCGTTGTCGTCGACCAGCTCGTGGTCGACGGCCGGGACCGGGTCCTGCCACAGCTGCGGCTCGGCGACCCACGGGCCCAGGTAACGGCTGATCGGGCCCATGTCGCGGTGCAACAGCTTGTACCACGCCTTGGCGAACGCGTCGGCCAGCTCCTCGGGGTGGTCCAACCAGCGCCGCGTGATATCGGCGTAGATCGGAGACTCCCGCAACGAGATGTCGGTCACCAGCATCGTCGGGGCCCGCCCGGCACCGCCGAACGGGTCGGGGATCGTGCCCGCACCCGCGCCGTCCTTGGCGGTGAACTGCCACGCCCCGGCAGGGCTCTTGGTCAGCTCCCATTCGTAGCCGTACAACGTCTCCAGGAAGCTGTTGTCCCACTTCGTCGGGGTGGGCGTCCAGACCACCTCGAGGCCGCTGGTGATCGCATCCTTGCCCGAACCGGTGCCGTACGAGCTCTTCCAGCCCAGCCCCTGCTGTTCGATCGGGGCGCCCTCCGGCTCGGGGCCCACCAGGTCGGCGTCACCGGCGCCGTGGGTCTTGCCGAAGCTGTGCCCGCCGACGATCAGCGCGGCGGTCTCCTCGTCGTTCATCGCCATCCGGCCGAACGTCTCGCGGATGTCGATCGCCGCGGCGATCGGATCGGGCTTGCCCTCCGGGCCTTCGGGGTTGACGTAGATCAGGCCCATGGTCGTCGCGCCGTAGGGCTGCGCGAGCTCGCGCTCACCCGAGTAGCGCTTGTCGGTGCCCAGCCATTCCTCCTCTTCTCCCCAGAGGATCTCTTCGGGCTCCCAGACGTCCTCGCGGCCGAAGCCGAAGCCAAAGGTCTTGAAGCCCATCGACTCCAGGGCCACGTTGCCCGCGTAGGTGATCAGGTCGGCCCAGGAGATCTTGTTGCCGTACTTCTTCTTAATCGGCCAAAGCAGCCGTCGGGCCTTGTCCAGGCTCGCGTTGTCCGGCCAGCTGTTCAGCGGGGCGAAGCGCTGCATGCCCTGGCCGGCGCCGCCGCGGCCGTCGTGGATGCGGTAGGTGCCCGCGGCGTGCCAGCTCATCCGGATGAACAGGCCGCCGTAGTGGCCGTAGTCGGCGGGCCACCAGTCCTGCGACGTGGTCATCAGCGAGATCATGTCGGCCTTGAGCGCCTCGACGTCGAGCTTGGCGAACTCCGCGGCGTAATCGAAGTCGTCGCCGAGCGGGTTGGACAGCGGCGAGTGCGGGTGCAGCGACGAGACGTCGACCTGGTCGGGCCACCAGTCCCGGTTGGTCAGCGGGGCATGCGCCTTCGGCTTGGGTGAAGGGATTGCTGGGTTCTCGCTTTCGCTCTTGCTAGCCGTCCCGCTGTCTGGTTGGGGTGGGCGGCTACTGGATGTATCAGATGACACAGCATTCCTTTCGAGGGTGGGTGAATCGGGCTGCGATCACGGGCTGTGATCTAGGAGCCTGCAGTCGAGCAATCGGCGCACAGGCCCCAGTAGATGACTTCGGCCTCGTCGAGAACGAAGCCATCAAGAACGTTGTCGTCGTCCGACGGTGTCAGGCACGGTGCCTCGCCGACGGCGCAGTCGACGTCGCCGATGATCCCGCAGGACCGGCAGACGACGTGGTGGTGGTTGTCGCCGACCCGCGACTCGTAGCGCGCGACCATGCCCAACGGCTGGATGCGCCGGACCAGGCCGACCGCGGTCAGCGCGTTGAGTACGTCGTACACCGCCTGTCGGGACACATCGGGCAGGCCCACCCGGACCGCCGAGAAGATCGTCTCGGTGTCGGCGTGCGGGTTGGCGTCCACGACCTCCAGCACGGCAACCCTGGGGCGGGTGACCCGCAGATCGGCCATCCGCAACCTGTCCGCGTAATCGGCCGTCGATGACACCGCACCAATATGACGCACTTATCTGGAACGAGTCAAGAGTTTCCTGTGAAGTGGGGCACAATTCCGGGTAACGAATGGGCTGCGTCACGTCTGGATCACGTCGCGCGAATATCAGGTGGGCTTGAGCGCGCTGCCCTCGCGCCACTGGTCCCAGCTCAGCGTCCAGTCGCCGTTCTGCTCCAGCGCCAGCGGCGGCCCGCCACTGTTGCGGACCTCGACCACGTCGCCGGGCACCGAAAAGTCGTAGAACCATTTCGCGTTGTCGGCGTTGAGGTTCAAGCACCCGTGCGACGTGTCGCGGTGCCCCTGGGCCCACACCGTCGCTTCGAGCTCGTGCAGGTAGATGCCGTCTGTGCTGATCTTGGTGGCGTAGTTGATGGTTTCGCGATACCCGAGCCGGGAGTTCTTGGGCAACCCGAAGGTCGAGGAGTCCATGACGACCGGATTGCCCTTGTCGAGCACGGTGTACACGCCCGGCGGGGTCCACAGCGAGATCTTGCGGCCGCCGACATCTTCGGTGCCGCCCATTCCCATGCTGGTGGGCATCGTGCGCACGAGCGCTCCGTTGTTGAAGACGCTGATCTGTTTGGTGGCGTCGTCGGCGATGGAGACGTGCGCATCCCCGATCCGGAACGAGACCCGACTGTCGTCTTGCCCGAATAGCCCGTCGCCCAAAGCGATTCCATAGATTTGCGCCTCGGCCGTGATCTGCGTGCCCGGGGCGTAGTAGTGCTCCGGGCGCCAGTGCGCGTTCTGGCCGTCGACCCAGAACCATGAGCCCTCGACCTTCGGGGTGGTGGTCACGGCCAGGCGTCGCTCGGCGGCCGCCCGGTCGGCGATCTGCTCGTCGAAGTGCGCGACGATGACCGTTCCGACGCCGTAGGTGCCGCCGTCGCGCAGCGGCGCCTCCGCGGTGGTGGTGAACGACACCTTGGTCTGGTTGGACGGTCGCAACGTCGTGAACGTCGAGACTTGTTTGGCCGCAACACCGTTGGTGCCGCGACTGGTGACCGTCAGTGTGTAGGTGCGCCCGTAGCCCAACGGGACGGTGGGCTTCCACACCAGGTTGTCCGGGGTCATGACGCCCTGGACCGACGTACCGGTCTCGTTGACCATGTCGACCCCGGCCAGGGTGCCCACCTCGGCTTTGACCATCACGGGAGCGACGGGGTCGACGTCGTGTGCGTCGGGGGCGGGGGTGAACGTCACGTGCGCGGGCCCGGGCGTCGTCGCCGCGGTTTCGGAGTGATGATCCCGCGATGCGATC
This sequence comes from Mycobacterium sp. MOTT36Y, assembly GCF_000262165.1. Lineage (NCBI taxonomy): Bacteria > Bacillati > Actinomycetota > Actinomycetes > Mycobacteriales > Mycobacteriaceae > Mycobacterium > Mycobacterium sp. MOTT36Y. The sequence continues at coordinate 2,717,804 of NC_017904.1, read as the reverse complement.
TGGATCGCGCCGACCACGCCGACAACGACGAACACGGCCAGCAGGAGCCGGCGGGGCCAAGGGATTGTCATGGTGTGCACCTGATAACCCGCGACGCCCTGCCCGTAAACGTGCAGGTGTCCTGGGCCGAACGCGCATTGCGGGCGAGGAGATCGCCGGACCCTCGCCGTGGGTACACGCCCGGCGCAAAGAATCATGCCGACGCCCGGCCCGCGAGAGATCATGGCTTCATGGCCGACGAGGAACTCGACGATCTTTATGGCGTGCCGCCCAAGGAGTTCACCGCCGAACGCGCCCGGCTGACGGCCGCGGCCAGGAAGCGCGGTGACGACGCCGCCGCCGAACGCATTTCGGCGGCCACCAAGCCGACGACGGCGGCGTGGATCGTCAACCGGCTGGCCCTGCGGCGCAAGGACACCCGCGAGCGCCTGGCCGACCTCGGTGAGCGGTTGCGGGCGGCGCACGCCGCGATGGACGGCGCGCGCATCCGCGACCTGTCGGTCGAGCAACACAAGCTCATCGACGAACTCACTCGCGACGCGTTGCGGGCCGCCGAGGTGAAGCAGCCGTCGGCGTCCGTGCGCGAGGATCTGACCAGCACCCTGCAAGCCGCCGTCGCCGACCCGCAGGTGAGGGCGCGGCTGGGCCGACTGACGCGGCCCGAGCAGTGGTCGGGCTTCGGCGCCCTCGGGGAGGCGGCGCCGGAATCGGCGCCCGAGAAACCCCATCGCGGGCGCGTCGAGAAGCTCCGCGCGGCGGTCGCCGAAGCCGAGCGGGCCAAAGCCGAAGCCGACGACAGGTTGTCCGAGCGGGAAGCCCAGCGCGACGAGGCCCGGCGCCGCCGTGACGAGGCGGCGCGGGCGCTGCGGGCGGCCGAGCGCGAACTTGGTAGCGCCGAACACAATTACGAGCGGGCCAAGGAAGCCAGCCGAGCCGCCGCCGACTCGCTCACTGAGGCGAAAGCCCGGCTGAAGCGGGCGTGAACCCGCGCGGCGTTTCTTCGTGCCGGGTTGGGGTATCAGCACAGCCGTGACTTCTTTGTGGATGACCGACCGAACCGAACGCCCGTGGGCGGCAAGCCCGCTTGACCGGGGCCCCGCATCCGCCGATGTCATCGTCGTGGGCGCCGGCATCACCGGGCTGATGACGGCGGTTCTGCTGGCCCGCGCGGGCAAGGACGTGCTGGTGCTGGAGGCGCGCACGGTGGGTGCCTGCGCGACCGGGAACACGACCGCCAAAATCAGCCTGCTGCAAGGCAGTCAGCTCTCGAAGGTACTGCCGCGGCATGGCAGGGATGTGGCCCGGGCGTACGTCGACGGCAATCGCGAGGGACAGGAATGGGTGCTGGGCCACTGCGAGGCGCACGGGGTGGCGGTGCAGCGCGAGGACGCCTACACCTACGCCCAGTCGGCCCGCGGCGTGCCGTCGGCGCGCGCCGAACTCAAGGCGTGTCAGGCGGCCGGCCTGCCGGCGGTGTGGGAAGACGATGCTGACGTGCCGTTCGACTATCACGGCGGCGTGCGGCTGCCCGACCAGGCCCAGTTCGATCCGATGCCCTTCCTCGACTCGTTGGCCGTCGAGTTGCTCAACCGGGGTGGGCGGCTGGTCGAGGGCACCCGGGTGCGACGAGTCTCCACGCGCGGCAAGGGCGTGCGCGTGCACGTCAACGACGCCGCCCAGCAGGACGTCGAACTTCAGGCCGGCCAGCTGGTGCTCGCCACCGGGATCCCGATCCTGGATCGCGGCGGCTACTTCGCGCGGGTCAAGCCCAGCCGGTCCTACTGCCTGGCCTTCAAGGTTCCCGGCAACATCACCCGGCCGATGATGATCACTACCGATTCGCCGACACGTTCGGTGCGCTACGCGCCGGTCGCGGATGGGGAAAGGCTGATCGTCGGTGGGGCGGGCCACACCGTGGGCCGCGAGAAGAGCCCGTCCGAAGCGCTCGATGAGCTGGCGACATGGACGCGCAAGCACTTTCCGGGCGCCGTGCAGACCCATTTCTGGTCCGCGCAGGACTACACGCCGATCGACCACCTGCCGTATGTGGGCCCCATCCTGCCGAACAATGAAAACATCTTTGTTGCAACGGGTTTCAACAAGTGGGGCATGACCAATGGCGCCGCGGCGGCCTTGGCGCTGTCGAGCCGGATGCTGGGTGGGCGGATGGATTGGGCGCGCGCGTTCGCCAGCTGGAGTCCGCACGAGCTGACCGGCCTGGCGACGGCGCTGCAGGCCAACCTCGAGGTCGGCTTCAATTTGACCAAGGGCTGGATCACCCCGGCGGCACGCATCGGCCGTCGCAGCCCCGACGGGGAGGGCGGCGTGGTGAGCGGCCCGCCATGGCACCTCGAGGCCCGCTGCCGCGTCGACGGCACGGAGCATCGCGTCTCGCCGGTGTGCCCGCACCTCGGCGGGATCGTGAATTGGAACGACGCCGACAAGGCGTGGGAATGCCCGCTGCACGGGTCGCGCTTCGCGCCCGACGGCACCTTGTTGGAGGGGCCGGCGACGCGCGATCTGACCGCGTAGACCGCCTGAGCTCAGCCCGCCTTCTCAAAGACGAGCCAGCGCAGCTCGATCGGGCAGTCGTCTCGCTCGACGTCGAACACGTCGATGCCGGTGGCCCACCCCTCGAACCACGCCGTGGGCGGCCACGCCTCGGCGGGCAACCGCGCCTTCTCGTACTCGTAGGCGGAGTCGTCGGCGACGGGCTCGAGCGGCAGGCCCACCGCCGCGCCCTTCACCTCTTCCCGGGTGAAGATCATGCTGTTGCACTGTTGGCCGAGTTGCACCGCGGCGTCGTCGGGCACGTAGCCGTTGCGGGCCAGGAAGGTGTTGAAGACCAGGCGCCCGCCGGGGGCCAGACATTCGGCGGCGAGTTCGAACATCCCGCGCAATTCGTGCGGAGTCCGGAAGTCGGGCACCACCTCCGAGAGCACCATCAGGTGGTACCGGGCGTGCGCACCCTCCATGGCGGTGAACACGTCGCTTTGGATGACGTTCACGCGCAACGCTTCACGGTCGGCTTCCGCGCGGATGACGTCGGCGAACTTCGCCGTCATCTCCACCGCATCGACCTGGTGGCCGCGGCGGGCCAGGGCCAGGGCGTTGCGTCCGGTTCCCGCGCCGACGTCGAGCACCCGAAAGGCGGGGGGATCGGCCGCCTGCGCGGCGAGGTCCAGCACGCGCGCGTCCGGTTCGGTGCCGAACAGCGGCGGCGGGCGCACGGCAACCCACTGCTCGTAGTCGGCCTCGATCGTCCGCGCGTCGGCCTGGACGCGGAAGTTCACACCGGCCGACCCGAACGGGGAGTGGTACGAGATGACCACGTCGGACCGCGGGGATGCCTTGAACGCCTTCGCCAACTCGGTTTCCAGCGCGGCCCGCAGCTGTGCGGACTGTTCGGGGGTGTACCAGACACCCAGCGTGGCGCACACGTTGGCGCACAATTGCACGTACTCGTCGATCAGGCCCGGCACGGCCGGCACCCGGAGCTGGCCCTCGGCCGACGATCGCCGATACATCCGCCGGATGAGCGCCTCGCGCAGCATCGACGGGTCGAATGATCCCTCCGGCGGTTCGTGCACCAGAACCTTCTACACGACCGATCGGCTTTGCACCACCGCCAAGCCGGTGCGCCTATCAGTCCCGCCGCGCCGTGCGGGCAGCGTCTTCGAGGAGATCGGCGGCGCGGGCGACGCTCTGGGCGGGCTCGGTCACTTGGGTGGCGACCTCGCGCGCCCGTTTGAGGTAGCGGGCATCCAGGACCGAGCGCAGGTCCGCGACCAGTGAGTCCAACGTGGACGCCGAGAACGCCCGCGCCACGCCGACTTCCAACGCGCCGACGGCCTCGGCCCACATCGGCTGATCGAGCCAGAGCCACAGAATCAGCATGGGCACTCCGGCCCGCAGGCCCGCGGCGGTGGTGCCGGCCCCGCCGTGGTGCGCGATCGCGCGGCAGGCCGGAAACACGGCGGCGTGATTCACCTCCGTCACGATCTTGACGTGATCTTCCGGCGGGAGGCCGGTGAAATCGTTTGGGCCGCTACAGATCAACGCCCGCTCGCCCAACCGGGCGCAGGCCGCGCTGATGACGGCGACCGTCTCGGCGGGAAAGGTGACGGGGGTGCTGCCGAACCCGAAGTAGATGGGCGGCGTCCCCGTGGCGATCCAGGACAACACTTCGTCGTCGGCCTCGCCCGGCATGCCCAGCGTCAGCGAACCGACGAAGGGCCGTCGGTACTGCGGGGTTGCCCATTGCTTTGCCAGCTCGGGCACGCACAACGCGTCATAGGCCTGAATCTCCAGCGTCGGCCCCGTGGACGCCACGGCCTGCGCGGGCAAACCGAGCGCTTGGCGTTGCGCGTTCTCGGCCGCGCTGGTGACCTGGGACTGCAACCAGCCGAGTTCCAGGGCGGCCGCCGGGAAGAAGTGCAGCGCGGCCAGCGGAATGCCGAAGCGCTCGGCGACGTTGGCGGCGAGCCTTTGCTCGTTCATCCCGGCCACCAGCAGGCCGGCATCGGTCGCCAGGCGGGCCAGCGTCTCGCTCTTTGCGGCCCAGATGTTGGTGACGCGCTCCATGAGGTGCGGCAAAGCGCTGATCGGATCCTGCACGTTGCGGATGAAGTCGGTGGCGGTGTCGAGCTGCTCGCGGCTGTCGGGCCCGTAGGCGACCGCGGCAAGCCCGGCCGATTCGGCCAAGGCGAGCTTGTCGGGCGGCACCGCGATCACGACGTCGTGGCCCCGGCGTTGCAGCTCCCGCGCGACGGCGGCACAGGGTTCGACGTCGCCGCGGCTGCCGTAGGCGGCCAGCACACATTTCATTAACGGACCTCACTCGCGGTGGTGCCACAAATCCAAGCAGAGCCGGCGGCGCCCAACCTTCTGGGCGCGAGAAGCCCAACCTGACCACGCCTTTTGTCGGTGCCCGGCGGACGCCCCCGTGCCCGAATCGATGCGGCGACGCCCTTGCGGCCCCACCGACCACGCGCCGAAACGATTTGCGCGGCGCGCGCCAAACCCTTGTGAGTTTCCTGTGTCATGTGCCGGTAACCTATCGTTAACCCATCGCAACAATTTCGCTGTATTCGTTAACGTTGGGCCACACTTGCGAAGGTGTGAGACCGATCCCTCAGCAGTCGGGACGGTCTCGTTAGGTCGCCTTCCTTCGCGGTACCGGCGCTGCCCGAAGGAATGCGATTTGTTTGCTGTTCGGCTGGCTACCCCCATACGACGCGCACCGGAGCCGTCGACGCCCTCGCGGCCATGAAAGCGATCGGAGGAGAACGTGGACTTCGCAGTACTACCGCCGGAGGTCAACTCCGCGCGGATGTACGCCGGTCCGGGGTCGGGACCCATGCTGGCCGCCGCCATGGCCTGGGACGAATTGGCCGCCGCGCTGCAGTCGACGGCGGACTCGTACCAGGCGGAGATCACTGCCCTCACCTCCGGCCCGTGGGTCGGCCCGTCGGCTGCCGCCATGACCGCGGCGATCACCCCTTATCTCGAGTGGATGCGGACCACCGGCGCCCAGGCCGAAGAAGCCGCCACCCAGGCCCGGGCCGCGGCCTTCGCCTACGAGACGGCCTTCGCCGAGACGGTGCCGCCCCCGGTGATCACTGCGAACCGCACCCTGCTGGCGTCCCTCGTCGCGACGAACTTCCTCGGCCAGAACACGCCGGCGATCGCCACGACCGAGACCGAGTATGCGGAGATGTGGGCGCGCGATACCGCGGCGATGTTCGGCTACGCGGGTTCCACGGCGTCGGCGACCAGGCTGACACCGTTTGCCGAGCCCGATCAGACCACCAACTCCGGCGCCGACCAATCCGGAGCCGTGGCCCAGGCCACCGGCACGGCCGCCGGGAGCACACGCAATGCCGTTACGCAGCAATCACTCTCGGCGGTGCCCAACATGCTGAGCCGAGCGTCCCTGGCACCGAACGCCTTGGCCGCCGACCCGTCGCCGGTGGAAGCCCTGGACGTGGGTGCCGATCTCATCACGTATTTTCTGGACGCACCGGGCAGCTTGGTCACGTTTTTCGTCGACGCACCCGCGGCTACGATTGCCCTTCCCTACGACATCGCCGGTGCCCTGACCGGTTTCCACACCGATGACATCGTCAGCGGCTGGGCCGGGGTGCAGTCGTTCCCGGGGACGGGCGCGGTGCCGCCATCGCCATTCCCCGTCATCACTAACCCGGCCGGTGGATTCGGAACTCTCGCGTCAGCGGGGCTGGGGGAGGCCAACACCGTCGGCGGCCTATCGGTACCGCCCGGGTGGACAGCCGCCGCCCCGGCGATCAGACCGGCCGCGCTGGCGCTGCCGGCGACCAGCGTCGGCGCCGCCGCGGAAGCCGCGGCCGCAGTCGCCCCCAGCGGCACCGGGAGCCTGTTCGGCGAGATGGCGGTGGCGAGCATGGCCGGGCGCGCGATGGCCGGCACGAGCGCGTTGGGTCGCGAGCGAAGCCGGGCCGAGACGGCGAGATCCCCGCGCGACCCGAACAAGCGCGACCCGAACAAGAAGGACAAGGCGGACGAGTCCGCAACGACCCCGCAGGTGTCGGCGGGGGGACCGATCACGAGCATCGCCGCCGAGCTGCGCGAGCTGGCATCGCTGCGCGACGCCGGAATCCTCACGCAGCAGGAATTCGAGGAGCAGAAGAAGCGGCTGCTCCCCGGCTGACCCAGCGGTTCCGTTGCCGCCGTTGTGAGAAGTGGTGACGCCCTGCGATTTGGGGCACAGTGGGCAGTGACGCTCGAGTGAAGGTGCCTATGGACACGTCGTCGACCGGCAACGGCCCCGGTGCCGTGCAGATGCGCGTGGAGGCGCTGCTTCGCTACCCGGTGAAGTCGATGCTCGGCGAAACGGTGGATGCCCTGGCGGTCGACGAGCGCGGCGCCGAAGGCGACCGGCGGCTCGCGCTCGTGGACGGCGAGACCGGCCATGTGGCCAGCGCCAAGAATCCGCGGCTCTGGCGGGACCTCTTGACGTGCACCGCCCGCGCGGGCGCCGACGGCGTGAGCATCAGGCTGCCCGACGGGACGGACGTGGCCTTCGACGACCCCGTTGTCGACGAGCTGATCTCCCGATTGACCGGACGACGGGTCCAACTCGTGGCCCAGCGGCCCGAGGGGGCCACGCTGGTTCGCCCCGATCCGGAGCAACTGCTCGAACTCGGTCTCGACGCCGAGGTCGACGGCCGTATTCTGCGGATCGCCCAGGCCACCCCGGGGGACTCGTTCACCGACGAAGCCTCGCTGCACGCGATCACCACGGCGACCCTCGAGCACATCGGGGTGGAGGCGCTGCGGTACCGGCCGAATCTGGTGATCGCGACACCACCGGACTATCCCCCGTACGCCGAAAACGATTGGGTCGGAAGCGATATCACCGTCGGTGAGGCGCGGCTGCGGGTGCTGACCGCCACGTCACGGTGCGTGGTTCCCACGCTCGAACACGGCCCCCTGCCGCGTGCCCCGCAAGCGCTTCGCATCCCCGCGAAGGAAAACCGGTTGAACACGGGCGGTCACGGGGCGCAGGCCTGCGCGGGGGCCTACCTCTCCGTGGTGACCAAAGGCGTTATCCGCGTGGGTGATCCGGTCGGCATCCGGCCGTAGCCGTGGCATCAGCCGCCCAGATTGCGCACCGCCGTGTCGAGGTCTTCGCCCTGCTCGGCCAGCTCACGGTCGGATAGCTCCGCGCGCCCGATGCGCTGCACCAATTCCTGGCGGGTGGCGACCTGCAGGGCGCCTCGATATTCGGCAGAGTTCAGGTCTTCCGGCGTGACGACCGCGGCGCGCCCCTCGACCACCACGAGTGCGGCGTCCTGCTCTTGGCTGGCGAGTAGCCGACGAACGTCGTCGGCCCCGATGGTCATGAGCCGTCCAGCTGTGACGAACCGTCGATCATGCATGTGGCTATGCCCACTCCGGGGCCGAGGTAATCAGAAAATGTCGTCATCGTTTCCGATCCGCTAGCCTGTCGCCCCAACCATTTTCATCACCAGCAGCACCGCTACCGCGATGAACGCCACGACGAAGATGCCGACGGCGATCACTGTGAGCACCCAGCTGGGCGTGAATCGCCGGGTGTTCGGCGGTTGCGGCTCGGACACACCGGATGTTTGGGGCGCGGCCGGGGGAGTAGCGCCCGGTGCGGTTCCTCCTCCCGGCTCGAGCCCGGGGGTTCGTGCGGGGTCAGGATCGGGAGGTTGCGCGGTCATGGTGGACAGCGCTCCTTTCGCCGCCGGTGACGGTCGATACGCCCGGCCGCATCGCGACCCGGATGCACTTGTCTTTCTTGTTCTTGAACAAGTCGTAGGCCCGCACGCCCTCCTCGAGCGGCACGTCGTGGGTGATCAGTTTCGCCGGGTCGAGGTCGCCCTGCTCGACATAATCGAAAAGCCGGGTTATGTAGCGTTGTCCGTGTTGCTGCGCCGTCTTCAGCGTCAGGCCTTTGTTGGTCAGGACACCCGTCGGGAATTTGTCGGTCAGCCCGTACACCCCGAGCACCGACACGACTCCGCCCTTGCGGCAGGCCAGGATCGCCTGGCGTAGCGCGGTAGCGCGGTCGGTCTCCATGCGCAGCAGTTGCTTGGCCCGGTCGTAGAGTTGCTGCACGCCGGTGCCGTGACCTTCCATGCCGACGGCGTCGATGCACGCATCGGGGCCGCGGCCACCGGTCATCTCCCGAAGCGTCTCGTGCACGCTGTCGACCGCGGTATAGTCGATCGTTTCCAAGCCAAAGGCGTTGCGCGCCAGGGCCAGCCGCTCGGGTATGCGGTCGACGATGATGGCCCGCTCGGCGCCCAACAGCAGCGCGCTGCGGGCCGCCATCAAGCCCACCCCGCCGGCTCCCCAGACCGCGACCGTGTCGCCACCGACGATGTCACAGAAATCGGCGCCCATGAAACCCGTCGGCACCGCGTCGGACAAGAACAGCGCCTGCTCGTCGGCGATGTCAGCGGGAATCACAAAGCAATTCGCGTCGGCGAACGGCACCCGGACGTATTGGGCGTGGGATCCGGCGTAGCCCCCGAACGGATGGGTGTATCCGTAGATGCCGCCGGAGGGATAGCCCAGCAACGGCTGCTGCAGCTCGGCGTTGGGATTGGTGGTGTCGCAACACGAATACAACTCGTGATCGCAATACCAGCAGCGGTTGCAGGCGATGAACGACGGGACCACCACACGGTCGCCCACCTTGGTGTCGCGCACCTCGGCGCCCGTTTCCGCCACCACGCCCATGAATTCGTGGCCGAAGATGTCGCCGGCCCGCATGCCCGGCAGGTAGCCGTCGATGAAGTGCAGATCCGATCCGCAGGTCGTGGTGAGGCGGACTTCGACGATCGCGTCGTGCGGATTCAGGATCTTCGGGTCATCGACCGTCTCCACCGAGAGATCGTTGACCCCGTTCCAGCACAGTGCTCGCATGTTGGGCCTTTCGCTTAGCGCGCGGACTCGCGTGCGCTGGGGTTGGACTGGATGGTCGGCACCTCGCCGGTCTGCATCAAGGCGCGCAGCCGGTAGAGGACCTTGAAGGCCGCCGCGCCGGACAGCAACGCGGGCGCGGGCGCCTGGACGCACAGCGTGACCTCGGTGCCCAGCTCGCGCGGGGCGGGCCGGTATTTGACGACGATCTGGTTCCCGTTGCCGACGAAGCGGATTCCGCCGGATTCCTCGACCAGCGTGGAATCCCAGGTCACGTCAGGCGCCGCCGATGACCGCCAGCGATAGCGATTCCGTCCGTCGGATTCGACGTCGGCGATGTCGCCGAGCACCACCGACAACTGGTCGGGGTCGCGCCAGAAACGTTCGATCCGCTCGACGGGGCACGCGATCGTGACCGTTTGCGCCTTGGCGCGTCGCGGCACCTTGTCGATCACCCTGTTCACCGCGCCCAACACTTGGTTTTTCGCGAAGCCGAGATAACTCACCGCGCGCTCCCTCCGTCGGGGGATTGCGGTACCCGCCCACGGGCCGCCCAAACCGACCGCGGGCGCGGGGCCGGTGACGCGAAGGGCCCATACACCGGATCGCCGTCCGGTGATGCCGTCTACAAGGTGCGGCCGACGGGCGGGTCGGTCACCGAATAGGCTGCGGGCCACGGCTTTTGGCGGTCCGCCGCGTTCATGGAGCCGGAATCGCCGGCGTCGTCAGTTTTCGGAGTTCGGTGTGGGACTTTGCGCGGATTCCCACTTCGCCTCGAGGGACCTCTCCACCGTGGTGCCGGTGGCCAGGTCGAGCTGAAAGGTCTCCCCGCGGTCGCTTTCCAGCGTGACGAGAAATCCCGCATCGGTGGGGTCCTTGAACACGACCTTGTAGGGCTGTGCGCCGGAGCCGCGGTCAACGGCGATGATGTCGCCCGGGGTGACGTCGTCGATGCGGTCGTTACCGGAGGCTTTGGACATACCGTCGACCGTAGCCGATGTCCGCCCGCCGCGGCCGGGGCCCGGTCAGGGCTGCAGGAAGGCCTTGATGGCGCGCCGCTCATCCATGGCCCGGTAGGCCTCGGCGACTTGTTCAAGCGGCAGATGCAGGTCGAAGACCTTGCCGGGATTGATTCGCCCGTCGAGCACCGACTCGATCAGGTCGGGCAGGAAGTGCCGGACCGGGGCGGGGCCGCCGCGGAGCCCGACCTGACTCCTGAAGAGTTGCTCGCCGGTGATGCTGACGTCGTGGGGGACCCCCACGAACCCGACGAAGGCGCCTGGGCGGGCGGATTGGATGGCTTGCTGCATGGATTGGCCGGTACCCACGCATTCGAGCACGGCGTCGGCGCCGACGCCTTCGGTCATGTCCTTGATGACGGCCACACCGTCGTCGCCGCGCTCGGTGACGATGTCGGTGGCGCCGAACTCGCGCGCCAGCTTCTGCCGGGGCTCGTGGCGGCTCATCGCGATGATCCGCTCGGCGCCCTTTTCGCGGGCGGCGAGCACCGCGCACAAGCCGACCGCGCCGTCCCCCACGACGGCCACCGTCATGCCGGGAGCGACGTTGGCCGCTTCGGCGGCAAACCATCCGGTCCCCATCACGTCCGACAGGGTCAGCAGGTCCGGAATCGATTCGCCGTCGGGTTGGCCGGGGAGGGCCACCAGGCTGCCGTCCGCCCACGGGATGCGGATCACCTCCGCCTGGCAACCGCTCATCAGTACCCCGTGCACACACGACGTTTGAACTCCGTTGCGGCAGTTCGGGCAGGTGCCGTCGGAAGCGAAGAAGGATCCGATGACGAACTGGCCGGGCTTGACCGAGGTGACCTCGCTGCCAACGGCTTCGACGACGCCGCAGTATTCGTGACCGAACGGCTTGGGCTCGGGAACGGGGTTGATGCCGCGGTAATCCCAGAGATCCGAGCCGCACACGCACGTGGCGGTGGTGCGGACGATGGCGTCGGTGGGGGCGACGATCTCGGGGTCCGCGATGTCCTCGAAACGGACGTCGCCGGCGCCGTAAATGACGGCTCCTCGCATGATGCCTTCCCTCCCGTGCCAGCCGACCCTACCCAAATCGATGGGTTTCAACCGCGCCTCGACGCCATTTGACGTGCCCATCCGTCGAGTCGGACGCGACGGCCCTGCCGGCAAGAGTATCGCCCTGCCGCTCTTTCGCGCATGGCAAGGCGCCTCCGCCACGAACGATGTTGCGGCAGTTGTTAATTCACGCCCGCCGACCGCGGCGATTACGTCCTGGCGATCAGTGACGCGGTTCACGTCGTGTTTGAGCGACCGAGTCCGTGGAATCCCCCTGCGTGAACGAACGTTCTTGGCCAACGCCGCAAGGAGAATTTCGATGAGTAAGCACGACAAGGCAGACGAGGCGCGTAGGGGCCTGATCGATTCGGTCAAGGGCAAAGCCAAAGAGGTCGTCGGCGCCGTGACGGGCAATGATTCGCTGACCGCCGAAGGGCAGCTCGAGCAAACCCAGGCGCACGAGCGCAAAGAAGCGAACGCAACCGAGGCCGTCGCCGAGGCCCAGGCCAAGCAAGCGCGGGATGACGCGGCCGAAGCCAAGGCGGATGGCGCCCGACAGCGCCTGGCGGCGAACGCCAGCGCGGTGGCTACGGAGGATTCGATCGAAGCCCGACAAGCCGCGCAGAAGCGCGCGGCCGAGCGCGCGGCGCAGCAGACCGCCGCAACGGAACAAACGCGGGCTGAGCTCGACGCACAACAGCAAATCCAACGGGCCAAGGCCGACGAACGCGAGGAAATCGGTGACGCGACGGAGGACGTCGTCGATGCCGCCGCGCAGCACCAAACCTCGGTGCAGGTGGCCGCCAACGAAAAGGCGGAGGCCGATCGCCTTCGCCACCATGCCCAGAACGTGTCCGACGAAGCCGACCTGCCCTGAGGGCGGGCCACGTACAGGAGAAAACGATGAAAATATCCGACGCCCCGTTGGCGGTTCTGCGGTTTCACTACCAACTCGCCCGGTTCCCACTGCAGTTGATCGAAGATCGGGTCGTTACCCGAATCCCAGCGGAAGCGCGTGCGCGGCTGCTCTATGAGCGCTCGCTCGGGATGCTTGACAGCACTATCGGGAATGCGCTCGGCGATCCCCGGCTGGTCGAGCGGGGGACGGCGCTCGTGGAACGCAGCGACGCGCTCGGACGTGCCGCACAGCTGGACGCGACGGCGGCGACCAGGAAAAAGCAGGCCGACGCGGAGTTGGCGGGTGCGCGCGACGAGGCGATCGAGGAACGCCAGCAAGCGCAGGCGGCAACAGCTCAGGAGATCGCGGAGGCCCGCAACGCCGCCGGGGACCGCAAGCGGCAGGCGGCACAGTCGGCGCAGAAGGCCAGCGCCTCGGCAAAGCAGCGCGTCGACGAGGCGGCCGCCAAGCAGAAGGACGCGGTCGAATCGGCAAAACGACAGGTGGAGAACAGGACTCAGGCCGCCGAGCGGGCCGCGTCCAAGGCTTCCGCCGCCAAACTCGATGAGGCCGAGGACAAGCTAGGCGAGGCCGCCGACAAGCGCGCCGAAGCGGATCGCGTCGCGGATTTGGCGGCCGCCGAAAAGCAAGAACGCCAAGAGCGGCGCGCGAACGACTGAACCTGCCTCAGACGCGGGGCGCGGCTTGGTTGACCTTGTCGGCCGCGAACGTCGCGGCCTGGGCCGTCATCCCGGCGTCGATGTAGGAGACGTGCGCGATGATGTTGCCGCCACCCGAGCAGATCGGGTCGTCGGGGGCGCACAGGCTGATGGTCTTGGCGCCGTACGCCGGGTTGATCGTGGGGAGCGGCTGGCCGCCCCACAACATGGTGGAGAAGCCGCTGGACGGCTCGCCGAAGAGGGCGACGGCGGCGACGTGGTCGGCCGCCGAGGCGGGCAGCGCGTTGGTGGCGAGGTCGATCACCGTCGAGCCCTGCGAGTACCCGCCGAGCACGATCCGCGAGTTCGGGCAGCTGGACACGGTGTCCTGGATGTGGGTGGCCGCGTCGTCCGCGCCTGCGTTCGCGCTGTTGTGGTAGTCGTCGTTGGCCGGGTAGTTGACGGCGTAGACGTCGACGGATCGCCCGCCGAGCTGTGACGTGAGCGAGTCGACGAACGCCTGGCCGATGTTGCCGAGGCCGGGCTCCTGGTGGGTGCCGCGGGCGAAGACCACCGAGACGTCCGAGCATGGATCGGCGGCGGCGGTCGGGGCGCCGATGGGTGCATTCAGCAGCGCCCACGCCGTCACAGTCGAGATACCAACGAAGCGAGCAAGTCTGCGTGCATTCATCCCCGAATCCTGACACATGCTCCAAGACGACGGTGGCGGTGGCCGGTTCGGCGACATCGGTGGCACGTCAACGGCCACGCCACTGCGGCTTGCGCTTCTCGCTCCAGGCCCGGATACCCTCGGCCACGTCTTCGGTCGCGCCGGCAACCTTGCGCATCGTCTCGCCGAAGCGCACCGACTCGATCCAGCCCATGTCCGCGGTCCGCCAGGCCACCTCCTTGGTCGCCCGCTGGGCCAACGGGGCGGCCTCGGTCAGGGTGCGGGCCCAGGCCTGCGCCTCGGCCTGCAGTCGGTCGGGCTCGACGAGCTTCCAGACCAGGCCGACCTCTTTGGCGCGCTCGGCGCTCATCGGCTTGCCGGTCAACAGCAGTTCCATGGCGTTGGCCCAGCCCACCCGCTGCGGCAGCCGGATCGCCCCGACGATGGTGGGCACCCCGATCGAGACCTCGGGGAAACAGAACGTGGCCTCGGTACTGGCGATGACGAAGTCGCAGAACAACACCCCGGTAACCCCGTAGCCGATGCAGGGACCGTGCACGGCAGCGATGGTCGGCTTGAACAGTTCCATGCCGGATTCGAACGAGTTGATCGTCGGTTTCTCCCAGAAGGTGCCGCCGAACGTGCCGACGGAGCCTTCGCCGTCCTTGAGGTCGCCGCCCGCGCAGAACACGCTGCCGTTGGCGGTCAGGATCCCGACCCAGGCGTCCAGGTCGTCGCGGAATCGATCCCATGCGGCGTTGAGGTCCTGGCGCAGCGCGCCGTTGATGGCGTTGCGCGCCTCGGGGCGATTCAGAGTGATGGTGGCGACGTGATCTTGCAGCTCATAGGTGACCAGACTCATGCCTGCAGAGTATTGCGCCGGGCGCGAGGACCCACCAATAAGCCGGGGGCGAACCTACCTCACGGCGTGCGGGAGCGGCGAGGGTCGTCGGAAACCCTAAGGCGCCCAACGGCTTTCGCGGGGAGACGCCTGACGTCGTCGAACCGCACGCTGACACGCTCGAAGGCCTTGACGCGTTCGGCCTTGACTTTCTTGGTGTAGGTCCTGCGGTCGGCCGGCGTGAGGTCCGCGTCGTCGCTGAACGCGCTGAGCAGGGCGCGCGGGTACAGCTTTTCCACCAAGACGACGTTGACCTCGGCGCACAACACCAGCGCCACCGAGGCGAGGAACAGAAAGGCCAACGCCCCCAACACCAGTGCGAACACACTGTTGGTGGCGCTGGCCCGTTTCACGGTGTGCGCGACATAGCCCGCCCCGAACCACTGCAGCATCTGCCAGATGAAGGCCGCGGCGACCGCCCCGGGCAACACCTGCCGGTACGTCAGTGCCCGCGCGGTTGTCACGCGAAAAGCAACCAGGCAGATCAACGCGTTGATCGCGACGGCGGCGAGCGCGAGACCGGTGGTTTCGAGAATGCCGACGGCGCCGGCGGCGTGACCGACCGCGGCCAACACGGTGGCCGCGATGGCCGCCGAGCCGAGCACCAACAGCAACAGCAAGCTGCGCAGGCGTGACCGAATGGGGTTGGGCCGCTTGTGTTTCGGCACCGCCCAGACGGAATCCATCGCGTTCTGCAGCGCCTGTCCCACACCCAGACCGCCGTAGAGCGCTCCGAGCAGGCCCACGATCACGCCGACGGCGCCTCCGCTGAGCCCCTCGGGGTGGTGCAACTGGCTGCCCAGGACCGGGAACTGGCTCAGCGTGCTGTGCAGCACCTGTGCCTGCAGATCGGGCCGGCCGGCCAGCACGACCCCCAGCGCGGTGGTCAACAGCAGCAGCAGCGGAAACAGGGACACCAGCGCGTAGTAGGTGATCAGCGCGGCGAGGTAGCCGCCCTGATCGTCGTTGTATTTGTAGATGACGGCGACGATCACGCCCACGGTTCGATTCCGTCGCTGCAGCTCGTCTAACCAACCGACCATCGCCGATCACGTCCCCCGCACAAGCCCGCATCCCGTTCGATGCGCTCGCCAGGTCATACCCGAATTGGGCCGCCGTGAACCGCGCTGGACGACCCGGGCTTGGGACGCCACCGGCGGCGGGTGCCTATTCTGTGCGGGGTGGCCGAACCGTCTGCAGCGCAGTTGCGCAACCAACTCGACGGCCTGACGTTGCGCGACGCCGCCCGCATCGGCAGGCGCCTGAAGAACCTCCGCGCCGCCACGCCCGAGAAGCTGCGGCGGCTCGCCGACGAGGTCGCGGCGGCGCGGCCGCTGGTCGCGGCCCGCCAGGCCGCCGTCCCGACGATCACCTACCCCGACCTGCCGGTCAGCGCACGGCGGCAGGAAATCGCCGACGCGATCCGCGGGAATCAGGTGGTGGTGATCGCCGGGGAGACCGGGTCGGGCAAAACCACGCAGCTGCCCAAGATCTGCCTGGAGGCGGGCCGCGGCATCCGCGGAACCATCGGGCATACCCAGCCCCGCCGGCTGGCCGCGCGCACCGTCGCCCAGCGCATCGCCGACGAGCTGGCAAGCCCGCTGGGCGAGGCCGTCGGCTACAGCGTGCGGTTCACCGACCGGGTCAGCGACCGCACCCTGATCAAGCTGATGACCGACGGAATCCTGCTCGCCGAGATCCAGCGCGACCGCCGCCTGCTGCGCTACGACACCCTGATCCTCGACGAGGCACACGAGCGCAGCCTCAACATCGATTTTCTGCTCGGCTATCTGCGCGAGTTGTTGCCGCGCCGGCCCGATTTGAGGGTGATCGTCACGTCGGCGACCATCGAGCCGCAGCGCTTCGCCGCGCATTTCGAGAATGCGCCGATCATCGAGGTGTCCGGGCGGACGTACCCGGTGGAAATCCGCTATCGGCCACTGGAGGTCGCCGTGCCTTCCGCATCCACGGACGATCCCGACGATCCGGACCACGAGATCGTCCGCACCGAGACCCGCGACGAGATCGAGGCTATCGTCGACGCCATCCGTGAACTCGAAGCCGAGCCGCCCGGCGACGTCCTCGTCTTTCTCTCGGGAGAGCGCGAGATCCGTGACACCGCGGAGGCTTTGACGTTTTTGACGAACGGCCCGGGCCACACCGAAGTGCTTCCGCTGTATGCCCGGCTGCCCACCGCCGAGCAACAAAAGGTGTTCGCGCCGCATACCGGGCGTCGCGTCGTGCTCGCGACCAACGTCGCCGAGACGTCGTTGACCGTGCCGGGAATCCGCTACGTCATCGACCCTGGCAACGCCCGGATCTCGCGCTACAGCCGCCGCCTGAAGGTGCAGCGGCTGCCTATCGAGCCCATCTCGCAGGCCTCCGCCGCCCAACGGGCCGGCCGGTGCGGCCGGGTCGCGCCCGGCGTGTGCATCCGGTTGTACTCCGAGCAGGACTTCGCGGCCCGGCCGCGCTACACCGAGCCCGAGATCCTGCGGACGAACCTCGCCGCCGTGCTGCTGCAGATGGCGGCGCTGCAAATCGGCGATATCGAAAAGTTCCCGTTCCTCGATCCGCCGGACCGGCGCAGCGTCCGCGACGGCGTCCAGTTGCTGGTCGAGCTCGGCGCGTTCGACGGCCAGGGCGCGATCACCGAGCTCGGCCGCCGCCTTGCCCGGCTGCCGGTCGACCCACGGCTGGGCCGGATGATCCTGCAGGCCGAGACCGAAGGATGCGTGCGGGAGATGCTGGTGTTGGCCGCGGCGCTGAGCATCCCGGACCCGCGGGAACGGCCGAGCGATCGCGAGGAAGCCGCCCGCGAAAAGCATGCCCGCTTCGCCGACGAACACTCCGACTTCATGTCGTACCTCAACTTGTGGCACTATCTCCGCGAACAACGGAAGTCGTTATCCGGCAGCGCGTTTCGACGGATGTGCCGGTCCGAATTCCTGCACTACCTGCGCATCCGCGAGTGGCAGGACCTGGTCGGCCAGCTACGCAGCATCGCCGGCGACCTGGGCGTCGTCGAAGACACCGCCGGCGAACCCGCCGGTCCGGCCCGCGTGCACGCGGCGCTGGTCGCCGGGTTGCTGTCGCATGTGGGCATGCGCCGCGAGGACACGCGCGAGTACCTGGGAGCGCGTAACGCGAACTTCGTGCTGGCGCCCGGCTCGGTGCTCACCAAACGGCCGCCGCGCTGGGTCGTCGTGGCGGAGCTGGTCGAGACCAGCCGGCTGTATGGGCGCACGGCCGCGCGCATCCAGCCGGAGGTGGTCGAGCGGGTGGCCGGCGACCTGGTGCACCGCACCTACAGCGAGCCGCATTGGGACGCCAAGCGCGGCGAGGTGATGGCCTACGAGCGGGTGACGCTGTATGGCCTGCCGCTGGTGGCGCGCCGCCGCGTCGGATACGCCCGCATCGAGCCGGTGGTGGCGCGCGAGCTGTTCATCCGGCACGCCCTGGTCGAAGGGGAGTGGCAGACCCGGCATCACTTCTTTCGCGACAACGCCCGGCTGCGCGCCGAGCTCGAGGAGCTCGAGGAGCGTGCCCGCCGCCGCGACCTGCTGGTCGGCGACGACGACGTCTACGCGCTCTACGACGCCCGCATTCCCACCGAGGTGGTCTCGGCGCGGCATTTCGACGCGTGGTGGAAACGCCAGCGGCACAAGACACCCGACCTGCTGACGTTCACCCGCGCCGACCTGCTGCGCACCGACGACAACGCCGCCACCGATCGGCCTACCACGTGGCGGACGGGCGACGCCGCGCTGCCGCTGACCTACCGGTTCGAGCCGGGGGCCGCCGACGACGGGGTCACGGTGCACGTCCCGATCGACGTGCTGGCGCGCCTGGGGGGTGACGAGTTCGCCTGGCAGGTGCCCGCGCTGCGCGAGGAACTGGTCACCGCGCTCATCCGCTCACTGCCGAAAGACCTGCGCCGCAACTTCGTTCCCGTCCCCGACACGGCACGCGCGGTGCTGGCCGCAATCGAGCCGGCCGGCGAGCCGCTGCTGTCGGCGTTGCAGCGCGAATTACGCCGTCGCACCGGGGTTTTGGTGCCCGTCGAGGCGTTCGACCTGGACAAGCTGCCGCCGCACCTGCGGGTGACGTTCGCGGTGGAGTCCCCTGACGGCGCCGAGGTCGCCAGCGGCAAGGATCTGCAGGAGCTGCAGGAACGACTCATGACGCCGGCCCGCCGCGCGGTGGCGCACGCGGTCGCGGGCGAGCTCGAGCGCACTTGGTTGCGCGACTGGCCCGACGATCTCGACGAACTGCCGCGCGTCATCGAACGCGCCGTGCAGGGGCGCACCGTGCGAGGGTTTCCGGCGTTCGTCGACACCGGCGGCGCCGTCGACCTACGCGTGTTGGCGGCGCCGGACGAACAGTACCGGGCGATCGGTCCCGGCCTTCGGCGATTGGTCCGACTCAGCGTTGCGTCCCCGGTGAAAGCCATTGCGCGACAACTTGACCCGCGCACCCGTCTGACGCTGGGCACCAACCCCGACGGCGACCTGTCCGCGCTGCTGGAGGACTGTGCCGACGCCGCGGCCGACGCGTTCATGCCGACGCCGGTGTGGACGCGGGGGGAGTTCGTCGCGTTGCAAGAACGCCTGGGAAAGACCTTGGCGCCCACGGCCGCCGAGATTGCCCGCGCGGTCGAGCGGGTGCTCGCCGCCGCCCACGACGTGCGACTCCTGCTGCCCGCCAACCCGCCGCCCGCGCACTCCGAGGCGATCGCGGACGTGCGCGCCCAGCTCGACCGGCTCTTGCCGCCGGGCTTCGTCACCGCGACCGGCCGGGCGCACCTCGCCGATCTCACCCGCTATCTGCTCGCGATCCGTCGCCGGCTCGACGGGCTGGCGCGCGGCGCCCAGGCCGACCGGGAGCGGATGGACCGGGTGCACGCCGTGCAGGACGCCTACGACGAACTGCTGCGTGAGCTGCCACGAACGGCGAGGACGGCCCCCGACGTCCTCGATATCGCCCGCCAGATCGAGGAACTCAGGGTGAGCCTGTGGGCCCAGCAGCTCGGCACGCCGCGCCCGGTCAGCGAGCAGCGGATCTACCGCGCCATGGACGCCGTGCGCGATCGTCGCTGAATGTTTTTCCCCGCCACTTTCAACCTATAGCGCACCCCGGGGCTTGCCGCAAGACCGGGGTGATGTCGCAAAATCGCTGTCCGAAACCAAAATTCGGGAGAGCGGGGGGGTATCGACGTGGTTGTTTCGCAGAGCTCGGGCAGGAAGGTCGAGCATGCGGTGCTCATCGCCGGAGGTGGCCCCACGGGGCTGATGCTCGCCGGCGAATTGGGTTTGGCCGGCGTCGACGTCGCGATCGTCGAGCGGCGCGCCAACCAGGATTTGATCGGATCGCGCGCCGGGGGTCTGCACGCCCGCACCATCGAAGTCCTCGATCAGCGCGGCATCGCCGATCGATTCTTGTCGCAGGGACAGGTGGCGCAGGTGGCGGGTTTCGCCCAGATTCGGCTGGACATCAGCGACTTTCCCACCCGCCACCCGTACGGGCTGGCGCTGTGGCAGAACCAGATCGAACGAACCCTGGCCGAGTGGGTCGGCGAACTCGGCGTGCGCATCTATCGCGGCACAGAGGTGGCCACCCTCGCCCAGGACGACAGCGGCGTCGACGTCGGCCTGTCCGATGGCCGGGTGATGCGGGCGGGCTATCTCGTCGGGTGCGACGGCGGACGCAGCGTGGTCCGCAAGGCAGCCGGCATCGAATTTCCGGGGTGGGATGCCACGACGAGCTATCTGCTCGCCGAGGCGGACATGGACTACGAAGATGACCAGCCGCCGCCGTGGGGTATCCGCCGCGACGCGCTCGGAGTCCATGCTTTGTCCACCACCGAGGAGGGCGGGCCGGTGCGGATCATGGTCACCGAGGAGCGCCTTCGAACCTCCGGCGAACCCACGGTGCACGATGCGAGCCGGGCACTCGTCGCCGTCTACGGGACGGATTACGGAATCCACAGTCCCCGTTGGATTTCCCGCTTCACCGATGCCGCCCGGCAGGCCGCGTCCTATCGCGTCCGACGGGTGCTGGTCGCCGGCGACGCCGCGCACGTCCATCACCCGGTGGGCGGGCAGGGTCTGAACACCGGCGTCCAGGATGCCGTGAATCTGGGATGGAAGCTGGCCCAGGTGGTCAACAACACGTCACGCGACAGCCTCCTCGACACCTATCACGCCGAACGGCACCCGATCGCCGCGCGAGTGCTGCGCAACTCGATCGCGCAGCTGGCGCTTCTTCGTGCGGACGACGGCACCGAGGCGCTGCGAGAAACGATGGGCGAGCTGCTGGGCATGGAGGAGCCTCGCAAACGGTTCGCCGCGATGATGTCCGGGCTGGGCATCGGCTACGACCTCGGGGACGGGCACCCGCTGCTGGGGCGCCGCATGCCCGACCTGGACCTGATCACCGCCGACGGCCCGCTGCGGGTGTTTGCCCTCCTGCGGGACGGCCGGCCCGTCCTGCTCAACTTCGGCTCGGCCGGGCGCATCGACATCGCGTCGTGGGCGGGACGGGTGCGTGTGGTCGACGCGAAACACGAAGGGGATTGGGAACTTCCGGCACTGGGGACGGTGAGCGCCCCAACAGCGGTGTTGATCCGTCCGGACGGATATGTTGCCTGGACCGGCGAGGGAACCGACCCGGCGCTGCGTGATGCCCTCACCGCCTGGTTCGGGCCACCGGCCGGGTGATTGGCGCCGGTCGCGGGCCACCGATCGGGTGACTTGTTTTGGGGGGCGCACGGTGTATCGTGCGTGTTCCCTGATCATGAGCAGGAAGCACGCACCGTGGACATGGCAAGCGACCAATCGTCGACACCGCCGCTGGATTGGGGCGAAGCCCAACCCCTGCTGAGGCCGGTGCTGCGGCCGCAAAGCTACGCCAATCAGCTGGTCAACAACGGGGCGCAGCCCTGGGTCCGTCCGGTGTTCCCGCACATCAACGAGATGGTCGTCGTGGACCTTCCCACGGTTCGGGCCATGGTGACGCCGGCCGAAACCGGCGCCTGGGGCATTACCGGCGACCAGGCATTCGCCGTGGCCCGGGAGAATCTGACCGCGCGTCAGCAGGTCTTCACACCGGGCGAGAAGTATCTGTTGAAGGACGCCGACGGTGCCAGCTATGTCGACTCGATGATTCTGGCCACCGGGTGGCTGGGTTCGCTGGCGGTAGCGGGCGGTCCACGACCGCTGGTGTTCTTCCCCGGGGACGGGTCGCTGGTGCTGGGCACCGACGCCCCCGGCCAGGTGGCCGAACTCTTCGAGGCCGCCGAGCAGCTGTACCTCGAGGCCGAACAACCTGTCTCGCCGCAGGGCTACACCATTGCGGGCGCCATCATCGTGCCGTTCGATCAGGCCGGCCCGCACCCGCTGCGCGGGTACGGCCTGGCGGCTCGAAGCCTCTTGGCCGCAAGGGAATACCAACACCAGACCGACTACCTGCGGCAGCATTACGAGCGCGAACTGTTCCCGCAATACGTCGGCGAGGCCCAGGTGATCGACACGCCGTGGGGGCGGCGCACCACGACGGCGTGGGGGCAGGGCCCGGCTTGGGAGCTGCCCCACACCGATTACGTGACGTTCCTCGTCGGCGACCCGTCGAACGTGTCGGACAAGTTCACCGTGCCGTTCGCCACGGTCGTCGACGTGGTGGGCATCCTGCCCGTCGCGGGGATCACCCCGGCGCGATACCGAGCCAACGAGTGGCCGGCACCGGAAACGCTGGCGGCGCTGAAGGCTCACGCCATAGATCTGCCGAGCGGATGACTCGCTAGTCCGGCGGCTCGTTGTCCGAGCCTCGGACGGCGGCATGCTCCCGCTCGCTGGGCTTGCCGGGGACGTCTTCGGCTTCGCGGTCC
Organism: Mycobacterium sp. MOTT36Y; assembly: GCF_000262165.1. NCBI lineage: Bacteria > Bacillati > Actinomycetota > Actinomycetes > Mycobacteriales > Mycobacteriaceae > Mycobacterium > Mycobacterium sp. MOTT36Y. The sequence continues at coordinate 2,695,314 of NC_017904.1, read as the reverse complement.
CCGGCGACCTTCTCCTCGAGCCGATCGACGATGTTCTCCAGCTCCTGAGCGCGGCTCAATGGGTCTTTGTCGGGCTTTGTCATGTCGCTTTCCGTTGGCTTGGTGGGGCGGCGAACCCCGATGCCGGGGCCGCCGCTATCCCATACCCGATCGAGCGATCGCTAACCGGCCGCAACCGAAGAACAGGGGCGACAGAGCGCCGCGGCGGTGGAAGTATCGCAGGAGTGGCCACCGCAAAACCTCAGACCATCTCGTACCCCGCGCCCGACGCACGCCCGCGTCGCCACCACCCCGATCCGTTGGACCCCCACGTCATCGTCCTGTTCGGCGCGACGGGGGATCTCGCCAAGCGAAAGCTGATCCCCGGCCTGGCCTACTTGGACCAGTCCGAGCTGGCACCCAACATTCAGATCGTCGCCACCTCGCTGGAAGACTTGACCGACGACGAATTTCGCGAGCTCGCCAAGAACGCGATCGATTCGTTCGGGACGCACAAGCTCACACCCGACCAATGGGCGAACTTCGCGAGGATCATGACCTACGTCCCGCAGGGCGCCGGACCCGAAGCGCTGGCCACCGCCGTGGCGGAGGCCGAAGCCAACCTGGGCCCCAACGCCCGGCGGCTGCATTACCTGTCGGTGCCGCCTAAGGCGGCGCGCGCGGTGATCACCATGCTGCGCGACGCGAAATTGGTCGACCGCTCACGGGTCGTGATGGAGAAACCATTCGGCACCGATCTGGCCAGCGCGGTGGCGCTCAACGACTTCGTACACGAAACCTTCGAGGAATCCCAGATTTTCCGCATCGACCACTTCTTGGGCAAAGAGGCCGCCCAGAACATCTTGGCGTTCCGCTTCGCCAATGGTCTGTTCGAACCGATCTGGAACCGCAACTTCATCGACCACATCCAAATCGATATCCCCGAGGCGCTGGGCCTGGATCAACGGGCGAGCTTCTACGAAGAGACCGGCGCATACAAGGACATGGTGGTCACCCACTTGTTCCAGGTGATGGCGTTCGTGGTGATGGAGCCGCCGACGGCGCTCGAACCCTTTGCCATCAGCGAAGAGAAGAACAAGGTGTTCCGGTCGATGCTGCCGGTCAAGCCCTCGAATGTGGTGCGCGGCCAGTACCAGGGGTACCGCGACGAAGCCGGGGTGGCAAGGGATTCCGACACCGAGACGTTCATCGCCCTCCGGGTCGGCATCGACAACTGGAGGTGGGCCGGGGTGCCCATCTACCTGCGGACAGGAAAGAAGATGGCCGAGGGCATCCGCATCATCTCCATCGCGTTCAAGGAGGCCCCGCGCACGATGTTCCCACCCGGATCCGGTGTGGGTACCCAAGGTCCCGATCACCTCACGTTCGACCTCGCCGACAACTCGAAGGTGTCTTTGTCGTTCTATGGCAAGCGGCCCGGCCCCGGCATGAAGCTGGACAAGCTGTCCATGCAATTCTCCTCGCAGGAGATCGAGACGGTCGTCGATGTGCTGGAGGCCTACGAACGGCTCATCCTCGACGCGATGCGGGGCGACCACACCCTGTTCAATACCGCGGAAGGCATCGAATCCTTATGGGAGCGTTCGGAAGAGCTCCTCACCGATCCACCCGCGGTCAAGCTGTACCAGCCGGGAACCTGGGGGCCCAACGCCATTCACCAGTTGATCGCGCCGAACGCCTGGCGGTTGCCGTTCGAGCGGGAGTGGCGCCACGCCAGACCCTGACGCGGGCGCCGGATCAACTCAGCTCAGCTCGGCGCTGAGGTAACTGATGGCGTGACGGAATCGCTTGAGGATTTCGTTGTCGGGCATCGCGAAACCGTAGTCGGCATACACCTGTTCGGTGGGGTAGTGCGTGACGTTCCAGCCGGTCGCGGACAGGTGCTCGGCGGCCGGACGGCGCTCCCCGAGCCAGACGAGTTCGGCGATGTCGATGTCGAGGCCGTGCTGGCGCCAGTTGTTGCGCATCGCCCGGGCCCGCTCGTCGGTGAACACGCTCATGTCGGTGATGTTCTCGGTGGCCAGCCGGCTACCCGGGGCGCTGAGCGCGGTGATGTTGTCCAGCAACCTGTCTTGGGCTTCCGGCGGTAGGTAGGGCAGTAGGCCCTCGGCGATCCAGGCGGTTGGAGAGTCGGCGTCAAAACCGCTGCCGCGCAAGGCGGTTGGCCAATCATCGCGCAGATCGATGGCGACGGTGCGGCGCTCGGCGGTCGGTTCCGCGCCGATCTGGGCGAGCGTGTCGGTCTTGAACGAGATGACGTCGGGCTGGTCGACCTCGAAAACCACGGTGCCCGCAGGCCACGACAACCGGTAGGCCCGGGCGTCGAGCCCGGCGGCCAAAATGACGGCCTGGCGTGCGCCAGCCGCCGTCGCGGCGCGGAAGAAATCGTCGAAGAACCTGGTCCGCACCGTCATCTGCTCGCGCCGCTGCTGCAGTGTCATCGGCGAGTCGTCACCCTCGAGCGGGATCTGGCCGTCCAGCATCCGGAAGAAGAAGGGATGTCCGACCGCCCGCACCAGCGGCTCGGCGAACCTGTCGTCGAGCAGCGGGTCCGGCTCGCGAGACGCCAACGCCCGGGAGGCCGCCACCATCGTCGCGGTCGCCCCCACGCTGGAGGCCAGGTCCCAGCTATCGCCCTCGCTGCGTGCCGAATCAATCGATGACATCCGTGTTTTCCTTCCAGGATCCGGCCGCCGCGCCCGGCCGTTTCGGCCTCTGCCGCGCCGCCACCCGCGACTGCACCACCGCTACCGAAGGGTACTTTCCTGCTATGCCGCCGTCACCACGCGCCACATGCAGGTGACTCCTTTCCCGCACGACTAGACGACAGGAAGCGAATCACGCTATGGCACCGACCCTGCGCCCGCGCCGCTCCGCCCTGTACTTGCCCGGCAACAAGCCGCGGGCGCTGGAGAAGGGCAAATCGCTGCCGGCGGACGTGCTGATATTCGACCTCGAAGACGCCGTGGGGCCCGACGCGAAGGCCGAATCGCGCGCGACGGTGTGCGAGGCCGTCTCGTCGGACAGCTACCGGCCCCGCGAGGTCGTGGTGCGCATCAACGGGTTGGACACCGACTGGCACAGCGACGACTTGGCCGCGGTGGCCGGTTCCGCCGCCGACGGGGTGCTGGTGCCGAAAGTCGAGACGGGCCAACAGGTTCGGGAGCTGGCCGACGCGCTCGACACGCTGGGGGCACCGAAGTCGTTGCAGCTGTGGGTGATGATCGAAACGCCCCGGGCGTTTCTGAGGGCCGAGGAGGTCGCGTCGGCCAGCGAGCGCCTGGCCGGGTTGGTGGTCGGCACCAACGATCTCGTCAACGAGCTGCACGGCCTGCACGTCCCCGGGCGCGCGCCCGTCGTCCCCGCGCTGGGCATGGCCCTGCTGGGCGCGAGGGCGGCCGGAAAAATCATTCTGGATGGCGTGTTCAACGACATCACGGATGAGGGCGGATTCCGGGCCGAGGCGCGGCACGGCCGCGAAATGGGATTCGACGGCAAGACCCTGATCCATCCGTCACAGATCGCCCCGGCGAACGAGCTGTTCGGCCCTTCGCGCAAGGAGCTGGACGACGCCCGCAAGGTCGTGTCGGCCTACGAGGAGGCGCGGGCCGCGGGCACCAGCGTCATCACGGTCGACGGCCGCATGATCGAGAGCCTGCACGTGCGCGACGCCCAGCGGATTCTCGCCCTGGCCGATTTGATCGCGGAGCTGGAAACCGCTTCCTAGCTCGGATTAGGCCGGGCCGGGCGATCGGGGTCGGCGACACGGTAGGTTGTACGCGATTCCCGACGACTCGAGAGGAGACAAGGTGGGCCAGACCGCGGCCATGGCCGAGGCCGACCGCACGTGGATGATCGACACGCTGCTCGCGCTGCTGCAGACCCCGAGTCCGTCGGGGCGCACGGACGCGGTGATGCAGTTAATCGGCGACATCCTCGACGACTTCGGCGTGCCGTTCACGCTGACGCGGCGCGGGGCGCTGACCGCGGAGCTCCCGGGGGAGTCGGCGACCACCGACCGGGCGCTGGTGGTTCATTCGGACACCATCGGCTGCATGGTCCGCGACCTCAAGGACAATGGCCGCCTGGAACTGGTCCCGGTCGGCACCTTCTCGGCCCGGTTCGCCGCGGGGGCCCGCGTGCGCATCTTCATCGACGACCCCGACGAGTTCATCACCGGCACGGTCATGCCGCTCAAGTCCAGCGGACATGCGTTCGGCGACGAGATCGACACCCAACCCACCGACTGGGACCACGTCGAGGTTCGGATCGACCGCAAGGTGTCCTCGCGCGAGGACCTGCTTCGCCTCGGCCTGCAGATCGGCGACTTCGTCGCGTTGATCACCAGCCCCGAGCTCACCGCCGACGGCTTCATCGTCTCCCGACACCTGGACGGAAAGGCGGGCGTCGCGATCGCGCTCGCGCTGGCCAAGAACTTCTCCGAGAACAAGGTGGTGCTGCCGCACCGCACCACGATCATGGTCACCATCACCGAGGAGGTCGGTCACGGGGCCAGCCACGGGCTGCCCGCCGACGTCGCCGAATTGGTGTCGGTGGACAACGCGGTATGCGCGCCCGGGCAGCACTCGCTCGAGGACGGCGTGACGATCCCGATGGCCGATATGCACGGGCCCTTCGACTACCACCTGACCCGCAAGCTCTGCCGCCTCGCCCAGGAGCGGGGAATCCCGTTCGCGCGCGACATCTTTCGCTACTACCGCTCCGACGCCGCCGCGGCGATCGAGGCGGGCGCGAACACCCGCGCCGCGCTCGTCGGCTTCGGCCTCGACGGCAGCCACGGCTGGGAGCGCACCCACATCGATTCGCTCGAAGCCGCCTACAACCTGCTGCACGCGTGGCTGCAGACGCCGTTGACGTTCGCCAAGTGGGACGCCAAGCCGACGGGCAGTCTGCGCGACTTTCCGTCGTCGAAGCAGCCCGCGCCCAGCGAGCGGTGGGTGCCGCTGTCTCGCGGCGATTACGAAAGCCCGGGCGAGGCGTCGCCCGGAACGCCCTGGCCGCCGTCGGAGGGACCCCAGGCCTAAGCGCCGCGGGGCATCCGATCGGCGCGCCAGCAGCGGGACTGCATGGGGACATCGATCCAATCAGCCGCTCCGAAGCGCTCACGCAACACAGCGCGGGCGTTGGCCAGCCGGCGTTCGCGGTCGTCGGGAGACGCGGTGATGATCCTGCTGTAGGTGCCCACCATCCCGACGACGTCGTCGAGCCTCATCGTGCGCACGAAGGTGAACGCCTCGCGGGCCACCTGGTGGAAGATCTGCGGATCGGGGAGCGCGACGTTTTCGTGGAGCCGGCGGAAGCGTTCGGGGGCGTCCGCCTCAGTCCTTTCGTCGCCGGGCAGCAGGTCGAGGTCGCGGACCCAGTCCACGTCGCGATCTCGACTGGTCCAAATCAGGCCGAAGCGCCCCCCGTCGCGAAGCACGCGCCCGATTTCCGGAACCGCCCGTTCGGGATCCATCCAGTGCCACGCCGCCGAGACGAACACGGCATCCGCGGCACGGTCGGGGAGCGGGATCGACTCACCGCTGCCCTCGAGGACGCGGACGCCCGGGGACCGCTCGGCCAGGACCGCGCGCATCCGGGCATCGGGCTCGACGGCGATGACCTGTGCCGCCCTGCCGATGAGCGTGCGGGTGAACAGCCCCGTCCCCGCGCCCACGTCGACGGCCACCTCGCACTCCGACGGCATCAACCAGTCCACCGCCTGCTGCGGGGCCTGCGGACGCAGCCCGTCGTAGTCTTCGGCGATCGATCCGAACGACATTGCGCGCGCTTGACGATCAGTCACACGCGACAACGTAATCCAGCTCGCTATGCAGAACGTGAGAAGGATCGCGCGTCACCAGAGGGCGCTGTGATTGACGAGCGCATCGGCGATGAGGCCGACCCCGAAAACGAGAAACAGAAGCCGCACCGACATTGGGCCGTAGCGGGTGAGCACGCGCACCAGTCCCCGCTGAATGCGCGCCGCCCGCACCGTTCGTCTCATCGACAGCGCAAGGATCGCCAGCGGCGGCGACACCGCGATTGCGCAGTAGGTGATGATGACCAGCGGCCAGAGCGGCGGCCGGGGATGCAGCGCGGCCAGCATGGCCAGGCCCGTGAGGTAGGGCACCGCGGTCGGCGCCTGTCCGCTTCCCACCGCCAGCCCGAGGAATCCGAGCAGCCACGGACGTTTGCGCATGGCCGCCATCGCCCAGCCGGGCGCCGACGATTGTGCGGTCAGCGGGAAGTACGCCAAGCCGATCAGCACGATCCCCAACAGCAGTTCGCCACGAAACCGGATGGCCGGCGTGATGTGAAAATCGAACGCCTCGGTGATGAAGCTGATTCCCAGCACCGTGCACAGGCCGAAGGTGGTCGTCACGGCGAACACGCCCGCGACGAAGCTCAAGGCGCCCGGGATGGGGGAGCGGCGACCGAGCCGGCTGTCGAAGATGACCGCCGAGACGACGCCCACGTTGAGGACGTTCAGCGAATCGAGAAACGCCAGCCCCGCCAGGGCAAGAATCAGAGCTGCCACGCGCCTGTACCGGGCCTAGCGTGCGGATTCGCCGGGTGCTCGGAAGCGGCTGGGCACTGACCACGGCGACACGAACAAAGCGGCGATCATGCTGCAGACAATACGGTCAGACCGGAGCGCTCACGCAGGGGGCGATGGCGCCAGCGGGGCGATCCGCGGCATGATCGAGGCGTCGACGAAGCGGCGGACGCATCCACACAGCCACAGCACATCGAATCCGGAGGCGCGCCACCGATGAACACGCTGACACCGCAGGGGCTGCACGAATACCTCATCGGGTTTTGCTGGAAATGACCCGGCTTCCAAACGAACTCGGGAATAGACCGCCGACACCGCCGCGCCGACACCGGGAGAACTGAATGGGACTGCTCGACCGCAAGACCGCCGTCGTGACCGGCGCCAATTCGGGGATCGGGCTGGCCACCGCCGAGCGATTCCTCGCCGAAGGTGCCGAACGGGTGTTCATCACGGGCCGGCGTCAGGCCGAACTCGATACCACGGCAAGCAAATTGGGGCCGAGGGCAACCGCCGTGGCCGGCGATGTCGGCGTTCCGGAGGACTTGGATCGGCTCTATGGGGAGGTCGGGTCCGCCGGCCGGGGCCTCGACATCGTCATGGCCAACGCGGGGGTGACCAGGGTGGCGCGGCTGGGGGAGATCACCGACGATGACCTCGACGCGCTGCTGACCACCAACGTCAAGGGGGTCGTGCACACCGTCCAAAAAGCGCTGCCCCTGCTCAACGACGGCGCCTCGGTCATCCTGACGGGCTCCACCACCGCCGACCGCGGCCGCGCCGGGCTGAGCATCTACGCGGCCACCAAGGCCGCGGTCCGATCACTGGCCCGCGCCTGGGCCAGCGAGCTCGCCGACCGCAACATCCGGGTCAACGTCATCGTCGCCGGGTCCACCGCCACCCCGGGCAGCGATAGACTGGCCGCGCAAACCGACCCGGACGCGTCGATCGAAGAGTTCCGCGCCGGCCGCATCGCGACCATTCCATTGGGTCGCTTCGCCGATCCCATCGAGATCGCCAATGCTGCGGTCTTTTTGGCGAGCGATCTGTCCAGCTTCACCACGGGATCCACGGTTACCGCCGACGGCGGATTCAACCAAGTCTGACGCAGAACGCGCGGCTGCCCCGGCAGTACCCACCACGGCGTGGAGCTAAGCGCTTCGTATACCTGCGCGAATCGCGCGAAGCGCGGACGCCGAAGCGCGCGGCCCTCTACAGTTCGACGAATGACGAACACCCGCACTGGCACGTAAGGGAAACGCGATGTCGAAAAGTGTTGCAACCAAAAACGACAACGAGAAGATCGTGGTCGACTTTATACATGCCGCTTACGGCGCGAGCATGGACATCGACGCGATGACCGCGCTCATGGCCGAGGACTTCGTGTGGCAACTCCACGTTCCGCTGTCCCCGGTCGTGCGGGGACGCGACGCGGCGCGCGCAGAACTCGAGAAGCACAACACGCTGTCGACCGGCATGGTCGAGGGAAGCGAGATTCGCAGGATCGTGTCCGACGGCGACACCGTCGTCGTCGAACGAGTCGACGTGAACTCTATGAATGGCGTGGCCGTCACGTTTTATGTCACAGCCATTTTCGAGGTTCGCGACAGTGCGATCACTCATTGGCGAGAGTATTGGGACACCGCCCACGTCGCGCAGCAACTCGGCATCGATCCCGCGCTGATGTTCGCCCCGCTGACGAATTAATCGCCGGCGCAGGGTGTTTGGCGGGCGGAGCTAGCCCGATGCGCTGAGGATCTTGATCGCGAAAATTAGCGTGTCGCCCGGGCGGATTCCGGCGCTGGGCTGACCTTCGGGGTAGCCATCCGCGGGGACCATCGCGACGGCGACCGTGGACCCGACCTTTTGTCCCGCGATGGCCTTCTGGAAGCCCGGCACGACGCCCGTGAGCGGGAAGTCGACGGGGGCGCCGCGTTGGTAGCTGCTGTCGAACACCGAACCGTCACGACCATTGACACCCATGTAGCAGACGGAGACCTTGGCGGTGCTCGAGACCACCGGTCCATCTCCGGCGCGCAGCGTATGCACCTGGGTCTGGGTCACGGCGAACGGTGCCGTCACGGTCACCCGCGGGGCAGTCGTGTCGGTGGACCCGGTGACGGCGACGCTCCCCGTGTTCCCGGCGAGAGTCCAGTCAGGCGTTCCACCATTCTGCGGTGCCGCGGTTGGGCACGAGTCGGCCGCGTTGGCCGTGCCCGATCCAGCGAGCAGGAGAGCGGTTGCCGCGGCACCGGCCGCGAGCGCCACAGACGAATACATCCGGAAGGAGTTCACGGCCGTCACGCTACAGCGACCTCTCGTGCCCCTCGCTCGTAGGCCTTGTCGGCCGGCCCATCATCGCGGCCGACGTCACCGTTTCGGCTCCTGAAGGCTCTTGCATAACCGGATTGCACAAAACGGCGAGGATTTATCGGCAATGTCCGGACAAATTAAGGCCGAGCCGCCATTCGCAATTAGACAAATGAGGAATAACGCTTAATTCTGCCAACGGTGCGTACGGTAAGGAAACTCGCGGAGGGGAAGAGCGCGCCTCCCCGCCATTTTCGCTGGTGTGATGTAACTAACAGTTTCGATTCGGCTCTAGTGTTGCCCGCACTGTCAAATGTACGCTAACGCGAGCTGCGAAAGCCCCTCTGACGTGCGCGTATGATCGCCCCCTCATGCGCCGCCCATTAGTAGACATTCGTGGAATAACGCCATCGGCATTGATCGAGTGGCCCTTAGTAGACATTTGTTAAATAGACGTCCGTAGGTGCCACATCCTTCTGGGTATGGTGCCCAATCGCTGCGGCCATCGGCAATTTCGCCGCGGCCCCGAGGAGGTTTTGTGGTCACATTTGGGACGGTTCATAACTGGGATCCGGGGACCGGGGCGGTCATTTCTTGGCATGCGACACCCGCCGCACATCATAAAGCCCGGCAGGCGCCGATAAGTGACGTTCCCGCAAGTTATCAGCAAGTCGAGCATCTTCGTCGATTCAGCGACCACGCAACCCGCGGACTGGATATGACGCGCCTGAACGTCGGCGCCTGGGATATGCCGGGCACGTGCGAAATACCCGCCATGACCCAGGCGATCAACGCTCACCTTCGTCGGCACGACACGTACCACAGCTGGTTCAAGTATCGAGCCGGCGGCCGCGTTGTCCGGCACACCTTCAGCGATCCCGCTGACATCGAATTTTCACCGCTCGAACGGGGCGAAATGACGCCCACCGAACTGCGCGCGCACATATTGGCCACACCGAGCCCACTGCGGTGGGACTGCTTTACCTTCGGAGTTGTTCAGCACGCGGATCACTTCACGTTCTATATGAGCGCAGACGACTTGGTCATCGATGGGATGTCGGTCGGCGTGATCTTCCTCGAAATCCATTCCATGTACGCCGCATTGGTGGGCGGCGGGGTTCCAGTGCAGTTGCCCGAACCAGCCAGCTATGACAACTACTGCGTCCGGCAGCATCAGCACACCGCGGCGCTCACGCTGCAGTCCCCGCAAGTGCGCACCTGGGTTCGGTTCGCGGAAAACAACGGGGGGACTCTCCCGAGTTTTCCCTTGCCACTTGGTCATCCATCCGTGCCGTGCGGCAGCGGCGTGGCCGTCGTTCCGCTCATGGACGACGATCAGGCGGAGCGGTTCGAGACCGTGTGCACGGATGTGGGCGCTCGCTTCAGCGGCGGCGTGTTTGCTTGTGCCGCGTTCGCCGAACACGAACTGACCGGCGCGCAGACGTACTACGGGATCACGCCGTACGACACGCGCAGCACGCCGGCCGAATTCGTAACACCGGGCTGGTTCGCCAGCTTCATCCCGGTCACCGTCCCGGTCGCAGGATTGTCTTTCGGCGATGCGGTCACCGCCGCGCAAGCGTCGTTCGATTCGGGAATCGACTTGGCCGATGTCCCCTTTGAGCGGGTTGTCGAGCTGGCTTCTTTCGGAGGTCATATCAGAACACCCGCGGGCAAGCTCCATATGCTGTCGTACGCCGACGTACGCGGGATTCCGCTCAGTTCTGAATGGGACGGCTTGAATGCTGGAATCTACGGCGACGGCAGGTCGTCGGATGACGTTCGTATGTGGGTGAATCGATTTGAGGACGAGACGACATTGACGGTCGCATTCCCGCAGAATCCGGTCGCCCGCGATTCGGTGGAGCGGTATGTCCGGGCGCTCAAGGCCACGTGTCTTCGCGTCGTCGAACACGGCGCCGCCGTGGTGCCCAATCGCCGGCGGCTCGCGGCCGCGGTCAATGCCGCGGCCGCGAGAGCGACCGCGAACCGCGCGGACTCCGCCGGCAATCTAGTGGAAAGCGCGGGGCTTCATCTGTAGCGACTGCACCGCGCACGTCTCCGATGAGTGCCCGAGCGACGGGGCCGCGGCATTGCATTCGGCACAAAATGACCTATTCGTACAAAATGGACAAAACAGCTAGAATGGCTAAGGTGCAGACCAAGGAGGGAGCGCCATGTCCACCGTCTCGTTCCGCAACCGCGACGGCAAGCTCGTCGATGTCCCCTCGGTGACCGCCAGCCGCCTCAAAAATGAGTTCGGCACAGTCTTCGATGAGGCCGCGGTCAGCGGGGCGGTGGTGATCACCAAGCACAACACCCCCAGGGCCGTGCTGCTGTCGTACGCCGAATTCGAGGCCCTGGCCGCAACGGCGGCCCCCGCCCTCGACGACCTCAGTGAACGCTTCGACGAACTGCTGGCGACCATGCAGACGCCGAAGGCCAAAGCCGGGGTCGCCGCCGCGTTCGACGCCACACCGGAGGAGCTGGGCGCCGCCGCGGTGAAGGCGGCACGCACCGCGCCACTGCGCTGATCCGGCGGCCCATGGCTCGCACGACGACACCGGCGCAGATACACGTGTTGGCGGGCGTCAACGGCGTCGGCAAGAGCAGCGTCGTGGGCGCGACGATCCGCGACAAGGGCGGTGAGTACTACAACCCGGACGAGGCCGCGCGAGAGATCATGGCGGCCAACCCCGGATTGGGCCAGGCCGAGGCCAACGCCGCGGCGTGGGAACAGGGCCGAAAGATGCTGCAGCGGGCGATCGATCAACGCCTCGACTTCACCTTCGAGACGACGCTCGGCGGCACCACGATGCCGGCACTGCTGGCCGAGGCCGCCAAGCGCGGACTCGAGGTCCATGTTTTCTATGTGGGCCTCGACAGCGCCGATACCTGCATCGAGCGGGTGCGCCAACGGGTCCGCGCCGGCGGGCATGACATTTCCGACGCCGACGTCCGTCGCCGATACCGCCACAGCCTGATCAATCTCGTGAAACTACTGCCGGTGCTCACCGGGTTGCGGATGTACGACAACTCGGCGAGCGCCGATCCCGCCGAGGGCCAGGCGCCGAAGCCGGTCTTGGTGTTGCACATGGACCGCGGCCGCATCGTCGGGCCGTCCGACTTGAGCTCCACACCGGCTTGGGCCAAGCCGGTCGTCGCGGCGGCGTTGGAGCTCGCGCAGGGATCGTAAGCGGGAGTCTGGATCTCGGAACCGCAAATTGTTCTCGATTTGCCAGCACGGTCCTGACCCCGTCGCCCGCCTCGGTTCGATAATGCTCATACCACGACGGAAATGCCCGCATTGACATCGATGGCAACCGTGACGATCGCGATGCCCGCGGTCAGCCCTTTGCGCAGCAGCTCCGGTGGCCCGCGAACCTACCGGTCGGGATGATCGATGGGCGCGATGCGGACGGTAAGCCGGCGTCGGACTCGCCGCGCCGATCGACGCGGTGTTCGACTGGCTCATTAACGGAAACAATTGGAGTGACATACCGGGGATGTTTTACTCCCGCGTTCGCCCGGTCGATGGGCCAGAGCCTTTCGGAGTCGGCTCAATTCGTGAATTCGCCAGCTCGGGTTCGAAAGTCACCGAAGTGGTCACGGCGTTCGAACGGCCACACTCGATGAGCTACCAAGCCCTGTCAACCGTGCCGCCAGCGCAACACAGCGGTGGCTCGGTGACGTTGCAGGAGGTGCCGGGAGGCACCGAAGCCGTGCCTTTCCTTATTTCGGGTTCGGCGGGATCACGATGACCGTGGAGGTGGTGGCGATGTCATCGACGGCCACCGCCCCGGGCACCCGGACCGCCGGCCCGGCCACCGCGCGGGCGGCGCTGCCCCCGACGGCGCGTCCGGCCAGGCTCGACAGGGCGGTGGGGCCGAACAGGCCCTTGCCGGGATTGACGGTCATCGCCGGTGCGGCGTCGAGCATCGTCTCGGGCAGCTCGGCGGCCAGGGTCCTGATCGCCGGCGCGGCCGAGGCCCAGTTCGCCGGAACCGACAGCGATCCGACGACACCGGCACGACCCACCGCCGCCGACACCGTTGCCGCACCCGGCGGCTGGAACGACGTGGAGCCGGTCAGCAGATCGCTGTGCAGCAGCGGAGCCAGAACCCCATGGAGGCCTTTCGGATGCAGTGTGCCACCGATGCTTCGCAGGTTGGCGCCCATCCCGCGGACATTGAGCGCGAGCTGATAGAAACCCTTCCCCGCAGTCCCGATGCCGATCGGCGAGTAGGGCCCGGTCAGGACGTTGAGGAAGTTGTTGAACCTTTTCAGGCCTCCCGTGGCTTCCCCGAGACCGAGCGAGATTCCCGGCGACGTCGTCGCCGCGGTTTGTGCCGCGGCTGGGGCCTGCGAGAGCGCCTGGGAGACCGCGGATTCCACGTTCGAGTTCGCCGACGACTGGGCCGCCGAGGCGACCGCGGCGGCCTGGTTGGTTTCCGCACTGCTGTCGGTGGTCGTCGGTGGCGTGGTGAACGGTGCCAGTTGAGTCGCGGCCGCCGAGGAACCCGCATAGCCATACATCGCGGCCGCGTCTTGGGCCCACATCTCGGCGTACTGGGCCTCGGTGGTCGCGATGGCCGGGGTGTTTTGGCCCAGGATGTTGGTCGCGACCAGTGTCGCCAACAACGCCCGGTTGGCCGCGATCACCGGCGGCGGCACCGTGGCCGCGAAGACGGCCTCATACGCGCCCGCCGCGGCCTTCGCCTGACTGGCCGACTGCTCGGCCTGCGCGGCGCTGCTGATCAGCCACGCAACGTACGGTGCCGCCGCCGACGCCATTGCAATCGAGGAGGGGCCATTCCAACCCGCTTTCAACTCCGAGATCACAGTCCCGTAAGACGCTGCCGTGGAATGTAATTCGGACGCTAATCCGTCCCAGGCGGCCGCGGCGGCCAACAACGGGGCCGGCCCGGGGCCTGAGTAGATCCTGCCGGAGTTGATCTCCGGAGGTAACGCTCCGAATTCCATTGCTTTCCTCCGCATCCGGATATGGCCAACGTCGGCCGGCATCTCAACCACCGATAACGTTGTCGTTCAACAGCATTCAGCACGCTCAGCTATCGCAAACCCTGGCCGCCCGCGGCTTGAATCCTCATGTGCCCAGAAGACTAGCCAGCTCCGGCGGAAGCAACATCGACCAACGAGGGCCGACTCCGCACGGTCACCACCCCCCGGGGGCAGTGGGTGCGTCTTGGCGACGAGGGTCGGCATAAGCGTCCCTGCGCCCCGTCTACCTCGGACGAATCGCGAAGTACCCCGGCGTGAACGGAAGCCAACTTCCGCACGAACTGTTGCCCGATGAAACAGTTTTCATTAGTAAAAATCTTGGCGTCAAATAATTCGAAAGGGGCACTTGGCCGCGAGGCCGTTTGTCGGCTTCCCGCTCGAACGGCGACGACATTGCGCCGCCATCGAATGTTGGCTTGCTTCACGGATTCCGGTGCCTGAGCTGCATGCACGGTCAGCTCCGGCGACCCGCAATGATCAGTTGGAGCGGCGGGTCCGCTTCGAGGTTCCCGCAGTCTTTTTCGACAACGCGTCGCGAGACGGCACGGTCTGTTCGATGTGGTCGGCGACGCAACCGACAAAGGCCTGGCATGCGGCGGAGCGCTCTTCAGGGCGCGGTGCCACGAGGTTTACCCGGCGGTGCATGTCAGCTCCGGCGACCGGCCGCAGTGCCAGGCTCGGATCGGCGTTAGCGCGGGTGCGGGCGACGGATTCGGGCAGCAACGCGACACCCAGGTCTTTGCGCACGAAGTGGGTGACCTCATCGACACGCGTCACTTCGAAAGCCACTCGCCGCGTCACGTTGGCGAAGCCGCGGTCGGTTTCGTGTCGCAGACCGTAGCCAGGGGGAAAGTCGATGAACGGTAATGCGGCCAGCGCAGTTATCGACACCGATGATTTTTTCGTGAGCGGGTGGTGGGCGGGCATGACGGCGATGAGCGGCTCGCTGAACAAATGGGTGAACGTCAAGGCGCCGCCGGTCCTGGATACGTTGGAGCCCACGATCGCCACGTCCAGCTTCCGGTCGCGGACCGCCTCGATCAGCACGTCGCTGCCGCCGCTGCGCAACGTCACGCTGACGTCGGGATAGTGCGAGTGAAAGGTCGCCATCAGAGTGGCCACATCGAGGCTTTCGGATGGGATCTCCATCATCCCGACCGTGAGCCGGCCAACGACCGTGCCGCCGAGAGCCTGTGCGTCAACGGCGATCTGGTCAATGCCGGCAACCACCTGGCGCACCAGCGGCATCAGCGCTTCACCGGCGGGTGTCAGCGAGACCGAGCGGGTCGTCCGTTCGAACAGCCGTAAGCCGATCTCACTTTCGAACCGACCGACCTGCTGACTCAAGGCTGATGGCACGACGAACATCGCCTCGGCCGCCTTGGTGAAACTATTCGCCTCGGCCAACGCCACGACGTAGCGCAATTGCTGCAGGTTCACAATCCTTCATCTTTCGTGATTAATCGCATCATATCTATTCACTGGACTCGTGGGTTTCGTTGCCTTCAGGATCAAGGGCATGTCCGCGGATCCGTCGTCATCGGCTGCCTTGGCGGCTGCCGGCATCGTGGTGCGTCCGCAGCCAGGCATGGCCGGCAATGACTGCTCGGTGGCAGCGGTGCGCGACGAAATCACCGAACAGTTTGACCGCCTTGCGTTCCTGGGGGAGTTGCGCTGCTCGCATGACCGGGTGGTCGCGGGTTCTCTCGAGGAGTTGGTGTTCACCTACACCGTCGGGGGATCCGGCATTGCCGACAGCGGTTGGCTGAAGCTGTGCTTCCGCTACTACTCGGATTGGGATCTGCAGACAACGTCGCCGGACGCCCGCGACTTCGCGGCCGCCCGCTTGGTGAGTCGGTCCCTGATCGGCGGGGCCTCCGATGACGGTGCCGCGACGGTGCAGCAACTGGTCACGAGATATGACGTCAAAGGCGGGGAGCGGCCATTTCAGAAGTCACTGCTGATCCACGTCGTGGACGGGTACCTGCGTCCCGGTGATGTGATCGAGATCCGCTGCGGCGACCGCCGTTTCGGCGGCCCCGGGACGCGCGTGCAGACTTTCGTGGAGGACGAGTTCGAGGTCCACCTGTTCGTCGACCCGCTGGGCACGTCGCGCATGGCGCACGCTGATGTGCATCGAATTGCGGTCGTACCGGGTGCACCCGAACGAGTCGTCGTGCACGGTCCTCGCATCGTGCGCAGCGAGGCGCCGGCGGTGCACCTGCATGCCCATCTGCAAGACCGTTGGGGCAACACCTGTTCCGACGTTGCCGCGACGATGCATGCGCTCATCGACGGTGTCGTCGTGGACAGCGCCCGTACGCCTGCGAAGGGGTGGTCCAAGGCGTCGCTCCGCGTGCCGCCGGTCGCCGCCCGCATCGACGTTGCCGCCGAGACAAGCACAGCCGTGCTGCAGGGCGGTGAGACCGTGATCGACATCGTCGACGACTTCCCGTCGCCGCGGGCGTACTTCTGCGACCTGCACGTTCATTCCAACGACACCGTCGGCACTCAGGACACCGACTGGAATCTGCACCACGCGCGCGATATCGCCGCGCTCGACGTACTTGGCTATACCGCCAACGACTTTCAGATCACCGACGACACGTGGGACGACGTCGTCGGGGCGTGCAGGCAGATCGCCGAGGACGGCGCATTTGTCTGCTACCCCGGAGTGGAGTGGTGCGGTACCGCCGGCGCCGGCGGCGACCACAACGTCGTCTTCCTTGGTGAGGACACCACGTTGGCTCGCTCGCTGGAATGGCACCAGCGCATGGCAACCACGGCGCCCAGCCCGCAGACCTGGCCGGTCACCCAGTTATACGCCGCCTACGAGAAGGACCCGGAGTCTTACCTCTTGATCCCGCACGTGGGCGGGCGACGAGCGATCCTGGACTGGCACCACCCCGAGCTCGAGCGGCTGATCGAGGTGCATTCGGCCTGGGGGAGTAGCCCATGGTTCTTCGAAGACGCCCTGGCGCGCGGCCTACGGCTGGGGGCGAGCGCCGCCAGCGATGAACACCGCGGACGGCCGGGGGCCGGGGCGCCAGGCGCCAACATCTTCGGCGGCTTCGGCGGGCTCACCGGCGTCCTCGCGCCGGCCCTTTCCGCCGCAGACGTCGGTCGTTCGCTGCGCGCCCGCCGCACCTGGGCCACAACCGGTGCGCGCGCGGTCGCCCTGCTGCGCAGCGGTGAGAACTGGATGGGTGACGAGTTCGCCACTGACGCCGGAGAACTGACCGCCGGTTACGCCTTGTATGGCACGACGGGATGGGATGACGTGACAGTCTACGACAGCGCCGGTTTGCTCTGGCGTCGTGACCTGCACGCCGAAACGGGGCTTTCCCCTAGCCTGGTTCGCATCAGCTGGGGTGGCGCTCGGCACCGTGACCGCTACCGCTGGGCCAGCTGGTCGGGTCGCCTGCGTATCGATGGCACCGCCGTCGAACACGTAACGCCGTGGGCGATCACCCATCCCGAGCAGATCGTCGATGTCGACGGATCGGCCGTGGCTTGGGATACCAAGACTTACGGGGCGGATATCGGCATCGTGATACGGCTCGCCGACCTGAGCCGCGCGCGCTTCGAACTCGACGCGACGGTGCAGGAAGACGGCCTGCACACCGGGGCGAGCCTGTCCGGGGCGGAGCTCGTCGCCGAAGGACATCGTGACATCGCCGTCGGCGGTCTCAATCTGCGCGTCCGCATCGAACGCATCGCCGAACCGAAGGCACTGCCGACCACCGTCACCGGCGCGCTCAACCTGCAGCTGCCCAAGGGCGACAGCGCAATATACGTGCGCGGCAAGCAATTCGATGGGCATCAGGTATGGACAAGCCCGCTGTTCGTGACCCGAACCATGGGGACCCCGTAGTGACCCGACTTCGAACCGGCCTTACGCGCCGCCTCCACATCGACTTGCGCCGCATCACTTGCGCGGCTTGTCCGGCACCCAGGGCCGTCTGACGCGCGCGCACCGCCGCGCCATCAGCACTCACCGCTCCCGCGGTACGGCAGCAACTCTCGTTGTGAGCCGCGGCCAAATCCGCCAGGTTCTGATCCGTTTCGATTTGAGGAAACCATGTCACTGCACCGATTCGGCAGCAAGCTCATCGCGCTGATCGCCGCGTCAGCTACCGTCGCCGTGCTGGCCGGGTGCTCGAGCCAGGGCGCGTCGCCGACCTCCTCCGCCGTATCGCTGCGCCTGGGATATCTGCCGCGCATCACGCACGCCTCGGCACTGGTGGCTCTCCACGACGGCTTCTTCACCAAGCAACTCGGACCCCAAGTCAACTTCACCGCAAAGCCATTCAGTCGAGGGACCGAGGAAGTGACCGCGCTGCTGTCTGGCCAACTCGATGCCGCCTACGTCGGTCCCAATCCCGCCTTCAACGCCTGGCAGAAATCGGGAGGGAAAGCGATCAAGATCATCTCCGGCGCGGCCAGCGGAGGTACCTCGATGGTCGTCAAACCCGACATCAAGACCGCAGCAGACCTCAAAGGGAAGACCGTGGCGGACCCCGCGCTCGGCGGGACCCAGGACGTCAGCCTCCGCGACTGGCTCGCCCGCAACGGGTTGAAAACGAATATCCAAGGAGGCGGCGATGTTTCGGTCAAGCCGACCAGCCCGGAATCGGCGATCGTCCAACAATTCCTTACCAACCAAATCGCCGGCGCCATCGACTCCGCGCCTTTCGATGTGCAGATGATCAAGGCCGGTGGGGTGCGACTGTGGTCGGACCCCAACACCATCACCGTCCTGGTCGTCCGCCAAGAATTTCTTGCGGCCCATCCTGACGCGGTCGCTGGACTGCTGCGCGCCCAGGCCGAGGCGACCGAACGTATCGCCACGGACCGCAGTGGCGCGGCCCAATCTGCAAATGCCGCGCTGGCGAAAGATCTTGGCAAGGGCCTTGAACCGGATGTACTCGCGGCCTCCTTCGAGGAAACCACCTACACCAACGACCCCGGAATGGCCTCACTGCGCGACCAGGTCACCAAGGCCGTGGACATAGGGTTGCTGAAGCCACTCGATATCAGCGGCCTGTACGAGCCGGGACCGCTCAACAAAGTGCTCGCCGAGCCGGCAAGCCACAGGTGACCCGTGATCCACTACGTTCAGTCTGATCACCTCACCGGGCCGCCACCCGAAGCGAGCGCCCAAACGTCACGGGCCGTGCGGCTCACCGACGTGACCAAGCAGTACGGCCGGGGCCGATCGGCCGTCACAGCCCTCGATCGCATCACCTTGACAGTCAACTCCGGTGAATTCGTCTGCGTTGTCGGGGCATCCGGCTGCGGCAAGAGCTCACTGCTGTCGCTGATCGCCGGGATGGACCAACCGTCCGCCGGCGAGGTCAGCACCGATGGGCAACGGGTGGCCTTGATGTTTCAGGAACCGGCGCTGTTCCCATGGCTGACGTCGGCCGCCAACGTCGAGTTGGCCTTGCGGGCGCGCTCGGTGCCGCGCCGGCAACGCCGCCAGCGGACGACTGACTTGTTGCAAACGGTTGGCTTGGCTGACTTCGCCGACAAGCGTCCTCATCAACTGTCCGGTGGCATGCAGCAGCGCGTCGCATTGGCGCGTGCGCTCGCTCAAGACGCCGACGTCTTGCTGATGGACGAGCCGTTCGGGGCGCTGGATGCCCTGACACGTGATCGCCTGCACGAAGAGCTCGAGCGCATCGTCGACGAACGCAGACTGACCGTCGTGTTCGTTACGCACAACGTTCACGAGGCAGTGCGACTCGCCGACCGTGTCGTATTGCTCAGCCCGCGGCCCGGTCGCATCGTCGAAGAGATCGCGGTCCCGGTGGCGCGCCACCACAGAGCCAACAACCCGGGCGTTGCCGAATTGGCCTCCCGCATCTCGACCCAGCTACGGAACGAGGGAAACCGTGGCGGTGCTTGATAGCGATCTCTCTACCAAGAGTCACCGGCCTGCGTCGACGCCCCAAGCGCCGCACCCGAACCGAGTGCGGATCAGGTCGGCGCTGGCGGCGATGCGGGCGAAAGTCTTTGCCGTCGCGATGGTTCTGCTGATCTGGCAGCTTATGTACCTCAGCGGGTGGAAGCCGTCATTCGTGCTGCCCGGCCCAAAAACCGTCGCAGCCAACCTCTGGCAGCGCCTGCATGAGGCCGTGCTGTGGGACGCGATCGGGATCACGATGTGCCGGGCGCTGGCCGGTTTCGCGCTGGCATTGCTCATCGGGTCGGTCGTCGGCGCAGTGATCGCGCAAAACCGGCTGCTGCGCATGGCCTTCGGGCCGGTGATCACCGGTCTGCAGACCATGCCGGCCATCGCCTGGTTTCCCTTCGCCATCATATTCTTCGGCCTGCACACGTCGGCGATCCTGTTCGTCGTCGTCATCGGCGCCGCACCGTCGGTGGCCACCGGGGTGCTCGCCGGAGCCGGACAAATCCCGCCACTGCAGCTGCGGGTCGCAAATAATTTGGGATTGCATGGGTTTGGGCTCTACCGGCATGTGGTTCTGCCCGCCTCGCTACCGATGTTCGTCGCCGGTCTGCGCCAGGGATGGGCGTTCGCCTGGCGTAGCTTGATGGCCGGCGAATTGGTGGTGCTGATCAGCGACACCGCGTCGATCGGGGTGCTGTTGGAAAACGCTCAGAACCTCAGCGATATGCCGTCGGCGATTGCCATCATGATCGTAATCCTTTTGATCGGCATTGCCATCGACGCCGTCTTCGACGTGGCCGATCAGCGTATCCGCCGATATTGGGGACTGATCGAAACCAATTCTGAATGACTCGACCATCCAATCGGACAAGGAGACCCATGCCGGAGGACCACCACGATCATCGCCTGCCGGACAATTCATTTCGTCTTTGGGCATTCGGTGATGCGCACGTCGGGACAGACAAGCGCTACGGCAGACAGAGCCTGGCCGAGGCGATAACGCATTCGGAGTCCGGCGGATCCGAAGGTGGCCCACCGTTCGAGTGGGATATCGCCATCGACGTCGGCGACATGTCCGGGGCCCATCACCATCTTCCCGACGACGCCGAGGGATCCGAGCTTCGCCGCCAGTTCGGGAGCCTGCGTCGCCACCGACGCGAGGCCATCTACAGCGTCTGCGGCAATCACGACCGCAGCGGCCTACACCAGCCCGAGGCATGGTGGTGGCAGAAGTGGGTGGATCCCCTCGGACAGCACACCGAATTCTCCGGAGTCGACGCCGCCGCGCGACCTTATCCAGTCGAGGGCGCGTGGGACCACTATTCCTTCCGGGTGGGCAACCTCTTGTTCCTCATGCTCAGCGACCGCAACGAACCCACCCAGACCGTGGGGCGGGGCCCGCTCGGCGGCAACCCGGGCGGCGTCGTCAGCGGCGAGGCGTTCCGCTGGTGGAAACACATGGTGCTGACCAACCCCGATTCGATCATCATCGTCGTCCACCATTACGTCCTCAAGGACACCACCGTGGCCTCCGGGGAGTGGGAAGGCGTTCGCAGAGGGCCGGACGGGCAGCTGCTGGAGCACTATCATCGCCCGTTCGAACTCGGAACCCCACACGCGGCGTCCTACCTGTACTGGGTGGACAGCAAACCAGACTCCGGGGCGTTCGAAGACTTCCTCACCGAACATTCCGGCCGGGTTCACTTGTGGGTCGCCGGGCACACCCACACCCACCCCGACGACAACTATGGCGGCAAAACCCATATCGAACAACGCTGGGGCACATGGTTTCTCAACGTCGCATCACTGAGCCGCCACCATATGCCCATCACCACACTTCCGATCAGCAGGCTGCTCACCTTCACGCCCGGCAGCGCCGAGGTGCGTGTCCAGTGCTACCTGCACACCAGCCAATACGCACCGCAAGGCTGGTATTCCAAGGCCGAACGGAGCCTCACGCTCAACAAGGCGTTCGTAGCACCGGCGAACCATTCGCTTGAGCGGACAGGCGCATCACACTCCGCCGTCGTTAGGTGACGCGCACCTGAAGTGAGTAATCAGTGAGTCTCGGTGAGCTACCACCGGAAATCAATTCCGGCCGACTGTATTCAGGTCCCGGCTCGGCCTCGATGAGCCTGGCGGCCGAGGCGTGGGATGAAACGGCGGCGCAGCTATACGACACCGCGGAGAGCTATCGCTCGGTGGCGTCGATGCTATTCCAGGCACGGCAGCACCCGGCGTCGATCGCGGTCGCAGCGGCGGTGGTGTCCTTTACCGCATGGCTCAACGCCGTCGCCGCGCGGGCGCGGCAGGCCGCGCGCCAAGCGAGAGCGTCCGTCGACGCATTCGAGTCCGCGTTAGGGGCGGTGGTGTCGCCGTCGGTGATCGACGCCAACCGCACGCTGCGGACGGCGCTCGTGACGGCGAACGGCCTGGCCCAAAACGGCCCCGCAATCGCCGACACGGACGCTGGCTACGAACGGATCTGGGCACAGGACGTCGACGCCATGTACGCCTATGCCGCAGCCTCTGCGGCCGCGTCAACTCTGACACCATTCGACACGCCGCCGACCGTGGGATCGGGCCAGCACGACCCCGCGATCGCCGAAACCGCGTGGAGCCTGATCGCGGCTCCGCAAGTGGTATCGGCCGGCGGCCACGTGATGCCCGTGATTCCCCGAGCGCTGCGGGCGCTGTCCCGTTCGCCGATAACGACATTCGACGCATGCCTGTCCACGGCGACATCACCTCTGTCAAAACTGGGTTCACTATCCGCTCCCACCGACTTCGCGATAAACCGTCTGAGTTCGCTTAACAAGACAGCGTCACTGAGAAGGGCCGCAGCGTTGCTGCAACACCCGGGTCAGGTCGGTGGCGCTACGGCCGCGGCAACGGCGCGGTTAGGTCGCGCGTCCTCGATCGGGGCACTGTCGGTGCCCCAATCATGGGCGAAAGCCGCGATGCCCCGCGGCATTGAGTTCGAGACATCGGATAGCGACTATGTCCTGATCGACCCGTCCAACCTCCTGTGGTGAGCGGGCATCCGGCGCCACAATACCGCTGTGTCTCAGGACTATTCACACTGTCGCGCTACAGATGTTGGGCAGCAAAATCCGCGCCCTGGTCGACCATGCCGTTCGCCGCGTACAGGGTATGCGCGATCCCGGGCGGTCCAGGAGGGGCGCCATTGCAAACCGTGTCGTCGGGGGCGCACAACTGAATGGTCTTGCCTGCGTACAGCGGACCGATCGTAATGGGTGGCGCGCCGGCGCCGCGCAGGAATTCATTGGAGGGTGTTCCGAACAGGACCACCGCGGCCACGTGATCAGCGACCGCCCGCGGCAGCGGCTGCGGCACATAGGACACGAACTCCTGTGGCACTTCCTTGGGTATGGCAGGGGAGGTCACAAAGCCGGCCACGGCGGCGCCTTGGGAATACCCGCCGAGCACCATTTTGGTTCTGGGGCAGTTCGACGCCGTGGATTCGATGTGGCCGCCGGCGTCCTTGATCCCGTCCACAAAGGTTCGGGCGAAGGCGATGCCTCCGTTGAAGTCGCCGCTCGCCTCGTAGTTCACCGGAGAGACGCCCACGGACTTGCCGCCGACTCGTGAGCTGAGCGCGTCGACGAACGCCTGCCCGACCCCGCCGACCCCGGGTGGTTCGCCGGTGCCGCGAGCAAAGACCACGTCGACGTCGGGACACGGTTCGGCGGAGGCCGCCGGGACGGGCGCGCTCAACAGCGCCGCGGAGGCTGTTACTACCGCAGTAGCGAGATAGCGAATGGATCGTAGCGAGCTCATGCATGCGAATGCCCAGACGCGATTGACCCGAAACCGGCAATTATTCAGCGGCAGCGAACTGAGGTCCTGCCACTGAGGGTGAGGCGCAACCAGGCCGGCGCGCCGCATCACGACGAACGCGCTGCGCGCCTGGCGCAGTGTCGAGCCCTGACTCTCGTCAGCGTCCGTCAAACGTCAGGCGCGATCTCAACGGGATGTTCGCTCAACGGCTCAATCACAATTCCCACGTTTTTCATCACCTCAATTGAGCGGTTGGTCTCCAGCACGCCTTTAATGTCTCCCTCAAGTATCATGTACGCGGCGCGGTTCATTCGTTCATAGAACTCGTTCATCGTCTCCACGCTGCGAAAAACCGGGACGAACCACGCACCGTCGCGTTCAAGCAAAAATGGCTTTTGTTTGCCGTCCTTCGTGTCGCCAAAAGGAGTGGAGTAGTAGACCTTAGCCTCGGGAGCAGCTTTTTCGGCCGGCTTCTTCTTTTTGAATGGCCACACGATTTTCTCCCTTCGGCCAGACGCCGTTGCTTCTGGCAACCGCCGCCGCGGCAAGCGCGGCGATGGTGGTCATCTGGCAGACCGTTCGAGGCGCAGCACGGCGATGTCATCGGTAAACCCACCGAGCGGCTGGGCAAGCTTTTGGGCACTGTCGATGAGCGTGTCGACGAATTGTATGCCGGGCAAGTGTGCTAGGGAACGGGCCAGAGCGAGCAGACCATCCTCGTCCAGGGGTTGGCTGTCGTTGCTTGAAAACCCTTGGAAGAGTCCGTCGGTCACCAACACCAGGCCCTGATCATCCGGCAGTTCCAGCTCGTGTTGTGGCCAGTCGTCGGCGCGCAGTCCCAGCGCCGGGCCGGCCGGAGGCATGATCCATTCCACCGTGCCGTCGCCGTGTAACAACATCCCGGGATGCCCGGCACGGATCGTTTTGAGACGCGGGCCGTCGGGGGAGATTTGCAGGGTGAGCGCCGTGGCGCAGATCCCCGATCCGCTTCGTTCTGAACGCAGCACTCGCTCGAGGTGGTGCATCCTCGCCACGTCGTGCACGCCGGCGAGGGTGAGCGCACGAAACGCGATCCGCAATGCCGCACCTAGTGGCGCCTCATGGGGACCGTCCTCAGCGACCTCACCGATCAGCACATGCACGGTGCGGTCGGGCGTTTGGACGACGTCGTAGAAATCTCCGCATAGCAGCGCGTGCTCACGGCTGGGCCGGTACCGGGCGACGACGTCGACGCCCGGGTTGTCCAGTAGCAGCGGGGAGGCCGATAGGCCCCGTTCGAGTATTGCGTTCTCGCGGGCCCGCAGCTGGGTGGCATCCAGGTCGACGGCCATCAGCTCGGCGCGCTTGCGTTCGATCGCATACAGCAGCGCACGGCGCAACACGTCGGGTTGGACGCGGCCCTTGACCAAGAAGTCCTGGGCACCGGCCGCCACCGCCGAAGCTCCGAAATCTTCATCGTTCAGCCCCGTCAGCACGACAATCGGTACGGTGGCATCACGTTTGGTGATGCGCTCGAGAGCGTCCATTCCGCTGGCGTCCGGCAGATGCAGGTCCAGCAGCACGCAGTCGGGCCGCGCCGAGGCCAACACCTGCTCCGCGTGTGCCATCGACCGCGCCCACACCAGCCGTATGCCGCTGACGGCATCATCGATCAGATCTTCGACGAGTAGCGCATCGGCGCGGTCGTCCTCGATCAGCAGCACGGACAAGGACCGCGCGGCGGGCGTGATGGGAGCACGCAACGGAATCAATTCCCGATCACTTGTGAAGGCCCAGGTCGACTCGGGTTGTTCTAGAGACCTGTAATGCGTTGCGTGCAGGTCGACCACGTTCAGATCTCGCCCGCGGCGCCGCGGGTGTGGCGTTGCACCATTGCGGCGGCGACGTCGACGAGCTTGATGTTGGCCTCTTGGGAGACGCGGCGCAGCGTGTCGAAGGCCTCGGCTTCGGTGAGGTCGTTGAGCGCCATGAGCATGCCGATGGCTTTTCCGATCTCGCGGTTGCTGGCAAGGCCGCGTTGCAATGTCGCGGCATCTTCGCCTTGAGCCACGGCGTTGGCGGCGACGCCGGCGAAAGCCGCCAAAAGGATTGCGCGTTCGACGGCCACCATGTCGAACGCATTGCGGCTGTCGGAGAACAGGTTTAGGGCGCCGATTTTGTGGGGGCCGACGAGCAGGCGAAAGCCCATGATTCCGTGCACCGGTGTTTCGGTGAGGACCCGGGCGGCCAGAGCGGGCCACTGACTGCCGGCGCGGAGATCGGGATCGATTTGGGGGGTTTCCTCCGAGATGGCATCCAGGCAAGGGCCTTCGCCGAGCGCTTGCTCGAGCTTGTCGATCTTGCGGGCGACGCTGTCGCTGGCTGCCGCCGTCGTGGCGATGTGCTTGTCGCGCAACATGACGCTGGCATGGTCGCAGCCGGGAACCATGAGTGTGGCTGCGATGCAGATCGCAGCATAGATCTCTGCGGGCGTTGAGCCTTGGTAGACGATGTCGGCTAAGCCGGTGAATACCGCGGTGGGCTCGGCACGCGAACGCGATGCCGCCACATCGGGGCTTTCGTTACCGTATGGCATCCTCAACCCGCCTCGTCATAGCCTCACGCCACCAAAGGTGCGCCGGTGCGCCAGGTTTCGACCTGGCCGGCCCTTGGCTCCCGCCGGCCCGCAACGTCGCTGTGACGAAATCCTGCCCACTGCTGGCGCGGGCGCCTGTCGCAGTCCGCGCGCTGCCGAACTCCGTTGTAAAACCACGTGACCGCGGTGCCCCTACGTTCATCCCGCCGATCCTGCGTAGGTGACCTGCCCGGCGGAGGGCCCTGTCGCTTGCGTTGCGTGGTGCGGCGGTGCCGGCTGCAACTCCACATTCGTCAGTTGAAGCACGCCGACCAGCCTGGTGGGGATTCGTTGGCCGGTTCGCAGGATCACGGTGCGGCCGTTGGTGCGCGCGTAGTGATCGAGGGTGTAAAGCTGCTGGTGACTGATGAACTCTAGGCCCTGCGCGTCGATGACGATCAGCGGGTCATCGTCGAGCAGCGGCCAAATGCGTTGCAATGCGGTGGTGTAGAGCCCGTCGCTGTGTAAATCGATATTGCCCGTCAGCGCGAACGCTGCTTGCGGTGCAGGGTGCAGCTGGAAACGGGGCGCACGCTCACTGAGATCGGGGTGAAGACAGATGAGTTCGTCCGCGGCGCCCGCCAGCTGATGGGTGTCGTAGGCGCACAGCGCGGAAAAGGGCAGCCCTGTCATCGTGCGGGAGAGGAGGAACTCAAATTGCGACAGGCCGGCTCGTTGGTCGGGGCGGCGGGCCAGTGGCGTAGCGTCGACGACCACGCGAAAGCCGTTGTAACCATTTTGGATTGCGCGATCGAGGGCCGCCACACTGATGGCTACTGCGGTATGGGGGTCCACAATGTCGGTGCCGTCCAAGACGGCGTAGAACTTCGATGCCGGTGTCACGCCGACACCGCCGGCCGTAAGCCGGTCGGCGATGCCGGGCAGCGCCGTCAATTCCGCCCACAATTGCTCGCGGCTACCGTGCCCGACGAATTCAATCCAGTAATTGTGAGCGAGTCCCTCGGCGATGTACTGCGCAGCACGGGCGTGGAAGTCGGTGCGGTCCTGGAACTTCCAGCCGAGATGCTCGAAAGCCGGGGTCACCTCTGCTGCTGTGGGCTCCATGGAATCAAGCGTCGAGCACGTCGGCGGTGGCTGCGTGCAGAGCCAATCCTCATTCCGCGCCATCAGCCGGTGGGGTTTCCAGACCAGTCACCCGGCGCGGGTGGTGGGTTAACAGGCGCCGGCCCGGGAATCGGGGGGTTCCCGGCATCTTGATTAAGCCGCCCGGCGGCGAAATTTGCGCCCTGGTCAATCATGCTGCTGTTGTCCGCATAGGTGTTGTGCGCGGCGAAATTGAGGCCATCAGAGCACACCGGGTCCTCGGGAACGCACACCTTGATGGTCTTGGCCGCATACGTCGGTCCGATGACCACCGGCGGCTGACCCAGGAAGTTCATGGCCCGCACATTGGGCATTCCGAACAGCACCACCGCGGCGACGTGATCGGCCACTTCAGGTGCTAATGGTTTCGGTACCGTTGCGGGATCAACGCCCTCGGGCACCGCATCCGAGGTGACAAAGCCCATCACGGCCGCGCCCTGCGAATAGCCGCCGAGCACCATCTTGGTCCTGGGGCATCCGTTGGCCGTGGAAACCACATGCGCGCCAGCGTCTTTGATGCCCTCGAGGCCGGTGTCCCACTGGTCGCTGGCGGGGTAGTTAACCGGGTACACGTCGAACGAGCCGGCGCGCACCCGCGAGCGCACAGCGTCAACGAACGCCTGTCCCGTCGGGCCCACGCCCGGTGGCTCACCGGTGCCGCGTGCGAACACCACCTCGACATCGGGACATCCCCGGGCGACGGCGAGGGGAACCGCGGCGGACGGGAGCACCGATGCCAGCGCAATACCTACAAATCCAACGACCAAATGCACGCGCACGTTTCGTATTCCTCGTCGTTTCGGGCCTGACCGGAACCGCAGTGCACCGTTCGGCCGCAACGGACCAGAGTCGCATTGCTGGTGGCTGACGAGCACGCCGCGTCGTTTACAGCGTAAACAGCAGGGCTTACGTTGTAAACAGGTGGGCGCGATTGTTGGGTTGTCGGCGGCGACAGCCCTATTAGCGACGAGCCATCAGAAGTTCGATGCGATCGAGCAACGACTCGAGTCCCTCTTCGAACTCTGCGGTGCTGTGATCCTCGGACAACATCGGTTGTAACCGCTGCAGGCACGGGTAGCCCGTGAGATGCCGACGCGGTGGTTCGCCGTCGAGAATGGCCTCGTCCGGATGTAGCTCGGCGCCGTGGGCGTGCACTTCCAGAAGCAACTGGCCCAGCAGGAACGTGGTGTAGGCGCGGTAGGCGGCCACCGCCGCATCGTCGTCGAAGCCGTAGGAGAAGAGCGTCTCGAGGAAGGTTTCCATCCAGCGCAGGCTGCGCAGCGGCGGGCGGACCCATGGCGCTTCGGGCGCATGCGTGGCCAACAGCGGGAATATCTGCGGGTGTTCAAGGGCGATTTGGCGTACCCCATGCGCCAGGCGGACCAAGTAGTCCTGCCAGCCGTCCTCTTGACGACGCGCGGCAAGTTGTTCGGCGTGGAGGCGATCAACGATGCGGTCAATGATGCCGGTGAGCAGGTCACCGCGACTGTGAACGTGGCGGTACAGCGCCATCGCCTCCACGCCGCAGGCCGCCCCCAGCCGACGCATGGTCAGCTGCGGCAGACCGTCGCGGTCAACGAGCGCGATGGCGGTATCCAAAACCACTTCGCGGGTCAACCGCGCGCCCCGGGGAGCATCGTCTCCATCAGCCGATGTCACCACCTGCTGGTCAGCATCGGCTATGTCACGCTGTGTGCGGTCGCGGCCATCACCGTTCACCGAATCGCCTCCTACGTTGGATCGGTGACGTGTCATCGAAGATTCGGCCTATACAAGTGGTGTTTGTCGACCAGATGCGGCGAGATGATCACCTCGGTAATTCTTTGTATCGCCGACTCTACAGCTGCTACCGATCGCAATAGGGGCGATTGCGGGCATCTCAGTAGATAAGGAAGCCGACCCGACAGCGATCCCTGACTGGCGCGCTCGGCCCCGATAAGCGTCGAAGTCCGCGACCGCGGCAGCAACATCACGTCGACGCCTCTCAACGCCCGGTCGGCGCCGCTCCCGTCTATACGAGACCTGACGATTGCTCCGCGGTTCCGGCTGCGGTAACGGCCCCTGGTTCCCTCCAGACCTTTGGTGCCACAGACGGATTCGTGCCACTAGCCATCAACGGCGATGCACGCCAGGCGCGCTAAAATCCTTCTTAGCCGCTACGGCGGTCGCATCCCAGCGATAGAGTTTTTCTCGTGCGAGTGGACCGCGAGCGTGTCTTCGCCGCTGTCGCGAACGAGCGGCGCCGGATCGCGACACTGGTCGAAGGGTTGGACGACACCCAGCTGGCAACGCCAAGCCTGTGTGCCGGCTGGGACGTCAAGACGGTGGCCGCCCATCTCGCCTGCTCGGTCGCTGATGGACTCCCGCCGGCCATGACGATGGCTCTGCGCCGCGGCAGCCTGAACCGCGCGATTGATGAGCTCGCGCGTCGTCGTGCGCAGCGGCCGGCCGCAGAAATCGTTGCCACCCTGCGTCAGTGCGCCGATCACCCTTTGAGCCCGCCGGTGATCGGGCCGGTGGCTCCGTTCACCGATATCTTGATCCACGGCGGCGACATCAGCATTCCGCTCGGGCTCCCGTTTGATCCCGATCCCGAAAGCGTCGGGCTTGCGCTGGATTTCCTGACTGGGCCATGGCCCGTTGGCTTCGTGCGGCTGGGCCGACTGCGGGGCATCTCGTTGCACGGCACCGACATTGATCGATCCTGGCGTAAGGGAGCCGAAATCCGGGGCCGCGCGTCCGCTTTGATGATGGCCGTCAGCGGCCGCAGCGCGCTGCTGGACAAACTCGATGGGCCCGGACTGCCTGTACTGCGCCAACGGCTGCTGTCCGCTTGACGATGGGTGCATTGGTGCCGGGTAGGGGAGATGTGATCAGTCCGCGACCCATCGCTCCAGAGCGGCCAGCGATGCGACCAGGTAATCCTCAGAGAAAATGGGCATTTCACCAACGCGTTCTCGGAAGTGCTGCGGCGTGCCGCTCCAGTCGTAAGTGAGGGTGACGTCCGTGCGGTGGCCGTTGGGGGCGAGTTCGTAACGCCAGAACCACCCGCCGGGCACATGCCCGCCCGCGTCGTCGAGCACGCCCGGCATCCACCCGATGACACGGTTCTCGTCGAACACGTTGACCAGATTGTGCGTGACGTAGTCGCCTCCCGCCCGCGTGAGGTACATGTTCATCGCGAACATCTGTCCCGCGCCGGTGAGCGGCGCAGTGTCGACCGGGTCGCGGACCCAGTCGGTGGGCTCGGTGTCCTGGTGGCGCGCTGGGTCGACGAGGACAGCGAAAATCTCGGCCGGGGTCGCGGCGATGGTGCGGGTGACGACGTATCGTTCATCGCTGGCGCTCATGCGTTGTCCTCGTTTGTCCCTGGGCCGTAGGCGGCTGCGATAGCGGGGGAGTCGAGCCATCCGGAGTATGTGGGTCGCGAGGGCCAGCCTTCGGGTGAATCGAGCCATTCCTCCTGGCGGCCCCATGGCAGGACGTCGATCAACGCGAAGGTGTGACTGAGTTGTTCGGTGCCCCGCCCGTTCGTATGCCACGTGCGGTACACGGTGCCGCCGTCGCGTAGGAACACGTTGACGCCGAAACCGCCGCCGGGTGGCGCATCCATGTCGGCGGCGAAGGGGCTCTGCGATGACGAATACCAATCCATGCGATTGCCGACCTTGCGCTTGTAGGCGAGTGCTTCCTCGATCGGTCCGTTGGTGACAACGACGAACCGGGCGTCATAGCGGTCGAGGAACTCCAGCCGGGTGAACTGTGACGTAAAGCCGGTGCACCCGCTGCACTGCCACTCCGCGCCGTCCGACCACATGTGGTGGTAGACGATGAGCTGGGCGCGACCGTCGAACACGTCGACCAGGCGGATGGGCCCGTCGGCACCGATCAGAATGTAGTCGGGCAACTCGACCATCGGCAGTCGGCGGCGCTGCGCGGCGATCGCATCCAGCTCGCGGGTGGCGGCCTTCTCACGTTTGCGCAGTTTGTCGAGTTCGGCGCGCCAGGTTCGGTGATCGACCACAGGCGGCAAGGCCGCGGTTTCGGGGGGCATGGCATCTACCTTCGCTCTCGATTTGTTCGTCTGGAAGGACTGACTGCCGGAGCGCCCGGGATTCATCGGTAGGGATGGGCGGCCCGTCGATGCCGCCGCTAGCGATGTCACATGTTGCCGCCCCGTCCCGTCTAGCGAATGAGGAACAGACAAGCCAATTGTGGGAGAGGCGGCATGATGAAGCGCTTGAGTGGCATTGCGCGGGCATACCTGATCGCGGTGACGGCCTTTGTCGGGACGGTCACCACCGGCATCGGGATCTGGTGTGTGCTCGATCCGCCCTCATTCGCCCGTGCCGTCGGGTTTGGCGAGCACCAGCACTTTCTGCACGACGTGGGCGCGTTCCAGATAGGCCTGGGAATCACGCTGCTGCTCGCCCTGATCTGGGCGGACGCTCTGGCTGTCGCCCTCGCGGGGTTCATTGTGGCCAACACCGTGCATACCGTGAACCACGTGATGGACCTTGACCTGGGAGGTTCGCCCGCCCAAGCGTGGGCGCTCGGTGCGGTATCGGTGGCCCTGGTCGCGGCGTTCGTGCTGCGGCTACATCAACTGGGCTACGTACTGGGCAGCGTTCCCATGGCCACCAGCCAGACGTTGGCGCCATTGGTGCGCCAGAAGACGATCCGGCTGATCACCTTTCGCAAGGACGGCACCCCCGGCTCGAGCCCCGTCAGCATCGTCGTGGACGGCGATCGCGCCTACTTCCGGAGTTTCGAGCAAGCGGTCAAGATCCGCCGGATCCGGCGTAACCCAACCGTCGAATTCGGGCCGTCCACGGGGTCGGGCAAGCCGACGGGACCCGTGCAACCTGGCGTCGTGCGCTTGCTCGACGGAGATGAGTATCGGCAGGTGGGGCGCCTGCTGCGGCAGAAGTATCCCTTCCTGCACGGCGTCCTGGTCCCGTCGGCGCATCGCTTGATGCGGTCCAAGTTCGGTCGCACGGTCCACGCGGAGCTGACCCCGTCGTCTCGATTCGAGTAGCCCAACGTCGCGCTTCCAGGTTCAGCAACGCCACTCGTCAACGTGCCACCGCGGTCGAGATATCGGGCGAGGTTTCTCAGCGATTCTGATCCGCGCGCACCGGTGGCAGGCTTGCACGGGTGAGCGATGTCGTGCGGGATTTCGAGTCTCAGCGGCCGCGTCTGTTCGGGTTGGCATACCGGCTGTTGGGGTCGGCGAGCGAGGCGGAAGACGCCGTGCAGGACGCGTACCTGCGCCTGCACCGCGCTGATGCGGAGGCCATCGAATCGCTGCCGGCCTGGCTCACCACGGCCGTCACGAACCTGTGCCTCACCCGGCTCACGTCGGCCCGCGCCCGCCGGGAGGTCTACCCCGGCCCGTGGCTTCCCGAACCCGTTCTCACCGACGACCGGACGCTCGGGCCGCTCGAGACCGCCGAACAGCGCGAGTCGGTATCGATCGCGCTGCTGAGCCTGATGGAGCGACTCGGGCCCACCGAGCGTGCGGCGTTCGTGCTCCGAGAAGCGTTCGCCTACAGCCATTTCGAGATCGCCGAGATCCTGGAAACCTCGGAAGCCAATGCCCGCCAGCTGTACCGGCGGGCGCGCCAGCGGCTGGGTGAGCCCCGGCGGCGCTTCCAACCGGACCGGGCGCAGTGGCGGCGCCTCGTCGAACGGTTCTTTACCGCCGCCCGAGCCGGCGACGTGGACGGACTCGTCGAAATCTTGACCGACACCGTGACGTCGACGGCCGATGGCGGCGGCAAGGTGGCGGCCGCCCGGCGCGTCGTCTCGGGCCGCGATCGGACGGCCCGCTATGTGGCGCGCGTGTTCGGCAGGAACCTGGCGCAGGCGGGTCCGCGTCTCGACGTCGCCGAGATCAACGGCGAGCCCGCGATGCTGGCGTTCGACGGCGACACGCTGGCCGGCGTCCTGTGCTTCGACATCGCCGGGGACCAGATAGCGGCGCTGCGGGTCTTGGCCAATCCGGACAAATTGCGCTTTCTTGCCAAGCAGTTGTCACATCCGGTGGCGCCATCCGGTTCATAAGACGTGACGAACTGTGTACTCGTAACCGGCGGCACCGGAACTGTAGGCCGCGTCGTCGTCGACCAGCTGACGGCCGCGGGCAAGGACGTCCGGGTCCTGAGCCGCGGACGGCGCCCGAACCAACGCGCGGACGTCGAACATGTCGTGGGGGACGTGCAGACCGGTGCTGGGCTCGATGCTGCGCTGGACGGCGTCGACACGATCGTGCACTGCGTCTATCCCACCGAGAACCTGGTCGCGGCTGCCAAACGGGCGGGTTCAGCGCATCTGCTGTACGTCTCCATCGTCGGGATCGATCGCGTTCCCTTCGCCTTCTACCGCAGAATGCTCGCCAACGAACGCACGATCGCCGAGTCGGGCGTGCCATGGACGGTGCTGCGGGCGACGCAGTTTCACGACCTGATCGCTTTCGTATTGCGCGTGCTCGCGAAACCGCCGGTCATGGCGCTGCCGTCAGGCCTGAAATTCCAACCGGTCGACGTGCGCGACGTGGGCGAACGGTTGGCGGGTTTGGCCCTCGGCGAGCCGATCGGGCGCGCACCAGATTTCGGGGGTCCACAGGCGCGTACGCTCGACGATCTCGCCCGCAGCTACCTGGCGATTGCCGGTAGGCGTCGTCCCATGGTCCCGATCCGATTGCCCGGCAAGGTATTTGGTGGGATTCGTGGCGGCGGGCTGCTGACCCCCGAGCACACCGCCGGCACGATCACGTTCGAGCAATACCTCGAAGAACAGCAAGCCGCCGGCCGGCTGCCGTACCGCGACGCCATCCGCGCTTACTTGAGGCGACGATGACCAGCCCCGTGCTGCGCGGCGGACTGTGGTTTTTGGCATTCGTGGAAGTCGCGGTCGGGCTCGTCGCGACGCTGGCTCCTCGGGCCTTTTACGACTATGTCCCGTGGGTCGATCGCATCCCGCCCTACTCCGAACACCTCATGCGCGATTACGGCGCGATGAACCTCGCGCTGGCACTCGTCGTCGTCGCCGCCGCGATGACGATGGAACGACGCTTGGTCCGGGTCGCACTGGGCGCCTACCTGCTGTTCGCAGTCCCGCACTTGGTCTTCCACGTCACACACCTCGAGAACGTCACGACGACGGCCGCGGTTGCGCAGACCACAACCCTCGCGATCGCCACGCTGCCGACCGGGTTGCTGATCCTCACCCGAGGGCGCGACTAAGGGGAGTCCGGGGACGGATCAAGGCTAGATTTCATGACGGTTTCGGTTGGGCAAAGGTACTGCGGCTTACCCGCGATGCGAGGCCCGATGTCGCCTCTGCGGCTTTAGTGTTGCTGGTATGGCGGGAGTGGACAATTGCGTGAAGCGCTGGCGCACAGCGCTTCACGCGGCCGTGGCGGCCTTGATGGTTGTCATACTCGGACTCGCCATCACGCCGGCAGCTCACGCGGCCGCTGCCACGGCAACGTTATCGGTGTCCCATTCGTGGCAGAGCGGTTTCATCGCCCACTTCACCGTCACCAACTCGAGCATGGCGCCGCTGAACGATTGGAAACTCGAATTCGACTTGCCGGCGGGCGAATCCGTCTTGCACGCGTGGAACAGCACCGTCACGCAGACTGGCACGCACCATGTGCTCACTCCCGCGAATTGGAATCGCGTCATTGCGCCCGGTAGTTCGGCCACAGGTGGTTTCAGGGGCGTGCTGAGCGGTACCTACTCACCACCGGTGAATTGCGTGCTCAACGGGCAATATCCTTGCACTTAGCGCCGACGGTGCACTGAGCCTGTGCCGCTCCGGGGCCCACCGGCCCAAGCCGGGCGCCGATGCGCTTCTTGCCGTGCAGCGGCGAGTTCGTTGCCTCCGAGCGCAGCGCAACGCACTACGTAGCCAAAAACTTCGGAGGTAGAGAATGCCACCAACGAAGGGATCGTGGGATCCCGCCACCAGCGTAGGAACCACGGCGACGATGGCGGCCGCGGCGCGGGCCATAGCGACCGCCAATGGTGACATCAACGATCCCTTCGCCGAGCCGTTGGTCCGCGCGGTCGGCGTGACCTTTCTGACCCGCTGGGCTACCGGTGAGCTGTCCGCGTCGGATGTCGACGTGGAGGGCAGCCCGTGGGGCCTGGCACAGATGCCCGCGTCGATCGCGGCGCGCACACGGTACTTCGACGAATTCTTTGCGGATGCCGCCGCGGCTGGCATCCGCCAGGCCGTCATCCTCGCCTCGGGCCTGGATACCCGCGCGTATCGGTTGGGGTGGCCCGGAGGGATGACGGTGTTCGAGATCGATCAACCGGCCGTCATCGAGTTCAAGACAACGACGCTGACCAGTCTTGGCGCCGAACCCAAAGCCGACGTGCGCCCCGTCGCGACCGACCTGCGCCAGGATTGGCCGACGGCGCTGAACGCGGCGGGCTTCGAGCCCAACAGAGCTTCGGCGTGGATCGCCGAGGGGCTGTTTGGCTACCTGGCACCCGGGGCCCAGGACCAGCTGCTCGACACCGTCACCGCGCTCAGCGCGCCAGGAAGTCGACTCGGCACCGAGGCCGTCCCGAATACGGCCGACATGGACCCCGACGCGGCCCACGAACGCATGCAGGCGGCGACCGCCAAGTGGCGCCGGCACGGCTTTGAACCCGACTTCACCGTGATCGAGTTCGAGGGCGAGCGCCACGACGTCGGCGCGTACCTCGACGCGCGCGGCTGGACATCGGTCGCAACTCCAATGGGTCGACTGCTCGCGGACCACGAGTTGGGGCCGATCCCACAGACCGACGACAATCGACAAACGATGAACGGTGTCACCTACTACACGTCGACGCTGGGCACAGGGCGGGCTATAAGTGGAATCCTGGGAGGATGACCAAGCGCATCCTCAACGTCGTCTCCAACGTCGCCCATTACGACGACCCCGCCGAGCCGACCGGGCTGTGGCTCTCCGAGTTGACGCACGCCTATGACGTCTTCGCCGAAGCGGGTTACGAACAGACGATCGTCAGCCCGAAAGGCGGCGCTTCACCGCTGGAGCCGCGCTCGTTGAAGTTCCCCAGTTTCGGCAAGAGCGCCAAGGCCTGGAAGGCCGACGATACGAAGATGGCGCTGCTGGCCCGCACCGCCGCACCCGATGAGATCGACTCGACGGCCTATGACGCGATTTACTTCACCGGCGGCCACGCGGTCATGTATGACTTCCCGGATAGCGAAGGCCTGCAACGCATCACGCGCGAGATCTTCGAGCACGGGGGAGTCGTGTCCTCGGTCTGCCACGGCTACTGCGGCCTGCTCAACACCAAGCTGTCGGACGGATCGCTCTTGGTTGCCGGGCGCAAGCTCACCGGGTTCGCCTGGTCGGAGGAGGTCCTGGCCCGGGTCAACAAGCTGGTGCCTTATAACGCCGAAGCGGAAATCAAGAAGCGCGGCGCCCGCTACGTTAAGGGTCTGATTCCCTTCGCCTCGCACGTCGTTGTCGATGGGCGGCTGGTCACAGGCCAGAATCCGGGATCGGCCAAGGCTACCGCCAAGAAGATCGTCTCGGTGCTGGGCAGCTGACAAAGCTGCGGTGATCCTCCGTTAGGTGCCCTGGCTCGCCGTCGATGACCGCGGGTAAGTTCGTTCGGAGCCACGACGACCGCGACCGCCTGCCTCAGGAAGACGCGAGAGGAAGCTCATGAGAACGATCGCATACCGCCACGCGGCAGTCGCCGGCCTGGCCGCCGTCGCACTGATTGCTGTGGGCTGCGGCAATGGCAAGAGCGTCGACGCGTCGGCACCGCCTCACGCAGGGGTGAACGCCACCACCACGTCTAAGACTCCAGCGCCGCCCGCGGAGGTGAAGCTCATCGGTGAGGGCAACGTCGAGGTGATCCTGACCGGCCCGATCGCCGCCAAGTACTCGTCGGCAACCCAGGATCAGAAGCAGGCCCTCGGCAAACCGCTGACGGGTGACCGCAACGCGGGAAAACGGGAGAGCGGCTTGGTATTTCAGCAGTTCCAGGGCGGCGTGATCACCGCCAGGAACGACGCGGTCGGTACACCCGCGTTTATCACCACGGGCAAGATCCGGGAGGCATGGAATGTTCCGCGCGACCCGAACGGCGCGCCCGCGATCACCGGCAATAACGGGTCGGCGGGACCGCTGGGCTTTCCGACCAGCGACGTGAACACCGTTGGCGATCTGCTTGTATCGAACTTCGAGCACGGCAAAATCGAGTACAACCCGAAGACCGGCCAGGTCGAAGTGACGGTAAACGGCAACGTCGTACCATCCGGGCTGTAGCCCGCGGCCCCAACTCCCAGTCACGGGTCGTCGTCTGGCGCCAACAGACGAATGTTGATCTGAAACACCCCCTGCTGAGGAATTGTCAATTCCTGTGGATGGGTGATCTGTTTCCCGCTTCCCCGACATTGCGTTGTGGCGGTGATCGCGTCGGCGGGAGGCGTTGATCAGGAAACGCGGTCAGAGGCGGTTGGCGGCGGCTGCGATGAATTCGTCGAGTTGGTGGTTGGGTTCGTCGCCGCCCATGGACACCGCAGTTAGTAGATCCCAGGTGGGGTGGTATTCAAACTGGCCGCTGGCGTGCATCCAGTGCCGCAGGAAGCGATCTGCGACGGCTTGTCCGTGGTGCATGGCCAGGTTCACGCGGAAGTGGGCGATATCCTCCTGGACGGGTCCGGCGCACGACGAGACCCAGTCGACAAGTCCGGATATTTTGCCTTGCTGCCACAAGATGTTGCCGGGATGAAAATCGCGGTGTAAGAACACACGGTCGCTGCTTGGGCGCACGTCATGGTACGTGGTGACGGCGCGTTCCCATGCCCACCGGTAGCGGGTCCACGTCGGTGGGGCGTTCTCCGGCGGGTAAGGCTCCCACCGGCGTAACTGTTGCGGCGCCGGTATGGCATGAATCGTCATCATGACGTCGATGACGGCGTCCAGCCATGGGTCTAGCTCTGGTGGGTCCCACACGACGGCGCCTGGCAGTGCGGTCATCAATACGGTGGGCACACCGGTGTCCTGTCCGTGCGGGTCGGCGGCAATCACCTTCGGCGCTGGAACCGATGTGTCGGCCAAAAGACCTAAGATCAGTACCTCGTTCGCAGGAGCCCACGGCTCGTCGCGGATCCAGTCCAAGACGAATCGCTGCAGGATCACAGCGCTTCGGTTATCGAGAACAAGACGGTGAATCGCCGCGGACTGGCTGTCGGCTGCCAGGTGAATGGGACCACTTCAGAGCTGGTTTTGCCATGAGCATGGGACCACCTGTTTGCCATTGATGGGACCACTCGACTGGCTGGTTTGCCAGTTATGGGACCACCCGGCGTGGTGTCGGGTTCTTCCGGTTGTTGGGCCGCTGTATTGGCCTGATGAGCTACCGGGAGGTGTCGGTGATCGAGATCGTGGAGATGCTGCGGCTGTGGCTGCAGGGGTTGGGGTTGCGGGAGGTGGCCCGGCTGTCGGGCACCGACCGCAAAACGGTGCGACGCTACGTCGACCGAGCCCGTGCCAGTGGGCTGGACCGCGATGGCGGAGACGGTCAGCTCACTGATGAGTTGATCGCGGCGGTGATTGCCGGAGTGCGTACGCACCGGCCCAGCGGCAAGAGCCTGGCGTGGGAGACGATCGCTGCAGAGCATGAGCAGATCAAGGCCTGGCTCAAAGACGGATTGACGCTGACCAAGATCCACACGCTGCTTGGGCGCCGCGGTGTGGTGGTGTCCTATCGGACGCTGAATCGTTACGTCACAACCGAATTGGATTTCGGACGCCGTCAAGCCACGGTGCCGGTGGCCGACTGCGAACCGGGTGCGGAGGTGCAGGTCGACTTCGGCCGCCTCGGGATGCTCACCGACGCCAGCGATGGTCGGCGCCGAGTCGTGCAGGGGTTGATCTTTACCGCGGCGTATTCGCGGCACATGTTCGTCTGGCCCACCTACCGCCAGACCCTGAACGATGTGATCGCCGGGTTCGAGGCGGCGTGGGCGTTCTTCGGCGGGGTGTTCGCGGTGGTGATCCCTGACAACATGAAAGCCATCGTCACCACCGCGCATGCGACCGAGCCTCGGCTCAACGATGCGTTCCGCGAGTATGCGCAGGCTCGTGGGTTTGCGGTCGACCCGGCGCGGGTGCGCAGCCCGAAAGATAAGCCGCGGGTGGAACGCATGGTGCAGTATGTGCGATCGAATTTCTTTGCCGGAGAGGACTTTCGGGATCTCAATGACTGTCGCAGCCGCGCCGAACATTGGTGCGCTCAGACCGCCGGTATGCGCATTCACGGCACCACCCGCCTGCGGCCGGCCGAGGTGTTCATCGGCGATGAGCTGCCCGCACTAGGGCCCGTACCCGACACCGCCTTCGACGTTCCGATCTGGACGCGCCCGAAAGTGGCCCCGGACCGCCACGTCCAGGTCGCCAAAGCCCTCTACAGCGTGCCCGGAGAGCTGGTCGGCAAGCGCATCGAGGCCCGTGCTGATGCACACTCGGTCAAGCTCTATTGGCGTGGTGAGCTGATCAAGGTGCATCCGGTCGTGGCCCCGGGTCGCCGCCATACTGATCCGGCCGATCTTCCCTCTGAGGTCTCGGTCTATGCGATGCGTGAT
Organism: Mycobacterium sp. MOTT36Y; assembly: GCF_000262165.1. Classification (NCBI taxonomy): domain Bacteria; kingdom Bacillati; phylum Actinomycetota; class Actinomycetes; order Mycobacteriales; family Mycobacteriaceae; genus Mycobacterium; species Mycobacterium sp. MOTT36Y. The sequence continues at coordinate 2,655,357 of NC_017904.1, read as the reverse complement.
CTGAATGCCCTGCAGCGCAAGGCAGCCGCCCAGGGCACCCATGTCGGCACCTACGCGGCAGCGGTGCTCGAGCATCCGCTGCCGTGGACCAAGATGCGTCAGGTCTACCGGCTGCTGGGGCTGGTGCGCCGCCACGGCGCCGAGGAGGTCGACGACGCGTGCCGGCGTGCCCTGGACGCCGAGGTGATCGACGTCGGGCTGATCGAGCGGATCTTGACCCGCGGCGGCGGTGAACAACTGCCCCTGCTACCGAAACCGCCCGGGGCAGCGTCGCGGTTTGTCCGAGAAAGCTCTGATTTCGCGGTGCGGAGGCCTTCATCGAGCCCACAGCGCCCCGACGCCACGCCGGCGGTCAAGCCGATCGAGGTGTCCGGCGAGCTCAAAGCGTTGATGCGCCGCCTCAAACTCGGCCAGCTGCTCGACACGCTGCCCGAACGGCTGGCGCTGGCCCGTACCAACCGGCTACCACACCACGACTTCCTGGAACTGTTGTTCGCAGATGAGGTCACCCGCCGCGACCGCGAATCCGCGACCCGCCGCGCCAAGGCTGCCCATCTCGATCCGGCCATGCAGCTGCAGGCCTGGGATGACTCCGCCGCCGTGGCTTTCGATCAACAACTATGGGCCGAGCTGACCTCACTGCGGTTCCTCGCCGACGCCTACAACGTGCTCGTCATGGGACCGGTAGGAGTGGGAAAGACGTTCCTGGCCAACGCATTAGGTCACATCGCGGTACGCCGGCATCACAGCGTGCACATCGAACGGGCCGACAAAATGTTCAAACGCCTTCGGGGGGCACGCCTGGACGGCAGCTACGAAGACGAGATGCGCAAACTGCACCGCGTCGAACTGCTGATAATCGATGACCTCGCGCTGCACCGTCTGGAGGCCACCGAGACGACCGACTTCTACGAGATCATCGTCGAACGCCACCGCGCCGCATCGACCGTCATCACCAGCAACCGCGAACCACCCGAGATCCTGACCATGATGGCCGACCCGCTGCTGGCCCAATCCGCGATGGACCGGCTGCAATCAGCGGCCTACGAACTCGTCGTCGAAGGCGAGTCCTATCGGCAACGCCAGAAGCCAGGGAACCGAAAGCCGGCCTCTCCGACTGCGTCGGATTGACCGGCAACCACCCCTTCGGCCACTATCAACACACGGCCTACAACCGGAACAACCCGGTCCCATGCTCATGGCAAACCAGAGGTCCCATCACCCTGGCAGGCGACAACTGGCCGCCTTCCAACGGCCGCTGCGCAATGACCTGACATTTTGTCTGGCGCTCAACCCATGCCAGTACGCCCGGTGGAACTGGAGCACGCAACTGATCGTGCAACTCATCATCAATGTCGAATCCGTACGGCGGCATCCGCCTTATCCTGTCGAACGGGCCGAGCCGTCGATCACCTCAGGCGGATTAATTCCACACCAGAGGGAGTCGATGTCATAGCCAAAGCTTGCCTCAGGCCACCAAGGCTAATCGCGACGTGCGATAGCGGAACCGTCCGGATTACCGGTAACACTGCATATTCGAATCCGTCGTATTCAGGCGCCAGTCCCGATGTCATGCCTTCAGAATCGCCGAGTGGCCAGCGCAATGCCGAGCGCGATTTCGAGGGGACGGGCGTTGCGCATGGTCCATTGTTCCTGGAGCGGGGAGGTTGTGCTGCGACCGTTAAGGAGCGTTGCCGCAATCTTGATCTCGCACTCTTACCGTGGGTATACGAGATAACGCCTGTTGGCGACCGCAATCCTGGGGGTTCATATGACGACCGCAATCGCCGCGCTTGAGGCAATCGAGAAGGATGCGGACGACGCGAACGATCTTCTCTTGGCGGTCGCAGCAATCAACGCGGTTGCGCCCCTAAGGGAAACCGCTCTTGTCGACGAACCGCGTTGGCGCCTCACGGAAGAAGAGATCGTGGGCGTGTCGATTACGGTGATTTGGGTGTCCCTCATGGTGGTGATCAGCGTCGCCGTGGGCACGGCCTTGACGATGAGTTAGCGACCGGAGCTCACTGATCAGTCAACCCGCACACAGGGTGAGGCGCTTTTCAGCGGTTGCATATGGGCACATTCCACCATGCAAAAGCTGGTGGTGCAGTGTGCACACGGGATTAGATTCGCGAGCTGGTTGCCTCAGATCCTCCTCGGTGAGCACGGCCTCCAGCGGGCCTGATTCATCAGATGAACCCGGCGTAGTTCTGCCGTCTGGCGCATAAGCCCACGCCAGCCCTGGGTCAGATTGCACCGCAACATCGTTGATGTCGGCGCTTAACCGACTTATTCCATGGACGCTCGCGCTGCGTGCTCTGCGACGAGCATGAGCGGCGCGTTGGTATTGCCGGAAGTGGCGGCAACACCTTATCGCACGTCGCCGCTTGGACGACCCGCATGGAGGTTCCACTGGCCGCAGTCGGGGGCCAGGACGTCGTTGACGTCCACTTCGAATCCGCCGACCTTCGGCCCGGGATTGGACGCGGTGCTCACGACGCGCTGGTAGAGAACAGCGGCGGGGTGGACCTGATCACCGGACCAGGCTCGAGTTTGCCAGGCCCACCGGCGGCCAGGTGTGCTCGAAGACCCGATAACGCCATCGGCCGCGGCCCACTGGCAGACCCTGACACCTCCGTAGACCCCGGTGCGCTGAACCCCAAGAACTGAGTTGATTCCGCGAAACCACGGCAGCGCGGTGTGAATCCAGGTGTTGCGGTTGATGTCCTCGTCGATGGTGAAGAAAATCGGCGCACTCTGGCCGCCGCCTGCCGCGGTGTGCAAACGCCAGGCGGTGCGCGCATCCGCGACGCCGCCCGCGTAGCCCCGCGTGAAGTCTGACGGTGTCGACCCGCCCGGCTTGCCGTATTGGTAGTTACTGACAATCACCAAACCCGCGGCTGTCAGTGAGTCGGCGTAGGACCGAGTGATGGGCTTGGCGCCGAACGAGGAGCCGGGACGTGACAACGAGACGTAGTTGACCACCCCGCTATAGCCGGCAGCCCGGATCTGCTGCGCCGGAATCTGGTGTGCGGCAAAGTCGATCAGCTGAGGGGGAGCGGCGGCAGTCGCTGTCGGCATGCCGCAAGCTACCGATGCGGCACCCAGACCGGCCAACGTGGCGGCGTAGCGCAGCGCGTCGCGCCGGGAGACAGTGCGCAATGGCACATCGGTGGCGGCAGAGGGCAAATTGCGCACGGCGCAAGGTTAAACATGTGACTGTTGTTACCGATAGTGCTGCGCCAGTCGAAACGCGGTTGCATGCCCAAATAGATACCAAGCGGTGATCGTTCGGCTATAACCGCGAAAGGACATGCGGGAGAACGACCTACCGACGATCGCCCGCGCTGCGCGCTCGGCGATGCGCATGGTCGGCGCGTTGGTGTTGCCGGAAGTGATGGTGGGCATAGCCGAAGCATCGGCCGGTAAACATCCATATTGGATTGGTGCATATCCGTCCCGCGCCGCAGCAGGGAGGGTCTTTAGTCACGATGGCAACTTCACCGCGGGTCACCCTGCTCGCCGCGCAGTGCAGGAGCACGACTGTGCTGTGGTCGCTAAGGACCGTTACCGCAATCGTGATCTCGCGCTCGTATCTTCGGATATACGAGAAAGCCGAAGCTTCGACCGTCCATTAACGCCTATCGGCGTCCCGGGGGCTGATATGACGACCGCAATCGCCGCGCACGACCCGGTCGACAAAGACGCGGCCGACGGGCATGATGATCTCCTTTTGGCGGGTTAGCCCGACGCAGCTTCGCGCCTCTACGGCGAACGGAACCTTGAGCAGACCATCAGCGCGCGGACGGCCGCCAACCCTGTGAGATCAACGTCCGCCTCACTGATACCGCAAATGCCGCAACGATAGCCTTGCTCGGCTCGAAGGGCGTGGTACTGCTCAGGGTTTGAGTTGTCCGCACCCATTAACGGGAGAGCAGCGGATCAACTCCAAGTCTGACGGTGTCAATGTCATGCCCAACTCATGCCGCAGGACACCGATACTGATGGCAACGTCCGAGAGTGGAGCCTTCTCCCGATTACCCGACATAATGTCGCTTATCGGCATAATGCTCACCGGCGCAAGGCGGCTAGCGCGCCCGCGTCGGGGCTAAAACGAGTCCAGTAACCCTTGTCCACTGCCTTCCATGGCAGCAAGCCGAGAACGCTCAGTTGGCAAATCTGTCGCGTGGGTACGCGCCAGTCGCGCGAATGAACCAACTCTTGTGATCGTCTGATCGAGCGCTTCCGCACGACATCGCGCGCAGCCCATTGAGTGATCCTCGGCCTCGCTCGCCTGACCGGGCCTTTACCGCCATCATTACGTCACAGTGACGAATTGCGTTGTGGCGGCGGCACATAAGGCCCGCACCAATGTGCGGCCAATGCGGGTCCGATGCTGGGCGCGGACGCGCTACGGCCCCGATCCCACCTCGCCGCGCTCGGCGAGGGTACGTACGAGGCGCTACTCCGGCGGCGGGGGCGCCACTGGCTGGCACGCATTGGCCCCCGGGTTCCACCAGTTGCCCGGACCGCAATCAGGGGGTGCCGTCGGCTGGCACGCATTGGCCCCGGGATTCCACCAATTGCCAGGACCGCAATCAGGGGGCGGCGGTGCCACCGGCTGGCACGCATTGGCCCCCGGGTTCCACCAGTTGCCGGCACCGCAATCCGGGGGCTGGGCGGAGGCCACGCCGGACGATACCGCCGCCACGTAGGCCATTGGTCCTAATGCCACCGCCACGGTGCACACGACGCGACGAACGAACACACTCATCGAGCCCTCCCATCTCAGGCGTCCAGACTTTAGCTGGGCGTGAGTGTAAACCGACTACCCAATCCGGCGGCCTCGCAATCACTACCTCGCACTTTTACGCAGCGGCTTCCGGGCCCCCGCGAGGTGGGTGGGAATCCCCGACCCGCCCGATTCGTCACGGTGACGATTATGCAAGGCGGTAAGCGCTACTGCGATCACATCGTGGCCGGCTCGGCTTACGACTCCTTCGTCGGGCGCAGAGAGCTCCACGAGACTCCGATCACCACGAGACAGTGTAAGGATATGGCGGAGAAGAGACACCGGGTCGCGCTACAGACCGCACCCGACCACCGTATCCCCTTCCCCACCGTGGAAAACCCTATGGCCTAATTACGTCACTGTGACGGAATTGCCTTGCGGCGCGGCCATATTGAGACGGTACGATGTCACGCGTTGCGATAGTGAACCATCGGAACGTGCACTGTGACTGTCCCATCAATTGCGCGTCGGAAAATACATCTCCTGTTTCACCGTGCACACCAGTTCGCCGGTGCGGTTGAACATCGTCCCACTCGCCAGTGCCAGCGAACCGGCGCTACTCGGCGAGGACCGGTCGTAGAGAAGCCAATCCGACAACGCCGCCGGACCGTGGAACCACACCGAATGGTCGCGCTGCGCCGATGCCCCGACACCGCCGCGTGCGGCATATGCCGGTTCGGTCAACGTCACCGCCGACAGGTACGCCACCAGGCTGGCGGTCAGCACCGGGTCACCGGGAACTCGCCCGTCGGGTCGCCACCACATCGGCGCGCGGGCGGGCGGAGCAGCCTCGGTGTCGATGATCCGGCGCTCGAACCAGCGCAGGCTCGCCCACCGCCCTTGGGCGCTCTCGTCGGATTCCGCGAGATGCGGGGCAACCCACGGCAAGGATTCCGGGCTGGAAGCCGGCGGCATAGGTGGCTGATAGACGACCTGCGCGGGAGCGAAATCGGCGACTTTGAACGACGACATGGCCTCCATCAGAATCTTGCCGTCTTGGCGTGCGGTGACCCGTCGAGCAGAAAACGTCCGGCCTTCTTGGAGGTCGACGACCTCGAAATCAACCGGGTGACGCGAGTCGCCGGGCCGCAGGAAGTACGTGTGGACGCTGTGCGGCGTTCGGCCCGGTGCGGTATGGCTTGCCGCCAACAACGCCTGAGCCGAGATGTGCCCACCGAGTATATGGTTGGCGGGCGCGGGAAGCTGCCGCCCGACGAAAAGCCACTGATCGACTCGGTCGAGCTCCAAGGTGGCGAGCACGTCGCCGAGCGAAGATGACATCACGACGTATCTTGCCGGATCCTCACTCACGCGCTGAGTCGCCGGTACCGTTGCAGCCGCCGCAACGCCGGTGCCGACGCCGACCCCGACACAGGCTGCAGCGCGTCATCGAGCCGCGCGCGTACGGCGGGGATGTCGAGATGCATCCCGATCGCCACGAGGCAATTGGCCATTGCTCCCGACGGCGCCTTCGCGATGTGGACGGCGCCACCCACCAAGTTGATCACGTATTCGCGCACGGTCGCGCGCTCCCACACAGCCACAATGCCTTTCATCCTGAACACCTGCGGAGGCGGCTGTTCGAGAAGATCGACCAGGGCGTCGGGGTCGATACAACCAGCGCCGGCCACGGTGACCGCATCAGCATGGACGTGGTCATGCTCGTGCTCGGGCACCAAGTCCAGGAACGAGAGCTGGCCAACCTGTCCGGACGTGCCAGACGCGTCGAAGAGCAGCTCCGGGTCGATCCGGCCACCCGATGTGCCCACGACATGAACGTGCGGGTTCCGTTGCGCCGCACGCTGTGTGACGCGCTGCACCACAGCCGACCTCTCGCAGTCAGGCACTTGGTCGAGCTTGTTGACAACGATCAGCGACGCCGCACCATAGCGGACCGGCGGTAGCGTCCCGGAGTCGACGGTGTCGAAATGGTTCACCGCATCGACGACATCCACGAGTCCCCCCGGCCGGACCCCCCGTATCTCGCTGAAACCGATGATCCGCGCGATCGCCACGGGGTCGGCCAGACCACTGGCCTCGACGACGATGGCATCAAGGCGCCGGGCCGGATCCGCGAGTTTGACGAGTGCGTCGTCGAGCCCACCGCCATCGGGCAGGCAACAGATGCATCCGCCGGCGATCGAGGCCGGTTCGTCGACCTGACCGGCCACCAGAGAAGCGTCGATGTTGATGTCGCCGAAATCATTCACCACGACACCGATTCGGGTGCCGGGATGGCGCAACAAGTGGTTGAGCAGCGTCGTCTTGCCAGCGCCGAGATGACCGGTGAGCGCGATGACGGGTATCGCAGCCAATGCCCTACCTTCCGCACCGACATCCGGACGTCCGATGCTAACCGGCGCCATATCACGGTCGGATCGTGCCCCGCGGCACAGGGAGATACTCACGCCCCGGCGCGTAATAGAGCATCCGCTCTGTTATGGTGGTTGCATGCCGCGGCCCCGCCTTCACGATCCCGACGCCGTACTCGACGCCGTCGAGGACCTGGTGGCGCGGTCGGGCCCGAGCGCGGTGACCATCCGGGCGGTCGGCGCGGCCGTGGGTGTCTCCAACGGCGCTGTGTACCACACGTTCACATCGCGGGGCGGGCTGATGGGCCAGGCTTGGCTGCGGGCTGGCCGGCGTTTCCTGGCGGTACAGACGGCACTTGTCGACGACGCCGCGACCGGTACCGACCCGGGCGGTCCCATCGAAGCGGTGGTGGCCGCCGCCGACGCGCCGGTGGTTTTCACTGAGCAATATCCCGGCTCATCGACGCTGTTGTTGCGTGTGCGCCGCGAGGAAGTACTCGCCGACGATGTCCCCGACGACATTGCCGACGAATTGCGACGCCTCGACAAACTTCTCGTCGATTTGATGGTGCGGCTTGCGGTCGCGGTGTGGGAGCGCAAGGACGCGGCGGCGGTGGACACGATAACCAGCTGCGTCGTCGACCTGCCCACCGCGTTGCTGCTTCGGCGAGACCGCCTCGGAAGCGCCACAGCGCGAGCGCATCTGCGCGCGGCCGTGCGCGCCGTGCTGGAGATCGGCCCTCCCGCCCCGCGGCAACGACGCGGCTGACCGATGAGAACCATGAAAGAAGTCAGGGGAACACATGGCTGTAAAACTGGATTACGACGACAAGATCGCCATCATCCGGCTGGGCGACGATGAGAACCGTTTCTCCCCAGCATTTTTGGATGACGTTGAGGCCGCGCTCGATCAGGTCATCTCGGACGGCGCCCTGGGGCTGGTCACCACCGCCGGCGGAAAGTTCTACTCCAACGGGCTGGATCTGGACTGGCTGAGCGCCCACACCGACCGGGGCTCCTGGTACATCAATCGGGTGCACCGGCTGCTCGCGCGCGTGCTGACGCTGTCCGTTCCCACCGCCGCCGCCGTGGTCGGTCACGCGTTCGGTGCCGGAGCAATGCTGGCGATCGCGCACGACTTTCGCGCCATGCGCGACGATCGCGGGTACTTCTGTTTTCCCGAGGTCGACATCCGCATTCCGTTCAACCCGGGCATGGCCGCGCTCATCCAGTCCAAACTCACTCCTCGCGCCGCGGTGGCCTCGATGACTACGGGCCGTCGGTTCACCGGGCCCGACGCAGCACAATTCGGCCTCGTCGACGTCGCCTGTCCGGCGGACGCGGTCACCGGCACGGCCGTCGACCAGATTCGCCCATTCGGAGGCAAGGACCCGGGCACGCTCGGAGCGATCAAACAGACGATGTTCGGTCACGTCGTGCGCGCACTGACCGACAGCGACGAGGCGCTCTGAAACGGGCTGTGCCGCTTGGCCAATGCGTCCGCAGCCGGGCCGACACGTGACGGCGCGAATACCGCTGAAACTCGTTCAAATTCCCACGCATGGACATTACCTGCGTCCTGTATGGTCAGCATGTCTGCCGGCGCGAGGGAACAGAGGCATCCGATGGCAAACGGCCTTCCCGATAACGCCTACACGTCGCCCCATGTCTTGGATCCCGGTCTTCGCAAAGTGGCTCGATTCCTGCCCCGGGGTTACGCCTTGCACCGCGGTCTGAAGCTGCAGCGCGCCATCATGAACCTGATGGGCAACGCCGGCCGCATCCGCACCGTGCCGGTGGCCGCGGTCAACGAGCACGTCAGCGTCCGCCTGCACCGTCCGGCCGGCCTTGCCGACCACGCACCGGCGCTGCTGTGGATCCACGGCGGCGGCACCATCATGGGCCACGCCGCCCAGGACGACAAGTATCTGCGCCAACTGTCTCAGCTCACCGGCGTCGCGATCGCGGCGGTCGAACACCGGCTAGCCCCCGAACACCCCTACCCGATACCGGTCGAGGACTGTTATGCGGCCCTGCTCTGGCTGGCGCGCCAGCCATGGGTGGACCCGGATCGAGTCGCCGTCGGCGGCGCCAGCGCCGGCGGGCATTTCGCCGCCGCGGTGGCGCAGCGGGCGCACGACCGCCAGGACGTCAAAATCGCTTTCCAAATGCTGGTGTATCCGATGCTCGACGATCGCACCGGCGCCCGGCGTGACGGCCCCAGGCGGATCATGTGGACCGAATCCGATAACCAATTGGCCTGGCAGTGGTACCTCAATGGGGCCGATCCCGAAGAGGCGGCACCGGCTCGCCGCAAGGATTTGTCGGGCTTGCCGCCCGCCTGGATCGGCGTGGGAACGCTGGACCTCTTTTACTCCGAGAGTCTGGAGTACGCGCGACGCCTGCGCGAGGCGGGCGTCCCGGTGCAGGAGGAGATCGTTCCGGGCGCGTTTCACGCGTTCGACCAGATCGCCGACAAGGCGGCGATCTCGGCGAAGTTCTTCCAAAGCCAATGCGACTATTTGCGGGGCGCCCTCACCCCCAGCGGATGACCGGCCCGAACCCACCTCTTGCACCACAGCGGCTGGCCGAATGATGTTGCGCAAGAACAGGGCTGGTGCGAGGCGGCGAGAACGCGGAACGCCGCCGCTCGCCCTGGACGGTGCCGGGCGGCCTCGCCTCCGCACCGCCAGATGGCACCTTTTGACTGCAAACTGTGCACAACGTGCAACTATATGAGTATGGCCAATCCCCTGGGGCTACGCGAGCGCCGCCGCCGGCAGACGAGCGCCGACATCCGCGACGCCGCCGTACGGCTCACGCTGGAACGGGGATTCGACAAGGTCACGGTCGACGAAATCTGCGCCGAAGCCGGCGTCTCGACCCGCACGTTCTTCAATTACTTCCCCAACAAAGAGTCCGCACTCGCCTACGGCCCCTCTGACATACCCGCCGAGCTGGCCGAGGATTTCGTCGCCGCCGGACCCGCCCCCTACTCGGTCGTCCTCGCGGAACTGATCACCCTGGCGGCACACCACCTGCGCGACGTCCCCCCTCGGCGCGAACACGCAGCTCACATGCTCGAACTCGCGAAGACTTCGCCCGCCGTCCTGGCGGCGTTCCTCGCCGATCTGGAACGATTCCAGAACCAGTTGACGGACATCATCGTCCGCCGCCAGGCGATGCAGCCCGACGACGAGATGGCCGCGCTAATTTCCGCGCTGGCGCTGACGGCGGTGCGGTCGGGCCTGGAACGCTGGGCGAGCGGTGAGGCGAGTGAAACCGCCGACACGCCGATGCCCTATGTTGAGCGTGCCGCCGCGCTGGTGAACAGCATCTTCACGAAGTGACCTGAAACACCAGCAGCAAATGTTGCATACACTGCAAGGTATGCACATCATGTACTATGCGCTGGTGGCGTTACCCGGGGAGGCTTCAGCAACAAGGTGAGCCGGGTGTCGCCGCCGGGGACGTCGGCAGTGGGGATGGGCGACTTTCACCGCGTTTGACGGTCTTGCGCGCACGAACCAAGCAATCCACGCAGTTCGTTGTTGATCGGTGCGACTGTGGGCACTCACCTGTCCACGACCTCCAGTCGCGCAAACGCTGATCCGCGTCACGTCCGCGTGATGAGGAAGGGATCACCCAGGTGCAGATATCGAGACTTGTGCGCAACGCCTGGCTGCCGCTGTTGATCGTGGCGGTGGTGCTGGTCGGCGGATTTGCCGTCGTTCGGGTCAAGTCGTTCTTCGGCGCGCACGACACGGGCGTCATGACCAGCCCGCGACTCGATGAGTCAAAGCCGTTCAAGCCCAAGGTCGTCAAATACGAGGTCTTCGGCTCGGCCGCCCAAGCCAACGTGAACTACCTGGATCTGTCCGCCGACCCGAAGCGGATCGACGGCGCGCCGCTGCCGTGGACGCTGGTCCTGAGCACCACCGCCCCGTCGGTGTTCCCGAACCTCTCGGCACAAAGCGACGGCAACTCCCTCGGTTGCCGCATCACCATCGATGACGAAGTCAAGGACGAGAACCTCACCCACGGCGTACACGCCCTGACCTTCTGCATGGTGAAATCCGCATGAGCACAACGTTCAACGACGCCCGCACCGACACCATCCCCGTTGTCGACGAACCCGTTCGGGACAAGATCCCCCGGCTCATCCGGACGTTCGCCGTACCGATCATTCTCGGCTGGATCGCGATCATCGCGGTGCTCAACGTCTCCGTCCCCCAGCTGGAGGAGGTCGGCAAGATGCGCTCGGTGTCGATGGCACCGGATGACGCGCAGTCGGTCGTCGCGACCAAGCGCATGGGCGCGGTGTTCAACGAGTACAAGTCCAACAGCTCGGTGATGATCGTCCTCGAGGGCCAGAATCCGCTGGGCGCGGACGCGCACGCCTACTACGACGACATCGTCAAGAAGCTCGACGCCGACACCAAACACGTTGAGCACGTACAGGATATGTGGAGCGATCCACTCACCGGAGCGGGCGCGCAGAGCAACGACGGCAAGGCCGCCTACGTCCAGGTCTACCTCGCCGGTAACCAGGGCGAGGCCTTGGCCAACGAGTCGGTGGAATCCGTCCAACACATCGTCAAGAGTGTGACCCCACCCAAAGGGGTGAAGGCCTACGTCACCGGTCCCGCGGCGTTGTCGGCGGACCAGCACGAGGCCGGCGACCGCAGCATGCAGCTCATCACGGCGGCCACGTTCACCGTCATCATCGCGATGCTGCTGTTGGTCTATCGCTCCGTCATTACGGTGCTGCTCACGCTGGTGATGGTGGTGCTCGAGCTGTCGGCCGCACGCGGAATGGTCGCGTTCCTAGGCTATTTCCAGCTCATCGGGCTCTCGACGTTCGCCACCAACCTGTTGGTCACCTTGGGTATCGCGGCCGCCACCGACTACGCGATCTTCTTGATCGGCCGATATCAGGAAGCCCGCTCTATCGGCGAGTCCCGAGTAGATGCGTACTACACGATGTACAAGGGCACCGCGCACGTGGTGCTCGGGTCGGGCTTGACCATCGCCGGCGCCACCTTCTGCCTGCACTTCACCAACCTGCCCTACTTCCAGACGCTGGGTATCCCACTGGCGATCGGCATGGTGGTCGTCGTCGCGGCGGCGTTGACGCTGGGTCCCGCGGTCATCTCCGTGGTAATCCGCTTCGGTAAGACACTGGAACCCAAGCGCACGCAACGCATTCGCGGGTGGCGCAAGGTCGGTGCGCTCGTCGTGCGCTGGCCCGGCCCGATCCTGGTCCTCACCATCGGCGTGGCGTTGGTGGGCTTGCTGACCCTGCCCGGGTACCGGACCAACTACAACGACCGCAACTACCTACCGACGGACCTGCCGGCCAACGAGGGGTATGCGGCCGCGGATCGCCACTTCTCGCAGGCGCGGATGAACCCCGAGGTGCTGATGATCGAAAGCGACCACGATCTGCGGAATTCGGCGGACTTCTTGGTGATCGACAAGATCGCCAAGACGGTCTTCCGGGTCCCGGGCATCGGGCGCGTGCAGGCGATCACCCGCCCGCAGGGCACGCCGATCGAACACACGTCGATTCCCTTCCAGATCAGCATGCAGGGCGTCAGCCAGCAGATGAGCCAGAAATACCAAGAAGATCAAATGGCCGACATGCTGCACCAGGCCGACATGATGCAGACGACCATCGACAGCATGGAAAAGATGTCCAGCATCACCGTGCAGATGGCCAACGACATGCACGTCATGGTCAGGAAGATGCACGACATGACCATCGACATCAACGAATTACGCGACCACATGGCCGATTTCGAGGACTTCTTCCGGCCGATGCGCAGCTACTTCTACTGGGAAAAGCACTGCTATGACATCCCGGCGTGCTGGTCGCTGCGCTCGGTGTTCGACGGCCTCGACGGCATCGACACCATGACCGACGACATCGAAAGTCTGCTGCCGGTCATGGACCACCTGGACACCCTGATGCCCCAGATGGTGGCGCTGATGCCTTCCATGATCGAAAACATGAAGGCGATGAAAACGACCATGCTGACCATGTATTCGACCCAGAAGGGCCTGCAGGATCAGCAGAAAGAGGCGCAGAAGAACTCCAGCGCCATGGGTAAGGCGTTCGACGCCTCCAAGAACGACGACTCGTTCTACCTGCCCCCGGAGACCTTCAACAACAAAGAGTTCAAGAAGGGCATGAAGAACTTCATCTCCCCCGACGGGCACGCCGTGCGCTTCATCATCAGCCATGACGGCGATCCGATGTCGCAGGAAGGCATTTCGCACATCGGGGCGATCAAGAAGGCCGCCTACGAGGCGCTCAAGGGCACGCCGCTGGAGGGCTCCAAGATCTACCTCGCCGGCACCGCGTCGATCTACAAGGACCTCAGCGACGGCAACACCTACGACCTGTTGATCGCCGGAATCGCTTCGCTGTGCCTGATTTTCATCATCATGCTGCTCATCACGCGCGGTGTGGTGGCCTCGGCGGTCATCGTGGGGACGGTCTTGCTGTCGCTGGGCGCGTCCTTCGGACTGTCGGTGCTGATCTGGCAGCACCTCATCGGCATCGAACTGCACTGGATGGTGCTCGCGATGTCGGTGATCATCCTGCTGGCCGTGGGCGCCGACTACAACCTGCTGTTGGTCGCGCGGTTCAAGGAAGAGATCCACGCCGGCCTGAACACCGGCATCATCCGCTCGATGGGCGGCACCGGCTCGGTGGTCACCTCAGCCGGCCTGGTGTTCGCCTTCACGATGATGACGATGGCCGTCAGCGAGTTGACGGTCATCGGCCAGGTGGGGACCACCATCGGGCTGGGTCTGCTGTTCGACACCCTGATCGTGCGGTCGCTGATGACACCATCGATTGCGGCGCTACTGGGCAAGTGGTTCTGGTGGCCACAGCACGTGCGTCAACGGCCGGTCCCCTCGCCGTGGCCCAAACCCGCCGCCAAAGAACGCGAATCGGTAACCGCGCACGCCTGACGCTCGAGAGTGCACCTGCCGACGGTCCCACTCGGGATCCCGCCGGCAGTTGCGCTTTCGCGGCAGATGACTCCTACGTGACCCAGTCCGGCTGCGCGTCGGTCTCCACGTTGGCGAAGTCCTTATGCCCCAGTCCGGCGGTGGTGCCGCCGTCGACGACGAACTCCGAGCCGGTGGAGTAGCTGGACTCGTCGCTGGCCAGATAGACCACGAGGTTGGAGACCTCCACGGGTTGGGCGGCCCGGCCCAGCGCCGTTTGGAAGATGTCGTCGGGGACCCAATCGGTCATCGGGGTCTTGATGAGCCCGGGGTGAATGGAGTTCACCCGGATTCCGCTGGGCCCCAGTTCCAGTGCGGCCGACTTCGTCAGCCCGCGCACCGCGAATTTGGTTGCGGTGTAGCCGTGGCAGGCGATGGTGCCGGCCATGCCTTCGATCGAGGAGATGTTGATGATCGATCCCCGGCCCGCTTCCTTCATCGGCTTCACCACGGCGCGGATGCCGAGAAACACCCCCGTCAGGTTGATGTCGATAATGCGCTGCCACTCCGAGAGCGCGTAGTCCTCCAGCGTGCCGATGTTGATGATGCCCGCGTTGTTGACCAGCACGTCGATGCGGCCGAACTCGCCCAGGGCGGTCGCCACCGCCGCGTCCCAATCCTGCGGCTTGGTCACGTCGAGGTGCAGGTAGCGGACCGCGTCCCCGACCTCGGCCGCCACCGCCTTGCCCTCGTCGTCGAGGATGTCACCGAACACCACCCTGGCTCCCTCGGCGACCAGCGACCGCACGTGCGATGCGCCCATCCCCCGGGCGCCGCCGCTGATGAGGGCGACCTTTCCCGCCAACCGTTCTGCCACTGCGCTTCTCCTGTCCTCTGAGTTCGTCTCTGCACCATACGTTCCGGAGGCAATGTATGGCCATAGCCAAACGCCGGGTCAGGAGTCGTAGGCGCGCAGCAGCGCCCGCGTGCGGGCCCGGCCCTCCGGTGACGGATCGAATGCCGCCGCAACATACTCGTCGACGCCCGCGGCGCGCAGCTCGTCGAGCCGGCCGCGCACGGTGTCCTCGTCGCCGATGATGGCGGCATCCTGCGGCCCCGCGTAGCCCTCGCGGTCGAGCATCGCACGGTACGACGGCAACTCGCCGTAGATGGCGAACTGTTCGGCCGCCTGCTTGCGGACGGCGTCGACATCGTCGGTGACGCTGACGGGCAACGACGCGGCGACACGCACCTCGTCCTCCCGGCCGGCATCGGCGGCCGCCCGCCGCAGCGTCGGGCCGACATGTTCGGCCAGCGTCTTGGGGCCGGTCATCCAGGTGCAGGTGCCCGACGTGCGCCGCCCGGCGACCTTGAGCAGCTGCGGGCCCAGGGCCGCGATGTACACGTCGGGCTTCGGCGCCCCGGTGATCATCAGGGCACCGCGGGTGGTCACAATCTCCCCCGCGGCGGCGGCGGGTTCACCGGCCAGCAGGGGCAACAACCCGTCAAGGTACTCGTTCAGCCTGCGCACCGGCTTGTCCCACGGGATGCCCCACATCCCTTCGGTCACCGCCTGATGGGTCATGCCGAGCCCGAGCGTGAACCGGCCACCCGAGGCGAGGCTCAGCGTGAGGGCACGCTGCGCCATGAGCATCGGATGCAGATTCTGGATCGGCACCACACCGCTGGCCACCTCGATCGTGTCGACCTCGTGCAGCGCGATGGCCAGAATCGTGAGAAGGTCTGGCTCATAGGGCAATTGGCTCATCCACACCCGCGTGAAGCCCTCGTCGCGCAGCATAGCGAGGTTGGCGATCGTCGCGTCGATCGGCGATTGACCGCCCGATCCGCTGAGTTGCCCGAACATGGAGATCTGCATGACCATCACGCTCCTTCGCGTCGCCTTCGGGAAGGTTATCGCCCTTCCCCGGGGCGCACCCGAGCGGAGGTCGCCAAGCCCGGCTCAGCCGACGACGTCGAAGACCGCGGCAGCGGAGGTGACGGCCTTGTCGGCGTTGCCTTCGTCGTGCAGCAGCATGCGCACGCCGACGCGCCCGGGCCCGCCAGGATGCGCGGTGCCCTCGACCCGGAATGGACCCACCTTGCCGCGCGACATGAACATCACGTGCCAGCTCACGACCTGCAGCTTTCTGCTTCCCGCGACCTCGGCGGCCAAATCGATTGCGGCGGTCTCGAGAACGACGTGCTGGGGTCCGATGTGCAACGCCGCATCCGGTGACGCGAGTTCGGTGCTGAGCTCGGGCAGGACCCAATGGCCGTCGCCGCGACGGCTGGCGCCGAAGGCCCGCCACAGCGGCGGCAGATCCGGAGAGTCCTCGATCACCAGCTCCGTGCCCGAAACATCCATCCTGTCCAGGCCTTCGGGCGGGATGCCGATGATCGCTCCCTGCCCCTCATTGAACGCGATCACCCGCTGCGGGTTATCGGCGTCGACGATCGTGCAGCGCCCGTAGCCCATGGTGCGGCCCTGGTGCACGATGCCAGACCCGACGATCTCCACCCGCGTCACGTCGTAGCCGGGGTCGACGATCTGTACCGACGCGATCACCGGGTTGGGCACGGCGACCATGTCGGTCTGACAACCCTCCGGGGAGGAAATGGCCAACGGCGCCACCATGATTCCGCCCGCCTCGTTGCGCATGTCGCGGCGGATGGTGACGGTGTCGTCGGTCTCGCCGAGATTCATCGACGAGTGTTTGCGGCCGATGTAGCGGTAGCTCAGCAGGCCCGTCCAGCGTCGGTACAGTTCGTCGCGGTAGGCGTCGGTGTCCCCCGCCAACTCTCGGATGTCACGAAGCTGGTCGCTCAATTCCGTTCTCCTCCCAGGCTTTTGCCGCGTCGCACCTGATTGAACGGCACGCCCCGGTCATCGGCGCGCTCGCGCGGAAAATTCAGCACCCGCTCGCCGATCACGTTGCGCGCCATCTCGGTGGTGCCACCGCCGATGCTGGCGGTCTGCCGGCCCAGATAGCGCGTCCCGATGTCGAGGAGTGCACCGTCGTCCGCGACCACGGCCGACGTCCCGGACACGGCAAGGGCGGTGTCGGTTTCCACGTCGTGCACCGCGGCCATGGATAGCCGGATGATCGATCCCGCGGCTGGCGGCAGGGCGCCGCCGGCGACGGCATGAAAGACGTGCTCGCTGAGCTGGCCGTGGACCGTGCGGTGAACCAGGGCCCGACCGATCATCTCCCGGACCCGCTCGCTGTCGTGCTGGTCGGTCTTGTCGACCAATGCCAGCAGGTCGACCGAAACATCTTCGGCCTCAGCGATTCCCGGCCCGCTGGTGTACTCCGAACCGTCGCCCATGCTGCGGCGCTCGTGGTAGAGCTGGCGCGACGCAACCTCCCAGCCCTTGCCCGGCTCGCCGACAACGGCGTCATCCCCCACGTCGACGTCGTCGAAGAACTCTTCGCAGAACTCGATCGACCCGTTGACCTGTTCAACGCGGTTGATCGTGATGCCGGGATGCCGAAGCGGCACCAGGAACATCGTGAGACCGTCGTGCTTGGGCACGTCCCAGTTGGTGCGGGCCAGGCACAGCCCGTAATCGGCGGCGAATGCCCAGGTGCTCCAGGTCTTGGCGCCGTTGATGATCCACCGGCCGTCGCGGTGTTCGGCGCGGGTGATGACGCCCGCCAGGTCCGATCCCCCGCTGGGCTCCGAGAGCAGCTGCACCAGTACCTCGTCGCCGCGCAGCGCGGCCGGGATGTGGGTTTGCTTTTGCTCCTCGCTGCCCATATCGAGGATCGTGGCGCAGCAGATGGCGAAGGACGGGACGTTGAGCAGAAGCGGCGTCTCATAGCCGAGCGACTCGGCGTCAAAGGCCTTCTTGTATTCGTAGCTCAGCCCCAGGCCGCCATACTCACGCGGGAAACAGATGCCGGCGAATCCGCCCTCCCACAGGAGCTTCTGCAATTCGCGGGCCCGGTGCCAGGCCGGCAGCTGATCTCGCTGAAGCGACACCGCCTCGGCCGGATCGAGTCGCGGCATGTTCGCGGCGAGCCAGGCCCTGGCCCGGCGCCGAAATTCCTCGACCGACTCGGAAGTCACCGGCTGGCCTCTCACTCGACCGTCGTCCTTGTGCTGGGCGACTGTACAGCAACGGCGACGGCGCTGTACAGGTGGCGCCCTACGACCTGTTCAGGTCGACCGCGGCCCGAATGAGCGCCGTCAACGCGTTCTCGTCGATCGTGTCGCCCTCGTGGAAATCGATTGCGCGTCTGGTGTTGCCGTCGAGGCTCGAATTGAACAGACCCGCGGGATCCTGCAGCGACGCCCCCTTCGCAAACGTCATCTTCACGACGTTCTTGTACGTCTCGCCAGTGCAGATCATCCCGTCGTGATACCACACCGGAACGCCACGCCACTTCCACTCTTCAATTACGTCGGGGACGGCCTCCTTGATCAGTTGCCGGATCCGGGCGAGCGTCTCGCCGCGCCAATCCCCCAGTTCCTCGATCCTGGCATCGATCAACGAGGCGGGAGATTTGGCCGCGGCGTCGTGCTTGGAGTTGGTCATCGCGGTTCGCTTTCGTTCAGGCTGTCGCTCGCCGGACCGTATCAGGGGAGGTGAATCGCCGGTCGGGTGCAACGACCCCGTGTCCAGCGGCGAGTTCGACCGCAAGTAGTCTGCCGTCGACCAACATGACCGACACACATCCCTTCGACGAAGCCGTCCGCCTCGACACCGTCAGCGCGGACGTCCGACGCGGTCGCACGCACGCGGAGTGGGCCAACATGGTCGGGCCATTCGGCGGGATCACGGCCGCCGTCATGCTGGCCGCCGTCGAAGGGCAGCCCGACCGCATCGGCGAGCCGCTCGCCCTGACCGTCAACTTCGCCGCACCGATCGCCGACGGCGACTTCGACATCGCGCTTCGGGCCGCGCGCACCAACCGCACCAACCAGCATTGGATTGTCGAGCTCAGCCAGGATGGGGTGGTCAAGACCACGGCGACCGCGATCTTCGCGATCCGGCGCGAGAGCTGGGCCGACACGGAAGCGCACCCGCCGAGCGCGCCGGCCCCGGAGCAGTTGTCCGCCGTCGATCCGGGCCTCGTGCGATGGACCGGCCTCTACGACACGCGCTACGTCGAGGGGGCGATGCCCGGCAAAGGCGGGGACCCCAGCCCCTCTTCGACCACCACGCTGTGGGTGCGCGACCGCGCGCGCCGCCCGGTCGACTACGCGGCGCTCGCGGCGCTGTGCGACATCTTCTACCCGCGGGTGTTCCTGCGTCACGGCGGCTTCCTCCCGTCCGGAACGATCTCACTGACCACGTACTTTCACGCCGATCAGCAGCTACTCGAGGCCGTCGGAGACGACTTCGTGCTGGCCACCGCCCACGCCAACCGCTTCGCAAACGGCTATTTCGATCAGAGCGCGCAGGTGTGGACCCGGGCGGGCGGACTGCTGGCCACCACACATCAGATCGTCTACTTCAAGGGCTGACAGGTTTACACTTCGCCAGTGAAACGTCACGCCGGGGCCCTTACGGGCAGAATCGAGCCGCAATGACAGAGCGCGCGGAAAACCTGGTCACCGACGGCTTGCCCGCGATCGAGTCCATCAAGCAGCTCAAAGCGCGCTACTGCCGCTACCTGGACACCAAGGATTGGGCGGCCTGGCGAACGATCTTTGCCGACGACTTCGTCAGTGACACCTCCGAAGCGGGCGGCAAGGTGATCGCCGGCGCCGACGACTTCGTCGCCTTTACCCGCCAGGCCCTGGGCCGACCCACCCAGGCCACCGCGCACCAGGTGCACACCCCCGAAATCGAGCTCACGTCGGCAACGACGGCGCGTGGGATATGGGCGCTGCAAGACGTCGTTCGGTTCGGGCCCGGGGCAACCTTGGTCGGCTACGGCCATTACCACGAAACCTATGAAAACGTCGCGGGCCGCTGGCTTATCAAGAGCTCCAAGCTAACTCGGCTCCGCGAGGACATCGTGACCCCGCTATTCTCGATTTACGTGTCCCCCCGAATCCGCACGGCGATCGCCAAAATCGCCGGCCGGCTGATGGATCGGTGACGCGTCGTGGCTGTCGACACCGTTCTGGTCACGGGCGCATTCGGACAAGTCGGTAGGCGCTGCACGCAGCTCCTGCTCGACCGGGGGCACACCGTCGTCGCGATGGATCTGCGCAACGACAACACCGTGGCCGTCGAGAAAGAACTGGCCGCCGCGGGCCAATCCGGGACGCTGATCCCCGCCTACACCGATCTATTGGACGCCGACGCGGTGCGTGATCTGGTCGCGGCCCACCGTCCCGGGGCCGTCGTCCACCTGGCCGCCATCGTCTCTCCGCCGTCGTATCGCAACCCTGCATTGGCCCGGCGCGTCAACGTCGGCGGCACCGAGAATCTCTTGGCCGCCTGCGCCACGCTCCCCCGCCCACCGCTGTTCCTCATGGCGTCCAGCGCAGCGGTGTACGGATCGCGGAATCCCTTCCGCCAGCCCGAGCGGATCACCCCGGATACCCCGGTGAATCCCATCGATCAATACGGCCAGGACAAGGTGCTTGCCGAGGCGGCGATCCGTGCCAGTGGCCTGCCCTACGCGCTCTACCGGCTCGCGGGTGTCATCTCGCCGGACACCCAGGCCGGTATCAACGGTGACTATCTCGTCCTGATGCGGTCGATGCCGAGCGATAACCGCATTCACGCGGTGGATGCGCGCGACGTGGCACTGGCGTTCGCCAACGGCGTCGACCGCGAAACGGCCATCTCCGGCAAGGTGTTGCTCATCGGCGGCAACGAGACGTATGTGATGCTGCAGCACCGGCTGCAAGACGACCTCATGACCGCGGCGGGGCTGGGCCCGCTCGGCCCCTCGGCCGGCCTGCCCGGCGACCCGGGCGACGATCGCGGCTGGAGTTTCACCGGCTGGTACGACACCACCGAAGCGCAGGCGCTGCTCGAGTTTCAAGAGCATGACTGGCAGCAGACGGTGGCCTGGCTCGCCGACTCGCAGGGCCCTGTGCGCAACGTGCTGCGGCTGCTTGGCCCGCTATTGCGGCCGATTCTGCGCGCCGTCTTCGTGGTGCAGCGCCGGCTGGAAGGGCGCGGCCCCTACGCCGACCCCTGGGGATTGATCGAAAAGAAGTACGGCACGGCGGCATTGGCCAGCGTCGACTAGCGCGACGCAAACCAGACGGCGGCCTTACGGATCGAGTCCTCGACGGGTTCGGGCGTCCATCCCAGTTCGCGGGTGGCCTTGGAGTGGTCCAGCGGCGACATCAGTTCGGCCATCCGGATTCCCGCGTAGGCGAACGGCAGGTCGCGGCCCAGCAGCCAAGCCGCCGCGTCGTTCACCCGCGCCCCGGCCCGCAGCACCGACATCGGGATGCCGATGCGCGGCGATCGCCTTCCGACGGCGGTGGCGGCGATCTCATGCAGCTCCCGGATGCTCATGTACCTGTCGGACACGATGTAGCGTTCGCCGTCGCGCGCGTGCTCGGCGGCGAGAAGCATTGCCCGGGCGGCGTCTTCGATGCCCACCACTTCGGACGAGTAATCGAAATAGGACGGAAAACGGCCCTTGGCGACCAGGGCGAGCAGCGCACCGTGCGGGGTCGGCGCCCAGTCGCCCGGCCCGTAGGTGGTGGAGATGCACATCGCCACGCCCGGCAGGCCCTTGTCCCGCGCGTACGACAGCAGCAGGTCTTCGCCGGCCACCCGCGCTTCGATGTAGGCGCCGCCCTGATCCCAGTTGTGCGGGTCCTCCTCGGTGACCGGCTTGCCGTCGCTGATCGCCAAAGAGCCTGTGGTGCTGGTGTATACGAACCGCTTAAGGTCGGCGCCCAGAGCCGCGTCCAGAACATGGCGCAGGCCCTCGACATTGGTGCGGAACAGCGGCGCCGGATCACGCAGCCACATTCTGGCGTCGACGACGCAGTAGTAGACGACGTCGCAGCCCGCCATCGCGGCGCGCAGCGCGGCGTCGTCGAACACGTCGCCGTAGCAGCGCTCGACGTCGAGATCGTCGATGCCCGCGGTGGAGCTGGTGTGGCGCAACATGACTCGCACGTCTTCACCCGCCGCCACCAGTTGCCGTGTGACATGTGATCCCAGAAACCCGCTCGCGCCGATCACCAGCTTCTTGTCGGCCACTAGCGGTCTATCCATGCCATTTGCGCCTCGGCGTGATGCCCTCCCACGGGTGGGGTGAGGCGGTCGAGCCGCGCCAGTTGGTCCGGGGTCAGCTCTAGCGCGTCGGCCCCGACGTTTTCTTCCAGGCGGGTGACCCGTTTGGTGCCCGGGATGGGCACGATGTCGGGCCCTTTCGCGAGCAGCCACGCCAATGCGACCTGGGCCGCCGTGGCGCCGACGTCAGCGCCGATCTCGCGCACTTCGTCCGCGCATCGCAGGTTGTGCTGGAAGTTCTCGTCGAAGAACCGCGGATTGGTCTTGCGGTAGTCGCTGTCGGGGAGCTCCTCGGTGGAGCGGACCGTACCGGTGAGGAAGCCGCGGCCCAGCGGTGAGTAGGCGACGAAACCGATGCCCAGCTCGCGCAGCAACGGCAAGATCGCCGGTTCTTGGTCGCGCGTCCACAGCGAATACTCCGATTGGACGGCCGTGACGGGATGCACCGCGTGCGCGCGGCGGATGGTGTCGACGCCGACTTCGGAAAGGCCGATGTGCCGGATCTTCCCTTCGGAAACCAGCTCGGCCAGCGCGGACATCGTTTCTTCGATCGGGGTCTGGCGGTCGAGGCGATGCTGGTAGTACAGATCGATGTAATCGGTTTCCAGCCGCCGCAGCGAACCGTCCACGGCCAGGCGGATATTGGCGGGGCTGCTGTCGAGCCCGTCACGGCCGGTATGCGAGATGAGACCGAACTTGGTTGCCACCACCACCTGATCGCGACGGCCCCGCAGGGCACGCGCCAGAAGTTCCTCGTTGACGTAAGGGCCGTAAACCTCAGCGGTGTCGATCAGGGTGACACCCAGGTCGATGGCGCGATGGACGGTGCGGATCGATTCGGCGTCGTCGCTGCCGGCGCCGGCATAGGCGACCGACATTCCCATCGCGCCCAGTCCCAGGCGCCCGACCCGCAGCTCACCGAGTTGAGCCTGTTTCATGGCCCTTCTCCTCTTCTTGACGTGGTTCAGCGAGGCCTCGCTGAGCGCTGGACGGTACCGTGGCGCTGTGTCCCGCGTCGAGCTTCCCCCGATCTGATGGGCGGCGCAAACAGCCCGCGCCCGGCCCGCGATCTGGCGGTCGACTATTACCGCGTATCCGGAGTGGTGCTGATCGTGCTGGGACACTGGCTGGCCGGGTCGGTGACCTACCACGACGGACAGTTCGGCCGGCAGAACCCGCTCGTCGACATGCCCTGGACCCAGTGGCTGACCTGGCCGTTCCAAGCGGTTCCGACGTTCTTTTTGGTGGCGGGTTACGCCGGCGCGGTGTCGTGGACGCATCGGCGCGACACCGGCGGAGTCTCGCGCCAGACCTGGTTGCAGCACAGGCTGGCCCGGGTGCTCGGGCCGACCGCGGCGTACACCGCGTTGGTGTCGGTGGCGGTGGTTGTGCTGGACGCGTGCGGTGTCGCGGGCTCGGTGCTCGAGTACGCCGGCTGGGCGGTGGCGATGCACCTCTGGTTCCTGGCGGTGTATCTGGTGGTGGTGTCGCTGACGCCGGTTGGGATTGCCGCACACCGCCGTTGGGGCCTTCGGGCGCCCGCGGCGCTCGTGTTGGGGGTCGCGGTCGTCGATGCCGCCAGGCTCAGCACTCACGTGCACTACCTCGACTGGCTGAACTACCTGTTGGGCTGGGGAGCCCTGTATCAGCTCGGAATCGCCTGGCGCGGTGGGCTATTGACGGGCCGCAGGCCCTGGTTGCTGGCCGGTGCCTCGGCGGCGGGGCTGGCGGGGTTGATCTGGCTGCGAGTCTATCCGGTCAGCATGATCGGCGTTCCCGGCCAGACCATCGACAACACGACACCGCCTACCGTGGCGCTGATGGCCTTTGGTGGCGCGCAAACGGGCATCGTCATGGCGCTCGCGCCCATGCTCAACCGCGCGCTGCGCGCGGCCCGCGTCGAGCGGGCTCTGTCCATCGCCAACAACAACATCATGGCCCTCTATCTGTGGCACATGATTCCCGTCGTGATCGTGGCGATCGTCGGGTATCCGGCCGGACTCTTGCCGCAACCCCCGGAAGGAAGCGCCGCCTGGTGGCTGGCCCGGCTGGAATGGGTGGCCATCCTCAGCGTCGTGACGGCAGCCGAGATCGCGCTGTTATGGTGGGCGCGAAGGATTTTCGCCGCTCCCCTGCCACTGCTCGGTGTCCCGCTCAGCGAGCGCCGGGCCGAGCCCGTGATGCTCACCGGCGCCGCGATGACCGCCTACGCCCTCGCCGTGGTCGCCGCCAAGGGCTTCGCCCCAGACGGGCGGTTTCCGTGGGTGATCGCGGTGGTCTTCGCCGCCGGGGCGCTCTTCGCGGCGTTGCGCCCCACGGCCCGCCGCGCGAACGCTCTATGACGACCCCGGCAGTCAGATCTGGCGGTGCTGCAGCCGCGCGATGATCCAGAACGGCAGCGCCACGAAAACCGTTCCCCCGATGAGGTTGCCGACGGTGGTGATGCCGATGTTGGTGAGCAAGCCGTGCGCACCGAATCCCCAGCCGATCGCGCCGCGGGGCGCGGTCGGATGGAAGAGGTTGAGCAACAACGGAAGACCGAGGAATCCGACATTGGCGATCACGTGCTGGGTGCCGCCGATCACGAATGCGAACGGGCCATAGAACGCGAACGTCATCCTCGCGACGTCGCTGCGGGCCTTGAAGAACATGCACATCGAGGTCTGCAGGAACCACGTGCAGACGACGGCGAGCAGGAGCGCGGTCCAGAAGGGCTGGCCCGCCTTGAGGGTACCGACGGTCGCGGCGCGCTCGGCAAAGGCGCCCAGGTAGGGACCGCCGGCCGCGGCGCAAATGGTGACGAATACCAGTGCGCCGGCGATGTTTCCGACGAGTCCGACGGTCACCAGGAGGGCGTAGTTACCGACGCTGAGCGTGCGTTTGAGCACGGCGAGGAAACCGGCGGCCATGTCCGCGGTGATCAGCGACATGCCCGACACCAGGATGAGGACGAAGGACATGCCGAACGCCAGGCCCATCAACAGGCTCGCCACCCCGGGCGTCTTGACGCCGGTACTGACCACCAGGGCCAGCAGTGCCCCGAACGCCACCATCACGCCACCGACCAGGGAGCGCATCAGAAAGGCCCACGGATGCGCGGCTTTTTCCACTGCCATGGCCGCTACCCGCTCCACCATCGCTCCCACCGTCAGCGGCTCGAAGGGATCCTCGGGCGCGCGGTCGGTGGTGACGACGCCGGTGGGCAACGCGGTGACCGTGCCCGCCGTTGCCGAGCTCGGCAGCGGCTGCGCTGGAGCGTTGATGGTCATCCGTGTTCGCCTTTCCGTAAGGTGTTGATCGCGTGGAGGACTCCAGAGACGTGGTCCTCGGTGAGGCGCTCGCCGTCGAAGACGTGGCTGAGCAGGATCTTGAGGTCGAGCATCTGTTGCAGGTAGACCAGGCACGGGGGGCATTCGTCGAGGTGCTTGGCCACGATCGGTCCCCATTGCCGCGGGTCGGAGTCGACGAGGTCGTCGACCAGGCGGACGAAGTCGACGCAATCGATGGCGGGGACGGTGTTGTCGTGAACGGTCATCGTTGATACCGCTTTTCCAGTTCGTTTCGGAGATTTCCGCGGGCGCGGTACAGCAGCGCCCGCTGCGCCTCGGCGGTCAGATCGAGGAGCTCGGCCGCCTCGTCGGCGGGGGCGCCGACGATGTCGCGCAGGATGACCAGTTGCCGTTGCCGCTCGGGCAAGGCGTCCAGCGCCGCACGGACGTACCCGACGAGTTCGCTTTGGACCGTGTGATCTTCCGGCAGAAAGCGCCGCGACGGCGGCTCGCGCCAGTGTCCGGCGTCGGGGTGGCCGTCGGGGTGCATGCGGCCCGACAGGGGGTCAGCATCCGCGGTCGCCAGCATCTCGTGATGACGGATCCGCGATTCCCGGCGCCGGTGGCGCGACGCGGTGTGCTTGACAATCCCGAACAGCCAGGTGCTCACCGACGAGCGCCCCTGGAACGAATCCGGCGATTGCAGCACCTGCACCCACGCCTCCTGCACGGCTTCTTCGGCGACGGCCGGCGAATCCACCATGGTCCGGGCGAAATTCACCATGGGGCGGTGGTAGTCGCGCACCAGGCTGGCCAGCGGAACCCCGCCGACCAGCCGTGGTGGTCGGGTGCCCTCCGGGGGCACCGCCACCGGGGTCACCATCGGTCCATGCTCAGGCGCATCGGGCCAACTCCCAGCGCAGCTGGCCCTCGGACGGCGACTGGACGGGGATGAACGCGGCCTCCCGGTAGCGGCGACTCACCGAGGTCCGGCTCACATATCCCTTCCCACCGGCGGTTCGCATCTCCAAATCAGTGCTGGCGCTGGATAATTCGGCCGCGGTGAGCCTCAGCGACAGCAGCTTCTTCTTGGCCGGCGACCGGGGGCCGCCCACCGCGGCGGCCAAGTGGGCCAACGTCGCCTCGGCGTCGGTGAGCCTCTCGGAGACGCGGTCGACGTCGGTGCCGAACACCGCGTTGACACCGCCGAGCCCCAGCCTGGCCTGCTCAATTGCCGCCCTGGCCAGTCCCAGACACATCGCCGACTGCAGCACAAGGAAAGTCGGGCGGACCGCGTGCAAAAAGCCTTCGAAGTCGCGCGACAGCACCTGGCCGTCGGGCACGTGAGCGGCGTCCAGGTTCAGATACGACGAGGCCGTGCTCCCCATGGCCAACAGCTCGAAGTGCTCACCCAGGAGCACCCCGGGTGTGTCCAACGTCAACGCGACGATCAATCTCTCGCCGGCATCGGTGCGCACCGCCGTCACCATGGTCGAGTCGGGATAGAGGTTGCTGGCCCACCTGATCGGGCCGGACACCCGGTAGCCACCGGCCACCGGTGTGGCGGTCAACTCCACGCTGCCACAGCCCGCGGCCTCTTTGAACGCCGCGGCCATGCCGGTGACTCCCAGCACGGTTCCCGAAAGCAGCCGGTCGGCTGCGGCCGCGCCGAACGGTGTTGCGGCCGTGAGCAAATACTCGACCGCCATGCGATGGGCCCACAGCGAAAAGCCTGTGCTCATGCACGTCCCCGAGATCAACCGGATCACCTCGGCCATCGCCGGGAGCCGGCCGTCGGCGTTGGCCGGGGCGCCGATGCCGAGCAGACCGGCCTCCCCCAGCGCGGTGAAGCTGCGGCGGGACCGGTGCTCGCCGCCGTCCAATGCCGCGGCGTGGGCCCGAATGTCTTCCAACAGGCCGACATCCAGCCGGCCGGCCGCGGGATCCAGGGTCGCCGTCATTTCGCCACCTCCTGCGCCGGCTCGGCGGAGTGTTGCCACGCGTAATCGAGGAACTTGCCGTCGAATGTGACGACGACTCTGTCGCCCTGGGGGTGCGGACGGCGCTGCACGCTGAGCTGAAAGTTGATCGCGCTCATGATGCCGTCCCCGAATTCTTCATGGATGAGTTCTTTGATCGCCGGACCGTAGACCGCCAGCGCCTCGTGGAACCGGTAGATCGTCGGATCTTTCGCTATGGTCGCATCGGATCCCCGGTGCGGCATCATTTGCAGAACGGCCACCGCCTCCTCGTCGAGGCCGAGGAGCGACGCCACCGCCCGGGCGTCGCCGGCCGAGAGCGGATGCTGCCCGAGCAGCGCGGCGACGGTCCATGCCGGGTCCTTGCCGATGGTTTCGGCGATTTTCGCCCAGCTCAGTCCGTGCTTGACGCGGGCGAGCCTGATCGTCTCGGCAAGGTCGGATTTGGTCAATGTCTTTGCCATGGTTATGGTTTGAGGTCGCGATGCTTATCCGGTGCGCAGCGTCGATTCGAGGCTCACCGGGTTGCGAAACGTGTTCACGACCGGCGACCACGCGATGGCGTTGTCGTGGATCTCCTTGAGCGTGGCTTCGTCGGCGTCGCCGGCGAGGCTCACCGTGCAACGGACCTCGCTGAACCCGAGGCGCTTTCGTTCGGGGGTGTCCCCCACGCCCCACACCGCGGAGATGTCGATGTCGCCTTCCATCTCGACCTCGATTTTGGTGAGGGTCACGCCACGATGTGTGGCGTTGGCCAACAGTCCCACGGACACGCATGAGCCCAGCGCGGCCAGGGCGGTTTCGGAGGGGTTGGGTGCCGAGTCGTCGCCGAGCAGCGCGGGCGGCTCCCCCACCAGCATCGGCGCCAGGTCGCGGACGTAGGTCATGTTGCGAAATCCGGTCTCACACACCGTCTTGGCCTTGAGCGTTTTCTTGCCGCTCTCGGGGTTGGCCTTGGCGTTACACGACAGCCGGTCGAGGCCTTCGGCGTCGATGACGAGCGCGTCGGTCATGGGTGTTCTCCGTTTCTCGCTGATTGTGCGGTTTCACGGAGTTAGTGTTTGGCGGGCGCCGATGCGTGACGGCGGGTGGGATTGATTTACCCGCGCGCCACGAAACGTCACATGGGTGAAACGCGGCGGCGCTCAGCGCCGCCACGGCGCGGCGAAGTTTGCTCAGCGGAACAGGCTTTGCCCGATGTAGTGGCCTTCAGCGGGCGCGGGAGGAACCGCGAAGATAGCTGATCCGATGTGGCGGATGTATTCGTTGAGTAGGTCGTGGGCGCCCAGGCGGTTCTGCAGGCGGATAAAATCTTGCGGATCGTTTTGGTAGGAGATGAACAGCAGACCGGCATTGAGTTGGCCGTTGGCGTCCAGACCGTCCGTGTAGTTGTAGGACCGCCGGCGGATCATGATGCCGTCGTTGTTTTCGCGGGCGGCCAGGCCGACGTGGGACATCGGATCGATGAGCGGGTTGCCGTCGGTGCCCTTGGCGGTGAAGTCGGGTGTATCGAATTCGGCCTTGCCGCTCAGCGGTGCGCCTTCGTCCTTGGTTCGGCCGAAGATCCTCTGCTGGTTGCCGATCCGGTCGACGTCCCATGTTTCGAGCAGCATCCGGATCTTGCGGACGACCTGGTAGGTCCCGCCGTTCATCCAGGGCTGGTCGCTGTTATCGACCCAGACGAATTTGTGGTATTCGGCGTCGGTGGCGACATTGCGGGTTCCGTCTTTGAATCCCAACAGGTTTCGCGGCGTGTGCTGGCCCGGACCTGCTGAGGCGCGGCCGAATCCCAGCACCGCCCAGAACGGGGAGACGATGTTGCGTCCGAGCCGGGCCAAGTTGCGCACGGCGTGGTAGCAGACCTGGGGGTCGTCGGCGCACGCCTGCACGGACAGGTCGCCGCCGTGTAGGCGGGGATCGAGGTTATCCCCGTTGAGCGGTGGCAGGTCGGTGAATCCGGTGGGGCGTCGCGCGGCCAGTCCGAATCGGTCACCGAACAGTGCCGGGCCCAGGCCGATGGTGACGGTCAGGCTGGCCGGGCTCAGCCCGTAAGCCTCCCCCGTGTCGGCGGGTGGCTGCACATCGACCTGCGGCTGCACGGTACCGACCGGCTTCCCGTGCTGCAGGATCGCGGCCGCGGCCGACCATCGCGCCAACAGGGTTTGCAGCTCGGCGCGGCCGGCGCCGGCGGCCAGGGAGAACGACATGAACATGGCGTAACGCTGTGGTGGGGTGTCGATTCCGCCCTGGTGCGTCTGCCCGTAGAACGGGTAACTGCGACGCAGGTCGACGGTGTCGTCGTCGCCGCCGCGCTGTCCGGCCGTCATCGCGTGCCCGGCGAGGCCTCCCCCGACGGCGCCGAGGGCCGCGCCGCCGAGCCCGGCCAGCATGGCGCCACCGAGCGCGCGCCGGCGCGACACCGCTGCCGAGTCCGGCCGTGCCCCAATGCCGTCCGGGCCGTCGTCGGCCAAACCGGTGGTGTCGTCGGTCACGATCAGCCGCCCGCGACGACTTTTTGGGCGACGGTGGACAGGCTCTGATGGAGCGGCTGGATGACCGCGGTCAGCTTGGGCGCATCGCTGGCCTTCAGCGCGGGGGTGTAGGTCCGGTAGCCGCCCAGGGCGGTGGGGTCGCGGTACCCGTCGAGCGTGGCGAGCACGTTGCGAAACTGCTGATCGATCTGCTTGACGAGATTGGCGTCGATTCTGTCCAGGCCCGGGCGCAACGACGCGTACGCCTGCTGGGCGCCTTCGACGTTGCCCGAAAAGTCCATCAGGTCAATGTGACTGAACGCCTCTTCCTCGCCGGTGATCTTGGTGTTCTGGATCTCTTCGATCAGGTCGCTGGCGCCGTTGGCCAAGTCCTCGGGTTTATACGTCAGGGTGGTGACGATGCCGTTCAATTTGCCGACGTTGCCGACCAATTCGGTGCTGAACGCCTTCGTTGCGGGGGTGATCGCCCCGCCCTGCCACAGGTCACGCTCGATGGCGTGGAAACCCTTCCACCCGACCTTGGCGTCGACCGGGGTGGACTCCCGCATGTCGATCAGATAGTCGAGGCTGCCGGCATTGTCACCGACCGCATAGCCTGGCAGCACGAAGCCCTCGACGGTGGACTCCGAACGCTCCCAGAACAACCGGGCTTTGGCGTAGGACGTCTTCGCGGCGTCGAGATTGCCCGACTGCACCGCGGCGTCGAGGACCTTCACGCCGTCGTTGAGTTGGGCGATCTGATTGACGACGTAGGCCGCGTAGTCCTTGGTGCCCTGGCTGAGGATGCTGGCCACGGTGCCCGTCGGCGTCGCCGGCGCGGTACCTGTCACCGTCAGGGTCTGGTATTCGGTGCTCGCCCCCGGGCAATAGAGCTGGTAGGCGCCGCCGTCCAGCGTGACGGTGAACGACACCGGGTCCAGGCCCGGCGCAAGGTTCTCCTTCTCGCCGATAATCCGCTGGTCCCTGAGCAACTCGACTTCGCTGATCCCGGGGGCGTTCGTGTTGGCCACCGTGAAGGTCACCGGGCCGGCGGGCACGGTGGCGGTGTCCAGCGCGCAGCCGTCCTTGCCGGCGTCGTTGGTCATGGTGACCTTGACGGCGCTGGTGCCACCCGGCCTCGGTTGCGTCGCGGGGCCCGAGTTAGTGCCCGGGTGGCTGCAGCCGGTCGTAGCCGACAGCATGCCGGCTACCAAAGCCGTTGCCGCCAAACGCATCTCAAAGGTGTGGTGCCTCGCGGTACGCTTCACCATCAATCGTTCCCTCTCGTGTGGCCGGCGTGCCGGCGCCGCATCGAGGCTATAGCGCCGAGACCGCAGAGCAGGGCGAAACCGCCGAGCGCCAACGGAAGCCAGACATTCCAGAGCTGCCGGTCCGCGCGATTGCGTCCGCTCGTGGCGATCTCGGCCGCGGTCGAGTGGTCTTCGGCGCAGGACGTGGACCAGTCGGTCGCCAGGCCGCCCAGACTGACGGTCTTGGCGCCGGTCAGCCCGCCGCCGGTCAAGATCGCCGTGCGGTTGCTTGTCGCTTGCGCACTTACCACGACATCACCCCGGGCGAGCACCGTGTACACCGTGGTCGTCGACCATTGACCCTGAAACGGCCCTGGAGTGCGGCCGACCCCGAGACCAACGGGCAGCCGACCCCCCGTCATGCTCAGCAACTGATCCAGCGTGACCTCTGGCGCACCATCGGCACCGGCGGCCTCGGAAGCCTGCCATACCTGTACCGGCAAGCCGTCCACGGTTTGGTGGTCCGCCGGGACGAGCACGATGCTGTGGACGGTCGCGGCGCCCGCGGGGGCCACGGTCAGCTCGCGTCCGTGCGGCCCGGTCCCCATCGACACCGCGGAGGTGTGGCCCGAACGGTCGGTGACGGTGCGCGGCCGCGCGTTCGGCGACGAGCCACCGGCGGGCGCCATGATCGCCAGCCCTGCCGCCGCGACGAGCAGCAGTGTCGAGGCGGTCGCCAGCAGCCGGCTCCGGGCTCGCGGGGCGGCGGCGACGCCGGCGGGCCACAGGAACACGATGAGCACCGGCACGGTATACAGCAGCCAGCCCAGCACCTCGATCAGGCGCGGGTCGGCGGGGATGCCGGATACGCCGGCGGTCACCGCGCCCAGGACGGAATTGCTCGGTATCCACCCGGACAGGTCGAGCACCTGCTGCTGGCCGATGCTCACCCAGCCCGCCTCGTGTGCGGTGCGCAGGGCGCCCACCACCAGCCCGGCGGCGATCAGCACCAAGAACACCCCGGTCACTCGGAAGAATCGGCCGAGGTTGAGTCGCACGCCACCGAAGTACAGGCCCACGCCGAGCCCGATCGCCGCCGCGATACCCGCGGCGCCGCCGAGCAGGGCGAACCACCGGTTCCCGTGCGACGTCTCGGCGGCGGCCAGCAGGAACACCGACGTCTCGAAGCCCTCCTTGAGAACGGCGAGAAACGCCATCGCGGCCAGCGCCAGCGCGCCGCCACGATGGACCGCCCGCCCGGCGTCGCGCTCGAGTTCGCCCTTGAGCTGCGCGGCGTTGCCGTTCATCCAAATGATCATCGACGTCACGAACACCACGGCGATGGCGTTGATGACGGTTTCCATCATCTCTTGCTGGACCTGCGGCAGGCTCGCGGCGAACAGGTCGAGGCCGACACCCACCGCGACGCTGAGCACCACGGCCGAGGCCACACCGGCGAACATCGGCCGGATCGTCTGGCCGTTGCGCTTGAGGAAGGCGGCGACGATGCTCACGATGAGCGAAGCCTCGAGGCCTTCGCGGAGGCCGATGAGGAACGTGCCTACAAATACGCCGAATACGCCCTGCATGCGCCCTGTTTCTGTCCCGCCGATCTGCGGCTTAGCGTAGCCGACCCGAAAGGCTCCTGGCGGCCTGGCCATTCGGGCGCCGAGGTCAGCGGGCCGGCTGCGTCACGAAGTCGATGAGTTCCTCGACCCGGCTGATCAGCGCCGGCTCCAGATCGTTCCAGTCGCGTACCCGCGAACGGATATGCCGCCACGCCCGGGCGATGTCGGCCTGATCGGCGTGCGGCAGGCGCAGCGCCTGGCACGCGCCGTGTTTCCAGTCCACCTGCCGCGGCACGTCCGGCCAGGCGGCCAGCCCCAGCCGCTGCGGCTTCACGGCCTGCCAGATGTCGACGTAGGGGTGACCGACGACGAGGGTGTCGGCGCCGCCCGGGCCCCGCCGCACCGCGTCGGCGATGCGGGCTTCCTTGGAGCCGGTGACGAGGTGGTCGACGAGCACTCCGAGACGCCGCCCCGGCCCGGGAGCGAATTCGGCGACGATGTCCACCAAATCGTCGACGCCGCCGAGTTGCTCGACGACGACGCCTTCGATCTTCAAGTCCTCGCCCCACACCTGGGCGATGAGTTCGGCGTCGTGACGGCCCTCGACATAGATTCGGCTGGCGCGGGCGACCCGTGCCCGGGCACCGGGCACCGCGACCGAGCCCGACGCCGTCCTGGTCGCGGCGGCGGGCGCCGCCCGTCGAGGCGCGGTGAGGATGACGGGGCGGCCTTCGAGCAAATACCCAGGGCCCAAAGGAAAGCCGCGCACATGGCCTCGTCGGTCTTCCAGGTCCACCCGACCGTATTCGACGCGCACCACCGCGCCGACGTAGCCGGTTTCGACGTCCTCGACAACCAGGCCCAGGTCGGCCGGGTGTTCGGTCGAGCGCGGCTTGCGTCGCCCCGCGGCCAACACATCGCTCCCATAACGATCCACCACGCGGCAATCCTAGAAAGCCTTGCGCCCAAACAGTGTTACGGCGCGCCAGGGTGTGGCGATAGTCGGCAAGATCACTCTGGGGGCACCAGCGCGGGCACGCCGCAAAAACATGCGTTTAACTGTGTGGCGTTACCTGGCTGATCGCGTCGGCGATGGTACGTTGCTAGCTAAGGCAAGCACTGCCGCTCATGCGCAACTTGCGGCGGTTAGCGAGGTGGACGTATGGACTTGTCGCATTGGGTGACAAGCATTGTCGCGTTTGTGCGGGCCGGCTACCCCACCGGCATGCCGGCCCCCGGTCACGTGCCGTTGGTGGCGTTGACGCGCCGACGACTCTGCGGCCACGACATCAGCGCCATCGCAAGCGATCTCATCGCGCGTCGCGTCTGGCCGATCAGCCCGATCGACATCGGGGTGGAGATCACCCGGATCACCAACCAGCTGCCGACACCCGAGGACGTCGAGCGTGTCCAGCGTCGCGTTCATGTGATGCGATGCTCGCGCGGGTAGCCGCGTCCGAATTCAGCGCCCTCATGTTGTTTTAGGCACCGGGCCGCCGCACGCGGCGAGATAGTCGGCGTAGTTCCAGGTCTGCAGAAACTGTTGGCCCGCTTGCAATCCTCGTCGGTAAAGGGCCTCACGCTGCTGCACGGTGATGTCGAAGTCGATCGGGCTGACTTCGTCGGCGGCCACGAAGACGGTGCGCCGGACGGTGCAGGGATCGTCGATGTAGGCGTTGTCCTGGTTACTCACCAGCGTCTCTATCGCGGCGAACCCCAACGACACCGGGCCGTGGACGGGATGCGTGGGCGGGATGCCGGGACGTGCCGACAGCCGGATTCCGAATGTGGGCCACCGTGGTTGGCCATCCGGCCGGTCGAACAACTGCACCGGAAAGTCCGACAGCAATCCGCCGTCCACCCATGTGGCGCCGGCGACCCGAACCGGTTCGAACACGTACGGGATGGCCGACGACGCGTGGACCGCGCGCGCGACCGAAAAGTCATCGGGGTCGATGCCATACGTGCTGAGGTCCCAGGGGATTCGCACCAGCCGGCGCCGTGACAGGTCGCTGGCCGTCACCACCAGGGACCACGCGAACTGTTCGGGCTGTTCGCCGGTGCGCAGGTCGCCGAACGTCCGCACGCCCAGATCACCGAGCAGCCCGGCGAGCAGCTGCTCGAGATAGGCCCCCCGATACACACCGTCCGACGTCAGCAGGGACAGGGCGCCGCCGATCAGCGGAACCCGCCCGATCAGGTTGCGGTCGAGGAACTTCCGGTAATCGATGGAGCGCATGATGTCGGCCAACCGGCTGATCGGCTCACCGGCGACCTGCAGGGCGGCCACCAGCGAGGCGACGATCGCGCCCGCGCTGCTTCCCGCGACCCGGGGAAACCGGTACCCGGCCTGGTCGAGCGCGTCCACCGCTCCCACCAGTCCGATCCCCCGGACACCGCCGCCTTCGCACACCAGGTCGGCACGCACGTCACTCACTGCCACCAGCCTAGCCGGACCGGGCGGGGCTGTCCCGGCGCGGCACGCCGAAAACCGCGAGCACGATCAACACAGTCGGCGACCATCCACGCCGAAGAAATGCACGTGTCCCGGCTCCGGGTGCAGGCGCACCCTGCTGCCCCTTGCCGGTGGATTGCGTCCGTCGGCGCGCGCCACGATCGGCGCATCGATGACCTTGCCGGAGCCGGTGATTCGCCCGTACAGGTAGGCGTCCGCACCCAGTTCTTCCACCACGTCGACCTCCATTTCGACACCGAGGCCGCCCACCTCGAAGTGTTCGGGACGGACCCCGACGACGACCTCCCCCGCGGCACCGGCGATCTCCCGCGGCACCGCGACGGGCCAATCACCAAGCGACACGGCGGAATCCACAAGCGGCAGGGTGAACAAATTCATTGCCGGCGACCCGATGAAACCCGCCACAAAGACGTTGGCCGGGTTTCGGTAGAGCTCCCGGGGCGGGGCGAACTGCTGTAGCACGCCGTCGCGCAGCACGGCGACGCGGTCACCCATGGTCATCGCCTCGACCTGATCGTGGGTGACGTAGACGGTGGTCGTACCCAGCCGCCGTTGCAATGCGGCGATCTGGTTGCGGGTCTGCACCCGCAGTTTCGCATCGAGATTGGACAGCGGTTCGTCCATCAGGAACACCTGCGGCCGGCGCACGATCGCGCGCCCCATCGCCACTCGCTGACGCTGGCCGCCGGACAGGTCCTTCGGTTTGCGATCGAGATACGGTTGCAGGTCAAGCAATTTCGCCGCGTCCAATACCCGTTCACGGATCTGCGCCTTCGGGGTTTTGGCGATCTTCATGGCAAAGCCCATGTTCTCGGCCACCGTCATGTGCGGGTAGAGCGCATAGTTCTGAAAGACCATCGCGACGTCGCGGTTCTTGGGATCGACACGGGTGACGTCTCGGTCACCGATCCGAATGCGTCCGGAGTCCACGGTTTCCAGCCCGGCCACCATCCGCAGCGAGGTGGTCTTGCCGCATCCGGATGGCCCCACCAGAACGACGAACTCGCCGTCGCCGACAACGAGATCCAGGTTGTCCAGCGCCGGGCGATCCGCTCCGGGATAGCGCCGCGTCGCCTGCTCGAAGCTCACCGAGGCCACGATCAGCCACCCATCCCCGTGACCGCGATGCCGCGGACAAACGAGCGTTGCGCGAACGCGTAGATGACGACCAACGGCAGCATGATGAGTATCGAGGTTGCCATCAGGACCGGCCACCGGGCAACGTATTCACCCTTCATCCGGACCAGCCCCAGCGTCAGCGTGGCCAGGCTGTTGCGCTGAATCATCAACAACGGCCAGAGAAAATCGTTCCAGACGTTGACCCAGGTGAGCACCGCGAGCACCATGACCGCCGGCCGGGCGTGGGGCAGCAGGATGCGCCAATAGACCTGCCATGGCGAACAACCGTCGAGTATCGCCGCCTCCTCCAGATCGGTCGGTAGGGTCCGGAAGAATTGCCGCATCAGGTACGTGCCGAACGCGCTACCGAAGAAGCCCGGCACGATCATTGCCCACGGAGTGTCGACCCATCCCAGGGTCCGCATGACGAGGAACTGCGGGATCACCGTCACCGTCAACGGCACCATCAACGTACCCAAATACATTACGAACAGCGCGTCGCGGCCGCGGAAATCCAGTCGCGCGAACGCATATCCGGCCAGCGAGCAAAAGAACACGTGCCCCGCGGTGACGCACCCCGCGTACAGCACGGTGTTGAAGAACATCCGCCCGAACGGCAGCAGCGCGAACACTTCGGTGTAGTTGGACCACCGCGGGTGCGCCGGCAGCAGGGTGGGCTCGCTGACCTCGCCTTCGGTTTTCAGCGAGCCCGACACCGCCCACGCGATCGGGAACAGCGCGCACCAGGCGATGCCGAGCAGCGCGGCATAGACCATGCCGCCGCGCAAGGCGGTGCGCCTGACGACCCCCTCACTTAAGCCCACGCGAAGTCTCCAAAGAACGTCGATGGCTCACTTTCAACTGCACGACGGTCAGCACCAGCAGGACGGCGAACATCACCCACGCCAGCGCGGACGCGTATCCGAACTCGAGGAACGAAAACGCGTGCTGGAACAGCATGATGCCCAGGACGTAGGTCGCCGATTCCGGTCCGCCGTTGGCGCCGGTGAGGACGTAGACCATGTCGAACGCCTGAAAGGCATGGATGACCGAGATGATGACCACAAACGAGATCGATCCTCGGATCAACGGCACCGTGATCGAGACGAATTGCCTTATCTCGCTTGCCCCGTCGATTTTGGCCGCCTCGTACACCGTCTCCGGGACGCCCTGCATCGCGGCCAACAAGACGACGGCGGCAAACGGTACGCTGCGCCACACGCTGACGATGCACAGCGAGACCATGGCCCAGTGGGGCTCGACCAACCATGGGACGGGGCCGAGCCCCACCCAGCCGAGCATGATGTTCAGCAAGCCGTTGTCGGTGTTGAAAACGAACTGCCACACGACCGCCATGACCACCGACGAGATGGCCAATGGGAGGAAGACAATGGTGCGGAAAATGCCGATGCCCCTGGCTTTCTGGTTCAGCACACCGGCGACAACCAAACTGATGACGACCGTGGGCACCACGGTCCCCAGGGTGAAGATCACCGTGTTGCGGATCGCGATCAGGAACAGCGGATCCGCGGTGAACAGCTCCCCGAAGTTCTTCAGCCCCACGAATTTCGGCGGTGTGAACACGTCCCACCGCTGAAAGCTCATGTACAGCGAGAAGCCCAGCGGAAAGAGCATGAACAGGGCGACGGCCACCAAATTGGGAGCGACGAACAGCCGGCCCGCCCACGCGTGGCGGCGCCATGGGCTCGGGTTTTCCGGGACCGTTGCGCCCGCCTTCGGCGCAGGGGTGGCCGCGCCACCCGAATGAATCGCGGTCATGGGCTGCGTAGCACTTCGTCGACGGAGCGGGACAGGCCGGCCAAGGACGTGGCCGGTTGGCGTCCGCGCAGGACGGGGCCAAAGTTGCGGTCGATCAACGCATTCACCTTCTCCCAGGCCGGGGTGATCGGCAGACCCTGCGAATACGCCGGGCCCTCGGTGAGCACGCTGAGATTGCCGATCCGCCGATGGGCGTTGGCGAATCCTTCCGAATTGAGCGCCGACCGCAGCACGGGAACGAACAGGCAGGATTCACCGATCAGCGCCTGGCCGACCGGACCCGTCGCGAATTTCACGAACTCCCAGGCCTGCTCCTTGCGTGGACTGGTCGACGAGATGCCCAGCCCGGTGGCGCCGATGTCCGAACACGCCGCACGCCCGTTGGCGAGCGCCGGGCCGACCGGCAACGGCGCGACATCGAAATCGAGGTCCTCGGCGCGAAGGTAGGTCTGGTAGCGCCAGTGCCCGCCCAGCGCGATCGCCGCCCGTCCCACCGCGAACAGGTTGGGGGTGGACATCGACTGCGTCTCCGATGCATTGGGCGCGACCCGGTGTTCGTTGGCCAGGTCGGCGTAGAACTGCACCGCCTCCTGGAAGGCGGCATCATCGAAATTGAGGTGGGTCGGATTCAGCCGCGGGTTGGACCAGGGGACGCCGTTGTTCATCGCGAACAGTCCCGCCGAGTAGGTCGACACCCAGGTGTTGACGAAGCCATACTGCGCCGCCCGCCCGGAGGCGTCGCGCTTGGTCAGCGCGCGGGCGGTGTCCAGGAATCCGCTGAAATCCCAGGGCCGTTGCCACGTGGTGGGCGGGGCGGGCACCCCAGCGTCGGCGAACAGCCGCTTGTTGTAGAACAGGTAGTTTCCCGACCA
This sequence comes from Mycobacterium sp. MOTT36Y, assembly GCF_000262165.1. Taxonomy (NCBI): domain Bacteria; kingdom Bacillati; phylum Actinomycetota; class Actinomycetes; order Mycobacteriales; family Mycobacteriaceae; genus Mycobacterium; species Mycobacterium sp. MOTT36Y. The sequence goes on along the minus strand of NC_017904.1, from coordinate 2,616,337 downwards.
TTGTTCGGGAAAGGCGAACTGGCTTCCGTTGAACGCAAACGTCTCATACAGCGCCGGGATGCTGTCCGCCTTGAGCTGCTGGGCGAACGCTTTGTCCCGCGCCAACAGAGGATTCAGATCCAGCAGCACACCGCGGTCGGCGAGTTCCGCGTAGGACAGTTCCCACGTCATCAGCACGTCGGGGCATTTGCCGCCGACACAGAACGTCGAAAGCTGTTGCATGACGCCCGGCCCGGACAGCACCGCACGCACCTTGATGTCGGGGTGGCGGCGCGCGAACTCGTCGATGATGCGCATCCTCGCCTCTCGCTCGTCCGGATTGGCCGCGAAGAAGAAGGTCAGCGCGTCGTCGTCGGGAGCGCAGCCGGCGGACCACGGTGCCAGCGCGATGGCGGACAGCGCGCCGGCGCCCCGCAGCAGGCTGCGCCGTCCGAACGGCTTGTCGAGCATGGCTCTCCCGGTCTAGCCGCGTTCCCGGCCGTTGGCCGGTTGTGTCTGACGTCCTTGGTACCCGACGAGCTTGTGATGTTCCTGGATCGGCCGGGCCGGCAGCGTAAGCGCCGCCCGGCGGATGCGCTCGGCATCGCCGGTGATGTCGATCGTGTGGATGCGGTCGTCGGCTCCGATGCCGATCACCAGCAGGACCTGAGCGCGCCCACGGGCGGCGATCACGATGCCCGGTGCCCCGTCGATGAGCATGACAGCACCGGCGCGCGCCCGCCGGGCGAAGCGGCGGGTCTCCTCGGCGACCTGCCTGGCGCCGCGCACCGTGGTGGGCACGTCCGCGGGGACCAGGGAGCGGTCAACCGTGCGCACGACGTCGGGTGCGAGCAGCTCGAGCAGGCTGGCGATGTCGCCACCGCGGGAGGCCGCCAGGAACGCCTCCACCACCTCGAGGTGGCCGGCCGTGCTGCGGGGCTGGGCGGCCGGGGCGGCCTGCAGCCGGCCGCGGGCCCGGCTGGCGAGTTTCTTCGCCGCGTCCGGCGACCGATGCAACAACGCGGCGATCGTCTCGAACGGCATGGCGAACACGTCGTGCAGCACGAAAGCGACGCGCTGTGCCGGTGAGAGGCGGTCGAGCACGACGAGCAGGGCGCTGCTCACCGACTCCGCCAGCAGCGCGTCCTCGTCGGCAGGCGCCGACGCCGCCCCGGCCAGCCGGTCCAGCTCGTCGGGTTCGGCGAGGGGTTGCTCGGCGCGGCGCTTGCGCGCCCGCAGCTGGTCCAGCGCCTCGCGCGCGGTGATCGTCGTGAACCAACCGGAGAGGTTGTCGACGGCCCGAAAGTCCGCGCGGCTGGCCTTCAGCCACGCCGACTGCACCGCGTCGTCCGCGTCGGCCACCGAACCCAGCAGCTGGAACGCGACCGATCGCAGGTGCCGCCGATCCGCGTCGAAACGCTCCGCGAGAGCCACCAAATCCGTTGTTGCGCTCATGGGTCACCTTTTCTGCACGGGAATCGTCAAGGAGATGACCGCATCCACTGGACTTCCTGTTGCGAAGGAGACCAACACCATGACCCTACCGATTGTGCGCCGCGGCGCGCTCAGTAACCAGACAATTCGCCGCGGAACTCGCTGCGCGACAAGGGATTGATCCACATGAACACCGCACTTGTCGTGATCACCCTGTCGACCGCGGCCGTCACCGCCGCGATCGCCATCGCCGATTTCGTTCCGGCTCGATTCGTGCTGGCGAACTCCGCCCAAGTCGGGGTACCGCGTTCGTGGTTACCGGCGCTGGGCGCCGTGAAGCTGGCCGGAGCCGCCGGGATCGTGGTCGGGCTGCTGGGCGCCCGCGAACTGGGCATCGCCGCCGCCGCAGGCCTGGTCCTGTTTTTCGTCGGCGCGGTGTTGACGCATGTGAAGGCGCGCGTCCTGTACAACATCGCGTTCCCCGGGGCCTACTTGTGCCTGTCCGCAACGTCGCTGGCGCTGATGGTCGCCCACTGAACATCGTCGGATCAGCCGGGAAAGTACCGGATCCGCTCGATCGCGTTGCCGCGCCGGGTCACATCGGCGAACATGATGGCGCGCCCGTGGCCCGAGTTGATGGAGACCGCGACCGTCGGGCCGGCGCTCTTGGTCTTGGTCGCGCCGGCCCCGTCCAGTTGTTCCACCAATTCGGCCAGCTCAAGCGGATCGCGATCACCCAAAGTTATTGGGGCCGTTGATGACAGCGCGCGTGCCGCGGCGAATGCGTCTCCTCGCGCGGCGGCGGCGAGGAATGTCCGCACCAGCCGTTGGTGGCGTGCCCCCGCCCGACGGAATCCGGCCATGAATCCCGCGGTCCCCCGCCATCCCTGATTGGTCAGCAGGCCTTTGGACAGGTGCAGCGCCGGGCTCGCCGCGCCCGGTCCGGTGCGCAGGAACTGCGCCATCATGGCGGGCAGTTCCCAGTACGCCCGTAGTTCGCCGATCAGCCACTCGCCGTTGGCTTCTCGGAGGTCGTAGCGCAGGAATGCGGGGATGTACATGGTCACGGCGGGGCCCATGGCGACCTCGAGCTCGAGATCGCGCAACACCGTCGTGCCGACGACGATGTCGAGATCGCGGTGGAATTTGATGTCACGCGGGCCGATGAACGTGTCGTAGAAACGGCCGATCTGTTCATGCCCCACGTGGGGCCGCGAGCCCACCGGATCCTCGACGCGGCCGTCGCGGGTGAACAGCCCCACCCATCCGGCCCGATCGTGCGCGGCGGCCGCCTGCGGTGAGCGCTCCACCGCCGCGAGTAGACGTTCCCGGTCCAGCGGCACCACCATTACGATCCCCCCACCAATTCGACGCCGACGGATTCCAATTCCGCCAGCGCCTGGGCGGCCGCATCCGCTGTTGTGGCCGCGGTCAGGTCGACGAGCACCCGGGTCCTCAGACCCGCCCGCGCCGCGTCCTCGGAGGTCCGCCGGACGCAATGGTCGGTGGCGATGCCGGCCACGTCGACGTCGTCAATGCCGCGCTGCCGCAACCACTCCAGGAGGGGGGTGCCGTTCTCGTCGGCACCTTCGAACCCACTGTACCCCGCGGAGTAGGCGCCTTTGCGAAAGACGGCATCGATGCGCGCGGTGTCCAAGTCGGGCCGAAATTCGGCGCCCGCGCTTCCGGCGACGCAGTGCGGCGGCCAGGTCGAGGAATAGTCCGGCCGGTCGGAGAAATGCCCGCCCGGGTCGATGTGGAAGTCCTGGGTGGCCACCACGTGGCGATAGCCCGGCGCGCTAGACAGGTAGGCGTTGATGGCGGGCGCCACGGCGGCGCCGCCGGCCACCGGCACGGCGCCGCCCTCGCAGAAATCGTTTTGCACGTCGACGACGATCAACGCTCGCACGGGCTCCACACTATCCCGCTGGGCCAGAGCGCCGCCCTAGCTGCGCAAATCGGCGTCACGGTTTGCTCGACAGGCAGTCGGGTAATACACCGGCCATGGTGATCAGGAGAATCGCGCGACCCCTGTTGTCAGTCGCATTCATCGGGCAAGGAGTCAATTCACTACTCAACCCCAAATCGGCGGCCCAGGCGGCGGCGCCGGCAGTGGACGGCTTGCAGGCGTTGCCGGATTCGGTGAGCGCCAACATTCCGAGCGACCCCGAGACGGTCGCCCAAATCACCGCGGCCGTCCAGATCGGTGGTGGCCTGCTGCTCGCCAGCGGGAAGCTTCCGCGCATCGCTTCGGCCGCGCTGGCGGTGACGGTGTTACCGGCCAACATTGGGGCGCACTCGTTCTGGAACGAAAGCGATCCGGCGGTCAAAGCCCAGAAACGGCAGCAGTTTCTGACCGACCTGAGCCTGTTGGGCGGACTGTTGATCGCCTCCGCCGACACCGCGGGCAAGCCGTCGCTGGGGTGGCGTGGACGCCGCGCGGCCGAACGGCTCTCCGAGCGGGTGTCGTCGGCGTGGCCCGGATCCGACGATTCGGCCTTCGACGGCGAATTGTCGGAGCTGGGCGACCGGATCGCGCACGGCCTGCACGTCGGCGCCGAACGCGGCCGCGAACTGGCCAGCACCGCGGCGGAACGGGGTGCGCCCTACGCCGAAGCCGCGCTGGAACGCGGCCGCGAACTGGCCAGCACGGCGGCGCAGCGCGGTGCGCCGTATGCCGAGACCGCGCTGGAGCGCGGCCGCGAGCTGGCCAGCACCGCGGCCGAGCGCAGCAAGCCGCTGGCGAAGAAGGCCCGCAAGCGCGGGGAGGAATGGGCCGACGAGGCCGCCGACCGCGCGGCCTACCTGGCCGAGAAGGCGCGTAAGCGCGGCGAAGAACTGGCCGAAGAGGCCGCCGATCGGGCCGCACCGCTGGCGAAGAAGGCGCGCAAACGCAGCGAGAAGCTCGCCAAAAAGGCGCGCAAGCGCAGTGAGAAGCTGGCCGACACGGCGCGGGTGCGCTCCGAGGAACTCGCCGAGACCGCGCGCAAGCGCGGCAGCCACTTGGCCGACACCGCACGCGAGCGCGTCGGCGGGCAGGTCGAGACCGGTCGGCGCAAGCTGTCCTGGTAATTGCGCGGGTTAGTCCGCCCAGCGTGACCGCAAGGCCCCTGGCGTCCACGCGGGCCAGTCCGGTGAACCGATCGTCGTGCCGCCGGTGAGGCGGGCGACGATGCGCGGCCCGCGAAGGCGGCTGTTGTCGTAGACGGTGGCGACGTCGGATAGCGCGATGGCGTCGGTGACTGGCGTCCACAAGCGACGATGGCGCTCTCGGACCTTGGTTTCCGGTACGTCGTGGCCGCCGGCCCGCACGCGGTGCCGGACACGTTCGACGGCAAGGTCTTCCGGGATGAGCATCGCGTGCAGGACGACGGTGAAGCCCGCTCGGTGGGCGGTGCGGATGAGGTCCAGCTTCGACGGGTGGGAAAACACGGTCTCCGCGATAAACGACCGCCCCAGGTCGATCAACTTCGCGCGCGTGTCGGCGGCGATTTGCGCGGCCTCGTAGGCGCGCCCCGCCGACTCCCCCGGCCAGCGCTGCCTTGCGATTTCGTCGGCGTTGACGACCGGGCTGCCGGGCAACAGCGGCGCCAGGGTGAACGCGATGAAGGTCGACTTGCCGGCACCGTTCGGCCCGACCACCAGGTCAAGTCGCTGCATCGGACCGCGCCGGCGAACGCCGGGTCAGCGCCCGCGCGCCAGCATTACGGCGGCGCCATCGGGCAGGTGCTCGACGATGTCGCCGTCCTCGTTGAGGGCGACCGTGGTGACCCCATGCCCGGCCAGCGTCGCCCCGTAGTTGGCGTGCACCAGGCTTTCTTCAATAGCCGCGGAGATCTCGGCGTTGAACACCACGCCTTCCTCGACGGTGAGTTCGCCGGTCGCCAGCTGGCCGGCCATCGCGGCCTCGACCCGCCGACGCGAGGCGGTGTGCTGGCTGGACACCGCGCGCCCGACACGCGCCCAGTGGTCGAGTTGCTGCTTGGCCGAACGGCTCTGGCGGGCGCCTTCGGAGGCCGCGCTGTCCATCAGGTCGGACGCCACCCGGGTCACACGATCGGGAGCGTCGGCCATGACTTCCTCCTGGGGCGCAGCATGTCGTTACGTTCTGTAGCAGAATGATACACCGGCGCGTTTGGCCCTGCTAGCCGCGCTGCCGCAGCACGGCGTCGACGATCGCCTCGACGTCTTCGCCGGCGTCGACGGTCCCGCCGACCTCGTCGGGGCCGAGGGGCTCCAGGGTGTCCAATTGCGAGCGCAGTAGCGCGGCCGGCATGAAGTGGTCGGTCCGGGCCGCCAGCCGGCGGGCGATCAGTTCCGCCGAACCGGACAGATGCAGGAACTCAACACCCGGGCAGTGCGCGCGCAACTGGTCGCGGTACGTCCGTTTCAGCGCCGAACAACTCACCACCCCGCCGTCGCGGTGAGCGGCGAGCCATTCGCCGACCTTGTCCAGCCAGGGATAGCGGTCGTCGTCGTCGAGCGGTTCGCCGGCCGCCATTTTCGCGATGTTGGCGGCCGGGTGCAGCGTGTCGGCGTCAACGAACGGGACCCACGTACGTTGCGCGAGCGCCGCCCCGACGGTCGACTTGCCCGATCCGGATACGCCCATCACGACGACGGGAGCCGTTCGGCTCACCCGGATTGTTCGCCGAGGTTGCGGTTCCATTCCAGCCAGCCGACACCGTTGCGCCCGTCGGCGGTGGTGATCGTGGCCCAGACGCGGGGGAACTGGCTGACCCGCCCGTCGGCGGCGACAAGCCGGACCGGCGCCTGGCCGCGGACGTCCACGTTGGCGGTGATCTCCCCCGGGTTGAGCGTCAGCGTCGCCTCCAGCGGTAACCCGTTGCCGTCGAAGGACTCTCGCGAGTCGACGGTCTGCAGCTCGGTGACCCGGCCGTCGGCGCGTTGGGTGTAGCCGATGCTGAACGCGGGCGCCCCGGGAATGCGGATGTTGACGCCGTGCAGATGGGTGCCGTCGTCCAGGTGCAGCGCGCTCCACATCCAATCCATGCCCCACCAATCGCGCACCCCCCAGGAGTGATCGCGTTGGCCGGGAACCGCGTCGAGGCGGTAATCGATCCCGTCGATGCTGACGGTGCCCGAGACGGTGCACGGAATCTCATACCGCGTCGTCACCCCGTACTTGTACGGCGTGCCGTCGGTGTCCCAGACCAGGCTCATGGTCATGTCGACCGGCGTTCCGGATTCCCCGCGCAACAGCGCCGCCGGGTCGGCGTACGCCTGACCCCGCGCGCGCACGTCGACGCGATAGCTCCGCAATGGCGTACCGGCGGAATGGCCGAGCTCGAACTCGTCGGCGCGCACCGTCCACGGGTCCGCCGGCAGCGGAACCTGCGCGTCGACGGCGACGGTCGGCACGTCGGGGCCGCACAGCAGCACGTGCACCCATGCGGTCTGCTCGTTGGCCACCAGGCCGAGGCGGAACCAGCCCCCCAATCCCTGTGCGGTGTCGGCGAAGTCGGCGTACCAGCTCTCGCTCCACAACGGTTCGGCGGTGGGATCGTGGGCGAGCTCATCCTCGGGCGAGGGTTGCAACGGCTCGGGCGCCACCGCGGCGGGCAGCGTCGCCAGCGCGTCCGTGTCCAGGACGTGATCGCAGTGCCGGCGCAGCATCGTCATGAACATCTGGTCACCACGGTCGGTGCGCTCCACCAGCATCGAGGAGACGATCGCCATCATCACGCCAAAAAAGCTCTGCCGGCGCACGCCGTCGGCGACGTCGGCCAGGGTCAGGGGCGCTTGGGGCCCCAGCGCCTCGTGGTATGCCCGCAGCAGCGCGTCGTAGTGCTCGCGGCGGTCCTCGGTGGGCAGCGCGCACCCGAGGAAATAGGACAGGTCGGTCAGTGCCGGTCCCCACGACACCGTCTGCCAGTCGACCACCGTCAGCGCGCGGTCGGCGCCCGAGGTACCGAACAGCATGTTGTCCAACCGGTAGTCGCCGTGCACCAGGCCCTGTATCCCGGACGCCTGGGCCTCCTGGTCGAGGTAGGCGTCGAACGCGGCAACCAGGCGCTCGCACACCACGCGGTGCTCCGGTGCGATCTGGTCGCCGTAACGGTCGACGAATCCGGCGTACAGCGGGGTGATCATCGCCTGGTTCAGCGGCGCCTCGCGGTTGAGCCACGGCGCTTCGGCCAGCGAGACGTCACCGAGCAGCGGGCCGTGCAGCCGTCCGAGTTCGACGGCGCCGAGGCGGGCCTGTTCGATTGTGGCGCCGGCGATTTCATCGCCGACCACGGCCGGGCCCGCGTCGCCCAGCAGCAGGTCGAACACGCCCGTCGAGGTGTCGACCGCCGCGTGATAGCAGGGCGCGATCGGCCCGCCCAGTCGAGGCGCGATGTCGCCGTAGAAGCGGACCTCCCGCTCGTAGAGTCCCAGCGCCAGCCCGGTCTGCCGGCTCACCGGGTCGGTGGCCGCGACCTTGAGCACCACCGACTCGGGCCCGCCGTCGGCCTGCGCGTAGTTGAGCCGGATGCGGTAGCACTCACTCATCTGGCCGGTGCCGATGCGCTCGACCGAGAAATCGGCGATGGTTCCGGTGCCGATCACCGCGGCCAACCAGGAGGCGGTGAGGTCACTCGGGGTTTCGATGACTTGCTCGGTCTCGGCGTGCATGAGGGTTAGCGTGCCAGGTCAGTGCGCGAGTGAGAAGCCGTCCCAGGCCATCCGGCGGTGCGGGTGTGGATCGAACTCGACCCGCGATTTGCGGTCGAAGACCATCACGGCGCGGTCGGTGGCGTTGTAGCGGGGCCAATCCTCGCCCGGGACGCCGGTGCGGCTGAAGGCGCGCCACCGCCGTTGCACCTGGTTGCTGACCCGCAACGCCGCGCGCCGGTCGGCCGCCGCGGTCAGCAGGGCGCCGAATCTGGTGCGGTAGACGTCGAAGACGGCCAACAACTCGGTGGCATGGGTGGCGCCGAAACCCGACCAGCGCAACGTGCGCGGGGCGTAGTCATACCGGTAGAGGTAGGTCGGCGCGTGCGCGCTGTGGGCCTCGGCGATCTGCCAGGCCGCCGATCCGAACGCGAAGTCACCGCCGAGCTGGATGCACGCCGCCCGCTCGGGGTAGTCCGGGTACGCGGCGGTAATGCGTTCGCGGATAGCGGGTTCCGCCTCGGCCAGTAGCTCTTCGACCATCGACTCGTTGGTCGGCAACATCGCCAGGAACCGGGTGAACAGCCGGCCCTCTTCGGCGTTGGTGCCGACGATCAGCGGTACCGGGTGCGCGTCACCGCGCCGCATCGCCTCGACGGGATCCATCGGCAGCACGTCGTCCCCGACGACCGGACCAATCGGGAAGGCACCCAGCCTGTTCTGCATGCCCTCGTCGATCAATGCGTGCTGGGTTTTCACCAGTTGGGCGGCCGACGCCCGCATCAGCGCGTCGGCGGCGTCCTGCTTGCGCACGCCCAGCAGGCCGGCGAAGCGGTTCGCGAACTCGGCGGCAACCTCTTTGGACCGCGTGAGGCCCGATGCGGGACTCTCCGAAATGGCCCGGGCGAACAGGCCTTTGGCGGAGGGCACCGCCAGCAGGGAGGCGGTGATGCACGCGCCGGCGCTCTCGCCGAAGATCGTCACATTGTCCGGGTCACCGCCGAACCCGGCGATGTTGTCGCGCACCCACTGCAACGCCAGCACCAGATCGCGCAGATACAAGTTGCTGTCAATGGTGATGTCGGGTGTCGACAGCGACGAGAAGTCCACACATCCCAGCGCGCCCAGCCGGTAGTTCACCGACACGTACACGCATCCCCGGCGTGCCAGGGCCGCGCCGTCGTAGAGCGGTGTCGCCGAGCTGCCAAGGAAGTACCCGCCGCCGTGGATGAAGACCATCACCGGCAGCGGCCCCTCCGTGGCACCCTCGGGCGCCACGACGTTGAGGGTGAGGCAGTCCTCGCTCATCGGTTGATAGCGGCCGCCCAGACCCGACAGGCCGAGCAGGGTGTAACGGCGCTGCTGGGGTGCGCAATTGGCGAAGCCGTGGCAGTGCCGCACCCCAGACCACGACGCCGCCGGCTGCGGCGCTTGGAAGCGCAGGTCTCCCACCGGTGGACGGGCATACGGGATCGACCGCCACCGATGGACCCCGTCGCGGGTGAAACCCTCGACGGTGCCGGTGGCCGTGCGTGCGCGGACAGTCCGGTCATGCATAACCCGACGGTAACCGACATGACGGCGTTAACGCGCGCGCAGCGCGTTATTTGCCCGGCGCGGCGGTTAGCCTGACTGGATGCGGATAGCTGCGATGATCGCCGCGTCGGTACTGGTCGCCGGCTGCTCACACACCACGGGCAACCATTCGGAGCCGACACCGAGTACCACCCAGACCTCCGTTGGGCCGTCCGGAAGCAAGACGCCAGGAGCATCCGCCGCGCCGGCCGCCGGCGCCGCGGTCTCCGACGTCATCGCGTGGATAGAGGCGGCCCGGCCCGCCGATCCTGGCCGCTACCACACGGCTATACGCGACGGCGTGGCCACACCCCTGGGCAGCGACATCGCCCTGGCGGCGGTGGGCGGCAAAGTCTCCTGCATGACGGATGCCGCGCACACCGACGGCGCGCTGAATTGCCTGGTGAACCTGGCGACTCCGGCGCCGGCGCCCGCGACCGCGTATGGCGAATGGCAGGGCGGTTGGGTCACCTTCGACGGGATGCGCCTGCAGGTGGGAGCCGCGCGGGCCGACCCCGGCCCCTTCGTCAACGGCAACGGACCGGAGCTGGCGAATGGGGATTCGCTGTCGTTCGGCGACTATCGGTGCCGCGCGGACCAAGCCGGCCTGTATTGCGTGAACTACGCGCATCAGTCGGCGGCGCGTTTTGCGCCCGCGGGCATTCAGCCGTTCGGCTGCCTGAAGTCGGTGCCGCCGCCCGACGGGGTCGGCGCGGCGTTCAGCTGCTGAGGATTTCATTGCCCAACGTCGAGTTGTTGCGTGAAATCGCGGCATTCGACACCAACAACTCCACGTTCGGCGGTGGTGGTGGTGTGCGACGCGGTGGTGGGTTCACCAGGTGACCGGAAGCTCTTTCATGCCGTAAATGTCGGCCTCTTTGAACCGCAACTCCTCCGGCGGAACGGCCAGCTTCAGCCCGGGCAGCCGTCGCGCGAGGGTGGCGAACGCGACCTGCATCTCCACGCGGGCCAGGTTGGCCCCGATGCACTGGTGCACGCCGTACCCGAAACCCAAGTGTCCGCGCGTGTTTCGATCGATGTCGAAACTCTCTGGGTCGCCGACGAATTCGGTGTCCCAGTTTCCGGCGGGCAGGTTCATCATCACGAACTCCCCTGCCCGGATCAACTGGCCACCGATCACCAGATCTTCGGTCGCCACGCGGTCGACCTGGCTGTGCACGATGCTCAGATAGCGCATCAGCTCTTCGACGACGTTCGCGATGAGGGCGGGATCGTCGGTCTGGCCGAGCCGCTCGAAGGCGCTCGGATGTTGCAGCAGCGCAACGGTTCCCAGTGAGATCATATTGGCGGTGGTCTCGTGACCCGCCTGCATCATGATCACACTGTTCATCGCCGCGGTCGCGTGGTCGAGTTGACCCGTCGCGACGTACTCGGTGATCATGCGGCTGATCAGATCGTCGCCGGGTTCGCGCTCCTTGCGTTGCACCAACTCCTGGATGTAGGCGTACATCGCCCCGAAGGCCTGTCCCTTTTCCGCCTCGGACGTCTTCTGGTCGAGCCCGGCGGTGGTGTTGCGCTGGAAAAGCTCGAGATCTTCGGGCGGCACACCCAGCAGCAGCGCGATCACCAATGATGGTACCGGCAAGGCGAATTCACGCACCAGATCGGCAGGCGGCCCCACCGCGATCATCTCGTCAAGAAAATGGTCGACCATCTCCTGGATCTGCGGCCGCATCGATTCGCAACGCCTGAAGGTGAAGTTGCCGGTCATCATCCGCCGGATCCGGTGATGCTCGGGATCGTCGGTGCGCGCGAACATCACCGGGACCTCGTTGTCGGCGTTGGTGGGCATGATGGAGTCCGGAATGGTCTTCGCGGACAGCCGCGGATCGACCAGCGCCGCCCTGATGTCGGAGTAGCGGCTCACCACCCAGACCGGATTGCCGTGGAACATCGCCTGTCGTAGCCCGGGCTCTTCCCGCCAGCTCGCGAACTCTACCGGCGTTGCGAGCGGACAGTGGGCGGGACGCGGCACGGGCAGTGCAGGAAGCTCCGCGTCCGAGCAGGAGTCGGATGCCTCGAAAGATATTGACATAAGCCGCGTTTCCCATTAAATGTCAGTTATCTGCCAGTTGTAGAGCGTAAAGGGACCGTTGTCGGTAGTCAACTGTCGGTTACGCTGTCACGATGACCGCGGTGGAGGACCGGCCGTTGCGGGCGGACGCGGCGCGCAACGTCGAGCGCATACTGCGCGCGGCGCGCGAGGTCTACGGCGAGTTGGGCCCGGACGCCCCGGTGGAGGCGGTCGCCCGCCGGGCCGGCGTCGGCGAACGAACCCTCTACCGCAGGTTTCCGACCAAGGCGGATCTCGTCCTGGCGGCGCTGGAACAGAGCATCGCCGAGGATCTCACGCCGGTGATCGACGGCGCCCGCCGCGCGAAGGATCCTCTGCGCGGTCTGACCGAATTGATCGAAGCGGCGATCTCGCTCGGCGCGCGCGAACACAGCCTGCTGGCCGCCGCCCGCCGGGCCGGGTCCCTCACGTCCGACATCTCCATGTCGCTCAATGCCGCGCTCGCCGAGCTTGCCCGGGAAGGCCAGCGCCTCGGCAGGATTCGCGCCGACCTGGTCAGCGACGACCTGCCTCGGTTGATCGCCATGCTCTTCAGCGTGCTCTCGACGATGGATTCCGACAGCGACGGCTGGCGACGCTACGTCGCCCTCGTCGTCGATGCCATATCGGTCGATGAGCGGCGGCCATTGCCCCCGGCGGCCGAACTGCGCTACACGCTGCCGCCGGACGGCTGGCCTCTGTGAAGGAACGGCCGCTCAGCTGGCCGGCAGACCCGCCTTGACCGCGGCGTCCTGTTTGCGCGCGAGATCGAGCAGGATGTCGGCTGGCGTGGGATTGCCTATGACACAGTCGAATTCCATATCGACCATGGCCCTGCCCTCGACGAATACCGCCTCAGAGATCTCCATCGGATTCGCCGGGTCGGTGCTCTGCCCGATCACCATGAATCCGTTGGTGCCGACGTCGATGGGCTGCTGCTCGCCGCTGACCTTCTTGCCGACGACGTCGCGCATGTTCGCGGCCGTCTTGTCGGCCGTCGCCGCGTCGGGAAAGACCGCGATCGTGTCGATGATGGTGCGCTTGCCGTCGGGGTTCTTGAAGACCTGCCCCACGCCGACGATGCCGCCCGGATTCTGGCTGGGCGGCCCGTCAGCGGTGGCGTGCGGGCCGACGTCGGAGGCCTGGATGAGCAAGGAGCTGTAGTTCGCCGGCGCCCCGGGTGAAGACGGGGCGCTCGACGAGATGGCCGCGCTCGACGACGCGGCCGGACCCGATGGCGCCGTCGAGTTCTTGTCCTCGCCGCAGCCGGCGATCGCGGCGCTGAGCAGCATCGCGGCGGCCGCCAGGCCGACCGCGGACGTCCGGACCTTTGTCATGAGCCCTCCTTTGTGAGGTCAGCTATTTGTAACCCGTACCCGGGCCACCCGCAGCGTGAACACGCAAACTATGTGGGCCGGCGGGCAAATCGCCATCGGACCAGTTTCGCTTCAGTTGATGGTGACGCCCGCGTCGACCTTGAACTCCAGCCCGGTCACGTATCTGGACTCGTCGGAAAGCAGGAACAACACTGCGCTGCTGACGTCGGCGGGCTCGACAGCCGGCGTGGGCATCGCATTGACGAAGATGGGAATGAGATCGGACCGCTGCTCACCCAGGAGAGGCCCGAACGACGGCGGAACCATCCCGGTGGGCACGCCCGTGGGAAGCACGGTGTTGACACGCACGTTCTGCGCCGCCAGCTCGTTGGCCAAGGCCAGCGTCAAGCCGACGACGCCGTGCTTGGCCGCCGTGTAGGGCGTCTGGAGCGGGAATCCCTTGATGGCGCCGGCGGAGCTGATGTTGACCAGGCTGCCTCCACCTTGCTCGAGCAGGTGCGGTATCGCGGCCGCACAGGTGTTCCAGACGCCGATCAGGTTCACGTCGACCACCGTGCGCCACTGTTCGGCAGTGGTCTTGTCCCACGGCGCCACCGTCAGCACGCCGGCGTTGGCGACCGCGCCGTCAAGGCCGCCCAGCTCGCCGACTCCCTCGTCGACCGCGGACCGCAGGTGCGCCTCGTCGCGGACGTCGACAACGCGACTCACGCATCGGCGACCGAAAGCCCGTACCAGCCTTACTGTTTCGGTGAGGTCGTCCTCGGTGGCCAAGGGATATTCAATCTGCGGCAGGGATCGGCAGATGTCGACGAGGATGAGGTCCGCGCCCTCCTCCGCAAGGCGCAGCGCATGGCCGCGACCCATGCCGCGGGCGGCGCCGGTGATCAGAATGCGTTTACCGGCAACGCGTCCTGGAGCCGGGGTGGTCAGTTCAGTGCTCGTTCCACATCAGCCCGCGCATCGTCGCTGACAATGGGATGTCCTCGACCCCGATCAGCCCTTGGGGCGCGCGGCACACCCAGTCGATCGCGTTGACCGCCCGGCCGGCGGTCGAGATACAGCCGGCATCGGTGGAATCGTAAAGGGGGTGGGATACGTGGGTGTTGATCTCCACCCGCGGCTCGCCCTCCACGACGACGCGGTGCACACCGGTGTGGCCATCGGGCGGGAATTCCCAGCCGGGCGCGGCGGCCGGGGTGAGCCTGGTGACGTGCTCGAGGGTGATGACCGGCTTGCCGTCGCGCACGCCCTCGGTGGCGAATCGGACCGCGGCCATCTGCCCCGGCTGGACGGTCATCATCGTGCATTCGATGCGTTCGGGCGTGTACCACGGCTCGCAGCGCTGGCGCACGTCGTCGAGCGTGATGTCGAGATGGTCGGCCAGACTGCGGACCTGACCGCCCCACATCGCCACGATCACTCCGGGCAAGAACATCATCGGTGAGTCGTCGTCGGGTGTGGTGCCGAACCCCATTGCCGCGCCGGTGAACTCGGCATCGTCGTAGTTTCCGTAGTCGAAGATCTCCTGCACGGTGATCGACGAGATCCGCGTGGTCAGGCTGGCCGCCGAATGCACCAGCGTATCGCCGGAGAAGCCGGGGTCGATGCCGTTGACGTAGAGCGAGGCGTTGCCTGCCGCGCAGGCGCGCTCCAAGGGCTCTCGCAACCAATCGTCGGCATGGCGGGGTGTCACCAGCCAGACCATCGATGTGCCAACGACGTTGATGCCCGCCGCGAGGAACTTGGCCATCTGTTCGATGGCTTCCATGGGTCGCGTCTCACCCTGAGACGTGTAGACGACGCAATCGGCGCCAAGATTGAGCAGTGCGTCGATATCGTCGGTGGCGATGATGCCGGTCGGCTCGTCCAGCCCGCAGAGCTGCGCCGCGTCCTTGCCGATCTTGTCGGCGCTGGCGGCGTGCACGCCGACCAGTTCCAGATCCGGTCGGCCGATGATGGCCCGCAACGAGTGCCGGCCCACATTCCCGGTGGAAAACTGTATGACTCTGCGCACTTACCCTCATCCTTCCGACCGTGAGCGATGACCCATCATGGCGCGTTGCGTCGCGGTCCAGGTCAGTAATCGGGGATTGGGAGCGGCGAGTTGTTCGAGTCGATGCCGCCGTCGACGTGGAAGATCGCGTTCGTCGCGTAGCAGTCGCGCGTGCACAGGTACACCGTGAGCCGCCCGAGATCCTCGACGTCACCGAGCCGATGCAGCGGGGTGGCCTCCTGCATTTTCTCCAGCGATCCGGGCATCAAGTCCAGGCTGCCACGCAAGCCGTCGGTGGCGAACGATCCCAACGCAATGGCGTTGACGCGGATCTTCGGCGCGAGTTCCTGTGCCATCGCGCGGGTGAGCGCCTCGAGGCCCCCCTTCGCGACGCAGTAGGCCGTCAACGCGCGGATGCCGAACCGGGCGGAACCAGACGAGATGTTGACGATGGATCCGCGTCCCGCGCTGATCATGTGCGGGGCGACGAGCTGGCTCATGATGAACGCGGATGTCACGCACCAGTCGAAGGTGTGCCGGAAGTCTTCGTCGGTGATGTCCAGAAAGCGCGCATAGGTGGAGCCGCCGACGTTGTTGACGAGAATGTCGATGCGCCCGAAGCGTTCCATGGCCGTGTTCACGACGCGCTCGCCGTCCGGGCGGCTCATCGCGTCCGCGACGAGCGCCAGCCCTTTGCCGCCCGAGGCCTCGATGCCCTCAATCGTGCCAACGATATCCGCCTCGGTACGCGCGGTCCCGACGACCGTGGCGCCGGCCTCCGCCAACACCCGGGCAATGCCCGCCCCGACACCCTTCCCGGCGCCCGTCACGATCGCGACCTGCCCATCGAGCTGGAACTGTTCCAACGCCATGCCGAGCTCCTTCGATCGTGCGTGGGGTGCGCCGTTTAATCTATGAACTGGGCTGACTAAAGTCAACGAATCATTCCGACCCCCATTCGCGGTACCGTTGATTGTCTGAGAATGATCAAGTTATGCAAGCGTTTTTGGCGCGGACACGGCATAATGAGCCGTTGAGCCCCGCAACTCTCGCATGAGTCGGGTCAACTGTGAGGAAACACATGGCTGTGACGGATCGGCTGTCGACCCGAGAAGCAAAGCGTCTGCAGACGAGGGAGCGTTTGATGGGGGCCGCGATCGCGGAGTTCGCCCGGGCCGGCATGGCCGAGGCGGACGTCAGTGCCATCGTGGCCGCCGCGGGCGTGGCGCACGGGACGTTCTTCTTCCACTTCCCCACCAAGGAGCATGTGCTGCTGGAGCTCGAGCGCCGCGAAGAGGATCGCATAGCCAAGCAGTTCGCCCAATTCCTGAAGTCCAAGCACGATCTCGCTTCCGCGTTGAATGAGGCGGTCCGCCTGGTGGTCGGGCTCGAACGGCGGCTGGGCGATCGGCTCTTCAATGACTTTCTCGCGCTGCACTTCTCCCAGACCCGCCCGCAGACCGAGGACGGCAGGGATCACCCGTTGATCGTCCTGGTCGCCCAGGAAATCGCGCAGGCGCAGGAACGCGGTGACACGGATCCGCACGTCAATCCCATGAACAGTGCGGTGTTCTTCTTGCTGGGTCTCTACGCGCTGTTGATCACCACCAACCACTGGCCGACCGGCCATGCGCTGCTGGAAGACTACGTCGCGAGGACGTTGCGAAGTTTGAAACCCTGACCCGCCGCTAGGGGCGTATGACGCCGCGCAGCGGCATCAGGCCGAGTTCCTTGTGGGACATGAACCCCGGCGGAGCGTCGCAGACCGCGGGTATGGCGTTCGCGGGGCCCATCGCGGTCCAGGTGTATCCGGGCAGCGCGTAGCCGCCGTTGGGGTCCTGCGCGCCCTGCAGGATCAGCTCGGTGGAGGAATCACCCTCGATCACAATGCGGTAGTGGTAGTGCTGGGGCCAATCCTCCTGCGGTGCAATGGCGTCGAAGGTGTCCATCGTGTAGATCTCGTGAAAGACGATGAGGGGTTTGCCGTCCACCCACGCCGTCCACTTGTGGTGCTGGCGAGCGACAGTCCCCTTTTTGATCACGCCCTTGAAGCCCGGCATGTCGCTGGTCTCCCCTCCCTCGAAGGGGATGTCGCGGGTGGCAGTCCCGAGCTCCACCTCGGTCGTGTATCTCTCGACTGTTTTGCCCAGTCCCTCGACGACCATCGCCATCGATTGGGCGAACAACGGCCATGCCTGTCCGAGCAGATTCGGGCCGTCTTCGAACCCGGCCGGGTCGCTGCCCATCCCCATTTCGAACAGGTACTTCAGGGTGTCGCGCCCGAAATTCACCACCTCGTAGATGTGAATGGTGTCGATCTGACTGATGATTCGGGCCAGCGTCAGGACGAGCAGGTCTCCGGCGAACCCGGGGTTGACACCACCCGCATGAAACGACGTGCCGCCCTCGTGGCACGCGGCGTCGATCTTGTCGATGTCCGCCTGACTGTGCTCGGTCCGATACCACCACGCCCCACCCGATGCGACGACATTCTTGCCGCCGCGCAGTAGGCGGCACACCTCGTCGGGGTCGGACCATAGCGGCGCATAGAACACGCAATCGGCGTCGAGCGCCTCGATGGCATCCTTGTCGGTGGTCGCCCGCACGCCGGTCGGCGGTTTGCCGCAGAGCTCACCGGCGTCCTTGCCGACTTTCTCCGGTCGATTGCACAGGACGCCGACCAGTTCGTAGGCAGGGTTGTGCACGAAATGACGCAGCGCGATCGTCCCGACATTGCCGACGCCCCATTGGATTACACGATATTTCTTCTCGGCCGGCGACTTGAGCGTCATCGCTACTCCTTTGCATGGCCAGAATGCCTGAGCGCTCGCTGAGCGTAGGCGTCTGGCAACGGGCGTGTCAACGAATGCCAGCTGACTTTCGTCAGTACTGTCGCTCCGCTGGTGGGCGTGGACAAGCCGCGTGAACTCCGCATTAGCCCTGTGGCACGCACTAACCGCGGGAAGTGGAGCGAATCTCGCTGACTGTTCGCCGTCGACTCGGTGGGCGTCTTCTGCTGACTGCAGTCAGCCTGTTATAGTGCACTCGCCGGTCCAATCAGTGTCGATGGCGGGGAGGGTTCGTGAATTTGCCGAAGCTGCATCAGCGCGACGCCGGGATAGGTGCAGCCACGCGATCGCCCGGCTCTGCCGCGCCGCCGGGTCTGGCCATCGACGAGCACATGGAACGCTCACAGCTCGCGCAGCGCCGGGCCGACAAATGGCTTATCTCCGGCAGCCTCCTGATCGGCACGGCGGCCCTGGGTATTTTCGGGCTGCCGCTGTTCCTCTGGGGAGTGCGGCTGCTGCGCCGGGCGCAACGCGACGGCCTCTCGGTCCGGCCGATGCTGGTCACCCTGCTCGGCTATCTCGTCATCATCGACGCCGCCATCAACACCGTCGGGTGGGCGCTTGATCTGGTGGCGAACCACACCATTCTGGCGCGCGTGCTGCTCAACGGGTGGGGCAACATGTTCGACGCCGGCTACTTCTGGCACTACAACGAGCTGTGGGTCGGCGGCGCGGCGGGGCCCGGCGAGAAGGCCCTGGAGGTCGGGTTGATCCTGACCGTCTTCACCATGCGGATCGCCGCCGCCATCGGCTTTCTGCAGATGAAGCGGTGGGGCCACCAGTGGATGGTCATCACCTGCTGGATGGGCGTGGTCATTTGGATCACCTACGTGTTCAACATGACGATGTTCGCCGACGTGCGTTTTGCCGGCGTCGTGCTCCCGGTCGTCGGCTGGTGGCTCTACGACATCTTCTACATCACCCCGTTTTTGGCCATCCCCTATCTGCACACCGTCAACCGCGAACTCTTCTCCGACTGAAATGCGCGACCCGAAAACCACTACGCCACCGAGGAAGTCACATCATGGGCTATCTATGGGAAATCCTTCGTTACGTCGCCGCGTGGGGCGGCACCGGACTGATCATCTGGTTCTGGTACTGGCTGTTCTCCAACATCGGCACGTTCTGAGCCGGGTCCGGGGAGCGCGGGATTGGGCCGATGACTGAGCATTCCGACGGCCATGCGATGGCGCTGGAACGCAGTTGCGCCGTGACGGCGGTCGCGCTGAGCGAGCAGCGCCGCGAAGGCGTGCGGCTCGTCACCGGCGAGCGGCGGGGCTTCGGATTGAACGCGGCGCTCACGTTCGTCCACATCCCCTATCCCGCCCCCTCCGACTGGACACGCAGAACCCTGACCTGCGGGGTGGCCCTGCAATGCTCGCCATCCAAGGAACGCGTCACCGAATTTCGGCTGAACGAGCTATCCGCGCGCGAACTGCGCGCGCTCACGCTCGTCGAAGGCGGCGTCGCCCTCGGCTGGATCGCGTCGCGGTGGCCCGGCCTGGTTCCCGAGGTCCAACGGCTACTCCCCGACATCCACCCCGAAGCCGCGGACATGGACGGCGTCCAGATGCTCGACAGGGCAACCGGATTGGCGGCCACCGGGCGGGAATTGGCGGTCCCTGCGCTGCTGGGTGCTTTGCCGCTGGCCTACACGGCGCCGCAGGGATTGACCGATAAGCTGCGACGCAGCTTCGGGAGGATGCCGTGGACCACGACGCAGAAGCGTCTTCCGCGGCCATACTCGGTTCCGGTCGGCGGTGACGGGGGCGTCCGCAACCCGAACCTGCCGCCGCCGAGCCGGCCGCAGGACAACGATCTCGACGTCACACCCCAACACCGGCCCGGGATTCCCTATCCCGAGTGGAACATGTGGACACAGCGATTCATGCACGACCACGTCGCTGTCGTCGAGCACGCCGACGGCCGGCGCCTGCGCCGTCCGGTGCCGGTGGCCGTCGACGTCCGCAAGTGGTTCGAAGAACACACCCACCGTGCAATGACCAGCCGCCTCGAAGACGGCTCGGACCTCGACGTCGACCAATACGTCAGCCACTACATCGACCTGACGACGGGCGAGGCCAAGGAGCCGAGGGTGTTTCGCGACCTGCTGCCCAGCAGCCGCGACGTCACCACGGCGCTGCTGCTCGACGGCAGCTCGTCGCTGGGGGTACACGGGGGCCGCGTGTTCCAGCTCGAATTGGCCTGTGCCGACGCGCTTTCGCGTGCCATGACGCTGGCGCGCGAACGCCATGGCGTTTTCGTGTTCACCGGCAACACCCGGCACCGGGTCGAGGTGCGGTGCCTGAAGGACTTCGAAGACCGCCGGTTCGTGCCGCCGAGCGGGCTGGGCCTGTCCACCCGCGGCTACACCAGACTCGGTGCGCCGCTGCGCCATTTGACCAGCCGCCTGCTGGCCCAGGCCTCCGAGCGGCGCCTGCTGATCATCATCGGGGACGGGCTGATCTCCGACGAAGGCTACGAGGGCCGTTACGCCTGGGCCGATGCCGCGCACGCCGTCCAGGAGGCCAACGAGGCCGGGGTGTCGATGTATTACGTGGGCGTCGGGCCGACCCGGGTCGACCCCCTCCCGGAGGTGTTCGGGCCGCGCCGGTCGCAACGGATCCGGCGCATCGAGGAATTACCCCGGGTATTGGCCCATGTCCATCGCGAACTGGTCGCAGCGTGAATGCCGACCGATTGAGGAAGAGATGACCACCGACACATATTTCGCCAACGGCAACGAAGTTCAGCTGTTCGAACAGGCCTTTGCGCGGCGTCTGCCGGTGATGCTGACCGGCCCGACCGGGTGCGGCAAAACCCGGTTCGTCGAACACATGGGCTCGCTGCTGCAGCGACCGGTAGTCACGATCAGTTGCCACGACGACCTCACCAGCTCCGACCTCGTCGGGCGCTTCATGGTGACCGGCGGCGACGTCGTCTGGACCGACGGCCCGCTCACCCGGGCCGTCAAAGCCGGCGCGATCTGCTACCTCGACGAAGTCGTCGAGGCCCGCCACGACTCCTTGGCGATCCTGCATTCCCTCACCGATCACCGACGGTCGTTGTACCTGGACCGCGCCGGCGAGGTGGTGAAAGCCCCCGAAGAGTTCATGCTGGTGTGTTCGTACAACCCGGCCTATCGCAGCTCACTCAAGGAGCTCAAACCCTCGTTCCGCCAACGGTTCGTCACGCTGGCGATGCATTATCTGCCGCCCGACCGCGAGGCCGACGTGATCGTCGCCGAATCCGGAATCCCCCTTGCCACCGCCCAGCGGCTGGTCGGGTGCGCGGTCGCGATCCGCACCGCCGACGAAGCCTTCCACTTCGAACCGCCGTCGACCAGGGTGCTGGTCACCGCCGCCCAGCTGATCGCCGCCGGCGCAACCGAATTGGACGCCGCCGACGCGTGCATACTCGCGCCGCTGAGCACCGACGGCGCGGTCACCGACGGTCTGCGTGAAGTCGCGGCAGCCAGCCTGGCCACCTCGACCAGTTCGCCCTAGGGAAAGGAGCAACCGGCATGGACCGACAGGAGGAGAAGCGCAAAAGGGCGCTCATCATCTTCCAGATCTTCATCTACGGCTATCTGCTCGCGATGTTCGGAGTCCAGCTCTACATGTCGTTCGCGCGGGGCTGGTGGGATCTGTGAATGTACCGCTGCTGAAACGGAATTCGGGAGGCACGCCCGACCGCGCCGACGCGTCGCGCAGCCTCGATGATCACCACGACGAATCACGCCAGGCCCAGCGCCACGCCGACAAGTGGATGATCGTCGGCGCCGCCCTGATGGGCATGTGGGCGCCGGGCCTGATCGGATTTCCCATCTTCATGCGCGGGGTATGGCTGCAGCGCCAGGCCCTGCGCGCCGGGCTATCGGTTCGGCCCATGATCGTGACCCTCATCGGCTATCTCGTCCTGATCGACGGGATGCTCAACAGTCTGGGCTGGGCTCTTGACCTGGTCGCCAACCACACGTTGATCAACAGGGTGCTGATGGTCGGGTGGGGCAACATGTTCGACGCCGGCTACTTCTGGCATTACAACGAGCTGTGGATCGGCGGCGCGGCGGGCCCGGGCGAAAAGGCCTACGTGGCAGGCCTGATCCTCACCGTGTTCTCGATGCGGGTGGCGGCGGCGATCGGGTTTTTGCAGATGAAGCGCTGGGGCCATCAGTGGATGGTCGTCACCTGCTGGATGGGGGTGGTGATCTGGTCGGCCTACGTCTTCAACATGACCATGTTCGCCGACGTGCGCTACGCCGGTGTCGTGTTCCCGGTCATCGGCTGGTGGCTCTACGACATCTTCTACATCACCCCGTTCCTCGCGATCCCGTACCTGCACACCGTCAATCGCGAAATCTTCTCCGACTAAAAGGAGCAGTGCCATGACTAGTCCGTCCGTACCGTCCCCCACCGAAGACAAGGACCCGGCCGCCGATCTCGAGCCCGGGACGACGCCGTACTACGCGCGCATGCACACCTGGATCAAGCGCGCCGTGTTGGTGTGCCTGGTAGCGCTGGTGATCGAGGGTGCCTTCACGCTGCCGTTCATGGCGATCTACTACGGGTACCCGACGCTGAGCCTCACCCAAATCTGCAGTGAGCTGCTTAAGATCCGGTACTCCAACGACACCTTGGAGTGCAAGTACCCCTACCCGCCGTTCGGGCCCCCGGAGGGCGCCGAGGGCAAAGCCACCGCGCAGGACGTCTGGGGCATCCAACCGATACCGAAGTACCACCGGCTGGGGTTCCGCGAACTCGTCAAGATCCACGACGAACGACTCGCCCGCCAAGCGCCGGCGCCGACGCACCCATGACGGGGCCGGCCCGGTGACCTATCGGGTCGTCCAATGGACGACCGGTAACGTCGGCAAGAGCTCCGTCCGGGCGATTGCCGCGAACGCGACGCTGGAGCTGGTCGGATGCTATGCCTTCTCGCCGGAGAAGGCAGGGCGCGACGTCGGCGAGCTGTGCGGGATCGAGCCACTGAATATCAAGGCGACCAACGACATCGAGGCGCTGCTCGCGCTCAAGCCGGACTGCGTGGTCTACAACCCGATGTTCGCCGACGTCGACGAGCTGGTCCGCATCCTCGAGGCCGGCATCAATGTGGTGGGCACCGCCGAGTTCATCACCGGCCACTTTCTCGGCGCGGGACGCGAGCGCATCGCCCAGGCCTGCCAGGCGGGCGGATCGAGCATCTTCGGCACCGGCATCAACCCCGGCTTCGTCCAACTGTTCACCATCGTGTCGGCGGGACTCTCGGAGCGGGTGGACAAGGTGTCGGTGCTGGAGTCCTTTGATACCACGATCTACAACTCGCCGGCGACCGAAATCCCTATGGGCTTCGGCTATCCCATCGACCGTCCGGACCTGCCGGCTGTCACCGAGAAAGGATCCGGCATCTTCCGCGACGGCGTGTTGCTGCTCGCCGACGCCCTCGGCGTCGAGCTCGACGAGGTCCGTTGTGAAGCCGAGTACGCCCAGACCACCGAGGATCTGCACCTGCCAGGGGACTGGAACATCGCGGCGGGCTGCGTGGCGGGCATTCACGTTCGCTGGAAAGGGATTGTTGCCGGTCGAGAGGTCATCGAGATCGGCGGGCAATGGCGGAAGGGACAAGCGCTGGAACCGGATTGGCCACTGGACATGGGCTACACCGTCGAGGTGCAGGGCCGACCGACGATCAAGACCACGCTGAGCTTCCTGCCACCGCCGGACTTCGAGGGCACGACCTTGGACGACTACATCATGTTGGGCCTCACCATCACCGCCGTGCCGGCGATCACCGCGATACCCGCCGTCGTCGCCGCGCCTCCCGGCATCGTCACCTACAACGACCTCCCCCTGCTACTTCCCCGCGGAGTCCTGACGACATGACGACAACACAAGAACCCTCGCTCCATCACGTCGTGTTCGCCGTGGCACCGGAACGACATGCGGCCGTGACCCAGATGTTCAGCGATCTGGGGTTCGTCTTCGAGCCGCTGCAGCTGGCCGAGCTCGGCCTGGACATTCACCTCGACTGGAATCGGGGCATCGAGCTGATCAGCCCGATCCCGGGGTCGACCGGGGAGGTCGCCGTTTCGGTGACCGAGTTCATCGAGCGCCACGGAGACGGCGTGTTCACCGTGGTCATCGGGGTCCCGGAAGCTTCCAGGGCCGACGCCGTCGCCGAGCGCTACGGTGCGACAACGCGTTTCCGGCAACGCATGGAGGGCGAGGGCACCTTTCTCGACGAAAACGACGTGTCGATCCTGGGACTGCCACTGACATTCCTGGCGACCAACATTCCGTGATTGGAGACGGCATGGCCCAACATCGTGAGCCGAACGGAATTTGCGAGCTCGACTTGGACGATCTGCCCATGGCTCTCGACCGCGGCGTCGTGACCGAGTGGTCAAGGAGGATAGCCCATTTCAAGCTGTCACCGGGACCCTGGAACACGTGGCCGTCCCCGACGTGCACCCTGCCGCGATTGCCGTTGCGGATCCTCGCCACGGAGAGGTCATGACCGAGCTTCGGTTCGACGGGAGGGTGGCGATCGTCACCGGGGCCGGCGGCCAGGAGCCGAGCCTGGGGCGCTCGCACGCCAAGCTGCTCGCCCAGCGAGGGGCCAAGGTCGTCGTCAACGACCTCGGCGTCGGGCCCGACGGCCGAAACATCCTGCGGGCCAACGCAGAACAGGTGGCCGACGAGATCTGCGCGGCCGGTGGTGAGGCGGTTGCCGACCTGCACAGCGTCGCCGACGAGGACGGCGCGCGCCGGGTCGTCCAGACCGCGCTGGACGTGTGGGGCCGCGTTGACATCCTGGTGAACAATGCCGGTGTCTGCTTCATGGCGCACTTCGACGAGATCTCCGACGCCGACATTCGCAATGTCATCGACGTGCACCTGATGGGGACCGTGTGGATGTGCCGGGCGGCGTGGCCCCACATGCGCGATGAGGGTTACGGCCGCATTGTGAACACCACCTCCGGGGCGATGTTCGGACTGGAGAATCTTTCCATCTACGGTGCGGCAAAGGGCGGAATCTTCGGGCTGACACGCGGTCTCGCCGTCGAAGGGGCACCGATGGGCATCAAGGTCAATGCGTTGGGGCCGGCCGCCAACACCACCGCCGTGCGCCATTTCAACAACCCGTCCGCCTTCACCAGGCTGATGGAGGATCACTTTCCGACCGGCCTGGTGTCACCCGCGGTGGCGTTCCTGGTTCACGAGAGTTGCCCGGTATCCGGAGCCAACCTCGAGGCGGGTGGGGGAAACGTGGGCATCCGGGTGTTCGGTCAGACGACGGGTATATACGACGCCGATCTCACCATCGAGAAGGTGCGGGACACCTTCGCGGCGATAACCGACACGTCGACGGCCAGGTTGATACCGGATTTGCCCGACTCCGGTGAGTTAGCCCCGGGCGAGGCCATTTCGGCGCCTATCGAGGTACTACCGAAGCGCTACCAACCGAGTTGATTTCGGCCAAGGAGACATCATGACCGTCGACACCACAGCACCCAGCGTCTTCGACGCAGGCCTGCCTACACTGCACTACGACATCACCGACACCGTGCACCAGGTCGCCCCGCGGATCCACGAGGCGCGCAAGCGATCTCCGATCGCCCTCGGGCCGCTGGGACCCGAGGTGCTCGGCTACGAACTCGCCCGAGGGATACTTCGCGATCCCCGGTTCGTCTTCCCGCCCGGCATGCACATGACGGCTCGCGGGATAACCTCCGGCCCGCTCTATGACCGGGTGCTGGGCACCATCCTCGGCATGGAAGGCGAGGAACATCGGCGCCTGCGCGGTCTGGTCTCCAAGGCATTCACCCCGCGGGCGTCCGCGCGCATGGAAGACACCATCGACACGGTGATCAACCATTTGATCGATCAGGTCGCCGGGGCCGGCCGCTGCGACTTCGTCGCCGACATCGCCCGGCCCTACCCGATCCCGATCATCTGCGCGTTGTTGGGCGCACCACCCGAGGACTGGGAGCAGTTTTCCCTATGGGCGGAAGACATTTTCAAGATCGTGCGGTTCGACTCCGACCTGGCGAACGAGCAGCACATCGTGATGCGGGCGTGGGACGAGTTCGACGCCTACATCGACGACATGATCGCCGAACGGCGGAGCCGGTTGACCGACGACTTGATCTCCGAACTGATCCGCGCGCAGGACGACGGCGACCGGCTGAGCAACGCGGAGATGCGCATGCTGGCGTTCAGCATCCTGTCCGCCGGCACCGACACCACCCGCAATCAGCTGGCCGCGTGCATGCACGCGCTGTGCGATCACCCCGAGCAACTGGCGATGCTCCGCCAAGATCCCAACCTCGCGATGCCGGCCGTCGAGGAATGCATGCGCCATTCGCCCGCGGTCTGCACCACCCTGCGCACCGTCCTCGACGACGTCACATTCGCCGATTACACCTTTCCGGCCGGCACCTTCATTTCAGTGAATACCTTTGCCGCCAACTGCGATCCGGAGGTCTATGCGCACCCGGGCCGGTTCGACATCACCCGCGAGGACCCGCCGCCCATTCTGACGTTCGGCGGCGGTGCCCACTATTGCCTGGGCGCGAACCTCGCCCGAACGGAACTCGCCGGAGCGCTCAAAGTCCTCGCCCGGCGCATGACCAACCCGCGGCGCGTGGCGACGGCGCAGTGGAAGCCGATGCTGGGGCTGAGCGGGCCGGTCGGTCTGGAGATGGAATTCGACTAGCTCAGCGCGTCGTCCGCGGCCAGCTCCAGGACGTGGATTTCGCCCGTCGCGCCGTCGACCTCGACCAGGGCACCCGGCGGCAACGACTTGGTCGCCCCCTGAACGTCGACAACACAGGGGAAGCCGAATTCGCGGGCCACCACCGCGGCGTGGGACATCGGGCCGCCCAGTTCGGTCACGACGGCGGCGGCGTAACAGAACGCCGCCGTGTATCCGACGTCGGTGACCTCGGCGACGAGGATCTCGCCGGGCTGCAAGTCGTCGATGGTGTCGGGGCGCACGATGCGTACCCGGCCGCGCACCCGCCCGCCGCACACCCCGACCCCGCGCAGGATGTCCCCGCCGGCCAGGGCGGGCGACGAGGGCGCGGTTGGCTGCCAGCTTCCGCTGAACACCGTCGGCGGCGCCACCGCGACCAGCCGGCGTTGCTCGGCCCGGCGCCGGGCCACCAGCGCGCCCACGTCCGCCGGCAGGGCATCCAGTTCGTCGACGAGCAGATAGAAGACATCATCGGCGGCTTCGAAGACGCCCGACTCGACCGCCCTGCGCCCGTACTCGCGCAGCAGCGTGCGCAGAACCCAGTTGGCCCGCACCACCTTGTCGCGGCGGACCTCACGGTCGCGCAGTTGCTGGGTGGCCAGCACCGCAATTGGCTTGGCGTGCAACGGAATCTGGGGGCGCTGGGGTTGCTGCGCCGACGGCGCGCTCATCGCCCTGGTCACCATCCGGACCAGCAGCTCGGGGTCGTCGGCGTAGCTGGTTGACAGCATCTCGAGCTCGGCGGGCCCACGGTGGCCGATGAGCGCCAGCTCGGCCAGCAGCGCGGCATGGAATTCCGGAGCCTCGACGGCCAGCTTGTCCAGCCGGTCCCCTGGTTCAGCCAGCAGCGCCGTCACTTTCGGATCGCGCTGCGCGGCAACCACCAACCGCTGCATCGCCTCGACCGAACGCGCGCTGACCAATTCGGGCCCACCGGGGGCGGCGACGTCCCGCCCGCACAGACCACGCAGCAGCACGTTGAACGCCGCGCACAGCAGGAATGAGCCGGCGGCCAGCACCCAGCCGTGCACCACCTGGTCCCGCGCCAGAAAGATCAGGCTCAGCAGCCGGCGATCGTCGATTCCGGCGAGGTCCCCTTCGGTCAGGCGTTCCAGGCGATCGACGTCGGCAACGAATTCGCGGGTGTCGGCGGGCGCGCCGGCCGACAGGCCGATCAGGTTGACGCCGAATACCCCGATGTTGCGGACGGTGCGCAGTCGCTTGCGGATTCGATCGGTGTCGGAGTGCGGATGTTCCTCACCGAAGATCGGCAAGGCGGCCATGCTGGGGCCGAAGAATCCACTGTTGCTCACCACCGTCGTGGGCTTCACGAAAGGCACCGTCTCGGCCATGAAGTGCGCGGTCGTGATCGCGCCGTACAGGCGGTGGGCGAACACCGCGACCATGCGCATCGCGATTTCGCGCTGGATCGTGCCCCCCGGGCGCAACCGCTCGGCGACGCACACCGCGCTGGCCCGCAGTCCCCGGACCGTCGCCGACGCCGACGCCGGCGAGAACGGGCCGGGTAGTGCCTCCGACAGGTTCGTGGCCAAAAACGTCGGAAAGCGCGGGTCGATCGGTGTGTCGAATTCCCCGTTATCCCCCGCTGCGCCCGCCAAATTCGGCTTGACGCCGTCGTCGCTCGGCGCGTCGACCGAGGGTAGGTCCTGGATGGTGGCCAGCCGCCAGGGCAGCGATATCACCCGCTTGCCCACGGTGACCCGGCCGCGCACGGCCAGCGCGAAATCGTCGATGCATTCGCCGGATTCCCACGCGGGCCGGAATCCCCACTCGTGCCGCAACCGCGAGAGATCCATGAGTGGAGCGCCCTTCGCCCGTTGCAGTTCGCCCGGCTCGAAGCCCAGCCGCACGACCGGGCGCCCGAGAGCGGCGGCGATCTGCCGGAAGGTCACCTGTCCGGCAGCGGCGAGATTGACCGGGCCGCTGTCGATTCCACCGTCCACGATCGCCTGGTTGAACAGCCGAAGCGCGTCGTCGAGATGGACGACTTGCATGCGGGGATCGCTGGACCGGGCGGGAAACACCGGTAGCGCCAGCATCCGGCGCACCCAATTGTCGACGCTTCGGCCGAGGATCAGCGCGGAGCGGATCACGACCCATTCCGTGCCCGCTTCCGCGACCATGCGTTCGACCTGGGCATTGAGTTGGCCATCGACGGTGACCGGGGTCAAGGCCTCGTGTTCGGCCTTGGGCGCACCGCCGCCGCCGTAGACGTGTGCCGAAGACGCGAAAACGATTCTTCTGGACCCGGTCTCGACCATCGCGTCGAGCACGTTGCGGGCGCCGTCGATGTTGACCTCGTGACCGATCCGTTCGTCTGGTCCGGGAGTGTTCGCCCACGCGCAGTGCGCAACCACTTCCGCGCCCGCCAGGGCGCGCTTGACCGCGGCGGCATCACGGATGTCGGCGTCGACGAAGTCGGCTGCGCTCGGCCAGCTTTCGGGGCGGTGGCGGGCAAGGCCGACGACATCGTGGCCCTGGGTGAGCAGCCGCATGGCGAGTCCGCGGCCGAGCACTCCGCTGGCCCCGGTGACAGCAATTCTCACTGAATGCCTTTGGTGGTCATAGGTGGCTAGTCGTCGTCGTCCAGCAGCGCCGCGTTGACCAGGTCATCGAGGTCCATGTCGGCGATGTCCTTTTCGGTGGTCGCCGGCGCCGCGGACTGCGCGTTGCCGTTGGATTCGTCGGCCAGCGCCAGCAGCAGTTCCAACACGCCGGCCTGTCGGAGCCGCTTGACCGGAATCGACCCGACGACGCGCTGGATCTCGGCTTCGCCCGGCGCCGCGCCCCCCGGGGTTTGTTCCGACGCCCCCACGAGTTCTCGGTGCATGTAGCCCGCCAGCGCCGCCGAGTTCGGATAGTCGAAGATAAGCGTGGGTGAAAGCGCCAGCCCGGTCGCGGCTTTGAGGCGGTTGCGCATCTCGACTGCGGTCAGGGAGTCGAAGCCAAGCTCCTGGAACGCCCGGTCCGGGTGGATCGCCTCCGGGCTGGAGCTGCCGAGCACGGTGGCGATGTGCGAACGCACCAAGTCCAGCAGGATCGCCTGCTGCTCGTCCTCGGGGAGCCCCTCGAGGCGTTGCAGCAGAGCGGATTTCGACTTGGCGGCGGCCAGCGAGTCGTCGACCTGGCGCCGCGTCGGCGCGTTGATCAGATCGACGAACATGGGCGGCAGCGTGCCCGAGTCGAACTTGACCCGCAGCGCCGCGAGGTCGATGTGGGCGGGCAGCATGAACGGCTCGTCGACGATGAGCGCGGTGTCCATCAGCTCCAGCGCCTGCTCCGAGGACATCGCGACGATCCCGTCCCGGCCGAACCGGGCGAGGTCGGCGGCGCCCAGCCCGCCGGTCATGGCGCTGGCCTGATCCCACAGCCCCCAGCCCAGCGAGATCGCCGGCAGGCCGTGGGCGCGTCGATGCGCGGCCAACCCGTCCAGGAACGAGTTGCCGGCGGCGTAGTTGGCCTGACCCGAGGCGCCCGCCAGGCCGGCGATCGACGAAAACATCACGAAGGCCGACACATCCAGGTCGCGGGTCAACTCGTGCAAGTTCCATGCCGCATCGACCTTGGAACGCAGCACCGCAGCCATCCGCTCGGGATTCAGCGACGTCACCACCGCGTCGTCCAAGACGCCGGCGGCATGGATCACCCCGGTCAGCGGGCGTTGCATCGGGATGTCGGCGATCACCTTGGCCAAGGCCTCGCGGTCGGCGGCATCGCAGGCCACCGCCTCGGCGTGCGCGCCGGCCGCCCTCAGCTCGGCCACCAGCTCCGCCGCCCCCGGCGCATCAAGACCGCGCCGGCTGACCAACACCACGTTCCGCGCGCCGTGACGGGTCACGACGTGCCGCGCGACCGCCGAACCGGCCATCCCGGTGGCGCCGGTGATCAACACGGTGCCCGCCGTCCACGCGTCCGGCATGGTCATGACGACCTTGCCGACGTGGCGGGCCTGGCTCAGATAGCGCAGTGCGGCGGGCGCACGGCGCACGTCGAATCGGGTCACCGGCAGCGGCCTCAGCACGTCTTCGGCGAACATGGCGGCCAGCTCGTCGAGCATCTGGGCGATGCGGTCCGGTCCGGCTTCGAAGAGATCGAAGGCGCGGTAACGCACCCCGGAGTGGTCGCGCGCGACGACCTCGGGGTCGCGGATGTCGGTCTTGCCCATCTCCAGGAACACCCCGCCGGGCGCGACCAGCCGCAGGGAGGCGTCCACGAATTCGCCGGACAGCGAGTCGAGCACGATATCCATCCCGGCCGTGCCGGTCCTGCCGGTGACCGCGCGGAACTTCTCCTCGAACTCAAGGCTGCGCGAATCGCCGATGTGGTCATCGTCGAACCCCATGGCCCGCAGCGTGTCCCACTTGCCACGGCTTGCCGTCGCGAACACTTCCAGCCCGATCTGGCGGGCCAGCTGGACCGCGGCCATTCCCACCCCGCCGGCGGCGGCGTGCACCAGCACCCGCTGACCGGGCTTCGCGGCGGCCAGATCCACCAGGGCGTAGCGCGCCGTGGCGAACACCACCGAAGCAGTCGCCGCGGCGGTGTGTGACCATCCCGCCGGCACCTTGACAAGCAGTCGTTCGTCGGTTTTGGCGATCGTTCCGGTGCCGTCCGGGAACAGCCCCATGACGCGGTCGCCGACCTCGAAACGCCCGTCCTGCGAGGCGGTTTCGGTGATCACGCCGGCGGCCTCGATGCCCATGATCGCGTCCGGGTCGGGATAGAGGCCCAACGCGATCATGACGTCACGGAAGTTGGCGGCGATGGCCGACAGCGCCACCCGCACCTGCCCGGGTCCCAGCGGCGCGTCGGCGTCCGGAATCCGCTCTATCCGCAGGTTCTCGATCGTGCCGTAGCTGCTCATGCCCAACCGCCACGGGCCCTGCTCGGGCGGCGTCAGCAGGCCGCCGACCGCGCGGCTGCCGAGCACCCGCGCGGTGTAGACCATCCCGTTGCGCCGCAACGCCTGTGGCTCGCCGACCGCCAACACGGCGGCGATCGCGTCGGGATCCAGCGGCGCGTCCGTGTCGACGAGCACGATGCGGCCGGGGTGTTCGGTCTGCGCCGACCGCACCAGGCCCCACACCGCCGCGCCGGCCAAATCGGTGACGTCCTCCCCGGGCAACGTCATCGCACCCCGGGTCGCCACCACCAGCGTCCCGGCGACGTCGCGGGACAACCAGGACTGCAGCACCGGCAGCACCGCTCGCGTCGCCGCGTACACCTCGGTGATCACGTCGCCCGACACCGGCTCCGATTCGAACAGCACCACGGATTGTCCGGCCTCGCCGTTGTCGGATTCCGCGGATTCCGGTGCACCCCAAGCGCTTACCGACACCGGCTGCACCGTCGATGTCGGCTGAGCGGACCAAATCAGCTCGAAGAGCCGGTCCGGTCCCGAGTTAGACACCGCGGCCAGGAGCTGCTGATCGGTCACCGGACGGGCCACCATCGATGCCACCGAGAGCACCGGCAGTCCGAGCCCATCGGCCAGTTCGATCGATACCGCCGAGGCGCCCACGGGCATGATCCGGGCGCGCACCGCCGCCGCCCCCGCGGCGTGCAACGACACCTGCTGCCAGGAGAACGGCACCAGTATCGAACCCGGGGCGAGCTCGTCACTCTCGGACGACAAGATGACCGCGTGCAGCGCCGCGTCCAGCAGCACCGGGTGGACCCCGAACCCGCTCACCGACACCCCGGCGTCGGACGGCAGGGTCACTTCGGCGAAAATTTCGTCGCCACGGCGCCACATCGAGGTCAGGCCACGGAACGCGGGCCCGTACCCGTAACCACGCTCGGCCAGTTGCTCGTACCCGTCGCCGACCTCCACCGGGACCGCACCCGCGGGCGGCCACGCGGACAGGTCCGCGCCCGGCTCCACCGACCCCGCGCGCAGCACGCCTTCGGCGTGCAACGACCAGCCCGAGCCCGCTTCGGCGCGTGAGAACACCGATACCGCGCGCGCACCCGAGTCGTCCGGGCCACCGACCACGACCTGAACCGCGACGGAGCCGCCGGCCGGGAGCACCAGCGGCGCGGCCAGATTCAACTCGTCGAGGATTCCGCAGCCCACCTCGTCGCCGGCGCGGATGGCCAACTCGACGAATCCCGCACCCGGGAACAGCACGACACCGCCGACGGCATGATCGGCCAGCCAGCCTTGCGTACCCGGCGACAACCGACCGGTCAACACCACCCCACCCGACGCCGGCAGTTCGACCACCGCGCCCAGCAGGGCGTGTTCGCCGGGGGCCAGGCCCAGGCCCGCGGCATCGGCGGGGGCGTCGTCGCGCGAGAGCCAAAAGCGCCGCCGGTCAAAGGCATACGTGGGCAGTTCGACGAGATTCGCCGTGCCGATGGCGCCGCGCCAGTCCACCGCCATGCCGGCGACGAACCCGTGCGCGACGGCGTTGACAAGGGCCGTCGGCTCCGGCCGGTCCTTGCGGAGCGCGGACATCGCAAAAATCTCCGTCACCGGGTTGTCGGCCAGCGTTTCCTCGATCGACGCCGTCAGACCGCTGCTCGGCCCGACTTCGAGGAATCGGTTGCCGCCGGCCGCATGGACGAATCGGACGCTGTCGGCGAATCGCACCGCCTCGCGGACGTGCCGCTTCCAGTACGCCGCGGTTCCGAAGTCATCGGTGGCCAGCCCGCCGGTCACGTTGGACACGATCGGGATGGTCGGCTTGCCGATGGTCAGTCCCGCCGCCACGGTGCCGAATTCGTCGATCATGGCGTCCATCAACGGGGAGTGGAAAGCGTGCGAGACGGCGAGTTGATGGACGCGGCGGCCCTCGGCGCGGAGCTGGTCCGCGATCGCGGTCACCGCGCCTTGCGTTCCCGAAATCACCACGGAGGCAGGCCCGTTGACGGCAGCGATGCCCACGCTGTCTTGTTCGGAGGACACGAGCAGCGGCCGCACCTCGTCTTCGGTGGCCTGCACGGCGACCATCGCCCCGCCCGAAGGCAGCGCCTGCATGAATCGGCCGCGGGCGGCGACGAGGACGGCGGCGTTCTTCAGCGACAGGACGCCGGCGGCGTGGGCGGCGGACAGCTCGCCGATCGAGTGGCCCATCACGAAGTCGGGGTGTATGCCCCAGGATTCGAGCAGCCGGAACAGCGCAACTTCCACCGCGAACAGCGCCGGCTGCGCGAATTCGGTGGTGTTCAGCAGGCTTTCGTCGCTGCCCCAGATGACGTCGCGCAGGGGGCGCAGCAGGTGCTGGTCCAGTTCGGCCAGGACGGCGTCGAAGGCCTCGGCGAACATCGGGTACGCGTCGTGCAATCCCCTACCCATGCCGAGTAGTTGGGAGCCCTGACCGGGGAAGACGAACACGGTCTTGCCGCCGGGCGCCGCCGTCCCGCGAATGATTGATTGGGCCAGTTCGTCTGCGGCCAGCTCGTCCAGCCCGGCCAGCAGGCGGTCACGGTCGTCGGCGACGATGACGGCCCGCTGTTCGAAGGTCGACCGGCCCGCCAGCGTCCAGCCCACATCGACGGCGTCCAGATCCGGGTGGGCGCGCAGATGGGTCGCCAGCCGGGCGGCCTGAGACCTCAACGCCGACGGCGATTTCGCCGACACCACCCACGGGAGGACCGGCACCTCGGGGCGCTCGGTGACCTGAACAGGGCTCGGAAGGGCCTCAGATGGGACAGCCTCGATGATGACGTGGGCGTTGGTGCCGCTGATGCCAAACGACGACACCCCCGCCCGGCGCGGGCGCTGCGCACCCCAGGGCTGGGCCTCGGTCAGCAACGACACCGCACCCGCCGACCAATCCACATGCGGGCTGGGCTCATCGACATGCAATGTCGCGGGCAGCGTTTCATGGCGCATGGCCTGCACCATCTTGATCACACCCGCCACACCCGCGGCGGCCTGCGTGTGACCCATGTTCGACTTGATCGACCCCAACCACAACGGCCCGCTAGTACCCCGATCCTGCCCATAAGTCGCCAACAACGCCTGCGCCTCGATCGGATCACCCAACGTCGTCCCGGTGCCATGCCCCTCAACCACATCCACCTCGGCCGCCGACAACCCCGCATTGGCCAACGCCGCACGCACCACCCGCTGCTGCGACGGACCATTGGGCGCAGTCAACCCGTTGGAGGCGCCGTCCTGATTGACCGCCGAACCCCGCACCACCGCCAACGCCGGATGTCCCAACCGCTGCGCATCCGACAACCGCTCCACCACGAGCATGCCGCCGCCCTCGGAGAATCCGGTGCCGTCGGCGGCGCCGGCGTACGCCTTGCACCGGCCGTCGACGGACAACCCGCGCATGCGGCTGAACTCGACGAAGATGTCGGGCGTCGCGTTGACCGTGACGCCGCCGGCCAGCGCCAGATCGCACTCCCCCGAACGCAGCGACTGCACCGCCATGTGCAACGCCACCAACGACGACGAGCACGCCGTGTCCACCGACACCGCCGGACCCTCCAGCCCCAGCACATACGACACCCGCCCCGAGGCCACACTCGAGGACTGACCGGTCAGCCGGAAGCCCTCCGCGGTGGGTGCGGCGTCGATGCCGTAGCCCTGTGTGTACACGCCGGCGAACATGCCGGTGGCGCTGCCACGCAGCGCGCCGGGTTCAATTCCGGCCCGCTCCAAGGCTTCCCAGGAGAGCTCGAGGAACATGCGTTGCTGCGGATCCATCGCCAGGGCTTCACTCGGCGCGATGCCGAAGAAGGCCGGATCGAAATCCGCGACACCGTCGACGAAACCGCCGGTCCGGGTGTAGCAGGTGCCCGGGACGTCGGGATCCGGGTTGTACACGCCGGCCAGATCCCAACCGCGATCGGTCGGGAAATCGGAGAGGACGTCGCGGCGCTCGGTGAGCATCTGCCACAGATCCTCGGGGGAGTTCACCCCGCCGGGATAGCGGCACGCCATGCCGACGATAACGATCGGATCGTCCTCGGTGGCGCGCGCGACCGGGGCGTGCTTGATCTCCTGCGGCGCCCCGGCGAGTTCGGTGCGGATGTAGCCGGCCAGGCCGTTGGGTGTCGGGTAGTCGAAGATCAGCGTGGGCGAAAGCGCCAGTCCCGTCGCGGTTTTGAGCCTGTTGCGCATTTCGACCGCGGTCAGCGAGTCAAAGCCCAACTCCTGGAACGCCTTGTCCGGGTCGATCGCCTCGGCGGAGGTGTTGCCCAGCACGGTGGCGATGTGGGAGCGCACCAGGTCCAGCAGCACGGCGTGCTGCTCGGCCTCGGACAGGCCGTCGAGGCGATGCGCCAGAGCCGATTTGGACTTCGCGGCCACGAGCGAGTCGTCGACCCGGCGCCGCGTGGGCGCGTTGACCAGGTCGGCGAACATCGGCGGCACCGCGACCGCGTGGGCGCGCAGCGCGCCGAGATCGATGCGGGCGGGCGCCAGGAAGGGTTCGTCGACGATCAATGCCGTGTCGAACAGTTCCATGGCCTCGTCCGAGGACAGCGCCAGGATCCCGTCGCGGCCCAGCCGGGCGAGGTCGGCGGCGTCGAGCCCGCCGGTCATGGCGCTGGCCTGGTCCCACAGGCCCCAGCCCAGCGAGATCGCCGGCAGCCCGTGCGCGCGCCGATGCGCCGCCAGCGCGTCGAGGAACGAGTTCGCGGCGCCGTAGTTGCCCTGGCCCGACGAACCCACCAGCCCGGCCATCGAGGAAAACATCACGAACACCGATAGATTCAGGTCGCGGGTCAGCTCGTGCAGGTTCCAGGCCGCGTCGATCTTGGCCCGCAGCACCGCGTCGATCCGCTCGGGTGTCAGCGAGGTGAGCATCGCGTCGTCGAGGACGCCGGCCGCGTGGATCACGCCGGACAGCGGCCGGGTCGCCGAGAGTTCGGTGATCACCGCGGCCAGCGCCGTCCGGTCGGCCGCGTCGCAGGCGATCACTCGCGCCCGGGCGCCGGCCGCTTCCAGCTCGGCGACCAGCTCGGCGGCTCCCGGCGCGTCCGGTCCGCGCCGGCTCAGCAGCGCCAGGTCCTCGACGCCGTGGTGCGCCACCAGGTGGCGCGCCAGCGTCGATCCCGCCATGCCGGTCCCGCCGGTGATCAGCACGGTGCCCGAGGCCAGGCCGGCACCCGGTCCG
This sequence comes from Mycobacterium sp. MOTT36Y, assembly GCF_000262165.1. Classification (NCBI taxonomy): domain Bacteria; kingdom Bacillati; phylum Actinomycetota; class Actinomycetes; order Mycobacteriales; family Mycobacteriaceae; genus Mycobacterium; species Mycobacterium sp. MOTT36Y. The sequence continues at coordinate 2,579,621 of NC_017904.1, read as the reverse complement.
GTAGGCACAGTCATGACGACCTTGCCGATGTGGCGGGCCTGGCTCAGGTACCGCAAGGCGACGCGACCGCGCCGCACGTCAAAGGTGGTCACCGGCAACGGTTTCAGAACCCCGGCCTCGAACAGGCCGGCGAGCTCGATCATCCACTGATGCATGCGGGGACGTCCGGGCTCGAACAGGTCGAAGGCGCGGTAGCGGACGCCCGGGTATTCCTGGGCCACCGCGCCCGGGTCGCGGATGTCGGTCTTGCCCATTTCCAGGAACATGCCGCCCGGGGCGACCAGGCGCAGGGAGGCGTCGACGAATTCGCCGGCCAGCGAGTCCAGCACCACGTCCATGCCGGCCCCGCCGGTGACCGAGCGGAACTTGTCCTCGAACTCGAGGCTGCGGGAGTCCGAGATGTGGTCGTCGTCGAAGCCCATGGCCCGCAACGTGTCCCATTTGCCGCGGCTCGCGGTGGCGAACACCTCCAGGCCGAGGTGCCGGGCGAGCTGGACGGCGGCCATCCCGACCCCGCCGGCGGCGGCGTGCACCAACACCCGCTGCCCGGGCTGGACCTCGGCCAGGTGGATGAACGCCATGTATGCGGTGGTGAAAACCGCTGAGATGCCGGCGGCTTCGGCGTAGGACCAGTCGGCCGGCTTGCGCTGCAGCAGACGGACGTCGCCGGGCACCAGGGTGCCGCTGCCGTCGGGGAAGAAGCCGTACACCGAATCGCCGACCTCGAATTCGGTGACTCCCGGTCCGACCTCGACCACGACTCCGGCGCCTTCGCCGCCGAGCAGCGCCTCGTGGGTGAACATGCCCAGGGTGATCATGACGTCGCGGAAGTTGGTGGCGATCGCGCGCAGAGCCACCCGAACCTGACCCGGCTCCAGCGCAACGTCGGCGTTGGGCACCGGCTCGAGTTGCAGGTTTTCGAAGGTGCCCGCGCTGCTGATCCCCAGCCGCCAGGGGCCGTTCTCCGGGGGTGTCATGATGCCGTCGACCGCACGGCTGCCGCGCACTCGTGCGGTGTGGGCCTTGCCGTCGCGCAGCAGCACCTGCGGCTCGCCGACGGCGAGAGCGGTCGCTATCGCGCTATCGTCCAGCGCGGCATCGGAATCCACCAGCACGATCCGGCCGGGATGCTCGGTCTGCGCCGACCGGACCAGCCCCCACACCGCCGCGCCGGCCAGGTCGGAGACGTCCTCCCCCGCCAGTCCCATCGCGCCGCGCGTCGCGACGACCAGCAGCCCGGAGTCGCGCTCGGACAACCACGACCGCACGGCGGCCAGGGCCTCATGCGTGCGACGATACGATCCCGTGATCGGGTCTTCCTCGGCCGCAAGGGATTCGAAGACTTCGTGCGGGGGCGTCTCGCCCGCGCCGGCGGTCGCCGGCGACCACTCCAGCTCGAAGAGCCGGTCGGGACCCGAAGCCGACACCGCCGCGCGCAGCTGCCGCTCGCTCACCGAGCGCGCCACCATCGCGCGCACCGACAGCACCGGCAATCCGAGGCCGTCGGCCAGTTCGATCGACACCGCACTGGCCGCGGCCGGCGCGATGCGTGCGCGCACCGCCGACGCGCCCGCGGCGTGCAGCGACACGCCCTGCCAGGAGAACGGCAACACCACTTCGTCGGTGTGGTCGGCCATTTGGTGGCCGATGACCAGCGCGTGCATGGCCGCGTCGAGCAGCGCCGGGTGCACGCCGAACCCGTTGACGCTCCCGGCGGCGTCGGGCAGCCGCACCTCGGCGAAGATCTCGTCGCCGCGCACCCAGGCCGCGGTCAGGCCCTGGAACGCCGGGCCGTAACCGTAACCGCGGGCGGCCAATTGCTCGTAACCGTCGGCCGGGTCGACCGCGACGGCGCCCGCCGGCGGCCAGGCCGACAGGTCCGCGCCCGGCTCGACCGAGCCGGTGCTCAGTGTGCCCTCGGCGTGGCATACCCAGCCCGAGCCGGTGTCCGGCCGCGAGAAGATCGACACGACGCGCTGACCGGTTTCCGCGGCCGGGCCCACCACGACCTGTACTGCCACCGATCCCGCTCCGGAGCCCTTGGCGGGCAACATCAATGGCGCCTGCAGGGTCAGTTCGTCGACCGTCGAACACCCGACTTCGTCGCCGGCGCGGATCGCCAATTCCACAAAGCCGGCGCCGGGGAACACGACCGCACCGGAGACGGCGTGGTCGGTCAGCCAGCCCTGCAGGCTGGGCGACAGGCGGCCCGTCAGCACGACCCCGCCCGAGGACGGCAGTTCGACGACTGCGCTCAGCAGCGGGTGCTCGCTGGCTCCCAGGCCCAGGCCGGTGGCGTCGGCCGCAGCGCCTTCGCCGGACAGCCAAAACCGCCGGCGGTCAAAGGCATACGTGGGCAGTTCGACGAAGCCGGCCCCGTCCAGCACACCACGCCAACCCACGCTCACTCCCGCGACGAACGCGGTGGCAGCGGACGTCAGGAATCGGTCGAGCCCGCCGTCGTCGCGACCCAGGGTCGGAATGACCTTGGCTTCGGAGGCCTCGGCGTCGCGGCCGGGATGGTGGTTGGCGGTGTCCTCGATGCCCGCGACCAGGGCCGGGTGGGGGCTGGATTCGATGAACGTCCGGTATCCGTGCTCGCTCGCGCTCCGCACGGCCTGGTCGAACTGCACGGTCTGCCGGATGTTGCGGTACCAGTAGTCGGCGTCCAAACCCGCTGTGTCCAGGCGGTTTCCGGTCACGGTGGAAAAGAACGCGATGCGCGAGGAACGCGGCTCGATGCCGGACAGCGCCTGGGCGAGGTCGTCGCGGATCGCCTCGACCTCCACCGAGTGCGAGGCGTAGTCCACGTCGATGCGCCGGGTCCGCAGTTCGAGGTCGGCGCAGAACCCGACGAGTTCGTCGAGCGCGGCCACGTCGCCCGATACCACGACGGCCGACCGGCCGTTGACGGCGGCGATGCTGACCCGACTACCGTAGGGCGCCAACAACTCCCGGGCCCGCTCGGTGCTGCAGGCGATCGACAGCATGCCCCCGGGGCCGGCCAGCGAGCGCAGGAGCTTGCTGCGCAGCGTGACCACCCGGGCGGCGTCGCGCAACGATAAGGCTCCGGCGACGTAGGCCGCGGCGATTTCGCCTTGCGAGTGGCCGATCACCGCGTCCGGGCTCACCCCGACCGATTTCCACAGCTCGGCCAGCGACACCATCACCGCGAAGAGCACCGGCTGCACCACGTCGACGCGATCCATTCCCGGTGCGCCGGGTGCGCCGCGCAGCACGTCGATCAGCGACCAGTCGACGAATTCGGAGAACGCCTCTTCGCAGGCCTGGATCTGTTGTGCGAATACCGGTGCGGTATCGAGCAATTCGATGCCCATGCCCAGCCATTGGGAGCCCTGTCCGGGGAAGACGAACACGGTCTTGCCCGCCGGCGTCGCGATGCCCCGCAGGACGGTCCCGGTCGGGTCATCGTTGGCCAGCTCGTCCAGCCCGGCCAGCAACCGGTCCCGATCGGCGGCCACCACGACGGCCCGATGCTCGAACGTCGCGCGACCGGCCAGCGTCCATCCGATGTCGGCGACGTCCAGATCATCATGCGCGCGAACGTATTCGGCCAACTTGGCCGCCTGCGCGGCCAACGCCGACGGGGACTTCGCCGACACCGCCCACGGGACCACCGGCCGCGCCGGGGCGGCCTTGCGCACCGGTTCGGCCGGGGCGGCCTCGACGATGACGTGCGCGTTGGTGCCGCTGATGCCGAACGACGACACGCCCGCCCGGCGGGGGCGCTCGGCCCGCCAAGGTTGTGCCTCGGTCAGCAACGACACCGCACCGGCCGACCAATCCACATGCGGGCTGGGCGCGTCCACGTGCAGCGTCGCGGGCAGTGTCTCGTGGCGCATCGCCTGCACCATCTTGATGACGCCGGCAACCCCGGCGGCGGCCTGCGTGTGGCCCATGTTCGACTTGATCGACCCAAGCCACAGCGGCTCGCTGCGATCCTGCCCGTAGGTCGCCAGCAGCGCCTGGGCCTCGATCGGGTCACCCAAAGTGGTTCCGGTGCCATGCCCCTCGACCACGTCGACGTCGGCGGTGGCCAACCCGGCGTTGGCGAGGGCGGCACGCACCACCCGCTGCTGCGAGGGACCGTTGGGCGCGGTCAGTCCGTTGGAGGCGCCGTCCTGGTTGACCGCCGAGCCGCGCACCACCGCCAGCACCGGGTGCCCGAGTCGCTGCGCGTCCGACAGGCGCTCCACCACCAGCATGGCGCCGCCCTCGGACCAGCCAACGCCGTCGGCCGCGCCGGCGTACGCCTTGCATCGCCCGTCGGGCGCCAGGCCGCGGTGCCGGCTGAATTCCACGAAAACCGTCGGCGTGGCGTTGACGGTCGCGCCACCGGCCAGCGCCAGGTCGCACTCCCCCGAACGCAGCGACTGCACCGCCATGTGCAACGCCACCAACGACGACGAGCACGCCGTGTCCACCGACACCGCCGGACCCTCCAGCCCCAGCACATACGACACCCGACCCGAGGCCACACTCGAGGTCATGCCGGTCAGCCGGTAGCCCTCGATCTCCTCGGCGAGCATGCCGTAGCCCTGCACGATGAGCCCCGCGAACACCCCGGTGGCGCTGCCGCGCAGGCCACTGGGGTCAATCCCGGCCCGCTCCAACGCTTCCCAGGACAGCTCCAGCAACATCCGGTGCTGGGGATCCATCGCCAGCGCTTCGCTGGGCGCGATGCCGAAGAAGGCCGGATCGAAATCCGCGACACCGTCGACGAAACCGCCGGCGTTCACATAGCACTTGTGGCGGGCGTCGGGATCGGGGTCGTACAGCGCCCCCAGGTCCCATCCTCGGTCGGCGGGAAACTCCGAGATCACGTCGCGGCCGTCGGCCACCATTTGCCACAACGACTCGGGGCTGTCGACGCCGCCGGGAAAGCGGCAGGACATACCGACGATCGCGATCGGCTCGCTTGACCGCTCCAGTAGCGCGCGATTGGTGCGCTTCAGGCGTTCAACCTGGACCAGCGCTTTCCGCAGCGCCTCGGTCGCATGCTGGAGTTGGTCCACCATCACTAAACCTCGCCCTAACCCTCACCTAATGTCTGGCCGTCGTGTCCCGCCGGCTGCGGTTGTCGCCGATTCACGGGATTCGCTGCACGAGGCGACGCCGTGTTTCTTTCGACCAGCGTCGTGCAGCTTTCCGACCCAAGAATGTTGCTGGTGAGTATGGCCAACTCCGACTGGATTTCAAAACGTCCGCTGCTCCCGATTGCTACAGGAGGACCGGCTTGGACAGGTGCGGCGCCCGCTCAGGCGAGGTGCGCCGCGCGCAGCCCGGTGAACTCGATGGACCACAGCCCGCTGCAGACGTGGCCCGTGGTCCATGGCGAGACTGTACCCGTCTAGCCATAGTCGGTGGTCAGGCGCAGTGTCATACACCCGCTCGGCGCCAGCCGTCGGCGGCGCGGGCCGCGTGGATCAGCGCGTCGCACAACCGGCGCAGTTCGGTGGCCTCGGCGCCTTCCTCGAGGGCGGTGGCAACGTCCTCTGCGGCGCACCGCACCTGGTAGACGCGGTCGGAGAGGTCGGCCGCGTCGTCAGCCGACAGCACCACCGCGTCGTCGGGCACCGCCGCCGCGCCGTGCCGGTTCAACGAGGCACGTTGCTCGTAGGCCCGCTGCCGGCACGACTGCCGGCAGTACTGGCGGCGGCGACCCATCCCCACGTCGGCGACGTCTCGACCGCACCAGCGGCAGGGCTGCGGGTGGGTACGGCGACTCACGCCTGCCGACTTTAGTCGGGGATCTCCTGCGATCCCGGTATCATTGATGGTCGCGTCGCGTACGCCGGCTGTACGCCGGGGAACTGCGCAGATCGCCACAGCGTTGCTAATCGAGAGAGAATTGCACCACAGGGGGCCGCAGGGCTCCGAAACGACTTAAAGGAGTAGCACCCATGGCTGATCGCGTACTGAGAGGCAGTCGCCTCGGAGCCGTGAGCTACGAGACCGACCGCAACCATGACCTGGCGCCGCGCCAGCTCGCGAAGTACCGCACCGAGAACGGCGAGGAGTTCGAGGTCCCCTTCGCCGACGACGCCGAAATCCCCGGCACCTGGCTGTGCCGCAACGGGCTGGAAGGCACCCTGATCGAGGGCGACCTGCCCGAGCCCAAGAAGGTGAAGCCGCCGCGCACGCACTGGGACATGCTGCTGGAGCGCCGCTCGGTCGAAGAACTCGAAGAGCTGCTCAAGGAGCGCCTCGAGATCATCAAGACCCGTCGACGGGGCTGACCGCGCGGTTTAGCTGCGGTTGTCCGCCCTGGTGGCCCGCGCGCCCGACCGGCGGCCCTGAATGCCCCATCGGGTCACTTTGACCAGGGCTTCGCGGATGTTGGATCCGCTCATCTTGGACACGCCGAGCTCGCGTTCGGTGAACGTGATGGGCGCCTCGACGATGGTGAACCCGTTGCAGATGGTCCGCCACGTCAGGTCGATCTGGAAGCAGTAGCCCTTGGAGTCGACGCCGTCGAGGTCGATCGCCTCGAGAACCTCGCGCCGGTAGGCGCGGTAGCCGGCGGTGATGTCGTGCACCCCGATGCCCAGCGCCAGCCGCGCGTAGGTGTTGGCGGTCCAGGACAGCGCCCACCGCCGCCAGGGCCAGTTGCGCACCGTCCCGCCGTCGACGTAGCGCGAGCCGATGGCCAGGTCGGCGCCGCCGTCGACCGCGTCCAGCAGGCGGTGCAGCTGTTCGGGGGCGTGGCTGCCGTCGGCATCCATTTCGACGAGCACCGAGTAGTCACGGCTCAGTCCCCAGGCGAAGCCCGCCAGGTACGCCGCGCCCAGGCCGTCCTTGGCGGTCCGGTGCATGATGTGCGTACGACCGGCGTCGGCCGCGGCCAGTTCCTCGGCCAGCTGGCCGGTGCCGTCGGGGCTGCTGTCGTCCACGATGAGCAGGTGCACGTGCGGGCACGCGTCCTTGAGCCGCCGGTGGATCACCGGCAGGTTCTCCAGCTCGTTGTAGGTCGGGATGATCACCAAGACGCGCTGGCTGGGACGATTGCCCGGGGCGTGGGGCGCCGGCTGGCCGGTGGTCATGTAGCTCCTCTGTGTCGCCCGAATTGAAAGCAAGTCGGCCGTCCCCGGGTGGGACGGAGTGTCGTCACCCGCCGTTGTCTGCCGGCGTGCGATCCCCGCCCTCGTCGGGCGCGGTGTCTGAGTCGTGCTCGTCGGGCGGGGATGTGCCCGGGGTCGTACCGGCCGTTTTGGAAGGACGTGCCGATCGACCCGAGGACCTGGTCCTGAGACGACTCGGACGCGGGAACCATCCATTGTGCCGTATCCCGGCCAAAATGACCGCCCCGGCCGCTGCCACCATGACCCACTGCAACAGCGGCGCCCAGCGGGTTGCCGGCGTCAACTTGGTCTTGAGGCGCACCGGCATGTCCAGGTAGGCGGGCTGGAAGAAGTCGGTACGCGCCAACTCGCCGCCGTCGGGGGCGATCACGGCGCTGATCCCCGTCGTGCCCGCGACTACCACGTATCGGTCGTGTTCGACTGCCCTGACCTTGGCGAACGCCAGCTGCTGTTCGCTCATCGTCTTGTTGAAGGTGGCGTTGTTGGCCGGCACCGTCAGCAGCTGGGCGCCGCCCAGGACCGCGTGCCGCGGGACGCGGTCGAAGATCACTTCCCAGCACGTCGCGACCCCGACGGGCACCCCCGCCATGTGCACGACGTCACTGCCCGGCCGGGGCACCATGCTCCCGGCGCGGCCGGCGTACCCGGACAGATGCTTGAACAGCCAGGGCATCGGCAGGTACTCGCCGAACGGCTGCACGATCTCCTTGTCGTGGCGTTCGGCCGGGCCGGTGGCCGGGTTCCACACGATCATCGTGTTCGTGTAGTGCGGATCCTGCGGGGGGCGTCCGGGGACTTCGAGCACGCTGCCGATCAGGATCGGGGCGCCGATCGCTGCCGCGGCCTGCGATATCTCCAGCGCGGCGTCCGGGTTCACCAGCGGGTCGATGTCGGATGAGTCCTCCGGCCAGATCACGAATTGGGGTTGCGGCGCGGCCCCGGCGCGCACGTCGTCGGCCAGCGCCAGCGTCTCGCGGACGTGGTTGTCCAGCACCGCCCGTCGCTGCTCGTTGAACTCGAAACCCAGCCGCGGCACGTTGCCTTGCACCGCGGCGACGGTCACGGACGGCTCGCCTCCCGAGCCGGTGCCGGCGTGCCGCACCGGCGGCCAGACCATGGCCGACGCGAACAGCACCAGGCAGATGCAGACGCCGGGCAGCACCACCGCGGGCGGCGGCGGCTCGGTTTCCGCTCCCTCGGCCGCGCCCCGCACCGGGTGGCCCGCGCGCCACCACTTCACGATCTCCCGCGCGATGGCGGTCGCGCTGAAACCCACCAGCATTATGGCCATGGACAGCAGCGCGACGCCGCCGAGCTGAACCAGCGGCAGGAACGGTCCGTGCGTCTGGCCGAACGCCACCGAGCCCCAGGGGAAGCCGCCGAACGGGAAGACCGACTTCAGCCACTCCTGTGCGGCCCACAGCAGCGCGAACCAGATGGGCCAGGCGGGCAGCCGGCGCACGACGACGGCGCATAGACCGAAAGCGGCGGGAAACAGCGCCGACACGGCCGACAGCGCGACCCACGGCACGGAACCGACCAGGAGCCCGACCCACGGCAGCAGCGGCAGGTAGAAGGCCAGGCCGAACAGGAACGCGTAGCCCAGCCCGCCCGCCGGCGTCGTCGCGGGATGGGTCAGCACCCACGCCAGCAGCGCCGCGGCAATCACGGCAGCCCACCACCAGTTCAGAGTCGGGAAGCTGGCGCACAGCAGCAGGCCGCCCACCACGGCGCAGATCAGCCGGCTCAGCCGGGGCAACAGTGCGGCCTCGGCGGCGGGCAGCCTCGCGATCACCGCGGTCACCAGCCCGGTCGCCGTCCGGCGGGCCGCGGTCCCCAGTCGGTCGGTCAGCCGCGCGCGCTTGCGGGGCCGGTTCGGGTGCGCGTCGGCGGGCTCGTCGTCGCGCTCGGATTCGGCGTCGTCGCTGATCGGGTCGGCCCGCTCGTCCACCGGGTCGGCCGCGGCGGTTTGGTCCGGTTCGTCTTGGTCCGGGGGCTCCTCACCGCCCGACCAGTGCCTAGCCATGGATGACAGCGCCCCGATGCACGGTTCGCCGGCACCGCGGCAGGGCGTCGTCCGGGCCCAGGCGCGGCAACGCGGGCACGCGGGACCGCGGGTCGGTCGACCACCGCTGCACGGTGTCGCGCGGGGCGTGCACCTCCAGCGCCCCGGCATCCCAGATGGCGTACGACGCCGGCGCACCCGGCGTCAGGGTGCCCGCCTTGCCGTCGCGGACACCCGCCGCGCGCCAGCCACCGCGGGTGGCCGCAGCAAACGCGGCCCGCGCCGAGACGGCGCTGCCCGCGGTGCGATGGTTGACGGCCGCGCGCACGCTCATCCACGGTTCGAAAGCCGTCACCGGGGCGTCGGAACCTAGCGCGAGGGGCACGCCTTGGGATGCTAACAGCGCAAACGGGTTGAGCCGACTGCCTCGCTCGGCGCCGAGCCGGCGCGCATACATGCCGTCGGCGCCGCCCCAGAGGGCGTCGAAATTGGGCTGCACGCTGGCGACGACGCCCCAGTGACCCAGTTTGGTGGCCTGCTCGGCGTTGATCATCTCGACGTGCTCGAGGCGGTGCCCGCAACGCGCGACGGCGACCGGCCCGAGGTCCGCGGCGACCCGCTCGAAGGCGCCCACCACGGTGGCGACGGCGGCATCCCCGATGACGTGGAACCCGGCGGTGATCTCGGCCTCGGTGCACGCCCGCACGTGGGCCTCCACGGCGTCGGCGTCCAGGTAGCAGGTGCCCACGCGGTCCGGCGCGTCGGCGTAGGGCTCGTGCAGCCAGGCGGTGCGCGACCCGATCGCGCCGTCGACGAACAGGTCACCGGCCAGGCCGCGCGCCCCGGTCGCGGCCATCACCTCGCGGGCCTGCTCCGGGGTGCGCACCGCCTCGCCCCAGTAGCCGATCACCTCGACACCGTGATCGAGGGCCCGCAGCTGCAACCAGTCGTCGATCCCGCCGATCTCGGGACCGGCGCACTCATGCACCGCGACGATGCCGGCCGCCGCGGCGGCCTCGAGCGCCGCGGCGCGGGCCTCGGCGAGCTGCTCGGGGGTCAGCAGGTCGCGGGCGGCGGCGCGCACCAGATGGTGCGCGTCGCCGGCAAGGGGCCGCTGCTCACTGAAGCCGGGCGCCGAGGGAAGTTCCGCGACGAGGCGTCGCAGGCCCGTCGAGGCCGCCGCGGAGTGCACGTCCACGCGTGCCAGGTAGGCGGGTCGGTCGCCGAGAACGGCGTCGAGGTCGCTGGTGCCGGGCGGGGTGTTGTCCGGCCACGAGGTTTCATCCCACCCGTGCCCCCATACCGGTCGGCCGGGGTGGGCGGCGGCGTAGTCGGCGACCATCTGAACGCATTGCGCGCGCGAGCCGGCCCGGCGCAGGTCCAGTCCGCTCAGTGTCAGGCCGGTCGCGGTCAGGTGGATGTGGCTGTCGACGAATCCCGGCGCCACGAAACCGCCGTCGACGTCTTCGACGTCGGCATCGGGGAACATGTTGCGCCCGACCTCGTCGCTGCCCAGCCAGGCGATGACGCCGCCGCGGACCGCCATCGCGGTCGCGTCGGGGTGCGCGGGGCTGTGCACCCGGCCGTTGACGAGCAGGGTCACCGGGCTATCAACGGGACTGTCGAGCACACGCCAAAACTACGTGCAGCCGGTCGCGCGGCGATAACGGTCAGCGCGAGGCGAGCGTTCCTGGCTCAGCGCCCGTCGAAGCGCGGGGTCCGCACGGGCTCGACGTCCTTGACGTCGATGACCTCGCCGTCGATGTAGTCGCCGCGGCCGTGGGCGTCACCCGGGTAAGGACCGGCCGGATAGGGATCGCCGCGGAAGGTGGTGGCGTAACTGATTCCGGGCACCCGGCGCCGCAGCGTGCGCACCGCCATGGCGCCCAGCCCGGGGCCGGCGGCCGACCGCACCGGCGGAATGAGCAGCAACAGGCCCAGCGCCGTGCTGACCAGCCCGGGCATGAGGACGAGCAGCGCGGCCAAACTGATCACCGCGCCGTCGCCGGCCGCGTCGCGTGAGCCGGCCGGCCCGGAGCGCAATCTCCCGATTCGACGGATGAGGTGGGACCCTGCCATCGGAGCGACGATGCCCCACCCGAGCAGGAACGTCGCCAACAGCATCAGCAGGGTCCAACCCCATCCGATCGTCGACACCAGCGCGAAGAGCACCGCCAGTTCGACGACGGCATAGACGAGCAACAGCCGCGACACCATGTCAGGCCAACGTCCGCGGACCGCGCCCGAGTTCCCGTGGTGCTCTCCCTCGCGATTGCAGTTAGATGACGATATGACGACGATTCAGATCGATACCCCCGACGGACCGATCGATGCGTTACTGAGCACGCCATCGGGACAGGGCCCGTGGCCGGGCGTGGTGGTGATCCACGATGCGTTCGGCTACGGCCGGGACAAGCAGTCGGCCAACGACCGCATCGCCCGGGCGGGATATCTGGCGCTCACCCCGAACATGTATGCCCGCGGTGGCCGGATCCGTTGCATCTCGCGGGTCATGAAGGAATTGCAGACGCAGCGCGGCCGGGCCCTCACCGACATCCTGGCCGCGCGCGATCACCTGAAAGCCCTGCCGGAATGTTCCGGTCAGGTGGGCATCGCCGGTTTCTGCATGGGCGGACAGTTCGCACTTGTGATGTCGCCCAAGGGTTTTGGTGCCGCCGCGCCCTTCTACAGCACTCCCCTGCCCCGCAACCTCGACAAGACGCTCGATGGGGCGTGCCCGATCGTGGCCAGCTTGGGCGGCCGTGACCCGCTGGGACGGGGCGCACCCGAGAAGCTGCGCAAGACGATCGCCGACAAGAACATCACCGCCGATGTGAAGGTCTACCCCGGCGCCGGGCACAGCTTCGCCAACGAACTTCCCGCCCAGGGTCTGCTTCGCATCACCGGCTTCGGCTACAACGAGGACGCCACAGAGGACGCCTGGCGCCGCGTTTTCGCGTTCTTCGGCGAACACCTGGCGGCCGGGGCAACGGCCTAGCGTTCACGCCACTTTCAGCTCGAGCCCCACATTGTTCTCCATGCCGCCGCGCAACTTGCTGAAGAAGTTGAACACCTTGCCCACGATGCCGTAGCGCTTGCCGATCGCGTCGTAGACCGCGGCGGTGTGCGACTTGTCGAGGATGACGGCGCTCCCCTCGACGGCCTCACTGGTGGGGCGGCCGTTCATCGTGCAGGTGGCCAGCGTGACGCGCGGGGTGTTGCGGATCCGCTTGACCTTCCACGACTTTTCCTGGGTGATGACCAGGAGCCGGTCTCTGTCCAAGGCGGCCCAGATCGGTGTCGGCTTGGGCCTGCCATCCTTGGTGAACGTGGTCAACAGGATGTATTGCGCCTTGGCGAGGTCGGCGAACGTCGGTGTCACGGTGCCAACCTACCGCTCGTGGCGATTCGACGTTGACATCCTTGCCGCTGCGCTGCGATAGTCATAAGGCCTTAAACGAAAACAGCGTTTTCATTTAAGGGCCACGGTCCCGAGAAGAGCACGCAATCGTGAGCGCTCCCCGCACGCGGCAACGCGAGAAGCTGGGCCCAGATCCGACGGTCCGCCGCCAGATCCTGGCCGCGGCGACGACAACGGTGCGCGAGCATGGGGTCGACGGACTAAGCGTCGCCGCCGTCCTGCAACGGGCCGGGTTGAGCACACGAGCGTTCTATCGGCATTTCGGGTCGAAGGACGACCTGGTCGCCGCGGTCTTCCTGGAGGGTGCGCGCGCCGAAAAGCGGCGCCTCAAGCGCCGAATGGGCAGCGCTGCAACAGAAATCGAGGCCGTCGCGGCGTGGATCGACGCACGACTCGACCTGGCATTCGACGAGCGGCTCGCAAACGATCTGCGGCGCTTGTCGTTAGAAGCTCAATCGCAGACCGTCGCGGCCCGCGGTGTGGTTCAGCCGGCCTATGCGGAGATGCTCACACCGCTGCGCGAGGCGATCCGGCGCGGCCTACACGACGGTGTCTTCCACGGGGTCGATCCGGTGGCCGACGCCGAGTTCATCCATGGGGTGGTGTGGGCGGGAATCGACCAGCACTGGGCGAAGGGCGCCGGTGGCCGCGAGCAACTGCGGCGGCGCATCCAATGCTTCTGCCTGCGCGGTCTCGGTGTAGCGGCTGAGGCGATCGACAAAGTGTGTTCGACGTGAGGGAAAGGGACTAGCGATGGACTTGGGTTTTGCGGGATCGACCGCCGTGGTCACGGGTGGCAGCAAGGGTATGGGTTTGGCGATCGCCGAAACCCTTGCGGCCGAAGGGGCCAGGGTGGCGGTGATGGCCAGGGGCCAGGGTGCGCTCGATGCGGCCGTGGCGTCGCTGCGCGAGGCCGGCGCTCCGGATGCCGTGGGGATCAGCGTGGATATGGCCGATGCCGCATCCATCGCCGCGGGTTTCGCCGCCGTCGCCGACCGTTGGGGGCAGCTCAACAGCCTGATCCACACGATCGGGCCGGGCGACGGCTATTTCGAGCAGATGGACGACACCCAGTGGGACGAGGCGTTCAGCCTCGGCACGATGTCGGCTGTGCGATCGATCCGCGCTTCCTTGCCGCTGCTGCGCTCCGCGGACTGGGCCCGCGTGGTGACGTTCTCGGCGCACTCGATTCAGCGCCAGAACCCGCGGATCGTCGCCTACACGGCATCGAAGGCGGCGTTGGCTAGTGTCACCAAGAATCTGTCGAAAAGCCTTGCCAAGGACGGCATTCTGGTCAACTGTGTGTGTCCCGGGACCATCGTGACCGCCAGCTTCACCGAAAACCTCAAGGACATCCTGGCCGCCGATGGCCTCGACGCCACCGATCCGGTCGACGTCATGACCTGGATCGACAACAACTTTCACCAGCCCTGCGACCTCGGCCGTGCGGGCCTCCCCGAAGAGGTCGCCTCCATCACCGCCTACCTGGCATCGCGGCGAAATGGCTACGTCACCGGCGCGACGGTCAACGTGGACGGCGGCTCGGACTTCATCTGAGGTCGAGTGCGCCTCGCGAACAGACGCAAAAGCACCCGACACGCCGTGGAAATAGGTGCTTTTGTGTCTGCTCGCCGGAAGAACTAGCCCTCCAGGTCGCCCTCGGTTTCCAACAGCGCCCGGCGCAGCCCGTCGAGGGTCTCCGGTTGCGGCTGCGCCCACATGCCGCGCCCGGCCGCCTCCAGCAGCCGTTCGGCCATGCCGTGCAGCGCCCAGGGATTCGACTCGGCCATGAACTTCCGGTTCTCCGGGTCCAAAACGTAACGCTCCGTGAGCTGTTCGTACATCCAGTCGGCCATCACCTGAGCCGTCGCGTCGTAGCCGAACAGGTAGTCCACGGTCGCCGCCATCTCGAACGCGCCCTTGTAACCATGCCGGCGCATCGCCGCCATCCAGCGCGGATTGATCACCCGGGCCCGGAACACGCGCGTGGTCTCCTCCGACAGGGTGCGGGTGCGGATCGCATCGGGGCGGGTGTTGTCGCCGATGTAGGCCGCGGGCGCTTGGCCGGTCAGCGCCCGCACGGTCGCCACCATGCCGCCGTGGTACTGGAAGTAATCGTCGGAGTCGGCGATGTCATGTTCCCGGGTGTCGGTGTTCTTGGCGGCCACCGCGATACGCCGATACTGCCGGTTCATGTCGTCGACTGCCTCGCGGCCGTCCAGGTCGCGTCCGTAGGCGAACCCGCCCCACGCGGTGTAGACCGCGGCGAGGTCGGCGTCATCACGCCAGTTGCGGCTGTCGATGAGCTGCAGCAGTCCGGCGCCGTAGGTGCCCGGCTTCGATCCGAAAATCCTTGTGGTCGAGCGGCGTTGATCGCCGTGCTGAGCCAGATCGGCCTCAGCGTGGGCCCGCACGAAGTTGTCGTCGGCCGGTTCGTCGAGCCCGGCGACGAGCCGCACCGCGTCGTCGAGCATCGTCACCACGTGCGGGAAGGCGTCCCGGAAGAAGCCGGAGATCCGGACCGTCACGTCGATGCGGGGGCGCCCGAGCTCGCTCAGGGGAATCGGGGCGAGGTCGACGACACGGCGCGACGCGTCATCCCACACAGGCCGAACGCCCAGCAGCGCGAGCACTTCGGCGATGTCGTCGCCGGCGGTGCGCATCGCCGAGGTCCCCCAGACCGACAGTCCCACCGATCGCGGCCACCGACCGTGGTCGTCGCGGTAGCGGGCGAGCAGCGAATCCGCCAGCGCCACACCGGCTTCCCAGGCCAGCCGGGAGGGCACGGCCTTGGGGTCGACGGAGTAAAAGTTGCGCCCGGTGGGCAGCACGTTGACCAGGCCGCGCAGCGGGGAGCCCGAGGGGCCGGCCGGGATGAATCGTCCGTCCAGGGCGCGCAGCACCTGCTCGATTTCGGCGGAGCTGCCGGCCAGCCGGGGCACCACTTCGGTGGCGGCGAACCGGAGCACTCGCGCCACGTCCGGGTTGTCGCTGAGCCGTTCGGCCGCATCGGGATCCCAGCCGGAGGCCTGCAGCGCCGCGACCAACTCCCGCGCCACCGTCTCGGTCGCGTCCACGCTGGTTCGTTCGTCGGTGCCGTCCTCGGCCAGACCCAACGCCTGGCGCAGGCCGGGAATGGCGTGCTCGCCGCCGAAGAGCTGGCGGGCACGCAGGATCGCCAGCACGAGGTCCAGTTCGGGCTCCCCCGTGGGCTTTTGGCCCAGGATGTGCAGGCCGTCGCGGATCTGGACATCCTTGATCTCGCACAGCCAGCCGTCGACGTGCAACAGCATGTCGTCGAACGAGTCCTCGGCGGGACGTTCGGTGAGCCCGAGATCGTGGTCCATCTTCGCGGCCCGGATGAGGGTCCAGATCTGCTGGCGGATCGCGGGCAGCTTGCCGGGATCCAGCGCGGCGACGTTGGCGTGCTCGTCAAGCAGCTGTTCCAAACGGGCGATGTCGCCGTAGGTTTCGGCGCGCGCCATCGGCGGGATGAGGTGGTCGACGAGCACCGCGTGCGCGCGCCGCTTGGCCTGGGTGCCCTCGCCGGGGTCATTGACCAGGAAGGGGTAGATCAGCGGCAGGTTGCCCAGCGCGGCATCGGGCGCGCAGCCCGCCGACATGCCCAGGGTTTTTCCCGGCAGCCATTCCAGGTTGCCGTGTTTGCCTAGATGCACCACGGCGTGCGCCCCGAACCCGGTGTCCAGCCAGCGGTAGGCGGCCAGGTAGTGGTGGCTGGGCGGCAGGTCGGGATCGTGGTAGATGGCCACCGGGTTCTCGCCGAAGCCGCGGGGCGGCTGCACCATCAGCACCACGTTGTCCGATTGGATTGCCGCGATCACGATTTCACCGTCGGGGTCGTTACTGCGGTCGACGAACAGCTCCCCCGGTGGCGGTCCCCAATGCTGGACGACGGCGTCGGTGAATTCGGCGGGCAGGGTCGCGAACCAGGCGCGGTAGTCCTTGGCGGACACGCGGATCGGGTTGCCGGCCAATTGGCCTTCGGTGAGCCAGTCGGGGTCTTGGCCGCCGCGTTCGATCAGCGCGTGAATCAAGGCGTCGCCGTCGTTCGCCTCGACGCCGGGCAGGTCACCGACGTGGTACCCGCGATCGCGCAGCGCCCGCAGCAGCGCGACGGCGCTCGCGGGCGTGTCCAGCCCCACCGCGTTGCCGATACGGGCGTGCTTGGTGGGATAGGCCGAAAACACCAGGGCGACCCGTTTGTCGGGCGGCGCGACGTGGCGCAGCCGCGCGTGCCGCACCGCCAGCCCGGCGACCCGGGCGCAGCGTTCCGCGTCCGCGACATAGGAGATCAGGCCGTCCTCGTCGATCTCTTTGAAGGAGAACGGGACCGTGATGATGCGGCCGTCGAACTCGGGCACGGCCACCTGACTGGCCACGTCGAGCGGGCTCAGGCCGTCGTCGTTTTCGCACCACTGGGCGCGCGGGCTGGTCAGGCACAGCCCCTGCAGGATCGGAATATCCAGCGCGGCAAGGTGTTCAACGTTCCAGCTGTCGTCATCGCGGCCCGCGGACGCGGTGGCCGGTTTGAGTCCCCCGGCGGCCAGGACGGTCACGACCATCGCGTCGGCGGCGCTGAGCCGTTGCAGCAGTTCGGGTTGGGCGGTGCGCAGCGATGCGCAGTAGACGGGCAGCGGCTGTGCACCGGCGTCCTCGATGGCCCCACACAGCGATTCGACGTAACCGGTGTTGCCGGCCAGATGCTGAGCGCGGTAGTACAGCACGGCGATCGTCGGCCCATCGACATCCTTGGCATTCGGCCGCGCCAGCTCGCCCCACGTCGGCGTCACGACCGGCGGGGTGAACCCGAACCCGGTCATCAGCACGGTGTCGGAGAGGAAGGCGTGCAGCTGCCGCAGGTTGTCCACGCCGCCGTGGGCCAGGTAGATGTGCGCCTGGACCGCGATGCCGGCCGCCAGCGTGGACAAGCCGGTCAGCTCGGCGTCGGCGGCCTGCTCGCCGCTGACCAGCACCGTGGGCACGCCGCTGGCGATCACCGTGTCGATCCCGCCCTGCCAGGCCCGGTAGCCGCCCAGGATCCGGACCACCACGATGGCGACGCCGGCCAGCAGGTCGGGCAGTTCGTCCTCTGAGAGCCGCGAGGGGTTGGCCCACCGGTAGTTTTTCCCGCTGGAACGGGCGCTGATCAGGTCCGTGTCGGATGTCGACAGCAGCAGGATGGTCGGTTCAGCCACCCGTCATTCGTACCGCAGCGGCTTCGGACCGCCGAATCGGCACGTAGGGTCCCTCTATGAGCAGAGGATTCGTCGTCACTTTCGCGGTTGGGCTGATCATCGCGTTGTTCGGGGTGATCTGGGCACTGCAAGGGTTCGGGGTGCTTGGCGGCAGCCCGATGAGCAACACCACCACCTGGTCCGTCATCGGGCCGATCACAGCGCTCGTCGGCATAGCGATCGCGGTGATCAGTTGGCGGAAGCTCTCGTCGAAATAGGCTGCTACGCCGGCACGACGGCGAAGTTCACCGTGTGCCAGCCGGTGGCGCCGTCGGGGACGGGATTGGCGCGCTCTTCGGTCTGGACGGCACCGGTGTTGTCGATGGCTCGCACGGTGATGGTTTCCCGCCCGGGGCTTTTCGCCTGCCACGGGAAGCGCCACAATCGCCATGTCTCATTGGAATAACTCGCGCCCAGTTCGGCCGGTTGCCAGCCGCCGTCGCCGATGCGGACTTCGACCGCCCGCACGCCACGATTTTGTGCCCACGCAACGCCGCCGAACACCACCGGCCCCACCGGCACCGTCTGGCCACCCCTGGGCACGTCGATCCGCGACTCCGTCTTGATGGGCGCTTGCGCCGCCCAGCCCTGCCGCGTCCAGTAGGCCTTGGCCCGATCGAACCGGGTCAGCTCCAAATCCACCACCCACTTGGTGGCCGAGACGTAGCCATAGAGTCCCGGCACCACCATGCGGGCCGGGTAGCCGTGCTCGGCCGGCAGCGGTTGACCGTTGAGGCCGACCGCCAGCAACGCGTCGCGGCCGTCCGTGACCGCCTGCACAGGGGTGCCGACGGTGAATCCCTCGATCGACGTTGAGAGCACCATGTCGGCATCGCGGTGTACACCGGCCGCGGCCAGCAGCTCCGCCAGCCGGTAGCCGGTCCAGATGCCCGTTGAAATGAGATCTCCACCAACGGGGTTGGATACACATGTCAACGTGGTCACCGTCTCGACGATGTCGAAGCGGGCGAGGTCGTCGAAGCTCAAGGTGATCTCGCGGTCCACCATCCCATGGATCCGCAGGCGCCAGTCGCCGCGGCTGAGCTGGGGAACGCTCAGCGCGGTGTCGACCCGGTAGAAGTCAGCACTTGAAGTGATAAAGCTCGGCAACGCAACGCCTTTCGGCTGCACTTCGGCCGGTATCGGACGCGCCGGGGATCGTGGCCGGGGTAGGGCGAACGTCTTACGGTCGGCTTCCACCGAATGCGCCAGCCGGGTACCGAACGCCCCCACTACCCCACTGACGACGCCCAGTCCGAGCAACCCGTACATGACCAGCCTGCGCCGGCTTGGATGTGCCACCTCCTGGTCGTCTGCGTCGTCGTCCGGCTCAGGCGAGAACCGCCGGGTGAGCACCCGCAGCACCCCTACGCCACACGCGGCACCGACGATGGTGGGGAGCGTATCGGGCGCCGTCCCGCCTGGTCGCGACAGCACGGCGATGCAGCCGAGGACGCCCGCCGCGGCGATCACCACGCTGCCGAACGGGCGGCGCCGCGTCTCGAGGGTCCCGGCGATCGCCGCGATCGTCGCGATCACCACGAGCACGACGACGGCCAGGAACGGTTTGTCCAGCGGGCCAAGCGTTTGGATGGCCCACTCTTTGACGGGCCCCGGTGTCAGGTCGACGACCGCAGAACCCACGGCGGCGCGGGGTTCGGCCCGCGCACCGAACGGGATGCTGGCCAGTTGGGTGACACCGAGCGCGACGGAGGCAGCGGCGACCCCGGCGATCATCCGGTCATTCGACGAAGCCGCGGCCACCGACGTCACTTTACTCGCGCTTCCTCCCCTCCCGGAAAACTCTTGCGGCACAGCGCTGGTGGCGTCGAGCGAGGTGGCGTCTGAGCCTCGCGGACGGGTGATTCGCGTCGGTCAGTGACCGATCAGGGCCGCAATCCGCGTGGCGACCTCCCCGGCGACGCGCAGCGCCTCCTCGCTCATGCCGGGCTCGTAGCGATCCGCCACCGGGTCGTAGTCGGCGCCGGCGATCGAACCATGGTCGGCGTCGAGCTCCACCAACTCGACCGGCCAGCCGGCGCGGCCCAGGGCGGTGGCGAACTCCCGGCTGGCACTCACCGGGACGGCGTCGTCGGCCAGCCCGTGCAGCAGCGTGAACGGCGTGCCGGCGCGGCCATCCGATAGCGCGTCGGCCGGCGCCTGACCGGAGAGCGGATCGGGCACCATGAACGCGCCGGCCAGACACACGGTGTGGACGAGGGTGGCGTCGAACCGCGCCGCGTTGAGCGTCAGACCCGCCGCGGCGCAACCGCCCATGGACCACCCGACGAGCACGATGCCGTTGCCGGGGCCCGCGAAGTCGCGGGTGAAATCGAGCGATCCCAACAGATCCGCCCGGCCGCCGTCGTCGGCATGGGAATTCCAGTCCGGCGCCACCACGGCCGCGCCGCGGTCGCTGAGCATACCGGCCAGGGGTCCGAACGCCGCGCGGGCATCGGTCTGCATGCCGTGCCACAGCAGGACGGTGGGACGTCGGGAGTCGCCGAAGACGTCGGCTAAGCGTCCGGGGGCGTATTCCACCGTGTCCACGGCCACGAGTGTGCCCCTGGGGCCGTGATCCCAAACGGCGAGCCGGGCGATGCCGTTGCGGTGGAGTTCGATTCGACGTCGCAAGGATCGGCCTGTTCTCGGTTCACGATTGCACACCTAGTCGATCCAGCAACTCGGCGCGATGCCGCTCGGTATGGGCGCCGGGATGACCGGGTGTGCGCCGCGGCTCGCCGATCGTCAGCGTGTGAATGATGCGCCCGTCCTCGAGCACCAGCACGCGGTCGGCCAACGCCACCGCCTCGTCGACGTCATGAGTGATCAGCAACACCCCGAACCCGTGCCGGCGCCACAGATCCAGCAACAAGGCGTGCATCGTCAACCGGGTCAACGCGTCCAGCGCCCCGAACGGCTCGTCGAGCAGCAGCAGCCGCGGCTCGGCGACCAACGCCCGCGCGAGCGAAACCCGTTGCGCCTGCCCGCCGGACAGGGTCAACGGCCAGGACCCGGCGCGGTCGGTTAGCCCGACGTCGGCCAGCGCACGCTCGGCGCGCTGTCGCACCTGCGGCCGCGGGAGGCGGCTGCGGGTGAGGCCGTAGCCGACGTTGGTGCGCACGTCGCGCCACGGAAAGAGCCGCGGCTCCTGGAAGGCCAGGGCCGGGGCGCCGGCCACCACGCGCTCGCCGCTGTGGTCACGCGAGAGCCCGGCCAGCACCCGCAGCACCGTCGACTTGCCGGACCCGCTGCGCCCGACCAGCGCGACGATCTCGCCGCCGCGCACCCGCACCGAAACGTCTTTGAGGACATGGCGATTCCCGTACCACTTGTCGACGTGGCGCAGCTCCCCCGCGACCTCGGTCCGCACCCGCGGGTGGGCGTCGGATTCTGCGATGACTGTCAACCGTGAACCTTTCAGTGTCGGTAGCGTAGGGCGCGGCGCTCGATGAGGCGGACGATCGCGTCGGTGACGATGCCCAGCAGCGCATAGATGGTCAGTCCGAAGATGATGATGTCGATCCGCAGAAAATCTCGGGCGTTGTTGATCAGGAAGCCAATTCCCTTGTCGGCGTTGATCTGCTCGGCGACGATCAAGGTCAGCCACGCGATCGCCAGCGACTGCCGAAAGCCGACGAGCACCTGCGGCGCCGCGCTGGGCACGAGGATGCGGGTGAACCGCTGCGCGAACGAAAAGCCCAGCACCTGAGCGGTTTCCACCATTTTGGGATCGACCTGGCGGATCGCCGAGAAGGTGTTCAGGTAGAGCGGGAAGACCACCCCCAGCGCCACCAGCAGGATCTTGGGCAGCTCGCCGATCCCGAACCACAGGATGAACAGGGGGATCAGGCCCAGGTGCGGCAGCGCGCGGATCATCTGCATGGGCGGGTCCACGGTGGCCTCGAGCCAACGGGACAGTCCGACCGCCGCGCCCGCGCCGACCCCGATCACCCCACCCAGGACCAGCCCCTCGACAACACGGACGGAGGAGACCTGCAGCGCGGCGGCGAGCTGGCCGTCACGGATCAACTCGACTCCGGCCTCGACGATCAGCGACGGCGCGGGCAGCACATCTTGCGGGATGACACCGACCGCGCTGCCCAGCTGCCACAGGGCCAGCAACGCCAGCGGGGAAGCGATACGCACGATCTCCCATTTGCGGCGCGCCCATAACCCGCCCGGCGCGCCGGTTTGGGCGCTCCCGGGCTGTTTCGGGGCAGCGTCGAGCGCGGTGGCAATGCTCACCGTGCCGACGGTAGGGCGCGACCGTTGCCGTGGGTAAGGGTTTACGTCTGCCTGAAGCCAATGTCGGCCGCCGTGTTCAGCCGGTGGCCGTACCGTGTACAGGTGGCCAGGACGCGTGACACCGACGCTTGCCCGGGTGCGCTGCAGGTGCACCAGGCCGCCGACGGCGCTTTGGCCCGGGTGCAGTTACCCGGGGGCATGCTCACGGCCGCGCAGCTGGCGGCGTTGAGCGCCGCCGCCACGCAGTCAGGGTCGGGAACGCTCGAACTCACCGCGCGGGGCAACGTGCAGTTGCGCGGGCTGACCGACGTCACCGCGGTGGCCGAGACGCTGGCGGCCGCAGGCCTGTTGCCGTCGACGACGCATGAGCGCGTCCGCAACATCGTCGCGTCGCCGCTGTCGGGGCGGGCCGGGGGCGACGTCGACGTGCGCGGCTGGGTCGGCGACCTGGACGCCGCGATCTGCGCGGCGCCACGCCTCGCGGACCTGGGCGGCCGGTTCTGGTTCAGCCTCGACGACGGGCGGGCCGACGTGTCCGGTCTGCGCGCCGACATCGGCGTGCACGCGTCGCCCGACGGTTGCGCGCTGCTGCTCGCCGGACGTGACACCGGCGTGCGGCTGGCCGCCGGCGAGGTGGTGGAGACGCTCGTCGCTCTCGCGACGCGCTTCGTCGAGATCCGCGAAACCGCCTGGCGCGTCCAGGAATTGGCTGACCTCCGTCGGCTACTACCCGACGCCGAGCCGGGTGGGACACCTTTTCCCGTCGTCACCAAGGCGCCGGTGGGCTGGATCGATCAGGATGACGGCCGGGTGACGCTGGGGGCCGCGGCGCCACTGGGTGTGCTGCCCGCGCGGGTCGCGGAGTACCTGGCCGCGATCGAGGCGCCGCTGGTGATCACCCCGTGGCGCTCGGTGCTGGTATGCGATCTGCAGGAATCCGTGGCCGACACCGCGCTGCGCGTGCTGGCCCCGTTGGGGCTGGTGTTCGACGAGAACTCCCCCTGGCTGACCGTGAGCGCCTGCACGGGCAGCCCCGGGTGTGCGCACTCGGCCGCCGACGTGCGGGCCGACGCCGCCGAGGCGTTGGACGCCGACGTCACGCTGCACCGGCACTTCGTGGGCTGCGAGCGCGCGTGCGGCAGCCCGCCGGCCGGTCAGGTGCTGGTCGCCACCGGCGACGGATACCGGATGCTGCGAACCTGACAAGCCTTAGGGTGAGCGGGTGCTCGACTACATCCGCGATGCCGCGGAGATCTATCGCCAGTCGTTCGCGACCATCCGCGCCGAGGCCGACCTGGCCCGATTCCCCGCCGACGTGGCCCGCGTCGTCGTCCGGTTGATCCACACGTGTGGCCAGGTCGACGTCGCCGAGCACGTCGCGTTCACCGACGACGTCGTCGAGCGCGTCGGCGCGGCCCTGCGCGGCGGCGCCCCGGTGTTGTGCGACTCGTCGATGGTGGCCGCCGGGATCACCACCGCACGGCTGCCCGCCGGCAACGAGGTCGTGTCGCTGGTGGCCGACCCGCGGGCGGCCGAGCTGGCCGCGCGCCGGCAGACCACCCGTTCGGCGGCCGGGGTCGAGCTGTGGGCCGAGCGGCTCGACGGCGCCGTGCTGGCCATCGGCAACGCACCGACGGCCCTGTTCCGGCTGCTCGAGCTGATCGACGAGGGGCTTGCGCCGCCGGCCGGCGTGCTCGGTGGGCCGGTGGGATTCGTCGGGTCGGCGCAGTCCAAACAGGAGCTCGTCGACCGTCCGCGCGGAATGTCGTATCTGGTGGTGCAGGGCCGGCGGGGCGGCAGTGCCATGGCCGCTGCCGCCGTCAACGCGATCGCGAGCGACGCCGAATGACCGCCCGGGGGACGCTGTGGGGCGTCGGGCTGGGACCTGGCGACCCGGAACTGGTGACCGTCAAGGCCGCGCGGGTGATCGGCGAGGCCGACGTGGTCGCCTATCACAGCGCCCGGCACGGTCGCAGCATCGCGCGCGGCATCGCCGAACGGTATCTGCGGCCCGGCCAGATCGAGGAGCACCTGGTCTACCCGGTGACGACCGAGGTGACGGACCATCCGGGCGGCTATGCCGGCGCGCTCGAGGACTTCTACGCCGAGGCCACCGAACGCATCGCCGCCCACCTGGACGGCGGGCGCAACGTGGCTCTGCTGGCCGAGGGCGACCCGCTGTTCTACAGCTCCTACATGCATCTGCACACGCGGCTGACCGAGCGATTCGATGCGGTCATCGTTCCGGGCGTCACGTCGGTGAGCGCGGCCTCGGCGGCCCTGGCGACGCCGCTGGTGGCCGGCGACGAGGTGCTGTCGGTGCTGCCGGGCACGTTGCCGGTCGCCGAACTGACCCGCCGGCTCGCCGACGCCGACGCCGCCGTGGTCCTCAAGTTGGGGCGCTCATATCACGCTGTGCGGGAAGCGCTTTCGGCGTCGGGACAGCTCGACGACACGTTTTATGTCGAACGCGCCAGCAGCGCCGGACAACGCATCCTGCCCGCCGCGGAGGTCGACGAGACCAGCGTGCCGTACTTCTCGCTGGCCATGCTGCCCGGCGGCCGTCGGCTGCACCGGCGCGCCGCCGAGGTGCAGGCGGCGGGCAGCGTCGCGGTGGTGGGCCTGGGCCCCGGCGACGTGGACTGGATGACGCCGCAGAGCCGGCGGGAGCTGGCCGCGGCGACCGACCTGATCGGCTATGCCGGTTACCTGGATCGCGTCCCGGTGCACGAGGGCCAGCAGCGGCACCCCAGCGACAATCGCGACGAGCCCGAGCGCGCGCGGCTGGCCTGCGCGCTGGCCGAGCAGGGCCGGGCCGTGGCGGTGGTGTCGTCGGGCGACCCGGGTGTCTTCGCGATGGCGACCGCGGTGCTGGAAGAGGCCAAACAATGGCCGGGCGTGCAGATCCGGGTGATCCCGGCGATGACCGCGGCCCAGGCGGTGGCCAGCCGGGTCGGCGCGCCCCTGGGCCACGACTACGCGGTGATCTCGCTGTCGGATCGGCTCAAGCCGTGGGAGGTGATCTCCGCGCGGCTTGAGGCCGCCGCGGCCGCCGACCTGGTGCTCGCGATCTACAACCCGGCGTCGAAGACGCGGACCTGGCAGGTCGGTGCGATGCGCGACATTTTGCTGGCCCACCGCGAGCCGGGCACGCCGGTGGTGATCGGCCGCAGCGTGTCGGGCGACGACGAAGACGTCCGCGTCGTCCGGCTGGCCGATCTCAACCCGGCCGAGATCGACATGCGCTGCCTGCTGATCGTCGGGTCATCGCAAACCCAGTGGTACTCAGCCGATTCCACTGAGGACCGGGTCTTCACTCCCCGGCGCTATCAGCCATAGGGCTCAGTCTGATTGCCCTACTCCTCCGCACCCCGCTACGCGGGCTGCATCGTCATAGGGCTCAGTCCGATTGCCCTACTCCTCCGCACCCCACTACGCGGGCTGCATCGTCGTAGGGCTAGTCGCGGTCCCAGGTGCTCGGCATCATCGGCATGCTGGGACCGTCGCTGAATCCGTCCCGGGTCAGCGTCGCCAATCCGGCGGCCCGGGCCGCGTCGGATTTGGCTGCGGCACCGGCGAATCCGAGCGGCCCCGCACTGTCCTCGGAGGGCCGTGCGGCGTCCGGATCCTCGGCATCAACGCCCGGATCCAGATCCTGGTCCAGGTCCATGAATTCGTAGCGGTAGGCGCGTTCGGTGGCGGTTCCGCCGCGGCGCCGACGGGCCCGGGCCTTCTTCTTGGCTGCGGCGGCAGCGGCCGCGCCGGCGGGCGCGTCGAGGTCGTCCGAGGACGGCTCCTCCGACTTGCGCCGTGACCGGCTGCTCGCGCTGCCGCGCGCCGACAGTCCCGACAACCCCACCGCATACAGGGCGTTGGAGAGGCCCGCGCCGATTCCGTCGGTCGCCGTCGGACCGAAGCCCACCCCGGGTCCGCCGCCGACCGGTCCGCCGCCGGCCGACCCGGCAACCGCCGTCGCGGGGGCGGTGGACGGTGCCGACACGTGGCTGACACTGGCGGGCGCGGTGGCAATCGTCGGCGCCGGAGCAACCACCGGTGCGGGCGCCGCCGCGACGGCCGGCAGGGGCGGGGCAGACGCGAGCGGGATCCCGACGCTGATCGCGGTGACCGCCGCAGCCGCCCCACCGGCCGCGGCCGCGCCGATGGCGGCAACGACGACCGGCGCCAGCACCACGGCCATCTGGATCGCCAGCTGGATGAACGGCCAGAAGATCATCAAGGTGTGGAAGATGGCCCAACCCAGCGCCGTCGACAGCGCCGGAGACAGTCCCAGCTGCCCGAAGAACGAGGCGAGACTGTTGACCCACGGCACCGGCGGGAACGGCCACCCACCGGGGTTGAGGTCCTTGGACACCGGCCACGCGAAATTCTGGGTGTACTGCTGCAGCCACTTGGTCAGCTGGTCCATCCAGGACGGGTACTGCGTCGTGGTGGTGGCCTGCTGCTGGGCGCTCGAGGTGTCGGCGTTGTTGAGGTTGGAGCCGGAATCCGTCGCCGGCGCCACGGCGGCCGCTTGCATCGCCGCGGCGCCGGCGGTCCCGGCCTCGGCGCCCGG
This sequence comes from Mycobacterium sp. MOTT36Y, assembly GCF_000262165.1. Taxonomy (NCBI): domain Bacteria; kingdom Bacillati; phylum Actinomycetota; class Actinomycetes; order Mycobacteriales; family Mycobacteriaceae; genus Mycobacterium; species Mycobacterium sp. MOTT36Y. The sequence continues at coordinate 2,553,016 of NC_017904.1, read as the reverse complement.
GACGACGATCGGCGGCGCGGGAGTGGTCGGCGGGACCGCGGCCAGGGCGGCTTCGCTAACGGCTTGGTAGGTGGTCATCGTCGTCGCGGCCTGCACCCACATGCGCGCGTAATCGGCTTCGTTGACGGCGATCGGGATGGTGTTGATGCCGAAGAAGTTCGTGGCGACCAGCGCCCCGTGCACCGCGTGGTTGGCCGTGAGTTCGCCCATCGTGGGCATGGCGGCCAACGCGGCGGTATAGGCGGTGGCCGCGGTCTCGTGCAGGCTGGCCGCGGTCGCGCTCTTGGCCGCGCTCTCCGCCAGCCAGGCCTGGTAGGGAACGTGCGCGGCCACGTACTGGTCGGCGCTGGGCCCGTCCCACGCGCCGGCCTGCACGGCGCCCAGCAACCCGCTGAGCTCGGCCGCCGCGGTCGCGTAGTCGGTGCTCATCGACGACCATGCCGTCGCCGCGGCCAGCAGCGGGGCGGGGCCGGGGCCGCTGCTGAGCAAGGTCGAGTGCACTTCGGGAGGAAACGCGGCAAAGATCGGGGCGGTCATCGTCTAGGGCCTTCAGGCAAGAACACGAATACCTCTTCGGAATCTCGTGGATGGGCTGGCGATGCGTACGACCAGAGGTCGGTTGCGGCGGCCGTTTAGTTCCCCGCCATTTCGTTCGGGTGCCAAAAAGCCGGGCTTCTTTGCGCGCGAACGGTCGTGCTGCAACGATGCAGGGATGCGGTGTGACGTTGCGCGTGAAGCGCTGTCGGCTCGATTGGATGGCGAGCGACCCCAGGTGCTCGCGCAGCAGGTCGACGCCCACCTTGAATCGTGCCGCAGTTGCCGTTCCTGGCTTATCGGGGCGGCGGCGCAGACCCGTCGGTTCGCCTCGGTGGCGCCCGGCGAGGGACCCGACCTGGTCGACAAGATCATGGCCAGCATCGACGACCAAGCCTCCGGACACCCGAGGTGGATGCGCTGGTTGCGGTCGCACTACCGGCGCTGGGGTTTGATCGCGGTGGGCCTGTTCCAGGTGGCGATTGCCGCGGCCCAGATCAGTGGGGTCGATTTCGGCATGGTGTCCGGTCACATGCACGGCGCGATGTCCGGCGAGCACCTGATGCACGAGTCCACGGCGTGGTTGTTGGCGTTGGGCCTGGCGATGGTCGCCGCCGGCGTCTGGCCCGCCTCCGCGTCGGGGGTGGCGGCGATCACCGGCGTGTATTCCGTTGCGCTGCTTGGTTATGTGATTGTCGACGCCTTCGACGGACAGGTCACGGCCACCCGGATCGCCAGCCACATGCCGCTGTTGTTGGGCCTGGCATTCGCGTTGTTGGTGGCGCGCGAGCGCGTGGGCTCGCACCGGCGGCACGGCTCCGATGGCTCGGTCGACGCCGACTATCCCGCCTCGGCGGCCGACCCGTCGAGCGGTCGACGGCGCGGGCACCTGCGGCCGATCAACCACGCCGCCCCCGACCACGCCGCGCCCTCTACGACGACCCGTCGTAGGATCGGAAAACCCGCGCAACTAAGGTGGTTGAGCATGATCGCGCCGAGCGACGACGAGGCGGTAACCGAGCTTGCTTTGTCCGCCGCGCGCGGGAACGCGCGAGCGCTTGAGGCGTTCATCAAAGCCACCCAGCAAGACGTGTGGCGGTTCGTCGCCTACCTCTCCGATGCCGGCAATGCCGACGATCTGACCCAAGAGACTTTCCTGCGCGCCATCGGCGCCATCGAGCGGTTCTCCGGACGCTCGAGCGCCCGGACTTGGCTGCTGTCCATCGCGCGCCGGGTCGTGGCCGATCACATCCGCCAGCTGCAGTCGCGGCCGCGTGCCGCGCTGGGCGCCGATCCCGAACACGTGGTGCGCGGCGACCGCAACGCCCGCGGGTTCGAAGACCTCGTTGAGGTTACGACGATGATCGCCGGCCTCAATCCCGAACAGCGGGAAGCGCTTTTGCTCACCCAGTTGCTCGGGCTGCCTTACGCCGACGCCGCCGCGGTGTGCGGTTGCCCGGTGGGCACCATCCGCTCCCGGGTCGCGCGCGCCCGCGATGCGTTGCTGGCCGACGGCGAGCGCAGCGACCTAACCGGCTAGCGCGCCAACCCATTCCGCGGCGTCGGCCACGGTGCCGACGGTGGTGACGCCTTCGGGTAGCGGCGGGCGCGCCACCATCACCACCGGCACCTCGAGCGCGGCGGCGGCATCCAGTTTGGCCCGCGTCATCTGCCCCCCGCTGTTCTTGGTGACGAGCGCGTCGATGCGGTGCTCGCGCAACAGCGCGACTTCCTCGTCGTAGCGGTACGGGCCACGCGAGAGCACCAGCCGGTGATGACGCGGCAGCGAGGCGCTGTCGGGTTCGGTGACCGCCCGGATCAAAAACCACGCGTCGCTGCCGGCGAAGGCGTGGACGCCGGAGCGACCGGTGGTGAGGAATATGCGCGAATAGCCCTGCCGGGCAACCGTTTGCGCCGCATGCGTGTCCGACCCGACGACAAGTGCCTCGCCGGGATCCCAGGCCGGGCGCGCCAGGATCAGATGAGGTATCCGCAATTGGCCGCATGCGGTGGCGGCGTGCGCCGTCATGGTGGCCGCGAACGGGTGGGTGGCGTCGACGACGGCGTCGATGCCTTCGTCGCGCAGCCAGCGCCGCAGGCCGTCCACGCCGCCGAAGCCGCCGATGCGCACGGGGCCGACGGGCAGCGCCGGGTCCGGCACCCGGCCCGCCAGGGAGCTGATGACGTCGACGCGGGGGTGCAGGGTTTTCGCCAGCGCGCGCGCCTCGCCGGTGCCGCCGAGCAGCAAGACGCGCATCAATGCCTGCTCCCCCGGGCCCGCCCGGTCGAATACAGATAGCTGTCGGTGAATTCCCCCGCGGTCAGCGCGTCGCCGACGACGATGACCGCGGTCTTGGTGATGTCGGCCTCGTGCATCTGGGCGGCGATGTCGGCAAGCGTGCCGCGCAGCACCGTCTCCTGCGGCCAGCTCGCGAAAGCCACGACGGCGACGGGTGTTTCGCGGCGGTAGCCGCCGTCGAGCAGTTGCGGAACGATGGCGTCGATCTGGGCGGCCGCCAGATGCAGGACCAGGGTGGCGCCGGATCGGGCGAGCGTCGCCAGGTCTTCGCCGGGCGGCATCGCGGTCGACAGGGTCGCCACCCGGGTCAGCGTCACCGTCTGCGCGACGCCGGGGACGGTGAGCTCGCGCTTCAGGGCGGCCGCAGCGGCGGCGAAAGCCGGTACGCCCGGCACGATTTCGTAGTCGATGCCCAGCGCGTCGAGTCGGCGGCACTGTTCGGCCAGCGCGCTGTACAGCGACGGGTCGCCGGAGTGCAGCCGCGCCACGTCGTGTCCTGCGGCATGCGCGTCACGTAGTTCGGCGATGATCTGTTCCAGCGTGAGCGGGCCCGTGTCAACGATTTTCGCGTCCTTAGAGCAGAGCGCCAGCAGGTCGTCGGGCATGATTGACCCGGCGTACAGGCACACGGGGCAGGTTCGGAGGAGCCGTTGACCGCGGACGGTGATCAGGTCGGCGGCGCCCGGCCCGGCGCCGATGAAATATACCGTCATTTGGTCATCACCCACTGGGTGACCGGGTAGTGCGGCTGCCAGCCCGTGAAGGCGCCCAGGGCCTTGCCGTGATAGTGCTGGAAGCGTCGCAGCTCACCGCCGAGGCGCGTATATGCCTGTGTGACAGCGGCTTCCGATTCGGTGGTGACCATGTTAGCGACAAGCCGCCCGCCGGCGGGCAGGTGGTCGAGACAGGCGTCGAGCAGGCCGGGCTGGGTCAGGCCGCCGCCGATGAAGATCGCCGACGGCGGCGCGGCGCCGTCAAAGGCCTCGGGGGCGTCGCCGCGCACCTCGATGCCGACGCCGAAAGCCGCGGCATTGCGCTCAAGGTTGTGACGGCGTTGTTCGTCGCGTTCGAAGGCTATTGCGCCGCAACCCGGTCCGCTCAGGCACCACTCGACGCCGATGCTGCCCGAGGCCGCGCCGACGTCCCATAACCGCTCCCCCGGCCGCGGCGCCAGGGCGGCCAGCGTCACCGCGCGGATCCCGAGTTTGGTGATCTGGCCGTCGTGGGTGAATGCGTCGTCGGGTATTGGGGAGACGCGTTCGTCGGGCAGGTAGCGCACGGCGATCACGTTGAGGTCGTCGACGTGGCCGGGCGCGCCGCCGGCCCAGTCGCGGGCGGTGCCGTCGCGGCGGTGTTCGTCTGGGCCGCCGAGCCTTTCGAGCACGGTGAGCTGCGAATCACCGCGGCCGTGCGCGTTGAGCAGGGTGGCCAGCTCGGTGGGTGTGGATCTGCCTTGCGACAACACGATCGCCTGCCCGCCGCGGCGCACCGCGGTGTGCGGTTGCGCGGTGACAAGGCTGATCACCTCGGTGTCGTGGACGTTCCAGCCCATCCGCGCGCACGCCAGTGTCACCGAGGACACGTGCGGCAGCACCCGTACCTTCTCGGGGCCGTGTAGGCGGATGAGCGTGCCGCCGATGCCGTGCAGCAGCGGGTCGCCGCTGGCCACCACGTGGATGTCGTCGTCCATGGGCAGCGCTTTCAGGGCGGGCAGCATCGGCGAGGGCCACTCCCGGCGGCGCGCGGGCACCGTGTCGTCGAGCACGTTAAGTTGGCGCTGGGAGCCGTAAATAACTGTGGCCCTTCGTAATTCGGCTCGCGATGCTTCGGCGAGACCGGCCATGCCGTCGGCGCCGATACCGACGACGACGATCACGAGCGCGGCCCCTCATCGCCGCGGGCGCGCATCATCGCGGCATCCTGCGCCAGAGGAACGCGGGCACCAATCGCATCACGGCGGCCGCGGGTCCCAGCGCCCATGGGATCCACACGGTGCGCCGGCCTTTCGCCAGCGCCCGCGCGGTCGCGGCGGCCACCTTCGTGGGCGTGCTGGGCAGGGGCGCGGGCGTCATGCCTTCCGTCATACGCCCGATGACGAATCCCGGGCGGGCGATCAGCACCCGCACCCCGGTGCCGTGCAGCGCGTCGGCCAGACCGTTGGCGAAGCCGTCCAGGCCGGCTTTGGCCGAGCCGTAGACGTAGTTGGCGCGCCGCACCCGGGCACCGGCGATCGAGGAGAACACCACCAGTCGGCCTTTGCCGGCGTTGCGCATGGCGGCGGCGAGGTGGGTGAGCATGCTGACCTGGGCGACGTAATCGGTGTGCACGACGGCGACCGCGTGCGCGGCGTCGGTCTCGGCGCGAGCCTGGTCGCCCAGGATTCCGAAGGCCAGCACCGCGGTGCCGATGGGCCCGTGGTCGGCGACGACCGAGGCGACCAGGGCGGCGTGCGAGGCCAGGTCGTCGGCGTCGAATTCCCTGGTGTCGACCGCGGCGGCGCCGGCCGCTTTGAGCGCGCTGACCTGGTCAGCGAGCTGATCGGCGCGGCGCGCGGCCAGCACCACCGTCGCCCCGGGGGCCAGGCGTCGCGCCAACTCGACCCCGATTTCGCTGCGTCCGCCCAGGATTAGTACTGGACCCGCGCCCGTGTCGTCCACGGCTGCGATTATTACCTGCGCTAGCGTGAGCGGTGATGGCGAATACCACGACCCGACTAACCGACGAGGCCCTCGCGTTTCTGTCGGAACGCCATCTGGCCATGCTCACCACGTTGCGAGCCGACAATTCGCCGCACGTGGTGGCAGTCGGCTTCACCTTCGACCCCAGGACGCACATCGCGCGGGTCATCACCACCGGCGGGTCCCAGAAGGCGGTCAACGCCGATCGCGGCGGGCTGGCCGTGCTGAGCCAGGTCGACGGCGCGCGCTGGCTGTCGCTGGAGGGCCGGTCCAAGGTGAACAGCGACGCCGACGCGGTGCGCGACGCCGAGTTGCGCTACGCCCAGCGCTACCGCACGCCGCGCCCCAACCCGCGGCGCGTGGTCATCGAGGTTCAGGTGGAGCGGGTGCTCGGGTCGTCGGATCTTTTGGACCGGGGCGCGTAAGAGCGCCGAGACGGATCGCCTCGGATCTCGCCGCGACCGACCGACGGCGACTGTGTTCGGCCTTCACACCGGAGTTCCGCGATTATTGCCTGGTTGTTGTAGCAGTAGGTCGTCATGCTCATGCCTGCGGCAAGCTTCTACGAATTGAATTGCCGCTCCGCTGTCGCGTAGAAACTCGTGGTATTGACTCGGCGTGAGCTCGTAATATTCTTCGTAGTCAACGATTCCGTTGCTCACAGGTATGGAAGCGTAGTATCGACCCGACATCGTCTCGACGCCGATCGAATACCTATCGTCTCGCGAAAAGTAGGTGTCGTCATATTTCATTACATTTTTTCTAGGTCAGCCGGGCCGGACTACGCCTAGGCCGCCGGTGCGATAACTTGGTCTAGCAGTTTGCCGATCGCAGCATCCGTTAACGAAGATTCCATCCAACGCATCGGCCAATCTCATGCAACGCTTCCTGGGATAACTCTGGATGCTTTTGATGGAATCGTCGGAGGATATCGTTCACGCCCTCCGCTAACGTCATATTGCCCCACTCGATCGGCATGCCAACTGCCTCACGCACCAGTGCGGAAATACGCGAAACCAGCAATTCGGCTTGCGATGGCCCGTACACCTCCAGCACCTTCTGTTTGTCGATATGAGGAACGGTGGTGTCGCTGATGGCCACGACAATTGCGGCGCTAATGTCGGCCGGATCCATCCTCGGCTCCTTCATCGCTCGAAAACCGTTGTTTCAGCACCTGTTTCGGGATCGATGATCACGATCTTGGTGACACGTGGATTGTCCATGAGTCGTGGAAGCTCGACCGTTTTCCACCCCTTTGGCCGCCGCGGCGAAGCCACGCCAACGAGATGTGGCCGCACGCAAACCCGCTACATCGCCGTCGGGCCACAACTCGAGAACAAACGACTGCACGACCGCCCACAGCATCGGTGGCGGCTAGCCGGGCCCCATCGTTCCCGGGGCTTTGGGCGCGGCGAGCTCGGCCGGCGGAGATGGCGACTGCAATACGCCGCCACCGCCGCCCAGCGTCGAAGCCGCGTCGACGTTCGAATAGTTCGCCGCGCCCTGCTGGATGATGGCCCCGCATTTCCGGCACGCGTTGACGGCCGCCGCCGCCGCTTTCAGCAGCGATTCCGCCGTGTCTTGATACCCCAAGCCGAACACCTCGCCGGCGCGGTCCACCCCGGTGTGGGCCGACAAACCAGCGGTCAGGATGGCCAGACTCGCGGCAAGGCCATCACCAGCGGCAACCACCGCGCTGCCCGCGGCGTACATCGCCTCCGGATCAACGGCCAAGGGAGCCACACGGGAAATTTTCGCTCAGGCCCGTCCGGCGACGCTACTCACCCAATGATCGCTGCCGCCAAGCTAGCCGCGCCCCCGAGCCGCCACAACTCAGGCATCCACAGCGTCAGCCGACCGGAACGACGATCAGTTCGTGCGGCCGGTTGTTGACGGTCAGGGCGCCGTCCTCGGTCACGACGACGATGTCCTCGATGCGCGCGCCCCAGCGGCCTGGGAAATAGATGCCCGGCTCGATGGAAAACGCCATGCCCGCGGTCAACGGGAGGTCGTTTCCGGCGACGATGTAGGGCTCTTCGTGCACCGACAAGCCGATGCCGTGCCCGGTGCGGTGCACGAAATAGTCGGCGAGTCCTTCGGCGGCCAGCACATCGCGGGCGGCCGCGTCGACCTGCTCGGCCGTCACGCCCGGGCGTACCGCCTCATAAGCGGCGCGCTGGGCGCGCTGCAGCACCGAATACTGTTCAACCACTTCTGGATTCGGCTCACCGATGCTGTAGGTGCGCGTCGAATCGGAGTTGTACCCGGGTTCATAGGCGCCGCCGATGTCGACAACGACGATGTCACCGGCCTGCAGTTCGCGATCCGAATACCCGTGATGCGGGTCGGCGCCGTGCGGCCCGGATCCGACGATGATGAACGCCACCTCCGAATGCCCTTCGGCCACAATGGCGTCCGCGATGTCGGCGGCGACGTCGGCCTCGGTGCGGCCGGGCACCAAAAACTCCGGCACCCGGGCGTGCACCCGATCGATGGCCGCGCCGGCTTTGCGCAGCGCGTCGACTTCGCACTCCTCCTTGACCATTCGCAGCGTGCGCAACACGTCGGTGGCCAGCACCGGCAGCGCGCCGAGCACACCGGCCAGCGGGAGCAGATGCAGCGCCGGCATGGAATCGGTCACGGCGGTCGCGGCGGGAGCACCGCCCAGCCCGGCGCCCACCAGATCGTAGGGATTGTCGCCGTCGACCCAATCGACCACCGCCAGGCCGAGTTCGGCGATGGCCGACCCCTTCAGCGAGGCCAGCTCCAGTCGCGGCACCACCACCGTCGGGTCACCGGACGCGGGCAACACCAGCGCGGTGAGCCGCTCCAAGGTCTGGGCGCGCGACCCGACCAGGTAGCGCAGGTCATACCCCGGCGTGATCACCAGCCCGGCCAGACCCGCATCGGCGGCCGCGGCAGCGGCCGCGGCCAATCGACGGGCATACACGGCTGCGTCGAAGCGGTGTGACTCCATGGCAGTCAGGCTAACCCGCCCGCCGAACGTCGACTTGTTGCGCCGATTTCGCCCGTGGGCCGACAACAACTCGACGTTCGACGGGGTGGAGTCGCCCGGCCGACAACAAGTCGACGTTCGACGGCGTGAGACCATATGCGGCATGCCAGGACCACTAGTGCTGCTCGATGGCGCCAGCATGTGGTTCCGTTCGTATTTCGGGGTCCCGTCCTCGATCACCGCCCCAGACGGCCGGCCCGTCAACGCGGTTCGCGGATTCATCGATTCCGTCGCCTTCGTGATTACCCAACAGCGACCAAGCCGGCTGGTGGTCTGCCTGGACCTGGATTGGCGGCCGCAGTTCAGGGTCGACCTCGTGCCGTCCTACAAGGCCCACCGCGTGGCCGAGCCCGAGCCGCCGGGCGAACCGGACATCGAGGAGGTCCCCGACGACCTGACGCCCCAGATAGACATGATCGCCGAATTGCTTGACGCCTTCGGGATTCCGACGGCGGGCGCGGAGGGTTTCGAGGCCGACGACGTGCTCGGCACGTTGGCGGCGCGGGAACGCGACGACCCGGTCGTGGTGGTCAGCGGTGACCGCGACCTGATGCAGGTGGTGTCGGACGATCCGGTCCCGGTGCGGGTGCTCTACCTCGGCCGCGGGCTGAGCAAAGCCACGTTGTTCGGGCCCGCCGAGGTGGCCGAGCACTACGGCGTGCCGGTCGAGCGGGCCGGGCCCGCCTACGCCGAACTCGCGTTGCTGCGCGGCGACCCGTCCGACGGCCTACCGGGCGTCCCGGGCGTCGGCGAGAAGACCGCGGCCTCATTGCTGGCCCAGCACGGCTCGCTGGAACAGATCCTGGCCGCCGCCCACGATCCGAAGTCGAAGATGCCCAAGGGCCTGCGGGCGAAACTGCTGGGCGCGCTGGACTACATCGAGGCGGCCGGCGACGTGGTGCGGGTGGCCACCGACGCGCACGTCACGTTTTCGACGGCCAGCGACGAACTACCGCTGGTCGCGGCCGATCCGCAACGAACCGCCAAGCTGGCGACCGAACTGGGCGTCGGATCGTCGGTCGCGCGCCTGCAGAAAGCGCTCGACGCGCTGCCGACCTGAGGGTCCGCTACTGAGGGCGGCCGACCTCGTAGGTGCCCTTGTTGTCCTGGAACGTCACCGTCACGTGCTTCGGCGCGCCGTCGATGCTGACGTCGCAGTCGAACGTGGCGCCCTTCTTGACGGTCGGGTTTTGGCCGTGGTTGCACTTGACGTCCTTGACGTTCTTGGCGCCGTAGCCGTTCGTTTCGTCGCTGAGGACCTGCTGAACCCCGGCCTGCGCCTTGCTGACGTCGAGCTTGGTGGTGACGAAGAAGCCCGGCTGCCAGAATCCCAGCACCAGCACGACGACGACGAGCAGCAACGCGATGCCGCCGCCCACGCCGGCGATCAGCCCAACCGGTCGCTTCTTGCCAGGCTGCTCATAGGGCGGGTACTGCTGCGGGTACTGGCCCGGCTGGCCGTATTGACCGTACTGCCCGTATTGACCCGGCGGTGGGTATTGGCCCGGCTGCCCGTACTGGCCGGGCTGCGGGTACTGGCCCGGCTGCCCGTACTGACCCGGCTGGGCGTATTGACCCGGCTGACCGTACTGCCCGGGCTGGGCATAGCCCGGCTGCTGGGGGTACTGCTGCGGATAGGCCTGTTCAGCCGGCTGCTGGTACTGCGGGTATTCGGCCGGCGGCGTGTAGGCGGGCGCCTGCCACGAGGCCTCCTGGGTCTGCTGGTCGTGCCAGGACGGCGCCACCTGGGTCGGGTCCGACGAGTGGTCGCTGCCTTGACCTTGGCCGGGCGGTTGCCACTGCTGGTCCGATCCCTGCGGTCCGCTCATCTTTCTCCTCAGCCCCTTGTGTCTCGGCATGAACTATCGGCGTTTAACGGTAGCTCCGGCCTAGCCTACCCGGCGTCAACTGCAACGACGCCGCGCCGAATGTCGTTGATGGCCCGCTTCGCGGTGGCCCGAACCTCGGCGTCCGGGGCGGCGTTGCGCACCTGGTCCAGCAGGTCAAGCGCCTGCCGGCACCAGCGCACGAAATCGCCCGCCAGCAGGGGCGAGCCGCTGCCCGCCGGGTCGGCCGCCGCCAGCGCCGCGGCCAGATCACCGGTCCGGGCCCAACGGTAGATGACGTTGACGAAGCCGTCGTCGGGTTCGCGGCTCGGGGCGATCCGGTGCGTCTGCTCGTCGGCGCGCAACGCCATCGACAGCCGCGACGTCTGCTGCAACGCCTGGCGTAGTGGCTGCGTGGGGGCGTCGGCGGCAAATGCCGCGCCCGGCCCGTCCCCGCCCCGGCTCTCGTACAGCACCGACGAGACCACCGCCGCCAGCTCGGCGGGCTTCAAACCGGACCACGCGCCGGTGCGCAGGCATTCGGCGACCAGCAGATCGCTTTCGCTGTAGATGCGCGCCAGCAGCCGCCCGTCGTCGGTGACCCGGGGATCGCCGTCGCCGCCTTCGATGAAGCCACGCTCGGTGAGCAGCCCGACGATCCGATCGAAGGTCCGGGCCAGCGAATTGGTCGCTGCCGCAACCTTTTTCTCCAATTGCGCGTTGTCGCGTTCGATCCGCAGGTAGCGCTCGGCCTGGCGGACCTGTTCTTCCCGGCCGGGCGTGTTGTGCGACGGGTGCCGCCGCAGCTGTTCGCGCAGCTTCGCCAGCTCGGGGTCATGAAATTCGCCGTCGGCGTCCCCGCGGCCGCGGCGCTTCGCCGGAATGGCCAGCCCGGCGGCGACCGACCGCAGCGCCGACGCCAGATCGCGGCGGACGCGCGGCTGCCGGTGCTCGACCCGCTTCGGCAGGGGCATCGACCCGACCGGCGCCGACATGCCCGAATAGTCGGCCGAGGAAATCCTTCCCGCCCAACGATTTTCGGTGAGCACCAGCGGCCGCGGGTCGGAGCTGTCGCGGGCGGATTCCAGCACCACGGCCAGCCCACCGCGCCGGCCGTGGGCGATGTTGATGATGTCGCCCCGGCGCAGCGCGGCCAGCGCGTCGGTGGCCGCCTGCCGGCGTTGCAATCGCGAGGCACGCGACTGGGCGCGCTCCATCTCGGAGATGCGCGCGCGCATCCGGGCGTACTCGAGGATCGGCGCCTTGGGGCCGCCCAGCTCGCCGGCGATCTCGCCCAGCATCGCGTCGCCCCGCTCGATGCCGCGCACCAGCCCGACGACGGAACGGTCGGCCTGATACTGCGCAAATGACTGCTCCAGCAAGCGATGTGCTTGCTCGGGGCCCATCTGCTGCACGAGGTTGATCGTCATGTTGTACGACGGGGCGAACGAACTGCGCAGCGGGAAGGTGCGGGTGGAGGCCAGCCCGGCGACCGCGGAGGGTTCGGTGGTTTCTTCGGTGGGATTCCAGAGCACCACCGCGTGGCCCTCGACATCGATGCCGCGCCGCCCGGCGCGCCCGGTCAACTGGGTGTACTCCCCCGGCGTCAGCGCCACGTGCTGCTCGCCGTTGAACTTGACCAGCCGCTCGAGCACCACGGTGCGGGCGGGCATGTTGATCCCCAGCGCCAATGTCTCGGTGGCGAACACGGCCCGCACCAGCCCGGCGGTGAACAGCTCTTCGACCGTGTGCCGGAAGGCGGGCAACATGCCGGCGTGGTGGGCGGCCAAACCGCGCAGCAGCCCCTCGCGCCACTCGTAGTAGCCGAGCACGGCCAGGTCGGCGTCGGCGAGATCGCCGCAGCGGTGCTCGATCACCTCCGCGATCTGCGCCCGCTCTTCCTGAGTGGTCAGCTGCAGGGGCGAACGCAGGCATTGCTGGACGGCGGCGTCACAGCCGGCCCGCGAGAACACGAACGTGATCGCCGGCAGCAGCCCTTCGGCATCCAGGCTCGCGATCACGTCCGGACGCGCCGGCGTGCGGTAGAGCCGGGGCCGGCCCGACCGCGCTGGCGGACGCCCGCGTCCGGCACTTCGCCGCGGCTGCCAATCCGACATCCGATCCGCCTCGCGGCGATGGGTGATGTGCCGCAACAGATCCGGGTTGACGCGCGGCTCGCGCGGGGCGCCCGGCTGCTCGGGGGTGTCCGAATGCCGGTAATCGAAGAGGTCGAAAAGGCGCTTGCCCACCAACACGTGTTGCCAGAGCGGCACCGGCCGGTGTTCGTCGACGACGACCGTCGTATCGCCGCGCACGGTCTGGATCCAGCCGCCGAACTCCTCGGCGTTGCTCACCGTCGCCGACAGGCTGACCACGCGGACTTCGTCCGGCAGGTGCAGGATCACCTCTTCCCACACCGGGCCCCGCATCCGGTCGGCCAGGAAGTGCACTTCGTCCATTACCACGTAGGAAAGGCCCTGCAGCGCAGGCGAATCCGCGTAGAGCATGTTGCGCAGCACCTCGGTCGTCATGACCACGACGGGCGCATCGGCGTTTACCGACATGTCCCCGGTGAGCAGGCCGATGCGGTCGCGGCCGTAGCGCGCCGTCAGGTCGGTGTGCTTCTGGTTGCTCAGCGCTTTGAGCGGCGTGGTGTAGAAGCACTTGCCGCCGGCCGCCAGCGCCAGGTGTACCGCGAATTCCCCGACGACGGTCTTGCCGGCGCCGGTCGGCGCGCAGACCAGCACGCCGTGGCCGCGTTCGAGCGCCACACACGCCCGATGCTGAAAGCCGTCGAGCGCGAAGGGCAGATCCATGGCGAATCGGGTGAGTTCGACCAGCTCCGCCACCTCATGGGGCGCCGACGGTTCAGGTGACATCGTCGTGTTGCCCGGCGGTGACCGACGGCTCCGGTATCGCGGTGGGCCGATCGATGACCGATGCTTCGTCGTCGGGGATCTCCGTCTGGGCTTCGCGTTTGGCCTTGCGCTTGTCGTGGAGGCGGGCGATCTGGATGGCGAACTCGAGGAGGACGGACAGCGCCAAGCCGAGTGCGGTCATCGAAAACGGATCGGAGCCTGGTGTGAATACCGCCGCGAACACGAACATCGCGAAGATCAGGCCGCGCCGCCACGACTTGAGCCGCTGGTAGGTCAGCAGGCCGACCGTGTTGAGCATGACGATCAGCAGCGGGAATTCGAAGCTGACGCCGAACACCACCAGCAGATTGATCAGGAACCCGAAATAGCGGTCACCGGACAGGGCGGTCACCTGCACGTCGCTGCCGACCGTCAGCAAAAAGCCCAGGGCCTTGGACAGCACGAAGTAGGCCAGCGCCGCACCCGCGCCGAACAGCACCACGGCCGGGACCACGAACGCGATCGCGAAGCGGCGCTCCTTCTGATAGAGGCCGGGGGTGATGAACGCCCACAGCTGGTAGAACCAGACCGGGCAGGCCAGTACCACCCCGGCGGTCAGTCCCACCTTGAGCCGCAGCATGAACTGGTCGAACGGCGCGGTGGCCAGCAGCCGGCATTGCCCGTTGGCGCTGATGTCCGCGCGCGCCGACTGCGGCAGCGAACAGTAGGGATGACGCAGCCACTCGCCGAGGCTTTCCAGCCCGAAGATCGGATGCGAGTACCAGACGAACCCGAAAATCGTGGTCAGCACGATGGCCGCCAGGGAAATCAGCAGCCGCCTGCGCAGTTCGGTGAGGTGGTCGACCAGCGACATGGTCGCGTCCGGGTTGGTGCGACTGCGTCTGTTGCGTGGGTTGAGGCGCTTCAGCAGGCCAGAAGTGCGCGCTGAAACCTTGAGTGATTTCACGATGCTCGTCTAGGGCTCGGTCAGGGGCGCTCGGGCACCGCGACGATGACGGCGGCTACGCCGGGCGTGCTTCGCTGTGCCCTTGCTCGCTGGGCGCCGGAGGGTCGACCCGCTGCGACTGCACGGGCGTCGGGTTCGCCGCGGGGGCGTCGCTTTGGGTCCCCAAAGCCGAGGTCTCCGGCTTGTTCTCGCTCTGCATTTCCCGGATCTCGGACTTGAAGATCCGCATCGACTTGCCCAACGAACGCGCCGCGTCGGGGAGCTTCTTGGCACCAAACAGCAAGATCACCACGACCGCGAGGATCGCCCAGTGCCACGGACTCAGACTGCCCACTTTGATTACCTCCAGACGTTGACCCGATGCTACCGCAGCAGCGCCGCGTGGCGGTGGGCCCGCGCCGCGCCGAGGGGCCACGTTGCCTGGACTTTTATGAGCTCAGGGCGTCATACGACGCCACCGCGGCCGCCGCGGCGTCCCGCACCCGCTGTGCCAGCGACTCCGGTGCCAGCACCCGCACGGCCGGCCCCAGGCCCAGCACCAGCCGCGTCATCCAGTCCTCGGAGGCGTAGGTCATCACCGCCTCGCAGGATCCGTCGGGCAACTCGCGCACGTCGCGCATCGGGTAGTACTCGAACATCCAGGACGCCGTGGGCGCGACCCGTAGTTTGGCGAACGGCAGTGAGGGATCGCCGTCGAACAGTGAGGTGTCGGGGGGCGCGTGCAGCGCCGGCTCGGGCGGCGCTGCGGGCTCATCGAGTTCGCTGGCCTCCACGATGCGGTCGAAGCGGAACAGCCGGACCCCTTCTGCCTCCCGCGACCAGGCCTCCAGGTAGCTGTGGCCGCCGATCAGCAGCACCCGGATGGGATCGACGACCCGGCTGGTGAGGGTGTCGTGCGAGGCGGAGTAGTAGTCGATGGCCAGCGCGTGTCGCGACTGCACGGCGGCGCGCACCGCGGCGGCGGCCCGGCTTTCCGCCGGCGCGGGCTCGTCGACGGCCGTCGCAGCGGGTGCGGTGTCGTGGCCGAGGGCCCCGGCGGCGTCCTCGATCTTGGCGATCGCACTGCGCGCGGCTTCGGGGTCGACGACGCCGGGGATGTCGGCCAGCGCCCGCAGCGCCACCAGCAGGCCGGTGGCCTCCGGTGAGGTGAGCTTGAGCGGTCGGTCGATGCCGGCGGAGAACGTCACCTCGATGGTGTCCCCGGAGAACTGGAAATCGATGAGGTCGCCCGGGAAGTAGCCGGGAAGGCCGCACATCCAGAGCTGGTTGAGGTCCTCTTCGAGTTGCTTGGCCGAAACCCCGAGGTCGGCGGCGGCCTTGGCCCGGGTGACCCGCGGGTTGGCCTGGAAGTACGGGACCATGTTCAGCAGCCGGACCAGGCGGGTGGAGATGGCGGTCATGCGGACACGCCCGCATGCGCCCGCAACCGGGCCAGCACGTCGTCGCGCAGCGATTGGGGCTCGAGCACCAGGGCGTCGGCGCCGTAGCCGGCGATGTCACGGGCGAGCTGGTCGGTGGATCGGATGTCGAGCTCGATCACCTCGCCGTCGCGCTCACCCAGTCGCCGTTCGCCGACGTGCCTGCCGGCCCGGCGCAGCGCGGTGGCCCGCCCGGCGGCCACCCACACCTGGGCCAGCCCGCCGGCCGGTGTCGCTGCAACGTCGGTGACCGTCTGGGCCACGATCCGGCGCAGGTCTATGCCTTCCGGCACGGTGACCGCGCCCGCCGGGCCGATCGGCGTGACATCGGGGCCGATCCGGGAGAGCCGGAAGGTCCGGGTGGCGTCGCGGTCGCGGTCGTGGCCCACCAGATACCAGCGGCCCTTCTCGGTGACGACACCCCAGGGCTCGACGGTGCGGGTGGCGTAGGGCTCGGCCCGCGACGGCCGGTGCGGAAACTGGACCGCCCGTCGGGAATCGATGGCCGACAACAGGATTCCGAGAACATCCTCCGAGCCACGCAGGCCCGGCACTCCGACCGGCGACGCGATGGCGACCGGCGCCCCGTCATCCAGGGGGTCGACGTCGACGCCGGCGGCGCGCAGTTTGAGCAGCGCCCCCTGGGTGGCGGTGATGAGTTCGGGTGACTCCCACAGCTGGGTCGCGACGGCCACCGCGGCCGCCTCGTCCGGGGTCAGGTCGACCGGCGCGAGCGAATAGGCGTCGCGGTTGATCCGGTAGCCCTCGCATGCGTCCCACGCCGACACCCTGCCGACCTCGAGCGGGATGCCGAGGTCGCGCAGCTCGTTCTTGTCGCGCTCGAACATGCGGGAGAACGCCTCGGCGCTCGCGCTCTCCGAGTAACCCGCCACGCTCGACCTGATCTTTTCCGCCGTGATGTACCCGCGGGTGGACAGCAGGGCGATGACCAGGTTCACCAACCGTTCGACTTTTGACGTCGCCATTGGCACCAGATTATTCGATGGTCGCCGCCCGGCGCTTCCACCCGCGCACCGCGTCGCGCAACCGCGTCGGCGCGGCTACATGCTGGCGATCAGCCGCTTGACCCGCTCGTCGACCGCACGGAAGGGGTCCTTGCACAGCACGGTCCGCTGCGCCTGGTCGTTGAGCTTGAGGTGCACCCAGTCGACGGTGAAGTCACGGCCGGCGGCCTGGGCGGCGCTGATGAACTCGCCACGCAGCCGCGCCCGGGTGGTCTGCGGCGGATTGTCGACCGCCTCGGCGATGTCCTCGTCGGTGGTGACGCGGGCCGCAAGTCCCTTGCGCTGCAGCAGATCAAAGACGCCGCGCCCGCGCTTGATGTCGTGGTAGGCCAGGTCGAGCTGGGCGATCTTCGGGTCGGACAGCTCCATGCTGTAGCGGTCCTGGTAGCGCTGGAACAGCTTGCGCTTGATCACCCAGTCGATCTCGGTGTCCACCTTGGCGAAGTCCTGGCTCTCGACGGCGTCGAGCTGGCGACCCCACAGGTCGACGATCTGCTCGATCTGGGCGTTGGGTTCGCGGGTCTGCAGGTGCTCGACCGCGCGGCTGTAGTACTCGCGCTGGATGTCCAGGGCGCTGGCCTGACGCCCGCCCGCCAGCCGCACCGGCCGCCGGCCGGTGATGTCGTGGCTGACCTCGCGGATGGCGCGGATGGGGTTGTCCAGCGAGAAATCCCGGAACGGCACGCCCGCTTCGATCATCTCCAGCACCAGCGCGGCGGTGCCCACCTTGAGCATGGTGGTGGTTTCGCACATGTTGGAGTCGCCGACGATCACGTGCAGGCGCCGGTACTTCTCGGCGTCGGCGTGCGGCTCGTCGCGGGTGTTGATGATCGGCCGGCTGCGGGTGGTGGCCGACGAGACGCCCTCCCAAATGTGCTCGGCGCGTTGGGAAAGGCAGAACGTCGCCGCCTTCGGGGTCTGCAGCACCTTGCCGGCCCCGCAGATCAGCTGGCGCGTGACCAGGAACGGCAGCAGGACGTCGGAGATCCGGGAGAATTCGCCGGCCCGCACGATCAGGTAGTTCTCGTGGCACCCGTAGGAGTTGCCCGCCGAATCGGTGTTGTTCTTGAACAGGTAGATGTCGCCGCCGATGCCCTCGTCGGCGAGGCGCTGCTCGGCGTCGACGAGCAGGTCTTCGAGCACCCATTCCCCGGCGCGGTCGTGGGTGACCAGCTGCACCAGGCTGTCGCACTCGGCGGTGGCGTACTCGGGGTGGCTGCCCACGTCGAGGTAGAGGCGGGCGCCGTTACGCAGGAAGACGTTGGAGCTGCGCCCCCACGACACGACCCGCCGGAACAGGTAGCGGGCCACCTCGTCCGGGCTGAGCCGGCGATGGCCGTGGAATGTGCAGGTGACCCCGAACTCGGTCTCGATGCCCATGATTCGTCGCTGCACGTAATCGAGCGTACTGGTTGTCCGAGCATGACGGTGAGCAAGCCGCGCGTATCGATCGACGAAGTTTTGCGCGGTCCGGTTTTATGGCCGCGCCGCTCCACCTGGCGATGACGCGGCCGGGGCGCAACCCCGGGGAGATGCGAGCCTCATCGGCACCTTGAGCACCGGCAGCCACACCAGCACCACCGCGTCGGACGCTATGCCCGACGGTGGTCTAGTCGGGCGAGCCGCCGTTCGACTCCGACTCGTCGCCGTCGGAGGATCCGTTCGAATCCAGTTCGCGCAGCAAATTCTCCAGGGTGGCGCGGTTGATCCGCCGGAACGCCCGCCGCGGGCGGTTGACGTCCAAGATGGCGACCTCCAGGCTGGCCACGTCCAGGGTGGACTGGTCGCCGTTGGAGGATTCGCTGCCGGCCCGCAACGCTTTCACGGCGATGCGCGTGGCCTCGCGCAGGTTGGCGTTTTCGGCGTACGAGTCCTTGAGCGCGGTGGTGATCGGCTCGGTGGTGCCACCCATCACCACGAAATGCGGCTCGTCGGCGATCGACCCGTCATAGGTAATGCGGTACAACTCAGGCGGTTTCGACTCCCCATAGTGCGCCACCTCGGCGACGCACAATTCCACCTCGTAGGGCTTGGCCTGTTCGGTGAAGATGGTGCCCAGCGTCTGCGCGTAGACGTTGGCCAGCTGGCGGCCGGTGACGTCGCGACGGTCGTAGGCGTAGCCGCGGGTGTCGGCGAATTGGATTCCGCCGCGGCGCAAATTGTCGAATTCGTTGAACTTTCCGGCGGCGGCGAAGCCCACCCGATCGTAGAGCTCGCTGATCTTCTGCAGCGACCGCGACGGGTTCTCCGCGACGAAAAGCACCCCGCCGGCATAGACCAGGGCGACCACGCTCTTGCCCCGGGCGATGCCCTTGCGCGCGAGCTCGCTGCGCTCACGCATCGCCTGTTCGGGCGAGATGAAATACGGGAAGCTCACTTCTCACCACCATCGGGGCCGAAAGTGTCAGCGCGCGAACGACTTTGGATCACCTCACGAGCCAGCTCGGCGATGCGGCCCTCCGGCACTTCCAGCGCCCCCTCGGCGCCGATGGTGACCGCCGTGGGATAGATGCCGCGGACCAGATCCGGCCCGCCGGTCGCGGAGTCGTCGTCGGCCGCATCGTAGAGCGCCTCGATCGCGACCCGCACCGCGGAGTCGGCGTCGGTGACCTGCGAGTACAACTTCTTCATCGACGACTTGGCGAAAATCGAGCCCGAGCCCACCGACTGGTAGCCCTCCTCCTCCAGGTTCCAGCCGCCGGCGGCGTCGAACGACACGATGCGGCCGGCGCCTTCCGGATCGGGCGCGTCGATGTCGTAACCCACCAGCAGCGGCAACGCGACCAGCCCCTGCATGGCGGCGGCCAGGTTGCCGCGCACCATGATCGCCAGCCGGTTCACCTTGCCGGCGAACGTCAGCGGCACGCCTTCGAGTTTCTCGTAGTGCTCGAGTTCCACGGCGTAAAGGCGGGCGAACTCCACGGCGATGGCGGCGGTTCCGGCGATGCCGGTCGCGGTGTAGTCGTCGGTGATGTACACCTTCTTGACGTCACGACCGGCGATCATGTTGCCCTGCGTCGAGCGCCGGTCGCCGGCGAGCACCACACCGCCGGGGTACTTCAGCGCGACGATGGTAGTCCCGTGGGGCAGCTGCGCCCCGGCGCTTTCCGACTGGACGGCCCCGAAGGAGGCCGGCAGCAACTCCGGCGCCTGACGGCGCAGGAAGTCGGCGAACGAGGAAAGGTCTACAGCGGGGTTTCCCGGAAGTGCGGAGTTGATGGGTAGGCGATCAGAGAACTGCCAGGTCACTGGCCGCCCTTTTGGACGTACGCCCGCACGAAGTCCTCGGCGTTCTCCTCGAGAACGTCATCAATCTCGTCGAGCAAATCGTCAGTCTCCTCGGCCAGCTTCTCCCGGCGCTCTTGGCCCGCGGCCGTGCTGCCGGCGAAGTCGTCCTCGTCGCCGCCACCGCCACGCTTGGTCTGCTCCTGAGCCATCGCCGCCTCCTGCGTTGTCTGGGCTTGTTGAATGGCCTTTCAATTGTCCAGCCACGCCGCCCGTTGGTCTTTCCTACCCTACCGGTCAACCCCGACGTTCCCCGGCCGAACCGGCGGCTAGCTGGTGAGTTGTTCGACCAGTTCCGCCGCGCTGTGCACCGAGTCCAGCAGCGCTCCCACGTGCGCTTTGCTGCCCCGCAGCGGCTCCAGCGTGGGAATGCGGACCAGGGAATCGCCCCCCAGGTCGAAGATCACCGAGTCCCAACTGGCCGCGGCGATGTCGGCGCCGAACCGGCGAAGGCATTCACCGCGGAAGTACGCGCGGGTGTCCGTCGGCGGGCTGTCCACCGCTTCGAGCACCTGGTGCTCGGACACCAGGCGCTTCATCGAGCCCCGCGCGACCAGCCGGTTGTACAGACCCTTGTCCAGCCGGACGTCGGAGTATTGCAGGTCGACCAGGTGCAACCGCGGCGCCGACCAGCTCAGGTTCTCCCGCTGCCGGAACCCTTCGAGCAGACGCAGCTTGGCGGGCCAGTCCAGCAGCTCGGCGCATTCCATCGGATCGCGCTCGAGTTGGTCGAGCACGTGAGCCCAGGTTTCGACGATGTCGGCCGCGCGCGGATCGGGGTCGCGGCTGTCGACGAGCTTCGCCACCCGATCGAGGTAAACCCGTTGCAGCGCAAGCCCGGTCAGCTCTCGACCGTCGGCCAGAGCCACCGCGGCGCGCAGCGACGGGTCGCGGCTGATCGCGTGGACCGCGTGCACCGGCCGCGCCAGGGCCAGATCGCTCAAATCGATTCCGTGCGCCGGGCCCTCTTCGATCAAGTCCAGCACCAGCGACGTGGTGCCCAGCTTCAAATAGGTCGACGTCTCGGCGAGGTTGGCGTCGCCGATGATGACGTGCAGGCGCCGGTACCGGTCGGCGTCGGCGTGCGGCTCGTCGCGGGTGTTGATGATGCCGCGCTTGAGGGTGGTCTCCAGGCCGACCTCGACCTCGATGTAGTCCGAGCGCTGCGACAGCTGAAAGCCGGGCTCGTCGCCGGAGGGCCCGATGCCCACGCGTCCCGAGCCGGTGACCACCTGCCGCGATACCAGGAAGGGGGTCAGCCCGGCGATGATCGCCGAGAACGGCGTCTGCCGCGACATCAGATAGTTTTCGTGCGACCCGTAGGAGGCGCCCTTGCCGTCGACGTTGTTCTTGTAAAGCTGCAATTTCGCGGCCCCGGGCACGCTGGCGACGTGTCGGGCGGCGGCCTCCATCACCCGCTCGCCGGCCTTGTCCCAGATCACGGCGTCGAGCGGGTCGGTGCATTCGGGCGCGGAGTATTCGGGGTGCGCGTGGTCGACGTAGAGCCGTGCCCCGTTGGTCAGGATCATGTTGGCCGCGCCGACCTCGTCGGCGTCGACCACCGGCGGCGGGCCGGCCGAGCGGCTCAGGTCGAACCCGCGCGCGTCGCGCAGCGGCGATTCCACCTCGTAGTCCCACCGGGTCCGCTTGGCGCGCTGAATGCCCGCCGCGGCCGCATAAGCCAAGACCGCCTGCGTCGACGTGAGGATCGGGTTCGCCGTCGGGTCCGATGGCGAGGAAATGCCGTATTCGACCTCCGTCCCGATAATCCTTTGCATGCTTCAAAGACTAGGCGAGGTGCGGAATTGACCTTCTCCCGGGCGTCGGCGCCCCGGCGCCGCTGGTCATCGGTGATCGCGTTTGCTGTTGACGCCGCCGACGACGGTGATTAGCTTCACGGGATGACCGACCTATCCGGGAAGCGTTACGGCGAAGTGCTTCTCGTGACCCCCGGGGAGGCGGGACCGCAGGCCACGGTGTACAACAGCTTCCCGCTCAACGACTGTCCGGCCGAGCTGTGGTCGAAGCTCGACGCCCAGGCCATCGCCAAGGAGCACGGGGCGGCCACGGCGCTGCTCAACGGTCCGCGCTACTGGCTGATGAACGCCATCGAGAAGCAACGGCAAGGGCCGCGTATCACCAAGACCTTCGGCGGGATCGAGATGATTCAGCAGGCCACGGTCCTGTTGTCGTCGATGAACCCCGCGCCCTATACCGCCAATCAGGTCAACCGCCACACGGTCTTCGTCTTCAACCCGGGTGAAGAGGTCTACGAACTCCTCGATCCCGGCGGGCAGCGCTGGGTCATGCAGACTTGGAGCCAGGTCGCCGACCCCACCTTGTCGCGCGCCGACCTGCCCGGCTTGGCCGCCCGGCTCAACCTGCCGCACGGGTGGGCCTATCAGCCGCGCGTGCTGACCGAGGAGTTGCGGGTGGACACCCGCACCCGTTCCGCGCATGTCACGCAGGACGATCTGACGAACAGCTACTCGCTCCAGTTGGACTGACGCCGCATCACAGGCGATTTGCCATCCAACTCTGGTGCCGCACCGCCGCTTTGCGCGCGGCCTTGGCCAGTGCTCGGTCCGGCAGGTGACGGCCGAGCGCGTCGAGGACGAGCGCGGTCTCCGGCGCCGGATGACGCCAGATGTCGTCCAGCAACTGGGACGGGTCGGACAAACCGGCGAAGAGGCCGCACAGCTCCTCGGGCGATTCGAGGGTCCCCGCAAGGACGTCGACGAGCACGGCAACGTCGACAAAGCTCGCGAGCGTCTCGGCGTCGGCGCGGTCCCGCTGGATCAGCCAGAGCGCGGCGTGGCCGGCGACCGGGCTGTCCAGCAGCTGACGAACGAAGGGTTCGGCCACGTCGATGTCGAACTCGTTCAGGGCGACGAATCCCATCAGGCGGCCGGCCGCGCCCGGTGTCGCCGCGACTGCCTCGGTGAGCATCTGCACCCGCTCGGCGGCCGGACGGTCGGCCTGCCAACCCGCGATGAGCGCATTCTGGTGGGATTCCGGCACCGACAACAGGGCTTCGATCAAATCCGCGCCATCGCCATCGGCGACGTTGTCCACGCGCCGCAGCACGTATCCGGCATCATCGAGAAAATTCGGAAGTACATGGCGGCCAAGGGCGGTGAGCGCAACTGTGCCGCCGGTCCAATCACTGGGTCCGTAGGTCTGCGGCAACTCGATCCGATCGGTCCACCGCACGATCCCGGCTTCCTCGAGGACCTCGAAAATACGGCCCATGTAGCGTTGCGTGAATTCGTCGAGATGCTCCTGACGTTCCGGCACGAAAGGCGTGATTCGCTGGGCTACCACCGATTCGGCCCACTGCAGGAAAGACTCGAAAGGTAACTCGGTGGTGTCGTCGGCAAGCAACGGCGCCAGCCAGTGCACGATCCCGTCGTCGAGCACCTCGTGCAGTTCGTCAAGGAACCAGACGCGGCCGGAGTAAAGCGACTCCAGCGGTCCGACTTCGATGATCGCCGCGAAGAGCGCCCCCGCCCGCTGCACGGCGGTATGGGCGGCCCACCCCTTGACGGGAACCAAACGACGCTGATGCACGCGTACAGCGCCGGCGCCCCTGGCCAGGTCGACTATCAAATTCAGGCGCGGCAAATTCGCCGTGGACGAGGTCCGGAATGTCTTGTCGCCGATCTGCGGGTCCATGTCATCACCGGTGTCGAGGAGATCTACCAGCGCGCGGCCGTCGACCCGTTTGAGGTTTCCCTTGTCGGTCAATTGCTTGCCGCCCGCGCCAAGGTACTCGCGCAGAGACTCAAATTTCGCGAGCATCGGCGCGTCGGCCGCGGCGGCCGCCACGTCGCACGCCGGAGGCGGAACGTACACGAACGGCAACTCGTACGGCTCGGGCTCCTCTTCCACGGCGCGGCCGTACTTTTCGTCGATTTCGCCCAGCGCGGCCTGGAGCTTTTCGTCGACGTCGTCCGGGCTGAACGCATCCACCTCCGGCGTGGGATTGCGCAATTCTGCGTGCAAGGCGGGCGCGAGGTCGGCCGCCAGTTTCCTCAGCCGGGTCGCGCGTTCGACTCCGCCCACCAAGCGTCCGGTGGCCGCCATGAAGTCGACGTAGACGCCGACCGCGTTGCACAGGTAGGCGGCGCCACTGGGATGCCCTTTGAACCGGCGCGGGCACCACTGAAGCAGAAACTCCGCCACGTCGCTGGGGGCGAATTCGTCGAGAACGCCGTTGGATTCGCGATAGCGCCAATCCAAGAAAATATCGACATCGGTGACCACTCCGGCCCGTTCTTGCTCAGGCCGATCCAGCCAGCGGTCAAGCTCGTCGAGCAGCGCATCACGCGTGGCGCCGTACGCATCGTCGTCGCCGGGATCGAAATGTAGCCGCACCCGAACGACGCTAGCCGGGCGTACCGACAACCTCTAGAGGTACTGACCCAGGTTCGACTCGGTGTCGATGGCCCGCGACGCGCTCGAGCTCTTGCCGGTGACCAGCGTGCGGATGTAGACGATCCGCTCGCCCTTCTTGCCCGAAATCCGCGCCCAGTCATCGGGGTTGGTGGTGTTGGGCAGGTCCTCGTTCTCGGCGAACTCGTCGACGATCGAGTCGAGCAGATGCTGGATGCGCAGGCCCGGTTGACCGGTTTCCAGCACCGACTTGATCGCGTTCTTCTTCGCCCGGTCGACGACGTTCTGGATCATCGCCCCGGAGTTGAAGTCCTTGAAGTACATGACTTCCTTGTCACCGTTGGCGTAGGTGACCTCCAGGAACCGGTTGTCGTCGATCTCGGCGTACATCCGCTCGACGACCTTCTCGATCATCGCCTTGATGCAGGCCGTGCGGTCGCCGCCGAACTCGGCGAGGTCGTCGGCGTGCAGCGGCAGCTCCTCGGTCAGGTACTTCGAGAAGATGTCTTGCGCCGCTTCGGCATCCGGGCGCTCGATCTTGATCTTGACGTCGAGCCGGCCCGGCCGCAGGATCGCGGGGTCGATCATGTCCTCGCGGTTGGACGCGCCGATCACGATGACGTTCTCCAGGCCCTCGACGCCATCGATCTCGCTGAGCAGCTGCGGGACCACGGTCGTCTCGACGTCCGAGGACACCCCCGTGCCACGGGTGCGGAAGATCGAGTCCATCTCGTCGAAGAACACGATCACCGGGGTGCCTTCCGACGCCTTCTCGCGGGCGCGCTGAAAGATCAGCCGGATGTGGCGCTCGGTCTCGCCGACGAACTTGTTCAGCAGCTCGGGGCCCTTGATGTTGAGGAAGTACGACTTGGCCTCGCGCGCGTCGTCGCCGCGGACCTCGGCCATCTTCTTGGCCAACGAGTTCGCCACCGCCTTGGCGATCAGCGTCTTACCGCAGCCGGGCGGACCGTAGAGCAGCACACCTTTGGGCGGACGCAGCGCGTACTCCCGGTAGAGCTCCTTGTGCAGGAAGGGCAGCTCCACGGCGTCGCGGATCTGCTCGATCTGGCGGGTCAGGCCGCCGATGTCCAGGTAGCTGACGTCGGGCACCTCTTCCAGCACCAGGTCCTCGACCTCGGCCTTGGGGATGCGCTCGAACGCGTAGCCGGCCTTGGTGTCGACCAGCAGCGAGTCGCCGGGCCGCAGCTTGCGGGGCCGGGTGTCGTCGTTGAGGGCGTCGGGATGACCGTCCGGCAGGTTCTCGGCGACCAGCGGCTCGGCGAGCCAGACGATGCGTTCCTCGTCGGCGTGCCCGACCACGAGCGCCCGGTGCCCGTCGGCCAAGAGCTCACGCAGTGTGGAGATCTCGCCGACCGACTCGAAGGTGCCCGCTTCCACGACCGTCAGCGCCTCGTTGAGGCGAACGGTCTGGCCCTTACGCAGCAACGCGACTTCGATGTTCGGCGAGCACGTCAGGCGCATCTTGCGGCCGGACGTGAACACGTCGACGGTGTCGTCCTCGTGCGTGCCGAGCAGTACGCCGTAGCCGCTGGGCGGCTGCCCCAACCGGTCGACTTCCTCCCGCAACGCCAGCAGTTGCTGGCGGGCCTCTTTGAGGGTCTCCATCAACTTCGAGTTACGGGACGCGAGGGAGTCGATGCGCGCTTCGAGCTGATGCACGTCGCGGGCAGAGCGGGCGCCGCCTTGCGCACCGACCGTGTGCTCGAGCTGCTCGCGCAACATCGCCGCCTCGCGGCGTAGCTGCTCCAACTCGGCCTCGTCGCCGCTGGACATGTCTGATTCGTGGGGGGTTCCGAAAGCTTCAGAACGCTCTGAGCTACCCATCTTGCGCTCCTTTCCCACACCGAATTGGCGCGGCGGATACTTCAAAGCTACCGGCGATTGACGATTGATGTGCGTAGTCAAATACCCACGAAAAGTTAAGATTTTCGTCACGCTGGTAATCTCGGCCACTAATCGTGATGATCGAAACGGCCTCGGGAGGTGGCACAGTGACCGCAAAAAGCCTCGCCACCGGCTCGGCTCGCGTCGCAGTCACCGCCGGTGTGACTTCAGTTGCACCCATCGGCCCGACCTTAGCGACATCGCTCCCACCCGAAGCGGCCAGAGCCGTTTAGCCGGCCGACCCACTGGATGCATCGACCACTGTCCGTAGCGCTCAGCACCGCCATCGCCCTGGCGGTGGTCGGTCTTGCGGCGTGTTCGTCGAAGCACCCCGCAAGCGAGTCGTCGACCGTCTCGTCGCTGCCACCGGCCACTTCCAGCCAAGTTGCTGCGCCCGCCACGGCTCCCCTGCCACCGCCCGAAGCCCTCACCGATGTCCTGGCCCGCCTGGCCGATCCGAACGTCCCCGGCGACGCCAAGGTGAGTCTGGTGGAGGGCGCCACCCCGGAGAGCGCGGCCACGTTGGACAAGTTCACCAACGCGTTGCGGGACAACGGCTACCTGCCGATGACCTTCGCCGCGACCGACATCGCGTGGTCGGACAAGAACCCGTCCAATGTGAAGGCCAGCGTCGCCGTCCACACCGCCCAGGCCGACAACGCGAACTTCACCTTCCCGATGGAATTCGCTCCCTTCCAAGGCGGTTGGCAGCTTTCCCGGCACACCGCCGAAACGCTGTTGGCCATGGGCAAGTCGCCGGCGGCCCCGTCCTCCGGCGCCCCCGCGAGCCCACCCGAACCCGCACCGCCGCCTCCCCCGCCGGCTCCCGAACCCGGTCCGTCCCAAAACCCGCCGGGCTGACGCGCCGGATGTGGATCGGCTGGCTCGAGTTCGACGTGTTGCTGGGCGACGTTCGCTCGCTCAAGCAGAAGCGATCGGTCGTCCGTCCCGTCGTCGCCGAACTGCAGCGCAAGTTCAGCGTCTCGGCGGCCGAGACGGGTTCGCACGAGTTGTATCGACGGGCCGGCATCGGGGTCGCCCTGGTTTCGGGTGACCGCGGCCACGCGGTCGACGTGCTGGACGCGGCCGAGCGGCTGGTGGCCGCGCATCCCGAGTTCGAGCTGCTGTCGGTGCGACGCTCGCTGGTGCGCCCCGAAGATCTGGCCTAGTCGACGGCGACGCCGCGCTTGCGACCGCCACTAAGCCGACGGTGGCGACCCGCCGCGCCCGGCAACGCCGCGCTTGCGATCGCCACTAAGCCGACGATGGCGACCCGCTGCGCCCGGCAACGCCGCGCTTGCGATCGCCACTAACCGTCGCGGCCTTCGCGCTTGCGGCCCAGCGGCGCGGGCGCAACCACCCCCGGGGCGAGCCGTCGCGTGAAGATCAGGAAGGCCGTGTGCCCGCGCATCGAATGCTGCGGGCGCACCGCGAGCCCGACGACATTCCACCCGCGTTGCAACGTCTCCCACGACCGCGGCTCGGTCCAGCACTGCAGAGCCCGCAGGGCCTCGACGGCGCGCGACAGTTGGGTGACGGTGGCCACATAGATCATCAGCACACCGCCGGGGATGAGCAGCCGCGCGACCGACTCCAGCACCTCCCACGGCGCGAGCATGTCGAGCACGGCGCGATCGAAGGATCCATCAGGCAGCTCGGAGTCGGCCACATTGCTGACGATCAAATCCCAGTTGTCCGGCGCCTCGCCGCCGGCGAACACCGACACATTGCGTTGGGCGTGCTCGGCATGGTCGGCGCGCTGCTCGTAGGAGACCACCCGCCCGCCGGGCCCCACGGCGCGCAGCAGCGAACAGGTCAGCGCGCCCGAACCGGCCCCGGCCTCGAGCACCCGGGCGCCGGGGAAGATGTCGCCCTCGTGAACGATCTGTGCCGCGTCCTTCGGGTAGATCACCTGCGGGCCGCGGGGCATCGACATCACGTAGTCGATCAACAGCGGCCGCAGCACCAGGTACGCGGCGCCGTTACTGGACTTGATCACGCTGCCCTGCTCGAGCCCGATGACCGCGTCGTGCGGGATCGACCCGCGATGGGTGTGGAACTCGGCGCCCTCGGCGAGCACCATCGTGTAATGCCGGCCCTTGGCGTCGGTGAGCTGCACACGCTCGCCCACGGTGAACGGGCCGGTTACGGACACGCGGTCTAGCGTGCCAGCCGACTCGCCCGCACGGGTGCTTGGGGGTTGTCGGAGCCCGGTCATAGGCTTTCGACATGATCGTCCAGCCGGAGGCGCCGCAGTCGGTGACGGGCCCGGCGAGGCAGGTGTCCCGCCCGGCGCTGTCACCGTCGCGGGCGGCGGACTTCAAGCAATGCCCACTGCTGTACCGCTTCCGGGCCATCGACCGCCTGCCCGAGGCGCCGTCGCCGGCGCAGCTGCGCGGGTCCCTGGTTCACGCCGCCCTGCAGCAGCTTTACGAGCTCCCCGCCGCGCAGCGCGGCCCCGACACTGCCCTTTCGCTGGTGCAGCCCGCGTGGGAGCAGGTGATGGCCGCGACGCCGGAGATGACCGCGGGATTGGACCCCGCCCAGCGCTCCCAGCTGCTGGCCGAGGCCCAGGCGTTGCTTGCCGGCTACTACCGCCTCGAGGACCCGACGCGTTTCGACCCGCAATGCTGCGAAGAACGCGTGGAGGTCGAACTCGCCGACGGCACGCTGCTGCGTGGATTCATCGACCGCATCGACGTCGCCGCCACCGGCGAGCTCCGGGTGGTCGACTACAAGACCGGCAAGGCGCCGCCGGAAGCGCGGGCCCTGGCCGAGTTCAAGGCCATGTTCCAGATGAAGTTCTACGCGGTGGCCCTGCTGCGTTCTCGCGGCGTGCCGCCCACCCGGCTGCGGCTGATCTACCTGGCCGACGGCCAGGTCCTGGACTATTCGCCGGATCACGACGAGCTGCTGCGCTTCGAGAAGACCCTGATCGCGATCTGGCGCGCCATCCAATCCGCCGGTCAGACGGGCGATTTCCGTCCCACCCAGTCGCGATTGTGCGACTGGTGCCCCCACCAGCAGCACTGCCCCCTTTTCGGTGGGACACCGCCGCCCTACCCGGGCTGGCCGGAATCGTTTGACGCGCAAAGCGATTCGCGCTCGAGCGAGCCGGCGGCGTAGCGCCTAGTCCAGCGGTGACATCTCCTGGAGCACCGTCGGAATGAGCTCGCTGACCGTGGGATGGATGTGCATGGTGCGGGAGAGCGTGGTGTACGGTGCCTTGGCCGACATGACGTCCAGGATGCAGTGAATGGCCTCGTCGCCGCCGACCCCGAAGACGGCGGCCCCCAGGATCTCCTTAGTTTCGGCGTCGACCACGACTTTCATGAAGCCTTGTGTCTCACCCTTTTCCACCGCACGGCCGACTCTGGTCATCGGCCGCTTTCCGACGAGCGCCTTGCGCCCCGACGCGCGGACCTGCTCGACGGTCAGGCCGGCGCGCCCCAGCGGCGGATCGATGTAGAGCGCGTAAGTGGTGATGCGGTCGCTCACCCGCCGCGGGTCGTCATCGAGCAGATTGGCGGCGACGATCTCGAAGTCGTTGTAGGACGTGTGGGTGAACGCGCCCTTGCCGTTACAGTCGCCCATCGCCCAGATGTGCTCGACGCTGGTCTTGAGCTGGTCGTCGACGACGATGTAGCCGCGGGCGTCGGTCCGCACACCGGCGGCCGCCAGGCCCAGGTCGTCGGTGTTGGGGCGCCGGCCCACCGCCAGCAGCAGATGACTCCCCCGGATGGGCGTGGCGCCGTCGCGCGGGGTGAGTTCAAACCCGTTGTCGGTCTTGGTGACCCGCACGTCGTCGGCGTCGACGACGATGTCGATGTCCTCGGCCCGCAAGATGTCTTCGATGGTGGCCGAGACATCCTCGTCTTCGCGCGACGCCAGCCGCGGACCCCGCTCCACCACCGTCACCCGCGCCCCGAAGCGCCGGTACATCTGGGCGAACTCCAGCGCGATGTAGCTGCCTCCCACGATGACGAGATGTGTTGGCAGTTCATCAAGTTCGAGGATCGACGCGTTGGTGAGGAAGTCGACCTCGTCCAGCCCCGGAACGTCGGGCACCACGGCGCGGCCGCCGACGTTGAGGAAGATGCGGTCGGCGTGCAGCAGGTCGTCACCGACCCGCACGGTGTGCGGATCGGTGAATACCGCGTGCCCGCGGACGACGGTGCAGCCGTCCATGCCCTCGAGCCAGTCTTCGACACCCTTGCGGTCGTCGAGCATGATCTCGTCCTTGCGGGCCTTGACTTTCGCCATGTCCACGCTGATCTCGCCGGTGCCGACGCCGTAGTCGGCGCCGCGCCGCGCCAGGTGCGCGGCATGGGCGGAGGCCACCAGCGTCTTGGTAGGGATGCACCCGGTGTTGACGCAGGTGCCGCCAATCAGTTTGCGTTCGACGATCGCGACGCGCTGCCCGGCCGCCGTCAGCCGCCCCGCCAACGGCGGGCCCGCCTGGCCCGCACCGACGATGATCGCGTCGAAATGTTCTGTCACTTAACCGCCGTCAGCAGGTACTCCGTCAGCACGTGGCCCGTCACGGCCACGATGACGAGTCCCCCGACGATCGCGACCGCGTCCTCGAGCAGCGCGATGGGCAGGTCCCGGCCCGCCGCGGCGGCCAGCCGCTTGCGCGCCTGGTAGCCGCCGAGGGTGCCCAGCACCGCGCCGATGACGCCGGCGCCGAGCGCGGTAAAGGTCCAGTGCGGCCAGGCGCCCAGCGCCGCGCCCGCGAGGCCACCCATCACGATGCGGCCCGCGAAGATCGGTGCCGCCGTGCGCGGCGGGGTCTTGGGCAGCTTGTCGTTGATCAATTCGCCGACGGCGAGGACCGTGAAGACGACCACCGCGACGATGCTGGCCATCCAGGACGCCCACGTGCCGTGCAGGTCGATCCACCCCAGGAGGGCGGGGGCGGCGGCCCAGGCGACCACCGCGGGCGCCGTCAGCGAACGCAACCCGGCAACGACACCAATCAACAAAGCCAGCAACACAACAAGCGCGTGAGTCACGAAGACCTCCTGGAGGACGAATCAGCCGGCGACCTTTTCAGGGACGGCCCCTACGCCAACCCGGGCAGTCCCCCGAGGCGGACGCTAACACAGCCGCGGCGGTCGCACCGCGTGTGCAATCAGAACCGGCAAAACCTGATATCGGACGCCAGGATCGCCTTGGCGCCGATGACGGCCAGCTCATCCATGATTTCGTTCACTCCCCGGCGCGGGACGAGCGCCCGGATGGCAACCCAATCCGGATCGGCCAGGGGCGCAATCGTGGGCGACTCCAGCCCCGGGGTGATCGCGGTGGCCTTGTCCAGCACCGAGCGGGGGCAGTCGTAATCGAGCATCAGATACTGCTGGCCGAACACCACACCCTGGATGCGCGCCACCAGCTGATCGCGCGCGGCCTGCGTCCCGGAGCGGCTGGCCTGGTCGCTCTCGATCAGCACGGCTTCCGAATCGCACAGCGGATCACCGAAGGCCACCAGGTTGTGCAGGCTCAGGGTGCGACCGGACCCGACCACGTCGGCGATGGCGTCGGCGACGCCGAGTTGCACCGAGATCTCCACCGCGCCGTCGAGTCTGATGACGGTCGCCTCAATACCCCGGCCCGCCAAGTCTTTTCGGACCAGGTTGGGATACGCCGTAGCGACCCGCTTGCCGGCCAGATCGGCGATCTTCCAGTCGCGCCCGGCCGGGGCGGCGTAGCGGAAGCTCGACGAACCGAATCCCAGCGCCAGGCGTTCCCGCACCGGGGCGTCGGAATCGCCCACCAGATCGCGGCCGGTGATGCCGAAATCCAGCTCGCCCGAACCCACGTAGATGGCAATGTCTTTGGGCCGCAGGAAGAAGAACTCGACCTGATTGGCCGGGTCGATGACGGTCAGATCCTTGGAGTCGGTGCGGCGCCGGTAGCCGGCCTCCGCCAAGATCTCGGTGGCCGGCTCGCTCAGCGTGCCCTTGTTGGGAACCGCAACCCGCAGCATGGTCACAGCTTCCGATACACGTCGTCGAGGGACAGCCCGCGGGCGACCATCAGCACCTGTGTCCAGTAGAGCAACTGGCTGATCTCCTCGGCCAGCGCGTCGTCGGGTTCGTGTTCGGCGGCCAGCCACACCTCGCCGGCTTCCTCGAGGATCTTCTTGCCCAGCCCGTGGATGCCGCCGTCGAGCGCGGCGACCGTCGCGCTGCCGGCCGGCCTGGTGCGGGCACGCTCGCCCAGTTCGGCGAACAGATCCTCGAAGGTCTTCACGGCCAGCGATTGTTTCACGCGCCGGTCGGCAAAGTCACGGCGGTTTCGTTCAGCACTGCATGGTTCAGTCGAATCCGGCGAGGGTGAGCCGCAGCGCTTGCTCCAATTGCTGGTGAAAAGGCGGACTTTCGCCGACATCGGAGGTCAGCCATCCGTCGAGGACGAATTGGACTGTGGCCAAACTGGTGTGGACCAACAATGCGGGTCGAATGTCGGCCATCGCATCGACACCCATCCGGTGAGCGACCTGCTGGATCAGGTTGCCGTGGTCGGTTTCGCTGATCAGCACGGATTTACTCAACAGGTGCGGCGCGGTGGCCACGGCGAGGCGCCAGGTGTCCAGGTTGTCAACGTTGCTGACGTCCCTGGCGTGCGTGACGAACAGTTGGATCAGCGCCTCGACGGGCGACTCGTGTTGCGGTCTCGCACTGTAGGAACCCACGATCTCGGCGGCCGCATCCCGGACGGGGTCGACCAGCAGGCCCTCCTTGGTGGGCGCGTACCGGAAATAGGTGCTGATGGAGATCCCGGCGGCCGACGCGATGTCCTCGGTCGTCACCGCCTCGAAGCCCCGCTCGGCGAAGAGCTGGTGCGCGGTCTGCTGGATCTGGGACAGCAGCTCAGCACGGCGTCGGTCCCGCAACGAACCGGTGTTTGCTGAGGGCATGCCATCACCTTCGTCAATCCGACAAAACAACCCCGCGGTGCGTCCAGCGACGAACTCAGATGAGGGACTCTACACTATTGAAAGTCCCTATCAAATAGGCTAGTGTGATGCAGCACACACCGATGAACTGCAGAGACTTGGCGCTTGTTGACACTATTTTAATAAAATTAGCGTCCAACGGCCGCCCAACGGCCTCTGCTCGGCACTCAGGACTTAGGGGTGGGAAGAGGGCCGATGACAGCGGTAGCTGGTACGCGATGACCTGTGCCATGGGTTTGCTAGACCGACCGCAGGTCGCGCCGCTATGACGACGGCACAGCTTGACGGCGTTGTCGCCATCCGGGACTGGTCCGTCGGATACGTCAAACGTCATCCGGTCGCCTCCCTGACGACCGTGGGCGAACAGTTCGTCCTGGGTGTGCGCACCGTTCAATATTTCTTCGTCGACCTGATCACCGGGCGGTTCCAATGGCACGAATTCGTCCGGCAGGGCGCGTTCATGGCCGGCACCGCCGTGCTGCCGACGATCCTGGTCTCGCTGCCGATCAGCGTCACTCTGTCCATCCAGTTCGCACTGCTGGCCGGCCAGGTCGGCGCCACCTCGCTGGCCGGCGCGGCCAGCGGACTCGCCGTCATCCGCCAGGGCGCGTCGTTGGTGGCGGCGGTGCTCATGGCATCGGCGGTCGGGTCGGCGATCACCGCCGATCTGGGTTCGCGCACCATGCGCGAGGAAACCGACGCGATGGAGGTGATGGGGGTCTCGGTGATCCGGCGGTTGGTAGTCCCCCGCTTCGCAGCCGCGGTGATGATCGGTGTGGCGCTGACCGGCGTCGTATGCTTCGCCGGATTTTTCGCGAGCTACATGTTCAACGTGTACTTCCAGAACGGCGCGCCGGGCAGCTTCGTGTCGACGTTCGCGTCGTTCGCGACGACCGGTGACATGGTCCTGGCGCTGCTGAAGGCGATCGTGTTCGGCGCCATCGTGGCCATCGTGTCAAGCCAAAAAGGTTTGTCCACCAAGGGCGGACCGACCGGCGTCGCGAACTCGGTGAACGCCGCCGTCGTCGAGGCGATCCTGCTGCTGATGATCGTCAACGTTGCCATCAGCCAGCTCTACATCATGCTGTCGCCCAGGACGGGGCTCTGACGTGACGGCCTCGGCGTATGAGCCTTTCGCACCGATTTCGACGCCGCTGGTCCGGCTCTACCGCAGGGGCAAAGTGCCGATCATCCGGCTCGGCCATCTGCTGGTCTTCTTCGTCCGGGCGGCCGTCGCCGTGCCGCTCGCCGTGCGCCAGTACAGCGGCGAATTCTTGCGGCTGCTGTCGAACATCACCTGGGGCAACGGCTCGATCGTGGTCGGCGGCGGCACCGCGGGCGTGGCGGTGGTGCTGGGCATGACGGTCGGCGCACTCGTAGGGATCGAGGGGTATAACTTCTTGGACCTGCTCGGTCTGGGGCCCGCCACCGGGTTCGTCTCGTCGTTGGTCAACACGCGCGAGCTGGCTCCGCTGATGGCGTCGCTCGCCTTCGCCATGCAGGGCGGCTGCCGCTTCACCGCCCAACTGGGATCCATGCGCATCGCCGAGGAGATCGACGCGTTGGAGTCGATCGCGATCCGCCCCATTCCCTACCTGGTGACCACCCGGCTGATCGCCTCGGTGGTGGCGATCATTCCGCTCTATGCCGCCTGCCTGGCTATCGGCTACTTGAGCACGCAAGTCGTGGTGGGCATCGGCAGCGGCGGTTCGACCGGGTCCTACCTGCACTACTTCACGCTGATGCTCGCCGGCCAGGACATCGTCTATTCGCTGATCAAGGCCGTCATCTTCGTGTGGATCGCCTCCACCATCCAGTGCTACTACGGCTATTACGCCAGCGGCGGACCCGAAGGCGTCGGGGTCGCCGCGGGGCACGGCATGCGGGCCAGCATCACGGTCGTGATCATCGTGAACATGCTGCTCACCATGGCGCTGTGGGGTGTGGATTCCGGCGCAAGGTTCGGCGGGTAGGCCCGTGGCGAGGTCGGTGGATGATGCCCAATTCCCTTGAGCTGGACGGACGCGGCCCCTCCGAGCGCCAGCTGTTCGGCGTTGGCATCGCCGTGGTGGTGGTCAGCGCCCTGGTCACGGCCATGATGTTGGTCAAATCCACTGGCAGGCTGAACGATTACGTGCGAGTGGTTGCCGATCTGGTCAACGTGGGCGATGGCCTTCCGCAGAAGTCGGACGTCAAATACCACGGCGTGCTTGTCGGCATGGTCAACGACGTCGTCCCGGCGGCGCATGGCAAACCCAACTATGTCCACATCGACCTCAAACCCGAATACGCCCAGGCGATTCCGGCCGCCGTGACCGCGCGCGTGGTGCCCAGCAATGTGTTCGCGGTGTCGTCGGTGCAGTTGGTAGGTAATGGGCCGGGGGCAAAAATCCGCCAGGGCGCGCATATTCCGGAGGACAAGCAGCTGCCGACCGTGTTGTTCCAAACCACCGTCAGCAAGTTGCGCGACCTGCTGGCCGCCGCGGGGGCGCGGCCGCGACGACAGGTCGGTGGGGATCCTGGCCGCCCTGGGTGCGGCCACCGACCACCGTCGCGTCAGCCTGCTCAATGCCGGCGCGCAATTGAATCGCCTTCTCGACCAGCTCAATTCGATTGTCAGCACCGATACCGGCCCGTCGACGGTGTCCGCCCTGCTGGATGCGACGACGGGGCTAGCGCAGACCGCCCCCGATCTTCTCGACGCATTGCATCAGGCCGTCGAACCGATGCGGACTTTCGCCGAGACGCGCGAGCAGCTGGCTTCGCTGGTGTCGGGTGCGGACTACACGGTCGGCACGACGCGGCAGTCGTTCGACAACCACATCGACCAACTCATCCGGATCACCACCGATTTCACGCCGGTGCTCGGCGTGCTGGCGCAAAAGTCGAACAACTTCGTTCCCGCCGTGACCAAGCTGGACAACCTGGCCAACCAGTTCATGGAGCAGGTCTGGAACCCGGAGAAGAACCTGGGCAACATGCACGCGATGCTGACGTTCACGCCCAGTTCCACCTACACACGCGCCGACTGTCCGCACTACGGCGAACTCAAGGGGCCCAGCTGCTTTACCGCGCCGCTGATTCCGGTGCGCCCCGACCTGCCCGAGGTGCTGCTGCCGCAGAACTATCATCCGCCCAAAGATCTGGCGCCCCCGCCGGGCACGGTGATCGGGCCGGACGGGAATCTTGTCGCGGTGGGCCCGCCGCTGATCAACCCGACTCCCAATCTGACCGATCCCAATCCCCCGCTGGCCCCGGGGATCACGCCGTCGCCGCCCGTGCCAGGGAGCGCGAATCCCGACAACCCGTCGCCGGGGGCGCCGGCGACTCCGCAGCCGCACCAGCCGTGGGTCGCCCCGGTGGCGCCCAAGGCGCCGTGGATTCCGCAGTCCGCCTTCGGGGGCTCTCGATTCGGGGGGAACGTGGGACCCGTCGGGAGCCAGTACGAACGAAACCTGTTGGGCGTGATCACCGGAACGCCCGCCTCGCCGGCCACCGAGCTGCTGCTCGGACCGGTCGCCCGTGGCAGCACGGTGTCGCTGAGCCGCCCGTCCGGGGAGGCCCCATGAAGTTTCGCGGTCCACTCATCGCACTGGCGCTGTTCATGGTCGTCTCGTTGACGCTGACCTGGCTGGTGTATGTGAGCCTGCGCCGTGACGTGGCCGGCGACACCGCACGTTATTCGGCGGTGTTCACCGACGTGTACGGGCTGCGCGAGGGCGACGACGTCCGCATGGCCGGGGTGCGCGTCGGCCGCGTCGAAAAGGTCGAGCTCGACCGGAAACTGGCGAAGGTCTCGTTCGTCGTGCAGCAAGAACAGCGGTTGTTCGGAAACACCCTGGCGTCGGTGACCTACCAGAACATCGTCGGCCAGCGTTACCTCGGACTGTCGTTGGGCAAGGAAGGGAGTCCGGAGCTGCTCGCGCCGGGCAGCACCATCCCGGTGGAACGCACCGAGCCGTCGTTCGACGTCACCACGTTGCTCAACGGCTACGAACCGTTGTTCAGCCTGCTGAACCCGCACGACGCCGACAACCTCACCAAGGGCATCATCCAGTCGTTGCAGGGCGACACCTCGTCGCTGGCCACGCTCGTCGGCCAGACGTCCACGCTCACAGAGACATTCGCGGGCCGGGATCAGGCGCTGGGCAGCGTGATCACCAACCTCAACAAGGTGGTGGGCAACCTCGCGGCGCAGAACGACGATCTCGACGGGGTCATCACCGAGACCCGCAGCGTCGTCGGCGAGCTCGACCGGCGGCGCCCCGACCTGGTCGCCTCCGTGGGCTCGCTGGCGCGGGTGACCGGCCGCCTGTCGACCTCGGCGTCCGACGTCTATCCGGCGCTGCGCGAATTCATCGATCGCAAGCCCGGCGTGGCCCGGCACATCATGGACGTCGAGCCGCAGGTGGCGTTCTTCGGCGACAACATCCCGCTGCTGCTGAAAGGACTTGTCCGGGTCGGCAATCAGGGCGCCTACGGCAACGCCTACGTGTGTGACGTGAACTTCCTGGGGTTCTTCCCCGGCCTCAACGATGTCGTGCCGATCATCATCAACGCGGCCACGCCGGGAAACAGGGCGTGGCACACCCCGAGATGCAGGAGCACCGTCGATGGCTGACAAGACTGTGCGGCAACGGCTTTCGGGGATGAAGCGGCGCCCGCTGGAAAGCTACAACAAGACGTGGCTCGGATTCATCGCGGTCGCGGTGGTGGCGGTGGTGATCGGCGTCATGCTGCTGCTGCACGCCATCGGCGCCGGCTATCGGCACTACACCGCGGAGTTCCTGCAAGCCGCCTCGCTGCGGGCCGGTAATCCGATCGTGGTCGCGGGCATCCCGGTGGGCAACGTCACGAGCATGAAACTCGTCGGCGACCACGTCGAGGCCGGGCTGAAGGTTCGGGACAACATCGCGCTGGGCAAGGACTCCCGCGCCCGGATCAAGGTCACCACCATCCTGGGGTCGCGGTACCTCGCGCTGGAACCCAGCGGCCCGGCGCACCTGCCCCACAACACCTTCGACCTGGCTCACACCGAGGTGCCCTACGACCTGCAAGCCGCGCTGCAGGACGCGACCACCACGTTCGAGCAGGTCGACTCCGACAGGTTCGCCCAATCGCTGGCGGTGCTGGGCAAGCAGCTCGAGGGCCTGCCCGCGGTTGTGCCGCAGGCGATCACGAACATCAACACGCTGTCGTCGATCATCGCGGTGCGCCGTGACCAGCTGGGCCAGCTACTGCGCAGCACCGAGCAGGTGACGAACACCCTGCGCCGCCAGCAGGCCGGCATCGGCAATCTGGTCAACCAGGGCCAAGACCTGCTCGGCCAATTCGTCGCGCGGCGCGCCGTCTTCCACGCGATGATGCAGTCGTTGACGAGTCTCGTCGACACCATGAGCCAGGTCGTGGTCAACGACCGGGCGGGGCTGGACGCGCTGATCAAAGACATGCGGGACTTTACCGCCTTGATGTCCGCGCACGACGACCTGCTGCACAGCATGCTGCAAATCAGCCCGATCTTCTTCCGCGAGGCGGCCAACCTCACGGGCGAGGGCAACGCGGTCAACTTCAACGCCCCCAACGTTCCGCTGATCGACTCGTGGATGTGCGCGATCAGCGGTCGCGCCAAGCAGTTCGGCATGATCCAGTACTTCAAGGATTGCAAGTGAGGGGCCGCACGAACAACGCCGGCGCCTCGCTCGTCGTCAAGGTGGTGGCCGTCGTCGCCGCCGTGGCGGCCATCGCGGTGGTGGCCGTCGCCGGTTGGTGGTACCTGCGCTCCGACGAGGACACGATCACGGTGACCGCCCAATTCGACAGCGCCTCGGGCCTTTACGAGGGCAACGTGGTCGCGGTGCTGGGCATGCCGGTGGGCAAGGTCACCAAGATCAACGCCAAGGGCGGCTACGTCGAGGTCGACTTCACCGTCGACCGCCACGTCAAAATTCCCGCCGACGCGCAGGCCGTGACGGTGTCGACCTCCATCCTCACCGACCGGCAGATCGAACTCACGCCGCCCTATCACGACGGGCCGACCCTGCAGAACCACGACACCATCGGGTTACCCCGCACCAAGACACCCGTCGAATTCAGCAGCGTCCTCAATGTTTTGGACAAGGTGACCAAATCGCTCGAGGGCGACGGCCACGGCGGCGGCCCGATCGCCGACGTGCTGAACGGTGGCACCGCGGTGGTCAGCGGCAACGGCGAGAAGATCAAAGCCGCTCTCGGCGAGCTGTCCAAGGCGCTGCGCCTGTCCAGCGACGGCGGGACGACGACCCGCGAGCAGATCACCACGATCGTCAAAAACATCAGCACGCTGTTCGACGCCGTGGCCGCCAACGACACGAAATTGCGCGAATTCGCCTCCACCATCCACCAAGTCAGCCAGATCATGGCGGACGAGGACCTCGGCAGCGGCAGCACCGGACGCAAGCTCGACCACCTGATCCAGCGGGCGGGCGACCTGCTCGACGCCAACCGCGACAACGTCAAGCAGGCCGTCGGCAGCGGCAACACCACGCTGAAGACGGTGGCCGACCAGCGGCGCGACCTGGCCGAGCTCCTGGATTTGGCCCCGCTGCTGGCCGACAACGCCTACAACATGATCGACCGGGCCAACGGCGCCGTGCGGGCCCGCTTCCTCACGGACCGTTTGATCTTCGACAGCCAGTACACCAAGGAGATCTGCAACCTGATGGGTCTTCGGCAACTGGGCTGCAGCACCGGGACCATCCAGGACTTCGGCCCCGATTTCGGGTTGACCTATGTGCTGGACGGCATGGCCGCCATGGGGCAGAAATGATGACCACCCGCGGGCGGACAATGCCGTTGCTGCTGGCCGCGGTCATGGTGAGCGCCGGATGCGCCACGAATGGCCTTGCCAGCCTGCCCCTTCCGGCGCCGGGGCTGGGTTCGGGCGGCTATTCGCTGAACGCGGTGTTCTCCAACGCGCTCAACCTCCCGATGAACGCCAAGGTCAAGCTCGCCGGAGCCGACGTCGGGCAGCTCGAATCGATGATCGCGCGCAACTACACCGCACTGACCCGGCTGCGGATCAGGGACGGCGTGCAGCTCCCCCGCGGCAGCACCGCCGAATTGCGCACCGCGACACCGCTGGGCGACGTGTTCGTCGCCCTGAAGCCACCGACCGCCGGTGGAACGGATGCGCCGCTGCTGCGCAACGGCGACACCATCGGCCTCGATTCCACGGCGGCCGCCGCGACCGTCGAGTCGGTGCTGAGCTCGGCGGCGATTCTGGTCAACGGCGGGGCGGTCCGCAATTTCACCAACATCATCAACGGTTTCGGCAAGGCGACCGGCGACCAGGGCCAGGCGTTCGGGGACATGATCCGCAAATCCAACGAGCTGCTCGGGACGCTGGATTCGCGGTCCGATCAGATCAAGAACGCATTGACCCAATTGTCGCACCTGGCCGACCAACTCGACGCCAAGAATCACACCATCAGCGACCTGATGTCGGCCGCCCGTCCCGCCACATCGGCCCTGGCCGACAACACCGCCCAGCTCTCCAATCTGGCCGTGCAGGTGGGCGACACCTCCCGGCTGCTGGCCAGGTTCCCGTCGATCGGCGGAACCGACACCAGCGGCCGCAGCCTGATCCGCGACCTGAACACGGTCGCCGGGGCCGCCAACGATGTGGCGGTGAGCCCCGACACCAGCTGGCTGTCGGTGAATCGACTGATTCCCCCGTTAATCAAATCGACTGCGGGGAACTCGATTTCGGTGAACGTCAGCGTGGACAAGATTCTGCTCGGGTCGCTTCCCGATATCGGATACCCCGGTGACATCGGGCTGCACGGCCCCCATCACTACAACGTGAACCTGCTCGTCGGCACGCTGAAGTACACCCTGTGGCGCCTGCAGGAGCGCGTGGTGGGCCGGGGGCCGGATTCGCCACAGGTTCCGGTGATTCCGGACCCGACCATCCCGGGCCAAATCGACGTCGCCCCCGGTCCCCCGCCCGGGCCCGCCCCGCCACCGGGGCCGCCCGAACCGCCGCCGCCGGGACCCCACCCATGATCCGCACCATCGCCACGCTCGCGAATTTCGTTGTCCGGGTGGTACGCAGGGGCCACCGGCAACAGGTTTGGTTGTCGGTGGCCGGATTGGTGCTGATCCTCGTCGTCGCCACCGCCTACCTGCTCGTCGGCGCGTTGCGGGTGAAGCCCTTCGCCTCGTCCTACCGGGTCACGGTGCAGTTGCCGGAATCCGGCGGGCTGCTCCCCAATCAGGATGTCGCGCTGCGCGGGGTGCGCATCGGCCGTGTGGAGTCGCTGCAGATCACCGACGACGGGGTGAACGCCGTCGCCAGCATCACCTCGAAGGTGCGGATCCCCGCGAACGCCGTCGTGCACGTCTCGGCGCTGTCGCCGGCCGGCGAGCAGTACATCAACTTCGAGGCCGCGTCCGACGCTGGACCCTATCTGCACGACGGCAGCCGTATCGCCCTGGACCACACCACCGTTCCCGTCAGCCTGGCGCGGTTGCTGGGCGACGCCGACGGGCTGCTGTCCCAGGTCGATCCCCACAAGATCGAATTGATCAAGAAGGAACTGAGCCTGAGCAAGGAGGGCCCGGCGAAGCTGACCGCCATCGTCGACGGCGGCACCTTCCTGCTGTCCACGCTCGACTCGGTGCTGCCCCAGACCACCAGCATCATCAAGACCAGCCGGGTCGTGCTCACCCTGGCAAGCGACGAGAACTCCGGCTTGGGCGCGGCCGCAACGGAACTCAACCGCACGCTGTCCGGCGTGGCCAGGATGCAGGCAGGCTATCGCCGGTTGACTGCGCAGACGCCGCGCACCCTGTCGGCCGTCGACAATCTGTTCGCCGACAATTCCGACACGATGGTGCAGCTACTGGGCAGCATGGCGACCGTATCGCAGCTGCTGTATCTGCGGGTTCCGGCGCTCAACGCGCTGTTCCCGGACTACCGTGGGTCGGTGTTGGACGCAGTGACGAGCGCGTTCCACGACAACGGGGTGTGGGCGATCGCCGACCTGTACCCCCGCTACGTGTGCGATTATGGGACACCGTCGCACCCGCCGTCGGCCGCCGACTACTACGAGCCCTTCATGTACACCTACTGCCGCGACGACGACCCCGCCGTCTCGATCCGGGGCGCCAAGAACGCGCCGCGGCCGGGCGGCGACGACACGGCCGGTCCGCCGATGGGGGCCAACCTGGGTCGCCGGACCGATCCGACCCCCAAGGGCCGCTTTACCATTCCGACCCCCTACGGCGGCCCGCAGCTGCCGATCGAACCGCCGCACTAGGCCCCGAACCGTCCGCGCCGATCCTAGGAGATGACCGTGATCGTGACCTCCCAAAAGAATCCGAAATCCGAGGCCGTCAAGACGGAGCCGGACGCCGAATCGGCGCAAGACGTGTCCGACGATGTCGACGACGTGACCGCCGGCGAGGCCGAGGATCACGACGAGGGCGGTCTGCTCACGCGCAAGCGTCCCGACGCCGAGCGCCGCAAGCGGCCTCGGAAACAGGATCTGAAGCAATATCTGCGCCGCAGCATCCTGCCGCTGTTACTTGTTGCCTCGCTTGCCGTTTCGGGATTCCTGGGATGGCGGCAGTGGCAGGACCATCGGGTCAAGCTGGCCGGCGAACAGGCCCAGCAGGCGGCGATCGCCTACGCGCAGGTGCTGACGAGCATCGACTCGAACAAGGTCGACGAGAACTTCCGGCAGGTGCTCGACGGCGCGACCGGCGAATTCAAGGACATGTACACCCAGTCCAGCGTGAAACTTCGGCAGCTGCTGATCGACAACAAGGCGACCGCGCATGGGGTGGTGGTGGACTCGGCCATCCAGTCCGAATCCATGAACAAGGTCGTCGTGCTGGTGTTCATCGACCAGACCGTCACCAACACGGCCGCACCCGATCCCCGCATCGACCGCAGCAGGATCAAGATGACCATGGAAAAAGTCGACGGCCGCTGGCGGGCAAGCAAGGTGCAGCTGCTGTGACGCGCCGGCTCATCGCGGCACTCGTATTGGTCGCCGCCGCAACGCTTCCCACCACCGCCCGTGCGCACGCCTCGGCGCCGTCGTTCTGCGGCGAGCTCGGCGGGAACTGGGACGGCCAGTACTGCCACACCTCGGTCACCTCGGAACGCAACGCCGTGCGCGACATCAAGGTCGCGGTGCCCGAGGACCTGGTCGACAATCCGACCACAGGACCGGTGATCCGCGACTACCTGCACACCCTGGTCAACAACTGGCGAAACGCCAACTCCAGCATGGCCGCCGACAGCTACGGCGAGGAGAACTTCGAAGTCTTCCGGCACGCCAACCTGCTCAGCGCGGTGTTTCACGAGGACTATCACGCCGATGGCCCCCAGTCCAACAACGCCTATCGGACGTTCACGTTTGACATGTCGAGCGGCAGGCGGGTGCAGCTGGCGGACCTGACGACGTCAGACCCGCTGACCGCCATTCCCCCACTGGCTCAACCGTTTGTCCAAACCGCGCTCGATCAGGCGCCGCCGCCGCACGACCCCGGCAGCTACCCCTTCACCGTCGACCGCTGGACCCCGGACAAGGTCTATTCCGGGGCGTACAAGGCCTGGGCGGTGACCCCCGACGAGTTGATCCTCTACATGCCGGACTACCCGGTCGGCCACGACAGCCCGATCAACTTCACACCCGGTGTCATGCAGTGGTACATGGACGGCGGCACAGTGCAGGCGCACATCCCGCTGTCGGCGCTCAGCTCCGTGCTGCGCATCTAGGCCCGCGTAAGTCGTTGCGCCACAGGCATACCGCCAATCACAGGAGTATCTGGACCGGGGTACTGCCGATATGCCCACCTCCGAGCGACAACCTCAGATGGAGGCAAGCGTTGTCGCTCGGAGGCAAGCGTTGTCGCTCGGAGGCGGGCAAAAGGTGTGATGCCATTGCGGCCGGACTCTGGCCACAGTCCGAGCCCGCCGGGCGCGCCGCGCGTCAGACGCTGACGTACTCGGCTTCCCGACGATGCGGCACGAAGGCGCTAAAGCTCAGTCCTCCGGGTTGTAGGCGAGGTTGGAGGACAGCCAGCGCTCTCCTTCCTTCAGGGTCCAGCCCTTGCGCCTCGCGTAGTCGGCGACCTGGTCCTGGGCCATCCGGCCGACCACGAAGTACTGCGACTGCGGGTGCGAGAAATACCAGCCGCTGACGGCTGCGCCGGGCCACATCGCCATCGACTCGGTGAG
The DNA here is from genome assembly GCF_000262165.1 of Mycobacterium sp. MOTT36Y. Taxonomy (NCBI): domain Bacteria; kingdom Bacillati; phylum Actinomycetota; class Actinomycetes; order Mycobacteriales; family Mycobacteriaceae; genus Mycobacterium; species Mycobacterium sp. MOTT36Y. The sequence goes on along the minus strand of NC_017904.1, from coordinate 2,508,619 downwards.
CTCGATGCCGGTGCGCTCGTGGACGTCCATCAACTTCCAGAGCGTCGCCTTCTCGGTGTGCTCCGGGCAGGCCGGGTAGCCCGGGGCGGGGCGGATTCCCTGGTACTTCTCGGCGATGAGTGCGTCGTTGTCCAACTGCTCGTCGGGCTGAAATCCCCAGAACTCCTTGCGGACCCGCTGGTGCATCCGTTCGGCGAACGCCTCCGCCAGCCGGTCGGCCAGCGACTCCAGCAGGATCGCGCTGTAGTCGTCGAGGGCCGCCTTGAACTCCGCGATCTTCTCACCGCTGCCCAGCCCGGCGGTGACGGCGAAGGCGCCGATGTAGTCGGCCAGGCCGGTGTCCTTGGGCGCGATGTAGTCGCCCAGCGACCGGTTCGGGATGCCCTCCCGGTGATCGCCCTGTTGACGCAGGTGGTGCAGCGTGGTCAGCACCTCGGTGCGGGTGTCGTCGGTGTAGACCTCGATGTCCTCGATACCCGAGCCGACCGCGTTGGCCGGGAAGAACCCGATCACCGCGTTGGCGGTCAGCCACTTCTCCTTGATCAGGGTGTCGAGCATCTCCTGCGCATCGTCGTACAGCTTGCGGGCCGCCTCGCCGGTGGCCGGGTTGTTGAGGATGTCGGGGAAGCGGCCCTTCATCTCCCAGGCGTTGAAGAACGGCTGCCAATCGATGTACTCGCGCAACTCGGCGAGGTCGTACTCCTTGAACTCCCGCACCCCGAGGCCCTGGGCGGGCACCGGCGGCGTGTAGCCGTCCCACTCGATCGGGGTCCGGTTCGCGCGGGCCTTCTCCAGCGTGAGCATCGGGCGCTCGTTCTTCTGAGCGTGCCGCTCGCGCAGCGATGCGTAGTCCTTCTCGGTGGCCTCCAGCAGGCCCGGCCGCTGCTTGTCGTCGAGCAGCGCCGCGGCCACGGGCACCGAGCGGGACGCGTCCTTGACCCACACCACCGGACCGGACCGGCGCGGCGATATCTTCACGGCCGTGTGGGCCCGCGACGTGGTCGCGCCGCCAATGAGCAGCGGGATCTCGAGGCCTTCACGTTCCATCTCGACGGCGAAGTTGGACATCTCGTCCAGGGACGGGGTGATCAGCCCGGACAGCCCGATGATGTCGGCGTCGTGCTCCTTGGCCGCGGCCAGGATCTTCTCGGCGGGCACCATCACACCGAGGTCGATCACCTCGAAGTTGTTGCATTGCAGCACAACTCCGACGATGTTCTTGCCGATGTCATGGACGTCGCCCTTCACCGTCGCCATCACGATGGTGCCGTTGGTGTCCTTGGCTGCCGCGGTGCCGTTCTGCTCTTTCTCCTTCTCGATGAACGGCAGCAGGTACGCCACGGCCTTCTTCATCACCCGGGCCGACTTCACCACCTGGGGCAAAAACATCTTGCCCGAGCCGAAGAGGTCACCGACGACGTTCATGCCGTCCATCAGCGGGCCCTCGATCACCTCGATCGGGCGGCCACCGGCGGCGGCGATCTCGGCCCGCAATTCCTCGGTGTCGTCGTCGACGTGGGCGTCGATGCCCTTGACCAACGCGTGCGTGATCCGCTCGCGGACCGGAAGGTTGCGCCACTCGGCCGCGGCGGGGTCTTCGGATTTCTCTGACTTGTTGAACCGTTCGGCGATCTCCAGCAGCCGCTCGGCCGCGTCCTCGCGACGGTTCAGGACGACGTCCTCGATGCGGTCGCGCAGCTCGGGGTCGATCGAGTCGTAGGGCACCAGCGCGCCGGCGTTGACGATGCCCATGTCCAGGCCGGCCTTGATGGCGTGGAACAGGAACACCGCGTGGATCGCCTCGCGCACGGGGTTGTTGCCCCGGAACGAGAACGACACGTTCGAAATGCCGCCGGAGATGTGCACCCCGGGCAGGTTCTCCTTGATCCAGGCGCAGGCCTCGATGAAGTCGATCCCGTACGTCGCGTGCTCCTCGATACCGGTCGCCAGCGCGAAGCAGTTCGGGTCGAAGATGATGTCCTCGGGCGGGAAGCCGACCTCCTCGGTCAGGATCCGGTAGGCGCGCCCGCAGATCTCCTTGCGGCGCTCCAGGTTGTCGGCCTGCCCGGTTTCGTCGAACGCCATCACGACGACGGCGGCGCCGTACTTGCGGCACAGCCGCGCCTCACGGATGAACTTCTCCTCGCCCTCCTTCATGGAGATCGAGTTGACGATCGGCTTGCCCTGCACGTTCTTCAGGCCCGCCTCGATGACCTCCCACTTGGAGGAGTCGATCATCACCGGGACGCGGCTGATGTCCGGCTCGGCCGCGATCAGCTTGGTGAATCGGTCCATCGCGGCGACGCCGTCGATCATGCCCTCGTCCATGTTGATGTCGATGACCTGCGCACCGACCTCGACCTGCTGCAGGGCCACCGACAGCGCGGTGTCGTAGTCCTCGGCCTTGATCAGGTTGCGGAACCGGGCGGAGCCGGTGATGTTGGTGCGCTCACCGATGTTGACGAACAGCGAATCGTCGGTGATGTTGAGCGGCTCCAGCCCCGACAGGCGGGTGGCCACCTCGATCGTCGGCACCTCGCGCGGCGCTTTGCCCTCGACGACCTTGGCGATCTCGGCGATGTGCGGCGGCGCCGTTCCGCAGCACCCGCCGACCAAGTTGACCAGGCCCGCCTCGGCGAAGTCGGCGATGTAGCCGGCCTGACGCTCCGGGGTCTCGTCGTACTCGCCGAAGGCGTTGGGCAGGCCGGCGTTCGGATAGCAGGAGACAAAGGTGTCCGCGATCCGCGACATCTCGGCGATGTAGGGCCTCATCTCCGGCGCGCCCAGGGCGCAGTTGAGGCCGACCGCGATCGGCTTCGCGTGCCTGATCGCGTTCCAGAATGCTTCGGTGACCTGACCGGACAGCGTCCGCCCGGAGGCATCGGTGATGGTGCCCGAGATGATCACCGGCCAGCGGCGTCCGCGGTCCTCGAACAGCGTCTCGACGGCGAACACCGCCGCCTTGGCGTTCAGCGAGTCGAAGATCGTCTCGATGATGAGCAGGTCTGCACCGCCGTCGACCAGGCCGTTGGCGGCTTCCAGGTAGGCGGCGACCAGCTGGTCGTAGGAGACGTTGCGGGCGCCGGGATCGTTGACGTCCGGCGAGATCGACGCGGTCCGCGTCGTCGGCCCGATCGCGCCGGCCACGTAGCGGGGCTTCTCCGGGGTGCTGTACTCGTCGGCCGCCTTGCGGGCCAGGGCGGCGCCGGCGTAGTTGAGCTCGTAGGCCAGGTCGGCCATGTCGTAATCGGAGAGCGAGATGGCGTTCGCGTTGAACGTGTTGGTTTCCAGGATGTCGGCGCCCGCCTCGAGGTACTCGCGGTGGATGCCCTCGATGATCTGCGGTTGCGTCAGGTTGAGCAGGTCGTTGTTGCCCTGCAGGGCGGTCGGCCATTCCGTGAACCGATCGCCGCGGTAGCCGGCCTCGTCCGGCCGGTCCCGCTGGATCGCCGTGCCCATCGCGCCGTCGATCACCATGATCCGCTGGCGCAGGGCCGCCGTCAGTTCGTCGGTGCAGTCGGGGCGGATGTTCGGCGCGAAGGCATCCGACGCGGAAGTGTTCGTCGCGGAAGTCTTCGTCTCAACGGCCGTCATGTGCATTCCTTCCGTAGCGGAAGGCGTCCTTGACTCTGCCGAGCGTGGCGGAGACCGGCAGGGGACCAGGCACCCTCCAGAAACCGTTGCAACGCCTCTCGACCAGAAAAGTCTACGTCGTCACCCGACGCCTGGACGCCCTGGCTCGACCCGACCCGCGCTGCCCCGGCTCGCCAGCGCACGGGTCTTGTCGGCAATGGAGTAGTTACCAAGGTTAACGAGGTTGCAGCCGGCCGTATTTCGCCTTGACCGCGGCGACGCCGTTGTAGCGATCGTCCAGCACAAAGTCCACGGCACGGCCTTCGTCAGCGGCAGTCACGCCATAAGAATAGTCGGCCTATGTAAAGCCCCCGGTGAAACGCTCGGCGGGCGCCAATTCACCGCCACCGCGCCCCGAAGATGGGGGCTAGATCCAATTGCCCGACTCCTCATCGAACCGCGCGCGGTCCGCATCGTCGTCGCGCGGAAGGCCGTACGCTAATTCTGTGACCCCGCCCGATGGCCCTCCCTTTGGCCTCCCTAGTGGTAAGGCCGCTCTGCCCGAACTGCATCAGACCATCGTCGTGGCCGCATTCGAGGGCTGGAACGACGCCGGCGACGCGGCCAGCGACGCGCTCGAACACCTCGAGGCCATCTGGGAAGCCGACCCCATCTTGGAGATCGACGACGAGGCGTACTACGACTACCAGGTGAATCGCCCGGTGATCCGGCAGGTGGACGGCGTGACCCGCGAGCTGGTGTGGCCGGCGATGCGGATCTCGCACTGCCGGCCCCCGGGCAGCGACCGCGATGTCGTGCTGATGCACGGGGTCGAACCCAACATGCGCTGGCGCACCTTCTGCGCGGAGTTGGTGGCCATCGCGGACAAGCTCAACGTGGACACCGTGGTGATCCTGGGCGCCCTGCTGGCCGACACCCCGCACACCCGGCCGGTTCCGGTCTCGGGCGCGGCCTACTCCCCCGAGTCGGCGAAGCGCTTCGGCCTTGAGGAGAGCCGCTACGAGGGGCCCACCGGAATCGCCGGGGTGTTTCAGGACGCCTGCGTGGCCGCCGGGATCCCGGCGGTGACGTTCTGGGCGGCCGTGCCGCATTACGTGTCGCAGCCACCGAACCCGAAGGCGACGGTAGCCCTGCTGCGCCGCGTCGAAGACGTGCTCGACATCGAGGTTCCGCTGGCGGACTTGCCGACCGACGCCGAGGAATGGGAGCAGGCGGTCACCGAGATGACCGCCGAGGACGAGGATCTCGCCGAATACGTGCAGTCGCTGGAACAGCGCGGCGACGCCGAGGTCGACATGAACGACGCGCTGGGCAAGATCGACGGCGACGCCCTGGCCGCCGAGTTCGAGCGCTACCTGCGCCGTCGCCGTCCCGGCTTCGGGCGTTAATGACGCGGTCGCCGAACTTGCCGGCGACCGATCAACTACGGAAACATCGCTTCGCACCCACCGATTGGACGTTTCATGCCCTCGTTGCCCGATGACGGCAACCCCAACCCAGGAGCCGGCGACTTCGGCGAAGACGCCGGCTACCGCAAGGGCCTCAAGCCCCGGCAAGTGCAGATGATCGGCATCGGCGGCGCGATCGGCTCCGGGCTGTTCCTGGGCGCGGGCGGTCGGCTGGGCAAGGGCGGCCCCGGGATGTTCCTGGTGTACGCCGTGTGCGGGTTCTTCGTCTTTCTCATCCTGCGGGCGCTGGGCGAGCTGGTCCTGCATCGCCCGTCGTCGGGCTCGTTCGTGTCGTACGCGCGCGAATTCTTCGGCGAGAAGGCCGCTTACGCGATCGGCTGGATGTATTTCCTGGGGTGGTCGATGACGGCCATCGTCGACACCACCGCGATCGCCACCTATCTGCGGCGGTGGACGAGCTTCGAATCGATCCCCCAGTGGGTGTTGGCGCTACTGGCCCTCATCGTCGTGCTGTCGATGAACCTGATCTCGGTGGAATGGTTCGGTGAGCTGGAGTTCTGGGCGGCCCTGATCAAGGTTTTCGCCCTCATCGCCTTCTTGGTCGTGGGCATCATCTTCCTGGCGGGGCGCTATCGGATCGACGGCCACAGCACCGGACTGAGCGTGTGGGCCGACCACGGCGGCATGTTCCCCTCCGGCGTGCTGGCGATGCTGCTGACCACCTCGGGCGTGGTATTCGCCTATGCCGCCGTCGAATTGGTGGGCACGGCCGCCGGGGAGACCGCGGAGCCGGAAAAGGTCATGCCGCGCGCGATCAATTCGGTGATCGCTCGCATCGCGATCTTCTACGTCGGGTCGGTCGCGCTGCTGGCGTTGCTGCTGCCGTACACCTCGTACAAGGCTACCGAAAGCCCTTTTGTCACTTTCTTTTCCACGATCGGCTTCCACGGCGCCGGGGACGTGATGAACGTGGTGGTGCTCACCGCCGCGCTGTCGAGCCTGAATGCGGGGCTGTATTCCACCGGCCGCATCATGCACTCGATGGCCTCCAGTGGCAGCGCCCCCGGCTTCGCGACCCGGATGTCCAAGAACGGGGTGCCCTACGTCGGCATCACGATGGCGGCCGCCATCTGCCTGTTCGGCATTGCCCTGAACGCGGTCAATCCCGGCGAAGCCTTCGAGATCGTGCTCAACATCGTGGCGCCGGGCATCATCGCGTGCTGGGCGACCATCGTGCTGTGTCAGCTGCGCGCCTACCGGATGGCCAAGGCCGGGCTGTTGCAACGGCCCCGGTTTCGCATGCCGTGGGCGCCCTATTCGGGCTATCTCACCCTGGCGTTCTTGGCCGGCGTCCTGGTCATGATGGCCTTCGACAAACAGACCGGCACCTGGACCATCGCCACGGTCGTGGTGGTCATCCCGGCGCTGAGCGCGGGGTGGCTCCTGGTGCGCAACCGGGTGGCGGCCATCGCGTCGCAGCGCGCGGCCCAGACCGGCTAGGACTTGCCAAGTCCCTGGTTATAGGCGCTGGTGGAACGGCCGAGCGCCGCGACCTGGGCGTCCAGTTGGGGTAACAGCTCGGCGGTCGATTTGTGCAGGGGCGCTTCGCCGACCGCGCTGGACAACACCGGCTTGACCCACCGGAACAGGGCCACCCAGCGCGGGCAGTAGACGCGGGTGCGCCGGCGCCGGATGCCCTTGACGAACGCGGCGGCGCATTTGTCGACGGTCGTCGTCTTGTTCAGCGGCCACGGGAAGCTGGCCAGCAGTTGGTTGAACGCGGACAGGTCGGTTTGGGTGTCGCGGACCAGCGCGGTGTCGATCCAGGACATGTGCGCCGAGCCGACCCGCACGCCGTGGCGGGCCACCTCCAGCCGCAGCGCATTGGCGAACATCTCGACGGCGGCCTTGGAGGCGTTGTACGGCGCCAGCCCGGGGCAGGCCGTGTAGGCGGCCAGCGAGGAGACGATCAACACGTAGCCGCGGCGCTCGGTCAGGGCGGGCAAGGCGGCGCGGACCGTGTGAAAGACGCCGAGCACGTTGATGTCGAGGACCCGCTTGAACGCCTCGGGGTCGACTTGGGTCACCGACCCGTAACTCATGATGCCGGCGTTGGCCACGACGACGTCGATGCCGCCGAACCGCTCGACGGCGCGGGCGGCGGCCGCCTGCATCGCCGACAGGTCGCGCACGTCGGCCACCGCGGTCAGCACCCGGTCCTCGCCCAGCTCGTCGGCGAGCGCCGTCAGGTCGGCCTCGTTGAGATCGGTGAGGACGAGCTTGGCGCCCTTGGCGGCCAGCCGGCGCGCGACCTCGGCGCCGATCCCCCGCGCGCCGCCGGTGATGAAAACGACTTGGTCCCGCAGCGATGTCATGGCCGACAACGTACCGCGCTGTGGACCGGAGTGACTGCGGCCGCCCGCGCGGGACGGTCGCCATCGGCCTCGGCGGCGCGGGCCGAGGACGCCGATCGGTCGGTCGAGGCTCTCCGCGGATCACCAGGCGGACGAATTACGCACGAATGGAATTAGCGGCCACGAAATTGATTACAGAAAGCGGGCGGTATTTAGCGCGCGTCTCATAAAGTGTCGCGGGGCGATGGTTATCTCCGCCCACTCTTTGCGGATCGACGAGTCTGTGTAAACACTACGCTAACTTGCCGCCCCCACTACTCTATTCGTTCGCACCTTGCCCGCCGACACCAATGCCGACCGTAGGCTCCGGGCATGACACGCAGTTGCGCATGTCGGCGGGGGCCACGGGATGACAGTCGACAGCTCTGCCCCACCGCCAGTGACCCTTGTAGAAGTCGAATTCGGCCATACCCGATAAGCCACCGGCGCGCGGTGGCCCCGCCAACCCAGCCACCGCGCGCCGGATTTAACAACGCATCCACCCTCGGCCTAGTCGGCTTCAGTAATTGACGGGAGGGATGATGCACAGAAAATCGACTCCATCGAATCTACCCGTGTGGAAATTTGTGTCCCATGCCAGCTTCGGTGACGTGGACACCTATCTCTGGCATCGTCAGGGCAGCAACCTATTCTGCTGGCGCCCGGTGGGAAAGACATGGAATGCGGCGACAAAGAAGAACGTCGCGTAATGACGGGCGTAACCTAATTCGCCGGCTAAAAGACGGAGAAATAAGGCGATCAACGCTGTGTCGGCGGCGTGGGTGGTCCCCTACGCGTTCAAGCGGGCGAACTGACCTTGCCGATACTGCTCGACGCACGCCGAGCGCCGCACCTTGCCACTGGTGGTGATCGGTATCGACCCGGGTGCCACCACAACCAGATCCGCGACGCCGACGCCGTGCGAGTGGGAGACCGCGGAGGTGACGTCACGCTCCACGACGGCGAGCGTGTCCACCGCCTCGGCGCGGGACGCGGCCTTGTTCTTGACTTCGGCGATCACGACGAGCTTTTCCATGCCCTGATGCGGAACCGCAATCGCCGCGCACCGGCCCCGGGTGATCTCCTGGACCGTCGCTTCGATGTCGTCGGGCGAGTGGTTACGCCCGTAGACGATTAGCAGATCCTTGATGCGGCCGATGATGAACAGCTCGCCGTCGAAGAAGAACCCCGAGTCCCCCGTTCGCAACCACGGCGCTTCCGGTGCGCCGGCCGACGGAGCGACAAGCTGACCGCCGAAGGCGCTTTCGGTCTCCTGGGGCTTTAGCCAATAGCCCATGGCGACGTTGTCACCATGCACCCAGATCTCACCGACCGTTCCCTGGGGGCACTCAATCCTGGTGTCGGGATCAACGACACGAATCACCGGAGACCGCGACGCCCCGTAGCTGACCAGTGGTGTGCCGGTTGAACTTTCGCACTGCTGCGCAATCCCGGTGGCCAGTTTCTCGGAGTCGAAGTGGGCGATTTTGGGTGGTTGCGCCGGTGTGCGGGTCAACGCGTACACCGTTGCCTCCGCGAGCCCATAGGCGGGCCGCACCGCTTTGTCGGGCAGATTGAAGCGCGTGAACCGCCCGGTGAAACGCCGCAAGGTCGCCGGATGCACCCGTTCGCTACCACTGAGGATGACCAGTACATCCCCGAGATCCAGTCCGGCCATGTCCTCGTCTGAGGTTTTGCGGGCCGCCAATTCGAAAGCGAAGTTCGGCGACGCGGAAAATGCGTGACTTTCCTTGGCCAGCAATTGCATCCATCGGGCCGGTCGCTGCAGGAACGACACCGGACTCATCAGCACCGTGTGAATACCGCCCAGGACCGGTGCGCACACCCCCAGTACCAAACCCATGTCGTGGTAAAACGGCAGCCACGACACGATGGTCGTATCGGGTGGAGCGACGCCGCCGTACTCCACACAAAAGTCGGACATCACCTGCCCGAAATTGGCCAGCAAGTTCCGATGCGAGACCATGACCCCGGCGGGCTGACGGGTCGACCCGGACGTGTACTGCAAATACGCAAGATCTGCGTGATTCTCGCTCCCGGCGCCGGATCCTGTGCGGGCGTCCAGGCCCAGCAGGTCGACCTCAACCACCGACGGCACGGGCCCGCCGGACTCCGACTTGACATAGTTCGCAACGGTTTCCGCAGCGGCGGACGTGGTGAGGACGACCGTCGGTGACGCATCGCGCAGCACCGAACTGACCCGCTCATCGCTGACGCCACCCAGCGGAACCGAAAGCGGAACCGCGACCCGCCCCGCCTGCAGTGTGCCGAGAAACGCCACGACGTAGTCGAGGCCCTGCGGGGCCATGATGACGGCGCGATCACCCGTCGACCCGCAATCGTGAAGCTGCCGGGCAAGGTTCACCGTTCGCCGCTGCAGCTGAGACCACGTCAGGCTTTCGGCAATTCCGTTCCAGTCCTGCTCGTAGTCAATGAAGGTGAACGCCGTGTCGTTGGGCTGCAAGCTGGCTCGTTCACACAGCAGGTTCGAAATGGACGTCTCAACCATGATCACTCCATGCCGGCTCGGCCGGGGGTCCAAAAGGGTTTGGTGCATATCTGGCGTCGATCCCAGCCACGTTCGGTGGTCAGGATCTTGCGCAAGGTTTGTATGGTGCGGGCCTCGCCGGCGAGGTAGGCGACGCCGGGATGGGCGGGTAGCGGGAGGCTACGTAGGGCATCGGCGAGCACGGCAGAGTCTGCCGCTGGAGCGTCACCGCGCTCGACCCGGGTCAGGGGGGTGGCGAGGGGAAGGTGGTCGGTGTCGGTCGCGGCCTCGACCACGCCGTAAACCTCGGCGGACGGGTGCAGAGAGCGCAGCATCGCGGCGAACGCGACCGACGCGGTTTCTTCGCCGGCGAACACGTGGTAGGGCGCGCCGCGGCGGATGACGAATTTGCCCTGGGGGCGGGTGAACTGGGCCTGGTCTCCGACGGAGGTGGCCGTCGCCCAGCGTCTGGCGGGCGTCGCGTTCTTCGGGTCGCCGTCGTGGTCGACCATCACGATGTCGAGCGCACCGAGGTCGGGGTCGACGTCGTAGATGGAATACGTGCGGAGCACCGGGTACGGGCGCAGCCGAACAACGGAATCACGCAGGTTCGCGACCTGCAGCCGGACCTGCTGACCCGGCGTCCAGGTCAGTCCCTGCAGCCGCGGGCCGCTGAACCGGATGCGGCGCATTCTTGGTGTCAGACTTTCGATCTCGCTGACCGTCGCGGAGAGGAAAACAGCGTCTCGCAGCGTGCTGATCAGTGGGAAACGATCGATGAGGGTGGCCACAAAGAACTCCAAAACACTTTCGGTGGTCGACGGTGGGTGCCGGTCTGCTCAGTAGTTGTTGCAGGTGCCGAAGACGCGCTGGACGAGTTCAAACTGCTGGTCGGCCCCCGGCTGGCCGGCCAGCATCTGGGCCATCTGCTGGCGTTGACCCGGCGGCGAAGCGAGGAACTGACGCAAGAAGGCCCCGCTCTCCGGCGAAGAGTTGAATTGTGCGGCGGCTTGCGGATCCGCCGCCTGCAGCGCCGATATCACCTGTCCGTAATTGCAGGTGGTGTTGACGAACGGACTCAGGTCCCGATCGGCGGACGCAAGACCGGCACCGGCGGTCAACGACAATGCGAGGGCGCAAACGCCGACAGCCACTCGGGTCGTGGTCAATTGGACACCTCCTGAACGGGTGCGAACTCGAGGTGCAATTCCTTGAGGCGCCTGAACAACAGGGTGCGGTCCCAGTCGAGCCGGCGAGCGCCCGGGGGACCGTGCTCGGCCTCGGAAAGCCGAATGTCGCGCATCCGAGCCAGGATTCGTTCCAGGCTCACCCGCACTTCGGCGCGGGCGATGGGCGCGCCCGGGCACGTGTGAACACCACGGCCGAACGCCATGTGATGCAGTATGTTCGGGCGGCCGAGGCGGAATTCGTCGGGATCGTCGAACCGCCGGGGATCGCGGTTTGCCGCACCGTTCATCACCAGAATGCTGGTACCGGCTCGCACATCGACGTCTCCGATCCTGGTGCTACGCCGCGCCAGGCGGAAGTTCGATTTGATCGGGCTCTCGATGCGCAGCATCTCCTCGATGAAGGCGGGAATCTTTGAATTGTCCTCGCGCAGCTGCTCTTGCAGGTCCGGTCGCTCCGCCAACGTGAGCATCGACAGACTCAGCAGGTCGATCGTCGTGCCGTGGCCCGCGGCGTACATGAAGGTGGCAACGCGGGCGACGTCTAACGCGTCGGGGGTCGTGCCGTCGGGAAACTTTGCCAACGCAAGCTCGGTGAGGACGTCGTCGCGCGGATTGCGCCGCCGTTCCTCGATGTACTCCACGAACCACTCCTCTTTCACGCCGACGAAACCGCTGCGGTCGCCTTCGAGCCTGCTGGCTCTCGCCGCGTGGCGGAATCGCTCACGATCGGCCTCGGGTACGTCCAGCAGGTCGGTGATCGCGTCGAGCGTGAACGGGAAGTTGTAGTCGAAGACGATCTCGCACTTACCCTTTGCGACGAAGCGGTTGAGTTGTTCATCGGCAAGGCGCCACAGGAAGTCCTCGTTGTTCTTGAGCTGTTTCGGCGTGAACAACCGGCTCAACAGCGAGCGGTGCGCGGTGTGCTTCGGTGGATCGAACGTGATGAAGTAGTCGCCGAACGTAACCTTCTTGCGGTGCCGCTCGATCACGTCCGAGATGTCATCGCTGTCGGTTTTGGTCGGAATCCCCGACCATGGCCCGCTGACGATGTTGCATACCGACAGGGCCTGCTCGGTGTCGCGTTGCACCGCGAGGGCCTCGTCGTACCCCGACACCATCACCACACCGTGCGCCGGCTCACGCCATACCGGGCAACGCCGGATCGCGTCGTAGTAGTCGTAGGGGTCGTCGACGAGCGCCTTGTCGGTGAAGAAGTCGAGGTGCTCGGGTCCGCTCGGAGCGGACTTTCCTGTGACCATGTGATCGGAAGCCATGATGAAATCCTTTCCGCCTCACGCCGCGTCCGCGGGCGCCAGCTTTGAGCACAGCAGTTCCGCCAGACCGCGAATGGTGCCAATGCTGGCGATGTCGGCGGGCGTCACGCGTATGCCCGTTTCGGTCTGGATGCGGGTAAGTAGTTCGAGACCGCCCAGCGAGTCGAGTCCGTACTCGGACAGCGGACGGTCGGGGTCAATGTTGCGGCGCAGGATCAGGCTGACCTGGTCGGAGATCAATCGCCGCAGCCGGGTGGGCCACTCGTCCAGGGTCAGCTCTTCGAGCTCGGCGCGCAGTCTGCTTGTGCCCGTGGCGCTTTGCCCGTTGGAGCGGAACGCTTCGGCGAAGGGGCTGCGTTGGGCGAAAGCGGCCAACCACGGTGTGGCCGTTATCGGGGCGTAGCCGGTGCAGGCGCGGTCATGGCGCAGCAGCGCTTCCAATGCATAAGCGCCTTCGTCGGGAGCTATAGCAGCGTCGGCGCGGTCGGCCAAGGCGGTGGCGCGTCCTATCTGCGCCCAGGCGCCCCACGCGATCGCGGTGGCCGGCAGACCTCGAGCCCGGCGCCAACGGGTGAAGGCGTCCAGCCAGCTGTTGGCGGCGGCGTAGGCGCCCTGACCGGGCGAGCCGACCAGCGCGGCGGCCGAGGAGAACGAGCAGAACCAGTCCAATGGCTGCGAAGCGGTCGCGGTGTGCAAATTCCATGCACCGTAAACCTTTGGTGCCCAGTCACGCTCGATGAGCTCGTCGGTGATATTGGTCAGCGTGGCGTCCTCGATCACCGCCGCCAGGTGCAGCACACCGCGCACCGGAAGCCCGGTGGCGGTTGCCGTGGCCACCAATCGCCGGGCCGTCTCGGCCTCGGTGATGTCGCCGCAGTCGACCACGACGTCGGCACCGATCGCGCGGATGCGCTCGATCATCTCCAGCGCCTCGGGAGTTGGTTGCGAGCGCGAGGACAGCACGATACGCCCGCAACCGGCTCCCGAACCGGGAGTAGCCATCTTCTCGGCCAGGAACAGCCCCAAGCCTCCCAGCCCACCGGCGACGATGTAAGCCCCGTCGCTGCGGAAGACCCCGACCTGCGCGGGCGGCACCATCACGCGGCTGCGGCCCGTGCGCGGGACATCGAGCACGAGTTTGCCGGTGTGCTGCGCGCCGCTCATCACCCGAATCGCGGTGGCGGCGTCGGCAAGTGGGTAGTGCGTGCTCTGCGGCATCGGCAACGAGCCGTCCGCGGTGAGCCGGTACACCGTGTTCAGCAGGTCTCGCAGCCTGTCCGGGTGGCTGAATGACATCAACCCCAGGTCGAGGGCGTAGAACGTCAGGTTTCGCCGGAACGGGAAGAGTCCCAACCGGGTGTCACCGTAGATGTCGCGTTTGCCGATTTCGACGAATCGGCCACCGAACGCCAGCAATTCGACGCCCGCGCGCTGGGCGGCGCCGACGACCGAGTTGAGCACGATGTCCACGCCATAGCCGTCGGTGTCGCGACGTATCAGGTCGGCGAACTCCACGCTTCGCGAGTCGTAGACATGCTCAATACCCATGTCGCGCAATAATTGTCGACGTTGCTCGCTGCCCGCGGTGGCGAAGATCTCGGCCTTTGCGGCCCGGGCAATGGCGATTGCCGCCTGTCCAACCCCACCGGTCGCGGAGTGGATCAGCACCCGCTCGCCGGCTTTGATTCGGGCCAGCTCATGCAGGCCGTAATAAGCGGTGGCATGTGCGGTGGTGACCGCCGCCGCCTGGTCGTCGGCAAGGCCGGGCGGCAGCGTGACGGCCAGGCGCGCGTCGCAGGTGAGGAACGTAGCCCAACAACCGTTGGCGCTCAGGCCGCCGACATGATCCCCCACCCGGTGGCCGGTCGCGCCCGGTCCGACCGCGGTCACCACGCCGGCGAAGTCGGTGCCCAGCGCAGGCAGCCGGCCCTCGAAGGCGGGGTAACGGCCGAACGCGACGAGGACGTCGGCGAAGTTGATGCTGGACGCGCTGACGGCGACCTCGATCTCTCCGGGTCCCGGTGGAACGCGGTCGCAGGCAACGAGTTCGAGTGACTCCAGGTCGCCGGGCGTACGGATCTGCAGCCGCATCCCGTCGGACTCGTGGTTGGCGACGGCGGTTTTCCGCTCCTCGGCAAGCAGCGGAGTGGGGCACAACCGCGCGGTGTACCACGCGCCGTTTCGCCAAGCGGTCTCGTCCTCGTCCGAATCGGCGAGCAGTTGCCGTGCCAGCTGCTCGGCGTCGGTAGTTTCGTCCACATCGGTCAGACTGGCGCCCAGATGCGGGTGTTCCATGCCGATTACCCGGACCAGGCCCCGCAGCCCGGCCTGCGCGAGGTCGGGCACGTCGTTGGACACCACCGTTTGGGCGTTGCGGGTGACGACGTACAAGCGCGGCGGTTCGCCGGGAACGTCCACCAGCTCGCGGGCAATGCGCGCCAGATGTTGCACGTAGTCCCGGCCCAAAAGCGCACACTGCTCTTCGGATTCACCGTTGTCCGGCCCGGTGAGGATCACCACTGCGGCGAATCCACCGGTACGCAGATGATTTCCGAGCTGACCCACGGTGGAGCTGTGGTCGGCGTGCCGCGGCCAGGACATGGTCGTGCACTGCATCCCGTGGATTTTCAACGCGTCGGCGAGCGAGCTGGCGGCCACGTCCGCGGTGGCGGAAGTGCAAAGCAATAGCCAGCTTCCGGCGTCGGTGCGGTCCGGCTCCGGCAATTCGCGTTGCCGCCATTCGACGGTCAGCAGCCGCTCGGCCAGCACCCGATCTTTGTTGCCGCTCTCGGATGCGCTGGTGCCCACCCGCAGGCCCTGCACGGTGAGCAGGACTGCCCCGTGCTCGTCGAGCACGTCGATGTCGGCCTCGACCCCGGAAGTGTCGGCCTTGGTCACCCGTGTGTAGCAGTAGTGGGCATTGCGGGCGGCGCCGTAGGCGCGGAGTCGACGAATACCCAATACCAACCCCAGCGCGCCGTCGCCCAGGGCCCGGACGTCCGGATGAGCTTCAACGGACTGGAAACAGGCATCCAGCAATGCGGGGTGTACGCCGTAAAGAGCCTGTTGCGAGCGGATTTGGCGGGGCAGCGCCACCTCGGCCAGGACGGTGCCGGGCGCCTCCTTGCCGGTGTGGACGACACCCAAACCGGCGAATGCGGGACCGTACTGAACGCCACGTCGGTCCATGCGCGCGCGCACCTCGTCGCCATCATCGCTACCCGTATGCGCGGCGAGGAGCGCGCACATGTCGTACGCGGGGGGCCGGTCATCCTCTGCGGCACGGAGGATTGCGGCGGCATGCCGCGCCTGTTCGCCGCCCCGATTCGACTCGACGGTGAACTCGACGACGCCCGGTGAGGACAACGACGCCAAGGCGCCGATCGTGGTCTGCTCATCCAGCAGGAGCGCCTGCTCGAACCGGATGTCGCGAACCTCGGCCGTCTCGCCCAGCACGGTGCGCGCGGCGGCCAACGCCATCTCGCAGTACGCGGCTCCCGGGAGCACAACCACATTGCGGATCTGGTGGTCGGCGAGCCACGGCTGCGCGGCGGTGCCGACCTCGGCCTGCCACACGTGGCGCTCGGGCTCCTCCTGCAGGTGCACGTGCGAACCCAGCAGTGGATGCACGGAAACGGTGCAGCCGCCGTGTGTTGGGGATTCCTGGCCGCCGCCGCTCAACCACAGCCGGCGGTGCGTCCAGGTCGGCAGCGGCGCGTCCACCAGCCCCCCACTCGGGTAGAGCACGGAGAAATCGACCGCCGCGCCCGCGCTGTGTAGATCCGCCACAAAACCACGCAGCCCGTGGGGAAGCGATTGTTGACGGCGCATCCCGGCCAGAGCGGCCATCGGCATCTCCCGACCGCGCGCGGTCTGCTCGAGAGCGCGGGTAAGCAGCGGGTGCGGCGCCAGCTCGGCAAAGACCCGGAAGCCGTCCTCCAAAGCGGCCTGCACGGCCGTGGCGAACCGCACCATACGGCGCATGTTGTTCGCCCAATAGCGGGCGTCGCACACGGGCTGCTCGCGCGGGTCGAACAGGGTCGCCGAGTAGTACGGAACCTCCGGTGTCATCGGCCTGATCTCTGCGAGCATCGCGGTCAGCTCGTCCATGATCGGATCGACTTGAGGCGAATGAAAGGCGACGTCCGTGGGGACCTCGCGGGCCATCACATCGCGCTGCTCCCAGGCCGCGACCAGGTCGCGAACCGTTTGGGCGGCACCGGCAATCACGGTGGACTGCGGCGAGGCCACCACCGCCACCACGACGTCGTTGACGCCACGCGCCGTCAGCTCCGAAAGCACTTGCTGGGCAGGCAATTCCACCGATGCTGTGGCGCCCGCACCGGCGATGCGGGACATCAGCCGCGAGCGGCGGCAGATCACCCGCGCCCCGTCTTCCAGCGACATCGCACCCGCGACGACAGCTGCCGCGGCCTCGCCGAGGGAGTGCCCGATCACCGCGCCCGGGCGCACTCCATATGCCTTCATCGTGGCCGCCAGCGCGACCTGCATGGCGAACAGGGTCGGCTGGACACGGTCTTGGCCGGCCACGGTCTGCGGCGCCGACATGGCTGCGATCACCGAGAATCCGGACTCCCGCGCGATCAGCGGTTCGACTTCCGCGACGGTGGCGGCAAACACCGGTTCGGTCGCCAGCAGGTCTGCCCCCATCGCCGCCCATTGCGAACCCTGCCCGGAGAACACCCAAACCGGCCCGCGGTCGTCCTGTCCGACCGCGGGCTGATACGGAGCATCGCCGTCGGCGACCTCGCGCAGCGCCACGACGAGCCCGGCCCGGCTATCCGCGATGACCGCGGTACGTACCGGGCGGTGGACGCGCCGGCGCGCCAGGGTGTAGGCCAGGTCGGGCAACGCCAGATCGTCATGTGCTCGCACCCAGCCGGCCAGCCGGCCGGCCGTGCGGCGCAGTTCATCGGCCGAGGTGGACGACAGCGGAAATATCAGCGGTTCCGTGGTCGACGATTCGGCCTGGGATACAACGGTTTTCAAGGCTTGTTCGGGTGCTTGTTCCACGATGGCGTGCACGTTGGTTCCCGACAGGCCGTACGACGAGACCGCCGCCCGTCGTGAGTGGTCCCCGTTGGTAGTCCACGGCGTAGTCTCAAGGGGCACAAAGAGTTTCGTATCGATCTTGGCCAGGTCATCGGGTAGCCGGGTGAAATGCAAATTCCGGGGAACCACACCGTGCTGCAGCGCGAGGATCGCCTTCATCATCCCGAGCGCTCCGGAGGCCGCCTGCGCATGGCCGAAGTTGGTCTTCACCGACGCCAGCGCGCAGGGCCCCTCGACGCCGTAAACGTCGGCCAGGCTGGCATATTCGATCGGGTCACCCACCGGGGTGCCGGGCCCGTGGGCCTCGACCATGGCAACCGTTCGGGCGTCGACACCCGCGGCGGCCAACGCCGCCTGATACACCGCGGTCTGCGCGGTCTTCGACGGAGTGGCGATATTCACGGTGTGACCGTCCTGATTGGCGGCGGTCCCCCGCACGACGGCCAGAATCCGGTCGCCATCGCGCAGCGCGTCGGACAGCCGCTTGAGTAACAGCATGACGCTGCCCTCGCCGCCCACGAACCCGTCGGCCGCGACGTCGAAGGCGTGGCAGCGCCCGGTCGGCGACAGCATGCCCTCGGCCGACCCCGCGGCGAATTTCCGCGGGTCCAACGCCAGCGTGGCGCCGCCGGCAAGGGCGAGGTCGCTTTCGCGCTCGTGCAGGCTGCGGCAAGCCAGGTGGATCGCGGTCAGGCCGGAAGAACAGGCGGTGTCCACGGTCAGTGCGGGACCGTGAACCCCCAGGGCGTAGGCGATGCGCCCGGAGGCCAGGCTGAAGTTGCTGCCGGAAAAGCCGTATGCCCCCTCGACGGAGTGCGCGTCGGCGGCCAGCAGTTGGTAGTCACCATGCGTCAATCCCATGAACACGCCGGTGCGCGAGTCGGCGATTCGCTCCCGCGTAAGACCGGCGTGTTCCATGGCCTCCCACGAGGTTTCCAGAAGTATCCGGTGTTGCGGATCCATCGCGGTCGCTTCCCGCTCGTTGATCCCGAAGAACTCGGGATCGAAGCCGGCGACGTCGTCGATGAATGCGCCCCACCGCGAGACCGACCGGCCCGGCACACCCGGCTCGGGATCGTAGTATTCGTCGGCGTCCCAGCGGTCGGGCGGGATCTCGGTAACCAGGTCGTCGCCGCGCAGCAACGCCTCCCACAACTGCTCCGGGGAGTCGATGCCTCCCGGTAGCCGGCACGCCATGCCGATCACAGCAATGGGAGTGACAGGTGTGGCGCCGATCGGGGGCGAGTCGGTCGACGGCGAGCGCTGCATGACGTCGTCGATCGGGTAGGTAGTCATTTCGCGCCCTCACAGCAACGACTGAGTTGGCTGCCAGGGTCGTCGTCGAACGGATTGGTACTCACCGGTCCTCCAAATCTCGCGTGGGCAAGGGCCGAACACATCGGTGCACAGCTGTTGCAAGCGCTCTGGGGCATCGCCCGGAACGGCTCGACAAGGTGCATGATTCAGAGCGTTGTGGTTTTGCAATCCCGTTGTCAGGCTTATTAAGTCGGTAGCGTAGTCAGGACCCGCACATAGAGTGGTCGACGCGAGCCAACAGAGTGGTGGCTGCGCCGGCGGCGGGCAGTACTCCACCAGAAACCGGATCGCTGCTCGGATCACGCTCTGCAACAGCATTTTTCGTCGACGCCGCACACTTCGGCCGTGGCCGCGACGAGCTAGATCTCCCCCGCGTCGACGGCTTTCCTGACTTCCTGCGCGCGGGCCACCTGCGCTGCCGTGTACCCGATCAGCAGCGCCACCGCGCCGAGCAGCACGACGACCCCGGCCAGCCACAACAGGCCGTAGGTGTAGCCGCGGTCCAGCGCATGCAGTTGCGCGGCGTTCATGGACTTCACCGGACCCAGGGTGCCGCCCAGCCGCAGGGTGTGCGATGTGATGGCGGCCTGGATGATGACCAGCACCAGCGGTCCGCCCAAGGTCTGCAGCATCACGGCAATCGCCGAGGTGGGCCCGATCCGGTCGGAGCCGACGCTGGCGATCACCGACAGCGTGAGCGGGACGAAGATCGCGCCGATACCAAGGGCGCCGATGCTGAGCGGCACAAGCAGGTTCGGGAAGTACGGGATCCCGGCGTTGAGTGTCGCGCCGTACAGCGTTGCGATCAGAATCAGGCCGCTGCTGGCGAGCACCACCACCCGCGGCGGGAACCACATCACCAGCTTCGACGCCGCGCCGACCCCGATGGCCACCCCGATGCCGAACGGGATGAAGGCGACACCAGCGCGCAGCGGGCTGTAGCCCATGACGGTCTGCACATACATGCCGACCAGCACGGTCAGGCTGAACAGCACGCCACCGCCGAGGAACATGGCCGCGAACGCGGCCAGCCGGTTGCGGTCGAAGAACAGGCCGAACGGCACGATGGGGTTCTCGGCGGTGCGCTCCGCCACGACGAACGCCACGAGGGCGGCCAGGGCCACCAGGCCCGAACCGATCGTGATGGCCGACTGCCACCCGTGCTCCGGGCCCATCGACAGGCCGAACACCGCGGCGGTACAGCTCAACGTGGCCAGCGCGGCCCCGGTGGCGTCGAGCTTCATCCGCTCCTTCTGGGTTTCCTGCAGCATGATGACGGCCAGGCAGATCACCGCCAGCCCGATCGGCACGTTCACCAAAAACGCCAGCCGCCACGACACGTCGGTCAGCGCGCCGCCCACCACCAGGCCCAGCACCCCGCCGAGACCGGACATCGCGCCGAACACCCCTGTTGCGACGTTGCGTGCCGATCCCCTCGGGAACGTGGTCGCTATCAGCGCCAAATTGGTCGGCGCCATGATCGCGGAAGCCGCGCCGTGCAGCAGCCGCGCCGTTATCAGGGTCCCCCCGTCCCAGGCGATGCCGCACAAGGTCGAGGCGAAAGTGAACAGCGCGACCCCGACGATGAAAGCGCGCTTGCGGCCGATGGTGTCACCCAGGCGGCCACCCAGCAGCATCAGGCCACCGAAGGTCAGCATGTAGGCGGTAATCACCCAGCTCCGCCCGGCATCCGACAAGCCCAGCTCGTTCTGGATCCTGGGCAGCGCGAAGATCGCGACGGGGCCGTCCATCGCCACCATCAGTTGCATGCCGCCGATCGCGACAACGACGGCGACGAACGGGCGAGACCGCAGCAAAGGCGGAAGGCGCCTCTTCGCGGGGCGCGGCGCGCTCGGTTTGACGGCCATCATTCTGTGCGCGCACCTTCGAGTTCTAATAGAACTTTGAGTTGTTGGCCATACTGGATGAGCGATTCTGTATTCAGCATTTCTTGATGCCTGGAATCGACCGCGTAGCAATGGATTTCGCCAGTAATGTGAGGTCGCCAACTCTGCAGCGGAGACGAATTCTGGTCGTCGTCATCCCCCACGGCAGCGAAAACGTCCACGTCACCGTTGAAAACCCCTGGTTGATGGTCTCGGGCCAACGCCAGATTCGTGTCGTCGTTGCGGACGATCGAATCGAGGAGCGGCTTGTATCGAGCCAATTCGACGATTCCTCGTTCGCGGAGTAGTTCTTCTGCCAGCTCGTAGGTGAGCGGCTCATCGGGAATGTCGATGCGGCAGAACCGCAAAACTTCTTCCAGCGCCTTCTCGACCAACACATCGCTGTTGAGGACGTCGCTGTTCGGGACGGTCAGGAGGGCGTCGAGAAGGATAAGGCGTGCGATCGAGCATCCGCGTCGCTGAAGCTCGATGGCGATTTCATGGGCGACGACGCCTCCGAAAGACCAGCCGAGAAGGTTGTAGGGTCCGGTCGGATCGACCCCCTGAATCCGGTCGGCATAGTTTTTCGCCATGTCGCGGATTGACGCGGGTTCGGCCTCGCCGTTTTGCGGGGCTTGCTGAATTCCGATGATCGGGCAGTCCAGGTAATTTCCGAGGGCGTGATACGGCCAGCTCAGCCCGCTCGCGGGATGGATGCAGAACAGCGGAATACCGGTGCCCTCCTTGAGGAACTCGACGGGCACGACTTCCACCTCGCCGGCATCTTGGCCCAATTCCCGGCTCAAGCCCCTGACGGACGGCGCGTGGAACAACGTGCGCACCGCGAGGCCGGCGTCCAGGGATTTGTTGATGGCGGCGATGACCCGCATCGCCGACAGGGAATCCCCGCCCAGATCGAAGAAGGAGTCGTCGACCCCGACGCGCTCGAGCCCGAGCACCTGGGCGTAGATGCCGGCCACGATCTCCTCGGTGGGCGTGGCCGGCGCGCGGTAGCGATCACCCTCGCAGTACTCGGGCGCCGGAAGCGCCCGCGTGTCCAGTTTGCCGTTGACCGTCAACGGCAGCGCGTCGATCACCACCACCGCCGCCGGGACCATGTAGGCCGGCAGCCGCTGACCCAGCCGGGCCCGAACATCGGCCGGGTCAACGGCGCCAGTGACATAGCCGACGAGGCGCCTGTCACCGGGGCGGTCCTCACGGGCGATCACCGCCGCCTGCTCCACCCCATCCAGCGCGGCCAGCGCCGCCCGGATCTCACCGAGTTCAATGCGATACCCACGGATCTTGACCTGCTCATCGGCCCGACCCAGATAATCCAGCTGCCCGTCGCGCCCCCAACTCACCAGATCCCCGGTGCGATACATCCGTTGTCCCGGCGCGCCGAACGGGCACGCCACAAACCGCGACGCCGTCAACCCCGGGCGGCGCACATATCCGACACCGACCCCGGTACCGGCCACATACAACTCCCCGACCACCCCGACCGGCACCGAACGCAGCCACCGGTCCAGCACGAAGAACGCCGCGCCGGGCACCGGCGAACCGATCGGCACAACATCCGACCCGGCGGTCAGCGGCGCGCTCAAGGCCACCCACATCGTCGTCTCGGTCGGGCCGTATTCGTTGATCATCACGCGCCCGGGTGCCCACCGTTCGGTCAGCTCGGCCGGGCAGGCCTCGCCGCCCACCAGCAGGGCCACCGACTCCAGCCCCTCCGGCGACAACGTCCCCACCGCCGAGGGGGTTTGGCATAGGACGCTGACCTGCTCGGTGATCAGCAGCGCGCGGAAGTCTTCCGGTGCGGCCGCCACCGACTCGGGCACCACCACCAACCGCCCACCGTGCAGGAGGGCGCCGTAGATCTCCCACCCCGAGATGTCGAAGCTGTAGGAGTGCCACTGCGACCACACCTGCTCGGGCCCGGCCAAACTCGGATCAAGAGACCCCAGCAGCTCGGTGACGTTGCGGTGGGTGATGGCAACGCCTTTGGGCACACCGGTGGTGCCCGACGTGTAGATCACGTAAGCGATGTCATCGGGATCCGGCGCCGGCAATCCCGTGTCGGGGAAGCCGTCAATGCGGGGATCGGCCACATCGATGACCGTTAGGTCGCGCCCATCCAGCCGCCCGGCCAGCGCCGCGGTGGTGATCGCGGCGATCGGCGCGGCATCGGCCACGACGAACGCGATCCGCTCCGCCGGATGCGCGGGGTCGATCGGCAGATACGCCGCTCCGGTCTTGAGCACCGCCAACATCGCTACGACTGCCTCGGCGCAACGGTTGAACAGCAGCGCCACGCACTGTCCCGGACCCGCGCCTTGGGCGGTCAGCAGGTGCGCCAGCAGGTTCGACGCCTCGTCGAGCTCCCGGTAGGTCATCGACCGGCCGTCGGAGCTGATCGCCACGGCCTCCGGGGCGCGGGTGAGCTGCGCGGCGAACACCGCCGGAATCGACGGCGAGGGTGACGCCGTCGGGGTCAACGCCGCCCGGTTGCCGATCTCATCCAGCCGAGCGTGCTCGCCCGCGTCCAGCACGTCCACGGACGACAACACTCGAGACGGCTCGGCGGTGACCGCGATCAGCACTCGCTCCAGCCGCTCGATCAGCGCCTCGATGGTGGCCGCGTCGAACACGTCGGTGCGGAACTCCACCGACCCGCCGATGCCGGCGGGATCACCGGCGGAAGTCCAGCGTTCGCCCAACGTGAAGGTCAGGTCCATCCGGGCAACCCGGGTGTCCGCCGCCAGCGGTGTGACCTGCAGATCACCCAGGGTCAGCCCGGCGGGGACACCGTCCTCCCGCGCAAAGTTCTGCCAGGCCAATACCACCTGTATCAGCGGGTGGTGGGCCAGGCTTCGGGTCGGGTTGAGCCGCTCCACGAGCACCTCGAAAGGCACGTCCTGATGCTCGTAGGCGGCCAGACTGCGCGCCCGCACCTGATCCAGCGATTCGGTGAAGCTCGGGTCGCCGGCCAGGTCGACCCGCAACACCAGGGTGTTGACGAAAAAGCCCACCAATCCATCGAGTGCGGGATCATCGCGCCCGGCGATCGCAAATCCGACCGCCACGTCACTGCTGGCGGTCAGCTTGGACAGCAGTGCGGCCAGGGCGGCCTGGATCACCATGAAGCTGGTCGCGTTGTGCTCGCGGGCCACCGCGCGCACCCGCTGCTGCAGCTCGGGCGGCCACTCCACCATCACGCTGGCACCGCGGTAGTCGGCCACGGGCGGATAGGGCCGATCGGTGGGCAGCGCCAGGCGCTCGGGCAGCCCGGCCAGCTCCTGCTCCCAGTACGCCAGCTGGGCGGCGATCGGGCTGTCGCTGTCGGTGACATCACCGAGCTGCGCACGCTGCCACAGCGTGTAATCGGCGTACTGCACCGGCAACGGCGCCCAACCGGGTGCCTGCCCCGCACACCGGCTGGCGTACGCCACCGCCAGATCAGCCACCAGCGGCGACATCGACAAGCCGTCGGCGGCGATGTGGTGCACCACCGCCACCAGCACGTGTTCGTCCTCCGCGATACGGAAAAGCCGTGCCCGCAAAGGAATCTCGGTGGCCAGATCGAACGAGTGACGCACCGTCGGGTCGATGGCCTCCTGCAGCCGGGTTTCCGGCCAGCCGGTGGCATCGACGACCTGCCAACCGAAGTCGGCCTGCTCGATCGGGATAACCACCTGTTCGGGTATCCCGTCGATCGCCGGGAAGAGGGTGCGCAGGGTCTCCTGGCGGGCTACCACATCGGCGAGCGCCGCCCCTAACGCCTCGGCATCCAGCCGTCCGCTGAGCCGCAACGCCACCGCCATGTTGTAGATCGGCGAAGGCCCCAGCAACTGGTCGATGAACCACAAGCGTTGCTGGGCAAACGACAACGGCACCACCTCGGGCCGCTCCAGAGCCACCACCGGCTGGCGTCGACCGCCGCCTCCGCCGACGCGGAGCGCCAACTGGGTCACCGTGGGCGCCTCGAACACGGTGCGCACCGAAAGCTCTGCCTTCAGACCCATCTCGATCGCGGCGACCAAGCGCATCGCCAGCAGCGAATCCCCACCCAGATCGAAGAACGACTGGTCGACCCCGACGCGCTCAATCCCGAGGACCTCGGCGAACGCGCCGGCCAGGATCTCTTCGACCGGGTTGGCCGGCGCGCGATATCCGGCATTTTGGTATTCGGGTGCCGGCAGGGCGCGGGTATCGAGTTTGCCGTTGACCGTCAACGGCAGCGCGTCGAGCACGACCACCGCGGCCGGCACCATATATTCCGGTAGCCGCTCGGCCAGCGCGGTTCGCAGGTCGGCCGGGTCCGCGGTCCCAGTGACGTAGGCGACCAGGCGCTTGTCGCCGGGGCGGTCCTCGCGGGCGATGACCACCGCCTGATCCACCCCACTCAGCGCGGTCAGGGCGGTCTGGATCTCCCCGAGCTCGATGCGATAGCCGCGGATCTTGACCTGCTCATCGGCGCGCCCCAGGTAATCCAGCTGCCCATCGGCGCGCCAGCGCACCAGATCCCCGGTCCGATACATCCGTTGGCCCGTACCGGCGAATGGGCAGGCCACAAACCGTGATCCGGTCAGTCCGGGTCGGCCCACGTAGCCGCATGCCACGCCGCGACCGGCCACATACAACTCACCGACCACCCCCGCGGGCACCGGGCGTAACCACCCATCGAGGACAAACAGTGCCGCCCCCTGCACGGGCGCACCGATTGGCGGCGTCCCGGATCCTTGCGTCAGCGGGGCGCTGATCGCCACACACATCGTGGTCTCGGTCGGGCCATAGGCGTTGACCATCACCCGCCCCGGCGCCCACCGATCCACCACCTCGACCGGACACGCCTCACCCACCACCGCCAAGGCCACCGACTCCAAACCCTCGGTGGGCAACGCGGCCACCGCCGACGGCGTCTGGGTCAACACGCTGACGCCTTCGGCGACCAGCACCCGATGCAGATCCTGCGGTGAGGCGCTCACCGCCTCGCCCACCACCACCAGCCGCCCACCGCGCAGCAGGGCCCCGAAGATCTCCCACACCGACACGTCGAACGCCAACGAATGACCTAGCGCCCACACCCCCGCCGCCGGCAGCCCGGCCTGCAACGACCCCAACAGTTGAGTCACGTTGCGGTGCGTGATCGCCACCCCTTTGGGCACCCCGGTGGTGCCCGAGGTGTAAATCACATACGCGATATCCTCAGGCTCCGGGCCCCGCAACCCCGTACACGGTTGCGCGTCGATGGCGGGATCGTTGACGTCGATGACCGCCACGTCATGGCCGTCGAGCCGCCCGGTCAGCGCCGCGGTGGTGATCGCCGCGATCGGCGCGGCATCGGCGAGCACGAAGCCGATCCGCTCCGCGGGCAGACCCGGGTCGATCGGCAAATACGCCGCCCCCGTCTTGAGCACCGCCACGATCGCCACTACCGCCTCGGCCGACCGCGACAACACCACCGCCACAGTCCGCCCCGGCCCCGCACCCCGCCCAACAAGCAGGTGCGCCAGCCGATTCGACGCCTCATCAAGCTCGCGGTAGGTCACCGACAGTCCTTCACTGACCACCGCCACGGCATCCGGAATCCGGGCCACCTGGGTCGCGAACAATTCCGGCACCGACACCGCAACACCGTGCGGGCTGGCCAAAACCGCTTTATTACCAAGCTCTTCCAGGCGGGCGCGCTCACCCTCACCCAGCACATCCACCGACGACAACCGCCGGGCCGGATCGGCGGCCATCGCCACCAACACCCGCTCCAACCGACCGATCAACGCCAAGACGCTGTCCGCGTCGAACACGTCGGTGCGAAATTCGACTTGCCCCGAAATCCCGGCGGGCTCACCGGCGTCGGTCCAGCATTCTTTGAGGAAGAAGACGAGATCCATTTTCGCGGTCTGGGTGTCCCCGAGCAGCGGCGTGACCTGAAGGTCACCCAAGCTCAGCCCGGTCTCGGGGACGCTGACCTGTCCCGGGAAGTTGTTCCAGCCCAACATCACCTGGACCAGCGGGTGGTGGGCCAACGATCGGGTGGGGTTGAGCCGCTCGACGAGTACCTCGAACGGCACGTCCTGGTGCTCGTAGGCGGCCAGGCCGCGTGATCGCACCTGCGCCAGCAGCTCGGCGACGGTGGGATCGCCGGCAAGATCGACGCGCAGCACCAAGGTGTTGACGAAGAATCCCACCAGCTCGTCGAGCGCGGGATCGCGGCGCCCGGCGATCGCGAATCCTACCGCCACATCGCTGCTGGCGCTGAGCTTCGACAGCAGCACCGCCAGGGCGGCCTGCGTCACCATGAATCCGGTCGCGTTGTGTTCGCGGGCCATCCGCGCAATCTGCTGCTGCAACAACGCCGGCCACTCGACGGTCACCCTGGCGCCGCGCTGATCGGCCACCGGCGGATAGGGCCGGTCGGTGGGCAGCTGCAGCCGCTCGGGCATCCCGGCCAGCGTCTGCTCCCAGTAGGCCAGCTGCGCGGCGATGCGGCTTTCACTGTCGTCGAGATCGCCAAACTGCGCGCGCTGCCACAGCGTGTAGTCGACATACTGCACCGGCAATGGGGCCCAGTCGGGGGCCCGGCCCGCGCACCGGCTTGCATAGGCCACACTCATGTCTCGCACCAGGCGGGTCGTCGACCAACCGTCGGCGGCGATTTCGTGCAGCACCGCCACCATCACGTGTTCATCGTCGGCGACGCGGAAAAGCCTTGCCCGCAACGGGATCTCGGTGGCCAGGTCAAACCCGTAGCGCACCACGGCGCCGACGGCGTCCTCCACCTGGCCAGCCGGCCATCCGGTGGCATCAACGACGTCCCAGCCGAAATCGGCCTGGTCGGCGGGCATCACCAGTTGCTGCGGTATCCCGTCGACCGCCCGGAACAGGGTGCGCAGGCTCTCATGGCGGCCGACCACATCGACCAGCGCCGCACCCAGCGCGTCCGCATCGAGGCGCCCACTCAGCCGCAACGGCACCACCACGTTGTAAAGCGGTGAAGGCCCTTGCAATTGGTCGATGAACCACAACCGACTCTGGGCAAACGACAACGGAATCACCGCCGGCCTCTCCGCCGGCACCAGCGGCTCCAGGCCCCCGCCCTGACCGATACGGGGCGCCAATTCGGCAACCGTGGGGGCCTCGAAGACCGCACGCACCGACAGGTCGGCATCCAGAACGTTGTTGACCGCGGCGATCAGCCGCATCGCCGACAGCGAATCCCCACCCAGGTCGAAGAACGAGTCGTCGGCCCCGACCTTGTCGATCGCCAGCACCTCGGCGAACAGGCCGGCGACGATCTTTTCGGTCTGGGTCTGCGGCGCTCGGAAGGCTGTGGTGGCAAAAACGGGCGCCGGCAAGGCCTTACGGTCGATCTTGCCCGAGGACGTCATCGGGAACTCGTCGAGCACCACGATGTGCGTCGGCACCATGTATTCGGGCAACCACGCGCTCAACTGCTGACGCACGGCGGTGATTTTGGTGTTGGTCTGCGGGTCGTTGGCGTGACTGGTGACTCGGTGGGCCGCGTCGGGCGGCAGATACAGATCGGTCAGCGCCCAGGTCCGCTCAGCGTCGGCGGCAGTGACGAACACCGCGTCCACGGTGCCCGGTTGGGCTCCCCAGGTGACCGCGACGCGGTATCCGGCGTTCTCGCCAACGCGGTGGAGTTGTTCGGGGACAATGGCATCCGCGCTCTCGGCCAGGGCCAGCGCGTCGGACAGGGCGAGCCCGTCGGCGAGGGCGTGTTCGACGTGGACGTCGCTGATCACTCCCGCGCGGGGGATCTCGGTGACGCGAATCGTGTCGGGTCGCTCGGCCACCAACCGGTCGTGCAGCCCGCCCAGGCCCGTGCACTGGGCCCACGCCCAGCTGTCTGCGGCGGCCAGTGAGCGCACCGGCGCCGGGGTTTTAAAGACGACGAGGTCGTAGCGATACCGGTTGAGTTCGTTGTCGGCCGCGCCGCGCTTGACTTCAATATCCAGCCCGGAAACCGATTCATGGCCGGCAGCCCAGGTGGTGAAAAACTCTGGGGCCAGCAGCAATTCGGCTTCGCCGAGCATGGCGCGCTGAACTCGTTGGCGAATCTCGTCAACGTCGGCGGTGTCGTTGGCGGCCCGGACAAGCGCGACGCCGGTTTGAAACGCGCCCTGCAGACTGTGATTGCGCACGTCGCCGACGAACAGTGCCCCGCCGGGTGCCAGCAATCGCATCGCGACCGCCAGCACGTCGGTGAGATAGCGCGCGCTCGGGAAGTACTGGACCACCGAGTTGAGCACCACCACATCGAAATGGCCCTCCGGCAACGCATCTGCCACATCGGCGGGCTGCACCCGCAACCGCACCCGATCCCCCCACGGCTGCCCGGCCACGGCGGCCTGCAGCCTCTGGATCGTCGGCGCGGAGAAGTCCGTGGCCCAGTACTCGGCACAGACCGGCGCCAACTGGGAAAGCAATAGCCCCGAACCCACGCCGATCTCCAGCACCCGCGCGGGATGCAATTCGAGGATCCGATCCACCGTGGCCGAACGCCACTCGATCATCTCCTCGAGCGGGATCGGATCGTCGGTGTAGCTGCTGTTCCAGCCGCGGAAATCCATGCCGAATTCCGGCGCGTCCACGTCGGCGCTATACGCCTCGTCATACAGGTGTTGCCACGCTTGGACGGTGTCGGCGTCGCGCTCGGCGGTGGTGGCCTGCTCGAGGGTGACATAGGCGACGAGGTGGGAGCCGGTTCTGCTCTCGTGCACGGTGGCGGCCGCCCGGGCGACCTGCGGGCAGCCCAGCAAGGTGTTTTCGATTTCGCCCAGTTCGATGCGGTGCCCGCGCAGCTTGATCTGAGCGTCGGCACGGCCGAGGTAGTCCAGGGTTCCGTCGAGCGTCCAGCGCGCCAGGTCGCCGGTGCGATACAGCCGCGCGCCCGCGGGCCCGTAGGGATCGGCCACGAACCGTTCCGCGGTCAGATCCGCGCGGCCCAGGTAGCCGCGCGCCAACGCCGGTCCGCCCAGATACAACTCGCCGACCACCCCGATGGGGGCGGGGTTCAGCCGCGCGTCGAGCACCAGCGCGCGCATCCCCGGGAGCGGGCTGCCGATGCGGACCGGCTGCCCCGCCACCAGCGGCACCGTGGTGGCCCAGATTGTGGCCTCGGTCGGGCCGTAGCCGTTGAACATGTGCCGCCCCGGCGCCCACGCGGCCACCAACTCGTCGGGGCAGGCTTCACCGCCGACGATCAAGGTGGACAACGCATCCAGCCGGCTTCGATCCAGCGACGACAGCAACGTCGGGGTCATCACGGCCGCGTTGACCCGTTGCTCCTGCAGCAATGCCGTCAGCGCCTCGCCGGCATACACCTCCGGCGGCGCGACGACCAACGCGCCGCGCGATCCCACCGCGACCAACAACTCACCGAGCGCGGCGTCGAATGTCGGGGAGAGCACCGCCAGCATTCGGGTGTCCGCGCCGAGCCCAAACGCCTCGCGGTGCGCCGCGGCGACCCCGGGCAGACCGCCGTGGGTGACCGCCACGCCCTTCGGGGTGCCGGTGGACCCCGACGTGAAGATCACATACGCGGTGTTGTCCGGTCCCAACTCCGCCAGTCGGTCGGCGTCCGTGATCGGCTCGGCGCACCGCCCGGACAGGTCCAGGCCGTCGATGCGCAGCACCGGGCGCGTCCCGGCCCCGGCCACCGTGTCGGCGTCGCGGGTCAACACGCACACCGCGCCCACGGCGTCCAGCACCGTCGCGATCCGCTCGACCGGGTGAGCGGGATCCACCGGCACGTACACGCCGCCGGCTTTCTGCACCGCCCACCACGCCACCACGAGTTCCGTGGACCGGCCCATCGCCACGCCCACCGCGCGTTCCGGGCCCACCCCCGCCTCGATCAGCAGCCGCGCCAGCCGCGTCGACCACGTGTCGAGCTCGCGGTAGGACAAGCTCCGGGCCCGATCGACGATCGCCACCGCGTCCGGGTCGGCGGCCACCGCCGCGTCCAACAACTCCGGCGCCACCCCCGCCGGCGCCCCAACTCCGGCGCCAGACCACCGCGACAGCACCAGATCACGCTCGTCGCGATCCAGCAGCGCCAGGTCGCCCACCACCACCGACGCATCCGCGACGACCGCTTCGATCACCCGCGTGAACCAGGTGACGAAGCGCTCGATGGTGACCCGGTCATACAGGTCCGTGGCATAGGTCACGACCCCGGCGGCCATCGGTGCGGCCGGGTCGTCGGAGGGCACCTCCCGCAGGTCGACATCCAGATCGAATTTGGCGGTGCGGCTGTCCACCGCCAGCGGCTCGATGCTGAGCCCGTCGAGCGCCACCTCGGGGCGCACGTTGTTCTGGAAGGCCAGGGCCACCTGAAACAGCGGATGGTGCGCCGTGGAGCGCACCGGGTTGAGCTGCTCGACCAGTCGCTCGAACGGCACATCCTGATTGGTGTAGGCGTCCAGCGCCTTCTGGCGCACCTGCTCGAGCACATCGCTGAACCGGTGCGCAGGCCTCACGCCCACCCGCAGCACCCAGGTGTTGACGAAGAACCCGACCAGCTCATCCAGCGCCGCATCCATCCGCCCGGCGATCGGGGTGCCCATGGTCACGTCCTCGCCGACCCCGGCCCGGTGCAGCACCACCGCCATGGCCGCCTGCAACACCATCGAGGCGGTTGCGTTATGCGCCGCCGCCAACGCCTTGATCCCCGCCCACAGCCGCGGGTCGAGGTGCATGTCCACCGCATCGCCGCGGTAGCTGGGCACCGGCGGGCGGGCCCGATCCGCCGGCAGCGACACCACCTCGGGCAGCTCCGCCAACTCCTGCCGCCAATAGGCCAGCTGCCCGGCGATCACACTGTCGGGATCGGACTCGACGCCCAACCAATCCCGTTGCCAGAGCGTGTAATCGGCGTACTGCACCGGCAACGGCGCCCACTGCGGGGCCCGGCCCTGCCGCCGCGCCAGATAGGCCTCGCCGATATCCCGGGCCATCGGAGCCAGTGACCACCCGTCAAATGCGATGTGGTGCACCACAATTCCCACGACATGTTGCTCGGGGCCCACCTCATAGATCTGCGCGCGAATCGGGATCTCGGTCGCCAGATCGAACCGATACCCCGCCAGTTCCACCAACTCGCCGAGCAGATCCTGCTCGGTCAACGACACCACTGCCGCGTCGCCGCGCCGCCACATCCCGGCCTCGGCCGGCAGCACCTGCTGGAACGGCACACCGTCCATGTCGGGAAATATGGTGCGCAGCGCCTCGTGGCGGGCGATGACGTCATCGACGGCCGCCGTCAACGCCTCGACGTCCAGCGCCCCGCTGATCCGAAACGCGGTCGGCATGTTGTAGGTCGCCACCCCGCCCTCGAACCGGTCGAGGAACCACAACCGGCTCTGCGCATACGACAACGGCACCATCGGCGGCCGCGCGCCGGCCACCAACGGCTGACGCGTACCGCCGTCCCCGCCGATACGGGGCGCCAACTGGGCAACGGTGGGCGACTCGAACACGGTGCGCACCGCGAGACCGGCGTCCAGGGATTTGTTGATGGCGGCGATGACCCGCATCGCCGACAGGGAATCCCCGCCCAGATCGAAGAAGGAGTCGTCGACCCCGACGCGCTCGAGCCCGAGCACCTGGGCGTAGATGCCGGCCACGATCTCCTCGGTGGGCGTGGCCGGCGCGCGGTAGCGATCGCCCTCGCAGTACTCGGGCGCCGGAAGCGCCCGCGTGTCCAGTTTGCCGTTGACCGTCAACGGCAACGCGTCGATCACCACCACCGCCGCCGGGACCATGTAGGCCGGCAGCCGCTGACCCAGCCGGGCCCGAACATCGGCCGGGTCAACGGCGCCAGTGACATAGCCGACGAGGCGCCTGTCACCGGGGCGGTCCTCGCGGGCGATCACCGCCGCCTGCTCCACCCCATCCAGCGCGGCCAGCGCCGCCCGGATCTCACCGAGTTCAATGCGATACCCACGGATCTTGACCTGCTCATCGGCCCGACCCAGATAATCCAGCTGCCCGTCGCGCCCCCAACTCACCAGATCCCCGGTGCGATACATCCGTTGTCCCGGCGCGCCGAACGGGCACGCCACAAACCGCGAACCGGTCAAAGCGGCCCGGCCCAGGTATCCGTACGCCAGCCCGCCGCCGGCCACATACAACTCCCCAACCACCCCGACCGGCACCGGACGCAACGACGCGTCCAGCACAAAAAAGCCAAGGTGCACCAACGGCACACCGATGGGGCTGGCACTGCGGTCGACGTCGGCGACGCTGATCTCGCGGAACGAGGCATGCACGGTCGTCTCGGTGATGCCGTACATGTTGACCAGCCGCGGTGACCGGCGGTGGCGGTCCAACCAGGTTCCCAGGCGCTGGGGTTCTAGCGTCTCGCCGCCGAACACCACCGTCTCGAGCTTCAGCTGAGATCCCCGCTCGGGTGCCCGCGCATCGGCGGTTTGCAGCGCATAAAACGCCGACGGCGTCTGGCTCAATACGCTGACCTGTTCGGCGATGAGCAACGCGTGCAGGTCTTCGGGTGAGCGCGTCACGGACTCTGGTACCACCACCAGCCGCCCGCCGTGCAACAGCGCACCGAAGATCTCCCACACCGAGTAGTCGAAGGCCAGCGAATGGCACTGCGTCCACACCTGCTCCGGCGACAGCTCCAGGTCGGCGCTCAGTGCCGTCAGCAGGCGGGTCACGTTGTGGTGGGGAATGGCAACGCCTTTGGGAACCCCGGTGGTGCCCGACGTGTAGATCAGGTAGGCGATCTCCTCGGCAGCCGGCATCGGCAGGCCCGTGCACGGGCAGCCCAGGATGCGCGGATCGTCGACATCGATGACCGGCAGGTCACGGCCGTCGAACCGGTCGACCAGCCCTGTGGTGGTGATCGCCGCGATCGGTCCGGCATCGGCAACCATGAACTCCATTCGCGCCGTCGGGTGCGCCGGATCGATCGCCAGATAGGCCGCCCCGGTCTTGAGCACCGCCATTACCGCCACGACCGCCCCGGCCGACCGTGGCAACAGCAGCGCCACACACTGTCCCGGGCCGGCGCCCAGGGCGGCCAACAGGTGCGCCAACCGGTTCGACGCCTCGTCGAGCTCCCGGTAGGTCATCGACCGGCCTTCAAAAGTGATCGCCGCGGCCTCCGGCGTGCGCGCCGCCTGAGCGGCGAACACCGCCGGAATCGACGCCGCGGTTGGCACCGGCCGGGCCAACACCGCCCGGTTACCGACCTTGTCCAGGTGTGCGCGCTCAGCGGCATCCAGGACATCCACTGACGACAATCGCCGGCTGGGATCGGCGGTCATCGCCGCCAGCACCCGCTCCAACCGCTCGATCAATACCTCGATGCTGGCCGCGTCGAACACGTCGGTGCGGAATTCCACATCCCCGGCGATCCCGGCGGGCTCACCGGCCTCGGTGAACCGTTCGGCCAGCGTGAATGTCAGATCCATGCGCGCCGACTGGGTGTCCACCGGCAAACGCGTGACCTGTAGGTCACCCAAGTCCAGCCCGGCGGCGGGATCGCTGGTGTGGCCGGGGAAGTTCTGCCAGGCCAACACCACCTGTATCAGCGGGTGGTGCGCCAGGCTTCGTGTCGGGTTGAGGCGCTCCACGAGCACCTCGAAGGGCACGTCCTGGTGCTCGTAGGCGGCCACGCTGCGCGCCCGCACCTGAGCGAGCAACTCGGCCACGGTGGGATCCCCTGCCGCATCGACCCGCAGCACGAGGGTGTTGATGAAAAACCCCACCAGCTCGTCGAGCGCCGGGTCGCGCCGCCCGGCGATCGCGAATCCGACCGCCACGTCGCTGCTGGCGGTCAGCTTGGCCAGCAGTGCGGCCAGGGCGGCCTGGATCACCATGAACCTGGTCGCGTTGTGCTCGCGGGCGACCTGAGCAATCCGCAGCTGCAGCTCAACCGGCCAGTCCACGACCACGCTGGCGCCGCGGTAGTCGGCCACCGGCGGATAGGGCCGGTCGGTGGGCAATGCCAGGCGCTCGGGCAGCCCGGCCAGCTCCTGCTCCCAGTACGCCAGCTGCGCGGCGATCGGACTGTCGCTGTCGGTGACCTCACCGAGCTGGGTGCGCTGCCACAGCGTGTAATCGGCGTACTGCACCGGCAACGGCGCCCAACCGGGTGCCTGCCCCGCACACCGGCTGGCATAAGCCAGTCCCAGATCACGCACCAGCGCGGTGATCGACCAGCCGTCGGAAGCGATGTGGTGCACCACGGCCACCAGCACGTGTTCGTCGTCCGCGATGCGGAAAAGCCGTGCCCGCAAAGGAATCTCGGTGGCCAAATCGAACTTGTGGCACGCTGTGGCTTTGACGGCCTCACTCAGCCGGCTTTCCGACCAGCCGGTGGCATCAATGATCTGCCAGCCGAAATCGACTTCTTCCCTTGGGATAACCACCTGCTGCGGTGTTCCGTTGGGCGCCGCAAAGAGCGTGCGGAGGCTCTCATGGCGGGCCACGACGTCGGACAGCGCCGCCCCTAACGCCTCGGCATCCAGCCGTCCGCTGAGCCGCAACGCCGCCGGTATGTTGTAGATCGGTGAAGGCCCTTGCAGTTGGTCGATGAACCACAAGCGTTGCTGGGCAAACGACAACGGCACCACCGCGGGCCGCTCCAGGGCCACCACGGGCTCGCGTCGGCCGCCATCCCCGGCGACGCGGAGCGCCAACTGGCCAACCGTGGGCGCGTCAAACAGGGCGGGTACCGAGAGCTCGGCATCGAGGCTGGCGTTGATTATGGCGACCAGGCGCGTCGCGAGCAGCGAGTCCCCGCCCAGATCGAAGAACGACTGGTCGACCCCGACGCGCTCAATCCCGAGGACCTCGGCGAACGCGCCGGCCAGGATCTCTTCGACCGGGTTGGCCGGCGCGCGATATCCGGCGCTCTGGTATTCGGGTGCGGGCAGGGCGCGGGTATCGAGTTTGCCGTTGACCGTCAACGGCAGCGCCTCCAGGACGACCACCGCGGCCGGCACCATATATTCCGGTAGCCGCTCGCCCAGCGCGGCACGCAGGTCGGCCGGGTCCGCGGTCCCAGTGACGTAGGCGACCAGGCGTTTGTCGCCGGGGCGGTCCTCGCGGGCGATGACCACCGCCTGCTCCACGTCGTCGAGGTTCGTCAGTGCGCTTTGAATTTCGCCGAGTTCGATGCGATAGCCGCGGATCTTGACCTGCTCATCGGCACGCCCCAGGTAATCCAGCTGCCCGTCGGCGCGCCAACGCACCAGATCCCCGGTCCGATACATCCGTTGGCCCGGCGCTCCGAATGGGCAGGCCACAAACCGCGAGGCGGTCAATGACGCACGACCCGCATACCCGGCCGCCACCCCGGCACCGGCCACATACAACTCACCGACCACCCCCGCGGGCACGGGATGCAACCAGCCGTCGAGGACGAACAGTGCCGCCCCGCCGACCGGCGCACCGATTGGCGGCGTCCCGGATCCTTGCGTCAGCGGGGCGCTGATCGCCACACACATCGTGGTCTCGGTCGGGCCATAGGCATTGACCATCACCCGCCCCGGCGCCCACCGATCCACCACCTCGGCCGGACACGCCTCACCCACCACCGCCAAGGCCACCGACTCCAAACCCTCGACCGGCAACGCCGCCACCGCCGACGGCGTCTGGGTCAACACACTGACCTGCTCGGCCACCAGCACCCGATGCAGATCCTGCGGTGAGGCGCTCACCGCCTCGCCCACCACCACCAGCCGCCCACCGCGCAGCAGGGCCCCGAAGATCTCCCACACCGACACATCGAACGCCAACGAATGACACAGCGCCCACACCCCCGCCTCGGGCAGCCCGGCCTGCAACGACCCCAACAACTGGGTCACGTTGCGGTGCGTGATCGCCACCCCTTTGGGCACCCCGGTGGTGCCCGAGGTGTAAATCACATACGCGATATCCCCAGGCTCCGGCCCCGACAAATCCGTGTCCGGTTGGGCGTCGATGGCGGGATCGTTGACGTCGATGACCGCCACGCCGTGGCCGTCGAGCCGCTCGGCCAGCGCCGCGGTGGTGATCGCCGCGACCGGCGCGGCATCGCCGAGCACGAAGCCGATCCGCTCCGCGGGCAGACCCGGGTCGATCGGCAAATACGCCGCCCCCGTCTTGAGCACCGCCACGATCGCCACCACCGCCTCGACCGACCGCGACAACACCACCGCCACCGTCCGCCCCGGACCCGCCCCCCGCCCAACAAGCAGATGCGCCAACCGATTCGAGGACCCATCCAACTCCCGATACGTCAGCGACTGGTCCTCGCACACCACCGCCACCGCATCCGGGGTGCGGGCCACCTGGGTGGCGAACAACTCCGGCACCGACACCGCAACGCTGTGCGGAATGGCCAAAACCGCTTTATTACCAAGCTCTTCCAGGCGAGCGCGCTCACCCTCACCCAGCACATCCACCGACGACAACCGCCGACCCGCATCGGCGGCCATCGCCACCAACACCCGCTCCAACCGACCGATCAAATCGCGGATGTCACAACGAGAAAGCCACTGCCCAGCGCCGCCGAACCCACTCGTCTTCGCGCCGGGTTGCAGGCCGAGGAAGAGCCGATCGTGGTCGCTGAAGAAGTCCAGCCCACATTGATCGACGAGATTCGTATGGGTCAGGGTGCCCGAAATCTTGGCACCGGCGATATTCGCCAGATTTGTAGTCGGGATGAAATTGAGGATTACGCGATTCGACCTCTGCGCGGAGCCGCGGGGTCGCCTGTACTCGATGAGATGCACCGGGAACCGCTGATGGTCCAACGCTTCTCGCAGTCGCGTGTCGACATGTCCACAAAAACTGGCAATCGTGGATTCCGGCGAAGCCTTCAACACCAATGGGACGAACCCGGTAACCATTCCGGGCACCGTCTGTGTCTCCGGACGGACCCGCCTGCTTACCGGAAAATCGAAAACCACCTCCGAACCCTCGACGTCGCACCCCCCCAC
This sequence comes from Mycobacterium sp. MOTT36Y, assembly GCF_000262165.1. Classification (NCBI taxonomy): domain Bacteria; kingdom Bacillati; phylum Actinomycetota; class Actinomycetes; order Mycobacteriales; family Mycobacteriaceae; genus Mycobacterium; species Mycobacterium sp. MOTT36Y. The sequence goes on along the minus strand of NC_017904.1, from coordinate 2,470,992 downwards.
CAGCAGCGCACATGCCGCGGCAATCACCGACGAACGACGCACCCCCAACGCCTGCGACAACTCTCGGATTCCGGAGACAGCAACAGGGTCCAATTCCACCGGTACAGAAGACTCGTAGGGTTCACGGCCGTCCGCGGCGGGCGCCAACCCATAAGGCGGTTCGCTTTCGGCCGGCAGGTTCTTAGTCCAATAGGCCTGATCGTCGAGATAATCGGTGGACGCTTCGTATTCCGCCTCGCAAGCGATCAGATCACTCAGCGATCCGAAAAAAGCGGGGGGAATCGGTGCGCCCGACGCCATGGCATTGTAGACATCGCCGATCCGATGACAAACAAGAGCGAGGCCGATTCCGTCCGCCACTATATGGTGGCAGCAGACGAACAAATAAAATTCATCTGCCCGCGTCTGCAACAACGCGAATTTGAACAGCGGCCCGCTGAGCGGCATCACCGTGCGCTGAATCGAGGATGCCAGCCGATAGGCTTCCTGGACAGGATCCTCCGAGCCCATCCGCTCATAGCGAGCAAGCTCGACATCCGGGTAATCAACCGCCGCTTGGAACACCTGGCCATCCACCTGGAAAAAGGCGGCTCTAAATGGTTCGGCCTCGCGCACCACTTGACGGATCGTGTGCTCCAGCAACCAAGGGTCGACCGTGCCCTCGATTCGCAGAAGATAGCCCAGCTGCCACCTCGCACCTCCGCGATCCGTTTCCTGCGCAAGCCATATATCGAGTTGCCCGCGCGTCAGCGGGAATGGCCCACCGTCAGATTCCGTCAGTCGCTCGCGCCCAACCGACAGCGCCCGGTCATCGATCGTCATCGGATTCCCTTTGCCGTCTACCTGTCAGAAGCCTGGCGCGCTGCCGCCAGCCTGTTCCGCAGCGTCTTCGGCCGGATATCGGGCCAGTTCTGTTCGATGTACTCCAGGCACTCGGCGCGATCCGCTTCGCCATAAACCGTCTGCCAGCCGGCCGGAATATCGGCGAACGCCGGCCATAGGCTGTGCTGCTCTTCGTCGTTGATCAAGACGAAAAAGCTGCAAGTGTCGTCGTCGAACGGATTGGTACTCATCGGGCCTCCAAATGTCGTTGTCGCATGGGTCGCGCACTTCACTGCACGTGCTGTATTGGACCGGGCGCTAGGGGGCTTGACCCGGCATCGGTCTCGACATGACCGGGAGCGTATGGGTTTCAATCCTGTTGTCGGCCTTATCAAGCCGGGTAGCGTAGTCCGGACGCGCACATAGAGTGGTAAGCGCGATTTACGAGAGTGACCCTTGGTGGCGGCAGGCAGAGTTCGCCGAGAATTCGCGTGGTAGCCCGGATTTGATTCTGCTGCAGCGTGTTTCGCGATAATGCTGTCTTTGTTGTTCGGCGGATACGCGGGCGCCGGCCCTGTGTTCACGGCCGCAGGGAGAGACAGCCGGACGTGCCGCAGACGACGGGCTACGGCTCCCCCGCGGCGATGGACCCGCAAATGCGGTAGCCGGGTCGGGAAAGGTCGGCTTGAGCGGCCAGCGCGGCTTATTCGATGGCCATCCGCCGGCGCGGCACCGTCGTCATGACGTGCTCGAATCGTCGTTGTTTGTCGCGGACCAATCCAGGTTCAGTAGCTGAACGAGCTGGTCGCGATTGTTGACGCCGAGTTTGGTGAAAAGCCGGTACAGGTGTCCCTCGACGGTGCGCACCGAAATAACCAGCCGGTCGGCGATCTGACGATTGGACAATCCGGCCGCGACCAGCAGCACGATCTGACGTTCACGCCCACTGAACGGAAGGGGGCGCGCCGCGGCCTCGAGCGCCGGTGTACGCACGCCGCACTGGCCGGCCAAAGCATGCGCCCAACTCGACGACTCGACCTCCTTGCGCCGCTCGCCCCGCCGGGCATGCTCGCCGGCCGCTTGGGCCGACGCGTCGGCGGCAAAAGCCAACGCGCCGAGATCGGCGAATTTGTGCGCGGCGACATCGAGCAGATCACCGTCGCGCTGCGCCAGACCGCGGGCTTGGTCGGCGACCGCTTGCGCCGAAGGAGAGCCCAGCATTCGGGCGAGCTCATCCACGCGCTTGGCCTGTGACCGGTCCCCGAAGCGAACGGCGGCATGGCGCGCCCGCATCTCCGCCACGTGCATCGCGGCCGCTCGCGCGATCTGCGCCGCCTGCATCGCATGCGATTGGGCGGCCGTCGTGTCGCCGGCGGCTGCCCTCTCCCAGGCCCGGGCCAGTTCGAGTTCGGGCAAAAACACCCCGACGTGGGGTCCATACGTTTCCTCCGCACGCCGCAACGCCGCGGCGGCCGCGGAGCCATCGCCGCGCGCCCCCTCGGCCTGGGCCAGCAGGGCAGCCACGACCAGCAGCCACGGCGACGGAAAGCCTTGGGAAAGCTGGGAAATGGACCGGTCAAGTGTGGCGCACGCCGACGACAGCTCGCCGCGGCTCACCTGCACGAGCCCGAGCATGGCGTCAACCATGGCCTTCGCCGCGGGGAGACCGGTGGCCAGCGCGGCGTAGCGCCTATGGATTCGGTCGGCCGCCGGGTAGTCGCCGGCCGCGGTCGCGACCATCACCTCGGCCATTCCGATGGCGAACCGCTGCGCGCCCGCCCTGCAGAGTGCCGTCGCGCGCACGCCGGCGGCGGCGATGCGGCTGACTTCGGAAAAGCGTCCGGCCGCCATCAAAGCGCCGCATGTCGCGACGGCCGCCCACACGGTCGCCATCGGCACTACGTCGGCCTCGCACAGGCGCGGCCCGAGCTCGATCGTCGTCTCGATGTCGCCGCAGAAGAACCCAATCGATATCTCCAGCGCGGCGAGCAGCTGGAGGGCGCCCTCGGCCACGAGGCGCTGCCTCGCCTCGGCCACTACGCGCGTCGCGGTTTCGGCGTCACCGCAACCCCACGCCAAGTTGGCGGCGCGCAGGCAGCCCCACCGCGCGATCAGCCAGTCGTCGGCGTCACCGAGGTCGACGTCCAGAAGAATGGATTCGGCCTCCTCGCCGCGCCCCTGCCAACTCACCGCCTCGGCAAGCACCAGAGCGGCCGGCAGGCCACCACCGCGTTCGACCGCGAACTTGGCCAGTTCCTCACCAAGCGCCACGTTCGACATCGCCAGTGCGCTGGCCGCCGCATCGATGACCACCTCGAGGTCGGGCTCCAGGTCGCTGCGCAACATGAACTGAGCCAATCGGATTCGGCCTCGCGGATCGGCGAAGTGCGAGCGCCGCCCGCCCGCCCTCAGGTGCCTCCGAAGGGTTTTCGCCAGGATGCCGTTGAGCTGCCGCGAGCGCACTATCCCCGCGTGGCGGGTGGCCGCTTCACCGAGCATGGGGTGATTGAGTTGCGCCAGGGTGTGGGATCCGTCGGCGACCAACTGGATCAGACCACGACGCTCGAGGTTTGCCATCGCGTCGGCATCGCAGATGTCGCGCAGGATCTCCCACTCCAACACCTCGGCGGTGGCCAAGATCTCGACCACCTCCAACTCCTCTGGAGTCAGCGACTGCAACCGGAACTCCAAAGCGTCGTGAAGTTCGCGATCCGCCCGCAGCGGGCCTTGTAGTTGCCAGCCATGCTCGGCGTGAACCAAGGTCCCGCTTTCGCGGCCGGCGGTCAGAAAGCCCCTCAGTAGCAACGGGTTTCCGGCACTGCGCTCGAACAACTCGTCGACCAGTCGTGGGTCGACCGGACCACCCAGAACCGTGCCGGCCAATAGCTCGGTCTGCTCGCGCGTAAACGGGTCGATGTGAACGGTCAACAACAGGCGCTCTTTCAGCAACACCGTCAACGCATCCAGCACCGGCTCACCGGACCGGATCGTCACGATCAACCGCGCGCCGCCGCCGGCCGCAAGCTGATTGACCAACGTGGCCGACAGCGGATCGAGCAGCTGCGCGTCGTCGACCACCACCACCAGGTTCTTGTCCTGGCTCAGGGTGTTATGCGCGGCGGCCAGCATGATCGCCGGTTCATGCCCCACCCCGAGGCTCACCGCGCGCGAAAAGGCGCCCAGCGGCACGGCCCAGCCCGTTTGGGTGCCCAGCGCAAATCGCACCGTGCGCCCCGCCGACTCCACCGTCTTCGCGAGCATGCGCGCCAAGGTCGACTTGCCCACGCCGCTGTCGCCGATCAGCGCCACCCCGTGAAAGTCCCCGTTGTTCAGCGCGGCCAGCGACCGGCGCAACTCCGCATCGCGTCCCACGATGGGCCACGTCGACCCATTTGCCCTCTGTGTCAAATGATGTATCTCCCCGCTCCCCCAAGCTCGCGACGTCGCGGCCAGACTGCTGCTGGTCCGTGACGGGCGCGAGCCAGTGCCGTTGTCGTCCACCGGACGACGCCCTGGGCCGCCGCTACATGAACCCTGAACGCGCGCCCGCCAGATAAAGCCTGAAGGCGTCCAACGAGCTCGAGGTGGGCGCCGATGGGCCCGATGCGCGTCGGTCCTCGACTACCGGCAACTCCGACGGCAGGGCCGTCTCTGCGGGTACGGTCGGGCCGACACCGTTAACGATCGCGACCACGCGCTTCCGACTGCCACTCATGTGCCGGAGGGTATGGTCCCTCGAGCAGGCATCGCCGGAATCCGGATATAAGTCGAGTGGTGCGCGCCTGGAGATCGAGTGGCGGCCCGTCGAATCGATCGGTTACCGACGAAGGCTCAGCCGGTCCGCGGGTGATCGTGACGCTCGTAACGCAGCGACTCGTCGCCGCGACGTGACAATTCGCTTCGCATGGACGGCTCCCTGCGCATCAAGCAGATGAGCTGCTCGCGAGTATTGATCCCGAGTTTGGCGAAAAGCCGATACAGGTGTCCCTCCACCGTGCGCACCGAGATGACCAACTGGTCGGCGATCTGCCGGTTGGATAAACCGGCCGCGACCAGCATGACGATCTGGCGCTCACGGCCGCTGAAGGGAAGTGGGCGTGCCGCGCTCTCGACCGCCGGTGTGTGCAACTCGCAATGGCTCGCCAAAGCGTGCGCCCGGGTCGACGACTCAAATTTCTTGCCGCGATCGCCTCGGCGGCCATGCTCGCCGGCCGCCTGCGCCCACGCGTCCGCGGCAAGGGCCAATGCGCCGAGATCAGCGAACCGACCCGCGGCGGCATCGAGCAGGGCACCGTCGTGTTTCGCCAGAGCGCAGGCATGGTCGGCGACCGCCGCGGCCAACGGGGTGTTCAGGATACGAGCGAGTTTCTCCAGCGGCGTGGCCTGCGAACGATCGCCGAAGCGCACAGCCGTGTGGCGTGCCCGCATCTCCACCGCATGCATCCTGGCCGCTCGCGCGATCTGCGCCGCTTGCGTCGCGTGCGCTTGGGCGGCCGACGTGTCACCGGCAGCTGCCCGTTCCCACGCCCGGGCGAGTTCGAGTTCGGGCAGGAACACCGCGACATGCGGTCCGTAGCTTTTCTCCGCTCGCCGCAACGCCGCGGCGGCCGCCGCACTGTCGCCCCGCGCCCCCTCGGCCTGGGCATGCAAGGCGGCCACCACGATCAGCCACGGCGACGGAAAACCCTGGGCGAATACCGCAGTGGCATTGGTGAATACAGCGCACGCTGACGCCAGCTCACCGCGGGCTACCTGCACCAGCCCGAGCATCGCGTCGACCATGGCCTCCGCGGCAAGAAGGCCGGCGGCCATCGCGGCGTAACGCTCGTAGATCTGCTCCGCGGCCGGATAGTCGCCGGCGGCCGTCGCCGCCATGACCTCGGCCATGCCGATGTTGAATCGATGCGGCCCCAATCCGCACAGCTCGGCCGCGCGCGCTCCGATGGCCGCCAAGCCGCGAACCTCGGACAACCGCCCGGCTCCCGCCAACGCACAACATGTCGGGAAAACCGCCCACACGGTCGCCATCGGCAGTGCATCGGGTTCGCATAGGCCCGGCCCGAGTTCGATCGTCGTCTCTACGTCGCCACGGAAGTACGCCATGGAGACCTCCAGCGCCTTGATGAGGCGAAGGCACAACTCGGACGAGACAAGCTTTTTCACGTCATCGAGTACCTGGGTGGCGGATTCGACGTCCCCGCAACCCCAGTACAAGTTGGCAGCGCGCAGACAGCCCCACCGCGCGATCAGCCACTCGTCGCCGCCGTCGGGCTCGGCGTCGACGAGCGCGGCATCGGCCTCCTCGCCGCGCCCCTGCCAGCTCACCGCCTCGGCGAGCACCAGAGCGGCCGGCAGACCGCCGCCGCGATCGACCGCGAACCTCGCCAACTCCTCGCCCAACCCCACATTCGACATCGCCAGCGCGTCCACCCCTGCATTGATGACCATCTCCAGGTCGGGCTGTAGGTCGCTTCGCATCATGAACTGGGCCAGCCGAATTCGACCCTGCGGGCCGGGCAACCCCGGTAGCCGGCTCCCTGCCCGCTGCTGCTCTTGAAGGGCTCGCGCCAACTTGCCGTTGAGTTCCCGGATGCGCACCATCCCGGCGTGTCGGGTCGCCGCTTCACCAAGCATCGGGTTGTTCAACTGCGCCAGAGCGTGGGATCCGTCGGCAACCAACTGGATCAGACCACGACGCTCCAGGTTCGCCACCGCGTCGGCATCGCAGATCTCCCGCAGGATCTCCCACCCCAGCACCTCGCCGGTGGCCAAGATCTCCACTACCTCCAGCTCCGCTGCGGTCAGCGAGCGCAGCTGAAACTCCAGAACGTCGTAAAGTTCGCGATCTGCGCGCAGCGGGCCCTGGAGTTGCCAGCCGTGTTCGCCCTGAACCAGGGTCCCATTTTCGCGGCCGGCGGTCAGAAAGCCGCGTAGGAGCAACAGGTTTCCCGCACTGCGCTCGGACAACTCGTCGACCAAGCGTGGGTCGACCGGACCACCCAGAACCGCGCCGGCCAGCGCCTCGGTCTGCTCGCGCGTGAACGGATCGATGTGGACGGTCAGCAACAGGCGCTCTTTCAACAATGCGGTCACCGCGTCCAAGACCGAATCGCCGGACCGGATGGTCACGATCAACTTCGCGCTGCGGCCGGCCGCAAGCTGATTGACGAAGGTGGCCGACAGCGGATCGAGCAGCTGTGCGTCGTCGACCACCACCACCAGGTTCTTGTCCTGACTCAAGGTGTGATGCGCGGCGGCCAGCATGATCGCCGGCTCGTGTGCCACCCCAAGGCTCACCGCGCGCGAAAAGGCGCCCAACGGCACAGCACGACCCGTTTGAGTGCCCAGCGCAAATCGCACCGTGCGCCCGGCCGACTCCACCGTCTTGGCCAGCATCCGCGCGAGCGTCGACTTGCCCACGCCGCTGTCGCCGACCAACGCGACGCCTTGGAACTCGCCGTTACTGAGCGCCCCCAGCGATCGTCGCAACTCGACATCGCGCCCAACTACAGGCCACGCTGACCCCTTACCCCCGTGCATCTGAAGCCCTACTTAATTCAAGGGCGCGGTGCGCGTATTTCGTGCATACATATCAGGCAGCTTCCGTGGGTTCGGTCGTAAATCTCCATCGGGGCCGGCACGGCCCAGCGGTAGCCGCCACACGTTGTTTGTGCCGCCGACTACGATCGCGACTTGCCGGTCAGCCTCGCCGTCTGCCCGATATCCACCGAGCTGACCCGCTCCTCGTACGCGCGGGACCTCACCCCTCTAGAACCAGTATTACTTGAAATATACTCGGGTAGGCCGCGGACAGCAAATTATTTTCTGCCCCTCAATTCACACATATGTAAATTAAATATGCTGATTGTACAGCTGTTTCATAAGTTTGCCCGGGCACCGGCCGAGGCCCCCTCAGCAAACTCATAGGGACGGCTTGGATTGGCTCAGGCGCCTTGCATGACTTTCGCGTCGCCTCCGCGAGGGGTTGCAGAACGTGCGAGCGGTTTTCGTCGCGATAGGTTTACCGCGACTACAGGGCCACGCCCAGGAGCGCATCGATCGCGGTCGCCACCAGGCGGGGCGCCTCGGCGTCGTGGCCACCGTACTCGAGCGCATCGGTTGACCAACCATCAAGCGCCGCAAGGGCTTTGGGCGTGTCGAGGTCGTCGGCCAGATATTGGCGCACCCGCGCGATCACGTCGGCCGCGTCAGGGCCGGTCGGGAGCGCGGTCGCGGTGCGCCAGCGCTGCAGCCGGGCGACGGCCTCGTCGAGCACCTGCTGGCTCCAGTACCGGTCGCCGCGATAGTGGCCGGCCAGCAGGCCCAGCCGGATGGCCGCCGCCTCGACGCCTTGGGCGCGCAGCGTCGACACCAGCACCAGGTTGCCGCGGCTCTTGGACATCTTGTGCCCGTCCCAGCCGATCATCCCGGCGTGTACGTAGTGGCGCGCGAATCGCCTTTCGCCGCGGACACATTCGGCGTGCGCGGCGGTGAATTCGTGATGCGGAAAGATCAGGTCGCTGCCCCCGCCCTGAATGTCCAGGCCGCTGCCGATGCGGCTGAGGGCGATCGCCGCGCACTCGACGTGCCAGCCGGGCCGTCCGTCGCCGAACGGCGAGGGCCAGCTGGGCTCCCCGGGCCGCGCCGCCCGCCATAGCAGGGCGTCGAGCTGATCGGTCTTGCCGGGCCGCTGCGGGTCGCCGCCGCGCTCGGAGAACAAGCGCAGCATGGTTTCTCGGTCATAGCCCGACTCGTAGCCGAACTGGGGCGTGGCGTCGGCGCGGTAGTAGATGTCGGGGTATTCGCCCTCGACGACGTAGGCCGCCCCGGACGCCAGCATCTTCTCGACCAGCTCGACGACCTCGGCGATCGCCTCGGTCGCCCCGACGTACTCGCGGGGTGCCAGCATGCGCAGCGCGGTCATGTCCTCACGGAACAGCGACACCTCGCGCTGCGCCAGCTCCCGCCAGTCGATGCCGTCGCGCTCGGCGCGCTCCAGCAGAGGGTCGTCGACGTCGGTGACGTTCTGGACGTAGTGGACGTCGTGGCCGAGATCCAGCCATAGGCGGTAGATGAGATCGAACGCCAGATAGGTTGCGGCGTGGCCCAGGTGGGTCGCGTCGTACGGGGTGATGCCGCAGACATACATCGTGGCGGTCGACCCGGCCGCCACGGGGCGCACCTGCCGGTCAGAGGTGTCATACAGCCGAAGCTCCGGGCCGCGCCCCGCCAATACGGGGACCTGTGGGGAAGACCACGACTGCATGGCAATCAGCCTAAGCGCGTCGACGAAGCGGCCCGCGCAGTGGGCCGCGGAGGAGCCGCGCAATCAGCCCCAGCGCGTCGACGATGCGGCCCGCGCAGTGGGCCGCGGAGGAGGCGCGCAATCAGCACAGCGCGTCGACGAAGCTGCCCGGAATCGCCCACCCTTAGCGCCAGGCGTCGCGGATGGCTCCCAGCAGGATCGGGGCCAGCTCGGCGCGGCACATGACGAAGTCGGGCAGGTACGGGTCGAGCTGGTTGTAGCGCATCGGCGATCCGTCGAGCCGCGAGGCGTGCATCCCGGCGGCCATCACCACCCCGGCCGGGGCGGCCGAGTCCCACTCCCACTGGCCGCCGGCGTGCACGTAGGCGTCGACGTCGCCGTCGATGATGGCCATCGCCTTGGCGCCCGCCGAGCCGATCGCGACCGGCTGAATGGGCAGCGTCTGCCGCATCCGGTGCAGGACCGCCGGGGGCCGGGTGGCGCTGACGGCGATGCGGATGGTGTCGGTGACGCCGGCGCGGGCGGCGCCGGCCGTCACGGTGTCGCTGCGGTAGACGATGTTGCCACGCGCGGGCAATGACACCGCCGCGTCGGTGATCTCGCGTTGGCCATCGCTGGGTCGCTGCCACAGCGCGATGTGGACCGCCCAGTCGTCGCGGCCCGGCGTGGAGAACTCGCGGGTGCCGTCCAGCGGGTCGATGATCCACACCCGGTCGTGCTGCAGCCGGGACAGGTCGTCGTAGGCCTCCTCGCTGAGCACCGCGTCGCCGGGCCGCTCGACGCGCAGCCGCCGCAGGATCAGGTCGTTCGCCAGGCTGTCACCCGCGTCGCCCAGCGCCCAGGGATAGCCGAACCCGACCTCGTCGCGGACCTTGAGCAATAACTCCCCCGCTTCGGCGGCGAGATCGGCGGCCAGCGCGGCATCGGTCATCTCGTCCGACTCGTCGTCGGGGGCATGGCTCACCGGTTCAGTATCGCCGACGCCGTGCCGCGCTTGCGATCACTGCTAAAAAGCCGGCCACGGGATCGGGCGATGCCGGTTGGGTCCCGGCATCACCGGATTGTCCAGCAGCGCGTGCGCGCGCATGCGCAGCGCGGCGATCTCCGCGGACGTGATGTGCTCGGCCAGTTCGTCGCCGAACGAGCCGGTGAGGGCCTCGGCGAGGCCGGCGACGGCCTTGCACGTCTGACTGTCGATCGGCTTGCCGGCCCACCCCCACAGCACGGTCCGCAGCTTGTCCTCCACGTGCAGGCACACACCGTGGTCGACCCCGAAGATGTGGCCGTCGAGGTCGCGCAGGACGTGGCCGCCCTTGCGGTCGGCGTTGTTGACCAGCACGTCGAACACCGCCATCCGCCACAGGCGAATGTCGTCGGCGTGCATCAACACGACCTCGTCGCCGGCGTAGTCGTAGGCGCGCAGCACCGGCAGGTAGCCGGGCTGGGCCTTGCCCGCGGGAAACAGGTCGACCAGATCCGGGCCCGGCCGCGGCTCGGTGTCCACCGTGTCGCCGGGTTGCTGCACCCACTGCTGCAACATGCCCGGGCCCGCCGGCCCGTGGCGAATGATCGTGTAGGGCACGATGTTCCAGCCCAACTGCGCCGACACCAGGTATGCGGCCCGCTCGCGGCCGGCCAGCGTTCCGTCGGGAAAGTCCCATAGCGGCGCCTCGCCGGCGACCGGCTTGTAGACGCAGTGCACCGCGCGCTCGTCGAGCGTCGATTCGCACAGGAAGGTGGCGTTGCTGGCCGAGCGGATCCGTCCGATGACCGTCAGCTCGCCGTTGCGCAACACCTCATGGTCGTCACACCTCGGGGTCATCGTCAGACCCGAGAAGCGCATTGCGCCGATAGCCGTTGGCGCGCGCGCAGATATGTCCCTCCGGGTCCAACGGTTCGTCGCACAGCGGGCACGGCGGACGCCCGGCCGAGATCACCCGGTTGGAGCGGCTGGCGAACTGCCGCGCCGACTCCGGCGTCAGGAACACCCGCACCGCGTCGGGACCCTCCTCGGTGTCGTCGAGCACCACCGACGCATCGAACTCGGCGTCGGTGACGGCCAGCAGCTCGACCACCACGGTCTGGGCCTCCGAATCCCAGCCCAGACCCATGGTCCCGACCCGGAACTCGGCGTCCACGGGCGTGATCAACGGCTTGAGGTCCTCGACCTCGGCGGGCTCGGGCGGAACCGGCGTGCCGAACCGGCGATTCACCTCGAGCAACAGGGCACCGATGCGTTCGGCCAGTACGGCAACCTGCTGCTTTTCCAGGATCACCGACACCACGCGCGCGTCGTGCACCGCCTGGATGTAGAACGTGCGATTTCCGGGCTGGCCAACGGTCCCGGCCACGAAGCGGTCGGGGGTGCGGAAGACGTGAATTGCGCGGGACATGGCACCTCCAAAATACCGGCTGTTGCCGTCGCCGTGCGATCCGATAGTGGTGGCAGTCGAATTAATCCGTCGAACCGCCGACCACGGCGTCGCTGGACGGCGCCCCGGCGGCCGGTGGTGCCTGCGCCTCGCCGTTGGACTGCCCGTCGGTTTCCGCCGTTGCCTCTTCCTTCGGCGGCGGTCCGGCCCGCAGTGCGGCGGCCAGCCGCGCGCCGGTGTGGTTGACGTGCAACACAAACGGGCGCAGTTCGGTGTACCGGATCACACTCACCGACGCCGGGTCGGCGGTGACGCGCTGGAACCCGTCCAGGTGTATGCCGTACGCGTCGGCGATGACCGCCTTGATGACATCACCGTGAGTGCAAGCGACCCACAGCGCGTCGCCACCATGCTCTGAGGCCAGCCGGCGGTCGTGCTCGCGGACGGCGGCCACCGCCCGCGCCTGCACCTGCGCCAGACCCTCGCCACCGGGAAAGACCGCCGCGCTGGGATGGGCCTGCACGACCTTCCACAACGGCTCGCTCACCAGCTCGCCGATCTTGCGGCCGGTCCATTCCCCGTAGTCCACTTCGGCGAGCCGGTCTTCGACGAGCGGCGCGAGACACAGCGCGTCGGCCAGTGGCTCGAGGGTGCGGCGGCAGCGCAACAGCGGCGAGGTGATCAACTCGCGGATCGGCAGATCACCGATCCGGTCGATCAGCGCGGCGGCTTGCTCGCGGCCCTTGTCGTCGAGGTCGACGCCCTCCGAACGACCGGCGAGGATGCCGGCGGTGTTCGAACTGGATCGGCCGTGTCGCAGCAGAATGACGGTCATGTCGACCATGACGCTACCCGGTACGCGGCCCCGCGACCGGAGCTGAGTGGACCGACGCCGGCGACCCGGGCGCCCTACCGGGAAACCGGCTCCGCGTGCGCCACGGAGTCGCGCACCGCCGCGCTCAGGCTGCGCTCGTCGGTGAGATCGATATCGACCAGGCTGCGGACTGCGGTGGCGACCACCTCGTCGGCCTGCGGAACGGGCCCGGCCAGGCGTGGCCGGTAAACTTCCACGACAAGTGATCGGTTCTCGATGTGGAACGAGAAACTTCGCCCATCACCGACTTGTCCGTATCCGCTAGCGAAAATGCCTGTCGACATGTCTTCGACAGCAAACTCTTTCTGCGTCATATGACGGTCAGCGGTGACGGCCATGAGCCGACGATACCTCGCCGGTCCGGCCAGACGCGGGCAGCATGGCCCTGTGGGACCGACCTCGTTCCTTAGAATTTGTGTTCCACCGCCGCACCACGAGGGAAAGCACTTGCTGTCACGACCATGGCGCCACAAGCTGGCAGCTCAAGGCGGTGTGTTGAGCCTCGCGGTTTTGCTCGGTGCGACGGTCGGTTGCTCGTCGAATCCGCTCGCCGGCGCGCCGCGCACCATCGAACCCGCGGCGGCGGCCGTGTCGCCGCCGCCGTCGCAGTCGCCGGCCGGCGCGGTGCGGCCGCTGCCCGCCCATGCCGCCGCGGCGGTGTTCGATGCCGGCACCCGCCGGCTGGCGGTCCTGGCGCCGGGCAGCGACCCGGCAGCGCCGGGCAGCCTCACCGTTTTCGGTGACGCGCAGGCCCCGCCGCGCGTCGTCGACCTGCCGGGGCCGGCCAGCGCGTTGACCGACGACGGCCAGGGCACCGCCTATCTGGCCGCGCGCGGCGGCTACTTCGCGGTCGACCTGTCCACCGGCCACACGGCGCAGGTGAGCGTGACCGACGCGGCCCAGACCGAGTTCACCGCGGTGGCGCGACGCGCCGACGGCCGGCTCGTGTTGGGCAGCGCCGACGGCGCCGTCTACACCCTCACCTCCCCCAAGCCGGGCGCGGTGAGCGCCGCGAGCATAGCCAGTCGCAATAAGGTCTTCGCGCGCGTCGATTGTCTTGCCACACAAGGCGATACGACGGTAGTGCTGGATCGCGGGCAGACGTCGGTGACGACGATCGACGCCGACGGCCACGTCCAGCAGGCCCTGCGTGCCGGCCGGGGCGCCACCACCATGGCCGCCGACGCGCTGGGCCGCGTTCTGGTCGCCGACACCCGCGGCGGTCAGCTGCTGGTCTACGGCGTGGACCCGCTGATCCTGCGGCAGGCCTACCCGGTTCCGCAGGCGCCCTACGGCCTGGCCGGTTCCCGCGCGTTAGCCTGGGTTTCGCAGACCGTTTCCAATATCGTCATTGGTTACGACCTGTCCACCGGAATCCCCGTCGAAAAGGTGCGCTACCCGACCGTGCAGCAACCCAACTCACTGGCCTTCGACGAAGCGTCGGACACCTTGTACGTGGTGTCGGGATCCGGTGCGGGAGTTCAGGTCATCGATCACGCGGCGGGTAGGCGTTGACCGCGGCGCGGCACAGCCGCCTGCCCGCGGGCTGGGACACCGAGATGTCCGACGAATACGAATGGGTGCCGCTGCGCCTGCCGCCGGAAGTGACCCGGGTCAGCGCGTCGACCCGATTGTCCATCGAGGCCGAATACCGCGGCTGGGAGTTGACCAGGGTGCGGCTCTACAACGACGGCAGCAGACGAGTGTTGTTGCGCCGCAAGAAGTCTCGCCTGGACGGTGCCGGCTACGAGGGGCGGCGGCCCGACCAGCCGCAACTGTGAAACCCGACCGGCCACGCGCGGGCGGCCACCGGCTGTACGGCCTGCTGCGGCAGCTGTTTTTCGTGATCCCGCCCGAGCGCATTCACACGCTGGTTTTCGGCTTCCTGCGCGGCGTCACGGCCGTCGCCTGGGCGCGCCGGGCCTTGCGCCGGTTGCTGGCCCCGACCGATCCGGCGCTGGCCAGCACCGTGTTCGGGGTGCGTTTCCCGGGTCCGCTGGGCCTGGCGGCCGGCTTCGACAAGGACGGACTGGGCGTACTCACCTGGGGCACGCTGGGTTTCGGGCATGCCGAGGTCGGGACCGTCACCGCCCACCCGCAGCCCGGCAACGCGGCCCCCCGCATGTTCCGGCTGCCCGCCGACCGGGCCCTGCTCAACCGGATGGGCTTCAACAACCTCGGCGCCGGCGCGCTCGCGATGCGGCTCGCGCACCAGCGGCCGGAGGTGCCGATCGGGGTCAACATCGGCAAGACGAAGGCAACGCCGGCCGATCGGGCCGTCGACGACTACCGGGCGAGCGCGCGGCTGGTGGGCCCTCTGGCCTCCTACCTGGTGGTCAACGTCAGCTCGCCGAACACCCCCGGGCTGCGCGACCTGCAGGCGGTCGAGTCGCTGCGGCCCATCCTGTCGGCCGTGCTCGCTGAGACAACCACACCGGTGCTGGTGAAGATCGCGCCGGACCTCTCCGATGCCGACGTGGACGCCATCGCGGACCTGGCGGTCGAGCTGGGCCTGGCCGGCATCGTCGCCACCAACACCACGATCTCGCGGCAGGGTTTGCGGACGCCCGGCGTCGACGAGCTGGGCGCTGGCGGCATCTCCGGGCCGCCGGTGGCGCGCCGCGCGGTCGAGGTGCTGCGCCGGCTCTATGGGCGGGTCGGCGACCGCCTGGTGTTGGTCAGCGTCGGCGGCATCGAAAACGCCGACGATGCCTGGGAGCGGATCACCGCGGGCGCCTCGCTGCTGCAGGGCTACACCGGTTTCATCTACGGAGGAGGCTTGTGGGCCAAGCAGATTCACGACGGCGTCGCCCGGCGGCTGCACGACGGGGGGTTCGCCTCGCTCAGTGAGGCGGTCGGCTCGGCGGCTCGGGGTTGAGCCTACTTCTGTTCGTACGTGGCGTGGATGACCGCGCGGGCGATGGCGTGCTGGAACAGGTTGAACCCGAGGAAGGCCGGGCTGGCGTCCTCGGGCAGATCCAGCTTGTCGGTGTCCACGGCGTGCACGGCGATGTAGTAGCGATGCGGGCCGTGCCCGGCCGGCGGCGCGGCGCCGAGGTAGCGGCGCAGCCCGGCGTCGTTGACCAGCGTCAGGGCGTCACCGGGCAGGTTGCTGCCGTCGCCGGCGCCCTCGGCCAGCTCGGTGACGTCGGCGGGCAGGTTCGCGACCGCCCAGTGCCAGAACCCGGAGGCCGTCGGCGCGTCGGGGTCATAGACGGTGACGGCGAAACTGCGGGTCCCATCCGGGAATCCCGACCAGCTCAGCTGGGGGCTGACGTCCTCACCACCGGCGCCCATGATGCCGCTGACCTGGGGCTTGGCCAAGGGCTGACCGTCGGTGACCGATTGCGAGGTCAACGTGAACGTCGGCAGCTTGGGCAGCGATGCGTATGGGTCGGGCGCAGTGCTCATGGCGGTCCTCTCGGGTGATCGGCTTGCGTTCGTCAACTAGCAGTGGGTCAGGAAGTGGGTCAGCACATCGGTGCCGAACCGCAACGCGTCGATGGGTACCCGTTCATCGACGCCGTGGAACAGCGCGGTGAAATCCAGGTCCGGCGGCAACCGCAGCGGGCTGAAGCCGAAACAGCGAATACCCAAGCGCGCGAAGGATTTCGCGTCGGTACCACCGGAGAGCATATACGGCACGGTGCGGGCGTCCGGGTCGAGCGCCAGCACGGCGGCGTTCATCGCGTCGACGAGGTCACCGTCGAAGCTGGTCTCATAGGACGAGAAGTCCTTGATCCATTCGCGGGTCACGTCCGGCCCGAGCAGCTCGTCGATCTCGGCCTCGAACGCCTCCTTGCGACCGGGCAGAATCCGGCAGTCCACCACCGCCTCGGCGATCGCCGGGACGACGTTGGCCTTGTACCCGGCCTTGAGCATCGTGGGGTTGGCGGTGTCGTGCAGCACGGCCTTGAGCATGCGGGCCATCGGCCCCAGCTTCTCGACCGCTCCCCGCAGGTCGCCCGACTCGGTGTCGAAGGTCAGCCCGGTTTCCTCGCTGACGGCCGCGAGGAACTGCGCGACGGTGTCGGTCAGCACCAGCGGAAACTGGTGGCGGCCCAGCCGGGCGACGGCCTCGGCGACGGCCGTGACGGCGTTCTGGTCATGCACCATCGACCCGTGACCGGCGGGGCCACGGGCGGTGAGCCGCATCCACGACAGCCCCTTTTCGGCCGTCTCGATCAGGTAGAGCCGACGTTCTCCCCCGTCGCGGCGCGGCACGGTCAGCGAGAACCCGCCCACCTCGCCGATCGCCTCGGTGACCCCGTCGAACAGATCCGGCCGGTTGTCGACCAGCCACTGCGCCCCGAAGGTGCCGCCGTGCTCTTCGTCGGCGATGAAGGCGAAGACCAGGTCACGCGGGGGGACGATGCCGGCCCGCTTCAACTGCCGGGCCACCACGATCATCATCCCGACCATGTCCTTCATGTCGATCGCCCCGCGGCCCCAGACAAAGCCGTCTTTGACCGCGCCGGAGAACGGGTGCACGCTCCACTCCGTGGGCTCGGCCGGCACCACGTCGAGGTGCCCGTGGATGAGCAGGCCACCGCGCGAGGGGTCGGCGCCGGGCAGGCGGACGAAGACGTTGCCGCGGCCGGGGGCGCCCGATTCGACATACTGCGGGGCGTAGCCGACCTCGGCGAGCTGCTCGGCGACCCATTGGGCGCACTCGGCCTCGCCCTTAGTGGTCTCGGGTTCGCCGGTGTTGGTGGTGTCGAACCGGATCAGCTTGCTGACCACCTCGACCACGTCGTCACTCGGGTTGGTCGGCTCCTCGGTCGCCCCGCTCTGAATGGTCACAACCCCCTTTCCTACCATTGCCGCGGCCGGACGGCCCGATGCCGAGCATCGCGGCGTCCGAGGAGTCGGATTGGGTTCGCGGCAGGCAATCCGATAGCCTTAGCTGCCAACCCATGCTGGTTTGGCCTTGTCCGAGTGGCGGAATGGCAGACGCGCTAGCTTGAGGTGCTAGTGCCCTACTAATGGGCGTGGGGGTTCAAGTCCCCCCTCGGACACATCCGGCGACACGACTCAAGTCGGCCGTCGCCTTGACTCGTCGCAGATGGGGATCGTAATCAAGACGCAGACCCAGGCTCGCGTACACCTGAGCGCGTTCCGCCCCGGTTGCCTCACCAAGCACCGCTGACAGCCCGCCCAACTCCTCGACCAACTCGCTAATCTGTGCAGCAGACATGGCGCGGGGTCTCTCGGCTCGTTCAAGAAGGGCCATCAGCTCGTCGCGCTCGGCGGTGCGACGGCGCAATGCAGCGGTCAAGTCCTCAACGGCCACACCAGACTCTACTGCGGTAATCAAAGCAGCAACCTTGCCATTCGCCTCGCTGAGCTGGCGCTGCAAGGCGGCGTAGCCAGCTCCCGCTGCCGGGTCCACCTCCTGCCCGCGCGCCAGGTCTTCCGGATCGGCCAGGCTGGCGATCCATTCGTCGAGTCGAGGTGTCACGGCGTCCTCGCGGAGGTAGACCGTACGCGGGTGATCAGTCAGTTCCGCAGGTACAGAACGCGACCTACCTAGCTCACAACGGTAGAGGATCCGGGTTGCTCGCTTCCCCACTCGAGCAGCGCCCTGCATCCGCCGTCCACATACGGCGCAGTACAGCATCCCGCGAAGCGCGTACGGCACCGCCGATTCTCTGCTGCAGACGAGACCGGGACCACGCCGCGCCTGCGTACGAAGACGAACAGCCTGAGCCAAATCGTCAGGGATCAGCGCTTCGTGTGTGCGGCGGTCCGGTGCGATCCAGTCTGCCTGATCACGCCAGCGCATACGCGTCTCATACCCGGCAGCGACGTCGTCAGGGTTTACCAGGACCTCGTATTTCTCCTGCTTGCCCCAAACGCGGACACCGAGATATGTCGGGTTGTCAAGTATGGCGCGGATCGCCGAATGAGACCAACCTCGCGGGTCACGGTGACGATTCCGCGCCGGGTCATACTGGCTCGGCGACGGCACACCATCGTCGGTGAGCCGTTGCGCAATGTAGCGCAGGCCCGCTCCGTCGGCGTACATGCGGTAGATCCGCTCGACGACCGACGATGTCGCGGGGTCAGGTTCGAGGCGGTGAAGCCGCTGCCCAAGATTTGCCTTGGCAAGGTTTGGGTGCGAGCCGGCATCGACGAGCCGGTAACCGTACGGCGGTCGACCACCGAGATATCTGGCCGTGTCCTGCGCAAGTGCCGACATCGCCGTACGGACACGCATCTGGATGCGGGCGCGCTCTCCCTTGCTCATGCCGCCGAAAAGAGTCATCACTAAGTCATGCGCCTCGGAGCCGGGATCGACCGCTCCGCCAACCTCCGGCACCCACAGGCCCACTCCGTAGTGCGTGAGCACCGGGAAAGTAAGCGCGAACTGCGGCCCATAGAACGCACGGGCAGGTTCCCCGATCACTACGGCGTCGAAGCTACGGTCACTACAAGCGACATCTGCAAGGAGCCGTGACGCCTCTGGCCTGCGCTTCCATGGCAGCGAACGGCTCTGTCCCACATCGAAGTAGTCAGCGGTGAGGACTCCGCCGTGCGGAGTGATCAGGTCCATGGCACGCCGCTTCTGCCAGCTGCGGCTCGCCTCCGGGTCTTGAGCGTCCTCCGTGCTCACTCGGCCATAGAAGGCGAACCTCAGGCTCATGCCACTCCCCTCCCTGATCCAAGCATCCGGTCCCGCACAGCCATTATGACGTGTACCAGCGCGCGGTTGGCCTCGCGCGGAATTCGGTAGTGGTCGGCGACGTCAACTTCAACACCCTCCTCTGACAGGGTCGGCGCATCGAGTCGAGCGTCGCACTCGGAGCGAGAATGTGCTGTTCGGGAGTTGTCAGTCATCGGGTCCCCCTGGCAGATCCGATTGTTCGTCGCGGGCTTGGCGACGGGCCTCTACCAGTCCGATGCGGCGGGTGTCGATACGTTGGAGGGCGGCAGAGTAGACGAGGGTGCGGTCGCCGGAGGTGGCGTGTCCTGCACGGTCGAACTCCCACCCCACCTGGTCACTTTGCTCGGCTAGATCGAGTGGTGAATAGTGTTGTGGTGAACAGTTTTTGGCGACTTGTTCTCGAATCCAGGTGGCGCGGATGGCGCGTAGCGCGCCCATGGTGACCGAGTAGCGGCGGGATTTGGTGGTGACGTGTCCTCGGTAGCCCAGGGTGTGTAGCCAACGCCCGATCCCTGCCAAGGCATCGATACCGAGGGTGTGGGCTTGGTCTGCCAGGTGGGCGATGGTGGTCAGGATCGCCCGGATGTGGTCGGTGACGTTCAGGTCCTCGATGGCTTCAGCGGATAGGCGGCGGGCAGCGACACCGAAGTCTTGTAGGGATTTCGTGACGTATTTGGCTAGGTATCCGGCGACTCGGCGCGGCGACGTCCGACTCATGGCGATGTGTGTATCTGATTCTGTTGGGACCGCGTGGTTTTGGGTTCCCAGTGGTTGGGTATCGATCTGCCTGCCGAACCGGACCACCAGTGGCGCAGTGTCGTGAGACTTGTTGGGATTGTCGGATTGGCGGTTGGTGTCGGGGTGCAGGACGTCGAGAGTGACGGTGCGGGCGGCGTGCTGGATAAGGGCGGCGAGTTCGGCGGCAGTTATCGGCGGCTCCCAGACAGGGCCGGTTGCCGAACGGGGCTCCCCACCACCACATGTGGCGGCGGGGCCGTGATCGCTCTGGTCACGTGAGCCGGCGGTGGCGGTACCGGCGTGGCCTTCGGGGGGATCGAGGCGGATGAGGGCGTGAATGTGGGGGATCGCACGGGCCTGCATTTCGACGACCTTGACAAAACTGGCTTTCACCGAGCCAGGTGCAATGCCAGCAGCTTTGAGGTGTTTGGCGAGATTGCGTCGTAGGGCGATGGTGAAACGCCGCCATAGTTCGGGCAGGTGCCAGGTAAACAGGACGTGCCCGAGGTAGTCGTAGCACTCGGCGCACAGCGGTTGCCCGACCGCGGGGTCGGTGCGATCATGGATGATGCGGCACCACATGGGTTTTCCGTGTGGGCATTGCTTGTGGCCACCCATCATACGGTGGTCACGGCAGACGCTGCCTGTGCTGCCATGGACAGGACCGAAGCTGGGCGCGGTCAACGTGGCGAATACCTGGGGACGGTCGGCCACGGCGGGGGTGATGTTGTGGCGGCCTCCAGTGGTTCCTGCGGCGACGAGTTGCCAAGTGTCGCGGGCGTACAGGTCTGAGCAGGAGGGGCAGACGGTGGCACGGCGGTTGTTGCACCGCACCCACACGATTCTTTCGCGGCCGAACTCGTCAGTACCGGTGAGTTGGATCGGGTTGGCGCAGAAACCGACTGATCCGGCGCGCCGCCACCAGGTGTCGAATCCCGGCGAGCAGGCACGGCGCATCATTTCGGTGACCACGCGATGGTGGTCGATGTCGGCGGGAAGACCCGGCAGCGTGATTGCCGGGCACCCTGCTTCGTGGACGGCGCTCACTGGTGCCCCGAACGGTTGCCGCTGTCGCCGTCTGTGCCGGTGGTGTTCTCGCTGTCGGCCTCCCTAGCCTGGGATGAGCGTGTGCGCCGCGCGGGGAAGGCGCGCACCAGATAAGCGATATCGGCATCGGTTACCCAGAACGCGCGCATGCGGACCGGGTGGGCGGTGCCATCGATCATCATGTAGCCGACCCCGCGTGTGCCGTCGGGGATTAGATCGCATTCGGCCCCGGCATCGCGGGCACCCTGGCCCAGGACCATGGCCGTTTGCGATGCCTCGGTCAGGCGCAACCCGATCCGCACCGTGAACAGCTGCCGCACGGGCAGGGTGTCTTTGGACGGATCCTGCACCGCCGCCACCACCGAGATACCCACCGCGCGGCCCTGCGAGAGCAGCAGCCCTAGCAGTTGTTCGATTTCGGTCTTGATCTTGCGGTCGGTGACGTAGGCGGTCAGCGCCGCGATCTCATCGATGACGACCACGAACAACGGATCGGCCGTGGTCGGTGTGTGTAGGCGGGCGTGCCCGCGTAGCCGGTTGGCGCGTTCATGCATCAGCATGACCAACGCACGGAGCAGTTCCAGGGTTTGGCCGGTGACGTCATGGGCAAAGAACGAAAACATCGACGCACCGGGACCGAGTTCCATGCCGCCCTTGGGGTCGATCACGCACAACCGGACGCGCCCGCTCTTCACGTCCGGGGCTAGACCGGCGATCAGTGACCACAACACACTGCCCTTACCCGCACCGGTGGCCCCAGCCACCAGCACGTGATGCCCGAGGATCGGCAGCCGCCACACGCCCCGGTTCTCGGTGACTCCGACGCCGATGGCCAACAAGTTCACCGTCGCACCAGGTTCGGGCATGGGCAGGGCGACGGGTTCCGCGAGCACGTCGCCGCGCATGATCGTGATCCGGATTTCACCGGGTGCTGTGGCGGTGATGGTGATCCGGTCGGCCGTCCACGCGGCAGCCAACGCGTCGGCTTGGCGCTGCCAGTGGCTGATCGATTGACCGGTCACCACCCGCACCGCAAGTATGTCGGTGAAGTCGCCGATATACACCCCAAGTAGTGCTGGAATGAGTTGGCGGTCAACGAGTTTGGTGGTCAACCCGTGCAGGCTGCAGACGTGTTCCCAGCGGCGCCGGTAGCGCCACCAGGTCTGCGCATAGTGGGTGGGCGGGTCGATCACCCACCGCTGCAGACTATTCTCGTCGACGAATCCCCACAGCGTGTACAGGGCGATGAAACCTACGAGCGTGAGGAATCCGGCGTTCAGGCCCTGCCAGCACGCCACGCCGACCGCGACAGCGACCGGGGCACCGAGCAACGGGAACTGTGCACCCCACCACAGCAGCCGCCCGGCCGCTACCAGGATTGACCAGATAAGTTCACCGACCCAATCCTCACCAGAGGATTGGGTGTTGTTCTTGTTGTTTGTGTTCGACACGACTACTTCTGCCTTTCGTGAAAAAGAATGCGGGAGTCGGGAAACCACCCCGGCAGCGCTCAAAGCCAACGTGAGCAGTTAGTGGCTGCCGGGATGGTTCCCTGGCGGTTACGGGCGCGGCGTGGAACCCGGCTTGCCGCCCTCGGCGGTGGTGATCGTCTCAGCACGGAACGCGATACCGCTGCGGCCGTCCTGCGACCACGGCAGTGCCACCAAACCAGTCACCGATACCTGCTGGCCCACAGCGACTTTCGGAGCACCAGGCACGGTCACCGACAACACGTCCCCGCCATCGACGTCCAGCGCCATCAACTGCACCGTATGCAGCACCGCGCCGGTGGCCTTATCGATTTTGGGCTGCCCGGTGCCGAAATCGGTCCGCGGCTCGGGGTTTTTCGTGCAGATAAACGACACCGCAGTGGTGTCAATTTTGAGTTTCATCTGTTCTGTCCTTTCCGATCGTTGTCACCGACGTGTGGTGACTGGATCTAGGACAGCGCGATGGGCGAAGCGTCGATAGCGGCAGCTAGGAACAGCAAGGAACACTGCGAACGCGCACATATGCCCGGACCTGCGGCGTTGTTCATGCATGATCGTTGTATGGCCTTGACCGACCCTGCTCGCCGCCAGAGCGGACTACAGGTTCATCAAGCGCGCGAGGACGCCAAGATGAGTCTGAACGATCTGGCGGCCAGAGTCGAGACGGTCCGCAAGCAGCGCGGCGACACACCACCGGAGCGGGCTACGTTGCGCCAGCAGATCGTTCGGATCGAAGGCGGCGGCAGCGCGGGGCCGATGTGGCGTGGCGACCTCGCCGAAGCGTTAGGCCTCGATCCTGCCGAGCTGTTCGGGCTGACAGTCGAAACCAGTCTGCCGCGCCCACTTCTGCTGCAGCTTCCGGTTGACCGTGATGTCCTGACCGTGATCGCTGACCAGCGCCAAGTCCATATCCAGGCCGAACATACCTTCGGTCCTGACTACGCCCAACCGCTGGTGGAACGCGATTTGCAGACCGTGGAAGCGCTCATCAAATCCACGCCCGCTGAGCTGCGCACCCAGGTACGTGAGGTAGCGGGAACCATCGCCGAAGTCGCCGGCTGGATAGCGCAAGACCTCGGGGACCACCCCAAAGCGCGGGAACTGACCGATCGAGCCACCGATCACCTGCGGGCCGCCGCCCCTGACCTGCGCGCCATGGTGTGGATGCGCAAATCCAACATCATCGCTAGCCAGGACCCCGACCTGGCGGTCGAACTTGCCGCCGATGCCGCACGATTGATCGACGGCCACGAGGTAGGACGGCTGCAAGCCAGCATCGCCCGTCAACAGGCCCTCGCTGCGATCGCCAACGAGGACAAACGCGGGTTCTTGCGTCACGCCGCGCATGCGCTCGAACTCGGCGATATCGAACCCGCCGCCGGTGATCGCGCCACCTACGCCCACGCTGGATTCGTCGCCAGCGATATCGCCTCGGGATACTTGGAACTCGGCCAGCCACAGCAGGCCGTCGAGCTGCTCACCCGGCACCGACCGTCCTGGACCTCCCATCAGCATCGTGACCGGGCCGTCGCCGACATCCGGCTGCTACACGCTCTCGTTGTGATCCGCGAGTATCAACTCGCCTGCGCCCACGCCGCCGAAGCCCTGCGCGGTTACTTGGCCGCGCCGTCCCAACGCGCACGGCGACACCTTGCCAGCTGCGCGACCCTCCTGCGTGATCGGCGCCGACACGACAAAAGCCCACTGCTGCAACAACTTTTCGGACAGATCAAGGACGCAACCGAAGGAATCGCCCCATGACCGATACCGTCATCCCCAATATCACCGCGGCCAGCGACCACACCCGAGCCGATCTTGCGGTCCTGCCGGTCGGCTCGTTCGAGCAGCACGGCCCCTACCTGCCACTTGGCACCGACACCCTAATTGCCGTCGCCATTGCAACCTCAATCAGCGCACATCACAACATTTTTCAGCTTCCGCCCCTAACTTTCAGCTGCTCCCACGAGCACGCCGAATTCGCCGGAACCCTCAGCATCACAGCCACCACCCTGGCTGCTGTTGTCGGCGACATTGCCCACTCCCTCGCCGAGCAACATGTCCGCGGGCTAATGATCGTCAACGCCCATGGCGGCAACGCTGTCCTGACCAACGTTGTCCAGCAAGCCAACCACCCCGGCGCACGGATCCGACTCGGCCTATACCCCAGCCGTGACGACTGGACCGAAGCCCGCGAAGCCGCCGACATCACCAGCAGCAACCATGACGACATGCACGCCGGTGAACTCGAAACTTCGATACTGCTGGCGGCCTACCCCGAATATCTGCGCGACGGCTGGGCTGGTGCCAACCACACCGCCGACGACCGCCGCTACCTGACCACCCTCGGCATCGCCGCCTATACCGACAGCGGTGTCATCGGTTACCCGAGCCGCGCCACCGCCACCAAGGGCAGAAAAACCCTCGACCACCTAGGACGCAGCGCCGAAACCCTCCTGAACATCCTCACCGCACCGCAATAGCCGACCAAGCCAGGGGCGGCGGCTACCGTCCGCTTGGCCGCTCCCGTCCGCCGCCGCCCAACAAACCGGCGAGCGCCACCCAAGGAACCCAAAAACCGGCTCTGGCCTGCGGTGTGAGAAGTCTCTGTCAGGAGGATCACCGCACGGTCCGCGCCGAACGGGAGCGCCGCTGACGGTCGTCGGCCGCCGATTCCTATGCCGGAATGGCGAGCAGACGGAACTGTAAGGCCGACTTGGTGAGAATTTTCCTTACTGGGATCAAGTCGATGCGGCACGTTGCCACCAGCTGGACACCGAAGCCGCCCGACTCGAACGCCACGTCGACACCATCACCGCCACCGCCGCACCCGAGCTACAGCGTCGGGCCCGACACCGCTGCCACGCTACTGACCGCCCTCGGCGACAACCCCGCTCGGATCGGCAGCGACGCCGCTTTCGCCAAACTCTGCGGGGTCAGCCCACTGGAAGCCTCCAGCGGCAAAACGATCCGCCACCGGCTCAACTGGGAAGGCAATCGCGACGCCAACCGTGCCCCGCACGTCATCCTGGTGGTGCGCATGCGCCGTCATCAGCCCACCCGCGACTAGTTCGTTCACCGCCTGGCCGAAGGCAAAACCAAGAATGAGATCATGCGCTCCATCAAGCGTTACATCGCCCGCGAGATCTACCACGCCCTCCGCCAACCCAGCAGAAGAACCAACGAACTCATTGCCTGAAGATAGGAGCATCTGGTATCAAGTCCCGAAGGGCACCCGATCCGCAATGTCCACTCATTTCGTGGCGATATGGCACCTCTGTAGATGCCATCAATCCTCCTCCCAGGTGAGTAATGTGCAGGTGGCAACTCGTTCAGGGTCATAGGGAACGCGAGATGATTTCCTTCATCACCTCATTTGTGCCGGCGTAGATTTTCTGCACGCGCTGGTCCACCCACAATCTCGAGATGGGATACTCGGTCATGTACCCATATCCGCCGTGAAGCTGCAAACAGTCATCGAGCACCTTCATCGCTCGCTCAGTGGTCCACCATTTCGCCATGGCGACGGTCTGGACGTCGAGCTGGCCCGCGAGGTGTAGGTCGATGCAGTAGTCCAAAAATACTCGTGCGATGCGCGTTTCGGTTGCAGCTTCGGCCAAGATGAATTTCGTGTTCTGGAAGCCGAAGACGGGCCGTCCGAACGCTTCCCGCTCACGGGTGTATTTGAGTGTCTGCTCCACGGCAAGTTCCATCGCCGCGACCGCCCCAACCGCGACGATGAGCCGCTCTTGAGGTAGCTGCGTCATCAGCTGACTGAAACCCTGACCCTCGGTCTCGCCCAGGAGGTGCGAGCGGGGAACTCTTACGTCGTCGAAGAACAACTCGGAGGTGTCTTGTCCGCGTTGGCCGATTTTGTCGAGGACCTTGCCGCGCCGGAATCCGGGTCGATCGGCTTCGGCGACGATCAGCGAGATGCCGGCGGCGCCCTGACTTGGATCTGTCTTGGCGACAACGATGATCAGGTCGGCTTGCTGACCGTTGGTGATGAAGGTCTTTGCGCCGGTGATCACGTACTCGTCACCGTCAAGAATTGCTTTGGTCTTGACACTCTGCAGATCAGAACCGGTCCCTGGCTCCGTCATGGCGATCGCACCGATCATTTCGCCTGAGGCCATCTTGGGCAGCCACTGCCTCCGTAGTTCTTCGGCCGCATACTGGAGGATGTAGTGCGCGACGATTCCGCTGTGCAGCCCTGCGCCCCATGAGCTGTCCCCGACTCGGGCTTGCTCTTCGAGTACGACGGCTTCGTGCGCGAATGTGCCGCCTCCCCCGCCGTATTCTTCGGGTATGGACATGCAGAGCAGGCCTAGTTCGCCGGCTTTGTGCCACAATTCTCGGTCAACTTGGTGCTGGTCTGCGAAACGTTGCGCATGTGGTGCCAATTCGGTCGAGAAGAACTTCGCGGCAAGGTCACGAAGCTCGAGCAATTCGGCGCTCATCCAGGGAGAAATTGATGCTGTCACAGGATTCCCTCTCGGCTGTTCGATATCAATGGGTTTGATTTCTTAGGACGTTTCGATCTGATACTCGCCGGCGGAGTGACGCGCGCGTATGGCCTTCTTGTCGTATTTTCCGACGCTTGTTCGGGGAATCTCAGACACGAAGCTCCACCGCTCCGGGATCCACCACTTGGCGACCTTGTCCAACAGAAACGCGCGCAGTCGGTCGATGTCGACCTCGGCTCCACGGTGAACCACGACCAGGGCGAGCGGTCTTTCCTGCCATTTGTCGTCGGGAACTGCCACCACCGCAGCCTCGTAGATCGCCGGGTGACCAGTCAGCGTATTTTCCAGCTCGACTGAGGAGATCCATTCTCCACCTGACTTGATGACGTCCTTCGCACGATCGGTCAGCGTGAGATACCCGTCCGGGTCGATCCGGCCGACGTCGCCGGTGCGCAGCCACCCTCCGTCGAACTTGTCCGGATCATCGTCGCCGAAGTAGGCGCCGGTGATCCACGGGCCTCGCGCCTGTATTTCACCCGCTGATCGACCGTCCCACGGCACGGTCTTCTTGTGGTCGTCATGCAACCGGATCTCGACACCGCACATCGGCCGACCCTGGCTTTCGCGCATCTCCCACGCACGGGTCTCGCCTACTCCGTGCGCTGCGCGTGCGACGGTAGCCAGCGGCGAGGTTTCGGTCATGCCCCATGCCTGCACGATAGGCACGTTGTACTTGTCTTCGAATGCCCGCATCAGCGAGACGGGGACTGCCGATCCCCCGCAGGCAACCAGCCGAAGTGAGGAGATGTCCCGGGCGGGATTCGATTCCAGGTATCGATCGACATCGTTCCAGATCGTCGGCACTGCACCGGCGATAGTCGGCTGAGTCTCTTCGATGATCGACACCAGCGGCGCGGCTTGCAGATGGCGATCGGGTAATACCAAGTCCGCACCAGACATCAACGCCGCGTAGATCAGTCCCCACGCATTGGCGTGAAACATCGGGACAATGGCCAGGATACGGTCGGCCTCGCTCACTGCCAGGGCGTTCGACGTGCAGGCGGTCAGTGCATGTAGGGTCGAACGGTGGCTGTAGACAACACCTTTGGGATTTCCAGTAGTCCCGCTGGTGTAGCACATGGCCGCGGCGGAACGCTCATCGATCTCGGGCCAATCGAAAGTCTCCGGTTGCTGCGCCAGGATCTCCTCGTAACGCAACACCGTCTTCCCGCATCCCTGCAGCGGAGCGAGGTCGCCCCCGGTGGCGATGACCGTATGCACCGACTCCATCGCTGGTAGCGCACTAGCCAACAATGGCGCAACCGACGCATCCACCAGGATGATCTGATCGCTGGCATGGTTGGCGATGTACGCGAGTTGCTCTGGAGCCAAACGAATGTTGAGGGTGTGCAGCACCGCGCCCATGGAGGGAACCGCGCAGTAGGCCTCGAGATGTTCTTGGTTACTCCACTGAAAGTTGGCCACCCGTTGATCTGCCGTTATTCCCAGCCCGCGCAACGCATTTGCAAGTCGGCCCGCTCGCCCCAGGACGCTACGGTAGGACATACTTCGGTATCCAGTTCCGTCGGGGGTGATCACCTCGCTGTTTCCGTGAATGGAGGCGGCATGGCGGACAATTGCCGAGATTGTGAGCTGGACGTCTTGCATCGTGCTGTGCATTTCGCATCGGCCCTTCAGGCGAACAGGTCTGGATGGCGACTCGCATCGCCTATGAGCGTCCCGTAGTGGGTTCTGAGCGCTTGCAGGATCTCTGCCAGCGGTAGATCGTCGAAGGCGCCTCGATCCCTCAGATATTCCATGTGTTGGGTGCCGTCACCGGCGAACCCGTGCAGCAGGGCGTCTGTGCGCCCGTCGAAATCAATTGGCGGGACGCCGAACCGTGCGCATAGCTCGCGATTGAACGCCGGAGTTGCCTTGACCCAGACACCGCCGAGATGCATGAGGCTGTATCCGTGGTAGACAAAGACGTCGGTACCGCCCATCCGCTCACGCAATGTCTCGGTCTGAAGGTGGTTTCGGACATCGGCGAACCCCAGCCGCGCCGGGATGCCTGCTGCTCGGCAGGCCGCCGTCAAGAGCACCGCCTTCGGGACGCAGTACGCGCGGTCTGCAGTTGCGATGGTGCTGGCGCGATACGCATGCGGGTCATCGGTCACGGTGTAGGGGTCATACCAAATCGCGTCGCGGACCGCAGTGAAGATGGCTATGGCCTTCGTGGTGTCGTCGACCGCGCCGCGGGTCGCCGATGCAACGAAGTCGCGTACCGATTCATGTTGCCAATCGAGGAACTCCGTGGGCTCCAGGTAAGGCGAGTTCTCACCGCTCATCGGTGCCGCAACGTCACAGGCAGTCCGTCCACGGGAATGGGCAGCGAGGTGTTGTCCCAACGCACGTGATAGTCGTTTGGGACCGTCCAAGTGTAGGTACGCAACATCTGATGCAGGATTGCTTTCACCTCGAGTGTGCCGAACTGCATCCCAATGCATTTGTGCGCCCCGCCGCCGAACGGCACCCAGGCGAATCGGTGCTGTTGGTCCTCGCGCCGGGGCTCGTCGAAGCGCGACGGATCGAAACGGTCCGGGTCGCTCCATATTCTGCGGTCGAAGTGATTTACGGCGGGTGTGATTGCGCACAAGGTTTCAGGGGGGATGTGATAGCCGTCAATGGCGACATCGCGGACGGTCTTGCGCATCACCAGCGGAACGGGCGCCAGCAGACGCAGAGCTTCTTTGAGGATCAGATCGAGGACCGTCATCTGCTCCAGTTCGTCGATATCTGGCGAATCGTCACCGAAGGACTGCGCCTCCGCCGCTGCCTTCTCCTGCCACTCAGGATGTTTAGCGAGGAAGTAGGTGACAGCAGTGGTGGTGATCGTGGAGGTGTCATGGGCGGCCATCATGAGAAAGATCATGTGGTTGATCACATCCTCGTCGGAGAACCGTTCACCGTCTTCTGTGGTCGCCTGGCAGAGGGCGGCGAATAGATCGTCGCTCTCGCCTCCACGCGCGGCCGGCAGGTGTCGGGAGAAGTAGTCCTCCAACACGCGCCGCCCATGCACGCCGGCGCGGAACCTGGTGCCCGGGAGTGGAACTCGCACAAAGGAACTCGCCGCGCGAACAGTGGAGACGAACGCCTCGTTGACAGCAGCGCTCTCGTCCTTGCCGCGGCCACCCATGAAGACATCCGTGGCAATATCGAGGGTGAGATTCTTCAACAACGGGTAGATCCGGACCGACGGACCGGTCGGCCACGCGGGCACGGCTGCGCGAACGCACGGGGCCACCTGCCCGACATATCCGGTCAGGCGAGGACGCGTGAACGCCTCCTGCATGATGCGCCGGTGCATCAAATGTTCGTCGAAGCTCATGAGCATCAACCCGCGATGGAAGAAAGCATCGATCAAGAAGGACCAGCCATCCTGAGAAAAGGCCTTGGCTTCGCTTGTGAACGCCTCACGCGTTGCGTCTGGACCGGCGATGACCACCATTTTGGTACCGAATGCGCCCATCCACGACACCGAGCCCAAACGTTCGTAACGCTCCCGACTGAATTCTGAACCAAATCGGATGTAGTCGACCGTGTGCCCCAGCAACGGGAGTCCAGCGTCCCCTAGGACGGCTCTCAGCCCAGATCCGGCGGGAGCCGGCGCAAGTTCCCGGACTCTCCAGTCCCGACTCCACCGTCGCCATTTGTCATCGACGACGCGGGGGGCGGGCGCCAACAGGACAGACGTTAACCGCTCCTTGGGGTGACGCGTGAGTGCGAGACGCTGATTAGCCACGATGCCTCCTGGGCGCTCTGCTGCATGGGTATCTGATAACAGTTTACATAGACGTGTTGAATGTCAATATTCGAACAGCGAACAGTGAAATGTTCGACACCGCCTGCGACCCGGATCATCTGCGCAGCCTCGCGCCGTTCTCACTCGGGCCGTCTAACTGAAGGCGTTCAACGTGCCTGAACAGATAATCGTGATTGCGTGGTTTGCGGCTAAGGATCCGGTAGGCAAATGTAGGCCCAGGCCAGTTCGTCGGGATCGCGCCACTCGAGGCCGTGTACCAGCTCGCGCAAAGCGCCCACACCGACCTTCGCAGCCGCCGGCCCAATCGTGTGTTGTAGCTTTGCTCGATGTCTGGCCTGACGTCGACCGTACGCCCTGGATCACTCGCCAAAATCTTGATGAGGGCACCGATATGACGGACCTGAGACTCGATCATGAAAATGATCGACCCGGAACCGACGTTCGTGTTCGGGCCATAGAGGAGAAAGAGATTCGGGAACATCGGGACTGTAATGCCCAGGTATGCGTGCGCCTGCGTCCCCCACACCTCGTCCAGAGTCACTCCGCCCCAGCCGCGAACACGCATTGG
This sequence comes from Mycobacterium sp. MOTT36Y, assembly GCF_000262165.1. NCBI lineage: Bacteria > Bacillati > Actinomycetota > Actinomycetes > Mycobacteriales > Mycobacteriaceae > Mycobacterium > Mycobacterium sp. MOTT36Y. Next base: position 2,439,862 of record NC_017904.1, on the reverse strand, counting down.
GGCGAGGAAGTCGGTAGCGCGGAAACCTGTTCCGTAAATGACGACGTCCGCGCGGTGGAGTACGCCATCGTCGGTCACGACTCCCTTGTCGCAAAGCTTCGCAACCGCGTTGGTCACCAACGAGACTTCACCGTTGGCAATCGCGGGGTAGTAATCATTCGAGAACAACACCCGCTTGCACCCCGGCGCATCTGATGGCGTGAGTTGCCGGCGCAGCAATGGATCGGCAACCTGCCGATGGAGGTGGTAGCGGGCGACCGCGCCGAGAATGCGCGACAAGGGCTTCGCGTCGACCAACGTCACTGCGAGCACTTCAAAAATCAGCCATACCGCGAAACGCTCAAGACGCAGCCACAGCGGCAGAACCTTAATCAGCTGTTGGTGAAGACATCCGTACCTGCTGTCCCACTTCGGCAAAATCCAAGGCGCCGTGCGCTGATACAGCGTTACGCGCTGTGCCTCGTGTGCGATCCGTGGCACAAACTGTATCGCGCTTGCGCCTGTCCCGATGACGGCTACTTCCTTGCCGCGCAGCGATACCGAATGGTCCCAACGCGCCGAATGAAAACGCGGCCCCTCGAAGGTGTCTTCGCCGGCAATATTCGGCGTATGAGGTCGCGAGAGCTGCCCCACGGCCGAAATCACGACATCGCACCAGATCGTCTCGCTGGATTCGGTCACCAAACGCCAACGGCCGGCCTGTTCATCGAAGGTCATCTCGACGACTTCGGTCCGCGTGCGCAGCTGCAGGTCCATTCCGTCGGCCAGGACGAGTCGGCGAAGATATTGGAGTATCTCGGGCTGTTCTGCATAACGTCTCGACCAACGAGTGTTGGGCTTGTCCGAGAGTGAGTACAACGCTGACGGCACGTCGCAAGCCGCTCCTGGATAGGTGTTGTCGCGCCAGACGCCGCCGATGTCTGCAGCCTTTTCCACCATGGTGAAGTTGGTGAATCCGTCCCTCTTCAGCTGATGGGCCATGGCGATACCCGCGACGCCGGCCCCGATGATCACTATCGACGGATCGTGTCCTCGAGGATCCCTCGCAAAGCCGCCTGTCATGAGACAGCTAAGAAGCAGTTGATGGCGCGGTGGCAATGGAGCATCCACGGTCCCAACACTTTCACCGGTGGGCCGAAGCTTTCAGGAAGTTTCCAGCGCGGTGGATCGCGTCACGAGCCTCGGGCAGGATTCGGAACATGGCTTGGAACACGTGGATCTGTCCCCGGTACACCTGTATCTCAACGCTTGATCCGGCCGATCGGAGGCGGTCGGCAAGATGCCTCGAGTCATCGATCAACATTTCTCTTCCGCCTACCTGAATCAGGATCGGTGGCATGGACCTGAGGTCTGCGTCGAGCACGCTGATTCGCTCATTGCGGTGATCTGCACCAGCCACGTACAGGTCAAGAGCGCGGGCCGCGGACCGAGCAGAGGCGAAAGGATCACGGCGGCGAAGTTCGCGTGCCCTCGCGAGTTCACATGTCAGATCCAGGACCGGAGACATGAGAAGCATCGAATCCGGCAGCGGCAGTCCGTCACTACGTGCGCCAAGGGCGGTGGCCATCGTGAGCTGGCCGCCCGCCGAGTCCCCGGCCACCGCAACACCGCGGTCGCCGGAACCCGATGGCCGCCCTGTGACGAGCCAGCGGTATGCGTTCAGTGCATCGTCGGCGGCAGCGGGAAAGGGATAGCGTGGGGCCAGCCGATACCTCACCGCAAAGATGGGCCGACCGCTCGCGGAGGCAAGTTCACCGAGCAGACCGCGGTGGGTAGCCGGTGAGCACATGGAGTAGGCGCCGCCATGAATGTAGAGCAACGGAACGGCGTGTGGATCGACTGCAGGAGAAGTGATCCAATCCCCGCGTATCTGATTCCCGGCGAACTCGGTATCTATTGTGCGAACCGCCACGCTTCGGCGGGGCCGCGATCCCACGAGCGCCATCCGGAGTACGCGATCCATCACCGCGAGGCCGTGGGCGTTCGACGGGATGAGTTGCGACAGCGGACGCAGTGTGTTTCGCGAAGTCATTGCCACGAAATGACTTGCAAGACTGGGGTGCCGGTCCGTCGCATCAGTGTCGGTCACCGTGCACCCACGGATTCTGCGCGACGTTCAAATCGGTAATCGGAGAGCCGGAAGGTGCGGCTACGCCAGTAAGTCTCCAGGGTCGTTGACGGACGTAACGGAACATCGCCGTGTTTGTCGAAATAGTAACTGTTGGCATTGGAACAGCTCGGCTGCCAGAAAACCTGTCGATGTCGGCGGCTAACCATGTCAGCGAAGTAGCGGTCGTTCGCCTGCTGTCTGACCTCTACGTAATCAGCCTTCAGCTTGCGCGCACGACGAAGACAGCGGACGATATGCCGACTTTGCGCCTCGATGAGTGTGAAGTACGAGGAGCCGTTGTAACCATAGGGACCGAAGATATTGAAGTGATTCGGGAAACCTGGGACGCTCACACCCTCGAAGGCTTGGAGGCGGTGCTCATCCCACCAGGCAGACTGCTCCACTCCGCCGCGTCCCTTCAGCACATAAGTCGGCATATTGCCCGACTCCATCACTTTGAACCCGGTGGCCAAGACCATGACATCGATCGGATAATTCTTGCCATCTTCCGTGTGAACCGAGGCATGGTCGACATGGGTGATGCCGCTGGTCTCGAGCGAAACATTGCGACGGTTGTACGTTGCGAGATAGGAATTGTGGAAACTCGGTCGCTTACAACCCAACGAATAGCGAGGAATGAGTTGGTCTCGAGTCACCGGATCGTCGACCGCCCGACGCATATAGCGTTTCGCCGCCTCTTCCATGAGGTCCGACACAGGGATCAACGAGTGAAAGTGAGCTGCGATTGGAAATGTGAACTCGACGAACGCCTGACTCGCAGTGCGCGTCATCAGTTGTGCCCCTGGCACCAACCGCATCACTGTCGCGGCCCAGCTCGGTATGGAGAAATCCGGCTTCGGCAAGCAGTAAATCGGCGTTCGCTGGAAGACCGTCAGACTTGATGCGATCTTCGCGACTTCGGGAATCAGCTGCACCGCAGATGCCCCAGTCCCGATCACCGCCACCCGCTTACCGGTGAGATCTTTCGTATGGTCCCATCTGGCCGTATGCAGCGTCACGCCGGCGAAGTCGCGCACTCCTGGAATATCAGGCCACTTCGGCCGACTGAGGACGCCAGAGCAATTTATCACGAAACGCGCGGTCAGATTCTGACCAGAGGAGCAGCTCAGCCGCCATAGTGCGGCGCCTTCGTCGAAACAGGCTTCGTCCACGGTCGTGTTGAACCGGATGTAATTTTGGAGTCCGTATTTTTCTACACACCGCTCTGCATAAGCCTTCAACTCATCCCCGTGAGCGTAAGTTCGTGACCAGGATGTTCGCATCTCATAAGAGAACTGGTAACTATAGGACGGAATATCGACCGCTATTCCCGGATACGTATTCCAGTGCCATGTACCGCCGACGCCATCGGCGTCATCGACTATAAGAAAGTCCGCAAATCCGGCCTTCAACAGGCTGATCGCTGTACCAATCCCAGAAAACCCGGCTCCGACTATTACAATTTCGTAGTGCTGCCCAGACTCAGAACCCATTACTTCCTCATATGCGCTTTGATGTCCAACCTATATCCGCTGCTTCAGTTCAGCGTGTTTGTGTCAACTTCAGGCCAGCATCGTCACGCCGAGTTATCTCGTAATCCCGCATATCCAGACGGGACAGTTCCCTAATGAACTGAGTCGCAAAGCCGGGATACATCGTGCCGTTATAGCCATCCTCGGTCAAATACCAGCTGCTGCAACCCGAGTTCCATGTCGTGCGTCGTAACCGCCGTTGAATATTGGAGTGGTACGCGTTTTGGCTATTCTCTTTCACATCCAGGGTATGGACTCCATTGCCTTCGTCGCGCAAGAGCTCGATCGCTTTTACGATGTAATCGATTGCCGCCTCCATATATAGAAGAGCGGAGTTGTGGCCAGGACCGGAATTCGGTCCGAAAGTAAAGAACAAATTCGGATACCCAGCCACACTCACGCTCTTGTAGGCAAATCTCCCCTCAGACCACTCGTCTTCGAGTTTTCGCCCGTCGCGCCCCCGGATCGGAAATGGCGTACCGCGTTTACACACATCGAAGCCTGTGGCGAATACTATGCAGTCCACCTCATGCTCGATGCCGTCGGCGGTTCGAATTCCGTTCGGAGCCAGTGTGGCGATCGGCCAGCTGACGAGTTTGCAGTTATCGGCCTGGAGAGCAGGGTAATAGTCGCTAGTCATAAGCATGCGTTTGCACCCAGGTCTGAACTGCGGCGTTAGTTGACGTCTCAACCAGGTATCCTTCACCTGCCGACGCAGATTCGCCTTTGCGGCCGCTTGGATGACAGATGTTGCAGCGGTATCCCAAACCATGCCCACGGCCATGACCTCATGCGCCCAAAACCACGCACCTCGTAGGGCCTGCTCAGTTGCCGGCATGCGATTAAAAGTCGAACGCGCCCAGGCCGGATGCCGGAAATTCACCCTCGGTAGCACCCAACCGGGCGTCCTCTGAAACACCTTGACCGACGCCGCCAAATGGACCAATTCGGGAATGATCTGCACAGCGCTCGCCCCGGTCCCGACGACCGCCACCCTCTTACCGCTCATGTCATAGGCGTGGTCCCACCGAGCGCTGTGAATCTTCTTCCCCTCGTACGACTCGATGCCACGAATATCGGGGAAACTAGCGTCAGCAAGTGGCCCGCTAGCCATCACGACTGAACGGCCTCGATACCGCCTGCCGCCGGTCGTGTCGACCAGCCACTCTCCGGCATCCCCGTCGAATTCCAGTGCACTCACGTCCGCACCGAAATGAATGAACCTCCCAAGATCGTATTTCGCGACAACCGCATCGATATAGCCGAGGATCTCTGCGCTCCCCGAGTATGCGCGAGTCCAGCCTGGGTTCGGCTCGAACGAGTAGGAGTACAACAATGACGGAATATCGCAGGCGGCGCCGGGGTAAGTGTTGTCACGCCAGGTGCCCCCGATGCGACGTGATCGCTCCAAGATGACAAAGTCGTCAATGCCCGCTTGGAGCATTCTCATCGCCGTACCGATACCCGCGAAGCCGGCGCCGACGATCAAAGTCGTTGCCGTGTCCGTCATTTAGCTACCGGTTCATAGGTCAGTTCATCCGTCCATGACGGCGGTCGCCCGAGTACTTGCACGGGGAAGATGTCGATCGCGTCGCCTAAGCGCTGGGAAACGAAGTGAAGGGGTTGGGACCGCTTGATCGAGGAGGACATGTGGGCCTTCAAAATGTGATATCCAGGCACCCTCCGCGTGTGCTCACTGCGGTCCCCGACATTGCCATATCGCGTCACCGCGTTGTACAGCTTCTCTTCGGATAGCCCCATCGCGTTGAGATTCATCAACATGCGCGTGAGAAGCGGTATATACAGCAACGCGCCAGTAAGAATACGGGGGTCCATCACAGCGCCGACCGTTTGCATTGCATGGATTCGCATGGGACTGGCGCCGAGGTCATTAAGGACTTGAAAACCTACTGCAAGGTGCCGCGATTCGTCGCTGTTGACCTTATTGAATACTTCCCCGCAAATTGGGTCGTCGACCTCATCAAGGAGAAATTTCAGCAGGGCCCCGTCCAGCGCGGTCTCCAGTGCGGGAATCGCGGCGCCGATGACAGTCAGAGGAAGAGCCTCAGCGTACCGATCTAGCCACTCGATCACGAGACGGATGTTCTTATTCGGTACAGGCTTTTCGCCTTCCTCGATCATGCCCCAGCGACGCATCAGAGCAAGTTCGGCATTGGCGTGACGCTGCTCCTCGGCGTGAAAGTAACGGTAAATGTCTCCGAGCGCTTCGAAGGGCGCCTTCGGGGCCATCGCAGCGAAGGCGCGCGCTCCGACATGCTCAATCCACACCACGTCGGACATGAATTGCTTGAGTTTGGGACGCTGTTCGTCGGTGATCAACTCCGCACCAGGGGCGTCCCAATCGATATCGGCGAGAGCCCATTGCTTGTTCTTGATCGTCTCGAGCATGTCGCTATATGCGAACGCCATTTCACTGCTCCCTCTGGTCGGCTGGATCGTTCCATGAGGCCACGCGCTCCACCAGCCCCAACGCCCGCGTAAACTGACCGGGTAAAGCTCTTTTCAGTTGCCACAAAATTTTCGCGTCCAGTTGGGGCACTACATAGATTTGTCCGCGATCGTGCGCGTTCAAGGTCGTTCGAGCCACTTGATCCGGCGAAATGCCGGTCCACCTCATCAGGTTGGTCGCGAGTCTCGCCGCCGACTCCTCAATCTGAGGATTATTGGCGATGTTCGTCTTGACGAAGGTGGGGCAAAGCACTGTGACGTTGACGTCAGTACCGCTGAGTTCGGCCGCCAATGTCTCGGACAGAGCGAGCACGCCGGCCTTACTCACGTTGTATGCGCCCATTCGGGGCGCCGAGCCGAAACTTGCGGCGGACGCCACATTGATCACTCCGCCCCGGCCGTTGCTCCGGAGGCGAGGAACGAAAGTCTCGCAACCGTAGATAACACCCCAAAGGTTCACAGAAATCGCAGCGTTCCAGTCCTCAACCGACGTAGCGCCGATGCGATTGCCGCCGGCACCGATTCCGGCGTTGTTGATCACCAGACTCGCCGCCTTGCCGAACCAGTCTTCACTGGCATCAGCGAGGTTACGGACCTGCTCAAGTTCGGTGACGTCGCATACGACGTCGAAACCCTCGCCGCCGGCCTGCCTCACCATCTCGGCCGACTCTTTCGCAGTGATGGGGTCTTTGTCCGCACACACAACACGTCCACCTCGGCGTGCAAGCTCAACGGCGAACGCGCGGCCGATACCGCTCCCTGCGCCTGTGACTACTGCGTGGGCGCGGTGGGTTCTACCTGGTGAATTACCGAACGGCAAGAACCTCATCTGCTTGCCCTTTGGATCGCGACACTGATTTCCGGTGCGGGAGAATATTCATTTGGGGGCATCAGCCACCATTGGGGTCGCATGCCACCAGTTTGGTCGTGGGCCCGACGTTTTGTCAAGATGGTGAGGTGAGGTCGAGAAGCAAGGTCTGGGGTGGTCGGACCGGTGCTGAGCGTCGAGCAGAACGACGGCAGCAATTGATCGAGGCTGCGACCGAGATTTGGAGTGAGAGCGGTTGGGCCGCAGTGACTATGCGCGGCGTATGCGCCCGGACAGGGCTCAACGATCGATACTTCTACGAGGACTTCAAGACGCGCGAGGAGCTTCTCGTCGCAGCGTGGGATGGCGTTCGCAATGACATGCTCGGCGAGGTTTCCGCGCTCTTCGACGAGCGTGTGGATCGGCCACCGATCGAAACCATCACCGCGGCGATCGCCATCGTGGTCGACCGGATCGCACGCGATCCTGGCCGGGCGCACATCCTGCTCGCTCAGCATGTAGGTAGCTCACCGCTGCAAGATCGCCGCGCTGTGGCGCTGCAGGAGGCAACGCAGTTGGTCGTCGAGGCAAGCCGGCCACATCTCAGAGAAGACGCCGACGAGACGGCCCTTCGTATGGACACTTTGGTTGCAGTGGGGGGGTTCGTCGAAGTCATCACGGCCTGGCACTCCGGTTTGCTTGCGGTGACCGAGAAGGAAGTGGTCGCGCACACGAGCCGACTGGCTGAAACCTTGGCTCAACGCTACGTCGTCAGCGGCTGAGGCTAAACCTTTCCGTGAGTATCGAGGCCGACTGCATTTGTCTGTATGATTTCGCCTTGACCCGCCACCGGGCGTCCAATCCGTGACGACAGGCGCGCCGTCGTTTTGTTTGAAGGAACGACGCAGAAACAGTGTTTCTGCGTCGCCCTCCTGACGCACTTTTGCTACCCCGGCTGAGCGATGACCTTCTGTGAGCCGTCTTGGTCGAACAGGTCCTTGCTCCATCGCTCCAGGACCGCAGCGCTGTCCCAATCATCAGGGTGGAAGCCGGGGCGGTTGTACGAACGGAATCGCTGCAGCGCATCGGCGGTGAACATCGGGGTGCGACTGAAGCGATGTAGGCTACGCACCAACGTGACCGGGTTATACGAGGCCTTGTCAGAGGCCATCGACAGCGCAGTCTGCAGAATGAGTTCGCCGAACAGAATTGCAGAGGCGATCCGCATGCCCCGTACGCGGGTGCGCTCGGTGCCTCCAATCAGCCGATAGGCGTCGAAGGCGACGGCTTTGTGCTCCGACTCCTCGAACGCATGCCACAGCAGAATCGGTCGAACCTCTGTCTGTCCGATGAGCTTCTGGGCGTCGTCGCTGGTGAGAATGATTTCAGCGAGCGTCGCGGTGTAGTGCTCCAATGCAGAGGTCATCGACAGCCGCATTTCTGGCGAAAAGCGCCGTTCCAATCGCTTGATCAGGCGTGCAACGTGGCGGTCGATCCGCGCGGTCGGATAACCCATGGCCTGGAGTCGTTCGTTGAGGAGCCGATGCTGGTGTCGGTGTGTGGCCTCTTGTCCGATGAAACCCTTGACCGCTGTCAGTAATTGGGGATCGTCGATGGAACTCTGGAAATATTTGACCGAGCGGATGAAGAAGTCTTCCCCTTCCGGGAAGGTCGCAGACAGCACCGAGATGAAATGGCTCATCACCAGGTCGCCATCCACGAAGTGTTGCCGCTTCGTGGAGGTCGGCATGGAGAAACGAACGCGCCGGGGTTTTGGCAATACACGGCTCTTGGTCGAGGCTCGATCTTCCGGCATCTTGACGGGGTCCTTCCTTCCGTAGCGTGATCTGACTTTAGGCCTTGTCACATGAGACTGCCAGAATGTAGGGCATGAGTCCAGCACGTGTTTATGGCGGGCTGTCCGCAACTCAACGCGATGCGCAGCGCCGCGCACTGCTGATTGACGCCGCGGTCGCGCTTATGGGCAAGCAGGGAGCCGCCGCGTGCACCGTGACCGCTGTGTGTACGGAGTCAGGAGTGACGAGCCGGTACTTCTACCAGCAGTTTCGCGACAGAGACGCGCTCCTGCGTGCGATGTTCACCAAGATCTCCACCACCTTCCAAGCCGTGATCACCAGGGCAATACCGGATGACACCGTTGCTCCTCAAGAACTCGCTTACGCTCCGATAAAGGCCCTGGTTCAGATGATCGAGAACGATCCCAGCATGGCCCGCATATTGTTTGTCGAATCGGGCGCGGAACCCCTGCTTCGGCAGCTGCGAAGCGAACTGATGTCCGAATTTGCGGAGCTCGTCCTCAGAGAGGCCCGCCTGCATCTCGATATACCCAGCGAGGTGATTCAGGTCGCAGATCTCGCCGCTACCTACGGTGTCGGGGGCCTGTTCGAGACTCTGCGTCGCTGGATAGACGGACAACTAAACCTATCGACCGAAGTTCTTATCGAGCATTGTGCGGGTTTTCTCGGCAGTCTTGGCCTGTATACCCTCGGCCAGAAACCTGACCCGGCCGCTTCGCATATCCAGGTCGATATCAACTCCCCGGCGGGCCACAGCTGATGAGACCGGCGGTGTTTTCGCCGACACGCTTGTTGACCGGCATTCAGGATGAGCATGATGGCGGCGTTGGCTGTGAGGATGTGCGGGTATGAAATGACCCCGCCGGTGGGTGTTCGGCGGGGTCGGTGGTGTTCGGGGTGTCGGTGTGGTGTTCAGTCTGCCGTGACTTCGGCGATGGCTGTGCGGGTGGAGGATTCGTCGGCGATGGCCTTGTCCGCGGCGAACGCGGCGACGAGGGCTTGCAGCGCGAGGTTGTTGACCGCGCGCGGGTAGCCGCGGCTGGTCTGGTGGATGAGCCCGACGGCGTCGTCGGAGAACAGTGTGTCGTCACGTCCGGCGAGCTTGAGGTGGTGGCGTAGGTAGCCGCCGGTCTCCTGGTCGGTCATCGGCGGCATGGCATATCGGAGTCCGATGCGCTGGTCGAGGGCGGCGAGCACGCCGAGTTTCATTCGCCGCCGCAAGGTGGGCTGGCCGACGAGCAGGCAGGCGAACGGGCTAGAGGAGTCGAGGTCGTGGTTTGTTAAGAGCCGCAACGCTTCCAATTGGTCGTAGCCAAGGAGGTGGGCTTCCTCGACGACAACAATGGGCGTGCGGCCGCGCTCGTCTTGTTCGGCGGCCAGCGCGTCGGCGGCTTGGGGAGCCAGGGTGGCGTGATGAGTCAGGGGCTGCCCCCCGAGTGAGGCGACGATGCGATGGTGGATGCCGCGCACCCCGACGGTGGGATCGGGCAGATAGATGGCGGCGTGGCGGCTGGCATCCAGGGCGGCCAGCGCGGCGCGCACGGCGACGGTCTTGCCGGCGCCGACCTCGCCGGTGATCACCCCGATGCGACGGTCGGCGACACACCAGCCGATGCGGGCGACCGCTTCGTTGTGGGCGGCATGGCGGTGCAGCATGGACGGGGCCAGATCGCGGCCGAATGGGGTCCGCGAAAAACCGTAGTAGGAGATCAGTTTGTCCATCATTGGGGTTGGGCCTCCTGGCCGGTGAGCAGGTCGAGTTGACCGGGAATTTGGCCGGTGTTGTTGGTGAGGGCTGCGTAGTTGACGCCGCGGGCCAGCTCAGCGGCATGGGCGGTCTCGATGAGCTGCGCGTAGTCGATGCCGGTGGGTTGCGGTGGTGTGGTGGGGGTTTCGGGTTTGGCTTTGGGGTGAGAATGCCGGCCGATGTGATACGGAATTGCCAGCCCCATCGGAATGCCGGCCAGCCGGACCTCGATGCGGGTCAAATCGAAGGGGTCGAACACCAGCTCCACTTTGCGCCCCACCAAGCCGGGGTCGACCTGGTAGGTGTTGCCGTGCAGGGATACGGTGGCGGTCTTGGTCACTCGGCGGTGCTCTTCCCACAAAAATGCCTCGGTGAGCGCTTCTGGGGCGGGCAGCGGAATGGGGCCGGCGGCACACCAGCGCGCCAGCGGGGTCTGTCCGGTCTCGGAATGGATCGTGCGGTGATAGACGGTTTCCACCCAGGCCGCAAACAGGCGGTTCAGCTCAGCGAGGTCGCTGACGTGATGGCGGCCGACGACGTCGGGTTCGCCGGTGATCTCGACCAGGAACTGATCACGTACCGTGCGGAAAAATCTCTCTATCTTTCCCCTGCCTTCGGGCCGACCCGGTGTGGAATGGACAAGGCGCACACCGAGTTTCGCGCATGCCCGCAATAACCACGTGTCGACGTAGGCCGAACCGTTATCGACATACACGGCGTTGGGGACACCGCGGGAGGCCAGGGGCTTGTCAAGATAACTGTGTAAGGTGTTGCAGCCGTTTATCTTTGGGTCATAGTGGGAGTCGGTCGGGGAATTGGATGGCGAAGGTGTTCAGTGCTTCGGTCCAGCGGTAGGTGCCTGGTCCGTGTGTTGATCCTCGTTTCTGGTTGATGTTGCGGATGGCCAAATACAGCAGCTTCATTGCTGCGGCGTCTGAGGGGAACGAGCCGCGGGCCTTGGTGACTTTGCGCAGCTGGTAGTTCAGCGATTCGATGGCGTTGGTGGTGTAGATGATCTTGCGGATCTCGACCGGGAATGCCAGGAAAGGCACGAACTCAGCCCAGGCCCGATCCCAGACAGCGATGGCTCCGGGGGATTTGGTGCGCCACTGGGCGCGGAACTCCTCGAGGGCCAGTTTGGCGGCCTCTTCGGTGGGTGCGGTGTAGATCGGACGCAGCGCGGTGGCCATCTTGCGGCGGTCGGCGTAGGAGGCATAACGCATCGAGGAGCGCAGCAGATGCACCACGCAGGTCTGGATCACCGCGGCCGGCCAGACCGCCGCGATCGATTCGGGCAGGCCGGCCAACCCGTCGCAACACACGAACAGCGCATCGCGGCACCCGCGATTGCGCAGTTCGGTGAGCACCCCGTGCCAGAATTTGGCGCCCTCGCTCTGCTGGATCCAGATGCCCAGGACCTGCTTGATTCCCTCGACATCGACGCCGATGACCACGTGGGCGGCCTTGTTGGCCACCACGCCGCCGTCGCGGATCTTGATGCGGATCGCGTCGATATACAAGATCGGATACACCGGATCGACCGGCCGGGATTGCCAGGCGGCGATCTCCTCGGTGACCACGTCGGTGACCCGCGAAATCGTGGCCGCCGACACGCGGGCGCCATAGACCTCGCCGAGGTGCTCGGTGATATCGCGCGTCGACATGCCCCGGGCATACAGCGACAAGATCATGTCCTCAACCTGGCCCAGGCGGCGTTTGCGCTTGGGCACGATCGCCGGGCTAAACGTGGCGTTGCGGTCACGGGGCACTTCCAGCTCGACCGGCCCGGCCGTGGTCAACACGGTTTTGCGGCCATGGCCGTTACGGGAATTGCCCGAGCCATGCCCTGCCGGATCGCCGTGCTCATAGCCCAGGTGATCGGCGATTTCGACGTCCAAAGCGCGTTCGAGCACCGCCTTGGTCATCTGCGCGAGCAACCCCTCGGGGCCATCAATCGGGGTGCCAGACGCTTCAGCGTCGGCCAACAAGGCATCGACTGCCGCCGGCGGCAACAACTCGGCCAACTGGGCGGCAGCATCATCTCTTGACGAATCAGATTGCGGCAATGGAACTCTCCTGTCCGGTGGTCAGCCACCACCATTCAGGCCGAACCCCTTACACAGTCAATAAGACACGCCCGAGGCCAGCGCCGGGCGCAGCGCCGCGGCCAGGCGCACCGTGTCCTCGGCATGGCCCCACCGGTAGCCGGGCAAAAGCCGGGAATGATCGTCTAAAAACGCGAACAGATACGTCTTGCGGAGCTGAATCCGTATGCCGTGTAACGCATCGCCGGTCCACAGGTCATTGGGATGTTCGGCCTGGAACCGGCCGAACACTGCCGGCGCCGACCCGAAGCTGGCGCCGGTGAGCCCCAGCCGGTGAAAGTTGCGCTGCAAGGTGCGCTCGTCGGGCGCCCAGCCCAATTGGGTACGCAAGATCCGCTGAATGGCCGCGGCGGTGCGCTGCGGGTTCTCTCGGCGCAGCGCCACCGCCAGCTCCAGCACCTCGGCCGGGGTGCGCGGGGTGCACTGGCGCGCGTTGGGCACCAGCGCGTCGAACCCGCCGGCCCGCCAGTCCCGAATCCAGCGGTCGATGGTCTGCCGGCTGATGCGCACCCGCCGCCCGAACGGATCGGTGTGTTCGCGCGAGGCCAGATCGCGCACCACCTTTCCCCGCTGCTTGGTGGAAAGCGCCGCTTCGGCGGCCTCTCGAATCAATTGATACCGAAACAACCCGATCGCCCGGGCCCGCTCGGCCCGCACCTTCACCTCATCATCGCCAACCGCCACCGGCTGTCCTCCTTTGCTGTCTGTCAAACACACGACAGCGCAAAGATTTACGGCCTCATCGGCGTCGGCGGCAGGGTCGACTCGTGTTGCACCGGCTCGCCGGGCCAGCCCGGTGCCAACAACCGCCCACCTGAGACCGCCACCGCCGTTTGGGCCAGCGACACCCCGGGCAGCAAAAAGCGGTGTGTGATCGCGGCCGCGAGCGCGCCGATGGCCGTCACCGCGTCGGCGAACACCCCGCCTGCCGCGTCCGGCATCATCGGATCGGCCGCCACGGCGCGCAGCCAAACCGTGAAAACCGAGCGCACCGCTTCGGCCCGCTCGCTAAACGGGCGCAACCAGCCCCGCACCGTCTCAGCCGGACGGCTCAACTCGGCGGCAATCCGGCGAAACCCCAACCCACGGGCCGCCTTGGCCGCCAACGCCGACACAATCACCGCAGCCGCATCAGCGCGGCGCAGCAACCCGCTCACCGGCAACAACACGTGCGTCACCCCGCAGCCACTGCATCGTGACCGGCGCGGGCGCAGCTGCACCGGCCCGTGCGGGCCGCGCAATTCTCGCGGCCGCGCCCGCCCCCAACCCGCCAGCACACATCCGCACGACGGGCAGCTCAACTCACCAGCCGCCAGCCTGCGTTCGACTTGATCGACATTCGCTTCTACGGTGACCACAGCGCCTCCGAGCGCACACAGGCGGCCCTCCCGTAGCACTCGGCCAAGAGACGACGGGAGGGCCGTCGCCTACCAAGGACTTGATCACCGTGCCGCCCCGGCACCACAACGACCAAACCGGAGCACAACCAGCCGACACACTGCCCACCGTCAGTGCCGAACCCCTACCTCAACGTGGTCACCCTGAATGCCCCCGAACACCGAGTGGGGCTGTCAGATTAACGGTGGATCCGACCCTGGCATTTGTTAGTTGCCGGTCGGGGTGATCCGGCCGTTGAAGGTGATCGCGAACGCATTGAGTGCGGGCTTCCACCTCATTGCCCATCGTGCCTTACCGCGGCCGGTGGGGTCTAGGGATCGGGTCACCAGGTAGAGACACTTGAGCGCGGCCTGATCGGTCGGGAAGTGCCCGCGGGCCCGAATCGCCCGCCGGTAGCGGGCATTGATCGACTCGACGGCGTTCGTCGAGCAGATGACCCGGCGGATCTCGACGTCGTAGTCCAGGAAGGGTACGAACTCGCTCCAGGCGTTCTCCCAGAGCCGGGTGATCGCCGGGTATTGGGCACCCCACTTCGCCGTGAATTCCACGAAGCGTTCCTTGGCCGCGGCCTCGGTCGCCGCGGTGTAGACCGGCCGGATATCTTTGGCGATCTGATCCCAGTACTTGCGAGACGCGTAGCGAAAGGTGTTGCGCAGCAGATGAATCACGCATGTCTGGATGATCGCGCGGTCCCAGACGGTGTTGACCGCCTCCGGCAGGCCCTTGAGTCCGTCGCAGACCAGGATGCACACATCGCCGGTACCGCGGTTCTTGATCTCGGTAAGCACCGACAGCCAGAATTTCGCACCCTCCCCACCGTCGCCGGCCCACAAGCCGAGGATGTCGCGCTCCCCGGCACAGGTCACCCCGACCGCGACATAGATGGGCCGGTTGGTGACCTGCCCGTCGCGGATCTTGACGAAGATGGCGTCGATGAACACCACCGGGTACACCGCTTCCAGCGGACGGTTGCACCACTCGGCCATCTCATTGACCACCTTGTCGGTGATCCGGGAGATGGTGTCCTTGGAGACGGTGGCGCCGTAGACGTCGGCGAAGTGCGCGGCGACCTCGCCGGTGGTCAATCCCTTTGCCGTCAGCGATAATACGATCTCGTCGATGCCGGTCAGGCGACGCTGCCGCTTCTTGACGATCTGTGGATCGAAGCTGCTGTTGGTGTCGCGGGGGACCTCGATCTCGACAGGACCGATCTCGGTGAGCACCGTCTTGGCCCGACTACCGTTGCGGGAGTTGCCGCTGCCCCGCCCGGCCGGGTCGTGCTTGTCATAGCCCAGGTGCTCGACCATCTCCGCGTCCAGGGCGGTCTCGAGCACGTTCTTGGTCAACTGGTTGAGCAACCCGTTCGGGCCGACCAGCTCGACACCCTGTTCCTTCGCTTGCGCCAGCAGCTGCTCAGCGAGCTGCCGTTGATCCAGTTCCATCGCCACGGGATCGAGTGTTTCTGACATCGTCAGTCCTTCCCGCCAAGCTCACGCTCGGCGTGTCAGACCAAGATCAGATCCACCGTTGTTCGGACAGTCCCCACCGAGTTGGGTCATTTGGCTTAGTGCCTTGAGTTCGGGTCTGCCAGGGCATTGAGGATCGCCTCGGACTCGGGGTCGAGCGCGGACTGGAATGTGGCGATGACGCCGTTGATGTCGATGGTGGCTGAGCGCAGGGGCTTGAGGGTGCGCAGGAACCGGCGTAGTGACAGTCCGGTGCGGGTCTGGACTTCGCGGCTGACGGCGAGGGCGGTGAACACGATGGTCAGGTGGGCTTCGATGGCATCGCGGGTACGGGCGAAGATTGGTCTGGCGGCGAGGTCGGATTTGGACATTCGGAAGGACTGCTCGACTCGCCATAGGTCGTGGTAGTTGGTGATGATCTCGATGGCGGGCATGAGCTTGGCGTCGATGTTGCTGACGTAGCCCTTTAGGCCGACGAGTCGGCGTGCCCGCTCCAGTGAGGCAGTGTCGAGTTCTTGGGCGCCGTTGCGGGTCGTGACGAATCGTGGTGTGCGAGCCGGCTTGTCGCCTGCGACGACGGCGCGGGCCTTGGCTTCCTGCAGGTTCAGCGTCTTGTTGTCCCGCACCGCGCGTTTGGCCGAGTACGCCCACACTGCCCGCCACGACTTGGCGTGGGTGGCCGGGTTCCAGACGGGTTCGGCTTTGATTTTCCGATCACTGGCCTTGGCGGCGGTGCCGCCGCGTTGGTCGCGTGGTGTGATGGTGTCGATGATCTGTCCGTCGGTGAATACTGTTCCGTGCCAGTGGAAGTGGGACGCCAGATCGTTGGGCGCTTTGGTGACCCGGGACCCGACGATGAACCTCAACCCGGTGTCATCAAGCTCGCGCAGGTTGCCGGCGGAGAGCATGCCGGCATCGGCGACGACAACCATGTCGGTGATGTCGTGGCGTTGCTGGAACGTTCTGACGATCGGCACGATGGTCAGGGTTTCGGCCTTGTTGCCCTCGAAACAGCCGATTTCCAACGGGAACCCGTACCGGTCGACCAGCAGTCCGACCACGATCTGGGGGTCAACCCGGCGTTCCTTCGAATAGCCGACTCGCCGCAGCGCGTCCTCGTTGTCGGCCTCGAAGTAGAGCGTAGTGACGTCGTAGATCACCAGGCTCACATCTCCGGCGCTGTGCGCGTGGGCAAAGCACGCTGCCGCGATCTGATCACGGTAACCACCCGCGTAGGCACGGCGCAGCGTTCGCTTGCGCGTCGACAAAGATGCTGCGGCGCGGCCCAACTCGGCCAGGACCCGATCGGCATCGAGCAGGCTGGTCGGCTCCACCACCCGGGCGATCACCAGATCCCGGAACACCTCATCGCCGACCGCCTCATCGAAACCCAGACTCGCGTACACCCCGGCCAGGGCGTCATACAGCAGCCCACTGCAGGATTTGAGGACCCGCGGACGTGCCACCAACTGCCGCACCGCGACTGCACCACCAGTGGCCTCGGGGAACAGTGTTGGGGCAGGTGGTGGGACCATTTCGGCTTTGACGGCTTTTGGGGTGATGCCCAGGTCCAACTCGCGTTGGGCGTCATCGGCTAGCAGCCGCCGGGCCTCCTCGACGAGCAGACCGAGTTCGGCTTCATCACGGGCTGAGCCGACGTGGCGGACGATCCGACGCCGGCCGCCCACCGATTCTGCGATCTGGACCGCAGTGGCGCCCGAGGCCGTACGCACCCGCCGAATCCAGACCACCCAGCGAGCCTACCGACCCGAATTAGTGCCTCGCGTGTGCACTAAGCCGAACTATCACCCCAGGTAAACGGGCTGCCACCTCCGGAAAACACCAAAGTTGACCTAAGTCAGGTGCGCTGTCTCAAGCGCTACCTCACCCGCGAAATCTTCCACGCCCTCCAACCGCCAAGAAAGGCAGCAAAAGTCGTTGCCTGAATATAGGAGCATCTGCTATCGAGCTTGCTCCGCGATGTGGCATCGCTGTTGACGATTTCCAGCGCGTCGTCACGTAAGGGGTAGATCAGCTCCTCGACGGTTGCTTCCTGCGGTGGCAGCGGTGGATCGACCCGTAGAACCTCATGCTGATTGGGAAGTCACCGCTGGGTCTCCGTCTTCCCATAGCAGCAGTTGGCGAACGGCGGGACGTGGTCCGTAGGGCCGAAGCATTTGGCTGGCTGGACGCGGGCGTACCCGTTGGGGCCACCAGAACCAGCGCCCGAGAAGTGTGGCGATGGACGGGGTCATGAACGATCGCACGATCAGCGTGTCGAACAGCAGACCTAGACCGATGGTGGTCCCCACCTGGCCAAGAATCACCAGCGAGCTGAACATGAAGGAGGCCATGGTGGCGGCGAACACTAGGCCCGCAGAGGTTACCACCGAGCCGGAGCCGGCCATCGCCCGGATAATGCCGGTCTTTAATCCAGCGTGAATTTCTTCTTTGAACCTCGAGATCAGCAGCAGGTTGTAGTCGGATCCCACCGCCAAGAGGATGATGACAGACAGCGCAAGCACCACCCAGTAGAGTTTGATGCCCAAAAGGTCTTGCCAGACCAGTACCGACAGCCCGAACGAGGTGCCCAGCGAAAGTGCCACCGTGCCCACGATGACCACCGCGGCCACCAGGCTTCGGGTGATGAACAGCATGATCAGCAATATCAGGCTCAGCGCGGCCAGACCGGCGATCATGAGATCGTAATTGGCCATGTCGTGGATGTCTTTGTAGGTTGCCGCGGTGCCGGCGAGGTAGATGTGGGCGTCCGCCAGGGGGGTGCCCTTCACAGCCTCGTGGGCTGCTTTCTTGATCGGATCGACATGCGAGATACCCTCGGGGGTCGCGGGATCGCCTTCATGGGAGACGATCATGCGGGCGGCCTTGCCGTCGGGGGAGAGGAATAGTTTCAGACCTCTTTTGAACTCGGGGTTGTCGAAAGCCTCCGGCGGTAAGTAGAAGGAATCGTCATTTTTGGCGGCGTCATACGCTTGTCCCAGGGCAGTCGCGTTGTCAGTCGAGGCCCGCGTTTGGGCGTTGATCCCGAAGTTGGTGGCGTAGCTGGACAGCGTCAGTTCCAGATTTTTCTCCTGGTCGGCGATCTGCGGCGGTAGCAGCGTGAGCAGTTGCTGCTGGCCGGCATCCAATTTATCCAACGATGCGGTGAGGTTTTGAAACTGTTCGCTGAGCTTGTCGATACCGTCGAGTGCGTCAAAGACGTTTCTGAGCGCAGAACAGACGGGGATATCGTAGCAGTGCCTTTCCCAATAAAAATAGCTGCGAATCGGCCGGAAGAAGTCGTCGAAATTCGCGATCTTATCGCGCAGGTCATTGGTCGTTGCGATCGTGTCGTGAAAGTTCTGGGTCTCGGCGTGGGTAGCGGCGGCGAGCTCCTTCTGCAGGGCGTACTGCCGGTTCAAAATGTTGATCGTATTTCTCAGCAGGTCGGCCTGCTTCAACAGATCTTCCGCGCGTTCTTTCTGGTAATGCAGGTTCTGGATCTGGCCGACGTTTCCCGCGCTGATCTGGAAAGCTAGCGAGGTGTGATCGATCGGGGTTCCCAACGGCCTGGTCATGGACTGAACCCGGGCGATACCGGGAGTGTGAAAGACCGCCTTGGCTACCCGCTCCAGGTTGATCATATCGGCCGGGTCGCGCAGATCATGATCGGCCTCGATCATCAGCAGTTCGGGATTTAGCCGGGCTGGAGAAAAATGCCGTTCCGCCGCCGCATACCCGACCTTTGCCGGAACCGATGAGGGCATATAGGCCTTAGCGTCGTAACTGGTTTGATACCCCGATAAGGCGAGCAGACCGACCAAGGCGACCCCACACGTCACCACCAGTATGGGCCCGGGCCAGCGCACGATGGCCGTGCCGATGCGCCGCCACACCCGGGTCCTCATCGCGCGCTTGGGGTCTAAGAAGCCAAAAAAACTGGCCACGGTCAGCACGGCCGGGGCCAACGTGAGCGCGGCTGCAACCGCGGTCAGCATGCCCACCACGCCGGGAATGCCCATGCTTTGAAAATAGGGCGACCGGGTAAAGCCCAGACAAAACACCGCGCCGGCAATAGTCAGTCCCGACCCCAAGATAACGTGGGCCGTCCCGTGCGACATCGTATAGTAGGCTGCTTCGCGATCCTCGCCCGCTTGCCGGGCCTCGTGATAACGGCCGACGACAAATATCGCGTAGTCCGTCCCGGCGGCGATGGCCAGCAATGTGAGAATATTGACCGAGAACGTCGAAAGTTCGATGATCCCGTAGTTTCCAAGGACGGCGACGATTCCGCGGGCGCAGGCCACCTCGATCAAAACCACCGCCAGCACCAGCGCGACGGTGACGACAGACCGGTACAGCGAAAACAACATGACCAAGATCACCAGGCCCGTGATCAGGGTGACCTTCAGAAGACTTTTCTGGCCCGCGCTGAACTGATCCGAGATCACCGGCCCCAGGCCGGTCACGTAGGCCTTGACCCCGGGTGGTGGCGGCGTATGGTCCACGATGGCACGCACGGCGTTGACAGACTCGGTCGCCAAGCTCTGGCCTTGGTTGCCGGACAAATACACTTGCACGTAGGCGGCCTTGCCGTCGTTGCTTTGCGAGCCCGCCGCCGTCAGCGGATCCCCCCAAAAGTCCTGGACGTGCTGGACGTGCTTGATATCGGCTTCGAGCTTGCGGACCACGGTGGCGTAAAACCGGTGGGCGTCATCGCCCAGCGGCTTATCGCCCTCCAGAAGGACCATCGCCGAATTGTCGGAATCGAACTCGTGAAAGAGTTTGCCCATGCGTTTCATCGCCTGCAGCGACGGCGCATCATTGGAGCTCATCCCCACCGTGTGCGCTTCTGCAACCGCCTCCAAGTTGGGCACGGCAATATTGGTGACGGCAGCCAGCGCCAGCCAGAGCAGCACGAGCGGCACCGAAAGCCGGCGGATGGTGTGCGCCAAGAAAGACCGTCGGCCGTCATGGTCGCTCATGCGGACTTCACCAGGCAGAAGGTATAGGCGTTCACTTCGTTAAAGATTCTCTCGTCCTTGACCTCGCCGTCCACGGTGATGCGGCAGCCAAGGGGATTGCTGTCGCCCTGTGCCATCAGGTTGGCAAAGGCCCCGGGCTGTGTCGTGATCATGGTCAACGACCACGGCAGGGTCGCGTCGAGGACTTGCTGGGGCTGTACATTGATGTCCAAGTAGTTGATGGTTGCCACCTTCCCGGGTTCGCCGAAGACCTCAAGGGTGATGCGTTTAGGGTTGAAAGGCTCGATTTCTTCCGAGACGGCACCGGTAGCCGACGTGCCTTTGTGCGCCCCGAAGGCACCATGCAGTCGGAAGACGCCGAACCCCGCGACCGCGACCACGACCACGGCGACCAGCATCATCCAGCCGCGCCTGACCAGGCGGCTAACTGAAATACCCTTCACCCGTTGGCCTTTCGATGACCGGTGACACATCTTCCTGCGCGTCACGCGGGGATCGATCGGCTATGACGGTACGGTACGGGGCCGGACATCACAAGAGACGCACACCGTACACATTGGCCGGGCGCGCGATGACCGACCACCCTATCCGGCGGGCCGGGTCAGGCTGGGGATGATGACGTCGTCGACGAGGGCCGACACGGTCTGACGGGTGGGCGCCCGGGTGGAGATGATGGACCGGAAGATGAGGTAGCCGGGCAGCAGATCCCAGAGTTCGTCGCTGATGGCGGCCTCCCCGATCTCACCGCGGTCGACCGCCCGCTGCAGGACGTGGCGGATCAAGCCTTTCCGCTGCTCGATGAACTGGCGCTGCATGACATCGTTGAGAACCCGGTTGCGCGACACTTCGACGAGCACCGCGCGGATGGTGCTGGCGTGCTGGCACGCCTCCTGGCATACCACCTCGCCCAGTCGCACCAGATCGCCCCGCAATGTGCCGGTCTCGGGCGCAACCGCGACCTGGCGGATGCCCTCGATGAACGCCGCCAACACCAATTCGGCTTTCGACGGCCAGCGCCGATACACGGTGGCCTTGCTGGCTCGGGCGGTCGCTGCGACCGCGTCCACCGTCAACCGGTCATACCCATGCTCCTGCAGCAGCTGCAACGTCACCGCCAGCAACTCGGTCTCCCTGGGCGACCACGGTGACAACTCCGTTGTCGCGCGATCAGCAATAGTCACAGCCACCACAATAGAACCGTCGGGGCAGCACCGGCCAGTAACCTACCGTTGTGCTCACGCCGGTTCATCGATGTCGCGGCCGGTGGCCAGGTCAGCACAGTCGACGTCCTCGACATCGGCGCGGCTGCGCAGGCAAGCACCCGCCGCTGTCCCCCGACACCGCCACCAGCACACCGGCCCAGTGCTGACGCGCAAGCACGACGGAGCGACCCGGCTGGTCACCGAAATCGGGAGGCCCAGGCCACGTCGCGGACCGGGGCGACCACGGCGGCCGCGACGTCGAGGTCATCGTCCAATCCGGGTCTACAACGCAGACTCCCAGGTCAATAGCCCCTCTTGCTCGAAGACTCGAGATAACGAAGTTCGGCGACCTCACTCACCCGGACCTGTTCCCAGCCCTTCTCAATGGTAAGTTCCCGTGTCGCCCTCAAGACCTGCTCGCGCATATGTCGGCGAAACGACATCCGCACCGATTCAGTTGGCATACGAGCAGAATAGGTGGCGAACTGGGATCCCCCGCGCAGCCTGACGACAGGCGTCAAACGGTGCAGTCGAGAAAGTCGACGACCGCCGTTGAGAATGCGTCGTTGTTGTCGCCAGCAGGCCCGCTCCTTCATGACATCAGCCATCCGCACCTCAGAAAATCGACCGGAAGTGTCCTAACTCAGGTTACGGACGATTCACCGCGGTTGAGGTCCTAACATCTCCTTCCAACCGTCGTCTCCTATTTTGGCCGAGTCTTCGACCCGACTTAGGACATTTTCTGGCGTTGCCCAGTCCTTCAGGGATTTGACCTGCGGATTCGCTGGGCATCGGGTCGAAATCTGCACACTAAATCCTGGGCTCTAGGGTCCTGTGGTGGCCTATGTGCGCACCGTAAAGACCGCCTCGGGCGCGACTGCGGTGCAGATCGTGTGGTCGACCCGGCGTGGGTCGCGCAAGATCGAGCATTTGGGCTCGGCGCACGACGACGGCGAGGTCGAAGCACTCAAGGCCGCGGCCCGCCAGCGCCTGGCCGAGGGCCAAACCACCCTTGACCTCGGGCTGGCCACCGTCGGTATTGATGGTGATCCGTTGGAGATCGTCTCGACGAAGTCGACCCCGCTGTGGGAATCGTTGTGCGCGGCCTACCAGGTGCTCGGTTTCGACGCGGCAACCGGCGGCGATGAGGTGTTCCGCGATCTGGTGTTGGCCCGCATCATCGAACCGACCAGCAAGGCCGACTCGCTACGGGTGCTCGCCGAGACCGGCCTCGAACCCGTCGACTACCGCACGGTCACGCGTCGACTGCCGAATTTCGCTAAACCTGCTGTGCGCCAAGCACTGTCAGCGGCGTGCGCGGCTCGCGCCGGACTGGGCCCCACGTCGCTGGTGCTCTACGACGTCTCGACGTTGTACTTCGAAACCGATACCGGTGACGGGTTCCGCGAACCGGGATTCTCCAAGGAACGCCGCCTCGAGCCTCAAATCACCATCGGGCTGCTCACCGACGCGTCAGGGTTCCCGTTGGCCGTCGAGGCGTTCGAGGGCAACAAGGCCGAGACTGCGACCATGCTGCCAGTGATCAACGCGTTCAAGGCCGCCCACAACCTCACCGATGTCATCGTCGTCGCCGATGCCGGCATGATCTCTGAAGCCAACCAGATCGCGCTGAAAGCCTCGGGGTTGTCGTTCATCCTGGGCATCAAGATCCCGTTCGTGCCCGATGTCGTGCGCGAATGGCGCGACAAACATCCCGACCGGGACATCGACGATGGGCAGATCTTCACCCAACCCTGGCCCGCGACCAGCAGCGAGAAGACCCGCGGCATCCCCGACCGAGTCGTCTACTACCAATACCGCAACGACCGCGCCCGCCGCACGCTGCGCGGCATCACCGAGCAGGTCACCAAAGCCGAGAAGGCCGTTGACGGGCGAGCCCCGGTCAAACGCAACCGATTCATCAAGCTCACGGGCGCCACCAAGAGCGTCAACCGAGAGTTGGAGACCAAGGCCCGCAGCCTGGCTGGGCTGAAGGGCTACACCACCAACCTCGTCGAACACACACCGGAGTTCGTCATCGGGGCCTACCACCAACTCTGGCGCATCGAGAAGAGCTTCCGGATGTCCAAGCACGACCTGCAGGCCAGGCCCATCTACCACCACAAGCGCGAATCCATCGACGCTCACCTGACCATCGTGTTCGCCGCCCTGGCCGTCAGCCACTACATCGAGACCCAAACCGGCTGGAGCATCAAGAAATTCGTCCGCACCGCACGCCGCTACCGAACCGTACAGATCAAAGCAGGCAAGCAAGTCCTGACCGCTGTCGACCCGCTACCCGACAACCTCCGCGACGCCATCGCCAAGATCAACGGCAGCCATGCACACTAAATTGTCCTAAGTCGGGTCATGACATCAGCCATCCGCACCTCAGAAAATCGACCGGAAGTGTCCTAACTCAGGTTACGGACGATTCACCGCGGTTGAGGTCCTAACATCTCCTTCCAACCGTCGTCTCCTATTTTGGCCGAGTCTTCGATGGTGTATTTGACGCCATCGGGCCCTAGGAACTCGCCGCTTTGCGGACTATAGATAGCAGCAGCACCGCTAGGAATGTAAAAGCACGGGTTCGGCTGCTGACCGTTGCACTGCACGCTCCCAGAACCTGGCCGTTGCAGTGGATCGCTTCGTGGAGGAGGCGTCCCCGTCACCCGGTCCGAAGGAAGCGGATTGATGCCGGTATCGACCGACGGAGCCGGTATGACCAAACCGGGTTTCACCGGCTGATCACAGCGCGCCGCAGGTGCGGGGCAGCTTAGAATCTGGTTCGGATCCCCGTACCAAGGATTGGTCCCCAACGGGACATACGGCTCTTTGCTGCGGCATTCGCGCGGCGTGGCCGCCCGCTTGCCGGGAACATCGACACACGGATAATTACGCGCGCCGCGGACCGCGTTTTGTGCCTCCATCGGAATCTTGCAGTACCGCGTGGTCAAAAGCCCCGGAGTCTCGTCCACAAAGGATCGCCATTGCGATGCCGGCAAGAACCCCGTCAGGCAAGCAGGCGTCATATTTATTGGCGTTTGGAACGAAAGAGAAAACGTATGTGGGTAAGCAGCGGTCACTGTCTCACCGAACGCGGGCACTTGCGGAAGTATGACCAGCAATTGCTCTAAATTCTTGTTGTACCGCTTGAGCAGATCGGCCACGATCGCAACATTTGCTAGGGTCTGCGGCAAAGTTCCGCGAACGTCACCGAGCACGGCTTTAACCTGATCGGCGGTCGGCGCAACCTGGGCCAGGATGCTCTTGAGCTGTTTATCCTTTTCCGCGGCCTGCGCGTCGAGAATATTTAAGTTGTGCGCCCACCGCTCGATGGGATCACGCGAGTCGGCCTGGCTGTCGATGATCGGTGCTGAGTTTTGGACGATATTGTTGACGTCGCTAAGGTCGGTTTTGAAATCCCCAACGATCGACTGGGTCGAGTCGACCAGCCGTTCTAAGGCCGGTCCCAGGCCGCCGACCGCTTGAGCTGTCTCATCGAGTAGTCCGGCAATCTTGTCTTTGGGCAGGACGTCCAATGTATGGTTGACGGTATCCAGGGTCGGGCCAATTGGTTTAGGCACCGTGCTGTTAGTGATGGTCTGGCCGGGCGAGAAATACTTGGCCGGATTCTGCGCGGATACTAGGTCTATGTATTGTTCGCCGACCGCCGACACCGAATGCACGTTCGCCGAGGAGTCAATTGGGATTTTGTACTGGTCGCTGATACGCAATGTGGCCCGAACTCCGTGTTCGGTCGGCTCTACCCGAGTTACCTTTCCCACAGTGATTCCACGGTAGGTGACATTTGCAGTGGGATAAAGCCCTCCCGACGTGGGTAAATCCACCTCCAAACTGTACTGGCCCATCCCAACGACGCTCGGCAACCTCAGATAATGCCACCCAAGAACGCTCATGGCGACCGCCGTGACGATAGTGAACACGATTAGCTGAAGGCGAAGGCGTCGAGTCAACATGCCGCCTACTCCTCGTCACGCTCGGGGGGTTCGTCGGCGGGATTGGGTGCGAACCTGACATCGGGGAGCATAGTGTTCGGATCGCGGCCCCACGATTGCTCAAGCGCACGCAGTGCACCGGAGAACCCGGTGCCGGTGAGGAGCGCATTATCGATTGCGCTCAAAGTGAGGTCCAAGGTTATCGAAACATTCATTGAGTCGCCGTGTACCACCTTCGGGATGGCGTCGGCGCTGAAGGGGAGGGTCAAGGCAATCTTTAGCGTCTCGACCAGATCCATCGAAGCCCGGCTGAGTTGTTTCAGGGGACGCTGCAGTTGGCGTACGTCTTTATCCAAGCCGGGACGCGCCACCGTCAAAGTCTGATTGAGGACGTCGCTAAACCGCCCCAACGCATTGGTCGCATCGAGGAACGGCTGTCGTTGTTCAGCGAAATGCTTTGCCAATGGAGGAAACTCGGTGAGAACGTGGTCCAAGGTGTCTGATTGCTTGGCTACATAAGTCAACAGCCGGTCTGTGGAGTCGATAGCGCGAGTGATGTCATCACGTTGCTCGTTAAGCCGGGCGGTGAAGGTGTCGAGTTTCCCGAGGAAATCATGTATCTGATCGGCCCGCCCGGTCAGCATGTTACGGACTTCACTTGCGATCACTTCGACGTTAGGTATGCCACCACCGCGCAGCACCGCGGCAAAACTGGCCAGGACCCGCTCGGTGGTGGGATAGGCAGACGCATTCTGCAGCGGGATGATGTCGCCGTTCTTCAATAGTTGCGGTGATGGGTTGGCCGGCGACGCCAGCTCCACATGCTGTGAGCCGAGCAGGCTGGTCTGCCCGATCTTCGCGGTGGCGTTCTTCGGCAGCCTGACGCCCTTTTCTAGATCCAAAGTCAACGTCGCGATCCAGTTTTTTAGGCCGATTGCGCGTACCCTGCCGACAAAAACGTCGGCGACACGTACCCGACTATTGGCATTCAAAGCCAGCGTTTCCGGCATCTGCACATAAATCGTATAAGAGCCGGATTCGCTGCCCGGGCCACCAGGCAGTGGCACATTAGCGATACCTCGCCAGCTAGCACACGAGGTAAGTACTGTAGCGGCCGCAAATAGCGCCACGAACCGTGACATCCCCGCCCGCATGCTCACTGGCCGGATCCTGTCGCGACTGATGCTGCGTCAGCGGCGGGTGGCGGGCCCGGCGGCGGTGGACCCATATTGGAATAGGCGTTGGGCGGTCCCGGCGGCGTCTGAAACCTTGATGGCGGTGGTGTCATGTCCGGGCCCCCCATCAGCTCAGCCAGCGAGTCCGGTGTAAGCAAGCTTTCGGTAGCCGGTCCCACTGTGAGGCCTTGCTCACCGGGCGCTACGACCCAGCCGGGCTCGTGGTTACCGTGTGACAACGGCGAGTCCGGCGCCCAAATCCCGGGGACCGTGGTGTCCTTGAACCCCGGCGGAGGCTGTAACCGTGGCTCGGAATAGGCGACATGTTTGGGCAGTACAGCAGGAGTTTGGTACAGGTTGATGCCAGCCGGGGGGCCATTGAACTTGATCGCATCCAAAACCGGCGTCAAATATTGTGCGCACAGTTCGGCGGAGTCTTGATATCCCATACGGCTGCCGGCCTGCATCGCGCTACAAATGAACTGCAATGGGTTGGCGAAGTTTGGCAAGGCTATTTCGCCTGTCAGCGCGCCGTGCGCTGGCTCATAGATTGCGAGGGCGTTGGCGACGAAATGGGGGAAGACATGCAGCGCCGTTTCAAGCGCATTAAGCGGCTCGGGTTGAACCAGCGCGGTGGTCACATCGGCAAGGGTGCTGACGTCGTGGGTGAGCCCATCACGATTGTCCGTCAGAAGCTTTCGCAATGCGGGGAGCATATCATCTACCTGCTGCAGCGCCTTCGCAAGCCCGGGATCTGAGCTGGTGAGTGAACTGGTAAATAAGGCGAGGTCCTTATTTAAAGCGACGAAATTCTGATCATCTTTATATAGCGCGTTGACGAATAAGGCCATACTGCGCAGCACAGCGAAGAAATCAGCCCGTCCATCATTTAACGCGGTCAACGCTTGCGACAGCCCGGTCAAAGTGCTGTTGATCTGTTTGCCTTTGCCGGCCAGGCCGTCCGCGAAAGACTCGATGATTTCGCCGAAAGGCCCCTTGGGCTGCCCGGGCGTAGGTCCCAGCTTGGAGATAATGTCGGTGATACCATTGCGCAACTGGTCCCATTCCACCGGCACCTGTGTTCGCTCGATGGGGATCACCGCGTGATTTCCTAGTGACGGGCCGCCTTCGTAGGGCGGTTCGAGCTGGATGGTGCGCGAGGCGACCAGCGAGGGATTGAGGATCACCGCAGAGGCGTCAGCGGGCACTTTGTATTTTTTCTCGTAGTGGAAGGTCACTTTCATCTTGTCACCCGACGGCTCGATCTTGTCGATCGCGCCCACCCGCACACCCATTATCTGGACTTTGTCCCCGATATACAGCGCGTTTGCCTCCGGGAAATACGCAATCACCGTGTTATTGGTCATTTTTTGGTAGAAATCCGGAGCAGCCAGCGCGGCAATAGACGCCAGTAGTATCACCAAGGTCCCAACGATGATTGCGGTTCGCGAAAATTTCGGCAGTTGAATTTTGCGTATA
Source organism: Mycobacterium sp. MOTT36Y (assembly GCF_000262165.1). Lineage (NCBI taxonomy): Bacteria > Bacillati > Actinomycetota > Actinomycetes > Mycobacteriales > Mycobacteriaceae > Mycobacterium > Mycobacterium sp. MOTT36Y. Next base: position 2,411,610 of record NC_017904.1, on the reverse strand, counting down.
TCGAAAACAGTACTCAATTCTGGCTGCCTCCCGTCGCAGCGCCGCTGCCTCCTGTTCCGCCCGGGGTGATGAATGGGCCCGGCAGCTGCGGGCCCGGGCCCGGCGGGGATGGTTGTCCCGGGGCGAGTCCTGGCGCGAAGGTCGACGGCGGTGATGTCGGGCCGGCTGGCGCCAGGTTCTCGGTACGCGCGCCTGGCGGAGCCTTTACGGGAAGCGGCACCGGAGTGCCTAACACATTCGGCGGGGGGCCGCCAGGTCGTCCAGCAATCGGAATACCGGGTGTTGGTGGCAGCCCGTTGGGGTCAGGCGGTGACGTTTGGACGTCAAACGGCGCGATCGTCGACGGACCACCGAAAGGGCCGGCGCCCATACCCATGCAGGGAAGCGGGTTCCATGGCCGCGGCAAACCGTCCTCTGCGGGGGTGTAAGCGCACGACGAGCCTGGGGGAACCGCCGGTCCTGGGTGGTCCGGGGTGCCCTCACTTACCGGCGGTGCTGGCGGTGGTGCGCCGTTGGGAAACCGGGTGCCATTAGGATCGGGGAACTGGTAGGCGGGCAGGCCAGCACTGCGCCAGAATTGTTCAGGGTCGATCCCACGTTTCTTGAACGCCGCATCGACCCAAGGCTGAGTCATCCAAAAAGGTGCAAGGTTAAGCAGAGCCACCTTAAAGTAGGGGCCCGACGCTACCGACTCCGCCAAAGCCGACGCATAATAACTTACGTTAGGTGCCCACTCGACGAGATCTTTTTTGTGTTTGAGTAGCAGATCGCTAATCGTCCGCAATTGCTCGACAACTTTATGCAGATTCGGGTTGTCATCGATCAAACCCTTCAACTGGGCGGAAACGGTGGCGATATTGCCCAGCAAGCCGTCGATGGCACTCTTGCGCTCGTTGAACGCCGCCAGAATGATCTGCGTGTTAACCAAAATTCGATCGATTTGCTTGCTGCGATCACCGAGTATGCTTGCCACCTTCCTAGCGTCAGCAAGCAGTCGTTGGATTTGTTCGTCGCGTTTCCCGAGCGTGTCGGAGAACTTGGCCACACCATCCAGTGCTGCACTCAGATGTGGGGAGGTCTGCTCAACCGTCTGCGACAACACATCCAGGGAGCGTTTGACTGTGTTGATGTCCCAGCCGGTAGCCGCCTTCGTGACATCGAAGAACGCGTCGTAGATCTGATACGGGCTAGTGGTTTGCCCAAGCGGGAGTGTCGCGTTTGGTTGGAGCACTCGGGAGCCTTGAGGATCGATCTCGAGCACTTTCTTACCCAGGATGGTATCGGTACGGATCGCAAGACGGCTTTTTGATCCGATTATATTGGATCCAATGGAGAACTTCATGACTACATGGTTGCCATTGATCGTAAACCCCTGCACTTCGCCGACATTCACCCCGGCGATGCGAACTTTATCGCCCTTGTTCAGCCCGCCTGTGTCTTTGAACTCTCCGTAATAGGTTGCCTGGGCAAACAACATCGGAACGCTGGTGAAACTTTGGCCCACTCCGGTAACCATCGCTGCAACGATGATCCCCATCGTCCCCATACGATACGGATTGATCGCTTGAAGGGTTCTCACTTCGGAGTGCACCTCCCCGTCGGTTGACTCCAAAGCTTCACCGTACGGACGGGCCCGCCAGGCTGCAGGCCATCAACCTTCAGCGTGACGTCGCACGCGTAGAAATTGAAGAAGTCGCCATAAAGCCCCCCGATACCCGCGACTTTCTTCGCCGCTTGTGGGGCGTCCCGTAACACTCCGTCGACGTAGTCGAGCCGGTCAATTACCGGTTGAAGGGTATTCTGCACATAGCCAACGGCCTTCTGAAGCAGCGGCCGATTGTCCGACAACAGATCCGCCAGCGTGCCGGCCACATTAGCGATGTGCGCGACACTGGCCGCGACCGGATCGGCTTGATTGCTCAACCCGGTGATCAACTTATCGACGTTATCGATCGTTTGGTCGAATTCCTTGCGATGCTTAACCGTGGTCTCTAGCACGACGTTAAGGTTTGAGATGACTTCGCCGATTGCCTGGTCACGTCCAGCGATCTGCGCGGTTAGTTGCGCCGTCTGGTCCAAGATATCGTTGATTGTGCCACCTTCGCCCTGAAAGACAGTGACGATCGCGGTCGCAATCGTATTGACTTTGTCGGGATCGAGCGCGCGAAATACCGGCTTGAAACCACCGATCAGCGCATCTAAATCCAGGGCTGGCTCCGTACGCGACAGCGGGATAAATCCACCCGGCGGCAACACCCGATCCATCCCTTCACCGTCGCCGCGCTTAAGTTCTACGTAGCGCTGCCCGAGTAGGTCGGCATAGCGAATCGATGCGGTCGTCGACTGATAGAGCGGCAGCGAACGGTCTACTTCGAAGTCCACACGCACCCGATGACCACCCCCCGAGATCCGTACTCTGCTTACTTTGCCGACCTCCACCCCGAAGGCACGGACAAACTGGCCAGCGCGCAAGCCACTCGCAGTACTGAATTCAGCCGTGTAGCTGGAGGTCTTGTTGAAGCGCAACTGCGCGAACACCACGACAATGATGACCGTCACGGCAATTAAAGCTAACACGGCAGTACTAAACTTCACTGTCGTAGCGGTGATCGTTTTCATGGGTTGATCGTGTTCTCCCCCCACTGGCGGCCCCACACGTATTCACTGGCCTGCGGTTGTGGAATCCCAAAATGGGTGTATGGCGCGAGGCTGGAACCTGTATCCGTTACCAAGTACGGAGAAGGCCAGAGATCCCGGGTAATGGTCTTCCAGCATCCCGGTTTCCCGCCCGGTCCGCCGTGAGCATTCACTCGCGGCAGGTTGTCAGGATACACGTACGCATTTGTTCCTCCCAAGATCGTGCCTGTTACCCTTACCGCGTAACCGTTGCCACTCTCCCCGTCCGTCACCTTCGGTAGCACATTAGCGCCATGGTGAAAAAGGCAGTAAAACTCCGGGCTGTAGGTGTCAAGCATTTGGGTCACCGGAACCAGGTCGGTGACCGCACGTTGCAGGTCCGATTTGCTCTGGTCAATGATGTCGGCACCGGTGTTTCCAACCCCTATCGCGGCCAGGAGTACGGCGTCCAGATCCTTCTTTTGCTGGTTGAAGGTGCGCGCCGTGGTCACTGCGTGATCGAGGGCATTCCAAAGATCCGGCGAGGCATTCCCGTAGATATCGGCTAAATCCGCCAACCGTTGAATATCATGGCGGATCTGAGGCATCTGCGGGTTGATGTCATCGAGTATGGTGTTTCCATTGATGATCGAGGCCCCAAATTTATCGCCTTGCCCATTTAACGCTGCAGCCACCGCCGAAAGCGTCAAGTTCACCTTGACCGGATCCACCTTCTCTGAAATCTGCATGACCGTCTCGAACAACGTGTTAAACTCCGTTGTCTCCGAGTTCACCACAATTACGTCAGCCGGTGTAACCCTCCGGGCCGCAGGTTGTTTGGGCGAACTCAACGACACGTACTTGTTGCCAAACACCGTGGTTGCTGTAATTTCGGCATTTACGTTTAGCGCGATCAGCCCGGCGTATTTTGGCGCAATTTCCAGTAAAAGCTTGGCCGCCGGCTGTCCGTCACGCTCCACCTCGCTGATGCGGCCCACCCGGCCAATCTCCACCCCATTGTAGGTGACTTTCGCCCCCCGATCCAAGACCAAACCCGACCGGCTAGCCAATGCTGTTAAAATTATCTTGGGCGTGAAGCCACCCCGGAACTGCACCCAGACGACGATCAGCACGACCGCGGTAATGAGCCACAACGCCAGCCCCGCAAACTTTCGTACCGAAATAAGTCGCCGTAGCCGCCGCTTGCTTGAGTTTGCCATAATCATTTACACCGTGAGATTGAAGTTGGGGTTGACACCGTAAATGACTAGCGAAGCCATTAGCACGACCATTACGATGGCGATTAGCGATGCGCGCATCGATCGGCCGACGGCCACGCCGACTCCAGCCGGACCACCGCTGGCGTTGTATCCGTAGTAGCAGTGGTTTAACATCACGACTGCCGAAATGGCGACCGTCTCCGCAAGAGAGTACCAGAAGTCATTAACCCTCAGAAACGTGTTGAAGTAATGGTCATACGTTCCGATTGATTGTGAATAAAACAAGGTTGTAACCAGCTGGGCGGAAAAGAACGAGAGGAGGACCGCGACCGAATACAGTGGGATAGTGACGATGAAGGCACCAATAACTCGGGCAGATATCAAATACGAAATTGATTTGATTCCCATTACTTCGAGCGCATCAATCTCCTCGCTGATCCGCATGGCACCCAATTGCGCTGTAGCACCGGCCCCCACGGTTGCAGCTAAAGCGGTGCCAGTTACGATGGGCGCGACCACACGCACATTCGCTAGCGCAGCGAAGAAACCGGTGAAAGCCTCGACGCCGATATTGCCGAGCGAAGCGAACCCCTGAATCGCAATCAGGGAACCGGCCGATAGCGTCACAAAGCCGATGATCGCCACCGTGCCGCCGATAGCGGCCATTGCGCCGGTGCCCATGCCGATCTCGGCGATCAGGCGCAGGACTTCCTTTCGGTAATTCTTTAGGGTGAACCCGAGGTAACGGAGCACTTCGCTGACGAACAGCGCGACGTCACCAGAGGCGTCGAGCGCACGGCCAGGAGCGCCGACCCATCCGGCGCCTAGCCTCCAAGTGCGTGGGTAACGTGAACGCACGACTGTCGAGAAAGCCAATCTCAACGCCCCGTTCCGAACCGCACACCGATGGTAGTCAGCACCACGTTGACCGCAAATAATGCGACCACCGCAAGAACCAATGTTTCGTTGACTGCTGTGCCGACTCCTTTGGCTCCCCCGCTGGCTGTCAACCCGCGGTAGCAACCCACCAGCCCCGCAATAAGCCCGAATACGGTGGCTTTCACAATCGAGATCAGCACCTCGGGCAATCCGGTAATCAGGGTTAGAGTCGAAACATATGCGCCGGCCGAAACATTCTGGATATACACACCGAATAAGAACCCGCCTACCAGCCCGATACCGATCACCGCGCCATTGAGCACCAGGGCTACAATGGTCGATGCAACTACCCTGGGGACTACCAGTCGATGAATCGGGTCGATGCCCAACACCTCCATCGCATCGATCTCCTCGCGAATAGTCCTAGCGCCCAAATCCGCACAAATGGCAGTAGAACCTGCGCCAGCGACCACGAGCACCGTCACAAGGGGGCCCAATTGAGTGACGGCGCCGAGCGCAGCCCCGGCACCGGAGACGTCAGCGGCCCCAAATTCGGCCAATAAGATATTCAGCGTAAAGATGATTAACACGGTGAGCGGAATTGCGACCATAACGGTCGGCAGGAACGACACACCGAGTAGAAACCAGCCCTGTAGGATGAACTCGCGCCATTGGAACGGACGCGCGAGCGCCTTACCGGTTAGCACACACATCTGAGTGAAGCCGGCCACCTGCCCCAGCGGTTTCCGCAGTTGTTCACGAAGGTATACCGACAAACCGTTGGATGCCGTCACCGATGCCCCTCGACAACAGGACCACCTGCGTCGCGCTGCAACAGCCGATCAACGTACAGCGCGACCGCCGAAACCGCGACCAGCAGACCAAGCTGGGTGGTAGCGCCCAACCCAGCGCTCGCGCCAGAGATAGCCGTCGTGCCGACCCTGCACGACAACACGTTGAGCGTGAAGACGCTCAGCACCGCCGGGGACAAAGAAGCTGCAATGGTTGGCAGGATCGACATCTGCATCAAAAACCGCACCTCGGGCGATGAACTCAAACCATTGGAATGGCGTCTCAGCACGGCCTTTTGTCGAACTGAAATTGCATCTGCGAAAACACGCCAACAGCTCCCAGCGCTGGACAAGGTCTTATCCCGGACGCCTTCGACGAGAATTACTCTGGCCGTCGTCATCGAGTCATCCACGGGGTCGCGAACGCACGGTGAAGTGTTCTGCGGCTGCTGTCACCGCCAGCGGTATCCGGGCGGGCAGCACCTCCTCGATGCGTTTCACCCAATCAACAAACTTTTCTGAATCCCACCACGCAATCGGATACCCCATGTCAACGAGCTTGTCATTGAGCGCCCGATGCTGCTGGCCATGCACCGATTCCTGACCGATAAACCCGGCCACCCGCTTCTTCAACACAGGATCGCTGATCTCATCGGCAAACCGGCGCACCGACCGAATGAACAACTCCTCCCCCGGCGGGAACGACCCCGACAAGTTCGCCCAGAGGTGGCTGAATGCAATGTCGTCATCGAAGAAATACTTGCTGCCCTCCCCAAACGGGAAACGTATCCGCCGCGTCCTCGGATACCGAGACCCTTCACTCACCGCACTCGCAGTGGTCACTGCACCCTTATCTATCCTGTGTCCGTCGATCATGACACAGGCTGTCCTTTCCCGAACATCCAGTTTCAGATACCGACGGTATAGGGTGTCGGGCGTGACGCTACTCCAAGACGACAGGGCGCGCAAGCCTCAGATTGGGCATCTTGACTTGATGCATCACGTAGAAATGCCCGCCAAACGGTGATCCTCGCCAGGCATGGAAGTGGGCTGTCGATGTCGTCTCGTACCGAGATCACCGCGAAGTTCGCCAAGGCGTATGTGATACGGCTCCTGTCATCTTGATCACCAGACGGCAGGCACGGCGGTGGTCCAGGCCCAGTGCGCAAAGTACCGCGGGTACGCCTCGGCGACCCGCTGCCATGCTTGGTGGACATCGCGTCGTCCCTTGAACCGGCGGTATTTCTTGCGGACCCAACGCATCAGGTAGGCGTTGATGCGCGTCAGAAGAGGATACAGCGCCGACCTCATAAAGGCCCCGTAATACTGCATCCAGCCCCGCACGATGGGGTTGATCCACCGTGCGAGATCACCAAAGGAGTGACCGAGGCGGCGGTGCAGTCGCCAGGACCGCACCTCCCGCCCGATCTTGGTCAAAGCGTCCCTGCTGATCGCGGGCGAGAACGACACCACCGAACATCGTCTTCATACCACCGCTACGCACGACGTCAGCATCGTCGATGCTGTCCGCGCCGGCGCACATCCCCGCGATCAGCGTGGCCCAACTTCGGTGCCGGATTGGCCGCTCCCGACTTGATCCTCGTCTCGGCGATGTGCACCTTCTCAGCCAGCATTTCGACCAGGCCGGTCTGGGCAGCCAGCGTCATCACGGGCACCAGCCCAGCACACGACACGAGGTTGTCATCGTCGAACACCGCCGACTCCGGGGTGAAGCGGTGCGACACTTGCACCGGCAGTGCCTTTCTGAACTGGGACCGATTGATGCGTAAGGAACAACAATCATCCCAGCTCAGAGGGCACTTTCATCGTTTCGACACCCCCACTGGACTCAATTGATCCGTGGATCGAGGCTTAGTTTAGTACCCTGCGGACGCTGTTTGATCCCAAACAGATAGTATCTAATACGTGTGGTACCTGATACCTTTGGCCCCGTGAATTCGTCTGATTGGCGGGATCGGCCCGCGAGCGCCCACTTCGGCTCCATCTGCTGGCAGTCGCGCCTACTGGCGTTATTGACGGCTATCTTCGTGCGCCCAGTGCTCGCTACCTTGACCGTCATCGGCATAGTCATCAACCGTTTCAGTCCTCACCTGTTGCAGCGTGCACGCCTTGACGTCATCGACAAACCGCTGCGCGTAGTGCCGCCACCGGCGGGAACTCAGGTGACCCCCGTCGCGTTGCCGCAGTGTCCGGCCGAGTGGGTGGTATTCCCGACGGCCCGCCACTCGAACCGGGTTATCGTCTACTTCCACGGCTCGGCGCTGGTGACTTTGGGTCTCAATTCGCACCGGCGGTTTGTCGGTAAGCTCTCGCAGGAGACCGGCGCGCGCGTGTTGAATGTCGGTTACCGGCTGGCCCCGCTGGCCCGCCTTGAGGATGCCGTGTCCGACGGGCTCGACGCCTATCGCTACGTTATGTCGCTCGGCTTTTCAGCGGATCACATTGTGCTAGCAGGAGATTCGGCCGGTGGCATGCTGGCTGCCGGTACCGCACTGGCCGCCCGCGACAGCGGGCTGCCAGTGCCTGCGGGTCAGGCGTTGATGTCACCGCTGACGTCGTCGGATATGGGGTTGAAGTTCCGGGCCCTAAAAGAGCATCGCGACGTGATGTTTCCGTTCATGACGGTGAAGTTCCTCTATGACGTATTCGGCACTGCCAACGGCACTCGGGCTGCGCCAGTGATGCCGTCGGAGGCCGATCTGCATGGCCTTGGCCCATTTTTGCTCCAGGTTGGCACCCACGAGATGCTGCTCAATGACACCCTCACACTAACCGAGCGGCTGCGGGCTCACGGCGTACTGGTGTGGGTGCAGCAGTGGCACAAGGCGATGCACATGTTCCAGCTGAGTTTCGACGTCAACCCAGATGCGCTTCGCGCGGTTGAGGAGGTGGCGGCGTTTATCTGTCATTTCACCACCGTGCCGGAAAAGAACAGCGCATAATTCGCCCATCGCGCAGGTCGTGGAACATTAGAGCGGCCAGTAGCGCAGGGCTTCAAGTGCGGCGCGGACAAAGACGCCGGTCGCAGCAGGGGTGGACGCGGAACGGGTGATCGAGGTCAAGCGTATCAGCACCGCCGCGACGCTATCTCCCGCCGACGCAATCGGGAGCTCGTTGCCTGCGCTCGGCCGTTCGGGATCACTGGATATGCTGTTGGCTGCGCACTCGCGGCGGCCACGCTGTGGTAGGTCGCCAACCGGCCAGAGCGCCTCACCGATGCCTATGCCGAGGAGCCGGAAGTGGTTCCCCCCGAGTGGAATCTGGACTTCGCATCCGCCCTCGCCCGCTTGCTGACTGCCACGTGCATCGGCCTCATCTCGGGATCGCAATGAACTCAGAAAGGAGGCCGGCGCGCTGTGGCTTGGCGAACTGCAACCGGTGAAAACGGTCCCGAGCTCTCCGAGCGGCCGGGGCGCGACCCAGACGACACCGCCTCGTTGCGGGGGCCCGGGCGTGGATGCGGCGCCGAACGAACCTCCAGCTCCGCGGTCGGATGGGCACCTCGGGCCACCCTTGCCGAAGCGCTCGGCGATCAGGCCGCGATCTCCAAGTCGACGGTCTCGGAAGTCTGTAAGGCGATCCGAGCCGAGTATCAGGCGTGGGCGCGCCGGCGACTCGATGAGATCGTGCTGGACTATCTGTTTTTGGACGCCTCGTTCTTTCGGATGCATCCTGGATCGCCGGCCGAGCCGGTTTTGGCCGCCTGGGGCATCACCACCGAGGGCAAGCCCGTGTTCGTCGGGTTGTCACCTGGGACCGGCGAGTCGACCGATGCGTGGGCCGATTTCCTGACCGATCTGCGCGAGCGCGGCCTTGGCACTCCGCTGCTGGTCGTCTCTGACGGCGCCAAGGGCTTGATCGCGGCCATCGAACACATCTACCCAGAAGCGTTGCGCCAGAGATGTCTTATTCATCGACTCCGAAACGTGCTCGCCAAGATTCCCACCGGGGTGCAAGCCGAGGTCCGCGACGGCTACTGGGCAATTTTCGACACCACCGATCTGACGGTTGAACCGGGGCCTCGGCTCGTTGAGATCGTCGACAAGCGGATCGAGGCGTTCGCCGCCAAATACGCCGACCTCTACCCGGCGGCTATGCGGATCCTGCTTACCGACAAAGCAGGGCTGACGGCCTATCTGCGGTTCCCGGTCGAACACCATGGGCGCGTTCGACATTCGAATCTTATTGAGCGCTCCTCTGGGGAGACCAAGCGACGGACCAAGGTCATTGGCCGATTCCCCGGCGAGACCAGCGCCATCAGCCTGGTGTGGGCCGTACTGGATCGCGCCTCGGCCGGTTGGCGCGGCCTGAGCATGACACCGGTGGGCACCCGATTGCTGCAAGACCTACGCCGATCACTGCTTGACCACCCCGTGAACTGCGGCCGCCGCCCTCCGCCACGAGTGGCGACACCGACCAAACCGATCCCATCTCAGCCACCGCGTAGCGACCTCGGGTCGCCACGCCGCTACGTCCTCAGGCAGGAGGACAGTTGTCACCGCTGACCTTGACGGCTGGTGGTGACCAGGTCGATCGGTGGGATGTAGCCGGTGATGCTGTTGATGGTGCGGTGCAGATCGTGGTGCAGTGCATTGATGTCGCAGCGGGCCAATCCGCCAGTGGTGGCGATGACGTGTTCGATGGTGAACGCTAGATCGTTGATGGTGCCCAGGATGCGGCGGTCGGCGGTCTTGGCCACGGCCACCTGCCAGGCATCGAGTTCGCCGAGCGTATCGACGGGCAGGTGTTCGGCTTGCAGCGCGGCCCGGATCGCCGCCACGACGGGCGGGCCGATCGGGCGCAGCCCGGCGGCGGTGACATTCGGCATGAACACCGAGAACAAGGTGCCGGCGTGGGTCACCAGCAGGCATTTGCGTCGGTCGATCCAGACCAGGTGGGCATACCAGTCGGTCGCGCAGGCTTGGCCGATGGCCGGCTCAGAAACCCCCAGCAGCGCCAACACCTTGGCAGTGCATCGCAGCATCACGAGTCATGATCGTAGGCAAAGCCACCGACGCTCGGGACGCAAGAACGCCGTGGCTTGGCGCCGGTACAGTTTGGCGACGTGTCGGTCGCTGATCTGGCTCACTTCCTCGACATGCCGCACGACGCTTCGGGTCCCGCGCGGCGCCTCGCGCAGCACTTGGGCGACATTGTCCGGGCAGGCACCGCCGGCGAGGTCGGTGATCCGTGGGTGTCGGCGTTGCCGTGTCGGCGCCGACCGGCCCACAAGCGCTGCCCCGGCCGGATGACCATCGCCATCGTGGCGGCCGAGGCGTCCGCGCCCATCCGATGGTGGTGCAGCGTCTGCGACGACGAGGGGGTGATCAGCAACTGGGCAGACTCCCCATACGACCTGCGCCGCCGCCGGCTCAGCCTTGCCGGCGACGTCGACGAGGTCATCGTCAGCGACAAGACCGCCGCCCTATTACGCGACCTGGTGTTGCTCGACCCCGACTGTGAGCGACTGGTGTTTGGCATCCGCGCCCACCCCGACGGCGCCGCCTTGCTGACCAGTGCAGACGACCTCGAGGAGCTGATCGGATTCGTGGCCGCCGAAGCCAACCACGAACCCAACCCGCGCCGCCAAGACCGCCTCGACGCCGCGTTTAACGCACTGACCGAAGCCGCCCAAACCCTCTACGGCTGAACATCTCTCGGCCTTACAGTGGTCGGCCCGGGCCCGCCAAAGCATCCGGAGCGGGACCCGCTCCTCGCTACCCATGACCCCATCAGGGGCCAGCCGCCCGGTGGTGCGACTGCCGCCCGAGTTCCCCCGCCCGTATGCTGACGACGAAGCCGCAAACCGGCCCGTGCTTTTACACCAAGTTTCGGACGCGACCTCCGCACGGCGCGGCGGTAGCGGGCGTTCAAGGGGGCCGGCAGACCACTTACACCGTTATTGCGACACTCCCCCGGAGCCGACACCGTGAGAGAGTTGGCTTGCGCGTTGGATTATCCGGCGATGAGCGGATTTGTGCGGTGCTCACCGTTGCCTCGGTTTGAGCCAGAAGCCGTTTCGGAAGTGCTTGGGTGTGATGTCGAGGCCGGCAGAGTTGCCGGCCGGGATACTTTGGCCGTGAAGCGCAGACCGTCATCGATCTTGCCGCGGCGTATTTGACGGACATCGAAGAGGTAATTCTGCTTTGCTTTCCAAGGACCGCGGGATCCAGACTTAGGCAGTTGATCCATCGCGCGTTGGAAGTAGCCGGGCGCGAAATCCGTGAACGGCAGTTCCTCGACATCCTCGCCAGGGCGGGGAGCTACGACGGTGTCGTAGCCGTGCGCATCCATGTAGTTCAGTAAGCGACAGACGTATTCAGACACCAGGTCTGCTTTCAGTGTCCAGGACGCGTTGATGTAACCGATAGTAAACGCCATGCTCGGAACGTCGGATAGCATCATGGCCTTATAGGTCATCGACTTGGCGACATCGACGACCTGGCCGTTATGGGTAATCTCGGCGCCGCCGAATAACCGCATGTTCAAACCGGTTGCGGCGACAATGATGTCGGCCGTCAACTCCTGACCCGATGAAAGCTTGATCCCGGTCTTGGTGATGTGGTCGATAGTATCAGTGACTACATCGGCCTTCTCGTCCCGAATGGCCTTAAACAGGTCGCCGTTAGGGGCCAGGCATATCCGTTCATCCCACGGATTGTACTTCGGCCCGAAATGCTTATGCACGTCATAGCCTGCGGGCAGCTGGTGCTTAGCCCAAGCGATCAGCGCTTTTCGCATAGAACGGGGAAAGCGACGTGCTAGTCTGTACTGCGCCACAGCTAACAGGATGTTCTTCCAGCGGTTGACGAAGTCCGCGCTCCTGGTCGGTAACCACTTGATGAGCTGCACGGCGATGGGGTCGATGTTTGGCAGCGATCCAATGTAAGTCGGCGAACGCTGCAGCATCGTTACCTGGCCAGCGCCTGAATCCACGAGGGACGGAATAAGGGTCACTGCGGTAGCACCGCTGCCGATCACGATGATGTTCTTACCCGCATAATCGAGGTCTTCGGGCCAGTTCTGCGGGTGAATAATAATTCCTTCGAAATCCTTCTCGCCCCGGAATTCTGGACGATACCCCTGGTCGTAGTCGTAGTAGCCGGTGCACGCAAACAGGAACGCGGCCGTGATCTCAGTCGTCTTTTCGCTGTCCCCAGCCACCCTGATTGTCCAGCGCCTGTCGGCGTCCGACCAGTCCGCAGACAATACCTGGCTACCAAACCGGATGTGGCTGTCGATGCCGCTCTCGGCAGCAGCTTCCCAGAGATAATCCTTGATCGTGGCTCCATCAACGGTAAAGCGCGGCGAGTGCCACGGCTTGAAGCGGAACCCGAAGGTGCACATGTCGGAGTCCGATCGGATGCCCGGATACTTGAACAGGTCCCATGTACCGCCCAGATCAGCTCTGCGCTCTAGAACTACATAACTCTTGTTGGGACAGCGTTCCTGCAGATGCCACGCAGCACTGATACCGGAAATACCCGCACCCACAACCACAACGTCAAAGGATTCGGACATAAGACTTCTTGCTCCTTATCTTGGCGACAGTATCGGTGAAATTCGGTCACTTCAGGTAGCCGACCAGGGCGCCCTCAGTGCCGAAGAGTTCCTCTTGCCATTGCTCCAGCAACGCGTTGGTATCGATGTCGTCGGGATGAAATCCCCGTCGCAGGTATTGCCTGAGCTCTGGGATCAAACCCCGAAATATAGGACCGCGGTAGAGCCGATAGGTCTCACGCACCAGTCGCACTGGCTGACGGCACGCTTCGGGATCCCGCGCCACTGAATACGCCAGCGTGCCACTGATGAGGAGGAGCAGAAGGGGGATCATTACCGCCATCACACGTCGACGCACCCGCTCGGTGCCCCCCACCGAGCGGAATACATCAAAGGCAACCGACTTGTGCTCAAGTTCCTCCAGCGCATGCCACTTCAGGAGGTTCCACACCTCCGCATCGCCGGGGATCGCCCGGAAGTCTTCATCGCCGAGCAGCCGCTCAGCAAGTACGGCGGTGAAGTGTTCTGCGGCTGCTGTCACCGCCAGCGGTATCCGGGCGGGCAGCACCTCCTCGATGCGTTTCACCCAATCAACAAACTTTTCTGAATCCCACCACGCAATCGGATACCCCATGTCAACGAGCTTGTCATTGAGCGCCCGATGCTGCTGGCCATGCACCGATTCCTGACCGATAAACCCGGCCACCCGCTTCTTCAACACAGGATCGCTGATCTCATCGGCAAACCGGCGCACCGACCGAATGAACAACTCCTCCCCCGGCGGGAACGACCCCGACAAGTTCGCCCAGAGGTGGCTGAATGCAATGTCGTCATCGAAGAAATACTTGCTGCCCTCCCCAAACGGGAAACGTATCCGCCGCGTCCTCGGATACCGAGACCCTTCACTCACCGCACTCGCAGTGGTCACTGCCCCTTGAACTATGTGGTCGCTCGTCACAACAAGATACCCCTTCCTCGAACACACGGTTTCTGGTACCGATAGTATCGGATGTAGACGTAGACGTGAAGCGCTAAAAATCCAATGTCCCGCTCGCTCGCTGGGGAGACGCGGGCGTCGGAAGCGCGATGCCCGGGCGGTGGCATGACAATTCCGTAAGCTTCGGCGACTCGGCCACCGAGCAGACATCCCGCCGATCTCTCCGCCCATCTGCTCAACGCGGCGGCCGCCGGGTGACCCGCGGGAAGTGTCGCAATAACGGTGTAAGCGGCCTGACGGCCCCCGGTGTGTCGGGGGCGGAAAGGTCGCTTGATGACGGAGACTGTCGTGGCTGTGACGCCATCGCAGAATGCTGAGGAACAGGCCGCTACGGCGGTGATCGAGATCCCTGAATGTCGTGACGTCGACGAGTTGGAAGTCGCCCGCGAGTTGGCGCACCAGGCCCGCGATGCTGGGGTGGCGCTGACCGGCCCGGACGGGCTGCTCAAGCGATCACCAAGACGGTGATCGAAACCGTCCTCGATAAGGAACTCTGCGAGCACCCGGGCTATGACAGGCATGCTCCTGAGGGCCGTGGAAGTGGCAATTCCCGCAACGGAGTTCGCTCCAAAACGGTGCTTACTGATGCGCGTGTAGTGCCGTCGCGATTGACGTACCGCGCGATCGTGTCGGCAGCTTTGAGCCCCAGATCGTCAAGAAGCGCCAACGCCGCCTGACCGATGTCGATGAGGTGGTGCTGTCGCTGTATGCGCGTGGGGTGACCACCGGGGAGATCAGCGCCCATTTCGCCTATATGAAGGCTCTTCGATTATGGAGCCTGTCGCAGAATCGCGTGTCGTAGGGGCTGGAGTTGCCGTGGCGCGATGTCAATTCTCGGGGGCTGCGGCTTGGGGCTGGTCAGGCTGCCGGGGCCGCACGGTGGATCTTCATGAGGTTGAACGCGGTGGCGGCCAGGTGCAGTTCGCTGGTTGCGTTGGTCAGGCCGCGGCGGGAGAACCGATCGATGATCTTTTTGAGGTTGCCGATGCCGGGCTCGACGGTCGCGCCGCGCCGCTTGTACAACTTTCGGCCTTCCGGGGTGCGCAGTCGGTGCCGGTTCGCCTCGCGCGGGGTTGCATCCACGGGTGGCGGCCCTTTGGTGGGCGTCTCGGTCGCGGCGCGGGCCTGGTCGCGTTCTTTGCCCAGCGCGATGAGCCGATCGGGGCCCGGCGCAGCCAGATTCGCGTCGCTGTTGTATCCGGCGCCGGCCAGCACGGTGCCGATCACGTGATCACTGTTGCCGCTGGTGGTGTGCATGCTCGCGGCAGCGTCCTGCGCGGCGCGCATCATCGGCAGAAAGCAAGCCTGGTCGTTGGTCGACTGGCCAACGTGCACCGCAACGATGAGTTGATCGCCGGTCAACCGCGACATGCGCGTTGTAAGCCCTGCAGGAACCCTTTGCGGGCTCTTCGATTTTGACCGGGCAATCAGCATGGAGTCTGGGTTGCGGCCCGCTGTTTGCGGGTGCAGTGGAATCGTATCCGGCGGGCCGAGTGCTCTCGATTCCGGAATCCGCAGCTGACACGCTTGACCTGTTTGGCCAGCGGTTGTAGCCCTCGGTGCGGGCGTTGGTGATGCCGGTCTGCACGAACGCGTTAATCTCGGGCCACCAGTCGTCGACGGTGACGGCGAGGGTGAGCAGTTCGGGGATCTGGGAGTCGACGCATCAGGTGAGGAATCGGTGCAGTCGGTGCCGGGTCAGGTGGGGGTCGCCGCCGAGACGAACGGTTGCCAGCAGGGTCCGCAATTCTTCCTTGGCGATCCAGGCGGTCAGGATCTGCGCGCTCGTGTCCTCGGCCTGGATCTGGTTCCACATCTTCGCAAAGCTCTTCTTCGACAAGCGTTCCCGACCACGTAGCAGGCGGCGCCGGTTCGCCCACTCCGGGTCGATCTTGCGGCCGCGGCGCTCGCGCAGGTCCCAGGTGATGCGGCGGCGGACCTTGGTCAGTGCGTCGTTGGCCAATTTCACCAGGTGGAAGTGGTCGACCACCAGGGTGGCGTTGGGCAACAGCCCCGGCGTGCGGGCCGCGGAGGCGTAGGCGGCGGCTGGGTCGATCGCCACGTACTCGATGCCCTCGCGGAAAGGCACGCTGCGCTCGGACAGCCACGCGATCACCGTGGCACCGGTGCGGCCCTCGCGCTGCCCGAGCAGGCCCTGGGAGCCGGCCAGGTCGACGAAGCCGGTGTCCCAGGGGTCGACCCGCACCCAGCGGCCGGTCTCGGTGCAGTGCTCCCAGCGGGGCTTACCGCGGCGGGTCTCGTCGATGCCCAGCACCCGGGTGGGTTTCGGCTCGCCCAGTAGCTCCTCGGCGTGGGCGAGAAGGCGCGGTGCGCGGTCGGCCACCACACGCCGTGCGCGATCGCGACCTCGGTCACCGACCGGGCGGCCTCCCCGATCGCCGCGCCGATCTGGGTGCGCAACCGCCGGGTGGTCCGCGCCCGCGCCGGGATCTGCGCGATCGCCTCGGTGAACGAGCCGCGCTCGCAGTAGTCCTCCCGGCATCGCCAGCGGGTCTTGTGCCACCGCATCATGATTCGACCCTTGCCGTACGGGATGTCCCGCGGCGACGTCGTCACCCGGCCCTTGAGCGAGGTGGAGAACACCCCACACGACGGACACGCCGCCCCCTCCTCCTCGGCAGTCGCCACATGCACCACACGCATCCCGTCAGTTGAACGCTCGACACGCTCGACCCGCACACCGGGCAACCCGAACAACAATGTCGTACCGTCAGACACGGCCCCCGGTCCCTTCGTTCGCCTGAATGCTTCGCAACATTCAGACTTCGAAATGTGGTTCCGCAGATTCGGTGGGGTGAACCCGCGGTTCAGCAGTCCCAAGGGGCAGGTTCGGCCACGATTGTCGATGGCCGAGCGCGAGGAGATCATGATTGGCACTGCTCAAGGGGAGTCGATTCGGTCCATCGCTCGGCGGTTAGGGCGCTCACCCTCGACGATCATGCGCGAGATTGACGGCAATGGCCGATGTCATGGAGCTATGGGCCGCTATCGAGCCCTGCACCGGTTTGGCGGCAATCGCGGCGGGTGGGACGCCAAGTCGGGTTATCGGGCCAGCATCGCCCTGGCCCGCAGCGAGGAGCGGGCTCGTCGACCCAAGACGGGCAAGCTGAAGCGCTGCAACAGGCTTCGCGCCGAAGTGGAAGCGTTGTTGGTCAAGAAGTACAGCCCCGAGCAGATCGCGGGGGCGTTGGCCAAAACCTATCCCGACCGCCCGGAGATGCAGGTGTCCCACGAGACCATCTACAAGGCGGTTTACGTACAAGGACGTGGTGAACTACGTCGGGAACTGGCCACGTGCTTGCGCATCGGGCGGGCGTTGCGCAAACCCACGGGCCGGCGCACCAACACCGAGCACCGCCATATCCCGGGCATGGTCAACATCAGCGAGCGGCCCGCCGAAGCCGCGGACCGCGCCGTGCCCGGGCACTGGGAAGGCGATCTGATCATCGGCAAAAATCAGGCCTCCCAGATCGGCACCCTCGTTGAACGCAGCACCGGGTTTGTGCAGCTGCTGCATCTACCTCAGGGCCGCAGCGCTGATGTCGTCGCCCAAGCCATGATCACGGCGGGGTCAGTTTTCACGTGCCGCTGACAAGGTGTGGCCGAATGATTGAAGGTCATCGCGTGATTCTTCAGCGTGTCAGGCCGAAAACACCGTGAGATCCACAGTCCCCCCATGGCCTGCTTTCCAGACGGTCGCGACGAACGCTATAGTTGTTGGCCATGGGATTAGACTCTATTCGCCGTTCGGGCGTTGTAGTACTTGTCTTGGGTACGGCCTCGGTAGCAATGATCGTGGAGGCGCTAGGGTGGCGCCGTTACCTTGTGCCGGGCGCGGCCGCACTAGCACTTGTCGTCAAGGCGGGGGGGCGGCGTCGCCTCGGCATCCGGAGCAGCCTGCGGAAGAAAAGCAAGCGCATTAGTGTCCTGGGTCATTAATTTTGGTCCAGTAGTTGCCGATGCTGGTCAAGATTTGGTCGGTGGCCTTGGTCCAGACGTATGGGCGAGGGTCGTCGTTCCAAGATGTCGATGTAGGCACGGAAGTCGGCGTTGAGCCGATGGACTGAGGTGTGGGTTTCGTGGCGCAGTGAGGTGTGTTTGAGTTAATGAGCCGTTCGCGGTTGTAAATACCCAGCCACGGCGGGTCGTGCTCATTGGTTTTCTCTATGGTCTGCACCGTCGCGGTTTCGACGGTATGCGATGCGGTTCTCGCGTGCTCGTGCGAGTCCGTCGCGACGGTTTTGTCGGATGACATCACCTCGACCTTCGTGTTCGTCGTTGGGGGTCACATAGCCAATCCCGGCATGCAGTCTGGTGACGGTCGCTGCGTGTGGTGCATGTGGCGACTGCCGAGGAGGAGGGGGCGGCGTGTCCGTCGTGTGGGGTGTTCTCCACCTCGCTCAAGGGCCGGGTGACGACGTCGCCGCGGGACATCCCGTACGGCAAGGGTCGAATCATGATGCGGTGGCACAAGACCCGCTGGCGATGCCGGGAGGACTACTGCGAGCGCGGCTCGTTCACCGAGGCGATCGCGCAGATCCCGGCGCGGGCGCGGACCACCCGGCGGTTGCGCACCCAGATCGGCGCGGCGATCGGGGAGGCCGCCCGGTCGGTGACCGAGGTCGCGATCGCGCACGGCGTGTGGTGGCCGACCGCGCACCGCGCCTTCTCGCCCACGCCGAGGAGCTACTGGGCGAGCCGAAACCCACCCGGGTGCTGGGCATCGACGAGACCCGCCGCGGTAAGCCCCGCTGGGAGCACTGCACCGAGACCGGCCGCTGGGTGCGGGTCGACCCCTGGGACACCGGCTTCGTCGACCTGGCCGGCTCCCAGGGCCTGCTCGGGCAGCGCGAGGGCCGCACCGGTGCCACGGTGATCGCGTGGCTGTCCGAGCGCAGCGTGCCTTTCCGCGAGGGCATCGAGTACGTGGCGATCGACCCAGCCGCCGCCTACGCCTCCGCGGCCCGCACGCCGGGGCTGTTGCCCAACGCCACCCTGGTGGTCGACCACTTCCACCTGGTGAAATTGGCCAACGACGCACTGACCAAGGTCCGCCGCCGCATCACCTGGGACCTGCGCGAGCGCCGCGGCCGCAAGATCGACCCGGAGTGGGCGAACCGGCGCCGCCTGCTACGTGGTCGGGAACGCTTGTCGAAGAAGAGCTTTGCGAAGATGTGGAACCAGATCCAGGCCGAGGACACGAGCGCGCAGATCCTGACCGCCTGGATCGCCAAGGAAGAATTGCGGACCCTGCTGGCAACCGTTCGTCTCGGCGGCGACCCCCACCTGACCCGGCACCGACTGCACCGATTCCTCACCTGATGCGTCGACTCCCAGATCCCCGAACTGCTCACCCTCGCCGTCACCGTCGACGACTGGTGGCCCGAGATTAACGCGTTCGTGCAGACCGGCATCACCAACGCCCGCACCGAGGGCTACAACCGCTGGCCAAACAGGTCAAGCGTGTCAGCTGCGGATTCCGGAATCGAGAGCACTCGGCCCGCCGGATACGATTCCACTGCACCCGCAAACAGCGGGCCGCAACCCAGACTCCATGCTGATTGCCCGGTCAAAATCGAAGAGCCGCTATGAGACCGAAATCACAACTGCCCGTTAAAATTCAATAGCCCCTATGACGATATGCACCGAGATATCGCTTGTGGACAGGCCTTGTGTACCTTCGTGTTCAGGGCGGTCCTTGGCAACCCACTCGCCCAGGTGCCAGTATGATCCCGAGATCTCGGGTTAGCTGGGGCTTGGCGACCGGCTCGCCGAATGCCGGACGATCCCCTCGCGATACTCCCGATCGAACATCTCCGTGTCTCTGGCATATCCACTCTTCACAGTGCGTGCCTCCACATTTCAGGTTCAGCATATCGGCGCCGCCCGCCGCCTGAACTGGGAAAGCGATCGCTCAATTTGCCTTAGCCGCTGACTCTAGCTTCGTGTCAGGAGTGAGGTGCACCCCGCGCACTTCCGCAATTGCCGAAAAGGCGCCCCACAAAAAAGCGGTCAACTCTTCGACAAGCGCATCCTTGCTGACGGTCGGGGAATTCAGCCAGCGCAGCACACCAAGTCCCGCCGCTCCTAGGGCAGCATCCACAACATATTCAAAGTTGGCGCCCTCGCCACCACGCGCCTCGATAGCGGCTGACCAAACATCCACCGTAGCGTCCGAGAGCGGCCTGCCGCCCTCGATCAAATCGGCGGGCGAACGCCCGTCCCTGAAGTGGGAATTCACCAGGAAACGAAAAAGATTAGGCCGCTTATCCACGAGCTCGACGTACGCGGCCACCGCTGAGCTGACCAGCTCCAGCGCCGTGGTGGCAGCATCAAACTGCGGCACGACTTGCTCGATGATCATCTCCTGCACTCGCTGGCCGACCGCGACGAATAAGGCGTCCTTATCCGCGAAGAATCGATACAGCTTGGGCCTGGGGATCCCCGCAGTCTTTACGACATCGTCGATGGACAGGTCAGGCCCGTACTCGTCGACCGCGCGAAGCGTCGCTTCTATCAGCTCCGCCCGTACAGCAGCTCGATGCTCGCGCCAGCGGTCAGCTCGGGCATCTCCCGTCAACTCCGGTAGTAGCCGCCCCACGGCACCCAAGCGTATCGACACCCCGAAATTCTAACCCAAAACATAAAGCCACTGCGCAAGGTAACAGTGCGTCAGGCAACTCCGAACGCGTAGAGCCTCTCCGTGCTATCCGCTTGGAAGCGCCTGAACGTCGCGCGCGGAGGTTGTCCCGGTCTTCGTGGAATTTGAGGTGGCGGTCCCTCACCTGAGGCCTGCCTGATGGTAGGTCTTCGGGTGAACGACCAAGAACACCCACGAAGGAAGGGACCGCCATGAAAACCGTACCTACTATTCGCGTTGCCGACACGGCCGATGCCGTGGTGTTGCCTGATCTGCCGGAGGAGATCGCACTGGCGATGACCGATATCGCTGGCGCGGCGCGAGAGGGGCTGCTGGCGATGAGCGTGGCCGCCGGGATGGCGGTGATGCAGGCACTGTTCGAGGCCGAGATTGCTGAGGTGGCCGGACCGAAAGGCAAGCATGATCCGAACCGGGCCGCAGTGCGCCATGGCAGCGGGCGCGGCTCGGTCACGCTGGGCGGGCGCCGGGTGGCGGTAGATCGGCGGGGCGCGCACGCTGGGTGGGCACGAGGTGCCGCTGGCCAGCTACAGCCACTTCGCTGCCGAGGACGCGCTGACGCGGGTGGTGATGGAGCGGATGCTGGCCGGGGTGGCCACCCGCCGGCATGCGCGGGTCGGCGAGCCGGTCGGCACCGTGGTCGACAAGGAGGCGAAATCGACTAGCCGCTCGGCGATTTCGCGCCGGTTCGTCAAACAGACCGAGACCGCGCTGGCCGAGCTGATGGCCCGCGACCTGAGCGCGGCCTCGTCGCTACGCGAGGGGCTGGAAGAGATGTTCACGGTCGCACGGCTCGGCATCGACGGTCGCCTCGCCAAAACACTGACCACCTCCAACCCGGTCGAGTCGATGATCTCGATAGCACGAACGACCAACCGTAACATCACCCGCTGGCGCGACGGGCAGATGGTGCTGCGCTGGACCGCGGCCGGCATGCTCAACGCCGAACGGTCCTTCCGCCGCATCAAGGGCTACAAGCAGATTCCCCAGCTCGTCGACGCCCTGCGCCGACACGCCAATCCCGACACCGCCACTGTCGGTGCCGCCGCATAGAAGTTCACCGTGGATCGTCACCAAAATTCCACGCGACTCGGGACATGCTCTCGCGCGCGTGACGATCCATCTTCACCATCATGAACGCGGTCATCGTAGCGGCCGGCCGAGCCACCACGAGGGAAATTCTGAAATCCATTCCTTATTGACGGGTTGTAACGGTGATGCCACCGTCGAGCACGTGACGCAGCCGGTGGATCAGGCAGCATTGACGCAGCGCGGTCGGGAAGATCTGCTCGATCGCGGCGATCAGGCCGCGGGCACCGTCGGAGACGACCAGCAGCGGGCATGCTAATCGCCGGTCGGTGAGATCGGTCAGCAAACCGGCCCAGGCGTCGGTGGACTCCACTACGCCAGGGGCCAGGCCCACAAAGACGGGCTTGCCCGCGGTGGTAATACCCCATGCGGCCAGGATCGGCTCGGCCGGCGAGCCGGGATGCATCCGGAAAAACGAGGCTCCAGGAACAGGTAATCGAGCACGACATCGCCCAGGAGGCGCCGCGCCCAAGTGTCGTACTCGGTCTTGATCGCTTGGCATACCTGCGCCACAGTCGATTTCGAGATCGCGGCCTGATCACCGAGCACATCGGCCAGGTAGCCTCCACATCACGCACCGACAGCCCGCGTACGAACGAGGCGATCACCAACGATTCCAGCGTATTGGTCTTGGTGACGTGCTTGCCGAACAAGCGCGAGGCGAATGCGACCATCGTGCCGCGCAGCTTGGGCCGCTCCAGGGTGACTGGGCCGGCGGTGGTCTTGACCGTCGCTGGCCGATAGCCATTGCGCGCCCCGGGCTGCGCATCCGGCGCGGTGGCGCACCGTTGGTAGCGATCGCTGCCCAAGAACTCGGTTACCTCGGCCTCCAGCGCGGCCTGCATCAGTAACTGCGCACCCAGCCAGGCCACCTCCCTCAAGGATCTCGGGCAACTCACGATCCGAGGCCCAACAATTCGTCGATCTTGGCGCGAACACGATCGGTCGGCGATACTCGTGCAGGCACGGGCGTAGGTCCTTTCACTTCGATGACTTGGCGGTCTCAAAGCAGAACCTACGCCCGGCCCCTTTTACACCGGCTTTAGGACCCGACCCGGCGGCATGCCCTGAGTGTGGGGTGGTGTCGACGTCGGTGAAGGCCCGGGTGAGTACCTCGCCGCGCGACATCCCCTACGGACACGACCGCGTCATCGTGCGGTGGCACAAGACCTGCTGGCGTTGCAAGGAGGACTATTGCGAGCGGTCTCGTTCACCGAGGCCATCGCGCAGGTCCGGGCGCGGGCACGCACAACCACGCGGTTGCGCGACCAGATCGGCGCGGCGATCGGCGATGCCGGCCGTGCAGTGGCCGAGGTCGCCGCCGCCCACAGGGTGTCGTGGCCGACCGCGCACCGCGCCTTTGTCGCCCACGCCGAGGCGGCGCTGAGCGAACCCGAGCCGGTGCGGGTGCTCGGCATCGACGAGACCCGCCGCGGCAAACCGCGCTGGCGACGGTGAACCGTCACGCAGCGGTGGGTGCGGGTTGACCCGTGGGACACCGGGTTCGTCGACCTGGCCGGCGATCAGGGCCTACTGGGCCAACGCGAGGGCCGCACCGGCGCCGCGGTGATCGACTGGCTTTCCGAGCGAACCCCGGCCTTCCGCGAGGCCATCGAGTACGTCGCGATCGACCCGGCCGCGGTCTACGCCACGGCGGTCCGCACCCCCGAGTTGTTGCCCAACGCGACGCTGGTGGTCGATCACTTCCATCTGGTCAAGCTCGCCAACGATGCGCTGACAAAGGTGCGCCGCCGGGTCACCTGGGACCTGCGGGATCGGCGCGGCCGCAAACTTGACCCGGAGTGGGCCAACCGGCGCCGACTGCTGCGAGCACGAGAACGCCTGTCGGACAAGAGTTTCGCCAAGATGTGGAACGCCATCGTGGCCGAAGACGACACCAGCCAGATCCTGTCGGCGTGGATCGCCAAGGAAGAACTGCGCGCCCTGCTATCCCACCGTGCGCGTCGGCGGCGATCCACATCTGACACGCCACCGGCTGCACCGGTTCCTGGCGTGGTGCATCGACTCACAGATCCCCGAGCTGCTCACCCTGGCCACCACCATCGACACCTGGTGGCCCGAAATCAATGCCTTCATCGCCACCGGCATCACCAACGCCCGTACCGAGGGCTACAACCGCCTTGTCAAACAGGTCAAACGCGCCGCGTGCGGGTTCCGCAACAGAGAGAACTCGGCTCGCCGGATACGATTCCACTGCACCCGCAAACAGCGGGCCGCAACCCAGACATCATGCTGATTGCCCGGTCAAAATCGAAGAGCCGACAAAGCCGTGAATCCCTCTCCGTTGCAAGGCGATACGGCGCCGTTACCGCCCAACCCAGCGCCCACAACGACGACGTCATGGTCAGACACGCTCGGCAGCAGGTAGCCGGTCAATCTCGACTTTTGTATGGAATTCGGGCTCGCCGGACTTGCTGCTACTTCTGATAACCCACCAGGGCGCCATGGGTCCCGAACAGTTCCTGCTGCCACTTGTTCAGCAGCGCACAGGTGTCGACATCGTCGGGATGAAAGCCAGGTTTCATGTAGATACGCAGATCGGCTATCAAACCCTTGAGCAGCGGGCCTCGAAACACAGCACGCGCTTGACGCGCCACTTTGATCGGATGCCAGTCTTTAGGGACCGTCGCGATGGACAACAACACGCCGATCGTGATCACCGGGACGGCCAGAACGTATAAAACCCCCATCACACCGATGCGGAGCCACTCCGGCCCACGGACCGACCGGTAAACGTCGAAGGCAACCGATTTGTGCTCCAGCTCTTCCACCGCGTGCCAGTTGAGCAGGTTTCGCACCTCGGGATCACCGGGGATCTTCTGTAACTCCTCGCCTAGCATTCGCTCAGCCAGCGTCGCGGTGAAGTGTTCAGCCGCTGCAGTGACCGCGAGGGGTACCCACGCGGGCAGCAGGTTTTCGATCCGCACCAACAGCCGCTGCCGCCGACTGCTGGCATCGAATATGAAAAAACTGACCAGCGGATAGCCCTTGTCCACCAATTGCTCGTTGAGCCGGCGGTGTTCCTGCCCGTGCACCGACTCCTGACCAATGAATCCGGCCACCCGCTTCTTTAACTCCGGATCAGTCACCTGATCGGCAAAGCGCCGGACCGACCTGATAAATAATTCCTCGCCTGGCGGAAATATGCCCGACAGCAACGCCACAAGGTGGCTAAGCACGATGTCGTCCTCAACAAAGCGATGCTTCACGGGCTGCGGATCCCCGAATGGGAACCGAATCCGGCGAGTTTTCGGATACGCCTTTTTTGCTGGTCTTTCCGGTGCTATTCCGGTGTTCGCAACTGCTGCTTGACTAGCTACCATGACACTCTCTTTTGTTTTGAGTGTGGTGGTCGGTCACTTCAGGTAGCCGACCAGGGCGCCCTCAGTGCCGAAGAGTTCCTCTTGCCATTGCTCCAGCAACGCGTTGGTGTCGATGTCGTCGGGATGAAATCCCCGTCGCAGGTATCGCCTGAGATCTGGGATCACACCCCGAAGAATGGGACCGCGGTAGAGCCGATAGGTCTCACGCACCAGTCGCACTGGCTGACGGCGCGCTTCGGGATCTCGCGCCACCGAACAAGCCAGTACGGCAGTTATGAGGAGGAGCAGAAGGGGGATCATTACCGCCATCACACGTCGACGCACCCGCTCGGTGCCCCCCACCGAGCGGAATACATCAAAGGCAACCGACTTGTGCTCAAGTTCCTCCAACGCATGCCAGTTCAGCAGGTTCCACACCTCCGCATCCCCGGGGATCGCTTGGATCTCCTCCTCGCCGAGGGTGCGCTCAGCAAGTACGGCGGTGAAGTGTTCTGCGGCTGCTGTCACCGCCAGCGGTATCCGGGCGGGCAGCACCTCCTCGATGCGTTTCACCCAATCAACAAACTTTTCTGAATCCCACCACGCAATCGGATACCCCATGTCAACGAGCTTGTCATTGAGCGCCCGATGCTGCTGGCCATGCACCGATTCCTGACCGATAAACCCGGCCACCCGCTTCTTCAACACAGGATCGCTGATCTCATCGGCAAACCGGCGCACCGACCGAATGAACAACTCCTCCCCCGGCGGGAACGACCCCGACAAGTTCGCCAGAAAGTGGCTGAAGATGATGTCGTCGTTAACGAAATACTTGGTGCCCTCCCCAAACGGGAAACGTATCCGCCGCGTCCTCGGATACCGAGACCCTTCACTCACCGCACTCGCAGTGGTCACTGCCTCTTGAACTATGTGGTCGCTGGTCATAACAAGATACCCCTTCCTCGAACACACGGTTTCTGGTACCAGCAGTACTGTGTTTAGTGAGACGCTACTGCGGATCGACAGGGCGCGCAAGCCTCCGCTTTGACTCACCAAAATGCGCGCGAAGCTCCAGTTGCGTCCAGCAGAGGGGCCAGGGCTGTGCGGTTGGTCCGCGCACACCGCGACGACTACGACAGCGAACGAGCCGCGGGCTTTGGTGACTTTGCGTAGCTGGTAGTTCAGGGACTCGATGGCGTTGGTGGTGTAGATGATCTTGCGGATCTCGACCGGGAATGCCAGGAATGGTACGAACTCGGCCCAGGCGCGATCCCATACGGCCACTGCACCGGGGGATTTGGTTTTCCACTGGGGCGCGGAACGCTTCAAGGGCCAGTGTGGCGGCTTCTTCGGTCACCGCGGTGTAGATCGGGCGCAGCGCGGTGGCCATTTTGCGGCGGTCGGTGTAGGAGGCGTAGCGCATCGAGGAGCGCAGCAGATGCACCACGCAGGTCTGGATGACCGCGGCCGGCCACACCGCGGTGATCGATTCAGGCAGGCCGGTCAAGCCGTCGCAGCAGACGAACAGCGCGTCGCGGCAGCCGCGGTTGCGCAGCTCGGTGAGCACCCCGTGCCAGAACTTCGCGCCTTCGCTCTGCTGGATCCAGATACCCAGAACCTGCTTGCTTCCCTCGACATCGACGCCCATCACGACGTGGGCGGCCTTATTGGCCACCACGCCGCTATCGCGGATCTTGATGCGGATCGCATCGATATACAGGATCGGATAGACCGGATCGACCGGGCGGGACTGCCAGGCGGCGATCTCCTCGATCACCACGTCGGTGACCCGCGAGATCGTGGTCGCCGAGACGGTGGCGCCGTAGACCTCGCCCAGATGCTCGGTGATGTCGCGGGTGGACATGCCCCGGGCATACAGCGACAGGATCATGTCCTCGACCTGGCCCAGGCGGCGCTTGCGTTTGGGCACGATCACCGGCTCGAAGCTGCCGTTGCGGTCGCGTGGCACTTCCAGCTCGAGGGCCCCCGCGGTGGTCAGCACCGTTTTGTGGCCATGCCCATTGCGGGAATTGCCCGACCCATGACCAACGGGATCGCCGTGCTCATAGCCCAGATGATCGGCGATCTCGACATCAAGGGCGCGTTCGAGCACAGCCTTGGTCATCAGCGCCAGCAGACCGCCGGGGCCATCGATCGGGGTGCCGGCGGCTTGAGCGTCTGCCAACAGCGCGTCCACGGCTGCCGGTGACAACAGCTCGGCCAGCTTCCCAGCAGCATCATCACCCGCGCGACTCAGATTGAGGCAATTGAAATCTCCTGTCTGGTGGTAGCCACCACCATTCAGGCTGAACTCCTTACACAGTCAATGAGACACGCCCTGCGGGAGGTGTTAGGCGCCAAGGCCCTCATCCAAAGATGCACCCTGCACAAGCGGCGAAATGTCGCTGATCACCTGCCCGACAAGGAGCAGGCCTGGGTGGATGCCAAGCTGATCAAGGCGTTCGCGCACCCTGACCCCGACACCGGGCTGGCGAACGCTAAAAGCCTTGCCGCGCAACTGGATAAGAACTACCCGAGCGCGGCCTCGTCGCTACGCGAGGGGCTGGAAGAGATGTTCACGGTCGCACGGCTCGGCATCGACGGTCGCCTCGCCAAAACACTGACCACCTCCAACCCGGTCGAGTCGATGATCTCGATAGCACGAACGACCAACCGTAACATCACCCGCTGGCGCGACGGGCAGATGGTGCTGCGCTGGACCGCGGCCGGCATGCTCAACGCCGAACGGTCCTTCCGCCGCATCAAGGGCTACAAGCAGATTCCCCAGCTCGTCGACGCCCTGCGCCGACACGCCAATCCCGACACCGCCACTGTCGGTGCCGCCGCATAGAAGTTCACCGTGGATCGTCACCAAAATTCCACGCGACTCGGGACATGCTCAGCTGCCCGGTGTCGGGTCGGTAGTTGCCGCATGCGTGTTCACGGCGTGGTCACACCCCGGGCGGGTGCGCTCCGAAGCGGCGTTCGCCGCGCTGGCAGGTACCTGCCCGATACCGGCGTCCTCGGGAAACACAGTGCGGCACAGACTCAACCGAGGTGGGGACCGAAAGCTCAACGGAGCGCTGACCACAGTGGTTATCGTTCGGATGCGTACCCACGCCACGACACGAGCCTACGTTGCACGACGTCGCGCCGAAGGCCGCACCACCAAAGAAATCATGCGTTCCCTGAAGCGTTACATCACCCGACAGCTCTACCGCACCCTGGCCGCAGCACACCCCATCCCAGAAACCCCTTGACACGATATAGAAGCATCCCGGGTTTCGTGCACACCTTCTTCTTACTAGGAAGGATGGCACGATGCCGAGCAAGTACGACGAGAACACCAAGGCCAAGGCCAAGGCGGTGCGGCTGGTCCGCGAGCATCGCGATGACTACGAGATCGAGTGGGCGGCGATGCGCGCGATCTCGGCGCGGTTGGGGATGAGCGCGGAGACGCTGCGCAAGTGGGTGCGCCAGGCCGAGGTGGACGACGGTGAGGCTGCGGGTGTGCCGACTAAGACCGCACGCGAGCTGCGGGAGCTGCGCCGCAAAACCAAGGAACTTGAGCAAACGATCGAAATACTAAAGGCCGCAACAACTTTCTTCGCGCGGGAGTGTGACCCGCTACACCGCTGATCTGTGGGTTCATCGACGAACACAAGGACCGGTTCGGGGTCGTACCGATCTGTCGCGCCCTGGGGATCCAGGGCGTGGCGATCGCCCCACGCACCTACTGGGCGCACCGGTCGTCGGCACCGTCGAAACGGGCCCTATGGGACACCCCTGCCTTCAGTCCCTTTGACAATCGGCCCTACTCGCAGTACATAGTACTAGTTGTTACGTATACTATTTGTTCGGAAAAATTGCATACTCGGAAGCAGGGAGCGCTCAAGCTGGATACCGACATCGAGGCGCTAAGCAACCGCGTCGCACGACGCGCAACAAAAGAGGCTCAAGTGTGATGATCCGGGATACCTAACCGTTCTAGTCCCCTAAGGGCGGCTGTGGCGACGGTGAACATCCACGGCGGATTTGCACCCAGTGCCATGTCGTGTAGTGCAGTGGACTCTCGTTGTTACAGAAGAGGAGGGGGCGGTGTCAACGATCTGCGGAACCGGCCGTCGGCCAGTCCAAATACATTCGGAGGCGATCAAGTTATGAAGGACTTCACCAATAAAGTGGCAGTAATCACCGGCGCTGGCTCAGGCATCGGCCGCAGCCTGGCGTTGAGCTTGGCTGAACAGGGGGCGCAGCTGGCGCTGTCGGACATCGATACAAGCGCGCTGGCCGATACCGCTGGTCGATGCGAGAAGGTCGGAGCTAAGGCGGTGCCGTTCGAGCTCGATGTAGCCCAACGGCAGGCAGTTTACGGACACGCAAAGAATGTCGTCAGTGAATTCGGCAGAGTGAACCTTGTTTTCAACAACGCGGGTGTGGCACTCTCCGCCGACGTTATCGACATGGATTGGGACGACTTCGAGTGGCTGGTGGGCATCAACTTTTGGGGGGTCGCCCATGGCACCAAGGCATTCCTGCCGCACCTAATCGCGTCCGGCGATGGCCACATCGTCAATGTGTCATCGGTTTTCGGGTTGGTCGGGATTCCGTCACAAAGCGCCTATAATGCCGCCAAATTCGCCGTCCGCGGCTTCACCGAGGCCCTACGCCAAGAACTCCGGGCCGCCAGGCATCCGGTCGGTGTTACCTGCGTTCACCCGGGCGGGGTGAAGACCAACATCGCCGGTCACGCCCGAGGGCTGCCCGACGGCTCGGACCCCGAAACGCTTAGCCGCATTTTCCATAGGATCGCGTTCACCAGCCCCGAATCAGCGTCGAGGGCGATATTACGCGGGGTCAAGAAGAATAAGCCGCGGGTGCTGATCGGTCCTGACGCAAGAGTTTTCGATGCCATTCCCCGAATCCTCGGCCCTCGCTACGAGGACATCATGGCGTCGTTCTATCGCACCGGGCGCTACGGTGCCGGGCGTCGAGTCGCCGAACGCCTCGGCCTACCTAGTGTCGTGAGTCGTTAATCCGCATCCGGATAGTAGACTTGGCCTGTGCCGGGTCCGATTGCTGTGCCTGTGGTGTTGTCCGATGAAGAACGCGATCAGTTGCGGGGATGGGCGCGCCGCCCGAAGAGCGCCCAGGCGCTGGCCCTGAGGTCACGGATCGTGCTTGCCTGCGAAGGGGATTCGAGTAATACCGCGATAGCACACGATCTGGGTATCACGCGGGGAATGGTGACCAAGTGGCGCAATCGATTCGCCACCGATCGCCTCGACGGGTTGCTCGACGAGCCGCGGCCGGGTCGGCCCCGGGTGGTCGGTGATGAGCGGATCGAAGCGTTGATCACCGCGACGCTGGAGACCGCGCCGCTCGATGCCACGCACTGGTCGACGCGGTCGATGGCCCAACATTTGGGGTTGAGCCAGTCGATGGTGTCGCGGGTGTGGCGGGCGTTCGGATTGGCTCCGCACAAACAGGATTCGTGGAAACTTTCCAAGGACCCGTTATTTGTCGACAAGGTGCGTGACGTCGTCGGGTTGTATCTGAACCCGCCCGAACGTGCGGTCGTGCTCTGCGTGGACGAGAAGACTCAGATCCAGGCGCTCAACCGCACCGCACCGGTGTTCCCGATGCTGCCCGGCACCCCGGCGCGGGCCAGCCACGACTATGTGCGCCACGGCACATCGAGCCTGTATGCCGCCCTGGATCTGGCCACCGGCCAGGTCATCGGCGCGCTGCACTCGCGTCACCGCGCCCAGGAATTTCTGGCCTTCCTGAAAAAGATCGACGCCGAAGTCCCCGCCGACCTCGACTGCCACGTCGTGCTGGACAACGCCTCCACGCACAAGACGCCCCAGGTCAAACGCTGGCTGACCGCCCATCCACGGTTCGTCCTGCACTTCACCCCGACCAGCTCGTCCTGGCTCAACCTCGTCGAGCGCTGGTTCGCCGAACTGACCACCAAGAAACTGCGCCGCGGCACCCACACCTCGGTACGCCAACTCAACACCGACATCCGCGCCTGGATCCAAAACTGGAACGACAACCCGCGCCCCTACGTCTGGACCAAAACCGCCGACCAAATCCTCGAATCCGTCGCCAACTACTGCAAGCGAATTAACGACTCGCGACACTAGCGAACCTTGGTCGCTAGAACATTGAGAGTTGTCTTGAGTTTTCAGGGCTGCGGTCGGTAGGAGTCGGGCCTGGTCGATGGTTTCGGTGATGTGAATGTCTATGGTGTGCAATGCCTTTCGCAGTGGGGGCGGTGCGGGTGGCTGATCGGCGGCGAGTAGGGGCCGCAGTAGGCGGTCGTGCAGTTTGGTGTAGAAGATCGCAAACCGCAGGCCGTCGCCGGTGAGCCGGTAGCGGTTCTTGCCGGGGATGCGGGTGATCAGGCCGTTGATCCGGAGCCGGGCCAGATCGTAGCTGGCCTGGTTCATGGTGTAGTTCGCACCGCCGAGCAGTCCGGTCATCAAGGCGCGCAGGCTCTTGTTGGTGATGCCGGTGACAGCGAGTGCGGTGGTGCATAAGGCGCCGGCCAGGGCTTGGACCCGAGGGTCGC
Source organism: Mycobacterium sp. MOTT36Y (assembly GCF_000262165.1). Classification (NCBI taxonomy): domain Bacteria; kingdom Bacillati; phylum Actinomycetota; class Actinomycetes; order Mycobacteriales; family Mycobacteriaceae; genus Mycobacterium; species Mycobacterium sp. MOTT36Y. Next base: position 2,379,918 of record NC_017904.1, on the reverse strand, counting down.
CGAACCGTAAGGCCGGGGCCCTCCTGCCATCCTCGGTGAGGGTGGGCCGTGCGATCCGCTCAAAGGCTGGACTCGCAAGGACGCAGCCCTGGCCGACACGTTCAGTATCGAGCAGCGTGGTGTTGACCGCACGGGCGCGGGCCTGCAGTTCGTCGAGATGCTGCAACCGGCGCAGGCAGCCCAGGTCGCCCGGGTCGTTGATGACGGTCTCGATGCGTAGCGCGCGCCCGTCCTTCAGATACTGTTTGATGCGGGAGTGCCGGTAGAAGGCGTTGACGTTGACCTCGGTGCCGTAGGTGACGATCTTGGTCTTGAACTCGCCACGAGCCGGGCGTCCCCGGCGCTGGCGGCGTTTGAAGATGAGCTCGATGAGCTCCGGGCGGCCGATGTCGAGGTTGTCGGCCACCAGCGCCTCGAAGAACCCGCGGGCGTGCCTGGGCGCGTCGAACACCAGGGTGCGGGAGGTCTCGACCTGGCGCATCGACAGCTCCCACCAATAGCCCGCGGCGCGGTCGTGTTCGGTCAGTGGTAGCGGAAGGATCGGGCTTGTCAAGATAACTGTGTAAGGTGTTGCAGCCGTTTATCTTTGGGTCATAGTGGGAGTCGGTCGGGGAATTGGATGGCGAAGGTGTTCAGTGCTTCGGTCCAGCGGTAGGTGCCTGGTCCGTGTGTTGATCCTCGTTTCTGGTTGATGTTGCGGATGGCCAAATACAGCAGCTTCATTGCTGCGGCGTCTGAGGGGAACGAGCCGCGGGCCTTGGTGACTTTGCGCAGCTGGTAGTTCAGCGATTCGATGGCGTTGGTGGTGTAGATGATCTTGCGGATCTCGACCGGGAATGCCAGGAAAGGCACGAACTCAGCCCAGGCCCGATCCCAGACAGCGATGGCTCCGGGGGATTTGGTGCGCCACTGGGCGCGGAACTCCTCGAGGGCCAGTTTGGCGGCCTCTTCGGTGGGTGCGGTGTAGATCGGACGCAGCGCGGTGGCCATCTTGCGGCGGTCGGCGTAGGAGGCATAACGCATCGAGGAGCGCAGCAGATGCACCACGCAGGTCTGGATCACCGCGGCCGGCCAGACCGCTGCGATCGATTCGGGCAGGCCGGCCAACCCGTCGCAACACACGAACAGCGCATCGCGGCACCCGCGATTGCGCAGTTCGGTGAGCACCCCGTGCCAGAATTTGGCGCCCTCGCTCTGCTGGATCCAGATGCCCAGGACCTGCTTGATTCCCTCGACATCGACGCCGATGACCACGTGGGCGGCCTTGTTGGCCACCACGCCGCCGTCGCGGATCTTGATGCGGATCGCGTCGATATACAAGATCGGATACACCGGATCGACCGGCCGGGATTGCCAGGCGGCGATCTCCTCGGTGACCACGTCGGTGACCCGCGAAATCGTGGCCGCCGACACGCGGGCGCCATAGACCTCGCCGAGGTGCTCGGTGATATCGCGCGTCGACATGCCCCGGGCATACAGCGACAAGATCATGTCCTCAACCTGGCCCAGGCGGCGTTTGCGCTTGGGCACGATCGCCGGGCTAAACGTGGCGTTGCGGTCACGGGGCACTTCCAGCTCGACCGGCCCGGCCGTGGTCAACACGGTTTTGCGGCCATGGCCGTTACGGGAATTGCCCGAGCCATGCCCTGCCGGATCGCCGTGCTCATAGCCCAGGTGATCGGCGATTTCGACGTCCAAAGCGCGTTCGAGCACCGCCTTGGTCATCTGCGCGAGCAACCCCTCGGGGCCATCAATCGGGGTGCCAGACGCTTCAGCGTCGGCCAACAAGGCATCGACTGCCGCCGGCGGCAACAACTCGGCCAACTGGGCGGCAGCATCATCTCTTGACGAATCAGATTGCGGCAATGGAACTCTCCTGTCCGGTGGTCAGCCACCACCATTCAGGCCGAACCCCTTACACAGTCAATAAGACACGCCCGAAGGATCGACCACCAGCGTTCGGCGAACACCCGGATCGCTCCCGGGCCGAGGAGCCGGTCGCAGATCGCCTGCAGCCCTGCGGGATCAGTGGCCGAGGCGAACCCGTTGGACAACTCGGCGAACTCGATCCCGTCCTTGGTCGCCTGCCGCTTGGCCCACTCGTGACCGTTCAGCCAGATCTTCATCGGGTACGGGAAATAGGCGCACACCTTGACGAACCCCGGACCGAAATCGTCGTCCCAGACGTAAAAGTAGTAGCAGGTAACCCGCCGGTCGGCCTTGGTGAAAGCGAACCACACCGCACCACCGGGCCCGGTCTTCTTCGTCGCAGTGAACACCGGCGCGAACTCCTGCCCCACCCCGATCGCGGCTACTCCCGCCCGTCCGGTGCTAGCCTGCTTGGCCAGATACCGACGCATCACTTCGATCTTGCGGTCGTCCTTGCCGAAGCGCACCACCGGGATCTCGTTGGCCGCGGCGAATCGGTCCACCGCCTTGCGAAACGCGGTGCCGTTCTTCTCCATGATCGCCGGCGACGGGATCGGGTAGCCCAGATGCGCTGTCATGAACGACGCCACCTGCGCACCGACCTGCAGATTCGGAACATAGCCGTTGAGATAGATCCGATCCAGACACTCCACATCCAGGCCCACATGCCCGTCGAGCACATCGTTCACCGTCACCACCGCAGCCATGACAGCCAGCCTGGTCGGCCAAGCCAGTCCTGACCAGCGCCCAGCTCGCGGCGGCGCCGCGAATCGCCGGAGGGCAGGCTCGGACCGCTTCCCAACCAGCAGCCAACCGCAACCATCCCACCCAACCCGGCCACCCACCTCGGCGGTCCGAGGCTGGCCTCACTGGTGGTGTGTCTCGTAAATAGCTACTTCGACCTGAAAAACCCGCGCCTGTACTGAGCGGCTGTGTGGGGTCGTACCCAGTTTGGCGCGTGAATGTGGCTTTGGCGCGCCCGGTCATGGGGCGAGGGCGCTGATCTTGACCAGGTTGTGGGCGAGGACGCCGTGCCCGGTCCAGATTCGGGTTCCTTCGGTGCCGTCGATGCAGCAGCGGTGCCGTCGATGCAGCAGCGATCCCAGCCGTAGCCACGCTTGAGGGTGCTGATGCGGCCTTCACTTCCGGTGCGCCACTTGATGGTTCGTCGGAAGGCTGGCCGGTGTTCCTCAGCTTCCGGGCCTGGGAGGGTTTGCCTTTACGGGGTATCACGACCGTGCGCGCGCCAAGGTCATGCAGGGCGTCCTCGACGCGTTTCTCGCCGTAGCCGCGGTCGGCGGTGACGGTGCCTGGCGCGCGCCCGGCTCGCTTGGTGACCCGCCCGACCGCCGGCGCCAGTTGCGGCGCGTCGGGCGGGTTGCCCATCTCGACGGTGTGATCGACGATGACGCCGTCCTCGTTGTCGGTGACCTGAGCTTTGTGGCCGAACTCGACCGGCTTGCCCAAGCGGCCCTTGGCGATCGGGCGGGCATCGCCATCATGCAGGCTGACCCGCCGAGTGGCGCCGTCGGGGATCTGTCCGGACACCCGTTGGCGGGTCTGCGCGGCGATCTGGCGGGTCGCGGCCACCAACTTGGAAAGGTCGTTGACCGCGCGCACCAGCCGACCACGCCGCCGCCCCGCCGCCGCGTCATGTTCGCCGCGGGCGCGCAGCGCGGCAGCCTTCGCCGCGGCCACGCGCACCGCCCGCTTGGCGTTAACCAGCAGCCGCTGGGCATCGCGTGCCGCGGTTTCGGCCAATCCGACCAGCTCACCGGTGCTCTTGAGCACCGCGGCCGTGGCCTGGTCGCGGCCCAATGCGGCACGAGAGCGCAGTTTCGATGCGATCGCATCCGCGCGCTTGCCCGCCGCCCAGGACCGATCCCGCACCCCGGGTGCGCACCGCCCCGCCGGCCGCCTGGATCCGCTGACCGGTCGCGGCGATCCGCCGCACCGCCTTGGCCAGCAGACCCGAGTCGGTCGGATAGGCCACGTTGGCCGGCACCACCGTCGTGTCGGCCCGCACCCGGTTGGTGCGCAACAGCTTCGCCTCGGCCGCCTTGGCCAACAGCGTCTCGTTGAGCCCGCCCACCGCCCTCGCTCCGCAGCGCCTGGTCAGCTTCATCAACGTGGTCGCATGCGGCACCGACATATCCAGCGGGATCCGGCAGAACATCCGCCAGGTGATCGAGTCCGAGACCTCCCGAAACAAGCTCTCATAACCCAGCCGATAGCGAAACTTCAAAAACATCAACCGCAGATAGATCTCCATCGGCGTCGAGGGCCGGCCAATCGCAGGGGTCGCGTCCTGAAGCCGGTGTAAATGGGGCCGGGCGTAGGTTCTGCTTCGAGAACTGCCAAGTCATCGAAGAAAGGACCTTCGCCCGTGCCTGCACGAGTATCGCCGACCGATCGTGTTCGCGCCAAGATCGACGAGCTGTTCGCCTCGGATCGTGAGCTACCCGAGATCCTCGAGGAGGTGGCCCGGCTTGGTGCGCAGTTACTGATGCAGGCCGCGTTGAAGGCCGAGGTGACCGAATTTCTCGGCCGCGACCGCTATCAACGGACCGCCATCGTGCCGGATGCGCAGCCCGGGGCGCGTAATGGCTATCGGCCGGTGTCGGTCAAGACCACCGCCGGCCCGGTCAGCTTGGAGCAGCCCAAGCTGCGCGGCACGACCGTGGCATTCGCTTCACGGCTGTTCGGTAAGCACGTCACCAAGACCAACGCGCTGGAATCGCTGGTGATCGCGTCGTTTGCGCGGGGGCTGTCGGTGCGTGATGTCGAGGCCACCCTGGCCGACGCGCTGGGTGATCGGGCCGCGATCTCGAAATCGACTGTGGCGCAGGTATGCCAAGCGATCAAGACCGAGTACGACACTTGGGCGCGGCGTCCCCTGGGCGATGTCGTGCTCGATTACCTGTTCCTGGAGCCTCGTTCTTTCGGATGCATCCCGGCTCGCCGGCCGAGCCGATCCTGGCCGCCTGGGGTGTGACCACCGCCGGCAAGCCCGTCTTCGTTGGCCTGGCCCCCGGCGTAGTGGAGTCCACCGACGCCTGGGCTGATTTCTTGACCGATCTCACCGACCGGCGATTAGCATGCCCGCTGCTGGTCGTCTCCGACGGTGCCCGCGGCCTGATCGCCGCGATCGAGCAGATCTTCCCGACCGCGCTGCGCCAACGCTGCCTGATCCACCGGTTACGCAACGTGCTGGCCAAGATCCCCGCCGGGATGCAGGCCGAGATCCGCGACGGCTACTGGGCCGTGTTCGACACCGAAGATCTCACTACCGAGCCCGGCCCGCGGCTGGTCGAACAAATCGATGCCCGGCTGAGCGCGTTCGCTGCCCGCTACGGCGCCGCCTACCCGGCAGCGATGAAGATCCTGCTGACCGATCGCCAGGGCCTGACCGCCTATCTGCGGTTCCCACCCGAACATCATCACCGCATCCGGCACTCGAACTTCATCGAACGCACCTTCGGCGAAACCCGCCGCCGCGCAAAGGTTATCGGCCGCTTCCCGGGCGAGACCAGCTGCATCAGCATCGCCTGGGCCGTGCTCGACCGCGCATCCCGCGGCTGGCGCGGACTGACCATGACACCCGCCGGAATGCGCCAGCTCCAAGACCTGCGCCGCAACCTGCTACAACCACCCCAGCAACTGCGGCCTCAGCACACCCCCGACTCCGCCAGCAGCATCACCGAAACCGCTAGCGCCACCGCGTAACATCACCCACCGAAGCCAGAACCTTCACCCTCCGATTTACACCAGATTTCGGACGCCACCATCCGCAGGTCGAAAAACGGCACAAACGGTGTGAAGAACGCCGGATCGTCCAACAACGCATCCACCCGCGCCAGCTCGTCGGGCAGCCGCCGCACCTCCTCCGGCAGGATCGACTCCCACAACGACGGCTGATCGCCTACAGTACGAAACACGATGGCCTCAATCCCTTCTAGCCCAAGGGCTTGAGGCCATCCTCCCAGTTCAGCACCGCCAGCCCGCGGATCAACGCGCCGACTTTTTCAGGTCGAAGTAGCTAATGCGTTGTTGGGTATTCTGGTGCAATGAGGGCTCTTCGATTTTGACCGGGCAATCAGCATGAAGTCTGGGTTGCGGCCCGCTGTTTGCGGGCTCTTCGATTTTGACCGGGCAATCAGCATGAAGTCTGGGTTGCGGCCCGCTGTTTGCGGGCTCTTCGATTTTGACCGGGCAATCAGCATGGAGTCTGGGTTGCGGCCCGCTGTTTGCGGGTGCAGTGGAATCGTATCCGGCGGGCCGAGTGCTCTCGATTCCGGAATCCGCAGCTGACACGCTTGACCTGTTTGGCCAGCGGTTGTAGCCCTCGGTGCGGGCGTTGGTGATGCCGGTCTGCACGAACGCGTTAATCTCGGGCCACCAGTCGTCGACGGTGACGGCGAGGGTGAGCAGTTCGGGGATCTGGGAGTCGACGCATCAGGTGAGGAATCGGTGCAGTCGGTGCCGGGTCAGGTGGGGGTCGCCGCCGAGACGAACGGTTGCCAGCAGGGTCCGCAATTCTTCCTTGGCGATCCAGGCGGTCAGGATCTGCGCGCTCGTGTCCTCGGCCTGGATCTGGTTCCACATCTTCGCAAAGCTCTTCTTCGACAAGCGTTCCCGACCACGTAGCAGGCGGCGCCGGTTCGCCCACTCCGGGTCGATCTTGCGGCCGCGGCGCTCGCGCAGGTCCCAGGTGATGCGGCGGCGGACCTTGGTCAGTGCGTCGTTGGCCAATTTCACCAGGTGGAAGTGGTCGACCACCAGGGTGGCGTTGGGCAACAGCCCCGGCGTGCGGGCCGCGGAGGCGTAGGCGGCGGCTGGGTCGATCGCCACGTACTCGATGCCCTCGCGGAAAGGCACGCTGCGCTCGGACAGCCACGCGATCACCGTGGCACCGGTGCGGCCCTCGCGCTGCCCGAGCAGGCCCTGGGAGCCGGCCAGGTCGACGAAGCCGGTGTCCCAGGGGTCGACCCGCACCCAGCGGCCGGTCTCGGTGCAGTGCTCCCAGCGGGGCTTACCGCGGCGGGTCTCGTCGATGCCCAGCACCCGGGTGGGTTTCGGCTCGCCCAGTAGCTCCTCGGCGTGGGCGAGAAGGCGCGGTGCGCGGTCGGCCACCACACGCCGTGCGCGATCGCGACCTCGGTCACCGACCGGGCGGCCTCCCCGATCGCCGCGCCGATCTGGGTGCGCAACCGCCGGGTGGTCCGCGCCCGCGCCGGGATCTGCGCGATCGCCTCGGTGAACGAGCCGCGCTCGCAGTAGTCCTCCCGGCATCGCCAGCGGGTCTTGTGCCACCGCATCATGATTCGACCCTTGCCGTACGGGATGTCCCGCGGCGACGTCGTCACCCGGCCCTTGAGCGAGGTGGAGAACACCCCACACGACGGACACGCCGCCCCCTCCTCCTCGGCAGTCGCCACATGCACCACACGCATCCCGTCAGTTGAACGCTCGACACGCTCGACCCGCACACCGGGCAACCCGAACAACAATGTCGTACCGTCAGACACGGCCCCCGGTCCCTTCGTTCGCCTGAATGCTTCGCAACATTCAGACTTCAGAAGGCCAAGGGCCCCCTACAGCAGCGACACGCCCGGTGAGAGCGAAATCACAACTGCCCGTTTAAAATCGAAGGCGCCGAGCTGGTCCCTTCTAACTGGCAGCCGACACCTGCAGTCGATCCGCGCGCAGTTCCGTTGCTCTACGTCCACGGGTGCAGGTTCTGGCTTCGGTGGGTGATGCTACGCCGTGGCGCTAGCGGTTTCGGTGGTGCTGCTCGCGGAGTCCGGCATGTGCCGAGGCCGTAGTTGCCGGGGTGGTTGTAGCAGGCTGCGGCGCAGGTCTTGGAACCGGCGTAGCCCGGCGGGGGTCATGGCAAGTGCGCGCCAGCCGCGCGATGTTTACATTTAAAGCACAGCAATCAAGAATCTTACGAAAATCAGTTTCTGTAAGGCGCCGCTCGCGGGTAAGACCGCTCAACTCACAGCTATCTATGCCCAACGCCGAGGTAGCAGAGCGCCACACGCGAGATCCGCTCACCCGTGGTGGCGATGTCCGCGGAGGGAAGGACGACGTGACTCACGGTCAACCGCACCAGAACGTCTGCGACCTCCTCGACGTCTTCGGAGTCGAGATCGGCGAAGTGGTCGTGAAACCACGCGACCAAAGCCGCGGAGGAGAGCTGGAGCAGGGACGCCGATGTCGGCAGGAGAGGAAGGACGCCCATCGTCGGCGCACCAGCGCGATCATCCCCTGAGTGGTTGGACGTCAGCACCGACTTCAGGAGCGGACTAGCTTCTGCTTCAAGGAGGGTGAACCGCACCGCTGCAGTGATGCCGCCCTGAACGTCGCCGGTGTGTTCGGCGAGGATGGCGTGGATACCCTCCAGGAAGCGCTGACCCTCGGCCACCACGAGCGCGTCACCGAGTCCCTGCTTATCGCCGAACTCCTTATATAACGTCGGTCGGGAGACGCCGACAAGTTCGGCGACCTCACTCACCCGGACCTGTTCCCAGCCCTTCTCAATGGTGAGTTCCCGTGTCGCCCTCAAGACCTGCTCGCGCATATGTCGGCGAAACGACATCCGCACCGATTCAGTTGGCATACGAGCAGAATAGGTGGCGAACTGGGATCCCCCGCGCAGCCTGACGACAGGCGTCAAACGGTGCAGTCGAGAAAGTCGACGACCGCCGTTGAGAATGCGTCGTTGTTGTCGCCAGCAACCATGTGGCCCGCGCCCGACACGTCAACGGTTTGCGCGTGGGGAACCAGGGTGAGGAAATCCTTCACTGTCTCTTCGGAGACCATGTCTGATAGAAGGCCGCGGACCAGCAGCGTCGGCGCGGACACCTGTCGCGCGCCATCGACAAGGAATGCGCTCATCATCTCGAACTCCTCTGCGCCGTCGTCTAAATCACCCTGCAGGAACTGAAAATTCGACGTCACAAACGCCGGATCCCATCGCCAGGCCCAGCGACCATCTCCACGTCGCCGGAGGACTTGTTGGAGGCCGTCGACGTTTTCGGGGCGAGGGCGGTGCGGGTTGTAGGCGGCGATCACGTCAGCGGCCGACTCTAAGCTGTCGAAACCTTCGGGATGGGCCGACATGAACGCTACGACTCGTCGGGCGCCGTGCATCTCCATTCGCGGAGTGATGTCAACCAGGACGATGGCCTGCCATAGCTCCGGCGGGGCGAGCAAGTGCGTGCCGAGGATGGTCAAACCGCCCAACGATGCCCCGATCGCGGCAACTGGGCGGGCGGAGCCGGCGTACGCGCGCACGGCCAACAGGTCGGACCCCAGCCGTTCGATGTCATAGCGTCCGTCCGGATCCCAGTCGCTGTCACCATGTCCCCTTGCGTCGTAGGCGGCAACGGTGTAGCCCCGCTGATGCAATCGTTGGGCGGTGACATCCCAGGCGTGCCGGCTCTGACCACCGCCGTGAAGGAGCAACACGACCGCCCGCGGTCCGTCACAGCGGTAGAAGTCGACCGCCAGCGAGAGCCCATCCACCGTGGGCACGCGCTCGACGACAGGAGCGGACGAATCATGTGCTCTGTTTGCAGACATCAAGAGATGGCCTTCGGTGCGACGACGGTGACGGTGCCCTGCGCCGCACACACCGCTCTGCCGTCGTTGCAGATGTCGATACGTGCCACACCGCTGGTTCTGCCCAGCGAGATGATCTCAGCCGTGGCTACACAGGTTCCGCTGGAGACTGGACGAAGCAAATTCAGTTTGAACTCCGTCGTCGCGACCCAGGATCCCATCGGAATCACGGGATAAAACACCACTCCAAGGCAATGGTCGACCATGGCCGACAAGCAGCCGCCATGCAAGTTGCCGAAAGGCGTCTTCAGGTCGTCGCGTGCGTCCATCTCCGCGACGAGCCGTCCAGCAGTGAATTCAGTGTGCCGGAAGCCGAAGTAACCGGCCAACCCGCCCGTGGTTTCTGCTGCGCTCTGCAGTTGTTCAGCGACCTGCTGGTTGAACGTGGTGAACTGCACAGACATGTCCGGCCTCCTACCTCAGCTGTGGTTGAGACATTACGCCTTGTCTGTCACATCGGTCGACAATGGTCGCTCGCCAGGATTGCGGGAAGGAGAAACCTTGAAAGAAATGTCCGGAGCCCGTCACGACTGCGCTCCCGCGGTCCTCGAACAGTCAGCAGGCTCAGTATCGTGCGGAGAACCCACTCGGCGGCGTCGTCGACGGAGACGCCCGGTTCTACGTAACTCCAGTGTCTCCTGAAGATGGGACGGAGAAACTCGGTGACGAGTTCGAAGAGTGACGTCGAGGTCCCCGCCGCGAGGCCAACGCCGGCGAGTTCCTCGTCGCTGCCGAACAACAATCCGATGATCTCTTCGCGGCGCGCGGCCTCAACTGTGTATTCTACGAAATCGACGAGAGCGGAGCCCAGATCGGTGTGCTCCGCGATCCGGGGGTTGATGCGATCGAGATAGCGCTCGGCGGCGCGAATGATGACGCCCGACATCACCGCCTCCCGATTGGGGAAGTAGCGATACACCGTTGCCCTGGAGACACCCGCTGTTCTGCCGATGTCCTCCATGGTCGTGCCTACCACGCCGCAACTCTCTAGGCACCGCTCGGCAGCATCTAGCAATCGGTCGCGAGCGGAACCACGATCTGACGGCGCGGCAGCACCCCATCGCACCAACTTCGTCGACACAACAGCCAGTATGCCGCGGGCGCACACCATTGTGGCTTGACTGCAGATATGACACCATCGCATTCGTGTCTCACAACAGCCCGTGGCCCTGAGCGAGTGATCGATTGTCGGTAGAAGCGCGTACTCCGGTGGTGGTCGGCGTAGGCGAAGTCACCCATCGCGGGAACGACGTCGTGGACCCGATCGACTTGGCAGTGGAGGCCGCACGCCGCGCGGTCAACGACACCGGTCGCGCGGTCGAACGGCGCATCGACACGGTCGCGGCTCCCGGCATCCTGGTCATATCGCGGGACAATCCCGCCAGCAGGATCGCCGAAGCGATGCGCATCAGTCCCGCCCGCCGCATCAGCTGTCCAGTCGGCGGAAACACCCCGCAGTATCTCGTCGAGGTGTTGGGTGGAGAAATAGCCGAGGGCCGCGCAGATGTTGTCCTGGTCGTCGGCGCGGAGAGCGGGCATTCCGCGCGCAAGCTCCAGGGTGAGACACTTCTCAACTGCCCAGCCCCGCCCCGCTCCGGCGACGAATCCCTTGGGGACGCCCGCCCCGGGCTGAGTCAAGCCGAGATGTCGGTAGGTCTGAGTTGGCCGCACGAGGTGTATCCCATCTTCGAGTCCGCGATCGCCGCACGCCACGGCCATGATTTCGATGCGCAAAGGGAGTGGCTGGGAACGCTGATGGCACCGTTCACAGCCGAGGCGGCGCGCCATCCCGAGCAGGCCTGGTTCCCGCGCACACGAAGTGCCGCCGAACTCAGCGAAGTAACGGCGGAAAACCGCATGGTGTGCTTGCCTTATCCCAAGCTGCTCAACAGCAACATGTCCGTCGACATGGCTGCCGCGTTCATCGTTGTGGCGGCCGAGATGGCAGACGAATTGGGCGTCTCGCGCGATCGTTGGGTCTTTCCCTGGTCAGCGGCAACCTGCAACGACGTGTACTTCCCCGTGCAACGGCCGGACCTCAGTCGCTCAACGGGTATCGAAGTAGCGGCACGGAAGGCTCTCGACGCGGGCGGATTGACCACCGACGACATTCGGTGGTTCGACCTCTACTCCTGCTTCCCGTCGGCAGTTCAGATAGCCACCGAGGCTCTCGAGTTGGACCCCCGCGACGATAGAGGCCTCACAGTAACCGGAGGCCTCCCCTATCACGGCGGTCCCGGTAACAACTACGTCAGTCACGCGATCGTTGAGATGGTCCGACGCTGCAGACGCGACCCCACCGATGCCGGACTCGTCACCGGCCTCGGTTGGTATTCGACGAAACATTCGGTCGGTGTGTGGTCGGCCACCCCTCCACCAACCGGGTGGCGACTGATCGACACGGCAGAGGAACAAGCTCAGATCGATTCATCGCGGCTGGCCGTCGCAGGCGTCGACGAGGCGACCGGTCGCGCGACAGTGGACGGGTACACGGTCGTGTACGACCGAGACGGACGACCTCGATGGACACCGATCATCGCGCACCTCTCCGACGGGCGAAGAGTCGTCGCACGCAGCGACGATCCGCAGATTGCCGAGGCGATGGCGGGCGAGATGTACGTTGGCAGAACGGTTTGCCTCCGAAACACAGGGTCGTCCACGGGATTCGAGCTTCCATGATCGCCGAGGCCATGGTGTTGACCGGACCGCGGAATCTGGAGCGACGCCAGATGACCATCCCCGACGTCGGTGACCGCGGTGCGATCCTGCGAGTTGAAGCATGTGGTCTATGCGGTACAGATCACGAACAATTCACCGGACACCTGCCTGCCGGCTTCTCATTCGTTCCAGGTCACGAAATCGTCGGCATCGTCGAACATGTCGGCAACGCGGCCAGCGAACGCTGGTGCGTACAGGCCGGCCAGCGCGTGGCCGTCGAGGTGTTCCGGTCCTGCCGAGACTGCCCGGAGTGTCGCCGCGGCGAATACCGGCGATGTGCGGTGAACGGCATCGCCACCATGTTCGGGTTCGTCGACGTGGAGATCGGCGCCGGGTTATGGGGCGGATACGCCACCCATGTGGAGCTTCCGTGGGACGCGATGCTACTCCCGATTGCCGAAGACATGGACCCCGTTCTCGCCACGTTGTTCAACCCTCTCGGGGCCGGTATCCAATGGGGGAAAACTCTTCCCGACACCAAGGCGGGGAGTATCGTAGCGATACTGGGACCCGGCATCCGCGGGATCTGCGCGGCGGTGGCGGCGAAAGAGGCGGGAGCCGCTTTCGTCGCGATGACCGGCATCGGTCCACGCGACGATCAGCGACTGGCCATAGCCAGATCATTCGGTGTCGACCTGCCCATCGACGTATCGCAGGACGATGTAGTGACAGCGCTCCAGCGTGAGACAGGCGGACAGCTTGCCGACGTGGTCGTCGATGTCACCGCCAAAGCACCCTCCGCGTTCGCCGACGCCGTCGCCCTTGCCAAGCCTGGCGGCACGGTCGTGGTTGCCGGCACCCGCGGCGGAGGCGGCGCGCCCGGCTTTGAACCAGACACGCTGGTGTATAAGGAATTACACATCGCCGGTGCACTCGGCGTGGAGTATCCCGCCTACCGGGCAGCCCTCGAGATTCTGGCCACGCGCCGCTGGCCGTTCGACCGGATCACAAGAGAATCAACCGGATTCGCTGGTCTCGCGCCGCTGCTCAGTTCGCTTGCAGATGAAAATGCCAAATCGAGTGCGGCCCTGCACAACGTCTTCGTGCCCACGCCCTCACAGCATGCGGAGCTTCAACAGAGAAAGGTCACGTGACGAGGACGGAACGCGTACCGATGCTCGACCTTGAGCAGGCCCGGCTGCGGGCTGCCGAGTGTGGGCTGCCCGAAGAGATGGCAGAACTGTCAGTATTTCGCGTGGCACTTCACCAGCCGAGCCTCGCAGTGGCCCTGTACGGAATGCTCGAGGCGCTGCTATTTAACGGTGTGCTCGACGCCCGGCTACGCGAATTGATCATCATGCGCATCGGCTGGGTAACGGGGTCGGTATATGAGTGGACACAGCATTGGCGAATCGCGACGCTGCTCGGTGTGGCTTCGGATGACCTTCTGGCGGTGCGTGACTGGCAAAGTTCCAATCGTCTGGGCCATGCCGAGCGTGCGGTCCTGGCCGCGACCGATGATGTGGTACGTGACGGGGTCATTGCCGAGGAAAACTGGGCCGCGTGCCACAAGGCATTCAATGGCGATCACGCGGTTTTGGTCGAACTTGTCGGAGCGATCGCCAATTGGCGGCTCTTTTCGATCCTGCTTCGATCCTTGAATATTCCGCTTGAGTCGGGTACCGACTCCTGGCCGCCCGATGGGCGAGCCCCTCGACGTGACGATTGAGTAAAAACGGTTGTTCAGCAATCGCACCCAAGTTTTGAAGCTGGGTTACCCCTTATGTTCCTAGTCAGTTGTGGGCTATTGAATTTTAAACGGGTAGTTGTGATTTCGGTCTCATAGCCACGGTCTCGGGGTAATGCCACCAACTAGACATGTGGAGCCAACTGTTCTGGGACGCCTACACCAGCTTGAAGCACGCTCCGTCATACGAATACGATCCAAGGGATGTCGAGGTTCTTCGCGACTCAGGCCAACTGTTACTACTGGGAGAGTCGTTCAATCGGGTCGCTGGCAACAGAACGCCAATGAAGGCGATCGCCAGCAGTCACCGCACACAGCAACTCAAGCAGAGAATTCAAAAGCTCGTTGCTGCAAGCTAGACCCGGCGTCCGACACCGAGGCGCTGCCGTCTCCATGCAGCTGACCACGAACGCCAGCTGCGCCGAAGTCCCACCGGGGACGGCAAACACCTTCCGCCGCAACACCTTCGGATGCAGCTTGGACGGAAGGCCACCAGCCACCATGATATCGACCGTCTCGGCGTCGCCAGCACCGCGGACGAATCGGTGTACCGGCCCGTTGCCACCTCGCCTCCGGCTTGCGCAGGTCAATCTCTCAAGTCGTCGTTGCCACACTCAGAAGTGACATGTACAAATCATGGCTCAGTGAGTGTACAGTTCATGGTGTGGAGGTATCCGTGACCGAGTTGCGCGCGCACCTCAGCGATTGGCTCGATCGAGTTCGGGCTGGTGGTGAGGTCGTCATCACCGACCGCGGGATTCCGGTCGCGCGGCTCGCTGCACTGGACAGCGCAGGCAACTTGGAGCGTCTCGCGGCCGAAGGCGTGATTGGCAAGGCCACCGCCCAGCGGCCCGTCGCTGCGGGTCGGTCCCGGCCCCGACCGCGGCGGCCGGTGTCTGACCGGGTCAGCGACCAGCGGCGCTGACCGGTGCCACTCGTCTACTTCGACGCCAGCGCCTTCGTCAAACTTCTCACCACCGAGACAGGAAGCTGGCTGGCGTCCGCGCTATGGGACGGCTGCGACGCCGCATTGTCCAGCCGCCTGGCCTACCCCGAAGTCCGCGCCGCACTCGCCGCAGCAGCCCGCAATCACGACCTAACCGAATCCGAGCTCGCCGACGCCGAGCGTGACTGGGAGGACTTCTGGGCCGCCACCCGCCCGGTCGAACTCACCGCCACCGTTGAACAGCACGCCGGCCGCCTCGCCCGAGCCCATGCCTTACGCGGAGCCGACGCAGTACATCTGGCCAGCGCGTCGGCTGTCGGTGACCCCGGCCTGATCGTCGCCGTCTGGGACCGACGCCTGCACACCGGAGCCCAAGCCGCCGGGTGCCGAGTCGCCCCCGCCCAACTCGACCCCTAATCCGACCGCCCGACATTAGAGTGGGCCGACCCCAGCACGGACGACGATCAGGTACCGATTCGCCAGGTCTCAACCCGTGTCGTAGGTGGGCAAGTCCCCCTCGGACACAATTTCTTAGCTGCACGGATAGCATATCCGCTCTGAGCTCGGTCGAAGCTAATTTCCAGTATTTGCTGATGCCAAGTTGGCATCGCGTCGATGTCCTAATTCTGCCCGACGGTGGGAACGGAGAACATCCCATTGCGGTGCCATACCGCGGCAGTCGTCCTGTGCTCGCTCCGCACGAGCACCACGGTGGCACCCCTGTGCAAAGATGCCCGCTCTGCGTGGCTACGCCTATAGTATTGGATGCTATAGTTTCAAGATGGGTCCCCGTGACGTCCTTCGCCATGTCATGGCTGCAACCGGGATGAGCCAATCGCAGCTCGCGCGAATCAGTGGTGTCCGACAGCCCAGCATCAGCCAGTTTCTAAGCGGCACAATCGATTTCAGCGATGACCAGATCGACCGACTGCTGTCGTGCATGGGCTATCGACTCGAAGTCAGCCGCCAGGCCGTAAACGCGAACCTAACGCGTTCCGAGCGCCGCTCTTGGAGCATGCACCGGCAATTGGCGACGCACCTGAATGCCACATCCTTAACTGCCTGGCAGCCAACGATCTTTGCCAACATAGCCCGCCTACGCGCTGGTGTACGTGGCCAACCGCATCTCGCCAACCTCGACCACTGGCAGCATCTCGTCAGTACCAAGGATGTCCCCGCGCTGCGCCGCATCCTGACCGGCGTCGACCGCCATTCGATCGAAATGCGCGAGGTCACACCGATGGGCGGGATCCTCACTGACGAAGAGCGCCGGCAAGCACTCCGAAACGCTGTGTGATGCGCCGCGACCAACTGGAACACGCAATCCGTACCGCCTGCCAGATCACCGCCCAAACCGAAGTCATCGTGATTGGCTCTCAGGCCATCCTTGGCACCTACCCCGAATACGAGTTGCCGCACCTTGCGACCCGCTCAATGGAAGTCGACATCCTACCCATCACCGACGACAACAACACCACCATTGAACTTGCCGACCTCATCGTCGGGGTTGCCGGCGAACTCTCACCATTCGAACAAACGCACGGATTCAGCATCGATGGTGTCGACCTCACCACCGCTGCCCTACCCGAGGGCTGGAGAGACCGCCTCGTCAAAGTTCAGAACGCCAACACCGCCGCCCCCTCCGGTGATCCCCAATTCATCGGCTGGTGCCTGGACAAAGAAGACCTCTGCGTCGCCAAACTCTGCGCATTCCGTCCCAAGGACCAGAACTTCGTTCAGGCACTCATCCAAGAGCACCTTGTAGACCCCGTCGTGATCACTGACCGATTAGGCACCGTCAACGCCCGCTACACCACAGCTATCGAGACGGCCACCCGCTGGCTGGCGTACCAAATCGACAACGGGCCATCATGAACATCGACGTCCCGCCCGAAATGTATGGCAACGATCCGGCCGGATTCATCGACCACCTCGGCCTCGTCGTCTTGCGACGCCCCATCGGCTCTGACACGGTGTGGGAAGTTTCCGCCAAGCACACCGACCTCGTCTCCGCGCAGACCTTGCATGGCCCCGCCCTCAAACGCAGCAGGTTCGATGTCTCGCCAGCACCTACCCCCGACGTACCAGGAGGCATGCCACCGAAACTGTCCGACACCTTCGACAAGATCACCCAAGCCCTCGACGAAAACCCCGCGCTGGCGGCCCGCCTTGACCGCATCATCACCACGCTGATCGCCGTCCCCGACCACCAAGTCCCTGCCGCCATCGAATGGGGCAGCGCTGCGCTCTCCCGCATACCCCTAGAACGGGCTGACGGCGCCACTGAGCCATTGTTCCCGCGCCTCTCCGTCCACGACGTCCGGATCGACCCTCTCGCCTACCGCTGGTCCAAACTCCCCCAGGTGCTCCTACGCCTCAGACACACCACCGCAGCCGAACTGGTCGAGGAGTCCAAACAAAACCCCGAGAAGGCGACGTTCCAGTCGTCGGGAGCGCTGTTAGAAGGCACTGTTTTCGGAGGCCTCTATTTTGCTCCCTTACTCGGCAGTCAGAGTCCATCGATGTGGGGAATAGGCGTACCACGAGTCGGACAGGTCATCGTCTACACTTTCGGCCGCCTGATTAACGGAAGAGGATTCGGAGCAAGCCGCGACCCGCTCGACTGCCTCCGGGTGCTTATCCACCACTCCCCCACCCACGACTTCGCGAACACAATCGCCGACGCGTCGGACATGCACAGGGCGATCTTCTCTGAGACCGTTGACTGGTGGGCCTCACGTGTCGACAAGACAATAAACGACATCTTTTCTCCCACAACGTATCTCGACGCTAAGAACACCTACGTCCCCGAGGCCCACCAACGCTGGATGCTGAACCTTGAACAATTGATTACCCGCATCGGGGCGATCCTCAGCCATCCCCGCGACCGGTCAGCACAACTCATGCTCATGTTCCCAGCCATGGACCTTCTAGCCGACAGCTTTACTGGCGCCAACGGCATCGGCCAACTCATGACACCGACGCGACTCGCGAAGCGCATCAAGGCAATTGAAGAACACGTACCCACCCGGATCAAACCACTCGTCATGGCGCCGGCCTATCGCGCACTCACAGCAGCGCAGCAGGTCTCCGACGAGTTCTTCGCCCCCAGCTCCAACCCCGACGCCACAACGGAGTCGCGACTGATTCACCTATGGAACGCCCGCCGCAACACCACCCACGGATTCAACGAAAACGCCGAGATCCTCGCCGAACACACCGGCCGCCTGCCGGCAGACATCGTGTTCGTGCCCATGGTGTATCTCCTCGACATCCTGACCGACCGCGAACGATTGCTCCAGCGCATCGCCCGCGGCTGCCGCACTGCCCACCCCGGCCGCACAAGCTGACTGCGGCAGGCGCTTCCGTTGGTGAGCAACCCTGGGACAACAGCGCTGGCTGACGCTATCGACAGCCCGACGATGCGGCGAACTTCGCCTGCTCTAAGCGTCGCCTTGGAGCGCTTTGATGAGGCGCGACAGCGCTACGGCTGGGTAGTTGCTCATCGGGCGGCGAGGGCGGTCAGGTCTAGGAAGGTCTGCGGCTGCATCGGCATCTCGTTGGTGCACACTTCACGCCACTTGGCGATCAGGCGGACGAAGCCTTTCAGCGAGCGGTGCTCGCAGACACCTTCGAATATCTGCAGCTCCTGGCAGATCAGGACGGCTGGGGTCCACTCGTCGAAGAAAGCGCACCTGAAGGTGGATCGCACCAGTGTGTTGACCTTATAGCCGTCCCGTCACGACGAGGATTGTGTCGCACCCCCATGGAATGATCCGCATTCATGAGCCAATGGACTGTGACACATCTCGAGCCGAACGATCGTCGCAACCCTGCGGCGGGGTATATCACCGTCGCCGTGGATCAGTCATCGGAGGCCGCTGCGCGTCAGGTCTTCGCTGAAACGGTTCGTGTGGCGGAAATGCTGGAGTATGCGACGGTCCAATTACGTTGCGATGGTGTGATTGTCGAGCGCTGGCCAGTAGTCACGGGTGATGATCCAGACCTCAGCGACCTCCGACGCGCCGCCGCCTTGATCTCCCACCGCGGAACGAACCATTCCGACGGCCTGCACTGGTCGCTTACTGAAGCGGCGGAATCCGGGCGGCTGGCGCAGTTGCTACGGGCAGTCGACTTCGCTTATCGAGTCGTAATCCAGTATTTCGCTCTAGACGTTCAAACGATCGACAGCCAGATCCACCGGTTCAGCACTGCGCCGGCGGCGGACAGTTTTGATGTCTACAACCGGTATGCAGCACAGGCGATCGAAGCCATGCGCGCTGAAGATCGCGCCAGACTCAACAAACGTCTTCGACGCCGTGAATCGTGAGTCAGCTGGCCCGCGGTTGGTGGGGGCCGTCTGCGATGTCTATGCCGGGCTCCTGTCTGTGCTGTCGACTGCGGAAGGGCGCGAGTTTCTGTCAACCTGGACGGCACGCATCGCCGGACTAGAGGATCAATCCAACTGAAGACCGCCGTCATCCGGCCACGAAAGATGCACTGCACCGGGTCGTCGTCGACAGGGCCGATAATCCTCGGCTCCGTCAAGCGCACATTCATCCCGGGACGGAGATAGGCAGCGGGCGATGGTGGTTGTGTCCGGAGTCAGTGGAGTTGGCGGTTATCGCATTCAACCTGGCGGCTGGCGGATTGCCCGCTGATTCTCGACGAAACTGGCGATCGCGGGCACCCCGTCGTCGGCCAGCGATCTCCGTTAATCGCCACATCGCCCGACGCGCCCGTGGCTGGGCGATGTTCAGATCCAGAGATCTTGTTCGACTTTTTCGACGGAACTGCGCTCGCAGAGCCGGGGTTTCACACGCTGGTGCCTCACCACATTCCGACCGCTCCGCCGTTGGTCTCGCCCGCGGGAGTCCCCAGGCCGACGCTCCTGCGCGGGGTCGGGAATATGCTCGACCGCTGTGGGTCTCAACCTAGACACGAGTGTGTCATTTCGACGCAGCCACCGCTTCGGCGAACTCGTCGAAGCGATTTATCACGCCACCTCGACCACCACGCCCGAGACCCATTGGGTGGAGTGGAAAAGCACCCTGGATTTCTCCAAGGCCAAGGACAAGGTCAGCGCGGCCAAAGCGATCATCGCTTTGGCCAATCGCGACCCGGCGAACGCGGCCCGCGAGTGCGAGGGCGAAGGGTACCTCGTCGTGGGCGTTTCGCCTGACGGCGTGCTCGGCGCCGTCGCGGTGCACGACGCGGCGGACCTCGCCGGGATGCTGCGAACCTACGTCGACGGACCACACTGGGACGTCGACTATGTCGAGTTCCACGGGCAACTCGTCCTGATCATCACGGTCGCACCACCGCAGCCCGGCCACCGGATCCACTCCCTGGTCAAGGACTACGAGAGCTACAAGTCCGGAACTGTTTTCCGCCGCGGCATCTCCGGCTCCGAGCCGGCAACCCATCGAGAGCTCAACGAACTGCAGAACCGGCTCCTGCAGGACCCTCCGGTCTCTGACAGTGACGCGTTCGACGAGGCGATCGGTAACGGCAACTACCGGTTGGCCGGCCGCCTGATGCGCAGCGCCGCCCGCGGTGTGATCGACGCGTGCAGCAACCCTGAACAGTTCCCACCCGGCTTCGCCAGTCGAGTGCCGACGAAGCAGATCACCCAATACGTCGAGATCGCTGATGGCTACTGCGAGACCGCGGCGCCTTTGCTTCCTCTCGTCATCGAGGGTTGTCGGGTCGAAAGCACTACGCTTGAAGTCGAATATCGACAGGTCATCACCGCGCTCGCCGAGCCGAGACCGCTTGCCCAAGAGAGTGGTTCGCTCATCACGGCTGTCCGAAACCAACAGCTGGAGGCGTTGGCATTGCTGCCAGCGACGCTCACGATCTACGCCGGCACAATCGCGGCAATTGAACACGAGAACTATGGCGCCGTCCGCGCTCTGACCGTCGATTGGTCCCTTTTTACGAACCGCAAGGTGGCGGTCCTCGATAAGGCTGGCCCCTGGGAGATAGTCGGCCGCGAGCGGCATCTCGGACTTGCCCTGCGTGCCGCCCAGACAGGTGTACTCACCGAGCAGCTGCTGGACGCCCTCGCAGCGGGTCGACTTCCGCGCCGACCGGTCTACCCGGTCTCGGCTTTCTTGTTCGATGCGCTGCGGTCGTACTTTCCCGACCACACCGATTCTCAGTACATCAGGCTGTTCGATGCCAGCGAGCTACTTTTTGCCCTTCTAGTCACCGATCTCGCGGCTCAACGTAGCCCAGGCCTCCTCGACCAGCCCTGGCTGGGGCTGTTCGTCGCGCACGCGGCCGAGTGCTACCCCTTCGAGGAGACCGAAGTCGCGCACACGTTGGTGGATGCTCGAAACGCGGGCGACCAGTGGCCAGCCGTAGAAGCCGGTCTGTTCGGGGGATCAAAGAAACGGCTACAGGAAGCCGTCGACACCGTATGGACGGCCACCGTCGCGCAGCTGCGCCGCGGACCTTTCTGACCACCCAGTCGCGACGATGCCTTTGATGGACACTGACGGCCCCGTGCCGGCTCTTCTTCTTGGCGAACGGCGTCTGCCTACGGCACGGTGAAGACCGCTGAATTACCTATCCGCCGCCTCGGCGGTCGCGTGTACATCGTTACTGCCTGCCCTCGCAAACTCGGCGCCGCGTGATGGTTCGAGCGCACGAATACCGAACTCGGCCACCTCTGCAACCCCACCGGACATCGCTCCGTTGCGTCCACTGCACCCCAGACGCCTGACGCCGTAAACTCACTGGTCAGAGACGCAGTTGAAAGGTCTCAACCCGTGTCGTAAGTGGCCAAGTCCCCCCTCGGACACACGACTGAGCCGAATGGAATGAATGCTCGCATTCATTCCTGAGGCGATGGAGTGTGTTGAGCGGCGAAGCCGCGATCACACCCGAGCCGATGGACCATGTTGAGCGGCGAAGCCGCGATCACACCCGAGCCGATGGACCATGTTGAGCGGCGAAGCCGCGATCACACCGATACTGCGCCGCCGGCCAAATCCAATCGCCTTCCCGCGCAACCGTATTGCGCTTGCGCCGGCCGTCCCACCGGGCATGCACCGCCGAAGTGAGCTTTCCCACGTAGGCTGGTATACGACCAATGAATCGACCGAACGGCTTTCTCCGGCGAACGGCGACGCGCAACTTCCGTGACCGCCGCGAGGCCGGTCGCGCGCTGGCCGAGGAACTGACGTCCTACCGTGGGCGCGACGTGCTGGTGTTCGGGCTGGCGCGCGGCGGCGTGCCGGTGGCCTGGGAGATCGCCGCGGCCCTGGGCGCCCCCTTGGACGTGTTCCTGGTGCGCAAGCTCGGGGTGCCGAACTGGTCGGAGCTGGCGATGGGCGCCTTGGCCAGCGGTGGCGGCCTGGTGATGAACGACGACGTCGTGGCCAGCTTGCGCGTCACCGATGAGCAGGTGCGCGAGGTGATCGACAGCGAGACCACCGAACTGCTCCGGCGCGAGCACGCCTACCGGGGCGGCCGGCCGATCGCCGACCCGCGCGACCGGGTCGTGATCCTGGCCGACGACGGGATCGCCACCGGCGCCAGCATGTTGGCCGCCGTGCGAGCGGTGCGCGCCGCGGGACCGGAATCAATCACCGTCGCGGTCCCGGTGGGGCCGGAGTCCGCCTGCCGCGACCTGGCGCGGGAGGCCGATGACGTGGTGTGCGCGACGATGCCGCCCGGATTCGAAGCGGTCGGGCAGGTCTACGACGATTTTCATCAGGTCAGCGACGACGAGGTGCGCGAACTGCTCGCCACCCCGACGGCCTGAGCGTTACTTGGCGGACTCGTCGCCGCGGCCCTCGGCCGCGACGCTGGATTCCTCCGTCGCCTCGGTCCCGTCGGTGACCGCCTCCGCTTCGCCCTCGGCGGCAGCCTCCTCGGGATAGTCCACGTAGTCGTCCTCGTCGGGACGGGCCTCACCCGCATCCTGGGCCTCGGCCCCACCGGGCTCGCGGTGCTGGCGCTCGCGCAAGGCGTCAAGGATCAACAGGACCACACCCACCACGCTGGCGGCGATGCACAGCCAGGCGACCAGCTCGTTGCTCGTGACGACGGCGAACACCAACGCGACGAGCCCGATCAGGGCCAATACCAGCGCAATGACGAGCATCGGGCATCCTCCAGGCGACGAGCGGACTGCGGTGTTCAGGACCTAGTGTGCCAACCCCGAAGCTCGGCGAGCGTCCGGCACAGCTGAAAAGGCTAGTTGTTGCCCCGGTTGAATTGGTCGAACCCGCCGGCATCGGCGCTGGAGTCCACGGGGGCCGCCGACCCACGCTGGCCGAGTTCCTCGAGCTGAGACTCCAGGTAGGTCTTGAGCCGGGTCCGGTATTCGCGCTCGAAGGTGCGGAGCTGTTCGAGTCGACCCTCCAGGACCGTGCGCTGCTGGTTGATGGTGCCCATGATCTCGGAATGCTTGCGCTCGGCGTCGGCCTGCAGGGCGTCGGCCTTCTCCTGGGCCTGGCGCAACTGGGTCTCCGAGCGGGTCTGCGCGTCCGCCAACATCGCGTCGGCGCGCTGCCGGGCCTCGGCGACCGTGGTCTCGGCGGTGCTGCGGGCCTCGCTGAGAATCTGGTCGGCGTTGGCGCGGGCGTCGGACAGCATCTTCTCCGACTCGGCCTGCGCGGTGCTGGTGAGCCGGTCGGCGGTGTCCTGGGCCAGGCTCAGCACCCGAGCGGCCTTCATGGCCTGTTCCTCGTTGTTGACCGCGGCGGCCGGCGCAGCCGCGGCCTTGACGGGCTCGGGCTCGGGCTCGCGGACCGGAATGGCCTGCGTGGGCGCGGCGGCCGCGGCCGGGGCGGCGGCCCCGCCGCCGGAGGCCAGCTCCTGGTCGAGCTCTTCAATCCGTTGGCGCAGATCGCTGTTCTCTTCGATGAGTCGCGTCAGCTCGGCTTCCACCAGATCGAGGAAGGCATCCACCTCGTCTTCGTTGTAGCCCCGCTTGCCGATCGGTGGCTTACTGAACGCCACATTGTGGACGTCGGCTGGTGTAAGCGGCATTGTTTCGTCCCCTCAAGTTCCTGTCGAACGTTCTGGAAAGTGTAGAACGCAGTGGTAGCCGTGGTGCAACTGCCGTCCATCCTGTCACACCAGGCGCGACGGTTGCTGATTAGCCCAATAAATAAGAGCCAATTTCAAACATTGAGGCCAATAAAATCCGAAACCTTAGAAATTTTAAATCGCGGGAACCAAACCGACGCTAAAACGTGTCCGAACCGTCTCCGGGGCGGCGCGGGGGCCTCAGGCGGCGGGCCGGAACGGGGTCACGCCGCGGCGCCGAACGCCAGCTGCATCCCGATGAACGCGACCAGCAACAGCACCATGATCGACAGGTCGAAGCGGACCGCTCCGATGGTGAGTTGGGGGATCAGCCGGCGCAGCAGTTTCACCGGCGGATCGGTGATCGACATGATGATCTCCAG
This sequence comes from Mycobacterium sp. MOTT36Y, assembly GCF_000262165.1. Taxonomy (NCBI): domain Bacteria; kingdom Bacillati; phylum Actinomycetota; class Actinomycetes; order Mycobacteriales; family Mycobacteriaceae; genus Mycobacterium; species Mycobacterium sp. MOTT36Y. Next base: position 2,355,584 of record NC_017904.1, on the reverse strand, counting down.
CACCACCACGGTGATCCCGGTGGGATGCCAGTCCCGGCTGAACGAGCGGATGAACTCAACGACGACCCGAGCGATGAGCAGCAGCCAGAAGATGAACAGCGCAAACCCAAGGATCTGAAAGAACAACACCAACTGAAGTGCCCCGACCTTATCGATGAGATGCCAAGCGCCGCGGACGTGCGCGGCGCCTGCCAGCCTACCGACTCCGGGTCAGCGGCCCCACCTCACGTGGTCTCGGCAGTCGTTCAACCGTTCGAGGGTGCGGTCAGCTCTCGCTGCCGAGCGCGGCGGGTGCGCCTATTGGTAAGCGTAGAAACCGGTTTCGGCGATCCGGCGACGCTCCTCCGGGGACACGTCGACGTCGGCGGGCGACAGCAGGAACACCTTGGTCGCCACCTTGTCGAAGGAACCGCGCAGCGCGAAGGCCAGGCCGGCCGCGAAGTCGACGAGCCGCTTTGCGTCGGCGTTGTCCATCGACACCAGGTCCATGATGACCGGGGTGCCGTCGCGGAAGCGCTCGCCGATGGTGCGGGCCTCGCTGTAGTCCTTGGGCCGCAGCGTGGTGATCTTCGACAGCGGGTGGCCCTCTTCGAACATCATCGCCATCCGGCGGGGGTCCATCGCCAGCGCGCCGCGGGTGGAGTTGCGCAACCACGAGCCGAAGCGCGGCCCGCCCCGCTCGGCCCGGTCGAATTCGCGGGGGTGCACGGAGCCGTAGCGGGGTTCGTCGGCGTAGCCGCCGCGGTAGCCGGCCGGCGGCGGGTAGTCGGCGGGCTCGCGACGGGGGTCCTCGTAGTCGTCGCCGTCGTAGCGGCCGTAGCCGTCATCAAACCGGGGGCGCGGGAAACCGCGGGACGGCGCGCGGTCGTCGTAATACTCGTCCTCGTAGTCGTCCATTGGGGCCATACCGAAATAGGCCTTGACTTTGTGCAGTGTGCTCATTGCGTTGACCCTTCTAGCCCCTGGGATTCCTGGTGTTAGTGATAAAGCTGTTACTGCAGTGACTACTTACGGTGACGGTAACCTCCGACGGCCCAATAGGGCGGTACCGACACGCACACATGTCGATCCGTGTTTGACCGCGATTTCGAAGTCGTTGGACATGCCGGCGGAGAGCCCGACCGCGTTCCGGTGCGACTCCAGGACCCGCCGATGTTCCGATTGCAGCCGGTCAAAGGCCTCGTCGGGATCGGAGTCCAGCGGCGGGATGGCCATCAACCCGGCCAGGTCGAGATTGGACGCCTCCTCGACCTGGGCGCACATCTGGTCGACGGCCCCCGGCCGGGAAATGTCCACACCGCCGCGGGACTCGTCGCCGTCGAGGCTGACCTGGACGTAGATCCGCATCGGGTCGGTGCGGCGCCCTTCGGCCAGCGCCGCCGCCACCCCCCGGTCGAGGGCGGTCACCAGCTGGGTGCTGTCGACCGAGTGCGCGGTGTGGGCCCAACCGGCCACCGACCGAGCCTTGTTCCGTTGGATATGACCGACCATGTGCCAGCGCGGATTTCCCACGTTCGCCCGTTCGGGAGCCGCCAGGAGCCGAGTGACTTCGGCCACTTTTGCGGTCGCTTCCTGGTCCCGCGATTCGCCGACGGCCCGGCACCCCAATCGGGACAAAGTCACGACGTCGATTGCTGGAAAATATTTGGTAATCGGCAAAACCTCGATTTCCGCGGCATTGCGGCCCGCGGCTTGTGCCGCCGCGGCAAGGCGGGAGCGCACCGCCGCCAATGCGTGGGTCAATTCCGATTCGCGGTCTCCCCCATTGGACATGTCCACCGCCATCGCGGTCACTCCATCCAGACCAGCGAGGCCAGCCGGCCGGTGGGCGCATCCCGGCGATGACTGAACAACGTCGGGTCGGCGACCGTGCACCGGGGATCGATATCGATCGCGGTGACGCCCAAACCCTTGAGCTGGCAAGCGATTCCGGCCCGCAGGTCGAGCCCGGGGGTTCCGGCACCGGTGACGGTGCGACTGCCCGGCAGCGCAGCTTCGACCTCGCCGGCCATCGCCTCCGGCACCTCGTAGTTGTGGCCGCTGACCGCCGGACCCAGCAGGGCCGAGATGTCGTCGGGCTGCGCCCCCAGCTCGAGCATCGCCTCCACCGTGCGCGCCACCACGCCGCGCTGGGCACCGACCCGGCCGGCGTGCACCGCCGCGGCCACCCCGGCGCGCGCATCGGCCATCAACACCGGAACGCAGTCGGCGGTCACCACCGCCAGCGCCAGTCGCGCCGTGCGGGTCACCAGCGCGTCGGTGTCCTCCACGGCGGCCTCGCGCGGCCCGTCCACCACCTCGACCCGATCGCCGTGGACCTGGTTCATCCACACCACGCGGCCGGGGCGCAGACCGACGGCGGCGGCCAACCGGGCCCGGTTCTCGGCGACCGCGGCCGGGTCATCGCCGACGTGGTCGCCCAGATTGAAGGTGTCGAAGGGCGGCTTGGAGACACCACCGGCGCGGGTGGTGGTCACCCGTCGGACGCGAACGCTCACGTGATCAGTATCCGGAAGTTGTTGCCTGCCAGGCTGCATCGACGTAGGGCCACTATCTTTCGAGGCCGGTTCGTCGCGCAGTGGCAAGCAAATCGAGACCTCAGCGGCGCATGAACGGCGGCACGTCGACGTCGTCGTCATCGCCACCGATATTCAAGGTCGAACCGTTCGTGTGCACCGGCACGCTGACCGCGTCGACCGGTTCGAACAACGTCGAGGTGAGCTTGCCGGCCTTCGCCGATTCGATGCGGTGCGCGCCGACTTTCTCTTCCTTGTCGGCATTGCCGCCGATGACGGGTTTGCGGCCGGGGCCGGTGGCATCGAAGCCCGCCGCGATGACGGTGACGCGCACCTCGTCGCCCAGCGAGTCGTCGATGACGGTACCGAAGATGATGTTGGCGTCCTGGTGGGCGGCGTCCTGCACCAGCGAGGCCGCCTCGTTGATCTCGAAGAGCCCGAGGTCGCTGCCACCGGCGATCGACATCAGCACGCCCTGCGCACCCTCCATCGACGCCTCCAGCAGCGGCGAGTTGATGGCGATCTCGGCGGCCTTGAGGGAGCGGCCCTCGCCGCGCGCCGAGCCGATGCCCATCAGCGCGGTGCCGGCGCCGGACATGATGCCCTTGACGTCCGCGAAGTCGACGTTGATCAGACCCGGGGTGGTGATCAGGTCGGTGATGCCCTGGACACCGTTGAGCAGCACCTCGTCGGCGCTGCGGAAGGCGTCCATGAGCGACACCGCGGCGTCGCCCATCTGCAGCAGCCGGTCGTTGGGGATCACGATCAGGGTGTCGCAGCTCTCGCGCAGCGCCGCGATGCCGCTTTCGGCCTGGTTGCCGCGCCGCTTGCCCTCGAACGAGAACGGGCGGGTGACCACACCCACGGTGAGCGCGCCCAACTTGCGGGCGATGCTGGCGACGACGGGAGCCCCGCCGGTGCCGGTCCCGCCGCCCTCGCCGGCGGTGACGAACACCATGTCCGCCCCGCGCAGCAGCTCCTCGATCTCGTCCTTGGCGTCCTCGGCGGCCCTGCGCCCGACCTCCGGGTCGGCGCCGGCGCCCAGGCCACGGGTGGAGTCGCGCCCGACGTCGAGTTTGACGTCGGCGTCGCTCATCAACAGCGCCTGCGCGTCGGTGTTGATCGCGATGAACTCGACGCCTTTGAGGCCCTGTTCGATCATTCGGTTGACGGCGTTGACGCCGCCGCCACCGATACCCACGACCTTGATCACGGCCAGGTAGTTGTGCGGGGGGGTCATCATTCGTCTTCCTCCCTGATGGGCTCGGCTCTCCCGGTGGTGGGCTCCTCCGGACGGTGGCGGTCCCCCTGGCAAACCCTCAACCTCAACCATAGGGTTAGAGTTATGTCAAGTAGTTCCGCGCAACCAGAACGGTATGGGCATGGCGCGCGCGAACCCTGCAGGCGCGCCGACGCGCGTCCCGCAAATTTTGGGCATTTTTCCGCGGCTGAGCGGGCGTGAGCGCTGTTCGGCGGCGCCGCGGCGCGAGCGACGTGACGAAGATCGCTACTTGACCGTCGGCAGGTCCGGGCTGGACACGTCGTAGGTCTTGCCGGGCTGGGTCAACAGCGCGGACAGCTTCTCGGCCTTCTCGTCGGTGCGGTCGGTGGTCCCCCAGATCACCACCCGGCCGTCGCTCAGTGTGAGCGTGATCGAGGCCACCGAGGGCGCCGCGACCCGGCCGACCTGGTCGGCGACCTCGGGACGCAGCGCGGTGAGCACCTGCAGCGCCGCCATGGTCGCCGGGTCGTTGGGCCCGGGGTCGGCGACATCGAGGTAGGGCAGCGCCGGTGGCGGCGGTCCGGTCGCAAAGTCCACGCCGTCCCGGTCGAACAGGTGTGGCCCGTCGGGAAAATCCTTGACCGCCACCGGGACTCGCTCGACGATGGTGATCCGCAGCGCGGACGGGTACTGGCGCTGCACGCGCGCGCTGGCCACTCGGCGGATCGCCGCCACCCGGTCGGCGACCTGGCTGGTGTTGATCTGCAGCAGCGGCGTTCCGAGCCGCACCTGAGCCGCATCCAGGACCTCTTCGCGGGTCACCACCCCGGTCCCGACGACGACGATGTTGCGGGCCGACATCGCCGGCGTGAAATAGAGGACCAATGCCAGGCCGATGCCGACGATCACCAGCAGGATGGTGACCAACAGCATCTTGAGCCCTCGAACAACGCCGCGCGCAACGGGTTTGGGCTCGTGGACCGGCCGCCCGGTGGCCCTGCGCTTGGCCTCCCGGCGCGCCTCTTCGATGGCCATGGCGCGGGCCTGGGCGGCGCGTCGTTCGGCGCGCTCCCGGCGGGCGCGCCGGCGCGGCCCCTCGACCTCGGCCGGATCGGGCTGTTGATCGGTTGCCGTCGGCTCGGTGCCCGTGCCGGTGACCAGCGGTTCGGTGGCGGCGTCGTCCGGGACCGGGTCGTCGGCCTGGCCGGCCCCGCCGCCCGGCGTGCCCGGGTCGAGCGGCTGGGTCATCACAGGGCTCCCGGCGCGCCGCGGTTGGCCCGCGCCCGCAGCGCCGTGACGATCTCGGGTCCCAGCAGGGTCACGTCGCCGGCCCCCATGGTGACGATGACGTCGCCGGGCCCGGCGACCGCGGCCACCTGCTCGGCGGCGGCGGAGAAGTTCGGCAGGTAGCGCACCGGGACGCTGACGTGCTCGGCGACGCTGGCACCACTGACGCCGGCCAGCGGTTGTTCGCGCGCGCCGTAGACGTCGAGGACGAAGACCTCGTCGGCGGCGTCCAGCGCGTGACCGAACTCCTCGGCGAAAGCCTTTGTCCGCGAATACAAATGGGGCTGGAACACCGCGATGCTGCGGCCGTCGCCGCTCTGCTCGAGCAGGGTTCGGACCGCCGCCAGCGTGGCGACGATCTCGGTGGGGTGATGGGCGTAGTCGTCGAACACGCGCACCGGCTGCCCGTTGCCCGCGGTGCCGACCAGTTCGAATCGGCGCCGCACCCCCTCGAAGCCCGCCAACCCGTCCAGCACCGCGTCGACGGGGGCGCCGATCTCGAGGGCCGCCAGCAGCGCGCCCATCGCGTTGAGCGCCATGTGGCGTCCGGGCACCGACAGCCGCATCACCCGCGGGCGTTGCTCGGGGTCCAGGTCGGGCGCCAGCTGGATCTGGGCGACCGCCTCGGTGCCCTGCTGCTGCCACGACAACAGGGTGGTGGCCAGGGGTTCACCGGGTAACGAGGTCCCGGATCCGTAGCGCAGCACCCGGATTCCCAGTTCGGCCGTACGTCGGGCCAGCGCCGCGGCCCCGGGGTCATCGACGCAGACCACCAGCGCCCCGCCGGGGGCCAGCCGGTCCACGAACGCGTCGAACACGTCGACGTAGGCGCCGGCGCTGCCGTAGAAGTCCAGGTGGTCGGTCTCGATGTTGGTGACGACGGCGACGTTGGGCGTGTACTCGAGTAGCGACCCGTCGCTTTCGTCGGCCTCGGCGACGAAGCAGTCGCCGCTGCCGTGGTGCGCGTTGGTCCCGGCCTCCCCCATCTCGCCGCCGACCGCGAACGACGGGTCGCGCCCGCAGTGTTGCAGCGCCACGATCAGCATCGACGTCGTCGTCGTCTTGCCGTGCGTGCCGGTGACCATCAGCGTGGTGCGCCCGTCCATCAGCTTGGCCAACACGGCGGGCCGCAGGATCACCGGGATGCCGCGCCGCCGGGCCTCGACTAGCTCGGGGTTGGTTTTCGGGATGGCTGCGTGGGTGGTGATGACGGCGGTGGCGCCGCCGGGCAACAGGTCCAGCGACGACGCGTCGTGCCCGATGTTGATCTGCGCGCCGCGGGCCCGCAGGGCATGGATGCCGCGCGACTCCTTGGCGTCGGAGCCGGAGACCAGCCCGCCGCGGTCGAGCAGGATGCGGGCGATGCCCGACATGCCGGCTCCCCCGATGCCGACCATGTGCACCCGCTGCAGCTCCGGCGGCAGCTGCTCGGTGGTCATGGCTGCCCTCCGGCCGACAAGCGGCCGAGCTGCGCCTTCCTGGCGATGTCCAGCGCCGCCTGGGCCACCTGGCGGGCCGCGTCGGGGTGTCCCACGCGCGCGGCGGCCGTCGTCATCGCCGCCAGCCGCGGCGGGTCGCCCACCAGGGCGGCCACCTCCCGGGCGACCAGCCCGGGGGTCAGGTCGGCGTCGGCGACCACCATGCCGCCGCCGGCGTTGACCACCGGTAGTGCGTTGAGCCGCTGCTCGCCGTTGCCGATCGGCAGGGGCACGTAGATCGCCGGCAGGCCCACCGCCGAGACCTCGGCGACCGTCATCGCCCCGGACCGGCAGATCACCAGGTCGGCGGCGGCGTAGGCCAGGTCCATCCGGTCGAGGTAGGGCACCGCCACGTACGGCGGGTCGCCCGGCAGTGGTTCGCGCAGGTCGAGCGTGTTCTTGGGGCCGTGCGCGTGCAGCACCGCCACGCCCGCGGCGGCCAGCCCGGCGGCCGCCCCGGCGACGGCGCGGTTCAGCGAGGCCGCCCCCTGCGAGCCGCCGAACACCAGCAGCACCCGGGCGTCGTCGGCGAAGCCGAAGTGTCGGCGCGCTTCGGCGCGCAGCGCCGCGCGGTCCAGCGAGGTGATGGCTTCGCGCACCGGCACCCCGACGACCTCGGCGCCCGGCAGGCCGCAGTCGGGCACCGCGGAGAGCACCCGCTCGGCGCTGCGGGCGCCGACCCGGTTGGCCAGCCCGGCGCTGGCGTTGGCCTCGTGGATCACCACCGGAACCCGGGATCTGCGCGGCGAGACACCACGCGCTGCGAGATAGGCCGGCAGCGCCACGTATCCGCCGAAGCCGATCACGACGTCGGCGTCGACCGACCGCAGCACGGCGCGGGTTTCCCGGACGGCCCGCCACACCCGCGAAGGCAGCCGGGCCAGGTCACCGCTGGGCTTGCGGGGCAGCGGCACCGGCGTGATCAGCTCGAGGTCGTAGCCGCGCGCGGGCACCAGCCTGGTCTCCAGCCCCCGCGCCGTGCCCAGCGCGGTGATCCGGACCTTGGGATCCAGCGCGCGCAGCGCGTCGGCGACGGCCATCGCCGGTTCGACGTGCCCGGCCGTTCCCCCGCCGGCCAGCACGACCGACAAGGGCCTAAAAGCCGACAACGCGGCACCGGCGGGCAGAGGGTCTGCCCCCCGCCCGCCGGTCGGCTCGTTGACCGTGTCGTTCACCCGTAACGCTGACCTTCCAATGCGCGTGTGCGCCGTTGCTGGCGCCGGCCGGCGGCCTGATTGGCTCCCAGGGTCGCATAGCGCTGGCCAGATCCATGATGCCCCGCCCGTGAGCGGGGGTTACCCGCAGACCGGCGGACCGGGCGGCCGGCCGCCCGCGGGGGCGCCCCGCGCAGCGGCGCCTCGCCGTTGCGGGGCGCCTTGCGCCCGGGCGACCCGGCGCCCTTGCGCGGCGCGGCGCCCGATTGCGGGCGCGACCGCTTGCGGTCGCGGAACGCCTCCAGGCGCGTGGGCGAATAGGGCTCGGGCAGCGGCAGCCGCAGCAGCCGGTTCACCTTGTCGTCGCGGCCGGCCCGCAGCGCGGCCACCGCCTCGGGTTCGTGACGGGCCGCGTTGGCCATGATCCCGATCATGAAAAGCGTTGCCGCCGTGGAGGTTCCACCGGCGGAGATGAGCGGCAGCTGGATGCCCGTCACCGGGAGGATCCCGATCACGTAGCCGATGTTGATGAACGCCTGACCCAGGACCCACATCGTCGTGGTGGCGGTCAGCAGCCGCAGGAACGGATCGGCCGACCGGCGGGCGATCCGCATCCCGGTGTAGGCGAACAGCCCGAACAGGACCAGTAACCCGAAGGCGCCGATGAAACCGAGCTCCTCGCCGATGATCGCGAAGATGAAGTCGTTGTGGGCGTTGGGCAGGTAGTTCCACTTGGCGGTGCCCTGGCCCAGGCCGTCGCCGAAGATGCCGCCGTGGGCCAGCGCGAATTTCGCCTGCCGGGCCTGGTAGCCGGTGTCCTGCGGGTCGTTCTCGGGATTGATCCAGGACCGCACCCGGTCGGACCGGTAGCCGGCCGACATCGCCAGGATCGCCCCGGCCATGAAGACCGCGAGCAGCGAGGTGGCGAAGACGCGCAGCGGCAGGCCGGCGTACCAGAGCAGGGCGAGCAGGATGATGCCCAGCGACACGGTCTGCCCGAGGTCGGGCTGCGCGACGATCAGCGCCAGCGCGATCACCGCCGCAGGCACCAGCGGGATGAGCAGTTCGCGCAGGCTGGCGCGCTCGAGTCGGCGGGCCGCCAGCATGTGCGCGCCCCAGATGGCGAAGGCGATCTTGGCCAGCTCGGAGGGCTGCATGGAGAAGCCGGCGACCACGAACCACTTGCGGGAGCCGTTGGCCAGGTTGCCGATGCCGGGAACGAGGACCAGGACCAGCAGGATCACGGTGACGACGTAGCCGGTGAAGGCGACGCGGCGGATGAACCGCACCGACATCCGCAGCGAGGTGTAGCAGGCGATGAGGCCGATCACCGTCCACAGGACCTGCTTGCCGAAGATGATCCAGGCCGACCCGTCGGCGTCGTAGGACCGCACCCCCGATGCCGAGAGCACCATGATCAGGCCGAGCGTCGTCAGCAAGCCGGCGATGGCGATGATCAGGTGAAACGAGGTCATGGGGCGGCCGAGCCAGGCACCGAACCGGGTGGGCGAACCGCCATCGCCACCGGCGGCCTTGTCCTTTTTCGCCTTGGGCGCCTTCGCGGGCTTGGCGGGCTCGTCGGCCTTGTCGCCGTCGTCCGCGGCCGCGTCGGTGACCTCGGCCGTCGCGTCCGCGTCCTCCGCCGGCCCCGGCTCGGTCGCGGTTCCGCCGGTCGCTTTGCCCCGGCCCAGCAGCCGGGTCAGTGCGTTACCCACGCCCCGCCCTACCGGATCGCCGCGCGCACGGCGGCCGCGAACGCGTCGCCCCGGTCGGCATACCCGGCGAACTGGTCGAACGATGCGCCCGCCGGTGCCAGCAGGACAGTGTCACCGGGTGCGGCCAGGCCACGAGCCGCGGCGACCGCCGCGGTCATGACGGCGGCGCCGAGATCTCCACTCGAATGTTTCACTTCTGTCACATCTGCACCAAGAACCACTGCAGTCGCATCCATATCAGCATCCTCGCCTGTCACAACGTGGAGGACGGGGACATCCGGCGCGTGTCGCGATAACGCCTCTGCAACCTCTTGCCGATCTCGGCCGATGAGCACCGCCCCGACCAGCCGCGACGCGATCCTGGCGACCTCGGCGTCGACCGAGGCGCCCTTCAGCAGGCCGCCGGCGATCCAGACGACCCGGGGGTAGGCGAGCACGGACGCCTCGGCGGCGTGAGGATTGGTGGCCTTGGAGTCGTCGACGTAGGTGACGCCCTCGGCGACGGCCACCACCTCGGCCCGGTGCCGCCCGACCCGGAAGGCCGCGAGCGCGGACGCGATCGCCTCGGCCGGCACCCCGACGCTGCGGGCCAGCGCGGCGGCGGCGAGCGCGTCGAGCACGCCGACGGGGCCCGGCACCGGTATCGAGTCGACGGGCGCCAGCGTCAGGTCGTCGGCGAACGCGCGGTCGATCAGGTGTCCGTCGCGCACGCCGAGCTCCCCCGGGCCCGGTTCGCCCAGCCGAAAGCCGGCCCGCACCGGCGCCCGCGCCGTGCTCAGCAGCGCCGCGGCCCGGGCGTCGTCCAGCCCGACGACGGCTACCCGGCCGTCGAGCACCCGGGCCTTGGCCGCGGCGTAGTCGGCCAGGGTGCCGTGCCAGTCCAGGTGGTCCTCGGCGATGTTGAGCACCGCGCCGCCCTCGGGCCGCAGCGACGGCGCCCAGTGCAGCTGGAAGCTGGACAACTCGACGGCCAGCAGCTCGGCGGGTTGGTCCAGCACGTCGAGCACCGGGCTGCCGATGTTGCCGCACAACAGGTTTGACCGCCCGGCCGCGGTGAGCATGGCGTGCAGCATCGACGTCGTCGTGGTCTTGCCGTTGGTCCCGGTCACCACCAGCCAGCGCCGCGGCGGGCCGTAGTGGCCGGCCGCGTCCAGCCGCCAGGCCAGCTCCACATCGCCCCAGACGGGCACGCCCGCCGCCGCGGCGGCGACCAGCAGCGGCGTGGTCGGCGAGAAGCCGGGGCTGGTCACCACCAGGGCGTAGCGGGCGACCTGCTCGGCGGCCACCGACGTCGGCGCGGTCGCCACCCCCGCGTCGGCGTACCCGCGCAGGGTGGCCGGGTCGTCGTCGCACAGGGTTGGCACCACGCCGAAGCGGGTCAGGCCCGCCAGCACCGCCTTGCCCGTCACCCCGCCGCCGGCCACCAGCACCGGGGCGCCCGGCGCCAAGGGGTCAAGCCCGCTCATCAGGCACCGATCGCGGCCAGCCACTCACCGTAGAAAAGGGCCACGCCCAGCCCGCAGGCGATCGCGGTGAGCAACCAGAACCGGATGATGACCGTGGTCTCGGCCCAGCCGGCCAATTCGAAGTGGTGGTGGAACGGCGCCATCCGGAACACCCGGCGCCCGGTGGTGCGGAAAGTCAGGATCTGCAACACCACCGAGCTGACCTCGGCGACGAACAGCGAACCCAGCACGACGGCGAGGATCTCGGTGCGGCTGGTGACCGAGATGCCGGCGATGATGCCACCCAACGCCAGCGATCCGGTGTCGCCCATGAAGATCTTGGCGGGCGCGGCGTTCCACCACAGAAAGCCGATGCAGGCGCCCGCGGTGGCGGCGGCGACGATCGCCAGGTCGAGCGGATCGCGCACGTTGTAGCAACCCAGCCCGGGCGCGGTGACGCACGCGTTGCGGTACTGCCAGAACGTGATCAGCACGTAGGCCGCGGTGACCATCGCCATGCTGCCGGCGGCGAGCCCGTCCAGGCCGTCGGTGAAGTTGACGGCGTTGGACCAGGCGCTGACGACGACCACGCAGAACAACACGAACAGCGCCGGGGCCAGCGCGACGGTGGCGATCTCGCGCACGTAGGACAGGTCCGCGCTGGCCGGGGTCAGGCCGTTGGCGTTGCGGAATTCCAGCACCAGCACGCCGAACAGCACCGCGGCGGCGACCTGCCCGACGGTTTTGGCCGTCTTGTTCAGCCCGAGATTACGCGACCGGCGGATCTTGATCAGGTCGTCGAGAAAGCCGACGCCGCCGAGCACCGTGGCCAGGCTCAGCACCAGCAGACCCGACGCGGAGACGCCCTCGCCGTCGAACGCCAGCCCGGCCAGGTGGGTCCCCAGGTAACCGGCCCAGATGCCGGCCAGGATGGCCACGCCGCCCATCGACGGTGTGCCGCGCTTGGCGTGGTGGGTCGGCGGGCCGTCGTCGCGGGTGTGGTGGCCGAATCCCTGCCGGGTGAACAGCCGGATCAGCGCCGGGGTCAACAGGATCGACACGGTCAGCGCGACGGCGACGGCGATGAGGATCTGTCTCACGGGCGGGCACCGCCCTGCGAGCCTTGTGATACCAGGGCGTCGGCCAGCGCCCCCAGCCCGGCCGCGTTGGAGGCCTTGACCAGCACGACGTCGCCGGGTTGCAGCTCGGCCCGCAGCAACGCCAGGGCGGCCTCGCTGTCGGCCACGTTGACGGCCCCCTTATCGGCCGAGCCCCACGAACCCTCCATGACCGCTCCGTGGTGCATGGCGCTCATCGACCTCCCACTTCCCACGACAACGAGTCGAGACACATCTAAGCGCACGGCCAGCCGGCCGATGCGATCATGCTCGGCGATCGCGTCCTCGCCGAGTTCGGCCATCTCACCGAGCACGGCCCAACTCCTGCGCTTTTCGGCCGGCCGGTCCCCCCCGCCGTGGGCGATCCAGGCCAACGCCTGCAGCCCGGCGCGCATCGAATCGGGGTTGGCGTTGTAGGCGTCGTCGATCACGGTGACGCCGTCGGCGCGCGTGGTGACGTGCATCCGGTGCCGCGAGACGGGGCCGGCGCCGGCGAGTGCGGCCGCCACCTGGTCGACGTCGGCGCCGCATTCCAGCGCGACCGCGGCGGCGCACAGCGCGTTGGTCACCTGGTGGTCGCCGTAGACGCCGAGCCGGACCTGCGCCTGAGTGGTCCCCGAGGCGTCGCGGTGGTGCAGCGTGAAGCACGGCCTGGCCACCTCGTCGAGCGAGACGGGCCCGGCCCACAGCTGGCTGGGGCCCGCGCTGGTGTTCTCGGCACGGCTGACCCGCACCACCCGGGCCGCGGTCACGCCGGCCATGGCCGCCACCGCCGGGTCGTCGGCATTGAGGATCACCACCCCGGATGCCGGAACAGATTGGGGCAGTTCGGATTTCGTCTGTGCGATGGCCTCGCGCGAGCCGAACTCGCCCAGGTGCGCGGTGCCGACGTTGAGGACGACGCCGATCGCCGGCGGGGCGATCTCGGCCAGCGCGGCGATGTTGCCCGGGTGGCGCGCCGACATCTCGAGGACCAGGAAGTCGGTGTCGGGCGTCGCGCGCAGCACGGTCCACGGATGCCCGAGCTCGTTGTTGAACGACCCGGGCGGGGCGACCACCTCGCCGAGCGGTTTCAGCACGGCGGCCACCAGGTCCTTGGTCGACGTCTTCCCCGACGATCCGGTGATCCCGACGATCCTGAGCCCGCCGGCGACCAGTTCGGCGGCCACCACCTGGGCCAATTTGGCCAGCGCCGCGAGCACCGCCGCGCCCGAGCCGTCCGGGTCGTGCTCGAGCACCCCGGCCCGCGATCCCGACGCGCCCGCGGGGGCGACGACGACGGCGGGAACGCCGACCGGTCGGGCGGCCAGCACCGCCACCGCGCCGGCGGCGATCGCCGCGCCCGCGTGGTCGTGGCCGTCCGAGCGCGCGCCCGGCAGCGCCAGGAACAGCCCGCCGGGTCCGACGGCGCGCGAGTCGAATTCCACCGTCCCGGTGACGCGGCGTCGCGCGGCGTCCTGCGGCGAGATGTCGGCCAGGGTGCCGCCGACGATGTCGGCGATCTCGGCGACGGTCAACTCGATCATCGCGGTGCCCCGTTCCGGTCCCGCAGCGCCTGCGCCAGCTCGACCCGGTCGTCGAAGGGGCGGGTGTGCCCGCCGGCGCTCTGGCCGGTTTCGTGGCCCTTGCCGGCGATCAGCACGACGTCGCCCGGGCCCGCCCAGGCGACGGCGTGCCTGATCGCGTCGCGGCGGTCGGCGATCTCGACAATGTCTGCCGCACAACCGCTTTCGGTCGCCCCGGCGAGGATTTCGCGACGAATCGACGCCGGGTCCTCACCGCGCGGGTTGTCGTCGGTGACGACGACCAGATCGGCCAGCTCGGCCGCCGTCGCGCCCATCGGCGCCCGTTTGCCCGGGTCGCGTTCGCCGCCGGCGCCGAACACCACGGCCAGCCGGCGATCCGGACGCGCCAGCGTGGTCAGCACGGCGCGCAACGCGCCCGGTTTGTGGGCGTAGTCGACCAGCGCCAGGAAGTCCTGGCCGGCATCGATCTCCTCCATGCGTCCCGGCACGCGGGCCTGTAGCAGGCCCGTCGACGCCTGCTCCGGGGACACCCCGACCGCGTCCAGAATAGCCAGTCCGACAAGGCAATTGGCGACGTTGTAGTGGCCGGGCAGCCGAACACCCAGCTGATGGCGCGCCCCGGCGGGATCGATGGCGGTGAACCGTTGTCCCCCCGCGCCCATCGGGGCCACGTCGGTGGCGCGCCAGTGCGCGGGCCGGCCCTCGGCGCTGACGGTGATCGCGTCCCCGGCGCGGGCGGCCATGGCGCGCCCGGCGTCGTCGTCGACGCAGACCACGGCGCGCCGGGCCCGCAGCGGGGAGCTCGGGTCGAAGAGCATCGCCTTGGCCTCGAAGTAGTCGGCCATCGTCGGGTGGAAGTCGAGGTGGTCGCGGGACAGGTTGGTGAAACCGCCCACCGCGAACCGGGTTCCATCCACGCGGCCCAGCGCCAGGGCGTGGCTGGAGACCTCCATGACGACGGTGTCCACCCCCTGTTCGGCCATGGCCGCCAGCATTGCCTGCAGGGCGGGGGCCTCCGGGGTGGTCAGCGCGCTGGGAATGTCGGCGCCGTCGATGCGGATCCCGATGGTGCCGATCAGCCCGGCGGTGCGGCCGGCGGCGCGCAGTGCGGACTCGATGAGATACGTCGTGGTGGTCTTGCCGGACGTGCCGGTGACGCCGACGACCGTCACCCGCTCGGACGGGTTCCCGTACACCGCGGCGGCCAGCCCGCCGAGCACGCCGCGGGGGTCCGGGTGAACGAGGATCGGCACGGATTGCCCTAGGGCGCCCATCTCGGCGACCCCGCCGGCGTCGGTGAGCACGGCGACCGCGCTGCGTTCGATCGCGTCGCCGGCGTAACGCGCGCCGTGGGTGGTGGAACCGGGCAGCGCGGCGAACAGATCGCCGGGCCGCACCTCCTGGGCGCGCAGCGTGACCCCGGTGACCGGCAGGTTCGGCACGGCCCGATCGCCGGCCGGGGCGGCTCCGATGTCAGCCGCCAACGCCGGCAAGCGCACGCCCGCTGCGGCGCTGGGCCGCAGCGCACTGGGCACCGACACCCCGTCACCACCTCCGTCAGCCATGATCGGCCATGACACCCTACCTAGGAGCACCGGCCGACGGATGTTCCCGCGCCCGGGCGCCGGTGTCACGACCCGTTGCGCCGCTCGAGCAGGGGGAGCCAGACGGTGTCGACGATCTCTTCGATGGCTTCGTCGGGCAGGGGCCGCAGCGTCATCAGGACCTCGTAGCGAAACAGGTCCACGGGCAGGCGCGCAATGCGCTCGGTCACCTGGTCGGGCTCGATTTCACCGCGATCGATGGCGCGCTGGATCGCCTGATCCAGTGCGGCATCGCGCCGCCCCCGCACCAGCGTTTCGAGATCGGCCAGGCTGCTACCGGTCTGCTGGTAGAAGCCGCCGAGCCGGGTCAGCAACGGGACCACCAACCCCACCCTGACCTTGTTCGCTTGCCGCAGCAATGCGATCGCGTCACCGCGCAGGCTGCCGGTGTCAGGGGCGACCACGACGTCCTTGGCGACCTCATGTGCCACCGCGGCGAGCACGAGCTCCTGCTTGTTCGGCCAGCGCCGGTAGAGCACCGCACGGCTGGTGCCCGCCCGCACGGCGACGCCGTCGATCGTGAGCTCGTCGTACCCGCGTTCGGTCAGCTCCGTCCACGCCGCATCCAGCAACGCCTCCTCCAACGCGGGACCCCGGCGCCGCCGGGCCACGCCGGTCGAGTTAAGAGACATTGCGTTTCCTAACGGTCGGGTCTACGTTCTTTGGATACAGAACGTATCTTATAGCGAACAGGAGTGGAATCGATGCGCATTCTCGTCTCCGGTGCCGGAATCGCCGGCCTGAGCGCGGCGATAAACCTCGGCGCCGACGGCCACGACGTCACCTTGGTCGAACGCGCCAACCACCTGCGGGTGAACGGCTCCCCGATCGACATTCGCGGGGACTCCATCGGTGTCGCCGACAAGATGGGCGTGCTCGCACCGATCCGCGCGCACCGGGTCGACATGACCGAACGCGTCCAGTTCGTCGACGAAAACGGCGCCGTGGTGGCCGAACCGCCGCTCGACGAGATCAACGACTCCGCCGGCGACATCGAAATCCCGCGGGAAGACCTCACAACCATCCTGCGCGACCGCCTAGGGCCGACGGTAGAACTGCGGTTCAACGAATCCATCGGCGAACTCGACGACGAGGACCGTCGCGTCGACGTGCGGTTCAATTCCGGCGACCGCGAGCGCTATGACCTGGTTGTCGGTGCCGACGGGATGCACTCGGCCGTGCGACGGCTGGCGTTCGGTCCCGAGCAACGGTTTCTGCGCCATCTCGGCTTCTATGTCGCGCTGGCCGACTTGCCCGGCTATACGCCGTCCGGGCGCGACAACCCGATGTACAACTTCCCCGGGCGCCTGGCCGGCATCGCCGCCTACAACGACAAAGCCTTGGCGGTCTTCATGTTTCGATCGCCCTGGATCGACTACGACCACCACGACCTCGCGGCGCAGAAGCGGATACTCGTCGACGCGTTCGCCGGCCACAGCGAGTGGCGGGTACCCGAACTGCTCGACGCCGCGGTCGCCGACCCGGAACTGTACTTCGATTCCGTCAGCCAGATTCACATGCCCGGCTGGCATCGCGGTCGCGTCGTCCTCGTCGGGGACGCGGCGCATTGTGCCTCGAGCCTGTCGGGCCGCGGTACCTCCCTGGCCCTGACCGGGGCCTGGTTTCTCGCGCGAGCGCTGCGCGACCATCCCGGCGATCCCGGCCACGCGTGCGAGCAATACGAACGCGACCAGCGACCGCATGCCCTGCGCTGCCAGGCCACCGCGGCGCGCGGCGGTGACCTCCTGGTTCCGGCCACCCAAGCTCAAATCGACGCGCGCAACCGCGATTTCACCGTCGCAACCGGCCGCGGCCGGGAAGTCTAGGTGGCCTGCAGCGTCAGCGGCGGGCCCGGGTCCGGCGACAGCGGCACGTTCTCGCGCTGCATGAGCCAGCCGGCGATGTTGTGGAACAGCGGGGCCGCCGAGTGGCCCGGGGTGCCGTCGGCGTTGCGCTCCGGGTTGTCCATCATGATGCCGATGACATACCGGGGGTTGTCGACGGTGGCCATGCCGGCGAACGTGATCCAGTAGACGTTGTCGAAGTAGCAGCCGCAGGCCGGGTTGATCTGCTGGGCGGTGCCGGTCTTCCCGGCCATTTGGTAGCCCGTCACCGCGGCGGCGGGGCCGGTGCCCTGCTGATAGCCCATCGGGTCGTGTTGCACGACGGCGCGCAGCATGTTGCGCACGGTCTGAGCCGTCTGCGCCGACACCACCCGCACGCCGTCCGGGCGCGGTTCTTCGGTGCGGGTGCCGTCGGGCGCGATGGTGGCCTTGATGATCCGCGGCGGGATCCGCACCCCGTCGTTGGCGATCGTCTGGTACATGCCCGTCATCTGCAGCAGCGTCATCGAAAGGCCCTGCCCGATGGGCAGGTTGGAGAAGGTGCTGCCCGACCATTGGTCGATGGGTGGCACCAGCCCGGCGCTCTCCCCGGGCAGGCCCACATTGGTGCGCTGCCCGAGCCCGAACTTGCGGACCATGTCGTAGAAGCGCTCCGGCCCCACCCGCTGCGCGAGCATCAAAGTGCCGACGTTGGAAGACTTTCCGAACACGCCGGTGGTCGTGTAGGGCATCACGCCGTGGTCCCACGCGTCGTGGATGGAGACCCCGCCCATCTGGATCGTGCCGGGAACCTGCAGCACCTCATCGGGATTGGACAGGCCGTACTCGATGACCGACGACGCGGTGATCACCTTGTTCACCGAGCCGGGCTCGAACGGCGAGGACACCGCCAGGTTGCCCAGCTGTTTGTCGCCCTGACGCCCGATGTCCTGGGAGGGGTCGAACGTGTTGTCGTTGGCCATGGCCAGCACTTCACCGGTCTTCGCGTCGAGCACGACGGCCGAAACATTGTGCGCGCCAGAGACATTCTTGGCCTGCTGAACCTGCTGCTGCACATAGAACTGGATGTCGTCGTCGAGGGTCAGCTGCACCATCGAGCCGTTGACCGCCCGATGCCGGTTGCGGTAACTGCCGGGGATGACCACGCCGTCGGATCCGCGGTCATAGGTGACCGAACCGTCGGTCCCGGACAGCACGGAGTCCATGGCCTCTTCCAAGCCCAGCAGCCCGTGGCCGTCCCAGTCGATGCCGCCCACGATGTTGGCGGCCAGCGATCCGCCCGGATACTGGCGCAGATCCTGGCGTTCGGAACCGACCTCGGGAAATTTGTCCGAGATCGCGCTGGCGACGGCGGGGTCGACGGCACGCGCGAGATAGACGAAGTTCTCGTCGCTTTGCAGCTTCTTCAGCAGGGTCGCCGAGTCGGGTTTGTTGCCGAGGCGACCCGAGACGTCCTTGGCGATGTCGCGCAAGCGCTGCTGCGGGTCGGGGGCGGCCGAATTCTTGGCCTTGGCCTCCTCCAGCTGCTTGTGAATGCGTTTCGGCTGAAACGTCAGCGCACGAGATTCGATGGTGAACGCCAGTTGATCCTTGCGGCGGTCGATGATGCTGCCCCGCACCGCCTTTTCCACGTCGGTGACCTTGAGCTGCCCGGCGGCCTGGGCGCGCAGCGTCGGGGCCTTGGTCACCTGCAGGACGAACAGCTGGGCGGCGGCCACCAGCATCAGCACCAGGATGACCACGTTGCCGGCGCGATGGCGGAAGACGAACGACCCACCGCGGCCGGCCATTTGCACGATCTGACGGGTGCGTCGCTCCCGCGCCGAATGCCCGGCCCCCACCGGCTCGGGGCGCTGCGCACCCCGGCTGGCCTTGGGCTGCTTGGCTTTCCGGAGTCGTTTCGGTTCACGAACGTCACGGCCCTGGTCCGCCTGCTGCGGTTTCGCGCGGCGCTTGGGCTGCCGGGCGGCGTTGTCCGCCATGTCCTTACGGGGACCGCGTGTCGGGCGTGCGGCCTGCGACCGGCGTGCCCGTGGGGTGTCGCCGCGGCTCACCTGGGAGCACCTGGCACCGCGCCGGGGGGCCCGGGCAGGGCGCCGGTACCCGGTTGCGGCATCGGGGCGGGCGCCGGAGCGGCGGGGGCGATCGGCTGGGGGCCGGGCGCGCGGCCCAGCGGCACCGGGACGGAAACCTCCGGCGGCAGGGGCGCGGGTAGCTGGCCAGGGGCCGGAATGGGCAGGCCGCCCAACGGGATCGGGACCTCGACGGGCACCGGGGGGGTCGCGGGTCTGGCCGGCATCGGCAGCCCCGGCGTCGGCAGCGCGCCGGTCACCGGCCCACCGGGCATGCCAGGGAGCGCACCGGTCACGGGGCCGCCTGGCATGCCGGGCAGCGTACCGGCAGGGGGCGCACCGGCGGCGCCAGGCGCGCCGGGCACCGGCGGAACTGCCGGCGGGAAGTGTTGACCGCCTACCGTCGAGGCGCCGTCGGGTGCGCGCAGCAGCGCTTCGGGTCCCGACCTGGCCGGGGCGGGGGCGCCGGGGACCGGCTCGAGCCGCATCGGGACCTCCGCGGCGGGCGCCGCGGGCTTCGGGGGCTGCGGCACTTCGTCGGGGAGCTTGGTGTTCAGCGGCGGCGGCGGAACACCGTCGGCGGGCTTGGGGGTACCCACCACCACCCAGTTCCCGGACGGGTCCTGGACCAGGTGCGCGGTGTCTCGGGTGGGGATCATGCCCTGCTTGCGGGCGGCCTCCGCCAGCGCGGGGGCGGCTTCGGCCTCACGCACGTCGCGCTCCAGGGCCTCCTTCTGTTGCTGCAGCAGCCGGGTCCGCTCGCGGGCGTGGCTCAACTTGTAGGAGCGTTCGGCGGAGTCGGTGGACAACCACAGCGTGAGCCCGAGCCCGACGCCCAGCGCCCCGATGACCAACACGACGAACGGAACCTTGCTCGCAAGCGTCCGCGGCCGCAGGTCGATCGACGCCAGCCGGGCGGCCAGACGCTCGGTGAGCTTGGGCCGAACGACCTTGGGCGCCTTGGCTTTGCGGGCCTTGGCGCGCGCCTTGGCCTGGCTGGCGTTCTTCGGCCGCGCCGGCCGCTCGACCGGCCGGGCGACGGGGCTGCTCTGCGGACCGGCCTTGGGCGCGCGGGATTCGCGGGCGGGCGCCGCGGTCCTGGCGCCGCGGGCGCGCCGCGCCGCGCCGGGTTCGGGCGCCGGACGCCTGCCCCGTCGGGCAGCACCGTCGCGGGCGCCCCGGCGGTCGCTGCCGACGCGTCGTTTCGACGTCTCGCGGTCCGCTTTCATCAATCGCCTTTCCCGGTTGCCTGCTGTGATTCCATTCGCTGCAGGGCCCGCAGCCGCACCGCGGCGCTACGCGGGTTGCGTTCGATCTCGGTGGCGTCGGCCCGTCCGGCACCCTGCGTCAGGGCCCGGAATCGCGGCTGGTGACCGGGGAGTTCGACCGGCAGGTCCACCGGGGTGCGGGACGCGGCCGCCTCGGCGAACGACCGTTTGACGATCCGGTCTTCCAGCGATTGGTACGCCATCACCACGATGCGACCGCCGACGGCAAGCGCGTCCAGGGCGGCCGGGAGCGCGGCACGCAGCGAATCCAATTCGTCGTTGACCGCGACCCGCAGCGCCTGGAAGGTGCGCTTGGCCGGGTGCCCGCCGGTGCGCCGGGCCGCGGCCGGAATCGCTTCGTAGAGCAGGGCCACCAGGTCCGCGGTCGACGCGAACGGCTGGCGGGCCCGCCGGCGCACGATGTGCGCGGCGATGCGCCGCGCGAAGCGCTCCTCGCCGTAGCGGTGCAGGATGTTCGCCAGCTCGGCCTCGTCGTAGGTGTTGAGGATGTCGGCCGCGGTCAGCGGCGCGTCGGGGTCCATCCGCATGTCCAGCGGCGCGTCCTGGGCATAGGCGAAACCGCGTTCGGCGCGGTCGAGCTGCATGGACGACACACCGAGGTCGAACAGCATCCCGTCGACCGATTCGGTTGCGGCATAGCCGGATTCGGCCAGCGCCGTGGCGACGCTGTCGTAGCGGGTGCGCACCAGCGTGACCCGGTCGGAGAATCGCGCCAACCGCGATCGGGTGATGTCCAGGGCGGTGGGGTCGCGGTCGAGTCCGATCAGCCGCAGGCCGGGCAGTTCGGTCAGGAACCGCTCGGCGTGCCCTCCCGCGCCGACGGTCGCGTCGACGAGGGTCGCCCCCGTCCCGTCCGGGTGGTGGCGGGTCAATGCGGGCGTGAGCAGCGCGACGCAACGCTCCAGCAGGACGGGCACGTGCCCGCCTGATCCCGATGGCGGCGACCCGCTGCGCCCGGCTGCGCCGCGCTTGCGATCACCACGGCCGCGCTTGCGATCACCGCGTCCTGAATTGTCAGCCACCGCAACGCCTCCCCGGTTCTGCCGCCACCCGTGGGCCGCGCGCCCCGGCACGGCCCGAGCGTGCCGGAAAAGGTGTGGCGCCCTTGCATCGAGGTCCCTGTCCGAAGGCACGAACCTGGCGTTGGGGAAGTACGCCAGGGTCGGTTCGGGCAGAGGCCACGTTGCACGGGCATGCGCCTCAGATGATGTCGCCGAGTGCTTCATCGCTGGCCGCGGAGAAGTTCTCTTCGTGGGTCTGCTGGTAGTCCTGCCAGGCCTGCGCATCCCAGATTTCGAGGTAGTCGACCGCGCCGATCACCACGCACTCCTTGGACAGGCTGGCGTAACGACGGTGGTCGGCCGACAACGTGATGCGGCCCTGGGCGTCGGGGTGCTGCTCGTCGGTGCCGGCGGCGAGGTTACGCAGGAAGGCCCTGGCGTCAGGGTTGCTTCGCGACGCCTTGCTCGCCCGGCGGGCCAGTTGCTCGAATTCCGCCCGCGGGTAGACGGCGAGGCTGTGGTCCTGGCTCTTGGTGACCATCAACCCTCCTGCCAGCGCGTCACGGAACTTGGCGGGCAACGTCAGCCGCCCCTTGTCGTCGAGTTTGGGCGTGTAGGTGCCAAGAAACACCAGCTCACCTCCCGTTCGAGGTCACCCAAACACTGCAGCCACCATACCCCACAATCCCCCACTTCGCCCCATTCATGGCATGTCGCCGTGGCGTTTTCCGGGTTCTCCGTCGTCACGGGGCCCTCGACGCGCTACGAGAGGCGTGTCGGGCGGCCCTCGCACCGTGATTCAGGGCGGCGCCGGCAGCGCAGCTAGCAGGGTAAATGTCGCCGGTGGGGCGTAGTGGGGAACTCTAGTGGGGCCCGGTGGGGATTAACCGCCGGCCCGCGCGTCGGCTAGGCCTCGGTTGGGGCGCAAAACGGTATCGACGGTTGCGCGGCGTCAGTCAGCCGGCCGGAAGCTGCGACGATGATGGCCGGGGCGGCGCGAGGCGTGGGACGGACGTGGGAGAAATGCAAAACGGGGCAGCCAGCGGCTACCCCGTGCGGGTGGGTCGGGGCTTAGTCGTCGAAGCGGCGGCGGAACCGATCCTCCATGCGGCTGGTGAAGGAGCCCCCGCCCTTGTTGCGGCGCTGGCGCAGCGAGGTGGGCGCGGAGCCGGAATGGTCTGGCCTGCCTGACAATCGGGGACCGGTGATGCCGAACACCACGCCGCCGAACATGACGATGAACCCGAAAATGCTGAGAATGGGGACGCTGCCGCCGATCCAGGTGGCCTTGAACGCCACCCCGGACACCAGCATCGCCAGGCCGACGACGAACAGCGCCACTCCCTGCAGGCGCCGGCGGGCCGTGGGCGCGCGAAAGCCCCCGCCGCGGACGCTTGACGCGAATTTGGGGTCTTCGGCGTAGAGAGCGCTCTCGATCTGATCGAGCATTCGCTGCTCATGATCGGAGAGTGGCATTCGTCCCTCCTTGCCGACAGTTTGGCACGTGACTATCGATAGCACGCGATGCCCGTTGCGCGGGCAACTAATTGAATGATACGAGGTCAATCTGCCCCATACCACTGGTTCCGCGCCGATTCTATCCCGGCCGGATCGCGGCAATCCGCCAGACCGGAACGCCCGTGCGCTACAACCGGCTTCCCGACCCGTGGGGGTCCGTGGGTTCGGTGCCACGACCGCTCGTCGCGCCGGCCCGTGGGGGTCCGATAATGATTCTTGGCAGCCGGGTAAGACCGCCGCAGCATCGAACGAGACCGATCACCGGATGAGGAGGGCACCGCGAGTTGGGGATATTCCTCATCGATCTGCTCCCCCACGATATGGAGCGTCGCCTCACCGACGCCCTGACGGTGTACGTCGATGCGATGCGCTACCCGCGCGGCACCGAGCAACAGCGCGCCGCGATGTGGCTCGAGCACATCCGCCGCCGCGGCTGGCAAGGGGCCGGGGTCGTCGAAGCCGAGGGGCCCGATGACGAGGGCGCGCCGATGCCCTCGGCGGAGGATCTGACCAGCGCCCCGCTGCTCGGCGTGGCCTACGGCTATCCCGGGGCGCCCGGCCAATGGTGGCAGCAGCAGGTGGTGCTGGGCATGCAGCGCGGCGGCTCGCCGCCCCAGGAGATCGCCCGGCTGATGAACAGCTATTTCGAGTTGACCGAGCTGCACATTCATCCCCGCGCCCAGGGCCGCGGCCTCGGCGAGGCGCTGGCTCGGCGGCTGCTCGCCGGACGCGCGGAAAAGAACGTGCTGCTGTCGACGCCGGAAACCAACGGCGAGCCCAACCGCGCCTGGCGGTTGTACCGCCGGCTGGGCTTCACCGACGTCATCCGCCGCTACCACTTCGCCGGCGACCCGCGGGCGTTTGCGATCCTGGGCCGCGAACTACCCCTGTGACACCGCGGAATCGGGCGCGCATCGGGCGCCCGCGCTCCGGAGTGGCCTTGTTCGAGTGGCACATCGGATCTGGCACGATGACCTGGTGCGCGCCAGCTCTCCCCCAGCCCGCGGCCGCGGCGTGAAAGCCCCCCGGGCCCGACGGCGCCGTCTGCTGGCCATCGCGATGTTGCTGCTGCTGGTGCCGCTGGCCACCGGATGCCTGCGGGTCCGGGCCTCGCTCACCGTCTCCCCCGACGACCTGGTCTCCGGGGAGATCGTCGCCGCGGCGAAACCCAAGACCCCCAAGGACACCGGCCCCCAGCTCGACAGCAACAACCTGCCGTTCAGCCAGAAGGTGGCGGTGTCGAACTACGACAGCGACGGCTACGTCGGCTCCCAGGCGGTGTTCTCCGATCTGACGTTCGCCGAGCTGCCGCAGCTGGCCAACATGAACTCCGACGCCTCCGGCGTCAACCTGTCGCTGCGCCGCAACGGCAACCTGGTGATCCTGGAGGGCCGCGCGGACCTGACGTCGCTGACCGATTCGGAGGCGGACGTCGAGCTGACGGTCGCCTTTCCGGGGGTGGTCACCTCCACCAACGGCGACCGGGTCGAGCCCGACGTGGTGTCCTGGAAGCTCAAGCCGGGCGTGGTGAGCACCATGACCGCCCAGGCCCGCTACACCGACCCCAACACCCGTTCCTTCACCGGCGCCGTGGTGTGGCTGGGCATCGCGTCCTTCGCGGCCGCCGGCGTGGTGGGGCTGCTGGCGTGGGTCGGCCGGGACCGCTCACCGCGGCTCACCGCGCCGCGCGACCAGCCGCCGCCCACCTAGCCTCGCGGCGCTAACCCTGCTGGGCGGGTGACCAGTACGCGAGCATCTCCGCGAAGGTCTGGAACGCGGGACCGGAGATCCCATAGGTCGCCTCGAGGTGGATGCTCAGCGGGAAACCGAGGTCGGCCACCCCGTCGATGACGCGCTTGTAGAGGTCGACCATCAGCTGACGCTTCTGCGGGGGCTCGCATTCGGCGAGCTTGCGGACGAATTCCTGCTCGGCGGCGACCGCGGCGTTGCCCGGGTCCTGGATGAGCCAGTTGATCAGTCCGACGCGGCTTTCCATCTTCGGCACGAAGCCGAAGGACAGCAGGATCTCGGGCCGGTGATCGGTTTGCCTGGCGAACTCGCTCAGGAACCCCACGATCGCGTCGGAATACAGCAACTGGGTCATGCCGTAGGTGGCGCCCTGGTCGCACTTGAAGTTGAACCGGCCCTGTTCGCCGTCGCGGGTGGGGATCAGGATCACCCCGCGGTTGGTCACCAGCTCGCGATAGATCGACAGGGCGTCGGTCGGGGCGACGCCGGAGCCCTCGCCGTCGTTCATGGTGCGCGGCACGCCGACGAACACCACGCCTTCCATTCCGGCCGAGGACAACTCGGTCAGCCGGCCCCGCAGCGACGGCTCGTCCATGAACGCGGTGACCTGCGTGCACAAGCCCCTGATCCCGGTCAGTTCCGGCTTGACGACCGACCAGAAGTCGAGCACATCCAGCTTGGGCTTCATCTGAATGGGACGGTCGTCGTCCTCGGCGATGATCCCGGGGATCATCACGTGCCGGATCCGGCCGTCCAGACCGGCCTCGGCCGAATGCCGCACCACTTTGTGCGCCTCTTCGAGTGCCCGCTCCCGACCTTCGTCGGCGTTTGGTGGCACCAGTTCGAGCGCAATGGTGTTGAGGGTCACGCGGCTTCTCTCCGTCCGACGACTTTGGGCCCGGGGCGTCTCTTGGCCGCGCAGCATCCGCGCGAGCCCCAGCGCACCCGCCAGCATAGGGGCGGGTTAGTGAGGCAGTCGAAGCAACTGGGTGCACCCGGCGACCTCACGCGGGACCCACCCCGGGCCGCGCGACGAATACACTGGTCGGGCCTGGAACACCCAGCCAGCCGAGCAGAAAGGGGCGCCGCGCTGAGCGTCAAAGCCACAGCAGCGGCGGCAACCGTCGAGTTGACCGGCGCCATCACCGAACAGTTGCGGCGGTATTTGGACGAGCGGCGCGCCGAGACCGCCTACATCGGCGACGACTACAACGGCCTGATCGCCGCGCTCGAAGATTTCGTGCTGGGCGGCGGGAAGCGGCTGCGCCCCGCGTTCGCCTACTGGGGGTGGCGCGCCGTGGCCACCGACGAACCCGATGAGCAAGTGCTGCTGCTGTTTTCCGCGCTCGAGCTGCTGCACGCCTGCGCGCTGGTGCACGACGACGTGATCGACGACTCCTCCACCCGGCGGGGACGGCCGACCACCCACGTCCAGTTCGCGACCCTGCATCGCGACCGGGGCTGGCAGGGCTCGCCCGAGCGGTTCGGCGCGTCGGCCGCCATCCTGCTCGGTGACCTCGCCCTGGCCTGGGCCGACGACATCGTCTTCGGTATCGACCTGACGCCGCAGGCCCAGCGCCGCATCCGCCGGGTGTGGGCCAACATCCGCACCGAGGTGCTCGGCGGGCAGTACCTCGACATCGTCGCCGAGGCCAGCGCCGCCGCCTCGATCGCGTCGGCGATGAACGTCGACACCTTCAAAACCGCCTGCTACACCGTGTCGCGCCCGCTGCAGCTCGGCGTGGCCGCCGCCGCCGACCGACCCGACGTCCACGACATCTTCAGCCAGTTCGGCACGGACCTCGGGGTGGCGTTCCAGCTGCGCGACGACGTCCTGGGCGTCTTCGGTGACCCCGCGGTGACGGGCAAGCCGTCCGGGGACGACCTGCGATCGGGCAAGCGCACCGTGCTGCTGGCCGAGGCGGTGGAGTTGGCGGAGACGTCAGACCCGGTGGCGGCCAACCTGTTACGGACCTCGATCGGCGCCCGGCTGACCGACGCGCAAGTGGATCGGCTGCGTGACGTCATCGAGTCGGTGGGTGCCCTGGCCGCGGCCGAACAACGGATCGCCACGCTGACCCAGCGGGCGCTGGCGACGCTGGCCGCCGCCCCCATCAACACGGCGGCCAAAGCCGGGCTGTCCGAATTGGCCAAGATCGCCACGAACCGGTCCGCCTGAGCCGATGACGACTCCGACCGACACCCCGGCCGACGACGGGCCGGCAGCCAAACCCCCTCGCGGCGAACGGCTTTCCCAGCTGAGGGCGTTCGTGGCGGCCGACGAATCGCGGCCGGCCAAACTGGGCCTGCTGGGGTCGGTGCTGATCACCCTGGGCGGGCTGGGCGCGGGCAGCACCCGCCAGCACGACCCGCTGCTCGAGTCGATTCACATGTCCTGGCTGCGTTTTGGCCACGGCCTGGTGCTGTCGTCGATCGTGCTGTGGACCGGCGTCGGCCTCATGCTGATCGCCTGGCTGGGCCTGGGCCGCCGCGTGCTGGCCGGCGACGCGACCGAGTTCGTCATGAAGGCCACCACGGGATTCTGGCTGGCGCCGCTGCTGGTGTCGGTGCCCGTCTTCAGCCGGGACACCTATTCGTATCTGGCGCAGGGCGCACTGCTGCGCGACGGCTTGGACCCCTACGCCGTCGGCCCGGTCGCCAATCCAAACATCTTGTTGGACAACGTCAGTCCCATCTGGTCGATCACGACCGCCCCCTACGGTCCGGCGTTCATCCTGGTGGCGAAGCTGATCACCGTCCTCGTCGGCAACAACGTGGTGGCGGGCACCATGTTGCTGCGGCTGTGCATGCTGCCCGGTCTGGCGCTGTTGATCTGGGCGACGCCCCGAGTGGCGCGGCACCTGGGCGCCGACCCCTCGACGGCGCTGTGGATCTGCGTGCTCAACCCGCTGGTGCTCATCCATCTGATGGGCGGCGTGCACAACGAGATGCTCATGGTGGGCCTTATGGCCGCCGGCATCGCGCTGACGTTCGGCGGCCGCCACGTCGCGGGCACCGCGCTGATCACGGTCGCCATCGCGGTCAAAGCCACCGCCGGCATCGCGCTGCCCTTCCTGGTGTGGGTGTGGGCGCGGGACCTGCGCGACCGGCGGGGATATCGTTCCACGCGAGCGCTTCTCGCGGCCGCGGCGGCGTCGCTGCTGGTCTTCGCGGTGGTGTTCGCGATCCTGTCCGCGGTGGCCGGCGTGGGGCTGGGATGGCTGACCGCGCTGGCCGGTTCGGTGAAGATCATCAACTGGCTGACCGTGCCGACCGCGGCGGCCAACCTGATCCACGCGATCGGCAGCGGGTTGTTTCCGGTGAGCTTCTATCCGCTCCTGCGGGTCACCCGGCTGGTCGGCATCGCGATCATCGCGGTCTCGCTGCCGCTGTTGTGGTGGCGGTTCCGGCGTGATGACCGGGCCGCGCTCACCGGCATGGCGTACTCGATGCTGATCGTGGTGCTGTTCGTCCCGGCCGCGTTGCCCTGGTACTACTCGTGGCCGCTGGCGATCGTGGCTCCCCTGGCCCAGTCACGACGGGCGGTGGCGATCATCGGCGGCGCGTCGACCTGGGTGATGGTGATCTTCAAACCCGATGGCTCGCATGGGATGTACTCGTGGCTGCACTTCTCGCTGGCCACCGCCGTCGCGCTGATCGCCTGGTACACCCTGTACCGGGCACCCCGCCCTCGGACCGGCCCGGCCGAGGTCGCCGCACCGGCTCAGTAGGCCA
Source organism: Mycobacterium sp. MOTT36Y (assembly GCF_000262165.1). NCBI lineage: Bacteria > Bacillati > Actinomycetota > Actinomycetes > Mycobacteriales > Mycobacteriaceae > Mycobacterium > Mycobacterium sp. MOTT36Y. The sequence goes on along the minus strand of NC_017904.1, from coordinate 2,327,311 downwards.
TCGCCTGCGCCCGGCGCACGACTTCGCGGGCCTGGTGGGCATGCAGCGCGTCGACGGGGCGGGCATTGCTGATGGCGTCTTTGGTGCCGTCGCGGGTCACCGTCAGCGACGGGTCGGGGGTGAACAACCAGCGCACGATCTCGGTGTCGTGGTAGCCACCGTCGTGCAGGATCGTCAACAATCCCGGCAGGCTCTTGACCACCTCACCGGACTGGGTGAAGAACACCTGCGGCACCACCACGCCCTCGCCGCGCCGGACCGCGACCAGATGGCCATCGCGGAGCTGTTGGTGGACCTTGGTTACCGGGATTTTAAGCAATTCGGCGACCCGCGGGAGGTCGTAGATCGGCTCGTCGGGATCTAGCACATCGTCGCCGGCAGGAATACTGCTCATCCGCGCAAGTGTAAGCCTTGATACGCGCCGTGAGCCCGTGTTCTTCCGCCCAATCATGGCGCCGCACCTACGATGGCCCCGTGGCCCAAGCTCATCCGCCCGGCCGGGCCGGTCCGCATCGTCCGCCGGCGGAGGCCGGGACGGCGGACCCGTTGGACAACGCGTTGCTGGACGGCCGCTACCTGATCCAGGCGAAGATCGCCAGCGGCGGCACCTCGACGGTGTACCGCGGTCTCGACACCCGGCTCGACCGTCCCGTCGCCGTGAAGGTGATGGATTCTCGCTACGCGGGCGACGAGCAGTTCCTCACCCGCTTCCAGCGCGAGGCCCGCACCGTCGCACGCCTGAAGGATCCCGGGCTGGTCGCGGTCTACGACCAGGGCTCCGACGCTCGGCACCCGTTTCTGGTGATGGAGCTCATCGAGGGCGGCACCCTGCGCGAGCTGCTGGGCGAGCGCGGACCCATGCCGCCCTACGCCGTGGCGGCGGTGCTTCGTCCGGTGCTCGGCGGGTTGGCCGCCGCGCACCGCGCCGGTCTGGTGCATCGCGACGTCAAGCCGGAGAACGTGTTGATCTCCGACGACGGCGAGGTGAAGATCGCCGACTTCGGGTTGGTCCGCGCCGTCGCCGCCGCCGGAATCACCTCTACCAGTGTGATTTTGGGCACCGCGGCGTATCTGTCGCCCGAGCAGGTGCGCGACGGCGACGCGAGCCCGCGCAGCGACGTGTACTCCGCGGGCATCCTCGCCTACGAGCTGTTGACCGGGCACACCCCCTTCACCGGCGACTCGGCGCTGTCGATCGCTTACCGGCGGCTGGACACCGACGTGCCGGCGCCCAGCGCGTCCATCGACGGTGTGCCCGTGCAGTTCGACCAGTTCGTGCAGCGGGCGACGGCCCGCGACCCGGCCGACCGGTACGCCGACGCGACCGAGATGGGTGCCGATCTCGACGCGATCGCCGATGAGCTTGCGCTGCCGGACTTCTCCGTGCCGGCGCCACGCAACTCCGCGCAGCACCGCTCGGCCGCGCTGCAGCACAGCCGGATGGGCCAGCGCCCGGCCACCGCGCAGCAGCCCGGGCCCGCCCCGGTGCGCCAGCCCACCCGCCAACTGACCCGGGGCCCCGAGGATTGGCCGCGCCCGCAGCGCCCGGCCGCGGCCGTCGACGAACCCGACGAGGACGACGATGACTACGAATATGAGCCTGTCGCAGGCGAATTCGCGGGCATCCCGATCAGCGAATTCGTGTGGACCCGCCAGCACAATCGGCGCATGGTGCTGGTGTGGGTGGCGCTGGTGCTGGCGTTGACCGGCCTGGTGGCGACCGCGGCGTGGACCGTCGGAAGCAACCTCAACGGGCTGCTGTAGGCGCGCTCAGTCGCGCAGCATCTCGGCGACCAGGAAGGCCAACTCCAGCGACTGTTGGGTGTTCAGCCGTGGGTCGCACGCGGTCTCGTAGCGGCCGACCAGGTCGGTGTCCGAAATGTCTTGCGCCCCACCAAGACACTCGGTGACGTTCTCCCCGGTGATCTCGACGTGGATGCCGCCGGGATGGGTGCCCAGCGCGCGGTGCACCTCGAAGAAGCCCTGCACCTCGTCGACGATGCGGTCGAAGTGGCGGGTCTTGTACCCGTTGGACGACTCGTGGGTGTTGCCGTGCATCGGGTCGCACTGCCAGATCACCTGGTGACCGGTGGCCTGGACCTTCTCCACGATCGGGGGCAGCAGATCGCGCACCTTGTTGTTGCCCATCCTGCTCACCAGTGTCAGCCGGCCGGGCTTGTTGTGCGGGTCGAGCCGCTCGACGTATTCGACGGCCAACTCCGGGGTGATCGTCGGGCCGATCTTGACGCCGATCGGGTTGGCGATCACCTCCGCGAAGGCGATGTGCGCCCCGTCGAGCTGGCGGGTCCGCTCGCCGATCCACACGGTGTGCGCCGACAGGTCGTACAGCTGGGGCTCGCCGCTGTCGTTCTCGGACAGCCGCAGCATCGACCGCTCGTAGTCGAGCACCAAAGCCTCGTGGCTGGCGTAGATTTCGGCGGTCTGCAGGTTGCGGTCGGCCACCCCGCACGCGCTCATGAAGCGCAGGCCGCGATCGATCTCGGTGGCCAGCGCCGTGTAGCGGGCGCCCGCCGGCGAGGTCCGGACGAACTCGCGGTTCCAGTCGTGGACCAGATGCAGCGACGCCAACCCCGACGACGTCAGCGCACGAACCAGATTCATCGCCGCGCTGGCATTGGCGTAGGCGCGCACCAATCGCGACGGATCATGCTCGCGCACCGCGGCGTCCGGGGCGAAGCCGTTGATCATGTCGCCGCGGTAGGACTTCAACCCCAGCGCGTCGATGTCGGCCGATCGCGGTTTGGCGTACTGCCCCGCGATGCGGGCCACCTTGACCACCGGCATGCTCGAGCCGTAGGTCAGCACCACCGCCATCTGCAGCAGGGTGCGCACGTTGCCGCGGATGTGGGGTTCGGTGTTCTCGGTGAACGTCTCCGCGCAGTCACCGCCCTGCAGCAGGAACGCCTCACCCCTGGCCACCTGGGCGAGCTGCTCCTGTAGCCGCACGATCTCCATCGGCACCGTGACCGGCGGCACGCTCTCGAGGACCGTGCGCATCGCCGACGCCTGATCGGCGGGCCAGCTGGGTTGCTGGGCGGCCGGCTTGGCCAGCGCGGCGTCCAATCGCGCCCGCAGATCGGTCGGCAGCGGCGGCAGCGGCGGCAGCTGGTCGATCGGGATGTCGACGGTCCAGTTCATCGGTCCATCGTAACCGGGTCGCGGACGCCCCCGGTCAGGGTTGATCAGCGTGAACGCCGTCGAGCGCGGCCGTCTTAGTCTCCCGCCGTGATCAACCGGAAGCGGCGGAGCTGATCGCGGGCGTCGACCAACGCGTCGTGGGCATCGGGCGACCGCGGGGGCATCCGGGGGCTGCCCCGGTCTTCCCAGAGTTGCCGCAGCTCGCGGGTGAAACGCGGGATGGCCCGCGGCAGGTCCGGCATCGGGCCCCACAACTGGCACAGGGCGACGTGGTCGTAGGCCGCCACCCACGCCCACAGTTCGATCGGCTCAGCGGCCGCCCGCCCGGAATTGACGCCGAAGAACTCCTCCAGGTCCTCGCGGATCCGCCTGCGTGAGCGCCACACCTGCGACGCCGGGGGCGGCAGCTTGGGCAGCACGTTGGCGCGCACCCACGGGCCGGCGCGCTCGGGATCGAATTCCGTGGACACCGCGTAGTACTCGCGGCCGTCCTCGGCGGCCACCCCGATCGAGATGAGCTCGATGGTGCGGCCGTCCTCGATGAATTCGGTGTCGTAGAAGTACCGCACGAAGGGAGATTATCTGCTGATCAGGATCGGACCGGTGGGCGCCGGGGCGGGATGAACCTCGTCGTCCAACCTGGCGTCCACCGCACGTTGATCCGGAAACCGCGGCGTGCCCGCGATGGCGCACTGCAGGTAGAGCTTGGCCCGCACCACCGGGCGGCGCAGCCGCCGTTCGCGCTGCAGCGCGCGGCGCATCTTGTCCGGCTGCGTGGCGTACCGCCAGCGGGCCCAGGGCGCGTGCGGGCGCGACAGCCGGACCGCCCCGATCACCAGCAAGATGACCAGGAACATGCCCAGCAGGCCGGTCCAGACCTTGCCCTTGAGCACCACCACGACGGCCAGCGGCAGCGTCAACGCCATGGCGCCCCCCACCACGGCGCGCAGCGCCCACGAGTTGGCGTCGTGCCAGATCGGCAGGAAGAACATCAGCGGGTGCAGGCCCATCATCAGCAGCCCGGCCACCGCGACCGCGGCAAAGACCGCATCGACCGAGGTGCGGCCGTCCTCGGACCAGTAGACGTCGGACAGGTGCAGGATCAACGCGTACTCGTCGAGGACCAGGGCGGCCCCGATCCCGAAAAACGTGGCGGCCATCATGAACTGGGGCTCGTGCCCGTCGATCGACAGGGTCACCAGCGTCAGCCCGGAGAGCAACGTGAGGACCACCCCGAACGTGACGTGGTGGATGTGCACTCCCCCGACGTGGACGTTGCGCGGGTGCCACCACTTGGTGGGCCGGCCGTTTTCGACGCGGTGCCGGATCAACCGCACGAACGTCCGCGTGACGAAAAACGTCAGGATGAAGGCCACCAGGCAGCACAACAGTGGCAGGTGGCCCCGGTCGTGAATGTCATGTTCGAACCATCGGGACATCTCGTCCACGAACGAGTGGAGCACCCTTGAAACCTACGCCTCCCCGCGCCGCGGCCGTGGGAGCCGCGCTGCACCAGGGGTGTCCGGGCGCGGGCACCCATTACGCTGTTGTGCGACATGAGTACACGGCAGGCGCCCGGGGCGGGCTTCTCAGGTAAGCGTGCCCCCGGGCGGGCGCTGGTGTGGGGCGCGGCTTGGCTGGCGGCCGCGGCGGGGCTGGGTTACGCGGCGTGGCAGCTGTTCGGGCACATCCCGTATCGCATCGACATCGACGTCTATCAGATGGGCGCCCGGGCCTGGATGGACGGCCGCCCGCTGTACCGCGGCGACGTGTTGTTCCACACGCCGATCGTCGATCTGCCGTTCACCTATCCGCCGCTGGCCGCCATCGTGTTCTGCCCGTTCGCCTGGATGCACATGCCGGCCGCCAGTGTCGCGATCACCGCCCTGACGCTGGTTTTGCTGGTCTCCTCGACCGTGATCGTGCTGACCCGGCTCGACGTCTGGAGCGCGTCGGCCGTGCTGCCCGGCCCGGCCTGGCTGCGCCGGTGGTGGCTGGCCGTCGTCGCCGCCGCGGCCGCGACGGTCTGGCTGGAACCCATCAGCTCGAACTTCGCCTTCGGCCAGATCAACGTGGTGCTGATGACGCTGGTGATCGCTGACTGCGTGCCGCGCCGCACGCCGTGGCCGCGCGGGCTGCTGCTGGGGGTGGGCATGGCGCTGAAGCTGACGCCGGCGGTTTTCCTGCTCTATTTCCTGCTGCGCCGCGATCACCGTGCGGCGTTGACCGCGCTGGCCTCGTTCGCTGGGGCGACGCTGCTGGGTTTCGTGCTGGCCTGGAACGACTCCTGGGAGTACTGGACGCACACCGTGCATCACACCGACCGGATCGGTTCGGCGTCGTTGAACACCGACCAGAACATCGCCGGCGCCCTGGCCCGGCTGGGGCTGGGACAGCAGGAGCGCTTCCTGCTGTGGGTGGCGGCGTCCCTGCTCGTGCTGGCGGCGACGGTGTGGGCGATGCGCCGGGTGCTGCGCGCCGGCGAGCCCACGCTCGCGCTGGTCTGCGTCGCCTTGTTCGGGCTGGTGGTCTCGCCGGTGTCGTGGTCGCACCACTGGGTGTGGGTGCTGCCCGCGGTGCTGGTGACGGCCGTCTTGGGCTGGCGGCGCCGCAACGCACTGCTGATGGTCGTCAGCGCCGTGGGGGTGGCGCTGATGAGGTGGACGCCGATCGACCTGCTGCCCAAGCATCACGAGGCGAGCGCGGTGTGGTGGCGCCAACTCGCCGGGATGTCGTACGTGTGGTGGGCGCTGGCGGTCATCGTCGCGGCCGGCGTCACCGTGACCGCCCGCGGCGTTTCGCGGGAGGCCGCGCCGGAGCCGCTGGCGCCGGCTACCGCCGTCGGTTAACCGGCCGCGGTCTCGGGAATCCGCGCGGCCTCACCGTCGGCCGCGTCACCGCCCTTTTTCAGGCTGGCCGCGTAGATGTCGACGTATTCCTGCCCGGACAGCCCCATCAGCTCGTAGATCACCTCGTCGGTGACGGCCCGCTCGATGAAGCGGTTGCCGGCCAGCCCGTCGAAGCGCGAGAAGTCCATCGGCTTGCCGAAGCGAACCGTGACCCGGCCGAACCGCAACATGTTGGTCCCGGGCGGGTTGACGACGTTGGTGCCGATCATCGCGACCGGGATCACCGGGACCCCGGTCTGCAGCGCCAGCCGCGCCAGCCCCGTCTTGCCCTTGTAGAGCCGGCCGTCCGGGGACCGCGTGCCTTCGGGATACATGCCCAGCAGCTTGCCCTCACCCAGCACCTGTTGCGCGGTGGTCAGCGCGGCCCGGGCGCTGTCGGCGTCGGTCCGGTCGATCGGCACCTGCCCGACGGCGGTGAAGAACCACCGCTGGAACCACCCCTTCAAACCGGTGCCGGTGAAATATTCCGACTTGGCCAGGAAGGTGATTCGGCGCCGCACCACCAGCGGAAGATAGAAGCTGTCCATCACGGCCAGGTGATTGCTTGCCAGTATCGCCGGCCCGGAGCTCGGAACGTGTTCTAGGCCTTCAACTTTCGGCCGCCCCAGCAGTGACAGCAACGGGCCGAGGAGCACGTACTTGAATAGCCAGTACCACATGGCCCTCCCTCTCGGCTACACCCCGCTGATGTACTGCGCCAACTGTACCTATCCCCACGGGAAGGGACCACCTGCGACGCAGCGCCCTCACTCGTCCAGCGTGACGGGGATGGGCTGATAACGCGTCCGCGCTTCGGCGTCGCCGCTGTCGGCCGCGCCGCCGGGCGGACCGTCGGGCGGCGGTTCCGGCGTCGGGCGCGACGCCCGGTCGATGTCGTCGACGATGTCGCGGATCACCTGAAGCAGGGCGATGCTGTGGTCGGCGATCGCGGTGAGCAAGGGGTGCTGGTCGCCGGTCGCCAGCGCGGCCAGGGCGCACACCGGGCACCACACCTGCTGGCACTTGCCGGTTCCCGGTCCGGCGCCGGCCGTCAGCGCCGCGGCCGCGCGCACCGCGGGGTCGATGCCGTCCAGGATCGTCTGGGCGAGCCTGCGTAGCTCCGGACCGATTTCGGGATGAGCCCCACTCACTTAGGCCACACCTCCGGATCTGGTCGAAAACGCACTGTCAGCTCACTACCCCGCAGGCGCGCGTCCAGCACGATGCAGCGCCGAAGCACCGACGCCAGCCTCACCCTGCGCCGCAATCCGCCGGCGCTGATGATGAGGTCGTCATCGACCCGCCCGAGGGTCAGCGCCGACGCATCGAGTTGCGGCAACGCTAGCCGCATCCGGTAGACGGACCCAAGTCCCGTCCCGGATTCGAGGTCGACGACGGGCCGCAACGGGCCCGGCGGCGCGGTGCCTCCCCGGCGGCGGGCGGCGTCGAGCAGCGCGCCCAGCGCCTTGGCGCCGATCGGCTCGCCGGACAGGTGTGGGGTCATCACGAGGGCCACCTCACCGATGGTGGCGTCGAGCTCGTCGAGCACACTGCGCTGCTCGGCGATGCGTTCGGTGTACCAGTAGAAGGCCGGGTGCTCGGGCAGGTTGCGGTACTCGTATGAGTCGTCTTGCGGCAGAACCTGATTCACGATCAGCTCTTCGACGCGCACGCCCATCAAGGCCAGCGACCCCAGTGTGCGGGCCGCCTCCGCGGCGACCACCCGCTCGGGGGTCAACACCAGGTGCGCACTGACCAGCTCGCCGTCGGTGAGCAGCGCGCCGAGCGTCTCCACGCTCGCGCTGATGCGCTCGAGCAGCTCGACCACCGCCGCCGAGCGGCCGTCGTCGGCGGTGACGGATAGCCGGCGATGCCGCGGCCACGCCCGCTCGACGTACAGCCCGAAGGTGGCGGGCAACGTCAACATCCGCAACGCGTCCGCGGTCGACGCGCAATCGACCACCACGCGGTCCCATCGTCCCGAGCCGGCCAGCTCACCGACGGCGTAGAGGCCGAGCACCTCCTGGACGCCGGGTAACGCCGAAAGCTCTTCGGGCGCAATGGTGCTCAATTCGGAGTCGGGGAACCGCCGGTCCAACGTGGCGACGGCCTCACGCCAACGGACCTCGAGCAGGGCAAGGGTGTCCAAGGCCAGCGCATCGAGAAATCCGCCGCCGGCCTCCGCGTCATCGGCGAGCACCCGCACCAGTTCGTCTTGGCTGGGCGGGACGGGGGTGCCCAGCACATCACCCAGCGAGTGCGCCTGGTCGGTGGACACCACCAGCACCCGCTGTCCCGCGCTCGCGGAACTGACCGCGGTGGCGCAAGCCAGGGTGGATTTCCCTACCCCGCCTTTCCCAACGAAGAGACTGATCCGGGCCGGGGCGGGCGCAGCCGTCTCACTCAGCCTCGACTCGTTTCTTCAGATCCTTCAACGCTGTGTCGGTCAGACGACGCTCGGCCTTGCGCTTGAGCAGGCCGATCATCGGCATGGCCAGGTCGACGGAGAGTTCGTAGGTGACCTCGGTGCCAGATCCCTTGGGCGCCAACCGATATGAGCCCTCGAGGGAACGCAGCAGCGAGCTCGAGACCAGCGTCCAGCTCACCGATTGGCGATCCTTGGGCCATTGGTAGGACATGACCATGGTGTCCTTGAGGACGGTGGCGTCCATGACGATCCGCGCCACCTTCGGGTAGCCGTCGGCGTCCTTCTCCTGAACCTCGGCTTCCTTGTACTCCGAGATCCACTGCGGGTAGGAATCGATGTCCGCGATCACCCGCATCACGGTGCCCGGGTCGGCGTCGATGTAGATGGTTTGCGTCGTCTTCTCCGCCACCTGGTTGCTGCCCTCTCTCCCGCGAGCGGATGGGTCCCGGCTGCTCCGAACCGGCCGTGCGGGGACCCCCGTGGGTCTCGGTCCGAAACGGTACTCTCCGCGCGGACCCGACCCGGCTAAACTACCGGAGAAACTCCGACCGGACGTGACCGTTCCAGTGTCGTCTTGACCTCGAAGGCCATTTTCTTGCCCGCCACTCGGCGGCGGTGTGTCATTTTCGCCAGATTCAGCTTGGCCAGCTGCCAGGCCGCCACGCCGGTGGGCTCGGCGTGCAGGAAGTAGTGCAGCACCACCCCGTCCAGCGACGGTTCCAGCCAGACCTCCATGGTCCCCGTCAACGCGCCGGTGACCGACCACCGGATGCCCTTGTCGGCGCGATCCTCGACGACCTGCAGCCGCAGGTCCGGCCACCAGCGGCGCCAACTCGCCCGATCTGCGACCGCGGCGCCCACCCGTGCGCCGTCGGCGGCGACAAACGTCTCATCCGCGATCTGGATGCTGTTCATGCCCACAGCTTCACACACCCGCGTGCGGCGGGCGTCGGGGTCCCGGCCGCACGGACTGTGGCCGTGCAGGCTCGATGCTCGGATTAGGCTGGTCGACAGCAACCCGGGCTGCCGGGAAACGTCACGAGGTCAATTGAGGTCATAAGAGTGCGTGAGTACAGCGTCCCCGCCCGCTTTCCGGTCGACGATGACGACAACATCGCGGCGATGGTCTTCGAGCACGAGCGCGATGACCCGAACTTTGTCATCTACCAACGCCAGGTCGACGGCGAGTGGACCGACGTCACCTGCGCCGAGGCCGCCGGTCTTATCCGCTCTGCCGCACTGGGTTTGATCGCCCTGGGGGTGCAGGCGGGCGACCGGGTGTCGATCTTCTGTGCCACCTGCTACGAATGGGCGATCCTCGACCTGGCCATCCTGGCGGTCGGTGGGGTCACGGTGCCGATCTATGAGACGTCGTCGGCCGAACAGGTGCGCTGGGTGCTGCAGGACTCCGAGGCGGTGCTGGCCTTCGCCGAAACCGACGAGCACGCGGCGATGGTCACCGAGCTGACCGCCGAACTGCCCGCCCTGCGCCGGGTGCTGCACATCAACGGGTCGGGCCCCAAGGCGCTCGACCAGCTCGTCGAGGCCGGCGAGTCGGTGGAACCGGCCGAGCTCACCGCACGCCTGGAGGGCCTGCGGGCCGCGGACCCCGCGACGCTCATCTACACCTCGGGCACCACCGGGCGGCCCAAGGGCTGCCAGCTGACGCACTCCAACCTGCTGTACGAGACCCGCGGCGCCAAGGAGAGCCTGCCGACGCTGCTCGATGAGGGCCAGCGGCTGCTGATCTTCCTGCCCCTGGCCCACGTGCTGGCGCGCTCGCTGACCCTGTCCGCGTTCGCCAACAAGGTGACCGTCGGATTCACCAGCGACATCAAGAACCTGCTGCCGATGTTCGCGGTGTTCAAACCGACGGTGGTGGTGTCGGTTCCGCGGGTGTTCGAGAAGGTTTACAACACGGCGGAGCAAAACGCCGCCAACGACGGCAAGGGGCGCATCTTCGCCATGGCCGTGCAAACCGCCGTCGACTGGAGCGAGGCCTCCGACGGGGGCCGGCGGGGGCCGGTGCTGCGCGCCAAGCATGCGCTGTTCGACCGGCTGGTGTACCGCAAGCTGCGCGCGGCGCTGGGCGGCGACTGCCACGCGTCCGTGTCGGGCGGGGCGCCGCTGGGGTCGCGGCTGGGGCACTTCTACCGGGGCGTCGGCCTGACCATCCATGAGGGCTACGGCCTGACCGAGACCAGCTCCGCGATCACGGTCAACCAGGTCGGCAACGTCAAGATCGGCACGGTCGGAACGTTGTTGCCCGGCAACAGCATGCGCATCGCCGAGGACGGCGAGCTGCTGGTGCGCGGCGGCGTGGTGTTCAGCGGCTACTGGCGCAACGAGCAGGCCACCGCCGACGCGTTCACCGACGGCTGGTTCAAGACCGGCGACCTTGGTGTGCTCGACGACGACGGGTTCCTGAAGATCACCGGGCGCAAGAAGGAGATCATCGTTACCGCGGGCGGCAAGAACGTCGCCCCCGCTGTGCTGGAGGACCGGCTGCGGGCCCATCCGCTGATCAGCCAGGCCATGGTCGTCGGCGACGCCAAGCCGTTCGTCGGCGCGCTGATCACCATCGATCCAGAGGCGTTCGACGGCTGGAAACAGCGCAACCAGAAGGGATCCGGCGCGTCGGTGGCCGATCTGGCCACCGATCCCGACCTCGTCGCCGAGGTGGACGCGGCCATCAAGGACGCGAATCAGGCGGTGTCGCACGCCGAGTCGATCCGCAAGTTCCGCATCCTGCCCGTCGACTTCACCGAGGACACCGGGGAACTGACGCCGACGATGAAGGTCAAGCGCAACGTCGTGGCCGAGAAGTTCGCCTCCGACATCGAGGCCATCTACGAAAAGGACTGACCGCGCGCACCGCTAGCCGAGCAGCCCGGCCAGCCGTGTCGCCAGGGTGTCCCAGCGCCACTGGGCCGTCACCCAGTCGCGCCCGGCCGCGCCCATCGCGGCCGCCCGGTCCCGATCCGTCAGCAACTCGGTGACGGCGTCGGCGATCTCGGTCACCGAGCAACCGTCGACGACGAGCCCGGTTTCGTTGTGCCGCACGGTTTCCGGGGCTCCGCCGGACTTTCCGGCGACGACGGGCACGCCACTCGCGGAGGCCTCCAGGAAGACGATGCCCAGTCCCTCGACGTCCAGTCCGGCGCCGCGGGTGCGGCAGGGCATCGCGAACACGTCCGCCAGCGCGTGATGCGTTGGCAGTTCGGCGGCCGGCACGCCGCCGGTGAAGATCACGTCGTCGGCCACCCCGCAGTCGCGGGCCAGCGTCCGCAGTGATTCCAGGTAGGGTCCGCCGCCGACGATGACCAGGGCGGCCCCGTCGACGCGTCGCCGGATCGAGGGCAGCGCCTTGATGAGCATGTCCTGGCCTTTGCGGGGCACCAGCCGAGACACGCACACCACCGTGGGCCGCTCGCCCAACCCGTAGCGCCGACGCAACGCGGCGCGCCCGGCGGGATCGGGCCGGAACTTGTCGGTGTCCACCCCGGACGGCAGGTATTCCAGCGAGGCCTTGGGCCCGAAGGCGGGTGCGAACCGGGACCGCGTGTAGCGGCTGACGAACGTGACGATGTCGGTGTCGTCGCCGATGCGCCGCAGCACGGACCGCGCGACCGGCAGCATCGACCAGCCGACCTCGTGGCCGTGCGTGCTGGCCACCACCCGCTTCGCCCCCGCGCCCCGCGCTCGCCGGGCCAGCAGCGCCAGCGGCGCGGCCGCCCCGAACCAGACGGTCTCGATGCCGTCGTCGGCGATCAGCCGCCGCATCCGGGTGTCGACCGCCCGGCCGGGCAGCATCAGGGTGCCCGGATGGCGCACCACGCGGTAGCCGGCCGCCTCGTCGTAGGCATCGGAGCCCTTCCAGTGCGGCGCGTACACCGTCACCGAATGCGACCCGGCCTCGACGAGTCGGCCGACGAACTCACCGAGGTACGACTGGATGCCGCCCGGGCGGGGCGGAAAGTCGTTGGTTACCAGCAGGACCCGACTCACCTGCGACAGGCTAGCGTGGCGGCGGCGCCGTGCGTGCACACGGCCCGGTGCGTCGTTAGTGGGTCAGCCACTGGCGCCAGGCGGTGAGCAGGCCCGCCTCGCTGGTGTCCAGCACGTCGTGGGCGGCGGTCGCCATGTCGGCGCGCCTGAGGCCGCAGGTCGCCAGGTAGAGATCGTGCAGCTTCGGCGCCCCGAAGGTGTCGGCCACGAACCGGGCGAACCACCAGGCGCGGTCATAGGCCAGCGAGCGCGGCGCCCCCGGCACATCCAGGTCGGCGTCCGAGGGCAGCGTCATGGGCAGCAAACCCTCCTTGGGCACCGGCGTCGGGGGGCGGCCGACGAAGTCGGCGACGCCCTCGGTGAGCCAGCGGGGCGCGTCGGCAACGGTGTCCGCGCGTGCGGCGTAGTGAAAAAGCTCGTGGGCCAACACGATTCGCAGGGACGCCGCGCTCATGTTGGCCGCACCCGGCGCGAACACGATCCGCTGGCCCAGGGCGACCCGGCGAACGGGATCGATCCGGTCGGAGACCGTCGCGGCGGCGATGTCGGCCCACTGCGCCGCCGGTCCCCCGCCGGCGGCGGCGCGAAATTCCTCGTCGGTGCCTGCCGCGACGATCGAGATTTCCCGTGGCCAGTCGAGGCCCCAGAACGCCTCCACGGCGCCGATCGCGGCGCCCATGTCCGAGGCCACCCGAAACAACAGGCGCTCGCTGGACGGGCCGCCGAGGCCCAGCAGCCGGACGGTGCGGTCGCCGACGACGATCGACTTCGTCGAGGCGCTGACCTGGCTGCGCGCGGGCGTGATCAGCTGCGGGGGCCGGATCCGGCTGCTGCGTTCGGCGTCGAACGGCACGGCCGCGGCCACGATCAATTCGACGACGAAGACCCAGGCCAGCAGTAGCGGAAGCCGCCGACGCAGCGTGGAGTGTCTAGTAACGGCGGGCGTCGTAGATCGGGCCCGAGGAGTTCATCGGCACGACCTGTACCGGCACACCGTAGGTGGACGAATGGATCATCATGCCGTCACCGATGTACAGGCCGGCATGCGAGGCGTCGGAGTAGAAGGTGAGCACGTCACCGGGCTGCAGGTCCGACAGCGAAACGGGTTGACCGCCGTGGGCCATCGCCTGGCTGGAGTGCGGCAACGAGATGCCGGCTTGCTGGAACGCCCACATCACCAGTCCGGAGCAGTCGAATCCGCCGGGTGCGGCGCCGCCCCATACGTAGGACGAGCCGACCTGGGTCAGCGCGGCCTGCACGACGGTGGCACGGTCACCGCCGCCGACCCCACCGCCGGGAGCCATACCGGGCATGCCGCCTGGAGCCGGAGCCTCACCCGGCGCCTGCCCGGGTCCCGGGGGTGCCGCTTCCGGCGCCGGGGCACCGGGCGCCGGCGCCGCCGCGGGGACGGCGGCGGGTGCGGGATTGGCCAGCGCGGTGCGCTGGTCGGCGGTCAACGACATGTATTGCGACTTGACCACCGCGATCTGCACCTGCAGCTGACTTTGCTTGGACTGCAAGCTCGCTCGCACCGCGGCGGCCTGCTCGGCCGCGCTCTTGGCGTCGGCGGCGGACTTCGCGGACTCCCGCTCGGCCTTGGCGGCCTGCTCGCCGGCGATGCGGTAGCTCTTCATCTGGCTGGCCATCTGGGTGGCCATCACGCGTTGCACCGCGAGCTTGTCGATCAGCCCCTGCGGCGAACCGGCGGTCAGGATGGCCTGCATGCCGTCGACGCGACCACCCATGTACGCCGCCGCGGCCAGGTTGTTGACGGAGTTCTGGTACGACGCCAGATGGGCCTTCGCCGCGTCGACGGCGGCCTGGTCGTCGTTGTGCTTCTTGTCGGCGGCGCGCTGAGCGGCCAGCTTGTCATTCAGGTCGAGCTGGGCGCTGTGCATCGCCTCGGTGGTCTGCTCCGCCTGGCGCGACAGCTCGTTGAGTTTTGCCATGGCGTCCTGGGCCGGGTCCGCCCACGAGGGGGCGATCACCACACTGCACAGAATCGCGAAGCCAGCTAGCGTCCCTAGGGCCGAACGTGTCAGGACACGCGCAACCAGGCAACTAGAATCAAGCCTCAAGATTTGCTTCCTTAAACGGCCATCGACGAACACTGGTCGTCGAGCGGGTTTAGGTCTCAAACAGGTTACGAAACGATATCGGCGTTTGTCCAAAGCGGGCGGTTAAGAAATTAGAAAGAATTCTGTCATTTTCATGTGATCCATTCCGCCTGACCGAGGGCCGTTGGCGGACAAGGCATTTACGCTACACCAGATCCGCGGTCCCGACGAATCGGCACCAGACGAAGTCGCGGAGCCAGGCCGACCTCGGCGAGAACCTCCAATGCCGCTTGTTCGTCCTGCAATAAAGTATCCGGGACCCCGAGTATCACGCTGACCACGCAGTCGCGGCATCCGGGTCCGCGCACCGCGCAGTCGTCACAGTCGATCACCACCGGCGCGCCCGGCTCGGGCGGCGGCATGGCGACGTCGGTGGGTCCAGTTCTTGGTGCCATCGGGATCGGTCCTCTCGGTCTGGCTCCGACGAACATCACGCCGGTCTGCCCGAACGGTAACCGCGGGCACCGACATCTCCCCGGGGCCGCGGCGTGGGACGCCGCGGATGTCAGCCGTCGTGCTTAACGTCACCCCCGTGACTGCACGCGGGGCGACTCAGCTGAGCTTCGCCGACGTGGGATCACCCTTCACGCCCGACGAACTCTCGTTGCGCGACACCACCTTCGTCGTGGTGGACCTCGAGACCACCGGCGGACGCACCAAATCCGCCGCGGGAACCGAGCCGGACGCCATCACCGAAATCGGGGCGGTCAAGGTGCGCGGCGGCGTGGTGCTCGGCGAGTTCGCCACGCTGATCGATCCGCAGCGCAGCATCCCGCCCCAGGTCGTGCGGCTGACCGGCATCACCACGGCCATGGTGTCCGACGCGCCGACCATCGACGCCGTGCTGCCGATGTTTTTGGAGTTCGCCCGCTTGGATCAGGGGGCCGTGCTGGTCGCGCACAACGCCGGTTTCGACATCGGCTTCCTGCGGGCCGCCGCGCAGCGGTGCGACATCGCCTGGCCGCGGCCGCAGGTGCTGTGCACGGTGCGGTTGGCCCGCCGGGTGCTCAGCCGCGAGGAGGCGCCCAGCGTGCGGCTGGCGTCGCTGGCGCGGCTGTTCGCCGTCACCACCCAGCCCACCCACCGCGCCCTCGACGACGCACGCGCCACCGTCGACGTGCTGCACGCCCTCATCGAACGCGTGGGCAACCAGGGCGTGCACACCTACGCCGACCTGCGCTCCTATCTGCCCGACGTGGCACCGGCCCAGCGCCGCAAACGCGTGCTCGCCGACGGGCTCCCGCACCGGCCGGGTGTCTATTTGTTCCGCGGGCCGTCGGACGAGGTGCTCTACATCGGCACCGCGGTCGACCTGCGGCGGCGGGTCTTGCAGTACTTCACCGGCGCCGATCCGCGCGGCCGCATGAAGGAGATGGTCACGCTGGCCTGCGCGGTCGACCATGTCGAGTGCGCCCACGCGCTGGAGGCCGGTGTGCGCGAGCTGCGGCTGCTGGCCGCGCACGCCCCGCCGTACAACCGGCGATCCCGGTTCCCGCAGCGCTGGTGGTGGGTGGCGCTGACCGACGAGGCCTTCCCCCGCCTGGCGGTGGTGCGCGCCCCGCGCCACGACCGCGCCGTCGGCCCGTTCCGGGCGCGCGCCGACGCCGCTGACACCGCCGCCCTGCTGTCCCGCTTCACCGGGCTGCGCACCTGCACGAACCGGTTGGGGCGCACGGCATTACACGGGCCGCTGTGCGCCGAGGCGGAGGTCTCACCGTGCCCGGCCGCCCGCGACGTCACCGCCACCCAATACGCCGCGGCCGTCGCGCGCATGGCGGCGTTGGTCGACGGCGCGGACAACGCCGCCCTGACGTCCGCCGTGGCCCAGGTCGCCGCCCTCGCCGAGCGGCGTCACTTCGAGAGCGCCGCGCGGCTGCGCGACCGCACCGCCGCCGCGGTCGAGACGCTGTGGCGCGGTCAGCGGCTGCGCGCCCTGGTCGCCCTGCCCGAGCTGGTCGCCGCCGCGCCCGACGGCCAGGGCGGCTATCACCTCGCCGTCATCCGCCACGGCCAACTCGCCGCCGCGGGCAACGCCCGACGGGGGGTGCCGCCGATGCCGGTCGTCGACGCGATTACCGCTGGGGCACAAGCGATTCTGCCCGGGCCGGCCCCGCTGGGCGGGGCGCTGGTCGAGGAGACCGCGCTGATCGCGCGCTGGCTGGGCGCTCCCGGCGTGCGCATCGTTCGGGTCGAGGCAACCGGGGACGGCGCGGGCTGGGCGTCCCCGCTGCGATCGGCCGGCGGGTGGGCGGCGTGGGCGGAGGCGGCCCGCTCGGCGCGGCTGGCCGCCGAGCAAGCCCTGCGCGATTCAGACCTGCTGGCCGAACCGCACCCAACGCGCGAGCAGCTGTTCGGCCGCGCCGGAGTCGATGGCCTTGCCGGCGCGGGCCAACCCGTCCTCCCACGCCGGCAGCCATTCGGCGCGACTGGATAACCCGGCGTGGGCCACGATCGCGCCGGCGGCGTTGAGGACGACGGCGTCGCGCACCGGGCCCTTGGCTCCGGCCAGCACCGCACGCACCTCCGCGGCGTTGGCCTGCGCGTCGCCGCCCAACAGGTCGTCGAGGTCGGCGCGGGGAAAGCCGAACCCGGCCGGATCGAACGTCAGCCGGTCCACGGTGCCGGCCTGTACCCGCCAGATCGTGCTGGTGGTCGTGGTCGTCAACTCGTCGAGCCCGTCGTCGCCGTGCACCACCAGCACGCTGGAGCGGCGGGCGGCGAACACCCCGGCCATCACCTCGGCCAGGTCGGCGAACGCGCAGCCGATCAATCCGGCCCGGGGCCGGGCCGGATTGGTAAGCGGCCCAAGGAGATTGAACACCGTCGGCACGCCGAGCTCGCGGCGCACCGCGGACGTGTGCCGGTACGACGGGTGGAACAACGGCGCGAAGCAGAACCCGATGCCGACCTCGGCGAGGCTGCGCGCCACCTCGTCGGGCCCGAGGTCGATACGGATGCCGAGCGCCTCGAGCGTGTCGGCGCCACCGGACAACGACGAGGCCGCCCGGTTGCCGTGTTTGACCACCGGCACACCCGCGGCCGCCGTCACGATCGCCGCCATCGTGGACAGGTTCACGGTGTTGACGCCGTCGCCGCCGGTTCCGACGATGTCGACGGTGTCCTCGGGCATCCCGGAATCGGGCATCGGCAGCGCATGGCCGAGCATGACCTCGGCCAGCTCGATCACCTCGGCCGACGTGGGCACCTTCACCTGCATCGCCACCGCGAAGGCCGCGATCTGGGCGGCGCTCGCCGCGCCGGTCATGATCTGGTCCATGGCCCAGGCGGCCTGGCCGCGGGTCAGGTCCTGACCGCTCGTCAGCCGGCCCAGCAGCCGCGGCCACGACGTCGCGGACCCGCCGGACGGCGAGACCTCAGATGACAAAGCCACGCGCCGATGGTCCCACGAGCACCACAGCGGCCCCAACCGTCGGCCGCGGGCGGCCCGACCACACACGCGCGCGACGCGCGAGGCATCAAATTGCGCCCCGGGTGGAGATCAACAACTACAAAGCGTCATACTTGCGGATGTGACCAGCGCTGTCGGGACCTCAGGTACTGCAATCACGTCGCGCGTTCATTCGCTGAATCGACCCAACATGGTCAGTGTCGGCACCATCGTCTGGCTCTCCAGCGAGTTGATGTTCTTTGCCGGCCTATTCGCGATGTACTTCACCGCGCGTGCCCAGTCCGGCGGAAAATGGCCGCCGCCGCCGACCGAGCTCAACCTGTACCAGGCCGTCCCCGTGACATTGGTGCTGATCGCGTCGTCGTTCACCTGCCAGATGGGCGTGTTCGCGGCCGAGCGCGGTGACGTGTTCGGGCTGCGCCGCTGGTACGTCATCACCTTCCTGATGGGCCTGTTCTTCGTTTGCGGGCAGGGGTATGAGTACTTCCACCTGGCGACCCACGGGACCACCATCCCCGGCAGCGCCTACGGCAGCGTGTTCTATCTGGCCACCGGGTTCCACGGCCTGCACGTGACCGGCGGCCTGGTCGCCTTCATCTTCTTGCTGGCGCGCACCGCGATGAGCAAGTTCACGCCGGCGCAGGCTACGGCCAGCATCGTCGTCTCGTACTACTGGCATTTCGTCGACATCGTGTGGATCGCGCTGTTCACCGTGATCTATTTCATCCGATGAGCAGGCGCTGGACGAACAGGAGTGCTCGGTTGAAGAAACTGGGGTCTACCCGATCCGGGTCGCGGCTTCCTCAGTCGCACCAAGGGCAGCGTGACCGTTCGCGGCGGCGGTTGCGCCGCCGCTTGTCGGGCGGCCTGCTGCTGCTGATCGCGCTGACCATCGCCGGTGGTGTGGCCGCCGTCCTGACCCCCCGCCCGCAGGTGGCCGTCGCCGACGAGTCGAACTCGGCGCTGCTGCGGACCGGCAAGCAGCTGTTCGACACGTCGTGCGTGTCCTGCCACGGCGCCAACCTGCAGGGCGTGCCCGATCGCGGGCCGAGCTTGATCGGCGTCGGCGAGGAAGCCGTCTACTTCCAGGTGTCCACCGGCCGGATGCCGGCGATGACCGGCGAGGCGCAGGCGCCCCGCAAGGAACCGATCTTCGACGAGGGCCAGATCGACGCTCTGGGCGCCTACGTGCAGGCCAACGGCGGCGGCCCGACGACCGTGCGCAACCCCGACGGCAGCCTGGCGATGCACTCGCTGCGCGGCGAGGACCTAGGCCGCGGCGGTGACCTGTTCCGGCTCAACTGCTCATCCTGCCACAACTTCACCGGCAAGGGCGGGGCGCTGTCGTCCGGCAAGTACGCGCCGGACCTGGAGCCCGCCAACGAGCAGCAGATCCTGGCGGCCATGCGGACCGGTCCGCAGAACATGCCGAAGTTCTCCGACCGCCAGCTGTCCTTCGAGGCCAAGAAGGACATCATCGGCTACATCAAGGCGGTGACCGAAGAGCGCCAGCCGGGCGGCTACGGCCTCGGCGGATTCGGACCCGCGCCCGAGGGGATGGCCGCCTGGATCATCGGGATGGTCGCCGCGATCGGGCTGGCACTGTGGATTGGGGCACGGGCATGAGCGACTCAGCTGACCACGGAAACGTTCGCGGCTCGGACACCGGCGGAAACCCGCACGGCACCGGCGAGCGGGAGCCCGACGACGCCGCGCTGGCCGCGATGTCGCAGCAGGAGCTGGTGGCGCTGGGCGGCAAGCTCGACGGCGTCGAGACCGTGTTCAAGGAAAACCGTTGGCCGGTCGAGGGCACCAAGGCCGAGAAGCGCGCCGAGCGTGGCGTTGCCCTGTGGCTTTTGCTGGGCGGCGGCGGTTTCGGGCTGGCGCTGCTGCTGATCTTTTTGTTCTGGCCGTGGGAGTACAAGCCCAAGGAGGCCGCGGACAGCTGGCTCTACTCGCTGACCACCCCGCTGTACGGCCTGACCTTCGGGATGTCGATCCTGTCGATCGGGATCGGCACCATCCTGTACCAGAAACGCTTTATCCCCGAAGAGATTTCGATTCAGGACCGGCACGACGGCGCCTCCCGCGACGTCGACCGCAAGACCGTCGTGGCGAACCTGGCCGACGCCTACAGCGGCTCCACCATCGGGCGGCGCAAGCTGGTCGGGCTGTCGCTGGGCGTGGGGCTGGGTGCGTTCGGCCTGTCCACCTTGGTGGCGTTTGCCGGCGGCCTGATCAAGAACCCGTGGAAGCCGGTGGTGCAGACCGCCAACGGCAAGAAGGCGGTGCTGTTCACCTCCGACTGGACCCCGCGCTACCACGGCGAGACCATCTACCTGGCACGCGCCACCGGCAGCTTCGCCGGGTCGCCGTTCGTCAAGATGCGGCCCGAGGACATCGACGCCGGCGGCATGGAAACCGTCTTCCCGTGGCGGGAGTCCGACGGTGACGGCACCACCCCGGAGTCGCAGGAGAAGCTGCGCGCGATCAACCAGGGCGTGCGTAATCCCGTGATGCTCATCCGGATTCGCCCCACCGACATGCACCGCGTGGTCAAGCGGCAGGGCCAGGAGAGCTTCAACTTCGGCGAGCTGTTCGCCTACACGAAGGTCTGCTCGCACCTGGGCTGCCCCGCGTCGCTCTACGAGGAGCAGTCCTACCGAATCTTGTGCCCTTGCCACCAGTCGCAGTTCGACGCGCTGCACTTCGCCAAGCCGATCTTCGGGCCGGCGGCGCGTGCGTTGGCGCAACTGCCGATCACCATCGACACCAACGGGTATCTGGTCGCCAACGGTGACTTCATCGAGCCCGTCGGACCGGCATTCTGGGAGAGGACGACATCATGAGTCCCAAACTGAGTCCCCCGAAGATCGGCGACGTCCTGGCCCGCCAGGGCGAGGACATCGATACGCGCTATCACCCCTCGGCTGCCGTACGCAGACAGCTCAACAAGGTGTTCCCCACCCACTGGTCGTTCCTGCTGGGCGAGATCGCGATGTACAGCTTCATCGTGTTGCTGCTCACCGGGGTGTACCTGACGCTGTTCTTCGACCCGTCCATGGGCGAGGTCACCTACAACGGCGCCTACCAGCCGCTGCGCGGGGTGGACATGTCGAAGGCGTTCGCGTCGACCCTCGACATCTCCTTCGAGGTACGCGGCGGCCTGTTCGTTCGTCAGGTCCACCACTGGGCCGCGCTGATCTTCTCGGCGTCGATCATGGTGCACCTGGCCCGCATCTTCTTCACCGGCGCGTTCCGTCGGCCGCGCGAGGCGAACTGGGTCATCGGTTCGCTGC
Source organism: Mycobacterium sp. MOTT36Y (assembly GCF_000262165.1). Taxonomy (NCBI): domain Bacteria; kingdom Bacillati; phylum Actinomycetota; class Actinomycetes; order Mycobacteriales; family Mycobacteriaceae; genus Mycobacterium; species Mycobacterium sp. MOTT36Y. The sequence continues at coordinate 2,306,003 of NC_017904.1, read as the reverse complement.
TGCTGATCCTGGCCATGTTCGAGGGCTACTTCGGCTACTCGCTGCCCGACGACCTGTTGTCGGGCATTGGGTTGCGCGCGGCCCTGTCCTCGATCACGTTGGGCATGCCGGTGATCGGCACCTGGCTGCACTGGGCCCTGTTCGGCGGTGACTTCCCCTGCGGCGGCGTCGGAAACGAATGCGCCACAGCGGGTTACATCATCCCCCGCATGTATGCCCTGCACATCCTGCTGCTGCCCGGCATCATCCTGGCGTTGATCGGGCTGCACCTGGCCATGGTGTGGTTCCAGAAGCACACCCAGTTCCCGGGACCGGGCCGCACCGAGCACAACGTGGTCGGCGTGCGGGTGATGCCGGTGTTCGCCGTGAAGTCCGGCGCGTTCTTCGCCGCGATCGTCGGCGTGCTGGGTCTGCTCGGCGGTCTGCTGCAGATCAACCCGATCTGGAACCTGGGGCCCTACAAGCCATCTCACGTCTCGGCGGGCTCGCAGCCGGACTTCTACATGATGTGGACCGAAGGCCTGGCCCGTATCTGGCCGCCATGGGAGTTCTACTTCTGGCACCACACCATCCCGGCGGTGGTCTGGGTGGCGCTGATCATGGGCGGGGTCTTCGTCCTGCTGATCATCTACCCGTTCCTGGAGAAGCGGTTCAGCGGTGACTACGCGCACCACAACCTGCTGCAACGCCCGCGCGACGTGCCGGTGCGCACGTCGATCGGCGCGATGGCGATCGCGTTCTACATGGTGCTCACGCTGAGCGCGATGAACGACATCATCGCGTTCAAGTTCGACATCTCGCTGAACGCGACGACGTGGATCGGCCGCATCGGCATGGTGATCGTCCCGCCGATCGTCTACTTCGTCACCTACCGGTGGTGCATCGGCCTGCAACGCAGCGACCGCGCGGTGCTCGAGCACGGCATCGAGACCGGCATCATCAAGCGGCTGCCGCACGGTGCCTACATCGAGCTGCACCAGCCGCTGGGCCCGGTCGACGACCACGGCCACCCGCTGCCGCTCGAGTACCAGGGCGCGGCGCTGCCCAAGAAGATGAACAAGCTGGGCTCGGCCGGGACGCCGGGCAGCGGCAGCTTCATGTTCGCCGATCCGGCGTCCGAGGACGCGGCGTTGCGGGAGGCGGCGCACCGCTCCGAGCAGCGTGCCCTGACCGCACTGCGCGAACACCAGGACAGCCTCAACGGTTCGACGAACGGTTCGACCAACGGCTCGACCGACGGCGAGCACTGACCCGCTCAGCCCGGCTCCCCATCGGCCCCCTGGCCGACGCGGGAGCCGGGCAATCGAGCACCCGCAATCACCCACGAGCGCGCGCGACACATAAGCATTGCGACGACGCACGACGTGTCGTCGCAATGCTTATGTGTCGATGGTTTACACCTCGACGGCGATACGCGTCAGCGCTCGTCGACCACGCGGCGCAGCTGGCGGATATGCAGCCACTCGACCGCCGGCATCGCCGCGGTGATGGCACCGGCGAATACATACGCCGTCCAGGACGCGCCGTCGTGGCCGACGGCCATCAGGTAGGTCGCCGTCGCGACCGCGATCAGCGCCGCACCCATGGTGCCGGTCAGTATGACCGTGCCGCGCAACCAGACTCGGTCCACCGTCTCCCCTGACCACTCGGCATCCGTCTTCGCCGGCGCCGCCTGCACCGTGGCCTGCCGGGCCCGCTCGGCCGCCGTGCGCGGCGCCTGAGACATCAGGCGCACCGGCGGCCGGTTCGGCGCTGTCATCGCCCGGGCGGCCGGCTCGGACTGAGACATCCGCCGGGCCCGCAACAGTATTGGGATCGCGCCCGCGATGATCAGCGCGGAAACGATGATGACCGCATACAACACCCAGGTGGTGTGCGGGCTGCTGGCCGATTTGTGAAAGCCCCGGCCCAGATCGGTGAGCGCGACGGCCGCGGCCACGCTGACGCCCAACAGCACCAGGTAGATGGCGGCGCAGGCGCCGAGCAAAATGCGGTCGATCACCTCGGGCGAAACGGTGTCGTCGCCGATTCCGCGCCGGTATGCCGAATATCTGCTGACCATCAGCAGCTCGTCTGCGGCGAGTCGTTGCTGTTCGACGACAGCACGGTTCCGTCGCTCGTCGTGATCGAGCAATTGAGCCTGCTGACCCGGAACAGGCTGGAGGCCTCCACCGAGCCCACGTCGGATTGCGAGATCGGGGTGACGGTCATCGACCAGGGGATGTACACGTTGTGCTGGGTGCGCCGGCGGCCGGACGCGTCGACGTAGGTCACCGAAATGATGTCGCCCGGGGCCTTGGTGCCGGTCACCGAGTAGGTGACCTGCCGCGGCCCGGCCGGCGTCGTCGGCGGCGGTGGCGCCGCCGCGGTGGAGGTCGCCGGCGGTGCCGGAGCGGGTGCGGGCGGGGGCGGCGGTGCCGGAGAGGGCGTCACCGTCACAGTCTGTGTCTCCGTTGCTGTCGGGGGCGGCGGCGGTTCGGTCGTGGGTGGCGGTGGAGGCGGCGGCGGTGGTTTGGTGGTCGTGATCTCGTCCTGCATCGGCGGCGTGGACGGGGCGGTGGTGGTGTTGGGGTTGGCCAGCTTGGTGGTGTCGGTCCGGGCGAACAGCAACGACACCGATACGACGAGCGCGATCGCGGCCACGATGGCGGCGATCCCCACCACCCACGGCCAGCGCGCGGTGCTGCGTTCGTCCTCGTCGGCGGACTCGTCGTAGTCCTCATAGTCGTAGAGCCGCAGATCGGCGGGTAGGTAGGGGCCGCTGGTGAAGTGCTCGGACTCCGGGGCCGAGTAGGCACGCGAGTATGCGTCCGTCTGGTCAGCGGCGGCCAGTTCGGCGCTGTCGTCGAAGGGTTCCGCCGCGCCCTCGACGTCGTGGTCGCCGCCGGGCTCCCCGTCGTCAGCGGGGTCGTCACCGGCGTCCGCGTGGTGGCTGATCGGGTCGACAGGATCGGATTCGTCAGGTTCCCATCCCGGGGGTTTCGACCCGCTCATCTCTGCCCTTTGCCTACCCTGTTCGACTGCATCACCTGCGCGTAAAACTCCGCAATCACCTCGTTGCCGGGCGCGCTGGGAACTTCTCATTGCCTGCGCGAAACACTACCGAACCCAAAACGGGCAGAGCCGCCGTGGCGATCGGCGCAAGCGATCACGTGATCGGATTGTGACCTTTATGCCGCGAATCAGTGCTTCTCAGGACCCAGGTAGTACTCGAAGACCAGTCCGGCCACCGACGACAGGACGAACATGACGCCGGCGAAGATCAGCCACGGCAGCCACAGCCCGATGCCCACCGCCACCACCGAGCCCGACAGCGCGATCAGGATCGGCCACCAGCTGTGCGGGCTGAAGAAGCCCAATTCCCCTGCTCCGTCGCTGATCTCGGCGCCTTCGTAGTCCTCGGGCCGGGTGTCGAGCCGGCGCGCCACGAACCGGAAGAAGGTGGCCACGATCAGCGCCAGCCCACCCGTCAGCGCGAGCGCGGTGGTGCCCGCCCACTCTTCCCCGCCGGTGGCGAACAGCGCGGTCAAAACCCCGTAGAGCAGCGCAACCACAAAGAAGAACCCGGCGATGAACTCGAATAGCCTGGCTTCGATATGCATTTGGTGTCCTAACCTACTGGCTTAACTGGCCGCGGCGGGTGTCGAACGGGTGCGTGGTCACCGCGGCGGGAGGTTGTCCGATCGCCTGCAGCGCCGCGGCGTTGCTCTTGCCATCCATCCGCTGCTGCAGGTAGGCCTTGAAGTCGTTGGGCGACACCACGCGAACCTCGAAATTCATCATCGAGTGATAGGTGCCACAGAACTCGGCGCAGTGGCCGACGAACGCCCCGGGCGTGTTGATCTCTTCGACCTGGAAGACGTGCACGGAGTTGTTCGCGTCGGCGTTCGGGATGACGTCGCGCTTGAACAAGAACTCGGGAACCCAGAACGTGTGGACGACGTCGGCGGACGCCAGATCGAATTCGATGCGCTTGCCGGTCGGGAGCACCAGCACCGGGATCTCGTCGCTGGTTCCCAGCGTCTCGACCTTGTCGTAGTTCAGGTAGGTGCGGTCCGAGGTGTTGAGGCCGCGGACGGGCCCGACCAGCTCTTCGCCGTGCTCGTCCTTGCCTTCCGGCTTGGACACCATGGCCTTCTTGCGCGCCGCGTCCGCCCCGTCGTAGGTCAGCGTGCCGTCCTTGAAATCGACGCGCTGATAGCCGAACTTCCAGTTCCACTGGAATGCCGTGACGTCGATCACCACTTCGGGATCCTTGGCGATGTGCAGCATCTTCTCCTGCACCACGACGGTGAAGTAGAACAGCACCGAGATGATGAGGAACGGCGTCACGGTGAGCGCCAGCTCCAAGGGCATGTTGTAGCCGAACTGGCGGGGCAGCTCGGTGTCGGTCGCCTTTTTGCGGTGGAACGCCGAGGACCAGAAGATCAGGCCGTAGACGATGACGCCGACGACCAGCGAGGCGATCACCGCGCCGATCCACAGCTCCCGGTTGAGCTGCGCCTGCGGCGTGATCCCCCTCGGCCAGCCCAGGGCCAGCGCGTCGGCCCAGCTGCTGCACCCGCTCAGGAACATCGCCAGCACACCCAGCGTCACGGCCAGCGCCAGCGGCCGGAGACGGCGGGAAAGACCGGTGGCGGAGCCCCCAGGACGGCGCTGAAACCTACCCTGCGACAAAGATTGCGAACGGTCCTGCTCGCGAGGGGTCACGTTGGCGCCTCCTGCTCGGATATCGAATACTACGCAGCGTAGACCACGCGCCTGAGGCGGGCGACGAAACCCCGGCCCGCCAGTCTCGCGCCGTGCCGGGTGCGACGTCCACGAGCGGTCGCCAAGTGCGGCATACTGGGGCGCCGTGTGTGGTCTGCTGGCGTTCGTTGCCGCCCCCGAGGACGGGGACAAGGAGGCGGCCGCCGCCCGCGCCGACGACGCGATCGCGCGCGCGTCGCATTCGATGCGCCACCGCGGGCCCGACGAGCCCGGCACCTGGGTCGACCCGGACACCGACGGTTCGGTGGTGTTCGGCTTCAACCGGCTGTCCATCATCGACATCGCGCATTCGCACCAGCCGCTGCGCTGGGGGCCGCCGGAGGCGCCCGACCGCTACGTGCTGGTGTTCAACGGCGAGATCTACAACTACCTGGAGTTGCGCGACGAACTGGCCACCTCCCATGGGGCCGTCTTCGCCACCGATGGTGACGGCGAGGCCGTCGTCGCCGGCTACCACTACTGGGGCACCGATGTCCTGACCCGATTGCGCGGCATGTTCGCCTTCGCGCTGTGGGACACCGTTACCCGCGAATTGTTTTGCGCCCGAGACCCTTTCGGCATCAAACCGCTGTTCATGGCGACCGGTGCCGGCGGCACCGCGGTGGCCAGCGAGAAAAAGTGTCTGCTGGATTTGGCCGAGCTGATCGGGTTCGACACGCGCATCGACGAGCGGGCGGTGCAGCACTACACCGTCCTGCAGTACGTGCCCGAGCCCGAGACGTTGCACCGCGGGGTGCGCCGGCTGGAATCGGGCTGCTACGCCCGGATCCGCCCCGACCGCCTGCAACCCGAGGTCACCCGGTACTTCGTGCCCCGGTTCGCCGCCACCCCGATCGCCCGCGGCAGCGAGCAGGCCCGGTACGACGAGATCACCGCGGTGCTCGAGGACTCGGTGGCCAAGCACATGCGCGCCGACGTGACGGTCGGGTCCTTCCTTTCCGGCGGCATCGACTCCACCGCCATCGCGGCGCTGGCCATCCGGCACAACCCGCGACTGATCACGTTCACCACCGGCTTCGAGCGGGAGGGATTCTCCGAGATCGATGTCGCGGTGGCCTCGGCGGAGGCGATCGGCGCGCGCCACATCGCCAAGGTGGTCACGCCGGACGAGTTCGTCGCCGCCCTGCCAGAAATCGTCTGGTACCTCGACGAGCCGGTCGCCGACCCGGCGCTGGTGCCGCTGTTCTTCGTCGCTCGCGAGGCCCGTAAGCACGTCAAGGTGGTATTGTCCGGCGAGGGCGCCGACGAGTTGTTCGGCGGCTACACGATCTACCGGGAGCCGTTGTCGCTGAAGCCCTTCGACTATCTGCCGCGTCCGCTGCGGCGGTCGATGGGCAAGGTGTCGCGCCCGCTGCCCGAGGGGATGCGGGGCAAGAGCCTGCTGCACCGCGGCTCGCTGACGCTCGAAGAGCGTTACTACGGCAACGCCCGCAGCTTCTCCGACGCGCAGCTGCGCGACGCGCTGCCCGGCTTCCGCCCGGAGTGGACCCACACCGACGTGACCGCGCCGCTGTACGCCGAGTCGGCGGGCTGGGACCCGGTGGCCCGCATGCAGCACATCGACCTGTTCACCTGGCTGCGCGGCGACATCCTGGTCAAGGCCGACAAGATGACGATGGCCAACTCGCTGGAGCTTCGGGTGCCGTTCCTGGATCCCGAGGTGTTCGCCGTGGCGTCCCGGTTGCCCGTCGACGCCAAGATCACCCGCACGACCACCAAGTACGCGTTGCGCCGCGCGCTCGAGCCGATCGTCCCCGCGCACGTCCTGCACCGGCCCAAGCTCGGGTTCCCGGTGCCGATCCGGCACTGGTTGCGCACCGGCGAGCTGCTGGAGTGGGCCTACGAGCTGGCGGCGTCGTCGCAGGCGGACCACCTGGTGGACCGGGCGGCCGTGCACCGGATGCTCGACGAGCACCGCAGCGGCGCCGGCGATCACAGCCGCCGGCTGTGGACGCTGCTGATCTTCATGCTCTGGCACGCGATCTTCGTCGAGCGCAGTGTGGTGCCGCAGATCAGCGAGCCGATGTATCCGGTGCAGCTCTAGGCCACGCCCGGGCTTCGCGTGTGAATCCTGGGCTTTCATCGTGAACCCTGGGCGCGGTGTGTCGGCGTGTCGGCGCCGTCAGCGCACACGCGACGCCGTGGGTTCACACTCGATGCGGCCCGGGCGAGAAAGGGCGTCGGGGAAACGGCGCTAACCCAGCACCGCGGCGATCTCGGCGGCCGCCTCGTCGCCGTAGGCGTCGGCCAGACGGGTCTTGGCGACCTCGCGGTCCCACGCCCATTCCTGGGTTCCGGTCGACTCCAGCACCAGCACGGCCACCAGCGAGCCCAGCTGTGCCGAACGCTCGAGGTTCAGCCCGGCGCTGCGCCCGGTGAGGAAACCGGCCCGGAACGCATCGCCGACACCGGTGGGGTCGGTCTGGCTGGTCTCGGGGACCACGCCGACGTGCGTGGTGGTGCCGTCACGCTCGACGATGTCGACGCCCTTGGCGCCGAGCGTGGTCACCCGCAGGCCCACCTTCTGCTGCACGTCGGCCTCGGACCAGCCGGTCTTGGAGAGCAGCAGCTCCCACTCGTAGTCGTTGGTGAACAGGTAGGCCGCGCCGTCGACCAGCTTGTCGATCTCCTCCCCGGACAGGCGGGGCAGCTGCTGGGACGGGTCGGCGGCGAACGGCAGGCCGAGCTTGCGGCACTCCTCGGTGTGCACCACCATCGCGTCGGGGTCGTTGGCCCCGATGATCACCAGGTCGGGTGTGCCGACCGACGACGCGACGTCGGCAAGCTTGATGTTGCGGGCCTCGGACATGGCGCCGGGATAGAACGACGCGATCTGGGCCATGTCCTCGTCGGTGGTGCACACGAAGCGCGCGGTGTGCGCGGTCTTCGAGATCAGCACGTGGTCGCAGTTGACGCCGTGGCTCTGCAGCCAGTCGCGGTACTCGCCGAAATCGTCACCGGCCGCGCCGACCAGCGCGACGTCGCCGCCCAGCACACCGATGGCGAAGGCGATGTTGCCCGCCACGCCGCCGCGGTGAATCACCAAGTCGTCGACCAGGAAGCTCAAGGACACCTTCTGCAGGTGCTCGGCCAGCAGGTGCTCGGAAAACCGGCCGGGGAACCGCATCAGATTGTCGGTCGCAATCGAACCTGTCACCGCGATCGTCACGAAATCTCCATCCTTCGTTAGTAAGGTTATCTAGCTTACTCAGGCGCCTCCGACCGTCGTCGCGTGCACGGTCGCCGCAAGGTCTGCGCTAGCCTCCCTAGGGAACTCACTCAAGTCGCCGGGATCACAATGCGTGCGCCGCAACCCGCTTGCAGTCCCGTCTACCACCGTAGGAGAACCACGATGGCAGGCCCGCACTCGCCGAACCACGCTGGCGGCGGCAACGGACCGAGCGGACACGAGCCCCCACGCGAATCCGAGCCACTCGAGTTCCCCGATGACCCCGCCACCGGCGGCCCGGGCTTCACCCCGGCTCCGCAGGCGGGACCCCCTTCGGGCAATTATGCCGGGCCGCCCCCGGGGCCGGCGCCGTATCCGCCGCCACGCTCCAGGCGGCGGCTGATCGTCGGCGTGGCGCTGGCCATCGCGCTCGTCGCGGTGATGACGGTGGCCATCGTCTACGGGGTGCGCACCAACGGGGCCAACACCGGCACCACGTTCTCCGAGGGCGCGGCGAAGACGGCGATTCAGGGATACCTGGACGCGCTCGAGCACCGCGACATCAACGAGATCGCCCGGAACGCGCTGTGCGGCCTCTACGACGCCGTCCAGGACAAGCGATCCGACCAGGCGCTGGCCAAGCTCAGCAGCGACGCATTCCGCAAGCAGTTCTCCGAGGTGGAGATCACCTCGATCGACAAGATCGTGTACCTGTCGCAGTACCAGGCTCAGGCTTTGTTCACCATGCGGGTGTCGCCGGTGAGCGGGGGACCCATGCGCGGGCAGGTGCAGGGCATCGCGCAGCTGCTCTTCCAGCGCGGCCAGATCATGGTGTGCTCATACGTGCTGCGCACCGGGGGCTCGTACTAGAGCTTTTCTTGCCGCGAGACCGCAACCGCCGACGGCCCTACTCGGGGAACGCGTCGGTAGTCGCAGTCTCGCGGTGAAATCAGTTGAACGAGTCGCCGCAGGCGCACGACCCGCCGGCGTTGGGGTTGTCGATGGTGAACCCCTGCTTTTCGATGGTGTCCACAAAGTCGATGGACGCGCCCTCGACGTAGGGCGCGCTCATCCGGTCCACCGTCAGGGTCACACCCCCGAACTCCGCGATCAGGTCGCCGTCCAGCGACCGGTCGTCGAAGAAGAGGTTGTAGCGCAGCCCAGCGCACCCGCCCGGCTGGACCGCGATGCGCAGCGCCAGGTCGTCGCGACCCTCCTGGTCCAGCAGCGACTTGGCCTTGGTGGCGGCGGCCTCAGTCAGGATCACGCCGTGGGTCTTGGCGTTCGACTCGTTTTGCACCGTCATTGCTTCTCCTACATGCCTCATTTGTTGAGCGGGGACCGATCACGCCCGGCGCCGCCGGACTGCCGGAAAGTCCACACCATCAACGGTACCTTGCAGGACCGCTATTCCCGAGTCGCGCCGCCACAACGGAGGCCAGACCCATGAGCTGATTGGCGGCGTCGGCCTGGGCCAGCCGCACCGATCCTGCGTGCTCGGCGATCGACAACGCGGCCATGATCCCCGACGAGCGCACCGTCGCGTTGTCCAGATCGACCTGGCCGGCCAGGACCACCACCGGGATGCCCCGCGGCCGGGCCGCGTCGGCCAGAAAGCCCACCACCTTCCCGTGCAGGGACTGCTCGTCGAAGCGGCCCTCGCCGGTGACGATCAACTCCGCCGTGTCGAGATCGTCGGAAAGCCGGGTGTGTTCGGCGATGATGGCGGCCCCGGACTCACACCGCCCGCCGAGCGCGAGCAGCCCGGCGCCGATGCCGCCGGCGGCGCCCGCGCCCGGTTCGGCGCTCACGTCGCGCCCGGCCACCGCCTCCAAAATGAGCGCCCAGGCCTGCAGCCGAACTTCCAGCGCCGCGACGGTGGCCGTGTCGGCGCCCTTCTGCGGCCCGAACACTCGGGCCGCTCCCCACGGACCGAGCAGGGGGTATTCGGTGTCGGAGGCGGCGATCAGCTCCACGTTGCCCAGTTGGCGGCGGGCGGTGTCCAGGCCGCCCAACTCGGCGATCATGCCCTGGCCGCCGTCGGTGCACGCACTGCCACCCAACCCGACGACGATCCGCGTCGCCCCCACCCGCAGCGCCTCGGCGATCAGCTGCCCCACGCCTTTGCTGTGGGCCGCCATCGCGGTCTCTGGGGTGGGCGGACCGCCGAGCAGCGCCAAACCGCAGGCCTGGGCGCACTCCAGGTATGCGGTCGCCGACCCGGGATCGAAGACCCATTCGGCCTCCACCATGGCCTTTAGCGGCCCCGACACCCGCAATCGCCGCATCTCCCCCAGCCGGCTGGCCAGCACCTCGACGAAGCCGGGCCCGCCGTCGGACTGCGGCGCGACGATGAACCGGTCGCCCGGACGCGACCGTGTCCAGCCGGTCGCGATGGCGGCGGAGGCTTCCAGGGCCGACATGCTGTCGGCGTAACAGTCCGGGGCCACCAAAACCTGCATCGCGGGTAGCTGAAGGCGGCCGGGTGCCAGGCCGGGGGCAGCATCATCCGAGGCCATCGACCCGTCGTCCATCAAAGGCAGCCATTCATCACGTGTAAGAGTAGGGCCAAGTGCGGCACTAACGCAGGTCTAATAGCAAGGCATTCCAGGCGAATTCCGGCGCGCGTCGTCCGCGAAGTAACCTGGCCCCTGTGAAGCTTTTGGGTCGCAAGAAGGGCCAGGACACCGACCTCGACGAAACCGTGGCCGTGTCGGCCGCCTCCGACGTTGCTGGCGCCCCGGACGCCGCACCCCGCCGGACCGGACCCAAGGGGCGTCCCACGCCCAAGCGCAACGAGGCCCGCCGGAACGCGAAGAAGGGTCCCGTCGCGCCCGCACCCATGACCTCCGCCGAGGCGCGGGCCCGGCGCAAATCGCTGGCCGGGCCCAAGCTCAGCCGTGAGGAGCGCCGCGCCGAAAAGACCGCCAACCGCGCGCGCATGTCGGAGCGCCGCAACCGCATGATGGCCGGCGAAGAGGGCTACCTGCTGCCGCGCGACCAGGGCCCGATCCGGCGCTACGTGCGCGACGTGGTGGATTCCCGGCGCAACCTGCTGGGCCTGTTCATGCCGTCGACCCTGTTTTTGATGTTCGTCATGTTCGGCGTCCCGCAGCTGCAGCTCTGGATTTCCCCGGCGATGCTGGCGCTGATGGCGGTGATGAGCGTCGACGGCCTGATCCTGGGCCGCAAAGTCAGCAAGCTGGTCGACGCGAAATTCCCCGACAACACCGAAAGCCGTTGGAAGCTAGGCCTTTACGCCGCCGGCCGCGCCTCCCAGATGCGCCGGCTGCGCGCGCCGCGGCCCCAGGTCAAGCATGGCGCCAGTGTCGAATAACCGTTACCCGAAGGCCGGCTGACGCCGGTGCGCACCCTGGTGCTCGGCGGGATCAGGTCAGGCAAGTCACGGTGGGCGGAGGACGCCATCGCCGCGGGGTTGCCGCCCGGCCGGCCGGTTCATTACCTGGCTCCCGGGCCGACCGGTGCCGGCGACGCGGCCTGGGCGCACCGGGTCGCCGAACATCGTGAGCGCCGGCCCGCGCATTGGGCGACGATCGAAACCCAGGACATCGCAACGCAATTGCGCCAATCCGCGGACACCCCCACCCTGGTCGACGATCTGGGCACCTGGCTGGCCGGCGCGATGGACCGCGAGAACGCATGGGAGGGCGGCTCGGTGGCGGCGCCGGTCGACGACGTGCTGTCCGCGGTCGGCGGCTTCGCCTCGACACTGGTGCTGGTCAGCCCGGAAGTCGGGCTGACCGTCGTGCCCGCCACCGCCGCCGGGCGCCGGTTCGCCGACGAACTCGGCGGCCTCAACCAGCGCCTCGCCCGGCTGTGCGATCGGGTCGTGCTGGTGGTGGCCGGGCAGGCGGTGCCGATCAAACCGTCGGGGGGCTAATGGAATTCGCCGTCGTGTCACCGCCCGACGCGGGCGTCGCGGCCGCCGCCCGCGCGCGCCAGGACGCCCTGACCAAGCCGCGCGGCGCGCTGGGCCGCCTCGAGGACCTGTCGGTGTGGATCGCGTCGTGCCAGGGCCAATGCCCCCCGCGACAGTTCGAGCGGGCCCGGGTGGTGGTGTTCGCCGGTGATCATGGTGTCGCCGGCTCGGGGGTGTCGGCCTACCCGCCGGAGGTGACCGCGCAGATGGTCGCCAACATCGACGCGGGCGGGGCAGCGATCAACGCGCTGACCGGCATCGCCGGGGCGAGCGTGCGCGTCGCGGACCTGGCGGTCGACGCCGACGCGCTCAGTCCACCGATCGGCGCCCACAAGGTGCGGCGCGGCAGCGGCGACATCACGGTGCAGGACGCGTTGAGCGACGAGGAGACCGAGCGGGCCCTGGCCGCCGGCGCCGCCATCGCCGACGAGGAGGTCGACGCGGGCGCGGATCTGCTGATCGCCGGTGACATGGGCATCGGAAACACCACGGCCGCAGCGGTTTTGGTGGCGGCGTTGACCAACGCCGAGCCGGTCGTGGTGGTGGGCTTCGGCACCGGGATCGACGACGCGGGGTGGGGACGCAAGACCGCCGCGGTGCGCGACGCCCTGTTCCGCGCGCGGCAGGTGCTGCCGGACCCGGTCGCGCTGCTGCGCTGCGCGGGCGGCGCGGATCTGGCGGCGATGGCGGGCTTTTGCGCGCAGGCCGCGGTGCGGCGCACGCCGCTGCTGCTCGACGGCATGGCGGTGACGGCGGCCGCGCTGGTCGCCGAGCACCTGGCTCCCGGCGCCCGGATGTGGTGGCAGGCCGGTCACCGGTCCACCGAGCCGGGCCACGCGTTGGCGCTCACGGCACTGGATCTGGAGCCGATCCTCGACCTGCGCATGCGGCTGGGCGAGGGAACCGGCGCCGCGCTGGCGGTGCCGGTGCTGCGCGCCGCGGTGGCCGCGCTGTCGTCGATGGCCACGTTCACCGAGGCCGGCGTGTCCAACCGCCCCGACCAGGCCGCTCCCCCGTCGTGATCCGTTCGCTGGCAACGGCTTTCGCGTTCGGGACGGTGCTGCCCGTCCCGGGTGCACGGACCGCGCCGATGGGTCGGGGCGCCCTGACGGCGCTGCCGGTGGTGGGTGCGGCCCTGGGGGCGCTGGCCGCGGCGGTGACCTGGGGCGGGGTTCACGCGTTCGGGCCGTCCAGCCCGCTGCCCGGGCTGCTCCCGGTCGTGGTGCTGCTGCTGATCACGCGTGGCCTGCACGTCGACGGTGTCGCCGACACCGCCGACGGCCTGGGCTGCTACGGGCCGCCGCAGCGGGCGCTGGCGGTGATGCGGGAGGGATCGACCGGGCCGTTCGGCGTGGCCGCCGTCGTCGTCGTGGTGCTGCTGCAGGGGCTGGCGTTCTCGGCGCTGGGAGCGGGCGGCGGGGTGCGCGGGGTCGTCGGGATCGCCGTGGCGGTGTTCGCCGGGCGGGTCGCCGCGGTGCTGGCCGGCCACCGCGCGGTGCCGGCCGCCGAGGGCAGCGCGCTGGGTGCCGCGGTCGCCGGAAGTCAGCCGACGGCCGTGGTGGCGGCCTGGGTCGCGGTGCTGCTGGGGGTTTCGCTGGCGGCCGTGCCACGGCCGTGGCACGGACCGGCGGCGGTACTGCTGGGCCTGGGCTGCGGCGCGGTGCTGGTGCGGCACTGCGCGCGCCGCTTCGGCGGCATCACCGGCGACGTGCTGGGCGCCGCGATCGAGCTGACGACGACGGTGTGCGCGGTGGCGCTCGCGGCCCTGGTGCGGTTCTAACGCGCCGAGCGCCCGGCCAGCCGGGCGCCGACACCCGAGCGCCCGACTGGCCGGGCGATCGGGCGGCTACCCGAGCTGCCTACCCGAGCCGCCTACCCGAGCCGGGCCATCCAGCCGTGGGTGTCGGCGAAGGTGCCCCGCTGAATCCCGGTTAGCGTGTCGCGCAACGCCATCGTCACCTCGCCGGATTGGCCGTCGGCGATGGTGAATTCGGCGTCGCCGTACTTGACGTGGGAGACGGGTGTGATGACCGCGGCGGTGCCGCAGGCGAACACCTCGGTGATCTCGCCCGCGGCGGCCTTCTTCTGCCACTCGTCGATGTCGATCTTGCGTTCCTCGACGGAGAACCCGGCGTCAATGGCCAACTGCAGCAACGAATCCCGCGTGATCCCGGGTAGCAGTGAGCCGGACAGTTCCGGGGTGACCAGCCGCGCCGACCCCCCGCTGCCGAACACGAAGAAGATGTTCATGCCGCCCATCTCCTCGACAAAGCGTCGCTCGACCGCGTCCAGCCACACCACCTGGTCGCAATCGTGGGCCGCGGCTTCGGCCTGAGCGGACAGCGAGGCGGCGTAGTTGCCGCCGAATTTGGCCGCGCCGGTGCCGCCGGGGCTGGCCCGCACGTACTCCGTCGACACCCAGACCGTGACGGGGTTGATGCCGCCCTTGAAGTAGGCGCCGGCCGGCGAGGCGATCAGCAGGTAGCGGTATTGCCGGGAGGGCCGCACGCCCAGTCCGGGCTCGGTGGCGATGACGAACGGGCGCAGATACAGCGCCTCTTCCCCACCGGCGGACGGGACCCAGGCGTTGTCGACGGCAATGAGCTGGCGCAGGGATTCCATGAACAGCTCTTCGGGCAGTTCGGGAATCGCCAGCCGCCGCGCCGAGGACCGCAGCCGGGCCGCGTTGGCCTCGGCGCGAAACGAGACGATCGAGCCGTCCGCCCAGCGGTACGCCTTGAGGCCCTCGAAGATTTCCTGGGCGTAGTGCAGCACGAGCGCCGACGGGTCCAACTCGATCGGGCCGTAGGGGATGACGCGCGCGTCGTGCCAGCCCCGGCCCTCGTCGTACTCGATCGCCACCATGTGGTCGGTGAAGTATTTACCGAAACCCGGCTCGGCCAGGATGGTTTCGCGTTCGGTGTCGGTCGCCGGACGTGTCGAGCGCGAAACCGTGAACTCGAGGGAGCCACTGGTCATCCGCCGATTGTATATCCGCCCGCCGAATCGGATTTCGCCCGCGCAAGCGGCGCGGCTAGCGGGTTTTCACCGCGACGAACGGCGGGCGCACGACTTCGCAGGCGGCGCGACGGCCGCGGACGTCGACGGTGATCTCCTGGCCGTCCTCGACCCCGGCGTCGGTGTCGACGAGCGCCAGCGCGATGCCGGCCTGCAGCGTCGGGGAGAAGGTGCCCGAGGTGGTCACCCCGACCGGGGTGTCGCCGGCCAGCACGGTCTGCCCGGCGCGTAGCACCCCGCGGCCGGTCATCCGCAGCCCGCGCAGCAGCCGCCGCGGCCCCGCCTCCTTCTCGGCCAGCAGGGCGTCGCGGCCGAAGAACGCCTCCTTCTTCCAGCCGATCGCCCAGCCGCAGCGGGCCTGCAGCGGGGAAATGTCGAGCGACAGTTCGTGCCCGTGCAGTGGATAGCCCATCTCGGTGCGCAGCGTGTCGCGGGCGCCCAAGCCGGCCGGCTCGCCGCCGGCCGCCGTGACCGCGGCGGCCAGCGCGTCGAACACCACACCGGCGGACTCCCACGGCGGCAGCAGCTCGTAGCCGTGCTCGCCGGTGTAGCCGGTGCGGCAGACCCGCACCGGTACCCCGGAATACGAGGTGTCGGCGTAGGCCATGTAATCCATGTCGGTGGGCAGTCCCAGCTCGCCGAGCACGTCGGCCGAGCGCGGGCCCTGCACGGCCAGCACCGCATAGGAGCGATGCAGGTTGGTGATGGTCAGTTCGGGTGGCGCGGCCGCCTGTAGCGCGTCGACCACGGCCGCGGTGTTGGCGGCGTTGGGCACCAGAAAGATCTCGTCGTCGTCGACGTAGTAGGCGATCAAATCGTCGACGACCCCGCCGGATTCGGTGCAGCACAGGGTGTATTGCGCCTTGCCGGGCCCGATCCGGTTCAGGTCGTTGGTGAGCGCGGCGTTGACGAACCGCGCGGCGCCCGGCCCGCGCACCAAGGCCTTGCCCAGGTGGCTGACGTCGAACAGGCCGACCGCGTTGCGCGTCGCGTTGTGCTCGCTGACTGTGCCCGCATACGACACCGGCATCAACCAGCCGCCGAACTCGGCGAAGCTGGCACCCAGGTCGCGGTGACGGTCTTCTAACGGTCCGTGCAGAAGGTCGGCTTCGTTGCTCACGACTCTTCACCCTAAGGGGCCGCGACGGGCGGCCCGTTAGGGTGATGCGGATGAGCACAGAACCCGGTTACTCCTCCCCCGCTGTCACTGTCGCCTCCTCGCTGCCCCGGCGCGCCGCCGCGTCCACCGTGCTGATCGTGCCCGTCGTCTCGACCGGCGACGACGACAAGCCGGGCGCGGCCGTCACCGAGGCCGGGCCGTTCCTGTCCTCGGATGCGGTCGCCGAGATCGAGTCGGGGCTGCGCGCGCTGGAGGCCACCGGCGGCGCCGACCAGGTGCACCGGCTGGTGGTGGGATCGCTGCCGGTGTCCAGCGTGCTGACGATCGGCCTGGGCAAGCCGCGGCCGGAGTGGCCTGCCGACACGGTCCGCCGCGCCGCCGGGGTGGCCGCGCGGTCGCTGGGCAGCACCGCGGCCGTGATCACCACGCTGGGCGAGTTGCCCGGTGACGGCGTCGTCTCGGCCGCCGTCGAGGGCCTGATCCTGGGCAGCTACCGGTTCACCGACTTCCGCAGCCCCAAGTCCGCACCCAAAGACAAAGGGCTGGGCAAGATCACGGTGCTCGCCACCGCCAAGGACGCCAAGAAGGAGGCCGCGCACGGTGCGGCCGTCGCGACCGCGGTCGCCACCGCCCGCGACTTCGTCAACACCCCGCCGAGCCACCTGTTCCCTGACGAATTCGCCAAGCGCGCAAGGGCTTTGGGCGAGTCGGTGGGACTCGAGGTCGAGGTGCTCGACGACAAGGCGCTGCGCAAGGGCGGTTACGGCGGGATCATCGGCGTCGGCCAGGGGTCGTCGCGGCCGCCGCGGCTGGTGCGGCTGACCCACCGGGGCGCGAAGCTGGCCAAGCGGTCCAAGCAGGCGAAGCGAGTCGCCCTGGTGGGCAAGGGCGTCACGTTCGACACCGGCGGCATCTCGATCAAGCCGGCGGCCGGGATGCACCACATGACCTCGGATATGGGCGGGGCCGCGGCGGTCATCGCGACGGTCACGCTGGCCGCGCAGCTGCAGCTGCCCATCGACGTGATCGCCACCGTGCCGATGGCCGAGAACATGCCGTCGGCGACGGCGCAGCGCCCGGGTGACGTGCTGACGCAGTACGGCGGCATCACCGTCGAGGTGCAGAACACCGACGCCGAGGGCCGGCTGATCCTGGCCGACGCCATCGTGCGCGCCTGCGAGGACAACCCGGACTACCTGATCGAGACGTCCACGCTGACCGGCGCGCAGACCGTGGCGCTGGGCAGCCGGATCCCCGGGGTGATGGGCAGCGACGAGTTCCGCGACCGCGTGGCCGCGATCTCGCAGCGGGTCGGCGAAAACGGTTGGCCGATGCCGCTGCCCGACGAACTCAAGGAGGACCTGAAGTCCACGGTGGCCGACCTGTCGAACATCAGCGGGCAGCGCTTCGCCGGCATGCTGGTGGCGGGCGTGTTCCTGCGCGAGTTCGTCGCCGACGGCGTGGGCTGGGCGCACATCGACGTGGCCGGTCCCGCTTATAACACCGGCGGACCGTGGGGCTACACGCCCAAGGGCGCCACCGGCGTGCCGGTCCGCACCATGTTCGCGGTCCTCGAGGACATCGCCGAAAACTGCTGACGCGCAGACTATTTCGTCAGCAGCGACATCGCGGCGCGGGTCAGCCTGCGCCGCGGCCAGCCGCTGACCCCGCCCGCGGCCAGCGCGGCGTTGGCGGCGTTGCGCCCGCAGGCGCCGTGCACCGAACCGCCCGGGGTGGCCGACGCACTGCCCAGATACAGCCCCTCGACCGGGGTTTCGGCCCGGCCCATCCCGGCCGCCGGTCGAAAGATCAGCATCTGCTGAAGCTGCGCGGTACCACCGTTGAGCGCGCCCAGGTGCAAGTTGGCGTCGCTGGCCTCCAGGTCCGACGGGCGCTGCACGAACCGGTCGATCACCGCCGCGCCGAAGCCGGGCGCATGCTCCTCGATGACCCGGTCCACCGAGTCGGCGAGGCGCTCGGCAGAGGAGTCGTCGGCGACATTGCGGGGCAAATGCGTGTACGCCCACACACTTTCGGTGCCCGCCGGCGACCGGGTCGGGTCGGCGGTGGTGGTCTGCCCCAGCAACATGAACGGATGATCGGGCACCGTCTTTGTGTTCAGGTCGGCCATCCAGCGCACCAGCCCGTCGCCGTCGGCCCCGAGGTGCACGGTGCCCACCCCGCGCAGCCGTTGCGCCCGCCACGGAACCGGCTCGCGCAGCGCATAATTCACCTTGACCACCGGCGGATCCCACGCGAAGTGCTCGAGGTCGCGCCGCACCTTGGGCGGCACCGCGTCGGCGGGCAGCATGTCGCAGAACAGTCGCGGCGCCGTCACGTCGGCCACCACCGCCCGACGCGCCCGCACCGTGCGCCCCTCGGCCGTCGTCACCGCGACCGCCCGGCCGCCCCGCACCTCGATGCGAGAAACGTTCTCGTTGCACTCGATTCGCGCGCCGGCGGAGCGGGCACGGCTGACCAGCGCGGCCGTCAGCTGACCCGACCCACCGACCGGCACCGGCCAGCCGCAGTCCTGGGCCAGCATCGTCATCAAAAAGCCCATGGCGCCGCTGATCGGCGCATCGGGCGGGGCGTCGGCGTGCATGGCGTTGCCCAACAACAAGACTCGCGGTGCCTCCCCGGCGAACAGCTCGCTCGCCATGGTGTTGGCCGGCTGCACCAGCAGGCGCGCGACCCGGATCGCTTCCGACGTACCGAGTTCGGCCAGCAGTCGCAGCAGCGGGCGCACGGGCGGGAAGGGCGCCAGCATGGCGTCGAGCAGGGGCGCCTTGATGCGCTCCCACAACTTCACGATGCGCCACCAGTTTTCGCCGTCGGCGGGCTCGCGGCGCGCGAATTCCGCGGCGGTGCGCGCCGGGTCGCGGTAGATGATGGGCGGGTCGTCGTCGGCGCCGCCGCGTGGGTGGCCCACCACCGCGGGCGCGTGTGACCATCGCAGGCCGTGGTCCTCGAGCCGCAGCGCGGCGATCGCGGGCGAGGCCACCGTCATCGGGTAGTACGAGCTGAACAGGTCGGTGATATAGCCCGGGGTCAGCTCGGCGCTGCGCACCGCGCCGCCGGGCTCCGGCTGGGCTTCCAGCACCAGCACGTCCCACCCCGCGTCGGCCAGCATCGCGGCGGCAACCAGCCCGTGGTGCCCGGCACCGATGACGACCGCGTCGGCAGCGTCGTGCACGGTCACTTCACCTGGCTCGGCTCCAGACGTTCCGCTAGTGCCGCCAGCCGCAACAGGCACTCCTTGTTACGCGGGTAGGCCGCGGCCAACGCGACCGAATCGGGAACGAGGCTCATCGGGCCCTCGACCGGCACCTCGATCATTTCGATCCGGCACCCCTGCGGAATCTCGTGCAGCAGCATCGTGATCCGCGCGGCGCCCATCGGCCCCAGGCGGGCGCACAACACCAGCCTGTGCGGCGGTTCGCTTTCCTCCACGATGGTGGCGTCGTCGATCACCAGCGGCCAGATCCCGATGGAATGCCTGATCGAGGAGCCGGCCTCCGGCCAGTTCGGATCCACGGCGCGCATGCGGCTGTTGCCGACCACCCACTGGGTGTAGGTCCAGCCCTGCGCAAGCACCTCCCACACCCGCTCGCACGGGACGGGCACCTCTCGCGTCGCAGTGATCACCGCACATCCTTTCCGCTCGTGACTACTGCGGCGGGATACCCACCAACGGGCGCTGTATCCGTCCGGGTTTATCGGCGCTTCGCTCCGGTTAATCTGCAAGCGGTCGTAATCCCTGGCAGGAAAAGGCGAGAAAGGCAAACCATGACGGCGCGACGGTTGATCATCGGTGTGGGCGCGGTGCTGTTGCTGGCCGGGGTCATCGGTTTGTTGGCGCCGGTGTCGGTCACCGACAGCAATGGCCACTCGGTGGGGTGCGGCAACGCCGTCGCGACGGATCTCTCCGAGGCCAGAAGCGCGAACAACAGCAATGGCGCGAATATCCCGATCCTCAACCAGATCGTCCCGCACACCGATTTTGTCGCGCAGTGCCAGTCGTCGGTGGGTGGCCGCCGGGCGTGGGCCATCCCGCTGGCGGTGCTCGGCGTCATCGCGATCGGCGCGACCCTGCTGACCGGGCGCCGCGGCGCGGCCACGGGCCCGTAATCGCCTCAGATCACCCGCATCCGCGCGGCGTTGCGCAGTCCCTGCGGCGCCACCCGCGAAAGTCCGTACAGCGCATAGGCTTCCGGCGCGACCGGGCGGATCGGTTTCTTCTTCCTGACCGACGACAGGATCGCGTTGGCGACCTTGTCGGGGCCGTAGCGCCGCAGCGCGAACATCGTGCCCAGCTGCCCGCGGCGCCCGTCGACGGCCTCGGCCAGCTTTCCCGCGGGTGCGTCGAAGCGGGTGGTCTTGATGATGTTCGTGTCGATGACGCCCGGGCAGATCGTGGTCAGGCCGACGCCGGCGGTGTCGAGTTCGGCGCGCAGGCAGTCCGAGAACATGTAGGTGGCCGCCTTCGACGTGCAGTACGCGCTCAGCGACTGCAGCGGGGCGTAGGCGGCCATCGACGACACGTTGACGATGTGGCCGCCGGTGCCGCGCTCCACCAGTCGCCGCCCGAACGAGCGGCAGCCGTTCACCACCCCGCCGAGGTTGACGTCGAGCACCCGGTCGAACTGCTCGGCCGGGGTGTCCAGGAACCCGCCCGCCTGCCCGATGCCGGCGTTGTTGACCACGATGTCGGGCACGCCGTGCTCGGCGCTGACCCGCTCGGCGAACGCCTCCACCGCCTGTGCGTCGGACACGTCGAGCACGTAGGCGTGCGCGACGCCGCCGCGGGTGGCGATCTCGGCGGCGGTGGCCTTGACGGCCGCCTCGTCGATGTCGCTGATCACCACCTCGGCGCCCTCGCGCGCGAACGCGAACGCGGTCTCGCGCCCGATCCCGCTGCCGGCGCCGGTGACCGACACCAGGGTGTCGCCGAACGATCCGCGCGGGCGCCCGATTTGCGCGCGCAACAGGGCGCGGCTGGGCTGCTTGCCCTCGGTCAGGTCGGCTAAGTCGTGCACCGCCGCCGCCATCACCTGCGGGTGCGACATCGGGGAGAAGTGACCGGCCCGGATGTCGCGGCGCCACAGCCGCGGCACGAAGCGCGGGGTGTGGTCGTACCCGTACGGCCGCACGTACTTGTCCCTGGTGTTGACGATCAGCTGCACCGGCACGTCGATGACCGCGACGCCGCCCTTGCGACCGGAGAACGAGCGAAAGTAGTTGGCGGGATAGGTTTTCACGGACTGGGCGGCGTCGCGCGCGAGCTTGTCGGAATGATGGATCTGCTCGACGGGAATGTTGTCGACCGCGTTGCGGCGCAGCGCCGGCACCGACAGCGTCAGCCGCAGGAACAACGGCGCCAGCACCGGGATCGAGAACAGCAGCATGTACGTGAACCGCAGCGCCTGGCTGAGCGCCCGGAGGAAAGTACGCGGACGCCACGGCGCGCGCAGGCCCGTGAAGATGTAGTCGACCAGTTGGTCCTGAGCGGGTCCGGACACCGACGTGAACGTGGCCACCCGGTCACCCGCGCCGGGGCGCTTGAGGTAGTGCCACACCCCCACCGAGCCCCAGTCGTGGGCCAGCACATGCACGGGCGCGCCCGGGCTCAGCTCGCCGGTCACCGCCGCGAAGTCGTCGGCGAAGCGATCCATGCTGTAGGCGGATACCGGCTTGGGCACCGAGGACAGGCCGACGCCGCGGTTGTCGTAGCGGATGATCCGGAACCGCTCGGCCAGCAGCGGCACGACCCCGTCCCACAGCACGTGCGAGTCGGGAAAGCCGTGCACCAGCACCACGGTGGGGCCCTCGCGGTTGCCCTCTTCGTAGACGGCGATGCGCGCGCCGTCCGCGCTGTCGACGAAATGCCGGGGTAGTTGTTGTGATGGCGGCATCGGACCTCCCGCTCTGGCTGCCGTGGCCACACGGTAGCAAGCGTGATCGGAGTCACCCGGCCAGCGCGCGGTATCTGCCCTGGCTGCGTGCCGGCGCGGCCGCAGTGACAGGATAGTTTTGGATTGCTACTTCGCCTTCCACAAGCGAGCTGCACGACCCGCCCCGACCCACGAGCGATCGAGGAGTCAGAAAAGATGGCCTTCTCCGTCCAGATGCCGGCACTCGGTGAGAGCGTCACCGAGGGGACGGTCACCCGCTGGCTCAAGCAGGAAGGCGACACGGTCGAACTCGACGAGCCGCTCGTCGAGGTGTCGACCGACAAGGTCGACACCGAAATCCCGTCGCCGGCCGCGGGTGTGCTGACCAAGATCGTCGCCCAGGAAGACGACACCGTCGAGGTCGGCGGCGAGCTGGCCGTGATCGGCGACGAGGACGGCGGATCCCAGGCGCCGAGCCAGCAAGAGCCGCAGGCGCAGTCGGCGCCCCCCGCCCAGCCCGAGGCGCAACCCGAGCCCGAGCCGCAGCCCCAGGCCCAGCCCGAGCCGCAGCCGGCCCAGCAGAGCTCCGGCGGCGGCGACGCCACCCCGGTGCTGATGCCCGAACTGGGTGAGTCGGTGACCGAGGGCACCGTGACCCGCTGGCTCAAGAAGGTCGGCGATTCGGTCCAGGTCGACGACGCGCTTGTCGAGGTGTCCACCGACAAGGTGGACACCGAGATCCCGTCGCCGGTGGCCGGTGTGCTGATCAGCATCACCGCCGAGGAAGACGCCACCGTGCCCGTCGGCGGCGAGCTGGCCCGCATCGGCAGCGGTTCCGAGGCCGCCGCCCCCGCCGCGCCGCAGCCGCCGCCCGCGCCCAAGGCCGAACCCAAGCCGGAACCCGCGCCACAACCGCAACCACAACCACAGCCCCAGCCCCAGGCGCAGCCGAAGCCCGAACCGACGCCGGCCCCCGCACCGCAACCGAAGGCGGCACCCGAGCCGAAAGCCCAACCCGCACAGGCCCAGCCGGCGGACGCGAGCGGCGACGGCACCCCCTACGTGACGCCGCTGGTGCGAAAACTGGCCGCCGAGAACAACATCGACCTCAGTTCGGTCACCGGCACCGGAGTGGGCGGCCGCATCCGCAAGCAAGACGTGCTGGCGGCCGCCGAGCGCAAGCAGCAGGCCGACAAGGCGCCCGCCGCCGCTGCTGCTCCCACCCCCGCTGCCGGCGAGGCCCGCAAGGCCGCTCCCGCGCCCACCCCGGCGCCGGCGCTGGCGCACCTGCGCGGCACCACCCAGAAGGCCAGCCGGATCCGTCAGATCACCGCCAACAAGACGCGCGAATCCCTGCAGGCCACAGCCCAACTCACCCAGACCCACGAGGTCGACATGACCAGGCTGGTCGGGTTGCGGGCCAGGGCCAAGGCGGCGTTCGCCGAACGCGAAGGCGTCAACCTGACCTTCCTGCCGTTCATCGCCCGCGCGGTGATCGACGCCCTCAAGATCCACCCGAACGTGAACGCGAGCTACAACGAGGAAACCAAGGAGATCACCTACTTCGACGCCGAGCACCTCGGCTTCGCGGTCGACACCGAACAGGGTCTGCTCTCCCCCGTCGTGCACAACGCCGGCGACCTGTCGCTGGCCGGGCTGGCCAGGGCGATCGCCGACATCGCCGCGCGCGCCCGCTCGGGCAACCTGAAACCCGACGAGCTCTCGGGCGGCACGTTCACGATCACCAACATCGGCAGCCAGGGGGCGCTGTTCGACACCCCGATCCTGGTCCCGCCGCAGGCCGCGATGCTGGGCACCGGCGCCATCGTCAAACGCCCCCGGGTGATCGTCGACGAATTCGGCAACGAATCGATCGGTGTCCGATCGATCTGCTACCTGCCGCTGACCTATGACCACCGGCTGATCGACGGCGCGGATGCCGGGCGGTTCCTGACCACCATCAAGCACCGGCTCGAAGAGGGAGCGTTCGAGGCCGACCTCGGGCTCTGAGCGCGAACGTGGCTGGTCAAAAGTTCGTCGTCGCGGTCGCAGGGTCGTCCGGCCTGATCGGCTCCGCCCTCACCGCGGCCCTGCGGGCCGCCGACCACCGCGTGCTGCGCATCGTACGTCGCGCGCCGAGCAACGCCGACGAGGTGCACTGGAACCCCGAGAGCGGCGACCTCGACCCCGACACGCTGGGCGACGTCGACGCCGTCGTCAACCTGTGCGGCGTCAACATCGGCAAGCGCCGCTGGTCGGGCGCCTTCAAGCAGAGCCTGCGCGACAGCCGCATCGCCCCCACCGAAGTCCTGGCGCACGCGGTCGCCGACGCCGGGGTGGCGACCCTGGTCAACGCCAGCGCGGTGGGTTTCTACGGAAACACCAAGGACCGCGTGGTCGACGAAAACGACCGTGCCGGAAGCGGTTTCCTGGCCCGGCTGTGCGAGGACTGGGAGGCCGCCACGCTGCCGGCCCAATACGGCGGCGCCCGCGTGGTGCTGGCCCGCACCGGGCTGGTGTTCTCCCCCGCCGGTGGCGCGCTGGGGCGGTTGCGGCCGCTGTTCCGCACGGGCCTCGGGGCCCGGCTGGGCAGTGGTCGGCAGTACATGTCGTGGATCACGCTGGAGGACGAAGTGCGCGCGCTGCTGTTCGCGATATCGAACACCGCGCTGTCGGGGCCGGTGAACATGACCGGGCCCGCGCCGGTCACCAACGCCGAGTTCACCACCGCGTTCGGGCGGGCGGTCAACCGTCCGACGCCGTTGATGCTGCCCGGGTTCGCGGTGCGGGCCGCGCTCGGGGAGTTCGCCGACGAAGGCCTGCTGACGGGCCAGCGGGCCATCCCGTCGGCGCTCGAGCGCGCCGGTTTTCTGTTCCACCACAACACGATTGGTGAGGCGCTCGGCTACGCCACCGCCCGGCGAGACCACGACTAGCGGCACGTGCGTCGCCCTCGCGCGGGCGGGCCGAGTACCGTCGCGAAGGTGATCGATTCCATCCGGTCCAGCCGGTCCCTGATCGACGTCCGCCAGCTCGGAACCGTCGACTACCGCGTGGCCTGGCAGCAGCAGCGCGACCTGGCCGACGCCCGCGCCGCGGGCGGCGCCGACACCCTGCTGTTGCTCGAGCACCCGGCGGTCTACACCGCGGGACGGCGCACCGAGCCGCACGAACGACCGGCCGACGGCACCCCCGTCGTCGACACCGATCGCGGCGGCAAGATCACCTGGCACGGTCCCGGTCAGCTGGTCGGGTATCCGATCATCGGCCTGATCGAACCGCTCGACGTGGTCAACTACGTGCGGCGGCTGGAGGAAGCGCTGATCAAGGTGTGCGCCGACCTGGGCCTGGACACGGTCCGCGTCCCGGGCCGGTCCGGGGTGTGGGTGCCGGGCACCGACGGCCGGCCCGACCGCAAGGTCGCGGCGATCGGCGTGCGGGTGTCGCGCGCCACCACCCTGCACGGGTTCGCGCTCAACTGCGACTGCGACCTGGGCGCCTTCAACGCCATCGTGCCGTGCGGCATCAGCGACGCCGGGGTGACGTCGTTGTCGGCCGAACTGCGCCGCCCGGTGACCGTCGACGACATCCGCACGAGCGTCGCCGACGCCGTCTGCGACGCCCTGGACGGGGTGCTGCCGGTGCGCGAGCACGACAGCGCCGCGCGCGTAGCATCAGCGATGTGACTGTCGCACCCGAGGGACGCAAACTGCTGCGCCTGGAGGTGCGCAACGCCGAAACCCCGATCGAGCGCAAACCGCCGTGGATCAGGGTGCGGGCCAAGATGGGCCCGGAATACACCGAGCTCAAGAGCCTGGTCCGGCGCGAGGGCCTGCACACGGTCTGCGAAGAGGCCGGGTGTCCCAACATCTTCGAATGCTGGGAGGACCGCGAGGCGACCTTCCTGATCGGCGGTGACCAGTGCACCCGTCGCTGCGACTTCTGCCAGATCGACACCGGCAAGCCAGCCGAGCTGGACCGCGACGAGCCCCGGCGGGTGGCCGACAGCGTGCGCACGATGGGGCTGCGCTACGCCACGGTCACCGGCGTGGCCCGCGACGACCTGCCCGACGGCGGCGCGTGGCTCTACGCCGAGACGGTGCGCGCCATCAAGGAACTCAACCCGTCGACCGGCGTCGAGCTGTTGATCCCCGACTTCAACGGCGAGCCCGCCCGCCTGGCCGAGGTGTTCGAGTCGCGCCCGGAAGTGTTGGCGCACAACGTCGAAACCGTGCCGCGGATCTTCAAGCGCATCCGGCCGGCCTTCACCTACCAGCGCAGCCTGGACGTGCTCACCGCGGCGCGTGACGCCGGGCTGGTCACCAAGAGCAACCTCATCCTCGGCCTCGGCGAGACCCCCGACGAGGTGCGCACCGCCCTGGCCGACCTGCGTCACGCCGGCTGCGACATCATCACCATCACCCAGTACCTGCGGCCCTCGGCGCGGCATCACCCCGTCGAGCGGTGGGTGAAGCCGGAGGAATTCGTCGAGTTCGCGCAGCACGCCGAGCAGCTGGGGTTCTCCGGGGTGCTGTCGGGGCCGCTGGTGCGCTCGTCGTATCGCGCGGGGCGGCTGTATCAGCAAGCGGCCGCCGCCCGCGCCTCGGACGCCGCGGCACGGTGACCGTCGGGGCGCTACGTATTCTTTGACTATGGCTAAATCCCGCACTGCCGCTGAGAACAAGGCCGCCCGAGCGCAGGCGCAGGCCGCCCGCAAGGCCGCCGCGCGGGAGCGCCGCACCCAGTTGTGGCAGGCGTTCAACCTGCAACGCCAGGAGGACAAGCGCCTGCTGCCGTACATGAT
Source organism: Mycobacterium sp. MOTT36Y (assembly GCF_000262165.1). Classification (NCBI taxonomy): domain Bacteria; kingdom Bacillati; phylum Actinomycetota; class Actinomycetes; order Mycobacteriales; family Mycobacteriaceae; genus Mycobacterium; species Mycobacterium sp. MOTT36Y. The sequence goes on along the minus strand of NC_017904.1, from coordinate 2,279,288 downwards.
CGGCGCCTTCGTGCTGATCGTGGGCGTCTCGGTGGGCGTCGGGCTCTGGGCCGGCGGGCTGACGATGATCACCTTGATCCCGCTCGGCGTGGTGCTGGGCGCGCTGGTCGCGTTCATCGTCTTCGGGCGCCGCGCCCAGAAGTCCGTCTACCGCAAGGCCGAAGGCCAAACCGGGGCGGCCGCATGGGCATTGGACAACCTGCGCGGCAAGTGGCGGGTGACCCCCGGCGTGGCCGCGACCGGCCACTTGGACGCCGTGCACCGCGTCATCGGCCGTCCCGGCGTGATCCTGGTCGGCGAGGGCTCGGCGACCCGGGTGCGCCCACTGCTGGCGCAGGAGAAGAAGCGCACCGCCCGCCTGATCGGGGACGTGCCGATCTACGACATCATCGTCGGCAACGGCGAGGACGAGGTGCCCCTGGCCAAGCTGGAGCGCCATCTCACCCGGTTGCCGGCCAACATCACCGTCAAGCAGATGGACACGCTGGAGTCCCGGTTGGCCGCGCTGGGGACGCGGGCCGGGGCCGCCGTCATGCCCAAGGGTCCGCTGCCCAACGCCGGCAAGATGCGCGGCGTGCAGCGCACGGTGCGCCGCAAGTAATCGCAGCGGGTCGAACTCGGCGCTCAGCGCCTCACCACGGCCGTCGCGGTCAGCCGATCCTGCAGCCCGCGACCGTCCCAGTCGGTGAACAGCGCCGGGACCACGGTGCCGACGAGGAGGCCGCGCACCACCGCGCGGCCCGTGCCGACCAGCCCGCGCCCGTCCACCGTCACCACCTGCAGACCCAGCGCCAGCTGGCCGGGCGTGAAGCCGAACAGTCGCACCGAGACCACGCCCAGCACGAACCAGACGACCAGCTCGGCGGTCGCCAGCGCCCCTTCGGGTAACCACCCGAGCCGCATGGCCAGCGCCGCCAGCCCCAACGCGATGAGCCAGTCGATGGTCAGCGCGCCCAGCCGTCGTCCCATCCGCGCCAGCGAGCCCGGCCCGCTCTCAGGCAATCCCAGCTTTTCACCGGGGTAGGCGGATCGCGATTCCGGCATCATCGCCGCGGACCGGGGTCCGAATAAACCGACGGCCGGGTCCGGAACGGTGGGCGGACGGTGCGCTCTGCCACCAGAAAAGATACGATCTTGCGATCCATGGCCCCACAATAGAACCCGCCGCCAAAGCGGCCACTTTTTGCGTGTGGCATGGTCACGTAACGTGCGCGCAACATCGGGTTGACTGACGGGCAACATCTGCTCCCTAGCGTCAGGCCGCGGATCTCACCAAGTAAAGGAGCACTCTGTGACGGAAAAGACGCCCGACGACGTCTTCAAACTCGCGAAGGACGAAAACGTCGAGTTTGTCGACGTGCGGTTCTGTGATTTGCCCGGCATCATGCAGCACTTCACCATTCCGATTTCGTTTTTCGACGAGAGCGTTTTTGAGGACGGCTTGGCATTCGACGGCTCGTCCATTCGCGGATTCCAGTCCATTCACGAATCGGACATGTTGCTCCTGCCCGACCCCGCGACGGCGCAGATCGACCTGTTCCGCGAAGCCAAGACCCTGAACCTGAACTTCTTCGTGCACGACCCCTTCACCCTCGAGCCGTACTCGCGCGACCCCCGCAACATCGCCCGTAAGGCCGAGAACTACCTGATCAGCACCGGCGTTGCCGACACCGCGTACTTCGGCGCCGAGGCCGAGTTCTACATCTTCGACTCGGTGAGCTTCGATTCGCGCACCAACGGCTCGTTCTACGAGATCGACGCGATCTCGGGTTGGTGGAACACCGGCTCGCCCAACGAGCTCGACGGCAGCCCCAACCGCGGCTACAAGGTCCGCCCCAAGGGCGGCTACTTCCCCGTCGCCCCCGTCGACCACTACGTCGACCTGCGCGACAAGATGCTGTCCAACCTGATCACCGCCGGCTTCAGCCTGGAAAAGGGTCACCACGAGGTGGGCACCGGCGGCCAGGCCGAGATCAACTACAAGTTCAACACGCTGCTGCACGCGGCCGACGACATGATGCTCTACAAGTACATCGTCAAGAACACGGCCTGGCAGCACGGCAAGACCGTCACGTTCATGCCCAAGCCGCTGTTCGGTGACAACGGCTCCGGCATGCACACCCACCAGTCGCTGTGGAAGGACGGCAGCCCGCTGATGTACGACGAGACCGGTTACGCCGGCCTGTCGGACACCGCCCGCCACTACATCGGCGGCCTACTGCACCACGCCCCGTCGCTGCTGGCGTTCACCAACCCCACCGTGAACTCGTACAAGCGTCTGGTTCCCGGCTACGAGGCCCCGATCAACCTGGTCTACAGCCAGCGCAACCGCTCGGCCTGTGTCCGGATCCCGATCACCGGCACCAACCCGAAGGCCAAGCGCCTCGAGTTCCGTTGCCCCGACTCCTCGGGCAACCCGTACCTGGCGTTCTCGGCCATGCTGATGGCCGGCCTGGACGGCATCAAGAACAAGATCGAGCCGCAGGCCCCGGTCGACAAGGACCTCTACGAGCTGCCGCCCGAAGAGGCCGCCAACATCCCGCAGGCGCCCACGCAGCTGTCCGCGGTGATCGACCGGCTGGAAGAAGACCACGAATACCTCACCGAGGGCGGCGTTTTCACGCCCGACCTCATCGAGACGTGGATCAACTTCAAGCGCGAGAACGAGATCCTGCCGGTCCAGATCCGGCCGCACCCCTACGAATTCGCGCTGTACTACGACGTATAGGCCCAGCTAACCTCCTGACCTGCGCCGACGCCCGCGGCTGGGCCGCGTCGTCCGCAGTTCGTCCGCAGTAGTTTCACCGGAGTCCACCCGCTCGGCGAGCACAGCTCCGATCGCCGAGCGGGTGGACTCGTCGGCGTCTGGCCACAGGTGGCTGTATGTGTCCAGCGTTGTCTTGGCCGAACTGTGCCGCAGCCGCGCTTGCACCGTCTTCACGTCGCAGCCTCGAGCGATCAGCAGCGACGCGAGGTAGTGGCGCAAGTCGTGGAACGAGAACCCTTCGGGTAGGTCGTCGATCCCGCCGCGCACATCGCGGATCGCCCGCTCGATGATCCACGGCCCGCACCGATCCGTGCCGGGTCCGTTGGTCACCATCATCTCGGCGGGGTACTTCTGCACCGACGCCGACAACAGCAACGCGAGATCCTGCGGAATGGGTATCGGTGCTGAGCTGCCCTCGGTCTTGAGGGGCTTGTCCGGCCACTGTTGCTTCGGGTGCACCACTCCCCTGATGAAATCCACATCGGACACGCGCAGCCCAGACACCTCGGCGACCCGCAAGCCAGCGAACGCGCCCAGCAGCACCGCTACTTTCAGGTGATCGGGCACGGCGTCGTGGAGCGCCCAAACCTGCTCCGTGGTAGCCACATACACCTTCGCTTTGCCCATCGGCGGCGCCGTGCGCCGCGAACAAGGGTTGCGCCCAAGCACGCCATCGTGCGCAGCGTCCGACAGGATCTGCGACAACCGGCTGTGCAGCGCGTAGATGTAGCTCGCTTTCATGCCGTCCGCGCGCAACCGGGCCGTCCATGCCTTCACCTGCGACGGACGCACCTGGGTTAGTGGAGTGTCGCCGAACTCCGTGACGATCTGCCGGATATGGGTCCGGGCCTCACGCACGGTCCCTTCGCGGTGAACCTTGTAACCCTCGATCCACGTGTCACACCACTGCTGCACCGTGAGTTTGGCGTCCCGCGGCGCGACATGGGTGCCCGCGACGATGGTCGCGGTCTGAGCAGTCAGCCACTGCTGCGCTTCCACCTTGCGAGCGAACGACTGGGCGTGTTCGCGGCCCTGCTCGTCGACATACCTCGCCCGCCAGCGCTTCCCCTTACCGTAGTTGGCGCTGGGCACGGTCTGCGGGTTGCCGTGCTCGTCGCGAACCGTCTTGTTCCAGCGGTCCTCGACTCCGGCCCGCAGGTTACGTTTCTGGGTCATCGTCAACCTTTCCCGGCGAGTCAATGCCGGGATATCCGGTGTCCGCGGCACTTTCAACGATTGCGTGTAAGGCGTCTACGTAGTCCTGGTAGTCCTCGGCGTGTCCGGGCGCATGGGTCGTAACTAGTTCCCGCAGAAGGTCGTCCAGGTCGTGGCCCCATCGTCGAATGAGCAATTCGTCAGCCTCGCGGGCGATTTCTAATGGAACCCGAAGTTCTACGGGTGCGCCTAGGTGGCCGCCCAGTTCGTTCGCAAGTTCAACCAAGGCTTCTGACAACCGCTCGGCCAAGTACGTGAGTTCCTCATCGAGGCCGCGGAGCGTGGTGGTCAGTCGAGTGAACGCAGCTCGGCGGCTTGTGCGCTCGGGACCGGCGGCAATGTCGTCCAGTTCGACACCGAGGGTTCGTGCGATGACCGCCGCTTCAGCCAGTTTGACCGCGCGGGTGCCGTTTTCAATCTTCGCGATGGCCTGCTGATTTAGACCAAGTGGTTCGCCAAGCGCGGCCTGCGGAAGGCCACGCGCCTGTCTGAACCGGCGAATATTCGCACCAACCTCCTGGTCGTCACTCACAAGGCCGAACGGTACTCGATTAGAGGGTTTGTAGTCAACGCTTTTATTATGTACTCTCTAAAGGAGTACATTACAAACCCTTGATTGGAGTGCTGTCGATGAACGACATCATGTACGCATCGTCCGTATCCGCGGAGACAGGCGTCAACGCCGCGACCCTGCGTTACTGGCGGCATGCCGGCATCGGCCCCGCCAGCTTCAAGCTGGGCCGTCGCGTCGTCTACCGGCGCTCCGAAGTGGAGCGGTGGATAGCCGAGCAAGAGAAGGCCACCCGCCGCGGCGGGGCAGTGCCGGCCGGCGCGGCGTGACCTCCTGGTCCCGCGGCGCCCGCGAGACCGAGGAACACATCCGCGTCGCCAACATCGTGTTGCACGACCTCGGGTTGCGGATGCCGATATCACGGATCAAACAGGTCGCCCGCGCCTACGAACAGCATTGCGCCACGGCTGGTTTGGCCAAAACGTTCGCCGAATACTTCCGTACCGAACTCACCCGTGACGCGACCGCGTGCAGCGAAGCGATGTCGTCGACATTGTGCTACTCCGATCGGACCGGCGAGGTTGCAACCAACCGCGCCTACCGCGCGGCCCAACAACGACCAGGAGCCGCCTAACGCCCCTGACCCCAACGCAATATCCACCAGCTCCGCGGGGGCCTACAGGCCGGTTGACGGACCGCGGAACACCCACCACACGGAGCTGACACCGATGACCACCGACCATAGCAAAGAAGGCCGCCCCCGCAATGGGACGACCTTCTCCGACACCGATAGTCCAAGCGTAACACAGCAACACGATTCCACGCCCAACGACAAGTGGCGCGACGACTGGTACCGCCGCTGCATTCGCGCCAGCGTCGATGAACAGTACTACCACCTCATGCCCCTCGGGGTGCGGTTGCAAGCCAACGTCATCCGTGCCCGCTTCGAGGGCGGTGACGCCGCATGAGCGGGAACGTCTGGGCAGAACTGACGGCCGAAGCCGCCCTCAACACGGCGCTCCTTTCGGCGGCGGAAACCTATGCGAACGCCAACATTCCGGTGTTCCCGCTGCGCCCTGGCGACAAGACACCACTGTTCCCGAACGCGCACCCCGGCAAGCACGATCCGCTTCGCGGGCGGTGCAAAGGTGAATGCGGCCGGCTTGGGCACGGCCTGCACGACGCCACCGTCGACCTCGACACAATTCGCGAATGGTGGGACCGCCACCCGGAGGCCAACATCGGGATCCGGCCATGGGACCGCATCGCCGCCGTGGACGTAGACGTGGCAGACGAAAAACCGGGCCAGGCAACGCTGGACAAGCTGATCGGCGAACTCGGCCCACTCCCTGACACCTGGACAGCACAAACCGCTACCGGCGGCCTGCATATCTGGCTCAACGTCGGCGACACCAGCCACGTCCACGGTGCACTCGGCCCCGGCATCGACATAAAGATCGGCCGCACAGGCTATCTGGTAGCCGCGCCATCGCGTCGCACTATGGGCACCTACACATGGTTGAACGCAGGCCCGGACGGACTCCCCGGCGGGCTGCCGGCGTCCGCCCCTACCGCGTGGCGGGACCGCATCATCAAACCGCCCCCACAGCCGCGTCAGGCGGTCGGAAACCCAGCTCTACCCGGGCGCAACCCGGCGTATGTGAAAGCTGCCCTTGACGGCGAACTCGCCCGGCTCGGCGAAGCCGTCGTTGGGGACAGCGAATACGGCCGCCGGCCAACGCTGTTCAAAGTGGCGTGCAAAGTGTTCGCGTTCGCCAAAGCCGGGCACGCCGACACCGCCGGGCTCCGCAACCTTCTGCACGACTGGGCGTCCTCCCACGGCTTCGATGAGAAAGACACTGAACGTCAACTCGACAACGCCTGGAACCTGGCCGAAGCGAAAGACATCCCCCAACCGCAGGCACAGACCGGCGACACCACATTCATCCCCGAAGAGGCATCGTGACCGACAACAACTTCAACACCGGCGGGCTGGTCGTCGACAACCGGACACCGGACGAGATCCACTCCGGGCAAGTCCGTATGGCCTACCGGCTCGCGGAGGCCTACGCCGGGAAGCTGCTGCACGTCCACGGAATCGGCTGGCACTACTGGGACGGTAAACGGTGGGCATACGACGACACCGGGGCAGCCAAACGGGCCGTAGTAGCTGTACTGCGGACAGCCCTGGCCGATTCCCTGGGCGACAAACAGCTGGCCTCCGACGTCCGCAAATGTGAATCAGCGGGCGGCATCTCCGGGGTACTCGACATCGCCGCCGCCAGCGAAGAATTCGCGGCGACAGTCCGCGACCTCGACGCCGACCCGCACCTACTCAACGTCTCCAACGGGACGCTCGATCTGCGCACCATGGAGATGTCCCCACACAACCCCGCCGATCGGATCACCAAAGTGACTGGTGGCGCGTGGAACCCGGACACGCCCACCGGCCTGTGGGAGGAATTCCTGCAACGGGTGCTGCCCGACAGCGATGTGCGCCAATTCCTGCAGCGCTACGTCGGGTACGGCCTGTCCGGGCGCGTCAGTGAACACGTCCTAGCGATATGGACGGGCACCGGAGCCAACGGCAAATCGGTGTGCGACAACGCCATCCGGTATGCACTCGGGGACTACGCCATCTCCTGCGAACCGAACCTGTTCATGCACCGCGACAACGCCCACCCCACAGGCGAAATGGACCTGATGGGGCGCCGCTGGGTAACAGTTTCCGAATCAGAGAAAGGGCGAAAACTGGCCGAGGCTACCGTGAAACGCCTCACCGGCGGTGACACGATCCGCGCCCGCCGCATGCGGAAAGACTTCGTCCAATTCGAGCCGTCGCACACCTCGGTGTTGATCACGAATCACCTGCCGGATGTTTCCGGTGACGACGAAGCGCTATGGCGCCGCCTGACGGTGGTCCCGTTCGACGTCGTGATACCGGAGGAGGAACGGGACGGCACACTAGGGGCGCGGCTCGAGTTACAGGCCGAAGGGATCCTCGCCTGGGCCGTACGCGGTTACGCCGAATTCAAACTCGCCGGCCTCAACCCGCCTGATCTGGTCAAAAATGCTACCCGGGACTACCGGAATCGCAGCGGCACGGTCGGTCAATTCATCAACGAAGCGTGCATAACTGGCCCGGCGGTCAAGGCGAAGACCCAAGCGCTGCTTGCCGCCTACCGCACCTGGAGCGGATCCGCGGGGGTTGCCGGGGTCACTGACGCGGACTTTTACGAGTCCTTGGCCGCTCATGGGTTTAAGGCTACCCGAACCCGCGATGGCATGTGGCGGCAAGGGATCGCGGTTGAGGCAGGTGGAAGCAATGACTGACCATTACGGAAGACCATGCCGAAAAGCTTACGGTAAGACTGGTGTGAACCCCTGTGAAGGGGTTTCTGTATGTTTCCCGCGCGCACGCATATGTAGGTCATACCCGAAAGGGGTACACAGGGGTTCACACCGCAGGTCAGAGGCCTGCGCGCCCGGCCCAGTAGTGCATTCCCAGGCGACACCTGGGCGCCTGACTGATCGGAGCGGCGAGTGACCACCAAAACCGGCGCGTGGGCCGCGGCCCTCGCGGGTCGTGGTTCATCCCAGCCCGTCACATGTGGCTAATGCGCCTCGCACGTTGTGTGATCGAGTTCCGATGGGAGACGGATCGTTTGGGACGGTCATCCTCTCTGCGCCAGGGCAGATCGACGTGGTGCGGCACAGACCTGCGGCCGGGTGATGCTCGGTGTCCTAGACCTGTGCGCACCGAAAGTCCTCCTAGTTCGTGATATTTCGCGTATCGCAACTGTGTGCGTTATGCTGGAAACAGCGAGAACGTTCGCTTTTTCTGTAGCCGCAACGGCATCCATCGTCCGCAACGGACAAGCACATGAAAGCAAGTGCTATGCCGTTGCTACGTGTCTCTGAAGTCGCCGCCGAACTCCAAGTTTCGCCGCGCATCGTCCAAAAGTGGATCCACGACGGGCAGCTCCCCGCCCGCCGTTTCGGCTCCCGTGTGGTCCGCGTTGACCGCGCCGCCCTCGACGCGTTCGGCCGAAGCGCGGTCGACGCATGACCGCCGCCCCGACGTCCGCACCCCAACCGCGCCGCGCCGCCGCGCGCGCGGGCTGTCGGGTACATGGCAGGGAATGCCCAAAAAAACGCGTTGGCGGCCAGCCGAATCCGCGTAGGGGTGTCCGATGAGCGACGGCATCAAGCTGGCAAGCGGGTTCATTGAGTTAACGGTCAAGCAGGCCGGAAATGCTATGCGGGACATTACCGCTGAGATTACCGGCGTGGGTAAGACCGCCGACAAGGTTGGCAAGCAAGCCGGCAAGGCGATCGAGGATGGCCTCACTCAAGGCGCCAAAAACGCAGGCAAAGCGATCAACAAAGAGATCGGCTCGGCTGCGGAAAAGTCCGGGAAGGACGCCGGCAAGAAGGCCGGCGACGCGCTGGGCAAAGAGATCGAGAAGGCCAGCAAGAACACGAAAGTCGCTATCCCGCCGCCGGACACGAAACCGGCCCGCGACAGCATCATCCGCGACATCGGCGGGTCAATCCTCGAAGCGGCCCGCCAGGGCGCCAAGGATGCCGGCACTACCTTAGAGGCCGAGTTCGGGAAGGCGGCTGCGAAAGCCGGCCGGGCTATCGGCGACGCGATCGGGAACAGTCCGATCGGGGACTGGGCGCGCCAGCTCGGAATCGACGGAGATCACGCCGCCGACGCTTTTGACGGCATCATGCGGTCGATCACGGGCATCAAAGACAAAGATGCTGCCGGCGTGTTAGGCGGTATGGCAACCGCTTTGGGTGCGATCGGTCAGGGTGACGCCGCGAACGTCATTGGGGACATCGCAACCCGGGCCGGGACCGCGCAGCAGAATTTCAGCGTCCTAAAAGGGGCGATCGGCGGCAGCGCGGATGCGTTGAAAACGTTCACCGGGAACGCGGACGGGGCTATCGGAAAGATTGGTGGCATCGCGGCTGCTGCATCGGCTGCTGCCGGCCCGGTGGCGGCTTTCCTCTCCGCGGTGACGATGGGCCAACAGCTTTCAGCGGACGTGAACAAGAAGTTCTTCAACGGGCAGCGCGTGGCACCACAGGACGGGATCCCTCTAACCCCGTATTGGTTCCTCAACCGCGGCGAGGCCGCGCTGAACGGCAAAGGCTGGTCAGCGTTCAACCCGTTCGATTCCAGCCCGGACACGCCCGGCCATGGTTTGCCGGGTAGCGCGCCGCCCAAGGCTCCGGTGCAGGGGCCGAAACCCTTTGTCCCGCAGACGCTGCTGCCGCCGCTAACGCCGAGCGGCGCCCCGGCCGCACCGAGCGGCAACGTGACGGGTCCTGGTGTTCCGTTGGTGCAGACCGCCGCTGGGGCATGGACGTCGCCGAATCCGGCGTGGGCGCATCTGATCGGCCGCGAGTCGAGTGGCCGGAATATCGGCCAGCAGATCACCGACGCTAACGGTGGTCCCGGCTCCCCGAACGCAGCCCAAGGCCTTTTTCAGATCACCCCGGCTACGTGGGCGGCGCACGGCGGAACGGAGTTCGCCCCGAACCCGTTGGCGGCGACGCCGCAGCAGCAGGGCCAGATCGCGGCGAGGATCTTGCAGTCCAACCCGTCCGGCAGCGACTGGGGTGCCGGCCTGCCGGGGCGGGAGAACGCCGCCGCGCTGTTGCAGGGAATCCTGCCAACGGGGTACGACGATGGCGGTGTACTGCCCCCGGGGATGACGTTGACGAATAACGCCAGCGGTCAGCCCGAAGTCATTCTAACGCAGGATCAGGCAAAGAACGCCCTGCAGGGAATGCCAGGTATAGGCGCCGGCCCGAGCGATACCCCGCTGTCGTCCGGTATGTCGCCGGGACCGAACGGCGCAGCGGCCCTCACATCCCTCACGGGGCAGCAGCCTGATAGCGACCCGCTGGCTGCGGTGACCAACCCGGGCGGGAAAGACCTTCGCACGCAGGGATATATCCCGGCTGGCGCGGGCGGTGGCGGCACGGCCGGAACGTCGTTGTGGTCGGGTGCTATGCAGATGGGCGCCCAAGCTGTCAACGGCCTGATCGACCAGGCGGCATCGGCGGCGGCCACCGCCATCTCAGCGGCGGCAACTGCCGGATCATTCGGCGCTGGCGGGCAGGCTGCCGGTTCCGCTTCGTCATTCTTGATCGGTATCGGCACGCAGGCCGCGAAACGCGGTGTGCAGTACGGTTTTCAGCTCGCGGGCATCGGCGGCGACGCTTTGACCGAGATATTGATGCCATTTGGGGTTCCAAGATTCTTCCAGACCGATCCTTCCCAGTTCGTGCCGAAGTTGCCGAACATGTCGGCGGCGGTCACGACTGGCGAGAAGGCCCAACAGACGCAGGACAATCCCCAAGGCGCGCAGCAGGCCGGGATAAATCCGGCCGGACCTGTGCAGCCTGGGCAGCTTCCGGGCCAGCAGGTGGTGGGCTCGCCGGCGCCAATCGCGCAACCGGGCACCGGGAACTTCACGCCCGCGCCCGTCGGGACGCCGGGGCTGTCCGGCCCGCAGCCCAACAGCCCCGCAGCGCCGAGTCTCGCACCGACGCAACCGGTTACGCCTCCGGTGCCGCATTCCGGCCCTATGGCTACACCGCAACCGCAGCCGCAGGCGATCCCGCCGAATACGCAGCCGATACAGCCAACCGACCTCGGCGGGCTGCTCAACGTCTTCGACACCGGTGGCTGGTTGATGCCCGGCGGACTGGCGGCGAACATGACGAGTCGACCTGAGCCGATCTTGTCACCGACTCAATTCGATGACCTACACGCGATAGCCAGCCGGGGAATGCCCGAACTTGACCCCGAGATGGCCGGCGGCGGCTACTCGCCGGACTACAGCGTTCGCATCGATAACGTCACGGTCTCCGACGTCGAAGCCATGCGCCGAGAAATCGACAGCCGGCAACGGCTGCAAATGATGCGGTACGGGGGCCGGCCATGACACTGAAACACCACGGCGCGTACGGGGCGATCTGTTTCGATGATGGCCAGGCTGAGTGGCCGAAACGTCGATGGTCGTGGTCCCCCGATGTTTGGGATTGGCCCGAAAAGAGGTCGCTACCAGATGATATTTTCTGCATTGTCACCGTCGGAACCGGGTGGAATCCGGCCTATGATCCCGCTTCTGGGCCGCCACCCAGCACAGAGACGCTGACGGGTCACTATTTCGACTTTCTGGGCGGCTTCAGGTATGAGAGTCGGGGATTCAGTCTTTCGGTGTTCGCTGGGCCGATGCCAACTAGGAGGGACGGTCAGGGGTCGCTTCGATCCGCCTGGGACACAGCCCCCGCGCGCGCCAGTGTCTGCGCCAACTCTTGGCATGCGTCGTTCTGGTCCGGCGTCAGCGCGGTAGGGCCTCTCTGTGTCGCTAAGGGCGACGATACAAATAACGGCGCGGCGGTGTCGGTCCCGCCTGGCGAGGAACTTCCAGGGGCCGTGTGGGCTGGGGAAGCATGAGCGGCTACAACCAAACGCAGCGCTGGACGGCCACGGGCAATGGTGTCGACACCACTCTGGGTCTGCTGATTGGCGACGCGGCAGGCAATGGCGCATCTTCCGTTTCATTCTCCGCAACGGGTGCAACATTTGGATCTGCAATTCCACTCAACCCCTGAATCGCCTGCGCCACTGGGGTATTGATCCAAGGCACACAACTAAATAATCCAGAAGATCGACCAGAACTGAATACCCTGCAACACCCTTCACAATCAAGAGAGGTCGTACCATGACTACGGACTATTACCATATGCTCGAAGCTGACCGCGCCGTCACCCAGCACGGAACCGCCCACTGGTCAGCGCCGCTCCCCGAACACACCAACCCCGGAGCGATGAGCCCAAAGGATCTCCCGAACCAGCCCGAATTCTCCCTGAAACCACCAGCAGCGCAAGCACTTGCGCACCGGGCCGGCGCAACAGCCGCGCAACGCGCCTGGGCATCCAAGCAACACGCCTTCGATGCTTTCGCTGACTACCTCGCCGCGACCGAACCGGCCGTGCATGATCCGCGGTACACGCACGAACAGATCCGGGAACACGTCAATGCGTTCACATCAACGCAGGCGTACCGTGACGCTGAGCTGCAGCACGAAGCCGTACACGTGAAAGTTGAAGAGGCACAACGGGTGGTCGACGCTCAACGTGCCGCGTTGACGAAACCGGGTGACGCAGCAACCGAGAGTCGGAACCTCAGATATTGGGGGCGCACAGAGCGGCTGCTGGATTCGACCGATCCGGGCGACATGATCAACGTTGTGCGGGAGGCAATCGAGTCCGCCGACGGTGAGCAGCTGTCCGTTCTGGTTGAGGAGCTGCAGCCGTGGCTGCGAGCCAAAGGGCACGTTCATGATTACCTGGATGGTTTGTTCGCCGAGAAGGTTCCCGCCCTCGGTGCGGCGCAGAAGATCCTCGTGGCAGCGCAGCAGGCCCAGACGGTCAGCGACGCCGACTGGCGACGCCTCAACGACATGATTGTGCGGTCGGGGCCGTCGCCGGATGGGCTGCGGCCGCAACGGATCCCCGCGATCGCCTACGACCAGCGCTATGACCCAGAGGCGGAACTGCGCCGTTACGAGGCGGAGTTGTGACAGCCGGGGACGATAAGCCGCCGCTGCCCGAGCTTCGTATCCCGCCGGTGGTGAGTCATCGGCGGGATGGGCGCGGCAGTCCACATTGGCCAACTAAGCGTCAGCTCGGGCAGCGGCTATCGGGCAGAGCGGGCTAGCTATGGCTGCGCCAGCAAACATTATCGGGCCGATCAAGATCAACAGCCGAGCCGTGTCTAATAGTGGAGCGCATCGACGCTGCTCCAATGACGAGAGACGTCCTCAACTGAGCTCAGTGTTTCGGCAGGTCAGAAGGGGTGCAGGGGAGCCCCCGACCACCCGAAAAGATTCACCGGCCGGGCGCAAGAACGCATCTGAACGCACGCATCGCGTTTTGTTTTCGGCTGTCAATAGCGGGCGCGTGTCAATAAGGAACAGCAAATAACCGGCTAACGTCAGCAAAGGACAGCAAACGATGACCACCCACTGCCAGGAGGCGCAGGAACTCCTCAACGCGCTCGACGCGAAGCTCGCCAAGGCGGCCGAGCGGCAGGGGGTGTCGCTGACATGGACCGCAGCCGAGCAACACACCCTCGAGATCCTCGCGGACACAATCGACCGCCGCACCGCTCTGACCAGAGCTTTTGATGGCGCCTCGGAGGCGAAAGTCCAGGTGAAACTATCCACCGAGATCCGGCAACTAGACCGGCTGGTGGTTCAGCTTCTGGCGAAGGTCGAGGTAGCGGCCCCGAAGCAGCCGGAATCGCTGCGCACCATGAAAGCCCGCGAGGCCGCGAACGCCAGGTGGGGAAAGCATGCCTGAGCTGCTCGAAGCACCGGGCAGCGCCGGGGCGGTCGTCATCGAGGGCGCCTACGCCGTGCTGGTTCGGCGGGAGGCGCAGCACCAGACCGAGGTTGACCCAAGGCTCCTACTTTCCGACCAAAAAGGCTTCTACCAGCAGAAACAGGCGGCAGTAGCGGGCTCTGAATTCGCCGAGATGGAGCTTTTTGCCGCTGGGCGCCCGCTCACCGCGCCGGCGTGGATGTTCGGCGGCAATTCGCTGCCGCTGCCGGCGCAGCTACGGCCCACGTTCAGCGGCGAGGGCCGCGTTTCTGACGAGTTTGAGGTCCGCCCCGATGATTCGGTGCGGCCCGTAGGGAAGGTTTGAGAAATGAGTACGTTGACCTGCGGAAACACCCCAGGCGAGTGGGTTGAAGGTGTCGCGGAGATCGTCGCTGAGAGCCGCGACACGATCGTGGTGCTGTGCCCGTACTGCGGGCAGCGGCACCAGCATGGCGAACATGTCCGGGGCAGCAACGCGGTGCTGGCTGGTTGTCACGCCGGCCGCGGCCGTTGCCGCACGTATGCGGTTCCTGGTGAGCCGCGCCGGCGTCGACCGCGGTGGGCCGAATGAAGCGCTGGTGGCGGTGGTCGACGCAGCGGCGCGTGGCCGCCCTCGAGGAGCGGGTCGCGGCGTTGGAGGCCGGGAGGCCGCGGATTGTGCAAGTGGGTGGCTATCAGGCAGAACACCAGCGCACCGGCGCTGGATCAGGTTTTCGGACCTGCTAGAAGATGACAGGCCCGGCGCTAGCCGTGGGAACGTATAGGGGCTCGGCCCACTCAGGGCGTGACTCATGGTCCACTCTCACGCGCCACCTGAAGCCGTTCCCCGGAGGCAGCGGCAGCCCGTTTTGAAACTGCATGAGTATCTGAGCTTTAGGCCGGACAGCATCGTTCGGGATATTGGCGCCCGGAAGTGCGAGCGGATTTAGCTTCTCTGATGTGCCGACTCGCAGGGGGCCGGGCTGGCCTGGTAAGTGCACAAGCTGACCTTCGTCGTTTTCGAGCATTAGCTCGACTGCGGGGCTATCGCCGATACATTTTGGATCGAAAGACGCGATCGCAACGACGCTGAAAGGAGCTGTCGTTCCTGAAGCCGGGTTGAATCCTAGGATCGATATGCCGCCGCCCACGATCGTGATCTTGCCGAGTGGGTCGACGATCGCGTAGTCGGCAAGGAGTATCCGCACGTGTGCGGACTCGGATGCTTCGCTCATGCAGTCAGGCAGGGAACCGACTCGGCGACCGGGAGCACGATAGGCACGCCGACCGTTTTCGTCTGGGTCACATAGGCGAAGGTTGGCGTCAACTCGGGCGGCGGTGGCGGGCTGTCCTCCCATTGCATGCATAAGAAAGCGAACCGGCCGTCGGTGGATAGATGATCCACGACACCGACAAACTCCATTTCTTCGGCGGGGTCGAACGCTACAACCTCATCGCCTTCGTGCAGGGGAGCGTTTGCCCGCGCTTGATTCGCCCTGATCAAGCCGTCTTTTACCGTAGTGCTGAAGTCGACCTTTACGCGCTTCAATTCGACCTCTCCCTCTTGCCGCCGGCCGGGTTGGCTACCGGCTCGCCGAAGCAGTTAATGAACGTTTGTAGCGTGGATCCTTGCACCGGCTCCGCCAACACGACGTGGTGGTGTGTGAATCTCTGCCCATTCGATACATCCAGTATTGGCTCAAAGCCTTGGTCCCGCAACCGGCCAACTGTCGTGACCTGCACTTTTGAGTGTACAACTTCGCTCTCAGCGCATAGTTCGTTGAGGGTCATGCCGTCAGTAGCGTCTGTGCGCCTGACGTCGCAGAAAACCGAGATCACCGCACCGTCGCCGTCCTCGATCGCCTCATTTACCTTTTCCGTCAGCGTCTCGACGTCTCGCACCTTTCCAGCCCTGATTACCAGGGCATCGGAGTGCAACGGCATGAGTGAAATGTACCGATGGCGGCGCATAGCCGACCTCGAGGCACGGGTGGCGCGTTGGGAGGCTGGGCGGCCGGTCATTGTGGTTCACCGGTTCAGACGTAGTGAGCGGCGGCCGCTTCGGGGGCAGAATCTTGCCTATGACCACCCCCGATACTCGCCCTGTGTCACAGCAGCTAGTGGGGCGATTTGTGACCTTTTCGGCGCCCGCGGGGATGGGAGAGCTGCTATTTTTCGTTTACCCTTAATGACATCGAAGACGATCGGTAGGAGGAGGCCGCAGATGACCAGGGCAGAGTTTCGTACCCACGTCGCTGCTTGGCGCGCTCTACCTGCCGAGGAGAAGACGTGGCGCCGCCGCGCGACTGTCGTCGACGAGGTTGTGGGATCGATGCGCATGGAGCGTGAGCCTGTCAGCGCGGCTTGGGAGCAGCGCGCGCGCGCAGCTCAGCGCGCGCGCCTTGCACGGTAGCCGCACGACTGAGGATCGATGTCTGAAGTCGATTCGACGGAGCCGAGGTTTGAGACACCCGATGGCGTCAAGAGCTACTCCGAAATCAGCGACCTAATAGCAGACCGGCTCAGCGCGTTAGCGGACGACATCCAAGCTGGTCACTACGGCGATCGGATGTTGAGCGTTGATCTGATCCGCGATTTTCACGCCGCGTTCCTTGCCGATATCGTCCCCGGTATCGCCGGGGTATGGCGTGACAAGCCGGTGTCGGTGGGCAACCACATTCCGCCTGACCACTGGCACATCGACCGCCTGATGCGCGAGTTCTTCGATGGTCTTGGCGCGCGGGTGCATTACGCCGGGGACGACCCGGACTTGCAGGTAGAGGCATTGGCGTTCGCCGAAGCAAAGGTGTTGAACATCCACCCATTTGCCGACTTCAACGGCCGTGCGGTGCGTTTGTTGGCGCTTGAGTTGGTGCGCCGCTTTGATCTGCCAGTGATCCGCTCTTGGGTGGAATTGGGTACACCCCAAAGCGCCGCGTATAAGGAGGCTCTCGTCGCGTTCGACCTCCACGGGGTTGTTGAACCGATGAAGCAGTTCTGGCTCGATAACCGTTTCGAGTGAACGATTTTCGCGAATCCAACTCGGTCGGCTGGCGTTAGCGTTATCTGCCAAGGACAATGGCCCCCGTGATGAAAGGGAGCTGGCGATGACCGAACCGCACGTACTCGAGCAGCGAATCGAGGAACTTAAACGTCAGCTCGAGGCTCTGGACCGCCGCGTGAAAAGCCTCGAAGACGACCGGGAAAGCGCCCGGCGAGCAATGAACTCCGCCGGATTCCGGTAGCCGTTCGCGACCCGGTGCCGCCCCGGGAGGTTAGCACCCGCCGTTTAGTTGGGCGGCGAGCTGGATTGCGATGTCGCGCCAGCCGTCCGCGCGTTCCCGCAACTGGGGGATCTGCTGGCGGGGCGACGACGAGCAGCAGTGTCGCGCACACCGCGCAGGCGATGAGCCGCAATGACTGCGAGTTGGACTGCTGGGGTCATCTGGTTCTCCGTGACGCAATGGGGTTGGGGTCGTTGCGCCCGATGTTGGCACGCCGCGCCCGGTCTGGGGGCGCTTATCGGGCAAACGTGGCGAAAATCGTTGCGGGAGCCCGGAAAGGGGAAGCGCCCCGCCGATGTCGACGGGGCGCTGTGCCGTGATGGGCTATCCGGGTGGCGCCGGTGGTGGTGCCGCGCACATCTGCTGCAAGAAAAATCGGTACATGGCGGCGCCGACCGGGTTCTGTACATCGAGGCGCGGATCCGCGGGGATCAGCTGCCCGTTGCATTGCACATACCCCGGCGGTGTTGGGGTGGGCGGCGGTGGTGCCGGGTCGGCGTGCGCGGCTGGGCATCCCAGCCACACCGCCACTGCGACCGCGACGGCGGTCAGCGCGGCCCTCACCGGGCACCGTCCCCGAACCAGACGAAGCCGGCGGTGATGGCTGCGGCGATGAGTCCGCAGATGATCAGGAACGCGGCGTAGTTGAACACCGCGCCCCATGACGCTGGTACCGGGTGGTCCTCCTGGTCGGGGTTGTCGTCGGCCCAGGCCAACGCTGGGGTGTCCTGCGCTTGGGTGGGCAGCATGTCGGTCGGGTTAGCCGCGGCCCCGACAGCGGTGTCCGATGCGTGGTTGTCGGTCATCGCTTCCCGCCCAGGTATTGGCCGAGAAGGATTGCGCCCCACAGCACGGCGGTGAACACGCCCGCGAGAAGACCGGCGACTACCCCAACCTCGGCGGCGCCGACATAGGCCACGGCCAAGGTCACCGCGGCGGCCGCGGCGATACGTTCCAGCCAGCTCCGGTTACTCACAAGGCACCGCCCAGCGCATTTCCCGCCGGGTGCTTCGACATGGCTGCTGCGATCGCCTCACGGTGGTCGTCAAGCAGCGGGTAGAGCGGGAAGCCGTCGAGGTGGTCGATCAGGCTGGCGCAGGAGCGGGCCGCGGCTGCGAGGTCGGCGTACAGGACAGCGCAGCGTTGCGTTGCCAGGCTTTCGGGATCACCGGCGACGATGAGCCGGTCGGTGTTGGTGATGAGCCGCAGCGCGTGACGCAGATGCTGCAAGGCGTGGGTGAGCGCGGTGTGGGCCTCGGTTGGGGTTGTGTTGTTGGGCACGATGATTCCCTCCATGTTCGGGGTTAGTTCGGGGATGCGTAGGCGGTTCCGTCCGCAGTTCGTCCGCAGTAGTTTTCAAAACAGTTCACGCTTGCCAACATTGGCAACGCTGTGACCTGCGATTTCCCTACGCTGTAAACACAGCTAACGGTTGCGAACGCTCAGGACGTAATTCGCGCTGTACTACGACGTTTAAGGACGTCTGAGTCGGCTTGACGAAACCACCCGCGCGGTTCTGTTGCCGCGCGGGTGGTTTCGTTTTCGGCCGCCGCGACTGCATCCGCGGCGAGTTCCGCCGCCGAAACCTGCCCCGTGGGCAGCGCCCGCTGCGGCGACCTATTTGGCGTCGGTGACGACGACGACCTGACGGATGAACGTGTCCTCTAAGGCGGAGTGGAGGAGAAAGTCGGCGACGTTTCCGCGAGAGGTTGAGGGGAGCATCGGCAACGTCGTGACGTCATCGAGCGCCCTCGCGGTGTAACGGCCGCCGACCCCGTCGTTCAATGCCCCGGGGTATTCGAGGGTCCATTTCAGGCCGCTGGCTTTCAAGAGCACTTCGGACGCAGCTTTGTCTTCGTACTTCTTGCGCAGCGCCGTGCGAAATATCAGGCCGGCGAGAAACGATGCCTTGGCCAGGGAGTCGCCGACTCCGAATGCGGACACGATCACAAACCGGTCAACACCCGATGTTTGGCGGACGCGATGACGGCGCGGACAGTGTCCGTGATCAGCGTCGGGGTTTGGCGGACGTTTTTGACTCCGAGTGCGCTGATGACCGCGTCGTGCCCTCGGGCTGCTGTTGCGATGACGGCGGCGTCGGTGACGTCGCCGCCGACGACGTGGGCGCGCGGGTCAACGGTGGCGTCGGCCCGCCGAACGAGGGCGGTGACCTGGTGACCCTGGTCGAGGGCCTTCGTGACGAAGAGACGGCCGGTGCGGCCGGTTGCTCCAAGGACAAGAAACTTCACAAAATTTTCGCTTTCTCTAGAACGGATGAAACGGATGAAAGGGCGTGATGGTGAGCGGGGCCCGCCTCGCGGTAGCCACCCCTCCATCGCCGGGTAACTCGTCAGGAACGTTGACTACTATCGTCCATGCTCTCGGCTAATGTCAAGATTCCATAACAGATTAGGACCAAGCCGACGTCTATGGTAGTCAATGATATTTACTAATCTGATGGTCGGAGGCCATGCCCGCAACAGCGGCATGTAGCAAGTCACCCAGGTGATGCAGGGCCGCCGAGCGCAGTAGCGGTGGACGTAGGGTGTGAATTTCGTTGGACCACGTGGGCGATGGAGCCGAGGGCAGCATGAACGACGAGCAGCGGATTGATCTAGGGGTGTCGTTGTTCATCCCGTACCGGTACACCGAAGACCGGATTTTCCGGGCGCTCCAGGATGCCGGATTCGACGACTGGACCCTTGCCCAGTGCCGCGTGTTCCAGCGCATCGCCCCGGACGGTTCGCGCCTCACAGACCTCGCCGAACAGGCGCAAATGAGCAAGCAGAGCGCGGGCGTCCTGGTCGATCAACTCGAACGCTTGGGCTATGTCCGCCGGGTCCCCGACCCCGCGGATGGCCGCGCCCGATTGATCGTCATCGAGCAACGTGGCCGGCGCGCGGTCGCGGTAGCCACGGCAACTCTCGACGAGATCCACTCGGAGTGGAAGGCCTACCTGGGTACCCGCAACTTCACACTGCTGCAGCAGATCTTGGATCAGCTCCGCGAGATCACCGACCCCTACGCACGGTAAACCCGCCGCAAAGCAGGTGTCTCCTACCCGTCGAGTGACAGGTCCTTCCGGAAGCGCTGCATGCCGTCGATCTTGTCGTCGAGGCTGGCGTCGGGCCCGGCGTAGAACATCCACGGCATCGTGATGATGCCGGTGATGCCGCCGGCCTCCGCGCGCCGATAATCGGCGGTGGTGAACGCGTCGGTCAGCGGGGTCAACACAGTGAAATCGTCCATGGACAAACCGTTTTCGGCCCGCATCTCCCGCAGCCGGCCGATGGCATCGAGCGCCCGCTGGGTGTTGATCAGATCCCCGATCCAGCCGTCGTTGCGGGCGGCACGGCGCAGCGCGATCTCGCTGAGTCCCCCGACGTACACCGGGATCGGCGGCGGGGTGGGCTGCATCTCGAGGCGCGGCGCGGTATAGAACTCACCCTCGAACTCCGTCCAGCCCGGCGACCACAGCGCCCGCATCAGCCCGATCATTTCGTCGGTGCGTTTGCCACGGGCCTCGAATCGCTCACCCATCAACGCGAATTCCTCGCGGCACCAGCCCACGCCGATGCCCAGCTCCACCCGGCCCGACGCCAAAACCGCCGCGGTACCAATGGCTTTCGCCGCCGAATACGGGTTGCGCATCGCGGGAATGTAGACGGTGTTGACGAAGCGCAACCGCGTGGTGACCTGGGCGAGCGCGCCGACGAGCACCCACGGGTCGGGCCAGTCGGTGAACGGCTGCCAGCGCCGTTCCCCATCCTTGGTGTACGGGTACGGCGTGTCCAGCGTCTCGAGGTTGACGACGTGGTCGGGAATGCCGATCCCGTCGTAGCCGAGTTCGTCGGCGGCCTTGGCCAGCTCGATGATTTCGCGGGTGTTCAAAAAGGCGCTGCTGATGTAGAACTTCACTGCTCCTCCGCCGCCCACGCCGGCTCGATGAAGACGCCGTCGGCCTCGACGGTGACGCCATTGGAATCCGAAATGGTGCCGCGCGCAAAGACTTTGCGGCCCTCCTTGCCGTCGACCCACGCCTCACAACGAAGCGGGCCCAGCGGCGTGCCGCGCAGATACTTCACGGTGATGGTCCCGGTGAACCGCGCCTTGGACAGGCCCTCGCTGGCCGCCTCGCCGAGCATGTGGTCGAGCACCAGGGCGCTGACGCCCCCGTGCACCAGCTTGGGCGGGCCCTCGTAGGCCGAGCCGAGAACGAACTCGCTCCAGCAGCGCCCGTCGCCCTCGTGGTGCACGACGATCGGCGGGGCGATGGGGTTGCACACGCCAATCGCGGCGTTGCCCAACGGCAGCGGGCGGCCGTCGACGCGGTAGCTCACCCCGATCGGGCGGGTGCGTTCCCGCAGCGATGCGGTGACGGCCTCGATCGCGCGCCGGGCCTCGGCGACGACGTCGTCGTCGGCCTCGGTGCGGATGGTCGCGTCGACGAGCTCGCGGACCGCATCGGCCAACGGTGCATACAGCGCGGTCACGCGATCGGCTTCCGTCGCGCTGAGCACCTCGAATATGGCGTCCAACGCGCCGGCCTCCTGACTCAACTTCCAAACACCTTGCGCACGACGGCCTTTGCGCGTCGCGTCACCCGTAAATAGTTGTCCAAGAATTCGCCGCCCTCGTCGGTCGGCCAGCCCGCGGCCACGGCGACCGCGTTCAGCTGGCGTCCGTGGCCCGGCAGCTGGTCGGTGGGCTTACCCCGGACCAGCACCAGCGCGTTGCGGGCCCGGGTGGCCGTCAGCCAGGCCTGCCGCAGCAGCTCCACCTCGTCGGCGGGCACCAGGTCGGCCTCGGCGATCGCGTCCAGGCACGCCAGCGTCGACGTGGTGTGCAGCGCGGGGATCTCGTGGGCGTGCCGCAGCTGCAGCAGCTGCACGGTCCATTCGATGTCGGCCAGTCCCCCGCGGCCCAGCTTGGTATGCGTGTTCGGGTCGGCGCCGCGCGGCAGCCGCTCGGCGTCGACGCGGGCCTTGATGCGGCGGATCTCGCGCATCGCCTCCGACGACATCCCGTCGGGTGGATAGCGCGTCTTGTCGGCCATCAGCAGGAACCGCTGCCCCAGCTCCGCGTCGCCGGCGACCGCGTGCGCGCGCAGCAGCGCCTGAACCTCCCACGGCTGCGCCCACTGCCCGTAGTAGGCGGCGTAGGAGGCCAGGGTGCGCACCAGCGGACCGTTGCGGCCCTCGGGCCGCAGGTTGGCGTCGACCTCCAGCGGTGGGTCGACGCTGGGCGTTCCCAGCAGCGTCCGGACCTGCTCGGCGACCGTCGTCGCCCAGCGCACGGCGACGGAATCCTCGACGCCAGAAGCCGGTTCGCACACGAACATCACGTCGGCGTCCGAGCCGTAGCCCAGTTCGGCGCCGCCCAGCCGGCCCATGCCGATGACGGCGATGGCCGCCGGCGCCTTACCGTCCGCGGGAAGGTTCGTCCGGATCATCGCGTCCAGCGCGGCCTGCAGCACGGCCACCCACACCGAGGTCAGCGCCTTGCACACGTCGACGACCTCGAGCATGCCGAGCAGGTCGGCCGACGCCACCCGGGCCAGCTCGCGGCGGCGCAGGGTGCGCGCCCCGGCGATCGCCCGCACCGGGTCGGAATAGCGGGCGGCCGAGGCCACCAGCGCGCGGGCCACCGCGGCGGGCTCGGTCTCCAGCAGGTGCGGGCCGCTCGGCCCGTCGCCGTAGTCCTGGATGACCCGGGGCGCGCGCATCAACAGGTCCGGCACGTACGCCGAGGTCCCCAGCACGTGCATGAGCCGGCGGGCGACGGCGGGCTTGTCGCGCAGGGTGGCCAGATACCAGCTTTCCCCGGACAGCGCCTCGGACAGCCGCCGGTAGGCCAGTAGCCCGCCGTCGGGGTCGGGCGTGTACGACATCCAGTTCAGCAGCCTGGGCAGCAGCACCGACTGCACCCGCCCGCGCCGGCCGCTGAGGTTGACCAGCGCCGACATGTGCTTCAGAGCGGACTGCGGGCCCTCGTAGCCCAGGGCGGCCAGCTGACGCTCGGCGGCCTCGGACGTCATGCCGTGCGCGATCTCCAGCCCGGCCGGGCCGATCGATTCCAGCAGCGGTTGGTAGAAGAGCTTGGCGTGCAGCTGTGACACCCGCAGGTTCTGGTGCCGCAGCTCCTCGCGCAGCACCCCGGCCGCGTCGTGGCGACCGTCGGGCCGGACGTGGGCGGCCCGCGCCAGCCAGCGCACCGCCTCCTCGTCGTCGGGCTCGGGCAGCAGGTGGGTCCGCTTGAGCCGCTGCAGCTGCAGCCGGTGCTCGAGCAGGCGGAGGAACTCGTAGGAGGCGGTGAGGTTCGCGGCGTCCTCGCGCCCGATGTAGCCGCCCTGGCCGAGCGCGGTCAGCGCGTCCACCGTCGACGCCACGTGCAGCGACTCGTCGCTGCGCCCGTGCACCAACTGCAGGAGCTGCACGGCGAATTCGACGTCGCGCAGCCCGCCGCTGCCGAGCTTGATCTCGCGGCCGCGGACCTCGGCGGGCACCAGCTGCTCGACGCGCCGCCGCATCGCCTGCACCTCGACCACGAAGTCCTCACGCTCGCAGGCGACCCAGACCATCGGCATCAGCGCGTCCAGGTAGCGCTGTCCGAGCTCCGCGTCGCCCACCGCCGCGCGCGCCTTCAGCAGCGCCTGGAACTCCCAGGTTTTCGCCCACCGCTGGTAGTAGGCGATGTGCGACTCGACGGTGCGGACCAGCTCGCCGCTGCGGCCCTCCGGCCGCAACCCGGCGTCGACCTGAAAGAACGCCTCGGAGGCCAGCCGCATCATCTCGCTGGCCACCCGGGTGGTGAGGGTGTCGGCGTGCTCGGCGACGAAGATGACGTCGACGTCGCTGACGTAGTTCAGTTCGCGGGCACCGCATTTGCCCATCGCGATGACCGCCAGCCGCGGCGGCGTCTTGTCGCCGCACACGGTGCTCTCGGCCACCCGCAACGCGGCGGCCAGCGCGGCGTCGGCCAGGTCCGACAGGTGGGCGGCCACCACGGTGAACGGCACCACCGGTTCGTCCTCGACGGTGGCGGCCAGGTCCAGCGCGGCCAGCACCAGCAGCTGATCGCGATACAGGGTGCGCAGGCGCACCATCGCCGAACCGGGGTCGGCCAGCGCCTCCTCGACGCACTCGGTGAACTTCGTGCGCAGCTGGTCGTGGGTGGACAGGGTGACGTTGCCGCGCAAGAGTTTCCAGGACTGCGGCTGGGCGATCAGGTGATCCCCGAGGGCCAGCGACGCGCCGAGCACACCGAACAGGCGCCCGCGCAGGGGGCGCTCGGTGAGCAGGGCGGCGTTGAGCTCGTCCCACCCGGCGTCCGGGTTCTCGGCCAGCCGCACCAGGGCGAGCAGGGCGGCGTCGGGGTCCGCGGCGCGCGACAGCGACCACAGCAGGTCGACGTGGGCCTGGTCGTCGTGGTCGTGCCAGCCCAGTTGCGCTATGCGTTCGGCCGCTTGCGGATCGACCAACCCGAGCCGGCCCACGCTGGGCAGCCGGGGTCGCTGCGTCGCGGGTTTGGTCACGACCACGACGGTATCGCAACCCGCCGATCTTCAGGCGCGGGCGGCGCATGAAACCGCTACAGCGACAGGTAGGTGCTCAGTTCGTACGGGGTGACGTGGCTGCGGTAGTTCGCCCACTCGGTGCGCTTGTTGCGCAGGAAGAAGTCAAAGACGTGCTCCCCCAAGGTTTCCGCGACCAGCTCGGAGGACTCCATGGCACGCAGCGCGCTGTCCAGGCTGGTGGGCAGCTCGCGGTATCCCATCGCCTGGCGCTCGGCGGGCGTCAGGTCCCACACGTTGTCCTCGGCCTGCGGCCCCAGCACGTAGCCCTTCTCCACCCCGCGCAGCCCGGCGGCCAGCAGCACGGCGAACGTCAGGTACGGGTTGCAGGCCGAGTCGGGGCTGCGGACCTCGACGCGCCGCGACGACGTCTTGTGCGGGGTGTACATGGGCACCCGCACCAGCGCGGAGCGGTTGGCCGCGCCCCAGGACGCGGCGGTCGGCGCCTCGCCGCCACCCACCAGTCGCTTGTAGGAGTTGACCCATTGGTTGGTGACGGCGCTGATCTCCGAGGCGTGCTCGAGGACCCCGGCGATGAAGGACTTGCCCACATCGGACAGTTGCAGCGGGTCGTCGGGGCTGTGGAACGCGTTGACGTCGCCCTCGAACAGGCTCATGTGGGTGTGCATCGCGGAGCCGGGGTGCTGCCCGAACGGCTTGGGCATGAAGG
Organism: Mycobacterium sp. MOTT36Y; assembly: GCF_000262165.1. Taxonomy (NCBI): domain Bacteria; kingdom Bacillati; phylum Actinomycetota; class Actinomycetes; order Mycobacteriales; family Mycobacteriaceae; genus Mycobacterium; species Mycobacterium sp. MOTT36Y. The sequence continues at coordinate 2,253,875 of NC_017904.1, read as the reverse complement.
ACGCGCGGGCGCCGTTCTCGATCGCCACCTCCTTGATGACGTAGCGGAACGTCATCACGTTGTCGGCCATCGACAGCGCGTCGGCGAAGCGCAGGTCGATCTCCTGCTGTCCGGGCGCGCCCTCGTGGTGGCTGAATTCCACCGAGATGCCCATGAACTCCAGCGCCTCGATCGCGTGGCGGCGGAAGTTCGAGGCGGAGTCGTGGATCGCCTGATCGAAGTAGCCGGCGTTGTCGACCGGGACCGGCGGCGTCCCGTCGTCGGCGCCGGCCTTGAGCAGGAAGAATTCGATCTCGGGATGCACGTAGCAGGAAAATCCCAGGTCGTTGGCCTTCTGCAGCTGGCGGCGCAGCACGTGCCGCGGGTCCGCCCAGGACGGCGAGCCGTCCGGCATCGTGATGTCGCAGAACATCCGCGCCGAGTGGTGGTGACCGTTGGGCGACGCCCACGGCAGCACCTGGAAGGTGGACGGGTCGGGGTTGGCCACGGTGTCGGACTCCGAGACCCGCGAGAAGCCCTCGATCGAGGATCCGTCGAAGCCGATGCCCTCCTCGAAGGCGCCCTCGAGTTCGGCCGGGGCGATGGCGACCGACTTGAGGAAGCCGAGCACATCGGTGAACCACAGCCGAACGAAGCGGATGTCTCGTTCCTCGAGCGTGCGCAGCACGAATTCCTTCTGACGATCCATAACTCGAACAGTATGCAACGGCTGTTAATTCTGTGTTACCGATGCCCGCTCAGAACCGTTGCGATGGCCGCGACAGGCTGGTCAGGACCGGCAGGTGTAGGCGGCCGGCGGCGGCGTGCCCGCGACCAGGTAGCGCACCACGGCGTTGTCCACGCATTGGTCGCCGTTGAACACCGCGGTGTGCTGCGTGCCGTCGTAGGTGATCAGCGGGCCACCCAGCTGGCGCGCCAGGTTCACCCCGGCCTGATACGGGGTCGCCGGGTCGTGCGTGGTGGAGACGACGACGACCTTGCCCGGCGCCATGGCCGGCGCGGCGTGCGGCGCCGACGTCGGCGGCACCGGCCAGAGCGCGCACAAATCGCGGGGAGCGTTTCCGGTGAACGGCCCGTAGCTGAGGAAGGGAGCGGCCTGGCGGATCCGCTGATCCGCGGTCACCCAGCTGGCCTGGTCCGTCGGGTTCGGGGCATCGACGCAGCGGATCGCGTTGAACGCGTCCTGGTCGTTGGAGTAGTGCCCGTCGCGGCCGCGTCCCTGATAGTCGTCGGCGAGCAGCAGCAGGTCGCCGGCGTCGGTGCCGCGCGCCAGGCCGAGCAGGCCGCTGGTCAGGTATTTCCAGTGCGTCGGGGTGTAGAGCGCGTTGATGGTGCCGGTGGTCGCGTCGCCGTAGCTCAGCCCGCGTGGGTCCGCGGTGCGGGCGGGCTTGGTGGCCAGCGGGTCGACCAGGGCGTGGTAGCGGGCGACGAATTGGGACGGGTCGGTGCCCAGCGGGCAGCCCGGCGAGCGGGCACAGTCGGTGGCGTAGTCGTTGAAAGCCGTTTGGAATCCGGCCATTTGGTTGACGTTCTCGTCGATGGGGCCGACGGTCGGGTCGATGGCGCCGTCGAGCACCATCGCCCGCACGTGGTTGCCGAACTTCTCCAGGTAGGCGGTGCCCAGCTCGGTGCCGTAGCTGTATCCCAGGTAGTTGATCTGTTCGTCGCCCAGCGCCTGGCGCACCGCGTCCATGTCACGCGCGACGGACGCGGTGCCGGCGTTGGCCAGAAACGCGCTGCCCATCCGGTTGACGCATTGCTGGGCCAGCTGCCGGTAAAGCTGCTCGATGTGCGCGACACCGGCCGGGCTGTAGTCGACCATCGGTTCGCGCCGGTACGCGTCGAACTCGGCGTCGGTGCGGCAGCGCAGCGACGGAGTGGAGTGGCCCACCCCGCGCGGGTCGAAGCCGACCAGGTCGAAGTTGCGCCGCACGGGCGAGTTCTCCAGGTCCGGCGCCATCGCGGCCACCATGTCGACCGCCGAGCCGCCGGGCCCGCCGGGATTGACCAGCAACGACCCCATCCGTTGTCCGGTCGCGGGCACGCGGATGACCGCCAGTTTGGCCTGGGCGCCCCCGGGGTTGTTGTAGTCGATCGGGACCGACACCGTGGTGCATCGCGCGGCGGGGATATCGCTTGTGTCCGAGACGAATTGGTCGCAGCTCCCCCAGCCCTGCGGCACCGCGGCCGCCGGCGGGTTCGGCGCCGGGGTCTGCCCGGCACCGGGCTCGGGCGTGGCGCCGGCCACCGGCAGCGCGGCGGAACCACCGAGCACCAGACCGAACGAAAGCAGCGCCGAGCTCAACGATCTCAGGCGCGACATGGCAGTCATCGTTGCAGCCGCGGGTACCCGTGGCAGCGCGAAACGATTACGCCTTGGTCTCGGCTCTCAACCGGCTCGCGTCGCCACCGAGCGTGCACGCACGGCGACGAATCGACGAAAATCCCGCCGGGAGTGCACGTTCGGCGTCAGCACTTGGCGCCGCTGGGCGGCGTGGTGCCGCCGACCAGATAGGCCGTCACGTAGTTGTCGATGCAGCTGTCGCCCTGGAAGACGACGGTGTGCTGGGTTCCGTCGTAGGTCAGCAGCGAGCTGCGCAGCTGGTCGGCCAGGTCCACGCCGGCCTTGTAGGGGGTCGCCGGGTCGTGCGTGGTCGACACCACCACCGTGGGCGCCAGGCCGGGCGCGGAAATGGTGTGCGGCTTACTCGTCGGCGGTACCGGCCAGAACGCGCAGGTGCCCAGCGGCGCGTTGCCGGTGAACTGCCCGTAACTCATGAACGGTGCGATCTCCCGGGAGCGGCGGTCTTCGTCAATCACCTTGGCGCGGTCGGTGATCGGCGGCTGGTCGACGCAGTTGACCGCCACCCGCGCGTCGGTGGCGTTGGTGTAGTGGCCGTGGGCGTCGCGGCGCATGTACATGTCGGCCAGGGCGAGCAGGGTGTCGCCGTGGTGGTCGACGAGTTCGGACAGGCCGTCGGTCAGGTGGTGCCACAGGTTCGGTGAGTACAGCGCCATGATGGTGCCGACGATGGCGTCGCTGTAGCTCAGCCCGCGCGGGTCGTTGGTCGGGACCGGCCGGCCGATCATGGGGTTGTTGGGGTCGACCATCGGGTCGACGAGGCTGTGGTAGACGTCGACGGCCTTGGCCGGGTCGGTGCCCAGCGGGCAGCTCGGTTGCTTCGCGCAGTCGGCGGCGTAGTTGTTGAACGCGTCCTGGAATCCCTTGGCCTGCCGCAGGTCGGCCTCGATGGGATCGGCGTTGGGGTCGACGGCCCCGTCGAGGATCATCGCCCGCACCTTGTTCGGGAAGGCCTCGGCGTACGCCGAGCCGATCCGGGTGCCATAGGAGTAGCCGAGGTAGGTCAGCTTGTCGTCGCCAAGCGCGGCCCGGATGGCGTCGAGGTCCCTGGCGACGTTGACCGTCCCGATGTTGGCCAGAAAGCCCTTGCCCATCTTGTCGACGCAGCGGCCGACGAACTGCTTGGTCTCGTCCTCGATGTGGGCCACGCCGGCCGGGCTGTAGTCGACGTTGGGCTCGGTGCGCAGCCGGTCGTTGTCGGCGTCGGAGTTGCACCAGACCGCGGGGCGCGACGCGCCCACCCCGCGGGGATCGAAGCCGACCAAATCGAACCGTTCGCGGACCCGCTTCGGCAGCGACTGGACGACGCCCAACGCCGCTTCGATGCCGGACTCCCCCGGCCCGCCGGGGTTGATCACCAACGAACCGATCTTGTCGCCGGTCGCGGGAAAACGGATCATCGCCAGCGTGGCGTCGTCGCCGTCGAGGTTGTCGTAGTCGACCGGAACCGCGAGCTTGCCGCACAACGCGCCGGCCGGCAGCTTGACCTTCGGGTTCGCGGCCCGGCACGGCGTCCACTCCACCGCCTGGCCCAGCTTGGGTTCGGACATGACGGCGCGCCCCACCACCACGCGCGCGCAGCCCGCCACCAGCAGCGCGACGGCAGCGACCGACGTCCAGATCAGCAGCGTGCGCGCGCGCGTGCCTCGGCGAGTCAAACCCATGCCAACATATGCTGCCAGAGGAAACCTGAGATCCTGATCAGCGGCACCGCCGCGCGCGGAGCATGGCCTGTCTCACACTGTCGCGCCGTTTCAACCGCGCCGAAGAAATGGCAGAATGACACCGTCAGACGAACCCGGGGACCCGTTCAGGTTTTTCAAAGACTGAGGGCCACGAGGATCGACCCGACCACCCACTAGGGACAATGATGTCTGAGCACAACGTTTACGGTGCCAACTCGCCTGCGCCCGCGCAGCCGCTCACCAAGATCCGCACCCACCACCTGCAGAAGTGGAAGGCCGAGGGGCACAAGTGGGCGATGCTCACGGCCTACGACTATTCGACCGCCCGCATTTTCGACGAGGCGGGCATCCCGGTCCTGCTGGTCGGCGACTCGGCGGCCAACGTCGTCTACGGCTACGACACCACCGTGCCGGTGTCGGTCGACGAACTGATCCCGTTGGTCCGCGGCGTGGTGCGCGGCGCCCAGCACGCCATGGTCGTCGCGGACCTGCCGTTCGGCAGCTACGAGGCCGGGCCCGCCGCCGCGCTGGCCGCCGCCACGCGGTTCATGAAGGAGGGCGGCGCGCACGCGGTGAAGCTCGAGGGCGGCGAGCGGGTCGCCGAGCAGATCGCCTGCCTGACCGCCGCCGGCATCCCCGTGATGGCGCACATCGGGTTCACCCCGCAGAGCGTGAACAGCCTCGGCGGCTTCCGGGTCCAGGGCCGCGGCGACGCGGCCGAACAGACCGTCGCGGACGCGATCGCCGTCGCCGAGGCCGGGGCGTTCTCCGTGGTGATGGAGATGGTGCCGGCCGAGCTGGCCACCCAGATCACCGGCAAGCTGACCATTCCGACCATCGGGATCGGGGCCGGACCGAACTGCGACGGCCAGGTCCTGGTCTGGCAGGACATGGCCGGCATGAGCAGCGGCAAGGCCGCCCGCTTCGTCAAGCGCTTCGCCGACATCGGCGGGGAATTGCGCCGCGCCGCAACGCAATATGCGCAAGAGGTGGCCGGTGGGGTTTTCCCCGCCGACGAACACTGCTTCTGATCCGGCGCGCCACCGCACGATTCACGGCACGTCCTGCTGCGCGCCGGGACCACCGCGCTGAGGGTCCCGCCTCGTTGACCACCACGTTACCCCGGTCACAACGAAAGTGCCGAAAAACGTTGTGTGGCAGGCATGTACGATCGTTGTTAAGAGACGATCCGGACTCAAAAGAGCAAAGGTGGACCACATCGACCGGGGGGACCGTGGTGGCTTCGTACACCGTCGAACGGTGCTGAAGTTCCCGCTGCTAGTGGCAGGAGGCATCGTTTTGGCCCGCACACCGCACGCGTCCGCGCAGCCGCCGCGCACCTCGCCGCAGGCAAGCCGATGGTCACCCGAGCGAGCCAACCGCTGGTATCAAGCGCAGGGCTGGCCGGTGGGCGCCAACTACATCACGTCCAATGCCATCAACCAGCTGGAGATGTTCCAGGCCGATACCTTCGATCCCGGGCGCATCGACACCGAACTGGGCTGGGCCCAGTCCAACGGGTTCAACGCGGTGCGGGTCTTTTTGCACGATCTGCTCTGGGCGCAGGACCACCGCGGGTTCCAGGGCCGGCTCGCGCGGTTTGTCGACATCGCGGCCCGCCACGGCATCAAACCCCTGTTCGTGCTGTTCGATTCGTGTTGGGATCCGTTCCCGCGCCCGGGTCCGCAGCCCGCGCCGCGGCCCGGCATCCACAACTCCGGCTGGGTGCAGAGCCCGGGCGCCGAGCGCCTCGGCGACCGCGGCTACGTCCGCACCCTGCGCGGTTATGTCACCGGGGTCCTGACCCAATTCCGCAATGACGACCGCATTTTGGGCTGGGACCTGTGGAACGAGCCGGACAACCCCGCGGACACCTACGCCTCAGTGGAGCGCAAGGACAAGCTCGACCTGGTCGCCAACCTGCTCCCCCAGGTGTTCGAGTGGGCGCGGTTGGTCGATCCCCGCCAGCCCTTGACGAGCGGCGTGTGGCACGGCGAGTGGGCCGACCCGGCGCGCCGCAGCGTCATCGCCGGGATCCAGCTCGACAACTCCGACGTCATCACCTTCCACTGCTACGGCGAGCCGGCGGCGTTCGAGAGGCGCATCGCCGAGCTCGTCCCGCTGGGGCGCCCGATCCTGTGCACCGAGTACATGGCCCGGCCGCTGGGCAGCACGGTGCAAAACATCCTGCCGATCGCGAAGCGCACCGGCGTCGGCGCGTTCAACTGGGGATTCGTCGCCGGCAAAACCCAGACGTACTTTCCCTGGGACTCCTGGGACCACCCGAACCCGGATCCGGCGATGCCGCAGGAATGGTTTCACGACTTGCTCGGTCCCGACGGACGGCCGTTCCGCGACACCGAGATTGAGACGATCCTCGAGTTGAGCGACCTGGCGATGCATCTGCGGCCGCCGCCGGCCGGCTGACCCGCAGGCGTCAGCGGCACCGATTCTGGAAGTCGGTGAGCGGCTGGCGAATGCCCTCGAGGTCGGCGTGGGTCTGCGGGTTGGCGTCCATGTACTGCTTCAACTGATCACGCATGTCGCTGCGCGGCTGGCCCTTCAAGCTGGTGAAGTAGTCGTTGACGTCGGGGTGCGTGAACAGGTACGCCGACGTGGCCGCGGCGACGCCCGAGGACACCTGGGCCAGGTCGGCCGCCGTGCAATTGGGTTGCGACGCGGGCGCCGGCTCCGGCTCGTCGGCCGGCACGTCCGCGGCGGCCCAACCCGCCGTCGCGAAAAGCATTGCCACAGTGGCCGCGCAGGCCGCCATCCCGCCGGCAACGGCCCGGGCCGCCGGGCGAACAAAAGACCCCATGCAAACGCTCCTTCGTCGACCATCGCCCAAGGCGAGCGGTATTCGTACCGCAAACCATAAGGGGTTTGCCCGCCGCGCACGCGCGAATCAGGCGGCAAACGAGTGCGCGACCGCGGTAGGGTCGGGCCGTGGCGGAAGTGCTTCAGACCCAGGTTTGCGTAGCCGGTGGGGGCCCCGCCGGTCTCGTTCACGCGCTCTTGCTCGCCCGCGCGGGGATCCGGGTTGTCGTCTTGGAGAAGCACAATGACTTCCTGCGCGACTTCCGCGGCGACACGGTGCACCCGAGCACCCTGCGGATCATGGACGAGCTCGGGCTGGTCGATGAGCTTCTGCGCCTGCCGCACACCAAAGTCGACCGCGTCGCGTTCGACACCGACGGGACGATCCGCACCTTCGGCAACTTCGGCGTGCTCAAACGGTTGGGTTTCAAACAGCCGTACATCGCGTTGATGCCGCAGTGGGACTTCCTCGACTTCCTCGCCGAAAAGGCCTCTGCCTACCCGGAATTCACGCTGATCCGCAACGCCGAAGTCAAGGACCTGATCTTTGACGGCGATCGGGTGATCGGGGCGCGCACGCCCGAAGTGGAGGTGCGCGCCGACCTGGTCGTCGGCGCGGACGGGCGCAAGTCCGCGGTGCGGGCGGCGGCCGGCCTAAGGACCGCCGCCGCGCACTCCCCGATGGACGTGCTGTGGTTTCGGCTCAACTGGCGACCCGGCGATCCGCAGGAGCTGTACGGGGTGGCCCGTCGGGGCCTCACCATGGCGCTGATCTACCGGGGCGACTATTGGCAGATCGCGTATCTGATGCCCAAGGGGTCCGACCCCCGCGACGGGTCGCTGGAGGCGTTCAAAGAGCGCATCGTGGCGGCGCGGCCACAGCTGCGCGAACACGTCGACGACCTTCGTTCCTGGGACCAGACCAGTCAGCTCGACGTGCGGGTGGACCGGCTCGAGAGGTGGTGGCGCACCGGCCTGCTGTGCATCGGGGACGCGGCCCACGCCATGTCGCCGATCGGTGGCGTCGGCATCAATCTGGCTGTCGCCGATGCGGTGGCGGCCGCCAACATCCTGTGCGCCCCACTGCGCGACGGACGTCTGCGCGACGCGGACCTCGCCAAGGTGCAGCGTCGGCGAGAGCTGCCCGCCCGGGTCATCCAGGCGATCCAGGTGTTCGCACAGGACCGGGTGATCGCGCCCAATCTGAACGGCGGTGACCTGTCACCCATCCCGATCCCCGCGATCGTGGGACGGGGCCCGCTGCGCTCCATCCCGCCGATCGCCTTCGGGCGCGGCCTTCGTCCCGAACACGTCCGCACCCCGAACGTGCACACCGCTTAACACTTTTCTGCGGCGGCGTCGGAGGCGGCGTCGATATTCAGATTCCGGGCCCGCCCGCCGCGCTGTGACGGCACAATGCACTGAGGGGTCGGAAGGAGAGTGCAGATGAATCGCCGCCGCGGGCTTGCCGCATTGCTGGTGTTCTCGGGCGTGGTGTCCGTCCCCGCGATTCTCACCGCGGCGCCATCCGCCGATCGGGTCGAAGCGACCGTGTGCGTGGGCGCGGGCCGACGCATCTCGGTAAGCGGCTGCACCAACATCGCCGACAACATCGCCCGCTATGCCCCTCCACCCGCGGTCTATGCGCCGCTGCCGGAGGACGAGACGACGGCTCCGCCCCCTCCTCCGCCGCCGCCATAACGTCGTCACCTCCGTATGGCAGGCTATGGGTCTCATCCCCACCGTCCATTACGTTCAAGGCCGCGGCGACGCGCCCTCAACGGAGCCGAAGATGCCTGCAAAAACGCCGCAGACCTCGCGTCACCTGGAGGTAGAGCGCAAATTCGATGTCGGCGAGTCCACCGTGTCGCCGTCGTTCGAGGGGATCGCCGCGGTCGCCCACGTCGAGAAGGCGCCGACGCAAACCCTGGATGCGACGTACTTCGACACGCCCGCACATGACCTCGCGCGCAACAAGATCACGCTGCGCCGCCGCACCGGCGGCTCCGACGCCGGGTGGCACCTGAAGCTGCCGGCCGGGCCCGACGCGCGCACCGAGGTCCGGGCGCCGCTGGACGCGTCCGGACCCGACGGCAACAACACCGTGCCCGCCGAGTTGGCCGACGTCGTGCTGGCGATCGTCCGTGACCGTCCGCTGCAGCCGGTCGCGCGCATCACCACCGAGCGCGAGAGCCAGGTGTTGTACGACGCCGCGGGCGTCGCGCTGGCCGAGTTCAGCAACGACTCCGTCACCGCGTGGTCGACGCGGGGGCCCGATGACAGCTCCGATGAATCCGGTGCGCCGCCCACCGAGCTCGAATGGCGGGAGTGGGAATTGGAGCTCCTCGAAGCGGGCGGCCACTCCAACGGCGCGGCCGGCACCGAACTGCTGAACCGGTTGAGCAACCGGCTGCTGGACGCCGGCGCCGCGCCCGCCGGACACGGCTCCAAGCTGGCGCGGGTGCTCGGCACCCCGCCACCGCCCAACGGCGCGCAGCCGAGCGAGGATCCGTTGCAGCGCGCCATCGCCGAGCAGGTCCGCGAGCTGCTGGTGTGGGATCGCGCCGTGCGCGCCGACGCCTACGACTCCATCCACCAGATGCGGGTGACCACCCGCAAGCTGCGCAGCCTGCTGCGCGACTACCAGGATTCGTTCGGCTTGCCCGACGAGGGGTGGGTCCTGGACGAGCTGCGTGAGCTCGCCGGGATTTTGGGGATGGCGCGCGACGCCGAGGTGCTCGCCGAGCGCTACGAGCGTGACTTGGACGGGCTCGCACCGGAATTGGTGCGCGGTCCGGTGCGCGAACGGCTGGTCGGGGGCGCGCAGCGCCGCTACCAGACCGGCCTGCGCCGCTCGTTGATCGCGATGCGCTCGCAACGCTACTTCCGGTTGCTCGACTCCCTGGAGGCGATCGCGGTCCAAACCCCCGGCGCCGCCGCGGCCGAGGAGCAGGCCCCGGTCACCGTCGAGGCCGCGTACAAGAAGGTCCGCAAGGCCGCCAAGGCCGCCGCCCAGGTCGATCGGGAGAACCCCGGCGACCACCACCGCGACGAAGCGATACATCGAATCCGCAAGCGCGCCAAGCGACTTCGATACACCGCGGCCGCCACCGGGGAAGCCAAAGTGTCCGAGCGGGCCAAGGCCGTGCAGTCGCTGCTCGGTGATCACCAAGACAGCGTGGTCAGCCGGGAACACCTGCGCCAGGAAGCGGACATCGCACACGCCGCCGGCGAGGACACCTTCACCTACGGCCTGCTGTATCAGCGGGAAGCCGACCTGGCGCAGCGGTGCCGCCGCGAACTCGACGGCACGCTGCGCAAGCTCGCCAAGGCGGTGCGCAAGGCCGGGCACTAGTCGCCGAAGGGGCTGAAGGCGGACGAGTTGGCCTGTAAGCCGGATTCTGTTCCCCACCGCCGCGCGTGAGCAACGGCGGTGCGGCGGCGACCATCCATCTGGACACACCGTCACCGGGTGCCTCGAGCGGCCTACCCGCAGGCTCGGGCGAGCAGCCCTCGAACGCCTGCGCGGCCGCACCAGCGGTACGGCCTTCTTGGCCTTGCTTCGGGTGGGGTTTGCCGAGCCACCCCGGTCACCCGGGATGCTGGTGCGCTCTTACCGCACCGTTTCACCCTTACCACCGCGAGGGTGGCGGTCTGTTTTCTGTGGCACTTTCCCGCGAGTCACCTCGGATTGCCGTTAGCAATCACCCTGCTCTGTGAAGTCCGGACTTTCCTCGAACCGCCTTGCGACGGCCCGCGGCCGCCCGGCCAACTCGTCCGCGACGATAAACGGTACCCGCTGCACCCGGCCGGGGCCAGCAACCGTTTACCGTGGACTCGGATCACGAATGGGAAGGCCCGCGATGTCCCGGTGGAAAAGGCGTGTCGATTCAGGCGATTGGGACGCGATCGCCGCCGCGGTCGACGAGTACGGCGGGGCGCTGCTGCCGCGACTGATCACGCCCAGCGAGGCGGCGCGGCTGCGCGCGCTCTACGCCGACGACGCCCTGTTCCGCTCCACGATCGACATGGCGCCCAAACGGTACGGGTCCGGGCAGTACCGCTATTTCCACGCGCCCTACCCGGCGCCGATCGAGGAACTCAAACAGGCGCTCTATCCGCGGCTTCTGCCGATCGCCCGCGACTGGTGTGCCAAGCTCGGCCGGGACGCGCCCTGGCCGGACCGCCTCGACGACTGGCTGGCGGCCTGCCACGCCGCCGGCCAGACCCGATCCACCGCCCTGATGCTGAAATACGGTGCGGGCGACTGGAATGCGCTGCACCGGGACCTCTACGGGGACCTGGTGTTCCCCCTGCAGGTGGTGATCAATCTCAGCGACCCGGCCACCGATTACACCGGCGGGGAGTTCCTGCTGGTCGAGCAGCGACTGCGGGCGCAATCCCGGGGCACGGCAACACAATTGCCGCAGGGACACGGCTACGTCTTCACCACGCGGGAGCGGCCGGTGCCCTCGGCCCGCGGTTGGTCCGCGGCACCGGTGCGCCACGGCGTGTCCGTGGTTCGCACCGGGCAGCGCTACGCCATGGGACTGATCTTTCACGACGCGGCGTGAGGGTTATCGGTCTCGCCGCAAGGCGATCACGTGGTCGGGCACCCTGGCCGTTTCCCCGTTGACGGTCATTTCGCGTTCGACGGCCTCGGCCCGCAGCCGCGTCCAGGCGGCGGTGTCCAGCCGCAACGAGGCGATCACCTCCTCGATGCCGAGGAAGGAGTGATCGTGGTGCTGCGCCCACGGCGGCACCGCCCCGTGGTCCACGATCAGCAGCACGCCACCGGGATTCACCCGTTCGGCGGCGTGCCGCAGCACGTCTTCGCGGTCCAGGCGGGCCGGCGAATGAAAGTACTGGGCGGAGATCAGGTCGAACATCCCTTGCGGGAACGTCTCGTTGAGGTTGTGCCGCTGAAAGTCGATGCGGGAGGCCATATTCCGCGCCGATGCGGCCGCGCGGGCGCGTTGCAGCGCGGTGTCAGAGACGTCGACGGCCACCACCTGCCAGCCGCGGTCGGCCAGCCACAGGGCGTCGGCTCCCTCCCCGCAGCCCAGGTCCAGGGCGCGGCCCGGCGGCAGGTCGGCGACCACCTCGGCGAGCCGGGGGTTGACCCGGCCGCTCCACACCCGCTCGGTCGAACGGTAGCGGTCTTCCCAGAATTGCTGGGCATCATCGGGTTTGCACGAACTGTCCATACCGCGAGCTTGCCGATTCCGCCCCGACTTGCCAAGCTGAATTGCCATGCAGGCAAAAACCCCCGATATCGACCTGGTGGTGCGGCGCAGACTGCGGGAGCTGCGCGCGCAGCGCGGCATGACGCTGCAGGAGGTCGGCGCGCGGGCGGGCATCGACGTCTCGACGCTGAGCCGCCTGGAGTCCGGCAAACGGCGCCTGGCGCTGGATCATCTGCCGCGGCTGGCCCGGGCCCTGTCGGTGAGCACCGACGAGCTGCTGCAGACCTCGTCGGCGCCGGACCCGCGGGTGCGCGGCGCCGCGCACACCCACCACGGCGTCACCTACTCGCCGCTGACCCGTCAGGGTCCCGCCGGTGGCCTGCACGCGTTCAAGGTTCGGGTCAGCGCCCGGCGCCGCAATCCGCCCGCCGAGCTGCCCGTGCATGAGGGGCAGGACTGGATGTACGTGCTCTCCGGCCGGATGCGCCTCATCCTCGGCGACCGCGACTTCACCATCGACCCGGGCCAGGCCGTCGAATTCTCGACGTGGACGCCGCACTGGTTCGGCGTGGTGGACGGGCCGGTGGAGGCGATCGTGATCTTCGGCCCGCACGGCGAGCGGCTGCACCTGCACAGCTGACCGGTGCGGCGTTAGCGTGGAGCGATGGACCGGGGCTCGGAATACCATCTCGCACCGCCGCACAGTGCGCCGGGCGTGACGTCCATGGTCGGATACCGCACGCTCGACGTTCCCGAGACCGTGCACCGCGGCATGCCATCCGCGTTGTTGACGTTCATCGTCAGCCTCGACGACGGGGTGGAAGCCGGCGACAGCGCCGACGCGCTGGCCGTCGCGCGCCCCAACCCGCTGCTGCTGAGCGGGCTGCACGTGCAGGCCAGCCACGTGCGGCAGCGCCGGGGCCAGGCCGGCGTGCAGCTGGCGGTGCATCCGCTCGCATCGCGCGCGCTGTTCGGCGTGCCGAGCGCCGAGCTTCCCGTCGCCGAGTACGACGCGACCGCCGTGCTGGATCGCGGCGGCCTCGAATTGCACGATCGGGTGACCGAGGCGCACGGCTGGCCGGACGTGTTCGCTCTGGTGGCCCGCTACCTCGTCGAGGCGCGGCGGCGCCGCGAGAGCGCGACCGTGCGTCCCGAGGTCGCGCATGCCTGGCACCTGCTGGAGCGCAGCCGGGGCCGGATACCGGTGGCCGCGGTGGCGGAGACGGTCGGCGTGACCACCCGGCACCTGACGACGCTGTTCGGCCAGGAGGTCGGCCGCTCGCCCAAGACGGTGGCGATGCTGATGCGCTTCCAGCACGCGACGGCGCGCATCGCCGCGTCGGCGCGCCGGCACGGACGCGTCGACCTCGCGGGGGTCGCGGCCGCCACGGGGTACAGCGACCAGGCGCACCTGACCCGCGAATTCGTCCGGTTCGTCGGAGTGCCGCCGCGACGGTGGCTGGCCGACGAGTTCCGAAACATTCAAGACGGCGGCCACTCGTTCGGCGCACAGTGGGACCATGACCGCTTCGAATCCGACCGTCTGGTTGACATTGCAGGCCCATGACGCCCCCACGCTGATCGATTACTACGTCGAGACATTCGGCTTCGTCCTCACGGCGCGCTACGGCCAGGGCGAGACCGTCGATCACGCGCAACTGAACTGGCCGTACGGCTGCGGAGGGATCATGCTGGGCAGCCACAAGCCCGACGCGCAGTGGTGCCGCGAACCGGGCACCGCCGGCGGCTACGTCGTCACCGCCGATCCCGACGCGCTCTACGAACGGGTGCTGCGGCACAAGGCCGAGGTGGTGCGGCCGCTGGCCGAAACCGACTACGGCGCACGCGAATTCACCGTCCGCGATCCCGAAGGCAACCTGTGGTCCTTCGGCGATTACGGCGGCGCGTCGCCCTCAGCCGGCTAGGTACGCCGTCTGGTTCACCAAGCGCACCGAAGAGGCTCCGTCGGAATAGAATTCGGCGATGCTCAGCGACGCCAGATCGAGGTGCAGCCGGTACAAGATGCCCGGCCCGGCGTCCAGCGCCTCCCGCAGCAGCATCTTGATCGGCGTCACGTGAGACACCACCAGCACCGTCGTGCCTTGCTGGGTGGCGAGGACGCGGTCACGGATCCGTGACACCCGGTCGTGCACCGCGTCGAAGCTCTCGCCGCCCGGCGGGGCGGTGCTGGTGTCGCGCAGCCAACGACGGTGCAGTTCCGGGTCGCGCTCGGCGGCCTCGGCGAACGTCAGCCCCTCCCAGGCCCCGAAATCGGTCTCGATCAGGTCGTCGTCGACGGTCACATCGAGGCCCAGGGCCTTGGCCGCCGCCGCCGCGGTGTCGTAGGCCCGCTGCAGTGGGGAGGAGAAGACCGCCGAAATCCCGCCGCGCTGAGCCAGATACCGCGCCGCCGCGTCGGCCTGCCGCCGCCCCACCTCGGTGAGCGCCGGGTTGCCGCGCCCCGAATAGCGGCGCTGCACCGACAGCTCCGTCTGCCCGTGTCGCAGCAGCAGCAGCCGGGTGGGGGTGCCGCGCGCGCCGGTCCAGCCCGGCGCCGTCGGCGACGGTGCCGCAACGGTTTTCGCCGTCTCGGCGCCGGGGGGCTCGGGCTTTTCGGCCGGCTCGGGCGTCTCCGCCGCACCGTTGGCCCGGGCCGCGGCGTCCATCGCCTCGTTGGCCAACCGATCGGCGTGCGAATTGCGCTCCCGCGGAATCCACGAGTAGCTGATCCTGTCGAACCGCGCCGCCAGCGCTCGGGCCTGGGCATGCAGCTCGATCAGGTCGGGGTGCTTGACCTTCCACCGCCCGGACATCTGTTCCACCAGCAGCTTGGAATCCAGATACACCGCGGCCTCGCTGGCGCCGAGCTTGAGGGCGTCGTCCAAACCGGCTATCAGGCCGCGGTATTCGGCGACGTTGTTGGTGGCCCGGCCGATGGCCTGCTTGTTCTCGGCGAGGACGGTCGCGCGGTCCTCGGTCCACACCACCGCGCCGTAGCCGGCCGGTCCGGGGTTGCCGCGTGATCCGCCGTCGGCTTCGATGACGACCTTCACTGATCGAATCCCTTGACCCGCAGCAGGATCGCGCCGCATTCCGGGCATCGCACCACGTCGTCTTCGGCGGCGGCCGAGATGCGGGCCAGCTCCCCGCGGTCGATCTCGAGCCGGCAGGCCCCGCACCGCTTTCCCAGCAGCTGCGCGGCGCCCGGCCCTCCCCCGGCGCGCTGCCGTTCGTAGAGCGCGGACAGGGCCGGGTCCAGCGCGGCGCTCAGCGAGTCGCGTTGTGACGAATGCAGCTCGCGGGCTTCGGTGAGCTCGGCGAGCGCGGCGTCGAGCGCCTGCCGCGCACCGGCCATTTCGGCCTCCAGGGTGTCGAGGGCCTTCTGCTCGGTGTCCAGCTGGGACTGCAGCTCCTCGCGACGTTCCATCACCTCGAGCAGGGAATCCTCCAGGCTGGTCTGGCGACGCTGCAGGGTCTCCAGCTCGTGCTGCAGGTCCGCCAGTTGTTTGGCGTCGGTCGCTCCCGACTGCAGCAGCGCCCGGTCACGGTCTTCGCGCTGGCGCACCGCGTCGATCTCCGATTCGAGCCGCTTGACGTGGGCGTCGATGTCTTCCAGGGCGATCCGCACCGCACCGATGCGGTCGCCGGCGGCGTCGTATTCCTCCTGCATGCGCCGGCAGGCCTCCTGCTCCGGCAGATGGGCCGCCCGGTGCGTGAGGCGGGACAGCTCAGCATCCAGTTTCGACAACTCGAGCAGCGAACGTTGCTGTGCCACTTCGGCTTTCATGACCCTTCTCCCCCGGACTCGTTGTCACCGCGCTCGACATTCCAAGGGTCGGTGCGAATCGCGCTCACTCGCACCGCAAGCTCCGCACCGAAACGCGACCGCAGCAGGTCGGCGGCCTGTTCGCACCACGGGAATTCACTTGCCCAATGTGCCACATCGATCAGGGCAACGTCCGAGGCGCGGCGGTGCTCGTCGGCGGGGTGGTGCCGCAGATCGGCCGTGACGTAGGCCTGCACCCCCGCGCCGGCCGCGGCGGCCAGCAGCGAATCTCCGGCGCCGCCGCAGACGGCGACCCGCGAAACCGGCATGTCGGGGTCACCCGCGGCCCGCACCCCCCAGGACGTCCGCGGCAACGCGGCGTGCACGCGGGAGACGAAGTCGCGCAACGGTTCCGGTCGGGCCAGCGTGCCGACGCGGCCCAGCCCGGCGTCGCCGGGTGGGGGGACCATCGCGAAGATGTCGAACGCGGGCTCCTCGTAGGGGTGGGCGGCGCGCAGGGCCGCCAGCACCGCGGCCCGGACCCGCGCGGGCGCGACGACCTCGAACCGGTCCTCGGGGACCCGCTCGACGTTGCCGACGCTGCCCACCGCGGGCGAGGCCCCCTCGTGCGGCAGGAACTGCCCGATCCCGGTGACGGTCCAGCTGCAATGCGAGTAGTCGCCGATGTGGCCGGCCCCGGCGTCAAACACCGCCGCCTGCACCGCTTCCGCGTTCTCGTTGGGCACGTAGATGACCCACTTGTCGAGGCCGGGCGCACCCGTCGCCGGCTCCAGCGCGGCCTCGACATCGAGCCCGAGGGCGGCCGCCAGCGCGTCGGACACACCCGGGTTGGCCGAGTCGGCGTTGGTGTGCGCGGTGAACAGCGAACGCCCGGTCCGGATCATCCGGTGCACGAGCGCGCCCTTGGGCGTGCTGGCCGCCACGGTGTCCACCCCCCGCAACAGCAGCGGGTGATGGACCAGCAGCAGGCCGGCGTCGGGAACCTCGTCGACGACCGCGGGCGTCGCGTCGACCGCGACGGTCACCGACTCCAGCTTGTCGTCGGGGTCACCGCATACCAGGCCCACCGAATCCCATGCCTCGGCAAGCCGAGGCGGGTACGCCTCATCGAGCACCGCGATGACGTCGGCCAGCTTCACGCTCACCGGCGCACCTCCGAAATCGCCTGCACCAGCAGCGGCCACTCCCGGCGCACCGCGGCCCGCAGGTACTGCTCGTCCAAGCCGACGAACGTATCACAGCGACGGATGGCAATTCCCCTGTCATGCAGTCGTTTTCGCAATGCAACGGCCTCCGGCATGCGGAACAGCACGAACGGCGCCCGGCCGTCGACCACGTCGGCGCCCACCGACGCCAGCCCGGCCACCATCTCGGCGCGCAGCCGCCCCAGTCGCGCCGCCCCGGCTGCCGCGTCGGCAACCGCCTGCGGGGCGCAACACGCCGCGATGGCCGCCAGCTGCAGCGTGCCCACCGGCCAGTGCGCCCGCGTGGCGGTCAACCGCGCCAACACCTGCGGCGACCCCAGCGCGTAGCCCACCCGCAGCCCGGCCAGCGCCCACGTCTTGGTCAAGCTGCGCAGCACCAGCACGTCGGGCAGCGCGTCACCGGCCAGCGATTCGGGCTCCCCGGGAATCGAGTCTGCGAAGGCCTCGTCGACTACCAGGATCCGGCCGGGCCGGCGCAACGCGAGCAGCTCCTCGCGGCGGTGCAGCACCGAGGTGGGATTGGTGGGATTGCCCACCACGACAAGGTCGGCGTCCTCGGGGGCCACCGCGCCCGCGAGGTCGAACGGCGGCCGCAGCACCACGTGGTGCACCGGCACTCCGGCGGCACTCAGCGCCGCCTCCGGCTCGGTGAATGCCGGCGCGATGATCGCCGCCCGCGCCGGGCGCAGGTTGCCCAGCAGCGCGAAGGCCTCGGCCGCCCCGGCCAACGGCAGCACCTCGTCGCGGGCCCGGCCGTGCCGCTGGGCGGCCGCGTCCTGCGCCGCGCGGACGTCGTCGACGCCCGGGTAGCGCGCCAGGTCGGGCAGCCGCGCGGCCAGCCGCCCCAGCAGCCAGTCGGGCGGTTGGCCGTGACGGACGTTGACGGCGAAGTCCAGCATCCCGGGCGCGACGGCCTGATCGCCGTGATAGCGCGCCGCAGGCGGGCTCAGGTTCAGACTCGCCATCCGTGAAACACTAGTGCGCCGCGCGGGCCGGCCGGACGAACACCGGCAACACCGTCGTACCCGTCCGCGCCCATCGAGGACAATGGTGAGGTGACAGGCGCAACGTCCACCGATCGCCAAGCCCCAGGGGCGCAGCTGGTGATCTTCGATCTCGACGGCACGCTGACCGACTCCGCGGAGGGCATCGTGGCCAGCTTCCTGCATGCGCTCGATCACATCGGCGCCCCGGTGCCCCCGGGCGACCTCGTCGCCCAGATCGTGGGCCCGCCGATGGACGACACCTTCCGGTCCATGGAGCTCGGCGACGCCGCCGAGGAGGCGATCGCGGCCTTCCGCGCGGAGTACGGCGCCCGGGGGTGGGCGATGAACGCGCTCTTCGACGGCATCGAGGCGCTGCTGGTCGATCTGCGCGCCGCCGGCGTCCGGCTGGCCGTGGCCACCTCCAAGCTGGAACCCACCGCGCGGCGCATCCTCGCCCATTTCGGGCTCGACCACCATTTCGAGGTCATCGCCGGGGCGAGCCCCGACGGCTCCCGCAAAGCCAAGGTCGAGGTGCTCGCCCATGCGCTTTCGCAGCTGGAGCCGCTGCCCGAGCGGGTGCTGATGGTCGGCGACCGCAGCCACGACGTGCACGGCGCCGCCGCGCACGGCATCGACACGGTGGTGGTCGGCTGGGGGTACGGCCGCGCCGACACGTTCAGCGGGGTGACGCACGCCGCGACCGTCGACGAGCTACGGAGGGCCCTGGGTGTCTGAGCGCGAGCCGCTGCACATCACGTTCGTGTGCACCGGCAACATCTGCCGGTCGGTGATGGCCGAGAAGATGTTCGCCGACCAATTGCGCCGCCGGGGTCTGGGCGACGCGGTGCGGGTGAGCAGCGCCGGCACCGGCAACTGGCACGTCGGCGAGTGCGCCGACGAGCGGGCCGCCGGCGTGCTGCGCGCCCACGGCTACCCGACCGAGCACCGCGCCGCGCAGGTCGACGCCGAGCACCTGGCGGCCGATCTGGTGGTGGCCCTGGACCGCAACCACGCCCGGATGCTGCGGCACCTGGGCGCCGACGAGGACCGCGTCAAGATGCTGCGGTCTTTCGATCCGCGCACCGGCGCGCACACCCCCGACGTCGACGACCCCTACTACGGTGACACCAGCGACTTCGAACGCGTCTACACCGTCATCGAGGCCGCGCTGCCCGGCCTGCACGACTGGGTCGATGAACGCCTCGCGCAGAACGGGTCGGGGTGATGCGCAGGTTGGCGTTCGTGCTGCGCCCGGGCTGGATCGTGCTGGCACTGGTGGTCATCGCGTTCGCCTATCTGTGCTTCACGGTGCTCGCGCCGTGGCAGCTGGGCAAGCACAACAGGACCTCGCGGGAGAACCACCAAATCGAGCACTCCCTGAACACCGCGCCCGTCCCGGTGAAAACCCTGCTGCCGCAGCAGAACTCGGCCGCCCCCGGCCATCAGTGGCGTCAGGTCACCGCGACCGGGCATTACCTGCCCGACGTCCAGGTGCTGGCCCGGCTGCGGGTGATCGACTCCAAACCGGCCTTCGAGGTGCTGGCGCCCTTCGTCGTCGACGGCGGCCCCACCGTGCTGGTCGACCGCGGTTACGTGCGTCCGTTGGAGGGATCTCGCGTTCCGCCGATCCCCCGCCCGCCCGCCGACACGGTGACCGTCACGGCGCGGCTGCGCAACTCGGAGCCCCCCGTGGCGGGCAAGGATCCGTTCGTGGGAGACGGTGTGCAGCAGGTGTATTCGATCGACACCGGGCAGATCGCCGTGCTGACCAAGGTCCCGCTGGCCGGGTCCTATCTGCAATTGGTCGACGGTCAGCCCGGCGGCCTCGGGTTGGTCGGCGTGCCGCAGCTGGACGCCGGCCCGTTCCTGTCCTATGGCATCCAGTGGATCGCGTTCGGCATCCTCGCCCCGATCGGGTTGGGCTACTTCGCCTATTCCGAGATCCGGGCGCGCCGCCAGGAAAAGCAGTCACCCTCCGCCGCGTCGGCGCCCGCCCCCGAGGCACCGCAGACGGTGGAGGACAAACTCGCCGACCGTTACGGCCGACGCCGATAACCCGACAGCAGCCCGGCCAGCAGCGCGGCGCCCGCTTGCACCAGCGACGACAGCGCGACCGCGCGCCGCAGGTCGGCCACGGTGGGTTCCCGGCCGTCACCGAGCGTCGGCCGGATCTGCAGCTCGTGACGGTATTGGGTGGGCCCGCCCAGGCGCACACCCAGCGCCCCGGCGAACGCCGCCTCGACGGCGCCGGCGTTGGGGCTGGGATGGCGGCCGGCGTCGCGCCGCCACGCCCGCGCCGCCCCCGACGCTGAGCCGCCGACCAGGGGCGCCGACAGCACCGCCAGCGACGCCGTCACCCGCGCGGGAATGTAGTTGGCGACGTCGTCCAATCTCGCTGCGGCCCAACCGAATCGGAGGTAGCGCGGCGACCGGTAGCCGACCATGGCGTCCAGGGTGTTGACGCCGCGGTAGGCCAGCACCGCGGGCACCCCGCCGGCCGCCGCGTAGAGCAGCGGCGCCACCTGGGCGTCGGAGGTGTTCTCGGCGACCGATTCCAGTGACGCCCGGGTCAGGCCCGCGCCGTCCAGCGACGCGGGGTCGCGCCCGCACAGCGACGGCAGCAGCCCGCGCGCGCCCTCGACGTCGCCGCGCTCCAGCAGCTCCGCCATGGCCAGCCCGGTGCGCGCCAACGACGTTCCGCCCAGGCAGACCCAGGTGGCCGCGGCGGTCACCGCGATCGAGCACGGCCGGCCGCCGCGCCCGGCGGCCCGTTGCGCCGCCGCTCCCAGCAGTCCCAACGACCCGATCAGCAGGCCGACATGGACGGCGCCGGCGGCCCTGCTCTCGCGGTAGGTCAGGCTCTCCAGCGCGGCGGCGGCCGTGCCGAACGCGGCGACGGGGTGGCCGCGTCGCGGGTCGCCCAGCGCGCGATCGGCCAGGTAACCGACCAGCACGCCGGCCGTGCGGGGCGTCGCAAACACCCCGGCAGCGTCTCACACCGGAGGTGACCGTCCCCACGAGGCGCCCGGCGCGCGACCCGGGTCGCATCACTTTGCCTGTGGGGCAGGCGATCTCGGGCACGTCTGCGCAGCCGGCCCGTCGAGGGTTAGAGTCGACACCATGGCTTTCCCAGCGCTCAACCACGTCGCGGTCACCGTGCGCGACATCGAAGTCAGCGGCCAGTGGTATCGCAACCTGCTCGGCACCGACCCGATGCTCGACGAACACACCGACGCCGGCTTCCGGCACCAGGTGTGGATGCTCGACGGCGGCACCGTCTTCGGAATTCACCAGCACGACCGCCCGGCTACCGACGAACGATTCAGCGAACACCGCGTGGGCCTGGACCACGTCGGCTTCGGCTGCGCCGGCCGCGCCGAGCTGGAGAACTGGGTCACCCGGCTGGGCGAACTGGGCATCGAGCACGGCGGCATCGTGGACGCCCCCTACGGCTCGGGCCTCAGTTTCCGCGACCCCGACGGCATCGCGCTCGAGTTCTTCGCCCCGCCGGGCTGATTCGTTCAGCGCACCGTCGCGAAAAACGCGCGCAGATCCTCGACGAACAGCTCCGGTTCCTCGAACGCCGCGAAGTGCCCGCCGCGCGGCATGTCGGTCCAGTGGGTGATGTTGTAGACCGGCTCGCACCAGCTGCGCGGCGCCTTGAGCAGTTCGCCGGGGAAAGCCGCGACGCCCGTGGGCAATTCGACGCGGTCTCCCCTACCCCACACCGCGAAGCTCTCCCAGTACAGGCGGGCCGAGGACGCGGCGGTGTTGGTCACCCAGTAGACCATCACGTTGTCGAGCAGCTCGTCGCGGCTGACCGCGTTCTCGGGATGCCCGTCGCAATCCGCCCAGTCCCAGAACTTTTCGACGATCCACGCCAGCTGGCCCACCGGCGAATCGGCCAACCCGTAGCCCAGCGTTTGCGGCCGGGTGGACTGTTGCTTGGAGTAGCCGGTGCCCCATTTGCGGTGATTGGCCAACCCGGCCATGGCTTGCCGCTCCTCCTCGGTGGGATTCGACAGCGCTTCCTTGGTGGGCCTGCCGACCGGCATGTTGAGGTGGATGGCCGCGCAGTGGCCCCGGTTGCGGCCGATCTGGGTGGTGACCGCGGCGCCCCAGTCGCCGCCCTGGGCGCCGTAGCGCTCGTAGCCCAGGCGCACCATCAGCGTTTCCCACGCCTCGGCGATCTTTTCCACGCCCCAGCCCGCGCCGTTGGGCTTGCCGGAGAACCCGTAGCCCGGCAGCGACGGGCACACGACGTGGAAGGCGTCCTCGGCGCGACCCGACGCGGGGTTGGTCAGCGGCTCGATCACCTTGTGAAACTCCACGATCGAGCCCGGCCAGCCGTGGGTGATCACCAACGGGAAGGCGCCCTCGTGCGGCGAGCGCTGGTGGATGAAATGGATGTCGAGCCCGTCGATCTCGGTGATGAAGTGGTCGAAGCGATTGAGCGCGGCCTCCCGCGCCCGCCAGTCGTAGTCGTTGGCCCAATAGTCGGCCAGCTCGCGGGTGTAGGCCAGCGGCATGCCCTGGCTCCAGTCGTCGACGCATTCGGCCTCGGGCCAACGGGTTCGGGCCAGCCGCGCGCGCAGATCGTCGAGAACCTCGTCGGAAACGTCGATGCGGAACGGTTTCACGCGCTTCATAGTGCCGCCGTCGGTGACACCGGCGACGCGCGGGGTGGGTCGGCACGCGAGGATGTGACCATGGATCCCAGGTTGACCACGCGAGTGGAACACAGTCGGTCGATCCCGTTGCTCGTCTGGCAATTCCGCGAGCCCCGGCTGTGCATCGCGTCGGGCCCGCTCGGCGGCGGCGTCGGCGCCCGCGACTGGTTGGTCAACGCGACGGTCCCCCTGGATTACCACCGGACCGACCCGGACCGCCACCTGACCGAGATCGGCGCCGCGCTGGGTCTCGCCGGCACCGGCTGCGGGCTGCTCACCGCGGTCGACGTGACCCGTTACCACCTCGCCGCCGACGGCGGTGTGCACGCCACCGCGACGGTCGGGCTGTCCAGCCCCGCCTGGGCGGCTGCGCCCGACCGGCACTTCCGCCGGGAGGTGCCGGCCGGCCTGCGCACGACCGCGTTCACCGACTACGAGATCGTCGAGTACCGGCCGCTCACCGATGGCGACGGGTACCGGGTGGGGACCATCAACATCGTGGTCGCGGTGCCGGTGCGGCTGTCCGGGGCGGCGCTGGTCAACGCCGTGGCCACCGCCACGGAGGCCAAGGCGCAGGCGTTGCACGAGGTCGGGGTGCGCGCCACCGGAACCGCGTCGGACGCGGTCGTCGTGCACTGCCCGACGGACGGGGCCGAGGAGACCTATGGCGGGCCGCGCTCGGTGTTCGGCGCCCGGATCGCCCGGGCGGTGCACGCCGCGGTGCTCGCCGGCGCCCGGGCCTGGATTTCGGGGCCCGAGTACCGGCCCTCCGGATAGGGCCGCGCACGTAACATCGGCGCCCAAAGTCGCCGCACGTTACGGCCGCGAACCGCCAAAAGGAGTGGGCGCGGACGGTATCGAACCGCCGACCGCTGGTGTGTAAAACCAGAGCTCTACCACTGAGCTACGCGCCCGTTGCTGCGGGCAGGCTACCCGCCCGCCGGCCAAGTCCCCAAAATCAGGCCCTCAAGGCCGCCAGGGCGTCGGTCCACAACCGTTGATCGCGCGACTCCCCGGGCTGTTTCATCTCGGCGAATCGAATGAGCCCGGCCCGGTCAACGACGAACGTCCCGCGGTTGGAGTAGCCGGCGTCCTCGTTGAACACGCCGTAGCTCTGGCTGACCGCGCCGTGCGGCCAGAAATCCGACAGCACCGGGAAGGTGAAGCCGCTGTCCAACGCCCAGACCCGGTGCGTGGGCGGCGGGCCCACCGAGATGGCCAGCACCGCGCTGTCGTCGTTCTCGAAGTCGGGCAGATGATCCCGCAGCTGGTCCAGCTCGCCCTGGCAGATCCCGGTGAACGCCAGCGGGAAGAACACCAGCAGAACGTTCTTGGCGCCGCGGTAGGAGCTCAACGTGACGCGTTGTTGATTCTGGTCGCGCAGAGTGAAGTCCGGGGCGGCGGTGCCGACCGACAGCATCAACGCTTCCCGGCCCGGGACTTGGGCTGCACCAGACGGCTGGCGGCCCAATCCCCCAGGTTGACCGACGAGGTCGGCATCAGACCGGCGGTGGGGGCCGCCTCGGCGATCTCGGCCGGCAGCACGTGTCCCGGTTTTCCGGTCTTGGGGGTCAGCACCCAGATCACGCCGTCCTCGGCGAGCGGGCCGATCGCGTCCATCAGCGTGTCCACCAGGTCGCCGTCGCCGTCGCGCCACCAGAGCAGCACGACGTCGACTACCTCGTCGGTGTCCTCGTCGAGCAGCTCGCTGCCGCAGGCTTCCTCGACCGCCGCGCGGATCTCATCGTCGGTGTCTTCGTCCCAGCCCCACTCCTGGACAACATGGTCGGGTTGGATGCCCAGTTTGCGAGCGTAGCTCGGGGCGTGATCCGCCGCGACCACCGTGGAGCCTCCTTCAATTCCCTCGCGATGTGCGCTTCGGGATTATCGTCGCACAGCGCGGATCCCGTTCACACTTCCGCCTCATTACGTTGCCAAGCAGAGTTTGATCGCCTTCTTTTTCGTGTCGTTGAGCTGATCGACGCGTTTGTTGAATTCCGACGTCCCCGCGTGTGTGCCAATGGCGTTGGCCACCGAGTGCGCGGCGTCGATGTACGCGTTGAACGCGTCCTTGATCTGCTGCGACATCGCGTCATTGAAGCTGTTGGCCACCGTGGTGGCGCTGTCGTTGAGGGCGTCGATCGCCGGGCCCTCGGTGGGGCCGGTGCCGCGGCCCGAATTGAACGCCTGGACGAATTCGTTGGTCTTGTCGATCGCGTTCTTGCTGGTGGTGATCAGCGAGGCGCAGGCGGTGCGCACCGCCTTGGTGGTCAGCGACTGCTGGCGCTGGGACTCCCGGACGCTCGACGTCGCCGACGAGGCCGACACCGACGCGGACACCGACTGGCGGTAGGCGGGGGCGACTTTGGTGTCCGGGGTCGCCGTTCCGTTGGTGACGGAGGTACATCCCACGATGCCCATCAGCGCGGCCGCGACACAGCCCAGGGCCAGCGCGCCACGCCGGGGGAAAGCCCCCACCTGCCTCGGGGGGACGGCACGCCACCGGATGAGCACAGGCCTGACGTTACCGGGTGGCTTGTGCACCCGCCCCATACACGCCGAGTTGACGCGCACCGGGTGAGCCTTTGACGGCTACCAGATGGCGGCTGCCCGCCTGAAACACCCGTGCGGCACGATGGTGGAGAGGGCGCGACCCGCCCTCACGTCACACATCCCGCCAATTACAGGAGTAGTGGGTTGACAACCGAATTCGTGCGCCACGATCTGGCCACAAGTCCCAACAGCGCAACCGAACCCGACCGCGTCCGGGTGATCCGCGAGGGGGTGGCTTCCTACCTCCCCGACATCGATCCCGAAGAGACCTCGGAGTGGTTGGAGTCCTTCGATGAACTGCTGGCGCGCTCCGGCCCGTCGCGGGCGCGCTATCTGATGTTGCGGCTGCTGGAGCGGGCGGGCGAGCAGCGCGTCGCCATTCCGTCGCTGACGTCCACCGACTACGTCAACACCATTCCCACCGAATTGGAGCCGTGGTTTCCCGGCGACGAGGACGTCGAACGGCGCTACCGGGCGTGGATCCGCTGGAACGCCGCGATCATGGTGCACCGCGCCCAGCGCCCGGGAGTTGGTGTGGGCGGCCACATTTCGACCTACGCGTCGTCCGCGGCGCTCTACGAGGTCGGCTTCAACCACTTCTTCCGGGGCAAGTCGCATCCCGGCGGCGGGGACCAGGTGTTCATCCAGGGCCACGCCTCCCCCGGCATCTACGCGCGGGCGTTCCTGGAGGGCCGGCTGACGACCGACCAACTCGACGGCTTCCGCCAGGAGCACAGCCATCCCGGCGGCGGCCTGCCGTCCTACCCCCACCCGCGGCTGATGCCCGACTTCTGGGAATTCCCCACGGTGTCGATGGGTCTGGGCCCGATGAACGCGATCTATCAGGCCCGGTTCAACCACTACCTGCACGACCGCGGCATCAAGGACACCTCCGACCAGCACGTGTGGTGCTTCCTGGGCGACGGCGAGATGGACGAGCCGGAAAGCCGCGGCCTGCTGCACGTCGGCGCGCTCGAGGGCCTGGACAACCTGACGTTCGTGATCAACTGCAACCTGCAGCGCCTCGACGGCCCGGTGCGCGGCAACGGCAAGATCATTCAGGAACTCGAGTCGTTCTTCCGCGGCGCCGGCTGGAACGTCATCAAGGTGGTCTGGGGCCGCGAGTGGGACGCCCTGCTGCACGCCGACCGCGACGGCGCGCTGGTGAACCTGATGAACACCACGCCCGACGGGGACTACCAGACCTACAAGGCCAACGACGGCGCCTACGTGCGCGACCACTTCTTCGGGCGCGACCCGCGCACCAAGGCACTCGTCGCGAACATGAGCGATTCCGAGATCTGGAATCTCAAGCGCGGCGGCCACGACTACCGCAAGGTCTACGCCGCCTACCGGGCCGCCGTCGACCACAAGGGGCAGCCCACGGTGATCCTGGCGAAGACCATCAAGGGCTACTCGCTGGGCGCGCACTTCCAGGGCCGCAACGCCACGCACCAGATGAAAAAGCTTGCGCTGCAAGACCTCAAGGACTTTCGCGACGCCATGCGGATACCGATCAACGACGCTCAGCTGGAAGAGGATCCGTACCTGCCGCCCTACTTCCACCCCGGCTCCGACGCCCCGGAGATCCGTTACATGATCGACCGCCGGCGCACCCTCGGGGGCTACCTTCCCGAGCGTCGGACGAAGGCCAAGGCGTTGCGGCTGCCCAGCCGCGACATCTACGCCGCGCTGAAGAAGGGCTCGGGCACCCAGGAGGTCGCCACCACCATGGCGACGGTGCGCACCTTCAAGGAAGTGTTGCGGGACAAGGAGGTTGGCCCGCGCATCGTGCCGATCATTCCCGACGAGGCGCGCACGTTCGGCATGGACTCGTGGTTCCCGTCGCTGAAGATCTACAACCGCAACGGCCAGCTGTACACCGCCGTGGACGCCGATCTGATGTTGGCCTACAAGGAAAGCGAAGTCGGCCACATCCTGCACGAGGGCATCAACGAGGCCGGGTCGGTGGGGTCGTTCATCGCGGCCGGCACCTCGTATGCGACGCACAACGAGCCGATGATCCCGATCTACATCTTCTATTCGATGTTCGGGTTCCAGCGCACCGGCGACGGCCTGTGGGCGGCCGCCGACCAGATGACGCGCGGCTTCTTGCTGGGGGCCACCGCGGGACGCACCACGCTCACCGGCGAGGGCCTGCAGCACGCCGACGGGCATTCGCTGCTGCTGGCGAGCACCAACCCGGCGGTGGTCGCCTACGACCCGGCGTTCGCCTACGAGATCGCCTACATCGTGGAAAGCGGGCTGGCCCGGATGTTCGGGCAGGACCCCGAGAACGTGTTCTTCTACATCACCGTCTACAACGAGCCGTACGTGCAGCCGCCCGAGCCGGACAACTTCGATCCCGAGGGCGTGTTGCGGGGCCTGTACCGCTACCACGTCGCCACCGAACAGCGCGCGAACAAGGCACAGATCCTGGCGTCGGGGGTGGCGATGCCGGCGGCGCTGGACGCCGCGAAGATGCTGGCCGCCGAATGGGACGTCGCCGCCGACGTGTGGTCGGTGACCAGCTGGGGCGAATTGAACCGCGACGGCGTCGCGGTGGACAGGGCGAGGCTGCGCTACCCGGACCGGCAGGCGGGCGTCCCGTACGTCACCCAGGCGCTGTCGGACGCCGTCGGCCCGGTGGTCGCCGTCTCGGACTGGATGCGCGCCGTTCCCGAGCAGATCCGGCCGTGGGTGCCCGGCACCTACGTCACCCTGGGGACCGACGGGTTCGGCTTCTCCGACACCCGGCCCGCGGCGCGGCGGTACTTCAACACCGACGCCGAGTCGCAGGTGGTGGCCGTGCTCGAGGCGCTGGCCCGCGACGGCGAGATCGACCCCTCGGTGCCGGTGGCCGCCGCCCGCCAGTACCGGATCGACGACGTGCAGGCCGCGCCGGAGCAGACGTCGGACCCCGGCGTGGCCTAAGGGCGGCATAACGGCTGGCGCGTTACTCCCCGGCTCGCCGAGCGCCCGGGCAGCCGGGCGCTGGGCGTGGAGCGCCCGGCCAGCCGGGCGCTCCAGCCGTCCACCGGCCGCCACTCGCCGAACGTGCGGCCAGCCGCACGTTCGAGCACGGCGCCACGCGCCTCTTTGGCGGAAACTTCCAGAAAAGTCGCGTACGTTTTAGGGGTGAGTGACAATCCCTTCGCCGGCCCGTTCGCCAAGCACCCCCGGTCGCCGCTGGAAACGCTGGATTCGGTGCCCGACTCCGTGCTGCGCCGGCTCAAGCAGTACTCCGGGCGGCTGGCCACCGAGGCGGTCAACGCCATGCAGGACCGGTTGCCGTTCTTCGCCGAGCTGGAGGCGTCCCAGCGGGCCAGCGTCGCGCTGGTGGTGCAGACGGCGGTCGTGAACTTCGTCGAATGGATGCAAGACCCACACAGCAACGTCAGCTACACCGCGCAGGCCTTCGAGCTGGTGCCCCAGGAGCTGCAGCGCCGGATCGCGTTGCGCCACAGCGTCGACATGGTCCGCGTCACCATGGACATCTTCGAGGAGGTCGTCCCGCTGCTGGCCCGCTCCGAGGAGCAGCTGACCGCGCTGACCGTGGGCATCCTGAAGTACACCCGCGACCTGGCGTTCACCGCGGCGGGGGCGTACGCCGACGCGGCCGAGGCGCGCGGCACCTGGGACAGCCGGATGGAGGCCAGCGTGGTCGACGCGGTGGTCCGCGGCGACACCGGCCCGGAACTGCTGTCCCGCGCGGCCGCCCTGAACTGGGACACCACCGAGCCCGCGACGGTGGTGGTCGGAACCCCGGCGCCCGGGCGCGACGGGTCGACCGGCCCCGGCGACAGTGAGCGCGCGAGCCAGCACGTCCGCGACATCGCCGCGCAACACGGCCGCGCGGCCCTCACCGACGTGCACGGCACCTGGCTGGTCGCCATCGTGTCCGGGCAATTGTCGCCGACCGACAAGTTCCTCGGGGAGCTGCTGGCCGCGTTCGCCGACGGCCCCGTGGTCGTCGGGCCGACGGCGCCCATGCTGACCGCGGCCTACCACAGCGCCAGCGAGGCGATATCCGGGATGAACGCCGTCGGTGGCTGGCGCGGGGCGCCGCGTCCCGTGCTGGCGCGCGAGCTCCTGCCGGAACGGGCCCTGATGGGCGACGCGTCGGCGATCGTGGCGCTGCACACCGACGTGATGGGGCCGCTGGCCGACGCCGGCCCGACGCTCATCGAAACTCTTGACGCTTACTTAGATTGTGGCGGCGCGATTGAAGCCTGTGCCAGAAAGTTGTTCGTTCATCCAAACACGGTGCGCTACCGACTCAAGCGGATCACCGACTTCACCGGGCGCGATCCCATGCAGCCGCGTGACGCATATGTCCTGCGAGTGGCGGCGACGGTGGGCCAGCTCAACTATCCGACGCATCCCGCCAGCGCCGCCAACAACGCCATGCCCGTCGTTCCGCTGCCGGTCAAAGGGGCTGCGGTGGGCCAGATCGGGTGATAGTGACCCAGGCGACAGGTCGCGGGACGATATCAAACCCGTAGCTTACGGAGCCGTTTTGTAGGGTGTACACAAAAACCTAAGACGAGGTTCATAATCTGTTACACCCGCCAAAACCGTTTCCACAGTGTTCTCTTAAACACGTGATTGCATTGCTTGCGCCCGGACAGGGTTCGCAGACCGAAGGGATGCTCTCGCCGTGGCTGGAGCTCGCCGGCGCCGCCGACCAGTTGGCGCTGTGGTCCAAGGCCAGCGGCCTCGACCTCGTGCGCCTGGGCACCACCGCATCGACCGACGAGATCACCGACACCGCGGTCACCCAGCCACTGGTCGTCGCGGCCACGCTGCTCGCACACCAGGAACTGACCAAGCGCGGCCTGCTCGCCGGTGAAGACCTGGTCGTGGCCGGTCACTCCGTCGGTGAGATCGCCGCCTACGCGATCGCCGGCGTGATGGCCGCGGACGACGCCGTCGCCCTGGCCGCCACCCGGGGCGCCGAGATGGCCAAGGCGTGTGCCGTCGAGCCCACCGGCATGTCCGCGGTGCTCGGCGGTGACGAGGCCGAGGTCCTCGCCCGCCTCGAGCAGCTCGACCTGTTCCCCGCCAACCGCAACGCCGCCGGGCAGATCGTCGCCGCCGGCTCGCTGGACGCGTTGGAGAAGCTCGCCGAAGACCCGCCGGCCAAGGCCCGCGTGCGCGCGCTGGGGGTGGCCGGTGCGTTCCACACCAAGTACATGGCGTCGGCGCTCGACGGTTATGCCGCCGCGGCCGCCGCCGTCCAGACGTCCGAGCCCACCGCGACGCTGCTGTCGAACCGCGACGGCAAGCCCGTCGCCTCGGCCGCCGCGGCGATGGAGGCGTTGGTCGCCCAGCTGACCCGGCCGGTGCGCTGGGACCTGTGCACCGCGACGCTGCGCGAGCTGGAAGTCGGTGCGGCCGTGGAGTTCCCGCCCGCGGGCACGCTCACCGGTATCGCCAAACGAGAACTTCGGGGAGTTACGGCTCGCGCCGTCAAGTCGCCCGCAGACCTGGACGCTTTGGCCGAGCTCTAAGTCGGCCGCATCCAGTACAACCACATAGCACGTCAGTTCGACTATCTCACAACACATTACGAAGGGAAGCACGCTGTGGCTGTCAGCCAGGAAGAAATCATCGCCGGTATCGCCGAGATCATCGAAGAGGTCACCGGTATCGAGCCCTCCGAGGTCACCCCGGAGAAGTCCTTCGTCGACGACCTGGACATCGACTCGCTGTCGATGGTCGAGATCGCCGTGCAGACCGAGGACAAGTACGGCGTCAAGATCCCGGACGAGGACCTCGCCGGTCTGCGTACCGTCGGTGACGTCGTCTCCTACATCCAGAAGCTCGAGGAAGAGAACCCCGAGGCTGCCGAGGCGCTGCGCGCCAAGCTGGAGACCGAGAACCCCGACGCGGTCGCCAACGTCAAGGCAAGGCTGGAAGCGGACACCAAGTGAGTAAGCCTTCCACTGCTAACGGCGGTTACCCCAGCGTTGTGGTAACCGCCGTCACGGCGACGACGTCGATCGCGCCGGACGTCGAGAGCACGTGGAAGGGTTTGTTGGCCGGCGAAAGCGGCATCCACGTCCTCGAAGACGACTACATCACCAAGTGGGACCTTCCCGTCCGGATCGGTGGACACCTCAAGGAGCCCATCGACGAGCAGATGAGCAGGCTCGACATGCGACGTATGTCGTACGTCCAACGGCTGGCCAAGCTGCTCAGCACCCAGCTGTGGGAGAGCGCCGGCAACCCGGAGCTCGATCCCGACCGGTTCTCGGTCGTGGTCGGCACCGGCCTCGGTGGCGCCGAAAGGATCGTGGAGAGCTACGACCTGATGAACGAGGGCGGCCCCCGCAAGGTGTCGCCGCTGGCCGTCCAGATGATCATGCCCAACGGCGCCGCCGCCGTCGTGGGCCTGCAGCTCGGCGCCCGCGCCGGGGTGATCACCCCGGTGTCGGCGTGTTCGTCGGGCTCCGAAGCGATCGCCCACGCCTGGCGTCAGATCGTCATGGGTGACGCGGACGTCGCGGTGTGCGGTGGCGTCGAGGGCCCCATCGAGGCGCTGCCGATCGCGGCGTTTTCGATGATGCGGGCCATGTCGACTCGCAACGATGAGCCCGAGCGCGCATCGCGGCCGTTCGACAAGGACCGCGACGGCTTCGTGTTCGGCGAGGCCGGTGCGCTGATGCTCATCGAGACCGAGGAGCACGCCAAGGCCCGCGGCGCCAAGCCGCTGGCCCGGTTGATGGGTGCCGGCATCACCTCGGACGCGTTCCACATGGTGGCCCCGGCGGCCGACGGTGTGCGTGCGGGTCGGGCGATGACGCGGTCGCTCGAGCTGGCGGGGTTGTCCCCCAAGGACGTTGACCACGTCAACGCGCACGGGACCGCCACGCCGATCGGTGACACCGCGGAGGCCAACGCCATCCGAGTCGCCGGTTGCCAGCAGGCGGCGGTCTACGCGCCGAAGTCGGCGCTGGGCCACTCGATCGGTGCGGTCGGGGCGCTGGAGTCGGTGCTCACGGTGCTGAGCCTGCGCGACGGCGTCATTCCACCCACCCTCAATTACGAAACCCCCGACCCCGAGATCGACCTGGATGTTGTTGCGGGCGAACCTCGCTACGGCGATTTCCGTTACGCGATCAACAACTCGTTCGGCTTCGGTGGCCACAACGTGGCACTCGCCTTCGGGCGTTACTAGAGCTGGCGTCCGGCGACGACGCGGGCCGCGAACGGCCCGAGGAGGAGCCGGACACCACGGAAGGTGGCGATCCGCGTCCCGGCCCCGCCGGGTTCGCGGTCACCACTTAGCAGGAAAGGAACGTTCGCAAGACCCATGACAGAGCTGGTTACCGGGAAGACCCTTCCGAACGTGGTCGTCACTGGCGTTGCCATGACGACCGCACTGGCGACTGACGCCGAGACCACCTGGAAGCTGTTGCTCGACAGCCAAAGTGGTATCCGCAAACTCGAGGACCCGTTCGTCGAGGAGTTTGACCTGCCGGTGCGCATCGGCGGTCATCTGTTAGAGGAATTCGACAGCCAGCTGACCCGCGTCGAGCTGCGCCGGTCGGGCTACCTGCAACGGATGTCGACGATCTTGGGCCGGCGGGTCTGGGAGAACGCCGGCTCGCCCGAGGTCGACAGCGACCGCTTGCTGGTGTCGATCGGTACCGGTTTGGGCTCGTCGGAAGAGATGGTCTTCAGCTACGACGACATGCGCGCTCGTGGCATGAAGGCGGTCTCTCCCCTCGGTGTGCAGAAGTACATGCCCAACGGCGCGTCGGCGGCGGTGGGTCTGGAACGGCACGCCAAGGCCGGGGTCCTCACGCCCATATCGGCGTGCGCGTCGGGTTCCGAGGGCATCGCCCAGGCGTGGCGCAACATCGTCTTCGGCGAAGCCGACATCGCGATCTGCGGTGGGGTCGAAACGAAGATCGAAGCGGTGCCGATTGCGGCGTTCGCCCAGATGCGGATCGTGATGTCGACCAAGAACGACGACCCCGTCGGCGCGTGCCGCCCGTTCGACCGCGACCGGACCGGCTTCGTGTTCGGCGAGGCCGGCGCCCTGATGGTGATCGAGACCGAGGAGCACGCCAAGGCCCGCGGGGCCAACATCTTGGCCCGCATCATGGGCGCCAGCATCACCTCCGACGGCTACCACATGGTGGCCCCCGACCCCAACGGCGAACGCGCCGGGCACGCCATGACCCGCGCCATCCAGCTCGCCGGGCTCTCCCCCAGCGACATCCACCACGTCAACGCCCACGCCACCGGCACCTCGGTCGGCGACGTCGCCGAGGGCAGGGCCATCAACAACGCCCTGGGCCCCCACGGCGGCAACGCCGCCGTCTACGCCCCCAAGGCCGCCCTGGGCCACTCCGTGGGCGCCGTCGGCGCCGTCGAATCGATCCTGACCGTGCTCGCGCTGCGCGACCAGGTCGTCCCCCCGACACTGAACCTGGAAAACCTCGACCCCGAGATCGACCTGGACGTGGTGGCCGGCAAACCCCGACCCGGCAACTACGAGTACGCGATCAACAACTCGTTCGGATTCGGCGGACACAACGTGGCCATCGCCTTCGGGCGGTACTAAACCGAGCAACACCGGAATATCAGGAGACTGCGATGACTATCACGGCCCCCGAGGCGGTCGGCGAGTCGCTCGACCCCCGCGACCCGCTGTTGCGCTTGAGCAATTTCTTCGACGACGACAGCGTCGAACTCCTGCACGAGCGTGACCGCTCCGGCGTGCTTGCGGCCGCCGGGACCGTGAACGGTGTGCGCACCATCGCGTTCTGCACCGACGGCACCGTGATGGGCGGCGCCATGGGCATCGAGGGCTGCACGCACATCGTCGACGCCTACGACACCGCCATCGAGGAGCAGAGCCCGATCGTGGGCATCTGGCACTCCGGTGGCGCCCGGCTGGCCGAGGGTGTGAAGGCGCTGCACGCGGTGGGCCTGGTGTTCGAGGCGATGATCCGCGCCTCGGGCTATGTCCCGCAGATCTCGGTGGTCGTCGGCTTCGCGGCCGGCGGCGCCGCCTACGGGCCGGCGCTGACCGACGTCGTCGTGATGGCGCCGGAGAGCCGGGTGTTCGTCACGGGCCCGGACGTGGTGCGCAGCGTCACCGGCGAGGACGTCGACATGGCCTCGCTCGGTGGCCCCGAGACCCACCACAAGAAGTCCGGGGTGTGCCACATCGTCGCCGACGACGAGCTCGACGCCTACGAGCGCGGCCGCCGGCTGGTCGGATTGTTCTGCCAGCAGGGCCATTTCGACCGCACCAAGGCCGAGGCCGGCGACACCGACATCCACGCGCTGCTGCCCGAGTCGGCGCGGCGGGCCTACGACGTGCGCCCGATCGTGACCGCGATCCTCGACGACGAGACGCCGTTCGACGAGTTCCAGGCCAACTGGGCGCCGTCGATGGTGATCGGGCTGGGCCGGCTGTCGGGCCGCACGGTCGGCGTGCTGGCCAACAACCCACTGCGCCTCGGCGGCTGCCTGAACTCCGAAAGCGCCGAGAAGGCAGCGCGTTTCGTGCGTCTGTGCGACGCGTTCGGCATTCCGCTGGTGGTGGTCGTCGACGTGCCGGGTTATCTGCCCGGTGTCGACCAGGAGTGGGGCGGCGTGGTGCGCCGCGGCGCCAAGCTGCTGCACGCGTTCGGCGAGTGCACGGTTCCGCGCGTCACGCTGGTCACCCGAAAGACCTACGGCGGGGCCTACATTGCGATGAACTCCCGCTCGCTCAACGCGACCAAGGTGTACGCCTGGCCGGACGCCGAGGTCGCGGTGATGGGCGCCAAGGCCGCCGTGGGCATTCTGCACAAGAAGAAGCTGGCCGCCGCGCCCGAGCACGAGCGCGAGGCGCTGCACGACGAGCTGGCCGCCGAGCACGAGCGGATCGCGGGCGGCGTGGACAGCGCCATCGAGATCGGCGTGGTCGACGAGAAGATCGACCCGTCGCACACCCGCAGCAAGCTCACCGAGGCGCTGGCGCAGGCGCCCGCGCGCCGCGGCCGCCACAAGAACATCCCGCTGTAAGTCACCTACTTACCGCGGACGTAACGCCACGGCGAAAAATCGCGACAGAAGTCGCCGCCACGTTACGCCCGCGGCCGGCCCAGGATCGTCGAGAGCGCCCGGCGCAGTTCGCTTTCGGGATCGGTCGGCAGCGTCTCCGCACGCCAGCCGACGAATCCGTCCGGGCGGACCAACAGCGCCCCGTCCGGCGCGAGCCCGGTGATCGTCGCCCACTCGTGGCTGTCGATGCGATGCGCGGCCAGCGACACCGAAGCCGCTGCCGCGCACCATCGCCCGTCTGTTGCCAGCACGGTGAACCCGGGGCCCAGCAGATCGAGCGTCGAAACCCCGTCGCGCACCCACACGTGCGGGACCCGGGTGCCCGGTTGCCCTCGCAGCTCGTCCACCAGTGAGACTGCGCCCGGATCCGCCGGGGCCGGCGCGCCGGAAATGACTGCGGCCGAGTGGTACTGGTAGCCCGCGAGCAAGGCGAACATCGGCGCCTCTTCCTCCGGCGGCAATTGGGGTCGGTCGTCGTCCAGCCTGATCAGCGCCAGCGTCGGGCCGGTCAAGGACTGGCGCGCGTTGAACCGCCCGACCGGGTGCCGCTCGGCGTGATACGTGCTCAGCAGGGCGGGATCGGCCACGCCGTTCACCACGGCTGCGAGCTTCCAGGCCAGGTTGTCCGCGCTCTGGATCGCGGTGTTGGCGCCCCCGGCCTTGAAGGGCGGCATGGTGTGGGCGGCGTCGCCGACGAAAAATACTCGCCCACAAGCGAATTGGTCGGCAACCCGCTCGTACGGTTGCCACGGTGCAATTTCGATGACGTCGATGTCGATCGGCTCGCCGATCGCCTTGGTGAGCAGCTCGACGCAGCGCTCAGCGGTGAATTGCTCGGCCGTTTCCCCCTCGCCCGGCAGGTATGTGGTGATGAACATGCCGAGGTCGCCCTGCGCCACCAGAAAGATCCCGTCCACGTCGGGGTTCTTGACCTGCACGCCGTCCCCGTCGAGCAGATCCGGAACGAACCGTCGCCACGGCGCCTTGAAGTAGACGAAAACGATGAAGATCGGTAGCGCGCCGTATCCCGACGTGGTCACGCCGAGCGCCTCGCGGATCGGGCTGTGCACACCGTCGGCGGCGACGACGTACTGGGCCCGCACCGTCTCGGTACTTCGCGAATCGCGCTCGCGCACAACCACCGTCACGCCGGCGTCGTCCTGTTCCAGCGACACCAGCTCCGTTCCGTAGCGGACCTCGCTTCCTCGCCGGCGGGTGTCGGCCAGCAGCATCGGCTCCAGCTTGCTCTGCGGACAATACTGCGCGGGAGGTTCCGGGCTGAGTCCCACGAACGGCGCGAAGATGGCGTCGATGTCCATGGCGGGCGCTTGGTCCACGCTGTTCAGCGTCGGCTTGACCACCATGCCGGAAACCCCATCGGCGACCGCGTGCACCTGATCGCTCAACCCCAGACCGCGCAGAATCTCCAGGCTGCGAAAGCTCAGGTTGCGGGCTTTCGGATAGATGAAGACTTCGCGACGCTTCTCGATCAGCATCGACCGGACCCCATACTTGGCCAGCAGCGCGGAGGTGGCGAGCCCGGCCGCGCCGGCACCGACGATGAGCACGGGAACCCGCGACGCCATCTCGCCCCCTTCCGATGCGACGGATCCCATGTATCGAGATCGCCTATCCCTGCGCTGCAGCGTAGTGGAGGATGAACGCGTGAGCCTCTCAGCACCGGCAATGCTGGACGTCGCGTTCGAGGAAGCGCGGTCCGGGCTGGCCGAGGGCGGCATCCCCATCGGCGCCGCCCTGTTCACCGCCGACGGCGTCCTGCTCGGGCGCGGCCGCAATCGCCGTGTGCAACAAGGTGATCCGTCGTTGCACGCCGAGGTCGACGCGTTTCGCGCCGCCGGCAGACAGCGCGACTACCGCTCCACGGTGATGGTGACGACGCTGTCGCCGTGCTGGTATTGCAGCGGCCTGGTGCGCCAGTTCAACATCGGCGCGCTGGTGGTGGGCGAATCCCGCACGTTCACCGGCGGGCACGAATGGCTGGCGCAGCACGGCGTGACGGTCACCGTGGTCGATGACCCGCGCTGCACACAAATGATGTCCGCCTTCATCGCCGAGCACCCCGAGCTGTGGCACGAGGACATCGGGCGGGCCCCCTAACCGAACCGCGCCAGAAACTCCTCGGCCACCGCGACGGCCCGCTCCCGATCGCGCGACACCAGGCCGATCCTCGTCCGCCGGTCGAGGAGGTCGGAGACGTCCAGCGCGCCCTCGTGGGTGATCGCGTACTCGAATTCGGCTCGGGTGACGTCGATTCCCTCGACGGCCGGCTCGCTCGGCCGCTCGCAGGCGGCGCTGGCGACGACCTTGGCGGCCTCGGCGCCGTAGCGCGACACCAGCGACTCGGGTAGCCCGACATCCGGCGCCGCGGTGATCCCCGGGTTGGCCGGCGCCCCGATCAGCGGCAGGTTGCGGGTCTGGCATTTCGCGGCGCGCAGTCGCCGCACCCGGACGGCGCGATCCAGCACATCCTGTGCCATGTAACGGTATTCGGTCAGCTTGCCGCCGATCACGCTGATCACCCCGGACGCCGACTCGACGACGGCGTGCTCGCGCGAGACGTCGGCGGTGCGGCCCTCGCCGGTGTCGATCAGCGGCCGCAGCCCGGCGTAGGCACCGATCACGTCGGTGGCGGTGAGGCCCGTCCGCAACGCGGTGTTCACCGTGTCGAGCAGGAACGTGATCTCGTCGACCGACGGCTCGGGCACATCCGGGATCGGGCCGGGCGCCGCCTCGTCGGTCAGCCCCAGGTAGACCCGGCCCAGCTGTTCGGGCATCGCGAACACGAAGCGGTTGAGTTCGCCCGGAATCGGAATCGTCAGCGCCGCAGTCGGATTGCCGAACGCGGCGGCGTCGAACACCAGGTGCGTCCCGCGGCTGGGCCGCAACCTCAACGAGCCGTCGATCTCGCCCGCCCACACCCCGGCCGCGTTGACGACGGCGCGAGCCGAGACGTCGAAGGCCTCGCCCGTGCGCGCGTCGGTCAACCGCACCGAGGTGCCGGTGGCCTGTGACGCCGACACATGGGTGAGGATCCGGGCGCCGTGCTGCGCCGCGGTGCGCGCGACGGCGGTGACCAGCCGGGCGTCGTCGATCAATTGCCCGTCGTAGGCCAACAACCCACCGTCGAGGCCGTCGCGCCGCACGGTGGGAGCCATTTCCACGACGCGGCGCGCCGAAATCCGGTGCGACCGAGGCAAAGTCGAGGCCGGCGTGCCCGCCAGCGCCCGCAAAAGGTCACCGGCCAGGAACCCACCCCGCACCAGCGCCCGCGTGCCCGGGCTCATTGACGGCAACAGCGGCACCAGCTGCGGCATCGCCCGAACGAGGTGGGGCGCATTGCGGGTCATCAGGATTCCGCGCTCGATGGCGCTGCGGCGGGCGATGCCCACGTTGCCGGTCGCCAGGTAGCGCAGGCCGCCGTGGACGAGTTTGGAACTCCAGCGGCTGGTGCCGAACGCCAGGTCGTGCTTTTCGACCAGCGCGACGCGCAGCCCGCGCGCCGCGGCGTCCAGCGCGATCCCCGCGCCGGTGATGCCGCCGCCGATCACCACGACGTCCAGCGGCTCGCCCTCGGCGAGCGCGGTCAGGTCGACGGCGCGCCGCGCGGCGTTCAAGGCGGTGGGGTCAGGAATCACGACAGGTATCCGTTCAGCGAGTGGGCCAGCTCGGCGGCCAGCGCGTCGGCGTCGAGCATCGGTGCGACGATGCGCGCCGACTGGATGGTCGACTGCGCGATCAGCAACACCATGGTGGCCATCTGGACCGGGTCGCCGCTGCGGACGCTGCCGTGGCGCTGGGCGACTCGCAGGCGGGCGGCCAGGGCGTCGATCAACATGCGCTGGCTGGTCCCGAGGCGCTCGGTGATGTAGGTGGTCGCGAGCTCCGAGTGCAGGACCGACATCACCAGCGGGTCCTGCCGCAGCAGGTCGGCCACCGTAACGATCTGTCGCACAAGCGATTCCCGGTCGCCGCCGAGCAGCGGCGCTTCGCTCATCACCTCGGTGACGTGCCGGGTCAAGAGCGCCGCGACGACCGAGTGGGTGTCCGGCCAGCGCCGGTAGACCGTCGGCCTGCTGACTCCCGCGCGTCGGGCAATCTCGGCGAGGGTCACCCGGTCCACGCCGAAGTCGACCACACAACTGGCGGCCGCCGCGAGGATCCGCTCCCCGACATCCAGCTCGTTACGGATTGACAACATATGTAATACTGTAACGCATGACGCATCCCGAGGGGCTCCTGCCGCCCATGAAATGGAACGCGTGGGGAGATCCCGCCGCGGCCAAGCCCCTCTCGGAAGGGATCCGGTCGTTGCTGCAGCAGGCTGTGGGGGTCGAGGGGTCCCCCGCGGCCGAACTGCAACCCGACCAGGTGGAGCTGCGGCCGTCGACGTTGTCGCCGATCGACCGGGAGGCGCTGGCCGCCATCGTCGGCGCCGACTACTGCCGCACGGCGGACTCCGACCGGTTGCTGCACGCGGGCGGCAAGTCCACCGTCGACCTGCTCAACCGCAAACAACGCGGGCCGCAGGACGCGCCCGACGCCGTGTTGCTGCCCGCCGACGAGGACGCCGTCGCCGCGATCCTGCGCCACTGCAGCGAGCACCGCATCGCCGTCGTGCCCTTCGGCGGGGGCACCAGCGTGGTCGGCGGGCTGGACCCGCATCGCGCCCAGTTCGGCGCCGTCGTCTCGCTCGACCTCCGTCGCCTCGATCGGCTGATCTCGCTCGACGAGGTGTCCGGCCAGGCCGTCTTGGAGGCGGGCGTCACCGGGCCCGACGCCGAAAAACTCCTTGGCGCACACGGCTTTTCGCTCGGCCATTTCCCGCAGAGCTTCGAGTACGCCACCATCGGCGGCTTCGCCGCGACCCGCTCGTCCGGGCAGGACTCGGCGGGCTACGGCCGGTTCAACGACATGGTGCGCGGACTGCGGGTGATCACCCCGGTGGGCACCCTGGACCTGGGCCGCGCACCGGAATCGGCCGCGGGCCCCGATCTGCGTCAGCTGCTGATCGGCTCGGAAGGAACCCTGGGCGTCATCACCCGGGTGCGGCTGCGCGTCCACCGTGCCCCGGCGGCCGTGCGCTACGAGGCCTGGTCGTTCCCCGATTTCGAGACCGGCGCCGCCGCCCTGCGGGCCGTCACCCAAAATGCCACCGGCCCCACCGTCGTTCGGCTTTCCGACGAGGCCGAGACGGGCGTCAACCTGGCCACCACCGAGGCGATCGGCGAATCCCAGATCACCGGCGGATGCCTGGCCATCACCATGTTCGAGGGCACCGAGGAGCACGTCGAGAGCCGGCACGCGGAAACCAGCGCGCTGCTCGCGGCCCGCGGCGGAACCTCGCTGGGCGAGGGGCCCGCGCGGGCGTGGGAGCGCGGCCGGTTCGGCGCGCCCTACCTGCGCGACTCGCTGCTCGCGGCCGGTGCGCTGTGCGAGACGCTGGAGACCGCGACCGACTGGTCGAACGTCACCGCCCTGAAAACCGCTGTCACCCAGGCACTCACCGACTCCCTCGCCGAGACGGGCACCCCGGCGCTGGTGATGTGTCACATTTCGCACGTCTACGCATGCGGCGCCTCGTTGTACTTCACCGTCGTCGCGGGCCAGCGAGGCAACCCGATCGAACAATGGAAGACCGCGAAAAGGGCGGCGTCGGATGCGATCATGGCCACCGGCGGGACCATCACCCACCACCACGCGGTCGGCGCCGATCACCGGCCGTGGATGCGCGACGAGATCGGCGAGTTGGGAGTGCAGGTGTTGCGCGCGGTCAAGGCGACCCTGGATCCGGCCGGAATCCTCAATCCCGGCAAGCTGATTCCGTGACTCCGCTGCGCCGGCGCGAGGTCGGCAAGGTGATCGCGCTGACCAACCCGATCTCGGGGCACGGCACCGCCGTGCGCGCCGCGCAGGTCGCGATCGCCCGGCTGCACAAGCGGGGGGTGGAGGTCGTCGAGATCATCGGCGATGACGCCGACGACGCGCGGCACCTGGTCGGCGCGGCGCTGGACAAGGGCGCCGACGCGGTCATGGTGACCGGCGGCGACGGCGTCGTCTCCAACGCGCTGCAGGTGTTGGCGGGCACCGACATTCCCGTCGGCATCGTTCCCGCGGGAACCGGCAACGACCATGCCCGCGCATTCGGCATCCCCACCCAGGACCCCGAGGCGGCCGCGGACCTCGTCGTCGACGGCTGGACCGAAACCATTGACCTGGGCCGGATTACGGACAGCGAAGGGGTGAGCAAGTGGTTCGGCACCGTGGCGGCCACGGGCTTCGATTCGCTGGTCACCGATCGCGCCAACCGGATGCGCTGGCCGCACGGTCGGCTGCGCTACTACCTCGCGATGCTCGCCGAGCTGTCGCAGTTGCGGCTCTTACCCTTTCGCTTGGTGCTCGACGGCACCACGGAGATCGACGCCGACATCACGCTGGCCGCCTTCGGCAACACCCGCAGCTACGGCGGCGGCATGCGGATCTGTCCCGCCGCCGATTACACCGACGGCCTGCTCGACATCACCATGGTGCACTCGGCATCCCGCACCAAGCTGGTCCGCCTGTTCCCCACCGTGATGAAGGGCACGCACGTTGACCTCGACGAGGTCAGCACCGCGCGCGCCCGATCGATCCACGTCGAGTGCCCCGGCATCAACGTCTACGCCGACGGCGACTTCGCGTGCGCGTTGCCGGCCGAGATCGCGGCGGTGCCAGAAGCTCTGCAGATTTTGCGCCCGGCCCGGTAGCCATGCGCACCGTTCACCGCAGGTTGCCGATTTCGTTACGGACGTCATCGAGGTAATCGTCGTAAGCGGCGATGACGTCGTCGAGGTCCAGTTGCGGTGGTAGATCGTCGGGGCGCTGACGCACCGTCAGATAGGCCATGGTCGCGGCGATGACGCGCGCTTCGTCGGCCTCGGGTCCGGCAATGCGCGCGACGACCTCGGGCGTAGCCCGCACCCGGATGGTCACACGTTCCTCGTCCTGGCCGAGACGCACGAGGTAATCGTGATCACCGAGCGCTTCGATTACGGGGGTTTCGATATCTTTCATGGCCGCTTCTTACTTCCCGGATGGCTCGTCGCCTGTTTTCCGCCATGGCTGACTGACCCGTAGCGTTGCCGTCCCGATGTGTGCACCTGCACAAAGTCTATTTTAACGATTATAATCCTTTAAAAGAAGACCTGCCGAGCGCGCGACCCGAACAAGGAACAGAAACAATGTGGCGTTGGGGGGCTAACACTCGCAGGGTCGACGCCAAGCGGCCCCCCGTCCTCATTTCGGTTCTGGCTCCGCGACTCCTGAAATGGGTTTCCAAGGCGAACGTGGCTATTTATCGCGCCACCGACGGCCGCCTTGCCGGCCACGAGTTGGGACTCGCACTGTGCCTGTTGACCACGACCGGCCGCAAGAGCGGGTTATCCCGCACCACTCCACTGATATTCATGGCCGACGACGCGCGACTGGTCCTGGTGGCGTCACAGGGCGGTCTGCCCACACACCCAATGTGGTTTCTGAACCTCCGCGCCAACCCCGATGTGCGCGTCCAGATCCGAGCGCAGACTCGCAGCATGCGTGCCCGCGTCGCCGACGAGACGGAACGCACACAACTGTGGCCGCGACTCACCGCGCACAACCCGCGGTGGGCCAGATACCAATCCTGGACCGACCGGGTGATTCCGGTGGTGATCTGCGAACCGACCTAGCCGTCCGCGGGTTCCGTAGTCGGCCCGGCCTTTTCGCTAGACCGGTCAGCGCCGTTCACTCGGCGCGAAGGCTCTTGCGTCCCACCGCCGGGAAAACTAACCGACCCCCCGGCTCAGCCAGCTCACCTCGCCGCCGTCGCCGCCGTCGCGATACGCCTCGAGCGCCTCGTCCCAGGCCGT
The DNA here is from genome assembly GCF_000262165.1 of Mycobacterium sp. MOTT36Y. Taxonomy (NCBI): domain Bacteria; kingdom Bacillati; phylum Actinomycetota; class Actinomycetes; order Mycobacteriales; family Mycobacteriaceae; genus Mycobacterium; species Mycobacterium sp. MOTT36Y. The sequence goes on along the minus strand of NC_017904.1, from coordinate 2,210,649 downwards.
TCCCAGCACGGAATCCAGTTCGGCGGCCAGGGTGTCGGCGCCCTGGGCCATCATCGCCCGCAGCCGCATCTCCCCGACCATGACGTCGCCGTTGGCGCTCATCGCCCCGCTCCACAGGCCGAGCTGCGGGGTGTGGCTGAACCGATGGCCGTCGACTCCGGGGCTGGGGTCCTCGGTGACCTCGAACCGCAGCACGGACCAGGAGCGCAGCGCGTTGGCCAACTTGGCGCCGGTGCCGACGGGACCGACCCAGTTGGTGACCGCGCGCAGTTGACCGGGCATCGCCGGCTGGGGCGTCCAGTTCAGGTTCGCCTTGGCGCCCAGGGTCGACGACAACGCCCACTCGACATGCGGGCATACCGCCGCCGGCGAAGCGTGCACGTACACCACGCCAGTCGTCACGTCGGCGAATTGATTCGACGCTCGCATTTCCTGCTCCTTCGGTTCCACCAGGGACGTCTTCCCCAACGACCTGTGGACCCGGCAAGCAGGGCAGCTTGCGCGAAATCTTCGATTATTTGTGTGTCGTGCGTGTCTATTGTGCCTTGTGATACCCGTGTTGCGCTAGTGTGCAGTCCGAATTAGCTGTACTCGGCTATCACGGCATCGGAAATCTCCGGCCACGGCCGCAGCGCCCACTCCCCGAATTCGCGGTCGGTCAGCACCACCAGCGCGAGCTCGATTTCCGGATCCGCCCAGATAAACCCGCCCGCCTGGCCGAAATGGCCGTACGTTCGCGCCGAGTTCCGCGCGCCCGTCCAGTGCGGCGATTTCGCGTCCCGAAGCTCGAATCCGAGCCCCCAGTCGTTGGGCCGCTGCACCCCGTATCCGGGCAGCACGCCGTCCAGGCCGGGAAACTGCACGGTCGTGGCCTCGGCGTGCAGGCCTGCCGAGACCGTCACCGGGCGCAGCAGGTCCCCGGCGAACGCGGCCAGGTCCGCCACGGTCGACGTCGCGCCGAACCCGGCGGCCACCGCGCCCCCCTCGAGGCGGGTCGCCGCCATGCCCAGCGGCTCGCACACCGCCTCGGCCAGGTAGCGGGCGAAGTCGATGCCGGTCTCGCGTTCGACGGTCTGGCCCAGCACGGTGAAGCCCTGGTTGGAGTAAATGCGGCGGGCACCGGGCGCGGCCAGCACCTTCTCGGAGTGCATCGACAGGCCCGAGGTGTGCGCCAGCAGGTGGCGGACCGTGGAACCGGGCGGGCCGGCGGGCGTGTCGAGGTCGACGGCGCCCTCCTCGAGGGCGACGTGCACGGCCCGGGCCGCCAGCGGCTTGGTCACCGAGGCCAGCTCGAACACCCGCCCGGGGTCGCCGTGGCCGGCCAGCACGCCGCCCGGCCCGACGACGGCGGCGGCCGCGGCCCCGACCGGCCAGTCGGCCAGCACGTCGAGGGGCGCCATCACTTTCGGGCGATGTAGTAGTTGTTGATCGGGTCCGCCTCGATCCCGGCGACCCGCACGTCGTCGAACCCGGCGTCGCCGAGCATCGCGACGGCCAGCTGCGTTCCCCAGGCGGTGCCCAGCCCGGCGCCGTCGAGCGCGAGCGACACCGTCATGCAGTGCATCAGCGACGTCGTGTACAGGTAGGTGCTCATCGGCACGCCGACGTTCTCCTCCAGCCGGCTCGACGCCTTGATGTCGGCCATCAGCAGGACGCCCCCGGGCCGCAGCGCCCGGTAGATGTTCTCGAGCACCCGCGCCGGCCGGGCCTGATCGTGAATGGCGTCGAACACCGTGATGACGTCGTAGGCCTCGGGCTTGTCCAACTCGGACAGATCGTGGCTTTCGAACGTGGCATTCGTCAGGCCACGGTCGGCGGCCTCGCGGATGCCGGTGGCGATGGCCTGCTCGGAGAAGTCGATGCCGGTGAAGCGGCTCGCCGGAAACGCCTGTGCCATCACGTTGACGGCGTGGCCGCTGCCGCAGCCGAAGTCGGCCACGTCGGCGCCGGCGCGCAGCCGCTCGACGAGGCCGTCCACCAACGGCAGCACGACGTCGACGAGCGAGGCGTCGTACATCGCGCCGCTCTCCTCGGCCATCAGCTGGTGGAAGCGCGGGAATTCGCTGTAGGGCAGGCCGCCGCCCGCGCGGAAGCAGCCGATGATCTTCTGTTCGACCTCGCCGAGCAGCGGCAGGAATTGGGCCACCACGGCGAGGTTTTGGGGCCCGGCGGCGCGGGTCAGCACGCCGGCGCGGTGGGCGGGCAGCGAGTAGGTGGCGGTGTCGGCGTCGTATTCCACCACGCGCCCGGTGGTCATGCCGCCCAGCCACTCGCGGACGTAGCGCTCGTCGAGCCCGGCGGCGTCGGCGATCTGGGCGCTGGTGGATGGCGGCAGGCCGGCCATGGTGTCCAGCAGGCCGGTCTGGTGCCCGATGCTCAACAGGATTGTGAGGCTGGCGCCGTCGAGGGTCGCGGCGATGCGTTCGGTGAATTCTTCGGTGGTTTCCCTGGCCGTCACGCCCTGCGACGCTACACCGGCCCGATGGGTGGACGGCCCGCCGCGAGATGTATGGCGGCGATCAGTAGGTTGGAGCCATGAGTCAGACAGTGCGCGGCGTGATTTCACGCAAGAAGGGCGAACCCGTCGAGTTGGTCGACATCGTCGTCCCGGACCCCGGGCCGGGCGAGGCTCTCGTCGACGTGATCGCCTGCGGGGTGTGCCACACCGACCTGACCTACCGCGAGGGCGGCATCAACGACGAGTACCCGTTCCTGCTCGGCCACGAGGCCGCCGGCCGGGTCGAGGCCGTCGGGCCGGACGTGACCGCCGTGGCGCCGGGCGACTTCGTGATCCTGAACTGGCGCGCGGTGTGCGGGCAGTGCCGGGCCTGCAAGCGCGGGCGGCCGCACCTGTGCTTCGACACCTTCAACGCCACCCAGAAGATGACGCTGACCGACGGCACCGAGCTGACGCCCGCGCTGGGCATCGGGGCGTTCGCCGACAAGACGCTGGTGGCCGCCGGCCAGTGCACCAAGGTCAATCCCGAGGCCGACCCCGCGGTCGCGGGTCTGCTGGGCTGCGGCGTGATGGCCGGGTTGGGCGCGGCGATCAACACCGGCGCCGTAACCCGGGACGACACCGTCGCGGTGATCGGCTGCGGCGGGGTGGGCGATGCCGCGATCGCGGGGGCGGCGCTGGTGGGCGCGCGGCGCATCATCGCCGTCGACACCGACAACACCAAGCTGGACTGGGCGCGCAAGTTCGGCGCCACGCACACCGTCAACGCCCGCGAACTCGATGTGGTCACCACCATCGCCGACCTCACCGACGGGTTCGGCGCGAACGTGGTGATCGACGCGGTGGGCCGGCCCGAAACCTGGAAGCAGGCCTTCTACGCCCGCGATCTCGCCGGAACCGTTGTGCTGGTGGGTGTTCCGACCCCCGACATGACGCTGGAGATGCCGTTGGTGGACTTCTTCAGCCACGGCGGTTCGCTGAAGTCGTCGTGGTACGGCGACTGCCTGCCCGAACGCGACTTCCCCACGCTGATCGACTTGTACCTGCAGGGCCGGCTCCCGCTCGAGCAGTTCGTCTCCGAACGCATCGGGCTCGGCGACATTGAGGAGGCGTTCCACAAGATGCACGGCGGCGAGGTGCTGCGCTCGGTGGTGGTGCTCTGATGGCGGCGATCGAGCGCCTGGTCACCCACGGGACGTTCGAACTCGACGGCGGCAGTTGGGAAGTCGACAACAACATCTGGATCGTCGGGGACGACTCCGACGTCGTGGTGTTCGACGCCGCGCACGCCGCCGAGCCCATCCTGGCCGCGGTCGGTAAGCGCAACGTCGTCGCGGTGGTCTGCACCCACGGGCACAACGACCACGTCACGGTGGCCCCCGAACTCGGCGCGGCCCTGGACGCGCCGGTCCTGCTGCACCCCGGCGACGACGTGTTGTGGCGAATGACCCACCCGGACAAGGACTTCCGCACGATCGCCGACGGCGACACGATCGACATCGCCGGCACCGAGCTGCTGGCTCTGCACACGCCGGGGCACTCCCCGGGCTCGGTGTGCTGGTTCGCCCCCGAACTCGGTGTGGTGTTCAGCGGGGACACCCTGTTCTCCGGCGGCCCGGGCGCCACGGGGCGTTCCTATTCGGATTTCCCGACCATCCTGCAGTCGATCTCCGGGCGGCTGGGCACCCTGCCCGGCGATACCGTGGTGCACACCGGCCACGGCGACAGCACCACCATCGGTGACGAGATCGTGCACTACGAGGAATGGGTGGCGCGCGGCCACTGACATCGCCCGGCCCGCTCGCCACGCCGAACTGACCACCAGCCCAACCACTATCGTTGCCCTATGCAGCCTGAACCGCCGATGCCCGAATCGAGCATTGTGGTCCGCCCCGAGCCGACCTTCAGCGAGGCGTCGCGGCTGCGGGCGGCCGGGTTGGCGAAGGCGATCGCGGTGTTCGAGCGGGCCGCCGAACAGGTTGCGCTGCCCCGGTCTCCACAGCCGATGGTCCTCGCCGACTACGGCGCCGCCAACGGCCACAATTCGCTGCGGCCGCTGTCGGCGGCCATCGCGGTGTTGCGCCGGCGCACCAGCCACGACCACGCAATCCTGGTGGCGCACACCGACGTACCGCGCAACGACTTCACGGCGCTGTTCGGCACGGTGGCCGACGACCCCGAAAGCTACCTGCACCTCGACGGGGCCACGTTCACCTCGGCGATCGGCCGGTCCTTCTACAACCAGATCGTCCCGTCCAAGACCGTCAACCTGGGCTGGACGTCCTGGGCGACGCAGTGGCTGAGCCGAACGCCCTGCGAGGTGCCCGATCACGTGCACGTCTCGTGCACCGCCGACGACGCGGTGCGATCCGCCTATTCCGACCAGGCCGCCCTGGACTGGCACAACTTCGTGGCGTTCCGCGGGCGCGAATTGGCGCCCGAGGGCCGGCTGGTGGCGCTGACGCTGGCGGCCGACGAGGACGAGACGGCGGGCTTCGCGCCGCTGCTCGACGCGATCGTCGGCGCGCTGGACGAGCAGCGACGCGACGGCCTGCTGAGCCCAGATGAGCTGCGGCGCATGACAATTCCCACCTTTGCCCGCACCGAGAAGGATTTTCGCGCGCCGTTCGCGCCCAAGGGGCGGTTCGAAGGGCTGATGATCGAGCACCTCGAGATCTTCAACGCCGAGGATCGATTCTGGGCCCGCTTCCAGTCCGACCACGACGCCCACGCCTTCGGCGCCCAGTGGGCCGCCTTCGCGCGGTCCGCGCTGTTCCCCGCCCTGGTGCGCGCGCTCGACGGCGGCATCCACGACCCACGGGCCGGGCAGTTCGTCGAGCAGCTGCAGGCCGCGGTCGCCGAGCGGCTGTCCAGCGCACCCGAGCCGATGCGGATCCCGCAGGCCCTGGTTGTGCTGGTCAAGGGCGACGGGGCGCGCTGAGGAGAGTTTCGGCACAGCCGCGCAACGGGTAATCCCCCGCCATCGTCGAATCTGCGATGCAAGGGGGTAGATGCATGAGCGTGCAGGACGACAAATCGTCCGGTCAGGACGACGAGCAACGACTGACCGAGAAGCCGGAGCCGGACGAGGACGACAAAGAAGAGGCCGCCAAGATGATGGAGGCCTACAAGGACAAGCCCACGATCGTGCTGCCCGGCACCGGCGGGAGCGTGTCCGGCACCGCCGTCAACGAATGGTTGGACGAGGACGGTAACCCGAAGCATGAAGTCGCCGAGGGCACGGACTCCCAGGCCAAGGACGACGACGGCCGCGAGCAGAAGGATCTGCAGGACCAGATCGAGAAGGACAAGGCCCTCAACGAGGTGCTGAGGGAAGCCGCCACCGCGGAGAACAAAGGCGAAAAACGTATCACCGAAAGGTAATTCGTGTACCGGCCCCCGGTGGCGGGTAAGGGTCGTTCAGCGGGCGGGTAACGGCCCGAGTGCGTTGACGCCCAGGCCGCCCTGGATCTCCTGAAGGATCTGGTTGACCCGGTCGAGCCCGGGGATGGGCTCATTGAGCCCGGGAATCGGTGGAATGGGCGGGACGGCCACGCGGCGCGGAGCTGCCGGGCGCGGGGGCGGGGCCGCCTGGGGAGTCGCCCGTGGCGTCGTGGTCATCGGCGTCTCGGTCTCGGCCGGCGGGTTGGTGTCGGAGGTCGACGGCACCGGGACGTCCACGGGCGCGGGTTCCGCGGTCGCCGGCGCCGGCGCCGGCGGCGTGGTGGTCACCGCCGGGGCGAGCGTCGTCGCCGATTTGTCCGGCGGGTTCAGCCCGACCGCCAGCGCGGCCCCCACCAGCAGCACCGCCGCAGCGGTGACGAGGACGGCGGCCGCCGGCAGCAGGCGCCATCGGGCGAACATCCGCTTGCGCCGCGCGGCCGGGGCGGCGATCCGGGTGGTCGGTGCCTCCAAATCGGGCGCGTCGCCGGCCGGCATGACGCGCGACTGGCGGGCCGTGGCCGACCAGGCCCGGATCGGCATCGGCGTTGGGCCCGCGGGCGGCAGTTGGGTTGTCGCGGTGCGGTCGGGCCTCGCCGCCCGAGCCGTCGCGGTCGCGGGCACGGCGGGCGCCGCGGACGTCGCATCGCCGGCGCCGCGCGCCACCCGCAGCGCGGCGCCGACCGCCGCGGTGAGTTGCGGCCGCGGCGTGGTGGCGACCGGGACACGAAGATGCCGCGCCAGCGTGGTCGTGATGGCTGGGAGGTTCGCCCCGCCCCCCGACGACACCACCGCGACGAGGTCGCGGATCCCGTTGCGCGCCAACGTTTCATCCAGCCGCGCGAGGAAGCCGGTCAGCGCCGGTCGGATCGCGTCGTCGAGTTCGTGTCGGGCGAGCCGGATTTCACCTTGCGCCCCGGTCAGCCCATTGGTCAGCGTCGTCGCGGCGCTCGAGGACAGCTGTTCCTTGGCGATCCGGCACCCGGTGCGCAGCCGGCTCAGCGAGCCGATCGCCGCCGTGCCCGTCGGGAACGCGCCGGTGGTCGGCATGTTGGCCACCACGACCCCCAGCAGCGCCTGGTCGATCAGGTCGCCGGAGAAGTCGCGGTGCCGCACGGTCGGCGCCACCGCCCGGTAGTCACCGTCGGCGTCCATCAGCGTGATGCTGGTGCCGCTGCCGCCGAAATCGCACACCGCCACGGTCCCGCGCGCCGGTATGCCCGGGTTGGTCCGCACGGCGAGCAGCGTCGCGGCCGCGTCGGGAATCAACAGGATGGGGCGCGCGCGCCCCGACCATTCGGGGATTTCGCCCAGGGCGGCGCCCAGGGCCTCCACCGCCGGCGACTCCCAATGGGCCGGGTAGGTGACCGCGACGTCGTCGGGCAGCGGGCGTCCGCCGGTCGCGGCGTAGGCCAGCGCCCGCAACCCGTCGGCGAGCAACACCTCGCCCCGATGCACCGAGCCGTCGGGGGCCACGACGCCGCGCGGGTCGCCGACGCGGTTCACGAAGCCGGTGAGCACGACGCCCGGCCCCTGCAGGCGGGGGTTTTCGGCGGGGATGCCGATCTCGGCGGGCTTGTCCGGATACAGGGTCAGGACGGGTTTGCGGGTGATGGCGTTATCGGAGGTCGCGGCCGCCAGGTTGGTGACACCGATCGATAGGCCCAGTGCGGTCCCAGCTCCATTGGCCATAGTTCGATCCCCGTTGTTCGCAGCACCAATTCGCATCCGGCTAGCCGCTATTGTGCCGCCAAATCCTGTATCGCGTGTCGGTGGCGGCTATGTGACCGCTGTGCGCCGGTCAGCGAATGTTGCCGGCCCCGGCGATGAGTGGCAGGTCGAGCGGGGTGACCCAGCCCGGCCGCAGGTCGTTGACCGCCGGCACGGCGTTGAGGGCCCGCAGCCCGGTCGCCAGGCAGCCGGCCGCGGCGGCGTCGCGGCCGGAGCCGTCGGTGAACCGGAACGCGGTCTCCTGGAAGATGCTCGGGGTCCCCTCGATGTCCACACGGTAGACGTCGTTGTCGTGGCCCCGCGGCCAGTCCGGGGCGGCGTCGAGCCCGATGCGGTTGACGTGTTCGAGCTGGATGCGGGTCTCGCCCTGGTAGACGCCGTTGATGGTGAACCGGACGGCCGCGACGTGGCCGCGCTTGATGACGCCGCGGGCCGAGTTGCGCTCCGTCGGTGTCACCCACTTGTCCCAGGTGGTGGTGATCTCGTCGAGCATGATGCCGGCGGCGTGGGCGATCATCGGGACGGTGGCGCCCCACGCGAAGATCAGCATGTCGCGGTCCTGCAGCATCGGCGTGAATTCGGGCTCGCGACCGATGCCCATCTCGAATTCGTAGTCACCCTCGTAGTTGGTGTAGTCCAGCAGTTCCGATGCGCGCACCCGCCGCACCTCCGACGTCAGGCCCATCAACGTCATCGGGAAGAGGTCGTTGGCGAATCCGGGGTCGATGCCGGTGGTGAAGCAGGACGACTCACCCAGTTCGCAGGCCTCGGTGATCGGCTCGATCCAGTTCGGCGGGTTCAGGTGCATCGTCGGCCACACCCACGGGGTCATCGCCGTCGAGCACACGTCGATGCCGGCCCGCAGGAACCGGGTGATCAGCAGGATGTTCTCTTTGGCGTGCATGGCCGTCGGGCCGTAATGCACCAGCGCATCGGGCTTCAGGGCGATCAGGGCGTCGATGTCGTCGGTCGCGAGAATGCCCACCTTCTCGCCCATTCCGCAGATCTCGCCGACGTCGCGGCCGACCTTGTTCGGGTTGCTGACGCCGACGCCCACCAACTCGAACGAGGGGTGTTTGACGATCTCGGGGATCACCATCTTGCCGACGAAGCCGGTGCCGAACACCACCACGCGCTTTGAGCCGTGTCCCGCCATGCCTTTACGCCACCTTTCCACTCACCAGCCCCCGCTTGGAACTTCACATTAAGCTTCCCTACCGTCGCCCGTGGTGACACGATGCAATTCATGACGAAGCACCTCACCGGACCTGCGATCGTGTTGGCCGTCGGTTTAGGGTTCGCGAATGCCGGCGGCGTGGCCCACGCGCTGCCCCAGATGCCGCAGATCCGCTACGAGGTCAACGGGCCCGCGGTCGCCGAATTCATCTACTACCAAACCGACACCGGGCAGCTGCATCAGGTGAATGCGCCGCTGCCGTGGTCGACGGAGTTCACCGGGTTCGGTGGCGAGGTGTTCACGATCAGCGCGCAGGGGCCCGGCCCCATCTCCTGCAAGATCTTGGTCGACGGCAACGTGGTCAGCGCGGCGACGGCCACGGTCGGCACGCCCGCCCGAACGGTCTGCACCCACTGACCGTGCCGCACGCCCCCGCACGACACGAGGAGGTCTAGGTGAGCCTCAAGACGGGTCCCAAAAAGGGCCTGGCGGCGCGGACGAACGGGGCGCCGCCGCCCGAGATCCCGCTGGCCGACATCCACCTCGAGTCGCTGGACTTCTGGGCGCTCGACGACGATGTCCGCGACGGCACCTTCGCCACCCTGCGCCGCGAGGCGCCGATCTCGTTCTGGCCCGCGGTCGAGTACGAGGGGTTCGAGCCGGGCAACGGGCACTGGGCGCTGACCAAGCATGACGACGTGTATTTCGCGAGCCGTCATCCGGACATCTTCAGCTCCAGCCCCAACATCACGATCAACGACAACACCCCGGAGATCAGCGAGTACTTCGGCTCGATGATCGTGCTCGACGATCCGCGGCACCAGCGGCTGCGCTCGATCGTCAGTCGCGCGTTCACCCCGAAAGTGGTGGCGCGCATCGAGGCGTCGGTCCGCGAGCGGGCCCGCCGGCTGGTCGCCTCGCTGATCGCGAACCATCCCGACGGGGAGGCCGAGCTGGTCGGCGAGCTCGCCGGTCCGCTGCCGCTGCAGGTCATCTGCGACATGATGGGCATTCCGGAGGAGGACCATCAGCGAATCTTCCACTGGACCAACGTGATTCTCGGGTTCGGCGACCCGGACCTGGCCACGGACTTCGGGGAGTTCCTCCAGGTGTCGATGGACATCGGCGCCTACGCCAGCGCGCTGGCCGAGGACCGGCGGTCGAATCACCACGACGATCTGACCACCAGCCTGGTGGAGGCCGAGGTCGACGGGGAACGGCTCACGTCGGCCGAGATCGCGTCGTTCTTCATCCTGCTGGTGGTGGCCGGCAACGAGACGACGCGCAACGCGATCAGCCACGGTGTGCTGGCGCTGTCGCGCTACCCCGCCGAGCGGGACAAGTGGTGGTCTAACTTCGACCGCCTGACGCCCACCGCCGTCGAGGAGATCGTGCGGTGGGCGTCCCCGGTGATCTACATGCGCCGCACGCTGACCCGGGACTTCAAGTTGTCCGGCACCAAGATGAAGTCCGGCGACAAGGTCACGCTGTGGTACAACTCGGCCAATCGCGACGAGTCGACGTTCGACAATCCCTGGCTTTTCGACGTCGCGCGCACCCCCAATCCCCATTTCGGCTTCGGCGGCGGGGGCGCGCATTTCTGCCTGGGCGCCAACCTGGCTCGTCGCGAAATCCGGGTGGTCTTCGACGAATTGCGCCGCGAGATCCCCGACATCGTCGCGACGGACGAGCCCGCGCGGCTGCTGTCGCAGTTCATCCACGGCATCAAGACCCTGCCGGTCGCCTGGACTCCCCCGCGGTAGGTCGCCTCTAATCGCGAGGTCGCGGGCTTACGCTGACCACGTGACCATCCCCGCGTTCCCGCCCCCCGAGGTGCTGGCCGCGCGCCAGAAGCTCGTGCTCGACCACTTTCATGACGAGGTCCGCCAGGCCTGGGACGACGTCTTGGCGACGTTCCCGCATCCGCGCTACGAGTTGATCCCCCAGATGCTCGTGCATGACGGCGACGCGGCGGTGCGCGGCTACTACACCGAGACCCGCACGGCGTTTCCCGACCAGGATCACGAGATCATCGCGCTGCGGCACAGCGCCGACGCGGTGATCGTCGAATTCTGGCTGATGGGCACCCACCGCGGCTACCTGGGCAAGGTCCCGCCGACCGGCAGCCGGTTCCGTGTCCGCATGACCGCCTACTTCGTCTTCGACGACACCGAAACCCTTGTCTGCGAACGCATTTACTTTGACAGCCTGACCATGGTCAAACAGCTCCTCGGCGGGCTGGACATGAGGAAGCCGGCGAACTGGTGGCTGGCCGCGCGCTGCGTGCGCGGGTTCCTATCGATGTCGTCGGGAAAACCGGACCCGGCGCTGACCAACACCTCCTAAACTCCACCGCTAAGAGCAAGGGAGGCTGCGATGCGCACTTCACCCCTTCACCCGGTGGGCGTGCTCGTCGTCGCGGCCATGTTGGCCCCCTGCGCCGCCGCCGTCGCCACTCCGCTGCCGCCCGGTTCGCACACCGAGAAATGGATCGACCTGCGGGCCGGTGAGTGCGTGGCCGACCTGCCGCCGGCCGACGGCAGCCGCGTCGACGTCACCGTCGTCGACTGTGCGACAGCGCATTTGGCCGAGGTGTATCTGCGCGCCCCGATGGCCGTCGACACCGCCACCGCCGCCGTCGCCAACAAGGACTGCGCCGCCGGACTCGCCCCCTATACCGGGCAATCCGTTGACGCCGGCCGATTTTCGATCACCTATCTGATCGACTCGAACCAGGACCGCACCGGCGCCGACCCCACCCCTAGCACCGTCATCTGCTTGCTGCAGTCCGCCAACGGGCAACCGTTGACCGGATCCGCGCGCCGCTGAGGCGCTAGGCGATCACGTAGTCGCTGAGCGGGAAGGTCTGCGCTTCGCGCACCGAATTGAGCGTCGACGTGGGCCGCAGCAGCGACGCCTCACCGCTGGGGCTGAAGTAGTACGACCGCGACGTGGCGCAGTCGCCGCTGTAGAACACCGAACTGTCCAGCCGTTTGGTCATCCGCTCCATGAACCGGTCGTTGGCTTCCTCGGTCACCTCGAAGGTCGTCGCGCCCCGGCGCTTGACCTCGCCGAGCAGCCGGTCGATGTGCCGCATCTGGTATTCGATGGTGTGGAAGAAGGACAGTCCGGAGAAGGCGAACGGGCTTGCCAGGCCGAGATAGTTCGGGAAGTACGGCACTGAGACGCCCTGGTAGGCCTGGAACCTGGTCTCGCGCCACCACTTACCGAGATTGCGGCCCTTGCGGCCGATCACCTCGATGGCCGGGAAGTTGGCCTCCCACAGGTCGAAACCGGTCGCCAGGACCAGGGTGTCGATGACGGTCTTGCGCCCGTCGGTGGTGACGATGCCGTCCGGCTCGATCCGCTCGATCGAGTTGGTCTCCAGGTGCACGTGCGGCTTGGCGAACGCGGGATAAAAGGTGTTGGACAGGGTGGGCCGCTTGCAGCCGCAGTCGTAGTCCGGGGTGAACTTGGCCCGCAGATCCTTGTCCCGGATCCACCGGAATCGGTTGATCTTGGCCAGGTCGGCGGCCGAAATGTTGCCGCGCCCCCGCGATTCCCGATAGTGCAGCGCCCCGACGACCATGATGATTTCCAAGATGATGTCGGTGACCCACCGCAGCGCGCGCTGCGAGGCGGGCAGCCGGGCGAACAGGCGTCGCACCGCCTGCGGGAACTCGAAGTCGGGCTTGGGCATGATGTGGGTCGCGGTGCGCTGGTAGACGGTCAGCTCGCCGGCCCGCTTGGCGAGCTCGGGAATGAGCTGAACCGCCGACGCGCCGGTCCCGATGACCGCGATGCGGCGGCCCGTGTAGTCGTAGTCGTGGTCCCACGCGGTGGTGTGGACGATCTTGCCCTCGAAGCCGGTGATGCCGGGGATGTCCGGCAGGCGCGGCTGGGACAGGAAGCCGGTCGCGGTGATCAGGAAGCGGGTGGTCAGGTTTTCGCCGCCGGCCAGCGCCACCCGCCAGACCTCGGCGTCCTCGTCCCACTCGGCGCCTTCGACGGTGGTGTTGAACCGCATGTGGCGGCGCACGTCGTACTTGTCGGCGACGTCGGCCGCATACGCCTTGACCTCGGCGCCCGGCGCAAACAACCGTGACCACCCGGGATTGGGCTCGAACCAGTACGAGTACGTCGTGGAGGGGATGTCGACGGCGATGCCCGGGTAGTGATTGACATGCCAGGTGCCACCCAGGTCATCCTCTCGGTCGAGGATGACGAAGTTCTTAAAACCGAGGCGCTTGAGCTGAATTGCGGCGCCGATGCCGCCGAAACCTGCGCCTATGATGATCGCGTCGAAACGGTCCGTTTTCACAGCCTTGCTCCGTGCTACCTGTTTCCATACTTAACGAATCATAAGCTTTCCCTAAGATACGTCACTCTAATAGGGCGCCACGCCGAGCGCACCTGAGCGTTGCCCGTATGTGACCATGCCGACACCTGTGCGCCCGCTCAGCATTTTCGGCTCACGCGGAAACCAATTCGCCGCACCGGCGTCCTCATCGCGGGGCCGGAGGCAATCCCATTCGGTCCCGCGTGGGTTGCGTCGCGCGCACGGGTCGTCGTCGCGGCCCGATATCACCGAGTGGTGTTGAACGGAAAAGAGATCGAAGGTTACGCCGCCGAAACCCGTTTCGCCCGTTGCCATGTCGCCGCCCCTCTGATTGGCAGAGTCCCGCGATCTGCGGCTACCCTCGACAGACGAAATCAAACGACGGCTTAAAGTGTTTTTTGGTAACAAGATGCGCACTGGCCGCGTCGGTCCGATGGAGGCGACGGAGCCGCTATCCACCGCATGCCGGCGCGCGCCGGTATACAGGAAAACATCACGAAATGGTCGGCAAGTTGACAGTTTGGGAGGGGCTCGCATGGGCACGTTGGACGGCATGATCGTGCGTCGAATTGTTCGTTCTTTTGGTCCAGCAGTAGTTATCGCCGCGTCGGGCATGGCCGCCTCGGCCGTCTCCGGTTCCCTCATCCCCACCGCCGCCGCCGCATGTCCCGACGTGCAAGTGGTCTTCGCCCGCGGCACCGGCGAAGAACCCGGCGTCGGCCCCACCGGCCAAGCCTTCGTCGACGCCCTGCACCAACGCGTCGGCGACCGCTCCTTCGACGTCTACCCCGTCAACTACCCCGCCACCGACCAATGGGACACCGGCATCGACGGCATCCGCGACGCCGGCGCCCACGTCGTGTCCATGGCCCATGACTGCCCCAACACCAAAATGGTCCTCGGCGGCTACTCCCAAGGCGCCGCCGTCATGGGCTTTGTCACCTCCGCCGCCGTCCCCGAAGGCATCGACCCCGCCACCGTCCCCAAACCCCTGTCCCCCGACGTCGCCAACCACGTCTCCTCAGTCGTGCTCTTCGGCATGCCCAACGTGCGCGCCATGAACTTCCTCGGCGAACCCCCCGTCGTCATCGGACCCGCCTACCAAGACAAAACCCTCAAAGTCTGCGCCACCGAAGACCCCGTCTGCTCCGACGGCATGAACTTCGCCGCCCACAACACCTACGCCGACGACGGCTCCATCATCGACAAAGGCGTCGCCTTCGCCTCCAGCCACCTCGGCCTCGGCGGCCCCGCCCCGGCGCCGCCACCCGCGAGCGGGGGCTTCGGCAGCTGAGTCAGCCGGCCTTGGCGCTGAGGAAAGCGACGATTCCCCGGGTGACCGCGGCGGCGTAGGCCGCCCGGCCGTCCGCGCTTTCCATCCGCGCGGCGTCGCCCGCGTTTTTCATGTTGCCGAGTTCGACCAGCACCGCCGGGTATTGGGCCAGGTTCAGCCCGGCGAGGTCGTCGCGGCCGTACAGGCCGTCGGAGCCGATGTAGTTCGCCGGCTGTAATCCCGACTGGGCCAAGGCATCCCGCATCGCGTGGGCCAGCTGCACGGCGGGTCCGGTCTGAACATCGCCCAGTGGCGGGCTGGAGTAGTTGACGTGGAATCCGCTGCCCGACGGCGGTCCCCCGTCGGCGTGGATGCTCACGATCGCGTCCGGGCGCATGGCGTTGGCCGCCGCCGCGCGCTGGTCGATGCACGGACCGACGCCGCCGTCGCCGTCGCGCGAGAGCTGGGTCCGAACGCCCATCTGGTTCAACTGGTCGGCGATCAGCCCCACCACCGCCCAGGTGAACGCGTGCTCGGGATAGCCGTCGCCGGCCGCGGCGCCCGAGGTCTGGCACGGCTTGGTGCCCCCGCGACCGTTGGGCACCTGCTGGTTGATCGAGGCGTCGTTGACGGCGTTATGGCCGGGATCGAGGAAGACCGACATCCCGGCGACACCGGCGGCCGCGCGCGGGGCGGGCAGGACGGCGGCGGCGCCGAGGATCGCCGGCAGGACACCGGCGATCTTCAGGACGTCGCGGCGTGATCGCATCCCGCCCGGGCGATCGCTCACCGGGCGATGGTAACAACCGGCGCCGCTACATACTAAAAAGTATGTTACGGTCGTCGGCATGTCCGTGGTCGACAGCCGTCCCCTGCACGGCATCACCGACGAATTCGTGGCGCGGCTGGCCGAGCGCGCCGAGGAGGCCGAGCGGCTGCGGCGCCTCCCCGCGGCGACGGTGAGCGATTTCCGGCAGACCGAGCTGTTCCGCTTGTTGCTGCCGGCGCGGTTCGGCGGCCTGCAGGCCTCGTTTCCCGAACTGCTGCAACCGATTCGGCGGATGGCGCACGGCTGCGCCTCGAGCGCCTGGACGTTGGGTTTCTACGCGCTGCACAACTGGATGCTGTCGTTGTTCGATCCGCGGGCGCAGGAGGAGGTGTTCGCGTCCGGACCGGCGCTGGCGCCGGCTCCCCTGGCCCCGACCGGCCGCGGCGTCCCGGCCGACGGCGGGGTGCGGGTGACCGGCAGGTGGTCGTGGGCGACGGGGGCGATGGACGCCGATTGGATGATCGTCGGCGCGCTGATCGAGCGCGCGGACGGGATCGACCCGGTGCTCGTCGTGCTGCCCGCCGACCGGGTCGAGGTCGTCGACACCTGGCACACGGCCGGCATGCGGGCCACCGGTTCGCATGACCTGGTCGTCGACGATGTTTTCGTCCCCGAGCATCGGTTGGTCGCGGTGGCCGACATCTACGGCGGCACCGCACCCGGCGCGCGGGCGCACGGGGTCCCGACGTACCGGTGGCCGATGGTGCCCGCGCTGGCGCTGACGGCGTCGATGCCCGTGCTCGGGGCGGCCGAACGGGTGACCGAGCTGTTCGCCGAGCGCCTCGGTGGGCGGGTGCTGGCCTACAGCGGGGTGGCGCAAAAGGATCAGCCCGCCGCGCAGATCCGGCTCGGCGAGGCGCGGGTGCGGCTGAGCGCGCTGCGGGCGTTGATCGCGGCGACCGTCGACGAGATCGAGGCGATCGTGGTCAGCGGCGGGCGGGTGAGCCGGTCGGTGCGCGCCGATGCCCGGCTGGCGGCGGCGCGCACGGTGCACGAGTGCCGGGCGATCATCGCCGCTCTGTTGGAGGCGGCCGGCGCCAGCGCTCATTTCCTGTCGAGCCCGCTGCAGCGCGCCAAGCGCGACGTGGACATCGCCGCGGGGCATGTGGTGTTCGACTACGACACGAGCCGAGAGTTGGCCGGCGCGTTGGCGATTGGCGCGAAGATCTCACCCATCGCCATGATCTGAGCCGGCGGTCCCCGACTCGCCCAGCATCACGGCCAGGAATCGTTCTCGCTGGGACAGCGATTGGGCCTGCTCGGCCGAGCTGGTGAGGTGCAGCAGGCCGATTCCCGCGGCGAAGGTCAACTCCGCGCGCAGTTTGGCGTCCTCGAAGCTGAACCCGTAGTCGCAGTAGGCCTTGACCACGGTGCGCAGCAAGAGCCGGTCCGCCGCGCGGATGTTTTCGGCCGCGACCGGGTCCAGGCGGGCCCATTCGCGCATCGCCCGCTCGAGCATCCAGTACTGGGGGCTGACCAGCGTGCGCGTGAGGGCCAACAGGCGCTCCCGGGGTGGCAGCTCGTCGAGCTTGGACAGCGCCTGGCGGTCGCGTTCGAGGAATTTATTCCAGGATTCGACGAGCGCGGCCCGGTAGTGGTCGATGTCCTCGAAGTGCCAGTAGAAGCTGCCACGCGTGACACCGGCCTGCTGGCACAAACGCTCGACTTTGAGTGCGCGCACACCCTCTTCGGCGAGCACGGTGTAGCCCACCTCGAGCCAGTCCTCGGCCGACAGGCGGGTCGACGGCTGCTTGCGCACCACCATGTCGTGAAGGTTACGGGAAGGCCGATTGGCTGGTGGAGGAACCGCGGGCCACCGTCATTTTGTCGGCGGTATCGGCAGTCGGGCGGTCTCGTCGAGGTCCACGTCGAGCGCGTTGAGCATCAGCGCCAGGCCGGCGTAGCGGTTGATGACCATCAACGCCTCCATGGTGGCCTCCGAGCCGAGGGCTTGGTGTACCTGGGCGAAAAGCTCTGCCGCGACGCGGCGGGTGGTGACCAGCTCCGTGGTCAGGTGCAGGACGGCCAGCTCGGTGGCGTCGAAATCGCCGTTTTGCCAACCGGATTCGGAAGTCAGCGCGGCGATGCTGTCGCTGCTTAGGCCAACCGTCTGGGCGACGTCCTTGTGTTGGCCGAGCTCGTAGGCGCAGTCCATGAGATACGCGGTGCGCAGGACGATGAGTTCGCGCAGCCTCCTGGGCAGCACCGGGCTGGTCAGGGCGGCGTCGCCGGCCACCATCCAACTGGTGAACACCTTCTCGGCGTTGGCCAGCGCGCGGTAGACGTTGAGATTGCCCCGCCGCGCGGTCAATTCGCGGGCGAGTTCGGGCATGTCCTCGGGGTCGCGGTACGGGATGCGGGTCATGCGGGGGCGTCGATGTCGAGGTCGACGGCGTTGAGCACCAGCGCCAGGCCGTAGTAGCAGCTGACGATCATCAGCATCTCGGTGAGTGCCTCGTCGCCGAGCAGATGGTGGGCCTGGGCGAAGGAGTCGTCGCTTAGCCGGCGGGTGGTGCACAGCTCGGTGACGGTGTCGATGACGAGGCGTTCGCCGCTTTCGAACCCGGCCGCGTCCAGGTCCGCTTTGTCCTGGAGGGCGTCGATCTGTCGGTCGGTGAGCCCTGCCTTTCGGGCGAAGACCACGTGCTGGGCGAGCTCGTAGGGCGACTCCTGGAGGTGGCCGACCCGCAGGATGATCACTTCGCGCATCCGCGGGGTGAAAGTCGGGCTTTCGAAGAGCTGCCCGGCCATCTGCGACCATCCGTCGAACACGTTGGGGGCGTTGGCGATCAGGCGCAGCACGTTGAGGGTATCCGGGCTCGCGATGGGTTGCTGAATCCCCTCGGGTTGGCGGTCGGTGCTGACCAAGGGCATTCGCGTCATCGCCGAGGTCCTTTCTTGCCCACTAAGGGTTCCTCGACTGTACTGAACGCGGCTGTCCGGGAGTGCCAAGGGTTTGCGGAAAGTGATAGCTCCTGCGCTAGCGGTTTCAGGAACTTGCCTGTCCACCTGGCGGCGCTGCAGCTCAGCTCACTGTGGCGGCCCTGCGAAACCGTTGTCACTTACATGCGCCTTCAGCTGCGCCGCAACTGAAGGCGGCAAGTCGCTGTATCTAACTCCGCCATCCGGGACCGGCGTTTTCCACTGGTGGTCCAATTCCCGTTTGCCGAGTGAACCGTCTTGGAGCACGCGTGGGCCCCAGATCCTGACTTCTTTGAGCACACCTTCGGCCCACTCAGCTGTCACGTAGGTCGGACGGAACTGCTGCAAGAACTCCTGGCCGTTGAGGCCGCACTTCATGTCGGGGAGACCGCCTACGATCTCGAAGCGAGCACTGAGTTTCCGGCCCTGGACCAGCATTGCTGCCTTATGCCCTCTTGGATGGAACAGCTTGTCGCTCAAGGTGTGAAAGGATTGTTCACCAGTCATCGTTTCCGTCGACAATTGTTCTTTGGCGATTACCGTCGTGGCGCCTACTTCCGGCGTTCTCAGTTTGAGAACCACGCTGGCGTGGTCTGATGCCCCGGCCGTTCGAGGCCCATGAAGTATTGCGGCGTCGGTTACTGCGTGCTGCAGTGCCGGGGAGACAAAGATATAGTCGAGGCGAAACCCGTTGAGATCTTCGGACTTACCCGTGGTCTTGTCCACCCGTTTCGAGAACCAAGTGTAGTCGCGTTCGTGGGTGTGAAGGTGCCGCCACGTGTCGATGTATCCGATCTCAAGCAGTTTCGCCATCCAATGTGACTGCTTGAAGTTAGTGCCCTCGGCATCGATCCGGAACCCGGTATTGAAGTCCCCCAGAATGATTGCTTGACGGTCTTTATGGCTGACGGCGTAGTTGATGGTGTATTCCCAAAACAACTCCTTACGCTTCGCGCCGGAGATGCCGTAACCGTTTTCGAACTTATTGTCAGGAGCTCCCGGGATGTGCACAGCCAGTATGTCGAGGTCGAGCTCATTGAGACGAAGCGCGAGCCACCGTTCCTGGTCGGCACCGAGTGTGTAGTCATCGGGAGCATGCTCAATCGGCCACCTGCAGGCAACGAGTAGGCCGTTGTGATTTGCAATCGGTTTTGACGTCATGACGAACGGGTAGCCAAGCCGGTCCAAATGTGCGCGCAACGATGCTTCGTTTCGGGCCTGAAATTCGGTAAACGCTAGCAAGTCTGGTCGAACATCTTCGACGTGGTGGCAGATCGATGACACCCGCGAACCGCCACCCTGCCTGATGTTCCAAGTCAGAAGTATCACTGCTCAACCATCCCTTGGGCTAAGTGCAACCTTTTCCCGCCTGAACGCCAACTCATCGTGGAAGTCCGCTCGGTTTGGTCGGCGGGCAGCGGCTTCTCTTACTACTCAATGGCTGTCGTCGAATTTGTACAGCAAAACGCACGCACCTGTCCCACAAGGTGCCGTACCTCTGTCACCGAGGGCTGTAGCTCATAGGCGTGGTGGTGCACCGCCCGACTTAGCGAATGCCAAGCCCTCCTTACCCGCTCCCCCACCTCAGCTCCTCGATTCCTACCTAGCACCACAAGTTTTGAGTTCATTGTCGGCGGCTTCTCACTGGACGATGACCAGGAGGCGCTCTCCTCGTTGAGCCAATCCTCCAACGCAAGACGTGCCAGCAGCGCCGCGGTCCGTGCCGCCCGCGGGCCCAGCGCGATGCTTCCATCGAGCACGTTATCGGCGTACTCGAGCAGCGCGGCGCGTACAGTCATGCAGCCACTCGGGCTAAGTCGCCGACCGCCAACCGGGCATCTTTGACCGCGCCCCTGTAATCCGAAACTCCCTGGTGGACACCCCTGTTCACGACGGACAACGTGTCTCGGCGCGCACGACCACCCGACTTCCACTTGTCCACCGCAACGTCATCGTCGGCGTCGCCCGACAAGGCCAGTGCCAACCGCTTGGTCGCCTTGGTGGCTTTTTCCCAAGCTGTCTCTACAGCTTCACGAGATCGGCCATCCGACAAAGCCTTCGACGAATAGACATCCCAGGCGGTCACCTCCAACGCCTCTCGACACAGTGCTGGGATAGCGGATCGCTTGATGCCTTCCGGCACCGCATCGTCGGCCGCGATCGCGAACGCGTCGTCGAGCAGCCGCGTCGCGGGGCAAGTGGACTCCACGATGCTGATGGACGAGTTCGCCGCGCGTGTCACCTCGACGATTCGCGCGGGAGCCCGCGAGCTGCGGATGGCCGCCGGGAGCCTGTTGTCATGGGTCAAAACAATCACCTGGCGGTCTCTGGCCAGCGTGATCAGGACGTCCAGAAACCCGTCGATCTTCGACGGGTCCATCGCCTGGATCGGATCGTCGAACACCAGGAACCGGAAGGGACTCTCGGGCGATGTCGCGCGCGGAATGAAAATTGCCAGGGCCAGGGCCTGCAGTTCACCTTGGCTCATCACGCCGAATGCCTCGGTGTCCGATCCATCGACGGCAGCCTGTAGCACCACGCGTCTGGTGGTCTTCTGTCCCTCCAGGCGGATGCCACCGAGATCGACGTTGCTCTCCTGGCGCAGTGCCGCCCAGATCTCGCGGGACTTCTCGGCCAGTGGCGCGATCCGTTCGTTACGTAGCTGACTAGCGTTGGCCTGCAACCACTTCGATGCCTCGGTCGCGACTGCGAGCTGGTCAGCTACCGCGGCGGCGGCCTCGGCTTTGTGCAGCCAGGCGGCCAGCTCCGCGGCCACGGGGCTCCACGCGTCCTCGCGGGCTTGGAGCAGGTCCGAGGCTTCCTGGGTCAGCGCGGCGTAGGCGGTGCGCAGCGCCGGCAGCGTCGCTTGGACATGGTCGGCGAGCGCGAGGTCGTCGCCAATCGGGAGCTCGGCGAAGACATCGTAGGCGGCGCGCGCTGCTTCGATAGTGCTCAGCTCGGCATCGGCGAGCGGCGGGCGAGCCACCGATCGCACCATTGCCACGACTGCCGATCGCGCCTGCTGCGCCTCGGCGCGAGCGGCGGTGAGGTCGCTCAGGGCACTTTGATCGCGCTCGAGGGCCGCGCGCGCGGCCAGCGCCCAACCTTGGTCTAGGATCCCTTGACCGCAGACCGGGCAAAGCTGATCACCGTGCTGGTCGTGAAACTCCAGGCTGGATTCAAGCAGCTGGGCGCGGTCGGCCGCCAATGCATCGGCGCGCCGGACTTCTGCCTGTAGAGCCTGCGCCGCCGATCGAAGGGCTGTGTACTTGATTTCGGAGTCCTCGGCGCTCGGCGACGTCAGCTGGCGCGCCTGTTCCCACGCCATGGGCACATTGGGTGGCACGCCGGTGATCAATGGGCGCACTGCATCGAGGTCGGGCTTTGTTTTCTTGACCTGTGCCGCCGCGGCCGAGGCGCGTGCATCTTCGTGGGCGGCCAATATCGGCTTGAGGGCGTCGGCAGCTTTCTTGAGGTCGGCGCCGGGTTGGCGAAGCTTTTTGATCTCTGCGTCGAGGATGCCAATAGCGCTGGAGAGCTGCTCGAGGCCCAACAGCCGGTAGAGCTGGTCGTAGAACTCGCTTGGCCTGCCTTCCAGGATGCCGCTGAGCTCGTCGTAGCTGAGCAACGGCCGATACATCGTCAGCGCCGTGTCCCATCCCAGCGCGCCGACGGGTTCTTGCTTCTGCTTTTTGCGCTGAACCCAGCGCCGTGCGTCCTCCACGGGAACCTCCTGGCCCGCCGGCCAGTCCACGCCGATTGTCGTTGTGCCCGAGCCTTCTTCAGTCAGGCCGATGCGGATCTGTGCCGGTTCACCGGCGTGCAGGTTGCGCCACGCCTGCGACCACACAACCGGCTTGTCTTTCCATCGAGAATTGACGCCGGTCAGCGCCAGCTCCAGCGCCTCGGCCAACGTCGACTTGCCCGACCCATTGCGCCCGGCGATCACCGTCAGGCCTGGGCCGGGCTGAAGGGGGACGGTAACCTTGGGTCCGATGCCGCGGAACCCCGACACGGTGATCGAATCGAGATAGGCCCCCACCGGGTGCTCGGGCTCGTCGGCGGCGGTTAGCAGATCCGAGACGTCCGCGGACGCGGCACCGCCCAGCGCTTCGGAGAGGACGTCGGGGTCTTCCAGCGCGGCCAACACTGCCAGCCTTGCCGACTCGCTCAGCGATTCGTCTGCGTCGGCGAGTGCCAGCACGTAATTCTTCAGCGTGTCGTTCACCGGCTCCTGTGCTCCCACGGGGAAGAGAGTAAAAGCGCGCGCTGACACGCCACACGCTTTTCGCGTAAGGCGCTGCTCAGGAACGCCTGCGGAAAGTTAGCTTGTCGTGGTTTTATGTCCAACGCGGGCTGTCGGTCGGGCCACTTAAGCTCGCCACACGTCCGAGCAGCGCGGCAGCATTCACCGAATTCACCTGGAGAGACCTCTCGTGAGCGAGAAGAACTACCACATCGTCGTGGGTGAGGCGCTGTCGATATTGATCGACGGCCTCAGCCCGTTCGTCGAAGAGGTGTGCGCCAAGTCGCTGCCACCCAGCGTGTCGTGGACCGAGGTGTTGCGCCGCAAGGATGCCGCCGCCGGACGGCAAATGGGGATGTATAAGGCCCGGGACTTGTCGTTAATGCTGCGGGCCATGACCGAACGGCTCGGCGAATACGGTTTCCCGTTCAACCGGCAGCTGTCCCGGCTCGGACAAAGCTACGCCAGCGAATTGCGCGACGTCCGCAACCGGTGGGCCCACAACGAGACCTTTAGCGCCGCCGAGGCTTACCGGGCTATCGACTCGATCGAACTGCTCTTGCGGGCGGCCAATGCCCCCGGCGGCGCGACCGAAGCCGCCCGGCTGAAATTGACCGTCAGCCCCCTACCTGCCGCTGAGCCCACGTCCGAAGGCCAGCCCCGGCCGGCGAGCGGGCGTACCCCGCCGATGGCGCAACGACCCGATAAACAGACGGTTCCCGCCACCCGTTTCGCCCCGGCGCCGACGCACGAAACAATTACGCTGCCGGCCGCGAGCACGGCCGCGATCCGACTGGAGATCAAGGCCATCTCCGACCTGAGCTATCCGATGGCACATTGCCGGATACCCGTGGTCGACCAGGTAACGATCGATGGGGTCACCGAGGACCTGCGGGGTGCGGTGCTTCGGGTGGATGTGGTCAGCGCCACGGGTTCACATGGCGGACCGCGCGAACTGCACGTCGACCTCGCGGCCGGCAAGCCCACGATCCTGCGCGACGTTGACTTGGCGCTGGACCCTGCGTCCATGCTCACGGTCGACGACCAGCGCCCAGGCCGCATCGAAGCAGTCCTGCACGATGCCGCAGGAGAAGTGATCGCGAAGGGCTTCAACGAGGTCAACATTCTTGCCGCCAACCAGTGGAAGGCCACCCCGCTGCATCTGGGGTTGGAGATGTTAGCCGCGCACATCCAGCCGAACGCATCAGCGATCAGCGGGCTAATGCCGGACGTTTCCGATCGTCTCAATGCAGCCACCGGACGCTCGGCGATCGACGGCTATCAGAGCGAAAGTCCAGAACGAGCCGACGCCATCGCGCAAGCGGTTTATGACGCGATGCGCGCCAGGGACATCCGGTATGCGGAACCTCCGGCAAGTTGGGGACTCGACGGTCAAAAAATTCGCACGCCGCACGAAGTCCTTGACGACCGACTGGGAACTTGCCTGGACACCGCTGTCACGATGGCCGCCGCGCTGGAACAGGCTGGCATCAACACCACCCTATGGGTGCTCAAAGGCCATGCGTTGCTCGGCTATTGGCGAGTCGACGCTGCGCTGCCGGCTATTTCCACCACCGAAGTAATCGACGTCGCCAACCTCGTGGACCTCGGTCAGATACGGCTTGTCGAGACGACGATGCTGGCAGGGGGCGACGACTCCTCACCCTTCCCGGATGCGGTCGGCGCGGGCAGAAGACATCTTGGTGATGACTTGTCGAATGTCTTTGGTGTGACCGATATTCGCCAGGCACGGCTCTCCAGGATCTATCCGCTGCCCAGTCGCACGCTGAGTCCCGATGGCAGCGTCGTCGTCACCGAATACACCCCGGCCGAGGGTCCTGCGATTGCGCCTTATCAACGCTCCGACTCGAGCGCGACCGTCTCGCATCAGACAGACTCGGTGCCGCTGCGGGTCGCCAAATGGAAGAACGCGTTGCTGGATTTGAGCCTGCGCAACAAGTTGATCAACTACACCGACCGCGCCGGATACCGGGTGGAGATACCGGGACCCGCCCTCGGCCGCTTCGAAGACGCCGTTAACGACAATGCACGCATAACGTTGCTGGCGTCTGACGCCGTCAAGGAAATCGATGTCGCCCGCGGAATCCGCTATGGGCGTGATCTTCCCGAACGCGAACGCGAACTGCTGCTCGCCGAGAAGAACAGCGCATACATCGACATCACCGGCGCGGCGTACAAGACCAAGCTGCGGTACTTGGCCGCCAAAGCCAAGACCATCGTCGAGGAAACCGGCTCCAATAACCTGTATCTGACCTTCGGGATGCTGAACTGGCGGTTCGACGACCGCGAACTTCGGTCGCCGTTGGTTCTCGTGCCCGTAACGCTCAGCACGGCCAACCGCGGCGAGCGCTACACCCTAGCCCTCGACGAAACGGGAGCCTCGACACCGAACTACTGCCTAGTCGAAAAGCTGCGGGTTTCCTTCGGCCTCGAGGTTCCCGATCTCAAGGAACCCACGCATGACGCTTCGGGGATCGACCTGGCGGCCACCTTCAACGCCGTTCGCCGCGCGATAACGCGGGCAGGACTGCACTTCCGCGTCGAGGAGACGACGCACCTGGCGATCCTGCAGTTCGCGAAGTTTCCTCTGTGGAAGGACCTTGACAACTCTTGGAAAGCGTTGTCGAGCAACAGCTTGGTTCGGCACCTGATCGATTCGCCCGACAAGCCGTTCACCGACCCGGTGGCCGGCAGCACCGAGGTCGACCTCGATCGGCTCGGCGACGAAATGCCGGTATCCGCCGACTCGTCTCAGCTGCAGGCCATCGCTCAAGCTGCTGCCGGACGGACCTTCGTGCTGGAAGGGCCGCCGGGCACCGGCAAATCCCAAACGATCACGAATCTGCTCGCCCACGCCATGGCCGCCGGAAGGCGGGTGCTGTTCGTGGCCGAAAAACGCGCCGCCCTCGACGTCGTCAAGAAACGGCTGCAGGCGGTCGGATTGGGCGAGCTGTCGCTGGATCTGCATGACAAGTCTTCGCGGCCCGCGGCCGTTCGCGAACAGATCCGCGCCGCTTTAGATCTCAGTGTCAGCGCCGATACCGATTCGCTGCGTACGCAAACCGAGGCGGCCGAATCCAGTCGAAATGCCCTCGCCCGCTACGCGCGGCGGCTACATGAGGAAAACGCCGCGCGCATGTCGTTGTATTCAGCACGCACGGCCGAGCTCGCCGCCGACCAGGACGTCGCCCCGATCGAAGTTCCGAAAGAGCTTGTCGCCGGCGGCCCTTCGGAGACGCTCCATGCCCTCCAGCAGGTGATGCGAAAGCTGCCAGAGGTCGCCGATCTCGCGCAGCCAAGCATCGATCACCCCTGGGGCTTCATCGACTCGCCCCCTGCGGAATCAGAGGTCGCCGAAATCCACCGGTGCGCCGTCGAGTTCGATTCGGCATTGGCCGCAGGTGTCGAGTGTGGCCTCACGATCGATAGCCTGGGGCGGTGCGGCCTCCTCGCCGGTTTCGACAGCTGGGTAAAGCTCTGTGGTGCTCCACGCCACCCGTTGTCCGCGCTGGACACCTTGCACGAGGGCGCCTGGGCCCAGGAGCTGGCGTCACTCGACGCCGATCTCCATACCCTGACCCAGCGCACACCCGAGTGGCGGTCAGTCGCATCGGTGGACGCGGTTGACCTCGACATTCCAGCGATTCACTCGGCCGCGGTGGCGGCGGACGAATCGAAACTGTTCGGGCGCAAGAAACGTCGGCGCGCCGTGCTGGAACAACTATCTGATGTGTTGGTGGTCGACCCGAAAACCATTGACCTCAAAACGCTTACTAGCCTAGTCACTGGCATCCTGGAGGCGCACGCCGCGGTTGCCGGGCTGCGCGGCAGGGTAGCGAGAATTCCGGCCACCGTCATCGGCGAACCGTGGAATCCCCTTGTCCCCGAGCACACCGCGAAGGTCAGGCAGCAACTGGGGTGGCTGCGGTGGACTGCAGCACTCCTTTCGGCTCAACCCAATGACCCGCACATCGACGATCTGCGGTCGTACTACGCGAATCAGCCCGTCGGCGCCTTCGCCAGCCAGCTTGCCCGCATCCCGTCGGCGTGGAGCGCCCTGACGAAAACCACCGAAACCAGCTCCGAGCGGCAGAACGAATGGGCACAGCCCCAATCTTTCATCGTCCACTGGTGGGCGATGCGCAGCGCGCGCCGCCTCGACGACACGGCCTCAATCGAGCATTGGGCAGCGTTATTGCATCTCATCGAACCGCTGAAACCTGCGGGGATGTCCGCCGTGCGGACGGCCATCCTCAACGGCGAGATTGACCCCGACGATGCCAGCTTGGCGTTCGCGCGCGGCATCGCCGTGGCATCCGTTGCCGAGCGCCGCGACGCCACCGCCCTGGGAAGCTTCAACGCCGAGGCCCACGACAAGACGGTCGAGCGATACACGAAGAGTTTGCGCGCGATCCGCGGCGAGTTGCCTCGAGCGATCCCGGCGGCGCTACTACACAAGAGGCGATTCGACGCCAATTCGGCCAGCGGCCAGATCGGCGGCTTGCGCCGCCAATTGGACCGACGCCGCGGCGGGATGAGCGTGCGCGGATTGATCGAGCACTACGGGGAGCTGATCACCCAGATCATGCCGTGCACGATGATGAGCCCCGACTCGGTGGCGCGGTTCTTCCCGGCGCGCCCGGATCTGTTCGACATCGTCGTGTTCGACGAGGCATCTCAAATTCGGGTCGCCGATGCCATCGGGGCGATGGGCCGCAGCCGCTCTGTAGTCGTCGTGGGAGACAGCAAGCAGATGCCGCCGACCAGCTTCGCCGAGGCGAACGCCAATGTCGACGACGCGGACGACACCGACCAAGAGTTCTTCCTCGACGAGGAGTCGATCCTCACCGAGTGCGTCCACGCCCAGCTCCCCCAGCAGTGGTTGTCCTGGCACTACCGCAGCCAGGACGAGGCATTGATTGCCTTCAGCAACCAGCACTACTACAACCGGCGGCTGGCATCCTTCCCCGCACCGCGAAGCGGTGGCGCATCCGATGCCGGCGGACAAGGAATCTCGTTAATCCGGGTGAACGGGACCTTCGAGCGGTCCGGCAAAGGCAAGACACTGCGGACCAACCGCGTTGAGGCCGATGCCATCGTCGATGACGTAGCGCGGCGGTTCGAGCAGTCGCCCGATGCGGTTCCGTCGCTGGGCATCATCACGTTCAACGCCCAGCAACGCGACCTGATAGATAACCTATTGCGCGACAGTGCAGACGAACGGGTGGTGCGTGCTCTGGACGAGCCGGACGGCCTTTTCGTCAAGAACCTAGAAAACGTCCAGGGCGACGAGCGCGACACCATCCTGTTCTCGGTAGCGTTCAGCGCCAAGGAAAAAGGCGTGGTGCCCCTCAACTTCGGGCCGCTGTCGAGACCCGGCGGGGAACGTCGACTCAATGTTGCGATCACCCGCGCTCGCCGAGAGGTAGTCCTCTACGCGAGCTTTGACGCGGAGGACCTGCGGGCCGAGGAAACCAGCCAGATCGGCACCAAGCATCTCAAAGCGTACCTGGAGATGGCGGCACGGGGTGTCGACGACGTGGCCGACAGCATGCGTCGAACACCCGTGATCGATCGCCACCGCGATGACATCGCCGCTGCATTGCGAGACGCCGGTCTGGTCGTGACAACCGATCTCGGCTTGTCCGATTTCCGAGTGGATCTTGTACTTGGGGATCCCACGGAACCCGAGCGGCAGCTTGTCGCAGTTCTCCTCGACGGTCAGAGTTGGCGCGCACGGCGCACCGTTGCCGACCGCGACGCCCTGCCGGTGGATGTTCTGCGCGACCTAATGCATTGGCCTGCCATCGAACGGGTGTGGTTGCCCGAGTGGCTCCGACGACCTGAACACGTCGTGGCCCAACTCAAGGAGTCGGTGGACGTAGCGCGGCAGCGTGTGCTGTCCGGGAATTTTAGGGCGGAGACGACCGCGCCTGTGCCGTCGCCCGCTCCCCCGCGTCAGGCGACACCGCTACTGCGGGCGAGTCAGCCGGCGAAACCAGCAACCGCAGCCGCTCAGAGTCATCCGATGGTGCAGGTCTATCACGAATGGAAACCGGGACGACTCGGCGATGTGACTGTGCTGGACGACTTGCCGATCGCTTACGCGAAGTCGCGGGTATACGACGCAATCATCAGTGCGATGGCTGCGGAAGCCCCGATACACCCACGTCGCCTTACCAAATTGGTTGCGGCGGCTTTCAATTTAACCAGGCTCAACGAGAATCGCCATCGTTCGATTGAGTACGTCGTCCCCGTCGACTACCGCAGGCCGACGGGCGAGGGGTTCTATTGGCCCGTCGGCGTCGAACCAGAGGACTGGCGGATCGTGCGTCGACCACCGGAAGGGACCAGTCGTCAGTTAGACCACGTGTCGCTGATCGAGATCGGGAACGCGATGATCGTGGTGGCAGAGCAGACGGGTGGGATCGAGACCTATGACCTCAAACGCGAGGCACTCAATCTGCTGGGCGGCCGCCGCGTCACGCAGCAGATAGAAGCGCGGCTGAACGACGCGCTGAATAAGGCCTTGGAGCGAAAGGTTCTGCACCAGAATGGGTCTGGGCTCATCACGAGTGCAGTTTTGCATTTATCCGGCGCCGCCGAATCGGCTCAAACGTAAACGCCCCAAGCTCCGGCCAATAGGACAGTCGCTTCACCAAGGGGACACTTAGGTATGAACCTCGAAGACTTACCAGCGCCGCAATTGGCCGAGGTCCGGCGCAGGCTTGTCGATACGGGCGAGGAGGCATTCGCGCAGGCACCCGCATTGCCAAGGTTTGTCGACGACGCCGCAGCAAACGCTATCCTGACCGATCTCGGCAACATACCGCATGCCTTCGTCTTCGGTTGCCTGGTTGATCGGCAGATACCCGCACGTCTGGCCTGGATGGTCCCTTTGCGGATCCAGGAGAGGCAAGGCACCCTCGCTATGGATGCCCTAGTCGGGCTGTCGGAACACGATTGGGTGCGGCTGCTTTCCGAGCCCACGCCCGCCCACCGATTCTGTGCGCCCATGGGTAAAATCCTCTATCGGGCAACACAACGCGTCGCCAATGACTATGACGGTGACGCTTCGAGGATATGGAGCGATCGCCCAGCGAGTGCCCGGCTGGTGCGACGCTTCCTCGAGTTCGATGGCGCTGGGCCAAAAATCGCGACCATGGCTGCCAACATCCTGGTCCGCGGGTTCCGAATCGATGTCGCCGATCGCCGATACATTGACATATCGGCTGACGTTCAGGTCCGCCGCGTGATGGCCCGGCTCGGGCTGGTTTCGAGCCGCGCCACCGTAGAAGAGGTCATCTACACCGCCCGAGAGCTTTCTCCCGATTTTCCTGGCGTCTTCGACCTTGCACTCTGGGAACTGGGCCAACGTATATGCCGACCGAGAGTGCCGCGGTGCGAGATGTGCTTCTTGCGAGATTGCTGCACGTACGCTCTGGCCAATGAAGCAGGCGGAACGGCTCTCGACACAAGCGAGTGAGGCCATATTGCAAATCAGGTCACTAGGCGACACCATGCGGGTAGCCTGAGCCTGCCTCGCTGATGCACGTGACTTACCTGGGACCGGACACACACTCTGCCGAGAGGCAGCAAGCCCGACTCACTTGGACTGATACACGTCACCAAAACGATGCGAGCCTTGCGGCCAGCCCGTCTCGTCAGGGTCTATCCCGGCAAAGCCCCGCGAGATCGCAACTCGCACACGTCGAACACCAGCTACCAAGCCGGTTCAGCTGATTGGAACGCAGCGATTCGCCCGCCTCTTTGATCCGTGCCTTCACTTCACCTAGCAGGGACTGCTCGACTTCTTCGCGCGTACTCTTACCCTGCTCATCGAGATTCAGAACCTCTATGAGGTCGGCGTTCTGCCCGCTGAGCTCCTCGTAACCGACCGCGTAAACGTGCAACTGGTCGCGGGTGACTTCTTCGGCTTGAGCGCGGTCGGTGGACTTGAAGTCCACGATCGACAGTTCGTCAGTGTCCAGTCTGCGTATGAGGTCGATGCGGCCGTCGACAGTGATGCCTGGGGCGATGTGAACCTGGATCTGCTTTTCCGAATGAACAGTCCGCCGGATTTCGTCGCCATGGACAGCGAAGTAGCGTTCGATTGCTTCTACGGCGGCCTTCTCGAGCGCCATCCGTAGTTCGGGATAGGCGAACGGAGTGTGCAGGTGGCGGGATACGAGGTCCTTGGCCGCAGACGCATCAACTATCTTTCCGCTGACCGCCTTCTTGTGGACTTCGCTGAGCGCGTCGTGCAGGCCCTTGCCGTAGCCCAACGCCTCGTGCAGCGGTGGATTGAACCCGTAGAGGAAGCGCAGTTTGAACGAGTACGGACATTCAAACAGATACTTCAGCTCAGAGAATGAGAATGTGACCTGCGGGATCTCGTGCAGTGCACGGGGTTTGATTCGCACTGGCAATGGAGTGGCGCTCGGCCGGGTCGACACCCATGTTTGGTCAGCGCAGTGATCGAAGAGTTCAGACCGGTTCCTATAGAGCTGATTCGGACCGGGCGAGAACGTCACAACGAGATACTTCTGCGCCCGGGTGACGGCCACATAGAACAACCGAGTTTCATCCTCGACAGTTCCGCGATACCGGTCGGCGTCCACGATCGCTTCGTCGGGGATTACGTGAAAGACACTAAGTCCGCCCTGCCGCTTCGACGGGAACCGGTTTCGCCGCATGCACGGCACGAATACGACAGGCCATTGCATCCCTTTTGCTTGGTGCACGGTCGACAGAGTCACCGCATCCGGTGTGGCATAACCGATGTCGGCATCCGACTCCGCATAATAGTCAGGCGCTTGATACTCGAGCCATTTGACGAATGACGCGTACTTCTCCTCGGGTGCTGTGTTGAAGTAGATCTGTTCGAAGTCGGAGATCACCTGACTGAACTTGCCTAACTGATAGAAGACAAGCTCGCCTCTTCCCGCCGCACCGGGGACAGTCTCCTCCCGAAGCCGTAGTTCCTGGAGGAAGTCGAGATAGACGCGTTGGATGTTGTAGACCCCCCAGCGCTCGCCACGGCCGAAGTCGCGGCCCTTCTCCAACACGTCGAATGCGCTGCGCCATCTGTCTGGCTCCGGAAGGAGGTTCGCGTCAGTCCAGAGCAAACGCAGATCGTCCTCTGAAAGTTCGCCGACCATCGCTCGAAAGATGCCGACGACTGCCTTGATCTCCACGCTGTCGAATAGCCGGTTCAGACCCTTGACGACGTAAGGAATTCCGCGACGCTGCAGTTCCGCCACCAACTCGTCGGCGTCCTTAGCGACCGAGCGGTAGAGCACAGCGAAGTCAGACCATGAAAGGCCGCGGTCTGCCGACTCGGGGTAGTCGCGGAACGGCACGCCGCGCAGAGCTTCGATCCGGTCGCATATCCATGCGGCCTCGCCGGCCACGTCGTCGAAGGTGAGCGCGAGTAGATCTCCGCGTTCCCACGTCTGATTGTCCGCGCTTACCATCGCCTTCGTTAATCGCTCACTGTCTGGAATGCGTTCTGCGACTGATCGACCCAGTTCTACGACACCCTTGCTGGAGCGAAAGTTATCGGCCAAGGTGACTTGCTTAACGTTGGCGTGTCGGTCGGCGAAGGAGATTATGTTGGAGACTTGGCTACCCCGCCACTGGTAGATCGTCTGGTCATCGTCACCCACGACACACAGGTTTGCGCCGAACTGGACCAGGCCTGTAATCAGTCGCTCTTGCAATGCGTTGACGTCCTGGTACTCGTCGACCACTACATAGCGGACGTCGTCCTGAATATGCGCTTGCACCACCCGGGCTTCTTCTTCCTGCGACGGATCAGCTTCGAGTAGCTGGACGACGAGATTGATCAACTCCGTGAAGTCGAATTGAGCATGTGCATACAACAGCTTCAGATATGACGCGTGTGATTCCCAAACACCTTGAGGCACAAGCTCCTCAGCGATGACATCCTCACGGAGGATGCTCATAGCCTGCAGGAACAGCTTGGAATTCACATATCGACGCAGAGTCGGAACCTTTGCCGAGGAAGTCGGGCATGTCGTCAGCCCCGATTTCCTGCTGTTGCGGTCGACGAGCAGGCGGGCTGTGATCTCGGTGAGGACGGAGAATTTGAACGTCTCAGGTACCAAACGCTGCAGCAGGTCAAGGCAGTAGCCATGCATCGTGCCGATGTACATCTCCGCCATGCCGGTGATATCGCCGTGTTGTTCCGCGACGACACGTAAGACCCGGTCCTTGAGCTCAGCAGCCGCCCTTTCTGTAAAGGTAAAAGCGACGATGTTGCGAGGATCGGTGTCCGCCTGAGCCAGGATGTTAGCGATACGTCGCGAAATGACTTGCGTCTTCCCTGAACCCGCGCACGCGATGATTTGCAGCGGCCGATCCAGGCAGTCGATAGCCTCTCGTTGGGAGTCGGTATAGACGGTCACCGGTCGCTCACACCTCGAAGATCTTCATGACCTCGTCGCCGTAATCGTTGATCACCTTGACGGCGAGCTTGCCCGTATCCGGTTTGCGAAAGGGACGGGAATCATCCGAGTTCAGAGATGCCCACGCATCGGCATTAATGTCGGACTTCAGCGCAGTCTTGAGTCGCTTGTATGGGTCGTTACCGCCAGTGAAGTAGCAGTGCCGCACGAAGAAGGACTCGTCGTTGTAATTCGTGTCGATCATCCATAGCGCGACTTGGCTGGTGTCATTACTGCGGACCTGTCCCGTGGTCGGATCGTAGACATCGACGCCCTTCAGACTAACGACATAACCGTCCGGGGTCTCCTCGACTTCGATATCGGGTTCCCCGAACACGGTGAACAGATTCCCGGCGCCCGTCTTCTTAAGCTCCTCTCCCATAAGGAGATCAGCGTTCATTCGAACCATTAAGACCGGCAGCCGGCCAAGCTTGCGGGACGCCTCCACGCTCGCGAAACCCTCGTCAGAAGCATCCACAGTTACACCGTCCGATTCGGTAACACCGGTGACTTGTGGATCAAAGGCGAAGCCGAGCACGCAGAGTAGATCTACGCCTTCAGCGTTAATGGCTTCTCGGGCAGCGTTTTTCACAAACGATGCGCTCACCGTTCCGTATTGAGGCCCGAGCGCGATGCCGACGCGAAGTGGGTCATCATCGGCTGGCCCAGGCTGTCCTTCGGACACCGAAACCGCTCGTTCGCCTATTGCTTGGATGTACTCGCCAGCGTAACTTTCGAAGGCTGCGAACGTGATTCGCTCGTTGCGTCGACCGTTTTGAATACCCGCCTTGGCGAGGTTGTCAAGGATCGATTGCTCGAAGTTCGGAGCGTTGGCGTCCTTCGCTGCCTCGATCTCGGCGCGGGACTCCACCGGCGCATCTGGGCCACCGGCGAAAGCTAGCGAACGGTGCGGGCTCAGCGACTCGACGGTGAATGGACCAGAGACGCGTACCTTCTTCGTGTCCTCGTATGGCCTGTCGTAGAGCAACTCGAAGTCCGCATGCCGCTTGATAGCTGCGTCGATCTCTTCGCGACTCATTCCTTCTTTGATGTCGGGGTTGTTGGCGATCGATTTTAGCGTGATGTGTTGTACCCGCTCGTAGACAAAGCCATGTCGGATGTCGCCTGTAAACTCTTGACGCGGAAGGGGTTGCGCACTGAGAGACTGCTCCTTGGCGTGCCCCTCGGCGGTGTCTGCGAGCAGATACCACGGGTATTTTGCTCCCATGAGCCGTTGACGGGCGAGGGCAAGCGCGACACGCGAGGTGTCGATGGTGATCCAGCGGCGTCCCCACTGCTCGGCGATTAATGCTGTTGTGCCACTGCCACAGGTTGGGTCTAGCACGAGATCACCCGGGTCCGTACACATAAGTATGCAGCGTTGGATAATCTTTGTACCCGATTGAACAACGTAGATCTTCTCATCCGTGAACGACCCGGTACCTGTGTCGTTCCAATTGTTGCGCAACGGGATGGCCGGGAAGTCGTCTGCGAATCGCACGAAGCCAATGCTGGCCGCACGCCGTTCAACTCTGCGAGCAAGTATCGCTCTTTGCATGCCAGGAAGTGGTGTTGCCCAGTTGCGCTTGCCTGCGTGAAAGTCTTGTCCGTCGAAATGGACTGTATACCGAGCTTGGCTAGAGTCAGTTTGACTTGTGATGTCTCCAACTTCATACCAACGCGCGCCATTTGGGATGGGTGCAAGGCCTGATCGCTCGTCCTTCGTGGCCGGCCGCCGCACGCCGTCAGCAAGCTCGAGAAAGCGGAGGGCCTTCTGAGACTTGAGAGTGAACAACGGCCTGTACTTCAATCGCTCATAACTAATTGCGTACCACAGAAGGTAATCGCTGACGCCATCCAGATAATCCATAGAGGACGATGAGGTCTTCTCGAACGAGATCTGACTGACGAAGTTCTCACTTCCGAAAACCTCGTCCATCAAGCTCCGGACAAGGTGCACATTCTCGTCGCCTATCTGAACGAAGCAAGAGCCAGAAGCGGTGAGCAGTTCTCGTGCGGCAAGCAGTCGGTCCCGGAGATAAGACAAATATGAATGGATTCCAAGTTCCCATGTATCGCGAAAGGCTTTGATTTGCTCGGCTTCCCGAGCGGCGTCCTCTAACTTTCCATCTTTCACCCCGCGCTTGCGCGCAGAGACTTGCCAGTTCGAGCCGAACCGAATCCCATAGGGCGGATCGATGTAGACCATCTGGACCTTGCCACGCAGCTTCTCCCGCTCGGCCAGTGATGCCATCACTTGCAGCGAATCACCCAGGATCATGCGGTTCGACCAGTTCGCCTCATGTTGGTAGAAGTCGACCTGGTCCAACCCGTCGAGTCCATCGAACGACTCGAAGAGTGTCAGTTCGGGTTCGTCCTCTGGACGTTCAGCGGTGTTGCGGAGGTTCTCGATCAGCACGCGGGGGTCGATCTTCTCCTGGATGTAGATAGGTGGCGCATCCGCGATCAGGTCTGTTCCAGTACCCTCCGCGTCGTACTTGCCCTTCCAAACCAACTGTGGGTCGAGGCTCTCATCGCGTTCCAG
The DNA here is from genome assembly GCF_000262165.1 of Mycobacterium sp. MOTT36Y. Classification (NCBI taxonomy): domain Bacteria; kingdom Bacillati; phylum Actinomycetota; class Actinomycetes; order Mycobacteriales; family Mycobacteriaceae; genus Mycobacterium; species Mycobacterium sp. MOTT36Y. The sequence continues at coordinate 2,175,198 of NC_017904.1, read as the reverse complement.
CCGGACCCGACGGATCTGCTGGATTTCCGGATCGACGAAGTCCTGCGCGTCGGCCGTGGGAATGTTGGTCCGCTTGTCCTTATGCGCCAGCGCGTCGACCGGAGTTGGTCCTTGCGCCACCTTCTTACGCGCCACGAGCGTTCCTCCGATCGTCGAAGTCCAAGAGGTCCGGATCGCCGATGATCGGCGCATCGTCGTAAAGGAGAGCGAACGCCTCGACCAAGCGTTGCTTGAACTCAAGAGGATGCGTCATCTCGGTGTATCCCCAGCGCCCGAAGCCGCCATGGTTGTTCACTGCTACGCACCATGAGTTGCGTGCAGTCTCAGCTTTGGCTTTGGTGGGTCCGGGACTCTTCTGGCTGCCCGAGACCTCGATGATCAAGGTCCGCACAACATCGTCGCGATCATGTCGTTTCAGCCGGACCAGAAAATCTGGCACGTACGAGTGGCTGCGCCCTTTGTGGACATAGGGAATCGTGAAACCGAGGTGGTCGTTCTTAACGTAGGCCTCGACGTTCCTATTAAGTTCCAGTTCGGCCGCAAGCAATTGCTCCCACGTGTTGCCGTCCTTGCCGTCAAGGGTCACGTGTGAGACTTCCGACTTATCCGTCGGCACTGTTGGTTTCCGCGTCGGAAAGTCGACGTCCCCGGTCGACCCTTCGGGGCCGAAGCGGTTGAGCATCGGCCGGAGCCGCGCTCGTCTATTGCCGATCTGGCGGATGACCGCACTCCAGATTGCCTCACTTGCGGCTGCCTGAGTCTCGGTAATCGTCATGAGATGGCCGAGGTCGAAGCCTTCAGCGATAGTCACACACTGCTCGAGCCACTGGGTGCTGATCCGCACCAACTCGGGGAACCTCCACGGCTGTCTGTTGTCGTCGATATTGAACTGACTGTCCATGATTCGTTTGGCGAGAGCGAACGCAACCTCTTGGCGTCGATAGCGCCGCCCGTCGCCGCCTTCTCGTTCTTGTTCTCCGACAACGCCTTGCATCTCGACCCATCGAGGCACCGTGTTGGGCCCGATCTCGAAGCGTTCCGCATCGTCGGAGTCCAGCCATATCGGCTCATCGGGCATCTCGACGCGGTAGCCGTCGAGCTTCGGAAACGTGATCCGAAGGTGTTCGCGGCCTTCGACGGCTCTGACCTCGGTGACGGGGTTGGGGGGCTTAGGGTCGGCCGCTGGCTTGTCCGACGGGATGAACTGGAAGGGGATGCCGTACACGTTGGCGTATTCCGGCTCGAAGCAGTCTGTCTCCGAGTCGACGGCATACGAACGTCGTCGAAGTCCACGACCCACAACTTGCTCGCACAGCAATTGGCTTCGGAACGCCCGTATACCCAAAATATGAGTCACCGTGTTGGCATCCCAGCCTTCAGTAAGCATCGACACACTCACGACGCACCGCACGTGCTCGCCGAGTTTTCCCTTTTTGCCGACGGTGTTCATCACCTCGCGCAGTAATTCTTCTTCCGTGATCTTGTCGACGTCCGCACCGGGATTTCGTCGACGGTACTCAGACTTGAATGCCGCGATCTCGGCGGCGGCTACCTGTTTGAAGTCGGACTTCAGGCCTTCGCCGGATTCGAGCTGCGCCGAGTCGATCAGGATGGTGCGGGGACGGGCCAGCGGCTTCCCGTCGACAACGTTGCTCAGCAGCTCGAGGTGGCCAGTCTTGTGCACGGTCGTTCCACCGGGCGCCGCGACCTCTTCACCCGCGATCCAGTCGTAAACCAGCTTGCTCACTACGGTGTTCGGGCATACCACGATGAAGACGGGAGGCGTCTCTCCGTATTGCCGCAGTTTCGACTCCCAGTGCGCGAACGCCTTGGCGTAGCTGCGGTGCAAACTATGGAGCGCCCCTTCGAGCTCGGGAGGCGGAATCCATTTGTCCACTTGAGTTTTTGCCGCACGCTTGGGCAGCTTGTCGCCGATAAAGTCCCAGAGCCGCAGGTACGTGACGAGGTCATGAGCGGCGTCGTCGTCGACTGGCGTCCGCGGCACCTTCACGATTCCCGACTCGATGGCGTCCATCAGAGAAAAGTCGCTCACGGTCCACGGGAAGAGGTGGCCCTCGTTGTAGCCAGAGCCGGATAGGTAGTAGGGAGTCGCGGACAGGTCATAGATCTGCTTGATACCGACGCTCTGCGCTACCGCTTGTAGCCCCTTGAACCAAACCCGCGCCTCGTCGTTGGCATCCTTCTCCTCCGCGCTTAGCTTCTCGCCTGATGTGACAGGTCGGTCCTGATAGCAATGGTGCGCTTCGTCGTTGAGCATGATGATCTGCTGCTTGTCCTTGACGCCGCCTAGATCTCGCAGCACGCGACTCACCATCGCCTCTGGTGACTCCTTGAACGGGTCATCGGTGCGGTTACCCTTAAGCAGCAGCCGAGTATTGCGAGCGACGTTTCGAATCTCTTTGGCGTCCTTGAGTTGAAACGAGTGGTAGTTCGTTATCACGATGCGCGCATGGTCCAGACCGCCCTTGAGGTCAGCAGGAATCAAGTCGCGAAGGTCGTAGTAGTTCTCCACGTCTTCGGGCAAGAGGACACGCAAGCGATCCTTGATGGTAATGCCAGGTGTGACGACTAGGAATCGGTTTGTGAACCGGACATCTCGCGGCGATTGGACCTTATTGAGCGTCTGCCAGGCGATCAACATTGCCATGACCACTGTCTTGCCCGAGCCCGTCGCCATCTTCAATGCAATGCGAGGAAGACCAGAGTTGTGAGCCTCGTTCTCGGGTTCGAGTCGCTGGCGCCAATCGGTCATCCCTTTGCGGCCGGCGACCTCGCTGAGAAAAATTGCGGTCTCGGCAGCCTCCCGCTGACAGAACAACACTCGGTTCTCCCTTTCGGAGTCGGCCCAGTGCTGCAGCAGCTTGCGGCTGATCGAGGTGACGCCGGGGTACTGCGCGCCCCTGCGCCAGCGCTCGACATCACGGCGCAAATCGTTGATTAAAGTGTTTCGCTCCCGACGCTCGCCAGTGGCGTCAAAGTCGAACTCGGTCTGGCTGCTTCCATCCTTTCCTTTCTTGGACATGGCGATCGGGATGAACGACTCACTGGGGCGGCGACCAAGTCGGATTTCGCCGGTCGGGCCCTTGGGGCCGACCTCGTAGTAGCGGTCCGGCTGTACGTAGGGCGAATTCAGGATCGGATTCTCGATCGCTTCAGTCACGGTTCGCCCCCTTACAGCTTGGATCCGCCAACCCGATACTAGGCAAAGCCACGGCTATGATTTCGGGGATTGACATTAGGAAGCTCCCAGCGGCCACGCAGATGGAATATGCAACCCTGCCATCGCCCAGGTAGGCGATGCGCCAAGTAGGCTGTGGCACTGTCGGTAGACGCCCTCCAGGATTTGTAGGCGCTTCGAGAGCTCATGAGCACGAGGTTGAGGTTGCACGAGCGGCGCCTTAGCCAGACGCCGTGAGCCTGATTTAGCCATGCCCCATGGCCTTGTGGTCTCCGATTGCCTCAGCGAACCACACTGCCTTGCCCCGGTCGTAGCGAACGTGAGCGCGAAAACTTCCCTTTACCCGGACCGAATAACAGTCTTTTCCACCTTTCTTCCATTGCTTGAAATCGAGGCTCTTCAATGAAGTTGATCGCGCGAGATCCCGCTTTGTCATCAGCCAGGGTTCCTGCAATCGCCTGTCCAGCTTGACAAGAGCCCGCTGGAACCTGGCCGTTTCGTGCAGCTCGGGAACCGACCGGAAGTACGAGACGCTGATTCCGAGCTGCTCCAAAAATTTATGATCATCAATCAGAATGATCGGACACCGCGACCAGTCGATCCGGCTCGGGTTGGGGTACAACATCACGGTATCGAAGGCATGCGGAACGTGCCATGCAGCGGCCGAAACTTGGTAATAGTTGTCCGATAGATAACTGCACTCACGCAAGTAAGCACTACGCGACTTCGCATATTGCGGACCATCCCGGTAACCGTCGGGCTGTCGTTCACAAAACCCCTTCAAGGCTGCGTACACGCCTGGGGCGCTTGCCAACATCCGCGAGGGGTGCCTGAAGCCCCGAAGCATATAGGCATTCGCAAGGCCTTCCTCGAGCTCGATATACCCGGCTTCGTTTCGGTGAACGCGGGAAGCCCAGTAAACCTCGACACCCGTCCCAATTCCCAATTTGCCGTCATGCAGTCCGCGGCGAAGTGGAATAGCTCATGCCGAAGAATAGCGTGGAAGGCAAGTTCGATCTTCCGCCCGACGTCCGCGTCAACCGCTTGCAGCACATTAGCCACTAGCCAAAGGATGCCTTCGACCGGTATGTGAATGCCGATTTGGAACTTCCGCTGGTGGAAGGTGACATACCAGCCCAGAGCATCGACGCCGCGAATCTGAGTCAATTTCTGGAGAGTGGCGATTCGCTCCTGACCAAGCACTCTCAGGATGTCGACATCGGTCACACTCGGCGGCACTTCAAAGATGACGGCCGGCTCGTCACTCATGCAATCGTTGGGTTCGCCGTCAGGCGGCACACCAGTGAATTCAAGCGTCGACAAGGTGTCGTCGGGATCCCAGATCGGGATTTCGCTTGCAGGGTCGTGGGCTGTGTCTACATCTTCAGGGGATGGTTCCGCGCGCATCGCCCCTGGCACTTCCTCGAGAGCTGCGCGGATCGCTCGGACTGTCGGCCGCTGTAAGTAGGTCAATTGTTCCTCATCGCCTCACCTCGGTGCTGCCAGATTCTCTGCCGCATTCGGATCACGTCGGTCAAATGCACCCGGTTGCCGTTCGAGTCGGTGGTCCGGAGCCGCCTCACACCGGAGATCTCGTACTCGACGCCAAGGCGCGTGAGCCGCTGCGACTGCACCGAAATGGGTCACGCGAAATCCTAGCTGCACCTTGGTGATTGGTCTTTCAACCGAAAGGTAAAGCTGGAGAACGGGACCCGTCCTGCCTATCAGGCCGTCGACGAGATGTGGTCGGCCGGGTTGGCCGTCGTTGAACAGTGTGCTGCCTATAGCGCGGTAGAACGCCGCGGACTCGTCGACGTCCCTTACAGACACGGTCAGTTCTAGCAGCGAGTGTGTGGGCACGGGAGGAGCGTGGCAGGATTGTCTGACATTGATACCGACAACCGGTGGGCGTCGTCGACGCGGATAACGCCCTCAGGTGAGGGCGGCACGTCGGCGTGAAGCCCGCGGAATTTCCACGCTGACGGGGATGCCGGCGTGGTCAGCCCCTAGTCGAGGCGCGATATCCCCGCAAACGGGCCCCCTCGACTACCGCGTCGGAATGTATTGCTCGCACCGATACACAGCGGGATTGCACATCACCGGAAGGTTCGTCCAGCCGCCGTAGGTTCCGGGGACGTCCCACGTCGGCATCAGCGGACCATCGTTGTACGGGTTCGGCATGTACTGGCAGGTGTTGAACCGGGCGCACGGCGGATCGGCGTGCGCGGGGGGGCTTGTCAAGATAACTGTGTAAGGTGTTGCAGCCGTTTATCTTTGGGTCATAGTGGGAGTCGGTCGGGGAATTGGATGGCGAAGGTGTTCAGTGCTTCGGTCCAGCGGTAGGTGCCTGGTCCGTGTGTTGATCCTCGTTTCTGGTTGATGTTGCGGATGGCCAAATACAGCAGCTTCATTGCTGCGGCGTCTGAGGGGAACGAGCCGCGGGCCTTGGTGACTTTGCGCAGCTGGTAGTTCAGCGATTCGATGGCGTTGGTGGTGTAGATGATCTTGCGGATCTCGACCGGGAATGCCAGGAAAGGCACGAACTCAGCCCAGGCCCGATCCCAGACAGCGATGGCTCCGGGGGATTTGGTGCGCCACTGGGCGCGGAACTCCTCGAGGGCCAGTTTGGCGGCCTCTTCGGTGGGTGCGGTGTAGATCGGACGCAGCGCGGTGGCCATCTTGCGGCGGTCGGCGTAGGAGGCATAACGCATCGAGGAGCGCAGCAGATGCACCACGCAGGTCTGGATCACCGCGGCCGGCCAGACCGCTGCGATCGATTCGGGCAGGCCGGCCAACCCGTCGCAACACACGAACAGCGCATCGCGGCACCCGCGATTGCGCAGTTCGGTGAGCACCCCGTGCCAGAATTTGGCGCCCTCGCTCTGCTGGATCCAGATGCCCAGGACCTGCTTGATTCCCTCGACATCGACGCCGATGACCACGTGGGCGGCCTTGTTGGCCACCACGCCGCCGTCGCGGATCTTGATGCGGATCGCGTCGATATACAAGATCGGATACACCGGATCGACCGGCCGGGATTGCCAGGCGGCGATCTCCTCGGTGACCACGTCGGTGACCCGCGAAATCGTGGCCGCCGACACGCGGGCGCCATAGACCTCGCCGAGGTGCTCGGTGATATCGCGCGTCGACATGCCCCGGGCATACAGCGACAAGATCATGTCCTCAACCTGGCCCAGGCGGCGTTTGCGCTTGGGCACGATCGCCGGGCTAAACGTGGCGTTGCGGTCACGGGGCACTTCCAGCTCGACCGGCCCGGCCGTGGTCAACACGGTTTTGCGGCCATGGCCGTTACGGGAATTGCCCGAGCCATGCCCTGCCGGATCGCCGTGCTCATAGCCCAGGTGATCGGCGATTTCGACGTCCAAAGCGCGTTCGAGCACCGCCTTGGTCATCTGCGCGAGCAACCCCTCGGGGCCATCAATCGGGGTGCCAGACGCTTCAGCGTCGGCCAACAAGGCATCGACTGCCGCCGGCGGCAACAACTCGGCCAACTGGGCGGCAGCATCATCTCTTGACGAATCAGATTGCGGCAATGGAACTCTCCTGTCCGGTGGTCAGCCACCACCATTCAGGCCGAACCCCTTACACAGTCAATAAGACACGCCCGCGCGGGGGCCGAGGCCAAGATGCCCAACGCGGCACCCGCTAACACCACCGCACCAAGCAATTTCACTGCGATCGTCTTCATGGCGACACCGTCTCATCCGGCACCGACAAGATGGCCCTGCCGCACGAACCTGGCCGCACCTCGGTGGTGAACGGACTACCGCCTAAGGCCGCGGCGGCAACGCAGCCAACCACCCATCCGAAAGCAACTCGAGCAACTGCCCGTCCGGATCCCGAATCATCGCCGCCCCGGCGGACACCGACGAATCGACCACCGATCCCCCGAACTCGGCCACCTGAGCCAGCACTCCGGGAAGATCGGACACCGAGAACGAGATGTGCGTCAGGCCGATCTGGTCCATCACCCGCTCCGAACCGACATGCACCTGACGCTTCGAGTAGTCCATGAGCTCGAGCACGAACCCGTCCCGCACCAGATAGGTCGCGTGCACGCCGAGCGGCTCGGGCAGTCCGACCAGCTGCGACGTCGCGCCATCGGGCGGGTCGAGCTCCCACCAGAACTGGAACCCCAGCAGGCCCTCGTAGAAGCGGCGCGACCGCTCGCGATCCGTGACGCACAACCCAACGTGATTGAAAACCGTTCGATGACTACTCAACCCAACCTCCGCAGCAAGTCAGACCCCTGACGAACGCAGTCGTTACCGCCCTTCAACCGCGCTTCTCCACACCACTCAAAAGCGCAATAATGCAAAGATAAACCAATAAGCGCCCGTCACCGCCAACTAAGCAGACCGCTTCCGTGGGAGAGCTTTTCGATGGTCACACGCCCGAAGGTCCGGCCCGACGCCACCGTCGACTTCGACCATCATTCCGACGCGTTCAACCTCAACGAGCTGGCCGTCAATGCCGAACTGCGGCAACGCTGTCCGGTCGCGTGGAACGAGAACTACGACGGCTTCTGGTACGTCAGCAGCTATGACGCCGTCAGCCATACGGCCCGCGACGGCGACACCTTCGCCCACAAATACGAACCCAACGCCCCCGACGGCGTCGACTATCAGGGCGAGATGGGCGTCCCGCGCCCCGACGGCCAGCCGGCCCTGGGCATCGGCGAGGTCGACGGCCCTTACCACCAAGCCCTCCGGCACGCGCTAGCCCCGTTCTTCACCCCCGGCGCCGTCGAGAAGCTCAGGCCGTTCATGGAGCAATCCGCCCACTGGTTCCTCGACCAACACATCACAACAGGGCAGATGGACCTGGTGCTCGACTACGCCAGCCCGGTCCCGGCCATCCTGACCATGAAGTTGATGGGCCTGCCCTACGACAATTGGCACTTGTACGCCAACCTCTTTCACTCCGTCATGGCCGTCCCGCAGGACAGCGACGAGTACGCCGACGCGATCGCCAAAGTCCCCGCCATGATGCAAGAAGTCATCGAATTCGCCACGGCCAGACGCAGCAACCCCGAAGACGACCTGACCAGCTTCCTGCTGCAATTCGAATTCGACGGCCATCGCCTCACCGACGAGCAGCTGCTCAACATCCTGTGGAACCTCATCGGCGGCGGCGTCGACACCACCACCTCGCAAACCGCACTGACGCTAAGGCACCTGGGCACCCACCCCGACCTCCGACAGCAACTCATCGACCACCCCGAGCTCTACCGCACCGCCACCGACGAATTCCTGCGCTACTTCTCGGTCAACCAAACCCTCAGCCGCACAGTCACTCACGACGTCGTCCTCGGCGGCCAATGCCTGAGAAAGAACGACCGGGTCGTCCTCAGCTGGCTCTCGGCCAACCACGACGAAACCGAGTTCGACCGGCCCGACGAGATCATCCTCGACCGCGCGCCCAACCGCCACGTCGCATTCGGCCTCGGCCCGCACCGTTGCATCGGATCGCATCTCGCCCGGCTGATGTCGGCAGTGATGGTCAAGGCCGTCCTCGCCCGCATCCCCGACTATCAGGTCGACGTCGAAAACGTCCACCAATACCTGGGCAACCCGAGCATGACCGGGCTGGGCAAGCTCCCGGTCACCTTCACCCCCGGAACCAGCCGGGAAACAGAACGACCTTGGTGATCACTCAAAGCACTTGCGCCACAACGCCGTCGACCAGTTCGTCGGGAGCCTGGGCGATGCCGACAGCCTGCAGGTGCCCGCCGATCGCAAGCGTCGCGATGCCGTGCACCAGCGACCAGAGCGGCCCGGCCACCTCGCGGGGATCCTGAGCCGCGACGATCCCGGCCTCCTGGCACCGGGTGATCGCGTCGAGCAGGTCCCCGAACGCCTGCTCGCCGGCTATCGCAAGGCCCTGCTCGGCCTTCAGCGACGCCCCGAACATCACCTGATAGTGATCGGGATGGGCGATGGCCCAGCGCACGTAGGCCCGCCCGAGCTCCGTCACCCGTGCCTTCGGATCCGACACGCGATCGGCCGCCGCGGCCAACTCGGCGTGCAGTTCGCGGAATCCCTGTTCGGCGACCGAGGCCAGCAGCTCGGCCTTGTCGGCGAAGTGCCGGTACGGCGCCGCGGCGCTGACCCCGGCGCGGCGCGCCGCCTCCGTGAGGGTGAAGCCCTTCGGCCCCTTCTCGGCCACCAGCGACAGGGCGGCGCTGGTCAGCGCGCGCTTGAGATCGCCGTGGTGATAGTTCTCCCGCCGGCGCGCGGTCGACCGATTCACAACCATGTTGACGACATTAACATTACGGACTATGTTAATGGCATTCACATCGGCGACCAAGGAGACGACATGACGAATCTGCTTGACACCACATCCACGCTCGCCGGCACCCGCGACCGGGAGAAGACCGCCGACCTCCTCGGCCAGGCCCTCGCCCAGGGCTACCTGCAGATCGACGAGTACGACCGACGGCTACAAGCCACTTTCCAGACGCAGACCGACCACGAACTCCGCGGACTCCTCGCCGACCTGCCCCTCGATCGCATCCGGCGTCACGACCCCCGCCGGCGCGCCGCCCGCGTCGCCGCGGCCCGTCGCGGACTGCGCGCCCACCTCGCCGCGTACCTCGCCATGGTCGTCATCGTGCTCGCCGTCTGGACGGCCGTCGCCCTGACGACCGACGCCACCTACTTCTGGCCGATCTGGCCCATCCTCGGCGCGGGAATCGGACTCGCCAGCCACGCCGTATCGATGCCGCGGCTGAAGCAAAGCCGTTGGCAACCAGCGCTTTCGGCCGTGCTTGCACCGGGATCGTGCGCAAACCGCTATCACATCCGCTAGCGGGTTCGAAAGGCATGTGGCTCACGACGCCACCCGCCGCGTTGGCGGGGTACGCCCAAGACGTTGGCTTCCCGGTGATTACGACGCCGTCGCGTATTGCAGCACGGATTCCGACGAATCGACGTGCCCGTAGCTGATGATCCGCAGCCGGTGCGGGCGGACCTCGTAGACGACGCCGTCGACCGGATTGGTGACGTCGAATCCGTCCTCGACGGGCTTGGCGTTGGAAAGCTCGATGTGGGCGCCATCGCGAATCCGCTCGCCGCGGTAGTAGTAAGTCCCGCTGAGGTTTTGGCACACCACCGCCAGCGATTTGGCGGTGCGCACCACGGCGGCCGGCGGGTTGCCCGGGTCGCAGCGGGCCGTCTCACCGACGAACCCCAGCCCGTCGGCGCCCTTCACCGGACGCGACAACGTCGGCGTCAGCGGCGGCGGTGAGCTAGACGGCGCGGGAGGTGCGGCCGCTCGCGCTGACGATGGCCCCGGCGAGGCCGAACTGTTGTGATGAGTGCCGACAACGGATTTCACCGACAACACCAGCCCGGCGATCAACAGCACCGTCGCCACCGCGGTCACCACGAGCGGCGCGTGGCCTACCATCAGTCGGCGCGCCGGCCGGGCCGGCGCGGGTGCGTCGTCGCCCGGGCCGGTATCCGGAAGCGCGACCGCCGGGAACGGACGGGTGCGCGGGAGCGGGAGCTGGCCGGCCCCAACGGAAACCGGCTCGTACGCCGCGAACACCGCTTCGCTGGCGGCCCGGGCCAATGCGCCGGCCGAATCAAATCGCGCCGTGCGCTGTTTGGCCATGCCTCGGGTGATGATGTCGTCGTAGTCCCGGCCGACGCCGCGGCGCATGATGCTGGGCCTCGGCGCCGGCGACAGCAGGTGCGCGCTCTTCAGCTCCCCCGCGTCCTCGGCCTCGAACGGCGGCTGCCCGGTGAGGCACTCGTAGAGCACACATGCCAAGGAGTAGACGTCGGTCTGCGACCCGATGCGTCCGGTGGTGAATCGCTCGGGTGCCATGTAGGTGCGCGAAAGGGACTCGTCCCCGGCGGCTTCGGCGATGCCGAAGTCGGCCAGGTAGGTGAAGTGATCGTGGGTGAGCAGGATGTTTTCGGGTTTGACGTCGAGGTGCACCAGCCCGGCGGCGTGGGCGGCGTCCAGGGCGCGCGCCACCTGGGCGGTGATCGATGCCGCGCGCGAGGGCTCCAGCGCGCCCTGCTCGCGCAGCAGGTCCTTGAGGCTGCCCCCGTCGTCGACCAGATGCATGTCGATGAACGGCACCCCGTCGATCTCGCCGAAGTCATGCAGCGGCAGGATGTGGGGCTCCTGCAGTCGCGTCACCTTGCGGCATTCGCGCCAAAGGCGTTGCTGGAAGCCAGGGTCCGCGGCCGTCTCGCCACGTAACAGCTTGAGCGCGACCATCCGGTCCTTAACCGTGTCGTAGGCCCGATAGACCTCGCCCAGTCCCCCGGCACCGATCAGTGATCGCAGCTCGTACGGCCCGAACCGGGTACCGAGCCGCGAACCGCGGGACGAGGAGGCCACTGCGCAATCCTTTCGCAACGTCGAAGACAGTCCAGCCCGCGTGTTCCCGAATCGGGCGTCGACATAACGTGCGCAGGCTCACGCGTGTCGCAACCGCGCGGCAGCGCCGCCCGCAACTACGGTGCGCCGCCGTCCCCCACACCCCGATACAGTGAGTGGCTGTCCGACGGGAGAAGGTGGGCCTTCGATGACCGACATGACAACGCGGTTCGCGACGATCGTCGGCGCGCACCACATCCTAACGGGCGACGCCATCTCCGACGACTACGCACACGACGAGGTGCTGACCAAGCCCCCGCAACGACCCGCGTACCTGGCCAAGCCCGCGACCGCCGACGAGGTGGCACAACTGCTCAGGGCCGCCACGGAAAACCACGTGCCGGTGACGGCCCGCGGCTCGGGAACCGGCCTGTCGGGCGCGGCGATCCCCCGCGCCGACGGCCTGCTGATCTCGTTCGAGCGCATGAACGCCGTGCTCGAAGTCGACGTCACCAACCAGGTCGCCGTCGTCCAGCCCGGCGTGACGCTCACCGAACTGGACGCCGCGACCGCCGGCACGGGGCTGCGGTACATGGTCCACCCCGGCGAGCTGTCGTCCAGCGTCGGCGGCAACGTCGGCACCAACGCCGGCGGCATGCGCGCGGTCAAATACGGCGTCGCCCGCCACAACGTGCTCGGCTTGCAGGCGGCACTGCCCACCGGCGAGATCATCCGCACCGGCGGCAAGATCGCCAAGGTCTCCACCGGCTACGACCTGACCCAGCTCATCGTCGGCTCCGAGGGCACCCTGGCGCTGGCCACCGAGGTGATCGTCAAGCTGCATCCGCGCCTGGACCACACCGCCACCGTGCTCGCGCCGTTCGCTGACTTCGACCAGGTCATGCAGGCGGTGCCGAAGATCCTCGCCAGCGGCCTGGCGCCCTACATCCTGGAATACATCGACAACGTGACGATGGCCGCGCTGGTCCATACCCAGAACCTGGAGCTCGGTGTTCCCGACGACGTCCGCGACAGCTGCCAGGCCTATCTCGTTGTGGCGCTTGAGAACCGGACCGTGGATCGGCTGGACGAGGATGTCGAGACGACGGGTGAGCTGCTCGCCGAGCTGGGTGCCGTCGACGCCTATGTGCTCGACGGCGGCGCGGCGCGCAAGCTGATCGAGGCCCGCGAGAAGGCGTTTTGGACGCTCAAGGCGGTGGGCGCCGACGACCTCATCGATGCCGTTGTGCCGCGTGGCGCGATGCCGAAGTTCCTGTCCGCCGCGCGCGAATTGGCGACGGCGGCCGGCGGCGCCGCGGCCGGCTGCGGGCATGCCGGCGACGGCAACGTGCACCTGGCCATCTTCTGCCCGGACCCCGCGACGCGGAAGAAGCTGCTGACCGACATCTTCGCGCTGGCAATGGAATTGGGTGGGGCGATCTCCGGCGAGCACGGCCTCGGCCGCGCCAAGGCCCCGTACTTCGTCGAACTCGAGGATCCCGTCAAGGTTGACCTGATGCGCCGCATCAAGGCCGGCTTCGACCCGGCCGGGATCCTCAACCCCGACGTCGTATTCGCTTCGGGCGACGCGTAATCCGCCAGACGCCCTAGCCGACTAGCACGTCGTCAAGCGCCCGCAGGGCCGCCGCGGCGCGCCCGATGCCATACTCCGCGCAGAAGCGAATCACGTCACGGACGTCGTCGGCGCTGAGACCGGCGTCGAGCGCGAGTTCGACGTGGCGGCGCAGCGACTCGTCGAGATCCTGCTGGCCGACATCGGAGGTCAGCGCCATGATGGCGCGCTCGCGCCTGCTCAGCAGGTCCTCCGACCACGCCCGGGATAGCTGCCAGTCGACGAATTCGCCGGTCCATTCGTCGGCGATATCGAGGCGCCCCGCGGCGTCGTTCACCGCGCCGGGCCCCGGTTGCTCACCGAGATCGCTTGTGTCCAACTCGATCTCGGCCGCGATCTCGGTGAGACGGGCCAGCGCGTCTGCCGCCGCGGGATAACCCGAGTACGGGGCGACGAACCGGATCGCGGCCAACAATTCGGCGTAGGTAACACCGTGCATCGTCGCCGCCGTGACGTGCATCCGGAAGGCCAGGCCCAGATGGGCGCGGCAGATGTCGAGCGTCAGGGTCTGCAGCAGCTTTTCGCGGACGCTCGTTCCCGGCAGCCCGAACGTGAACGCGGCCACCTCCAGTCCGAGCTTCTCGAATTGCGGATCCAGCTCCCCCAGCGGGCTGCTCGGCAGGTCCATCGTCAACGCGCCGTTGCTAATTGGCTCACGATGTCGAGGCGGAGGAACTCCGGCGCCTTGATCACCTTGCGCAGCATGAACCGGATGAACGCCGGCATGTCGGTCGCGTCCTCGTCGCGGAACACGACCGGGGCGCCGAGCTGATACCGCCGGCGCCGGGTCTGCAGTTCGCAGCCCCCCGCGGCGAGAACGTTGCGCACCCAATCGGTTTCGGGACCGTAAGTCAGCGCGATCACAAATCCGTTGCGGCGGCGGAAAGCCCACAGCGGGGTGCGGAAGGTGCGCCCCGATTTACGTCCGCGATGGACGACGATTGCCCATCCCGGCGCCCACGGGGCGATGTACTTGGTGAACCGATTGAGGCCGATCTTGTTGGCCCGGGCAACCCATCGCGGTGCTGGCATCTCCTTAACTCCTCACTTGGGGAATTTATGGATCCAGGTTAACGCTGCAGCATTCGGAAGTCAACGGCTGTAGAATTTCTGGATTGTGCCCCCCATTGGACGACGCCCGGGCAACCCCGACACCCGGAACGACATCGTGGCGACCGCTCGACGGCTGTTCGCCGAGTCGGGATACGACAAGACCTCGGTCCGCGACATCGCCGCCGGCGCCGGAGTCGACCCGGCGCTGATCCGGCACTATTTCGGCAGCAAGGCCGAGCTATTCCGGTCCACGATGGGGTGGCCGTTCGACCCGGCCGAGATCAGCGCGCACATCGCCGATGGCGATCGCGAGGAAATCGGCGCGCGCCTGACGCGGGTGTTCTTCGAAGCATGGGAGCGGCCGGACTCGCGCGCTTCCCTACTGGCAATCCTGCGGGGCGCCGCCACCCACGACGAGTCGGCCGCCCTGGTGCGTCAGTTCATTCAGGGCCAGCTGTATCCGCAGATGGCCAAACTGCTGACGGGATCGGATGCACAACTGCGTGTCGATCTGGCCATGGGCCAACTCCTAGGCATCGCCTACTTGCGCCACGTCCTGCAGGTCGAACCGATCGCGTCCGCTCCAGTGGACGAACTCGTCGCGCGGGTCACCCCGATCGTCACCGCCCATCTCACGCCGCGGGGTTAGACGACCTCGGGACGTCGCGGGCCGGTGATCCGGGGCCGACGCGGGGCGGTATTCCGGTGCGACGCCGGGCGGTATTCCGGTGCCACCGCGGTCCGGACGCCCATACGAAGTGCCACCTCGCGGAGAGACGAAAGTGGCGCATGTGACTCACCCGCCACCGACAGCCGACTAGCTCGGCCCGGTGACCATCGGCATCAGGTAGTTGCGCACGTAGGTGCGGGTGTCGTCAATGGTGGCCAGGTTGATGCCGGTGTGCGGGGTGACGATGAATGACAGCGTCAGCCGGGTATGCAGTTCGGCGACGGTGCGCAGGTGGCGCTCCTGGGCCGCCGTGGTTTTCGACGTACCGTAGAGCGCGGCGCGCAGCAGCCCCATGGCGTGCTCGGTGGCGAAGTCGAGAATGGCGCCCGCGTCGATAGTCAGGCTGGGCAGAATCGTTTCGGGCTCGGTGCGGAGCAGCTTCTTGAGCAAGGCGTGTTCGCGCATGAACGTCACCGAGAACAGCGTGCTGTAGACCATGCGCTCTTCGAGTGTCGTGCCACGCGCCCAGGCCTGCGCGTCGCCCTCGAGGAAGCGGCGCGCCTCGGCCAGCACGACGGCATCGACGAGCGCCGCCTTGGTCGGGAACCGCCGATACAGGGTGGCGCGCCCGACGCCGCTGCGCCGCGCGACATCTTCCATGGTGGTCCGGCGCATCCCCACCAGCTCGGCCTGTTCGGCGGTGGCGGCCAGGATGCGGGCGGTGATCTCGTCGGGGTTGTCGACCTGCGCAAGCACGACGGGATCGGGCTCGGTGAGTCGCCGCACGAACTCCGCCGTTCGCGTCGAGGTCACGCATCCCTCCTTGCCCGCTCGTCGCGGTCGTCGTATCGTAGCGATCGGAACAGGCGAGACATTTAGGGTCTCATTGTATCGCAGGGTGCAAGCGGAGTTGAGGTTCCGGGAGGGATCCGTATGCGTGTCGGACTCAGGGCCCGGTGGACGGCCATGCACGGCGTGCCGCGGGCGTACTTCGCCGTTCAGGCCCGCCGCGGCGACCCCCTGGCGCGGCTGCTGCGCAGCGGAACGGCCGATGACCGCTATGCCCTGATGGAGCAGATCCGGGCGCGCGGACCCGTGGTGCGCTCCCCGTACGTGTGGGCCAGTGTCGACCATGCCGTGTGTCGACAAATTCTGCGGGACAAGCGCTTTGGTGTCACCGCGCCCAGCGAGATGGAATTGCCCCGCCCGCTGAAGGCGCTCATCGCCAAAACCGACCCCGGCGTGGCCAACCCGGTCGAACCACCCGCGATGGTGATCGTGAATCCGCCCGATCACACCCGCTACCGGCAACTGGTGGCACAAAGCTTCACCCCGCGCGCGATCGACTCACTGGACACCCGGGTCGCCGAAGTGACGATGGAGTTGATCGAGCGCATCGCCGCCACACCGCAGCCCGATTTGATCGCCGACTTCGCGATGCAACTGCCGGTCGCTATTATCGCCGAAATCCTTGGCCTGCCGCCTGATTCGTATCCGCGCATGCTGGGGTGGGGCCGCAGCGGTTCCCCGTTGCTGGATATCGGGATCGACTGGAAGACCTACCGCGACGCCATCGACGGGCTGCGCGGCGCCGACGATTACCTGCTCGAGCACCTCCACAGACTGCGCGCCGGCCAGAAGAGCGACAATCCGTTCGGCCGCATGGCCGCCGACGGCTCGCTGACCGATCGCGAACTCACCGCCAACGCCGCGCTGATCGTCGGCGCGGGCTTCGAGACGACGGTGAACCTGATCGGCAACGGCATCGTGCTGTTGCTGCAGCACCCCGAGCAGTTGGCGCTGCTGCACGACAATCCGGACCTTTGGCCCTCCGCGGTCGAGGAGATCCTGCGGTTCGCCAGTCCGGTTCAGATGACCGCGCGCACCCCGAACTGCGACGTCGAAATCGCCGGGGCCCACATCGCGTCGGGCGACATGGTCGGACTGTTCCTCGGCGGCGCCAACCGCGACCCGAAGGTGTTCATCGATCCAACGACTTTCGATATCACCCGGGCCAACGCGCGCGACCACCTCGCGTTCGCATCCGGCATCCACGCCTGCCTCGGTGCCGCCCTGGCCCGCATCGAGGGAACGACCGCCCTGCGCGCACTGTTCGAGAGTTTTGCCGATCTGCGCCTGACGGCTCCCCCACAACCGCGAGGGCTGATCAACTTGCACGGATACACCCGGCTGCCGGCCCAACTCGGCGGTCGCAGAACGACTTCCGCCAAACTTCCCGTCTAAACCTCAGTTACGCAACGGTTCTCGACCGATAGCCGGCGTCACGGACGCGTCCACGTCGGTTTCCTCGTGGTCGGCGAGCCAGCGTTCGGCGTCGATGGCGGCCGAACAGCCGCTGCCGGCGGCGGTCACGGCTTGGCGGTAGGTGCGATCCACCAGATCCCCGGCGGCGAACACCCCCTCGATCGAGGTACTGGTGGTGCGGCCACGCACCAACACATACCCGTCCGCGTCGGTCTCGAGCACCTCGCGCACCAACTCCGAACGCGGGTCATGCCCGATCGCCACGAACACCCCGCTCACCGCCAACGTCGACTCCGCACCGCTCACCGTGTCACGCAACCGCAACCCCGTCACCGTCTCGGCACCCTCGACCGCCTCAACCGCCTTATTGGTCAGGAAGGTGATCTTGTCGTTGGCCCGGGCCCGCTCCAACATGATCCGCGACGCCCGGAACTCCTCACGGCGATGCACCAACGTCACACTGCGGGCAAACCGGGTCAAAAACGTGGCCTCCTCCATCGCCGAATCCCCACCACCGATCACCGCGATGTCTTGATCCTTGAAAAAGAACCCATCACAGGTCGCACACGAGCTCACCCCACGCCCCAGCAACTCCTGCTCACCGGGCACCCCCAAATACCGGGCGGCCGCCCCCATCGCCAAAATCACCGCCCGTCCGCGCACGGTGTCTCCCTCGCTGGTGGTCACCGACTTCACCGCACCCTCCAGCGACACCGATTCGACGTCTTCCATGCGCAGATCAGCACCGAACCGCAACGCCTGCTCACGCATCTGATCCATCAACTCCGGACCCATGATCCCGTCACGAAAACCCGGATAATTCTCCACCTCGGTGGTCGTCATCAACGCCCCACCAAACGACGTCCCCTCAAACACCACCGGCGCCAACTGCGCCCGCGCCGCATACAACGCCGCGGTATACCCAGCAGGACCCGAACCAATAATGATCACGTCATGGATGTCGGAGGAGCTCATAAGCGGCCACACTACTGTGAGTCCGGCCAATCCCTCTGGCCGCCAAGGCAACGCCGTGAAGCAGCGCACACAACGCGAGGTTGTGCCCTCACAACATGTGACCTCTACTGACGCCGGCGCGACTCGTGCACTATGGAAATCGCGCCCCGTGGGTCCAATGACGAACCTGCGGGTGCCCACAGACCCAACATCATCGCGAATGCCCGGTAGCCGAGAAGGCCCGCAGCCCGCCTCCGGCCGCACGCCGCCAATCTGAGCCGCCGCGACGAAGTTCGCGAAGGAGCAACGCATATGACCACCGCACGTCCCGTCAAGACCCGCAACGAGGGTCAGTGGGCGCTGGGGGATCGCGAACCCCTCAACGAAACCGAGAAGATCAAGAACGACGACGGTCCGCTGAACGTCCGCGACCGCATCATCAACGTCTACTCCAAGCAGGGCTTCGACAGCATCGACAAGTCCGACCTGCGCGGACGGTTCCGCTGGATGGGCCTCTACACCCAGCGCGAGCAGGGCTACGACGGCAGCTGGACCGGCGACGAGAACACCGACAAGATCGAAGCCAAGTACTTCATGATGCGGGTCCGCTCGGACGGCAAGGCGATGGCGGCGCACACGATGCGCACGCTGGGCCAGATTTCGACCGAATTCGCCCGCGACACCGCCGACATCAGCGACCGCGAAAACCTGCAACTGCACTGGGTCCGCATCGAGGACGTCCCCGAGATCTGGCGGCGGCTCGACTCCGTCGGGCTGCAGACCACCGAGGCCTGCGGCGACTGCCCGCGCGGCATCCACGGTTCGCCGCTGGCCGGCGACTCGCTCGATGAGGTGCTCGACCCCTCGCCAGCGATCGACGAGATCGTCCGCCGCTCGCTGAACAACCCCGAGTACGCCAACCTGCCGCGCAAGTACAAGACCGCGGTCTCCGGTCTGCAGGACGTCTCCCACGAGACGCACGACATCGCGTTCGTCGGCGTCCACCACCCAGAACACGGGCCCGGCCTGGACCTGTGGGTGGGCGGCGGTCTGTCGACCAACCCGATGCTGGCCCAGCGGCTCGGCGTCTGGGTTCCGCTGAACGAGGTGCCCGACGTCTGGGAGGCCGTCACCCAGCTGTTCCGCGACTACGGCTACCGCCGGCTGCGCGCCAAGGCCCGGCTGAAGTTCCTGGTCAAGGACTGGGGCGTCGAGAAATTCCGTGAAGTCCTCGAAGAGGAATACCTCAACCGCCGGCTGATCGACGGCCCGGCCCCCACGCCCGTCAAGCACACGATCGACCACGTCGGCGTGCAGCGAATCAAGAACGGCCTCAACGCCGTTGGCGTCGCGCCGATCGCCGGGCGGGTGTCGGGCAGCACCCTGTCGGCCGTGGCCGACCTGATGGAAAAGGCCGGCTCCGACCGGGCGCGGTGGACCCCGTTCCAAAAGCTGGTCATCCTCGACGTCGCCGACGACAAGGTCGACGAACTGGTCGCGGGCCTCGACGCGCTCGGGCTGCCGTCGCGGCCGTCGTCGTGGCGCAAGAACACCATGGCGTGCACCGGCATCGAGTACTGCAAGCTGTCGTTCGCCGAAACCCGGGTGCGCACCCAGACTTTGGTGCCCGAGCTCGAGCAGCGCCTGGCCGACGTCGAGTCGCGGCTGGACGCGCCGATCAGCGTGCACCTCAACGGCTGCCCGAACTCGTGCGCCCGAATCCAGGTCGCCGACATCGGGTTCAAGGGCCAGTGGATCGACGACGGTGACGGCAATTCGGTCGAGGGCTTCCAGGTGCATCTGGGCGGCGGCCTGGGCGAGCAGAGCGGCTTCGGCCGAAAACTGCGCCAGCACAAGGTCACCAGCGCCGAGCTGGGCGACTACATCGACCGGGTGACCCGCAAGTACCTCGAAAAGCGCGACAGCGGAGAGGCTTTCGCGTCCTGGGCGCTGCGCGCCGAGGAGGACGACCTGCGGTGAGCACGCTCGTCCTCACCGCGCACGGCAGCCGCGACCCCCGGTCGGGTGCCAACGCCGAAGCCGTGGCCGACCGCCTGAGGCGGATGCGGCCGGACCTCGACGTACGGCTGGCGTTCCTCGAGCTCAACGCCCCGAACTTCGTCGACGTGCTGGCCGGCCTGCCCGATAGCCGCCACGCCGTCGTGGCCCCGTTGCTGCTGGCCAGCGCGTATCACGCACGCCTGGACATCCCCGAACAGATCGCCCGCGCCGGCGCCCAGGGCATCCGGCAGGCCGACGTGCTCGGCGAGGACGACCGCCTGGTCACCGTCCTGCGTGAGCGTCTGACCGAGATCGGCGTGTCGCCCCTCGACGACGATCTCGGGGTGCTGGTCGTCGCGATCGGCTCGTCGAACCTGGCCGCCAATGCCCGCACCGCGAAGGTGGCGTCGCGGCTGGCCGCCGGCACCCGATGGGCCGGCGCCGCAACGGCGTTCGCCACCCGGCCCGAGGCGTCGGTGGCCCGGGCCGCCGACCAGTTGCGCCGCCGCGGCGCGCGCCGGCTGGTGATCGCGCCGTGGTTCTTGGCGCCGGGATTCATCACCGACGGCGTGTCAACCTTCGCCCGGGACAACGGCATTCGGATGGCCTCCCCGCTGGGCGCGCACCCGCTGGTGGCCGAGACCGTGCTCGACCGCTACGACGAGGCGCTGGCCGCCAACGCCGCGGCGTAAGCCCTGCCTCTCTCCTTCTTCCCGCCGAACGTCGAGTTGTTGAGGCAAAACGCCCGCAAACGCCGCCACAACTCCACGCTCGCCGAGCGTCCTACGCCGTCGTGCGGTTGATGATGTGACTCAACAGGTCGCGGATCGCCCCGGCCGGCGGAGTACGCCCGCCGACCCAGATGGCCCGAAACTTGCGGCGCAGATCCAGCTTTGGGATGTGGACCGCGTGCAGACGCCCGACCGCCAGGTCGTCGGCCACCGCCAGCCGGCTCATCGCCGCCGGGCCCGCGCCGGCCAGGACGGCGGCGCGCATCGCCGCCGACGACGTCAACTCCAGCACGGGTGCGGCTTGCTGCATGTCCTCCCCGAGCACCTGGCGCAGCGCCGCCGCCAGCGAATCGCGGATGCCGGAATGGAGTTCGCGGGACACCAACGGCGTCTGCGCGAGTTCGCGCGCGGTCACGATCCGCGACCGTCGGGCCCACTTGTGGTCCGGCGGGACGACGATCACCAGCTCGTCCTCCCCCACCACGCAGCTGCCCAAACCCTTTGGTGTGCCGGGGTTTTCGACGAACCCGAGGTCGGCGGTGCCGTCGCGCACCGAGGCGATCGCGTGGTCACTGTTGGTGGCGGTCAGGATGACCTGCGGCGCGGTGTCGCCGCGCCGCGCCGCATCGGCCTGCAGGGACAGCAACCAGTGCGGCATGAGTTGCTCGGAGATCGTCTGGCTGGCCGACACCCGGATGCGTTCGCGGCCTTCCTTGCGCAGCGAGCCCAGCCCGGCGTCGACCTCGTGGGCGACGTCGAGCAGGCGGGTCGCCCAGTCCGCGACGATCAGGCCCGCGGGCGTCAGTTGGGAGCCGCGCGTGGTCCGGACGGCCAGGGTGACGCCGATCTGGGCCTCCATGGTGGCCAGGCGCCGGGAGATCGCCTGCTGGGTCAGCCCCAGCTCGCGCGCGGCCCGGCCGAGGCTGCCCGTCTCGGCGATCGCCAAAAACGCCTCGAACGAGGCCAGTTCGGGCAGCCGCGGGCTGAGTGGCATGGTGCAGCGCTCACAATCAAATCGTGTGACCACAACTATAGCTTGTGACACCACAACGCCAAACCTCTACTCACGCCCGGCGCGGGCCGGAAGCATGGGAAACATTGCCGCCCGAAAGGGGCGGTGAGCCGCGCGGATGCCGCCGCGCTAAATTAGCCAGCCTGACCGAGTTGCTGCGGCCCGCAGCCGGCTGACCCCGCTAGCCAGACGGAAGGACAACATTCGTGGCCTACGTGATCGCCGAACCCTGCGTCGACATCAAAGACAAGGCATGCATCGAGGAATGCCCCGTCGACTGCATCTACGAGGGCGCCCGGATGCTCTACATCCACCCCGACGAGTGCGTGGACTGCGGCGCCTGCGAGCCGGTGTGCCCGGTCGAGTCGATCTTCTACGAGGACGACCTGCCCGACGAGCACAGCGGATACCTGCAGATCAACGCCGACTTCTTCGCCGAGCTCGGCTCGCCCGGCGGAGCCGCGAAGGTCGGGCTGACCGAGAACGACCCCGCCCCGGTGAAGAACCTCGAGAGCAGGGCAGAGGCGTCGTAGCCCGCTAATCCGAGACGAATCCACCCGTTTCGTAAGGTGAGGCAATGCGGACAGCTCGAATCATCCACCTCACCCGGCAAGTCGGGTCGCTAGCGGTCACCGCGGTGACCGCGGCGTCCACACTCAACGCCTACCGCCCCCTGGCGCGCGGCGGCTACCCGTCGCTGTACTCGTGGATGGTCGGGCTCATCGTCACCGAGTTGCCGCTGCAGACGCTGGTCAGCCAGCTCGGCGGGCTGGCCCTGACGGCACGGCGCCTGACGCGGCCCGTGCGCATCACGGCATGGTTGGTCGCCGGGCTCTCGGCGCTCGGCCTGCTCAACCTGAGCCGCGCCGGCCATCGCGCCAACGTGCCGCTGACCGAGGCGTTGGACAGCGGGCTGGGAGCCGACCGGCTCACCGAGTCGGCGAGCCTGTGGCGCCGGCCGAGCGGCAGCGGCACCGCCAAGACGCCCGGACTCCTACGGATGCTGCGGATCTACCGCGACTACGCCCACGACTCCAACATCAGCTACGGCGAATTCGGCGGCGCCAACCGCCTGGACATCTGGCGGCGCCCCGACCTCGATCCGGCCGGCAAGGCCCCGGTGCTGTTCCAGATCCCCGGCGGCGCCTGGACGACGGGAAACAAACGCGGACAAGCGCATCCGCTGATGAGCCACCTCGCCGAACTCGGCTGGATCTGCGTGGCGATCAACTACCGGCACAGCCCGCGCAATACCTGGCCCGACCACATCGTCGACGTCAAGCGCGCCCTCGCCTGGGTCAAGCAACACATCGCCGAGTACGGCGGCGACCCCGACTTCATCGCCATCACCGGCGGCTCGGCCGGCGGCCATTTGTCGTCGCTGGCCGCGCTCACCCCAAACGACCCGCAATTCCAGCCGGGCTTCGAAGACGTCGACACCCGCGTGCAGGCGGCCGTGCCGTTCTACGGCATCTACGACTTCACCCGGTTCGACAAGTCGCTGCACCCGATGATGCCCGGACTGCTGATCAAGTCGATCATCAAACAAAAGCCCGCGACCCACCGACAGACGTTCGAAACCGCGTCGCCGGTCAACCACATCCATGCCGACGCCCCGCCGTTCTTCGTCCTGCACGGCCGCAACGACTCGCTGGCCTACGTCGAACAGGCGCGCACCTTCGTCGAAAAGCTGCGTCAAACCAGCGCGCAGCCGGTGCTCTACGCCGAATTACCTTTCACCCAACACGCTTTCGACATCTTCGGCTCGGTGCGCGCCGCGCACACCGCGGTGGCCGTCGAGCAATTCCTCGCCGAGATCTACGCCCGACAGCGCCAGGTCGCCGTCGCGTAACCGCTGACGCCACAAGGACTTATCGCACGGTCACGGTCAGCGTATAGACGCACCCCGGCTTGGCGTCCTTCTCCACAAAGCTGTTGTACGTCGCGACGATGGTGGTGGTCCCCGGCCTCATGGCCGCGAACGTCCACGTCTCGGTGCCCGGCGCCCCCAAGGCATCGGAGGCCGGCGGCACGAACTCGTGACTGAGCTGCCTGATGATCGCCGAGTCGCCGATCTTGGTGTCGGGCGTCCACCGGTAGGGCGTGGTGTAGTTCGAACCCAATTCCACGACCAACGTGTTGCCGACGTCGAGGGTGATGCTCTGGTTGATCTCGCTCTGGGTCAGCACTTCGGTCATCGGGACCCGGAGGGTCTTGGTCGACGGCGGATTCCTGGACGCGAAGTGGCAGCCCACCACCGACGACAACATGAGCACGGCGACTGTTGCCAGCAGCCTCACCTTCACCAGATCCCCCTTCAATTCCGCTCCGGAGCCTATCGGTCTGATCCAGACCGAAGATAGGCGCCGACGCCATCGTGCGTGACCCGGCGGGCCGTCAGACGCCGGGCGGCCCGCGCAGCCACCGACCGTGTCATCCGGCAGGATGGGCTGGTGTTTGGCCTCGAACTGATCGTCGCCCTGGTGTCCACCGTCATCGTGGGGACGGTCATCGGGCGGCGCTATCGCGTGGGTCCCCCGGTGCTGCTCATCTTGATGGGCGTGCTGCTGGGTCTGGTCCCCCATTTCGGTCATGTGCGGGTCAACGGCGAAATCGTGTTGCTGCTGTTTCTTCCCGCGATCCTGTACTGGGAGGGCCTGAACACCAGCTTCCGCGAGATCCGGGCCAACGCGCGCATCATCGTGTTCCTCAGCGTCGCCCTGGTGATCGCGACCGCGGTCGCGGTGTCGTGGACGGCGCGGGCGCTGGGCATGAATCCGCACGCGGCGGGCGTCCTGGGCGCGGTGCTCTCGCCCACCGACGCGGCCGCGGTCGCCGGCCTCGCGAAGAAGCTGCCACGCCGGGCGCTGACCGTGCTGAAGGCCGAGAGTCTTATCAATGACGGCACCGCCCTGGTCTTGTTCGCCGTCAGCGTCCACGTCGCGATCGGCGGGGCCGCGATCAGCCCACCCGAGGTGACGGCCCGGTTCATCGGCTCTTACCTCGGTGGCATCGCCGCCGGGCTGCTCGTCGGCGGCGCGGTCACGCTGCTGCGCAAGCGAATCGACGCGCCCCAGGAAGAGGGGGCGCTGAGCCTGGTGACGCCGTTCGCGGCGTTCTTGCTCGCGCAATCGATGGAATGCAGCGGGGTGGTTGCGGTGATGGTGTCCGCGCTCGTCCTGGCCTACGCCGGACCCGTGGTCATCCGGGCCCGCTCGCGACTGCAATCCTCGGCCTTCTGGGACATCGCGACCTTCCTGCTCAACGGCTCGCTCTGGGTGTTCGTCGGCGTCCAGATCCCCGGCGCGCTGCGCGGCATCGCCGGCGTCGACGGCGGCATTCGCCACGCGTTGTTCGTCGCGCTGGTGGTCACCGCCGTCGTGATCGTGTCGCGCATCTTCTGGGGCGAGATCACCACGCTGCTGATCCGGCTGATCGACCGGCGCCAGGTCCAACGCGAACGTCGGGTCAACTGGCGCCAGCGCTTCGTCACCGTCTGGGCGGGGTTCCGTGGGGCCGTATCGCTGGCCGCCGCGGTCGCCGTGCCGATGACGACGCTGAGCGGCGCGCCCTTCCCGGACCGCAGCCTGCTGATCTTCATCGTGACCGTCGTCATCCTGGTGACCGTCCTGGTCCAGGGCAGCACCCTGCCGGCCGTGGTCCGATGGGCGAAAATGCCCGAGGACGCCACCCACGCCGAGGAACTGCAACTGGCTCGTTGCCGGGGATCCCAGGCCGCGCTCGCCGCGCTGCCGACGGTCGCCGACGAGGTCGGCATCAGCGACGACCTGCGCCGGCGGCTGCAAACCGAATACGAGGAAAAGGCCGCGCTCGTGCTGGCCACCGAGGACGGGTCGACGGACCACCGCATCCTCAAGGGCCGCGAGAAGGTCCGCCAGGTGCGCCTGGGCGTGCTCGAGCACAAGCGCCGCGAAATCACCGCGCTGCGCAACCAGAACCTCATCGACGACATCGTGCTGCGCGAGCTGCAGAACGAGATGGATCTCGAGGAGGTGCAGCTCCTCGCCGCGGCGGCCGACGAGGACGAGGGCGACTAGGGCCCGTCGGTGGCCGACCGTACAGTCGGCCGCATGCTGCAGACCGTCGCGATCCGCGGATATCGCTCGCTGCGCGAGGTGATCCTGCCGCTGGCCCGGCTGTCGGTGATCACCGGCGCCAACGGGTCCGGCAAGTCGTCGCTGTATCGCGCGCTGCGGCTGCTCGCCGACTGCGGGCGCGGCGAGGTGATCGGGTCGCTCGCCCGCGAGGGCGGGCTGCAGTCGGTGCTGTGGGCCGGCCCCGAGCAGGTGGCCGGGGCCCGACGCACCGGCAAGACCGAGGGCACGGTGCGCACCCGGCCCGTATCGCTCGAAATGGGCTTCGCCGCAGACGATTTCGGTTATCTGGTGGACCTGGGCATCCCGCAGTCCGCCGGGAAGTCGGTGTTCGCCCGCGATCCGGAGATCAAACGGGAGGTGTTGTTCGCCGGCCCGGTGCTGCGGCCCAGTACGACGCTGGTGCGCCGGTCGCGGGTGTTCGCCGAGGCCCGCGCGGACTCCGGCGGCGGTTTCGACGAGCTGTCGCGATCGCTGCCGTCGTATCACAGCGTGCTGGCCGAATACGCCCACCCGCACGCGCTTCCCGAGCTCGCGGCCGTGCGGGAACGGCTGCGCGGGTGGCGGTTCTACGACGGCTTCCGGGTCGACGGCGGGGCGCCCGCGCGGCACCCGCAGGTCGGCACCCGCACCCCGGTGCTCTCCGACGACGGCAGCGACCTCGCGGCCGCGATCCAGACCATCCTCGAAGCGGGGTTCGACGATCTGGGCCGCGCCGTCGCCGAGGCGTTCGACGGCGCCACCCTCTCGGTGGCCATCCACGACGGGCTGTTCGACCTTCAGCTCCGCCAGCGGGGCATGCTGCGCGCGTTGCGCGCGGCCGAATTGTCCGATGGCACACTGCGTTTCCTGCTCTGGGCCGCCGCGCTGCTCAGCCCGCAACCGCCCTCGCTGATGGTGCTCAACGAACCCGAGACCTCGCTGCACCCGGACCTGGTGGCGCCGCTGGCGTCGCTGATCCGTACCACGGCCGCCAAGACGCAGGTCGTGGTGGTCACGCATTCGCGTGTCCTGCTGGAATTCCTGGACGCGGCGCCGATCTTGGATGCGGCCGACGGGCAGGCCATCGAGATCGAGCTGTACAAGGACTGGGGCGAAACGCGCATCGGCGGCCAGACCCTGATCACGACCCCGCGGTGGGATTGGGGTGCGCGCTAGGGGGTTTCGGCTTGGCTTGGCGGCTTACGTTCGCGGCGTTCGCGGCGTTCGCCGCGTTCGCCGCGTTCGCGGCGCTCGCCCCGTCTTCGCCGCGAGTGTGAATCCTGGGCGTTGAGTGTGAAACCTGGGCGGCCTTTCTCGGCGTGTCGCCGCCATGGCTTCACTATGAAAGCCCTCAGTGCACACCGAAAGCCCTCAGTGCACACTCGAGAAAAACTGCCTACCGGGCAATATTGCCTACCGGGCATCTTTTGCGTACGGTGGCCCCTATGTCCGGACTGCGCGAACGCAAAAAGGCCGACACCCGGCGCGCGCTCAGCGATGCCGCGCTGCGCCTGGCTTTCGAGCGCGGGCTGGACAACGTGACGCGCGAAGACGTCGCCAACATGGCGGGCGTCTCACTGCGCACGTTCAACAACTACTTCAGCGGCAAATACGAGGCACTGGCCTACCGGCAAGCCGAACGCCTGCGCCGCAGCGTCGCATTGCTCCGAGAGCGTCCCGCCGACGAGCCGCTGTGGACGGCGATCGCCCACGCCGTGCTGGAGCCCCTGGAGGACGACTTCGGCGACGTCTACGGCAACGAGAACCGGGCACCCAGCCGCCAGGAACTCGTCGAGGTGCGAAAGCTGCTCATGCAGCCGCAAGTTCGAAACTCGGTGCCGCAGAACCTGTTCGACGAGTTCCTCAGCGTGATCGCCGATCGCACCGGCACCGACCCGAAGCATGACCTGTACCCGCGATTGGTCATGTCCGTCGTGCGGGCCGTCGGCGACGCCGCGGCCGACGCCTATGCATGGGCCGACCCCCCGGTGGCGATCACCACGTTGATCTGCTCGGGCTTCGCCGCCGTCGAGGCGGGGCTACCGGAACCCACCAGAAAGAAGGCAGCCCATGACTGACGAACACGCCGACGTCGTCGTCGCCGGCGCCGGCCCCAACGGGCTGATGCTGGCCTGCGAGCTGGCGCTGGCCGGCATCAGGCCCATCGTACTGGATGCCCTGCCTGGCCCCAGCTCCGAGCCGAAGGCCAACGGCCTTGTCGGACAGGTCGTTCGGATGCTCGACATGCGCGGGATGTATCGGGACTTCACCGGTGACGAGGGCCCACCGCGGCCCAGCCCGGGATGGATGTTCGCGGCCATGCCGCTGATCTTCCCCGAGGGCCGCGACAACCCGATGTACGCGATGCTCATGCCCCAGCCCCGGCTCGTGCGGCTGCTGGAGAAGCGGGCCCGCGACCTCGGCGTGGATGTGCGCTGGGGCCACGAACTCGTCGGCATCGCACCGGGGGCCGAGTCCGTCGCGCTGCACGTCGCGTCACCCGGAAGCGACTACGCCATCGCCGCCGGTTACGCGGTCGGCGCGGACGGCGGGCGCAGCCTGGTGCGCAAGTCCCTGGGCATCGACTTCCCCGGCACCACCTCACCGATGGTCGCTCGGCTGGCCCACGTGCACATTCCCGACCAGTACCGCCGCCCGGACATCGCCAGCATCGAGGTCCCGGGATTCGGTCCGCTTCGCTTCGGGCACAGCCGCTTTGACCGGGGCGGGATGATCTATGCCGAGTTCGAGCCGGGCCGCGCACTGCTCGGGACCATCGAATTCGGCCCGCCGGTGGACGAGGTGCCGATGAGTCTGGTCGAGTTGCGCGAGAGCGCGCGCCGGGTGCTGGGTGTCGACGTTCCGTTCGAGGAGCCGAAAGGCCCCGGGCCCCATGCGCTTCGGCGCATCAACGGACAAAACACCCGGCATGCCGAACGCTACCGCGTCGGCCGCGTCCTGCTGCTCGGCGACGCCGCGCATGTGCACAGCGCGATGGGCGGCCCGGGCCTGAACCTGGGGTTGCAGGACACCATGAACCTGGGCTGGAAGCTGGCCGCCGAGATCAACGGAACGGCGCCGGCCGGACTGCTCGACACCTACCAGTCCGAGCGCCATCCGGTCGGCCAGCGCGTCATGATGCACTCGCTGTCCCAGATCGCGCTCATGGCGCCGGGACCCGAAGTCGCCGCGCTGCGAACGCTGTTGGGCGAGCTGTTCACCTTCCCGGACGCACAAAGGCACATGGCGGCGCTGCTGGCCGGCTCCGACGTGCGCTACGACGTGGGCGACGACCACCCGCTGTCGGGCCACCTCGTGCCCGACCTGAGTTTCGATGGCGGCCGACGGGTGGCCGACGTACTCCACGATGGCCGTCCGGTCCTGCTCGACCTCGGCCGCGGCGTCGCGAACGCGGCGCAAGGGTGGGCCGCTCGGGTCGACGTCGTCACCGCGAGCGCCGCCGAGCGACCCGCCGCGGCGCTGCTGATCCGGCCGGACGGCTATGTGGCCTGGGCGGCCGACGAATTCGGCAGCACTCAGGAAGAGGCCCTGCGCGCCGCGTTACGGCGCTGGTTCGGGCCGCCGTCCAACGGATAGCTGCCCCCGCGAGCGGAATTCATACAGTGTTCAGGCGCGCGTCGGCTCGGCATTGATGTGCGCACACGCGCACCGCGTGTCCTCGCGGTATGCGCGTTGTACAGGTCGCCAATTTCTACGGCCCTCGCTCCGGCGGCCTTCGCACCGCGATCGACCGGCTGGGCGCCGAATACTGCGCGGGCGGTCACGACGTCTTCTTGATCGTCCCCGGCCGCCGCACCGCTCACGTCCAGCTCTACACCGGAGTAGTGCGAATCACCCTGCCCGCCAGGCTGATTCCCTTCACCGGCGGCTACCGTGCGGTGATGCCGGGACCCGTCAAGGCCCTCCTGGCAGCGTTGCGGCCCGACGCGCTGGAGGTGTCGGACCGGCTCACGCTGCGATCGCTGGGCCGGTGGGGCCGCGACCACGGTGTCACCACGCTGATGATCTCCCATGAGCGCCTGGATCGCCTTGTGGGCCAGGTGCTTCCGCGCCGGGCCGCGCGGAAGTTCGCCGATGTGGCCAACGCGCGCACCGCCGCGAACTACGACACCGTGGTGTGCACCACCGGTTTCGCCCGCGCGGAGTTCGACCGGATCGACGCCGGCAACACCGTCACAATCCCATTGGGCGTGGATCTGCAGACGTTCCATCCGAGCCGCCACTCGCATCTGGTGCGCCGGCGCTGGGCGGCGCCGACACAGCTGCTGCTGGTCCATTGCGGTCGGCTGTCGGTGGAAAAACGTGTCGACCGCAGCATCGACGCGCTCGGCGCCTTGCGTCACGCGGGCGCCGACGCGCGGCTCGTGGTCGTGGGCGAGGGCCCGTTGCGGGCCCGGCTGCAGCGCCAGGCCGCGCGCCTACCGATCGACTTCACCGGTTTCGTCTCCGATCGCGAGGTCGTGGCGCAGCTGCTGGCCTCGGCCGACGTGACGCTGGCCCCGGGCCCGCATGAGACATTCGGGCTGGCCGCGCTGGAGTCGCTGGCGTGCGGAACACCGGCCGTGGTCTCTCGCACGTCCGCGCTGACCGAGATCATCACGCCCGACAGCGGCGCGGCGGCCGACAACGACCCGGCCGCCATCGCGGCCGCGGTCAGCGCCATCGTGGGCCGACCCGAACACCAGCGCCGCGTTGCCGCGCGGCGCCGCGCCGAGGATTTCACCTGGCACCGGGCGGCGGCCGGGATGCTCGCGTCGATGGGCGCGCCCGCCTTCGACGGCCGCGATTCGGAGCGGACCGCGTAGCCACCCCGGTCTTGGCTAGTCTCGACGGAGACGACGAGGAGGGCCAGTGCAAGCACGCGATCGGGTGTTGATCGGCGCCGCCGAGTTGGCTGGCGTCATCGAGGCCGGCGATCCGGTGAGCGTCCTGGACGTGCGGTGGAGGATCGACGAAACCGACGGGCGCGCGGCGTACCTGGAGGGACACATACCGGGTGCGGTGTACGTCTCGCTCGAGGACGAACTCAGCGACCACGCGATTTCCGGACGGGGCCGTCATCCCCTGCCGTCGGGACGCGACCTGGAGGCCGCCGCGCGCCGCTGGGGAGTCCGGCAGGACGCGCTGGTGGTGACCTACGACGACTGGAATCGGGCCGGTTCCGCGCGCGCATGGTGGGTGCTGACCGCGGCCGGACTGGACAACGTCCGCATCCTCGACGGCGGTTTGGCCGCGTGGCGCGCGGCCGGCTTCGGCCTCGAGACCGGCCCCGTCGAACCGGCGCCCGGCAATGTGGCTGTGGCGCACGATGATCTGTATGCCGGAAGCCGTCCGACGCTGACGGCCGAGCGGGTTGCCGAGGGCTCGGTGCCGCTGCTCGATGCGCGAGCGCCGGAGCGCTACCGCGGCGACGTGGAACCGCTCGACGCCGCCGCGGGCCACATTCCCGGCGCCAAGAACCTTCCCAGTGTCGCCGTCTTGGCGGCCGACGGCACCTTCCTCGACGACGACTCGGTCGCCCGATTGTTGTCCGATCGCGGGATCGAACGTCACGACACGGTGGGCGCCTACTGCGGCTCGGGCGTCACCGCCACGGTCGCGATCGCGGCGCTCGCCGCGCTGGACCGGGAGGCCGCCTTGTATCCCGGGTCGTGGTCGGAGTGGAGTTCGGATCCGTCTCGCCCGGTGGAACGCGGCTGAATCACGTTGTGCACGGCAGTCTTTTGATGCCGTGGAAGAACGACGAGCGCAGCCGGTCCGGCGGTCCGGTGACGGCCAGGCCGGGCACGTTCGCATAAAGTTCTTCGAGCATGACGCACAGTTCGAGCCGGGCCAGTTGTGCGCCGAGGCAGAAGTGCACTCCCCCGCCCCCGAACGCGGCGTGGCCGGCGTCGGGGCGGGTGACGTCGAACTGGTCCGGCCGGTCGAAGACCTCCGCGTCGCGGTTGGCGGACAGGTAGTGCATCAGCACCCAGTCGCCGGAAGGAATTCGCTGCCCGCGGATCTCGACGTCGCGGGTCACGGTGCGCCGGAAGTGCATCACCGGGGTCGCCCAGCGCAACAGCTCTTCCACCGCGGGCTTGATGGCCGCGGGATCGCGGGCGAGCAGCGCCTGTTGCTCGGGGTGCTCGGCGAGCGCCAAGATGCCGTGGCTCAGCGTGTTGCGGGTCGTTTCGTTGCCGGCGATGGCCAGCAATAGGAAGAACTCGTTGAGCTGGTCGCGGTTGAGCTTTTCGCCGTCGACCTCCGCGGCGAGCAGCGCCGACAAGATGTCGTCGGTGAGGCCGTGCTTGCGGCGATGGTCCACCAATTCCCCGCAATAGGCGAACATTTCAGCCGCGGCCTGGCCCAGCGCTTCCGGCGTGGGGGCGTAGTCGGGATCCTCGATGCCCAGGCTTCCAATGGCGTTGCTCCAGCGGAAGACGTCCATCCGGTCCTCGGCCGGAACGCCGAGGACGTCGGCGATCACCTGCAGTGACATCTCGGCGGAAATGTCTGTCACGGCGTCGAATTCGCGCTTGTCGGTGATGGCGGCAACGATGCCGCGCGCCACCTGCCGCATTTTCGGCTCCAGCCGCTGCACGTTGCGGACGGTGAAGCCCTGGTTGATCAGCTTTCGGAAGTGGACGTGACGGGGCGGATCGATGCCGGGCAGCATCGCCGAGTTCGGCCCGGCTTCGGCCTCCACCAGTGTGTTGCCCTTGCTGCTGGTGAAGGTGTCGGTGCCGCGGCTGACCAGGCGCACGTCGGCGTGTTTGGTCAACAGCCATGCCCTGGGCAGCCCGGGCAGCTGCACCGCGTGCACCGGCGAGGTGGCGCGCAGCCTCGTCATCGCGTCGTACGGTGCGCCGGTGACGAAGGTGTCGGGATCCAGCACGGCGGCCGCGTCGCGGTCGGCGGCGGTGTCCAGGTTCTGCGGGACCAGGGATTTCACCAGCGTGGGTTTGGCAATGCTCACGACGGCGCCGATCCTTCCGGTAGCGAGGCCCCGATCCCGGCGATGATCACTTCGAGGCCGGCGCGAAACTGGTTGGCGGCCTGGCGCTTGGACCGTTGCGCGGGCCGCGTCTCCTGCAGGCTCACCGAACCCAACAGGTAGGTGTACAGCACCGAGTGTGCCGCCGCCGCAACCGGTTTGGTGACGCCCGCCTCGGCGAGCAACGTACGGCTGAGCTTATCGAGCCGACGGGCGGAGTCGCCTCCGCCGCCCGTTTGCAGGACACCCGCGATGCCCGGCACCGACAGGATCACTTCACGGGCCGCACAATAGAGTTCGGCCAGCCGGGTGTCCCAGGACCCGGTCTCGACAACCGGGATCTCGGCCAGCACCGATTCGGCGAGCAGGTCCAGGGCGGCCCGCTTGCCCGGCACGTGGTAGTAGACCGAGGGCACCGCGGCGCCGAGTTCGGCAGCCAGCTCGCGCATCGTCACGCCCTGCACGCCGACGCGGCGGGCCAGGTCGCGCAACGAGGTCACCACGCGGGCGCGGTCGAGTTCGCCATAGGGCCGGCGCACCGCGGCCGTCACCGCGACACCCGCTCACCCGCGGCGGCGGTTCGACTCGAGCCAGATTCGAGCACTGTTAGAATCTACCCCGGCATGAATCATCCTGGGAAGATCCCGTTATGCATCCCCGTCGACGCCGGAGGATGCGTGCACCGATGAGCGGTCACGCCAAACTGTCGGTCGCCACCCCGGTCGTGACGATGTTTCCCCACAGCGCCGGTGACTGGGAGAAGAACGCCACCGTCGAGGACCTGGCGCGGATCGCCGAGGCCGCCGACCGACTCGGCTACCACCACCTGACCTGCAGCGAGCACGTCGCCCTGCCGGCGACCGAGACGGGCCGCCGCGGCACCCGCTACTGGGACCCGCTGGCGACCTTCGGCTACCTGGCCGCGCGCACGCGACGAATTCGGTTGGCCACCAACGTGCTGGTGCTCGGCTACCACCATCCGCTCGAGATCGCCAAACGCTACGGCACCCTGGACCGGATCAGCGGCGGCAGGCTGATCCTGGGGGTCGGCGTCGGCAGCCTCAAAGAAGAATTCGACCTGCTCGGCGCGCCCTACGACGACCGCGGCCGGCGCGCGGACGACGCGCTGCGGGCCCTGCGCGCCGCGCTGTCAACGCCCGAACCCGAATACCACGGCGAGTTCTACTCCTTCGGCGGCATGGTCGTCGACCCGTGCGCGGTCCAAGACCGCGTCCCCCTCTGGATCGGTGGGCAAACGCTGCGCTCACTGCGCCGGGCCGCAACGCTGGCCGACGGCTGGGCGCCGTTCAACGTGAGCCTGCGCCAGGCGCGAGACTGGCTGTGCCGCTTCGACTTCGGGCCTGGTTTCGACGTCATCCTGCCCACGCCCGCGTTGCTGGACCCGATCGGTGCACCGGAACGGACCCGCGACCTCGTGGGCGAAACCGCCGCGCACGGCGCCACCATCGTCAGCGCCGCGTTCCGGCACACCTCGCTGCCCCATTACCTGGAGAACCTGCAGGCCCTCGCCGAGCTCCATCCCCCGTCCGGCGGTGGCACGTAATGCGCGTCAAGGCAGGCATATTCAGCCTCACCGCCGCGGCGCCGCCCGACGATGACGGCAGCTATCTGCGTTGGCACCTGCTTGATCACATGCCCGAGCAATTTCAGCTGCCGGGCATCGTGCATGGATTGCGCTGGATCGCCGACGGCGACTACACCGACCATCGCCTGGCCGCCCACGGACCGTTGGGCGAAATCGGCAACGTGGTGCACTATTTGGTCACCGGCCCGGTCGAAGAGACCTTCGACGAGTTCGTCACCCTCGGCCGCGCGTTGCGCGACAACGGCCGCTTTCCCGTCGTGCGGCCGTCGCTGCAAGTGGCGGGCTTGCGCCTGCTGCAGTGGCGGTCCTCGCCGCACGCGCTGATCTCTCCCGAGGTGGTGCCGTTTCGCCCGCACCGCGGCATCGTGCTGATCGTCGAGGAACCCACCGACGGCCGCCCGGACGAATGGCTGCAATGGCTGCACGCCGAGCACTATCCGGCGCTGCTCGCCATCCCGGGCACGGCCGGCGCCTGGACATTCGGATCCAGCGGCGGGTGGAGCCACTTGCCCCGGGGGTGGCGCACCGAACACCAGTACATCAGCGTCGTCTACCTCGATGAGGATCCGCTCACCACCGTGGCAGCCCTGGCCCCCCTCATCGAAGAACGTTGGCGCTCAACGGCTGTGCGGCCGGTGTTCGCCGGGCCGCTGCGCAGCATGATCGCCTGGGAGGCCTGGCCGTAGCTACGAGGCGCAGCAGGTGGACTGCGATTCGTCGGCCGGCCCGAACGTCTCGGAGTCGGCCTTCACCGTGTAGATCTCCCAACGTTCACCGCCCGGGCCGCTCACCCACACCTTGTCTTGGGTGGCATAGCAACAGGTCGAGTCGACCTCTTCGTCGGTGAGCAGACCCGCCTGCGCGAGGCGTCTGTTTTCGGTGAGCACGGCGTCGCTGGTGGGAACCTCGACGCCGAGATGGTTGAGGGTGCCGCCCTGGCCGGCGTTTTCCAGCAGCACCAGTTTGAGCGGCGGGTCGGCGACGACGAAGTTCGCGTAGCCGGGCTTGACCTTGGCCGGCTCGACATCAAAGAGTCTGGTGTAGAACGTGATCGCCTCGTCGAGGTCGTCGACGTTGAGGGCGAGTTGGATGCGCGACATGATCACTGTCCTTTCGTGGCGGGCACATCGATCGTCATCGTGATCCCGAGCAGCTCCCGGATGAGGGCATAGACATGCTCGGCGATGTCCTCGCGGATTTCCCGCACCGTCTCGACCGGCTGACCGGCGGGGTCGCGCAGGGGCCAATCGCGGTACGAGACGCCCGGGAAGAACGGGCAGGTGTCACCGCAGCCCATGGTGATGACGACGTCGCTCGTCCGCACCACGCCGGCGTCGAGCGCTTTCGGGACGTCGGTGATATCGATGCCCCATTCGGCCATCACGGCCACCGCCGCGGGATGGATCTGGTCGGCGGGTTCGGTTCCGGCGGAACGGACGTCGATGCGCTCGCCGGCCAGGTGGCGCAGCAGTGCGGCGGCCATCTGGGAACGACCGGCGTTATGCACGCAGACGAACAGCACGCTGGGCCTGTCGGCGCTCGACCGGGAACTGTCGGCCGCACCAAAGAGCCGGGGCCGCAAGGCCAGGGAAACATAAACCAATGCGACCAGGATCGGAACTTCGATTAGGGGTCCCACGACGCCGGCCAGCGCCTGACCCGAGGCGGCGCCGTAGGTCGCGATCGCCACGGCTATCGCGAGCTCGAAGTTGTTGCCGGCGGCGGTGAACGCCAGGGTGGTGGTGCGCGCATAGCCGAGCCGCAGCAGCACCCCGAGCGCGTATCCGCCCGCCCACATGATCGCGAAGTACGCCAGCAGCGGCAGCGCGATCCGGGCGACATCCCAAGGCCGGGACGTGATTTGGTGACCTTGCAGTGCGAAGAGAATGACGATGGTGAACAGCAACCCATACAACGCCCACGGCCCGATCCGGGGCAGGAAACGGCTTTCGTACCAGCCGCGGCCCCTGGCGCGTTCGCCGAGGCGGCGCGACAGGTACCCGGCCATCAGGGGCAGCCCCAGGAAGATGAACACCGATTTGGCTATCTGCCAAGCGGATACGTCGATGCCGGTCGTGCTCAGCCCCAGCCACCCCGGGAGCACGGACAGATAGAACCAGCCCAGGGCGGCGAACATGACGACCTGGAAGATCGAATTCAGCGCGACCAGAACCGCCGCGGCCTCGCGGTCCCCGCGGGCGAGGTCGTTCCAGATGATTACCATGGCGATGCAACGCGCCAGCCCCACGATGATCAGCCCGGTGCGGTACTCCGGTAGATCCGGCAGCAGGAGCCAGGCCAGCGCGAACATGACGGCGGGTCCGACCAACCAGTTCAACGCCAGCGACGTCGCCATCAGTTTGCGGTCCGCGGTCACGGTATCCAGCTGGTCGTACCGAACTTTGGCCAGGACCGGATACATCATCACCAGCAGCCCGATCGCGATGGGCAGCGAAATCCCGTCCACCTGAACGGCGCTCACCGCCCCGCCCAGGCCCGGGACAAGCCGGCCCAGCAGCAGGCCGGCGACCATCGCCATTGCGATCCATCCCGGCAGGAATCGATCCAGCGTCGAAAGCCGCGCGCTCACCGCCTCGTTCATGAGCCGCATCCCGCGCCCGACAGGGCGTCGACGTGCAACACCGACGAAAGCTGTTGCAGCGCTTCGGGAACCACCCAGTAGTACACCCACGTGCCGCGCCGTTCGCAATCCAAGAGCCCCGCCGACCGCAGCGTTTTCAGGTGATGGGAGATCGTCGGCTGCGACACGTCGAACGTCGGGGAGATTTCGCAAACACAGGCCTGACCGCCCGGGTGGCTGGCGACCAGGCTCAACAGCCGCAACCGCACCGGATCGCTGAGCGCCTTGAACATCGCCGCCAGTTCCGCGGCCTGCGGCTCGGCCAGCGCGGCCATCCCCAACGCCGGGCAACACGCCGTGGATTGATTCGACATCCATCTATATAAACGCATATCGAATCAGAAGGCAAGGTTCTATAGTCCTCATGACCGTCTAGCGGAGGACCGATATGACACACCCTCGGCCGTGGATCGTTCGTGCGGGTGCCGCGCTCGGCGCGCTGGCGCTGGGGGCGAGCCTGCCGGCCTGTTCGGGCAAGGAGAGTCACCCGGCGAGTCCCCCCAGTTCGACACCGGCTTTGACGAGCACGACCGTGATGATCGATGGGAATAAGCACACGCTCATCGCCGCGGTCGACTGCACGAGCTCGGCGGCCCAGCCGAATGCGTCGCCGCCGGAATCGGGGGATCTCACGACCCGCATCAGCGTGCACGACGACGCGGCGTCGGTGTCGCTGGCCGTCTCGGACGAACGGCCCCCCACCGTCGACGGGTTCGCGATTTCACTCAAACTGCCCAACGGCCAATATCAGCTGCCCTATCAGGGGACCAATTCGCCGACGCAGGTCCAGGCGACCAAGGACGGCAAGGGCTACACGATCACCGGAACGGGCCAGGCGACCACACCCGGGCAAAGCGGCGTGCGCGACGTGAGGTTCGGGATCCACGTGACCTGCCCCTAGCCGCCGTGGTTGTCTGCCGCGGCCCCCTCTGGGAGGCTGACAGCTTGGACATCTTCGCGCAGTGGCAAAACGGCGGCACCGAACTTCGTTGGCGGTCGACCACCGCGGCCAACGAGGCCAGAGAAGTCGCGATCTTCAGCCGCCGTTGCGGCACGCCCTGCGCGCCGGCGCTGGTGCTGGTGCACGGCTTTCCGACGTCGAGCATCGACTACTTCGCGCTGACGGCCGAACTGAGCGCGGAGTTCGACATCTACCTGCTCGACTTTCCCGGCTACGGCCTGTCCGACAAACCGCCCGAGCCGTATGTGTACTCGCTGTACGACGACGCGCGGCTGCTGGTCTACGCCATCACCGAGGCGTGGCAGCTCACCGACTATCGCATGCTCACCCACGACCGCGGCAGCAGCGTCGGCATGATCGCGTTGGGCATCCTGTCAGCCCTTGATCCGCCTGCGCTGCCCGCCGACCTGATCGTGACGAATGCCAATATCTACCTTCCCCTTTCGAACCTCACCGCGTTCCAGACCGCGCTGCTCGATGCCGGGACAGGGCGCGCGACCGCGGCGGCGACGACGCCGGAGATGCTGGCGGCCGGTCTGGGCGCCAGCACGTTCATGCCGCGGCGGACATTGGACGATCCGGAGATCGCCGCGCTGGCCAAGTGTTTCGCCCACAATGACGGAATCCGCGTGCTGCCCGACACCATTCAATACCTCCACGAGCGTGCCGCCGACGAAACCGGTTGGCTGGAGGCGCTTTCCACGAGCGACGTCAACACCACGGTGGTGTGGGGCCTCCACGACAACGTGGCCCCGTTGCGGGTTCCCAACCATGTCTGGCAGACCTATCTGAAGAACAAGCCGGGCCGCAATCGCTACTGGGCGGTGCCGGGCGCCGACCATTATCTGCAGTGCGACGCCCCGGGACAGCTGGCGCAGATCGTGCGCCTCACCGCCGAAGGCGGGGACATCCCGTTGCAGACGCTGGGAAACCGGCCCGACGGTGCGGTGTTAGTGGACCAGAGCGAGCCCTAGCGGTGCCCCGGCTCAGCGAGTGACCACCGGAAGGAGTGCCCATCCGCGCACGCTCGCGGTGTGCGCGCGCTCGGCGTTGGCGTAGTCGACCTCCCAGTCCGGCCAGCGCTTGAGCACCTCCTCGAAGGCCACCCGCGCCTCCATCCGGGCCAGCGCCGAGCCCAGGCAAAAATGCAGGCCCTGCCCGAAGCTGAGGTGGCCGCCCGCCTGCCGGTGGATGTCGTAGCGGTCCGGATCGGCGAACCGCCGGGGGTCGCGGTTGGCGGAACCGTTGAGCAGCAACATGAACGACCCCTCGGGGACGACACGGCCGTACTGCTCGGCGTCCCGGGCCACGTAGCGCGCCTGCACCGGCGACGGGGGTTCGAAGCGCAGCGTCTCCTCGATCGCCCCGGGGATGAGGGACGGGTCGGCGACGAGCTCGCGGCGCTGCTCGGGATGGTCCGACAGCAGCTGTCCCATGAAACCGATGAGCCGGGCCGTCGTCTCGTTGCCGGCGCCGGCGATCATGGCGGTGTAGGCCAGCACCTCGGTGCGCGACAGCGGGCGCCGGGTGCCGTCGGGCTCGTCGATCTCGGCCCGCAGCAGCTCGGTCATCAGGTCGTCGGACGGATGGCTGGCCCGCCATTCGATGTACTCGGCGAACAGGGCAATGGAGTTCGCGAAGATGTTCGCGTCGACCGCGGCGGGGTCGCTGTCCGTGGACAGTTCGATGTTGGCGACGCTGCGGTCGCGGATCTTTTCCTGATCGGCCTCCGGGATGCCCAACAGGTAGCCGATGGTCCGCATCGGCATCATCGCCCCGAGGTCGGCGATGAAGTCGAAGCCCCCGGCGCCGACGAGCGGGTCAAGCTCGCGGACGCAGAACCCACGCACCAGGTCTTCGACGGCCAGCATGCGCCGGGGCGTGAAAACACGCGAGAGCAGGCGGCGGTGCAGATCGTGCAGCGGGGGGTCCTCGAACAGCAGAATGCCGGGCGGCACTTCGATATTGGCGAACAGGATGTCGGCGGTGGTGCCCCGGCCGGATCGGTAGGTCTGCCAGTTGGGCAGTTCGCGCGCCACGTCTTCGTAGCGGCTCAGCGCGTAGAAGTTGTACTTCTCGTTGTAGTACAGCGGCGCTTCTTCGCGCATCCGCTTCCACACCGGGTAGGGGTCGTCGTCGATGACGGAGTCGAAGGGGTCGTAGTACAACTCGATCGCGCTGGTGTCTGTCATGAACCAATTCCTCTGAGTAGAGCGGTCTTTCGAAAGCTCAGCCGTTCCTGTGCAGGAAGCCGTGCAAGATGGCCTGGATGAGTTCGTCGACGATGGTCTCCCTCGGCGGCGGCTCGGCGCCGAAGTAGGTCGAGCGCAACGCCGCCATGCCGGCGATCATCGCGACCGTCGAGTGGGCGGGGAGGTCGGGATGGTCCGAGCGCAGCCCGCGCAGGTGCATGCCCTCGGCGCTGATCTGCCCCAGCGCCGTGACGGCCTGCCGGATCTCGGCGATGCCGGCGTCGGCCTTTTCCTCCTCGGACAGCGCCTCGGATGCCATCAGGGTCAACAGCAGGCCCTGATGCTCGACGAACACGTCGTAGAGCTGCCCGACGAACCGGCGCGCCAACTCCTCCTCGTCGGTCTCCTCCGGGACGACCGACTGCCAAGTCTGGCGGAACTCCTCGACGAAATCGGTGAAGGGCAGGACGAGCGCCTCACGGAACAACGCCGCCTTGGAGCCGAAGTGGCGAAACAACAGATGCTCGGTAACGCCTGCGGCCTGGGCGATTTCGCGCGTCGTCGTGCTGCGGTAGTCCTGGCGGGCGAAGCGGGCCCGGGCGGTGTCGAGCAGCAGCTTGCGCGGGGCGCCGCGGGGCCGGCGCACCGAGGCCGACGCCTCCGCCGCGCCGCGTTTCGTGCCGGACGACCGCTGGGCCACGTCACTGCCTCCTCACCTGATGGTTGACTCCCTTTAGGATAGTAGGCACTATCTAATCAGTCGAGCTCGAATCGGAAGGGATTGCGACTGTGGGCGCTGTCATCATGCTGGGCACGCTGTTCGGCTTGATCGTTGTGATCTTCGGGCTGGTGCTGCGCTTCGACCCGCAGGCACGCCGGAGTCAAGGGGCCGACCGGTGAGCTCCCAGATGACGCCGGTGATGCAGGCGGCCAGCGATTTCGCGCTCGTCGGGGGCATCACGTTCACCGCCCTCGGGATCTATCTGAGCGTGCGCCAGCGGCGCGTGCACCCCCTTCTGCTGCTGTGCATCTCGGCGATGTCGTTCTCGTGGATCGAGGCCCCCTACGACTGGGCGATGTACGCGCAGTTCCCGCCGGCCATCCCCCGGATGCCGTCGTGGTGGCCGCTGAACATGACGTGGGGCGGGCTACCGCTGTTCGTTCCCGTCGGCTACATCTCCTACTTCGTGCTGCCGGCCGTGACCGGCGCGGCCCTGGGCCGATGGGTGGCCACCCGGTTCAACTGGCGCAGACCACAGACGCTGTTGGTGGTCGGACTCATCGTCGGCTTCTGCTGGGCGCTGTTCTTCAACGGGTTCCTGGGCGCCAAGCTCGGCGTGTTCTACTACGGCCGCGTGATTCCCGGGCTCGCGATCCGTGAGGGGACCCTGCATCAGTACCCGCTCTACGACTCGCTGGCGATGGGCATCCAGATGATGCTCTTCACCTACCTGCTGGGCCGAACCGACGCCCACGGGCGCAACGTCATCGAGATGTGGGCGCAGAACAGGTCGAAGAACCGCGTCACCTCCTCGATCCTGTCCGTCGTCGCCGTGGTCGTCATCGGAAACGTCCTCTACGGCGCCGTTTTCGCGCCCCACCTGGCGACCAAGCTGGGCGGCTGGGTGACCACCGAGCCGCCGGCGGGCGAGCTGTTCCCGGGCGTCCCGAACCAACCGCGCTAGCGACGAACGTGGAGTTGTGGCGCGGAATCGCGACCATTTCGCGCCACAACTCGACGCTCGGCACGGAAGAATTACGACGGAAAATTACGACAGAGCCTCCGGGAGCACGACCTCGCCCACCCGCTTGAGATAGGGCCACGCGATCTCCGGTGGCAACCCGCCGCACAGCGGCGACAGGTTGAGCACCTGACCGGCCTTCACCCGCGAAACCGCCTCGGGGACAGAGATGATGACGTGCGACGTTCCGGTCTCGCGCAGCTCGTCGACGGTGTTCACGTGCGAGAAGCCGGCCGTCGTCTCGTCGCCGGGGTTCCACGCGGCGTAGGTCCGCACGTCGTGCAGCAGGTGGTCGCCGAGCTCTTTCCACGCCCGATCGACGTCGTCGGCGACGAACACGACCGACGGGGTGTTGCGGTCGGGAAACATGGTAGGGCCCGGCGTGTGGCCGTGCTCGCGGCAGGCCTCCTCGTAGGCCTCCCGGATGCCCGGCGCGTTGGCGTTGCCCAGCATGCCCAAGCCGTACCTGCCGGCCCGGCGGGCCGCCGCCAGGGTTCCCCCACCCCACATCAGTCCGGGACCGCCGGGGGTCAGCGGGCGCGGCGTCACGGTGATCCGCCGCCCGTCCTCGATCACGGTTTCACCGGCGAGCAGTCGCCGCAGCAGCGCGAGTTTCTCGTCGCAGACGCGACCGCGCTTCTTGATGGGCACGCCGAAGTGCTCGAACTCCTCCGGCCGGTACCCCAGCGCCAAGATGTACGACGCCCGCCCGTTGCTGATGATGTCGAGGACCGCCATGTCCTCGGCGAGGCGCACGGTTTCGTAGAACGGCAGGATCAGGATCAGGCTCAGCGCCAGGCGCTGGGTGCGCGCCGCCACCGCGGAGGCCAGCAAGAACGGTGAAGGCAAATACCCGTCCTCGGAGCCGTGGTGCTCACACAGCACGGCGGCAAGACCGCCGTGCTCCTCGGCCCAGGCGGCCATTTCGGGCGCCGCGGCGTACAGATCGGTTGGGGCCGCGGCCCATTCGGGATCGCGCATGTCGAAGCGCAGTGTGTACACGGCAGACTCCTAGGTGGCCTAATCTTGGTGATGCACGTTACACCTTCACTCGAAGGCGTAAAGCGGCAGCGTC
Organism: Mycobacterium sp. MOTT36Y; assembly: GCF_000262165.1. NCBI lineage: Bacteria > Bacillati > Actinomycetota > Actinomycetes > Mycobacteriales > Mycobacteriaceae > Mycobacterium > Mycobacterium sp. MOTT36Y. Next base: position 2,132,008 of record NC_017904.1, on the reverse strand, counting down.
ATGGGAATGTCCAGCGAGCTCAGCAGGCCCGCGGGTGCGGTGACCACGTACGGGATCGCGTTGACGACCCGCATCGCCGTCGACGCCATGGCGGCGTGCCCGGCGCCGTGGCCTGCGGCCTCCCCCATCCTCATCTCGCAGTGGACGTCGGGATCGCCGTCGATGTCGACCCGATAGGTGGCGTCGGACTCCGAGGTCGGCCAATCGGGTGCGACGTCGCGGGCCATCCGGATGACGTGTTCGATCACGATGGCCTCGCGACCGTTCACCACGCCCGCCGCCCGGGTCCGCACGGCGCCGGTGGTGCCCGCCTTGATGGTGCCGAATGCCACCTCGATGTCGCGGTCGGTCAGCCGTCGGTCCAGGGAGCCGCGCACCTCGTCCACCTCGACCCCGAGGCCGCCGGCGATCAGGTATATCGGTGCCTGCCAAGCCATTTCGATGAAGCCGGGGGTGGCGAGCATCGGCTGGAAATCTAGCGGGTGGCCGAATCCCATCCCGTTCATCATCACGTCGGCTACCGGGTAGTGGTCGTTGAGCGCGACCTCGCTGGCCGTGATGGTGCGGATGCGCTTCGACTGCGTCGTCATGAGCAGCACGAGCTGATCGGAGGCGAAGCCGGGAAAGATGCCCGACACGTAGAACGAGGCGCCGCCGGCGGTGGCCGCCGCCTCGAGCTGGTCGCGCCAGTCCGGGGCGAAATACGACGGGGGGTGCACCAGGCTGGTCGACGACGTCGACACGACGTTGATGCCGGCCTTCAGCAGCCGCACGTAGTCGGGCACCGCCACCCCGTCGCGCTCGGGCCCGCTGGCCGCATACACCACGCAGTCCGGTGCCAGGGCGATCAGGGCGTCGGCGTCGTCGGTGGCCGTCACGCCGAGCGGGTCGCCGCCGGCCAGCTCGCCGGCGTCTCGACCGACCTTGTCCGCCGAATGTACCCATACCCCAACGAGTTCCAGATCCGGGCGTCGGCGGACGGCGTCGATCGCGACCTTGCCGACGCCGCCGGTGGACCACACGACAACCCTCATAGCTCTGCTCCTCACCTGTCCTGCGGCCGAGGGTGAATCCTGCGACGCGACACGCCGCCACGGCGTCGTGGAATTCACTCTCGCGGCCCCGCTGAATCGTGCGCCTGGGCGGCGGCGGCCGCGGCGCGTTCGAGATAGGGCCAGGCAACGTCGGGGGCGATGCCGCCGCACAGCGGGGTCTCGGCCCACGCGCACATGTCGACGACCGCCGCGTACAGATCCGCGGGTGGCGCGCCGAAACCGGGGGCGCGCATGTCGAACCTGAGCGTGAACATCAGCGCCCGCCCGCGCCCTGCCGAAAAATGCCCGCCGCACAGCGACAACGTGGTCCCGAATCGTCGCCCGGAGGCGGCAAAAACTCGGATTCGGCCCTCACCGCTGCAGAGTAACCTAAAATTTGTTCGTTAAGATAGTGCCTGCTTTCTTAAACCTGACCGCTCGGACCAACCGCGCGCGTCGCGAACACACGAAAACCGCGGCGGCCGTTGGTCTTACACCGGCGGCTGATATGGACTTGAGGAGGAACGAGATGACGACCCATCGCGTGGTGGTGTGGGCGATCGGAGGCATCGGCTCGATCGCCATCCGCGCCCTCGCCCGGCGCCCGAATCTGGACCTGGCCGGCGTCTGGGTGCACTCGGACGACAAGGTCGGCAGGGACGCGGGCGAACTGGCCGGCGGGGAGCCGATCGGCGTGGCAGCCACCAACGACGCCGACGCGCTGATCGCGCTGAAGCCCGACTGCGTCATCTACGCGGCCAGCGGCCCGGAACGCGACGCGCTGGCCATCCCGGACTACGTCAAGCTGCTCGAAGCCGGGATCAACGTCGTGACGACCAGCACCACGCGGCTGGTCAACCCGCACGCCTACGAACCCGCCGAGTGGCGCGACCAACTGGTCGCCGCCGCCAAGCGAGGCCAGGCATCGCTGTACGCGTCCGGGATCGAGCCGGGCTTCGCCGCCGACTACCTGCCGCTGGTGCTGTCGACCCAGTCGTCGGTCATCGAAAAGATCCACTCGTTCGAGATCGGCCTCTACGACGATTACGGCGTTCCCGACATCATGAGCGACGCGCTGGGTTTCGGCCGACCGCTCGACTACCAACCCTGGATTGGCTTTCCCGGCGCGATCGCCGGCGAATGGCAGGGCCAGATCCGGTTGATCGCCGACGCCCTCGGGGTCGAAGTCCAGGAAGTCCGCGAGAGTTTCGATCGCGCGGTCACCAACCGGACGCTGGAAGTCGCGATGGGCACCGTCGAGGCCGGAACCTGTGGCGCGCTGCGGATGCAGGCGATCGGGGTGGTCGACGGCCGCGAGGCCATCGTCATCGAACACGTCACCCGGCTCGCCCACGACGTCGCGCCCGACTGGCCCATCGGGATCGGCGACCTGTCCTATCGCGTCATGATCACCGGCGACCCCGACCTAGACTGCACCCTGGCGGCGACGCTGCGGGATCCCGGCCGGGCCGGGATCGCGGGCATGACCTCGGGGGCGGGCGCGATGGTCGCCACCGCGATGCGCGTCGTCAACGCGGTGCCGTATGTCGTTGCCGCGGAGCCGGGATTGCTCAGCTCGGTCGACCTGCCGTTGACGATTCCGAAGCACGCGTTCGCCACATAATCTGCCCGAGTGACTTTTAATCCCTTCGAGGAGCTCACGCTCGAGCAGTTGCGGCTTCGCACCAGCATGAAATGGCGGGCGCATCCCGCCGACGTCCTGCCGCTGTGGGTCGCCGAGATGGACGTGCACCTGCCGCCGACGGTGGCCGAGGCGCTGCGCAGGGCCGTCGACAACGGCGACACCGGATACCCGTGCGGCACGGCCCTGGCGGAGGCGGTCAGCGAATTCGCGGCGCGGCACTGGGACTGGGACGACCTGGAGGTGGGCCGCACCGCGCTCGTCCCCGACGTCATGCTCGGCATCGTCGAGGTGTTACGTCTGGTCACCGATCGCGGTGACGCCGTCGTCGTCAATCCCCCTGTGTACGCACCGTTTTACGCGTTCGTGGCGCACGACGGCCGCCGGGTGATCGAAGCGCCGCTCGCCGAGGGGCGCATCGATCTGGGCGCGTTAGCGGAGGCCTTTTCCCGGGCCCGCGCTACGCACGGGAACGTGGCCTACCTGTTGTGCAATCCGCACAACCCGACCGGCGCGGTGCACACCCCCGAGGAGCTGCGCGCCGTGGCCGAGCTCGCGCGCGGATACGGCGTCCGCGTGGTGTCCGACGAGATCCACGCGCCCGTCATCCTGCCGGGATCGCGGTTCACCCCCTTCCTGACCGTCCCCGGAGCGGAGAACGCCTTCGCCCTGACGTCGGCGTCCAAGGCCTGGAATCTGTCCGGGCTGAAGGCGGCGGTGGCGATCGCCGGGCCGGAGGCGGCCGCCGACCTGGACCGGATGCCGGAGGAGGTCGGTCATGGGGCCAGCCATCTCGGCGTCATCGCGCACGCCGAGGCGTTCCGCAGCGGCGCCGACTGGCTCGACGCGACGCTGTCCGGCCTCGACGCGAACCGGAAGCTGCTGGGCGAGTTGGTCGCCGAGCAGCTGCCCAGCGTGAAATATCAATGGCCACAAGGCACTTACCTGGCGTGGCTGGACTGCCGGGCGCTCGGCATCGACGAAGAGGCAAGCGATGGCCTCGCGGTGGTCGCCGACCTGTCCGGACCCGCCCGCTGGTTCCTCGAGCACGCCCGGGTGGCGCTCAGCTCCGGCCACGTGTTCGGCACCGGCGGAGCCGGGCATGTGCGGCTGAACTTCGCCACCTCGCGCGCCATCCTCACCGAGGCCCTGTCGCGCATGGGCCGCGCCCTCGCCGGCGCTGGGTAGCGGCGCGGGGCTATGCGGAGATTTCTTCGGTCCCGCGCCCCAAGTTGCGGAACCCCTCGGCGGGCTCCCGCATGCCCATGGTGAACGGCAGGGTGTTGAACTCCAACTTCATCGTCGCGCCAAGCCGGCGCAAGAAACTGCGCTCGGACTCCACGGCGGGAACCTGCAACGACGCGAGGTCGATGTAGTGCGTCGACGTTTCGCCGATGCCGTCGAACACGTGCACCATGGGTGTGCACAGCCCACGCATCGACTCGTCGAGGCATTCCGCGACGGGATCGGTCATGAGCACGTATTCGGCTACCGGCACCATGTTTTTCAGCATTCGGTGCACCAGGATTACATCGAAGCCGGCCAGCTCGACATGGCGCTTCACCTTCTGATCCGCCACCTCGCCCACGTGCACGACGAACTTGAGCGACAGCTTCTCCAGCTGCGCGCAACTCGCGCACTGGCAGGCGATGTCGTTTTTCATCCGCTCCCGTCGCTCCAGGAACGACGTACGCATCCGTGACAGCCGCTCGCACACCACCACTTTGGCGTTGGTGTCCGGTGCCCAGAAGAACGCGGCGTCGCCCTCGAGCTTGGCCAGCTTCAACCCCTTGGCGGCGTTGATGACCGACTCCAGCAGGCCCGCGACCGTCAGCTGGGCGTGGGCAAGGTGCGTCCGGTTCCACTGCATGTAGTGCGTGTAACCACCGATGTCGGCTATGAGCAGAACCGCGCGCCGAATTGCCATGAATAAGCCAGTTTAATGGCCGGCGCGGCCCAGCTCAATGAATCTCCCACTAGACGAATGCGCTTCGGCGAGAGAGGCTAGCAGAGGTGCCGGTTCACCGGAGGAGCTGATATGCATGTGCTGCGAACCCCGGACTCCCGTTTCGAAAACCTGGAGGGTTACCCGTTCGTAGCGCATTATCTCGACGTCACGGCAAGCGACACCCGGCCGCTGCGCATGCACTATCTCGACGAGGGGCCGATCGAAGGGCCGCCGATCGTCCTGCTGCATGGCGAGCCCACGTGGAGCTATCTGTACCGCTCCATGATCACGCCCCTGACCGACGCCGGGAACCGCGTGCTGGCACCCGACCTGATCGGTTTCGGCCGGTCGGACAAGCCCAGCCGCATCGAGGATTACACCTACCAGCGGCACGTGGAATGGGTGGTCTCGTGGTTCGAGCACCTCAATCTCACCGATGTCACGTTGCTCGTGCAGGACTGGGGATCGTTGATCGGCCTGCGCATCGCCGCCGAACAGCCCGACCGCGTCGGGAGGCTGGTGGTGGCCAACGGTTTCCTGCCCACCGCGCAGCGGCGCACCCCGCCCGCCTTCCATGCCTGGCGCGCCTTCGCGCGCTACTCCCCCGTGCTGCCGGCGGGCCGCATCGTGGGCGCCGGGACCGTCCGCCGGGTGTCGTCGAAGGTGCGGGCCGGGTATGACGCCCCCTTCCCGGACAAGTCATATCAGGCCGGGGCCCGCGCGTTCCCCCGGTTGGTCCCCACCTCGCCCAGCGATCCGGCGATTCCGGCCAACAGGAGGGCGTGGGAAGCGCTCGGGCGCTGGGAGAAGCCATTCCTGGCCATCTTCGGTGCGCGCGACCCCATCCTCGGGCAAGCGGACACCCCGCTGATCAAGCACATCCCCGGCGCCGCGGGCCAGCCGCACGCCCGCATCAACGCCAGCCACTTCATCCAGGAGGACCGCGGACCCGAACTGGCCGCACGCGTCCTGTCGTGGCAGCAGGCCTTGCTCTGAGAGACCCTTATGCGCAGCGGCTCTTGCGGGGGCGGGCGCGGTGGGATCGGCGCGCCACGGCAACGCTGAAGAAACTGTACCGGCCGATGACGATCTTGTAGGATGATAATCCCTGCACTGGCAACGCTTCGTACGTAAAGCGTTGCGGCGCAAACAGTCCAGTACTCGAGGAGCCGACGTTGCCCAAGCCGCCGAGCGAACATCACTCCGGCATTGCTGAACTCGACGAACGAATCCCGTTTCTCCTCGCGCAACTCGGCGCCCATATCAGCAGCGACTTCCAGCGCCGGCTTTCGTCGATAGGGGCCGACCCGCGCACGTACGCAGTTCTGCTGGCACTCGCTAGTGCCGACGGCCAATCCCAGCGTCAGCTCTCCGAACGCCTCGGGATCCACCGCAATGCCATGGTTGTGGTCATCGACCAGCTTGAACAGCGAGGACTCGCAAAGCGGTTACCGCGCCCCGAGGATCGGCGCGCGGTCGCTGTCACGCTTACCGCCAAGGCCCGCCGCCTGCTGCCCGCGCTGCATGAGCAGGGCCGCGACCTCGAGAACGAAATAGCCGCGCCCCTGTCTGCGAAGGAACGCGCCACGCTGCGCCGCCTCCTTCAGCGCGTCGCCGCTGGGGCAGGGCTCATTCCCGGAGTTCATCCCCAACTGGCGTGATTGCCGGTCATTGACCGATCGGCGGGCGCGACGAGGCAATGCGCTCGTCGGCCGCATTCCCTAACCCATACGGCGCGAAGTCACGACACCGTGCTGCCGGCGCGCTGCAGCGCGGCTTCAGTCTCCCTACATTCAGTCTGGCACCGTGCATAATCGTCATGTACCGTGATAATCACTAGTCGTGACAAATTGGGAAGTGAACGATGAAGACGGTCATCTTCGGAGCCAACGGGCCGACTCGACTCGGCTTCCCTCGGGCGCATCGTGGTCATCTCGACGACCCAGTCCACCCCGACCCTGTGGCAGATGGTACGTCGAGAGGCACTGTCGGCCAAAGACTCTGACTCGATACCGACGAGATGAATCCCCCGAGGAGGGCACGGTGCACACCGCATATTTGATCGTGACATTCACTGCGATCGCCTTCGATGGATTCTCGGGTATCGCGGCGCTGGTTCACTTCGCGCCGATTCTGCCGGGGATGGCGAGCGCGGGCGTGCCGGTGTCGTGGTTGAGGTTTCCTATCGGCACCCTGAAGACATTGGGAACCCTGGGACTCATCGTGGGCCTGTGGATACCGGCAATAGGCATTGCCGCCGCTGCGGGGTTGGTCATATTTTTCGTGTGCGCCGTGTACACCCACGTGCTGGCCCACGACATCACGGGCCAGATGATGTTCGGCGGATTCCTGCTGGCGCTCAACTGCGCCGCCCTCGGCGTGGCGATTGCAGCACACCCGGCGGTCCTGTGAACACCGGTGGACGACGCCCGGCCATGCGGGGACCGCTGCTGTTGGCGCGTGCCAGCACCGCATCGATGGTGGTGCTCGCGCTCGCGCAGGCCACTTTGGCGGGCAATTTTCTCGGCGGCCAGTACGACGCGCTGATGCTGCACTCGCTCGGGGCGAAAGCGATCACCCTCACCTCTGTGGTGCAAGTCGCTATCCTCGCCTGGATCTGGCGTCTCGGCGGCCCGCGCGGCGCGTTCTTGGGCGGCATAGCGCAGACGTTGTTGCTCGTCGCCGAGTTCGCCGCAGGCGAACTGCGACTGACTGCCGTACACGTTCCGCTGGGCGTCTTGCTCGTCGTCGGGATTGTCCAAGTGGCGACGGTGATTTGGCGTACCCCGTTGCCGGCTCGGCGCGCCGTCGACGGCGAGGTGGCATCGTGAAGCGGCGCACCCTGCTGCGCGCCGGCTTGCTCACGGCGGGCGTCGGTGTCGCAGGAGCGGGATGGCCCGCGGCGCAGCTGGCGCTGGGTCCCGCCGAGCCGGGCAAGCTGCTGCGCAGCCAGGTACCGCTGCCGCCGCTCTACCAGACGCGGTTGCCGATCCCAATTCAGCTGGCCCCCGTCGCCAGCGACGCCACGAGCGACTATTACGAGATCACCCAGCGCGCCGCCGACCTGCCGATACTGCCCGGCCTGACTACGCCCGCCTGGACCTATGGCGGAACCTTTCCCGGTCCCACAATCGTCTCCCGGTCGGGACGGCGCACCGTGATCCGCCACCGCAACGCGTTGCCCGTTCCCGTTGCTGTGCACCTTCATGGCGGCCATACCCCGCCCGACAGTGACGGTTATCCGCTCGACCTGATCGAACCACAGGGCCCGAAGGTCACTCCCGGTGACGGCGGCATGGCGGCGGGAATGTCACGCAATTCCGTTGTCGGGCAACGCGAATACGTCTACCCCATGCAGCAACGCGCGGCGACGTTGTGGTATCACGACCACCGAATGGGCTACACCGGCCAAGCCGTCTGGCGTGGGCTCGCGGGATTTCACCTCGTTCACGACGATGAGGAGCTGGCCCTCCCACTGCCAAAGGGTGATCGCGACATCGCGCTGATGATCACCGATCGATCGTTTGCCGCGGACGGCTCGTTCCAGTACCCGCTCGCCGACAGCGGTGAGGCCGCCGCCTCCTATATGAACGGTGTGCTCGGCGACGTCGTACTGGTCAACGGCGCGCCATGGCCCGTGCTCGACACCGATCCCGCACGGTATCGATTCCGAGTACTCAACGCCTCCAACGCCCGCCGCTACCGATTGCGGCTCGACCCGCCGCCACCCGAAGGACCGCCGTTCGCCCAGATCGGAAGTGACGGTGGGCTTCTGGCCAGTCCGATCACGCACGACGCGATCGACATCGCGCCGGCCGAACGCTTCGACGTCGTCGTCGACTTCTCCCGCTACCGTCGCGGCACCCGGGTACGGCTCGTCAACACCCTTGGCGCACAGTCCACTACGGAAGTCATGCGCTTCGACGTCCTCGGCACCGACCGCTCGGACGAATCAAGCATTCCCGAACGGCTCAGCGAAAGCGTTGCGCCCCTGGATCGGAGGCGTGCCACGACCACCCGCACCTTTCTGTTCGGACAAGGCCGGGCCGGTGTGTGGACGATCAACAACAAGCCCTACAAGCCCGGCACTCCGGTTGCGACGCCGCGCATCGGCGATGTCGAAGTCTGGCGCTTCATCACCGACATCCGGCATCCAATCCACGTCCATCTCAACCCGTTTCAAGTCCTGTCGCGCAACAACAAGCCGCCCGGGCGCTTCGATCACGGTTGGAAAGACACCGTCGACGTGGCCCCGGCCGAAGCCGTGGAAGTGATCGTGCGGTTCACCGACTATCGCGGAACCTATCTGGTCCACTGCCACAACCTCGAGCACGAGGACATGGCCATGATGGCGGACTTCGTCACGGTCTAGCGGTCCCCTGGACGTAGGCCGGCGCGGCCGGTCAGCCGGTAACCGCGAGTACGGCTTCCGCGAGCTCGGGACGGCACACGACGAGGTCCGGCAGCTTCGGGTCCGGCTGGTTGTAGGCCAGGGCGGACCCGTCGATGCGGGAGGTGTGCAGCCCCGCGGCGCGCGCCACCGCCACCGGGGCGGCGGAGTCCCATTCGTACTGCCCGCCGGCGTGCACGTACACATCGGACAAGCCCTGGACGATCGACGCCACCTTGGCGCCGGCCGAACCCATTTCGACCAGAACGCCGTCCAGGGCGTCCCGGACGTTCAGCGCGATGGCGGGCGGGCGGGTGCGCGAGACCACGATCCGCGGCTTGCCCGGCGCCGCCGGAGGCGACGCGATGTCGGGGGTGGCGAACGTGATGCCCTGCGCCGGCAGCGCCACCGCCCCGGCAACCAGCTCGCCGGCCTCCCACAACGCGACGTGCACCGCCCAGTCGTCGCGCCCGAGCTCGGAGAACTCCCGCGTCCCGTCCAGCGGATCGACGATCCAGACGCGCTCCGCGCGCAACCGCACCGGGTTGTCGGCGCCCTCCTCGGACAGCACCGCGTCCCCGGGGCGCTCCGCGGCGAGCGCCGCCATCAGAAAGTCGTGGGATCGCTTGTCCCCCGCCGCTTTCCGTTCGCTCGCTTCCGCGTCGGCGAACTCTTGCCGGACCCCGAGCAGCAGCTGGCCCGCGTCGGTGGCCAACCGCGCGGCCAGGTCATGGTCATTCATCGGCGTCTCCACGGAATCCTCGATAAGTTGGCAGCGATGACCAACTTTACCCTGAGATGCCGTCGCAGGGTGCCACCCCCGACCAGAAAGTGGTCCGTAATCTGGTGGATGTGAGCGGCAACGCCAACGTCCCTACATCGAGGCGGTTGCGGCACATCTCGCGGGGGCGTTTGATCGCGATCGGCATTGCGGCGGTCGTGCTGGTCGGGGTTTTGGCCGTCGTGGGGGTGCGGGTAACCGAAGGCAACCACAGCGCGACGGGTCCCACCACCAGCCCACCGCCGTCGGCACCGGAGAGCTTCGCCATCCCCGGCTGCTACAACCCGTCCGTCCCTCCGGTCGCGCGTCCCAAGAAGCTCAACGTTCTGGGGTGCGCCAGCGTGGCGGTTGCGCTGCAGGACATGTCGTGGAACTCCTGGGGACCGCAGGGCGCCGACGGGACCGGCACGGCCGTGTTCAAGCTCTGCGACCCGAATTGCGCGACGGGATCTCAGCTGACCGAGCCGGTGGTGGTGCACGCGTGGAATCCACAGCCGCCCCGGCGCGAAGCCATCTGCCAGGCCGGCCTGGAGATTTTCGCCGACATGATCCTGGCCTTCCCCAAAGACGTCCCGCCGCCGTCCGTGCAGCAGATGAACACGCAGTACGACGGAAAACCGGCCGTGCACTTTGCCAACTACGCCAGCGGCGACACGCGGGGCACCCAGTTCATCGGCTACACGTTCTGTAACTAACGACGCTAGACCTGATGGCGGCGACCCGCTGTGCCGCCCTCGCGATCGCCGCTAGACCTCGATGACGACAGCGCCGCCCTGGCCGCCGCCGGCGCACATCGCCGCGACGCCGATGCCGCCGCCGCGGCGGGCCAGCTCGTAGGCCAGCGTGGTCACCATGCGCGCGCCGGAGGCCGCGATCGGGTGGCCCAGGCTGCAGCCGCTACCGGAGAAGTTCACCTTCTCCTCGTCGAGGCCGTATTCCCGGCACGCCGCGATCGGCACGGACGCGAACGCCTCGTTGATCTCCCACAGCGCCACGTCGCCGGGCGACAACCCGGCGCGCTGCAACACCTTTCCGATGACCTTGACCGCACCCAGGCCGCAGTCCCGTGGCGGCACGCCCGCGGCGGCCCACGCCCTGACCGTGCCCATCACGTTGAGCTTCTCCGCGTCGGCGTACTCGCGGTCGACCAGCGCGACCGCGGCCGCGGCGTCGTTGGTGCCGCTGCTGTTTCCCGCCGTGATCGAGAAGCCCTCGATCTCGGGGTGCAATACCTTGAGGCCGGCCAGCTTTTCGACGGTGGTGTCACGGCGGGGGTGCTCGTCGACGGCGAACTCGATGACCGAACCGTCCGCCTGCGAAATCTTCAGGGGCAGGATCTCATCGACGAACTTGCCCGCGTCCTGGGCCGCGACGGCGCGCTGATGCGAGCGGGCCGCCCACGCGTCCATCTCCTCGCGCGTGATGCCGACGGTCTGGGCGGTGTTCCAGCCGACCGTGATCGACATGTCCTTGGCCGGCGCGTCGGGCGTCTCGACGTGCGTCGGCGGCATCCACCGCTCCTCGAACTTCAGCTCGGGTCCGGGGATGCGCCAGTTGGTCAGCGGCGTCATCGACAGCGACTGCACGCCGCCGGCGATCAGCACCCGCTCCATGCCGGAACCGATCTGCGCCGCCGCGTTGCCGATCGCGGTGAGGCTGCCCGCGCAATGCCGGTTGACCGATTGACCGGGGACATGCTCGAGGCCGGTCGCGGTGGCCGCATACCGAGCGAGATCGCCGCCCCCGTAGTGGGATTCGGCGAAAATGATGTCGTCGATGGCGGCCGGGTCCACACCGGACCGGCGCACCACCTCGGGAAGCACCGCGGTGATCAGCGTCTCGGGTGGCGTGTTGACGAGCGTCCCCTTGAAGGAACGGCCGATCGCCGTTCGGACGGCTCCAACGATGACGGGTGTACCCATGTTTTCAACCTCGAGCGGTCTGGCGGCGTTCAGTCGCGGCGAATCGTTTCAAATACTGTATAGGCAATAGTATTGGTCTAAGTTCGGTGGGGGCCGGTCTGTGACCGCGCTAACAATTAAGCGGTTAGTACACGTTCAGGAGGCCTCCGCGTTGAAAACCAAAGGCGCCCTGATCTGGGATCTCAACGAACCCTGGGTGATCGACGAGATCGAGATCGGCGATCCCCGCCCCGGCGAGGTGACGGTCCGGTTGGAGACGGCCGGGTTGTGCCACTCCGACCACCACCTGCTGACCGGTGACTTCCCCATCCCCTGCTTCCCGGTGCTCGGCGGGCACGAGGGCGCCGGGATCATCACCGAGGTCGGCGACGGCGTCGAGCACCTGGCCGTCGGCGACCACGTGGTCATGTCGTTCATCCCGTCCTGCGGCAAGTGCACGCCGTGCCAGACCGGGCTGCGCAACCTGTGCGACCTGGGCATGGGGTTGCTGTCGGGTCAATCGGTGTCCGACGGATCCTTTCGGGTCACCGCGCGGGGCCGCGACGTCATCCCGATGTCACTGCTGGGGACGTTCGCGCCGTACGCGGTGGTGCACCAGACCTCGGTGGTCAAAATCGATCCCGCGATCCCGTTCGACGTGGCCTGCCTGGTGGGCTGCGGGGTGACCACCGGCTACGGCTCGGCGGTACGCAGCGCGGCGGTCGCACCGGGTGAGGACGTCGCCGTCATCGGCATCGGCGGCGTCGGCGTCGCCGCGCTGCAGGGCGCCCGCATCGCCGGGGCCCGACGGATATTCGCCGTCGATCCCTACGAATGGAAGCGCGAGCAGGCGCTCAAGTTCGGCGCCACAGCGGCTTTCGCGGACGTGGGCAGCGCCGCGGCCGGCATTGCCGAGGCGACGCGAGGCATGATGTGCCGCAAGGTAATCGTCACCGTGGGCCACGTGGAGGGCAAAGACGTCGAGTCGTGGATGGGGCTGACGGCCAAGGGCGGGGTATGTTGCCTCACCGGCATGGCCAGCGTGATGGCCAACGATGTCACCCTCAACCTCGCCGGGCTCTCGCTGCTGCAGAAAAGCTTGCAGGGCAGCATTTTTGGTGGCGGCAATCCCCAGTACGACATCCCGGCGATCCTCGAGTTGTACACGCTGGGGCAGCTCAACCTCGACGACATGGTCACGCGCGAGTACACCCTCGAGCAGATCAACGACGGCTATCGCGACATGCTCGAGGGGCGCAACATTCGCGGCATCATCCGCTACACCGACGCGGACCGCGCGTAGGCCCTGGCCGCAATGGGCACAATGTCTGCATGACAACGAGACCCCTCGCCGGCCGTGACGCCACCCAGCAACTGGCCTTCCGTGTCGCGGCGATGCTGCTCGGGATCGGCACCCTGCACTTCGTGGCGCCCAAACCGTTCGACTCGATCATCCCCGTCGAACTGCCCGGCAGCCCGCGGCTGTACACCTACGGGTCGGGAGTGGCCGAGCTGGCGATCGGGGCGCTGCTGGTGCCGCGACGCACCCGGCGAACCGCCGCGCTGGCCGCCGTCGCGCTGTTCGTCGGGGTCTTCCCGGGCAACGTCAACATGGTCCGGTTGTGGTGGGACAAGCCGTGGGCGATGCGGATCGTTGCCCTGGCCCGGCTGCCGCTGCAGATTCCCATGATCACCACCGCGCTCAGGATCCGGCGCGAGAGCTGACGCGCGCGTCGCGGCATCACCGCTTGTTGACCACGGCCGTCACGTAGGGAGCTCTGGCGCCGCCCGGAGAGGATGACCGCAAATGCCCACCTCCGAGCGACAACCGCGCGGGGTGGTCCGGTGTTGGGCCGGTGTCCCGCCGCTCTCGCTCGGATTGTCGCTCGGAGGTGGGCATTTCGTGTGTCCCCCGGCGGAGGGACGCGTGTTGCGTCTGTGACCGGTGCGCCACGAAGCCGGCGTGGCGGCCCCGGATCAGGTCAGCGGCGAGCCGACCCGGTGCGCGGTGCCGTCGGGATCGACATAGGCGAACTCCCGCAATCCGTAGGGCGTGTCCTGCGGCGCGATCAACCGGCCCTCGAGATTCTCCAGCGCGGACCACTCGGCGTGCAGCGCGTCGGCGTCGCTGACGTAGAAGTACACGCTCGCGGCGGTGCGCAACGGGTCGTGTTCGTCCCACTCGGTGAGGTGCAGCGACACCGACCCGCGGTCGACGAAGCCGTAGCGGTCCGGGCCGTCGTACGCGCGGGCGTCGAACCCGAGCCGCCGGTAGCGGTCCAGGGCGACGTCGAGATTCCGAACGGGGACGATCGGCGCGACGGACGCGAAGTTCACTGCGGACACCCCGCGAAGATAGCCCCTCGCGCCGAACCGGCGCGCCGCGGCCGGCGCTGTCGTATGCTCCACCGCAAACGACCCCTGAGGAGTCGGCTCAAGCAGGAAGGGCACCCACCATGCGCCAGCTAACTGCCGCCGTCGCCGCCGCCGGGATGCTCGTCGCGGGTTGCGGTGACAGCAACGCGGGTGACACCGCCGCGCCGTCGGGCACGACCACGACGGCTTCGCCGAAGACTCCCCTCGAGAAGGCCGCGCTGCCCGACCTGATGCTCAGCCCCGACGACATCGACAGCGCGCTGGGCACCCGGGGGACGACGAGCGACCCGCCGTTCACCAACCTCGGCGAGGACCCGGTGCACCGCACCGACTACACCTTTCCGCCCGAATGCAAGTACACGATCCACGCCGGGTTGGCGTCCGAATACGCCGACAGCGGGAGCACCGGCGTGTACGGCTACCACGACCTCGCACCCACGCCTCCGGGGGCCAATCAACTGGAAGCCCCTGACGTCTACCAGTTTGTCGTGTTGTTTCCGTCCCCCGAGCAGGCGAACGCGTTCTTCACCACGTCGTCGCAGCGCTGGCCCGCCTGCGCCAACCGCCAGGACACCGTCCCCGCCGACGGCACCCACCCCGAGCTTCAGTGGAAGGTGGGGCAGGTGTCCAACGCCAACGGGGTCTTGAGCACCGTGGTGAACGTGGCCGTCAACGGGGACGGCACGGCCGTCACGGTCCCCTGTCAGCGGGTCCTGACCGCCCGCCGAAACGTCGTCATCGACGTCGACGCGTGCCGCAAGGATGTCGGGGACTTCGGCGTCAACATCGCCAATCAGATCGCCGCGAAGGTCGACAAACAGTAGCGGACCCCGATGCTCGACGGCCCCAATAGCCTTCTGCCGTAACTCTATTGGCGGTCCCGGATCCGGCGCGCCACCTCGCCGTAGCGCTCGAAGCGGTCCTGGTCGGCCACGGAGTTGTACATCACCAAACGCGTTGCCATGCCGGCGTATTTGTCGATCAACGCGTCGGCCAGGCCGTCCCAGCTGGACTCGGTGGCGAAGACGGCGATGTGGTCGTCGCTGACCTGGGCGGCCATGCCGGCGAAGTCTCCGGCCTTCTGTTTCTCGCGGATCCGGGCGGTCGTGCCCTCGAAACCGGCCTCGTCCCAGATGAACGCGTAGTTGGGCGTGCTTCCGTAGAACGCCATGCTGGCGCGCACGACTTCGCGCTGCTTGTCGCGCTCCTCGTCGCTGTCACCGACGATCGTCATGACGGGCACGATGATCGCGAGGTCCGACACCGAACGCCCGGCCTTGGCCGCCCCTTCGGCGACCGTCGGCAGGACGTGGCGGGCCAGGTATCCCGGTTCGCCGATCGGGTGGACGTGCACCCCATCGGCCACCTCGCCGGCCATCCGCAGCATCCACGGATTCACCGCCGCGATATCGACTTTCGGATCGGGAGCGCCGATGGGGCCCGGGCTCCACTGCGGGGTGATGAAGTCGAGATCGTAGAAGTCGCCGTGGTGGTCGAGCGTCCCGGAACGAAACGCCGCGAAACACGCCTTCACGGCGAGCAGGTAGTCGCGCAGCCGCGGCCCGGGCCGTTCGAAGGCCGTGCCGTAGCGCCGCACGACGTGGGTGCGCACCTGAGTTCCCAAACCCAGCCGGAACTTTCCCTCGGTCGCCTCCTGCAGTTCCCACGCCGCGGCGGCGGTGACGAAGGGGCTGCGCGGGAACGCCACCGCGACACCCGTGGACAGCTCGAGATCGGGCGCGGCCTGCGACGCGACCGCGGCGTTCAGGTAGGCGGTGCGGCCCGTCTCGGTGAACAACAAACCGGAGAAGCCGGCGGATTGGGTCCGGCGGGCAAGCTCGCCGATTTGAGCGAGCGGCTGGGGCGTCGTCATCGCGTCGACATGCATGGTGGGAGCCTACGTGGCCGGCCGCGCGCGACGATCGTTGATTCAGCGCTTCGTCGGCCGTCGGCTCACCGGGGCGGTAAAGCCTTCGGTGTCATCGAAGAAGGCCCACTGCCCGTCGTCGTTGACCTCCATGCGCCAGCCCAGCTCGGTGTTGCCGCCGACCGAGTGGACGAACCATGCGTGCGCGGCCTCGGCGTTGGCGAAATTCTTCGTCGCGACCACCCGCCCATGCGGGTCGATGACGCGGAACTCAGCCATGGGACCTAATTATCCCCGCCCGCGGCGTTTCAATCCGAAAAACTTCGGCATCCGCCGCCCAAGCCCGGCCTACACCGTGCGGGCCAACCGATCGGCCAGCATCTCGGCAAACCGCGCCGGATCGTCGAGCGCGCCACCCTCGGCGAGAAGCGCTGTGCCGTAGAGCAATTCGGCGGTCTCGGCGATGGACGGGTCGTCGCTGCGGTCCTGGTGTGCCTGGCGAAGGCCCGTGACCAGCGGGTGGTTCGGATTGAGTTCGAGGATCCGCTTGCCCACCGGGATGTCCTGCCCCGAGGCGCGGTAGAGGCGCGCGAGCGCGGGCGTGATCCCGAACGCGTCGGTGATCAGGCAGGCGGGCGAGTCGGTGAGCCGAGTGGAGAGCCGAACCTCCTTGACGTGATCGGCGAGGGTGTCCTTCATCCAGGCGAGCAGATCGGCGAATTCCTTCTGCTGCTCTTCGCGCTCGGCCTCGCTCTCGTCCCCCTCGGCGCTCAGGTCCACCTCTCCCTTGGCGATCGACTGCAGCGGCTTGCCGTCGAATTCGGTCACCGTTCCCACCCAGACCTCGTCGACCGGGTCGGTGAGCAGCAGCACCTCGTAGCCCTTGGCTTTGAACGCCTCGAGATGCGGCGACTTCAGGATCTGCTGACGCGTCTCCCCCGTGGCGTAGAAGATCTGCGTCTGGCCGTCCTTCATGCGCTCCACGTACTGGGCGAGCGTGGTGGCTTCCTCCTCGCTGTGCGTCGAGGCGAACGAGGAGATCTGCAGCAGCGTCTCCTGGTTGTCGAAGTCCGACAGCAGACCTTCCTTGACGACCCGGCCGAATTGGGTCCAGAAGGTCCGATAGTCGTCGGGGCGCTCGGACTGCAGATCCTTGATGGTGGACAGGACCTTCTTCGTCAACCGTCGCCGGATGGCCTTGATCTGCCGATCCTGTTGCAGGATCTCGCGAGAAACGTTGAGTGACATGTCCTGCGCGTCGACCACACCCTTGACGAAGCGCAGGTATTCGGGCATGAGCTGGTCGCAGTCGCCCATGATGAACACGCGCTTGACGTAGAGCTGGATGCCGGTGTGGGCGTCGCGGTTGAACAGATCGAACGGCGCGTGCGACGGAATGAACAGCAGCGCCTGGTATTCGAAGGTGCCCTCGGCCTTCATCGCGATGACCTCGAGCGGGTCGTCCCAGGCGTGCGCGATGTGCTTGTAGAACTCCTTGTATTCCTCCTCGGAGACCTCGTCTTTGGGCCTGGCCCACAGGGCCTTCATCGAGTTGAGGGTCTCGGTCTCGATGGTGACGGTCTCCTCGCCGCCCTCCTCGCTGGCCGGTTCCCGGCGCTCGACCTGCATGCGGATAGGCCAGGCGATGAAGTCGGAGTACTTCTTGACCAGACCGCGGAGCTTGAACTCCGAGGTGTAGTCGTGCAGCTCGTCCTCGGCGTCTTCGGGCTTGAGGTGCAGGATGACCGACGTCCCCTGCGGCGCATCGTCGATCGATTCGATCGTGTACGTGCCCTCGCCGCTCGATTCCCATTTGGTGGCGTCGCTCTCGCCGGCCTTGCGGGTCAGCAGTTCGACCTTGTCGGCCACCATGAAGCTCGAATAGAAGCCGATGCCGAACTGGCCGATGAGTTCCTCCGACGCGGCCTCGTTCTTGGCGTTCTTGGCCTCGCGGAGTTGCTGGCGCAGCTCGGCGGTGCCCGACTTGGCCAGCGTCCCGATCAGGTCGACCACTTCGGCGCGGGTCATGCCGATGCCGTTGTCGCGGATGGTCAGGGTGCGCGCCTGGTGGTCGACGTCGATCTCGATGTGCAGGTCGGAGGTGTCGACGTCGAGGTCCTTGTTGCGGAACGCTTCGAGCCGCAGCTTGTCCAACGCGTCGGAGGCGTTGGAGATCAGCTCCCGCAGGAACGAGTCCTTGTTGGAGTAGACGGAGTGGACCATCAGATCCAGCAGTTGCCGAGCCTCTGCCTGAAACTCCAACTGCTCGACGCGCGCGTTCATGACTTCTCCTATATCTCCTTTCCAGGGCCGGACGGTCTCAAATTTACCGAGCCGCCGGCCGTCGGTGTGTGGTGGACCCGTCCTCTTCGGGGGTGACCGGCTCTACGCTGAACCCATGTCTGTTGCTCAACGCGAACGCGCCGCCCTGGTGGACACCATGCGCGAGGTCGGTCCGGACGCTCCCACCCTGTGCGAGGGCTGGACGACGCGGGACCTGGCCGCCCACCTGGTGATCCGGGAGTATCGGCCCGACGCCGCCCCGGGCATCCTGATCCCGTTCTTCGCCTCCCACACCGCCAAGGTGCAAAACCAGGTGAGCGAGCGAAACGAGTGGGACGAGCTGGTCGGCAAGGTCGCCGCCGGCCCGCCGGTCTACTCCCCGCTCAAGCTGCTCGACCCGGTCGCCAACGTCGCCGAGATGTTCATCCATCACGAGGACGTGCGCCGCGCGCAGCCGGGCTGGCAGCCGCGCGCGCTGGAGCCCGCGCTGAGCACGATGCTGCGCCGCACCCTGCCGCTGATGGCCCGGATGACGCTCGCCAAGGTGCCCGCCCGGGTGGCGCTGCGCACCCCGGAGGGCAAGACGTTGCTCACCGCCGGTCAGGGTCCGGCGGTCACGGTGACCGGCGCGCCCGCCGAGCTGTTGCTGTTCTCCGTCGGGCGCGCGGCGCAGGTCGAGTTCGACGGCGACGCCGCGGCCGTGCAGGCGGTTCGCGACGCGCCCAAGGGGTTATAGCATCGCGCCGCGGGCGTAACGCCACGGCGAAAAATTCAGCGGAATCTCGCCGTGGCGTTACACGTGCGCGAATAGGGAAGGTCAGCCAAACGCCGCGCGCAGGTCCTTTTTGATCACCTTGCCGAATTGATTGCGCGGGAGCGCGTCGACGACCACGAGATGTTCGGGGTGCTTGTAACGGCTCAGCCCCCGCGATTGGCAGTGTTGCACAAGAGATTCCAGCGTCACACCGTCGGCGGTGGCGGGCACCACGACGGCGCAGACGCGTTCGCCGGTGCGCGGGTCGGGGATCCCGATGACGGCGACGTCGGCGACGGCGGGATGGGTCGCGAGCGCATTCTCGATCTCGAGGGCGGAGATGTTCTCCGCGTTGCGGATGATCGCGTCTTTGGTGCGACCGGTGACGCGGACGTTGCCGTTCGCATCGATCAGGCCGAGATCGCCTGTGCGCAGCCACCCGTCGTTGTCGAAAGCCTCGGCGTCCAGCGAAGGATCGGCGTAACCGAGGAAACATTGGGGGCCCTTGAGTCGCAGCTCCCCCTCCTGGCCGGCGCCCAGTTCGACCTCGTAGTTGTCGACCACGCGAACCTTGACCCCGGGCACCGGCGGGCCGACGGTGTGGTCGAGCACCTCCGGCGGGGCGGTCAGGGGCGGCGAAGTCGCACACGGAAACTCGGTCATCCCCCACGCGTTGGCGATCCCGGCGATGCCGAAGGTCTCCCGGACCTGCCGTCCGAGTTCGGCGGTGATGGGCGCGCCTCCCGCCAGGCCACCCCGCACGGACGGAAACAACGGCCGATCACCGTGGGCGCGTTGGGCTTCCAGGAACGCCACGAAGAACGGGGTGGCGGTGCCCAGGAACGTCGGGTTGTGGGCGGCGATGGCCAGCGGCGTCGTCGCGGGGTCGAACGACGCGAACAGCGCCAGCCGCATGCCGGTCAGCAGGGCCGTCGCCAGCATCGCCGCCCCGCCGATGTGAGCGATCGGGAAGGCGATGGGGTCCACGTCGCTGCTCGTGGCCCCGACCATGCCCACCACCCCCGCCGAGCCGGCGATGACCGAGGTATCGGTGTGGCGGATCCCTTTGGGGTCCGCGGTGGTCCCGGAGGAGTAGTAGACCCAGCGGGCGTCGTCGGCCGATCGTGGGGGCGCGGGCAGGGAGCCGTGGTGGGCGCCGGGCAGCCGCAGCTCGCCGGACGGAGGCGTTTCCAGGTCGAGGGTGATGACCTCAAAACCCTTGTCCCGCGCCAACTCGCGGGCCAGGCCGCCATGGTCGAAGCCACGCCAAACGTCCGGTGCCACAAGGAATTCGGTGTTCAACTGGCCGGTGATGAAGCCGACTTCGCTCTCGCGCAGCAACGGGATGATCGGGTTTTGCACCGCACCGAGCCGGGCCAGCGCGGACATCACCACCAGGGTTTCCAGCGTGGTGGGCAGCTGCCAGGACACCACGGTTCCCGCGCGGACACCCCGTTCGGCGAAGGCGGCGGCGGTGGCGCACGCGGCGTCGCGGAGCTGGCGTGCGGTCAGGCTGCGACCGTGCTCGTCGGCGAGGAGCGGCCGGTCCGATCCACGTTGCGCCGCATCGGCAATCAACGCCCAGAACGTGCCGGCGCCAGCCAACGTCAGCGCACCGTCGGGTCGGTGGGGGGCGGGCGAAATCCCGAGTGCGCGACGGCGACCGACACACCGGTGCCGATCGGGCCCTTCTCGTCGACGAGTACCGCGGAGCCGCTGGCCACCCCGTCGTGGCTGTGGTGCGTGAGGGAGGCCAGCCCGATCTGCGGTCCCTCGGGCAGCCGGGTCAGCGTCAGCGTGTAGTCGACGTTGATGAATTCCAGGGAGTTGGTGCCCCAGTTGGCGATCGAGGCCGTGATGTCGCCCGCCATCGCGGCGCGGGTGAAGGCGGACAGCGGTTCGTCGTCGATCAACGGGCGGTTCTCGTGCAACCAGGTGTATTTCGGGCCGTCGGTCTGGGGCCAATCCGGCTCGGGGTTCTGCACCTCCGAGCCCCAGCCGTAGGTGCGCATGAAAAGCGTCGGGGAAGTCTCACCCAGCGGCATCGGCGGCATCTGTACCGGCGGTGACCAGATGTGTCCGTCGGGCTGGGGACCGCGCCGCACGAACAGCGCGCTGGCCTGTGCCACGGGGGCGCCGTCCTGGATGATGACGGCCTCGACCAGCCGCAAACGCCGCCGGTCCTGGCGCACCTCGGTGTGCACCTCGAGCGGTTTGAGCGCGGTCGGCCGGGGCAGGTCGACGGTGAGCCGGGCCGGTTGCAGGTGCGCGTCCGGCGCGGCCCGCTCGACCGCCCACGCCAAGAGTCCGCCGACGACGTGGCCGCTGAGCGATGGGCCCCAGCCGCCGCGCGCGATTTGTGTTGGTACGAAATGCTTTTCGTCGCGCACGAAATACGGCGCCGGTTCCGCCCATTGGGCTTCATCCGGAACGAAATTGGGCTCGGCCACTGCATGACCCTTCGTGTGAGGGGATCGCGGAACCCTGCTGAGATCCGCAACCGTGAATGTTACAGTTACGCTTCCAGTCGCTGGATGCGCACCGTGCCGGTCAGTCGATGGCGGCGCCCACCAGGTGACCGATCACGTAGGTGACCGTCAGTGCGAGGCTGCCCCCGATGGCGTTGCGCAGCACCGCGCGAAGCTTCGGCGCCCCGCCCAGGCCGGCCGAGACCGCTCCGGTGACCACCAGCGCCATCAGCACCGCCACCATGGTGACGGGGATCCGCCACGTGGTCGGCGGGGCCAGAATGGCGATCAACGGCAGCAGGGCGCCGATCGCGAAGGACAGGGCCGACGACGATGCCGCCTGCCACGGATTCGTCAGCTCCTCGGGATTGATGCCGAGTTCGACCTCGGCATGGGCCAGCAACGGATTCTGATCGGTGAGTTCCTCTGCCACGGTGCGCGCAGTGGCGGCCGTCAGGCCTTTCGCTTCATAGAGTTCGGCGAGCTCGTCCAGTTCGGCGGCCGGATCGTCGCGCAATTCGCGACGCTCCTGGCGCAGCAACGCCCTTTCCGTGTCGCGTTGGGTGCTGACGGATACGTATTCGCCGAGCGCCATCGACACCGCTCCGGCGACCAGCGCGGCGCTTCCGGCGGTCAAGATCGGCGCTCGCAGGGTCGTTGCCGCCGCAACCCCGACGACGATGCCCGCGGTGGAGACGATCCCGTCGTTGGCGCCCAGCACGCCCGCCCGCAGCCAATTCAGCTTCGAGGACACCGATCCGACATGCGGTTCGGCCGGATGTGACGTAGTCGACACGGCGGCAACGATATAGAGGAAAACCCTGGCCGACTAGCCAACCTAGCCTTGCCAAACCGGTGCGTTTCGATGGCCCGCCCAAGCATTGCATGGGCCAGACACAGCTAGTCCATAGGGAAGCTATCTAGCGTCTGGGTTGTGTCAGGGGGAGGTTCCGAGCACATCCCTAGTTGAAGAAGTCCCTAGTGGATAGGTGAAGCATCATGAAGTTGAAGCAGCTTGTCGGAGGGGTGACCGTGGCCGGCGCGCTGAGCGCTGCGGCCCTGGGAATGGGCGCCGGGTTTGCCAACGCCGCGCCGGGCGGTCCGCCGCCCGGTCCCGGTGGTCATGGCGCACCGCAGCCCGGGGGCTTCCACGCCCCCACCGGGCCCAATGATCCCGGCGGACCCGGTGGTCCTGGCGGTCCTGGCGGTCCCGGTGGTCCTGGTGGTCCGCCCGGGGGTCCGGGTGGACCCAGTCATCCCGGTGGGCCTGGCGGGCCGGGTGGACCCGGTGGCCCCGGTCCCGATCACCCCGGCGGGCCTGGTGGGCCGGGTGGTCCCGGCGGCCCCGGTCCCGGTCACCCGGGTGGACCCGGTGGTCCGGGCGGACCCGGTGGCCCGGGTGGCCCGTGGCACGGCGATGACCAGCGCGGCTACTTTCATGGCGCCCCGTGGGGCGACGGGCCCGGTCCGTGGGGTGCGGGCGCGCCGCCGCGGCCGGCGTGGGACCGACCGCTCCCCCCGCCCGGCGGTCACTGGGTTTACGGCCCGATCGACTACTGGGGCTACCAGGAAACGCCGTACTGGAACCCTCGTTTCAACCAGTGGGGATTCGACTTCTTCGGGGTCTGGATTCCGCTGTAAAGATCGCTGAACGCAATGCCCGCCTCGCCGATCGGCGAGGCGGGCATCGTCGTTTAATGCGTTGGCGGCGAATGCTTTCCGCGGTTCGACGCGAGTTTCAGCGTTTGGTGCCGACGGTCAACAGGTCGGACACGAGGCGGGTCCAGACCGGCCGCGGGATCCGGTGCTGATCGCTGATCACGAACCCGGCGTCTTCGAACAGCGCCCGCATCTCGGGCGCCGACGTGTTGTGTTGCGGCTTCCACCGGTTCTGCGCGGAAGACTGCAGCCGCGGTTGCCGCGTGCTCAGGGCCGACACGGCCACCAGTCCGCCGGGCGCGAGCACGCGATGGAATTCGCGCAGCGCCGCGGGCTGATCGAAGAAGTGGAACGCCGAGGTCGTCACGACCGCGTCGAGCGCACCGTCGTCGAAGGGAAGCTGTTCGGCCGGGCCGCGCAACCACTGCACCCGATCCGATTTGGCCCGGGCCTGGTTGAGCATGCCGTCGGACATGTCGACGCCATAGATCTCGTCGGGATTCAGTTCACGCTGGATCCGGTCACTGAGAATCCCTGTGCCGCAGGCGATATCAGCGATCTTTCGCGCCCCGTGGTTGCGCAGCTGCGCGATCACCTCGTTGTGCGGCGGCCGGTATACCCACTGTTGCAGGAACGGCAGGTCGTAGGCCGGCGCGAGGAAGGTCCACATCCGGGTGACGGCTTCGTTGAGCCCGCGACGCTGCGGTGCGGTCACTTGGCCAGCACCGAGCTGAAGTAGACGGTGTCGGCCACCGAGACCGAGTCGTTGGTCTGCGGGATCGAGTCCAGGCCGAAGTCCGCCAGCAGCTGACTCATCTGGACGCCGACCGAGCGCCAGCCCAGGTTGTCGAGGTACGCGGCGACGTCGCTGCGCTCGCCCTGGTAGCCGAGATCGCCGAATTCCAGGTCGAAGCCGTGCTCACGCCATTTCGCGGTGGCCCTGCGCATCATCTCCTGAGCTTTCTCGGTGTCTACCTCGGACATGTCCGGAATAGCTTCGCACGCCAGCCGGCTGCCGTCGGCGCTGAGTGCGGTGATGTTGTCCAGGAGGCGGTCCTGCGCCTCGGGCGGCAGATAACCGAAGAGCCCTTCCGCGATCCATGCCGTGGGCCGGCTCTTGTCGAAGCCCGCGTCCGCCAATGCTTTTGGCCAATCGTTGCGCAGATCGACGGGGACCGTGCGCAGCTCGGCCTGCGGGGCGGCGCCCAACTCTGCCAGCGTGGCGGCCTTGAATTCGATCACCTGCGGCTGATCGATCTCGAACACCGTCATGTCGGCCGGCCAGGCCAACCGGTAGGCGCGTGCGTCCAGGCCGGACGCCAAAATCACCGCCTGCCGGATCCCGGCCTGCGTCGCGGCCTGAAAGAACGAGTCGAAGAAGCGGGTGCGGGCGGCCATCGCGGCGGGCATGTGTTCGAGCTTCCAGCCGGATTCGTGGTCGTCGACATCGGCGGCGACCAGGTCGCCGGAGACCCAGCGCGTGAAGAAGTCCACACCGACGGCACGGACCAGGGGCTCGGCGAATCGGTCCTCGATCAGCGGCTTGTCGGCGTTGGTCGCGATCGCCCGGGCGGCCGCCACCATCGTGGCGGTCGCGCCCACACTGGTCGCGAGGTCCCAGGTGTCGTTGTCTGTGCGTGGCATGCGGCTGTTGTCCCCCTCGGAATCGGATTACTTAGCCAGTATAACGACCGGCGGGCGGGTGGAGTTCCCGCGCGCCGACCATCCGGCGATGTCGCCGATTCCAGGCGGGCGTTGCCGCAGCTAAGCGGGCCTTTTAGTGCGCTCCTGGGTGGCCGGGCGCCCCGGGTCCACCGGGCCCACCCGGTCCACCTGGCCCACCCGGTCCACCGGGCCCACCGGGGCCTCCGGGCCCACCAGGACCGCCGGGCCCGCCCGGTCCACCGGGCCCCCCGGGGCCTCCCGGGCCATTTGCGGCCGGAAGCAAGAACACGCACTCATTCAGCTCGACGCTCCAGCCCCAGCCCGGGGCGCATTCACCGTCGGCGCGGGCGATCGCGGACGTCCCGAGCACCGTCACCGGCAACCCCGCCAGCGCGAGGGCGAACACGCCGATCAGGGAGCGCCGCAGATACCGTCTCATCGCCGACCTCACTTTGTCCTTGGGGCAGGGCGCGCGGCGTTGGCCGTCGCATCAGGCCGGACCCGCGCACATCATTGTGCGGCAATCGACGCGTTAGCGTGCCGAATCGGCGGACCTGAATGTTGTTGGCGGCTCGCGCCTTCAGTCGGTCATCAATTCGAAGACCGGGATGACGCGATCGGTGCGTTGCTGGTATTCGCCGAAGCCGGGAGCGCGCTCGACGATCACGGGATAGATCAAATCCCTTTCCTCGCGCGGCAATTCGCGCGCGGTCACCGACTTGGGAGCGTCGGAGCCGATCTCGACGGTCAATTCGGGGACGGCGCGAATGTTGTGCACCCACGCGGGATGGTTGTCCCGGCCGGCCGCCGAGCCGACGATATAGATTTTGCCGTCGATGTCGAAGTAGGCGACCGGGTTGACGCGTTGGGCGCCGCTGCGCGCACCCTCTGACGTCAGCAACAACAGCGGGAAGCCCTCGAACTGTCCGCCGACCTTGCCACCATTGCGGCGAAACTCTTCGATGTTGTGCTCGTTGAAGTCCCGTTCCGAGCTCAGCGCGTCCTCACCCATTGCGCCATCGTGGCACGCAGGAGGCACATGGGCCAGTCATAACAGGTTATATGTTGCGCCGCAAGGATATTCAACACCGAGAAAGTGTTAGCGCTTCTCGGTCGGCGGCGCGGGGACGATGGCGGTGAGCTCGGTCAGGCCGCTGACCTTAAGGACGGGCATCAGGATCGGGTGCGCAACCAGCTCAATGCGGTCGGCGTGGGCGGCCAGGGCATTGATGGCGGCGCTGTCGAGGTACTCCACGGCGCTGAGATCGACAAGCACCGCCCCGTCGCTGCCGGTGGCGGCGGTGGACAGGGCCAGGGTGAAGGCGTCGACATTGGTCAGGTCGATTTCCCCCGATGCGACCAGCACGAGTTTCCCGTCGCGCCCGCGCGCGGTGTCGAGCGTGAGCGGCGTGGTCATCAGGTGATCCGCGCCGATAGGTGAACGGTGGTTCCGTCGTGCGCCGGTCGGATGTCGACGTCGTGCATCAGGCTTCGCATCAGCGGGATGCCCCGGCCGCGACGATGATGGGAGGCCGGCTGCGGAGCCTTCCACGAACCGGTGTCCGTGATCGTCAACTTCACCTCATCGCCCACCGCGACCGCGCCGAGCCGAATGAGGCCCTCCGGTCTGTGCCGGTGGCCGTGCTCGATCGCGTTGGCGACCGCTTCCCCGGCGGCAACCAGCACGTTCAAGGCCTCCTCGGGGCCCACCCGGACGCGGGCCAACCACTTACGCAAGGCGTTGCGGGTGGGCGCGAGCTGGCTGACATCGGCGGGGAAGTTCAGCTCCAACGGCGCCGGATGACGGTAGAGCAACAGGACGACGTCGTCCTGGTACCCGCCCGGCGGCGCGACGCGCGTCATGACCTGGTTGGCCAGATCTTCCAGTCCCAGCGTTCGGGCGTCCTGCGCGACGTCTGCGACGCGAAATATGCCCCGATCCAGTGGACTGCGGCGACGCTCGACCAGCCCGTCGGTGTAGAGCAGCAGGGTCGTGCGCGCCGGTATGGTCACGCGGGCCTCCGGGCGCGACCAGTCCCCCCGTATTCCCAAAGCAATGGTGTGGCCGTCGTCGAGCAATTGGGTGCTGCCGTCGCCGTGCACCAGGATGGGCGGCGGGTGCCCGGCGCTGGAGTAGACCAGTTCACCGGTGTCGGGGGTCAGGACCGCGCACACCGCGGTGGTGCATTGCGCGCCGGGCAGCCGCGCGGCGAAGCGATCCAACCCCGCGAGAGCTGCAGCGGGGCTTGGGTTTTCGAACAATAGCGCACGACAGGCGCTGCGCACCTGACCCATCACCGCGGCAGCGGCGAGGCCATGGCCGACGCAGTCGCCGACAACCAACGCGATGCGCCCGTCCTCGAGGTCGACGATGTCGTACCAATCGCCGCCCACTTGCAACGGCCTTGTGGCGGCCTGATAGCGCACCGCGAATCCGCTGGGCAGATCGGCCGGGCCGAGGATCGCGTGCTGCAGGGCCAGAGCGGTTTCGCGCTGCTGGTCGACTTGGTGCACCCGCTGCAGACCCTGGCCGAGGCGGCCGGCCAGCACGGTGAGCAAGGTCTGGTCCTCCAGGGTGAACGGGCGTTGCTCGGCCAGGTCGATCCAGACGACGAGCACGCCCTCGGGGTGCTGCAGCGCGATGCCCGCCGTCCCCGGCTGCGTCGTCGTCGGGGTGAGTAAGTCGCCGTCCCGCAACGAGCTGAGCGCCCCTTGGGTGTCGGACGGCAGGTCGGCCCACTGCGCAGGCTCGCCCACCGACACCACCTGCGGCGCGCCGAAGGCCGTCTCCGTAGACGAGCCGTACGCCGGAAAGGTGACGGCCAGGACCCGGCGCGCCCGCCACAGCCGGCGCAGCTCTTCGGCGGCGGTGTGGACCGCTTCCTCGACCGTATCGGCTTGGGCCAGTTCCTGATTGAGCGCGTGTTCGCGGCCCGCCGCCAGCGCCAACGCGATCGCGGCGTGCCGGGCGAAGTCGCTGACGAGGTCGAGGTAGTCGTTGCCGAACGGGGGCTGGCGCGGGTCGCGCGCGACGGCGATGACACCGAGCACCGCGCCGTCCGCGATGAGCGGGATGACTATCGCCGGGCGTTCACCGACATCGGTGAAGCCCTCGATCGGGTATTGGAAGGAATCGGTGATCAGCGGCAGACCGCGTCGCGCCACACCGCCCGTGGTCGAGCCCTCCATCGGGACCTGCCGACCGATCACTTCCGACGAATAGCGGCCCGCCGTTGCGGCCACCACCAGCGTGTCGGCCTCGTCGGCGACCGAGTCCGGCTCCCGGGGCACCAGCAAGATCGCCTGCTCGGCGCCGGCCAACTCCAGCGCCCGGTTCACGATGAGCTGCAGCGGCCCCGTCTGCGGGTCGCCGGACAGCAGCGCGGTCGTGATCTCACGACTGGCCGTCGTCCATTTCGCCGTTTCACGCTCGCGCTCGAAAAGTCGTGCGTTGTCGATGGCGGCGGCGGCCGCCGTGGCCATCGCTCGTACGGCACCCTCTTGCGAGTCGGTGAAGACGCGCCCGGGCCGGTCGTCGGCCAGGTAGAGGTTGCCGAAGTTGGCCGCCCGCACGGTGATCGGGATTCCCAGAAACGCCCGCAACGGTGGGTCCTGTGCGGGCAGCCCGGCGGTCTGCGGATCGGCGCTCAGATCGTCGACGCGCAGCCCGTCGCCGACCGGGAGGTCGCCGAGCCGTCGCGCTGCGTCGCCGTCGATGCCCGCGTGCACGAAGGACACGAGGCTGCCGTCGGGGGCGCGGATGCCCAGGGCGGCGTAGCGGGCGCCGGTCAGCTCCATCGCCGCTTTGAGGACCCGGTGCAGCGTCACGTCCAGGTCCAGATCGGAGCCCAGTTCGACGATGACCTGCACCAGTTGTTCCATCTGGTCGCGCGCCGCCACCAGCTCGTCGAGCTGGTCGTGCATCTGGCCCACCAGTTCGCGCCGGCCCTGCCAGGTGAAGGCGGAGTCACTCCGGTCGCTGTCCATAGGCACCAAGGTAGTGCGTGGGGTTGCCGGCGCGCGGGCGCAGCGGCCTTTACTGAATCTTGACCGGGTATTGAATTGCCCCGCCGACGATAGGCAAGGTGAGTACCCTTTTAGCGGTGGAACTGGGGGTTTTAGGCCCTCTCCAGGTCCGGCGAGGCGGAGCGGCCGTCGGTATCCCGGGCGCGAAACCTCGCGCCATCCTCACCATGCTCGGACTGCACGACGGTTCCGTCGTGCCGGCCGACACGCTCGTCGAGTTGCTGTGGGGCGAGGATCCGCCGCGCACCGCCGACAAAGCCCTGCAGACCCACATCTCCGCGCTGCGCCGCACGCTCGGTGACGGCTTCGTCCTGACACAGGGCGCGGGTTGGGTCCTCGCCGACAGCGAGGTCGATGCCTCGCGGTACAAGACGGCCACCCGCCTGGGACGCGCTGCCGCCGCCGCCGGCGACACGAGCCAAGCGGTGGCCCGGTTCGACGAGGCCCTCGCCCTATGGCGCGGAATCCCCGAACTTCCCGATGGCCGGCGCGGCACGTCCGAAAAAACGCGGTGGATGGAGGGCCACGCCGCGCTGGTGGAGGATCGAGCCGACGCGTTGCTGGCGACGGGCCGCGCCGCGGAAGTCATCGGCGATCTGGAGGCCGCGATTGCCGATGCTCCGCTGCGCGAAAGGCGGTGGGGCCAGCTGATGCTCGCCCTCTACCGCGCCGGCCGGCAAGGCGAAGCCCTCGGCGCGTACCAACGCGCGAGGGCGCTGCTTGCCGACGAGCTCGGCGTCGATCCCGGACCGGAACTTCGCCGGCTCGAGGCCCTGATCGTCGCGCAGGACTCCTCCCTGGACATTGCTGTGGCACAACATGTTCCGTCGGTGACCCGCGCGGTGACGTTCCTTCTCACCGATATCGAGGGGTCGACGGCCGCCTGGGAGGCGGAGGCCGGGGCCATGGCGGCGGCCCTCGCCCGACACGACGAGCTGATCGAACACGTGGTCACGTCGCGTGGCGGTCGGCTGATCAAGACGCGCGGCGAGGGCGATGCCACCTTCTCGGTTTTCGAACGGCCGTCTGCGGCGGCCTCGGCAGCGGTCGAGTTGCAGGACGCGATCGCGCATGAACCCTGGGCGCTGCGGCAACCCATCCGCGTCCGGGTGGCGCTGCATACCGGCGAGGTCGAGCTTCGCGACGGCGACTACTTCGGCCGGGCCGTCAACCGGGTCGCGCGGCTGCGGTCGCTGGCCGAGGGTGGCCAGATCCTGTGCTCGGGCGCGACCGCCGAGCTCGTCATCGACTCGCTCGCCGACGACGTGGTGCTCACCGACCTGGGGATGCGCCAGTTGCGGAATCTCGCACGGCCCGAGCACGTTTTCGAGTTGCGACTGGAAACCGCTGAGCAGCGTCCGCAGCCGGCGGCGGCCGAAACCCCGATGGAGCGCCCCGGACTTCCGGCGGTGCTCGTCGGCCCCGGGCCGTTCGTCGGGCGGGGCCGCGAACTCGAAGGCCTGCTGTCGGCGTGGCAGGGCGCACTGACGGGGGGCGTGCGCACGGTGCTGATCGCCGGCGAACCCGGCGTCGGCAAGACCCGCCTGGCCGGTGAGTGGTCGCAGCGGGCCTATGAAATGGGCGCGGTCGTGCTGTACGGCCGGTGCGACGAGGACCTCGGAGCGCCCTATCAACCGTTCGCGGAAGCGCTGCGTGCGCTCGTGCCGTGTATGGGCGCTGAGCGGCTGCGGGGACTGCGTGGCGTCGAAGCGTTGCTGCCGCTCGCGCCCGGGCTGGCCGATGTGGTGCCCGACCTCGCTCCCCCGGCGCACGCGGATCCCGACACCGAGCGATACGCACTCTTCGATGCCGCCGTTGCCCTGCTCGAAATCGCCTCCGCGAGCGCACCGGTGCTCTTGATCCTCGACGACCTGCACTGGGCGGCCAAGCCGACGCTGCTCCTGCTGCGGCACCTGCTGCGCTTCGGCGACCACGCCCGCGTGCAGATCGTCGGCACCTACCGCAGCACCGACCTCGACCGCTCCCACCCCTTGGCGGCGATGCTCGCCGACCTGCACCGCGACGGCACGGCCAACCGGCTCAACCTCGGCGGCCTCGACGAGGACGACGTGACCACCTACGTCGCCGAAGCCGGCTACGACGACGAGGAACTCGCGCACGCGCTGGCGTCGGTCACCGGCGGTAACCCCTTCTTCCTCATCGAGGCCTTGCGCCACGTCGATGAGAGCGGCGGCGTGTGGGATCAGAGCACCCTGCCGCAGGGTGTACGAGAAGCGGTGAGCCGCAGGCTTTCCCGGCTACCGACCGAGACGAACAAAGCCCTCGCCACGGCGGCGGTTGTCGGCAGCCGGTTCGCCCTGGAGCTGGTCGAGCAGGTGGTCGGCGAGGACCTCGTCGACGAGTTCGACGAAGCGCGCCGGGCGGGCATCGTCATCGAAGAACCCGGTGGCAACTACCGGTTCAACCACGCGATTGTCCGGCAATCGCTGCTCGCCGAGCTGGCGTCGGTGCGGCGCATGCGATTACACCAGCGCATCGCCGCAACGCTCGAGACGCTGCCCGGCGCCGACGACGAGTTGCTCGCCGAGCTTGCTCACCACTATTTCGAATGCGCCTGGGCCGGAAACGCCGCCAAGGCGGTTTTCTATTGTCGGCGCGCGGCCGACCAGGCGATGTCACGTCTCGCCTACGAGGGCGCGGCCGACCTGTACCACCGCGCCCTGCACGCGCTGGAAGAACTTGACGACGAGCTGCCCGACCGCGACGACCAGACCGCCGAGCTGTTGGTCGCGCGCTGCGAGGCCTTGTTGGCCGCCGGCGATGTGTCCTCGGCCGCGGGTGCGGTCTCCCAATTGCGGGCGGCGACAGTCGATTCGGCCCGGCTCGCGGCGTGGGCGACTTGCTTCGACGGGCAGCTGTCGATGCTGATCCACCCCGAACGGTTGGACGAGGTCGAAGCCGCGTTGGCCGCGGCCGCCGCCAAACTCGCCGAACAAGACGACGCCGCCGGAGAAGCCACGGCGCACACCGTCCGCGCTGGGTGCCTCGCCCGTCTCGGGCGGATCGCCGACTGCGAGGGCGCCCTCGACGACGCGCTGAACGCGGCGCGTCGCGCGCGCGAACACCGCCGCGTGAACGCGGTTTTGGCGGGTGCTCCCCTCGCGGCGCTGTGGGGCCCCAACCCGGTGCCCCGTGCGGGCGGGCGGTGCCTCGACGTGGTGCGGCTGCTGCGGATCACGACCGACTCCCCCGCCGTCGAAGCCACCTCGACACGATGCCAGGCCGTGTTGGAGGCCTTTCGCGGCCGCGCCGCGGCGGCCCGTCGGATGATCGACTCGGCCCGGCGCACGGTGAGCGAGCTCGGCTTGCGTCATGCGCTGCTGGAAGTTGAGCAGTTCGCCGGGATCGTCGAGCTCATCGTCGACGATCCGGCCGCCGCCGAGCCGCATTTGCGGAAGGCCTGCAACGGCTTTCGTCGCATGGGCCTGGACGCGGACACCGCCGAGACCGCCGCGTTGTTGGGCCGCGCATGCCTTGCGCTCGGGCGCGATGACGAGGCGGACGAATTGTGTTCGGAGAGCGAGCGTCTCGCCGGGCACGCGCTGAAGGCATCGATCGCGTGGCGCACCCTGCGTGCGCATTTGCTGGCGCGCGGCGGTGATCACGCTGCGGCTAGGCAGGTTGCCGAGGCGGCTGTCACTTTGGCGGAACGCACAGACGCGCTGGTTGACCACGGCGACGCCTGCCTGACGTTGGCGACGGTTTTGGGGGGCGCCGGCGACGTCGTGGCGGCGCGCGAGGCCGCCGAACAAGCGGTCGAGCTGTACGAACGCAAAGGCGCTGCGGCGCTTGCGGAGAGGGCGCGCGTGATCCTCGGCGAGACTGCCGTTGCACCCACCCCGCCTCCATCCGAGGCGCCAAGGGCCGAATTAGACAACGCATGCGTGCGAGCGGGCGAAAACGTGGTGGCCGCCATAAATCGTGAGGCTTGGGACGAGTTCGAGCGGCTATTCGCGCCAGATGGATTCATCGAGAGCCGCCGCAAGATTGTCGGCTTTGGACAGATCGACGTCCCACCGGGCGAGTTTCCACGTGTGAACAGGCGTGTTTTGGAGACAGTTCCTATGCGGCTCACCCAAACGGTTATCGCCGTGCGAGGCGAGCGTCTAGCGCTCGCCCGATTGGTGATAGGCGCGGAGGACGTCGGCCCCGGGGCACCGCAGGACGAATTCCTCCTGCTTTATGGCATTGATGAAGACGGCCAGATCTCCCTGCAAGTGTGGTTCGACCTCGAAGACGTGGACGCCGCACTCGCCGAACTCGATGCCGTTCGGTTCGGAGCGGAAGGTCCGAACCTGCGAAGTCTGAAGAACTCGGCAACCCGCGTGTACGAACGCTTCTGGTCGTACTTCGCCGCCCGCGATTGGAACGCCCTGGCAGCCACCGTCTCCGAAGACTTATCCGGCGCCGATCATCGACGGGTCGTGAATGCCGGGGACCGAGGTAGCCGAGAATCCGTGATCGAGGATCTGCAGGTGGCCGCCGACCTCGGGTTCACGATAGGGATGGCCGACGTCGTAGCGATCCGGGGTGAGCGCCTCGCCCTCACACGGGTGCGTGCGTCCGGTCGCGACCCGGAGACGATTCAAAACGATGCCTTCAATCTCGTCGAGATCGACGCCGACGAGCGAATCACGTCGATCGTCGTCTACGACCTGGACGACTTCGACAGTGCCATAGGCGAACTCGATGCTCGATATCTCGCCGGCGAGGCGGCCGCCCAGGCGCACACATGGGAGGTAATCGCGGAGGCCTACGCGGCGCTCAACCGACGCGAAGTCCCCGCCACGACACCGGATTTCGCAAGCATCGACCACCGACGGGGGACGGCGTTCGCGCCTGGTGACCTGATCGCATATGTCCGCGCTGCCTGGGATCTCGGACAAGACGGCAGCACCTACATCGAGGCTGTACATCGGCTAAACAACATCGGCGCGGTCGTCGCCCACGTGACGAACGGAAACTTCCAAGAGGGCTTCGACGCCGAGTGGCGGGAAGTCTTCCTTCTCACGATCGAAGGCGGCCTGCTCAGCCGCTGCGAGCTATTTGGCGAGGGAGACCTCGACACCGCGCTCGCGAGATTCGAGGAGCTCGGGCGGCCTACAACAAGGTTGGAAAACGCGGCGAGCCGCGCGGGCGAGCGTTACCTAGCGCAATTCGCGGCTCACGACTGGGACGCTATGGCGGAGACGCTTTCCGAAGACTTTTCCAACGACGATCGACGTCGTGTGGTAGGCGCTGGAATCCAGCACGGTCGAGACGCCCAGATCGCGCATATGCGGACAGTTGCCGACCTGTGGACCACGAAGGTGATGCCGACGACCATAGCGACTCGCGGGAGGCGCCTTGCCCTCATGCGTCTCCGCTTCTCGGGGCGCGATCAAGGGCCCGAAACATTTCTCACCGAGGTACTCGGAGTGCTCGAGATCGACTCTGACGAGAGAATCGCCGCAGTCGTCTTCTTCGAAGTCGACGACTTTGACGTCGCGATAGCCGAACTCGACGCTCGCTACCTCGCCGGAGAAGCCGCTCCTTACGCGCGCGCGTGGCAGGTCATCACGCGAGGCTATGCCGCCGCCAACAGAAACGAAGTTCCCGGCATGACACCGGATTCGGTGTTCGTGGACCATCGAGCGGCCTTAACGACCGAACGGGAGGACCTGACGGGATACCTTCCCGCCCTGTGGGACCTCACGCCAGACGTCAGAGTCTACGTCGAAGCGGTGCATCGGCTGAATGAGCTGGGAGCGGTCATGACCCATACCGCGCGCGGCACTTCGCAGGAGGGCTTTGATGCCGAGTGGCGGACAGTCATCGTTGGCGTAACCGACGGCGATCTCTACCGCCGCGTCGAGGTCTTCGACGAGCCCGACCTCGACGCCGCGAATGCGAGGTTCGAAGAACTCAGCCGGCCGACAACCGAGCTCGTGAATGCGGCTGCCCGAGTGGCCGAGAAATTTCTAGCGCACTATGCGGTCCGCGACTGGAAGGCGATGGCAGAATTGCTCGCCGAGGACGTTTTCTCAGACGACCGTCGTCGAGTCGTGAATGCCGGGGTCCGGCGTGGTCGCGATGCTGAACTGGCGAATTGGCGTGCTACTAGTGAAGTCTGGAGCACTCACGTGGCGTCGACCGTCGCTATCCGCGGAGAACGCCTCGCGCTTTTTCGCAACGCCTTCACAAACCACGACAAGGCCTCTACGGCGTATTCCGCTGCGGCGTTCGCCGTTGTCGAGATCAACGACAACAACCGAGTTGCGGGTTACGTCGTATTCGACGCGGACGAACTCGACGCGGCCATCGCCGAACTCGATGCGCGGTACCTCGCGGGGGAGGCCTCCACCCACTCCCACACCTGGACGCTGGTGACGGACGCCTTTGTGGCGCTGAACCAGCGGAAAATCCCTGCGACGACATCAGATTGGGTAAACATTGATCACCGACGACTGGTGCCGATCGGCACGGGTGATCTGGCGGCATATCTCTCCGTCGCGTGGGAACTTTCGCCGCAGTCCTACCTCTACGTTGCCGCCGTGCACCGCCTGAGCAGCCTTGGCGCGGTGATCACTCATGTCGCGGCTGGGACTTCGCCCGAAGGGCTCGACGCCGAGTGGCAGGTAATCGACGTCATGACTTTCGAAGGCGATCGGATCAACCGCTGTGAGCTTTTCGACGAGTCCGACCTAGACACCGCGCTCGCCAGGTTCGATGAGCTGCACGGCCAGACGCGGAAGCTGGAAAACGCGGCAAGCCGCGCAGAACACCGACTCTTTGATCGCTCGAGCACCCACGATTGGGCGGCGATAGCCGAAATCTTGGCGCCGGACAGTTTCGTCGACGATCGACGTCGAGTGGTGAATGTCGGCTTCTGGGACGGTCGCGATGCCGTGATGGCAAAAATGCGAGCACTGGCCGAGGGCCTTGCGCAGGTGTCCTTGACGGTGATCGCGACTCGTGGAAAGCGCCTCTCGCTCGCCCGCGTCCGCTCGTTCAATCCCGACTCCCGGCGGGAGGGATTTGCGGTAGAGCTGCTGGGAATCGCCGAAATTGACACCGACGGGCGGATCGCCGCCCACGTCTTTTTCGACGCCGACGATATCGATGCTGCCTTCGAGGAACTCGATGCGCGCTACCTCGCCGGCGAAGCGGCCGCGTACGCGCACACTTGGTCGGTGACTTCAAGGGCTAACGCCAAATTCAATCGTCACGAGCTTCCCGCGACGACGCCGGATCCGGTTTACATCGATCATCGATCGCTCGTATCGATCGAGGGGGTTGATCTGGCCACATCCGTCGGTGCCCTGTGGGACCTCACTTCGGATACCAGCGCCTACATCGAAGCCGTGCATCAGCTCACCGAAGACGGAACCGTCACTACTCAAGTGCTGAAAATGACCTCGCAAGATGGATTTGACGCGGAATTGCGGTTGACCTACGTGATCGTGGTCGAGGGAAACCTGCTTAGCCGCGTCGAAGTCTTCGAGGGGTCAGATCTCGAGGTGGCCCTTGCGCACTTCGATCAGGTTACTTGCAGAGACCAGCCGAAGTGACAGCGCCACAACGCCAACCGCTCTACCTGCTAGCGGATAGTCAGCTGCTGTTCTGGAAGCGCGACGGCCGCCCGCTACTGGAAACGGCGCTCGACGGATTGGCTCGAGACAAACCGTTGAGCGCCGCCTACATCGGGGCCTCCAATGGCGACCGGCCGGAGTTCTACGAAATCTTCGAGGCGGCCGTGGACGCCGTCGGGATCACCGACCGTCGCATGATCCATTCGTCGTTCGGCCGGGCCGACCGCGCCTTCCTCGAAGGCGCCCAGGTGATCGTCCTCGCAGGCGGCGATGTCCGCCTCGGCTGGAACACCTTCGAGAAAACCGGCATGAAGGAGACGATCCTGAACCGCTACGCCAAAGGCACTGTCCTCGTGGGTATTT
The DNA here is from genome assembly GCF_000262165.1 of Mycobacterium sp. MOTT36Y. Taxonomy (NCBI): domain Bacteria; kingdom Bacillati; phylum Actinomycetota; class Actinomycetes; order Mycobacteriales; family Mycobacteriaceae; genus Mycobacterium; species Mycobacterium sp. MOTT36Y. The sequence continues at coordinate 2,095,259 of NC_017904.1, read as the reverse complement.
CGGCCGGCGCGGTCCAGCTCGGACGCTATGGAATCCTCGAGCTCCCAGGCACCGAACTGCTCGACGTGTTCGGCCTCGTCCCCATGGTGATCGACGTGCACGACGAACGCGGCGAGTGGGCGCGGCTGACGCAGACAATCCAATCGCTGCACGGAGAAGCGACCGGGCTCGGCATCCCCACGGGCGGCGGAGTCGTCGTCCACGCGGACACCAGCATCGAGCCCCTGCGCCATCCCGCGCACATAGTCGCTTACGACGGCACCGCCGTCACGCACTCACTATCGCGACCGACGGGAACCTGACGTTCCTTGACGGCCACCCAGCCCACCTGTAATCGTCGGCGGGAGCATGACACACGCCTTCGACCCGACCGGACCCGACGGCCACCCGCGCATCGTCGCCGACTTGCTACGGCCCGATGCGTACGACCCGCCGGCCCACGACGTGCGTCTTCACGAGACGCACAGCTCGTGGGTCCTGCTCGCCGGCCCCTATGCCTACAAGCTCAAGAAGCCGGTGGACCTCGGGTTTCTCGACTTCACCTCCATCGAGCGGCGCCGCGCCGACTGCGACGAGGAGCTGCGCCTCAATCGGCGGTTCAGTCCCCAGATGTACTTGGGCGTCGTCGAAGTCACCGAGCGGGACGGCCACTACCGCATCGGCGGCGAGTCCGGGTCGGGCGAGCCGGCGGTGTGGATGCGGCGCCTGCCGGAGGAGGACATGCTGCCGGCCAAGCTCGCGCGCGGGGAGGTCGACCTTCGTCTCGCGCGACGAATCGGCCGCACCCTGGCCAAGCTTCACGGCAGGACCGAAACCGGCCCCGACATCGATGCGTACGGCAGCCCGTCCAGCGTGGCCGCGAACTGGCAGGAGAACTTCGATCAGATTTCTCCGTTCGTCGGCCGGACCATCTCATGCGACGTCAACGACCACATCCGACGCTACGTCGACGAATTCCTGCGAACGCGGGCGCCGGCGCTCGAGCGACGCGTGGCCGACGGACACGTGCGCGATGGCCATGGCGACCTGCATGCCGCCAGCATCTGCATCGACGACGGCCAAATTCTGCTATTCGACAGCCTGCAATTCGCGCCGCGCTATCGTTGCGCCGACCTCGCTTCCGAAGTCGCCTTTCTGGCAATGGATCTCGAATACCACGGGCGTGCGGATCTGGCGTGGGGGTTCGTTGATTCCTACGTGCGCGCCAGCGGCGACGACGGTCTGCTCGACCTGCTCGACTTCTACGCCTGCTACCGGGCCTACGTTCGCGGCAAGGTCCGCAGCCTGCGCCTGGCCCAGACGGAACAGGCGTCCGGCGGTGAAACCGCTCAGCTCGTCGCCGAGTCGCGGGCGTACTTCGACCTGGCGTGGGCGCATGCGGGTGGGCTGCCCCGTCCGCCGATGGTGGTCACGATGGGTCTGCCGGCGAGCGGCAAGACCACGCTGGCGCGCGCGCTCGCCGGCCGACTCGGGCTGGTGCATCTCTCGTCGGACGTGGCGCGCAAGCGGATGGCGGGCATCGAACCCACCCGGCGCGGCAGCGACGAATTCGGTTCGGGGCTCTACGATCCCGCGATGACGCGCAGCACCTATGCCGCGCTGCGCCGCGACGCCGCGCGCTGGTTGCGTCGCGGCCGGGGCGTGGCCGTCGACGCGACGTTCGGCAATCCGCGCGAGCGCGCCCAGATGCGTCAACTGGCGCACCGCCTCGGCGCCGACCTCCGCGTCGTGCTGTGCGACGCCGACGACGCCACCCTGATCGCGCGACTCGAGCGGCGCGCCACGCAGAAGGGCGTGGTCTCGGATGCGCGGATCGAGCTGTGGCCCGAGCTGCGCGCCGCATTCACGCCCCCCGACGAGCAACCGTCCGTTCTGCGGGTCGATGCGACGCGCGACAGCGAGGAGACCGTCGAGCAGGCGCTGGCGCTGCTGCGCGCTTCCTACCGCTAACGGCGCCGTCGCGCGCCGTGCCGTCCTAGCACGTCGGCGTTAGCCAGCGTCTGGGCCTGAGCGGCCAGGGTCGATGCCCTGTTAGCGTGCGCGATCGCTTCGGCGTCGTTAGTGGATTCCTTTCCGCGCGCCGCCGCCAAATGCCGCTGGGCCTCGTCGAGCCGGGCCTGGGCGTCGGCGCCGACGCTGTCGCGATGCCGGGACACGTAGTCAGAGATTTGGCGCAACCGTGCATCCGCGGTGGACAGCGCCTGCGGCAACGATTCACCGTGCCCCGCAACGCCGCCCGGCGCGCGCCGGCGCCGACGCGCGCGATAGAGCACGAACAGCAACAGCAGAACCACGGCGACGATGACGCCGATCGCGACCAGCGGCCAGATCGGCTTCGACGAGCTCGCCGGCTTGGCCGAACTCGCCAATTTATCCAACCCGTCGGCCGCGGCGACCGCCGCTCCGCTCCAGTCCTTGGCGCCCAGCACGGGTTCAATTTGGTTGCGCCGCAGGCTGTTCAGTCCGGCCTCGGTCGGGCCCTGCACCTGCGGCGGCACGGTGAACGAGTACGCCTTGGTGTTCGTGGCTATGGCCAGCAGCGCATCCTGGCCGCCCAGCCCGCTGGCGGCGCGGGTTTTGTCGGCCCAGTTGTCGGGCTTGAACCGGGAGAAGTTGTCGACGTAGACCACCCATAGCTGAATATGGCGATCGCGATACAGCCGGTCGATCGCCGCGCTGACCGTCGCGCGACCCGGATCGGTCAAGACCCCGGTGGTGTCGGTGATGTGGTCCGTGAGCTTCGACGGCGGCTGCGCGGCGCCGGGGCTTGCCAGCAGCAAGCCCGCGGTGAGGATCGTCAGGACGGAACCGAACAGGCGAATAACCCGCATACAGGTAACTTAGCCGCCCATTCGCGTTGGGTCAGGAGGGCGCCGCATCCGCGACCAACGGGGCGCGAATCGCTTTGCGCACGTCGACGACCAGCAGAATCCGCCCGAGACGCCCGCCCGCCACGGCTCCCCCACGCACTGGACACCCACTGGTTACGCGCGTAACCTCTGTCGCGCAACGACAGCATTCTCGCGAGCGAAAGGCCACTGAGAACCGTGAGTAACGCCATTGAGGTCTTCAACCCGTCCACCGAGGAGCTGATCACCGAGGTCCCCGACTCCGACCAGGCGGCCGTCGACGCGGCGGTGGCCCGCGCGCGTGAGACCTTCGAGTCGGGCGTGTGGCGCAAGGCGCCCGCGTCGCACCGGGCCAACGTCCTCTTCCGCGCCGCGCGCATCATCGAGGAGCGCACCGACGAGCTCGCCGCGCTCGAGGGCCAAGACAACGGCATGAACCTGACGGCCGCGCGGCACATCATCCCGGTGTCGGTCGACATGCTGAAGTACTACGCCGGCTGGGTCGGCAAGATCCACGGTGAGTCGGCCAATCTGGTGTCCGACGGCCTGCTGGGCACCTGGGAGACCTACCACACGTTCACCCAGCTCGAGCCGGTCGGCGTCGTCGGCCTCATCATCCCTTGGAACGGGCCGTTTTTCGTCGCGATGCTCAAGGTCGCGCCCGCCCTCGCGGCCGGCTGCAGCGCGGTCCTCAAGCCCGCCGAGGAGACGCCGCTGACCGCCTTGAAGCTCGAGGAGATCTTCCGCGAGGCGGGCCTGCCCGACGGCGTCCTGAACGTCATCACCGGCTACGGCGAGACCACGGGCGCCGCGCTGACCGCGCACCCCGACGTCGACAAGATCTCCTTCACGGGGTCGACGGAGGTCGGGCGGCTGATCGTCAAGGCGGCCGCCGGCAACCTCAAGCGGCTGACGCTCGAGCTCGGCGGCAAGTCGCCGCTGATCATGTTCGACGACGCCAACCTCGACAAGGCGATCCTGGGGGCGGGCATGGGCCTGCTCGCCGGTTCGGGTCAGAACTGCTCGTGCACGTCGCGCATCTACGTCCAGCGCGGCATCTACGACGACGTCGTGCAGCGGCTGGCGGAGTTCGCCCAGATGCTGCCGATGGGCGGCAGCGAGGATCCCGACTCGGTGTTGGGCCCGCTGATCAGCGACAAGCAGCGCAAACGGGTGGAAGGCATCGTCAACGACGGCGTGGCCGCCGGCGCGCAGGTGATCACCGGCGGCAAGCCGATGGACCGCAAGGGCTACTTCTACGAGGCGACGATCATCACCAACACCACGCCCGACATGCGGCTCATCAAGGAGGAGATCTTCGGGCCGGTCGGCTGTGTGATCCCGTTCGACGACGAGGACGAGGTAATCGCTGCCGCGAACGACACGCACTACGGGCTGGCCGGGTCCATCTGGACCGAGAACCTCTCCCGCGCCCACCGCATGGTGAATGAGCTTCGCGCGGGCCAGGTTTGGGTGAACTCCTCACTCGCGGCCGACCCGTCGATGCCGATCAGCGGCCACAAGCAGTCCGGGTGGGGCGGCGAGCGCGGCCGCAAGGGCATCGAGGCCTACTTCAACACCAAGGCGGTCTACATCGGTCTGTGAGACGCGGCCCCGGGCGGCCGCGCGCGTAACGCCTTCTTAGCACCGCGCTCGTAACGCCACGGCGAAAGAAGCGCTGATTTTTCGCCGTGGCGTTACGCCCGGCGCTCCTAGGAGCCCCCGGGCGTAACGGCTTTCAGTGAGACGCTACGAGGGCACGGCCCTCGTCGGTGCACCCGGCAATGAAATCAGGGCCCGAGTCCACTTGGGCGATCTTCCCGCTTTTCAGATCGCTCTGAAGGACCCTCTGGCAGTACTGGTTCCAATCGGTGTCAGCATTCAGCTGCACGTGGTAGTGCTGAATCTGCTCATCGATGGCCTGTTTGCCTTGGTTGTACGAGGGCGACCCGGGGTCGGCGCCCGCGCCGGGCGCGAAGACAACGGCGGCGGCACTAAGCACCGCTGCCAACGTCAACCCGCGCAGGCGACTCACGCAAGCAATCTTACCGAATCGCGGCCGTCTAGAAAGTCCACGAGCCGGCGGACTGAAGCACGAAGCCACGGTTAAGGATTGGATCGATGCAGGCGGTCAGGCGGTCAGCGCCCACGACGCACGTGATGTCACCTTTGGTGAGCTTTTGGCCGACGTTGAGCAGCGGCGAGGTGATGATCGGGCAGCCGGTGCCCTTTTGAAAGCTGTACGGGTTGAGGTCTGTCGGAAGCGATGACGGCGAGGCGACCACCGAGCAGCCGTCGCTGCCGACGGGGGCGTTGTCCGGCAGACCAGGCAGTGGCCCATCGCAGCTGGCGCTGACGTGATCCCCGGGCTTGGGTGGGTTGGGGAGGATGCACTGCAGCCCATCGGGTGTCGCGAAATAGGCTGCGCCGCCGGCGCGGGCCGCGGCGGTATAGGGCGCGGCGTCGACCGCTTGAAATGCGTTCAGATCGGGGAATTTCGGCGGCGGCGTGGCGGTGGCCAAGCCGGGGGCGTTGCGGGAACACGCCAGGCTCAGGACCGCAATGCACGCGGTGATCACGGCTAGGGCCACCCTGCTCAGCATGTGGCGTCCCCCTTCCTAGTGTTGGACGCCGAAGGTGGTCGTCCACGTGTTGGGATCATAGGTCGGCCCGGGCGGCCAGGTGCTCACTCGAAGCTGAACCGTCTCGAGCCCGGTCGCGGGGTCGAGCGTCGTGCCCATGACGGTGGGGCCGTAGACGGTCGGAAGCTGGTTTGGGGCCACCAGGGTTTGGGGTGTCGCCCCCATCAGGCCTTGCGGTGTGGCGGCGGTGATGCCCTGCACGGGGCCGCCGTTGGTCGCGCCGACGAGCATGAATCCACCACCTTTGAGCGAGACCAGTTGGCTTTCGCGATCACCGGGGAGGCTGACGGTGCCGACGCGCTGCAGGTTGTTGACCCAGCTGTTGGGTTTGGCCGGATCGATGGGTCCCGACACCCACATGCCGCGGGTCGTGTCGCCGACCCGGTTGCTGGTGTTGCCGACGATCACCATCTGGTTGGTGGCGGGGTCGTAGACGCCGCTGGCTTGGTAAATCCCCGGCAGCTCACCGACTTTCACGGGATGTGCGGGATCGGTGTAATCCCAGACCGACCCGTTGGTGGCGAATTCGTTGAACCCGGGGGTCACGGACCCATCCGGGTGGCTGAAAAAGGCATAGCGATGACCGTCGGGCCCCAGCGCGGTCCCCGTCGGCAGCGGACGAGTTCCCGGCGGTCCCTGCGCCAGCTCCGATGCCGGGCTGCGGGGGAAGCCATCTCGGGGGTCGCCCCCAAAGGTCGGGCCCTGGCCGTCTTGGAACTGGTCTTGGAGGTCGTAGGTGTTCTGCTCGTGCTGGGGCGGGCCGGCCGGTCCCGTGATCCTGGGGTCACTCTGCGGAGCGTCTTGCCCGTCCCCGAAGCCCGCCGGCTTGAACTCGGCGACCGCGGCGGCATCCTGCGGGGTGAGGTGCCCGTTCGCCTGTGCCTGACGCAGCGATTTCGTGTAAGTGTCGCGAATTGAGTTCATCTGCTTGAGCGCGTCCCGCGTGTCGTCGGCGGCGTCGGCTTTGGCGTCCTTGATCAGGGTCTCGAGTGCCTTGCGGCTGTTCGCGTCGAGGGTCGGGTCCTGCAGATCTTTGGTGGCGGCGCCGATCAGCTTGTCGAGCAGCTGCAGCTGTCGTTCCAGCGTGGTGATCTCCGCGGAGCCCTCTTTTTGCGCGGCGGCCAGCATGGCGGCGATGTTTTCCAGGTCCGCAGCGATCTTGGGCAACTGGTCGGTCTGCAGGCGAAGCGATTTGGTCAGCCGCTGCACTTCTTCTGAGCCGTTGATCGGGTGGTCGCCGTTCTGGTGGTTCCAGGCCGCGTCGAAGCGTTTGCGGGCCTGATCGAACTCCTCTTGGGCAGCGGTGGAGCACCGGCCCGCGGCGTGAAAGGCCTCCGCCAACTGGGAGATCTGAAACGGGTTCCCGGCCTGCAAACTCTTGTTGACCGCCCACGGATCGCCGCCGGCCTGGGCGATCAGATCGGCGACGTTCAACCAGTTCAGCTGCATCGCACCGCCCGTTTGCGCTCTCGACCAGCTATTGACGCTACCTCCGCTGGTTCCCCTCCGCCCTATTCCACCCGAGATTGCGCCGCAATTCACTTCAGTGCTCGGATCTTGAGCGCCGCGTTTGGTCGAGGCGCGCTTCAATAGCATTGCGACCGGGAGGACATGATGGCGCGCTTCAAAACCGAAATGGAAGTCTGCCCGCACTGCCGACGTCCGGCCGAGGCCACGGTCGAGTACAGCTACGACAGCGACGGCAAAGTCACCGGCAGGCGGGTGCGGGACGTCAACTGCCGCTACGCGGACTGCCCGGGCAGCGAGGTGCCGCCGCACTGGGGATAGCCCATGATCCCCCTCCCAGCCGCTTCGCATCGGCCTCTTTGCCGGAGTGGCGATCCCCTTCTTGGGGGCATTCGACATTGGCGACGCCGCTGATTCCACGCTCAACTCGCTACGGGCGTCAAGGATCAACCGCAGCGCCGAGCCGGGCGTGAGACGGCGTCTTCACCGAGTGCCGGACGGCGCCAACCGCTTCGCCAGATACGGCGCCGTGCGGCTCCGTTTGGCCCGTGCCACGCGCTCAGGTGGCCCCGCCGCGACGACCCGGCCGCCGTCGCTGCCGGCTCCCGGTCCCAAGTCGATCACCCAGTCGGCACCCGCGACCATCCGCATGTAGTGCTCGGCCACCACCACGGTGTTGCCCGCGTCGACCAGGCGGTGCAGTTGACTATCGAGCAGATCCACATCGGCGGGGTGCAGCCCGGTGGTCGGCTCGTCGAGGACGTAGAGGGTGTGCCCTCGCCGGGGTCTCTGCAGTTCGGCGGCGAGCTTGATCCGCTGTGCCTCGCCGCCCGACAGCTCGGTGGCGGGCTGTCCGAGACGCAGATATCCGAGGCCGACCTCTTGCAGCGTGGTCAGGCTGCGCGCCGCGCTGGCGACGTCGGCAAGAAACTCCGAAGCCTCATCGACGGTCATCGCGAGGACATCGGCGATCGTACGGTCGCGATAGCGAACCTCGAGTGTCTCGTCGGAGTACCGCGCTCCTTGGCACGCCGGGCAGGTGGCGTATGTGCCTGGCAGGAACAACAATTCGACCGACACGAAACCCTCCCCCTGACAGGTGGGGCAGCGACCGTCGGCCACGTTGAACGAGAACCTGCCCGCCGTCCAACCGCGGCGACGGGCCTTCGGGGTCGCAGCGAATTCACGGCGCACGGCGTCGAACAGGCCGGTGTAGGTCGCCAGCGTCGAGCGCGGCGTGCGTCCGATCGGACGCTGGTCGACCGATACCAGCCGGTTGATGTTTTCGGCCCCCTCTGCCGTCACACCGACAGTCGCGTCATGATCGAGATCGTCTATCCCGCTGTCGGTTTCGTCGTCGTCGGGTTCGGCCGGCTCGGCCGCTCGTCCGGTGCCGAGATGGCTGTGCACGACATCGCCGAGGACCTTGACGACGAGTGTCGACTTGCCGGAACCGGACACCCCGGTGACCGCCGTGTACACGCCGAGGGGCAGGTCCACGTCGAGGTCTTTCAAATTATGAAAGCAGATCCCGCGCAGCCGCAATTGCCCGGACGGCGTGCGTGGTTGTCGACGCGGCGGCCGGGCACCGTCGAAAAGGTAGCGACGAGTGACCGACCCCTCGATGTCGGCGAGGCCGGACACCGGCCCGCTGTAGAGCACGGCGCCACCGAGCTCTCCGGCCCCAGCGCCAACGTCGACGATCCAGTCGGCGCGGCGCACGACGTCCATGTCGTGCTCGACCACGAATAACGAATTGCCCGCGCGCCGGAGGCGATCGAGCACCTCGAGGAGCGGCTCGGCGTCGGCCGGGTGCAGACCGGCCGACGGTTCGTCTAACACATAGAGCACGCCGAACAAGCCGGCGCGCAGTTGGGTGGCCAGCCGCAACCGCTGCAGTTCGCCGGGTGACACGGTCGGGGTCCGGCGACTGAGCGTGAGATAGCCGAGGCCGAGATCAATGAGTACCTGCAGGCGTGCGACCAGGTCAGCGGCGATCATGGTCGCCACTTCCGTCAGCTCGCCGGATGTCGTGGACTCGTAGGCGGCGACGGCGTCGGTCCGAGAAGCCGTCGGGCGCAACGTGTCCGCGAGGCCGCCCAATGGCATGGCCAAGTAGTCGGCGATGGTGCGCCCGGCGAAGGTCACCCGCAACGCCTCCGGCCGCAACCCAGAGCCGTCGCATACCGGGCATCCGACCGTGTCGACGAATTGCAATACGCGGCGTCGCATCATCGCGCTATGGGAGTTGGCCAACGTGTGGCGGACATGGCGTTCGGCGCTGGAGAACGTGCCGTTGTAGTAATAATCGGCTTGCACGGGGTGCTGGCTCGGATCGATTTCGACGGTCGGCTGCTCATCGGTGAACAGAATCCAATTGCGTTGACGCTTAGGCAGTTTCCGCCACGGCTTGTCGATGTCGTAGCCCAGCGTGACGAGGATGTCGCGGAGGTTTTGGCCCTGCCACGCGCCGGGCCATGCGGCGACAGCGCCTTCGCGGATGGTCAGCGCGGGGTCTGGCACCAGTGTCTCTTCGGTCACCCGATGGATTCGTCCCAGCCCGTGACATTCGGGGCACGCCCCCACCGCGGTGTTCGGCGAGAACGCATCGGAGTCCAGTCGTTCCGTGGCCCCCCGCGGATAGGTCCCGGCGCGGGAGAACAGCATCCTCAACAGGTTCGACAGGGTGGTGACGGTGCCGACCGTCGACCGCGATGTCGCCGAACCCCTGCGCTGCTGCAGTGCGACGGCAGGCGGTAGCCCGGTGATGTCATCGACCTTCGGCGCGCCGGCGGGCAATAGCAGGCGGCGGGCGTACGGAGCGACCGATTCGAAGTAGCGGCGCTGGGCCTCGGCATAGATGGTCCCGAAGGCCAACGACGATTTGCCCGATCCGGAGATTCCGGTAAATGCGACCAGCGCGTCACGCGGCGCTACGACGTCGACACCCCGCAGATTGTGCACCCGCGCCCCGTAAACGCGCACACAAGGATCGATTTCGCCGGTGCTTCCGTAGGACGTTTGCGTCATCTTGCTCAGCGGTATACCCCGGTTGCGGCCGCACAAGCCTGCGCTTCCCGGCAGGACCACCTGTCGGCAATCGGTTTTGACGTCCCGCCAGCCGGGAATTCCGCCGTGGCCATGCCGGAAACATCACCAAGCCGGATCCGCCTGAGCCATCACGTCGTGGAACTCGATGACGGGCGCCGGATCGGGCTTTCAGTCGGCGGCCGCGGAGTGCCGTTGTTGTTCATGCACGGGCTGCTGCTGAGTCGGAGGGCCTATCTGCGGATGCTCAGCCGGATCGCCGGTATGGGATTTCTGGTCGTCGCCGTCGATGCCGCCGGTCACGGCGATACCGGGCGACTGCCCAGCGACGCGTGCGGCTTCACCGATCGCGCCGATTCGGTGTTGCGCACGCTGGACGCCCTTGGCATCGGGCAGGCGTTGTTCGTCGGCCATTCGATGGGCGGGCGAATGACCATCCAACTGGCCGCACGCGCGCCTGAGCGGGTGCTCGCCGCCGTGCTGTTCGACCCGGCGGCCGGAGCGCGGTTCGACACGACCATCCCAAAATTGGTGAGGTCCCCCACCAAGGCGTTGGGCGCGGCCTACACCGCTGTCCGCGACACACTGGGCGACCCGACTCAGCTCTCACCCGGCGAGCAACTCGGATACTTCCGCGTGCTGGCCGCGGTGGCGGTGCCCAACCTGCGTTATCCACTCGCGGCCGTCCGGACGATCAGGGCCATCATCGAATCCGGCGATTACACGCCGATGCTGCACACCATCCGTGACGAGGGGATGCCCACGATGGTGGTGCACGCCGAAAAAGACATGATCGTTCCGTTCCCGCACGCGCGCGAAATCGCCAACGAGGCGGACGCGACGCTGTACAAGGTGCCGGACGCGTATCACTCGTGGATGATCGCCAATCCTCGCCAGGGCGCCGATGCGTTTCGTCAACTGCTCGACGGCGAGCTGGGCGAGGTGCTTCGCGACGCCGCCGACACGATCGGCATCGCGGACCTCGACGACCACGAGGCATGGGAGCGCGAACTGCTGGACCCCGATGCGCTGGTATTGGATTTCATCCACGGCCGCGACCGAATAGAGATCGGGCCCGAGGAGCTCGACCATGTCGACCTCGAGCTGGTGCGCCGTACCGAGCGCTCGCAGGAGCGACTGTCGTGGGCGCAACGCACGTATCGCCGATGGGCGGCCAAGCACCTGCATCAGGCGCGATCGCTGATCCGGCACAACACCCGGATCGAGCCCGAGCACCACGAATAGCTACAGGTGAAAAGCGTGTGGTGTGTTCAGAGTCGGTTGATCGGTGACATTTCTATGTCGGTTGATCGGTGACACTCTGTGTTGTGGTTTAGGCCGGTGCGCTGGTGCGCAGGGCCCGTTTGTTTCGTACCTCGCCGCGGCTGGTGCGCGCGGCGGTTTTGACCAGATCATCGCCGACCCAAAACCGCAGCAGGTCCCCATCGACGTGGACATCGCAGCGCGCGCCGGCATAGTGGCGCCCGATACAGACCTGCTGCCAGGACACGCACACGATGCCGTTGGAGCACACCCGTCGACTTACCCAATCATCGCCACTGCGGTCGACGTGTCGGGCACACGAGTTCGAGGGCGGTGATGCCGGCGCACCGGCGTGAAACCGTTGAGCCGGTGTGGTCATCTTCAGGGCTTGGTGCGGCCGGGTGGTGTTGTAGTCCTCGACCCACTCATCGAGCGCCTGCTGAGCGACCTTGAGGTTGGTGAAAGGCTCACGGCCGCTGAGGAACTCAGCACGCAGACTGCGGTGAAACCGCTCGATTTTGCCCGTCGTGGTCGGACTTCGCGGCTGGGTCAACACGTGCTCGATGCCGTGCTCGCGGCAGATCGCATCAAAGAGCACCTCGACCGGTGGATGAAAGAACCGCCCGGTGAACACCTTGCCGTTATCGGTCAAGATCTGCTCAGGCACGCCGTAAGCCGCCAGCGCCGCCCGTAATCCGTCGCAGACCGCACGGGTGCGCTCACGAGCCATCAACTTGGCGCACACACACATCCGGGAATGATCATCAATACCGGTCAAGGCTTTGGCGCTGGTGCCGTCAGCCAACGCGAACCCGCCGACGATGTCCATCTGCCACAGCTCCATCGGCGCCCCACGCTCCCAGCGCTTCCATTTGCGCGACCGTCGATCTCGCATCGCGGGGTCGATCAGACCGGCCCGCACCAGCGCTCGATACACCGCCGACTCCGACGGCACCGGATGGACACCTCGTTTGGCCAACTCGAACACCAACCGCCGCGGCCCCCAATACGGTCGCGAGCGGCGCAGCTCGAGCATCTCGGCCTCCACCTGCCCGGGCATCTGATGCGGACACGACACCGGCCGATGCGACCGATCCACCAGTCCTTCCAAGCCCGCGGCTTCATAACGGGCCAGCCATCGGTGCAGCGTCTGACGCGCCACCCCGGTCTTCTCTGCGGCCTGTGACACCGACAACCCGTCGCCGATCACCGCCATCACGGCCTGATACCGCTGCTCAGCCACACTTAACTCCCTCATCTAGGGAGTGTCACCGATCAACCGAAACAACTGTCACGCATCAGCCGAAACACTGACACGCATCAACCGAAGGCAAAATGTCACGCATCACCCGACGTCATACAAAAACTCTGGTGGGGCGGGCGGGGCTCGAACCCGCGACCAACGGATTATGAGTCCGCGGCTCTAACCAACTGAGCTACCGCCCCCGACGGGGTAGTTCCGTAGGAAACCGTAGCCGAAGACCGGAGTCAGTGTCCGTCGGGCGGCGGGCGCCCACATGGCAGGTCACATAGCGATGGGCACCGCGTCGCGGCGGCGCCCATCGACAAAACGCAATCAGGCGGGCGACGACGCCTGCGCCGCCTGTCCCTTGATCGCGGGGATCATTTCCGGCGCGTAGACGAAGATCGCGGACTCGACCTCCCACTCAGCCTGCTCGGGCTTCAGGGGCGTCGTGTTGGTCACCATGGTCACGAGCCGCTTCCCGGCGGCCAACGGATTGTCAGCGCTGCGGACCTGGTCGGCGAACCAGCGGCCCTCGGCGGTCATGTTGCAGTCGTTGAACTCGGCGGAGTGGATCATCTTGTTCTGCGCAAGCAGGTTGATGTACTGGTCGTCCTTCGGGGTCATGTTGCAGGCGGCCGCTGCCTGCGGCGCGGACAGCAGCGCTTCGCCCAGCATCGACGTCGCCACGACGGCGCCGGCCGCCCCCAACGCCAGCATCTGCCCGCGCGAGCGTGTACGTCTGATGGTCATCTTTCGAACTCCTTCGCGTAGAAATTTGCTGATCCACCTGTCGCACACCAATGGGTACACGGACAGAGAGCACGACAAACGGCGGGAATACAAACAATGGGTGAACAAGTACGATCGAAAATCGCAGCGCGAGAAGCTATTTGAGCGAATTACCCCGCTCAGGGATCGACGAGCTCCTCCACGGGCACGGCGGCATCCGGCATCGTCGTCAGCAGTTCAAGGCCCCGCTATTCAATTAGCTGAGAACATCAAATGCGGCGGATGAAATTCAAAGCCGTTGCGGCCGTTCGATATTCGTGGCACAGGGCACACGCGGGCCCGGGGTTTAAGACTCCGTCGGCCAGTTTTGCTTGGCGGCCTGGTCCTTGATCTTCGGGATCACCTCGGGCGCGTACACATAGATCGCCGACTCGACCTCCCACTCGGCCTTGTCGGCCTTGAGCGGCGTCGTGTTGGTCACCATGTTGACGAGTTCTTTGGCCCGGCCGAACGGATCGGACGAGCTCTTCACCTGGTTGGCGAACCACCGGCCCTCGGCGGCCTCATGACAATCGCTGTACTCGGCGGTGTGCACCATGTTGTTCTGCGCCAGCAGGTTGATGTATTGGTCATCCGCAGGGCTCAAGTCGCACGTTGCCGAAGCCACGGGCGCGGAAAGCACCGCTCCGCCGAACATCGAGGCCCCCAGCGCGACACCGGCAGCCCAGACCGACGACACCCGCATGCGCGAGCGGGTACGGGTGCTTGTCATGTTCGAACCTCCCTCTGCGCAGGAACTCGATTGGCTCCGACGCAAACCCAAGCTACGAATGCTGCAAACAACGAACCGGGAAATCCATCGGCATGACGGCTCATGACGTACGTCCCATGGCCACCCGGCTGGGGCCACGCTGCCATTTCGCTACCGTCACGTCTCAGTGGTCATTTCAGTGTCGGCGACGGGGCTTAAGTTATCCAACGACCCCCGCACACAGCGAAAACGCACGCTTGCGCGTCGATGTACGAATGGTTAACATTTCGTGCCCTCGCGCCCGGATGAGCTCCTGGCTCACCCGCCGGCCACGCGGCTGCGCAAACGTCGGCGACCCCTGCCGCCGGGCGTCGCGGTGCCCGCAGCTAAACGGCGGGCGGCAATCGACTGCCGGGTTAACACCGGCCGCCGTCAGCTAAATACCGTGTGCCCCTCGGCGTCGATCAGATACCGCTCGGTGCCGCTCTCGACGCGTGGGGCGTCGGCGCCCAATGACACGGCGACTTTGTTGCTGGCATTGCGCATGATGTCGAAGGTGAGCTCGACGGATTCCGCCTCGGAGAAGCGGGAGCGCACCTCGGCGGCATCGTCGGCGGCGAGGTGCGCAGGGGTCCAAATTAACCCATCCGCATAGCGCAACGCTGCTTTTGCGCGGTCGTCGAGCAAACCCGACGATTCGAACCGCTCGATCTCCTCGTACAGCGTTTCCGAACCGCCGGCGTCGAGCGCGCCGCCCTCGCGTAGCGAGTTGCACAGCCGGCAATTGTGTTGCGCCGCGCCCCGCAACCGCACCAGTTCGGAGGTGACCGGGTCCAGCGCACGCATTCGCGCCACGGCGATTAAAAAGTCGTTGAACACCAGATCCGACGGGTCGGTGGTGTGATCCCAATTGATCGGTCCGGCCGCCCAGCCCAGGTACTGCGCGCCGACCCCGAGCGCTTCCAGCCCGGCCCGCACCCGCGGGACGAAGTCGGCGATGTACATCTGCACGACGACCCCAAAGGTGCGGTCCCCGAGGTGTTTCGACAACCGGGACCGTTGCTCGGCGGTGATCGCCGCGACGTCGGCGCTGAATTGTTCGGCGAAGTCGACGACGGCCGCCTCGGCGTCGGATTCCGGCTCGCCCACCTCGACGGCCGAGGGCAGCGGCGGAAGCGACACCGTCTGCGCGCACGCCCGCCGGATCAACGCCGCGATGCGCGCCTCGGCGGGCGCCCCGGGAAACAGCGCCACCAGGCGCGTGAGCTGGTCTTCTCGAACCGAAACCGGGGCCGCCATTCGTCACACGCTAGAGCGCGTGTCGCCCGGCGGCAATCGAACTATTGGGCCTGGCTCACCGAGGACATGTGGAAGTCCGGGATCCGCAGCGACGGCATCGCGGCGCGGGTCGCCCAATCCCCCCATTCGCGCGGCAACGTCTTCTCGCTCGCGCCGGCCTCGGTGGCCCGTCGCAGCAGGTCCAGCGGGCTTTCGTTGAACCGGAAATTGTTGACGGCGGCGGTCACGCGTCCGTCTTCGATGAGGTAGACGCCGTCGCGGGTGAGTCCGGTGAACAACAGGGTGGTGGGGTCGACGACCCGGATGTACCACAGCGTGGTCAACAGCAGGCCTCGCTCGGTGGCCGCGATCATCTCGTCCTGGGTAGCCGTCCCCCCGGTCATCACCAGGTTGTCGGCGGCGACGGCGACCGGGGCGTCGTACTTCTCGGCGGTGGCCCGCGGGTAGGCCAGCGCGTTGATCACGCCGTCGCGGATCCAGTCCACCTGGGTGATCTCCATGCCGTTGTCGAACACCGACAGCGTCTCCGAGGAGCTGCTCGCCGCGACGAACGGCGTGCAGGCAAGGCCGGGCGCCATCGGATCGGAGAACAGGGTCAGCGGCAGATCGGTGAGCCGCTCCCCCACCCGGGTTCCACCGCCGGGCGCCGAGAACGCGGTCCGACCCTCCTGCGCGCCGCGGCCGGACATCGACCACGCCATGTAGATCATCATGTCGGCCACGGTCGACGGCGGCATGATCGTCTCGTAGCGCCCCGCCGGCAGCTCGACGCTGCGCTGCGCCCAGCCCAGCCTGGTCGACAGCTGCTCGAGCAGCGAATCGATTGGCACATCAACGAAGTCGGGTGTCCCGACGCCCGCCCACGCGCTGGCGTCGCCGCGTTTGGCATTGATCTCCACCGCCCCGGTGGGTTGGCTGAAACGCCGCCGCAACCCGGTTGACGATGCCAGGAACGTCGTCGAAACGCTATGGTGCGCAAAGCCGTAGAGCCGGTCCGCGCCCTTGAAGCCGCGGCTCAGGGAGTCGGCCGCGTCGGCGAAGACCAGCGGCCCGGTCCCCGGTACCGGCGCGTCCCAGTCGGCGGGCACCCCGCTATCGGCGAGCAGCGGCGCGGCATCGCCGGCTTCCGGCGCCGAGCCGGCGGCCTCCTGCGAGGCCGCCACCAATCCGGGGAGCACCCGCGGATCCGCCTCGGCGGACACGACCGTGCCGATGCGCGCGCTGCCGCCCCGGCGCACCACGGAGATCACCGATACGCTGCGGCTCACCGAAACCCCGTTGGTGGTCATCGAATTGCCCGCCCAGCGCAGGGTCGCCTCGACCTTGTCGGTGACCAGCACCATCGTCTCGTCGGCGCCGCCCAGCTTGGCCGCCTCGTCGAGCACGATGTTGACGACGTGCTGCGGGCGGATCATCGCCCGCCCTCCGTGCGGGTGTTCAGCACGTTGACGCCGCGGAACAGCGCCGAGGGACAGCCGTGGCTCACCGCCGCGATCTGCCCGGGCTGGGCCTTGCCGCAGTTGAAGGCCCCACCCAGGCGCCAGGTGGACCGGCCCCCCACGGCCTCCATCGAATTCCAGAAGTCGGTCGTGGTGGCCTGATAGGCGACGTCGCGCAATTGCCCGTCGAGGCGGCCGTCGCGAATGCGGAAGAACCGTTGGCCGGTGAACTGGAAGTTGTAGCGCTGCATGTCGATTGACCAGGATTTGTCGCCGACGATGTAGATGCCGTCCTCGACCCGGCCGATCAGCTCGTCGGTGCTGATGTCCTCGGGGGCCGGCTGTAGCGACACGTTGGCCATGCGCTGGATCGGCACGTGGTGCGGCGAGTCGGCGTACGAGCAGCCGTTGGAGCGCTCATGCCCCAGACGCCGGGCGAACACCCGGTCGAGCTGATAGCCGGTGAAGATCCCGTCGCGCACCAGATCCCAACTCTGCGCGGCAACTCCTTCGTCGTCGTAACCGATGGTGGCCAAACCGAATTCGTCCGTCCGGTCCGCGGTCACGTTCATCACCGGCGACCCGTACCGCATGGTGCCCAGTTTGTCCGGTGTGGCGAACGACGTTCCGGCATAGGCGGCCTCGTAGCCGATCGCGCGGTCGTATTCGGTTGCGTGACCGATGGATTCGTGAATCGTCAGCCACAGGTTGGTCGGGTCGATCACCAAGTCTGTGGGACCCGGGACAACGGTGGGCGCCTTGACCTTCTCGGCCAGCAGCGCCGGCAGCTGCGCCAGCTCGTCGGTCCAGTTCCAGACCTCGTCGCCGGTCAGGACCTCCCAACCCCGGCCCATCGGCGGGATCAGCGTGCGCATCGAATCGAAGCTGCCCGCCGCGGGGTCGACGGTGACCGCCTCCAGGGTGGGCTGGATGCGGACGCGCTGCTGGGTGATCGAGGATCCGAACGTGTCGGCGTAGAACGTCTGCTCCTTGACCGCGGTCAGCACCGCAGAGACGTGATCGATGCCGTCGGCACTGAGCAGCCGCCCCGAGTACTCCTCGAGCACGGCGATCTTGTCGGTGGTAGAGACGTCGAACGGGTCGATGCGGTAGTTCGACACCCAGGTGGCGTCGGTGTAGACGGGTTCGGGCGCCAGCTCGACGCGCTCGGTGCTCAGCATCGCCAGCGTGGTGGCGACCTGCACCGCGTGCCGCGCGGTCTCGGCGGCGACCGACGGCACCAGCTCGGCGTGCGAGGCGAATCCCCAGGTGCCGTCGACGATCACCCGCACCGCCAGGCCGACCTCGCGGTTGATCACCGACGTCTCGAGCGCGCCGTCACGCAGCTGGATGATCTCGGTGGTGATGCGATGAACGCGCAGGTCGGCGTGCGTGGCCCCGGCAGCGGTGGCCGCTGCAAGCGCGGCGTCGGCCAGTTCGTGGCGCGGCAGGCCGAGGAAGTCGGCATCGATCCCCCGGTTCGGTGTCACGGGTCCACCGTAACGGCCGCTCACCCCAAACCGCGGCAGCGCCCGCTTTAATTACCCCATGGCCGGCGCCGCACGCAGGATTCGTCCTCGATCGACTGCGCTGGGCTATGCGCTGCTGGCGCCGAGCCTGTTCGGTGTCCTCGCCTTTCTGCTGTTGCCCATCCTGGTCGTGATCTGGCTGAGCCTGTGCCGGTGGGATCTGCTGGGACCGCTGCGCTTTGTGGGCCTGTCCAATTGGCGGTCGGTGCTGACCGACGGCACATTCGGCAATTCGCTGATCGTCACGGCGATCTTCGTGGCGATCGTGGTGCCGGCGCAGACGGGGTTGGGATTGCTGGCCGCGTCGATGCTGGCCCGCCAGCTTCGTGGCACCGGCCTGTTTCGCACCGTGTTTGTGCTGCCGTGGATCTGCGCCCCGCTGGCGATTGCGGTGTTGTGGCGGTGGATCCTGGCTCCCACCGACGGCGCCGTGAGCACCGTGTTGGGACACAGCATCGAATGGCTTTCCGATCCCAGCTTCGCGCTGCCGCTCGTGTCGGCCGTCGTGGTGTGGACCAACGTCGGATACGTCTCGCTGTCGTTCCTGGCGGGCCTACTGGCCATCCCCGACGAGGTCCACGCCGCCGCACGCACCGACGGCGCCACCGCGTGGCAGCGGTTCTGGCGCATCACGATACCCATGTTGCGGCCGACGACCTTCTTTGTGCTGGTGACCGGGATTGTCAGCACCGCACAGGTTTTCGACACGGTGTACGCCCTGACCGGCGGCGGGCCGGCGGGCAGCACCGACCTGGTGGCCCACCGCATCTACGCCGAGGCGTTCGGTTCGGCGGCGATCGGCCGGGCGTCGGTCATGGCGGTGGTGCTGTTCGTGATCCTGATCGGCGTCACGTTGCTTCAGCATCTGTATTTTCGGCGACGGATCAGCTATGACCTCACCTAGCCGCGCCAGCAACGGGCTGATCTATTCCGGGCTGACCGTGGGCGCGTTGATCACGTTGGCGCCGTTCACCCTTGGCTTGATGACCGCGTTCACCTCGGCGCACCAATTCGTCACGGGTACGCCGCTGCAACTGCCGCGGCCACCGACGCTCGCCAACTTCACCGACCTGGCCGGCGCCGGGTTCGGCCGCGCGGCGGCGGTCACCACGTTGATGACGGCGGTGATTCTGGTGGGCCAGTTGACCTTTTCCGTGCTGGCCGCGTACGCCTTCGCGCGCTTGCAGTTTCCCGGGCGCGACGCGCTGTTCTGGGTGTACATCGCGACGCTGATGGTGCCGGCGACGGTCACGATCGTGCCGATGTATCTCATGATGGCCCAGCTCGGCCTGCGCAACACGTTCTGGGCGCTGGTGCTGCCGTTCATGTTCGGCTCGCCCTACGCGATCTTCTTGCTGCGCGAGCACTTTCGCATGATTCCGAACGACTTGGTCAATGCCGCCCGCCTGGACGGCGCCAACACGCTGGACGAGATTGTGCACGTGGTGATCCCGTCGAGCCGGCCTGTCCTGGCCGCGCTGGCGCTGATCACCGTGGTCTCCCAGTGGAACAATTTCATGTGGCCGTTGGTGATCACCAGCGGCCACAAGTGGCGGGTGCTCACCGTGGCGACCGCCGACCTGCAGTCGCGGTTCAACTCCCAATGGACGTTGGTGATGGCGGCCACCACGATTGCCATCGCCCCGCTCATCGTGCTGTTCGTGGCCTTCCAGCGCCACATCGTCGCCTCGATCGTCGTCTCGGGGCTGAAATGACCCGGCCCCGGTTTTCCACGCTGGTCGCCGGAGCGCTCGGGGCGGTTGCGGTGTTGCTGGCGGCGACGGCGGTGCTGCTGGATTACTCGGCCCAGCCCCATGGCGGCAAGACCATTGTGACGGTGCGCATCTGGGGCGATCAGATCGCCGCGGCCTATCGGCAATCGTTCCAGGAGTTCAGCCGCACCCATCCCGACATCGACGTGCACGTCAACCTGGTGGCGTATTCGACCTACTTCAACACCCTGCGCACCGACGTGGCGGGCGGCAGCGCCGACGACATCTTCTGGCTGTCCAACGCCTACCTCGCGGCTTATGCCGACAGCGGCCGGCTGCTGGATATCGGTGCGGCGCTGGGCCCCATCGCCGCGTCGGACTGGGAGCGACCAGTCGTCGAGCAGTTCACCCGCAACGGCACGCTTTGGGGGGTGCCGCAGCTGACCGACGCCGGGATCGCGTTGTACTACAACGCCGATCTGCTGGGCGCGGCCGGCGTCGACCCCGCCCAGCTGAGCACGTTGCGGTGGGGTCCCGACGAGCGGGACACGCTGCGGCCCGTCCTCGCCCGGCTCACCGTCGATGCCGACGGAAACCGCGGCGATAGCAAGGGATTCGACGCCGGGCGGGTGCGGCAGTGGGGATACAACGCGGCCAATGACCCCCAGGGGATCTACCTGAACTACATCGGGTCGGCCGGCGGTGTGTTTCAGCGCGGCGACGAGTTCGCGTTCGACAATCCCGGGGCCGTGACCGCGTTTCAATATCTGGTCGACCTGATCAACCGCGACCACGTCGCGCCTCCCGCCGCCGACACGAACGACAACGGCGACTTTTCCCGCAACCAGTTCCTGGCCGGCCGGATGGCGCTGTTCCAGTCCGGTACCTACAACTTGGCCCCGGTGGCCCGCGACGCCCGCTTCCGTTGGGGTGTGGCGCTAATGCCGTCGGGCCCGGCGGGCCGGGTCAGCGTCACCAACGGCATTGCCGCGGCGGGCAATGCGGCATCACGGCATCCCGACGCGGTGCGCCGGGTGCTGGCCTGGATGGGCAGCAGGCAGGGCAACGAATACCTGGGCCGCTACGGTGCGGCGATCCCCGCGGTGTCGTCGGCCCAGCCGGTCTACTTTCACTACTGGGCCACCCGGGGCGTCGATGTCACGCCCTTCTTCACCGTGCTGAACGGCCCGCGCATCGCGGCGCCCGGCGGCGCGGGGTTTGCCGCGGGCAATGACGCCCTGCAGCCGTATTTCGATGAAATGTTCCTGGGCCGCGGCGATGTCGCGTCGACGTTACGGCGCGCTCAGGCGGCGGCCAACGCCGCCGCGGCGCGCCAGTGAGGGCCTGATCACGGCGCGCCGCGCGAAACCTCGCCGACCGTCTCGTCGTTGAGCGCGCTGTGGTGGCGGCCCCAGACGAAATAGAAAAGCAACGCCAGCACGACCCAGCCGCCGAACGCGACCCAGGTGTACCAGTGCAGGCTGGCGAGGATGTACCCGCAGGCCGCCACCGAAAGGACCGGCGTGACAGGGTAACCCGGGACCTTGAAACCGCGCGGCAAGTCGGGCTCGCGCACCCGTAAGACGATCACTCCGACAGAAACCACCACGAACGCGGTCAGCGTGCCGATCGACACCATGTCCGCGAGCTTTTGCAGCGGGACGAAGGCGGCCAACGTCGAGGCCGCGAGCGCGACGATCACCGTGTTGTTCACTGGGGTCATGGTGCGCGGGTTCACCTTTGCGAACCTGGCGGGCAGCAGGCCGTCCCGCCCCATGGCGAACAGGATGCGCGTCAGGCCGTACATGGTGACCAGCGTGACGCTGAAGATCGAAATGACCGCGCCCGCAGCAAGGATCGAGCTGGCCCAGCTGCCGTGGGTGACGTTCTCGAGAATCGTTGCCAGCCCGGCCTCCTGCTGTCCGGCGAAAGCGTGCCAGGGCTGCGCGCCCAGCGCGGCCACCGCAACCAATACGTAGACGCCGGTGACGGTCAGCAGCGCGGCGATCAGCGCGCGCGGCATGGTCTTCTGCGGGTTGTTCACCTCGTCACCCGCGGTGGACACGGCGTCGAGGCCGATGTAGGAGAAGAAGATGGTGCCCGCGGCCGACCCGATGCCCGCGACGCCGAACGGCGCGAAGTCCCGCAGGTGGTGCGCGTCGAAGGCGGTGAAGGCGACGATCGCGAACATGACGAGCACGCCGAGCTTGATCATCACCATGATGGCGTTGACCTTCGCCGATTCGCTGGCGCCGCGGACGAGCAACAGCGCGCACATCCCGATCAGCGCGATCGCCGGTACGTTCACATAGCCGGGTTGGGCGTCCCACGGCGCGGCCGACAAGGCATGTGGCAGTTGAAATCCCACCACATTGCTCAGCAGCCTGCTGAGATAGCCGCTCCAGTTGACCGCGACGGCGGCGGTGGCCACCCCGTATTCCAGCAGCAGGCAGGCCGCCACGCCCATCGCCACCACCTCCCCGAGCGTGGTGTACGCGTACGAATACGACGAACCCGAAACCGGCACCGCCGAGGCCAATTCGGCGTAGCACACGGCCGCGAGGCCGGCGGCGAGGCCCGCCAGCAGGAAGGAGACGATGACTCCCGGCCCGGCTTCGGGCACGGCCACGGACATCACGAAGAAGATGCCGGTGCCGATCGTCGAGCCGACCCCGAACATGGTCAGCTGAAAGGTGCCGATGCCGCGCTTGAGGCCCTCCGCGGCGCCCGGCGCGACGTGCGCGCCCACCACCGGGCGGCGCCGCAGCAGCTGCTCCTTCAGGCCGACCGACGTGGCTGCCAATTGCGCCTCCTGTTTCCGGTTCGGCGTCAGCGCCGGCGAAGTCCTCGCGGCACGTCGGCCGTCAGGTGGCGTACCCCGGGCTCGGTCCAGGTGCCCGGATCGTCGAAGGCGCGCAACGGCTTCCCGCCTAGTGAAGCTGGAGGATCGAGTCGACGACCACGCCGGTGGCCCCGGCCGCGGCGGTGATCGCCAGTGTCACCCAGTCCGCGAGCTTCGGGCGTCCGGGAGCGGCCGAGAGCTGACCGATTCCGCCTCGGGCGGTGATCGCATCGCCCATTTCGTCGGCGCGCCGCAACGTCACAACGATTGCCGCGGTGAGCAAGTCGATCATGTCCCGCGCCTGCTGGCGCCGGCGGGCCCGGCGGCTGCGCGGAATCTCGTTGGGACGCAGGCGCCGGGCGGCGTAGAGCACCTGGAACTCTTCGATCAACATCGGGAAGGCGCGCAGCGCGAGCGCCAGAGCAACCGCCCATTCGTCGCTCGGGATCCGCAACCACCGCAAGGGCCGGCCCAAAGCGGCTAGCGCCGGCCCCATTTCGGCGACGTTGGTGGTCCAGGACAGCATCGCCCCCAACCCGATCAACACGATCGACAGCGCGGTGACCCGCACGAAGTGCAACGTGCCGCCCAGCCCGATATGCACGCCGGCAATCGAGACCACGGGGCTTCCGGCGCCGAGCGCGGCGGTGATGCCGCCCACCGCGAGGACGATCCATATC
Organism: Mycobacterium sp. MOTT36Y; assembly: GCF_000262165.1. Classification (NCBI taxonomy): domain Bacteria; kingdom Bacillati; phylum Actinomycetota; class Actinomycetes; order Mycobacteriales; family Mycobacteriaceae; genus Mycobacterium; species Mycobacterium sp. MOTT36Y. The sequence continues at coordinate 2,071,763 of NC_017904.1, read as the reverse complement.
CAGCGCCGCGGCGAGGGCAGCGCGCCGCGGGGAATGTGCGCGAGCCGGGCCGCCGTGATCAGCAACACCAACATCAGTCCGACGCTCGCCCAACCCGGGTAGAAGGTTAGCAGGATCGAAACGCCCAGCACCACCAGCAGTTTGGTGCCGGCCCACAGTTCGTGAATTTTCGACGTTCCGGGCACCGGCACCAGCAGGACGACCGGCCGGGGAGTGCGCCGTGTTTTTCCCTTCGCCGACTTGGCGTCCGCGGGCGCGGTCATGGCATGCCCCCCGCCGCCGTCGACGCCGTCTCCAGCGCTCCGTTGCGCAGATACAGGGATCGCGGGCAGAGTTCCTCCAGCCCGACGATATCGTGGGAGATGACCACCAGCGTCAAACCTCGTTCCCTGCGCAGGTTTTCCAGCAGCCGCAGCAGGCCCCGCTGACTGCCGACGTCCAATCCCGCCAGTGGTTCGTCGAGGACGAGCGCCCGCGGGGAGCGGGCCAGCAGCCCGGCCAGTACGACACGGCGCATCTGGCCGCCACTGAGTTGATCGATGCGTCGCGTGCCCATCGCCGGGTCCAGACCGACCGATATCAGCGCCTCGGCCACCCGATCTTTGTCATGATGCGAAAAGCCCGCCGCGGAAGCGACTTCGGCGTCGACGTGGTCGCGCATCAGCTGCAACCGGGCCGACTGGAACGAGAGCGCGACCTCCCCGACGTGCTCGTGGGTGGGCTCGCCGTCGATCAGGCAGGTACCGCTGGTCGGAGTCGTCAACCCCGCCATGATCCACGCCAAGGTCGATTTGCCCGACCCGTTGCCGCCGTGGATCAACACCCCGTCGCCCTGCTCGACCACGAAGCTGACATCGCGCAGGGCGACCTTGGCCCACGGTGTGCCGCTGGCGTATTCGTGGCTGACGTCGACGAGCTCGAGCACCGGCGTGCGCGACGGGGCTGTGACGTGAGGCGTCTGGGCGTGGGTGGTCGGGGTCTCGGCCTTGGCGGTGTTATCCGGTGAATCGCTGAGCCTGATGATGCGGTCGGCGGAGGCGGCCTCGTTGTCGTAGTGGGTGATGTGCACCAAGGCGCTCTGGTGGCGTTTCGCGAGACCGGAGAGGATGCCCAGCAACGCATCTCGTCCTTGCTGGTCGACCATCGTGGTGACCTCGTCGGCGATGAGCAACGCCGGATCGCGCGCCAGCGCCGCCGCGAGCGCAAGGCGCTGCAGCTCTCCGCCGGACAGGCTGCCGGTGTCGCGCTCGGCAAGTCCCTCGAGCCCGACCTCGCGGAGCAATCCGCCCACATCGATCTCCGCCCCCGGCGGCAAACCCCACACCACGTCGTCGGCGACGCGCGTGCCCAGAACTTGACTTTTGGGGTGCTGCAAGACAATTGCGGTGCCGCCCATTTCGCCCAGCCCCACCGCGCCGGGGCGGTCGATGGTTCCCGACGTCGGCTCCCGGCCGGCCAGCATCAACATCAACGTGGTCTTGCCCGAACCGTTGGCCCCGGTCACGGCGATGTGTTCGCCGGCCTGGACGGCGAGGCTGATCTCGCGCAGCGCGTCCCGGTCGGCGCCGGGATACCGGAACGACACCTTGTCGAGTCGCACGGGGACCGGCCCGACCGGAGCACTGCCAGCGCCCTCGGAAACGTCCAACTTGTGCACGTCGGGAATCTTGCGCATTCGCTCCAGGAGGCGAGACAGCGCCGACCAGCTGATGAACGAAACGATGACGACCAACAAGACCATGTATGGGAAAATCAGTAGCTGCCAGTGGTGTATCCCGTTGGCGACGTATCGCTTCAGGGCGTCACCCACGCCCGGCAGGTGTACCCAATTCAGGAATGCCGCGACCCCGTTGGCATTGGCGGTGATGACGTCGAAGAACAGCTGCCGCAGCCGCGTCAGCACCGCCAGGACCGCGACCCACCCGGCGCCCCACAGGACTCCGGCGATCAACGACAAGAAGGCGACCGTCGGCGTGCCCCGGCCCTTGCGCTTGACGATTCCGCACAGTCCGCCGACCCAGGCGCAGTCGACGAGCATGAACAGGCTGCCCAGTCCGGCGATCAAAAAGGCGATCACCCCGCCGGCGACGGTCGCGGCCATCAGGGCGCGGGGGCGGTAGCGGTAGGCCAGCAATCCCATGGGCACGGTGCCCAGCACGCCCAACCCCTGAGCGAATGGGATTACCGCGGCGAGGATCTCGATCGCCGCGCAGAGGGCCCCCATGACCGCGGCCTGTGCCAACTCATTCGGACGCAGGGCCCCTTCCCCGGGTTGCCGAATACGCAGCAAGGTCACTTGGGCGATTCTGCCAGTCCCGCGAGGGGGTGTCCGCTGAAGAAGGGTTTTGGCGCGGCACGCCTGGTCGCTTAGGCCTCGCTTAGCAAAGCTATGCAACCATGGATACATGGACAATGTCGTCGACACCGCAAAGCTCGAGGGAGCGCAGGGGCTGGGGGCCGATCTGCTCGCCGTGGTCGCGCGGCTCAACCGCCTCGCCACCCAGCGCATCCAGATGCCGCTGCCGGCCGCGCAGGCAAGGCTGCTGGCCACCATCGAAGTTCACGGCGAAGCCCGAATCGGTGACCTCGCCGCCGTCGATCACTGTTCGCAACCGACGATGACCACGCAGGTGCGTCGCCTCGAGGAAGCGGGTCTGGTGACCCGCACGGTCGACCCGGGAGACGCGCGCGCCGTCCGCATCCGCATCACCGCCGAGGGCAGGCGCACCCTCAACGCGGTCCGGGCCGACCGTGCCGCCGCGATCGAACCTCAATTGGCGCTGCTCGACGCCGGTGACCGCCAGGTGCTGATGCAAGCGGTCGACGTGTTGCGCCGCCTGCTCGACGATGCCTCCCTGGCCACCTCGCTCGCGGGCCGCCGTACCCCGCTGTGAACGTCACAATGCTGGAGAGTGGACCGCGAGCGCGGGTAGACACGTAACCGAACGGGCGACCGGCGCCTGACGGCGAGACCCAATCGAGCTGACCGGTGACGAAAGGTGGCGGCCATGCCGACCGAGGCTTCGGCCGTTCCGGCCTCCCCGCTGACCGTGTGGGCCGGACCGAGCAGGTATGTCTTTTCGCCGGGACGCGACGTGCTCGTGGGCTATGGCCCGGGCTGCGACATCCCGCTGGAGCGCCTAGGAAGTCCCGCGCCGCCACCCGCGCCCCATCCGGATGTGGTGCTCCGGTTCACCGGGGCCCAGTGGGTGGCCATCGATCTGAGCCACCGCGGCATCTTCCTCGACGGATTTCGCGTGCCGACGGTCGAGATCCGCGACGGCCTGGGCATCACCATCGGCGATCCCCAGCACGGCCCGCGCCTGATTTTCCAGCTCGCGCCCACCCCCGCCGCACCGGGACACCCGCCGCACGGCGGGCCCGATCCGCGGGTCCCCACCCAAAGCGCCACCCAGCGCATGCCCGTGGTGGCGCCCCCACCGACCCCACCGACCCCGCCGCCACCCCCGCCGGCACCGCCGCATCCCGCGGCGCCCCCTCCCGTTCAGCCGCCGATCGCACCGACGCACCCGCCCGTCGCACCGCCCGAACAATCAAAAGGCCCGGGCCTGATCGAGCGGGTGATCACCTCGAAGCTGCGCGCCCAGCGCCCCTCCATTCGCAGCGACGAGGCCAACTCCACCTTCCGTCTGCCGCTGCGAACCGCGGCGCGCACCACCGGGGTGACGGCGTACCAGCTGGGCCTTGCCGTCGACGGGCGGCAGATTTTGTCGGACATCTCGTTCGCGGCGCGTCCCGGCACCATGACCGCCGTCATCGGGCCCTCCGCCGCGCGCAATTCCGCGCTGCTGGCCGTGCTGGCCGGCACCAGGGCACCCAGCTCCGGGCGCGCCATCGTCGATGGCCACGACGTGCACGCCGAACTGCAAGCCATGCGCAGCCGCATCGGGATCGTCGCGCGTGACGACCAGCTGCACCGCCAGCTCACGGTCGAACAGGCCGTGCAGTACGCCGCCGAACTGCGGCTGCCACCGGAGGCCTCGACCGAGCAGCGCGAGCGGGTGGTCGGCCAGGTGCTCGACGAGCTCGACCTGACGCCGCACCGCACCACCCGGATCCGCAAGCTCGCCCCCGAGGTGCGCCGGTGCGCCGCCCTGGCGATCGAGCTGATCACGCGGCCGAGCCTGCTCGTGGTCGACGAACCCACCGCCGGGCTGGACCCGTCGCAACAGCGCCACGTCATGGCGGTGCTCCGGCGCCAGGCCAATATCGGCTGTGTCGTTGTCGTCGCGATCTCGGCGCGCGCCTCGCTCGCCGACGTCGACACGTGCGATCAGGTGCTGGTACTCACCGGGGCGGGCAAGGTCGCGTACCTGGGCACACCGCTCGAGGCCGGATCCGCCATGGGCACTACCGACTGGTCGCAGGTCCTTGCCCGGGTGGGCGCCGATCCCGACGGAACGCACGCCGCGTTCCGCGCGCGGCCGCAGCCGTTGACCGCCCCGCCCGAGGTCGCCGCGCCGTGGACGCCGCCGGCCGGGCTGCCTCGGCACCGCCAGATCCGGTTGCTGGCCCGACGGGAGGTCCGCCTGCTCCTGGCCCATCGCAGCTACTTCGCGTTCCTGGCGATCCTGCCGTTCGCGCTGGCGGGGCTGACGCTGCTGATCCCGGGCGACGCAGGCCTGACGCGGCCCGGGCCGAGCGGCGCCAACGGGCACGAAGCCATCGAAATCCTCGCCGCCCTCAACGTCGGCGCGGTGATCCTGGGGACGGCCCTGACCATCCGCGCCCTGGTCCTCGAGCACCGCGTCTTCCGCCGGGAACAACAGGTAGGACTGTCCGCGCCGGCCTACCTGACCGCCAAGCTCACGGTGTACGCGCTGGCCGCCGCCCTGTGGACCGCCGTCATGTTCGCGATCGTCGTCGCCGTGCGGGGCGGACCGGCGGGCGACGCCGCGTTGCTGCACAACGCCACGGTCGAGCTCTACGTCACCGCGGCGGCCACCGCGATCGTGTCCGCGGTGATCGGCCTCACCCTCTCGGCGCTGGGCACCGCGCTCCGGCAAGTCCTACCGCTGGTGGTCCCGGTGATCCTGGCGTCCGCGCTCTTCAACGGGAGCCTGGTGCAGCTGGTGAGCCTGTGGGGGTTGCAGCAGATCAGCTGGTTCGTCCCGGCCCAGTGGGGCTTCGCGGCCTCGGCGTCCACGGTGAATCTGCGCAGGGCCGACGCGCTGGCCGCCAACGTCTTGACGTGGACCCACTACAGCGGCTGGTGGGTCTTCGACATGGTGATGCTCGGCCTGTTCGGTGCCGTCGCGGCCGGGTTCACGCTCTACCGGCTGCGCTCGCCGCTGCCCGGCGAGCACCGCCCACCGGTCCGCGGCACCTGAACCGTCGTTCTTGTTCCCCGCGGCGCGAGCCGCGCATTACTGTCGGCTTATGGCGCCACAAAAGACAAGCACCGCAGAACATCTCCGCAACGCGCTGGACGGCCGGTGGAGTGACGTCAGAAACCGGATGCGGACGACGCTGACCGAGGACCTGTTCCGCCCGCACTACACCCCCAACACGGTGATCGCCCGCACCAAGGTGGCGGAGCAGATGAGGATCATGGCGGCGTTCGGCGCGGCCGCCGACAGCTTCCGCAAAGAACACGGCGGCACCGGCGACGTCGGCGCGGCGATCACGATGATCGAGATGCTGGCGATGTCGGACCTCTCGCTGATGGTGAAGGCCGGGGTGCAGTGGGGGCTGTTCGGCGGTGCCGTGGAGAACCTGGGCACCGAGCGCCACCACGAGACCTACGTGCCCAAGATCATCAGCCTGGAGTTGCGCGGCTGTTTCGCGATGACCGAGACCGGGCACGGCAGCGACGTGCAGTCGCTGGAGACCACCGCGACCTACGACGCCGAGACGCAGGAGTTCGTCATCGACTCCCCCACCCCGTCGGCACGCAAGGACTACATCGGGGGCGCGGCCGAAACGGCAACCATGGCGGCGGTTTTCGCGCAACTGATCACCACCGAGGACGGCAAGCCGGTCAATCACGGCGTGCACTGCGTGCTGGTCCCGATCCGCGACGAGGACGGCAACGACCTGCCCGGGATCACGACGTCGGACTGCGAATACAAGGGCGGGCTGCCCGGGGTGGACAACGGCCGCATCGTGTTCGACCACGTTCGCGTCCCGCGGGTGAACCTGTTGAACAAGTACGGCGATGTCGCGCCCGACGGCACCTACAGCTCGCCGATCGAGAACCCCAATCGCCGGTTCTTCACCATGCTGGGCACTTTGGTGCGCGGCCGGATCACCGTGGGCGGCAGCGCCGGTGCCGCCGGCCGGGTGGCGCTGGACATCGCGACCCGGTATGCGTTGCAGCGCAGGCAGTTCAGCGCCCCCGACGACGGTTCCGAGGTGCTGATCATGGACTACCTGGTGCACCAGCGGCGGCTGTTCCCGCTGATCGCGAAGTCCTACGCCCTGCAGTTCGCGCAGAACGAACTGGTCAGCAAATGCCATGACATTCAGACTTCGGACGAACCCGACGCCGACGAGCAACGCGAGCTCGAAGCCCGCGCGGCCGGGCTGAAGGCCGCCAACACCTGGCATGCCAGCCGCGCGATCCAGGAATCCCGCGAAGCGTGCGGCGGCGCGGGCTACATGGCCGAGAACAGGTTGATCGGGCTGCGCGGTGACACCGACGTCTTCACCACGTTCGAGGGCGACAATCACGTGCTGACCCAGCTGGTGGCCAAGGAGCTGCTGACCGCGTACGCCGACGACATCAAGAGCATGAGCCCGGTCGAATGGGTGCGCTTTGCCGCCAACACCGTCGGTGAACGCGTCATCAAACGCACTGCGGCGGAAGCGATTATCCAAACGATCGTGGACTCCCGCCAGGACAGCGAGGAAGAGGGCAGCCTGTTCAATCGCGGCACGCAGATCAAGATGTTCGAAGACCGCGAGGAATACCTGCTGGCGTCGGTAGCGCGCCGGCTGCAGGCGAAATCCAAAGAGATGTCCGAATTCGACGCGTTCAACTCGGTGCAGGACCACGTGCTGCACGCGGCGAGCGCGCACATCGACCGCGTGGTGCTCGAAGCGTTCGTCGCCGGGATCGACGGCTGCGCGAACGAGGAGGCCCGCGAACTGTTGGGGATCCTGTGCGACCTGTACGCGTTGTCGGTGATCGAGGACGACAAGGCGTGGTACATCGAGCACCGGTACCTGTCCACCGAGCGCGCCAAGGCCGTCACGCGGGGAATCAACGACCGCTGCCGGGCGCTGCGCCCGCACGCCGCGACATTGGTCGACGGCTTCGGGGTTCCCGAGCAACTGCGTTATGCCGAGATGCTGCACCCGGAGAACTTGGCGGACGCCGTCACAAGCTGACGGGCGAAGCCGATCGGCGTCGTCGAAGTCGTTGGCCCGACGGGTTATTGGTTGGGAACCTTGCCGACGGTTTGCAGCTTGCCGTCCGGGCCGATCCGGAACTTCACCGTCCCGATCCCGCTGGGACAGCACAGCTGATCATTTCCCTTCTGCCACTGGTACTGAACGGTCACGGTGTCATCCGAGGGCGCCAGCACGGTGATGTACGGCTTTGGGTTCGGAGTGGCGGTCCCGAGCGGCCTGTTGTGGTCGAAGAAGAGCAGCTGCTGGGGAGTCGACTCATTCGCGATCGTGGGGATGATCTGCACCCACGACAACCGGCAGTTGCGGGTATGGCCGCGCCCGATTTCAACCCAGATGGTGCCGGGGATCGCGATGGGGACCGCGGTGATCGCCTGGCGCACGGTGTCGGCGGTCGGCCCGTCGGAGGCCTTGCAGGTGTCGGGCTTGGCCTGCGGTGGCGCGGGCGCTTTGCCGCCGCAACCACAGGCCAGCAAAACCAGCACGATCACAGTGAACCGACGCACGCGGTGAGCTTAGCGAAGACTGTGAATGTTCCGTCGGTTTGGTCGGAAAGCCCGTTCTGAGAAGCGTCGCGCGGGGCGCGCGACGTAACCTCGTGCGGGGCGGGTGGTCAATGGTGACCTGCGGTAACGCAATCCCCCGCCGCGAATTCCCCCGACGATTTCACAGCGGCGTGTCGGCCGGTGAGAGAAGAAAGTAAACGGGGGGAAATTTCGGGGAGCGGCGGCGAAACATGCCTGCTCCACAATGAACTCACTCGATACGGAGCTAACCCGTACGCACTCGACGGAGGGACGTGAGCGTGGCCACGGAGTCCATGGCGGAGGAGAACGCCGTGAACACCATGTGCGCGTATTGCGGCGTCGGTTGCGGCATGGTGTTGCAGATCACAAGGGACCCGGAAACGGGTCGCGGTCACGTCACCAAGTCGGTTGGCAACAAAGAACATCCGGCCAACTTCGGCCGGCTGTGCACCAAGGGCGCCACCACCGCGGACATGCTGGGCGCCCCCGGCCGCATGGACTCGGCGTACGTGCGCACCGATCGCGGCGAACCGCTGCAGGCCATCGACACGGATCAGGCGATCACCCAGTGCGCGAGACGGTTACGGGCGATCATCGACGAACACGGCGCGGACGCGTTCGCGATGTACGTGTCCGGCCAGATGTCCATCGAGGCGCAGTACCTGGCGAACAAGCTGACCAAGGGCTTCATCGGCACCAACCAGATCGAGTCGAACTCGCGACTGTGCATGGCCAGTGCGGGTTCTGGCTACAAGCTTTCGCTGGGCGCCGACGGCCCCCCAGGTTCGTATCAGGACTTCGAACGCGCCGACGTCTTCTTCGTCATCGGCGCCAACATGGCGGACTGCCACCCGATCCTTTTCCTGCGCATGATGGACCGCGTCAAGGCCGGCGCACAGCTGATCGTCGTCGACCCGCGCCGCACGGCGACCGCCGACAAGGCGGACCTCTTCCTGCAGATCGCCCCGGGGTCGGATCTGGCGCTGCTCAACGGCCTGCTGCACCTGATCGTCGAGAACGGCCACACCGACCCCGAATTCATCGCCGAGTTCACCGAGGGCTGGGAGGTGATGCCCAGCTTCCTGGCGCAGTACACCCCCGACAAGGTCAGCGAAATGACCGGCATCGCCGAAGACGACATCCGCGCGGCGGCCCAGATGATCGGCGAGGCCGACAATTTCGTGAGCTGCTGGACGATGGGCCTCAACCAGAGCACCCACGGCACCTGGAACACCAACGCGATCTGCAACCTGCATCTGGCCACTGGGGCCATCTGCAAGCCCGGCAGCGGTCCCTTCTCCCTCACGGGGCAGCCGAACGCGATGGGTGGCCGCGAGATGGGTTACATGGGACCGGGTCTGCCGGGGCAGCGGTCGGTCGCCTCGGCCGAGGACCGCGAGTTCGTCGAAGACCTGTGGGGCGTCCCCCGCGGAACGCTGCGCACCGAGGTCGGCACCGGCACCATCGACATGTTCTCCCGAATGGCCGCCGGACAGATCAAGGCGTGCTGGATCGTCTGCACCAATCCCGTTGCCTCCGTTGCCAACCGCAAGACGGTGCTGGCCGGACTGGAGCGCGCCGAATTGGTGATGGTCCAGGATGCGTTCCTCGAGACGGAGACCACCGAATACGCCGACGTGTTATTGCCGGCGGCCCTGTGGGCGGAGTCCGAGGGGGTGATGGTCAATTCCGAGCGCAACATGACGCTGTTCCAGCCGGCGGTCCCCGCACCGAGTCACGCGATGCCGGACTGGCGGATCATCGCCCGGATCGCCTGCGAGATGGGCTTTTCGGAGGCGTTCAGTTACGACTCCGCCGAGGAGGTCTTCGAGGAAATCAAGCGGTTCTCGAACCCGAAGACCGGTTATGACCTGCGCGGAATCAGCTACGAGCGGTTGCGCCGGAGTCCGGTGCAGTGGCCGTGCGCGCCGGACAGCGAGGCCGACCGCAACCCGATCCGCTATCTGAACGACGGTGTCAGCCAATCACAGTTGGTCCGCGACGACGGCACGGTGCCGCGGCTGGCCTTTCCGACGCCGAGCGGCCGTGCGGCGTTCTTCGCCCGCCCGCACCTGCTGCCCGAGGAGATGCCGGACGACGACTACCCGTTCCTGCTGAACACCGGCCGGCTGCCGCACCAATGGCACACCATGACCAAGACCGGCAAGGTCGCCAAGCTCAACAAGCTCAACCCCGGACCGTTCGTCGAGATCCACCCCGACGACGCCGCGCGGCTTGATATTGCCGACGACGATCCGATCGAAATCGCTTCACGCCGCGGCCGCGCGGTGCTGCCCGCGGTCGTCAGCGATCGGGTGCGACCGGGCAACTGCTTCGCGCCGTTCCACTGGAACGATGCCTTCGGCGAGTACCTGTCGATCAACGCCGTCACCAACGACACCGTCGACCCGATCTCGAACCAGCCCGAATTCAAGGCGTGCGCCGTCACCTTGACGAAAGTAGCCGTCTCCCGACCCGATCCGTATGCCACGACGACGGCGAACACCGACGCACCGGAAGCCGCGGCCACGGAGGTACGAGAAATCAGCGTGTCCCAACTCGACACCCTCGGCGAATTGCTCGGCGTGACATCACTGCCCAAGCCGGAATTCAACGAGCTCGGCCGCGCCTACCTCGCCGGGATGCTGACCGGGCTCCGCTCGGACGCCGGCCGCCGCACCGCCGGGGTGCCGACCTTGCCGCCGAGCGCGCCGTTCGATTCCGGCACCCGGTTGTGGGTGGACGGCCTACTGGCGGGATTGTTCTCGCGCGTCGACGGACCCGAGCCGGTGGCGCTGCCGGTGGCGCACCCATCGGCTCCGGCGCCGGCCGTTGGGCAGCCGCCCGTCGCGCCGGCCGGCCCCCCACCCGCGCCCGAGCGCGCGCCCGTCGTGGTGCTGTGGGCGTCGCAGACGGGGACCGCGGAGGAGCTCGCCGCCGACATCGCCGCACAACTGGCCGACGCCAAGCTGCCGGTCTCATTGCACGGCATGGACGACTTCCCGGTGGCCGAGCTGACCAAGACGCGGGAGCTGTTGCTCATCACCAGCACCACCGGTGACGGCGACGCACCCGACAACGGTGCCGGCCTGTGGCGGGCGCTGACATCTGAATCCGCGCCGCGATTCACCGATACCCGCTACGCCGTGCTCGCGCTGGGCGATTCCAATTACGACGACTTCTGCGGCCACGGACGCAATCTCGACGCGCGGCTCGCCGAGCTGGGCGCGACCCGCCTCGCCGGCCGCGTCGACTGCGAACCCGACTACGACGACTCCGCGGCGAAGTGGCTGGGCGACATCATCGACGCCCTGACCCGGACCCCCACCTCCGTCGGCGGCGACGGCAGGGCGGCGGCGCCGGCCCGCGCCTCCGCGGTGGTGGCGCCGTCGCGCCCGGGTCCGCCCGCGCCGAGCACGTACAGCAAGAAGCATCCGCTGATCACCGGCATGGTCCGCAATACCGTGCTGAGTCGGCCGAAATCGGCAAAAGACGTGCGGCACTTGGTTTTCGACCTGCCAGAAGCCGTGACCTACGAGGCCGGTGACGCGCTCGGGGTGTGGCCGCGCAACAGCGATCAGCTGGTCGACGAATGGCTGTCCGTCACCGGGCTGGACGCGCAGACCCCCGTCGAGGTCGGCGAGCACGGGCTGATGTCGTTGCGCTCGGCGCTCACCGAGCGCATCGAGATCGCCCACATCAGCCGGGACCTGGTGCGGTTCGTGCAGGAGCGCACGGGTGATGCGAAACTCGCGGAGCTGCTGAAGCCGGAAAACAAGCGCGCCCTGGCAGATTGGTCGTGGGGCCGGCAATCCATCGACCTGCTGGCGCAGCTGCCGGTCATCGCGTCGGCCCACGAGTGGCTGCGAGTGCTCAAACGCCTTCAGCCGCGGCTGTACTCGATCTCGTCGAGCCCGAAGGAGTGCCCGGGCGAGGTGCATCTGACGGTCTCACCGGTGCGCTACAACTTCCAGGGCGTCCCGCGCCGCGGGGTGTGTTCGACCTACCTCGCCGACCGCTCGCCCGGCGATCGAGTCGCCGTGTACCTGCAGGCGTCGAGCAATTTCCGCCCGCCGAGCGACCCGAACACGCCGATGATTATGATCGGTCCGGGCACCGGCATCGCGCCCTTCCGCGGCTTTTTGCAGGAGCGGCGCGCGCTCGGCCACACCGGACCCAACTGGTTGTTCTTCGGCGAGCAACATGCCGCCACCGACTACTACTACCGCGACGAACTCGAACAGATGCGTGACGACGGCTTCCTCACCGAATTGGACCTCGCGTTCTCCCGGGACCAGCAGCAAAAGGTCTACGTGCAGCACCTGATGCGCAACCGCGGCGCGCAGCTGTGGAGCTGGTTGCAGGACGGCGCCCAGCTCTACGTCTGCGGCACCGCCGACCCGATGGCCAAAGACGTCGACCGCGCGCTGTGCGACATCGCGGCCGAATTCGGCAACCTCGACCCGGACGCGGCGCAGGCGTACGTGCAAGGGCTCAGCGCCGACAAGCGCTACCACCGCGACGTCTACTAGCGCCGATCCGCCGCTGACATCGAACTTGTAATACAGCGGAAACATCGCGCATCCGCCGATGAAACATCCGAGTCGCACGATGCACTCAAGAAGGTCGCGCACCTGAAGGGGTCGTCGTATGACTCGGGAGTGTGATGGACCCGATCGGGTCGTCAAGAACGGCTGTCCGCTGCGGTGCCGCCTGCGACGCGTCGGCGTGACGGAGGAGCGCGTGGATTGGGCGGGTCTGCCCGTCAACCTGGACGTCGCGTTCTCGCGCGATCAGCGCGACAAGGTTTACGCCCAGCACCTGATGCGTAGGCGCTTGTGCGTCTGCGAGATCGCCGCCGAGCAGGCTCCTTTGGCTGCGACGAAACAAAACCTCGAATATTCCTGAATCCCTTGGATTCACGAAACCGTGGCTGTGGCTGGCCGTCCGCGCCGCAGCCATGCGGGCAAAGGGCGGCTCGACGCAAGGTTTTCATTCACGCCGACCCTAATCGTGCTTGACAGATTGGGATTTCAAATTCTGGTTAGACTCTGCGGGTGACAAAGAGTCCGTCGTCATACCTGGTGTTGGCGTCGCAGCGCAGCGGCAGCACGCTGCTGGTCGAATCGCTGCGCGCGACCGGCGTGGCCGGCGAGCCGCAGGAGTTCTTTCAGTATTTGCCGGCCACCAGCCAGTCGCCGCAGCCACGGGAGTGGTTCGCCGGCGTCGACGACGAGTCGATCCTGAATCTGCTTGACCCGCTGGACGCCGGGACTCCGGACCTCGCGCCGCCCGAGATCTGGCGCGCCTACATCCGTACGGTCGGACGGACGCCGAACGGGGTGTGGGGCGGCAAGCTGATGTGGAACCAGACACCGCTGCTGCTCAACCGCGCCAAGAACCTGCCGGACCGAAGCGGCGACGGGCTGCTCGCGGCGATCCGCGACGTGGTGGGCGAAGACCCCCTGCTGATTCACGTCTACCGGCCCGACGTGATTTCGCAGGCGGTGTCGTTTTGGCGGGCGGTGCAGACCCGCGTCTGGCGGGGCAGGCCCGACCCGGCCCGCGACGCGCGCGCCACCTACCACGCCGGGGCGATCGCTCACGTGGTCACGATGCTGCGCGCGCAAGAAGAGGGCTGGCGGAACTGGTTCGCCCAGGAGGGCATCACGCCCATGGAGATTCCGTATCCGGTGTTGTGGCGCAACCTCACCCAGGTGGTGGCCTCCATCCTCGAGGCGCTGGGTCTTGACCCGCAGCTGGCGCCGGAGCCGGTGCTGGAACGCCAGGCCGACCATCGCTCCGACGAGTGGGTGGACCGCTACCGTGCCGACGCCGAGAAGCGCGGCCTGCCAACCTGATCGACCGCCCCGGCGAGCTAAATTCTGCCCGAGTCAATCACTTGGACGCGCCGGACCCACGAGCCACGATTCCCCTCAACGGGATGCGGCTGCGCTAAGCCGCCACTGTCGCCCGGGGAGTCGCGTGAGGAGTGGCCATCGTGGGTGAGGGCGTGCCAGGGGACGACGCGCTGCGGGGACCGCGCTGGACCGCGAGGCTCGGCGCGATATCGGTGGACTGGTGGGCGACCGCGGTGGCCGGCGTGATCGTCGCGCTGGCGATGGCCGACGTGCTTCCGAAGGTTCCGTGGTGACCGGCGTGAGCACGGTGCGCGCGGAGCCCGGCGAAACGTCTGCCGAGGCCACGTTCACCAGTACCCGTCCGCTCGACTATGTCCCGGGCATCCTGCTGCTGATCGGCGTCGGGGTGCTGGGCAAGTACGCCCAGATCTGGTGGAACGCGCTGGCCAAACACCAACACTGGACGGTGCCCGACATCGAATACGTGTTGTGGGCGATCGTGATTGGGCTGCTCATCACCAATACCGTTGGCCTGCACCCGATCTTTCGCCCCGGTGTGCTGACCTACGAATTCTGGCTCAAGGTCGGCATCGTGGCGCTCGGTTCGCGTTTCGTGCTGGGCGACATCGCCAAGCTCGGCGGGATCAGCCTGGTGCAGATCCTGGTGGACATGACGATCGCGGGGACGATCATCATCGTCGTGGCCCGCGCGTTCGGGTTGTCGGGCAAGCTCGGCTCGTTGTTGGCGATCGGCACGTCGATCTGCGGGGTGTCGGCGATCGTGGCGGCCAAGGGCGCAATCCGGGCCCGCAATTCCGATGTCAGCTACGCGATCGCGGCGATCCTGGCGCTGGGCGCGGTGTCACTGTTCGTGTTGCCTCCGCTGGGCCACGCGATCGGGCTCACCGATCACGAATTCGGTTTGTGGGCAGGGCTTTCCGTGGACAACACCGCCGAAACCACCGCCACGGGCTACCTGTACTCCGACCACGCCGGCAAGATCGCGGTGCTGGTGAAGTCGACCCGCAACGCGCTGATCGGGTTCGTCGTGCTGGGCTTCGCGCTGTATTGGGCCGCGCGCGGGGAGGCCGACGAGATCGCGCGGGGCGCCAATGCCAAGGCCGCGTTCGTCTGGAACAAATTCCCGAAATTTGTGCTCGGCTTCCTGGCGGTGTCGGCGATCGCCACCGCGGGCTGGCTGACCAAGGGCCAAACCGCCAACCTCGCCAACGTGTCGAAATGGGCGTTCCTGCTGACCTTTGCTGGTGTGGGCCTCAACACCGATATCCGTCAGATCGCGCGCACCGGCTGGCGCCCGCTGGTCGTCGCGGTCATCGGGCTGACGGTCGTCGCCACCGTCTCGCTCGGCATCGTGCTGCTGACGTCGCGGCTGCTCGGGTGGGGTGTCAGCGCCTAGGCACGGCGCCGACACCATGCGGAAACCCTCGCGTCGAGCCGATCGAAGGGATGACCAGCCCAGACGGTGCGGATCCCGGCTGAGCCCAACGGGCGAAAACCTCGCCTGTCCTATAGTGGACGCATGCAACACTCCGTACAGCTGCGCTTTGTCCCGTCGCGCGTCGCGGACTGTTCGTGTCGCTGTTGTTGATCCGCACGCCTCTGACACTGTAGAAATCCGCGCGCTAGCCCATGTCAGGGCGGTTTCGGTGTATTTGTCCGGCGGCGTCAAGACGCGGGCTCACGGAGATTTTCAGGAAAATTAGCGACCGATGACCGTATCGTCCGAGCCGATTCACGCCCTGGCGGGAGCTAGCCGCAGCGGCCCTGATCAGGCTCGACTCGATTATGCGGCGCTAGCCATCCCGACCGTGATGAACATAGAGTTCGATATTAGCTGGCAGGCTGAGAGGCCTGGTCCTACATCGTTGGAGACAAAAGGTAGATGAGCATCGCCGAGAACGTCACGGAACTGATCGGAAACACCCCGCTGGTCCGGCTCAACAGGGTCACCGACGGTGCGGTCGCCGACGTCGTCGCCAAGCTGGAATTCTTCAACCCGGGAAACAGTGTCAAGGACCGCATCGGGGTTGCGATGATCGACGCGGCCGAAAAGGCGGGCGTGATCAAGCCGGACACGATCATTCTCGAACCGACGAGCGGGAACACCGGCATCGCGCTGGCGCTGGTGGCCGCCGCACGCGGCTACCGCTGCGTGTTGACCATGCCGGAGACGATGAGCGTCGAGCGGCGAATGTTGTTGCGCGCGTTGGGCGCCGAGATCGTCTTGACACCCGGTCCGGAGGGCATGCCGGGCGCCATCGCCAAGGCCGAGGAATTGGCCAAGAGCGACCAACGGTACTTCGTGCCGCAGCAGTTCGAGAACCCGGCCAACCCCGAAATCCACCGCAAGACAACGGCGGAGGAAGTGTGGCGCGACACCAACGGCAAGGTGGACATCTTCGTTGCCGGGGTCGGGACCGGCGGCACCCTCACCGGGGTGGCGCAGGTCATCAAGGAACGTAAGCCCTCCGCGCAATTCATCGCCGTCGAGCCGGAGGGGTCCCCGGTGCTCTCCGGTGGACAGAAAGGGCCGCACCCCATCCAGGGCCTCGGCGCCGGTTTCGTCCCGCCGGTGCTGGCGATGGATCTGGTGGACGAGGTCATCACCGTCGGCAACGAAGAGTCGATGACGTTGGCCCGGCGGCTGGCCGCCGAAGAGGGACTGCTGGTCGGCATCTCCTCGGGGGCCGCGCTGGCGGCCGCGCTGAAGGTCGCCCGCCGCCCGGAAAACGCCGGAAAGCTCATCGTCGTCGTGCTGCCCGACTTCGGCGAGCGCTACCTGAGCACGCCGCTGTTCGCCGACCTGGCCGACTAGTCATGCTCGACGCCATTCGCACCGACATCCGGGCCGCCAGGGAACGGGACCCCGCCGCCCCGACCACGCTGCAGGTGATCTTCGCCTACCCCGGGGTGCACGCCATCTGGCTTCACCGCATCAACCACTGGCTGTGGCTGGGCGGGGCGAGGCTGATCGCGCGGATCACCGCCGAGATCACCCGGATCCTGACCGGCGTCGAGATTCATCCCGGCGCCGTCCTGGGCCCCGGGCTGTTCATCGATCACGCCACCGGCGTGGTGATCGGCGAGACCGCCGAGGTCGGCGAGGACGTGACGATCTACCACGGCGTCACCCTCGGCGGCAGCGGCAGGGACACCGGCAAGCGCCATCCCACCATCGGCGACCGGGTGATCATCGGCGCGGGTGCAAAGGTCTTGGGCGCGATAAAAATCGGCGACGACAGCCGAATCGGCGCCAACGCCGTGGTGGTCAAAGAGGTTCCGTCCAGCGCGGTGGTCATCGGGGTGCCCGGACAGGTCATCAGCCGCAGCCGTCCCGGCAGTCCGGACGACTCGATGATGCCCGATCTGGTCGGTGTCAGCCTGCAGTCACTGCTGACCCGGGTGACCAAACTCGAGGCCCGGGCGGACGGCGCGCAGACCAACCACGTCATCCGGCCCCCCGAAGCCGGAGTCTGGTACGGCGAGGACTTCTCCATCTGATTCTTCGGCGATGAACTCGGCAAAGTATTACTCACGCTGACGTTAACCCCGCCCCGGAATGCATTGCCGCGCTGAGCGTTGCACAGTGGGTTATGGACACGACGCACGACGGCGTCCCGACGGCAGATTCCGCGGTCCGGTCATGACCGAGCTGCATCTGGCCGTGGGGCTCGACGGCTACGGGTGGCACCCCCACGCGTGGCGATACGCCTTCGCGCACAACGCAACCGGCGGCGGGCAACTCAGCGGGCGATACTGGGCCGCGCTGGCCGCCACCGCCGAACGTGGCCTGCTGGACTTCCTGACCATCGACGACAGCCTGGATGCGCAGCCGGGCCGCCGGCCCGAGATCTCGCCGCGGCGCCTGGCGGGGCGCGCCGACGCCACACTCGTGGCCGCGCGCATCGCGCCGGTCACCGCACACATCGGCCTCATCCCCGTCGCGACGGTCACCCACACCGAGCCGTTCCATGTCTCGAAAGCGATTGCGACGCTTGACCATATTTCGCACGGCCGGGCCGGCTGGCAGGTGCGGGTGAGCGCGACGGCACACGAGGCGGCGCTGTTCGGCCGGCGATCCGCCCCCGACGGCGACGAACTTTTCCGCGAGGCCGCCGACGCGGTGGAGGTGGTGCGCCGCCTCTGGGACAGCTGGGAGGACGACGCCGTCATCCGCGACGTGGCGACCGGCCGCTACATCGATCGCGACAAGCTGCACTACATCGACTTCGCCGGCGAGCACTTCTCGGTCAAGGGACCGTCCATCACCCCGCGCCCTCCCCAGGGCCAGCCGGTGGTAGCGGCGCTGGCGCACGCGCCGCGCGTCTACGAATTCGCCGCCGCCAGCGCCGACCTGGTGCTCGTCACCCCACGCGACGAGGAATCGCTGCGCGCGATCCTGGCCGAGGTCGGCCAGGCGCAGCGTGCGACGGGCCGCAGGATCCAGGCCTACGCCGATCTGGTGGTGTCGCTGGGTGAGGATCCGCTGACACCGGGCGCGGCCATCTCCTCCGACGCGCACGTCTTCCGTGGCCGCGCAAGCGATTTGGCGGAGCTGCTGCTCGCCTGGCAGGACGCCGGCGTCGACGGGGTGCGGCTGCGGCCCGCGGTCAACGCGATCGACCTGCCCGCGATCGTCGACGACCTGGTGCCGCTGCTGCAGCGCGCCGGGCGGTTCCGCACCCGCTACCGCGAGGGCGAGACACTGCGCGACCGCCTCGGCCTGGCGCCCGTCCCCAACCGCTACGCGACGGCGCCGTCATGAGCCTCACTCCCCTGTCGGTCCTGGACCTGGCACCCATCAGCGCCGGCAGCGACGCAGCGACGGCGCTGCGCAACACCATCGACCTGGCCCAGCACGCCGAACAATGGGGCTACAAGCGTTACTGGCTCGCCGAGCACCACTTCGTCGCGGTGGCCAGCTCGTCGCCGGTGACGCTGATCGGCCAGATCGCCGCGGCCACCGAGCGCATTCACGTCGGATCGGCCGCCGTGCAGGCCGGCCACACGACGGCGCTTGCCGTGGTGGAAAGCTTCGGCATCCTCGACGCGTTGCATCCCGGCCGCATCGACATGGGCCTGGGCCGCTCCGGGCAGCGGCGGCAAGAGGCCGCAACCTCGCGCGCCCCCCAGCCCGACCGCGCGCCCGAGCCGTGGCGGGACGTCGACGGCCTGCTCGTCCCCACACCGTTCGACCAAACCCCGCTGATGAGATCCGAACGGATGCGGGCGCAGGCGTCGGTGCTCGCCCAACCGTGCGCGCAGCCGGCGGATTTCGCCGACCAGGTCGCCGACATCGAAGCGATGCTGGACGGCACCTACGCCGTCGACGGCCATCAGCTGCGGGCGGTTCCCGGCGAACACGCGCAGCTGACACCGTGGATCTTCGGCAGCACCAAGGGACAGAGCGCCGAGGTGGCCGGCGCCCGCGGGCTTCCGTTCGTCGCCAGTTACCACATCACCCCCGGCACCGCGCTCGACGCAATCACCGCGTACCGCAACGCCTTCCGCCCCTCCGCCCGGCTGGCGCGGCCGTACGTGGTGGTGTCGGCCGACGTCGTGGTCGCCGAGGACAGCGCCACCGCGCGCTACCTCGCGTCCAGTTACGGCCACTGGGTGTATTCCATTCGTAGCGGCCGGGGCGCGATCCCCTACCCAGATCCCGACTTCTGCGAACCCCTGACCGAGGCCCAGCAGGCGTTGGTGGCCGACCGCACCGCGACACAATTCGTCGGCAATCCCGATGAGGTCGCCGACCGGCTCGAGCTGCTGCGCCGGGTCACCGGCGCCGACGAACTGGTCATCACGTCCGTCACCCACCGGCACGCCGACCGGCTGCGCTCGCATGAACTGATCGCCAAACGATGGGGACTGACCGGATGACCGTTCGAGATGCGGGACAGCGCAAGCAGATACACCTGGGCGCCCACTTCCCCGGGGTGAACAACACCACGGTGTGGTCGGATCCGAGCGCGGGCAGCCAGATCGCGTTCGAATCGTTTGTGCACCTTGCCCAGACCGCCGAGCGGGGGCTGTTCGACTTCTTCTTCCTTGCCGAGGGGCTGCGGCTGCGCGAGCACCGCGGCAAAATCCACGACCTCGACGTCGTCGGCCGTCCCGACACGTTCACCGTGCTGGCCGCGCTCGCCGCGGTGACCGACCGACTCGGCCTGGCCGGCACCATCAACACCACCTTCAACGAACCCTTCGAGGTGGCAAGGCAATTCGCGACGCTGGACCACCTCTCCGACGGGCGTGCGGCGTGGAACATGGTCACCTCCTCCGACGCGTTCACCGGGGAGAACTTCCGCCGCGGCGGATTCCTCGCCCACGCCGACCGATACCACCGGGCCGAGGAGTTCATCCGTGTCGCGCGCAAGTTCTGGGACAGCTGGGCACCCGACGCCGTGATCGCCGACGTCGACGCCGGCATCTACGCCGATCCCGCCCGCATCCACGTCGTCGACCATTTCGGTCCGCAGTTCGGCGTCCACGGCGTGGCCGCGCTGCCCGCCGGGCCGCAAGGACACCCCGTGCTGCTGCAGGCCGGTGACTCCAGCGACGGCCGCGACTTCGGCGCCAAGCACGCCGACGCCCTGTTCACGCTGCACGGATCGCTCGAGGCGGGGCAGCGCTACTACGCCGACGTAAAGGGCCGCGCCGCCGCCCACGGGCGCGACCCCGACCAGCTCAAGGTCCTGCCCGGCGCGACGTTCGCGCTGGGAGACACCCCCGACGAGGCGCAGGACAACGCGCGCCACATCCGCGAGCAGCAGGTCAGCGGACCGACCGCGATCGCGTTCCTCGAGCAGGTGTGGGGCGTGGACCTGTCGGCCTACGATCCCGACGGGCCGCTGCCCGACGTCGACCCCGTCGAGAACCCGAACATCACGCGGGGACGCGTCCGGCACGGCGATCCCACGACGGTCGCCCAAACCTGGCGGGCCCGAGCGGAAGCCGAAAACCTCTCGATCCGGGAGCTGATCATCGAGGTGACCAGCCGCCAGCAGTTCGTCGGAACGCCGCAGCAGGTGGCCGCCGAGATCGACCGCTACGTCCAGTCGGACGCCTGCGACGGCTTCATCCTGGTGCCGCACCTGACGCCGCACGGCCTCGACGAGTTCGTCGACAAGGTGGTCCCGCTGCTGCAGGAGCGCGGCAGCTTCCGCACCGAGTACCGCGGCCACACGCTGCGCGAGCATCTGGGTTTGTCGCCGACGCCGGGATGGGCGGGAAATCCGGCCGGTATCGCGAGCGGGCAGTGACGGCCGAGCGGCCCGCTGAATTTTGCTGCTCCCCCGCCTGGACTCGAACCAGGAACCCTTCGGTTAACAGCCGAATGCTCTGCCAATTGAGCTACAGGGGACTAACCCGATCGCGGGACGACTCTAGCGTACTGGCACGACCGCGCCCAACTGGCGCGGGTCGCCACCGTCTCACCCGGTCGACCGCGCACGCACCCCACCCGGTGAGGCAGGATGGAGCCATCGATAGTCGGGAGGAACGCTTTGATCCGGTATGTCGTGGTGCTGGGACTGGGTTACGTGCTGGGCTCGAAAGCCGGTCGTCGGCGATACGAGCAGATCGTCGGCACCTATCGAGCGCTAACCAGCAGCCCGGTGGCCAAGTCGATGATCGAGGGGGGACGCCGCAAGATCGCGAACCGGATCTCCCCGGACGCCGGCTTTGTCACGCTGGCGCAGATCGACGACCAAACCGCCATCATGGAACGCGACGTCGAGCCGCTGCCCGACGAGGAGCTCGAGACCTCTACTCGTCGCCGCTAGCCTGCTCCAGCAGGCTGCGCCGGTAGGCCTCCATCGCTACCAGGTCGCCGAACAATGCGTGATACTCGTCGCCCTGTTCGATCGGCGACATGCGCTGCAACTTCGACTTCACCTCGGCGATCTGCCGGCCCATCCACACCTCTTGCAGGCGGGCCAGCACGCCGGCGATATAGCGCGGCATTTTCTCCTCGTCGACCTGGATGGCCTCGACGCCCAGCTCGCTGATCAGCGCGGCCGTCAAGGGCGACGACGCCCGATCGCGCACCACCTCGAGCCACTGCGCCCCGGTGACCCCGCTCGACGTGCCGCCGGCGGTCTCGATCGCCGCGCGGATGGCGGCGTAGCCGGGGTGGGTGAAGCTCTCGACGGTCAGCGTGTCGAAGACAGGGCCGGCCAGCGCCGGATACTGCAACGCCGACTTGAGTGCCTCCCGTTGGGGCCACAGGGTGGGGTCGCGAGGGTCGGGACGGCTGGCGGCGGCATGGGCCGCGGCGGCGGGTTGCTCCGCACGCCGCGACGCCTTGGGTCCGGCGCCGCCGCGGGCCGGGGCTTTGGCGTTCTTGGATTGCCCGCGCACCCGGTCGATCACCTGCGCGACGTCGTCCCAGCCGACCCACCCGGCGAGCTGGCGGGCGTACTCGTCGCGCAGCGTGGGGTCCTTGATCTGGCCCACCATGGGCACGCAGCGCCGCAGCGCGGCCACCCGGCCCTCGGCGCTGTCCAGGTCCATCTCGGCGAGCGCCGACCGGATCGCGAACTCGAACAACGGCGTTCGCCGGGCCACCAGGTCGCGCAGGGCGCCGTCGCCGGACTTCAGCCGGAGATCGCAGGGGTCCATGCCGTCCGGCGCGACGGCCACGAACGACTGACCCGCCAGGTTCTGCTCGCCGCCGAACGCCTTGAGGGCGGCGGCCCGCCCGGCCGCATCGCCGTCGAACACGTAGATCAGCTCGCCGCGAAAGAAGCTGTCGTCCATCATCAGTCGGCGCAGCATCGCCAAGTGCTCGTCGCCGAAAGCCGTGCCGCACGACGCCACGGCCGTGGTGACCCCGGCCAGATGCATCGCCATCACGTCGGTGTAGCCCTCCACGACGACGGCCTGATGGCCCTTGGCGATGTCGCGTTTGGCCAAGTCGATGCCGAACATCACGTTCGACTTCTTGTACAGCAGCGTCTCCGGGGTGTTGATGTACTTGGCTTCCATCGGGTCGTCGTCGAAGAGCCGCCGGGCGCCGAAACCGATCACCTCGCCGGCCGAGGAACGGATCGGCCACAGCAGGCGGCGATGGAAGCGGTCCATCGGCCCGCGGCGCCCCTGCCGCGACAGGCCCGCCGCTTCCAGCTCCTTGAACTCGAAACCCTTGCGCACCAAGTGCTTTGTCAGTGAGTCCCAGCCCGACGGTGCGAACCCGCAACCGAAGTGACGGGCCGCCTCGGCATCGAAGTTGCGCTCGGTCAGATACTGCCGCGCCGGCGCAGCCTCGTCGGATTCCAGCGCCGCGGCGTAGAACTCCGCCGCGGCCGCGTTGGCCGCGACGAGCCGGCTTCGGCTGCCGCGGTCGCGCTGCACGCTGGTCGCCGGGCCGGAGTAGGTGATGGTGTGACCGATCCGGTCGGCGAGCAGCTCGACCGCCTCGACGAAGCTGACGTGCTCGATCTTCTGGATGAAGGCGTACACGTCGCCACCCTCGCCGCAGCCGAAGCAGTGGAAGTGGCCGTGGTTGGGGCGGACGTGAAACGACGGCGACTTCTCGTCGTGAAACGGACACAGCCCCTTGAGCGAATCCGCGCCCGCGCGCCGCAACTGCACGTAATCGCCGACCACTTCGTCGATGCGCACCCGCTCGCGGATGGCGGCGATGTCGCGGTCCGGAATCCGGCCGCGGCCCCGGGCGCGCGCGTCGCCGTCGCTCCGTGAACTTGCCGGGCTTGACATCGGCTCAGTCTAAGCGCGCGGCGGCGAACGCTATCCCGTTCCGATGACGCCGCACGCGACGCGATCCATCGCGTTCTCGGTGTCCTGGGCGCCGTGCAGCATCAGCGCGGTCTTGGTACCGGCCAGCAGGTCGTCCCGGGTGAACGAATCGGTGGTGGTGACCAGGTAGGCCGCGCCGTCCTGGCGCACCTCGAGCGTCGCCAGGTCGCCGCTCTCGGGCTTGCCGGTGTGGCCGGGCGCCTGGTAGTGGCCGCCGGCGGACAAGAAGTTGCCCGGCGCACCGCCGGTGGGGGCCACCGAGTTCGGCTCGCACTTACCGATCTCGTGGACGTGCAGGCCGTGCAGGCCGGGGGTCAGGATGCCGGTCGCCACCGTCTTGACGGTGACGGTCACATAGTTGCCGGTGAAGTCGAAGGTCGCGGTGGCCGCCGTCCGGCCGTCGGGTGTCTTCAACTCCGCGCTGAGCGAGCCGCCGGCGGGTGCCGGGGTCGTCGCCTCCCCGGAGGACGTCGGTGCGGCGGTTTTCACCGGCGGGGTGGTGCCCGGCTGGCTGCTCTCGTGCTGCGGTGAACTGCAGGCGGTCATGGCGACGACGGGAAGCCCCATCAGAAGGGAGGCCATCAAAGGCGAGCCGCTGAATTTCTTCATGTCGGGCAGCCTAACTCGCGGCGGCCGCGCCGATCCCCGGGCCGGACGAGTTGCGCCCCACGACCCGCTACGGGCCGGCCTGGCGGGCGTCGATCCGTTCCAGCCGGCCCTCGGTGTAGGAGGCGATTTGATCGACGATGACCCGCCACCGGGCGCCGTCGTCGGCCGCGGTGTTGAAGGCCGCAGCGAAGACCGGGTCGAGGGTTCGCGGGGCTCCCGCGTACAGCCAGTGGGCCACCCGGTGGATGCGCTCACGCTGACCGGCCTGGGTTTCCTGATGCCGCGGATCGGACATGATGAACTGCAGCGCCAGGATTTTCAGCAGCGCGACCTCGGCCCGCACCAGATCGGGAACCTGCAGCTCGGCCCGGTAGCGCACCAGCGGTCCGGGTCCGGCCGCCGCGCGGGTGGTGGCGATGGCGGCCGAGGCGAACCTCCCGACCAGCTCGCTGGTCAGCCGCTTGAGCGCGACCGACGCCGCGAGCGTGGCGTCGTACTTGCCCACGGCGGCGACCACCGGCAGCGCCGACAGCCGTCGCGCGGCCGCCATGAAATCGTCGGCGCGCACCCGGGAAAATTCGGTCTCGCCGAGTTTGGCCAGCGCGGCCGCCTCGTCGTCGTCGGCCAGCACTCGCAGGTCGATGCGTTGGGAGACGACGCCGTCCTCCACGTCGTGCACCGAGTAGGCCACGTCGTCGGCCCAGTCCATCACCTGCGCCTCCAGGCACATCCGGCCCTCCGGGGCGCCCGCCCGCATCCAGGCCGCCGCCTCGCGGTCGGCCTCGTAGAACCCGAACTTGCGCGCCGCGCTCCCGTGGCCTTCGCCGCGGGGCCACGGGTATTTGGTGACCGCATCCAGCGACGCGCGAGTCAGGTTCAGACCCGCGCTGTTGCCTTGGGCGTCAAGCACTTTGGGCTCGAGGCTGGTCAGGATTCGGAAATTCTGGGCGTTGCCCTCGAAGCCGCCATAGTTCGCCGCGACCTCGTCGAGGGCGCGCTCGCCGTTGTGGCCGTAGGGCGGGTGGCCGATGTCGTGGGCCAGGCCGGCCAGGTCGACCAGGTCGAGGTCGCAGCCCAGGCCGACGGCCATTCCCCGCCCGATCTGGGCGACCTCGAGGGAGTGCGTCAGCCGGGTGCGCGGCGTGTCCCCTTCCCGCGGCCCGACGACCTGGGTCTTGTCGGCCAGCCGGCGCAGGGCGGCGCTGTGCAGCACCCGGGCGCGGTCGCGGGCGAAGTCGGTGCGGTGCTGACCTTCGGTGCCCGGCAGACCCGCGGTCTTCGCGGCTTCGGTCACCCGTCGCTGACGGTCGAAGTCGTCGTAGGGGTCGTGCTGATTCCTGGTCACCGACGCACAGTCTGCCAGGGAATGCCCGCCCAAGTCCGGCTCGACTCGGGCCCGCCGGCGTGTGTCGGCCGGGGCCGCGCCTGACCGCCCCACTCCTCAGCAGGCCTACTGGCCTGCATCGTCGCGGGGCTAGATTGGCCTTATGCGTTGCACCGCTCGCCTGCTCGCCGTGCTCGCGATGCTCCTGACGGTCGGCCTCGGCGGCGGGCTGCTGTCGGCACCGGCCGCCGGCGCGCAACCATCATTCCGGTTGGCCGACTATGTCACCGACAACGCGGGGGCGCTGTCGGATTCCGGTCGAAGCACCGTCACCGCCGCCGTCAACAAGCTCTACACCGACCGCCACATCCGGCTCTGGGTGGTCTACGTCGACGACTTCTCCGGGCAGAGCCCGACCGGGTGGGCACAAGGCACCGTGCGCGCCAGCGACCTGGGCGGCTACGACGCGCTGCTGGCCGTCGCGACCACCAGCCGCGCCTACGCCTTCCTGGTGCCGTCCACCATCAAGAGCGTCAACGCCGGTCAGGTCGACAGCTTGCGGCGCAACAAGATCGAACCCGCCCTGCACAACGGTGACTGGAGCGGCGCCGCGGTGGCCGCGGCGAACGGGCTCGACGCGTCGCCCGGTTCGTCGGGGCGGGTGATCCTGCTGGCCACGCTGGCGGGCATTCTCATCGCGCTCGCCGGCCTGCTGCTGGTGATGCGTCATCGCGGGCAGCGCCGACGGGCCGCGGCGTTGGCGGCCGCGCGGCGCGTCGACCCCACCGACGTCGACGCGCTCGCCGCGCTGCCGCTGCAGACGCTCGACGACCTGTCCCGCGCGCTGGTGGTGGACGTCGACAACGCGCTACGCACCAGCGCCAACGAATTGGACCTGGCGGTCGGCGAATTCGGCGAAGAGCGCACCCGACCCTTCACGAGCGCGGTGGCCAACGCCAAAGCGGCTCTGTCCCAAGCGTTCACGGTGCGCCAACAACTCGACGACTCCACACCGGAAACACCCGCCCAGCGGCGCGAACTGCTCACCCAGGTGATCGTCTCGGCGGCGCGGGCCGACCGCGAGCTGGAGTCACAGACCGAGGCGTTCGAGAGGCTGCGCGACCTGGTGATCAACGCCGCGTCGCGGCTGGATGCGCTGACGCAGCAGTACGTGGAACTCACCACCCGTCTGGCGCCGGCGGAGCAACGGCTGGTGGCGCTGCACCACGACTTCAGCGCTGCCGCACTGACTTCGGTGTCCGGCAATGTCACGACGGCCAAGGAGCGGCTGGCGTTCGCCGACCGCAACATCGGCACCGCCCGTGAGCTGGCCGCCCACGCCGTCACCGGTGGGCAGGCCGGCTTGGTCGACGCGGTCCGGGCCGCCGAGTCCGCCCTCGGGCAGGCGCGGGCGCTGCTCGACGCGGTGGACAACGCGGCCAGCGACATTCAGCACGCGATCGACGGGCTGCCGTCGGCCGTCGCCGACACCAAGGATGACATCGCACGCGCCAACGAACTGCTGCAGAAAAAACCCACGCGCAGCGGCGATTTGGTGGCGGCCCGCGACGAGGCCACCAGGGCCGTCGAGAGCGCCCGCGCCGGCGGTTCCGAAGATCCGCTGGCCGCCTTCGGACAGGTGACCAAGGCCGACGCCGCGCTCAACGGGCTGCTGGCCACCCTGGCCGAGGAACAGGCCACCGCCGAGCGACTCAACCGATCACTGGAACAGGCCTTGTTCACCGCGCAATCGCGGGTGCGCGCGGTGTCCGACTACATCGACACGCGCCGCGGCAGCGTCGGCCCCGACGCCCGCACCCGGCTGGCCGAGGCCAAGCGCCACCTGCAGGCCGCGCAGGACAAGGGCGCGACGAACCCGAGCGAAGCGATCGCCCACGCCAACGCGGCGTCGACGCTGGCCGCTCACGCTCAGTCACTGGCGAACGACGACGTGCAGGCGATGCAGCGCGCCTACACGCGTGGCGGCGGCAGTGACATGGGCGCGATGCTCGGCGGCATCATCATCGGCGACCTGCTCAGCGGGGGGATGCGGGGCGGATTCGGCGGCTGGAGCCCGACGTCGTTCGGTGGCTCGCCGGGTTCTTCCGACGGCGGTTTCATGGGCGGCGGCGGCCGATTCTGACGCGCCGCACGCGGGTGACCGCGGCGGCTTTCGGTTCTCTACCTACCGGTCTTCAGCCGGCGGCCGGGGAATGCGGGATCACGCCCACGGGCCGTGCCGCGGCTTCGCCTTCCCACCCGCTCCAGACGCCGTCGGCGACCGCCGTCGGGCGGGGCGCGTCGAGTGTCTCCTCCGTGGTGTCGGCGCTCGCGTCCGACTTCGGCGCCCAGTGGTCGTAGTCGTCGGGCGGAACGACCACCCCCCACTTGAGTGGGACCGATAAACCGCCGAGCACACCGCACTCACCGCGTACTGCCGCCACCGTGTCATCGGGTAACGGCGAACCGAGAGGCAAAAGCACCCCTGCCCCCTTCCACAGCCGATCTAAGCGTTCGGGCGCTGTGGCGAACCTATTTACACCAACCGGTGACATCGTAAGACAAACCGAAGAAAATATGCGGGAATTGCCAATTTTCCTTAATTTGAGCGTGTACCGGACGACGCGGGCCTCTCGCCGACCCGGTAAGGGGGCCGCCGCGCGGGCCACGCGCGCCGGCGACACCGGGGAACTCGGGCGCCATCCCGGACGATCCGCCGTCGATTCCTACGCACAAACTCCTTGCCGCACAGCACGTTAGGGTAAGCCGTCGTGATCGGATCGAGCGGTCGGCCGCGGGTGCGCGGGGGGTCCGGCTCCACGCTTCCCGCTCGGGGCAACGCAAGGGAGCGCGCGTTCTTACGGCACGAATTATATGAATTCGCATATTGCGGTACGGCGTTGCTTGGCCGCCCCGGCCAACCTAGTCGGTATTTCCGGTTTCTCACGCCGTGCACTCCATGCACATCCGCAACAGCGGCACCGCGATTATCGGGTTCGCGGCACCACTTTGGGCCGTGACCGCACCACCTCCGCCTTGGTGCCGCGCTTGTCCCCCTCGGGCCCCTTGTCGCCCACCGGCATGGCCGTCATCGGCACGCCGTTACCCGACCCGGCCGCGGCCGACGTCGCCGCGGGCGCTCCGGTGGCCACACCCGACACCGCCGGTGCGGGCACGTACGCCGGCATCGACCCTTGCCACGCCGCGGGCACCGACATCGCCCCGACGAACCGCGCGGTCCCCAGGCCCGCCGACGCGACGCCCAGCGCGCCCAGCCCCCCGCCCGCCAACGGTTGCAGGTCGGACAGCATGCTATGGGCGCTGCGGGGGGCCTCGGCGGCCACGTTGGTGGCGCTGAGCAATACCGGCGCCGGCGCCGCCGGCGGCGCGGCCGCCACCGGGCCGGTGCTCTGGGCCAGCGCCACCATGGGCGGCATCAGCGCGCTGGCCGGGTACATCCCAGCCTGGGCCACCGTCGTCAAGGTCGCCACCGGCGTCGAGGTCATCAACGACGTCAGCGACGAGACCGCCGGGGAGAGCGCCATGAACACCGATTGCAGCTGCGACGCGAACGCGGTCCCCAGCGAGGACAGGCCCTGGAAAAACTGGGACGCGAGCGTCAGCGGCGCCGTCACCAGGTCGGCCAGGCCCGCCAGGCCCGCGGACGCCGCGCCGCCGCCGAGACCCGCGGGCGGCGGGGTGAACGCCGGCAACGTCTCCACCAGCGTTTGGGCCCCCGCGTGATAGCCCACCATCGCGGCCACATCCTGCGCCCACATCTCGACGTACTCCAGCTCGGTCTGCGCGATCGCCGCCGTGTTCTGGCCGAAGAAGTTGGTCGCGATCAGGATCAGCAACCGGGCACGATTCGCCAGCACCGCCGGCAGCGGCACCGTCGCGACCACCGCCCCCTCGAACGCCAGCGCCGCCAGCCGGGCGCGGATCGCGGCCACCTCCGCCTCCGCGGCGGCGATCAGCAGCCATTGCACGTAGGGCGCCGCGGCGGCCGTCATCGATGCCGACGAAGGACCGGTCCAGGGGCCCGCCGCCAGGTCCGTCACCACGGTGTTGAACGAGGCCGCCGAGGACGACAGCTCCGCCGCCAGTCCGTCCCACGCGGAAGCCGCCTCGAATAGAGGTCCAGAACCGGGGCCGCCGACTATCAAGGCCGAGTTGATTTCCGGAGGGAAGAACAAAAACGCGGGAATCATCCACACCCCAACCGACCGAGTCAACGGCTCCAGCGACAGACGCCCGACATCCGCCCATGGCTCAACTAGCTATCTACTTATGCCCCACGGCAGATCCTAGGGCACCGCCACCATCGCGGCCCGATTTTTAAGCAAACCTTATTTCGCAAATGCGAACCGGCGACGGCGCATCATTCACCGTCGCGCGAGTCGGCCAGACGCGCACCCACGCAACGGGACCCGATATGGCGCCGCCGACGGCGGCCCCGTGATTAGCAGCCTTTGAGCCGTGCCGCCAGATAATCGGCCACGGTGTTCATCGCGACGCGCTCCTGGGTCATGTCGTCGCGCCGGCGCACCGTCACGGCGTTGTCCTCGAGCGAGTCGAAATCCACCGTCACACAGAACGGCGTGCCGATCTCGTCCTGGCGCCGATAGCGCCGCCCGATCGCGCCGGCATCGTCGAAATCGATATTCCAAAACTGGCGCAGTTCGGCCGCCAGATCGCGGGCCTTGGGGCTCAGGTCGGCGTGCCGGGACAGCGGCAGCACCGCCGCCTTGACCGGCGCCAGCCGCGGGTCCAGCCGCAGCACCGTGCGCTTTTCCATCTTGCCCTTGGCGTTCGGGGCCTCGTCCTCGACGTAGGCGTCGATCAGGAAGGCCATGAACGACCGCGTCAAACCCGCCGCGGGCTCGATGACATACGGGATGTAGCGTGCGTCGGTCGCCTGGTCGTAGAAGGACAGGTCGACGCCGGAATGCTTTGAATGCGTCGCCAAGTCGAAATCGGTGCGGTTGGCGACGCCCTCCAGCTCACCCCACGGGTTACCGGCGAAGCCGAATTTGTACTCGATGTCGACGGTGCGATCGGAGTAGTGCGACAGTTTGTCGGCCGGGTGTTCAAACAACCGCAGGTTCTCCGGATCGATACCCAACTCGACATACCATTGCAGCCGGGTGTCGATCCAATACTGATGCCATTCCTTCGCGGTCGAGGGCTCGACGAAGAACTCCATTTCCATTTGCTCGAACTCGCGCGTGCGGAAAATGAAGTTGCCCGGGGTGATCTCGTTGCGAAAACTCTTGCCTATCTGGCCGATACCAAAGGGCGGCTTCTTGCGAGCGGTCGTCACCACGTTGGCGAAGTTGACGAAGATGCCCTGCGCGGTCTCCGGACGCAGATAGTGCAAGCCCTCCTCGGTCTCGATCGGACCCAGGTAGGTCTTGAGCATCATGTTGAATTCGCGGGGCTCGGTCCACTGCCCGGGCTCGCCGGTGTCGGGGTCACGGATGTCGGCCAGTCCGTTGGGCGGCGGGTGGCCGTGCTTGGCCTCGTAGGCCTCGATGAGATGGTCGGCGCGGTAACGCTTATGGGTGATCAGCGACTCGACCAGCGGGTCATGGAAGACCTCGACGTGGCCGGAGGCCACCCACACCTGCCGCGGCAAGATGATCGACGAATCCAGGCCGACGACGTCGTCGCGCCCGCTGACCACCGCGCGCCACCACTGACGTTTGATGTTCTCTTTGAACTCCACACCCAACGGGCCGTAGTCCCACGCCGACCGGGTTCCGCCGTAGATCTCTCCCGAGGGAAAAACGAAGCCGCGCCGCTTGGCCAGGTTCACTACGGTGTCGATGACGGACGCCACGGGGTGGTGCACTCCCTTTCCGGGGTTGGGTGGGCGCGCTTGGCGGCCGACCGCCGTGCGCAGAGCATCAGTCATGGTAGCGATCGGCGCCGCGGTCTTTGACATGCGTCATCATGCATGTGACAGTGGAGGGCAGCCGATACGGCGGATACTTTCCCACTACCTGGCACTTCTCGAGGTGATGCCGCTCCCATGATGTCCCCCTCACGTTCTGCGTCGATGCCGTCCGCCACCGACGGCGACATGGGAACGGACCTGGACGCGGTCACCCACGACCACGGCGGACTCGGCGCCGGTGGGCACTCCGTACTGGCCGATTACCCCGTCCCACCCCCGCGGGAGATCCTCGACGCCGCGGGCGAGTTGTTGCGGGCGCTGGCGGCGCCGGTGCGCATCGCCATCGTGCTGCAGCTGCGCGAGTCGCATCGCTGCGTGCACGAGCTGGTGGACGCGCTCGGCGTGCCCCAGCCGCTGGTCAGCCAGCACCTGAAGATCCTCAAGGCGGCGGGCGTGGTTGCCGGCGAGCGGTCCGGGCGCGAGGTGCTGTATCGGCTCGCCGATCATCACCTCGCGCACATCGTGGTGGACGCCGTCGCGCACGCGAGCGAGGACACCCCGTGACATCAGGAGCGAGCGTTCGCTCGACCCGTCAGCGCGCGGCGATCTCGACGCTGTTGGAGACACTCGACGAATTCCGCTCGGCGCAGGATCTGCACGACGAGCTACGCCGGCGCGGCGAGAACATCGGGCTGACCACCGTCTATCGGACGCTGCAGTCGATGGCCGCGGCGGGAATGATCGACACGCTGCGCACCGACACCGGCGAGTCGGTCTACCGCAGGTGTTCGGAACACCATCATCACCACTTGGTCTGCCGCAGTTGCGGATCCACGATCGAGGTGGGCGATCACGAGGTCGAGGAGTGGGCGACGGCCGTGGCCGCCAAGCACGGCTTCTCCGACGTCAGCCACACCATCGAGATCTTCGGCACCTGTTCGGAGTGCATGCCCTGACGATTACGCCGTCAGTGTGCGGCGTAGCTGGGCGCCGGTGTCGAGCACCAGCAGGATCAAGGTCCTCAGCGCATCGTCGGTGAGGCCCGCGCCGGGAAAGTTGTAGCGCAGCATCACATCGGCGTTCTTGGCCGCGCCCTTGCCCGAATTGCGCTGCACGGCTTTGTCATTGACCTTCTCGATCAGGCTGACGCTGCCGAAGTTGCTGTCGCGCGCCTGCTTGGCCACCCGGTCGCTCAGCTTCTTGGTCAGCGGCAGATCCCACGCCAATATCTGGGTGAGCGACACCAGGTCGAGGCCCTCGGCGATGTTCACCACCCGCAACGAGGCGATGGTGCCGTCATGGTGAACGGTCAGCGCGCCGTCGGTCTCCTCCTGCAGCGCAAGGACATCGCGGAGGATCGACGCCAGGCGCTCCTGTAGCGAGGGCACTATGCGCTCCCGAATCGGCGGTTGCGCGAGGCGTATTCCTCGCAGGCGGCCCACAGGTCGCGACGGTCATAGTCGGGCCACAACTTGTCCTGGAAGATGTACTCGGCGTATGCCGCCTGCCACAGCATGAAATTGCTGGACCGCTGCTCCCCCGAGGTCCGCAAGAACAGATCCACGTCGGGGATGTCGGGCCGCTGCAGGTGGTTCGCCACCGTCGACTCGGTGATGCGTTCCGGGTTCAGCCGTCCGGCCGCGGCCAGCCGTGCGATTTCCTTTGTGGCTTCGGCGATTTCGGCGCGGCCACCGTAGTTGACACAGTAGTTGACGGTGATGACGTCGTTGTCCTTCGTCATGTCTTCTGCGATCGCCAGCTCATTGATCACGCTGCGCCACAGGCGGGGCCGCGACCCGACCCACCGGATCTTGACCCCGATCGCATTCAGGTTCACCCGGCGCATCCGCACCACGTCGCGGTTGAAGCCCATCAGGAAGCGGACCTCTTCGGGCGAACGCTTCCAGTTCTCGGTCGAGAAGGCGTACAGGCTGAGCCACTTGATCCCGATTTCGATTGCACCACAGACGATGTCGATGACGACGGCCTCCCCGGCGCGATGACCGTCGGTACGGTTCAGCCCCTGCTGGGTGGCCCAGCGGCCGTTGCCGTCCATGACGATGGCCACATGGTTGGGCAGCCGGTCGGCCTCGATCCTGGGCGCGGCCGCCTTGGAGGTGTGCTGCGGCGGCCGGCACGGGCCGCCGTCGGCGGACGGCGGCAGCTCCGGAAAGACGACGGGCCAGGTCGACTTGTCGGGGAAGACCGGATAGTCGTCGGGCGCGGGGGGCAGCTGCGGGAAACCGCGGTGTGTCACTAGCGCCCCACTGGCCTCGGTCGGAGGGCGTGTGTCTTGCGCCCACCTCCGAGCGACACGTTCGGGTGACCCGCTTTTGTCGCTCGGAGGTGGGCACAACACATGCCGGCTGACGCGGATGCGGGTGTGACGGATGTGATCACCGCCCGCCCGCCGGCCCAGACTTTAGCCACAGTCCATATCCTGCCCGATCAGCGTCGCGCGCTGATCGGCGATGGTGCGGTCGACGTGATACGTCCGTTCTACGAGCGGCAACGTCTTGAGCTGCCGCTCCAAATGCCATTGCAGGTGCGCCGCCACCAGACCGCTGACGTAGTTGCGGTGCGACTGCGGCGTCTTCTCGGCAAAGTCCCAATCGCCGTCGTGCAGCGCCGACATCAGGTCCAGTACCCCCGGCGGCGGCGTCGTCGAACCGGCCGGGCGGCAGTGGGTGCAGACGCTGCCGCCGGCGCCGACATGAAACGCACGATGGGGACCGGGCGTGGCGCAACGGGCGCACTCGTTCAGCGCCGGCGCCCAACCGGCGATGCCCATCGCCCGCAGCAGGTAGGCGTCCAGCAGCAGGCCCCGGGACCGGCGGCCGTCGGCCACCGCCCGCAGGGCGCTCACCGTGAGCCCGTGCAGGGCCGGGGCGGGCGCCCGCTCCTCACCGGCGAGGCGTTCGGCGGTTTCCAGCATGGCGCACCCGCAGGTGTAGCGGCCGTAGTCGCTGACGATGTCGGTGGCGAACGCGTCGATCGAGACGACCTGGGTGACGATGTCGAGGTTGCGGCCGGGATGCAACTGCGCGTCGATGTGCGCGAATGGCTCCAGCCGCGCGCCGAATTTGCTGCGGGTACGACGAACGCCCTTGGCCACCGCGCGGACCAGCCCGTGATCACGGGTCAGCAGGGTGACGATCCGGTCGGCTTCGCCGAGCTTGTGCTGGCGCAGCACAACAGCTCGGTCTCGGTATAGCCGCATCCCCATAGTTTTGCACCCCGCCGCGACATTGCGGGTATCCGCGCCGTCTAGTCTCGTACCCCGTGATTGGCGCTTCGGGGTCGGGAGTCGGGTCCATTTCCGGGTCCGGCAACCAGCGCCTGCCCACGCTGACCGACCTGCTCTATCAGTTGGCCAGCCGCTCGGTGACGTCCACCACCCTGGTGGGTCGTTCGCTGCACGCCATCCACGCCAGCCAGCCCACGCTGAACGCCTTCCGGGTGGTGCTCACCGAGTCGGCGCTGGCCGACGCGGCCGAGGCCGACCGGCGCCGCGCGGCCGGGGACACCGCCCCGCTGCTGGGCATCCCGATCGCCGTCAAGGACGACGTCGACATTGCCGGCGTGCCCACCGCGTTCGGCACCGAGGGGACGGTTCCGCCGGCGACGCACGACGCCGAGGTGGTGCGCCGCCTCAAGGCCGCCGGCGCGGTGATCGTGGGCAAGACCAACACGTGTGAGCTCGGCCAGTGGCCGTTCACCAGCGGACCCGGTTTCGGGCACACCCGCAACCCCTGGTCGCGGCGGCACACCCCCGGCGGGTCGTCGGGCGGCAGCGCCGCGGCGGTGGCCGCGGGCCTGGTCACGGCCGCCATCGGGTCCGACGGCGCCGGCAGTATCCGCATCCCCGCGGCATGGACGCACCTGGTGGGCATCAAGCCGCAGCGCGGACGGATCTCGACCTGGCCGCTGCCGGAGGCGTTCAACGGCATCACGGTCAACGGCGTGCTGGCCCGCACGGTCGCCGACGCGGCGCTGGTGCTCGACGCCGCGTCCGGCAACGTCGAGGGGGACCGTCACAAACCGCCCGCGATCACCGCCTCCGACTATGTGGGCAAGGCGCCCGGCCCGCTGAACATCGCGCTGTCAACCCGGTTTCCCTACACCGGTTTCCGGCCCAAGCTGCACCCGGAGATCCTGGCGGCGACGCGCGCCGTGGGTAACCAACTCGAACTGCTGGGCCACACCGTGGTGTCCGGCAACCCCGACTACGGCATGCGGTTGTCGTGGGACTTTCTCGCCCGGTCCACCGCGGGCCTGCGGGATTGGGAGGAGCGCTTGGGCGACGGCGTCGTGCTGGACCCCCGGACCCTGTCCAACCTGCGCATGGGCGCCGCGCTGGGGCAGGCGATCCTGCGCAGCGCCCGCCGCCACGAGGCGGCCGACCAGCGCCGGGTCGGTTCGATCTTCGACATCGTCGACGTGGTGTTGGCGCCGACCACCGCCCAGCCCCCGCCGCTGGCGCGGGCCTTCGACCGGTTGAGCGGCTTCGGCACCGACCGGGCCATGATCGCGGCCTGCCCGCTGACGTTCCCGTGGAACGTCCTGGGGTGGCCGTCCATCAACGTTCCGGCGGGCTTCACCTCCGAAGGCCTGCCGATCGGCGTGCAGCTGATGGGCCCGGCCAACAGCGAGGGCATGCTGATCTCGCTGGCCGCCGAGCTCGAAGCCGTGTGCGGATGGGCCAGCAAGCAGCCCCAACCCTGGTGGCACCAGAGCGCGGACACCCCTCCGGCGCCCGCGCCCAGCGGCTGAGATCACCGCCGCGTCCCGCCGTCTGGGCAGGTCGGAGCGGTGAATTTCCTGCCGACGAGGCGGGTACACGTTCGCCATGGACCAATCCGACGCCCCACTGCTCGATGCGCTGGCCGACTATCGGGAAAAGAACCGATACGGGTTCACGCCGCCCGGCCACCGGCAGGGCCGCGGCACCGACGAGCGGGTCCTCGCGGTCCTGGGCCGTGAACCCTTCCTCGACGACGTACTGGCCAGCGGCGGCCTGGATGACCGCCGGACCAGCAACAAGTACTTGAAGAACGCCGAAGACCTGATGGCCGAGGCAGTGGGCGCGGACACCGCGTGGTTCTCCACCTGCGGCAGTTCCCTGTCGGTGCGGGCGGCGATGATGGCGGTGGCCGGCGGCGAGGGCAGCCTGCTGGTCAGCCGCGACAGCCACAAGTCGATCGTGGCGGGGCTGATCTTCTCCGGCGTGCAGCCGCGCTGGATCACCCCCCGCTGGGACGCCGCGCACCACTTCTCTCATCCGCCCTCGCCGGAGCAGGTCGAACAGGCCTGGGACAAGCACCCCGAGGCCGCCGGCGCGCTCGTCGTCAGCCCCAGCCCCTACGGCACCTGCGCCGACATCGCCGGGATCGCCGAGGTGTGTCACCGGCGCGGAAAGCCGCTGATCCTCGACGAGGCGTGGGGCGCACACCTGCCGTTCCACGAGGACCTGCCGACCTGGGCGATGGACGCCGGCGCGGACGTCTGCGTGGTCAGCGTGCACAAGATGGGCGCCGGTTTCGAGCAGGGTTCGGTGTTTCACCTGCAGGGCGACCTGATCGATCGGGATCGCCTGTCCGCCTGCGCGGATCAGCTGATGACCACCAGTCCCAGCGTCCTGTTGTACGCCGCCATGGACGGCTGGCGCCGGCAGATGGTGCAGCACGGTCATGAATTGCTCGGTGCCGCACTCGATTTGACGCGACACGTGCGTGAGGAGATCGAACTCATCCCGGATGTGGAGGTTCTCGACGACGAGTTGCTCGGCGCGCAGGCGTCCCACGACCTGGACCGGATGCAGGTGCTGATCGACGTATCCGCAACGGGCACTTCGGGTTATCAGGCCGCCGACTGGCTGCGGGCGCACGCGCACATCGACGTGGGGATGAGCGATCACCGCCGCATCCTGGCCACCCTGTCGATGGCCGACGACAAGGAGACCCTGGGGCGTCTCACCGACGCGCTGCGCGCGTGGCGCACCGCCGCCGACGACTTCGAGCCGCCGCCGAGCATCGCGCTGCCCTCGCCCGACGAGCTGCAACTGGAGTCCGTCGAGTTGCCGCGTGACGCGTTTTTCGGGCGGGTGGAAACGGTGTCCACGGACAGCGCCGCGGGCCGCATCGCCGCCGAGCAGATCACCCCCTATCCCCCGGGCATCCCCGCCGTCGTGCCGGGTGAGCGTCTCAACGATGCCGTGCTGGACTATCTTTGCTCGGGCGTCAATGCCGGCATGAATCTGCCCGATGCGGCCGATCCGTCGCTGAACACCATCCGGGTGCTCGCCACGTAGAAAGCCCGCTAAAAGCCCAGCCGGCCAAGCTGTTTGGGGTCGCTCTGCCAGTTCTTGGCGACCTTGACGCGCAGGTCGAGGTACACCTTGGTGCCCAGCAGCTTCTCGATCTGGGCGCGCGCGGCGGTGCCGACGTCGCGCAGCCGGGCCCCGCCCTTGCCGATGATGATGCCCTTCTGGCTGTCGCGTTCGACGTAGAGCAGCGCGTGCACGTCGATCAGGTCGTCGCGGTCCTCCCGCGGGCTGACCTCGTCGATGACCACGGCCAACGAGTGCGGCAGCTCGTCGCGCACCCCCTCCAGGGCCGCCTCCCGGATGAGCTCGGCCATCAACACCTCTTCGGGTTCGTCGGTCAGTTCCCCGTCGGGGTAGTAGGCGGGCCCGGGCGGCAGCGCCGCGGCCAGCACGTCGATCAGGACGTCCATTTGCGTCCCGGCCACCGCCGACACCGGGACGATCTCGGCCTGCTCGCCGACCAGCGCGCTGACCGCGACCAACTGCGCGGCGACCCGGTCCTTGGGCGCCTTGTCGATCTTGGTGACGATGGCGACCAGTGTCGCCTTGGGCGCGGTCGCCCGAATCTGCTCGACGATCCACCGGTCGCCCGGGCCGATCGCCTCGTCGGCCGGGATGCACAGCCCGATCACGTCCACCTCGGCGTAGGTGTCGCGCACCAGGTCGTTGAGCCGCTTGCCCAGCAGGGTGCGCGGGCGGTGCAGACCCGGCGTGTCGACCAGGATGATCTGGAAGTCGTCCCGGTGCACGATCCCCCGGATGGTGTGCCGGGTGGTTTGTGGCCGTTTCGAGGTGATCGCGACCTTGGTCCCGACGAGCGCGTTCGTCAGGGTCGACTTCCCGGTGTTGGGCCGGCCGACCAAACATACGAAGCCGGAACGGAATTCAGTCATGCTGCGGGGGTTCCTCGCCATCGG
Source organism: Mycobacterium sp. MOTT36Y (assembly GCF_000262165.1). Lineage (NCBI taxonomy): Bacteria > Bacillati > Actinomycetota > Actinomycetes > Mycobacteriales > Mycobacteriaceae > Mycobacterium > Mycobacterium sp. MOTT36Y. The sequence continues at coordinate 2,033,144 of NC_017904.1, read as the reverse complement.
GTGAGCCGTCGGATTCGACGGGGCTGAGCAGGACGGTGCCGATGCGTACCCGCCCACGGTGATCCGTGCCGCCCTCGGCGTGCAGCCGCAAACCGTGGGAGATCACCTCGGCGCCCGGCAGCGGCACCCGGCCCAATTCCAGGGCGAGCAGCCCGCCGACGGTGTCGACGTCGAGGTCGTCGTCGAACTGCACGCCGTACAGTTCGCCGAGGTCCTCGATCGGCAGCCGAGCCGACACCCGAAAACGCTTGTCGCCCAGGTCTTCTATCGGCGCCGTCTCCGCCTGGTCGTACTCGTCGGCGATCTCGCCGACGATTTCTTCGAGCACGTCTTCGATGCTGACCAGGCCGGCGATCGCGCCGTACTCGTCGACGAGCAGGGCCATGTGGTTGCGGTCGCGCTGCATTTCGCGCAGCAGGGCGTCCAAGGGCTTGGAGTCCGGCACGAAGACCGCCGGCCGCATCACCTGCGCCACCGGGATGGTCCGCCCGCCGCCGCCCGACAAAAACGTCTGCTGGACAAGGTCTTTCAGGTACACGACGCCGACGATGTCGTCGACGTTCTCGCCGATCACCGGGATGCGGGAATGGCCGCTGCGCACCGCCAGGTTGATGGCTTGGCTGGCGAATTTGTCGCTTTCGATCCAGATCATCTCGGTGCGCGGGACCATGACCTCGCGGGCCGGGGTGTCGCCGAGTTCGAAGACCGACTGGATCATCCGGCGTTCCTCGGCGGCGACCACGCCACGCTGCTGAGCCAGGTCGACGACCTCGCGCAGCTCGATCTCCGAGGCGAACGGCCCGTTCCTCAACCCGCGCCCCGGGGTGACCGCGTTACCCAGCACCACCAGGAGCCGGCTGATCGGCATCAACAACCACGAGATCGCTTGCAGCGGAAGCACCGTCGTCAACGCGATGGAATAGGCGTGTTGGCGGCCGAGGGTGCGCGGGCCCACCCCCATGACGACGAAGCTGGTCACCACCATGATGGCCGCGGCGCCGAACAATCCCCACTTCAGCCCGAAGTTGTCATAGAGGAACACCACCAGCAGCACGGTCGCGGTGATCTCGCAGGTGATCCGCAGCAGCACAACGAGGTTGATGTAGCGGGGACGCTCCGACATCACCTTGGACAGCGCCACCGCGCCCGGCCGCTCGTCGCGCACCATTTCCTGAACACGGGCCAGCGACACCGTGCTGATGGCCGCATCGATCGCGGCGAAAAGCCCGCCCAGCGCGATCAACGCGACCGCGGCGAACAGCTCAGACCAGCCGGTCAACGGTCATCCCTCGACGTGGTCACTATTCCCCTGTGGCATCACGAGGACTCAGCGGCGTCGTCCTCGCTGCGGTTCCGGCGATTGAGCAGCCAGGCGACCAGGCCCACCACCACGGCGAACCCACCGAAGCGCAGCGCCATGGTCCACACGGATTGGTGGGGTTGGCCGGGCTCCGGGTGGTGAACGGCGAGCAGCACCAAGAAGCCGCCGTCGTCGGTGAGGCCGACGCCCGGCGTCGGCTGGGTCTTGATCACCCGGATCTGGGCGGGCGCGCTGCTGGAGTTGTCGATCTGGCCCCAGGCCAGGGTGGAGTCGTCGAGCAGGAACGTGTCCTGGCTCCCCGGGGATTGGCTACCGTCGTGGCCCACCACCGCCACGTGGCCCACTTCCACGGTCTCGCCCTTGGCGGGAACGGACACGACGACGTTGTCGTACAGCTTCGGGGGCGCCGGCGGCTTGTAGTCCGGCGGCGGTGGCCCGTTGTATCCGTTGAGCGGTAGCGAGCCACCCCCGTAGAAGCTGCCCGAGGCCACATAGCTGTCGCCGACCGCGGTGAACGGGACGACGCCGACGGTCGCGGCGTCGAGCACCATCCGCGCTCCGCGCGGGAGGTACAGCTGCTGGTAGGCGCCGTTGTAGAAGTAGCGGAACGTCATCGCCTGATTGAGCGGGTTGTAGAGGGTTGGGCGGCGGTAGGCATCGTCGTAGTCGACGTAGTCCCAGTGGCGCGGCCGCACGAACCGGTGCTCGTCGATCTTGAGGATGTCGACGTTTTGCCGGTGGGCATTCACCACGTTTTGCACCTGCTGGTTGAAGTCCACCTCGGTCGGCGGCTTCGGCGGGTTGGCGGGGTCGGCGCGGGTTACCGGCGCGGCCTTCGCCGCTGCGATCGCCACCGAGGGCGCATCCAGCCCTCGCGGCGGCGCGACCACCGGGGCGTTTCGCGGCGCATCGGGGCCGGGCGGATTGATCTCGAGCACCGGGACGGTGTTTTGGCCCGCGTTGGGCGGCGGCAGGACCACCGGTTGCTGCACCGGCGGCGGAAGCGGGGGCGGTTCGTACGCCGGGATGGGCACCTGCGGAACCGGTGTCGGCGCGTTGCTCGCGGGCCCCTGGACGCCGCGCTTGTCCTCGTTGCACACGTTCGCCGTGTGATAGGCGTTCACGTAGAACATGCAGCGCTGGCAGGACACGGGGTTCGAGCCCGCGCCGGCGCAGGGCGCCGCCTGTGCCACCGTGCCGGGGATGGCGACGATCATCGAGATCGGCGCGAACGCGATGGCTGCCGCCACCAGGATCCTGAGTCGGCTCAATTGTCGAAATACCTTGACTTGTCAAGCAATCGGCGATCGCGCTCTTCCTGGCGGTCCTGGCGGTAGGCCTCGACCTGGTCGGCGACCCACTCCTCGAGCAACCGGTCCTGCAGCGCGAACATCTCCTTTTCCTCGTCCGGCTCGCCGTGGTCGTAGCCGATCAGGTGCAGCACCCCGTGGATGGTCAGCAGCGCCAGCTCGTGCCCCAGGCTGTGCCCCGCCGCGGCGGCCTGACTGGCCGCGAATTCCGGGCACAGCACGATGTCGCCCAGCATCGAGGGCCCGGGCTCGGGGGCGTCCGGGCGCCCGCCCGGTTCGAGCTCGTCCATCGGGAAGCTCATCACGTCGGTGGGCCCGGGCAGGTCCATCCAGCGCATGTGCAGGTCGGCCATCGCCGCGGTGTCCAACAGCACCATCGACAGCTCGGCCGCCGGATTGACGTCCATCTTGGCGATGACATGCCGCGCGACGCTGATCAACTCGGCCTCGGAGACGTCGATGCCCGACTCGTTGGATACCTCAATGCTCATGGAACCCGCTCACCGCACCATCATCGGCGACCGCGCGAGCCCGACGCCCGCCTGGCCGCCCGGTTCATCGTCAGGTCGGGCTCTTCGAACTTGGCGTAGGCGTCGACGATTTCCGAGACCAGCCGGTGGCGCACCACGTCCACGCTGGTCAGTTCCGCCACGTGGATGTCCTCGACGCTGTCGAGGATCTCCATCGCCGAACGCAGACCCGACCTGGCCCCGCCCGGAAGGTCGACCTGGGTGATGTCGCCGGTGACGACGATCTTGGATCCGAAGCCCAAGCGGGTGAGGAACATCTTCATCTGCTCGGCGGTGGTGTTCTGCGCCTCGTCGAGCACGATGAACGCGGAGTTCAACGTCCTACCACGCATGTACGCCAGCGGCGCCACCTCGATGACCCCCGCCGACATCAGCTTGGGGATCAGCTCGGCGTCCATCATGTCGTAGAGCGCGTCGTACAGCGGCCGCAGGTACGGGTCGATCTTCTCGCTGAGCGTGCCCGGCAAAAAGCCAAGGCGCTCACCGGCTTCCACGGCCGGGCGGGTCAGGATGATGCGGCTGACCTGTTTGGTCTGTAAAGCGTTGACCGCCTTGGCCATTGCGAGGTACGTCTTGCCGGTGCCGGCCGGGCCCACCCCGAAGACGACGGTGTTGGCGTCGATGGCGTCGACGTAGCGCTTCTGGTTGAGCGTCTTGGGCCGGATCGTCTTGCCGCGTCGCGACAGGATGTCCAGCGTGAGCACTTCGGCCGGTGACTCGTTGTCGGTGCCGGCCAGCATGGCGACGCTGTGCCGGACCACCTCCGGGGTCAACGGCTGCCCACCGGCGACGATCGCGATCAGTTCGGAGATCACCCGTTCGGCGAGCGCGACGTCGGCGGGCTCACCGGAGATGGTGACGGTGTTGCCGCGCACGTGCAGATCCGCGTCCAGGGTGCGTTCCAGCGAGCGCAGGTTCTCGTCTGCCGAACCCAGCAGGCCCATGACGGAATGGGGCGGAACGTTGATGCTGCTGCGAACTTGAGCGTCGGCCTGGAGGGGTCCGGCTGCGTCAGCAGCGCTGGTCTCGCGGGGCGTCACGTGGTTTTCGATGCCTGCCTTGTGTGAAGTGCTCGCCGATTCCGGCGTTTTCTAGCGTTTTTATCCTACCGCCGGGTCGACGCTCGCCCAATGTGCAGCGCGCGACGAGTCATTACAGGCTCGACGGGTGGTCCCATCGCGGGGTCAGCACCCCCAGCGCACCGAGCGCCACGGCCGCGGCGGTCGACGTCCGCAGCACCTGCGGACCCAGCCGCACCGCCGTCGCGCCCGCTTCGGACAACGCCGCCATCTCGTCGTCGGCGATCCCGCCCTCGGGACCGACCACCAACAACACCGATAGCGCTCCCGCGAGGTCGGCGCCGGCGAGCCGCTCGGTGGCCGACTCGTGCAAGGCCAGCACCGTCGCGCCGCCGGCCACCTCGTCGCGGATGCGCGAGGTCAGCGCCGGGGTGGACAGCACCCCGTCGACCAGCGGGATGTGCGCCCGGCGCGATTGCCGGGCCGCCGAACGGGCGACCGCACGCCAGCGGCGCAGACCTTTCTCGACCCGGGCGCCGTGCCAGTTGGCCACGCAGCGGGCGGCCTGCCAGGCCAGGAACCCGTCGGCCCCCGCCTCGGTGGCCAGCTCGATGGCCAGCTCCGATCGCTCCGACTTCGGCAGGGCCTGCACCACGGTCACCGGCGGGGTTCCGGGCGCGACGCTCCAGCGCTTGAGCACCCGCGCCCGCAGCCCGTCACGCCCGGCGTGCTCCACCTCGCAGTGCGCCAGGCCGCCGGCGCCGTCGCCGAGCACCAGTTGCTCGCCGGGGCGGATCCGCCGCACGCTGGCGGCATGAAACCCCTCGTCACCGCCCAGGACGGCCAGCGCGCCGGTCTCGGGCAGCGCGTCGGCGTAGAACAGGGTCGCGACCATCGGCGCGCCTTGACTAGCGTCCGGTGAACGTCTCGCGGAGCCGGCTGAACAGGCCGCCGCCGGCGTGGGTCGAGCGCACCTCGGGGACGTCGCGGCTGCGGCGGGCCTTCAGTTCGCGCAGCAGTTCGGTGTCGCGGGCGTCCAGGCGGGCGGGAACCACCACCTCGACGTGGACATGCAGATCACCGCGGGTGCCGGTGCGCAGGTGCGGCATCCCGTGGCCGCGCAGCGTGATGACCGAAGCCGGTTGGGTGCCCGGCGGAATGGTGATCTCGCTGACGCCGTCCAGGATGGCGTCGACGGTGACCGTGGCACCCAGCGCCGCGTCGACCATCGGCACCGACACGGTGCAGTGCAGGTCGTCGCCTTCGCGGACGAAGACGTCGTGGCTCTGCTCGTGCACCTCGACGTACAGGTCACCGGCCGGCCCGCCGCCGGGTCCCACCTCGCCCTGGGCGGCCAGCCGCACGCGCATGCCGTCGCCGACACCGGCGGGGATCTTGACGCTGATCTCCCGGCGGGCGCGCACCCGGCCGTCACCCATGCACTGGTGGCACGGGTCGGGGATGACGACCCCGACGCCGCGGCAGGTCGGACACGGCCGCGACGTCATCACCTGCCCCAGCAGGGAGCGCTGCACGGTCTGGACCTCGCCGCGACCACCACACGTGTCGCACGGCACCGGAGCCGAGTCGCCGTTGGTGCCCTTGCCCTGGCAGCGGTCACACAGCACTGCGGTGTCGACGGTGACCTGCTTGGTGACGCCGGTCGCGCACTCTTCGAGATCGAGCCGCATCCGCAGCAGCGAATCCGAGCCGGGCCGTACCCGCCCGATGGGACCTCGGGAGGTCGCGCCGCCACTGAAACCGCCGCCGAAGAAGGCCTCGAACACGTCGCCCAGGCCCCCGAAACCGCCGCCGAAACCGCCGCCGGCCGCGGCCGCGTTCTCCATCGGATCGCCGCCCAGGTCGACGATCCGCCGCTTCTCGGGGTCGCTCAGCACCTCGTAGGCGACGCTGATTTCCTTGAACTTCGCCTGCGCGGCCTCATCGGGATTGACGTCGGGATGCAGTTCGCGCGCCAACTTGCGGTACGCGCGCTTGATCTCCGCGTCACCGGCGTTTCTGCTCACGCCGAGCAGCCCGTAATAATCGCGTGCCACGCCTGACTCTCCTATACCTGGTCTTCTCCGCGCCTACCCACACTGCGGGTGCGCGTTCATCGAGCACCCAGGACTTCGCCGATATATAGGGCAACCGCGGCAACGCTGGCGATAGTTCCCGGATAGTCCATCCGGGTGGGCCCCAGCACACCCATTCCCCCGTACACGGTGTCGGAGGTGCCGTAGGCGGTGGTCACCACGGAAGTGCCCAGTATCTGATCGGCGGCCGTCTCGTGGCCGATGCGAACCGTCACCTTACCGGCTTCCTGCTGGGCGGCCAGCAACCGCAGCACCACCACCTGCTCCTCGAGCGCTTCCAGGATGGAGCGCAGCGAGCCGCCGAAATCGGCGGCGTTGCGGGTCAGGTTGGCGGTGCCGCCCATCAGCAGGCGTTCCTCGGTGTGCTCGACGAGTGACTCCAGCAACACCGTCGCCGATCGGCCCACGGCGTCGCCCAGCCCTTCCGGGCTGCTCAACTGCCCGGCGAGGTCGGCCACCGCGACCGAGGCGGCCGACAGTTTCTTGCCCACCAGCGCCTGGCCGAGCATCTCCCGCAGCTGGGAGAGTTCGTGGTCGTCGATGACGTCGCCGAGTTCGACCACGCGCTGGTCCACCCGGCCGGAGTCGGTGATGACGACCATCAGCAGCCGAGCGGGCGTCAGGGCGATCACCTCGAGGTGGCGCACGGTCGACGACGACAGCGTCGGGTACTGCACGACGGCCACCTGCCGGGTCAGTTGCGCGAGCAGCCGCACGGCGCGGCGCAGGACGTCGTCGAGGTCGACACCGGACTCCAGGAATCCCTGGATCGCGCGCCGTTCGGCCGAGGACAGCGGCTTGACGTCGTCGAGCCGGTCGACGAATTCGCGGTAGCCCTTCTCGGTGGGCACCCGCCCGGAACTGGTGTGCGGCTGGGTGATGTAGCCCTCGGCCTCGAGCACCGCCATGTCGTTGCGGACGGTGGCCGACGAGACACCCAGGTTGTGGCGCTCCACCAGCGTCTTGGAACCGATCGGCTCTTTGGTGGCGACGAAATCAGCGACGATGGCCCGCAGCACCTCGAACCGTCGGTCATCGGCAGTTCCCACTGGTCGTCACCTCCTTCGATACCGCTTTGACCCGGTTCATTTTACGGTCTCGGGCGCCGTCGCCCGCACCGGTGGAGCGCAAGCGTCTGCTCGCCGGGACGGCCGGTGTCCGGCTAGCCTTTCCAGCATGAACCGGTCGGGCCACAGCTATGCGTCGGGGGAGATCGGCCAATGATTTTCAAGGGCGTGCGCGACGGCAAACCGTATCCCGAGCACAACCTGTCCTATCGGGATTGGTCCCAGATACCGCCGCAACAGATCCGGCTCGACGAATTGGTCACCACCACAACGGTGCTCGCGCTGGACCGCCTGCTCTCGGAGGACTCCACCTTCTACGGCGACCTGTTCCCGCACGCGGTGCGGTGGAAGGGCACCACCTATCTCGAGGACGGCCTGCACCGCGCGGTGCGCGCCGCGCTGCGGAACCGCACCGTGCTTCACGCCCGCGTGTTCGACATGGACATGCCCCTGGGCCAGCCCGGGTGAGTTAGTGGTCACGTTTGGGCCTTCCCGCGTGTCGACCTAGTGAGGACGTTGGTTCACGACCACAACTTGCCGGGAGGATCGCCATGCCACGGCTACAGGGAGTCTCCGACCGCGACGCCGGCCTGGGCGCCAAGATCGCCTTCTTCTTCACCAGGCGCAAGCTCGCGCAGATGACCGGGCTGGAAACCGCGGGAATGCTGGAACCGCTGCGGATGTATGCGCACATCCCGAGACTGCTCAACGCCTACGGCAAGTTGGAGCAGGCCGAATCGAAGCTGGACGTTCTCAGCCCGCGCCACCGAGCGCTGGCGGAGCTGAAATCGGCGACGACGGTGCGCTGCGAATACTGCATCGACCTCGGCTCGCAGATCGCCCGGCAATGGGGCATCACCGACGAAGAGCTGCTGGGGATGGCCAATTATCGGGACGCGCCGTGCTTTTCCGACGTCGACAAACTGATCCTCGAATACGCGACCGCGATCAGCCGCACCCCCGTCGAGGTGAGGGATGAGCTTTTCGAGGCGCTGCGCGCGCACTTCGACACCGCCCAACTGGTCGGCCTGACCCACGTCATCACGCTGGGCAATCTGCGCGCCCGCTTCAACATCGCGCTCGACATCGGGTCGTCGGGCTTTTCCGGCGACCGCGTGTGCGCCCTGCCGGAGACCGATCGGCCGTGACCAATCCCGATGCGTCCGCGCCGTCACCGCCGTCACTGCGGGCATTGACGGCGCGCTTCGAGGCGGCCCGGCCGCGGTTGGGCGCCCTCGCCTATCGCATGCTCGGCTCGTTCGAGGACGCCCAGGACGCCGTGCAGGAGGCCTGGCTGCGGTTGAGCGGCAGCTCCGGGGAGACGATCGCCAACCCCGACGCGTGGCTGACCACCGTGGTCGCCCGCATCTGCCTGAACATGTTGCGCGAGCGCCGAACTCACGGCAGCGAGGAGCTGAGCGCCCGCCTGCCCGACCCGATCGTGGAAACCGACGAGGAATTCGATCCCGAACACCGCGTCATGCTGGCCGACGCGGTGGGGCTGGCGCTGTTCGTGGTGCTGGACACGCTGCCGCCGGCGGAGCGATTGGCCTTCGTGCTGCACGACGTCTTCAGCGTGCCGTTCGATCAGATCGCCACCATCGTCGATCGGACGCCGGAGTCGGCCCGCAAGCTGGCCAGCCGGGCGCGCCGACGGATCGAGCGGGCCGATCCGGTTCCCGACGGCGACCTCGCCGCCCAACGCGAGGTGGTGGACGCCTTCTTCGCGGCGGGCCGCAGTGGTGACTTCGAGCGTTTGGTGTCGGTGCTGCATCCCGAGGTGGTGCTGCGAGGCGACTTCGGCCCGGCCGCGGCGGCGTTCCGGGCCGACGGTGCGGCCTCGGTGGCCAGGCTGGCCCGAAGCTACGCCGGGCCCGACCGCGAGGTGCGCGCCGCGACCGTCAACGGCGCCGCCGGCGCCGTCATCGTCGTCGCCGGACGCGCGGCGTCCGTCATGGGATTCGTGGTGCGCGGCGGCCGGATCCGGGCGATCGATGTGCTGGCGGATCCGGCGCGCCTCGCGAGATTAAACCTTGGTACCGATCACTGACCGGCGGCCTGCAGCAATTCCATCGCCGAGGCCCGCGACAGCACCCAGCCGCCCTGGTTGACGAAGGTGACGTTCTGGGTGACCGGTGAGGTCAGCTTGGGACCGGAGACCGACACGTCGGCGGTCGCCGAACCGGCGGCAGTCGGTTGGATGTTCGTCACGTCGAACGACAGCGGCAGGTCACCGTTTTTCGCGGCCTTCTGCAGCTTCTTGTCGGCAACGTGGGCTTCGATGCCGCTGATACCACCCTGCACCAGGTTGCTCTTGTTGCTGAACGACACGCTCGGGTCGGCCAGGCTGTTGAGCAGGCCGGTCAGCTGATCGGGAGTCGGGACGTTGGCCCCCACGACCGGCTGCACCGGCGGGGGATCCTGCGGAAGCGGCGCGCCGATCGTGGCGAGCTGCACCCCGACCTGGGGGGTTGGGCTCGGCTCCGACATCGAGGTCAGGCCGGCGGCCGCGCCGCCGACGATCGCCAGTGCTGCCACGCCGGTGGCAAGCGTTTTAACGGTTTTCATGGTTCCCCCTTCGGTGGGCACGAAAGTCGACGCACGGGTGGTGTCAGCGTGCCCTTTTCGTCTCTTATTTCGTGTCTCGGCACCGATACGTTACGGCCGGCCGTTGTGCACACAACATGAGCAACCTGTGCGCCGGCTGTGCGGGGGTCGCCGCAGATGCCACACCCCATGCGCCTCCGGAAGGCGACGCATGGGGTGCGCTGGAACATCTGGCGCGTCCGCCCGATTGGCATCGGGTTTACGCGCGGTGATCAGTTGGTGGCGGTCGCGGCCTGTATCAGCGCGATCGCCGCGTCGTGCTGCAGGACCCAGTTCCCACCCTGGTTGACGAACGCGAGGTGCTTGGTCACGGGGCCGGCGAACTTCGGGCCCGTGATGGCGACGTCGGCCTGGGCCATGTTCGGACCCGCCGGCGCGATGTTCGTCACGTTGAACTGCTCGGGAAAGTTCCCGTTGCGGTAGGCCTTTCGCAGGTCGTGGTCGGCCACCATGCCCTCGTTTTGGCTGACGCCGTTTTCAACGAAGTTGGCCTTCTCCCTGTAGTTGACGCCGGGGTCGGTTACCTGGTTGCACAGAGTGGCCAACTGATCGGCCGTCGGCAACTGGCCCGGCGCACCCGGCGGCGGGGGCGGAGGCGGCGGCGGGTCCTGCGGCAGTGGCGCGCCGACCGCAGCCAGTTGCACATGATCCAGACCCATCGGTGCTGCAATGGAAGCCACACCGGCGGCGGCGGCGCCGCCAATGGCGGTCAGCGCCGCCACGCCCGTGGCAATGGACTTCACGGAATTCACAGGTCCCCCTTCGATGCACATGGACCGTGGCGGAAATCTTGGGGATCGCCGCACACGGTCACACGTCTTCATGGTTGAAGATGGTGTAAGTGTGCCCTGTGACTCCGGAATTTGTGTCTCAAGTTGGTCACGTTACGACGACGCTACGGCGGCGACGCGGGAAAACACCCCGAATAGTCTGTGCCGCAACCGTGTAGCGGCTCGCACTTGTCGCGCGCCTGCGGCTACTCCCCCGCGAGCGCCTCAATCAGGCTCTTGGGGCGGATATCTGACCAGTTCTGCTCCACGTACTCCAGGCAGTCCGCGCGGCTTGCTTCACCGAAGACCACCCGCCAGCCGGACGGCGTGTCGGCGAAGGTCGGCCAGAGGCTGTGCTGGTTCTCGTCATTGGCGAGCACCACGAAGGTGGCGTTGTCGTCGTCAAAGGGGTTGGCGCTCATCATGTCTCCTTCTCAGGGGATACGCGGACGGGCTGACGGTGGAACCCAACACCCGATCGGATAGCAGCCCCAGGCAGCTCAGGTTCGGGAATCCGGGGCCCTGGGTGAGTCCGGACAGGTTGGGCAGGAACAACTTAGGGGTGACGTCTGTGACGGACAGGTCATAACCTATCGCCTCCTGCAGCCGCTCCGAAGTCAGGGGCCCACCCAGACCGAGTTCGAGCAGATCAAGCGCGTCCTGGCTGAACAACGGTGCGAACCACAGCGAGTCGGCGCCGGAGCCGTCGATGACGAGATCAAACCCGTGGACCGTCTCGAGGTTCTCGCTTCCTCGGTTGGTGGACAACGTCAGCCGGATCTGCCCCTGCCTGCCCACCGCGTGGGCGACGCGGCCCCGCAGGTGGTGGATGCGGTCATCGGCCAGCAACGCCTCCTGCACGTTCGACGAAAACACGCCCCGGTCCGTGCGGGCCAAGGCATCTCGACGTTCGGCCAGGGTGAGGGCCGGCCAGTTGGTCGGATCGGAGAACAGCGAGTTCTCGAAATACCCCTCGCCGCGCGTGAACAGCGTCGCCTGCGGGGAGATGACGGTGATGCTCGAGACCCGGTGCCGGAACAGCTCATTGAGCATCGCGGCGGCCGTCTCACCGCCGCCGATCACCGCGACCCGCTCCGCGCTGATCCGGTCGTGATTGGCGGCGCGGTCCCAGAACTGGGCGATCGAGAGCACGCGCGGATTGCCCGGAAGCAACGATTTTTCGGCCTGGCCGGGCCCGGTGATCATCAACGCGTCGGCGTGCACGGTGGTCTCATGGGTGTGGATCGCCCAGCGGTCCCCGGTGACGGCCAGCCGTTCGACCTCGCCGTGCACCACATTCATGCCCACGTGGTCGGCGACCCAGCTCAGATACTGGCTCCACCGCCGATGCGGCGGCGCCGGCCTGCCGCGGTCGATCCACTCGGCGAACGACGCCGTGGCGATCAGGTAGGACTGCCAGCTGTAGCGGGTCATCCGCTCGTCCAGCTCGGCGTTGCGGCGCGGCACCAGCGCCGAGCGGTAGGGAAAGCCGACGTCTTTTTCCGGGCTGGTGCCCAGCCGGTGCGCACCGTCCGTCCAGCCGCCGCTGGCCTGCCAGTTCGCCGCGACGCCGATGCGTTCCACGGCGACCACGTCCGGAACCTCGACGCCCATGTCGCGCAATACCGACGCCTTGGCGGCGACGGCCACCGCCTTGGCGCCGGCGCCCACGATCGCCAGTGTGCTCATTTCACCACCTCCCGCAGTGAATCGATCCAAAGTCCTTGCAGCGCGGTGATGTCCGCGTCCGTGAGAATGTCGGGCAGCGCGCGCCACTGGGCCGCCAGCACCCGCTCCCCGCCGTATGTCAGCACCATCGCCGCGATGGTGAGCTCGTGGCGCACCGCCAGCTCGGGCTCGGGCACGGGCGACACCCCGGCGAGCAGCTCGCGCTCGAGCGTCAGCCCGGTGCCGCCGTCGGTGTGGGCGGCGCCAAGGTAATTCAGCAGCAGTTGCGGCGGCGGGAAGCCGGCGAGCCACGCGGCGGTGTCGTCCCGCAGGTAGCGCAGCAACCCGAAGTCGAGGCCATCGCCGGGGATCGAGGCCAACTTCTCCGCCACCTTGTGCGGGTCGTCGGAGTCCAGCCGCACCGGGTAGATGGAGCTGAGCAGGCCGACCGTGTCGCCGGTGTCGATGGTGTGCGCGCCGGGCCCGTCGACCAAAGTGTCCGCGCGGCCATGGGTTTCGAGCGCCAGCAGCGGAGGCGGGGTCGCCTGACCGCGTAGCCGGCGCCAGCTGGTCACCGTCGCCGCGGTGGCGGCGACCAACAGCGTGGGCAACGCCAGACCCGAATTCAGCAGCCGGCGAGTGAGGTCGGCGTCGGTCGCGACGTTGCGGACGATCAGATCGCGGGCCCGATCGCGGTCAGGGTCGAGCCGCCGGGCGCCGAGGTCGGGGTCGTCGCCGTCCAACTCCGACGCCCAGTACGGCGTGGTGTCCAGGCCGTGCGCCCGCGCGGTGAGCGCCTCGGCCCAGCGCCGATAGCTGGTGTGTTCCCGTACGGGGGCCGGTGAGTGACCGGTCGCCGCCGCAGTCAGGGCGGCACCGAGTTCACCGAGGATCACCCGCCACGACGCGGGGTCCAGCGCCACGACGTGCGCGGCCAGCAACAGCACGCTCTCGCCGGCCGGGGGCCGGAGCCACACCGCGGCCAGCAGCGTTCCCCGTTCGGGGTCCAACCGGTCGACGGCCCGGGCGACGTGGGCCGGCACCGCCGCGGCCAGCTCTGCGTCCACCTCAACTTCTTCGAGTGCCCCCAGGACGTCGGCGTCGGGCACCGGAACCAAGGTCATCGTGGAGCGGTCGACCCGGGTGCGCAGCACCTCGTGGCCGTTGATGATGCTTGCCAGCGCGGCGTCCAGCTGTTCGCGGCGCAGCGTCTCGGGCAGCCGGATGGCCTCGGTCTGGGCGAGCCGGCGCGGGTCGCCGTGCTCGTAGAGCCATCGGCCGTTGGGCAGCAACGGCATTGGCCCGCTTGCCTCGTCCACCTGCTGGGCCGCGGCAGTGGTTTCCGAGTCGATCGCTTCGGCCAGTTCGCGGATGTTGGTGCAGTCGAGGATGAGTCGGGCGCGCAGCGCCATTCCGCGCGCCCGGGCCGCCTGCACCACCGACAACGCCATGATGCTGTCCAGTCCCAGCTGCAAAAAGTCCGCGGTGACGTCGACGCTCGGGTGCCCGAGCAGTTCGGCGAGCAGGTCGGCCAGCGCGGATTCCGTGGCGGTCTCGGGTGTTGCCGCGCCGCCGGCTGATTCGGCGACGTCGGCGGCGGCCAACGCGGATTCGTCCAGTTTCCCGTTGGGGGTCAACGGGATTTCGTCGACCAAAACGATGCGCTGCGGCACCATGTAGCGCGGCAACCGGGTGCCGAGCATGGCCCGCAGTTCGGTGGCCGTCGGCTTGGCCCCCGCGGTATCGGTGGTCGCCACGTACGCGGTCAGCCGCGGGGCTCCCCGGTGCTGATGTACCAGCACGCCGGCGTGCCGGACGGCGGGATGCGATTCGAGGGCGGCGGCGATCTCCCCGGGCTCGACGCGGTGGCCACGGATCTTCACCTGGGCGTCGGCGCGACCGATGTATTGCACTGTGCCGTCGGGCAATCGGCGCACCAGGTCGCCCGTGCGGTACATCCGCTGCGCGGGCGCGAAGGGGTCGGCGACAAAGCGCGCCGCGGTCTCCCCCGCGCGGCCGATGTAGCCGCGAGCCAGCTGGGCGCCGCCCAGGTACAGTTCGCCCGTCGCGCCGCACGGCACCGGGCGCAGCCCGGAATCCAGCACGTATCCGCGGGTGTGCCGGGTCGGTCGGCCGATGCAGGGCTCGTCGTGCTCGGCGATCGCGGCGACCACCGCCTCGACCGTGGTCTCGGTCGGCCCGTAGCAGTTGTACGCCGTCATCGACGTGGCGTTGCACGCCTCGCGGATTCGGTCCCAGGCGGCGCTGCCGAGCGCCTCTCCCCCGAGCGCCAACACCGTCAACGGCACGTCGGTCAGCAGGCCGAACGCCTGCAGCTGGGCGAACATCGACGGGGTGGTGTCGATCATGTCGATGCCGTGCTCGGCGATCAGCGCGACCAGCGCCTCGGCATCGGTCTGGGTCTGCTCGTCGACCACATGCACGCCATGGCCGTCGAGCAGGGCGACCAACGGCTGCCAGGCGGCGTCGAAGGCGAACGACCAAGCGTGGGCGATGCGCAGCGGTCTGCCCAGTCTTGCGGCCGCGGGCCGCAGCACGCGGTCCAGATGGTCATCGGCGTACGCCCCCACCGCGCCATGGGTTCCGATGACGCCCTTGGGTTCTCCCGTCGTGCCCGAGGTGAACACGACATACGCGGCCCGTTCGGGCGCGACGTCGACCGGCGTGAATTCGTCGTGCGGCCGGCCGGCCTCGAGGAGCTGTGCGGTCAGCTCGTCGTCCAGGACGATCGACGCGCCGGATTGGCGCAGGATCGAGGTGACCCGCTCCGGGGGCATCCCCGGCACCAGCGGCACGCACATGCCGCCGGCCTTGAGCACCGCGAGTATCGCGACGACGTACTGCGGATCGCGGAAAAGGCTTATGGCGACCGGTGTTTCGGGCGCGACGCCCTTGCGGACGAGCTGGGCGGCCAGCCGGGTGGACCGGTCATCCAGCTCGCGATAGCTCAGCGTGCCACCCGCCCAGCTGACCGCCGGGCTGTCGGCCGCGCTGGCCACGACGTCGGCGAACCGCGCGTGAATGCTCCGCGGTGACGTCGCGGCGGGCGCCCCGGCGGCACGCAGCGGGGCAACCTCGTCGTCGAAGAGGACGCTGATCTCGCGCAGCGGCCGCGCCCAGTCCCGCAGCAGCCGCTCGGCGGTGGACAGCACCCGACGACCGAACGTGGCCGCGGGAATGGCGCCCAGCGCGCCGTCGATCACTTCGATCAGCACCACCAGCTCGCCGGCATCCATGTGGGCGGCGACGGCGATCGGGAAATGCGACAGGGTTTGCAGGGCGGATGGCCGGAAGGTCGCACCGCCGGCGGTCAATTCGCCACTGGAGGACAGCCCGTTCATCGGGAAGTTCTCGTAGACCAGCAGGGTGTCGAACATCTCCCCGACCCCGCCGAGGGCACGCAATTGGGCGTGCCCGAGATAGCTGTGCTCGCGCAGCAGGGCGGCGTCGCGCTGCACGGCGCGGCATTGTTCGCCGGCGCTGGCGGCCGGGTCCAGCCGCACCCGCAGGGGCACGGTGTTGATGAACAGACCCACCATGGTCTCGACGCCGGTCAGTTCGGGCGGCCTGCCGGACACCGTGACCCCGAAAACCACGTCGTCGGTGTCGGTGAGACGGGACAACACCAGCGCCCACGCCATCTGCATCAGGGTGTTGACGGTGATGCCACGCGAACGGGCCTCGTCGACCAACCGCGCGGTGGCCTCGGCCGGCAGGCGCAGTTCGGTGGTGCGCGGCAGCGCCGTCTGCCGTCCCTGCGTCGTCTCCACCGAGCCCAGGGCGGCGGCCAGCAGGGTGGGGCCGGGCAGGCCGGCGAGGTGCCGGCGCCAGACCTGCTGGCTGGCCTCCGGCTCGCGACTGGCCAGCCAGCCGATGTAATCGCGGTACGGCCGCGGCGCCACGGGCAGCGCCGACAGGTTGCCGCCGGCCTGGTACAGGATCATCATCTCGTTGATGAACACCGGCATCGACCAGCCGTCGATCACGATGTGGTGGGCGGTGAGCACCAAACGCCATTGCGCGCCGGGCAATTCGATCAGCAGGAAGCGGATGGCCGGCCCGTGTTCCAGGTCGAAGGGCCGGCGGCGTTCGCCGGTTTCCAGCGCCGGCACGTCCTCGCGCGCGGCGCTGACGGATCGCCACGGCAACTCGACGCGGGAGGGCACGATCTGCACCGGCCGCGGGATGCCGCGGCTGAAGAAGCTGGCCCGTAGGTTCGGGTGGCGCACCAACATCTTCTCCGCGCACTCGCGTAGCAGCGCGACGTCGAGTGCGCCGGAGATGTCGGCGGCCATGCCGATCACGTACGGGTCGTCCGCGGCTTCGCCGTCGGCGAACTCGGCGAGCGTGGTCAGCGAGTACAAGCCCTCCTGCAGGGGGCTCAGCGCCATCACGTCCTCGATGTCGGGCGCGACGTCGGTGTCGGCGGCCGTCATGTCGTGCCCTCACGTGACGACGACCAAAGTTGGGTCACCGCAGCCAGATCCGTGGACGAGAGGCCGGAGGTGCTCATCGGCTCGAAACGGACGTCGGCCGCCTGGTCGTCCCGCTCGGTGTCAGCCTGCCCGTTCCCCAGAGCGTCCACGGCGGCGGCCAGCTGCTGCACCGTCGGATTCTCGAAGATCATGCGCGGGCTCACGGCCAGGCCGACGGCGCGCGCCCGCGAGGCCAGCTGCACGGACAGGATGCTGTCGCCGCCGAGGGCGAAGAAGTCGTCGAAGCGCCCCACTTCGGGGGTCGAAAGCAGTTCGGCGAACACCTTGGCCAGCGCCCGTTCGGTGTCCGTGCGCGCCGGTTCGGTCAGGCCACCGGTGCTGACCGCCGGGAGCGGCAGCCCGGGCCGGTTCAACTTGCCGGACTCAGTCTTGGGCAGGACGTCGAGAACGGTCAGCGACGACGGCATCATGTAGCCCGGCAGGGTCGTGGCGATCGCGGCGCGCACCTCCCCCGCGAACGCCGCCTTGTCGACGTCATCGACGATGGGCCGTTGGGGCACAACATATCCGGCCAGCGACGTGCCGCCGTGCACCTCCCAGGTGCGCGCGGCCGCGGCGGCGACGCCGTCGGCCGCCGCGAGGGCCGCCTCGACCTCGGCCAACTCGACCCGGAAGCCGCGGACCTGCACCTGGTGGTCGGAGCGTCCGACGAATTCCAGTTGGCCGTCCTCGGTCCACCGAGCCAGGTCACCGCTGCGGTACAAGCGCGAACCGGGCTCCCCGCCATAGGGGTTGGCGACGAACCGCGTCGCGGTCAGGGCGGGCCGTTTCCAGTACCCGCGCGCCAGCTGGTCACCGGCGTAGTACAGCTCGCCCACCACGCCGACCGGCACCGGACGCAGCCCGTCGTCGAGGAGGTAGGCCTGCGCGCCCGGGACCGGCTTTCCGACAAGCGGATTCGGCAGGCCCAACGGCCCGCGGGAAACCGCGCCGGAGGTCTCGGTGGAACCGATGTTGTTCAGCAACTCGGTCGCACCGTCGTCGGCGCACACCGACACCAGCCGTTGCAGCAGCGACGTGCTGACCGGCTCGCCACCGCACACCAGCCGCGACAGCGCGCGCACGGCGTCGGGCCGGCTGTCCACCAACGCCGAGACCAGGCTGGGCACGGCGGTCACCTGGGCGACCGAATACCGGGTCATCAACTCCCCGAGGGCCTCGGGGTCGCGGTGCTCGTCGTCGTCGGCCAGGATCATGGTCGCACCGGCGGCCAGGCCGGCCAGCATCTCCATCCCGCCTTCGAGGAAGGTGATCGACGCCTGCGCCAGCCGCACATCCTCGGTCCTCGGCGGGTAGTGCCGCAGCTGCCAATCCAGCCGGGCGGCCATCGAACGATGGGTGCCCACCGCGCCTTTCGGCTTGCCGGTCGATCCGGAGGTGAACACCAGATACATCGGGTCGTCGGGATGGGGCCGCGGCAAATCCCGCGACTGGGGATCGACGTCATCGCGGTCCACCAGGTCGCGCACGTGGGGATCGTCCAGCGAAATCAACTCGACTCCCGCAACGTGTGGCATGGTCGCCACCGCTTCGGTCGTTGCGACCACCACCGGCGGCGCGACGTCGTCGAGCATGAATTGCTTTCGCGCCAAGGGGTAACCGGGGTCGATGGGGAAGTAACCGGCGCCGGCCTTCATGATGGCCACCAGCGTCACGACCAGGTCGATGCTGCGGCGGGTCGACAGCCCGACCAACGCGCCCGGCCCCGCCCCGTTCTTGGCGAGCAGCGCGGCCAGGTTGTCCGAACGGCGGTGCAGCGCAGGGTAATCGATCCGCTCGTCCCCGCAGCGCACCGCGATCCGATCCGCGTCCCACGCCCGACTCGGTTCCAGCAGCTCGGGTATGGTGCGCGGCCTGTCGTGCGGTGCCGGCGCGCCGCGGCTCCAGTCCTGCAGGATGCGGTGCTGTTCTCCCGCATCGATCAGCGCAACGTCGCGCAGGCTCAAGTCGAGATCCTCGGCGAACGCGGCGACCGCCCGCGACAGCCATTGCGCCAACCGCTCGATGGTCGTTCTGGCGTAGAGCTCGGTACGGAAGATGACATTGCAGTTGTAGCCGACGTCGTCGGTGCCGTCGGTGCCGAAGAAGTTGACGCTGAGGTCGGCGTGGGCCATGTCGAAGATGGGGTCCAGCGACGTGCACACGGTGTCGCGTCCATCGCCGCCCGCGGGGGCGGTTTCGATGACCCGCGTGGCGGACAGGTGATCCCGGACGTGCACGACGACCTGGAACAGCGGGTTGCGCGACAGCGAGCGCACCGGGCTGACACTGTCGACCACCCGGTCGAACGGCAGGTCTTGGTGGGCGTAGGCGGCCAGGGCCGTCTCGCGGGCCCGTTTCAGCAGTTCGCGCAGCGTCGGATTGCCGTCCATGTCGTTGCGCAGCACCAGGATGTTGACGAAAAAGCCGATCAGTTGGTCCAATTCGGCTTCGGTGCGGCCGGCGACCGGGGTGCCCAACGGAATGTCCACGCCGCCACCGGCCTTGTGCAGCACCACTGCCACAGCCGTTTGCAGCAGCATGAATTCGGTGATGCCCAGCTCGCGGCACAGCTCGCCGAGCTTGGCGCGGGTGGCCGAGTCGATCTGGAAGTCGACGGATTCGCCCTCCCCGCTGGGCACCGGCTGGCGGGGGAAGTCCGGGCGCAACCCGGTGTCCTCCGGCAGCCCGGCCAGCTTGCGGGTCCAGTACTCCCGCTGCTCGGCGGCGATAGCGGACTCCTGGCCGCTGGCGTCCCCCAAAAACGTGCGCTGCCATGCCGCGTAGTCGGCGTACTGCACGCGCAGCGGCGCCCAGGACGGCGCTTCGCCACCGCGTCGGGCCCGGTAGGCCGTCATCACGTCGGAGAACAGCACACCCGCCGACCAATGGTCAGAGGCGATGTGGTGCACGACCACCGACAGCACGTGCTCGTCCGCGTTCTCGGTGCGCAGCACCGCGACCCGGATCGGCAGTTCCGAGTCCAGCTCGAAGCAATGGCGCCGCTCGATGTCGAGCTGCTCTTGCAGCCACGCCTCGCCGACGCCCTCCGCGCGGCGCACCGGAACCTCGACCCCGACCGGGCCCACAACCTGATAGGGCACGCCGTCCAGCTCGACGTAGCTGGTGCGCAGGATTTCGTGCCGCGCGAGGACATCGCCGACGGCGGCGATCAGCGCGTCGACGTCCCACGGACCGGTCAGCTTGGCCGCGAAGGGAATGTTGTTGACCGGGCTGGGCCCGTCCAGGCGGTAGGCGAACCAGCTGCGCAGCTGCGACGCCGACAGCGGCATCGGCTCGTCGTGTGCGGTTGCGATCAGCCTGGGGCGCGACTGCGTCAGTTGGCCCGAGCTCAGCTGGTCGATCCGCTCCGCCAGCAGGCCCACGGTGGCGAGCTCGAACACGTCGCGGATGCCGAGTTCCACACCGCACTCCGCGCGGATCGCGGTGACCAGCTTGGTGGCGACCAGCGAGTGGCCGCCCAGATCGAAGAACGAGTCGTCGACGCCCACCCGCTCGTGTCCGAGCAGCCCCGAGAACAGCTGGGCGACCCGGATTTCGGTGGGGGTCGTCGGGTCGCGGTACTCGGTGCCGGCCGCCAGTTGCGGTTGCGGCAGCGCGGCGCGGTCGATCTTTTGATGGGCGGTGATGGGGATCTCGTCGAGCACCACGTAGGCGGCAGGGGTCATATAGTCCGGCAGCGCGGCGGCCACCCGGGCGCGGATGCGTTCGACGTCAACGGTTTCCGTGCCGGCGCCCTCGGCCGGAGTCACGTATCCCACCAGGCTCTTGCCCAACTGCGGCAGGTCCATGGCCAGGACGACGGCTTGCCCGACACTGGGGTCGACCGAGATGGCGGCGGCGATCTCGCCCAGCTCGATGCGGAAGCCGCGGATCTTCACCTGCTCGTCGGCGCGGCCGACGAACTCGATGTCGCCATTGGCGTTACGCCGGGCCAGGTCGCCGGAGCGGTACATCCGCCCGCCCGGGGTGAACGGGTCGGCGACAAAGCGCTCGGCCGTCAGCTGCGGCCTGCGGTGGTATCCGTGCGCGACATGTGTTCCGGCGATGTAGATCTCACCGATCACCCCGGCAGGGACGGGCCGCAGCGCGTTGTCGAGCAGGTACACCTGGGTGTTGATCTTGGGCCGGCCGATCGGCACTATGCGCGTGCCCTGGGCGCCTTCCACCGGGTAGCTGGTGCAGTTCACGACCGTCTCGGTCGGTCCGTAGAAGTTGTGCAGCGACGCGTCGAAGGTGGCGTGGAACTTGTCGGCGATCTCGCCGGGCAGGGCCTCCCCGCCGATGGGCACCCGCCGCAACGTGCGCCACTGGCTGACACCGGGTAACGACAGGAAGAGTCCCAGCAGCGACGGCACGAAGTGCATCGACGTAATGCCTTCGCGCGCCAGAAGATCGGTGAGGTAGCCGATGTCGCGCAGTCCGTCCGGGCGCGGAATCACCAGCCGGGCACCCATGATCAGGGTGCCGAAGATTTCGCCCATCGACACGTCGAAACTGGGCGACGCGACCTGCAGCAGCCGGTCGGTCTCGTCGATCCGGTACTCGTCGCCGAACCAGACGAAGTACTCGGCGATGGGCGCGTGGGGCACCGGCACGCCCTTGGGCAGTCCTGTCGAACCCGAGGTGTAGATCAGGTACGCGGTGTTCTGCGGGCTCAGCGGCCGCAGCAACGCGGTGGGCGCCGTGGTCGGATAGCTCTCCAATCCGGAAACCGGTTCGCGCAGCACCAGTTTGGCGTCCGCATCCCCGAGAATGAAACTCAGCCGGTCCTCCGGGTAGGTGGGATCCACCGGAAGGTAGACGCCACCGGCTTTGAGCACGCCCAGCGCGGTGATGACCAGTTCGGGTGACTTGTCCAGCAGGACCGCGACGCGATCCTCGGTGCCGATTCCTTGCTCGATGAGCCAGTGCGCCACGCGGTTCGACTCTTCATCGATTTCGCGGTAGGTGTAGGCGCGCCCTTCGTAGACGACCGCAACGGCGTCGGGCGTGCGCGCCGCTCGCCGGCTGACCAGCTCGGACAAGGTGCTGGCCGGGGTGACGAATTCTTCACCGGTCGACACGGACCGCAGCCACTCGGCGTCTTCGTCGTTCATCAGCGCGCACGCCGACAGCGTCACGTCGGGGTCGGACAGCACGCTGTCCAGCAGGGCGGCGTAGTGGCGCAGCAGTTGCTGCACCAGCTGCTGATCCAGCACCTCGACGAGGTACTCGGCCTCGATGACGCCGCCGCCCAGGCCATCCGGCGTGCGGTTCAACTCGACCATCAGACTCAGCGGCAGCTGGTTGAAATGACCGCGCAACTCGGCGCGCTCGCAGCGCACGCCCGGCGGGCAAAAGCCGGCGCCGTCGGGCTCCCGCTGTCCGAAGCTGACCCGGGTCATCCGGTCCGCGCCGTGCCGGCGGTCCGGATTCGACTCACGCACCAGCCAATCCAGGTCGGCGCGCGAATGAGCGAAGGCGCCCACCGCGCCGTCCCGGGTCTGGGCCAGCAGTTCGCGGAACGTCTGGTGTGGCCGCGGCCGCAGCCGGACCACCACGGTGTTGCCGTGGTACCCGATGACATCCTCGGTTCCCACCCCGCGGTTCAGCACCGGGGCCGCGAACAGGAAGTCCGTCGACTGCGTGTAGCGGTGCACCAGGGCGCCGAACGCGGCCATCAACACCATGTAGGGCGTGGCGCCCGTCTCGCGGGCCAGCGCGGCCGCCCGGTCGACGACGTCCGCCGACAGTGGCGCGGTCGCGCGTTGCGCGCGCCAGGTGCTGGGCACCACCGACCCATTGGGGCCGGGAAGTTCCAGTGGCTCCGGGAGATCGGCCATCAGCGGCCGCCAGTAGTCCAGATCGGCCTGACGGATCGCGGTCGGGTCGGTGGCGAGATCCGGCAGCGCCGGCGCCGCGGCAAAGCCGTCCGGGTCGGTGTACGCACGGGTCAGGTCGGCGAAAAACGGCGCCCACGAGCCGTCGTCCCAGGCGATGTGATGCGCGGTGATCAGCATTATCAGCTCGTCGGCGCCCAGGTGCGCCACGGTGACGCGCAGGGGTGAATCCTTGCTCAGGTCGAACGGACGGCGAAAGTCCCGCTGCGCCAGCACATCCAGCCGCAACCGGCGGGCTTGATCGGCCAGTCCGGACAGGTCGTGCTCGGACCATTCGGGGTGTAGGTCGTCGCGGACGACGGGCCGCGGGTCGCCGTCACCGTCGGTGTCATACGTCGTATGCAGTACGGGGTGACGCGCGGCGACGGCGTCGACGGCGCGATGTAGCCGAGCGGCGTCCACGGCGCCGAGGAGGCGATAGGAGACGCAGATGTTGAGCAGCGCGCTGTCGGGATCGACCGACTGCACGAACCACATCCGGTGCTGGCCGGCGGACATGCGCGGCTCGTCGTAGGTGGCCACGGAAGCCGCGCCCGTCGGCCTGGCCAGGCCGCGTTCAGCGAGCTTGCGGCGCAGCAGTTCCAAGCGTTCCTCGTCGAGACGGGTGCCGGCGCCGGTGGTGTCTGTCACGCTAGGAGTCCAACCTTTCGAGCATCGCGAGCGTTGAGTGGTGCGCACCGTTGGCGGCGCCGGTGCGCTCGATGGGCGGCGGCGTGGGGCCACCGGGTGAGTCGGCGCGCAGCGCGTCGATCAGCTCGTTGACGGTGATGCCGCCGAGCATGCGCGCCACCGGAACCGAGTTCCCGACCGTCCGCCGCAGCCGCTTACGCAAATCGAGGGCGAGCAACGAGTCCACCCCAAGGTCGATCAGGGAGGTGCCCGGGTCGATCGACAGCGAATCACCCAGATGCAGCGTCGCGGCCAATTCGGCCCGTACCACCTCGGCGAGCGGCTTCGCGACGGCGACGTCTTCTTTTGCGCCGCCGTCACCGCTGTGCGAAGCACTGAACGGCATTGGCATTCCCTGGCTTTCGAAGAACACCTGCAGCCGGTCGAAGTCGGCGTCGAAAATCAGCGGGTCGCCGTCGTAGCGGTGCAGGCTGGCCTCGATCGCCGCCTCCGGCTCCATCGCCACCAGGCCCGAGCGTTCGGTGCGGGTGATCTCGTTGCCGACCACCACACCGGCGCCCTGCCACAGCCCCCACCGGATTGCCGTGCAGTCGCGGCCGTCGGCCCGCAGCTGGGCGGCCAGCACATCGAGCATCCGGTTGGACGCCGCGTAGGCCGCGTGGCCGTAGCCGCCCCAGGTCCCGAACACCGACGAGCAGGCGAGGATTCGGCAGTCCGGCCGCAGCGGCCAAACCTCGGCCATCAGCGCCAAACCGCGGACCTTGGCGTCGCACACGGCCGCGACATCGACACCGGTGAGGTCGGCGCGCGAGCGTGCCTGCGCGATGCCCGCGGTGTGGATCAGCAGCGACGCCCCCGAACCCGCGTGCGTCGCGGCCACGGAGGCCAGCGCGGCGCGGTCGGTGATATCGCATTGCGGGGCACGCACTTCGGCGCCGTGGCCGTCGGCGAGCTCGCGCAGCGCGGCCGGGTCCACGCCGGTGCGGCTCAACAGGGTGACGGTCCGCGCCCCGCGTTCGAGGCAGTACCGCGCGTACTGCAGGCCGATCGCCCCGCTGCCGCCGGTGATCACCACGTCGTCCAGGGCGGCGGCGTCGAGGGCCCGGCTGGTCGCCGATTCGCGGCATTCGCGGAATGTCCGTACGTGGCTTCGAACATGGCTCAGCGGCGGCTCGCCGCCCCGCAACGCCACCTCGGCCGCCTCGCCCGAGAGCGCGTCGGCGACGGCCCGCGCGGTCGCGGCGTCCACATCTGCCCGCTCGAGGTCGAGATGTCCGAAGGCCTGGTCGGGGAATTCGAACCCGACGCTGCGATGCATCGCCGCCAGGGCCGCCTGCGCCGGCGAGAGGTGGGTGTCGTCTCGATCGACCTGTTCGGCGCCGACGGTCAGTAGCCAGACGGCCCGGCATCGCGGCCCGATGAGCGCGGGGTAGTCGGGTAGGCCGGCATCGGGACGGGCGGCGATCTGCTCGATGGCGGCCGTGGCGTCGTGCTCGTCGAGACGCGGCGCCACGATTGCCAGGACCTCCGCCTCGTTCGGTGCCACCACGCGGCAGTCGCCTTGCGCCGCAACGGCATCGGCGAGCGAACGGGCGAGAGCGTCCGTACCGAAGAAGCCGATGTCGGGACGTGTCGCAACGGTGTGCGAGGTGGCGTGCTGCCAGTCCTCGACGGCCACGGTCGGCGCGGACGGTGAGGCCGCTTCGGTCACTCGTTCCGGCGCCGCCCAGAGGTGCACCGCGCGCATCGGCGCGTTCGGGAAGCCCCGCAGCGGAGGCTGATCAGCGTTCGGGACGGCATCGGCCCACCGGCAGCCGGGGTCGGCGGCCGCGACCGCGGCGATACTCGCCGAGAGCGACTCGGTGACCGGCCGCTCGCGGTGGCCCGAGCCGACGACAACCGACTCGTCGCCGACGATGTCGCCCAGCGGATAGAGCAGTGAGGGGTGCGCCGAGAGCTCCACGAACGTGTCGGCCCCGCAGGCGCGGGCGTACTGCACGGCAAGATCGAAGCGCACGGTGCCGCAGAGGTTTTCATACCAATAGTCCGAGAAATCGGTCCCTTCGCCCAACTCGGCACCGCGGGTGGAACCGACGAAGCGCACCGGCCCGTCCCGGAACGCCGACCGCGGCGTCAGCTCGGCCAGGCTGGCACGCAATGGCCGCAGCGCACTGGTGTGGCCCGGATAGTCGACGGACAGTTGATGGGTGAACACGTCGCGCTGTTGCGCCAGGCGCACCGCGGCGGCCACCGCGTCGTGATCGCCGGCGACCACGGTCGACGACGGGCCGTTGACCGCCGAGACCTCCACCCAGCCGGGCGCCTCGGCCAGCAGCGACTCGGCGACGTCGAGGCCGGCGCCCAGCACCGCCATCGCGTAACGGCCCGTCAGCCGGCCGACCACGGTGGCGCGGGCGACCACGAGGGCGACGGCGTCGGGCAGCGAGATCGCCTCCGCCACATAGGCCGCCGCCACCTCGCCGAGGCTGTGGCCGATGGTGATATCGGGCAGCACACCGCAGCATCGCCATGCCTCGGCCAGGCTGACCGCGTGGGTGAACTGCGCTCCCTGAATTTCGGGGCGTGACCAGCTACGCTCTTCCTTCCCCACCAGATATGGCAGCGGAGAGGCGAATCCGGCGACGACGAACTCTTCGGCGCACCGGTCGGCCGCCTCCCGGTAGGCGGGCAGCTCCCGGTAGGCGCCGGCGCCCATCGCCTGCCATTGATTTCCCTGGCCGGGGAACACGAACGCGATGCGCGGCGGCGTGGTCTTCGCGGAATGCGTGACCAGCTCCTGTTCCTCGCCCCGCGCGATCGCCGCCAGCCCGGCGGCCAGCTCGGCGGCGTCGGCCGCGCGCAGCACGGCGCGGTGCCGGCGGGGGCGCCGCAGCCGCAGCAGGGTGGATGCGATCGCGGCGGTCGCGTTCGGCGAATCGATGCGGCCCAGGTAATCGAGGATCGCCGCGGCGTCCCGGCGGATCAGCTCCGGGTCGTGGGAACTGAGCAGCACCGGGATGCGCCCGTCCGGCAGATGATGGGTGAGCATCACGCCACCTCGGGAACGGAGACAATCAGATGCGCGTTGGTGCCGGCGATCCCGAACGCGGACGCCGCGGCGATGCGCTGCCCGTCGGTCGCGGGCCACGGTGTCAGGGTCTGCGCCAGCCGCAAACCCTGTTTGTCCCAGTCGATTTCGGGGCTTGCGTTGTCGGCGTGCAGCGTGGGCGGGACGGCCCCGTGTTCGGCGGAGACGAGCACCTTGGCCAGTCCCAGCGCGCCGGCGGCGGCCAACGAGTGGCCCACGTTGGACTTCACCGACCCCAGCAGCGCCCCGGCGCCGGCCTCGGTGTCGCCGTAGGTTTGTGCCAGCGAGCGCAATTCGGTGCGGTCGCCGAGCCGGGTGCCGGTGCCGTGCCCCTCGATCATGCCCACCTCGGCGGGCTTGATCCCGGCCTGGGTGATGGCCCGTTGGAAGAGGCGGACCTGGGCGTCGCCACTGGGGGCGCTGAGCCCGGCGCTGCGCCCGTCCTGGTTGATGGCGGTGGCGCGCACCTCGGCCAGGATCCGGCGGCCGGCGCGCACCGCGGCCGATTTGCGTTGCAGCACGAACATCGCCGCCCCCTCGGCCCACACGGTTCCGCTGGCCTGCGCGCTGTAAGGGCGGCAGTAGCCGTCATCGGAGAGGGCGTGTTGTTTGGAAAACTCGACGAAGAACCCCGGTGAGCCGAGCACATTGACCCCGCCCGCGATGGCCATGTCGCAGTCGTCGTTCTGCAGGGAACGCACCGCGACGTGGAAGGCCACCAGCGCGGACGCGCACGAGGAATCCAGGGTCAGTGCCGGGCCGGCCAATCCCAGCGTGTAGGCGATGCGGCCCGAGATGACGCTGAGGGCGGTCCCGGCGAGCAGATGGCCGCTGTGTTCGGAGAACCTGGCCATCTCGGGCCCGTAGCCCGTGGCGGAGGCGCCCACGAAGCACCCCACGTCGTGGCCGGCAAGGTCGTCGGGATTGATGCCGCTGTTTTCCAGGGCGCGCCAGGCCACGCGGAGCGACACCCGCTGCTGCGGGTCCATCACCACGGCCTCGCGGGGCGAGATGCCGAAGAATTCCGGGTCGAATGTGGTTGCCCCGCTGAGGAATCCACCGCGATCGTGAATCGCCTTGAAACCGCTCCGGCGCGAGCCGGCGAGCAGTTCGCGCACGGCCCACCCGCGGTCGGTGGGAAAGGGTCCCAGTGCCTCCCGGCCGTGCACCAGCAGATCCCAGTACCCTTCGGCGTTTTCGATGCCGCCGGGCGCCTCGACACCCATTCCCACGATCACCACGGGGCCGACGCTCTCGGCGTCATACGCATCGTTCGACATCGGTATCACCCGGCATTCACCTGCGCGGCGACCGCGTCGACATGGTCGTAGACGTAGAAGTGCCCGCCCTCATACAGCGACACGGCGAAGGATCCCGCGGTGTGTTTTTCCCACTGGCGCAGCACACCGGTCCCGATGCGGTGGTCGTCATGGCCACCCAACACGTGGATGTCGGCGCCGATGCGGACGTCGGGGCTCGGGTCGTAGCGGTTGAAGGCCTCGTAGTCGGCGCGCACCGCGGTGGTCAGTAGTTCCGAGAACTCTTCGTCGGCAAGCAGTTCCGGGTCGGTGCCGCCCAAATCGGCGATGTCCGCCAGCAGCCCGTCGTCGCTGGTCGGCAGTTCGGGCATGTCGGCGACGACGCACGGCGGCGGACCCGCCGATACCCAGAGTTTGCGGACGGCCGCACCGTGCGTCTCGGCGACGCGGGCGAATTCGAAGGCGACGACGGCACCCATGCTGTGGCCGAACAACGTCAGCGGTGCGACGCTGGGCCATGGTGCGGCCTGGAAGAGGCCGGCGGCCAGGTCGTGCACGCTTTCGTGTGCGGGCTCGCTGAGGCGGTCGGCCCGCTGTGGATACTGCACGACGTAGGTGTCGCCACCGGCGGCCAGCGCCGCCGCCAGCACCCGATAGCTCGCGGCGGCCGCACCGGCATGCGGGAATACCACCGTGGCGCCCGCACGGCGGTCCGCCGACCCGTCGTTGCGGCCCCGGGTCAGCTTGATCCAGGACGGGAACGTGGAAGACACGGTGATCAGATTATTCAATGTCATTGCACCGTTTACGATTTCGCGGGTTGCTGAGAGGCCGCCAGAACCGATTCGGCGTCCATGCCGATAACCTCCAGATATAGCTCGGCGACCTGGTCAAGCCGGCCGGGGTCGCGCTCACCGGCCCCGAGGACCGCGGCCAGCGCCGACACGGTTCGGTTCGCGAAGATGTCGGCGACCATGATGTCCGGCGCGTCCAGCCAGGCCCGAATTCGCGCCACCGCCTGTGTGGCCAGCACCGAGTCACCGCCGAGGGCGAAGAAGTCGTCGTCGATACCGATGTTCTGCCGGCCGAGCAGGTCGCCCACGATCATGGCGAGCGCGGATTGAAGTGGCGTCGACGGCGCGCGGTGGCCGGGCCGCTGCGATTGCGAAACGGCGCTTTCCAATTCGCGCGCCACGGCGCGCCGGTCGAGCTTTCCGGCATCGGTGAAACCGATCCGCTCCACGACCGTGATGTGGCGCGGAATCATGTGCGCGGGAACGAGGTCGGCGAGAGCCTGCCGGATTCCCTCGGCGGTCACGGAGGCATCGTCAGCGCACACCTGCGCGGCCAGCACATCGGATTCGCCGGACACGGCGATCAACGCGGCCACCGCCGTGCGCACCCCCGGCACGCGCCGCAACGCGGTCTCGACCTCGCCGAGCTCGACGCGGTACCCGCTGATCTTGACGCGGTGGTCGGCTCGGCCGACGAATTCGAGGGTGCCGTCGGGCCAGTAGCGGACCAGATCGCCGGTGCGATACCAGATTCGGCCGTCGTGTTCGACGAAGCGTTCGGCGGTGAGATCGGGGCGTCCGCGGTAGCCGCGCGCGATGCCGCGGCCGGACACCCAGTACTCGCCGGGCACCCAGTCGGGACAGTCGGCGCCGGTGTCGTCGACGACGCGGCAGGCGTTGTTGGGCAGCGGGACGCCGAACGGCAGCGCCGTCCAGTCGTCGGGTATCGGCTCGGTCACCTCGAAAATGCTGTTGTGCACCGGGGTTTCGGTAGCTCCCCCGAGGCCGGCGAACCGGAGGTTGGGGGCTTCGGCCCGCAGCCGGCGCACCACCTCGGGGCGCACCCAGTCGCCTCCGGTGGGCACCACCCGCACCGAGGACAGCCGCCCGCGGCCGACCTCGACCAGCATCTCGAGCCAGCCGGGCATGAAATGCAGCACGGTGACCTGGTGGGCGTCGATGAGCCGGGCCCAGGCGTCGGGATCACGTCGCTGGGCTTCGTCGACCACGACGATGGAGCCGCCGGTGCGCAGGGTGACGAACACGTCCATGACCGAGATGTCGCCCTCGAGGGTCGATAGGGCCAGGCATCGATCCGCGGGGCCGATGTCGAAGTGGCGGCCGATGAATTCCACGGTGTTCATCGCCGCGTCGTGGGTGACCTCGACGCCTTTGGGTTCGCCGGTGGAGCCGGAGGTGAACAACACGTAGGCGAGCGCGGCGGGATCGACTCTCGCTGAAGTGATCTCGGTGCTCGCGGGCGCGCCGCCGAGGATGTCGGCGAGCACCACCTCGGGCACCGGCATGGACAGGCGTTGTCCTCCGCACACCACGGCCAGGCTCACCCCGCCGGACTCGAGGATGCGCTCGGCGCGATCGCGTGGCTGGTCGACGCCGATCGGCAGATAGACGGCACCGACGGACAGGATGCCCAGCAGCGCGGGAATCTGCTCGGCGGTTTTGGGGCCCATCACCGCGATGGTGTCCCCGGCGGTGACGCCGGCCGCACGCAGCGCGGCCGCCACGGCCAGCGCCTGGTCGCGTAGCTGCGCGTAGCTGAGGTCACCGGAACTGGCGAAGACCGCCGGCGCATCGGGTCGCTGCTCGGCTTGCCGAAAGAACCCGTCGTGCAAGGCTTCTCCGCTCGGTTCGGCGGTGCGGCCGTTGGCCGCCTCGCGCACCGCGCGCTGAGCCTCGGGCAGTGCCGGGGGGCCCGGCGCCTCCCAGGCTTCGTCGGCGGAGGCCAGCCGGAGCAGCTCGTCGATGTGATGCGCGAACATCGCGTCGATGACGCCGGCAGGGAAGACGCCTTCGCGCACATCCCAATTCACCAGGACGCCGCCGTCGAATTCGGTGACTTGCGCGTCCAGCAGCACCTGCGGCCCCTGGGAGATGATCCATCCCGGTGTGCCGAATTGGCCGGTCACGTCGGAGCTGAACAGCTCGCCGAGTCCGAGCGCGCTGGTGAAGACGACGGGCGCGAGCACCTGGGTGCCGCGATGACGGCTGAGGTCACGAAGGACCGCCAAACCGGGATAGGCCGAATGGGCGGCGGCGGTGCGCATCGCGTCCTGCACCACCTGGGCCCGTGCCGCCGCGGTGTTCGCGCGGGTGAGGTCGACGTCGAGCAGCAGCGAGGAGGTGAAGTCACCGACCAGGGAGTCGACGTCCGGGTGCAGCGCCTGGCGCCCGAACAGCGGGACGTTCAGCAGGAAGCGCGAGGTGGTCGACCAGCGCGCCAGCGTGTTGGCGAACCCCGCGGCCAGCGCCATCGCCGGGGTGAACCCGCGGGCCTGGGCGCGGGCGAAGAGCGCATCGCGGGTGTGCGGGTCCAGCCAGTGCCAGCGCCGGGTGCTTTGGTTCTCGGCGCGGCCCCCGGTGGTCGGCAGGGCGGGCGGGTCTGGCAGCTCGGGAAGGCGCTGCGCCCACCAGGCGCGGTCCGCGTCGCGGGCCGGTTGCGGCCGCGCGTCCTCGGCCTCGATGGCCTG
Source organism: Mycobacterium sp. MOTT36Y (assembly GCF_000262165.1). Lineage (NCBI taxonomy): Bacteria > Bacillati > Actinomycetota > Actinomycetes > Mycobacteriales > Mycobacteriaceae > Mycobacterium > Mycobacterium sp. MOTT36Y. Next base: position 2,001,878 of record NC_017904.1, on the reverse strand, counting down.
GCGGTACTGCCGGTAGGTGTAGTGCAGTTCGGGCAGGTCGCGTCCGAGGTAGAGCGCCGCCAGGTCGGCCATCAGGGTGCGATAGCTCATCGCGTCGGCGGCCTGCATGTCCAGGTCGACGTGCAGCCGCGACCGTTCGGCCGGCAGCAGCGTCACCGCGAGCTCGAACACCGCGCCGTCGAGCTGCTGGTGTGATTTGGCGGCGCGGATGGCGGCGAGCCGCCGGTCGGCCTCGCCGGTGCTCCGCTCGCGCAGGTCCTCGACGTGGACCGGGAAGGGGTCGAACTCGTCGGCCGGGGCGATGCGCTGGGTCCCGTCGGGCAGGAACCGCACCCGCAGCATCGGATGGCGCCGTGCCAGCGCGGTCGCCGCGGCGCGCAGGCGTTCCGGATCGATTCCTCGGCCGTCGAATTCGACGTAGAGGTGTCCCGCGACGCCGCCGAGCTGCTGGTTTTCCTGGCGGCCGACCCACATCGCGTGCTGCATCGGGGCCAGCGAAAAGGGCTCGTCCTCCCCGGACCGCGCAGCGTCCGCGGGTGCATCGGCGGGCTCGGCCGGCCGATCAGCGCTCGGCCTGCCGGCGTTGACCAATTCCGCCCAGGCCTCGAGCGTCGGCGTTTCGGCGAGCGTGGCGAAGTCGACGGCGATGCCCTGGCGGCGCCAGCGCCCGGCCAGGGTCATGATCCGGATCGAGTCCAGGCCCTGACCGATGAGGTTGCTACACGGCTGAACTGCATCGACGTCGACGCCGAGGAGTTCGGCCACCTCCGCCCGGATGTCCTCCGAGCGTGCCGGGGCGTGCACCACAGACCCTCCCTGAATTAGCACAGGCTGCCCTAATTTTTTGGTTACCCTATCCTTACTCGGTGCATCCCCGCTACTAAGCCCCCGTCTAAGGAGCCATGACCCCGAACACAACGCCGCCGGCCGGAGTCCTCGACGGGTTCGTGCCCTTCCCCGCTGATCGCGCCGCCGCCTACCGGGCGGCCGGCTATTGGGCGGGACGGACGCTGGACACGATCCTGACCGACGCGGCCCGGCAGTGGCCCGATCGAACCGCGGTGCGCGACGCCGTGGCCGGTACCGGCTTCAGTTATGCGGACCTCGACGACCAGGCTAACCGCGCCTCCGGCGGGCTGCGGGCACTGGGTATCGCGCCGGGCGACCGGGTGCTGCTGCAGTTGCCGAACAGCTGCCAGTTCGCGGTGGCCTTGTTCGGGTTGCTGCGGGCGGGGGCGGTCCCGGTGATGTGCCTGCCGGGACACCGGGCCGCCGAGCTTGGGCATTTCGCCGCGGTCAGCGCGGCCACCGGTCTGTTGATCGCCGATACCGCGGCGGGTTTCGACTATCGCACGATGGCGCTCGGCCTCATCGAGGAACACCCAACGCTGCGGCACGTCATCGTCGACGGCGACCCGGGGCCGTTCACCTCGTGGGCGCAGTTGTGCGAGCGGGCGCCCGGCCCGCCGTCCTCGGCTGACCCGGGATCGCCTGCGCTGCTTCTGGTTTCCGGCGGGACCACGGGCACACCCAAGCTCATCCCCCGCACCCACGACGATTACGTGTTCAACGCGACGGCCAGCGCCGAACTCTGCCGGCTCACCTGCGATGACGTCTATCTGGCTGTGCTGTCGGCCGGACACAATTTTCCCCTCGCCTGTCCCGGCCTGCTCGGCGCGATGACGGTGGGCGCCACCACCGTCTTCGGCACCGATCCCAGCCCCGAGGCGGCCTTCGCCGCCATCGACCGCCATGGCGTCACGGTCACCGCCCTGGTGCCGGCCCTGGCCAAACTGTGGGCGCAGGCCTGCGAGTGGGAAACGGTGACTCCAAAAACCTTGCGGCTCTTACAAGTCGGTGGCGCCAAGCTGGAGCCCGAGGACGCCCGCCTGGTGCGCACCGCCTTGACGCCGGGCCTGCAGCAGGTGTTCGGGATGGCCGAGGGGCTGCTGAACTACACGCGCCCCGACGATCCGCCCGAAGTCACCGAGCACACGCAGGGCCGGCCGTTGTCCGCCGCCGACGAACTGCGCGTCGTCAATGCGGCGGGCGAGCCCGTGCCCCCCGGCGAGGAAGGCGAATTGCTGGTCCGCGGACCCTACACGTTCAACGGCTACTTTCGCGCCGAGCGCGACAACGAGCGCTGCTTTGACGCGCAAGGCTTCTTCCGCAGCGGTGATCTGGTCCGGATCACCGACGACGGCTACGTCGTGGTCACCGGCCGCGTCAAAGACGTCATCTGCCGCGGCGGCGAAACCATCTCCGCGGCGGACCTCGAGGAGCAGATGCACAGCCACCCGGCGATCTTCTCGGCGGCCGCGGTGGCGCTCCCCGACCCTTATCTGGGCGAGAAGATCTGTGCGGCAATCGTTTTCGACGGCCCTGAGCTATCGCTCGCGGAGCTTAACGGCTACCTCGACGGGCGTGGCGTGGCCGCGCACGCGCGTCCCGACGTCTTGGTTCCGATGACCACGCTGCCCACCACGCCGATCGGCAAGATCGACAAAAAGGCGATCGCCGGCCAGATTTCGGCGCGCTAGCACCACCCCGTGCGTATGGTAGCCGCGATCACTAGTTGGTTTGCAAGGGCGCTGGGTTCACCGAGTGTGTGGGATATGGCCGAACGAAATCCGTACCTGGGCCCCACACTCGGCGCGGCCTTGTCCGCCTCAGGGCCACCTACCCGCGATCACCCATCGCCGCGTAAAGCTTCGCCAGCAATTCCGCCGTGGTCGCGAAGTCCATGCAGGCGTCGGTGACGGATTGGCCGTATGTCAGTTCGCCGCTGAGCGATTGGGCGCCGGCCACCAAAAAGCTCTCCAGCATCAGGCCGGCGATGCCGCGCTCGCCCGCCGCGATGCGCGCGGTCACCTCGGCGGCGACCTCGGCCTGTCGCACGTGGTCTTTGGCGGAGTTGGCGTGTGAGCAGTCGATCATGACCAGCTCGGAAAGCCCGACCCCGCGCAGCCGTTCGATGGACGTGACCACCGAGGCCGCATCGTAATTCGGGCCGGCGGTACCGCCCCGCAGGATCACGTGGCAGTCGGGATTGCCCATGGTCTCGACGACGGCCGCGCGGCCCACGTCGTCGGTTCCGAAGAAATTGTGGGGCGCCGCCGCGGCTTTGACGCCGTCGATGGCGACTTGGATGTTGCCATCGGTGCCGTTCTTGAATCCGATCGGCATCGACAGCCCCGATGCCAACTGGCGGTGCACCTGCGACTCGGTGGTCCGCGCGCCGATGGCGCCCCAGGCGACGGCGTCGGCGATGTACTGCGGGCTGGTGGGCTCCAAGAATTCGCAGCCCACCGGGAGGCCGACGTCGATGATGTCGAGCAGCAACCCTCGTGCGGTGCGGATCCCCCGTTCCACGTCGAAGCTGCCGTCCATGGCGGGGTCGTTGATGAGCCCCTTCCACCCGACGGTGGTGCGCGGCTTTTCGAAGTAGACCCGCATCACGATCTTCAGCCGTTCGGCGTACCGGGTCGCAAGCGGGGAGAGCCGGCGTGCGTAGTCGAGGGCCGCGACGGGATCGTGCACCGAGCAGGGGCCGACGACGATGAGCAGGCGGTCGTCGTGGCCGGCCAGGATTGCCGACACCTCGTCGCGGTCGCGCTGGACGGGCTCGGCGCGCGCGGGTGTCAGTGGCAGTTCGGTGCGGATCGCGGCCGGAGCCGAGAGTTCTCGGAACGAGACGATCCGATGGTCGGACGTGTCGACAGCTGTGGTGACGTCGGTGAGGGACATGGTGGGTGTGTCTTTCTGTGTTGGCTGCCAGGGCACGCCCGCTGGTTCCCGATGCCCTGAAAAGCGAAAAGCAGCGACCGTGTGGTCACTGCTGGGCTCCGGGTCTCAGTCGTGCGGGTGCGTCAACCAGACGCCTCATCGCCGGCTCCGCCCGGAGCCTCGATAAAGCGCCAATACGCGCGCACGCCGATGTTCACGTGGGCGAACATACCATGTGGGGCCGGGCCCGTTGACAGCCGTCGCTCCACGTGAAGCCGGTTGATAGGCCCGCGGTCACGTGCGGCCGCCAAACGTTCGTTCGGGGAACTCGTTTTCCCGGTCGTCTACGACCCGCCGCACGTGGCGACAGACTAGCCAATCGCGTTGGTGCGCAACGCGCTAAGGAGTCTGTCCATCACCACGCCGGCGTCCGCCCGCGCCTGGTGGTAATCGTCCGCACGTGCGATGTAGAGCGTTGCTTCGCGCAGCGCCCCCATGATGGTCAGGGCCGTCGCCTCGATCGGCTGGCGCGGGATGCTGCCCGACTCAATGGCCTCGGTCAGCAGCGCCGTGACAAATCCAATGTTGTATCGGTGCCCGATGTCGCTCCAGCGTTCCCATCCCAGCACCGCCAGCGCCTCGAGCAAAACGATGCGTTGAATCTCGGGATCGGCGCACGCGTCCAACCACAGGGCGGCGCACAGCCGCATGATCTCGACGGGATCGCCGTGCCCCGCAGCCGCGACGGCGTCTCCCATTCGGGCGGCCATCTCCCCCTCCACCTGCTCGAACACCGCCGCGAACAGCTCTGTCTTGTCGGCGAAATGGTGATACAGGGCGCCGCGGGTCACCCCCGCGTTGCGAACGATCGTTTCCAGGGATGCGTCGGCAAACCCCAACGACGCAAACAACGGCCGGGCGGCAGCGACCAGCGCTTCACGCGTGCCGGCCGCGCGCTCTGCCTGTGTGCGACGACCGCCCGTCGCCATCAATCCCCGCCTCTCACGTGTGCATTCTCATACATACCGCGCGGAGGTCGTGGGATGTCCCGCCCGACGGCGTAGCGTCGAGGTCGGCGGTGGACTCAAAACACCCTGAGCCGGCGAATCACGTTCAGAGTCGATGGATCCCCCTCGGCTTGAACGCCCAAGCTTTCCCAGGTACCGCGCTGGGTAACCCACCGCACGAAAGCTTGCGAATCAGACGTGATGTGCGTGGCGACATCGTCGTGGTCGCCGATGCGGAGGATCCGAGGGCACAGGCCGTCGAGGCGAAGCTCCACGCCTGTCTGTAACTCGTTGAGCAGACTCGTGTTCTGCTGCGGCAGGGCCGCTTCGATCCAGTCGAGGGTGGGCGCGAGCCGTAGCTGGTCGACGGGCGGCGGTGCACCTTGCAGCGGCCCATCCGGAGGAAAAAGGTCGTACCGGATGTGGACGAAGGCTTCGAAGACGAAGGTTGTCGGCACGACCGACGCCGGATAGGTGCCGACATCGCCTATCGGAATGTCGACGTCCTGACCTTCGACGGCGGCGAGCACCTCTAGACCCCGCGCGCTCACCGATTCGTAGTCGGCCACGACCTCTTGGGGGGTCATCGAGCGTCGCGACTCGACATAGATGTCCGCCGCGCGCTCGGCCGGCAAATCGCCGGGATCGGGCAGGGCCGATGGGTCGACCGCCAACCAGAAGCTGCACGCCATATGGGACACGAGATCTTGCACCGACCAACCCGAACATCCACTGTCCTTGGCCCACATCGAATCCGGCATCTGCGAGCAAAGCTCCAAAACGGTCCTACGTTCTTCCGCTATGGCCTCGAGCACGGCACTCATGATCCCACCTCCACATACATACAGTATGTATTAACATACACACGGTATGTATGTGGTTCAAGTGGAACATCGAAGTTGGTATCGACCACCAAAGACGTCGGCCTTCCGGCATTCGTCGGGACCGCCCGTGTCAGATTGAGCCGGCGTGTGCGGCGACCAAAGGCGCTGTCGCGCGGCGTGATCGGCGTACCGGCAGCCCGAATCCGACCATCGCATCGAGGATGGCCTGGCTTCGGCGGGTGATCACATGGTCGTCCACGGGCGCCGGGCGCGGGATCTGAGCGGCCACCCCGATGATCGCCGACCCCACGATGTGCCACATCGCCGTGACCGCGACGGCGCCGTTGCTGATTGCGTGCACGGAGTCGAACAGCCGTGACAGGCTTCGGTGGCAGCGATGCGCCACCCAAATCGCCAGTGCCGCTTCGTTCGGCAGCGTGAGCACGCCCTCTCGGCGCGGGCGCCGCCCGAAGGCATCGCCACTGCGCGCGGCCGCGCAGGGATCGTCGGGCAGCACGCGCAGCGTGGGGTCCACCACGGCGGCCCAATCAATTGCACCGTCGCGATCGCGGTGCAGCCAGAGATTTTCCAGGCCGGCGTCCCAGGCTCTTCCTTCCAGCAGCACCAGCGGCAGCATCCGGCCGATGATCTCGTGGATGAGGCTGGCCACCAGTTGCCGCGCGGCGGCGTGGGGACCGATGTTTTTCGCGGCATCGTCGAACATCGCCTGCAGCAATGTGTCGGTCCGCTGTGAATCGAGAGGCCACCAGCGCTGTCGCGAGACATCGTCGAGCACGGCGATGCCATACACCAAGGGACACCCGGGAAAGAGTGCGCGCAGGCGACGGCTGGACTCATGCACCGGAAGCTCCCGGCGGATGTCCATCCCCGATATCAGCGGATGGTGAATCGCGGTGCGCATGTGAGCAACCTCCCGTGTCAGTTAGGTTAGGCTATCCTACGCTAGCCCTGGGTCGGGCGGCGCTCCCGCCCGGTCAGCGACACAGGTCCGCGCACACAGAGGAAGCGACCATGACCGCCCAACCGAAGTTTTCACTGATCGTGGGCTACGGCACCGACATGGGTAACGCCGAAGACGCGGCCATGTCGTTCGCCGAGGCCGTCCAGGAAGCCATGGGCATCGAATCGGAAGCGGTGGAACTCAACCAGGTCGAAATCGCCGACCTGCAATCGGCGAGCCATTTCATCGTGGTCACCTCGACGTTCGGCGACGGCGAGTTCCCCGACAGCGCCGCGTTGTTCTGGGAGGCGATCAGCGCCGAAAGCGCCGGCCGGCTCGACCATTTGAAGTTCGCCGTGCTGGCGCTCGGCGACAGCAGTTACGAACTGTTCTGCAATGCCGGCCGGCTCCTCGACGAGCGCCTGGAAGCGCTGGGAGCGGTCAGGCTGACCGCGCGTGTCGATGTGGACGGCGCCTACCAGCAACTCGCGACGGCGTGGACGGGCGACCTGGTCAAGCTGCTGGCCGCCGACCGCGCTCATGCGGGACCGCGTGTCGCGACGGTTGCCAAGGAGGCAACGGCCGCTCCTCCCCCGCCGGGCCGGGATCACCATCAGCGTTTTGAGGCACCGATAGTCGTGAACCGGCTGCTCAGCGCGCCGGGTTCGGAGAAGGAGGTTCGTCACTACGAGTTGGACCTCACCGGTGCCGGAATCGCCTACAGCGCCGGCGATTCGATCGCGGTGCATGTCGCCAACGACCCCGACTTGGTCGACGCAGTGCTCGCCGAACTCGATGCGGGCCCCGACCATGCGGTGGCCGGCTACGACGAGCCGCTCGGCGTCCTGCTGGCCCACCACCTGGATATTCGGGCTCCGTCGCGGGCGCTGCGGGCGCTGGTGGCATCCCGCGCCGGGGATGCCGACGCGGTCGCCGCCCTCGCCGGTGACGGAACCGCGAAGCCTGGCACGTGGTTGTACGGCAGGGACGTGCTCGACCTGATCAGGCTGGGCGAGCTCAGTGTGGACGAACTCGTGGACGCCTTGCGTCCCTTGCAATTCCGTGACTATTCGATCGCGTCGAGCCCGGTGGTCCATCCCGATCGCGCGCATTTGACGGTCGCGACGGTGCGGTACACCGCCCGTGGGCGCCGGTATGGCGGGGTGGCCTCGACCTTCCTGGCCGACCGCAGCGAGACGGCACGCGTGCACCTGCGACCGAATCACTCCTTCCGCCTGCCCGGCGCTGACGTCCCGATCATCATGGTCGGTCCGGGGACCGGCATTGCGCCGTTCCGCGGCTTTCTGCAGGAACGGCAGGCGACCGGGGCGCCGGGCCGGGCGTGGCTGTTCTTCGGCGCGCGGAATCGGGCGCTGGACTTCCTCTACGCCGACGAACTGCACGGCTTCCGGGAATCGGGCGTGCTCACGCGACTCGACCTGGCGTTCTCCCGCGACGGAAACGAGGATGCCACGAAACAGTATGTGCAGCACCGCATGTGGGAGAACGCCGCGGAAATCTTCGGCTGGCTCGAAGAGGGTGCGCACGTGTATGTGTGTGGCGACGCCGAGCGAATGGCCAAGGACGTCGACGAGGCGTTGCGAGCGCTGGTGGCCCACGCCGGCGCGATGGAGGCCGAGGCCGCCCACGCCTATGTCAACGAGCTGATCAAGAATCACCGGTACGTGCGCGACGTCTACTGACGGCCGGTGTTCACTGACTCGCGGCGGTGGGATATTCCGGGCGCCAACGCACCTCGGCGATACGGTCGGCGAGCTCCGCGTCGCTGCGCGTCGGGGCGACGCCGTCCACCACGGCCTGCATGGCGACCGCGTGCGCGATGCGGACGGCGACATCGGGCACGTCCGACCACGCGGGCAGCAACGGCCGGTCGGGGTCCGTGAGGGCGGGCGACGCCTCGCCCAACGTCTCCGCGGCGACGCGCATCATCTCGTCGGTGACCCGGGTCGCCTGGGCCGCCGTGACGGCCAAACCCATCGCGGGGAAAATATAGACGTTATTGCATTGGGCGACAGGGCGTTCCAGCCCGTCGCGGCGCAGCGGCGCGAAGGGCGATCCGGTGGCGATCAGGGCGCGCCCGTCGGTCCACCGATCCAACTCCGCCGGGTGCGCCTCGGCCCGGCTCGTCGGGTTGGACAGCGGGAAGATGATAGGTCGGTCGGTCTTGCCCGCGAGTTCCCGCACGATCGCTTCGGTGAACGCGCCCGCGGCGGTGGACAAGCCGAGCAGCACGCCGACGTCGACACGGTGGACGACATCGGCGAGCCGGGCGCGCCCGGACACGCCCCAGCCCGCCACCCGCGCGGCCGGCTGAGCAAACCCGCGCTGCGCGGCGGACAGATCGGTGCGGTCATCGGTGAGCAGCCCTTCCACGTCGACGACCCAGATGCGCTCCGAGGCAGCGCCTTCGGACAATCCCTCGTTCACCATTTGGCGGCGAATCATGTCGAGCACACCGATGCCGGCCGAGCCGGCGCCGAGCATGACAACCTGTTGCTGCGACAGGGGGCGTCCCGCGACCTTGGCGGCACCGTGCAGCGCCCCAAGGGTGACGGCGGCGGTCCCCTGGATGTCGTCATTGAAGGTAAGGAGTTCGTCGCGGTAGCGAGCGAGGATCGGCTGCGCATGTGTGGACGCGAAGTCCTCCCACTGCAGCAGCACATGGGGTAGCTGCCTGCGTACCGCGGCGACGAACTTGTCGATGAACGCGTAGTAATCGTCGTCGTCGACGCGTCGGTGCCGCCATCCCAGGTACCGAGGGTCATCAAGCAGCTCGCTGTTGTCGGTTCCCACATCGAGCACGATCGGCAGTGTGCGAGCGGGGTCGATGCCGCCAATGAGGGTGTAGAGGGACAGCTTTCCGATCGGGATGCCCATGCCGCCGATGCCCTGATCGCCCAGGCCGAGGATCCGCTGCCCGTCGGTCACCACGATCACGTCGACCTCGCGCTGGGGCCGATTGTTGAGCACCTCGTCCAGGCAGTCCCCCTCGGCGTAGGACACGAACAATCCCCGCGGCCGGCGGTAGATCTCGCTGAAACGCTGGCAGGCCTCCCCCACCGTGGGCGTGTAGACGATCGGCAGAGCCTCGGGGATGTGGTCGAGCAAAACCCGGTAGAACAACGTCTCGTTGCGGTCCTGCAACTCCCGCAGATAGATGTGTTTGTCGAGATCGTCGCGGCGCGTGGAGAATTCGTGCCAGCAGTGCTCGGCCTGTTGCTCGAGGGTCTTGACGGTCGTCGGCAGCAGACCCATCAGGCCCAATCGCCGTCGCTCGTCCTCGGTGAAGGCGGTGCCCTTGGTGGTCAGGGCATCGAACAACCTGGCCGGCCCCCGGAGCTCATCGGGCATCGTCAACGTCCCTTCTGTACGAATCTCGCGGGAGGGGAACGAGGGAGTGTCCGAACCATCATCGATGATCCCCGGCTGTTTGTCTGCGCGTAACCCGGCGTCAAAGCCGTCAAAGTGTCAGTGCGCTGCCAAAACGACCTGGGCCTGGGCTCGTCGAATGCCTTGAGGGGCATAGGGGAACGATGCGTTCTCAGATGTGAGGAAGCCCGCGGCGCCCCCTATTGACCGGATTCCCGGTTGGCCGCAGTTTGCTGCCGGAGTCGGGAATCGGCCCGAATCCCATGCGAGGCTTCGCATCAACGGGAGCATGTGATGCAGCGCCGGGGAACTTATGCGGATCGTGTGATTGTTTGCCCGACTCACCGGTGCAAGAAAGGTTTTGCTGACACTATTCCAATACGGCCATACATCACGATATGGTAACCGAAGCGCCGTTTCGGCAGGCCCAGCATCGTCTCGGGTGGCCATGCCGAGACAGCGCCGCTCTGTGGGTGGGAATCGACAGATTGGGTCATCGCGTCGAGAGAAATGCTTGTTCGGCCAACGGTTCTGTGTTAACCGCGCGATTTAATTGGGCTCCCTGTCTTTGACTACCTCACACGGGCACACCATGGGTTGTCAGAAGTTCCTGAGAGATTGCTCGGGCCCGAGAGGGGAATTCTATGATTGCGCCGCGGGTGCGCCGGCGAGTCATGACTTTGCGCCGCTTGACAACATGCGGGCCGCCAACTCACATCACGGTGAACTTAATCCCTCGCGCGCATTGGTCGACGCATCCGGCGGTGCGGCGATCGGGAGGCCCGCGTAACGGGGCTCCTCGGGTCCTCAACTTGTTCAGCAACTCATGCGCTGTGCCATTAAGGTCATCCGAACTGGCGTCACCAGCTGACGGACGAAAGGTAGCGCATGTTCTTGGGAACGGTTGAGGACTGGACGGCCGAGGGCACCGTCGTATCCTGGTACCCCACCGCGACCACCTACCGGCGTGTTGCCGAAGCGCAATACCATCCGGCGCCGGTGAGTTATCAGCAGTCGCAGCATCTTCGATACTACCGACGCCAGGTCAGCCGGGGTCGTGATATCCCACGGTTGTGCATTGGGGCCTGGGAAATCAGCGGTGTCTGTGATATCGATGCGATGACCTACGCCGTGAATGCGCACCTGCGGCGGCACGACACCTACCACGACCGGTTCGCCTTCGGTGACGACGACGAGGTCCTTCGCTACGTCATTGCCGAGCCGGAGGTCATCACTTTGGCGCCAACGGATCTCGGAAAGATGGGACCACCGCAGATCCGCAAACTCCTGCTCGACACGCCCGATCCCCTGCAATGGGACTGCTTCACCTTCGGCGTCATCCAGGGTGATGACCGGTTCACGGTCCTGATCGCCGTCGACCACCTGCGTGCCGACGGTATGTCGGCCGGGGTGATCTTCCTCGACATCCAGACGATGTATTTCAGCGCGTTGCAGCAGGCACAGTGTCCGCTGGCACCCGCCGCCAGCCATCGCGAATACAGCGCGAATCAGCATGCGTACACCAGGGGCCTGACCGAAGAATCACCCGAGATCCGTTCGTGGCGAGCCTTTCTCGCGGCGAACAACGGGGCGCTGCCGAAATTTCCGCTGGAACTTGGCGAGGCGGCCGCCGATACCCCAGGGGCCATCGACGTGTTCGACCTGATCGATGACGACCAGGGACGGCGGTTCGAAGCGGCGTGCCGCGCCGCGGGCGCGCGTTTCAGCGGTGGCGTGTTCGCCTGCGCCGCCCTGACCGAGCACCGGTTGACGGGCGCCGCAACGTATTTCGGCCTCACCCCGTTCGACAACCGGCGGGATCCCGCCCACGCCACCGCGGTCGGATGGTTGGCCAGTTTTGTCCCGTTGGCAATTCCGACCGCCGGCGCTTCGTTCGACGAGGTCGTCAGCGCCGCCCAGGCATCGTTCGATGCAAACACGGCCCTGGGTGCCGTGCCGTACTACCACTTGCTCGAGTCGCCGGACGGATCGTCGGGCCCCATCGAGGTTCCGGACCGTCCGGTCCCGATGCTGTCGTACATCGATATTCGCAAGTTGCCGTTCGGCGACTACTTCGACGGTCTGCGTGCCGGGGTGTGGGGCGATAACAGGCTGTCGGAGACGGTGTGCATGTGGGTCAATCGCATGCACGACAAAACGCAGCTGGTGGTCGCTTACCCCGGCACTGACGTCGCGCGTAGGTCGGTCTCCCGCTACGTCGAGACGTTGCGCGCCGAGTTCACCCGGGTGGCCGACGCCGGGCTGAACACCGATGCGTGACGCGGAATTGTCTCCGCCGACCGAGGTCTCGGCATGAGTGCCTTGGCGGCACTCACCTTGCGCACACTTTCCGGCTCCCGGCGCGATGCCGACCTGCTGTTCGCGGCGCTGGCGCCCGTGGGTTGCTTCCTGGGATTCACCTTGGTGTTGGGCAGCCTGATCCATCCCGGCTCGATGACCTATCCGCAATATGTCCTGCCGGTGGTCATCGTGCAGGCGATGCTGTTCGGGGCGATGACGACCGCCGACCGTGCCGCACGAGACCGGCTCTCCGGCTTCGGGTCTCGTCTCAAGACTTTGCCGGTTCCCGCGGCGGTGCCGCTGGCCGCGCGGATGCTCTATTGCTTGATACGCTCGGTCGTCGCGCTCGTCGCCGCTGTCGCCGTCGGGTGGTCGCTCGGCTTCCGGATGGCCGGCGGTCCGGGCGACACGGGCCTGTTCGTGATCATCGTCGTGGCGTTCGCGATGGCGGTGTGCCTCGGCGCCGACGCCCTCGGCTCGCGGGTCGGCTCCGTCGAATCGTCGAGCCAATTGCTGCTGCTGCCCCAGCTGGTGCTGGTCCTGTTGTCCACGGGTATCGCTCCCGCGGAGTCGTTTCCGGCCTGGCTGGGCCCGTTCGTCCGTCACCAGCCGGTCTCCCGGGTCACCGACACGTTGCGCGGACTGGCCGCCGGTCACGCAACGGGTAGGGACCTGGCGGTGGCATCGGCGTGGTGCCTGGGGCTGCTGGCGTTGTTCGGCGTTTTGGCGGTGCGGATGCAGCGACGCGTCGGCGGCGGACGCCCCCGGGCGCCCCGCACGGTCCGGATCCCGTCTCAGGGCGCTCGGCAGGCGCGGGATGCGTCCGCGCGGCCGTCGCGGGGAGCAGTGGCTACCCATGCGACGCAACGGGTTTCGTATGCGCCGTCACTGACGGCCTTCGTCAGTCACAGCGCTTCGGAGGCCGGCCGGCTCCTGCGCCGCTGGCGGCGCGACCCGATCGTCGCGGTGCAGGCCCTGTTGTTCCCGGCCTTCCTCCTCATCGTCTACAAATTGCTGATCGGCAAAGCCGTTCTGGCCGTCACGGGACACGACAGCCTGTACGGGCTGGTTCCCATGTGTGCGGTGGTGGGCGCCGTGTTCGGAACCCTTGGCGCCGGTTTGGCTTTGCCGGCGGAACGAGAGTCGGGCGTACTGACGAGGTTGTGGGTGCAGCCGGTGCATCGGGCCAGCACGGTGGCGGGCCGGCTGGTCGCCGAGGCCGCCCGCACCACCGCGTCCGCCGTTGTGCTTACCATCTTCGGTGTCGCCCTGGGGCTGCGATTCAGCTACGGCTGGATCGCGGCGCTGGCCTTTGTGCTGGTACCCGTGGCGATTTCGGCCGGGATGGCGACGTTGGTGATCGCGATCGCCGCCCGCGCGGACGGCAAAGCCATGGTGACCTGGCTGGGTGCGGGATGCGTGCTGCTGCTGTTCCTCAACACCGGTGTCGCGCCCGCCGGGGTCTTTCCGGGCTGGCTGCAACCGGTGGTCCGTTTTTCGCCCATATCACCGACGATCGAGGCGATGCGCGCGCTCGCAGAGGGCGGGCCGGTGCTCTCGCCGCTGTGGCAGGCCGCCCTGTGGGCCGGCGTCCTGGTCGCGGTGTTCGCGCCGGTGGCGGTGCGCGGATATCGCGCCGCGGCCGAGGCGGGGTGCTAGTGACGAGGCTGGCACTGTTGGACCAGGCCGCGTTTCTGCGGCTGCGCGCCACCGGTCAAGGCAGCACGGTGCAATGCACATGGGTCTATGACCGCGCCGTCGATATCGACGAATTGCGGTCCTTCAGAGACAGTCTCGGTGCCGGTCTGCTCGGGCGCCGGATCGAGCGTTCGCCGCTGCCGTTCGGGCGCCACCGCTGGGTGGCCGACAGCCGCTCACCGGACATCGCGTGCGAACCGCCGCGCCCCCGGAGCGAGATCGGCGCGTGGATCGAAAGACGCGCGCGGGTGCGCGTCGACCCCGAGCACGGCCCGACATTTCACCTCGGCGTGCTGCCGTTGGACGACGGTGGGGCGGCGGTCACCCTGGTGGCGTCACACTGCGTAGTCGACGGCCTCGCGATGGCAGCGGCCATCACCGAAGCGGTCAAGGGAGAACCGCGCAATCGCGGCTACCCACAGCCGAATTCGCGTGGCCGGTGGCGCGCGATTCGTGAGGACCTGTCCCACGCCGTTCTCAGCCTGCCGGCGGCCGTCCGGGCGCTGATCGCGACGCTGGCGATACTGATCAAGGCCGCGGCGGATCGACAGGCGCAGCCGCAAACGCGCGCACCTCGGGCGTCCGGCCCAATGGGCCAGCGCCAGAACGGATTCGGGTCGGTGACGATTCAAACCGACGCCGCGGCATGGGAGGCACGTGCGCGCAGCCTCGGCGGGAGCAGCAACACGCTGTGCGTCGCGTTCGCCGCTCGCCTGGCGCACCGGATGGGCAGGGTGCTCCCCGGCGAAAACTCCGTGACGGTGGTGCTTCCGGTCAGCGATCGCACCGCCGATGACGACCGCGCCAACGCGCTGACCTCGATCACGCTCACCGTCGACGCCCACACCGTGGCCGGCGACTTGAGCGGCGTGCGTGCGGATGTCAAAGAGCTGTTGGCGTCTTTGGTTCGCCAACCCAACGAGATGCTCGCCGGATTGCCACTCATTCCGTTCACGCCACGATGGCTGGTGCGTCGCGCCGAGGGCATCGCCATGTCGGCCGGCCAGCTGCCGGTGGGCTGCTCCAACCTCGGCAGCCTCGATGCCGCCGTCGGCCGCATCGACGGTGCGGACGCCACCGAGTTCTCGATGCGGCTGGCCGAGCAGGGCATCACCCGGTCGCGCATCGAGCAAACACACGGCCAATTGTTCTGCGGCACAGGAACGGTCAACGGCAGCCGATTTCTCACCATCGTCGGCTACCACAGCGGCGCCCACCCCATCACCGCGGCCACGAGCGAGCTCGCGTGCGACGCGCTGGCCGACCTGCGTTTGTCCGCCACCACGGTCTATGGGGACGGGTCGTGACGGTGGACCTCGCCCTCGAGGCCGATCAACGCGCGCGTCGCCTTCACGTGGGTGTCGCCGTCGCGATCGCGGCGTGGGCGGCGGCCGTGCTGTGGTTCGCGATCAAGGTCGTTCCCCTCGACGTGTACTGGATGTCGTATTACACGGCCGACTACACGCATGGCTTCGTCCGCCGCGGGCTCGCCGGTGAACTGGTCCGGTTGGCCCCGAACCACTACTTCGCGGCCACGCTCGGTCTGCGGTGGCTGTCCACGCTGGTCTATTTGGGCGGGCTGGCAACGGTCGCCGGTGTGGTGGTCTCGGGTCGCCATCGGTCTGAACGCAGACTGATGGTCGCGGCGGTTTTGCCGCTGTTGCCATTCGGTGTCCCGTTCGCGGCGTTCTCGGCTCGGCCGGACCTGTTCGGTGGGGCGGCCCTCGCGGCGTTCAGCTCGGCGTTGGCGCTCACACGATCCCGGCCCGTCGCGACTGTATGGTGCGCCGCCTACGGCGCCGTCATCGCCGCCTTGACGCTGGTGCACGAGGCGATAGGGCTGCAGTTCGCGTTGGGGGCATTCCTGGCAATCATCGTCCTCGGCGGGGCCCTGGAAACCACCTGGCGCCGTGGCATGCTCCTGGCCGTGCTGCCGGGAGTCCTCACCACGGCTGCCGTGGCGGCGTTCGGTCGCCACGACATCGCCCCTCAACTGTGCGCGGCGGTGCCACATCACCCGGTGCCCAACCCCTTTGCCACGGTCACATCGCCTGCGACGCTGATGCACTACGTGCTTGCGGGACAACCGAATCAAACCGATTACCACGACTGGGTGTGCCGCAATGTGATGCCCAACTACGCCAACGGAATCGCGGACGCCATCCGAACCGTCGGCCACATCGGCGCGCTCGGCCTCACCGTCTCACTGTTCTTCGGCGCCGGTGCCGCCGCGGTGACGGTGTGGGGTCTCAGCGCCCTTTCGGGCGTCCCGCTGCGCGCGTTCGTCGACGCCTTGCGCGGGCGAACTCCCTGGGTGATCACCGGTCTGCTGCTGGTCATCCCGGTCTTTCTGACCGGCTTCGACTGGACCCGTTGGCTGACGATCGTAGCGCTCGACGTCGCGATCGTCTTCCTCCTTTTCGCGGCGCGCAGGCCCGAGATCGATCGGCGACCCACACCAAAGACGGTGCGGCTGTTCATCCTTCTCGTCATCGCGCTGGCGCTGATCCCGGTGGGCGCGGTTCCGGGTTTCGGCGGACCGCGGATGGTCTGACGGGGGCGCCCGATCGGGGTTTTGCTGGACGTGACGCGTTGCCTGTCGATGTATCGCGGCTGGTAGAGTGCATGGCACTGTGAATTTCGGAGTTGGACTGCTTTCACGGTGGCCGCGACGGCAACCCGCGTTGGCCATCGTTGCTGCGCTGGCACTCGTTGCAGCTGTACTCGGTTGCGGGGCTTTGCGAGCCGAAATGGCCGCCAACGCCTCGCCGCCGGAGGCGGCCGCCTCGTCGGCCAGCCCGCTTTCCAACCCCATGCACTCCGACCACGAGTCGGTTCCGGTACGTCGCCTCGGCGTCGGATCCACGGTGAACGACGACAAGGCGTTCAAGAGCGTCGCGTTAAAGCGTGATCGTGGAAGCACTTTCGCTCTTTCGACGCCTCGGCAATCCGGATCGTCGGCCCCACCCACCCTCGGCATAATTTGGTCCCAGCAGCGCGTCGATACGCCGGCACGCGCGCCGGCGTCCAGTCCCGCCGGGCACAATATTTTGATTCAGTTCTGCGTCGCCCGTTGCTGATCGGGCGCGTCACCTCGCCGGCGCGCAATACCCACCCGCGGCGGATCAGACGCTAGCCGCGATCAGCTCCGGTGCCCCCGGCATCTGCTGATCGGTCGTCGTCTGGGCCGTTCAGCAGACGTGTTGTGGCCATCACACACACCCCGGTGCTGCCGGGAAACAGGTGTGCCAATTCGCGCAATAGCGAGGTCAATCCAACGAACCCGGGTATGCGGGCTCACCAGGTCGCGTCGCGTGATGCGTTGGGGACTCGGGCTTTTCATCACCACATCGATTGCGTGACCGGATGTCGCGTGCGACCGCCGCGGCGTCAGCACGGTCCGCCCAGAGAACTGACAAGGGGACAGAGATAGGCATGGATTTTGGCGCGTTACCACCGGAGATCAACTCTGGTCGGATGTATTTGGGGCCCGGTCCCGCAAGTTTGCTGGCCGCCGCGGCGGGATGGGAGACGCTGGCGGCCGAGCTGACTGATGCCGCCGGCAGCTACCAAGCCGTGATCGCCGGCCTCACCGACGAGTCCTGGTCGGGGCCGGCATCGATGTCGATGGTGGCCGCGGTCATGCCCTACATCGCGTGGATGACGGCGACCGCCGAGCAATGCCAGCAGGCCGCCGGCCAGGCCACGGCCGCCGCGGCGGCCTTCGAAACCGCGTACGCGATGACGGTCCCCCCTCCGCTGGTCGCGGCCAATCGGATTCGGCTGCTGGCCCTGATCCAAACGAACATCTTTGGGCAGAACACGCCGGCGATCATGGCGACCGAAGCCGAGTACAGCGAAATGTGGGCGCAAGACGCGACCGCGATGTACGGCTACGCCGCCAGTTCGGCGTCGGCCTCGGCGCTTTCGCCCGTGGCGTCGCCGCCGCCCCAAACGGCGACTTCGACCGCCGTCGCCGGCCACATCGGCGCCGTCACCCACGCGGCGCTGCAATCCGGCAGCACCGCCCACGCGACGGCGACGCAGTGGGCCTCCTCTGTGCCGCAAACCCTGCAAGGCCTTTCGACACCCGGCTCGTCCTCAAGCACGGGGCTGTCGCAGGCGGCGATGGGCACGGGCGCTTCGCTGGGATCGTCGGGGGCCACCGCCCCGCTCAGCGCGCTGTCGGGTCTGACCAACGCCTCCGGCAAGGGCGCGACGAAGAGCGCGAGCACGGGCGCGGGCGCCGCGACGGGACTGGCCTCCACACTCGCCGCCGCGCCGGCGCTCGACGGCGGTACGGGCGCGCTGGCGGGAGAGGCGGCGGGTTTCGGCGCCGACGGCGCCGGCCTGATCGCCGACACCGGAGGAATCGGCATAGACCTCTACGGGCTCGATTTGGATTACCAGGGGCTCGGTTTGGACTACCAGGGGTTGGCACTGGACTACGCGGGCGCCGGTTCCATTTTGGGGGCCGAGGGCGCCGGCGGCGTGGAGGGCATCAGCGGTATGGGCGCCGCCGCGGGTCTGGGCAATCTCCCGCCGGTCGCGGGATTGGGTCACAGCGTTGCGGCGGGCGTGGGCCAAGCCAGCTCGCTGAGCACGTTGTCCGTGCCCCCGAGTTGGGCCGCCACCGTTTCGTCGGTCACGCCCCTGCAGGCCCTCCACTCCAGCGCCATGCCGGGCGGATGGGCCGCGGCGCCGTCCCCCGGCCCGACCGTGTCCAAGCTGCCGCTGGGCGGCATGGTCGGTCGCGAGTCCGAGGGTGCGGTTCAGCGCGTCGGTTTGCGTGTCTCGCTCATCCCGCATTCGCCAGTGGCCGGATGATGCAGCGCCCCCGTCCGCAGCCCGTCCCGGGAAGCGCAAGCTCGTCGAATCCGAAGGAAATCGCAATGGACACACCCACACCACACCGGTCTGCGCACCGGCCGCCGAACCGAAAACCTTTGGCGCTCCTGACAAACCTGTGCGCCGCGGTCATCGTGGCGCTCGGGGCATCGACGCCGATACACGCCGGCGCCGACCCGGATCCGGGTGACGACGGCCCCAATCCCTTTGGCGGCCTCAGCTGCAGCTGCGCACAGACCAGCCCTGCCGGCGCCCCCGCCCAGCGGCAGCAGCTCATCGGGGGCTTACAGCAGGGACTCGCTGTCGGGCAACGGGAGCCGAACCTTGCCTCGTCGCCGGCAAAGCCACCGGCTTGACCTGCCGCCTTCTAGGAACTGGCCTGCCCCGATCTGCACATTGACGTAGAGGAGCACGTGATGCCCGACCGGGTGCTATCCGCCGAACTCATGCGGCAACACCGCGAAATAGCTGCTGCCATAGAACTTTTCGTCGGAAAGCTCGACGGCGGCGACCGCCAACCCGAGCTGCTGAGGGCGACGATGGATGCGCTGCGCCGGCACATCTACCTGGAGGAGACCTTCCTGTTCCCGCCGATCCGCAAGGCGGGGATCATGATGCCCGTCTTCGTGATGATGCGTGAACACGGCGAGCTATGGCGGACGATGGAAGCCCTGACGCGACTGCTCGCCGACCGGACAGGCGGTCCACTGCTCGACGCCACCTGCAACCAGCTGCTGGACCAACTGCACGGGCACAACTTCAAAGAGGAGCCGGTGGTGTATCTGCACGCCGACTACGATTTGCCGGCGCCGACGAGCGCGCAGCTCACCCGGTTCGTCGTCACGGGCCGCATACCCGATGGATGGGTTTGCCAGCAGGCGGGCACGAAACGCGGTCGCTAGCCGGCTAACCGGGGTCATGCGCCCCGCATTCGGGCGTGATGCAGCTCATAGTGAATTTCTACAATCGCCATTGTGTAATTACCCGGACACGTTTCCCTCCCTCACTCAGCCCGAGGAGCGCACCGGCACATGGCAATCCGATCAGCACCGTCACGACCTTCCACACCGGCACCCGCCGCGTCGTTGATCGGCAAGGGCTGGGCTCAGGGCGTGGCGCTGGTGATGATCTTCGGGTTCTTGGTGATGGGAATCTTGGTGTACCGGACCTACACCGCCTCAATGCCGTTGCCGGCCAACGTTGTTAGTGAGTCGGGCAAGGTGCTGTTCACCGGCGCCCAGATCACCCGCGGCCAAGAGCTCTATCAGGCGCGCGGCCTGATGCAGTACGGGTCGGTGCTGGGACATGGCGCTTACCTCGGTCCCGACTACACCGCGGAATATCTGCGCATGTCGACCAACGATGTGGCCGCGCAATGGCGGGCACAGGGGGCTGCTGACGCGAAGGAACGGGTGGTGGCCGAGTTTCGCACCAACCGCTACGACGCCGACACCAAGACGTTGGTGTTCACCGATAAGCAGGCGGCCGCCTTCGACCATCTCCAACAGCATTACGCGGATTACTTCGGCGAGAACTCCACCAAGTACGGGTTGCTGCCGCGCATGATCACCAGCACGGCCGACATCCATGACCTCACCGCGTTTTTCGCGTGGACGGCGTGGGCGTCCGCGGCCGAGCGTCCGGGTCACAGTTACAGCTACACCAACAACTGGCCGGCCGAGCCGCGGGTCGACAATGGGCCCACCGCATCGATCGTGGTGTGGTCGGTGTTGTCGCTGGTCACGTTGCTGGGCGGGACCGGCATCATGTTCGCCGTGTACGGGCGGTGGAGCCAGAAGATCGGGTGGCACAGCGCGGAGGCATCCACGTTGTCGTTCCGCCAGCCCGGCGATGTGGGACTGACCGCCTCGCAGCGCGCCGCGATCTGGATCTTCGCGATCGTCTCGGTGCTGTTCTTGGCGCAGACCCTGATGGGTGGCGCCGTCGAGCACTACCGCGCCGACCTGTCGGCGTTCTACGGGCTGGATCTGGCCAAGCTGTTGCCCTTCAACCTCGCCCGCACCTGGCACGTGCAGTTGTCGCTGTTTTGGACGGCGGCCGCGTTTCTGGCGGGGGGAATCTTCCTGGTGCCCTTCATCAGCCGTCGGGAACCGCGACGACAGAGTTGGCTGGTGTACGGGCTGCTGGGCGCGCTCGTCTTGGTGGTGGGCGGCTCATTGATCTGCGAGGCCCTCTCAATCTACGGGGTGATTCCCGCGGGTGGCTTGTTCTCCCAGCAGTGGGAATTCCTCGACCTGCCGCGGCTGTGGCAGATCCTGCTGACGGTCGGCCTGTTCCTGTGGATCGCGATCATCTGGCGCGGCATCCGCGGCAAGCTCAAGGGCGAGTCGAAGATGAACCTGCCGTGGATGTTCTTCTTCACCGGGCTGGCGATCCCGGCCTTCTACGCCGTGGGCCTGTTGGCGGGCCACGACACCCACTACTCGGTGGCCGACTTCTGGCGGTTCTGGGTGGTCCACCTGTGGGTGGAGGACTTCCTCGAGCTGTTCACCACCGTGATGGTGGCCTACATCTTCGTCCTGCTCGGGGTGGTGCGCGAGCGGATCGCGCTCGGAGTGATCTTCCTCGACATCATCCTGTACTCCGCCGGCGGTGTGATCGGGACGATGCACCACCTGTATTTCTCCGGCACGCCCGTGGAACACATGGCGCTGGGCGCGTTCTTCTCCGCCGCCGAAGTGATCCCGCTGACCTTCCTGACCGTCGAGGCCTGGGCGTTCCTGCAGCTGGGATCTCGCCAACAAAGCCACGAAACACCGTTCCCGCATCGCTGGGCGGTCATGTTCCTGGTGGCGGTTGGATTCTGGAACTTCTTGGGCGCGGGCATCTTCGGGTTCCTGATCAACCTGCCCATCGTGTCCTACTACCAGATCGGCACCGCCCTGACCGCCAACCACGCCCATGGAGCGATGATGGGTGTGTACGGCATGCTCGCCGTCGGGCTGGCCATGTTCGCCTTCCGTTACGCGATCCCGGCCGACAAGTGGCCGGAGAAGTGGGCGCGGCTGTCCTTCTGGTGCATGAACATCGGGCTGGCCTGGATGGTGTTCGCCACCTTGCTGCCGCTGGGGGTGTTGCAGCTGTACCACTCCGTGAGCACGGGGTATTTCGAGGCGCGGTCGCTGGGCTACCTCACCCGTCCCGGCAACTCGCTGATCGAATGGCTGCGGCTGCCTGGCGATTTCGTCTTCATTCTCGGCGGTGTCTTGCCGTTCGTCTGGATCGCGTGGACCGCGATATGCAACGTCCGACGCGCGCCGACCAGCGACGAGCTGCACGAACATCCGCTCTACACCGAACTCGACCCGACTCCGGCTGCATCCCAGAAGGGTTGACGATGACATCCCCCACCGCCGCGGCATGGCTGGTTGCCGGGTACGCACTGGCACTGGTGGCCACCGCCTGGGGTGTCGACGCGATGGCACGGCGCGTGTCGCAGCGCGCCGCGCAGTGGCGTAGCGGCCAATTCCGTTACCACGCCGACCATGACGCGTGGGTGTGCCCGGAGGACCACTGGCTGTGGCCGAGTTCCTTCGATCCGAAGCACCGGGTGATGCGTTACCGGGCCAAGCCCAGCGTGTGCAACAGCTGCCCGGTCAAATCGACCTGTACGACTTCGGAGCACGGGCGCGAGATCAGCCGCGAGATCGACCCCTGGCCGCATTCCGAAGCCGGACGCTTTCACCGCGGCATCGCTTGCTGCGTAGCGGCTTTGGGGGTGGTGATGCCGCTGGTGATGCTTGCCAGGCTGCACTCCCCCGCCGACCTGCTGGTACTGATCGGCGTCATAGCCATCGCGCTGGCGGCGGGGACGCCGCTGGCGGGCCATTTGTGGCGTACCCCGTCCAACGCTCCCGGGCACGTGGCGCACCGCTCCGCGCTGGAAGACCAGGCGGCTCTCGCGGTCGACCGCTATTCGACCCGCTGGGGCGCGGGCCGACCGGAGAAGGACGCGGCGACGTGAGCGCGCTGTTGTGGGTGGCCGGGGTGACAATCGCGGTGCTGGTGGTCGTGCTGACATTTCTTTCGCTTGCGGTGGTGCGCGAGTATGAGCGTGGCGTGGTGTTCCGGATGGGCCATGCCCGCCCGTTGTACGGGCCGGGCCCACGGTGGTTGATTCCGCTGGTGGACAAGATGATTCGGGTCGATCAGCGGGTGGTGACATTGACCATCCCGCCGCAGGAGGTGATCACCCGCGACAACGTGCCCGCCCGGGTCAATGCGGTGGTGATGTTTCAGGTTGTCGACCCCCTCAAAGCGATTCTCGCCGTGGAGAACTACGCGGTGGCCACCTCACAGATCGCGCAAACCACCCTGCGCTCGCTGCTGGGCCGCGCGGACCTCGACACCCTGCTGGCGCAACGCGAGGACCTCAACAACGATCTTCGGACCATCATCGAGGCGCAGACCCGGCCCTGGGGGATCGAGGTCCGGGTCGTGGAAATCAAGGACGTCGAGATCCCCGAATCCATGCAGCGGGCGATGGCCCGGGAGGCCGAAGCCGAGCGTGAACGCCGCGCCAAGGTCATCAACGCCCGCGGCGAACTACAGGCGTCCGACGAGCTGAGCCAGGCCGCCGAGACCCTGTCGAAGAATCCGGCCTCGCTTCAACTCCGGTACCTGCAAACACTTTTGGAGTTGGGCGCCGATCAGAATTCGACCGTGGTTTTCCCACTGCCCGTCGACATACTCACGCCTTTCCTGCAGCGCTCGGTGACATCCCCGCCGTGATCCTCGCTGGGCATCGTCCGGCCGCGAGGCGATGTCACACTTCGACGCGGATCGCCCGTTCCGGGCAGCTCGCCGCGCCCTCGAGGGCCTTCTCCAGCAGGCTGGGGTCGACGTGGGGCTTCACGACGACACAGTATCCCTCGGCATCGGGTTGGTAGATCTCTGGCGCGTGCGAGTAGCAGACGCCCCATCCCATACACCGGTTCCGGTTGACGACGACCCTTACCAACTCGCTTTCGTCCACCTCGGCCGCGGCGAAGCGGGCGCGTACGTCATCCTGCGTGGCGGGCGTGAGTTCCCGTTTGGTCACGAGGTTGACCGCGCGATCCACCAGCTGGGCGTTGGTGGTGGTCCGCGATATCGTCGGGCAATCCCCGATGCCCACCCGGATGCCGAGCCCGCGGTTGAGCGCATGTTCCCAAAGCTCTTGGCGCCGTTCGGCGGAGCTCATCGCATACGGAACGACAACGATCTC
Organism: Mycobacterium sp. MOTT36Y; assembly: GCF_000262165.1. NCBI lineage: Bacteria > Bacillati > Actinomycetota > Actinomycetes > Mycobacteriales > Mycobacteriaceae > Mycobacterium > Mycobacterium sp. MOTT36Y. Next base: position 1,977,896 of record NC_017904.1, on the reverse strand, counting down.
GTGGTCGATCCACTTCGGGATGCGCGAGACCAGGTAATCGAGGACATCGGGGTCGGGATCGTTATAGGAAACCCAGCGATCGGAAAAGAACAACTTGATGTTCAGCGGTTGCCGCAAGATCCCGATGCGGCCCGCCAGTATCACCCAGCGCAAGTCGACGTCGTTGAACACACCGATGCTGGGCACCAGGCCCAGCTTGGTGAACCGGTCGAGTTCGGGCGGGTAAGACGGCTGCGAACCGTTCGAGTCGTCGGAACCGACCGTCTTGAACTGGTTTTCGTCCTCCTGCCACAGCACACGCTTGACATGTTGGGCGGGGTCGAACGGCGCGAGCAGCAGTCCCGCACCGGCGGGTGGGTGCTCGGCCAGCGCCCAGATGTGGTCGAGGCTACCGGCGTAGCCCGGGTAGGCCAACGGGTCAACGTCGCGGGCCGCGGCAGCCAAGATGGTGCGGGAGACCTCGTCGTCGGCCCACGCCTGCCGGCCGTCGTCGTAGCGGGCATGGAATTGGACGGCGGTGGCTCCGCGCTGAATGCACTCGACCACGTCGCGCGCCGTCTCTTCGGCGCCGTAGGGCACATTCGGGTTTTCATCCTTGCTGACGTCTTCGTTGACCCCGACTTCGAGGTACACCTTGCCGTCGTCGCGAAAACTCATTGCGCCGCTGCCCTTTCTTCGCAGATGCCCATCGCCGGCCGGTGGCTGATCGCGGCCCGCGCGGCACATGCCCGCCCTATGTTTTTACAAATGAAATTGTGAAAAGTCTAGACGTCGTCGGGCGCGTTGACCAGAACGGACCGCATCGGACGACTGGCGCGGCGTGATGGCTTGCCTCACTGCGGCTGACCGCCTAGGGCGGTCCGGCCGAAACCCGCGGTAGACCGCTGCGAATTCCGACTCCGCAGCCACAATCGGCTTACCGCTCGCGATCCGGGGCACAATACAAGGCACCTACCTCTCGTTTCTGCACACCGTTGGAGCTGGCGCATGATCACACTGGACCGCCTGGTGAACGTCCTGGGTGGGTATGGCGTCCGGTTGCGTTGGTCGTCGGTGCCCCGCTCGACCGAGCTGCGCAGCGTGGTCGTCCACGAGCCGCCCACCGAACGGCCGGTCGTCGGCGACGTTTTGCTGGCCATCGGCGCCGGCTCCCACGACGAGGCGGTGCGCTGGGCGGCGTCGGCGCGCGCGATCGTGGTGGTGCTGAGCGACCGTGACGCGCCGGTGACCTTTGACAGCGACACCGGTGTCGGCGCGGTGATGGTCATCGACGAGGCGGTGTCATGGAGCGCGGTCGCGGCGGTGGTCTACGGCCTGGTGCTGGAAGGTCGCGAGACGGAATCCGGGCGCGGCCCAACCGATCTGTTCGCGCTGGCCGATAGTTTGGCAGACGCGATCGGTAGCGCCGTCGTCATCCACGACCGTCTGTTGCGGGTGTTGGCGTACTCGAGGCTGCAGCAACATGCAGACCCGGCACGGGTCGAGACGATCCTTGGACGGCAGACGCCGGAACCACTGCGCGCGCTGTTCGAGGCGCGTGGGGTGCTGGCTCACCTGGCGGTCTCCGACGAGCCGCTGTTTATCGCCGAGGCCCCTGACCAGGGTCTGACCGGACGCATGGTGGTTGCGGTGCGATCCGGCGCGGAACTGATCGGGTCGGTGTGGGTGGCATGCCCGGCGCCGCTGGACGACGCGGCGCGCGGGGCCCTGGCCGATGGCGCGCACACCGTGGCCCTGCACCTGCTGCGGTCACGCGCGAGCGCCGACCTGGAGCGCCAGGTCGAGTCCGAGCTGGTGATCCGATTGCTGGAGGGCGCGACCGACGCGTCCACGGTGGCGAGCAGGTTGGGCCTGGCGCACAACGGTTTGCGCGTGATCGCGGTGCAGGCGTTCGTCGGGACCGACCGCGATGCGGCGTTGCTGTTGGCGTTCGAGCGCGCCACCACGGGGTTCGGCTGGTCACGGCCGGGGCGCAGCGCGTTGGCGGGCAATATCGTCTACACGGTGCTCCCCGGCGAGGACGCGGCGACGGCGCGGCGCTGGGTGATGACTTTGCACGCGGCCCTGCCCGAGCGGGTGACGGTGATCGCCGGGATCAGCGGTGTGGCCGAGCTGGCGGACCTCGCCGCCGCCCGCCAGGAGGCCGACGAATGCCTGGCATTGCACGAGATGTCGCCGACCGCCGCGCCGCCGGCCTACGACGAGTCGTGGGACGACATCCTGCTGCAGCGGCTGCGAGCCGCGGCACGCTCAGGGCGCGCCCCGACCCGCGGACCGGTGGCCGAACTGCGCCGCCACGATCAGGCCAACGGCACGGACTACGTGCTCACGCTGCGAGCGTGGCTACAGGCCCAGGGCGACCCGACCGAGGCCGGCGAACGCCTGGGAGTGCATGAGAACACCGTCCGTTACCGGCTGCGCAAAATGGCCGAGCTCACCAACCTGTCGTTGGACGACGCCAGAAAGCGGCTGGCGATGATGATCGAGCTCGCGGCAACCGACACCGACTGACCGACGGGGCTGTCGGGATCCGACAAAGCGCCGCGGCCCGGTTGTCTTGGCTCGGCAAACCCTGTGGCGATCATGCCCGCCATCATGAGGTTGTCACTCGTGGCCGGTTTCAGTGGCGGCGTGTTTCCGGCTGCCGTGTGCGATCAAAGCCCGCGCCGACCCGTCGATAGGAAACACCCGATGAGCACCCACCGTCCCGATCATCTTCGGCCCGCAGGCGACCCGGACGATGGCGCCGCCATGGAGAGCTTCACAGTGCCGTTGCCGCGGGGACTGTCTTCGCGGTTGTTCGGGCACAACCCGCTGATACGCGCCAGCGACCGGGTGGAGGCGCTGGTGTTGGTCTTGGCCGTCGCGATCTCGCTGCTGGGGGTTCCCATCGGGGCTGCCGTGGGCACCGCCGTCCACGAGTCCAGCAGCCGCGTTCACGCCGAGCAGGCTCGCCGGCAGGTGACCGCGACGTCCATCGGCGACAGCCACTCGCGCAGGGATCTCGAAAGCCCAACGGTGACGGTGCCTGCACGATGGTCGGTCGACGGGATCGAGCACACCGGCGACGTTTCCGCGCCGTTGAACGTGAAGTCCGGTGACGCGTTTGAGATTTGGGTCGATGGCAAGGGCGCCCCGGTGCGCCCAGCGGCGCGGACCGCTGTCGACGCGGGGGTGGCGTTCGCCGTGGCGACCTGGTCCACCATGAGTTTGTTGGCGGCGGGCTTGTTCGGCGTCGTCCGTGTGGCCCTCGACCGGTCGCGCTACGCCCGATGGCAACGGGACTTCGACAACCTGGTTGGGCATCGATGAGGTAACGGCAACAACGGCGTTGTCGGTTCGGCACAACGGCCCAGTCCCGCATTGTCGGATTCCGGCAACCACCGCGGCACCCGTCCACACCACCATGGACTTCACCAGTCAGAAGATCAGTTGCGGAGGTGCGCGATGGGTGGCGTCGAATCTATTGACGGCGGGCCCAGATCCGTGATCGTCGTGGGCGCCGGCGTCGCCGGGTTGTCCACGGCGTGGTTCCTCCAGGAACGTGGTGTCGACGTCACGGTGGTCGACCGCGCGGGCGTTGCAGCGGGCGCGTCATGGGGCAATGCGGGATGGATCGCCCCGGCACTGACTTTTCCGCTCCAGCCCGCCGGCGTGCTGCGCGACGAATGGCAGGCCGTTCGCGAGCCGGCCGTGCCGCCGCAGCTGCCGTCAACCCTCGGCGCGCACCTGGGGGCCATTTTCATGCAGCTGTCCCCGCCTCATCGGCGTGCGTCGTCGCAGCGGGCCCTGCGCGCCGGCGTGGCGCTCAACGAGGACTGCATCGAAGCCTTCGACGTGCTGATCGCCAACGGGGTCGACGCACCGGTCACCGACGCGCCGATCACCGCGCTGTTTCGCAGCACCAAAGAGGCGCAGCGCATGCTGGAATCGCTGCAGCAGCTCGAAAACGCCGGACAGCCAATGTATGTCACCGCGCTCTCCGGCGCGGCGCTGCGCGAGCAAGTGCCCCTGGCCTCCCCGGAAGTCACCGCGGGGCTGAACATCAATGGACAGCGGTTCGTCGACCCGCGACGGTTCGTCGAAGCCCTGGGCCGCTCGGTGATGGCCCGCGGGGCGGCGATGCACAGGCTGGAAGTCGACGACGTCCACGGCTGGAATCACGGGGCCGTGGTGCACCCGCGCCGCGGCGACCCGCTGACCGCCGATGCCGCGGTCATCGCCACCGGTGATCGGTTGTCGCGGCTGGCCGGCCGCTGGCTGCGCGTCCCCGTCCAGGCCCAGAGCGGCTACTCGTTCACCGTGCCGGTGGACCGCCCGATACTGGCGCCGATCTACCTGCCGGACATTCGCGTCGCGTGCACGCCCTACAAAGGGGCGCTGCGTGTTTCAGGAGCCTTGGAATTCCGTCGCCGCCACCAGCCGCACCCACGCGAGCGGGTGGAGGCCATCGCCACCGACGCCAGTTCCCTGCTGGACGGGGTGGATTGGGCCGCGCGCAGCAATGTGTGGGTCGGTGCCTGCACGGTCACCCCCGACGGCCGGCCACTGATCGGTGAGCTGGCGCGTGGCGTCTACGTGGCCGGCGGGCACGGCATGTGGGGTTTGGCACATGGACCGGTGACCGGGCGGCTGCTCGCCGAACAGATCACCACCGGCAAGCAGCCCCAGGCTCTCGCCGAATTCGACCCGCGGCACCGGACCCTGCGTCACGCCACCCGTTAACCCCGGAAAGCAAGCCTTCCGCCAATCCTCGCCCGCGAGCACGTTCTCGGGCGCGCTCCAACGCTGTCAGAAGAAGGGAAAAGATATGACCAGCACTCAACCCGCATGGATTTCACCGCAGGCCTACGAGCGGCTTCAGCGGGAATTGGCGACGCTGCGGGAGTTGTGTGACACCAACGCCGTCGGTAGCGCCAATGACGAGAATTCGATCGCCGTCCAGCGTGCGTGGCAGGTGCGCATCCGACGGATCCATGAGTTGTTGGTCGATGCGGTCGTCGGTGAGGACCCGCCCGATGACGGGATCGCCGAGCCCGGCATGGTTTTGACCATCCGCTACGACGACACCGGCGAGGTCGAAACGTTCCTGTTCAGCGTGCGCGGCGCCGAATACGGTGGCATGGAGGTCTATTCGATCCGATCACCGCTGGGCGCCGCCATCGCCGGTGCGCGCCCCGGCGAGCAGCGCACCTACACACTGCCCAGCGGTGTCGCGCTCAGCGTCACCCTCCTGAAGGCCGTCCCCTACGGCGTTCACCTCGCGGGCCTCAGCTGACGGCGATCCCATGATTTTCGATGTGATCGACCCGTTGGCGACGATGTTTCTTCTGGTCGCGGGGATCTTCCTGTTGATGGCCGTCGCGTATGGGCGAATGTGAGGGCGAGACGGGGATTCGCGTCACGAGGCAACGAGCAGCAGCACGCCCGCGGTGCTCACCCCGAGATTCCCCGTGGCCCCTCGCGCGGCATGACGACCGCGCTCACGCTTGCTCGGGTTCCTGCTTGGGCAGGCTGGCCACCAGCGGTGTGTCGACGCCGAGCGGGCCGATCTTGGCGGCCCCGCCCGGCGACCCCAGAGGCTCGTCACGGCCTTCCAGCGTCTCGGAAAAGAACGCCGCATTGTCCGCCTGATACGGCTGCAACTCCTCGGGCAGGTCATCCTCATAGTAGATCGCCTCGACGGGGCAAACGGGTTCGCACGCCCCGCAATCCACGCACTCGTCGGGATGAATGTACAGCGCCCGGCCACCCTCGTAGATGCAGTCGACCGGGCACTCCTCGACGCAGGCCCGGTCCATCACGTCCACGCATGGCTTCCCTATCACATATGCCATGCCGTAGAGTTTACACAAGTGCGGTTGTATAAACCAGATGAAGTGGGCGCCGATGACCGAGAACGCGAAACCCCTGGCCGACAACGAACTCGGCGACGCGCGGCTGCCCAGGTCCGGCATGCGATCGACGGTCCTGGCCGCCGATGCCGGCTTGCCGACAGGCCGATTGCGCGAAGACGCCCGAGTGGCCAAGCGGTCCGGCATGCGCGAACAACACCTGGACTGGAACATTGTCACGCTGCCGCCCGACGGCGAAATCGACGCCCCCGGAACCGAAGTCGACGCCATGATCCACGTGCTGTCCGGCAGCGGCCGGCTCACCACCGCCAAGAACACGATCCAACTGGCGCCCGGCGCCGTGTTATGGCTCCCAGGTCGGGCGCGTCCGCAGTTCATCGCCGGCCCGGACGGACTTCGCTACCTGACGGTGAACCAGAAGTGGAAAATCCTGCCGCCGTAGTTGGAGGAAGCGATGGCAACAATCCTTGATTCAAGGAAGTTGTCGGCTCGCTGGCTATTTCCTGCGCGGCAGGGACCGATTGGATGCATAGCCTACTGACGGGACGGAGGCGTTTGATGACTTACAACGGGAATATTCGAGTGTGGCGCGGCGACGAGCACGGGGGCGAATTCCACGAGTTCTCCGTCGAAGTCAACGAGGGCGAGGTCGTGCTTGACATCATCCACCGGCTGCAGGCCACGCAAGTTCCCGACCTCGCAGTGCGCTGGAACTGCAAAGCGGGCAAATGTGGGTCGTGCTCCGCGGAGATCAACGGCTACCCGCGGTTGATGTGCATGACCCGCATGTCGAGCTTCACCGAGAACGAAGCCGTCACCGTCACCCCGATGCGAGCCTTCCCGGTAATTCGCGATCTCGTCACCGATGTCTCGTTCAACTATGAAAAGGCCAGAGAGATACCGTCTTTTGCACCGCCGAAGGATCTTGGTCCCGGCGAGTACCGGATGGCCCAGGTCGACATCCAGCGCTCGCAGGAGTTCCGCAAGTGCATCGAATGCTTCCTGTGCCAGAACGTCTGCCACGTGATCCGTGACCACGAGGACAACAAGCGAGCGTATGCGGGACCACGCATGTTCATTCGCCTCGCCGAACTGGAAATGCATCCCCTCGATACCGCCGATCGACGAGACCTCGCCCACGATCAGCAGGGACTGGGACTGTGCAACATCACCAAATGCTGCACCGAGGTCTGCCCGGAGAACATCAAGATCACCGACAACGCCATCATTCCCATGAAGGAACGCGTCGCCGGCCGCAGATACGACCGGGCGGCCTGGCTGGGGCGCAAATTCTTTCGCCGGTAGTGCGCCCCTCGGCGTTCAGCGCGGGACCAGGCTGTCGAGTTCCGGCGAGTCCGCGCCCGTCAGCCGTCGGTGCATCGCCCAGGCGATCCGGGCGCCCTGGATCTTCGCGCGCTCGGCGATGGGCCCCCGGAACATCTCATCGACGGTGTCGTTCCATACGGTCAGCCAGCGGACGAAATGGCTGTCGCCCAACGGGATTCGTTGATGGACGTGCCGGTGGGCGTGCAATGCGCTGCCGCGGTACAGTCCGGCGCGGAACAGCACCGTCTCCCAGAAGTTGGCCATCACCGGGATGTGCGACTCCAGGCCCTTGCTCCGCAACTCCGAGAAGGGTTCGGCGAGGGTGTCGTCGACCATCACCCGGCCATAAAACCGGCGCAACAGCGCCTCGATGTCCGCGCGGGCGACCAGATCTGCGTCCGCCTGGCCGACGGGAACACACAACTCAGTCATGCGCGATCACCGTCGCGAGGCACAATTCGGGTTCGACGAACGGCTCCAGCTCGACGTGCATCCCCGGAGTCGAACCGACCGGCTTCGTCGGGCCGGCCAGACCCTGCAGCAGGCCGCGATGCAACGCGCACGCCACCTCGGGGTGATCACGGGCCAGATCGCGGACCGGGCAGCTGTGCAGGCGGATCGTCCGCTGATAGTCGCGAGTCGATTTTTGTGCCGGAACCGGCTCGGGACCGAATCCCATCCTGTCGAATACCGTCGTGATCATCGCCGATCGCTCGTCAGCGGCCTTCTTCGGTGCCGCGTCGGATGGAACACGTTGTCCCGCAGCGTCTTCGTGCGGGACGTCGTCGGCGATCCGCTCGGCCCAGCGACGGCCGGCGGCTTCGGCGCGGCGCCGCCTCTTATCGGCGGTATCACCGAGTTCCAAGGCCAGGATCTCGGCCAGGATTCGATAATCCAGTCGCTCGCGCACCGCGCGGTAGCCGGTGCGGGGCCGGCCCACACCGGTCCTCGTGATCCGGGTCCGCTTGACCAGTCCCTCGGCGCACAACGCGTCGAGATGAAAACGCACCGTCGTCGTGTGCAGCGCAAGCCGCGCGGCGAGTTCGGCCGCATCGACCGGTTCGCCATGCTCGCGCACCAGTTCAAAAACTCGTTGGCGCTGCCGGTTCTGCGCCGCGCGGTGCGGCCGTCCGGCCTCGTCTCCGTGCTGCTCGCCCACCCCGTCCGTCCTCTCGTCCGGTTGCCTTCTGGCTATTTCGAGGATATTATTCATTAATAATAGCACCGCACTCCCCAGATGTCTCCGGTAGCGAACGACATTGGGGCAGCACAGAAACCGGAGGTGCGCCGTGTTGGACACCATGGTAGAGACCCAGGTCATCGAGAACGCGGTCCGGTTGGCCTGCCGCGCTCCGTCGCTGTACAACACCCAGCCCTGGCGGTGGGTGGCCGACGGCCCCCGGCTGGACCTGTTTCTCGATGTGGCCCGTGTCGTACACGCGGATCGATCGATGCGCGAGGCCCACATCGGCTGCGGCGGTGCGCTCGAACACCTTCGGGTGGCGGTGGCCGCCGCGGGCTGGAGCGCCGAGGTCGACCGGTTTACCGATCCGGACAATCCCGCGCACCTGGCCAGGGTGACCATCGCCCCCACGAACGCAGTGACGGACGAGCAGCGGCGGCGCGCCGACGCGATCCTGCGACGTCGAACCGATCGTCTGCCGTTCCTCGCGCCGGTGGACTGGGAATCGTTGGAGGCCGCGCTGCGCGGTCGACTCGGCGCCGGCGCGGTGCGATTGGATGTACTGCCGGAGGAGATGCGCCCACGGCTGGCCGAAGCTGCCGCGTTCACCGAGTCGCTGCGCCTCTATGACTCCTCGTACCATCTCGAACTCGACTGGTGGACAGGGCCGTTCGAGGCATCAGAGGGGATCCCCTATAGCTCGTTGATTTCGGCGGCCGAGTCAAAGCGGGTTGGCGTCAACCGCCACTTTCCCTTCACCCGCGATCTGGACAGGCGCGCCGGCGTGACGCGAGATTTCTCGAAGATCCTGATGCTGTCCACCGAAGATGACAGTCACGCCAACGCGCTGGCGTGCGGCGAGGTGCTCTCGAGCGTCCTTCTGGAATGCACGATGGCCGGTTTGGCCACCTGCCCCGTATCGCAACTGACCGAGCTATCGGTCAGCCGTGAACTACTCGCGGCACTGACGGGCCATACCGATCTCCCCCAGGTGTTGATCCGAGTGGGTGTCGCACCGGCACTCGACGCGGCACCACCACCCACGCCGCGGCGCGCGCTCGCCGATGTCTTGCGGCTGACGAGTTGAGTCTCGCCCCCGCGACCACTGCCCTTTGATCCGCTTCTTTGACTACGGTGGTGAAGGGGTCGCCCACAACCGGTGAGGTGAATGCGATGGCATCGAACAGCTTTGGAACCCTGGACCGGCTTACGGTCGACGAGCAGTCATACCTCATCCACCGCCTTGATCGAATCGACGGTTCGGCCCGGCTGCCGTACAGCCTGAAGGTTCTGCTGGAAGATCTGCTGCGCAACGAAGACGGCCATCTGGTGACGGCCGAGCAAGTCCAGGCACTGGCAGATTGGGATCCGGCCGCCGAACATGGCCAGGAGATCGCCTACACCCCCGCCCGTGTCTTGATGCAGGACTTCACGGGCGTGCCATGTGTGGTCGACCTGGTCGCGATGCGCGACGCCATCACCGATCTGGGCGGCGACACCAAGAGGATCAACCCGCTGTGCCCGACCGAGTTGGTGATCGACCACTCGGTGATCGCCGATGTCTTCGGACGCGCGGACGCGTTCAAGATCAACGCGGAGCTGGAGTTTCAGCGGAACGCTGAGCGCTACCAATTGCTGCGCTGGGCGCAGCAGGCATTCGACGACTTTTCGGTAGTGCCTCCAGACACCGGCATCTGCCACCAGGTCAACCTTGAATACCTGGCCCGAGTGGTGTTCACCCGCGACAGCGCGGACGGCCCGCTGGCCTACCCCGACACCCTGGTCGGCACCGACTCGCATACCCCGATGGTCAACGGCCTGGGTGTATTGGGCTGGGGCGTGGGCGGCATCGAGGCCGAGGCGGCGATGCTGGGCCAACCGATGAGCATGCTGCTCCCGCCGGTCGTCGGCCTCAAACTCAGCGGCGAACTACCGGCCGGCACCACGGCCACCGACCTGGTGTTGACCGTGGCCGAGCTGCTGCGTCGTACCGGCGTGGTCGGCAAATTCGTCGAATTCTTCGGTCCCGGGGTGGCCAACGTGCCGCTGGCCAACCGGGCCACCATCGGCAATATGAGTCCGGAGTACGGGGCCACCTGCGCGATCTTCCCCGTCGACGCCGTCACGTGCGACTACTTGCGGCTGACCGGCCGCTCCGAACACCAGATCAAGCTGGTCGAGGCTTACACCAAAGAGCAGGGCATGTGGCACGACCCCGACCGCGAGCCGACGTACTCGCAAGTCCTCGAGTTGGACCTGGGCAGCATCGAGCCGTCGATCGCCGGGCCGAAACGGCCGCAAGATCGCATCCCGCTGCGGTTGGCGCCGCAGACCGTGTGCGCGCTGCTCGGCGGGGCGAAGACAACCGAGGAGGCCTTGTCCGAACTCGATGAGGCTTCGGCAGACTCGTTCCCGGCCAGCGACCCGATCGCGTTCGGCAACACCAGCAGCCCTGCGGGCAGACCGCGTACGCCGGACACCGACTGCGTCGAGGGTGAGTGGCTATCGACCGCCGTGGTCGTCGAATTGTCCGACGGCACCCGCACCGAAGTCGACAACGGTCACGTGGTGATCGCAGCGATCACGTCGTGCACGAACACCTCCAACCCGTCGGTGATGGTAGGCGCCGCACTGCTGGCCAAGAAGGCGGTGGAGAAGGGTCTCAGCCGCAAACCCTGGGTCAAGACCTCACTGGCCCCCGGTTCACGGGTGGTCACCGACTACTACGAAAAGTCGGGACTGACACCGTATTTGGACAAGCTCGGCTTCAACCTAGTGGGCTATGGCTGCACCACGTGCATCGGGAACTCTGGCCCGCTGATCCCCGAGGTGAGCACAGCGGTGACCGACAATGACCTGACGGTGTGTTCGGTGCTATCGGGCAACCGCAACTTCGAGGGCCGCATTCACCCCGAGACCAAGATGAATTTTTTGGCCTCCCCACCGCTGGTGGTCGCCTACGCGCTGGCCGGTACCTTGCACACCAATCTGCTGAGTGATCCGATCGGCACCGGCAGCGACGGCGGGCCGGTATACCTCCGGGACATCTGGCCGTCAGCCGAAGAGGTCGACGCGGTCGTCAAGGACCATCTGCAGGCCGAGATGTTCGCCGCGAGCTACGCCAATGTCTTCACGGGCGACGAGAACTGGCGTTCGCTTCCGGTGCCCGATAGCGACACCTTCCAGTGGGACGACGACTCCACCTACGTGCGTCAGCCGCCCTACTTCGACGGCATGACACGCGAACCCCGACCGATCGATGACATCACCGACGCGCGCGTGCTGGCCAAGTTGGGCGACTCGGTCACCACCGACCACATCAGTCCGGCAGGATCGATCAGAGCCGACTCGCCGGCTGGAAAGTATCTGTCCGAGAACGGCATTGAGCGCAAAGACTTCAACTCCTACGGATCCCGGCGCGGCAACCACGAGGTGATGATCCGCGGTACGTTCGCCAACATCCGGCTGCGCAACGAACTTGCCCCGGACACCGAAGGCGGTTTCACCCGCGACTTCACCCAGTCCGACGGGCCGGTTACCACCATTTACGACGCCTCGGTGAACTACATCGCAGCCGGCACGCCGCTGGTGATCCTGGCGGGTAAGGAATATGGCTCGGGCTCGTCGCGAGACTGGGCGGCCAAGGGGACCCTGCTGCTGGGCGTGCACGCCGTATTGGCGGTTTCCTATGAGCGCATCCACCGCTCCAACCTGATCGGGATGGGAGTGTTGCCGCTGCAGTTCCCGGACGGACAGGATGCCGAGTCGTTGGGACTGACCGGTGAGGAAACCCTCGACATCACCGGGGTGAGCGCATTCAACGACGAGCTGCCCGACACCTTGCACGTCAAAGCCGGTGACGTGGAGTTCGACGCGAAGGTGCGCATCGACACTCCCGGCGAAGCCGACTACTACCGGCACGGCGGCATCATGCAGTACGTGCTGCGCAAATTGCTCAGCAAAAAATAACGCAAACCGCTTGCCGGACACAATAACTCGAGAAGGAGACGCTCATGAAAGACGGCCTACACCCGCGGGCCACACAGGAGCGGAATGACGCCCATCACCGCTGACCGCGCCGCGGTCATCGCCACGATCGAGACGATTCCCCTGCGAATCCCGCTCAAGGCGGGCAGCACACCTGGAGCGTCGCTGTGGGGCGACCCGTTGACCGCGGCGGACTCGCTGCTTGTCAAGGTGACCACCGATTACGGAGTGGAAGGCTGGGGGGAAGCGTTCGGTTTCAGCGCCGTCGATTCGGCCAAACTCGCTGTCGATCAACTCATCGCACCGCTCTGCCTCGGCAGGGACGCCACGCGAATCCGCCCGCTGATGATGGAGATTCAAAAGAAGCTGCACGTGTTCGGGCGTGGCGGTGCGTTGACCTATGCCCTCTCGGCGGTCGACATCGCCCTGTGGGACATCGCCGGCAAGCTCGCCAACGCTCCGGTGTCCCAGCTCCTCGGTGGCGGGGTCGCCGCCCTGCCGTGCTATGCAAGCCTCGCCTGCTATAACGACCCGTCGCTAGTCCGCGCGGTCGTCCGGCAAGCCCTCGACGCCGGCTTTGCGGCGCTCAAGCTGCACGAGGCGGACATGCCGGCGATCCGTGCGGCCCGCGAGGAAGCCGGGCCCGACGTCGAGTTGATCGTGGACGCCGGCTGCCTCTGGACCCTGACTGAAGCCGCTGCCGTCGCTGACGAACTCAGGTCGGTTCGGCTCAAATTCCTCGAGGAGCCGCTGTGGCCGCCGGAGAATTTCGAGGGCCTGGCCGCACTGCGACGAAACACCGGTATGCCGATCTCGTCCGGCGAGAACGCTTCTACCCTACTGGAATTCGAGCGGATGCTCGCCGCGGGAGCGGTGGACTTTGTTCAGCCCAGCCCGGCCAAGATGGGAGGCATCAGCGAGTTGAGCGAGGTTTTTCCTCTCGCGGCCGTCCACAACACCCCGGTGATGACGCACTCTTTTTACGACGGTCCCGGATTGCTCGCGGCGCTTCATGCGACCGCTGCGCTCGGCGGCACCGACGCCATGATCGAGTGGCGTTGGTTCGAGCTGGAAGCGTTCATCTACGGCGATGCCCTCACCCCGACGGCGGGCCGGATTTCGGTCCCGCGGGGGCCGGGCCTGGGCATCGACCCCGATTCTGACGTCATCACCGCGTACCGGCGGCCGTCAGCACCATGACGATGGCCGATCGCTCTGGCCAACCCGCGCAACGACATCTAGAGTTTACACAAATGGAACTTGTATAAAAGCCGAGAACACCGGAGAAAGGGATCGGGGACTATGAGCATCGCGGAACGTGCGGCGCGAACCACCTGGGAAGGCCCGTTGGCGTCGGGCGAGGGCAAACTGTCGCAGGGCAGCAGTGGAGCCCTCGATGGCCTACCGCTGACCTGGGCCTCTCGCACCGAGCAGCCCGGCGGCAAGACAAGTCCGGAAGAACTTGCGGCGGCGGCGCACTCGTCGTGCTTTTCGATGGCCTTGGCCCTGAAATTGGGCGAAAACCACACTCCGCCGCAGCGACTCGAGGTCACCGCCACCGTGACCCTGGATGCGGTCGATGGAGTCCCGACGATCACCACGTCGCAGCTGAAGGTCAGGGCAAGCGTCGCGGGTGTGGATGCCGAATCCTTTGCCGCCGTGGTCGATCAGGCCGCCGCCCTGTGCCCGGTGTCGCGACTGTTCGCCGGCGCCAAGATCAGTGTCGACGCCGAGCTCGACTAGAACAGAATCTGCCCGACGCAGAGGAGACACGTATGGCCAGCCTGACGCTATCCGCCGAGCTGACACGGGAACACCACGAAATCGACGATGCGATAGCGACTTTCATCGAAAAGCTCGACTGTGGCAGCTTGCAGCGCGAACTCATGACCACCACGCTGGAAGCACTGCGCCGGCACATCTACCTCGAGGAGGTCTTCCTGTTCCCGCCGCTGCGGGAAGGAGGGATGGCGATGCCCATCTTCGTGATGATGCGCGAGCACGGCGAGCTGTGGCACACCATGGCCACGCTGACGGATCTGCTCGCCGCCGGTGACGACAGCCAGCAGCTCCGGGATACGTGCACGCAGCTGCTGGATCAGCTGCAGCAGCACAACTCCAAAGAGGAGCCGGTCATCTATCCGAGCGCCGACACCGACCTGCCGCCGCACACGAGCGCGGAACTGGCCCGGTTCATCGAGACCGGGCGCACTCCCGACGGATGGGAGTGCCAGCAGGCGAACGCGTGAGGCTTTCAGCCCGCTGAACTGCCGAAGGAGGATTCTCGAATGCGCGTGGTTGTGGACCGTGATCGCTGTGAGGGCAATGCTTTCTGTGTGAACATCGCACCCGAGGTGTTCGAACTCGACGATGACGAGTACGCCGTGGTCCGCACCGACCCGGTTCCCCCAGAGCAGGAAGCGCTCGCCGAGCAGGCCGTCGCCGCGTGCCCGCGCGCGGCGCTCTCGCGCGAAGACTAGATGCTCGGCGAATCACCCTGACAGCAAACGGTTTCCGGGCTAGGCCTGGGCCGTACCGACCCTCATCGCTTGATCAGCCGCAACCGCCACGCCTCCGGACCGCGCTGCTCGTAGCGGATCTCGAGTCGGCCCGAGACGCGGTGGTCGAGTTGGCGCAGCAGCGGAATCGGGTCATGGGGAGCCACCAGCACCAGGGCACCACCAGCCGGAACCGCGTCGAACGCGCCGAACACCGTCGCGTGCCGGATCGAATGCGGCACCTCACGGACGTCGAGCACGGGATCATCGGAATCGGTTTCGCCGCAGCCGCAATTGTGCGATGGCTCCGCGCCGTTGACGGCATGCGTGCGGCCGAGGAGTTCGTGCATGCCCTCGGTCACCTCCACCAGGGAGACATCCGGGTCGGCGGCGACGATCGGCAGGATCCGCTCGTTCTCGTCGACCAGGTGTGCGTCGAACAGCACCCGCAGGGCTTGGGCGGAACCGGCCGCGCGCACCGGCGGTTCCGTGCGGATGCCGTCGACGAGGGAGCCGATGATGCGGTGCGCCGCGATCATCGATTCGATCAGGGGCCGCGCCCGCGGGGTGCGCGTGGCGGCCGGGTACAGGCGGTCCTCCTCGGCGGCCGCGTGCGGCAGCAATTCACCGGCCAGGAAGACCAGGGCCGCGGCACGCGCCGGCTCGAAGTCCGCGCCGCGCTCGACCGCCGTGACCATCGCGTCGGTGAGCACCGCGAGCTGCCCGGCCAGCTGCGCGTGGTGGTTCGTGATGGCTTCGACCGCGCCGGCATCGGCAGCTGTGGACGCCACGATCACATCGTTGGCCGGCATGTTCGGTTCCTTTCGTCGAGCCCGATCGCCACGCTGAGCTCATTGCAGTGTGCGACGTCCAATAATTTACTACAATAAATTCCGTGAAAAAAGAGCCGGTCGTCCTGGGCCCCCGACCGACGCCGGTGCTTGAGGCGCCCGTCGCGCTGTCCGGGCAGCGGCTGCGGGTGCTCGACCACGTGCGCGCGCACTCCCCCGTCCGGGTCATCGACGTGGCAGCGGCTCTTGACCTGCACGCCAACACCGTTCGCGAGCATCTGGACGCCGTCGTCGAGCTCGGGCTCGTCGAGCGATCCACCGCCAGGACACCCGGGCGCGGGCGTCCGGCAACGCTGTATCGGGCTTCGGCCGCCGACCCCGCGGTGGCGATGCGGGACTACGCGGGTTTGGCGACCGCGCTGGCCGGACAGCTGGCTCGCACCAGCGCGCAGCCCGAGCGCGACGCGCGCGCCGCAGGCGTCGAGTGGGGACGCGAACTCCTCGACGAGCGCAGCCACGCCGGCGGCGATGCGCGGCGGTCCGTGCTCGAGGCGCTGGCCCGCCTCGGTTTCGCGCCCGACGTAGCGGGCGCACACCGAGGCATCGCCCTGCGCCGCTGCCCGCTGCTGGACGCCGCCCGTCGCTACCCGGCCATCGTCTGTCAGGTCCACCTCGGGATCGTCGAGGGAATGCTGGAGCGGCTCGGCGTCACCGACACACCGGGCCTGGACCTCATTCCGTTCGCCGAACCCGGTGCCTGCCGACTGTTCTTGCCCGAACCCGTTGTGCGGCATCATGACTGACCGCGTCTTTCCGTCCGCGGTGATGGCTAGACGTTGACCACCAGCGATAGCCCCCGGCGACCGCGTGTTCGTTTGCGTTGCTTGCTGATCGCGACCAGCCGTGCCACGGCCAGCTCGATCCCGCGGGCCAGCGCATCGATGTCGGCGACGGCCTCATAGTCGGCCAGGACCCCGAAGAACAGGTCCTCGGCATAGCTCAGCATCGCGACCCCGGTCCGCAATTGCATGGCGATCGGCGGGACGGGGAACACGCTGAGCACCCGTCGGCCCATGAGCCGCAGCGGCCGGCGCGGCCCGGGGACATTCGTCGCCAAGGTGGTGACACCGCGCTGCGGCAGCTGGGTCAACAACCGGACCGCCCACGCCGTCAGCGGAAAGGGAATGCGGTTGGCCATCGACACGAATGCGTGGCCTGCCTGGCTCTGCCCGTGAGACTTGGTGCGGCCCAAGCGAGAATGGACGGTCCGCAGCCGCTCTATCGGGTGTTCCTCGTCGACCGGCAGGTACGGCAGCATCACCGACACGCGGTTGTCCGTCCTGTCCAACGCATCGACCGATCGCATCGACACCGGCACCAGCGCCCGCAGCGCGTCCGGCAACGGTGCTTCACCCCGCTGAACGAGGATGTTGCGGTAACTCTCCGTAATGGCGGCCAGCGCAACGTCATTGATGGTGACATCGAAGGTTTGGCACACCTGCGCGATGTCGGCCAGGGGAACCCGCGCGACGCCGTAGCGGCGCAACGTGGTTATCGGCCCGTTCAGCGACGTCGTCGTGGGACGCAATAAACCGGCGGTAATCTCCGCGGCGCCCAACGCGGTGCGGGCGGTGGCGGCCGTGATCGCGACCGAGGTGTTCCACAGCCCGCCGAGGATTTTCCACGGATTGATTGCCGGTCGACCGGATGAGACTCCTTGTCGTTCAGATCCTTTGGCGGCATGGATATGGCTTGCGAAGCTCTCGCCGATGCCGTCATCGCATAGGCCGGCAAGCATGTGGGTAGCGGCGATGCCGTCGGCCATGCAGTGGTGGATCTTGGTGAGCATCGCCCACCGGTTGTCGCTGAGGCCCTCGATGAGCCAGATTTCCCACAGCGGGCGATCCCGGTCGAGGCGGCGGGAGATCACGTCGGCGGCCAACTGGTACAACTCTCGGTCGTTGCCCGGTCGCGGTAGGGCGATGTGCCGCACGTGACGGCCGAGATCGAAGTCCGGATCGTCCACCCACACGGGTGCACCGAGGTCGAAGGGGCGCGTTCGCAGGCGCTGTCCGAACCGCGGGCACAAGCGAATCCGCTCGGCGAGGGTCGCCATCAGCGCATCACGCTCCGGGATCGGTCCCTCGATGACCGCCAGACCGCCGATCGCCAAACTCACGTGCCGGTCGGCGTCTTCCGCCTTCAGAAAGCCGGCGTCAAGGGTTGTCAGTTGATCCACGGCCGCCACCTCCCAACTTTATCTGCAACTAGTCGTAACACCATTCTCTTCCCGGCGCGGCCGCGGCGGCAGGGCCAAAAGTCCCAAGCCGAGGCGGTAATACCCCGAATAGGCGGCGGCCTGCGGGCCAAAGATGTTTTGGCGCCGTGCATTAACACTCAGCGCCCTTCGCTCGGACGTTGTTGCCGTCTCGGGGACCATCTGCGCCGAGCATCCCTTCGCCTTGTTGCCCACTGCCTATTTAGAGGATATTATTCATTTATATATCCCTGGACGCAAGAGGATCGGTCGCCGAAAACCCGGAGGCAGTCGTGTTGGACACGGTCACAAAGCAAGATCATCGGCACAGCGGCGGAGCCCTTCGGCCTTTCCCCGACGCTCGGGACATCGAGGCGGTCCTCACGCTGGCCACGCGGGCCCCTTCCATCGACAACACGCAGCCGTGGCGGTGGCGCGTGGACCGCACGAGCCTGCACCTCTACACCGATCCGGGCATGCAATTACCCAGCACCGACACAGACGGCCGGGATCTGATCTTGAGTTGCGGTGCAGCGCTTCACCATTGCGTCGTCGCATTGGCGGCGATGGGTTGGCGCGCTGACGTGCACCGCCTACCCGATCCAGCCGATCCCGGCCACCTTGCCGCCATCGAGGTATCCCCGCACTCCCCCGATAGCGCCGAGACCGTCCTGGCGGAGGCAATCCCGCGGCGCCGAACGGATCGGCGGACCTATAGCGCGCGCCCGGTGGCGGCAACTGAAATCGCCGCGATGGCGGCCGTGGCCGCTCAGATGGGAGTGACGCTGCGCGTCGTCGACGCGCGGGAAAGGCTGCACGACATCGTCAAGCGAGCCGCGCTGGCCCACGCGACCGACCGCGATTACCTTGTCGAGCTCGCCCGATGGAGCGGTCGATACGGGTCGCGGGCCGGGGTGCCGGCCCGCAACATCCCCGAACACGATTGCGGCGCACCGATCCCCGGCCGCATCTTCGCCGGACCGGGCCTCGCGCAGCCGCCCGGCACCTCACCCGCGCAGGACAATGCCATCATTCTGGTGCTCGGCAGCGAAGCCGAGGACCGCCTGGCTCAACTCCGCGCCGGCGAGGCCACCAGCGCGCTGCTGTTGACGGCGACGGTGATGGGACTGGCGTCTTGCCCGATCACCGAGCCCCTGGAAATCCCGGAAACACGCGACGCCGTCCGCGACGACGTGTGGGGCGCGCAGGGCTATCCGCAGATGCTGCTGCGGGTGGGCTGGGCCGCGGACAGCGCGGCCGCCTTGCCGCCCACGCCGCGGCGCGCGCTCTGCGACGTCGTGGAGTGGGCGGGCCCGTAGCCGACGTTCGCTATGACCGGGACACCAACGTGGGCATGGCCGCCCAGCCGCGGACCGCGGCGGTCTCCGACGGCGCCGCGTTGGCCCAGTCGACCTCCCATGCCGGGAAACGCTTGAGGATCTCCTCCAACGCGATCCGACCCTCCAGGCGGGCCAGCGCGTTGCCCATGCAGAAATGCGTGCCCGCGCCAAAGGTCATGTGCGAACGCTGTTCCCGGTAGATGTCGAAGACGTCACCGTCCGGCGGGAACCGGCGGTGGTCGCGGTTGGCCGCGCCGACGAGCATCAGCATCGCCGAACCCTTCGGCACGGTCTGGCCGTAGTACTCGACATCGCGGGTGACGTAGCGGGCGATCTGGAGCGCCGGCGGCTCCCATCGCAGGATCTCCTCGATCGCCTGAGGAATCAGTCCCGGGTTCTCCACCAGATCACGGCGCTGATCCGGGTAGTCGGCCAGCGTCTTACCGGCCCAGCCGATCAGACGGGTGGTGGTCTCGGAACCGGCCGTGGCGATGACCGTCAAGTACATCAACAGCTCGTCGCGGCGCAGCTTGCGCACCGTGCCGGTCTCGTCCTCGAACTCGGCGTTGAGAAGGTCGGTCATGATGTCGTCGGACGGGTGTTCGGCGCGCCAGTCGACGAACTCCGCGAACACCTCGCCGGTGGCCAGCGCGTCGACGGTCTTCCCCTGCAGGGTCTCCTCGCCGTGGTCGGTGATCTGCCGCTGCCGGTCTTCCGGGAGCCCCAGCAGCATGCCGATGACGCGCATGGGCATCTGCTCGCCGAGGTCGTTGACGAAGTCGAACCGACCCGACCCGACCAGCGGATCCAGGCAGCGCGCGGTGAACTCGCGGATCTGCGGCTCGAGTGCGAGCACCTTGCGCGGAGTGAACACCCGCGACAGCAGGTTGCGGTGAATGTTGTGGATCGGCGGATCCTCGAAAATCAGTGTGCCCGGCGGTATTTCCATGCCCGACTTGATGATCTCAAGCAGGGCTCCGCGCCCGGAGATGAACGTCTCGTGGTCGATAACCGCCTTGTTGACGTCGTCGTAGCGGCTCAGCGCGTAGAAGTCGTGCTGTTCGTTGTAGTACAGCGGGGCCTCTTCCCGAATCCGGGCGAACACCGGATAGGGGTTCATGTTGAGGTCGATGTTGTAGGGGTCGTAGTACAGGTCGGATTCGGTGGGGGCGGTGGGCACGGTCATCAGAACTCCATCGGGGCTGCAGGGCTGTTCAGCTGAATGGGGCCGACGCCGTCGGCGCCGGGCTGCACGATTTCGATGTCGAATGTCGCGGTGTAAGCGAAGTGCTCATGACTTCGCCGACGTCGGTGCGGGTCCCTGCGGCGATCTCCGCAGGCATGACTTGCTCAGCGGTCATCAGTTTCCCGTCGGCCCGTTGCGACAACGCAGTTACACTAGCACAGGCAAATGTAACGCCAGCCGTGCTCACTCACCCCCCGCTGAGCAGCAGGTGGGGCGGCTCATCTCCCGTCCCGTCGACCGGGTGAGGCGCGTCAGACCACGCGGCCGCCCGCACATTGGCGACAGGAATGCAGTTGAAGCAGCACGATTTCGACCGCTGGGTCCCTTACGCCATCCTCTTGCTCCAGGATTGATCCCAACGATCGATCGCCGCCACCTCTTCAAGCGGTTTGCGCCGCACCGCGTGGTGCCCGCCCTTGGGCCAGCCCACCGTGAGCAAGGTCGCGATCTTCCAGTCGTCAGGGATTGCGACCATGGACCGCAGCTGATCCTCGCAGGACCCGTGCCACAGGGTGATCGCCGCGCCCAGGCCTTGCGCGCGGGCCGCCAACAGGAAGTTCTGGACCGCGGGAAAGATCGACCCTCCCTGCTGTAGTTCGGTGGTTCCCCGCTGCGGCTGGACACAGAACAGCACCAGCACGGGCGCCGCGCCACCGACGCTCATGTGCTCAGCCATCGCGCGCAGCACGCGCGACTTGGGGTCGTCAGCCTCGTCCTCGGGCATCGAAAGCCGATAGAACTCGGTCATGACCTCCCATGTCTTGTGAGCCGCCGCCGTGACCACGTCGCGCAGAGCGCTCGATCGCAGCACCACAAACTTCCACGGCTGCTGGTTGCCGCCGGACGGAGCCCAACTCGCCGCGCGCAGACACGCGTCGATGACCTCGTCGGAGACGGGTTCGTCGCGATAGCGCCGTACCGCCGACGCGGTCCGCATGACCTCCCATAGATCCACCGATGCGGGCGGGACCGGTTGTTCGCTCACAGCTTCGCCTTTGCGGGCAGCACGCCCCGCCAGGTTCCGCCGCGCACGGGAC
The DNA here is from genome assembly GCF_000262165.1 of Mycobacterium sp. MOTT36Y. Taxonomy (NCBI): domain Bacteria; kingdom Bacillati; phylum Actinomycetota; class Actinomycetes; order Mycobacteriales; family Mycobacteriaceae; genus Mycobacterium; species Mycobacterium sp. MOTT36Y. Next base: position 1,956,376 of record NC_017904.1, on the reverse strand, counting down.
CGGTGACCAACGGCAGATCGAGGGTGGACAGCAAACCAACTGGTGCGGCCATCACCGCGGGGATGGCATTGAGTTCGCGCATGACCGTCGCGTAGGTCAGGCCGCGCATGTTGTTCCCGCGGCCGTGCATCTCGATGTCGACGGTGTAGGTGGGCAGGCCGTCCACGATGACCCGGTAGCCACCGAGCGGTGATGGATGCCGCGGCCAATCCGGTGCGGCACCGTCGCCCATTCGGGTGATGTGTTCCAGCACAACGCGTTCCTCTCCGCCGACCATTCCGGCGAGCTTGAATCGCATTCCTCCCATGGTTCCCGGTTCGATCCACCCCGACGCCACTTCGTAACGCTCTGTCGCCAACCATTTCTCGATCGTCGTCTCGACGCGATCGAGTGGCAGGCCAACACCATCCGCGACCAGATGCACGGTGGGTCCCCACAACGCGGCGAGGCGGTCGGGGTCGAAGAGCGGCGCCGGATGATCGGGGGTATGCCCAAATCCCATGAAGTCGAACATGATGTCGGGTTGATTGATCGGGCCGTAATCGAGCATCTCGAGCATGGTGATGCCGTCGACACGGCTGCTGAAGCCCGTCATCGTCAGCGCGATCACATCGTTCGCCCAGCCCGGATCGACACCGCTGTTGAAAAAGCTGGTGCCGCCCTCCGCACAGGCCGCCTCGAGCAGTTCGACGGTTTCCTGGTCTGCAGCGGGCGGATAACACATGGGCACCAACGAGGTACACACCACGTGCTTGCCAGCGCGCAGGCAGCGCGCGATGTCCACCGCCGCGTCGTGGTAGCGATAGTCACCGGACGCGAAGTAGGCCACCACGTCGGCGTCCACCGATAGTGCGGCACCGATGTCCCGCGTAGCGATGACGCCGGTCGCGGGCATCCCGCACAGGTCGCCGGCGTCCTTGCCGTCCTTGGCTTCCGCGTGCACCACGACGCCGGCCAGCTCTAGGCCGGGATGGGCGATGAGGGCACGCAACGCGCCGATGCCGACCTGACCAGGACCCCACAGGATCACTCGTGGCTTACCTCGACCGTCCGCCATCGGCACCCCTTCCGGTCGTCGCGCGCCGAACTGTGAGAACATATCTTCTCATATAGAGATAACACCATTACCGGATGCGGGAAGAAGGGGCGAACGGTGAGCGATTACGAATTCTTGAAGTGGGAGACCTTCGACGACGGCGTGATCGTTCGGATCTCGCTGAACCGCCCCGACCAGCGCAACGCCCAAAACCGCGGCATGCTGGTCGAACTCGACGAGGCGTTTGCCCGCGCCGAATCCGATGACAACGTCCGCGTCGTCGTCTTGGCCGGCGAGGGCCCGATGTTTTCGTCGGGCCACGATATCGGCTCCAAGCAGGCGCGTGCCGAGTTCGGCCCCGGGCCCGGCCAGCACCCCACCGTGACCATCAACGGCGGTACGCGCGATGGAGCGGAGCGGACCATGCTGCAGGAATGGCACTATTTCTTTCAAAACAACCTGCGCTGGCGCAACCTACGAAAGATCACCATCGCCCAGGTGCACGGCGACGTGTTCTCGGCGGGACTCATGCTGATCTGGGCCTGTGACCTCATCGTGGGCAGCGAAGAGGTGCGCTTCGCCGATGTGGTAGGCACGCGGCTGGGCATGTGCGGCATGGAATACTTCGGCCATCCCTGGGAATTCGGACCGCGGCGCGCGAAGGAGCTCATGCTCACCGGTGACGCGATCGGGATCGAAGAGGCCTACCGGCTCGGCATGGTGAGCAAGATCTTCCGGCGCGACGAACTGGCCGAGGGCACTCTCGAGTTGGCGCGACGCATCGCGGAGGTGCCCACGATGGCGGCCCTGCTCATCAAAGAGTCGGTAAACCAATCGGTCGACAACATGGGTTTTTACAACGCGCTGCAGTCGTGTTTCGCGTTGCACCAATTGAATCACTCGCACTGGGCCCAGATCCGGGAGGACAAGCTCCCCACCGCCGGCGAGGAGCAAGGGGTGCCGAACTGGCGGAGCGCTCCCCCGGTTGTCTTGGCCGTGAAAGATCAGGTCCGGTCCAGCGTCTAACGTTGTGCCGGTGACCAATAACTCGCCCGCGGCGCCACGCCCTATGGACGTCACCGTTCCGGGACATCTTTTCGCCCAGCTGCCGTTCTACGACGTCGTCGACACCGATGACTCGGTCGTCGTTGACCTGCACAACCGAGGAGACCTGAGGAACATTCGCGGCGCGCTGCAGGGTGGGCTGGTAGCCACTCTCATCGACGTCGCCGCAGGGCGCCTTGCGGTCAAATATGCCGGCGACGGCGACGGCGCGGGAACCGCGGACATGTCCATCCATTTCCTGGCACCGATCGTCGATGGCCCCGCGCGTGCGGTCGCCACGTTGGTGCGCGCGGGAAAACGGATGATCGTTGTCGCCGTCGACGTCTTCGACGTTGGCCGCGACCGACTCGCGGCGCGTGCCACGCTGAGCTTCGCGATCCTTGCGCGTCGCGATTCTGGTCACTCCGCGGCGGCGCCATAGCGCGCATCGGCCACCCGGTCCAATGCGACCGCGGGTTCGCCGAAAACCATTGCCCATCCCCGAACCCGGCGATAGTAAAGCTGGATGTCGCCCTCCATGCCGAACCCGTATCCGCCCTGAATGTGCAGGCTGCGCCGCGTGGCGTCGCGCGCCGTCTCATAGGCGAATGCGAACGCCATCGCAGCCAGTTCGCGAACGCAATCGGGCTCGTCGGCGAATGCGCACGCGGCTTTGAGCCCGAGCAGCCGCGCCCCATCGGCGGCGGTGGCGCTGTCAGCCAGCGGGTGAGACACCGCCTGGAACGAGCCGATCGCGGTTCCGAACGCATGACGTTGCTGGGCGTAGTCGACGCCGATCTCCACGGCCCTCTGGGCCGCGCCCGCCAAAGCCGCGGCGGTCAGCGCGAGCCACAGGTCAACGGCGCCATCGAATAGGCCGCGCGCCCGCGGTCCATCCGCAAGCACGACGGGATCGTCAATCATGATGTCCGCCAGCGGCATTGACCCAAGATTTTCCACTATGGTGCGGTTCTCTCCGATCGGAACCACCAGCAGCCGCCCCTGGGCCAGGGCGATGACGTGGTCTGCCACCGCCCCGCCGGGCACCAACCCCAACCGCCCACCGCGACCGGTGCGAGGCGCGAACGTGACCAGCTGCTCCCCGGCGAGGACCTCATTCAAAAGCCCGGTACCGGCCTCGCCGGACGCCGCCAGCAGCCGCGCGGCAACCTGCGCTTCGATGACGGGAGCGGACCCGACCGCGCGTCCGAACTGTTCGGCGATCAACGCGAGTTCCAGTTCGGGCGCGCCCCATCCGCCGGCCGCCTCGTCGACCGCCATCTCCACCGCCCCCGTCTCCAGCAGGGCCTTCCACAGCTTGAGGTCGAAGCCCAACGGCTCGGCCGCCCGGACTCGTTCGGATGTCGACTCGCGCGCAAACAGCGCGGCGAACGAATCCACCAACTGTCTCTGTTCGCCCGTCAGGCTCAGGTCCACGTTATCGCCCCGTCACGTGCGGATATGGTTACTCTCAAAATTGAGATTAACATTGCCATGCGTACCGTCCTGGGCCGCGTGCCACGACAGATTGGCGTGCATACATGCACTTTCAGCTCGATACGGAGACCGAGACCTACCGCGACGGACTCCGTGCCCACTTGCACGACGTGTTGACCCCCGAATTCGAGGAACGCATCTACCGCAGCGGGGTCGCACACGACGACGAGTTCGCCAAAAGTCTCGTCGAAAAGGGCTATTTCGCTCCGGCCTGGCCCGTCCAGTTCGGCGGACAGAGCCGCAACGCCTGGGACGATCAGGTCGTCAAAGAGGAACTGATGCGGTATGACGCGCCGGTGTACCTCTCCGAGACAACCAGGATGGTGGCGGCGATCATCCGTCAGATCGGCACCCCCTTCTTGAAGGACCGCATCCTCACCGGAGCCATCAACGGCGACATCACCATTGCGCTCGGCTTCACCGAACCCGAATGCGGGTCGGACGTCGCGGCGGCCGCCACCCGCGCCGTGCGCGACGGCGACGGGTGGGTGATCAACGGCTCCAAGATGTTCACCACCAACGGTCACCTCGCCGACTTCGTGTTCCTGCTTGCGCGCACGAACCCGGACAAGCCGAAACACAAAGGCCTGACGATGTTCCTGGTGCCGGGCGACTCTGATGGCTTTGCGGCACAAGCCGTATGGACGCTTTCCGGGGAACGCACCAACATCACCTTCTACAGCGACGTCCGGATCGGCGACGAGTGGCGCATCGGCGAAGTCGATGGCGGCTGGCAGGTGCTCAGCCTGTCGCTGCAAGACGAGCACGCGTCCGGATGGGGGCCGCACCTGATCCGGCTGCTGCACCATGCCGAGCATTGGGCAACCACCAGCGCGTCCCGCGACGGCTCACTGCCGATCGCCAATACTGACGTCCGGCGCCGGCTCGCCCGCGTCGCGATGGAGGCTGAGGTGTCGATGCTGCTGCAGCGCCGGTGCGTGTGGATGGTCGAGCAGGGCGACATACCTGTGGCCGAGGGGTCGATGTCCAAGGTGTTCAGCACCGAGGCGCTCGAGCGTGCCAGCCAGGACGTGTTCGAACTCGTCGGCCCGGACGGTCTACGCAGCTACCTCGAGCCGACCGCTCCCGAACGCGGGCGGTTTGACCACTCGCTGCGATTCTCGTTGGGCACGACGATCTATGCGGGCACCAGCGAGATCCAGCGCAGCATCATCGCCCAGCGCGGGCTCGGCCTACCCCGTTAGTTTCTTCGGCCGTCCGGCCCGTCCGCCGGCTGCGGCACGCGGCGCCTTGCGCGCCGGCTTGGCTTTGACGTCCGACGCGGGCGGCGTGACGGCCTGTTTGCACCACGCCCACAACTGGTCCTCCGTCAGCTTGGAACCCTTGCCGCCCAGATGAAAAACGCCGATTTGAGCGAGCGCCGTCAGCGTGGTGTTCAGCAACGTGGTCAGCTGCGCGGGGGTCAGATCCGTGCGTACCAGTCCGGCCCGAGCACACGACGTGAGGATCTTGGTCAGCAGCTTCAGGTGCGGCTCCCAGACCTTTGCGAAGTCGTCCGGCCGCTCGATCTCCAGGCTCAGGTTGTAGATCGTCATGACCCGGCCCCCGACGGCTTCCGACGACTCCGCGCGGGACAGAACGCCCCGGCAGAAAGCCTCGAGTTGCTCCATCGGACCGTCGGCGGCCGCGACCTCGTGGCGAATGTCCTCGGTGAACTGACTCGTGACGTTCTCGTAGAGCGCCAACATCAGTTCTTCTTTACCCGCGAAGTGTTGGTAGAACGCTCGCAGGCTGAGATTCGACCTGTCGATGAGGGTCTGGATCGTGAAATCGGCCTTGCCCGACTCCTCTACCAATTCCAGCGCGGTGGCCAGGAACCGCGAACTGCGCGCGAGAGCACGCGCTCTGGCAGAACTCAGACGCCGCTCGATCGTGCGTTGCTGCCACGAGCCGTGCAGCTCGACGTTGTTGTCGACCAATTCCAAGCCGGTTTCGGGATCGGGGCCGGCGGGCTTCTTCGTAGGCATAATGCGAAAAAGACTACCCGCCCGACGCGGAAAATGTGCGATCTACCTACACGTGCATGTTGATTCTCACTGCGGGTAAGTGATTACTGCCGGCATCGGCCCCGAAGGTTCGACGGCGGCCCGCAGTGGGGCGGTTCTCCCAGCGCCGGTACGCCTCCGAGGTACCTTGGTCCGACGACAGCCCAGAGGTGCCCCGGCGCGCCGGGCCGCCTCATGCGGTACCGTGGAAACGGTCATTCTCATTTCCGAATCCGTGTGCCACTCACTGAAGCCATGGGCCGTTCTCGAAGGAGTGCAGCGTTGAGCGCAGACATCCTCATCGTCTCGCCGGACGACCATCTGGTGGAGCCGGCCGATTTGTGGACCAGCCGGCTGCCCGAGCGCTATCGCGACATCGGCCCGCGGATCGTTCGCACGCGCGGGCGCATGGATCCATCCGTCACGTCCGATGTGGCTTTCGTCGAGGACGACGAGGGCCGCGACGCGGACATCTGGCACTACGAGGACGCGGTTATCCCGATCCCGCTCATCAGCGCGGCCGCCGGCTATGAAATCGACGAACTCACCACCGACCCCATCACCTATGACGAGATGCGCCCCGGCTGCTACCGTCCCGCGGATCGGCTCGCGGACATGGACATTGCCGGCATCGAAGCCTCGGCCTGCTTTCCCAACACCCTCGTACGCTTTTGCGGCCAACGCTTCCTGTACGGCAAGGACAAGGAGCTCGCCAGGCTCTGTGTCGAGGCCTACAACGACTTCCAGATCGACGAGTGGGGCGGCAGCTCGAACGGTCGGCTGATCCCGCTCGGCATCATCCCGCTCTGGGACGTCGAGCTCGCCGCGAAAGAGGTCGAAAGGGTGGCCGCCCGGGGGATGCGCGCGGTGTGCTTCTCCGAGCTGCCCTCTCGCCTCGACCTGCCGTCCATTCACAGCGGCTATTGGGACCCGTTCTTCGCCGCGTGCGAGCGAAATCAGGTGGGGATCATGCTCCACATCGGATCGAGTTCTTCGCTGACCAAGTCCTCCCCCGACTCCCCGCATGTCGTGACGAGCGCACTGATGGCCGTCAACTGCACCATCGCCATGGTCGACTGGTTGTTCTCCGGCAAGCTCATGCAGTTCCCCGGCCTCAAGCTCGCGTTCGCCGAGGCACAAGCGGGCTGGATCCCCTATTACCTGCAGCGTGTCGACGAGGTCTGGGAGGACCGGCGCGCGTGGGGCGGCATCCACCCCCTCTTGACCGAACCGCCGAGCAGCCAGGTGCCCGGACGAGTGTGGTTCTCCACCTTCGGCGATCCGGTCGCGTTCCGCATCCTGGATCTGGTCGGGCCGGACCAACTCATGTTCGAGACCGATTACCCGCACAACGACACGAACTGGCCGCGGAGTCTCGAGGTCGCAAACAAGGCGACGGAGGGCCTGGACGAGGACACCAAGCGAAAGGTGCTGTCCACCAACGCAAAGAACTTCTTCGGGATGGTGTAACGCAGCCGGTCGAGCCCTACAGCGCCTTCCACTGCGGCTGGCGCTTCTCGAGGAAGGCGCGCGGCCCCTCGATGGCATCCTTCGTCAGCGCCACCTTCATCCGGTAATTCTCGGCGAGCAGTTCCGCCTCGTAGATGGGCATCGTCAGACCTTTGCGCACGGCCATCCGTGAACCACGCACCGCCAGCGGTGCATTCGAATTCACGATGTCGGCGATCTCCCAGGCGCGCGCCATGAGCTCATCGTGCGCGACCACTTCGGTGAAGACGCCCAAGTCATAAGCGCGCTGCGCGTCGAGCTTTTCGTGCTTGCCCATCAGGATCAGCCGCATCGCCACGGGCAGCGGGAGCACACGGGCCAGCCTGACCCCCTCGCGCCCGGAGGTCACGCCGATGCTGACATGCGGGTCCATCAACGTCGCGCGCTCGGACGCGATGGTGATGTCCGCCGTGGTCACCAGGTCCATTCCCGCCCCACAGGCGATGCCGTTCACCGCGCAGATGATCGGCTTGGTCATCTGCAGCCACGGCGGCGTCGCCTCCTGCGGGGCGTCCCACTGCCGCATCGAGCTGAGGATGGGTTCGCCCTGGTTGTCGATGCCTGCCGCGTTCTCCATGTCGTGGTCGGCGGCCTTGTTGACGTCGGCTCCGACGCACAACGCACGGCCGGCACCCGTGATGATCACGGTCCAGATATCTTGCGAGCGTTCGATTTCCGCATAAGCCACCGCGAGTTCGGCGATCATCTCGTCGTTGATCGCGTTGAGCACCTCAGGACGGTTGAGGGTCACGCAGGCGGCATGGCCCCTGACCTCGACCTCGATCGTGTCGTAGTGTGTCGCCAAGTCACGGTCCTTCTCTCACACTCGTTGGGGGGTAGTCGTTTTCACTCCGCCGCCGCGGGGACGCGCGCGGTCGGGTGAACACCAAGGATGTCGTGGAATCGTTCGCAATAGCGAGGCCAGACTTGCGGGTTCAACAAGCGAGGCGGCATGCGGCCTTCGAAGATCGTCTGCCACTGAGTCGCGGTGGCGACGGCGATGTCCCGCGCGGCCTCCACCGTGATGCCCGCGGTGTGCGGCGTCGCAACGACGTTGTCGAGTTGCAGCAGCGGGTTGTCCTGCCGGGGCGGCTCCTCGTGGAACACATCGAGGCCCGCGCCGGCGATTCCGCCGCTGACGAGCGCGTCGAGCAGCGCCGCCTCGTCATGAACAGGCCCGCGCGCCGTGGTGATGAAGAAGGCGGTCGGCTTCATCGCGGCGAATTGCGTTCTGCCGATGAGCCCGCGCGTCTCGCTCGTCAGCGGGCACGTCACCTGCACGAAGTCCGAACGTTCGACGAGCTCGGCGAGCGTCACCTGCTGCACACCGCGAGACCGCGCGGTCGTCTCGTCGAGGTACGGATCGAAGACCAGCACCTCCATGCCGAACGGCGCACACAACTCGACGAGGCGGCCCCCGATAGCACCGAGCCCGACGACACCGAGCGTCTTGCCGAACAGTTGAGTTCCCCGCAGGGCCAGCCGATCGCGAAGCGGACCGCTCCGTAGCGCGCGGTCGGAGACGGTGATCTTCTTGGCGAGGTCGAGCATGAATCCCAGGGCGTGCTCGGCCACCGCCTCCGCTCCCGGCCCAGAGTTGTTGCACACCGCTATCCCCGCGCGGGTGCACGCGTCGACATCGATGACGTCATATCCGGCTCCTGCCGAGCAGACGGCCAGCAGGCACGGGCAGCGCGCGATCAATGCCTCACCGGCCAGCCACTGTGCGCCGTCGGCCACGGAGGCAACATCGGTTCGCGTGGCGACTTGATAGCCGTGCGCGGACTCCAATGCCGCCCAGCCTGATTCGGCGGGCGCGGTCAGATCGAGTTTGACGATATCGATGCCGGACAGTTCCAGGACGTCCGCTGCGGCGGGGTCAGTCCACCGCTCGACGACCAACCGCGGTCGTGGCGCGCCGGTCATCTTTGTCGTGCGCCTTTCATGGCCGTGCCTTGGGTTTGGCCTGTGCCGCCTTGAACATGTCGGCCAGCGCCGTGTCGACGTTGCGGTAGTCGTTGCGCGCGATCGCGCCGTCGCGCCCGGGCACCACGTCGTATCCGAGCCGCAGATCCTTGTTCTCCATGTGGAAGTACTCGCGACCGATCGGCAGCCGACGATCTTCGCGCGGGACCTCCATCCAGGCGCGCAGGAAGCAGCGGGCCTTCTTGGGGTCGTCGCTGCTGACGAAGTCCGACCGTGAGTGGCACATCGCGAAGTTGTTGGCCACCGCCGCTTCCCCGGACTCCAAACGGAATTCGACCTGTTGGTCGACGAGTATGTTGCGCAGCAGCTCGACGGCCTCTTCTTGCTTCGGGGTGAATTCGCGCCCGAGCGTCTTCATGGCCGGCAGGATGCTGCTGTAGGTGAAGTTGATGCAGATTCGCCCGTTGATCTGGGAGAAGACCGGGACGTTGTAGGGCGTGACATCGGGCTGGTCATCGGGTTGTTCGCTACGTCGGTGGTGCGGAAAGCCCTCGTAGAGCACGTCGAGCAGATCGGGGCGTTCGGCCAGGATCCGATTGTGCGCGGCCGGGCCGCTGGCGAACTGGCTTTCGCCGCCCTGGGCCGCCGGGTAGACGCACAGCAGCGACAGGATGTCGGCGGCGTCGTTGTGCATCGCGAGTTCGGCACGAGACTTCGTGCCGCGAGCGGGTTGCACGCCGCCGGGCAGGATCTCTTCCTGAACGCGCACCATGCGGTGACCGAAGGAGTTGTTCGACACCAGATAGCCGAGGTGCGTGCAGAACGCCCAGTAGATGCGCTCGAGGTCCTCAATCGAATGCTGCTCGACCGGAAAGCCGCGCACGCAGGCCAGGCCCTTGCCGAACATCAGATCGTGGTAGAGCCGCGCCAGATCGTCGTCGAGGTCGGGGTGCCGAGCATCCTCTGGCGTGATGTCATCGCGGTCCTTGTTCGCCGTCTTGGCCAGGATCGATTCCAGCGCAGCCACATTGCGGGCGGACAGGTCGAAGGCGAAGTCTTCCTTGCTCGTGAAGTCCGCGCCGGTCCACGCCATTGGGTCGGTGACGCGTTCGGTGTAGATGGCTGTCGGCATCCGGTCCTCCTGTTGTGTGGGCGTCACTCTCGGTGATCGTTGTCAGTGGTCGCGGTGGCCCTGCAGTCCGCGAAGCGCTTGCGCACGGGCTGAGGCTGCCTCGGTCATCATCCCGACATCAGTCCCCGCCGAGATGAATCGCAATCCCAGTCCCACGAATCGATTCAGCAGGTCAACCGACTTTATTCCGGCAATACCGAGCGCCACGCCGTGCCTACGACAAGCCGCCGCGACCGATTCTACTGCACTGTGGAAATGATCATTCTCATACTGTCCATGGACGCCCATTTCGGCGGTCAGATCGCTCGGTCCGATGAGAATCATGTCGACGCCGTCGACGGCGGCGATGGAGTCGGCTGCTTCGACAGCTTCCGGGGTCTCGATCATCACGGCCACGACCGTGCGCCGTTCGAGCAGCTCCACCAATTGGGGCGCTGTTCGCGGTGCGTATCCGCTGACCGCGTTGGGACCCGAAATGGACCGGTTGCCGATCGGTGGAAATCGCGCGGCCTGCACGACTCGTTCGGCCTCCTTCTTCGAATTTATATGCGGCACAATAACTCCCACCGCGCCGCCGTCCAGGACGCGCGCGATGACGCTGGGATCGTTAGACGGCACCCGCACCAGGCCGGAGATCCCCGCGCCGAGCGCGCTCGCGCACAGCATCTGCGCGGTATCCAGGGACGTCGATGTGTGTTCGAGATCGACGTACACCGCGTCGTATCCACACGCCGCAGCGATCGCCGGAACGTCGGGCGTGCGCGCGTGGAGCAGCGCGAGGCACAACACCAGCGTCTCTGCCCGCAAGGCGTCCCGCAGCGCCGTCGTCATAGGCTCACGGTAGCCGACCGAGAATAACGTTTCCACAATATTGTCAACGGTCATTATCGGACGCCACGTCGATGTGATAACCATGAGCTATGTCATCGAACCGCGTCGCCATCGTCGGCGCAGCCTTGTCCGACTGCGGCCGGGTGCCCGACAAGACCGCCATGGCGCTGATGGCCCAGTCCTCGCGGCGGGCGGTCGCCGATGCGGGGCTCACGAAGGAGGACATCGACGGTTTCGGCGGGCACGGAACGTTGCTTCCCCCCGTGGAAGTCAGCGAGTACCTCGGTCTGCGTCCTACCTGGGTCGATGCGACCAATGTCGGCGGATCCTCCTGGGAAGTGATGGCCGGCCATGCCGCCGCCGCGATCGCGGCCGGCGAAATCGAGGTCGTTCTGTTGACCTACGGGTCGACCGCACGCTCCGACGTCAAGCGACAGCTGCGCGCGTCGGCTGCCGTGATGGCAACCGGCGGTGCCCTGCAGTACGAGGCACCCTACGGCGCGACCCTCATCGCCAAGTACGCCATGGCAGCCCGCCGGCACATGATCCAATTCGGCACCACCGTCGACCAACTGGCCGAAGTCGCCGTCGCGGCCCACGAGTGGGCGGCCATGAACGACAACGCATTTGAGCGAGACCGCATCACCGTTGCCGACGTCGCGGCCGCGCCGCTACTGGCGGAGCCGTTCACCTCCAAGCATGTGTGCCTGCGCACCGACGGTGGCGGCGCCGTCGTGCTCGCCAGCGAGCGCGTCGCCAGAGATTGCGCGAAGGATCCGGTGTGGATTCTTGGCTCGGCGGACGCGACGTCGCACGTCAGCATGGGCCAATGGCCCGATTTCACGACATCGCCGGCGGCGCGCTCGGGGCCACCCGCGTTCGCGCGGGCGGGGGTCAGCCCGGCCGACATCGATGTGTGTCAGCTCTACGACTCCTTCACGTCCACCGTCCTGCTGACCGTGGAGGACCTCGGCTTCTGCGCCAAGGGAGAAGGCGGCCCCTTCATAGAGTCCGGAGCGCTTCGCCCGGGCGGGTCGCTGCCGACCAACACCGATGGCGGAGGCCTGGCGTCGTGTCACCCGGGTATGCGAGGAATGTTCCTCATGGTGGAGGCGGTGCGGCAGTTGCGCGGTGAATGCGGAGCGCGTCAGGTCGCCGACGCCAGGTTGGCCTGCGTCCACGCGATGGGGGGCTTTTTCACCCACAGCGCCACAATGATTCTCGGGAGGTAGCGATGACGGCTCCTGATCGCCCCACCATCGACGCCGACGGTCAGGCGTGGTGGTCAGCCACGCAGGACCGCCGGCTGTTGGTGAATGCCTGCCGGTCCTGCGGTCGCAAATCGTTGTACGCCCGGCCGTTCTGCCCGCATTGTTGGGCTGAGGACGTCGAGTTGGCGCCGGCAACCGGTCGCGCGCGGCTCTACACGTGGAGCGTTATCCACCACAACGCCGCACCTTTTGACACGCGCACGCCGTACGTGCTGGCGATGGTCGACCTCGAGGAGGGACCGCGGCTGATGACGGTCGTGGAGAATTGCCGCGTCGAAGATTTGCGCGCCGACATGCAATTGGTGATCGCCTTCCGCGACGACGAAGACGGATTCGTCGTCCCGGTCTTCCGTCCCGCTGCCGACTAGGTTCGGCGGCGGGATCTCTCATCCGGTAGTGGCGAGACGGTCGGCGAGCAGCCGCTGCCGCCCGACCGACCGCGCTTCGAGTTTGGCGCGGTCGACTTTGCCGTTGGCGTTGACGGGCAGCGGCTCGTCCCAGAAGACAAGTTCTTCGGGCAGTTTGTATTTCGGCAATCCCTCCGCGCCCAGGGTCCGGGTGATCTCGGCGAGCGAGATCTCGACGCCGGGTTCGAGCACGACCGCCATAGCCAATCGCTCACCGGTGGTGGGATCGGAAACGGAATAAGCGGCGCATTCGCGTATCCCACCGATCCTCGAGACCGCTTCCTCCACTTCGGCGGCCGGGATCTTCAGCCCGTTACGAATCACGATGTCCTTGATCCGGCCGACGATCCGAACCCGGCCGCCGACCACCTCCGCCACATCACCGGTGCGGAACCACTCCCCCTCGAACGCGTATTCGTCGTCCTCGGCGTCGGTGTAACCGAGAAACGTGTGCGGACCCTTGATGCAGCACTCGGTGGGTTCGGACTCGGATCCGACGCGCACGTCGACGTCGCCGAGCGCCACACCGTCGTCGGCATGGCGGATGTCTCGGGGTTCGGTCCGCAGACCGGACGTGCTGACCGGGGTCTCCGAGGATCCATAGGCGCGCATCACAACGATGCCGAACTCGTCTTCGATGCGTTCGACGATCCGCCGGTCCAGCATCGTGCCGCCCAGGTACACCGCGCGTAATGGGACGACGGCGCCGCGCGCCACGGCCTGGTCGAGCATCCGGTCCAGCAGCCGGTCCGGGCCCCCGTACCAGGTCGCACCCGAGCTGACCAGGAGGTCGCAGGTCGCCGCCGGGTCCCAGCGATCTTCCAGAATCACCGGAGCCGCCAGCATCGGACCGATGAACAGCGCCTGCAACACGCCGGTCACCGACGCGAGCGGGCTGATCAAGAAGATCCGGTCGTCGGAACCCAGGCCCGCCGCCGCAATGTAATTCGCCGAAGCCTTGGCCAGCGTGCTCAGCGAATGAATCACGCCCTTGGGCCGCGCGGTTGTGCCCGAGGTGTAAAGCACAAGGCACGGCTCATCGGCTGACCGCGCCGACCGCGGCGCCTGGGTGGTACCCGTTCGGCCATCGTCACCGAGTTCGATCCAATCGCAGCGACCGGACAGCTCCGGGTCGGTGATCGTCGCCCAGTTCGGCGCTACGCCGAATCGTGCACCGGTGCGGGTGAGGATGTCGGCGATCTGCGTCGCCCCGGCACTGCGCGGCACGAGCAGAACCACCGCGTCCACCCGCAGCGCCGCGTGGACCGACACCACCGAGTCCACGTCGTTACCGACTACCACGACGATCGCGCCACCCGGAACAAGGCCGGCGTCGACCATCGCTCGGGCGGCCGAGTCGATGCGCTTGTCCAGTTCCCCGTAGGTCAATTCGGCGCCGCGATCCGCGACGGCAAGCCGGGCAGGGTGCCGCGCCGCGGGGGGTCCCACCAGGTCGATCGGCTCCGCCGTCCAGAAACCGGCCGCTCGGTAGCGGGGCCGCAATTCTTCGGCTCTGCGGCGCGCATGTCGTAGCAACTCAGCCGGGCCAGTCATGAGCCTCCTCCGGCGCCTCGGATGCAAATGGTTGTTCTCGGTTAGGTAAATGTAACCTCTCACGCATGCATTCAATGACTTTTGACAACCAGGTAGCCATCGTCACGGGGGCAGGCGGCGGACTGGGCCGATGCCATGCACTCGAGCTCGCCCGCCGCGGCGCCCGGGTCGTGGTCAACGACCTGGGCAGTTCGGTGGACGGCGACGGGGCGTCGATATCGGCGGCCCAGGCCGTGGTCGACGAGATCACCGCGGCCGGGGGCACCGCGATCGCCAACGGCGACTCGGTGGCCACCGAGGAGGGCGGTGCGGCGATCGTGGCGGCCGCGCTGGAGGCCTTCGGGCAGGTCGATGTGCTGGTGAACAACGCGGGGATTCTGCGCGACGCGGCGTTCAAGAACATGACCGCCGAGCAGGTCGACGCCGTCATTGCCGTGCACCTTTCCGGCGCATTCAACGTCACGCGGGCGGTGTGGCCGATCATGCGGGCGCAGAATTACGGCCGAATCGTTCAGACGACTTCGGGCACCGGCCTTTTCGGAAATTTCGGTCAGGCCAACTACGGCGCCGCCAAGATGGGCCTGGTCGGCATGATGCACGTTCTCGCCATCGAAGGCGCCCGCAACGGCATTGCCGTCAACGCCATCGCCCCCATAGCGCGGACCCGAATGACGGAAAACATCATGGGCGACGCCGGCAAGGCCATGCATCCCGAGCTCGTCACCCCCGTCGTGGTCTATCTGTGTCATCGGTCCTGCGACCGCACCGCGCACATCTACTCGGTGGGCGCGGGCAAAGTGTCACGGGTGTTCATCGGAGTCACCAAGGGAATCGAGGACACGGCGCTGACCGCGGAGTCGGTGGCGTCGTCTATCGACGAGATCGACGACAGCGCCACGTTCACCATTCGGGGCGGACCCATCGCGGGCTGACGCGGAAGGTCAGCGGCCGAGGAACTTGGGCTTCCGGCGCTCGGCGAACGACGCCAGGCCTTCTTGCAGGTCCGCCGTGCGCGACACCACCTCCTGCGCCCAGGCCTCCTGCTCGAATGCGCGGTGCCGATCCGACTCCGACGACACCGACAGCAGCCGCTTGGTCAGCGTCAGCATCACCGTCGGGCCCGCGGCCAACCGTCCGGCGAGTTCCTCGGCGACCGCGTCGGTGTCGTCCGGCGCGGTCACGCGATTGGCCAGTCCCAGCCTTTCGCAGGCGGCCGCGTCGACCGGCTCACCGAGCATCAGTAATTCGGTCGCCTTGCGCAGGCCGACGATCCTCGTCAGGAGGTGGATGGCGCCGGAATCCGGCAGGATTCCGCGATGCACAAACGCCTCGACAAGCTTTGCCTCCGTTGACATCACGACGAGATCGCAAGCCAGAACCAGGCTCGCGCCCGCCCCGGCGGCCGTGCCCTTGACCGCCGCGATCACCGGCTTGTCGCAGTCGAGAATGGACGCGACCAGCCGCTGCCAGCCCTGCTGAAGCATCCGCGCGATGTCACCCGGACGTTTTTGCACCGGCTCGACGGCGGCCCCGGCGCCCGCCGGTTGCGGTGCGAGGCCGGCCCCGGCGCAGAAGTGCCGGGTGCCGCTGGCGCTCAACAGCACCGCGCGGACGGCGGGGTTGTCATTGGCCCGTACGAAGGCTTCGGTCAGTGCGTCACGCGCCAACGGAGACAATGAGTTTCCTGTTTCCGGGCGATCTATTGTCACCCGCGCGACGCCATCGGCGCCGATCGCACACACGATTCCGGACGCTTCTTCTGACATCTCGTTCACCCCTGCGTTAACGGCGTTTCCGTTTTTCGGGTATCTTAATTTCCACCTTGTCCGGGCGACGACACGGGCCGCCACAACGAGGAGGCAATCCGATGGGGCAGACGGGGCGGATCACCGACGAGGGATTGGCCAGGTTGCGGGCTACCATCGGCATTGCCGTCCCGCACACGCAGCCGCCGCACTACTACCGCCCCAACGAGGACACGTTTCGTCACGTCGCCGAAAGCTACGGTGACGCCAACCCGCTGTGGGCCGATCCCGACTACGCCGCGAAGTCTGTATGGGGAGAGTCTGTGGCCCCACCCGCCCTCGTCGGCGGCGACACGCTGATCGGGGAGGACGAAGTCACGACACTCTCGGACGAGGACCGCGCACTGACCAAGGGCGATCCACTGCGCGGGGTGCATGCCTTCTACGCCTCATCTGCTCGGGAATGGTGGGCGCCGCTGCGCGCCAACCACCGCGTCTTCAGGCGCAATGCCCTGGTGGCCGCGCTCGACAAGAGCAGTGAGTTTGCCGGCCGCGCCATCCACGAATGGTCCGCCCAGGTGTTCCGCGACGACGAGGGTACGATCTTGGGCGGCCAGTACCGCAACATGATTCGCACCGAGCGCAACAAGGCGCGCGGCCGAAAGAAATACGAAGCCGTCCAACTCAAGACGTGGACCGCTGACGAGATAGCCGAGCTCGACGAACGCTACGGGCGCGAACGCCCGCGCGGCGCCGAGCCGCGGTGGTGGGAAGACGTCGACGAAGGCGACGATTTGGGGTCGCTGACAAAGGGTCCGCTGACGGTCACCGACATGGTCTGCTGGCACGTCGGCATGGGTATGGGCATGTACGGTGTGCGTCCGTTGAGACTGGCGTGGCGGAACCGGCAGCGCATCCCCCGCTTCTACACGCCCAACGAGCACGGCGTCCCCGATGCCCAGCAACGCGTGCACTGGGAGCCCGACGCCGCGCGCAACGCGGGCAATCCCACCACGTTCGACTACGGGCGCATGCGCGAGACGTGGTTGATCCACTTGTGCACGGACTGGATGGGTGATGACGCCTGGCTGTGGAAGCTCGATTGCGAGTTTCGTCTGTTCAATTACGTCGGCGACGTCCACACCGTCACCGGTACCGTCGTCCGCAAGTACCTCGCCGACGGTGAACGCCCCGCCGTCGACCTCGAACTCGCGGCGACCAACCACCGCGGCCAGATCACCGCGCCGGGACACGCGACCGTCCTGCTGCCCAGCCGCGACCGAGGGCCCGTGCGCCTGCCCGACCCGCCGGGCGGCGCGACGAACCTCGGCGAATTGCTGACCGCCGTAACGGAACAGTTCGCCGAGCGCTGAGCACATGAGTTACCGCAGTGTTCCCGGCCTTCTGGCCGAACAGCAGGGCCCGACCCTGCGGCTGACCCTCGACCGCGCCGAACGCCGTAATGCCGTCGACGACGCGATGCTGGACGCGATGATCGGTCATCTGGTCGATGCCGGCACCGACGAATCGGTGCGGGTCATCAGGATCGACGCCACCGGACCGGATTTCTGCGCGGGCGCGGACCTGATCGCCAACAACGCAAAATCCGAACGGAAACCACGCGTGGGCAGCACGCAGCGCCGCCTACCGAACAAGGCAAATCGGCTGATTCCGTTGATGCTTCAGACGCAGGTGCCCATTGTCGCCGTGGTCCGAGGTTGGGCGATCGGCCTGGGGTTCCACATCGCGCTGGCATCGGACTTCTGCGTCGCCGCCGACGACGCCCGGTTCTGGGAGCCGTTCATGGCGCGCGGCTTCACCCCCGACAGCGGCGCAGCCTGGTTGCTGCCACGGCTCATCGGATTGGTACGCACCCGACAGCTGCTGATGCTCGGCCGGGAAATCGGAGGAACGTGCGCCGCCGAGTGGGGCATCATCCACGGCGCCTGCGCATCCGACGAATTGCCCTCGGTGGCCGAACAACTCGTCAAAGAACTGGGTGAAGCGCCCACGGTTTCGCTCGGACTCACCAAGTGGTTGCTGCACAGCGCCAACGGCCTCGACCTTGACCGCCATCTCCAAAACGAGGCATTGGCACTCGAATTGTCGAGTCGCAGTGAAGATTTCAAGGAAGGCTTGGCGGCCTTCCGCGACAAACGCGGCGCAGCATTCAAGGGCCGCTGAAGAGGTTGAGATCATGACGCAACTAGCGATCGACCCTGACACGCCGGTCGACGATGCGGTGGCGGCGGTGCGGCAGTGGACCGAGGCCGAGGTTCCGGCCGCCTGGCGCTCGGCCGCGGCCAAGGACCCTGCGACCCTGCGGGCGGTCCGCAGCCCCGCCGATTACCAACAGTGGTATCCGACCTTCGCCGAATCCGGCCTAGTCGTACCCACGTGGGCGCGTGAACACGGCGGCCTGGGTGTTGGCAATGAAGTCGCGCGCGCGATCGATGAGGTGCTCCGCCCGCTTCGCCTGACGCGTCTGAATCCCTTGGGGCTCAACAATGCGGCGGCAGCATTGTTCAGCCACGGTACCGAGGATCAGCGGCTGCGCTTCCTGCCGCCGATCGTGCGCAACGAGGAGAAGTGGTGCCAGCTCTTCAGCGAGCCTGGCGCTGGCTCCGACCTCGCGTCGTTGGCCACCCGCGCAGTGCGCGACGGTGATTCCTGGGTGATCTCCGGTCAGAAGGTGTGGACCACGTGGGCCGACGAGGCGGATTTCGCGATCCTGTTGGCGCGGACGGATCCCGAACAGCCCAAGCACAAGGGCATCACGTACTTCCTGCTCGACATGCACCAGCCGGGCGTCGAGGTGCGACCGCTTCGCCAGATCACCGGCGAGGCCGAATTCAACGAGGTCTTCCTCGACGGAGCGCGGGTGCCCGACGTCCACCGCGTCGGAGCCGTCAACGACGGCTGGCGCGTGAGTGCGTCGACGCTGTCCAGCGAGCGACAGATGGTGTCGGGTTCGAGCTCGGGTGGGATGGGCCGCCTCGGCGGGTCGAGCGCCGAACGGCTGATCATCCTCGCCAGGGAGACCGGACGCTGGGCAGATCCCGTGATCAGGAACAAGGTGATGCGCTTGTGGGCGCAAGAGCGGGTACGCGGCTGGACCAATGAGCGCGTGCGCGCCGCGCTTTCGGCCGGCCAGTCCCCCGGCGCGGCCTCGTCGATCGGCAAGGTGCACCAGGCCACCATCAATCAGCAGATCCAGGACCTCATGGTCGATCTGCTGGGCACGGATGCGATCGCCTGGCCCGCCCACGACGATCCGGACGCTCTGCCGCGGGATGTGCAGGGCATGATGCGCAGCCTCGCCAACGGCACCGAGGGCGGCACCACCGACATCAACAAGAACATCCTCGGCGAACGCGTGCTCGGCTTGCCGAAGGAGCCGGACCCCTGGAAGGGCAAGCCCTGGAAGGACATTCCCCGTTCGTGAGCGCCTATGAACGCTTGATCGTGTCCAAGGCCGACGGGATCGGATGGTTGATCCTCGACAGGCCCGAGGCGGGCAACGCCTTCGACGCGCTGATGCTCGACGAGCTCGAGGCCGCCTGGGCCGACCTCGATACCGATCCGGACGTCAAGGTGATCGTCAACGCCGCCAACGGCAGGGCGTTCTGCACCGGGATGGACGTGGTCCAGGTCGCGCGGGACAAGGCGGCCATGCGACGACACTCCCGCCGAACCAGGGATGCCGAGCTGAAGATCTCGTCCTGGCACTGCGACGTGTGGAAACCGGTGATCGCCGCGGTCAACGGGGTGTGCGCGGGAGGGGGCCTGCATCTGGTCGCAGACGCCGACATCGTCATCGCCGCCGAGCAGGCGTCCTTCACCGACCCCCACGTCTCCATCGGGCAGGCCGTCGCGTACGAGGCGATCACGCTGTTGCGCAAGTCGCCGATGGAGGCCGTCCTGCGAATGACGCTGAGCGGCAAGGGTGAACGCATCTCGGCGCAGCGTGCCTACCAGTTGGGCATTGTGTCCGAGGTGGTGCCGGCCGATCAGCTCCGCGCGGCGGCGGGACGTCTCGCAGCCGCGATCGCCACGAATTCGCCGACCGCGATACGCACCACGAAGAAGGCGCTCTGGCACAGTTTGGAAGTCGGCATGACGCAGGCGCGCAGCGACGCCGCCGAGGAGATCTGGCGGCTCCGCAATCACCCCGATCATGCCGAGGGTGTCCGCGCGTGGCGCGAGAAGCGTGCGCCGCAGTGGCAACCGCTGCCCGACGTAGCGGAGGTTCCATGACATACCACAGACTCATCGTCGAACGGCGCGGTCCCGTCGGATGGATCATCAACGACCGCCCTGACCGTCTCAATGCCTACGACGCCGTGATGCGCGAGGAATTCCCCAGGGCATGGGCGGAATTGAACGCCGATCCGGACGTCCGCGTCATCGTGCACACGGGAAACGGTCGGGCGTTTCAGGTGGGTGCCGATGTCGAGGACCTCGACGGCGAGGCCGTGCAGCAATTCCAGGAGACCATGCGCACACTGGATCTGAAGCTGAGCGCCTGGCACTGCAATGTCGAGAAGCCGGTCATCACTGCCGTCAATGGGGTCTGCGCGGGCGGCGGACTGCACTGGGTGGCCGACGCCGACATCGTCATCGCGTCGTCGGATGCGACCTTCGTCGACCCCCACGTCTCCATCGGTCAGGTCAGCGCGCTGGAGACCATCGCACTGATGCGAAAGATGCCCGCCGAAGCCGTGTTACGAATGGCGCTCGTCGGGAGTCACGAACGGCTCAGTGCCCAGCGCGCGTACGAACTCGGCATGATCAGCCAGGTGATCGACCCGCCCGCCAAGCTGCGTGCCGCCGCCCAGGAGCTCGCCGAGAAGATCGCCAAGAACTCACCGGCGGCGATGCGCGCCACCAAGCGGGCGCTGTGGGGCGCGCTCGAATACGGCCTCACCGATGCGTGCCGCGAAGGTGCGAAACACCTGACATCGATGTGGGGCCATCCGGACCAGAACGAGGGCCCCCTGGCCTTCGCGGACAAGCGAACTCCGAACTGGGCTCCCCTAGAGGCTGATTCGTGAACCTCGCAACGCTGCTGGACGGTCTGCCCGACATCGCGGTGCACACGGTCGGCGCCGAGGTATCCCGTGACGAGCTGTCGGCCAGTGCCCAGCAACTCGGCAAGCTGCTCGCCGAGTCCGGGCTGGTGACGGGACAGGTCGTCGCCGCGATGCTGCCCAACGACGCCACCACCATCGCCGCGCTGTTCGGCACGTGGCACGCCGGCGGCGTGTACACACCCCTGAACCCCAGGGCGGCCGATCCCGAGATCCTCGCCCAGCTGGAAACGCTGCGCCCCGTTGCCATCATCACGACCCCCGCACTCGCACAACGTTTCTCGACTCATCACCTGCCCGTAATCGCCGGCGAGGCGCTGTCGTGGACCAGGGTCGCGTCGTCAGGCCACCCGGCCGACGAGCCGTGCTACGACGACGACGTCGCGCTGCTGCAGTTCACGTCCGGCACCACGGGACCGCCGAAGCCGGTGCCGCTTCGTCACAGCACGGTGCTCGATCTGATCGACCGGCTGCTGGCCAAACTTCGCGGCACGAAACCTGGCTTGGAAAACGCGTCGGCCCCACCGAAGCGGCCCCCCATGCCGAACCTGGTGCCCTTGTCCTTGTCGCTGTGGGCCGGCATCTACCAGGTGCTGTTCGCGTTCCGGGCCGGTTCGGGCGTCGTGCTGATGGACCGGTTCTCCCCGACGGATTTCGCCGCGCTGGTCCGGCGCCACCAGCTGCGATCCACGGTGCTGCCGCCCGCGGCGCTGACCATGGTTCTGCACGACGACTCGGTGGCCGACCTCTCGCCACTGAAGATCGTGCGGTCGATCACCGCTCCCCTGTCGCCCGTGCAGGCGCGCCGGTTTCGGGACAAGTTCGGGGTGATAGTGCTGAACTCCTACGGCCAGACCGAACTCGGGGGTGAGGTGGTGGGCTGGTCGGCCGCCGACGCCCGGGAGTGGGGCGAGACCAAACTGGGTTCGGTCGGCAGGCCGCTGCCCGGCATCGACGTCACAATCGCCGACGACGAGGTGATGGTCCGCACGCCCACGACGGCCGCCCGGAAGATCGATCCAGCCTTCCTGGACCGGCTCACCGACGACGGCTGGTTCCACACCGGCGACCTCGGCTGGTTCGACGACGACGGCTTTCTGTGGCTCGACGGCCGAGTCTCGGACATGATCAATCGTGGTGGCCTCAAAGTGTTTCCCGGCACGGTAGAGGACGTCCTTCTGGCCGCCGACGGAGTGCGCGAAGCCGCCGTCGTCGGCGTTCCGGACGAGCGGCTCGGGGAGGTGCCGTGGGCGTTCGTTGTCAGAGGCGATGAGTCGGTCTCCGACGCCGGCCTCGTGTCGTGGTGTCGAGAGCGTCTGACGCCCTACCGGGTTCCGGTACGCATCGTGTTCGTCGAACAGCTGCCCCGCAACGATGTCGGCAAGGTGGTCAAACGCGATCTCGCTGCGCTCGCGGACATGTGACCCTATCTCTTGAACGCCTCCGCGGCGGAAACGATTGTTCTCATTAGTGAGAGTGATGTTAACGTTTGGTGGCAAGTCATCGCTTCGGTAGGAGGGTCTCATGTGGCAGGAACTGGTCCGACTGGCTGTGACCTGGGCAGTGATGTGCGGGCTTGTCGCATTCTTCTACTGGATGCTGGCCAACATCGGCACCTTCTGATAGACGCAGGAGACACAGTGGACGAGCAGGATCGACGACGCAAACGTGGATTGATCGCGTTCCAGGTCTTCATCTACGGAGTGCTGATCGCGATGTTCGCGATCCAACTCCAGATGTATCTCACGAGGGATTGGTGATCAATGACGAGTCCAACCCGATCGCTCGCCACCGACGAGCACGAGGCACAAACGCGTGAGATGCAACGGCGCGCGGATCGATGGTGCATCGCCGGCACCGCACTCATGGGCACCCTCGTCCTCGGAGTCGTCGGCCTGCCCCTATTTTGCCGAGGCATCTATCTGTTGAGAAAGGCGCAGCGCGACGGGTTGTCGGTTCGGCCAATGATGGTCACGCTCATCGGATACGTCATCATCCTCGACGGTGCGATCAACAGCATCGGCTGGGCGCTCGACCTGTTCGCCAACCACGCCCTGATCACCCGCACCGTCTTCACCGCGTGGGGCAACTGGATCGACGCCGGCTATTTCTGGCATTACAACGAACTCTGGATCGGCGGTGCAGGCGCCCCAGGGGAAAAGGCGTGGGTGATGGTCTGCGTCCTGATCGTGTTCCCGATGCGGATCGCGGCCGCGATCGCGTTGCTGCAGATGAAACGTTGGGGACACCAGTGGACCATCGTGACGTGCTGGTTCGGAGTGATCGTGTGGACCGGCTACATCTTCAATATGACGATGTACGCCGACGTCCGCTATACGGCAGTCGGGCTACCGGTCCTCGGGTGGTGGGCATTCAACATCTTCTACGTGACGCCGTTCCTCGCGATCCCGTACCTGCACACCGTCAACCGAGAGATCTTTTCCGACTAGCACCGAAGGAGGGACCGCCGTGTCTAATTCCACTGTGGAGACCGAGGATTCGGTCGAGCCGTTGCCGGTCGGAACCACCCCGACGTGGGCGCGAATGCACAAATGGCTCAAACGCGGGCTGTACGTCTGCCTGTTCGGGTTGGTCATCGAGGGCTCGTTGACCGTACCTGTGATGGCGGTCTGGTACGGCTGGCCAACCCTATCGCTGACCGAGATCTGCAGTGAGCTCATGAAGGTGCGCTTCTCCGACGAGAGTCTCCAATGCCAACAGCCCTATCCACTCGGCGGGCCCCCGTTCGGGGGAGCACCCGAAGCGGCCGGCCAGCACACCGCCCGCGACGACTGGGGCATCCAACCGAAGCCCCGGTACGTGCGTATCGGGTTCAGGGAGTTGGTGAAAATTCACGATGACCGCCTAGCGCGCCAGCCGAGTCGATGACGTGGCGTCGCCCACGGTCGTCTTGGGCGCGGCCGACGGCCTGGCGCGCGAGCTGGCAGACGGACTCGATGGCATCGTCGCGGCACCCGGGCGTGGACTGGCATCGGGCATCACCGGAGCGGTCGTAGTCGTCGGTACCGATGCGACCCCGCGGCCGTCCGACGCGGTCGGCCTCAGTGGCGAGGAGTGGGATCACATCGTCGACGGGATGATGTGGTCCGCGCTCGCTGCGCTCCAGCGGGCACGGTCCGCGTTAGCACCGCACGGGGGACGAATCGTCGTTGTCGTGCCGACAATCGGCATGGCGGGTGCGGCCCAACTGGTGGCGTACACCACCGCGGTGGAAGGCATCCGCGCGATGGCGAAATCCGCGGCGCGGCAATGGCAGCCCGAAGGCGTGTCCGTCAACCTGGTCGCGGCCCCTCTGCGACTGTTCGCGCCCGAGATGGACTCGTTTACCGCGCACCTCACCGCGGCTGTGGTCCACGACGATTCGACGCTTCTCCACACCGTCGTCGAGGCCGTGAAATTCCTCTTGCGGCCGGATATCGATCACCTCGTCGGCGAGACGATCGTCGCCGACGGAGGGGCGGTGATGCTGCCATGAGCCTGCACGGTCTCACCGCGCTGGTGACGGGTTCGGGCGCCGGCGTTGGTCGTGGCATCGCGATGGCTCTCGCCTCGGCGGGGGCGCACGTCGTCGTCGCCACCCGGTCCGAGACGGGGTTGGCCGTCGCCGAGGAAATCACCGCGCGGGGCCAGAATGCGACGTGGGCGCGATGCGATGTGACCGACGGTGACGCAGTGACGGGCGCGATAGAGCTGTCCCTGGCGACCACCGGGCGGCTCGATGCCGTGGTGCACAACGCCACGAGCAACGCCTCGAGCCAGCCGCACCAACTGGCTGATGTAGATCGTTCCGTTTGGGGCGACCACTACTCGGTGTCACTTCGTGGAGCGCACTTCTGCGCCGTTTCAGCATTTCCCGCCTTGAGGAAGAGGGGCGGCACCTTCCTCGTCATGACCTCACCCGCCGGCATCGAAGGCAGCGCGACCCTGCCGCTCTACGCAACCATGAAGGGCGCGTTGCGCGGTTTCGCCAAGAGCCTCGCGCGGGAATGGGCCCCTCACGGCATCACGGTGAATGTTGTTTCACCGCTGGCATATTCACCCGCGATGACCTTGGCGATAAGCGCCGATCCGGCGATGGAGGAAAGGCTGGCACGCCGAATCCCGCTGGGACGCATCGGAGACCCCGAAAGCGATATCGGCTCAGCCGTGGCATACCTTATCGGTCCCGCCGCTCGCTACGTCACCGGGCAAACCCTCGGAGTCGATGGCGGCCATTTCACGAATCTCTGAGCCCCTTCGCTACAGATACCAACGTTCGCTATGATTGAGAATCACTATTCTCACGCCTGCTGGAGGTGCTGGTGAGCGACGACAAAGCGTTCGAGGTCTGGGACGCCGACAACCACATGTACGAGACCATCGACGCCTACACGAGGTATCTGCCGGAGAAATACTCCGAGGCGCTGAAGTTCATCGACGTCAACGGGCGCAAGAAGTTGCAGATCTTGGGCACGGTCACGGAGTGCATCCCCAACCCGACATACGAGGTGATTCCCACCCCGGGCGCCTGGTCCGATTACTTCCGGGGCATAAACCCAGAGGGCAAGACGTTGCGGGAGCTCGCCGAACCGATCCGCTGCCCCGATGAGTTCAGGCGGCCCGACCTACGCCTGGCGCTGATGGACCGGCAGGGCGTCTACGGCGCCGTGATGTTCCCGACGACAGCGGGCATGCTCGAAGAAAGGACCAAATCCGACACCGAGCTCACCCACGCGGTCACGCATGCGTTCAACCGCTGGCTGCTTGATGACTGGACGTTCAACTACCAGGACCGGATCTTCCCCGTTCCTGCGATCTCGCTGAACGATCCCGCGCTGGGCGTGCAGGAACTCGAATGGTGCCTGAACAATGGCGCCCGGACGGTATTGATCCGGCCGGCACCCGTTCCGCGCGAGGACGGCACGTCGCGGTCACCGGCGCTGCCGGAGTTCGACGATTTCTGGCGACTGGTCGAGAATTCGGGTATCTCGGTGCAGATGCACAACTCGGACTCCGGCTATGAGCGCTACGTCGACGACTGGGAGGAAGCTACGGAGTTCAACGGATTCGCGCTGAGCAAGCTGCGGGGTTTCATCTACGAGGAGAGCCGAAACATCTTCGACACTCTTGCGGCGTTCATCGCGCACGGGGTGTTCGAGCGCTTCCCCGGGGTACGCATCGGCGTGGTCGAGAACGGCGGCTCGTGGGCACACCGCCTGTTGGACGTGTTCGACCGCGTATACCGCAAGAGGCCATACGACTTCAGCGAGCATCCCTGCGATGTCTTCCGCAGACACGTGTGGATCAATCCGTTCCACGAGGAGGACATGTCGCACCTCGTCGACATCCTGGGTGCGGATCGGGTGATGTTCGGCTCGGACTACCCGCACCCCGAGGGGCTGGCCGAGCCCGCGGATTTCGTCAAGGAGCTCGAGGGTCTTCCGGAGGACACCAGGGCACGAGTGATGGGCGGCAACCTCAAGGAGCTCATCGGCGTCTAGCGGGCCCGATGAAGTGCTTCAGCCGAACCGCGCCCGCAGCTCGGTCTTGAGGACCTTGCCGGTGCTATTCCGGGGCA
This sequence comes from Mycobacterium sp. MOTT36Y, assembly GCF_000262165.1. Taxonomy (NCBI): domain Bacteria; kingdom Bacillati; phylum Actinomycetota; class Actinomycetes; order Mycobacteriales; family Mycobacteriaceae; genus Mycobacterium; species Mycobacterium sp. MOTT36Y. The sequence goes on along the minus strand of NC_017904.1, from coordinate 1,929,750 downwards.
GCGCATCCACGATTTCGAGTCGTTCGGGCGTTTTGTGCTTGCTCAGTCCCCGCGCTTGACAGTGTTCGAAGACCGACGAAAGCGTCACCGCCACACCCGGGCGCGCGACGACGACAGCGCAAACACGCTCGCCGGTCCGCTCATCCGGCACCCCGATGACGGCCACGTCGGCCACCGCCGGGTGGCTGGCCAGGACACCCTCGACCTCCAAGGCCGAGATGTTCTCCGCATTGCGGATGATCGCATCCTTGATCCGGCCGGTGACGACGACGTTGCCGTCGTCGTCGATGCGGCCCAGATCTCCTGTGCGAAACCATCCTTCGGCGTCGAACGCGTGGGCATCCAGAGTTGCGTCGACGTAGCCGAGGAAGCACTGCGGCCCCTTGAGCTGCAACTCCCCCTCCGTGCCACGCGACACCTGCTGTCCAGCTTCGTCGACGACCCGTACCGCAACGCCGGGCACCGGTTTGCCGACGGTGTGATCCAGCAGCTCCGCCGGACCGTTCGGCGCCTGAGAGGTGGCGACCGGAAATTCGGTCAAGCCCCACGCATTGGCCACGCCGTCGACCGAAAGCGTTTGTCGCACTTGGTGACCGAGCTCGGCGGTGATTGGCGCACCCCCTCCGACGCAGCCCCGCAGATCGGGGTAGAGCGGTTCGTCACCATGCTTCGCCTGCGCCGCCATGAAGGCGACGAAGAAGGGCGTCGCGCTGCCCAGCAGAGTCGGGCGGTGCGCCGCGATGGCGACGGGGGTCTCGACGGGGTCGAAGGCGTCGAACAGCACCAGCTTCATCCCGGTGAGCAGGGCCGCGGCGAGCATCGCGGCGCCTCCGATGTGCGAAACCGGAAACGCGATCGGGTTGACGTCGCGACTGGACGCCCCGACGATCCCGATGACCCCTGCCGAACCGGCGATGACCGACCGGTCGCAGTGCCGCGCTCCTTTCGGTGCCGCCGTCGTGCCCGACGAATAGTAGATCCACCGCGGTTCCTCGCCGCCGCGCGGCGGTGGAGGCAGCTCTTTTGGTTCCCCCACAGGCAGCCGAAGTCCGCCGGTGACGGGTGCGTCGTGGTCGACGACCACGACGGTCATGTGCCGCTCACCGGCACGTTCACGGGCGAGCTGATACGCGAGCGCGGTGTGGTCGAAGTCGCGCCACAATCCCGGGACGATGATGACTTCGGTCCCGAGTTGTGCTGTCACAAACCGCAGTTCGCTTTCGCGCCATATCGGCAGCACCGGGTTCTGCACCGCACCGAGGCGCGCCAGCGCCGTCATGACGACCATCGTCTCCAGCGTGGTCGGCAGTTGCCAGGACACCACCGTGCCCGCACCGATCCCCCGCTGCGCCAGCGCCGCCGCACAAGTCAGTGCGGAGTCCCGCAGCTGCGCGCACGACAGGCTGCGCCCATAGTCGTCCGCGAGGACGACCCAGTCGGGGTGCGCCCGCGCGGCGGTCTCCACCAGGGACCAGTAGGTCTGCGCCGCAGGACGTGAGGTCATCGGCTCGGCAGGTGCAGTCGGCGCTTGGCAAGAATGTTGCGCATCATCTCCGAGCTGCCACCGGATATCGTGTAGGCGCGCGACCACAGCCAGCATTCGCGCAACCGTTGTTTGGCCTGCCCCAGTTCATGGATTTCGCCGCCGACGACCGCCGTCGACGCCGCCAATTCCGCGCCGTAGGCCGCTACTCGGTGGTATGTCTCGGCGAAGCTCAACTTCGCGATCGAGCCGTCACCCGGTTGTTCGTCGCCCGATGTCAGCCGCTCCACGTGATCGTCGATGAACGCCTTGGCCACTTCGACCTCCATGGCCAACTCGGCGACCTTCTGGCGTATGTCGGCGGACTCCAGCGCGGGTGCGCCGTCGACCTGCGCGTGGCGGGCCACGACGACCAGATCATCGATCAGCAGTTCCAGCAGAACGACGTTTCCACCGATGCCGAATCGTTCAAAGTCCAGGCCCGCCATGATGATCGACCAGCCGTCGCCCGCCGCGCCGATCAGGCTCTCGGCACCGACGCGGACTCCGGTAAGGAAGACCTCATTGACCTCGATCGCATCACCGATCGTGCGGATCGGACGAACCTCGACGCCGTCTGCCGAGAGCGGCACGGCGAAGACCGACAGGCCGTGGTGGCGCGACGACGCCGGGTCGGTGCGCATCAGAGCGAGGCCCATGTCGGCCCAGTGGCCGTCGGTGATCCAGGTCTTCTGCCCGTCGAGGCGCCAGCTGCCGTCGCCTTGCCGCGTACCGCGGCTGCGCACTCCGGCGATGTCGCTGCCGGCCTCGGGCTCGCTGAGCAACTGGCACCAGACATGTTCGCTGCGCCGAATCGATGGCAGCAGCATTCGTTTCTGCTCGTCGGATCCGAAGTGCAGAAGGACATGGGCGGCCAGGTTCACCTGGTCCACCGGGCGCGGCGCGCGGGCGCGCAGGATCTCCTCGCTCACGATGCGGTCGTGCAGCGGGTGGTAGTCGTCGCGACCGCCGTATTCGACCGGCCAGTCCGCACCGGCAAACCCCGCCTCGAACAAGCCGGCGAACCACGTGCGCAACAGGGCTTCCTGCTCGGCGGTCTCGGGCGCTCGGTGGCCTTCGCGCGCCTCGATCGCCGGTGCGTGTTCGGCGATGTGTGCCCTGACGCGATGCCTGAACTCGGTCAGCTGCGCCTCGGTGGGCCGGTCGACGAAAGCGCTCACCAGCCGGACACCTCCGCCAGCAGCGCGCGACTCGACCGCGCCGTGCCGATCAGGTGAGAGTTGGTGAAGACGCGACGCAGTTCGTAGTGCAGCGGGTACTCCCAAGTGAATCCGATGCCGCCCGACAGTTGCATGCATTCGTCCACGGCGGCCGATGCTTTCGCCGCCACGAACGCGTGCGCGGCCGCCGCCAGGGCGGTCGCCCGTTCGTCGCCGGAGGCGATGGCGCGCGCCGCTTTCATGATGACGGCCCGGGCTTTGACCTCGAAGACCAGCAGCTCGACGAGCCGGTGCTGAATCGCTTGGAAGCTCGCGATCGGTGCCCCGAACGCCACGCGCTCCCGCAGGTATGCCGTCAGACGTTCAAGGGTCATCGAGGCGGCGCCCAAGGAGTCGGCGGAAACGAGCAGCCGAGCCACGGCCATCAGCTCTGTGGCCCTGCCGGGCGGCCCGATCAGGGTGCTGGGCGCGTCGGTGAGGTCGATACGCCAGACCGTTCTGGTGACGTCGAGCAAGTCGCCGTCCAGCACCGTCCGCGCGGGATCCGGGTCACGAATCAGGTGAATTCCGTTGCGTCCCAGAAGCACAATGATGTCGACTTCATTGCCGCGAATGATCCGTGCGGAGGCGTCCGCGGCGGCGAAGCCCGCTACCGTCGTGCCGGCGAGCAGACCGGGGAGCAACTGTTCCCTCACATCGGCGGGCGCCGAGGCAAGCGCGCCGGCCGACATTGTGGTACCGAACCATGCCGACCTGTCGTTCGCTCGTCCGAGTTCTTCGGCTATGACGCACGTTTCGACGGGACGCCAGCCTGCGCCACCCGCCTCCTCACCGACGAGCAGCGCGGTCCAGTCCATCGCGGCAAGGTCCTTGACGGATTCCTTTTCGCCGCGCTCGGCCAAAAACTCCCGCGCAGACCCGCGCAGCAGGTCGAGGTCGACGTCGTCGTCTGCCATCGGGCGGTTAGCTCCGGGAGAGCAACTGGTCGGCGTTGTCACGCATGATCCGCCGCTTGGTGGCGTCGTCGAGCGGGTCGAGCAGCTTGGCAAATTCGGCCGGCACGGCCAGGCCTTCGGCGTGCGGGTAATCCGAGCCCATCACCAAGCAGTCGTCGTATCCCAAGCCCGCGACGATTCCTGGGATGTCGTCCTCGGGGTACGGCACGACACGGACATGACGGCGGAAGATCGCCGAAGGCCGCTCCGTCAGCTTCCCACCAATCCAAGGCCCGTTGCGGCCCATCCCTCTGCTCTTGTCCATGTGTTTGACGAAGAACGGCACCCATTCCGCCCCGTGCTCGGCGACGAGGACGTTCAGGCCCGGGAAGCGACCGAAGAGGTTGTCGAAGATGAGAGCGGACAACGTCTCCTCGATCGGGCGCTGGCCGTAGACATTCATCCACTGCCACGCCGACATGTGCCAAGAAGCCGGGTCGGAGTTTTGTCCCCAGGCGGGCGAGATCGCATTGAAGTACCAGAACGGCATGATGTGGAACACCAGGATGCAGCCGGCCTCCTGCAAGCGTGCATAAATCGGGTCGAAGTACGGGTCGCCAGGCGATCGACCGTAAGCCGGCCCGGTCGGCAACAGCACGAACTTTGCGCCCTGCGCGATGATGGCCTCCGTCTCGGCGATCGCAGAATCCAAGTCGCGCAACGACATCAGCGCCGTGGCGAAAATTTTGTCTTCGTAGTTGAAACCCCACTCTTCGTCGAACCATCGGTTGAACGAGCGCAGGTTGGCGTACAGTGCCGCTGTGTCGTCGACGTAGTGTTCGGCGGCCAGGGCCATACCGCTGGGATAGATGACCATACGCTCGATGTTCTGCTCCGCCATGACGGCAAGGCGTGCACCGCGCTCGATGAATTCCGGTTGCATGGGTTGCGGCTCGTAGGACTCCTCGGGGTTGCCCGATCCCATCTGCTTGAGCATCTCCTTGAGCGAGCCCGGCCGATAAGCGACATCGAGGCCCAGTCCCCCTTCGCTGTTGAACGTGGCGACCCGATGTCCCGCAAGGATCACCTCGACGCCGTCCGCTCCGCGCACGGTGGTGATCGCCCGGTCCCGAAACTCCTCCGGCAGATAACGGGTGAACGCGTCCCGCGTCTCGTAGCAGTGGGTGTCGCAGTCAAAGATGCCGTAGTCGAGTTTCGTCGTCACCGCTTCGCTCCTTAAGCGCGAGAATGATTATTCTCTATTTTCACAAAACATACTATCCTGATCCGACAATGGCCATCTCGCGCGGGATGGCCAGGCGCCCGAGTGAGGGACGCCGGCGTCAGCCGCGATCGCGCAAAGGAAGACATGACTCCATCAAAACCGCTGTACGACAACATGATCGGGTGGGCACCGCTGAGCGTTCGGTCTGCCGCGTTGCGTATCACAGATCCCGCAGCAGCCCGGGTGAGGCCGAACCGGGAGGCCCGGCGTGCCGTCAAGTGAGGTCGACGAACTTCGCAGCGTCGTCCGCGACTACTTGAGCGCGACATCGCCCAGCGAGACCGTTCGCAAGCTGATGGCGACGGACATCGGGTACGACGAGGCGTCGTGGCGCCAGATGGCGGGCGAGTTGGGACTGCAGGGCATAGTCGTGCCGGAACGATGGGGCGGGGCCGGTGCCGGTGTGGTCGAACTTGCGGTGGTGTTCGAGGAAATGGGACGCGCGCTGGTGTGCTCCCCCTTCTTCGCCACCGTGGCGCTGGCGACCCAGGCCATTCTCGCCAGCGAGGACGACGCGGCGGTGGAGCGGTTCGTTCCTGGGTTCGTCGACGGTTCCACCACCGCGACGCTGATCCTCAACGGCCAACTCGGCGCGTGGGACCCGGATGCCGTGACGTTGCGGGCCGACCGCCGGGGCGCCGGTTATCGGATCCGTGGTGAGGCGCCGCTCGTTATCGACGGTCACACCGCGGACGTCGTCTTGGCGCCGGCCATCACCGACGCGGGCGTGTCGTTGTTCGCGGTACGTGCCGGGCCAGAGGGGCTTTGTCGCACGCCGTTGGCCGGACTCGACCGCACCCGCAAGGTGGCGCGGGTGCAGTTCGACGGCGCACCGGCGGAGCTGATCGGAACAGACGGTGGTGCCGCGAACTTCCTTGCCCGCACATCGGACCTCGCGCTCGTCGCGCTGACGGCCGAACAGGTCGGCGCGGCGCAACGGTGCCTCGATATGGCCGTCGACTACGCCAAGAATCGAATTCAGTTCGGTCGGCCGATCGGTAGTTTCCAAGCGGTGAAGCACCGGTGCGCGGACATGTTGGTTCAGGTGGAGGGCGCGCGATCGGCCCAATCGCATGCGGCCGCAGTGGCCGGCACCGATGATCTCCCGACCGCCGCGTCGGTCGCGAAGATGGTGTGTTCGGAAGCCTTCCTGCAGGTTGCGCTCGACAACATGCGCATCCACGGCGGAATCGGCTTCACCTGGGAACACGACGCCCATTTGTACGTCCGGCGCGCCAAGGCCAGTCAGCTGATCTTCGGCGACCCGGACTACCACGCGCAGCGCCTGGCCACGCTCGTCTCTGAATGAAAGGATCCTCGTGACCGTCTCCTTTTCCCTCGAACTGCCGACTCATCGTGTCGAAACGGTCGATGAGTTCGTAACCGCTGAAGCGATCGCCGAAATCGCGCGAGTGGCCGAGGAGAGCGGGTTCGCAGCCGTCCACGTCACCGATCACCCCGCACCCGATGCGAAGTGGCTCGACCACGGCGGCCACCACGCCCTTGATCCGTTCGTCGCGTTGGCTTTCGCGGCCGCCGCAACGACCGACGTCAAGCTGTTGACCAATGTCTACATCGCCGCTTACCGCAATCCGTTTCTCGGCGCCAAATCGATCCAGAGCCTCGCGGCGTTGTCCAACGGGCGCCTCATCCTCGGAACTGCCGCCGGATATCTCAAACCCGAATTCAAGGCGCTCGGAATCGATTTCGACAACCGCGGCGCTCTGCTCGATGAGGCGCTGGACGTGCTGGACAAGGTGCTCACCGGTGAGGACATCGCCTACCAGGGGACGTCATTCGCCGCCCGCGGTGTTCGGCTGCGCCCGCTGCCGACGACTCCCCCACCGGTATGGGTCGGCGGCAACAGCAAGCCGGCCGTGCGCCGGGCGGTATCGCGCGCTCAGGGGTGGGCGCCGTTCAACACGTTCGGCTACGCCGCCGCATCGCGCACCGCGGAGATCTCGACCATCGAGGATTTGGAGGTCGCGATCGGCTGGGCCAAGCAGTACGCGGCCCAAATCGGCCGCACCGCACCGCTGGACATCTGCTTCTCCGCGGGAAACCTCTTGGAGGACAGCAGATCGGCCGACGAACGTCACGCCATCATCGCGCGGCTCGCTGCCGCCGGGGTCACCTGGTTGACCATCGCCCCGTCCGGCTCCGACCGGAGCGAACTCATCGAACGTTCGCGCGCTTTCGCCAAGGAGTTCATCACGGCATGACCCTTAGGCCATCAGGCTGTCGGCCGCGAACGCGTCCACACTGATCCGGCGATGGGCGAACAGCCACCGACCATTCAGGGGCACAAGAACGTCGCGGTAGCGGCCCCAGTGGTCGAGTCCGATGTCGGTGTGGACCGCGAAGTAACTGCTGACCTCGACCCTGGTGTTTGCCACCGACCCGAACCGAATGCTGGAGACATGGTGGCGGACGTGGGTCGGAGCGCGCCGTGCCGGCTGGCCCGGTGTCGAAGGCCGGGTCACCGCGGCGCCGAGGCCGGCCTCGATTTGCGCGGGCCCCGTCAAGCGCTCGGCACCGCCGGTGAATTCCAGCACTCCCTCGTCGCAGAAACACGCCGCCAGCGCACGAAGATCGAATCGATCGGTGGCGGCGGTGTAGTCGGCCAACGTCTGCCGTACCGACTCCCGCACTTCAAGCTCCCAAGCCTCCATCGGTCCTCCTCGTGGAAATTGAGTTCCAGCACACGATAACGTCTATTCTCATGCCACAACCCAGCCTTCAAGCCATGCTCGATCCCGCAACCACCGCGCTGGTGACCCAGGAGTGCCAGGGCGGGGTGATCGGGCCGCAGGCCGGCCTTCCATTGCTCGCCGAAGAGGCCCGGCGCGAAGCCATTCCCAACATCGCCAGGCTGCTCGGCGCCGCCAGGGCGGCCGGTGTCGCGGTCGTGCACTGCCTGATCGAGAAGCGCCCGGACAACCGGGGATCGAACAGCAATGCCCGGCTGTTCATGGCCGGAAAATCGTTCGCCGCCGACCTGACTCCCGGCAGCCCCGGCGCATCGGTCCTGCCCGAACTCGGTCCGGTACCCAGCGACCTCGTGCTGACCCGCACCCACGGCGTCGGACCGATGACGGGTACCGATCTTGACTCGGTGCTGCGGAACATGAACATCAAGACCATTGTGGGAGTGGGCGTTTCGGTCAACATCGCCATCCAGAACTTCGCGATGGACGCGGTGAACCGCAGCTATCAGTTCGTGTTGCCGCGTGACGCGGTGAGCGGGTATCCACGGGAGTACGCCGAGTCCATCATCGATAACACGCTGTCCCTGCTCGCCACGGTGACCACCACCGATGCCGTGATTGACGCGTGGAAAGGGATCCCGGCGTCCTGACCCCGTCTGGATGTTGAAAAGCCAAAGTGATAACGTCGTTCTCACTTATCGTAAACGATCATATTCGCTGCTCGGAGGAGGGATAGCCTCATGTCACCCCGGTCTCTGCCGTACCCGGTTTTCGACATCGACAACCACATGTACGAGACGACGGACGCGCTCACCAAGTACCTGCCGAAGGAGCACCGCGGAAAGGTCGGCTACGTCGAGGTCAACGGCCGACCCAAACTCGTCGTCAAGGACCACATCAGCCACATGATCCCCAACCCGACGTTCGAGCGAGTCGCCAGGCCGGGCAGCGCGGAGGACTATTTCCTGGGCAACAATCCCGAAGGCCTCAACTTCCGCGAATTCATCGGCGAGGCAATGGATGTCATCCCGGCATACCAGTCACCCGCGCCGCGACTGGAACTGATGGACGAACTCGGCATCGATCAGTGCGTCATGTATCCGACGCTCGCCAGTCTCATCGAGGAACGCACGACCGACGACGTCATCCTCACGCACGCGATCATTCATGCGCTCAACGAGTGGATGCACGAGCACTGGACGTTCAACTACCACGACCGGATCTTCGCCACCCCCGTGATCTGCCTGCCCCTGGTGGACGAAGCCATCAAGGAATTCCACTGGGGCCTCGAGCGCGGCATGAAGACATTCCTGGTGCGGCCCGCACCCGTGCCCAGCCGGTTCGGCGGTTCGCGCTCCATGGGCCTCCCCGAGTTCGACCCGTTCTGGGAAGAGGTCGTCAACGCCGGCATGCCGGTCACCATGCACGCCTCGGACAGCGGCTACCAAAAACACCTCATGGAGTGGGAAGGCGGCGACGAGTATCTGTCCTTCAAGCCGAGCGCGTTACGCGAAGTCGTGATGGGCCACCGCGCCATCGAGGACACCCTGGCCGCGATGATCTGCCACGGCGCGTTGTCGCGCTTCCCCGATCTGAAGATCTTCTGCGTCGAGAACGGCAGCGGGTGGGTCCGCAATCTGCTCGAGCAGCTCAACACCGCGTACAAGATCATGCCCAAGGAGTTCGACGAGCACCCGGTCGAGGTGTTCAAGCGAAACATCTACATCCATCCGTTCCTCGAGGACGACCTCAAGGGGATTATCGACATCATGGGCGAGGATCACGTGATGTTCGGCTCCGATTTCCCGCACCCCGAGGGCATCGGTGATCCGCTGAGCTTTGTCGACCGGCTCGACGGTGTCTCCGAGGCCGCCAAGGCGAAGATCATGGGAGGCAACGCTATCGAGCAGTTGGGGCTCAAGGTTCCGGCATGACCCGGGCGCGCACATCCCCGAAGGTTTACGACGGAATCGCCGACTTCGAGGCTCACGTCGGCGAGCACCTTGGTTTCAGCGACTGGCGCCAGGTCACGCAGAAGGAAATCGACTTGTTCGCCGAGGCGACCGGTGACCATCAATGGATCCATGTCGACCCTGAGAAGGCGGCCGCCGGTCCCTACGGCAAGACCATCGCCCACGGCTATCTGACCTTGTCGCTGGTACCCATTCTCGTGCAACAGATCTACCGGGTAACCGGCTTGGCGATGCAAGTCAATTACGGAAGCGACAAGCTGCGCTTCCCCGCCCCGGTACCGGTCGATTCCCGCATCAGGGCTGGCGCCGAACTGCTCAAGGTTGAGCGCAACGACAAAGGCGGCCGGGCCACGGTTCGCGTCACCGTCGAAGTGGAGGGCAGCGATCGCCCGGCGTGCGTCGTCGACACGATCGCCGCGATGATCGACGCCTGACCGAACGGGCCGAGTTCATCGACTATGCGTTGAGAACGCGTTCCCCGATCACTCGTTGCTCCCGCAACGCGGCAATCTCCTGAGCGGAAAGTCCAAGCGCTCCAAGCACCTCGGCGTTGTGCTGCCCGAGTGTCGGCGCGGCGGCCCTGTGCTGGTGTATGGGTCCCGGCGAGATGCGAAAAGGCCAGCCGGGAAACCTCTGTCGGCCGGTGATCGAATGGTCCAGGTCCTGATAGAAGCCGCGCGCGTCGAGTTGCTCGACGTCATACATCCGATCGGCCGTCAACAGTCGCTCGGCGGGCACACCATGCCGGCCAAACGTCGCCACGACCTCCTCCGCGGTTCGCTCGCACGTCCAATTCGCCAGTACCTCGTCGAATTCGTCGTGGTGTTCCCGGCGCGCTGCAGCGGAGGCGAATCTCGGGTCGTCGCGCAGGTCGGGGCGGTCAATGGCGTCCAGCACCGCTCGCCAGTCATCGTCATGACGCACCGAGAGCGCGACCCACTCGTCGACATTGCCGGTCGAATAGACGCCCTGCGCGTATTCGCGGTGGCGGTTTCCCTCACGCGGGCGCACCGATCCCGTCAACGAGTATTCGATGACGGGTTCGGCTGTCACCGCCGCGCCGACCTCGATTTGCGCCGCCTCGATCAGCTGCCCCTCGCCGGTGGACCGCCTGTGCTCGAGGGCGGCCAGCAGCGCGACGCAGGCGTGTACGCCGGCGATCGGGTCGGCGGGCCCCTGCAGATTGCACGGCGGGCCGTCCGCATAACCGGTCGCGGCCGACATGCCTGACACCTGTTCGATGTTCAGCGCCCAGCCCACGTAGTCGCGCCACGGCCCCTGGAGCCCGAACCCGGGCATCCGCACCATGATCACGCCGGGATTGACCCGCGCGATGGAGTCGTAATCCAGTCCGAATTGTTCGACGACGCGCGGCGAGAAGTTCTCCACCACCACGTCGGCCTCCGCAGCCAGTCGCAGCGCCAACTCTCGACCGGTGGCAGAGGTGAGATCCAGCGTGATGTCGCGCTTGTTGAGATTGGTTCCCTGCCACAGCGGCCCGCGCTCGTACCAGTCGTCGCTCTCGCGCAGCAGCGAGCCCGAGTAGCGGTGTCCGTCGGGCCGCTGAATGGATTCGACCTTGATCACGTCCGCCCCGAACGCACCGAGGTAGCACGTCAGATACGCGCCCGCCCAGAAAGTGCTCAAGTCGAAGACCTTCAACCCGGCGAACGGCAAAGAGACGTCGGCGACGTCACCCGTCGGGCGCGGTGCGTCGCGCTTGCTCCACTTGGCCTGCGCTCCGTTTGTTCGGAGGGCGGGAGCGGGCAATGGCGGCGGTACCGGGGTCTTCGAGAGCCGGAACGGCGCGCCTGGCCTGGTGAATCGCCATCCGTCGGTGGCCGCGTCGACGAAAAACCCTCGCTCCGCATACTGCGGGCAGCCCAGGATCGTGTCGCCGTCGGTGATCGGCGCCGCGGGTATGCGCATGGCCTGGCTCAATTCGACCAGATCGGCGACGGACATCGATTCCAGGAACGGCTGGGCCTTGGCGAAGAACTCGTCGCGCTCGGGCCCGCCGAGCATGATCGCGAGCTGGTGGTCGCCGAACTCGGGCAACCCGACCATCGCGCAGACGTCCAGCCAATGCTGACCGGTCAGGCAGTTGATCCCGATCCAGCCGTCGGAGGCACGCACAATACCCAGCATCGGCGCGGCTTTGGAATTCGTCGGCAAGCCAAGGCTTTTCAAGCGGGCGGCCATCAGCATGGGATAGGGCAGCGTCGCCAACAGCGACTCGAACATCGACACGTCCACCTCGACCGGCCGGTGCGTTTCGGCCGTGGCGACGCGTAGGGCCGTCAGCGCGCCGAGGGCCGCGTATCCGCCCGCGATGTATTCCGGGATGCGGGCGCCGGCCTGTAGCGGCGCCCGGCCGGGCTCGCGCACGTTGATCCAACCCGCCGCCGCCTGCAGGGTCAGCGGAGTCGTCACCCGGTCACGCAGTGGCCCCTCCTGGCCGAAGCTGGAGATCCGGACCACGACGAGATCCGGGTTGACCCGGGCCAGGGTTTGCGCGTCCAGACCCCACGCCCGGCGCTCAGGTGCGCCCCCCGGTAAGTCTTCGACCAGGACATCCGCCTGCGAGATCATCTCGCGCAGGACCTCAAGGCCACGTTCCTGCGCGAAATCAACCGTGGCGCCGCACTTTCCGGCGTTCAGGTACTCGAACAGCCCGCTTCGCTCCGGATGAGGGCCCTCTGGGGGAAAGGGACCCCAACGGCGCAGTGGGTCACCTGACGGGGGCTCGACCTTGCGCACGTCGGCGCCCAGGTCCACCAGCAGCTTCGCGCAATAGGGACCCGCGATCTCGGAGGCCAACTCGACGACGCGCAAGCCCGCCAGGGGTCGGTTCACGCGGGTATCCCGATGGCCTTGGGCTCCATATAGGCCCGCAGTCCCATCACGCCGCCCTCCCGACCGATGCCGCTCTGCTTGAAGCCTCCGAACGGCGCGTCTCCGGGGATTGTGCCGTTGACCGATACCTGTCCGGTCCTCATCCGCCGGGCGATGGCCACCGCGCGGTCGATGTCGCTTCCCCACACCGCGCCGCCGAGGCCATAAGACGAATTGTTGGCGATGGTCACCGCGTCATCGTCGTCGCGATACCGCAAGACGGTCAGCACGGGACCGAACACCTCCTCCTGCGCGATATACGAATCGGCGGCGGCATCGGTGAGTATCGTTGGCTCGAAATAGAAACCGCTGTTCAGATCCTTCGGGCGGGCTCCCCCGGCCACGACGGTCGCACCGTCGGCTTCGGCGCGTTTGACGAAGCCCTCGACACGGTCGAGGTGCTCGCGGCTGATCAACGGACCCATGGTGACCGCCGGATCGACGGGATCGCCGATCACGACTTCGCGGGACAGTGCGGCGAGCCGGTCCACCACCTCGTCGTGGATCGCCTCGGGCAGCAGCAACCTGCTGTTGAGAATGCAGGCTTGACCAGCATGCATCGTGCATCCCTCGAACAACAGCCGTTCCAACAGGTCGTCGGTGACGTCGACGTCGGGCAGCAGGATGGTCGCCGACTTGCCCCCGCATTCCAGCAGAACGCGCTTCATGGTGGTCGCCGCTCCCGCCATCACGTCGCGGCCGACGACAGAGCTACCGGTGAAGCTCACCATGTCGACCCTGGGATCCAGGGTCAGGCTCCTGCTGGCCTCGACGCTGGTCGGCGTCACCACGTTGACGACGCCAGGGGGAATGTCCGTGTCCTCGTCGATGATTCGCGCCAACGCCAGCCCGGCCAGCGGTGTCAGCGGGGAAGGCTTGAGCACCAGCGTATTTCCCGCCGCCAGTGCCGCGCCCAACTTCATGACGTTGAGGGTGTGCGGGAAGTTCCACGGCGTCATGGCCGCCACCACACCGAGGGGTTCGTAGCGCAGCAGTGTGGTGCCCGCGGCCCCCCAGGCATCCATCGGTGCCTCGGCGGGCTCCGCCGCGAGCTCGGCGGCATGGCCGACCATGAATGCCGGTCCGTCGACGTGAATCAGCCGTTCGTTCGCGGAACAACCCCACTCGGCCAGCGCGAGTGCGTAGATCTCCTCGCTCCTGGCCATCAGCGCATCGCTGAGTTGTTGCAGGCATCGGGCCCGTTCCGCGGGCTCTGCCGCGGGCCACGGGCCCGTGTCGAAGGCGGACCTGGCCGCTGCGACCGCCTGCCGGACCTGCGCCACGCTCGCATCGGGCGCCGTTTGGATCACCACCTCGGTGGCGGGATTGACGACGTCGTAGCGTCCGCAGTCCGGGTCGGTCCACTGGCCGTCAATGTAGTGACCGTAGGCCTCGAGGAGCGAACCCGACCCAGCCATCCTGCCTGCCTTCCTGACTGCACGATCGTGAAGCAGCGCGGGCGACGCCACCGAGATAACTTACATACTCAACCTGTGTGTACACGCCGACCGCGACGCCGTCAACGGCTAATTTGAGCCAGTTTTAGCCCAATATGCGGCGATTGACAGATGATCTGGCTCTCCTGTAGACAGCATGGAAACGGACATTCTTGCGTTATCTGTCCGGCCAGCCCAGTGTCCAAGGAAGGCATGCGGTGCCCACTACTACTGTTCCCTTGCACTCTCCGGACTTCTACGCCGGCGATCCCTACCCGGTCTACCGGGAACTCCGCAACACGACGCCAGTGGTGTGGAACGACGTCACGAACTTCTGGGCGCTGTTGAAGTACGAGGACGTCCGCTACGTTTCGGGCCACCCACTGACCTTCTCGTCGACGAAGGGCATCACGATTCCGGATCCCAGCCAGCCTGAACCCGTTCAGGAAGGCAACCTCATTTTCACCGACCCTCCCCGCCACCGGCAGCTCCGCAAGCTCATCAACTCCGGCTTTTCCCGCCGGCAGGTGCAGTTGCTCGAGCCCAAGGTGCGCCAGATCGTGAAGGGCATCGTGGACAGTGTCGAGCCGTCGCGAGAGTACGAGTTCGCCGAGGAGATCGCCGCGCCCCTTCCCACCCGGATGATCGCCGAGATGCTCGGTGCCCCTCCCGAAGACTGGGAGCAGTTCCGCGCGTGGTCGGACGCGGCGGTCGGCACCGCCGACCCGGACATCGAACTGGACTCGATCGTCGCCCTCGGTGAGCTGTACGAATACTTCACCAAGCTCATCGCCGCGCGGCGGTCCGGCGAGGTCAGCGGGCAGGACGACCTGCTGAGCATCCTGGCCGCGGCCGAGGTCGACGGCGAGCGGCTCACCGACGCGGATCTGCTCAACTTCTCCTTCCTGCTGTTGGTCGCCGGCAACGAAACCACACGCAACCTGATCGCGTTGGGCACGTTGGCGCTGATCGACCACCCCGACCAGTTCGCGCTGCTGCGATCGGACCCGTCGCTGCTGCCCAGCGCGGTCGAGGAGATGCTGCGATTCACCAGCCCGGTCACCCACATGGCCCGCCGCGCGACCGAGGACGTCGAGATCCGCGGCCAGCAGATCAGGGCGGGCGACACAGTGGTCATGCTCTACGGCTCCGCCAACCGCGACGAAGAGATCTTTGGGCCCACCTGCGAAGAGTTCGACATCACCCGTAATCCCAACCCGCACATCGCGTTCGGGGCCGGGGAGCACGCGTGCCTTGGCGCCCAGCTCGCGCGCCTGGAAGCCAGGGTGATGTTTGAGGTGCTACTGGGCGCCTTTCCCACGATCGAGCTCACCGGTGACGTGACCCGGCTGCGCGCAACCATGGTGCCGGGCGTGAAACGCATGCCAATCCGACTGGGGGCGGGCAACTGATGGACTTCGACTACACGCCCGAACAGGAGCAGCTCCGAAAGGACTACCGGACGCGCCTGGAGGCGGTGATGACCCCGGAGCGCCGCGCCGCCGTCGCCAACCTCACCGAGGGGGGCGCCGCGATGACCGAGTGCCGGCGGGCGCTCGGCGATGCCGGGTTGCTCGGCGTCGCCTGGCCGGTCGAATACGGTGGCGGCGGGCTGACCGCGTTGGAGCAGTACATTTTCTCGGAGGAAGCGCGCAGGGTCAACGCACCGTTGCCGTTTGTCACCCTAAACACTGTGGGCCCCACGCTCATTCAGTACGGCACCGAGGAGCAGAAGGCCAAGTTCCTCCCGGCGATCCTCAAGGGCACCGTTGATTTCGCGATCGGTTACTCGGAGCCCGGCGCCGGGAGCGACCTCGCCTCGCTGCGGACCACCGCGGTCAGGGACGGCGACGAGTTCGTCATCAATGGTTCAAAGATGTTCACCAGCGGCGCGGAGTTCGCCGACTACATCTGGTTGGCGGCGCGCACCGACCCAACCGTCAAGAAACACAAGGGAATCACCCTGTTCATCGTGCCGACGGACTCGCCCGGGTTCTCCTGGAAGCCGCTACACACCATGCCGGGGGTGTCCACGTACTACACGTTCTACGATGACGTCCGGGTACCCGAGAGCGCCATCGTGCTCGGCGAAAACCAGGGTTGGACGCTGGTGACGAACCAGCTCAACCTCGAACGCGCCGCCCTGGGCAACCTCGGTGCCCTGGAGCCGCTCTTCGCCAAGACGCTCAAGTGGGCGTCGACGACACCGCTCGACGACGGCATGGTCATCGATCAGCCCTGGGTGCAGCAGGCCCTGGCCCGGGTGGAAGCGCAGGTCGCCGCCTACCGGCTGCTGAACCTGCGCGTGAACGCGACGATGAGCTCGGGTGCCCTCGGTATGGGCGAGGCCTCGGCGGCAAAGGTTTTCGGCACCGAACTCACTCAACAGGTCGCCCGCGAGCTGCTCGAAGTCGTCGGGCAGGCGGGTGTCCGCAAGGACTCGGCGGCTCCGCTCAAGGGCGAGCTGGAGAGCGCCTACAGGCTGGCGGTCATCAACACATTCGGCGGCGGAGCCAACGAACTTCAACGCGACATCATCGCTATGGCCGGCCTCGGGATGCCCCGCGCACCCCGAGACGTGCGGGCCTCCGGAAAGGAGAAATCCACGTGACAGAGCTAGCCAAAGACGACCTGCGCGAGCGCCTCGACGCGTTGATCGGGACGCCCACCGACGGAGTCGGCAGACCCTCCCGCGCCCCTGATCCGGTGAACGCCGCGATGATCCGGCACTGGGCGTACGCGTTGGACGACATGAATCCCGCCTACCTTGATCCCGAGTTCGCGGAGAACTCCCGCTACGGTGGCCTGGTTTCCCCGCCGGTGATGCTGCAGAGCTGGACGATGCCGCCGCCCAAGCTCGCCGGCATCCATGAGCGCGGCGGCGTGCCGATCGAGATCAAGACGAACCCGCTGCAATTCCTCTCCGACGCCGGTTACACGGGCATCATCGCGACGAACTCTGAGTTTGAGATCGAACGCTATCCCCGCGTCGGCGACGAGATCACCGGTGAGACGGTGTTCGACTCGATCTCCGACGAGAAGACGACCGCGATGGGCAAAGGATTCTTCGTCACGTGGGTGACCACCTACCGCGATCAGAACGGCGAAGTCATCGGCCGCCAATGGTTCCGCACGCTGCGATTCAAGACGGGCGGGGCCCCCGCCGGAACGGCTGGGGACTGATGGCGACCAGACTTGCTCCGTCGATCAGCCCGGACACCGAATTCTTCTGGTCGGGCCTCAAGGACCACAAGCTGCTGATCCAGCGCTGCGCCGACTGCAAGACGTTGCGGGTGCCGCCCCGCCCGATGTGCGGAAATTGCCAGTCGCTCAACTGGGATTCCATCGAATCAACCGGGCGCGGAACGGTTTACAGCTTCGTGATGCCGCAATACCCGCCGCTCCCCTTCCTCCAATACCCCTACGTCGTGGCACTGATCGAGCTCGACGAAGGTGTGCGCATCGTGTCGAACCTGTGCGATATCGAACCGGCGGCCATCGACGTCGGTATGCCCGTCGAGGTCTTCTACGAGACGTTCGAAGCAATCCCGAGCGGGGACGAGCTGGTGCTGCACCAGTTCCGGCCCGCCCGCTGAACACGAGGCACCAGGCGAACATGGATTTTTCCTTCACCGAAGAACAAGAGACCGTCGGCAAGGTGGCCCGCCAGCTCTTCGAGCACCGCGCCACCACCGAGCACCTCACCGAGTTGGAATCGGGCGAGATTCGTTTCGACCCCGCACTGTGGCGTGAGCTGGCGGCGTCGGACTTGCTGGGCATCGCGCTACCCGAATCGGTTGGCGGCAGCGGTGGCAGCTTCCTCGACCTCGGCGTGCTGCTCGCGGAAGTGGGCTGGAGTGTTGCGCCGGTGCCGGTCTATGCGACCCTGGTGCTCGGCGCGGATACGATTGCGCGGCACGGTGACTCGACCACTCAGCGACGGTACCTACCGAAGGTGGTGGACGGAAGCACGATACTGACCGCCGCGCTCGCCGAACCGGGAAGCTCCGACCCGGCCGCCCCACGCACCACCGCACGGCCCGATGGCGACGCCTGGATCCTGGACGGCGTCAAGGAACTCGTGCCCGCAGCGCAGCTTGCCGACGCCATCGTGGTTTCGGCACGCGCGGACGACGGACCGGGCCTGTTCGTCGTCGAGACGGCCACCGAGGGCGTCGTCGTCACACCGGCAATCACCACCAACGGTGAGCCCTACGCCGACGTCGAGTTCGCTGGGGCCGTCGCGCTCCGACTCAACGAGGCCGGTGGCCGGGATGCCGTCGACTCGCTGTACACCAGGGCGCTCGTCGGACTGTGCGCCATGCAGGTCGGGGTGACCGAGCGCGCGTTGAAGATCGCGGCGTCCTACACCGGCGAGCGCGAGCAGTTCGGCAGGCCGATCGGCTCATTTCAGGCCGTGCAGCAGCGGTTGGCCGATGCATTCATCGACGTCGAGGCGATTCGGTGGACCACCTGGCACGCGGCGTGGCTGATCGCGGAAGGCCGACCCGCCGCCCGCGAGGCCGCCATCGCCAAATTCTGGGCCGCCGAGGCGGGTGCACGGGTCGTCGCATCAGCCCAACAGGTCCACGGCGGCATGGGCATCGACGTCACCTACCCGCTTCATCGCTATTTCCTGTGGGCCAAGCAGATCGAGCTCTCGCTCGGCTCTGCCCCCCAACAACTCGCCCGCCTCGGCGCCGCATACCCGGAAGGAAACGCATGACCTCCACCGTCGACCGCACCACCACGCGCGCATGGAATTCCATCAACGTGGGCGAGGAAGTCACCCCGATGGACGTCCCGGTGACCACCACACTGATCGTCGCCGGGGCCATCGCGTCCCGCGACTACATGCCCGTGCACCATGACCGCGACTTTGCGAATTCCCAGGGATCCAAAGACATTTTCTTGAACATCCTGACGACTAATGGGCTTTGCGTGAAGTTCCTTCATGACTGGGCGGGCCCCGAGGCGATGATCAAAAAGTTGTCCATTCGCCTCGGCGTCCCGGCCTACCCGAATGATCCGATGCGCTTCACCGGATCGGTCACGGACAAATCGTCGGCCGACGGCGAAGGATTCATCGAGGTCACGTTCAGGGGCGCCAACAGCCTCGGCGACCACGTCTCGGGAACCGCGGTGCTCAGCCTGCTCGAAGGCGTGGATGCATGAACAGGGGCTCCTGCGGGATTGGCGGCAAGGCCGCGCTCGTCGGGATCGGCCAAACCGAGTTCTCCAAGGAATCGGGCCGCAGCGAGATGCAACTGGCCTGCGAGGCAGTCAAAGCCGCCATAGGCGACGCCGGTCTTCGTCCCGCCGACATCGACGGCATGGTCACCTTCAGCGTCGACGACAACGAGGAGATCGAGGTCGCCCGCAATGTCGGGATCCGGGACCTGACGTTCTTCACCAGGGTCCCCCACGGCGGTGGCGCCGCCGCGGGAACGGTGATGCAGGCCGCGATGGCGGTCGCGACGGGCGTGGCGGAGGCGGTGGTGTGCTACCGAGCGTTCAACGAGCGCTCCGGGTTCCGCTTCGGTGGCGCCGGCCGTCAGCCGGGAGTGACGCCGCTGTGGATGGCTCCCTATGCGCCGTTCGGGTTCATGACGCCGGCCGCCTGGGTCGCGTTACACGCGCAGCGCTATATGACCACATACGGCGTCACCAACGCCGATTTCGGCAAGATCTCGGTCATCGACCGTAAGCATGCCGCAAAGAATCCCGACGCCTGGTTCTACCAGAAGCCGATAACCCTTGAGCAACACCAACAATCGCGGTGGATCATCGAACCCGTGCTGAGGCTGCTCGACTGCTGCCAGGAAAGCGATGGCGGCGTCGCCATGGTGGTCACGAGTGTCGAGCGCGCGCGCGACCTCGCCAAGCCCCCCGCCGTCATCACCGCCGCCGCGCAAGGAGCCGCCTACGATGGCGAGGTGATGACCAGCTACTACCGTGATGAGATCACCGGCCTGCCCGAGATGGGCGTGGTCGGTGACAAGCTGTGGCGCAATTCGGGCCTCAAACCGCAAGACATCTCGACGGCATTCCTCTACGACCACTTCACGCCGTTCGTCTTCACCCAACTCGAGGAGCTCGGATTCTGCGGCCGCGGCGAGGCCAAGGACTTCGTCTCGGTCGAGGAACTGTCGCTGGGTGGCCGGATGCCGATCAACACCAACGGCGGACTGCTCGGCGAGGCCTATATCCATGGCATGAACGGCATCACCGAGGGTGTCCGCCAGGTGCGCGGCACGTCGCACAATCAGGTGGACGACGTCGAACACGTGCTTGTCACGTCGGGCACGGGCGTGCCGACGAGCGGTCTGATCCTCGCACCCGACCACTGAGCAGGGAAGCCGCGATTCCAGATGACGCACGCAACGGCGGTCGACACTCGCGAGGTGCTCATCTCGGCGGCGTTCGCGTGCTTCCGAACGCACGGGTTGCGGAAGACGACGATCGTCGATATCGCTCGCGCCGCGGACGTGTCGAGAAGCACCTTCTACGAATATTTTCGGGACAAGGAGACCATTGTCGAAGCCTGCGCGGAGGCGGCGTCTCAGCGCTTCTATCGCAGGCTGGCCAAGGCGATCGACCGCCACGGCGGCAGCACCCTGGAAGAAAAACTGGTCCGGGCGGGCGTTTTCGTCACGCAGGCCCGCCGGGTGGTCGAACCCGAAACCTATTTCGATCAAGACGAGGTCAGCCTGATGTTGACCAAGAATGCGTCGACCCTGTTGCGGGAATGCAGCGAGTTTCTCGCGCCCTATGTCTCGGCCGCGCGACTGACGGGCGAGGTCCGCGGTGACCTCGACATCCGTTCGGCAACGGAATGGTTTGCGCGGATGCTGTTCTCGCTGTTCACCACTCCGTCGCCCTACCTCGACATGGGCGACGACGAGGTGGTCGCGGCCTTCGTCCGCGGCTTCGTGGTGCGGGGATTTCTGGGTAGCGGACTCAAGAGGCGCTAGTCGCTGGCGGGCAGCGGCATTGCCTAATCACGTCGCCTCATAGCGAGCAATGACCGTTTCGAGTTCGGCGGCGGTGCGACACATTCGCTGACCCAACTCCTTCAGGACAGTCGTTTCTAGCGACGCGAAGGGGATCACCGAAAGCGACATTACGACCGCGCCGTCGCCGTTCCGCACCGGAGCCATCACCATGGCCACTTCATTCAATTGGCCAGGGTGGAGCTCCCTGGTCAGGAAGTCGACCACGGTGCCGTCGGCGATGGCAGCGGCGAGGTTGGTGGTCACGATGTCGATGTCGCCATGCCCGCTCAGCGCTTGAAGCGCAGTGTGCACGGCGAGCCATTCTGGGCTCAGACGCTCGATGGCGTAGCCGCGGTCGCGCACGTCGGCCAGCACTTCGTCCATGCGAGAACGAAATTCGGGCCTCGCCGCTTTCAAGCGTGCGAGCCAAGCCCCATGCGTTTGGTCATCGGCCCACGCGACGAACTCGCGGCCGAAAGGGGCCAGGAACGGGACGTGAAAGCCAAGGCCCACCTGGGCAGCTGTTGCCGTCTGACCAGCAGTGTCGATCACCGTCATGTCAGTTCCGTTGCGCCGTACCAGCAGAACCTGCATCTGAAGTTCAATTGCTAGTTCAGCCAGGCGGGCTCGCACGAGCCGTCGTCCTGCCCCGGACGGACGAGCCAATGTCTCGACGGCTGGGCCGCAACTGAATTGACCAGACTCGGGGTCCCGGATTACCCAATCGTGAACGGCCAGTGCATTGAGCACTGCGTGTGCGGTCGCTCTGCTGATTTCCAGCGCTCGACCGACTTCGGTGACCGTGAAACGGCGGTCTGGGGCACCGCCCAACAGGCTCATGACGGCGACCACACGATCAGTGGGTGGCGAAACGGATTGACGCGGATGGGAACCCATGATTACGCTCGGTGTCACAATATCGATTGTATATCGAATATTCGATATAGCAAGCCCGGCCGATTGGACCACGCCTCACGGCCAGTGGAGAGGAAGTACGGCGCATGGCGTCAATTCATCACCGCCGACCCGGTGTCGAGGCGATTGCGGCTGCTTCGGGTCAACCAGCGACGTCGCTGGGTGATGGCATCTGGATGTCACCAGGGGTGTCGAACTCCTATGCCGTAGAGACCGACAGCGGGCGGGTCATCATCAACGCCGGAGTTTTCTACGAGGGGCCTTTGCATCGCGAGGCCTACCAGGCGGTGCCGGGACCGACCCACACGATCATCGTCACCCAGGGCCACGGCGACCACTGGGGCGGAGTTTCCGCACTTCGAGAACCAGACACCGCGGTGGTGATGCACGCCAATTACCACTATTGGCGCGACGACAACGAGCGACTCCTGCCGGTCCGAGTGCGCAACACGGCCTTTGCCTTCGAGAAATTCACCAGAGCAACACTCGAATACCTCAAGGACGTCGACATGTCGCTGCTCGACATGTCGTTTCCCGAGCCGACTACGACGTTCGATCGTCACCTGGGCCTGAACGTCGGCGGAAGGCAAGTGGATCTGCACTGGACGCCCGGAGGCGAAACCACCGATGCACTGGTTGCATGGCTACCCGAAAGCCGAGTCCTATTCACCGGCAACCTGTTTGGCCCGCTGTTCGGTCACGTCCCAAATCTGGTGACGATCCGCGGTGACCGGTACCGCGATCCGATCCAGTACATCGAGGCGCTGGATCTGGTGCTGTCCCTGCAGCCCGATCGCCTCATCACCGGACACTTTGACCCCATCGACGGCGCGGACCTTATCGCGACCGAGGTCACCGCCATGCGCGATGCCATGCAGTGGGTACACGACCGCGTCATCGATGCCATGGTGTCGGGCTCCGATTTCTACAGCCTGATGAACGAAATCCACCTGCCCGAACGTTTCGACGTCGGCGAGGGTTACGGGCGGACCACGTGGAACTCCCGCGCCATCTGGGAGCTCTACGGCGGCTGGTTCCACCACCGCTCCACCACCGAGCTGTTCCCCATCCCGCCGTGGTCGGTCGCGCCGGATGTCGTGGCGGCCGCCGGCCCTGAACGACTCGTCGCGGCTGCCCGCGCGCGTCTGGACGCCGGCCAGGCGGTCGAGGCGCTGCACTTGACCGATCTGATCCTGGCCGGCGACGACTCCAACGCGGCCGCGAAGGGTGTCGCCATTGCCGCACACGAGCATCTGCTCAGCGATGCAGACAACTTCTGGGTGAAGGCCTGGATTGAGCACTCCGTCAAAGGTTTATCGGCATGAACGCGGTCACCTTCGACTTCACCGGCGCCAAGGTACTCGTCACCGGCGGCACGAGCGGTATCGGACAGGAGATTGCCACCCAATTCGCCAAGGCAGGTGCCGCGGTTTCCATCACCGGGACCCGTGCGTCAGCCGAAGACTATGACGACGACCTCAGCGCATTCACCTACCGGCAATGCCAGCTCCGCGACGAAAAATCAGTCGACGAACTGGCCGCGTCGCTCGGCGAACTGGACATTCTGGTCAACAACGCGGGCGGCCCTTTCCCGGAGTGGAAGGACGAATGGACGCCAGAAGGGTTCGCCCTGTCCCTGACGCAGAACCTGTTGGGCGCGATGCGTTTGACTATGGCCTGTGAGGGTCTGCTCAAGAGCAGCACGGCACCCGGCGGCGCCAACGTCGTCAACACCACCTCGATGTCAGCGTTCCGTTCGGCGATCCTGTCACCGGGGTACGGATCGTCGAAAGCGGCACTCACCGCACTGACGTGGAACCTCGCGCGCCGCTGGTGCAACGATGGCATCCGCGTCAACGCCGTCGCACCCGGCCTCATCCACACGCGACTGAGTGACCCCGGCATCAACCTCCCGCAAATCGTCGATGTTGAAATCGGATTCCATACTCCGCTCGCGCGTCCCGGAAAGCCTGAAGACTGTTGGGCAGCAGTGCTTTTCCTGTGCAGTGAACCGGCCAGGTACATCACCGGGACCACCATCGCCGTCGACGGAGGGTACCTGACCGTATGAGCACCGACACGCCGTCCGCGGTGGATTACCGTGCGGTCCGCAGCCCCGATGACGTCCTCCGCCTGGCGCAGCAGCGCAGCGGTTTACGCGAAATCGATTCCGATTCCTGGCGCGAAGGATTGGCGATCCTGCTCGACGAAATTCACTCCTCGCCGCTGATCACCGACTCCGGCCGCGAATACCTGATCAGCAACTTCGCGCGGGTCCTCGCGAGCCGCCTGGAAGTGCACGATTACGCGAAGCGCCACCCCGAAGTGCGCGAGCAGGAGATCAAACGGCCCCTCGTCACCCTCGGGATGCCGCGCACAGGCACCACGGTGATCAGTTATTTACTGGGCGAAGACCCGGCACGCCGCTCGCTGCTGCACTGGGAGTGCATCCACCCGGTGCCACCCGCGACCACTGCAACTCTGAAGAGTGATCCGCGATGCTTGGCCCTCCTGGAAGAGCAGAAGGTGATGCTGAAGATGGTGCGGAAGGCCAAAGTCGCCATCCCGCACTGGGAAGACGCGGATGGTCCGACCGAGGACATGTTCATCCACGCCGCCGATTTCAAGGCCCTGTCGTGGGAATCATGGCAGCCCACTCCTCGATACTCCGAATGGCTCATCGGCGAAGCGGACATGACAAGCACTTATGAGTATCAAAAGTTGGTGCTGCAAATCCTGCAATCGAAGGCGCCTGGCACCTGGAACTTGAAAATGCCATCGCACGCGGTGCACATCGAAACCCTGCTGACCGTGTTCCCCGACGTGCGTATTATTTGGGCGCATCGTGACCCGTTCAAGGCCACGGGTTCGCTGTGCAACCTGCTGATGATGCCCCAGCAGGTGGTGATGAATGAAGCAGACATCGACCGGCACGCGCTCGGCCGCAAGGCCACCAATCAGATGCGCGCGCACGTCACCCGCCCACTTCGAGTCCGCGACCGCATCGGAGATGACCGCTTCTTCGACATGTATTACTCGGAAATGATGCGTGATCCGATTTCAGTGATGCGCAGTCTCTACGACTGGGCCGGCGATGAACTCACCGATGCCACCGTTGAGCGGATGCGTCGATGGCTTGCCGAACATCCTCAAGATCGGTTCGGTTCTGCCGCCTACTCATTGGAGCAGTACGGCTTGACTGTCGACGGGATCCGGCCCGTGTTCGACAAGTACTTAGCCGCCTTCGACATCGAACTTGAAGGGACTGCGTGACATGCCCGAAACTGGAGCGCATGTAACCGCTCGCAGACGAGTCCTGGTTACCGGCGCGGCCACGGGCATCGGCGCAGCCATCGTCGACGTCTTCCTGAATTCCGGCGCCGACGTCGTCGCCACCTTCCATGAGACGCCGGCTCCCGAGCACTCCCAAGCCACCTGGCTTCGCTGCGACGTCACCAACGTCAACAGCGTCAACGAGACGGTCGACGCAGCCGCGGCGGAGATGGGAGGCTTGGACGCCGTCATCCATGCCGCCGGCCTCTGGCTACCGGGCATCGCGGGAGCGATCACCGACGCCGACATCGACCGGCTCGTGTCGATCAATGTGCGAGGGACCATTCACGTCAATCAAGCCGCTCACCGCATCATGCAGGGCTCCCCAGGCCGGATCATAAACTTCGGCTCGGCAGAAGCGGTTATGGGCAGCCCCATCTCGGCGGTCTACGCCGCCACGAAGGGAGCGGTACACGCGTGGACGCGTTCCGCCGCCAAGGCGTGGGCCAACGACAGGATCACCGTGAATGCGGTCGCGCCGGCAATGCAGACACCCGGAGCCGACCGCCTGCGTACTTTTCTCGGTCCCGAAGGTGCGGCGTTCATGGACGACCAAATGAAGCTGGCCATCCCGCTGGGGGGAACCCTCGGTGACCCGGCGAGGGACCTTTGTCCGCTTCTGGTTTTCCTAGCCGGCGAGGGGTCTGCGTTCATCACCGGCCAACTGCTTGCCGTCGATGGCGGCCTCGTCATGCTGGGCGCTTGAGACACCACACCGATCGGAGTACACAATGGACCGGCTAGGCATCGAATTCTTGAGCATCTTCGGCATGCCGCCACTCGAATTCATCTCTCTGACAGCCGAATTGGGATGCCACTACATTTCCACTGCGCTATATGGGGTGCCGCTGGCGGAGTTGGGTTACCCGACGTATTCGCTCAAGGACGATGAACGTCTGCGGCGTGAGGTTATCGCCGCCCTGGCCGATACCGGTGTGAAAATCTCGTTGGGCGAGGGACTGCTGATCCTGCCTGAGCGCGATTCGGCCACGGTGGCAGCCGATCTCGACGTGATGGCCGAACTGGGCGCCGAGAAGATCAATGTCGTGAGCTTCGAACCCGATCTACGGCGAAGCTGTGACGAGTTCGCCGCGATCACCGAGATGGCTGCCCAGCGTGGAATGACTACGGTCACGGAGGTCGTGCCCGGCTTCACCGTCGGAAACCTCCACACTGGCATGACGGTGGTTGAGTACGTCGACCGACCCGAATTCCGCCTGCTGATCGACACCATGCACATCGCCCGGTTGGGCACGCAGCCCGCCGACCTCGCAGAAGTTCCAGAATCCTGCATCGGATACATCCAGCTGTCCGACACCACCATGGTCAGCCAATTCGACGACTACAACTTCGAGGCCATGAACGAGCGCCTTGTCCCCGGTGCCGGTGAGGTGCCTCTGAAGGAGTACCTGGCCGAGCTCCCCAGAGACGTCGTCGTCGGCCTCGAGATGCCGCAACGCGAGGCCGCCCTCGCCGGTATCGGGGCCGTTGAACGACTGCGCCCCGGCATCGAAGCGGCGCGCCAACTACTCGCATCCATCTGACGGCCGTCCCACACCGCGCACGAAGAAAGGCAATGAAAATGGAAGAAGGGCAACGGGAATGAAGGCAGAAGATCTGTACCACTGCGGACTCGTCGTCGACGACTTCGACACCGAAATGGCGTTCCTCACCGACGTCGTGGGGCATCGGTGGACCCAGGCTTTCGAGGTGGACCAGACGGTCGAAATCGACGGCCGAGTCGAGACCGTCCCCCTGCGGCTGGCGTTCTCGCTGAACGAACCACGCCTGGAACTCGTCCAGGCCGTTCCCAACACCCTGTGGAGCCCGTCGAACTCGGGCCTACACCATCTCGGATACTGGTCCGACGACATCGATGACGACATCGCGGCGCTGCGAGAACGTCACTTTGTTGTCGAGGGCCGGGGTCTCACGCCCGAAGGCGAGACACTCTGGTCCTACTGCAAAGGACCGATTGGTCCGCGGATCGAACTCGTCAACCGCGTGATGCAGCCCGTGATGGAGAGCTTCTTCGCCATGGCGGAACCCGACCCCGCACGCGTGGCCGGCGATCGGCCGATGCCATGAAGCAGGCGACAGTCATTGCCGTCGGCGAGACGGGGTTACTCGACGTTCCAAAGCCGCGAACCGGGCCGAGCGACGTCCTTTTGCGAATGCGTGCTTGCGGCGTATGCGGGTCTGACGGAATCTACATATCCATGGGCGGGGTCCCACCCATGGAGGGTCGCATGCCTCTGGGCCACGAACCCGCGGGTGAGGTCGTCGAGGTGGGCGCGGAAGTCGTAGGCATCCAGGTAGGGGACCACGTCGTGGTCAACCCGATGAGCGCGCCGAGCGGCATTATCGGAAACGGCGGCACTACAGGGGCGTTGGCGCCGTACCTACTCATCGAGAATGCGATACGCGGACGCAGTCTCGAGGTGATACCCGAGCACGTGCCGTGGGAGGTCGCAGCGCTCAACGAGCCCATGGCCGTCGCCCTTCACGGCGCCAATCGCTGCAACCCCCGAACCGGAGACAAGGTCGTCGTCTTCGGAGCCGGACCGGTGGGCCTCGGTGCAGTGCTGGCGTTCAAATCACTGGGCGTGGGCCACGTGGTCGTGGTCGACCCAATCTCGGGCCGTCTCGAAAAGGCGCTGCAAGTCGGCGCCGACGCCGTGATTGACCCATCCGAGGAGGATGTCGTCACTCGGCTCTTGGAACTGCACGGCGAGGGCGAGTCGATGTTCGGCGGTCGGGTGGGGACCGATGTCTACCTCGACGCTGCGGGCGCGAAAGCCGTCGTGGACACCGTCCTATCGGCGGCGAAGAGGGGTGCGCGACTGACGATCGTGGGCGTCCATAAGGAACCCGTGTCGGTGGAGCTGCTTAACGTGATGGGCAATGAAATCGAGATCGTCGGATCCTGTGGATACCCCGACGAGATCTTCGAAGTGACAAAGGATCTGGTGGCCAACTGGCAGAAGTACGCCGTCATCATCAGCCACACGATTCCGTTCGATGACGTCGAGGAGGCACTGCGGCTGGCGGCCACCGCCGGCGCCGCGGACAAAGTTGTCGTGACGTTCCCCTGACGTTGCGCGCGATCACCTTTGGGATTCGATCGCGGCGAACAAGGCTGTCCGTGGGCTCCGCTCAAAGCCGCTGAGTTGCGCCGATCGCACGGCGAATAACCGACTTGCGGCGATCACGACGCGCTCGCGGTTGCGTTCAGCGTCGGATCGCAGCGGCCTGCCCTGAGCCTCCGTCGACTGTGTGCTGTCAACTCGACTCCAGCCCATTCACGCTCGCGACCCCGGCTCTTGTTGCACGATTCGAGTTCATGGGCGAGCTGATGCTTGTGCAGCTCGTGCACCGTCTGGCCCGTGTCGGCGTCCGCAACACTTCATCTGGTCCTGCGCACCGGCACGTTGGCCCACCCACAGACGTTGGACATCGCTACCCGGTGTAACCCGCTGCGGTCGACTTCGTATTCGGGGAGGAGATCCAGTAGTGCCTCGAGTGCGATGCGGCTTTCCATCCTCGCCAGCGCCGCTCCCAAACAGCTGTGTATGCCGTACCCGAATGCGAGATTGAAGCCCATCTTGCGCTCGCGGTCGATGTCCAGCCGATCGGGATCGGGAAACATGCGCTCGTCGCGCGTCGCCGATCCCGTGACCAGCAGGACGGCGCTGCCTTCGGGAATTACCGTGCCGTGCAACATCACGTCGCGGGTGGCGGTGCGGACCTGGTATTGCGATGGCGCCTCATAGCGCAACAATTCCTCGATCGCCGCGGGAACCTTGGTGCGGTCCTCCTGTAACTTTCGCCACTGGTCGGGAAATTCCGCGAAGGCGACCATGGCGTTGCCGACGAGCTTGGTGACGGTCTCCGCGCCCGCTCCCCCGAGCATGGTGGCGAAGCCGGTGATGTCCACGTCGGTGAGCTTCTCCACCTGCCCGTCTCGCTCGATCTCGGTTTCGATGAGTCGGCTGATCATGTCGTCGCGGGGCTCGGCGCGGCGCTTTTGCACCAGGTTGTAGTAGTAGATCCCGGTCTTGGTCGAGGCTTCGAAACCTTCTGGGGTGGTGGCGATCTCACCGGGCCGGCGCTCGAGCAGCAGGTCGAGCCAGAGCCGAATCTGGTCGCGGTCCTGCTTCGGCACTCCCAGCATGGTGGTGATGACCTCGTTCGGAAACAGGGCCGAGAAGTCGGCCACCACGTCGAAGGAGGACGGGTCGAGCGCGTGGACGCGTTCGTAGACCTTTTCGCGCACCATGTCTTCCAGCGCGGCGATGGCGCGCGGGGTGAACACGTTACTGACCAGTCGGCGCATCTTCTGATGTTCGGGCGGGTCCATCGAGATGATCACCTTGGGCACCGGCAGCGCGTCGTCGTGCGCCTGGACCATGTCCAGCGTGGCGCCCTTGGCGGACGAAAATGTTTCGTAGTCTTTGGTAGCGGGCGCCACGTCGTCGTAACGGGTCAAGGCCCAGAAGTCCCACTTCGCGTTGTAATAGACGGGAGCCTCGTCGCGCAGGCGACGGTACGTGTCGAACGCACCGTTGAAGAAGTCGTCCGAAAACGGGTCGAAGTCAACAGGGTTATCCGACGCAATCCGCGATGGCGTTGCACTCATAGGATCGCCCCGGTTTCCTTGTAGTTCACGATGGTGTCCCAGTCCAAGCCTGCGTCCATCAAGACCTCTTCCGTGTGTTGGCCGTGTTCGGGCGCCCCCGGCGGGACGACGGCCCGTTCGTCGAACTGGACGGGATTCGTGGGCAACGAGTACGGCGAACCGTTCATCGTCGTGGTGGTCGCGACATAGCCGTTCGCACTCACCGCCGGGTCATGGCAGAGCTCGTCCGGTGTCTGCACCACCCCCCAGGCGCCGGAGAGGCCGGCCAGCTGTTGGCGCCATTCGGCGAGTGTGCGCCTTGCAAACACATCGTCCATCAGCGAGATGAGTTCCGTTCGGTGGGCGAATCGCGATGCGGGATCGGCGAATCGCTCGTCGTCGATCAATTCGGGCAGGCCGATAGCGCGCATCGCTTCGGCGTAGAACTTGTCGAGTTGCAGCATCATCAGCTGGACGTGACGGTCGTCCTTAGTGCGGTAGGTCCCCACCAAAGGGTTGGGTGCGTCGGCGTGGCTGTACTTCGGGATCGAGCTGCCGCCGTGGATCTGGCTTACCGCGACATCGGGACTGAGGTTCCAGGCCGCGAGGCCGAGCAGCGAGACATCCACGACCGATCCGTGACCGGTGATCGCCTTCTTGTACAGTGCGGCCGCGATCCCGCCTGCGATTGCCATGCCCCCGAGGAGATCTCCGAAGGCCGGCCGTGATCGCACCAACTCGTCGCCGTCTTCGGTGAGCATGGTGGCGATGCCGCCGCGCGCCCAGTAGGAGACGCCGTCGTAGCCAGGTTTGTCCGAATCGGGGCCCTTCGGGCCGTGCCCCGATCCGCGCACGTACACGATGCCCGGATTCGCGGCTTTGATGTCGTCGACGTCGATGCCCATCTTTTTGCGGCGACTCGGCAGATAACTGGTGAGAAAGACGTCGCACGTGGCGGCGAGCTTCCGGATGACCTCCTGACCGCCGGGAGTGCTCAGATCGACGCCGATCGACTTCTTCCCCCGGTTCGGTATCTCGATCATGTAATTGACCGTGCCCCCGCCCTCGTCGACGATTCCCATCGTGACGAGGCCACGCTGCGGGTCCCCGCCTTCGCGCGGCTCGACCTTGATCACCTCGGCGCCCCATTCCGCCAGCACGGCGCCGGCCGACGGTACGAAGGTCCACGCGGCAACCTCCAGTACGCGCACACCTGTGAGCACATTGTCGACGGAAATGACGGCCTCCATTGATCGCAGTGGTACGAGTGCGAGCGCACCGACAGATTAGCAACGGGGCGGAAACGCCCGATTACATTATGTGAGAATGTCAGTTTCGAACACGATTGTAAACCGTGGCGGGCGGCGCCACATGCTATGGGCGCGCCGATAGCCGCTCGGGCAGCGCGGGGTCTCCGTCGGCCCAGAAGGCCCGCCACGTCGGCATGCGCTGGGGCATGGCTGCGCGCAACCGAACGTCGGTCGGCCAGCGCATGAACTCCGGACCCGGGCGCTCCGTCACGTCGACCGAGTACCAAGGATGCTCCCGCCGCTTGACAAAGCACCACTGGCCGTTTCGGCGCTCGTAGACGTCGTCGTAACGCATCGTGATCACAAACCACCCGTCGCCGTCCTCGTGTTCGGCGCGGCAATACACAGATCCGGTCGCGTGGTCAGCGTCGACGAAGTCGAACTGGTGGCCGCAGATCAGATGGATGCTGCGGTAGAACCGCCGAAGCACCCGGTCGTACCAACGCTTCAGCGCGTCGCTGCCGCACCCCTCCGCGCCGGCGTCGACATCGTCGACGAACAGCGCCACCAGCGCGTCGAGATCCCGGGCGTCGAGGGCCATGGCGTACCTACTGGGCAGCTGAGTGATCGCGAGACTCGATTCCACCCGGTCCAAACGATCGGCACTGGGCCGACGCCCGGCTTCTGTGGCCATGGCGAAATTGTAGGCCGAAAGCAACCAATGAGAACCTCTGTTCTCGTTTTCTGCAAAGCCTACTATCCTGCGCTCATGCCCTTCCCGAATATCTTGCCCACGATTCCCGCTCTGGTGAGATCCTCCGCGGCACATTTCGGGGACAGGCCGTTTCTCATCGCCGATGGCCACCAGTTGACCTACGCCGACCTTGACCGCCGCTCGGCTGCGCTGGCGATTGCCCTGTTGTCAGCGGGTATAAGCAAGGGTGATCACGTCGGGATCTTGATGCCGAACAGCGTCGATTGGGCGTTAGCCTGGTTTGCCACCACACGCATCGGCGCGGTCGCGGTCCCCCTCAATACGTTCTATAGGGCATCCGAACTCGCCTGGACCGCACGCCATGCTGACCTGCGCGCGATCCTGGCGTGGTCGCGATTCCGCAATCACGATTTCGTCGCCCGACTGCAGGAAGCGCTGCCGGGGTTATCCGCTCAGCGCGAGCCCGGCCGCATCGCGGTACGAAAAGCGCCGTTCCTGCGGACCGTTGCGGTGTGGGGACCATCCGATCAGCCGTGGGTGACAGCGATCGACGGTGATGGCGAGATGTCGGTCGACGACGCCGACTTCCTGGTCGACGTGGAATTGTGCGTAACGCCAGCCGATGACGTGACCATCATCTATACCTCGGGCAGTACCGGCGACCCAAAGGGGCCCGTGCACAGCCAGGGCACACTCGTACGGCATACCTACAACCTCACGTTCATGTACGGCGTCACCCAGGATGACGTGATGTTCACCGCCATGCCCTTCTTCTGGGTGGGAGGACTGATCACAGGACTACTCGCGGTGATCCACCATGGCGCGACACTGGTCACCCAGCCCGCGTTCGACGCGGCCGAGGCGCTAGAACTCATGGAGCGCCACCGCGCGACAATCGCGTTGGGCTGGCCGCAGCAGGGCAAGACTTTGGCCGAGCACCCCGATTTTCCCGCACGCGATCTGAGTTCGGTGCAACGCACCAGCATGCCCGCGATGGTGCCACCCCAGCGTCGGCCAAAGGGCTCCAGCGGCCTGGGAATGACGGAGCTGTGTGGCAATCACATCGGGGTCGACCCCTATCTGCCGCAGCCGCCCGATCGGTCCGAAACCGGCGGTCTGCCAATCGAAGGGCTGCACCATGTGCTGGTCGACCCTGACACGGGTCAGCCGGCGCCCATCGGCACGCCCGGCGAAATCTGGGTTCGCGGATACTCGTTGATGCAACGCCTGCACAAACGTGAGCGTGAGGAGGTGTTCACCGCTGACGGC
Source organism: Mycobacterium sp. MOTT36Y (assembly GCF_000262165.1). Taxonomy (NCBI): domain Bacteria; kingdom Bacillati; phylum Actinomycetota; class Actinomycetes; order Mycobacteriales; family Mycobacteriaceae; genus Mycobacterium; species Mycobacterium sp. MOTT36Y. Next base: position 1,896,720 of record NC_017904.1, on the reverse strand, counting down.
TACTACCGGACGGGCGATTGCGGCGTCGAGTACGACGACGGTTGGATCAGGTTCACCGGTCGGTTGGGCGATCTGATCAAGACGGGTGGCGGCACCAACGTCACACCGAGCGAAGTCGAGCAGGCGCTGGCCGACTGCGACGGCGTGCTGGAGGCATACGTGGTCGGCGCCGAGAGCGACGAGCACGGGACGGTGGTCGCGGCGGCCGTAGTCCCGCGCGGCGAATCGGTGCTTGACGGCGAGTCCTTGCGCGCGCAGCTGCGTGACCGGCTGTCGGCATACAAGGTGCCGAAGTTCATCTGGGTCACCGCGAAGCAAGATCTCCCTTTCACCGCGACCGGAAAGGTCAAGAAGTCGCAGCTCGCGCAGCAGCTCAGCGGACTGCTGGCGCGCCGCTAAGGGGTGACCGGTTGCCCATCGGCCATGTTTGTGCTCATCAATGTCCAATCATGTCGGAGTCGCCAACCTGAGGAGGACCGCACTCAGCTCGGCCGGGCGGGCAAAGAAGGGCGAGTGGCCGCCGTCCAATTCGACAATGGACGCGCCAATCCTGTCGACCGCATTGCGCCTGGCCCACGACTCCCCCACCGCGCGGTCGTGCCGCATGAGAACGTAGGTCGACGGCGTATCGGGCCAGCGGTCGATCGGACAGCTCTCGGTGAACGCGGTGAATGATTGGTGCCTCAGTTCGTCAAATGCGCGGCGTGCCAATACTTCCGGGCAGTCATGGTAGAAACCTTCCCGGACCGCCTCCCAGGTGAGGCCGAACGGGCCGTCACCATGCTCTTGCGGTTCGGGAAAGGTGATCGCGTCGGGGTTGGCGCCAAGGTGTTCGGCGAACGATTGGCCGGGGACGGGCAGGAGCCCGCCGACGAAAACCATGTGGCGCACAGGGTACAAGGTGGCGATGACGGGTGCGCAGAGTCCCGAGATCGAGTGTGCGACAACGACAACGTCCTCGGAAGCGCTGTCAACTTCTCGCTCGATCGCATCGATCGCCACTTGCGCCCATTTCAGCGCTCCCGCCGAATCGTCATCGACCGGGAGGTCCGGCGCGACCGCGCGATGGACTCGCCGCTCCAGCTGTGCGGAGACCGCATCCCAGCAGGAGCCGTAATGCAGCCCGCCGTGTAGCAGCGCGAAGACGGTCACCGTCGCGTGCGGGAGAGTCGACTAACGATTCCAGTTCCGGCCAACGGTGATTCGATGATGCCAGGCGGCGCGCCCACCACACATGGAATGGCGTTCACCGCGGCCATGGCGGTGGCCGTGATTCCCGGGTTGGTGCGGCTTTCCCTCGACTGTTCCAAGTACAGTTCCAGGCTCATACTGGGGTCGCCTTCGACACGAAAAACCATGCCGCCCTGTCCCTCGCGCGAAGGCTTGGGCCAGTGCTCGGGCCACGGGGTCGAACTCACGGTCGCGAAGTATTGCACGGCCACCACTTTTCGGTCGTCGGCCACTCCGGCCAGCTGCCAGCGGTGCCCGCAGATCGTACCCGCCGGCACCACGCCGAGGGCCGTTGGTAGATCGACCGGAGCGAGCAATGTCTCCCAGTCGAGTTCTACACCGTCGAGTTCGATGCCGAGCAGGTCCGCGATATAGCGCACGACCGTCTCCCAGTCGTGATTTACCTTGCCCGAGGCTATGCGGACCGGGACGTGGCCGTCGGGCTTGCCGAATCCCATCGACTCATGCAGCACATCCCAAATGGGATAGGCCTTGTCCAAGTCGACCGCGTATTCATCCATACGATACGAATCCACGGCACCCGCGCCAGAAAGCAGCGCGGTAGGAAGGTTGAGGCTGATGAACCCGGGCTCACTACCGGTCGCATAGAACGTCGAACGGCCCTTTTGGGTGGCTGAATCGAGCGTTGCACGCCAGTGCCGCGGCGCGGCATCCGGGTACACCATCGGAATCGTCGAGATTGTCACGACATTGATCCCCGATTCCAGCAGCGCGGCGATATCCGCGATGGCGTCTTCCTCGCGGCGGACCGCCGTCGCGCAGTAGGATACGCAATCAGGTTTTAGCGCAATGATTTCCGCCATGTCGCCTGTTGCCGTCACCCCGACGGCCTCGACACCGCACAGCAGGCCCGCATCGGTTCCAACCTTGTTCGGCGTTGAGACCTTTACGCCGACGAGATCCAGTGCAGGGTCAAGAATCGTGGCCCGTAACGCTTCTCTTCCTGTGAGACCCGTCCCGATATGGGCGACGCGATAGGGGCCGCAGGCGTTGTCCGTCATCCGACTCATTTGTAGAACGGTCCCCGCTTGCCCGATTCCTCGAGGTGCCCGTAGGGGTCGTATACCTTGACATTCGGATACGGGTTTTGCTCATACGCGGGTGAGGACAGCCCCGCGGCGCGCAGGCCGGCCAGCACCGCCAGCGGTATGGCGAACGACACCAGACCCACTGCAGCCGAAACGAGGAGCTGGCGTGTCAACGTGACCTTGGTGCGGCCAGGGGGCGTCGGAAGTTGGCGGCAGATCCGGGTGATCAGCACCAGCTCTCCTCCGTCGTCACGGACGCACATGACGGCGACCATCGCGAAAATAAACGAGTCGTACACCGCCATGACGAGTGGGAAATGGATGTGGCCGATTTGCAGGCTGGGCCCGACCGCCTCGGAGTAGTAAAAGATGCCGAATCTCAACCAGGTGAACTGGACGAGCGTGTTGACCGGTATCGCGATGAGGAACGCGCCCAGGAAGACCGCGGCAAGGCGGTGACGCGCAAGCCAACTGGTGCGCGGGACCATCGGATCCACGAAGCGCTCGTGCAGTTGCAGGATTCCCAGCCCACTGAGGAGGTAATAGGCCGCGTAGCCGCCGAGGAACGACAGGGCGGGCTCGAGATTCGGCGCAATGTTCATATACGGCCACGACGGCGGGAAGTGCAGCATGCGCGGATCGAAAATGGCGAATGTCGCCCAGTTGGCCAATGGATCCAGCGCGCCGGTGATCAGACCGGCGAACGCGATCACCACCGCCCAATGCACCTTGCCGCATCGCACCGAGAGCCACACCAACGTTGCGATCAGACCGATCGCCAGCGGGATGGAACTCAGCGCCACGACCAGTGGCCAATCATCGAAGCCGAGGAACGGCGGATAGGGCGCCGCGACTGGAGTGGGGTTTGCCGTGCGGGCATCCCCGTGAGTGCCCGACTGGACAGTCGCGACCGTTACGACCGCAAAGGCCAGGTAGGCGACAACGAACAATCCCCATCCGACCCTAGACGGCCATGACAAACCGCCGATGCCCGTGTCCATCGGCCCGACTGCAGCCGATTCACTGGCCGAGTCAACGGTGTTCGTCATGCCGGCCTCGCCCGTAGCGTAGCCAGATCTCCCGCACTCGTGGTGCGGGCTGGTTTTGCGTTTGTCAATCGTCAGCCTCCGGGATCCAACCCGTCGAGAATATGTGTTTTCGTCCGCCGTAAACAAGCTTTCGCCGAGCCAGGCCGATACCCCGACCGAGAATGACAATTCTCACATGCGAGGATTGGGGTAGCGTCGGCGCAGCCGTCAATCATGAAATCACGCGAAGGAAGCAGAGTATGAGCGACCGGCACTCCAACATCGCGGGAACGCGGATGTTGATCATCGGGGCGTCTTCGGGCATCGGACAGGCGCTGGCGCTGGCCGCCCACTCCCGGGGCGCGGCGGTGGCCCTCGCCGCCCGGCGGGTGGACCGCCTGTCGGAGCTGGCCGATCGGCTCGGCGGATCGGCACACGAGCTCGACGTGTCCGATCCGCGCGCCATCGAATCCGTCGTCAACGCCGTCGCCGCCCACTTCGGAAAGCTCGACGCTGTCGTATTCACCAGTGCCGTGGTGCCATTCGCGTTGATCGAAGACACCGATGTAGAGACGTGGCTGCACGCGTACGCCGTCAATGCCGTGGGTGCCTCCCACGTACTGCGGACGGCCCTCCCCCATTTGGCCGACAACGCCACGGTCGTCGTCGCGTCGAGCCACGACGTGGGGCGCCCGCGTGCGGGTGTGGCGGCCTACCATGCGAGCAAGGCCGCGCTCGACGAGATCCTACGCAGCTGGCGGGCCGAACACCCCGAGATCGCCGTGATCCGGGTCAGCGTTGGCCCCACTTGTGACACCGAGATCCTGCGCGGGGCCGACCGTGACCTGCTGGCCGATCTCTACCGGTCCTGGGAGCATGGGGGCCAGATCCCTGACGAGATGTCCACCGTCGAGGACGTGGCCCATGCCATGCTTTCCCTCGTCGCCATTTCGCGCGCCAATCCCACCGTGGTCAGCGAGATCGTTCACCTGGCACCCCGAATCATCGAGGGCCAGCAGGCGTTCACCGGCAACCGGTAAAGAAAGGACGACTCGATGGACCTGGGTTTCGACGGTGCGACGGCGGTGGTCACCGGGGGCAGCAAGGGAATGGGCCTGGCGATCGCCGAGAGTCTCGGCGCGGAGGGTGCTTCGGTGGCGATCATGGCGCGCGGCCGGACCGCGTTGGACTCCGCTGCGCGGCGAATCCGCAGCGCGGGCGCCCCCGAAGTCCTGACCATCAGCGTCGACATGTCCGATGCCGAGTCCATCACATCGGCGTTCGCGTCCATCGGTCATACCTGGGACAGCCTGAATGTCCTGGTGCACACCGTCGGCCCGAGCGCCGGCGCATTCGAAGACCTCGACGACGACGACTGGCACGCCGCCTTCGACCTCGGCACGTTGTCCGCCGTGCGCTCGGTGCGGGCCGCACTGCCCATGCTGCGATCCGCGGATTGGGCTCGCATCGTCACACTCTCGGCGCACTCGATCCAGCGCCAGAGCTCGCGCCTGGTCGCCTACACGGCCGCCAAATCGGCACTGTCGAGCTTTACCAAGAACCTGTCGAAAAGCCTTGGCGCCGAGGGGATACTGGTCAACTGTGTCTGTCCCGGAACCATCGTGACGGCCAGTTTCACCGAGACCTTGCGGGAGGTGCTTGCCGCCGACGGGCTGGATTCATCGGATCCGAGGCACGTGATGACCTGGGTCGAGAAGACCTACGGCCATCCCTGTGACATCGGCCGTGCCGGGTTGCCCGAAGAGATCGCCTCCCTCACCGCCTATCTGGCGTCACGACGAAACGGCTACGTGACAGGGGCCACCGTCAACGTCGACGGCGGATCGGACTTCATCTGACCCACGTCATCGATCGAGTCCGCGCGCCAGCTTGAACACGGCCGTGGCCGCGTCGAGCAATTCCGGGGTCAGCATATTCCCGCTGTATTCGACCCAGCACCAGCTGCGCGCCGGCCGTGCACCCGACGAGGTGCTTGACACGGGACCGAACACGTGCAGCGGGCTGCCGCTGGATTCGAACGCGAAACTGTACGAGTCGGTGCCGATGGTCGCATCCAGCCCGGTCATCCTGCCGACTTCGTTGAACGTCGGATCCGTGGTGATGTCCTTGTGCACCGTGGTGACACCGTCTTTGAGCTGATAGCCCGGGCCGAAGGCCACACCTTCGCGCCCCTGCCAGAAGCTGCCGCCGCCCAGCTGCCCGTCGTCGAGCTCGTGCAACCAGGACACCCACATGCCCTGGAGGTGCCGGGCGATGGGGAGTTCGGTGTACACCTTTCCCGGCGGCCCGTACGCGAAGTCCTGATGCGCGTAGCCGGACACTTCGACACCGTCCACCGTGCCCGTGGCGTACATCAGCTCGTGGCGGTAGTAGACGTCGTCGTCGATGCCGTCCTGCGCAGGCACGTGCGTGAGGACGATGTCGCTGACCGTCCGCCCGTGGATCTCCCAACGATTGCTGGCGTCATACCAGTGAAAGCCGTTGGCATCGCGTTCGATCCGGCCGCTTGGATACGACAGCCGCACGCTCCCGCCGTCGTCGACGTACTGCAACGGTTCGAACCAATCGAGCGTCGAGTACTCAGGGTAGAGGTGAGGCGCGTCGATGCCAAGGTCTTTCGGTAGTGATCGAAATCCGCACACCGGAGACACGACGTGAGTCATTCCGGTGAGGAAGTCGTCGCATCCCCGCACCCCCCAGTAGTTCTGACCGGATGCGTCGGCGACGACTGCGCCGAGCCAGATTCCCGACAGCCCCATCCCGGGGCTCGGGACCCATTCGCGCCGGTAATGGGCGAGGGACGGCGTCTCGCGAAGGACCTGGAAGTCAATCGATTTGAACACTCAGTCTCCTCGCGGGGGTCGCGGTGGATGTGGGGGCAAGCGCCTATGTCGTGGGCACGACGCCGCGCTCAGTCCAGTGCGCGACGAACGGCGTGATCGTCGACAAGTCGTAGAATCCCGGCTCAGCCGCGATCACGGCGGGGATGGCGTTGATGGCGTGCATGGCGGTGGCCAGACAGCCCTGTTCGGCGTGATCCTCCCCGTGGGAGCCGATCACGAGTTGAAGGGTCATGTTGGGCTTGCCCTCGAAGGTCACCGCATAACCGATCTCCGTCGGCCAGTCGGGGGCCAGGTCGTCGGCCATCCTGGTGAGGTGTTCGACGGCGAGTATCGTTTCGCCGCAGTCGACCACGACGCCGAAGCGCATGGCGCCCACGGTCCCTGCCGGAATCTCCCCAGCAGCCACCGTCAGCGCCCTCGGTGTCGCCACGACCTCGCGGAACCCCTCGACGGACCGAATACCGAGTCCGAGCGCCTGCGCAAGGACCGTCGCGCTGCCGATCCATGCGCTCGCCGCATACTCTTTGTTGGCCAACAACGGCGTCTGATCATCCGGTGCATGACCGAAACCCATCGCGTTGAAGATCAGGTCATGGCTCGCGTAGGTCGAGTAGTTCAGCACCTCCCGCACGCTGATCCGCTCGGTGCGCTCGGTCAGCCGGGACAGGACCGGCGCGAGCGACTCGGCGACGAAGCCCGGGTACAGGCCCAGGCCGAGAAACGATGAATTGCCTGCACGGCAAGCTGTTTCGATGCCGTCCGCCAGCGATTCGTGCAGGGAACGGGGATGGACAAACCGGCTGCCGGTGGCTATCACATTCTTGCCCGAGGCCAACAGATCACAGACATCGGCGAAACAGCCCGGCGTGTCGGTCTCCACTTTGCCCATGTAGAGCACCACGTCCGCATCGGTGCCGATGATGGTGTCGCGATCGTCAGACGCGAGCACTCTTGCTTGCGGCAGCCCGCACAGCGTGCCCGCGTCCGCCCCGGCTTTTGCCGCGTCGTACACCCGCACGCCGACCAGTTCCAGGTCCGGCCGGCTCAAGACGTGGCGCAGCGACATCGTGCCGGTCACCCCGGTCGCCCACTGGATCACGCGAGTCATGTCAGGCGATCTCCTCTAATCCCACACCACGTCGAGGCGGGGTGGCGAGCGGAACATCGTGCCGGTCACGTAGGGCGGCGGGGCCTCGGGGTCGAGCCGCAGCCCCGGCAGTTCGTCGAGCAGCGCGTTGAAGATCTTGGTGCTCTCCAACCGCGCCAGGTGCATTCCCAAGCACACATGGGCGCCGTGGCCGAACCCGATGTGCGGCTTGCGTTCCCGGAAGATGTCGAAGGACTCGGCGTCCTCCCATCGTGTTTCGTCATGGTTGGCGCTGCCGAGGTTGACCACCATCGTCGAGCCCTTCGGGATATGGCGCCCGAAAAACTCGGTGTCGGCGGTGACCTCACGGATGAAGTTGAGCAGCGGCGTCTCCCACCGGATGCCCTCCTCGATCGCCTGCGGCAGCAGGCTGCGGTCGGCGCGCACCGCATCGAGTTGGTCGGTGTGGGTCAACAGGCCGAACGCGAGGCTGGCCGTCGAGCGCGACGTGGTCTCCGCGCCCGCGGGCAGGAGGTTGCGCATGAACCCGTAGATTTGTTCGTCCGACATCCTGACCCCGTCGATCTCGGCCCGGGACAGGATGGTCACCATGTCGTCCTTCGGCGACTTTCGCCGGTCGGCAAGGATTCCGACGAAATACTCCTTCATCTCCGCCGAGGCCCGCAACGCGGTTTCCATGTCGGCGCGAAAGCCCAGCAGGTCGATCGCCAACCGGTGGAACTCACCGATGTCGGATTCGGGCAACCCGAGAAGGGCGGCGATGATCCGGACCGGGATCGGCATGAACACCGCGGCGACCAAGTCGGCGCGTTTGTCGTCGCGGAACTTCGCGATCGTGCGATCCACCAGGGGCCCAACGAGTTCGGTGTCCCAGCGTTTCATCGACGACCTGGCAAACGCGAATTCGTGCAACCTGCGGTAGGTGGCGTGCTCGGGTTCCTGCATCTCCAGGATCGTCGGTCCTTGCAACGGTCGCACGACGTCCTCATAGATCCGGGTGCTGAACGTGATGTTGTCGGTGAAGACGGCTTTAACCGCGTCGAACGAGTACGCCGTGAACGTCTTCGCGGGGTCGGGCCCGTCCTCGGGAACGCCCATCTCCGGCCAGCCCGGATGAACGGCCGCCTTCATACGCAGCTCACGCAGCAGCGGGTAGGGGGTCGCGTCGCCGTCGGCGCCCATTCCGGCGTTGAACTTGTCCTGCGCCTCGCGAATGCGTTGCTCGATGTCGTCAGTAACCGTAGGCTCCGCCACGTGCCACCTCCCGTACGGCCGCCCAACATACACCTTGTCGGTTGCAAACCTACATGATGTAGGTTGAAGGAACCAGAACCTCGCGATAATCCGAAAGCGCAACCTGGAGCATTCGATTGGTCATTCGAGTCGTGCAATGGGCAACCGGCGCCGTCGGCCGGGCCGCGCTGCAGGAGCTGATCGAGAATCCGCATTATCAACTGGTCGGCGTGCTGGTGTACGACCCGGCGAAGGCCGGTCTCGACGCGGGCGCGCTCTGCGGGCTACCACCGACGACGGGCGTGATCGCGACCGCGGACAAAGACGCGATCATCGCCCTGGGCGCCGATGTCGTCGTGCACGCGGCCAGCAAGGCCCACGCCGTCGAGACGAACGCCGCGGACATCTGCCGCCTGCTCGCGGCCGGCAGCACCGTCATCACCACGACGTCGTACAACCACCTACCCACCTATGGCGAAGAAACCGAATCCGCGTTCGCCGCGGCGTGCCGACAGGGCGGGTCACGATTTCACGCGGCGGGCGAGAACCCCGGCTTCATGCTCGAGCGGCTCGTCGCGACGGTGACGGGACTGAGCAAGTCCATCGACCGCATCGACCTCTACGAGGCCACCGACGTTTCAGCCGTGGACAGTCGGCCGATGCTCATCGACCTGATGGGGATGGGGAGGCCGCCGGAAGACGTCAGCATTGACTCCCCGATCATCAAGAAGCTCGACATGGCCTACCGCCAGGCCCTCAATGCCACGGCCGATGTCCTCGGGATCACCCTGTCTCACATCGACGTAACGATCGACGCCACTACACTGCCGCACGACATCGAGGTCCCCGCCGGCACGATCGAGGCGGGAACGGTTGTCGGGCAGCGGTTCTCGTGGGTCGGCCACTGGTCCGGCCGTCCGCTGCTGGCGATTCACGAAGAGTGGGTTCTCACCCGCGACCTTCCCCAGTGGGGCATGGCGCCGCTGGCGCCCGGCGAGAAGGCCCCGCTGATCCGCGCGGTCATCCAAGGGGAGCCGAGCTTTGAACTCCAGCTCGACGTGGGGTTCGACGGCGTCGCACCCTCGGGCCAGCACGCCATGCCCGGTCATCTGATGATCGCGATGGGCGCGGTTCGCGCGATTCCCTACGTGCTTGCCCGGCCACCCGGCATCGTGACCGCACCGGTGTTCGGCGCGATCCAACTAGCTTGAGGCGCGAGCGACCGCGCGGGCGATGTGGTCGCTGGGCGCCGCGTGGAAAACGTGCGCGCTGCCGTCGGGCAGGACCCTTCGGGCCACGAGGTAGTCGGAACCCATCCAGCCCTGTCGGATGAACCGGCCGAACCGCAGGAACGTTCCCGGTGCGCCACTGGCCGACGGGACGAGCTTCACCTGCTCCATCCCGTTTTTCACCCCCTCCCCGGTCAGCGGCCGCGCGGCGGCGAGGCCGCGCACGATCACCGTGGCCGCGTCGTGCGACAGACCAGGCATCGAGTGTCGCGGCCGGCGACCGTATCGCGCCTCGAAGCGGTCGAGGAAGGCCTGTCCGACGGTGTTGCGCTCGTCGTAGCTGTCCAGGCCGATCCAGCCGGACAAGTGCCGCATCCACTCCGCACTGATGTGCGCCATTTCGAATGCGGTCGTCGTGTACCGTGGCGGATCCCAACCTGCGGCCCGCAGCGCATCGGTGAAACCCCATAGGCCGTGCCCGAATCCGACGTGCACCAGCGCGTCGGGCTCCGCCGCCCGCAACGCGGTGACCGCCGCGGACTTGTCGGCCTCGACCTGGGGAATCGCCACGGTCGCAACGACGTTCAAACCCGCTGCGTCGTAGGCCCTTTGCGCGAAGGCGAGATACTCCTTGCCGATGAGCGACGACTCGTAGGCCATGGCGATGCGCGACCGAGCGTCGCCAATCATCACCGCGGCCAGCATGACCGGCTCCTCGGGCATCGAGCCGTTGTTCAGAGCGAAGCACCACTCGCCGAGCGCCCCCTCCGATCCCGACAGGGTGAGGATCGGAACCCGCGCGGTGGCCTCGACATGGGAACGCAGCGGCACCACGTTGTCCGATACCCAAGGGCCGAAGATCGCCAGGCAGCCTTCCGCGACGAGCTCGTCGAAGGCCCGTTCGACTGCGAGGTAGGTGCCGTTCGGCAGGCCCACCACGTTGCGTATGACGAGTTCGATCGGCCGGTCGAGCAGCCCGGAGGCATGGGCTTCGTCCATCACCAGCCGCAGCGCGGCGACGGTGTCGTTGTCGGTGTCGCCGGACGTCGGATAGTCGTTGAGCACGCCGACTTTCAGCGGTGCGACCGAACCGTATGCGCGAACCTCGTCTGCCATAACCGGCAACATACAGGATGAAGGTTGAATCCAGGGCTCCCGCCGGCGCGCGGTGTCGTGCGCCGACGCCGGCGGAGCCCGGCACTCAACATTCATGATGAATGTTGCTACGATCGTCGGCATGGCGCAGCGCGGTGGAGCGGACGACGATCGACGCGCGCGCGGCGAGCAGACGCGGCGCGACCTGATCGAGGCGGGCCGGCAACTGTTCGTGGAACGGGGATTCTTCAACACCAGCATCGGCGACCTCGTGGCCGAGTCGGGCGTCGGCACGCGCGGCGCCTTCTATCACCACTTCAAGGACAAGGCCGAGCTATTTCGCGCCGTGTTCGAGGACGTCGAGAACGACCTCACGCTTCGGTCCATCGCCTCTCCCCCGCCCGGCGTCGACCCGTGGGAGCGGCTCACGATCGGTCTGCACGGGTTTCTCGAAGCGGCAACCGAGCCCGCCGTACAGCGGGTGATCCTCGTCGACGGTCCGGTGGTGCTGGGCTGGCAGACGCTGCGTGAAATCCAAGAGGGCAACAGCATCGCCCTCATCAACGAGTTGGTCCGCGAGGCGATCGCAGAGGGCATCATCGACGACCAGCCCGTCGGGGAGCTGACGCACATGCTCGTCGCGGCGCTCGAGGAGGCTTCGCTTCTGGTCGCGCACGCCGCCAATCCGGCCACGGCGCGCCGACGGGCCGCCAAGGTCCTCGACCGGCTGTTGCTCTCCTTCGCCGTCGAGCCCCGAAAAGTATTGCGGCGGTGAACATCCTGTCCCAAGCCCTGGCCGAACGCGGCCGTCGTGAAAACGTACATTTCCACAATTGAATATTGTTCCTCTACAACCTGATACCCTCGCTCTCAACATCTGCACTAGGAGACCCATGCAGCCCGAAGACATGATCTTGGTGAGCGTCGACGACCATCTTGTGGAGCCGCCGCACCTGTTCGAGGGCAGGGTCGCGGACAAGTACGCCGACGAGGCGCCGCGGGTGATCCGGCAAGCCGACGGCTCGGAGGTCTGGACCTTCAACGGCGCGATCATCCCCAACATCGGCCTCAACGCGGTGGCGGGCCGCCCGCGCGAGGAGTACGGCATCGAGCCCACCGCCTTCGACGAGATGCGGCCGGGGTGCTACGACATCCATGAGCGGGTCAGGGACATGGACGCCGGCGGTGTGCTCGGGTCGATGTGCTTTCCGTCCTTCCCCGGTTTCGCGGGCCGCTTGTTCGCCACGCATCCCGATAAAGACCTCGCCCTTGCCGTCACCCAGGCGTACAACGACTGGCACATCGACGAGTGGTGCGGCTCCTATCCCGGACGGTTCCTGCCCATGGGATTGCCCGTCCTGTGGGATCCGCAGTTGTGCGCCAAGGAGATCCGGCGCAATGCCGAGAAGGGTTGTCACTCAGTAACCTTCACCGAGAACCCCGCCACCCTCGGCTTCCCGAGCTTCCACGACGAGTACTGGGATCCCATGTGGCGCGCGCTCTCGGACACCAATACGGTGCTCTCGGTCCACTTGGGGTCCTCGGGTAAGATCACGATGACCGCGGACAACGCCCCCATCGACGTCATGATCACGCTGCAACCGATGAACGTCTGCTCGGCGGCCGCCGACCTGCTGTGGTCGCGCGTCATCAAGGAGTTCCCCGACGTCCGGTTCGCCCTCTCGGAGGGCGGCACCGGGTGGATCCCGTATTTCGTCGACCGGCTCGACCGCACGTACGAGATGCACCACCTGTGGACGGGCCAGGATTTCGGTGACCGGCTGCCCAGCGAGGTTTTCCGGGAGCGCTTCCTGACCTGTTTCATCGCCGACCCGATCGGTGTCAAGCTGCGCCACGACGTCGGCATCGACAACATCGCGTGGGAATGCGACTATCCGCACTCCGACTCGTCGTGGCCCACGGCCGCCGAGGAGCTCGCGATCGTCATGGCCGGACTGCCCGACGACGAAGTCAACAAGATCACCTACGAGAATGCCTGCCGGTGGTATTCGTTCGACCCATTCGAGCACCGAACCCGCCAGCAGTGCACCGTGGGCGCCCTGCGCGTCGCGGTCGGTGACCACAACGTTGAGATCCGCAGCTTCGACCACGGCCGGTTCGAACGGACCGCGGGCGCGACCCTCGGCTCCGTCAGCGCGAAACTCGATGTCTGACAATGGCTGACACGGGACAACCACCTTTGCGAGTCGCGGTCGTCGGCGCCTCCGCCGGTCTCGGCCGCTGCATCGGCACCGGACTGGCGCACCGCGGCGCCCATGTCGCGCTGCTGGCGCGCCGATACGACAGGTTGGTCGAGGCCGCCAAGGACGCCGGCAACGGCGCGGTGGCCGTCGCGTGTGACGTCACCGCGACCGACGCGTGCCAGAAGGCCATGTCCGAGGTGATCGACGCGCTCGGCGGTCTCGACGCCCTGGTGTACACGACCGGTATGGGAGTGCTGGCGCCACTGCGCGAGATGACCGCGGAACAGTGGGCGCAGTTGTTCGCCACCAATGTCACCGGGGCCTCGCTGGTCACCGCGGCCGCCGCGCCGCACCTGGCGGCATCGGCGGGCTCGGCCGTGTACCTGTCGTCGCTCAGCGCCTCCTACACCACCCCGTGGCCGTTGCTCGGCGCGTACGCGGTGACCAAGGGGGCGCTGGACAAGCTCGTCGAGGCCTGGCGCATCGAACATCCGGAGATTGGCTTCACCCGTCTGGCGGTGGGCGACAGCCTCGGCGGCAGCGGTGACGCGCAAACCGAGTTCAACAAAAGCTGGGACCCAGACGCTCTGGAATCGGCGATCAAGTTCTGGATGGAAAACAAGTACATGCTGGGCGGTCTCGTCGACGCCGAACATCTCACCGAAGTCGTCCATTCCGTCATCCGGTGCGGCAACAGCAGTTTCATCCCCTCCCTCACGCTCGCCCCGCGCGCCTCCGACGCAGTGAAGGAACTCCGGCAATGGTGAATCACGAATCGCGAATGCTCATCGACGGCAAGCTCGTCGAGTCGGAGACCGGACGACAGTTCGACAACATCAACCCGGCGACGGAAGAGGTCCTGGGCGCCACCAGCGACGGAACCCGCGCCGACATGGAACGCGCCATCGCCGCGGCGCGGAATGCGTTCGACAACACCGAATGGTCGCGCAGCGGCGATGCGCGCGCCGCCGGACTCCGGCAATTGCAGGCGGCGCTCGAGGCGGAACGTGAGGAGCTGCGCACCGAACTCGTCGCCGAGGTGGGGTGCCCGGTGTTGTCCACGTACGGGCCACAGCTCGACGTGCCCCTCAACGAGGCGTTGACCTGGCCCGCCGATATGATCGACGAATTCGCCTGGAAGCGTGTGCTTCCCGACAAGGACGCGTTCGGCATGGGCAGCCTCACCGCCCGCGAGGTCTGGAAAGAGCCGGTCGGTGTCGTCGGTGTCATCACCCCGTGGAACTTCCCTTTCGAGATCATCCTCAACAAAATCGGCCCCATCCTGGCGATGGGCAACACCTGCGTGCTCAAGCCCGCCCCGGATACGCCCTGGAACGCCACCAGGATCGGCCGCATCATCGCCGAACACACCGACATCCCACCCGGCGTGATCAACATCGTGCCCTCCTCCGATCACCTTGTCGGGGAGGTGATTTCGACGTCACCATTGGTTGACATGGTGGCGTTCACCGGTTCGACGGCCACCGGCAGGCGCATCATGGCCGCCGCTGCCGAGACGGTCAAACCCACCTTTCTCGAACTCGGCGGCAAGTCCGTCTACCTCGTCTTGGACGAAGACGGTGACATCAGCGGCGCGGTCGGCGGCAGCGCCTTCATCTGCATGCATGCCGGGCAGGGCTGCGCAATGCCCACCCGCCTGCTGGTGCCGAACTCGCGGTACGACGAAGCGGTTGAAATCGTCAAGGCCGCGATGGAAAAGAACAAATACGGCGATCCCACCGATCCCTCAGTACTGCAAGGGCCGCTGGTCTCCAAGAAGCAACACGAGCGGGTCCTCGGATACATCGAGAAGGGCAAGCAGGAAGGCGCCCGCGTCGTCACCGGCGGCGGGGTGCCCGAGCACCTGCCAAAGGGCTATTTCGTCGAGCCGACCGTGTTCGCCAATGTCGACAACAAGATGACGATCGCGCAGGAGGAGATCTTCGGGCCCGTGCTCTCGGTTATCGGATTCGACGGCGACGACGACGCCGTGCGGATCGCCAACGACTCGATCTACGGCCTGTCGGGGGTGGTATTCGCCAACGACCTCGACCGCGCCAAATCCGTGGCGAGTCGGATCAGAACCGGAACGCTCGGCATCAACGGCGGACTCTGGTACGGCGCAGACGCACCATTCGGCGGGTACAAGCAGTCGGGCGTGGGCCGGCAATGCGGCATCGAGGGACTCGAGATCTTCACCGAGACAAAGACTGTCGGCTGGCCGGCTTCCTGACCGGCCCCTAGCGAAAGATGCGCGATGAAATCCAAGGCAGCAGTCCTGCGCGGTGTCGGTGAGGACTGGGAAGTCACCGACGTAGAACTCGACCCACCGCACGCGGGCGAGGTGCTGGTCAAAATGGCGTATGCGGGGATCTGTCACTCCGATGAGCACTTCTATACCGGCGACAGTGTGCCGACCGCCGAGATGGAAGAGATGATGCGGGCGTCCGGACTCCCGGTGCCGGAATGGTTCCCCATGCTCGGCGGGCACGAGGGCTCCGGGGTCGTCGAGGCGGTAGGCCCAGGCGTGAAGACGCTGAAGCCCGGTGACCACGTGGCGATTTCGTTTCTGCCCGCCTGCGGCAACTGTCGATGGTGTGCCAGCGGCTACACCTACCTGTGCGACGTGGGCGCCGACATCTACAGCAAGGCGATGACCACCGACGGCACCCGACGGCGCCACCTCGGCGACGAGGACCTGATGGCCATGATGCAGGTCGGCACGTTTTCCGAGTACGTGGTGGCCTCCGAGCGCTCGCTGGTCAAAGTCCACGACTGGATTCCCCTCGAGGCCGCCTCGCTGGTTTCTTGCGGGGTGACAACGGGATTCGGGTCGGGATCGGTGGCAGCAGGTACCCAAGCCGGCGATACCGTCGTCGTGATCGGTGTCGGCGGCATCGGCATGAACGCCGTGCAGGGCGCGAAAGTGGCCGGCGCCAAGCACATCGTCGCCGTGGACCCCAACGAGTTCAAGCGCGAGGTCGCGCCGACATTCGGCGCCACGCATACCGCCGTCGACATCGGTGCAGCGCTGGATCTGGTCAAGGAGATCACCTGGGGCGTGATGGCCGACCGGGTTGTTCTCACACCCGGGGTCGTGCCCGCGGACATGATAATGACGGCGATGATGTTGTTGCGCAAGGGCGGAACCTGCGTGCTGACCGGGATGCCCAAAATCACCGACCTGATGGTGCCGATCGTTCTCACCGACATGGTCAGCTCATGCAAGACTTTCAAAGGCGTGCTCTACGGAGAGATGAACCCACGCGAGGCCATGCCGAAACTACTGGCGATGTACGAGGCGGGCCTGATCAAACTCGACGAGCTGGTCACGCAGAAATACAAGCTCGACGACATCAACGAGGCGATGAAAGACCTTCGCGACGGCAAGAACATTCGCGGCGTCATCGCGTTCGAATAGCGTTGCGTCGCGTGCTGCCGCTTGCACCAGCAGGACACCAGCGCGCACAGCCGCGGCTCGGTGATCAGCCTTCCCGCAACCAGCCCCCTAAGGCCGCCACAGCGCACCGCTCGGGTCCGATTAGATCCTCATTGTGCGTGGCGGATGGCGATCCCGTCACGTGCGAGTTTGCAGAACCTCATCGAAATGGCGGACACACTTCTGTCACGTCCGTGCCGGAACCCCCAAGCGGGCTCCTCCCAATCTCGCCGCGGCCGTCACACGACGCGGTCATCGACGTCGACGACCGCTTCGCTCGCGCGGTTACCACAGCACGACGCAAACCATTGACCGCGACCTCGGTAACCGCGGTGCGCCGGGCCAAACTCAAAACATGCGCTTCGCGCCTGAGGTCCCAGATCTCTGACCGCCCAACCTGATTCACCAATACGACCGTCGCTGCGGTGCCGAACGCCAGCCACGAGTTGCCGAGCGGTGGCTTATCCGCGCGGCGGGCATTTCACCCGTCAGCGCCCAGGCGACTAGCAGATGACGGCCGGGCCGCCGGTGAGCGGGCAATAGGGAGGTACGCAGCTCACCGACGTTGTTGAGACGGCGAAGCCGAGCAACAACGCAAACAAGACTCTCGTAACCTTGTTCATAACTGGAGAGTCTACGTCCAGCCAGGATTCAGTTGTAGCTTCTCGTTTCTGGTGTCATATCGCGCTCCCCCGACCTGCGGCGATGCCAGTTGTCTCACATCGTGTCATCTGCGTTTTGTCTCATATTCGTGTCATTTCTCAGGTGCTGCATTTGGGTGGCTTTGGCAAGCTCTGGTCACCTCTCCGCGCGGCCGTCAGGCATGAGCACCATTACGTCATGTGACAGCGGCCAGAGGGCGGACACTTCAGCGCAGAAGCAGGTCGGCGTTACTTCGCACTGTGTCGTGGTTATTGAAACACGTTGTCCGAGAGCGGATCAGCGCTCGAGAGTTCATGAATAATCGTCATTATCCATGAAAAACTCCGCCTCGGCTGGCGCGACGAACCGATCGGTCCTAGCGTGGAGAACCGTGCCAAGTTCTAAGACAGATCCCCGCTGTCGAGGAGCATTATGTACGCCGTGACGTGCATGAGAGCGATCACTGCGTTAATTCGTGAATATTGCAGCCGGGAAACGGCGTGAGCACTCCCATGTCGAGTGAACTCACGGGGGATGCTGTCGCCGCGACTCTGCCAGAACTCCGTATGGGAGCCCCAGATTCCGCCGAACACCATCGCAGCGCGCATCGGCAGATCGTTGATTAAGAGCCGGTTGCGCTGATTGGTCACTTCTTGACGTGATGGTCCATCGAGCGTCCCGCGCAGCATCGTGTCGAGCAGGTTGGCTGCGAGCGCCTGCGCTCCCTCGGAGTGGCCGCCTTCCAACATCCTGACCACGTTTAACGCGAACCCGCGGTACTGGGCGAAGTCGGTACTAGACGCCGATTCAATGGAATCGCGACATGCCGCAACGATACGTTTCCACCGCCTTCCCAGGATGCGCCGACGCTCCTGCTTCGACGATGCACCCAGCAAGGCGTTGAGGATGTCCGTCGGAGGGACCCAGGCAAGAGCGAGCCCTTCATCCAAGAGGATGGTTTCGATCTGATCTAGCCCGCGAACTCCGCGCCAGTTCGGCGGCAGAATGCCGTCGAACATGCGGTTTATGCTCTCGAATAGTCCTTCGAACTGAGCGCGCTGAGCGTTGTAAATACCATCGAATACTTTCAAACTCGATGTGTCGATGATGTTCTTTAGGCCGAGGTTTTCAATATTTAGAGCAGGACCAAAGAGCCGCGTATAGTCGAGCCCGAGGGGCGGCAGATCAACCTTGAACTTGGGAAGGTTAACCTGAAGAGGCTTCGCCAAATCGAACCCAAGACTATTCGCTGGTACCAGTGCCTGTGCTGCTAGTGACTTCACGTCGGGCACCGCATTTAGCTGAAGGTCTTTCACGGATCGCAGGATCCTCGACAGCTCGAGCCCTTGCATACCGGCGGTCAAACCTTGAAATACATTCCGAATCTGCTCAAGTTGTGCATCCGTCAACTTCGGTCGTTCTTTTGGACTGTCAGGCATGCTGTCGGTTCTCAGTTCATTTGAAACACAAACTTATTCACTAGGAGTAGGTAATTCTATGCCGCTCGGCGCCGGTTGCCCGATCGCCGTGCGGCAGGCCTCCACGAGGACATCAGCACCCTCTTTACTTCCCATGGCCTCGGCCAGGGCAGCGATATCCGCCTCGGCCACGCTCTGCGGATTGGCATAGCCGGCGTTTAGAAGCGCAAGGAGTTGTTGTCGGCTGAGGCCAGCGTCGAGCCTTGCAAGATCGATGAGTTCTGGCGGGACGCCGAACTCAAGTCGAGTGAGCGTTCGTCCGACTAGTGATTGGATGGCGTCCACGTGTTCCGGGTATAGCTCAACAAGAACAGCGCCTACGGCTGGGAGTAGGTCCCGCGTCCGGTCTGCTGCAGATCGGACTGCGCCCGCCATAGCGGGACGGCCCCATACGTGCTGGTTCAGATTTCTTTCGAGGACCGCAATATCGATACCATTGATCAGCATTATCGCGGCCGAGGCCTTCTTTGCGCGTCGCGTCATAGTCGCTATGTCTGGCGCCGTATTCTGCAAGACCCTCAGGGTTGGGCGAGCCACTTGCTGCTGCGAGAGAGTGCTCACCCAGACAGTTGGCTCCGGGTTATTCTTGCGCCCGCTGACCGGAATGTAGACGGCGTCGACTTCTACTGTGAGCTGGGCAGCTGCAATCAGCGTCGTGCTGTTGAGAGCTGTGGCATCGAGTCCAGCAAGAGCCGATGACAGTCGGACGACGGAATCGACATGGACCCCAGATTCTCCCGTAAAGCGACCGAGAGCCGTGAGTCTGTATCCGTCGGTTTCTGCCTCGAGCAGCCGAGCTGCGACCAGCTGATCGAACCCGTACCCCAGCTGCTCTGTAGTCCATTGCCGATTGCCGCCTTCACGCGCTTGCTGGGCGGCCAGACTCGAATCCAAGAATCCGATGACGGCCTCCTCGCTCACCGCATGGCCGCTCTCACCCTGGAATTGCGCGACAACGCGCAGCATGAGTGTTCGAGGATCGCCGTCTGCAACGAGCTGCGACCGCAGGGGCTCGAGCTCGCCGTGAACGTAGTTGTGCCAGGCATTTCCCGTGCCCAGAGTGTCGTTGGGAATTAGATAGGACTCGCCAAGTTCAGAGAATCCGAGCCGGCCCGCTCGACCCACCATGTTCTTGTATTCGGCCACGGAGTAGGGAGTCGGTCTTGGGCCCGGATGTGTTAGGCCAACGATGACCACTGCAGATGCTGGCGTGTTAACGCCCATTGCGAGTGTCGTTGTGCCCACGATGACGTTGAGTGAGGAATCCGGATCACGAAATGCGGACTCGATCGCGTGGCGTTCGGTCCTATCGAGATCGGCGGTGTGCATTGCCACACCGCGGGCAAGCGTGCGCCGAAGGGTCTCGGTGCTCGATGAAACCTCACCGGTATTCATTGCCTCCAGGACACCATCCGCAGCCGGTAGTCCGAGAGCGTCGGAAAGATAGACGGCGCACCCCGCCACTTCACCTTTGGTCTCGCGGAACACGATCACTGTTTTGCCTTCTCCAACCAACTTCCTTACGAGGGGAATTACGAGGCTGCAGCTACCTTCATGCGGAATCGGCCGGATGAAGGCCGGGATGGTCGCTTCGGTGCCATCTTCGTTGACGATCTGCAACGCGCCGGATTGTCCAACGACCCCTTCCCGCGGCGGGACTGGCCTTGCTGTCGAGTGTAGGTGGCCGCCGCCGATCCATCGATCGAGTCCGCCGAGATCTCCCACGACGGCGGAAAGCGTAATGACCTGCGGAGATCCCACGCGTCCACGACGGTTGTTGAGCAACGTCATCAGGAACTCGAGGTTGGATCCGCGGGTGCGATCGGTGAGTGTTTGCGCCTCGTCGACGACAACGACCGAAATCGAGTCGAGCACATGGGGGTTCGCGAGCGCGAGATGCGTCAGCTTCTCGTAAGTCAATAGTGCGAAGTCGTATTGGCCGCGCAGGAATTCGGACATCTGGTCGCTGTAGTCACCCGTCGCCCTGATCGTCTTGATGCCCGCGGGTCCATATATGCGAGTGAACTGTTCGTACTTGTCGTTCACGAGCGCCTTCATCGGCAGCAGGAACACCGTGCGGCCGCGGGAAGCCGCCGCCTTGATCGCCGCCAGTTCACCGACCATCGTCTTGCCGGACGACGTCGGCGCGGTGACGACAAGGTTGTTTCCGTCCAGTACGCCGAAGTCATTGACAGCACGGAGCTGCAACTCGTTGAGTTGATCGATGTTGGCGGCCCAGATGTCAAGCACGTCTTGCGGAACCCCGAAGGCGGCCAACGACGTTGGGTCGGCCGTCGCCGGCTGTCGGACGCGATCTGGGAAGAGCGCGCCGTACTGCGGTCCGGGTATGAAGGTGGGCCACAGTAACGTTCCATCGAGTTGTCCACGCAGAGTGGGGGTTTGAACCTCCAACATTTGTGCGGAATCTGCGAGTACGCGTTGGTTGACGTAGCTGACGACCTTCAGGAGGTCGATCTGATCGCCTTGCCGCACTTCGTCGACACCCTGCAGAGCTTCAAGAAGTCGGTAGGTAAAAAGCCCGTGCCCATGGACTGCTGATTCGAAGGCCTCCTCGTCATCGGCCGAAGCGGTCAGTACAAGCCTGCCGGTGCCGACGAAGCGGGAGAGGATGTCAGAGGCCGTCGATCGCGTCAAGCCGCGCGCTCGTGCTCCTGTCGCGAAGACGCGACTGCCGAGACCACCAGAGAAGCAACAATCCAGTGCGCACAGGATCGTCGTGCCTTCGATGCCGGACAGAGTGTCCGCGAGCTCGTCGAGAGGCAGGGATGTTCCGGCCAGGTCGCGGACGTCGGTGTCGAAACAAACGATCTCGTGCGTCTCCGAGCCGTGCCCGGCGTAGAAGATGAACACCACATCATCGGGCCCAGATTGCGCTGCCAGAGCTGCCAAGGCCGCTCGTATTCCGCTTGCGGTGGCGTCGCCATCGGTTAGCAGCACATGCGAGGAGTCCGGGATTGTGTCGGCAAACAGCGCGTGAATTGCACGGGCATCACGCACAGCTCCGCTGAGCCACTGGATGTTGAGATCAGCGTAGCGATCAATGCCGATGAAGAGTCCGTGAAATTTCATTTCTACCTTTGAGATATGTAGCGATCCGGATTACATGTGCTTGTTGAGCCAGTCCCATGCATCCTGCTCAAGCCACCCGCCACGCTTGTCGCCCGTCACGTCCAGAACCAAGAGGCGGTCGGATTCATCAATCACTGCCCTCAGGCGGTTGCTGACGTCCTCAACGGTCAGATGGGTGTCGATGACCCATGTCGAGTCGAGGTAGTGCCACCATGCGCCCATCTTCTGGATCTGCTCGAACAGCTCGTCGTAGTTCTGACCTGGCTTGTTCAGGTCGTAGGCGATGAGCAATGCGCTCACGTGGGTTCTCCTATGGCTGTCTGTCATCCGCTGGGCCCGCTCACCCCAGCATACTTAAAATATAGGTTATAGCCTATATAGGCTGTAGGCGATACGCAACTAGCCAGCTCAGGGCCTCAAACCGGCGCGGTAGCAGATGCGCGGAGCGTGGTGGCGCACGCCCTGCCGGCCCGGAAGGGGGTGAGAATGGTCCGAACCGGCCGCAGCCGTCTCGGAACCTGCGCCGACGGCAGTGGAGAGATCGCCGCCGAGCCAGGGAGCACGGCTCGGCGGTTTACCGCTCATCAGAGTCCGGCCTCGCAGCTCCGGACTCTTACCCGCTGAAGCGAATAACTCTGGGATCCCGAAGTCGGAAAAGCGCCACAGCTAACGATCGACTCAGCCGGAACCGCCGGGTTTGGTGCCTAATGGTGTCAATTGCAAATTTCCGACAGCCAACGCGGTAGCCTCGTTGCCCATCTGGAGGAGCTTCGCCATCAGGAAGGCGCAGAAGGACGAGTGTCGACGCAACACAGCGGACCAGCTCGCGAGGGCAAGTGGCAGTTCTTTCGCGCATCCACCAAGGGACGGCCAATTTTTGAGAAGGAGCTGGACAAGCTTCCTCGCGATGCGCGGGCAGCGCTCGCTAACCTCATGCGGCGATATTTGTTAGGGCAACTGCGGCCCGGGGATCTCAAACCTGTTCAAGGTGGAATTAGCGAGCTTCGTTGGCGCGACGGCAACGACCACTACAGGGTGTTGTTCTTCCGGTGGGGTTGCCACCCAGTTGCTCTAGTGGCGTTTTTCAAG
Organism: Mycobacterium sp. MOTT36Y; assembly: GCF_000262165.1. Lineage (NCBI taxonomy): Bacteria > Bacillati > Actinomycetota > Actinomycetes > Mycobacteriales > Mycobacteriaceae > Mycobacterium > Mycobacterium sp. MOTT36Y. The sequence goes on along the minus strand of NC_017904.1, from coordinate 1,873,942 downwards.
AACCAGCAACGAACCCCCAAGTCCAAGGTTGACCTTGCCAAGAAGCGCCGCAAGGCGTGGACCGATGCCTTCAGAGATCACCCCGCCACCTAGATCATCGAAACGAAGTTGTCTTCAAAGAGATATAGATGTTGGAATAGGCACTCTATAGGCTAGAACCTATACAGTGCTCCCAATCGAGTACGGAGGAGAACCACAATGATCACCGGAAGCCAAGGCACCGAAACGTCTGTGCCGTTGACCGACGATCTTGAGCGCTACATCGAGGAGACCTCGGACGCCGACCCTGGTTTTAAGGTTGCGCTTGAGGACGCCGAGGAACTCCAGCGGCTCTTGGACACGCTGATCACGCTCCGCAGAGAACGACACCTCAGCCAGACCGACGTTGCTGAGCGCATGGGTGTACGTCAACCGACGGTGAGTGGATTTGAGAAGCAGAGCGACCCGCGTATGTCCACGCTTCAGCGTTACGCTCGCGCGGTCGAAGCTCGATTGCGCTTTGTTGTGGAGAACCCCTCGACGTGTGGCTGGGTCTCGCCAGGAACGCAAGCTTATCTTCGAGGTCAAACGACACAGGTAGGTTCGTCGACACATAAGAACTGCAAAATTCTTGCAACCTGGAGGCACACGTCGGACGAGTCGTCGGGTACCTGGGCCAGCAGCCGTTTGGACTGGGTCGGAGTGGCGTGACGGACGAGACGGACGCGGCGTTTCTGACGCAGTTACAGAAGGCAGCACGGTTAGCAGCGCGCGCCCAGATCATCGATGTCAGACTCCTACGCACCGAGGCTGCTCTACGGCGCCAACCAGATCCTGATCGCAGACTGAGTTACGACATCGAGCTTGAGCCAGCGGTTGATTGGTTTGAAGAGATCCCCGACCAGTTCGTCGTCCGGATCGCATGTCGACTTAAGATCGACATCGCAGATGACGATGAATCGACTGAAGACACGGACGATGAGATCGCCATCGTGACCGCTGATTTCGAGTACGCTGCTCTATTCGACTGCGATATGCGGGATGGTGACGACCCGCTGTCCGAAGACGAGCTGCAAGCATACGCAGAGACCACCGCGCGCTTCGCTTTGTATCCATACATTCGCGAGTACGTCTACGACTTGACGGGCCGGCTGGCGATTCCCCCCTTAACACTCGGAGTGCTGACTAGGGCGATGCCATCGCCAACCGAATCAGACTAGGTTGACCTCGACGCGTAGAGGTCAACGTCGTCCGGGATGGCACAAATCAATCTTGCCCATGGGGCCATCCGCGGCGGAAGTACGCGGCCCTTGGATCAGGCTGCTTAGGCATGTTCAGTTTGTCGAAGTCACGGCTCTTCACTATCCACTCCGGCTGGTGCCGCCGGAGTTTCTGCATGCTTGCGCCGCCCCGGCGGATGTTGGCGGTGATTGGCCACCGCTACTCAACCGTTCGGTCTCCCGACACGTCATGGATGTCGCCTGCCAGGGTGATGGGACCTCTGGTTTGCCATGAGCATGGGACCGGGTTGTTCCGGTTGTAGGCCGTGTGTTGATAGTGGCCGAAGGGGTGGTTGCCGGTCAATCCGACGCAGTCGGAGAGGCCGGCTTTCGGTTCCCTGGCTTCTGGCGTTGCCGATAGGACTCGCCTTCGACGACGAGTTCGTAGGCCGCTGATTGCAGCCGGTCCATCGCGGATTGGGCCAGCAGCGGGTCGGCCATCATGGTCAGGATCTCGGGTGGTTCGCGGTTGCTGGTGATGACGGTCGATGCGGCGCGGTGGCGTTCGACGATGATCTCGTAGAAGTCGGTCGTCTCGGTGGCCTCCAGACGGTGCAGCGCGAGGTCATCGATTATCAGCAGTTCGACGCGGTGCAGTTTGCGCATCTCGTCTTCGTAGCTGCCGTCCAGGCGTGCCCCCCGAAGGCGTTTGAACATTTTGTCGGCCCGTTCGATGTGCACGCTGTGATGCCGGCGTACCGCGATGTGACCTAATGCGTTGGCCAGGAACGTCTTTCCCACTCCTACCGGTCCCATGACGAGCACGTTGTAGGCGTCGGCGAGGAACCGCAGTGAGGTCAGCTCGGCCCATAGTTGTTGATCGAAAGCCACGGCGGCGGAGTCATCCCAGGCCTGCAGCTGCATGGCCGGATCGAGATGGGCAGCCTTGGCGCGGCGGGTCGCGGATTCGCGGTCGCGGCGGGTGACCTCATCTGCGAACAACAGTTCCAGGAAGTCGTGGTGTGGTAGCCGGTTGGTACGGGCCAGCGCCAGCCGTTCGGGCAGCGTGTCGAGCAGCTGGCCGAGTTTGAGGCGGCGCATCAACGCTTTGAGCTCGCCGGACACCTCGATCGGCTTGACCGCCGGCGTGGCGTCGGGGCGCTGTGGGCTCATGAAGGCCTCCGCACCGCGAAATCAGAGCTTTCTCGGACAAACCGCGACGCTGCCCCGGGCGGTTTCGGTAGCAGGGGCAGTTGTTCACCGCCGCCGCGGGTCAAGATCCGCTCGATCAGCCCGACGTCGATCACCTCGGCGTCCAGGGCACGCCGGCACGCGTCGTCGACCTCCTCGGCGCCGTGGCGGCGCACCAGCCCCAGCAGCCGGTAGACCTGACGCATCTTGGTCCACGGCAGCGGATGCTCGAGCACCGCTGCCGCGTAGGTGCCGACATGGGTGCCCTGGGCGGCTGCCTTGCGCTGCAGGGCATTCAGATCACGCATCGCATAGACCGAGACCTCAGAGGGAAGATCGGCCGGATCAGTATGGCGGCGACCCGGGGCCACGACCGGATGCACCTTGATCAGCTCACCACGCCAATAGAGCTTGACCGAGTGTGCATCAGCACGGGCCTCGATGCGCTTGCCGACCAGCTCTCCGGGCACGCTGTAGAGGGCTTTGGCGACCTGGACGTGGCGGTCCGGGGCCACTTTCGGGCGCGTCCAGATCGGAACGTCGAAGGCGGTGTCGGGTACGGGCCCTAGTGCGGGCAGCTCATCGCCGATGAACACCTCGGCCGGCCGCAGGCGGGTGGTGCCGTGAATGCGCATACCGGCGGTCTGAGCGCACCAATGTTCGGCGCGGCTGCGACAGTCATTGAGATCCCGAAAGTCCTCTCCGGCAAAGAAATTCGATCGCACATACTGCACCATGCGTTCCACCCGCGGCTTATCTTTCGGGCTGCGCACCCGCGCCGGGTCGACCGCAAACCCACGAGCCTGCGCATACTCGCGGAACGCATCGTTGAGCCGAGGCTCGGTCGCATGCGCGGTGGTGACGATGGCTTTCATGTTGTCAGGGATCACCACCGCGAACACCCCGCCGAAGAACGCCCACGCCGCCTCGAACCCGGCGATCACATCGTTCAGGGTCTGGCGGTAGGTGGGCCAGACGAACATGTGCCGCGAATACGCCGCGGTAAAGATCAACCCCTGCACGACTCGGCGCCGACCATCGCTGGCGTCGGTGAGCATCCCGAGGCGGCCGAAGTCGACCTGCACCTCCGCACCCGGTTCGCAGTCGGCCACCGGCACCGTGGCTTGACGGCGTCCGAAATCCAATTCGGTTGTGACGTAACGATTCAGCGTCCGATAGGACACCACCACACCGCGGCGCCCAAGCAGCGTGTGGATCTTGGTCAGCGTCAATCCGTCTTTGAGCCAGGCCTTGATCTGCTCATGCTCTGCAGCGATCGTCTCCCACGCCAGGCTCTTGCCGCTGGGCCGGTGCGTACGCACTCCGGCAATCACCGCCGCGATCAACTCATCAGTGAGCTGACCGTCTCCGCCATCGCGGTCCAGCCCACTGGCACGGGCTCGGTCGACGTAGCGTCGCACCGTTTTGCGGTCGGTGCCCGACAGCCGGGCCACCTCCCGCAACCCCAACCCCTGCAGCCACAGCCGCAGCATCTCCACGATCTCGATCACCGACACCTCCCGGTAGCTCATCAGGCCAATACAGCGGCCCAACAACCGGAAGAACCCGACACCACGCCGGGTGGTCCCATAACTGGCAAACCAGCCAGTCGAGTGGTCCCATCAATGGCAAACAGGTGGTCCCATGCTCATGGCAAAACCAGCTCTGAAGTGGTCCCATTCACCTGGCAGCCGACATCATGGATAACTGCTGTTATCCATCAATGACCTCGCCGTTTTCATCAGATGAATCAGCACCTGCCCATCAATCGAAGGCTTGGTGGCCGCAGCTTCGATTGCGAAAAGTGTTGCCAGGGCGAGCGTTTAAACGAGGTGCGATGGACTCTGGATCGACGCGGAGGAGGTGGGCTGTGCCGATTCACCATGACACGGTCGACAACCTGATGCGCTTACCTGCCGGTATGTGGTATTGATTCAGTAGCTGATTCAATGATTCACCGGGCGAGACAGGTTTGGAGGCCGTTTTGCCAGTCGATAAGAGCGGTCGCGTGTACGTGGTCGGGTCGGTTCCGCTGCTGCACGTCGAGGCGCAGACCGTGCGGGAAATGCTCGACGGATGGCGCAATCAGCAACTATGCCGCAACCTGGGCCACGACACGATCGAGGCTCGGATCCGGATCGTGGAGCGGTTCGTGGACCACACCAATGAGTTCCCGTGGACATGGACGCCGGCGATGGCCGAGGAGTTCTTCAGTGATCTGCGCTCGGTGCATCACCGCGCGCTGTCGACGACACGTGGATATCAGAATGCGCTGCGGCTGTTCTGCTCCTATGTCAGTCACCCCGACTACGGCTGGGATCGGGTGTGCGAACAACGGTTCGGTACCCATCCTGCTCAGGTGTTCTTCGAGTGGAACACTGCGGCCCACGTTCAAGACAACGAGCAGAGACCCGCGAAGCGCGCGTTCACCAAGCGCGAGCTGCAAGACTTTTTCGACCATGCCGACGACCAGGTTGCACTGATTGCGGCCTCCGGCCGTAAGGGGTGGTTGCCGGCTTACCGCGATGCGGTGATGTTCAAGGTCGCCTATTCCTACGGTCTGCGGTTCAACGAGCTACGGCATCTGCAGACGGTGGATTTCTCCCGCAACCCGCACGCGCCGGAATTCGGCCGCTACGGGTTAGTTCACGTGCGCTACGGCAAGGCCAAAAAAGGATCGCCCCCCAAACGGCGCAGCGTTTTGACCGTATTCGATTGGACGCCGGAGATTCTGGCTGATTGGTTGGCGCATGGCCAGCAGTGCATGGACGGCGGGATCGATCTGTTTCCGAGCGAGAAGGGCGCCCTGGTGGCCGAACGCACACTGCTTCGCCGGTTTCGTCGATACTGCGATGAGTTGGATCTGTCGGTCGGGCTGGATCTGCACTCGCTGCGTCGCTCCTACGCCACCCACCTGATTGAAGATGGCTGGGACGCCAAGTTCGTCCAGGACCAGATGGGCCACGACCACGCCAGCAGCACCTCGATCTACACCTGCGTATCCAGCGACTTTCGGGTGCGAACCCTGCGCCGAGCGCTGGACACCACCATCACAGAAGCGCTTTTGCTCGGCGACGGAAAGTCCTCATGAAACGACAAGTCGACTACACCTGGCGGCTGGCTGAAATCATGGCCGCCCACGGCCTGCACAACAGCACCGCGTTGATTCCCCGACTCGCCGAGCGCGGCATCGAACTCTCGCGCCCGCAGGTATATCGCATTGTTCACCAACGCCCTGAACGCGTTTCGCTGCAGCTGCTCGCCGCCCTGTGCGATATCTTCGGCTGCGGTATCGAGGATTTAGTGACGGTGACCGCCGCTGACGTCCGCCGCCGCAAGACCGCCTCCACGAAGGCAGCGGCGGCCCCGGCTCCTAACGTCGTCAATCTCAACAAGTCGGTGCGCCCCCGCCGTGCGCGGGTGATTCGCGATGACGATTGACCCCAACTCTCGGACCGTACGACGCGGACGACCCCCGATCACCAATGGACGCCTCAAGTGCACCCGGTGCGGGCGGATGTCCAACCAGCACCGCACCCCCTCGTGGCCGCGTGAAAGGCTGTGCAACAGCTGCTTTTACATCGCGATGCGCGCACCCACGGCATCTGCCCTCTCTGCGGATACAATGGCCTGCTGCCCGGCCGCACCGACGAAAAAGAGTCCCGGCCAGTGTGCCGGGCCTGCGCTGCGATCCCCGACGACTACCGATGCGAAACCTGCCACACCGAAGGTCAAATCTATCGACACGGGCGGTGCGCGCGCTGCGCCCTGCGCCAGGACCTCACCGCGTTAATGGTCGACGGTGCGGCCGATCCGATCGCCATGGGCGCAATCGTGGACATCCTGTGCGGCGTCGACCGGCCCGAAAGCATCCTCACCTGGAAACGCCACCCCAAAGTACAGACACTGTTGACCGGGCTGTCTTGCGGTGACATCGAACTCAGCCACGACGGACTGGACAACGCTGGTCACGGCCTCCACATCTCCCACCTACGCAGCCTGCTCGAGCACCACGGTGTGCTGGCGCCACGCGATGCACACCTCGCGCTGCTCGAGACCTGGCTAGCCGCCAAACTCGACGCCATCCCGGCATCGGTGGTCCGCGCCCCCGTAGAACAGTTCGCCACCTGGCATCACCTGCGCCGGCTACGCCGAGACTCCACGCCGGGTCAGGCCTGCGACCCTCCGAAACGCGCAGCCAAACAAGAAATCACCGAAACGATCAAGTTTCTGACCTGGCTGCATAACCACTATCAACGCACCGCAGCCACCTGCCGCCAGCAAGACCTCGACGAGTGGGTAGCCACCGGCCCCACCACCCGCACCAAGATTCGCAGCTTCGTCGCATGGGCCAAGAAAACCAAGCTCAACACCGCTGTCCACCTCGATCTCCAGCAGCCCAAAAGCACCCGCCTGCTCACCCAAGATCAGCGGCTGGCATGGATCAAAGAGCTCCTAACCGGCGACGTGGAATCCCTTCCCTACCGCGTCGCCGGCACACTACTGCTGCTCTACGCCCAACCACTGGTACGGATCGCCGCACTGAAGACCACCGCCGTCGACGTCACCCAAGACCAAGTCCGCATATCCCTTGGGGCCGAACCCATCCCGGTACCCGACCCCTTCGCCGGCATGCTCGAACACCACCTACACAACCGGCCGAACCTTCGCACCAGTGCCAGCCTGGCCGGCAACCCGTGGCTCTTCCCAGGCTATAACGCAGGACAACACCTGCACCCGCAAACCATGCTGGACAGATTGCACGATCGCGGCATCAGCGTGCTCGGCGCACGAAACACCGCGCTGCAGAACCTGGTCGCCGAAATACCGCCTCCCGTCGTGGCCCACCTACTGGGCTACAGCCACAACACCACCCAGCACCACGCACGACTAGCAGCCCAACCCTGGGCGCGATACGTCATCTAAGGCCTTGCCGTTTCACCAGCCTCAGCAAACACGGATCAACCCGCCGGCAGGGCGGAGCGTTCCCCAGCATCTCCAGGAAACCATCCAACGAGTACCGTCTCGCATCCAACGTGACCGCTCCCCCGTCGAACTGAAAACCGCGCAACACGACGGAATTGAATACGACGGGTTACCGGTATTGAGGCCTCCACGATCCGCGCCTTAAAGCGTCGCCAATGCCGGTCGCGTCGGGGGGGACTGTCCGAACAACGGTGGATCTGATCTTGGTCTGACACGCCGAGCGTGAGCTTGGCGGGAAGGACTGACGATGTCAGAAACACTCGATCCCGTGGCGATGGAACTGGATCAACGGCAGCTCGCTGAGCAGCTGCTGGCGCAAGCGAAGGAACAGGGTGTCGAGCTGGTCGGCCCGAACGGGTTGCTCAACCAGTTGACCAAGAACGTGCTCGAGACCGCCCTGGACGCGGAGATGGTCGAGCACCTGGGCTATGACAAGCACGACCCGCCGGGCGGGGCAGCGGCAACTCCCGCAACGGTAGTCGGGCCAAGACGGTGCTCACCGAGATCGGTCCTGTCGAGATCGAGGTCCCCCGCGACACCAACAGCAGCTTCGATCCACAGATCGTCAAGAAGCGGCAGCGTCGCCTGACCGGCATCGACGAGATCGTATTATCGCTGACGGCAAAGGGATTGACCACCGGCGAGGTCGCCGCGCACTTCGCCGACGTCTACGGCGCCACCGTCTCCAAGGACACCATCTCCCGGATCACCGACAAGGTGGTCAATGAGATGGCCGAGTGGTGCAACCGTCCGCTGGAAGCGGTGTACCCGGTGGTGTTCATCGACGCCATCTTCGTCAAGATCCGCGACGGGCAGGTCACCAACCGGCCCATCTATGTCGCGGTCGGGGTGACCTGTGCCGGGGAGCGCGACATCCTCGGCTTGTGGGCCGGCGACGGTGGGGAGGGTGCGAAATTCTGGCTGTCGGTGCTTACCGAGATCAAGAACCGCGGTACCGGCGATGTGTGCATCCTGGTCTGCGACGGACTCAAGGGCCTGCCGGAGGCGGTCAACACCGTCTGGGACCGCGCGATCATCCAGACATGCGTGATTCATCTGCTGCGCAACACCTTTCGCTACGCGTCTCGCAAGTACTGGGATCAGATCGCCAAAGATATCCGGCCGGTCTACACCGCGGCGACCGAGGCCGCGGCCAAGGAACGCTTCGTGGAATTCACGGCGAAGTGGGGTGCCCAATACCCGGCGATCACCCGGCTCTGGGAGAACGCCTGGAGCGAGTTCGTACCCTTCCTGGACTACGACGTCGAGATCCGCCGGGTCATCTGCTCGACGAACGCCGTCGAGTCGATCAATGCCCGCTACCGGCGGGCGATTCGGGCCCGCGGGCACTTCCCGACCGATCAGGCCGCGCTCAAGTGTCTCTACCTGGTGACCCGATCCCTAGACCCCACCGGCCGCGGTAAGGCACGATGGGCAATGAGGTGGAAGCCCGCACTCAATGCGTTCGCGATCACCTTCAACGGCCGGATCACCCCGACCGGCAACTAACAAATGCCAGGGTCGGATCCACCGTTAATCTGACAGCCCCCGTCGGGGCAAGGATCGACTCGTCGGCCACGAAGTTAGGCCTCCGGGGGCGATCAGGCATCAGGCCTGGTGGTTCGTGGGCCCTTGTCGGCCGGCCCAGCCGAGTGCATTGCGCGAAAGTCAGTGCCGACACTAGGCAGCGGCAAATGAGTTGCACGGCGCATAATGCTTTGGTGCAGCGATTTTCGCCAGGACGACGATGAATAGTGTCGGCTGCCAGGTGAATGGGACCACTTCAGAGCTGGTTTTGCCATGAGCATGGGACCACCTGTTTGCCATTGATGGGACCACTCGACTGGCTGGTTTGCCAGTTATGGGACCACCCGGCGTGGTGTCGGGTTCTTCCGGTTGTTGGGCCGCTGTATTGGCCTGATGAGCTACCGGGAGGTGTCGGTGATCGAGATCGTGGAGATGCTGCGGCTGTGGCTGCAGGGGTTGGGGTTGCGGGAGGTGGCCCGGCTGTCGGGCACCGACCGCAAAACGGTGCGACGCTACGTCGACCGAGCCCGTGCCAGTGGGCTGGACCGCGATGGCGGAGACGGTCAGCTCACTGATGAGTTGATCGCGGCGGTGATTGCCGGAGTGCGTACGCACCGGCCCAGCGGCAAGAGCCTGGCGTGGGAGACGATCGCTGCAGAGCATGAGCAGATCAAGGCCTGGCTCAAAGACGGATTGACGCTGACCAAGATCCACACGCTGCTTGGGCGCCGCGGTGTGGTGGTGTCCTATCGGACGCTGAATCGTTACGTCACAACCGAATTGGATTTCGGACGCCGTCAAGCCACGGTGCCGGTGGCCGACTGCGAACCGGGTGCGGAGGTGCAGGTCGACTTCGGCCGCCTCGGGATGCTCACCGACGCCAGCGATGGTCGGCGCCGAGTCGTGCAGGGGTTGATCTTTACCGCGGCGTATTCGCGGCACATGTTCGTCTGGCCCACCTACCGCCAGACCCTGAACGATGTGATCGCCGGGTTCGAGGCGGCGTGGGCGTTCTTCGGCGGGGTGTTCGCGGTGGTGATCCCTGACAACATGAAAGCCATCGTCACCACCGCGCATGCGACCGAGCCTCGGCTCAACGATGCGTTCCGCGAGTATGCGCAGGCTCGTGGGTTTGCGGTCGACCCGGCGCGGGTGCGCAGCCCGAAAGATAAGCCGCGGGTGGAACGCATGGTGCAGTATGTGCGATCGAATTTCTTTGCCGGAGAGGACTTTCGGGATCTCAATGACTGTCGCAGCCGCGCCGAACATTGGTGCGCTCAGACCGCCGGTATGCGCATTCACGGCACCACCCGCCTGCGGCCGGCCGAGGTGTTCATCGGCGATGAGCTGCCCGCACTAGGGCCCGTACCCGACACCGCCTTCGACGTTCCGATCTGGACGCGCCCGAAAGTGGCCCCGGACCGCCACGTCCAGGTCGCCAAAGCCCTCTACAGCGTGCCCGGAGAGCTGGTCGGCAAGCGCATCGAGGCCCGTGCTGATGCACACTCGGTCAAGCTCTATTGGCGTGGTGAGCTGATCAAGGTGCATCCGGTCGTGGCCCCGGGTCGCCGCCATACTGATCCGGCCGATCTTCCCTCTGAGGTCTCGGTCTATGCGATGCGTGATCTGAATGCCCTGCAGCGCAAGGCAGCCGCCCAGGGCACCCATGTCGGCACCTACGCGGCAGCGGTGCTCGAGCATCCGCTGCCGTGGACCAAGATGCGTCAGGTCTACCGGCTGCTGGGGCTGGTGCGCCGCCACGGCGCCGAGGAGGTCGACGACGCGTGCCGGCGTGCCCTGGACGCCGAGGTGATCGACGTCGGGCTGATCGAGCGGATCTTGACCCGCGGCGGCGGTGAACAACTGCCCCTGCTACCGAAACCGCCCGGGGCAGCGTCGCGGTTTGTCCGAGAAAGCTCTGATTTCGCGGTGCGGAGGCCTTCATGAGCCCACAGCGCCCCGACGCCACGCCGGCGGTCAAGCCGATCGAGGTGTCCGGCGAGCTCAAAGCGTTGATGCGCCGCCTCAAACTCGGCCAGCTGCTCGACACGCTGCCCGAACGGCTGGCGCTGGCCCGTACCAACCGGCTACCACACCACGACTTCCTGGAACTGTTGTTCGCAGATGAGGTCACCCGCCGCGACCGCGAATCCGCGACCCGCCGCGCCAAGGCTGCCCATCTCGATCCGGCCATGCAGCTGCAGGCCTGGGATGACTCCGCCGCCGTGGCTTTCGATCAACAACTATGGGCCGAGCTGACCTCACTGCGGTTCCTCGCCGACGCCTACAACGTGCTCGTCATGGGACCGGTAGGAGTGGGAAAGACGTTCCTGGCCAACGCATTAGGTCACATCGCGGTACGCCGGCATCACAGCGTGCACATCGAACGGGCCGACAAAATGTTCAAACGCCTTCGGGGGGCACGCCTGGACGGCAGCTACGAAGACGAGATGCGCAAACTGCACCGCGTCGAACTGCTGATAATCGATGACCTCGCGCTGCACCGTCTGGAGGCCACCGAGACGACCGACTTCTACGAGATCATCGTCGAACGCCACCGCGCCGCATCGACCGTCATCACCAGCAACCGCGAACCACCCGAGATCCTGACCATGATGGCCGACCCGCTGCTGGCCCAATCCGCGATGGACCGGCTGCAATCAGCGGCCTACGAACTCGTCGTCGAAGGCGAGTCCTATCGGCAACGCCAGAAGCCAGGGAACCGAAAGCCGGCCTCTCCGACTGCGTCGGATTGACCGGCAACCACCCCTTCGGCCACTATCAACACACGGCCTACAACCGGAACAACCCGGTCCCATGCTCATGGCAAACCAGAGGTCCCATCACCCTGGCAGGCGACAAATAGGGTTACCCGTCGGGCCACAGGCCATCGGCCATCGGCCATCGGCCAGGTAGACATCAGTGTCTCAGGTTCGTGTCATATATGACATTTCCATATGACATCTCAAGTGAGAATATGACATCCAAAATGAGAACCGACAGCGCTACTACTATGTAGGTTCTCAAACTCCGTGGCGCGCGGCGGTGCCTCTACCGGCAAGTTTGAAGAGTTCTCAACAAAATGGCGGAGCCGTTTTTCTCATCTTCATGGCGGATCCGAGAACCAGACGGTGGTGCCGAAACTAGGCAACTTCGTCTATCTGGGAAACGCGCCGCCGTCATGCGGCAACCGGCACCACGACATGCCGTAAGTGCAATAAGGGCGTCAGCTCCGGTGAACTCTTACAGGAGCGGTACACCGACGAACCACGCTAGTCGCCCATGGCGAGGTTAGGCCATATGTGGTGAGTATGCCGAAATCTGCTGTTCAGCCTGGTATCTGCGTGCGATCGCCCAGTGTGGGGTCGCCAAGCGTTAGGCAAAGCGCTTGATCAGCGGCAGCGGCAGTACCCGCATGAGTTGCACCATCGGCCCCCATGGCCACCAGGGCACAGCCGCCCGTCCCGGCTCGCGCTCGATCGCCGAAACCAAGGACTTGACCCCAATCTCGTTGTCCACCATGAACATTGTGGTCTGTGACTTGGCGGTCATCTCCGACTCGATATAACCGGGCTCTATCACCGAAACCTTGATCGGCCCACGCGCATACTCGGCGCGCAACGCTTCGCCCAGCGAACTCAACCCAGCCTTGCTGGCCGCGTAAGACGCTTTCACGCCCGGCACTCCCCTGACGCCGAGCACCGAGGAAATCAACACCAGGTGCCCCGATCCCTGCTCATGAAAAATCTGCAGCGCGGTCTCGATCTGCACCAGCGCCGCCACCAAGTTGGTCTCGAGAGTCGCCTTATTGGCCCACAGTTTGCCCGACCCCAGGCGCGCACCCTTGCCGATGCCGGCGTTGACGATCACCCGGTCGATGCCGCCGAGTGCATCCGCCAGCTCCTCGAACACCTTCGGCACCTGCTCGTGATCATTGACGTCCAACGCTGCGATGGCAACATTTACATCAGAATGTTGTTGCACGAGCTCAGCTTTGAGATCAGCGAGCCGGTCGGTACGCCGAGCGCACAGTGCCAGGTCGCGCCCTTTGGCCGCAAACGCGTGAGCCATACCGGCACCCAGGCCGGAACTCGCACCGGTGATAAGGATCTTCTGCCGAGTCACGTCCGCAGTATAACCTCTTGAGCGAAAACGACTTTGGTCGGTTCGCTGATACTTTGATTGTCGGCGGCTGCCATTGCAGCTTCAGGCGAGGTCACTCATGAGCTCTTCTCCTCGGGAGCCGGACCTGCGGCGTATCGCTTCGCCGTTTGGCTTTGCGTCCGTCTGCGGTGCACCACGGGCTTCAATGCCGTTGATCAACATATGCATTGCCGTAGCGGGGGGCAACGTCACCCCGCCACGGCAAAGTCCCAGCATGCCGGCCGAGCCCCTCGCCAGTGGCAGCGGTAGCAGGCGCGGACACCGAGATGAAAACGGCGTCACTTCATCTCCGTTTGGAAGTCGGTTCCGAGCCGGCGACCTCGCGGCCGATGAGCTCCTTCATGATCTCCGTCGTGCCGCCATAGATAGTCTGCGCTCGGGTGTCGACATACGCTCGGGCAACAGGGTATTCAAGCATGTAGCCGTATCCGCCGTGGAGTTGCAGACACCGGTCGATGAGGCGGTGTTGAAGCTCGCTGACGTACCACTTGCCTTTTGCCGCATCGACTGGTGAAAGTTCACCCGCGTTGAACGCTTCTACCGATTTGTCGACGTAGGCTTCCGCGATATCGAGTTCCGTTGACATCTCTGCCAGTTCGAAGCGGATATGTTGCTTTGCGGTCAGCGGCTGACCGAATGCCTTGCGCTGTCGGCAATACTCGACCGTGAGGTTGAATATTGCGCGTGTAGTCGCGATAGCCTGTGCCGTAACACCTAATCGCTCGCGCGGCAAATGGCTCATCAAGTATTGGAGGCCGCTGCCTTCCTTGCCGAGCAGATTTTCGACTGGTACGCGAGCGTCGTCGAAGAATAACTCGGCAGTGTCTTGGGCCGGTAGCCCGATCTTGTCCAGCTGGCGTCCGTGTCTGAATCCTGGGGTGTCGCGCTCGACAACGAACAAGCTGAAGCCTCGCGAGCCCGCCTCTTGATCGGTGCAAGCGGCTACCACGATGAGGTCGGCCATGATCCCACTGGAAATGAACGTTTTCTGCCCGTTGAGAACCCAGTGGTCGCCGTCGCGGCGAGCACTGGTGCGGATCCCTCGGAGATCGCTGCCGGTACCCGGTTCCGTCATAGCGAGGGCGCCGATCAATTCACCGGAGGCGAAGCCCGGCAACCAACGTTGTTTCTGTTCCTCAGACGTGAGATCGAGGAGGTAGTGCAACACGAGGTCGTCTTGGAGGCTGATGGTCAAGCCGAACGACAAAGCGTTGATTCGGGCGATCTCCTCGCAGACCACCATTCGGTAGCGGTAGTCGTGTTCACCGGCACCCCCGTATCGTCCGTCCACCTCCAATGCGTAGATGCCCGCTTTGGCTGCATGGGCGAACACGTCGCGGTCGATCCGGTGATCTCGGTCCCAATCGTGCTGGTGCGGGACCACTTCTCGGGCTAAGAATTCCTTGACCGTTTCGCGGTAGGCCTCATGGTCAGGGCCGTAGAGCGTTCGGCGCACCGCCTAGAGCCTCTCGATGATCGTGACGTTGGCTTGACCGCCGCCCTCGCACATGGTCTGCAGTCCGTAGCGGCCGCCGGTTCGCTCGAGCTCGTGCAACAGCGAGGTCATCAAGCGGGCGCCGGTGCAGCCGATGGGGTGACCCAACGCGATCGCTCCACCGTTCACATTCACGCGATCCGGGTCGGCCTCAAGTTCTGCCAGCCAGGCGAGCACCACCGGAGCAAACGCCTCGTTGATCTCGACGAGATCTATGTCGTCGATCGAGAGTCCCGTTCGCTTGAGTGCGTGTCGGGTGGCCGGGATCGGGGCCGTAAGCATCATCACCGGGTCGGCGCCACGCACGGACATGTGGTGAATTCGGGCCCGCGGTGTCAGTCCGAACCGCTTGACAGCGCTTTCCGACGCGATCAGCAGTGCCGCCGCCCCGTCGGAAATCTGGCTGGCCACCCCCGCGGTTAGCACTCCGCCCTCAACCAGGGTCGGCAGGGCCGCCATCTTCTCCAGTGAGGTGTTGGCGCGCGGCCCCTCGTCCACCGTGACGCGCGCGTATGGCGTTACCTCCCTTGTGAATCGGCCGTCGGCGATAGCTGCCACGGCGCGCTGGTGGCTGGTTAACGCAAATTTCTCGTTGTCCTCGCGGCTCAGCTTCCACTGACTGGCGATCATCTCCGCACCGCGGAACTGTGAGATCTCCTGGGTGCCGAACCGAGCTTCCCATCCCCGGCATCCAGTCCATGGATCGCTCGCGCCGAAGGGCTCACCTGCCCCGAAAGCGCACAAGATCGGATACTGGCTCATTTTCTGCACGCCGCCCGCGACGATCAGATCAGAAGTTCCGCTCATCACGGCCTGCGCGGCGAAATGCACGGCCTGCTGAGCGGATCCGCACTGGCGGTCGATCGTGACGCCGGGAACCGACTCGGGCAGGCCAGCCGCAAGGGCCGCTGTCCGCGCGATGTCGCCGGCCTGGGAACCGATGTTGTCCAGGCAGCCCAGGATGACGTCATCAATCGACTCGGCGTCGATGTCGTGTCGATCGACGACAGTACGAATCACGTGGGCGGCCATGTCGGCCGGGTGCTCGTCAGCGAATCCACCACCGCGCTTACCCACAGGTGTACGAGCTGCGTCAACGATAAAGGCTTCAGTCACTTCTGTAATTTAACATAGACTCAAAAAATGGTGAACCGGTCCTGCCTCAGTCCATTCAAGTCGGCGGATGGGGTGGTTCCTCAGCGTGTTTCGGGTGGATCTTGAGCGCAGATCTCATGTGAAAACCGAAACGAGCGACGAACAGCGTTAAGACACTTTGGACTTCTCGCCGGAGAAGTCGACCAGTGGCGCGCGGTGGCGGTCCGGCGGTTTAACCCCGCCACAGCTCGAGTCGAAGCGTCTTACGTCGCGGCCGCCCTTCAACCGCATACACGGCAAGACTGGGCGAAGTCACGCATCACGAGCAGGAACGCTCTTATTGGGCGTATCACCCAATCACTTCGACAGTGCCGACATCGCCGTTGACCCGTAACTGCGCACCGTCGGGGATGCGGTTGGTGCCGGTTTCGGTACCGCACACGCATGGTATGCCGATCTCGCGGGCGACGATCGGGCCGTGGCTCAGCATGCCGCCGTGGTCGGTCACCACCGCCCCTGCCACCAGGAACAGTGACACCCAGGACGGGTCGGTGGTTTCGCACACGAGAATGTCACCGTCGTCGATGTCCACGTCGCCGGGGTCACGCACCACCCGCGCCCGCCCCTCGGCGATGCCGCCGCTGGCGGCCACGCCGGCCACTATCCCTCCGACGTCGAGCAGTTTGCCGGTAGCCGTTGCGAGCTTGGTGATCTCCGGGCTGCCCGACCATGCCTTGGGCAGCCGAATAGTTTGACGTTCGGCGTACTGCGCCATCCGATCGGCGACCGCGGCCCGCTGATCGCCGGATATTCCAGCTACCAGGTCTTGATACGAAAGGTGAAAAACATCGTCGGAGTCGGCGATGATGCCGCGTTCGACGAGTAACGCACCGAGCCTACGAGCCGTCGCACGAGCCACGTCGTAGGTGAGCAGGTAACCGGCTTTACCCTGTTCCCGCAGAGCCAGGAAACGGGCCGCCAGTTTCACGATCATCGCAGTAAGCCGACGCTTGAATCTAGGAGTCGCGGCCAACAGTTCGGCGAGCGCCCGCTGGCGGGCGGCCGCTTGCGCGGCGCTGCGGTTGCGTGGTGCACGCGGGCTTGCGGCGTCAATCGCCCGATAGTCGTCAAGGCGCGCCAGGACGGGAGCGGGGTTCTCGCGCCACGTGACGCCGATCAACTGACCCTCGTTGGGGCCGTGGTAGCCGTGCCGGTCCGTGAATTCGCCGACCGTTGTCTGGTTGTGCGCCAATGCCCACAGATCGTATGCGACCTCGTTTTCATCGGAACCGACGCCGGAGAGCAGTTGGGCTTCCAGTCCCGGCTTACCGGCGGCGGCAGCAGCAGCAGCGACTTTCTCGGCGATCGAGGAACTGATCATCGCAACGCCCATGTGAATCTTCATCATGTCCTCGAAGCGGCGCCGCGAGTCGGCAAGCACTGCCAGGCAACCGTTCTCGTCGAGATTGGGGATTCTCGACAGCTGATCGAGCCGCCATCTACGGAGCTCGGCGAACATCGCGTTATGCCGCTTGGGGGTGCGCAGCATCCAGCGCGGGGCTTTCACGATGATCGCCGGGTAGCGCTTCCGGGTGTTCTCGTCGACGGTCTCAGGCCGCGCATACCCGAAAAGCTGCTGCTCGACGGCTTTTGCGGTAGTCCCCGGCATGACATTGGCGATTTCGCGGAATTTGTCGATATTGCCTGCGCCCCAACCGGAGAACACCGTGAGGAAGCAGTCCTCAACATCCTCGGGCACCCGCAGCTCGTTACGGGCGAAGACCCCCAGGTCGACGAAAAGACGCCGGAATGACATCTCCATCGGCTCAAACGCGAACGTCATGCCGAACAGGGTGAACACGCCAGGAAAAGCCTCGGCGATGTTCCCGGTAGTCCACCGCACCCCCGGTCGCGGATCAACCGTGTCCAGCGTCTCAAGCATGTCGCTTACCCGCGTCACCTGACAATCCCCCGCGCAGCGTGCTGCTGAATATTTCGCAACGTCAACATATATTTCTCGGTGACGAACCTGCTGCAGCAGAGGGCATCACCTCAGTCGTAGCGTTCGCGTCCGTGCTAGTCGTCGCCTCGGTTCGGGCGGGCAACCGCGGCGATTTTCGATCGAAGACGCTCATGGTCATTGCCTTTTCGTCAGGCCGCTGGCGAGCGCAGCGTTGATTGAAGTGCCGACGGGCGCGGTTCCTAATCGAGCGTTGTTGCTGATTTCGAAATCGCAGATCCCCCAACGGTCGGCGCCGGGTAATCGGACGTCGCAGATGGAGTCGACGTAGTAGGCGTTGTGCAGATGGGCCACGACGGCGTCGACGGGTTCGGCCCGAAGCTCGAAGACATCTCCGTCGGGCATCCACCAGCGGACTTCGCCGCCTCGGTGCGTCAATCCATCGGGCTCGAGAAACGTCACGGCGTCAACGTCAGCCGCGTAGTTGACCTCTCCGTCGCGGACGAGATAGCCGACCCTGACCATCGACTCGTCGGCGGCATGCCAGATGATTGAACCGAAAGACAGGTCCGGGCCAAAGGTTCCAGAGATCCACCGGTGGCTCTTCAGGGTCATCGTCTTGCGTAAACCCCACGAGTGGTCGCGATGGTACATCCCGTCGACGTCGAAACTCCGGCCATCGATGCGGGCGCTACCGCGGATACGTCCCGACGTCTCGTAGTGGTCCTTGGCGAAATCCTCAGTCATGCTCCCCTTGGGTGGGAAGAAGTCGGTCAGCGGATAGAAGTTGTCCATGCGCAAGTCGACGTGCACGCCGGGTTCATTGATTACCAGCCTGGGTGCTCCCGCGTCGACATGCCACTCCGAGCCGCCGGAGCGAAATCCACGTGGTGATGCGGCCGGCTCGAAGGGAAGTTGAAAATCGTTGCGACGAAAGCGGATGCCGTCGGTGGTCGCCACGAAACAGTGCAGCGCCGACCGGCCACCGCCCGGTCGGTTCGGTTCGTGGCCGATCCGGCTGACTCCGCCGATCCCGGCGGCGCGGTCATACCAGTGCACGAACACACTTTCCTGCCAGTCGGGATCGTCGCTGGCCGGCTCGTGGCTGCCCTCGTCGTCGTAGGAATACTGCTTGCTCATCCTCCGCGTCATCCGTGTTTCTTCAAACGGGCACAGACTTCGAGGTTCCTGTGCTGTCCGAGTTGTGCGTCCGCGGGGTCGAGGATGAGGGGCAGGATGTCGCAGACGCTGACCCAGGTGGCCCCAGCCTCAACATATTGCGCCACCTGATCGGCGACGGAGGCCGGGGTGCCGTATACGAATGATTTCTGAGCCATCTCATGTGTTGTGCGACTGAGCACACCGTCGATCTCGGAGTCGGTCCATTGAACCGGGAGCAGTTTGATGGCGTAATGCCAGTCTCTCGGCAGCGGCGGTTCCATTCCCTCTGCGTCCCATGCGCTTTGGTCGACACGACCGAAGACTCCTGCCATCCAGCGCATCAGCGGATTGTCTAAAGCCTCTTCGAGGAGTTGCTCATCTTCATGGATCAACGACATGAACCAGATGCCGAATTCGAAGGCTTCCGGGTCACGTCCTTTCCGCTCCAAGTCGGTCTTGAGCGTGGTAACCGTTTGAGCCCACGAATCCACGTTCGGGGCGACGCAGGGCACGATGGCAGAAAATCCGTCGGCGTACGTGGTGGCGAGGTCGAGAAGCTTTGGGCCTCCCCCCAACGCCCAGACGGTAGGTCGGTGACCACGCGCTTCACCCAGCCAGGCGTTTTTGAAAGTCCAGTGATTGCCTGCCAAGTTGACGGGTCCGTCGGTATTCCAGAACGCGTCGAAGGCCTTGAACTGATCTTCGAGACGTTCTAGACCCTCTGACCTCCGCCACCCAAAAGGCGTTATTTGTTTAGCCTCGCCCGCTCCGATCATGATCTTCGCGCGACCGTCAGTGAGGTTGGCCAGAGTCATCATGGTTTGGGTCAGCTCCGCAGGCCCGCGCCGGATGGCGTCGGTGCTGATTGTCACGCCGAGGCCGGGAGCCTTCGCCGCGAGGTAGGCGCTCATCGCGAACGCGTCGCAGTACGAGTCCAGGTCGGGCATGACCGACGCCATGGGGGTATTGCCGGGGCACCACAGCTGTCGCGGCCAGAAATTGGTCATCTGATCCCAGACGAGCAGTTCGTCGATGGCGCCGCTGTCCAAAGCGGTCCCGGCCGCCTGCCCGAAAACCGCAGGGGGCGTGTAGCGATCACACGAGAATGCCAGCGCCGTGGTCACAGGTCGGCGGCTCATTTCAGCAGCTCCATCGAGTCGAGGTCGCGAACTTGGTGGGCGTATGCGGCGAACATGCCGGCGAACAGCGCGTCGCCCCGGTCGGATCGCTCGAGTTGGACGGCCATTGGTATCGAGAGCATGAAGCCGTAGAAGGCACACCAGCGATAGCTCGCCCACGCGTCGTCGAAGGAGAAGTCCTTGACACCGCCAGACACCAGCCCGTCCTGGTATCGCTGTAGCAGATCACGCTCGTGCCCTCGCCGATCCTCCAGCGAAAGACAACCGCCCAGGTAGACGGCCACATCTATCAGCGGCGGACCGAGCTGGGCGGCCTGCCAATCGATCACAGCGGCCGGCTGGTCGGGCACCGTCGGGAAGAACACATTGTCCATGCGGTAGTCACCGTGAAGAACCGTCTTGCGCCCCTGATTCGTTCGCTCCGCCCATGAGTTGGCGTGGGGTGCCACCTGCTCGGCGAGAGCCACATCGCGAGAGTCGAGCCGGTCGCCGAAGCGCTCGAGAAAGCTCGGCAGCATCGGCTCGACGCCGGCGAAGAAGTTCTGCAGGCGTTGCGGCTCGGCCAACCACGTCAGTGCGGCCAGCCTGGGGTCAGACCACCTGGGCGCGTGCAGCGTCGTCAGTCCGTCCAGCGCCTGCGCGGCTTGCTCCACGGTGCCACCGGCGATCATGTCTCCGGGTGCAGCGATCGAGCTGAGATCTTCCAGCAGCAGCGTGAAGCGCCCGGTCTCGGGCTCGATGTCAGCCTGGTAAACCAGCGGAACCCGGACGCGGACGGTGGGCGCTATCTGTTGGTAGAACCCCACTTCGGCTTCGTAGAAGCCAAGGGTCACGCCGAGGCCTCGACTCCCGGCATCGGTTGATGGCAGCTTCAACATGACGGAGGAAGGTGCATCCGATTCCATGCTGTCGTAGGCGAGATTCAAACGCGCGACCAGTCCCAGTTGACCGACATTCATGAGTTCGCTGGTCACTTCCGTGACCTCGCCCTGGTGCAGCACGCCGGCAGCCTGCAGGGTGCCGGTGAGCCAGGCCGGCGTTGCCTGATCGAGGGAATCAATGATGGCCGTCCGTCGGCGTTGCGCATCGACGGTAGACGTTGGGTTGACCATGGTGGCAGCGCTCCCGGCTTCGACGACGTGAGTTGATCTCGCTTATTGAATCTATATTCGAGTAAAAAGTCTTGCGCAAGATTCGGGCGAATTTCCCGTTCTCATGCTTTGCGGTTCGGGTCGAACGATGCCACAGTGGCCCCGGGGCCGGCCGCGCCGGGGGCCGATGGCGCACGCCATTCGCGGTCGCGTCTCGACGCTGCGGCCACCGCGCCCCAAGTGGGCTTCGACAGTGGGTTGTGCTCTGGATCGCATTGAGCATACAGTGTGTATGGTGCAACAGAACCGTGGCGATGGCCCCGGTGCCGATGACCCTTGTTCGGATGTTCGGGCAGGCACGCACTTGAGCGGGATTCGGTAGGGCGCCAACCCACTTCGGCCGCAACCGTGCCCGCGGTAGCAGTATTTAATAATGGTTAGATTTTGGAGTGCTGAGCGAGTCTCGCTCTCGGACGATCGAAGGACTGGTGATGAAGGACGCTCTCCCGCCGCGCGAAGCCGACATTGTGGTTGTGGGATCGGGACACAACGGGTTGGTCGCCGCGGCGTATCTCGCGAAGGCCGGGCTGGATGTTCTCGTCGTCGAAGCGTCCCCGACCGCCGGTGGTATGACGTCGACGAATTCCTTCGCCCCAGAAGCGCCTGAGTACATGATCAACGAGGCGTCGATTCAGGCGTCGTTGTTCCGTACCACAACGATCGACCGCGATCTTGGGCTGTCCCGTTATTACGGTCTGCGGCAGACGGTTATCGACCCCGCACACTTTCAACTCTCGGCTGACGGCGCATCGCTGGGATTGTGGCGCGACCCCCGCAAGACCGCCGCAGAACTCGAGTACTTCTCGAAGAAGGACGCCCGCGCGCTACTCGAGCTCTACGAGGTAATCGACGCGGCCGTCGAGATCGGGCTGCCCATGATGCAGACCAACGTCCGTGAGCCGGAGATCAAGAACATCTTGAAATCGGCACGCGCGGTGCTGAAGAACCGGAAACAGCTCGCAGCGCTCGGTCGGTGGATGTCGAGCTCTCAAATGGAGGCGGTCGAGGAGAGCTTTGAGCACGACATGATCCGTGCACCGATGCTGGCCAGTCTCCCGTTCATGCCTTTCGACGCTGATATGTCTGGCTGGTCGCTGATCTACCTGGGGGTGCTGAGCAAGTACGGCGTGGCCATGTTCCACGGCGGCACCGGATCGCTGCCGAAAGCGCTGATCAGCGTTATCAAGGACAATCATGGTGACGTGATCACCAGCTCCCCCGTGGAAGAGCTGATCATCACCAACAACCGCTGCACCGGGGTACGTGTCAAGGGCGGGGTTGAAATCCGCGCTCGGCGTGCCGTTCTCACCGCATGCAGTCCGAAGACGACGCTTACGCGGTTGCTCCCGCGTGGCGTTCTGGAACCGAAGAAGCAGAACGCCGCCGACCACATCCCGACCCGCAAACGCGGTATCGCCGACGCAAAAGTCAACGTCGCGCTGTCCGGACGCATCGACATGTCCAAGCATGAAAAGTGGCGCGGCGACGGTATCGATATGCGGCAGGCGTGCAACTGCTACCACACGTACGAACAAGCCGTCGAGGCCGCCCGCGCCTGCGTGCGGGGCAAGGTGCCGGAGGCCATCCCGGGCCTGGCCCAGGTGACGAACTCTTTCGATCCGTCGATGTCGCCTCCCGGTAAGGACCTCTGGTGGTTCTGGACCGGCCTCACCCCGTCTTATCCAGAGGACGGCTGGGACGTGGCCCGCAAGAAGATCACCGACAGCATCATCAAAGATGCCGACGAGTACTACAAAGGCGTCGAAGACCTGCAGGTGGCCGTGCGTCCCTTGGTGTTGCCCGACATCGAAGAGCGGTTCTGGGCGATCGACGGCTCGGTCTACCACGTGGACCCGACCATCAGTCGCTTCGGCCCCAACAAGCCGGTCGCCGGATTCGCCGGGTATAAGACACCGATCGACGGTCTCTACCTGACCGGATCCGGCACCCACCCGGTCGCCGGTATCAGCGGCATGCCCGGCCAGAACGCTGCGCGAACCATGCTCAAGGATTTCCACCTTCAGAAGAAAGGTGAGCGCATCGCGGGCGTGTTGAAAGAGTTGATGAGCTCAAGGAAGTCAGCAGACGCCGACCCCTATTCGAGCGGTCAGAACGACCCCTTCCCGGTAGCGCGTTGATGTGAGGCGCCGTCCCGATCGCTGACGGGACGGCGCCGTCCAAGTGCAGCCGAACCCCAGATTCTGGGATACGCGCAGATTTGTGTCCGGGCAAGGCCGAATTCAGCGAAAGACGGCGCTCTAGCTAGTCGGCTGCGTCGACACGCGATGCGTCGTGCAGGATTTCCACGCGACCAGTCGTGCCGTCAACCCGGACCCGCATCCCGTCGCGCAGCGTTGTGGTGCCGGTGCGGGTGCCGGCGACGCAGGGCAGCCCCAATTCCCGGCAGACGATGGCGGCGTGGCTCATCGCGCTGCCGACATCGGTGACCACCGCTTCGGCGAGCGCGAACAGCGATGCCCAGCTGGGATCGGTCGCGCGGCACACCAGGATGGAGCCCTCGTCGATGTCGGCGTCATCGAGATCACGAACGACGCGCACGATTCCTTCGGCGGTACCGGCGCTCACCCCTAGACCTTCCACGACGTCGGGCTGGTGCTCGGATGCCGGCCCGGTGGCCGCGGCAGCGGCGGCGGCAATCTCGGGCACGCCACGCCATACGTGCGGAAGAACGATCCGGTCGAACGTGGCATGGTCGGATCGACGTTGACGGACGAGATCAGGCCAGTTGCCACGATCACCACGCACGATCTCGTCGATCGTCAGGAACATCACGTGCGTGGGATCGTCGAGCACACTCGCCTCGGCAAGATCCCGACCGACGACGCGTGATGCCGCGCGGGCGACGTCGACGGCTTGCAACATGCTGGCTCGTCCGGTTTCGCGCCACGTCGGCGCGTGCGCCGCGAATCGGATGAGCGCGCGTGCCGGGATCGATCGGATCGGGCCGAGCGCCTGCTCCAGACGGCGGACTGCGGCCACATGCTCGCTCCGCCGTCGCAACACCAGGGCGTCAATGTCTTCACCGCCGCGACGGGAGCGGTAGGCGGCGGCCAGATCCGCGACGGGTTGGGTGTTCTCCCGCCATACCGTCGATTCCACCAGCCCCTCGCGGGGGCCGTGGAAGCCGTGCCGATGCAGGAAATCCTGGAGCGTGATCGTGTCGGCCGACAGGCTCCACAGATCGCGGACCAAGTCGAACTCGGCAGTCCCCTCATCGCTCTTGATGAGTTCATGCTGCACGCCGTCCAGCCCGGCCTTGACGGCCAATGCCTCGACGCGGCCCATCAAGCCCTGACACGCCATGGAGAGCACCATGTGCGTGACCAGGATTTCCTCGAACCGCCGGCGCGCCTCGGCCAGTGCCAGCACAGCCGAATTGCCCACCAGCGCCTCGGGTTCGAAGACAGTGGCCCGCCACCAGCGGGCTGTATTCTGCGCGCACGGTTCAAGCTCGCGCATCGCGCGACGCAATGCGCGGGGAAACTTCGCCGCGACGAACGGATAGCGGCGCATCTTGCGTAATCCACTGGGCTCCGGTTCGCCATCGCGCTCGACCGATCCGAACAACTGAGCTTCCATGGTTGCCGCAGAGCCTCCCGGCACACGCGCCGCCATCTGGCCTAAGAGATCCACGTTGGCGATGGCATGGCCGTAGGCCACGGAGAGGAAGCGACCGTCGACGTCGTCTGGGATCGGGCGCTGCGATTCCGGCAGCACACCGAGATCCACCCAGCAACCGCGCATGGTGGACTCGGTGGGCGGGAAGTACATGGACCAAGTCAGCGGGGTGATGGTTCCGGGCAGCCCTTCATCGACGTTGGCGGTGGTCCATCGCCGCTTGGCGCCCGGATGATGAACCGGACTTGCGGCCAGTTCTTCCTCGGACAGGTCTAGGGCGGATTCCGACCGATTCAGCGACACCCTCACCGCTCCTCAGTTGACGGAAGAGCAGACGGTCGGTAGTCACGCTCGATGACGCCGTAACCGACTTCGCCGTCAGGCGCCACTACACGAACCGTGCTCTGCGTGACGATGAGAGGGTCGGGCTGGGTAACGACGTCGACTCCATTGATGTTCTCGTTGGGCTGTAGATACGTCAACGAATAGCCGTGCAGCCATGTGGCTTTCAAAACCTCGGAGGAATGGTCCGCCCGCTGCAGGGTGATGTCCATCGAACGTGGTTCGTGAGTCGCGACCGAATGCAAACCGGTGACTCGGACATCGGTCCCCACCTCACGGACACCGGCCTGCTGAGTGCAGAAGGTGCGATGGTCGACCCTGCCGTCCTGACGCCAGTTCACCAGGCCGTTGACCACGCGACCACTCTCGGGAAACACCAACAACAGGAAGTGCAGCCCACCCAACTGCCCGACGTCCCGTGGCCCGCTGGAATGGTCCCGAATGGCGACGCCGTCGATGTCCCAACGCTGCGAGCCCGCGGTCAGCGAGCCCTTCGTTCGGAACCCCTGGTTGTGGTGGAAGGAGGCCCAGCTCAGGCGGTCGATACCCAGCGCGCCGTGCAGGTCCCACACCGGGGCGGCGGCTTCTAGTTCCAGGTCGAAAGACAACCGACGCGCCGGTCCGGCGCCCACCGGGCCTGCCGCCATTGCGCTGAGGTCACAGATCGCCCCAGCCCCGTCAAAGGCCAAGCGCCAGCTGCGCAACGGAGTAGTGCACGTGACTTTGAGGTTTCCCGTCGCCGGACCCCGATCGTCTGTTGCTCGCCCCCACGACCGATCGACCAGCAACTCACCATTGGGCAGCAACGCGATTACCTGAGCCCACCACAGATCGAGGTCGTTCGGCCACCTGCCGGTGTGCACGAATACACCGACCTTCTCCCGGGGAGACCATGCGTGGAAGAACATGGTCTCGCTCCAGCCCGGTGCATCAGCCGGCGCTGTATGCAACAGGTCCATTTCGGGTTCGACATTGAAGGGGTTACTGCCAGTGAGTAACCGGCTTTCAGCGGTTACGGGATGAGACACAGACGCAGATTATAATCTGGATTAAATATACGCAACACCTTGCCGGCTTCGGCGGTCTTGGCCTTGACGACAACGTCGAAAAGCTACCGAAACCGATAGGACAACCAGGAGGACCCTTTAAGGGTCCGCCAAAGTCCGTTGGCGCAGAGCGCACGCCATGAGATCGGCGCCGAAAGCGACGGAACCCGCACCGCAACAAGGCGCCACCTTAATCGACTGCCACGCGCCGACACGTCCACCGAGTACCTTCTGGACGCCGACCACCACGAGTCGTGAACTCGCCCCTGAAAGCAAGGTGTTGACGGCACCGAAAACTGCTGAGATTCGTGTGATCACATGCGACCGAACCGCTTCAGGCCGGTGCTTGTGGACCAGAAGTGCGCCACCTCGACAGCGGTCTGCGTCGCAGAACCGGTGGCGGCAGACCGACCATAATGATCGCTGGAAACAGTACGAGCACGGACACCGCACCGCAGGAGGCCATCGTTCGCTGCACACCCTGCGTCATCGCGGCATTCCCTCGATCGCCGGCTGGAGAAGCCGGGTCGCGCCAGGCGTGCCGACAGATCAGTCGTGGGTCGTCCAGGAGCAACCTGGACGACCCACGACGATGATCAGACGCCGGCGCGGTCGCGCCGGGGATCTGGGTCTGAGCCGTGCGCGAACACCAGGGTGGGGCCAACGATCAGCGCCTGATCGGAATCTTCTGGATCCGATGCGATTCCGGCGCCGGGACGAATGCCGCTTTCCTCACACATCTTCTGCCACATGCTCATACGCCGCGCACGAGTAGGCGTGACCTTGCCGTAGGCGAAGACGCGCCACCAAGTCCAGTTCGGCGCCGGTAGATTGTTCGGTCGTCCAACGAGATGATGAAGCACGAACATCCAGCCGACCATCATCGCCATCATGATGGTCGCGGCGACCCAGCGAATCGCGACCGGCAGTGTCGAGTTGTGGGCGAGAATGTGCACCCAACCGACACCAAAGTAGTTGATCATCATGCCGGTCGGCGACGCGAGAAGCAGCAGCCACAGCTTGCGGGTTCCCTCCAGGCGGGGTACCGCATAGGCAAAAATCGCACCGATGGTGACGAAAGACCCGCCGTTGATGAATCCCCACCAGTACGGGAAGTTGAGGAACGAGAACGGTTGTACGCCGTAATACGTGTAGATCCCCAAGTTGATACCGATGGTCTCCATCACCGCATCGGTGAAAATGCCTAGCCCGAGAAGCATAACGAAGTGCCGGGCGTGCGCGCCGTTACGGATGACGAAGTAACAAAAGTGAGCCTCAAGTCCGAGGAAAGCGACGTAGCACAAGGGGATCAAGGCTGGCACGGTGATGCCAAAGTTCGTAAAGGCAGGCACCAGATTTTTCGCCCAATGCAGGTGGCCCAACATGTCGAGCATGGGCTCCACCAAGCAACAGAGCAGGCCGCTGCCGAGCGCTAGCAGAGGGACGTAGTTCTTCCTTCGCATCGCGGCGCCCCGTCCGAGAGCCGCCCTGATCGCCCACGGCAGCGCGAACAAGACCACAGCGGCGCCAGCGATGAAGAAGAAGGCTATCTGAGCCGTGGTGCCGGCAACGAAATCACCCGGGCTCGGTTTGATATTGGGTGGCCATCCCTCGTGACCTACCAGCGGCCACGCGCTGACGCTGATCATCGAACTCATCCGAATCTGACCTTTCCGCCTATCCATCGGCATTCTGTGCAACAGCGAGAGACACCCCTGGGCGCCAATGACGGCGCTGACAGCTCCCCGCAGGTGTGGACTGGCTCACACTAACACACTGTCCATACAGCATGTATACCAGGTTTGAAATCAGCTTAAAATCGTCGTACGACACCGCTGAGGTGGGCGAATCGGGAGTAAGGTGGCGGCGATGACCGAAACGACGAGGCGAACGCTCGGCCGACGAAGAGTCGCAGACACCGACAGCGCCTCAGCGGCCGAGAACATCCTGGCCGCCACCACGCGCCTACTCGCACGCCAATCGTTGACAGATATCAGCGTCGCGCAGATCCTCACTGAAGCGAAAGTATCGAGGGCGACCTTCTACTTTTACTTCGCCTCCAAGTTCTCCGTCGTCAGCGGTCTGCTCGAGCGCGCGATGGAAGACATCTTCCAGACCGTGCAGCCGTTTCTTGCTCGATCCCCCGAGGACTCGCCAACGGTTGCCCTAGAACGCAGCATTCGGGCCGTGACACGCGCCTGGCATCGACACCGACCGGTATTCCAGGCGACCAACCATCACTGGCATGCCGAGCCCGAACTGCGCGATCTGTGGCTGGCGATAGCCGAGCGATTCATCGCCGCCGGGGCGGCGGAGATCGAACGCGAACGCGCCGCCGGGATGATCACCTCACCGATACCGAGCAGAATGCTTGCGGCAAGCTTGTTCTGGGGCACCGAAAGAGTGCTGCACATCGCTGGGCTCGGTGTCGAGTCGAGCCTTCCCGACGAGGAGAGCACGGTCGACGTTCTGGTGGCCATGTGGCGAGGCACGCTGTACGCGGTCTGAATGCCGCCCGCGACTGAAGGCCCTGGTTGACCTTCGAGGTATATTCTAATGCCAGTTAAATTTTTGTCGGATCAACATCAGATCGAGGATGATCATGGCGCTGAAGAACAAACTGGACGCGGATGCCGTCGGCGAACACCTTGCCGCCTGGCTGCCGACCGTGGTCGATGCCTCCGGGCCCGTCAAGGTGTCGAACGTGATGATTCCCTCGGCGAGTGGAATGTCCAGTGAGACGGTACTATTCGAGGCCAGCTGGCGGCAGCACGGTGAGCTGGTGGAAGAGGGTTTAGTCGTTCGGATCCCCCCTCAGGACGGCGGATTGTTCGAGACCTACGACCTGGGCCGTGAACTCAGGGTGATGTCACTGCTGTCGGCGCACACCGACGCCCCGATTCCCCGGGTCCTGGCCCACGAGACCACCGGCGACGTTCTCGGTTCACCATTCGCATTGCTGGAGCGAGCGTATGGCGAAGTGCCTGGCGATGATCCGCCCTTTGTGACCGCGGGCTGGGTTGTCGACCTGACCCCCGAACAGCGCGCGACCATGTTCGACGAGGCTCTGAAGGTCATCGCGGACATTCAGCGGGCGGATCCGGTGACGCTCGGCCTGACCGAGCTACTGCACGCCGACCTGGGCGACACGGTCATCGAGCAAGAACTGCAGTACTGGCAACGCTTCTACAACTGGGCCGCCGGCGACACACTCAGCCCGACCATCGATAAGGCCTTCGAGCTGCTGGCGGCCTCCCGACCGACACAGGACCACCCGCTGGTCGTCTCCTGGGGCGACGCCCGATTCGGAAACCTCATGTTCGGCCCCGACCAGAAGGTCACCGGTGTCTTCGACTGGGAAATGGCCACCCTCGGGCGCCCCGAAGTCGACCTGGGCTACTTCTTGTTCTTCGACCGCGTCTATTCGGCCGGGATCGGGCTGCCGCGCCTGGAGGGCTTTCCGGACCGTAGTGCGGCGGTAACACGTTTCGAACAGCTCACCGGCCGCACAATCCACGACCTCGACTGGTTCGAAGCGTGGGCTGCGCTGCGGGGCGCGATCCTGCTGCTGCGCGTCGGCAAGCAGATGATCGAGCTGGGCCTGCTGCCCCCGGATGCGCCAATGCCGTTCAACAATCCGGCCTCGCAGGTCTTGGCCTCCCTGCTCGATCTGCCCGCACCGACCGGCGCGGTCGGGTGGATCACCGGGCACCGCTGACCCGTCCTCGGCCCCGTTCCCGGTCGTCCTGGTCGGCGCGGGTGCTCGATGGCTATCCGTAGGACACTCGATCAGAACACTCGGTGCAGGATGCCTTGCTCGAAAAACCCTGCACCGGAGGTGTTTTCGCTGTCGAGCGACATGAAGTCGTCATAGGTTCCAAACGACGGGCCCTCGGAGTCTGCGCCCATTGGCACAAAGAATCCGGCCAGCCTCGACGAGACCGTCACCAGCCGGCTGCCACCCTCCGCGTCTCGCAGACGGGCCAACCGGAATTGCCCGGCAGCATCGCGCCCGAATGTGACGTCGACGATCGTGACCGATCGATTCGCGTCGATAAGGAACCCATCCGACCGCAGCGAGCCGTCTGCTCCCAGAAATTTCATAACGGTGACGAAGGTGTCGCCGATAACGGCCACCAGACCCGCATACTCGATCCACTGCGCGGACTCGTCGCGGAAACCCCAAGTGCGGTCGCGCATTCCCTGCGCTCGCACCGGCGACTCGACGCCGTCGAGCACCAGGATGCCGTTGATCTCGCAGGCCTGCTGGAAGTGCTGCAGCGGCTTGCCGGGCACCAACTCGGGAACAACCCCACTCACCGCATAGTCGGCCGCGACGAACAGCGGAACATTGACCAAATCGGCCTGTAACCGCTCATGGCGCACCGCGATCCGGCCGTTGAGCCCGAATTTGATCGACGCGCTCTCAAAGCTGCCCGGTGGCAGATCTTCGATGATTTCCAGAACCTTGCCCTGCACGGACACGCTGCACCGGGCCCGCCGCGCGCCCGTTCCGTTGGGTGATGTGGAGACATGGAATGTGCCGAACACCTGGTTATGGGTGTCCCAGAAGGACAGGTAGGCGTTGTCTTTCCAGACCGGATCGGCGGGTCCGGCGGCGTCGGCGTGGATGGGTTCGGCCAGTGGCCCCCATGCCTTGGTGATTTCGGCAGCGGTCATCAGGTGGTAACTCCTATTCGTTGCAGGATCTCAACGGTTCCGGCGGCACCGTCAATGCGGATCAAGTCGCCGGTCTGCAGAGTGGACGTGCCGCGGGCGGTGTTCATGACGCATGGGATGCCGAGTTCACGCGCGACCACCGCGGCGTGGCTCATCATGCCGCCGATATCGACGACGAGCCCACTGGCGAGAAACATCAGCGACACCCAGGACGGATCGGTGGTGCGCGCGATCAAAATGTCACCGTCGTTGATCTCGGCATCCGCGGGTTCGTCGACCACCACCGCGCGACCTTCGACGACGCCTCCGGATGCGCCCACACCGGACAGGGTGGTCACATCCTCGGCCTCTCCGCCGGTCCGCACGACCGGTTGCGGCTGCCCCTTCCACGACGACGGGACCGCGACCTGACGGTACTCGTCTCGAAGCTTGCGGCGCTGAGCCACAATGCTTTTGACGTCGGGCGGCAGGCTGGCGGACAGTTCTTCTGCGGTGAGATAAAATGCATCGTCACGATCGCCGAGGACACCTTCAGCGACCAACTGGTCCCCGAGACGACGGGCACAGGCCCGCACCACGTCCAGGCTTTGCAGGTATGAAACCTTCCCGACACCGCGCAGCGGCAGAAATCGGCGGGCAAGTCGCAGGACCACCCGAGACTTGAGCCGTTGCGCACCCCTGAACGACGCGTAGAAGCGGCTCTCGGCTGGCTTGCCCGCGCGGCGCTGCGCAGCGGGATCGCTGTCGGGCGCCGCCGTATCGTCCATCGCCCGGTATTGCGCGATTAGCTTGCGCACGGGTTCGGGGTTCTCCCGCCAGGTCACGCTGGACAACTCGCCCTCCCCCGGACAGTGGTAACCGTGCCAGAGCAGAAATTCCGGGAGTTCGAGGCTGCCGCGCGAGACGCGCCACAGGTCGGCCAAAACCCGGGCCTCCTCGTGAGAGCCGTGGCCGCGCAACAGTTCAGTGGCATCCACGCCGGCCATGGCGGCCAGGTTGGTCAGTTGCTCGTGCAACGGCTGAATAGCGCAGGCGCTGACCACGGCCTGCACGGCGAGTGTTTGCTGGAAGCGGAAAAACGCCTCTGCCATCAACGATCGGACCTGCTCGCCGGACAGCGAATCGATCATGCCGATCGCGCTGCGCCACCAAGCGTCAGTTTCGGTGCGTAGCCGCTCGATTCGCCGCGCGATGTACAGCAGCGTCCGGGGGTAGCGTACGGCGATCCACGGGAGTCGCCGGATAGACGGCCTTCTGACGAAGTCATCGGGAACAAAGCCGAAGAAGTCCCGGGAGAGCGCTTCGCCTGACTGCCCAGGGATCAGATCACCCATCGCGCAGAGGAAATCCACCCGCACGGCCATGCGGCCATAGAAGGCACAAGTGATCCGGTGCTCGTCACGCTCTGGGATAGCCGCCTGTTTGGCCGGTAGCACACCCATGGCCACGAACGGGGCACGCAGTCCGAGTTCGCTGGCCGGAACCCACACGCTGGCGCACAGCGGCGTCATCACACCCGGGACGGCCTCAGCCAGGTTGACCGAACTCCACGACGCATCCGGAGGCGAAACAGCATGCAGAGCAGACTCCGCCACAACGCCGGCCGCTTCCGCCACGAGAGCCTCCCGCTACTGGAGTATCAGAGTTTTTTTATCCGTATTAGAAATATCATAAGCACTCGTCCCGCGGAGGCATAGTGCGAAACGGTTGATCGACGCGGGAAGCTCTTTCAATCCCGTGACGTCGTCCGCGCTGCTCGCGTCCTCACCCCGCTCGAGGCCCTACGCAGGAAGGTAGTGGGGCCCGCCCAGCTGAACGCCGACCGCCAAGCCTGGTCGAGCGTTAAATACCGCCGCGCGAAACAAGCTGACCTGCAATGACATTACGCTGAATTTCGTTGGTTCCCTCGCCGACAATCATCAGCGGCGCATCGCGGAAGTACCGCTCGACGTCGAACTCGGTCGAGTACCCGTAACCACCATGAATTCGGACGGCATTCAGCGCGATCTCCATTGCCGTCTCCGATGCGAAGAGCTTGGCCATGCCGGCCTCCATGTCGGTGCGCTCGCCGCTGTCATAACGGTCGGCCGCATAGAGAGTGAGCTGCCGAGCGGCGGTGAGCTTTGTCGCCATGTCGGCCAGATAATGGCCGATGGCTTGATGCTTCCAGATCGGCTGACCGAAGCTCTCGCGCTGCTGGGAGTAGGCGAGCGCGTCCTCAAGGGCGGCCGTGGCCACACCGAGCGCACGGGACGCGACTTGGATCCGGCCGGTCTCGAGGCCCTTCATCATCTGCGTGAAACCTTTGCCCGGCACCCCACCGAGGATCGCCGATTCGGCGACGCGGTAGCCGTCGAAGGACAGCTCGCAACTCTCGACGCCCTTGTAGCCCAGCTTGGGCAGATCGCGCGAGATCGTGAGTCCCGGGCCGGGTTCAACCAACAGGATAGAGATGCCGGTGTGTCGCGGCGTCGCCTTTGGATCGGTCTTGCACAGCAGAGCAATCAGACCCGATCGGCGCGCGTTGGAGATCCAGGTCTTAGCACCGGTGACCACAAAGTCGTCACCGTCACGGACCCCGGTGGTCGTCATGCTCTGCAGATCTGATCCGCCGCCGGGCTCGGTGAGCGCCATGGTCGCACGCATATCGCCGGATGCCATCGCCGGGAGATAGGCTCGCTTCTGCTCCTCGGTCCCGAACAGTGTCAGCAATTTGGCCACCACGGTGTGCCCACCCATGGCCCCGGCCAGGCTCATCCAACCGCGCGCCAATTCCTGCGTCACCAGCACATAACATGCCATCGACACCGGAGAGCCGCCGTATTCTTCGGGGATCGCCAGTCCGTATATCCCGATCTGTTTCATCTGTTCGATCCACTTCTCGGGGTACTCGTTGTCGTGCTCGACCTCGCGAACTGTCGGCTTGACCTCCCGATCGATGAACCCGCGCACGGTCTCGACGAGCAGGGTCTCTTCATCGGTCAATACAGTGCTCACGCCATCACCTCTCGGGCTAGATTTTATTCTAGATTAAACGAAGGTGCGAGCACTTGGCGCATGCCCACCCTTCTTTCGATCGGCCGGAGATGACGTGGGCCAAACGGTGATCGATGGCCGAGCCGACTACCCGACGCGTTTAGCTGGCGTGCCCGGCGCGTGCCTCATCCTCACGGGTGAGACCCGAGGCCTCGATGAATTCCTGATGAAGTTCGAACCATACGGTGTGGTAGGAGTCGGCGATCGGCCTGGCCAGCCAACTGGTATCGCCGGCTTTGACCTTCGCCAAGGCCGACTCGAGTTTGTCGGCGTACGCCTTCAGCCGGTTCAAATATGTTGCAGCAGAATCGATGACCGGCCGCACCATTAGATGGACGTCATCGAGACGAGCGATCACAGCTGCGTCGTAGTCGAGGTCGTCGTGGGAGTTCGGTTGGCCGTCCTTGATCTGCCAGTCCGTTATGAGAGCCTTGAACTCGTTGTTGGCGTCACGGAAACTGTCGTAGATGCCGGCCAGTACACCTTGGTCGACGCCCGACCGCTCCTCAGCCAGAAGAGCGTTAAGCCGATCGCGTCCCGCAGGACTGAGCCGGACAGTCTTTCCCTCGACGACGAGACCCACTGAAATCAGTTGCTCCAGAGTCGATGCCACCGTTGCAGGATCTTCACCGACGGTGGCGATCAAATCCGGCTCACGCACCCGACCCTTGAGGCGGATCGCTTGCAGGACAGTTAAATCAGACATCGGTCAGTACCTTTGTGTTGTTGTCGAGTTGGTGCGCGACCAACATGGTGATGAGCGGGTGCGGGGAAACGACGTCGGTGAGGCCGGCAGCAAGCGCGTTGGCCACCGCTGATGGAGACGAATCGGTAAGCATCGGGTAATCGCCCACTGCATGGCCGCGAATCGGGCTGACACGGCGCGCGATCTCGGCTAGCTCAGCAAGGTCCGGGGAATCAGTCTCGGACCACGCGGTGAGTTCCAGGATCCCCTCGCGCACCTCACCCTCGGCCCCATCAACCGTTATCAGCTTGCCCTCGAGCTCCGCGACGACCCCGTCTCCGCATCCGACGACGGCCGGTCTGCCTATCTCGCGGCTCACCACCGCGGCGTGCGATGTTGCGCCACCCGTCTCCGTGACGATTCCCCGCGCAGCCAGCATGCCCTGGACGTCGTCGGGGCTGGTGGCTGCGCGCACCAGGATCACATCTTCCCCCTCCTCGGCGGCATCGAGTGCCTCATCGACGTCGGAATAGGCTTTGCCCGATACCACGCCTGGGCACGCCGGCAGTCCGCGTGCTAATAGTGGTGCGGCTAACCGGGTTTCAGGGAGAAGCGCCGGTGAGAGCAGCGTGTCGATCTGGCCCGGTGTCACACGGCGCAGTGCCTCCGCATCGTCGATCAGCTCTTCGTGGCGCAACCGCAGCGCCAGCCGTACCGCAGCCTGAGCGGACCGCTTGGCCGCCCGAGTCTGCAGCAGCCACAGTTTGCCCTCCTCCACGGTGAATTCGATGTCCTGGACGTCTGCGGCGAGCCGCTCCAGGGTCTGCGCCGCGCTCATGAGCTGGTCGTAGACAGCGGGCTGCTCATTCCGCAACGCCGCGATAGGTTCGACATCGACGTTGCCTGAGACCACGTCCTCACCTTGGCCGTTGGCAAGCCACTCACCGAATGGTTCGTCGGCTCCGGTGACAGGATTGCGCGAGAACAGCACCCCGGTACCTGAATCGCGCGCGAGATTGCCAAACACCATGGCTTGCACGACAACTGCCGTTCCTGCGTCGGCATCCAAGCCATGGTGTCTTCGGTACGCGACGGCCCGCGGGCTGTTCCATGAGGCGAAGACGGCTTCGACCGCTCCCCGGAGTTGCTTCCACGGATCCGCCGGTACCTCGAGCTCTGGGTTTCCTCCCAACACGATGCGCCGGTACATCTCGTTGAAGCGCTGGCGAGTGTCGCGGGCGAATTCAGCGGAAGCAGCGAGTGCGAGTGCCTTCTCGACGTCATCATTGATCCCGAGGTCGAGCACAGTGTCCATCATCCCGGGCATCGATAGAGCGGCTCCGCTGCGCACGCTGACCAACATCGGCCGTGGGCCGCGACCAAAAGTGCGGGATGTCTGATTCTCGAGCACACGTACGTGCTCGCATACTTCGGCCCACAGCCGGTCGATGCACTGAGTGCGATCGGCGAAAAACTCCGCGCAAACGCTGGTCGTGATGCAAAATGCCGGCGGCACCGGCAACCCCTGCCGTCGCATCGAATCGATGCCGTACCCCTTGTTTCCAAGCACCTCACGGCCAAGGCCGGCCCGGCCGTCCAGAGCGACGACCGAGGGACTCGCTCCCTCACCTATTTTTGACATGAGATTAGATTCTAGATGAGTGTCGGAGATTTTGACACAAGATTAGATTTCTAGCGAAGTTCAGGCCACAGTGCATGACTCGGCCACAGGAGCCGGGCTGATCGCCCTGATATCGGCAAATCTCGGTGACGACCAAAACCGTTCGACCAGCATCATGAATCATGATGCGCTGCGCCCTCGCGAGTGACCGCGTACTGCTCCGGTCTCGCCGGTCCATGTCGACATCAACGAGACATCCGTCAGGTCTCGCCGGGTTCAAGCCACGCTGCATGTCCTCGCCGAGCCTCTTCGGGCCATCGAATCCGGCGTTCCGCTCGTTGCTGCTGTCAGCAAAAAGAGGGCGGCATTGCCGCAGGGTTCTTGCCGATGCTCGGTGCCTACAACTTGTGTTGAATACTATTGAACCGTGCCTAGAAACCCGTCTTCTACGAAGGCCGACGCTGACAGCACGAACACGAAGTCGCAACGCACGCGGGCGCGAATTCTCGACGCAGCCGCCCGTGTGCTCAGCGTCAAAGGTTTCGCCGGGACGCGGCTGACAGATGTAGCGGATGACGCCGAGATACAGGCACCGGCGATCTATTACTACTTCCCGTCCAGGGAGGACCTGATCGAGGAGGTGATGTATTGCGGGATCCACGATATGCGCACGCACCTACAGAAGACGCTGGACGCACTGCCGGCCGGCATGGCGCCCATGGATCGGATCATGGTCGCGGTCGAAGCTCACCTGCGGCACGCGCTCGAACTCTCCGACTACACCACCGCGTCGATCCGGAACTCAGGACAGATCCCCAGCCGGCTGAGCAAGCGGCAGAAGAAGGAGGAGGCCGCCTACGGCCGGATCTGGCAGGGGCTGTTCGCCGACGCCGTCGCAGAGGGTGAAGTCAACCCCGAGTTGGATCCGCAGCTGGCCCGATTCTTGGTGATGGGAGCTATGAACTGGACTGCGGAATGGTGGGACCCTCGCCGCGGATCCGTCGACGCCATTGTGGCCAACGCGCAACTTTTGGTCCGAAGTGGTCTCACCTCGGCGACCAAGGCATCCGCACCGGCAACGCAACGCGCTGCCAAGCGTGCGGCGACATCGGCACGACCGACCGGCGCCCGCGCTCGCTCCCGCGCCCGTCGGCCATCTGAGTGACGCTGCCCGGCGAGACCGCTCACGTGGCACTTCCACCCCAGCCGTATCGCGCGACCGGCCTAATCCAGTCCGGGTGAAGGCAGTCGACGGCCTGCCGCCCCTCGACCACCGCCACCTCCAGCCGGCGCGGGGAGCTTGCGTCCCCGATCACCCGCACTATGGGGCAAATTCCGACGAGTTCCTGCTGCAAGGCCCGATCGGGTGTCCCTCCGCTCATCAAGACCACATCGTCGAAAGCAAGTCGTTGCATCCGGTGCGGGGCCTCGAAACAGGCCACCTCCGCAGAACCGGGTGACAGTCGGTGGATGACCGTTCGCGGGAAGAACGTGAAGTCGCCCTTCAGAAGTTTCGCTAGAAGTGGGCTACCAACCATTTCCCACCGCATTTCCAGGTTCGCCGCTACTAGCGAATAACGGCTGACCATGAGGACGCGACGGCCGCTGTCGACGAGCTGTTGTGCGACGTCAGTGCTCTCGTAATGGCCGATCTCGTCGAGCATCAACACCGTGTGCCCGAGACTGGCTCCGCGCAGCACGTCCCAACCGGTGTGGACGCTGACCGTGCTGATTCCGGGCAACGGCAGGCGCGGCTGCAAAGTCTGGAATCCGTCTTGGCGGGGCTTGACGCCGGTAGCGACGATCACGGCGTCCGGTGCCATGCGCCGCACCGTCTGGACGTCAGCGGGAGCCCGCAGCCGTACATCGATGGCATGCAAGCGCATCTGGTGCTCGTAGAAATCGAGCAACCTTGCGATCTCCGGCCGGGTGGGCGGCACCAGCCGGAGCTGTCCCCCCAGTGCGTCGTCCGTCTCCAACAGAGTCACGCGGTGACCGGCGATAGCGGCGCTGCGGGCCGCTTCCATACCGGCCGGGCCACCGCCGATCACAACTACCTTCAGGCCTGGCGCGTGCCGGACGATGGTGCCGTCATCGTGGGTCAGTTCTCGACCGGCGGCGGGGTTGACCGTGCACATGGCGCGACCGCGGGTGTTCAGTCCGCCGGCACAGCTCTGCAAGCACGCGATACACGGGCGTATCTCGGCGCCGCGACCGCTTACCGTCTTGGTTATGAGCTCGGGTTCGGCGAGCGTGGCGCGAACCATGGCGACGAGATCTCCGACGCCGGAAGCCACTATCTGATCGGCCTGTTGCAAAGTGGCGATGCGACCGGCGACGATCGTCGGCAGCGTTGTCGCGCGGGTCATCCGTTCGCTGACCGGCAGCATGTATCCGGGTGGTTGATGCGCGCCGCCGATCAGCAGGTCGCGCGCGTAATGCGATCCCAGCGACACGTCCCAGAAATCGACCAAAGACTCACGCTCCAGCATCGAGATGAGCGTGCTGAGGTGCGACGGTGTCGTTTGGTCCTCCGGACCGTCGGGCGATATTCGCAGTCCGACGGGATAGTCCCGTCCGACCGCGGTACGGACCGCGCGGAGAACCTCCACCAGATATCGGGACCGATTTTCCAATGACCCGCCATACTCGTCATCGCGCAGATTGGTCGCCGGAGAGAGAAAGCTCGAGAAGAGGTAGCCGTGTCCGGCGTGTAGTTCGATGCCGTCAATCCCCCCTTCGCGCGCGCGCAGCGCGGATGCGACGAAGGCTTCGGTCAACTCGTCCATCATCATGCGGGTCATCGGCACAGGCAGCATCCCGAGGCCTGGATCGGGAACGTGCGACGCGGCCCACGGCGCTGAGCTGTCCCGGGTCAGCTGGGTCGGACCGCCATGCCAGATCTGCTGAAACAGCTTCATGCCCTCGGCATGCACGGCGGTGGTGAGCTTTGTCAGACCCGGCAGGACGCGGTCGCTGGTCAAATCGAGCATGGCGGGCGAACTCCAGTGGACCTGCGCGACATCGGCGAATGCGAGCGCTACCCCACCGCGGGCCCGAGCCAGCAAGAACGCGATCATGTCGTCGCTCACCAACTGGTTGACCGCCAGCCCGCTGCCCTGGGAGGTGCGGACCACCCGATTGCGCAGCAATACGGGACCGATGTGTGTCGAGCTCAGCACATGCTCGTAGCCGCTCATCGCGGGACCGGAGTAAAGACCACCTCTAGCTTCGCGGGCCCACGAGTATTGCCGCCTCCCCGCCATTCAATATCGGCCGGGCCGCCCTCGTCGGACAGCCGGTAGTCGGGAATGGTCGCGAGGATCTCCTCGAGGACGATCAACATCTCCGTCACCGCGAGGTGCTCGCCGAGACACCTGTGACGCCCGGACCCGAACGTGAGGTGGGGGTTCGGCGTCCGATCGATGTTGAAGGAGAACGGTTCGCTGAATTTTGCCGGGTCGCGGTTGGCCGCACCGAAATTGAGCATCACTTTGTCACCGCGGTGTAGCCGTGCGCCCGCTCGATCGTGGTCGTCGACGACGGTGCGGGCCATGTGAATGATCGGCGGGTCGATGCGCAACGACTCGTGCACCGTCGCTTTCATCAGGGTGGCGTCGCTGAGCAGGCGGTCCTTGAGACCGGGCTCGGCGGCAACCCGGAATAACATGCTTCCGATGCCGTGGACGGTCGTCTCGTGTCCGGCCAATACCGTCAGTTGCACCATGCCAAGGGCGATTTGGGGCGGGATCTCTGCACCGTCGATGCGGGCATTCACAAGTTTGCTGAGTGTGTCATCGGTCGGGTTGGCACGCCTGCTGCGGATCAGTTCTTCGAGCCAATCTTCCAGCTCCTTGGCCGCCGCTCGTTTCGCCTCGATGCCCACCTTCGCCGTCGACAGGAAATTTCCGGTCAGGCGGCGCGCCACCGACCAATCCTCGCGCGGGAGGCCCAGCGCGAGGCCGATCGCCAGCGACGGCACGATCTCTGCCACAGATTGCACGAGATCGGTGTGCCCATCGGCCGAGAACGCCGCGATGCAGTCCCGAACTATCTCGCGTAACTGCGGCTCCATAGCCGCGACGGCGGGGGCGGTGAAAAACGGCATGACCAGTTTGCGGTACGGGGTGTGCTCCGGCGGGTCGAGTTCCGCCGGGACGACCGGCATCGATGCACCCGTTGGCGGGATCATGATGCCTGCCGTAGTGGTGTAGCGCTCGTGGTCGCGCGCCACCTCGAGCACATCGTCGTAGGTGGCGAGCAGCCAGAAGCCGCCATATTGATCACTCCATCCGACCGGACAGGTCTGCCGAATCGCCGCGAGGGTTTCATGCAAGTGGGACTGCACGGTTGGGTCGGCGAAGTCGTAGTCGATCGCTGGGCAGCGAACGCTCCCCGGGGCATCGGTGGTCATCGGGGACTCCTCACCGCGAGTCGTTCCATGGGGGAGCGCGGAAGCCGACCGAGGCAGATGCCACATTCGCCGCGCTGCGCCCTCGCGGATGTGCGGCCGCGCAGGGCATTGCGATTCGAGCTACCGCTAATCTAACGTCGTTAGGTGAGGACCGCAAGCAATCCCTGGACAGAATGGAGCGTCTGATGCATGTGCTGCTGTTAGGGGCAACCGGCAAGGTCGGCGCGCCGATCCGCGATGAATTGCGGGAGCGCGGCCACGAGGTGACCGCTGTGGTGCGCGACGGATCGCGACTGCCCCCGGCCGACGCGTCCCTACATCACCGGATCGGAGACGTCTTCGACGGCGCATTCCTCGACGACGCTGCGCAGGGCACCGAAGTCGTGCTCTGCTCGGTGGCGCTGCGTGACGAGGCCCAGCGTGATCGGACACCCGTGACGCTGATACGTCGCGCCGCCCACGCCGCCGGCGGCGCGGGCGCCCGCCTCATTGCGCTCGGCGGTGCGGGCAGCCTCCGAACGGCCTCAGGTGTCGACGTGGTCGACACGCCAAGCTTTCCCGAAGTCGCCAAGCGAGAGTCACTGGGATTCCGTGCGGCGCTGCATGATCTGATCGACGATGCCCCCGAGGACCTCGTGTGGACCGTGGTCTCGCCGCCCCTCGCTATCGAGTTCGACGGGACGCGCACGGGCAGCTACCGAACCGCCTACGACGATCTCATCGTCGACGAGGCCGGCTCCTCGCGCATCTCCGCCGCCGACCTCGCCGTCGCCGTGGTGGACGAGGTGGAGAAGTCCCAATATCCGCGCCGACGATTCACCGTTGGATATTGACGGTCCACGGCCAATACCAATCGCTGCTTGATTAAGGTGGGCGTACGTCGATAAGCTGCACGGATGACAGTCCGGCACGGGGACCTTCGACTCGAGCGCCACGGCAACGTCGCAGAGATCATCTGGGCAGCGCCCAAGCTGAACTTGTTCACCCCACACGTGGCCCAGGCGTTCGAGGCGATCCTCGGCCAGCTGCCCAGCGACATCCGCGCTCTGTTGCTGCGCGCCGAGGGCAAGGTTTTCTGCGCGGGGGTTCGGGTCCAGGAATTCACCGTCATGGACGACCGGGCCGGCGCGGATTTCAGCAGGCGCCTACTCACGTTGGTCCGCCGGATCGAGCAACTGCCCATACCGACGGTGGCGGTCGTCCACGCGCTCAACCTCACGATCGGTCTGGAACTGGCGTTGGCATGCGACTTCATCTGGTCGGCTGAAAATGTCGGGATGGGCCTGGTCGAGGCCACCGTTGGCATCACGCCGGCGGCGGGCGGCACCCAACGCCTGGTCGCGCGCGCCGGCGTGGCACGAGCCACCGAGATGGTCTACACCGGACGGACCTACGACGCGTCGCGATTGCGCGAGTGGGGTGTCGTCGACAAGGTCCTGCCATCCGACCAGCTCCTCACCCAGGCCCGCGCCTTCGCCGATGAATTGGCGGCTGGCCCCACCGTCGCGACAGCGATTGCGAAACAGATCATCGCCGTGGCCCGCAATCGCGGCGTGGCCGCCGCCGACGACATCACCCCGGACCTGGCCGGACCGGTTCTCATCAGCGAGGACGCGGCGATCGGGCTACAGACCATGCTGTCGCGAGGGCCGGGCGCCAAACCGGCATTCGTTGGTCGGTGACGCTAGGCGCGCTTACCGAGCTC
The DNA here is from genome assembly GCF_000262165.1 of Mycobacterium sp. MOTT36Y. Taxonomy (NCBI): domain Bacteria; kingdom Bacillati; phylum Actinomycetota; class Actinomycetes; order Mycobacteriales; family Mycobacteriaceae; genus Mycobacterium; species Mycobacterium sp. MOTT36Y. The sequence continues at coordinate 1,831,706 of NC_017904.1, read as the reverse complement.
GGCGGCAGGCAACCACCGTGCCTGACGTTCCTTCACCGCCGTGTCGATCGCGTCCAGAATGCTGTTGGTGACCAGGTCGTAGATCTCGTCGAAGGACAGTCCACGTTCCGACAATGCTTTGGCCAACGCCGGATATTGATCGGCGTCGATGTCGTGCCGACTCTCGGGCGTGTATCCCTGCGTTTCGTGCAAGGCGCTGCCGATGGCGAAGAGCTCGAGAGCATCGAGCAAGGGCATCACCGCCGCGCCCGGAACGCCCTCCTCGACCAACCGCTGCGCCGAAGTATCAAGCATGCGAGCCCCCATTCCGAGCGAGCGCTTGCCGACGATCAGCGGGACCAACGCGGGGTGCTTGAGTAGCGCGGCACGCAACTTCCGGGCATTTTCGGGCAGCCAATGCCGCCAGTGGTCGTCAGATTCCTCCGGAGCGCGGACGTCAGCCAGCGCGAATTCCGCTGCGCCGATGAGGATTTCATCCTTGTTGTCGAAGTGGTGATACAGGGAAGCTCCGTTGACTCCGAGGGCGTCGGCTAACCTACGGATGCTGAGCCCTTCGAGTCCGTCTTCGTCGATGATGGCCAGGGCCGTCTCCAAGACTTTCCGCCGCGAGATCAGCGCCACCTTCGGTCGAGCCATGCGTGCTCCTCCCACGATGTTGCTGACAGCTTAACCAAACGCCGTACCCGCTGCTGAGCACCGCAACGGCGGTGTCATCACGATGGCTCTCGCACTAGGGAGCGGTCCGCGTTGTCGCGGTGATTCGTCGGACTCGGTCGTCACCGCTGTGCCGACGCCACGGTCGAACGTCCAGAACCGTACTTCTGCTTCAGCTCGGCTTTCGGGATCTTGCCGGTGACGTTGCGTTCGAACGGCTCCACGACCAGGAAGTCGGCGGGCACCTTGTATTTGGCTAATCGGGTCCGACAGTGTTCGGCGATGGGCGTCGTATCGAGTTGCACACCGGGCCGCGGCACGATCAGCGCGCGACCGACCTCGCCCCAGCGCTCGTCAGCGATCGAGATGACCGCGGCGTCGGCCACGTCGGGATGCTCCGCAATGACGCGCTCGACCTCGGCCGGATACACGTTCTCGCCTCCGGACTTGTACATGTCCTTATAGCGGTCGACCATCGTCAAATACCCGTCCTCGTCTTGGACGAGGGCATCTCCGGTGCGGAACCATTCACCCGCGAATGCTGAGGTGTCGTCGCGGTCGCGGCGCCAGTAACCCGGCGTGACGGCCGGGCCGTGCGCCCACACCTCACCGGTCTGGCCGGGCGCGACGTCCTCGCCGTCGGGCCCGACAATCCGAATAGCGGTGTACTGCACGGGAAGTCCACATGAGCCGAACTTCGTCAGCGTGGCCGTGGGCGGAACGATGCTGACGATCGGACCCATCTCGGTGGAACCGTAACCGACACTCAGCGGCAACCCACGATCGTGGAAGGCTGTGGTGACCTCCCAGTTCAGGAAGCCGCCGCCAATCTGACCGTGCACCATGTGGTTGAAGTCAGCGTCGGCGAACGCGGGAACAGCACTCATCATCTGATACATGACCGGCGCCCCGGAGAAATGCGTGAAACCTCTGTCCCGGTCGGCCAGCAACTCGACTACTCCGACCGGATCGAATCTGGGTACTACCGCCACCGTTCCGCCCAGTGCCAGCACCGGGTTCGTCATGCTGTTGAGACCGGCCGCGTGAAAGAACGGCAACACCGCCAGATAACGACTGGACGACGACAGTGCGTAGGGCTGCACCGAGTTCAGCAGCTGGTAATGCAACGTCTGATGGGTGCAGATCGCCGCTTTGGGCCGGCCGGTCGTTCCTGAGGTGTAGAGGAGTTGCACCGGATCGGTGATGCGGCTTATTGGGCGGGCGGCTCTCGGTGCGGCGGCCGCAGCGCCGGCGACGATGTCGTACGCGCAATCGGCTGGAACGCCAGACTCGTCGGCTCCGGCCACGCCGGGGAAGGATGCCAGCCGCGGGATCCCGGCCGCCGCCGCGATGTCGACAGCCACCTCACGCATGCCGGCGTCGTGGATCAACACGATCGGATCCGAATCAGTGCACAGGAATTCCAGTTCCGGGCGAGCCAGTCGGAAGTTCAGCGGGACGAAGATCGCGCCGAGTCGCATACAGGCGAACTGCACCGCTAGCACCCAAGGGTCGTTGTTCGCCAGCACGGCCACCCGATCGCCCTGAGCAACCCCCAGGTCGTCGGCGAGCGCGCCGGCCAGACCTCCAACCACCTCGTCGAGCGCGCGCCACGTCATGACCTCTCCGGTCGTGACGTCCTCGAGCGCGGGTGCGTGCGGCCTGCTGCGGCTGTGATAGCTGACCGGGTCAGAAGCCAGAGGGTGAACGCTCATAATCTCCGTCCTGCTGCGTCGTCAGTCAAGCTGCGGAATGACCGCGCTACCGATGACTTCGACCATCTCACGGAATTCGCCCGCGGGCTGGCCACCCATGTCGATGTAGATGAGGTTGGTGGTGCTGGACAACAGCTGTGCCCAGGTGTTGAGCCGGTCGGCGACCTCTGCCGGACTACCTACGATCGCAGGGCCACGCGTGGTGAGGAATTCGAAGTCGAACGGCTTTTTGATGAATGGCGGCGGGTCCGGGTTGACCCTGCAGATGATGGTCTTCATCAGCTCGAAGTAGTTGTGGTAGCGCGGTTCCCACCGCTGCCTGGCCGCCTGGCTGCTTTCGGCGACATTGACATGCCAGCAGGCGCCGACCCGGGGTTGACGCGAGTGGCCGTACGAGGCGAACTTTTCCAGGTAGCTTTCGACCACCGGCTTGAACATCTCCGGATTGCCGAACGCCGAGGGCAGCATCAGATCGAGACCGAGTCGGGCGGCCAGTTCGAGCGACGATTCCGAGGCGCCACCGCCGATCCACAACGGTACGGCGCCGACCGGCGCGGGTTGAAGCACGAAGTCGTCGATCGGCCCACGGTGGCGCGATCCGGGCCAGTCGATCTTCTTGCCCGCCCACAACTGGGTGAGCAGTTCGATGTTCTCGGCGAAGAGCTCGTGGGAGTCTTCCAATCGGTTGCCGAACAGCGTGTAGGTGGAGACGAAGAAATTGCCGCGTCCAGCGACCACCTCGCAGCGCCCTCCGGACAACGCGTCCACGGTCGCATAGTCCTCGGCCACCCGTATCGGGTCGAGGTTCGCGGCCAGCGTGACCGCGGTGGATAGTCGCAGGTGCTCGGTGCGCTCGCCGATCGCCGACAGGATCACCGGCGGTGCCGACGTCGTGTATTCCAGTCCGTGGTGCTCGCCGATATGGACGCCGTGGAAACCGACGCCGTCAGCTGCCACAGCAGCTTCGACGATGCCGCGATGCCGTTCGGCCGCGGTCTCGGTTGCACCGGTGACAGGATCGGTGACCACGTCCCCCAGCGTCATCAAGCTCAAATTCATGTTGGCCTCCTGTAGGAGTAGAAAGGGTCGGTCAGGAAGTGGCGAAGCCGTGCCGCTGCATCCAGTCGTGGACGTGATCGGCGGCTTTTGACAAGTGGGAGCGCTGGTCGTTGCCGGTGAAGTAGTGGTTCGCGTCGACCAGATCGATGCGTTCCTTGTCCTGGTGGCCGATGGCGTCGAACACCTGCTCTTGGTGGCTGGTAGGCACGGCGTCGTCGGTGCCGTTGCACATCATGAGGATCGGAACCGACACCCTTGGTGCGGCGTCGCCTGCGTCGACCTGTGCGGTGTCCAGGCCCCACTGGGATAGCCAACTGCGCGCGGTGGTGAAGCGCATCAGCGCGCCCGGGCTGGTATTGGCGATCTCGGGATCGCCGAGGTAGCTCCAGCGGGGCCGGCGTCCATTGGGTTCGATGGTCGGATCCAGCCAGCGAGGATCGGCCATGGTGCCGTGTACGACGAACGCGTGCTCGGCGTGTGGGCGGCCGTTCCGACGAAATTCGTCCAACTTCTCCTGAGCGAACGCGGTGATCCGACGGTTGCGCTCACGTTGCCGGTCCCGGTATGCGGCCAGAAAATCCGCCGAGTATGGCGGTTGATTCGGGTTCGCCGGATCGTAGAGATCGAACTCGGCGTCGCGATTTCGCTCGGGCACCAATTCGTCGGTAACGGAGGCATCCAAGAATTCGGTGAGCAGCCGGTGGCGACTGCGCGGGGCGGCCAGCAGCATCACGCCGTCGGCGGCCGTCAGCATGGTTTCGGCCAGCGGCGTCGGCTCCCCCGCCGCGGTCTGGGTGATACTAGGTTTTTCCGCTTCGGCCTGGTAGCCCATCATCGGTGAGCCGCCGCCGCTCCATCCGGCCAGCACAACCTTGCGGTATCCAAGCCGTTCTTTGGCGTCGCGCACGCAGGCGCCGACATCGAGGAGATGGTTTTCCATCTGCAGTGCCGAGTCGCCCAACGTGTAGCGATTCGCGCAGCCGATGACATGCAGGCCGGTCCGCGCCAACTCGGGGAAGAACGGCAGGTAGGCCGGCGAGCCGATCGGGTGCGACGCCACGATCACGGTGTCGGAGTCACGGTCCCCACGCAGTAGCTGGGCCTGACGCACGACGTTATCGCCGATAGTCCCATACACGTCCTTGCGCGCCGCCCGTTCGGTCGACACCACCAGATAGGGCGTCCGCCGGTACTTGGACCGCTCAACCGAGACTAGTTCGGCGGTCATAAGTAGCGCACTTTCCGCATGTTGCGCATCGCGTCCCTCATTTCCTGGTCGTGGCGACCACAGCATCGTAACCATACATTGTTTGGTTTGTGAAGTCGCGGGTCAGGAACGTCGCGTCGCACGCCACGGGATGCCAGTGTCGACCCGAGGCTCACCAGGCAGGCCGAGAACGCGCTCTCCGAGGATGTTGCGCAGGATCTCCGAGGTTCCACCCTCGATGGAGTTGGCCAACGAGCGCAGATAAGCCTTGCGAACATCGTCGCCGCCGTACGCCGACGATGCGGTCGGCGCGGTCTCTGCGTAACCGTCGATCAGCAGTCCGGCCGTGCCCGAAATGTCAACGCCGAACTCAAATATCGCCTTATTAAGCTCGGCCATCTGCAGCTTGGCGATCGAGCCCTCGGGCCCGGCTTCCCGGCCGGCCTGCGCGGCCCTGACATTCGTCAGGCGAGCGGCTTCTGCCTGCGCCCACAGCAGCATGAGCCGCTCGGTGGCGACGGCCGTCACCCGCCCGGCCGCGGCCGCCGCACGGTAAGTCGCGACGGCTCGGGCGATCGTCCCGTGCCCGCGGGGCGTGGTGCGCGCGCCGATGGCGTTCCGCTCACTGGCCAAAGTGGTAATTGCGACTCGCCAGCCCCCGCCGACCTCACCGAGCACATTGGCCGCCGGAATGCGGACGTCCGTCAGGAACACCTCGTTGAACTCGGCCTCACCGGTGAGCTGACGCAGTGGCCTCACCTCAACGCCCGGCGTATGCATGTCGAGGATGAAGTACGTGAGCCCTTTGTGTTTGGGAACTTCGGGATCGGTACGCGCGAGCAACAGCCCGAACCGAGCGACGTGGCCCAGCGACGTCCAGATCTTCTGGCCGTTGACGACGAACTCGTCGCCGACGGACACCGCACGGGTCGCCAACCCGGCCAGATCAGAGCCGGCGCCCGGCTCGGAGAACAGCTGGCACCAGATCTCCTCGCCGGAGAAACAGGGGCGTAAATAGCGGCGCTTCTGCTCTTCAGAGCCGTGCGCGTGAATGGTCGGCAAAGCCATCCCCAGCCCGATTACATTGCGCGCCTGATGATCCGGACAACCCGCAGCAGCGAACCTGCGATCGACGACCGACTGCAGCGAGCTGTCAAGGCCGCGCCCACCATACCCGGAGGCAAAGCTCACGACCGCGAGTCCGTCATCGAAGCGAGCTTCACGGAGCGCGCGATCCGATTCGCCGTCAGCCGGATCGGTGACCGGGTGTCGCCGCAGAAAATCAGCAACAGCTTCTTCGACCGCGTCGACTTCAGGCGACGGGTCACCGGGCTCCGTCTCGTTGAAGGTGCCTTCAGCGGCCGGCAGTCCGGACGCGCCAGCCATGTCGAGCAATTCGGCAAGCCGGGCGCGGTGGCTGGACGGGGATCCGAATAACAGCTGAGAGCTCTTGGCGCGCTTGAGATACAGATGCGCCGGGTGCTCCCAGGTGAACCCGATACCGCCGTGGATCTGGATATTGTGCGCCGCCACTCGGGTATACGCGTCCGAACACACGCTGCGGGCCAGGCTGGCTGCGACCGACAGGTTGGCCACATCGTGCACGGCCGTCCATAAGCCGTGGTAAACCACCGACCTCGCCGATTCGACATCGACGAGCATGTCAGCGCAGCGGTGCTTGATGGCCTGGAACGAGCCGATCGCCCGGCCGAACTGCACCCGGGTGGCGGCGTGCCGCACCGCGAGGTCGAGGGCCCGTGTCGCACCCCCGAGTTGTTCGGCGGCCAGATAGAGGGCCGCCAGGTCCGCGCTGCGCTGCAGAGCGTCTGCGGCGCCACCATCGACGCCCAGCAGGTCAGCCCGCGCGTGGTCGAAGGTGACTTCAGCCAGCTTGCGGGTGGTGTCCATGGTGCTCAGCGTCTTGCGCTGGACCCCGTCGGCATCACCACCGACGGCCAGCAGGCACGGGCCCGCTGCACTGCGGGCGGCGACGAACAACACATCGGCCGCGAGCCCGTCGACCACTATCGCGGCGGTACCGGATACCTCCCATTGGCCGGCGCGCTTTGCCGCGGCCAACGTACTGTCCGCGGGGCCTGGGCCCGACCACGCCAGGGTCGCGATGGTCGTGCCGCCGGCGATTCCCGGCAACCATCGAGCGGCGGCAGCGTCGTCATCCAGCGCGAGCAGAGCGCTCGCAGCCATGCCCACGCTGGACAGGAATGGCCCGCCGAACAACGCGGCGCCCATCTCTTCGAACACCACGCCGAGCTCGACCGCTGTCGCACCGCTGCCATCGAATCGCTCGGGAATTGCCAGGCCCTGCAGCCCCAGCTGGTCGGCCGCGCGACGCCAGACGGCCGGGTCGAAGCCGATCTCGGTCTCCATGCACCGGCGCACCGACGTTTCATCCGAATGCTTGTCGAGGAAGTCGCGCACCACCGCGCGCAGCTCCTCGGCATCCTCCCCCGGAAGGAAGTTCACACGTCTACCTCCGCGTCACTGGACCACGTCGAAAACCAAGGGCAAACTCTCCGGGCCGTTCGCGATTCCCGCCGCCCAATGGACCTCGGCCTCGGGGTCGGTGAGGCGCAAGTTCGTGATCCGTTTGAAGAGCTCGTCGAAGGCGATCGCGATCTGGATTCTGGCGAAATGGGCTCCCAGGCAACGGTGCAACCCGAGCCCGAACCCCACATGGCCGCCGCGACGCAGATCGAACCTCAGGTGCGAGGCATCCTCGAAGTGCGTCTCGTCGCGGTTCGCCGAGTCGAACCGCACCAGGATCTGCTCGCCCGCTTTGATGTGCAATCCGCCGACTTCGACGTCCTTGGTGGCCGTTCGTCCGAGACAGCCGACGGGCGAGGTCAGCCGGATGAGCTCATCCATGTCCTGGCGGATCCAGGCAGGGTCGCGGAGCCGCGTTTCCAACTCGGGATGAATTGCCAACTGATGGGCGATACCGCCGAGCGCACCCCGCGTGGTATCCAGGCCTCCGAGGAACAGCACGGCCACGACGCCGAGTCGCTCCATCTCGGTCAGGTGTCTACCGCCTTCGACGGTGCCGGTGGAGATGGCGTTCATCACTTCGTTGGCCGGATTGGGGTTTTCCGTCTGTTCGGCGAGGTACTGCACGGACAGCGCAACAAGTTCGCCGTAGGCCTCGTCGGTTCCTTCGACCGCGACGCGGACCACCACGTCTTGGGCGTGCGCCATTCGCACGGGGTCGTCTTCGTTGAAAACAGCGCGGGACAAGGCATTTCCGACGAACGGCCCGGCGAATTCCCGGACGAAATCGAACCGACCGTTGCCAATGAATCCATCGATCAACTCGGCTGCATTCTTGCGCAGTTCAGGCTCGAACTTCGTCAGGAAGGTGCGGGTGAAAAGGGGGTTGAGAATCTTGCGCAGATCAGGCTGATAGGGCGGATCGGCGTCCAGTGGGTTCAGTCCCACCGGAGATGGCCGAGGCGCCACACCCTTCGACGAGAAGGTGTATGGATCTTCCAGGATTCGTCGCACATCCTCGTAGCGGAAGACGATGTACTGGCCACCGCCGTCGGCATCAGTGTGCGCGACAGGGCATTTTTCGCGGGCGTACGCGAGTACATCCCACTTGATCTTCTCGTGCGCGGGATCCCACATGTCAAAGTGTGGAAGCAATTCTTCGTAATCGATCCCCGGGTTGGACACCATCCACCACCATGCCCTTCATCGCCACTTAGTCATCCGCGCAGTTCACGCAGGAGCGTAAATCAGATTAAACCATCACCGTTTGGTTAGGGCCACCATGGCGAAATAGCTTCCGTCGGTCAGAACGTGATCATGCCGCGCATGATGGTTCCGCTGAGCAAATCGTCGTAGCCCTCGTTGACCTGCTCGAGGCGGTAGGTCTTGGTAATGAGCTCCTTAAGCTTGAGTTCGCCCCGTTTGTACAACGAGAGCAGACGGGGCAGGTCGGCGTGCGGGTTGCACCCTCCGAACACGTTGCCGACGATCTCTTTCTGGCTGAGGATCACGTCGACCAGCACGACGTCGACGTTGGTCACGCTAGGAGGCGCGACGGATGTCAGGCAGGCGCGACCGCCCTTGCGGGTCAGCAGCATGAGGGGCATCAGCATGTCGCCGCTCATCAGGCTTGCCGTCATGATGGTTTTGTCGGCCATGACACCTCGGGTCAGCTCGGTGACTAGAGGCATCGCCTCCTCCATCGACGCGACCGAGTGGGTGGCACCGAGCAATTCGGCCTGCTGCCGGCGGAACGGCACCGGATCGACCGCAACGATGACCTCGGCGCCGGCGATCCGCGACCCCTGAATGGCACTCGACCCGACGCCGCCGCACCCAACCACGACGACGGTGTCCCCCGGACCGACCTGTGCACGATTGACCGCCGCCCCGAATCCCGTTGCCACGCCGCATCCCACGAGCGAAGCCAGCTCCAGCGGGATGTCGTCGTCGATCTTCACGCACGAGTCTTGGTGAACGACGGCGTACGGGCTGAAAGTGCCCAACAACGACATCCGGGCCAAACCTTGTCCGCGAGCATGGGTGCGCGGTTTGCCGTCCACGATCGGCATTCCGGCCATGATGACGGCACCGTAGTCGCACAACACCGAATCACCGCTCGCGCACCACCGGCAGTGCCCGCATGCCGGCATGAAGGCCATCACAACGTGGTCACCCGGCTTGAGCCGCGTCACCCCGGCGCCGACCTCTTCCACGACACCGGCGCCTTCGTGTCCACCGACGATCGGAAGCCCAATTGGCATGTCTCCCTTGACACCATGGTCGTCGGAGTGACAGAGGCCGCTGGCGGCGAGCCTGACCCGCACTTCGCCGGGCAGCGGGTCGTCGAGTTCGACGTCCTCAACACTCCACTTCTGCCCGACTTCCCACAAGACCGCCGCCGTTGTCTTCACTGGTTCTCCTTCGTGACTGAAAGTAAGGGAGCGTGCAGAAGTCGCGGAGCTACCGGATGTCGAATTCGATCGGCAAGGCGTACAGGACGCGGCTCATCCCGGACCGTCGCGCGATCTCGGCCCCCGGAGCAAGCCGCAGGTTGGTGACCCGTTCCAGGAGCGTGTCGATGGCGATGCGAATCTGCTGGCGCGCCAGGTGCATGCCGATGCAGCGGTGCACGCCCATACCGAAACCGACATGCGGGTTGCGTTCCCGGGTGTAGTCGAGTTCGTCGGCATGGTCGAAAACGTCGGCGTCACGGTTTGCGCTGCCGAAGTGCACCAGCACCCGGTCGCCGGCGTGCAGCTGAGTGCCGTTGAGCTCCACGTCGCGGGTCACGATGCGTCCCATCGCATTGACCGGCGAGGTGTACCGCAGGAACTCATCCAGGATCGTGCGTTCCCAGCCCGGCTCGCGCACCAGCTCCTCGAACGAGGGGTCGGTGGCCAGCTGGAGCACTATGTCGCCGATCGCGACCTTGGTGGTGTCCAGACCGCCGACGAACAGCACCTGCACGACGCCGATCCGTTCGGCATCGGTCAACGGGCGGCCCAGCACCGTTCCCGTCGTGACGGCGTCGACGATGGCTCCCGGCTGCGAACTCGCCGCCCGTTTCTCGACGAATTGCACCATCAGCTGGTAGAAGTCCAAGACACCCTGAGTGTCGCCGGTGATGAAGCGCTCGTTGCACTCCGCGGCGTTGCGGAAGAGCTCGCCGTCGTCGTCTTCGAAGATCACCGACGCCAGGACGTTGGTGACAAACGGTCCGGCGAAATCCTGCATTGCTTCGCATCGGCCCGACCCGACCCAGGTGTCCATGGCGCAGCGAGCGATCTCGCGGACGCGCTCGTCGCTGGCGGCGAGCCGTTTGGGGTGAAAGAACGGATTGAGCAACTGGCGAAAGCCGTGCTGCAGCGGCGGATCGGTATCCAGCGGAGGCAGTGGCACCCCGCCATTGCCGGAGATGTTGGTGTATTCCGTGGAGGAGAAGGTCTCGGAGTCGGTCAGCACGCGCCGGACGTCGTCGTAGCGGGTGACGATGTGGTAGCCGCCGTTGGCCGAGGTGTGTGGGACCGGACAGTGCCGGCGCGCGTAGCCCAGAATCTGTACCGATCGGTCCGCGTGCTCTTTGTCGAAGAAATCGAAGTCCGGTAGTAGGGCCGCTATCTCAGTTTCGGTCAGCACTGACGCGAGTTCGGCATCGCTATTCGCCGTGTCGGTCATGGAAACGGTCCCCTCTCGCCGTGCCGCTGGTGCAGCGTTGTGCGGCCAACCGATGAGCATGCCGACCGCGTGGAGCGATCCGGCGCTCGCAGTTTCGGAGTAGTCCAGATCACAGTCGCCATTAATCTAACGATGATTGGCTACCGCGAGCAAGTCTCGGCCGTCGGCGCGCCTTGCTTCGACTGTCACGACACGGGAACCGCCGTCCGAGTTCGACGCCAGTCAGACCCCGACCGAGGCCGGCCGGGCCGCGCGTTCACGCCAACACCGGATGAGCTCGGCATTCTCGGCCGGCGTGCTGCCGTAGATCGCGATCTCGTCGACCCCCGCCGCCCGGTACTCGGCGAGCCGGTCGGCACAGTGCTCGACGGAACCGATCGCACACGACTCGGCCATCCACTCGTCGGGCACGAGCCGTGCCGGCTCCATCAACTCGGCACGGTGGAAATCCTGATCGGCGTTCTTACCCATCAGCTGTTTGTGCGTCCGCAACTTGCCCAGCACCGACTGATCCCAGCCGTTGGAGTTGGTCAGCGCCTCGCCGTGCCCGGGCCACTCGAGGTAGGTGACCGCACGTGCGTGCGCGTAGGCGCGCGTGCTGAACTCGTCCAGCTCGGCGGCCACCACGATCGGGTGGCAGATACGCAGCGAGGCCGGGTCGCGATTGCGGTCGGCGCAGGCGTTGCGCAGCCGCTCCACCACCGTGCGCACCGCATCGACGGTGAGGAAGGGATAGAGCATCACGGCGTCGAACGCGTCGTGGGCGACAGCCTTGGCGAACTTCGGTCGGCCGTACCCGCACGCCCAGACCTCGGGCTTGGGAACATCACCCAGAGCATCGATGGTCCGCAGTTGGGTGCCGTTGTAGTCGACCACGCCGCCTTGCCAGAGTGCTTTGACGGTCTCGGCGTAATGAACGAAGTGGTCGTAGGACAGTTCCGGCATGTCCGGCAGCGGCACGCCGCGCCCAAGTCCGAGCACGAACCGCGGCCCGTAGAGGGCGTTCATCGTCGCGCCGAAGCTCGCTGCCACCATGGGGTGGCGCGAGGACGCCGACCACACCCCGGTGCCGACGCCGAAACGTGTTGTGCGCGCAGCGATGCCGCCCAGAATGGCGCCGGAGTCCTTGAGGTCGAAACGTTCACTGAGCCAGCCACGGCGAAAGCCGAGGCGCTCGGCGGCCTGCGCATCCGTCAGCGCGGTGCTGATGTGGGTGAAGCCGCGCTCCCGCTTGGTGGTCACCCGCCCGCAGATGAGGTAGATGCTGAGGTCGTCGACGACCGGCGCGAGTTGGCCGCTCGGGTCGTGATTCACGGTATCCATTGCTGTGCTCCTCGGTGACGTCGGCGCGTGCAGCCGTGATCAATGCCATTGACCACCGGCATCTTTCAATCAATAACAGTAAGAGTACTTGTACGCAACGCGACAGTGCGACAATTTGCAGATGCCGGCATCGCTGAAAGGTGGAGGCCAACTCACCCGCCGAACCGTGATCGCGACCGCCATCGCGCTGATCGAATCCGACGGCGTCGACACGTTGACCATGCGCAAGCTTGCCCGTGCCTGTGGAGCGGCGCCGATGTCGCTGTACCGGCACGTCGCCACGAAAGAGGAGCTGTTGCACGCCGTCGTGGATGCCTATCTCGCCGACGTCGAGCTGCCGTCCACGGACGACCTGCCCTGGGATGAAGCGATCGAACGGGTCGTGCTGACCGTCGCGGCGGCGTTCGATGCGCACCCACAGCTGGCGGAGATTCTGGCAGTTCAACCGATCGACGCCGCCGCGGTGTTGGACGCGATGGAACGCATCGCCCGAGCCTTGAGGTCCGCGGGATTCGACGACGGCGCGGTCAGAAGTGGACTGGCGACACTGAGTGCCTTCGCCACCGGCTACGCGCACCGGCGTGCCGCGCATCGCCGCGCCCCGGGTGTCCGCGCACGCCGTTTCGGTCGCCTCGCCGAGGAGCCGGAACGCTTTTCGGCTCTATTGTCGGTCTCCGCGGGGGAGGGTCTCGACACTCCAGAAAACTTTCGCGTCGGGCTCGGATGCATCATCGACGCCCTGCGGCGTCAGGCGCCGGGCCCACGGCGTCGGGTCGGGTAGCCGACATGACCGGGCAATCCAAATCGTCACTGCCTCAACGATTGATCGCGGAACTGAGCTGTTCGATCAGCTTGTGTTTGCGGACTTTTCCGGTCGGTGTGAGCGGCAGGTCCTCGGCGCGGTAGAACACCACCCGCTTGGGCACCTTGAACCGCGCCAGATTGTCCCGGCAGAGGTCGAGGACATCGTTTTCGGTAATTGTCGCGTCCGGCGCCGGAACGACGACCACCCAACCGGCCTCACCCCAGCGGTCGTCGACCATGCCAACAGCGAAAGCCTGGCTGATCTCGTCGTGGGAGGCCAGCAGATCCTCGATCTCCTTGGGCATCACCAGTTCGCCTCCGCTCTTGTACAACTCGCGGCTCCGACCGGTCACCTGCAGGTAGCCGTCGGCCCGCACCCGTCCAAGGTCTCCGGAGAACAACCGCCCCTGCCGCAGCGTCGCGGCGGTCTCCTGTGGACGGTTCCAATACCCGAGCATCACCGTCGGCCCAGACGACACCAGCTCGCCTTCCTCGCCGGGCGGCAGATCCTTATGCGTCTCGGGATGCACTGTCGCGTAATGCACCAGAGCGTCGGTGCCTGGAATAGACGCGGCACCGGCCATTTTCGCCTTCCCGGCGGTTTCGGCGGTGAATTCCAACGGGTCTTCGGGTCGTGTCAGCGTCATCGCCCCGCCGCACTCGGTCATCCCGTAGCCGGTGACGATCTCGCTGATACCAAGACGGTCTTCGACGTTGCGCCACAACCAGATCGGCGCAGGGGCCGACCCGCAGAGCATCGCCCGCAGGGAGGTGAGGTCGTAATCGCGGCGTGCGGCACTCTCGACCAACGCGACCGCCATGGTCGGCACGCACAGGATGTCACTGGCGCGGTGCCGGTCGACACCGGCGAAGTACCCTTCGGGACTGAACGTGGGCTGCAGAACGACCGCACCGCCGGCGAACATCGCCGAGAGCAAGCCTTCGATGTAACCGAACATGTGATAGCAAGGCAACGAGAACAGGATGCGCCGCCCGTCCTCGTAGGCTCGTGTCAATGCCGACGCATAGGCGGTACGCAACACCGCGTCGTGGGTGACCAGTACGCCTTTGGGCGAGCCCGTCGTACCCGAGGTGTACAGCATGTCGCCGGGGTCGGTGGGGTGGGCCGCCAAATCGTCGGCAGCACCGCGGTTCTCGTCGCCGAGGCCACCGAGTCCGGGCACCGTCAGGCAGCCGCGGCGTGCCCGGCCGTCGTTGTCGAGCAGCACTACATCGGGCGCGAAACCGGACCGCGGTGAATCCCAGCCGGGCATGATGTCGTCCAGCATCGACTGATAGTCGAGGCCACGGAAGCCGGTCATGGTGACTAACACGCGGCACCCGGCGTCATTGAGGACAAAGCGCAATTCGTCCTGCTGGTAGAAGAAGTTGACCGGAACGGCGATGGCTCCGACCCGGGCGATAGCGAACTTGACCATCACAAACTCTGGGTAATTGGCCATCACCATGCCGACGCGATCGCCCGCGCGGACACCGAGTGCCGCGAGGCCGTCGGCCAGCCGGCGTGACTCTGCCGCCACCGCAACGTAACTGAGTTCTGCATCGTCGGTGAGCACCAAGGGCCGCTCGCCGTACTGCGCAGCGCACCAATCAAGCCACTCGGACAGGGTGTGAGATCGCCACACGGGGAATCGCGCGCGTAGCAGCTCCCGTCGCGCAGCGATGCTCGCGGTCAACGACTTACCCACACCATGTCCGCCGCTTCCCTACCCCACCGGGTTGGTGCCGAGTTTTGCATGAGACATGTCGCTGATTTCGGCCCAGCGCTTGGTTATTTCGTCCAGAGTCGGCGGTGTGCCAAATGTGACGCCGTCGTTTTGGAACTGCGCGACGCGCTGCACCAGGCCGCCGCCGACGACGAAAACCGAACCGGATTCCTGGTTCTCTTCTGAAACCAGGTAACCGACGGCCGGCGCGACGTGGTCGGGGTTCAGCTTGTCGAGCACCTCCTGGGGTGCGATATCGGCGGTCATCCGAGTGGCAGCCATCGGCGCGACCCCGTTCGCGGTGATCCCGTACTTGGCGCCTTCGATCGCCAGGGTGTTGAGCAAGCCGACCAGTCCGAGCTTGGCGGCGCCATAGTTGGCCTGACCGAAATTGCCGTAGAGCCCGCTTGTCGAGGTCGCCATGACGACGCGACCGAACTTCTGCTCGCGCATGTGCGGCCACGCCGCACGGGTGACGTAATAGCCGCCGTAGAGGTGCACTTGAATGACCGCGTCCCAATTCTCATCGGTCATCTTGTGAAACGCGCCGTCGCGCAAGATTCCCGCGTTGCTCACCACACCGTGCACAGCCCCGAAGTTATCGATCGCGGTCGCAACGATCGCCTCGGCCCCTTCCCGGGTGGCCACACTGGAATAGTCGGCGACCGCACAGCCACCGGCACCGACGATCTCGCCTACGACCTTGTCCGCCATGCTGGTTCCCGATCCGGAGCCGTCCCGTGCCCCGCCGAGGTCATTGACGACGACGAGCGCTCCGTTGCCGGCCAGGAAGTGCGCATAGGACCGACCGAGGCCCCCGCCGGCGCCGGTGACGATGACAACCTTGTCCTGCAATCCGGGCACTTATGATCCTCCAGTCGGTTTCAGACGCTGACAGCTCGGTTTAATGTAGATTCAAATTTTCACTCGAGTCAACCGGCGTCGGGCAGAGTCGCGAAGATCTGGCGGTTTCGAATCCCTTGCGCACGCGCGCACCCGCGACGCAGCGGCCGACTAAAGTGCCAATGATGGCGAACGGCGTCTCCCGAGGGGCCTACTTCGACACGGGTCTCGACGTCCTCTCCGACCTGGGTTACGGCGGGCTGAAGTTGGCCGAGGTGTGTCAGCGGCTCGGGATCAGCACCGGTTCCTTCTATCACTACTTCGAAAATTGGCCCGCCTACACCCGCGAACTGGTCGAGCACTGGCGTCAGGTAAACACTGTTCGGTTGGTGGAGTGGATTCGGACCGAACCCGATCCGCGCCGACGCATCGACCGCATCATCGACATCGGCCTGAATTTGCCCCACGGCGCTGAGGCGGCTATCCGCGCGTGGAGCAGCGTGGATGCCCACGTGTATGCGGTACAAGCCGCCGTCGACAAAGAGCGCCACCAGATTCTTCGAGAGTGCGCATTCGAGATTCTGCGTAACGATCGGCAGGCGCAATTGTTCGCCGACTGGGCGGTCTACCTGCTGGTGGGCTACGAGCAGGCCACCTTGCCTCCCGACCCAGCCGCGCTCGAGTGGATTGTCAGCCAGTTGCTCGACGCCTTGGACGCCGACCGATTTTCTTCGGTGCCGCGCAGCTGAGCGAAGCGCTCATATCGCCAGCGCGGCCTGATGGGCTTCCTTGAAGCTGTCGAAGGCGGTTCGCGGTGCTACGGCGTCTCCGACCACCGAGTGGGGAATGCTGAGCGCCTGTACGACTGGAAGAAGACTGAGCGCCGGCCGCATCGGCACTGCGGCGATCACCGATCCGACGGCCAGCTCATCGATCGTCTCGCCGTCCGGCCGGACGATGGTGGCCACGCCGTCTTCCAGGTCGCCGAAAATGCCCTGGGTGATGATGCGTTTCAGCCGCCGGTGCCAGGTACGGGGGGCTTCGAAGCGATGCAGAGTTCCGCCGAAGGGCATCACCGTCTCATAGCAGGTGACAAAGGTGACGGACCTGCCGTCGGCGGCCAGCGCCTCGGCCACCAGCGCCGCTTCGTTGGTGCCGAGCGCGTCGTAGACGAGGACGTCGTCGTGCACGCTGCCGGAGAGCGCCGCGGCGGTGCTGATCATGTGTTCGGCGCCGACCAGGTCCGGCGCGAACGTCGCCCCCGTCGCCAGAACGACGTGATCCGGCGCGAGGTCGGCGAGCATGGCTGCGGTGACCTCCACGCCGAGCTCGACTTTCACCTGTGCTTCGGCGAGTTCGTTTACCAGATGGTCCAGCGAGCTGGCCAGGTCGGCTGCCGCGGTGAGTTCGACGGCGCGCAGCCGACCGCCGGTGCGCGTTCCGGCGTCGAGGATGCGAACTCGATGCCCGCGCTGCGCGGCGATCTCGGCGGATTTTAGACCCGCCGGCCCGGCGCCGACGACCAAGACCTGCTTGCGGTGGGTAGCGGGCCGGATGCGGAGCTCCTCCTCGCGCAGCACCGCCGGATTGTGAAAGCAGCTTGCGGTCGGCGAACCGGCGAGCTTGCGGTCGACGCAGACGTTCGCCGCGACACAGGGACGGATCCGATGCGCCTGCCCGGACTCGAGCTTGCGTATCAGCGCGGGCTCGGCGATGTATGCGCGGGTCATGGCTACCAACTCGCACTCCCCCTGAGTCAGCAGCGCCTCGGCGGTACCGGCAGAAGCGATCCGCCCGGTCCCGATCATCGGGACGGTTGTGTTCAGAGATTCGCGCAGCCGCCGCAGATAGCGGATGTTGGCGCCCTCGGGCTGCCGGTAGTTCGGGATCGCACGGTCGTAGCTCGGCCCGCCGTACCCGACAGTGGTGTTGAGCACATCGATCTCGCCGGTGTCGAGTAGGCGTTGCAGACCTTCTGCGATAGCTCGAGGGCCTTGTCCCCCGTCGGCAGCTGCCCGTAGGTCGTCGGTCGGGGTCCGATAGCCGAGTATGCGGTTTGCACCGATTTCGGCGCGGACCTGTTCGATGAGGCAGCGGGCGAAACGGGTTCGATCGCCGTTGCCGGACGGCCCCCATTCGTCCTCGCGCGAATTGTTCCACGGTGTCAGGGACTGCTGAATCAAATACCCGTGCCCGCCGTGGAGTTCCACCCCGTCGCACCCCGCCTGTGCGACAAGCCGCGCAGCGCGTCGATACGCGTCGAGGACCTGCTCGATCTCTGCGCCGGTCATCTTGTGCACCGGCTCGCCCTCGGGCGTCTGGGTGTGGTCGAACCCCCACAACGCCGGCCGGGCGACATCGTTGTCGGTGCGGAACGTGGCGCCGAAGTGCACCAGCTGCACGATCAGTGGCGTGCCCTCCCGGTGCACCGCCTCGGCCAGCCGCGCGTGCCGGTCCAGGATCTCGGGCGGGTATTCGCCGAATGGGTTGACGTAAAACGGGTGGGCAATCAGCAGTCCCAGGCCGCCCGCAGCTCGTTGCCGGGCGAACTCGATGTACGAGTCGGCGGGCAGCAACGGGTTCCGCCAGGGTTCGCTGACGCTCGTGGCGGTCATGACGACGCGGTTGCGCAACTCCACCGTCCCGACCTGAAGCGGGGACAGCAGCGTAGGAAAACCAGTCACGGACCGGTCTTCTCCGGTGTGAACACGATCGGCAGTGACTCGACGCCCCGGGTGTTGCCGCCTCCCGTCCAGCGAATCTCGGCGCCCGGAGCGATCCGGGCGTCGAGCAACCTGCTCAACAACTCGTCGACCACCGCGGAAAATTCGGCCACCGCGAGGTGTTCGCCCAGACAGCGATGCCGGCCGGTGCCGAACGTCACGTCCGACGGCGAGCGCGGCCGATCCAAGCTGAACGTGTCGGGCTCCGGAAACACCTCGTCGTCACGGTTGGCGGCGCCGAAACAGAGCATCACCTTGTCGCCGCTGTGCAGGTGTTGCCCGCGCTTCTCATGGTCGGCCACCACCGTCCTGGCCATGTGCATCACGGGCGCATCGAGTCGCAGGGCCTCGGCGATAGCCACGTGACGCAGAGACGGGTCAGCCAGTAGCCGGCCCCGCAAACCCGGCTCGGCCAGGATCCGGTAACAGAGGCTGCTGATACCGTGCACCGTCGTCTCGTGGCCGGCAGAGATGATCAGGCGAACCATTCCCAGGATCGCGGCGGGCTCGAGCGGGTCGCCGTTCTCGCCGGACAACGCCACCCCGATGATCTTGCTCAGAGTGTCGTTGCCGGGCTCGTGGATTCTCTCGTCGATCTCGCGCTGGACGAAGGCCTCGAACCGCTTGGCGCTGGCCATCTTTTCGTCGAGACTCACCTTGGCCGACGAGAGGTACTCCATCATCAGCCGGCGCATCTCGTCGGCTCGATTGCGGTCCAAGCCGAGATAGTGCGCCAGTACCGCGGGCGGTACCGGGTCGGAGACAGCTGACACCAGGTCCGCGTGGCCATCCGCGACGAACTTGTCGAAGCACTCCCGCACCAGCTCCCGGATAGCATCGTGGTTCAGCGCGACGGCCTTGTTCGTGAAGAACGGCATGACCATCTTGCGGTACGCGGAATGCTCGGGCGGATCGAACTCGGCCGGCACCAGGCGCATCGATGCCCCGGTCGGCGGGATCATGATCCCCTGCGTTGTCGTGAATACCGAGTGATCGCGTGCGGCATCGACAACGTCGTCGTAACGGGTCAGCGTCCAGAACCCGCCATAGTTGTCGCTCCAACCGACCGGGCAGCGACTCCGGAGATCCGCGAGGGTCTGGTGCATCCGCGGTGGCAATTCCGGATCGCCGTGGTCGAATCCGGTGGACGTCGGCCTAGTGCCCGGTGATGTCCCCGACTCCCTCATTCGGAAACCCCGTGCCTCGTTTCGGCCGCAGTGGGTGCTGACACGACGGATTGGCCGAGCTCGAGCTTTGAAATCCAGTCATCGCAGTAATCGCGCCAAGTGGTGACCTTGTTTGCGTCGAATTCGAGAACTCCCATAACCGGAATTTCCGCGATCACCGTGCCGTCGGCGCGGTACAGGTTGTCCGACCTCTCCACGACCACTCGGCCCGAGGTTGCGAGCAAGGTCCGGATCGGGCAATCGACCGTCGCGATCTCGAGAACGTCGAACAGCTCGTCGAGACCCTTCAGGCACTCGTCGAGACCCGTCAGGGCACCACGGCCGCTGTTCCACCAGACCAGGTCGTCCGTGCCGTACCGGCGGAACGATTCCTTGACTCCTTCGACACCCGGTCCCCACATCTCGAGGATGTGTCGCACGATCCGTTCCTCGTTGGTCATCATCGGCCGCCTCAATCGAGCTGGCCGACGGCCAGCAGCGGTCCCGGATCGAAATAGTCGCGCCACTGGGTGATCTTGCCGTCCGCCCATTCGAGGACACCGACCACGGGAGCGGCGAAGATCTCCTCTCCGTCGGCGTCAAACACCCGATCTATCCGCTCGACCATCACCAGGCCCGGCGTGGCCAGCAGGGAACGGACGTCCACCCTGGTGCTGCTGAACTTCCAAGCCTGCGCTTGCGCAGTCAGCAGTTCGATGCACGCTTCAAGGCCTTCGACGCTGGGAATGCCGGTATTGATCCACTTCACGTCGGGGGCGCAATACCGTTTGAACGCATCGACGATGCCGTCCACCCCTGATTCCCACAGCGCGATCATGTCCCGCGTGTGGCGTTCTTCGTCAAGCATGTGTCCGCCTCCTTCGCTGTCGTAAGCCGATCGGTGGAATAACGCGCCGCGCTAGACGAGCGCGGGAACCTCCGAGACGCCGATCTGGCGCAGCACATCGGCCAGATTCCAGTAGTCGCGGTTCTGCGCGATCAACTCACCGCGGATGACACCGGTCGAAATCCCACGGATGGTGAACTGCTGGCCCTGTCCGGTGAAAATGCCGAAGCTGCCGTCGATCACACCGGACACGGTCCACTCGAAGCTGTAGCTGTCCTCGTCGACCACGAGGCTCTCCTGCACCGCATTGAAGGAGTCGCCCGCCGCCTCGAAGTAGAGGTCCCAGAAAGCCTGCACCGAATCTTTTCCCCGGTGGATCTGCTGGACAGCGAGATCCTCGTAGCTGATGTCGTCGGTGAAGCAGGCCAGCGCCGCTGGAACATCCTTGGCGGCGAACGCATTCCAATAGCGGGTCAGCATGTCTCGATTAGCGGCGACTGACATCGTGACTCTCCTTCTGGTGAGTGACCAGGGATTCGTGGTCGGTTGGCGCGGGCGTTGCCGTAGCCGAGTGGTAGTGCTCACGCAGCGCCGCCTTGGCCACCTTTCCGGTGGCATTGCGGGGCAGCGCCGCGACGACGTCAAGGTGTTTGGGGTACTTGTAGCGGGCGATGCGGCCCGCGCACGCAGATTGCAGAGCGTCGAGGGTCACGTCGGCGCCCGGGCTCGCCACCACGACCGCCAGGCCTACCTCGCCCCACTTCGCGTCGGGGACGCCGATGATCGCCACCTCGGCGACTTCGGGCAGGTCGATGAGAACGTTTTCGACTTCGGCCGCATAGACGTTCTCGCCACCGGACTTGTACATGTCCTTGTAGCGACCGGCGAAATAAAAATAGCCGTCGGCATCGCGGCGGGCCGCATCGCCGGTGCGGAACCAGCCGTCCACGAAATACTGTTCGTTGGGCAGGTTCCAGTAGCCAGGGGTGACCGCCGGCCCCTTCAGCCACACCTCGCCGACCACGTCGTCGGCGACATCGGTCAACGTGTCGGGATCGACCAACCGCACCGCGGTATGCAGCACCGGCTTGCCGCACGTCCCCGACAGCGCCCGCTCCAGTCCCTCCTCGAGCACCAGCGCGGCCGGGCCAGTCTCGGTGCCGCCGTACTGCGGGTGCAGCGCGACACCCTTGGCAGGGAAGGCCCGCAGCAGCTGCGGAGTGGTGGTACCGCCGCCCAGGACGATCTTGCGCATCGTGCCGAAGTCGGTGGTGCCGAACGTCGGATCGTCGATGAGGGTCTGAAGCAGCGACGGCGCGGTGGTCAGATGGGTCACCCCGTTGGTCTGCTCGCCGATGTAAGCCAGGATTGCCGCCGGGTTCCAGCGCGCCATCGTGGTGACCTGCCCGCCATGCATCAGTATCGGGTTGGCCAGCACGTTCAACCCGCCGGCATGGAACAACGGCATTGGGTTGAGCATGTTCACAGCCGGGGCCGCGACCTGAGCCGCGGTGAGGATGTTGAAGGCGTTCCACATCATCGATGCGTGCGAGACCAACGCTCCCTTCGGCGTACCGGTGGTGCCGGACGTGTAGAGGATGTGCGTGATGGCGTCAGGGTCGTGGGGTTGCGGCGGCAGCGGAACGAGTCCATTGCCGGGCTCGGCGCTGGTCAATGTCTCCAGCTCGAGAATGGTCTGCACGCCCGCGCCGTCGGCCACGTCGCGCGCGGGTTCGACCCAGGTTGCGTCGTGGGTCAGTGCGGACACGGCGGCGTCGATGCACTGGTGCCGCATCTCCGCGGTGACCAGCCGCCAGTTCAGCGGCACCATGACCACACCCGCCCGCATCGCGGCGAACTGCAGCACGAACGCCCGTGGCGCGTTGTCGGCGACGACGGCGATCCGGTCTCCCGGCCGCAGTCCATGTGCCAGCAGCGCGGCAGCGGCCAAGCCCACTCGCTGCTCCAGCTGGGCCCAACTCACCTGCTCGCCAGTGTCGGCGCTGGCCAGCGCGATGGCGTGCGGCCGAACCGAAGCGTGGTGCGCGACCCAATCCGATACCGGAAATTGGAAAGTCCTCGACGGCATTGTCACCAGGGGGCACGACCGTCTGAAGCCGGCGTCGTGGCAACGATGTACGAACAATGCATGTTTCGTCAGCCCGCCCTTCTCCTACGTGCCCGATGGCCATCGAAGGCATTCGTCCGCACGGTGGGCACGAACTTGATCACGACGCGCCCCGGGTGATCGGCTGCGCGAGCATGGGCCTGCTGCGCCTGCTCGTCGTGCGGGTCGTAGCGGCGGGCGATCTCGGCCAGGAACCACAGAATGCGTTCGCGTTCCCGGACGACCTCGCTAATTCCCTTGAAGGAAACCGACTTTGAATGACCCATCGAGGTGCCCATCGAAGAGATGACCACGCACGAGCGGGGATCGCGCATGATCGCTTTGACGCGAACCCGGGATTCCTCGGCGCACAACCAGATTGCGCCTTCAGCGTGAATGAAAGCCTCAGTCAGCGCGACCGGGTCGCCAGCGCGGTTCGTCCAGCAGAAGGTGCACTCGAATTGCTCTGCCAGCAGTTGCGCGACCTCCTCGTCGCTGAGTGTGAACGCGCGGGCATCAGCGAGCGAGTCAACCTGAACGTCGCCACGTGAGGGCGGCGAGGAACTTCGGGTCATCGAGCATGTCCTTCCATGCGGTTGCTCAACAGGTTTCGTGACACGTCCGACGTGACGTCAGGCTCGTGCGGTATGCACCACTTGAGGCTCGGTGAACGCCAGCAGCCCGTCGACCCCGTTCTCCACACCGATGCCGCTCCATTTGGCGCCACCGAACGGCACCGTCGGCAGCAGCGCCGCGTGGGTGTTGACGAAGGCTGTACCGCACTCGAGGCGTTCGGCCACCTCACGGGCAGCCACTTCATCGGAGCCCCACACCGAACCGCACAGGCCGTACATCGTCGCGTTGGCCCGCTCGACCGCTTCGTCCACCCGCGAATAGCGCAGGATCGGCAGCACCGGACCGAACTGCTCCTCATCGACGACCGCGACACCCTCGGCGACATCGGCGAGGATGGTGGGCTTGAAGTAGTAGCCCGGCCCGTCGATCGCGTCACCACCGGCGACGACCCGGGCACCGTTGGCCACGGCGTCCTGCGCCAGGCCTTTGACGCGTTCGAACTGCGGTCGGGTGGACAGCGGACCCATTTGCGTGGCCGGATCGGTCGGGTCACCGACCGCGATCGCCGATGCTGCGGCTCCGAAGGCCTCGATCGCCTCGGCGTACACCCCGTCCGGCACGTAGATCCGCTTGGGCAGGGCGCACGCCTGGCCGGTATTGAAGAAAGCCACGCCGAGCAGCGCCGGGATCACCGAAGCCAGATCGGCGCCAGGCAACAGGATTGCAGCGTCGTTGCCGCCGAGTTCCAATGTCAGCCGCTTGAGGTCGGCGCCGGCCGCCACGGCGACATCCTTGCCGCCGGCGATCGAACCGGTGAAGGTGATTTTGCGGGGAATCGGATGCGCTACCAGCGCCCGTCCCAAATCGTCTCCACCCGAGATCACGTTCAGCACGCCGGGCGGCAATACCTCGCCCATGATCTCGCCCAGCAGCAGGGTTGCCATCGGGGTGAAGGGCGAGGGCTTGACGACGACGGTGTTGCCGGCCAACAGCGCCGGCGCGATCTTCCACATCGCTAGCCCCAGCGGGAAATTCCACGGCGTGATCGCGCCGACAACACCGATGGGCCGCTGCGCGACTTCGATGAGCGCGCTGCTGTCGTCCTGCAGGATCCGCCGCGGGATTTCCATCTGGGCGAAAACCTGCAACCACGCGACGCAGATCTGCACCTCACTGGCGGACAGCGGGGCGGGCTTGCCCGTCTCCGCTGTCAGCGTGGTCGCGAGTTCGCTGTGGGCAGCGGCGATCGCGTCCGCCAGCCGCAGTAGCGCTTTGCGTCGCTCGGCTTCTTCCAGCCGCCACGACCGCCCGGCGGCTTGCGCACTTTCCAGCGTGTCATTGAGTTGCTCGACGGAGCACTCCGGCGCTTGACCCACCACGTCGCCCGTCGCGGGATTGATCACGTCAAAGGTTGCCTGCGCGTGGACTTTGTTCCCGTTGATCGTCATCGCGACCATAGTTCTCGCCTTCTCTTTCTCGAGTGAGGTAGCAGGCAGTCGATGCGGCCCGGCTGGTAGCGCCAGGTGACCGCACTCACAGCGTGTAAAGCTAACACTGATTGGTTTACTCCGAAAGTATCGGCCGGCGTCCGTAACACTTCCTCCACCAGACGGCATTGAGCAGCCTAACGTTGTTTGATAACCTCAGCTCCCAACACGCTGCTCGAACACATCGTGGTGAGGAGACAGTCAGTGAGCGGACCCTTGTCCACAGAGCGCGTCGCGGATGTCCTCGTTGTCGGCGGCGGCCACAATGGGCTGGTAGCCGCGTGCTATCTCGCTCGAGCCGGGCTGGACGTCCTGGTGCTGGAAAGCCGCGATGTGCTCGGGGGCTGTACGACCACGGAGATCCTGATCCCCGAAGCGCCCGAGCACTGGTTCAGCCCCTGCGCAGACGACGTCATATCGCTTCGAGCCTCGACGGTTCCCAGGGATCTCGAGCTCGCCCGGTACGGCTACCACGAGATCGACGTCGATCCCCCGTACGTAGCGCTCGCCCCCGACGGCGGGTCGCTCGCGTTCTGGCGCGACGTCGACCGCACCGTGGCAGAGGTAGCACATTTCTCCCGGCGCGACGCCCGGACTTTCGAACAGCTCATCGAGCAGCTGATGCCGATATCGGATGCCGCGATCGAACTGATGGCGACCAATCCGACGCGACCCGATCTGGGCAGCGTGCTGCGCGCCGCGAGCAAGCTGCGCCGCCCACGCGGTATCCCCACCCTCGCCTCGTTGGCCACCGTTTCGGCCGCCCAGGCGATTCAGGAGCGGTTCGAACATCCGCTAGTGCAAAGCGGCCTGGCTCAGCTCGCTAACTTCGGTTCGCCGATCACCATGGAGCACACCGGGATCAACTTGCTGATCGTCCCGCTGATCATGCGTGTCGGCATGGCACGTCCGCGGGGCGGGATGGGCATGCTGCCACGAGCGCTGGAACGCTCACTGGTCGCGGCCGGCGGCCGGGTCCAGACGTCTGCCCGCGTCCAAGAACTGCTGCTCGACGGCGGTCACATCGCCGGCGTGCGGCTGACCACGGGTGCGGAGCTGCGCGCCCGCACCGTGCTGACGGCGACCGAGCCGACGCAGGTGTTGAACAAATGGCTACCGGACGGTGCATTGTCAGAACGCATGGCCGCGCGCGCTTCACACATACCGACGCGTAGCGGCAACTGCGCACACTTCAAGATTCAGGTCGCTTTTCGCGGCAAGCTGCAGTTGAAGCGGCACAACGCCGCGCGCACCGACGGACTCGATCTACGGACGCCCACCCACGTCGTGGGAAGCATCGACGATATCTGCCGGGCGATCACCGACGCGGGTAGCGGCCGACTGCCCGACCCACTGCCTTACGCGAGCATGATCAACACCGCGATGGACTCAACCCTGGCGCCCGCCGGCCAAGACTGTCTGAGCCTGTGGTCGGGATGGGTGCCGTTGGAACCCGCCGAAGGGTGGGACGACATGAAGGCCGCCACGGAGAAGGCTCTGGTCGAACACGCAATGAGTTACCTGGACGGCTTCGAGTCTTTGGAGGTCGCTCGCTGGGTCGAGTCACCACCGGAGATGATGGCGCGAACCAGCGTGCCCACCGGCAACGTCTACCACGTCGACATGACGATGATGCACCTCGGCCCATTCCGGCCGGCGTGGGGTTTCGGGGGCTACCGGACACCGGTGCCGGGCCTATATCTCAGCGGCGGCGGCACCCACCCGGGGCCCTCGGTATCCGGCCTGCCCGGTCAGCAAGCTGCCCGCACCCTGCTGCGCGACGTGCGCAAAGGGAGAACACGCACGTCGGACAACGCACGACTGGCACAGCACGCGACCTGATGTCGGCCGTCGGCACGACCGCCGGAGCGGCCGGGCGACTCTTAATTGCTGCCGTAGTCCAACTTGAGCTGCGCCCTGGACACCTTGCCGGTCACGTTGCGAGGCAACTGATCCACCACCGACAGTCGCTTGGGCAGCTTGTAGCGCGCCAACCGCTGCGCGGCAAAGGCGTTGAGCTCGTCGAGGGTCACTGCCGTGCCCGGGGCCGGTACCACGACCGCCAGCCCGACTTCGCCCCACGTCGCGTCGGTGACGCCGACAACGGCGACGTCACCGACGTGCGGATGCAGAGCGAGCACCTGCTCGACCTCGGCCGGGTAGACGTTCTCGCCGCCTGATTTGAACATCTCCTTGGTGCGTCCCGACGGGTAGTAGAAGCCGTCGACGTCGCGGTAGGCGGCGTCGCCCGTCTTGAACCAGCCGTCCTCGGTGAAGTATGCGGCCTTGTCCTGCCCCCAGTAGCCGACGGTGATGCTCGGACCGCGCAACCAGATTTCACCCGTCACCCCGGTTTCGACGTCACGGCCGGCGGAATCGACCAACCTGATCTGGGTGTGTGGTGCCGCGCGGCCCGTCGACCCCTTCTTGGCGACGCCGATGTTCGCCCTTTCGTTGTCCAAAACCGTTGCCATCGGCCCCATCTCGGTGCCGCCGTACTGAGGCTGAAGCGGAAAACCGTGGTCGGCCCACCGCTGTAGCAACTCCGGTCCGGCGACCGCCCCGGCGATCACCCCGTGCCGAAGGTGCGACAGGTTCGCACTCGAGAAGCCGGGCAGGTCGGCGATGCGCTGGTACATCAGTGGAATCGCGGCGAAATGCGTGATCGGCGGCTGCCGGCTCAGCATCTGCTGCAGCACCTGCTCGGGGTCGAAGCGCGCCATCGTCGTCACTGCCCCGCCGAAGTAAAGAATCGAATTGGCCATCACGTTCAGTCCCCCGGCGTGGAACAACGGCATCGGGTTGAGATGGTGGCAGCCGGGTTGTGAGAAGCCGGTGGTGTGCGCGGCGCTGAGGGCCTGCCACACCAAAGTCGAGTTGGTCGAGATGGCACCCTTCGGCTTTCCCGTGGTGCCCGACGTATAGAGGATGTGGGTCGGGTCATCCATCGTGATCTCACCCGTCGCCCGCAACGGCCTGGCTGTCCAGATCGCATCTTCATAGTCGATCGGGCCTTGCGGGCAATCCCAGGAGAGCTGACGCGGGATCCCTGCCTTGGTGGCGACCTCGAGAGCGACCTCTGCCCAGACACCGTCGTAAACAATGATGCGTGGCTGAGCGTCCAGACATATCTCTTGGATCTCAGCGGTATGCAGGCGCCAGTTGAGTGGGACGAACAGCGCCCCGAGGCGCATGCACGCGAATTGCACCTCGAACACCCGGGGATGATTCTCGGCGATCAGCGCAACCCGGTCACCGTGACCGGCGCCGAGTCCGCGCAGCGTGGCGGCAAGACCTGCCACCCGTTGCTCGAGTTCAGCCCACGTCGTTCGGATTCCGTCTTCGGCGCAGCCGAGCGCGAGCGCATCCGGGCGGTGCTGCGCATGGTAATCCACCCAGTCGGTGGCGGAGAAGGCCAATTTCGCTCCAATCGCGACGGAGTTACCAAACGACGTATGAATGGTAGTAAAAGGCGCCCATGCTCACTCCGAAGCCGCTCGGCAGGCAGGGCAATGTTGTTTTACCAAACGCTGATCGGTATCGTCCATCCCAATGGCGCCGGACGAAGAGGCCCTGTCGATAACCGGAGATCACCATGACGCAGTTCGACCACCATTCCGAGGATTTTGCGCAGAACTGGCGAGAGATTTACGCCAGCATGCGCAACGAATGCCCGGTGGCGCACAGCGACCAGCACGGGGGCTTTTATGTCCTCACCCGCTACGACGATGCCAAGCGGGTGTTGCGGGAGTCCGACACTTTCGTCTGCGGGCGCGACCTGACATTTGGTGATACCGTCGTCAAGGGCGGGGTGACCGTGCCGACCAACCCGGTGCGGATGGGCATGATGGAGATGGATCCTCCGCAGTCACAGGCCTATCGGCAAGTGCTGGCACCGTGGCTGTCACGCAAGGCCGTGGAGCACTACCGGCCCCGCATGCAGGAGATCGTGTCCTGGATCGTCGACCGCGTGGTCGAGGCCGGTGAGCTCGATTTCGTCGACGACATCGCCAACCCGCTGCCCGCGATGGTCTCGCTCGACTACTTCGGCTTGTCGCTGGAGAAATGGAGTGACTACGCGACGATCCTGCACAAGGCCGTCTACCGTGAGCCGGGCTCTGCGCGCGACCTCGCCGGGCTGCTGGACGACCTGCGCGCCACCGTCAAGGCGCGACGCGCGACGGCGCACACCCCGCCGACCAATCTCACCGAGGCGCTGCTCAATGCCGAGGTCGAGGGCGTGCCCATCGACGACGAAACGGTCACCGAGATGGTGTTCATGTTGCTCAACGGGGGCGTTGACACCTCCACTGCGCTGATCGCCAGCATGTTCCTCTACTTGGACGAGCACCCCGACCAGCGGGCTAGGTTACAAGCGGACCCCGGGCTGATTCCCGCCGCGATCGACGAGATGCTGCGCTATTTCACGCCCGGCCCCGGAGTCGCCCGCACGGTCGCCCGCCCGGTCGACATCAACGACCAGCACCTCGAACCGGGCGACCGGGTATGGCTCGCACTTGGTTCGGCGAATGCCGATCCCGCCACCTTCACCGATCCCGAGCGGATCAATTTCGACCGCGACCGTGGCAGCACACACCTGGCATTCGGGTTCGGCATGCACCGCTGCCTCGGTGCGTTTTTGGCTCCTGTGGAGATCGCCATCCTCCTCGAGGAGGTGTTGCGCCGGTTGCCGGACTACCGCATCGGTCGGGACCGGGTCCGGCACTATCCGACGATTCCGCTGGTCAACGGCTACCTCGCGATGCCGGCAACATTCACGCCGGGACCACGGGTGCTGAGCGGCTACGCCGAGGCGCTGCCGATTCGGCTGGAACCCGAGGTCGTGGGCCGAGGCTGATCGTCGATGCCCCGACGGCGCGCGCGATTCCGGATCTAGCGTCGGGTCGGCGATGGCACTCCGGTCGAACTCGCTCCGCGCGCCGCGCGGACGGCAGTGGCCGCGCCTCAGCGCCGTCGACCGCCGCTCAGCGTCATCCGTCCTTGGCGAGTTCCGCCTGCAAACCGGCCATCAGCAGTTCAAGACCGAAGGTGAAGGCCTCGTCGTCCAGGTGGATGGCGTAGTCCGTTGCCAGGCCGGACAGGCTGGGAAACTCGGTCTCGGGCAGCTCTCGGATGCGTTCCGGCAAGTCGATCGGCGCCGCCGCCGCCTGCGCTCCCGCGAAGCCGAGCGCGTAGTTACACAGCACGCCAAGGGCGTGCAGCGCGGTCACCTCGGTAAAGCCGGCGTCCAGCAGGGCGGTCAGCATCCGCTCACGCAGACGAAACAAGCCGGGGGTCGCCGAGTGCTGACCCAGCACGAGGATCACCAGGTTCGGGTGGCGGCGGCCGACACCGTGCAGATGGCGCGCCTCGGCCCGCAGGCACTCATCCCAGATCGGCGCCGTCCCCGCGGTGGGAAGGGGGTCTGACATGAGCCGCGCGACAAGGCCTTCCAGAATTTCTTCTTTGCTGCGTACGTATCCGTACAAGGTCATGACCCCGACGCCGAGATCATCGGCGACCCGACGCATCGTGAAGGCGCTAGGCGGGACCGAGTCGATGACCCGCAGCGCCGCCGACAGGACCTCGTCGCGGGTGAGCCGGGGACGTGGCCCTCGCTTCGCGGGCAGGGTCGTCGACTCTCTTGACACTCCCACACCGTACACAGTACGGTCCGAGACAGAAACTCCGTATGAGGTACGGAAATACGTTCAATACTCAGCGAGGAGTCCGGACCGATGACCGTTACCGCAGATAAGGGACAGCTCGGCAGCGTCGAACTCCCGCCTGTGACAGACGATTTCAGCGCCTTCATCATCGCCGGCGCGGTGAGTTCGGATGGAAGCAAGTTCGAGCGCGAGACCGAAGGCCGGACCCCGGCTCAGGGCATCCAGGATGGGGTCGACGCCGAGCAGATCGGCTTTCGACGCGTCTTCATCTCCGAACGATGGGATCTGAAGGAAGCCGACGTCATCCTCGCGGGCATCGGTGCGCTGACGACCCGCCTCGAGCTGGTCACCGGGATCATCGTGCCGACCACGCGACATCCCTGGATGCCGGCCGCACTCGGCGCCACGATGCACTCGTGTTTCGGTCCGCGTTTCGTGCTCGGGCTCGGCCGCGGTGAGGCCGGTGCGTTCCGCGGCATGGGTATCCCGGTGACCACGACCAAGGCAATGGTGGAAAGCGCGAAGATCACCCGCCGGCTGTGGGCCGGCGAGTCGGTGTCCTACACCGGTCAACTCGGTTCGTTCACCGCGTTGGCTTTCGCCGAGACCTATCAGGGACCGCAACCGCCGATCTGGATCGCGGGCTTCTGCCACGAACGCGGTGCGGCGGCGGCGGCCGAGGCGTTCGACGGGGTGATCCTGCCGCCCATGCTGACCCCCGACGCCGTCGCCGACGCGGTCCAGCGCATCCGGACGGCTTGCGAGCGGATTGGTCGCGACCCCGCAGAAATCCGCATCGTGGCCCCGGTCGTGACCGCCCCAGACATGGACGAGATCGAGACCAAGTCCATATCGGCCGGGCGACTGGTGACCTATCTCCAATACCCGCTGTACGGCGACGTCCTGGCCACCGCGAACCACTGGGATCTGGAGACCGTCAACCGCATGCGCAACCACGAGCAGTTCCACAACCTCAACCGCGCCGCGGACCTGACGTTCCACCGGCACGAGATGCTGGGGCCGGCATCGGTGCTGCCGTGGAGCTGGATCACCGACTGCAGCGCGGTCGGCACCGTCTCCGAGTGCGTAACGTCGCTGCAGCGTTTCATCGACGCCGGCGCCGACGAGGTCACCACATACGGGTCCACTCCCCGGCAGAACGCGGCGCTGCTCGCGGCATGGCGGGAGCGACCACAAGCGACGACATCGGTCGCGGCAAGCTCTCGGGCTGACGCGTCGTGACCGTCGCGGCGGACGCCCGGCAGTTCGCCAACGCCCCGGCCGAGTTCTTCGGCCATTCATGGCACGCGATGCAGCATGTGCCGGTCGACGAGCTCGCTGCTCTGCAGCTGGAGGCACTGCAGCTGCGCTTCGGCCAGCTCCGTCACACCGTTGCGACGCTCACCCGGCTCGCCGACGAAGCCGAGGTCGACGCGGTCGGTCAGCTCAATGACGTTGTCCCGCTGCTGTTCCAGCATACGGTGTACAAGTCCTACCCGGCCGCGCTGCTGGTGCGGAGTCGGTTCACCGAACTCACCCGCTGGCTTGATCGGCTGACCACGATCGACCTCGCCAGCGTCGACGTCTCCGAGTGCGAGACGATTGATGCCTGGCTCGACACACTGGAGGCGGCCACGCCCCTGCGGGCCGTGCACTCCTCGGGCACCACGGGGACGATGTCGTTTCTGCCGCGCTCGACACACGAGTGGGATCAGATGGGCCGGGCGTCGCGGTGCGGACTGTTCCAATACAGTGACCCGCTCGGCGTGGGGGGCCGCCACGACGGCGAATGGTTCGAGCTGATCTGGCCGCTGTGGCGCTCGGGCCGCAGCGCGATCACCCGCTTTCCCGGCATGGCCCTTCCCCACCTGCTCGGTTCGGAGGACCGACTGCATGCGCTGCGCCCGGGGCGGATGAGCTCGGACGCGGCCTATCTCGCCGGACGGGTACGCGCCGCCGCGGCCCGCGGCGAGCTCGCCAAGCTCGAGATCAGCCCCGCGTTGCGGGCGCGGCGGGAGGAGTTCGAACGCGAGCAGCGCGAGATGGCGGAATCGCTGCCGAAATTCATCAACGAGATCAGCCGGGATATGCGCGGACGCCGGATCTGGATGCTGGCCACCTGGAACGTGCTGTACAACATCTCCAAGGCCGGACTCGACGCCGGCCTGGAGAACGTGTTCGCCTCCGATTCGCTCATCACCACGGGCGGTGGCGCCAAGGGCCAGGTCGTCCCAGATGACTGGGAGGAGACGGTCCGGCGGTTCTCCGGCGTGGAACACATCCAGCACAGCTACGTGATGTCGGAGATCACCGCGCTCAACAAGATGTGCGAACGCGGCCGCTACCACTTCGAACCGTGGATCATCCCGTTTGTCCTCGATCCTGTCGACGGAGCGCCGTTCCCGCGGACCGGCGAGCACACCGGGCGGATGGCGGTATTCGATCTGCTCGCCGCCACCTACTGGGGCGGTTTCGTCAGTGGCGACGAGTTCACCCTCAGCTTCGAGCCATGCGGATGTGGGCGGACCACCGCCCACGCCGCGCCGACCATCGAGCGCTACAGCGACAAACACAACGGAGACGACAAAATCACCTGCGTGGCCGCTGAGGACGCGCACCGCGCGGCGCTGGAATTTCTCACCGGCGAACTCGTGACCGTCCACCCATGAACAACACCATGAACAACACCATGACCGGATTCGCCGCACCCGCGATCATCCGCGGGCAGTTGATCGACGACGACCTCGTAACTTTCGGCGGCCGCAGCGGCACCGCCACCTTTCGCGCACCGGACCCGCATCGCCTGCTGGGTTCTTTGGAGCTGTCGGACCCCAGCCGACTGCGCGAGGTTCAGGACCTGCCGTTCAGCGAGATCGTCGCCTACCTGGCGGCCCTCGGTGACGCGCTGACGCTGCCCCGTAATGCCCACATGCAAGAGGCGCTGGAGCTCTCCGCGCAGTTCTCCGACATGACCCCTCCGCTGGTCCGCTCATCGTTCGAACAGCTGCCGGCTCTGTTCAGCGCCGCCGCGGTGAGCGAACTTGCCGAGACCACAGTCGGGATCCCCTACCTCGAGGGCTGGGTCCCTCGGGTGATGGCCGACGGCCGGACGGCGTCGGTGCGGGCGTTCGGCGCCCGCACCGTACACATCATCGCCGGCAACAGCCCACTGATCGCGGCGCTGAGCATCATCCGCAACGCGGTCGGGCGCTCGGACGCGATCATCAAAACCCCGTCCAACGATCCGCTGACCGCGCTTGCGATCGCCCGCACGATGCGCGAGCTCGACCCGGCGCACCCGATCACCCGTCATTTGTCCGTCGCGTACTGGAAGGGTGGGGATACCGGGTTCGAGGAGCGGCTCTTCCAGCCCGCCGGCGTTGAGAAGATCATCGCCTGGGGCGGGCTCGCCTCGGTCACCCATGTGCTCCGCTATGTCCAGCCGGGGCTCGAGCTGATCTCGCTCGATCCGAAACGCAGCGCGACGATCATCGGGCCGCAGGCTTTCGCGTCCGAGGAGGCGTTCGTCGATGTCGCGTTGCGTACGGCCACCGACATCGGTGCCCTCAACCAGCTCGGGTGCGTCAACGCGCGCGTTGTCTACGTGGCCAGTGGCACCGATCCCGACGGGCTCGAGCTTGCCAACCGGCTCGGTGAGGCGATCTATGCACAACTGCAGCGGTTGCCGGAGCACCTCAGCACGCCTGCGAAATGGTCGGATCCAGAACTCGTCGCCGAGATCGACGCGCTGCGGTCCAGCCCCGACTGGTACCGGGTCATCGGCGGCCGGGGCGGCAAGGGGGCCGTCATCGTGTCGCAGCTCGACGAGCCGGTCGATTTTTCGGGACGGCTGTCGGGCCGGGTCGCCAACATCGTGCCCATCGACGATCCGGCAGACGCGATCCGCGGGATCAACGCGTACACCCAGACCGTTGGCATCTATCCCGAGTCGCTCAAAGCTCAGCTGCGGGAGCAACTTCCGTTGCACGGAGCTCAGCGCCTGGTGTCGCTGGGGTACGCGGCCGACCCGAGCGTGTCGCTGCCACAAGACGGAATCGAGCCGATGCGTCGAATGGTGAAGTGGATCGTCGACGAGCGGTGCGAACCCGACGTCGTTCGACCCCTGTGGGCCGGCGCCGACAGTAAGGAAGTCCGATGACACATATCGTCGACACGACCGACGAGCTGACGCCGCAATGGTTCACACAGGTGTTGCGCACCAGCGGCGCCCTCGGAGCGCAGGACGCGGTGGGCTCGGTCGATGCCCGGGTGATCGGTACCGGGCAGGCTGGGTTCGTTGCTCGCGCACAGTTGGGGTACGCCGGTGGCGCCGCCGGTCCGGCCTCGCTGATCGTGAAACTGCCCTCGGCAGATGCCAGTTCGCGGCAGATGGGTGCGGCGATGGGCATCTACGAATCCGAGGTTCGCTTCTATCAGCAGGTTGCGCCCAGACTCAGTGCCGCGATACCTGCCATCTACTGGGGCGACGTCGAGCCGGACAGCGGGCGGTTCACGCTGGTGCTCGAAGATCTGCAGGCGACCTCGGACGTCGGCGACATGGTCGGCGGCGGAACCCTGACACAGGCCGAACTGGCAATCGGAGCGCTGCCCGGGCTGCAGGCACCGATCTGGAATGACCCGGGCCTGGCCGAGCTGCCGTGGGCCGGCCTCGCGCGCACCGAATTGTTGTTCGCCGCCGTCGAACCCTTGATCGAGGCGTTCGTCGCTCGATTCCACAACCGGGTCGACCCCACTCATCTGGAGTTGGCCAAGCGGCTGGCTCCCGCCGCGGCCGGCAGTGCACGGCGGCTGTGGGGTCCGCCGTTCGTGATAGCCCACGGCGACTACCGGCTGGACAACATGATGTTCGCCCGACTCGGCGGAGCGCCACCGGTCTTAGTGATCGATTGGCAGGGCGCCCGGCTCGGGCCACCTCTGCTTGACGTGGCGATCTACCTGGGGTCGTGCCTGGGCGTCGACGAGCGCCGCGCGCACCAGGACCGCCTGCTGCACCTGTATCACGACGGACTGCGGGCGGCCGGTGTCGACGACTTTTCCTTCGCCCAGTGCCAAGACAGCTACCGGGTGAGCTCGCTGTATCCGTTCCTACTGACGATCGCGGTGTCGATGACGCTGCAGCAGACCGAGCGGGGTGATCAGATGTGGGCGCAGATGTTCACCAATTCGGCATCGATCGTCGCGGACACCGGCGCGGACGCGCTGCTACTGAGCTGAGCGAGACGATGGCGATCCCATCTCCCCGAAGCGGCGCGGCGGCGCTGATCACCGGCGCGTCCTCAGGCATCGGCGCGGAACTGGCGCGCGGCCTGATTGCGCGCGGCCATGACGCCATCTTGGTGGCGCGGCGGCGTGATCGGCTGACGGCGTATGCCCGCGAGCTGTCCGCCGGCGGCCGGCGGCGCATCGAGGTGATCGCCGCCGATGTCAGCGATCCCGACGGCCGCGCCGGACTGCTCGCGGACCTGGCGCAGTCCGGTTTGGAGATCGACGTGCTGCTGGCATGCGCCGGGTTCGGGATGGGCGGACCGTTCATCGACGCCGACCCCGGGCGGATCCAGGAGCTGATCCGCACCAACGTCGAGGGAACCTTCCTGCTCACCCGGGCGCTCGCTCCCGCGATGGTGGCGCGGGGTGAAGGGGCGATTCTGCTGGTCTCATCGATGGCGGGCAACCAGCCGATGCCGAACTTCGGGGCGTACGCCGCGACAAAGGCGGCGGTGACCTCGCTGGCCGAAGCGCTGCACTGGGAGCTCGGGCGCCACGGGGTGACGGTCACCGGGTTGTGTCCCGGCGGCGTGCGAACCGAGTTCTCCGAGGTGGCGGGGATGCTCGGCACCGAGAGCCGCACCCCGAGCGCGTTGATGGCCGAGCCTGCCGAGATCGCCGAGGCCGGGTTACGGGCGCTCGCACAGAGCAAACGCGTCGTCATCCCGCGCCGAAGCGTTCGCGCCTTCGCCTGGGTGGGTAGCCACGCCCCGCGGCGAATGTGGTTGCCGTTGGTCGGCCGCATGATGGGCGACGGGAACTGACTCCGACCGCCGCGCGATCACGAGGACGACGCGGAGGTGTCGCTCATATAGCTGTCGCGGGTGCCGTCCAGAAAGGTCTGGCGGGCTTTGCTGCTGTCACCGAGCATATTCAGCTCGAAGGTGTAGCTCAGTTCTTGCCGATACAGCCGGCGCAAGTCACGGCCCGCGGTGTTGTTGAGCGTCAACTTGAGGGCCCTGATCACCCGGGGCGCTTTGGCCGCGATCGTCGCCGCGACCTCGTAGGTTCTGGCCAGCGCGGCCTCGACCGTCGCTTCCACGTGGTACACGCTGCCATAACTGTGCAACTCGGCGATGTCGAACGGCTCGCAGGTGAACATCGCCGAACGCAGCCGGCGTTCCGGCAGCAGGCCCAGCGCCTGCACCGCGCCGGTCGTAGCGCCGTTGTCCGCCTCGGCGAGCACGAATCGTGTTCCCCGGGAACCGATCAGCACATCGCAGGTGCCGGCCAGCAGCACCCCCAGGCCGACGCAGTAGCCGTGTATGCAGCCGATGACCGGAACCGCGCACTCGGCAATGGCCACGCTGGTGTCCTGGGACCCTCGAGCCTGACCGAGGATGCCGTCGAATCCCGGTAGGCTCTGCACCTCTTTGACGTCACCGCCGCCGCAAAACCCCTTGCCCTGCGCTCGCAACACCACGGCCCGGACTTCTTCGCGACGCTCGTAGCTGCGCAACAGTTCGGTCAGCTGGGCCAGGTCGCCGATCGAATAGGCGTTGACGGGCGGGCTTTCAACGACCAGTTCCGCGACACCCGCCAGTCGACCGCTATCGTGGACGGTCTCGGTTACCGGCATGCAGGTTCTCCCAGCGCCACCCCTGCCTCGCCCAACAGTCCGCGCGCCTGGGTCACGATCCGCCCGACCAGGTCGGCGACCGTCGGGATGTCGTGTATGGCCGCGGACACCTGACCGGCCACCATCAGGCCGTCGACCACGTCGCCCTCGCGCTGGGCCTTGCGGATCTGCTCTTCCTCCCACACCTGAAAGTCCTCGGGAGACATGGTCTTTCGCACGTCCTCCATGAGCTCCAAACCCTTGTTGCGCAGGCCACGGATCGGGGCGTAGATGCCGCCGTAAACGACATCCTCCCACTCCTTCGCGTCGACGATGCGCTGTTTGTACGCCGCGTGCCACTGGTGCTCCTGGGTGGCGATGAACCGGGTGCCCATTGCGGCGGCGGCGCCACCCATCGCCAGCACGGCGGCCAGCCCGCGGCCGTCGCAGATCCCGCCGGATACCACGACGGGGATGTCAAGCGCGTCGATCACCTGCGGGGCCAGCACCATGGTGTGCACCCCTTTGGCGTGCGTGTGCCCGCCCATTTCGTAGCCCGAAGCGATGATGACGTTGGCACCACTCTCGGCGGCCTTGAGCGCGTGCCGGACCGACCCGACCTTGGCCATGTGCACCAGGCCGGATTCCCGGATGGCTGCGCCGAACTCACCGGCGAAGCCGGCCGAGGTGACGATGGCCCTCAGCTGGTCGCCGGTCCGTCCGCCGTCGCGTTTGACTGCGATGGCCTCGTCGATGCAGATGCGGCTGACCAGCAGGAGCTCGCCGCTGGCCGTCCGGCCGACCGGGACGTTGACGGCAAACGGACGGTCCGTGCTGGACGCCACGTGCTCGATCGCCGCGCGGAATCCCTCGCGGAGGAACTGCTCTGAGCTGTTCACGATGGAAGGACAGCTGACGGTGCCCAGCCCGCCGGCCGCTGACACCGCGGCGGCCAGCAAAGTGGTCGGCGACGGGCCCATGCCGTCCTGCACGATCGGGTACTCGATCCCGACCATGTCCTGAAAACGACGCCACATGGTCGTCATGGGTTCCTCCTGCAAGAAATCAGCGGCCGTCCTGGTCACGGCCAACGGCAACGGTCTTCGGATGGGGCATCGGGTGACGCACGTCCGGCGCCTCGTCCGGGGCCTGGTCTCGCACCCAACTGACGGCCTGCATGTAGGCCTCGATCAGTCGGTCCTCGGCCGGGTAATCGAACCTCGCCGGATACAGCGGGTAGTCCTCGCTGGTGACCGGGTGCGCCTCGAGCCACTCTACGGCCTCCACCATCGCGTCGCGAGCGGATATGACCTCGCGGTAGCCCAGCTCGCGCTTCGCCTTATTGGTGTCCAGCAGGATGTGCGGCCGCCCGGTCGGAGGCAACAGCTCGATCAGCGCCGAACCCGCGAGTTCGCCGGGAATGCCGACGAATTCAAGCTCACCGGCCATGATCTGAGCGATCGCCTCGGCCCACTGACGCACGGTGTATTGGTCGTCGTCGCCGGCGTTGTAGGCCTGGCCGTTGGCGACGTCGGGGTTGTCGACGGCGCCGAGCACGACCTCGGCGGCGTTACGCCCAGCGGCCCGGGAGATGATCCATAAACCGTTGTCGGGCAGGATCATTCGGGTCCTGCCGTCACGGATACGGCGCATCACCGACCATTCCCAGGGCACCAGGTTGCGTGGGCCGTAGATCGCGGGGTACCGGATCACCGTGCCGCGGAACGCGCCGGACGCCGCCCGATCCAGGACGGCGCGCTCGGCCGACCGGATCAGCTTGGCGAAACGCGGCACCGGTTCGGTGCCGTCGGCCAGCGGGCCATCCTCACGCGCGTTGAGCGCCATGCCGTAGGGCGTGACGGTTTCGGGCTGCAGACAACCGCGGTAGGCCGGCACCCCGCCGATGCTGATCAGCTGCCCGCACCGTCCGGCGAACACCTCCGCGATCGCAGCGACTCGCCCGTACATCGCCAGCACGATGTCGAAGGACTGGTCGCCCACCGCCTCGGTGATCGATTCGGCGAAGTGTGGGTCGGCGTGGATGTGCGGAACGTCCGGCAGGTCGGCCGGCTCGTGCACGCCGCGGTGCAGCATGGTCACGTCGTGACCCCGTTGCAGAAGTCCCTGCAGCACCGGGACGCCGGTTGCGCCGCTCCCGCCGATGACGAGCGCTTTCATACTCCATCCGCCTATCTACCGAACCAAACGGCAATTGGTTCTCTATACAACCACATGCCCGGCCGCCTTGGCCACCGCCTGCCCTGATGAGGGTGCGGTCGGGCCATCTGGCGGCTCGGCGCTGCTATAGCGTCGGCATTAGGCGTAGCCCGGTCGACCGCAGCTATGATTGAATTTTAAATCAACCAATGTTTGGTTTGAGCGGAGGGTTGCATGAGCCTTGCCTACGTCAGCACCATCATCGAAAGCGACGTCGACACCGTGTGGTCGGTGATCGGCGACTTCCACGGGTTGCCCGCCTGGGTCACGATGGTTCGGTCCAGCACGCCCGAGAACGGTGCCGGACCGGGCGCGGTGGGTTCGGTGCGCAACCTCACGCTGGAGCCCGGCGGCGGCACCGCCCGCGAACGGCTGGTGCGCTATGACGCACCCGCCCGCAGCTATTCCTACGACTTCGCCGAAGAGATACCTTTTCCGGTGTCTACCTACCGCGGCACCATCCGCGTGCTGCCAGTGACCGACTCGAACACCACATTTCTCGAGTGGTACGGCGAGTTCGACTGCGAGCCAGCTGCTCTCGAGACGATGACCGCGACCTTCCGGGCGATCTACTCGCAATTCATCGAAGATCTGCGCCAATACCTCAAAGGCCGCGATTTGAGCGTCCACCAAGCATGAGCGGCGAGCTCGACGGCCGGGTCGCGCTTGTCACCGGCGCCGCGTCCGGGATCGGCGCGGCCAGCGCGCAGGCGCTGGCCGAGGCGGGAGCGGCAATCGCGGTCACCGACATCAACATCGACTCCGCCGAAGCCGTTGCCGCAGCGATCGAGCGAACGGGTGGGCGGGCCCTCGCGCTGCGGCTCGATGTGGCCGACGAAGAACACTGGGCCGCCGCGATGCCGGTCGTGCGCGCCCGGTTGGGGCCCGTCACGGTCTTGCACAGCAACGCCGCCGATGTCTCGATCTTCGACCGCGACAACGACTTACTCACGTTGGAGGTCGCGACGTGGGACCGCGCATTCGCCGTTGCGGCCCGCGGATCGATGCTCAGTGCCAAACACACCCTGCCGGACATGATCGAAGCCGGCCGGGGCAGCATCATCTACACCTCGTCGGTCAAAGGGCGCTCGGGCTCCACCCGCCAGGTCGCGTACTCGTCGGCGAAGGGCGCCATTGAGTCACTGACGCGCATCATCGCGACGACATACGGTCCGTCAGGTGTGCGTTGCAATGCGATCGCGCCGGGCGTTGTCGATACGCCGGCTGCGCGCGCGAACGTCTCTGACGAACTGCGCCGGCTGATCATCGAGGGCCAGGTAGTGGGTCGGCTCGCCGAACCGGCGGATATCGCCCGCGTCGCGGTCTTCCTTGCCTCCGACGCCTCCGCGATGATCACGGGTCAGGTTCTTGTTGTCGACGGCGGGATGACCGGACACATTCCGGCGCTGTCGTCACGGTGACACGACCGGCCACTGGGTGCCGGAGTCAGGCGCGGGTGACGCTTTGCGCCGAGGGCGACATCGCGGCCCGGATTCGCTCGGTCACCAAGCGTGCGGATTGCACGCAGCCGCTCTGGCCTGCCGTGGCCCACTCACGCACGCCGTCCCCGACGTTGAAAAGGTTTGCAATCGGGGTCGTTTGCGGCAGATCGCGGCCGGCGATGGCTCGCTGTGCGGGCCAGTCCTCCCCTGCGCAAATCTCGACCGACAAGATGCGGGCGGAGCCGAAGCCCGGGAAGTGTTCGTGCAGATCCGCTTTCAGCAACGCGACCTCGTGGTCGACGTCGAAATCGCCGGTCGCGGGGTGCGGCGTGGAGGCCGCCGCGTACAGGTTCCATCCTGCGGGCGCCATCTCCGGACATGTCGCGGTGAGATTGGCGGCGTAGGCCAGCCGGCGGGTAGGGCCGAAGAACACCAGGCCGGTGACCGAGCCCAACGGCTGCTCGCTGGCGAAATTCACGGTGATCAGGGTGCTCGGATTCGACTGTGCCCGAACATGTTCGCCGTAACCACCGGGCAGGTTGGCGTCGCCGCACATGCGTACCGTCGCAACCGGTCCGGCGTTGCTGACCACCACGCGGGCGCTGACGTGGACCGTCCCGTCGGGCCGGCGGATCGTGGCACCGTCGACCCGACCCGAATCGTCGAATGTCAACGCGACGGCCTGGCTGTTAAGCCAGAGCGTGCCGCCGCTGTGCTCGAAGTGATCTGCCAGCTGCCGCCACGGTCCGATGCTGCCCTCCGGATGCATGGCATAAGTGTCGAGCGCCTTGGGCTTGGTGAGGTAGTCGAAGAATACGGCTGCCTCGACATCGCTGGGTTCGGCGGCGAACATCGCGCTGGTGAGGTTGCGAACCAACCCATGGACGAACGCCCCGGCCCGCATGCGGGACAGCCACTGCGCGGTGCTGATACCGCGTTGCGGACGCATCCGTGGCGCGCG
Organism: Mycobacterium sp. MOTT36Y; assembly: GCF_000262165.1. NCBI lineage: Bacteria > Bacillati > Actinomycetota > Actinomycetes > Mycobacteriales > Mycobacteriaceae > Mycobacterium > Mycobacterium sp. MOTT36Y. The sequence continues at coordinate 1,790,152 of NC_017904.1, read as the reverse complement.
GCGAGCGACGGCGCCGACCAGCGCGAGCAGCGCGCGAAAAATCAGGCCCGTCAGCCCGCTCATCATCGGCACATTCCAGCGGCCCAGCCGCAGCACCAGGGGCCGTTTGGGCGTCCGCGCGTTGATGGTGAGGCCGAGATCCTTGAACAGCTTGGCGTTTTCACCACCGAGCTCGATGATCAAGGCACCGGTGTTGACCCGGAATCCGTCGACATCAATGGTGGAAGCCCGCCCGCCGACACGGTCGTATCTTTCCACCAGCAGGGTCGTGAAGCCGCTGGCGTTCAGCCGGGCCGCGGCGGCCATTCCGCCGGCCCCGGCGCCGATCACTATCGCGTCGTAGGTCGCCAGGCTCTCTGCGTGATTGGTCATCACTGCCTCCCGCACGTCGTAAAGTTGCTGGGATGACTCAACCTGGCGCTCGCCGCGGACCCGGCCGTCCGTTGGGCGCCGACGGAGCCGAAACCCGGCTCAAGATTCTGCACAGTGCCCGAGATGTGTTCAGCACCATAGGATTCGACCGTGCCAGCCTTCGACAGATCGCCGAGGAAGCCGGCTTCACCCGCAACGCAATCGCCAACTATTACCCGAGCAAGATCGAGTTGTACCGGGCCGCTTTGGCATCCGTGCATGAGGTGGTGATCTCGGAGATCCTCGGCCCGGCGCTCTGCCAGACCGGTTCGATCGACCGCCGGATCGTGGCGGTCTTCGACCGTGCGGTGGCGACCATCCGGATTGACCAGACCTTCGTGCGCTTCTTCGTCACGTCGACGGCCGACGCGATCCATCACCCGGACCTGCGGGACCAGGCCATGCAGCCTCTGGTCGCGGTACGCGAGCACTTTGCTGCGGCACTGGCAGCGGCGCAACGCGACGGCGAAGTCGACGCCGACATCGACACCGAAGCCACCACGCAGGTCCTGGTCGACCTGCTGTGGGGACTTGCCGTCGACGCCGGTTTTTACTCTGACCAACACCGGACCCGTCGAACACTGGAGGCGCTCGAGCGGATCGTCGTGGCACTCACTTGATGGAGGCACCGGCGTCGATCGGCAGCGACACCCCCGTGATGTAGCGAGCTTCATCGCTGGCCAAGAACAGCACCGCATTGGTGACGTCGATACTTTCGATCCACGGAATGGCCAGTGCGTTCATCTCGGTAGCCGGTACCGCGAACTTCTCCCGGGTGGGATTCGGGTCATCGGGGAGGAACACGCGGTATGTCGGCTCATTCTGGATCATGTCAGTGTCGACATTGGTCGGGTGGACGCTGTTGACCCGAATGTTGAACGGCGCCAACTCAAGTGCCAGTGTCTTCATCAGCCCAACGACGCCGTGCTTGGCCGAGACATAGTGCGCTAGTCCGGGTTGGGCGATCAGGCCGGCGATGCTACTGGTCAGCACGATGGATCCACCGTTTCCGGCAGCGATCATGTGTGGAATGGCCGCCTTGGTGGTCCGCCACGATCCGCTGAGATTGATGTCGATCATCTCTGTCCAGGTCTGCTCCGTCAGTTCAAATGATGGACCGATAGAGAGGATGCCGGCGTTGGCGGACACGATGTCCAGACGGCCGAGTTCGCTCACCCCCTCGCTGACTGCCGCTGTCAATGCCTCGCCGTCGCGAACGTCGACCTGGCGAGCGACCACGCGTCGGCCTCGAGCTTTGATTTCGCGCGCGGTCTCGTCCAGATCGGCAGGAGTGGCCAACGGGTAGGGCGCAGACTCAACCTGGGCGGCGATGTCGAGCGCGATGATGTCGGCGCCCTCGTCGGCCAACCGCAGGGCGTGGCTGCGCCCCTGCCCGCGAGCGGCGCCGGTGATCAGTGCGACCTTGCCCTCGACGCGTCCGGTCATAGGGTTCTCCTCGTTGAAAGATGTTGTGGGAAAAAGGGATCGACAGCGAGTGTCTAGACCTTGTCGAAAATCAGCGGAACACGGTCCGGGTAGTTGGCGATTCCGGGCACCCACTTCAGGTCGGCCGAGTCTGCGTCCAGCCGGAAGTTGGTGACGCGGGCGAGCAATTCCTCGAACGCGATGGCGATTTCCACCCGGGCCAGGTGCATGCCGATGCAACGGTGGATTCCGAGGCCGAAACCGGCGTTGCCACCGCGGGGCGGATCGAACTGCAACTGGTCGGCATTGGGGAACTTGGCGTCGTCACGGTTGGCCGAATCGAACCGGATGAGCAGGCGCTCGCCCTTTTTGACCGGGCACCCGGCGATCTCGGTGTCCTTCATGACGGTGCGGCCGAACGTCCCCACCGGCGACGTCAGGCGGATGAACTCGTCCATGTCGTTGCGCACCCAACGGGGGTCTCGGACCCGTTGCTCGAGTTCGGGATTGAGCGCCATGTACATCGCGATGGCGCCGATCGCAGACCGGGTGGTGTCCAGCCCACCGAGGAACAACACCGAGATCGCACCGAGTGCCTGCTCGTTGGTCAACCGCTCGCCATTGATAGTCCCGGTCGCCAGCGCCCGCAGGATGCCGTCTTCTTCCGGCGGATTCTCGATCGCCGCAAACAAGTACTCCGCCGAAAGCATCCCGAGGTTCATGAACGACTCCTCGGTGCCGTCCTCGGTGACCCGGTACACGATCTCTTTTGCGCGTTCCATCTTGGACATGTCGTTCTCGTTGAACACCATCCGCGCCAAGATGCGGGAGACGAACGGGCTCGCAAACTCGCTGAGCAACTCGACCTTGCCGTTTTCGATGAATCCGTCAATCAGCTCATTGGCGGTTTTGCGCATCTCGTCGGCGTATGTCAGCGCGAACTTGCGGGTCAGGTATGGGCTGAGCAGCGCGCGGAAGCCGGTGTGCTCGGGCGGGTCGGAATCCAGCGGACCCAACCGCACCGGCGCGGGTGCCGGCGATCCGCCCACCGAGGAGAACGTCTCTGGATCCTCGAGCACTCGCCGGACATCTTCGTAGCGCGTGATCATCCACATCGGCCCGGTGAGCTCGGTCTCGGTTCGCACCACCGGACAGTGCTGCCGCGCGTAGGCGAACGCGTCGTACTTCCACTCGACGTGGTCGCGATCGAACGGATCGTAAGACTCCAGCAGCGCGGCGAGGTCGCGGTCAGTACGTGCAGAGGTCATCGCATAGCTCCCCAAAGGTCGACAGCTTCGTCACTACCGTCACCGTGGTCAAACACTGTTCGGTATTAATTGGCCACGATGCCATATGTCTTGCGTCACGTCTAGGCCAGGGGTGTGACGTGGCTCGTCAAGACGGCGAGAGGTCAGCCCTGCAGCACGGGGTCGAGCTTCAGTGGGCGCGAGGCCTCGACCATGATGATTTCCCACTCGATGCGCGGGTGCTGCTCCCACTCCCGCCGGGACTTGATCCGGGCCCGATCAGGGAAGCCGTGGTGGATGCCCTGCGGATCGTGACTGACCAGGCCGGCCTTCAACGGTCGACCGAGAGACTTGCCGCCGTGAATAAGCGCGATCTCGTCATAATCGGCGTTGCGGTGGAACCACGGGATGCGTTCGACACCCTGGACCGACTCGAACGGTCGTGGCAGCAGATTGATGATGTTGATGCCCTCTGCCACAAGGAAGCAATGCATCGACGGCGGGAGGTGCAGGCTGTCGGACATGATCACGTTCCAGTCGCGAATGTTGAATGCGAATGGGAAGTAGTCGCCCTTCCACCCCTCTACATCGCACGGGTGAGAGGCGGCGTAGATCGATGAATATTCGCCGTCGTACTTGACCCCGATCTCGTACTCATGCTGGTCGGATGTCACCGGCACCGGTTCGGGTACGCGCACGACATCTGGGTCGAATGGAGCGTGCCGGCCCAGGCCGACGTACGTCGGCGCCCGCAACTCGCCGACTGTTTCGATGCCGAACAGCGTGGTCTCACCGGGATCGACCACCCAACGATGGGTGACGGCCTTCGGGAGCACGACGTAGTCGCCCTGCTCGTAGCTGATCGGCCCGAATTCGGTCTCGACTGTCCCCGCGCCGCGGTGCACGAACCAGCATTCGTCGCCGTCGACGTTGCGCCGGTAGAAAGGCATCGGTTCGGACCGCCGGGATAGCCAGATCGTCGCGTCGGCGTTGTAGTACAGCCGCTGCGCTGCGCCCCGGGCGTCGGTGAGGTCGTCGGTCTTGATATCGGTCAATACCGCCGAGGTGGACTTGAAGCGGCCTTCGGTGCGAAAGACCGTCGGGTCGTTGGAGCGATACAGAACCGCTTCACGTCCGTCGAAGCCATGCCGGGTCAGTTCGTCGTCTTTGAGCAACGTCCCGTTTGAACTCGAGTCCGGCAGGTCGCGATGAGCCTGCCGGCTTGTCTTGCCCTTGCTGTGCTGGATCAGGGTTCGCATGTTCATGCCCTGCAGCATACGAATATGTCAAGGTTTTAACAATCGACATTTGGTTAGGGGGTCCGCCGATCCGCGACGGTGGCCAAAAGGCGGCTGAGCAAGCGCTGTTCGGACGCATCCAGGACCGAGAGCCACTGCCGCTCGCGGTCGGCCTGTTCGCGGATCGCATCGCGTAGCTCCGTCCGTCCTCGCTCGGTCAACTTCAGCCGGACCAGCCGCCGATCGTGGGTGTCTCTGGCGCGGTTCACCAGGCCGTCGCGCTCCAAAGGGTTCAGCGCACTCGAGATCGCTGCGCGCGATCCGCCCGACAGCCGCGCCACGTCGCGTTGCTCAACAGTGCCGAACACCCACAGCACGTTCATGATCCGAAAGCCCGCCCACGTCCACCCACGCCGCCGGTGCAAGACCTCGAAGTCCTGCGAGATTCGGGTGTGCAGCCGAGAGAGGTTGAACACCAACTCCGCGTGCTCGGAAGCGTCGGCACCGACCGCGCCTTCCGCACGCAATCGCTGCGTGAGCAGCGCTCGATACGCCTCGACGCTCGTCGGGTTGCTCGCGTGGGACTGCGCTCGGCTGCCCCGGGGATCGTCCGACTTCGTCCCAGGTCTCATCGGCGCGAACCTACGCGCCGTCGTCCGACCACACAACCAAACTTTGTTTGATACTTTGATGGCGTGACAGGCGATTCCCCGATTTCGACCGAAGCTCCCCCGCTGAGCGGAGTGCGGGTCCTCGACCTCAGCGCGCTCGGGCCGGGCCCGTTCTGTTCCATGCTGCTCGCGGACTTCGGCGCTGATGTCGTCACCGTCGAACGACCGGGCGTCCCGCTCCCCTTCGATCCGGCCGCGAATCTGTCCCGGGGCAAGCGCTCAGCGGCCATCGACCTGCGCGCGCCCCGCGGTGCCGAGGTGATCGCCCGACTTGCCGACCACGCCGACGTGCTGCTGGAGAGCAACCGTCCCGGCACCATGGAGCGGCGCGGGCTGGGCCCGGACGTACTGTGCGGGCGAAACCTCCGGCTGATCTATGCGAGGTTGACCGGATGGGGCCAGGATGGGCCATACAGCGACCGGGCCGGGCACGACATCAACTACACGGCGGTAGCCGGCAACCTCGGCACCATCGGCTCCGAAAAGCCTGTCACCCCCCTGGCCTACGTAGGTGACCTGGCAGGCGGGTCGCTGGTCACCGCCCTCGGAATCATGATGGCGCTCTTCGAACGGACCCGCACCGGCAAAGGGCAGGTGATCGACGGCGCCATCGTCGACGGCGCAGCCCTGCTTGCCGCGATCCACCTCGCTGAACTGAATAGCGGGCTGTGGTCCGGTCGCGGCAAGCACCTGTTGTCCGGCGGGGCGCCGTTCTACGGCGTTTACGAATGCGAAGACGGCCGATTTTTCGCCGTTGGCGCGATCGAACCCAAGTTCTACGCGCAATTCTTATCCGCGCTGGGCATCGAGGACATCGCCTTAGCCGCTCAACTGGATCCGACCGGCTGGGCGCAGCTACGGGAGCGGATCGCCGAGGCGTTCCGGTCCAAAGCCCGCTCGCACTGGTCGGCGGTGTTCGCTGACATCGATGGCTGCGGCGCGCCGGTGCTGGAACTGGACGAGTTGGCCGACGACCCGCACTTGCGGGCCCGCAACACGATCCTGGCAAGCGACGACGGGACAGTCACCGTGGCACCGGCGCCGCGGCTATCCCGCACCCCGGCACGCCTGCGACCGGCACCGGCCAGCCGGGGCGCCGACACGTCAGCGGTGCTCGGCGAGGCCGGCTTCACCGCAGACGAGATCCGCGAGCTGCAGGCGGACGGCACCATCACCACGACGGCTTGAAGACCAACACTCAGTCCGACAGCCGGATCGCATTCTCAGGGCAGCTGAAGACCGCTTCGTCGACGTCGGGCGATGACCCGGCCTCGTCGTCCAATACCTTGCCGAAGCCGTCGTCGTCCATGTCGAAATGGGTCGGGGCGATCAGCACGCAGCGACCATGACCCTGACATTTGCCGCTATCGATCGTTATTCGTGACACACCTATCTCCGCTCCTCAGAAATCATTTCGGTCCGCGCAGCCCAAGCCGACGACGCCAGTCGTGCGCTCCGGTGAGCCGGATCAGCCGCTTCTGCAGGCGACTCATCCGAGGCACGTAGGGATACCAGTGCGGCTCGGACTTGAGCCGGAACCGCTCGGAGACAATCGCCTGTTGCCGGCAGAATTTCAGCATTCCCGCGGCTCCCCCGTTGCGACCACCGACGCCAGAGGACTTCCAGCCGACCATCGGCAACGGGATCAGCATGGTGGCCGTCAGCGCGCTGTTGATGTTGACCGCGCCGGTCTCGAGTCGGCGCGCCACCCGGTCAGCGCGTTGCTCGTCGGCAGTCCAGACACTGGCCGCCAGCCCGTACGGCGAGTCATTGGCGAGGCGGATCGCCTCCTCATCGTCCTTGACCTTCATGACCGGCAGCGTCGGACCGAACGTCTCCTCGCGCATGCACAGCATCGAGTGATCGACCCCGGTCAGCACGGTCGGTTCGAAGAACAGACCCTGGTCTTTACGCCGGCCGCCGGTAACCGCGACCGCCCCGCGTTCGACGGCGTCACCGACGTGGCGCTCGACGATCTGCACCTGGCGTTCGTTGGCCATCGCACCGATCTCGGTGGTGTAGCTGCCGTCGGGATCCATGCCTTGCCGCAGGGCTCGGACCTTGGCCACCAGCTTGTTGACGAACTCGTCGTAAACCCGCTCCTGGACGTAGATTCGCTCGACGGACACGCAGATCTGGCCCGAATTCCACAGGCCGCCCCAGACTGCGCCGCTGGTCGCGCGGTCGATGTCAGCGTCGTCCAAGACGATCATGGCGTCTTTGCCGCCCAACTCCACGCTGTGCGGGATGAGGCGTTCGCCGGCACGAGCGGCGATCTTTCGCCCGGTCGCGATCGATCCGGTGAACTGGATCATGTCGACTTCGTCGAGCACCGCGGTTCCGGCGGCTCCACGACCGGTGACACACGCGATCACAGGGGGAGCGCCGAGTTCCTCGATCCAGCCGCGAGTGACCTCTGACCAGGTCAACGGTGTCACCTCGGACGGCTTGAAGAGCACCGCGGCCCCGGCCATCAGTGCCGGGATGCCGTCGACGATCGGAGTCGCCAGCGGACCATTCCACGGAGTGATGATGCCAACGAGTGGGTGTGGCCGGATGAACACCCGAAGGTTCTTCGTCAACGACACCGGGCCGTCACGCTTCACCGCCCGATCCGCGAGGAAGTCGGCCGCGTGCTTGGTGAAGTAGTTGATCGTGTCGATGGCCACCGCGATCTCCATCGCCGCATCGCCCCACGACTTGCCGGTTTCCTCCTGCATGATGCCGACCAGCCGGTCTTCGTTGTCCAATATCCAGTCGAGGAATCGGAGCAGATGCTTCTTGCGGCCGTGCGGCCCGAGCTCCTCCCACGCCGGCTGGGCGGCGCGCAGCCGGGCGGCCACCTCGTGCACCTCGGCTGCCGACATCTCGGGAACGCTGCCGACGATTCGTCCATCCGCCGGACAGCGCACCACGATCCGGGCCGCTGCCGTGTCCGGATCCCCGACCTGTCGTGCGGTTGCCGTCATCGTGGACTGTCCTTTCCTCGCGAAACCGTCGCGCGCAGCACCATCACCGGCTCCGAAGAATACCTAACGCTGTTTGGTGGCTGATGGCCAGCATGACATATGTCGCGCGCAACGTCGAGAGCGTCGGACGCAGGATGCCCAGCAACTTCAGCGCAATTCAATGTCAACGGTGGCGTGGTCGCGGCCGTCGTCGCCGGTCGCCGACAGGGCGACAGACGTGCTGTCCGACGCCAACCGCTTCAGCCGCGCGGATTGCCCGCAGAACAGCGGCGCGACATTCCGGTGGCGCAGGCGGTGCACACCGGCGTCCGGCGTTTCCAACCGCACGATCTCGGCAAGCGCTAACGTCACGAGCGGCCCGTGCACCACCAGCCCCGGATATCCCTCGACACGGGTCGCGTACGGCCAGTCGTAGTGAATGCGATGGGCATTGGCGGTTGCGGCGCTGAATCGCATCAGCAACGACGGATCCGTTTCGAACTCCCACTCCCACTCGCCGGTGCGCCGCAGTGGCGACGGTGTCGGAGGCGTGATGGCGGCGTCAGCGGGATCGGAACCGCCGGAGGTCTGCGACGCCGCCTCCCGGAAGATCAGGTTCTGACGCTCAACGACGGCCAGGTCGGAATGGTCGTTGTACAAGTGCGTCGTCACCCGCACGATGACCAGAGAGCCGGACCGGCCGGTCTTCTCCTCAACGCCATCCACCCACGACTCGCGTCGTATGACGCGACCGACGGTGAGCGCAGCGTGAAAGTCGATCTCACCACCGGCGAACATCCGCCGTGGCAGGTCGATCGGCGGCAGGAACCTACCGCGTCGCGGATGGCCGTCGGACGACAGCGCAGAGGATGAACACCACTGCGGTAGCGCGACCCAGTGCCAGAGCGGCGGCAAGTCGTCACCCGGTAACGGGGCCGGGTTGCTGTCGTCGAAGAGGGCCGACAGGGCCGCCACACGACCAGCGTCCACGACCACGTCCTCGCAGACGGTGTGCGGCTCCCATCGCGGGTCAATCACTAATGCACTATGGCTCATAGTCTTTCGCTACTTGTGTTGGGGCGGTGATCTGCAAGCGAAATTAGCAGGCCGCGTCGCTCGAGTTGGCGGCGCTGAGCAGTTCGGCAATGTCAACGAATTTCACGCGTGGCCGCGAAGTTTCGCGACCCCGTTCGCGTTCGGCGGCGTCGATGGCACGCCAACCCTGCCAGTCGACGGGCTCGGCTCCTCGTTCCGCGAGCAGATCGGCCATGGCGTCCCGGTCTGCGACCTCACGATCCAGCAAGCCCGAATCGTAGTCCTCCCAGAGCTTTTGGACCGTCTGCTCGGCACAGCTCCGATTGGTCCCGATCACGCCGCGCGGACCACGCTTGATCCATCCTGTGACATATACGCCGGGGACGTGCTGGCCGTCCTCGCGAAGTACTCTGCCGTGTTCGTTGGATACTACGCCGTTCGCGTCGTCGAAGGGCACACCGTCGATCGGCACACCCCGCTGTCCGATCGAACGCAGGATCAACCGGCTCTCGATCACTTCGCTTTCCCCGCCTACATGCACCACGCGAAGACTCTCGGCATGCTCTTCGCCACCCACCTCCACGGGTGAGACCATGAAACGGAACACGATCCGCTTGTTCTGCGGCTGCGTCGGCCGTTGAGTGAACTCGCGCGCGATCTCCAACTTCATTCGTGTCTCGACGTCGTCGTCGTCGTGCGCGTCCAGTTCGTCGCTGTCAACGATGACATCGACCCCCGGCAGATGGCCCAGCGCCAGAAACTCGCCGACCGAGAAGGCGGCCTCCCTTAGCCCTCGGCGCGCCAAGATGACCACTTCGTCAATTGCGCTGTCCGACAACTTATCCAACGCATGCTGTGCAATGTCGGTCTTCGCGAGATCCTCCGGCGCCATCAGCAAGATCCGGGCCACGTCCAGTGCGACATTGCCGTTGCCGATGATCACCGCCCGCTCTGCAGACAGGTCGAACGTGGTGTCAGGGTGGTCGGGGTGCCCGTTGTACCAGCCGACGAAGTCCGCGGCGGCATAACTTCCGGGCAGCTTCTCCCCCGGGATCCCGAGGTCGCGGCCCTTCGGTGCCCCCACCGCGTAGATCACGGCATGATGGTGCGCCAGCAGATCTTCGTGCGTGATCGTCTCACCGACCTCGACGTTGAAGTGGCACTCGAAGCGCGGGCTCGCGAACGCGGGATCGAAGAGCTTGACCACCGCCTTGGTGTGCTGATGATCCGGCGCCACTCCGGTGCGCACGAGACCGAACGGCGTCGCAAGCCGATCGAACATATTTACTTCCACGCCGGCGACGCGGGTCAGCTCCGCTGCGGCGTAACAGGCTGCCGGTCCTGCCCCGACGATCGCGACCCGTAACGAGCCCCGCTCCACGGCGGGATGATCAGTACCGGCTCGCTGCGAATCCATCGCCAAGGGATGGTGTTCGAAGTAGCTGGAATTGATGTCTTTGAACCGCTCCAGCTCAGGCGGCAGCTCCTCCTCGTAGTAGATCGCGTCGATGGGACACGCGTCGACGCACGCGCCGCAGTCGATGCACGTGACCGGGTCGATATAGAGCATCTCGGTACCGGTGATTTCACCCGTCGCTCCCACCGGCCTGATGCAGTCCACCGGGCACACCGGCACGCAACTGGCGTCCTTGCAGCAACTTTGGGTGATGACGTAAGTCATTGCAGATGCTCCCTATTCATCGATAGACAGCGCGCCGGTCGGACAGTTGTTCACCGCCTCTTCGACTTCTGCCCTTTCGCCCTGCGCTGGTTCGGATTTGATGGCGTGCGCCTGGCCGTCGTCGCCGATCTCGAACACCGACGGTGCGGTGACCTCACACAACCCGATTCCTGAACACTTGGTGGTGTCAACCTTGACTTTCATCAGAACAATCTCCGCATGATGTTGAGGGCGAGTCGGCTGTAGGGCGGGTAGACCAGACGCGGATCGGGTTTCGCCGTTTTGGACAGCACCGCGCGGCGGTGGCTGAGCGTTTCGAAGCCCCATCTACCGTGGTAGGCGCCCATGCCGCTGGCGCCCACACCGCCAAACGGCAGCGACGGCACCAGACAATGCATAGCAACGTGATTGATCACCGCGCCGCCGGATGGGATGCGATCAACAAGGCCGCGGCTAGCGCGTCCGGAGCCAAAAACGTATAGCGCCAATGGTTTCGGTCGGCCGTTGACGAAGTCGACTGCTTGGTCGACTGACCTGTAGGTGATGATCGGCAGAAGCGGACCGAAGATCTCGTCGGCCATGACCGGGTCGCTGGGTGACGGATCAACGATGACGGTCGGTTCGATGCGCAGCGTGCTGCTGTCCCAATGGCCGCCGGCGGCCACTTCGCCTTCGGTGCTGCCGATCAGCGAGACCAGCCGGTCGAATTGACGCTGGTTGACTATCGGTACCCCCAGACCACCTTCGTCCGAACGAAAGTCGCGAAGGTTGCGGACGATCTTGCCGACGAGTTCGTTGGCGATGCTGTGATCGGCGAGCACGTAATCCGGCGCGATGCACGTCTGACCGGAGTTCAGCAGCTTGACCCATGCGATGCGACGGGCGGCGACATCGATATCGGCATCGGCCGTAACAATCACCGGGCTCTTGCCGCCCAGCTCCAGCGTGACCGGGGTGAGCGTTGGTGCCGCCGCGGCCATGATCTTCTTGCCGACTTCGGTTCCGCCGGTGAAAAGAGCGTGGTCGAAGCCCGCCGCCAGCAAGTCTTGGGTGACCGCGGCGTCACCTTCCACGACACGCACGGCCTCGGGGTCGACGTACTGGCTGAGCTGTCGCGCCAACAACGCCGATGTGGCAGGCGCGAGTTCGGACGGCTTGATCACGGCGCAGTTGCCGGCCGCCACCGCGGCGACCAGCGGCGCCAGACTCAGATACAGCGGATAGTTCCACGGACCGATGATCAGCACAGCGCCCAACGGGTCGTATTGCACCCATGCCCGGCCAGGCAACTGCGCCATCGGCAACGATTCCCGTCGCCGGCGCATCCACTTCTTCAGGTGCTTGCGCGCATAGACGGCCTCGCCCTTGGTCGAGGCGATATCGCCCAGCCAGGCCTCCGCAGGACTGCGGCCAAGGTCATCGGCCAAGGCCGCAGCGATCGCGGGCTCGCGCTCCTCGACGAACCGCTCGATGCCGCGTAGCTGTTCTAGTCGCCACTGCAAGCCCCGCGTTCGACCGCGGTCGAAAACTTTCCGAAGATCGGCGAGCACATTGGCGCCAGCGGTGATCTTCGGTGCCGAGATAGTCACACATTCTCCTGAGCGGTATAGGTTCTTCTTTGGGCGGTATCAGATTTCGGGCGCGGGGACTACGCCACTCGCGACCGCTCCGCTGATTCCGCCATCGACCGCGATAGCCTGACCGTTGACCCAGCGAGCGTCGTCGCCGGCCAGAAAAAGCACCACGTCGGCAACGTCGCCCGGATCGGCGTGACGCCCGAGCAGATTCTTCAATCCGTCAAGCGTGTCTTTGCCCATCGATTCTTCGAAGTCGACCAAGATCGGAGTCTCGACCGGTCCGGGCAACACCGCATTGATCCGAAAACCCATCTCTGCCACCGCCAAACCCATCGACATGGTGTAGACGGTGGAAACTTCCTTCGAGAAATTGTAGGCGTTACCCTGCTGCGGGTTGGCCTTGAACCAGGACGCGCCCTCCTCAAAGGTGTCGGTCGCCAACAGATCCCGGATCAGGTCGAGCCGTTGCGGCCAGCCGAACCCTGCCGTCGACGACACGATGGTGATCGCGGCGCCCGGCTTCAGTCGTTCGAAGAGCGACTCCGTCAAGTGACGAACCGCAAGGCTGTTGACGGCCAGCACCAGGTCGGCCGGCGCGGTTCCCGGTATACCGGCGATGTTCATCAAGCCGTCGAATTCTCCGTCGAGTTGCTCCACCGCCGTGTCGATGCTGTGGGGGTTCGCCAAATCGACTTCGATGTGTCGGGTCACCGGCGCTGTCGGTTGGTTGCGGTCCAGGCAGTGCACCTCCGCTCCTGCGGACAGCAAACGTTCTGCCACCGCGTGTCCGATGCCTGATGCGGCGCCGGTGACGACGTAGCGTTTCCCGGAAAAGTCGGCCATAGCTCTCCTAGTCGATCGTGTAGGGCAGGGATTTGACTGCGGTGATGAAGTTTCCGGTCAAATACTCGGGCTCGCCGACCCGCAGGCCCGGCGCCCGGAAGATCAGCTCGCGGAACATCGACTCCAGCTGCATCTTGGCCATGAACGCGCCCATACAGAAGTGCGGGCCGCCTCCGCCGAATGCGACATGCGGATTGGGTGAGCGGGTGATGTCGAATACGTTGGGGTTGTTGAACACTCGCTCGTCGCGGTTGGCCGAGGAATAGACCATCGTCACCCAGTCGCCCTCGCGGATGTGCTGGCCGTGCAGCTCGGTGTCCTGAGTGGCAGTGCGCCGGAACGTCATGACGGGGGTCGTCCAGCGGACGAACTCGTCCATCGCGACTTTGATCCGCCCGTCGAAATCCTGTTCCAGCAAGGCTTTCTGGTCGGGAAATTCCTGCAACGCAATTGTGGTGAAGGTGGTGGTGGTGCGCGTGGTGTCGTTGCCTGCCACCGAGAGCAGGACGAAGTAAGGCCCTAGTTCGTCGTCGGTGAGCTGCCGTCCATCGACCTCCGCTTGGACCAGGGAGGTCATCAAGTCATTCTGCGGATGCGCCCGGCGCTTCTCGGCGAGACCGATCCCGATATTGAGCAGCCCGACAAGGGAGTCGGTCAGCACTTCGCCGGGTTCACGACCGGCCGCGACGTCGGGATCGGCCCATGCCACCATGCCCTCTGCCAGGTGCGCCGCCTCGTCGCGCTCGTCCTCGGGCAGTCCGAGCATCTCGTAGATGGTCCACATCGGAAGGCGTTTGGCCACCTGTTGTACGAAGTCGCCTTCCTTCGCCTTGATCAGATCGCTGACAATCGATTCCGCCTGGTGCTCGATCTGTTGTTTGATCTTGGCGACCTGGCGGGGCGTGAAGACTGAACTCACCAGCCGTCGCAAGCTCGAATGCTTCGCCCCGTCCATACCCAGGAAGGACTGCGTTGCATCGAGCATCTCTTCGGGAACGGCCTCGAACGTAATGCCCTGCCCGGAGCAGAAGATCTCAGGGTTTTTGCTGACGTAGCTGACGTCCTCGTGGCGGGTCACGACCCAGACACCGTCGATTTCTGGCTCCATCATGGAACCTTCGATCGGCCGGTGCCAGCTCACCGGGCGTTCGTCGCGAAGGATCTTGAATGCCTTCTCGCGCTCGTCGAAGCTTTGCGCCCAGAATGCTTGTGACGAGATGTCTACCGGGTCGAAGGGCGGGCGGTCGGTTTTGGCTGGTGTCTCAGTAGTCATGCGGGTGCCTCCATATAGCGGTCTTTGAGACTTCTCTTGGCGAGCTTTCCGGTGGCTGTCCTGGGCAGCTCGTCGACGAAGTCGACGGAGCGGGGTGCTTTGAAATGCGCGATACGCTCCCGGACGTAGGCGATGATCTCGTCTGCCAATTCAGGAGATGGCGTTGCCTCAGTGCGTAATTGGACGACGGCTTTGACCTGTTCCCCCATCTCCGCATCGGGCACGCCGATGACCGCGACATCGAAGACCTTCGGGTGCAGCGTCAAGACGTTCTCGATCTCCTGCGGATAGATGTTCACTCCGCCGGAGATGATCACGAATGCCTTCCGATCGGTCAGAAACAGGTAGCCGTCGTCGTCGACGTAACCGATGTCGCCGACAGTGGTCCAGTTCTCGTGGGCCGGATGCCTCGACGAAGCGGTCTTTTCCGGATCGTTGTGATACTCGAAGGGCGCCACGTCGCGCTCGAAGTAGACGGCCCCGACCTCACCCGGGGGCAACTCACGGCCCTCCTCGTCGCAGATGTGCAGGACACCCAGCGCGGATTTGCCCACCGATCCACGCTTGTCTTTCCACTCCGCGGCGGTGATCACGGTGGTGCCGTGTTGCTCTGTCGCGCCATAGTATTCGACCAGCACAGGGCCCCACCAGTCGATCATGGCGTCTTTGACGTCTGGCGGACAGGGCGCTGCCGCGTGCACGGCCAGCCTCAGTGACGAGAGGTCGTAGCGGTTACGAACTTCCTCTGGCAACTGCAGCATGCGGACGAACATCGTCGGGACCATCTGACTGACTGTCACTCGATACTTCTCGATCGCGGCCAGTGCCTGTTCGGCGTTGAACCGCTCCATCAGAATTACGGTGCCGCCCAATGCCTGAACGCCGCCACACCACTTCAGCGGGGCGGTGTGGTAAATCGGTGCGGGCGAAAGGTATACGTCATCGCTGGTGATCTTGAAGGCCTGGGCCAGCAGCCCCACCAGCGGATCCCCGGGCTCGTCGACCTGGATCGGAAGAAGATGCGGCCTAATGCCTTTGGGCCGTCCGGTGGTTCCCGATGAATACAACATCTCCGAACCGCGCGGCTGGTCCGTGATCGTCGGGTTGGCGCTGGCCAGTAGGTCGTCGTAGGGCAGATAGCCGGCGATCGCATCGCCGAAGGAGTACCAATGTCGTACCCCTGAACCCCGATCACGCAGGTGATTGGCCAATTCCTGGACCCCGGCCGAGGCGAACACGACGCTCGCGCCGCTGTCATGCAGGATGTACGCCGCTTCCTCTGGAGCCAAGTGCCAATTGACAGCGGTGATGTACAGGCCAGAACGTAATGCGGCCCAATAGATCTCGAACGCCTCGGCCGCGTTGTCCGAGACCAGCGCAATGACGTCGCCTCTGCGTAGGCCCATTCCGTGCAACGCCGACGCGAGTCGGGCCGAATGGTCGTCGAGTACGCCGTACGTCAGTGTCCGGCCCGACTCAGCCATGATCACAGCCGGTCGGTCCGGGGCAGACTGCGCGTGTGTACCGGGGAACATCGGCCTAGACGAGCAGGTCGTCGCGACCGTCGTTCTTGAGCCGCTCGATGTAGCTCGGATACAGCTTCTTTCCGAGCGGGGCCAGCTTGAGCAGGCTCGCGACGTTGCCGTCGACTTTGATCTTCTTCTTGGCCATTGCCAGTGGCAGGTTGACCTTGCCCTGCCAGTACCCGTTGCCGGTCTCAGCCGTCATGGACATCGTGGCGTTCGGCGGCGCCCCGCCCTCGAGTCCTTCGCGCACGGATTTGTTCGCCATGTCGATGACCACAAGCGCCTCGGGATCGGTGAAGTCGAACGCCACCACGAGTCCGGTGGCAACCAGCTTCGGCCCGATTTCTTCATCCTGGAAGGCCGTCTCGAAAATCCCGCCGATGTATTTTGTGACCTCCGCCGAGTCCTTGAACCCCATTGTTTCGCGTCTCCTTAATCTCAGTTTATTTTAATTAAGATTCAAATTGTCGCCGAGTCAGGTTTCGTGCCACGAAGTATGCTCAGCACGGTCTATGACCCCCGTCACAGGGACCTTACCATAAGTCGACTTATGGTAAGGCGCTGCTCCTCGTCACCAACCCGACATCCACCCTTGCGGCCGGAATCAGGACCCTCGCAGGATCGGCATCGATGCGGTATCGACCTCGTCGTGCTGGTCGGCGTAACTGTCGTAGTTTTCAGCTGCGGCGTGCTTGCCGGCTTTCGCGAACGATTCGAGGATGGCCTCCTGGGCATCCTTGGGCAGCAGGTGCAGGTTCTCCCGAACCCGGGCCTGACGACGGGACACAGCTTTGCGCTCGGGCATGCCCGGAGTGCAGGTGATCTGTGGGGGCACGCCCTCTATCTCCTCGACACCACCGTCGTGGTGACCGGCCTCCATTTGGGCCTGCTCCTCGGCCATGGTGGCCTCGTCCTTTTCCTCGGACATGCCGATCGGCCCGATACGACGACCGTTGAGGAACTGCCGTACCACGGGCTCGTCGCTGGTCAGCAGCACTTCGCGAGGCCCGAACATGACCAGCTTGCGACGGAACAGCATGCCCATATTGTCGGGCACCGTGCGCGCGATGTTGATGTTGTGCGTCACGATCAAGATGGTCGCGTCGATCTGGGCGTTGATGTCGATCAGCAACTGCGACAGGTAAGCGGTACGGACCGGATCCAGACCCGAGTCGGGCTCGTCACACAGAATGATCTGCGGGTCCAACACCAGCGAGCGGGCCAGGCCGGCGCGCTTACGCATACCACCGGAGATCTCACCGGGGAACTTCTTCTCATCCCCGCCCAGACCGACGAGTTCCAGCTTCTCCATGACCACGTCACGGATCTCGCCTTCGTTCTTCTTGGTGTGCTCGCGCAATGGGAACGCGGTGTTGTCATACAGGTTCATCGACCCGAACAAAGCGCCGTCCTGGAACAGCACGCCGAACATAGTGCGGATGTCGTAGAGCTCCTTGGGCGAACACTCGGTGATGTCGGTGCCGTCGACCACGATCGAGCCGTGCTCCGGGCGCAGCAGACCGATCAACGACTTCAAGAACACCGACTTACCGGTACCCGACGGGCCCAGCAGCACGCTGACCTCGCCCTCCGGAATGTCCATCGTCACGTCTTCCCAAATTCGCTGAGCGCCGAACGACTTCGTCAGCCCCGTAACCGAAATACCGATACCCACGCCAACCCCTCCCGTTTCGACACTTGCTCATCGCCGGTTCGCTCGGCGCGCGAGCAAACCGCTCAAGCGTGTCCGCCGGGGCCAGCATAGCTTCGCTGCGTCGACGTGACAGCAGGATTTTTATCTTAAATAGAAAAACTTCGGGCTGGTGCATGACGCCCGCGATCGCGTCGCCTCACTGGCCACGATTGCCGATGAAGCTGATGCTGACCGCGTCTGGAGCGGTCAAACCGAGCAGCTTCGCGACCAGTTGGGTAGCCGGATTGCTCAGCGCCATCGTGGCATCCGGCGGCAGAAGTCCGGCACCGATCATCAGGTGCGCTGCCCGAACCATCAAGATCGCCAACCGGGTTCCGGCCAAGACCTCGTAATAATCCAGGTTTTGCAGCCGGTGACCTGTGATTTGCTCGTAGTACTCGACCGTTTCGGCGTGATCGGGAATGCCCTCAGGCAGCGGCAGGCCCACACCCTCGGTGTGATGGCGCTGGAGGAACAGCCACCAGCCAATTTCTTGCTCACGGCTGGCCAGGACGACCATCTCCCAGTCGAGCACCGCCGCGGCCGCCAGGCTGTCGGAGAAGATGATGTTGCCGACCCGTGCATCGCCCCAATTGAGCACCTTCTCTGTATCGGACTCAGGCCGGTTCTCGTCGAGCCATGCAAGGGCGGCTTCGATCGTCGGGTTCGGCTCGCCCTCGGCCGCCCAGTCGAATATCTTCCGCCAATAAGCCAGGCCGGCGTCGAGACCGCTGTGGTTCTCGGGTGCATCCAGGAACCCCAACCCGGCCCCGCGCCAGTCGACACCGTGAATGGCGGCCATCGTGTCGATGCCGTTATGCCACATCCGACGTCGCTGCTCAGGCGTCAGGTCGAGCACCCACCCGGCCGCCGTAAACGGTGGGTCGTCAGCCGGGATGCGTCCGTCGATGCGCTCCATCACCAGGAACGGCGAACCGAGAATGGACGGATCTTCTTCGTAGAAGTAGGCCTCGGGGACCGGTACCTTCGTGTGTTTGCCCAATGCCTTGATGACGGCCCACTCCTTGTGCAGGTCGTAATCCGGGAACACGCCGGGGCCGTCGGGCTGCACCCGGGCGACCATGCCTCTCGTTACTGCCGCACCGTCCTGCTGCCAGCACGCGGTGAACAGCACCGTTTCGTTCGACAACCCGCCGGCACCGGGCACCTGCAAGTCGGCGATCGTGATCTGCTGGGCCTCAGGTATTTTCGAGGACAGCCAGGAAGCCAGCTTGGCGGCTGCGACATCGGTGTCGATCACGTTCTTCAGTGCCATGAGATCTCCTCAACGAGAGTTCGAGAGTCGCTGCCTGGCGCGACCGACCAAGCCGTTGGACCGCTTCATCTTTTTCAGTAGCCATTTGGCCGATTGCTGACCGGGAATGGCGCTGATACCGCCCGTGGGATGCGTCCCGGCGCCGCTGAGGAACAACCCCGGAACTGGCGTGTCGTAACTGCCGAAACCCGTTGCGGGCCGTAATGGTCCGAACCGCATCCCGGCCGGGTCGACGTGATACACGTTGCCGCCCTGCACATTGAAGCGCGTCGCCAGGTCCGGAATGTTGAACACCCGTCGCTCGATGACCATCGAGTCCAGCCCTTTGTAGAAGTCGGCCGCTGCGCCCAATGCGCGGTCACCTATCTTGTCCCGGACGTCCTCCCACGGCTCGTCGGGATGCGCCGGCGTGATGCCGGACCAGTACCAGAACGTGTCCTTGCCGGCCGGGGCCTGGCTGGGATCCAGGGCTGTCGGAATGATCCCGATGCCGCAGATCGGGTCCGGCCAGCGGCCGGCAATGGTGTCCTCCCACGCCCGGATATGCTCTTCGAATGTCTGCCAGGCGCAGATCGGTTCGCGCAGATCCAAGCCGTCATCTCGCCAAGCCTGGTGGCGCGGCAGGGACAACTGACCGTCGAGTGCGACGTCGATCTTGAGCGTCGCGGCCTCGACCACATCGACCGGGATGGCGTCCGCGCGTCGTTGCATGGTGTCGTCGAGAACCCCGCGCGGCAAAAGCTCGCACAGCGTGAGTTTCGGGCTGCACGACGCCAACACATAAGGCGCCCGCACTACCTCGCCGCTTTCCAGTCGAACACCGCTGATCTGACCGCGGTCGAGCAACAACTCTTCCACGCGTGCGGACAGCCGTACCTTGCCGCCATACGCCTCCAACGAACGCTGAATGGCCCCCGGCAACGCGCCCGAACCTCCGACCATCCGAGACGAGTTGGTACGCATGCACATTGCGATATAGATCAACGCCCAACCGGTGCCATCCTGCGTCATCCAGCAAAACGGCGGCATCGACGCCAGTGCGGCGCGCAATAGCGGAGTGTCGAAACGCTCGGTGATGATCTCGGCATGCGACCGGGTCAGGAAGCTGATCAGAGGAAGCAGATCCTTGCGCCGACGCATCGCCACGGGTATCGCATTGAGGATCGCTTTACCTGATGGGTGGGTGGGGTGTCCGTTCATAAATGGCAGCGCGAGATCCATTGCCGCGTCGAGCTGTTGGGCGAACTCGAGATAGGCGCGAGCGTCTTTGCGTGAGAAGTACTTCAGCTCGTCAGCCGTACGCGCCGGGTCCTTCCAGAAAGCCAGCGATGGTCCGTCAGGATCGAGGTGCACGTGGAACGGATCGGCGATGACCTGCCGCAGGCCGTGGCGTTGCAGGCCCAGATCGGCCTCGACAGTGCTCGAGCGGAACAACGAAGCCTGGATACCGCCTTCGTTGATCAGATGTTGTGGTGCACTGTCGAAGATGGCGTTCGTACCCAGCATGCCGCCAGGCGTGGGCGAGGCTTCCAGCACGACCACCCGAAGTCCGGCCCGGGCGAGGTAGGCCGCGGCCGTCAACCCGTTGTGGCCGGCGCCGATCACTACGACGTCGTAGTCATTGCTCTTCGAATGAAACACTTCCTGCCCTCCCATTACGACTGCCACGCGGCCAGCGCACGGCGCTTCATCAGTTGCTGGTACTCGTGAAACCACAGTTCTTGGTACGTCGCGTATGTCATTCGGCCGTGTTCGTCGGTCCAGCGATAGACGCTGTCGTGAAAAGACGTGTTAGGCCACGCCGGCAGCGACGCGCAGGCGATCGCCTCGCCCTGAAACCGGTACACCTCGCCAAGCTCGTCCTCTGTAGTGATCTCCTGACGCATCGGCAGGTACGTTCGCTGGTGGTATTCGAGGACGTTGCGGCGTACCCACTTGATCGACCGGCTTTCGTCGCCGCGCTGAATCCAGGCGAAGTGGTGCGACGCGCGGTCGCCGACCTCGTAGAGCCCGGCCCATGCGGGATCGGTGTCCAGCGGTTCAAAGCTGATCTGGTTGAAGATCAAATCCGGACCGAAGTACATCGGTGACCAACCGACCGGCGGAACCGGGACTGCGCCGCGGCGTTCCACCCGGATCTGGCTCCACGATCG
The DNA here is from genome assembly GCF_000262165.1 of Mycobacterium sp. MOTT36Y. Classification (NCBI taxonomy): domain Bacteria; kingdom Bacillati; phylum Actinomycetota; class Actinomycetes; order Mycobacteriales; family Mycobacteriaceae; genus Mycobacterium; species Mycobacterium sp. MOTT36Y. The sequence goes on along the minus strand of NC_017904.1, from coordinate 1,769,155 downwards.
ATCTCTGGGTGCATAGCAGTTGACCGCGTGAACCTCGCCCCGCAGTCGTAGTTCGCCGGTCACATGCATGAATTGCTCAGTACCGCCGGCTATCCGGGATGCTTCGTGGTGATCTTCTTCCCCCGGCATCACATGCCCTCGCGCCAGAAGCGGGGTCACCGCCTCGGCGATGACATCGATCGCGGCGGCTCCATCACCGCTGTCGTAGGTAAGCCGCGCGGTCTTTCCGGGCTCGATGAAGTCGATCGTCAGCCCATTGTCAGTGGTGATCGTGTTTCCCGACACTGTGGGCCACGGCATCGTTATCTCGTAGTCCAGGAAAGCCATGTCGGTGTATTCGATGTTGTCGGTGCCCTGAAAGATGCAGACGCCGCCCTGTGACAACGGGAACGCCGGCTGGTAGCGGACGTAGAGGAATACGCCGATCGCCGCCTCGGGAACCGAGAAGCCGAAGTAATGCGTATGGATGAGGTGTGGATCCCACTCCTCCCCTGCTGCAGGCAGCGGTAACAGCAGGTCGGTTGCGGCTGGATGAGTGTGTATCGGCATGAAAGCTCCTATGCATCAAATGGTTTGACGGCAGACAGCAGCCGGCGGGTGGGCCAGCGATTACCAGCCCGAAGCACGCGCGACCGTGCTCCCGACGCCGCCACGCCGGACACCAAGGTGTTCACCATTGCCTCGCCGCCCTGGGCATCGCCAGAAAGATCGGCGGCTTCGGGATCGCCTAGGGCAGCGGAGAAACCATCGGAATCTTCCTACTCATGTGAGCCAGTTCACGGCGCCACCCATCGAAGCTAACATGAAAGTGAATAGGATTTCAAGCATGAATCCGCATTCAGCGCGTATGAATTCGGGCGTGGCCTCTGCTCCCGAAAGCAAGACGCTGACCCGCGTCGAGCGTCAGCGACTCCGCACGCGGCAGTCGCTGATGGATGCCGCTCGCTCGCTGATCGCAGCGAAAGGCGTTGCTCGCGTGCGTATTCAGGACATCACCGAGGAAGCAGATATCGCCTTGGGCGGCTTCTACAACTACTTCTCCTCCAAAGAAGAGCTGCTGGAGGCGGTGATCACCGAGAGCCTGTCCAAACTCGCGTTGGCAACGATCAGCGACATCAACGCGGACACCGATCCAGCGATCGTGGTGGCGCTGGCCAACCTCAGGGTGATCCGACTCGCCTACGACGAACCTGACTTCGCCCGGCTGATCGTGAACATCAGCCATTCGGAGGCCCTGTTCGGCGAAGCGGTCCACCCCCATGCTCGGGTCGCCGTCGAACGCGGTATCGCGAGCGACCGCTTCGTCGTCGCCGACATCGAGGTGGTACTGACTGCCGTGATCGGCGGCGCCTTCGCTCTGATTCGCGAGGTCCTCGACGGACGGCACGGTCCAGACGCCGACCGGGCATTTGCCCAGCATGTCCTCGCGGCGCTCGGAGTGCCGGCCACCGAAGCCGAAACCATCGTTCGCACGGCCGCCGACGAGCTGCTCTGATTCAGCCTGTACTCGCGGAGCCGAAAGACACGCCCAACACAGCGTCGCGCTCTAGATTCCTTGAGTCGCGCCTACTACCGAAACAAAAGAGACACAACTGCCCGGACGCCCGCCCAGGTTGTGGGTAAGCGCGGTGTGCGGATCGCGCAGTTGTCGCTGGCCCGCCTCTCCGCGGAACTGCAGCCACGCCTCGTACAGCATCCGCAGCCCGCTGGCGCCGACGGGATGGCCGAATGACTTCAGGCCACCGTCGGGGTTGATCGGCAACCGGCCATCAGCGTCGAAGTCACCCGCCAGCACGTCCTTGCACGCCTGACCGGCGTCGGCGAATCCGAGATCTTCCATCAACACGATCTCCGTGGGAGTGAAGCAGTCGTGGACCTCGGCCAGAGAGAATGCGGTCCGCGGATCCACTATGCCCGCCTGCCGGTAGGCGTCCTGGGCCGAGCGCACAACCTCGGGGAAACTGGTGTAGTCGTAGCCGGGATCCATCGCGCCGCGGCCCGAGCCGGCCACCAGTGAGAGTCCGAGAACATACATCGGCGTTTCGGTGTATTCATGAGCGCGTTCGGCCGGCACGATTACTGCGCAGGCGGCACCGTCGGACACCCCAGAGCAGTCGAAAACCCCGAGCCGTCCGGCCACCTTCGGCGCCCTGACGATGGTTTCCCTGGCGACGGCAGAACGGAACTGCGCCTTGGGGTTACGGGCGCCGTTGGTGTGGTTCTTCCAGGCAACGTGAGTCATCGCCGCACGCATCTCGTCAGCGTGGGTGCCGTACTTCGCGCAGTAGGCCGGATCCAGTAGCGAGAAAGCCGCAGGTGCCGTCATCGACAGTTCGGGCGCGGTGCCATCGCTGGGCGGATCTTGACGTAACAACCCGGAGAAGCCGGAATCCTTGAGCTTCTCCACCCCGACCGCCATGGCCACGTCGTAGGCACCACTGGCGACCGCGTAACAGGCGTTGCGGAAAGCCTCCGATCCGCTGGCGCACATGTTCTCCACCCGAGTCACCGGTTTGTCGCCGGTTCCCAGTGGTCGGCTCAGAGTCAGGCCCGACATCCCCGAGCTCAAGGTGCCCAGCCAGTAGGCGTCAATATCATTTGCGCTCAAGCCCGGAACCGACGTCATGCACTCGCTGTAGGCCTCGAGTAGCAAGTCGTCGGCAGAATCGGCCCACCGTTCGCCGAATCGCGAGCAGCCCATCGCCACGACTGCGACCTTGCCCGCTATTCCCCTGCTAGCCATCGCCGCTCCCGTCCAATCGGGCTTTCCAGAAATAGTTGTGCACGTCGCCTGCGGTGAACAGGCGCCGGAAGGTGAATCCCACCGTTGAGCCGACCTGGATGCGTTCCGGCTCGGCATCGGCAACTTGGCAGGCGAATCGGCCGCCACCGGACACGTCTACCACGGCCTGCACGACGGGCGGCGACGGTGAGTACGCCAGGTAGTCGACGGTGTAGGTAACGACGGCCCCTCGCATGGCCGCAACGGGCATCACGCCCATCTGGTCGGTCGCACCGCAACTCTTACAGACGCGGCCCGGTGGGAGATGAACGAATCCACAAGCCTCGCAGCACGATCCGCTGAGACCGAACTTCCACGGCGCAGACCGCTGCGCCGCCGGGCCCGAGGGCCGGTCCGGCTCCGGACGGCGCGGGGGTTCCATCTCGACCAACCCGCGCCACGACAGGTACGTCAAGTGCGCGACGGGCAGGCCGTCGGCCCGTTGCCGGGTGACCGGCCGTGGTTGACGGGCGCCCGGCAGCGCGGTCGTCGCCCGCAACAACATCGCGTCACAGCCATCGACTGCCCACAACACCAGGATGGTGTCCCCCGCATCGGCGGTATCGAGCACGCTGCACAGTGCCAGTGCGGCATCACAGGCACCCGAGAAGCCTATGGGCGAGGTGACCACCGACTTCTCCCCTTTGACCAAGGTCGCCGCTCGCTTGACGATCGCACTATTCGGGCAAGCGAGCACCACGTGGTCAACGTCGGCTACACCGGCAACTTTCACAACGCGTTCGACCGCGGCGCGGATGAGCGCCGCGTAACGCTCGGCACCGAACCGCTCCTCCCATTGCTCGCCAGTCACCGAAGTAACCGCGCGCCAACGATCCAGGAATTCCGCTGTCAGCGATGTGCTAGCGACGACCTCGGCGAGAGCCTCATCGCTGTCTCCGAAAAGCAATGCTGCCGCCCCGTCGCCGCCAAGCTTCTCGTCCGCCGACCCGGGCCGCCCCACCCGTATGTCGGCGCTCACCGCGAGGCCGCCGGTGCCCGCGGCGGCCAAGACTGCCGCGAACCCGCTTCGGCCCGTCCCGCAGAAGTCGACGGCCAGGCTGTCCTCCGCCAGACCGAGCGCGGCGTGGATCGCGGTGGCGTTGGTCTTGTCGGCGTAAGCCGGTGTGCTCGTCGCGAAATACAGCGCAGTGGTGTTCTGTACGCCGGGTATCGCCGCTGCGGCCGCCACCGCCATCGTCGTGCTGTCCTCGTCGAACCCACCGACTACCCGGTCTCCCCGACGTAACCCGATGTCGTTGCCGGCCAATCGGTAGCGGGGCAGGTATGCCGCGTAGCCGACCAGACCCTTCATCGGCACACAACCTTCACCTCGACTCGTCGCGCACCCTGGTCGCCGGTCATGACGACGCTCCACGGAATATCGCGGCAATACCCTGCCCGCCACCGATACACATGGTCTCCAATGCCAAACCGCCCCCGCGCCTGCGCAACTCGTGCAACATCGTGGTGAGTATGCGGACCCCGGTGGCGCCGATGGGGTGTCCCAGCGAAATGCCCGAGCCATTGACGTTCAGCCGGTCCTCGACGTCGTCGAGCTTGACGCCCCATCCGGCCAGCACCGCCAAAACCTGCACTGCGAACGCTTCGTTCAGCTCGATCAGATCCAGGTCATCGAAGTTCAATCCTGTTCGACTGAAAAGCTTTTCCACTGCACCGACCGGGCCGATGCCCATCCGTGACGGCTCACAACCGACGGCGGCCCAGCCCTCGAAATAACCGAGCGGTTCCAGGCCGAGATCGTCTAGCCGATCTTCGGCCACCACCAGGCAGGCTGCCGCGGCATCGTTCTGCTGGCTCGAGTTGCCCGCGGTAACGGTGCCGTCGGGCATTACTGTGCGCAGGCGGCTCAGCGTGTCCAATGTGGTGTCTGGACGGACGCCCTCGTCACGGTCGAAAATCAGCGCCTCGCCTTTACGCTGCGGCACGTGCACCGCGACGATCTCCTCGTCGAACAGGCCTGACCGCTGGGCCGCCGCGGCGCGTTGATGGCTGCGCGCGGCGTAGCTGTCGGCGGCTTCGCGGTCGATGCCGTAATCGGTGGCCAGGTTCTCGGCCGTCTCGATCATGCCGCTGATCGAGCCGAATCGCGCGGGGGGCTGCGATAATTCGCGTCCGCGGTCGAGGCGGTCGTAGAGAGTCTGGTTGCCCGAACGGGATCCCCACCTCGCCGTCGTGGTGTAGTGCTCGATGTTGCTCATCGACTCGACGCCGCCGGCCAGCACGACGTCGGCGGCGCCGGTCTGCACTGTCATCGCCGCGGTGACAACCGCCTGCAGTCCCCCACCGCAGCGCCGGTCGATCTGCAGACCGGGGACACTGATCGGAAGATCGGCATGCAGTGCGGCCCACCGTCCGATGCACGGCGCCTCGGAATTCGCGTAGGACTGCGCGAATATGACGTCCTCGATGGCGGCCGGATCGACGGCGCTGTGCTCGACGACCGCGTCGATCACTCGCGCAGCGAGGTCCTCGGCGCGCAACGGCCGTAGAGTGCCGCCGAAGCCGCCGACGGCCGTGCGCAGCGGGCTGACTATCGCCGCGCGCCTCACGCGTCGCCCCGCCAACGATCGGACGAGGGATTCATCAGGGCGGTCAATCGATCCTCAGGCAGCCAGACGATGGTCTCCAATTCCAACGCATCAAGGTAACGCACGCGACCAGATCGAAGGTCCTCCAACCTCAGCCGCGGAGAATTACCTCTGGTATCGAAATTTACTGACACTTGGGCGAACTCACTGCCGATAACCGGACCCACACCGGCCGCGCTCACGGCACCGCCGTCGCCGAATTCAATCGTCATCAAGGACTCAGATCAGAAATCCGAGGGTAGGAATCGGCCGGTCTTTATCCACCAGATCCACCTTCTTGTACACCAGTCGTAACTCCCCGTCCAGGCGACGCACCCGGTACGTGACGCGGCCGCCCCACAGGTGATTGCCGCGAGCCCGCGATTCCAGCACCATGAAGTTAGCGCCCACCTCCAAGTCGACTCCGCCGCTGGGATTTGGTTGAGTACCGAGGATTTCGATGTTGGACAGCAGACGACGAAGATTCGACGGCGGCGCCTGGGCGTAACGCTTGCCGGTGCGAACCTGCTTGAGGCGAGTCGCGATGCGACTGCGGTTGTCGTAGATCACCGACATCGCGCGCAGCGGATCGTCGGTCGAGGCGACCGGAACCCAGTAGAGCGCGTCATCGGTCCACAACGCCTCCCAGGCGTCGTAGTCGGACTCGTCTGCATAGCGCGCTTCCCGGTACAGGAATTGCTCGACCTCCCAGCGGTCGAAGCCCTCAGGCAGTCGCCCTACGGTGGCGGCGTCATCGCGTGTGCTCGTCACGATTCAGTCTCCATCAGCATCTTGTAATGCGACCAGAAACCGCGCATCCCAGTCTCATCGGTGGCTCCGCCGATAGTGAAGCCGTTCTCGTCGACGCTTTCGCGACTGAGTCCACGACGAACGTCGAGCCATTCTGGCGTCAGGTTCTCGAGGCCCAGTTGGTTACGCTCATACATCTCGGTGTCGTCGGCCAGCAGCATTCCGGCTGGCCCCACCGAACCCATGCACTGCGACACCATGCGCTTGTTCATCTCCGGCGCGCCGGCCAGTTGCACAGCCGTGGAGTACTGGATGCACTCACCCACCGACACCGGTTGGATGTTGAATACCTGGATCTCCGCGATGAACAGGTTGGGGAAGATCATCACGTGCGGCCCACCTTCGATGAGGATTTCATCTGCCTCATCGCCGTATCGCTTGCGGATCGCCGCGACATAGTTGGGCACCCGGTCCTCGCTGGTGCCGAACCACCGCAATGGCTGGGCGAACTTGCGGAACTCCGGCCGCAAGTCGTTTTCGCTATGACCGTTTCCCAGGTCTCGGGTCACCGCGGTCGACGATTCGCTGTACAGAGCACCGATCGGGCTACCGGTGACGCCGAAGATCGAGCCGTGCACGAACTGGGGGTGGTAACCGTCGGTTTCGTTCTCCGCCAACAATTTCCAGTTGGCACGGGTCTGATGCTGCAACCAGCCGGCGGTGAGCTGGACTTCACCCTCCGGCGAGAGCCTGACTAGCCGGTCTATCTCACCGGCGGCTGCGCCGAGGTGCTCGATAAGGCTGGGGCCGTCGGCGGCGAAGCTGCCGAACACGAACCCGCGGTAGGTATCCATTCGCGGCACCCTGCCCATTGGCAAGTCCAGCGTGCGTTCGCCGTAGCCCTTGAAGAACGGGAACCCTACGAGTTCACCGTCGTTGCGGTAGGTCCATCCGTGATACGGACAACGGAAGGTCGACGAGTTGCCCTTTGCGTCGTCGCAGACCTGATTGCCTCGGTGCGCGCAACGATTGAGCAGTAGGTGCAGCTGCCCGTCGCGGTCGCGGGTCATGATGACGTCTTGCAATCCGAGGCGCTTACGCACATAGTCGCCCGCCTGGGATACTTCGCTCTCGTGACCGACGAAAACCCAGGACCGATACCAAACCTTGCGTAGCTCCTCGGCAAAGATGGTGGGGTCGGTATAGAGCGATCCATGCACCTTGTCGCGTTTGATCAACTGGTCGTAGCGACTGCCGGTCGCGGAGGCTGACTCGATCAACGAAGTCATTCTTGGGGCTCCTCTCGGGAGATCTCGCGCACGCTACCGTTTGCGATGAGGTCGGGTAAGGCGAACTTGCGCACCTTGCCGGTGGACGTTCTGGGAAGGTCTTCAGTGAAGAACCAACGTTGCGGAACCTTATGCGGTGTCAAGTGTTTGCGCGCATGCGCATGCAACCGATCAACGAGATCTGTCGGCAACGGATCGTGGGTCTCGATCACCGCGCCCACAACTTCGCCCAAGCGGTCATCGGGAAGACCGAAGACGCACACCCGAGCGTTCGCGTCATGCGTGGACAGACATGCCTCGATTTCTGCTGGGGCGATGTTCTCGCCACCGCGGATGATCAGCTCTTTGAGCCGGCCGGTGATGGTCAGGTAGCCACGCTCGTCCATGGCACCGATATCGCCGGTGTGCACAAAGCCGTCCGTATCAACCGTCGCAGCTGTGGCCTCAGGATCGTGCAGGTATCCGATCATCTGCTGGTAGCCGCGCGCGCAGATCTCGCCTGGCTGCCCGACCGGTAATACCACACCTGTGGCCGGGTCGACGACCTTGCAATCAACCTGCGGCAGTGCGCGACCCACGGTATGGAGCTGATCGGCACGGGCGTCGTCGGGCCGCGTTGCAGTGAGAACCGACGCCAGCTCGGTCTGACCAAAGACGGTCACCACCGCCGCGCCGAAAGTGCGTTCGGTCGCCTCGATGAGCTCCGCCGATACGGCGGACGCCCCGCCGAGGCAGATGGAAAGGCGGGGTGGAGGATTGGTGGAGGTGCGCTGCGCTGCGACGAGACTGGACAGAATCGTGGGTACGAAGAACAGCACCGACGCCTGTGTGCGACGCAGGGTCTCCAGCACCGCGGTGGGCTCGAACCGGCCGATCAGCACCTCGGTACCGCCGATCCACATCGGACCCAGCGTGCTGATCACGCAGGCGGCGGTGTGAAACATCGGCAGCGGGTTCACGGTTACCGCGCCGGCGGGGATGCCCGCATACTGGACGGTCAGCTTCGCGACGTTGATCAGCGAACGGTGGCGCAGCAGTACTCCTTTCGTCGTGCCGGTGGTGCCCGAGGTGTACTGCAGCATGACTGCTTCATCAGGGTCGGTTGGAGCCGCGGCGATCACCGCGCCGTCGACAGCGTCAGCTCGCCACTGCGGTCGGGACGACAAGCTGATGGTGCGCAAGGCCGGGAGCGACTGGGCGATCTCGGCTACGACGGAGGCACAGTCGTAGTCGCGGCTGCGGTCAGCATGGATCAGCACCGAGGCACCAGAATGCTGCAGCGCGTAGCGCAGTTCGCTGGCACGCATCGCAGGGTTGAGCGCGACAAGGACCACGCCGGCAAGGGCCGCGCCATACTGAATTACCGGCCACTCCACCACATTCGGCGCCCACAACGCGACATAATCACCGGGCTGCGTCAACCGGGACAGCGCGGTCGCTACCCGGGAGGCCTCATCCAGCAGCTCTCCGTACGTGAATCGCAGCTGCGCCCCATCGCCATGACGCGGGCCGACCAAGGCCTCCACATCGTGGTGGGTATGGGCACGTTTGGTCAGCAGGCCACCGACGGTGTGGTCCACCAACTCCGTTCCGGTGTCGGCGTCCAGGTACGACCAGTCAAGGCGCCCGGCTAGTTTCGCGCTCACCGCGCCGGCGCTCCGAATTCCGGTCGTCGCTTGGTGCGGAAAGCGTCTATCCCCTCGGCGAAGTCGTCGGTGCCGAACAATTGTGCCTGGTGCTGAGCCTCGCGATCCAAGACGTCGAACGGGTCCATCGAAGGCCCCCGTGCGAGTAGCGATTTGATTACGCCGTATGCGTGCGTGGGACCGGCGGCGAGTCGCTCAGCGTCGATTAATCCGGCTTGTAACGCAGATCCCGGCTCGGCGAGCGCATCGACGAGACCCATGCTCAATGCCTCGATCGCGTCAAACGGCGTCGGCATCATCAGCATCTGTCGGGCGCGGGCCACGCCGACACGGGCCGGCAGCGAGACGAAGGTGCCCATGTCCCCCGCCAGGCCCACATTGGTGAAAGTCGTCGCAAAGCGTACGTTTCGGGCGGCGACCACACGGTCGCACGCGGCCGCGAGCGCGACGCCCGCACCGTAGGCGGAGCCTTCCAAAGCGGCGACGACGGGCTTTGGGGTTCTCCAAATCGCGCGAATCACCTGCTGTGCCAGCTGAGCCCGTTCCAACGCCGGCTCGGGTTCCATACGTTGCATTGATGTGATGTCGCCACCCGAGCAGAATGCCGGGCCCGCACCTGTGAGCAGGATTGCATGGATCGCGGTTTCGGCGTCGGCCCGCTCGAACGCGCCGGCAAGCTCGATTCGGACCCGAAGATCGATGGCGTTGCGCTTGTCTGGCCGGTTCAAGGTGATGATCCGCACCGCACCGCGGTCTTCGGTGACTACACAATCGGCGTTCATTGTCCGGTGAATTTCGGCTTGCGGCGTTCGATGACAGCCCGCAGGCCCTCGAGTGCGTCGGCGGTTCCGGAGAGTTCGGAAACCGTGCGCGCCTCTTCGGCCAAGCGTTCTTCGACCGACGACCCCAGTCCGCTCCATACCAAGCGCTTGGTGGCCGACAGGGCGCGGTTCGGCAGCGTCGCCAGCTCGGCCGCCAATTCCTCTGCGCGATTGAGCAATTCGTCATCGTCGACGACCTCGGTGATCAACCCGATATCAAGCGCCTCGTCGGCTGTCAGGGTGGGATTGGTCAGCAGGATCCGCAACGCCTGCCGCAGACCAACCAATTGCGCCAGCGTCACTGATGAGCCACCATCTGGTGCCATGCCGACCCGGACCGCGCCGGAGAAGAATTTTGCTGATCGCGCCGAGATGACGATGTCGGAAGCGCACACCAATCCCAGTCCGCCTCCCCCGGCAGCGAAGCCCTGGACGGCCGTCACCACCGGGGCTCGAAGCTGGATCAGCGCGGCAGTGGCCAGTTGCAGCCATGCCGTGGCCTCGCGCAGATAATCGGGGAGATCTGCACCCTTGGACTCGAAGGTGTGAATATCGCCGCCGGCGCAGAAATTGCGCCCCTCGCCGGTGAGCAACACCACGCGTACCGCGGGATCCGCATGACACGCCAGCACCTTCTCGTGCAGGGCCTTGAGGAACTCGACATTCATCCCGTTGGACGCCTTCGGCCGGTTCAGACGCAGCCTGGCAACGCCGTCCGCGACATCGAGGGCGACCGGCGCCACGGTTTCTTTGACGCTCATCGTTTGACTCCTCGCTGTCTGAATGCGGCCGCCCCGTTCTGTCCGGCACCCTCGCAGATGTGGTTGACCACCGTGTCGATTTCGTCATCCAATCCGCGGGGTGATGCCACCTCGACTCCGGCGTAGACGAGGCGCTTGATCGACGTGACAGCCTCTCGGCGCCGCTCGGCCAACGCGGTGACGAACCGTCTCACGCCCTCGTCGAAACCGGCTTGCGGAAAACTTCGATATGCCAAACCGTGGCGCACCGCCTCGGCGCCGGAAAGTCGATCGCCGGAGAGCAGCAGTCCCAGTGCCTGCTGACGCCCCACCAGCCGGGCCAGCCGCTGACTGCTACCGCCGCCGGGAACCATCCCGAACTTGATGTGGTTGTCAGCGATTTTGGCGTCGTCGCTGACCAGCGCAATGTCTGCGGCTTGCATCAGCTCGAAACCGCCGGCCATTGCGACACCCTCGACCGCCGCGATGACCGGAACCTCGACGCGGGCAATGGCTTCACACGCACGCCGAAACCCCACAAAAAGTTCCCGCAGCGCATCAGGTCCCTTCGACCGCAGGCGCTCTACTTCCTCGAAATCGCCTCCCGCGCAGAAGTTTCCGTTGGCGCCCCGGATGACGGCAACAGTGACGTCGGGGTTGTCACTTACCTCCAGGATGGTCTGCGACAATTCCTCGTTCAGGCCGACGCTGATCGCATTGAGCTTCTCCGGTCGATTGAGCGTGACCCACGCTATTCCATCGACGACATCGCGTCTCACCAGCGTCATCGCTTGGGTCCTCCGGTGAACTGCGTTACGGTAACGGTCAATTCGGCCAAATCAGCGGTACCCCTCACCCGACGCCCTTGTCGGCTATCGCCCTGTGGGCGTCCAGCCCCATTCCCGGTCGTAGCGCCGGACGGCCGGAGCCGCTGCCATCGCCAGTGGTAGCGCGAGCGCACTGGTCGATCAACGACTCAGCCATCGTGACCTCTCTCTATCGAATCCAGTTACCCCTATTTCTAATCCACATTAAACTAAGATGACGGCGGTCACAACAGCCGCCCCAATGAGGAGCTTGGAATGGACCTTGGACTGAAAGCTGCCCGCGTGGTAGTGACCGGCGGCGCTTCGAACATCGGACGCGGCATCGTGCATGTGTTCGCCTCGGAGGGTGCTCGAATCGTGATCAGCGATATCGATAAAGCTCAGGCGGACCGGGTTCGCCGCGAAGCGCAAGATGGGGGCGCCGCCGAGGTCGAAGTCGCGATAGGTGATCTTACGGCTCCCGACCAAGCCGAGGCCGCAATTGGCGTCTCGGTCGATAGTTGGGGCGGCATCGACGTCTTGGTCAACAATGCCGGTTGGAGTGTGCCCGGTTTCATCGCGACCGACACCGACCGCGAAAAGTGGGAACGCACCATCGAAGTCAACCTGTTCACCGCGATCGCGGCCACGCAGGCCGCGATCGGCCCGGTGAAGGAGGCCGGCAGCGGCGCGATCGCGTTTATCGCCAGCGACGCTGCATTCGGTCAGATACGTCAAGGCGTTTACGGTGCGTCGAAAGCAGCGATGGTCGCCCTGGCCCGCACCGTGGCGCGCAAACACGGCCGCCATGGGATCAGGTCCAATGTCATCTGCCCGGGCCTGGTGATTCCCGAGGGCCCGGAGGCGATCGGCGAATCGAGCCTGTGGTCCCCGTCGGCCAGGATGAGGTCTTCAACCAGGATCAAATCGACTACATGATCAAGGGCACTCCGCTTCGCCGCTTGACCAGCGCCGAGGACGTCGCGAAGGCAGTGGCGTGGTTCTGTTCGCCGACGGCGGCGCGGCAGGTCACCGGCCAACTCATCTCGGTCAGCGGCGGCTACACGATCCCGTAACAGAGGCCATCCCGGCAAGGGCAAGCGCCAGCATCGGCGCGCCGGCAGCAGAGCCCGTGAGCAGTCGCGATTTCGCGTTCTAGCTTTGCGACTTCGTCACTACGAGTAGCACGGGCCGCCGCCGGGTGGCGCACACGATGCCGGCCCGAGCTGGACCCAGGCCAGGTCTATCCACGGCGCCGACAGCCAGGTCTTGGTGGGTTCGATGACGAATCTCATTGGCCCGCGCTCACAGTAGGTTCTGTTGTCACCAGTTGCCGCGCAGCTCGTTCCCTCGTGGTCGATGCGGGCGTGCGGCGGCAACGGTTTGTCGGCTTGGTTGCCGGGAAACCGCGCCGCTACCGACCAGTCATAGTGCACTGCCCGGTCTCCCTCGATCCAGCCGATATGGCCGATTCCCGGACCGGTGCCGGGAATATCACCGGCACAGCCGAAGCTGCCCCGGCGCCAGATCCCACACGTCTGTCCTGTCGGGGACAAGAAAAACACTCCGCCCGGAGATGCGAAGTCTTCAGCGTTGACCTCGTCGTAGAACCGGATATCCGGAAAAGGGTCAGGCCCGGCGCCCGGTGCCGGATCGGCCTGCGCCACCCCGGGACCGCCGAGAGCCAGCATGCCTACCCCGACAGCGGCCGCAGTGCGGAAGAGGCCACCTCTGATCCCTCGAGCGAGTCCGCGTCCGCGTCGAACAGTTCTTGGCTTTGACCTGATCACCAATTCTCCCGACCACCTCTCACGGCCCGCTTAGCGAAACGATGGAAATCTGCTCTGGCTACTAAGGCGATAAGGGTGGGTCTCATCGCTGCCTACGTAATACGTGGCGTAATGCCGTAGCAAGCGGCATCACCGACATCGAGAGTGTTCTGGCACAGGAGCTTGCCCTGGTAAAAGATGCGCGCACTTACCCATTTGGACGGGCCCGCGGTCGGACGCCAATCTGCGCGAACCTGGCTTCCACTCGGTGGCGGAGCTTTTACCGAGGCTATCGTCGCTTCAATTCGCCAGGGCAGCGGCACGTTCGGTATCGCCACCCGCCCTGACGAATCCTCGTATTCGATGTTTGCCACGGTAATCACGTCGGACACGACTTCATAGGTGACGGATTCATCAGCCCGCGCAGTCGATGGGTTTATGAGCGCGGAAATGCTGATCGCCGCCAAGGCGGCGATCGACCCCGCGGCGCGCCGGAGACCGCGACTCCGCCGTTGCGCGCGCTGACCAGCCGGGATCATTTGCCCGCCAGGACGACGACAGCAAGCGAGAGGCCGGTATCTGCATTGTGGAGAAGGCTGACACCGAAATCGGTGTAGGAGCAATTCGCCAATGGCGCTGGACCCGTGTCTTCCAGCGTCTTGAACACACCCGGGCTGACATTCAAGCTAACGCCGGCGCCCTGCGTAGTCCCTTCCAGTATCGCTCCTTTGATCGCGTCGGCGTCGCTGTCGTGCCCAGCGCCCTGCAGCGACCACGATTTGCCCGCGCTGCTGCCGAGGTCCTTGAGGATGGGCAGTGCGCCTGTCGGCGAGTCCGCGGGGGAATTCCTCGTCGTGTGGCTGACGTAGGCGTCGGTCGAGTGATTCACGATCTCCGCAGCGTGCTCGACGATCGGGTCATACCGCAGCGGCGGGCAACTTGTGCCACTGCGCGCCGACATGACGGCTTGTTGGAGCGCGGGGGACGGATCGGCAGTGCTCGGCGGAGCGGACAGTACAGCGCTACTCAAAGCCGCGGCGAGCGCGACCAACGTCGCGCCGACTGCCGGCGCGCGACCTTGACGTGCCCGAGCCGGCACAGCCGTGCCGACATGGATTCTCAACACGTGTGCCTCCTCATCGAGATGCCGCCCACCGGACCACTTTCAGTCGCAGACATGGGACCGCTGGATCTTGCTGCCGTAGTGCATTACCCGCTGAAACGATGGTCCGGTGAACCAGGTCGGCTGATGGCCCTTGATGCCCGCGCTGACGTTCGACAGGTTCTGCCAGAGGATGTAAAAGCTTTGACCCTCGTAAATCGGGAAATACATATCTCCTGCGTGGTCATAGCTCTGAGTCAGCGACTGAGTACGGGGAGCAAGGAAGTCCACCGACTGATCAATATTCGCAGTCATGGCAGCTTGCCGCTCCGGGATCCCCTCAGCATCCCAGTTACCGTTCCTGCTCAATACGCTGTTGTTGAATCTCTCGATCTGGAGCCTCAAATCCGCGTAATCCGCATTGAACCACCCACACATTTCTCGCTCGGCATTGATATCCGCGTCGGTGACGTTCCCCCGAGTCTGGTCGAACGGAAATGGAAATTTGGGCTGCCAATTTGCCATGGGCTTGACTGGCGCCAACGGCGGAGGCACCGAGTCGCGGCCCGGTGGATCTAGCGGGTCAGCGCCGGCGCGAGCCATGAGAGTTGCCGTCCCAGAGAGAACGAGCAGCATGCACATCATCACGAATCTGCTCCGGAGACGAGTTCCGGTCCGGCCGGTTGCTACGGATTCCATCCCTCAGCACATCCTTTGAAACATCGCCCGTTATTTCTGTCCAAGAGCTGCGGCGATGCCGCCGACGTCGCTGATTTGCCAGTCTTTGTTGCTGTCGATTGTGAGACTGTAGGTAGCGGTCGATTGCAGTCCCTCAGGAGCTTGCATTGTCTTGGTCAGAACGCTGACGAAGGAGTCGACGACATAGGTCCCGCCCACATCTGAGCGAACTTTCGCGGCCAACGGCCGCGCGGTCGAAACCCATTGCAGCGGAGTAAGGATCTGTTCCATCTCACCCGCGGCCTTGGTGAGCTTTTCCTTCAGTTCCGGGGAGGTGCCCTTGACGAGTTGCACCTTCCAAGCGTTGAGGTCCTGGAAGTTCATCTCGGCGGCATGCACGGCGTAGTCCTGGGCTATTTCTTCCGCATGCTTCTTGTTGCTGGTAGCGCGGGCTTCCGCACTCAATTTGTTCTGCGCGCCGATGTACAGCCACGCCAGCACTCCGATCGCGCTGGCAGCAACGCAGATAACGGCCGCGATCACCAACGTCCGCACCGATATCGACACCCGCGCGCGCGACTTCTCAGAGTCCGCCTTGGACTTGCTCTTGACGGTCGCTGCTTCGTCAGGTTCTGAAGTTGTTTCCTCTGGCTTCTGGTCCTTTGCCGGCTTCTTGTCGGCTTCTGGCTCCTCGTTCACTTCTGGCTTCTCGTCGTCGACGACGTCCGACGACGCGTTCTCGATGTCGTGGTCAGTGATGGACACGGCTTCCCCTCAAAACTTCGATGATTGCCCGGCCTACCGGTCGGGAACGGCAACGTGCAGTGTAATCGCGCCCTCCTTCGGGATGCTCTTCAATATGTTTGAGAGAATCTGTCCACTGTCGAAATTCATCAGGGCTCCGCCAATGCCTTTGAAATGCGGCAAAAGCGTCTCCGTCAGAACTTTGACGTCAGGACCCCGCGTGTCCAGAAATTTCTGAATTCGGTCCAGGTAATCACCGAACAGCGCCATGTCTCGCGGGTTATTCCATTCCAGGGTGTGCATCATGCCTTGATAAGTACCGGCGGCCCCGAAACCCGCCGCTCGAATGGGTGAAATGAGATCACCGAGCAAGGGACCAACCCAGCCCGCGTTGCGCAGCAGCGCCTGCAGATTGTCGATCACTTCCTGTCCCCGGCCATGCATGCTTGTCGCTTGACTCCGCAGTAGCGAGCTCGCATGTGCCAGGTTGGGCAGCACCTGCTCGGGCGCGGGCAGAGCAGCGTCGGCCTCCCCCAGAATTCGTTTGAGCTGGCCGGGATCGAGCTGGTTGAGCACGCGCACCACGCTGGTGGCCAGCTCCGAGATGGACGGCGGCGCTTCTATCGTCTTCGGCGAGATACGTTGGCCGTCCTTGTATACCGGGCCTCCGCTCGTCCGTGGCGCCAGTCCGATGTAGGCCTCACCGAGCGCGGACAGATTGTCCAGCCGCACGTCGGTGTCGACAGGAATGTGGTGATCGCCGTCGACGTAGAACTGCACGGTAGCATCGCTAGTCGCCGTGTTGATTTCGGTCACCTTGCCGACCGGCTGGCCGCGGAGCAGCACATTCGAACCGACAACGAGGCCCTTGATGTCAGGGACCGCCATACTCAGGTTGGTCCGCTGAGCAGGCGGGCCGGTCCGAACACCGAACGACCAGATCACGCTGAGGGCGAACGCGATGATCACTCCGAACATCGCGAACGACAAGGCGCCCTTTAATTTCATGGCGTCGCTCCAAGAATCCGCAGCACGTCCTGCACGTTGTCGATCAGCTCTTTCCCATCCGGCCCTTTTATCGACGTGATGTTTATCGCCGGGTACTTATCTGCGGGAAGGAAGTAGTCGGTGAGTAGCCGCTGCCACGCGGGCGCTTCGTTCTCGAACGCCCATTTGCTCTCTTTCAGGGCTCCAAGCGCACCGCCGAGCGACTTCAGCAGGGGCACAAGCCAATAGCCACCGCTGTAGATACTGCCGATCGAGGGCAACACGGTAGCGATGTAAGACCCGACTTGGAATGAGCGTTTCCAGCCCAGCATCCCCTCCGTCGACCAGAAGTACTTGTATTCGGGTAGGTCGTTATACATGACCTGGGCTGTTCCGGATACGCCCGTAAGCCACTGATCGACCATGTCCATGTTGTTGCTCAGATCCGCGAGGTCGGTGTCTACCCGCTTCACCAGGTCGCGGAATTCACCGCTTCGTGCCGGCGTCACCCTGTTAATCCCGATGATGGTGTTTTGGGCACGCTGAATGGATCCGCTGCCGACGAAGTTCGCCAAGTTGGCGATCGTGTCCTCCAGTTGGGGAGGAGACGTGGTCTGTGCCAACGGAACCGTCCCGGCCGGGCGCAGTGCCGGCGCCGGCGGACCCGACTCAGGACGCTCGAGCGCGACATAGGTGTCACCGAGCACCGTGGCTTGCTGCAACGTCGCATGCACGTTTGCCGGCACCACCACGTCGGGGTCGATCCGCGTTACGACGTCGACGTGATTGCTCGCCAGATTGATCTTGGTTACCAATCCCACGGTCGTACCGTCCTGCACGACCTTCGCACGGTCGGGCAGGCTCAGGACGTTGGCGAACTGCAGGACGATTTCGTAACCGTCGCCGTAGCTCTTACCCGGTTGCGGTAACGAGTTGACGGTCATGGAAGCACACGACGGAACCAACATGGCACTTGCCGCGACGGCGACAGCCGACCATATCCGCCGCCTCATCGCTTCGCCGCCTGCTGTAGCACGTACTGCAGGAGCGCGACGTCGACGGCAAAGGGCTGGCCGTTGACATCAGCGCAACTGCCGGGCATCGACGCATTCATCATGCCGCAGAGCGCGAGCCCGTCGTGGGTCCGAACCCGATACAACGGGGGCCGATAGGCGAGGTTGAACGTGTGGAAATCACGCCTGTTGAAGTGATTGGCGATCGTGTTGATCCACCACGGCACCGGGGTGAAAAGATCCGACATCGCGGTCGCGTGGGGAGTCAGCTTCCGCACCGTGACGCTGACCGTGTCGAGCGCTTGCTGTGTCTCGTCACCCAATCTGGTTTGCAGGATCGCCACCAACTCGGCCAGTGGCCCGAGGGTCCCCATTCCGCCGCCGGGACCGGCGAGCCCTGTCGTACCGTCCAGCGCCAACGCCAAGTCCGGCGTCGTCTTGCGCGCGTCGTACATGATCTGCTTCAACGGCGGCATCAGTTCGCGCAGCACACCGGTCAGCTCGGCGGTGTTGCGGATGATCGAGCCGATGTCACTGATCGCTTCATCCGGGCTGTCAAGTAGCGCGGACGTCCTGGTCACAAGCTGGTTGATCCCGGCACCGTTGTTGTGCGCCAGTTCGTCAAGTCCGCGAACTGTGTCACCGACGTTCGTCGACCCGTTCGGGTTGATCGAGTTGAGAAAGGTGTAGGTCGATCCGACCACCTGCGAAATCGTCTTGGCCGAAAACGAGTGGTCGAGCTGAATGCACTTGCCGGCCTGGAGCCGCGGACCGGAACTGTAGTTGCCGACCAGTTCCAACGAACGGTCGGCAAGGATCGATGGCGACCGGATGACTGCCCTGACGTCGGGCGGAAGTGCCCTGCTCTGTGTGATTGAGAAGTCGACCCGGACCTGGGTGGGGCCGGCGGCGATGGACGTGACCTTGCCGATCTGATAGCCCATCTGGGTCACCGGGTTGCCGGCATACAGACCGATGGTGTCTGGGAACATCGCGCAATAGGCGACGCTCTTCTCGCCGCCCATCATGGAGCACGACGAGGCACCAGCGACGGTTGCAGCGCCCGTGAGTGTAGCTACGGCGGTACGAAATATGCGGCGAACCATTCGCGAGACCATCAGCACGGACTCCCCGCCATAGGGATGCAAAGATCTGTGGCAAGCAACTCGGGCGGCGCGTTCTGCGCGTCCAGCATCCGCTCGATCTTGTTCCTGATCCGCCGAAGTCTGGGAATGATCCGGCTGTTGTGGTCCTTCCACCGGGTGACTCTGTCCTGCCAATCGCGAACCTTCTCGATGAACTCCTCGCGGTGGTTCACCCAGAAGTCGCCGAAGGGACGCAGGAACGCATCACCGACGTCGCCCATACCCTTCAGGGCCTCGCCGAAACCCTTGCCGTACAGCACGAGCGTCTCCTCGAGGATGGCAAGCTTGCTCACCAGGACCTTCAATTCGCCGGTGAAATTACGCAGCGCCTCGATGTACTCATCGGAAAGATTGAGGATCGAAGTAACCTGCCCCCGCTGACGCTCGATCGTGGACGTGAGGGCATTGCCCGCATCGATAACGGCGGAAAGAGTCTGCACGTTTGTGCCGGTGAGTCCCTCCTGGATTTGATCCAATGATTCGCGAATCGGCTTCGGATTAACTCGCTCGGTGATTTTTGTCGAATCGGTCAGCGCCCGCATCAGGCTGTACGGCATCGTCACGCGCTCTACCGGGATCGGATTTGCACCCAGTGGCTTTCTGCCAAGCGATACCAAATTGACATAATAACCGCCGACCACCGTGAGCATACGGACCTGAATTTGTGACTGATCACCGACAAATGCGTCGTGATCCACGGTTGCGCGAACCTTGACCTGATTCGGTTCGATTGACAGATCTTTCACTTTGCCGACCGTGATCCCGGCAATCCGCACGGTATCACCGGGATGGATCGCCGCCGCATCATCGGTGTAGAAGGAGATCATCTTCTGGCCCGGAGGACTGATGTTGATTTCGGCAGCAGTGATCGCCAGCACGGCGACCAGTACCAGCGCGGCGACACCCCAGAACCTCGAACTCTTGAGAAGCTTCATCGATTGCACAAGATCACCCTTTGGCCATTCAAGAGCACGTCCATTGAGTCGGGCAGTTGCGCGCGACCCCGCGAACAGGGCAATGGTGTATCAGGCGCCCCTGGCGGGGGAACGTTATCCCACATCACCGGTATCAGCTTGAGGACGTCGCGACTGTAGTCATCGAAACGCGTGATTGCCTTGTCGAGACCGTCGGCGATGTCGCTCCGCGAGGAGTCGACGACGTCGATTCTGCCGTCGGGTTGCTGCACCCGAGTGGCGGGCCCGAGCGGAAACCCTGCGTTGGCAAGGACTTGGAGAGTGGACCCGGTGAAGGCAGGGCCATACAGCTCCGACTTACGAAACTCGTCCATAACCGAGATCGCCGCGTCCAACGGCTGATTCAGCCACTTCAGGACCTGGACGAAATCTTTCGAATGCCCGCCGAACGTGTCGGCCACAGCGTCGAGGTTGCGCATCACCGTCGCGATGACTTGTTCGCGGTCGGACGCGAACTGAGTCAGCTTTCGGACGCTGTCGAGCATCGGCTTGAGTCCGCCCTCACCCGACAGATACGTCGCGGCATTCTCGGTGAAGGTGTCGATATCGCTGGGACTCAAGGTCGCGATGACGGGCTGCAGGCCGTTGAACAGAGTGGTGATGTCGAACGACGGTTGCGTCATGGTGATCGGAACATGCGACACAATGCTCGCCGCCGGCGCCGTCTCGGACGGATTGACGACATCGACGTAGCGCAACCCGGTGAGCGCCTGGTACTTGATGGCCAACCGCGACGTGGACACCACTGCGTAGCGCTTGTCGAGACTGAACTCGACCGTTGCGACGCTCTGTCCAGCCCTACGCTCGAGCGCCAGCGATTTGACTTTCCCGACCCGCACTCCCCGGACCCGCACGTCAGCGTCGACGTGCAGGCCCGACGCATCCGTGAATTGAGCTGTGTAGGAGCGTGTGGGTGCGGCAACTGGTTGTCGCAGGACATTGACCAGGACGATGAACACCGCCAGTGCGGCGGCGGCGGCCAACGCAAATCGCCATAATGCGGCCTTGGGCGTGATCACTGGGCTCCTATCGCACCGAGCGGGGCAGCCACACCGGGTAATTCATCCAGGACGATGTGTGTCTGTATCGCCCGTTGTTCAGGGGATCCCGCATACAGATTTTCCAGTCGAGTTCGCAATTCCACCAAGTCAGAGGAGATATTGGCCGGTGTTATTAGACCGGGCACTACATCGGTCAGAGTTTTGACCAGATCGACCGCAGGCATCAAATCTTGCGGGTGGGATGACAATAGCTTGCCCAATGCACCGAAGAACCTATTCGCCAGCACGTCAAGCGTCGCTATAGACCGCTTGTTCCAATATTCATCTGTTTGATACTGGCCGAGGGAAGGGGCGAGGTTGACAAAATCCTGACCGGGCAGGCAGCCGTCGGCGGTCTGCATGAACCTCACGAATCCAGAGTTGTGATCGAAGTTGTAGCCAGCAGAAGTAATCGAGTCCAGCGTGCCTGGGAATGCCACACTCACACCGGTCGTATTTCTCAAAAGTTGCTCGGTACTTACCGTCTGCACCTTGGTCACCGCCTCGGCCGCGACCAGGATCGTCTCGATGAGTGGATTGAGCCCATCGGTGAACCGCGTGGCGCGGTCCATCACGCGCACCAATTGCGGCGTCACCACGCCGCCGGTGATCTCACCCAGCCGGTAGAGCAACGCCTGCAGGGTGAAGTTTCCCTTTGGAACGGTGTCAATTCGCGAGCCATTTCGCAGCGGTGCGCCGCCCGTGCCGGCAACCAGGTTGATGGCGGTGACACCGAAATAATTGGACGGCCGGAAGTCGACGTTCATCTTGTCGGTTAAACCGGCAGTGGGTCCCGATCGGACGTCAGCGTTGAGCCGGACACCACCGCTGGCAAGGCTCGACACGGAGGTGACTTGGCCGACGTTGACCCCGTGCATTATCAGCGCGGTACCCGCGGTGACTCCCTGACCCAGATACGGCAGGTCCATGACGATCGAGATACGGTTCGCCGGGCGGCTTCGGAAAGGGTTCACGGCGATCAACACGCCCGTCACCAACAAGCACAGCGCGAGCACCGCGCCGATGGTGGTCAGCCGGCGCGCTTCGGCCGCCTCCGACATCCGGAATAGC
Source organism: Mycobacterium sp. MOTT36Y (assembly GCF_000262165.1). Lineage (NCBI taxonomy): Bacteria > Bacillati > Actinomycetota > Actinomycetes > Mycobacteriales > Mycobacteriaceae > Mycobacterium > Mycobacterium sp. MOTT36Y. Next base: position 1,747,210 of record NC_017904.1, on the reverse strand, counting down.
AAGCGTTTCCCCTAGCCCTTGAACTCGAATTTCGGCGTCCAGCCCCAAATCATGACGGTCGTCATAATGTCGAGGACCATAATGGTGACGAGGCTCGCGCGAATTGCGCGTCCGGAAGCCTGCCCGACCCCAACGGGTCCGCCCGATGCAAAATAACCGTAATAACAATGAATCAACGTTGCGGCGGCGCAGTAAATAATCGCCTTGGTGAGCGAATATGCGATGTCTGTCGGGGAAAGGAATTGAACAAAATAGTGATTGTATGTTCCGGCTGGTTGATTGTAGGAAACGCGAATCACCAGATCCGAGGTGAAGAAAGCAACCATCAACTCGAGCAGAAAGCCGGGTACCACACATATCATTCCGCCGACGAGACGCGTGCCCACGACGAACGGGATCGATCGCAGCCCCATCGACTCGGTGGCATCGATTTCGTCCGCGATCCGCATGGAGCCGATTTCGGCAGTCATCCGGCAGCCGGCTTGGGAGGCGAACGCGACGCCGGTGACCAGCGGTGCCATCTCCCGGACGTTTCCCCACCCGCCGATGATTCCGGACAGCGCGCCGAGGCCGATCAAGTTGAGCGTCGCATAGGCTTCGATGGCCACCATTGCGCCGATGGTCACACCAAGGATTGTCAGGATGCTGATCACGCCGCCGTCGACGACTATTGAACCCCGGCCCCACGCCAGGCTGTTCATCACTCGCACTGTTTCCCGTGAATACCGCCGAATGGTTGTCGGTAGCAGCCACACGGTCTGGGCGATGAACACCACCCATTGGCCCGCGGTTCTCAGCGTGCCATTAACGAGTCTGACCGGTGCCCGGCCAAAATTCAGATACTTTGACGGGACGGCGCGAGAGCCTGGCAGTGTCGGCTGCGCCACTATGCCACCGCCATGGGGAAGAACATCGTCTCCAGCTGAGTGATCGCCAGATTTGCGGTCACGATGCAGACGACGTTGAGTACGACAGCGGCGTTGACCGCATCCGCCACACCACGCGGTCCGCCCTTGGCCTCCATGCCCCGCATCGAGGAGATGATTGCGACAAACGCGGCGAAGGTGACGGTCTTGCCCATCGCAAACCAGACGTCGACCATCTTCGCAAACGAACCGAATGACAGCCAGAAGCTTCCGGGCGTCACGTCATTGACGGTGACCGAGATCGTGAAGGCTGCGGCCACGCCGGATGCGATGACGATGGTGCACAAGATCGGCGCGATGAGGATCAGGGCCAGAAAGCGCGGCACGACCAGACGCTGCACCGGATCGATACCGAGTGTTCTCAGTGCGTCGAGTTCCTCGCGGATCGCTCTGGCCCCGAAGTCGGCAGCGATCGCCGACGCCGCGGCGCCACCCATGAGCAAACCCGCGGTCATCGGTGCGCCCTGACGAACCACACCGACGCCGATTGCCGACCCGATAAGTGAGTTTGCCCCCACCTCGTTGACGAGGCCGGACACCTGGACAGCGATCATCGCGCCGAAGGGCACCGCCATCAGCACCGCTGGAACTGCCGTCACCTTGAGCAGGGTCCAGGCCTGCACGATGAGCTCACCGACGGGCAACCGCATCGAAATTGTGTCGATGACGGCATACCGCAAGACCGCGGCCGCCATCAGTACAGCGCGACCCGTGGTCGCCGTGCTGCGCGCCGGAATCGTGCCGACTCGCGATGCAGCCTTGGCGACGCTGGCGCCGGGCTGCGTCAGTACCGCGCGCCAGCCATCCGGCGGGGTGCCGTTCCCGAAAGGTGCGCGATGCAGGGCGCCGCGGTGCCCGCTGTCGCCGTTTGCTGACCCGGCGCGCGTAGTCGCCGCCGTCGGCGTCTCTGTCGCCATCGAAAACTCGCCTCCTCCCCGTCGCGCTGACCACTGTCGTTTGCCTTGTGCTCCGGCTCACAACGCTGCTCCTGAGGCAAGGTACACCACATCGGAGCATTTTTGAACACAGTCTCAAAAATTCTCGATAGAACTTCCAAGGAACGAGACCGCGCGACGCCGACACACGTGCAGCGGCTCCCGAGTCGTCCCGCAAGACGGAGTAAGGCCGAAGGTCAGACGAGTCGATTCCGTTGATTGGCAAGGACATTCGCGCGACCCGGGGCTCAGCGCGGACATGGGCGTCATTGACGACGCCGATCGCGTCGCCCGTCGGCCACCTCGGACAGGATGCCTCGTCGGGGCGCACGACAGGCCGCGGCGCCACCTGTTACGCCCTTGCGGGCGGACTGACCGGCTGCTTGCGGGTCCAGGCGCGGCATGCCCCTACTCCTCATACGACAGCCCTTAGAGGCACCGCCGTGCCACCGCGAACGCTGACTGTAACGGCTGTCACAGTAGCCCTCCGCCAACGCAGTTGTCAAATACTCGGCATCACCGTAACCTGGCGTCCGGCGGCGTCGAAGTTATGGCAGGAATGGCCAGGTCCGCACGCGTTCCTAACATCGCCAGGTCTCCCTATGGTCGGCGACCCGGCGCTCGTGTCTGGACCGTTCTGGACTTCACCAAGCGCACGGTGACTCCCGGGTAGGGGAGGTTAATCAGCTCGACAACATCCCGCTTGGTGGTGGGGGACTTGCCATTTCGGGTGAACGGCGATACTTCGGAGAATCCGCGCCGCAGGCAAGCCGCCGAGAGGTCTCGGTGTCGGTAATGCACGTCCCCGAGAGGAGCGTGACGGCCCTGCGTGCATCGCGGGCGCGGTTCTGGCCCCGGCCCGCAGCTCGGTGATTTCTGTTGGAAGATTGCCTCCACCGCCCAAGGCCAAACGCCGGAGCCCGTCGAGGCATCGGGGTCGTACACCGTACGGCGCAACTATCTGTCTCTGTTCGGATTTCGAACCACCTCAGGCGAGGTGAGATGCCTGACCGCCAGCCGGCTTGACACCAGTTTAGGTCAAGTTCGAAAAGTCGCCCGCGGTAATCATCCATGGCAGCACGTCGGCGACGACCAAACCCGACTTGATCGCCGGGTCGTTTTCCGCGATGCGGGAAGCCTCAGCCGCGTCGACGCGGGGACTGAGGACCATCAGGCCACCAGCGCCTTCGGCCAGCAGCGGTCCACTCAGCAGGATCGCCCCCGACTCTTCGAGTTGCCGGACATATGCAAAGTGTTCGGCGACGCCGTCCTGTTCGGTGGGCGCGACCTCAGGTCGAAAGTTCGGGCCTGGGAGGTGCCTGATTACGAACAGAGTTGGACGGTTGTCAAACTGGTCGGCCATTGCTTTCATACCTTTCGCTACCCACGACGAAGGGCGCTCCCTATCGGCAGTAGCGCGCCACTCGACAGACGATGCTACGTTTGCGTTGATAAATCAACTACATCGTTGATCGGCCAACGATTGTTGCTCAACTGCTCGGTGGCCGGGCTGCGGCCCAGCCGGGTGATCAATTCACGCCGCGGCATCGGCGGCGAAAACGTCGACGGCGCAAAGATTGTCGACGATCAAGCCGGCGCGCGATCCCCCGGTGGAGCAAGATGTGATGACTCAGTCCGTAAGGTCCCAAGCCGTCACCCGCGCCCCCGCTCTAGATCAAGTTCGGCGGCAAAATCCGCAGCCTCGAGGCGACGCTTGATCGTGCTCAAGAAACGGCCGGCATCGGCGCCGTCCACCAGTCGATGGTCATAGGTCATAGACAGGTAGCAGACCGACCGCACGCCGATTGACTCGTTGCCGATCGCGTCGAGCACCACCCTGGGTTCCTTACGGATCACTCCGGTGGCCAGGATCGCCGCCTGGGGTTGCACCAGGATCGGCGTATCAAACAGCCCACCCTCACTGCCGATGTTGGTGATGGTGAAGGTTCCGCCCGACAATTCGTTTGGAGTCAGGTCGCCAGAACGCGCCCGCGCGGCAACGTCGACGATTGCCCGCGCCAACCCGCCAAGCGAGAGGTCACCGGCATTGGACACCACAGGCGCCAGCAGTCCTCTCGCCGTATCGACAGCGAAACCAAGGTGTTCGGCGTCATGGTAGGTAATGGTTTTGGACTCCTCGTCATAGCTGGCATTGATGTTGGGATGGGCTTTCAACGCATCGATCGCGGCGGTCGCAATGAACGGAAGGAACGTCAAGTTGACTCCTTCCCGCTCGGCAAAGGATTTTTTTGCCCGCGCCCGAAGCGCCGCGATCGCCGTCATGTCGACCTCGTGGGTCTGCGTCAATTGCGCTGTGCTCAAGAGTGATTCGTGGGTCTTTGCGGCGGTGAGCTGGCGGATCCTGCTGGCCTTCTGGACCGTGCCGCGCACCGGCGCATCGGCACGCGACGGTGAGGTTTGGTGACTGCGGTCTGCTGGGTGCGTGTGTCCGGCAGTGGAGCGCCCGTCCACCGGTGCCGGCGCGGGCGGTGCGGCGGGCTTGGGGGCGACCCTGGCTGCCGGCTCTGCACCGGGCGCGGGGTCGTCACGGGGCTCCACGTCCGCTACGAACTGCGGCGCCGGTTCTCCTGCCGTCTGAGCTTCTCGTTGGGATTGTGGCGGCGCCTCTGATGCTCGCGGTGGCGCGGATGAAAGTGTCCGAGCCGCGCCGAGCTTGCCCAGCTCGGCACCGACTGGGACGACCTGGTCTGCAGCGGCGGTGATGGCCAACAGCGTCCCCGCAGCCGGCGACGGGATCTCCGTATCGACCTTGTCGGTGGACACTTCTACGAGCGCCTCATTCACTTCCACGTAGTCGCCGACGTCCTTCAGCCAGCGAGTCACCGTGCCCTCGGTGATCGACTCGCCCAGCTCGGGCATCGTCACCGACAACGTCTCAGCGTCCCCGCTGGGGGCCTGCTCTGCGGCGTCGAGTTCCGATCCGGACTGCCTGTCGGGAGCGGGCCCCCGGACAGCTTCGGGCGGCGCACCGACACGAGTCGGCGGCGGCCGGTTGTCGACCATTACCTCGGTGGGTGCGGAATCAGCTTCGGCGATGAGCGCCAGATCGCTGCCCACCGCGACGGTTTCATCCTCGCGCGCGAGGATCTCTGTGAGCACGCCGGCCGCCGGCGAGGGTATTTCGGTGTCGACTTTGTCTGTCGACACCTCCAGCAGAGGCTCGTCGAGGGCGACGGTGTCCCCCTGCTGCTTGAGCCACCGGGTCACTGTCCCTTCCGTGACGCTCTCGCCGAGCGTCGGCATTTGGACGGTGATGGCCATGTGGCGACTCCTTGAGTCAGAGCAGCTGTGAACGACATGAGTTTACACATACGACTGATAGTTGACTGTAGCGTTGATTCGATCACGGGCGCGCCATCGGCTTGCGGTTCGGAGACACCCGACGAATGACTGTCACCGCCCCGCAGGATGACCCGACGGGTGCCGCGCGTCTTCGCGAGCGTGGCGTGGGGTCCTTTGGCGCACCGCGCGTCCGGATCTCCGAAGATTAAGCATTTCACCAATTAAGATGGTTCGATGGCGAAAGCGACAGAGACCGCGTCGGGTTCCGGGGCGCGTGAGGCAACCCGGGACGGCAATGCGCAGTCCCAGCCGGCGGTCAGCATGCGCAAAGAGCTAGTCGAAAACCAGATGTACGAAACCGCGGCCAAGCTTTTCGCCGAGCGCGGCTTCGCCGGCACCAGTCTCCAAGATATCGCCGACGCCATGGGCATCACCCGTCCGGCTCTTTACTACTACGTCAAGAGCAAGGAAGATCTGCTCTCCAGGCTCGTCACCGAGATCACGGCGGGAAACACGGCGCAGATCCTGCGGGTGACAAACAATAAGACGATCGACCCTGTGCAGAAACTGTCCGAGGTCGCCTATCTGATGGCGCATAACCGTGCCCTGCACCCCACGCGCTTCTTACTGCTGGCTCGTTCCGAAGCCGAATTGCCCGAAGATCTGGCGAAGGTTCACGAGACCACCAAGCGCAAGATGTTGCGCAACCTCATCGAAGTCATCCAAGCTGGTATTGACGCAGGCCAGTTTCGCCCGGTGAATCCGCGAATCGCCGCGTTGGCCGTGATCGGTATGTGCAACTGGGTAGCGTGGTGGTTCCACGAAGACGACCCGGCCAGCGCTGAGCAGGTCGCCACCGACGTCGCCGACATGGCGGTGGCGAGCGTGCTGCAGGCGGAGAACCGGGTGACAGCGGCGACTGGACCGCGAGCCGCGTTGTCGCTGCTCCGTCAGGATGTCGCCTACCTCGAGCGCTTGCTCGACGATGCCGATAAGAAGCGCTGATCCCCTACGGGCCGAGCAAGGGCCGCCAGCACCGGTGCGGTTCGTGATCGGCCGGCCGTCAAGCTTGCCCGGAAGACAGTGGAGACTCCTGCTGCCACTGCGATCTGAGCGAGGCCATACGTTCCCAGAAGACTTCTCGACCGCTCCTGGCGTCGAGTCGACGAGCCCACAACGCGGCGAAAAGTGCGTCGTATGCCTCCATCGACGCATCGATGATCGCTTGGTCGTCGCCGCGCTGAAGCATAAGGCCCTCCGATAAGAGAGCCCACGCAACGCCCAGTTGGATCACCGAGTCCGGGGTATCGCCCTGATCTTCTTGCAGGACATGGTGCACGCCCGCGCGAATGACAGCGGCCATATCCGCCAGGACCGGTGATTGCAGGCCGTAGGCGCGCAGAATCTTGTCGAAAGTCGTGCCGTCGTGATCATGCATCCCCAACGCTGCGCCCGGAAGTGCGAACGGTGTGGCGTCTTCGGGCCAGGGCCCGTCGGCATCGACAAAGAGAAATTGCGCCTCCGGATCCACGAAGCGTTTGATGAGCCACGGTGAGGCGACACGATCGAGGTGCACCGTCTGGCGCGTGACCCATTTCATCGACGATTACCCTCGTCGGCGAGCAATGTCGCGATCTCTTCGCGAAGAATCGCCTTATTGACTTTGTGGATATTGGTCAGCGGGAGTTCCGTTCGGATCTCAAGGCGCTCAGGCCATTTGAACTTTGCCACGCCTTGATCCGAAAGGAATTGCTTTACGGTCTCGAGCTCGATGGCCTCGGATCCCTGACGTAAAACCACGAAGGCGCAGGCCCGCTCGCCTAAACGCGAGTCGGGCATCGCCACCAGTGCCGCACGCTCGATCCCCTCGTGCCGGAGTAGTAACAGCTCGACCTCTTCGGCATTGATCTTCTCGCCACCGCGATTGATCAGGTCCTTTATCCGGTCCTCGAGTCGGTAGTAAGACTTGTCGCCGTCGAGAATCTCTGTGACGATGTCGCCCGTACGGTAGAAGCCGTCGGAAGTGAAGGCTTCGGCGTTGCGTTCCGGGGCAGCGAAATAACCGCGAATGGTGTATGGACCTCTGGCGCACAGCTCCCCCGATGTTCCCGGCGGTACCTGTCGCTCACTGCCGGGTTCGAGTACCCGCACCTCGTCCCCGGGAGAGATTGGGGTTCCCTGTGTACCGTGCCGGATCTCCGCCGATGCGTCGCGTGGGGAGAACATGCACAGGCCCTCGCCCATACCGAACATCTGGACGACCTTGCACGCTCCGGTCTCGTACTCGTCGATCACTGCGCTGGGCACTGAGCGGTCAGCCCAGGCGACCGTGCGCAGCTCCGCCAGGGCCGCCCGCAGCCGTGTATCAGCCTCGATGACACGCGCGATCGGTCGCGTCATCAGCATGTGGGTGATAGTTACAGTCGACGCCAACCGCAAGAAGGCCGCGGTATCCGGCGGGCTGGTGGCAAAACACGCCCCGACTGAATGTGCCGCGTGAAGGGCACACACGATGCCGGCATTGTGGATCAACGGAAGCAGATGCACGGCAACGCTGGTCGAGTCCATGTTCATCGCGTCGCCCCACTGAGCGGCGTTGTACCAGTACTCGGTGCTCAGGCGCGGAATGAGTTTGGGCACACTCGTTGTTCCGCCGGAGAGTTGTAGCACCGCCAGACTCTCCGGGGAGAGTTGGCGTTGCACCTGCTCTATGGTGAGACGTCGCTGCTGAGCCGTAGATTCGTTGGCTTCGGCCAGCGATTCGATCGAAAGTTCGTCCGCGGCAGGTGCGGTCGTTCCGACCGTGAGCTTGATGCGCAGGCTCGGTTGTGCGTGTGCGATTTCTGTTGCGAGGCTGCGCAAATCATGACCGGCGAACCCGGGCTCGTACAGGTGCGCGGCCGGCGTACACTGCCCGGCGATCGCACTGATTTCGTGCCAACGATGCTGGGCCAGCGTCGCAACCGGAACGAGGCCGGCTTTCAGCACGCCGTACCAGCCCAGCACGGCCCAGACGTGATTGGTCGTCTGAAACAAGACACGCTCGCCGGGCTTCAGACCCGCCTGAAGCAAGCCGGTCGCAATCCGATCGGTGAGATCTCCCAGCTCGGCGTAGGTCAAGCTGACACCGGGATCGACCACAGCGAGCCGATCGGAAAAGCGTTCGACAGACTCCTGCAACTCCTGACACAGCGTCCGAGACCTCCAGAACCCGGCTGCCCGATAGCGCGCAGCCAACGAATCAGGATAGGGAGTTACCTTGTCCGCGATGTCCACGTCTTCGGTCCCGATCATCGCGAAGCCCGTTCGCTGACCCAAGTGGTTATCTTGTGTCCCGCCAACGGCATACCGTCAGGCTCACCATCCGCGAGCGGTCGACCGAAGTGGTCGGCGCGAATCGGATGATGGGTTACGTCAGCGGACGCTGCGCTCGCCATCGCCTCGCTGATGTCGCTGGGGAACACCGAGCAGTCACCGGTGAACTCGATGATGAGCACTGGCACGGATACACCCGCCAGGGAGCGGGCCACCGATGCGTTGGCCGACAGACCAGACCATGTCGACAGCCACGCCTCGGGTGTGGTCAGCCGGCCGAACCCGTTGACGCCGTAATTTGACACTGACGGCTTGGCGCTGATCACCGAACCGTAGGGCCGCTCGGATTTGTCCAGCCGCAGGTCCGTACAGCGGAGGTCCGCGTCGGTGCGGTAGGTGGTGATGACCGGGGTGAGGATGCTGCGGCGCTTATCCGCGCGAGTAGCGGTACCGGCCTTGATCTTCTTGCGGGCCGATAGCTGCTCGGCAATCAGTTCGCGCGCCCGCGCGTCGATGCGGGCAACCCGCTCTGCCTGCGCGTCCCGGTAGGCGATAACAAAAGCCTCCGAATACTGTGAGCCGCCCTCTTCAGCGGTTCCAAAGCCATTGGCAGGATCGAAGGGATCCAGGCTCGGATCGACCGAGAAAGGATCGGCTTCGTCGGTAACCGATGGGTCGATGGCCGCTTGCAGGAGTTTGCCTTGGCCCGGATGCGGAGCGATGAGCACCAGGCCGTCGGGTGCAGGCATCGGCGCATCCCCGAGCTTCGTTGGCGCGCCGCCCGGGGTACGTGAGATTCGCGAATCCGGTTGCGCTTCTGCTTGTTCAGCGTAGAACGAGTAGAGGCCGCCGCCTCCCGAATGGCCGATCAGGAAGATGTGTTCAAAGCCTTCCCGCCGCAGCCACTCCATCGCAGCGGCCACGTCGAGTAACGCGTTTTCGTGCACAAGCCGCAGATCGTTGCCGACATCACGCCCCACCTGTGCCCATACCGCACTCCCCGATCTCAGTAACTCGGGGATCAGCGGGTGTTGACGAAGGTCTTGACGTGGATGCATCAGGCAGAACACGGTGTGTGCGCGTGCATTCGGTTGATACAGCGTTCCGCGGGTGACTTCGCCGTCGAAGGTAATCAGGGTTTCCGAACGCGCGGATACGCCATCGGGGAGGCGTGCGGGCCAAAAGTCGATCGCGAGCGCCGCGCGGCCCCTGCCCGAGGGTTGATAGCCGGCCGGTGCCGGCGCATGCCCGGTGGTGGTTTGAGTCATCTGTCCCTACCTAGTGCTGCTATTACGTCCGTGTTGCCGTGTTGCTCAGTGCTTCAGCTAATTTGGGAAGCAGGCGGACCGATCGGAGACCGGACCCATCGGCAGCGGCCTGAACCTGCTTCACACGCACGATCACCGCCGGGCTCGTTTCGCCGACCTTGGTGAATTCGGAACGAAAGGTGACCGATCGCTCGGAGAGCGTGTCGACCGACAATGTGGCCTGCACTCGATCATCGAGCCGCAGCGCTGACGCGTATTCCATTTCGCACCGCACGGCGGGCAGACCATACCCGTTGGCCAGCGCGTCAAAGGTTCCGCAGCCCACGTCGGCGAGCCAGGTGGAAACCAGCCGCTCGGCCCATAGCAGCGGGGCTCCGAAGTAGATAACCTGCGCCGCGTCGGTGTCGGCCATCACCACTCGGAATGAGCTCCGTGTCAACAGAGACGAGCTATCAGGGCCCCGGTCTGACATAGACACGCGGAATTCGCTCCTCGCTGCGACGGCGGTGATCGGTGAGCCCGACAGATCAGAAGAACGGCACGTCCGGAGCCAGTCCGCAGCGGACCCGGCCGTGCAGTTCGGCATTTGTGCTGAAGACGAGGAACGAGTGGACCGTGAGCGCTTCGATGTCATCCACGATGCGGCCCATCGGATTCGACAGGGTCAGAGCGCTTGCGCCGGCGGCTTGGCGGATGACCTCGATCGCCTCACGGCTGCGGCGAAAGCACCAGGCTGCATCGGACCGGATTCGCACCCGGCTCGCCACATCGGCGAGGTTCTCAGAGACCTTCAAGGCGGTCTCGACGGCCCGCTCGGCATGGAAGCGCGCCTCGTCGATCTTCATGATCGCTTCATCCATCTGCAGATGCGTCACCACCGCGTCGGACTGCTTGGCGTAAGTCGTGTACGTGATACCACGCTTGTGAATTCGCGATGCGAACAAATCCATTGCCGCCCTCGCCATTCCGAGTGGGGCACCGGTGGCTCCGGCAGTAAAGAACGGGATATGAGGCACCTTGAAGTAGCTATCGGAGGCCAGCGATTCAGAACGGGTCTCCGCCATGGCTGCAACCGCGATGGGCTGCACCATGTGCTCAGGAACGAACAAATCCTCAACCGAGAGCGTGTTGGATCCCGATCCGCGCAGACCACTGACGTGCCAGTCGTCAGCGGCCGCCATGTCGGAACGTCGGATGATGAACGTGGCGGGCTCGGGATCTTGACCGTCGCGCACGATCATCGAGGCCATCAAGCCCCAGTCAGCGTGATGCTGGCCGCTGCAGAACCGCCACGAGGCCGTGATGCGATAGCCGCCATCGGTGGGAATGGCCTGCCCTGAGGGTGTGAAGTTCGAACACATCAACGGCGCACCATCGGCGAACACCTCGTCGAGCGCCCGGTCCGGGAAGGTGCAGCTCATATAGATGCCGCCGTTGTAGATGCTGGTGACCCACGACGTAGATGCACACCCGCGCGCCAACTCTTCGCCGATCCTGATGAAGGTCGGTAGCGACACCTGGTAGCCGCCGCGTGATCGAGGCGTCGTCAGCTTGAACATGCCGGCGTCACGAAGCGCCTCGATGACCGTATCAGCCGGCCGGGTCAGTTGCGACGCTTCGTCGGCGTGCTCGGCGAGCAGCGCGGACAACTCCGCAGCCTTGGCGATCAGCTGCTCCTCTGTATCCGGTTCCAGGGCCTCGTCAGTGGTGGTCATTGCGGACACAGAATTCCTCCCAGGCGATGTTCTTGTGCGCGAGAATCGCTGTAATGCCAGTCACGTTAGGGGCACCCAACGCTATTGTCAAATAGTCGGCGTCACCGTAAGCTGACACCTGCCGGCTGGTGGCAACACCGAACAAGCAGCCGCGTCGCGAAACCAACCCGACATCAGGAGGCAGCGTTGTCACCGATCGGCATCGAGCGTGTCAACTACATCGCACTGAACGCTAAAAACCCGGAGACGGCCGCGGCATTCGCGGCCGAAAGGATGGGATTCTCGCTCGTCCACGCCGATCCTGACGGTACTCACTATCTCAGTGCGCACGGTGTCGATCGATACTCCCTGGTCTACAAACCCGGCGACGATCACGGTCTGCACCACGTGAGCTATCTCGTGCACGATGCCAAGACACTGGACGCAGCGGTCAGCCGCTTGGAAGCGACGGGCGCCAAGGTATCCAAACTTGAATCGGCCGGGTGGGAGGGAGCGCCCGCGGTCAGGGTTTTGACGCCGGCCGGTCACTGTCTCGAGTTGACGACAGGCGTGAGCACTGCGATTCCGGTTGCCCATCTCATCGAGGCACCTGAGACCGGCGGGCCCGAACCCGTTGTCGCCGATCATCTCGGACTTGGAGCCGCGGATTTCGAGGCCGAGGAAGCGTTCATGCTCGACACGCTCGGTCAGCTGTACTCCAGCCGCATCATGGGTCCTGGCGGAGTACAGGTGATGGGCTTCATGCGTTCCCCTGGCCGCTATCTCTATCACGATGTGGTGTTGGTGAGGACGCCGGCCACTGCGCTGCACCATTTGCAGTTCAGCATGAAGAATGTCGATTCCTTTTACGCCACCGCCGAAGCTCTGCAAGCCAACGATGTACGCATTGAATGGGGCCCGTTGCGGCACGGTCCGGGACATAACATCGCTCTTTACTTCCGCGACGCCGAGGGCTACTGGTTCGAATACTCGGTGGAAGAGGAGATCATCCTCCACGACCCGACCTACGTGCCGCGCACGTGGACGGTCGCCGATTCACACGCCGTCGATGAATGGAACACCGGCGCACCCCCGGCCGAGTTGATGGGTCCGCCCCCACCCGATGCGTTGCTGGGAGCGGATCTCAACGAGACGTTTGCAGTCACCGACAGCTGATACCGGCGCGGCGGGTCTTCGTCGTGGTCTTGATCAGAGGAGTTTTACATGAGTGCGCTCACAGTGGGTTTCATCGGCGTGGGCCGGCTGGGCTTGCCCTTGGCAAAGGGGTTGCTTGACAACGGGTTTCATGTCTTCTCCACCAAGCGCGGCCGATCCGAGGAATTGATTGCCGCCGGCGGTGCTGTTGCAGGCGACGGCTCGCCCCGCGACGTGGCCGAAGCCGCCGACGTCATCGTGACCTGCATGCCGTCCGCGGCGGCGTTTCAGGACGTCATCGACGGCCCAGACGGAATTCTTCGAGCCAGTGCAGTCCCAACCGTCATCGAGTGCAGCACCCTGCCCTTGGATGTCAAGCAAGGCGCGCGAAAGCTGTTGATCGACAGGCGTTCTCAATTTATCGATGCGCCAGTGAGCGGTACGCCACCGATGGTGGCTATGAAGATCGCGATGATCTATGCCAGCGGCGACCGCGACGCGTACCTCAGTTACGAAGCGGTACTGCAGGCCATGTGCCCCAAGGTCACCTATGTCGGGACCGAATTCAACGGTTCGAAGATCAAGTTCGTCGCCCAGTTCTTGGCGACCATCCATGTCACGGCCGCCGTCGAGGCGATGGTGTATGCCCAACGTGCCGGTCTCGATCTCAGCCAGGTCGCCGAACTCATCTCGGCGAGCCCCGGCGCCACCTCGGGGCAGTTTCAGATCCGCGCCCCAATGATCGCCGCCGGTAACTTCGACGCAACACTTGTCACCGTCGACATGACATTGAAGGATGTCGACGAGGTCATTGCGTTCGCCCGAGAAATCGGTGCTCCCACTGATTTGTCGCAGATCGTCGCAGATCGCTATCACCGGCTCAGTGATGCAGGCCACGGCAACGCTGAGCCGGCGGCGCTGTTCCGCGCTCTGTGTGACGGCGAACAATGACCGCCTCCCGACGGTTCGCCGACGATCGAGGCGAGCGAGGATGAGGCTCGTCCGCGCACACGGTGGTGCCACCGGCCTGATACTCGAGGCCGATGGGCGCCTCGAGGTACTCGACATCGCTGCAGCCGGCGAGACGCTGCGCGCTGCGAAGCCCCACATCGCCGACGGGGTTCAAGCTTTGTTTGATGACAAGCGGCAGAGCTGGCTGCCGATGATCGAGCGGTGGACCGAGGCGCGCGAGACGCTTCGGTTGCTTGCCGAGCATGCCTTTGGGTGCTGGGACAGCAGTACTCATGATCTCCCGCTGACACCCCTGAATGAGTTGGAGCTCGAACCCCCGTTGCCCGATCCGGGCTCTCGGATCTTTGCAATGGGCGGTAACTTTCCGGCCCACGCCTCGAAGATGTCCGGAGTGCTGAATCTGCCGGAGTCCGTGACGAATTCAGCTGCCCACGATGCGCCGCCCTGGGGGTTCTACGTGATTCCCGGCACGGTGGTCGGACCGAACCACACGATCGTACCTCCGGCAGGAACCAAATACCTGGACTACGAAGCTGAAGTGGCCGTGGTGCTCGGCAGCGCTGCGCGCGACGAGCTATCCGCTCGTTTCTGGGGATATACAGCATGGAACGACTTCAGTATCCGCGACACAGCCCTCGGCGCTGCACAAACTGACCATGGACCCTTGACCTGGTCGTTGACTAAGAACTTCCGCACCGGGAATAGCTGCGGGCCCTGGATGGTCGTCAACTACCCGCCCGTCGACAATCTTTCGATCACCTGTCATGTCAACGACGAGTTACGACAGTCGGGCAGCACCGCGCAGATGGCCCATCCGTTTGGCCGAATCGCCAGCTATATCAGCGAATTCGTTCCGCTGAGCGCTGGCGACATGATTCTGTCCGGGACACCCGCCGGCACCGCGATCGAAGGCGGAGTTAATGGCGCATTCCTGCAGGCCGGCGATCACGTTGAGGTTCGGATCGATGGGGTCGACACGTTGCGCAACGTGATCGGCGACGGTGACTGATGGTCTTCGCTTGATCGGAAGCCTCTTCCCATCACCTGCACAAATCTTCTGACGGAGGCATAGAGACACCATGCTCGTAAAGATCATCGGCGGTGGGCCCGCCGGCGCATTAACCGCCAGATTAGCAGCCTCGCGTCACGCCGACTGGACGATCGAGGTTTTCGAAACGCTGCCGCCCGATGATACTTTCGGATTCGGCGTCGGTCTGACCAGGGCTCTGTTGCACGCCGTGCAAGTAGCCGATCCGGTGGTCTTTGATCGCTTGATGGCGGCTACCTTCCCCTTCTCTTCCGCCAGCTTCCGCCTTCCCCAGGGCACAACGCAATTCGGGCAATTCCATAGCGGTGCCATCAGGCGTTCGGAACTGCTCCGGATACTGCTCGAAAGTGCCGCAGAGGCCGGCGCCGACGTCAACATCGGCAAGAGCGTCCATGTCGACGATCTAACGGAAGAAGCCGACATCGTCGTCGGAGCCGACGGGCTATCGAGCTCAACCCGCGCACGATTCGCGCCGCAGCTGGGCGTCCACCAGTCCAACGGCCGCGGAGCCTTCATCTGGTGCGCCGCTGACATCGAGTTGGACGGCACAGTCTTTCATCCGGTGCAGACGTCTGCTGGGACTTTTGTGGCGCATGCCTACCCCTATGCCCCCGGCCTTTCGACGTTCGTCATCGACGCCAGCGTTGACACGCTGGAGCGCGCCGGGTTCGTCAACCGCACGTGGGAATCGGAATCCTCTTCCGATGAGGAGGCTTTGAACTACCTGTCGGAGGCCTTCGGCGCGTTGCTCAAGGGCGGCCACTTCTTCGGCAACCGCTCACGTTGGACGCACTTCACCACGTTGGCATGTGACCGTTGGTCCTACCGCAATGTCGTGCTGTTGGGTGACGCGGTGGCGACCGTGCACCCGTCGCTGGGCTCGGGCACCAAGGTGGCCCTCGAAAGTGCCATCGCCCTTGTCGACTACCTGGACACCGTTGAGGGCCAGCCCGTCTCTGATGCCCTGGCCGGGTTCAGTCGCAGTCGGCGGCCCAGTGTCGCGCGCCTGCAAGAGCGAGCGGCACGCAGCCAACTCTGGTGGGAGTCCTTTTCCCAGCGGCTGCACCTTTCGCCATCGCGCGTGGCAGTGGCCTATCTCAGTCGCGCCGGCGTGGTGTCGCTGGACAGCCTGGCTAAGACAGAGCCGGCGTTGGCGGCCAACGCAATTGCGGACTTCGCGGACGTTCCTGTCGACGATGTACCCGATTCCAACTTGACAGACTGGGTTTTGAATCTCCCGCTGCATACTGAGGCGATCAAGCTTGACGACCGCAGATTGCCGCCGCCGTCCGGACACGACGCTGCTTCGGGCGTCGCGACGATCGAGGTCAACTCCGGGGATGCCTGGGGGCCGCACGGCGAAGACTATCTAGATCTGGCACGCGAATACTTGCAGTCCGGCGCCACCGTTATCGCGTTACACGGCGGCGATACCCGCTCCGATGTGGTGGATCGGTTAGCTGTCGCCGAGCGCATCCGCATCGAAACGGGCAGCGTCGTCGCCGTCCGAGCTCGACGAGACCACCAAGACATCGTCGCCGACGGCATTGTCGCTGGGCGAACAGACCTCATTCAACTCGAAGGAGCAAGGAGCCGTCCCGTGTCGAAATTCAACAGCAATTCTCTGCTGCCCGAAGGATCGGTGCTGGCGATGCTCAAGGCGGCGGTCAACGCGGCGCGCGAGCTCGAGGCGCCGTCGGGTGTGGCCATCGTGGACGCTACGGGTCTGTTGCGAGCCTGGGTCCTGATGGACGGCGCCACCCCGCTGGCCGTGGAAGTCGTGCCGAAAAAAGCACGCACTGCCGCGTTCAGCGGCCTACCCACCGGCGATGTGCCGGCCGAAATCTCAGCCCAGCTCGCCACGGCGTCGCAAACATTCGTCGCGTTGCCTGGCGGGTTGCCGATCGTCATCGACGGCGCCATCGTCGGTGGAATCGCCGCCGGAGGTGAGTCGGCGGAAAACGATGTCGCGATCGCTCAGGCCGGGCTCGACGTCCTGGCAACGCTTTAACCGGGTCGATCTAGCTCGGGCTCATCGCAAGGCATCGGGTACGTTTTCCTCGGCGACGCATGGGCTGGGCCGCTCGTAAAGTTTCAGCGATGCGGGGAACACGCGCCTGAGCGGTTGCCGCCCTGAGCGGGCGCGGTCATCGACTGCGCCCAGCCAGGCGGTTTCATCAGCCGACAACCGCGGCCGTTTCTGCCCGTGGGGTACTGACGATCGCGGATTCCCATCACCAGACCGGCGAAACCACGTGCTACCACACGTCGCCGACACACCGCCGCTCCCCGGCACCCTTCGAAGGCACCCCGGCTGCGGTCAACTCCCAATGCCGACGTCGCACCGACAACAGCTGAGGCTGGCCCGTCATCAACACCCCTGACTACGAAGTGTTGCAATCACCCCATGAGTCCAAGCCGGCGCCGATCGTAGTGTTCACCGACCCTGACCGGTAGCCATGACTGGCCACGTCATCCACCAGGCGGTGACGCGTCGATGCGGGGGTTGGCGTTATCTGTAGCGACGGCAATCAAAGGCCGGTCAAACGGCGCTAGTTGGGGTCGGATCGATATTCTTGTTGTATCGCAGCATGTTCTGCGGATCCCATTTGATCTTCGCATCGACTAGGCGGCGATATTTCTCGGGTGATCCCCACGCACCTTTGCGCCACGCGGAGCCCAGGTCGGTTGTGAGATTGATGTAGCAGTTATCCCTGAACTCAGGCCGCAGTTCAGCATCGAGGGCGTCAGCCCACGCCATGAACGTGGCGTCGTCGGACGGGTCATCCCATTGCGTCGCCACTTCCCAGAACCAGGTGGCGCCCTCTCGTGAGAAAGCGCAGGAATCTTCCTCGAAGTCGTCGCTGATCGCACCGCCGAGTGCCCAAAGGTTCTGCACGGTGCTGGGCGTCGGAGGTGCCGTGGGAGCAGGGGCGATCCCCGCGTGCTTGATGGTCGCGTCGATCGCACTGTCGGACAGCTCGCTCAGGTACCCGCCCTTGGTGTACACACGTCGCCCGTATGGCGCGATAACGTCGAGCATCGAATTGGCTGCGGGCCACGGAACCGGTTGCACAGCAACGGTAGCCGGCCTACCCAAACTTGCCAGTTGTGCCATCACCCGATCGGAGTCGCTTTGTGGACCGGTGAACACCACGACGAACATCAGAACGTCAGTGCCGTGTGCTTCGACCGGCACCGGCGGCAGGGGGGGACACTGGGTGAGGGCAGCAATCAGCGCCAATTCCCTTGGCGCCGTGGGCATATACTCGCGGAGAGACTGGAGGACCTCGGATGCCTGATCCAGCGAGAACGGGATCATGCCGGCTGACACCATCTGGGGTATGGGATGGGCCTGGAACTCGAAGTTGACCACCACGCCGAAGTTGCCGCCTCCACCGCGAACCGCCCAGAACAAGTCCGGATTCTCGTCGGCGCTCGCACGTACTAGGCGACCGTCGGTCGTGACGATGTCGCATGCGAGAAGGCTGTCTACCGTCGCGCCGCGCGCGCGCATGTTGTAGCCCACGCCTCCGCCGATTGTGAGCCCGGCGACCCCGGTGGTGCTCACCGTCCCGGCGGGCACCACTAGACCATATTCGGCGAGCGCTCCATCCATCTCGCCCAGCAGCACACCGGCGCCGAGTCGCACCCGACGCGAGTCGGGTTCGACGGAGATCTGCTTGAACTCACTGAGGTCAACTACCAGTGCATCGTCGGGCATCGCGCTTCCGTCCACCCCGTGCCCGCCGGCCCGGATCGCAAGACCGCGGCCCTGCTCGGCAGCGAATCGCACGGCGGCGATGACGTCATCGGCGTCCAAAGCACGTGCGATAGCCGATGGCTGTTGATCGCTCATCCGGGTGTTGTAAATGGCCCGCGATCGCACGAACATTTCGTCGCCGGGCGTATATACCGGTCCCCGAAAGTTGGAAAGGCCTTTCAACACAGGCACCGACATGTCACTCCTCCGAAATCTAATCGCGGTTGATTGCCAAAGAGCTGCCGAGGTGCAAGTTGTTCTCTCGTCAGATCGATTTCTTGCCGGTCGTCACTCCGGCTGGATATGCAGCTGGTCGCTGTCGAACTGGGTCACCTTGCCGTTGCTCAGTGCGCCGATCGCGCTGAACCAGACTGCGCGTCGCGCACGCGCTTTCTTTCGGTCGATGATCAACGAGCCTTCACTGCTGATCTCGACGTAGTGGCCGATCACCCGCGCATGGTCGGCGACGGCGCTACCCTCGTCGATGACGGGCTTGAATTCGGGCACGTTGAGCACATACAGGCGGATCACCGAATGAGCTCCGCGGCCGGCGAGACATCCTCGCTGTGTTCCAGGATAAGTTCGGCTTTGCGCGCCCACAGCGCCGCCAGCGAAGGCTTTTCCGACGACGCCACCACATCGAGCAAAGCTCGCACGGTCAATTCGGCATCATCATCGTCGGCAACGGTGGTCGCCCTCGTGGGACAGGTGAATTCGACGAGATACCCGTTGGGGTCATGGGTGTAGATCGACTCGATCGTCTCGTGCTTGACCCGCATTTCGACATGCCAGTCGTTGGACTGCAGACGGCGTTGGTATTCCTCGAGGACGTCAACCGAATCCACATGGATCGCCAAGTGACGAGAATCTCGGAAGAACCCAGGAATTTCCCGGCCGTGGGTGGCGTACGCGTCGCCGTCGGGACTGAACCGCTCTACCCCGAAGTAATAGAAGAACGCGATTCGATCGCCTTTGCCGATGTCGAAGAAGAAGTGTACGAAATCCGGGTGGTCCGCCGGACCCCAGCCCACTGCGCAGACCGAGTGCACGATCGGAAAACCCAAAATGTCGTGGTAGAAGCGGACGGTGCCTGCGGGGTCGAACGTCGGGAATGCCGCATGGTCAACGCCGCGCGCCAAGTGGTCAAGCCCCGTGGGCGTGCTGTCAGCCACGTGTTCCACCTTCCTCGATCCAGGTGCTGCTGTCGTCCAGCCTAGGCGGCACTGGACCGCCTCGTCAACACCATCGTCAACTATTGGTCATATCCGTAAACCCCCTGTACGCGCTTATCCGTCGACGATGACCGCTTTGGTCGGGCACAGCTTTTGTGCGAATTCGACTTCTCCACGCATGCTCTCGGGGGGGCTTTCCAGTACGACGTGTGGGTATTCGTCGGAGTCCGCCATGTCGAAGACCTGCGGTGCTGCGCTTACGCATTGCCCGTGGCCCTCACAGAGTCCGGTATCGATCCTCACCTTCATGGTCACGACTTGAACACCGCCGGAAGCGATGGGATCGCCGCGGTTTCGGTCCCGCGGAACTCGTAGACCGCAGCCGCGGGATCGACCAGGGCGATATCGGGGGCCCGCGTCAGAAGCTCTTCGAGCGCCACCTTCATCTGCATGCGGGCAATGGGCGCTCCGGGGCAGGCGTGGATGCCGAAGCCGAAAGTCAGGTGCCTGTTACGTCGAGACTGCTTGCGGTCCAGGGAAAAAGCATCGGGGTCGTCGTAGACCTTCGGATCACGGTTGGCCGCAGCCCAGCACAACAGCACCGACTCGTTCTCGGCAATGTCGGCGTCACCAATGGTCGCCGGCTTGACCGCACGGCGGAATAACCCGAAGAAGGGGGGGTGGAGACGCAGCGTCTCTTCGATGGCTATGGGAATCAGGTCGTGATCGGCAGAGAGCCGAGATTTCACTTCGGGTGCCGATAGAACGTCGCACAGCAGACTTGACAGAGCCGCCACGGTGGTGCCGTGACCGGCCACGAGGAAACTACTCATGGTCATGGCGATCTGCTCGACACTGAGCAACTCGCCATCAATCTCGGCGGTAGACAACTCGGTGAGGAAGTCGTCGCGCGGCTGGTCGCGTCGCGCGAGGACCTCTTCGACACCCAATTGAGCCAGGGCCATGAAAGTGGCCCCCGCAAGCTCTTGGTCGCCCAGGCTTCCCACCATCTCTAGTGCCTTCGCGCGGACGGCATCCCGCTTCTCGGCGTCGAAGCCGAGAAAGTGACACAGCGCCAACAAGGGCAACTCCTCGGCGAAATCCGCGACGAGATCGAAGGAGCCACTCTCACGCAGCCGGTCGATCAGTGTGATGACATCGGCCCGGACAAGAGGTTCGATCTGGGCGGCGGTCTCGTTGTTCAATATCCGGCTGAACAGCTCGCGCCATGAGGTGTGTTCGGGTGGATCCTGCTCCAGCGGTGGAAAGGCGGGGCGTTCGGCGAACGGGCGCGTCACGCTCGGTGACGATGCGTAGGTCTTCCAGTCACCCTGGACAGCCTTGACGTCGTCGTAGTTCAGCAGGAGCCGGAAGCCACCTTGCTTGTCACTGCGACCGACAGGGCAGGCTTCCCTGGCTTCCGCAAACAGTTCATAAGCGAGTTCAGGGGTGGTCTCGTCTGAGGAGAAATTGCGGAGTTTCTCGATGAGGTCTTCGTGGGACGCGGACAACGGGGGTGGCCTTTCACTCGAATTACTGGGTCGCTGGGTTCAGATATCGATAGTCAATTTTGGTCCGAGGCAGCGTGATACGCAGATCATCATCGACTCGTTCGACGCGCGCTCCTGAGGGCTGAGAAACGAGTCCCGATGGTCTGGTAGGCCTTCGAGTACATCTACCTCGCAGGTGCCGCAGGTGCCTTCCATGCATGAGCTGAGCAGCTCGAGTCCGGCTTCTTGGGCGACTTCGAGAATGGATTTACCGGGAGGCACGGTAAGGGTGAGATCTGAAGTACTGCAATAGACTTCGAATGCCGACTCGGGCTCGAGTATCGCGTTCTGCCTGGGCGCGAAGCGTTCGACGTGCAGTGTCACGTCGTCTCTGGTCTCGCAAATTTGCTCCGTGGCTTCGATCATCGGCTCCGGGCCGCAGCAGTACACCGCCGTCCCCGGCTCTAGCTCAGCACATATAGCTTGGAGGTCAAGCAGGCCCTCTTCGTCTTCAGGGCGGCTCACGACTCTGTTTCCGTAACTGGAGAGCTCGGCGAGAAAGGGCATCGCTGCGCGTGTCCGCCCACCATAGTGCAACTGCCAGTGCGCGCCCCGGCGCGCAAGCTCGGCCATCATGGGTAGCAGCGGCGTGATGCCTATGCCGCCGGCGAGAAAGACATACCGTGGAGCGTCGCTGACGAGCGGAAAGCCATTCCGCGGGCCGCGGACAGTCAGCACCGACCCCTCAGTCACTTGGTCGTGCAGTCGAATGGATCCCCCTCGGCCGTCGGGCACTCGACGCACCGCAATCTGCCATCGGCGAACGTCGTCGGGGTCTCCGCACAGTGAGTACTGGCGAACGGTTGCCTCGTCGATGATCACATCGACGTGTGATCCCGGAGTCCAGATTGGCAGCGGCCCGCTGTCTTCGGCTCGTAAGGTGAGCTTGATGACGTCGGCAGCGGCGTGCTCGACGCTCTCGACGGTCATTTCTGCAACGGCCTCGCCCCCGGGTGGCGCGGCCGCACCCGTGGGGGTCCATGAGGTGTGGGTCACAGTCATTGAAGCGATAGTAAACTATTCGACGTTGCCGTAGCAATGCATCGGCCTATGCGGGCGTCGAACAGCGACGGGGCCGCCAGGAGGTGGCCGTAGGTCGCTCGAGTGATCGGTGCCTATACCGGTCGGTCTCCGCGCTACCGCGCACCAACTTTGATCGTTCTACGAGTATGATTATTTTTCGACAAAAAAGTCAGGGCCGAGGCACACTGTAAACCCGCCGCCGCGGCCGGCGTCACCAACGGCCAATTGCGCGTGACAACAGACAAGAGGTGCTTATTGTTCGAGCCTGAAAACCGTACTGCGGGGAACGCTGCGAACGCTGGCCGGATCCTGCATCGCACATCGTGCACGCGCCTACCGGGCCCCAGCCGGCCCCGATCCACCCGCGGCGTCGGGTGCCGGGCGCATCGCCTGACACGTCCGCATGAACCTGCCCTACTTGCCCGCCAGGAGCGCCCGTGACAACTGCTCAAGTTGATGACCACACGACCTCAACAACCGAACCCCTTCAGCGGATCGCCGACCACGTGCGGTGGCTGGCAACTGCGATCGTCCATCACGCGAACCACGTCCGGCCAAACCCCAGCGGGCTGAAAGTCGGTGGGCACCAGAGTTCATCCGCGTCGATGGTCGAGATAATGACCGCGCTCTACTTCGAAGAACTCCGAGAAGGTGACCGGGTCTCGGTCAAGCCGCATGCGTCGCCGGTCCTGCACGCGATCAACTACCTGCTTGGTTGGCTCGATGCGAAGTACCTGACCACGCTGCGCGATTTCGGTGGGCTGCAAAGCTATCCCAGCCGGTCGAAGGATCCTGATCCCGTCGACTATTCGACGGGATCAGTCGGCATCGGCGCCACCGCCCCCATCTGGGGGGCCTTCGCGCGCCGGTACGTCGACGCGAACTTCGGCAGCACCGGCATCGGTCGCCAGTATTCGCTCGTCGGAGACGCCGAACTGGACGAGGGTGCGGTCTGGGAAGCAATTCTGGATCCATCTGTTCAAGAGCTGGACGAAATCGTCTGGATCGTCGACATGAATCGTCAATCGCTGGACCGCGTCGTTCCCAACATAGCCGCCGGCAGACTGGCGACGATGTTCGACGCCGCCGGCTGGCAGGTCATCAATGTCAAATTCGGTGCGCTGCTAGAAGAACTGTTCACCCGCCCGGGCGGTGCGGAGCTGAGAACCCGCATCGTCGAGATGGCCAACCCCGAATACCAGCGCCTGCTGCGCTGTCCGGCTGACGAGTTGCGCGCCCGACTGCCGGGTGACGGCCCCGGCTCGGCGGCGATCGCGCAACTTATCAGCGCACTCGACGACGAGACCGTCGTCGCGGCCATCAGCAACCTCGGTGGGCACGACCTCACAGCCCTGCGGAATGCGTTCGCACAGATCGACGACACTCGCCCCACGATCATCATCGCCTACACGATCAAGGGGTTCGGCCTTCCCACGCAAGGACATCCGCAGAATCACTCGTCGCTACTGAGCGTGGAGCAGTTCGAGCAACTCGCGGCAGCCACCGGCCAGGATGCTGCTCGCCCATGGTCAACGTTTGCGTCCGACACTCCAGAGGGCCAGATCTGCGAGGCCGCCGCTCGGCGGTTACGCCGCTCGATCGGCAAGCGCAAGTCGCCGCCGGCACTGCCCGTAGAGATCGGACGTACTCCGCTAGCCGTCACCACCACCCAGGCGGCCCTTGGGCGTACTCTGCTCGACCTGACCCGCGAGGCCCCCGAGGCCGCCCGCCGGGTCGTCACCGTCAGCCCCGACGTCAGCTCGAGTACCAATCTGGCCGGCTGGTTGAACAAAGTCGGCGTGTGGTCGGCGGCCGAGCGGCTCGATTGGTTCGCCGACGACGCGGAAACCATCATGCATTGGCGCGAAAAACCAACCGGCCAACACATGGAGCTCGGCATCGCTGAGACGAATCTCGTCGGACTCATCGGCGAACTCGGCGCCACCTGGAGCCGTTGGGGAGAGCCGCTATTGCCAATCGGTGTCTTGTACGACCCGTTCGTGGAGCGCGCGCTCGAGCCATGGTCCTACGGCATTTACGCCGGTGGGCAATCTATTCTCGTCGGCACACCCTCCGGTGTGACGTTGGCCGCCGAAGGTGGCGCGCACCAGTCGATCAAGACACCATCGATCGGTTTGGAGCAACCGGGCTGCCAGAGCTACGAGCCGGCTTTCGCCATCGAGGTCGAGTGGATGTTGTTGCACGCCCTGTCTCGATTGGGGCGCCCCGACGGTGAATCCGCCTACTTGCGCCTCTCGACGCGTCTGGTCAAGCAGGAGCTCGCCGATTTACCAACCGACCCGGCCGCGCGGGAACGTCGCCGCCAGCATGTCCTGGCCGGCGCATACACCATTCGAGCCTGCTCCAAGCCGCAGGCGACGATCGTGTCAATGGGTGCCGTCGTGACCGAAGCCCTTGACGCCGCAACCCGATTGGAGCAACTCGGGGTGCATTGCGAGGTCATCGTCGTCACGTGCCCAAGTCGGCTCTTCGAGGCCGTTCAGGCCCGACGAGGTCTCGCCGATGCGCCCTCGTGGATCGTCGACCAGGTGTTCCCCGCGCACCGCGCTGCACCTATGGTGACCGTTCTAGATGGACACCCCCACACGTTGGCATTTATATCGACGATCAACCGGGTGCCGACAAAATCCTTGGGAGTCAGCAAGTTTGGACAGGTCGGGTCTCTGGACGCCGTGTATCGCTACCACGGCATCGATACCGACAGCATCGTCCGGGCAGCTCTGGACCTTCAGGACTGACCGGAACCAACCTGCGCATTCTCCCGACCACACCCCACAGAAGGAACGATGACCGAGAACCTCACGGGTCCGCTCGCCGGGATACGCGTCCTCGAACTCGGCAATTTCATCGCGGCGCCCACCGCCGGCCGGATCCTCGCCGATTTCGGCGCCGACGTCATTAAAGTCGAGCGGCCTGGAGTCGGAGACGAACTGCGTCGGTGGCGGCTGCACGCAGGTTCGACGTCACTGCTGTTTCGCACCCTCGGCCGCAACAAGCGCAGCATCACCCTGGATGTCGGGACGCCGCAAGGCAAGCAGGTCGCGCTGCGGCTGATCGAGAAATCCGATGTGATCCTCGAGAATTTCCGACCGGGCACGCTCGAGAAATGGGGCCTTGGACCCAGCGAGATCAAACAAAGGAATCCCCAAGCCGTCCTCGTCCGCATCTCGGGCTATGGGCAAACCGGACCGTACCGCGACAGGCCTGGATTCGGTGGCGTCGCTGAAGCCATCGGCGGCCTGCGCCATGTCGTCGGTTACCCCGATCGCCCACCGGTGCGGGTAGGCGTCAGCCTTGCCGACACCGTCTCCGGCCTCTACGCGGTGATCGGCGCGTTGATGGGCTTACTGCAACGAGGCCGCGAGCCCAGCGGCGAAGTTGTCGATGTTGCGCTCTATGAAGCCGTGTATTCGCTGATGGAGTCGCTGGTGCCCGACCACGACGCCTTCGGTATCCGCCGCGCGCCAGAAGGAGCCGGCCTACCCGGCATCTCTCCGTCAAACACCTTCGCCTGTGCCGATGGCAAATACGTGGTCATCAGCGGTAACGGCGACGCCATCTTCAAACGGTTGATGAACACAATCGGACGCCCCGACCTCGCGCAGAACCCAGAGCTTTCCGACAACGCCGGGCGGGTGGCCCACAATCAGGAATTGGAGGACGCGATCGCAGGCTGGGCGGCGACCCTGCCGTCCGACCAGATCCTCGCCGAACTCGAAAGAGCCGCAGTACCTTCCGGTCCGATATATCAAGCCAGCGACATCCTTGCCGACCCGCACTTCGCTGATCGAGGGATGCTGGAAACACACTGCGTCGATATCGGGCACGATCGCCAGCAGCCGGTCGTGTTCCCCGGCATCGTGCCGGCGCTACAGAACCGCCCCGGCGCCACGCGATGGCTTGGACCGGAACTGGGAGCGCACACCAGCGAAGTTCTCCGCGAACTGGGCTTCGACAGTGAAGCCGAAAACGAACTGCGCGAACAAGGAGTGATATAGCGATGCCTGCAGACGACACAGTGGTGGTCACCGAGGTCTCGCTCCGGGACGGTCTGCAGATCGAGCCCGTGATCGTCCCCACCGACAAGAAGGTGGCCTTTGCTCATCGACTGGTCGATGCCGGCTTCACCCAGCTCGAAGTCGGTGCCTTCGTCAATGCGGCCAAGGTACCGGCCATGGCCGACTCTGCGGAGGTGGTGCACCAGCTCGGCGACCTTCCGGTGACCCTGCATGCGCTGGTGTTCAACCTGAAAGGCGCCCAGCGTGCCATCGCCAGCGGATGCCGCAACGTGCGATTCGTCGTGTCGGCCAGCGACGGGCACAGCCATGCCAACGCGGGAGTCTCGACCTCTGATGCACTCGACCGCGTCGACGAAGCCGCAGAACTGTTGCGCGACAACGCTATACACCTCGAAGCCACCATCGCCACCGCTTTTGTCTGTCCCTTCGACGGCGACACCCCGGTCCAACGGGTGTTGCGGGTCGCTGAGCGACTTATGCGTACCGGCATCGATGTGTTGCATCTCGCCGACACAATTGGCGCGGCGTCACCCGGCGATATCAGACGCACAATCAGTGCCGTCAGCGCTGAGTACACCGATGTGCAACTGGGACTGCACCTGCACAACACCTACGGCATGGCGGCCGCCAATGTCTGGGAGGGGTTGCAACTTGGAATCCGAAGGTTCGACGCCGCGCTCGGGGGTCTTGGCGGCTGTCCCTTCGCACCAGGAGCCGCCGGCAACATCGGCGCCGATGATTTGGTGCACTTCCTGCATCGCGAAGGCTTCGTTACCGGCGTTCAGCCAGATCGCCTGGCGGACGCGCGCGAGGAACTGACCCAATTGGTTGGGCACCAACTCGATTCGTCCCTCGCGCGTGCCAACAAGCCACCGGCCATGCTGCGGATCGCCTGACGGCTAGCGACGTGTAGGCCGGCCAGTGTCCGACGGTGTAGGCGCGGAACCAGCGGACGCCGGGACCCACAGCGCCAGCGGTGCACGCCACACGGAGCTCCTGACGGATGCAATCTTGGGTGCGCCGCGGGAGTTCACCAGCTACGAGATCGCCGCCGCAGCAGACGTTCCGGTGTACCGAGCCCGGCGTTTCTGGCGCGCGCTCGGGTTGGCCAACCCCGAGGAGGGTGCCGCAGAATTCACCGCTGCCGACGGTGATGCGCTACGACGCCTACTCCTTCTCATTTCCGACGGCATCGTTGACGAGAGCCACGCACTGCACATAACTCGATCACTGGGTGGGTCAACGGCACGGGTAGCGCGCGCATTCGTCGAGGCGATGCTCGATCCGCTCCCGCCCGACGCGGATGGGGCTGAACGCACATTCGCCGTCGGCACTGAGGAACTCATCCGTGCGCTGAGCGACATGGAGAGCCTTCTGGTCTACAGCTGGCGACGACAGGTCACCGCCGCGCTGCCGGTGCTTCAACGGCGCGGTCCACGCAGCAGCATTGCCGTCGGATTTGCAGACCTCGTTTCCTTCACGCATCTCAGTCGCCAACTCTCAGATCGCGAACTCACCAGTCTCGTCACTCGATTCGAGGAGCGAGCAGGCAACCTCATCACCGCCTACGGCGGACGGATAGTGAAGTCGATCGGTGACGAAATCTTTTTTGCCGCCGACTCCCCGTCCGTCGCAGCTACCATCGCGCACCGGATAGCCGAGAACGTCAAGCGGCGCCGTGTCCCCGGAATACGGATTGGAGTCGAATACGGGCCAGTCATCACCCACGGCGGGGATCTATTCGGTGACACAGTGAATCTTGCGAGTCGGCTCACCGCAATGGCCGCGCCCAACCAGATCGTGGTGGGGCCGTCGATGATGGCCGCCTTGGCGACGGTGGCGGGCTTCGAGATCCATCCGCTCCCAGTCACCGATGTGAAGGGTTTCGGCAGCGTGACGCCCGGAGTTCTGAAGGCGTGCGGCCGCTAACCGGCTCGGACTCGACCGCTCTGACGTAGGGCGAGGCGCCCGCGGTCACGCGCCGGCGGTCGCCAGCTCCCCGTGGTCAATCGAACCACCCAGCGCGGCTTTGAGTAGTCCGAGTTTCGATCTGACGTGCACCTCGTCTTCGGAGCGACCGACAACGAACGACAACGCCCACACGAAGGTCAGAGCCAACCCGAGTGTGACCAACCAAGCCAGATGGGTCACCCATAGTGGTGCGCTGCGGTTGAGTGCCGTCCACACGGGCCATGCGGCCGCGCCGTTACCGATTCCGTCGGCCATCGGTATGAAGGGGATGACGAGCGCCAACCTCCAACCCGGTAGGTGTGGCCGCAATCGGTAGATCAGAGTGCCCGCGGTGAGTGGCATGAGGGGATTCACGCACACCCACCACAGCGGGAGCCCCCAGAAGTTCAGCGGTTGCGGGCCGTAGTACTCGTAGGCCCCCATCAGGACTCCCGGACTTTCCAGCCAGATGTTGATGAACACATCGATCAGGTAGATGGCGAACACCATCCGGCGGGTGATTCCCACGTTGAAGATTCGATAGGCGAGGTAGGCCAGTCCCCCGACGTACCAGATGTAGACGAAGTTGATGAACAACGGGAAGTCTCTGCCCATCGAGTAAAACGTCGTCGTAGCTGCTCCCTGCCGGATATAGCAGAGACCGAGGGTGTCGACGATCGGCTCGAACAGGCACGCAATCCCGCCGCCGATCAAGCAGTACGTCAGCAGCGGACCGCGCCCGTTCAGCAGGTGTTTGACGGCGAAGAAACAGCCGATCAGAACGGGCACGCCCAGGAAGATCGTGAACAACACCTCGGGCATGAACGGCATCGGAGTCTGAGGGTGCGCGGGAACGGCGCGCGCGGCCACGATCTCGTAATGCGAGGTCATTGTCGTCTCATCACCTGTCTATGCGTTGATGCTCAATCAGGAGTCGTGCGGCCCTTGGTGGGCTGTTCGAGGTCTTAAGCCCTGCTCTGGGTCAGCATAGCCTTGCGTTGAACTTATTTTCAAGGATGAACCTCAATTCATTTGACGGCCGCCCGGGGTCTGTATCCCTGCCCCTAAGGGTCCGCGGCACTCCGTCCTGATGATTTCTAATGTGGAATCATTTTCTGGCCTGCGTCTCGAACCGACGCGCCGTCAGATGAATATCAGCCACAGAGCGGTCTCATGCGTCGTCCCGGTCTCCTCCGCGGCATCATCCAGAGTTTCGCCCAGCTGCACTGCGCCATCTTCGGACCTCGCGCAGCAGCGGCGGTCGAGCAAGTGGCGCAGGATGATTCGCCGCTGCGCTCGGCAAAATTTCCGTGACAGCGCCGGGACCCGTTCCGGGTAGCCGGCCATCGGCAGACCGGTGCGACGGGAGGCCGTCCTCCCGGTACGGCGGCTCAACGGATACCCGAGGACGGGGCGCCGGATCGTCCCGGACAAGCTCGACGAGATTCGAGCGAAATTACTCGGCTAGTACGCGTTGGCCGAGAGTCGACGCACCCTGCTCATCGCGCAGCCAACCGGTGAAAGCCACTGCGGTGAAAGATGATCGGTTGCACGTCGGAGTAAAGAGTCACGCCCAGAACCGAAAGCACCACCATGGTGTGGTCACCGACACTGACGAGCTCGTGGATCGCCGTCTGCAGCCAGGCACTGGTCCCTTCGAGGAACACCGCACCCGTCTCGGCGGTCACCGTGGTTAGCTTCACGAACCGGTCGCCGCTCTTGGCCGCGAGCAACCGTGCAGCATTCTCGTGGTCTTCTGCGAGCAGGCTCAGGCCGAGCCGCGGCCGGGCGACCAGCTTCGGCCAGGTGGTCGACGTGTTCTGCACGAAGAACGCCACCAGCGGTGGATCCAGGGATACCGGCACGAAGGTGCTCGCGGCAAATCCCACCGGCTGATCGTCGACGGTCGCGGCGACGGCGACCACCCCCGAAGGAAAGTGGCCATACGCAGCGCGGAGCGAGAGTTGGTCGATTCCTACACCAGCTGGATCCACCGCGTCACCCCTCTACCCAATTCAACGGATACGCCAATTATTCAACGCTACCGTATCCGCGGGATGTCGGGCGCGGAGGGCGAGGTTGGGGCCGTCACGTCTCGATCCGTGGCTCTACGATTGCCGCCACGCGGGTATGCCGCCCGCGAAGCACCACCTCCGCGAACTGATACAGCAAGGCTCCAGTCGCGGCGTGGATGATGACGCCGAGCAGCGGGAACTCGATCAACGCGAGGCCAGTCTGGGGATCGCGCGGAAATCGCGGGGTCACCAGCAGATCGGCTAGCGGCACGAAGTACGCGCGAGCGACCTCGCCAGGATTCGGACGAATCGTCGGGTGAGATTCTGCCCAGCACACGATCGTGCTGATGAGATGATCGGAGCGCGTCACATAGTCATCAAGGCGCCCCAACACATCCTGGCGCCCCAACACGATCCCCGTTTCTTCTTCGAGTTCGCGTAGACCGGTGGCGATGACGTCCTCGCCCGGTTCAGACCGCCCGCCCGGCAATGCGTATTGGCCTGGAGCATGACGCAGTCCCGACGCCCGTTCAATGATCCAGATTCCGAATTCCTCGCCCCGACGGTGAACGACAATCACCACGGTTGCTCGTCGCAGCCCGCCGCCGGCGAACGCCCAATGCGAGAAGCGTTGCAGTGCAGCGATGATGGCTTCGCGGGCCAGGTTCAAACGCTCTGGTCCAACTTGCCGGCCTGCGCCATCGACATCGATGTCGGTTGGTGAGTCCGTCACGGCGTAGTCAACGGCGGACTGTACTCCCTCGCTGCCACGTCGTCGATCGTTGCCGGCGGCCGTCCCAGGAGCTGGGTGAGCACGAACGGGTTACCGCGAAACCCGTGGCGGTCGTAGTGGGCGTAGGTGGAGATCATGTCAGCGGCCGCCACCGGGTCATCAACCGCTCGGGGCGGCAGGGGGCCGCTGGCAACTGGAACCGTGCAGGCGTGCAGGTCCCTTCCGCGCGCCCGGCCGAGCGCGCGGACAGCCTCTCGCATCGTCGTTGCGGGACCGGCTAACTCGTAGCCCGCGTAGTCGTGCGCACCGGGCTCGAGCAACGTTCGCAACGCAACCGCAGCCCAGTCATCGAGATCGATCATCGACACGTCGGCGTCGATGTCGAACGGGACCATCACGGTGCTGTCAGGAGTCGGGCCGAACATCGCCAAGACCACCTGCGCATACATCGACGGTTGCAGGATGGTCCATTTCAGCGAGGAACTCGCGCGCAACACGCATTCGACACTGGCCTTGCGCTGATGGTTGCGTAGGAAGGGCGTATTCGAGTGCAGCACGGAGTGATAAATGAATCGTTCCACGCCGACGGCTTCGGCCGCCCGAATGGCGTTGATGAGGTATTCATCCTCGCGAGGATGCAAGGCGGGCGGGATTGCATATACCACAGAGGTATTCGCCAACGCCGGAGCCAAGCTCGCGGGCTCACCCAGGTCCGCAACGACAGGTCTGGGCGCTCCAGCCTTCACCAACCGGGCCGCGCCCACGTCGCTATGGCTGACCACGCGATAGTCGGCCCGTGCAGCGTTGAGGGCGCGGACCAGGCGTAGACCGGCCGTGCCGGCCGCACCGATGAGAACGATCTCACTCATCGCACTCCATTCCCGGCTCCGTGACAGAATGGCCGTGCAGGCAGATCTACGGGGCCGCGTGTGCGCTCGCGCCCGGGTCCCGCACCGTCACCAGGTCAGTCATTTCGAGCATCCGTCGCCGGCCCTGAAGGATAGCGGCGCCTGTCAGCATCGTCAACGAATTGGTCAAGAATTAGTCCCCAGCGTAAGCTGCTGATCAACTTGCTGGGTTCCGCATTCGGTAGACCCAGCGCGACAAGAGCGGGGAGATGGTGACACCCTCCGACGGCGCCAGGCCTGCTCGCCTCAAGCGACAACGCTCAGAAGAGAGCTCATCGAGTCTGCGTCGAGACCTCGTCGAGCACCGGATGTATGCCACCGCAACCGAATTGTTCGCGCAGCGCGGTTTTGCCGGCACCAGCTTGCAGGACATCGCCGACGCAATGGGCATCACCCGGCCTGCGCTCTACTACTACGTCAAGAGCAAGGACGACTTACTGGCTCGACTCATCGCCGAGATCACCGCGGGCAACACCGCACAGATTCGCGCGGTCGCAGAAAACGCGGCCTTGGACCCGGTCGCGAAGCTCTCGCAGGCCGCCGAAATCATGGCGCTCAACCGAGCACGGCAACCGTCCCGGTTCGTCCTGCTGGCCCGCTCCGAAGCGGCGCTTCCGACCGATCTGGCCACGATCCACGAAACGACCAAGCGCGCAATGCTGCGCATACTCATCGGCGTGATCCGTGATGGCATCGACACCGGCCACTTCCGCCACGTGGAGCCGCGGATGGCGGCATTGCAGATCATCGGCATGTGTAACTGGGTCGCGTGGTGGTTTCACAAAGATGACGCGACCAGTGCCGAGATTGTCGCCGCCGATATCGCCGATCTGGCGGTCGCAAGCCTGGTTCGGTCGGGCGAACCGGCAGCGGCCGCAAGCGGCCCCCGCGCGGCGGTAGAACTGTTGCGCCGCGACCTGGACTATCTTGAACGCCTCATTGCTGAATCCGAACAGCCCGAGCCGATTTAGTCTTCGGTCGACTCGAGGCGTTCGCGAAATACCTGGGTCATCGATCGGCAGTGGGTTCGACGGCCCGAGGCCGCATGACAGTGTCCAGGATGAGGATCAACTCCCGCCGAGTCGGCGGCCGCCCGGTGACAACGAAGTGCTGGCTGACGAGCGCCGGGCCAATCTGTACGCTCCATGGCGTCACTGAGGCCGAATCGATCTCACCCTGCTCCACAGCTGTTCGCATTGACCGACAGACAACACGTGCGATTCGAACTTGCCGAAATGTCGACGGAGATCGACATCGCTCAGGCATACGTAGACAGATCCGTGTTGGCCTACAACGCCGGCCGCTGCCTACAATTGCACGGCGGCTACGGGTATATGACCGAATACCCGGTAGCACGAGCGTATCTCGATACCCGTATTCAAACGATCTACGGCGGCACCGCCGAAATAATGGAAAAAGATCATCGGGCGAGACATCGCCGCCACCTGAGCACAAGGCGGTGCGACCGAGCCGCCAAGCGGGAATGCGGTCCGGGCTTTGTCACCGTGGTGGCTGCTATTGCAGCGCACCGCAACAGGATGCACCCACTTGCCAACGGCTCTGCACCATGTGCTGTCCAGTACCTGCGCGCAAAGGACGGTGTCGCGGCACCAACATGCGCTATGGCAATGCGTCTCCCTGCTAACGGCGGTAGCAAGGTTGCTGCGACGATATGCCTCCAGCTGGGTTCGTGATTTAGTCCGTATGCCCCTTAGCCACTCGTCAACCATGAGGTTGCGACCAAGTCATCGTTTAAGCGGATCGCTCGAATAGATCCTCGATGAAACGCCGTCGTTCAGGCCAATCGGCCGAACGCAGAGCGGCATGGCCGAATTCGGTAACGATCACTTCGATATCGTGCGCGGCGGTGGAGACTGGCCGCTCAGCTGTTCGACAAAGGGTGAGCGTCCCTTAAAGCGCGCGGGAACGGCGATGATCGACAGGCCACGGCGATTCAGCCGCGCGGCGGTGCAATAATCGGGGTGGCCGCCAATGCCGCCCACGACGTTCTCCGCGACGCCTTCCACGTTGATCTGGTCCACGGGATCGATCTCGATAGCCGTATTGACCGCCACGAACGGCGCCCCACGAGATAGCCGAGTGACATCATGGGTGTAATCGACGCCGCGCAAAATTGGTTCTCGGTCGGCCCACCGGTAGAGATCGGCGCTGCCGAAGAGGTAGGTCGCAGAGGGCCGACCTACCAACAGACCCTGCCGTTCCAGGTCGATGACGGCGTCGGTGAGATAGCCGGTGTCGATCGATAACGGTTTTCTTGCGCGCTGCAAGATTGCGGCGCCCAGTTGTCCTGGGCCGTATTGCAGAGTTGCTCCCTCCGGGATGAACCGCAGAACTCAGTCGGCCAACACGGTATAGACTGGATCTGCTGGGCGAGAAGGTATTTCGGCCGAAAAGTCGCCGGCGTGCCCGACGACGGTGACCGCGTCCAGTCCTATGGGTGCCTGAGCACTGGCTGTTGGTGCGGCCTCGTCGAGCACTACCCACAGCGCCACCCCGGCGTCAACAAGTGCCTGCTGCCAGGACACCTCTGTGCAAAATTGCAGGCCATCGCCGATGCGAGTCATCCGGGTGATCAGCAAGTCGGGGCAAAGATGTCCTACCAGTAGCGCAGGAATCGCGGCCATCCTGGTTGGAACTGACCGGGTGACCGGCTGAGACAATAACTTTCGCATGCCCCATCCGGGCAACAGGGTGACGATACGAGTGAAGGCGTCGGGTGCCAAACCGCGGCGGCAGGACCGGATTCCATCCCAGAACCAGGGTCACCGAATCTGTGTCCGCGGCGAACCGGCTGAGCGTCTCGCCCACGCAGAGGCCATCTTCTATAAGGTGTTCAGTGCGCCAACCCCGTCACCAAGAGCGATAGTCACCTGGGGGCCGGCA
Organism: Mycobacterium sp. MOTT36Y; assembly: GCF_000262165.1. Classification (NCBI taxonomy): domain Bacteria; kingdom Bacillati; phylum Actinomycetota; class Actinomycetes; order Mycobacteriales; family Mycobacteriaceae; genus Mycobacterium; species Mycobacterium sp. MOTT36Y. The sequence continues at coordinate 1,712,536 of NC_017904.1, read as the reverse complement.
AGCTGACGCAGCTTCGTCGACAATGTCATTGCTGCACGCGGCTTAGGTAGCCGACGCTCGCCTCGCGGGAGAAAGCCTCATCCGTGCGCGCCAGGATGCGGGCCGCGCGGTCGATCACCGGCTTGTCCACCATGCGGCCATCAACTGTCCGTACTCCGCCGTCAGTGGCGGCAGCAACTACCCGTCGGGCCCACGCCAGTTCGTCCGCCGATGGACTGAAACTAGAGTTGACGATGCCCACCTGCCGGGGATGAATGCACAGTTTCCCACCGAATCCCAGCCGCACGGCACGAGCGGCATCGGCACTTACGGCTCCGTCGTTGTGCACCGCTGTCGTTACTCCATCCAGCGGCGCTGCGCGTCCGGCGGCAGCGGAGCCCATTACCAGCGCGCTACGCGCGTACTGCAGGCAGTCATGGTCGTCGGGATCAATGCCAAGCTCGGCGCTCAGGTCGACGCTGCCGAACGCCGCACGCGCCACGGCGTCTGCGGCGCAGATCTCGGCCGCGGCCAGCACGCCCGGGGCCGTTTCGATGAGCGCGATCAACGGTGTGTCGGTAGGTAGCTGACCCGAGATTTCGGCGAGGTGAGCAGCGCTACGCGCTTTGGGGACCATGACGCCGCACTCGCGACGCGCCACCATCGCGAGATCCTCGTCGTGCCAATCGGTTCCGGTTCCATTGATGCGGACGACGCTAGTTGCGCCCGCGGCCAGCCACTCGGCTACGGCATCGCGCGCATTGCCCTTAGCCTCTGGGGCGACGGCGTCTTCGAGATCGAGCACGATTGCGTCGGCGCCGCTGGCGGCGGCCTTGGCGAAGCGATCGGGACGGTCACCGGGCACGAACAGTAAGCTGCGGGCGCCGGTGAGGATGTCGTGCATCTCAGTCACTGCCGCACCGCCGGTTGATGGCTGACCACGATCTTGTAGGTCTCGCTGCCAGCACCGCGCGCGGCGCTGCCATCAAGATCGGCCAAAGTCACCTGCGCCCCGTGGCAATGCAGTGTGCGTGCGATCTCACGGCCGATGCCTTGTCCCGCTCCGGTCACCACGGCGACCTTGTCTGCCAGCAGCGGCCTCGTCATCGTCGAGTGGCTCCATTCTATGTGGATGTAGTCGAGTCATGGACAAATCTGATCGATATTTCTAATCTAGGTTAAACCAGTGGGTGGAGTGCTCTCAAGCACGCTGGGCCGGAAAGGAATGATTGTGGACTTAGGTTTGGCCGATGCCCGGGTGTTGGTGACTGGCGGGGCGTCGAATATCGGGCGGGCGATCGTCCACGAGTTCGCGTCCGAAGGTGCTCGCGTCGTGCTGAACGATATCGATCAGCCGCAGGCGGAAAAGGTACGCGCGGAGGCGCTAGAGCGGGGCGCGTCGGCTGTTGAAGTAGTGATCGCCGATATGACCCGTCCTGATGGTGCCGACACTGCAGTGGGGCGCGCCGTCGATGCCTGGGACGGAATTGATGTTCTGGTCAACAATGCGGGCTGGACAGTACCGGGATTCATCGCCACCGACACGGATCGGAGCAAGTGGGAGCGCGTTATCGAGGTCAATCTGTTCAGCGCGCTCGCGGCAACGCAGGCGGCGATCGGACCGATGAAGGACGCCGGCGGCGGGGCTATTGTTTTCGTCGCCAGCGACGCAGCGTTCGGTCAGATTCGGCAGAGCATTTATGGTGCGTCGAAGGCGGGCATGGTGGCGTTGGCTCGCACTACCGCGCGGGAGCACGGCCGACACGGAATCCGCTCCAACATCGTTTGTCCAGGTTTGGTTATTCCCGAGGGGCCCGATGCTGTGGGCGAGGCCAGTCTGTGGGCGGTGGGACAGGACAACGTGTTCAATCAGAAGCAGATCGACTTCATGTTGAAAGACACCCCGCTGCGTCGTTTGACTACAGCCGAGGACGTGGCTCGCGCCGTGTTGTGGTTTTCTTCGCCGCGTGCGGCCCGGCAGGTTACCGGCCAAATGATCTCAGTCAGCGGTGGATACACCATGCCATGAGGACGGTTCGCACTGGCCGCCGCTAGCCTCCGTTAGACACTGCGCTCCCGTATGGTTGAGCATCGGTGCAAGCCAACAGTTTTCGAGGGCAAGGAAAAATGAGGCACCTTGCGGCGATCGTCGAAATGAGACGCCGCCGGGGTGGACTGCAACGTGAGTACGCGGGTGAGGACTTGGTTTCCCGATCGCGTCAGGCTCCGACCAAACCGGGCATTCCTCCACCGGCATCAGGCAGTAGCCAGATAGTAGCAACGGAAGTCGAAGTATATCCGCGCCTGCTCCCGAACGCCCTCTACTCGTGCGCGTCCACGGTCGGTGAGCGAGCGCAATCTGCCTCAAAACACGCGCCTCATCGAGGATAGCGACGACAACGGCACATGGATCGCCACCGTGAGGTCAGCACGGCGGGGGATCGGCGTTCCATTCGGTCAATGTCCAGCCTTCGGACGGATTTCCGGTGACAACCACATGGCCCGTATTCGTCAGCTGGTTCTCGGTCAATAGCGACGTATCGGCGTTATGCACGTTCATCAGCACCCAGAGCATGATCGCCGCGCCATGCGAGAACGCGATCGGGTTCTGCTCGCCACTCTCGTAGATGTGTCGTACCGCGTCGTCGAACCGTGCAGCGAATTCGTTGCCGTCCAGCGAGCCCGGAATCCGCGCACTGTAGTCTCCTCGCAACCATCGGCGCGGGGCAGCCAAGTAGGTCTGGGTGTTGGCTTCGGGCTGGCCTTCGAACTCACCTGCCTCGATCTCCCGGAGACCGGGCAACACGGTGACGGGTTCGCCGAGCGCCTGCCCTAGCGGTGTGGCCGTTTCCTGGGTCCGGATCATGGTCGAGGCGTAGATGCCGTCGTAATGATTGGGGCTCAATCGCCCAGCGGCCAGTGTCGCCTGACACCATCCCTCGGGTGTGAGATCCGGGCCTGGTACCGAAGTGTCGATCAAGCCTGAAGCGTTGCCAGCCGATTGCGCATGCCGCACCACTGTCAACGTGATGGTGCGTGGGACGGCCGCCTGCGCGGATCCGCAGCCCACGATCGATGCCGCCGCAACCATGACGCCAGTAAGGAATCTCCCCACGGTCATACGGATTTCGATGGTTCGAGCTACCAGAGCATGGCGAGGCTTCGTGGTGGACAACGTGCGCGCAGAGACGGTACGCAGGTTCACGGGAGAAGTTTAGAGCTCCTTGAGCAGCTACGCCGCATCAATCTTGGCCGCTGAACCATGGTTTGGCGCGGCTGTAAGGTCACCATGGTCAGTGCGCAGTCAGGTTCGAGGCGGCGTCGTTGTATGAAATCGCTTGAAAAAATTCAACGACGCCCTAGAAAATGGAGCGGACAGCGTGCTGTGATCATTCAGGCGCCAGCCCGGGGGCGGGCGGCCCGCCACACGAACGGAGGTTTGATGAAACCGAGCTCCGATCACGGAGCCTGCGTAACGCTGGCTGACTGTCAGATCATGGCCTTCGGGCTGCAAGAGGACCAAGGCACGCAGTCGGGGATCTCGCGGCGTAACTCTCGCGTGCGACGCAAGCAGCACGCGACACTGCCGACTCGGCCGACAACAGCAAATTCACCACTCCCATATCGACGGAAGGATTTCCCATGGGCGTCGCTATCGAGGTGAATGGGCTGACGAAGTCCTTCGGTTCCTCGAGGATTTGGGAAGACGTGACGCTGGAAATCCCCGCCGGGGAGGTCAGCGTCCTGCTGGGGCCGTCGGGTACCGGCAAATCCGTTTTCCTGAAGTCCCTCATCGGCTTGTTGCGGCCCGAGCGCGGCTCGGTGGTCATCGACGGCACCGACATCTTGCAGTGCTCGGCCAAGGAGCTCTACGAGATCCGCACGCTGTTCGGCGTGATGTTCCAGGACGGCGCGCTGTTCGGGTCGATGAACCTCTTCGACAACGCTGCCTTCCCGCTGCGCGAGCACACCAAGAAGAAGGAAGGCGAGATCCGTGACATTGTCATGGAGAAGCTGACCCTGGTCGGCCTCGGCGGCGACGAGAAGAAGTTCCCCGGTGAGATCTCCGGCGGTATGCGCAAGCGCGCCAGCCTGGCCCGCGCCCTGGTGATGGACCCGCAGATCATCCTGTGCGACGAGCCCGACTCCGGTCTGGACCCGGTTCGTACCGCCTACCTGAGCCAGCTGATCCTCGACATCAACGCCCAGATCGACGCCACGGTGCTGATCGTCACGCACAACATCAACATCGCCCGCACGGTGCCGGACAACATGGGCATGCTGTTCCGCCGCAAGCTGGTCATGTTCGGCCCCCGCGAGGTGCTGCTGACCAGCGACGAGCCGGTCGTGCGGCAGTTCCTCAACGGCCGCCGCATCGGGCCGATCGGCATGTCGGAGGAAAAGGACGAGGCGACCATGGCCGAGGAGCAGGCGGCGCTGGACGCCGGACAGCATGCCGGTGGTGTCGAGGAGATCGAGGGCGTGCCGCCGCAGATCGTCGCATCGCCCGGCATGCCGGAACGCAAGGCCGTCGCCCGCCGCCAGGCGCGGGTGCGCGAGATCCTGCACACCCTGCCCAACCAAGCACAGCAAGCCATTCTGGATTCGATGCAGAATACCGTCGACTACCCCAACGAGTGGGCCGAAGACCGTCCTAGTCACCGTCGCGATGACTCTGCGACCGCACCGATCGTGGTGCAAACCCAGGCTTGACATCGGGTGGCGATCAGGACGCACCACGCATCGCGTCAGATCCTCGGTGCGTCGAGCAGAAGCCGTGAATCGCCGTGGCGTGGGCACTACGCCGCCAGGCCAGCGGCAACCCCGCGCCCATGGCAACGGGTCTCGTAACACTAAAGACTCGTCGCTAGGACACGCTCATGGCGAGCTTTACGCTTTCCTTCGTGGCGATGCAGCCGAGGTGCCATACTCGGCGAGCCGCGTCGTGCCGATAACGACCAACTATGTCGGGCCGGCCATGCTGGCCGCGCCGGCATGGGGAGCGCGCGCTTTGGTCGGCCGGGATTTCAGCGTTCGAGCCCCCTTCAGAGGCGTCACGGTAGCGGAGCGCGACGGATTCGAGAAGCTGAAACAACTCAGTTGCTTCCCAGGCGAATATCGCACGCAAGTCAAGGCGGCCTGTCCAACGACGGTCGTCACAACGCCTGCTGTGCTTTCCCTGAGGACAAGTGTTCGAGATGGCGATAAGTTGTGGAAGTGGCCGCAAGAGATGACAACCGTCCGGAGGGCAACCGGCAACCCGATGTCCTGCGGGTGCTCGAAAGCGACGTCTGGGCTCTGCTGAAGGATCGCTCCCCGATCACAAAAGCTGAACGCGAGCGGGCCCTCGGATATGACGCCGCGACGGGGGTATGACGGCCACCGATCCTTGGCTGTGGTCCATTTGGCGCAGAACTCGTGGCGATCCGCCAATGGCTTGGCATTGCGTTCGGCTCTCGTGGCGCGGTGGCACTACTCTCCTCCGGCGTCAGGGGTCGCCGACCACTCGATGGGTGCCGGCGTCGGATGTGATGCCCGACAACGTCATCCGTACGCAGAAAGTGGTTAGGGCTTCCAGCGGTCGGCGATCTTGCCGCGCCGCTATTTGCACGCGGACCGGAGTGTGGCCACGCAGTGGCCGCTTCCTTCGGGGTTGTCGGTAGCCGCGGGCATACTGCTGAGCATGTCCGATGTTGAACCACCAGACCTGGCCGCGGTGTTGGCCGGTGAGGATTCGTCGGTTCGCCGCGCGGTGCAGTTAGTCGGCCAAATCCTGACGGGGTCGGTAACCACGCAAGTGACCCTCGCGGGGTTTCTGCATGCGGTGTTAGGCCGTTCGGGGTCGGATCTGGTCTGTGAGTCGCGGCGGTTGTCCTCGATCGGACACGTGGCGGCCGGATTGGCGCTGGCGGCGTTGATTGACCGCTTCGATCCCCCGAGGGCGTGTCTTATTGACTGTGTAAGGGGTTCGGCCTGAATGGTGGTGGCTGACCACCGGACAGGAGAGTTCCATTGCCGCAATCTGATTCGTCAAGAGATGATGCTGCCGCCCAGTTGGCCGAGTTGTTGCCGCCGGCGGCAGTCGATGCCTTGTTGGCCGACGCTGAAGCGTCTGGCACCCCGATTGATGGCCCCGAGGGGTTGCTCGCGCAGATGACCAAGGCGGTGCTCGAACGCGCTTTGGACGTCGAAATCGCCGATCACCTGGGCTATGAGCACGGCGATCCGGCAGGGCATGGCTCGGGCAATTCCCGTAACGGCCATGGCCGCAAAACCGTGTTGACCACGGCCGGGCCGGTCGAGCTGGAAGTGCCCCGTGACCGCAACGCCACGTTTAGCCCGGCGATCGTGCCCAAGCGCAAACGCCGCCTGGGCCAGGTTGAGGACATGATCTTGTCGCTGTATGCCCGGGGCATGTCGACGCGCGATATCACCGAGCACCTCGGCGAGGTCTATGGCGCCCGCGTGTCGGCGGCCACGATTTCGCGGGTCACCGACGTGGTCACCGAGGAGATCGCCGCCTGGCAATCCCGGCCGGTCGATCCGGTGTATCCGATCTTGTATATCGACGCGATCCGCATCAAGATCCGCGACGGCGGCGTGGTGGCCAACAAGGCCGCCCACGTGGTCATCGGCGTCGATGTCGAGGGAATCAAGCAGGTCCTGGGCATCTGGATCCAGCAGAGCGAGGGCGCCAAATTCTGGCACGGGGTGCTCACCGAACTGCGCAATCGCGGGTGCCGCGATGCGCTGTTCGTGTGTTGCGACGGGTTGGCCGGCCTGCCCGAATCGATCGCAGCGGTCTGGCCGGCCGCGGTGATCCAGACCTGCGTGGTGCATCTGCTGCGCTCCTCGATGCGTTATGCCTCCTACGCCGACCGCCGCAAGATGGCCACCGCGCTGCGTCCGATCTACACCGCACCCACCGAAGAGGCCGCCAAACTGGCCCTCGAGGAGTTCCGCGCCCAGTGGCGCACCAAATCCCCCGGAGCCATCGCTGTCTGGGATCGGGCCTGGGCTGAGTTCGTGCCTTTCCTGGCATTCCCGGTCGAGATCCGCAAGATCATCTACACCACCAACGCCATCGAATCGCTGAACTACCAGCTGCGCAAAGTCACCAAGGCCCGCGGCTCGTTCCCCTCAGACGCCGCAGCAATGAAGCTGCTGTATTTGGCCATCCGCAACATCAACCAGAAACGAGGATCAACACACGGACCAGGCACCTACCGCTGGACCGAAGCACTGAACACCTTCGCCATCCAATTCCCCGACCGACTCCCACTATGACCCAAAGATAAACGGCTGCAACACCTTACACAGTTATCTTGACAAGCCCTCCCCCGATCGGGCCCAGCGACGACGATGAGCCACCGACCTGGGCGCACATCGAGATTGGCGACAAACGCCTAGCGCCGCCTGCACGGCTGTCGGCGTTCTTCACTGCCGGCCAGCTCGCCCCCGCGCCTGTTGTGGTCCGACTAAGTTCATCGACGCTGTATTCCGATACGCCGCGGCTGCAGGTCTACACCAGCCCTGCTGATCGCGGTCATGCCGTTGCCGTGATCGAGGCGATCATGACCGACGCCGATGGCGCCAAAAACCTCTACCGTGGTCGAGCGTTGACCGCATCCGAGAACAACGGCCTGGTTCTTGAGGTCACCGAGATCCCGGCCCTTAGCCGCACGAATGTGATTGTGCCCGAGTCGGTATGGAAAGAGATCGACCTCAATATTGCCGCGTTGACTACTCATCGGCAGTTGATGACTCAGTTGGGGCTGGGAGTACGTCGCGGGATCTTGCTCGCGGGACCGCCCGGGGTCGGCAAGACCGCGATATCGCAAACCATCGCCGCCGAACTCGTCGGGCCGTTCACAGTGATCAATGTCGATGCCCGCGCCGGCAAATCAGTGCTGTCCGCAGTGTACAAGGAGGCCCGCGCACTAGGGCCGACCGTGATTGTGCTTGAGGACATCGACCTCATCGTCGGCAATCGCCGCCACCACGGCGAGGTTCGTCCTCTCTCGGAGTTCTTGGCTGTCATGGACACAGATCCCTCAGCGCCGATCTTGACGCTGGCTTCCACAAACGACGTCGCGGCCTTGGACGCGGCGGCGATCCGGACCGCACGATTCGACTCGATCATCGAGATCGGCTATCCCACGCGAGAGGCGGCCGCACAGATCCTGACCACCTATTTGCGGGGCATTCCCGGAGCCGGATCCGTTGATGCCAGCCACGTCGCCTCCCACCTCAATGCTGAAACCAACGGCGCTGACATCCGCGAAATCGTACGCCGCACCGTCCTAGCCACCGGGACGGTCACCAACTCCGCGCTCCTGGCCACCATCCAGTCAGGCCGCTTCAAACCCGAACTACCCCAAGGCACCTACCTGTGATCAACAGCGCAGTCCCAGACTCAGCCAGTCACCCGTCGGCGCTACGGGCTCACAGAAGCGCACGGATCAGCGCGGCAAAGAGCTTGAAGACTTGCTCGATTGGGAAACCACGGCAGAGTTCCTGCGCGGTCAAGTTCTTGTCAGCCAACGCGACACGCCGCAAGCCGCAAATCGGATTCGCGTCGAGAATTCGCGGTCACGACGACCCCTTTTAGCCTCGATTCTGAAGTCATATGGCAGAATCCATGCACGACGTCGATACTGTGCTCGTCATGGTGACACCTTGATTTCTCGTCAACCGTTGATCGATTTCGGTCCGCGCTCAGGTCGATCCTGCCGACCGTGCAATCTGCTCCTCAATCGGAGCCCGAAAGCCTCTTCAACGTTGGAGTGCGTCTGCTTGATCGACGATCGTTGGTAGACGGGAGACCACGCGGAGCTGCACGAGTACGATCGCATCCGGTGAATTTGATTGCCCCACTGCTCAATTAGGCGAGTCCGAAGCGCTGCAGGCTGGCGCTGCGCAGCGCACCTGGCTGCTCGGGTGCGAGGTTTTTGGCGGTGTCGAGCCACTGTTGTGCGACGTTCAACCTCCGTCACAGTTACACTCGCGCTGGGCACACCAGGGTGGCCGAGGTGGCGGGGCGGACCTGGCCGGCGGCACTGCGAGGCGTCTGATCGGCGGTGAACCGCCCCCTGCGCGGCCGGATCGTCACCCGTTGTCCGACTCTTCTGGTCAGCCAGCAGACCAGGCCCGTCTGACCCAATGTAGCACTAGTAGTGCAAGGGTTTGCACTGCTTCAGACCCCGCGCATCCGGCCGTGGCGTCGACGCCCGCGTGCATAGACTGGAATGCAGCATCATTTCGCAGGCCGCTTGGAGCGTCGCTTACGCGCTGGCGTCGGTTCGGGCACGGCAAGCAGTTCAGCTACTGGCACATCGAGGGCCTCGGCGAGGTCAAAAAGCCGCTCGTAGAGCAGGCCGCGCCGGCCGAACTCGACATCGATCAGCACATTGCGCGTCACACCCGAGTGCAGGGCGAGGATTTCCTGGGTCATGTCGCGTTGAATGCGAAGTTCGCGAATGTTGCGCCCGACTGCCTCTCGCCACCGTTCCCATTGGGCAACCCGCTCGGGGCTGTTTTGGTTCGGGCGCGTGGGCACGCTCTCAGGTAAGCGGCGCGCCCTACCGATGTCTGCCCTACTAGTAGTACATTGCTCGGTGTCGGCACCTTTCCTCACTCGTCGACCAGAAGGCAGGTCGGCGTTGCCTGGCGATATCGGGATGAGGGTTGGCGGGCGTGACGGGTCTCCCGGCCTCGCGCATCGGTCCTCGATCGATCCTGCACTGCTGAGCTCGGGCGAAGGTGGGCCGGCCACGATATGCCGGAGCCTGCCGATCCGTCTGCCGCCAGTTGATGGTGAGGCACTTGATTCTTATCTGGAAGCGCTTGCGTACCGGTCGCACACGCCGTGGGGCGACCTTCTTCGTGCTGTCGGTCTCGACAACGAGTCGATGGGATCAGGAACCGGGATCTATGGCTGGCTGGTTGGGCTCACCGGATCGCAGTCATCGGCGTTGAGCCGGAGCACCGGGGTTCGTAGCAGCCAGCTTGCTTCGATGACGGTTGCGGGACTGATGCGCTCACCGAACGCTGCAATGAGGCCGGCTGGGCCGGTGCCCATATTGCGGGCGCCCGAAAGGTCGCGCTATTGCCCAATGTGTCTGGCCGAAAGCGGCGGTCGGTGGCAACTGTGGTGGCGGCTGCGCTGGGCTATTGCGTGCCCCATTCACCACTGCCTGCTTGCCGACTGCTGCCCTACTTGTGGGGGGTGGCAACGAGTGGGACCGTCATCATCGGGCACGCTTTTGGCGCCGGGGTTGTGTTCGCGCAAGGTAGCAGCGCCGCATGGTCGCAGGGCGTTTCGATGCGGCGCGGCACTGTCAGGGTCGGCCGTGCACCGTTTCTCCGCTGATCACCTGGTGCTGAGGGCGCAGCGGCGCGTCCTGAAGTGCCTTGCCCAACAATGGGTGTCCGATGGCATCTATGTTGGCGGCGCTGTTGATGTATCGCAGTTTTTCGCTGATGTCGCCGCGATCGGAAACCGCGTGCTTAGGCTTTCATCTGGCGAGATTGTTCAGGAGCGCACGCCGAGTGACCTTGTGGACCTTTACGCGCAACTGGTTTCCGGTGGCGCCGGCCAAGCGATGGTGGGCCATCACGCGGTGACGGCAGGTGGTGCTGCGTTGGCGCTTATTGCCGCGCTCGATGTTCTGGGTAGCCCTGACGTAAAACACGCTGGGGCGCGGATGCGCTGGATCGTAGCGACACCGGGTGCACGCACCACCTCGGTGACTGCGACTCATTTCGGCAAAGGCAGAACCGTTAGCGGAGCACTGCGCGCGGCCCAGTTGTCGGCGCTTGAAACCTATTTGGGTCCTAGTGATCAACTTCGCTACCGAATCGGCGCCCACTCCCCAAGCGACCCGACCGTGTCAGCCGAACGGCATCGACACGTTCCTAGCCTGCTATGGCTTCCGGCAACACGGTGTTTCGCCCCAGTAGGTATAGCGACCGAGCAGTTGGCCGCGACGCTGGCCTGTGCTGTCGTGGTGGTCGGCACGCGAATGACCCTCGCCGAAGCGGCCTGGCGCCTCGAGTCGGTCACGACGGCACCGGCCATATCTCGCGTTCTTCAAAAGTTGAGTACTGCCGAGGAGTGGGCAGGAATGAGAGCGGCATTGATTCGCGTCGCGGACGACCTTGATGCAGGCGCTTGCCCCATCGACTACGAACGGCGGCGCGCACTCCCCTTCTACCAGCTGATGGACGGTGATGAGTGGTGCGAAATATGCTGCGATGCAGCGTTACAGGCCGGTCCGATCTTGCGGGTCGGGTTGCTCAGATCGTGGATGTTTGAGCGCATGACCGGTTCCCCTGCACATCGCTGCCCCACGGCCGAACGTAACCGCGAGTTTCGCCGCCAGCTGTCCGAACTCACTGAGTGGATGACGCCGAACCTCGCGGCGCTTCTCGACCGTTTCGCCACAAAGTTTCTGGAGAAACACGGATGCGGTGGGGAGCCGCTAATGTGGCACCCGTCGGATAAGCTCCTGCCCGGTTGAATCGCATCCTCCACCTTTGGGGTACTAGCATTGAATCTGGACTGGGCTGCTGCCGCGATACGATGTGGTCGCCAACGGCTGCTCGGTTGCTCGCAGGGGGACTCCGTGACGTTGGCGAAGACCCTGTCGCCGTTTGCCTTCGGACACGACGCTGTCCGAACGCGGTGTACCGCGTGCAAGGGGCGTTAGTGCTTTGGCCGAGTGGCGCAATCGTTTACGGTGTCGATGCGTGCTTCGATCTGATGCACCAGGTCAGCCACTGTATGACCAAAAGCTGTCGGCCGCCAAGGTCTTAGACGCGAACCACTCCTAACGAGCAGTTCCTTGCCGAAGTTGCTCTCTAATCGGATGATCTGCCCTCTTAGCACTGAAGCGCCGCAGCCGCATTGTCGCGCCGCCGCAGCAAGGGTCTCGCAGTGTGATGCGCGCGCGAACCGCCGAAGGCGCCGCCAGGCCTTGATGTCGGCCATCGCCGGCAGCAGAGCCTCTCCGCCGGGGAGTTGACGAGCGATGGCGGCAGCAAGTGGAGGGTGGGGGCGGTCGTATTCGCAAAGCATAATTCCGTGCTCGAGGGCACAGCGCCGGATGCGATCTTCGGAGACCCCAAGTTCAGCGCTCATCTCGCGCACGGTGTGGTGCTGCACAATACTGCGGTCGCGGATCCACGTCGCGGGGATGGACTTTCGGCCGTTGCCGCGAACGTGCATGCCGTAGCTGCGGGCCAAGTCACCGATGGTGTTACCTTTCTTGATTCCGACAAGCATGGCGATCTGAGGAAGCGATAGCCCTTTGTCCTCGTAGAGTTTTCGTAATCTCGCCTCGGGCAGGGCGGCTCGGGCGCGTTCGAACTGAGTAGGGACGTGTCGCGGGATTTGGCGGAGCGGATTGTGTTTCAGCTCGTGTCGTATGACGTTCGCGGATAGGCCGAGGCGGCGCGCAGCTTCCCGTATTGAGACGTTGCCCGCACCAAGAAGCCGGCGCAGCGCATGGGTCTGCACCGCGTGGCAGTACTGTCCCGGCAGATCCAGTTCGCCGAGCCATTCCAGCGGCGGCGACCAACTGACGGGCTCATCGTCGACTCCACGTCGACGCAGGAATTCTGCAGCCACCTCATCTAGGCGCGTGACCAGCTCGGGTGTCAACATCAACAAGAATCTGTCAGCAGCAAACCGGCCGTTTCCTGGGGGAATGGAGAAAGGCAATGCGGTGGAGGGAAGGCCACTGATGCGGTCGAAGAGCCACGTTCGTGCCGCGTGATGTATCAGCGGGCTTTGTGAACTCATTCGCGCCAACGAGGTGAGCCCTTCCCACTGCCGCAGGGAAAGAAGCCCCCTATAGTCGAGCGCGCAGCGACGCCGGTAATCGATGGGCGGCGGCGCACTTGCCAATCGATCGTGAAGACGAATCAGCGCCGCGGCAATAGCGGGCCATTGCGGATGCGCATGTAGAGCGGCATAGACCTGGCTGGTAGTTCTCTCGGGTATCCGGTATCCCATGCCCTTTTCGAGGTATTTTTGCGGTGTCGTGGTTGCGACTATGGTGACAAGTAGCGCCAAGGCCTGTCGTTGCGTCGCCATCGTGAAACCGCCGATACGCAAACGAAATGCCCAGTCATCCCACAGGGCATTGGGCACACAACGCAGAATCAGTGCATCGAGACCGGCCGGCATGGGATAGGAGGGAACTGCCGAATAGAGTCGGTAGCGAAGCTGGTCGGTAGCGGCAATGAAACGACGCCGGCCCACCCAGGAGGCGATATCGATTGCGCACAGGACGGGGCTGGGGTGTTGTCCCAACTTGCTGTACGTGGGTCTGATCCGGCCGCGGAAGCGGCAGTCACCAAAGGTAAAGCCCCGCAACATTTCCGCGGCTTGTGGAATTGAGGGCTTTAGCAAGACCATTAGGGCTGCCGTGGTCCCGGTGGCCACTGCTGATGCGCAAGAGGTGGCGGCCAGGCCGCGCCGGGTGGGTGTCTGGCCGAGTTTGGTCCACAGACGCGTGCGCCAGTAGCGCGTGTGCTGGCTGTGATCGACGGTGCCTAGATGTCGAGCAATCGCCCGCGGCGTGGTGGTCGTCAGGATGCGGTTAGCGAGCATGTGGATGTCAACGAGAAATTGTGCCGATGAGACCGGTTGTACGCCATACACTCCGGTGCCCACGCTCGGCTGTGTCAGCAGTGCGCTCAACTGGCGCTGATAGTCCAGCACTGGGTGGTCAAGTGGCAGAGTGTCGGGCTGAATATCGATGAGTGAGCCGCCGCAGCGTCGTCGTTCTCCGGCCTGTCCGACCGAGGCGCAGCATCGATTAGGCCCAGGTCTCAATCTGCCGTTACACCAGCCATACGCCACAGACACTGTTTGTGAGCATGTCGGGCAGGTATCGATGAGAAAACAACGGTGACGTTGACACACAGTCACCCAGGGCAGGCGCCAGTCAAGAGACCACCGGCCGTGGTTGTCGGCCAGGCAACGCGGGCAGAAGCGTTGCCGGGTAATCGCTCCCCAGGAGGTCCAGGCGATGCGTCGGCGCCTGTCAATGGTAATGAGCGTGCCGTCGAGTGGTTGCAGTGTCATGGCGTGCAGGCGACTTTCGTCTACGGCCGTCACCGTGGCGATGTGGGCGAGTTCGTCTGGATTTAGCCACGCAGTGAACTTGGCGGCTGTTACCACAGTCTGCTGTCGCAACGACGCGGGCATGACGGTGTCAAGGAGCTCCTCCCAGGTCACGTCGAGTCGATGTGCCAGGGCAACCAGCCATGACTCGAGCGCTTCACCTGCAAGTGGGGGGATCCTGATGGGAAGCGTGCGCGCCGACACGGCCTCCATAGAGCGGATGTGCCTGAGAGAGCGGGCGTGGACGTTGGTGTCCGATAGGGCCGATGGGGGCATCACGTCTTCCGGCGGTACCCTTTCGGTTTGGAGGTCAATCGGCCGGCGGCGAACCCCGCATGCAATTCGGGACGCTTTTGTTCTGAGGCTTCATCGTTTCGGATGCCCTCGAGCAGGGCCTGATTTATCACTTCACGACCGCTTGTGATGGCAAGGTGGCACGCGCGGGTGATCAGCGCCATCAGCGATCCGATGCGACCACTGCTGCGCTCCCAGAGGTAGTCGGATAAGTCGTCAGCGAGCATGCCGTGTTCCTTGTCCGCCACAACGATGCGCTTCTCGATAGACAGCAGCAGCCGACGCCACTCCCATCGTCCGGGTTCATCGTCGATGCTGAATTCACGCATGGTCAACCCGGTGATTCGTCGGCCTGACTGTCCCAGAACGTCTCCGGCGTATTCGCCGTCACTGTAGAGTCCGCGCTGGCGCAAACCGATACCGATGAACACGATGGTCAGCGGAAATTCATTGCTGATGTATTTGAACTGGTTGCTGATCTCTTGACTCGTCGTTCGGACTTTGAGGAAGTGGAGGTCATCAACGATCAAAAGCCTTGTTTGGCAGGATAGTACACAGTCCAGTGCGCGCCGAGCGAAGTCCGTGGCGGTGCCCGTCTTCGCTCCGGCATGGTTGTAGAAGTTGAGCATGGCCCGGTTGAAGGCTCTCATATCGGTGTTGCCGGTCATCCCAACGCGGCAGACCGGCCAACGTTCGTTGTCCCCGACGTACTCGCCTAATTCGTCGATTTCTCGCCGATGGTAGTTGAAGGCGAGGTCTTGGATGGCGATGGACTTGCCGATGGCCGGGGGTCCTTCGATTCCCACGCATCCTTTGGCTTTGTCACCGTCTTGCATGTTGCTGTCGATGACCAGTTCAACGGCCTTTTGAATTTCCTTCAGGGGTTCGGTTTTGATCGTCGGGAGGTTGGCGTGCCAAATCCGTCGCTGCCGGTTGTAGCATCGTCGCGCTTTCTCACCGAGCGTTCTGATCTGTTTGCGTGTCAACGGTTCTGGCGGGATGCGTGCGGGCGCGTAGGCTCGCTGTTGCCAACCTTCCTTGCGGGACAGGGTCAGGTTGTCCAGGCCGCTCAGAGCCGTAGCGCCTGTCCCCCGGGGCCGTTCACGACGGGGCGTCCGCGCCGGATTGTTCGAGCGGATTGGAGAGTGATCGCGTTCAGGCCTGATCGTCATTGGTGTCCTCGGTCGTCATTGGTGTCCTCGGTCGTCATTGGTGTCCTCGAATGCGTCGGCGTAGTAGTCGTCGTCGACAATGTCGTCGTCCCAGTCGTCGTCACTGTCCCCCAATTGATCCAGATGATCGTCGAGCACTGGCGAATCCGGCTGAGCACTCGGCTCGTCGCGATGTGCGCATGTCGGGGCGTCTGCGCCCGATCCGAGTCGGTCCTCTTCGGTCGCAAGGCCATCGAGAAGGCTCGCGCGTTCGCGAGAGAGTTTCAACGCGATGCGCCGGCCTGCTGCGGTCTTGCCCAGCTCGAGATTCCAGTCCCGTAACAGTGCCGCCATGGCGGCCGCGGGATCGTCGCTTCGGCCTTGGGCGACCGCGAGCCGGCGGGCGTGGGCGACGGTGTATTCGTCATAGGGGAACGGTGATTTGGGTGCCGCGCTCCAGCGCAGCGTATGCCACTTACGCGTGATCGGATCGCGGAAGTAGACGCGAGTGACGTCGTCGGGGTCGATATGGATCGGCCATCGCCGTTTGGCTTTGCCGGTGTAGGGACTGTCGGTGTTGCGGTAGCCGTCCAGTGCCGGCCCGTTGTAGCGGCGTTTGTCGAATTGAACGCCGTAATGATGGATGCGACCATGCGTGGTTTTCAAGAACTCGAAGGCGAGGTCGGGGTCACGTGGGGCTTCGATGAAGCCTGCGCGCGCGATGCCGTGTTCATACATTTCGGCCGGCGACATGCGCAGGCCCGGCACGCTGGGATCGACCAGCCCGTCGTGGGGGCGGTTGTGGTACACCACGGCCACCCACTTACGGATGATCTGTTCGAGTTCATCGACGTAGAAGAACGCCTCGTGTTCTGGTGATTCACCGCGCGAGTAGACATCGGGGCCTTTGTATCCGGGCAAGTGTTGCAGCAGGCCCTCGCGTACGGTGAGGAAGAAACGCTCGAGGATCCCCTTGTCCCGGCCCGTCCTGATGCGTGCAGGTTGGATGGAGATGCCCAGCCGCTGGCAGACGCTGTTGATGTGTTGGGAGCGAAAGGCCTTGCCGTGATCGACCACCAACGTTTCGGGAATGACGGTGGGCAGGCATTGTCCCGTGGAATCGCCGGTGAGCCATTCCACCGACGGGAAAACCGAACGCGGAACGCCGTGCTCGGGCCACACGGCCTCGCGGGGCCAGTCTGCCGGCGCGGGTGGTGGTCTGAACGTCTGATAGAGCAGCCCCGCCACATCGGAGGATTTGGTAGTAGGGCTAAGCCGCAGCGCGGTGATACAGCGGGTGTACCAGTCCATCGCGACGGTGAGTTCGACGCTGACCCACTTCAGCGTGATGGGATCCAGGGCAAAGACATCCAGTCTGGTGCTATCCATGACCAGGTATTCACCTGGACGTGTGGGCCGCAACTTGCCATATGCGCGGGCCGGGCGTAGGGCGATGTCGCGGTTTCGTTTTGCACTTAAATCGAATGTGTGTATCTGGCGTTCCAACGTGCTCAGGATCCGATAAGCCGACGCACGCGACGGCGTCGCGACCACACCGTCGCCATGGGTCAACGTCATCCGGGCATTCGTCTGGTGAATGACACTCGCTCGGGACGGCTTTGACTTAGTGCTGTGCTCGGCCATGACCTCCGCGGCGCCGCGGACCCACCGTGGATCGGCCGCGCCGAAGGGGTCACTGCCGCGAGTCGAGGCCAGCCCAGCCTCACCGTGGTCACGGTAAGCCGCCACCCAGCGTTCGATAGTCCTTGCCGTACAGCCAACCTCGGCCGCTTTGGCCCGGTAGCGCGTTTCTAGCGGCCGATCAGCGGAGTACTCGGCGCGAGGCTCACCGGGCAAAGCCAACACTTCGGCACCCGACTTATATCCCGTGAGAACCTCCCGTACGTGGCCAGCTCTTTCGGCGACAACCTGCCGAGTAGCTTCATCCAGGTGAGACAGCGCGACCGACGCCACCTCACCTGGATCGTCGCTGCGGGGACAATCGTCATCACCGATAACCATGGGACGACCCCGCGTGGTCAGCTCTCGTAGGCCAATCCAGAACCTGCGAGTCCCGCCACGATCTGCCACGAGAACCTCCGTTCCTGTTTTATCCGGGAACATCTCGATGATGGAGAGGATCTCACCGTCGTAGATGAACTTTGTACCGACACCGATCGGTGTTGCGGCCCTCATGACCGGACACTCACAGTCGTTGCGCCAGTGAGTGTCCGGGAAAGATCAGAGGTGCATTCACCCCGCCAGAGCAGATGCATCAGGCCAGGAAAAGCGGTCACCCGGGGAAGCTCCGTAGCACGGACAATGGTTTCTACCGATGCCTCTGCGACGCTTTGCAGCGCGCGGCGCACCCGAGCCAGCACGTCCGGCTGGAACAACCACTCCCGCCGATACCCAGCCAGAAACCGGATGTTGCCGTATTCAACCTCGGGTGGTTCAGAGGCGATTTCGTAAGCCCATCCGCGCGCTTCGATAACTGTGCGGGTCAACGCGAGTGTCCGGCATACCTCCGGATCCTGCAGTGCTCGAACGCCTTTAACGTCGATGACGAGTGGACCGGCTTCGGTAATCGCCAGGAAGTCAGGGGTTCGGGTGAGGAGAACTCCGTCGACCTTGGTCCTCAGCTTGAAAGGCTGACTTGCGATGCGCCGTACACTCTGATCGAAGTCCTTCATCATCAGCCGTGAAAGCTCAAGGCGTGACTCGTAATTCACGTGTTTGCGCTCGGTCGCGCACCAATACTCTCCTGCGTAGCTACGTCGACCCAGATACCAGGGGAAGGTACGGCACGGCATGCCATTCACTAATTCCCTCGCGTCAATCTCAGCCCAGGGCGCCTCGGCGACGGTGCCGTCAGCAAGCCTGTATTGAACGCGGGGGGTGTCGCTACGATTGGTCGCCTTCCTTGACATCACACCGCCTTCATCCAGCATCGCAACCAAAAAGCTTCTAAGCGAATAATGGCAGTCAATCAGCGTCAAAAGGCAACGCGTTTAACACATTTGTGTTTGTAGCGTGACTACAAGACCCGGGCAATCCTTGAAATGCAAGCATTCAAACCAAAGCACTCGCAAGCAGAAACCACAGCACTATCCACAGCACCAAGTGCAAAACGCCAGCACACTGATCGCAAACCCAAGCACCGCTTGCTTACGAACCACAGCGCCCTTCTTACGTTCGCCCTCTCGGCCGAAACCGATGTTTATAACGAGATGTCACCACCGACGGATCGAACACACCTCTCGAAACGAGATGCCCGCCGACAGAATTGTCCACTCAATACAGGGCCGCACCAGCGATCAACCCCGCCTGGAATAGCCGGGCAGCCACCTCCCAATAGACGACTCACTTCACCGACTACAGCTCATATCGAAATCGCGGATTACCGATCGTCCAATTATCATCGTTGGCGCCGACGCAAGACCATCCGGCGCAAGCTCGCGCTTCACCCCATCCCTGTTGTGTGAACTACGGTGAAGGAAGCCGACCGAAGGTGGTGTTTGCGTGAGCGAGTTGCAGAATGCCAAACGTCGGATCAAGGCCATCAGGGCAATCCGCCACAGCACGGAACTCGAAGGTTCCCGCAGCACCAACGCAACCCGCGCCGACCAGCTCGCCTACGCCCGCGGGAATATCACGGCCGCCGAGCTATGCGATCGCGTGCGGCGCCGGCATAACGTTCAGTAAACCGAGCCAGGGGGTGCCCCCTCTCGCGATTTCGCGATCGAGTCAAACGGTGCCTCATCACTCTCAGCAGCGGCGCAGGGTGGCCGAGCATCGGGCCATGGGAACGAGCAACATCATCGCGAAGAGGGTCGAACACCATCGGTCGGATCGGCCATCACGAGCAGCCGCCACACCAGCGACCCCTCCGGCGGCCCGCTCGGCCTTAGCTCATCGCGGCATGCAAGCTTCGAAGCAGTTCGAAACTTGGTTGTAGCGCAGCCTGTTTCGTCGCTAATGAATCCGGAACCCGTTCATGGCTAATCGTCATTAGCGCGGTTCCTAATCGGCCCGGCCAGCGGTTAAGCTAGCGGACCCATCGATACGCATGGCGCAGCCGCACGTCCCACCGATTCGGCGATTGGCGCCGGCATCTGGGTGCCGGCGCAAGTCAGTGGACTTCGGAGGCCAGCGGGCCGCGGTCGCCGAAGATGCCGGCCGGAGGTTCGACAAACTCCGCATCGGGTGTGCGCCACACGTAGAGTGCACTATTTCTGGGCACGGCGAACTCGAGCTTAAGGCCGGTTTCGACCGCCGAGTCAACCCGTGGAACGCTGAGGCCGTCAAGTTGGATTTCCCGGAGTCGGCCCCAACGAGCGACACGGCCATTCGATGCCCAGAGGAGGTCGCCTACTCCTACGGGCGCGCCGAGGGTCGGAATGACAACAATACGTCCCCGCTGGTAGTACTCGGTCGGGACGCCCAACGCCTCGCTCTCGTTCCGGCCGCGGGAAGCCTCTAGCACCAGACACGATAGGCTGGCCACTAGTCCCAGGCTCATCGCCTCAATGAAGTCAACCTTGGCCAGCAGCTGCTCTGGGGAGACTATTTCATCGGGTATTGCCCGGTGCGACACCTCGTTTCGGCGCTCTACGAGATCTGCCAGTTCCCTGGCGAGCAGCTCGGTCGGCAACGTCGCGTCGCCGTGGCCCGATTTCACCTGCCAGCTGCGGACCGCATCGGCGTGCTGGATGCGGGTCGGAAGGTCTGGCACTGCCCAGCGGAAGAGGTCGGCCATGGCGTCCCAGCGCAAGTTGGAGTTATGGAGTGCAATCACTTCGAGGCGAAGATCGTAGGGATGCGAATCGCCGAGGCATGACGCCAAGCTCTTCGCAATGTCAAGCTCGTCGATCTCCTTATACCGGCCCACCCCGAGATTCTTGCCCAGCAAAGCGGATGCGTTCTGCACGTACTTGCTGCGCAGATTCTGCACTTGCAGGGTAGACAAGGCCTTGGGGTCACTGAGCATCAACTGGCCGAATCGGAACGCGAGCTGCTCGGCGAACGTCTCGAACGAGGCGTACAGTGCCGAGATACTGGCGATGTAAGCAAATCGGCGTTGGTCGGTCGTCTGATGGAGTCGTGAGACCGTGTCGAGGTAGCGGCGAATCAAGTCCAGATCCGCCGCGAGCGCATCGTACTTAGGAATCAAGACTGTGTGGCCTGACCTTCGATCTGAATCAGCGCGGCGTTCAACGCTTCGTACGCGTGGTCATTCCGGTTGCGCGCGTCAGCGGCGTTGGTCCTGCGACCACCAAATACCTCCGAGTGTTGGTCGTACATCAAGTCAACGGCGGCTTTCACAATCGCCGGCTGAGTCAGCAACGCCGCTCGCTGCTCGCCGCTCAACGCCGAGCTGGCATACATCAACGCGTCGTAAGCGATCTTGCTGAAGTGTCGATTACTGTTCTTGACTTGGAATGCCACTGGGCCGCCGACTGCATGCCAGAAAGTAATGTTGTCGACGAAGATCTGCTCGTACTCGGCCAGCGTGTCCTGATCGAAGCGGTTGCCTCGTACTAGGAATTCGTCGAGAAACTCGGATATTTTGTTCAGTCCCTGGGTGAACTTATCGAAGTGCCGGTAAGCGAAGAACCGCAGCACTATTTCAACATCTTCCATGGCCTTATACAGTTTCAGCCCCGCAGCGGTCACCTCGACACCTTGGGCATCGCGACCCAATTGAAGTCCGCCGCCGTCGTCGTCAGATTCCTCGTCGGTGTCAGGGTCCGCGAGGCTGTTGGGATCGAGTGGGGTGCCGAGCACCGACCTCAGTTCAGTAATTCGGGACAATTTGAGACACAGGTCGTTTAGCGGGCCGTCGTAGACGGCGTTGCGGGTCTCCTGGCCACTGAGTCGTACTCCTCCGGAGTTCAGACGCTCGAAGACCAGCTTCTTGAGGAAGACGGCCTGTTCGGGATCTGATGCCGTCTCGTTTAGCAAGATGATCGATGATAAATATCTGCGGTCGATGCCGTCGCGAATTGAACTTGGCAACGTCGAATAGGTTCTTCCATTCAGTTCCGGCCAATGTTGCAGACCCGTCAAATGGAGCTTGCCTTGGTAGAACTCCATCAATGCAGTTAAACGTTGCCGGCCATCCATGACCTCGAATCGCGCCAGCTCGTACTCGTACAGGAACACCGGCGGGACCGGCACATTCATGAGGAACGACTCGATCAGACGTGACTGGCGCCCTTCGTCCCAACGGTGACGGCGCTGGTATTCCGGATCGCGCTTGTACTTTGCCTCGGTTTCACCCGATTCGGTAACGAAGGTGTCGGTGAACATCGCGAGTATTTGGTTCAACGGATATCGCGCTTGCTCTATCACGATGCGGACGCCCTCCTTGGAGTAGCGCCGGTTCAGATCGGCGTCGCTCACTGGTGGAATGTCCTTGCGCTTCAGGTCATGAATGGCTTCACCCGGAAGCAGCGAGACTCTCACATCGTCATCCTTCCCATTGTCACGCCGAGCGGTCCTAGGTCCGCCGCAGGCTCTGAGAACAATTCGTATTCAACGTAATTCGGCCACGACGTCGACCTCGCCTATCGCCGAGCCCGCCCTCACAAACTGTTCGGCCTGCCTGGCCTGGTAGGGCGAAGTGCCAGCCGGCGTGACTCCGATGACGACCCAGCCCGACTCCGCCTGCTCAATCGAGTCGAGCAGCAGCCGAGTCGGGTCAGTGCGCGCGGATGGCAGGGCTCCGAAGCGAACGGCCAGCCGGGCCCTGCGATGGCACCGAAGCGCGGTCGCGCGCCACACGCCGGCGAGCGCGGTGACAAAAGCCGCCTGGCTCGGCTGGCGTGCGAGCTGACCCGCCGACCCGTAGGGCACCTCGGGCGCCCCGCCTAGGAACCAGGAGCGCAGCCATTGGTCGGGCAGATAGGTCCGCATTCCATAGTAGGGCGGGGAAGTGACCACTAGATCGAAAGTGGGACGCAGTGTCTTCAAGACCTCCGCCGAGTCACCTAGGTATACCCTTCCTCCGGACGAAGGGGGCTGCGCCTCGAGGAGTCTCGCGGCTCGTCGTGCGATTACGTCGAGAGTGTCTACCCGAACGGGCCGCAGTGCTCGGGCCTTCCAAAACTTGACGGCGTAGCCCGGCTTGGATGCGTACGTACGTGGCATCTGATTCGAAAGGTAAGAGGGCGCGCCCTTGTTGCGAGGGCCGTGCAGGATACCTAGCATGATTGCTCTTAGCATTGCTGCGGTTGGCGTGCGCAGATTCAGCAACGCTTCGCGCACCGTACTGATCTCTCGCAGCGTTTTTGCTTCGTAGCACAACTGCCAGAATTCGCCCTGCGGCGCAATCGGCTGTAAGCCGTCTTGCAGGATTCGCTTGGCCAAGCGGACGACCGCGGCGGCACTTACCTTCTCCACCTTGGCCTGGGCGATGGCAACGGCGACGGGATTGACGTCGATTCCGACCGACGGGACGCCGACGGCTCGCGCCGCGAACAACGTGGTGCCCCTGCCACAGAAGGGGTCGAGCACCCTCGTCGTCGCCCCATGGGAGGCCAGTTGCTCGAGGGGAAAGTCTAGCGGGAACATTGTGTAATAAGGACACACCGCGTTTAGTCGGAGTAGGTCTCCCGAGAACCCCAGGGCGCGATAGACCCCCGACGACTTCACGACGCTGATCGTACCGCTGCGATGTCGCCGAGCCCTGCGTCAACGCGACCTCGGGCACTTATCACCACAGTTGCAGCGAGCACGCCGCTACGCGGATCGCTCGGTCGAGCCGCCGCCTGTTCACAAGCGGGTAGGTAACGACATATGTCCGCTCCCATGGATAACCGCTGTATCCATCGACTTGACGGCTTCCACGATCCCCCCGCCTGCAAGCATCGCCGGTGCTGGTTGCGCCACAGAAAGGATCGAGTCCGCCTGCCACGAAGTTACGGCGCTCCCCGGCAACCAGACGCGATAGCTCGCCGGATCTTGCCGACAAAACCGAGCGCATTGGCCCGGGAGTCAGCGACGACAGGGGCAGGAGTAATGAGTCGCACGCCGAATAAGGCTTTCTCGCAGTAACTTTCGCCCGAACGACATGAATCAGACAATCCGTCAAGCCTCGAAACCATCGGCCAGGCAGACATCAGCGTCTCAGGTTCGTGTCATATATGACATCCATATGACATCTCAACTGAGAATATGACACCGAATTTGAGAACCTACATCAGTTGTCAGGACCGAGGTCGAAGCACCTCAAAGCTGCCATTGACTAATGTCACCATTTGGTATTGACTGCATGGCATGACGGGCGGCGTTCCGGCTCGCGGGTCATTGCGGTCCCGCGGCGCGGCAGCGATAAGTGGATACACCCTGCGGCCGATCACCAGCGTGATCCCGCCCGAGCGGGCTTGGGGGCTGTGGCTCTCGCGTCAGATCATCGCCCGGATCATGGGCACCTTTGGACCCTCGCTCGCGGGCACCCGCGTCGAACCGGTCGACACCAGGCTGCCCGACGGCCGCCGCGTCAAAGGGGAATGGGTCTACGGGCCGCGCACCCCCACCAGCGAAACCGAGCGCTCATCGACCACCGCGGGAGCCATCTACTACGTGCACGGCAGCGGGTACGCCGTGTGTTCGCCAAAGACGCACCGCCGGTTGACATCCTGGCTTTCGTCCTTGACCGGCCTTCCGGTGTTCTGCATCGACTACCGACTCGCCCCAAAGCATCGCTTCCCCACCGCGGCCGACGATGTCCGCGCGGGCTGGGACTGGCTGGTCGACACGTGCGGCCTACAGCCGAAACACATTGTGATCGCCGGGGATTCGGCGGGCGGCCACCTGTCCGTCGATCTGCTGCTGCAACCCGGCGTCGAGCACCCCGCCGCCATGGTGTTGTTCTCTCCTTTGTACGACCTCACATTCGAACTGGCGCTGGCGCGGGAACGGATTCGCCCCGACCCCGCCACCAGCGCGGCGAACGCGGTGCGGTTGGTCGGGCTCTACCACAGCGGCATCGACCCCACCCACCAGCGGCTGACGCTTCACGTCGCCAACGGCCCCGCGCTTCCGCCCACCCTGATCCAGGCCGGCGGCGCCGAGATGCTGCAAGAGGACGCGCGCCAACTCGCGATCGACATCCAAACGGCCGGGGGCAGATGCGAATTGCAGATCTGGCCGCATCAGGTGCACGTCTTCCAGGCGTTGCCGCGGATGACCCCCGAGGCCGCCAAGGCCATGGCCTATGTCGCGCGGTTCATTGCCCACGCCCTGCAGGACGCTCGCGCCCTGGCCGAGGAGGCCCGCTGACGATGTTCGGACTCAATAAGCCCAAAATCAGCCGCAACGCGTCGGCGGTGGTGACCGGCGCCGGCAGCGGCATCGGCGCCGCCTTCGCCGTCGAACTAGGCCGTCGCGGCGGCTCGGTCGTGTGCAGCGACATCGACGAAAGTGCGGCCCAACGCACGGTCGACGCGGTCACCGCCCACGGCGGCAAGGCCATCGCGATCCGTTGCGACGTATCACGATTCGACGAGGTGCAGGCACTGGCCGAACAGTCGCAGGCTTGGTTCGCGGGGCCGCCCACGTTGGTGATCAACAACGCCGGTGTCGGTGCCGGCGGCGCCGCGATCGGCGATGCGCCGCTGGACGACTGGGCGTGGACCCTCGGCATCAACCTGTGGGGCCCGATTCACGGCTGTCACGTGTTCACCCCGATCCTGCGGGACGCCGAACCGTCCCGCGCGCCGCGGGGCATCATCAACGTGGCCTCCGCGGCGGCATTCGGCGCCGCCCCGGGTATGGCCGCCTACAACGTCAGTAAGGCCGGCGTCCTTTCACTATCGGAAACCCTGGCCGCCGAACTCGCCGGAAGCCCGGTGCGGGTCACCGTGCTGTGCCCGACCTTCGTCAAGACCAACATTCTCGACTCCGGCCGCATCAGCGAACAATCCAGCGAACTGGCCGCCAAATTGATGCGCTGGACCGGATTATCCGCGGAGAAAGTCGCGCGGACCTGCCTGGACGCACACGACCACGGCGACCTGTACTGCATGCCGCAGTTCGACGCCAAGGTGGGCTGGAACATCAAACGCCTGGCCCCGCAGGCCTATACGCGCACGGCCGGCCTGCTCTCCCGCATCAACCTGCCCTGAACACCCGACGCGCAAAGGAGCTCGCGATGGCCATCGACATGGAAGCCATGCTCGCCAAGATCAAAGACCGGCAGTGGGCGCTCGCCGATATCGACTGGGACGCGCCCGGCGCCGAACTGATCAGTGACGAACAGCGGCCGCAGCTCAAGGCGTTCATGGCCGACCTGTGCTGGATCGAGAACATCGGCGCCAGGGGCTTTGCGGCGCTGGCCAAGAAGGCACCCACACCGACCATCGCCGAGATCTACCGCTACTTCCACGCCGAGGAGCAGCGCCACGCCAACGCCGAACTGGCGCTGATGAAGCGCTGGGGCATGCTCACCGACGGTGAGATTCCCGAGCCGAACGTGAACATCCGACTGGCCATCGACTGGCTGGACCGCTGGGCCGACGACATGCCGCTGTCTCTGCTCGGCACCGTCATCCCGATGCTCGAAGTCGCGCTGGACGGCGCCCTGTTGAAATTCCTCCTCGACGAGGTGCACGATCCCGTTTGTCACCAGGTCTTCGAGAAGATCAACAACGACGAATCGCGCCACCTGGTCGTCGATTTCGAAGTTCTCGACATGATCGGGCACGCGAAGATCCGGCGGTTGCTGATCGACTTCGTCGGTCACAATGCCACTCCGGGTCTCATCATCGGTGCGATCATGGGTGCACCGCTGATCAACAGGATCCGCAACGAGATCATCGCCATGGGTATGGAGCCCGAGCGGCTTTACCGGGCCGTGAAACGCTTTAGAGAGCTTGGCGACCGCGGCGATCGCACCAGCCGGGTACCGACTTACCGGTTCCTAAGGCGCTACGCCGGAGTGGTCACGAATCCACGCCACCCGTACCACCTGCTGGCGAATTCGATGGTATGGCTTTCCGACCGGTATCCGCGGCCGCTGCTACCGTCGGTACCGACGTGGGTCAGAGAACTCACCCACGAGCCGGCGGCATGAGCATGGCGAACAACAACGGCGCCCATGCGGCGCTCATCATCGGAGCCGGCTTCACCGGACTGGGCGCGGCAATCCGGTTGGCCGAAGCCGGAGTCGATGACATCGTGATACTCGAGCGCGCGGACCGCGTCGGCGGAACCTGGCGCGACACAACATATCCGGGTGCCAGCTGCGACGTCCCGTCGCTGCTGTACTCCTACTCATTCGTCAAAAATCCGACCTGGTCGCGAACCTACTCCCCCGCCCCGGAAATCTATCGCCACCTCGAGGACATGGCGGACCGCTTCGACATCCGCAACCGCATCAGGTTCGGCCACGAGGTCAAGGGCTTGTCCTTCGACGAGGACGCCGGCGTCTGGACCGCCACCACCAAGAACCGCAAGAAATTTCGCGCCCGCACCGTCGTGCTGGCTTCCGGTCCCCTGTCCGACGTCAGCTTCCCCGACATCCGCGGCCTCGACAGCTACCAGGGGCACAAGATCCACAGCGCCCGCTGGGATCACGATTACGACTTCGCGGGCAAGCGCGTCGCGGTCATCGGGACCGGTGCCAGCGCCATCCAGATCATCCCCGAGCTGGTCAAACGCGCCGAATTCGTCAAGGTTTTCCAGCGCACCCCATGCTGGGTGCTGCCGCGCTTGGACGTCGCCACCCCACCTGCCGTGCAAGCCTTGTTCGCCAAAGTTCCTGCCACCCAACAGCTTGCGCGCCAGACGCTGTACTGGGGGCATGAAGCCAGCGCCACGGCGCTGGTGTGGGACACGCCGCTGACGTCGTTGGTCGCCCGGCTGGGGCGGGCCCACCTGCGCGCTCAGGTGAAGGATCCGTGGCTGCGGCGCCAGCTGACGCCCGACTTCAGGCCGGGGTGCAAGCGCATGCTGGTCTCCAGCGACTACTACCCGGCGCTGCAACGGGACAACTGCAAGCTCATCGACTGGCCGATCGCCACGTTGAGCCCGGCGGGCATCCGCACCAGTGATGGCATCGAGCACCGCCTCGATTGCATCGTGTTCGCCACCGGCTACGACGTGCATCTGACCGGTCCGCCTTTCGCCGTGACCGGACTCGGTGGGCGCTCGCTGGCCGCCGAATGGGCCGACGGCGCACAGGCTTACAAGAGCATCAACGTGCACGGGTATCCGAACCTGTTCGTCATGACCGGCCCCAACTCCGGGCCGGGGCACAACTCGCTGCTGGTCTACATCGAGGGCCAGCTGGACTACGTGGTACGCGGCATCACCACCATCCTCGACGAGGACCTGCGCTATCTCGATGTCCGCGAACAGGTCCAGCGGCGCCACAACGAGGATCTCCAGCGCCGGCTGACCAGGACGACCTGGATGTCGGGATGCCGCAGTTGGTACCTCACCAAGGACGGATTCAACGGGTCGATGTATCCCGGATTCGCCACGCAGTATCTTCGCCAGATGAGGGATTTTCGGTATGAGGACTATCAGGCGGTGGCGCACGCCCGGGCGCGCGCCAGCCGATCCGCCTGAGATCGCGCCCTGACATGGCAACCGAGCGTGCGTCGCGGCCCGAACCCGGCACCATCGCCAGCGTGCTGCACAACGTGCGCCGCGCCCCCAAACGCGTGCGGCGCCAATCGCGGGAATATCGACAACTCATCGAAACGGCGGTGTCCCAGCTGTTCGACGCGGCGGTCCGACACCCGCACGGCGCCGCGAACTCCGGGGAGTACCGCATCGACGACCTGGCCCGGCTGGCCGGCACCACCACCCGCAACATCCGCGTCTACCGCGACCGCGGGCTGTTGCCGCCCCCGCTGCGCGTCGGGCGCATCGCGCTGTTCAACGACACCCACCTGACCCGGTTGCGGCTCATCACCTCGATGCTCGACCGCGGCTACACCATCGCGCACGTACGAGAAATGCTCAGCGCGTGGGAGGAAGGCAAGAACCTCGGTGACGTGCTGGGCCTCGAAACCGCCATCGCGGGCCCGTGGACGACCGAGAAGCCGGAAACCATGCCGCTCGCCGACGCCCAGCGACTCGTCGACGACCCGCAAGCCTTCGAGCGGCTCGTCGCGCTTCAAGTGATTCGGATTGACGGGTCCAACGCGACGATCACCCGCCCGAAACTGATCGAGGCGTTCAATGAAATCCGCGGCTACGGTGTCGAATTCGACAAGCTCATCGACCTGCACGAGCAGATCGTGCCCGAGATCGACAAGATCAGCGACATGCTCGTGCGCGCCGGCGCCGAACACGTGCTGGACCGCATCAGGCCCGGCGAGCCGCTCCCGGCCGACGCCGAGATCGCCGAGCTGATCACCATGCTCGTGCGCTTTCGGACTCAAGCCGTGGCCACGGTCACCGCGACGCTCGCGTCCTCGATCGAATCCAATATCGAGTCGCTCGTGAGCCGCATTCTGGCGGACTATCTCGCCGAGTCGAGCTCTTCGGCCTGAGCGGCGGTGGCTTTCGGGATTGTCCTCGGCCGCCTCATGCCGTGAGCGCGCGACCTAACGGTGGAGCGCTAAAAAGGGACGACAGTGCAGGTTGGGCACGTAAAAGTGCCCGTGCAGGCCGCTGCCGTGGGAAAAGTGAGCGCCAGCATGACGGCAAGAACGACTTTCGACTTGAGACCAGCCACGAATACTCCATCCCGTTGAAGTTGGGACAGATGCTAAACGCAACACCGCGAAAAAACTTGAGAATGACGGATATTCGCTGTCAACCCTTTACCGGCCGTTGAGAATTCACCCGTCGCGCGGCCATAGCCGCCGCTTGCGCTGCATATCACGTTAATCAGTGTCAGTGTTCCTTCTGTTTGAAGGACTTTGCTGGCGGTGATCTTCTCGGCCCTTCGCGCCTCACCTTCGGAGGCGCTTGGACTCGTCGAATTCCTCGCCTAGGCGCGCGCAATCAGATAGGGCGCGAGCGTGGACAGCTTCTCGCACGTCTCTTCGAATTCGCGTTCGGGCGTGGACTCTTCGATGATGCCGGCACCGGCCCGCAACCAGGTCCTGCCGTCACGTTCGTAGGCCGCGCGCAGCGTCAGCGCCGCGTCCAGCCCGCCGTCAGCCGAAATCATCACGACCGCACCCGAATAGAGGCCACGGGGTCCTTCGTCGAGGCGCATGATCGCTTCGACACCGCCCGCTTTCGGGATGCCCGAGGCGGTGACCGCAGGGAACAACGCTTCGAGCGCGTCCATCCGGTCGTTCGACGTGCCCAGGCGCCCGCTGACCGTGGACCCGAGGTGCTGGACACTCCCCCGCTCGCGCACCGTCATGAAATCGGTGACGACCGCAGTGCCGGGCTCGGCGATCTCGGTCATCTCCTGCAGCGAGCTGCGCACCGAAATCGCGTGCTCGACAATCTCTTTGGAGTTCGACTCCAGGTCATCTCGCGCCTCACGGTCACGCGCCTCGCCACGACCGAGCGCCCGGGTGCCCGCCAGCGGCTCGGTCACCACGACACCGTCGCGCCGGACCGCCGCGACCAGTTCGGGGCTGTAGCCCACGGCACGAATCCCACCCAGCGACAACAGAAACGATCGCACCGGGGTGTTGTGCCGGCGCGCCAGCCGGTAGGTGGACGGGAAATCGAGCGCGAAAGGCACTTCGAGAGAACGGGAAAGGATCACCTTGTGGTAGCGGCCCGCCGCGATCTCCGCCACGGCCGACGCGACACGATTGCGGTAGTCGGAGGTGTCGGCGATGACGTCGATCGCGGAGGCCTCGCGCAGCCCGGAGACGCCGTCGCCGAGCACAGCCAGCACTACGTCGCGGTGGTCGGCCGACGCGTCGAACAGACGAATCGCCTCCCGGGACACCACGATGCGGCCCCGCGGCCAAAACACCCGCGCCAGCGGGGTTTCCGGCGCCAGGCGCTGTTGCAGCCCGTAGCGATAGACCCCGAATTCGAAGGCGATCCAGCCGAAGAGTTGGTCTGTTTCCAGCAGCAGCCGATCGATGGCCTCGCCCAGCGCCGGCCCGGGTCGCCCCGACCACTGCTGGCGCTGCGTGACCCCATCGCGGATCACCCGCAGCTCGTCGCTGTCCAACTCGATCATGGCGTGCACACCGGTGGCCAGCACCCATTCCCCGCTGCGCTCGTAGAGCAGATACTCTTCCCCGACGCGTTCGGAGAGCACCACGGCCAACTCGGCCGCCAGGTCCGCCGGGTCGATATGGGCGGGAAGCGGGATCGATGGCGACGCAGAACCGGCGGAACTTGTCTCGACGCTGACCTCGGTCACGGTTAGTAAATGTAGCCTAACCTATGTAGCTGTGCGCAACCGATCCCATCGAGTTGCCCCCCGCGGGGCGCCTTCGGCTAAAACTCCCTCGGAGTTAAAGCCCGGCCCCGCCCGAGGCTACCCGCCGGAACGCGCCGATTCGTCGCTCCAGCCGTTCCGTTCGCGCAGCTAGGTCGGGGTCGCCGCCGGCGCGGAAGGTCAGGCGCTGCCGATCCGGTGTGAGGCTCGCCACCTGGAACGTTTTCCCACCGTTTACGTCGTGGTCGCGCACCGAACGGCGTGGGCCGCGAGACTCGTCCTAGTGGCACTGGCCCGTCCGCCCGGATTCGCTGATTGGAGGAACGACGTGTTCAGCATTCGCCTCAGCAGTGGCGAGGAGGTCCAGGCGAGCGCAGGCGACGAGCTCGAAATCAATCAAGAGACCGGTGTGCTTTCGGTGTCCCGGGTCGACGGCTTCGAGGAAATCACGACGCACTACTCGCCCTCGGCCTGGCTGTCGGTGACCCACCGGCAAAAGGGAGCCGGGGTCAGGCCGTCGCCCAACTGGCCGCCCCACTGACTCAGATTTTGACTACACAGTAAATAGACAGCATCTTCACACCAATCTCACGGCTGATGGGACGCCTGCCGGCACCGGATTTCGTTCCGCTAGATCGGGCCTGACCAGCGCATTTGCGGCGCTAGGCGGGTCTGGAAGGCCCGTCCTTCCCGCCGTGCTTTCGAGTGGCAGGTCGACCGCCACGGGGATAAATTTCTGACGGTCGTCGGGATGTTTCGTGGTTGCTCCGCGTTTGCGGACGGTGCTTCCCCCTGATCGCGGGTCTACTCAACGGAGGCATCGATGCTGCAAGAGTTTTGGCACAACTTCACCCACAACCTCTTCAAGCCGCTCTTGCTGTTTTTCTACTTCGGCTTTCTGATCCCCATCCTGAAGGTGCGCTTCGAATTCCCCTATGTCATCTATCAGGGGTTGACCATGTATCTGCTGCTGGCCATCGGCTGGCACGGCGGCGAAGAGCTCGCGAAGATCAGCGCCTCGAGCGTCGGCGCCATCGTCGGATTCATGGTCCTGGGCTTCGTGTTGAACTGTGCCATCGGCGGTTTGGCCTACGTGGGCCTGAGCCGACTGAAAACGCTGCGGAAGGTGGACCGCGCGACGATCGCGGGCTATTACGGGTCGGACTCGGCCGGGACCTTTGCCACCTGTGTGGCCGTGCTGGCCGCCGTGAACATCGCCTTCAACGCTTACATGCCGGTGATGCTGGCCGTGATGGAGATCCCGGGCTGCCTGGTCGCGCTGTACTTCGTGGCCCGACTGCGCCACCGGGGCATGGACGCCGGCGGATACATGCCCGACGAGCCCGGCTACACGCCGCCCGTCAAGGTCGGGGTCGGCCCCGGCAGCGCCGCGCGGCCCCCGCAGGGCCAGAGCCTCGAGAGGCAGGAAGCAAGCCTGGAGCACGAGCTGGAGGACTGGGAGCCCGAGCAGAGCCCGGACGACGCCAAGGCCAAGCGGATGCCGATCCTCTCCCGCGAGCTGTTTCAGGAGGTGTTCCTCAATCCGGGGCTAGTCCTGCTGATGGGCGGCATCATCATCGGTCTCGTCAGCGGGCTGCAGGGCCAGAAGGTCGTCGCCGACGACGACAAGTTCTTCGTGCTGGCGTTCCAGGGCGTGCTGTGCCTGTTCCTGCTCGAAATGGGCATGACGGCGTCGCGCAAGCTGAAAGACCTGCGCACGGCGGGCCCCGGATTCATCGTCTTCGGTCTCGTGGCGCCGAATGTCTTTGCAACGCTGGGCATCTTCGTCGCCTGCAGCTACGCCTCGCTGACCCACACCGACTTCAAGACGGGCACCTATGTGCTGTTCGCGGTCCTGTGCGGCGCGGCGTCCTACATCGCCGTCCCGGCGGTGCAGCGGCTCGCCATCCCCGAGGCGAGCCCGACGTTGCCGCTGGCCGCCTCGCTGGGTCTGACGTTCTCCTACAACGTCACCGTCGGAATCCCGCTCTACATCGAGATCGCCCGGGTCTTCGAGCAATGGTTCGGGGTCTGACCGGGCCGCTACCCCAATAGCGTCCGCACCACGGCGTCGGCCAGCAGCCGTCCCCGATCCGTCAGGACGAGCCTGTCACCGGTTGTCACCAGCAACCCGTCGGAGACGACGCCCTCGGCGCGTTCACGCTCTTCGGAATTCAACAGGCCAACCGGAAGGCCTTGGCGCAGGCGGACTTTCAACAGCACGTCTTCGGTGTGCAACGTGTCGGCGTCGAGCCGCTCGAATCCCGCGACCGGCAGCGCGGCCGTGCCCAGCCTCTCGGCATATGCGTTGGGATGCTTGACATTCCACCAGCGCGTGGTGCCGACGTATCCGTGCGCGCCCGGTCCCGCGCCCCACCACTGGCCGCCGTCCCAGTAGCCCAGGTTGTGCCGGCATTCACCCCCTGGCCGCGACCAGTTGGACACCTCGTACCACGACATGCCCGCCTCGCTCAGGCGCGCGTCGACCAATTCGTAGCGGTGGGCCAGCACGTCGTCGTCGGGAGCGGCCAGTTCGCCGCGACGCACCCGCCGGGCCAGGGCGGTGCCTTCCTCGACCACCAGCGCATAGGCCGAGACGTGATCGACGCCGGTCTCGATCGCGGTGTCGACCGATCGCAGCAGGTCGTCGTCGGACTCCCCCGGGGTTCCATAGATCAGATCGAGGCTGACGTGTTCGAAGCCCGCGGCCAGCGCCTCGCGGGCGGCATCGGCCGATCGGTTCGGCGTGTGAATGCGGTCGAGGACACCCAGCACCCGTGGCGCCACCGATTGCATCCCCAGGGACACCCGGGTGTAGCCGGCCGCGCGGATGGCGTCGAAGAGGTCCGGCCACGCCGACTCGGGGTTGGCCTCGGTGGTGATCTCGGCATCCGCTGCCAGCGGAAAGTGCTCGCGCACCATGTCCAGCAGCGTCACCAGGCGCGCACCGCCGAGCAACGAGGGCGTCCCACCACCGACAAACACGGTGCTCACCGGCGGCGCTTCCAGTCGCGCGGCCGCCAGTTCCAATTCGGCCCGCAGCGCACCCAACCAGGCGTCTGGATTGACGCCCCCCAGCTCCGCTGGGGTATAGGTGTTGAAATCGCAATAGCCGCAACGCGTTACGCAGAACGGGACATGCACGTAGATGCCAAACGGCTGCCCGGCGGTCACCCGCACGTCGGGCAGGTCGACCAGCTCCTCGCGAATGGCCATGCCAAATGATCCCACGCAGACGCCCGGCGCCGGCGCCGTCGATCCCGGCTGCCGGGGGCTGCCCGTGCGCCGAGCGTGCGCCGGCTGCGACATTCCGGCCGGATTTTCGCGCTGGGTGCACGCTCGGCGTTGCCGCGCGGTGGATCCCCCGGACTTGATGCCGCGGTGGCCCGTCAGCGGCACTTTTAATCATCGTGAGCCCAGATTTGACCTGCTCGCACGGCCCCCCGGCATCCATGGCACAATGGGGGCGTGACTGTCGCCCAGCCCAGCCCGCACATTGTGCTCGTGGCGCGACGGCACATCGATCTCAAGCGCGTTTGCAGCTGTATCTGTCTGCCTTGACTTGGTAGACCCAGCCCACTGTGTCTCCAGCAGGCCGACGGTTTCGTGCCGCCCATAAGTGCCGGTGAACTGTGCTGGCCGCGCTGGCGATCTTTTTGAAGGAGAACTTCCGATGACCACCGCCCGACCCGCGAAGGCCCGTAACGAGGGCCAATGGGCACTGGGGAATCGTGAGCCGCTGAACCCGAACGAAGAGATGAAGCAGGCCGGCGCCCCACTGGACGTGCGCGAGCGCATCGAGACCATCTACGCCAAGAACGGCTTCGACAGCATCGACAAGAGCGACCTGCGTGGGCGCTTCCGCTGGTGGGGCCTGTACACCCAGCGTGAGCAGGGCTACGACGGCACCTTCACCGGCGACGACAACGCCGAGCTGCTCGAGGCCAGGTACTTCATGATGCGGGTGCGCTGCGACGGCGGTGCGCTGTCGACGGCCGCACTGCGCACCGTCGGCCAGATCTCCACCGAGTTCGGACGCGACACCGCCGACATCACCGACCGGGAAAACATCCAGTACCACTGGATCGAGATCGAGAACGTCCCCGAAATCTGGCGGCGGCTGGCCGACGTCGGATTGCAGACCGCCGAGGCGTGCGGCGACTGCCCCCGCGTGATCCTGGGATCACCGCTGGCCGGCGAGTCGCTCGACGAGGTGCTCGACCCGACCTGGGCGATCGACGAGATCGCCCGCCGCTACATCGGCCAGCCCGACTTCGCCGACCTGCCGCGCAAGTACAAGACCGCCATCTCGGGCCTGCAGGACGTGGTGCACGAGGTCAATGACATCGCGTTCATCGGCGTCAACCACCCCGAGCACGGCCCCGGGCTGGACCTGTGGGTGGGCGGCGGCCTGTCGACCAACCCGATGCTGGCCCAACGGCTGGGTGCCTGGGTGCCGCTCGAGGAAGTGCCCGAGGTTTGGCACGCGGTCACCTCGATCTTCCGTGACTACGGGTACCGGCGGCTGCGCTCCAAGGCGCGGCTGAAGTTCCTGGTCAAGGACTGGGGCGTCGAGAAGTTCCGTGAAGTCCTCGAAACCGAGTACCTCAAGCGTCCGCTGATCGACGGACCGGCGCCGGAGCCGGTCCCGCGTCCGATCGACCACGTCGGTGTGCAACGGCTCAAGAACGGGCTCAACGCCGTGGGTGTCGCCTCGATTGCGGGACGGGTCTCGGGCACCACCCTGTCCGCGGTGGCCGACCTCGCCGAGGCGGCCGGCTCGAACCGGATCCGGTTGACCCCCTACCAAAAGCTGGTGATCCTCGACGTCCCCGACGACAAGCTCGAGGAGCTGATCGCCGGTTTGGAGGCGCTCGGCCTGCAGTCCCAACCGTCACACTGGCGCCGGAATGTGATGGCCTGCACGGGAATTGAATTCTGTAAGCTGTCATTCGCCGAAACACGAGTCAAGGCGCAGTCTTTGGTGCCCGAGCTGGAAAGTCGGCTCGCGGACATCAACCTGCAGCTCGATGTTCCGATCACCGTCAACCTCAACGGCTGCCCCAATTCGTGCGCACGCATTCAGGTCGCCGACATCGGGTTGAAAGGCCAGATGGTCGACGACGGAAACGGCGGCTCGGTCGAGGCTTTCCAGGTACACCTGGGCGGCAGCCTGGGTCAAGACAGCGGCTTCGGCCGAAAACTGCGTCAGCACAAGGTCACCAGCGACGAGCTCGGCGACTACATCGAGCGGGTCGCACGTAACTTCCTGAAATATCGCGGCGAGGGTGAACGTTTCGCACAGTGGGCCATGAGGGCAGACGAGGACGATTTGCGATGAGCGAACGAACAACCAGACATTCCGAGGCCGAGCTGCGCGAGCTCGCCGCCCGGGGAGCGGCCGAGCTCGAGGGCGCCAGCGCCAGCGACGTATTGCGTTGGACCGACGAGACGTTCGGCGGCGTCAACGGACCGCGCGGATGGGCGACCTGCAACTACGTGGTGGCCTCCAGCATGCAAGAGGCGGTGTTGATCGATCTGGCCGCCAAGGTGCGCCCGGGTGTGCCGGTGGTGTTCCTGGACACCGGCTACCACTTCGTGGAGACCATCGGTACACGCGACGCCATCGAGTCCGTTTACGACATCCGGGTGCTCAACGTCACGGCCGAGCAGACCGTCGCCGAGCAGGACAAACTGCTGGGCAAGGACCTGTTCGCGCGTGATCCCGGTGAATGCTGCCGGCTGCGCAAGGTCGCCCCGCTGGGCAAGGCGCTGCGCGGCTACTCGGCCTGGGTGACCGGGCTGCGCCGGGGCGAAACCGCCGCACGCGCCAACGCCCCGGTGGTCGGCTTCGACGAGGGCTTCAAGTTGGTGAAGGTCAACCCGATGGCGACCTGGTCCGACGACGACGTGCAGAACTACATCGACGAGCACAGCGTGCTGGTCAATCCGCTTATCTACGACGGCTATTCGTCGATCGGCTGCGCCCCGTGCACGGCCAAGCCGCTGGCGGGCGCCGACCCGCGCAGTGGGCGCTGGCAGGGGCTGTCCAAGACGGAGTGCGGTCTGCACGCCTCGTGACGAATCACGCTGAGGTCAGCGTGTTCTCATCCTCGTCCGCTTTGTGACCGGGCTCCGCCGCAGTCGGGGCGATCGGTGGGACCCGGGTGGCACGCACGTAGACGGTGTCGCCGTCGCGTAATGCCAGGGCCTCGGCGTCGCCGCGTGTGATCTGCGCCGTGAAGAAGCCGCCGGTGGCCGCGCTGGTCAATTCGACCCGCACCTCGAAACCCAGCGCCACCACCCGGTCAACGGTGGCCCGCACCACCCCGATCGACTCCGCGGTGCCGTCGCCGCCGGCGATCGCCATCTCGGGGTTGCGACCCACCCGGATGTCGTGCGGACGCACCAGGGCGCCGTTGAGGGTGGACACCGCGCCGAGGAACGACATCACGAACGCGTTCGCCGGGGCGTCATAGACGTCGGTCGGGGATCCGATCTGCTCGATGCGACCGTGATTGAGCACCGCAATCCGGTCGGCGACATCCAATGCCTCCGCCTGATCGTGGGTGACCAGCACCGTGGTCACGTGCACCTCGTCGTGCAGGCGGCGCAACCACGCCCGCAAATCCTCACGCACCTTGGCGTCCAGCGCACCGAACGGCTCGTCGAGCAGCAGCACCTGCGGGTCGACCGCCAGCGCTCGAGCCAGCGCCATCCGCTGTCGCTGACCACCGGAGAGCTGATTGGGATAGCGGCTCTGAAAACCGCTGAGCCCCACCACTTCCAGCAGGTTGTCGACCTTGGCTTTGATTTCGGCTTTGGGCCGCTTGCGAACCTTGAGCCCGTAGGCCACGTTGTCGCGGACGGTCAGGTGCTTGAATGCCGCGTAGTGCTGGAAGACGAACCCGATGCCGCGGCGCTGCGGTGGCACCCGGGTCACGTCGCGACCGTAGATCGTGACGGTTCCGCTGTCGGGCTGGTCGAGACCGGCGATGGTGCGCAGCAGCGTCGATTTGCCCGAACCGCTGGGACCCAACAACGCCGTCAGCGACCCGGTCGGCACGACGAAGTCCACGTGGTCCAGCGCGACGAAGTCGCCATAGTGCTTGTAGGCGTCGCGCACGATGATGGCGAGGTCGTCCCGGCCGGTACCGGTGTCTGTCACGTCATCCTCCTCGTCAGGCCTGCTTCGCCGCTCGGGCGCGGCGGGCGTCGAGAACCACCTGGAAAATCAGCACCAGCACCGCAACCCCCATCAGCAAGGTCGACAGCGCATAGGCGCCGTACTCGACGCCGCGGTTGTATCGGTCCGAAACAAGCAATGTCAGTGTTTGCGACTTTCCCGGCAGGTTCGACGACACGATGAGCACCGCACCGTATTCCCCCAGGGTACGTGCGATTGTCAACACGATGCCGTACGTCAGGCCCCACCGGATGGACGGCAGCGTGATCCGCCAAAACGTCTGCCACCAGCCCGAACCCAGCGTCGCCGCCGCCTCCTCCTGGTCGGTTCCCAGCTCGTGCAGCACCGGCTCCACCTCACGCACCACGAACGGCAGGGTGACGAAGATGCTGGCGAGCACGATGCCCGGCAGGCCGAAGATGATCTTGAACCCGAGGTCGTTTTCGACGAATCCCAGCGCACCCGCCGAGCCCCACAACACGATCAACGCCACACCCACGATGACGGGTGAGACCGCGAACGGCAGGTCGATGATCGCCTGCAGCACGCCCTTGCCGCGAAACCTGTTGCGCGCGAGCACCAATGCCGTCGGGATGCCGAAGATTACGTTGAGCGGCACCACGATGGCCACCACCAGCAGGGTCAGGTTCAGCGCCGATATCGCCGCGGGAGTGCTGACCCAGGCGTAGAACTGGCCGAACCCGGGCCGAAACGTCCTCCACAGGATCAACGACACCGGCACGACCAGCAACACGAAGATGTATCCGAGCGCCACGAATCGCAGGGAATAGCGGACTCCGGCGGACGACGTCATGCGGCCAGCTCCTCGCGTTTGGCCGCGTGCCCACCCACGATCCGCAAGATGAGCAGGACCACGAACGAAATCGCCAACAGCACAATGGATATCGCGGCGGCGCCGGTGCGGTCGTCGTTTTCGATCAGGGTCCGTATCCACTGCGATGACACTTCGGTTTTGCCCGGCACCGCGCCGCCGATCAGCACCACCGACCCGAACTCGCCGATCGCGCGCGAGAACGCCAGGCCCGCACCGGACAACAGCGCGGGCAGCAGCGCCGGCAGCACCACCGAGGTGAAGATCTTCGGGCCGCTGGCGCCCAGCGACGCCGCCGCCTCCTCGACTTCGCGATCCAACTCCAGCAGCACCGGCTGAACCGCGCGGACCACGAAGGGCAGCGTCACGAAGGCCAACGCCACCGTCACACCCCACGCGGTGTGCTGCAGGTGCAGACCCACCGGGCTGTTGTTGCCGTACAACGCCAGCATGACCAGGCTGGCGACGATGGTGGGCAGCGCGAACGGCAGGTCGATGATCGCGTCGACCAGTCGCTTCCCGACGAAGTCGTCGCGCACCAGCACCCACGCGATCACCAGACCAAAAATCAGGTTGAGCACGGTCACCCCGGCCGAGATCGTCAGGGTCACTCGGAAGGATTCCAGCGCGGCATTGGAGGTGACCGCGAGCCAGAACGCGTGCCAGCCGCCGCCGGCGGACTGCCAGGCGATCGCCGCCAGCGGCAGCAACACGATCACCGAAAGCCACACCGTTGCCGC
This sequence comes from Mycobacterium sp. MOTT36Y, assembly GCF_000262165.1. Lineage (NCBI taxonomy): Bacteria > Bacillati > Actinomycetota > Actinomycetes > Mycobacteriales > Mycobacteriaceae > Mycobacterium > Mycobacterium sp. MOTT36Y. The sequence goes on along the minus strand of NC_017904.1, from coordinate 1,672,898 downwards.
CCCGACCCGCAGGGCGGTGGTCCCGCGGCCACGCCCGGGCAGCGGCCCGTGCCCGGGGTCGCCGCTGAGTTCGGGCCGGATTGCCAGCGGGTCCGGCGTGATGGCCGTCATCCGGTGGCCTGCGTGTAGATCTTGGTGATGCTGCCGGTGCTCTTGTCGAACAGCTGCGGATCCGCCGCGCTCCAGCCGCCGAGGTCGGCGATGGTCCACAGCTTCGTCGGCACCGGATATTGGGCGCGGAAGTCGGCGGCGACCGACGGGTCGACCGGCCGGAAACCGGCCTGCGCCCAAACCTTTTGGGCCGCGGCCGTGTACTGGAAGTTCTTGAACGCGACGGCGGCCTGCAGGTGGGGGCTGGTGTTGACGACGGCGACCGGATTGTCGATCTTGAAGGTCTGCGGCGGGTTGACGTGGTCGACGGGCTTGCCCGCCCGCTCGGTCGCGATGGCCTCGTTCTCGTAGCTGATCAGCACGTCACCGCTGCCCTGGATGAAGACGTCGGTGGCTTCGCGTCCCGATCCGGGACGGAGTTTGACGTGCTCGGTCACCAGCTTCTTGATGAAATCCACGCCGGCGGCGCTGTTGGCGCCGCCTTCGCTCTTGACGGCGTACGGCGCCAGCAGATTCCACTTGGCCGACCCCGAACTGAGCGGGCTGGGCGTGATGACCTCAATGCCGGGCCGCAGTAGGTCATCCCAGTCCTTGATGTGCTTCGGATTGCCCTTGCGCACCACCAGCGTGACCACCGAGCCGAACGGGATCCCCTTGGTGGCGTCGGTGTTCCAGTCTTTGGAAACCTTGCCGGCCTTGACCAGTCGCGCGATGTCGGGTTCCACGGAGAAGTTCACGACGTCGGCCGGCTTGCCGTCGACGACACCGCGGGATTGGTCACCGGAGGCCCCATACGAGGTCACCACCTGCACGCCCTTGCCTTCTTCGGAGGCATTGAACGCCGGAATTATCTTGCTCCACCCGGGTTCTGGGACCGAATAGGCGACCAGCGTGATGGAAGTGCGTGCGCCGGCCAGCCCGCCGCCGCCGACGGCATCGCTAGCGCCCCCGTGGCAGCCGGCGATACTTGCGGCCACGCCGGCTGTCGAAACCAGGGCAAGTACAGGCCGCCAACGCAGTGCGGTCCTGATGTCCATCGAAGGCCTTCCGGTGGGGGACTTATCGGATCTCGGTCCCGTCTCAGCGGAAAGGCAACTAGAACTTCAGGAGGATTCGAGAACTCCAGAACCAGACCGCACACGGGTTTGGGAGTCAGCGACAACAGTGCACGAAGGCATAGCACCCCGGGATGCCAATCGCCACGCGCATGGCGGGAAGCCTAACAGGAATTGACGGTGCCGCCACCGCAGCCGGCGCACGCCACCGCGGCGGGCGCCTCACCGGTGCATCAGGTGCGTGACCAGCCACGTGCCGATCACCAGCGCCACCAAGATGAGGAGAACCAGCGTCACGTGTGACCGAGGCATGCGCGTCACCCGGAGGTCTCACCGACATGGCGGGCACGGCGCATCAACTCGATGCCCTTGCCGAGGAGGCCGTCGAGCAGGGCCCCCGTCACGTAGGCCACCGCCAGCACGACCGGCATCACCACCATGGCCTGCAGCACGAAAGGGAGCCCCGAAAGCCACAGCTCGTTGCCGTCCCACCAGTTGAGGAACGCGTTCACGGAGCTCACCCTATGTGGCGCCGCCACACAAAACCAATGCGTGAACATCGGCGCCCGGGTGGGTGTGCGCCACGCCGCGTCGGCGAAACGTTGGACGCCGGGCCGCCGTGCGGTCGATGATGTCCAGATGGTTCTGCATGTTCAGCCCGACGACCAACCGGCCCAGCCGGACGAAGACATGCCCGAGGAAGCGTTTCCAGCGGCGTCCGCCACGTCGATGTCGTCGTCCATCGACCTGCGCACTCCCGGGCCCCTCGCTCCCAGCGCGGCCCTGCGTAACCCGTTTCCGCCGATCGCCGATTACGCGTTCCTGTCGGACTGGGAAACCACCTGCCTGATCTCGCCGGCCGGGTCGGTGGAATGGCTGTGTGTGCCGCGGCCGGACTCGCCGAGCGTGTTCGGGGCGATCCTGGACCGCAGCGCCGGCCATTTCCGGCTGGGCCCCTACGGCGTCTCGGTGCCCTCGGCCCGCCGGTATCTGCCGGGCAGCCTCATTATGGAGACCACCTGGCAGACGCACACCGGATGGCTGATCGTGCGTGACGCGCTGGTCATGGGCCCCTGGCACGACCTGGACCGCCGGTCGCGGACGCATCGCCGCACCCCGATGGACTGGGACGCCGAGCACATCCTGCTGCGCACCGTGCGCTGCGTCAGCGGCACCGTCGAACTGATGATGAGCTGCGAGCCGGCGTTCGACTACCACCGCGTCGGGGCCACCTGGGAATACTCCGCCAACGCGTACGGCGAGGCCATCGCGCGCGCCACCAGGCAGCCCGACGCCCACCCCACGCTGCGACTCACCACCAACCTGCGGATCGGGCTGGAGGGCCGCGAAGCGCGCGCACGCACCCGGATGAAGGAGGGCGACGACGTGTTCGTGGCCCTGAGCTGGACCAAGCACCCGGCGCCGCAGACCTACCAAGAGGCCGCCGACAAGATGTGGCAGACCACCGAGTGCTGGCGGCAGTGGATCAACATCGGCAACTTCCCCGACCACCCGTGGCGGGCCTACCTGCAGCGCAGCGCGCTCACGCTGAAGGGGTTGACCTACTCGCCCACCGGCGCGCTACTGGCGGCCAGCACCACGTCGCTGCCGGAAACACCGCAGGGCGAACGCAACTGGGACTACCGCTACGCCTGGGTGCGCGACTCCACGTTCGCGTTGTGGGGCCTGTACACGCTCGGGCTCGACCGCGAGGCCGACGACTTCTTCGCGTTCATCGCCGACGTCTCGGGCGCCAACAACAACGAGCGGCACCCGCTGCAGGTGATGTACGGCGTGGGCGGGGAGCGCAGCCTCGTCGAGGAGGAACTGCATCACCTGTCCGGCTATGACCAGGCCCGGCCGGTGCGCATCGGCAACGGCGCCTTCGACCAGGTCCAGCACGACATCTGGGGCTCCATCCTCGACTCCTTCTACCTGCACGCCAAGTCGCGCGAACAGGTCCCGGAGACGTTGTGGCCGGTGCTGAAGAAGCAGGTGGAAGAGGCGATCAAGCACTGGCGCGAGCCCGACCGCGGAATCTGGGAGGTGCGCGGGGAGCCGCAGCACTTCACGTCGTCGAAGGTCATGTGCTGGGTGGCGCTCGACCGCGGGGCGAAGCTGGCCGAACGGCAGGGCGAGAAGAGCTACGCCCAGCAGTGGCGGGCCATCGCCGAGGAGATCAAGGCCGACATCCTGGCGCACGGCGTGGATTCCCGCGGGGTCTTCACCCAGCGCTACGGCAGCGACGCGCTGGACGCCTCGCTGCTGTTGGTGGTGCTGACGCGGTTCCTGCCGCCCGACGACCCGCGGGTGCGCAACACCGTGCTGGCGATCGCCGACGAACTCACCCAGGAGGGCCTGGTGCTGCGCTACCGGGTCGAGGAGACCGACGACGGGCTGTCCGGCGAGGAGGGCACGTTCACGATTTGCTCGTTCTGGCTGGTGTCGGCGCTGGTCGAGATCGGGGAGGTGCGCCGCGCCAAACGCCTGTGCGAGCGGTTGCTGTCCTACGCCAGCCCGCTGCACCTGTATGCGGAGGAGATCGAGCCGCGCACCGGCCGCCAGCTGGGCAACTTCCCGCAGGCGTTCACCCACCTGGCGCTGATCAACGCGGTGGTGCACGTCATCCGGGCCGAGGAGGAGGCCGACGGCTCCGGGATGTTCCAGCCCGCCAACGCGCCGATGTAGACCGCCAGATGAGCCCGCGTCAGCTGCGGGCGCCGGGCTTTACGGTCAGCGTGGTCCCGTCGCACTTCTGCCACTGCGCGACGAACCTGGCGAAGAGCGCGTCGGCGTCCGCGGCCGTCCGCAACGCGACGATGCCTTGCTGGACAATGTCGATCTTCACCGAATCCCTTTTGCCCACCCACATTTCGGCGGCCGTTTCTTGAATCGGCGCCGAGCCATACGGGCCCCGCTGCATCAAATGGACGACGCCGATGCACTCGGCGGGCTTCGCCTTATCCCACGCGGTTCCCAATTTGTCGCCGCCCCCGAACTCCGAGTAGTGCGGGTACGGCTGGAACGGCTGGTCGAGCAGCTTCGCCAGCGCGGTACCGTCGAACAAGGCCCGCTTGATGGCCGGCACCCGACCCGCGTTCGGCGCCAAAGTGCCTGTGCCGGAGATGGTTTGGGTGCACCCGCTCACCAGCAGCACCGCGACCACAGCGGCCAGCGAGCGCCAGGTGCTTTTCACTTCACCCCTCCCGACCTCAGCTCAGCGCGTTGACCCTGTCCATCATGGCGCGCGCGATGTCGAGCGCGCTGCTGTTGACGTTGGCCGATCCCGGGTCGGTGGATCGCCGCCCGCCGAAGAAGACCACCTCGACCTCTACGAGGCAGTTCGACCGGATACCGATGGCCCGCGCCTGGGGGGTGGGCCGCAGGGCGGGCATGTTGGGCAGCACCGAGGTGGCGGTTTTGGTCGCCGCGATGGTGGTAGCGGTGCCGCGGACATCGCTGATGACGTTCGTCGTGCTGATCGGGCCGGTCTGTTCCGAGGTCGTCATGCCGTTGCATTGCTGCCACTGCTGCGAGAACTGCGCGAACAACGCCTGAGCCTGCGCGGCCGAGGGCAGCGTGACCACGCCCTCCATCACGGTGATCACCTGCGCCGGTTCGCCGTTGTTCCACCACGACACCGAGGCGACGTCCTGGACCTGGGCGGAGCGGTACACGCTCTTTTGCAGCATCGCCGTCACGCCCAGGCAACCGGCCTGCGACGTCGACCGCTTGACCTGGTAGAGCTTCTCGGGGCCGCCGACTTGCGCCGGCTCGCGGGAGATCAGCGTCTGGTCGAGCATCCGCGACAGCGTCGCGCCGTCGAGCAGCACCTTGCTGACCGTCGCGCCGCTCAGCGGACGCAGCTTGAGGTTCGGTGCCGGCTTCGCCGTCCCGTTCACGACCGCGCCGCATCCCGTCACCAGCGTGGCCAGGACCGCGAGCGTCGCCGCCGCTTTGAGTATCCGCATGGCTACTTCTTGCCCTTGTCCCCCGCCGCGTCCGCGGACAGCGCGGCGACGAACGCCTCCTGCGGTACGTCGACCCGCCCGATGGTCTTCATCCGCTTCTTGCCTTCCTTCTGCTTTTCCAGAAGTTTGCGCTTGCGGGTGATGTCACCGCCGTAACATTTGGACAGCACGTCCTTGCGGATGGCTCGGATGTTTTCGCGCGCAATGATTTTCGATCCGATCGCCGCCTGGACCGGCACCTCGAACTGCTGGCGTGGGATCAGCTCTTTGAGCTTGGTGGTCATCTTGTTGCCGTAGGCCGAGGCGCCGTCCTTGTGCACGATCGCGCTGAACGCGTCGACCGCCTCGCCCTGCAACAGGATGTCGACCTTGACCAGCTGGGCCTCTTGCTCGCCGGCCTCCTCGTAGTCGAGGCTGGCGTAGCCGCGGGTGCGTGACTTCAGGGAGTCGAAGAAGTCGAAGATGATCTCGCCCAGCGGCATGGTGTAGCGCAGCTCCACGCGTTCGGGTGACAGGTAGTCCATTCCGCCGAGCTCGCCGCGGCGCGACTGGCACAGTTCCATGATGGTGCCGATGAATTCGCTGGGCGCGATGATGGTGGTCTTCACCACCGGCTCGTAGACGGTGCGGACCTTGCCTTCGGGCCAGTCCGACGGGTTGGTCACGACGACTTCGGTGTTGTCCTCTTTGACCACGCGATAGACGACGTTGGGCGACGTCGAAATCAGGTCCAGGTCGAACTCTCGCTCCAGGCGCTCCCGGGTGATCTCCATGTGCAGCAAACCCAAGAAGCCACAACGGAATCCGAAGCCCAGCGCCACCGACGTCTCCGGCTCGTAGGTCAGGGCCGCGTCGTTGAGTTGCAGCCTGTCCAGCGCGTCGCGCAGAACCGGATAGTCCGAACCGTCCACGGGATACAGCCCCGAGTAGACCATCGGCCTGGGCTCGCGGTATCCCGTCAGCGCTTCGGCGGCGCCGCGCTTGGCCGTCGTCACGGTGTCACCCACCTTGGACTGGCGGACGTCTTTGACCCCGGTGATCAGGTAACCCACCTCGCCCACACCCAGGCCCTCGCTGGCCTTCGGCTCGGGCGAAACGATGCCGACCTCGAGCAGTTCGTGCGTGGCGCCCGTGGACATCATCGCGATGCGTTCGCGCGGGGTGATCTTGCCGTCGACCACCCGGACGTAGGTCACCACGCCGCGGTAGATGTCGTAGACCGAGTCGAAGATCATCGCTCGCAGGGGCGCGTCGGCCTCGCCCTGCGGGGGCGGCACCTGGCGCACCACCTCGTCGAGCAGCTCGGCCACTCCCTCGCCGGTTTTGCCGGACACCCTTAAGACGTCGTCGGGCTCGCAGCCGATGATGTGGGCGAGCTCTCCGGCGTAGCGGTCCGGGTCGGCCGCCGGGAGGTCGATCTTGTTGAGCACCGGGATGATGGTCAGGTCACGGTCCAGCGCCAGGTAGAGGTTGGCCAGGGTCTGCGCCTCGATGCCCTGGGCGGCGTCGACCAGCAGCACCGCGCCCTCGCAGGCCTCCAGGGCGCGCGACACCTCGTAGGTGAAGTCGACGTGGCCCGGGGTGTCGATCAGGTGCAGGACATGGTCTTCGGCGTCGACTTTCCACGGGAGCCGGACGTTCTGCGCCTTGATGGTGATGCCGCGCTCGCGCTCGATGTCCATCCGGTCCAGGTACTGGGCGCGCATCGAGCGCTCATCGACGACGCCGGTGAGCTGCAGCATCCGGTCGGCCAGCGTCGACTTGCCGTGATCGATGTGGGCGATGATGCAGAAATTCCGAATCTGCGCCGGCGCGGTGAAGGTCTTGTCGGCGAAACTGCTGATGGGAATCTCCTGGTCTACGTCAAACGTGATGGGCGCTGCGCGGCCGTTTTACTGGCGGTTCGCGGCATGTCCAGCGTATCTATGCAGCGTCGCCCGGACCTACTTGGACACAGTCGCGCCCGATTGCTCGCGTCTATGCTGCGAATATGGCGTCTGCCCGGAAATCGCAGTGGAAGACGTTCCAGCGGTTTGCCGAGAATCTGGTGTTCAACGGTGCCCCGCGGCTGGCCCGGCACGTCCAGAATTCCCAGACCGTCCTGCGCGAGTTGCAACAGGCCGTGCGGATCACCGCGAACGTCATCGCCGCCGCGGCGCCGCCACCGTCCGACACGACGGTCGCGGGCCGGCCGGTGACCAGCAACAGTCGGCCCACCGCGCAGCGGGCCCGCAAACTCGTGTACGCGCCGAGCCTGGACGGCCGGGCCGATCCCGGCGAGATCGTCTGGACGTGGGTGGTTTACGAGGACGATCCCAGCCGGGGTAAGGACCGGCCCGTGCTGGTCGTGGGACGCGACCGCGGCACCCTGCTGGGGTTGATGGTCTCCAGCCAGGAGCGCCACGCCGCCGATCCGGAGTGGGTTGGAATCGGCTCGGGCAGTTGGGATTACGAGGGACGATCCAGTTGGGTTCGGCTGGACCGCGTGCTCGACGTGCCCGAAGAGGGCATTCGGCGCGAGGGCGCCATTCTGGATCGCGAGATCTTCGATGTCGTGGCGGCGCGGCTGCGCGCCGACTACTCCTGGCGCTGAGTCGGCCAAGTCGCCGAGCGTGCACTCGCGGCGAGAAAACGGCGAAGTTATCGCCCTGCTGCACGTTCGGCGAGCGGGGCCGGCGGGTTGAGCAAGCCGCCGCCGAGTCAGCCCTGGGTGATGTAGGACTGCAGCTGCTGCTGCTCGGCCTCGAGTTCTTCCATCCGGGTCTTCACCACGTCACCAATGCTGACGATGCCGATCAGCTTCTTCCCGTCCAACACCGGCACGTGACGCACCCGGTTCTTGGTCATCAGCACGCTGATCGCATCGACGGTGTCGGCCTTCGTGCACGTGGCCAGCATGCTGGTCATGATCTTGGAGACCGGGCGTGACAGCACGCTGGCGCCATGAGTGTGGAGCTGGCGCACGACGTCGCGCTCCGACACGATGCCGACGACCCCCTCGTCGCCGACCACCACCATGGCGCCGATGTTCTGCTCGGTCAGACCCGCCAGCAGCTCACGAACCGTCGCGTCCGGGTTGATGGTCACCACCGCCGCGCCCTTGTTCCGCAAGACGTCCGCAATCCGCATCAAGGCCTCCAGCCGGGTTTGTGATCCGCTTCACATCAGGCTACGGCTAACTCGCGCGGCGGAAAAGCCACCAAGAGAACCTGCACACAGATCGTGTCCAAGCGCCGCCGGCCTGCCGGATCGTTCGATCGGGCCACCGCAAACCGCGGGGACCTGCAAGATAGGGCCATGATCGAGGTCACTCTGCTGGGCACCGGAAGTCCGATCCCCGACCCGAACCGGGCCGGGCCGTCGACCCTCGTGCGGGCCGGCGGGCAGGTGTTTTTGGCGGACTGCGGGCGCGGGGTGCTGCAGCGCGCGGCGGCGGTCGGGGTAGGTGCGGCCGGCTTGTCGGCGCTGCTCCTCACTCACCTTCACAGCGATCACGTCGGCGACCTCGGCGACGTCCTCATCACGCGGTGGATCAGCACCTTCACCCCCGATCCCGCGCCGCTGCCCATCATCGGGCCGCCCGGCACCGCGGAACTGGTGGAGGCGACGCTGAAGGCGTTTCACCACGACATCGGCTACCGCATCGCCCATCACGCCGATCTGAATGCGCCGCCGGCCGTCGAGGTCCACGAATACACCGACGGTCCGGTGTGGGACCGCGACGGCGTATCGATCCGGGTGGGCGCCACCGATCACCGGCCGGTGGCCCCGACCATCGGGTTCCGCATCGAATACGAGGGGGCATCGGTGGTGCTGGCCGGCGACACCGTGCCGTGCGCGAGCCTGGACGAGCTCGCGGCCGGGGCCGGCGCCCTGGTGCACACCGTGATCCGCAAGGACATCGTCGCCACCATCCCGCAGCAGCGGCTCGTCGACATCTGCGATTACCACTCCTCGGTCGAAGAGGCGGCGGCGACCGCCGCCCGCGCGGGCGTCGGCACCCTGGTCATGACGCACTACGTGCCCGCGCTGGTGCCCGGCCAGGAAGAGCAGTGGCGGGCGCTGGCCGCCGAGCAGTTCGGTGGGCGCATCGAGCTCGGCGACGACCTGCACCGGGTTCAGGTCGACGCGCCCACCTGACGCCCTACCGGGACGACGAATCGCGTTGCGCCGCACGGGTAATCGCGACACCCGCCACCACCAGCCAGGTCAGCGCCACCACCCGGGCGACCGGCAACAGCACCCCCAGCGCGGGCCAGATCAAAACGCCGGCCGCCGATTCGGCGAGGACGGCGGTCGCCAGGCCGGCCCGGGCGAGCGGGCCGGGCAGCACTCCCCCGGGCGCCGCCATCGCGGCCACCAACAGGCCCAACGCCACGATGTGGGCCGGGCCGCCAGTGAGAAAGACGAGCAAGTACAGCGCTCTCGCCACGGCGGTGTCGGCGCTGACTTCCGGCCACGACATCGCCCAACCCAGCACGCCGGCCAAGCCGAGCGCGCCGGCGGCCAAGGCGCCGGCCGTAAGCGCGATCGCGGCCGCCGCGGGGCCGGCGCCGAGTTGCCTCACCCGTGCGGCGGCCGTCGCCGCGTAGACCGCCAGCGGGACCGCCGACGCGAACGTCGCAACGGCCATGACGCGCACGGCGGTTGGCTGGGCCCGCACGTACGCGGCCACCGCGCCGACGGGGCCGTACGGCAACGGCATGACACCGCCGATCCCGACGCCGATCGCAATCCCCCCGAAGAGCAGCCCGACGCACAGCAGGGACAGCGCCGTCAGGGGCGGCCCGCGGTGGGGGCGGTTCGCCTCGGGGTGGGCCCCGGTTTCGCGGATACCGTTCATTGCCAAACGGTATCGCGCACCCGCTCGCCGTTGGCGCCTCTGCGTCGGGCTACCTAGCGCGTCGGGCGAGAGGACAGCGGCACCCTGGCGGAGGGCTCAACTCACGGATCGGCCGACGGTGACGAAAGCCGCGAGCAACAAGAGAATCACGTTGATGGGCAAAGGTTGTCGCTCGTTACGCGTCAGGTGCACGCGCATCGCGCCGATCTGCACGATGACCAGACCCACCGCAGCGATCGGGGTCAGGATGCGGGCGATGCCGGTTGCCTCGGGCAGGATCACGCCGAGCGCGCCGACGATCTCGACCGCGCCGACGGCCTTGACCGCGGCGTCCGAGTGGTCCTTCATCCAGTCGAGCCGGCCCGACGCTACGAGTTGTTCGCGCGGCCGAACGACTTTGAGCCCGCCCGCGACGAGATAGACGAATGCGAGTAGACCCTGCACGGCCCACAGTGCAATGTTCACGATGTTCCCCAATCCTTACCATTTGTGCGTAGCCATATCGTGTGTCAGCGCTGGGGCGGCCGCATAAGGCACATCGATGTATGTATCCAGGACGGAGACCTCGCTATGACCAACGTCACACGAAAGACGCCACGGATACCGGAGGGCGGTGCGGTCCGGGAAGTCCTGGATCGCATCGGCGACAAGTGGAGCCTGCTGGTAATCGGCACGTTGCGTGACGGTCCGATGCGGTTCGGTGCACTGGAGGCGGCAGTGGAAGGCATCTCGCAGCGGATGCTCACCCTGACGCTCAAGCATCTTGTCGAGGATGGCCTGCTCGACCGCACCGCCTACGCCGAGGTGCCACCGCGAGTCGAGTACGAATTGACCGAACTCGGGCGGACATTGCTACCGCTGGTGATCTCGTTGGCCCAATGGGCCATGACGCACCACGAGGAGATCAACGCCAATCGCACGTCACGGTAGCGCTGCATACCGGCCCCTAGGCGAGCCGGGTCACCTCCACGATCACGTCGAGGTCGGTGGCGCCCTCTCCGGAGTAGATGCCCTTCAACGGGGAAACATCGGCGTAGTCGCGACCCGCACCCACGCCGACGTACTGCTCGGTGATCTCGGTGTCGTTGGTGGGGTCATAACTCCACCAGGCGCCCGTCCACGCCTCGATCCAGGCGTGACTGCGCCCTTCCACGGTGTCCCCGACGACGGCGTCGCGTTTGGGATGCAGGTATCCCGAAACGTAGTGCGCGGGAATCCCCATGCCGCGCAACAACATCAGCGTCAGGTGTACGAAGTCCTGGCAGACACCCTTGCCCGCCTTGAGCGCGTCCAGCCCCGACGAGTGCACGCTGGTTGTTCCCGGCAGGTAGTCCAGTTCGTCGCGCACCCAATGGGCCGCGGCGACAACGGCTTCGGCCGGCGCGTGGGTTTTGCTGATCTTCTTGCCCACCGAGGCCACCCGCTTGCTGGCGGGGGCATGCCCGGTGGGGCGGAGCAAATCGTCGAAGCGATCGATCACGGCATCCGAGCGCAGGTCGTCCCAGCCCACCTCGGTGGCCGGGGCCTCGGCGCGTTCGGTCTCCACGACCGAAGAGGACATCACCGTCAAATCGGTGTGCGGCGCGTGCAAATCGAACGCCGTCACCGCGGTACCCCAATAGTCGATGTAGCGGTAGGACCGGGTTGCCGGGATGGTTTCGACGCGGTTGAGGATGACGTTCTGGCGGTTGTTCGACCGCGGCGTCAGCCGGGCTTCGTTGTAGGAGGCGGTCACCGGTGACTGGTAGGCGTACCCCGTGGTGTGCACCACCCGCAGCCGCCACATCAGCCGTCCTCTTTCCTGCTGACCAGTCGGGGGCGCTGACCGGCGTCCGACCACGCCACCCACGGCGTGATGTGAAAGTACTGCAGCGCCAAGGCTTCCCCGACGTCGTGGCAGGTGCGCTGCAGTCCCGCCAGCCGGCTTTCCAGCGTCTCGAGCAGCACCCCGGGCTGGACGAACTCCAACTCGCTGCGGGCCTGCCCGAGCAACCGCTGGGCCTCGGCGGTCGCCCCGATCCGGCTCTGCCGATTGCGGACCAGTTCGTCGAGGTTGTGTTCGGCCAGCCGCAGCGAGTAGAACACCGAACGCGGAAACAGCCGGTCGAGCAACATGAACTCGACCACCCGCCCCGCGTCGAGCACACCGCGATACGTGCGCAGATAGGTGTCATGCGCGCCCGCCGACCGTAGCAGCGTCACCCATGCCGGGGACGAGGCGCTGTCCCCGACCCGCGACAGCAACAGCCGCACCGTCATGTCGACGCGCTCGATCGCCCGGCCCAAGACCATGAAGCGATACCCGTCGTCGCGCGACAGCGTGGAGTCGGCCAGCCCGGCGAACATCGCCGCCCGCCGCTCCACGAACGACAGGAAGTCATGCGGCCCAAGGCGTTTGGCGGCGCGCTCGCGTTCGGGCAGGGCGTGGTAGGTGGTGTTGAGGCACTCCCAGATCTCGCTGGACGTCACCTCCCGCGCTGACTTCGCGTTTTCGCGGGCCGCGGTGATGGCGTCGACGATCGAGCAGCCGCCCTGGGCGTTTTTGCTGTAGGCCACCAAATCGGTCAACGACCACACGTCGAGTTCATGATCCGGTGGATCGATGCCGAGCACCCGCAACAGCAGGCGCGAAGCCTGATCGGGGTCGACGCTGGAATCCTCGAGCAACTGGTGCAGGACAACGTCCAGAATCCGCGCGGTGTCGTCGGCGCGTTCGACGTAGCGCCCGATCCAGTAGAGCGCCTCGGCGTTACGTGCCAGCATCGAACACCGCCCGTTGTTGCTGCTGCTGTTCGAGCTGCTCGCGCACGGGCCGTTCGGTGGGTTGCGGCTGTTGCGAGGCCAGCCGCGGCGAGTCGTCCAGCATGGGGTCGGGCATGGAGGTCGGCAACGCGCGCACCACCTCCGCCGCCTCGAGCTCGTGGTCGCCGGCTGATGCCCGCGACGCCAACACCCAGGTGTCCTTCGAGCCGCCGCCCTGGCTGGAGTTGACCACCCGTGACCCCTCGACCAGCGCCGTCCGGGTCAGGCCGCCGGGCAGCACCCAGACGTCGTTGCCGTCGTTGACCGCGAACGGACGCAAGTCGACGTAGCGGGGGGCGAGCGCGCTGCCGACCTGCGTCGGCACCGTCGAAAGCTCCATCATCGGCTGGGCGATCCAGCTGCGCGGATCGTCGCGGATCTTTTTGGCGACGGCCGCCAACTCCTTCTCGGAGGCCTCCGGGCCGAACACGATGCCGTAGCCGCCGGATCCCTCGACCGGCTTGAGGACCAACTCGTCGATCCGGTCGAGCACCTCTTCGCGTTCGTCGTCGAGCCAGCAGCGCAGCGTCTCGACGTTGGCCAGCAGCGGCTTCTCGCCCAGGTAGTACTCGATCATGGTGGGCACGTAGGTGTAGACGAGTTTGTCGTCGCCGACGCCGTTGCCGATCGCGCTGGAGATGACGACGTTTCCGGCGCGGGCGGCGTTGACCAGGCCGGCCACCCCGAGCACCGAGTCGGCGCGGAACTGCAGCGGGTCCAGGAAGGCGTCGTCGATGCGCCGGTAGATGACGTCGACTTGGCGCTCCCCTTCGGTGGTGCGCATGTACACCTGGTTGTCGCGGCAGAACAGGTCGCGCCCTTCGACCAGCTCGACGCCCATCTGACGGGCCAGCAGCGAATGCTCGAAATACGCCGAGTTGTAGACGCCCGGGGTCAGCACCACCACCGTCGGGTCGGCCTCGTTGGTGGCCGCGGAGTTGCGCAGCGCCCGCAGCAGGTGGGAGGCGTAGTCGTCGACGGAACGCACGCGATGCGTGGCGAACAGGTTCGGGAAGACGCGGGCCATGGTGCGGCGGTTCTCCATTACATAGGAGACGCCCGACGGCGAGCGCAGATTGTCCTCGAGGACCCGGAAATTGCCCTTTTCGTCGCGGATCAGATCGATGCCGGCGACGTGGATCCGGACGCCGTTGGGCGGGACGATGCCCATCGCCTGGCGGTGGAAATGCTCGCACGAGGTGACCAACCGGCGCGGGATCACCCCGTCGTTGAGGATTTCCTGGTCGCCGTAGATGTCGTCGAGGTACATCTCGAGCGCCTTGACCCGCTGGGTGATGCCGCGTTCGAGCCGGGCCCACTCGGCGGCCGAGATGACCCGCGGCACCAAGTCCAGCGGAAAGGGCCGCTCCTGGCCCGACAAAGAGAAGGTGATGCCCTGGTCGAGGAACGCGCGCGAGAGCGCTTCGGCGCGAGCCTCGAGCTCCGAGGCGTCCGACGGCGCGAGTTCGGCGTAGATGCCCTTGTAGGGGCCACGAACGGCGCCCTGGGCCTCGAACATCTCGTCGAAGGCCATGTCGTAGGCGTCCGAGGATGTGTTGTATCCGCCGAAAATCCGCTCAGAACGCGCAGCGCGAAAACCCCGCCTGGTCTCCTCAAGCTGGTTCGTCAGACTCACTGTTCAGATGCTGCCTCAAATCGATGTTCTGGCAGCCGACGTGTTCCCGTTTTGGGAGAAAACGTAACTCACTGATAACCTGGGCAATCGCTGTGGTGATTTCCGGCGCCCCAACCAAACGTCTGATCGAAGAAGGAACTCGAGCGTGGCCAACATCAAGTCGCAGCAGAAGCGCAACAAGACGAACGAGCGCGCTCGCCTGCGCAACAAGTCGGTGAAGTCGTCGCTGCGCACCGCCGTCCGCGCGTTCCGCGAGGCCACCAGCGCCGGCGACAAGGAGAAGGCCGCCGAGTTGCTGGTGTCGACCAACCGCAAGCTGGACAAGGCCGCCAGCAAGGGCGTGATTCACAAGAACCAGGCCGCCAACAAGAAGTCGGCGCTGGCGCAGGCCCTCAACAAGCTCTGAGGCCCGGCCTCAGCGTCCGCGCTGGGCGGCTAGCTCGGCAACCTGCCTGACCGCGGATTCCAGGGCATAGTCGGCGTCCGCCACCGCCCCCTTGACGTTCGCGTTGAGCGCCGCGACCACCTGCATCGCCGCGGCCACCGTGTCGCGGGACCAATGCCGGGCCTGTTTCTGGGCCTTCTGCACGCGCCAGGGCGGCATGCCCAGCTGCGACGCCATCCGGTAGGGATCGCCCGACAGCGGTCCGACGCGGCCGATGGTGTGGATCGCCTCGGCCAGGGCGTCCGCCAGCACCACCAGGGGCTCGCCGCGCATCATCGCCCAGCGCAGCGCCTCGGCTGCTCCCTCGATGTCACCGGCCACCGCCTTGTCGGCGATGTCGAAGCCCTTCACCTCGGCCTTGCCGCTGTGATAGCGCCGCACCGCGGCGGCGTCGACGGCCCCGCCGGTGTCGGCGACCAATTGGGAGCAGGCGGACGCCAACTCGCGCAGGTCGGAGCCGACCGCGTCCAGCATCGCGGTCACGGTCTGCTCGTCGGCCTTGACGCGCAGGGCGCGGAACTCCTTGCGGACGAAGTCAATGCGTTCGCTGAGCTTGGTGATCCGCGCGCACGGGTGCACCTGGGCGCCGAGCTTCTGCAGGTCGGTGGCCAGCGCCTTGGCCCGCCCGCCGCCCGAGTGCACCACCACCAGCACGACGCCCGCCGGCATGTCGGTCGCGGCCGAAACAATCACTGCGGCAGCGTCTTTGCCCGCTTCGCCGGCGGCCTCCAGCACGACGATGCGTTCGTCGGCGAACAGCGAGGGGCTCAGCAGCTCGGCGAGCTCGTAGGTGCTGACGTCACCCGCTCGCATCCGGTTGACCGGAATGTCCGCGTCGTTGCCGGCCCGTTTCCGCGCCGACCGCAGCACGTCGGCCACCGCCCGCTCGACCAGCAGCTCCTCATCTCCCAGCACCAGGTGCAACGGCGAAACCTCGCTCACCCCATGATGGTGTCACGGCCGACCGACGATCCCGGACAGCGCCCAGGCCAGCCCGGCCAGCGCGGCCACCCCCGAGACGAGGCGGAACGGGCGCCACCGCCACAGCACGATCGCCAGCACGGTCACACCGCCGACGAGCATCGTGCCGGGCGTGCCCTCCGGGACCGGCACCGTCGCCCCGGGCAGGCCGGCCGCCCAGCGGGCCACGCCGGCCACCCACCACAACTCGGGGCCGGTGAAGCGAATGAGCAGCCGCGCGGCGGCCGGCCATACCGGGCAGAGTGCCGCGGCCGCGGTGCCCAACACCGTGATCGGCGCGATCACGGCCGCCACGACGAGGTTGGCGGCGGCGGCGACCACGCTGAACCGGCCGGAGATCGCCGCGACCAGCGGCGCGGTCACGATCTGCGCGGCCCAGGCGACGGCCAGCGCATCGGCCAGCGGCTTGGGGCAACCTCGGGCCGTCAGCCGCCGCGACCAGACCGGTGCGACGACGATCAGCGCGGCCGTGGCGAGCGCCGACAACGCGAACCCGACGTCGACGGCCAGCTGCGGGGCGACGGCAAACAACAGCAGCACCGCGGCGGCAAGGGCCGGAATGGCTTGGCGCCGACGCGAAGACAGCATTCCCGCCAACGCGATGGCGCCCATCACCGCGGCCCGCAACACGCTGGCGGTCGGTTGCACGACGATGACGAAGGCCACCAAAGCCAGCGCGGCAAGGACGACGGCCGTCCGGGGGCCGAGTAATCGGGCCGAGAACAGCACGGCGGCACACACGATCGTCACGTTGGCCCCCGACACCGCCATCAGGTGCGTCATGCCGGCCGCGCGGAAGTCACGGCCCGTGTCGCTGGACACCGCCGAGGTGTCGCCGAGCACCAGCGCGGGCAGCAGCGCGGCCTGCTCGCCGGGCAACGCCTCGCGGACCGCCGCGGAGAACCGGCTGCGCACGCCGTGCGCCACACGTTGCACGGCGCCCGCGGCGCCCATGGTCGGCCGGCCCGACGCGTTGAGCACCGCGACCGTCAAATCGCGCCGCATCGGGCGGCCGATGCGCGCGCTGAACCGCAGTGGTTGTCCCACCATCAGCCCACCGAAATCCGCGGCGCGCGCGAAAACGACCACCCGCCCGGAGATCTCGTCGTCCCGCAGGCGTTGCAGGGTGGCCCGAAACATCAACCGGGCGCTACCCAACGACACCGGGCTCTCGGTGGGGGTGACCGTGACCGCGGCGGTCATGCCGTACACCGCGGCGATCGGGTGGCGATCGACCGCGTCGGCGCGCAACGCGATCGCGAACCCGAAACCCGCCCCCACGACGCCGATCGCCGCGAGCGCGGCGCTGATCGCCCGTAACCGCGCCCCTGCAGCGGGACGGTCTCGCGCGCGCCACGCCAGCGCTGCCGAGGCGCCGATCAACACGACGCAGCACCAAGCGAGGGCGCGCCCGATCGGCCACCAGATCCCGCCGGCGGTCACCGCCCAGCAGGTCAGCGCCGGCGGCACCAGGCGCACATCGACTCGGGCGCCGGGCGGGGCACCCAACCCGGGGTGATGCACCCTCAGACACGGACCAGGGCGCGTAGCTTCTCCAGCCGCGCCGGCCCGATGCCCTCGACATCGGCGAGCTGGTCCACGCTGGTGAACCTGCCATTGGCCTGCCGCCACGCCACGATCGCGGCGGCGGTGACCGGCCCGACGCCCGGCAGCGCGTCGAGTTCCTGGACGGTCGCGGTGTTGAGGTTGACCGCCTCGCCCGCTTTCGGCTTGGCCGACCCGGGCCCCGCCCCCGGCCGAGGGGGCGGCGCTTTGGACGTGGGCGGCGATCCGGAGGCCACCGAACTGCCCAGCGCCGTCGGCTGTCCCGGAGCGGGAGCGAGACCGACCACGATCTGCTCACCGTCGCCGAGCGGTCGGGCCATGTTCAGTCCGATGGTGTCGGCGCCGTTCACCGCGCCGCCGGCGGCCTGCAGCGCGTCGGCGATGCGGGCGCCGGGCGCGAGCGTCACCAGCCCAGGGGTGTGCACCAGGCCGACGACGCTGACCACCACCGGGTGGTCCGGTTCGGCGGCGGGGCTCGCCGAGGAGCGCGGGCTCGCCGTCGCCACCTTCTCGACCGGCGGCAGCTTGGCCGACATCACCGGCGCCGGCCGGTCGCGCACCAACGTGAACACCGTGACCAGCACCGCCAGCGCCGCCACGATCGCCAGCCCGATGGCGCCCGCGCGTCCCGGGTCGGCGCGCACCTTCGCCACCCAGCCCCGATCGTCGGACGCGTCGGGCAGCCAGCGCGGCAGCAGCGAGTTCTGGTCGTCGTTCGCGGAGTCCTCGGCCGACGTCGTCCCGGAATCCCCGGCGGCCGCATCGGCATCCGGTTCGGCGCGGAGCCGCCGCTGCAGGCGCTCGGCCGGAAGTTCTGTTCGCATGGGCCGACCGTAGGTCCGCCCGCCGCCGCAACCGGCCCGGCGCAGGACGCCTCGGGGCCGATCTGTGGATTAACCCGAGGCTGTGCACAGCGCCCGCAGGGGATGGGTCAAGATGGAGGTTGAGCGAACGACCAGCATCGCCAGAAATCGGCTCTGGGTGATGGGTCGCCACGGTCACCCCGACACGACAGGAGGCTGCCATGCAACTGGCGCTCACACCCGAGGAAGCCGCGTTCCGCGACGAACTCCGCAGCATCTACACGACCAAGATCCCCCAGGAGTTGCGCGACCGGGTGCGCCAGGGCTCGGCGGAAGTGAACCGCGACGACATCGTCACCAGCCACAAAATCTTGCACGAACACGGGTTGGCGGTACCGAACTGGCCGGTCGAGTGGGGCGGCAAGGACTGGACGCCGACCCAGCACCAGATCTGGGCCGACGAGATGCAGCTGGCGTGCGTCCCGGAGCCGCTGAACTTCAACACCAAGATGGTGGGCCCGGTGATCGCCGAATTCGGTTCGGAGGAAGTCAAACAACGCTTTCTGCCCCCGACGGCCAGCCTCGACATCTGGTGGTGCCAAGGGTTTTCCGAGCCGGAGGCCGGGTCGGACCTGGCGTCGCTGCGCACCACCGCGGTCCGCGACGGCGACAGCTACGTCGTCAACGGCCAGAAGACCTGGACCACCCTCGGCCAGTACGCGGATTGGATCTTCTGCCTGGTCCGCACCGACCCCCAGGCGCCCAAGCGCCAGGCCGGCATCTCGTTCCTGCTGTTCGACATGAAGACGCCGGGCATCACGCTGCGGCCCATCAAGACGATCGACGGCGGCCACGAGATCAACGAGGTGTTTTTCGAAGACGTCCGCGTGCCGGCCAATCAGCTTGTCGGAGAAGAGAACAAGGGCTGGACGTACGCGAAATTCCTGCTGGGCAACGAGCGCACCGGCATCGCCGGCGTGGGCCGGACCAAGGTGCGCCTCGCCGAGGTGAAGAAGCACGCCGCGGCCACCGGGGTGCTCGACGATCCGTTGTTCGCGGCGCGGCTGGCCGAAGCCGAAAACGAGCTGCTCGCACTGGAACTCACGCAGTCGCGTGTAGTCACCGACTCCGCCAACGGGCAGCCCAACCCGGCCTCGTCGGTGCTCAAACTGCGCGGCAGCCAGTTGCAGCAGATCGCCACCGAACTGCTCGTCGAGGTCGCCGGGCCGGATGCGCTACCGGCCAACGGCGAAGACATCTCGTCGCCGTCCTGGGCGCAGCACAGTGCGCCGCACTACCTCAACTACCGCAAGACGTCGATCTACGGCGGCAGCAGCGAAGTGCAACGCAACATCATCGCGTCCACCATTCTGGGATTGTGAGGCAGCCATGGACTTTCAGTTGAGCGACGAGCAGTCCCTGCTCCGAGACACCACCCGCGACCTACTGGCGCGCACCTATGACCCGGAAAGCCGCAACAAGGTCATCGGCTCCGATCTGGGCTGGAGCCGCGAGGTCTGGAGCCAGCTCGCCGACACCGGGATCCTCGGGCTGGGATTCGAGCCCGACGAGTCCGGCCAGATCGAGATCGCGGTGGTGCTGACCGAGATCGGGCGCCGGCTGGCCCCCGAACCCGTCCTGCACGCCGCGCTGGGACCCGGCGCGCTGGTCGCCGAGCTGGGCAGCCAGGAACAGAAGCAGCTGCTCGACGAGGTCGCGTCCGGGCAGCGGCTGTTGGCCTTCGCCCACCTCGAACCGGGCCAACGCAGGCCGTCCGCCGCGTTGACCACCAAGGCTGCGCAGCAAGGTGATTCGTGGACGGTGAGCGGCCGTAAGAACCCGGTGCTCGCCGGGGACTGCGCCGACACCCTGGTGGTCAGCGCCGCCCTGCCCGACGGCGGCACGGGCCTGTTCCTGGTCGACGCGAGCGTCGAAAAGACTGTGACACGGCACCCGTACCGCACCTTCGACGGGCAGCGCGGCGCCCAGATCGACCTCGACTCCGCCGCCGCCGAACCTCTGGGTGAGGCGGCCGACGCGTCGGGCGCCATCCGCAACGCCATCATCCGCATCCAGTCGGCGCTGTGCGCCGAGGCGCTCGGGGCGATGGAGGAATCGCTGCGCCTGACGACCGATTACCTCAAGACCCGCAAGCAGTTCGGTGTCACGCTCAACAAATTCCAGGCGCTGACACAGCGGGCCGCCGACATGTACGTGTCGCTGGAACTGGCCCGCAGCATGAGCCTGTACGCGGCGATGTCGATCGCCGACGGCAACCTCGATCCGGTGATCGCCTCGCGGGCCAAGCTGCAGATCGGCCGCTCGGGCCGGCACATCGCGCAGGAGTCGATCCAGATGCACGGCGGCATCGGCGTCACCGCGGAATATCCGATCAGCCACTACGCCGCCCGGCTCACCGCCATCGAGCACACCCTGGGCACCTCCGGCGAGCACCTGCACAACCTGATCGACCGGCTCGGCGACTACGAGCTGGTCCGCCTCTGACCCATGGCCGAGCTGTCGGACAGGGTCATCGAGTTTCTGTCGGCCGGCACCCGCACCGGGATGCTGGGGTACGTCGCCGCCGACGGCCGGCCGCTGGTCACCCCGGTGTGGTTCGTCGTCGACGAGGGTCAGCTGGCCTTCAACACCGGCCGTGACACGTCGAAAGGGCGTGCGATAGCGCGTGATTCACGCGTCGTGATCTGCGTCGACGACCCGCACCCGCCCTACTCGTTCGTCCAGGTGCAGGGCGTGGCGACGGTGAGCGAAGACCCCGCGGACGTGCTGGACATCGCCACCCGAACCGGCGCCCGGTACATGGGCGCCGAGCGCGCCGAGGAGTTCGGCCGGCGCAACTCCTCGCCCGGCGAGCTCGTGGTGCGGGTGCGACCGACCAAGATCAACGCGGGATTCGACATCAGCGACTGAGCGCGTAACCGGCCGAACGTCGAGTTGTTGGGCCGACACGCCGGCTTTCCGCGCCACAAGTCCACGTTCGCGCCGGCGCGCCGGCGCCGGATGTTACGACGCCTCCTCGACCGGTTCCGGTTCCGCATCGGGCAGCTGGGCCACGAGATATTCGGCGAGCCCCCCGATGGTCGGATAGTCGAAGACCGCCGTCGCGTTGATGGTGAACTTGCCGCCGAACTGGCTGTGCAGCCGGTTGCGGAGCTCGATGGCCATGAGCGAATCCGTGCCCAGGTCCAAGAACCGGCTGCTCGCGGCGGGCGGCGACGCGAGCCGCAGGAAGTTCTGCACCTCGCGCTGCAGGAATTCGGTCACGAAACCGGCACGCTGGGGCACCGGAATCTCCATCAGCTGCTTGAGCAACTCGCTGTCACCGGTCACCTCCCCGGCGGCACTGGGCAACACCAGATCGAGGATCGGCGGACGCGAACTGCCCAGCACCTTCGCGGCACGCTGCCAGTTGGCCTTGAGGACGGTGGCCTGACCGGTGCCGTTCGCCACGACCTCGGCGAGGGCGCCGAGCGCGGCCGACGGTTCCAGCGGAATCAGGCCCTGCGCACTGATATTGGCGGTCGCGGCGTCCGAAGACGCCATGCCCCCTTGGGCCCAGGGACCGAAGTTGACCCCCGTGGCGGGCAAGCCTTGCGCCCTGCGCTGCGCGACCAGACCGTCGAGCAGCGCGTTGGCAGTCGCGTAGTTGGACTGGCCGGGCGAACCGAACAAACTCGACACCGACGACGACACGATGAAGAAGTCCAGCTCGTCGGCCTTCGTCAGCCTGTCGAGGTGGTAGGCGCCGATCGCCTTGGGCAACAGCGTCGTTCGGAATCGCTCCACGGTCTGCTGCGACAGCAGCGCATCGTCGAGCACGCCCGCCAGGTGCACCACACCGGCCAGCGGCGGCAACTCCGACCGGATGCGCTCCAGCAGACCCGCCACCGCGGACTCGTCGCCGACGTCGGTGGCGAAGACGTGGACGCGGCACTTGTAGCGCTCGGTGATCTCCTCGATCAGCCGTTGCGCGTCCGCACCGGGCTCGCGCCGGCTGGTCAGCACGATGTCTCCGGCACCGAGTTGGGCCAGATGCGACGCTGTGTGCAGACCGATCGCGCCAAGCCCGCCGGTGATCAGGTAGCTCCGATCGGGCCGCGGCTGCAGCGGATTCGGTATCTGGACCACGATCTTCCCGATGTGCCGCGCCTGCTGCATGCGGCGGAACGCGGCCCTCGCCTCGGTCAGGGGATAGATCTCGGCGGGCAGCGGCGTCCACTCGCCGTCGGCCAAGCCTTGCGACACCTCGGTGAGCAAGTCGCGAATGCGATCGGGTTCGGTGAACATCACCGTGTCCAATGCCACGATCTCGTAGGCGATATCGGGACGCGCCTCGGCCATCTGCTCGGGTGTCCAGATGTCGCGCTTGGCGATCTCGGCGAAGCGGCCGTTCTGGGCGGTGGCCTTCAGCGTCGCCTCGATGAACCCCTCGCTGGTCAGGGAGTTGAGGACCACGTCCACGCCGGCACCGCCGGTGTCCGCCAGGATCTGATCGGCGAAATCCGTTGTCCGCGAGTCGTAGACGCGCTTCACGCCGAGCTTGCGCAGCGTCGCACGCTTGAAGGTGCTCGCCGTGGCGAACACTTCGGCACCGAACCGCTGCGCCATTTGCACCGCCGCCAGGCCCACACCGCCGCTCGCGGCGTGGATGAGGACCTTGTCACCAGGTTTCAGCTGCGCCCAGTCGAAGGACAGCCGCACCGTCAGCGCCGCGGCGGGAATGGTGGCCGCCTCGACCGCGCTCACCCCATCGGGGATCGGCGCCAGGAACTGGGCTGGCACATTGAACCGGCTGGAGAACGCGCCCTGCATGGAGCCGTAGACACGTTGTCCCACTTCGACTCCGGTGACGCCGGCGCCCAATTGGGTGACGACGCCGGCGAAGTCGCCGCCGATCGGTCCGGGATCGCCCGGGTAGAGGCCGAGGACGTTGAGCACGTCGCGGAAGTTGAGGCCCGCGGCCTCGACCCGGACCTGCACGTAGCCCTCGTCCGGCGCGGGCACCTCCGCCTCGGTCAGCCGCAGGTTGTCGATCGCGCCGCGTTCGGTGGGCGCCAGGGCAAAGTCGCGCCCGCGTGGCACCGTGAGATGACCGCTGCGCGCCCACGGCAACAACCGCGAGGCCAGCAGCTTTCCTTGCCGCACGGCCAGTTCCGGTTCGTCGACCGGGGTGCCAAGCAGCGCGGCCAGCGCGTGCACGGCCTCGGGTGAGCCGTCGCAATCGACGAGCTTGGCGCGCAGCGCCGGTTCCTCGTTGATCGTGGTGCGGCCGAAGCCCCACAGCGCCGCCTGCACCGGTTCGACGGGCTCGCCGGATTCGGTGGCCACCGCACGCTCGGTGACGATCCACAATCCGCCGGGCAGCTTCACCTCCCCGCGTTGCACGGTGTGCACGGCGCTGAGCAGATTGGCGATCTCGGTCTCGAGGCGCGCCGTGACGTCCGCGCTCGTCTCTTCCCCGTTCGGCGCCGTGCTGCGCCAGACGACACCGGAGAATGGCAACCCGCGCTCGTGGGCTTCAGTCAGCACCTGCCCCAACGGATCCGGATCGTTGGCGCGGTCGAGCGGGATGCACCCGGGGACCTTGGCGGCCAGTTCGTCGAAGCCGGCGATCAGCCAGGTACCGGCGGGCTCGCCGGCTTCTTCGCTCGCCGGTGGCGGCACCTCGTGCCAGCCGAGGGTGTAGAGCAGCCGGGTGGCGTCCCCACCCAGGCCCCGCAGCAACGCCTCGCGCGGTGCGCGCTTGACCGTGAATTCGCGAATTCCGCCCAGGTGACGGCCATCCCGGTCCACGAAATCGAGGTCGAAGACCTGGGTTTCGCTGTTGAGCTCGCTGCTGTGCCACCTCGCGTGGCAGTAGAACCGCCGAGGCATCTTCTCCCGCAACGCCACTTGGCCGTAGCGCAGCGGCAGGAACAGATCGTTGACGCCCTGTTCGGCCGCGAGCAGCGCGGGGAAGGCCGGGAATGCGACACCGGTGCACAGGTCCATCAGCACCGGATGCATCGGTTCGCTGCCGAGTTGTTCGGCGAGTTCTTCGCCGACGAGGATGTCGCCGATCGCCTCACCCTCGCCGAGCCACAGCGACTTCAGCGACCCCGACCAGGTCGGCCCCCACGCCAGCTCCAGGTCGGCGAAGGTCTCGAACAATTCCTGCGGGCGCATGCGGTTCAGGCGCTCGATCGTTTCGTCGATCGGATCACCCTCGGATACCGGCTCGTCATCCGCGCCGGTGCCGACGGTGCCCTCGGCGTTCAGCGACCATTCGGCGCCGCGTTCACCGTACGGGCGGCTGTGCACTTGGAACGTGGACCCACCGCCGTCCTGCAGCGGGTGCAGGGTGAGCTGCACCTCGCGAGAGCTCTTCTCGGGCAGGATGATCGGCTCGTAGAAGAAGACGTCCTTCACCCGTGCCGGGGCGCCGACCGCGGCGAGGGCCATCGCCGCGTAGGTAGCCCCAGGGACGACGACGGTCCCGTAGATGACGTGATCGGACAGCCACGGCTGCGATTTGACGGACAGCCTGCTGGTGTAGACCGAGTCGCCGGAGGCGAGGTCCTTCGCGTTGCCGAGGATGCCCGAGGACGAACCGGCCCCTCCGTCGACGGCGATGCCGGACGTCTTGGGCCAGAAGCGGCGGCGCTGGAAGGGATAGGTGGGCAGCTCGAGCCTGCGACGCGGCTGACCCTGCAGCGCAGCGAAATCGGGGCGAAGCCCGCCGACGTAGGCCGCGGCCAGCGCGTCGGCGATCTGGCGCCGATCGCCAATACCCTTGCGCAGCGAGACGATCGCGCGCGGCGCGGACAGGTGCTCCGGCCAGACCTGCACCGCGGCGCCCGTCAGTACGGGTTGCGGCCCGATCTCCATCAGCACCGAGCAACCCAGGGCCGCCACCGTGCGCACACTTTCGGCGAACTGCACCGGCTGCCGGGAATGCCGACGCCAGTACTGCGCGTCCAGCGGCGTCTGGGTCGTCAGCACGGCGCCGGTGCGGTTGCACACCAGCGGCATCGTCGGGGCGGCGAACCGGAATTGCGCCGCGTACGACTCGAATTCGTCGAGCACCGGATCCAACAGTTCCGAGTGGAAGGCGTGGCTGGTCTGCAGCCACGTGCAGCGGATCCCCTCGTCACCGCACTTGGCGACGATCTGCTCGAGGTCCTCGCCCGGCCCAGACAGCACGGTGTTGGGTCCGTTGTATGCCCCGACCGACACTCGCGGGAATTCGCCGGCGGCCTGCTCGACGTGCTTGGCGTCGGCGAACACCGCCACCATGCGCCCACCTTCGGGCAGGCTGCCGAACATCCGGCCGCGCTCGGCCATCAGCCGGGCGCCGTCCTCGAGGCTGAACACGCCAGCCACACATGCCGCCGCGTACTGGCCCACGCTGTGCCCCAGCACCACATCGGGTTGGATCCCCCACGACTGCCAGAGCCGGGCCAGGCCCATCTCGACGGCGAACAGCGCCGGCTGCGCAAAGGACGTGTGCCGCAGCCTTTCTCCGGCTTCGCCTCCCGTTTCGCGATCGGTGGCGAACAGCACCTCCAGCAACGGATGCGGCAGGATCTCGCCGACCGCGTCGGCACAACGTGTCACGGTGTCGGCGAAAACCGGCTCGGTGTCGAACAATTCACGCGCCATCCCCGGGTACTGGCTGCCCTGGCCGGTGAACAACCAGGCCGTCGTCGGGTGGTGGGTGTGCTCGCCCCGCACGACGCCGGGTCGCAGGCGGTTCTCGGCCAATTCGGCCAGCGCCTCGCGCGCACCCTCGACCGAGTCCACGACCAGCGCGGCGCGGTGTTCAAAGTGCGAGCGGCCCGTTCCGGCGGTGAGGCACACCTCGGCGAGATCCGCGTCCGGGTGGGTGGTCAGCCACTTCTGGTAGCGCCGCGTCAACGCCACCAGCGCTTCCGGTGACCGCGCGGACAGCGCCAGCACGCTCGGCTGTCCATCCCGGGCCCGGTCCGTCGACTCCGTCGCGTCGTCGTCGACAGGGTGCCGGTCGGCGGAGGCGGCTCTCGCCGGCGCCTCCTCGACCAGCACGTGCGCGTTGGTGCCCGTGAACCCGAAGGAACTCACCCCGGCGCGCCGCGGTCTGCCGTTGGCCCGCCACGGCATCGCCGTGTCCACGACCCGCACCGGCAGCGAATCCCACGGGATGTGCGGCGACGGCTCGTCGAAGTGCAGGCTTTGCGGCAGGACCTCGTGCTGCAGCGACAACACGACCTTGATCAAACCGGCTGCGCCGGAAGCCGATTCGGTGTGCCCGATGTTGGTCTTCACCGAGCCCATCAACAGCGGCCGGTCCGCGTCGCGGGCATCCCCGTAGGCGGCCGCGGCCGCCTGTACCTCGATCGGATCACCGAGCGGGGTGCCCGTCCCGTGCGCCTCGAGATAGTCGACGTCCCCGCCCGTCAGGCCGGCGCGAGCCAGCACCGAGCCGATAAGCCGTTGCTGCGCACCGCCATTGGGCACCGTCAGGCCGCTGGACGCCCCGTCCTGGTTGACCGCGCTGGCGGGGATGACCGCGCATATCCGGTCGCCATCGCGCTCCGCGTCGCTCAGCCTCTTCAGTACGAGAATCCCGCAGCCCTCGCTGCGCACGTAACCGTCGGCGGAGGCGTCGAAGGTCTTGCAGCGCCCGACGGGCGAAAGCATCCGCGCGCGGGAGGCCGCGACGACCGTCACCGGACTCAGCAACACGTTCACGCCGCCGGCCAGCGCCATGTCGCAGTCACCGGAATGCAGCGCCTGGCAGGCCTGGTGGACGGCGACCAACGCCGAGCTGCATGCGGTGTCGATCGCCACCGCCGGTCCTTCCAATCCCAGCGCGAAGGCGACCCGGCCGGAGATGGCGTTGAGCGCGTTGCCGGTGATGAAGTGGGGTTCGATCTTGTCGATCGACTCCGAGGACAACAGGTGCGCATATTCGTTGGCCGCCACGCCCACGAAAATCCCGGTTGGGCTGCCGCGCAAGGCGGCCGGCGCGTACCCCGCCCTTTCGAGGCCCTCCCACACCGTTTCGAGCATCAGCCGCTGCTGCGGCTCGATCCAGACGGCCTCGCGGGGTGAGATGCCGAAGAATTCGGGATCGAACCCGTCGATTTCGTCGAGGAAGCCGCCGAACCGCGTGTAGGTCTTGCCCGCTGCGTCCGGATCGGGGTCGTAGAACTCGTCGATGTCGAAGCGGTCCTCGGGGACCTCGCGGATCGCATCGACCCCGTCGGACAGCAACTCCCAGAACGCTTCCGGGTCGGGTGCGCCGGGGAAGCGGCAGGACACCGCGACGATCGCGATCGGTTCATCCGTGCGCGTCGTCACGACCGATGCCGGCTGCGGTCTCGGTTTCGGCGACCCCGGGTCGCCGAGTTCGAGCACGTCGCGCAGCAGGTAGTCGGCCACGTCGGACAGCCGTGGGTGGTCCATCGCCAGGGTGGCCGGGATCTCCTTGCCCACGCCCTGTTCGATGCGGCGCCGCAATTCGACGGCCATCAGCGAATCCATGCCGAGATCGAAAAAGCCTGCGTCCTCCCGGATCTCCGCGGCATCGACGCGCGTCACCTCCGCCACCGCGTCCCGCAGGTAGTCGGTCAGAAGTTTCTTGCGCTGCTGCACCGGGGCGCCGGTGAGCCGCTCCACCAACGGGGTCTTCCCCGCGACGATCGCGGACGGCCCCGCCGTACTCGTCAGCCCGGGCACCTCGCGTTCCAACTCCGCCAGGAACGCCCGCCTGCCCGCCTGCTGATAGAGCGGCAAGAAGCGGGCCCAGTCGATGCGGGCCACCACACCCTGCACGAGGCCCTGCCCCGCCGCAGCGGCCACGGCATCGGCCAGACCCGCGAGCGCATCGGCGGGAGACAACGTCCGGACTCCGCGCTGATCGAGTCGGGCGCGGGATTCCGCGTCGGCCATGCCCGCCGACCACGGCCCGAAGTTGACGCTGACGGCGAAGATGCCCTGCCCGCGCAGGCGCCAGGCCAGCGCGTCGAGGAAGGCGTTCGCGGCGCCGTAGGCGGTCTGGCCGAATCCGCCCCACACCGAGGCGATCGAGGAGGTGCTGATGAAGAAGTCGAGATCGAGGTCGGCCGCCGCCTCGCTCAGATGCCAAGCGCCCCAAACCTTGCCGGCGAAGACGCGATCGATCTCGGCGTCCTGCAGCGCGCTCAGCGGCGTGGTGCCGATCTCGCCCGCGGCGTGCACGATGCCGGCCAGCGGTGGCAGCTCGGCCTGAACGCTTGCCAGCAGGCGTGCCACGTCGTGCGCGTCGGCGACATCGGCGGCCACGACGCGGATTTGGCAGCCGTGCTGTTCGCCCAGGGCGTTGATGCGCTGTTGCGTGGCATCGCTGGGATCGCGCCGGCTGGTCAGAACCAGATGCCGGGCGCCATTCGCGGCCAGGTGGCCGGCGATCTCCAGTCCGATCGCGCCCAGCCCGCCGGTCACCAGATATGTTGCGTCGCCGCGCAGGTGCAGCGGTGTCCCGCTCGGCGGCGCAGAGCGCCGCGCCAACCGGGGTGTGTAGACCGCCCGATCACGCAGCGCGAGCTGGTCTTCCCGGACGGCCGAGCCGTGCGGCGCGGCGATCCGGTCGACGAGCGCAGACCATTCGTCGGCCGCGTTGTCGCCGCCCTCTGACAGGTCCGCGAGTCCGCCCCACACGTGCGGGAGTTCCAGCGAGGCGGCTCGGCCGAATCCCCACAGGCAACTCTGATGCGGCGCCACCGTGTCCGTGTCGGCGACGCGCTGCGCGCCGCGGGTCACGATCCAGATGGGGCCGCGCAGTTCGGCGGCCACCGCCGCCCGAAAGACCCGCCGCGTTCCGCCCAGGATCCGGTGTTGCATCCGCAACAGTGACCGCATCGACGGTGTGGCCCCGGCTTCCAGGGCCGCGACATGCACGATGCGTAACGTCGCATCCTCGGTTGCCGCAGCGCGCAACGTTTCCGCGAGCCGTTCCTCGTCGGCGTCGGACGCCGGCAACCCGACCACTTGGTGCGGTTCGTTGCGCGCGGCCAGCAGGTCGACCAACGGCGGGACCGCGTCGGCATCGTCGGAGACGACGATCCAGCTGCCTGCCTGGTCCACGTCGGCACCGGAGAGCGGAGAGGTTGACCTGTCCCAGCGGATCTCGTAGCGGTCGTCCGCGATGGACCGGGTCGTGCGCTGTTGATTGTGTTGCGCCGCAAGCTTGGTGAGCACCTGCAGGGTGTGCTGGTCGTCGCTCGCACCGCCGAGCAGGGCGGCGAGTTCCTCGATTCGGCCGTCCTCGAGCAGGCGGACGGCTTCGGTTCGCGGTCCGCCGGTGTCCCGGGGTTGCTCGGGGCGCTCGCGAGCGTCCCGGAACCAGTATTGACGGCGCTCGAACGGATAGGTGGGCAGGTCGAGCTTTCGCGCGTGCGGCCGCCGCAAGGCGGCGAAATCGGGCAGGTGGCCCAGCACATACGCGTCGGCGACCGCTTCGGTGATCTGGCGGTGGTCAGCGGTATTGCGCCGCAGCGACGTGATCACCCGGGGCGCGGTGGCCGGGTCGGGCCACGCGCCGAGGGCCGCGGCGGTAAGGACCGGTCGCGGGCCGATCTCGAGCAGCAGTTTGCAGTTCATCTCGGCAAGCGTGCGCACGCTCTTGGCGAATTGCACCGGCTGGCGCGCGTGCCGGCGCCAGTAGGCACCGTCGAGCTTCACGCTGCGACCCAGCGCGGTTCCGGTGCGGTTGTCGATCAAAATCCGTTGCGGCGCAGCGAAGTCGAATCCTCCCGCATACGCCTCGAATTCGTCGAGGATGGGGTCCAGGAGCGCCGAGTGGAACGCGTGACTGGTGTCGAGCCAGTCGCACCGGACACCATCGGCCGACAATGCGGCCACCGCGCGTTCCAAATCGGCTGCCGGACCGGACAATACGGTGTTGGCGCCGTTGTAGGCGGCCACCGACAGGCTGGGAGACTCGTCGGTCAGCCGCTCGACCCGCTCGGCCGCGGTGAACACCGCGACCATCCGGCCACCGGAAGGCAAGCTGCCGAACAGACGGCCGCGTTCGGCCATCAACAGCGCGCCGTCCTCGAGGCTGAGCACGCCCGCGACGCAGGCCGCAGAGTACTGGCCGACGCTGTGGCCCAGCACCACGTCGGGCTCGAAGCCCCACGACTGCCACAGCCGGGCCAGGCCCAGCTCCACGGCGAACAAGGCCGGCTGCGCGTAGGAGGTCTGCTGCAGCGTCGCTTCGCTGTCCGGGCTGTCCACATCGAAAACGACGTCCAGCAACGGCTTTTCGAGAATGTCGGCGACGGCAGCGGCGCAACGATTCAGCGTCTCGGCGAACACCGGCTCGGTGTCGAACAACTCCCGGGCCATGCCGGGGTATTGGCTGCCCTGACCGGTGAACAGCCACGCCGTCTTCGGTGTGTCATGGGATTCTCCGCGATACAAACCGGGCGCCGGGCGCTCCTCGGCGAGCGCGCCCAGCAGCTCCATGGCGGATTCGCGCGAATTGACTACCAACGCGGCCCGGTGCTCCAGGTGCGCCCGCCCCGCCCCGGCGGTAAAGCACACGTCCGCCAGGGTGGCCTCCGGGTTCGCGCCCAGCCAGGCGCGGTATTCATCGGCGAGCCGCATCAATGCGGCGGGCGTTCGGGCCGACAGCGGAAGGATGCTGAACCGCCGGCCCCCGGGCGCATCGACCGGGGCCGGTGCCGCGGGGGCCGATACCGCCTGTTCGGGCGCTTCCTCGACAATGACGTGAGCGTTCGTCCCGGCGAAGCCGAATGAGCTGATCCCCGCAATGCGCCGTTGTCCGTTGCGTTTCCAGGGCGTGGCCTCCTTGACGACTTCCACCGCCAGCCGATCCCAGGGGATGTGGGGCGACGGGTTCTGAAAGTGGAGGTGCTGGGGCAGCAGCTCGTTCTCCAGGGACAGGATCACCTTGATCACGCCCGCGATGCCCGCGGCCGCTTCCAGGTGTCCGATGTTGGTCTTCACCGACCCCATCAGCAGGGGCTGGTCGGGTTCGCGCCCGGCCCCCAGCACCGCTCCCGCGGCCTGGGCCTCGATGGGGTCGCCGAGCGATGTCCCGGTGCCGTGCGCTTCCAGGTAGCCGACATCGCGGGGCTCGAGGTCGGCACGCTTGAGCGCGTCGGCGATGACCCGTTGCTGGGCAACCCCGTTCGGAACCGTCAACCCACCCGAAGCGCCATCCTGGTTGATCGCGCTGCCGCGGATCACCGCCCGAATCCGGTCCCCGTCGCGCAACGCGTCCTCGAGGCGCTTGATCACGATGACGCCACATCCCTCGCCGCGCACGTAGCCGTCGGCGGCCGCATCGAATGTCTTGCACCGACCGTCGGGCGCGAGCATGTGTGCGCTGGAGAACGTGATCATGGTGGCCGGGGTGAGCAGGACGTTGGCGCCGCCGGCCAGCGCGAGGTCACATTCGCCGAGGCGCAGGGCCTGGCACGCCTGATGGATGGCCACCAGCGACGAGCTGCACGCGGTGTCGACGGCGACAGAGGGACCCTGCAGCCCCAACCGATAGCTGATCCGCCCGGCCGCGGCGGCGTTGGACGTCCCGATGGCCATGTAGGCCTCGATCTCGGGATAGGTCAGCTCGTCGGAGGCCATTCCGAGGTAGTCGTGCGTGGCCAAACCGACGAAGACACCGGTGTTGCTGTCAGCGAGATCCGTTGGTGCGTAGCCCGAATGCTCGACCGCGCGCCACGCCGTTTCCAGCAAGATCCGGTGCTGCGGGTCCATCAACCTGACCTCGCGCGTCGACAAGCCGAAGAACGGGGCGTCAAACCCCGTTACGTCGTCGACGAAGCCCGCACGGCGGGTGACGACCTTGCCCGGCGCACCAGGCTCGGGGTCGAAGAATTCATCGGCATCCCACCTGTCCTGCGGCACTTCGGATATCGCATCCCGGCCGTGCCGCAAGACGTCCCAGAACTCATCCGCGTCGGCGGCGCCCGGAAATCGCGCCGCATAACCCACGATCGCAAAACCCGATGCCGATTCCCCCAGACCTTCGACGGATGCCATGCGCTTGTCCTCTCTTGGCCGGTCAAGATCGATCCGCGCGGGGGCCCAGTTGCACTCGGAGAATCATGTCCTTTAGGCCAGCACCGCGTGTGCAGCGCCGCACTGCGCAGCGACAGCCGGCGCGGCCGCCGCCCTGCGTCCCCGCCCGGCCGCACGATCGCCACAACTCGATCGCCGCAACTCGGTCGCCAAAGACCGGTCGGATCCGTGAGCGAGTGTAGGCGGTGGCCCGCGCACGGCTGCGACGGCGATCACTTCGAGGGTTATCTTGGTCGCGACGCCAGCGTGCCGCGGCAGTTCAAACCGAGGAGGACGAAGTTTTGCGCATCGGGAAGATAACGATCGGCTCACTCGATGATTGGACGCTGACGCCGGGCTCGGTCACCTCATGGCACCCGACCGCCGCGGCCGCCGAAAAGGCACGACAAGCCCCGGTCAGCTCGGTGCCGGTCAGTTACATGCAGGGCCAACACCTTCGCAACTACCGCGACCGCACGGCCGCCGGGCTGAATTTCTCACGGCAGATCATCGCCACCTGTGAGGTCGCCGGGACGTGCGACATCGCCGCCATGAACCACGCCGTCAACACCTACCTGCGCCGGCACGACACCTTCCGCAGTTGGTTCGAGGACACCGGTGACGGGGAGTTCATCAGGCACACCATCGGCGATCCCGCCGACATCGAATTCGCGCCGGTTGAACACGGCGAGATGACGGCTGAGGAAATTCATGCTCACGTGGTGGCCATACCGAATCCGCTGGAATGGGGCTGCTTCACGTTCGGAATTATCCAGAGCGAGAACCATTTCACGTTCTTTGCGGCCATGGATCATGTCCACGGGGACGCGACATTGATCGGCACCACGATGATGGAGGCCAACGGCATGTACACGGCGTTGAGCGGGGGCGGTGAGGCCCTTACTCTTCCCGATGCCGGCAGCTTCGACGATTTCTGCATCCGCGAACGCGAATACACGTCGACGTTGACTCTTGATTCGCCTGAGGTGCGCGCGTGGATTGACTTCGCCGAGAACAATAATGGGGGCTTTCCCGAATTTCCGCTGCCGCTGGGTAACCCGCAGGAATCCAGTAGGAGCGACATGACGTCCGAACTGTTGATGGACGACGCGCAGACGGAGCGATTCGAATCGGCCTGCGCGGCGGCCGGCGCGCGCTTTGTCGGGGGCCTGTTCGCCTGCCTCGCCCTGGTGGAGCACGAATTCACCGGCGCCCTGACGTATTACGGTCTCACTCCCCGGGATTCACGCAAAGCCACCGACAATTTCATGACGCAGGGTTGGTTTACCGGCTTGATTCCGATCACCGTGCCGATAGCCGCCGCCTCTTTCGGCGACGCCGCATGGGCGGCGCAGGCTTCTTTCGATAACAGCCTGGACATGGCAAAGGTGCCCTACTACCGCGTGTTGGAACTGGCGCCGTGGCTGAGCTGGCCGCAGCCAAACTTTCCGGTGTCGAACTTCTTTCACGGCGGCGCCGCCCCCCTCAACGCCATTCTTGCCGCCGCCGACCTGGGACTCGCAAACAATATCGGGATCTACCCGGACGGCCGGTATTCACATCAGCTGACCATTTACATATTCCG
This sequence comes from Mycobacterium sp. MOTT36Y, assembly GCF_000262165.1. NCBI lineage: Bacteria > Bacillati > Actinomycetota > Actinomycetes > Mycobacteriales > Mycobacteriaceae > Mycobacterium > Mycobacterium sp. MOTT36Y. The sequence continues at coordinate 1,639,033 of NC_017904.1, read as the reverse complement.
GTACGGCGAGGGCACGGTCATGGCGATTATGCATCCCGACAACCCGGTCGCCCGGAAATCGGTTGTCCGCTATATGGAAGCGATGAAGTCGGTCTGTGTGCGGGTCGCCGGCAGCGGGAGCTGGGGGCGCGTCGCGTAGCGTGGAGCACTTCGATGGCACGTGATGCGAAATCGCGTGGTTTGACCGGGCCCGGTCGAGGGCGGCTGAGTTGCCGCCGACCGGGGGTGAGGGCGGTATGCGACGGCTAGCCGATTTTGTGGTGCGGTGGCCCTGGGCAGTGATCGGGATCTGGGTCGCGATTGCGGTCGCGCTGCCGCTGACCTTCCCATCGCTCGGCGAGATGGCCGAGAAGCACCCGCTCGCCATCCTGCCCAGCGACGCGCCATCGAGCGTCACGGCCCGAAAGATGACCGAGGCGTTTCACGAGTCGGGCTCGGAAAACCTCCTGCTGGTGGTCCTCACCAACGACAAGGGTCTGGGCCCGGCCGACGAAGCCACCTACCGCACACTGGTGGACACGCTGCGCCAGGACACGCGAGATGTGTTGATGCTGCAGGATTTCGTCAGCACACCGGCCCTGCGCTCGGCCGTGACCAGCAAAGACCGCAAGGCCTGGGTGCTCCCGGTCGGCGTTGCGGGCGAGCTGGGCACTCCCAGCTCGTATGCCGCGTTCAACCGGATCGACGGCATCGTCCAACGCGTCGTCACGGGCACGCCGCTGACGGTCAACCTGACCGGCCCCGCGGCGACCGTCGCCGACCTCACGGTCGCCGGCGCTCGGGATCGGATGCCCATCGAGCTGGCGATCGCGGTTCTGGTGCTCGTCGTCCTGCTGGTGATCTACCGCAGCGCGGTCACCATGCTGCTGCCGTTGCTGAGCATCGGCACATCCCTGGTCATCGCCCAGGCGGTGGTAGCGGGCTACTCCCAACTGACCGGGTCGGGCGTCTCGAACCAGTCCGTCGTCTTCCTCAGCGCCATAATGGCCGGCGCCGGAACGGATTACGCGGTCTTTCTCATCAGCCGGTATCACGACTATTTGCGGTCGGGTGCGAATTCCGATGAGGCGGTCCGGCGTGCGATGTTCTCGATCGGCAAAGTGATCGCCGCATCCGCCGCCACCGTCGGCATCACGTTTCTCCTCATCAGCTTCGCCCGGATGGGCGTGTTCAAAACGGTCGGGGCGTCGGCGGCGATCGGGATCGGTGTGGCATTCCTCGCCGCGGTGACGTTGCTGCCGGCCATCCTGGTGCTTGCGGGGCGACGCGGCTGGGTCGAACCCCGGCGCGAACTGACCGCACGATTCTGGCGGCGTTCGGGCATCCGCATCGTACGGCGACCGAAGGTCAATCTGATTGCCAGTGTGCTGGTGTTGATCGTCCTGGCCAGCTGCGCCGGCCTGGTGCGCTACAACTACGACGATCGCAAGGCCCTGCGGACTTCGGCGCCGAGCTCCATCGGGTACGCCGCGCTGGATCGCCATTTCCCGGTGAATCAGTCCATTCCGCAATACATCCTGGTCCAATCGCCACATGACCTGCGCACGCCCAAGGCCCTCGCGGACCTGGAACAGATGGCGGACCGGGTCAGCCAACTGCCGAATGTCGCTGCCGTCAGCGGCATCACGCGCCCGACCGGCAATGTGCCGGAACAATTCCGGGCGACGTATCAGGCCGGTGCCATCGGCACCCTGCTGGCGGACGGGTCCACCCTGATCAAAGATCACACAGGCGACCTCAACCGGTTGGTCGCCGGCGCGGGCACGCTGGCCGACAACCTCGGCAACGTGCGAGGCCAGGTCGTCCAGCTCGCCGCGAGTGTGCAGGAACTGGAGAGCGCCTTCGCGTCGGCGAAGAACCAGTACAGCGGCGACGCGCTGGTGAAACAGGTCGACCTCACGGCCCAGCTCGTCGACCATGTCAACGCGATCAGCAATTCCATGGGTTGGAACTTCTCGGCGGCCAAGAACGTCTTCGCCTGGATAGGCCCGGTGCTGGCGGCGCTGCAGGGCAACCCGCGATGCGATGCCGATCCGTCGTGCAGCGACACCCGCGGGGCGTTCGAGCAACTGGTCGGCCCGCAAAACCAAGCGGACCTCGATGCGATCAACGAGTTGGCCCATCGACTGCAGGAGTCCCCGGACAAACGGACGCTCAAGGCGTCGACCGACCGCGTGCGCGCCTCGCTGGCCAAGCTCACCAAGGTGTTGCACTCCATGGGGTTGGACAAACCCGGTGGCATGCAAACGAATCTGAACACTGTGCAAGACGGCGCGAACCGATTGGCCGGTGGCAGCCGCCAGGTGGCCGACGCCGTTGCTCAACTCGTCGACCAACTCAAGCAGCTCGGTAGCGGACTCAACGAGTCGGCGGCGTTTCTGTTGTCACTGAAACGCGATGCGGCACATCCGGCAATGGCCGGGTTCAATATCCCGCCCCAGCTGCTGCAATTGGAGCAGTTTCAGAAGGCGGCCAAGGTCTTCATTTCGCCGGACGGCCACTCGGTGCGGTATTTGGTTCAAACCAAACTGAATCCGTTCAGCACGGAAGCCATGGATCAGGTCAACGCGATCATCGCGGCGGCTCGTGGAGCGCAGCCGAATACCGCGTTGGCGGACGCCACCGTGTCGATGGCCGGATATACCGTCGCGCTGAAGGACACGCGTGACTACTACCAGCACGATATCCGGTTCATCATCGCGGTGACGCTCATCGTCGTCCTTTTAACCTTGATCGCCCTGCTGCGCGCGGTTGTCGCGCCGCTGTATCTGGTTGCTTCCGTGGTCATTTCGTATTTGTCGGCGGTGGGCATCGGCGTGCTGGTATTTCAATATCTATTGGGCCAGCAATTGCATTGGAGTGTGCCCCCGCTGGCATTCGTGGTGTTGGTCGCGGTGGGGGCCGACTACAACATGCTGCTCGTCTCGCGAATGCGCGAGGAGTCTGGACACAGCATGCGTTACGGCATCATCCGGACGCTGGGCTCGACGGGCGGCGTGATCACCGCGGCGGGTCTGATCTTTGCGGCCTCGATGTGTGGCCTTTTGTTCTCCAGCATCAGCACCGTGGTCCAGGGCGGTTTCGTGATCGGGGTGGGCATATTGCTGGACACCTTCTTGGTGCGCACCATCACCGTTCCCGCCATCGCCGCGCTGGTCGGACGGGCGAACTGGTGGCCGTCACAGGGGGGCGTGCCGTCGCCAAAACCGTCACTGGATGGACGCGCCGAGCCGCGGCCCGGTTAGCACCTGCACATGATGTATGTGAGACTACGAGGCGAATTCGAGCGGTCAGGAGTAGGGATGAAGAAACTACTCGCGGGAGTGACGGCGCTGGTAACCGTCGGTGCCACAGGGTGTTTCGGCGTCAATACCGCGACCGCCGACGAGTCGCCCATCGGCGGTCCGCCGACTCCGGGGGCCCCGGGCGACCAGACTGCGTTCGCGCTCGGCGGCGCTCACGTTCTGGGCATCCCCTACGACGAGTACATCCGTCAGGAGGGCGCCCAATGGTTCCCCGGTCAGAAGCGCGAAATCGTCCGTTACCCGGCGGGCCAGGTTCAGGGGCACGTGCTGGAGCGGCTCTTCCCGGGCATCGGCAAGCTCGATGAGCAGTTCCCGGGGCTGGGCGCGGACGGCCCCAGCGTCGGCGAGTCGGTGGACGTGGGAATCGACAACCTCGATGCGGCGATCCGCACCGGCCGCCCGGGTACGGCGATCGGCTTGTCGGAGGGCGCGTTCGTGGTCGACGGCGTGCAGGCTCGGCTGGCGAACGACCCGACCGCTCCCCCGCCCGACAAGCTCAACTTCGCCACGTTCGGCGATCCGATCGGGCGTCACGCCTTCGGTCAGAGTTTCCTGACCGCCATGTTCCCGGTCGGCAGCGTCGTCCCCGCGCTCGACTACACCATGCCGCCGCCGTATGAGAGCCAGTACGACACAAACAGGTTCGTGGCCGCGTACGACTCGATCGCGGACTTCCCCGACCGGCCGGACAACATGTTCGCGCTCGCCAACACGCTGCTCGGCCTCGCCACCGGTCACACGGCGGTGGCCTTCACGAACCCGAGCATGGTGCCGCCGCAGAACATCAGGACGACGATCAACTCCAGGGGCGCGAAAGACACGACGATCATGGTTCCGGAAAAGCACCTTCCGCTGGTCATGCCGCTGAAATACGTCGGGATTGACGAGGACACGCTGAACAAGCTCGACGCGATCCTGATTCCCCGCGTGAATGCGGGCTACTCGCGAAACGACGACCCGTCGACCGCCCCGGTTCAGGTGGACCCGGTGCACGGCTTCGACCCGGCGGAGGTCACCGCGCCGGCCAACCAGGCGACCTTCGGCGGCGACGCCGACCCGCTCTCGCAGATCCTCGCAGGTGCCACGTCCGTGTTCTCGCACGGCGCAAGCGAAGTTACCGACTGAGCGCGCCTATGTCTCAGTCGTCGATCCTCGCCATGCTGCACGGACGCGCCAGCCTGCGGCCCCACGACGTTGCCTACACGTTCACCGACTACCAGCACGACTGGGACGGTGTGCGCGAGACGCTCACGTGGTCGCAAGTCTCGCGCCGCACACTCAATGTGGCACGGGACCTCGGCCCGCACGGGTCGGTCGGCGACAGGGCGGTGATCCTGGCGCCCCAGGGCCTGGATTACATCGCGGCGTTCCTGGGGTCTATGCAGGCCGGGCTCATCGCCGTGCCGCTGCCGCTGCCGCATCGCGGTTCCAGTGATGCGCGGGTCAGCGCGGTCCTCGCCGACACGTCGCCGTCGGTGGTTCTCACGACGTCCGACGTCGCGGAGGATGTCGCCGAATACGTCGACCGGGCACGCATGGACGATGTCCCCAAGATCGTCGAAATCGATTCGATGAACCTCGATGTCGAGGGCGAAGCAAACGTTCCGACGGATGATTTGCCGACCGTCGCGTATTTGCAGTACAGCTCGGGTTCGACCCGAACGCCGACCGGGGTGATGATTTCGCATCGAAACCTCGAGGCCAATTTCGAACAGCTGATGCGCAGCTTCTTCGTGGACTTCGGAACCAAGTTTCCGACCGAGGCCACGATCGTGTCGTGGTTGCCCTTCTACCACGACATGGGTCTGGTGCTGGGCGTCTGCGCGCCCATCCTGAGCGGCCACCGCGCCGAGCTGACGAGTCCGGTCGCGTTCTTGGAGAGGCCGGCCAGGTGGATGCGAACGCTGGCCGAACATCCGCACACCTGGTCGTCGGCGCCCAACTTCGCCTTCGACCTGGCCGCCCGCAAGACCACCGACAAAGACCTGGCCGGCCTGGACCTCGGCGACGTGCTGGGCATCATCAGCGGCGCGGAGCGTGTCGAGGCGGCCACCCTGCACCGCTTCGTGGATCGGTTCGCGCACTTCAATTTCCGGGACCACATGATGCGTCCCTCATACGGCTTGGCCGAGGCGACCGTCTTCGTGGCGACCGGCACCTGGAGTGAATCCGCGCCGGCGGGCCACTTCGACGCCGAAGAGCTCGGGGCGGGCCGCGTTCGGCCGTGCGCACCCGGAAGGGGAACGGCGACCGCGAAAGCGACGGCGCTCGTCAAGTACCGGGTGCCGCAGTCGCCCATGCTCCGGATCGTCGACAGCGAGACGAGCCGCGAATGCCCGCCCGACGCGGTCGGCGAGATCTGGGTGCATGGCGAGAACGTCGCCGACGGATACTGGCGCAAAACGCCGGCCGAGCAGCGATGCTTCGGCGCCACGCTCGTCGACCCGTCACCGGGGACGCCCGACGGTCCCTGGCTGAGGACCGGCGACCTGGGTTTCATCCACTCCGGCGAGCTGTTCATTGTCGGCCGCATGAAGGACCTGCTGATCATCCGCGGGCGCAACCACTATCCCGAGGACATCGAGGCGACGGTCCAAGAGATCACGGGTGGTCGGGTCGCGGCGATCTCGGTGCCGGTGAACAGCACCGAGAAGCTGGTCACGGTCATCGAGCTGAAGAAGCGTGGCGATTCCAGCGGGGAGACCCACGACGTCAGGCACTGGCTCACCTCCATCAAAACCGACGTCACCTCGGCGATTTCCAATAACCACGGCGTGAATGTCGGGGACCTCGTCCTGGTACCGCCCGGGTCCATTCCGACCACGACAAGTGGCAAGATCCGGCGCGCCGCCTGCGTGGAGCAGTACAGCCAACACCAATTCGCCCGTTTGGACGCCTGAGCCCGCCCGGTGGACGCGCGCGCGCCGGCCGGTAGCGCGCTTCGCATAATGGTTCCACCCCCGCAGCGGCAAAGGAGCCACGATGAGCGCAACCAGCACTGACCGTCCCCTACGCGTCATCCAGTGGACGACCGGGAACATCGGGCGGCGCTCGCTGCACGCCATCATCGGGCGGCCCGACATGGAACTCGTCGGCGTGTACGCCCACGGCGAGGAGAAGGTCGGGGTCGACGCCGCCGAATTGGCGGGCTGGCCGGAGCCGACCGGGGTGCAGGCCACCAACGACATCGACGCGCTGATCGCCCTGGGCGCCGACGCGTGTTGCTACAACCCGTTGTGGCCCGACATCGACGAGCTGGTGCGGCTGCTGGAATCGGGGGTCAACGTGTGCACCAGCGCGGCCTGGATCACCGGCGGCAAGCAGACGCCGCAGGACCGCAAGCGAATCGAAGACGCCTGCCGACGCGGCAATTCGACGATCTTCGGCAGCGGCGCGCACCCGGGCATGACCAACATGGTCGGCATGGTGCTGTCCGCCTCGTGCGAGCGCGTCGACGAGATTCGCATCACCGAGTCGGTGGACTGCTCGACCTACGAATCGGCCGAAACCCAAACCGCCATGGGGTTCTCGCAAGACCCCGACACCCCGGGGCTGGCCGACAGTGTGCGCCGGGAGAGCGAGGTCTTCGCCGAGTCGGCCGCGATGATGGCCGACGAGATCGGCGCGAAGCTGGACAAGATGACCTTCGACGTCACGTTCACCGCGGCGACCGGCGACTCGGATCTGGGGTTCATGAAGATTCCCGCCGGAACCGTCGGCAGCGTCTACGGCTACCACCGCGGCTGGGTCGGCGATCGCAACGTCGTCAGCGTCGGGTTCAACTGGACCATGGGCAACCATGTCGTCCCGCCCAAACCACTCGAGCACGGGCACGTCATTCAGGTGTTCGGCCTGCCCAACATGCGCACGGTTCTGCACTGCCTGCCGCCCAAGGACTGGACGGAGCCCGGGTTCATGGGATTGGGAATGATCTACACCGCGATGCCGGTGACCAACGCCGTCCCGGCGGTGGTGGCGGCCAGGCCGGGCATCGTGACGCTGGCGGATTTGCCGCCGGTCACCGGCCGGCTCGCCCGATAGGGCCTATGCCGTTCGCCACAGCCGGCCGCCCCAGGAGGAACGCTTGCGTGCACTATGGTTAGGATGCCTAGCTGAGCAAATTTTCCGTTGACATCGATGTCGTCGGCGATGGTTGGTGAGCTTTGCGGCGAGGCCCGAAGCGGTGGGCGAAAGGCGGTCGGGTGATGGCTGATCCGAAATCAAGTCCTCGCCCCGGTGTCTTGACCCGCGTGCTGCAAAAGGCGTGGATCCCGCTGCTGCTGGTGGTCGTTTTGGCTTTGTCTGCACTCGTGGTGTCACGGCTGCACAAGCTCTTCGGCTCGGAAGATCTCAACGCGAACGCCGGCAAGGGGATCGAAATCGTGCAGTTCAACCCGAAGGTCGTCGTCTACGAGATTTCCGGCGCCCCGGGCACCACGGCAAACATCAACTATTGGGACGAGAACGCCAACACGCATCAGGTCGACAACGCGCCGCTGCCGTGGTCGACGACGATCTCGACCACGTTGCCCTCGGTGAGCGCCAACATCATGGCGCAAAGCAACGGCCCCACGATCAACTGCAAGATCACCGTGGACGGCGTCGTCCGCGACAACCAGAACTCCGACGGCCATAACGCCCAGACCTTCTGCCTGGTGAAGTCCGCATGAGCAATGTGAACAACGAGACCGATTCCGGCGCCAGAAGCGCCGAAGACGACGCAGCCACCGGCCCGATCAGCACTCGCGGCCTGTCGAAGGCCGAGCGCGGCCACCGCCCCTACCTCCCCCACGCGATCCGCATCTTTGCGATCCCGATCATCCTGGGCTGGTTAGTGATCACCGTCTTGGTGAACGTCCTGGTCCCCTCCCTGGAAGTGGTCGGCGAGGCGCATTCGGCGCCGATGACTCCCCTGGACGCGCCGTCGATGAAGGCGATGATGCGGCTGGGCAGTAACTTCCACGAATTCAACTCGAACAGCACCGTGATGATCGTCCTGGAGGGTCAGCAGCCGCTGGGCCCGGACGCGCACAAGTACTACGACAAGCTGATCCGAGACCTGCGCAAGGATCCCGCGCACATCCAGCACATCCAGGACTTCTGGGGCGACCGCCTGACCGCTGCGGGAGCGCAGAGCGCCGACGCCAAGGGCGCGTACGTGCAGGTGAACCTCGCCGGTAATCAGGGCACCACGCAGGCCAACGACTCCGTGGACGCCGTCCGCAAGGTGATCGATGAGAACAAGGCGCCACCCGGCGTGAAGGCCTATGTCACCGGCCCCGCGGCGCTATCCGACGACATGCACATCATCGGTAACGCCAGCCTGGCCAAGATCACGCTGTTCACTCTGGGCGCGATCGCGATCATGCTGCTGCTGGTCTACCGGTCGATCGTCACGACGCTGATCCAGCTTTTCATGACCTTCGTGGCGCTGGCGTGTGCGCGGGGCGTCGTCGCGGTTCTGGCCTATAACAACGCATTCGGGCTCACCACGTTCGCCGCCAACATCCTCACCATGCTGGCGATCGCCGCGGGAACTGACTACGGCATCTTCCTCGTCGGGCGATATCAAGAAGCGTTGGCCGCCGGTGAGGACCGAGAAACGGCTTACTACACCACATTCAAGGGCGTCGCCCCGGTCGTCCTGGGCTCCGGACTGACGATCGCGGGAGCGACCTACTGCCTGAGTTTTACCCGCCTGCCCTGGTTCAACACCATGGGCGCGCCGGTGGCGATCGGCATGCTGGTCGTGGTGCTCGCCGGGCTTTCCCTCGGCCCCGCGGTCGTCTTCGTCGGCAGTCGCTTCCACTTCTTCGAAAGGCAGGCGAAGCGAGGGCGACTGTGGCGCCGGGTGGGCACCGCGGTAGTGCGTTGGCCCGCACCGATTTTGGCCGTCAGCGCCGCCATCGTCCTGGTCGGCATGGTGGCACTGCCGGGCTTCAAGCCCAGCTACAACGACCGTCACTACCTGCCGTTGTCAGCCCCCGCCAATCAAGGGCAAGAAGCCGCGAATCGGCACTTCTCCGAGGCCCGGATGAACCCCGACTTGTTGATGGTCGAATCCAACCATGACATGCGAAACCCGGCCGACATGCTGGTATTGGACCGGGTGGCGAAAAACGAGATGCGCACGCTCGGCATCGCCATGGTTCAGGACATCACCAGGCCGCTGGGCATCCCGATTCAGCACAGCTCGATTCCGTTCCAGAACAGCGTCCAGAGCCAGACGACGATGCAGAACATGGGCTTTCTCAAGGAGCGCATGAACGACATCCTCAAAATGGCTGATGACTTGCAGACCCAAATCGACACCACGCAGCGCCAGTACGAGGTGTCGCTCGATTTGGCCAACGCCGCCGACGACAGCGCCAAGACCACGCAGGTGACGTCGCAGATCACCGACAGCCTGCGCGACCACATCGCCGATTTCGACGACACGTTCCGGCCGGTCCGCACGTACTTCTACTGGGAGAAGCACTGCTACGACATTCCCGTGTGCATCGGGCTGCGATCTTTGTTCGACACGTTCGACGGGTTCGACCAATTGGCCGAGCAGTTCCACTATTTGACGACCGACATCACGCACACCGCCAAAGCGTCACGCGACCTGACCGAGCTGTTTCCCACGCTGATCGCCACTTTGAAAACGACCAGAGGCATCACGCTGACGCTCTATCAGACGTTCAAGGCGATGATCGACCAGATGGAGGCGATGAGCAACACCGGGATCGTCATGGGTCAGAGCTTTGATCAGTCGAAGAACGACGACTTCTTCTACCTGCCACCAGAAGCCTTTGACAACCCCGACTTCCAGACGGGTCTGCGCATGTTCTTGTCGCCGGACGGTAAGTCGGCGCGATTCTTCATCACCCACCAGGACGATCCGATGACGCCGGAGGGAATCGAACGGGTGGCGGCCGAACGCACCGCCGCGCAGGAGGCGCTGAAGCAATCCTCGCTGGCCGACGCCAAGGTGTATCTCGGCGGAACCGCCGCGACGTTCAAGGACATGGCTGACGGTGAGAAGTACGACCTGATGATCGCCGTCATCGCGTCACTGACGCTGATCTTCATGATCATGCTGCTGCTGACCCGAAGCGTGGTGGCCGCGCTGGTCATCGTCGGCACCGCTGCCAGCTCGATCGCGGCGTCTTTCGGTCTGTCCGTGCTGATTTGGCAGGATTTGTTCGGCATCAATATCCACTGGATCGTGATGGCGCTGGCGGTCATCATCCTGTTGGCCGTGGGATCCGACTACAACCTGCTGCTGGTGTCCCGGTTCAGGGAAGAGATCCATCACGGCCTCAAGACCGGGATCATTCGGTCGATGGCCGGGACCGGTGGGGTGGTGACGGCCGCGGGTCTGGTGTTCGCGTTCACCATGGCGTCCATGCTGGGGAGCGATCTGCGCGTGCTCGGTCAGTTCGGGTCGACGGTCTGCATCGGTCTGCTGCTCGACACGCTGATCGTGCGCACACTGCTGATGCCGTCGATCGCTACCCTGCTCGGGCGGTGGTTCTGGTGGCCGCAGGTTGTTCACCCGCGCGGCGACAACGCGCGACGGCCGGTCAGCGCCTAGGCCGATGGTGGCGACCCGCAGCGCCCGGCTACGCCGCGCTTGCGATCGCCACTAAGCTTCGGCGAGCGCCACGCTCACCGCGACCGCGCCCGCGCCGACGTGCAGCGCCAGCACCGGTCCCAGCTCGGTGACGATCGCGGGCTCACACGCCGGTAGCCGCTTGCCCAGCGCCGTCGCCACCTCGGTGGCGCCGTCCGGGTTGTTGACGTGGTGCACCGCCAGGGCTGCGGTGCCGTCGCCGACGACCTGGCAGACCCGGTCGATCATCGCCTCCGTCGCGTGACTGATAGTCCGGACCCGTTGGGCCAGAACGAGTTTCCCGTCATCGATACGCAACAACGGTTTGAGCGCCAACGCGGTGCCCAGCCAGGCCTTGGCGCCCCCGATGCGGCCGCTGCGGCGCAGGTTGTCCAGCCGGTGCACCACGATGAAGGCGTGTCCGCGGGCCACGGCCTCGCGGGCAGCATCCGCGACGGTGTTCAGGTCACCGCCCGTGGCCGCCGCCCGGGCGGCGGCCAGGGCAACGAATCCGGTGCCCATCGCCGCCGATTTGGAGTCGATGACCCGCACGTTGGGATCCAGGTCGGCCGCGGTGCGCTCGGCGGCCCGGCAGGTTCCCGACAGCGCCGACGAAATGTGCACGGCCACCACACCATCGGCGCCGCTGTCGGCCAGCGCCTGTTGGTACGCGTCGGCGAGTTCGGCCGGGGTCGCCGCCGCGGTGGTCGCCGCCAGCTTGTGGATGTCACCCGGAATGTCGTCCACGCCGTCACGCAGGTCGGTGCCGTCGAGCAGGATGTGCAGGGGCACAACACGTATCCCCCACTTGTCGAGCAGGTCGGCCGGCAGACGGGCCGACGAGTCGGTCACCACCACGACAGTCACGAGCGCTACCCGCGGGGTTTCTCGTTCGAGATGCCGGCCTCGGCGAGCGCCTTGAGCATCAGCTCCGCGACCGCCTGGTGGGCCTCGAAATTCCAATGGATTCCGTCGGGGTTTCCCCGTCCGTTCATCACGTGTTCTGCGACAGCGGCTTTGAGATCGACCAGCGGTACATCGTGGCTTTGCGCCCACGCGGTGATGGCGGCCACGGTCCCCGCCCGACCGTGGTGGGCCCGGCCGTAGGTGTCGGCGATGTGCACCGACGGCAGCGAGGCCACGATCGGGATCCCGGGGCGGTTGAAATCGATTGCCCCACGAGTCTGTTCGAGATAGTCGGCGCTCAGGTGCGGCGGCAGGGCGGGCCTGGCCACCGGGGAGAGCCTGGGCTGCAGCCACCCGTAGCCGTCGCGCACCCACCGTCGCAGCCACGGCGGTCGCACGTAGCGGATCAGCTCACGCAGCGCGGTGGGCAGCACCGACGGCAGCGAATCCATGCCGCCGGTGGCGAAGATGACGGCTCCCGCGCGCGGTAGCGCCGCCCACGCCCGCGGGTCCTGGGTTGCCGCCCACCAGACGTCCCGACACGTCCAGCCGATGCGACCGATCAGTTCCACATCCCAATCCAATTGGGCGGCAACGATGTTCGGCCAGATGCGGGGATCGTCGGCTGGTAGGCCGCCGGTGGGGCCATAGTAGGCCAGCGAGTCGGCGAAGATCAGCAGTGTGGGACGTTGTTCAGAGGACATCGTTGGACACCTGTGCCGAGGCGTTCCATACGTCCAGACGCCAGCGGATGCTCTCGAATTCGTCGTCCTCGTCGCCGGAATGGCCGGAAAGCTGAACCCAGCTGGCGTTGCCCATGCCACCCAGAACCGGCCAGTTGCCGACGGGAAGCTTCAACAACGCGGCCGACAGCGCGGCGATCAGCCCGCCGTGGGCCACCAGCACCACCGGGCGGTCCGGCCCGTCGGGATCACCCCATTCCGGCTCGGCGGCGGCCAGTTCGGCGACCAACGGCACGCTGCGCGCCGCGACGTCCACCCGGCTTTCGCCGCCATGCGGGGCCCAGGTGGCGTCTTCGCGCCAGGCCAATCGGGCGCCGGGGGCCTGCGCGTCGACCTCGGTATGGGTCAATCCCTGCCAGTCACCCAGATGCGTCTCCCGCAGCCGCTGATCCACCCGGATCGCCAAGCCGGTCACCTCCCCCAGCCTGACCGCGGTGTCGTAGGCGCGATGCAGGTCCGACGACACGATCAGCAACGGCTGCACCTTGCCCAGCACCTCGGCGGCGGCGATGGCCTGCGCCCGTCCGAGTTCGCTGAGTTCGGAATCCAGCTGGCCCTGCATCCGGCTGCCGGCGTTGAACTCGGTTTGCCCGTGCCGCAACATGATCAGCCGACGAATCTTCATTGCGCGCTCGAGTCTTCGGAGTCCCCGCCGCGCTCGTCCAGGTCCACCGGCACCACCGGGCAGTCGCTCCACAACCGGTCCAGGGCATAGAAGTCGCGGTCGTCCTGGTGCTGAATGTGGACGACGATGTCGCGATAGTCCAGCAGCGTCCAGCGGCCTTCGCGGGTGCCCTCGCGCCGCGCGGGTTTGTAGCCCGCCTTGCGCATTTTCTCCTCGACCTCGTCGACGATGGCGTTGACCTGTCGCTCGTTGGACGCCGAGGCGATCACGAAGCAGTCGGTGATGGCGAGCTGGGCGGAGACGTCGATGACGACGACGTCGTCGGCGAGCTTCGCGGCGGCGGCGCCGGCGGCCACCGTCGCCATGTCGATGGCTTCCCGCGTGGCGCTCACCTGGGCTCCTCGCCGCCCGGCTTGCTGTAGAGCCGCCGCTTGGAGACGTACTGCACGACGCCGTCGGGCATCAGGTACCACAGCGGACGGTGCTCCTCGGCGCGGCGGCGGCAGTCGGTCGACGAAATCGCCAGCGCCGGAATCTCGACGAGCGTCAACGCGTCATCGGCGAGCTCGCCCAGGACGCCGGTGATGTGGTCGTGGCTCAACTCGTAGCCGGGGCGGCTGACGCCGACGAAGCGGGCCAGGTCGAACAGTTCCTCCCAGCCTTGCCAGGACAGGATGGATTCCAGCGCGTCGGCGCCGGTGATGAAGAACAGCTGGGAATCCGGGTTCAGCGCGCGCAGGTCGCGCAGCGTGTCCTTGGTATAGGTGGGGCCGGCGCGGTCGATGTCGACCCGGCTCACCGAGAACCGGGGATTGGACGCCGTGGCGATCACCGTCATCAGATAGCGGTCCTCGGCGGCGGAGACGTCGCGGTCCTTCTGCCAGGGCTGGCCGCTGGGCACGAACACGACTTGGTCGAGGTCGAACAGGTCGGCGACCTCACTGGCGGCAACCAGGTGGCCGTAATGGATGGGGTCGAACGTCCCACCCATCACTCCTAACCTGCGAAGCTGCTTTTGCACGATGTGCCAGCTTACTTGAGGCGGTGATCAGGGCCTGTCCGAGCTGTCGTCACATGCGCCCCATCAGTCCCCGCTCGGGGTCGCATGCCTTGTGCCCACCTCCGAGCGACAACACCGGAGGCGGGCCGGCTTGTCGCTCGGAGGTGGGCGCAAGCAGTGTCGTCTCGGACGGAGACTGCCGTGACTGGTGTGACAAGAGGTGCGGCCAGGACCTCCCACGGGCAGCCGTGGCCTCACACGGGCAGCAGCGACCTCACACGGGCAGCAGCTGGTCGATCACCGCGGCCAACTGCTTGGCGGACCGGCATTCGTGCATGGCGATGACCTCTTGATAGCGCGGCACCGCCGAGTCGCCGCTTCCCCACAGATGCTTGGGCTCGGGGTTCAGCCAGTGTGCGTGCCGGCTGGCGGTCACCATGTGCGACAGCAGCTCGGTTTCCGGGTTGCGGTAGTTGGTGCGGCCATCCCCCAGCACCAACAGCGAGGTGCGCGGGGAGAGCACGTTCGGGAACGCCTGCACGAAAGACGCAAACGCGTTGCCGTAGTCGGAATGGCCGTCGCGGCTGTAGACGCCCGACTCGCGGGTGATCCGCTGGATGGCCACGGCCAGGTCGGCCTCGGGCCCGAACATGTGGGTCACTTCGTCGGTGGTGTCGATGAACGCGAACACGCGAACGCGCGAGAACTGTTGGCGCAGAGCGTGTACCAGAAGCAGGGTGAAGTGACTGAAGCCGGCGACCGAGCCGGAGACGTCGCACAGCACCACCAGTTCGGGCCGGGCGGGGCGCGGCTTGGCCAGCACCACGTCGATCGGCACCCCGCCCGTGGACATCGACTTGCGCAGCGTCTTGCGGAGATCGATCGACCCGGCGCGGCTGCGCCGCCGGCGCGCGGCCAGCCGGGTCGCCAGGGTCCGCGCCAACGGCGCGACCACCCGGCGCATCTGGCGCAGCTGCTCGCCGGAGGCGCGCAGGAATTCGACGTTCTCGGAAAGCTGGGGTATGCCGTACATCTGGACGTGATCGCGGCCCAGTTGCTCCGCGGTCCGCCGCTTGGTCTCAGCGTCGACCATCTTGCGCAGCTGGGTGATCCGCTGCGCCGCAAGGGCTTTGGCGATCTCCTCCTGTGTGGGTGTGGGTTCGTCGCCGTAGGAGGCGAGCAGCCCGGCCAGCAGCTTGCCCTCGAGTTCGTCCAGGGCCATCGCCTTGAGCGCCTGGTAGGACGAGAAGGACGGGCCCCGGCTGGAACTGTATTTCCCGTAGGCCTCTACGATGCGGGCGATCATCGCCACCAGGCGCTCGTCCATGTCGGCCAGATCGGGGTTGTCGGCCAGCAGATCCAGCAGCATCTGGCGCATCGCCTCGACGTCGTCGGGTGGCAACGCGTTGTCGTCTGGGGTGTCGTCGGCCTCGTCCTCGGCGACCACCGCGCGCGCGCCCAGCGCCGCCGGGAACCACAGGTCGAACATGGCGTCATACGTTTCGCGATGATCCGACCGGCGCAACACCGCGCACGCGATCCCCTCGCGCAGCACCTCGCGGTTGCCCAGACCGAGGGTGGCCATCACCCGGCCGGCGTCCACCGTCTCCGACGGGCCGACCGAAATCCCCGCTGCCCGAAGCGCTTCCACGAAGCCGACCAGGTGCCCGGGCAGCCCGTGCGGGGCGAGCGGCCGGGAGGGGCGTATGCGGCGGGCGGCCATGGCGGTGTTCCTAGTTAAGCCGCAGCTCGCCGGCCGCGCGCTGTTGGTCGGATTGATGCTTGAGCACCACGCCCAGTGTGGCGGCGACGACCGCGTCGTCGATGGTGTCCAGGCCCAGCGCGAGCAGCGTGCGGCCCCAGTCGATGGTCTCGGCGATGGACGGCACCTTCTTGAGTTGCATCCCGCGCAGCACGCCGATGATGCGCACCAGCTCCTCGGCCAGGTGTGCGGGCAGCTCGGGAACGCGGGACAACAGGATGCGGCGTTCCAAATCGGGGCTGGGAAAGTCGATGTGCAGGAACAGGCAGCGACGCTTGAGCGCCTCGGACAGTTCGCGGGTCGCGTTGGAGGTCAGCACCACCAGGGGCGTGCGCTCGGCGGTGATCGTGCCCAGTTCGGGCACGGTCACGGCGAAGTCGGACAACACCTCCAGCAGCAGGCCCTCGATCTCGATGTCGGCCTTGTCGGTCTCGTCGATGAGCAGCACCGTGGGCTCGGTGCGCCGAATGGCGGTCAGCAGCGGACGCTGCAGCAGGAACTCCTCGCTGAACACGTCGTCCTTGGTCTGGTCCCAGTCCCCGGAGCCGGCCTGGATGCGCAAAATCTGCTTGGCGTGGTTCCATTCGTAGAGCGCGCGGGCCTCGTCGACCCCCTCGTAGCACTGCAGGCGCACCAGGCCCGACCCCGTGGCCTGGGCCACGGCGCGGGCCAATTCGGTCTTGCCCACGCCGGCCGGGCCCTCCACCAACAACGGCTTGCCGAGGCGGTCGGCCAGGAACACGGCCGTCGCGGTGGCGGTGTCGGGCAGGTAGCCGGTCTCGGCCAACCGCCGCGAGACGTCGTCGATGTCCTCGAACAGCGGCTTTGACCGGGCGGGCACACTCACAATCGGTTCTCCTAAAACGCTTTCTGCACGGGGATCTCAGGCCGGACGCGTCTGTCCGTCTCCCCACGCGATCCATTTGGTCGAGGTCAGTTCGGGCAGCCCCATGGGACCGCGGGCGTGCAATTTCTGGGTGGAGATGCCGATTTCGGCTCCGAAACCGAATTGCTCCCCGTCGGTGAACGCCGTGGACGCGTTCACCATCACCGCCGCGGCGTCGATAGCGTCGGTAAACCGTTGCGCCGCAGCCATATTGGTGGTCACGATGGCCTCGGTGTGGCCGGTGCCGTACTCGTTGATGTGGGCGATCGCGGCGTCGATACCGTCGACCACCGCCACCGCGATGTCCATCGACAAGTACTCGCGCCGCAGATCGTCCTCGTGTGCGTCCTGGGAAAAGCCCCCATGCACGGTCACGCCGGCGTCTTGCAGGGCGGTCACCAGACGCGGCAACGCCTCCTCGGCGATCGTGGCGTCGACGAGCAGCGTCTCCGCGGCGTTGCAGACGCTCGGCCGACGCGTCTTGGAATTCAGCAGGATCCGCTCCGCGACGTCCAGATCGGCGCCCTCGTGGACGTATACGTGACAATTGCCGACCCCGGTTTCGATCGTGGGCACCTGCGCGTCGCGGACCACTGCGTTGATCAGGTTGGCTCCGCCGCGCGGGATCACCACGTCGACCAGGCCACGCGCCTGGATCAGATGCGTCACCGTGGCGCGGTCGTCGGACGAAAGCAGCTGCACCGCATCGGCCGGCAGGTCCTCGCTGACCAGCGACGCCCGCAACACCTGCACCAGCGCCTGGTTGGACCGGGTCGCCGACGAGCTGCCGCGTAACAGCACGGCGTTGCCGGACTTCAACGCCAAGCCGAACGCGTCGACGGTCACGTTGGGTCGGCCCTCGTAGATCATTCCGACGACGCCGAGCGGGACCCGCTGCTGGCGCAGCTGCAGCCCGTTCGGCAGCGTGTAGCCGCGCAACACCTCCCCGACGGGATCGGGGAGCCCGGCGACCTGACGCAGGCCCGCCGCGATGCCCTCAACTCGCTTGGTATCCAAGGCCAGTCGGTCGAGCATCGCGGTCGGCGTTCCGGCGGCGCGGGCGGCCTCGACGTCTTCGGCGTTGGCGGACAGGATCAATTCCGCGTGGGCGGTGACGGCGTCGGCCGCCGAGCGCAGCGCTTGGTCTTTGGCGACGGTCGGCAACAATGCCAGCACACGGGAGGCGACGCGGGCGCGGCGGGCGGCGTCGTGCACCTCCCGGCGCAAATCAGGCTCCCGCTGTTGGGCCGCTCCGCTGCGCAATGGTGCCTGCAGACTCATTGAACCAGGGTATCCGGCCGCAAAAGCCCGGGTGACGCGGGCCGATCTACCCGACGCGCTCGCCGCGCCGGGCGGTGCGCACCTTGCTGCGCCGCTCCTCGAGGATGGTGCCGAAGTTCTGCAGCAGCGCCGGTGCGCGCATCACGAGATGCTCGATGTGTTCTCGGTCGATTTCGAGCGCCGTGACCTCTTCGACCGCATACGCGCTGGCCAGGTTGGGTTGGCGGGTCAACGCCGTCAGTCCGAGGAACGCCCCCTCGGACAGGGTGCTGATGGGCACGACCGTCCCGTCGTCGGCGGTGGCGGTGAGCTGCACCCGGCCGGCCACCAGGAACGTCATCGCCGTGGGCACCTGTCCGGCGTCCTCCACGAGCTCGTCGGTGCCGTATCGGACGATTCGCGCCGAGGAGCGCAATGACCGCTGTTCTTCGGTGCTGAGCCGCAGCGCCGGCGCCACCACCTCGTGCAGCGCGTGCTCCACGCGTTCGACCGTCGAGAAGTCGTCATCGGCGTCGTCGAGGTGCAGATTCTCCCGTCGGGCGGCGTACCAGGCCCACCGCAGGAACGTGGCCGTCGCGGCGCCGGCGTCGGCGGGTGAGTCCAACCCGATCGTCGTGCGATACTCGCCGGCGCCCACGGGCACCGAGCGAGGCACGCTGCCGGGCTTGAGCTGTGGCAGCGCCCGGGCCACCCGCGACAGCACCGCGCACACCCGGTCGGGCGCGTCGGCGGCGGAGAAGGTCGTCGTGATCGCCACTTTGTGCGGCCCGGGCGGGCGACTGAGGTTGGTGAACGACGTGGTGGCCAGCGCCGCGTTCGGCATGATCCGGATTCCGCTGCCGGTGTCGATGTGTACGGCGCGCCAGTTCACCTCGACGACGCGTCCGCGCGCGGTGCCGGTGTCGAGCCAGTCGTCGATCCGGAACGGTTGCTCGAACAGCATGAACAGGCCCGAGACGATCTGCCCGACCGAGTTCTGCAGCATCAGACCGATGACGACCGACGTGACGCCCAACGCGGTGAACACCCCGCCGATCCGCACACCCCAGATGTACGACGACATCACCGCCAGGCCAACGCAGATCAGCGCTATGCGGGCCACGTCGATGAAGATGGTGGGAAGCCTTTTGCGCCAGCTCTTTTCGGGAGCCCGCTCGAACACGGTCGCGTTGAGCCCGGACAACAGCAGCACCACCACCAGCAGGCCGAACACGGTGGTGAGGATGCGCACCGGGATGTCGCCGGCCGGAATCCCCGAGGCCTGAACCAGGAGCAACAACAGCGCGGCGAGCGGCAGCAGGTAGTTGCGCAGCAATCCGACCTGCCGGGCCAGGGGGCTTTGCCTGCGCAGCAGCGCATCGTGTAGTTCGGTCAGCAGGATCATCCCGACCGGCAATCCGATCGCGATACCGACCGCCCAGTAGAACCATGACGAGCCGAAGATGTTCATCACCGCTCCAGCAACCGGTAGATGGCCTGATCGGTCCCGCCGACCGAAATCGTGCCCGCCGCAGTGAACTGCCGGACATCGCGCATCGCTTCGTACACCTGCGAGCTGACATAAATGCCGGCCTGCGGTGCGCCGCTGTGCATTTGGTAGGCCAGACTCACCGCGCCGCCCCACATGTCGTAGACCAGGCCGGAGCGGCCCACCAATCCGCTGACCACGTTGCCGGTGTTGACGCCGACGCGAAGGCCCAGCTGATGGCGGCTTTGGCTGTTGAACCGATCGATGATGCGGCCGATTTCGAGGGCGAAGTCCACGGCACGGTGGATGCTGTCCAGTCGCGGGGTGACGACCCCACAGCTGGCGAGATAACCGTTGTGGAACGTGCGGATCCGTTCGACACCAAGGGATTCTGCGGCCGAATCGAACTGCCGGAAAAGTTCGTCGACGGTGCCCACCAATTCGTCTTCCGGCATCTCGGTGAACATTTCGTCGAGGCCGACGATGTCGGCGTAGATGATGGCGACGTCCTGATGTTTTTGGGCGATGGTCTCCTCGCCCTCGCGATAACGCTGCAGCACCGACTCGGGCATCAGGGCCAGCATCAGGCGATCGTTCTCGCGGCGCTGCTCGTTGAGCAGCTCCTCCTTGATCGCGAGGTTGCGGCTCATCTCGTTGAAAGCCGCCGTGAGATCGCCGATTTCGTCGCGGGTGCGCACCGGGATGTTGATGTCGTAGTCGCCGGAGCTGATCTTTCGGGTTCCCTCCTCGAGGCGCCGGACCGGGCGCACCGCCGCCTGGGCGACGAACATCGAGGCCACACAGATGGCGAAAATCATTGCCGTGACTGCGATCACGAGGTTCTTGCTGAACCGGCCCAGCCGCGCAAAAGCGTCGGAGTTGTCGCGGGTCGCCAGGATCGACCAGTGCAGATCGGAGTTGGGGATGTCCAGCGGCGCGTAGGCTTCCAACTCTCGATTGCCCGTGTAGTCGGTGGCGCTCATGACGCCGGTTTCCCCGCGCTGCGCGGCGCGAAGACCCGCGGTCGGCACCGGCTGGACCAACGTGGTGCCCCCCAGCCGCAGGGCCCGGTCCACGACGTCGGGCGGGGTGCCGGCCTCGATGGCCTCGTGCCGGTATTGTTTCGGGTCTTCGATGAATACCCTTGAGTCGGAACGCATCAGGTCGTCGGGGCCGGCCAGGTAGGTCTCGGTGGCCGGACCCATCCCCGCGGCTTCCCAATGCTTGTTGGCGGTCATGATCGTGTTGATCTTCCCGATCGGCACCGGCAGGGCCATGACCCCTTCGAATTTGCCGTTCATGCCGACCGGCGACACCACCCACGCGGTGGGGGTGTCCAGTTGCGGCTGATACTGCTGAAAGTCGGTGATCCAGACGAAGTCGACATCGTTGGACGCCACGGCTTTTTGGTAGGCGCCACGCAGGTTGGATCCGCGATAGGGACCGGTGAGAATGTTGGTCCCCAGATCCGGACCCTTCATGACGCTGTAGACGACGTTGCCCTGCATGTCCAGCAGGAGCGCATCCCGGTAATCGAAACGCGTGACGATGCCGCGCAGGAAAAAGTCGAAGCGGGCGTTGGCGGCCGACCACGCGCTGCCGTCGCCGGCGTCCTCGGCGGGCGGCGAGTCGGCCGTCGGCCTGGGCGCCGCGGTGTAGTGCGCCTGAAGGTATTTCTGCGCGTTGGAACTCGGCAGCACCGCCTTGAGATCGATCGCGTTACCGGTGATCCGTTTGATCGGTTTGATCATGTCGTTTTCGTAGTAATTGACCAGGGTCTGTTCTTCGGCCGGCGTGATGTTCGCGTTGGCCAGTTGGGCGAAGGCGGTGCTGAGGTTCGCCGTCGCTTCGTTGATGCCGAAACCGCCACTTTGCACGATCAGCGAACTCGTCAGCTCCCTGAACAACGCCTGCACTGCCCGCTTCTGGGACTCGCGCATCTCGATGAGCCGTTCGGATTCGACTTCCCGCAATGCGGTGCGGCCGGACACGGCTCCGATGAGACCGATCACCGCGACGCCCAAAATGCTCGAGAGCAGCATGGTGATCAGGATTTTGGATTGGATGCCGAACCGGAAACGGCTGCGCGGCTGGCGCGTACGCGTGACGGGCTGGTGAGCCGGGCCGGGTTCGATGCGGGGTGCGGCATCGGTTAGCTCGCTGGTCGTCAATTGCCTGCCCCTTTTCTCGGGATCCAGCTCCTCACGCAGCAGACTAGCGCGCGCACGCCGAGATATTGATGCGTTTGCCGTGACGCGATTGGGCGTCAAAGCGCCGGTGCCCCACGTGTGCATCGCCATCGCGACGCTACTAACGTCGGGCCCCATGGCAGGGGTATGCGTAGTGGGCAGCGTGAACATCGATCTGTCGCTGGGCGTCGGCGCCCTCCCGCGGCCCGGCGAAACGGTGTTGGCGTCGTCGATGACACAAGCCCCCGGCGGCAAGGGCGGCAACCAGGCGGTGGCAGCCGCGCGCGCGGGCGCGCGCGTGCAGTTCGTCGGGGCCGTCGGCGACGACCCGGCCGCCGAGCAGTTGCGCGCCCACCTGCGGGCCAACGGTGTCGGGCTCGACGGGGCCGTGGAAATCCCCGGGCCCAGCGGCACCGCCGTCGTCGTCGTCGATGCCAACGCCGAGAACACCATCGTCGTGGCGCCGGGAGCCAACGGGCGGTTCACGCTGACCGATGACCGCGCGCGCGGCGTGGTCGCCGACTGCGATGTGCTGTTGACCCAGCTGGAGATTCCGGTCGACACGGCGATCGCGGCGGCGCAACACGCCCGGTCGGCCGGAGCGGTCGTCGTCGTGAACGCCTCACCGGCCGGCCAGGATCCCGCTTCGCTGGGCGAGCTGGCGGCCGCCGCCGACGTGGTGATCACCAACGAAGAGGAGGCCAACGAATGGCCTTGGCGCCCAGCACACCTGGTGGTCACCCTGGGTTCGCGCGGCGCGCGCTACGCCGGCGCCGACGGCGAGTACTCGGTGCCCTCCCCCGCGGTGGACGCGGTGGACACCACCGGCGCCGGCGACGTGTTCGCCGGTGTGCTGGCCGCGAACTGGCCGCCCAATCCCGGCTCGGCGGGTGAGCGGCGACTCGCGCTACGCCGCGCCTGCGCGGCCGGCGCGCTGGCGACGCTGGTTCCCGGCGCCGGTGATTGCGCACCGGACGCCGAGGCGATCGACAAGGCGCTTCAGAACGCGTCCTAGCCGCTTTGCCCGCGGCGGCCGCGCCCTAGTTGTTCTTCACTGGCAGGTTGTGAACGCGTAGGCGGTCGATGGGTGTTTTTCCGCCGATGCCGGTGTGGGGTCGATGGTGATTGTAGTAGTGCAGCCAGTCCTGATAAGTCGCCGCGCGGTCGGCATCAGACAGGTAAGTCTGCGCGTAGGCCCATTCGCTGGCCAGGGTGCGGTTGAACCGCTCGACTTTCCCGTTGGTCTGAGGACGGTACGGGCGGGTGCGTTTGTGGGTGATCTTCGCGCTGAGAGAATCAGTGAAAGCCTTTGACCGATAACAGTTTCCGTTGTCAGTCAACACACGCCTGACGGTGATCCCGTGATCGACGAAAAACCCGTTAGCCCGCAACCAGAACCCGGCTGCGGTGTCTTTGCGTTCGTCGGTGAGGATCTCGGAGTAGGCCAGCCGCGAATGATCATCGACGGCATGGTGCAAAAACGCATACCCCACACCGCTGCGGTTACGTCGACCGGCTTGCCGTCCCAGTTTGCGGTGCCCGCCACCGTCGGGGATGCGGCCCAGCTTCTTGATGTCGAGGTGGACCAGGTCCCCGGGTGCGGATGCTCATAACGGCGCGGTTTGGCCCGGCGCACCGGCAGCCCACTGGCCTGGTCGAGATGGCGCAGCAACGGCATGCGGTAACGGCGCAGCACCGCCTCCACCGTCGAGCGGGCCAGCCGCAGGTAGGCGGCGATGCGATGCGGGCCCCAGCGCCGCGTGAAGCGCACCTTGATGATCCGCCGCTCCCGACGCTGAGAAAGCCGACCTGGACTGCGATGTGGGCGACTGGAGCGGTCGACCATGGCCTCAGGCCCGCCGGCACGGTAACGGTCGGCCCATTTCTTGGTCGTGGCCGTCGAGCACTGGAACCGCTCAGCGGCTCGGGCATACGTCCAACCGTCATCGACGACACAACGAGCAAGCCGCAACCGGCCACGTGGGGTCAAACAGGCATTAGCGTGGGACATGAGGACCTCTCGGTAATCGGGGTGTGTGTGGTAACCACACCGATACCGGAGGTCCTCACCTACTTCCGCTCACCACGCCGTTCACAACCTGTCGAAGGGTTACACCTAGTCCTCGGGGATTTCGCGTTCGATCTCGTCGAGCCAGATGCGCGCGGACATGTCCGAGGGGGCGCGCCAGTCACCCCGCGGCGACAGCGCGCCGCCGTGCGACACCTTGGGCCCGTTGGGCAATGCCGAACGCTTGAACTGGCTGAACGAGTAGAACCGCTGCACGAATACCTGCAGCCAGTGCCGGATTTCCTTGAGCGAGTACGACGGACGCTTGTCTTCGGGAAATCCCGGCGGCCAGTTGCCTTGCTCGGAATCGCTCCACGCATGCCAGGCCAGAAACGCGATCTTTGACGGCCGGAATCCATACCGCAGCACGTGGAACAGTGAAAAGTCTTGCAGCGCAAACGGGCCGACTTTCGCCTCGCTGCTTTGCAGCTCTTCCTCTTCGCCGCTGGGAACCAGCTCAGGCGTGATCTCGGTGTCGAGCACGGACTGCAGCACCTCGCTGACCTTCGACTCGAACTGCTGCGAGGAAATCACCCAGCGGATCAGGTGCTGGATCAGCGTCTTGGGCACGCCGCCGTTGACGTTGTAGTGCGACATCTGGTCGCCGACACCGTAAGTCGACCAGCCCAGGCCCAGCTCGGACAGGTCGCCGGTGCCCAGCACGATGCCACCGCGCTGGTTGGCCAGCCGGAACAGGTAGTCGGTGCGCAAGCCGGCCTGGACGTTCTCGAAGGTGACGTCGTAAACCTTCTCACCGCGCGAGAACGGGTGATCGATCTCCTTGAGCATCAGCTGCGCGGTCTCGCGAATGTCGATCTCGGCGAACGTCACACCCAGGGCGCGGCACAGCTCGATCGCGTTGCGCTTGGTGCGGTCCCCGGTGGCGAAGCCCGGCAGGGTGAACGCCAGAATGTCGCTGCGCGGGCGTTGTTCGCGGTCCATCGCCCGCGCGGCGACGATCAACGCGTGCGTCGAGTCCAGCCCACCGGATATCCCGATGACGATCTTCGGGAAATCCAGCGCGCGCAAACGCTGTTCGAGGCCGGCTACCTGGATGTTGTAGCCCTCGAAGCAATCCTGTTCCAGCCGTTGCGGGTCGGCGGGCACGAAGGGGAACCGCTCGATCTCACGCCACAGCCCGATGTCGCCGCCAGGCGGGTCAAGCCGGAACTCGATGCGCCGGAACGACTCCGCCGTCGTCCGGTGGTGGCGCCGGTTGTCGTCGAACGTGCCCATCCGGAGCCGTTCCGAGCGAAGCAATTCGAGGTCGACGTCGGCGACGCTGCGCCGCTCCCCCATCGGAAAGCGCTCGGACATGGCCAGCAGGACACCGTTTTCGAACACCATGGTCTGCCCGTCCCAGGCCAGATCGGTCGTCGATTCGCCCGCGCCCGCAGCCGAATACACGTAGGCGGCCAGGCAACGAGAGGAGGCCGAACGAGCCAGCAGGCAGCGGTCCTCGGCGCGGCCGATGGTGATCGGGCTACCGGAAAGGTTGGCCAGCACCGTCGCACCCGCGAGCGCGGCCTCGGCGCTGGGCGGAATCGGCACGAACATGTCCTCGCAGATCTCCACGTGCAGCACGAGGCCGGGCACGTCGGAGGCGGCGAACAGCAGATCGGGACCGAACGGCGCCTCGACCCCCGCGAGCCGGATGGTGCCGCGCTCGTCGTCGCCGGGCGCGATCTGGCGGCGCTCGTAGAACTCCCGATAGGTGGGCAGGTACGACTTCGGCGCCACGCCGAGCACCTCGCCGCGGTGGATGACCACGGCGGCGTTGTAGATGCGGTGCCGGTGGCGGACGGGCGCGCCGACCACCAGGACCGGCAACAACTCGGCGGAGGCCGCGACGATGTCCGCGACGGCCCTGTCGACGTCGTCGAGCAACAGGTCCTGCAGGACGATGTCTTCAATGGAGTAACCGGACAGCGTCAGCTCCGGGAAAACGGCCAGCGCTACGCCGTCGTCGTGGCACTCCCGGGCCATCCGCAGGACCGCCTCGGCGTTCGCCGCGGGGTCACCGATGACGGTGTGATGCGTGCACGCGGCGACGCGGGCAAAGCCCTGGCTGTAAGCGTTGTAAAAGTCCATCGCCCTTCCATTGTCGCCTCGGGGGTGTCAACTCCTCGCCGCCGGGTATCCCCAACGCCATGAGCGACACAGCGGTCCTGGTCGTCGACATGATGAATACCTATCAACATCCCGACGCTGACGATCTAATACCCAATGTCGAGAAGATCATCGAGCCTTTGACCGATTTGGTCCGGCGGGCACGCACGTCCGACGAGGTCGACCTGATCTATGTCAACGACAACTACGGCGATTTCACCGCCGAGTTCTCCGGGATCGTCCGCTCGGCGCTTGACGGCGCGCGGCCCGATCTGGTGAAGCCGATCGCGCCGGCCGAAGGCAGCCGGCTGATGACCAAGGTCCGCCACAGCGCCTTTTATTCGACTGCGCTGGCGTACCTGCTGAGCCGGCTGGACACCAAGCGGTTGATCATCACCGGCCAGGTCACCGAGCAATGCATCCTGTACACGGCCCTGGACGCGTACGTGCGGCACTTCCCCGTCGTGATCCCGACCGATGCGGTCGCCCACATCGACGCCGACCTGGGCGCGGCGGCCTGCAAGATGATGGAGCAGAACATGTCCGCCGAGCTCACGACCGCGGCGGACTGCCTGGACCCGGCCTGATCCGTACCCTGGGCAGGTGACCGTCTCCCGCGCAGAATCCCCCGAGCTGGTCACGCTGCTGGCCGGGCGCCGGATCGCGGTGCTGACGGGCGCGGGCGTCTCGACCGATTCCGGCATCCCCGACTACCGCGGGCCCGATTCACCGCCCAGCAACCCGATGACCATCCAGCAGTTCACCGGCGACGCGGCGTTTCGGCAGCGGTACTGGGCGCGCAACCACGTCGGTTGGCGGCACATGGCCGACACGCTGCCCAACGCGGGCCATCGGGCGCTGGCGGCGCTCGAGGACGCGTCGGTGGTCACCGGCGTCATCACCCAGAACGTCGACCTGCTGCACACCAAGGCCGGCAGCCGCAGCGTCATCAACCTGCACGGCACCTACGCGCGGGTGATCTGCCTGAGCTGCGGCCACACGACGAGCCGCGCGGCGCTGGCCGAACAGCTGGAGGCGCTCAACCCCGGATTCATCGAGCGCGCCGAGGCGATCGGCGGGCTGGCGGTGGCTCCCGACGCCGACGCCGTCGTCGCCGATACCGCGTCGTTCCGCTACCTCGACTGCGCGCGCTGCGCCGGCATGCTCAAACCCGACATCGTCTATTTCGGCGACAGCGTTCCCAAACACGTTGTGGCAGCGGCCTATAGGATGGTCGACGAGGCCGACGCGCTGCTGGTCGCGGGGTCGTCGCTGACGGTGTTCTCCGGTTATCGATTCGTGCGGCACGCGGCCGCCCTGGGCATCCCGGTCGCCATCATCAACCGCGGCAGCACCCGCGGCGACGACCTGGCCACCGTGAAGGTCGACGGCGGCTGCTCCGAACTGCTCGCGCTGCTTGCCGACGAGTTATCGCCGCTGACAACGCATTAGAAGGTGCACGGCATGCTGCGCACGGCGTGCACGAAATTGCCCGCCAGGTACGTCGGCTCGCCCGCCTGGATGCCGGGCAGCTGACGAAACAGCTCGTGAAAGATGGCGCGCAGCTGCGCGCGGGCGACGTGCGCGCCGAGGCAGAAGTGCAGCCCGCCACCGCCGAAACCGACGTGCGGATTGGGGTCGCGCGCCAGGTTCAGGCGTTCGGGATGGTCGAACGCGTCGGTGTCCCAGTTGCCGGACGGGTAGAACATCACCACCTTCTCCCCCGCCAGAATGGTCTGACCGCCCAGCTCGATATCCGTCGCCGCCGTGCGGCGGAAGGTCATGACCGGGGTCGCCCACCGGATGAACTCCTCCACGGCGGTACCGATCCGGTTGTCGAAATCGTGGAGAAGCCAAGCCTTTTCGTCGGGGAAATCGGTGAGCGCCTTCAGCGTGTGGCTGATGGTCTGGCGGGTGGTGTCGTTGCCCGCCACCGAGAGCAGCACGAAGAACGCGGCCACCTCCGCGTCTTCCAGGCGGTCCCCGTCGACTTCGGCGGTCACCAGGCTGCTGATGAGGTCATCGCCCGGGCGCTCGCGGCGTTCCGTGGCCAGGGCGCCGACGACCTGGTGAAGGTACAGCTGGTTTTCGACCAGGACTTCCATCGCCGGACGTCCGTTGAGGAATTCCGGGTCGGCCCAGGAGACCAGGGCGTCGGTGGCGTGCGCCATGCGCTCGCGCTCGGATTCCGGGATTCCCATCATGTCCGAGAGGGTCCGGATGGGCAGCTCCTTGGCGCAGTGGTCGACGAAATCCGCACCGCTGCCGGCGGTCCGCAGTTCTTCGACGATGGTCTTGGCGTTGGCCTTGATCGAGTCTTCGATGCGGCGCACCTGCCGCGGGCTCAGCGCGGCGTGGGCGAGCTTGCGCAACTTGGTGTGCCGCGGCGGATCCATCGCCAGGAACGACTGCGACGCCTCGAGCAGCTCGACGGGAATGCTCTCGAACATCACCCCCTGGCCGGACAGGAAGGCGTCGTTGTTGCGGCTGACCGCGACGATGTCGGCGCGCCGAGTGACCGCCCAGAAGCCGGGATCGGTGGGGTCGGGCATCAGCGAGTCTTCGACCGGAGGATGCCAACTGACCGGGCGCTCGGCGCGCAGCACGGCGAAGGAGCGTTCGCGATCCGCCGCCGTCGTGGACCAAAACGCCCGCGAGGACAGGTCGATCTCGTCGTAGGCGCGGCCGGACTTCTCGGCCCCGGGTGTACCCGTCATCACGGCCATGGCGCTGTCCTCTCCTGTATGACGCCGGTCACAAACTCCACGCGACGATATGCCTAGACAGTGTGTCTAGTCAAGATGTCGAAAGCTCGGCTATGCTCGGCGCATGCCGTCGCTCACCCGCAAGCCGCAAGGCCACCGAAGCGTGGGGCGCGAGCAGCGGCGCGAGCAAATGGAGCGCCGGCTGCTCGACGCCACCGAACGGCTGATGCGCGACGGCGCGAGCTTCACCGAGCTCAGCGTGGATCGGCTCTCCGGCGAGGCGGGCATCTCCCGCGCCAGCTTCTACATCTACTTCGAGGACAAGGGCCATCTGCTTCGCCGACTCGCGGGCCAGGTGTTCGGCGACCTGGCCGACGGCGCGCGGCGCTGGTGGACGGTGGCCGGGCGGCACGACCCCGACGACGTGCGCGCGGCGATGAGCAGCATCATCGCCATCTATCGACGGCACCAAGCGGTGCTGGTCGCGCTCAACGAGATGGCCGCCTACGACCCACCGACCGGGGAGGCGTATCGCGAACTGCTGACCGGCATCTCCGAACAGCTCACCAGGGTCATCGAAGAGGGCCAGGCCGACGGCTCGATCCGCCCCGAGCTGGCGGCGCTCACCACGGCCAGCGCGCTGACCTGGATGGTCGAGCGCGCCTGCCAGCAGAACCTGCCCGCGCGGCCGCCCGGCTACGACGCCGAGCTAGCCGCCACCCTCGCCGAGATCGTTTGGGGCGCACTGTATCTCAAACCCACATCGGCGAGTTGACCCCTAGCGCGAGCAGACGCAGAATCGCACGTTCGAAGAACGAATCATGCGATTCTGCGTCTGCTCGCCCTTAGACCGCCACCAGGTCGTCGGCGTGCACGGCGGGCCTGCGCAGCTCGCCGGGCAGCTCGCTGGTGGAGCGGCCCATCATGGTGAGCAGTTCCGTCGCGTCGTAGGCGACCACGCCACGGGCCACCATCGCCGCGTCCGGCCCGCGCAATTCGACGACGTCGCCGCCGAAGAACCGGCCGGACACCGCGGTGATCCCCGCGGGCAGCAGCGAACGGCGCTGCCCGACGACCGCGCGCACGGCGCCCTCGTCGAGGGTCAGCGCGCCGGCCGCCTCCGCGGCGTACCGCACCCAGAATTTCCGCGCCGACATCCGCGCGGGCCGCGCGGCGAACACCGTGCCGACGGAGGCGTCGGTGAGTGCGGTCGAGGCCTCGTCGGCGGCGGCCAGCAGCACCGGCACACCGGCGTCGGCGGCCAGCAGCGCCGACGACATCTTTGACGTCATGCCGCCGGTGCCCAAGTCACTGCCGGGCCCGGCGATCACGCCGACCAGGTCCGCCGAACCCGCGACCTCCGGGATGAACTGCGCGCCTTCGGTTTTGCGCGGATCGGAGTCGTACAGCCCGTCGATGTCGGACAACAACACCAGCGCCTCGGCACCGACCAGGTGGGCTACCAGCGCCGAGAGCCGGTCGTTGTCGCCGAACCGGATCTCGTTGGTGGCCACCGTGTCGTTTTCGTTGACGATCGCCACCGCGTGCAGTGCCCGCAGCCGATCCAGCGTGCGCTGAGCGTTGGTGTGCTGGGCGCGCATCGAGATGTCGTGCGCGCTCAGCAGCACCTGCCCGACCGTGCGTCCGTACCGGGCAAACGCGGCGCTCCACGAATTCACCAGCGCGACCTGACCGACGCTGGCCGCGGCCTGCTTCGTCGCCAAATCCCGTGGGCGACGGGACAATCCGAGAGGTTCGATGCCGGCGGCGATGGCACCCGAGGACACGATGACGACGTCGGTGCCCGCCTTCATCCGCGTCTCGATCGCGTCGGCGAGGCCGGCCAGCCGGCCCGCGTCGAATACCCCGGCTTCGGTGGTCAACGCGTTGGTGCCCACCTTGACCACCAGGCTGCGCGCGTTCCGGATGGCGTCACGCTGCGGGGTCACGGGCGCCGCTCCTCCGCATCGCTGCGCTCTGCATCGTCGCCGGCTCTGGTTCTGCGCTGGCGCCGGGCGGCCTTGCGCTCCGCGGCGCCGACCCGCTCGCTGCGCTCGAGCCGCGCGTCGGTTCCCCTGCCCGACAGCGCAACCTGTTGTCCCGCAGGCGTTTGCGGCTCCCAATCGAACGTCATGTCGCCGATGGTCACTTCGCACCCCGCGCGCGCACCCAGCCGCAGCAGTTCCTCCTCGACTCCGAGGCGCGCCAGGCGGTCGCCGAGATACCCCACGGCCTCGTCGTTGTCGAAGTTGGTCTGACGCACCCAGCGTTCGGGCCGCGCGCCGCTGACCACGAAGGCGCCTGGCTGCTGCGGATCCGGCTCGACGCGAAAGCCGCTGTCGTCGACGGGGATCGGACGGATCACCGGGCGGCGCGGCACGATCTCGGGTTGGGCGGCCTTGTATTCCGAGATCATCCTCCACAGCCCAAAGATCAATGGCTGCAGACCTTCTCGCGCGACCGTCGACACCAAGAACACCGGCCACCCGCGCTCGGCGATCTCGTCGTAAACGAACTCGGCGAGCTCGCGCGCCTCGGGAACGTCGATCTTGTTGAGCACCACCGCGCGCGGCCGCTCGGCGAGATCGCCCAGCGTCGCGTCCCCCCGCAGGGTGGGCGTATACGCGGCAAGCTCTGCCTCGAGAGCGTCGATATCGGAGATCGGGTCGCGGCCGGGCTCGGCGGTGGCGCAGTCGACGACGTGCACCAGCACGGCGCATCGCTCGATGTGGCGGAGGAAGTCCAGGCCCAGGCCGCGGCCCTGCGAGGCGCCGGGGATCAGGCCGGGAACGTCGGCGACGGTGAAGGTGTGCTCGCCGGCCGACACGACGCCGAGGTTGGGGACCAGCGTGGTGAAGGGGTAGTCGGCGATCTTGGGTTTGGCCGCCGAGATGGTGGACACCAGCGACGACTTGCCGGCCGACGGGAATCCGATCAGGCCGGCGTCGGCGACGGTCTTGAGTTCCAGCGTCAGGTCGCGGGTCTCGCCCTGCTCACCCAGCAGCGCAAAACCGGGAGCCTTGCGCGCGCGGGAGGCGAGCGCGGCGTTGCCCAGGCCGCCGCGACCACCGGCGGCCGCTTCGAAGCGGGTGCCCGCGCCCACCAGGTCGGCCAGCAGCCGGCCGTTGTCGTCGAGAACGACGGTTCCGTCGGGGACTTTGACTTCCAGGTCGGCGCCGGCGGCGCCGTCGCGGTTGCTGCCCATCCCCTGCTTGCCCGACGGCGCGGTGACGTGGGGATGGAAATGGAAGTCCAGCAGGGTGTGGACCTGGGGATCGACGACGAAGACGATGCTGCCGCCGCGGCCGCCGTTGCCGCCGTCGGGGCCGCCGAGCGGCTTGAACTTCTCGCGATGAACCGAGGCGCAGCCGTTGCCCCCGGAACCGGCGCGCGCGTGGATGACGACGCGGTCGACGAACCGAGGCATCGTGGGTCCTCTCACCCGTCTCGCTCGCCGAACGTGCGGCTACTGCGAGAATCGCCTCGAATTATCGCAGTGGGTGCACGCTCGCGGCGCTCAGTCGGTGGCTTGTCCGGCCGCGACGATGTTGACGGTCTTGCGGCCGCGCTTGATTCCGAATTCGACGGCGCCGGCTTCCTTGGCGAACAACGTGTCGTCGCCGCCGCGCCCGACGCCGACGCCCGGGTGGAACTTGGTGCCGCGCTGACGAACGATGATCTCGCCGGCCTTGACGACCTGGCCGCCGAATCGCTTCACGCCCAGCCGCTGTGCGGCGGAATCGCGACCGTTGCGCGAGCTGGAAGCGCCCTTCTTGTGTGCCATTGCGTCGTCCTTTACTCAGTGCTGTCTGTTCTTCGCCTGACGGCTCATCACTTGATACCGGTGACCTTCAGGACCGTCAGCTGCTGACGGTGGCCCTGACGCTTGTGGTAGCCAGTCTTGTTCCGGAACTTGTGGATGCGGATCTTGGGGCCCTTGGTGTGCTCGAGCACCTCGCCGGTGACCGCGACCTCGGCCAGCGCCGCCGCGTCGGTGGTGACCTTGGCGCCGTCCACCACCAGTGCGACCGGCAGCGACACGTTCGAACCCGGCTCAGAGTCGAGCTTCTCGACCTTGACCACGTCCCCGACGGCGACCTTGTACTGCTTGCCGCCCGTCTTGACGATTGCGTAGGTCGCCATCGTTGCTCTGCTCCTTCTTCTAGCCGCTGCTCGGCGCGTCGCGCGCGAACCAGCCGCGGTGCACGTGGTGGGTCTGGGTTGCGGGCCTGCTCCGATTCCCCGGGAGTCCCGCTGCCGCCGGCCAAAGCTTAGTCGCCCGGCCTGACGACAACTGTCCAAGGGTACGTGACCAGCGGCTACAGGGTCAAACCGGACACGACCTGGCTGTCGGGGCTCAGTCCGCGTGGATCGGCGGCCCGGCGGGCCTGCCCGCCGCGCGTCGGCGCCGGGGGCGCCCCGGGGGCGGGCCGCCCTGGTCAGCCGCGGCCGAACCACCGTCGGCATCGTCGGAGTCGTCGGAATCGTCGGAGTCCTCGGTGTCCAGGTCGTCGTCGTCGAGTTCGAGGTCCTCGTCGTCGTCGCCCAGGTCTTCCTCGTCATCGAGGTCATCGTCGTCCGAGTCGTCGTCGGAATCGTCGTCCGAGTCGTCTTCGGAGTCGTCGTCCGAGTCGTCGTCGGTGTCGTCGAAGTCCTCTTGGTCCGCGTCGGAGACGTCCTCGCCGCGCCGCGCCTTCTTCTCGTCGAACTCGTCGCCGGTTTCCTCGGTGGCCTCGTCGGATTCGTCGTCCTCGGTTGTCGCCTGTGTGGACGAGCCGGCCGCCATCGCCTTGAACATCGGGTGTTCGCCAGGAGCGTGGACGGGCACCTTTGCCACCACCGGCTCCTCGGCCTTGTTCTTCTTGCGCCGGCCGCGACGGCCCCCGGACTCGGACTTGCGGCCGTTCGACGGCGCCGAGTCCACCGGGTCGGTGTG
The DNA here is from genome assembly GCF_000262165.1 of Mycobacterium sp. MOTT36Y. Taxonomy (NCBI): domain Bacteria; kingdom Bacillati; phylum Actinomycetota; class Actinomycetes; order Mycobacteriales; family Mycobacteriaceae; genus Mycobacterium; species Mycobacterium sp. MOTT36Y. The sequence goes on along the minus strand of NC_017904.1, from coordinate 1,605,453 downwards.
CAGCAGGATGCCGCGGCCGCCACAGTTCGGGCACGACGTCGAGAAGGCCTCGACCAGTCCGGTGCCCAACCGCTTGCGGGTCAGCTGCACCAAACCGAGCGACGTCACCTCGGACACCTGATGGCGGGTGCGGTCACGGGCCAGCGCCTCGGTGAGCCGGCGCAGCACCAGATCGCGGTTGGATTCCAGCACCATGTCGATGAAGTCGATGACGACGATGCCGCCGATGTCGCGCAGCCGCAGTTGGCGCACGATCTCCTCGGCCGCCTCGAGGTTGTTCTTCGTGACCGTCTGCTCGAGGTTCCCCCCGGAGCCGGTGAACTTGCCGGTGTTGACGTCGACCACCGTCATCGCCTCGGTCCGGTCGATCACCAGGGTGCCGCCCGAGGGCAGCCAGACCTTGCGGTCCATCGCCTTGGCCAGCTGCTCGTCGATGCGGTGCACGGCGAACACGTCCGGCCCGCTCGACCCGTCCGGCCCGGCAGGAGGCTCGTATTTGCTCAGCTTCGAAACAAGGTCGGGCGCAACGGAATTCACGTATTCGTTGATGGTGTTCCAGGCCTCGTCCCCGGAGACGACCAGGCCCGCGAAGTCTTCGTTGAACAGGTCGCGGATGACCTTGACCAGCACGTCGGGCTCTTCGTAGAGCGCCACAGCCGCCCCGGCGGCCTTCTCCTTGATCTCGATGGCCTTGGCCTCGATTTGCTTCCAGCGCTCCTGCAGGCGGGTGACGTCGTTGCGGATGTCGTCTTCCTTGACGCCCTCGGACGCGGTCCGGATGATCACCCCCGCGTCGGACGGCACCACCTCGCGCAGAATCTCCTTGAGGCGCTGGCGTTCGGTGTCGGGCAACTTGCGGCTGATCCCGGTCGACGACGCCCCCGGCACATAGACCAGGTAGCGACCCGCGAGCGACACCTGCGTGGTGAGCCGCGCCCCCTTGTGCCCGACCGGGTCCTTGCTGACCTGGACGACGACATAGTCGCCGGGCTTGAGCGCCTGTTCGATCTTGCGGTCGGACCCGCCGAGTCCGGCGGCCTCCCAGTTGACCTCGCCGGCGTAGAGCACGCCGTTGCGGCCGCGGCCGATGTCGACGAAGGCCGCCTCCATCGAGGGCAGCACGTTCTGCACGATGCCGAGGTAGATGTTGCCGACCAGGGACGCCGACGCGGCCGAGGTCACGAAGTGCTCGACGACGATGCCGTCCTCGAGGACCGCGATCTGGGTATACCGCGAACCCTGGTGCGGCGGCTCGCTGCGGACCCGGTCCCGGACGACCATGACGCGTTCGACGGCCTCGCGGCGGGCCAGGAATTCGGCCTCGGTCAGCACCGGGGGGCGGCGCCGCCCGGCGTCGCGGCCGTCGCGGCGTCGTTGGCGCTTGGCCTCCAGCCGAGTCGAGCCGTCGATGCCCTTGATCTCGTTGCTCGCGCTGCCGCCGTCGCCGCCGTTCTTGCCATTGCGGGGCGGCCGCTCGTGCACGACCGTGTTGGGCGGGTCGTCGGGTGAAGGCCCCTCGTCGTTGTCGTCGCCCGATCCGGATTTGCGGCGCCGTCGCCGCCGGCGGCGACGGCTGCCACCATCCGCCGAACCGTCGTCACCGCCCTCGGAGTCGTCGCCGTCGTCGGAGTCCTCGTCGTCGGCCTCGTCGGAATCGCCCGAGTCGGACTGGGCGCCCTTCTTGACCCGGCCCTGCGGCTCGTCGTCGTCGCCGTCGTTCTGGCCCTCGGGTCCGCCCTGCTCGCCGCGCCCGCGGCCGCGGCCCCGGCGGCCGCGACGGCGCCGCCGATTCGACGGGCGGTCGGCCTGCTCGTCGTCGTCGCCGTCGGAATCGTCGGAGTCGGCGCCCTCGTCGGTGTCGGTGTCGCTGTCGTCGTCGCTGTCCAGTGGCTGCGGCGCGACGAAGAGCGGCATGTAATGCGGCCGCTCGGCGGCGTTGTCGGGGGTTTCCAGCATCAGCCGGGATTCGGGTTCGCCGGCACCCTCGCCGCCATCCACGACGGGTTCGGTGGCGGCGTCCGGGGCTTCCTGGGGCTGGGCGGCCAGCAGGTCACGCACCCGCACCGCGTCGGCGCGGTCCACGGTGGAATGTGCGCTGCGAATGCGCCCGTCCAGCTCGCTGAGCGCGTCCAGGACCCGTTTGCTGGTGGTTCCCAGCGTCCGGGCCAACGAATGGACCCTCAACCGGTCGGGCAGCTCCCCGGACCGGGCCGATTCTTCTGATGGGTCTGCAGTTGGTGCACCGTCTACCACGTATTCTCCTCAAGCCCCCGGGCGCGTCGTTGCGACGCGGCCACGCGAGGGCTTCGCTATGGGCCCGGGTCACTTCTCCCGGGCTTGTGATGGTCTCGCCCCGAGCGGCTCAGGTTAGAACCCACTCGGCGCCGTGCTGAATGACGGCCTGACATGCAGCGAACCAAGGCGACGGGGCTATGGTCGCGCTTGTCTAAGTCTTCATTCGGGTGTCTGACGCCGGTCCGGCGACGTTCACCCGACATCAGTATCCCACATCACGTCGGCGCCCAAGCCACACCTGATGCAGCCCGGTCGGACGAACCCCGGTCCGCAACGCGCCGCGGGGACGATCGTCGCAGCTCTAGGCGTCGGGAAACCAGAGCCCGATTTCTCGCTTGGCCGACTCGATCGAATCCGAGCCGTGCACCAGATTGAACTGCGTCTCGAGCCCGAAATCGCCCCGGATCGTGCCGGGGATCGCCTTCTCGACCGGGTCGGTACCGCCCGCGAGCTGCCGAAACGCCGCGATCGCGCGCGGTCCCTCCACGATGGCCGCGACCACCGGCCCCGAGGTGATGAATGCCAGCAACGACTCGAAGAAAGGCTTGCCCTCGTGTTCCGCGTAGTGCTGGGCGGCGAGGTCTTGGCTGACGTGCCGGAGTATCAGCGCGGCGAGGGTGAGGCCTTTTCGCTCGATCCGGCCGATGATCTCCCCCACCAGCTGTCGCTGGACGCCGTCCGGCTTGATCAGTACCAATGTCCGTTCGGTCACGGCGGACAGCGTACCGCCGGGCTACCCCTGCCTGCGCCGGACCTCGGCCCGGAAGTAGGCGATCAAGCCCCACAACCCGGTGAACAACACGCCGATGAACCCCACGCCGGGATACACGGCGAAGCCGGCGAGCAGGATCACCTGCACTCCGAGGTTGGCCCAGATGGCCCAGGGTTTGCGCTGCACCCCGCCCATCAGGATCAGCAGTACGGCCAGGCCGATCAGGTAGGCCAGCGACGCCGTCGTGAGGCCTCCGCCGACCGCGCCCACCACCGGGATCGCGAGCAGCACCACGATCGCTTCCAGAAACAGCGTGAGGGCCATCACCGCGCCGAAGCTGCGCCAGGGGTCGGGCCGGTTCTGGTCGGTCACTGCGGATCACGCCCGAACAGGGTGCGCGCCGCGCCGGCGGTGACGACCGAGCCGGTGATGACGATCCCGGTCCCGGAGAAGTCCTCGGCGTGGCCGTCGAGCGCGGCCCCCTCCACCTCGGAGTCGACCAGCGCGGTCGCGACGTCGATGGCGTCGCGCAGGTTCTCGGCGGTGCTCACCCGGTCGGGCCCGAACGTCTCGCGCGCCGCCAGGGCCAGCGATTCGACATCGACCGCCCGCGGGGACCCGTTGTGGGTGACCACGACGGCGTCGAACACCGGTTGCAGGGCGGCGAGGATGCCGTCGACGTCCTTGTCGGCCAGCACGCTGAGCACCCCTACCAGATAGCGGAAGTCGAATTCGCCCGCCAGCGTCTGCGCCAGCGCGGCGGCACCGGCGGGGTTGTGCGCGGCGTCGATGAACACAGTGGGCGCGCTGCGCATCCGCTCCAGCCGGCCCGGGCTGACGACGGCGGCGAAACCCGCGCGAACCGCCTCGACGTCGAGCTGACGCTGCGCGCCGGCGCCGAAGAAGGCCTCGACGGCGGCCAGCGCCAGGGCCGCATTGTGCGCCTGGTGTTCTCCGTGCAGCGGCAGGTAGACGTCGGAATACACCCCGCCCAGCCCCTGCAGCTGCAGCACCTGCCCGCCGATGGCGACCTGGCGGCCCAGCACGGCGAACTCCGAATCCTCGCGGGCCACCGCGGCGTCGGCTTGAACGGTTTGGGCCAACAACACTTCCATCGCCTCGGGCGCCTGACGCGCGATGACCGCCACGGTGTCGGGTGCGCCCTCGGGCGCCCGGGTGATGATGCCGGCCTTCTCCCCCGCGATGCCGGCGAGGTCGTCGCCCAGGTAGTCGACGTGGTCGAGGGCGATCGGGGTGATGGCCGCCACCGGGGCGTTGATCACGTTGGTGGCGTCCCAGCGCCCACCCATCCCCACCTCGACCACGGCGACGTCGACGGGGGCGTCGGCGAACGCGGCGAACGCCATCGCGGTCAGCACCTCGAACTTGCTCATCGCGGGCCCGCCGGCGGCCTGCGATTGCGCGTCGACCATCTGCACGAACGGCTCGATCTCGCGGTAGGTCGCCACGTACTGCGCGGGGCTGATCGGCTTGGCATCGATCGAGATGCGTTCCACCGCCGATTGCAGGTGCGGGCTGGTGGTGCGCCCGGTGCGCCGGTGCAGCGCGGTGATCAGCGCGTCGATCATCCGGGCCACCGAGGTCTTGCCGTTGGTGCCCGCGACGTGGATCGACGGGTAGGCCAATTGCGGTGAACCCAGCAGGTCCATCAGCGCGCTGATCCGGGTCAGGCTCGGCTCGATCTTGGTTTCGGGCCAGCGCTGGTCCAGCAGGTGCTCGACCTGCAACAGGGCAGCGATCTCGTCCGGGGTCGGGTCCGGGGTGGGAACCGCGCCGGGAACTTCGGGGTCCTCGGCCCACTCGGGCGGCTCGGTCATTGCAGCCCGGCTAGCCGCGCGTTGATCCGCTCGGTTTCCTCCTGGGCCAGGCGTTGACGGTCCCGGATCTTGTCGACGACGTTTTGGGGGGCCTTGCCCAGGAAGTCCTCGTTGGCCAATTTGGCGGTGGTCGACGCCAGCTCCTTGTGGGCCGCGGCCAGATCCTTTTCCAGCCGGCGACGCTCGGCGGCGACGTCGATGGTGCCCGAGGTGTCCAGTTCGACGACGACGGTGCCGCCGCTCAGCCTGACTTCCACCGACGCCGACGGGCGGAATTCCGGCCCGGCGGCCGTCAGCCACGCCAGCGACGTCACCGCGCTCACCTGGGTGCCCAGATCGGCTCCCTCGACGCCCGTCATCCGGGCCGGCACCTTCTGGCGGTCCGCCAGCCCCTGATCGCTGCGGAACCGGCGCACCTCGGTCACCAGCTTCTGCATGTCGGTAACGCGTTGCGCGGCAACCTGATCCAGGGCTATCCCGGACGGCTGCGGCCAGTCGGCGATCACCAGGGTCTCGTTGTGGGTCAGCGCCTGCCAGAGGGCCTCGGTGATGAACGGGATCACCGGGTGCAGCAGCCGCAGCAGGGTGTCCAGCGTCGCCGCCAGCACCGCCGTCGTGTGCGCGACCCCCTCGGCCAGTTGCGTCTTGGCCAATTCCACGTACCAGTCGCAGAATTCGTCCCAGGCGAAGTGGTAGAGCGCTTCGCAGGCGCGGCTGAACTCGTAGTTGTCGAACGCCGAATCGACTTCCGCGCGAACCTCTTCCAGTCGCCCGAGGATCCATCGGTCGGCGTCGGTGAGTTCGGCCGGCGGGGGCAGGGGCGCCAGCTGCGCGCCGTTGAGCAGCGCGAAGCGGGTGGCGTTGAACAGCTTGGTGCAGAAATTGCGCGACGCCCGGACGTGGTCCTCGCCGATCGCCAGGTCACCGCCCGGGCTGGCGCCGCGGGCCAGCGTGAACCGCAGGGCGTCGGCGCCGAAGAGTTCCACCCAGTCCAGCGGGTCGATGACGTTGCCCTTGGACTTGCTCATCTTGCGCCCGGATTCGTCGCGGATCAGCCCGTGCAGGAAGACATCGGTGAACGGCACCTGCGGGCCGCGGCGACCGTCCAGGGTGATGGCGTCGTCGTCGCCGACGAACGTGCCGAACATCATCATCCGGGCCACCCAGAAGAACAAGATGTCGTAGCCGGTAACCAGAACGCTTGTGGGGTAGAACTTTTCGAGCTCGGGGGTCTTGTCCGGCCAGCCCAGGGTGGAAAACGGCCACAGCGCCGAGGAGAACCAGGTGTCCAGCACGTCGGGGTCCTGTTCCCAGCCTTCCGGCGGCGTCTCGTCGGGACCCACGCACACCTGCTCCCCGTTGGGCCCGTACCAGATCGGGATGCGGTGGCCCCACCACAGCTGCCGCGAGATCGTCCAATCGCGCATGTCGTCGACCCAGGCGAACCAACGCGGCTCCAGGCTTGCGGGGTGAATCACGGTGTCGCCGTTGCGCACCGCGTCGCCGGCCGCCTTGGCCAGCGACTCGACGCGGACAAACCACTGCAGCGACAGCCGCGGTTCGATCGGTTCACCGCTACGCTCGGAGTGCCCGACGCTGTGCAGGTATGGTCGCTTCTCCTCGACGACGCGGCCCTCGGCGGCCAGCGCCTCGCGGACCGCGACGCGGGCCTCGAAGCGGTCCATCCCGTCGAATTGCGTTCCGGTATCGACGATTCGGCCCTTGGTGTCCAGGATCGAGATCATCGGCAACCCGTGCCGCAGCCCGATCTCGAAGTCGTTCGGGTCGTGTGCGGGCGTGACTTTGACTGCGCCGGTACCGAATTCGGGGTCCACGTGCTCGTCGGCGACGACGACCAGCTCACGGTCGACGAAGGGATGCGCCAGTGTGGTGCCGACCAGGTGGCGGTATCGCGCGTCGTCGGGGTGCACGGCGATCGCGGTGTCGCCGAGCATCGTCTCGACCCGGGTGGTCGCGACCACGATGTGCGGCTGCGAGTCGTCGAGCGAGCCGTAGCGGAACGACACCAGCTCGCCCTCGACGTCGAGGTAGTCGACCTCGATGTCGGAAATCGCGGTCTGAAGCACCGGCGACCAGTTGACCAGCCGCTCGGCCCGATAGATCAGCCCGGCGTCGTAGAGCCGCTTGAAGATGGTGCGGACGGCCCGCGACAGGCCCTCGTCCATGGTGAACCGGTCGCGGCTCCAGTCGACCCCGTCGCCGAGCCGGCGCATCTGGCCGCCGATGGCGCCGCCGGACTCGCGCTTCCAGTCCCAGACCTTCTCGACGAACAGCTCCCGGCCGAAGTCCTCCTTGGTCTTGCCGTCGACCGCGAGCTGCTTTTCCACCACGCTCTGGGTGGCGATGCCGGCGTGGTCCATTCCCGGCTGCCACAACACCTCATATCCCTGCATCCGCTTGCGGCGGGTCAGGGCGTCCATCATGGTGTGTTCGAGCGCGTGACCCATGTGCAGGCTGCCGGTCACGTTCGGGGGCGGCAACACGATCGAGTAGCCGGGCTTGGCGCTGGCCGGGTCCGCCGCGAAGTATCCGGCGTCGACCCACTTCTGGTAGATCGCGCCCTCGGCCGCAGCGGGATCCCACGACTTGGGCAGGTCGGTGGCGGGGCTGGGGCTGGCGGTCACCCGTCAATTCTAGGGAGCGCCGTTTACCCTCGTGTAAGTGCCCGAACCGTGAGCCGGGTCACCCCGCGAGCCGTTCAACCTGCAAGGACACACCCGCGGCGGGGAACCGGTCCAGCAGCGCGTCGCCCATCGCGGCGGCGGGCGTGAGGACGCCGTGCAGGTCCCGGAGCTTGTCACGGTCGAATGCCAGCGCCATGCCGCACTCCCCCAGCAGCACCGACGTCGCCTTGTAGCCCGGGTCGCCGCGCTGTTCCATGCGCGCCACGTAGCGGGCCCCGGTGCTGGTGGTGGTGTAGGTCTCGATGCGGTAGTAGCCGCGCTCGCGGGCGGACTCGCTCGGGCCGGTGCCCGGTTTGGGCACGATGCGCTCCACCAGCCGGCGCGGCAGGAGCCGGAAATAGCGGCTGCCCAACCCGAAGGTCGCGGCGCCCACCCCGCCGACCACGGCGGAGGCCACCGGCGCGATCGGCGACGAGCCCAGGCTCATGCTTTCGCTGTAGCGCAGCTGGCGGCCGTAGGCCCAGTCCAGCAGTGCGTTGCTGCGCCGCACGATCCGGGTGTTGTAGGGCGCCATGACGAAGCCCGCGGTCCACAGCCCGCTCAGTTCCGGCGCGATCCGACGACCGCGACGCCAGGGCAGGTCGGGCTGCGGACCGATGTCGGGTTCGGCGCCGCGGTCGCTGCTGAGCGTGTACGGGTCGGCGAGTTGGCGGCGGGCCTCGGGATCGCGGGACGCGGTGTCGAGCACCTCCAGCATCGACGCGACGGTGCCGCCGGACACCCCGCCCGAGAAGGAACGGACCACCAGGTCGGTGTCGGCGAGCTCGCCGGCGCCGTCGTCGCGCGCCGCGCGGTACAGCGCATACACACTGAGGTCCGAAGGCACGGAATCGAATCCGCACGCGTGCACGATGCGGGCGCCGGTATCCGCGGCCTGCTTGTGGAATTGGTCGATGCTGTCGCGGACGAACATCGCCTCCCCGGTCAGGTCGGCGTAGTCGGTGCCCGCCGCGGCGCAGGCGGCCACCAGCGGCAGCCCGTAGCGCGTGTAGGGCCCGACCGTGGTGATGACGACCTGGGTGCGCGCCGCCATCTCGTTCAGCGTCGAGGGCGATGAGGCGTCCGCGTTCAGGACGGGCCACGACCGCGCGGTTTCGCTCAGCGTGTCGCGGACGGCGCGCAGCCGGTCGGGCGACCGGCCGGCCAGGGCGATCCGTTTGTCCGGTGCCGAGCGGGCCAGGTAGTCGGCGGTGAGCTTCCCGACGAAGCCGGTCGCCCCGTACAGCACAATGTCGAATTCGCGCGGCGTTGCGGTCACGGGCCCGACGCTACCCGACTACGGGGGTGGCGACCGCTGGAGACAAGGAGTGCCGGGCACGGGGCCCGGCACTCCTTATATGTGCGGCTTATATGTATGCCAGAAGCCGTCGGTCAGCCGCGGCGTCCGCACACCGGCCAGGCGCCGATGCCCTGAGAATGCAGCACGTTCTCGGCGACGCGGATCTGCTCCTCGCGGCTCGCGCCGGACGGGGAGCCGCTACCGCCGTTCGCGCGCCAGGTGCTGGGCGTGAACTGCAGGCCACCCGCGTAGCCGTTGCCGGTGCTGATGCTCCAGTTACCGCCCGACTCGCACTGCGCGATGGCGTCCCAGTTGACGCTGTACGCCCTGACGGGCGGGGGCGGCGGGACGTCCGGGCCAGGAGGCGGCGGAACGTTCGGGTCGAAGCCCACGGGCGCCGGCGGGGCATCCGGAGCCGGAGGGGCGTCCGGGGCCGGGGGCGGAGGCGCGTCCGGGGCCGGGGGCAGGGCTTCCGGGGCCGGAGGCGCGTCCGGCGCCGGGGCGTCCGGCGCGGGGGCGTCCGGGGCGGGGGCGTCCGGGGCGGCAGCAGGAATGTTCGGGTCGAAGCTCACCGCTTCGTCTGCGTGGGCGGTGGCCGACGGGATGGTCACGAGCGTGCCCGTGACCGCGGCAAGCATGAGCGTCTTACGGACGTTCTGCAATATCTTTCCTTTCGCTGCGCGCGCGCCAAAGCAAGCCCACGCAGGTGGGCTGAAGGTGTTGGCTTGAATGCCTGCTTTGGAACGTGCCGTCTGGGTCAGGCACGATAGCGGCGGGCCAGGTATGCCCGGCGGGTTGTCACCCACCGACCACGGTTGGGCTCTCGCCGTCCGTGGCGCCGCTCACACGCGGGTCTGTGGATTCAGTTTTGTTGATTACTTTTCCGTAACCCGTTGCGGGCTAACAGGGACCGTAGAGAACACCGGCGCGTTCGTCATCTTCGGAAATCGCAGGTCTCGTTTCGGTAACGACGCGATCACGCGGTGATAGCAGGCCCATTCACGCAGGTCACGGTCGAATTTTCGGCACGGGCACGTCGGCCGGATCCGCAAACAAATGGTGAGCCTAATCACGCGTATTTTGTGAGCTGGCGCACGATTATTCGGGTCGATATTGCCGATTCGCCGCAGTGACAACGCATCTGCCGTCCCGGTCGGAAGGGGGCGCAGCGTACCGCATGCCGGCACCGCTTCTCACGTCGCCACGCGGGAAAGGCAAGAAAAAGTCGAGAGACGACGAATTACGGTGTCTTGCAGTGATATTCGTCCGTCACAGTCCCACCCAGCCGAATCGGTTGATGAGACCTCGTGATTACGCTTTCTGGCAATGACTTTCGCTAAACGTGTTCAGCGACAAAATTTTTCAGGAATGGAGGCGACTTTGCCGGCAGGCCGGGATTCACTGGGGCGCATGCACCCGGACGGGGCCAGGACGGGCGCGGGCATTTCCGCGAGGAAGCCTCAAATCGACACTGCCCCAACGGATCACGACGGTTCACAGACCGGCGCAGCGGACGGCGTCAGGCCTGCAGCTGCGCCAGAGCGCGCAGGTCACTCTCCGAGTTGACGTTGGCCAGGAAACGCGATTCCGGCAGCACGATCTGCTGGGCGTCGGAGGCGTCGATCAAGGCACGCATCGAGCGGGCACCGGCGGCGACCAGGCCGTCGATCCGCTCGGCCAGATCGGTGCGATACACCGCGGCGAGGTAGTGGCTGCGGCCGTCCCACGGCAGCACGATTTCGGCGTTGGTCTCGGTGGCCAGCCCGATCAGGTCGTCGATCAAACTCGCTGACAGCAGCGGCATGTCGACGGCGCAGACGAAGGCGAAGCGTGCGCCGGTTTCCGCCGCGGCGCGCAGGCCGCCCCCGGTCGCCGGCAGTGGCCCCTGGCCGCGCACCTCGTCGCGAAGCACGCGCGCCGGCACCTCGGGCAGCGGTTGCCCCGGCGCGGCCATCACGAAGATCGGCTCGCAGCGCTGGGAGACCACCCCGACCACGTGCTCGAGCAGCGTGGCGGCCCCGCCGGGACCCGGCAGGGTCGCCTTGTCGCGGCCCATTCGCCGCGATTCGCCACCGGCCAGCACTATTCCAGCCAGGGACACTGTGGTGTCCGCCACCCGCTCGGCCACGTCAGTCGACGGTCCAGGTGTCGCGGCCCCGCAGCAGCGACTGCAGCGCCGCGGAGTCGAACGGCTTAGCCGACTGGGCCGCCTGAATCTGTGAGCGGGCCGCGTCGTCGTAGGTGGGCCGGTTGATATTGCGGAAGATGCCCAGCACCGTGTGCTCGAGGTTCTGATCCGACAGCCGCGACAGCGCGAACGCGTAGGCCGAGTTGTCGCTGTGCGCGTCGTGCACCACGATCTCGTCGACGGACACGTCGGCGGTCTTGGCCACCTCCAGGCCGAACCCGGACTTCACCACGCAGTATTCGCCGTTGGCGCCGAACACAATCGGCTCGCCGTGACGGACGTTGATGACCCGCTCCTCGGCGCCTTCCTTGCGCAGCGCGTCGAAGGAGCCGTCGTTGAAGATCGGGCAGTCCTGCAGGATTTCGACGACGGCGGCGCCCCGGTGCCCGGCGGCGGCGCGCAGCACCTCGGTCAGGCCGTTGCGGTCGGAGTCCAGCGCGCGGCCGACGAAGGTCGCCTCGGCGCCCAGGGCCAGCGACACCGGGTTGAACGGGTGGTCCAGCGACCCCATCGGGGTCGACTTCGTGACCTTGCCGACCTCCGAGGTGGGCGAGTACTGCCCCTTGGTCAGCCCGTAGATCCGGTTGTTGAACAGCAGGATGGTGATGTTGACGTTGCGGCGCAGCGCGTGGATCAGGTGGTTACCGCCGATCGACAGGGCGTCGCCGTCGCCCGTGACCACCCACACCGACAGGTCCTCGCGGGCCAGCGCCAGGCCGGTGGCAATGGCGGGCGCACGGCCGTGGATCGAGTGGAATCCGTAGGTCTCGAGGTAGTAGGGGAAGCGGCTCGAGCAGCCGATGCCGCTGATGAACACGATGTTCTCGCGGCGCAACCCGAGGTCCGGCAGGAAGTTGCGGATGGTGTTGAGGATGACGTAGTCCCCGCAGCCCGGGCACCAACGCACCTCCTGGTCGCTGGTGAAGTCCTTGGACTTCTGGGGCTGGTCCTCGGCGGACAAGGTGGGGACCCCGTCGTTCTTGGTCAACTTCGGGGTCACACCGAGGTCTTTGCCCGCCAGATTGCCGATCAGGTCAGTCACGAGCGCCGCTCCTCCTCATCGCTTCGCTCTGCGTCGGCGCCGGCGCGAATCATGCGCCCGCCCCAACCGTTGCCGCCGCCATTCTGGCGACCATCGTCTTGTCGTTCTCGACTTCGGCCAACGTCCCGCCCAGCGCGGCGCGGATGACGCGGCCGATCTCGTCGGCCAGGAACGCGACACCCTGCACCTTGCTGACCGACTGCACGTCGACCAGATACTTGCCGCGCAGCACCAACGCCAGTTGGCCCAGGTTCATTTCGGGCGCCACCACCTGCGGGTAGCGCCGCAGCACCTCGCCCAGGTTGGCCGGGAAGGGGTTGAGATAGCGCAGGTGCGCGTGCGCCACCTTGATGCCCTTGCGCCGGGCGCGCCGGCAGGCCTCGCCGATCGGGCCGTAAGAGCTGCCCCATCCGATCAACAGCAGCTCGGCGTCGCCGGTCGGATCGTCCACCTCGAGATCGGGAACGGAGATGCCGTCGATCTTGGCCTGCCGCAACCGGACCATGAGGTCGTGGTTGACCGGCTCGTAGGAGATGTTGCCCGAGCCGTTCGCCGCTTCCAGACCGCCGATGCGGTGCTCGAGCCCCGGGGTGCCGGGCACGGCGAACTGCCGGGCCAGCGTCTCCGGGTCACGGGCGTAGGGCTGGAACGGTTCGTCGGGCTTGGCGAAGGCGTGCGTGATGCGCGGCAGCGTGCTGACGTCCGGAATGCGCCACGGCTCCGAGCCGTTGGCGATCGCGCCGTCGGACAACACGATCACCGGGGTGTGGTACGAGACCGCGATGCGCGCGGCCTCGAGCGCGGTTTCAAAGCAGTCCGACGGCGAGCGGGGCGCGAGGATCGCCACCGGCGACTCGCCGTTGCGGCCGTACAGCGCCTGCAGCAGGTCGGCCTGTTCGGTCTTGGTGGGCAGCCCGGTCGAGGGGCCGCCGCGCTGCACGTCGACGACGAGCAACGGCAGTTCGGTCATCACGGCCAGCCCGAGCGCCTCGGACTTGAGCGAAATGCCCGGCCCCGACGTGGTGGTCACGCCCAGCGCGCCGCCGTAGGAGGCGCCGATCGCCGCGCAGATGCCGCCGATTTCGTCCTCGGCCTGGAAGGTCAGCACGTTGAAGTTCTTGTGCTTGGACAGCTCGTGCAGGATGTCGGAGGCCGGCGTGATCGGGTAGCTGCCGAGCAGGACCGGGATGTCCGCGAGCTGGCCGGCCGCGACGATGCCGTACGCCAGTGCGGTGTTTCCCGAGATCTGCCGGTATTCGCCCGACGGCAGGGTCGCCCGGGACACCTCGTAGGTGGTGCCGAACGCCTCGGTCGTCTCGCCGTAGTTCCAGCCGGCCTTCAGCGCCAGCACGTTGGTCTCCGCGACCTCGGGCTTGCGGGCGAATTTCTCCCGGATGAACTTCTCGCTGGTTTCGATCGGCCGCCCGTACATCCACGACAGCAGGCCCAGCGCGAACATGTTCTTGGCGCGCTGGCCATCCTTCTTCGTCGCGCCGATGGCCTCGACCGCGCCGAGCGTCAGCGTCGTCATCGCGACGGAATGCACGACGTAGTCGGACAACTCGTCGGTCTCGAGCGGGTTGGTGACGTAACCCACCTTGGTCAGGTTGCGCTTGGTGAACTCGTCGGAGTTCGCGATCACCATGCCGCCGCGGGGCAGGTCGCCGATATTGGCCTTGAGCGCAGCCGGATTCATCGCGACGAGCACGTCCGGCCGGTCGCCGGCGGTCAAGATGTCGTAGTCGGCGATCTGAATCTGGAAGGACGAGACGCCGGGCAGAGTGCCTGCGGGCGCCCGGATCTCGGCGGGATAGTTCGGCTGGGTCGCCAGGTCGTTGCCGAAAAGCGCTGCCTCGGAAGTGAACCGGTCGCCGGTGAGCTGCATGCCGTCTCCGGAGTCACCGGCGAAGCGAATGACGACCTGTTCGAGGCGCTGACGGGCAGATCCGTTCGGGGAAGCCCCGTTCTGTGAGTCTGATCCGGCTCCGCTGCCGTTCGGATCCACGTCTTTGCCCTCCATTTGTTCACCGGACAGACAGTTCGCGCAGCTTCAGGTTACGCGTCGGCGAAGGGAGTCTCCGGCCATCACGGTTTTATGTCACTGGCGGTACCAATTATGGCACTGATTTTCGATCGCCATGGCCGACTCCGCCGCATCATCTCGGCCGCGTTCGCGGACAAAAGGCGACGTCAGCGCCGTCTACTGACGAGTAGACCAGTAAACTGTGGTGTTGGTCACGTCTTGCGCGTTACCCAACCGTCGTTCATACCGTGTCTGCTTCGGGATGCCGCGCCTCCGCCGCCGCTTTTGGCCGCCGCCGTTTCCGGCATCGCAGCCAGATACAACACGAACCCGGCGCCCGCCAGAGCACCCAAGAACGCGAAGGCGACGTTGTAGCCGGCCGCGACCACGATCGAGCCCGCGACGAGGTTCGACACCGCGGCGCCGACGCCCGTCGCGGCCGTCACCGCCCCCAGGCTGACATTGAAGCGGCCGGTCCCGTGCGTCACGTCCTGCACGACGAGGGGAAACAGCGCGCCGAACACGCCGGCCCCGACGCCGTCCAGCAGCTGCACGCTCACCAGCCAATAGGGGTTGTCCGAGAGCGTGTAGAGAAAGCCACGGGCGGCCAGGACGGCGAACCCGGCCAAAAAGATCGGCTTGCGGCCCCAGGAATCGGCCTTGGCTCCGGCGACGTAGGCCACCGGCACCATGACGACCTGCGCGGCCACGATGCAGCCCGCCATCAGCGCGGTCCCGACGTCCTTGTTGTGCAGCGCCAGCCGCTGGCCGACCAGCGGCAGCATGGCCGCGTTGGCGAAGTGGAAGGCGATGACCGTGGCGGCGAAGATCATCAGCCGGCGATTGCTCAGCAGGGCCGCCAGCCGGGACGGGCTCGGGTGCGGTTCCCCCGGCGCATGGTCCATGCCCCGGGCGACGTCGTGGTCGATCGCGTCGCCCGGAATCCACAGCGTCGCAACCACGCTGGCGGCCGCCATGACCGCAAGCACCCAGAACACCACAACCGGCCCGAAGAAGTAGGCCAGGCCGCCGGTGATCGCCGCCGCCGTGGCGTTCCCGGCGTGGTTGAACGACTCGTTGCGCCCGATCCGGCGGGCGAAGCGACGCGAGCCGACGAGCCCCAGGGTGATCGCGGCCAGCGCCGGGGCGAAGACGGATCCGGCGATGCCGGTGAGCGCCTGCAGCACCGAGATCGAATACAACCCGGGGAACAACGGCATCGCCAGCGACGCCGCGGTGATCGTCAGCGCGCCGCCGATGACCAGCGCCCGCTTGGCGGTGCTCCGGTCCACCAGGGCGCCGGCCGGGGCCTGCGCGACGATCGCGCCGATGCCCCCGACCGCCATGACGAATCCGATCGAGCCCTGATCCCAGTGGTGGGTCAGCAGCAGATAGATCGACAGGTACGGGCCGAGCCCGTCACGCACGTCGGCGAGCAGGAAGTTCAGCAGGTCCAGGCCGTGCGCAAGGCGCCGCGGGACCACGTCGCTGCTATCGCGGGGCGTGCTGGGGAGCTCCAGGAGCTAGTTAGGCGCTCTTGTCGCGGCGCTCGGTGCGCGACGGCTTGCGCGGCACGATCGTCGGCAACACGTTGTCCTGCACGGTCTCCTTGGTCACCACGACCTTGGCGACGTCGTCGCGGCTCGGGATGTCGTACATCACCGGCAGCAGGACCTCTTCCATGATGGCGCGCAGGCCGCGCGCGCCGGTGCCGCGGTGGATCGCCTGATCCGCGATCGCCTCCAGGGCGTCGTCGGTGAACTCGAGCTCCACGCCGTCCATCTCGAAGAGCCGCAGGTACTGCTTGACCAACGCGTTCTTCGGCTCGGACAGGATCTTGACCAGCGATTCGCGGTCCAGGTTGGTGACCGAGGCGACCACCGGCAGCCGGCCGATGAACTCCGGGATCAGGCCGAACTTGATCAAGTCCTCGGGCATGACCTCGGCGAAGTGGTCGGTGGTGTCGATCTCGGCCTTCGAGCGGACCTCGGCGCCGAAGCCCAGGCCCCGCTTGCCGACGCGCTCGTAGATGATCTTCTCCAGGCCGGCGAACGCCCCCGCGACGATGAACAGCACGTTGGTGGTGTCGATCTGGATGAACTCTTGGTGCGGGTGCTTGCGGCCGCCCTGCGGGGGAACCGACGCCTGGGTGCCCTCCAGGATCTTCAGCAGGGCCTGCTGCACGCCCTCCCCGGAGACGTCGCGGGTGATCGACGGGTTCTCGCTCTTGCGGGCGATCTTGTCGACCTCGTCGATGTAGATGATGCCCGTCTCGGCGCGCTTCACGTCGTAGTCGGCGGCCTGGATGAGCTTGAGCAGGATGTTCTCGACGTCCTCACCGACGTAGCCGGCCTCGGTCAGGGCGGTCGCGTCGGCGATGGCGAACGGGACGTTGAGCATCTTGGCGAGCGTCTGGGCCAGGTAGGTCTTGCCGCAGCCGGTGGGACCGAGCATCAAGATGTTGGACTTGGTCAACTCGACCGGCTCGTGGCGCGAGTCCCGGCCCTTTTCCCCGGCCTGGATCCGCTTGTAGTGGTTGTAGACCGCGACCGCCAGCGTCCGCTTGGCGGTGTCCTGCCCGATGACGTAGCCCTCGAGGAACTCCCGGATCTCGATCGGTTTGGGGAGCTCATCGAGCTTCACGTCGTCGGCGTCGGCAAGCTCCTCTTCGATGATCTCGTTGCACAGATCGATGCACTCATCGCAGATGTACACACCGGGGCCAGCAATGAGTTTCTTGACCTGCTTCTGGCTCTTCCCGCAGAACGAGCACTTCAGCAGGTCCCCGCCGTCTCCGATGCGTGCCATGGTGCGTCAGTGCCTACTTCCTCTTCGCCGTTGGACTTCCCTGTCCCGCATGTATTCACCGACGCTACCCGCTTGATCGGGCCCGCCGCGACCATAAACGCCGAATCGCGCCCATGGTATTTGCGGGAGTTCATGCCGCTTCCGTATGGAGGAAAGATATAGCCAGACGGTGCCCGTCGCTCGCGAAAGACGCGCTTTGCGTGTCTTTGGCGTGTCGCGGTTGTAATGCGACCGAGTCCGGCGGCCGCCCGATCCCGCCTCCGACGGAGGTGCCGACCCGACCCCGAGACGATCACACGAGGCGTGGGTGAACCCCCAAGAAATCACCCTACAGTGGCCACGTGGGTTTGGCCGTGGGCTTGCGGTGGCCCAGCGGAACCGTGCTGCTCGATGGCGGCTTGGCCACCGAGCTGGAAGCGCGCGGCCATGACCTGTCCGACCGGTTGTGGTCGGCCAGGCTGCTCGCGGACGCCCCACGCGAGATCGTCGCCGTCCACGCCGCCTACTTTCGCGCGGGGGCCACGATCGCGACGACGGCCAGCTACCAGGCGTCGTTCGAGGGTTTCGCGGCGCGCGGACTGGATCGTCGGGAAACCGACCTGCTGTTGCGCCGCAGCGTCGAGCTCGCGAAGGCCGCGCGGGACGAGGCCGGCCCTGGCGAATTCGGGGGCCTGCTCGTCGCGGCCTCGGTCGGACCGTACGGCGCGGCGCTGGCCGACGGCTCGGAATACCGCGGACGCTACGGCCTGTCGGTCGGGGCCTTGGCGCGCTGGCATCGGCCCCGGCTGGAGACCCTGGCGGACGCCGGGGCCGACGTCCTCGCCTGCGAGACCGTTCCCGACGTCGACGAGGCGGAAGCGTTGGTCGACGTGGTGCGCTCGGTCGGGATGCCGGCGTGGCTGAGCTACACCATCGACGGGGCCCGTACCCGCGCCGGGCAACCGCTGACCGAGGCCTTCGCGGTGGCCGCGGGCGTCGACGAGATCGTGGCCGTCGGGGTCAACTGCTGCGCGCCCGACGACGTGTTGCCCGCGATCGCGAGCGCATCGGAGATCGGCAAGCCCGTCATCGTCTATCCGAACAGCGGCGAACGCTGGGACGGTCGCGCGTGGGTCGGCCCGCGCACGTTCGCGACGGGGCTTGCGGCGCAGTGGGTTTCGGCGGGCGCCCGCATTGTCGGCGGCTGCTGCCGGGTCGGCCCGGTGGACATCGCCGAGCTGGCCCCCTTGCGCCGAGCGTGCAACCAGGGCGAAAAATCAGCCGAAAACTCGCCGTGAGTGCACGCTCGGCGAAAAGAGGCTACGCGCTCTGGGCGGAAAGCTTCCGGTACTCCAGCACGGTGTCGATGATCCCGTAGTCCTTGGCCTCTTCGGCGGTCAGGATCTTGTCCCGGTCGGTGTCCTTGCGGACCGTCGCGGCGTCCTTGCCGGTGTGGCGGGCCAGCGTGGTCTCCATCAGGGTGCGCATCCGCTCGATCTCGGCGGCCTGGATTTCCAGGTCGGAGAACTGCCCCTGGATGACGCCCTGCAGCGAAGGCTGGTGGATCAGCACACGGGCGTTGGGCAGCGCCATCCGCTTGCCCGGGGTCCCGGCGGCCAGCAGCACCGCGGCCGCCGAGGCGGCCTGCCCCAGGCACACCGTCTGGATGTCGGCGCGCACGTACTGCATGGTGTCGTAAATCGCCATCAGCGAGGTGAATCCGCCGCCGGGCGAGTTGATGTACATGGTGATGTCGCGGTCGGGGTCCAGCGACTCGAGCACCAGCAACTGCGCCATGATGTCGTTCGCCGACGCGTCGTCCACCTGGACGCCGAGAAAGATGATGCGTTCCTCGAACAGCTTGTTGTAGGGATTCGACTCCTTGACACCGAAGCTGGAGTGCTCGATGAACGACGGCAGGATATAGCGCGCCTGGGGCTGGGTTTCGGGGTTCACTGGGCTTCTCCATTGGTGATGTGGGCGGCGCGGGTGATGATGTGGTCGACGAAGCCGTATTCCAGGGCTTCCTGCGCGGTGAACCAGCGGTCGCGGTCGGAATCCGCCTCGATGCGTTCGATCGACTGGCCGGTGAATTCGGCGTTCAGCCGGAACATTTCCTTCTTGATGACGTGGAACTGCTCGGCCTGAATGGCGATGTCCGCCGCGCTCCCGGTCACCCCGCCCAGCGGCTGGTGCATCAGGATGCGGGCGTGCGGCAGCGCGTACCGCTTGCCCTTGGTGCCCGCGGCCAACAGGAACTCGCCCATCGAGGCGGCCATGCCCATCGCGTAGGTGGCGATGTCGCAGGGCGCCAGCACCATGGTGTCGTAGATCGCCATGCCGGCACTGATCGAGCCGCCGGGCGAGTTGATGTAGAGCGAGATGTCTTTGGTGGAGTCCTCGGCGGCGAGCAGCAGAATCTGCGCGCACAGCCGATTGGCGATTTCGTCGCTCACCTCCGAACCCAGGAAGATGATGCGCTCGGACAGCAAGCGCTCATAGACGGAGTCCGTGAGGTTGAGACCCTGCGAGTTTGAACGCATGTCAGTCACGACCGGGGTACCTGCTTTCTGTCAGATCTGTCTTCACCGACACTAACCAACCGGGCCCGCCGTTTCGCGGCCACGCGCCCCTGAAACGGGCGCGTTCGCTCACAGCGTCATCGCGCGGTCACTCCTCGGCGTCGGCCTTCGTGGATTCTTCGGCGTCACCGGAGACGTCATCGGCGGCCTCGTCCGCCCCCGCGCGCTTGCCGAAGAACTCGTCGGTGTCGACGGTGTTTCCGGCGGTGTCGGTGACCGTCGCCGCGCGGATCACCTCGGCGATGGCCAGCGCCCGGCGCACATCGGCGAACATGGCCGGCAGCTGGTTGTTCTCCTGAAGGTAGGCCACGAGCTGCTGGGGCTCGATGCCGTACTGGCGCGACGTGGCCACCAGCCGCTCGGTCAGGTCGTCCTGGCCGACCTGGACCTCGAGCTCGTCGGCGAGCGCGTCGAGCAGCAGCTGCCGTTTGACGTCGGTCTCGGCGGCGGTGCGCGTCTCGGTCTCGAACTCCTCGCGCGACTTCCCTTGCTGGGCGAGCACCTCGTCGAGCTTGGATTCGTCGTGGTCGAGGCTGTGCAGGGCGTTGTGCAGCGCGCTGTCGACCTGCGCCTTCACGATCGCTTCGGGCAGCGGGATGTCGACCTGCTCGAGCAGCGTGTCGATCGCGGCGTCGCGGATGGCTTCGGCCTGCTGCGCCCGCTTGGTCCGGCCGACTTGCTCGCGCAGGTTGGACCGCAGCTCCTCGATGGTGTCGAATTCGCTGGCCAATTGGGCGAACTCGTCGTCGGGCTCGGGCAGCTCGCGCTGTTTGACCGACTTGACCGTGACGGTCACCTGCGCGTCCTTGCCCGCGTGCTCGCCGGTGGCCAACTGCGCGGTGAACTCCTTGGATTCGTCGACGGACAACCCGACCAGCGCCTCGTCGAGGCCCGCGATGAGCCGGCCGGAGCCGACCTCGTGGGACAGCCCCTGCGCGGTGGCGCCCGGCACCTCTTCGCCGTCGATGGTGGCCGACAGGTCGATGGAGACGAAGTCGCCGTCGGCGACCGGCCGGTCCACCCCGGTCAGGGTGCCGAATCGAGCCCGCAGGGACTGCAGTTCGGCGTCGACGTCGTCGTCACTGACCTCGATCGGGTCCACCGAGATGGTCAGCGAACCCGGGTCGGGCAGGGTGAGCTTGGGCCGGATGTCGACCTCGGCGGTGAACGCCAGCTCCTCGCCGTACTCCTTCTTGGTGACCTCGATCTCGGGCTGGCCCAGCGGGTGCACCTCCGACTCGGCGACCGCCTGTCCGTACCGCGCGGGCAGCGCGTCGGTGACGACCTGGTCGAGCATCGCCTCGCGGCCGAAGCGGGCCTCCAGCAACTTCGCCGGCGCCTTGCCGGGCCGGAAGCCGGGCAAGCGCACCTGCCTGGCCAACTCCTTGTAGGCCCGCTGGAAGTCCGGCTCGAGTTCGGAGAACGGGACCTCCACATTGATGCGCACCCGGGTGGGGCTCAACTGCTCGACGGTGCTCTTCACGGGTGTGCTCCTCGGTGCTCGTTCCTGGTCGTCGGTGGGCCGCGCAGCGTGCGGCCGGTCGTGCTGGTCGGGGTGACAGGATTTGAACCTGCGGCCTTCCGCTCCCAAAGCGGATGCGCTACCAAGCTGCGCTACACCCCGCGCTGACCTCGATGATCCTAAGGCCCCGCAAAGCCAGGTCCGTCACAGGCTTGGGCGGCGACCTCGCGGACCTCACGGAGTGATCACAAAGCCGCGTCGATTAGATTTGATCTTCGTCGCCAGCTACAGTCACGCTCGACTAAATACATGCGGGCGTAGCTCAATGGTAGAGCCCTAGTCTTCCAAACTAGCTACGCGGGTTCGATTCCCGTCGCCCGCTCGGGGCTAACTATCTGCTCGATAGAGAGGCGCCATGAGCGACCTGACGACGGACCCGTCGATCCATGGCTCATGCGCGTCGGACTTCGTCGGGGTTCGCGACGCGTTCGAGCGCAATTTCACCCTGCGCGACGAGGTCGGTGCGGCCGTCGCGGTGTGGGTGGACGGGTCTCTCGTCGTCAACCTGTGGGGCGGCTGGGCCGACGCGGCCCGCACCCGGCCCTGGCAGCAGAACACCCTGACCACCGTGTTGTCCGGCACGAAGGGCCTGTCGGCCACCTGCGTGCACCAACTGGCCGACCGCGGCGAGCTGGACCTGCAGGCGCCGGTGGCCCACTACTGGCCCGAGTTCGCTCAGGCGGGCAAACAGGACATCACGCTGGCGATGGTGATGAGCCACCGCTCCGGCGTGATCGGGCCGCGCACCCGGATGCGCTGGGAACAGGTCGCGGATTGGGACTACGTCTGCGAACAGCTGGCCGCCGCCGAGCCCTGGTGGGAGCCGGGCACCGCGCAGGGCTACCACATGACCACCTTCGGCTTCATCATGGGCGAGGTGTTCCGCCGGGTCACGGGCCGCACGATCGGTCAGTACCTGCGGACCGAGATCGCCGAACCGTTCGGCGCCGACGTCCACATCGGGTTGCCGCTGGCCGAACAGCACCGCTGCGCCGAGCGGATCAACAAGCCGCACGCCCGGGACCTGCTGGCCGACGCGAAGGCGCCGGGCTGGCCGACCAGCCTGGCCGAGCACCCCAAGGCGGGCCTGTCCATCTCGATGGGATTCGCCCCCGACGACGAGCTCGGCTCACACGATCTGGGCCTGTGGCGCGAACTCGAGTTCCCCGGCACCAACGGTCAGGTGTCGGCGCTGGGGTTGGCGACCTTCTACAACGCGCTCGCCCAGGAGAAGGTGCTCAGCCGCGAGCACATGGACCTGGTGCGGGTCTGTCAGGGCGGGCTGGAAACCGACCTGGTACTGGGGCCGCGGGTCGCCGACCACGGCTGGGGTCTCGGGTACATGCTCAACCAACGCTGCGTCAACGGACCCAACCCGCGGATCTTCGGCCACGGCGGGCTGGGCGGTTCGTTCGGGTTCGTCGATCTCGAGCACCGCATCGGCTACGCCTATGTGGCGAATCACTTCGACCCCACCAAGGCCAACGCCGACCCCCGCAGCCTGGTCCTGTCGAACGCGGTCTACTCCGTGCTGGGTGTCATCTAGCGGCGCCGTTAATGGCCGCCGCCACCGCCGCCACCGCCGCCGTGTCCACCACCGCCGGGACCACCCCCGCCGGGTCCACCGGGACCGCCGGGCCCACCCGGTCCGCCGGGTCCACCGGGACCGCCCAGCCCACCGGGACCGCCGGGTCCGCCGGGGTTGAGGTACGGATTGGGCCCGGGTCCGCGCCAATTGTCGTGGCAATTCCCGGTGTCCCAGTTGTCGCCCCAGCCGGGGTCCCAGAAATCGCCGGGGCACCACTGCGGGAACGGAGCGGGATGCGCCTGCGCGTCGGTCGCGACGCCCAGCCCCGCCAAGCCCAGACCCGCGATGGCGGAAATCGTTGCTGCTGATCGAGCGAGAGTCTTCATGGAGACAACACATGCCCACCCCGATTGAATTCAAACCGGAGGCGGCGATGTTTCGCCATTATTTTTGGCAGGTCGGACACCAGAACACGTTGCGGCCCTCCAGCACGGTCGTGCGGATCGGGGCTTTGCACACGCGGCACGGTTCGCCGGAGCGCCGGTAGACGTAGGTGCGGGGGCGGTCGGGGCGATACGAGGGCGTGCCGTGGTCGTGTTCGGGCCGCACCACGATGATCTTGCCCCGGCGCAAACCGACCTTCATCAGTGCCACCAGATCGGTCCAGGCCGCATCGAATTCGTCCTCGCCGACGTCGCGGCCGGGGCGGAAGGGGTCGATGCCGTGGCGGTACAGCAACTCGCTGCGGTACACGTTGCCCACGCCGGCCATGACGGTCTGATCCATCAACAGTGCCCCAATGGGCCTGCGCGACTTGGCAATTCGCTTCCACGCCCACGACGGATCGGCGTCGCCGCGCAGCGGGTCGGGACCAAGCCGGGCCAACACGTCGCTGACCTGCCCTTCGTCGATCACCTCGCACACCGTCGGGCCGCGCAGGTCCGTGCCGTAGTCGGCGCCGATCATGCGCATCCGCACCTGCCCGACCGCCTCGGGAAACGACCCGTCGTCGGGACGTTCCCATTCGGTGAAGGCGCCGTACAGGCCGAGATGCACGTGCACGATCGGGCCGCCGGCGTAGTGGTGAAACAGGTGTTTGCCCCACGCGCTGGTGCGTTGCAACAC
The DNA here is from genome assembly GCF_000262165.1 of Mycobacterium sp. MOTT36Y. Lineage (NCBI taxonomy): Bacteria > Bacillati > Actinomycetota > Actinomycetes > Mycobacteriales > Mycobacteriaceae > Mycobacterium > Mycobacterium sp. MOTT36Y. Next base: position 1,581,827 of record NC_017904.1, on the reverse strand, counting down.
CCGGCCGTCGACCGTCGCGGCCGCGTCGGCGAAGCGGCCCTGCGGGCTGGACACCGATACGGGCGCGCCGGCGTAGCGGCGTTGGTGCAGCCGGGCCAGCCGGTGCAGGGTATGCCCTTCGGGCACGCGCGGACCTTTCCAGCGTCAGCCCGCCGCGCCGGGTACCGGCGGGGCTTGGTGGGTGCGTTCGTATTCGGCGAGGATGTCGATACGCCGTTGGTGGCGTTCGGCTTTCGACCATGGCGTGGTAACGAAGGCGTCGACGATGGCGAGCGCCTCGGCCGCCGTGTGCATGCGACCGCCGATGCCGATCAGTTGCGCGTTGTTGTGTTCGCGGGCCAGGCTTGCGGTTTCGACGCTCCAGGCCAGCGCGCACCGGGCGCCGGGCACCTTGTTGGCCGCGATCTGCTCGCCGTTGCCCGACCCGCCCAGCACGATGCCCAGGCTGTCCGGGTCGGCCACCGTGCGCGTCGCGGTCGCGATGCAGAAGGCCGGGTAGTCGTCGTCGGCGTCGTAGGTGAAGGCGCCGCAATCGATCGGCTCGTGGCCGGACTTCGCGAGGTGCTCGATGATCTGCTGCTTGAGCTCGAATCCGGCGTGGTCAGAGCCGAGGTAGACGCGCATGCCCGCAATCCTTACACAGCCACCCGCCGCCCTGGCGGCGGCGACGGCAAGCGGGGCGGCGGCCTACCGGCGCCCGGCCAGCGGGGCGGTCGCAGTAGAACGCCCGCCTGGCCGGGCGGTCGGCGTCGGGCCAGCCCACCTAGGCGAAGTCGGGCTTCTCGGTGCGGCTGCGCTTGAGCTCGAAGAAGTGCGGGTAGGACGCGAAGGCCACCGAGGCGTCCCACAGCTTGCCCGCTTCCTCACCGCGCGGAATCTTCGAGAGCACCGGACCGAAGAACGCCACATCGTTGACGTGGATGGTGGGCGTGCCGACATCATCGCCGACCGCGTCCATCCCGGCGTGGTGGCTCTTGCGCAGCGCCTCGTCGTAGGCGTCGCTGTCGGCGGCGTCGGCCAACTCGGCCGGCAGGCCCACCTCGGCCAGCGACTGCTTGATCACGTCGTCCAGTTCTTTGTTGTCCTCGTTGTGAATCCGGGTTCCCATCGCGGTGTACAGCGGCGCCAGCACCTCGGCGCCGTGGGCCTGTTCGGCCGCGATCGCCACCCGCACCGGGCCGAAGGCCTTCGCCAAGCGTTCGCGGTATTCGTCGGGCAGGCCCTCGCGGTTTTCGTTGAGCACCGCCAGGCTCATCACGTGGAAGTTCACCTCGATGTCGCGAACCTTTTCCACCTCGAGGATCCAGCGCGAGGTGATCCACGCCCACGGGCACAGCGGATCGAACCAGAAATCGGCCTTGTTCTTCGCGGGCGCGTTGTCGGGCATGTCCTGTCCTCTCGTCGGTTGAAAGTCTGATCTGCACAACCGTAGGCCTCTCGCTCCTGTTCCCGGTTCGCCCGACCCGTAAGTTGGACACGTGGCACTCCCCAACCTCACCCGCGAACAAGCCGTCGAGCGCGCTTCGCTGATCACCGTCGCCAGCTACCAGATCGACCTCGACCTCACCGACTCCCACGGCGGTCCCGGCGAACGGACCTTCCGCTCGGTGACCACGGTGGTGTTCGACGCCCTCGCCGGCGCCGACACGGTCATCGACATCGCCGCCGACACGGTGCGCGGCGCCACGCTCAACGGTCGCGACCTCGACGTCTCCGGATACGACGAATCCACCGGCATCGAGTTGCGTGGCCTGGCCGACCGCAACGTCGTCGTGGTCGACGCGGACTGCCGCTACTCCAACACCGGTGAGGGTCTGCACCGGTTCGTCGACCCGGTCGACAACGAGACCTACCTGTACTCCCAATTCGAAACCGCCGACGCCAAGCGCATGTTCGCCTGCTTCGACCAGCCCGACCTCAAGGCGACCTTCGACGTGCGGGTGACCGCGCCCCGGCACTGGAAGGTGATCTCCAACGGCGCGACGGTGTCGGTGACCGACGGCCTGCACACCTTCGCCACCACCCCGCGGATGAGCACCTACCTGGTCGCCCTGATCGCCGGCCCGTACGCCGAGTGGAAGGACGCCTACGCCGACGAACACGGCGAAATCCCGCTGGGCATCTACTGCCGGGCGTCGCTGGCGCCCTACATGGACGCCGAGCGGCTCTTCACCCAGACCAAGCAGGGATTCGGCTTCTACCACAAGAACTTCGGCTTACCCTACGCCTTCGGGAAATACGATCAGCTGTTCGTCCCCGAATTCAACGCCGGCGCAATGGAAAACGCCGGCGCGGTGACCTTCTTGGAGGACTACGTCTTCCGCAGCAAGGTCACCAGGGCGTCCTACGAACGTCGCGCCGAGACCGTGCTGCATGAGATGGCCCACATGTGGTTCGGGGATCTGGTCACCATGGCGTGGTGGGACGACCTGTGGCTGAACGAGTCCTTCGCGACGTTCGCGTCGGTGCTATGCCAAAGCGAGGCAACCGAATTCACCGAGGCATGGACCACGTTCGCGACGGTCGAAAAGTCGTGGGCCTACCGTCAGGACCAGTTGCCCTCGACCCATCCGATCGCCGCCGATATCCCGGACCTGGCCGCGGTCGAGGTGAACTTCGACGGCATCACCTACGCCAAGGGCGCATCGGTGCTCAAGCAGCTCGTCGCCTACGTCGGGCTCGAGCACTTCCTGGCCGGGCTGCGCGACTACTTCCGCACCCACGCGTTCGGCAACGCCACGTTCGACGATCTGGTCGCCGCGCTGGAGAAGGCGTCGGGACGCGACCTGTCCGACTGGGGTCAGCAGTGGCTGAAGACGACCGGGCTCAACACGCTGCGGCCCGATTTCGACGTCGACGGTGACGGCAGGTTCACGCGGTTCGCGGTGACCCAGAGCGGAGCCGCCCCGGGCGCCGGCGAGACCCGGGTGCACCGGCTGGCCATCGGCGTCTACGACGATGACGGGTCGGGAAAGCTGGTGCGGGTGCGCCGCGAGGAGCTCGACGTCGAGGGCCCGGTGACGGAAGTCCCTGCGTTGGTTGGGGTTTCGCGGGGCCAATTGGTCCTGGTCAATGACGATGACCTGACGTACTGCTCGTTGCGGCTGGACGCCGAGTCCCTGCGCACCGCCCTGGGTCGCATCGCCGACATCGCCGAGCCGCTGCCCCGCTCGCTGGTCTGGTCGGCGGCCTGGGAGATGACGCGCGAGGCCGAGCTGCGGGCCCGCGATTTCGTGGCCCTGGTGGCGGGCGGCGTGCACGCCGAAACCGAGGTCGGGGTGGCGCAGCGGCTGCTGCTTCAGGCGCAGACGGCGCTGACGTCCTACGCCGAGCCCGGCTGGGCGCGCGAGGAGGGCTGGCCGCAGTTCGGCGACCGGCTGCTGGAATTGGCGCGCGCCGCGCAGCCCGGATCGGATCACCAGCTCGCCTTCGTCAACACGCTGTGCTCGTCGGTCCTGTCGACGCGCCATGTGGTGACGCTGGCCGACCTGCTCGACCGCTCCCCCGAAGACCTGGGATTGCCGGGCCTCGAGATCGACACCGACCTGCGGTGGCGGATCGTCACCGCGCTGGCCACCGCCGGCGACATCGACGCCGACGGGCCCGCCACGCCGTTCATCGACGCCGAGGTTCAGCGGGACCCGACCGCCGCCGGCAAGCGGCACGGCGCCCAGGCCGCGACGGCGCGGCCCCAACTGCAGGTCAAGGAGGAGGCGTGGACGAGGGTGGTCGAGGACGACACCCTGGCCAACATCACCGCCCGCGCGATCATCGCGGGCATCGCCCCGCCGGCGCAGCATGAGCTGCTCAAGCCGTTCACCGCGCGGTATTTCGAGGCGATCTCGGGGGTGTGGGCGCGCCGGTCCAGCGAAGTGGCGCAGACGGTGGTGATCGGCCTGTACCCGCACTGGGACATCAGCGAGGACGGCATCGCCGCGGCCGACGAGTTCCTGTCCGACCCCGAGGTGCCGGCGGCGCTGCGCCGCCTGGTGCTCGAGGGCCAGGCCGGGGTGAAGCGATCGTTGCGGGCGCGCCGTTTCGACGCCGAGTAGCTAAGCCGGCGAAATGCCGGCGCTCAGCACGCGGATCGCGCTGACCAGCCCGTCCACCAGATCGCCGCGCTCGAATGCCGAGGAAGCGGCGGCCACACCCAGCGGCGCGGCCGATTCGGCGCCGCGGCCGCGGACCGCGGAACCGTAGACCACCTCGATGACCTTCTGGTCGGGCGAGACGGCCAGCAGCACCGCATTGTCCGGCGTCGGCACGTCGGCCAGGATCTCGCGGGCCCGCGCGGCGGTGTCGTTGCCCAGGTCGCCCAGGTAGATCGCGAAACGCGTCTTGGAGGACCGCGACCCGAATTTCAGCGCGTCGTCCACCGCGACGAGATCTTTGGTCGAGAACGGGAACTGCACCGAGAGTTCGCCGGGCTCGGTGACTCCGGAGATCCGTCCGCTGGCGGTGATCACCGAGCCGTAGGGCAGCTCGGCGGGTTCCCTCGTCGCTACCTCACCACGTGCCACTGGCGCCACCTCCGACTGAGAATTCCGACGTGCCGTGCCCCCCATGGCTGTGGCCGACCTCTTCGCCGATGGCGGCCCACAGGATCGGCGGATGCGTCCACTTCTCGCCCAGCTTGTAGGACGCCGGGTGCGGCCCCTTGCGGGACCAGATCAGCACCGACAGCGCGACCACCAGCAACACGGGTATACCGACGATGATCAGGTGGAGATGCATAGGACTCACGACGCAAACCGTATCCCACCAAGCGATCCACCGGCGCGACCGGACACCAGATTGTGGCTCAGGCCGCGCCTTCGCCGAGGTATCGGGCCCAGGCCGGGTCCAGCTCCTTGACCGTCGACAACAGCCGCCAGTGCTGGCCCGTCGGCGGCATCGGCGGCCGGCGCAGCGCCCAGCCGAGCTCGCTGAGCAGCTTGTCGCCCTTGCGATGGTTGCAGGTCGAGCAGCAGGCGACGCAGTTCTCCCAGGAATGGTCGCCGCCGCGGCTGCGGGGCACCACGTGGTCGACGGTGTCCGCCTTCGCCCCGCAGTAGGCGCAGCAGAACCGGTCGCGGTGCATCAGGGCGGCCCGGGTCATCGGAACGCGCGCCCGGTAGGGAACGCGGACATACGAGCGCAGCTGGATCACCGAGGGCACGACGATCGAGCGGGTGGCCGAGTGGATGACGGGCCCGGCCGGGTCGTGATGCACCACGTCGGCCTTGCCGCAGATCACCATGACGATCGCGCGCCGCATCGGCAGCGCGGTCAGCGGCTCGTAGGTGGAATTCAGCAGCAACACCCGCCGGCGACTCCAGATGGAAGCGCTCTCCGGGCGGGCCGGCGGATGGATCTCGACACTGTGCAGCGATGACACGGTTGTGGGCCCGGTTGACCCTGCCGTGGCCACTTGACTACTGCGGTGGCTGCGGCGTCTCTTGCCCTGCGCCATAGATCCTCCGCGAACAGTCCACCATGATTCGCCGCCAATCGCACCCCTATTGCAGGTGAAACGCCGTGTCCAACCGGTGAACAGCGAGAGCGGCGTCGGGCCGCCGCGGCTTGCCGTCGCGACGATGCCCCACAATGGACGGCGATGGATGAGGTAGGACAGTCCTTCTACGACGCCGTCGGCGGTGCCGAGACCTTCCACGCGATCGTGTCGCGGTTTTACGCTCAGGTGCCCGAGGACGAGATTTTGAGCGAGCTGTACCCGCTGGATGACCTCGAGGGCGCCGAGGAGCGCTTGCGGATGTTCCTCGAGCAGTATTGGGGCGGCCCGCGCACGTACTCGGACCGGCGCGGACACCCCCGGCTGCGGATGCGTCACGTCCCGTTCCGGATCACTCCCCTGGCGCGCGACGCGTGGCTGCGCTGCATGCACACGGCGGTGGCCTCCATCGATTCGGCGACACTCGACGACGAGCACCGCCGCGAGTTGCTCAGCTATCTGGAGATGGCCGCCGACTCGCTGGTGAACTCGTCGTTTTGATGCCCAGTTCTGATGCCCAGCGAAGCGAACGGAGCAGCATGAGCCCGGCAGCGTGGTGGTCGAGCGCGGTGTTCTATCAGGTGTATCCGCGGTCGTTCGCCGACAGCGACGGCGACGGCGTCGGCGACCTGGACGGGGTGACGGCCCGCCTGGATCACCTCGAGCAGCTCGGCGTGGACGCGATCTGGCTCAACCCGGTCACGGTCTCCCCGATGGCCGACCACGGGTATGACGTCGCCGATCCGCGCGACATCGACCCGTTGTTCGGCGGGATGGCGGCCATCGAACGGCTGATCGCCGCGGCGCACCGGCGGGGCATGAAGATCACCATGGACGTGGTGCCCAACCACACCAGTTCGGCCCATCCGTGGTTCGCCGCGGCGCTGGCCGCCGGGCCGGGCACCGACGCGCGGGAGCGGTATTTCTTCCGCGACGGCCGCGGCGCCGACGGGGAGCTGCCGCCCAACAACTGGACCTCCGTCTTCGGCGGCCCCGCCTGGACCCGGGTGGTCGAACCCGACGGTCAACCCGGCCAGTGGTACCTGCACCTGTTTGACACCGAGCAGCCGGACCTGAATTGGGAGCACCCGGACGTCTTCGACGATTTCGAGAAGACGCTGCGCTTCTGGCTGGAACGCGGCGTGGACGGCTTCCGCATCGACGTGGCGCACGGCATGGCCAAGCCGGCCGGCCTGCCGGATGCGCCCGACGTCGAGTCCAAGGTGTTGCACCACACCGACGACGACCCGCGCTTCAACCACCCGAGCGTGCACGACATTCACCGCGACATCCGCAGGGTGATCGACGACTACCCGGGGGCGGTGACCGTCGGCGAGGTGTGGGTGACCGACAACGCCCGCTGGGCGGAGTACCTGCGGCCCGATGAGCTGCACCTCGGATTCAACTTCCGGCTGGCGAGGATCGAATTCGACGGCGCCGAGATCCGTGACGCGATCCAGAACTCGCTCGCCGCCACCGCCCTGCAGGACGCCGTCCCGACCTGGACGCTGTCCAACCACGACGTCGGCCGGGAGGTCACCCGCTACGGCGGCGGCGACCTCGGCCTGCGCCGGGCCCGCGCGATGGCGATGGTGATGCTCGCCCTGCCGGGCGCGGTGTTCATCTACAACGGCGAGGAACTGGGGCTGCCCGACGTCGAGCTGCCCGACGAGGTGTTGCAGGACCCGACGTGGGAACGCTCGGGACACACCGAGCGCGGCCGCGACAAATGCCGGGTGCCTATCCCTTGGTCGGGCGACGAGCCCCCGTTCGGTTTCTCGTCCTGCGCCGAGACCTGGTTGCCGATGCCGAAGGAGTGGGCGGCGCTGACCGTCGACAAGCAGAGCGCCGATCCCGACTCGACGCTGTCGTTTTTCCGGCGCGCACTCGAATTGCGCAAGCGTCGCGTCGAGTTCGACGGCGACGGTGTCGACTGGCTGGACGCCTCCGGCGACGCGGTGATCTTCCGGCGTCCCGGCGGCCTGGTGTGCGCCCTCAACTGTGGCGCACAGCCGGTGCCCCTGCCGCCGGGGGAACTCGTCCTGGCCAGCGCGCCGTTGCTGGACGGGAAACTCCCCCCGGACTCCGCGGCCTGGCTGGCGTAGCCGGTTCGGGCCTCACGGCCCGAGTCCCGGTGGGCGTTTCGCCGCGCACTGCTCTATATGTGGTGCATGACTTCCTACGCGTGGGCAGTGATCGGGGCCGGGCCGGCGGGCGTCGCCGCGGTGGGGAGGCTGCTGGATCACGGCGTCGCGGCCGAAAGGATCGCGTGGATCGATCCCGCCTTCGCCGGCGGCGACATCGGGCAAAAGTGGCGGTCGGTGTCGAGCAACACGCACGTGGGTCTGTTCCTCGAATACTTCAACGGCTCCAAGTCATTTCGGTTCGACGAAGCGCCGCCCCTGCCGCTGCGCGAAATCGACCCCCAGGAGACGTGCGCGCTGGGCCTGGTCGCCGAGCCGCTGGTGTGGATCACGGGGCAGCTTCGTGAGCAGGTCGCCACCTTCACGACGACCGCGACCGCGCTGTACCTGGAAAACCGGCGATGGCGCATCGAGACCGAACAGGACGACATCGTGGCCACCAACGTGATCCTGGCCGTCGGGGCGGTCGCCAAGAAGCTTCATTACCCCGAGCTCGACGAGATTCCGGTGGAGGTCGCCCTCGATCCCGAGAAGCTCGCGCGTGAGCCGCTGCGGGGTGCGACGGTCGGCGTGTTCGGCTCGTCGCACTCGTCCATGATCGTGCTGCCGAATCTGCTGCGCCATCCCGTCGAGCGGGTGATCAACTTTTACCGAAGCCCACTGAAATACGCTGTGTACTTTGCGGATTGGATCCTGTTCGATGACACCGGGCTGAAGGGCCAGGCTGCGGTGTGGGCGCGGGAAAACATCGACGGGGTGCTGCCGGACCGATTGGAGCGATGCCTGGTATCGGCGCCGGAGTTCTCCGGGCAGCTGGCCCGGTGTGACCGGGTGGTCTACACCGTCGGCTTCGAACGCCGGCGATTGCCCGAGACACCGCAGTTTGGGCAACTGGACTACAACCGCACCAACGGAATCCTTGCCCCCGGCCTGTTCGGGGTGGGGATCGCGTTTCCGCAGTATGCGCAAGACCCCTACGGGTATGGGCAATTCCGGGTAGGGCTCAAGAAATTCATGGACTACCTGGATGCCGTGCTGCCGCTGTGGCTGAGTTACGGCCCCTGATGTCCGCGGCCACTGGACCGCCGACGCCGCGTTAAACTCAGCCTGATTTCGTTCGCCAAACCGGGGCGTCAGCCCAGCAGCAACGCCGGGTCGCCGCGGCGGCGATACACCGAACCGAACCGGGCGTCCAGGCGCAGCCACGTCGGCGTGATGCGGACCCGGATCAACTCCTGGGCGTCGACGGCATCGGGCGACTGCGGCAGGAAACCCATCGCGGTCAGCGCGAACACGCAGCGCATCGGCAGCCCCACGTGGACGTCGGCGGCACTCACCTGGATGACCTCCTGGTCGAGCAGCGACACCGGCGGGCCGTGAGAACTGCTGTGCTCCTTGGCAAGTCGCGCGCCGCTTTGGGCCAGACCGAGCACCACCTTGGCCGGGATGTCCTCGATGTGGGTGAAGCCGGATTCCGGGGGCAGGCCGCCCCGCCACGCCGAGTCCATCGCGAATCCGGGATCGACGTAGCCCGAGTCGTCCATCGCGGCCAGGCCGCGCGCCAGCGCGTCCGCACCCACGGACAGGTCCGAGGGCCGGACCTCGCCCGGCACCACTCTGCTGGCCAGCACGTCGAAACCCGTTGCGACCCAGGCGGTCAGAAGCCCGTCGGATCGGGTCCGCAAGCGGATGATCGCCGCATCGTCGAGTCGCAGCGCGCGCTCGAGGAACGCGGCCAGATCCCGGCGGTGCTCGGCCCGAAACTGCGCGCCCAGCCACAGGCCGCGGTCGGCTACCTGATCCACCGCTGCAGATACTCCCGATGCTGCGGCGAGAGCCGCACCAGCCGCTCCTCCTCGATGTGGACGGCGGCCAGTTGCGACTCGGCGATGACGGCGGGCTTCGAGTCCGGATCCGCGTTGACCGAACGCACTTCGTAGCCCAGCGTGAAGTCGACCGCCCGCAACCGCTTGGTCCACATCGTCACCTGCAGTGGAGAATCGGCCAGCCGAAGCTGACCCTTGTAGGTGACCTTGACCTCGGCGATGAGCAACCCGATCGTCAAGATGTCGACCTCGAACGCCTCGCGCAGGAACTGCACCCGCGCCTCTTCGAGGATGGTGACCATGGTGGCGTGGTTGATGTGCTGGTACATGTCGATGTCCGACCAGCGCACCAGCACGGGCGCGACGAAGCCGATGCTCAACTCGATGAACCTCTTCCGCTCGTGCGGGTCATGCGACGGATTTGTCGCGCGGCGACGGACAACGTCGCGAGATCCTTGTCCCCGCTTTCCTGGATCTCGAGGAGCGTCCGTCGGGCCCGCTCGACCCTGGACGCGGACAGGTGCTCCCACTCGGCGATCTTCTCTTCACCGCTTTCGTCGGGCTCCCCCACGGCGAGCACATCGAAGCACAGCGACCGCAGCGAGGCGTAGATGTCGTCACGGATTGCCAAGCGCGCCAACGAGTGCCAGCGGTCCCTGCGGGGCAGCTCGGAGACTGCCGTCAGCAGGCCGTCGGTGCCGAGCCGGTCCATCAGGGCGAAATAGGTGTCGGCGACCTCGGCGGCGTCGATGTCGTTGATGTCGCCGATGTCGATGATGTCGAGCAGGCTGAAGTGGTAGAGCCCGGCGGCCACCGTGTAGGCCAGGTCTTTGGGCGCGCCCTGGGAGGCGAATTCCGCGGCTTCGGATTCCACGATGGCCTTGTCGTCACCGCGCAGCCATTCCGACATCCGCGGCGTCAGCGCCTTCACTTTGGCGGCGAACCGGTTGATCTCGGCGCCGACCGCCAATGGCTGTGGGCGGTAGTTGAGCAGCCAGCGTCCGGCGCGGTCGATCAGGCGTCGGGTGTCCAGGGTGAGCCGATCCGACAGGGCGACCGGCAGATTCTCCGCGCGGATGCGGCGCCAGATCTCGCTCACGCCGAAGATGGCGTCGGTGGCGACGTAGGTGCGCACCGCGTCTACCGACCCGACCCCGACGTCTTCGGTGATCCGGAAGGCGTAGCTGATGCCGGCGGCGTCCACCAGGTCGTTGATCAGCATGGTGGTGACGATCTCGCGGCGCAGCTGGTGGGTGCGGATCTCGCCGGTGAACCGTTCCCGCAACGGTTTCGGAAAGTACAGGGGCAACCGGGACGCGAAGACGTCCTGTTCGGTCAGTTCGGTTTCGAGCATCTCCTCTTTGAGCCCCAGCTTCACGTGCGCCATCAGGGTGCACATCTCCGGTGAGGTGAGCCCGATGCCGGCCTCGGACCGCCGCTGAATCTCCTTTTCCGACGGCAGTGCTTCGAGTTCCCGGTTGATGCCACGCTCGTCGACCAGGTACTGGATCAGCCTGGCGTGCACCGGAAGCAGGCTGGCCGCGTTCGCGCGGCTGGTGCCGATCAGGTCGTTCTGGTCCTCGTTGTCGGTGAGCACCAGTTGGGCGACCTCGTCGGTCATCGACTCCAGCAGCGGCTTGCGTTCCTCCGGCTTGACCTTGCCGGCGGTGACCAGGGAGTCGATCAGAATCTTGATGTTGACCTCGTGGTCGGAGCAGTCCACTCCGGCCGAGTTGTCCATCGCGTCGGTGTTGATCCGGCCGCCGGCCAGGTCGAACTCGACGCGGCCCAAGGCGGTCACCCCGAGGTTGCCGCCCTCGCCGATCACCTTGGCGCGAACCTGAGAACCGTTGACCCGCACCGGATCGTTGGCGCGGTCACCGACGTCGGAGTCGGATTCGGACTCGGCCTTGATGTAGGTGCCGATCCCGCCGTTGAACAACAGGTCCACCGGCGCCTGCAGGATGGCCTTGATCAGGTTGGGCGGGGTCATCTCGGTGACGTCATCGCCTGAGCCGTCCAAGCCCAACACGTCGCGGACCTGGGGGCTGACCGGAATGGACTTGTGCTCCCGGCTGTACACCCCGCCGCCCTCGCTGATCAGCGACGTGTCGTAGTCGTCCCAGCTGGAGCGCGGCAGCTCGAACATCCGCCGGCGTTCCTCCCACGAGGCCGCGGCGTCGGGGTCGGGGTCGAGGAAGATGTGCCGGTGGTCGAAGGCGGCGAGTAGGCGGATGTGCTTGCTCAGCAGCATGCCGTTGCCGAAGACGTCACCGCTCATGTCGCCGATGCCGACCACGGTGAAGTCCTCGGTCTGGGTGTCGACGTCCATCTCCCGGAAGTGTCGCTTGACGGCCTCCCACGCGCCCTTGGCGGTGATGCCCATGGCCTTGTGGTCGTAGCCGACCGAGCCGCCGGACGCGAACGCGTCGCCCAGCCAGAAGCCGTAGGACTTGGCGACGTCGTTGGCGATGTCGGAGAACGTGGCGGTGCCTTTGTCCGCCGCCACCACCAGGTAGGCGTCGTCACCGTCGCGACGGATGACTTCCGTTGGCGGGTTGACCTTTCCGGTCGCGTGGTCGACGTTGTCGGTGACGTCGAGCAGGCCGGAGATGAACAGCTGATAGCAGGCGACGCCTTCGGCGCGGGTGGCGTCCCGGTCGGCCGCGGCGTCCCCGGTGGGCAACGGTGGCCGCTTGACGACGAATCCGCCCTTGGCCCCGACGGGCACGATGACCGCGTTCTTGACCGCTTGCGCTTTGACCAGACCCAGGATTTCGGTGCGGAAGTCATCGCGACGGTCCGACCAGCGCAGGCCGCCGCGGGCCACCGGGCCGAACCGCAGGTGCACGCCTTCGACCCGCGGCGAATAGACGAAGATCTCGTACTTGGGGCGCGGCAACGGCAGCTCGTCGACCAGCTGAGCGTCCAGTTTGATCGCCAGCACGTTGCGGGCCCGGGCCGAACCCTTGCGTGTCACAAAGTAATTGGTGCGCAGCGTCGCCTGCACCAGCGACGCGAAGGCGCGCAGGATGCGGTCGGTGTCCAGACCCACCAGGGCGTCGATGTCGGCGGCGACCGCGGCGGCGGCCGCCTGCGCGTCACGGCCGGTCGAGGAACTCGGGTTCGGGTCGAACAGCGCCTCGAACAGCGCGACCAGGGACCGCGCGGTCGACGGGTGCTCGTTGAGCACCGATTCGATGTAGGACTGGCTGTAGGGAAAGCTAGCCTGCCGCAAGTACTTTGCGTAGGCGCGCAAGAGCACGACCTGTTGCCAGCGCAGCCCCGCGCGCATCACCAGCTCGTTGAAGCGGTCGATCTCGAGGCGTCCCTGCCAGATCGCGGTGACGGCGTCGGCGAATCGCTCGGCCATCTCGTCGCGCTCGGCTTGCGTCGACGCCGACTCGATGGTCGGGTGCGGGGATATCTTGAACTGATAGATCCACACCGGCAGCCCGTCGGAGCGGGTGACCGTGAACGGCCGCTCCTCGAGCACCACCACGCCCATGCTCTGCAGCATCGGCAGCAGCTGGCTCAGCGAGGCGGTGCGCCCGCCCAGGAACCAGGTCAGCTGGGCGGATCCGTCCTCGCCTTCGAGGAACACCAGCTTGACCGAATTGTCGTGCAGCTCTTTGATGATCGCGATGTGATCGATGGCGTCGGCCGGGGTGACGGCCTGCTTGTAGACCTCGGGAAAGGCGTCCGCGTAGTACTCCGCGTCGGCGTGCCCGACGGAGCCTTCGGCGGCGGCGGCGATCAGCCGGTCGGTCCAGGTGCGCGCCGCTTCGCTCAGCATGCCCTGGATGCGGATCCGGTTGTCCTCGGAGACGTCGACCGGCGTGGCGCCGGGGTCATCGGAAGGCAGGCGCACCATGAAATGCATGAGCGCCCACGGTGATTCGCTGACCCGCGCGGTGAATTCCAGCCGCGTGCCGCCGAATTCGTGTACCAGGATGTCTTCGATCTGCAGCCGCACCGCCGTGGTGTAGCGGTCGCGGGGCAGATACACCAGGCAGGAAACGAAGTACTGGAGGCTGTCGGCGCGCAGGAACAACAACGCATTTCGCTGCGGACCCAGATCCACCACCGCTTTGGCCATCGCCAACAACCGTTCGGCGCTGAGCGTGAACAGTTCCGAGCGCGGAACGGTTTGGATGACGTCGAGCAGCAGCTGGCCGGGGTGGATCGGGTCGCTGTCGGCCATCGCCAGCGCCTCGCGGACCCGACGCGAGATCGTGGGGATCTCCAGGACGTCGGCGTTCATGGCGGCAACCGTGAACAGCCCGACGAAGCGGTGCTCGAGCACGCCGCCGTCGGCGTATTCGCGAACGGCGATGGCGTACGGGTAGGCGCCGTAGCGCAGGTAGCTGCCCACCACGGATTGCGCCAGGACCAGCAGCCGGTCGTCGTCGGTCAGCCGGGGGCGCGAGCCGGTGCGGGTGCGCAGCACGCCGAGCCCGGGCGTCCCGTCACCCGAGACGCGGCCGTCGTGCACGTGGCAGCGTTGATAGCCGAGCAGCAGGAAATTCCCGTTGCCCAGCCAGCGCAGCAGGGCCGCGACGTCGTCGCGGTCCGGCGCCGAAAAGCGGTCTTGCGCGTTGGCTTCGACCTGGGCGGCGAGGTCGTTGAGCGCGGCGATCAGGTCCGATGCGTCGCTGGCGACCTGTTGCACGTCGGCGAGAACCCGGGGCAGCAGCCGCTCGACCTCGGTGAGCCCCTTGCTGTCGACGGACGGCAGGAGCTGCACGTGGATCCATGCCTCGCCGGCGTATTGCGATGCCCCCTCGGGCTTCGCTTCGACGCTGAGCAGATCGCCGGCGGGGTTGCGGTGCACGTCGAACACCGGCGTCATGATCGCCGTATAGGGAACGCCGAGCCGGTGCAGCAGCACGGTGACCGAATCCATCAGCATGCCGCCGTGGTCGGTGACGACCTGCAGCGCCGGCCCGAACCCGGCGGGGTCCTCCGCGGGGTAGACGGCGACGCGGCTCTCGCCGTCGGGGCGGTGCTGGCCGAGCCGGTAGTGCGCGCTCAGCATGGCCGGGGTGACGATCGCCGCCGGGACCGTCAGGTCAATGGGCCTGGTCTCCGCGCCGCCGGACTGGTCGCTATGGGGACCGCGATAGCTCTCCACATAGGCTTTCGAGATCCACTGGGGAATGTCCTGCTGCTGGGTGAAGGTCGTCCATGGCTCGAGGTCCTGTTTGGCTCCGGGATCGATCGTCATGCCGACTGCTCCCAACTGGCGACGGTTGTCACTGCGCTCAAACGCCCCGTTCCCGCGCGGCGGGGGGCAGAGCCGACACTAGTCGCGCGTCAGCTTGCGGTGGGTCACTCTGTGCGGCCGCGCCGCCTCGGCGCCGAGCCGTTCGATCTTGTTTTCCTCGTATGCCCCGAAGTTGCCCTCGAACCAGAACCACTTGGCCTCGTTGTCGTCGTCACCCTCCCACGCGAGGATGTGGGTGCAGGTGCGGTCCAGGAACCACCGGTCGTGCGAAATCACCACCGCGCAGCCGGGGAACTGCTCGAGGGCGTTCTCCAGCGAGCCCAGGGTTTCGACGTCGAGGTCGTTGGTGGGCTCGTCGAGCAGGATGAGGTTTCCGCCCTGCTTGAGCGTCAGCGCGAGGTTGAGCCGGTTGCGCTCGCCGCCCGAGAGCACGCCGGCCGGCTTCTGCTGGTCTGGTCCCTTGAACCCGAACGCCGACACGTAGGCCCGCGACGGCACCTCGGTCTGGCCGACGACGATGTGGTCCAGCCCGTCGGAGACGACCTCCCAGACGTTCTTCTTCGGGTCGATGCCCGCGCGGGTCTGGTCGACGTAGCTCAGCTTGACGGTCTCGCCGACCTTGACCGTGCCGCTGTCCGGCTCCTCGAGACCGACGATGGTCTTGAACAGCGTGGTCTTTCCGACGCCGTTGGGGCCGATGACCCCGACGATGCCGTTGCGCGGCAGGGTGAACGACAGGTCCTTGATGAGGGTGCGTCCGCCGAAGCCCTTGTCAAGGTGCTCGACCTCGACCACCACGTTGCCCAGCCGCGGACCGACCGGGATCTGGATCTCCTCGAAGTCGAGCTTGCGCGTCTTCTCGGCCTCGGCGGCCATCTCCTCGTAGCGCTGCAGCCGTGCCTTGCTCTTGGCCTGGCGCGCCTTGGCCCCGGAGCGCACCCACGCCAGCTCCTCGGTCAACCGCTTCTGCAGCTTGGCGTCCTTGCGCCCCTGCACCGCGAGCCGTTCGGCCTTCTTCTCCAGGTACGTGGAGTAGTTGCCCTCGTACGGGTAGGCCCGGCCGCGGTCGAGTTCCAGGATCCATTCGGCGACGTTGTCCAGGAAGTACCGGTCGTGGGTGACCGCCAGGATCGCGCCCGCATACGAGGCGAGGTGCTGTTCGAGCCACTGCACGCTCTCGGCGTCGAGGTGGTTGGTGGGCTCGTCGAGGAGCAGCAGGTCGGGCTTGGACAGGAGCAGCTTGCACAGCGCGACGCGGCGGCGCTCACCGCCGGACAGGTTGGTCACCGGCTCGTCGGGCGGCGGGCAGCGCAGCGCGTCCATGGCCTGCTCCAGCTGCGAGTCGAGGTCCCACGCGTCGGCGTGGTCGAGTTCTTCCTGCAGCCGGCCCATCTCCTCCATCAGCTCGTCGGAGTAGTCGGTGGCCATCAGCTCGGCGACCTCGTTGAAGCGGTCGAGCTTGACCTTGATCTCGCCCAGGCCCTCTTCGACGTTGCCGCGAACGGTCTTCTCCTCGTTCAGCGGCGGCTCCTGCAGCAGGATGCCGACGGTCGCGTCGTTGGCCAGGAAGGCGTCACCGTTGTTCGGCTTGTCCAGGCCCGCCATGATCCGCAAGACGCTCGACTTGCCGGCGCCGTTGGGCCCAACGACGCCGATCTTGGCGCCTGGATAGAAGCTCAACGTGACGTCGTCCAGGATCACCTTGTCGCCGTGCGCCTTGCGGACCTTCTTCATCGTGTAGATGAACTCAGCCATGCCGCGGTTGTGCCTTTCTGGTCTTGCGGGTATCGGGGGGATCCCCGCGGACCATCCTAGGCACCGCCGGGCGACGGCTAAGCCGAGAGAGGCAGTCCGTCACCGCCCGTGCCGTCGTCGGCCTCGGTGGTGTCGCCGTCGGCGTCCGCGGGTCCGCTCGCTGCGGTGGCATCCGCGGTGGTCGGACCGGTGTATCCGGGTTTCTCGATCCGGACGATCGCGCGCGACACGTCCGGCCCGACGGAGGTCGCCCGCATCTCCAGTGACGAGCGACGGTTGCCGTCGCGGTCTTCGTACTCGCTGGTGTAGACGTGGCCCACCACGATCACGGGTGCGCCCTTGCCCAGCGCGGCCCCCACCCCGGTGACCAACTTGCCCCAGCAATTGACGTTGATGAACAGCGAGTTGCCGGGCTCCCAGCCGCCCTCGGCCGTGCGCCGGCGCGAATTGCTGGCGACGCGGAATTTCATGACCTCCTGGGTGCCGACCTGCCGTCGCTCCGGGTTGTTGACGATGTGGCCGACGACGGTGAGCGGTGTTTCAAACATGGGTTGATCCCTTTCGATTGCGTTTGTGGCTATGGCTGCCAGTAGGCGCGGCGGCACCGACGGCTCGACGGGACAACGGGCGCCGGCCCACCCGCCCTGTGGACGAAACCGTGACTGTGGATCGATGCTGATGTCCGCCGATGATTGGAAGGCGTGGAACGACTACCTGCACTGGCAGACGGCCGACCGGGCCGTGCTCAAGCGGATCAACAAGCTCATCGCGGAGGCTTGCCGGTCGCCGCAGGCGGGCATCGGCAAGCCTGAGCCCCTGAAATACGGGCTCGTCGGCGCCTGGTCTCGGCGAATTACCCAGGAACACCGGCTCGTCTATCGGGTCGTCGGCGATGACCTGCAGATCCTCCAGGCCCGGTTTCACTACACCTAGTCGGTGGCGGATTCCTCGCGCGCCGGTCCCGACCCCTCGCGCTGCGCCAGCCGGCTCAGCATCGCGTTGTAGGCCGCCAGCTCGGCGTCATCGTCGCGGTCGGCGGCCCGGTCCAATCGTTTGGCGGTGCGACGGTCGCTGCGCGCCCACTGCACCAGCAGCGCCAGCATCACGATCACCAGCGGAAATTCCCCCGCCGACCAGGCGATGCCGCCGCCCAGCCGCTGGTCACCCAGCAGGTCGGTGTGCCAGCTCAGACCCAGCGAGCGGTAGTAGTCGGCGCCGAGCACCTTCTTGGTGCCCATCAACACCACCCCGAAGAATGCGTGCAGCGGTAGCGACGCGAACACCACGGCCACCTTGGCCAGCGGCGGGATCGGTCGCGGCGTCGGGTCCACCCCGATCACCACCCAATAGAACAGGTAGCCGCTCAACAGGAAGTGCAGGTTCATCGCCAGGTGCCCGGCGTGACTGCTCGCGGTGATGTCGAAGAGGTTGGACAGGTACAGCCCGTAGAACCCGGCGACGAACAGCACCGTGGCCACCACGGGGTTGGTGAGGAATCGCGAGAAGCGACTGTGCAGCCCGGCCAGCAGCCACTCCCGCATGCCCGGCGGATCTTGGTGGCCGGATGAGCGCCCCGCCGCGGGCAGCGCCCGCAACGCCAGGGTGACCGGAGCGCCCAACGCCAACAGGATCGGCACCAGCATCGACAGGCACATGTGGACCACCATGTGCATGCTGAACATCGCCGGCATGTAGCGCCCGATTCCCGAGGACGTCACGAACAGCAACGCCAGGCAGCCGAGCAGCCAGGACACGGTCCGGCCCGGCGGCCACCTGTCGCCGCGCCGGCGCAGCCGCACCAGGCCTGCCACATACAGCGCGGCGAGGACGATGGCCGCGGTGCCGAAGATCAGATCGAAGCGCCAGTCGAAGAGAATGCGTGCCACGGTCGGGGGCCCGTCGAAGTCATAACCGATCTCGGCTTCGGGGACCGACGGCAGCCGGGCCGGCGGGGGCGGCGGCGCGGTGCGGCTCAGCCCGACGGCGATGCCGAACGTGAGGCCGAACAGCGCGGCCTCGAGCAGCGCCAGCCTGGCCAGCGCGGCGCGTGCCCGCGACGGGCTCGGATCCGCCTGCAGCGCAGCCACACTCACGCGCCGCTGGCGCCAGCCGACGCCACCCAACAGGCACAGCGCGACGAACTTGGCGACCACCAGGCGCCCATAACCGGTGCTGAGCAAATCGCCGGGCTGGACCCGCACCAGGGCGTTGACCAAACCGCTCAACGCCATCGCCACCCAACACCACAGCGCGATCGACGAGAAGCGCCGCGCCGCCAGGCCGGTGTGGGCGCCGCCACGCAGGGCGTGGGCGAGCAAGGCGAGCAGGCCGCCGGCCCACAGGCTGGCGGCGACCAGGTGGATCAGCAGGCCGTTGGTGGCCAGGTCGTGCGAGCCGCCGGCCGACGAATGACCGGTCAGGCCGAGCGGGATGAGCGTCAGCACCGACGCGGCGAGCAACACCGGCGTCCACGACCAGCGCAGCACCGACAGGCTCGCCACCGTGATCACGGCGGCCAGGATCGCGGTCCAGCGCCAGGCCGAGGCGGTGGCGATCAGACCCGCCAACGACCAGATGCGCGCCGGGCCGATGTCGACGACCGCGCGACCGGACACGTCGGAGATGGTCAGTGGGACCAGTAGGGCCGCACACACCGCCCACACCCCCGACGCCACCGTCCCCAACCGCAGCGCGCGGTAGCCGTCGGCGTCGAGGACGCCGCTGCGTTGCGGCGGCACCAGGAAGGCGGCGAACAGGAACGACCCGACCGCCAGGACCGCGGCGATCTCCCCCGCCGCACGAACGAACGGCAACCCCAGCGTGGTCACCGGGCCCGGATCGGGCAGGCCCGTCGCGGTCAGCGCGCTTGCCAGCGAGAGCGTCCCGATCCCGGCGGCCGTGCAGCCCGCCAGGGCCGCGACGCCGGCCAGCACCGGCCACACCAACGCGCGGCGCTGGGACGGGGCAGCGGTCGGGGCCGTGCCGGCCGGCGGGGCGACGGTCATACACCCAGGGTATGGGCGCGGGTGCCGGCTACCCGGGTCGGCTGCCCAGCCGGTCCTGACGCGCCTTGAGCTCGCGGGCCACGAACTGATCCCGGGCAATGCGTCCGACGTAGTTGGAGTCCCGGAGAATGTCGCGCAATTCGCGCAGGAAGGCGGCTCGCCGTTCGGCCAGGTCCGGGGCGGGGCCGATCAGGTCCTGATCCTCGACGACCTGGCGCGCGGTGGCGAACAACAGCGTCGACACCGATTCGCTGCTGCGGACCCGGGTCTGGGCCACATATTGTCGACCGACGCCGAGCGCCAAGTCGGTCAGTTCCTGGTGGCCGATGCCGGCCGGGGCGTCGCGCAGCACGTCGGCGACGATCTCGTAGGCCTCGAAGAACACCCGCAGCATCGCGTCGGCCATCAGCGGACGCTTGGCGAACAGCAGGGCGTCGATCTCGTCGCCGCCGGCGGCGACGTGGGCTTGCCAGTTGTCGTGCCACGCCATCTCTTCGGCGATGTGGTCCCGGAAGGTCGCCGAGTCCGCGAAATAGAAGTCGAACTTCAGCAGATCGCGCAGCCGCGTCGCCTGGGCCCAGAACGCCGCCATGCGGTCGCCCTCGGCATGCCTGGCGTGGGCCAGCGCGAGCTCCACGATCGAGGTCTCCAGGAACGCGTGGATCACCGAGTTGCGGTAGAACGCGGCGGCGTGCTGGTGTTCGGGCGCGATGTGCCACACCGGCTCCCGGCCGCCGTCGACCCGGGTGATGGGGTGCCCGTTGGACAGGGCGTCGACCGCCGCCCGGACACCGTCGTGCGAGCGCAGGCGCAATGCGCTGGTGGACATCGGATTCTGTTTGCGTTCCAGATAGTCCAGCGAGTCCTGCAGCGTGTGGTGCAGCTGGCCCAGCGTCAGCGCCGCGCCGCGCGTGGTCAACAGCAGGGCGCACACCAGACCGGTCGCCGTCACCGGTGTCGCCTGCAGGATCCGCCACGCGACTTCGAACGACATCTTCTGCAGGGCAAGCCGCTTGGCGTCCGGGTCCTGTGTGAGCGGGCCGTGCGGGGCGCCGAGGTACTGGCGCATCGACACCGCTTCGGGGAACCGGACGTAAATCTTGCCGTAGTTGCGTTCGCCCTGCGCCCTGATGAAGTTGTACAGCCAGCCGACGCCCTCCGGGGTCTTCTCCCCACCTCGGGCGTAGGCGGCGTATTCGGCGGTCTCGTGCAGCTGGTCGAAGCTGATCGAAACCGGTTGCAGCAGAATGTCCTCGCTGCGGCCATCCAGGTACGCGTCGGCAACGTAGGCCAGCAGACCGAGCTTGGGCGGCAACATCTTTCCGGTGCGCGAGCGGGTGCCCTCGATGGACCAGCTCAGGTTGAACCGCTTTTCGACGATGTAGCCGACGTATTCGCGCAGCACGTACTTGTACAGCTGGTCGTTGCCGATGTTGCGGCGGATGAAGATGACACCGGAACGCCGCAGCAGTGGCCCCATCGCCCCGAACGACAGGTTGATCCCGGCGAAGACATGCACCGGCGGTAACCGGTTCTCCTGCATGGCCACCGGCACCACGGCGCCGTCGATGTAGGACCGATGGGAAAACAACAGCACCGCCGGGTGGGCTTCCAGGCCGGTGCGCATCGCGGCGACCTGATACTCGTCGTAGTCGATCTCGGGATCGAACCCGCGGCTGATCATCCTGCCGAGCACCGAGACCAGGTCGACCGACGCCCTGCTCCACCCGGTGGCGAGTTCGTCGAGCATCTTCCCGGCCTCGTCGACGGTCGCGCCCGGAATCTTCGCCAGGCCGGCGCGAAACCGGTTGGACGCCAAGATCTCCGGCTTCACCAGCCGTGGCGACTTGTACTGCGGCCCGAGGATCCGGTACTCGACGCGTTCCATCGCCAAGATCGCGCGGCGGATCACGAATTGGGCGAAGTCGCTCTTGTCGTCGCCGACGGTGGTGTCACGCCACTGCCGGCGGAGTTCGGAGACCGTGGCCGATTCGCCGGCCACCACCCGCGCCCGCTGGGGAGCGCCGCGCAGGATCTGGGCCTGCATGCGTTGGTTGGGGTGGTAGGGGTCCCGGCCGGGCAGCAGCCCCGTCAGCCTCGCGAGCCGCCCGCGATCCGGCGGGGGCAGCCAGAACACCCGCACCGGCACGATCGAACGGTCCTCCCCCGACTCAAGCTGCTCGGCCAAGAACGTCATCGCTTCGGGCGGCGCGTTGAGCGCGGGCAGCGTGACCAGGTCGAAGTTCGCGCCCGGATGGTCGGAACGCTGCTGATCCAGCCACGTCGTGACCAGTTCCATTTCGATCGGCGAGGCCATCGAGGCCAATACCAGCGAGTCGGTTTCGGCGAGGATGGCGCTGGTATCTGCCGCCGGTTCGGTCACGGACGCCCTCGGGGCGGCGATTCCGGTGATTCGGCGCCGACGGTTCCGTCCGCGGCGGGCTGTTGCACCTCACCGTCCTTGAGAGCAACCTCGGATGCGTTCGGATTCGCCGTGGGCGCAGCCTTTTTCGCGCGGGACTTGCTCGCCGATTTGGCCGGGGCCTTTTTCGCTGCGCCCTTTTTCGCGGTGGTCTTCTTGGCGGTGGTCTTGGTGGCGGTGGTCTTGGTGGTCCGGCTGCGGGCTTGGGCGGCCGCCTTCTTTTCGGCGTACAGGTCGACCTCGGGCAGTTCGCCGACCGGCCAGTTGGCGAGCGTGTCCAGATACAGCTGACGCACCTCCTCGATGCGCTCGGGGAGCGTGTCAACTGTCCAGTCCTGCACCGAGATCGGAGGAAAGACCGCGACGTCGACCGTGCCGGGGTTGATGATGGCCGAGTTCCTGGCGGCAACGAGCTCGGCATTGCGGATCACGATCGGGACGATCGGAATGCCCGCGGCCATCGCGAGGCGGAACGGCCCCTTCTTGAACGGACCGACCTCGGTGGTGTCCAGGCGGGTGCCCTCCGGGGCCATCAAAATGGAAAGCCCGTTCTTGGCCCTCTCCTCGACCGTGCGCATCGTCTCGAGCGCGGAGGCCGAGTCGTCCCGGTCGATGAACACCCCGTCCAATGCCTTACCGAGCAGGGCCATGATCGGGTTCTTCTGCAACTCCTTCTTGGCCACGGCGACCCAGTTATCGTTCACCAGCGCGCCGGCGATGACGGGGTCAACCTGGTTGCGGTGGTTGTAGATAAAGACGGCCGGACGCTGCGCGGTCAGGTTCTCTTTCCCGACGACATTGAGATGCACTCCGGTGGTCGCGAGCACCGTTTGGGAGAACACGGAGGTGAAGAAATTGGCGCCGCGCCGCCGGCTTCCGGTCAGCACACCCATCGCCACCGCGCCGGCCCCGACGGGGACGATCGAGCCGAGCCCGGCCAGCGTGCGCACCTGGCGCCGCAGGCCCACCGGACCGCGGCTGCTGAACCGCAGGATCGGCCAGCCGCGGCGCTTGGCCACCGCCGCCATCTTGCCTTCGGGATTCGTCGGCCGCGGATTGCCGACCAGATACATCAGCGCGACGTCCTCGTCACCGTCGGCGTAGAAGTAACTGTCCTTGAGATCGATGTCGTGCTCGGCCGCAAAGCGTTGCACCGCAGCGGCTTTGCCCGGACCCCACAGGATCGGCTTCTGGACACCGCCGGTGAGTATGCCGTCTTCGGTGGTCTCGAATTTGTTGGTGAGCGTGTTGGGGATGCCGAGGAACCGCGCGACCGGATTGACCTGGATGGTCAGCGCCGACGAGCTGAGCACCACGGTGTGCCCGCGGGCCATGTGGGCGCGCACCAGCTCGCGCATCTCGGGGTAGATCCGCGACTCGATGCGCTGGACGAACAGCCGCTCGCCGATCTCGTCCAAGTCGTCGATCAACCGGCCCGCCAGCGCCGCGGCGGCCTTGCCGATGAGGTCCTCGAACTCGATGCGCCCCAGGGTGTGGCTCAGGCCGGCCTGGACCATGCCGAGCAGTTCTCCCACGCCCATGTCGCGGCGCAGCAGCCGCTCCTGGGTCAGGATGACCGCGGTGAACCCGGCGACCAAGGTGCCGTCCAGGTCGAAGAACGCGCCGATTTTCGCGCCGGCGGGGCTGGCCATGATCTCGGCCACCGAGCCGGGCAGTCGCATGTCCGCCCCGGTTTCCGGGGTGTCGTCGGCCCCCCCTTTGGATGCGCTCATGAGCCCGACGCCGATCGAGACGACACGGCCGACTCGGTGAACGAGGCGGGGACCGCGCGCGGGGGCGGATCACCGGCCAGTGCCAGAATTTCGTCGAAACCGTCGAGCAGGCACTGGGCGAACAGCGCGTCGTTGCGTACCGAGGCCCTGTCGTAGCGCACGGTGATGGTGCACCACCCGCCACGCGAGATCAACACCACCATCATCGCCACGCCCGGCAGCGGGCCGATACCGTACTGCCGCAAGACTTTTGCGCCGGCGAGGTAGGTGTCACCCGGAAAGACGGGCAGATTGCTGGCCTGCACGTCCGAACCGATCACCGAGCCGGTGAGGCCTTCCAGCACGGCGGTGGGCAAGACGCTGAGCACCGGCGCAAAAGAACC
The DNA here is from genome assembly GCF_000262165.1 of Mycobacterium sp. MOTT36Y. NCBI lineage: Bacteria > Bacillati > Actinomycetota > Actinomycetes > Mycobacteriales > Mycobacteriaceae > Mycobacterium > Mycobacterium sp. MOTT36Y. Next base: position 1,557,841 of record NC_017904.1, on the reverse strand, counting down.
GATGATGTTCATCGCGGGCTCGTCGCGGCGCTGGGTCATCTGCGCGCGGATCTTCTTCATGCGGGAGACCGGGTCGACGGTGCCGATCGGGGCGGCCAGGTTGACACCGGTGAACCGGTTGCCGCCGGCGTTGTCCGCTTCGGCCCGAAGGTTGACCGGCACCGCCATCGGCAGCGTGCTGATCGGCACGCCGAACGCCTGGTGGTAGCGGCGCAAGGCTCCACACAGCCCGGCGAGGTAGGCGTCGTTGATCGATCCGCCGCCGGCTTTGGCGGCCTTGTGCAGGTCGGAGAGCGGGATGTCGATCGCCTCGGTGCGGGTGGTCAGGCTGCGCCGACGCAGCAGCGGCGACGGCTCGGCGGCCCGGTTGAGGACCCGCATGCCCGACATGGCGTATCCGACGATTCCCGAGACGGTGGCCGCCGGTTCCAGCACCGCTCGCCCGGCCGCCGACACCGCCCCCGACAGCGCGCCCAGGACGCCGCCGACCACCGCGAGCGGGAGGTGGTTAATGCCTTGGCGCATCAGGTCATTCGACGTCAGGTCCTGCGGGATGGGCAGCGGCAGTGTCGGCTTCGCGGGCGGGTCGCGCTCGAGGTCATAGATCTCGGCGAACATCTGGACCCCGCCGACGCCGTCGGTGACGGCGTGGCTGACATGCAACAGGGTCGCCGCCTTCCCGTCCGCCAAGCCCTCGACCAGGGTGGCCGTCCACAGCGGCCGGGAGATGTCCATCGGTGATTGCAGGTTGACCTCGGCGAGGTCGAAGACGTCACGCAGGGTGCCGGGTTCGGACACGCGCACCCGGCGCACATGGAAATCCAGGTTGAAATCGGGATCGACCACCCAGCGCGGCGCCGCCGTCGGCAACGTCGGGACGACGACCTTCTGCCGCAGCCGCAGCACCCGCCGGGAGGCGTTTTCGAACCGGGCCCGGAACTGCTGCCAGTCCGGTGTGGTGTCCAACAGCTCCAGCGCCATGATCCCCGAGCGGGTACGGGGATTCGCTTCGCCCCGGTGCATGAGGTAGTCGACCGGCCCAAGCTCGTCGGACAGTTTGATTGCCTCGACGGACTCAGTCATGGTCATCAACTCGACGAACCAACCTTGTCACCGTCGATCACGCTCCCGCCTTGGTCCGCGAACCCTGATGGTCACCACAACGCTAGTCGGGTTACCCCCCTGGTGAAAGGAGATGCGAGGACTGCAGCGCGCGCTCAGCCGGCCGTCAGCTGGCGGAAGTGGCCGACAGCGGCAGCGAATCCAGGACCGAGCTGACGCGCCGCCCGTAGACGACACCCAGGAAGTCGGCGACGGCGTCGGCGGCCAGCCGCGACCGAACCGTCGGGGTGATGTCGAAAGCGTGATGCGCGTTGGCGAGTTCGGCGTGCGCCACCGTGGCGGCACCGGCCCCGCGCAGCGCCGCGCAGAAGGCGCGGGCCTGGCCACTGGGAACCAGTTCGTCTTTCTCGCCGTGCAGCACGAAGAACGGCGGCGCGTCGGGGTGCACATAGGAAATCGGCGACGCCGCGGTGAACCGCTCCGGCTCGTCGGCGTAGCGGGCCTTCACGACGAACTGCTCCAGGAACGGCAGCATCAGTTCGTGCATGTTGTCGAAGTCGGTGAAGTCGTAGACGCCGTAGTAGGGGGCGACCGCTTGGACGGTGGTGTCGGCGTCTTCGAAACCGGGCTGAAAATCGGGGTCGTTCGGGGTGAGCGCCGCCAGGGAGGCCAGGTGCCCGCCCGCGGACCCGCCGGTGATCGCGATGAAGTCGGGGTCGCCGCCGTAGTCGGCGATGTTCTCCCGGACCCACGCGATCGCCCGCTTGACGTCGATGAGATGCGCGGGGAAGGCGCTGCGCGGGCTCTTGCTGTAGTCGATCGACACGCAGATCCAGCCCAGTTGAACCATGCGGCTCATCAGCGTGTAGGCCTGCGGGCGCCTGCCGTTCAGCGCCCATGCTCCGCCCGGCACCTGGATGAGCACGGGCGCCCGGCACCCGGGGGCCAGGTCGTCGCGCCGCCAGATGTCGAGCAGGTTGTCGCGGCCGCGGGGGCCGTAGGAGATGTCGGAAGTCTGTGCCGCATACCGGCGGTGGGGCCCGGGCCTGCCCAACAGGCCACCGCGGGGGGTACATACGGTCCCGACGGTGGTCGGGTGGCATACCTGTTCACGGAAGCCGGGGCCGAAGGCCTCCTCGAGCGCGGTGGTGAGGGTTTGATCCGCCCGCTGGGCGGCCAACGTCTTGCCGACCCGTCCGATCGACGGATGCGCGACCCGCGACAGTGCGTGACCGGTGACGACGTGGGGCGGGAACTCGGTGAAGAGCCAGCCGGTGAAAAAGCCCAGCGCGAGTGGGCCGCCTCGCAGCAGCAGGCTGCCGGCCCGATAGGCGACTTTGGCGTCGGCCGCCAGGCGTGATGCCTGGGCGCCGGCCCACGAACAGCGCGAAGTCAGGTCACTGGCCACGCTCATGACAACGTCACCCCTCGACGTCAGGCACACGCCTCGCTGCGGTTAACGGCGGATTGCCGGCCGATGTTGTACGTGTGTCGAGGTTCATCACGATAACCGATAAACGCGGCGCGGGAAGGCTTTTCGTGCGCGTGGCGGCGGGGAATCGGGCCGGGGGGTGCGGTTGGATAGACTGACCTGCACATTGCCTCCGTAGCTCAGGTGGATAGAGCAAGGGCCTTCTAATCCCTAGGTCGCAGGTTCGAATCCTGCCGGGGGCGCGGGCAGGCAAATCCGCGGGCGGCGCAGGGAATCCCGCTACGTCGGGCAGCACGTGACGACGGGGTGGCCCCCGCCTTATAGCGCAGGTGATCAGCAGCCGACCGGACCGCCGCCCGCCGGGCAGGTGGGTATGTCAATGGGTAAACAGCTCACCGACGTCGTTGAGACGGCGAATGCGAGGACCAGCGCGAACAGAACTTTTCCCCCTGGTCATAATGGGAAAGCGTGCGCCCGGGCGGCATTCCCCGCGGCGTGTTTGGCAGAAACGGCAGAAACTCCCGCAGGAGCCGGGAGTGACCAAAACCTGTTGCGCCACTTGTCGTTGTGAGGTCAGCGGGCCGCGACGTACTGCCACCCCGCTTCTCGCTTTCGAATCAGCGCGGGATTGGGCGGGGCCGGTCGCGTCACGCGTCGCCGCACCCGGTCGGACACCCGCTCGATTGGCGCGGTGATGCAGGTCACGGCGCAATTTAGGGGGAAAATCAACGGCCACAGAACGCACCGTTAGAACCGGCGGTAATGGCTATTCGGCCCGGCCGCATACCAGCGGACGCCCGGGCTTGGTCAAAGTGACTATCCAAAGTTTGCAGATTCAGTATTCTGGGAACAGCGTGTCGTGACGAGCAGTTGACGCCCTCGGGGAGATCATTAGTTAGGGCGTCTTCTCTTCGAGGGGTTGGCGATATATGGCGTCAAATGACTGGCAGCCGGTAGTCCGTGTCGGAGAGCCGAGGTTCATAGCCGGCGTAGGAAGTCGCATCAAAGTCGAAGTGAAGACCAGGGGCTGGCTGAGCCGAGATTGGCGATGTTACTTCGGATCTCAGGTATCACAGCAGCAACTCGACGCCCGGTATTCCTCATATCCGTGCTGGGACGAAGTCCAGCGGATCGAGGGCTCCTGCTCGGAGAATGACGCGGAGCGCTACATCGAAATGATCGACGCGGCAATCCATTACGCCAATATTAAGTTGCGTAGCAATGCCATGCCGAGGACCGTCATCCAGGGGGCGGGCTTCGATCAGCGGGCGTGTGCGGTGCGTGAGCGTCAAGCCGAACTCGACGAGCTGGCCAAGAAATTGGCGAAACCGGAGTCCTAATCTTCCGCATGTCCGCCTGGGTCCCAGGGCCCAATGGCCGGGCAGGTCATGCGTTTGCGCAGGTCATTCCGGAAATTGGACGAAGAGTCCCAGAAGTTGCAGATAACGTTTTCATAAACACAGCATTAGTTGTAGATTCCGACTTCCCTGTCGCACCGGCAAAGATTGGCGCGTCGCACCGCTCCGGGGCCCGGCGAACTCGGCTCGGCGGTGAATGGCGTTCAACCACCGAGACGTCCAAAGACCGATCGCCGATGTTCTTTGTAGCGCCCTTTCTCCCGCGTCCGTCGGTAATCGCGCTCACACCGGCCGAGCCGGGCAACCGGCGGCGCAGTACCCTTACCTCGCCCGTCACTCCGCCGCCGAACGAACCGGCGGGCAGGCGGTCCCGCAAACCCCAAGCCGGAGGTGCCCGACATGGCCCAGTCCGATCTGGTGTTGCTCGATATCGACAACCGCGTCGCGCTCATCACGGTCAACGATCCCGACCGCCGCAACGCGGTGACGGCCGAGATGTCGGGTTTGCTGCGCGACGCCGTCGAGCGGGTCGAAGCCGATAACGACGTGCACGCGGTGGTGGTCACGGGGGCCGGCAAGGCGTTCTGCGCGGGAGCCGACCTCAGCGCCCTGGGCGCCGCCGGCGGCGGGGCGGCCGAGACCGGCCTGCAGCAGCTGTACGACGGCTTCATGGCCATCGGTAGTTGCCGGCTGCCCACCATCGCCGCCGTCAACGGGGCGGCCGTCGGCGCCGGTCTGAATCTGGCCCTGGCCGCCGACGTGCGCATCGCCGGACCCGCGGCGCTGTTCGATGCGCGGTTCCAGAAGCTGGGGCTCCACCCGGGCGGCGGTGCGACGTGGATGTTGCAGCGCGCGGTCGGACCGCAGGCCGCCCGCGCGGCCCTGCTGTTCGGCATGCGCTTCGACGCCGAGGCCGCGGTGCGCCATGGCCTGGCGCTCAGTGTCGCCGACGATCCGGTGGCCGCGGCGCTGGAGCTCGCCGCCGGGCCGGCGACCGCGCCGCGCGAGGTCGTGCTGGCGACCAAGGCGACCATGCGCGCCACCATCAGTCCGGGTTCGCTGGACCACGAGCAACACCAGCAAGCCATGCGCGCCGAGCTTGGGCCGCAGGCGCACTCGATCCAGTCACCCGAATTCGCACAGCGATTGGCCGCCGCGCAACGCAAGTAGCCGGCCGAGGTAGAGGGTCACAAATCGAGCAGCGCGATTTCCGGTGACTCAATCAGATCCCGTAACTCACAGACGAATTGGGCCGCCTGTGCGCCATCGGCGATGCGATGGTCGAACACACAGGTCAGCGACATCGTCGGGCGCACCACGATCTCGGCGCCGAGGGCCACCGGTCGCGGCTTGATCGCTCCCATCCCGAGGATGGCCGCTTCGGGGTGGTTGATCATTGGTACGCCATCGTCCACACCCAACGCCCCAAAGTTCGAGACGGTGAACGTCGAGCCCCGCAACTCACCCGGCGTCAGGGTGCCCGCACGCGCGCCGGCGATCAATTCTGCTGCGCGAGCGGCCAATTCTCGGGTGGTCTTGGCGTGGGCGTCGGCGAGGACCGGGACGAGCAGACCGCGTTCGGTGGCCGTGGCGATGCCCAGGTGCACTCGGTGTTCGACGCGCAGCTGCGGACCCTGCGGGGACTCCACCCAGGCCGAATTCAGGATCTCGTTGTGCCGCAACGCCATGACCAGCAGCCGCAACGTCAGCACGAAGGGTGTGATCTGCTGGTCCGTCGCGCCGAGTCGATCGGACAGCCGCATCAACTCGGTGCAGTCCACCTCGACGGTGACCTTCGCCGCCGGAATCTCCTTGTGCGACAGGGCCATTTTCTCCGCCATCCGGGCCTGCACGCCACGAACCGATCGGACATCGGCGCCGTTCCCGGTCCCGCCGGCCGCCGACAGCACATCCTCGCGGGTGATGACGGCACCGGGGCGGTGCGGTAACGAGGCCAGGTCGACCATCAAATCTTTGGCCAGTTTGCGCACCGGAGGGGCGGCCAGCGGGCGGCCGCTCCGCCGGCTGCTGTCGACGCCGGCATCGGCGCCATAGCCGACCAGTGTGGGCGGCGCCGTTTCAGCCGCCGGTGGGTCGTCGCTGCGCGGTGTCGTGTCGATCTGCACCAGCACCTCCCCCACCTTGAGCACATCGCCTTCGGCACCGTTGGTTTCGACGACCCGTCCGGCGTGCGGGCTGGGGATCTCGACCTCGGCCTTGGCGGTCTCCACCGTGCACAACACCTGGTTGAGCTCGACGTCGTCACCCACCGCGACGTTCCAATGCGTCACCGTCACCTCTTCCAGCCCCTCGCCGAGGTCGGGGACCCGAAACGGCTTGACCCGCTCCTGCGCGGACGGGGCGCTCACGGCTGTTCCAACGCGCGCTCGACGCAGTCCAGCAGCCGGTCGGGGCCGGGCAGCCACCACTTCTCCAACCGCGCAGGCGGGTAGGGGGTGTCAAACCCGCACGCGCGCAACACCGGCGCCTCCAGCTCGTAGAACATCTCCTCCTGGATGCGGGCGGCCAGCTCCGCGCCGAACCCCAGGCTGCGGGGTCCCTCGTGCATCACCACGCAGCGCCCGGTCCGGTGGATCGACGCGGCGACGGTGTCGAAGTCCAGGGGCACCAATGAGCGCAGGTCGATGACCTCCAGGCTCCAACCGCGTTGGCGCTGAGCCTCTTCCGCCGCGCCCACGGCGGTGCCGACCAGGCTGCCGTAGGTCACGACGGTGACATCGGTGCCCGGACGGCGCACCATCGCTCGCCCGATCGGTGGTTCGGGCCGGGAGGCGTCGACCACGCCGCGGCCCTGGTAGCGCCGCTTCGGTTCCAGGTACATGACCGGATCCGGGCAGGCGATCGCGTGGCGCAGCAGCCAATACGCATCGGCGGGGCTGGAGGGCACCACCACCTTCAATCCGGCGGTGTGCGCCCAGTACGACTCGGTGGAATCCGAATGATGCTCTGCGGCACCGATTCCCCCGAACGACGGGATGCGGACGGTCACCGGCATGTTGATCTCGCCGCGGGTGCGGGTGCGGTACTTGGCCAGGTGGCTGACCACCTGGTCGAAGGCCGCATAGGAAAACCCGTCGAACTGAATCTCGGGCACGGGCACGAATCCGCGCAGCGCCAGCCCCACCGCGATCCCGATGATGGCGGACTCCGCCAGCGGCGTGTCGAAGCAGCGGCTCTCGCCGAACGCCTCGGCCAGTCCCTCGGTTGCCCGGAACACCCCACCGGCGACGGAGACGTCCTCGCCGAACACCAACACCCGGTCGTCGCCGGCCATCGCGTCGTGCAGGGCGCGGTTGAGCGCCTGGACCATGGTCAGCGACTGCGCACCGAGGGCAACGTTTTCCACTGCCGCCGTGAGTGTTTCGTCGTGGCCGGCGGGACGATCAGCGAGCTGAGTCATTGACGCCTCTCAATCGCTTCGGTCGAGTTCGGCCCGCAGCTGCTGTCGCTGCGCCTGCAGTCCCGGCGTGATTTCGGCGTACACCGAGGTGAACACCTCGTCGATGTCGAAATCGGGCGCATCGACCACCCCGTCGCGCAATTCGGTGCGCATCCGCTGTGCGCGGCCAATGACCCGTTCCTCCAAGCGTTCCGACCACAGGCCCTGGGCCCGCAGGTAGGAGCGGTACCGCGCGATCGGGTCCAGCGCCGCCCAGTGATCGACCTCGTCCTGCGTCCGGTATCGACTCGGGTCATCGGAGGTGGTGTGCGGGCCCATCCGGTAGGTGATCGCCTCGATCAATGTCGGGCCGCCGCCGGCGCGGGCACGGGCGGCGGCCTCGGCCGTCACGGCGTAGCAGGCCAAGACGTCATTGCCGTCTACCCGGACTCCGGGCATGCCGTAGCCAATCGCCTTGTGCGCCAGCGACGGTGCGGCGGTCTGTTTGTGGATCGGCGTCGAGATCGCCCACTGGTTGTTCTGCACGAAGAACACACAGGGCGTGGTGAACACGGCCGCGAAGTTCAGCGCCTCGTGCACGTCTCCCGTGCTGGTGGCGCCGTCACCGAGAAAGGCCAGCGTCACCGAATCTTCGCCCAGCCGTTGCGCTGCCATCGCGGCGCCGACGGCGTGCAGGGTCTGGGTGCCTATCGGGATCGAGAGCGGGGCGCAGCACTTTTTGGTGAATTCCAGGCCGCCGTGCCAGGTACCGCGCCACACGGCCCCGACGTGCCCCGGCGGGATGCCGCGCACCAAAAAGGCGCCCAGCTCGCGGTATTGGGGGAACAACCAGTCGGTTTTGCGCAGGCACGCCGCCGCGCCGATCTGGGCGGCCTCCTGACCGCGGCACGACGCAAAGAGCGCCAGTTCGCCTTGGCGCTTGAGGTTCACGAATTCGGCGTCGAGTTCCCGGGTGATCACCATCAGCTCGTAGAGCCAGCTCAGCGTCTCCGCGGGAAGGTCGCGGCCGTAACGGCGTTCGGATGTCGGCGAGCCATCGGCGGCCACGAGTTGGACCGGTTCGAGGTCGACCGCCATGGCCATCGAAGACATCTGCGCCACACCGCCTCCCTCGCTGGGTGCCGCGTGGCCCCGCGAGCCACAGCGGGTCACAGCAAACGGTCAGCCGAGACCTACCGCGAGCGGAAGTCGATCGCCAGCTACACGAAAGGCTTCGCTCGCCGCGACACTGGCGTATTTCCCATTATGCCCTCAAATGAGAAGACACCGCGTTGATTGCGAAGACTGCGGAGCGTGTCGCGCTCCCCAAACGACGTGTCGCTGGAAAGCCATGAAACGGTCAGCCCGGGACGGTCTCACCCGCCCTGCGCAACGTCATCTGCGCGTGCTTGAGCACCGGTGAGTCGACCATCTGTCCTTCGAAGGCGAAGACCCCGCGCTCGTTGCGCGCGGCCGCCAGCACCCGTCGCGCCCAGTCCAGCCGGTCCTCGCTGGGGCGATACGCCTCGCGCACCACCGGGATCTGGCTCGGGTGGATACACACGGTCCCGCCGAACCCCAGCGCGACGGCGTCCTCGGCCTCGGCCCGCAAGCCGTCGAGGTCGCGGATGTCGAGGTGGACCGCGTCGAGCGCCACCCGGCCGAAGGCGGACGCGTTGAGCAGCGCCGTCGACCGCACATGGTGGGCGACGTCCCGGTACGTGCCGTCGGCCCGGCGGCTGGAGCTACCACCGAGCGTGGCGACCAGGTCCTCGGCGCCCCACATCAGCGCAACCGTGCCCCGGACCGCCGCGATTTCGGTGGCGAAGACCGCGCCGCGCGGCGTCTCCAGCAGCGCGATGACGTCGCGGGGCGCCAACGCTTCCACCTGCGCCGCCGATTCCGTCTTGGACAGCATCACCGTGGTGTAGGCGGTCGCGGACAGGGCCTCGAGGTCGCGGGGGTATTCGTCGGTGTCGGCGGCGTTGATGCGCACGACGGTGCGCTCGGGGTCCAGCGGCGTCTCCTGCAACGCCTTGCGGGCGGCGGGCTTGTCCGCCTCGGCCACCCCGTCCTCGAGGTCGAGGATCACCACGTCGGCCGCGGCGGCGGCCTTCGCGAAACGTTCGGGCCGGTCGGCCGGGCAGAACAGCCATCCGGGGCCGGCGGCGTGCAGGTTCACTTGGCCTCCTGGTTGGACGGGCGCTTCTGGACCAGCGTGGTGCGCGCGGCGCGCGCGACGACGTCGCCGTGCTGGTTGCGTCCGGTGTGCTCGAGGGTGACGATGCCCTCGCCGGGCCGGCTCTTCGATTCCCGCTTGGCCGTGCACACGGTTTCGGCGTACAGGGTGTCGCCGTGGAAGACGGGTTTGGGGAAGGACACCTCGGAGAAGCCGAGATTGGCCACGATGGTGCCGAGCGTCAGTTGCGACACCGACAGTCCGACCACGGTGGAGAGGGTGAACATGGAGTTCACCAGGCGCTCGCCCCGAAAGCCCGGCTGCTCGGCCGCCCAGGCGGCGTCGAGGTGCAGCGACTGGGTGTTCATGGTCAGCGTGGTGAACAAGACGTTGTCGGCTTCGGTGACCGTACGGCCGGGGCGGTGCAGGTAGGTGGTGCCGATCTCGAACTCTTCAAACCACAAGCCGCGCTGGACAATCGACTTGCCGTCCGTCATGACAGTCCGAGCGATCGCGCGATGAGCATCAGTTGCACCTCGGTGGTGCCCTCACCGATTTCGAGGATCTTGCTGTCGCGGTAGTGACGCGCCACCGGATACTCGTTCATGAAGCCATACCCTCCGTGGATCTGCGTGGCGTCGCGGGCGTTGTCCATCGCCGCTTCCGACGCGATCATCTTCGCGATGGCCGCCTCCTTCTTGAAGGGCTTGCCCGCCAACATCTTTGCAGCGGCATCGTAATACGCCGTGCGGGCGACATGGGCACGCGCTTCCATTCGCGCGATCTTGAAGCTGATCGCCTGGTACGAGCCGATCGGCTGGCCGAACGACTGGCGTTCCTTGGAATACTTGACGCTCTCGTCGACGCAGCCCTGCGCCGCCCCCGTCGCCAGCGCGGCGATCGCGATGCGGCCCTCGTCCAGGATCGACAGGAAATTCGCATACCCCCGGCCACGCTCGCCCAGCAGGTTCTCCTCCGGGACCCGGGCGTCGGCGAAGCTCAGCGGATGAGTGTCCGACGCGTTCCAGCCCACCTTGCTGTAGACCGGTTCGACGGTGAAACCCGGTGTGCCGCTGGGCACGATGATCGTCGAGATCTCTTTCTTGTCTCCCCCGACGCTGCCGGTGACGGCGGTGACGGTGACCAGCGAGGTGATGTCAGTGCCCGAGTTGGTGATGAACTGCTTGCTGCCGTTGATCACCCACTCACCGCCCTCGAGCCGCGCGGTGGTGCGCGTCGCACCCGCGTCGGAGCCCGCGCCGGGCTCGGTGAGCCCGAAGCCGGCCAGCGCCCGGCCGGCAGTCAGGTCCGGCAACCACCTGGTCTTCTGCTCCTCGGTACCGAACCGGTAGATGGGCATCGAGCCCAAACCCACACCGGCCTCGAGCGTGATCGCCACCGACTGGTCGACCTTGCCGAGTTCCTCGAGCGCCAGCGACAGCGCGAAGTAGTCGCCGCCCATGCCGCCGTACTCCTCGGGGAACGGCAGGCCAAACAGGCCCATCTCCCCCATCTTCGCGACGACCTCGTACGGAAAGCTGTGCTCCTCATCGTGTTTGGCCGACACCGGGGCCACCACGGTGCGCGCGAACTCGGCGACCGTGTCGCGAAGGTCCTCGTATTCCTTGGGGAGGGTCCCCGCGGTTATGGATGTGGTCATGTCTCGTCCTTGCTTTCTTCTTCCGGGATCAGCCGGGCCAGCACCTGATCCACGGTCACCTGATCACCCACGGAGACCAGCACCTCCACCTGCCCGGAAACGGGTGCGGCCAGCGAGTGTTCCATCTTCATCGCCTCGATGACGACCACCACGTCGCCTTCGGAAACCTCGGTGCCGGAGGGGGTTTGGACGGCGATCACGCTGCCCGGCATCGGACTGAGGATCTCGGCCCGCTGCGCGCCCACGGCGCGATGGATCTTGTTCTCCTCGGCCTCGCGCAGGTGCCAGGTGCCCCGCTCGTCGGCGATCCACAGGTGCCGGTCGGCTTCGGCCCACCGGTAGTCGCGGCGCAGGCCGTCGATCACCGCGCTCATCCGTGCCGGCTCGACTTGCACAGCGGCCGAATAGGTTTCCCCGTCGCCGACCTGCACCGTGGCGGACTCGGGAAGCCCCCACACGGACACGGTCTCGCTGCGCAGCGGGGTGCGCATGTCGGTGCGAACCGGCGCCGCGCTGCCGCCCACGCGCCATCCCGTGGGCGCCGCCCAGGGATTGCCGGCGAAGTGGCGCGCCCGGGACGCCAGGGCCGATTGCCGATAGAGGCCGGCCGCCGCGAGCACGTCGTCGGGGGCCGGCAGCGGCGCGAAGTCCGCCAACCGCTCGTCCAGCAGGGCGGTGTCCAGGTCGCCGGCGCGTACCCGCTCGTCGGCGAGCAGGAACCGCAGAAATTCGATGTTGGTTTGCACGCCCAGGATCGCGGTTTGGCTCAGCGCCCGGTCGAGTGTCGCCAGCGCCTCGTCCCGGTCGGCCCCGTGGGCGATCACCTTGCTCAGCATCGGGTCGTAGTCGCTGCCGACCAGCGTGCCGGGCAGCAGCGACGAGTCGACCCGCACGCCGTCGCCGGAGGGTTCGAAGACCCGCAGCACCCGGCCTCCGGTGGGCAGGAATCCGCGCGCCGGATCCTCGGCGTACACCCGCGCCTCGATCGCGTGCCCGTGCAGTTCGATGTCGTCCTGGGCGAACGTCAGCTTCTCGCCGGCGGCGACGCGCAGTTGCCACTCCACCAGGTCCAGCCCGGTGACGGCCTCGGTGACCGGATGCTCCACCTGCAGGCGGGTGTTCATCTCCATGAAGAAGAACTCGTCGGGACGCTCGGCGGAGACGATGAACTCGACCGTGCCCGCGCCGACGTAGTCGACGCTGCGCGCGGTGTTGCAGGCGGCCGCCCCGATGCGCGCCCGGGTGGCCTCGTCGAGCAGCGGCGAGGGTGCCTCCTCGATGACCTTCTGATGGCGTCGCTGCAGGCTGCACTCCCGCTCGCCGAGGTGCACGACGTTGCCGTGCGTGTCGGCGAGCACCTGCACCTCGATGTGCCTGGGGCGCAACACAAACCGTTCCAGAAACAGCGTGTCGTCGCCGAACGCGGAGGCGGCCTCGCGCCGGGCGCTGACCAGCGCCTCGCGCAGCTTCGCCGGCTCCTCGACCAGGCGCATGCCCTTGCCGCCGCCGCCCGCCGAGGGCTTGATCAAGACGGGGTATCCGACCTCGTCGGCGGCCGCGACCAGCGCGTCGTCGCTCAGCCCCGGTTTGGCCACGCCGGGAACCACCGGAACGTCGAAGGCGGCAACCGCGTTCTTCGCGGTGATCTTGTCGCCCATCACCTGAATCGCCTGCGCGGGAGGCCCGAGAAACACGACACCGGACCGCTCGCAGGCCGCGGCGAAATCGGCGTTCTCGGAGAGGAATCCGTACCCCGGGTGGATCGCCTGAGAGCCGGTGCGCACGGCCGCGTCGACGACCTTGTCGATGCTCAGGTAGCTCTCGCGCGCCGCGGCCGGTCCCAATCGGACGGCCTCGTCGGCCTCGAGGACGTGCCGCGCGCCGGCGTCGGGATCGCTGTAGACGGCCACCGAACGGATGCCCAGGCGGCGCAGCGTCCGGATCACCCGCACGGCGATCTCGCCGCGGTTGGCCACTAATACTGTCTCGAACACTGCACTCACATCCGGAAGACGCCGTAGGAGACGGGTTCCAACGGTGCTTGGGCGCACACCGAAAGGGCAAGCCCGACAAATGTTCTCGTGTCGGCCGGGTCGATGATCCCGTCATCCCACAGCCGGGCCGTCGAATAGTATGGGTTGCCCTGGTCCTCGTACTGCCCGCGGATGGGCGCCTTGAACGCCTCTTCCTCGTCGGCCGACCACGGTTTGCCCGCCGCGCTGAGCTGCTCACCGCGCACGGTGGCCAGCACCGAGGCGGCCTGCTCGCCGCCCATCACCGAGATCCGGGCGTTGGGCCACATCCACAAGAACCGCGGCGAGTACGCCCGTCCGCACATCGAATAGTTGCCGGCCCCATAGGATCCGCCGATCACCACGGTCAGTTTGGGCACCCGGGCGCAGGCGACGGCGGTGACCATCTTGGCGCCATGCTTGGCGATGCCGCCGGCCTCATAGTCCCGGCCGACCATGAACCCGGCGATGTTCTGCAGGAACAGCAGCGGGATCTTGCGCTTGTCGCACAATTCGATGAAATGCGCTCCCTTCAAAGCGGATTCGCTGAAGAGCACCCCGTTGTTGGCCACGATCCCCACCGGGTGGCCGTGGATGTGGGCGAACGCGGTCACCAGGGTCTTGCCGTAGTTGGCCTTGAATTCGCTGAATTCGCCGCCGTCGACCAGGCGCACGATGACCTCATGCACGTCGTAGGGCACCCGCGGGTCCGGCGGCACCACGTCGTAGAGCTCCGTCTGCGCGCACGGCGGCGGGACCGGGGATCGCACCTGCCACGGGCTGGGCTCGCGCGGGCCGAAGGTGGCCGCGATCGAGCGGACGATCCGCAACGCATGTTCGTCGTCGTCGGCGAGGTGGTCGGTGACACCGGACACCCGGGAGTGCAGGTCGCCGCCGCCGAGCTCCTCAGCCGACACGATCTCGCCGGTCGCCGCCTTGACCAGCGGCGGGCCGCCCAAAAAGATCGTGCCCTGCTCGCGCACGATGACGGCCTCATCGCTCATCGCCGGCACGTAGGCGCCGCCCGCGGTGCACGAACCCAGCACCGCGGCGACTTGCGGAATTCCCTTGGCGCTCATGGTCGCCTGGTTGAAAAAGATGCGGCCGAAGTGCTCGCGGTCCGGAAAGACCTCGTCCTGGCGCGGCAGGAAGGCCCCGCCGGAGTCCACCAGGTAGATGCACGGCAGCCGGTTCTGCAGCGCCACCTCCTGCGCGCGCAGGTGCTTCTTGACCGTCATCGGGTAGTAGGTGCCGCCCTTGACCGTCGCGTCGTTGGCGACGATCACGCACTCGCGCTCCGACACCCGGCCGATCCCGGTGATGATGCCGGCGCCGGGAGATTCGTCGTCGTACATGCCGTCGGCGGCCAGCGGTGAGAGCTCCAAGAACGGGCTGCCGGGGTCGAGTAGGCGGTCCACCCGTTCGCGCGGCAACAGCTTCCCGCGGCTGACGTGACGTTCCCGTGCGCGCTCGTTTCCGCCGAGCGCGGCCGCGGCCAGCCTGGTGTTCAGCTCGCCGACTAGCCGGCGGTGCTCATCGGCGAACGACGCCTCGGGAGCCTTCGCGGGCGAGGTCATCACCTTGTCCATCGCCGCAGCAGCCTCCTTGCCGTCGGGCGGGCCAGCTTTTGAGTTAATGGTCATTAACTCGGTGCCTGAGAATACCATTGCCGGCGTTGCCGGTCCAGGGGGCACCGTGCCCGGCGAATAACGCGAGTTAATTGCGAATAACTCGTGCTACGTTGGTGACGATTCACCACACGGAGGTCCGTCATGACAACGTCTGCCTCCGAAGGCCAGGCCGCTGGCGCTGAGGCCCCAAATCGTCGGAGCCAGTTGAAATCCGACCGCCGCCTACAACTGCTGTCCGCCGCCGAGCGGCTGTTCGCCGAGCGTGGATTTCTCGCGGTCCGACTGGAGGACATCGGCGCCGCGGCCGGCGTCAGCGGTCCCGCCATCTACCGGCATTTCCCCAATAAGGAATCGCTTCTGGTCGAATTGCTGGTGGGCATCAGCACCCGGCTGCTCGCCGGCGCCCGGCAGGTGCGGGCCCGAAACTCCGATGCTTCCGCCGCGCTGGACGGCCTGATCGACTTCCACCTCGACTTCGCCCTGACCGAACCCGACCTGATCCGCATCCAGGATCGCGACCTGGCGTACCTGCCCGGGGCGGCCGAGAAGCAGGTGCGCAAGGCGCAGCGTCAATACGTCGAGGTCTGGGTGGGGGTCCTGCGCGAACTGAGCCCCGAGCTGGCCGAGGCCGACGCCCGGCTGACCGCGCACGCCGTGTTCGGCCTGCTGAATTCGACGCCGCACAGCATGAAATCCCCCGATACGTCGCGCAGCAAGGGCGCGGGCGCCGCACGATCGCGCGCCGTCATGCGGGCGATGACGATCGCCGCGCTCGAGGCCGGAAACCAGTGCCCCTGAGCTCCCCGCCACAAGGTGAGTAAGCGCTTCAGCGCCCCGCACAGGTACCCTGCAAGCCATGAGGTGGACATGAACGATTCACGTCCCACCGAGCGGTTTAGTCCATCGCTACCGGGGCCGCAACAGCGCGGGTACGCGCCGCCCGCCGACCCCGCGTACGCCGATCAGACGCCGTACGCGCCCACCTATGGCGGGACGATGCCGCCCTGGGCGGCCACCGCCAACGAGACGAACACGACAAAGCGGTTACCGGCGTATTGGCAGCAAGAGCTGCCGCCGTCGGACGACCCGCACTCGCGGGGCATGGCTCCCCCACCTCCCGAGGGGCCGAAATCGCCGCGCTGGCTGTGGATCGCCGCCGGCGCGGCGGTGCTGCTGGTCGTCGCCTTGGTGATTGCGCTGGCGCTCGCCAACGACGCGATCAAGACCCAGACCGCCGTTCCGCCGTTGCCGGCGATGCCAGAAACGACGCCGGAGAGCCCGACCCCGTCGGCGCGTAAGTCGCCGACCCTCATCCCGGCGCCGATACCCCCGACGAGCGGCCCCGAGCTGCCCACCTCGACGACGGGTCCGGCGGCAATGCAAGACGTCGTCTACACCGTCACGGGCGAAGGCCGCGCGATCAGCATCATGTACATCGACACCGGCGACCTCATCCAGACCGAATTCAACGTCGAGCTGCCGTGGAGCAAGCAGGTCAGCCTGGCGAAGTCGGCGGCGCACCCGGCCAACGTCACGATCGTCAACATCGGGCACAGCGTCACCTGCACCGTCACCGTTAACGGGGTTCAGGTGAGCAAGCGCGTCGGCGGGGGGCTGACGATCTGCGACGCGCGGGGCTAGTGCCGATCGCAAGCGCGGCGCATGCGCCGGGCGCAGCGGGTCGGCCCATCGGGCTGAGGCGCCCTACGACGGCTCGGCCACGGCTTCGGTGACCGGGACCCCGCGCTGCGGGACGCGGACCACCAGCATCGCCACCAACCCGGCGATCAAGACCAGCGAAATCCCGCCCAGGCCGGCGCGCACGGCGCCGAACACGTCGACGAACACCGAGAACAGCCATGGCGCCAGGAACGCTACCGCCCGCCCGGTCATGGTGTAGAGGCCGAACGCGACGCCTTCCCGGCCGTGTTTGGCCATCTGCAGCAGCAGGGCGCGCGACGACGACTGCGTCGGCCCGATGAACATGCACAGCAGCAGCCCGCACACCCAGAAGGCCGCCGGGCCGGACGACGCCATCAGGGTCAGTCCCAGGGTGATGATCGCGGCCAGCGAGGCCACGATGACGGGCTTCGATCCGACCCGGTGGTCGACGAACCCGCCCAGCACGGCGCCCACCGCGGCGACGACGCACGCCGCCACCCCGAAGATCAGCACGTCCGCCTGGGAGATGCCGTACACGTTCACGCCGAGCACCGCGCCGAAGGCAAAGATCGCCGCCAGCCCATCCCGGAACAGCGCGCTGGCGACCAGGAAGTACACCAGGTTGCGGTCGCGGCGCCATTCCGCGGAAACCTCGGTCCACAGCTTGCGGTAACCGCCCAGCATGCTCGTGGGCTGATACAGCTCGGCCGGCCCGCTCAGCCGTTGCGCCACGAACAGCAACGGCAGCGCGAACACCGCCAGCCAGGCCGCCGCCACCAGCATCGCCTCGCGGACATAAAGCCCGTCCTGCAAGGGAATTCGCAGCAGTCCACGCGTCGCGCCCGGTCCCGAGCCCGATCCGGAGATGAATCCGGTGTAGATCACCAGCAACAGCAGGACGCTGCCGCCGTAGCCCGCCGCCCAGCCGAATCCGGATATCCGGCCGGCGGTCTGCGGTGTCGAAAGCTGGCGCAGCATGGCGTTGTACGGGACGCTGGCCAAGTCGCCGCAGGCCGCCGTCGCCCCCAGCAGCACCAGGCCCGCCCACAGGTAGCCGGGCCGGTCGCGGATGAAGAACATCGAGGCGGTCAGCGTCACCGCCGCGGCCGTCAGCACGCTCAGGGCCACCCGCCTGCGATGCGGTGACTCCACCCACACACCGACCGCGGGCGCCAATATCGCGACGGTCAGCCCGGCGATGGCCGCGGCCCGGCCCAGCCAGCTCGCCGGGGTGGTGCTGCCCCCGATGCCCACCCCGACGCTGCTGGTCAGATACACGGCGAAGACGAACGTGGCCACGATCGCGTTCAGGCCGGTCGAGCCGCAGTCCCACAGCGCCCACGCCACAACGCGAGATCGCACGGGGGCGGCGGAACGCAACTCCGGCTGACTCATGCCCGGCACTCTAGCGGCGCCACCGATCGGCTGCGGATCGCGTTTCGCCGGCTGTCTACGATTGGCGCATGCCGGTACCCGCTCCAAGCCCCGAGGCGCGCGCCGTTGTCACCGGAGCTTCGCAGAACATCGGTGAAGCGCTGGCCACCGAACTCGCCGCCCGCGGACACAATCTGATCGTCACCGCGCGACGCGAGGATCTGCTGAAGGATCTCGCCGCCCGCCTGAGCGACCAGTATCACGTCACCGTCGACGTGCGACCCGCCGACCTGGCCGACCCGGGCGACCGCGCGAAACTGTGCGACGAGCTGGCCGCCCGCCCCATCTCGATCCTGTGCGCCAATGCGGGCACCGCGACGTTCGGTCCGGTGGCGACGCTCGATCCGGCCGGCGAGAAGGCCCAATTGCAGCTGAATGTCTTAGGGGTGCATGACCTTACGTTGGCGGTGCTGCCCGGCATGGTCGAGCGCAGGGCTGGCGGCATCCTGATTTCCGGTTCGGCCGCGGGCAATTCGCCGATCCCCTACAACGCCACCTACGCGGCCACCAAGGCGTTCGTGAATACCTTCACCGAATCGCTGCGCGGCGAGTTGCGCGGGTCCGGCGTCAACGTGACGCTGCTGGCGCCCGGCCCGGTGCGCACCGACCTGCCCGCCGACACCGAAGCGTCGATCGTGGAGCGGCTGGTGCCGGACTTCCTGTGGATCTCTACGGAGCACACGGCCCGGGTGTCGCTGGATGCGTTGGGCCGCAACAAAATGCGCGTCGTTCCCGGACTGACGTCCAAGGCCATGTCGGTGGCGAGCGGGTACGCCCCGCGCGCCATCGTGGCGCCCATCGTGGGCGCGTTCTACAAAAAGCTCGGCGGCGGCTAGGCGCGGGGCGGGTTGGGCAGCCCTCCTCTCACGGTCGTGCTGGCCCTCCGCTCACGGTTCGGGCCGGCCCCTCCGCTCACGGTCGTAACGCAGCGGCGGTTTTGCGCGCTCAAAGTCAAGTGGCTAATGCATTTTTGTTAGGCGGCTTGGTCGAGGAGGGCGGCCAGGCGTTGGGCGGGGGTGTCGAGGTCAAGGGTTGGGCGCGGTCGTCGGTTGAGGGTGTCTTGGATGCGTTTGAGGTCTGCTGGGGTGTAACCGCTGAGGTCGCTGCCCTTTTCGAACCAGAAGCGCAGGAGGCGGTTGGTGTTTTCGTTGGTGCCGCGTTGCCAGGGCGAGTGCGGATTGCAGAAATAGACCGGGGTGTTGAGTTGCAGGTGAATGTCGCGCCAGCGGGCCATTTCGCTGCCACGGTCCCAGGTGATTGATCGACGAAGGTGTTCGGGTAACTGGCGCATCGCTTCGATCATCGCGCCGGCCACCGTCTCGGCGGTGTGATCGCCGGGCAAATGCAGCAGCATCGTAAAGCGGGTGGACCGCTCGACCAGGGTGCCGATGGCGCTGTTGGGGCCGACGATCAGATCACCTTCCCAGTGGCCGGGCACCGCGCGGTCGGCGGCCTCGGCGGGCCGGTCGCTGATGGTGAACACATCGTGGAATTTCCCCCGCCGTTCGGTGTGGTCCCGGGATTTGCGGGCCGCGCGTTTCGTCGACAAACGCTTACTCAGGTCGGCGCGCAGTTGACCACGAGTTTGGACGTAGAGGCACTGGTAGATGGTTTCGTGGCTCACCCGTGCCAGCCTGTCATCGGGGTGATCGCGCGCCAAGACATCGGCGATCAGTTTGGGACTCCATCCCTGATCCATCCAGTCCTCTATGGCCTCGCATAGCGCGCGGTCTTGGAGTTTGAATGCTTTGGGACGCTTGGCTTTCTTGGCGGCGCGGGCATGGGCAAGACCAGCGTGGTAATCCCCGTCGGGATTGCGATTGCGTTTGAGCTCACGGGAGATGACGCTGGCGTCGCGGTCGAGCTCGTCGGCGATCTCGACCTGGGTGAGGCCCTTGTCCAGACCCCGCATAATCACCAGGCGTTCATCGAAACTGAGCCGGTGTCCCCGCGCGCCCGGCCGGGTCAGATCACCTGGTTCGGCAAGGCCGGTATCAGAGCCCGTACCACTTCGTAATTGCATTGATCCAGCGTCATGCCACCAGCTCCATCCGGTCTGGATCGACACACCGACCTGACGGCCGGCTTCACGCAATGATTCCCCTGCACACACCCGATCAAAGAACTCTCGCCGCATCGAACGCGGATAAGCAACTGACACCTGCAACCTCCTCAAACGTGGAAATTGCATTGACCGTATGAATCTGCCGCGCGATTCTTCGCCGTGGCGTTACGCCCGCGATCGACGGCGACGGAGGCACCCCACTACTTTCGGCGGCGGCGACCGCCGGTGCCACCGAAAATGCTTCTCACCGCTTCGCGTATCGCCGTGTTGATGCCGCTTTTCACCGTCGGGTTCTGCAGCACTTCCTCCCACATCGACGGCCCCTTTTCCCCCTTGGGTTCCGCCGGCTCCGGCATCGGCGGGACGGGTTCGTTCGCGGGGACGGGCGGGTAGTCGGACTGGGCTTGGGGCGCCTGCGGATCCTGGGGGGCCGGCTGGGGTCGCGCCGGGGGCTCAGCCGTGTGTCCGTACTTTGCCTGCAGCGGACTGTCTTTGGCCGCGGCCCCGATGGCCTCGTTGCCGATCGACGCCATCAGCGAGCGGGGCACCCGCATGCGGGTCCACGCGACCGGGGTGGGCGAGCCCTTCTCGGAGAGCACGGTCACGACGGCCTCGCCGATCCCGAGCGACGTCAACGCCGACTCCAGGTCGTAGACATCGGTTTTCGGGTAGGTGCGCACGGTCTTGGACAGTGCCTTCTGGTCGTCGGGCGTGAACGCCCGCAGCGCGTGCTGAATCCGCGCGCCCAACTGGGACAGCACGTCGTTGGGCAGGTCGGTGGGCAACTGGGTGCAGAAAAACACCCCGACGCCCTTCGAGCGGATCAACTTGACGGTCTGCTCGACCTGCTCGAGGAAGGCCTTGGACGCGTCGGCGAACAACAGGTGCGCCTCGTCGAAGAAGAAGACCAGCTTGGGCTTGTCGATGTCGCCGACCTCGTCCAGGACGGTGAACAGGTCGGCCAGCAACCACATCAGGAAGGTGGAGAAGATGACCGGGCGCAACGACTGTCCGCCGAACTCCAGCAGCGAGATGATGCCGCGGCCGCCCTCGACGCGCAGCAGATCGTTCGGGTCAAGCTTCGGCTCGCCGAAGAACGTGTCGCCGCCCTCGCCCTCGAGGTTCACCAGCGCGCGCAGGATGACGCCGGCCGTCGTGGACGACACCCCGCCAAGGGATTTCAGGTCGGCCTTGCCCTCGTCGCTGGTCAGGTGAGTGATGGCATCACGCAGGTTGGCCAGGGTGACCAGCTGGTAATTCTTTTCCTTGGCCCAGTGGAAGATCAGGCCCAGGGTGGACTCTTGAGTGGCGTTGAGCCCCAACACCTTTGACAGCAGAACCGGGCCGAAGCTGTCGACGGTGGCCCGAACCGGAACGCCGAGCCCATCGGTGCCCAGCGACAGGAACTCAACCGGGAAGCCCGTCGGAGTCCAGTCGTCTCCCGTGTCGCGGGCACGTGCGGCGGTTTTGTCGTCGCCCTTCCCCGGTGCGGACAACCCGGACAGGTCGCCCTTCACATCGGCCATCAGCACGGGTACACCCGCGGCGCTGAGCTGTTCGGCGATCAGCTGCAGCGTCTTGGTCTTGCCGGTTCCGGTGGCGCCGGCCACCAGCCCGTGCCTGTTCACGGTCGCCAGCGGAATGCGGATCTGCGCCGTCGGATCGGCGGCGCCGTCGACCACGACGGTGCCCAATTCCAGTGCCTGGCCATCGACGGCGTAGCCGTCCGCGATCCGGCTCGCCGGCGTTGCGGCTGAATCGGTGCTCATCGTGCTGCGCCCCCTCTTCCCCAGTGATTCGGCATGCAGTTCGACAACGCTCACCCTACTTCTCGGGCGGACCCGGGGGCGAGGCCCAACGGCGACCCGCCGCGCCCGGCTCCGCCGCGCTTGCGATCGCCACGGGTGTTGATGGTGGCGACCCGCCGCGCCCGGCTCCGCCGCACTTGCGATCGCCACTAGTCTGAGCGCTGTGCGTGACGAATTGGTGTGGATCGACTGCGAGATGACCGGACTCGATCTCGGTTCGGACAAGCTGATCGAGATCGCGGCCCTGGTCACCGACGCCGATCTGAACATCCTCGGCGACGGTGTGGACGTGGTGATCCACGCCGACGACGCCGCCCTCTCGGCGATGGGTGACGTGGTGACCGAAATGCATTCGCGCTCCGGGCTGATCGACGAGGTGCGGGCGTCCGCCGTCGACCTGGCGACCGCCGAGGCGATGGTGCTGGACTACATCGGCCAACACGTCAAGCAACCCAAGACGGCGCCGCTGGCCGGAAACTCGATCGCCACCGACCGCGCGTTCATCGTGCGCGACATGCCCGCGCTGGACACGTACCTGCACTACCGCATGATCGATGTGAGCTCGATCAAAGAACTCTGCCGCCGCTGGTATCCGCGGATCTACTTCGGTCAGCCCACCAAGGGGCTCGCCCACCGCGCACTGGCCGACATCCATGAGTCGATCCGCGAATTGCAGTTCTATCGGCGCACCGCGTTCGTCTCCCCACCGGGCCCGTCTACCAGCGAAATCGAGGCGGTGGTCACCTCCCTTGACGGTGGACGAGACGCACCGGGACCAAGCGATTCGGCCAGCGCGCCGACGAGCCGCTAGTATCTACAGTCGCTGCTCGTGCAGGCCTGCGGGTCGGCACACAGCCATGGTGGGTGTAGTTCAGTTGGTAGAGCGTCAGGTTGTGATCCTGAATGTCGCGGGTTCGAGTCCCGTCACTCACCCCATTGGTCAGGGAGCGCCGCTCCCTGACCTTTTACGGTGTTAGCGACTCCGCGCACCGCTGTTGCACCGGTGAGTGGAATGCAGTGAATCGACAACGTCTTGCCTCGCCCATGATGGGAGCGGCCATCGCGGCCGTCGCGCTGTTCCTCGCGGGCTGCGGTGGTTCGAGCCACACGTCAACGACGGTCACATCGACCCCGCCGGCTGAGACCAAGACGGTGACGAAGACAGTCGCCCCGCCGCCCCCACCGGGCCCGAAGACGTCCATCGAGGCCAACGGCACCTACATCGTCAACAAGGACATCGCGGCGGGCACCTATCGGACCGATGGCGGCAAATACGGCTGTTATTGGGCGAGGCTGCGCAGTTTCGACACCAACGACATCATCGACAACAACGTCGGCGACGGCCCCCAGGTAGTTCGGATCCTGCCGACAGATACCGCGTTCATGACCAGAAGCTGCGGAAGCTGGCACAAGATCGACTGACCGCGCCGGTCAGGTGTTGGCGTTGCCCGCTTTCCACTCCGGCCACGGGACGTTCCAGTCGCCGAGCCCCTCGGTGCCCGGCAAGGTCGGGCCCACCGTGTGCACAACCTCGACGATGTCACCGCTCTTGCTGTGGTCGTAGAACCATTCGGCGTTGCTGGGGCTGACGTTCAGGCACCCGTGGCTGGTGTTGGTGTGGCCCTGGGCGCCGACCGACCACGGCGCGGAGTGCACAAAGACTCCGCTGTAGGACATCTGGGTGGCCCAGTCGACTTCGGTGCGATATCCGTTGGGCGAGTTGACCGGAACCCCATAGGTCGACGAATCCATGATCATGTGTTTGAACCGCGCGCCAACGATGTAGATGCCGTTGGCCGTTGGCGTGCTGTCCTTGCCCATCGACGTCGGCATGGTCTTGACGACCTCACCGTTGACCCGCACGGTCACGGTCTTCGTGGTGTCGTCGGCGGTCGAAATCACCTCGTCGCCAATGGTGAAGTGCGTCTTGACGTTGTCCTCACCGAACATCCCGTCGCCCAGATCCACGCCGTAGGTGTTGACGGCCACGTCGATGGCCGTTCCCGACTTCCAGAAATGCTCTGGGCGCCAACGTACTTCGCGATTGTTGAGCCAGTAGAACGCACCCTCCACCGGTGGGTTCGTGGTGATGGTGATAGCTTTCTGGGCCGCCGCCCGGTCCGCGATGTTCTCGTCGAAGCGGATCGCCACCGGTTGGCCGATGCCCACCACCTCGCCGTCGACGGGACTGACGTACGGCATGGTCAGGTGGGCCGGTGAGCTGGTCGCGAAGGTCATCTGCTTGCTGGCCGCGCCACCCAGCCCGGTCGCCTTGACGTTCAGCGTGTAGCGCCTGTTGTAGCCGAGCTGCTCGGTGGTGGACCAGCGCAGCCCGTCGGGGCTCAGCTTCCCGCTGATCGACCTGCCGTTTTCGTTGACCATGGTGACCGACGCGAGCACGCCGTCGGCGACGCTGACCGTCACGGGCGCATCCACCGTCACGCCGACGGCGCCGTCGGTCACCGAAGCCGTGAGCTTGGGGACCAGCAGGTCGGCAAAGGGCGTGCCCTTGTCGAAGATCACCTTCGCCGGCGCGGCCGCGTGGTTGCCACCGCAGGCGACGGCAAACACGGCAACCGCGGCGATCGCGGCCGCCAGCCACGATCTGCGTCCACGCAAAGGCGTCATCCAGTGACCTTCCATTCAATTCTCGAAGTTGGTCACCGCTGACCTCGCTGCAGGCATTCTAAAGGGTTTCGCCGACTCGACATGCCCACACCGGCGCGGGCGGCCGTTCGGTGTCTGCGCCGCAATGAATTCGTCACCAGGGCGAGGTCAGCGACCTCGCGGCACCACATCTGCGCGGGCTTCCTGCAGCTGCGCTTCGGCCCGGTCGCGGGTCGCGACGGCCTCGACGCGGGCGAGTTTGATGATGGCCGCCGTCATCACCGACGCGGCCGCCACCAGGGCGATCATCCCGGCGCGACCCGTGTTCAGCGTCTCGCCGAGGACGACCACGCCCAGCACCGCTGCCACCACCGGCTGTGACATCTGCAAAGTGGGCATGGACGCCGTGAGTGGCCCGGCCCGAAACGCCGACTGGCTCCACGCCACACCGCCGAGCGCGACCAGGATGCAGGCGTACAGCTCGGGAGTCCGAATCACCGCGCCGAGGCCGTCCCCGAGCCGGGCGACGACCTCCTTGGTAAGCACCGCGAAGATGCCCCACAGCGACCCCGACACGAACGCGAACAGCACCGCGGCCACGGCCCCGCCGCGGCTCCGTCCGGCCAGCACACAGCCGACCAATAGCGGGCCCAGGACGACGGCCACCGCGGCCCAGGTTCCCAGCGCGGCGCCCGAATGCCCTGCCCGCGGATTGCCGACGATGACGACCACGCTGACCCCGGCCGTCAACAAGGCGGCCCACATCCACTCGCCGGCGGTCACCGCGCGATGCGACAACCTGGCGTTGATGGGCAGCGCGAAGAGCACCGAAAACATCAGCAGCGCCTGCACCAGCAAAACCGATCCGCCGGCCAGGGCCGCTGCCTGCAACCCGATGCTGGCGGCCAACAGCACAGTGCCCCACCACCATCGTTGGCTGCGCAGCAGATTGGCGAACAGCTCGACCGAACCGACCGCCCTGTCGGTGATGCAGTGCGCCGCACGTTGCTGCAGGACGTCGCCGACCGCGACGCACAACGCGGAACTCAGCGCGAGCAGGGCGGCGATATCGGTTCGGCCCATGGGGATTACTCCGACCCATCCCGGATCGGCGCCGCGGTACCGGTCGAAGGCGTTGCCTCACAACACATGTCGGGTCACCCGCGCCCCGTCGTGGCCTTGGTGGGCCACCGTCTGATCAGTGCGCGGCCCGCGTCGGGCGCGTCGCGGGCCCAGCGGCCGCGTCCGACCGCGATCTCGCCGTCCTCCCCGATGGCGGACCGTTCGCGCAGCCAGACCAACGGCCGCGGCGCCCACCACGTCCAGCGGCCCAGCAGGTGGATGAACGCCGGAACCAGGACCATGCGCACCAGGGTGGCGTCGACCAGCACGCCGAGCGTGAGGCCCAGACCCAGCATGCGCATGAACGACACGTGCGCCGGGATCAGCGCGGCGAACGAAATCGACATCACCACCGCGGCGGTCGTGACGACGCGGCCGATGCCGGCAATGCCCAGGGCCGCACTCTCGTCGGTGGCGGCGCGCGCCTCGGCCGCGGTGGGCGGCGTCTCGCGCATGGCCTGCGAGGCCAGCCAGTACTCGTGGATGCGCGAGACCAGAAAGACCTCGTAATCCATGGCCAGCCCGAAGGCGATGCAGAACAGCAGCACGGGGATGTTGGCGTTCAGCGTCCCGTTGGGGGTGGTGCCCAGGGCGCCCAGGTGGCCGTCCTGGAAGATCCACACCATCGCCCCGAACGCCGCCGTCAACGACAACACGTTGCACACCAGCGCCTGCACCGGCAGCACCGCGCTGCCGGTCAGCAGGAACAGCAGCGCGAACGTGATGAGGGCGATCAGGGCGAACACGATCGGCAGACGCTGGGTGATCGCGTCGACGCTGTCGCGGTTGATCTGCGCGAGCCCGGTCATCTGAACCGCGCGCCCGCCCGGCCCGGCGACCTGATGCAACCGGTCCAGCTGGGTGTTCGAGGCCTGCGAATAGAGCGGCGCGGTGGTGGAGACGGTCAAGAACGCGCTGCCGTTGGCGACACCGGTGGGGGCGACGGGCGGCCCCACCCGATTGCCCTCGGCGAACGTCCCGGCCGGTGCGCTGACGGACGACACGTCGGGCACGCGCGACAGGTCTGCGGCGTACCGCTGCAGCTCGGCGGGGGTCACGCCGCGGGCGTCGGGCACGACGACGGACACCTCGGTGCCGAACCCGTTCGCGAAGTCGTTGTCCAGCATGTCGGCGACCTGGCGCGCCGACGCGGATTCGGGCAGCACGCGCTCGTCCGGGAAGCCCCACTTCACCCCCAAGAACGGCGCGCCCAGCAACAGCAGCAGGGCCACGACGCTCAGGCCGATCGGCATGGCGTGGCGCAGCACGTACCGGGTCGATCGGTACCAGAACTGCTCCTCGAGTGGCTGGTGTGCGTGGTCGCGAAACGACCGCTGTCCGTGCAGGATGCGGTGCAGCACCCGTCGGGCGTCCAGCACGTGCAGTCGGGGCCCCAGCAGCACGATCGCCGCCGGGGTGACCACCACCGCGGCGATCGCCACGATGATCGCGGTGACCACGATGGTGTAGGCGGACGATTTCAGGAAGTACATCGGGAACAGCGCCATCACCGCCATCGACAGCCCGACGGTCGTGGCCGAGAACAGCACGGTCCGGCCGGCGGTGGCCATGGTGCGATACAGCGCCCGGTCGCGGTCCTCGGTCCGGGCCAGCTCCTCGCGGTAGCGGGTGATGATCAGCAGGTTGTAGTCGATGGCCAGGGCCAGGCCCATGGCGATGCTCAGGTCCAGGGCGTAGGTCGACACGTCGGTGGCGAAGCTGATCAACCGCAGCACCGACATGGTGCCGACGATGGCCAAGAGGCCAAGGACGATCGGCAGCGTCGCCGCCACCACACCGCCGAGCACCCAGACGAGGACCGCGAAGCTCAGCGGGATCGCGATGGACTCCATCAACAGCAGATCCCGCTGGTTCTGCCCGTTGATCTGCGCGTATGCCACGGCCATGCCGCCGGCGCGCACGGTTACGCCGTCGCGGTCGTGCACCAGGTCGCTGGTGAGCGTGCTGGCGTACTTCTGCGCGTCGTTCTCGCCGCCTTTCAGCCCGGCGACGATCATCCCGGATTTGTTGTCCTTGCTGATCAGCTGGGACGCGGCCTGGGGGCGATCGGGCGGCATGGTCCACGCCGACGACACGTTGAGCACCCATGGCGATCGTTTCAGCTGGTCGACGATGCCGGTGGCGACCCGGCGCGCCGATTCGCTGCGGACGCCGTCCGGGGCCGTCACCACGATCAGCATCTGCTGATCGGTTTGGTTGAACCTGTCGCGCAGAACCTCGGTTGCCCGCGCGGACTCCGAGGTCGGGTCCTGGAAGCCTCCGCCGGAAAGGCTGTTGACCACCGGAAGCCCGAAGACTGCGGCCCCCACCAGCACCAGGAAGGCGATCCCGACGATACGGCGCGGGGCGGCAATGGCTAGCCGGGTGATTACCTGCAGCATGGCGTATCGCCTACCCGAAACCGCGCCTTTTGACCCGCCCCAGCGCCGACTGTTCGCATCGAGCAGTCACCCGGCGGCGGCCCACGAGGTTTGACCATCTGGTACTCGGGTATCGAACGTAAAAGCACACTCAGCACGTGGATTCGGTGTGCGCAGTGCCGGATTGCCTGGGCTACAAGCGGATTGGATGTGCAATGAACACGACGGACGACGGCACCAACATTCGGCATCCAAGCGAAGACGACTGGCAGGCGGTGTTTGAAAATCAGGCCCGCACGTTCGGCGATCCGGTGGGTCCCGAAGATCTCGAAGCGTGGAAACGCCGAGTCAACCTCGACGACATCCTCATCGCCGAGGACGTCTCCGATCCCGAGCATCCGTTTCTGGTGGGAACGTCGATCATCTACCGCGCGCAGCTCACCGTGCCGGGTGGCGCCAACCTGCGAGCCGCGTGGCTGACGATGATCGCCGTCGCGTCAACGCATCAGGGCAAGGGGCTGTGGGCGCAGCTCAGCGCGAAGGGACTCGGGATTCTGTTGGACCGCGGCTATCCGATCGTATGTGGGGTCCCGACGCAGACCGCGATGTACGACGGCTTCGGCGCCGGGGTGGCCAGCTATAGCCACACCTATTCGATCGACCGCCGCTTCGCGAAGTTGCGGGCCGCACCGAGCGGCAGCCGGGCACGCGAGGTCAATGCCGCCGAGGCGAGACGACACTTGCCAGAACTCTACGAACGGTGGTGTGCCGCAACCAATGGCGCGATCACCCGGGACGACGCGTGGTGGGCCGACTACCTGGACGACCGGGAAACCCAGCGGGGCAACGGGTCGGCGCTGCATTACACGATCCATCCCGACGGCTTCCTGACGTATCGGATCGTCGGATCGCAACAGCATGCGTTTCGCCCGCCCCTGGGCACGGTGGTTGTCGAGGACTTCTGCCCTATCACCGAGGAGGCTCACACCGAGCTGCTGCAGACGCTGTTGGTCCTGGAGATGTTCTATCGCGTAGAGATCGACGTGCCGGGCGACGATCCGCTTCCGCTCAAACTCACCGATCAACGCGCCGCGGAGATCAAGGGCGTGAGCGACTTCCTGTGGGTGCGCATCAACGACGTCCCCGAGGTGCTGGGCGCCCGCACCTACACCGCCGATACCGACATCGTGCTCGACGTCACCGACCCGCTTCAGCTCGCGGGCGGACGGTTCCAGCTGCAAACACGCGGTGGCGCCGGGAAGTGCACGCCCCACGACGGGACCGCGGACATCGAGATCGGCCTGGCCGACCTGGCCACCATC
Organism: Mycobacterium sp. MOTT36Y; assembly: GCF_000262165.1. NCBI lineage: Bacteria > Bacillati > Actinomycetota > Actinomycetes > Mycobacteriales > Mycobacteriaceae > Mycobacterium > Mycobacterium sp. MOTT36Y. Next base: position 1,528,706 of record NC_017904.1, on the reverse strand, counting down.
TACATGGGGGCGCACCGGGCTTCCCAGCTGGCCCGGGCCGGCCGCATCACCGAAGTACGCGCGGGCGCGCTGGCCGAACTGGACGCCGCCTTCGCCACCGACCGCGCGCCCTTCTGCGGCACGGTGTTGTGAATGAAACTGCGCGACAGTACCTTTCGTCTTCCATGCAGATCGCGCGGCGAACGGTTGACGACGGCCCAGCCCGGCAAGGCCCAACCGGCTGCGCGGGCACGCTATCCTGGGAAACGGTCGGGATTTCACTCCGCGGCAAGACGCCTGTTATTGTCGCCTACGCGGTCTGACTGACCACAAGCGCCGTTAGCTCAGTTGGTAGAGCAGCTGACTCTTAATCAGCGGGTCCGGGGTTCGAAACCCTGACGGCGCACAGCTCACCGATAGTTCATCGTTCGGTGGCTTTTGCTTCCACACTGGCGCCAGTGTCTCGGATCTCCCTTTTCATGGCCCTCGCGGGGGACCTACCATCGCTGCGACGGTGTTTGTCCAGAGGGGACCTGTGAAAACAGAGCTGAAGTGGGTCGAACCCCACGAGGGCCACTTCCACGCCAACATCGATGACCGCAGCGAGTACCGCGTCCACGCGGTCTCCACGGGAGGCTTCCGCGCCGAACGGGTCGACGAGGGCTTCGTGCACCACGATCTCGGCCGGGCGACCGACGCCGCGGGAGCGCGGGCGATCTGCCAGGACCTGCACACGCGGGCGATGCGGCGCGCGGCGTGGGAGGCGTACATGGCCGAGAACGATCCCCCGGGTTGGGAGTAGCCGGCGCGGGCCCAGCCACCAGTTGCCGTCGTATCCCCCCGCGAAAGCCCTTCGTACAGGTAATTTCTTGCTGGCACCGATTGGTCTTGCCGCGTCGAAGGAGCTGCAATGGGGTTCATCCGGCCCAATCTGCCCGTCGTCGACGTGGCCAACTGGAGCGCACGACCACGCGCCGAACGCATCGTGCCGATGGCCCGCCACATCGCCCAGCACGGCTTTGGCACCCCGCTGGTGATGCACGTGATGTACGGCGTGAAGATCGCGCTGTACATCCTCGGCGGCTGGCTGTTCGCGTGGTCCACGCGGGGCATCGGTGGCTTCACTCAGGTCAGCGCCTGGTGGGCGGAGCCGATCGTGTTCCAGAAGGCCGTGCTGTACACGATGCTGTTCGAAGTCGTCGGCCTCGGATGCTGTTTCGGTCCGCTCGCCGGGCGCTACTTCCCACCGATGGGTTCCATCCTGTACTGGCTGCGCCCCGGCACCATCCGGTTGCCGCCCTGGCCCGACCGGGTGCCACTGACCAAGGGCAGCAACAGAACTCCCGTCGACGCGTTGCTCTACGGTGTCCTGCTGGCGCTGCTGGTGTTCGCGCTGCTGTCCGACGGCACCGGCCCGATTCCCGCCCTGGACACCGCGATCGGCGTGCTGCCGCGGTGGCAGACCGTCGCCGTCCTGGCGGTCCTGGCCCTAATCAGCTTGCGCGACAAGGTGATCTTCCTGGCCGCGCGCGGCGAGGTGTACGCGCCGCTGACGCTGACGTTCCTGTTCGCCGGGACGGACATCGTCGTCGGGGCCAAGGTCGTCTTCATGGTGATCTGGCTCGGCGCGGCGACATCCAAGCTCAACAAGCACTTCCCGTTCGTGATCTCGACGATGCTGGCCAACAACCCGTTCATCCCGTCGGGACCGCTCAAGCGGTCGATGTTCAAGCGCTATCCCGACGATTTGCGGCCCAGCGCACTGGCGGGTTTCATCGCCCACTTCTCGACCGCGGTCGAAGGGCTGGTGCCGCTGGTGCTGTTGTTCTCCCACGGCGGCTGGCCGACGGCGCTCGCGGCGTTCGTGATGATCGTGTTCCACCTGAACATCCTGCTGGCCTTCCCGATGGGCGTGCCGCTGGAATGGAACGTGTTCATGATCTTCGGCGTGCTGTGGCTGTTCGTCACGCACGCGCCCCTGGGCCTGTCGAACATCGGCAACCCGTGGCCGATCGCCCTCCTGTTCGCCGTGATGGCCGGGACCGTCGCAGCGGGAAACCTCTACCCGCGCAAGGTCTCCTTCCTGCCCGGCATGCGCTACTACGCCGGCAACTGGGACACCACCCTGTGGTGCGTGCGCCCGTCGGCCGACGAGAAGTTCCGCGTCGGCTCGCGCGCGCTCGGCCCGATGCAGCACCTGCAGCTCGAGCGGTTGTATGGCAGCAAAGAGGAAACCCTGGTACCGCTTCACCTCGCGCTCGCCTTCCGCGGCATGAACACCCACGGGCGCGCGCTGCTCACCCTGGCGCACCGAGCGATGGCCGACTACGACGAGGACGACTACAACCTGTGCGAGGGGGAAGTCCTGTGCGCAATGGTTCTCGGCTGGAACTTCGGCGACGGGCACATGCACAACGAGTGCCTCATCGAGGCGCTGCAGCAGCGGTGCCGGTTCGAGCCCGGCGAGGTGCGGGTCGTGATCCTCGACGCCCAGCCCATCCACCGGCAGCGGCAGGAGTACCGGCTGGTCGACGCGGCGACCGGGGAATTCGAACGCGGCTACTGCGAGGTCGCCGACATGGTGGTGAATCAGCCCTGGGCCGACGACATTCCGGTGTACGTCCAGAGCGACCGCGTCAGCGGTTCCTGACGCGGCGAACCGCCACGACCACGACCAACGCCCCGACCCCGGCCAGCGACGCCAGCACCACGGGCTTCTGCACGAACCCGATCACCCGGGCCTTGAGGTCGTCGGCGAGGCGACGCGGGTTCGCCCGCTCGGCGAGGGAGTCGACGGTGGCCGCCAGCTGGTCCCGGGCGACGTCGATGTCTCGCTTGATGGCTTCGGGGTCGCGGTCCGCCACTGTGTCCTCCAAGTCGCCCACTATCCGGCTCATGCACCTGCCCGAACTACCCTAGATCAGCTGGCGGTAACCCCGACGCTCCGGTGAACAGAAAGGGCCCCACCTTGACCGAGACCACGCGGCTTGCACCCGGCGACAAAGCGCCCTCCTTCAACCTGCCCGACGCCGACGGCAACAAGGTGTCGCTGGCCGACTACAAGGGGCGCCGGGTCATCGTCTACTTCTATCCGGCCGCGTCGACTCCCGGGTGCACCAAGCAGGCGTGCGACTTTCGGGACAGCCTGGCCGAGCTCAACGGCGCCGGCCTCGACGTCATCGGCATCTCCCCCGACAAGCCAGAGAAGCTCGCCAAATTCCGTGACGCGGAGGGGCTGACGTTCCCGCTGCTGTCCGATCCCGATCGCAAAGTGCTGACGGCCTATGGCGCCTACGGCGAAAAGCAGATGTACGGCAAGACCGTCACGGGCGTCATCCGCTCGACGTTCGTGGTCGACGAGAAGGGCAAGATCGCCGTCGCGCAGTACAACGTCAAAGCGACCGGCCACGTCGCCAAGCTGCGCCGCGACCTGTCCGTCTAGCTGATTACGGCGGCCTCGGTGTACTCGGTGATCGGCCGCGCGATCCCCTGTTCGTCGCACACCCGCTGCAGCTTCTCCAGCGTCTCGTCGATGCCGGGTCCAAGCCGCCTGCCGGGGGTGAAGGTCGCCGGAAGGTGCTGCATGCCCTGGATCACGCCGATGGTCGGATAGTGCACGGTGCCTTCGGGGTCGCAGCGGTAGTCGGGCATCCGGTCGAGGACCGCCGTGAGCATCGACTTGAACACCACCCGCGCGACATTCGAGCCGATGCAGCGGTGGATGCCTAGCCCGAAGCTGAAGTGCCGGTTGTTCTTTCGCGCGAGGTCCAATCGATTCGGATCGGGGAACACCGCGGGATCGCGGTTGGCCATCGCCCAGGACAGCCACAGGCGATCGCCCTCCTTGAACTGCGTGCCCGCGATCTCGAGATCGGCGGCGATCGTGCGGCCGTCCCCCGGCGCGGGCGTGAAGAAACGCAGGAATTCCTCGGTCGCCGAGGCGAGCAACGTCTCCGATTCCCGCCTCAGCAGTTCGCGCTGCTCGGGATTTTCGCCGAGCCATTCGAGCGCGTGCGCGGTCAGCGCCGTCGTCGTGTCGAAACCTCCGCCGATGATCAGGCCGAGCATTCCGAGCAGTTCGGCGTCGGGGGCGGGTTCGCCGTCGATCCGCAGTCGTGCCAGCGCGTCCACTATGCCGGGGCGCGGATTCTCGCGGATCTCGAGGAGGTGGTTGAACAGGTCCGCGCCCATCGCCATCGTCTGCTCCAAAACCCTTGGGGCGTCCGGGGAATCGGCGGGCGTGTAGACGTTGGCGTGGGCCGGCTCGCAATAGAGTTGCCACTTCTTCAGCGGAACGCCCATCAGGGCCAGCGTCAGGACGGCCGGCACGACGTTCGCGAGATCGTCGACGAAGTCGATCCGCCCGGTTTCGATCTTCTCGTCGATGCTGGCCCGCACGATCTCGTCGACGAATGGCTTCCAGCGTTTGATGGCCGCCGGCGACAGGTAGGGGTTGAGGATGCTGCGGTAGGCGGAGTGCTCGGGTTCATCCATCTCGAGCATGCCGCCACGCACGCCGGTGCCCTGCGGAATCGTGGGAATGGTGATGCCCTTGTAGCCGGTGCCTTCGCCGGTGACGTCGTGGTCGTTGGACACGTGCGGGCATCGCGCGAGCTCGAAGACCTCCCGGCTGCCCGCCGCCACCCAATGCCCGTCGTAGGTGTCGGTCCACGCCACCGGGCACTTGGCGTGCATCTCCTCGGTGATTGCGGTGAACCGCTCGCGGTACTCCGGGGTGTGGCGATCGAAGTGGTAACGGTGGGTCTTGCCGGCCTTGGTGGGGGTGATGCCGGTGAGGGTGTCTTCCGTACTCACGGTGGCGTCTCCTGCGGACGAGTGGCTGCTGCCTGTAGAAGCAGTATGCGACGAGACTGTCGGTCTCGTTAAGCATTCGCGCGGCTTGTCGGCTCATCTGGCAGAGATCCTGTCCACGCGGCGATACTGGCTTCCATGAGTTCCCTCGCCGAGAAAGCGCTCACCGGATTCATCCGGTTCCACGATCACGTGTATCGCGGAACTCACGGCTGGATCGGGCACCGGATGATGTGGATGCCCAGCCTGTTGCTGCACACGGTTGGTGCGAAGACGGGCGCGCCACGCACGGCCGCGCTGGCCTATGGCCGCGACGGCGAGGACTACCTGGTGACCGCGTCCAACGGGGGCGCCGCGCGCTCGCCGGGCTGGTACCACAACGTGAAGGCGCGCCCCGAGGTGGAAATCAACGTCGGCCCGCGGCGTTTCGGCGCCACAGCGCGTTCCGTCCTGCCCGGCGACACCGAATACGACCGGCTGTGGAAGATCGTCAACAAGGTCAACAAGGGCCAGTACGCCAGGTACCAGGAGCAGACGTCGCGCCCGATTCCCGTCGTGGTGCTGACGCCCAACCGCTAGGCCAGGTTGGCCAGCAGCAGCGCCTCGCTGATCGCGGCGCGTTCCAGGACCCCCAGGTGCAGGCTCTCGTTGATGCTGTGCGCCTGGGTACCCGGGTCTTCCACGCCGGTGACGAGGATCTTTGCCTGCGGGAAGGCGGCGGCGAATTCCGCGATGAACGGGATGGAGCCGCCCATGCCCATATCGATGGGCTCGGCCCCCCACGCCCGCCGGAACGCCACGCGGGCCGCGTCGTAGACGTCGCCGCTGGCCTCGATGGCGTAGGGCTCGCCGAGGTCGCCGCGGGTGACGCTGACGTGGGCGCCCCACGGTGCGTGGCTTTGCAAATGGGCGGTGAGGGCGTTCAGGTGCGCGGCGGCGTCGCCGCCGGGGGCCACGCGCATGCTGATCTTGGCCCGTGCCCGCGGGATCAGCGTGTTCGACGCCTTCTCGATGGGGGTGGTATCGATGCCGATCACCGTGATCGCGGGTTTGGCCCACAGCCGTTGCGGCACCGAGCCCGACCCGATCTCCGACACGCCGTCGAGCAGGCCGGAGTCGGTGCGGACCCGCTCGGCCGGGTAGTCGGGGTAGTGCAGCGCGGCGGTGTCGGTTTCGTGCAGGCCCGCCACGGCCACGTTGCCGTCGTCGTCGTGCAGGCTGGCCAGCAACCGCACCAGCACGGTGAGCGCGTCGGGCACCACCCCGCCCCACAGGCCGGAGTGCAGCCCGTGGTCGAGCGTGGCGACCTCCACCACGCAGTCGACCAATCCGCGCAGCGACACGGTCAGCGCCGGGGTGTCGACACTCCAGTTGTCCGAGTCGGCGATGACGATCACGTCGGCGGCCAGCGTGTCGCGGTGGGCGGCAAGCAATCGGGCGAGCGAGGGCGAGCCGGATTCCTCTTCGCCTTCGACGAACACGGTCACGCCGACGGGCGGCCGGCCGCCGTGTGCCCGAAAGGCCGCCAAATGCGTTGCGATACCGGCCTTGTCGTCGGCGCTGCCGCGGCCGTAGAGCCGTCCGTCACGTTCGGTGGGCTCGAACGGCGGCGACGTCCACTGGCCGCGGTCGCCCTCGGGCTGCACGTCGTGATGGGCATACAGCAGCACGGTCGGCGCGCCGGGCGGCGCGGGATGGCGCGCGATGACCGCGGGCGCTCCCCCCTCGCTGACGATCTGCACGTCGCCGAAACCGGCCTGCGACAACAGATCTGCCACCGCCTGGGCGCTGCGGTGCACCTCGGAGCGCCGGCCGGGATCGGCCCACACCGATTCGATGCGCACCAGGTCTTCCAGGTCGCGCCGCACCGACGGCAGCACCTCGCGGACGCGGTCAACCAGATCGCTCATGTCTTCCTCCTACGCGCGCGCCGTCGAGTGTGGGGGCCAGGTACGAAGACCGGCGTGAATTCGTCCAGAGGACCCACACTCGAAGACAGAGGGAGGAGCCTACGTCGTCTCCAGGATCGCCACCGCGGCAGCGGTGTCCCCCTCGTGCGTCAACGACACGTGAATGATCACATCGGCCAGGTGTTTGGCGATGTCGCCGCTCAACCGCACCCGCGGCCGCCCCCACATATCGGTGACCACCTCGATGTCGCGGTGGATGTCCTCGGGCAGCACGGGCCGCTGCGCGAAGCGAGACCCCGACCATGCCTTGATCACCGCCTCCTTGGCCGCCCAGCGGGCCGCCAGGTGACGCGCCGCCGACGAACTCTTGTCCGAGGCGTCGCGGCGCTCACCCGGGGTGAACGTCTCGGCGAAAACAGTTCCCGGCTGGTCGACCTGCTCGGCGAAATCAGGGATGGAGACGAGATCGATGCCTACTCCGACGATCGCCACGCACCGACCCTAGCCGACGTAAAGATCGTCTTCGCCGAGGCGGGCGTCGGCGTTGAGCAACATCGCCGCCTCCTGACGCTTCTCCGGCTCGTCGTGGTTGAACCGCCGGTCGGCCGGCTTCTCATACATCGGACGCCCGCCGGCGATCGCGGAGGCAAGCCGGCGCTGACCGGCCAGCAGGCGCTGCTCGGCCCGCTTGCGGTAGCCGTCCCGATCGGCCGGGTCCAGCGCGGCGATGAACGCCTGCGGGTGCACCAACGCGATCAGACCCGACACGTGGCCGAAGCCGAGGCTGGTCACCAGACCGGCCTTGAGCGGGAACTTGCCGCGCAGGTCCAAAGCCTCACGCACCCAGACGAAGTGACCGGCGGTGGCCAGCTCGTCGTCGACGCAATCCAGGCTGCGGTTGGGCGGGATGACGCCGTCACGCAGCATCTGGCACAGGCCCATCAGCTGGAACGCCGCCGCGCCACCCTTGCTGTGACCGGTGAGGGTCTTCTGGCTCACCACGAACAGCGGGTTGCCCGGCGACCGGCCCATCGAGTCGGCCAACCGCTCGTGCAGCTCGGTCTCGTTGGGGTCGTTGGCCAGCGTCGAGGTGTCGTGCTTGGACACGACCGCGATGTCGTCCGCCCCCACACCCAGCTTGGCCAGCGAGCGGGCCAGCTGCGAGTCCTTGCCACCGCGGCCGGCGCCGAGGCCTCCGAGCCCGGGCGCCGGGATCGAGGTGTGCACACCGTCGGCGAAGCTCTGTGCGTAGCCGACCACGGCCAGCACCGGCAATCCCATCTTGGCCGCCAGCGCGCCGTTGGCCAGCAGGATGGTGCCACCGCCCTGGGCTTCCAGGAACCCGAGGCGGCGCCGGTCGTTGGCGCGCGAGAACTTCGAATCGCTGATGCCCTTGGCCCGCATCATCTCGGTGTCGGCGGTGGCCGCCATGTCACCGAAGCCGATGATGGCCTCCAGGGTCAGGTCGTCGAACCCACCGGCGACCACGAATTCGGCCTTGCCGAGCCGGATCTTGTCCACGCCCTCCTCGACCGACACGGCGACCGTCGCGCAGGCCGCGACCGGGTGCACCATCGCGCCGTAACCACCGACGTAGGACTGCATGACGTGGGCCGCAACGACGTTCGGCAGCACCTCCTGCAGGATGTCGTTCGGCTTGGCCCGGCCCAGCAGGTTGCCGTGGTACATGGTCTGCATCGAGGTCATGCCGCCCATGCCGGTGCCCTGCGTGGAGGCCACCAGGCTGGGGTGCACCCAGCGCAGCAGCTCGGTCGGGGTGAAGCCCGAGGACAGGAACGCGTCCACGGTCGCCACGATGTTCCACAGCGCCACCCGGTCAATGGAATTGGCCATGTCCGGGGTGATGCCCCACACCGTCGGGTCGAACCCGGTGGGGATTTGCGCGCCGACCGTCCGCGACAGCTTGGTCTTCCTCGGAACGCGGATCTCGGTGCCCGCCTTGCGGATCACCTCCCAGTCGCTGGAGTCCGGCACCGGCCGGGCCACGGTGTGCTCGGGATCGAACTCGACGAACGCACGCGCGTCGGCCTCGCTGGACACCACGAACGAGAAGTCCTTGTCGAGGAACACACTGACCAGAAGCGGTGAGGCGTGATCGGGATCGATCGCACCGTCGTCGACGAATTCGCGGATGCCGCACCGCTCGACCACGGCGTCGTGGTAGCGATCGACCAGCTCCGACTCGTCGACCAAGTCGCCGGATTCGGTGTCGTACCAACCGGGTTGGGGATCGTCCTCCCACTTGACCAGTCCGGTGGTCCAGGCCAGCTCGAGCACACCGGCCGCCGACAGCTCGCCGGCCACCTCCATCTCGAAGCGGGTCCGCGACGAACCGTACGGCCCGAGTTCCGCGCCGCCGACGATGACCACCAGGTCGTTGAGGTCGACGTCGAGGTCCGCCCATTCGGGGGGCGGCGCGGGGCTGTAGCCGCGCGGTGGGGACGGCAAGGCGGCGATGCCGCCCTCGGCCTCGGGCGCCTCGGGGTCGTCGTCCTCGCCCGAGGCGGATCGCTCGCGGGCCTTGGCGGCCAGCTCGGCCATGTCGAGGTTGGCCTCCCCGAGCCCACCGGTCAGGTCGGCCTTGATCGGCTCTGCGGCGGCCGCCACCTTCGACTCGATGTCGCAGAGGGCCAACAGCATTGCCGCCATCTCGTCCGTCGAGTACGTGGTGACGCCGGCCTCCTCGACCGCGTCGACGATGGCGTCGTTGTGGCCCATCAGCCCGGTGCCGCGGGTCCAGCCGATCAGCGCGTGCGCCAGGCTGACCCTTGCCGCCCACGAGGATTCGGCGTGCCAACGACTCACCAACGCGTCGAGCGCCGACTTGGCCTCACCGTAGGCGCCGTCACCGCCGAACATTCCGCGGTTGGGTGAACCGGGCAGCACGACGTGCAGCCGCGACGCGATGTCGCGCTCGGCGCCGATCTTCGACAGCCCGCCGATCAACCGCTGCACCGCCCACAGCAGCACCTTCATCTCCATCTCGGAGCGGGAGCCGGCCTCCGACAGGTCGCCGACGACGCGCGGCGCCGCGAACGGGAACAGCAGCGTCGGGGTCTGCGCGTCCTTGATGTGAATCGACTGCGGCCCAAGGCTTTCGGACTGCTCGGTGCCGACCCACTCGACCAGGGCGTCGATATCGGAGTAGGAGGCCATGTTGGCCGCGACCACCCACAGCGCCGCGCCGTAACGAGCGTGGTCGCGATACAGGCCCCGGTAGAACGCCAGCCGCTCGTCGTCGAGCTTCGACGTTGTGGCGATGACCGTGGCGCCGCCGTCGAGCAGTCGCGCGACGACCGACGCCGCGATCGAGCCCTTGGAGGCCCCCGTCACCACGGCGACTTCGTGTGCGTAGGGGCCGGGATCCGGATTCTCGGCGCCGGCCGCGATCCGGCCGAACAGCGACGCGTGGATCTGCCGGCCCGCGGACAGGGCCTTGCCCTGCCACCAGGTGGCCTGGGTGGCCACGACATGACCTGCGCCCTCGAACCTTTCGGACAGCTCCACCCACCGGGCGTCGATGTCGCCCTCGTCGGTCAGCCACAGCTTGACCAGGTCCTCGCGGGCGCTGGCCCACCGGTCGTCGAACAGCACCGCCTTCTTCGGCTCGAACACGGGCGCGACCAGGCGTGGCCAGTCCGCGCCGAGTTCGGCGGTCACCAGGTCGATCAGCTCGGCATCGGTGGCCGCCGGCGACGCGCTGACCGGGTCGTCGAGGCCCAGCTGGTTCAGCACCAGGCGGGCCGCCGACGCCAGCACGCCGTCGCGTCCGGTGATCTGGGCGGTGAATTCGCCCAGCGCGGCCGCGTCGATGGTCGCACCGCCACCGCTACCGCCCGACGACGGCAGCGCGACCGAGATGCCGTGGCGCGCGGCGACGGACGCGACCGCGGCGTCGATGGCCTTGTCGACGGCGGCGGCGTCGGCCAGGGCCCCCTCGTGCAGATGACCCATGGCGCCGCCGCGGACGCTGGTGCCCTCGCGGGTTCCCAGCGCGACTTCGACCGTGACGTGCTTGGCCCAACCCTCGCCCAGCTCCCAGGTCTTCTTGACCCGCTCGGCGATGGCGGCGGGCCGCTTGCCCGACGGGCCCAGCACCGTGCGCAGCTGGTCGTTGATCGCGTCGGAAAGCACTGGGCCGTAAGGCTTGTAGGTGCGCGCCAGCTTGGTCACCTGGGCGCGCAGCCCGGCCAGGTCGGCTTCGGCGGCGCCGTCGATGGCGCCGAGGTTCAGCTCCGAACCCAGGTCCACCAGCAGCTGGTTGCGCCGCGATGAGGCACCGTCGGTGATGGATTCGATGGAGTCCAGCTCCTCGATCTGGTCGATGCGCATCTTGGCCGACAACGCGATCAACGCCAACGTCGCGTCGGCGGCGTCGAATCCGATGTCGTCGGGGCGCGGGCCCGATGCGGCGGCCGCCGGTGCGGGGGCGGCCGGGGCGGCCTCCACCGGCGAACCGGATGCCTCCGGCGCCTCGACCGCGACCTCGTCGACCTCGGGCTCCGGCTCGGGATCGGTGTCGGTCGCGAACAGCACCGCGGCGTCGCGCTCGGCGTTGAGCACTTCGACTGTGCTGTGGGCATATTCGGGGAGCTTGAGCGTGTTGGTGGCCAGCCCGGCGACGGTCGGCGCGGACTTCACGCCGATCTCGACGAACCGCTCCACACCCAGGCCGCCGGCGGCCTCCTCGGTGAACAGCAGGTCCTGGGTCTCGATCCAGCGCACCGGGCTGGCGAACTGCCAGGCCAGCAGCTCGATCAGGACGGTGCGCGCCATCTCGATGCGACGCTCGGCGAGCCAGGTGTCGTAGTCGGCGAGGATGGGGTCGAGCGGCTCGGCCGGCACCAGGTCGCGGATCTCCTGGATGAAGTCGCGGTCCAGGGTGAACGGGCGGGGCACCAGGTTGGGGATGTAGCGCCCGATGATGACGTCGGGATCCTTGTCGCGCGGCATGACCCGGTCGAGGGAGCGCCGGAACTCCGCGACTCCCACCCGCAACACCCGCGAGTGGAACGGCACGTCGATGCCCGGAACCAGGATGAATGAGCGCTTGCCGCCGGTGATCTCGCGACGCCGCTCCACCTCGGCCTCCAGCGCCTCGAGCCCGCGGACCGTGCCGGCGATCGCATACTGCGAGCCGCGCAGGTTGAAGTTGACGATCTCGAGGAATTCGCCCGTGCTCTCGGCGATTCCCGCGACGAACCCCGGGACCTCGTCATCGGGGAGGTCGATCTGCGACGGCCGGATCGCCGCCAGCCGGTAGTTGGACCGGCCCAGCTCGTCGCGGGGCACGATGTCGTGCATCTTCGATCCACGGTGAAACACCGTCTCCAGCAACGCTTCCAGCTCATAGATGCCGGTCACGCAGGCCAGCGCGGTGTACTCGCCGACGGAGTGCCCGCAGGCGATCGCGTCTTCGACGAAGGCGCCCTGCTCGCGCATCTCGGCGACCTGCGCCGCCGCCACCGTGGCCATCGCGACCTGGGTGAACTGCGTCAGGTACAGCACCCCCTCGGGGTGGTTGTAGGGCACCCCGCTGGCGATGATGCTGGTCGGGTTGTCGCGCACCACGTGCAACACCGAGAAGCCGAGTGTGTCGCGGGTGAACTTGTCCGCCTTGTCCCACACCTTGCGGGCGGCCTTGGACCGGGCGCGGACGTCCATGCCCATGCCCTTGTGCTGAATTCCCTGACCGGGGAACGCGTAGACGGTGTGCGGGGCCGCCAGGCGTGCCGTCGCTGACATCACCAGGTCGGATTTAACCTTGGCGGTGACCTCCAAAACCTCTGCGCCCTGGTCGATTCCGACGCGGTCGACGCGGAAGGCGACCTCGTCACCGGGCCGCACCATGCCCAGGAAGCGCGCGGTCCAGCCGATCAGTCGCGCCGGCGGGCGGGCCTGGCCGTCGGTGGCGGTCACCGCGTGCTGGGCGGCGGCCGACAGCCACATGCCGTGCACGATGGGCGATTCCAGCCCGGCCAGCAGCGCGGCGGCCCGGTCGGTGTGGATGGGGTTGTGGTCGCCGGACACCACCGCGAACGGTCGCATGTCGACGGGCGCGGTGGTGGTGACGTCGCGGCGGCGCCGACGCGGAGTGTCGGTGGCGTTTTCGGAGACCGCGCCGCCGGCGCGCACCGGGTCGGCAAGTTCTGCGGCACCGGTGCGTCCGAGGATCGCAAAGCGCTCGTCGAGGGTCGCGATCACCTCACCGTCGGCGCCGGCGATGGTGACCGAGACGGGAACGACGCGCCCCATGTCGGTGTCGGCGGCCGCCAAAGCCGTTGCGGTGATCGTCAATTGGGCCGGGTTCTTCGGCAGCGCGCCGACCATGTGCGCGGCGTGGTCGAGATGCACCAGGCTCAGCAGCCCCTCCACCACCGGGATGCCGGTGTCGGTGACCGCCGAACCGATTGCGGAGAAGACCGCGGGCCAGCACGGGCCGACCAGGGCGTCGGGCACGGTGGTGAGGCTGGGCGCCAACGGCTCCCCGAAGGTGGCCGTGACACCGGTGTGGTCGGCGACGCGCTCGGGGTCCCAGTCCACCGTGACGGTGGCCGTTCCGTCGGTGACCGGGGGCATGAACTCCGGCCCGTCGACGCCGGCGGCGATCGCCAGCACCGACCGCATGGCCGTGGCGGCGTCGTCGGTGGAGACCACCGGCGTCGCGCCGTCAACGGTGTTGGGGGGCAAGGTGAACGGAATCTCGACCCAGACCCCTGACACCGGGACGCTGAGGACGACGCGGTCGCCTTCGACCTGCAGCCGCGCCCCGGTCGACGAGTGCGTGGCGCGGCGGCTTTCGGGTCCTTCGGAGTCTCCGTGCACCAGCCACTCGGAGGGGTCGGCGATCCGGTGGACCGGATTGATCGCGGTGCGGCCGGCCCACTGCACGTCCGGGGCATCCAGCACGACGGCCAACGGCCCGGTCACATCCGCGCGGCCGGTGCGGCGCGACGTGACGGCCGTCGGCTCGATCCCGGCGGCCAGCGCCTCGTCGACGGCCGCCTGCTCGAAGCGGTCCAGCAGTTCACCGACGGGTTCGTCCATTCGGGTGATCCCCGCGACGGCCGCGGTGCCCGGAATGATGCACACCTGGTCGGCGTCGTAGCGGGCATCGTGGGCCTGCCACAGCGAGTCGCTGCGCCACCAGCGCCGCACATCCTTGTCGATGACCGGCACGAAGTTGACCGGCTTGCCCACCGTCTTACACAGGGTGACGAAGAACGGAACGTCGGCCGGGTGCAGTTGGACGGTCTCGGCGTCGGGGTAGCGCTCGAGCAGCAGATCGATCGCCGCCCCGGGGTTCTCCAGCAGGGCCTCGTCGTTGAAGAGCGTCTCGATGGGGCCGAAATCCTTTGGGTGCAAACGCGCTTCGGCGCGCTGCAACATCTGCTGGAAACGGTCGCGCCAGGTGTCGGCCAGCCACGGGCTGCCCGGTGAGGCGGTGTCGGCGGTGGAATCGCCGTCCCCGATGGCCAGCTCGACGTAGCGCTGCAGCCACTGCAGGTAGGTCATCTCGCCGGCGTCGCCGAAGTACGGCTTGGCGGTGGTGGCCATCGCCGCGATGATCTCGTCGCGGCGCTGAGCCACGGCGTCGGCGTCACCGGCGACCTCGTCGAGCAGCCGTCCGCACCGCGAGGCGCTGTTGTCGATCTCGTGAATGTCCGCGCCGAGCTGGCTGCGGCTGGATGCCATGCCACCGGAGGCTTTCCCGGCGCCGATCCACTGGTCGGTGCCCTGGGTTTCCACCAGCATCCGCTTGACCGACGGCGAGGTCGTGGCCTCCTTGGCCGCCATTGCCGCGGTGCCGACCAGGATGCCGTCGATCGGCATCAGCGGGAAGCCGTAGGCCTGCGCCCAGCGCCCGGACAGGTAGTCGGCCGCCCGCTCGGGCGTGCCGATGCCGCCGCCGACGCAGACGGTGATGTTGGAGCGCGACCGCAGTTCCGAGTAGGTCGCCAGCAGCAGGTCGTCGAGGTCTTCCCAGGAGTGGTGGCCGCCGGCGCGGCCGCCCTCGATGTGCGCGATCACCGGTTTGGTGGACACCTCGGTGGCGATGCGGATGACCGAGCGGATCTGCTCGACGGTGCCGGGCTTGAAGACGACGTGACTGATGCCGACGTCGCCCAGCTCCTCGATCAGCTCGACGGCTTCCTCGAGCTCGGGGATGCCGGCGCTGATGACCAGCCCGTCGATGGCCGCGCCGGACTGACGCGCCTTCTGCACCAACCGCTTTCCGCCGACCTGCAGCTTCCACAGGTAGGGGTCGAGGAACAGCGCGTTGAACTGGTAGGTGCGACCGTCCTCCAGCAGCCCGGAGAGCTCGTCGATCCGGTTGGCGAAGATCTCCTCGGTGACCTGCCCGCCTCCGGCGAGCTCGGCCCAGTGGCCGGCGTTGGCCGCGGCGGCCACGATCTTGGCGTCGACCGTGGTCGGGGTCATGCCCGCGAGCAGAATCGGCGAACGGCCGGTCAGGCGGGTGAACTTGGTCGAGAGTTTGACCCGGCCGTCGGGCAGGCGAACCAGCGTCGGCGCGTAGCTCGACCAGGCCCGCGCCACCTCGGGGACGGCGCCGACGGTGAAGAGGTTGCGCTGACCCCCGCGGGTGGCGGCGGGCACGATGCCCACACCCAGGCCGCGGATCACCGGTGCGGTCAGCCGGGTCAGGATGTCACCGGGACCCAGGTCCAGGATCCACCGGGCGCCGGCGTCGTTGACGCGGGTGATCTCCTGCACCCAGTCGACCGGGCGCACCAGGATGGATTCCGTCAGTTCCCGGGCCAGGGCGACGTCCAGGCCCACCTTCTCGGCCCAGGCGCCGACGATGTCGATGCCGTCGGCCAGGCGGGGGGTGTGGAAGCCCACCTCGACCTGCACCGGATCGAACACCGGCGAGAAGACGTCGCCGCCGCGCAGCTTGTTCTTCCGGTCGGCCTCTTCCTTCTCCGAGATCTGCTGGCAATAGAGCTCGAAGCGGGACAGCTGTTCGGGGGTGCCGGTGATGACGACCGAACGGCGGCCGTTGCGGATGGACAGCACGGGCGGCAGGACGGTCCGCACGTCCTGCGCGAACTCGTCGAGCAGCCGGCTGATGCGCTCGGGGTCCGCATTGGTGACCGACACCATCGGCGGCCGGTCGCCCAGCACGGAGATCCCGCGGCGACGGGCCACCAGCGTCCCGGCCGCGCCGATCAGCTGGGCCAACGCCAGCAGCTCGACGTCGCGAGCGCCCCCGCCCTTGAGCGCCTCGACGGCGAGCACGCCCTGGGAATGCCCGGCGACGGCCACCGGCGGCGTCGCGCTCAGATCCATGCCTTGCCGCGCCAGCGCGCGCACGGCCGCGATCTGGGTGAGCAGCACGCCCGGGATCGATACCGCGGCCGAGGTCAGGTGCTTGTTCGACGGGATCGGGTCCTCGGCGGCCAGCGCGCGGACCCACGTCAGCGGCTCGAAGCCGATGGGACGCACCACGACCAGCTCTTTTGCCACCGGCTCGAGGAGCAGTTCGACCTCACCGACCAGCCCCGCCAGATCCGATTCGATGCCGGCCGACGACACCAGTTCTTCGAGGGTCTCCAGCCAGGCACTGCCCTGGCCACCGAACGCCACGGCGTAGGGCTCACCGGCCGTCAGGCGGTCGACAAGAGCGTGGGTGTCCCCGGCTGGGTGCTTGCCTCCCTGCGGGCCCTGCCCGTCGCGCTCGGCGGACACCCGGTCATGCTCGTGGATTGTCACCTTCTCTGTCTCCCCTGGTATGCGTCTTTACGTCTCGGTTCGTATGGGCGGTCACCACCAGAGGGTGGGCACTCGCCAGTGCTCCTCGATGCGGCGTGGTTCAGCGTCGAATCACAGCCGGGAAACGGCGGCCGGTGCGTTGTCGGCGACCGCCCGGATGGCGCTGAGCGGTGCGACGGACTTCATCGGCTGTACTAAGAGTGTCATAAGATTCCACCCCCGTTTTGCGTGGTGATCGGTTACTGGCGAGTTCTACGCATGGGTAACCGTGTCCTGGGTAACACGGGGTTTGACCGGCGGCGCGGACGCGATTCCCAAACCTGCTGCATGCAGGTGGTTACGGTCGAGTAGCTATAACTGCGCAGATCAAAGCAGTTTTGTTATCGAATCGTTATATAAATTTTTGGGGCCGCGGAGCGCCGTCTGAGCGGCATCACCGATGCCGACCGCCGGGCGGGCACACCGACCCGACGCGAAAATGAGCGAACGAGTGTTTGCTGGGCTTTCTAAGAGTCCGCATCCCGGTCGGACCGGACGACGATGTGGGGCCGCTAGGCCCACTGCCCGAATTGGGGCTTGAGGATCTCGTTGATGTCCACGCCCACCCCGCCGACGCTGCGTTTGTCGATCTCAACCTGGTGCAAGTGGGCGGCGGGATGGGCATACCCCTTGGGCGAGCCCCAGTTGTGCTGCCAGAAGTAAGAGCCCAAACCGTCGTGCAGTGCCCAGTCGATGGTCTTCGAATTGGCGTACACGCCTGTGCGCTGATGGCCGATGACCGACTCCCACGACCGCAGGTACGGCGCGATCTGGCTCTTGTACTGCTCATAGGAGGGGTCGTCGTCGATCGAGGCATAGATGGGCGCCGTGGCGGGGCCGCCGGCCGCGGCGTGGAGCTGCATTCCGCGTTGCGCGTGCTGCAGGCCGGCGTTGGCGCCGCCCAGCCAGTCCGCGGTGTTGCCCTTGCCGTACTGGTAGCAGGAGACGATCTTGAGTCCATTGCTGTGCAGGTCGCGCGCCTCGGCAACCTGGATCGGCTTGCCGAGCATCCACTTGCCACCGGGCCGTCGATCAGAGACGTACCGGATCGATCCCACGGCGCCCGCGGCCCGGATCTGGCTGGCCGGGATGACTCCGGCCGCGTAGTCCAGCAGGGTGCCCAGCGACGCCGAGGCCGGCGCGGCGCCGAGCGACGCGCCGGCGGCGCCCAGACCCAACAGGGCAGGCGCCGCGGCCGCGTATTTGAACAGGTCGCGCCGCGAAACCGATGACACAAGCCACAGGGTACGACACAAACCCCATATGACACATTGACCACACTGGTCACATGTGCGTCACGGTGCCGCCTCGGCGCTGCAGCGCGCCCACCGCGCCCAGCACGGCGTACGGGCCGGTCACCGCCATGAGGCTCAGCAGCGAGCGGACCCTGGGGTCGCCGCGCTGGAGATGTCTCAGCTCCAGCAGGGCGTTGATGTTGTCCAGCGTGTCGACCATCAGGCCGATGTATTGCCAGCGCCGCCGATTGGGTTCGTCGCTGCCGAGATAACCGATGCCCAGGGCCAGGGCCCGCGCCCCGAAAATGCGGATCAGATACTTGAGCTCCGTGGACAGCATGTGATCGGGCACCCCGTTCATCCGAGTCTGGGACGCCGGGTAGGCAAACGCCGTGGCGCCCAACAGGATCCGACCGACGGCGGCGGCGGCGAACGCGCGGCGCAGGCCCGCGGGCTGCGGCGGTGAGGCTGGTTTCGTTGTGGTGGTCATGCATGCAGTCTTCGCCGCGCAGGTAAGTAGGTCGATTACCTTCGAGGTAGTGGTTTAGCTCCACGCAACGGCGTTAGGTTCTTCACGATGCCTGGGAGTACAGCGGGTCTGGCGGTGCGCGAGTGGCGCACCCGTCGGCGATTGAGCCAGATGGAACTCGCGCATCAGCTAGGTGTTTCGCCCCGCCACCTCAGTTTTGTCGAGACCGGCCGGGCCAATCCCAGCCGCGCGTTGTTGCTGCGCGTCGGCGAGTCCCTGGACCTGCCGCTGGCCGCGCGCAACCGACTGCTGCTCGACGGCGGCTACGCACCGATGTTCGGCGAGCACACCCTGGACGCCGAACGCATGAGGCCGGTGAAGGCGGCCGTCGACGCGGTACTGGCCGGCCACGCCCCGTACCCGGCCATCGTCACCGATGCCTGCTGGAACCTGATAGCGGGCAATGTGGGGTGCGTCGTGCTCGCCGAAGGGGTCGACGCCGAACTGCTGCGCCCACCGATCAACGTCATGAGGTTGTGCCTGCACCCGCGGGGATTGGCGCAGCGGTTGCTCAACCGCGCCGAGGTGCACGCCGCCATCCTGGGCCGGGTTCGCCGGCACGCGCAGGCCACCGCGGCCCCGGACATCCGCCGTCTTTACGAGGAGCTCTCGAGTTATCCGGTGCCCAAGGGCGGCGACCGCGGCGAGCGGACCGGCGAGCTCTACGTGCCGTTTCAGATGCTCACGCTGGACGGCGCCGAGCTCCGATTCGTCAGCATCATCGCCACCTTCGGCAGTCCGCTCGACATCTCCGTGGAAAGCCTGATCATCGAGTCGTTCTTTCCCGCGGACCCGGCGACCGGCGACTACCTGCGCGGTCTCGACGGTGATCGGAGGCTGCGCGCGATCGCTCAGCAGCACCCGCAGTTGCTTCCCTACATCGGCTAGGGTCAGCGCGTGGACCTTAATTTATTATCACTATAAAGTTAGTAGAGTTACCGCGAGCGCTTGACTGCCACCGGAGTTCAGATGGAACGCGACCAGCTCATCGACCTGACCCGCCGCGCCTTGAAGTTGGCGCGCGACAAGACAACAGACCTCGCCCCGAGCGAGCACCGGGTCGAGGCGCGGGACTACACCAGTCCCGAACGCCACGACCTCGACCGGGCCATGCTGCTGGCCAGCCCGCAGTTGGTCGGCTACGTGTCCGAACTTCCCGCCCCGGGGGCGTATTGCACCAAGACGGTGATGGGTCGCTCCATCCTGTTGACCCGGACTGCCGATGGATCGGTGAAGGCGTTCGACAACGTGTGCCTGCATCGGCAGTCGCAGGTGGTCACGGGATGCGGCACCGCGAAGCGGTTCACCTGTCCCTACCACGCGTGGACATACGACAACACCGGGCGGTTGGTGGGTGTGCCGGGGCGTGAGGGTTTTCCCAGCGCTGCCGTCAAGTCCGATGGCCTGGCCGAACTCCCGGCCACCGAGTTCGCCGGATTCCTCTGGGTTTCACTGGATCCCGGTACGACGCTGGACGTGGCCGCGCACCTGGGGCCGCTGGCCGACGAACTCGATTCCTGGGGCATCGGGCGCTGGTCGCCGTTGGGCGAGAAGGTGCTCGACACGCCGATCAACTGGAAGCTGGCGATCGACACCTTCGCCGAGAACTACCATTTCGCCACCGTCCACCAGCAGACGTTCGCCACCATCGCCCGCAGCAACTGCACGGTGTTCGATTCCTTCGGCCCGCACCACCGGCTGATCTTTCCGCTCAACACCATTCTGGAGCTCGACGAGCTGCCCGAGGAACAGTGGAATCCGTTCCACAACATGGTCGTGATCTACGCGCTGTTCCCCAACATCGTGCTGTCGGTGACGATCGCCAACGGCGAACTGTTCCGCGTCTACCCCGGTGATCAGCCGGGCCGCTCGATCACCGTGCACCAGAACGCCACACCGCAGGACCTGTCTGACGAATCGGTGGCCGCCGGCGCTCAGGCCGTCTTCGAATACGCGCACGCCACCGTGCGCGACGAGGACTACCGGTTGGTGCAGGGGCTCCAGGCCAACCTCGAGTCGGGCGCCCGCGACCACCTGGTGTTCGGCCGCAACGAGCCGGGGCTGCAGCACCGACACATCACGTGGGCGCAGGCGCTGGCGAGTTCAGCTCGCTGACTCATCGGCCGACAGCACCGCGACCAGATCGTCCAGAAGCGTTGCCAGCGCACCGGTTTGAGAGGGGCGCACCGCGGTCAGCAGTTCGACCGCCTCGCCCCGCCGCCCGGCGGCCACCAACGGCACCAGACGATCCGCTGTTGTCTGCAGGTCGGGGTCGGAAGGTTCGATGTTCGCGACGGTGGTGGTGAGCACCTCGACCAGCTCCCAATCCCGATACAAGGCGAGCGATCGTTCGTTGAAGGCGAACGCGGTCACCGGCTGCCCGCCCAGCATCCCGCGGTAACGGTAGGGCCCCTCCATGTATTCGATCGGCAGGCCATGCGCGGGCGCCGGCACCACCGGCTCACCGACGATGTCGAGTCCCAGTGTGGGACAGGTGATCCGGTGACGGTCGGGCATGTACCGGGCCGGGGCAAGCGGGCGCACCAGGGGCCGCACCGTCTCCGGCCACCGAACGTAGCTGCTGATCGTGACCTCGATGTCTTCGGCGCATTGCGGCGACGTGGCGGGATCGGGGTAGCTCGTGGTGACACCGGTGAAGGGCTGCAGGACATTGCCGTTCGTCCGGTCGAACTGCCGCCACATGCTCAAGTCGACGCCGTTGTCGAAGTTGATGGTGCGCCATTCGTGCGACCGGGCCCGCGGATCCCCCGCCGTTCCCCCGCCGCCGGCGTATTTTGGAAACCATTGCCGATCGACATGGCCACTGTTGCCGGAGACCTGGTGGATCTCCTCGCCCCAGCATAGGGTGCCGGTCATCGCCATACCGGTCTGGAAGTAGGAGTAGGTGTCGTCTTGGCCGAAGCAGACGATCTTGCCATTGTAGGTCGAGGCGCCCACCGGAGTCGGTGCGCGCGTGGGGGTTACGGCCAGGTCCAGCCGCATCCGCCGGCCGGAATGGTCCTCCCCCACCAGGCTGACGCGGTAGGTGTAGGGCAGTAGACCCCCGTCGCCGTTGCGGCACGTGGTCCAGGACGCGGTGCCCGCACCGCCGGCGTAGCTGATGTCGAGATAACCCGTGGCCAGCTCCAGCTTGCGGGACGCCCCCGGTTCGAGGTTGGCCGGCGGCATGTCGTAATCCGTGTACGTGCCGTAATCGCCGGTGTCGAGGTCGAAGAGCGCCATCGTGTAGAAATCGGCGACGATCGTCCCGCCGGGCCGGTTCTTGTTGAAAATCGTCAGGAAGGCAAAGGACCGGTCTGTCTCGGCGGCGTCCAGCTGGCCAGCGATGAACCAGGTGTCTGACTCCTGGTCGGGGTGTTCGCCTTCGGCGGCGGGAAACTCGAGCTGGCCGTCGCCGGGCACCAACTGGAATGGGTAACTGCGCCAGTCGCTCTTCATATCGCGCCCGCCTCGACATCGTCGCTGATGATCCGCTCGCGGCTTCCCGCCTCGCTCTTTCTTCGCTATGTTAGCGTCAATAGCGAATTACGGTCACGGTCGTACTGCACCCACCGCTGCCTCGAGGAGGCGCCCCGATGACGAAGAATTCCGACCATCGTTGTTACGACGAAGTGTTCATCGGAGGGCAGTGGCGCAAGCCCGCCAATCCCCAACAGCTCGAAGTGATCTCGCCGCACTCCGAGGAGCCGGTCGGTCACGTCCAGGCGGCCGGCCCCGAGGACGTCGACGCCGCCGTTGTCGCCGCTCGGCACGCCTTCGACCACGGACCGTGGCCGCGGATGAGCCACGCCGATCGGATGGCCAAAGTCGAACAGCTCGCCGCGATCTACGCCCGCCACAGCGACGACATGGCCGACCTGATCACCGACGAGATGGGATCACCGCGCAGTTTCAGCCGGATGGGCCAGGGGGTGGCCGCCGCGTCGCTGATCCACCTCGCGCTGGCCGCCGCCCGCGACTTTCCGTGGACCGAACGCCGCCAGGGCGTGCTCGGCGAAGTGCACCTGCGCCGGGCCCCGGTTGGGGTGGTGGGCGCGATCGTGCCCTGGAACGTGCCCCAGTTTTTGATCATGCCCAAGCTGATCCCCGCGCTCATCGCGGGGTGCACGGTGATCGTCAAGCCCGCACCCGAAACGCCTTTGGACGCTTTGTGGTTGGCCGAGATGATCGAGCAGCTTGACCTGCCCGAGGGCGTGGTCTCGGTGCTGCCCGGCGGCACCGACGTCGGCGAGGCGCTGGTGCGCCACCCCGGCGTGGACAAGATCGCGTTCACCGGGTCCAGCGCCGTCGGGCGCCGGATCGCCGCGCTGTGCGGGGAACAACTGAAACGCGTGAGCCTGGAGCTGGGCGGCAAATCGGCGGCGATCATCCTCGACGACGCCGACATCGACAAGACCGTGGCCGGGTTGAAGAGCGCGGGCCTGATGAACAATGGCCAGGCCTGCGTCGCCCAGACCCGCATCCTGGTCAGCGACCGCAAGCACGACGAGGTCGTCGACGCCCTGGCCGGCATGATGTCAGCGCTGCACGTCGGTGACCCGGCCGATGAGGCAACGGACATCGGACCGCTTGTCGCCCAACGCCAACAGCGCCGCGTCCAGGACTACATCCAGTCCGGCCGCCGCGAAGGGGCCCGCGTCGTCCTGGGTGGCGAACAGAGCCCGTCCGAGCGCGGCTGGTACGTGCAGCCGACGCTGTTCGCCGACGCCACCAATGACATGCGCATCGCCCGGGAGGAGATTTTCGGGCCGGTGCTCACGGTGCTGCGCTACCGGGACGAGGACGACGCGATCCGCATCGCCAACGAAACCGACTACGGTCTGGCCGGTTCGGTGTGGACGTCCGACATCGGGCACGGCCTCGACGTCGCGGCCGCCGTCCGCACGGGGACCTACGGCATCAACATGTACACCCTCGACATCGGGGCACCGTTCGGCGGTTTCAAGCAATCCGGCATCGGGCGCGAGTTCGGCCCCGAGGGTCTGCACGAGTATGTCGAACTGCAGACGCTGATATGCAAAGGGCAGTTGCCACCCCTATGAGGTGCGCGGCCTCCACCGGGGGTCGCGGCCCAGGCCGGCGAGAAGCCTTGTCTGCGCGTCACTTTCGGCGGGTACGGCAAGCGGGGCCTTGAACATCGCCCCCGAGCTCAGCGTCTGGGAATCCGTCGGTAACCCGACGCAAAACCGTTCACACCACTCGGGGTCCAAGCTGTCGTCGGCCCCCGCCGCACGCGCGAGGTCCCAGGTATGCACCAGGACATCGCGGGTCAGATTCGGGATGAGCGGGTAGGCATCGAGCCGTGTCGCTACGCCCGAGGTAAAGGCCTCGGTCAGCGAGCGGTACGTCAGTCGCCAGCGCTCGAGGGGATCCTCACGCGGGCGGTCGGGCTTGAGTCCCAAGGGACGCAACAGGAGTACGTCGTGAAAGCCGATGACGTGCTCGAGCACTCCTCGGGCATCCCAGGCATCGCCCGGGGATGGACGGTCCCATCTGCCGGTCGCCGCGGCAACCGCCTCACCGAACCGGCGGCACACCGCCAGGTGCAGTTCGGCGTTGTCATCCATCGCCGTGATGCGGGTCCTCGGGCACCTGCAGCGTCAGCTCGACCGGGCAGCACAGCGCGCCATGCTGATTGGTCACCTGGATTTCGAGGTCGACCAGGCAGCGCGGCGGGTCCACCGAGGTGTCCCGCCGTTTGGCCACCGCCCGCCCGCGCCCGGTCATGGTGTCGCCGGCGTACACCGACCCGGTCAGCCGCATGGAGCGCCGCATCACGCGGCTGCGCGGCCCCGCCCACTCGGTCGCGACGCGGTCGGCGAAGCCGGCGAGGTGCATCGTGTTGACGTAGATCGTCGGATTCCCTTGAGCTTGAGCGTAATCCGGGTCGAAGTGGCCGGGGAAGTAGTCCCACGTCGCTCCGGCGTTCTCCACCACGCGCTGGTAGCTGATGTGGTCAACCACCTCGGGCAGCTCGACCGGGACGGTGATCCGGTCGAAGTCCAGGCCGTCGCCGGTCACGAGGGCGGCCCGGGGGTGAAGCGGAACAGGGTGTTGCGGGAGGTGGCGACCACGGCGCCGTCCTGGCGGCGATAGGTCTCCAGCGTCTCGACGAAATGGCCGACGCCCAGCCTGGTCCGCTTTTCCGGCGACACCGACACCAGCTCGTCGACGACGGTCAGGACGTCGCCTTCCACGATGGGTTGGGGAAACTCAACCTCGTTGGCCGCGTTGATGAATGTGGTGCCCGGTAGCGGCACCCGCAGGGCGATCAATGAACCGGACCTCCTCCCTCCGGGCTGCCAGGGCGGCGTGATCAACCAGCCCATCAGCAAAGCGGGTGGCGCGAGCAGGCCTCCCCATTGCCGACGAGCGAACTCGGAATCCCAATAGGAACGGTTCCCGTCGCGGACCATCGCGGCGAACAATTGGATGCGTGCGGCGCTGACCGCGGTGGCCGCGGTGCGGGGTTCGCTTTTCGTGCCGACCATCCGCAACGCATCCTCGTAGGTGCCGAAGGCCAGCCGCTGACTGAAATCCTGGTCCACGTATCGATGCCGCTCACATGACGAGCGGATGCCGGCTCGGGACCGAATCCCACTGCAACGTACGGGATGTGAAGTACCATCCGCCGCGCTCGTAGACCAGTGTGTCGTGGAAGACCCCGGTGGCCCGCAGCGCGGTGTCCTCGAACATCGCGGCGAAAAGCACGGCGACGCAATGTTGGTCGGCGTTGACCCCGTCGACGGCGATCTCGTGGTCGACCGTGATCAACCGTTGCCCGTCGCCGCCGTCGAAGGCCGCGCGCAGATCGGTGAACGCCTCGCCGTCACGGGTATAGCTGGCGCCGGAATGGCGGAAGGTGGCGATCCAGCGCTCGCGGTCGCCCTCCGAATAGGCGCGATTGTGCCGGGCGTTCAGGTTGAGGATGGCGGCGCGGCCGGTGGCGGCATGGAGCAGCTGCTGTTCCTGATAGGTCATGGTCATTGTGCTTCGCAGCCTCTCTCACAGTGACGGGCAACGTTACCGGGCAACGATATACCCCTCTTTTTCCCGATCCCATGCGCCCGGACTCACGCCCCGGTTGCGCAACAGGTCTTTGCGGATGCGGCCGATGATGTTCTTTGGCAGTTCGTCCACCGTCTCGACGTATCGCGGCACGCAGAAGTACGGCATCCGGGCCGCGCAGAAGTCGAGCAACTCGGCGCAGTCCAGTGTGGCCCCGGGACGCAGGGTCACGGCTACCAGGATGTCGTCTTCGCCCAGCTCGCTGGGGACTCCGACGGCCGCTGCTTCGGCGACGGCGGGGTGACGCATGACGACGGTCTCCACTTCGACCGATGAGACGTTTTCGCCCCGCCTGCGCAACGAGTCTTTGACGCGGTCCACATAGGTCAGGTTCTGATCGGCATCGAGCCGGCCCAGGTCACCGGTGCGAAACCACTCCGGGTGCGGGTCCACCCGCATCCCCTGGCCCACATAGCCTTCGCTCATTACGTGGGCCCGCTTCGGCCGGCACGCGATCTCTCCGACGGCGCCGGCCGGTAGCGGATCGCCGCGCTCGTCGATGATGCGCACGTCGAAATCGGGGTTGGGCCGGCCCGAGGTTCCGGGTACACCCTCGTCGGCCACGGCCTTGAGGGCGATCGGGAACGCCTCGGTCAATCCGTACATCGTGACGATGCGGCAGCCGTAACGCTTTTCGATGTCACGGTAGGAGGCCGCGTCGATGGGCGCGGCGGAGATGAACCGGAGCGGCAGCTGCGCGTCCCGCGTATCGGCGGGCAGGTTTTGCAGCATCGAGACCATCGCGCCGGCGCCGGCGAAACCGACGGCGCCGTGGGCGCGGATCTCATCCCACACCTGCGCCGGGTGAAAGGCTTTCGCCAACACGGTGGTTCCACCGACCAGCATCGGTGCCAGCACGCTGGGCGCCGCACTCAGATGGAAGAGCGGCATCGCCGTCCACAGCACCTCCCCCGCGCCGAACTCCCACGCCGAAGCGACGGTCGCCGCCACCGAGAACAGGTAATGCCACGTCGTGGCAACCGCTTTGGAGGGCCCGGTCGTGCCCGAGGTGTAGAACAGCACGCCCACGTCCGCCGCGCCGGCGGGGCTGTCGCCCACCGGGTGAACCGGCGTGCTACTCAACGCCTCGGTGAGCGAAACATCCAGCACCACAATGTCGGTCGCCGCATTCAGTCCGCCCGCGACCTCGTCGACGCGGGGCCGCCGCTCAGCATCGGTGAGGATCACCTTGGCGCATGACAGCCGAAGGGTGTGCAGCAAAAACTCACCCTTGTTCGCGGCATTGATGGCAGCGCTGACCGCGCCGATGCGCGCCGCGCCCAACCAGAAGTAGACCCATTCCGGGCAGGTGGCGGTGAACAACGCCACGCAGTCGCCGCGGCCGACGCCCAAGCCGGACAGTATGTTTGCCGCCGCGCGGGACCGCCGCCGCATCTGCTCGAAGGTCACGTCGACACCGGCGATCGACATCATCACCCGGTCGGGATGCTGCTCGGCCCGCCGATCCAGCACAGCCGGCACGGTGAAACCGTCGACACCGAAATCGGCGGGACCGGGCATCAGGGTTTCATCAGGCTTTCGCGGCCGCCGGGTCCGGCGCGCCGTCGGCGGTGTAGCCGAAATCGGACGGCGACGGTTGCGTTCCCGGGTAGAAGCGGTGCGCCCAGCGGCGAAGGGCCGCGTAATCGTGCGCCTCCTCGGGAGCCAGATTCGGCTTCTCGAGATACTTCATGTTCTCCCAGGTGAAGAAGTCCTGCTTGATGACTTCTTGCTGCAGCGCGAGGAACCGGGCGGCGCGTCCGGTCGGCACGTCACCGGTGTCGCCCGGCTCACGAACGGAGGCCTGCGTGTAGAAGTAGTCTGTGTAGTCCTCGTCGACCGGCGTCTGTCCGGTGACCTGAACGGTGGCCACCAGCTCGCTGGGGAATCGCACCACGCCCAGCCCCAGCGAGTAGTTGTCGTAGATGATCTTGGCGTCGACCGGCCCGTTCGGGGTCAGCCAGGTCTGCGCCCGGCCCCCGCCGAAATGGGCGTTGACCGTGGCGTGTAGGTGGTAGCCGGACACCTCGAACGACGCGGTGGTGGCGGGATTGGCGGCCTTGTGCACGTACTGAACGTGGTACGGGTCGGCGGCGTTCTCGATGATCATCTGCGGGTGCACCTTGACCCGGTTGAGCATCTGGGTGTGCGGGTGCAGGGGGTAGTACTCGTTGGTCTCCAGCTCGGGCAACACCGGCGGCTGCCAGTACGGCGCCCGACCGTGCCGCTCGTGCCAGGCCAGCACGAAGCCGTACCACTCCATGCTCGGATAGGTCCGGATGCGGACGTTGTTCTTGCAGCCGATCTTGCTGTAGGGAATCAGCGCGTTGCTGCCGTCACCGCGCCATTGCCAACCGTGCCAAGGACAGACGATGTTCTCGCCCTCCACGGTGCCGCCGACGGCGAGGTTGGCGCCGAGGTGCTGGCAGTAGGCGTCCATCACATGAACCTGGCCCGACTCGGTGCGAAAGAGCACCAGCTCCTCACCGAAGTAGTGCGCGCGCTTGACCTGACCGGGAGCCAGGTCGGAGCCGAAGGCGACGATGAACCAGCCCGTCGGGAAACGGTAGGTCGACAGGGCGATGCCGGCCTGCCCGAACTCTCGTTCTGAGGGGTCCTCGGCCGACTCCGGGGCCGGGTCCGAAACTGTACGCGTCACGAGCACTCCAGTTCGACGACTAGCTCTATTTTTACTATCTTAGGCATAGAACGTCAACGCGGCGCTCACCGGTTCCCGGTGCGTCGCCGCAGAATGGGGCCCGGCGATGACGGCTGCAGCGGTCGACCTGTCCGATCTGTCTTTGTGGTGCAACGGCTTTCCCGACGACCTGTTCGCCGAGCTGCGACGCAGCAGCCCACTGTTCCGGCACGAGCTGACGCCGGGAGTGGCCCAGACCGTGCACCGCGATTTCTGGATGGCGACCAAACACCGGCACGCGGTCCGCCTGCACCGCGACACCGAGTCGTTCACCGCGGCCGACGGCCCGCTCATCCAGCCGGTCGCCATGTTCTCGTCGTTCCCGACGATCATCACGTTGGACCCGCCGGAGCTGAACAGACGCCGCAAACTCATCTCCAACGCGTTCAATCCGCGCGCCATAGCCAAACTCGAGGAGGGGATCCGCGCGCGTGCCGCACGGATGATCGACGACTTGCTGGCCGCGGGCGGCGGGGACTGGATCGAGGACGTCGCCGACGCGTTGCCGATGTCGGTGATCGGCGACATCATCGGCATCCCGGACGAGGATCGGCCGCGAATCTTCGGCATCTTCGACCAGATCCTCAAAGCGCTTGCGCCCGAAGCACACCCGAGCGGGCGGGTAGAACTCGATCTCTTCGCTTCGGTGTTCAGGTACGCGATGGAGCTCACGGCCGAAAAGCGGCGCAATCCCACCGACGACATCTGGAGCACGCTCGCGACTGCGGTGATCACCGGCGAGGACGGCGAGCGATTCAGCTTGCCCGAGAACGAGCTCGAGTTCTTCTTCTTCGTGCTGGCGTTCGCCGGCAGCGACACCACCAAGAACGCGTTGGCCATCGGGCTGCAGGCGTTCGTGCGCAATCCACAGCAAATCGAGCGGTATCGCGCGCAGGAAGCGTTGCGGCCCGGCGCGGTCGAGGAGGTGCTGCGCTGGGCGTCGCCGGTGGCGTACTGGACGCGCACCGCGAAGGTCGACGTCGAGATGGACGGCCAGCGCATCGCCAAGGGCGAGCGGGTGGTGTCGATGCTGCGCTCGGCCAACCGCGACGAGGAAGTCTTCGATTCACCGTTCGTCTTCGACATCGGCCGCCAGCCCAACCCGCACGTGGCGTTCGGGGGCGGCGGACCGCACCACTGCCTGGGCGCCATGCTGGCCCGTGCGGAACTGCGCGCGGTCTTCGACGAACTGCTGCTGCGCTGCGATGACATCGAAATCGGCCCGGCCAAGGCCGCCCATCCCAACCTGACCACCAACATGTCGATCTACGACGAGATGGCGATATCGCTACGCGAGCGCCGCTGAGTCTGATTGCCCGACTCCTCACTCGCGCCGTTCCGGCGCTCGCCGTCGTCCGGCGAGTCTGATTGCCCGACTCCTCACTCGCGCCGTTCCGGCACTCGCCGTCGTCGGGCGAGTCTGATTGCCCGACTCCTCACTCGCGCCGTTCCGGCACTCGCCGTCGTCGGGCGAGTCAGTCCTCGACAAGCCGCAGCGCGGCCTTCGGGCACTGATCCACCGCGGCGCGCACGTCGATTTCCAGCCGCGCCGGCACGAGGCCCTCCGCGATCTGCACCACGTCGGCGTCCCCCAGCTCGAACACGTCCGGCGCAAGCGATTCGCAAAAGCCGTTGGCCTCGCACAAGTTTTCGTCGACCGTCACGCGCATCAGATGCCCTCCACTTCTCTTACAGACCCTTGGGGCGGGTCCCGATCACCCCGCTGGCCGCGAGGCGTGTCAGTTCTTCGTCGGTCAGCCCGCACCGATCGCGCAGGATCTCTTCATTGTGCTCGCCCAGCTTCGGCGGCGGCCGCAGCAGCCAGTGGTCCTGGCCGTCGAGCAGGGCGAACGGCGGGGACGGGTAGAGACCGAGGCCGGTGCTGCCATGGTGCAGCGCCTCGAAAAACCCGCGGTCGCGCAGCTGCGGATTGTCGGTGACCAGCGACGGCGATACCACCGGCGCGGCGGGAATTCCCGCGCCGGCCAGGCGTTCCACCGTCGGTTCAAGGGTCTGGCGGGCGAACCACTCCGCCAGCCGGGCGTCGATCTCGTCGGCTCGTTGCCGGCGACCGGCGACGGTGGACAGGGCCTCGTCCCGGCACCACGCGGGACGGTCCATCACGTCGACTAGCGCGTGCCACTGCGCGTCGTCGCGAATGGTCACGGCGATCCAATCGTCCTTGTCGCCGGCGCAGCGGTAGATGTTCTGGATCGCCGTGCCGTGACCGCGATTGCCCCGACGGCTCAGCGTCACACCGAAGACCTCGGACTCGATCGCCTGGATCGCAGTGGCGTTGAGCACCGTTTCCAGCATCGGCAACTCGACCAGCTGGCCCGTCCCGGTGCGCTCGGCGAAGCTCAGCGCGGCGAGCACGGCGAACGCGGCGTGCACACCGGCCAGCGGGTCGCAGGCCCCGCGCGGGGTCACCGGCGGGGCCTCGGGCAGCCCAGTCACCCAGGCCAAGCCCGCGATCTGCTCCATGGTGGGCGCGAAGCCGACCCGATCCCGCCACGGGCCCTCGACGCCGAACGCGGGCATCCGGGCGAACACCAGTCTGGGGTTGACCCCAAGCAGCACCTCGGCGGTGAGGCCGAAGTGCTCCATCACCCGCGGCGAGAAATTCTCGATCACGACGTCGGCGCCGGCGACCAGTTCGGTGAACAGGCGACGACCCTCCTCGGATCCCAAATCCAGTGTCACCGAACGCTTGTTGGTGTTCATCGCGTGGAACACCCAGCCGTACTCCCACCAGTCGTCCACGTCGGTGCGCATTCCGCCCGAGTAGCGGATGCCGTCGGGCCGCTGGATGGATTCGATCTTGACGACGTCGGCGCCGAAAGCGGCCAGCAGGTGGGTCGCGGCGGGCCCGGCCCAGAACGCGGTCAGGTCGATGATGCGAACACCGGCCAGCGGTAACCCGTCCAGCGCCGGTTCGGATTCGGATTCGTCACGGCGCCAGGGTGTCTCGTCATCGTCCTCGCCAAGTGAGGGCGTGGCACCCACGCGTGCGGGCGCGCAGGCCGACATCAACCACGGCGGGCGGGGCTGGTGAAAACCGGCGGGGTTGTGGATGAAGGCGTCGCGCTGGCGCACGTATTCCAGATCCCGGATGGTGGAGCCGTTGCCCAGCGCGGCGATCGGCAGCCGGAACAGCTGTCCGAGCTCGACGATTTCGGCGACGGTCCGTTCGGCCAGCCAGGGATGGATCTGCTCGCGGATCAGGTCGCGGTATTGCCACCGGCCGATCTGAAACCGCAGCTGTTCGATCTCCTCCAATTGCGGGCATTCGACCATCGCGGCGAAGTCGAGCCACTGCTGCCCGGTGACCATGGTGATCCCGACGTAGCCGTCCTTGGCGGGCTCGATCGACGGCACTTCGGTGGTGCGGCGGATCGGCGGGACGCGCAGCAGCTGCGAATGCAGCCATTCGCTGCTCTGCATCGCGGTGAGCGCTTCCAGCATGGACAGGTCGAGATGCTCGCCGGGCCCGCCGCGCTCGACGCGGCGGCGCACGGCCAGCGCGCCGAACGCCGCAAACACTCCGCCCATGTACTCGCCCAGATCGCCGCCGATGGAAATCGGGGGCCCGGCGGGATCGCCGCGGAAGCCGGGCGAGCCCGCCCACGCTTGCAAGGTGAACTCGCTGGCGGCGCGGTCCGCGTAGGGTCCGCTCCAGCCGAAATCGGAGATCGTCACGATGACGGCCCGCGGCGAGTGTTCCAGCAGTTGCCGCGGGTCGATGCCCATCGCCGCGGCCCGCGCCGGGCCGGCGGTGACGACGACGACGTCGGCGGCGGCCAGCGTGGCGCGAAAGCGCGCCGAATCCTCGGCGCCAGGCGCGAACGTCATGCTGCGCTTGCCCGCGTTGAGGTAGCTGAAAAAAGGAGCGGTGCCGTCTTCGGCGACCGGCGAACAGCTGGCGGTGTACCGGCGCAGCCAATCCCCTTGCGGCGGTTCGATTTTGCAGACCTGCGCGCCGGCGTCAAGCAGCAGCTTCCCGCAGTAGCTGCCCGCTATCCGGTCGCTGATCTCGACGACACGCAAATCGTGTAGCGGTGTCGGCCGGCTGTCGGACCGCTCGCTCAATTGCACCCGCCCTTCCGATCGACGCGCGATCAGAGAAGCTATTTATATCATTACTGCTAAAATAGCTAAGCCAGCGAGTTGCTTTTGTTTCGAGGATCGGATGACCGCCTTGGGAATTGGCCCCGACGCCCGGCGCCGGTTGTCGGCGCCGCGGATCGCCGAAATCGTAGCCGATGAGTTGCGTCGTCAGATCATCGACGGCGACCTCGCCGATGGCGATCTGCTGCCGCGCCAAGAGGTGCTCGTCGAGCAGTTCAACGTGAGCCTGGTGTCGCTGCGCGAGGCGTTGCGGATCCTGGAGACCGAGGGGCTGGTGTCGGTGCGGCGGGGCAACCGCGGCGGTGCCGTCGTGCACGCCCCGGCGAAGACCAGCGCCGCCTACATGCTCGGCCTGTTGCTGCAGAGCGAGTCCGTTGAGGTGGCCGATCTCGGCATGGCGTTGCAGGAACTCGAGCCCGCCTGCGCGGCGCTGGCCGCCCGCCGTCCGGACCGGGCCGAGACGCTGGTGCCCGAACTCACGCGGATCAACGAGTCGATGGCCGAACACCTCGAAGACGGCCGCCGGTTCACCGAAATCGGCCGTGAATTCCATGATCTCGTCGTCCGCGGCTGCGGCAACCACACGATCATCGCGGTCGTGGGCAGCCTGGAGACGCTGTGGACCAGTCACGAACGGCAATGGGCCGACGAGAGTGCGTCGCGGGGCACCTACCCGTCGCTGGCTCAGCGCCGCGCCGTGCTCACCACCCACGTCAAACTGACCGAGACGATCGCGGAGGGCAACGTCGACCGGGCTCGTCGTATCGCCGGACGCCACCTCGCCGACACCCAAACCTACGTGCTGTCCGGTCAGCACGATCAACGCATCTATGCGCTCTCCCCGCAGGCCTTGTCGCGGTCGCGGGACATCCGGCACTCCTGAAGGGCGGCCTGCAACGGTCATGCGAACCGCATTGGTCACCGGCGGTAGCGGCGGGATCGGAAAAGGGTGCGCCCGCAAGCTCGTTGAGCGCGGCTACGACGTGGTGCTCTCGGCGCGGCGGGAAGATCCGTTGCGCGCCGCCGCCGAGGAGATCGGTGCGCGCCACGTGGTGGCCGACGCCTCCGATCCGATCGGATTCCCCGCCGCGATAAGCGCATTGGGGGAAATCGACCTCGTCGTCCACGCGGCGGGGGCGCTCGGCGGAACCTACGCGCGCAAGCAGACCTTCGAGCAGTGGCAGGCCATCATGTCGGCCAACCTGGATTCGTGCTTCGTGGTGACGTCCGCGGTGCTGCCCAGGATGAAGGCGGGCTCGCGGCTGGTGTTCATCTCGTCGTCGGCGGCACACGAGCCGATGCCGGCCCGCACCGCGTATTCCGCCTCAAAGGCCGGCATGAACGCGTTCGCGCGGGCCCTGGCGCTCGAAGTCGATCGCGACGGCATCAGCGTGCATATCGTCACGCCCGGCCCGGTGGCCACCGAGATGCTGCAGGACGTTCCGTTCGAGATGTACGCGATCGCGGTCTCCGACGTCGCCGAGGCGGTCGTCTGGCTGGATACCGTCGACCCATCGGTCGATTTGCCGGAGATCCGCCTGTCCGCGGTGGAGCGCGGCCCCTACGCGCGGCCGCCGGTCGTGCCCACCGAGGCCCGCCGCCGCGCGCAACGGGGTTGACGCCTACGGCGCCGGGAACGGCTTGATCACCGATTCGCCGAACTCGTGCAACGAGTCCGGTGCGGCGAAGTCGGCGAACCAGACGTAGAACCGCTCGACCCCCTGCCCGGCCAGTCCGCTGAAGT
This sequence comes from Mycobacterium sp. MOTT36Y, assembly GCF_000262165.1. Taxonomy (NCBI): domain Bacteria; kingdom Bacillati; phylum Actinomycetota; class Actinomycetes; order Mycobacteriales; family Mycobacteriaceae; genus Mycobacterium; species Mycobacterium sp. MOTT36Y. The sequence goes on along the minus strand of NC_017904.1, from coordinate 1,494,787 downwards.
GCCCGACCAGCTCGCGGGCATCCCCGCAGACCAGTCCGGATCCCAGGTTGCCGAATCGCCGGGTGCTCACCTCGCGCACGGTGTCGGGATCGGCGCCGGACCGGACGAAGCCCACCATCTGCTGGATGGACAACCGGGCCGTCCCGGCGGCCGTGGCCAGCGTCGGCAGCTTGTCGAGCTGATGGGCAGGCAGATTCCACCAATCCGCGTATCTGCGAACGAGTTCCATCATCCGGGGTCCGCTGCCACCCAGGACCAGCGGTATCGGGTAGGACCGACGCGGGGCCTGCGGCGCCACCGCGGCCTCCCCCGTCCCGTCGCCCCAGTACTGCCTGAGCAGCCTCAGGTGGCGGTCGAGCTGATCGACCCGTGCTCTCGGATCCTGCTGGCCGACATCGAATCTGGCGAACTCCGCGGGCCACGACCCCGCCCCCAGACCGAGCTCGAATCGGCCGCCGCACGCCTCTGAGAGGGTGACGGCCTGTTTGGCCAGCACCGCGGGATGCCGGAAGGCGTCGCAGAGCACCAGATGACCGATCCGCAGCCGCTCGGTCTTGGCGGCCACCCAGGTGGCGATCCCCATTGCCTCCCAGATGCTTTCGTCGGGCAGGCCGGGCGCCTCGAGGTGATCGATGAAAGCGATGCCGTCGAAACCGCTGGCCTCGGCCCGGCCCGCACGCTCGGTGATGTCGCCCGCCGACAACCGGACCTGCGGCAGGAACAGGTACCACTCGGCCATGCGCCACCTATGCGTCCGACCCCGTGTCATTGACGGCAGGGCTAGTTTATTATCTTTACTATGTTAGAGGTCTTATGGATGTAGGGCTGAACTCGGAGCAGTTGTCGCTCCGCGACGCCGTACGCGACATATTACGTACGGAGTGCCCGCCTGAGGCCGCCCGCCAAGCGCTCACGGATCCGGAGCGCTGGCGCGCCCTGTGGAAGACGGTCGTGGATCTCGGGTGGACCGAGCTCGCCGCCCCCTCCGAGGAAGAGGCGGGCGACTACGGGCCGGTCGAGCTCGCCGTGGTTCTCGAGGAATGCGGTGCCGCCCTCGCCCCGATCCCCTTGCTGAGCAGCGTCGGTCTGGCCGCGGGCGTGCTGCGTGACGCCGGACTCGACTCGGTCCTGGCCGACATCGCCGGTGGAACCGTGGCGACGCTGGCCGTCCACGCGCCCGGGTCGCGCCTGCCCGGGGCGCCGATGACCCTGAGCGACGGCCGGCTGCGCGGCCGTGCGGTCGCGGTCCCCCACCTGTCGCGCGCCGAGGTGGTCGTCACCCTTGCCCGCGACGACGCCGGTGACACCGTCGCGGCGGTCGCGCGTTGCGGCGACGGTGTCACCGTGGTGCCCGCGGCTGACTCCACCGACCCCGCCCAGCCGTTGGCGACGGCCGACATCGACGCCGAGCCCGTGGCCGTCGCGAGCGCCGACGTCGAGTCCGCATTGACGGCGCCGTGGGTGGCCTGCGCCGCGGACCTGATCGGCGTCGCGAGCGCCGCGTTGCGCCGCTCGGTCGAGCACGCGAAGTCGCGGCGCCAGTTCGGCCAACCGATCGGCGCATACCAGGGGATCAAACACGCGTTGGCCGACAACTACGTCGGCCTGGAACGCGCCCGCAGTCTGACGTATGCGGCCGCGGCCCGGCTCGCCGATCCGGCTGCGGCACCCGGCGACGCGTGGACCTCCGCCGCGCTCGCCAAAGCGGCGGCCGGTGACGCGGCCGCCGCCTGTGCGCGCACGGCGGTCCAGGTGCACGGCGCGCTCGGTCAGACCTGGGAGCACGACGTCCACCTCTACGTCAGGCGCGCCTGGCAGGGCGCCGCGCTGCTGGGCGACAGTCGCGCGCTCTACCACGAGGTGGGCCGCCGATTCTGCGGGGGCGCCGCGTGAGCCCGGTGGTGGACGAATTCGGCGCGTGGTTGGCGGAGTTCCTGCCCGACGACTACTACGAGAAGTATCGGCAGTACCGGTGGGACCTGGGCCTGCGGCGCGATTACCAGCGGGCCGCGTTCGAGGCCGGATGGATCCAGCCGACCTGGCCCCGCGAACACGGCGGACGGTCCCTCGGTCTGCGCGACGCCATGGAGGTCCGGCTCGAGGCCGCGCTGCGCTCGGCGCCCAAACTGCCCAACATCGCCGGTCCCAACGTCGCCGCGCCCGGCATTCGTCAGTTCGGCACCGCCGCCCAGGTCGAGCGCCTGCTCGTCCCGCTGTTACGCGGTGACGAATGGTGGGCGCTGGGCATGTCCGAACCCGAAGCCGGGTCCGATTTCGCCGGACTGCGCACGCGCGCCGAACGCGACGGCGACGTGTTCCGGGTCAACGGCCACAAGATCTGGACCACCCAGGCCCACAAGTCGCGGTGGTGCACCCTGTATGCCCGCACGGATCCCGATGCGCCGAAACACCGCGGCATTTCCTGCCTGATCCTGGATCTGCACGCGCCCGGGGTCAGGATCGAGCCGATCCGCATGGCCTCGATCTCCGACGAGACGTTCTGCGAGGTCTTCCTCGACGATGTCGAGGTGCCGGGCGACAACCTGCTGGGGCCGCTCAACGGCGGCTGGAATGTCGCCCTGTCGTCGCTGCAGCATGAACGCCAGATGATCTGGATCATGAACTGGGTCGAGATCAAACGCGGGCTCGAGGCGGTGCGCACCGCCGGCGGCGGGGTCTCGGGCGACGACGTCTACACCGAGCTCGGCTCGCTGATCGCCGACGCCGAAGCCCTGCGGGCCACCGGATATCGCGCGCTGGGCAACGAGCTGGCGGGGCGGCCCAGCCCAGAAGCCGACACCATGAAGCTGCTCGGATCGCTTACGTTGCAGCGTGTTTGGGAACTCGGCGCCGCCGCTGCGGGCCCGGAGTCGGCCGCCGATCCGGACCTGCTGTTCGAACGTCAGGACGCGCTGGCCGCGACCATCTACGGCGGAACGTCGGAGGTGCAGCGCAACATCATCGCCGAGCGGCTGCTCGGACTGCCGAAGGGATGACCACGATGGACTACGACCTCGGCGACGACGCCGGACAACTGCGAAGCCACCTGCGCGAGCTGGTCGCCAACCACATCCCCGCCGACTTCCTCGGCGCCTGCACCGAAAACCCGCAGGACCTCGCCACCACCGAGACGTTCTGCAAACTGCTGGCCACCGAGGGGCTGCTCGCGCTGGCGTGGCCGAAGGAGCATGGCGGCGGCGGGGGTTCGGTTTGGCAGCAGACGGTGCTGCGCGAGGAGATGTGGGCGCAACACGAGCCGCGCGGTCCGCAGTACATGGGGATCAACTGGGTCGGGCCGGCGCTGATGCGGTACGGGACCGAGGAACAGAAAGCCAAGCACCTGGCGGCCATCGCCGCCGGGGATGTCATCTGGTGCCAAGGCTTTTCGGAGCCCGAGGCCGGAACCGACCTGGTGTCGTTGCGTACCCGCGCCGTCGCCGACGGTGACGGATGGCGCATCACCGGGCAGAAGGTGTGGACCTCGTACGCGCTGATGGCGTCGTGGTGCGTGCTGGCGGCGTGCACCGACCCCGACGCCCCAAAACACAAGCGGCTCACCCTGTTTCTGATCCCGATGGACCGTCCCGGTTTCACCGTCCGGCCGATCCCGTCGATGCTGGGGCCGCACCATCTCAACGAGATGTTCCTGGACGACGTGCAGGCGTTTCCCGGCGACGTGCTCGGCGAGGTCGGCGACGGATGGCGGGTGATGCGCGAGGCGCTGGCCTTCGAGCGGGTGGGCATCGCCCGCTACGCGCGGTGCGAGTCGCTGCTCGAACGCATGCGCAGCCAGCTCGGCGACGAGTGGGACGAGCTGCCCGAGACGATTCGGACGCGGTGGGTGCGGGCGCTGGTCGACCTGCGGGTCGCCCGGCTGCTGGCCTATCGCGCCGTGTCACTGCAGGACGATCCGGCGGCGGGCGCGGCCGCCAGCGCCGCGCGCATCGTCACGACGACCCTCGATCAGCAGGTGGCCGAGCTGCTGTTCGACGTGCTGGGCCCCACGGCGCTGGACAGCGGCAGTTCCGCGCCGCTGCACGGGGCGATCGAAGACCATTGGCGTTACGCACAGGCGGCCACCGTCGCATCGGGCACCATCGAAGTGCAGAAGATGCTGGTGGCACGAGACGTGTTGGGAGGAAGCCGGTGAAAACCGATCTGCCACAAGACATCAGCGACTTCGCCGCCGTCGCGGGCAAGCGGCTCACCCGATTAGGCGGACCGCCGGCCGCGCTGCGCGCCGAGGCCGACGACTCCGTCCGGGACGCGGCCCGTGCCGCGTTGAACGAGGTGGGCGCGTTCGACCTGGACGTGCGCTCGTCCCCGGACGATCTGCTGGCCGCCGCGGTGCTGTGCCAGGCCGCCGGCGCCACGGTGCTGCCCTATCCACTTGTGGAGGAGCTGTTGTCGATCGATGGCGCGCGGCTGGCCCTGGTGAATCCGAAAGCCCCGCGCATCGACCACGGCGATTTGGCCGGCGACTGGATCGCCGCGGACCTGGACGGCAACCGGTACCGGCCGCGGCCGGCCGCGCGCACCGGCGCCAAGCTGGGGCCGTTCCTGGTTCCGGCGACCTTGGGCGCACCCGAGGGAAGCGTCGGAGCCCCCGACGTTAACCTTCATCTCGTGCTCGGATCATGGCGGATTCTGGGAGCGGTGCAGCAGTCGCTGCAGATCGTCACCGAGCACGTGCGCGCCCGGATCCAGTTCGGTAAGCCGCTCGCGGACTTTCAGGCCGTCAGGTTTGCCGTCGCGGACGCCGCCGTCGCGGTGCGCGGGCTGCACGAACTCGCGAAGTACACGATCTGCCGACCCGAATCGCTGCCGGCGCCGATCCATTCGGCCGACGCACTGGTGCTTCGGCTCAAAGCCGCCGACACCGCGCGCCAGGTGATGCGCACGTCGCACCAGTTACTCGGGGCCCTGGGTTTCTGCGACGAGTCCGACGTCAGCGTGCTCGACCGGCACACCCAGCCGCTGATCCGGTTGCCGCTGGGCACCGACGAACTCGCCCTGCGCCTGATCCCCAGCGTGTCGGACGGGTCGCTGGAGACGCTGTTCAGCGAGCCGGTATCTGCGTGAGCCGCCGCACGACGATTGAGGAGGAACGGCGAAGGTGACCGCCGGCGACGATGCAGAGCGAAGCGATGAGGAGGAGCGGCGAAGGTGACCGCCGGCGACGATGCAGAGCGAAGCGATGAGGAGGAGCGGCGCAGGTGAGTAGCGAACCTGTCGCGGCCGAAGCGGCGGCGAACCCGTTCGCCGACGGGGTTCCCTTCGGAACCAAGCTGCGAGAGCTCGCCGAACAACGTGGGAACGATGCCGGCGTCACGATCGTCGCGCTCGACGGCACCGCGCAGACGCTGACGTTCGGTGAGCTCGACGCCCGCGCCAACCAGTGGGGCCGCGCCCTCGCCGCCGCCGGCGCCGCAATCGGTTCCCTTGTGGCGCTTGCTATTCCGAATTCCCAGCATCTGGTGCTGGCGACGCTGGGGTGCTGGAAGATTGGCGCGGTTCCGGTGCCCATGCACTGGGATCTTCCCGAGTGGGAGCGCGACCGGGTGCGCGAGGTGATCGATCCCGCCGTCGTCGTCGATGAAAAGAGCCGCTGGGACCTCGACGCCCGCGCGGCCGCCGAGTCCGACGGCCCCCTGCCGGTGGCCGTCTCCCCCACCGCCAACGGGATCTGCAGCAGCGGTTCGACCGGCGTGCCCAAGGTGATCCTCAACCTGGCGCCCTCACTGTGGATCCCCCAGCAGGGCGAGCCGTTCCTGTCGAACTGGACACCGGTTTCCCAGCCGCAGACGATCATGGTGCCCGCGCCGATGTATCACACCAACGGCTTCGCCACCTTCCTCATGCTGCTGGCGGGCGACCATCTGGTGATACTCGAAAAGTTCGACGCCGCATTGGCTCTCGATGTGATCGAGCGCTTTCGGATCACCAACTTCACCGCGACGCCCACCATGCTGGCGCGCATCGCGGCCCGGCCCGACGTCCGGGAGCGCGACCTGTCCAGCATCGTCTTCATTCTGCAGGGCGCCGCGGTGATGCCGCCCTCGTTGCTGCATACGTGGTTCGAACTGCTCAGCCCGGAGCAGATCGTGACGGCGTACGGGATGACGGAAAATCTGGGGCTCACCGCGCTGCGCGGCGACGAGTGGCTCGCCCACCCGGGCAGCGTGGGCCGCGGATTCCGGGACACCGAGATCCGGATTCTGGACGCAGAGAAGCGGCCGCTGGGTCCCGGCGAGGACGGGGACGTGTATCTGCGGGCACCGATGAGCGCGGGGTATCGCTACCTGGGTGGGGCGCCCCCACTGCCGTCGACCGAGGACGGCTTCCGCTCCGCCGGGGACATGGGCCACCTCGACGAGGACGGCTTTCTCTACATCGTGGACCGCCGCGTCGACATGATCGTCAGTGGCGGCGCCAATGTCTTTCCCGCCGAGGTCGAGTCGGCGCTGGCCGGCCACCCAGGTATCGCCGACGTGGTCGTGATCGGGCTTGCCGATCCGCAGTGGGGGCGCCGCGTGCACGCGGTGATCCAGCGCGCCGAGGCCGACGGCGCCGAGCCCCTCACCGAGCAGGGCGTGATCGACTACGCGAAGAGCCGCCTGGCCCCCTACAAGGCGCCCAAGACGGTGGAATTCGTCGACGCGATACCGCGCACCGCGGCCACCAAGGTCAACCGCTCGGCGATGATCGCGGCGCGGGGCGGCTGAGCGTCCGACCGTCGGTCGGCGCGACGACCCAGAAGGTATGGCTTCGCGGATGGGCCCCAGGACGCGGTAACCTCATTCTCAGAGCGTAAGGACTGCGCCAGGGAAGGGAACAGCGCCGATGACCGCCCCCAATGACGAAGCCGAAGTGACGCGCGGCGACCGCTTCATCAAGACCGCCGTCGCGATCCTGGGCGAGACGGGACGCACCGACTTCACCGTGCAGGAGGTCGTCGCCCGCTCCAAGACGTCGCTGCGGGCCTTCTACCAACACTTCGCCAGCAAGGACGAACTACTTCTGGCGCTGTTCGACAGAACCATCGCTCAATCGGTTCAGGCCTGGCGCGCCGAAACCGCGGGACTGGACAGCACGTCGGCCCTGAAATTGCTGATCGATCGGCTCAGCGAGCAACCGGAATCGAGCACCCAGGACAGTCTGAATCGCGCGCTGACCCTCTACAACCAGCACTTGGCCGAGACTCGTCCCCGTGACTACGCCCGGGTGCTCACACCGTTGCACCGGCTGACTCGCGACATCGTCGGGCAGGGCATCACCGAGGGCGTCTTCAACCCCGGATTGGACGTTGGTGCGGCCGCCGCCATCGTCATGCAGACGGTGATGGGCGCGCAGCGATTGCGTTGGCTGGGTTCGGAATTGAACGGCGCACCCGTGGATACGGGCCACCTCTACGACTTCTGCAGCCGCGCGCTCGGCATCCGCGAGACGGACGAAGAGTCGACGGTCCCGTCGCTGGCCGAGCTGTTCGCTCAGATCGGCATGCGCCCGGGCAGCCGCAACGGCGAGTTCGCGATGACCATGCCGGTCAGCCCGCAAGTCGTCAACACGTCCGGCGCCCTGCAGGGCGGCTTGATCGCGACGCTGGTGGACGTGGCGGGCGGCCAATTCGGGCTGGATTACCTGGAGCCGGGCACCACGATGACGACCTCGGATCTGTTTGTGCGCTACCTGCGGCCCGTCCGCCAGGGCTCGGCGTTCGCGGTGCCCAAGGTGTTGCGATCCGGACGACGGGCGATGGTGATGCAGGTGGACATCTTCGGCGACGGAGACGGCGACGACGACGAATTGCTCGCCACGGCCACCGTGAACTTCGCCATCATCAACGGCGCGACGCCGACGATCGGGCCGCGGGCCGACGAATAACGCGGGTGTCCCTCGCTGCCCAGCGGTGGTAACGTCGTTACCACGCAATGAGAATTTAGACCATTTGCAAGGAGATCGCCATGCCGTCTCGCGAGCTTCCCTTCCCGGTTTTCGACGCGGACAACCACATGTACGAGCCGCAGGAGGCGCTCACCAAGTTCCTGCCGGACAAACGCAAGAACGTCATCGACTACGTCCAGGTGCGCGGCCGCACCAAGATCGTGGTGCGCGGCCACATCAGTGAATACATCCCCAACCCGACGTTCGAGGTGGTGGCACGCCCGGGCGCCCAGGAGGACTACTTCCGCAACGGCTCACAGGGCAAGAGCTATCGCGAAATCCTCGGCGAGCCAATGAAAGCCATCCCGGCCTTCCGCGAACCGGGCGCGCGCCTGGAGGTCATGGACGAGCTCGGCATCGACTTCGCGCTGATGTTCCCGACACTGGCCAGCCTGGTCGAGGAGCGCATGAAGGACGACCCGGAGATGACCCATGACGTCATCCACGCCCTCAACGAATGGATGTACGAGCAATGGTCGTTCAACTATAAGGACCGCATCTTTGCCACCCCGGTGATCACCCTGCCGATCGTGGACCGTGCGCTCGAGGAACTGCAGTGGTGCCTGGAGCGCGGCGCCCGCACGGTGCTGGTGCGTCCCGCGCCGGTGCCCGGCTACCGCGGCAGCCGGTCGTTCGGGCTCGAAGAATTCGACCCGTTCTGGCAGGCCTGCGTGCGGGCCGAGATCCCCGTTTCGATGCACGCCTCGGACAGCGGCTACTCCGAATTGCTCAACATCTGGGAGCCGGGCGACGAGTTCCTGCCGTTCAAGCCGACCGCCTTCCGCAGCCTGGCCATGGGCCATCGCCCCATCGAGGATGCGTTCGGTGCCCTGATCTGCCATGGCGCGCTGTCCCGCAACCCTGACCTGCGGATACTGTCCATCGAGAACGGCGCGGACTGGGTGCCGACCCTGTTCCGGGGCCTCAAGGGCGTCTACAAGAAGATGCCGCAGGCGTTCACCGAGGACCCGATCGAGACGTTCAAGCGGTGCGTCTACGTCAGCCCGTTCTGGGAAGACCGGTTCACCGAGATCGTCAACATGGTGGGCACCGACCGGGTGGTCTTCGGATCCGACTGGCCGCACCCCGAGGGCCTGAAAGACCCGATCACGTTCGTCGACGAGCTGGCCGATTTCAGCGACGAGGACAAGGCAAAGATCATGGGCGGCAACCTGATGAAGCTGATGAAGGTTTCCGCGCCGGCGTCGAAGAAGCCCGTCTCGGCCTGATCGCGCGCCGGGCGCAGTCCGCTGGACGGCCGAAACATGATGTGCGCCCGTTGCTTTGGGCGGCCATCGCGCACTCGCACGTCGGCAGCGCGTAGTCGATCCACCTGATTGCGGGTGTGGGCATGACGTGACGGGTCCGCGTGGCGCCGCCGATGGCGCACTCGTGCAACGCGTTTCCGCACCCACGCGCCACCGCCGATGGCTATCTCGATTTTCGGCAACGTCAATTTTGCGCGTCGCCGAATTCGCCGGATGTAACACTCCGGTATCAAACCGTTGCGATATGCAACTAATACCATTGCTAATCTGAACATCTACGTGTGCAAAATTGGTCGCTTGATTTGACCCGGTTACGACTCTGATTAGCCCGCAGGCCCGTCGAAAACTGCGAGGAGGAACGGCCAGATGGTGGCCGAAAAGGACTGGGACCGAACGGTCGGCGCGGCCGAGGACGTGCGGCGCGTCTTCGAGAATGTCCCCATGCTGTTGGTCGGCCTCGAAGGGCCCGAGCACCGATTCGTCGCGGTCAACGCGGCGTACCGCGTCCTCAGTCCGCCCATCGACTCGATCGGGCTGCTGACGCGCGAGGTCTATCCCGAACTGGTGAGCCAGGAAATCATCCAGATGTTCGACCGGGTGTACCAAACGGGCGAGCCGCAATCGGGAACAGAGTGGCGGGTCCAAGCCGACTTCGACGGCGCGGGGCAGGCGCAGGAACACTTCTTCGACTTCATCGTCACGGCACGCCGCGCCGAGGACGGCACGATCGAGGGCGTGCAGCTGGCGTTCACCGACGTCACAGACCGGGTGCAAACGCGGATGGCCGCCGAGGCGCGCCTCGAGGAGCTGTCCGAGCGGTACCGCAACGTCCGCGATTCCGCCACGGTCATGCAGCAGGCGTTGCTCGCGCCGTCGGTGCCCGTCATTCCCGGCGCGGATGTGACGGCGCAGTATCTCGTCGCCGCGGAGGACACCGCGGCCGGTGGCGACTGGTTCGATGCGATTCCCCTGGGGGACAGGCTGGTTCTCGTCGTCGGTGACGTCGTCGGCCATGGTGTCGAAGCGGCGGCGGTGATGTCGCAGCTGCGGACCGCGCTGCGGATGCAGGTCGTGGCGGGATATCCGATCGCCGAGGCGCTCGAGGCCGTCGACCGGTTCCGCAAGCACGTGCCCGGGTCGAACACGGCCACAATTTGCGTCGGCGCGCTCGATTTCGGCACCGGCGAATTCCGTTACTGCACCGCCGGACACCCGCCGCCGCTGCTGGTGACGTCCGACGCGACCTCGCGCTATCTCGAGCCTTCCGGCGCGGGTCCGCTCGGCAGCGGCACCGGGTTTCCGGTCCGCACCGAGTTCCTCGATGTGGGCGACTCGATCCTGCTGTACACCGATGGCCTGATCGAGCGGCCCGGTCGGCCACTGGGCGCCAGCACCGCGGAATTCGCCGAACTGGCCGCGAATATCGCCGGAGGCCAACGCGGCTTCGTCATCGAATCATCGATGCGAACGATCGACCGAATCTGTTCGGAGACACTGGAACTGCTGCTGCGCTCGACTGGCTACAGCGACGACGTGACACTGCTCGCGGCGCAACGCCGCACGCCACCCGCGCCGCTGAACATGACGCTGGACGCAACCCTGCACGCCGCCCGCGCCGTACGCACCCGGCTCCGGCAGTGGCTGGCGGAGATCGGCGCCACCGCCGACGACATCTCCGATGTCGTGCACGCGATCTCGGAGTTCGTTGAAAACTCGGTCGAGCACGGGTACGCGACCGACGTCTCCGACGGCGTTGTCGTCGAAGCGATGCTGTCCGGCGACGGCGATCTGCACATTTCGGTGATCGACCGCGGACGGTGGAAGGATCACCGCGAAGGCGAGACGGGCCGCGGCCGGGGCCTTGCCATGGCCGAAGCCTTGGTATCGGAGGCGCACGTCAGTCACGGCCCCGATGGGACGACCGCCAGGGTGACGCACCACCTGTCGCGGCCGGCGGACTTCGTCACCGACTCGCTGGTCAGCCGCGCGACCGGTCGGCGGACGGTCAACTCCGAATTCGTCTCCGCGGTCACCGAACCGGGCCGCATCGTGGTCAGCGGCGACGTCGATTCCAACACCGCATCCACGCTGGACCGTCAGATCGCGGTCGAAAGCCGTTCCGGCGTCGCACCGTTGACCATCGATCTCAGCGCGGTCACCCACCTCGGATCGTCGGGCGTCAGCGCCCTTGCCGCCGCGCGGGAGCGGGCACAACGACAGGGCAGTGAGTACGTGCTGGTTGCCCCGCCGGGAAGCCCGGCGCACCACGTCTTGTCATTGGTGCAGATCCCGGTGGTCAGCGGTCTGGCCGAGAACGTCGTCGCCGAGGGCTAGGACCGGTCGGACCGCTCGCCGTGCCGCACCTGGCTGAACGGCACCCCGCGGTCGGCGGCGTATTCGCGGGGAAAGCCCAGCACCCGCTCGCCGATCACGTTGCGGGCCATTTCCGTTGTGCCGCCGCCGATCGCGACCGTCTGCCGCGACAGGTAGCGCAGCCCCGCCTCCAGGCCGGCGCCCTGCTCCCCCACCACGCCGGCGCTTCCCGCGATCTCCAACGCCGTGTCGACGTCGGTGGTCACGGTCTCGGAGTGGAACAGTCTGATGAGCGTTCCGGCCGCCGGCGGCAGGACGCCGTCCCTGACACTGCGGTACACATGGCCGATCAACTGCTCGGCCACCGCCCGGTGCACCAGGACCCTGCCGGCCTTTTCCTGCACGCGTGGGTCGTCGGCCTGTCCGGTCTTCTCCACGAGGCCGACGTAGTCGACCGGGATCGCGTTGCCCCCCTCGCTGCCGCCGCCGCTGGCGAACTCCGAACCCTGCCCCACCGCGCGGCGTTCGTGGTACAGCTGTCGCGAGGCCACCGCCCAGCCGCCATTGACCTCCCCGACAACGGCGTCGTCTGGAACGTCGACTCCGTCGAGGAACTCCTCGCAGAACTCGGTGGAACCGCTCAGCATGGTGATGTGCCGCAACGTGATTCCCGGATGAGAGATGGGCACCAGGAACATGGTCAGGCCCTCGTGTTTGGGCACATCCCAGTTCGTGCGGGCCAGGCACAGGCCGTAATCGGCGGCGAACGCGCTCGTGCTCCACGTCTTGGCGCCGTTGATGATCCAACGATCGCCATCGCGCTCGGCCCGGGTGAGCACGCCGGCCAGGTCCGATCCGCCGCTGGGTTCGCTCAACAATTGCACCAGCACCTCATCGCCGCGCAGCGCCGCGGCGATGTGCTGCTTCTTCTGGTCTTCGCTGCCGGTGTCGAGCAGCGTGGCGCAGCAGATGGTGAACGTCGGGGTGTTGAGGATCAGGGGCATTTCGTAGTCGAGGGTTTCGGCGTCGAATGCCTTTTGGTATTCGTAGTCCAGCCCCAGACCGCCATACTCGCGGGGAAAGCAGATGCCGGCGAATCCGCCGTCGTACAAGCGCTTTTGGAGTTCTCGGGCCCGCAGCCAGGCCCGCTCGTCGTCGCGCGGGGCCGGTGGTGGGGCGTCGCGGTCGATGGCGGGCATGTTGTCGGCCAACCATGCCCTGGCCCGGGCGGCGAACTCTGCGACAGATTCGGTGTGCGTCATCTGCCCGAACGACCCGCCTTTTCGAACTCGTACACCCGCAGGTTGTGTTCCTCGGGCGTCCCAAACATGCTGCGGTACAACGTAACCCGGCGAAGGTACAGGTGCAGGTCATGCTCCCACGTGACACCGATGCCGCCGTGCATCTGTACGCAGGCCTGGACGATCTGGCCGGCCATCTCCCCCACGTAGGACTTCGCGATGCTGGCCGACAATCCCGCCTGCGGCGCGCGGCCCGCCACGTCGTCCACCGCCGCCCACGTGGTCGCCCGGCAGGCCTCCAGCCACAGCTTCATGTCGGCGAACTTGTGTTTGAGGGCCTGATACGACGCCAGCGGGCGACCGAATGTGTGCCGGTCCAGCGCCCACCGGGCGGTGAAGTCAAACACCGTTTGCAGGACGCCGACGACCTCGGCGCACTGCAACACCTGGGCGATCTGGCTTTGTCGATCGACCAGTGCGGGTGTCTCAGCGGCGGTGCCGACGGTCGCAGACCGGGGCACGACGACACCGTCGAAGCGCACGCGGGCGTATTGCTTGACCAAGTCGACCGACTGCTGGGGCTCGATGCTGACGCCCGGAGCGTCCGTCGGGACCAGAAACTGGCGAATCTCAGCGCCATTCGGGCCGCCGCGCGCCACCACCAGCAGCGCCGAGCTCTGGGCGGCCGCCTCGACGCGGTCCTTGACGCCGTCGATGCGGTAGCCGCCGTCGGTTTCGGTCGCCGTCACCGAGGGAGCCAGGGGCGCCCAGCCCTGGCCGGGCTCACAAACCGCCCACGACGCCACCGATTCACCCGCGATCAGCGCCTCGATGGCATCGGCGTGCGCTTCGGAGTTGGAGCACTCGCCGAGCGTCGACAGGACGGTGCTGACCGGATACAGCGGCCCGGGCGCGACCGTCTTTCCGAGCTGCTCGGCGACCATCGCCAGGTCGGCGAAGCCGCTCTCCGACACGCTCCCGCCGCCCAGCTCCTCCGGAACGAGCAGCCCCGTCCACCCGAGCTCCGCGGCGCGCCGCCACCACGCTGGGTCAAACGACGCCCCCTCGGCGTGTAGCTCCCGCACCCGGCGCAGCGGCGCTTCCTTTTCGAGAAAGGCCTGGGTCGTCGAGGTGAAGAGGACCTTTTCGGGGGAGTCGATGGTGGTCATGGTGCCGAGGGAATCCTTCTTGACATTCGATCGCTGCGGGTGCAACGGAAACGGTTTGGGTGTTTGATCATCCGCCCGATCGGTCCTCGGTTGGCTGGCATTTCTGATGTTAGCAACGGGCAATACGGTAAGAGATACCGGAGTTCAGTCGGTAAAAGCGGTGACGAGATTTCCGCCTCGGCGAACAGCGCGGGCTGTCGTGTTTACCCGGACGAGCCGTTCCTACATGGCGAACACGCGGCGCACCGCCTGGGCGTGCAGCGCCCGGTTCTCCCGGGAAACAATCCAGTCCGGCACCATCGAGTCGAAGCCATTGAAGGTCGCTGCAATCACATGCAATTCGGTGTGGACGTAAGCGTGCAGCAGCCGATTGGCGTAGTCGATGGCCTCGTCTCGGCAGGGATCGATCTCGGAGCAGCTGACGAACGTGGGTGGCAGCCCCTCGAGGTTTGCCCGGTGCGCCGGGACGTGTTGCCCACTGGCGCTGGCGTGGCCGAGGTAGTGATTCCATGCCCGGCTCACGGCCGGGCCGTTGAGGCCCGGGGTGCGCTGGAACTCGCGACGCGACGGCGTGGCGTCGGAGTCGAGCATCGGCTGGTGCAGGATCTGCATCAGGATGGCCGGACCTTCCTGGTCGAACATGCGCTGGGTCAGGCCGGCGACGAGCGCCGCGCCGGCGTCGCGCCCCATGACCGCGATGCGGCCGGCGTCGGCGTCCAGTTCTTCGCTGTTGTCGACCACGTAGCGGAAGGCCGCTTCGACGTCGTCCAGCGCCGCCGGGCACGGATTCTCCGGCGCCAGCCGGTAGTCGACGGAAACCACCAGACAGCCGCCGTCGCGGGCCAACTCCACGCAGTGCGCATGGTCCGTCTCCAGGTTGCCGGTGACGAACCCGCCGCCATGGGCGTACACCACCAGGGGCGCCGGGGATTCGGTGTCGCCGCGGTACAAACGGAGCCCCAGCTGACCGCCGGGCCCGGCGATGGATCGGGAGTCGATCGAGACGCCGCTGGTGTCGGCCGCCGCGGCGCGCTGGGCGGCCAGCAGGTTGGCGTGCTCCCGTTCGGCGGCCAGTGTCTCGGCGCGGAACTCGAAGGCGCCCAACTCGACGGCGGCGTCGCGCAGTACCGGGTCGATGCGGGTCAGGCCGTGTGGGCGGGCCAGGTTCGTCTGTGTCATACCTATTCGTTTTCTCCGGCTCGTCATGCACGCTAAACCACCTTCAAGGTAGACCTGCGCATTTGGCCGGAGGCAGACGAGGTGGGTATTGGCGCGAAAAGCCCCGGGGCGGCGCGGCGAACGGGACCGGCCGTGCCGAACGCGTTGCGGCAATGCCTAACCGGGGTGTGGCGATCGCGCGAGCCGTTGGGATTCGTTGCTATTTATACTATGATAGCTAAATTCCGCTCGGTACAAACCCGCCGTGGACTCGCGGTCGACGATCGGTCCGCGCGAACGGCCTGACTCGGTTGTTTCCAGGAGGAAGCGCTGATGACGCTCAGCACTGACCCGAACGGTCAGCCCGTGGTGCCCCCGCTCGACTTCACCGGTGAAACCAGCCCCTATCCGTTCTTCGAGTACATGCGGCGCACGGACCCGGTCTGGCATGGTTCCCTGGCCGATTCCGGACAGCTGCCCGAGGAATTGCGGCCCGACGACGAATGGGTCCTGTTCGATTACGACGCTGTGTCCCAGGCTTTCCGCGACGACCGGGTGTTCACGTCGGCCGCCTACGACAAGACCATCGGGCTGGTGATGGGACACACCATTTTGGCGATGGGCGGCAGGGAACACCACGACCACCGCAACCTGGTGGCCAAAGCCTTTCGTGCGACCGCGCTGGCGCGGTGGGAGCCCTCGGTCATCGGGCCGGTGTGCGATCAGCTCGTCGACGAAATCAAGAACGACGGCCAGGCGGACCTGGTGAAGGCGGTGACCTTCGAGTTCCCGACGCGGATCATCTCCACGCTGCTCGGTCTGCCCGCCGAAGATCTCGACCTGTTCCGACGCCTGTCGCTCGACCTCATCTCGATCCCGACCGACATCGAGGCGGGGTTGAACGCCGCCACCGAGCTCTACGACTACTTCCTCAAACAGGTCGAGCAGCGCAGGCGCAAGCTCACCGACGACATCATCGGAGACCTGGTCGCCGCGGAGATCGACGGCGAGAAGCTCACCGACGAGGCCATCATCGCCTTCCTGCGGCTGCTTCTTCCGGCCGGGCTGGAAACCACGTACCGTTCGTCGGGCAATTTGCTGTATCTGCTGTTGACCCACCCTGAGCAGCTGGCGATGGTCCGTCGGGACCGATCCTTGTTGCCGATGGCGATCGAGGAGGGCCTACGCTTCGAAACGCCACTGACCACGGTCATGCGTACCACGACCGAGGAGGTCGAAATCGGCGGTAAGACAATCCCGGCCAACGCTCAGATCGACATGTGTATGGGTTCGGCCAATCGCGACGAGACCCGCTGGACCGATGCCGATACGTTCGACATCTGCCGCCCGCGCCAGGCCCACATCGCCTTCGCGGGCGGCATTCACATGTGCCTGGGCATGCATCTGGCGCGACTGGAAACGCGGGTCATGTTGAACAGCCTGTTCGATCGCGTCGAGGATTTGGCGTTCGTCCCCGACGACGGCACCGGCGTGGAATCCAAGATCGTCGGGCTGACCTTCCGGTCGCCCAACAAGCTTCCGGTCACTTTCGCGCCCGCCGCATGAAAAGCCGCGCAGCGATCCTGCACGACGTGGGAGGGCCGTGGTCGGTCGAGGAATTCGAACTGGATCCGCCCAAGGCCGGAGAGGTCCTGGTGCAGATGGCCGCCGCCGGCTTGTGCCACTCCGACGACCACATCCTCAAAGGAGACATGTCGGCGCCCAATGAGGTGATGCGATCCCTCGGCCTGCCCACCATGTTCCCGACGATCGGCGGCCACGAGGGCGCCGGGATCGTGCGTGAGGTCGGCCCGGGCGTCACCGACTTTGCGCCGGGCGACCACGTAGTGATGTCGTTCGTCGCCGTGTGCGGCCAATGCCGTTGGTGCGCCAGCGGAATCGAGTACCTTTGCGACCAGGGCATCGGCACCATGGTCCCGGGAATGCCCACCGACGGCACGTTCCGTCACCACACCGCCGACGGCCGGAAGCTGGGCCACATCTCCAAGATCGGCGCCTTCGCCGAACACACGGTGGTATCGACGAATTCATTGGTGAAGATCGAGCAACACCTGCCGCTGGCCCCGAGCGCGCTGCTGTCGTGCGCCATCCCGACCGGATACGGTTCCGTCGCCAACCGGTCCAACATGCGTGCCGGCGATACCCTCGTGGTGATCGGCGTCGGCGGGATCGGCACGGGCGCCATCCAGGGAGCCCGCATCAACGGCGCCGCGCAGATCGTGGCCGTCGATCCCGTTGACTTCAAACAGAAATCGGCTTTGCAATTCGGTGCCACGCACAGCGTGGCGACGACGACCGAGGCGCTGGACCTGGTGCGGGGTCTGACGTACGGGGTGATGGCCGACGCCGTGGTGGTCTCACCGTCGTTGATCACCGCCGAGGACGTCCGCGATGCGGTGCGTCTCACCCGTAAGGGCGGGACCTGTGTGCTCACCGGCATGACGTCGCAGTTGACCCGGTCGGTCAAGATCGACCTGCAGGACTTCATCTTGACCAATAAGACGTTGGCGGGCACCATCTTCGGCTCGTGTAACCCGAAGGCGGACGTCGCCAGGTTGGCGAGGCTGTATGAGACGGGTCAGTTACAGCTCGACGAGATGATTACCAAGCGCTATCGCCTCGACGAGGTCAACGACGCCTACGACGATCTGCTCAACGGCAAAATCGTCCGGGGCATCATCGATTTCGGGATAGCCTGAAACCCTGCTTACATCTTGATCGCGGGGATCAGCCTACTGAGATTCCAGAGCCGGTCTCGTCGCGCCGACAGGCAGGAGATCGCCAGTGCGACAGCGGTTATCGCGGCCAGCACGATGATCGCCTGCCATAGTCGGGCGTCGATGCCGCCGAGGATGAGCTGCCGGAGCCCGTTGACGCCATAGGTCATCGGGTCGAAGCGGTGCAGGATCTGGAACGGCCGTGATGTGGTTTCCACGGGGTACATGCCGCCCGCGCTGACGAGCTGCAACATGAGCAGAGCCATGATCAGCACCCGGCCCACCGCTGGACCGACAAGCGCGTTGATCGCCTGCGTCGCGGCTACGAACGCACCGGAGATCAGCACCATGAACCCCAGCATGGCCGCGGGATGGACGGCGTGCATACCGAGGGCGAACCGGACCACGCAGTAGAGAATGACGGCTTGGAATAGCGCGATCGCGGCGGCGGGCAGGTAGCTGGCGAGCACCACGCGGAATGCGAGCACCTCCGCCGCGATCGGGCGAGACTGCAAGGGCCGCAGCACCATCCACAGCACCAACGCACCGAAGAACAAGGCGAGCGTGAGGAAGAACGGAGCCATCCCGGTGCCGAAGTTGGGCGCGGCGTTCTCATGTGAAGCCTCGAGTTGCACCGGACCACCAATGGTTTCGGCGACCGCATCCTTTTGCTGGCTTGTCCAGTTGGGTACCTGCTTGGCCCCGTCGGCGAGTTTGGTCGCCAGCTCGGCCGATCCCGCCTTGAGTTGTCGTGCGCCGTCGTCGAGCTTGGCGATGCCACCGGCCAATTCGGCGTTGCCGGTGGCGACTTGCTGGGCTCCGTCGCGCAGCTGGGTGAGCTTGTTCGTCAGCTCCTGTCCCTTGCTGCCGACCTGGTCGAGCGCCGACCCCAGGGGGCTGCCCGGGTTCCGCAACCCCGATGTCATGGCGATCGCCGCGTTCTGCGCGTCGGTGAGCTGCTGGCGGATCTGAGGCGTGAATTGGTGACCCCGGAGCTGATCTTGGATGCCGCGCAGGTTGTTCGCCAGCGGATCCTGTCGTGCGGAGAGCTGGTCGATCACCGATGACAGCGAGTTTGCGGCGGCATCCTGCGCCCCGGCGATGGCACCGAGTTGGTCGTTGGCCTGCGCAAGAGCTGCCGCGCCCTGTTGCAATTGCTGCGTGCTGCCGCCGATTTGCGATACCGCCTTGGTCACCGCGAGCAGCGGGTCGGTGGCCTGGTTGATTCCGTCTGACAGTTGCTTGGCACCGGTGGCAAGCGTTGCCGAGCCGGATCGCGCGGTGTCCAGGCCGGACACCAGCTGACCGGCGCCGTCATCGAGTTGCGCGGCCCCGTCGGCGGCCTGCTTGATACCCGATCCCGACGAAACCACCACCGACAGCATCTGATTGACGGCCTGTCCCGAGATCCGGCTGGACACGGCGTTGAGCACCTGGCCGATGGCGGTACGACCGATACTCGTCGAGATGTAGTTGTTGGCGTCGTTGTAGACGGCGATCAGGTTGGCCTTCTTGGGTTGCCCGGTCACCGGCGACGCGATGGCCGCGCTGAAATCGGGCGGTAATTCGACCATGAAGTAGTACTTGCCGTGGTCGACTCCGTTGCGTGCCTCCGGTAGGTCCACGACGTGCCAGTCAAGGCCGCCGTCCGCGGTCAGGCTCTTGGCGATCTCCGCGCCGGCGTTGAACTGTTGCCCGGATACGACGGCACCACGATCGGAGTTGACCAGCGCCACGGGCATCTTGTTGGTGTGGCCGAACGGATCCCAGAACGCCCACAGGTACAGCGCCCCGTACACCAGGGGCAGCAGCATCAGTACGACGATGGCCACGCGTGTCAATCGGCTACGGCCGAAACGTTTGATCTCCGAGCCAAAGGCGAGTCCAGCCAACATCGTTCAGCCCTCTCCGGTCAGGATGCGGTGATCGTGTAGTTCGTGGTCGGGCGCCTCCGTGCCGAGCGGGTTGGTCACCCCGACGACGACGGTGCGCTGCTCGGCGATCACGCCGAGCCTGTCGGCCGCGATCGTTCGCCGGGAATTGTCGCGAACCTGTTCGAGGTCGCCGACCACCAGGATCGGCCGATTCGACAACAACGCCAGCGTGATGCGCAGCAGAAACAGTTCGAGGTCTGACAGTTCGACGATGTAGGTGTCGCCGGACGGCGGGGCCATCTCGCCGAAGACCTCGGCCAGCTCGGCCGGACCCGATTGAAGCGGCACCGACGAATACCACGGCGCCAGCCACCGCCGTTGCTCGGCGAGCACGGTCTCCACGGTCACCGAATCCTCCAGCTCGTCGATGCCTTCGAAGGCCGCGATCGAGCACTGCCGGCGGATCGCGCGCGGAGTTGTTTCGCCGAGGACGGTGAGCGTGCCGTGGCTCGGCCTGAAACGTCCCGCGAGCGTCAGCAGCAGTGTGGTCTGCCCTGGGCCCCCGGGCATCTGAATCGCGTGAAATCCCGACGTCAGGGTTAGGTCGACCCCCGAAAAGAGCGGCCCGTGCTCACCGTCGACCCCCAATCCGCGGGCGATGATCACCGGCGCCGCGGCGTCCGGCCCGTCATTCGTACCCATGGTGAGGCCCTCCCTGACCGGCGGAAGCCCGAATCGATCCCAGCACCGCGGTGACCAGCTGCGCTAGCAGGTCGGGGTTGATGGTCCCGGGACGCAGGACCTCTTCCATCGCCACGCCGAGGTTGATGGTGACGACGAGCTGGGCGAGGTCGGCGAGCTCTCGATCGGATGCCACGGACGGGCTCGATTTGGCGATGTGCACCGCTTGGTGGGCGGCGGCGGCGCGGCGGCGTTCGATGAGGCGCTCGCGCAGCTGGTTGTCGCGCTGGGCGCGCAGCCAGTATTCGACGAACAGCACGTAGAAATCGGAATGGTCGCGAACTGCGTCCAGCCATGACCGGCTCAATTCCCGTGCGGCCGCCCCGGTGTCGCCGCCGCTGCTGTCCAGCGCTGTGGCGATCTGCTCGCCGCGGAGCTCGAACTCGCGGTCGAGCAGGGCTAAAAACAGCTCATCTTTGGATTCGAAATTCGAGTAGACCGCGCCCTTGGTGAAACCGGCGGCCTGGCCGATGGCATCGATGGTGGCCCCGGCGAAGCCTTCGGCGGCGAAAACCTTCGCCGCCGCGTCCAGGATGCGGTCGCGAACCTCGCCGCGGGTGGGGCGGGTTCGGTGCGGCTTGACAGGAGACATGGTCAGCAGCATACTCCACGGTATCGAATGGATACTAATGAGTATCGAAAGGATGGCGCTAAGAAAGCTTGGCCAGGGTGTGATCCCAGAGTTCGCGTGCGAGGATCGGATCGTAGGCCG
Organism: Mycobacterium sp. MOTT36Y; assembly: GCF_000262165.1. Taxonomy (NCBI): domain Bacteria; kingdom Bacillati; phylum Actinomycetota; class Actinomycetes; order Mycobacteriales; family Mycobacteriaceae; genus Mycobacterium; species Mycobacterium sp. MOTT36Y. The sequence goes on along the minus strand of NC_017904.1, from coordinate 1,473,629 downwards.
CCCGATTGGCTTTGGCGACTTTGCCTTTCGCGTAGTATTCGCCGACCGCCCAGTCGACGCCGGGCACGCTGGTCGCCAACCAGACCAGCTGATCGGCGCCATCATCCGCGGACTTGATCATTCGGCTGACGGGCGTGCGTTGCATGGTAGTCAAAACCGCGAGCCGGACGAATGACCGATATTGGTGTTGACGAAACCGGGGTGAACCACTGCCACCGAAAGGCCATCGGCCCGATACCGGCGATCTAATTCCTTGGTGAACAAGATGTTTGCCAACTTCGCCACCGCGTAGGCGGTGCTGGGCCGGCGCCGTGCCGTCGTGTCGAAATCGGCGAGCTTGACGTTGCGCAGCAGCCGCTGTGACGAGCTGGACGTGTTGACGATCGTGGCGCGTGACTCCAGCAGCACGTCCAGCAATTGGGTGGTCAACAGGAACGGCGCCAGGTAGTTGACCTGATAGGTGCGTTCGTAGCCGTCGGGGGTCAGCTCGATCTTGCTGGCCATCCTGCCCGCATTGTTGAGCAACACGTCGATACGCGGGTGTTGCGAACGAATCTTGCCCGCCAGGGCCCGCACCTGCGACAGGTCGGCGTAATCGACGACGAAGTGGTCCGCGTCCAATTCGGCGGCCACCGTGGCGGTCTTGGTTGGGGAGCGGCCCACCACGACGATCCGCTCGCCGGCGCGGCAGAGGCGACGCGCCGCAGCCGCGCCGATGCCGTCGCTGGCACCCGTGATGACAATCGTCCTTGACGTCACCGCGGAAGTGTATCGATCACCGCCGCAGTGAGTAACGAACCGGCAGATGCTTGAGCCCGCCGACGAAGGTGGTGGCGACCAGCTCCGGATCACCGGTCAGTTCAATGGTTTCCAGGCGTGGCAGCAGCTCGGAGAAGAAGCTGCTGACCTCCATGCGGGCCAGCGCCGCACCCATGCAGAAGTGCACGCCGTAGCCGAAGGCCAGGTGCTTGTTGGGGTCGCGACCGACGTCGAAGCGGAACGGGTCGTCGAAGACTTCCTCGTCGCGGTTGGCCGATACGTAGGACAACAGCACGGATTCGCCTGCGGCGATGGGCACCCCGCGCACCACGGTGTCGCTGGCGGCGGTGCGCATGAACTCCTTGACCGGGGTGACCCAGCGGATCATCTCGTCGGTGGCCAGCGGCATCAGGTCGAGGTTGTCGCGCAGGCGTTGCAGCTGGTCGGGGTTCTCGATGAGCGCCTGCAGGCCGCCGGAGATGGTGGCGCTGGTGGTGTCGTGGCCCGCGGTGGCGACGATCAGGTAGTAGGAGACAGTATCGATGTCCGACAGCGGTTCGCCGTCCACGCGGGCGTTGGCGATCGCCGAGGCGAGATCCTCGGTCGGGTGCTCGCGGCGCGACGCCGTCACGCCGTTGAAGTACTGGAACATGTCGAACAACGCCGGCAGCTGATCCTCGTTGGAGCTGCCGCGCTTGAATTCGGAATCGTCGCTGCCGAACAGTTCCTGGGTCAGCTTGAGCATGCGGGGAAAGTCTGCCTCGGGCAGGCCCAGCAGCGACATGATCACATAGAGCGGGTAGTTGACCGCGACCTCCTGAACGAAGTCGCATTCCGGACCGGCCGCCATCATCTTGTCGACGTAGATCTTGGCCAGTTCGTCGACGCGAACCTTCAAGGCCCGCATCGCCTTCGGGCGAAACCAGTCCGAGCCGATCGCGCGCACCACCCGGTGCTGCGGGTCGTCCATGTGGATCAGCGTGCGCACACCCGCGGCGGCCTGCATCTCGTCGCCTTCGGCGGTCGTGAGCACCGGACGCGGCCAGTTGGTGAAGAGCATGTTCTCACGCTCGATGTCCATGATGTCGGCGTGTTTGGTGATCGCCCAGAACGGCCGGTAATTCGGGACCTCCACCCACGACACCGGGGCGTTGGCGCGCAGGTGCGTCAACGCCGCGTGCAGCCCCTGCTCGTCGGTGTACGCCAACGGGTCCGCCAGCAGGTTGGCGGCCTCGTCCATCGTGGTTGCGCTCACTGGTGAAACTCCTCGATTCGGGGCGCCCCCGCCGGCCGAAGACGGACCTTGAGGCGGGGCGCGTCAGGCATGCGGGTAACTTTACAGTAAGCAATCCAGTATGTGACCCCGCAATCCGTGGGGCGTCGCCACCTGAGATTCGTCGCGCGACGGATCCTCGATGAGGTAGGACATAGGCATGCCGAAAGCCCAGGACTGGGGAGAAACGCTCGACGATCTCGAGCGCCGCCGTCAGCACGCGTTCGAAATGGGCGGGCCGGAGCGGCTCGACAAGCACCGCAACAAGGGCAAGCTCGACGCCCGCGCGCGGATCGAGTACCTCCTCGACCCGGGCACGTTCCGCGAGCTCGGCACCCTGGTCGGTGGTGAGACCGCGGCCGACGGGCTGGTCGTGGGCTCCGGTGAGATCAACGGCTCACCGGTGATGCTGGGCGCCGAGGACTTCACGACCCTGGCCGGCAGCATCGGTCCCGGCGGCAATTCCAAGCGGTACCGCATCGCCGAACTGGCCCTGCGCGACAAGATCCCGCTGGTCATGCTGCTCGAAGGCGCCGGCTTTCGCCCCACCGGCGGGCACTATGGGCGCACGCCGACCGACCTGCTCGCGCAGGCGCAGTGCTCGGGGCGCGTCCCGACCGTCGCCGCCGTCCTCGGCCCCTCGGCCGGGCACGGCGCCCTGGTGGCCCCGGTTTGCGATTTCCGAATCATGAGCCGGCAGGGCGCGATCTTCACCGCCGGTCCCCCCGTCGTCAAAGAGTCGACCGGAGAAGACATTTCGAAGGAGGACCTGGGCGGGCCGGACGTCGCTCTGCCCAGCGGCGTGATCCACAATGTCGCCGAGGACGACGAAGCGGTGCTCGACGACGTCCGCCGCTACCTGTCGTACTTCCCGCCCAGCGCCTGGTCGTACCCGTCGCCGCAACCGTCCGGTGCGGCCGCTGACCCGCGGGCGACGCCGGAGCTGCTCGACATCGTCTCCCGGGACAACCGCCGGGTGTACGACATGCGCGCCGTGCTCGACGTGGTCTTCGACAGCGCCGACTGGTTCGAGGTGCAGCCCCAGTTCGGCAGGGCGATGGTCTGCGCACTCGCCCACCTCGGCGGCCACCCGGTCGCGGTGGTGGCCAATCAGCCCCAGGTGCTCGCGGGCTCCATCGACGCCGACGCCGCGGACAAGGCGGCCCACTTCATCATGGTGGCGGATTCCTTCCACCTGCCGATCGTGTTCCTCGCCGACAATCCGGGCATGCTGCCCGGCAGCCGATCCGAGCGCGCCGGCGTGCTGCGTGCCGGTGCGCGGATGTTCGCGGCGCAGACGGCCGCCACCACGTTGAAGCTGCACCTCACGCTGCGTAAGGCGTACGGGTTCGGCTCGATGGTCATGTCGCTGTTGGGTTTCGATCATCAGGTCGCGACCTTCGCCTACCCCGGCGCGACGATGGGCGCCATGAGCGCCGCGGCGCTGAGCCGCGCCTCACACGCCGGCGAAGACCTCTCGGCCAAGCTGCGCAACGCCGAGCTGGAGGCGTCCTATCGATCGGCCGAACACATGGGGTTCGACGAACTCATCGATCCCCGCGAGACGCGCGATGCGTTGCTCGCGTCCTTGAAGCGTGGCCTGTCGAGCAGGCAGGCCGCCGCGGAGCCGGTATCCCGGACCGTGATCCTGCCCTGAATTTTCTGCCGAGCAGACGCAGAATCGCATGAATCAGGTGTCAACAGTGCGATTCCGCGTCTGCTCGCGCTACTTCGCCGCGCGATACGCCGCGACGATCGGCTCGAGCTCGTCGGGCGTGGCGCCGTGCATGATGACCGCGTCGGCGCCGTAGTCGAACTCCTTGCGGATGCGGTCCACGCACTGTTGGGCGGACCCGGTGGCCGAGGGCTCCAGCCATTCGTCGGGAATCAGCGTCGCAATGTGCTCGATCTGCTCGGGCGTCCCCTTGTGGTCGATCCCGCCCGCGATCGACGTGACCACCGGGTCTTCCCGGAACCGCTGCAGCACAGCGGGATCCCAGTCATTGGTTCGGACAAGCAGATCGCCGTAGCCCTGCAGGTAGGTGGCCAGCCGCGCGACGGTCTTCTTCAGCCGCAGCTCTTCGGGCAGGTGGTCCCCGACGGTCGCGAAGCACGACCACACCCGCACGCTGTCGGGGTCGCGGCCCGCCTTCTCCGCGGCGGACTTCACGGTTTTGACGCTGCGCTGCAAGGTCTCCGGGGTGAAGTAGGTGTGCAAAATGACGTCGTCGAATACGCGGCCGCCGAGCGCGAGCGTGTTGGGTCCGAAGGCCACCAGGGCCAACCGGATGTCTTCGTTGAAGTCCGGATCGAGAAAAAGGATGGGGTACTTGCCCATCGGGCCGTCGTGGTTGAAGATCAGCTCGCCGTGCCAGAGCCGGCGCATGACTTGGGCCCAATCCTCCATTTGCGCCGTCGTCACCGCCGGGATACCGAAGGCCCCGTAGATCGCTGCGATGCCCCGGCCGACGCCCAGGGTGAACCGGCCGCCGGAGAGACGATGCATGGTGGTCGCCCACGATCCCGTGATGAGCGGGTGGCGGGTGTTGTGATTGGTTGCGGCGGTGGCGATCTGCATGCGAGTGGTCACCGCGCACGCCGCCCCGACTAGAGACGAGGCCTCCTTGACGTTCCAGCGCTCGGAGATGAATCCGGTGCCGAAGCCCAGTTCCTCGCCACGGCGGGCCTCGTCCATCAAGGTCGCCGGGCCCTCCCCACCCGCGCCGGCCAGCAGATAGAAGCCCAGTTCATCAAGCGTACGGTCACTCAATTCCAAACCCCTTGCTGGTAGCCGCAGTTCCAAACCTCGGTAATTTTGCCATCGACCACGCGGAACACCTCGATGCTGGCGATGTTGGTTTCGGTGCCGTCCTTGGTTTTGATTGTCGAGTCGTAGACGATCGCCACGTGTTCGCCGTCGTCGCCCTCGATGACGACGTTGAGGTCGAAGTGCAACGATTCGGCCGCCTGCCACATGTCCACCACCCGCTGGACCGCTTCGGCGTGGGTCAGCGTGCGGGAGGAACCGACCTCGTGCCGAATGACGGTGTCGCCCAACAACTCCTCGGCCAGCTCGATGTTGCGTTCGTTCCACACGACCAGGTTGTAGAGTTCGACGACGGTGCGCGCCGTCCAGGTGGGCGCCATCAGCCGGGCACCGCGTCGCGCAGGAACCGGTCGGTGATGCGCTGCACGCGCCGGGAGAAGATGTGCCCGACGTGGCTGCCGTCGTACCAGTACAACTGGCCGCCCCACCGTTCCTGCAACGCGTTGGCGGGCTCGCGCATCGCCATCCGGTCGTGCCACGCCCCGACGATCAGCCGGCGTTCCGGCGGCGGCGACGGCGTGACGGCCAGGGGGTCGATCACCGAGGTCAGCTGGGTGACGACGGGAGATTCCAGCAGCTCGCGGAATCCGTCGCGCGAGGGCCCCCAGCGCTGCAGGTGCCGCGCGATCATCGCGTTGAGTCCCAGGATGGGCGTGTACAGGGCCACCGCATCGATCTGTTTTTCCAGATGCGAGACCAGCGCGGCCACGGGGCTGCCCATCGAAATCCCTGCCACCACAACGGCGGTGCCTTGCCCCTGTGCCCAGCGCACCACGGCGCGCACCTCCGAGACGACCCGCATCATTCCCGCGACGTTGCCGAGCGGATCCATGTCGGGGTACGCCGGCCAGTGCCGGCGCCGACACCCGTGACCGGGCTGCACCGGCAGCGCGATGTTGAAACCCAGCTTGCGATGTATCCGGCCGATGCCGGACATCAGCAGGTCTTCGGTGCCGCCCTGGCCGGCGCCGTGCACCCATACCAGCCAGGGGCGGGGGCCGTCGCCGTGCCGGCACACGTGCACCACCGCCCGTGCCGGGCCGCCCAAGCCGTCGGCCTCCAAGCTCGGCGGCAGCGCGGGATCGTGTTCGAAAGTCACCCGTTCGTAGGCCAGGCCGGCGATGCGGTGCCGGCGTATCGAGGCTTCCCGCAACGGTTTCGGGTCGCCATGCGCGCGGTCGATGCCGAGCGCCGAGAGCTCCTCGGCCGCCGCAATGCAGGCATCGAGCGGCCGCATCGCCGCGGGGCTCCCGCCGAGCAGCGAAAAGCCGCTCAGCACAAGCTCATCGAGCATGACCTCACCGAACTGGCGCGCACCGCGCGGCGACAACGGGGACCAATTAGTGGACTCCTGCAGACCGGCCACGGTGCGCGGCACCAGCATTCCGAGTTCCCGGGCCGCGTCTTTGGCCAGGCTCAGCCCGTTCCATGCCTTCGCCATGTCGCTCACCTTCAACAGCTACGCCAGTTTGAACCCGGTGTATCCGCTTGCCGCGATCTCGTCGCAGCGCCGCCGGTATTCGGGGATTCCGCCGGTGTAGCCCATGTACATCCGTTTCTTGCCGGGCACGTTGCCACCGTTGTACCAGGAGTTGCACGACGGATGCACCAGCACCGTCGGCGCAACAAGCGCCGTGGCGTGGTCGATCCACTCCTGCTGAGCGGTGCTCAATGCCTCGATGGTGCGGATGTCGTGGGCGCGCAGATACGCGAGGCAGTCGCCGATCCACTCCACGTGCTGCTCGAGGGCGGCGACGAAGTTCGTCGCGGCGCTCGGGCTGCCGGGGCCCTGAACCGTAAAGAGGTTCGGGAACCCGGCGACCGCCAGACCCAGATACGACAGCGGGCCGTCGGTGGCCCAGAATTCGCCGAGCGAGACGCCGCCGCGGCCGCGGACGTCGATCCGGCTGAGCGCGCCGGTCATGGCGTCGAACCCGGTGGCGTAGACGATGACGTCGAGCTCGTGCAGCCGGTCCTCGGTGCGGACACCGGCGGGCGTGACCTCGCGGATCGGCGACTTGCGCAGGTCGACCAGTGTGACGTTGTCGCGGTTGAAGGTCTCGTAGTAGCCCTGGTCGATGATCGGTCGCTTACACGCGAACGGATGCACCGGCACCAGGGAGGCCGCGGTCTCCGGGTCCTTGACGATCCGCGCCACCGCCTCGCCGTACAGCTTGGCGGCCATCCGGTTGGCTTCGATGTCGAAGAAGATGTCGCCCCAGTTCAATGCGCCCATGACGCCGTGCTCCTCGATGGCGCGCAGTTGTTCTTCGCGCGTCGCCGACTTCAGCGGCGGCCTGCCCAGCATGTCGAGCAGGACGGAGAAGGCGCTCAGCCGGGCCGCGCCGATCGGGTGAGCGCGCTGGGCGGCACGGATCTCGCCATACCGGGCCTTCATGTCGTCAAGCTCGCCCGGCTCGAACCGATGCACCCGCCAGGGCAGGGTGTACGCGGGTGAGCGCTGAAACACCGACAGGTGCAGTGCTTCTCGGGCGACGACGGGGATGAGCTGGACGCCGGTCGAGCCGGTACCGATGACGCCGACGCGCTTGCCGGTCAGGTCAAAGCCTTCGGGCCAGCGGCTGGTGAACAGCGACGTCCCGGCGAACGTGCCCATGCCGGGGATGTCGGGTTCCAGCGGCACCGACAGGATGCCGGAGGCGGCGACGACGAAGGGAACGCGGAAGATTTCGCCGGCTTCGGTGCGCACCGACCACGTCGCGGCTTCGTCGTCGAACGTCATCGCGACGACCTTGGTGCCGAATTGGATGTCACGACGCAGGTCGAGCCGGTCGGCCACGAAGTTCAGGTAGGCCTCGATCTCGGGTTGCGCCGGCATCGACTCGGTCCACACCCACTCCTGCTGAATCTCTTCGGAGAAGCTGTAGGAGTATTCGATGCTCTCGATGTCGCACCGCGCTCCGGGGTATCGGTTGAAAAGCCAGGTGCCGCCCACGTTTTCGGCCATCTCCACCACACGGGTGCGCAGCCCGAGTTCCCGCAGCCGGTGCAGCATGTACAGCCCGGAGAATCCGGCGCCGATGACGAGAACGTCGAACGGGGAATCGGCGTCAGCCATCGTCACCGCCGGTGATCTTCAAGATGGTTCGGGTGAGATGCAGGGTCTTGATCTGCCAACGACCGTCCCGCTTCTCATAGGTCTCGTGGTAGTGCCCGGCCCCGTACAACTCGCGGCCGTCACCGAAGATCAGCAGGTCCTCCATCGCCCAGATGCCGGTCGCGGTGGTGGCCGAGGTGAGCGTGATCTCGGGGGTGTGGCAGTGATGTTTGGTGGCCACGCCCTCGAGGCCGCCCATCACCATCGGTGCGAAGTTCACTGGCCCCCCTCGGCCCCTCTGTCGGACGGCGCGGTCTGGGGGTCCGCACCAGCGGTGGACACCGCCATGTCGAGCGTCACCACGACGTCGGCGGCGAACACTCCACGCCAGGACTCGAGGTCTTTGGTGTCCAGGAATCGGCAGTAGCGCGCCTTCAGTTGCCGGATGGCTTCCAGCTCGTCAGCCGCCTCGGTCATGTCACTCCCCTTGCCGCGCGTGGGCCGGACTGCTGAAATCTATACTGTAATGGATTTAGTATCAACGATCGCGGGAGGCGCCGACGTGAAAGTTCCCTTCACCTGGAAGGTCACGGGCTGGTTCATGGTCGGCTGGTCCCCGGAGTTTCCTGCCGGCGAGGTCCGGCCGCTGCATTATTTCGGCGAGGACCTGGTCGCCTACCGCGACGAGTCGGGCGAGCTGCACGTCCTGGAAGCGCACTGCAAGCACCTCGGCGCCCACATCGGCCACGGCGGCAAGGTGGTCGGCGACTGCGTCGAGTGCCCCTTCCACGGCTGGCGCTGGGGCCCCGACGGCGCCAACAAATACATCCCCTACCAGCCGGACCGACCCAACCGCGCGCTACACCTGAAGGTGTATCCCGTCCGCGAGCAATACGACTGCGTGTTCATCTGGCACCACCCGGACGGCAAGGAACCGCAGTGGGAAATGCCGGACATCTTCAGAAAGTTCCCCCAATTCGAGACCGATCCGGCGGCCTACTACCGGGCATATCCGGAGTTTTCCCGTCGCGCGGAGCGCGAGCCGGTGCATCCGCAGATCGTGGCCGAGAACGCCCCCGACAGCGCCCATTTCGAGTACGTGCACCACGCCACGGTGACACCCCGAGTCCTCGACTGGAAGATCGTCGACCACGAGTGGCAGTTCATCGCCGGCTGGCCTGATGCGAACAGCGACGACCCCGAGGACCTCGCGTTGCGGTTCCACAGCCACCTGTTCGGCCTCGGCGGGGCCATCAGCGTTTTCGAGGGCGCGCAGAATCACCGGCTGATCTTCACGTGCACACCGGTCGACGATGAGTGTTCGGACCTGTTCTACTCGATCTGGTGGCCGCGGATCCCCGGCGATGACTCCCCCGTGCCGGAGGGCAAACTCCGGGAGGTCATCGAGAAGCAGTTCTTGTCCACCGTGTTCGACGACCTGCAGATCTGGCGCTACCAAAAGTACGTAGAGCGTCCGCCGCTGTCCAAAGTCGACGCGAAAGGCTATATGGCACTGCGGAAGTGGGCGACGCAGTTCTATGACGTCGCGCCGGTGGACGCCCCCGCATGACGGACCCGCTGGCCGGACTGGCCGCACCCGAGCACACGGCAATCGTCACCCAGGAGTGCCAGGGCGCGGTGATGGGTCCTGATGCCGGACTGGCCATGCTCGCCGCGGAGGCTCGCCGCGAGGCGCTGCCCAACATCGCGCGCCTGCTGCCCGCGGCCCGGGCGGCCGGGGTGCGCGTTGTGCATTGCCTGGTGCAACGGCGGCCCGACGGGCTCGGCTCCAATCACAACGCGAAGATCTTCGCGATGGGCGGCGGCAACCGGGTGGACATCACGCCGGGCACGCCGGGTGCGGAGTTGCTGCCCGAATTAGGGCCGGAGCCTTCCGATTTGGTGTTGCGCCGCTGGCACGGCGTGGGCCCGATGGGCGGCACCGATCTGGACGCGGTGTTACGCAATCTCGGCGTGTCGACCATCGTCGTGGTGGGCGTTTCGCTCAACATCGCGATTCCCAACCTCGTCATGGACGCGGTCAACGCCGCCTACCGGGTGGTCCTGCCCCGCGACGCCGTGGCCGGCGTCCCCGCCGACTATGGTGCAGCGATCATCGCCAACACGCTGTCGCTGCTGGCCACCGTAACCAGCACCGACGATCTGCTGCAGGCCTGGGACAAGGGAGCCCGATGACCGATACCGCTCCGGAAGTTCGCGGCGGGTTCCCCGACGTCAAGCCCGTCGAGGACGCTCCCGCCGAGCTGGGCCCGTTCGTCGCCGCGCTGCGTCGCCTGCAGGACCTGACCGTGTCCACCAAGCCGGACCCCGCGCTGTGGGCCGCCGCGACCGCGCACCTGGAGAACGCCTGCGCGCTGCTGGACGGCCACCAGGTCCCGGAGATCGAAGCGGTGGCCGGCCGGGTGCTGACCCTGCCCGGGTTGGCCCATCCCCTCCTGCCGCCCTGGATGGTGACCGAGTCCGGCCCCGACGGTGTGAGGATGGCCGGGCATTTCACCGCCTCGCACATCGGCGGGAACCGGGCCGTGCACGGCGGCATGATCCCGCTGTTCTACGACTGGTTGTTCGGCATGGTGGTGTCCAGCGCGGATATCCGGCCGACACGCACGGCCTACCTGCACGTCGACTACCGGAATATCACCCCGATCGACCAGCCGCTGAGCGCTCAGGGGCGCATCACCAAAGCCGAGGGCAGGAAAGTTTTCATTGACGCTACTATGACAGACGCCGACGGCACGTTGCTCAGCGAAGCCAACGGCCTGATGGTTCGCCTGCTACCCCACCAGCCGTGAGAGGCATGATGTCCGACACCACAACAACATTCACGGTGCCTGCCGTCGCGAAGGCCGTCGCGGCGGCCATCCCCGACCGCGAACTCATCATCCATGGGGATCGCCGGTACACCTACGCGCAGGTGATCGACCGCTCCAACCGGCTGGCCGCCTACCTGCACTCGCAGGGGCTGGGGTGTCACACCGAGCGCGACGCGCTGGCGGGCCACGAGGTGGGCCAAGACCTGCTCGGCCTCTACGCCTACAACGGGAACGAATTCGTCGAGGCGCTGCTGGGCAGCTTCCAGGCGCGGGTCGCCCCGTTCAACGTCAACTTCCGCTATGTGAAAAGCGAGCTGCAGTATCTGCTGGCGGACTCGGGGGCCACCGCGCTGCTCTACCACGCCGCGTTCGCACCGCGCGTCGCCGAGATCCTCCCCGACCTGCCACAGCTACGCGTGCTGATCCAGATCGCCGACGCCTCGGGCAACGACTTGCTCGACGGCGCAATCGATTACGAGGCCGCCCTGGCATCCGTGTCCCCGGAACCGCCGCCGGTGCAGCACTCCGCCGACGACCTGTACGTCCTGTACACCGGGGGCACGACCGGCATGCCGAAGGGCGTGCTGTGGCGCCAGCACGACATCTTCATGACGTCCTTCGGCGGGCGCAACCTCATGACCGGCGAGCCGTCGCAGTCCATCGACGAGATCGTGGAGCGCGCGGCCGCGGGGCCGGGCGCCAAGCTGATGATCCTGCCGCCACTGATCCATGGTGCGGCCCAGTGGAGCGTGATGACCGCGATCACCACGGGCCAATCCGTCGTCTTTCCCACGGTCGTCGATCATTTGGACGCCGACGACGTGGTTCGCACCATCGAGCGGGAAAAGGTCGCGGTGGTGACGGTGGTCGGTGACGCGATGGCCCGCCCTTTGGTCGCCGCCATCGAGAAGGGGATCGCCGACGTGTCGTCGTTGGCGGTCGTCGCCAACGGCGGCGCCCTGCTGACCCCGTACGTCAAGCAGCGCTTGATCGAAGTGCTGCCGAACGCCGTCGTCGTCGACGGCGTCGGGTCGTCGGAGACCGGGGCGCAGATGCACCACATGTCGACCTCGGGGGCGGTCGCGACCGGCACGTTCAACGCCGGGCCGGACACGTTCGTGGCCGCCGAGGATCTGACGGCGATCCTGGAACCCGGGCACGAGGGGATGGGCTGGCTGGCCCAACGCGGGTATGTTCCGCTCGGCTACAAGGGCGATGCGGCCAAGACCGCCAAGACTTTTCCGGTGATCGACGGCGTTCGCTACGCCGTCCCCGGTGATCGCGCGCGCCACGGCGCCGACGGCTCCGTCGAACTGCTCGGCCGCGACTCGGTGACCATCAACTCCGGCGGCGAGAAGATCTTCGTCGAGGAGGTCGAAACGGCCATCGCGTCGCATCCCGCCGTGGCCGACGTGGTGGTCGCCGGGCGGCCGAGCGAACGGTGGGGCCAGGAGGTCGTCGCCGTCGTGGCGCTGGCCCAGGGCGCCCGCGCCGAGGCCGACGAGCTGGTGGCCCACGCCTCAAACACTTTGGCGCGCTACAAACTGCCCAAGGCGATCGTGTTCCGTCCGGTCATCGAGCGCAGCCCGTCGGGCAAGGCCGACTATCGGTGGGCGCGTGAGCAGGCGGTGAATGGCTGAGCGATGTCACTGCTGCAGAAGGACGAGACGCTGACGGCATCGACCGAGGTGCGAGCCTCCGCGGAACAGGTGTACGCCGTCGTCTCCGACGTCACGCGGATCCCGGAGTGGAGCCCGGAGACCGTGCGTGCCCAGTGGCTGGCTCCGGACCGTTTTCGGGCCTGGAACCGAAGGCGGCTGGGGCGGTGGCGGACCGAAGCGGTCGTCGCCGAAGCCGCACCGGGACAACGGTTCTCGTTCGTCGTTCAGGCCATGGGCGGGGACTGGACGCAGTGGACATATCTCATCGAACCCGGCTCCACCGCCGGCACATCGCGCCTCACCGAAGTCGTCCGGATGTGTGTCCCATTGCCATGGGCTGCAGTGGCGTTCGAGCGCCTCTTCTTGTTCATCCGGGATCGACGTAAAGATCTTCAAGCGAACCTCGAACTTTCGGTGGACCGGATCCGCACGATTGTCGAGGCAGGGAATCCATGAACTATCACGGGCGTATCGCTGTCGTCACGGGCGCCGGCTCCGGCATCGGCCGCGCACTGACGCAGGCTCTCACTCGCGGCGGGGCGCATGTCGCGGCCGCCGACATCGACGAAAAGGGCCTCAGCGAGACGCAAGCAACGAGCCCGCCGGGCCAGGTCACGCCGTACCGGGTCGACGTGGCGGACCGGGACGCGGTGCTGGGCTTCGCCGAAGACGTGCACCGGCAACTCGGGCCCGCCTCGATGTTGTTCAACAACGCCGGAGTCGACCTGTTCGCGAGCGTGGCGGACATGTCGTGGAAAGATTTCGACTGGCTCATCGGCATCAACATCGGTGGGGTCGTCAACGGCACCAAGGCCTTCCTGCCGCAACTCGTCGAGGCCGGTTCCGCCCAGCACCCGTCGCGGTTGGTGAACCTGTCCAGTGCCTTCGGATTGATCGCGGTGCCCTACCAAGGCGCCTACAGCACCGCGAAGTTCGCGGTGCGCGGTTTCACCGAGGCGCTGCGCCAAGAGATGATCATCGAACGTCACCCGGTGACCGTCCACTGCGTGCACCCCGGGGTGGTCAAAACCAACTTCGGGGCCAACATGCGCGCCGCCGAGACGGAGGACCCGGACCAGGCGGCCAAACTCTTTGCGCGCGCGGCAATCACCTCCCCCGAGAAGGCCGCCCGCCTCATTCTGCGTGGGGCCGAGAAGAACCGGGCGAGGATCCTCATCGGCCCCGACGGGCGCGTGATGGCGGCGATGCCCCGGCTGCTAGGCGCGCACTACGCCGCGGTGCAGGCCTATGCCGCGAGGGTGACGAATTCGCGTTCGGGGCGCGCCGGCGCCTGACTACGGCAATACCCGCACCGGGACGTTGTTCCAGCCCGCGACGTTTTGCATGTTGACACGACGGCAGCCCGCCCAGTCCACCTCATAGTGGGGCATGTGATCGAGCAGCTTCTGCAGTGCGACAGAGCTTTCCATGCGTGCCAGCGCCGCCCCGAGGCAGCTGTGGATCCCGTACCCGAATCCGAGGTTCTGCGCCTCGGTGCGGTCACGCTCGATGTCGAAGACCTCTGGCTTCGTCCACGCGTCGGGATCACGGTTGGCCGAACCCAGCAGCAAAAACACCGGCTTGCCGGCGGGGATGGTGACGCCGTGCAGGGTGACGTCTTCGCGCGAGCAGCGCACGTTGTACTGGTTCGGGGATTCGTAGCGCAGCACCTCTTCGACGGCCGCGGGGACCTTGCTGCGGTCGTCGAGCAGTTTCTGCCATTGCTCGGGATGGCGCGCAAACAGCACCACCGCGTTGGCCACCAGCTTGGTCACCGTCTCGGCGCCGGCCCCACCCAATAGCACGGCGAACTGGGCGATTTCGATATTGTCCAAGGCCGTGAGCTCACCGTTCTCGCGCTCGACGCGGGCCGCCACCAGGGCGCTGATCATGTCGTCGCGCGGGGCGGCCCTGCGCTCCTTCACCAACTGGTAGTAGGCGATCGCCATCTGCGTCGCGGCCTGCACGCCGGCCTCCGACATCTCGACCTCGCCCGGCTCGCGGTGCAGGAACGTGTCGAGCCACAGCCGGATCTGCTGACGGTCCTCTTCCGGCACCCCGAGCATCGTCGTGATGACCTCGACGGGGAACAACGCCGAGAAATCCTGGACGACATCGAATCCCGCGGGGTCGGTGGCGTCGAGATAGCGGTCGACCAGTCCGGTCACCAGCGGGCGCATCGCTTCGATCGCGCGCGGCGTGAACACCTTGTTGACCAGGCCGCGCATGTGCCGGTGCTCGGGCGGGTCCACCATGATGATCGACTTGTGCCCCATCGGTTCCTCGGAGCGCACCGCCGCGAGGTCCACGCCGCGCGCCGACGAGTACGTCTCGAAGTTCTTGTACGCCGCGGCGACGTCCACGTGGCGGCTCAGCGCGTAGAAGTCGTACCGTTCGCTGTAGTAGACCGGGGCTTCCTCACGCATCCGTCGGTAGGTTTCGTACGCCCCGTTGAAGAAGTCCTCCGAGAACGGGTCGAATTCCAAGGCGACGGTCATTTCGCAACTTTCTTGAGGCGGCGGTGCGTGCGGGCCCGCGCGATTCGCAGGGCGGTGTTGGCGTAGAACCGCAACGAACTGCCGAACGGCGGCGCCGCGGTTCCGGTGATGCTGAACGGCAGGTCATTGCCGACCACGGTGCGGTAATGGCTGAAGGTGTCGAACCCGGCCTTGCCGTGATAGGCGCCCATCCCGCTGCGCCCCACTCCCCCGAACGGCGCCGCGGATGGGATCATCTGCGCCGCAAAGTCGTTGCGGGCGACGCCGCCGCTGCGGGTGTTGCGGACAAAGCTGCGGAAATTCTCGTCGTCGGGACCGTACCAGTACGCCACCAGCGGCGCCGGCCGCCCGTTGATGTAGTCGATCGCCTCGTTCAGACGGGAGTAGCCCATGACGGTCAACACCGGGCCGAAGACCTCTTCGTCGGCGATCCGCATCCGGTCGTCGATGTCGCGGACAATGGTGGGCGCAATTTTGCGGCTGGCGCGGTCGGGCAGCGACTCGCCCTCCGGGCCAATCGTTTCCACGCGGGCGCCGTGTGCCCGCGCGTCGTCGATCAGTCGTACCACTCGGTCGAAATTGGCCTGGTTGACGCTGGAGCAGTAGTCGGCGTTGGCGATCACCGTCGGGAACATCCCGCGCAACGTTTCGCGGGCGGTGTCGACGAAGCTGTCGAGGTGGTCGTCGGGCACCATGACGTAATCGGGGCAGACGCATACCTGTCCGCCGTTGACCATCCGGGCCCGCGCGATGCGCGCCGCCGATCGCGCAATGTCGGCGCCCGGCGCAACCACCACGGGGTTCTTGCCGCCCAGTTCCAGGGTCACCGGAACGAGGTTCTGGGCGGCCGCGCGTTGGACCAACGCACCCACCGACGGCGAGCCGGTGAAGAACAGATGATCGAACGGCAACGCCGCGAAGGCGGCCGCGACGTCGGCGCCACCGGTGACCACGTCGAGCTCGGCCGGGTCGAAGTACTTGGGCGCGGTCGCCGCCATCAGATCCGCGGTATGCGCGGTGATCTCCGACATCTTGATCATCACCCGGTTGCCGGCGGCGAACGCCGCCGACGCGGGCAGCACCACGAGGTTGACCGGGAAATTCCACGGACCGATCACGCCGACGACGCCGAGCGGGGTGGGCTCGACTTCGGCCCGCAGGCCACACAGCCGCGCGGCGGGCATCAGTTTGGCCGGACGCATCCATTGCGCCACATGGGATCTGGTGTGCTCGACCACAGAAGTGATCCCGATGATCTCGGTGAACAACGAGGCCGCCTTGGACCGGGTGCCGTAGTCGGCGGCCATGGCATCGATGAACGCGTCGCTGTTGTCCAGCAGCAGCGCCATCAGCCGATCGATACGGTTGCGCCGGACCGCGGCGGTGGGCGGCCCCTCGGCCACAAAGGAGCGCCGTTGCCGGTCCAGCATCGCCCGTAAATCGGCTTGCCGCCGCCCCGCCGGACCGTCAACCTGTTGGCCAACTGAACCCATGGCTGCACAGCTTACGGCAGCCGTAGCCGCGTCGATATAGTCTACTGTAATCTTTACAGTACGACCGTGTACCCGAGCCGGAGAGCAGCCGTGGAAAGTCAGCTTCAGGATGCCGTCACCGGCGACAAGCCGGGCGACTACCTGCGCGACCCGTACCCCTACTTCGCGCGGAAGCGCAGCGAGGGCGGGGTTTTCCACGGCACCGTCATGGACTACTCCAAGACCCCCGAGTCGCTGCGACCCAAGCGGTCCTTCGCGGCGGTGTCCTTCGACGCGGTGAACAAGGCGTTTCGTGACGGCCGGGTGTTCAGTTCGGCGATGTACGACACCACCATCGGCCTGTTCATGGGGCCGACCATCCTGGCGATGGAGGGCAAAAAACACCGCGACCACCGCAACCTGGTGTCCGCGGCGTTCAAGTCCAAGGCCCTGGCCCGCTGGGAACCCACCGTCGTCCGGCCGATCTGCAACGCCCTCATCGACGAGTTCATCGACTCCGGCCGGGCCGATCTGGTCCGCCAATTCACCTTCGAGTTTCCCACCCGGGTCATCGCCACCCTGTTGGGTCTGCCGGCAGACGACCTGCCCATGTTTCACCGACGCGCGGTCGAACTGATCAGCTACGCCGTCAAATACGAACGCGCCTTCGAAGCGTCGGCGGCGTTGAAGGACTACTTCCTCGAGCAGATCGAAGCGCGCAGGGCCGAGCCGACCGAGGACATCATCGGCGACCTGGTCACCGCCGAGATCGACGGCGAAAAACTCAGCGACGAAGCCATCTACTCGTTCCTGCGCCTGCTGCTGCCCGCCGGGCTGGAAACCACCTATCGGTCCTCGGGCAACCTGCTGTTCCTGTTGCTCACCCACCCCGAGCAGCTCGCCGCGGTGCAGGCCGATCGCACCCTGATCGCACCGGCGATCGAGGAGGGCCTGCGCTTCGAGACGCCGTTGACCACGGTGCAGCGGTTCACCTCCGAAGACACCGAACTGGAAGGGGTCACGATCCCGGCCCGCTCGGTGGTCGACCTCTGCATCGGCTCGGCGAATCGCGACGGACACCGCTGGGAGCGCCCGGAAGAGTTCGACATCTTCCGTGCGCACGTGCCGCACATCTCGTTCGCCGCCGGGGAGCACACCTGCTTGGGTCTGCACCTCGCGCGCATGGAGACCCGGGTCGCGCTCGAATGCCTGCTGGATCGGGTGACCAACATCAAGCTGCTCACCGATGACGATCCGCATGTCCACGGTCAGCCGTTCCGTTCGCCGACCGCGCTTCCGGTTACGTTCGACGCGAAGTAGGGTCCCGGGAATGGTCAAGGTAATGCAGGGCTTTCGGGTCCTCGAGGTTGCGCAGTTCACGTTCGTCCCCGCCGCCGGCGCGATCCTCGCCGACTGGGGTGCCGACGTCATTAAGGTCGAGCATCCGGCGCGCGGCGATACTCAGCGTGGCTTCGTCAACATGGGTGGCTTCCAGCTCAATCCCGACCGGCATCCGCTGATAGAGCATCCCAATCGGGGCAAGCGCAGCGTCGGGATCGACGTCTCCACGCCGGGCGGTCAGGATGTGATCTACGAACTGGCCAAGTCCGCCGATGTGTTCCTGACCAACTACATGCCCGCGCAGCGGCAGAAGCACAAGTTCGACGTGGAGCACATCCGCGCGGTGAACCCGAACATCGTGTATGCGCGCGGCTCGGCCTACGGCGACAAGGGCGCCGAGCGTGACGTCGGGGGCTATGACGGGACGGCGTTCTGGACGCGCAGCGGGGTGGGGTACGCGCTGACCCCCGAGGAGTTGGGCGGTGCACTGGGACAGGGCATTCCCGCGTTCGGGGACTCCATTGGCGGCATGTTCATCGCCGGCGGCATCTCGGCCGCGCTGCTACACCGCGAGCGGACCGGCGAAGCGCTCGAGCTGGACGTGTCGTTGCTGAGCACGGCGTGGTGGGCGGCGGGCGCGAGCGTGACGCAGGGCATGGAAACCGGCGAGGTCATGCGCACCCCGATGCCCGGATCCGCGGCCGCATCGGTGAATCCCTTCCTGGGCAACTACTTAACCTCCGATGGTGGCACGATCAACCTGTGCATCGTCAGCCCGACGGGCTACATTCGCGACACCTTCGAGCACCTCGGCATCCCCGAGGCGGCCGACGATCCCCGTTTCTGCGACGTGCTGCCGTTGATCCAAAACGCCGACGCTGCCGCCGAGCTGATCGCAAAGGCCTTCGCCGGCAAGCCCTTCGACTACTGGCGACAGCACCTGAAAACGATGAAAGGCCAGTGGGCGCCGTTCCAGAGCCTCCTCGATCTGGCCGACGACGAGCAAGCCGTCGCCAACGACATGATCGTCGAAGTCGAGTCCAACGACGGCGGTGCACCATTCAAGGTCGTCCGCGGGCCGGTGCAGTTCAACCACGAACCGCTCGTTACCACCCGGGCCCCGCAAGCATCCGAGCACACCGAAATCGTCCTGATGGAACTCGGGATGGACTGGGACCGCATCGCCGAACTCAAAGACTCAGGAGCCATCGCATGAATGAGGAGCAGTGGCGCGCATGAATCGCGCCGACGACGATGCAGAACGAAGTGATGAGGAGGAGTGGCGCCATGAATGACGTCGCGATCATCGGCGTGGCCCTGCACCCCTTCGGTCGCTTCGAGGGCAAGTCCGCGATGGAGATGGGCGTCGACGCGATTCGGCTCGCGGTCGACGACGCGGGCGTGCAGTGGAAGGACATCCAGGCCGCCACCGGGGGCAGCTGGACCGTCGCCAACCCCGATGCCATCGTCGGCATGGTCGGGCTCTCGGGCATCCCCTTCACCAACGTGTTCAACGCCTGCGCAACTGCTGCCAGCGCCGCCAAGGCCTGCGCCGACGGAATCCGGTTGGGCGACTACGACATCGGAATTGCCGTCGGCCTGGACAAGCATCCACGCGGGGCGTTCACCGAGGACCCGGCCCTGGTCGGGATGCCACGCTGGTACGCCGAGAACGGTCAGTACCTCACCACCCAGTTCTTCGGCATGAAAGCCAACCGCTACCTGCACGAGCATGGCATCTCCCAGCAGACGCTGGCCAAGGTGGCGGCCAAGAACTTCCGCAACGGCGCGCGGAACCCCAACGCGTTTCGGCGCAAACCGATTCCCGAAGACGAGATCCTCAACTCGACGATGCTGAATTACCCGCTCACCCAGTACATGTTCTGTGCGCCCGACGAGGGCGCCGCCGCCGTGGTCATGTGCCGCGCCGACATCGCACACCGCTACACCGCCAAGCCGATCTTCCTGCGGGCGGTCGAGGTACGCACCCGTCGCTACGGCGCCTACGAGGTGAACACTACCTTCGCCCCGGTCGACGAGGACGTGGCGCCGACCGTGTATGCCGCGAAGGCCGCGTTCGAAAAGGCCGGTGTGGCACCGGAAGACGTCGACGTTATTCAGCTGCAGGACACCGACGCCGGGGCCGAGATCATCCACATGGCCGAATGCGGTTTCTGCGCCGACGGCGAGCAGGAGAAGCTGCTGGCCGACGGCGCCACCGAGATCACCGGCTCGATGCCGGTCAACACCGACGGCGGGCTGATCGCCAACGGCGAACCGATCGGGGCGTCGGGCCTGCGGCAAATTCACGAGCTGGTGCGCCAACTCCGCGGCGAAGCCGGCGATCGTCAGGTGGCCGGTGAACCACGCGTCGGATTCGCTCAGCTCTACGGTGCGCCCGGCACCGCCGCGGCCACCATCCTGACCACCTAGCGCGAGCAGACGCAGAATCGCACGATTCGCGTCTCGAACGTGCGATTCTGCGTCTGCTCGCGCAACGAAAGGGCACCTTTTCCGATGGCTCAATTCACCGGAGCGCCGATCTTCGACGCCGACCAGCACATGTACGAAACGCCCGAAGCGCTGACGAAATACCTTCCGGAAAGGTATTCGCGGGCCGTCCAATTCGCCCAGATCGGGCGGCAAACCCGCATCGTGATCAACAACAAGGTCAGTGACTTCATCCCCAACCCGACGTTCGAACGCGTCGCGGCCCCCGGCGCGCACGAGAAGTTCTTCGCCGGGGAAAACACCGAGGGCCTCACGTTGCGCGAGATGCAGGGACCGGCCATCGCGGCGCCGGCCGCGACCCGTAACCCGGTCGATCGGGTGGCCGAACTCGACCGCCAGGGTGTCGTCGAGGCGCTGAACTACCCCACGCTGGCCAGCCTGGTCGAGCACTCCTCGGCCGACGACCCCGAGCTCACACTGGCGATCATCCACGCGTTGAACCAGTGGATGGCCGAACACTGGACCTACAACTACGGCGACCGCGTCTTCTCCACACCCATCATCAACTTGTCTGAGGTCGACGCCGCGCAGCGCGAACTGGACTACCTTCTGGCCAACGGCGTCCGCGCCGCGCTGATCAAACCGGGTCCCGTGAACGGCGTCCACGGCTGGCGGTCGCCGGCGCTGCCCGAATTCGACCCGTTCTGGCGCGATGTCGAGGCCGCGGGCCTGCCGATCGTGCTGCATGCCAGCTACCCTCCGCTGGACGATTACGTCGGCACGTGGGAACCGCCCCACACCCAGAATTTCATGGCCATGAGCGCATTTCGCTGGATGGTGCTGGGGCACCGCGAAATTGCCGACATGATCACCAGCCTGATCTGCCACGGGACCCTGACCCGGTTCCCGAAGCTGCGCATCGCCAGCGTCGAGAACGGCAGTTCGTGGATCTTCCCGTTGTTCAACGACTTTGAAGACCTATACAAGAAGATGCCACAGAACTTCCCGGAGCATCCCCACGACGTGTTCCGCCGCAACATCTGGGTGAGCCCGTTCTGGGAGGGTTGCGTGGCCGACGTCGTCGACACGGTGGGATGGGACCGAGTGCTGTTCGGCTCCGACTACCCGCACCCCGAAGGCCTCGCCGAACCCAAGGGCTTCTGGAAATACGCCGACAACATGGACGAGCGGCGCACCTATGACTTCATGGGCGACAACGCGCGCCGGTTCATGGGCCTGCCGATCGCCAACCCCGACCCGGACGCCGTCAACCCGCCCGCCCTCGCCGGCACAGGTTAAGCCCGCCGAGCGCTAGGAAGCCTTCTGCGCGACCGGCGCGTAGGCCGGCTTGCCCAGGCCCAGCACGTACTGCGCGATCATGTTGCGGAACACCTCGAGGGTGCCGCCGTAGATCCCGACCAGCGGCGCGAACCTGAACACGTACTCCGCGGCGCCGTCGTCGGCCGCGCCGTCGGTGCCGATCGGCAGCGCGGACGCCGTGCCGAGGATGTCCATCAGGTCCGGGGAGATGTCACGCATCGTCTGCGCGAGGGCGACACGGCCGAAAATGCTGGGCGCACTGAGCGCCGCTTCCATGCGCGCGGCGCTGCGCCCCAACCGGTACGCCACCGCCGCATCGTCAATGAGCCTGCGCCCGTTCGGATCCCGCTCTGACACCTTACCCGCGGCCTTGTCCAGCGCGTCGGCCATGAACCCGGCCTGATGCATCATGATCGACACGTCCTGTAGCCCGTCGGGGGCGGCCGCCACCGCGCCGTGCTCGACGTTGAGCGGCTCGCGCAGCACCGTCCAGCCCGCGTTCACGTCGCCCAGCCGGTACTTGTCGTCGACGCGCACGTCGCTGTAGTAGACGATGTTGGTGCGATCGCCATCGACGGTGCGGATGCCCTGGATCTCGATGCCCGGGGAGTCCAGCGGGACCAGGAACATGGTCAGGCTCTTGTGCTTGGGGGCAGTCGGGTCCGTGTTGGTGATGAGGAAAACGTACCGGCAGTTGTGGGCACCGGTGGTAAACATCTTGGAGCCATTGATAATCCAGCCGTTCCCGTCCCGCACCGCGCGGGTCTTACAGGTGGCGATGTCGGATCCGCCCTCGGGTTCGGTGTAGCCCAGGCACAGCCGAACGTGCCCGCTGAAGACGCCCGGCAGCACCTCGTCCCGCAATTCGCTCGACCCGAACCGCGCGACCGAACGCGCCACCATGGCGGTGGTGCCCCAGGTCACCCAGGGCACGTGGGCGCGCCGCTTCTCGAGTTCCCAGATGCGGCGATGCACGCGGCTGAAGCCGCCTTCGGCTTCCGGCTTCCATTCGCGTTCCAGGTATCCGGCGGCGCCCAGCGCCAGGTGCACCCCTTCGTCGAAGTTGTCGCCAGTCTCGCGGTCCCGGCGCTTGACGTCCTCGGTCACATGGGTGCGCAGGAATTCGCGTGCTTCGTCGAGGAAACGCCGATCGTCGTCGGACAGCGTGACACGTGAGAAATCCACTATGCGCCCTTCCTCGAGTTGCCTTCGCGCGCCGCGACGAGTTCGCCGATGTACTTCGCGCTGGCCCCGGGATCCCCGCCGGCCAGTGCCCAGCCGCGGGCACGCACAAGATAGGCCGTCGCGGCCGCCTCCGCCGAAACACCAAGACCGCCTTGCACATGCACCGCCATGGTCGCGGCCTTGGGCGCCTCTTCCGCCATGAACACGAACGCCGAGGGCGCCAACTCGGGGCGTTCGTCGGGCTCGTTGTCGAGGAACCAGGCCGCGCGCCGCGCCAGATTGCGGCCGCCCTGCACGGTGATGGCGATGTTGGCCAGTGGATGGGAGATGCCCTGCAGCGTCGAGATCGGCACGCCCAGCGTGTAGCGGGTCTTGGCGAACTCGGCGGCGATGGTCATGGTCTCTTCCACCAAGCCCACCAACGCGGCCGCCGACAGCACCCGCCACTCATCCAGCGCGCGTTGATATTCCGCCGCCGCCCCAGGGCCGCTGGCCAGGACGGTTCGGGTGTCGGCGGTGGCCGGATCCACCCAGGCCATCGGCAGCCGACCGATGTTGTCCACCTTCGCCGGGCGGGTGCCGAAGCTCAGCGCGACGACGTCCTCGCCGTCGCGCACGACGATCTGGTCGGCGATCGACCCGGTGGGCAGCAGCCGCGCCCCGGAGGCGCTGTCGTGCTGGGGATCGAACGCGGCCAGTCGCGTGCCCTGGACCACATCGGGTTCCGCCGCGCCGAGTCGGGCCAGCAGGCGCGCGGCGCAGACCTGGTCGATCCACGGCACCGGCGCCAGCGACCGGCCGATCTCCTCGGCCACGAGCGTCAGGTCGACGAGCGTCGCGCCGTCTCCGCCCGCGGATTCCGGCACGGCCATCGTGGTTGCGCCCATGGCGCACAACCGCTCCCAGAGGTTCTTGTCGAAGCCGGTCTCCTCCGCGGCGCGCACGGTCTCGATCGGGCAATGCGTCTTGAAGAAATCGCGGTACGCGGCCTGCAACGCCTCATGATCCGACGTCAGGCTGTAGTCGAGCCTACGTAGTTCGTAACGGTCCATACTCAGCGTTCCTCCTGGCCACTGAAGAAGAATTCCTGGGCGTTGTTGTAGAGATAGTTTTCGAGGACGTCGGCGGGCAAGTCCAACGCGGCGGCCTCGGGCACGACGCGGTGCATTTTCAGGACAGGCCAGTCGGAACCGAAGATCACCTTGCCCTTACCGCGCGTCCGCATGTAGTGCAGCAGGCTCTCCGGTAACCGTTTCGGCGACCACGCCGACGTCATCAGGCGCAGGTTGGCGTACTTGATCAGCAGCCTGATCGCGATGTCCCACCAGGGATCCGCGCCGTGGATCATGCACAGTTTCAGTTCCGGGAACCGCACGCACACCCGGTCGAGGTGGATCGGATTTTGCACCTCCCCGGGGATGGGCGGCCCGGGGATGCCGGTGTTGATGCACAGCGGAAGCTCGAGCTCGGCGCATTTGGTGTAGAGCGGGTAGTAGACGGCGTCGCTGGGCGGGTACTGGCCGTCCCCCCAAAAACTCGGCCCCACAGCCGCATACGCCACGGGCAGGTCGTTGACGACGGCAGTAAGCTCCCGCAGGGAGGGCATCGGCCGCAGCAGGTTCACCCCGCCCATGGCCAGGGCGAACCGCTCGGGCTTGTCCTCGACGAATTTGCGCGCCGTCACCGACGGCTTGGCGAGGTTGTCCATCAGGATGGCCTTGCGCACGCCGTGCGCGTCCATTTCGTCGAGCAACTCGGTCAGCTCGACGGGCGCGAACATGGACTCCGGCCCCTTGAAGTAGTCGTCACGCACCTTGAGCATCCAGGTCGGTTGCTTCTCGGTCTCGCCGAAGTGCACGTTGACCAGGCAATCGATTGCTTTCATGTGGACATCGGCGCCTTTGCTGTTGCGTGACGTTTCGCCCAACGGTAATCGGCCTTGCCGTTGCCCAAGCGTTGGACGTGCTCGACGAACAGGAATTCCTTGGGCGCCTTGAACCGTGCCAGTTGCGTGGTGCACAGCGTGTGCAGCTCGTCTGCCGTCGCGGCGGCGTCTGCCCGGAGTTCGACGAGGGCGACGAGTTCTTCTCCCCAGCGCTCGCTGGGGCGCCCGACCACCAGCGCGTCGGCGATCGCCGGGTGGGCGCGCAGCACCTCTTCGACTTCCTCGACGAAGACCTTCTCGCCGCCGGTGTTGACCACCAGCGAGTCCCGGCCGAACAGCCGCAGGGTGCCGTCGGCCTCCAGCGCGGCGCGGTCGCCCGATATCACCACCCGCTTGCCGTCGATCTCGGGAAAGGTCTTGCGGGTTGCGTCGGGATCGTTGAAGTACCCCAACGGGATTCGTCCCTCCCTGGCGACCCAGCCCACCTCGGCCTCGCCTGGACGGAGAAAGCGGGTGTAGTCCTCGGAGAGGACCAGTCCACCCTCCCGCAGGGTGAACGTGTCGGTTTGCGTGTCGCGCCGGCTGTGGCCGAATCCCATGTTCCCGGTCTCCGACGAGCCGTACCCGTTGATCACCGTGACCTGGGGGATCAACTCCACCAGGGCGCGTTGGTATTTCGGGTTCGTCGCGGCGCCGCCGGTGCCGATCGCGTACAGCGACGACAGGTCATAGGAGCCGCGGCGCAGTTCGGTCACCAGCGGCGCCGCGTAGGCGTCGCCGACCATGGTCATCAAGCCGACCTTCTCGCGCTGCGCCGTTTCGAGAACCGTTCGGGGGTCGAGCTTTTTGCCGGTGTCGTACATCACCACGGGCGTGCCGGCCATGATCGCCGAGAACGCCGTCCACATGCCGGCGGCGTGCATCAGCGGCGACACGGCGAACCACGGCGCCCCGGCCGCCCCGCGCACCTTGTCGTGAATCTCCTCAGCGCAGGCGTGGTCTGCCCCCACCATCGACGACACATAGATGTCGGACTGCCGCCACAGCACACCCTTGGGCCGGCCGGTCGTGCCGCCGGTGCAGATCATCAGCAAGTCGTCCGGCGACCCGACGACGCGCTGGTCGGTATCCCCTTGCGCCAGGGCGTCTTCCAGCGACACCGCACCCGGTAGGTGCGGGGCCTCGCTGCCGTCGTCGACCGCGATCAGCAAGTCCGCGCCATCGCGGGCGAGGACGTCGGCGAACTGGGCGCCCAGCGCCCGGTGGTAGATGACCGCCCGGGGCTGTACGTAATCGAGAAGTTCACCGACCTCGCGCGGGGTGTAGTAGTAGTTGATGTTCACCGGGACGGTCCGGGCCTTGAGGCACCCGATGACCATGTCGGGGTACAGATCGTTGTGCATCACCAGCGCGACCCGGTCCTGCCCGCATTCCCAGTTCTGCAGTTCCGCCCGCTCCCGGTGTGCGCCGAATCCCTTGCTCGCCAGGAAGTTCGCCAGCCGGCGGGTGCGGTCCGCCGACTCGGCGAAGGTGCTGCGACGGTCGCCGCACACCGTCATCGTCCGGTCGCCAATGACGGCGGCGATCTCGTCGAGCACCGCGCCGATGGTCCATTCGCTCACGGAAGTAACCGCGCCCCGGTAATCAAGCAGCCGAACCGACTTGGACGCCTAGGAGGTCTATGGCGTTGTCTCGCATGATCTTTCGAACATCGGACTCGCTGAAGCCCTTCAGCTCCTCGGCGAACGACACCGGCGATGCGAGTCCTTCCCCGTGCGGCCAGTCGGAACCGAACAGGATCTTGTCGACGCCGATGACCTCGGCCAGCTCCGGCAGATCGTCCTCGTAGTAGGGGGCGATCCACACGTTGTTGCGCAGCTGCTCCACCGGGTCCTCGGGGAAATACTGGGGCTGGGTGTTGGCCGCCTTCTTGAGGCGCTTGATCAGCCGATGCACGAAGTAGGACCCGTTTTCGATGCTGACCGCCTTGAGTTTCGGGTGGCGGGTGAACACGCCGTGCACGATCATCGAGGCCATGGTGTCGTGAATGGCCCGGTCGTCCAGGAGCACCTGATCCAGCGGATCCTTCGCGCCGAAGCCCTCGAAAGTCGATTTCCCGCCCCACAGCGCTGCGATCGCCAGGTAACCGCTGTCGGAGAGGTGGAATCCCACCGGCACTCCCGCTTCGGCCAGCCTGGCCCACACCGGATCGTGGCTGGGATCGCCCAGCGACCGCGGCTTGACCAGCCCGGGCACCGGCGCGGGCCGCACCAGGACCAGCTTGGCGCCGCGCGCCAACACGAACTCGACCTCTTCGACGGCTTTGACCGGATCGGCCAGCGAGATGATCGGGGCGGAGATGATGCGATGGTCCGGACGGTCGAAGCCCCAGTCCTCGTCGAGCCACAGGTTGAATGCGTGCACCGAGGCCATCGTCGCCTCGATGTCGTGTTTGAGCGCCTCTTCAACTCCGCACGCGAACGTCGGCAGCATGAACACCGTCTCGATGTCCTGGGTGTCCATCACCGCGATCCGGGCGTCGCGGTTCTGGTACTCCGGGTGCTCGGCGAGCCGCTCGACCTTCATCAACGAGGCCGGGTCGACGCCTTCCGGGATCTCGCCGCGGAACAACAGGTCGAGGCAGCCCGGCACGATGATCGGGTCGAAGGTGACGTTCGGGATGAAGTGGTTGATGCGGTCGCCCATCAAGGCCCAGCTGCGTTTGCCGTCGCTGACGATCTGGACACCGCGCCGTTTGAACCGCTTGTCCAAATGGCGGGTAAACGAATCCAACGGTTCGTAGTAGTGATTGTCGACGTCGATCGCTCGATAGTTCAGGGTGGTCATGATGTTCCTTTCCGGCTGGTTAGGTGGCCAATGGCGGGAACCGCGGTGGCCGCTTCTCCAGGAAGCTGGTGATGCCTTCGACAACGTCGGGCCGCAGCAGCGACTCGTGCATGAGTGTTTCGGCGCGGGCGCTGACATCGGCGACATCGCGCAGCGCGTCGCCGTAGGCCTGCCGCTTGATGACCGCCAGCGACGCCGGTGAACAATTGCGCGCGATGTCGTCGGCGTATGCCAGGGCGCGCGACATCAGTTGTTCGGGCGCGACGACGTCCTTGACCAGTCCGAGTTGCGCGGCCTCCTCGGCGAAGAACGTGCGCCCGCTCAACAGCAAGTCCATCGCCGCGCCCCAGCCGGCGAGCCGCGGCAGGATCCAGGAGATGCCGTACTCGGCGATCAAGCCCCGCCGGGTGAACGCGGTGGCGAATTTGGCTCCGGCGGCCGCGAACCGGACGTCACACATCAGGGCGTGCGTCAGGCCGATCCCGACGCAGGCGCCGTTGACCGCGGCGATGATCGGCTTGCGCAGCTCGGTGAGGAAATGCGGGTGGCGGTCGCCGACCAGCTTGGTGACGTCGGTGTCGCCGTCGCCGAGTTTTTCGTCGATGGATCCCGCGCCACCCAGGTCCGCGCCCGCGCAGAATCCCTTGCCGGCACCCGTCAACACGATCACCCGCACCGCGGGGTCGGCTTCGGCGCGGTCGATGCTTGCGTAGAAGCCCCTCGAGATGTCGGGGCCCCAGGCGTTGAGGCGCTCGGGACGGTTGAAGGTCACGACCGCAACACCGGTTTCGGTGGTTTCATACAGCACCGCCTCATCGGTGACCACACGGTCGGCGGCGCCCATATGACCGTCCCCTCATAGCTGACCAACTGGCGAGTTTGTACCCATACTGTATACCTATCGGTACCGCATTCCACAACTGCGTCCACACCCCCGTGAACGGCGACTAAACAGCGATTTTGGGCGTCCGCTTGGCGCCGTGACCACCCCTAGGCCGAGGGGCGGCGACGGGATGTGGCGATCGACACGCTGACCCATGTTTGCGTCGACCCCGGGATCGGGAACGCGTAGAGGAGCCGATCATCACATGGGGGAAGGAGAGGCAATGGTTGACACCAAGAGCGGACCGGTCGAACTCGTCCGGGGCATCGTGGAAGACGTCCTCGGGAGGACCAAGCAGGTCATCGGCATCATCATCGGCCGCAACGACCTGATCGAAGAGGGCAAGGCCCAACAAGACAAGGCGGATGCGCAGCGCAGCGCCGGGAAAAAGGAAGCCGCCGCCGAGAGGGCCCGCGGCAAGGCCAAGGCGTACGAGCAGCGTGAGCGGGCCGAACAGCAGTAAACGGTCGGTCTGAGCGAGCGGGCCCGGTTCCTCACCGGGCCCGCTTCGCGTGGTAATCCCTTCTACTGCAACACCGTTTGGATCAAACCCAGGCGCTGGTAGGCGTGCTCGATCTGGGCCTTCGCCTCCGCGGGTAATTTGGCCTGCGGCGGGCGGGAATGTGGATACGCGCCGATGGGCAACCCCAGCAGCGACGCGGCGTACTTGAACGCGCCGCCCCAGTGGGTGAAGTAGTCCGCCCGCCCCGGATAGCACGTCCACCACGATCCGACGTCGAGGTCGAACTGATCCAACCCGGATTCGCGGGCGTAGTCCATGGCCTCGACGAGCTGGTCGCTCTGCACCAAATCCCAATACTCGGAGAACAATCGCCGCTCGGGCGTCTCGAACAGGTAGCCCGAGGTACCCAGCTGCGCCGGGCACACGATCCCGTCGCGCAGCCACCCCGCCCGGTACACCGTTTTGTCGCATTCCCACACGGCCAGACCGGGCGCCAGCTGATGAAGCATGCGGCTGGCCGCCGGCCGGAAGGCGCCCTCCTTGGTGGCGCACACCGCGGGCACCTCGTGGTAGATGCGTGCGCTCTCGGCCGGCGTCAACACGTAGCCCGAGGACGGCGAATTGAACATGCCCAGAGCGATATTCGTGCGCGCAGCCACGTATTGGAAAAAGCGGAGCACGCCTTCGCCGCCGTGGGCCTCCATCATCGGCGTCTGGATGTAGACGATGTCGGCGCCCGCTTCCTGGGCGTGCAGAGTCAGTTCCAAACAGTCCTTCGCCGACATCGCCGCCGTGCAGGCCTGCACCACCACACCGGGATTGATGCTGCGCGCCTCCTCTACCGCAACCTCCAGCAGGCGTTTCCGCTCGTCGAGGGTCAGCGACCAGAATTCGGCAATGCCGCTGGTGCACCACAACATCGGGTGCCCGAGATCGCCGACGCAGTAGCGCACCAGTGTCCGGTAGGCGTCCCAGTCGATGTCGTCGCCGTCGGTCCCGCAGAACGGGGTGTAGAGGGAGTCACCGATCCCCCGCAATGCGCCGGGCGCCCACGCGCGTGCCTCTGCTGCCGTAGCCACAGTCGACTCCTTCTGTCTGCCAATCGATTTCTTCGACCCACGGTCAGGGAAGTCAGGTGAAGTCCGAACCGCCGTCGACGTTGATGTTGGCTCCGGTCATGTAGGAGTTGCGGCGCGAGGCGAGAAACGCTGCGACCGGGCCGATTTCTTCGGGGAGGCCCGCCCGTGGCATGTGCGCGGGATGACCGAAATGCTTGCCGATGGCCTCCATCAGGGCATAGGGATCATGGCCGTCGACGCCGACCGAATTCGCCCAGCCGACCAGTGATTCCGATGCGATGCTGCCCGGCGATACCACGTTGACCAAGATCTCGTCCTTGGCCAGCAGCAGGGACAGGTTCTTCGATACGCTCGTCAGCATCGATTTCGCCGCCGTGTACGCGGGCAGCATGACACTTTGTCGCTGAGTCGAGTGCGCCGAGAAGTTCACGATCCGCGCCCACTGCGCCTTACGCAGCAGCGGTAGCGCCGCCCGCACACAGCGCACCATGCCCAGCACCCCGTCTTCAACCGACTGACGCCATTGGTCGTCGGTCAAATCCTCGAAGGTACCCGCGGCGCCCGGCCCCACCGTGATGACCAGAGCGTTGAGTTCGCCGCCCCAGCGCTGGGAAAGCTCACCGAAAGCCGTGCCGACGGCGGCGTCGTCGCCGATGTCGGCGACGAGCCCGAGGGCGTCCGGGCTACCCCGTTGCGTGAGATCGGTCACCGCGGAATCCAGCGCGTCACGGCTGCGCCCGACGACCGCTACCCGGGCCCCCTCGTCGGCAAGGCAGCGCGCGGTGGCCAAACCCATGCCGCGGCTACCGCCGACCACCACCGCGGCGGCATTTGCCAGCCCTAGATCCATTGCTTGACCCGCAGCTCTAACCTGGCCATTTTCGCCTGTCCAGCCGATTTACCAAAAAGCCTACGATAGGTATTACAGTAGCAGAGGGAAATTACGACACGAAAGCGTATACGCAGGTCAGTACCGAAGAGCCGGTAAATTCGATTTTACCGGCAACGCGGCCGGCAGACCTCATGCACGAAACAGATTTTGATGGAGGTGCCCGTAGTGGCAAAACAGGCAACCGCCGATAAGCGTCAGCGACGCGAACGCGGGTCCATCAATCCCGACGACATCATCAGCGGCGCATTCGAACTCGCCGAGGAGGTGTCGATCGACAACCTGAGCATGCCGCTGCTCGGCAAACATCTCGGCGTGGGTGTGACGAGCATCTACTGGTACTTCCGCAAGAAGGACGACCTGCTCAACGCGATGACTGACCGCGCCCTGAGCAAGTATGTGTTCGCCACTCCCTATGTCGAAGCCAGCGACTGGCGGGAAACCCTGCGCAACCACGCGCGCTTGATGCGTAAGACGTTCATGGGCAACCCAATTCTGTGCGACCTGATTCTGATTCGCGCGGCACTGTCTCCGAAAGCGGCACGGATGGGCGCACAGGAGATGGAAAAGGCAGTTTCCAATCTGGTGGAGGCCGGCTTGTCGCCGGAGGACGCGTTCGACACCTATTCGGCGGTTTCGGTTCACGTCCGCGGATCAGTGGTGCTGCAACGGCTGTACGAAAAAAACCAGTCGTCGGATATCGGACCCCGCGCCATCGAGGACGCCGTTGCCATCGACCCCGAAAAGACCCCGCTCCTTTCCCAAGTCACCCGAATCGGGCACCGCATCGGCGCCCCGGACGAGACCAATTTCGAGTACGGCCTCACCTGCATCCTCGATCACGCCAGCAGGCTGATCGACGAGAGCAACGCAGCCAAAGGCAAGGCGGGGGCGAGCCGCCAGCGCAAGTCGCCGACCGCGCGAGGTCGGTCCAAGGCGCCAGCGAATCGCTGACCTAACCGAAACCGCTTGTCACGCCTCGGGTTCGGGCACGTAGAAGTGCTCGTCGCGTAGCCGGAAGGCCTCCCTGGCGCCGTGCTGGGCGCGGGTCTTGACGAAGTTGAATTCGCCCGGCCCGAATTGCAGGTTGGTGCCGAAGGCGTGGAACAGGTAGCTGGCGACCTCCTCGCCCTGATACGCCTGGCTCTGCTCGACAAGCCGGAACGCCTCCTTGGCGATGACGACCCCGTCGGCCGGCATCTTCGCCGCCTTCTCGGCCCAGTAGCGCGCCCGGGCGGTCACCGCGCCGGGATCGCAGGTGTCCGTGAAGATTCCGAGATGTTCGATCGCGCCCGCCTCGATGATGTCACCGGTCAACAGCAGGCGCCGCGCCAGCACCGGCCCGAGCCGGTGGAAGAACATGTGCAAGCTGCCCAGCGCTGGGCCCAGGAAGCGGGTTGCCGGCATGCCGACCTTGGTGTCCCGCGCGATGACGGAGATATCGGTCATCAGGGCCATCTCGAAACCGCCACCCAGCGCGTAGCCGGCGATCTCCCCCACCGTGACCTTGGGGAAACCCATGAAATTGTGATAGAAGCCAAAAGACTTGCGGTCCACGGCAAGTCGGCGACGCTGACTCGGGCGACGCTTGGCTGCCGCATCGTCGGACGCCTTGGCCTTGTCGCCGTACCAGCCGTACGCATTGTTCATGTCGGCCCCGGTGGAGAAGACCCCCTCGGCTCCGCGCAACAACACCACCGTGAGGTCGTCGTCATCGGCCACCCGGTCCAGGCAACGGGCGACGGCCTCGCGCATGCTGGCGTCATAGGAGTTCCGCTGTTGGGGATTGTTCAGCGTGACCGTCGCGATGCGCCGGTCTTGATCGATGTCGAAGAGCACGCGATCGTCAGAGGTGCTCGAAGCGGTCATTTATCGGACTCCTTTCGGCGCCTGCCGAACCGCGATCCGGCAAGCTTCTCGGGCCGTGACGCCAACGTGTTGACCTCGCCCGTACACAGCACTTCGTCGTCGAGCCACAGTCGCGCGGTCGACGTGATACCCCGTTCGCCTTCCGAGCGCGCGATGTCGAATCGCAGCTCCGTCAACACCGGTGTCGGTCTGCGGAACGTCACGGCCAAGGACCGGGTTTTGCCGGAAAGGCCGGTGACGCAATTGTGGTGCTGGATCACGCAGTCGAAGAAGACGCCCAGGAATCCGCCGTGCACCAGTCCCGGTGGCCCTTCGTAGATCACCGGGAATTCGACTCCTCCCGTTGCCTTCTCGGCATCGAATTCGGTGAACCGGTACTCGGGGAAACACGGGTTGTAGGCGCCGATGTCGGTGGCGTGATTGAGGTAGACGCGCCGGGGATCGTCGGGCAGTTCGCCGATGCGCGGTGCGTTGTCCGCCGGCGCGGCGGCCGACAACTCGCGCTCCCACTCGGTGAACTTCTCCAACATGGCATCCACCGCCGGGTGCGGATGTTCCAGCGACACCAGCAGCGAGCTCAGGCGGCGCATGGCGGCGGCGGCGGCCACGGTCTGGTCAAGCGGCGCCTCGCCGAATCTGGCGTTGTCGTCGGCGCGACCATCGGCGCCACTCCTCCTCATCGCTTACGCTCTGCATCGTCGTCGGCGCGACCATCGGCGCCACTCCTCCTCATCGCTTACGCTCTGCATCGTCGTCGGCGCGGGCCATGATTCTCTCTTTCACCTGGGTAGTTTCGCAGGCAGCGTATCCTTGCTAACTTATACAGCGTATCAATCGTATTGCCTACTGTATGGGTAACCGTATCGGCGGAGAAAGGCCGGATCGACGGTGAGTCAAGGGGCCGGCTCGGCCGGAGCCGAGGGGTCGGTAACAGTGCACCGAGACGGTGCGGTGTTACGGGTGACGCTTGATCGCCCATCCCGGCGTAACTCGTTGACGCAGTTGATGATCGGAACTCTGGTCGAGTCGCTGACGGTTGCCGCGTCCGACGACTCGCTGCGCGCCGTACACCTCCGCGGGGCCGGAGACGATTTCTGCGCCGGCTCCGACTGGGTGGCCGCCAACGATCCCGGCGGCCAACGTCCCCGCACCGGTGATCTGGTGCGCCGGGTTCCCCATGCCGCTCACCGCGTGATCGAACTCGTCGCCGGCATTCAGCTGCCGGTGGTGTGCAGCGTGCGCGGATGGGCCGTGGGATTCGGTTGCAATCTCGCCTTGGCCGCTGACTTCACCGTGGCCGCCGACGACGCGGTGTTCTGGGAGCCGTTCCTCGACCGCGGCTTCAGCCCGGACTCGGGGTCCACCTGGCTGGTGCCGCGGCTCGTCGGCCTGGCGCGGGCCCGGCGGATGCTGCTGCTCGGAGAGAAGGTGAGCGGGAACGACGCGGCCGACTGGGGGCTCATTCACCAGTCGGTGAGCGGCCCCGACCTCGACCGCGCCGCCGAGGAGCTGGTTGCCCGGCTGGCCTCCGGTCCGACGGCGGCGATCGGGCTGGCCAAGCAGGCCATGAACTTCGGACAGCATGCGACGCTGGGCCAGTCGCTGAACCAGGAGTTGTTCAATCTGGAGTTATCTTGCCGGACAGGCGATTTCAAAGAGGGCTTGGAGGCCTTCCGGCGGCGGCGGGATCCGGATTTTCGTGGACGCTAGCTCTCGGGCGTCGAGCGCGGGACCTACGCACGGGAACTGCCTCGAATTCGTCCATACGCCCCACACTCGACGTTCTCTGCAAAGCGAAGGGATGACCGATGCCCACTGATTCGTTCGACACCATCAAGTACGAGGTCGACGGGCACACCGCGACGATCACCCTCAATCGCCCGGACGCCCTCAATGCGCTCAGCCCGCACATGATCACCGAACTGCGGGCCGCCTACGACGAGGCCGAAAACGACGACAACGTCTGGCTGACCATCGTCACGGGCACCGGCCGCGCCTTCTGCACCGGCGCCGACGTCAAGGAGATCCCCGAAGACGGCAAGGTGATCTACGAGCGGCCGTACCTGTCGACGTATGACCAATGGGAGGCTCCGCAGGAGGGCACGCCGCCCTTTCGCACCACGGCCAAGCCGGTGCTGACCGCGGTGAACGGAATCTGTTGTGGCGCCGGTATGGATTGGGTCACCACGACAGACATCGTCATCGCCTCCGAGCAGGCAACCTTTTTCGATCCGCACGTCAGCATCGGACTGGTGGCCGGCCGCGAACTGGTTCGGGTATCCCGCGTGCTGCCCCGCTCGATCGCCCTGCGGATGGCCCTGATGGGCAAGCACGAGCGGATGAGCGCGGAGCGCGCCTATGAGCTGGGACTGATCAGCGAGGTCGTCGAGCACGACCGCCTGCTGGACCGGGCCCACGAGATCGCCGACATCGTCAATTCCAATGCGCCCCTGGCCGTCCGGGGCACCCGCCTGGCGATCCTCAAGGGCCTGAATGTGCCGCTGCACGAGGCGGAGATACTCGCCGAAACCTTCCGTGAGCGGGTGCTGCGGACCGAGGACGCGGCCGAGGGGCCCAAGGCTTTCGTCGAGAAGCGCAAGCCGAATTGGCAATGCCGGTGAACAAGCCGATGAGTTTCGAAACCATCCTGCTCGCGGTCGACGCCACCGATCACGTCGCCACCATCACCCTGAACCGGCCCGGGCAGCTGAACGCGTTCAACCGCACCATGTGTGAGGAGATGGCCCGCGCCTGGCACACGGTCAAACTCGACGAGTCCGTGCACGCGGTGGTGCTGCGCGCCGCCGGCGACCGGGCGTTCAGCGCGGGACTGGACATCAAGACGCCCTATGGGCAGCCCGAAAACATCTGGAACCACGAAGATCCCGGCGAAGCCCTGAGTCCCAAATGGCAGAAAATGTGGAAGCCGGTGGTCTGCGCGGTCCAGGGGATGTGCACCGCCGGCGCGTTCTACTTCATCAACGAATCCGACGTGGTCATCTGCTCGGAAGACGCCACGTTCTTCGACTCCCACGTGTCGGCCGGCCTGGTTTGCGCGCTGGAGCCGATCGGCCTGATGCGCCGCGTCGGCCTCGGCGAGACGCTGCGCATCGCCCTGATGGGCAACGACGAGCGGGTCAGCGCCGACACCGCGCTGCGCATCGGATTGGTCTCCGAGGTCGTCGCTTCCGGCCAGCTCTGGGACCGCGCCCATGAGATCGCGGCGACCATCGCCGCAAAGCCGCCAACGGCGACTCAGGGCACGGTCAAAGCGATTTGGGAGTCGCTGGACAAGCCGTATCGCGCCGCGCTGGAACAGGGCCTCATCTACACCCGGCTGGGAAACCCGCTGGGCACCGCGGAACTGGCCGCGCAGAAGACTCCCGGCGACGGGGCCACCAAACGCACACCGAAGATCCGCTGATGCCGCGTCACCCGCTCATCCAACGCATCGCCGATGTGCTCGACCTCGAACCAGACTCACGCGCCATCGAGTATGGCGGCCAATGGATCTCGTGGGAGCAGGTCGGCACCCTGGCGCAGCGCATCGCCGGCCTGAGCGCCGGCGCCGAGGTCGGGATGCTGCTGCGCAACCGGCCGGGGCACGTGGCGGCCTTTCTGGGTGTGCTGCTGGGCGGCGGAACCGTTGTGGTCATCAACCCGTCGCGCGGCGACGAGCGCACCAAGGCCGATGTCGCGAGGCTGCAGCTTGGATTGATCGTCGGCGAGCGCGACGATCTGACGGCGCTGGTGACGCCGGGCATCCCGACGGTCGCGATCTCGGGACCGGCCGACGACGTCGACGTGTCCGGGCAACCCGGCGCCGAGCCAGGCCCGTCGACCGGTGTCGCGGTGCGCATGTTGACCAGCGGCACGACGGGTCCACCCAAGCGAATCGACCTGACCTACGACATGTTGGCGCGCAGCGTGATGGGCTCCGAACCCGACCGCGCGCCGGCACCCACCGAGCTGCGGCGCGGCGTCGCCATCGTGAACTCGCCGCTGGTGCACATCGGCGGGGTATTCCGCGTGCTGCAATGCATCGCCGAGGCCCGACCGTTCGTGCTGTTGGAGCGATTCGAGCTGAACGCATGGGTCGACGCGGTGCGCACCCACCGGCCCCGCGCCGTATCGCTGGTACCGGCGGCCCTGCGCACGGTCTTGCACTCGGACGTGTCGCCGGCCGACCTGGACAGCGTCCGGGCCGTCACCTGCGGCACGGCGCCGCTGTCGGCCGATGATGCCGACGCCTTCACCGATAAGTACGGCATCCCGGTGCTGACCTCCTATGCCGCAACCGAGTTCGGGGGCGGCGTGGCGGGCTGGACCCTTCCCGACCATCAGCGGTACTGGCGAGCCAAACGAGGCAGCGTCGGACGGGCCAATCCGGACGCCCAGCTCAGGGTGGTAGCCGACGACGGAACACCGCTCGGCCCAGACGAAGTCGGCCTGCTGGAGGTCAAGCCGGGCCAGCTGGGACCGGCCGCGCAATGGATGCGAACCACGGACATGGCACGCATCGACGCCGACGGGTTCCTCTGGATTGTCGGCCGCGCCGACCAGGCGATCATCCGCGGCGGCTTCAAGGTGATGCCCGACGACGTTCGCGCCGCGCTGGAGAGCCACCCCGCGGTGGCCGGCGCGGCGGTCATCGCCCGGCCCGACGAGCGGCTCGGAGAGACGCCGGTCGCCATGGTCGAACTGCGCGAGCCGGGTGCGGCCGACGCCGACGCGCTGGTGGTGCATCTGCGAGAGCGCTTGGCGCGCTATGAGATTCCGACTGAGATCGCGATCGTCGACGCCATTCCGCGAACGCCGTCGGGCAAACCCGATCTCGGCGCGATCCAGGAACACTTCCGCGAGCTCGCGGCGGCGCGCAACCATGCGCGCTGATCCTGTGACGGTCGCCGCGACGTTGCGACAGCAGGCCCGGGCGCTCGGGGATCACCCGCTGCTGGTCTGCGACGGCGACCGCATCGGATACGCCGAAGCCGATCACCGGTCGGCGGAGCTCGCCCGCGGCCTGATGGCCCTCGGCGCCGGTAAGGGAACCCATGTGGGCCTCCTGCACCCGAACGGAACCGACTTCGTCGTCGGCATGCTGGCGGCGGCGCGAATCGGTGCCGTGGTGGTCCCGTTCTCCACGTTCGTCACCGCCCGGGAACTGCGCGAGCAGCTGGTCGACAGCGACGTCCAAATCCTGCTGAGCGCCGCGTCTTTTCGGTCTCACGACTATGTGCAGCGACTGTCCGAGGTGATTCCGCGGACCGACCTCGATTTCGGCGACCGCTTGTTTTGCGCCGCGGTGCCGCAGCTGCGCCACGTGGCGTTTGCGCACGACGCGGTGCGCGCACTGGCCGGCAGCGTCGACGGGGCGCTGCTGCGGGCGAGCGAAGACGTTGTCTACGACTGCGATCCGCTGGCGATCGTCTACACGTCCGGGTCAACCAGTGCCCCCAAAGGGGTGGTGCATACGCATGCCGCACTGCTCGGACATCAGCGGAACCTCAACGCGATCCGCGGCCTGACCGCTTCGGACAAGCTGTTCTGCAATTCGCCGTTCTTCTGGATCGGCGGGTTCGCGTTCGGCCTGTTGGCCACCCTGGTGGCCGGATCAACCCTGGTCTGCTCCAACGCCATCGACGCCGGGGCCACGCTCGACCTGTTGGAGGCCGAAAGACCCACCATGACCAACGGGTTCGCGGCCGGCATCGCTCACCTCGCCGAGCACCCCAGCTACAACGCGCGTGATCTGTCGTCGATGCGGCGCGGCAACCTCTACCCGATCATGGCCCCCGACACCCGACCCGCCGACCCGGAGCTGCGGCACAACATGCTCGGGATGACCGAGGCCGGTAGCGTCGTCCTGATCAGCGAGGACGAATCCGACCAACCCGAGACGCGGCGGGGATCATTCGGCAAGCCCGTGCCCGGCTTCGAGACGAAGATCGTCGATCAGGACGCCTCCGGAGTCGGGGAACTCTGCATCCGCGGACCGTACGTGATGCAGGGCTACTACAAGCGCTCTCGCGAGGAGTGCTTCGACGCCGACGGCTGGTTTCACACCGGCGATCTAGTGCGCACCGACGACGACGGATTCGTCTATTTCGTCGGCAGGCTCAGCGCGATGGTCAAGACGGCGGGCGCCAACGTCTCGGCGGCCGAGGTCGAGCAGGCGATCACCCGGGTCACCGGCGCCGAGGCTTACGTGGTGGGCGTCCCCGATACCCAACGGGGAGAGCTGGTCGCGGCGGTGGTCGTGCAGCGGGATTTCGACGAGTCGGCCGTGCGGGAACGGCTCAAGGCGGAGCTGTCATCGTACAAGATTCCCAAACGGTTTCTCTCCCTGTCCCGCGCCGATGTCCCGCTGTTGTCCAGCGGCAAGGTCGACACGCGGCGGCTGAGAAAGCTTTTCGATGCCTAGCACCATCGACCAACTGGTGCGGTTTCGGGCCCGGCACGACGCGGATACACCGATGGTGATCGATCCCACGTCGCGGCTCAGCTACCGCGAACTCGACTCCACCACAAGGGAACTGGCGGCCGTGTTTGTGGAAGCGGACGTGGGCAAGGGCTCCCGGGTCGGGTTGATCATGCCCAACGGCACCCGCTGGGTACAGATCGCCGTCGCCCTGACACGCATCGGCGCCGTCCTGGTGCCGCTGAGCACGCTGCTGCAGGCCGGCGAACTCGTCGCGCAATTGCGGGTCGCCGCCGTCCAGTTCCTGGTGAGCGTCGAGGAGTTCCGTGGCCACCGCTACCTCGACGACCTCAAGGCGGTGCCCGAGTCCGAAATTCCGGCGTTGCAACAGGTTTGGTCGACCGATCAGCTCGACAGCGCCCCCGCGAGTGACCGGGCCCGCCGGATCATCGATGCCATGACCGAAACGGTCACCCCCGCCGACGCGCTGGTCATCATGTTCACCTCGGGCAGCAGCGGATCTCCCAAGGGCGTCCTGCACTCCCACGGCAACGCGCTGGGCGCCGTGCAATCGGGGCTGGCCGCGCGCTGCATCACCGGCGAAACGCGCCTGTATCTGCCGATGCCGTTCTTTTGGGTGGGCGGGTTCGGTAGCGGAATCCTGTCCGTCCTGCTTGCCGGCGCCACCCTGGTGACCGAAGAGATGCCCCGGCCCGAAACCACGCTGAGACTGCTGGAGCGCGAACGGGTCACCCTGTTTCGTGGCTGGCCCGATCAGGCCGAGGCGCTTGCGCGGCACGCCGGCTCGGTCGGCGTGAATCTCTCGGCGCTGCGACCCGGCAGCCTGGAAGCCCTGTTGCCGCCCGAGCAGCGCGCTCGGCCCGGGGCGCGCGCGACGCTGTTCGGCATGACCGAGGCATTCGGGCCGTATTGCGGCTACCCCGCCGACACGGACATGCCCGCCACGGCGTGGGGCAGCTGCGGAAAGCCGTTTCCCGGCATGGAAGTCCGCATCGTGGACCCCGAAAGCGGTATGCCCGTCGCGACGGGAACCGCCGGCATGATCCAGATCCGTGGACCGCACACGCTGCGGGGCATCTGCGGGCGCCGGCGCGAAGAGCTCTTCACCCCCGACGGCTTCTATTCGACCGGTGACCTCGGCCACCTCGACGAGCAGGGATTCCTGTTCTACCACGGGCGATCCGACGACATGTTCAAGGTCAGCGGAGCGACCGTATATCCCAGCGAGGTCGAGCGCGCGCTGCGCACCATTGACGGGGTCGACCACGCCTTTGTCACCAGCGTGCCCGGCGCAGCGGGCGAACGGGTCGGCGCGGCGGTGGTATGCGACGACGCGCTCACCCGCGACCAACTTCATGCGTCGGCGCGTAAGTTGCTGAGCGCCTTCAAGGTACCCACGGTGTGGCTGTTGCTGGACTCCGGCGACGACGTTCCGCGCGGCGGCACCGGGAAGGTCGACGTCCGCCGGCTGCGGCAGATGTTGATCGACGCGAATCAGCCTTAGGGGACCCGCGTCCAGGGTTGACAATTCTGCGACTCGAAGGCCTTGACCGCGGAATTGATGTTCGCGTACATCGGACCGATGGAGGTATTCGTCTGCAGCACATGGTCCTTGTTCGCATCCGGCGTGCTGTAGGTGAACCACGAACACATCGAGTCCTGGGTCGGCACATTGTTTATCCACACGCCGAAGGCCGAACCCGAGCCGCCCGTGTGGTAGAGGCCCGGCGCGATATCGGGCCCGACGACAAACACGCCGTTGCCGGGGATCGGGTCGATTTGGTCGGCGCGGGCCGGCGCGGCGAGGGTGAGGCCTGTCAGCGTTGCAACGAATAGGGCCGATGCGCGAAGCGTTGCGGGCATCTTGTTCTCTCCGTCCGTCGCCCACCCTGATCGCAGCGTAGGCCCGGCCCGGCTGGGCGACAAGAGCTGGCTGCGGCTATTCCTCCACCACCACGCCGTGCGCGATGAGGTGATCGATCAGGGGAACCGCGCCGGCGGCGAGATGTTCCGACATCGCCGCGCGCGCGAGCTCGCCGTCGCGTTTTTTCAGGGCGGACAAGATCCGCCGATGGTCCCTCATCGACTGCTCGGGCCAGCCCTCGATGGCCGGAAACACCGATTCCGGCGCGTAGCGGGTGATCTGGGACATCAGCTGCGCGAGCTTCGGCGAATCGGCGGCAATGTTGATGGCCCGGTGGAATTCGTGGTTCAGGCCCACGGTGTGCTCGTGCTCATCACCGGCATAGGCATCCTCCAACTGCGCCTGGATCTGTTTGAGTTCGCGTAGCTGGTCGTCGGTGATGTTGAGCGCGGCCCGCGCGGCCAGCTCGCCTCCCACATGCGCCTGCACATTCGCCACGTCGGTGACGTCGCGGCCGGTGACCGGCAACACCACGAAGCCCCGGCGGGGCTGCTGGGCGATCAAGCCCTCGGCGCGCAACGCGAACAGCGCCTCGCGCACCGGTGTGACACTGATGCCCAGCTCCGCGGCCAGCTGGTCGAGCCGAATATACGACCCAGCGGCATAGCTGCCATCGAAGATCCTGCTGCGGATCAAGCGTGCAACGTCCTCGGAAAGTTGAGGCCGCGCAGCGAAATCCGGAACGCTCATCGTTTCACACCTGGTATTCGGCGAGCAGTCGCTTGCTGATGATGTTCTTCTGGATTTCGCTGGTTCCCTCGCCGATGAGCAGGAACGGCGCGTCACGCATCAGCCGCTCGATCTCGTATTCCTTGGAATAGCCGTAGCCGCCGTGGATCCGGAAGCTCTGCTGGGTGACCTCGGCGCAGTACTCACTGCACAGGTACTTGGCCATCCCGGCGGCGACGTCGTTGCGCTCCCCCGAGTCCTTCAGCCGCGCCGCATTTACCATCATCAGGTGTGCGGCTTCGACTTTGGTCGCCATCTCGGCCAGCTGGAACGCGATGGCCTGGTGCTCGGCGATCGGCTTGCCGAAGGTCTCGCGTTGTTGTGCGTAGCGCACCGCGAGTTCGAAAGCGCGAAGCCCGACGCCGCAGGCGCGGGCCGACACGTTGACCCGGCCGACCTCGATGCCGTCCATCATCTGGAAAAAGCCCTGCCCCGTGACCCCGCCGAGGACGTCGTCGGCGCCGGCCTGGTAGCCGTCGAAGATCATCTCGGTGGTTTCGATGCCCTTGTAGCCCAGCTTGTCGATCTTGCCCGGAATGCGCAGGCCCGGAACGACTTCGCCGAAGCCGACCGGCTTCTCGACCAGGAAGGCGGTCAGGTTGCGGTGCGCCTTGTCCGAGCCCTCGTCGGTGCGCACCAGCGTCGCCACCAGTGTCGCGGTGGCGCCGTTGGTCAGCCACATTTTCTGGCCGTCGATCGTGTAGGTGCCGTCGTCGTTGCGTCGGGCCCGGGTCCGGATCGCCGCGACGTCCGAGCCCAGCTCGGGTTCCGACATCGAGAAGGCGCCGCGCGTCTCGCCGGTCGCCATGCGCGGCAGGAAGCGTTGCTTCTGCTCGTCGGTGCCGTGCTGGCGCAGCATGTACGCCACGATGAAATGGGTGTTGAGCACCCCGGACACGCTCATCCACCCGCGCGCAAGCTCTTCGACGCACAGGGCGTAGGTCAGCAGCGATTCGCCCAGGCCGCCATATTCCTCGGGGATCATCAGCCCGAACAGACCCATGTCGCGCAGCTGGTCGACGATGGCCTGCGGGTAGGTGTCGGCGCGTTCGAGTTCAACCGCGTTGGGGATGACTTCCTTTTCGACGAATTGCCGGACGGTGGCGATGATTTCGGTCTGGACTTCGGTCAGCCCGAGCGTCTGGGCGAGTTTGGTCATGTGCTGTGTTTCCTTCCGGCTGCTCAGCCCGCGATGGTCTTGGCGTCCGTCAGGCGCTCGACGTCAGCGGTGGTCAGCCCCAGCAACCGCTGAAGGATCTCGGCGGTGTCTTGTCCCAAGGCGGGCGCCGGCGCGCTGGCGGGATGGACCCCGTCGAACGCGGCCGGTAGGCCCGGCGCGAAGTAGTCGCCGAGGCCCGGTTGCCGCAACCGCGAAAACAGCGGATTGTCAGTGACTTTCGGTCCCGCCGCGACCTCGGCGAAGGTGCGGTAGCGTTCGAACAGCACCGTGGTATTCGACAGCGCGGCGGTGACCTCGTCAGCGCTGTGATCGTTGAACCAGGTGGCGAACAACCCGGACAGCACGTCCTGGTACCGGTACCGGTCGCCTTCGGACCCGAAGTCCACCCCGAGCGCCTCCGCGAGTGCCGACACAGCGTCCTGGGTGCCGGTGACCTCGACCAGATCGCGGAAGTGCCGCTTGGTCAGGGCGACGACCATGAACCGGCCGCCGTCGCGACTGGTGAAGTCCTGCCCGTACTGGCCGTAGATGGCGTTGCCCAGCCGTTCGCGTTGCGTCCCGTTGACCTGAGGTTCGGTGAGCAACCCCAGGTTGGCGGCGGT
Source organism: Mycobacterium sp. MOTT36Y (assembly GCF_000262165.1). Taxonomy (NCBI): domain Bacteria; kingdom Bacillati; phylum Actinomycetota; class Actinomycetes; order Mycobacteriales; family Mycobacteriaceae; genus Mycobacterium; species Mycobacterium sp. MOTT36Y. Next base: position 1,430,158 of record NC_017904.1, on the reverse strand, counting down.
GGCCAGCGCGACGTCCTCCAACGCCAAGCTGATCCGCGTCCCCGCCCCGGACTTGTCGCGGCGATGGACGGCGGTGACGACGGACAGCGCGGCGTACAGTCCGCAGCACACGTCCCAGGCCGGCAGGACGTGATTGATCGGACCGGCATGATCGGCCGGGCCCGTGACAAGTGGATAGCCCAGGCCGGCATTGACCGTGTAATCCACGCCGGTGGAACCGTCACCGCGCCCGAGTAGCTGGACGTGGATGACGTCGGGGCGCTTGGCCGCCAGGACGTCGTGGCTCAGCCAGGACAGCCCGGCCGCGTTGGTCACGACGATGCCGTCACCCTCGACGATCAGGCGCTGGACCAGTGCCTGGCCGTCTTCGGAGCGCAGATCGATGGTGGCCGAACGCTTTCCCTTGTTCAGGCCCGTCCAATAGATCGACGTACCGTCCGCCGACAGCGGCCAGCGTTGCACGTCGGACGCACCACCGATCGGGTCGACCCGGATCACCTCTGCGCCAAGCTGATTCAGGGTCATGCCGCACAGCGGCGCGGCGACGAAGCTGGACACCTCGACAACGGTGAGGCCGTCCAGAGGCAGCCCGGGGTCGGTCATCTCGATGCGACCCGTTCGAAGACGGCGGCAAGCCCCTGCCCGCCGCCGATGCACATGGTCTCCAGCCCGTAGCGCGCCTGCCGCCGATTGAGCTCGCGCGCCAGCGTGGCCAGCATCCGTCCGCCCGTCGCCCCCACCGGGTGGCCCAGCGAGATTCCCGAACCGTGCACATTGGTCCGCTCATAGTCGGCCGCACCGAAATTCCATTCCCGCATCACCGCAAGCGCTTGCGCGGCAAAGGCTTCGTTGAGCTCGATGAGGTCGATGTCGGAGAGCTGCAGGCCCGCCTTGGACAGCGCCACCTGCGTCGCGGGGACCGGCCCGATGCCCATGACGTTGGGCGCCACCCCCGCCACCCCCCAGGACACCAGGCGCACCAACGGCTTCAGGCCGTACGCGTCGGCCCTTTCCGGCGTGGTCACCACGCACATGGACGCAGCGTCGTTCTGCCCGCTGGAGTTGCCGGCCGTGACCGTGGCCTCCGGGTCGTCTTTCAGCAGAACGGGTTTGAGCTTGCCCAGCGACTCCACCGACGTGTCCGCGCGCGGGTGTTCGTCGGTGTCGATGACTTCCTCGCCGCTGCGTGTGGGGACGACAACCGGAACGATCTCCTCAGCGAGGACGCCGTCTTTCTGCGCGGCCACCGCGCGCTGATGCGACCGCACCGCCAGCTCGTCTTGTTCCTCGCGTGAAATCCCGTACTGGCGGCGCAGATTCTCGGCCGTCTCCAGCATTCCACCCGGCACCGGGTAGTGCCGTCCGCCGGCGGTCGTGCGTCCCCGCGCCAGCCCGTCGTGCACCCGCACGCCGCCGCGAGCCCCGCCCCAGCGCATGTCGGTGGAATAGAAGGCGACGTTGCTCATGCTTTCGCAACCCCCGGCGACGACGAGATCGTGGTCGCCATGGCCGACCTGCAGGCACGCCTGGATCACCGCCTGCAGGCCCGACCCGCAACGCCGGTCGACCTGCATGCCCGGAACCGTCACCGGCAGCCCGGAATCCAGCGCCACCACGCGCCCGATCGCCGGCGCATCGCTGTTGGGATAGCAGTGGCCGAGGATGACGTCTTGTACGGCGTCGGCCGCCAGCCCGGTTCGCTCGAGCAGGCCCTTCAGGGCGGTGACTCCGAGGTCGACGGCGCTGAGCGCCTTGAACATTCCGCCGTAGCGGCCGATCGGCGTCCGCACCGGCTCACAGATGACGGTTTCACGCATTGTGACTCCTGTCTTGATGCCGAGCAGACGCAGAATCGCATTGATGCCGTGCGGATTGTGAGATTCTGCGTCTGCTCGCGCGAGTTCTCACAGGTGTCGGCCGCCGGTGATTTCCATGACGGTGCCGGTCATATACGACGACAGGTCGGAAGCCAAGAACAGGGCCACGCTGGCGACTTCGCTGGGCTCGCCGGCCCGGCCCATCGGCACCTCGGCCACCTTCGAATCCCAAATGCGCTGCGGCATGGCCTCCGTCATCGCCGACCGGATCAAACCGGGCGCGATCGCGTTGACCCGGACGCCCAGATACGCCAGCTCTTTGGCGGCCGCCTTGGTCATGCCGACGATGCCGGCCTTGGCCGCCGAGTAGTTGGTCTGGCCGACCATGCCGACCTTCCCCGACACCGAGGACATGTTGATGATGGCGCCGCGCTTGTTTTCCCGCATGATGGCGGCGGCCAGCCGGGTGCCGTTCCAGGTTCCCTTCAGGTGGACGTTGATGACCTGATCGAACTGCTCCTCGGTCATCTTGCGCATCGTCGCGTCCCGGGTGATCCCGGCGTTGTTGACCATGATGTCCAGGCCGCCGAACCGCTCGACCGCGGTCTGGATCAGCGTCTCGACGTCGGAGGACTGCGTGACATCGCAACGGACCGCGATCGCGACGTCGTCACCGCCCAGCTGCTTGGCCACCACCTGGGTTTCCTCGAGATTGACGTCACCGAGCACGACCCGCGCCCCCTCGGCGACAAAGCGCTCCGCGATGGCCAGACCGAGTCCTTGCGCTCCGCCGGTGATTACTGCGGTCTGACCTGCCAACAACGCCACCTGGATCACACATCCTTCTCTGTTATCGCCGCCATCGGGCGCCCATCAGGCAAATATCATATTTGATATAAGATCCTCCCCTGAACCGGGGGTGCCCCGGATAGGGAGAGGAGCGTGGAGCCGATGGCCACCGCCGAAATCGCCGAAGTCTCCGACGAGGACTTCCGCGAGATCCTGGCTCAGACAAGGCAATTCGTGCGCAGCGCGGTGGTCCCCCGCGAGCAGGAGATCCTCGACGACGATCGCGTCCCCGACGACCTGCGCGACGAGGCCAAGCGGATGGGCCTGTTCGGCTACGCGATCCCCCAGGAGTGGGGCGGCCTCGGCCTCAACCTGATGCAGGACGTCGAGCTGGCGATGGAGCTGGGCTACACGTCGCTGGCACTGCGGTCGATGTTCGGCACCAACAACGGCATCGCCGGACAGGTTCTGGTCGGGTTCGGCACCGACGAACAGAAATCGCGCTGGTTGGAGTCCATCGCGTCCGGCGACGTCGTCGCCTCCTTCGCGCTGACCGAACCCGGCGCCGGATCCAACCCCGCCGGCCTGCGCACCAAAGCCGTTCGCGATGGCGACAATTGGGTGATCTCCGGGCAGAAGCGGTTCATCACCAACGCGCCCGTCGCCAACCTTTTCGTGGTGTTCGCCCGCACCCGGCCGGCCGACGACAAGGGACCCGGGATCGCGGTCTTTTTGGTTCCGGCCGATGCCGCCGGCGTGCAGGTGGGCGCCAAGGACGCCAAGATGGGCCAGGAAGGCGCGTGGACCGCCGACGTCGCCTTCGACGACGTCCGGGTGGACGACGCCGCACTGATCGGCGGCAGCGAAGACATCGGGTACCGCGCGGCCATGACCTCGCTGGCCCGCGGCCGGGTGCACATTGCCGCGCTCGCCGTGGGTGCCGCCCAACGCGCGCTCGACGAATCCGTCGCGTATGCCGCCACGGCGACGCAGGGCGGGGCGGAGATCGGAAGCTTCCAGTTGGTGCAGGCGATGCTCGCAGACCAGCAGGCCGGCGTGATGGCCGGCCGCGCGCTGGTGCGGGACGCCGCGCGGCTGTGGGTCACCGATCAGGACCGCAGGATCGCGCCGTCGGCGGCCAAGCTGTTCTGCACCGAAATGGCGGGCAATGTCGCGGATCTCGCGGTGCAGATCCACGGCGGCAGCGGCTACATGCGAGGCGTTGCGGTCGAACGCATTTACCGTGACGTGCGCCTGCTGCGGCTCTACGAGGGCACCAGCGAGATTCAGCGTCTGATCATCGGTTCGAATCTGGTCAAGGCGGCCGGGCGGGCCACCACAACGAAGGAGCGTTAATGGCAGGCAAGCTTGCCGGAAAAGTGGCATTGATTACCGGGGCGGCGCGCGGCCAGGGCCGGGCGCACGCGGTACGTATGGCCTCCGAAGGCGCGGACATCATCGCCGTCGACATCGCCGGCAAGCTTCCGTCGTGCGTTCCCTACGACCCGGCGAGCCCGGACGACCTGAGCGAAACCGTGCGCCTGGTCGAAGAGGCGAATAGCCGCATCATCGCCTCGGTGGTGGACACGCGTGACTTCGACGGATTGCGAAGGGTCGTCGCGGACGGTGTCGCCGCGCTGGGGCGCCTGGACATCATCGTCGCCAACGCCGGGGTCGCGGCGCCGCAGGCCTGGGACACCATCACGCCGGAAGACTTCCGCGACGTCATGGACATCAACGTCACGGGCACGTGGAACACCGTGATGGCCGGGGCGGACAAGATCATCGAGGGCGGCCGCGGCGGCTCCATCATCCTGATCAGTTCCGCGGCCGGTATGAAGATGCAGCCGTTCATGATTCACTACACCGCCAGCAAGCACGCCGTCACCGGTCTGGCGCGGGCCTTCGCCGCCGAGTTGGGTAAGCATTCGATCCGGGTCAACAGCGTCCACCCGGGTCCGGTGAACACCCCGATGGGTTCGGGCGACATGGTCACGGCGGTGGGCAAGACGATGGAAACCAACCCGCAGCTGTCGCACGTCCTCACGCCGTTCCTGCCCGACTGGATTGCCGAACCCGAGGAGATCGCCGACACCGTGTGCTGGCTGGCCAGCGACGAGTCCCGCAAGGTCACCGCCGCGCAGATCCCGGTCGATCAGGGCTCGACGCAGTATTGAACTCAGCGCGGCGGGAATAGGCAAGCACCGCGGGCGTTTGCACACGTCATGAAAGCCTTCAGCGAATCCGAACGCCAGGAATTCCTCGCCGACAAGCACGTGGCGGTGCTGTCGGTCGACGCCGGTGACGGCCGCCCGCCGGCCAGTGTCCCGATCTGGTACGACTACACCCCCGGCGGAAACGTTCGAATCATGACCGGCGCGTCCAGCCGCAAGGCGCGGCTCATCGAGCGGGCGGGGACGGTGACGCTGGTGGTGCAGCGCGAGGAGCCGCCGTATCAGTACGTGGTGGTCGAGGGCACGATCATCGAGACGACCAAGCCGGCCCCGCTGGACGTGGCGGAGGCGGTCGCCATCCGTTATCTCGGCGAGGAAGGCGGGCGCGCGTTCGTCCGCAGCATGGAGGGCGTCGAGGAGGTGCTGTTCACCATCCGGCCCGACCGCTGGCTGAGCGCCGACTTCACCGGCGATCTATAAGGTCTCAGCCGACTAGCTCCAGCGTGCCCAGCTCGCGGATCGCCTGGCAGCCGCGGCTGAGCATGGCCAGCACCATGTCGTCGCCGCGTTCGGTCGCGGCGGCGAACGCGAACCCCAGCGCCGAGATCAGCGGCGCCTGCAGCACCCCGAGCCGGTAATCGCGCCAACATGTTTCGCGATCGTAGTCGCTGACACCGCCGGCCTGCAGCGCCCGATGGTAGTCGGCGACCAGCGCCTCCTCGATGCCGGCGCGCAGCTGCGAATTGAGGCTGGTTGCTGTGAAGTACGCGAGATCCCGGGTCGGCAGGCCCACCCCGAGCGTCTGCCAGTCGACCACGCTGACCCTCGTCCGGTCCGGGTCGAACAGCAGGTTGTCCAGCCGGTAATCGCCGTGCAGCAGGGCGAACCGGTCGTACTCGGACAACAGCCACGGCGTGATCACACCCATTGCCGCGCTGAAGGTATCGCGGTCTTCGGCGCTCATCCGATCGCCCAGCTTCTCCAGCGTGATATCGGCGCTCATCTTCGCCACTTCGCCCATGCCGGCCGCGCCGGCCTCATCCGGGCGCCCGAACGCGATGCCGGGGAAATCGAGCCAGGCGGGGTCGCACCAAGTGGGCGCGTGCAGGCCGGCCAGGGCGTTAACCGCCAGGCGCGCTTCGGCTTCACCGCAACCGATGAGCTGATCGCCCTGCACCGCCGGCGCCTGATCCGCGAGCAGGAGGGCGAAATCCATTGCGTCATCGGTGATCTCGGAGTAGAAGCACCGCGGGGTCGGCACCTGCACCCGGTCCACCACCGAGGAGTAGAACGCGCATTCGCTGCGGTAGCCGATCACCACCCGGTCGCGCACGGTGTCGTCCTGGGCGGGCAGCTTGATCACGAAGGTCTGCGGAAGGTCACCGGGATCCGTCGCGTAGCGGGCGCTCACCCGGTAGGTCGCCCCGGTCTGTCCCGTGCCGATCGCGACCACGTCCACCTCGGCGACCTCGACGGGCGCGCCGCGGCCACTGAGCGCGGCCGACAGCCATGCCGGGGTCACGTCGCCGGGGTAACGCGGTATCGACGACAGCACAGCACTCATTCCCAGCACGCCTCCTGCCCGCGGACAGCTCGATCCGACTGACCAACTGTAAGGCATACCGCAAGAGTTGCGGTCAACAGCGGTGATCTAATCGGCCAGAATGCGCCATTCGGCGGCCTCGTGCTGCTGGCGCCAGAATTCGTCGAAACGACCCCCGGCAGCGAGTAATTCGTCGACCGTGCCATCCTCGACCACCTGGCCGCTGTCGAGAAACAGGACGCGGTCGGCGTGGCTGATGCTCGCCAACCGGTGCGCGACGATCACCTGGGTGCGCGATTGCGGGTCGGCGGTCAGCGCGTCGACCACGGCGGCCTCGTTCTCGGTGTCCAGAGCGCTGGTCGCCTCGTCTACCAGCAGTATCGGCGCGGGTTTGAGCAACGCGCGGGCGATGCTGACCCGCTGGCGTTCACCGCCCGAGAGCGCCGAACCGGCCTCGCCGACGACGCTGTCGGCGCCGTCGGGCAGCCGTGCGACGAGCTCGTCGACGCGGGCGAGCGCCACCGCGCGCGCGAACCGGTCGTCGTCGGCGCCGGGGTCCCCGGCGAAAACGTTGTCGCGGATGGACCCGTGGAACAGGTAGGGATGCTGGAACACGACGCTGCTCGCCGCCCGCCGGTCTTCCGCGTCCAGCGTCGCCGCGTCGACACCATCGATCAGCACCCGGCCGCGCGTGGGCTCGTGCAACCCCGCGATCAGCGCCAGGATGGTGCTCTTGCCCGACCCGGACGGTCCGACGATCGCCGTCGTGCTTCCCGGCTCCAACGAGAAGCTCACCCCGTCGAGCACCAGGTCGGTGGCGCCACCGACAGCTGGGTACCCGAACGTCACGTCGTCGAACTCGATACGCGGGGCCGTGGCGCCCGGCAGCGTCGCGGCGCCCGCGTTCATCAGCGGCGCGGTGAGCACCGAGCGAATGTTGTCGAGCGTGGCGCGGGTGCTCTCCAGCGCCGGCGCCAGCTCGCTGATCGTGGTGAACGGCTCGAGGTAGCGCACGATGACGACGATCAGTGCGATGGCCTCGGCCACCGACAGCGTTCCGTTCACCGTCAGCGCGGTGGTCGCCCCGGCCAGCAGGATCAGGGCCAGCTGGCTGGCGAGGCTGAACAGCAGCTGACCCGGCACCTGCATGGAGAGCAGCCGCATGGTCGCGCCGTGTTGGGCGGCCAGCGCGTCGCCGACCATGCTCCGGGCCGGTTCGACGCGCCGCGCGGCGCGCAATGCCTGCTGGGTCCGGGCGAACTCGATGATCCGCTCGGTGAGCGCGCTGTTGGCCTCGGCCGCAGTGGAATCGGCGCGACGCGCCAGGCGCGCCGACGCCCACAGCGCGCCCAGCATCAGCGGCAGCCCGCCCAGCGCGGCCAGACCGAGTTGCCAGGAGACCGGCAGCAGGACGACCGCGATGGCGGCCGGCAGCAGCACGGCCGAGATCAACGGCGTGAGCAGGTTGACGACGAGGCCGACGAGTTCGGGGCCCGTCGCCGCGATCGCCTGCCGCGCCGTCGCGGTGTGCTCGGCGGTGAACCAATCCAGCCGCACACCGGGCAGTCGGTCGGCCACGTCATGCTGGCTGTGGTCCAGCACCGCGAAGCCCAAGTTGAAGCCGATGCGCGCCGTCGCGGTGTCGATCACCCAGCCGAGCGCGGTGGCGGCGGTCAGCCACCCCAGCCACACCATCGCGCGGTGTGGGGCCTCACTGAACAACGCGCCCACCAGGGGAACCAGCAGCACGGTGGCCACCGCCCGCACCACCACGGAGATCAACGCCAGCACCGTGTAGGCGACGACCCGGGTGCGCCGATCCGCCGGCACCAGGCTCAACCACGTACGGATCATCGGGCACCCTCCCCGGCCGCGCCGGCGGCCACCTGATCACTGTGGCTCCGATGGCCGCCCTCCCACAGGCGCCGATACCGGCCATCGGCGGCCAGCAACTCGTCGTGGGTGCCGCGCTCGACGACGCGGCCGTGGTCGAGCACGACGATCTGGTGGGCCCGGGTGATGGTGTGCAGCCGGTGCGCGATCACGAGCACGGTGCGGTCCTGTGTCAAACGATTGAGCGCTTGCTGCACAAGGTATTCCGACTCCGGATCGGCGAACGCGGTGGCCTCGTCGAGGATGAGAACGCCGGTGCCGGCCAGGATCGCGCGGGCGATGGTGAGGCGCTGGCGCTCCCCGCCGGACAGGCCGCTCCCGGCGCCCAGCATGGTGTCGTAGCCGTCCGGCAGCCGCATGATCCGGTCGTGGATCTGCGCCTCGCGCGCCGCCCGTTCGATCTGCGCCGGGATGGCATCGGGAGCGGCCAGCGCGATGTTTTCCGCCACGGTGCCGTGCACCAACTGCGTCTCCTGCAGCACGAATCCGACCTGGGCGTACAGCTCGTCGGCGGTCATCGACCGGATATCTTGTCCCCCAACGCGTATCGAGCCCTGATCGACATCGTGGAACCGTGCCAGCAACGCGGCCAGCGTCGACTTGCCGGATCCCGACGGCCCCACCAGCGCGGTGACCGTGCCGGGGCACAGGGTCAGCGACACGTCGTGGATCACGGGAACGCCCGGACGGTAGCCGAAACTGACGTCGTCGAACACCACCGCCTTCGTCGGCTCCCCCTGGACTTGGCCGTGATCGCGCACGGCGAGTTCGGCTTCGTCGAGCGTGTTCTGCAGGCGCCGGGCGGCCAACATGCCGGCGCGGATGCCGCCGAGGCCGTAGGCGATCCCGAGCAGGCGTGCGCCGAAGGTGGTTCCCAGCAACAAGAATGGCAACAGGTTGACCGGATCCATCCGGCCCCCGACCACCAGCAGGGTGCCGGTGGTCGCGATGAGCCACAGGAAGGTCGACGGCCGGGTGACCAGATCCATGAAGGTCTTCTTGCCGGCCAGTGGGCGCTGCCAGGCGACCAGGAAGCCGACGTATTCGTCCAGGCGGCGCCGGAAACTCGATGCGGCGGCACCACCGAAGACGCGGATCACCGGCTGACCCTCCAGGTAGGCGCCGGCCTCGCCGCTCATCGTCTCCGCCCAGCGCTGCGACTGCGGGATGCGCGGGCCCGATTGAATCGTCAGGGACGAGGTCAGCACCAGGTAGACCAGGACGGGCGCGAACAACACCAGCGCCACCCGCCAGTCGACCACGAACAGATAGACGAGCACCGCCACCGGCGCGACGGCCGCGGCCACCGCGTCCGGGATGGCATGGGTGACCAGGTAGTGCAGGGACAGCGTGTCGTCCTGGAGCAGTTGCTTGATGGAACCCGATCCGCGCGCGGTGAACCAGCCCAGCGGCAGCCGAGACAGCTTGCGCAACAATCCCGTACGCAAATCGCGGGCGAATCGCGCGTCGACGACGTGGAGCCAGAGGGTGAGGGCCGCGCCCAGCAACGCCGCCAGGCCCAGCAACGACACCGCGGCGATGCCGACGTTCCACAGCCGGGACGCGGGCGCCCCGGACACCAGGAGGCGGGCGAGTTCGACCAGCAGCACGAACGGCGCCAGCTGCACCAGCGTGATGACCGCCTGCAACAGGCCCGACAGGATCAGCGCCCAGCGCAGCGGCGCGAGCAATCGGCCCGCGGCCTGGGCGCGCCAGTTTCCGCGCGACACCGGGGCGGGCGCCGTCTCGGGAACCTGCCGAGCCGACTCCAGTTGCGCCGCAACCTCTTCCGGGGCGACGGTGGGCGCCACGCTTTCGGAGCCCTCGGGCTCGTCACCGCGGCGGGTGCCCATCGCGCGCCCGGCGCTCCAGTACGCCTGGGCGTGCACCTCGGATTTCGGAAAGCCGAACTCGTCGCGCAGCCGGGTCCGCACCTGCTTGAGCGTCGTGGCCTCCGGCGTCGCCCACGCATACCAGTCGGACCAATCTCGGCTCTCGATCGCCGCCGCAAGCGATTTCTCGTCGCGGCGGGCGACCCAGTGCAGCCGCAGCCGCGGATGCTGTGCGATCGGGATCAGCGTGTCGTTGTCGTCGTGCTGTTCGAGGTACATCTCGATCGGGACGTCGTCCGGGACGACGCCGATGATCCCGTTCATCCCCGGAATGGACGCCGAATCGCCGATGAGCAGATACCCGGCCGGCTGCTCGCCGGGCATATCGAACCGCGACGAACCCATCAGCGCCATGACAGCGATCGTGGCGCCGGGCTGCACGGTGCGCGCCCACTGCGACGCCGGACCGGCCGGCTCGTGCAGCACGATGTCGACCGCGAAGCGTCCGGCCGCGACGTCGGCTTCCGAAATCGTGTAGGCGCGCTGAAACTCGGTCTTCGATCCGTCCGGATCGGGGAACCAGAACCGCAGCCATGCGGCCGGTTCGGCGTCCACGTCTTCGAACAGCGTGGGCGACGTCATGCGCACGCGCACGAAGTGCGGTGCGATCCGGACGGTTTCGACGACCGTCGCGGTGTGATCGCGCGCGCCGAAGCTGCGCAACATCACACCTTGGAATCCGCGTGCCATTAGCGGTCCTTTCTCGCGGCGCTCCGCGCCGGCGCGGAGCTGACGATCCGGCGGGATCACCGCCACGAGGCCACGGATCGGTGCGGCCGGCGAGGGCCGCACAAACTGTGAATTCGACACCTGCCACGATCCCGCGCGGGCGGCACCCCGCCGCGGATCACCGGCCACCCGGTCACGACTTGGTACGTTACCCCCACAAACTAAGGGTTGCCTTACCATAGGTCAACCTTGGGGCCCGCCCACCTTCCGCGGCGTCAGTAACCTGGGAGACATGAGCGGTGAGTCGGCAGCCCCGGTCCTGCTGTACGACGGTGTCTGCGGGGTGTGCAATCGGGCGGTGCGCACGATCCTTCGCTTCGACCCCGCAGGTCCGCTGCGCTTTGCGGCCCTGCAGAGCGTCTTCGCCAAAGCGATCATCGAGCGGCACCCCGAGATCGGCAACGTCGACTCGGTGGTGTTCGTCGACGACCCCGGACAGCCCTCGGAACGCGTGGCCGTCCGCTCAGCCGCCGCGTTGCGCGTCGCGGATTATCTCGGCGGGCCGTGGAAAGCGCTCGCGGTCGCCCGTCTCGTTCCGACCCCCGTGCGCGACTGGCTCGACGACAGGTTCGCCGCCATCCGCTATCGGGTCTTCGGCAAGTACGACAGCTGTCCGCTGCCGCCTCCGGAGGTTCGCGCCCGCTTCGTAGAGGACTGAGAACGCGTCAGTCCGTGGCGGCGCCGGCCGCCAGGTCCGCCTCGGATTCCCTGCGCTTGAGCTCGGCCAGCTTGCGGTCCTCGGCCGCGGCTTCGCGGTGCTTGAGCGCGGATTCGCGGTGCACGTCGCGGTGCGGCACCCCTTGTCGGACGACCCAGTCTTGGCTTTTGGCGACTCGCTCATGCTGGATCGCGGATTCCTCGAAGCTTCGTGCCGCGGACAGCCCCGCGCGAGCCGCGCGCTCGCGCGCCATGGCCACTCTGCGTTCGGCGAGTTCGACATCTTGTGCGGTGAAAGCGTTTTCGCCGGGTGGTGCCGGCTCGCGTCCGGTGGGCATGGCGTCTCCCTTGTGTCCTGTGAGTTCGATGTACCCCGCAGGACGGGTTTGACGCTTAGCCCGCTGAAGATTTCATTTCGAATGTTGACCAGTGCGGGCGGAGGGACTCGAACCCTCAAGCTCTTTCGAGCAATGGCACCTAAAACCATCGCGTCTGCCAATTTCGCCACGCCCGCGCGCCCGGCAATCGTATCGCCTGCGATATGTCCAACTTGTCCGCGACGGGCGCGCATTGACGCGCGGTACGGTCAAGGGGTGTCCACTACACACCGTCGCAGACCCGCGCTGATCGCTTTGGTGATCATCGCGGCGTGCGGCTGCCTGGCCCTGGGCTGGTGGCAGTGGACCAGGTTCCAATCGGTCTCCGGCTCGTTTCAGAACCTCGGCTATGCGTTGCAGTGGCCGCTGTTCGCGTGGTTCTGCGTGTACGCCTACCGCAAATTCGTGCGCTACGAAGAGGAACCACCCCCGCCGCGCAGCACCGAGGCCGTGACCGAGATCCCCGCCGGTCTGCTGCCCGACCGGCCCACGCCCCCGCCGCAGGCACCCGATGACCCGGCGCTGCGGGAGTACAACAAATACTTGGCCGAGCTGGCCGCGCAGGACGCCGAAAAACAAAAGAGGACAACCACATGACCACACCGGAGACCCCGGGCGGGGCAGTGCCCGCCGTGCCCGTCGACAAGATCCGCACCGCCTTGCTCGGCTACCGGATCATGGCCTGGACGACGGGTCTGTGGCTCATCGCGCTGTGCTACGAGATCGTCTCGCACCTGGCGTTCGACCACGAGATCCGGTGGATCGAAGTGGTCCACGGCTGGGTGTATTTCGTCTACGTGTTGACCGCGTTCAACCTGGCGATCAAGGTGCGCTGGCCGATCGGCAAGACGGTCGGTGTGCTGTTGTCCGGGACGATCCCGCTGTTGGGGATCATCGTCGAGCACTTCCAAACCCGGGACGTCAAAGCCCGATTCAGCTTGTAGGTCACATAGGCCACACCCGTCCCTGCCGGGGAAGGGACCCGCAATGCCCACCTCCTAGCGACAACGCGCGCGCACGACGGGTTGTCGCTAGGAGGTGGGCATTTCACCTGTCACCCCGCGCCGCGACGGATGTGACCCCTGTTGCCAATGCCCCACACGCCGGGGCTTCACCCCCCGGACCGGGCCAGCGTTTCAAGCGACGGCAACAGCAGTTGCAGCGCGCGACCGCGATGCGAGACCGCGTCTTTCTCGCTCGGGCTGAGCTCGGCCGCCGTGCGCTCGCACCCGTCGGGCACGAACACGGGGTCATACCCGAATCCACCATCGCCGCGCGGTTCCCGGGCGATGTTGCCGGGCCATTCGCCCCGGACGACGACCTCGCCCGCGCCCGACACCAGCGCGCAGGCGGACACGAACGCCGCGCCGCGCCGTTCGTCGGGCACGTCGCGCATTTGCGCCAGCAGCAGGGCGGTGTTGCCGGCGTCGTCGCCGTGGTTGCCCGACCAGCGCGCCGACAGCACCCCCGGCATGCCGTTGAGCGCGGCCACCTCCAGTCCGGAATCGTCTGCCACGCTTGGCAACCCGCTCGCGGTGAACGCGTCGCGCGCCTTGGCCAACGCGTTCTCCTCGAAGATCGCGCCAGTCTCCGGCGCTTCCTCGAACGGGGCGACGTCGTCGAGCGACACCAACGTCAAGCCCGTCAGACCGGCGGCGTCGAGCACTCGGCGCAGCTCGGCCAGCTTCTTGGGGTTGCGGCTGGCGACCAGCAGCCGGCGCACGGTCAGCTGCCGAACGCCTTCGGCGCCGGAGCCCCCTCGGGGAGCTCACCGGGGTATGGCTGCGCCAATGCCTCGCGCTGGGCGGCGAACAACTTGTCGCAGGCGGCCAGCGCCACGTCGAGCAGCTTGTCCAGCGTCGAACGCGGGAAGGTCGCGCCCTCACCGGTTCCCTGAACCTCGACGAGGGTGCCGGTGTCGGTGGCGACGACGTTCATGTCTACCTCGGCGCGGGCGTCCTCCTCATAGGGCAGGTCCACCCGGACCCTGCCGTCGACCACTCCGACGCTGACCGCCGCGATGGCGCACGACAACGGGCGCGGATCCGACAGCTTGCCCGCCGCCCCGAGATACGTCACCGCATCGGCGAGCGCCACGAATGCGCCCGTGATGGCCGCGGTGCGGGTTCCCCCATCGGCCTGCAAAACGTCACAATCGACGGCAATTGTGTTCTCCCCCAACGCCGCCAGGTCGATGCACGCCCGCAGCGAGCGTCCGATCAGCCGGCTGATCTCCTGGGTGCGCCCCGACAGCCGCCCCTTCACCGATTCGCGGTCGGAGCGCGTGTGGGTCGCCGACGGCAACATCGCGTACTCCGCCGTCAGCCACCCCAGACCCGAACCCTTGCGCCAGCGCGGCACACCCTCGGTCACGCTGGCGGTGCACATGACCTTGGTGTGGCCGAATTCGATCAGCACCGAACCGGCGGGGTGGTCAGTGAAACCGCGGGTGATGACGACGGGCCGGAGCTCGTCGTCAAGGCGGCCGTCTTCTCGTCTCGTCACGACGCAACCCTAACGTGGAGTGTCAGACCCTCTCGGAGCGGCGGATATCGAACGTCTCACCGCACACCACCGCATGCACGGGACCATCGAACTCGGCCTTGGCCTCACTGATCACGTCCTCCCGTGAGGTCCACGGCGGGATGTGCGTCAGCAGCAATTCGTGAACGCCGGCCTCGGCCGCGGCCCGGCCGGCCTCGGTCCCCGACAGATGCAGCGCGGGCGGCCGGTCCGCCGAATGCGTCCAGGACGCCTCGCAGAGAAAAACGTCGGCGCCGCGGGCCAGCTCGACGAGCTGATCGCAGACTCCGGTGTCACCGCTGTAGACAAACGACGCGCCGGAGGAATCGGTGATCCGCAAGCCGTAGGACTCGGTCGGGTGGGCCACCACCCGCGGCGTCACCGTCAGCTCGCCGATCGTCACCGGCTCGCCGTCGACCCAGTGACGAACGTCGAAGATGTCCGAGCAGTCGTCGATCTCGCCGCCGTAGGGTGAGGACGCCGCGCCCAGCCGCGACCAGGTGTCGCCGGGGCCGTACAGCAACGCCTTACCGAGCGGGCGCGTCGGGTGATAGCGCCGCCATACGAACAGTCCGGGCAAATCCAGACAGTGGTCGGCGTGTAAGTGCGACAACAGCACGTGCACGGAACCGGGGTCGGCATAGCGCTGCAGTGCGCCGAGAACACCCCCGCCGAAGTCGATGACCAATGGCGGAGTGTCCGGTGCCCGGAGCAGATAACCCGATGCAGGCGAATCCGGACCCACCACGCTGCCCGAGCAGCCGAGCACGGTTATTCGCACGGACACTACTGTGCCATGCCCGACAGGGCCATGACGAAAACATGGCCGCTTTGGTGTGACGAGAATCTCGCCCGGTCGTCAATCAACGCGCACCTGATGAACGGGCTGAACTCCGGACACGGCGGGACCGAGGAATCGCGCCGCCAATCTGGTGAATGCGTCGGGGTCGCCGGTGGCTTCGAAGACGCGAGTCGCGGGCGGCGCATCATGCGGGCGAAGCAGGTCTGCCTCGGTGAGCACCCGGAGCACCTCTTTGGCGGTCTCCTCCGCGCTGGACACCAGCGTCACGTGCTCACCCATGGCCAGTTGAATGAGTCCCGACAACAACGGGTAGTGCGTGCATCCGAGCACCAGCGTGTCCACCTGCGCGCGCTGCAGCGGCTCCAGGTAGCCCTCGGCCAGCCCGAGCACCTGACGCCCGCTGGTCACGCCGCGCTCGACGAAGTCGACGAACCGCGGGCAGGCCACCGCGGTGATCTCGGTGTCGCGGGCGGCCGCGAACGCGTCCTGGTAGGCGTGCGAGTTGATGGTCGCCTGGGTGCCGATGACGCCGATGCGTCCGTTGCGGGTGGTCGCGACCGCGCGGCGCACCGCGGGCAGGATCACCTCGACGACGGGCACGTCGTAGCGTTCGCGGGCGTCGCGCAGGCAGGCCGCGGATGCCGTGTTGCAGGCGATGACCAACGCCTTGACGCCGCGGCCCACGAGGTCGTCGGCGATGGCCAACGCGTGCGCCCGAACGTCGGGGATCGTCAGCGGGCCGTAGGGCCCGTGGCCGGTGTCACCGACGTAGATGATGTCCTCGTCGGGCAGCTGATCGATGATCGCCCGCGCGACGGTGAGCCCCCCGACGCCGGAGTCGAAGACCCCGACGGGCGCTCGGGGTCCCCGCCGACAGGCTGGGGATGGTCCGCTCATGTCTTCCGGCGCGGCGACGCGGTGCCGGCCGTCCTTTTCGTCCGGGCCTTGCGTTCCGGGGCGGACAGCCAATAGGCGGCCACGACGCCGGCGATCGCCCCGCACAGATGCGCTTGCCAGGACACGCCCCCGCAGAGTCCGAGCACCGGCATGGCGCCGAGCAGGACGCCGCCGTAGGCGAACATCACGACCAGCCCGATGACGATGTTGGACACCCGGCGCACGAAGATCCCGAACACCAGCAAGAAGGCCAGCCAGCCGAAAATCAGGCCGGAAGCCCCGATGTGGTCGGTGGGGCCGCAGCTGCTGCCGACGTCGCCGACGAGCCAGGTGCCCAAACCACCGAGGATCCACACGATTGCGGTCGCCCACACGAACCGGGACAGCCCCGCCAGCGTCATGAGGAAACCCAGCACGAGCAGCGGCACCGTGTTGGCCCTCAGGTGCTCCCAGCTCGCGTGCAAGAGCGGGGAGAAGACGATGCCCCACAGGCCGTCGAGCTCCAGCGGCCGGATGCCGTTGGCGTCCAGCGAGTGCCGGGTCATCTGGTCGATCAGCTCGACGAAGTAGAGCAACACGACGAAGGTGAGGATCGTGGCGGCGCCCACCATCGGCGTGGACCGCTTCTTCTCCTGGGCGGCGGGTGCCCTCGGAGCGGTCTTACCCATAGCTGCCCTTCCAGCGCGTTTCCGGCATCGTCCAGGCTACCGGCGCGGCGGGCGGATTCCTCATCGGCCGAGTGCGCCGGGCAGCACGTCGCGGTAGCTCGGTATCCCGGCGATCGTTTCGGCGGCCAGCACCCCGCCCAGCACCGCTCGCGCCAGGCAATCGGCCGCCGCGATGCCGACCTCGGTGACCAGGCGCGTCTCGGGGGAGAACGCGGCCGGCACCGGTTTTGAACTGGGCGACGGGGGGTCGACCTCGACCGCCCCGGTGGCCAGGACGAACACCGCGTCCCCGTCGACCGGCGTGTGGGCCGGCCGGATGCTGCGGGCCAGGCCGTCGTGGGCCGAGATGGCCACCCGACGGCACGCCGCCGGGCTCAGGGCGGCGTCGGTGGCCACCACCGCGATGACGGTGTTGAGGGGCTCCTCCATCGGGTCCGATGGGGACGGCAGCCGGGCGAAGGCGTCGATCTGCTCGGGCGGCGGCGGAGAGAGTCCGAACTGGTGGGCCAAGTCGGCCATCCACGGCAACCCGGTCGCCCGGTCGGCGACCTCGCCCGCGGCGTTCACCACGGCCAGCGCGCCGACGGTCACACCGCTCGGCAGCGCCGCCGAGGCGGTCCCAACACCGCCCTTGAGCGCCCCGGCCCGGGCCCCCACCCCGGCGCCGACGTTGCCCACGCCCATCGCCGCACCTTCTTGCACGGCGGCGGCGCAGGCCAGGTAGCCGAACTCGTCCGTCGGGCGGCACTGCCAGCCGCCGACCGGCAGATCGAAGATCACCGCTGCCGGCACGATGGGCACCACGCCCCCACCCATCGCCACGCCGCGTTCCTGTTCTTCCAGCCAGCGCATGACGCCGTCGGCGGCCGCCAGGCCGTAGGCGCTGCCCCCGGCGAGCAGCACCGCGTCCACGAACCGCACCGTGTTGGCGGGGTCGAGCAGATCGGTCTCGCGCGTCCCGGGGGCCCCGCCGCGGCAATCGACCGCGCCGACGGTCCCCGGGGGCGGGAGCACCACGGTGACGCCGCAGGCCCAGCCCGCGCCCAACGAGGCGTCGGGGTCCAATCGGTGGTAGTGGCCGACGCGGATCCCAGCGACGTCGGTGATCGCGCCCATCGCGCTCACCGGGACCCCATCAGCACCAACACCAGGTACTCCTGCAGGACCGTCAGCCACTGGTAGACGTCGAAGTGCACGGCCAGCGGATGATCGGCCGGCAGCCGCTCGGGGCCCTCGGGTCCGACCTCGAGCATGACTCCCAACGTCAGCCGGATGTCGTTGACCGCCCCGATCCAACAGTTCGCGTCTTCCTCGCTCAGCTCGAACCGGCCGCCGTCCTCGGGGACCGTGCTCAGCAACCGCTGTGCCGCAACGCGTTTGGCGTCGACGATGCCCGGCTCGTGCAGGCTGCGCAGCGCGGCGTTCAGGCTGTCCGCGGAATCTGCAGGCGCGGTGTCCTGGTCGTCGTTTCGGTAGAAGTCCGGCAGCAGCCGGCGCAGGGTGGGGTCTTTGGGTGGTTCGGCGTTGCCGGTCTTGATGCCGGTGATTTCTTCGAGTTCGTCTGCCGGCGAAGAGGATTCACGCTCGTCGAGTAAACCGATCATCGCGGTGGCCAGGTTCTTCAGCAGTGCCGCCTCATGGGACGCCAGGGCCGACCGGAAACGGGGACCGTCCGCGGTCTCGACGCGCTTCCATTTGCGCACAGGGAATCGCCAGCGCCTCGATCGTCAGCGGTCCTGCTGCAGCGTCGCCCACAAACCGGCGGCGTGCAGCTTGGACACATCGGCTTCCATGGACTCCCGGCTACCGGCGGACACCACGGCCTTTCCTTCGTTGTGCACCTGCAGCATCAGTTTGGTGGCATGCGGCTCGCTGTAGCCGAACAACTTCTGGAACACGTATGTCACGTACGTCATCAAGTTGACCGGGTCATCCCAGACGATCGTGACCCAGGGACTCGCCGTGACCTCGACCGGCGCGGACTCGCGTTGTCCTGTAGTGCCCGGCCTCGATTTCGGCTCAGTGGGCGCTGACATAACAACCATGGCCTACACGATACCGAGGGATGCACGACGTTTCCGAGCCCGCGGGGCAGCCGATACCGTTATGGAATGAACGACTCGGTCGTCACCGGGCTGCTGACCGACAAGTACGAGTTGACGATGTTGGCGGCGGCGCTGCGGGACGGCAGCGCCAATCGCCGCACCACCTTCGAGCTTTTTGCGCGCCGTCTTCCCGAGGGACGCCGTTACGGCGTGGTCGCCGGAACCGGCCGGCTGCTCGAGGCGCTGCCGCAGTTCACCTTCGATGACGAGGCCTGCCGGTCGCTCGGGCAATTCCTCGATCCAGATACGTTGCGGTACTTGCGCGATTTTCGGTTCGGCGGCGATATCGACGGCTACGCCGAGGGCGAGCTGTACTTCCCCGGATCCCCGGTGCTCTCGGTGAGCGGGACGTTCGCCGAGTGCGTGGTGCTCGAAACGCTGGCGCTGTCGATTTTCAATCACGACACCGCGGTCGCGTCGGCCGCCGCGCGGATGGTGAGTGCGGCCAGGGGACGACCGCTGATCGAGATGGGGTCACGGCGAACCCACGAACAGGCGGCGGTCGCCGCGGCCCGCGCCGCCTACATCGCCGGCTTCGCCGCGTCCTCCAATCTGGAGGCTCAGCGCTGCTACGGAATACCAGCCGAGGGCACCTCCGCGCACGCGTTCACCATGCTGCACGCGCGCGCCGACACCCCCGCAGAGTCGACCGAATTGGCGGCCTTTCGGGCGCAGGTCGAGGCGCTCGGCGTCGACACCACCCTGCTGGTGGACACCTACGACGTGACGGCCGGCGTGGCCAACGCGGTGGCCGCCGCCGGCACCGGGCTCGGTGCCGTGCGCATCGACTCCGGTGAGCTGGGCGTGCTGGCCCGCCAGGTGCGCCAGCAGCTCGATGACCTGGGCGCCACGCGGACCCGCATCGTGGTCTCCGGTGACCTCGACGAGTTCTCCATCGCCGCATTGGCAGCCGAGCCGGTGGACAGTTACGGCGTCGGCACGTCGCTGGTGACCGGCTCGGGCGCACCCACCGCGAACATGGTGTACAAGCTCGTCGAAGTGGACGGCCTGCCGGTGCAGAAGCGCAGCAGCCACAAGGAATCCCACGGCGGACACAAAGAGGCACTGCGCACCGCGCGCAGCTCCGGCACCATCACCGAGGAGATCCTGTACCCGGCCGGCCGTCAGCCCGACGTCGATGAACCGGCCCGGGTGTTGACCGTCCCGCTGGTCCGCGGCGGGGAGCTGGTGTCCAAACCGAACCTCGCCGCGGCGCGCGAGCTGGTAGCTTCCGGGCTGCGCAGTCTGCCGTGGGAGGGGCTGAACCTGTCGCACGGCGAACCCGCGGTCACGACGACGCAGATCCGCGCCTGAGCAAGGGAGTGACCACGTCCGACGTGTCCGTGCACGAGCTGCTGGCCACCGCCGTGGCCGCGCTCGGCGGCAGTGAACGCAGCGGCCAACAGGAGATGGCCGACGCGGTGGCGCGGGCCTTCGCCACCGACGAACACCTCGTCGTACAGGCCGGCACCGGCACCGGCAAGTCGCTCGCCTATCTGGTGCCCGCGATCGTGCACGCCCTGGACGACGACTCCCCCGTCGTCGTGTCGACGGCCACCATCGCGCTGCAACGCCAGCTCGTCGATCGCGATCTGCCCCGGCTCATCGATGCGCTGGCCGACGCGCTGCCGCGCCGCCCGCAGTTCGCGCTGCTCAAAGGCCGACGAAACTATCTGTGTCTCAACAAGATTCACAACGGCGGGGCGGCCGACGGTGACGACGTCGACGGGCGGCCGCAAGAGGAACTCTTCAACCCCATGGCGGTCAGCGCCCTGGGCCGCGACGTGCAACGGCTCACCGAGTGGGCGTCGACCACCGAATCCGGTGACCGCGACGATTTGAAGCCGGGCGTGCCCGACCGGTCCTGGTCTCAGGTCAGCGTTTCCGCGCGGGAATGCCTCGGGGTGGCCCGCTGCCCGTTCGGCACCGAGTGCTTCTCCGAGCGGGCCAGGGGCCTGGCCGGCCGTGCCGACGTCGTGGTCACCAACCACGCGCTGCTGGCCATCGACGCGGTCGCCGAATCCGCGGTGCTGCCCGAGCACGCGCTGCTGGTGGTCGACGAGGCGCACGAGTTGGTGGACCGGGTGACGTCCGTGGCCACCGCGGAGTTGACGTCGGCCGCGCTCGGGGTCGCCTCGCGGCGGATCAGCCGGTTGGTGAGCCCGGAACTGGTCCAGCGCCTCGACGCGACCACCGCCAACTTCGCGGCGGCGATCCACGACGGCACGCCGGGGCGCATCGACCGCCTCGACGAGGACCTGGCGACGTACCTGACCGCGCTGCGCGACGTCGCCACCGCGGCGCGCTCGGCGATCGACACCACGAACGACGCCAAGGCGGCGGCGGCCCGCGCCGAAGCGGTCGCCGCGCTCAGCGAGATTTCGGAGACGGCGTCGCGAGTGCTCGCCTCGTTCGGGCCGGCCATCCCCGACCGCACCGACGTGGTGTGGCTGGAACACGAGGAGAACCGGGGTGCACCGCGCCCGGTGTTGCGGGTGGCCCCGCTCTCGGTCGCCGGGCTACTGCGCCAACGCGTGTTCTCGCGTTCGACCGTGGTGTTGACGTCGGCGACGCTGACGATCGGCGGCTCCTTCGACGCCATGGCCGCGGCGTGGGGCCTGACCGCTCCCACGAGCGACGACGGCGGCGACGCACGATGGCGCGGCCTCGACGTCGGCTCGCCGTTTCAGCACGCCAAGGCCGGCATCCTGTACGTGGCCGCGCACCTGCCGCCGCCCGGGCGCGACGGTGTCGGCTCGGCCGAGCAGCTGACCGAGATCGCCGAGCTCATCACCGCCGCCGACGGGCGCACCCTGGGCCTGTTCTCGTCGATGCGGGCGGCCCGCGCGGCCGCCGAGGCCATGCGCGAACGGCTGTCGACACCGGTGTTGTGCCAGGGCGACGACAGCACGTCGGCGCTGGTCGAGCGGTTCAGCGCCGACCCGCAAACCTCGCTGTTCGGCACCCTGTCGCTGTGGCAGGGCGTCGACGTGCCCGGGCCGTCGCTGTCGCTGGTGCTGATCGACCGCATCCCGTTCCCCCGCCCCGACGACCCCCTGCTGGGGGCGCGCCAGCGGGCGGTCGCGGCGCGCGGCGGCAACGGCTTCATGGCCGTCGCGGCCAGCCACGCGGCGCTGCTGCTGGCGCAGGGCTCCGGCCGGCTGTTGCGCCGCGTGACCGATCGCGGGGTGGTCGCGGTGCTCGACTCGCGCATGGTCACCGCCGGCTACGGCGGCTACCTGCGGGCCTCGCTGCCGCCGTTCTGGCAGACCACCAACGGGGCGCAGGTGCGCGAGGCGCTGCAGCGGCTGCGGACAGCGGAGGACTCGCAAGAAGGCCTGTCCGCCTGAGGGTTCCGGCTAGCGGGCCAGGGTGACCAGACCGAGCTCGTTGCTGGCGGCCAGCATCGGATGGCGGGGCAGCACGCGCACGGTGTATCCCACCGATCCCGCCAGCGGCAGCGGGGTGGTCGTCGAGAACACCTGGTTGCCGCCCTCGGCGGTGCCGGTGTACGACATCTCGACGGTGATCGGCTCCAGCAGCGCATCGCCGGCGTCGACGCGGCCGACCACCGCCTGGACCGTGACCTCCTCGGGCGCCAGCCCGGCCAGCTGCACGGTGGCGGTCAGGGTCAGCTTCGAGCCGAGCACCGGGCTGTCCGGCAGGCCGGTGCTGTCGACGTCGGTGATCACGATCTTCGGCCAGGCCTCGTAGGCGCGCCGGCGATAGGCGGCCAGCTCGCGGGCGGCGCCGAACTCGCCGCCGCCGTCGGCGGGCGCGAGCGTCTTGCGCAGCGATTGCGCCGCGGGCGTGTAGTACTGCTCGACGTAGTCGCGCACCATGCGGGAAGCCAGGACCTTCGGGCCGAGCGTCTGCAGGGTGTGGCGCACCATTTCGATCCAGCGCGGCGGTACCCCGTGCTGGTCACGCTCGTAGAACTTCGGTGCCACGGCTTCTTCCAGCAGCCGATACAGCGCGCTGGATTCCAGGTCGTCGCGGCGCTCCGCGTCGGCCACGCCGTCGGCAGACGGTATCTCCCAACCGTTTTCGCCGTCGTACCATTCATCCCACCAGCCATCGCGGATGGACAGGTTCAGCCCGCCGTTGAGTGCGCTCTTCATTCCCGAGGTGCCGCAGGCCTCCAACGGGCGCAGCGGGTTGTTCAACCAGACGTCGCAGCCCCAATAGAGCAGCCTGGCCATGGACATGTCGTAGTCGGGCAAGAACGCGATGCGGTGGCGCACCTGCGGCCGGTCGGCAAATCGCACCACCTGCTGGATCAAGGCCTTGCCGCCGTCGTCCGCCGGGTGCGACTTACCGGCGACGATCAGCTGGATCGGCCGTTCGCTGTCCAGCAGCAGCTGCTCCAGCCGATCCGGATCGTGCAGCATCAGCGTCAACCGCTTGTACGTCGGCACCCGCCGGGCGAACCCGATGGTCAGCACTTCCGGATCGAAAGCTGTTGCTATCCAACCCAATTCGGCGTCCGAGGCGCCGCGTTCCAACCACGAGCGCCGCAGCCGGCGCCGCACGTCGTCGACCAGCAGGGACCTCAATTGCGAACGAATCCACCACAGGTGACCCGCATCGACCTGCTGCAGGCGCAACCACACGCCCGGATCGCTGAACGAATCCGACCCGGCCAGCTCGTAGCCCAGCTGCAGCCACTGCGGCGCCGCCCAGGTGCGCGCGTGCACCCCATTGGTGATCGACCCGATCGGCACCTCCCCGGGGTCGAATCCGGGCCACAGCTCGTTGAACATCGCCCGGCTCACCCGGCCGTGCAGCGACGAGACCCCGTTGGCCCGCTGGGCCAGGCGCAGACCCATGTGCGCCATGTTGAATTTCGTCGGGTCGTCCTCGGCGCCGAGCGCCAGGATGCGCGCCGTCGGCACCCCCGGCAGCAACACGGGCGCGCTCGTCGCGTCGGCCGCCGTGCCGTCGCCGCCGGATGCCGATTCGTCGGCAAGATGGTCGTCGAAGTACAGCCGCACCATGTCGATGGGGAAACGGTCGATGCCCGCGGGCACCGGGGTGTGGGTGGTGAACACGGTGCTCGAGCGCACGACCGCCAGCGCGGTGTCGAAGTCCAACGCCGCGCCCGTCATCAGCTCGCGAATGCGCTCCGCGCCCAGGAACCCGGCGTGCCCCTCGTTCATGTGGAACACCTCCGGCGCGGGCAGGCCGTGGATGGCGGTGTAGGCGCGGATCGCCCGCACGCCGCCGATGCCGGCCAGGATCTCCTGCCTCATCCGGTGTTCCTGATCGCCGCCGTACAGGCGGTCGGTGACACCCCGCAGATCGTGCTCGTTCTCGGGGACGTCGGAATCGAGCAGGAGCAGCGGGACCCTGCCCACCTGCGCGACCCAGATCCGGGCGTGCAGCTGCGCGGAGTCCGGCAGCATCAGCTCAACCAGGGCGGGGTCGCCGGTGGCATCGGTCAGCAACCGCAACGGCAGCCCCTGCGGGTCCAGCGACGGGTAGTTCTCGTGCTGCCACCCGTCGGCGGTCAGCGACTGCCGGAAGTAGCCGGACCGGTAGTAGAGCCCCACCGCGACCAACGGCACGCCCAGATCGGATGCGGACTTCAGGTGGTCACCGGCGAGGATGCCCAAGCCGCCGGAGTAGTTGGGCAGCACCTCGGCGATGCCGAACTCCATCGAGAAGTAGGCGATGGCGGCCGGCATCTCGGCGCCGTGGTCCTGCTGTTGCTGGTACCACAGCGGGCGGTTGAGGTAATCGTTCAATTCGGCGGTCAGCTCGTCGAGCCGGCGAAGGAAGGTCTCGTCGATCGCCAATTCGTCGAGTCGCGCCGGCTTGACCGCCCCCAGCAACGCCACCGGATCGCAGCCGCATCGCTGCCACAGGTCCGGGTCGATGCTCGCGAAAAGGTCCTGGGTCGGCGTGTCCCATGACCATCGCAAGTTGGTCGAGAGCTGGTCCAGCGCGGTCAAACGCTCGGGAAGGTGAGCACGGACGGTAAACCGGCGGAGGGCTTTCACGCGTCCCTACCTTACTGAGGATTCCGGCCCGCGCACGGCGGCGCGAAAGACCGCTTTTCGTTCGCTTTCCGTGGCGGGGTGTGACCGAAGACTAGGGTGGGTATCGGTTAGTTATCGGGGTCGCAACGATGCTTCCCCGCATAGAAAGTTCCCCACGACAGGAAGTTTCCCGACGAGCGGCGTTCCGCGCGGAGCACACCCCGGACTGGCCGCACACAATCTGGATCGCTCCCGGTGACGATGCGGCCCGCGGCGCGGGGCGCGGAGGAAGCGGGAAAATCGGAACGGAGTGGTGGTGCCCGGTCGTGTCGAGATCGATAACGTCCAGCCGGTCGTTTCCTGTGGCGCGTTTCCCGCGAAAGCCGTGGTCGGCGAGGTCGTGCCGGTCAGCGCCGCGGTGTGGCGGGAAGGCCACGAAGCGGTGGCCGCAACCCTGGTCGTGCGCTACCTCGGGCCGGGCTATCCGCAAGTCACCGAGACCCGGCGGGTCAAAGCGGTTCAGGCTCCGGCAAAGCCGGTGACCGATCGCGACGGCAAGGTCGACCAGCAAAAGGTCAAGCCGCTGGCGCTGCCGATGACGATGGGTCTGGAACCCTATGTGTTCCACGGCCAGTTCACCCCCGACCAGGTGGGGCTGTGGACCTTCCGCGTCGAGGGGTGGGGCGATCCGATCCACACCTGGCGGCACGGGCTGGTCGCCAAACTGGACGCCGGTCAGGGCGAGAAGGAACTGTCCAATGATCTTCTGGTAGGCGCCGGGTTGTTCGAACGCGCCGCGAGCGAGGTGCCGCGCGCCCGGCGCGAACCGCTGCTGGCCGCCGCCGCGGCGCTGCGCACCCCCGGCGACCCGGTCACCCGAACGGCGCTGGCGCTGGGGCCGGAGATCGAGGAAATCCTGGCGGACCACCCGCTGCGCGACTTCGTCACGCGCGGCGAGCAGTACAGCGTCTGGGTGGACCGGCCGTTGGCCAGGTTCGGCTCCTGGTATGAGATGTTTCCCCGCTCGACCGGCGGATGGGACGCCGACGGCAACCCCGTGCACGGCACATTCGCCACCGCAACCGCCGCGCTCGGGCGCATCGCGGCGATGGGGTTCGACGTCGTCTACCTGCCGCCGATCCATCCGATCGGCAAGGTACATCGCAAGGGGCGCAACAACTCCCCCACCGCCGCTCCGACAGATGTGGGTTCTCCCTGGGCGATCGGCAGCGACGAGGGCGGCCACGACGCCGTCCACCCGGATTTGGGCACCATCGAGGACTTCGACGCGTTCGTCGCCGCGACACGCGAATTGGGCATGGAGGTGGCGCTGGACCTGGCGCTGCAATGCGCGCCGGACCATCCCTGGGCGCGTAACCACCGCAACTGGTTCACCGAATTGCCCGACGGCACCATCGCCTACGCGGAGAACCCGCCCAAGAAGTACCAGGACATCTATCCGATCAACTTCGACAACGACCCGGCCGGCCTCTACGACGAGGTGCTGCGCGTGGTCCGGCACTGGATGGACCACGGCGTCAAGGTTTTTCGCGTCGACAACCCGCACACCAAGCCGCCGGACTTCTGGGCGTGGTTGATCGCCGCGGTCAAGGCCATCGACCCCGACGTGCTGTTTCTCTCCGAGGCCTTCACGCCGCCGGCCCGCCAGTACGGGCTGGCCAAACTGGGCTTCACGCAGTCGTACAGCTACTTCACCTGGCGCACGGCGAAGTGGGAGCTGACCGAATTCGGTAACGAGATCGCCGCTTTGGCCGACTTCCGCCGGCCCAACCTGTTCGTCAACACCCCCGACATCCTGCACGCCATCTTGCAGCACAACGGGCCCGGGATGTTCGCCATCCGTGCGGCGCTGGCCGCGACGATGGGACCGGCCTGGGGCGTGTATTCGGGATACGAGCTGTTCGAGCATCGCGCGGTGCGGGAAGGCAGCGAGGAGTACCTGGACTCCGAGAAATACGAGTTGCGGCCTCGCGATTTCGCGGGTGCGCTCGCCGAGGGACGCTCGCTTGAACCATTCATCACGCAGCTCAACGCGATTCGCCGACTCCACCCCGCCCTCGAGCAGCTGCGCACCATCCATTTCCACAGCGTGGACAACGACGCGCTGCTCGCCTACAGCAAGTTCGACCCGGCCACCGGCGACTGCGTGTTGGTGGTGGTGACGCTCAACGCCTTCGGCCCCGAGGAAGCGACCCTGTTTTTGGATATGGCCGCACTGGGTATGGAGCCCTACGAGCGCTTTTGGGTGCGCGACGAGATCACCGGCCAGGAATTCCAATGGGGACAAGCCAATTACGTTCGCATCGATCCCGGGCAGGCGGTCGCGCACATCATCAACATGCCGCGCGTACCGCATGACGCTCGAATGACGCTGCTGCGCAGGCATTGACACCAGACATGAAACGGACCGGAGGCGAAAGGGACATGAGCCAAGCCGACCAACTCGCTCGGACGCACCTGGCGCCCGACCCCGCCGACCTGTCGCGCCTGGTCGCCGGCACGCACCACAACCCGCACGGCGTGCTGGGTGCCCACGAATACGGCGACCACACCGTCATTCGGGCGTACCGGCCGCACGCGGTCGAGGTCGTCGCGATCGTCGGCGACGACCGATTCCCGATGCAGCACGTCGAGTCCGGGCTGTTCGCCGTGGCGCTGCCGTTCACCAACCTGATCGACTATCGGCTTCAGATCACCTACGAGGGCGCCGACCCCTACGTCGTCGCCGACGCCTATCGTTTCCTGCCCACCCTCGGCGAGGTCGACCTTCATCTTTTCGCCGAAGGGCGCCACGAGCGCCTCTGGGAAGTCCTTGGCGCGCATCCTCGCTCGTTCACCACGGCCGACGGCGTGGTCAACGGGGTGTCGTTCGCGGTGTGGGCGCCCAACGCCAAGGGCGTCAGCCTGATCGGCGAGTTCAACGGCTGGACCGGCAACGACGCCCCGATGCGGGTGTTGGGCTCCTCGGGCGTGTGGGAGCTGTTCTGGCCCGGCTTCCAGCTCGAGGGGCTGTACAAGTTTCGCGTTCATGGCGCCGACGGAGTGGTCACCGAACGCGCCGACCCCATGGCCTTCGCCACCGAGGTGCCGCCGCACACGGCCTCCCGGGTGACGCGCAGCAAGTACACCTGGGAAGACGCGGACTGGATGACGCAGCGCGCCGGGCGCAACCCGGTGTTCGAGCCGATGAGCACCTACGAGGTTCACCTGGGTTCATGGCGACCCGGGCTCAACTACCGCCAGTTGGCCCGCGAGCTGACGGATTACGTTGTGGAGCACGGATTCACCCACGTCGAGCTGCTCCCGGTCGCCGAACATCCCTTCGCCGGATCCTGGGGATACCAGGTGACGTCGTACTACGCCCCGACGTCCCGGTTCGGCACCCCGGACGAATTCCGGGCCCTGGTCGACGCCCTGCACCAGGCCGGTATCGGCGTGCTGGTGGACTGGGTGCCGGCACACTTCCCGAAGGACGCGTGGGCGCTGGGACGCTTCGACGGCACCCCGCTTTACGAACATTCCGACCCGAAGCGTGGCGAGCAACTCGACTGGGGCACTTACGTATTCGACTTCGGCCGGCGGGAAGTGCGCAACTTCCTGGTGGCCAACGCGCTGTATTGGCTCGAGGAATTCCACATCGACGGATTGCGGGTCGACGCGGTCGCGTCGATGCTGTACCTGGATTACTCGCGCCCCGAAGGTGGCTGGACGCCGAACATCTACGGCGGGCGGGAGAACTTGGAGGCGGTCCAGTTCCTGCAGGAGATGAACGCCACGGCGCACAAGAGCGCCCCGGGCATCGTCACCATCGCCGAGGAGTCGACCTCCTGGCCCGGGGTCACCCGGCCGACAAACCTTGGCGGCCTGGGCTTTTCAATGAAGTGGAACATGGGCTGGATGCATGACACGCTCGACTACATCAGCCGCGATCCGATCTATCGGAGCTATCACCACCACGAGATGACGTTCTCGATGCTTTATGCGTTCAGCGAGAATTACGTGCTGCCGATCAGCCATGACGAGGTGGTCCACGGCAAGGGAACGCTGTGGGGACGCATGCCGGGCAACAATCACGTCAAGGCCGCCGGGCTGCGCAGCCTGCTCGCCTACCAGTGGGCGCACCCGGGCAAGCAATTGCTGTTCATGGGCCAGGAATTCGGCCAGCGCGCCGAGTGGTCCGAAGAGCGCGGTCTGGATTGGTGGCAGCTCGACGAGCAGGGATTCTCCAACGGCGTCCTGCGCATGGTGCGCGACATCAACGACATCTACCGCAGCCGCCCGGCGCTGTGGAGCCAAGACACCGTGCCCGACGGCTACTCCTGGATCGACGCCAACGACTCGGGCAACAACGTCTTGAGCTTCCTGCGTTACGGCAAGGACGGCTCGGTGATGGCGTGCGTGTTCAATTTCGCCGGTGCCGAGCACGGCGGCTACCGGCTGGGCCTGCCGTCGGCGGGGCGGTGGCGCGAGGTGCTCAACACCGACGCCACCGTCTACAACGGTTCGGGGGTCGGGAACATGGGCGGTGTCGATGCCACCGAGGATCCGTGGCACGGGCGTCCGGCCTCGGCGGTGCTGGTGTTGCCGCCCACGTCGGCGCTGTGGCTGGAACCGGAGTAGGGCCCCTTAACCCCATCGCCGAACGTGGACTAGTTGCGCGATTTCGGCGCTGTTGGCGCCAACAACTCGACGTTCGTGAGCCGATTTCGCGTCAGTACAGCGCGTTGGCGAGGTTGCGTCGCCCGACGACGACCTCGGGATCGGCCGGGTCGAACAGTTCGAACAGCTCCACCAGGCGGGTGCGCACCAACGCGCGATCATCGCCGGATGTGCTGCGCACCAAGGCGATCAGTCGCTCGAACGCGGCGGCGACCTCTTGGTTGAGGATCTGCACGTCGGCGGCCGCGAGGGCGGCTTCGATGTCGGTCGGCGCCGCGTCGGCGACCGCGACGGCGTCCGGGCGCTGGGCGGTCGCGCGCGTCAGGAACTCGATCTGGCGGATCGCGCCCTTGGCCTCCGCGCTGGCCGGGTTGGCATCCAGGATCGACTGATAGGACGCCTTGGCGGCCTCGAAGTCACCGTCCTCCAGCTGCTGGCGCGCCGCGGCCAACTCGGGGTCGACGACGTCGGGTTCCGCGGAACCCGTTGCGCCCCTAAGCTTCCCGGCGGTCGCGGAGAGGATCTGGTCCAGCCAGCCGCGCAGTTGCTCGGCCGGCTGCACGCCTTGGAAACTCGAGATCGGCTGTCCGGCCGCCAAGGCCACCACGGTGGGGACGGCGTCGACGCCGAAGATCTGGGCGACCCTGGGCGCGACATCGACATTGACGGAGGTCAGCGACCACTTGCCGTTGTCCTGGCCGGACAGGCCCGACAGCGTGTCGAGGAGCTGGACGCACGCGTCGCTGCGCGGCGACCACAGCAGCACGACGACCGGCACTTCCTCGGACCGCAGCAGAACCTCGGCCTCGAAGTTGGCCTCGGTGACCGCGGTGATGCCGCCCCCCTCGGGGGTCGGGGGCGTGGGCCCTCCCGGAGCGGCGCCGGGCGACTGGGCGCGCTGCTTGAGACCGGACAGATCGACAGCACCGGTCAGTGCGGGGCCGATGGAAGGTCGCGGACGCGTCACGCCGTCAAGTTTGTCATGCGCGCGGGCTACCGATCCACCCGGTGGCGGCGCCGCTCGGGCACGGCCGGGACGGGGCCGAAAATCCCCTCAAAAAGGGGCGTGATCGGCCCGTATGACGAAGATCACAAAATTCTTGCCGCCGCACGGCGCCAGCAACGTCGCGGGGAGCGTCGATCCCTGGCTAACCCGCCCGCAGAACCAGGGCGTCGCCCTGCCCTCCGGCCCCGCAGAGCGCCGCGACGGCGTATCCGGACCCCCGCCGCGCCAATTCCAGCGCCGCATGCAGCGTGATGCGCGCTCCCGACATGCCGATGGGATGCCCGACCGCGATCGCGCCGCCGTTGACGTTGACGATGTCGGGATTCACGCCGAGTTCGCGGGTCGAGGCCAGCGCGACCGCGGCAAACGCCTCGTTGATCTCCACGACATCGAGCTGGTCGACGGAGATGCCCTCGCGGCCGATGGCCTTCTTGATCGCGTTGGCCGGCTGCGACTGCAGGGTGGAATCCGGACCGGCCACCACCCCGTGCGCGCCGATCTCGGCCAGCCAGCTCAGCCCCAGCTCCTGCGCTTTGGCCTTGCTCATCACCACCACCGCGGCGGCGCC
This sequence comes from Mycobacterium sp. MOTT36Y, assembly GCF_000262165.1. Classification (NCBI taxonomy): domain Bacteria; kingdom Bacillati; phylum Actinomycetota; class Actinomycetes; order Mycobacteriales; family Mycobacteriaceae; genus Mycobacterium; species Mycobacterium sp. MOTT36Y. Next base: position 1,399,057 of record NC_017904.1, on the reverse strand, counting down.
ATCGGAGATCTGGGAGGCCGAACCGGCGGTGATGGTGCCATCGCGGCGAAACGCCGGCTTGAGGCCGGCCAGCGACTCGGCCGTGGTGTTGGCGCGGATGCCTTCGTCCTCGGCGAACTGCAGCGGATCACCCTTGCGTTGCGGGATGTTGACCGGCACCACCTCGTCGGTGAAGACGCCGTCCTTCCACGCCGCGGCCGCCTTCTGATGCGACCGCGCAGCGAACTCGTCCTGCTCCTGGCGGGTGAACTTGTCGACGTCGTTGCGCTGTTCGGTGAGCGCGCCCATGGGCTGGTCGGTGAACACGTCGTGCAGGCCGTCGTAGGCCATGTGGTCGAGGACCGTGACGTCGCCGTACTTGTAGCCCGAGCGGCTGTCCATCAGCAGGTGCGGCGCCTTGGACATGGACTCCTGGCCGCCGGCGACCACCACGTCGAACTCCCCGGCGCGAATGAGCTGGTCGGCCAGCGCGATGGAGTCGATTCCGGACAGGCACATCTTGTTGATGGTCAGCGCCGGCACGTCCCAGCCGATGCCGGCGGCCACGGCCGCCTGGCGTGCGGGCATCTGGCCCGCCCCGGCCGTCAACACCTGGCCCATGATCACGTAGTCGACCAGCGAACCCGGCTCTTGAACATTTGGGAAGGCCTTCTCCAGCGCGCCGGCGATCGCGATGGCGCCCAGATCGCTGCCCGAGAAATCCTTCAGCGAACCCATCAGCTTGCCGATGGGTGTGCGCGCTCCAGCAACGATCACCGACGTCGTCATGACTCTCTCCTAAGGCCTGCTGGGCGCTCCCCCGACGGCCGATTCGGACTCCCGGAGAAGCGCAATCTTTGCCGCCAGGTTACCGTTATGTGATGACGACCGATCAAGTTGACGCCCGTCAGATCCTGGCCACCTCACTGGTGACGGCGATCGATCACGTCGGCATCGCAGTCGCCGACCTGGACGCCGCCATCGACTGGTACCACGACCACCTCGGCATGATCCTGGTGCACGAGGAAGTCAACGAGGAGCAGGGAATCCGCGAAGCCATGCTGGCGGTGCGGGGCGCCCCGGCGGGCACCGCGCAGATCCAGTTGATGGCCCCGATCGACGAGTCCTCGACGATCGCGAAGTTCCTCGACAAGCGCGGGCCGGGCATTCAGCAGATGGCCGTTCGGGTCAGCGACCTCGACGCCATGGTCGAGCGGCTCCGCGAGCAAGGCGTGCGGTTGATCTACGACGCGCCCCGGCGCGGCACGGCAAACTCCCGGATCAACTTCATCCACCCCAAGGACGGCGGCGGAGTGCTGATCGAGCTCGTCGAACCGGCCGCCTGAAAGCCGGTAGTCAAGACCACTTCCTGGTGGGACCGCGGGTGGCGCGGTGCGCCCAGCACGGCGTGTGCCAATGCCGGCGGTCCTCGACGTGACCCGCGCCTGTCCCGGACACCGAATCGATCGGCCACACCACCAAATGAGCTGAGCCGGAGCGGATTTCGTGATCACAGCCCGGGCAGCGATAGGTCTTGACCGCTCGGGCCGCTGCAACGGGACGGACCTCGTACTCGTGTCCGTCGGGCCCGACCTCCACCCGGCGCAACAGCGGCGCCGACGGCCGCTGCCTGCGTGGCGGTGGGCGGCGCCGAGGCATGCGATCAGTCTAGTGACGGGCTTCAGAACAGCCGGTACTCGTCGTTGTCCATGCCCCGCATCTTGTCGTAATCCAATGTCACACAACGGATCCCGCGATCGACGGCCAGGGTGCGCGCCTGCGGCTTGATCTGCTGCGCCGCGAAGACCCCTTGCACCGGCGCCAGCAGGCTGTCCCGGTTGAGCAGCTCGAGGTAGCGGGTGAGCTGCTCGACGCCGTCGATCTCGCCGCGCCGCTTGATCTCCACCGCCACCGAGCCGCCGCGTTCGTCGCGGCACAGCAGATCGACGGGGCCGATGGCGGTCATGTACTCGCGACGCACCAGCGTGTACCCCTCGCCGAGCAGCTGGACGTGCTCGGCGAGCAGCGCCTGCAGGTGCGCTTCGACGCCGTCCTTGACCAGCCCCGGGTCCACGCCGAGATCGTGGCTGGAGTCGTGTTCGATCTCCTCGACGGTGATGCGCAGTTGTTCGCCCGCCTTGTTTTCGACAACCCACACCGGGGGGTCACCGGCCTGCTCGCTCAGCCAGCACGGCGGGCTCATCCAATTCAGCGGTTTGTAGGCGCGGTCGTCGGCGTGCACACTGACCGATCCGTCGGCCTTGAACAGCAACAGCCTGCGCGCGGAGGGCAGGTGCGCGGTGAGCCGGCCGACGTAGTCCACGGTGCATTGAGCGATCACTAGACGCACCCGACTCACCTTAGAGCGTGGCCGACAAATTAGGCTGACGCCACCATGTCGGCCAACACGTCCTTGGCACAACGAATAGGCCGGGTGCTCGAGCGCGTCACCCGTCAGAGCGGCCGTCTGCCAGAGACGCCGGCGTACGGCTCCCTGCTGCTCGGTCGGGTGTCGGAAAGCCAGGGCCGCCGCCGGGTGCGCATCCAGATCATCATGACGGTGCTGGTGCTGGGCGCGAACCTGATCGGCATCGCCGTCGCGCTGTTTTTGGTGACGGTCGCCATCCCGGTGCCGAGCGTGTTCGACGACGCGCCGGCGTGGATCACGTTCGGTGCCTCCCCGGCCTACATCGTGGCGGCCTCGGCGTGGGGCACGTACTGGATCACCCGCCGGACCGTGATCGCCCTGCGCTGGGCGATTGAAGAGCGCGAGCCGACTCCAGAGGACGAGCGCAACACCTTTGTCGCGCCGTGGCGCATCGCCCTCGTCGACCTCGTCTTGTGGGGCGTCGGGACGATACTGCTGACGACGCTGTACGGCATGGTCAACACGCTCTTCATTCCGCGATTCCTGCTCGTCGTGAGCTTTGGCGGGGTGGTGGTCGCCACCGCTAGTTACCTGCTCGCGGAGTTCGCGCTGCGGCCCGTCGCCGCCCAGGCGCTCGAGGCCGGGCCACCGCCACGACGGTTCGCGGCGGGCATCATGGGCCGCACGATGGTCGTCTGGTTCCTCGGTTCGGCCGTGCCCGTCATCGGGATCATGATGCTCGCTCTGTTCGAGCTCGTGCTGCGCAATCTGACCCAGACGCAGTTCGCGGTGGCCGTGTTCATCGTGTCGATGGCCCCGTTGATCTTCGGGTGCGTCCTGATGTGGATCCTGGCCTGGCTCACCGCGACACCGGTGCGGGTGGTCCGTGCGGCCCTGGCGCGCGTCGAGCGCGGCGATCTGCGGGGGGACCTCGTGGTGTTCGACGGTACCGAACTCGGTGAGCTGCAACGCGGCTTCAACACGATGGTCGACGGCCTGCGGGAGCGGGAACGCGTCCGCGACCTCTTCGGCCGCCACGTCGGGCGTGAGGTGGCGCTGGCCGCGGAACGCGAACGGCCGAAGCTGGGCGGCGAAGAACGCCACGTCGCGGTCGTCTTCATCGACATCGTCGGGTCGACGCAGCTGGTGACGAGCCAGCCGCCGGCCGAAGTCGTTGCGGTGCTGAACCGTTTCTTCGCGATCGTCGTCGAGGAGGTCGACCGCTACTGCGGGCTGGTCAACAAATTCGAAGGCGACGCGACGCTGGCCATCTTCGGCGCGCCCAACCGCCTGGACAGTCCCGAAGATGCGGCGCTGGCCGCCGCGCGGTGTATCGCCGAGCGCCTGGCGGACGAGATGTCCGACCTCGAGGCCGGGATCGGCGTGGCCGCGGGCCAGGTCGTCGCCGGAAATGTCGGCGCCAAAGAACGATTCGAATACACCGTCATCGGGGAGCCGGTCAACGAGGCGGCGCGGCTGTGCGAGCTCGCCAAGTCACACACCAACCGTCTGCTCGCGACGGCCGACGCCATCGAGGGCGCAAGCGAAAACGAGCGGGCCCGTTGGTCATTGGGCGAAACGGTCACCCTGCGCGGGCACGAGCGCCCCACCCGGTTGGCGTCGCTCGTCGACGCCCCTTCATCCGCTCAGTAGGGCTTCGGCGGGCTCAGACCGCCACCTGGCGGTGGCGACTCTGGTTGCCGCCGCACCGTTTGGCTTCATACATCGCGGTGTCGGCCTGGGCGACCAATTGGTGGAACGCGTGCTCGGCATAGTCCGAGACGACGCTGCGCAACGCGAGGGTGGCGATTCCGACGCTGGCGGTCACCGATGCGTTCATCGCGGCTATCGCGTCACAGAGCTGTCGGCCCCACTCCGGCAGCTGGTCCGCGGTGACAATGTCGGCGACCAGGAACTCCTCCCCGCCGACGCGGCCGACGATCGCGGTCTCTCCGCAGGCGGTCGTCAGGGTGCCGGCCACCTCGATGAGCGCCTCATCGCCGGCGGCGTGCCCGCGGGTGTCGTTGAGCTCTTTGAAGCGGTCCAGATCGACCATGGCCACCGCCAAGAACATGTGATGCGCGCCCGCGAGCATCCGGCCGACTATCTCCCTGTCGCAGGCTCGCCGGTTCAGCAGGCCGGTCAGCGGATCGCGGTTGGCACGCGAGAGATCAACCCACAGGGCGCGCACCACGACCTGGATGGCGAGCGGAACGACCACGTTGAGTTCCAGAACCAGGAAGTAGCCGGTGAAGGCCAACACTGCTTGCCCCTCGGCGGCCAGACGCACCGCCTGCCAGGCCCCGATCGCGCTGGCCACGCCGAGGTTCAGCGCCATGAGCCTGGTGGTGTGGAAGAACGCGATGTAGCCGCCGGTCACCGAGAGCGCCGAGCAGGACATCAGCCCGACGAGCGGCTGGGGCTGCCACAGACAGCCGCCGCCAATGGATACGCAGCCGGTCATGATGTAGAAGATCGACTGGCGCCGGGTGGGCCATCCGCTCAACCACAGCACCGCCATGCCCAGTCCGATCACGGCGGACACGACCGAAACCGTCAGCGCCACATGGGGATACAACGGCTCGGGACCCCAGTACACATTGACGGGCACCAGCACCAACGAGGACGCCACGACAGCCAACACCCTGCGGGTGTTGGTGCTCAGCCCGTGCGCTTGCAAATAACCTGTCAGCCAATCGAAGTGGTCGTCCTGCCCCCACCACGTCGCCAGCCGCTTCATCGGTTCGCCTTTCCCCGAACTCACTCACCCCGTCGGGTCACGCCGTCAGAGCCGGCGAGTTGGGTCACAGTAAATACCATCGCGTGCGGGAAGTACCTCGAATCGACAAGAAAGCCGCTCCGACGTGAGGCCAACCGACACCGCCCACCACGATGTCGCTTTCCCGCTAGTTTTGTCGGTGCCCGGGTGTAAGTCTGGAAGCGTGCACGACGATTTCGACCGCTGCTACCGCGCCGTCCAGTCCAAGGACGCCCGGTTCGACGGCTGGTTCGTCACCGCGGTGCTGACCACCCGGATCTACTGCCGGCCCAGCTGCCCCGTGCGGCCGCCGTTCGCCCGCAACGTGCGGTTCTACCCCACCGCGGCGGCCGCCCAGCGGGCCGGCTTTCGGGCCTGCAAACGGTGCCGTCCCGATGCCTCTCCGGGTTCCCCCGAATGGAACGTGCGCGGTGACGTGGTGGCGCGCACGATGCGGCTGATCGCCGACGGCACCGTGGACCGCGACGGTGTGGGTGGTCTGGCCGCCCACCTCGGTTACACCACTCGCCAGCTCGAACGGCTCCTGCAGGCCGAGGTCGGCGCCGGCCCGCTGGCACTGGCCCGGGCGCAGCGCGCCCAGACCGCCCGCGTGTTGATCGAGACGACGGACCTGCCGTTCGGCGACGTCGCATTCGCCGCGGGCTTTTCCAGCATCCGTCAGTTCAACGACACCGTGCGATCGGTGTTCGAAGGCACACCGAGCGCCCTGCGCCGGCGCGCGGCCGCCCGTACCGCGTCCGAGGCCAATTCGCCTGGCACCGTGTGCCTTCGGCTCCCGGTGCGCACACCCTTCGCCTACGAGGGCGTCTTCGGCCATCTCGCGGCCGGCGCCGTTCCCGGTTGCGAGGAGGTCCGCGATGGCGGGTACCGACGCAGCTTGCGCCTTCCGTTCGGCAACGCCATCGTGACCCTGACGCCCGCCGTCGACCATGTCCGTTGCGTCCTCGTGCTCGACGATTTCCGCGATCTGACCACGGCGATCGCCCGCTGCCGGCGGCTGCTGGACCTCGACGCGGACCCGGAGGCGGTCGACGAAGCGCTGGGCGCGGACGCCGGTCTGCGACCCGTCGTGGCCAAGGCGCCCGGGCAGCGCATTCCGCGCACCGTCGACGAAGCCGAACTCGCGGTGCGCGCAGTGCTCGGGCAGCAGGTGTCGACCAGGGCCGCGAGCACCCATGCCGGCCGGCTGGTCGCCGCGTACGGACGGCCGGTCAACGACGCCGAGGGAACGTTGACCCACACCTTCCCCTCGGTCGAGGAGCTCGCCGAGATCGATCCCGTCCATCTGGCGGTGCCCAAGGCCCGCCGCCGCACGCTGAGCGCATTGGTTGCCGGCCTCGCCGACGGCAGCATCGTGCTGGACACCGGATGCGACTGGGACAGTGCCCGCAGACAGTTGCTCGCGCTGCCCGGGGTGGGCCCCTGGACCGCGGAAGTGATCGCGATGCGCGGCCTTGGCGACCCCGACGCCTTCCCCGCCAGCGACCTCGGGCTGCGCCTGGCCGCCAAACAGCTGGGATTGCCGTCCGACGAACGCTCCCTCGTGGAACGCGGCGCCCGTTGGCGCCCCTGGCGTTCCTATGCCACCCAATATCTTTGGACCACTCTCGAGCATCCCGTAAACCATTGGCCGCCACAGGAGGTCGCATGATCCGCGCCGGCGACGATGCAGAGCGAAGCGATGAGGAGGAGTGGCGCACATGATCGAGTACCGCACCATCGACAGCCCCATCGGATTGCTCACCCTGGCCGGTCGCGGCTCCGTATTGACGAACCTACGGATGGTCGACCAGACCTATGAGCCGAGCCGCGCCGGCTGGTCGCCGAACCCGCGGGCGTTCGGCGCCGCCGTCGAGCAGCTGGCCGCCTATTTCGCCGGCGAGCGCACCGACTTCGATTTCGAGTTCGACCTGCACGGCTCCGAGTTCCAGCGGCGCGTGTGGAAGGCGTTGCTGACGATTCCCTATGGGGAGACGAGGTCATACGGATGGATCGCCGAGCAGATCGGCGCTCCGGGGTCCGCGCGCGCCGTGGGATTGGCCAACGGGCACAATCCGATCGCGATCGTGGTGCCCTGCCACCGGGTGATCGGCTCGAACGGCAGCCTCACCGGCTACGGCGGCGGCCTGCAGCGCAAGCGCGCCCTGCTGGATCTGGAAAAGACCCACAGTTGCGCAACGCTGTTCGACTGACCGCCGGCGGTGGTCGCGTTTCTTTTGCGAGGTCCGTCGTACGACGCTATCGTCCATATTTGTGGACGACAGTGCGAAGGATCCGGCGGTGGTGCTGCCGTATCTGGTCGGTAGACCCCTGGCGGCCACCGAGGTCTACGAAGCGTTCGGCTACCGCAAGTCCGCGTACTACAAGGCGGCTCGCGAGGGCAGGCTGATCACCGCCGACAACCTGATCAGGGCGGCCAAGTATTTGGGGTTGAACCCGGTCGACCTGCAGGTCCGCTACGGTCTGATCGACCCCGACTCGGTCACCGAGTACCTGGAGTCCCAGACCGGCCCGCCCAGGCTGCGCGACCTTCGCCCCGATCCCAACAGTCCGCCCGTCTGAGCGGCACTGCCGGACCGTTTGGATGATCAAAACCGCACTCATCGTCGTCACCTTGGCCGCCCTTCTGTGCAGCCTGTGGATCCGGCGTTACACCTGGCGCTCCCGATGGGAGGCCGGCGCCACCCGCAACATCGCACTGCATGGCTGCGCGGTGCTGCTGATGTCGCACTGGGCCGCGGCCGCGCTCGGACCCCCGCTACACCGCGTCTTCGGGCTGTGGAACGTGCAACACCTGCTCGGACACATCTGCTGGATCTTCGCGGTGACGGCGATCATCCGCCATGGGCTCATCCGCCTGGTCGACGAAGCCCACGAGAGCGAGCTGTTGCGCAAGCACGTCACGCGCCCGCTACGCATCGCGGTTCCGCTGCTGGTGGTTCTGTTCGTCATCGCCGACGAGGGCCATCACCTCGACTTCTTCGCGGCCCCCGCCGACTTCTGGCTGCTGGCTTACTGGCTGGTCCTGGGCGCCCTGATGATCTACCTGCTCTCCTACGCCGGGCGAGTGCTGCTGATCCTGCGGACGGATCCCCGCTCAACGACGACCGTCGACCTCTACCTGATCTCGGCGGGATTCGGGGTGGCGGCGAGCGTGATTCAAATCGGCACCGCCTGGGCGGGCACGGACATCGCCTTGCCCGTCTGGTTGTGCGCCTGCCTGAGCGCCATCGGCTTCGCCTACGGATCCGCGCGATCGTGGCAGGCCAAGGTGGCCTGGTTCACGTCCGGCAAGTAGGCCATCCCGCGCCTTCGGCGACCTGAGCGTTTATCCGCCCACCACGTGCCGCGCTACCACCATCGGGCGGAACCCGTACCGCTGCCCGACGATCTTGCCCCCGGCCCCCCGGCCCGTGCCCGACAGCGGGATGCCGCGGAGCAACCCGCTTCCCTTGGCTTCGGCGCCGGCGCCGACGGTGCTCACCGCCGGCGCGGCTGTGTCCGCGCTTGCCGCCGGAGCCGCGGCGGCCCAACTCTGCGGCACCGACAAGTGACCCACCGTGGCCGCCCTGCCCAGACCCGCCGACACGGGCGAGGACGCACCCGAGGACACCGGGCCACCGCCGAGCGTTCCACCCACACCGCGCAAGCTTGCCGCGGCCGTCGCGCCTTTGCCGTCACCGGCGGCCGGCATCACGCCTTCCCAGATCTTCATCATGTGCTCCCAGTCGCCCGCGTGGTTGTAGGCCATACCAAGGTGGTTGGTATACAACGAGGTCAACTTTTTCCAGGACTCCGATGCCGACGATTCGGATGCCCCTGACGAGCCTTCCACCACTGCGCTGGAGACCAACGTTGGGTTTGCTAACCCCGAGGTGGAGGCACCGGGTTGCGTGCTTGTTTCGGCCGCCGTGTCGGCGGCATGGGCGACCGCGGCCGCTTGACCGCCCTCCCCCGCCGGGTTGGTGGTGGAGGGCGGCTGGTCGAACGGGGGCAACGCCGAGGCGCCGGCCGACGCCGCGGCATAGCCATACATCGCGGCCGCGTCCTGGGCCCACATCTCGGCGTAGTGGGCCTCGGTGGCCGCGATCGCGGGCAGGTTCTGGCCGAAGAAGTTCGTCGCGATCAGCATCATCAATTGGGCGCGGTTGGCCGCGATCACCGGTGGCGGAACCGTCATCGCGAACGCCGCCTCGTAGGCCCCCGCGGCGGCCTTCGCCTGGACCGCCGTCTGTTCGGCCTGTGCGGCGGTCGCGGTGAGCCACGCCACGTAGGGGGCCGAGGCGGCGGCCATCGTCGCCGACGCCGGGCCCAGCCACGCGCCGGTGAGTTCGGCGATCAACGAACCGTAGGAGGCTGCGGTGGTGTACAGCTCGATGGCCAACCCGTCCCAGGCCGCGGCGGCCGCCAGCATCGGCCCCGAACCCGCACCGACGTACATCCGCCCGGAGTTGACCTCCGGCGGAAGCGCCCCGTAATCCACTAAGTGGTCCCCTCGTCTTGTCGGCGACGGCTGTCGCACGCGCGCCGACGCCCCCCGAAACTGTGGTCAGATACTTGTGCGCGGGTACCGTCCAGCGCAGCCGCCGGCGTCGGCCGTCGAATCACGAACGCGATGCCGATCCTCGGGCACGGCGGTCATCTCTTATGAGTGGACGTTTGTACACATATGTGATCGTAAGAACATATATGTACATATGAGTTCACAGATATGAACTGAATCTAGCTGAAGATGAACACTTGTCTTTAGCAATACACTATTGGGCGCGCAGCCCTTAACCTCGCGGTGGAGCGGCTTTCAGCGGCCGTTCAGCACCGTTGAATCGGAACCAGCGAGGAGAGAATCACCGTGTCGTTCGTGACCACCCAGCCCGAAGCGTTAACCGCCGCAGCCCAGAACTTGGCTGCCATCGGCTCGGCGCTGGCCGCACAGAATGCAGCGGCATCGGCGCCGACGATGGGAGTGGTACCCGCGGCAACCGACGAGGTCTCCGTGCTGGTTGCCGCGCAGTTCGCCACGCACGCCCAGATGTATCAGACCGTCTGCGCCCAGGCCACGGTGATTCACGACAGCTTCGTGAGAATGCTGCACTTCGGCGCCGGCTCATATGCGGCAACCGAAGCCATCAACGCCGCCGCGTCCAGCTGAGGCGGGTGCGACGTGCTGGATTTCGGAGCGTTACCCCCGGAGATCCATTCGGAGCGCATGTATTCCGGCCCGGGCTCGGCCTCGATGATGGCCGCGGCGTGGGCCTGGAATCTGCTGGCCGCGGAGTTGGATTCCGCGGCCAACGACTACGACAGGATCATCACGCAACTGGTGAGCGAAGAGTGGATGGGCCCGGCCTCGGCCCAGATGGCCGAGGCCGCCAAACCCTATGTGGCGTGGATGCGCACCACCTCCGTACAGGCCGAACAGGCCGCCGTTTCGGCCAGGGCCGCGGCGGGCGCCTACGAAGCGGCGTTTGCCGCCACGGTTCCCCCACCGCTGATCGAAGCCAACCGCGCCCAACTCGTCCAGGCGGTGTCGACCAATGTCCTGGGCCAAAACACGCCGCTGATCGTCCAGCTCGAGACGCAATACGCCGAAATGTGGGCGCAAGACGCTACGGCGATGTACGGCTACGCGGGTCAGGCCGCGCCGGTCACCCAGGTGACACCGTTCACCCGGCCGGCGGAGACCACCAATCCGGCCGGCGAGGCCATGCAGGCAGCCTCCGTCGCTCAGGCGGCCGGCACCTCGGCCGGGGCGGAGTCGGCACAGTCACAGTTGCTGTCCTCGGTACCGCCCACACTGCAGGCACTGTCGTCGCCCGCGGCGGCGAACACGGAACTGCCGCCGATCACCGACGTGCTGGAACAGAACCCCGTGTTCGACATGTGGGCCGAATACGCCAGCCCTGCCCAGAACACCCTCGCGATGATGTATCGCGTTACCGGGATGTCGACCCACTTCCTATCGCTCTCAAAGGGTTTGGCTCCCGCAGCCAAGGCCGCCAGTGAGGGACCCGACTTAGGACAATTTAGTGTGCATGGCTGCCGTTGATCTTGGCGATGGCGTCGCGGAGGTTGTCGGGTAGCGGGTCGACAGCGGTCAGGACTTGCTTGCCTGCTTTGATCTGTACGGTTCGGTAGCGGCGTGCGGTGCGGACGAATTTCTTGATGCTCCAGCCGGTTTGGGTCTCGATGTAGTGGCTGACGGCCAGGGCGGCGAACACGATGGTCAGGTGAGCGTCGATGGATTCGCGCTTGTGGTGGTAGATGGGCCTGGCCTGCAGGTCGTGCTTGGACATCCGGAAGCTCTTCTCGATGCGCCAGAGTTGGTGGTAGGCCCCGATGACGAACTCCGGTGTGTGTTCGACGAGGTTGGTGGTGTAGCCCTTCAGCCCAGCCAGGCTGCGGGCCTTGGTCTCCAACTCTCGGTTGACGCTCTTGGTGGCGCCCGTGAGCTTGATGAATCGGTTGCGTTTGACCGGGGCTCGCCCGTCAACGGCCTTCTCGGCTTTGGTGACCTGCTCGGTGATGCCGCGCAACGTGCGGCGGGCGCGGTCGTTGCGGTATTGGTAGTAGACGACTCGGTCGGGGATGCCGCGGGTCTTCTCGCTGCTGGTCGCGGGCCAGGGTTGGGTGAAGATCTGCCCATCGTCGATGTCCCGGTCGGGATGTTTGTCGCGCCATTCGCGCACGACATCGGGCACGAACGGGATCTTGATGCCCAGGATGAACGACAACCCCGAGGCTTTCAGCGCGATCTGGTTGGCTTCAGAGATCATGCCGGCATCGGCGACGACGATGACATCGGTGAGGTTGTGGGCGGCCTTGAACGCGTTGATCACTGGCAGCATGGTCGCAGTCTCGGCCTTGTTGCCCTCGAACGCCTCGACGGCCAACGGGAACCCTGACGCGTCGGTGAGCAGCCCGATGGTGATTTGAGGCTCGAGGCGGCGTTCCTTGGAGAATCCCGGTTCGCGGAACCCGTCACCGGTATCGGTTTCGAAGTACAACGTCGAGACGTCGTAGAGCACCAGCGACGTGGGGCCCAGTCCGGCGCGAGCCGCGCACGCCGCTGACAGTGCTTGGCGCACAGCAGGTTTAGCGAAATTCGGCAGTCGACGCGTGACCGTGCGGTAGTCGACGGGTTCGAGGCCGGTCTCGGCGAGCACCCGTAGCGAGTCGGCCTTGCTGGTCGGTTCGATGATGCGGGCCAACACCAGATCGCGGAACACCTCATCGCCGCCGGTTGCCGCGTCGAAACCGAGCACCTGGTAGGCCGCGCACAACGATTCCCACAGCGGGGTCGACTTCGTCGAGACGATCTCCAACGGATCACCATCAATACCGACGGTGGCCAGCCCGAGGTCAAGGGTGGTTTGGCCCTCGGCCAGGCGCTGGCGGGCCGCGGCCTTGAGTGCTTCGACCTCGCCGTCGTCGTGCGCCGAGCCCAAATGCTCGATCTTGCGCGACCCACGCCGGGTCGACCACACGATCTGCACCGCAGTCGCGCCCGAGGCGGTCTTTACGGTGCGCACATAGGCCACCACAGGACCCTAGAGCCCAGGATTTAGTGTGCAGATTTCGACCCGATGCCCAGCGAATCCGCAGGTCAAATCCCTGAAGGACTGGGCAACGCCAGAAAATGTCCTAAGTCGGGTCAAAGGGTTTGGCTCCCGCAGCCAAGGCCGCCAGTGAGGGAGCGAAGGCCGCCGCGAGCCTGCCCGCCGTGGGCGCATCGCTGCGCGGGCTGGCCGGTGGCGGCGGCGCCATATCGGCGACTTTGGCTTCTGCGGCGCCGGTCGGCGGCCTCTCCGTGCCCCCCGCCTGGACCTCCGCGGCGGGCCCGGCGGTCGCCTCCGGAGCCTCGTCGATTCCGGTCAGCCGCTTCATCACCACTCCCGAGACATCGGGACCCGGAAACCTATTGGGCGGTATGCCGCTGGCTGGTGTCGGCGGGGGTTCGACCGGCGCCGGCCCGCGCTACGGGATCCGCCCGACGGTGATGGCCCGCCCGCCGTTTGCCGGCTAGCCGAGCAACAACGTCCCGAGCAATCGGGTCGAGATCCGGCTCAGCGCACCGCCGTTGGCATCGCGGAGGGCGCTGCACCCCCGGCTCCACCGTGGCCCGTCGACCGCGCGTACCGCGTCGCCGGCTTACGGACACGGGACGCGGCGATCCCGCATGCCGGTGTAAATCCCTGTGCGCCAGTGGTTTTGGCTACGAATGCAAAAACACCCCCGTTGCCGGGGGTGTTTTTGTGTATGTTCGGCGGTGTCCTACTTTTCCACCCGTATGGGCAGTATCATCGGCGCTGACAGGCTTAGCTTCCGGGTTCGGAATGGGACCGGGCGTTTCCCTGTCGCTGTGGCCGCCGTAACTCTATTTAAATTTGTTTGGTGGGGGGTGCGGTGTTCAAGCTTCCAGCGGCAAAATGCCGCCGAAATGGACTGTGGTTGCGATTGTGTGTTGGTAAGTTTTCGGCCGGTTAGTGCCAGTTCCCTGCACTCATTGCTGAGCTTCCAGGTCTGGCCTATCGAACCCGTGGTCTGCGGGGGGCCTTATCCCTCTAAAAGGGTGAGAAACCTGATCTTGGAGAAGGTTTCCCGCTTAGATGCTTTCAGCGGTTATCCTGTCCGAACGTGGCTATCCAGCCGTGCTCCTGGTGGAACAACTGGTATACCAGAGGTTCGTCCGTCCCGGTCCTCTCGTACTAGGGACAGGTTTCCTCAAGTTTCTGACGCGCGCGGCGGATAGAGACCGAACTGTCTCACGACGTTCTAAACCCAGCTCGCGTGCCGCTTTAATGGGCGAACAGCCCAACCCTTGGGACCTGCTCCAGCCCCAGGATGCGACGAGCCGACATCGAGGTGCCAAACCATCCCGTCGATATGGACTCTTGGGGAAGATCAGCCTGTTATCCCCGGGGTACCTTTTATCCGTTGAGCGACACCCCTTCCACTCGGGGGTGCCGGATCACTAGTCCCGACTTTCGTCCCTGCTTGACTTGTAAGTCTCGCAGTCAAGCTCCCTTGTGCACTTACACTCGTCACCTGATTGCCGTCCAGGTTGAGGGAACCTTTGGGCGCCTCCGTTACATTTTAGGAGGCAACCGCCCCAGTTAAACTACCCGCCAGGCACTGTCCGTGAACCCGGTAAGGGTTCGACGTTAGGTGTCCAATACGATCAGAGTGGTATTTCAACAACGACTCCATACAAACTGGCGTCTGTATTTCACAGTCTCCCACCTATCCTACACAAACCGTACCGAACACCAATACCAAGTTGTAGTGAAGGTCCCGGGGTCTTTTCGTCCTGCCGCGCGTAACGAGCATCTTTACTCGTAGTGCAATTTCGCCGAGTCTATGGTTGAGACAGTTGGGAAGTCGTTACGCCATTCGTGCAGGTCGGAACTTACCCGACAAGGAATTTCGCTACCTTAGGATGGTTATAGTTACCACCGCCGTTTACTGGGGCTTAAATTCTCCGCTTCACCTTACGGTTAACGGGTCCTCTTAACCTTCCAGCACCGGGCAGGCGTCAGTCCGTATACATCGTCTTGCGACTTCGCACGGACCTGTGTTTTTAGTAAACAGTCGCTACCCACTGGTTTCTGCGGCCGGATCCCGCTCCCACCGCAAGGGTGTTCACGGTATTCCGGCCCCCCTTCTCCCGAAGTTACGGGGGCATTTTGCCGAGTTCCTTAACCATAGTTATCTCGTACGCCTTGGTATTCTCTACCTGACCACCTGTGTTGGTTTGGGGTACGGGCCGTGTATGTGCTCGCTAGAGGCTTTTCTTGGCAGCAGAGGATCACCGAATTCACCTCAATCGGCTATGCATCACCTCTCAGGATTAATGAGCGACGGATTTGCCTATCGCTCTCCCTACAGGCTTGCCCCAGTATTACCACTGACTGGTACGGCTACCTTCCTGCGTCACCCCATCGCTTGACTACTACCAGCGAAGGTCCCACGCAGCCCCGAAACTCCATGCCCCCGAAGGGGAATGGTCGATCCGGTTTTGGGTGGTTAGTACCGCTGATTCATCAGGGACGCCCATACACGGGTACGGGAATATCAACCCGTTGTCCATCGACTACGCCTGTCGGCCTCGCCTTAGGTCCCGACTCACCCTGGGCGGACTGGCCTGGCCCAGGAACCCTTGGTCTTACGGCGGGCAAGGTTCTCACTTGCCTTATCGCTACTCATGCCTGCATTCTCACTCCCCCACCCTCCACCACCGGTCACCCGGAGGCTTCGCTGAATGAGGGACGCTCCCCTACCCACATCCACGTAAACGTGAATGTGCCGCGGCTTCGGCGGTGTGCTTGAGCCCCGCTACATTATCGGCGCATAATCACTTGACCAGTGAGCTATTACGCACTCTTTCAAGGGTGGCTGCTTCTAAGCCAACCTCCTGGTTGTCTCTGCGACTACACATCCTTTTCCACTTAGCACACGCTTAGGGGCCTTAGCCGGCGATCTGGGCTGTTTCCCTTTCGACGTACGGAGCTTATCCCCCGCCGTCTCACTGCCACGCTTTACACCACGGCATTCGGAGTTTGGCTGACGTCAGTAACCTAGTAGGGCCCATCGGCCATCCAGTAGCTCTACCTCCGTGGTGAACCACGCAACGCTGCACCTAAATGCATTTCGGGGAGAACCAGCTATCACGGAGTTTGATTGGCCTTTCACCCCTACCCACAGCTCATCCCCTCAGTCTTCAACCTAAGTGGGTTCGGGCCTCCACGCGGTCTTACCCGCGCTTCACCCTGGCCATGGGTAGATCACTCCGCTTCGGGTCCAGAACACGCCACTACACCCCAAAGGGGATGCGCCCTATTCAGACTCGCTTTCGCTGCGGCTACCCCGCACGGGTTAACCTCGCGACGTGTCCCTGACTCGCAGGCTCATTCTTCAAAAGGCACGCCATCACCCCACAAGGAGGCTCTGACGGATTGTAGGCACACGGTTTCAGGTACTATTTCACTCCCCTCCCGGGGTACTTTTCACCATTCCCTCACGGTACTAATCCGCTATCGGTCATCGAGAAGTATTTAGGCTTACCGGGTGGTCCCGGCAGATTCACAGCAGATTCCACGGGCCCGCTGCTACTCGGGAATTGATACAAGGTAGGTGACGGGTTTTCGCGTACCGGGCTCTCACCGTCTACGGCAGACCATCCCAGGCCACTTCCGCTAACCACGACACTTTCTGACTACCCCTCAGCCAGGTAGAGCTGAGATGTATCCTCCCACAACCCCGCACACACAACCCCTACCCGGTATCACATGCGTGCGGTTTAGCCTGTTCCGCGTTCGCTCGCCACTACTTACGGAATCACAATTGTTTTCTTCTCCTACGGGTACTGAGATGTTTCACTTCCCCGCGTTCCCTCCCGCACCCTATATATTCAGATGCGGGTAACACGACATCACTCGTGCTGGGTTTCCCCATTCGGAAATCCTCGGATCAATGCTCGGTTGACAGCTCCCCGAGGCATATCGCAGCCTCCCACGTCCTTCATCGGCTCTCGATGCCAAGGCATCCACCATGCGCCCTTAAACACTTACTTACACACAAAAACCAAAGAAGAAATTACACATTTCGACGAACGCATCAGCCCTAAGGACTATGCGCTCATCTAGATGCTCGCAACCACTATCCAATACTCAAACACCACACCCCACCACCAAGATGGAGGGACTCCACACGGATCGACCGAGTGTTGTCTCAGGGCCCAATAGTGTGTCTGGCAATCATTTGCTGTTGTGCACCCGGCCCCCGTCCACTACAGACGGGAACCCCTCACGGCTCGCACCCCACCAATTGGAGTGCTTTTCGTGGTGCTCCTTAGAAAGGAGGTGATCCAGCCGCACCTTCCGGTACGGCTACCTTGTTACGACTTCGTCCCAATCGCCGATCCCACCTTCGACAGCTCCCTCCCAAGGGTTAGGCCACTGGCTTCGGGTGTTACCGACTTTCATGACGTGACGGGCGGTGTGTACAAGGCCCGGGAACGTATTCACCGCAGCGTTGCTGATCTGCGATTACTAGCGACTCCGACTTCATGGGGTCGAGTTGCAGACCCCAATCCGAACTGAGACCGGCTTTAAAAGGATTCGCTTAACCTTGCGGCATCGCAGCCCTTTGTACCGGCCATTGTAGCATGTGTGAAGCCCTGGACATAAGGGGCATGATGACTTGACGTCATCCCCACCTTCCTCCGAGTTGACCCCGGCAGTCTCTCACGAGTCCCCGGCATTACCCGCTGGCAACATGAGACAAGGGTTGCGCTCGTTGCGGGACTTAACCCAACATCTCACGACACGAGCTGACGACAGCCATGCACCACCTGCACACAGGCCACAAGGGAACGCCTATCTCTAGACGCGTCCTGTGCATGTCAAACCCAGGTAAGGTTCTTCGCGTTGCATCGAATTAATCCACATGCTCCGCCGCTTGTGCGGGCCCCCGTCAATTCCTTTGAGTTTTAGCCTTGCGGCCGTACTCCCCAGGCGGGGTACTTAATGCGTTAGCTACGGCACGGATCCCAAGGAAGGAAACCCACACCTAGTACCCACCGTTTACGGCGTGGACTACCAGGGTATCTAATCCTGTTCGCTCCCCACGCTTTCGCTCCTCAGCGTCAGTTACTGCCCAGAGACCCGCCTTCGCCACCGGTGTTCCTCCTGATATCTGCGCATTCCACCGCTACACCAGGAATTCCAGTCTCCCCTGCAGTACTCTAGTCTGCCCGTATCGCCCGCACGCTCACAGTTAAGCCGTGAGATTTCACGAACAACGCGACAAACCACCTACGAGCTCTTTACGCCCAGTAATTCCGGACAACGCTCGCACCCTACGTATTACCGCGGCTGCTGGCACGTAGTTGGCCGGTGCTTCTTCTCCACCTACCGTCAATCCGAGAAAACCCGGACCTTCGTCGATGGTGAAAGAGGTTTACAACCCGAAGGCCGTCATCCCCCACGCGGCGTCGCTGCATCAGGCTTGCGCCCATTGTGCAATATTCCCCACTGCTGCCTCCCGTAGGAGTCTGGGCCGTATCTCAGTCCCAGTGTGGCCGGACACCCTCTCAGGCCGGCTACCCGTCGTCGCCTTGGTAGGCCATCACCCCACCAACAAGCTGATAGGCCGCGGGCCCATCCCACACCGCAAAAGCTTTCCACCTAAAGACATGCGCCTAAAGGTCCTATCCGGTATTAGACCCAGTTTCCCAGGCTTATCCCGAAGTGCAGGGCAGATTGCCCACGTGTTACTCACCCGTTCGCCACTCGAGTACCCCCGAAGGGGCCTTTCCGTTCGACTTGCATGTGTTAAGCACGCCGCCAGCGTTCGTCCTGAGCCAGGATCAAACTCTCCAAACAAAAACTCCTCGATGAACGAGGTGAATTTCAAATCAGAGATACCTGACAAGACACCAAATAACTGGCATCAAAAATTGCCATACCCACACACGGGGAGTGCTAGGTATGGCCAAAAAACAACAACAAATAAAAAGACCAAACACACTATTGAGTTCTCAAACAACACTTGTTTCGCCCGTTTTGGGGCAACCCTGCCAGCTTAATACAAGTCCGGCAGTGGAGTCAACTCCCAGTTTTGGTCTTCCAGAGACCGAGTCGGGAGCAGCCGTGCCAGGCTAGTACCAATCCAGCGAGGGAGTCAAGGCCCCGCTCTCGTCCACCTTCGCGTCGGTGATCGCGCTTGTGGGGCACTGACTTTGGTTACTCTACCCGCTCGATCTCCGCTCCCAAAATCGCCAGGTTTTCCACGAACAACGGGTAGCCGCGATCGATGTGGAAGACGTCGTGAACCTCGGTGTCGCCGTCGGCGACGAGCCCCGCCAACACCAGGCCGGCGCCGGCCCGGATGTCCGAACACCACACCGGCGCGCTCGACAATTGCGGCAGCCCACGCACGACGGCATGGTGCCCGTCGGTGCGGGCGTCGGCGCCCAGCCGGATCATTTCCTCGACGAAACGAAAGCGCGCCTCGAATACGTTCTCGGTGATCATCGACGTGCCATCGGCGATCGACGCCAGCGCGATCGCCATGGGCTGCAGGTCGGTGGGAAACCCGGGAAACGGCAGGGTCGCGACATTGACGGCCTTCGGGCGCTCGTACTGGGCCACCCGGAAGCTGCTTTCCGTTTGGGTGACGGTGGCGCCGGCGTCGTGCAGCTTGTGCAGCACCACCTGCAGGTGCGCCGGGTCGACACCGGTGACCGAGATGTCTCCGCGGGTCATCGCGGCGGCGATGCCCCACGTGGCGGCGACGATGCGATCCCCGATGACGCGGTGTTCGGTCGGGTGCAGCCGCGGGACGCCGGTGATGGTCATCGTCGGCGAACCGGCGCCTTCGACCTGCGCGCCCATCTGGTTCAACATCGTGCAGAGGTCGACGACGTCGGGTTCGCGCGCGGCGTTGTGGATCGTGGTCACACCTTCGGCCACGACCGCCGCCATCAGGATGTTCTCGGTGGCCCCCACCGACGGAAACTCCAACTGAATCTCCGCGCCGCGCAACGTATCAGCCTGCGCCACGACGCATCCGTGTTCGATGTTGCATTGCGCGCCCAGCTGGCGCAGGCCGGCCTGGTGCATGTCCAGCGGCCGCGAGCCGATCGCGTCTCCGCCGGGAAGGGCGACGCGGGCCCGCTTACACCGACCGACCAGGGGGCCCAGTACGCACACCGAAGCCCGGAACTGGCGCACCGCCGCGAAGTCGGCATCGTATTTCGGCTCGTCGGGCGAGGTGATCCGGGCGACGTCACCGTCGAGTTCGACGGTTGCCCCGAGGCCGCGCAGCACCTCGGCCATCAGCGGCACGTCGAGGATGTCGGGGCAATTGGTGATGGTGCTGGTGCCCTCGGCCAACAACGCCGCGGCCATCAGCTTGAGCACGCTGTTCTTTGCGCCTCCCACCGCGACTTCGCCGGACAACCGGTTGCCGCCGGTCACCACGAATCGCTCAGCCACCCGGGTCAGTCTAGTGAAGCGGTATCGGCTTGTCAGTCGGCCGGCGATCGAGCCAAGTCCCGGCCCCTACACGCGCCGCAGTACCGTTTTGCTCATGGCAGTGCACCTGACCCGCATCTACACGCGGACCGGCGACGACGGCACCACGGGATTGAGTGACTTCTCCCGGGTCCCGAAAACCGACCCCCGCCTGGTGGCCTACGCCGACTGCGATGAGGCCAACTCGGCGATCGGCGTCGCCGTCGCCGTCGGTCAGCCCGACGACGAGCTCAAGGCCGTGTTACGCCAGATCCAAAATGACCTCTTCGACGCCGGCGCGGACCTGTCCACCCCGGTGGTGGAAAACCCCGAGTACCCGCCCTTGCGGGTCACCCAGCCCTACATCGATCGGCTCGAAAAATGGTGCGACACATACAACGAGTCGTTGCCGAAGCTGAATTCCTTTATATTGCCGGGTGGTTCGCCACTGTCGGCGCAGTTGCACGTCGCCCGCACCGTGGTGCGCCGCGCGGAACGTTCGGCCTGGACCGCGATCAACGCCGCGCCGCAGCAGGTCAACGTCCTGCCCGCGCGGTACCTGAACCGCCTTTCGGACCTACTGTTCATCCTGTCGCGCGTGGCCAATCCCGATGGCGATGTGCTCTGGAAGCCGGGCGGTGGGGAAGCCGTCACGAGTTAGCCGAAGCGGCAAGGTGTTTGGTGTGGCCTAGATGCTGCGCCGGCGGGAACGCGGCGACGGGCGCGACTCCAGCCACGACAGGAACGCGGTCAGCGCACCCTTGTCGAAGGCGATCTCGTAGCCAGACCTGCGGTCCTGGGTCGTGTCGCGCAGTTCGATGACGACGATCTCGTCGGTCATGATGTCGAATTCGTCGCCACGCGGCGCGCGCCGGGCCACGATCTCAACGCCTCGCCGGCTCAGCCGCCGGTCCGGCCACAGTCGCAGGCTGGAGAGCCGGTAGAACGCGGCTTCGCCGCCGCGGTAACGGATTACACCATGCCGCCAGCCGTGACCGCCCACCGCGGGAACGTCGCGCATGATCCCCGCCGTGCCGCCCTGGCGCAGCTTCCACAGCCGATAACTCAACGCAACGACGGCGGCCGCCAGCACGACGACGAGCACGACCATGGCGGTCATGGGCGCGCTCATCGGCGCTTAGTCGATCGCGCCGACGGCGCGCAATCTGGCGCGCCCCCTGGCGGCGATACGCGGATCGTCCGACTCAGAAGCCTCTCTCGCGGCGCTCTCGTCGATCTCCGACTCGAACTCGGCGGATTCGGCCAGGATGGTCACCGTCTCCTCGGTGACCGACAAGAATCCGCCATCCACCGCGACCCGGAGATCGTCGTCGCCCTCTCGTTCGACGCGCACCATTGCGTCGTCGACCAATTGCGCGACCAACGGGATGTGCCGCGGCATGATGCCGATCTCACCGACGGTGGTGCGGGTGAACAGAAACGTTGCCGCACCCGACCAGATCTTTCGGTCGACGGCGACGATCTCAACGTTCAATTCGGCCATGCCACAGACCCCTTCGATAGCGTGCGAGCCCGTTTCGGCCCGGGTGCAAGTTAGAGCTTGGCGCCAAGGCTCTCTGCCTTCTTGGCCAGGTCGTCCAGACCGCCGATCAAGAAGAAGGCCTGCTCGGGCACGTGGTCGAACTCGCCCTTGGTCACGCGGTCGAACGCCTCGATGGTCTCCTTCAGCGGAACCGTCGAACCCGGCTGACCGGTGAACTGCTCGGCCGCCATCATGTTCTGCGACAGGAACCTCTCGATGCGCCGCGCCCGCTGCACCAGCTGCTTGTCCTCTTCGGACAGCTCGTCGATACCGAGGATCGCGATGATGTCCTGAAGGTCCTTGTACCGCTGCAGGATTCGGATGACTTCCTGGGCCACGCGGTAGTGCTCGTCACCGACGACGCTCGGGTCGAGGATGGTCGAGCTAGAGGCCAGCGGGTCCACCGCGGGGAAGATGCCCTTGGAGAACACCGAACGCGACAGCTCGGTGGTGGCATCCAGGTGCGCGAAGGTCGTCGCCGGCGCCGGGTCGGTGTAGTCGTCGGCGGGCACGTAGACCGCCTGCATGGACGTAATCGACTTGCCTCGCGTCGAGGTGATGCGCTCCTGCAGTTCGCCCATCTCGTCGGCCAGCGTGGGCTGGTAGCCGACCGCCGAGGGCATACGACCGAGCAGCGTCGACACCTCCGAACCGGCCTGGGTGAACCGGAAGATGTTGTCGATGAACAACAACACGTCCTGGCCGGCCTCGTCACGGAACCACTCGGCCATGGTCAGCGCGGAAAGCGCCACTCGCATACGGGTACCGGGCGGCTCGTCCATCTGACCGAACACCAGCGCGGTGTCCTTGAGCACGTCGGCCTCTTGCAGTTCGACCCAGAGGTCGTTGCCCTCGCGGGTGCGCTCCCCCACCCCGGCGAACACCGACGTACCACCGAAGTTACGGGCGATGCGGTTGATCATCTCCTGGATGAGCACCGTCTTGCCGACACCCGCACCACCGAACAGCGCGATCTTGCCACCACGCACGTACGGGGTGAGCAGGTCGACGACCTTGAGGCCGGTTTCGAGCATCTCGGTGCGAGGCTCGAGCTCTTCGAACGGCGGCGGCTTGCGGTGAATCGACCAGTGCTCGAGGTCTTCTCCGTAGCCCGGCTTGTCGAGGCAGTGCCCCAGGGCGTTGAAGACGTGGCCCTTGACCTCCTGGCCGACGGGCACCGAGATGGAACGACCCGTGTCGGTCACCTCGACCCCACGCACCAGGCCGTCGGTGGGCTGCAGCGAGATGGTGCGCACCAGGTTGTCCCCGAGGTGCTGGGCGACCTCGAGCGTGAGGGTCTTCGCCAGTTCCTCGAACGTGATCTCCGCGTTGAGCGCGTTGAACAGTTCCGGCACGGAACCGCGGGGGAACTCGACGTCGACGACGGGCCCGGTGACCCGTACCACCCGGCCGCTGGTGTCGCTCTTGGCCGACTTCGTGGACTTCTCGTCGGTTGCTGTCGTAGCAGGCATAATTTCTTTCGCTTCCTAGTGGTGCTACCTAGCGGGCGTCGGCGAGCGCGTTTGCGCCACCGACGATTTCGCTAATCTCCTGGGTGATCTGGGCCTGCCGCTCGCGGTTCGCCATCAGCGTCAGGGCCTTGATGAGGTCGTCTGCGTTGTCGGTGGCCGACTTCATCGCGCGTTGGCGCGAGGCCAGCTCCGATGCCGCCGATTCGAGCAGCGCCTCGTAAACACGGGTGGTCAGGTACCGCGGCAACAGCGACTCGAAAAGCGTTGTCGCATCCGGCTCGAACGAATACAACGTTCGCACTTCGGGCGGTTCCTCGACATATTCGACCACCATGGGGGCGATCCGGTGTGCGACCGCCGCCTGCGACAACATCGACTTGAACTCGCTGTAGACGATGTGCAACTCGTCGACGCCCTCGACGTCGGACTGGCCTTCGTCCTCGTCGCCGGTGCCCAGCATGAACGCGTTGACCAGCGTCTCGCCGATCTCGGCGGCGTTCTCGTACTGCGGCTGCTCGGAGAAGCCGGTCCAGGAGCCGCTGATGTCCCAGTTGCGGAACTTGTAGTAATTCAGCGCTTTACGGCCGACGGCGTACAGCACCGGCGTCTTGCCTTGTTCCCGCAGCAAGGAGAAGAGCTCCTCGGCGCGGCGGAAGATGCTCGCGTTGTAGGCACCGCACAGACCTCGGTCCGACGTCACCACCAGCACGCCCGCCCGCTTCGGTTCGGGCCGCTCGACGAGCAACGGGTGGTCGAGGGCGGCCTCGGCGGCCAGCGTGGTGAGCATCGCGGTGATCTGGAAGGCGTACGGTCTGGCGGCGTCCAGCCGCGCCTGAGCGCGACCGATCCGCGACGTCGCGATCAGCTCCTGGGCCTTGGTGATCTTTTTGATCGACCCGGCCGAGCGGATGCGTCCGCGCAATTCACGAAGTGTGGCAGCCATAGGTTGCTACTTCTTTGCCTTCTTCTTGGGTGCGGGCTTGGTGACCTTCACCGATTCCTTTTCGAGCTCGCCCTCATCGAGCGCCTCGACGTGCTCGTCGGGCACCACCGATCCACCACCGGTGGCGGCGAAGCCCTTCTTGAAGTTGTTGATGACCTTCTCGAGTTCTTCGGCCGCCTCGTCGGAGAGCTTCTGGGTGTCGCGGATCCCCGACAGGAGTTTCTCTTCGGAGGCCCGGATGTGGTCCAGCAATTCGGTTTCGAAGCGCCGGACGTCCTCAACGGGCACCGAGTCCAGGTGGCCACCGGTGCCGAGGAAGATCGAGATCACCTGCTCCTCGACGGGCATGGGCTGGTACTGGGGCTGCTTGAGCAGCTCCACCAGCCGCGCGCCACGGTCCAGCTGGGCCTTCGACGTCGCGTCGAGGTCGGAGGCGAAGGCCGCGAACGATTCCAATTCGCGGAATTGCGAGAGGTCCAAACGCAGCGAGCCCGCCACTTCCTTCATCGCCTTGATCTGGGCGGCGCCGCCCACGCGGGACACCGAGACACCGACGTTGATGGCCGGCCGCACACCCTGGTTGAACAGGTCGGACTCGAGGAAGCACTGCCCGTCGGTGATCGAGATGACGTTGGTGGGGATGTAGGCCGAAATGTCGTTGGCCTTGGTCTCGATGATCGGCAGACCGGTCAGCGAGCCGCCACCGAGTTCGTCGGAAAGCTTGGCGCAACGCTCCAAAAGCCTTGAGTGCAGGTAGAACACGTCACCCGGGTAGGCCTCGCGGCCGGGCGGGCGGCGCAGCAGCAGCGAGATCGCGCGGTATGCCTCGGCCTGCTTGCTCAGGTCGTCGAAGACGATCAGCACGTGCTTGCCGTCGTACATCCAGTGCTGGGCGATCGCCGAACCGGTGTAGGGCGCAAGCCATTTGAACCCGGCCGAGTCGGACGCCGGCGCCGCGACGATGGTGGTGTAGTCCATCGCACCACCCTCTTCGAGCGCGCGCCGGACCGAGGCGATCGTGGTGCCCTTCTGGCCGATGGCCACGTAGACGCAGCGCACCTGCTTGCGCTCGTCGCCGGACTCCCAGTTCTGCCGTTGGTTGAGGATGGTGTCGACGCAGACGGCGGTCTTGCCGGTCTTGCGGTCGCCGATGATCAGCTGGCGCTGGCCGCGGCCGATCGGCGTCATCGCGTCGATGGCCTTGATCCCGGTCTGCAGGGGCTCTTTCACGCTTTGCCGCTGAACCACCGAGGGCGCCTGGATCTCCAGGGCGCGCCGGACGTCGGTTTCGATGTCGCCCTGACCGTCGATCGGCTGGCCCAGCGGGTTGACCACGCGGCCCAGGAACGCGTCGCCGACGGGGACCGAGAGGACCTCGCCGGTGCGCTTGACCTGCTGGCCCTCTTCGATCTTCTCGAAGTCACCCAGGATCACCGCGCCGACGTTGTGCTCGTCGAGGTTGAGCGCGACGCCGAGCACGCCGCCGGGGAACTCGAGAAGTTCCTGGGTCATCACGGACGGCAGGCCTTCGACGTGGGCGATGCCGTCACCGGCGTCGACGACGGTACCGACCTCTTCGCGGGCGGTGTCGGAGGTGAAAGAGCCTACGTACTCCTCGATGGCGCTCTGAATGTCACCAGCGGAGATTGTCAACTCGGCCATGGCTTTTCGTCTTCCTACTTGATCTTCGTAACGCGTGCGTCGGGATGGATTTGTGGTTGGTCTGGGGTGGTCAGTCGGGCAACTGCGCCTCGGCCGCGGTCAGCCGGGACGCGAGCGTTCCGTCGATCACTTCGTCGGCCACCGAGATGAGCAGCCCGCCCAGCAGTTCGCTGTCGATCTGCAGCTGCACCGCCACCGGGTGACCATAGATGCGGCTGAGCACCTCGGTCAGGCGGGTGCGCTGGGCGTCGCTCAGGTCGGCCGCGGCGCTGACCTGCGCGACGACTTCGCCGCGGCGCGCCACCGCGACCTCTGCGAGGAACTGGATGGCCTCCTCGGCCGGCTGGCCCCTGAGCAACTCGACCGTCTGGGTCAGCAGCGCGGCCGCGATCGGATGAACCTTGGTGCTCGCGCTGTCGAGCACCTTGCGCAGCAACGCAACTCGGCCTTCCACCGGAACGGCGTAGTCGCCCAACAAGATCGCCAGTCGTGGTTGCGCGTCCAGGATGCGCGAGAACCGGAACAGTTGTTCCTCGATCTCGTCGACCTTGTCCTCACGTTCGGCGACTTCGAGCAGCGCCTGCCGCGAGACATGCTCGAGGGCGTCGATGAGGTCGGAACTGGCCGACCAGCGCTCCGATACGGCCGAGCGCAGAACGTCGAGGGTAGCGTCGCCGACCTGGCCGGCGAGCAACCGCTCGATCAACCGGGTCCTGGGTTCCGCGTCCTCGGCGGGCACGGTGAGGTACCGGGTGACAACGATTTCGCGGTCCAGCATCTGCGCCACGGAGACGAGTTCGCCGGACAGGGTGGAAAGTCCCTTGTTGTCAAGGTCTTTGGTGATGGTGCTGAACCACTCCGAGAGGTTGGTCAGCGCGACACGGCTCGACGAGCGCATCTTGGTCATCAGCGGATACTGGACATCCGCCGAGGCGGGCGCCATCGCGTCGAGGTCGTCGAGGAATCGATCCACGGTGGCCGATTGCTGTGCGGAGTCGGCGACGAAGTTACGCACCAGCTCGCCGGCCTGGCGCACCGCTTCGTGACCGAGTTCCAGGCGCAGCTGACGACTCAGCTGGGTACGCAGCAGGTCGACCTGGCGGCCGCCCTGCGACTTGATGCGTTCCGCCTCGACACCGGCCTGGGCCGACAACTGCTCGGTGATGCGCTTGGAGTCCGACTCCGCCTCTTCGACAACGCGTTTCGACTCTGCCTTGGCGTCCTCCACGGCCTTGCTGTGGGCGGTGGTCGACTCGGTCAACCGATCGCTCGCCGCGGCCGCGTCCTTCAATTGCTGGCGCACCGTGGCCTGCCGCGCGGCCATCAACCGACGCACCGGCGGCACGACATAACGCACCACCAGGAACACGATGGCCGCAAAGCCCACCAACTGGCCGATGAAAGTCGACATACTTCGATTACCGTCCGGATGTCTTGGTTGCGGATGTGGTCGCTGCAGCGGGGGCGACGTCGACGCCGAGGATGCGACTGGCCAACGTCGCCGCCATGGACGCCACGTTGGCACGCAGATCCAGTTCCACGGCGTCCCTTTCCCGCTTCAGTTGCTGGGCGGCCAGCTGCAACGTCGAGGACACCTCTTGCTCGGCCCGGGCCCGCGCCTCTTCCACGACCTTACGGCCCTCGGCGCGCGCGTTGTCGCGTAACGACGACGCCTGCACTCGGGCTTCGGTCATGGCTTCTTCGTAATCGGCCTGGGCGGCCTCGAACTGCTCGGCCGCCTTCTTGGTGTCGGCGGCCGTCTTGGCAACCATGGCGTCGCGTTCGCGCAACACCTTCATGACCGGCGGCACGACGAACGTGCCGATGACGGCCAGCACGATCAGGAAGATGGCCAGCACGAAGAAGAAGGTGCCGTTGGGAACGAGGAAGTTGTTGCCTCCCTCTGCCACCACCTGGCCGGACGCCAGAACGCTCAGGCTCGCGTCACCCATCACAGCGAACTAGGTGCCGACGGGTGTTGCGAAGACGAACAGCGCCATGAAGGCCAGGTTGATGAAGTAGGCCGCCTCAACCAGACCGACGGTGATGAAGAACGGCGTGAACAGCCGACCTTGCGCCTCGGGCTGCCGGGCGATCCCGGAAACCAGCGCGTTACCGGCGATACCGTCACCGATACCGGCACCGATCGCGCCGCCGCCCATGATGAGTCCACCGCCGATGAGTGCAGCGGCAGCGACTTGGGGGTCCAGAGCCATTCTTATCCTCCTTGATATCTGGTAGGGGTCTACCAGGCCTCTGTAATGGTGCGTGGGACAAAACAATTCATGGTGGCTTTAGTCATGGTGATCCTCGATCTCCATGGCTTGACTGAAGTACAAGATGGTCAGAATCGAGAAGATGAAGGCCTGGATCGCCCCGACGAACAGGTCGAAGGCCTTCCAGATCGCGTTGGGCGCCCACATGATGTACGGCGGGAACAGCGCGATCAGCGCGACCAGGATGCCGCCGGCGAAGATGTTGCCGAAAAGTCGCAGCGACAACGAGATTGGCTTGGCCAGCTCCTCGACGACGTTGATCGGCGCCAGGAACGCCACGTGGCCCTTGAGCACGGCGAGGGGGTGTCCGACGACGCCGCGGCGCCAGATGCCGGCCACGTGGTAGCAGACAAAGACGAAAAGGGCCAGCGCCAGAACGTAATTGATGTCCGCCGCCGCCGACTTCAGCAGCTCGGTGGTGTGCCCGGAGGCGTCGGTGTACTGCAGCGGGAGCACCGACAGCCAGTTGGAGATCAGGATGAACACAAAGATGGTGACGGCCAGCGGCAACACGAACGGCGCGATCCGCATGCCGACCGCGCTCTCGATCTGGTCGCGCATCTGGACCGTGATGGCTTCCCAGAACAACTGAACACCGCTGGGGACACCGGTCGAGGTGATCTTCGCCCGCAGGAAGAAGGCCAGCGCGAGCACGATCAGCGCGGCGATCCCCGTCGACATGATGGTGTCGGTGTTGACGGTCATGCCGAGCCAGGTGGCGTGGTTGTGTTCGCCGACCTCGATCGCACCTTCGGCCAGGAACGTCGTCTCAGGCATCGGTGGTGTTCCTTCCTTCCGTACCTTCCGATCCTGCGTTGACGCCGCCTCCGGCACCGTCCGCGGATTCCACCCAGTCGCCGGCGCGCAGCTTCTTCCACACCGGCAGCGCCGTCGATGCCACCAAGAGGATCTGGAAAAGCGCCAATCCGAACACCACGCCCAGGCCGGCGGGCCGGAAGACGTAGGCGATGATCAGCCCGATGACGGTGATGATGGCCAGCCGAGACGCCGAGTTGACGGCCATCGACCTTTTCAGCGGGTGATCCTTCGCGGTGATCGACTCAACGGAGCGACGCACCAGTACCGCATTGAGCAAACCCAGCAGCAGCCCGATCCCGAAGAAGACGCCAACCATCAGGTGACCGGACAGCCCGGCTGCGAGCACCGCCACCGCCGTGATGGCAATGCTGATCGCGAAGAGCCGAACCGGACGGAAAGCAACAGAGGGAAACACCAACGGCGCGTCCTGCGCTGGTGTCGTCACTGCAGCACCTCAATCCCAGGTTGGTGAAACGGGAACCCCTCGACCGACTGATCGGTGGTCCGCCGAGCGTATCGCACGTCACAGTTGAATCACCCAAGGGGTATCTCCCGAGGCCGGTCTTGAACCAGCCCGATCGGATGAGCCTCCGAGGGGCCGGTCGCCTGTGCGGCTTTTTGGGGTTCTACCTGGACCGTACCACACAACACGCCCCTACTACTACCCCTCGTCGTAGTAGTCGTCACCCCGGCGCAAGAGCGGGATCGCCGTCGCGACGCCGGCGACCACGATGGCGCCCAGCATCACCGCGGCGGTGTCGCGGGGGCGGAAAAAGATCGTGCTCGCCGCGCCGAACGCGACGATGCCGACCCACAGATAAATCAGCAACACCACGCGGCGGTGGGAATGGCCGATCTGCAGCAACCGGTGATGCAGATGCATCTTGTCGGGGCTGAACGCGCTGCGGCCCGCGCGGGTGCGGCGCACGATCGCCAGCAGCAAATCGAGCATCGGCACGAAGATGACGGCCGCGACCAGCAGGAACGGTGACAGCAGGGCGAACACGTCGCGGGCGCCGTAGGCGTTTTGCGAAACGGGGCCGGCCGCCGTCGTGGAGGCGGCGGCCAGCATCAAGCCGATCAGCATCGAGCCGGAGTCGCCCATGAAGATCTTGGCGCGATGAAAGTTGTGCGGCAGAAAGCCCAGACACGCCCCCGCGAGCACCACCGAGATCACCGCCGGCGGATAGAAGAGGACGTCGCCGCCGTGGTCGCGGAGCAGCCCGACCGAGAACATGCAGATCGCCAACGCGGTGATCAGGCCCAGCCCGGCGGCCAGACCGTCGAGCCCGTCGACGAAGTTCATCGCGTTGACCACCGATACGGTGAGCGCCAGCGTCAGCAGGATCGACGACGCCTGGTCGAGCACGATGGTGCCGACCCCGCCCATGGGGATGTACAGGACGCTCCAGGCCACACCCATGGTGACCAGCACGCTGGCCGCGGTGATCTGGCCGGCGAACTTGGTCAGGGCGTCCAGGCCCCACCGGTCGTCGATCAGCCCGATCCCCATGATGACCGCGCCGGCCACCAGGACCGCTGGCATGCCCGTGGAGTAGACGAACCCGCGGGTGAGCGCGGGAAGCTGGGAGGCCAGGAACACCGCGGTGACGACGCCGAGAAACATCGCCAGCCCGCCCATGCGCGGGGTGGGTGTGACATGTACGTCGCGCTCCCGAGGGTAGGCGACGGCGCCCAGCCGGGTCGCCAGCACGCGGACCGGTCCGGTGGCGAAATAGGTGATGATCGCCGCGGTGAGTCCCACCAGCGCCAGCTCGCGTAGCGGAACACCGGCGCCGCGGTCAGAAAGGGCGAGCAAACCACCGGCAAGGTTGGTCATGTCGCTGGACACCAACGAGACCGTAGTGCACAAACCTGGGAGCTCGCGACAACCGCTCCAGTCAGGCCTCGGCGGTCAGGCCCTCAGGATCGACACCGAGGACTTCGGCGATGCGCTCCGCGCTGACCGGGCCCGGCCGCAGGATGCGTGGCGTGGGTCCGGTCAGGTCCACGATCGTGGAGGCGGCGCCCTGCTCGGACGGACCCGCTTCCAGGTAGACGTCGACGAGATCGCCGAGTTGATCTCGCGCCTCACCGGCGTCCACGGCGGCCGTACGGCCGGAGATGTTGGCGCTCGAGACCGCCAGCGGTCCCACTTCACGCAGGAGTTCGATGGCGACCGGGTGCAGCGGCATCCGCAGCATCACGGTGCCGCGGGCATCGCCGAGGTCCCACTGCAACGACGGCGCCTGTGTGACCACCAGGCTGAGCGCGCCCGGCCAGAACGCGCGGATCAGGTCGCGGGCGCCGTCCGGCATGGTGTAGACGAGCCCCTCGATGGTGTGCCAGGAGCCGACCAGCACGCCCACCGGCATGTCGCGCCCACGCCCCTTCGCCGAGAGCAGCGCCGAGACCGCGGCGCTGTTGAACGCGTCGGCACCGATGCCGTACACCGTGTCGGTCGGCATGACCACGAGCCGCCCGCCCTTGAGAGCTCCTGCCGCCGCGGCGATTCCGAGCGCGCGCTGCTCGGGATCGGCGCAGTCAAAGACGTCGGTCATTGACGCCACTCCTCCTCATCGCTGCGCTCTGCATCGTCGCGACGCGCGTCATCGGCGCCACTCCTCCTCATCGCTGCGCTCTGCATCGTCGCGACGCGCGTCATTGGCGCCACTCCTCCTCGCCGTCACGAACCGCGGCCGGCCGGTCAAGTCCTGACGCGCCTGGACGTCCTCGAAAAGCCCGGTGCGAACGAACAATTCCATGGTCTCGCGCGAGGTGGTGTCGTCATGCTCGATGCCGATCAGCCCCCCGGGACGCAGCCAACGGCCGGCGAGGCGCACTATCGGAGCAATCACCGCCAGACCGTCCGGCCCGCCGAACACCGCCTGGTAGGGATCATGTTGGGCGACTTCAGGGTCCAGCACGGCGCCTTCGGGAACATAGGGCGGGTTGGCCACGATCAGGTCGACCCTTCCGTCCAGTTGCGGAAGCAGACCGGGTTCGGTGACGTCGGCCCGCACGATCTCGACCGCCGTGCCCTCAGCGTTACCGCGCGCGTACTCGAGGGCGGCGTCGGAGTTGTCGAGAGCGACGATTCGTGCCTCCTGCCCCAATTCGGCCCGGTGGTGGGCCAGCGCCACCGCCAAAGCGCCGGACCCGGTGCACAGGTCGACGATGACCGGCCGGGGCGCAAGTCGTTGCGCGCGGGCCCATTCCAGCAGGGCCTCGGTTTCGGGGCGGGGTATGAACACGCCGGGGCCGACGCGCAGCTGCACCGGACCGAATGCCGCCGTCCCCAGCAGATGCTGCAGCGGCACGCGTCGCGAACGGACGGCCACCGCGTCGCGGTACCGTCCGAGAAAGTCCTCGCCGGGCGATTCGAGCAACGCCAGGCGACCGCGGTCGATGCCCGCCAGGTGCGCGGCCAGCTGCTCGGCATCCCAACGCGCGGAGTCGATTCCCGCTTCGGCGAGGGTGGCCGTCGCATCGTCGATCGCGCGCCGCAGGCTGAGCTGGCGTGTCCCGCTCCTCATCGCTTCGCTCCGCGTCGCCGCTGGGACGTCATGCTTGTTGCAGCCGGCTTTGCTTGTCGGCCGCGGCCAGGGCATCGAACAACGCATCCAGGTCGCCGTCGAGCACTTGATCGAGATTGTGCGACTTGAAGTTGATGCGGTGGTCGGCGATCCGGTTCTCCGGGAAGTTGTAGGTGCGGATGCGCTCGCTGCGGTCCACCGTGCGGATCTGGCTGGCCCGGTCCGCCGACGCGTCCGCCAGCGCCTGTTCTTCGGCCAAGGACTGCAGGCGCGCCGCCAGAACCTGCAGCGCCCGCGCCTTGTTCTGTAGCTGCGAGCGCTCGTTTTGACAGGTGACCACGATTCCGGTGGGCAAGTGCGTGATCCGCACCGCGGAGTCGGTGGTGTTGACACCCTGGCCGCCCTTGCCCGACGAACGGTAGACGTCGATGCGCAGGTCCGACTCGTCGATCTGCACCTCGCCGATTTCTTCGGGTTCGGGATACACGAGCACACCCGCCGCCGAAGTGTGAACGCGGCCTTGGGATTCCGTCACCGGGACGCGTTGAACCCGGTGCACCCCGCCCTCGAACTTCATCCGCGACCAGACCCCGTCGGCCGAATCGCCCTTGCTGGCGATGGACAGCGTCGCGTCCTTGTAACCGCCGAGGTCCGAGGTGGTTTCGTCCAGCACGGTGACGGTCCAGCCGTGCCGCTCGGCGTAGCGAATGTACATCCGGGCCAGGTCGGCGGCGAACAGCGCCGACTCTTCCCCGCCCTCACCGGATTTGACCTCGAGCACGATGTCGTCGGCGTCGTGCGGGTCGCGCGGGGCCAGCATGTCGGTGAGCTGGGTGTCCAACTCGGCCACCCGGGATTCCAGATCGCTCGCCTCGGCGGCGAAGGAATCGTCGTCGGCGGCCAGTTCGCGCGCGGCCTCGAGGTCGTCACGGGCGGCCATCAGCTTGCGGTAGGTGCCGACGATCGGGGCCAGCCGCGCGAAGCGCCGTCCGGCCTTGCGGGCCTCGTCGGGGTTGCTGTGCAGTTCGGGGTCGGCCAGCCGTCGCTCGAGGTCGGCGTGCTCGGCCAGCAGCACGTCAATGGTCTGTACCGGCTTCGTCATGCCACACCTCCTGCCCCGTTGTCGCCCGTCACTGCCGCAAACGCAAACCGACGCCCGGCCTGTGCGACTGCACGCACAGTTCGGGCGTCGGTAACCGAGCTATTTGTCGGCAGCGGCTCCGGCCTTGCGCTTGCCGTAGCGCTTCTCGAAGCGGGCGACCCGGCCACCGCTGTCCAGGATCTTCTGCTTGCCGGTGTAGAAGGGGTGGCACTGCGAGCAGACCTCGACGGTGATGTGGCCACCCTCTTTGGTGCTGCGCGTCTGGAAGGTGTTGCCGCATCCGCAGAGCACGGTGGTCTCCGCGTAGGCGGGGTGAATGTCAGCTTTCATGGTGTCCTCTTCGATCGTTTCAGCGTCCGATTATGCCGGGTCAACCGTCATGCCCCAAAACAGCGGGATGGGCTTCGCCATTCCCGGGGCGGTCGCCGCGAACTTAAATCACGGCGCTGGCGCCCGGCGTGTCTTGTGCGTGGTTTAGCGGGAGCGACGGTCCCCCTAGTCGTTGTCCATCCCGGGCGTCGTCTTGGACACCTGGACCAGGAACTCGTAGTTGGTCTTCGTCTTGCGCAGCTGCGACATCAGCAGGTCGATGGCCTGGTGGGAATCCAGGCCCGACAGCACGCGGCGCAGCTTGTGCACGATGCCGAACTCGTCCGGCGACAGCAGCAGTTCGTCCTTACGGGTGCCGGAGGGGTTCACGTCGACCGCCGGGAAGACCCGGCGTTCGGAGATCTTGCGGTCCAGCTTGAGCTCGGCGTTACCGGTGCCCTTGAACTCCTCGAAGATGACCGTGTCACCGGTGGACCCCGTCTCGACCATCGCGGTGGCGATGATGGTCAGCGAGCCGCCCTCCTCGATGTTGCGCGCGGCGCCCAGGAAGCGCTTGGGCGGGTACAGCGCGGTGGAGTCGACACCACCGGACAGGATGCGGCCCGACGCCGGCGAGGCGTTGTTGTAGGCGCGCCCGAGGCGTGTGATCGAGTCCAGCAGCACGACGACGTCCTTGCCCTGCTCGACGAGCCGCTTGGCCCGCTCGATGGCCAGCTCGGCGGCCTGGGTGTGATCGGACGGCGGCCGGTCGAAGGTCGAGGAGATGACCTCACCCTTGACCGAACGCTGCATGTCGGTGACCTCCTCGGGCCGCTCGTCGACGAGCACGACCATGAGGTGGCATTCCGGGTTGTTCTTGGTGATCGCGTTGGCGATGTCCTGCAGGATCGTCGTCTTACCCGCCTTGGGCGGCGACACGATCAGCGCACGCTGGCCCTTCCCGATCGGCATGATCAGGTCGATGACCCGCGTGGTCAGCCGGTCGGGCGTGGTTTCCAGGCGAAGACGCTGGTTGGGATACAGCGGCGTCAGCTTGGAGAAATCGGGGCGCTTCTTGGCGTCCTCGACCGAGCCGCCGTTGACGCTGTCCAGGCGTACCAGCGGGTTGAACTTCTGCCGCTGGTTGGGCTGCTCGCCTTCCTTCGGCACGCGCACCGCGCCGGTGACGGCGTCACCGCGGCGCAGGCCGTTCTTGCGCACCATGTTCATCGACACGTAAACGTCATGGGGCCCGGCCAGGTAGCCGGAGGTGCGCACGAACGCGTAATTGTCGAGGACGTCAAGAATGCCGGCTACCGGCTGGACGACGTCGTCCTCGCGCAGTTCGGCGTCGCCGCCCTCTCCGGAGCGCTCGCCCCGGCGCCGGCGGTCGCGGAAGCGGCGTCCCCGCCGGCCGCCGCGTCCTTCGCCGTCGTCGTCCTGCTGGTTCGACCCGCCACGGCCCTGCTGGCCGCCGGAGCCCTGTTGATCCTCGCTCCCGCCACCCTGGCCGCGGTTCTCGTTCTGGTTGTCTTTGTCCTGCTTGCCTTCGCGGCCGTCGGTCTCGCCGGTGGCGCCGCCATCTCGGCCGCCGGCGCGCTCGCGATCGGCATCCTCGTTGGCGCGGTCGGTCGATCCCGCGTCGCGGGAAGCGCCGCGTCGTTCGCGGCGGGGCGCCTCGGTGGGGGCCGCGCCGTTCTGGCCTTCCTTGGCCGCCGGTGCGTCAGCGCCGTTGTCGTCCTTGGTGTCTTTGGTGTCGTCGTCTTTGGTGTCCGGCTTGCCGCTGTCCTCAGTGGACTTCGTGCCGTTGGCGGGCACGCCGTTGGCCTGTCCCCTGACTTCTTTGATCGCGGCGATCAGTTCGTTCTTACGCATTCCCGACGTCCCTTTGACGCCGACCTGGTTAGCCAGCGCGCGTAGCTCGGGCAGCACCATGGTGGACAGGGCGCCGGCCGAAGCGTTCGTCTTCGCGTCGGGAGTGTCGGTGGTCACGGCATTAGACAGTTGATTGGCGTCAGTGTTTTCGCCAGCCGTGAACAGGTCCGTATCAGTCACGGAGTTCCTTTCTTCCCCCAATGATCACGTCATACGGGGGGTTCGTTGCATTCAGCCAAATTGCCGAGTGCGCCCAATCATCGACTCTGCAACGGTGATCGCCTGGATCGGCGGAGTAAACGGCGAACCTCGTCCACAAGAAGAATTGGTGTTGTCCTAGCGGCAAGGCAGTATGGATGCAGATGCAGATGCTGCGATTGCTGGACGGCTCCGAGGATAGCCCCCATCCCTGCTGGAAGCAAGCAAACCCTCCGGCCACGCTGTTGATCAACCCGCGACGGTGACTCCCGGACTCCAGCGAACTCGTTCGCCGGTGGCCATCTTGATGAGGGCAAATCCGCTTGTGGCGGCGTACTCCACCGCCTCCGGGGGCAACCCCGCCGCCGTGGTCATCGCGATCACCGATGGACCGGCCCCGGACAGCGTCGCTGCCACGTTATGACGCCGCAGCAGCCGCAAATATTCCGCCGAGGCGGGCATGGCCGGTGCGCGCTGCGGCTGGTGGAGCACATCTTCGGTGGCCGCCATGAGCAGGTCCGGGCGTTCGGTCAGCGCGACCACCAGCAACGCGGTGCGGCTGACGTTGAAGCGTGCGTCGTCATGGCTGACCTGCGCCGGCAGCAGCACGCGGGTCTCGGCCGTCAGGGAGCGTTCCTCGGGAACGGCGCAGTACAGGTGGATGTCGGGGTGAAGCCGCAGCGGCACCGCCGCGTACCGCGGGTGATCACCGCTGCGGTCGACCCACGACACGACCGCACCGCCCAGCACGGCCGCCGCCGCGTTGTCGGGATGACCCTCGAAGTCCGAGGACAATTGAATCAGCTGGGTGTCGTCGAGCGTCTGCCAATCCGTCTGCGCGACAAGGCCGTTCGCGGCCGCAAGCCCGCCCACCACCGCCGCCGCTGACGAGCCCAGGCCGCGGGAATGGGGGATGGCGTTGCGGCACCGCACCACCAGCCCGGGGGCGCGGACCCCGACAGCTTGCAGGCCGCGCTCGAGGGCGCGCACCACCAGATGGTCGGCGTCCACCGGCAGTTGGCCGGCACCTTCCCCCTCTACCGTGACGACCAAGCCGGAAGAAGTTGTCTCCACGGTGATTTCGTCGCACAGACTCAACGCCAGACCGATGCTGTCGAAGCCCGGCCCGAGGTTTGCGCTGGAGGCCGAAACCACGGCGGTGGCTACCAGCCCGGCGGGCAGCATCGAGGTCACCAACGTGACCGCCGAGTGTGGGCGCTATGTACGTGGCCTGCCTGGAATTCGTCCATAGGCCCCACGCTCGGTGACCGCACTACGCCAGCCCCAGTTTTTCGACGACCAGGACCGGATCAACCGGCAGCGCGGTCACGGTGGGCATATCCCGTAGTGCCGTGTCGGGATCCTTGAGCCCGTTGCCCGTCACCGTGCACACGACCGTCGACCCGCGGGCCACCCAGCCGTCGTCGACGGCCTTGAGCAGACCCGCGATGCTGGCCGCCGAGGCGGGTTCGACGAAGACACCTTCGGACTCGGCCACCAGGTGGTAGGCGGCCAGGATCTCCTCGTCGGTGGCCGCCAGGAAGCGGCCGTTGGATTGGCGCTGCGCGTCGACCGCGGCCGTCCACGACGCGGGCGCGCCGATGCGGATCGCGGTCGCAATCGTTTCCGGGTTCTTGACCGGCGCACCGTTCACCAGGGGGGCCGCGCCGGCCGCCTGGGTGCCCAGCATCCGCGGCAGCTTTTCGATCAGGCCCTCGTGGTGATACTCGGTGTATCCCTTCCAGTACGCGGTGATGTTGCCCGCGTTGCCGACCGGAAGGGCGTGCACGTCCGGCGCTGCGCCGAGCGCGTCGACGATCTCGAACGCGGCCGTCTTCTGGCCCTCGATGCGCACCGGGTTGACCGAATTGACCAAGGAGATCGTCGGGAAGTCGGCGGCCATCTTTCGGGCCAGTTCCAGGCAGTCGTCGAAGTTGCCGTCGATCTGGATGATCTTGGCGCCGTGCATCACCGCCTGCGCCAGCTTGCCCATCGCGATCTTGCCCTGCGGGATCAGCACCGCGCAGGTGATCCCGGCGCGGGCGGCATAGGCCGCCGCCGACGCCGAGGTGTTGCCGGTCGAGGCGCACAACACGGCCTGTTGGCCGCGCGCCACCGCAT
Source organism: Mycobacterium sp. MOTT36Y (assembly GCF_000262165.1). NCBI lineage: Bacteria > Bacillati > Actinomycetota > Actinomycetes > Mycobacteriales > Mycobacteriaceae > Mycobacterium > Mycobacterium sp. MOTT36Y. The sequence continues at coordinate 1,361,061 of NC_017904.1, read as the reverse complement.
CGGTGACCGCCATCGTCATCCCCCGGTCTTTGAAGGAGCCGGTGGGATTGAGGCCCTCGACCTTGAGATGGACTGTGCAGCCGGTCTTTTCCGACAGGCGGGTCGCCGCGATCAGCGGGGTGCCGCCCTCGAGCAGGGTGACCGGGGTCCAGTCGTCGCCCACCGGCAACCGGTCCCGGTAGGCCTCGATGAGCCCGGGCCAGGGCTGGTGGACGGCGGTGCGCGGCGCGCTCATAGGGTGGTCCCTTCCAGTCGCAGCACGCTCGTCACGCTCTGCACGGCATCGAGGTCGGCGAGCGCGTCGACGGTTTCGGACAGCGCGGCGTCCGTGGCGCGGTGGGTGACCACGACGATCCGTGCCCCCACCCGTCGTCCGCCCTCGTCCGCGACGCCCTCCTGCCGCACCTCGGCGATGCTGACCTCGCGTTTGGCGAATTCGGCTGCCACCGAGGACAACACGCCGGGCTTGTCCGCCACGTTCATGCTGACGTAGTAGCGCGTGGAGATCAAACCCATTGGGGCTACGGGGAGTTGGGCGTACTTGGATTCCCGCGGCCCGCGGCTGCCCAGCACGCGGTTGCGCGCGGCCATCACCAGGTCCCCGGCCACGGCGGACGCGGTCGGCGCGCCGCCGGCGCCCTGGCCGTAGAACATCAGCCTTCCGGAGGCCTTGGCCTCGACCACGACCGCGTTGAACGCCCCGTTGACCGTGGCCAGAGGATGCGACAGCGGCACCAAAGCCGGATAGACGCGGGCCGAGACCCGCTCCTGGCCATCGCCGTCCGTGATGCGCTCGCAGATGGACAGCAGCTTGATGGTGCAGCCCAGCGCACGGGCGGACTCGAAGTCGGCCGGCGTGACCTTGGTGATGCCCTCGCGATAGACGTCGTCGGCGATCACCCGCGTGTGGAACGCGATGGACGCCAGGATCGCGGCCTTGGCGGCGGCGTCGTATCCCTCGACGTCGGCGGTGGGGTCGGCCTCGGCGTAGCCGAGCGCGCTGGCCTCGGCCAGCGCGGTGTCGTAGTCGGCGCCGGTGCTGTCCATCGCGGACAGGATGTAGTTCGTGGTGCCGTTGACGATGCCCGCGACCCGCAACACCGTGTCGCCCGCAAGCGACTGGGTGAGCGGCCGGATGACGGGAATCGCGCCCGCCACCGCCGCCTCGAAATACAGGTCGACATGCGCGCTTTCGGCCGCCTGCGCCAGCTCGCCGGTGGAGATGGACAGCAGCGCCTTGTTCGCCGTGACGACCGATTTGCCGTGTTCGAGGGCGCACAGGATGGCCTTGCGGGACGGCTCGACCGGTCCCATGAGCTCCACGACGATGTCGACGTCATCGCGCGCGGCGAGCCCTTCGATGTCGTCGGTGAGCAGCTCGGCGGGAACGCCACGGTCGTCGGCGACGCGGCGCACTCCGACGCCGCGCAGCACCAGGGGCGCGCCGACGCGGGCCGCGAGGTCATCGGCGCTTTCCTCGATGATTCGGACGACTTCGCTGCCGACGTTGCCCAACCCGAGTACCGCTACACCGACCGGCTTTTCCTCACGCGGCACCAGTTCACCTCACTTCCAGACTCAGCAGATCGTCGACCGTCTCGCGGCGCAGGAGCAGGCGCGCGCGCCCGTCACGCACCGCGACGACGGCGGGACGGCAGACCATGTTGTACCGACTCGACAACGAATAGCAGTAGGCGCCGGTGGCGGCCACCCCGATCAGGTCGCCGGGATGCAGGTCGCCGGGCACCCACGTGTCGCGCACGACGATATCGCCGCTCTCGCAATGCTTTCCGACAACACGCGCCAGCTCCGCGGGCGCATCGCTGAGCCGGGAGACCAGCCTGGCGTCGTATTGGGCGTCATACAGGGCGGTGCGGATGTTGTCGCTCATGCCGCCGTCGACGCTGACATAGCGCCGGTGTGCCGTGGCACTGACGTCCACGTCCTTGACGGTGCCCACCTCGTAGAGGGTGATGGTGCCCGGTCCGGCGATGGCTCGTCCGGGCTCGACGACCAGCCGCGGTGTCGGCAGCCCGACAGCCTCCGACTCGTTCTTCACGATCGCGCTCAACTTGGCGGCCAGTTCGCCCATCGGCGGCGGGTCGTCCGCGGCCAGATACGAGATACCAAGTCCGCCACCGAGATCCACGGTCGAGATCTGCGCGGTCTTGTCGACGCCGAACTGCTCGACGGCCTCGTGCAGCAGGCCGAGGACACGGCGCGCGGCGAGTTCGAAGCCGGCGACGTCGAAGATCTGCGAACCGATGTGGCTGTGCAGACCGACCACCCGCAGGTGTTCGGCTTCGAATACCCGGCCGACGGCGGCCAACGCCGCGCCGCTGGCCACGGACAGTCCGAACTTCTGGTCCTCGTGTGCGGTCGAGATGAACTCATGGGTGTGTGCTTCGACACCGACCGTGAGACGGACGAAGACGTCCTGGACGATACCCGCCTCGCCCGCAATGGTATTCAGACGCTCGATCTCGGTCATCGAGTCCAAAACGACGTGGCCGACACCGGCTTTGACCGCCGCGGTCAATTCCGCGACTGACTTGTTGTTGCCGTGGAAGGTGATCCGCTCCGGCGGGAAGTTGGCGTGCAGCGCAACGGCCAGCTCGCCGCCGGTGCACACGTCGAGCGACAGGCCTTCCTCGTCGATCCAGCGCGCGATCTCGCTGCACAGAAAGGCTTTCGCGGCATAGTGCACGTTCTTGCCCCCACCGAACGCCGACGCGATCTCGCGGCAGCGGGACCGGAAATCGTCCTCGTCGACGACGAACAGCGGGGTGCCGTACTCCTGGGCGAGGTCGGTCACCGCTACCCCCGCGATGCTGGCGACTCCGCCTTCATCGCGAGTCGTGTTGCGGGGCCACACGTTTGGCGCCAACAGCAGCAGCTCCTCGGCGGATTGCGGCCGCGGCGGGCTGTCGGCGTGGCGGGTCTCTTCGGCGTGCCGAGGACCGGCGGGATGAACGTTCACATTCGCTCCGGGGCAGTGACGCCGAGTATCGCCAAGCCGTTGGCGATCACCTGGCGGGTCGCCTGGCACAGCGCCAGGCGCGCGGTGTGCAGATCGGTGGGCTGCTCGTCGCCCTGCGGCAGCACCCGGCAGGAGTCGTAGAACCGGTGGTAGTCGCCGGCGAGGTCTTCCAGGTAGCGGCAGATCCGGTGCGGTTCGCGCAGCGACGACGCCGTCGTGAGCACCCGCGGGAATTCGCCGAGGGTGCGCAACAGCGTCCCCTCCTTGTCGTGGTCGAGCAGCCCGAGGTTCCCGGTGTCGGGGATGAGACCGAGTTCGGCGGCGTTGCGGGCCAGCGCCGAGAGCCGGGCGTGCGCGTATTGCACGTAATAGACCGGGTTTTCGTTGGACGCCGACGACCACAGCGCGAGGTCGATGTCGATCGGGGTGTCCACCGAGGACCGGATCAGGCTGTAGCGGGCGGCGTCGACGCCGATCGCCTCGACGAGATCGTCGAGGGTGAGCACGGTTCCGGCGCGCTTGCTCATCCGGACCGGCTGGCCGTCGCGGACCAAGTTGACCATCTGGCCGATGAGCACCTCGACGGTGGCCGGGTCCTCGCCGAGGGCGGCGGCGACCGCCTTGAGGCGGGCGATGTACCCGTGGTGGTCGGCGCCGAGCATGTAGATGCACAGGTCGAAGCCGCGTTGCCGCTTGTCCAGGTAGTAGGCGATGTCCCCGGCGATGTAGGCGGGCTTCCCGTCGCTCTTGATCACGACGCGATCCTTGTCATCACCAAAGGCACTGGCGCGCAACCATGTTGCGCCGTCCTTCTCGTAGATGTTGCCGGTCTCGCGCAGCTTGGCGAGGGCCTCGTCGACCCGTCCGCTGGTGTGCATCGCGTCTTCGTGGGTGTAGACGTCGAAGTCGGTGCCGAATTCGTGCAACGACTCCTTGATGTGGGTGAACATCAGGTCGACGCCGATGGCGCGGAAGGTCTCGTGCATCTCGGGGGCGGGCAGGCTCAGCGCGTCGGGGGCCTTCTGCACGATCTGGGCGGCGATGTCGTTGATGTAGGCGCCCGCGTAGCCGTCTTCCGGGGTGGGTTCGCCCTTGGCCGCGGCGATCAGCGAGCTGGCGAAGCGGTCGATCTGGGCGCCGTGGTCGTTGAAATAGTATTCGCGCACCACGTCGGCGCCCTGGGTGGACAGCAGCCGGCCCAGCGCGTCGCCGACCGCGGCCCAGCGGGTTCCGCCGATGTGGATCGGCCCGGTCGGGTTGGCCGAGACGAACTCCAGGTTGATGTGGTGACCGGCCAGCGCGTCGGAATGGCCGTAGCGAGCGCCGCCGTCGATGACGTTGTTGACCACGACCGCCTGCGCCGACGCCTCGAGGCGCAGGTTGATGAAGCCCGGTCCGGCCACCTCCGCGGAAGCGACGCCGTCGGCCTGCGCGAGTGCCTCGGCGAGCCATCCGGCGAGCTCGCGGGGGTTGGCACCGACCTTTTTGCCCAGCTGCATCGCCAGGTTGCTGGCGTAATCGCCGTGCTCGGGATTGCGGGGCCGCTCGACGGTCACCGTCGCCGGCAGCATGGCAGCGTCCAGCCCGCGCTCGGCCAGCACCGCGGCGGCGGTGTTTTTGAGCAGCTCAGCGAGGTCAGCGGGGGTCACGAGCGTCCATCCTATTGGCTCGCATGCCCGCGCCCCGAATCCGTTGCGGTGGCGGGGCGGCCGCCTGGATGCGCTAGTCTGTCGGAGCCCAATGGTGCAACAACAAAGTTGTAGCGCCCCCGTAGCTCAGGGGATAGAGCGTCTGCCTCCGGAGCAGAAGGCCGCAGGTTCGAATCCTGCCGGGGGCACCGGTGTTACCGCAGGTCAGATGGTACTTTTGCGCTTAATCCGACGACTTGTCCGACTCATCGGAGTCCTCTGGCCCGTCGGAGTCCTCTGACTTCTCCGCCTTTTCGGACTCGTCGGACTCGTCGGACTCCTCGGCCTTGGCAGACTCCTCGCCCTCGCCGGACTCCTTGGCCTTATCGGAATACGTCGCCTCGTCGAGCTTGTCCGCATACTTCGTCAGCAGCCCCGCCAGGTCGCGCGCCTCCTCGGCGGCCAACGAATCCTCGAAAAGGCGCTCGTCGCTGTCCGAGATGCGCTCGACGTAGACCGCGGCGGCCTTGATTCCGACGTCCCATCGGCCCCCCTCGTGACGAACCATGTGCTGCCGCCTTTCGACCGGTGACTCGCTCTCGAACTTCTGCGCCGCGCGCTAGTGCGTTGTTTACCCACTTCTGCTGTAGGCCAGACGGTCACATTCGCTCGAACGACGCGTCGCACGCCCGTCTTCTGAAAACACCGCCACACAGGTCACAGGCGACATTAAGCTGCTGGCCGTGGGCGTGAGAGTGTTCGCCAAGGGCGCTGGCCGATGGCTGGCGGTCGCGGCGTCGCTCGTCGTCTCGGCCGCCATGATCCACGCCCAGGGCACCAAGCCGCGGTGTTGCGCCGAGACGCCGGCGGCGGCCCCCACCAGCGCCACCGCGGCGGCGGCCCCGCCACCCAGCCCACCGCACACCGCCAGTCCCGCGGAGGTGGAGGCGCTCACCGCCCTGGCACCACCCGCCCCCTCCGCCGGCCAGCAGTTCCAGCTCGCGTTGCCCCGCGGCGTCGCGTCCGAGGATCGGCTACAGGTCAAGACCATCTGGGCGGCCCGCGCGATCGGAGTGCTCTTTCCGCAGATCAAGACGATCTACGGGTATCGGGAGGACCCGCTGCCGTGGCATCCCAAGGGGTTGGCGATCGACGTGATGATCCCGAACTTCCACACCCCCGAGGGCATCGACCTCGGCAACCAGATCGCCGGGTATGCGCTGGCGAACGCCAAGCGCTGGGGCATCAATCACGTGATCTGGCGCCAGAAGATCTACCCGGGCGTCGGCGGGGGCAACTGGACGGCCGACCTGGGCTCGGAGACCGCCAACCATTACGACCACGTCCACATCGCCACCGACGGTGGCGGCTATCCGACCGGTCACGAGGTGTATTACATCGCCTCCATGACCAGCGCGCCGGATTGATCGGCGTCGCCTTCGTCAGGCCGTCCCGGCGGCAAACGCCGCCACCGGCATTTCGACCGTTCCGCGGCACGGGCCGCCGTTGATGTCGGTGTGCCAGACACCGCGCAACGATCCGTCCGCCTGCGGCGTGTAGAAGGCCCACGACCGCGCGGGCGCCCACACCTTCGGCGCGCCCTCGCCCATATAGCAATCCCACTGAAAGTCGAAGCGCTCCACCCATTTCGCCCCGTCCCAGGTGTAGCGCGACGGCTGGGGCAGGGTCGGATTCTTGGGCGTGGGCCCGTCGGTGGCGGTGGCCACACACCGGCCCGACGAGCATGCGGTGGTGAAGACGTAGTCGGCGCTGAACGTGGCTTCGGCCTGCGTCGCGGCGACGCTGGTGCCGGTTTTGCCGGCCGCATACCGCACCAGTGAGTATTTGCCGTTCCACGACGGCGACACCGCATGGGCGCAGACGGCGGGGGCGCCGGCGACCGAGGCAGTCACGGCTGCGAGGACCGCAACTACCCGAAGCCTCGGTCGCATCGGTCAATGGTGAGCGTCCGATGACGCGGTGTGATCTCGGCGAGGACACGATCACGGTTTTCAGCGCAACAGGAACAGTCCGTAGGCGGCGATCGACTGCGCGTCGGCGATGACGCCCTCGCGGATCATCCGCTCCACCTCGTCGCGGGCGAACCACGCGCTGCGCATGTCCTGTTCCTCGTGTTCGCGGTCGGCTTCGCCCTCGATGATGCCCGTGGCCAGAAACACCCAGCCGCGCTGACTGGTCATCCCCGGGGCCGCGTCGAGCTCGCCGAGCGCCTCGAACGTCGTTGCGCGCAATCCGGTTTCCTCGCGCAGCTCACGCGAGGCCAACTCGGCCGGGTCGGCGTCGGCCAGGTCCGGGGCGGTGCCTTGGGGAAACTCCCAACGCCGCTCCCCGATGGGGTAGCGAAACTGCTCGACCAACCGGAAGCGTCGCCCGTCATAGGGCATCACGAGCGCGTAGCCCGGCTTGTCGACGACGCCGTAGAGGCCGGTGCTGCCGTCCGGGCGGCGGATGTCATCCTCGCGCAGCACCATCCACGGATTCCGGTAGATCTCGCGGCTCGCGAGGCATTCGATGAACGTCACGCCGCCAGTATTGCCGTGCACACCGCACCCGAAGCGGTGGCGATGGCGAGGGAGTAGCGTCCGAATCCATGCCGTCCCCGCAAGCCATCACCGAGACCGTCAATCGCTACCTCGCGCTCGTCGCCACGGGCACCGCCGACGACATCGTGACCCTCTACGCCGCCGATGCCACCATCGAGGATCCGATCGGCGCCGACATTCGCCGCGGGCATGACGCCATCCGCGCGTTCTATGCGGGATTCCAAGACGCCAAGAAGGACACCGAACTCGCCGAATTGCGGGTCTCCGGCAGCGAAGCCGCCTTCTTCTGGCACCTCACGCTCGACGCCGGTGACAGCCGCACCCGAATCTCCCCCATCTCGACGATGTCGTTCGACGCGGACGCCAAAATCACGTCGATGCGCGCCTTCTGGTCACCGGCTGACGTCCAGGTGTTGTAGCCCGGTCGCCAATCCCGTTGGCATATGGCTTAACTCGGATTCGCACCCACGATCGCAGTGCCTTTGGCCGCGGCCCACCGCCCGCCCGCCCGCCCAATCAATTCGCGCTTGAGCACATGTCGCACTGGCGTCAACCGGCACGGTGCCCGATAGTCATAGCAACACGTGAGCGCCAATGTCATCAGAGGTGGGGTTTATGGGTGGCATCATCGTCAGCGGCGACGACGTGCTCGCGACCACGATCGCCACGGAACTGAACCGCGCGGGCGCCACAGTCGTCAAGCTGCCGAGCGAGGACCTCACCGGCGCGGACCTCACCCAAGCAAGCGCCATCGTCTGCGCCGGGCGTGACGACGCCAAGAATCTCGAAAACGCTTTATTGGCAAGGAAAACGAATCCGAATCTGCGCGTGGTCGCCCGGTTGGGCAACGACGTGCTGCGGGGAGCGGTGGCCGCCGACAACGGCCCCGGGGCCATCCTCGATGTCGCCGACCTCGCGGCGCCGTCGGTCGTCGAGGCGTGCCTGGCGAGCAACACCCACCCGGTCGAGGCGGCCGGCATCAACTTCGTCGTGTCGGGCGCCGAGGCGCCACGCGACGCGACCCTTCGAGAGATCTACGGCGACCTGGCACCGGTGGCCGTGATCCACGGCCAGGACGCCGCCACCCCCGGCGAGGTGGTGCCCTGTCCGGGCCGCGACCATCGGGTGCGCGCCGGTGATTGGACCGCCATGATCGGCAGCGCCGACGAACTGGCCGCCCGCGGCATCAAGACGCCCCGGCCGACCGCGACGCGCTCGCGCCGCTCGTGGGTGCGGCGGGCCTCGGACGCCGCACGCGCAATGCGCGACGACGTCAACCCCCTGCTCTTCCCCGCCATGCTGCTCGCGCTCACCCTGCTGCTCGCGTCGACGATCGTCGTGCACTTCTCCTACACGAAGCCGCGCCTGTCCTGGCTTGACGCAATGTATTTCACCGCGGAGACCATCACCACTGTGGGATACGGCGAATTCACCTTCGCCCAACAATCCGCGTGGCTACGCATCTTCGCCGTCGGCCTGATGTTCGCCGGCGTGACCACCACCGCGCTGCTCGTCGCCTTCGTGGCGGACTTGCTGTTGTCGCGCCGCGTCCTGCAATCGGCCGGCGTCCGGCGGGCGCGCCACCTGCGCGACCACATCATCGTGGTGGGGCTGGGGTCCTTCGGCAGCCGCGTCGTCGGCGATCTGACCGCGGCCGGATACGACGTCGCGGTGATCGAACGCGACGAGAACAACCGGTTCCTGTCGACCGCGGCCGAACTCGACGTGCCGGTGATCTTCGGGGACGCCACGCTGCGCCAGACGCTGGAGTCGGCCCGCGTCGACCGCGCCCGCGCCGTGGCCGTGCTGACTCAGGACGACATGGTCAACATCGAGATCGGCATCGTGCTGCGCGAGATGCTGGGTCCCCGGGTGATGCCCGAGGTCAACCGGCCCGACGTGCCGATCGTGCTGCGCATCTACGACCGCACGCTGGGCGACGCGGTGGCCAAGCGGTTCGGGTTCGAGAACGTCCGGTCGACGGTCGACCTGGCCGCCCCGTGGTTCATCGGTGCCGCGATGGGTTTGCAGGTGCTGGGCACGTTCTCGGTCGGGCAGCGATCCTTCATGGTCGGCGCCATGCACGTGGCGGCCGGCAGCGAACTCGACGGGCTGCGGATGTTCGAAATGTCCACCCAGACCCGGGTCATCGCCATCACCCGTCGGGACGCCCCGGTCGAGCTACACCCGCGCCGCGACGCCTGGCTTCGCGGCGGCGACACCGTCTACCTGGTCGGGCCGTACCGGGAGCTGCTGGAGACGCTGCGCAAGGGGCAGCCACCGCAGGAGCCTGCCGTCGACGACGAGCGCCCGGCGGACAAAGCGGCGACCTGACGCCCGCACATCCAGGTCAGGAGGCGGACCAGTCCACCGGGGTGTCGGGTTCGCCCGCGCGGGCGCGGTGCCGGGCACACCAGCCGGCCAATTCCTGGCGGGCCGCGATTGTCACCGGATGCTCGTCGCCGAGGACGCGGGATTCCTCCTCGACCAGCGCCTCCCATGCGGTGACCCCGTCCGTCACGCCGGCCCGGTTCGGGGCCCACAGCGTGAACATGTGCCGCGCCATGAGCAGATGAACGTGGTCGCTGCCCAGCTTGTCGCGCAGCTCGCCGATCAGCCACTCGAGTTCGGTGATCGCCGCGGGGATGTCACCGGCCCGCCCTCGCCAGATCGCCAGCATCAACCGCGTCCCGAGGGTGTCGGCGTGGTCGTCGCCGAGCACCCGCCGCCGCGCGGCGAGCACATGTTGGCCCTCGGTCATAGCTCCGGCGAAATCACCGGTCTCCCAACGCTTCTCGGCGACCCTCTCGCGGGCCATCAGCGTGCTCTCGTGGTCGGGCCCCAGAATCCGCTGTTCGTCGGCGACGAGCTGCGACCATTCGGACAGCGACGACACCGGCGCTTGTTGGCGACCGGCCAGCAGGTGGCGCGCGGTCAAGGTGCTCAGGTGATCGCGACCGAGCACCTCGACGAGATCGGGTATCAACTCCTTTAGGTCGGCGTAGACGGCGGCGTCCTCGCCCGCCCGCAGCTGCACGGTGGCCAGCGCCACCTTGAGCTCGAGGACGTTGGGATCGCGCTCCCCCAGCGTTGCCCGGCACAGGGTCACCAGCTCGTTCGCCTGCAGCGCGGCCCCGGCGAAATCGCCGTTGTTCGCGCACTGCGCCATCAGCCCGGTCATTTCGGCCAGCGGGGCGGGCAACTCCTGCTGCGTCATGTCGCTAATGAAAACCCCGCGGCGCCGATGCGGCAATTCACCCTGTGCCGCCGCTCGGCCCGAGCTGGACTACAGCCGCCCGGCGACCTCCGCGGCGCGGCGCAGCTGATCGACATCCGAGCTCGTCGGGATGAGCTGAACCTCGTCGGTGCCGATCTCCTCGAACCGGCGCAGCACGTCCAGCAGCTCGTCTTCGCTGCCGGCCCACCCGGTCATCGGCGCCATGGCGTCGACGTATTCGGCCGGTATCCAGTTCATGTAGCGACGTAGATGGCGGTGCACCTGGGCGCGGGACTCCTCGGGGGACCCGAAAGCGAACCAAAACGAGGTGATGAGGTGGGGTTTGGGCTTGCCGGCCCGCGCCCAGGCGTCTCGCGTGACGTCGAACAGCTCGTTCTGCTTGGCGACGTCGAGGTCCAGGGTGGTGCCCGCCAGCCCGTCGGCCCACGCCGCGGCGCTGCGGATGGTCTTCGGACCGATACTGCCGACGAACAGCGGTGGACCGCCGGGCTGCACCGGCGCCGGACCGACGGGCCGCACCGAGTCGGTGGTCTTCTCCCCCGCCCAGACGCGCTTCATCACCGCCACCCGTTCGGCCATGCCGCGCATGGTCTGTGTGGCGGGGTCGGCGCCGACGGCGTGGTAATCCTCGTGCCGGCCGCCCACCCCGATGCCGACGGTCAACCGGCCGCCGCTGAGCATGTCGCCGGTCGCCAGACCCTTGGCGAGCATGACCGGGTCGTGCAGTTGCGGCACGATCACCGTCGTCAGCAGCCGCACCCGATCGGTCCAGGCGGCCAGCGCGCCCAGCAGCGTCAGGTTGTCCGGATTGTCGAACGCGATGCGCTCACCCCAGCACAGTGACGAGAACGGCCCCTCGTCAATGGTGCGCGCCCAGGTCTCGAGCACCGTCGCATCCAGATCCGGTTCCATCACCGGCATCGTCATCGCTATCTGCACGACGGCGATTCTGGCATGTTTAACATGCGACCCATCAGTGGAACCATGGACCGAATGGACTTCACCAGCACTTCCATCGCGCATGTCCGACTGACCGTGACCGATATCGAGCGATCCCGGCAGTTCTACGAGAGCGTGTTCGGCTGGCCGGTGTTGCTGGAGGTCCCCGACAACGCCGACGAAGCCACCCGCAATCAGTTGAGCTTTTTGTTCGGCGGTGTCATCTACGACCTCGGCGGCACGCTGCTCGGCCTGCGGCCCGTCGCCGCGGGCCGCTTCGACGAGAATCGCGTCGGGCTGGACCACATCGCGTTCCGGCTCACCACTAGGGACGAATTGGATTCGGCGGCAGCGCATCTCGATGACCTTGGCGTCACTCACGAGCCGATCAAGGACATCGGGCCGTCTTACATACTGGAGTTCCGCGACCCCGACAACATCGCCCTGGAGCTGACCGCGCCGAAGTAGCGCGTTGTCGCGCGGGGCGTGCGGTGGTTGACTGGACAGAACTATGAGCATCAGTTTCAACCACACCATCGTCGCGTCGCGCGACAAACGAGAATCCGCCGAGTTTCTCACCGAGCTGTTCGGGCTGCCCAGCCCAAAGCCGTTCGGCCACTTCATGGTTGTCGAACTAGAGCACGGTGCCACCCTGGACTACGCGGATGCCCCCGACGGCGCGGACATCCCGCGTCAGCACTACGCCTTCTTGGTGTCCGAGCAGGAGTTCGACACGATCTACGACAAGATCCGGGCTCGTGGCATGCAGCACTGGGCCGATCCGGGCGCCACGCGTCCCGGCGAGATCAACCACAATGACGGCGGACGCGGGGTGTATTTCACCGACCCCTCCGGTCATGCCATGGAGATCCTCACCCGCCCCTACGGGTCGGGCGGCTGAGCCGTTGTGCACGTTGCCTAGTCGCCGGTGCGCGCCGAGCCGTGCCGCTGGCTCTCCTGTTTCCGATAGTCGTCGGCCAGTTGCGCCACATGCTTGGGCAGGCCGCCGGTCGCGACGTCGGCCAGGGTGGTTTGTTCCAGCACGGACCGCATGCTGGCGCGCAGCGCCCGCCAGACGTCGGTGAGCGCGGCGGTCGGTCCCGAATACGGCAGGTCCCCGAGTCCGATGTCGCGGACGCTGGCCAGTGGCCCATCGATGCAGCGCAGGACGTCGGCGATGCTGATGTCGCTGCCGGAGCGGGCCAATTCGTAGCCGCCCTCACGGCCACGATGGCTGCGCACGAGCCGGTCGGTGCGCAGGTTGGTCAGGATGTCGACGAGAAATTGCGGCGGGATGCCCTGGGCCTGGGCCAAGTCGTCGGTCTTCACCAGCGTCCCGTCGGACACCGTGGCGAGCTGGATCATCGCCCGCACGGCGTACTCCGCCTTCGCTGACATGCGCACTCTCAGGATTGTGCCATCCGGTGCGGGCATTTCGGCGCAGCCGGGCGGCACCGGCGTGCTACCCGCGCGATTCGAGCAGGTCGAGGACCCGCTGCGCCTGCTCCTCGATGGTGCCGTCCGGGGTGAGCCGCAGATCGGGATTCGCCGGCGGCTGATACGGACTGTCGATCCCGGTGAACTGGGTGATCTCACCGGCGCGCGCCTTCGCGTACAGCCCCTTGGGGTCACGCTTTTCGCATTCGTCGATGGGGGTGTCGCAGAAGACCTCGATGAACTCGAACCCGGCGTCGGCGTGCACCTTGCGGGCCAATTCGCGTTGTTCGGCCAGCGGGCTGATCGCCGGCACCAGCACGACGTTGCCGCAGTCGGCGAGCAGCGCCGCCACATGCGCGAGCCGGCGCAGGTTCTCGGCGCGGTCGGCCATGGAAAAGCCCAGGTCGGCGTTCAAACCGTGCCGCAGGTTGTCCCCATCGAGAACGTAAGCCAGAGACCCCTTTTCGAGCAGCTTTTGCTCGACCAGCATGGCCACCGACGACTTGCCGGAGCCGGACAGACCGGTGAACCACACCGTCTTGCCGCGGGGCCGGGCCTGCGCGATCGCCGAAGGCTTGTGCCGCACCGTGTTTGGGCTCGCCGCCTGCGCCGACGCGTCGCGCAACACCATGCCGGCGGCCACGGTGCCGTTGGTGTGCGGGTCGATGAGGATGAACGACCCGGTGCTCGGGTTCCGGGTGTACTCGTCGAGGAGCAGCGGAACCTGGGTGCGCAGCGAAATGCGGCCAAGCTCGTTGAGCTTCAACGCCGTCGCGGACTTGTCGCGGTGCAGCGTGTTGACGTCGAGGCGGTAGTCGAGCGCGGTCACCTTGGCGTGCGTGGTGCGGGTGGTGTGCTTGATGACGTAATCGCGGCCGGGCTCGAGCGCCGCGCCGTCGGCCATCCAGCACACCGTCGCGTCGAACTCCTGCGCGACCCGGGGCTGGTTGTGGGTGCGGGCGATCAGATCTCCCCGCGAGATGTCGATCTCGTCGGCGAGGGTGACGGACACGGCCATCGGCGGGAACGCTTCTTCCACCGGACCATTCGGGCCCTCGATCGCGGTGATGCGGGTGTGCTTGCCGACGGGCAGCACCACGACCTCGTCCCCGGCGCGCATGACGCCGCTGGCGACGGTGCCGGCGTAGCTGCGGTGGTCCTGATGTTCGCGGGTGTGCGGCCGGATGACGTACTGCACCGGGAACCGCACGTCAACCATATTGCGATCGCCGGCGATGTACACCTCTTCGAGGTGCGACAACAAGGCCGGCCCTTCATACCACGGCGTCTGGTCCGACTTCGTCACCACGTTGTCGCCGTGCAGCGCGGAGATCGGGATGGTGGCCACGTCGTGCACGTCCAACCGAGCGGCGAAGGCGTGGAACTCGTCGCGGATCGCCTCGAATTTCTCTTTGTCCCAACCGATCAGGTCCATCTTGTTGACCGCGAGCACGATGTGCTGGATGCCCAGCAGGGACGCCAGGAAAGCGTGCCGGCGTGACTGCTCCAACAGGCCGTGCCGCGCGTCGACGAGCACGATCACGAGCTGGGCGGTCGAGGCCCCGGTCACCATGTTGCGGGTGTACTGGATGTGGCCGGGGGTGTCGGCGATGATGAATTTCCGCTTGGGAGTGGCGAAGTAGCGGTAGGCGACGTCGATCGTGATGCCCTGCTCGCGTTCGGCCCGCAAGCCGTCGGTCACCAGCGCCAGGTCGGTGTAGTCGTGGCCGCGGTCCTTGGACGTCTGCTCCACCGCGGCCCACTGGTCCTCCATGACGGCCTTGGAGTCATACAGCAGGCGGCCGATCAGGGTGGACTTGCCGTCGTCGACGGAACCCGCGGTTGCGAGCCTCAGCAAGGTGGCCATCAGAAGTATCCCTGTCGTTTGCGGTCTTCCATGCCGGCCTCCGAGATCCGGTCGTCGGCCCTGGTCGCCCCGCGTTCGGTGAGCCGGGACACCGCGGTCTCGGCGATGACCTCGTCGACGGTGGCGGCTTGCGATTCCACGCATCCGGTGCACGTGACGTCCCCGACGGTGCGGAAGCGCACCGTCGCCTCGAACACCGGCTCGTCGGCGTTGGGCTGCATGTTCTTATCGACCGCCAACAACATGCCGTCACGGCGAAAGACCTTGCGCCGGTGCGCGTAATAGATCGACGGAAGGGCGATGTTCTCGGCGCCGATGTAGGACCAGATGTCGAACTCGGTCCAGTTGGACAGCGGGAAGACCCGGATGTGCTCACCCTTGTGATGCCGGCCGTTGTACAGGTTCCACAGCTCGGGCCGCTGCGCCTTCGGATCCCATTGACCGAACTCGTCGCGGAAGCTGAACACACGCTCCTTGGCGCGGGCCTTCTCCTCGTCGCGGCGCGCCCCGCCGAACGCCGCGTCGAACTTGTTCTCCCGGATGGCGCGAAGCAGGGTCACGGTCTGGATGGGGTTGCGCCCCTGACGTGGCTCGACCACCCGCCCGGCGTCGATGTCTTCCTGGACCGAGGCGACGACCAAGCGCACTCCGTGCTCGTTGACCAGCTCGTCGCGGGTCGCGATCACCTCGTCGAAGTTGTGTCCGGTGTCGACGTGCATCACCGGGAACGGCAACCGGCCCGGACGGAACGCCCGCAGCGCCAGATGCAGCATGACGATGGAGTCCTTGCCGCCCGAGAACAGCAGCACCGGCCGCTCGAACTCGGCGGCCACCTCCCGAATGATGTGGATCGCCTCTGCCTCCAGCGAGCGCAGGTGGCTCAATTCGTACTGTCCGACGGCGGGGGCCGCCTTCAGATCACTGGTCATAGCTTCCTTCACTCGCTAAAACCTGGCAGAACTGACCATATTTGGCATCTTAGCGATATATGAGACCAGCTGGCGCTGGACCTGTCAACCTGGGGTGCGAAAACATGGACGAATGACTTCTCACCCCGGACCTTCTCGCCCGCCCGCGCCCAGCGGCCGCGACGTCATCGCGCAGTTCATCCCCCAGTCCCCGTTCGTCGTCAAGCTGGGCATCGTCGCCGACCGGCTCGAGGAGGACGAGGTGCGGCTGCGGCTGCCCTGGGACCCGTCCAACGTGACGCTCGGCGACATGGTTCACGGTGGGGCCATCGCCACCCTCGCCGACCTCACCGTCATGGCGGCGGCGTGGTGCGGCGTCCCAGCCCCGCCGGAACTACGCGGCGTGACGGTGTCGATGGCGCTGGACTACATGGCCCCGGCTCGGGCCACCGACGTGATCGGCATCGGCCGGGTGCTGCGACGCGGCCGATCGCTGGTCAATTGCGAGGCCGAGATCGTCGACTCGGGGGGCACGCTGGTGGCCAAGGCCTTGGCGACCTACAAGGTCGGCTGAAGGGCCACCGAACGTGCACTGATGGCGGGGATCGGGCCGATTTTTCGCCGTGGCTACACGCTCGGCGCGCGCTTCTAGAGCGTGACCTCGTTGAGCTTGCCGGTGGCGACGTCGAAGAAGAAGCCACGCGCGGAGACGTGCTTGGTGACGAACGGACTGCCCTCGATGCGCCGCAGCGACTGCCGGACGTCCTCGGCGACATCCGGGAACGCCTCGGCCGCCCACGGCGGTTTGACCCCGGTCTCCTCCTGGATGGTGCGCTTGAAGTCGTCGTCGGTGAACGTGAGCATCCCGCAATCGGTGTGGTGAATCAGGATGATCTCTCGCGTCCCCAGTAGTCGTTGGCTGATGGCCAGCGAGCGGATGACGTCGTCGGTGACGACCCCTCCGGCGTTGCGGATGACGTGGGCCTCCCCCTCGTTGAGGCCGAGGAGGCGGTACACGTCGAGCCGCGCATCCATGCACGCGACGACCGCCACATGCTTGCCCGGCGGCATCGGCAGCGGCCCGTTGAAGGTCTTCGCATATTCGGCGTTGTTGCCCAGCAAGTCATCGGTAACCGTCACGCAAGCCTCCTCGACAGTGTCGCGGTCTGAGGCGTGCCGCAATCGCCGCACGGCTCGGTACCGCGGTGCATGTTAACAACCGATCACACGCGATTCACGCATGAGAATCAAGCAGATCTGAAGCTCACCGAACGCGCCCGGCGCTGCACGCGCGACGCCGTGCCGCCGGCTCGATAACCTGTCCCAATGCGACGCGTGCTGTGCGGACGGGTATGACCCGGTTTCTCGCCCGCCGCTTGCTCAACTACGTCGTGCTGCTGGCGCTGGCATCGTTTCTGACGTTCTGCCTGACGTCGGTGGCCTTCAAACCGCTGGACAGCCTGTTGCAGCGCAACCCGCGACCACCACAAGCCGTCATCGACGCCAAGGCCCACGCGCTCGGTCTCGACGAGGCGATCCCGATCCGCTACGCGCACTGGGCTTCACACGCCGTCCGCGGTGACTTCGGCAAGACCGTCACCGGGCAGTCCGTCGGGGAGTCACTGTGGCGCCGAGTCGGAGTGACGCTGCGCCTGCTGGTCATCGGGTCGCTGGTGGGCACCGTCGCGGGCATCGCGGCCGGGGCGTGGGGCGCGATTCGGCAGTATCGGCTCAGCGATCGCGTCGTCACCATGATGGCCCTGCTCGTGTTGAGCACCCCGACGTTCGTCATCGCCAACCTGCTGATCCTGGCCGCGCTGCGGGTGAACTGGGCCGTGGGTCTGCAGATTTTCGACTACACCGGGGAGACATCGCCGGGGGTGTCCGGCGGGGCCGGCGCGCACTTCTTCGACCGGTTGCGGCATTTGGTGTTGCCGTCGTTGACCCTGGCGCTGGCGGCCGCGGCGGGATACAGCCGCTATCAGCGCAACGCGATGCTCGACGTCCTGGGCCAGGACTTCATCCGCACCGCGCGGGCCAAGGGGCTGACCCGCCGGCGCGCGTTGGTCAAGCACGGGTTGCGCACCGCGCTGATCCCGTTGGCCACCCTGTTCGCCTACGGGGTGGCCGGGCTGGTCACCGGAGCGGTGTTCGTGGAGAAGATCTTCGGCTGGCACGGCATGGGCGAATGGCTGGTGCAGGGCATCGCGACGCAAGACACCAACATCGTCGCGGCCATCACCGTGTTCTCCGGCGCGGTGGTGTTGCTGGCCGGCCTGCTCTCCGACGTGTTTTACGCGGCTCTCGACCCGAGGGTCAGGGTGTCATGACCCGCGCCGCCGACGATGCAGAGCGAAGCGATGAGGCGGCGGGGCGTTCATGGACCTCCGCGGCGGATATCGATGGCGCCCACGGGTTTTCGAGTCACGACGTGGCGGACTTCACCTCGCGCCGCACGCTGGTGCTACGCAGGTTTGCGCGCAATCGGTTCGCGGTGGCGTCGCTGATCTTGTTGGTGCTGCTGTTCGTGGGCTGTTACACCCTGCCCGCGGTGCTTCCCTATTCCTACGAGGACCTCGATTTCACCGCGCTGCTGCAGCCGCCCAGCGCGCGCCACTGGCTGGGCACCAACGCGCTGGGACAAGATCTGCTGGCGCAGATCCTGCGGGGGATGCAGAAGTCGATGCTGATCGGTGTGTGCGTGGCGGTCATCTCCACCGGCATCGCCGCCACCGTCGGTTCGGTCTCGGGCTATTTCGGCGGTTGGCGCGACCGTGTGCTGATGTGGCTGGTCGACCTGCTGTTGGTGGTGCCCAGCTTCATCCTCATCGCCATCGTGACGCCGCGCACCAAGGACTCGGCGAACATCGTGATGCTCGTTCTGCTGCTGGCGGGATTCGGCTGGATGGTCAGTTCCCGCATGGTGCGGGGCATGACCATGAGTTTGCGCGAGCGCGAATTCATCCGTGCCGCACGGTATATGGGCGTATCCAGCCGCCGCATCATTGTCGGGCATGTGGTGCCCAACGTGGCGTCCATCCTGATCATCGACGCAGCGCTCAACGTCGCCTCGGCCATTCTGGCCGAAACCGGCTTGAGCTTCCTGGGTTTCGGCATCCAGCCACCGGATGTGTCGCTGGGCACCTTGATCGCCAATGGCACCCAGTCGGCGACCACGTTCCCGTGGGTGTTCCTCTTTCCCGCCGGGGTGCTGGTGCTGATCCTGGTGTGCGCCAACCTGACCGGCGACGGCCTGCGGGACGCGCTCGACCCGGGCAGCACCCCGGTGCGGGGCGGTGCGCGATGAGCCCCCTGCTCGAGGTGACCGACCTGGCCGTGACCTTCGCGACCGGCGGCGATCCGGTGACCGCGGTCCGCGGCGTCAGCTACCGCGTCGAACCGGGCGAAGTCGTCGCCATGGTCGGCGAATCCGGTTCGGGCAAGTCCGTTTCGGCGATGGCGGTCGTGGGCCTGTTGCCCGAGTACGCGCGGGTGCGCGGCTCGGTCCGGCTGCACGACACCGAGCTGCTGGGCCTGGACGACGACGCGATGTCGCGGTTCCGCGGCAAGACGGTCGGCATGGTGTTCCAGGATCCGATGTCGGCGCTGACACCGGTGTACACCGTCGGCGACCAGATCGCCGAGGCGATCGAGATCCACCAGCCGCGGGTGGGACGGCGGGCGGCCCGTCATCGCGCGGTCGAACTGCTCGAATTGGTGGGCATCGCCCAGCCGGAGCGACGCGCCCGCGCGTTTCCGCACGAGCTCTCCGGCGGTGAACGGCAACGGGTCGTCATCGCGATCGCGATCGCCAACGACCCCGACTTGTTGATCTGCGACGAGCCCACCACCGCACTCGATGTCACCGTGCAGGCGCAGATCCTCGAGGTCCTCAAAACCGCCCGCGACGTCACCGGGGCCGGGGTGCTGATCATCACGCACGACCTCGGTGTGGTCGCCGAGTTCGCCGACCGGGCGCTGGTGATGTACGCGGGGCGGGTCGTCGAATCCGCCGAGGTGCACGACCTTTACCGGGACCGCCGAATGCCCTACACCGTCGGGCTGTTGGGCTCGGTTCCGCGGCTGGACGCCGCACAGGGCACCCGGTTGGTGCCGATCCCCGGCGCACCGCCGTCGTTGGCCGGTCTGGATCCCGGCTGTCCGTTCGCCCCGCGCTGCCCGCTGGCCATCGACGAATGTCGGCTCGAGGAGCCGGAACTGCTTCCCGTCGGTGCCGACCATCGGGCGGCCTGCATCCGCACCGATCAGGTGGGCGGCCGCAGCGCCGCGGACATCTACGGCGTCAGCACCACGGCACAGTCGGTGAGACCCGATGACTCGTCGGTCGTCGTCCGGGTGCGTGACCTGACCAAGACCTACCGGCTGACCAAGGGCGTGCTGCGCCGCCGCGCCGGCGAGGTGCGCGCGGTCGACGGCGTCAGTTTCGAGCTGCGGCAGGGCCGTACCCTCGGCATCGTCGGCGAGTCCGGTTCGGGGAAATCGACCACGTTGCACGAGATCCTGGAACTCACCGGGCCCCAATCGGGATCGATCGAAGTGCTGGGCACCGATGTCACGACGCTGAGCCCGGCGAGCAGGCGGTCGCTGCGACGCGACATTCAGGTCGTGTTCCAAGACCCGGTCGCCTCGCTGGACCCGCGACTGCCGGTGTTCGAGCTTCTCGCCGAACCGCTGCGCGCCAACGGGGTCGACAAGGGCGGCACCAACGCGCGCGTCGCCGAGCTGCTCGAGATCGTGGGCCTGCGCCGCGCCGACGCGGTCCGCTACCCCGCCGAGTTCTCCGGCGGGCAGAAGCAGCGCATCGGCATCGCCCGTGCGCTGGCTCTGCAACCGAAGATCCTGGCGCTCGACGAACCCGTCTCCGCGCTCGACGTCTCCATCCAGGCCGGGATCATCAACCTGCTGCTCGACCTGCAAGCGCTCTTCGGCTTGTCCTATCTGTTCGTCTCCCACGATCTTTCGGTGATCAAGCACCTCGCCCACGAGGTGGTCGTGATGCGTTCCGGAACGGTCGTCGAGCGGGGCGACAGCCGGCAGGTCTTCGACAACCCGCAACACGAATACACCCGGCAGCTGCTGGACGCGGTGCCGCGACCCGATCCGGGCGCAGGTGGCTAGCGTCGGCATCCGGTTGGCGGCGGCGCTTTTCGCGATGGCGCTGGCGCTGTCGGGCTGCTCGCCGGCCATCAACCTGATTCCGGAAACGGGGCAAAACGCGCGGATCGGGACGTCCAGCGACATCAACCCGCGCGATCCGGCCACCCTGCGAGACGGCGGTGACCTGCGACTCGCGCTCACCGCCTTCCCGCCGAACTTCAACATTTTGCACATCGACGGCAATTCCGCCGAGGTCGCCGCGATGATGAAGGCCACCTTGCCGCGAGCCTTCGTCATCGGGCCGGACGGCTCGACGACGGTCGACACCAACTACTTCACCAGCATCGAACTGACCGGAACCGCACCGCAAGTGGTGACCTACACGATCAACCCCAAGGCGGTGTGGTCGGACGGCACCCCGATCACCTGGGAGGACATCGCCAGCCAGGTCCACGCGCTGAGTGGCGCCGACAAGAATTTCGAGATCGCCGGGCCCAGCGGCGCCGAGCGCGTCGCCTCGGTGACCCGCGGCGTCGACGACCGGCAGGCCGTCATGACCTTCGCCAAGCCGTACGCCGAGTGGCGCGGCATGTTCGCCGGCAACGGGATGCTGCTGCCCAAGAGCATGACGGCTACCCCCGAGGCGTTCAACAAGGGCCAGCTGGACGGGCCGGGCCCGTCGGCCGGCCCATTCATCGCCACCTCGTTGGATCGGACGACCCAGCGGATCGTGTTGAGCCGCAACCCGAAATGGTGGGGCCCGCGACCGCGCCTGGACAACATCACCTACTTGGTGCTCGACGACGCCGCGCGGCTGCCGGCCCTGCAGAACAACACGATCGACGCCACCGGGGTCGGCACCATCGATCAACTGACCATCGCGCAGCGCACCAAGGGAATCACCATCCGGCGCGCCCCCGCCCCGGCCTGGTCGCACATCACCTTCAACGGCGCCCCGGGGTCGATCCTGGCCGACAAGGCGTTGCGGGTCGCGGTGTCCAAGGGCATCGACCGCCAGACCATCGCCAAGGTCGTCCAGTACGGCCTCACCAGCGACCCGGTGGCGCTGGGCAATCACATCTACGTCGCGGGCCAGAAGGGCTACCAGGACAACAGCGCCGTGGTTCCCTACGACCCGGCCGCGGCCAAGCGCGAGCTCGACGCCCTGGGCTGGAAGCAGGTCGGCCAGTTCCGGGAGAAGGACGGTCGCCCGCTGGTCATTCGTGACCTGTTCTACGACGCCCAGGGCAGCCGACAGTTCGCCCAGATCACCCAGCACAGCCTCGCCCAAATCGGCGTCAAGCTCGAGCTTGTCGCCCGCGCGGGCAGCGGCTTTTTCACCAACTACATCAACGTCGGAGACTTCGACCTCGCCCAATTCGGTTGGCTCGGGGACGCTTTCCCGCTCTCATCGTTGACCCAGATCTATAAGTCCGACGGGGAAAGCAACTTCGGCAAGATCGGCAGCCCGCAGATCGACGCCGCCATCGAGCGGACCCTGGAAGAACTCGACCCCGACAGGGCGCGGGCGCTGGCCAACGACCTCGACCGGCTGATCTGGGCGGAGGGGTTCAGCCTGCCGCTCACCCAGTCGCCCGGGGACGTCGCGGTGCACAGCACGCTGGCCAACTTCGGCGCGGCCGGCCTCGGCGACCTGGACTACACCGCAATCGGATTCACGCGCAGCTGAGCCGGCGCAACAGCCGCGTGGGGACCGGCAGCGCGCCTTCGGCGGCGGCCGCCGTTTCGATCAACTTCCACAGCAGCCGCACCTCGGGGCGCGGCGGCAGCGCGTCCAGCGCCGACGCTTGGGCGGCAAGCCCTTTCAGGTCGCCGCGCCCCACCGCCTCGGCGGCGGCGAGCGCGACGGGCTCGCGGAAATCCAGCGCGCTGTGCGCCATGCTCGGCAGGCTCAAGAGCACCGCATCGGGCAGCAGCGACGCGACGCGCTCGGCCACCGCCGGCGGGGTGATGAGGTCACGGCCGCCGGAAATCACCGCGGTGGGCCAGTTGAAGTTCGGCATTTCCGTGGGCAGGTCATAGGGCTCGTCCTCGAAAGTCACTCGCTGCGTGCGCGCTTCGCTTTCGGCCACTGCGGGGTCCAGCGGCAGGCCGTCGGGTTCGGCGGCGTAGTCCAGCTCGCGAAACGCGATGCGGCTCACCAGATCTTCCTCGTAGCGGAACGGCAGATTGCTCAGGGTGGTGAACCGGGATAGCGTCCACCACAAGAGTTTCCGGCGCTGCAGTAACAGATCGAGTTGACGCTCGAGCAGGTCGGCGCCGCCGTAGCCGTAAATGGTCGCGACGACGTGTGTCGCCGCCGGGGTCATGACGCCGGCGTCGACCAGTTTGCGCATTTTCGGTGCCAAGGCGGCGGTTTCGGGGCTGTCGCCCCGAAGCAGCAGCCGGCGAATCGCCCGGCGCACGATGACGATGTCGTGCCGCGACAGCAGCGGCGAATCGAGCACCATCGCGTGCACGCGGTCGGGATGGCGCACACCCACTCCGGCCGCGATATAGGTGCCGTAGGACGCGCCATAGATGTCGGCCGAGTCGGCGTGGGCGTCGTCGAGCACCGCCGCCACGTCGTCGACGACCTGATTCACGGTCATGGACTGCGGCGGCAGGTCGGCACCCGAATCGTCGTGGCGCGACATCCCCACCCCGCGGTGTTCGATCATGATGACGTCGAGACCGGCCGCCGCCGCGCGCCTGCGCAGTCCCTTGTACATCTGCACCGACGCCACGCCCGGCCCGCCGGGGATGATGACCAGCGGGTGGCGGGACTTGCGGCCCGTGCGCACGTAGTACAGATCGAACTCGTCGGCGCTGTGCGGCGAGATCGGCCGGCGCACGGCGCGCACACCGGGCAATTCCGCCAGCTTCTGCTGCACCCGGCTCCGCTTCGCGTTCATCGTCATTCGTGTCGGACCGCCATGGTCCCATTCTGCAGGCAGCGCATCCCGGCACGCGCCGAGTCGTCACACCCGGCGGTATCGGCTGAGGTCAGCGGCCCTCAGGCGGTGAGGTCGATGCGATGCGCGCCCCGGACACCGTCGTAACGGTCGGGACTGCAGGTGAGCACGATCACCTGCCCGTGAGTGCCGACGCTGTCGAACAACTGACCCATTTTGGCCAGCCGGTCGGGGTCGGTGAAACCCAGTGCGTCGTCGACGACCACCGGCACGGCGTCCTCCTTGGCGACCAGGGCGGCACCGGCGAGCCGGGCCAGGATGCCCAGTTGCTCCTTGGCGCCGCCCGACAAGGATTCATAGGGCACCGTGATGCCGTTGAGCGTGCGGCTACGGATGCACAGGTCGCTGTCGATGTCGACCTCGAAACTCGGCCCGAACACGGGACGTCCGAGCCGCTGCAGCTCCGCGCGATAAGGCTCGACGTAGCGTCTGCGCGTGGTGTCGCGGTGACGCGTCATGACCGAGCGCAGCAGTTTCGCGGCCCGGGCCCGCGCGCCGATCTGACTGTGCTCCGTGGCGGCGTGCTCGCGCTCCGTTTCCGCGGCGTCCAGCTTGCCCTGGCGCCCCTCACTGCCGAACACCGAGAGTTCGATGGTGATCTCACGCAACGCGCGGGCGGCTTCTTCGTAGCGCTCCCGCAGCGACTCGGCTTCCTTTGTGGCCTCGGCCAATTCGGCGGCAACGGCATCGGGGGACGCGGCGGCCAAGGCGGCGGCGAGCTCGCCGACTCGTTGGTCCGCGGCCTGCGCGGCCCGCAACGCCGAGTCCGCCGACGCCGCGAGTTCCTCGTCGCTGACCGAGGCGCGCT
Organism: Mycobacterium sp. MOTT36Y; assembly: GCF_000262165.1. Lineage (NCBI taxonomy): Bacteria > Bacillati > Actinomycetota > Actinomycetes > Mycobacteriales > Mycobacteriaceae > Mycobacterium > Mycobacterium sp. MOTT36Y. Next base: position 1,336,599 of record NC_017904.1, on the reverse strand, counting down.
CGGCGGCCAGCCGGCCCGCGGTCGCCTGCAGCTCGGCCCGCTGGGCTTCCAACGTGTTCTGCAGAACGGTTGCCCGGGTGGATAACTCGGCCAGCGCCGCGGCGGCGGTGGTGGCGGCCTGGCGGTGAGCCTCGCAGTCGGTCGACGCCGCCGCGTGACCCTGCTGGGCCGCGTCGAGTTCGGCGCGGGCGGCGCCGATGTCCGTGGCACCGGGCGCCGGCTCGGCCGGGTGCTGGGCCCGCAGCTGCGCCAGGCGGGAGCGCATCTCGTCGATCTGCTCGTCGCCGCACAGACCGGCCAGCGTGGCGCCGAGCTGATCGCGGGCGCTCACCAGCTCGCGGCGCCGCTGGTCGGCCGAGCGCGCGGCGGCGAGATCGGCCACCTCGGCGGCGGCCAGCGCCGCCGCCATTTCTTGTTGTGCCGCAGCATGTTTCGTGTGGATATCCAGCGTGGTCGCGCCGGGGGTGACCCGGGCGGTCAGGACGTCGGACACCTCGACCACGGTGGACCCGGCGGCGGTGATCGACCAGCTCTGCCCCGCCGACAACGAGATTCGCTCACCGCCGACCACCAGGTGAATGTCCGCGGCGGCGGTGAATTCGATCGCCGCCGACGTCGACGCCAACTGGTCCCCGATGCGATCGACCGCGGCGCAGGCGTCCTCGATTCGTCGCAGCAGTTCCTCGGTGACGGCGATCGTGCTGAGCTCGGCGCAGATTCGCTCACGATCCCGCTCGATGGCGTCGACCTTGGCCAGCCGGGTGCTCAACCGGTCGGCCTCCTCGAGGTCGGCGAGCCGGTCGACGCCGCGGCGCGCGGCGTCGACCCGGCACTGCAGGTCGGCCAGGACCTGCGTGGCCCGCTGGAGCGTGGCGTCGCACGCCTCGGCCTCGGCGCGCGCCGACGCGTGCGCGGACGCGGCTTGGTCCGCCTGGGCTTCCGTTTCGGCGACAGCGGCGGCGCGGGCGTCGATTTCGGCGAGCAGCTGCAAACGGCTGGTGTGGGCGGCGGTCGCCGCGGCGCTGGTGGCGTCCGCGGCCTCGGCGACCAACTGGGCTTCGCGCTGCTGCGCGGTGAGCTCGGCGATCCGGTCGGCGGCTTCCCGGGCGGCCGCCACGCGCGGGCCGGCGGCGATGCGCCGCTGGGAGAAGTCGGCCACCTGCTCGGTCAAAACGGCGTGGCGAGCGACCCGGTCGTCGACCTCGGCGACGGCGGCCGCGCACTCGGCGACCGCGGCCTCGGCGTCGGCGAGCCGGGCGATCGCGGCGGCCCACGGCCCCGTCGGACGCCCGGTCGGGGTGAAGTACCGCGCGTATTCGGTGTCGATCCGCTCGATCAGCAACGGCTCGGTGCCACAGAGCCCGCCGCTGTCGCCGGCGGCCACATCGAGCGCGCGTGACAGCGCGTCGCACCCGGACAAGTCCACCGCGGCGGTCGACGCCGACTGCAGCACACGCTGGGCATGCCAGAGGTCGCTGTCCACCGTCTCGGCCAGCATCGCCCGCACCCGTTCGTGGGCTTCGTCGCCGGTCAGCTGTTCGCGGCACGGCGTGATGATCGTCAGCTCCGTCTCGCACTTCTTGTGAAACCGCTTGCGATAGACGAAACGGTAGGGGCCGCAACTGATTTCGGCGGAGACCTCGGAGCCCACGTCGCTGTGGGTGGGTTTGACCTGCTTGACTTCCTTCTTCGTCGACCGATCCCGGGACTCCAGGAGCAGGTCCAGCGCCTCGATCATCGACGACTTGCCGATCTCGTTGGCGCCGCACACCACCACGACGCCGTGGTCGGGGAATTCGATCTCCCGGTGCGAGATGCCGCGGTAGTTCGTCAGGATCAACCGGTGCAGCTTCACGCCGCGCCCCGATCAGCGAGGCGCAGCAGCAGCGCCAGCGCCGCCTGGGCGTCGCCGGCGGTGGCGGAATCCTCCTCGCGCGCCGTCGCCATCAGCTCCTCGACCGCCGCGGCGGCGAATCCCCCGATCCCGAGATCGCTGAACTCGCCGTCGGCGGGGATCACCGCCAGGTCGGTGCGCCGTTCCCACAGGCCCAGCCAGGCGAACAACCGCGCGTATTTGTCCAGGCAGGCGTCCAGGGCGGCGCGGTCGGTGACCGTCAACGACCCGGTGAGCGCCAGGCGCACCACGGTTCGGTCCTTGTCGGTCATCAGGTCCAGGTTCACGTCGAGGTCGGCGATGTCGCGGCTCGTGTCGACCTGACGGTGCAGCGTGACGAAGCGCCAGCGTCCGACGTCTCGTGCGGTCACCGAGACCGCGCCCCGCGGGTCGGTTTCGTCGACGTCCACGACCAGGACGTGGCCCGGGTCGGATTCCACGTCATCGAAGTTGGTGACTTCCGGCGATCCGGAATACCAGACCCGGCCGCTGTCGCCGACCTGGGTCAGAGAGTGCTTGTCCCCCAGCGCCACATAGTGCACCGCGCCGCGGGACAGCGCGTCGTCGAGGGTGGCGAGCCGGATCAGCGAGGGCTTGTCCTTGTCGGGGTCCAGGACGTCGACCCCGCCGTGCGCGACGAGGATTCGGGTGCCCGCGGCCGCGGGCAGGCCGTCGAGGACGTCGGCGACCAGGTCGGTGGTCGGCACCTTCGACCGCCACGGCGCGGCGACGATCTCCAGGCCGGGGCGCACCTGATGCACGCCGGCACGGTCGAGCACCACGACGTTGTCGGGACGCTCGGCGGCGAACAGCGCGCTGGTGTACACCGATGAGGCGTCCAGGGGGTCGTGGTTGCCCGGAAGCAGATACACCGGAATTCCGATGGCGCGCATGGCTTCCAGGGACTGTCCGATGACCGTCGGCGGGAGCTGGTTGTGCTCGAAGACGTCGCCCGACACGACGACGAACTCGGCGCCCACCTCCGCGGCGAGCGCCCCCAGACCGGCAACCGCGTCGCGGCGGGCCGCCGAGTAGCGTGGCTGGGCGTCGCCGGCGAGGAAGTGCCGGGTCATGCCCAGTTGCCAGTCGGCGGTGTGCAGGAATCGCATGTGGGCGACCCCCTTTCGAACTGCGTGTTTACTCCGGGCATCGCGAGTTTAGGTCTGCGCACCGACAAGACGCGGGACCTCGATCGGCAGGTCTTGGCACTGCGCAAATTCCGGCGCAGCGGGCGTGGCCGGCGGGGCGCCACACTGATTAATCTGATCCTTCGTGACTGCCGAGCGCACCCTGCTGTTGATGCGGCATGCGAAGTCCGACTACCCGGCCGGGGTCGCCGACCACGATCGGCCGTTGGCGCCCCGCGGCGTCAGGCAAGCCGGGCTCGCCGGCGACTGGCTGCGCGCCCACGTGCCCCCCGTCGACGGGGTGCTGTGTTCCACGGCGACCAGGACCCGCGAGACACTGCGGAACACCCGCATCGCTGCGCCGGTGCGATACAGCGAACGTCTCTACGCCAGCACCCCGGGCACGCTGATCGACGAGATCAACACGGTGGACGACGGCATCGGCACGCTGCTCGTCATCGGACACGAGCCGACGATGTCGGCGCTTGCGCTGGGGCTGGGCCGCGCCGGCGGCACCGACGCCGCTGCGGGCGAACGCATTTCGGCCAAGTTCCCGACGTCGGCGATCGCGGTCCTCGCGGTGCCGTGCGCGTGGAAGGAACTGGAACTCGGGGGTGCGTCGCTGATCGACTTCGTCGTTCCGCGCTGAGCCCACAACGCTGCGGCGAACGTCGACTTGTTGGGCTCAAAACGCGAAATCGACGACAACAAGTCGACGTTCGGCGTGGTGGCGCAACCTCCGGCTAGGAGTTGGTGGCCAGCGTCAGTTCCATCAGCTTGATGGCCTGCCCGCACGCATCGATTCCCGGCGCCTGCGGGTTGACCCACCAACCGACCACCCCGGCCGCGTCGCTGGCCACGCCGCACGCGCCGTTGGGGTCGTCGGGACGCATCACGATCGAGTCGATCCCGGCGATGGGCCGCGACTCGATCTTGTACTTCAAGAACTCCGCGACCTTGCGCTCGTTGCTCAGGCTGCCCTGCTCGAACCAGAACCGGGTGATGTCGATCAGGCCGGCCGGGTTGGCCGCCTGCCACCGGCAGATCGCGCCGACGAACGTGCTCTGAATGTCGAGCGGGTCGGCCCCCACGGTCTTGGCCAGGATGTCGCTGGTCAACACCTCACATTCCTTGAGCAGGTTCGGGTACTGCTGCTGGGAGTTGTTGTTGCGGGGCACGTTGCCGCCCGCCTTGACCGCGTTGCCGCCGATCGACCTGGAGCAGCCCGTCAGCACCAGCAGCGCGGCCAGCAAAAGCACTGCGGCGGCGCGCATCGAGGCCCTCATTTCGAGTTCGCAATCGACTGACGAGCCAGCTCTTTCGCGATATCGCACGGCGGCGGGAACGGCTTCTGACTGAAACTGATCGACCACTCGATGAAGTCGTCCTGGAACTGAATGCCTACTTCGCACAGCGAGTCACCCAGGTTGGGCTCGTTGCCGACGGCGATGAAACCGCCGTGGCCGTTGATGTTGATGTCGTCGACGCTGGCACGTGAGAGCTCCTCGGTCTTGCGTTCGCGTCCGATCGGGCTGCCGCGATACCAGGAGAAGGAGAAGTGCGGCCCGAGGATGCCGCCCCCGGCGAGCCATTGACAGCCGACGGAGTTGCGGGCGGTGTTGATCAACCCGGTCACCCGGGTCAGCTCGGCCACCGTCTGGTCGCTGATGCCGCCGCACTGCGGGAACATCGGCCCGTGGTTGCCTTGCCCCTTCTGCGGCGTCGACGACGCCGTCGCCCCGGGTTTGTTGCCGCCGGAATCGGAGCAGGCGGCAACGGCGGGAATCAGGATCGTCAATGCTGACGCCACAAGAGCCAGCGCCCTCGCGCTACGCCGCACCGCTACCCTGCTTCCGTTCCGCCCGCTGCTCGTCCACACGATGCACTGTAGCGGCAGCCCAGCGGGTCAACCACCGACGCGCCTGAGCAGGTATTTCAATGTCGCCGACGAGTGCCCTGCGCGCGTTGACCGTCGCCGGTTGGCGGGGACGCCCGGGCCGCCGGTGTGCGACAGTTACCCCATGCTCCTGGCCCTGCTGCGCCAGTACATCCAGCCGTACCGCCGGCTGGTCGCGGTGCTGATGGTGCTGCAGCTGATCAGCAACCTCGCGTCGCTGTACCTGCCGACCGTCAACGCGGCCATCATCGACGAGGGCGTCGCCAAGGGCGACACCGCCGCGATCGTCCGGCTGGGCATCGTGATGCTCGGGGCCACCGGCTTGCAGGTGTTGTGCTCGGTCGGCGCGGTCTATTTCGGCTCCCGGACCGGCATGGGCTTCGGCCGCGACCTGCGCGCGGCGGTGTTCGAACACGTCCTCACCTTTTCCGAGCGCGAGAGCGCCCGATTCGGCGCGCCGACCTTGCTGACGCGCAGCACCAACGACGTGCGGCAAATCCAGTACCTGGTGCAGATCACGGCCACTGTGCTGGTGACGGCCCCGATCATGTGCCTCGGCGGAATCGTCATGGCCCTGCGCCAGGAGGCGGCGCTGACGTGGCTGTTGCTGGTCAGCGTGCCGGTCATGGCGGTGACCAACTACTGGGTGATGTCGCACATGCTGCCGCTGTTCCGCAGGATGCAGGGCCTGATCGACGGCATCAACCGCGTGATGCGCGACCAGCTGGCCGGCGTGCGGGTGGTCCGCGCGTTCGCCCGGGAAGGTTTCGAGCGCGACCGCTTCGCGCGCGCCAACGCCGCGCTGTCGAACACCGCATTGACCGCGGGCAACTGGCAGGCGTTGATGCTGCCGGTGACCACGCTGACCATCAACGTGTCCAGCGTCGCGCTGATCTGGTTCGGGGGGCTGCGCATCGATCGCGGCCAGATGCAGGTCGGCTCGTTGACCGCCTTCCTGGCGTACTTCACGCAGATCCTGATGGCCGTGCTGATGGCGACGATGACGCTGGTGGTGTTGCCGCGGGCGTCGGTGTGCGCCGAACGGATCACCGAGGTGCTCACCACCCGTCCCGCCGTCACCGACCCGCCCGGCCCGGCGTCTCCCCCGGGCAAAATCACCGGTGTGGTCCGCCTGGACGGCGCAACATTCACCTATCCCGGTGCCGATCGCCCAGTGCTACAAGATATTTCATTCATCGCCCGGCCCGGGACCACCACCGCGATCGTCGGCAGCACGGGATCGGGAAAGTCGACACTGATCTCCTTGATCTGCCGGCTCTACGACGTGACCGGCGGAACCGTCCTGGTCGACGACATCGACGTCCGCGATTACCACACCGAGCGGCTGTGGTCGGCGATCGGTCTGGTCCCCCAGCGCGGCTACCTCTTTTCCGGAACGATCACCGACAACCTGCGTTACGGCGCCGCCCCGGGGCACGACATCACCGGCGACGAGATGTGGGAAGCGTTGCGGGTGGCCGACGCCGACGGGTTCGTGCGCGCGCACCCAGACGGGCTGCAGATGCGGGTGGCCCAGGGCGGCATCAACTTTTCCGGCGGGCAGCGGCAACGACTCGCCATCGCCCGGGCGGTCATCCGCCGCCCCGCCGTCTATCTGTTCGACGACTCCTTCGGCGCCCTCGACGTGCACACCGACGCGCGGGTGCGCGCCGCCCTCAAGCCGATATCGAAGGAAGCCACCGTCATCGTTGTCACCCAACGGGTTTCGACTGCCGCCCAGGCCGACCAGGTGATCGTCGTCGACGGCGGAAGACTGGTCGGCGCCGGCACGCATGAGTCGCTGCTCGCCGACAGCGCCACCTACGCGGAATTCGCCGACTCACAAGCCGTGGGCGCCTTGCCGTCAGGGCACGTCGGGGGCGCGCAATGACCTCGTCGACCAGCACCGCGGCCCGCGCCGTGGCCCCGCCGCCGGCCGGGCGATCCCGCGATTTCTGGGGTTCGGCCGCCCGTTTGGTGAAACGACTTGCGCCGCAACGCGGACTGAGCATCGCGGTGATCACACTGGGCCTCGCGGGCACGGTGATCGGCGTGATCGTCCCGCGGATCCTCGGCCATGCCACCGATTTGCTGTTCAACGGCGTCATCGGGCGGCAGCTTCCCGCCGGCATCAGCAAGGCACAGGCCGTCTCGGCCGCTCGCGGCCGGGGCGAGAACACCTTCGCGGACTTGCTGTCCGGAATGAACGTGGTGCCGGGCCACGGCGTGGACTTCGGGGCGGTCACGCGGACGCTGACGCTGGCGCTGGCCCTCTATCTCGTTTCCTCGGTGCTGATTTGGGCGCAGGCCCGGCTGCTCAACCTCACCGTGCAGCGCACCATGGTGGCGTTGCGTTCCGACGTCGAGGACAAGATCCACCGGTTGCCGTTGTCGTACTTCGACGGGCGCCAGCGCGGCGAGCTGCTCAGCCGGGTGACCAACGACATCGACAACGTCCAGTCGTCCCTGTCGATGACGATCAGCCAGCTGCTGACTTCGGTCCTGACGGTGGTGGCGGTGTTGGCGATGATGCTGTCCATTTCGCCGCTGCTGGTGGGGATCACCGTGCTGACGGTGCCGCTGTCGCTGCTGGCGACACGGGCGATCGCACGGCGTTCCCAGCGGCTGTTCCTCGCCCAATGGGCGAGCATCGGGCGCCTCAACGCCCACATCGAGGAGACCTACAGCGGATTCACGGTGGTCAAGACGTTCGGCCACCAGGCCGCGGCCCGCGAGCAGTTTCGGGCCCTCAACGGCGACGTCTACCGGTCCAGTTTCGGCGCCCAGTTCTTCTCCGGGCTGGTGGCACCCGCGACCACGTTCATCGGCAACGTCGGCTACGTGGCCGTCGCCGTGGTGGGTGGCCTGCGGGTGGCCACCGGGCACATCACCCTGGGCAACATCCAGGCGTTCATTCAGTATGTGCGGCAATTCAATTCGCCCCTGAGCCAACTGGCCGGGATGTACAACACCCTGCAGTCGGGGGTGGCCAGCGCCGAACGCGTCTTCGCCCTGCTCGACGAGCCCGAAGAATCGCCGGATCCCCAGCCCGCGTCGCCCCCGCCCGCCGATGGCGCCCCACGCTCGAGCGGCCGCGTGGAATTCGCGCATGTCAGCTTCGCCTACCGGCCGGGCGTCCCGGTGATCGACGACCTGTCGCTGGTGGCCGAACCGGGTAGCACGGTGGCGATCGTCGGACCGACCGGGGCGGGCAAGACCACGCTGGTGAACCTGTTGATGCGGTTCTATGAGGTCGATTCCGGCCAGATCCTCCTCGACGGGGTGGACATCACCACGCTGGACCGGCATTCGCTGCGGTCGCGGATCGGCATGGTGCTGCAGGACACCTGGCTCTTTGACGGGACGATCGCGGAGAACATCGCCTACGGGCGCCCCGAGGCCGGCGACGACGAGGTGGTGGCGGCCGCCGAGGCAGCGCACGTCGACCCGTTCGTGCGGTCGCTGCCGGCCGGCTACCAAACCCGGGTCAGCGGCGACGGCGCCAACATCAGCGCCGGCGAAAAGCAACTCATCACCATCGCGCGCGCGTTCCTTGCCCGCCCGCAGCTGCTGATCCTGGATGAGGCGACCAGCTCGGTCGATACCCGCACCGAGGCCCTCATCCAGCGCGCCATGTGCGATCTGCGCCGGGATCGGACGAGTTTCATTATCGCGCATCGTCTTTCGACGATCCGCGACGCCGATCGGATCCTGGTGATCGAGGGGGGCCGGATCGTCGAACAAGGCAACCACGCGGAACTGCTGGCCCGGCGCGGCGCCTACTACGCCATGACCCGCGCATGACAACCGCAGCCGGCGCCGCGGCCACGAAAGGCTGGCCCGCCGATTGTCGGCGTTATCATGCGGCGCGACGGGTGGGCGCTTACCGTCATGATTGCTCGGTCACGGGTCGACGATCGGGCGTGCGTCCGCAACGTTGCCACGGGACGGCGGGCCGGGGGTCGGGTTGGAAGGATGAGCAATGAGCGACGAACAGGCCTCACGGGCGGGGTCGATGTTCGGCCCCTACCACCTGAAACGGCTGCTGGGCCGCGGTGGGATGGGTGAGGTCTACGAGGCCGAACACACCGTCAAAGAGTGGACCGTGGCGGTCAAACTTCTCTCCGAAAGCTTCAGCAGAGACCCCGTCTTCCGCGAGCGGATGAAACGCGAGGCCCGCACCGCCGGACGTTTGCAGGAACCCCAGGTGGTGCCCGTGCACGACTACGGCGAAATCGACGGCCAGATCTTTTTGGAGATGCGCTTGGTCGAGGGCACCGACCTGGACAGCGTGCTGAAACGCTTCGGGCCGCTGACCCCGCCACGCGCGGTCGCCGTCATCACCCAGATCGCCTCCGCGCTCGATGCCGCCCACGCCGCCGGCGTCATGCACCGCGACGTCAAACCGCAAAACATCCTGGTCACCGCCGACGACTTCGCCTACCTCGTCGACTTCGGCATCGCCAGCGCCACCACCGACGAGAAACTCACCCAACTGGGCACCGCGGTCGGCACCTGGAAATACATGGCGCCCGAACGGTTTTCCGACGCCGAGGTCACCTACCGCGCCGACATCTACGCGTTGGCGTGCGTGTTGTTCGAGTGCCTGACCGGGGCGCCGCCCTACCGGGCCGACAGCGCCGGCATGCTGGTCTCCGCCCATATGATGGACCCCATACCCGCGCCCAGTCAGCGGCGCCCGGACATCCCCAAGGCCTTCGATGCGGTGATCGCCCGCGGCATGGCCAAAAGGCCCGAGGACCGCTACGCGAGCGCGGGCGACCTCGCGCTGGCCGCCAAGCAGGCGCTGAGCCACCCCGACCAAGACCGCGCCGCCACCATCTTGCGCCGCAGCCAGGAAGCCGCACTGCCCACGGCCGTCAACCCAGATCCCCGGCTGAGCACCGCGCCGCCTCCCCGGCCGTACCAGCCCGCGTTCAACACCCCGCCGCCGTCGCCGTCCGCGGCGCCGTATTACCAAGGCGCCAGCGCCAATTGGGGCGGCCCGCCGCCGCAGTTCGCCAATGCGACGCCGTGGGGTCAGCCCCCGCCCAGGCCCCGCCGCAACGTCTGGCTCATCGTCGCGGCCGTCGCCGTGGTGTTCGTTCTCCTCGGGAGCGGGTTGGGCATCTGGCTGGTCACGCGGCCCGATCCCGAACCGCCACCCCCCGCGCCGCTGGAGGCCGACCGTCTCAGCGCCCTGCTGCTCGGCCCGTCCGATATCAACACCGTGATGGGCTCGTCGACGATGCAGCCGGGCAAACCCATTACGTCGACGGACCATTCGGCGGTGACGGTGTCGACGCCCGACTGCCAGGGCGCGCTCTACACGACCCAAGACCCGGTATATGCGGGCACCGGTTACACCTCGGTGAGTGGACTGGTGTCCTCGGAGCCGGGCGACAACTACGACCACTGGGTGAACCAAGCGGTGGTGCTGTTTCCGTCCGCCGACAAGGCCAAGAGCTTCCTGGAGAACTCTGCGGAGAAGTGGAAGGGCTGCGCCGGCAAGACGGTCACGGTCACGAACAAGAGCAAGACCTATCGGTGGACGTTCGCTCAGGTTCAAGGGAGCCCGCCGAAGATCACGCTGATGGACACCCAGGAAGGCGCCGACGGTTGGGAGTGCCAGCGCGCACTGACCGTGGCCAACAACGTGATCGTCGACATCAACGCGTGCGGGTATCACATCAGCGACCAGGGCGCCCAGATCGCGGACAAGATCGCCGCCAGAATCGCCGACGAGTAGCCGGACGGTTACGCGCCAACGCCGTTAGGGCGTCACGGCATTGCTACGACTGCAGATCGGGACCCTGCGCACGCAGGTCGTCGACCGCCGTCATCGCGTCGCGCAATTTGGCCAGCCATTCCTCGGCATGTTCGCCGACCAGCTTCACCGACCACGCCAGGGCGTCGGCGCGCGACCGCGCGACGCCGGCATCCACCAACGTGTCGAGCACCTGGCGTTCGGGCTGCTTCAGCCGGGTCATCACAGGTACTGCGATGTGGGTGAACAGGATTCGCTCCGAGCCGACCTCGACCCCCCAGGAAACCTTGCGTCCGTAGCGATCCTGGGCTTCGTCGGCGATGTGCATTCTCTCGGATCGCGTCTCCTCGCGGAATCGCGACGCCCGTCCCGCCGCGCGGGCCTCACTCTCCCCGCTCTCGGCGCTCGCCGTGTCCGGGAGCCGTCCCATGACGGTGATCTCTTCGCGGTCGACGATCACCGTGGGGTCGCCGTCGAACCACTTCTCGGGAAGGCGTCCGGCGAACCATTCCGCGGCGTCGCCGGCGTCGGGTTGCTGGGCTTGCTGCCAGCCTCCGGGGCGACCGTACCGCCGCCCATGGGTGTGATGCGCTTTCATGATTACATGATTACACCGTTGCACGTATAACGGAACAGCGTTCGCCGGGGGCGAAAGACGGGCCGGTCGCCGAACACATCTCCACGCCTGAAAACCCATTGATCCGGGCTGTTGTGCGGCGTATTTTGGGTAGCGAAGCAGGCCCGGGAAGCGACCAATTCGAAGCGCCGGAACACGGGGTAGGAATCCGGCCGCGTAGGACACGCGTAAGACGGAGTCAGACGCCCCCTGGAGTCGCACCGGGCCTGCCCATATTGATGTCACCGCGGCCGGCGGCCGTCAGTCCTCGGCATCGCCGCGCCGGATGCGGAACAGTTTGACCTCGCCCTTGATGCCCTTGAGGTGGCGGGAGCCCGCGAACGATGCCGAAAACTCACCGCGCTCCCCGATGACCTCCCACACCGAATCCGCCGCCAGGACCGTGCCCGGGCGCGCCACGCTCGTGACACGGCTCGCCACGTTGACCGGACTGCCGAACCAATCGCCGGCACGGCTCACCGCCATGCCGGAGGCCACGCCCGCCCGCAGCCGAGGGAAGTCGTTGTCAGAGTCGACGGCTTCGACCAGTTTCAGGACGACGTCGAGCAACGGTTGCGGCTCGGGGCAGACGAACATCACCGCGTCGCCGATGGTCTTGATGAAACGCACCGGAGGAACGGTCATGTCGCGGGCGAGGATGGCCAGCCGGTTGGCCAGATGCCCCAGCTCTTCGGGCGTGACCGCCTCACCGATCCGGGTGAAGCCGACCAGGTCGGCGAAGGCGACGCTGATTTGGCGCGCGCCCGGCAGCGGCTTGCCAGCGGCGCGCTCGGCGGCGTTGACCGCTTCGGTCTCCATCATGTGGCGCAGCTGCATGAACAGCATGTGCTGGATCATCGGGCCCAGCATGGGCGCGATTTTGGTCACCAAAGCCTTTGAGGCTTGGGCGATTTCGAGCTCGCTGGCGCCCGGGCGCATGATCGCCGAAAGCGCCGAGTACCGCATGACCTCGGCGGTCCGCGACAGACCTTCGGCGAGCACCCGGACCACGAGAATCACGTGCTCGGGGTCCAGGCCCAGCTCGACGAACCGCTGGGTGAAGGCGGCGGCCTCGCCGTCGGCGCGCATGTGAACGGCCGCGTCGGGGTCGTCGACGCGGACCAGACCGATGGCGCGTTGCACACGCTGCAGCAGTCCCAGGTCGATGCCGTGGGTCTCGCTGATCTCCCGCGTCGACACGTACGTGCCGTCGTCGCCGATGATGTGGCGGGTGGCCAGCAACAGAGGCGGGTTGGTCGCCCGGATCTCCTCGGCGGTGATGCCCTGCTCGAAGAGCCACCGCACCAGTTCGGCCCGTTCCGTGCGCGCGGTTCCCTCGAGCCCTTCGAGCAGGTCGTCGATGGTGTGGTCGTCCCCGTCGTGCACGTCGCCAACGTACAACGCGGGCGCGGCATGATGTGAGGTGATGAGCACACCGTTGCTGCGGGGATTCCCGCCGGTCGTCGACGAGCGCGCCAGGACGCTGATTCTGGGGTCGTTTCCCAGTGCGCAATCACTGGTGGCGGACCAGTACTACGCCAATCCACGCAACGCGTTCTGGTCGATCACCGGTGAGCTTTTCGGCTTCGACGCCGCCGCGCCCTACGACAGGCGCCTGGCGGGACTGCAATCCCACGGAATTGCGCTTTGGGATGTTCTTCACACGTGCCGCCGCCGCGGCAGTTCCGACTCGGCCATCGATCCAACCAGCCTGACGGTCAACGATTTTGGCGCGTTCTTCGCCGACTACCCCGCCATCACGGCGGTGTACTTCAACGGCGCCAAGGCCGCCGAGCTCTACCGCCGGCGGGTGGTGTCGCCCGACGAGATCCAGTGCCACCGGCTGCCGTCGACCAGCCCGGCCCACGTGATGCGGCCGGGCGCCAAGCTCGCGGCGTGGGCGCCGATCGCGAGCGCGGCGCCGCCGGGCGAAGCGGGTCGGCGCGCGTAGATCAAGCCGATCGCGAGCGCGGCGCCGCCGGGCGCCAAGCTCGCGGCTTGGGCAGTGGTTGCGGAGGCCCGTCCGCTCTCATGACACCGGCGGCCGGCGAAGGGCCCACGGTCGAGCGGCTTCGATCTGCGCCGACAGCGACAACAACGTCGCTTCGTCATAAGGCCGGCCGACGAGTTGGACCGACATCGGCATCCCGTCTGCGTCGAGGTCCCAGGGAACCACCGCGGCGGGCTGCCCGGTCAGGTTCCAGACCTGTTGGTACGGAACGTATTGCCCCACCCTCAGCAGGGTCGACACGGCGCCGCGCCGTTGGTAGGCGCCGATACGGGATGGGCCCGTTGCCGTTCCGGGCGTGACGACGACGTCGACATCGTCGAAGATCGCCTGGATCCGCGACACCACGGCCCCCTCGGCCGCCCGCAGGGACTCCATCCGGCGGTCCGAGAAGAAAGAACCCAAGCGGGCCATGTTGCGGGTGCGCGGTTCCAGGCGTTCCGGATGGGCCAGGGCGTCGGCGTCGTCGCAGATGCCGCGCAGGTAGCGGGGCAGGTAGTTGGTGAGGATCGCCGAGGCCGGATATTCCGGGTCGGCCGTGATGACGTCATGCCCGAGGTCGCGAAGCAACGCGCCGGCCTGGTCGACCGCGGCCAACTCCCGCTTGCCGACCCGAACCGGCAGCGGGGTTGGGACCTTGGTGCTCAACGCAATTCGTAGCCGGCCGGGGCTGCGGGTCGCCGCGGTCACGAACTCCCCCTCGGGCCCGGGCACCGTCGAGGTCGCGTCCAGGAACACGGCCGCGTCGATCACCGTGCGGGTGATCGGGCCGTTGACGCTCAACCCGTACCAGGCGTCGTCGTGGGGTTCCAGCGATACCCGATCGCGCTGCGGCTTCAGGCCGAACACGCCGCACCAGGTCGCCGGGATGCGGATCGACCCGCCCCCGTCGGAGCCCAACGCCAGCGGGGCCAGCCCGGCCGCGACCGCGGCGGCGCTGCCGCCGCTGCTGCCGCCCGGCGTGCGCCTGGGATCCCAGGGATTGCGGGTAGCTCCGAAGGTCAGCGACTCGGTGTACGGCAGCATCATCAGCTCGGGCACATTGGTCTTGCCGACGATGACGGCGCCCGCGGCGCGCAACCGGCGCACCACCTCCGCGTCGGAGCTCACCGCGGGCCGGTGCCCGCCGCTGCCGAAGGTCGTCACCTCCCCGGCGACATCGACGTCGTCCTTGATCGCGACCGGCACGCCGAGCAGCGACAGCCGTTCGCCCGCGTCCAGGCGGTCCTGCGCCACGGCGGCCTCGTAGCGAGCTTTGTCGGCGAGCACCACGCGGTAGCACCGCAGCTGGCTGTCGAGCTGCGCGATCCGCTCCAGGTAGACCTCGAGCAACTCCGGCGCGGTCAGTTCACCGTCGGCCAGCATGCGCGCTTGCGCCGCCGCGCCGGCGAAGGCGAGATCGTCGTTCACTGCGGCAGCGTAACCCCGTAATTGGGCCGGGCCCTGGCTGGAGTCGGCGGGGCCGCGGGGCGGCAACAAGTACCGTGGGCGACATGTCCTGCGTGTTCTGTGCGGTCGTCGCCGGGGAAGCTCCGGCCATCCGGATCTACGAAGACGACGACTACCTGGCGATCCTCGACATCCGGCCGTTCACTCGTGGCCACACGCTGGTGCTGCCCAAGCGGCACAGCGTCGACCTCACCGACACCACGCCGGAGACGCTGGCCGGAATGGTCACCCTGGGCCAACGCATCGCCCGGGCCGCGCGCACGACGGAATTGGCCGACGCGACCAACATCGCCATCAACGACGGCAGCGCCGCCTTCCAGACGGTGTTCCACATCCACCTGCACGTCTTGCCGCGCCGCAACGGCGACAAGCTGTCGGTGGCCAAAGGAATGCTGCTGCGCCGCGACCCCGACCGCGACGCCACCGGCCAGATTCTGCGCGACGCACTGGCCCGTATCGACGCAAGTCAACCGGATTAGGCCCGTGGCGGCCGTCCTGTGGCGGCACCAGAAACGGCACCAACCTGGCAAAAGCCACACTTAGCGCGCGTCTGCAGCGGTTTAATGCCCTGTAACTCGTGGTGATGCTGTTGTTTCTTCACCACACAACAGGGGAGCTCAAGCGGTGACGAAACGGCGGGCGGTGAATCCGTGGCGGCGGTCGGGGGTGCCCGCGCCCGCCGGGTGGGTCCTCGTCTCCGTGTACGGCGTAGCCGGCGTGCTGATCGTGCTGTCGTCGTTCTGGGGATGGCGCGGCCCGTACGGGACCCACCCCATCAACGGGTTCGTCATCGCGATGTGCCTTGCCATCGCGGCGGCATACGCCGGGCGCGCGGCCCGCTTCAAGCCCCCGCGGCAACGATACGGATGGCTGGCGCTGGTGACGGCCCTGCTCGGCTGGGCGGCCGGCGAGGTCATCTGGGCGTTCTACGACGTCCGCCCGGAATTCGATCACGCCACCCACCCTGCGGCAACCGAGTTCGTCCTCCTGCTGTGGCCGGTCGGCGCGATGACGTCGTTGGTGCTGCTGTCCCAGTTGTCTCGCAAGAGCCCCCGGCGTCTGCTGCTCGACGGTCTCATCGTGGCGACGTCGCTGTTCGTCATCGCCTGGGTGTTCGTGGTCGAAGCGCAGCTGCAGGAGCATTCCGGCGCGCGGCTGGTGACCTCGGCGGAGGTCTTCGCCGACATCGTCCAGGTGACGACGGCGATCCTGATGCTGTCCCGGGCTCGTCCCGGCGACCGGCCGAGCCGCAGCCTGCTCGCCGCCGGCGTCGCGACCATCTGCATCGCCGACATGGCGCTGGTCTTCTATACCGGCATCGCCAGCTATCACACGGGCGGAGTCGGCGACCTGGTCCGAGTGGCGGGCCTGGCGTTACTGGCGCTCGCGGCCCTGGCCGCCGCGCACGAGCGTCCCGCACCCGCGCCGCCGGATGAGACCGAGTTCCGGGCCCGGCTGTGGCTGCCCTACTTGCCGCTGATCCTCGCCGCCGCGGCGGGCTGGGCGCACGCGGCGGGCCATTCGATACACGACCCCATGCTCGCCGCGCTCGGCATCCTGGTGGCCGCCGTCCTGGCCCGGCAATTCGTCGTCCTGGTCGACAACCAGAATCTGTTGTCGGAGGTCGCGCGCGAGGCGTTTCGCGACAATCTGACCGGTCTGGCCAATCGCGCCCTGTTCCTGCAGCGCCTGGAACAGGCCGTCGCGCGCCGGCATCCCAACGGCATGCCCATCGCGGTGCTGTGCCTGGACCTCGACAACTTCAAGTCGGTCAACGACGCCCTGGGCCATCCGGCCGGCGACGAGCTTTTGGTCAGGGTGGCCGGGCGGCTCACCGCGGCGTTGGGGGAAAGCGGGACCATCGCCCGGCTCGGCGGCGACGAATTCGCGGCGGTCATCGAGGCTTCCGTCCAAGAATCGCAGGCGGCCGCGCACCGGATCCTCGACGCGTTCACCGGGGCGATTCTGATCGACGGCATCCCGATCATGGTCCGGCCCAGCATCGGATTCACGGTGTGCACCGGCGCATCGGCCTGCACGGTCGACCAGCTGCTGAGGCACGCCGACCTCGCCATGTACGCCGCCAAACGCGAAGGCGGGCAATGCATCCGCAGCTTCATGCCCGACCTGCCGTTGCCGTACGCGTTCCCGGCGTCTCCCGATTCGGGGGAATCCGCCGTGGCGTCACCGGTCGATGGCGGCGGCGCCGCCGCGACGCCGCAGGCGTCACCGCCCGTTTCCGGCGTCGCGACACCGACCACGAACTCGCCCTCCGGCGATGTCGCCGACGATGCCCCTCGGCCACCGAGGGGTATCCGGGTGGGCTTCGCGGTGCTGGCAATCGGTGTGATCGCCTTCGCCGCGTCCAGCGTCGCGCATCCGGACGCGGGACACGGCGTGTTCTCCGCCACGACGCTGTATTCGGCGCTGACCGTGTTGGCCGCCGGTCTGGTTGTCCTTCGCGCGTACCGCGTCTCGGCGGACCGGTTGGCGTGGTCACTGATCGCCGCCGGGATGGCGTTCTCGGCCGCGGGCGACATCGTCTACGCGTTGTTCGTGCCCAACGGTCGCTCCCCGTCGGTGGCCGACCCGGTGTACCTGGCGTACTACCCGCTGGTGTACGCCGGGCTGCTGCTGCTCATGCGGGCACGGTTCAAGCGGTTGCCGATCCCGATTCAGCTCGACTCGCTGGTGTGCGCCCTGACGCTGGCGGCGGTGGCGGCGGCCGTGACGGAGGGCCCCATGCGGGCGGCGACGTTACGCACGCCCGCGACGGTGTGGATGGGATTGGTCTACCCCTGGATTGACCTGGTGCTCCTGGCCCTGGCCGCTGGCATGCTGCCAATACTCGGCTGGCGCAACGACTTTCGCTGGGTGCTGCTGATGACCGGACTGGTCGTGTTTGCGGTGGCGGACGTGGCGTACCTGTTCCAGACGACCGCGGGCTCCTATCGGGTCGGCACCTTGCTGGATGCCTGCTGGCCGGCGTCGTCGTTGCTCATCGCGATGGCCAGCTGGTCCCCCTCGTCGCCGACGGCGCCAGTGCCCAGACACCGATTCAGCCCGTATGTCACCCCGGTGACGACATCGGTTGTCGCGCTGGGAGTCATCGTCCTGGCGCATCATTCGCGGCCGGCGGCGACCCTGGCGGCGTTGAGCCTGGTCGTGGCGACCGCGCGATTCTCGCTCACCTTCCGGGACGTGAGCCTGTTGCACACGAACGCCAAGCACGCCATGACCGACGAGTTGACCGCGCTGCCCAACCGGCACTCGCTGGCCAGCGCCCTGACCGCGTTGCCCGCTACGGCGCCGGGGCCGACGTCGATTCCGGGCAGAGCGCGCGCGCGGCGGGCGCTGTTGCTGTTGAGCCTGAGCGATTTTCACGAGATCACCGACTCGATCGGTCGCCACTTCGGCGATGAGTTGCTGTGCCACATCGCAAACCGCTTGTCCGGCAGCGTCCGTCGCGACGACATGCTGGCGCGGGTCGGTGATGACCAATTCGCCGTGCTGCTCGCGGACGGGGCCAACCTGACCGCCGCCAGCGCCCAGGCGGGCCGGCTGCTGGAAGCGTTGAGTGAGCCGATCGCGTTGGATCCGATCACCGTTCAGGTCGAAGGCCGCATCGCCATCGCGCTGTGTCCCGACCACTGCGACCACCCGCAAGAGCTGCTGGGCCGCGCCGAAACCGCGATGGCGCACGCCGAATCCGCCCGCAGCAAGATCGCGGTCTACGACTCGTCTTTCGAGGTTTATCGGAACAACGACCCCAACCTCATCGAGGACCTGCGTACCGCACTGTTCGACACCGACGAACTGAAATTGCACTACCAACCCAAGATCGACGGGCGCGACGGCAGCGTTCACAGCGTCGAGGCGGTGCTGCGCTGGCAGCACCCCACCCGCGGAACGCTGCTGCCGGAAGAGGTCTTGCCCGTCGCCGAGCGCGCCGGACTGATGCGCAAGATCTCCAACCGCACCCTGAGCATGGCGCTGAAACAGGTCCGGTGCTGGCGTGAACAGGGCATCACGCTCACCGTCGCGGTGAACCTGTCGACGACCAACCTGCTCGACATCGAGCTCGTCGGCACCGTCGAGCGGCTGCTCGCGAATCATGACCTGCCCGCGGACGCGCTCATCCTCGAGATCACCGAGAGCGCGCTGGTGGATTCCGCGCGATCCCGCAACACCGTCGCGGCCTTGCAACGCTTGGGAATTCGCATATCGCTCGACGACTACGGCACCGGCTGGTCGTCATTGGCCCGGCTGCAAGAGGTTTCGGTCGACGAGCTCAAACTCGACCGGATTTTCGTAACCCGCCTGGATCACGACGCACGATCGGTCGCGATCGTGCGGTCCACGGTGGCGCTCGCCCACAACCTGGGCGCCGACCTCGTCGCCGAGGGTGTCGAGAACGAGGCCACCCTGGACGCGCTGCACCGGTACGGCTGCATGATCACCCAGGGTTACGTGCACACCGCGCCGTTGCCGCCGGACGAGTTGCGGAATTGGATCGCCAACCACACACCCGAACCCCACACCAGCCAGTCCCACCGGCGGGCGTGAGCGGGACTCAGAACAGCTCTTTGGCCAACAACTCCAGCGTCGCGACGCGCGCCGGTGCGGCGGCGGGGTCGGTGCCGCGGCGGGCCGAGGCCACCGGGTTCACCATCACCTCGTCGACGCCGAAGTGTTCGGCGAGCGCGCGGATCTGCTCGGCGGCCTCCGCCGGCGTCCCCAGGACGGCGCGTCGCAGACCACTGTCGACGATCGCCTGCTGCTGTCCGGTCAACGCGGCCACCGCCGCATCCTCCACCAGCGGCACCGGCCCGAGCGGCTGCCCGGTCCGCAGCCTGGCCATCATCTGCAGGTTGGGCAGCATCAACGCCGTTGCCTCCTGCTGGGTTTCGGCCACCGCGGCGTTGACCGTCAGAAACGTCCGCGGCTCAGCGGCAAACGCGCTGGGCGTGAATCGGGCGCGGTACACCTCGAGCGCCTCTTCGGTTCCCTTGCCGGAGAAGTGATGTGCGAACACGTACGGCAGCCCCTTGGCGGCGGCCAAATGCGCCGAATACATCGACGAACCCAGCAGCCACAGCCGCGGTTCGGTCGCGGCGGCCGGGGTGGCTTTGAGCGTGTAGTCGCCCGAGCGCAGCGGAACCCGCACGCCGCGCGCGCTCATCAGCGCCGCCACGTCGTCGAGGTATTCGGGGAAGTTCTCGATGTCCCGGCCGTCCTGCCCGCCCCGCAGCGCGTAGGAGGTCACGGGGTCGGATCCCGGCGCCCGGCCGATGCCGAGGTCGATGCGTCCGGGGGCGGCCGCTTCCAGCAGCGCGAACTGTTCGGCCACCGCGAGCGGCGCGTGGTTGGGCAGCATCACCCCACCCGAGCCGAGCCGTAGCTGCGAGGTCTGTGGTGCCAGATAGGCGAGGACCACCGGCGGGCTGGTGGCACCGACGGAAGGCATGTTGTGGTGCTCGGCGACCCAGTAGCGGGTAAAACCCAACCGATCCGCGGCCTGCGCCAGCTGCACGGTGGCCGCCAGGGCGTCGCCGGTCGTCTGGTCGGTGCGCACCGGGATGAGATCAAGGACGGAAAGACGCACGATGGCGTCAACGTGCGCGGGCCGGCAAACGTTCCCGAACCCCGGCCCTAGTAGTCCTTGAGGGTGATCGAGGAGACGATGCGGTCGAACACCTCCTGCGGTATCGGTGCGCCGCCGGGAATGTTGTCCACGACCAGCCATTGATTGCGCTGCACGTAGTCGGCGAATTCGCGGTGGTAGTTGGCGAATCCGCGCTCGTGGTCGGCGGTCCCGTCCGAGGTGGCGGACTTAAGCTCGCCGGCGAGGATGTAGGCGCCCAGCAGCGCGACGCTGGTGCCCTGTCCTGACAGCGGCGAGCAGCAGTACCCGGCGTCCCCGACCAGTACCACGCGGCCGTGCGACCAGCGGTCCATCTTGATCTGCGACATCTCGTCGAAGTAGAAGTCCGGTGCGGTCCGCATGTACTCCAGCAGTTGGGGGCGAACCCATCCTTCCCCGGCCATCCGCCGCTCCAGCTCGGCGAACTGGGCTTCGGTGTCGCGGTAGTCGATCCGCAGCTCCGGGTCCATGAAACCCAACATGGCCCGGGCCTCGGCGTTGTGACGCGCGCTGTAGATCCCCGCCATGGTGGAGTCGCCGTAGTGCCACATCTGCCAGTGGTCCAGGTCCAAGAAATTGGGCACGGTGAAGATCGCCGCGTGCGTGCCCAGCCGTTCGATGAAATCCTCCTCCGGCCCGAACACCAATCGCCGCACGTTGGAATGCAATCCGTCGGCGCCGACGACGAGGTCGAATTCCCGTGGTGCGGCACGCTCGAAGGTGACGCGAACGGCCGCACCATCGGCCTCCAACGCGGTGATGGTGTCGTCGAATAGGTAATCGGTCGTCCATTGGCTTGCGCCGTAAAGCAATTCGACCAAGTCGTCGCGCAGCAGTTCGATGTCGGGGCTGTCGATGCGCCCGCCGGTGGGTGTCGATTCGGTGTCGCGCGACAGTTCATTGCCGTCACGGTCGACCACGGAGGAGCCGCGGATTTGCGTCTTGCGCTTCTCGGCGGCGGCCAGCAGCCCCATGCGGTCGAGCACGGTCAGCGCCGGGCCGCGAACGTCGATCGCCTGGCCGCCCGGCCGCGGCCCGGTATGGCGCTCCACCACGGTCACCGAATGGCCGTGCCGCCCAAGCCAAAACGCGGCCGCCGTGCCCGCCACGCTGGCGCCGGAAACGAGAATCTCGCTCACTTGATCCCTGCCAGTTCTTTCGCGTCGCGGAAGATGTCGTCGAGCATTGCCGGTGTCAACCTACCGGTGAACATGTTTTGCTGGCTCGGGTGGTAGCAGCCGAGCAACCGCACCCCGGGGGCGAGGTCGGCAACGGCGCCGTGGCCGAACCGGGGCTTGGGTCTCGCGGCTCTACCGGAGGTGCCCGGCAGTCGCAGCGCGATCTGCCAGCCGAATCCGCCGAGGGCCACGACCACGCGGACGTGGTCGGCCACCAGCTGCCATTCGGCCTGCAGCCAGGGCCAGCAGGTGTCCCGCTCGGCGGGGGTCGGGGCGTTGGCCGGAGGCGCACACCGCACCGGCGCGACGATGCGAATCTGGTTGGTCCGCAACCCATCCGCGGCGTCGACGCTGGTCGGTTGGTTCACCAGGCCGGCCCGGTACAGCGCCGCGTACAACTGGTCGCCCGAGCGGTCGCCGGTGAACATCCGGCCGGTGCGGTTGGCGCCGTGGGCGGCGGGCGCCAGCCCGACGATGAGCAGCCGCGGCCGCGCCGCTCCCCAGCTGGGTACGGGCCGGCCCCAATACGGTTGGTCGGCGAAGGCCC
The DNA here is from genome assembly GCF_000262165.1 of Mycobacterium sp. MOTT36Y. Classification (NCBI taxonomy): domain Bacteria; kingdom Bacillati; phylum Actinomycetota; class Actinomycetes; order Mycobacteriales; family Mycobacteriaceae; genus Mycobacterium; species Mycobacterium sp. MOTT36Y. The sequence continues at coordinate 1,314,472 of NC_017904.1, read as the reverse complement.
GCCGTTTGACCCTCGCCACCTCCTCGCGCCAGTCGACCAGCCGCGGACAGGCCCGGCACACGCTGACCAGGGCGTCGAGCTCGGGGATCGAGGTGGCCTGTTCCGCGAGGGCGACGACCCGAGCGGCATCGGCCGCCACCGGGGTCTGCGGCGTGGCCGGGTCACCCGGCCATCCGGTGCCCGCGCCAACCGGAGAGTCGAACGGCTGGCCGGTACGCGGGTGGTCGAGCACATGAACATCCTGCATTCAGTGGCCACGTCGTGCAGACCCGGGCACCGTCCGGGGCCGCGACACGGGCTTACTATCGGGCCGTGAGCTCTGACGCCCTGGCCAGCCTGATCGCCGACCTGCCCGACGGGATGGTCGTCACCGATCCCACCGTGACCGAGGGCTATCGCCAAGACCGCGCGTTCGACCCGTCGGCCGGCAAACCGCTGGCCGTGGTGCGACCGCGGCGCACCGAAGAGGTGCAGACCGTGCTGCGCTGGGCCACCGCTAATCGGGTGCCCGTCGTGCCCCGGGGCGCCGGGAGCGGCCTGTCCGGCGGGGCGACCGCCCTGGACAACTGCATCGTGCTCTCGACCGAGAAGATGCGAGACATCTCGGTCGACCCGGTGACGCGGACCGCCGTATGCCAGCCCGGGCTGTTCAACGCCGAGGTGAAAAAGGCCGCAGCCGAACACGGCCTGTGGTATCCGCCGGATCCGTCCTCGTTCGAGATCTGCAGCATCGGCGGCAACATCGCCACCAACGCCGGGGGGCTGTGCTGCGTGAAGTACGGCGTCACCACCGACTATGTGCTGGGCATGCAGGTGGTGCTGGCCGACGGGACCGCGGTCCGGCTGGGCGGGCCGCGGCTCAAGGACGTCGCGGGCCTGTCGCTGACCAAACTCTTCGTCGGCAGCGAAGGCACGCTGGGCGTCGTCACGGAGGTGACGCTGCGGCTGGTACCCAAGCAGAACGCGTCCAGCGTCGTCGTCGCCACCTTCGCCTCGGTGCAGGACGCGGTCGACGCGGTGCTCGGGGTCACCGCCCGGCTTCGCCCCTCGATGCTGGAGTTCATGGACTCGGTGGCGATCAACGCCGTCGAGGACACCCTGCGCATGGACCTGGACCGCGGGGCGGCGGCCATGCTGGTGGCCGGGTCCGACGAGCGCGGCCGCGCCGGTAGCGAGGACGCCGAGATCATGGCCAAGGTCTTGGCGGAAAACGCTGCGACGGAAGTATTTTCGACCGACGATCCCGACGAGGGCGAAGCATTCGTCGTCGCGCGGCGGTTTTGCATCCCGGCCGTCGAAGCCAAGGGATCGCTGTTGCTCGAGGACGTCGGCGTGCCGCTTCCGGCGCTGGGCCGGCTGGTCACCGGGATCGCCGGCATCGCCGCCGAACGCGACCTGATGATCTCGGTGATCGCCCACGCCGGCGACGGCAACACCCACCCGTTGATCGTCTACGACCCCGCCGATGCCGACATGACCGAACGCGCCCACCTGGCATTCGGCGAGATCATGGACCTGGCCGTCGGTCTCGGCGGCACGATCACCGGCGAGCACGGGGTGGGCCGGTTGAAGCGGCCCTGGCTGGCTGGCTATCTCGGGCCCGAGGTGATGGACCTCAACCGGCGCATCAAGCAGGCGTTGGATCCGAAGGGCATCCTCAACCCCGGGTCGGGCATTTAGTTCTGGCTGCTGAGCGCCCGGCTGGCCGGGAAATCGATGTCGACTGCCCGGCTGGCCGAGCACTGGCGTCGCCGGGCGGTTGACATATCTCGGCTGCTGTCGTACGAATAAGACATGGCTGCTGTTATGTCTCAGAACGCACCGGTCGCCTTCCAGCTCGCGACCGCCGCCACCTGGTCGAACCCGTGGCCGATGTACCGCGCGCTGCGCGACCACGACCCCGTGCACCACGTCGTTCCGGCGAATTCTCCCGAGCATGACTACTACGTGTTGTCGCGGCACGCCGACGTGTGGGCGGCGGCCCGCGACCACGAAACCTTCTCCTCGGCAAAGGGCCTGACCGTCAACTATGACGATCTGGAACTGATTGGCCTGCAAGACAATCCACCGTTCGTGATGCAGGATCCACCGGTGCACACCCAGTTCCGCAAGCTGGTGTCGCGCGGGTTCACGCCGCGGCAGGTCGAGGCGGTGGAACCCAAGGTGCGGGAATTCGTCGTCGAGCGCATCGAGGGGTTGCGCGCGGCCGGCGGCGGTGACATCGTCACCGAGCTGTTCAAACCGCTGCCGTCGATGGTGGTCGCGCATTATCTCGGTGTGCCCGAAGAGGACTGGGTGCAGTTCGACGGCTGGACCCAGGCGATCGTCGCGGCCAACACCGCCGAGGGCGGCGTCGCGGGGGCACTGGAGACCGTCGGCGACGCGGTCGGGTCGATGATGGCCTACTTCACCGGCCTGATCGAACGTCGTCGCACCGACCCCGAGGACGACACGATCTCCCACCTGGTGACCGCGGGGGTGGGCGCCGACGGTGACGTCGCCGGCACGCTGTCGATCCTGGCGTTCACATTCACGATGGTGACCGGCGGCAACGACACCGTCACCGGCATGCTCGGCGGCTCGATGCCGCTGCTGCACGAGCGTCCCGATCAGCGAAAGTTGTTGGTGGACAACCCCGAATTGATCACCGACGCTGTCGAGGAGCTGCTGCGGATGACCTCACCGGTCCGGGGGTTGGCGCGCACGACCACCCGCGAGGTGACGATCGGCGACACCACCATTCCCGCCGGGCGCAGGGCGCTGCTGCTGTACGGGTCGGCCAACCGCGACGAACGCCAATACGGGCCCGACGCGGCCGAACTCGACGTGACCCGGTGCCCGCGCAACATTTTGACGTTCAGCCACGGCGCGCACCACTGCCTGGGCGCCGCCGCGGCCCGGATGCAGTCCCGGGTGGCGCTCACCGAGCTGCTGGCCCGATGCCCCGACTTCGAGGTCGACGAATCAGGGATCGCCTGGGCCGGGGGCAATTACGTGCGGCGGCCGCTGTCGGTGCCGATTCGAGTGGGGTCCTGATGCCGGGAAACGACTGGCTTTCCGCGCGGCGCAGCGAAGCGGCCGCCGACCGGATACTCGACGCGGCCGAGGAACTCTATACCCAGCGCGACTCGGATTCGATCGGCATGAACGAAATCGCCAGGGCCGCAGGGTGTTCCCGAGCGACGCTGTACCGGTATTTCGAGAATCGCGAGGCATTGCGCACCGCGTACGTGCACCGCGAGACCCACCGGCTCGGCCGCGCCATCCTCGCGCGCACCGGCGGCATCGAGGACCCGCACGAAAGACTGGTCGCGAGCATCCTGGTCACCTTGCAAATGGTGCGCGAGAGTCCCGCGCTGGCGTCGTGGTTCGCCACGACGCGCCCGCCAGTCGGCGGCGAGTTGGCGGGCCAGTCCGACGTGATCGCGGCCCTGGCGGCGGCGTTCCTGAACTCGTTGGGAGCCGATGATCCCGCGGTGGTGGAGCGCCGGGCGCGCTGGGTGGTCCGGGTGATCGTGTCGATGCTGCTGTTCCCGGGCCACGACGAAGCCGACGAGCGGGCGATGATCGAGGAATTCGTCGTGCCGATCGTGGCGCCGGTGTCCGCCCGCGGCTAGGGCCGCCGGATTCGTCGCGCTCCCGGGCCGGAAGCAATGTCCTCAGCGCCCGCCTCCAAGCAACGTCGGCTCGGCGCGCTGAGCAATGCGCTTGTCGCTGGGAGGCGGGCAAAGGCGCTAGTCGCGCACGCGCGTGAATCGGTGCAGCAGCCACGCCAACGGGATCGTCAGCGCCAGCGTCGCGACGAACAGATACAGCATCGGACCGGTGTACACGCGCGCGCCCACCACGTAGTCCATCGCGAATTCCATGGTGATCAGGTGGATCAGGAAGATCTCGTAGGAGATCTCCCCCAGCCATACCATGGGGCGGCTGGCCAACAGCCGCGAATACCATCCGTGATCACCCAGCGCCAATGGCGCCACCGCCAGTGCGGCGATCACCGCGTAAAAACAGGTCTTGAACAACGCCTCGCTCAGCGTCGCCGGGGAGGTGGTGGGCGCGCCGGCGATGGGCGTGGACGCGATGAAATAGCTGATGATCGCCAGCGGGATGGCCACAAACCCGTACGCGCGCACACCCATCTCCTGCAACACCGTGAGCATCATGCCGGCGAGGAACCAGGCCAGGTAGGTGGGCAGCCACAGCCGGGCGCCGTCGGGAAACCAGTGATCGGTGTGCACGAGAACCAACCACGCCGGGCTGATCAACGCCATCCCCGCCAGGGCGCCCAGCACCAGCTTCGGCTGCCATTGCCGCCGGCATATCAACACCAGCAGCAGGTAGGCCAGCAGCGGGAGGATGACGTAGAACGAGGCCTCCACGGCCAGGCTCCACATCTGGGTCAGCCCCTGGTGCAGATACTTGCCCAGGTAGCCGTTGCAGTAGATCTGGGTCAGCGTCAGGTTGCGCGCCAACCCCAGCCACGAGTGCCCGGGGTTGGGCCCCGCCTCGCGGAAGTGGTACAGCACGTAGGCGAACAACACCGTGACGACGTACGCGGGCATGATGCGCCGAACCCGGTGCCACGCATAGCGACTCAGCGACGGCGGCGGGCCGCCGGTTGCGGCGGACTTCACCCACGGACGGAACAGCAGGTAACCGGAGAGCACGAAGAAGATCGGCACCCCGATCTCCATCCGGGAACCGACCAGGCCCCAATAGCCGTGGGTGTATTTGCCGGTGGTGTAGGCCGCGTGGGTGCCGACGACGAGCAGCGCGGCGACGGCGCGGACGCCCGTCAGCGAGGCGACGCGGTCGACGCGCGAGGTCTGCTCGAGCCCGCCCTGGGCGTCCTGTTCTTCGGACAGCGTCATTCGCCGTGTTTCCTGCGCGGTTTCCCGCCGTCCCGGCCGCCGCGGGCCTTGGCTGAGGACCTGTCCGGCTGAAGGTTGATCAACACCCCCGAGATGCGGGTCTGCTCAAGCCTTTTGAACGTCGACTTGGGCAACTTGGCCGGCAGTTCCACCAACGAGAAGTCCGGGCCGATCGCGATGTGGCCGAAGTCGCTGCGATGCAGCCCTCCCTCGTTGGCGATGGCGCCCACGATGGCGCCCGGACCGATCTTGTGGCGCTTGCCCACCGCGATGCGATAGGTGGCGAACGGCCGTGTAGACCTTGGCTTTTCGGGGCGATCGCGGCGTTCGGTGCGCCGCTCGCGACGCTCGGGCGGAGGTTCGGGCGCCATCAGGAATTCCTCGCCGTCGCGGGATTGCAGGGCCAGCGCGGCGGCGATATCGGCCATCGGGGTGTCGTGCTCGCGTTCGTAGTCCTGGACCAGCTTGCGGAACAGGTCGATGCCGGGGGCCCCGAGCGCGGTGGTGATTGAATCGGCGAACTTGGCCACCCGTTGCGCGTTGACGTCCTCGACGGTGGGCAAGGCGGTTTCGGTGAGCGTTTGCCGCGTGGCCTTTTCGATCGCCTTGAGCAGGTGGCGCTCTCGCGGCGACACGAAGAGCAGCGCGGTGCCCGAACGTCCGGCCCTGCCGGTGCGCCCGATCCGGTGCACGTACGACTCGGTGTCGTGCGGGATGTCGTAGTTGAGCACGTGCGAGATCCGCTCCACGTCGAGTCCGCGCGCGGCCACGTCGGTGGCGACCAGGATGTCGATGCTGCCGTCCTTCAAGGCGGCGACGGTCCGCTCGCGCTGGCCCTGCGGGATGTCCCCGTTGATGGCTGCGGCGGAGAAACCTCGCGCCCTTAGCTTTTCGGCGACTTCCTCGGTGGCCTGTTTGGTTCTGACGAAGACGATCATCGCCTCGAACGGCTCGACCTCGAGGACCCGGGTCAGCGCGTCCATCTTGCGGGGACCGGCGACCTGGATGTAGCGCTGCGAAATGTTCTCGGCGGTCGCGGTTTTCGCCTTGGTACTGACCTCGAGCGGGTCGTGCAGGTACTTGGTGGTGAGCTTGCGGATCGCGGGCGGCATCGTCGCGGAGAACAGTGCCACCTGCTTGTATTCCGGGGTCTCCGACAGGATGCGATCGACCTCTTCGGCGAAGCCCATGGTGAGCATCTCGTCGGCCTCGTCGAGCACCAGGTAGTCGACGTGGGACAGGTCCAGCGTCCCCCGTTCGAGGTGGTCGATCACCCGGCCGGGCGTGCCGACCACCACGTGCGCCCCGCGCCGCAGCCCGGCCAACTGCACGCTGTAGGACGAGCCGCCGTAGATCGGCAGCACGTTGATCTTGGGCAGGTGGGCACCGTACCGGCTGAACGCCTCGGCGACCTGCAGGGCCAGTTCCCGGGTCGGGGCGAGCACCAGGGCTTGGGTGGCGGTGCTGGTGACGTCGATCTTGGAAAGGATGGGGATGGCGAACGCGGCGGTCTTGCCGGTGCCGGTCTGCGCCAGCCCGACCACGTCGGAGCCCGCCATCAGCGCCGGGATCGTCGCGGCCTGGATGCCGGTGGGTGATTCGTAGCCGACGTCGGCAACCGCCCGCAGCACCGAGGGGTGGATCTGCAGGTCGGCAAACGTCGTAGAGGCAGCCCCGGTCGAGCTGTCTGAGAGGGTCATCGCCCAAGAAGTCTAGTGGTGACCGGCTGTCCGGCGGTCCGCGTGATCATCAGCACAGCCGAGCGGGCCTCGGCCACGCCTGCCACACCCGCGGCGCCGATGACGGTACGGTGCGTCGATGTGTGGTCGCTACCGTGTCGTACCGAGCCACTGACCTGCTCGGCCGCTGTTGCATTGATCGCCGCCACGTTGACCGGCTGCGGTTCAGGAGATTCCACAGTCGCAAAGACACCGCAGGCAAGGACTTCTGAGACCCCGTCGATCACGGCCCCGGCCACGCCATTGCCGGCCGCCCAGCCCGGCAACGCGCCACCGGCCGATCCATGCGCGGTCAACCTCGCCTCGCCCACCATCGCGAAGGTGGTGTCCGAACTGCCACGCGACCCGCGCAGCCAGCAGCCGTGGAATCCCGAGCCGCTGGCCGGCAACTACAACCAGTGCGCGCAGCTGTCGGCGGTGATCATCAAGGCCAACACCAATGCGGTCAGCCCCACCACCCGCGCGGTGCTGTTCCACCTCGGCCAATTCATCCCGCAGGGCGTCCCCGACACCTACGGCTTCAGCGGCATCGACCCGGCGCAAACCACGGGCGACACGGTGGCGCTGACCTATCCGGGCGGGATCCAGGGCCTCAACACCCACGTGAAGTTTCATTGGAACGGCAACGCCGTCGAACTGATCGGCAATACGCCCGCGCATTGATCCCGGGCACGCCCGCCCGGCGCGACCATCGTGTCGGAGCCCTGTCCTACAGTGGCTCCAGTGTTCGTGACCGGCGACAGCATCGTTTACAGCGCGTCGGACCTTGCCGCCGCCGCCCGCTGCGAATTCGCGCTGCTGCGGGACTTCGACGCCAAACTCGGCCGCGGGCCGGCGACCGCGATCGAGGACGAACTGCTCACGCGGACAGCCACCCTCGGCGACGAGCATGAGCGGCGCGAGCTCGCCCGATTGCGCGAGCGATTCGGCGATGCCGTCGCGGTCATCGGCCGCCCGGCCTACACACCCGCCGGGCTGGCGGCGGCCACCGACGCGACGCTGCGCGCCGTCGCCGACCACGCCCCCGCGGTGTATCAGGCCGCGATGTTCGACGGCCGCTTCCTCGGATTCGCCGACTTTCTGGTCCGCGACGGCGAGCAGTATCGGGTTGTCGACACCAAGCTGGCCCACTCCGAAAAGGTGACCGCGCTGTTGCAACTGGCCGCCTACGCCGACGTGCTGGCGGCCTCGGGTGTGCCCGTCGCGCCCGAGGCCGAACTGCGGCTCGGCGACGGGACGGCCGTGCGGCACCGCGTCAGCGACCTGGTCCCGGTCTACCGATTGCAGCGGGTGCGGCTGCAGCGGCTGCTCGACGACCACCATGCGAGCGGCGCCGCGGTGCGGTGGGACGACGAAAGCGTGGCCGCCTGTTTTCATTGCCCGTCGTGCATCGAGCAGCTGCGCGCCGCCGACGACGTGCTGTTGGTCGCCGGCCTGCGGGTAAGCCAGCGGGACAAGCTGTTCAAGGCCGGCATCACCACCGTCACCGAACTTGCCGCCCACAGCGGGCCGGTTCCCGAGCTGGCCGCGGGTGTCGTCACCGCCTTGACCACCCAGGCGAAACTGCAAGTGCGCCAACGCGATACGGGCGTTCCGCAGGTCCAGGTCATCGACACGCAGCCGCTGGCGCTGCTCCCCGAGCCGGACCCCGGTGATTTGTTCTTCGACTTCGAAGGCGACCCGCTGTGGACCGCCGACGGCCGCGAGTGGGGCCTGGAATATCTGTTCGGCGTCTTGGAGGCCGGGCCTACGGGCCGGTTTCGCCCGCTGTGGGCGCACAACCGGGCAGACGAACGCAAGGCGCTGACCGATTTCTTGACGATGGTGGCCAAGCGCCGCAGGCGCCGCCCCAACATGCACATCTACCACTACGCGCCCTACGAGAAGACCGCGTTGCTGCGGCTCGCCGGGCGCTACGGCGTCGGCGAGGACGAGGTCGACGAACTGCTGCGCAGCGGCACGCTGGTCGACCTTTATCCGTTGGTGCGCAGGAGCATTCGCGTGGGCGCGGAGTCATTCAGCCTCAAGGCGCTCGAACCGCTCTACATGGGGTCCCGACTGCGCGCGGGCGACGTGACCACGGCGACCGGTTCGATCACCTCCTACGCGCGCTATTGCGAACTGCGCGCGGAGGGCCGCGGCGACGAGGCCGCCTCCGTGCTCAAGGAGATCGAGGACTACAACCACTACGACTGCCGGTCGACACAGGAACTGCGTAACTGGCTGATGTTGCGCGCCTATGAATCCGGTGTCGTACCGATCGGCGCCCAGCCCGTCGGCGACGGCAACACCGTCGAGGACCGCGACGAACTGGCGGTGACCCTGGCGGCGTTCACCGGGGCCGCCGGCATCGACGAGCGCACCCCGGAGCAGACGGCGGTGGCGCTGGTGGCCGCCGCGCACGGCTATCACCGTCGCGAGGACAAGCCCTTCTGGTGGGCGCATTTCGACCGGTTGAACTTCCCGGTCGACGAATGGGCGGACAACACCGACGTTTTCGTCGCCCACGAGGCGTCCGTCAGCGTCGACTGGCACACGCCGCCCCGCGCGCGCAAACCTCAGCGACGGCTCGAGCTGCGCGGCGAGTTGGCGCGCGGCGATCTCAAGAGCGACGTCTTTGCGCTGTACAAACCGCCGGCGCCGCCCGGCATGACCGACAGCCCGGACCGGCGGGCGGCCGGACGGGCCACGGTCGTCGAGGCCGACGACCCGGCGGTGCCCACCACGGTGGTCGTCCTCGAACGAGTCGGCGGCGACGGCAAGCCATTTCACCAGCTGCCCTTCGCGCTGACGCCGGGCCCGCCCATTCCGACCACGGCCCTGCGGGAGTCGATCCAGGCGACCGCGGCCGCGGTCGGCGCCGGGTTGCCGCGCCTGCCCGACAGCGCCATCGTCGACGTCCTGCTGCGCCGCGCGCCCCGCACGCGCAGCGGCGCTGCGCTGCCGCGCGGCGGCGGCACCTCGAACATCACAGCCGACATCACCGCCGCGCTGCTCGATCTGGATTCGTCGTACCTGGCGGTGCACGGGCCGCCCGGCACCGGCAAGACGCATACGGCCGCGCGGGTGATCCAGCACCTGGTCACCCAGCACCGCTGGCGCGTCGGTGTCGTCGCGCAATCGCACGCCACGGTGGAAAACCTGTTGGACTGCGTGATCGATGCCGGCCTGGATCCGCACCGCGTCGCGAAGAAGCGTTACGACCACCAGGCTCCGCGCTGGCAGGAGATCGACGGCGGCGCGTACGCGGCCTTCCTCGCCGATACGCCGGGCTGTGTGATCGGCGGCACCGCATGGGATTTCGCCAACGCCAACCGGATACCGCCGGGGAGTTTGGATCTTCTGGTGATCGACGAGGCCGGCCAATTCTGTCTGGCCAATACCATCGCCGTGGCCCCGGCCGCCGCGAACCTGCTGCTGCTCGGAGACCCTCAGCAGTTGCCGCAAGTCAGCCAGGGCACCCATCCCGAGCCGGTGGACACCTCGGCGCTGGACTGGCTGGTCGACGGACGGCGCACCCTGCCCGACGAACGTGGCTACTTCCTGGACCTCTCCTACCGGATGCACCCGGCCGTCTGCGCCGCGGTCTCGGCGCTGTCCTACGAGGGCAGGCTGCGCTCCCACGAATGCACCGCCGCCCGCCGCCTGGACGGGCATCGGCCGGGCGTGCAGCTGCTTTCGGTTGAGCACCAGGGCAATTCGACCGAAAGTCCCGAGGAGGCCGACGCGATCGCCGCCGAGATCGGGCGACTGCTCGGCGCGTCGTGGACCGATGAGCACGGCCGCCGGGCGTTGACGGCCGCCGATGTGCTGGTGCTGGCGCCCTACAACGCCCAGGTGGCACTGCTGCGTCGCCGGTTGAGCTCCGCCGGGCTCGGCGGGGTGCGGGTGGGGACCGTCGACAAGTTCCAGGGCGGACAGGCGCCCATGGTGTTCATCTCGATGACGGTGTCCTCCATGGACGTGGTACCGCGCGGAATCTCCTTCCTGCTCAACAGGAATCGACTCAACGTGGCGGTCAGCCGGGCCCAATATGCAGCGGTGATCGCGCGGTCGCCGTCGTTGACGGAGTACCTGCCCGCCACACCCGCGGGGCTGATCGATCTGGGCGCGTTCTTGGCGCTCACCCAACCCGATCTGCGCTGAGGCGCCTAATTGCCCGACGAGTGCCGGCCGTGACCGGTGGGATCGTCGTCGGGATCGGGGCGGTGGTGCTGGCCCCGCAGCGGGTCGCCGTCGGTGAAGTGGTGGCCCGACGGACCCCGGTGGGGGCGGCGCGGCGGTCGGGTGAGCCGGTCGACCGGCGGGCTGGGCTTGACCGAGCGCCGCACCGGCACCTGACGGAGGCGCTTTCCGCTGTCCAGATGAGACCCGTTGTGGGCAAATCCAATTGGCTGTGCCCGCGCAACCGGCTCGTCGAACACACGGTGCCACGAATCGTCCGGGCCCCGATGCCGCACCGCGGCGGGTGGCGGGGCCGCCGCATGAGCACGCTCCCCTGACGGCCGGTTGCCGCGCCCGACATCGGGTTCGCGCACGAGGACGAACTCGACGTATTCGTCGTCGTCGTAGTCGTCGTCGACGATGTCATCCTCGTCGGGCCCGAAGGGGTCGCCGCCCCGGCCGGTGCGGGACCAGGGCGCGAAGCCCACCAAGAACAGGGCGGCAATGATCCCGAACAACGCGATGAACGCCGGCAGCAGCACCGACTGCGACATCGCGGCGGCGAACGGTTCGCGCAGAAACCGCGGCAGCTGCAACGTGACGGCGTCCTCGTCGATGCCCCCACCGGCGGGCCGCCGCGGCATCTCGGCGGTGATCCGCCAGGTCATGAACGCGGCCATGCCGGCGCTGCCGAGCACCGCGCCGAGCTGGCGCACGGAGTTGTACACCGCAGAGCCCGCACCGGCCAGGTGCGCCGGCAGGTTGCGCGTCGCGGTCGCCGTCAGCGGCGACCACACGAACGCCATGCCGACGCCCATCGCGAAGAACGGCAAGACCAGCCGCCAGATCGGGGTCGTCGGCGACATGTCGAAGGTCAGCCAGGTCAGCGCGATCGCCAGCACCGAAAAGCCGAAGCCGAGCACCGGCCGGGGATGGTAGTTGTCGACGATCTTGCCGACGAACGGCGCGAACACCCCGTTGGCGATCGCCATCGGCGCGATCAGCAAGGCCGAGCGCGTCGGCGACAGCCCGCAGACGGCTTGGGCGTAGAACGTCAGCGGCAGCATCATGGCCGTCGCGGCGAACGAGACGATGGCCACCCCGACGTTGCACAGGCTGAAGTCGCGGTCACCGAAGATCACCAACGGGATCAGCGGCTCGTGGGGGTTCACCGACTGCCAGAACACGAACACCGTCATGAACCCGAAGCCCGCGACGATCAACGCCCAGATCCACGGCTCCCAATGCGCGGCCTGCCCCTGTTGCAGCCCGAACACGATCAAGAACATGCCCACCCCGGACAGCCCGACCCCGATCAGATCGAACCGGTGTGACTGGGTGGGCAGCACCGGGATCAGCCAGTACGCCAACGCCAGCCCGATCACGCCGACCGGGACGTTGACGAAGAAGATCCACTGCCAGCCCAGCCCGTCGACCAGCACACCGCCGGCCAGCGGGCCCACCAGGCTGGCGGCTCCCGCGGTGGCCCCCCACAGGCTCACCGCGATGCCGCGCCGCTGCGGCGGGAAGATCCGGGTGATCGTCGACAGGGTTTGCGGGGTGAGCACGCCGGCTCCGACACCTTGCGCGACGCGGGCCGCGATCAGCATGGCGGCGCTGCCCGACAGCCCGCACCACACCGAGGAGACGGTGAAGACCACCAGGCCGATCAGGTACAGGTTCTTGGGGCCGAACCGGTCGCCGAGGCGGCCCGCCACGAGCAGCACGACGGCGTAACCCAGCAGGTAGGCGCTGGTCACCCAGACCACGGTGTCGTAGCCGATGTGCAGGTTGGCCATGATGGTCGGGTTTGCGATCGCGACGATGGTCGAGTCGACCATGATCATGAAGAAGCCGATCATCATCGCCCAAAGCGGGTTCCAGGGATTCTGCGAGTGCGGCGAGCTGCGGGTGATGAAATCCCAACGATGGGCGGCCCGCGTCGGCCCGGAACCCGCACGCCGCTCACCCCCGGGCATGCGGGGCGCAGCCGTGGTCATCCACCCCACCTCGTTTCGCTCCCGACGATGCCGTTACGCCGCATCGGCCCGTCCGGTCGATCGGCCTGAACTCCCAGGTCATCGACCGCGCGCGCGGCGAACCGTTCACCACGACGACCGGCCGGCGGCACGGCCGTCGCAGACATCCAGCCTGCATTATTCCCGGCGGCGCAAGAGGGCCGGCAGCCACGGATCCGGTGGGCGTCGATAACGGCGTCAGGATTTGCCGCGGGCACGTTAGCCTGAAAGAACCCCATTTGCAGGAGAGACACTATGCGGGCCCGACGGAACAGGTCGCCGAAGCGGTTATTCACCATGGCCAACGCGGGAGAGGCGCCGACCGGCAAGAACGGTCGGCCCAAGATGTCCGCGCGGGCGTTGGCGCAGGTCATCGAGCGCAGCTCGCGGATACAGGGCCCCGCCGCCGAGGCCTATGTGACCCGGCTGCGCAACGCCGATCCCGATGCCAGCCCGGCCGAGATCCTGGCCAAGCTGCAGAAGCGCTACGTGGCCATGGTGACGGCCGGCGGTGTTGCGGTGGGAGCCGCGGCGACCGTCCCCGGAATCGGCACGTTGAGTGCCCTGTCCGCGGCGGCGGCGGAAACGGTGACGTTCCTCGAGGCCACCGCGTTCTTCGTGTTGGCGGTCGCGGTGGTCCACGACATTCCGGCCGATCACCGGGAACGGCGCCGCGCCCTGGTGCTGGCGGTGCTCGTCGGTGACAACAGCGAGCAAGCCGTCACGCAGTTGATCGGTCCGCGGCGCACCAACGGCGGCTGGATCTCCGAGAGCCTGGCCGCGCTTCCGCTGTCGTCGATGTCGGGACTGAACTCGCGGCTGCTCAAGTCGTGGGTCAGGAAGTACACGGTGCGGAGGGGCGCCCTGTTGTTCGGCAAACTGCTGCCGGTCGGGATCGGGGTCGTGGTGGGAGCGGTCGGCAATTACCTCGCCGGCAAGAAGATGGTCCGCAACGCCAACCGGGCGTTCGGCCCCCCACCCGGGCGCTGGCCCCGCGCGCTGCATCTGGTGCCCCCGATCCACGAAGCCGGCTAGCGGCGATCGCAAGCGCGGCCGGGGCGATCGCCAGCGCGGCGTAGCCGGGCGCAGCGGGTCGCCGCATAGTCCCAGCCGGGCGCGGCGGGTCGCCGCCGTCGGGCTAGCCCCCGCCCCGAGGCCCCCGGTCGCCCTGGCGGATTGGTGGCGAGAGGTTAGCCTTTATAGGGCGGCAGCAATGGGTACCGCCATGGATATGAGGTGCTCGGCGCGCCGGGCAGACGAGGGTGCAGGCACCGCGCGATAGCTGCGGTGGCCCTGTAGGACAAAGGGATTGAGGCGAACTGCGGTCGTGAGCAACATAAGTTCACCATTCGGTCAAAACGAATGGCTGGTCGAGGAGATGTACCGCAAGTTCCGCGATGACCCCTCGTCGGTGGATCCGAGCTGGCACGAGTTCCTCGTCGACTACAACCCCGAGCCGACGGGCGAGGCGGCGACGGCCACCCCGACCAGCGGCGATGGCCGGCCGGCCGCGGCCCCCGCCAAGCCGGCCCCGGCGGCCCCCGAAAGCCCCAAGCCCGCGCCCCCCGCCAGCACGGCGCCCCCCGTCAGCACGGCCGCCGGCAACGGGGTCCCGGCGCGCCCCGCGAAGGCCGCCGCCCCCCCCGCCGGCCGAAGGCGACGAGTTGCAGACGCTGCGCGGCGCCGCGGCGGCCGTCGTCAAGAACATGTCGGCGTCGCTGGAGGTGCCGACGGCGACCAGCGTGCGCGCCGTTCCCGCCAAGCTGCTGATCGACAACCGGATCGTCATCAACAACCAACTCAAGCGCACGCGCGGCGGCAAGATCTCGTTCACCCACCTGCTCGGGTACGCGCTGGTGCAGGCGATCAAGAAGTTCCCGAACATGAATCGGCACTACGCCGAGGTCGACGGGAAACCCACCGCCGTCACCCCGGCGCACACCAACCTGGGGCTGGCGATCGACCTGCAGGGCAAGGACGGCAAGCGTTCCTTGGTGGTGGCCGGCATCAAGGGCTGCGAGACCATGCGGTTCGCGCAGTTCGTCACCGCCTACGAAGACATCGTGCGGCGGGCCCGCGACGGCAAGCTGACCGCCGAAGACTTTGCCGGCGTGACGATTTCGCTGACCAACCCGGGCACCATCGGCACCGTGCACTCGGTGCCGCGGCTGATGAACGGCCAGGGCGCCATCATCGGCGTCGGCGCCATGGAGTATCCCGCCGAGTTCCAGGGCGCCAGCGAGGAACGCATCGCCGAGCTGGGGATCGGCAAGCTGATCACGCTGACCTCGACCTATGACCACCGCATCATCCAGGGCGCGGAATCCGGCGACTTCTTGCGCACGATCCACGAGATGCTGCTCTCGGATGCGTTCTGGGACGAGATCTTCCGCGAGCTGGGCAACCCGTATCTGCCGGTGCGCTGGAGCACCGACAATCCGGACTCGATCGTCGACAAGACCGCCCGGGTGATGGAATTGATTGCGGCATACCGCAATCGCGGCCACCTGATGGCCGACATCGACCCGCTGCGCTTGGACGGCAGCCGGTTCCGCAGCCACCCCGACCTCGAGATCCTCAACCACGGCCTGACGCTGTGGGATCTCGATCGGGTGTTCAAAGTCAACGGCTTCGCCGGGTCCGAGTACAAGAAGCTGCGCGATGTGCTGGGCCTGCTGCGCGACGCCTACTGCCGCCACATCGGCGTGGAGTACACCCACATCCTCGATCCCGAGCAGCAGGAGTGGCTGCAGCAGCGCGTCGAGACCAAGCACGTCAAACCGACGGTGGCCGAGCAGAAGTTCATCCTGAGCAAACTGAACGCGGCCGAGGCCTTCGAGACCTTCCTGCAGACCAAATACGTTGGGCAGAAACGGTTTTCACTTGAGGGCGCGGAAAGCATCATCCCGATGATGGACGCGGCGATCGACCAGTGCGCCGAGCACGGGCTCGACGAGGTCGTCATCGGGATGCCGCACCGTGGCCGGCTCAACGTGCTGGCCAACATCGTCGGCAAGCCGTACTCACAGATCTTTTCGGAGTTCGAGGGCAACCTCAACCCGGCGCAGGCGCACGGCTCCGGCGACGTCAAGTACCACCTGGGTGCCACCGGCGTGTACCTACAGATGTTCGGCGACAACGACATTCAGGTGTCGCTGACCGCCAACCCGTCGCACCTGGAAGCCGTCGACCCGGTGCTGGAGGGCCTGGTGCGCGCCAAGCAGGACCTGCTGGACAGGCGCGCCGAGGACCAGGGGGACGACAAGGCCTTCTCGGTGGTGCCGATGATGCTGCACGGCGACGCGGCGTTCGCCGGTCAGGGCGTGGTCGCCGAGACCCTCAACCTGACCCACCTGCCCGGTTACCGCGTCGGCGGCACCATCCACATCATCGCCAACAACCAGATCGGCTTCACCACCGCGCCGGAGTACTCACGGTCCAGCGAGTACTGCACCGACGTCGCGAAGATGATCGGGGCGCCGATCTTCCACGTCAACGGCGACGACCCGGAGGCGTGCGCGTGGGTGGCCAAGCTGGCCGTCGACTTCCGGCAGGAGTTCAAGAAGGACGTCGTCATCGACATGCTGTGCTACCGCAAGCGCGGGCACAACGAAGGCGATGACCCGTCGATGACCAACCCCGCCATGTACGACGTCGTCGACATCAAGCGCGGGGTCCGCAAGAGCTACACCGAAGCCCTGATCGGCCGCGGCGACATCTCGATGAAGGAAGCCGAGGACGCCCTGCGCGACTACCAGGGCCAGCTCGAGCGGGTGTTCAACGAGGTCCGCGAGCTGGAGAAGCACGGCGCGCTGCCCAGCGAATCGGTGGAGGCCGACCAGATGCTGCCCGCGGGCCTGTCCACCGCGGTGGACAAGGCGCTGCTGGCCCGCATCGGTGACGCGTTCCTGGCGCTACCCGAGGGCTTCACGGCGCACCCGCGGGTGCAGCCGGTCCTGGAGAAGCGCCGGGAGATGGCGTACGAGGGCAAGATCGACTGGGCCTTCGCCGAACTGCTGGCGCTCGGCTCGCTGGTGGCCGAGGGCAAGCTGGTGCGCCTATCGGGGCAAGACACCCGGCGCGGCACCTTCTCGCAGCGCCACTCGGTGATCATCGACCGCAACACCGGCGCGGAGTTCACGCCGCTGCAGCTGCTGGCGACCAACCCCGACGGCACCCCCACCGGCGGCAAGTTCCTGGTCTACGACTCCCCGCTGTCGGAATACGCGGCCGTCGGCTTCGAGTACGGCTACACCGTGGGCAACCCGGACGCGCTCGTCCTGTGGGAAGCCCAGTTCGGGGACTTCGTCAACGGCGCGCAGTCGATCATCGACGAGTTCATCAGCTCCGGCGAGGCCAAGTGGGGCCAGCTGTCCAACGTGGTGCTGCTGCTGCCGCACGGCCACGAAGGGCAGGGTCCCGACCACACCTCCGGCCGCATCGAGCGCTTCCTGCAGCTGTGGGCGGAGGGTTCGATGACGATCGCGATGCCGTCCACACCGTCCAACTATTTCCACTTGTTGCGCCGGCACGCCCTCGACGGCGTGCAGCGCCCGCTGATCGTGTTCACGCCCAAGTCGATGCTGCGCAACAAGGCGGTGGTCAGCGACGTCAAGGACTTCACCGAGATCAAGTTCCGCTCGGTGCTCGAGGAGCCGACCTACGAGGACGGCATCGGCGATCGCGGCAAGGTCAGCAGGGTCCTGCTGACCAGCGGCAAGCTCTACTACGAGTTGGTGGCCCGCAAGGCCAAGGACAACCGGGACGACGTGGCGATCGTGCGGATCGAGCAGCTCGCCCCGCTGCCGAAGCGCCGGCTGGGCGAAACGCTGGACCGCTACCCGAGCGTCCAGGAGTACTTCTGGGTCCAGGAAGAGCCGGCCAACCAGGGCGCGTGGCCGCGCTTCGGCCTGGAATTGCCCGAGCTGCTGCCCGACAAGCTGACCGGGCTCAAGCGGATTTCCCGCCGGGCGATGTCGGCCCCGTCGTCGGGCTCGTCGAAGGTGCACGCCGTCGAGCAGCAGGAGATCATCGACACGGCCTTCGGCTGATTCGCCGTTCACACCCGAAGAGAGTGGGACCGCCGGTACCGGCTAGCCTCGACGCAAACGGGCCGACTAGGAAGGGTGCTCATGCAAGGATTCGCCGGCAAGGTCGCGGTGGTGACGGGCGCGGGTTCGGGTATCGGGCAGGCGCTGGCCGTCGAGTTGGGGCGCTCGGGGGCCAAGGTGGCCATTAGCGACGTCGACCTCGAGGGCCTGGCCCAGACCGAGGAGCAGCTGAAGGCGATCGGCGCCCAGGTCAAGGCGGATCGCCTCGACGTGACCGAACGCGAAGCGTTCCTGGCCTACGCCGACGCGGTCAAAGAGCACTTCGGCACGGTCAACCAGATCTACAACAACGCCGGGATCGCCTTCACCGGCGACGTCGAAGTCAGCCAGTTCAAGGACATCGAACGCGTGATGGACGTCGACTTCTGGGGCGTGGTCAACGGCACCAAGGCGTTCCTCCCGCACCTGATCGCGTCCGGCGACGGGCACGTCATCAACGTCTCCAGCGTGTTCGGGCTCTTCTCGGTGCCGGGGCAGGCGGCCTACAACTCGGCGAAGTTCGCCGTCCGCGGCTTCACCGAGGCGCTGCGCCAGGAGATGGTGGCCGCCGGCCACCCGGTCGCGGTGACCACGGTGCACCCGGGCGGCATCAAGACCGCGATCGCCCGCAACGCCACCACCGCCGAGGGCCTCGACCAGGCCGAGCTGGCCAAGTTGTTCGACAAGCGGCTGGCCAAGACCACCCCGCAGCGCGCGGCCCAGATCATCCTCGACGCGGTGCGCAAGAAGAAGGCGCGGGTGCTCGTCGGCGTGGACGCCAAGGTGTTGGACATCTTGGTGCGCCTGACGGGTTCGGGGTATCAGCAGCTGTTCGGGCCCGTCATGGGCCGGCTGCTGCCGAAGCAGTGATCGATCTCTCAGTGTGACGGGCGCGCGCGTTCACCGTTTCGCCCTGCGCTAGCCACCATCGCTGGTAACGATTAGCCTCAACGCGGTCAAGCCTGGTCGAGGGAGTGTTGCATGGATGGGTTCGCCGGCAAGGTCGCCGTGGTCACGGGCGCGGGCTCGGGCATCGGCCAGGCGCTGGCGGTCGAGCTCGGTCGCGCCGGCGCCAAGGTCGCGATCAGCGACGTGGACACCGCAGGGCTGGCGCAGACCGCAGACCAACTGGCGGCGATCGGCGCGCCGGTCAAATCCGACCAGCTCGACGTGACCGAGCGCAGCGCCTTCCTCGCCTACGCCGACGCGGTCAACGAGCACTTCGGCGCGGTCAACCAGATCTACAACAACGCCGGCATCACGTTCATCGGTTCTATCGAGGACAGCCGTTTCAAGGACATCGAACGCGTCATCGACGTCGACTACTGGGGCGTGGTCAACGGCACCAAGGCGTTCCTCCCGCACCTGATCGCCTCCGGGGACGGACACGTCATCAACATCTCGAGCGCGCTCGGCCTGTTTTCCGCGCCCGGCCAGGCGGCGTACGTCTCGGCCAAGTTCGCCGTCCGCGGGTTCACCGAGGCGCTGCACCAGGAGATGGCGCGCGCCGGTCACCCGGTGCGGGTGACGACCGTGCATCCGGGCGGCATCAAAACCGCGTTCGCCCGCAACGCCACCGGCGTCGAGGGGCTCGACCACGCCGAGCTGGCCAGCCTGTTCGAGGAGCAGCAGGCCAAGACCACGCCGCAGCGGGCTGCTCAGCTCATCCTCGAAGGGGTGCGCAAGAACAAGGCCCGGGTGCTGGTGGGGCCGGACGTCAAGGCGATGGACCTCGTCGTGCGGCTGACGGGTTCGCGGCCGGAGCTGCTGCTGGGCGGGCCGGTGATGAGCCGGCTTCAGCAGGTCGTGCACCGGCTGCTGCCCAAGCGCTGATTTGTTCAGCGGCCCAGCGGGTGCTCGGCTAACCAGCCCGCCGCCACCGCCTGCGGGTCGGCGCCGGCACCCACCTGCCGGCGCATGTCAACCAGGGCCGCGGTGTCGAGCACGCCGGCCACCTCGTTGATCGCCAGCACTTGCCGTTCGCTGAGCGCGTTGCGCCGATACAGCGGCACTACGTTCTCGGCCCGGATCAGCGTGGGCTTGGTGTCGGCCAGCGCGACCAGGTCGGCGGGGACGCCGGGGTCGGCGGTGGTCGTCCATGCCGCGGTCAGCCGTCCGGACGCGACCGCCGCGAACATCGTTGCGCCATCCGGGAATTCACGCGGATCCGGAAGGCGGCAGGGGCCGATGGCCGACGGCGCCCGGTGGCCGGCGACGGTCCCGAGGACGAGATCGGCGCAGTGCCGCGGCAGCGTGCTCAAATCCGCGCTGACGTCGCTGCCGCCCCATGCCTTGGCGGTGGCCCGGCTCACCAGCAGCACGGGTTTGTCCTCGGCGGCGGTCGTGTAGTCGCCCGCCACGATGCCCTCGGGTAGGGCGGCGATCATCGCTCGGTAGACGTCTTTGTCGGACATCGCCGTGGCGCTTGGCTGCAGGCGTTGCAACACCCGGCCGGTGAAGGCGGGAACGACGGTGATTGCGCCCGAATCCAATTCGGCCTTCGGGTCGGTGGTCGGCTGGAACCGCGCGCCGAATCCGTAGGACCGCAAGGCGGCCACGTAGATGCCGGCCAGCAGCGCCGACTCGGCATCAGACCGGGACCCGATCACGACCTCCGCGCGGGCGCGAGGATCGCCGCCGGTGTCGGTCGCGCAACCGGAAACGGCGAGTATGGCGGCGAGCAGCGGTGCCGCCAGCCTGCCGATTTTCACCCCCCGGAGACGGAAGTGTCGGCGGCGATCGCCACGGCCGCGGCAACCGCCTCCCCGACGCGCAGGTCCAGCGGGCTGGGGACGATCCGGTCGGGGGCAAGGTCGTCGCTGACGACGGAGAAGATCGCCTCGGCCGCGGCGACCATCATCTTCTCGGTGATCCGGCGGGCACCCGCCTCCAGCGCGCCGCGGAACACCCCGGGGAATGCCAGCACGTTGTTGATCTGGTTCGGGAAGTCGCTGCGGCCGGTGGCCACCACCGAGGCGTACTTGGCCGCGATCTGGGGGTGGATCTCCGGATCGGGGTTGGACAGTGCGAACACGATCCCGTTGGGTGCCATCGTGGCGATCATCTCTTCGGGGACCACGCCGCCCGACAGGCCGAGGAACACGTCCGCGCCGCGGAGGGCTTCCGCCGCGCTGCCGGTCAGGCCGTCGGGATTGGTGCGCCGCGCCAGGGCCGCCTTGACGTCGTTCATGTCGTCCCGAGCGGTGTGCAGGATTCCGCGCGAGTCGAGGACGGTGATGTCCGAAACACCCATCACCATAAGGAGATTGGTGCACGCGACACCGGCGGCGCCGGCCCCGGACACCACCACCTTCAGCGAGTTCATGTCCCGGCCGAGCAGCTTGCTGGCGCCCATGAGCGCGGCCAGCACCACGATGGCCGTGCCGTGCTGGTCGTCGTGCATCACCGGGCAGTCCAGCGCCTCGATGGCCCGGCGTTCGATCTCGAAGCAGCGCGGCGCGGAGATGTCCTCGAGGTTGACGGCGCCGAACGTCGGGCGCAGGCGCACCAGGGTTTCGACGATCTCGTCGGGATCCTTGGTGTCGAGCACGATCGGGATGGCGTTCAGCCCGCCGTACGCCTGAAACAGGGCGCACTTGCCCTCCATGACGGGCAACGACGCCGCGGGCCCGATGTCACCCAGGCCGAGCACCGCGCTGCCGTCGCTGACCACCGCCACCAGCCGGTTCGCCCAGGTGTAGCGGGCCGCTTGAGCGTGGTCGGCGGCGATCGCACGGCTGACCTGCGCCACGCCGGGGGTATAGGCGATCGACAGCGCGCGCTGGGTGTCCAGCGGGGACGTCAGGCTGACCGAAAGCTTGCCGCCTACGTGTGCGTCGAAGATCTCGGCGTCGGTGATGGCGCCATCCTCGGCCTGCGTCTGTATCGATTCAAGCAATTCGGACACGGGGTTCAGGGTACTGACTACCCGTTAGTAGCCCTAATTGGTGAGCTGGGTCATACCCGGCCTCGCGCCCAGGCTCAGATCAGCTTGAGCTCGGTGACCGCGGTGCGCTCCTCGACCAACTCGGCGGTGGTCTTGTCGATGCGCCCCTGGGAGAACTCGTCGATCTCCAGGCCCTGCACGATCGACCAGTTGCCGTCCTTGGTGGTCACCGGGAACGACGACACGATGCCCTCGGGCACGCCGTAGGAGCCGTCGGAGTAGACGGCCATCGACACCCAGTCACCCTCCGGGCTGCCGAGCAGCCAGGAGCGGGCGGCATCGACGGTGGCCGAGGCGGCCGACGCGGCCGAGGACGCGCCGCGGGCGTCGATGATGGCCGCTCCGCGCTTGGCGACGGTCGGGATGAAGTCGTTCTCGATCCAGGCCTGGTCGTTGACCACCTCGGCGGCGTTCTTGCCGCCGATCTCGGCGTGGAAGATGTCGGGGTACTGGGTCGCGGAGTGGTTGCCCCAGATCGTCATCTTCTTGATGTCGGTGACCTTGGCGCCGGTCTTTTGGGCCAGCTGCGAGATAGCCCGGTTGTGGTCCAGCCGGGTGAGCGCCGAGAACCGCTCCTTGGGGATGTCGGGGGCGTTGCTCAGCGCGATCAGCGCGTTGGTGTTCGCCGGGTTGCCGGTCACGCCGATGCGGACGTCGTCGGCGGCAACCTCGTTGAGCGCCTTGCCCTGGGCGGTGAAGATCGCTCCGTTGGCCTCCAGCAGGTCGCTGCGCTCCATGCCCGGGCCGCGCGGCCGCGCCCCGACCAGCAGGGCCAGGTTGACGCCGTCGAAGATCTTGTTCGCGTCCGCGCCGATCTCGACGCCGGACAGCAGCGGGAAGGCGCAGTCGTCGAGCTCCATCACGACACCCTCGAGCGCCTTGAGCGCGGGCTCGATCTCCAGGAGACGCAGCTCGATCGGGCGGTCGGGGCCCAGCAGCGATCCACTGGCCAGGCGAAACAACAGGCTGTAGCCGATCTGGCCGGCGGCACCGGTGACGGCGACCTTGAGAGGACTTGCGCTCACGTCGATGTACTCCTTGTGGAGAAGGTCGTGCGGATTTGAGGTTTCGGCTCGAAACTAGCGCACCCTTTTTCGATCGCATTCTCCGGTCCGCTACCAGGGCTGATCGTCAGGCTTTGAACAGCCGGGACGCGTAGCATGGAGCACCGCCTGGTCGGTACCTGCGCTGCTAGGGAGGTGGATGTGTTCCAAGGATTCGACGCACTGCCCGAAGCGCTTCGGCCCCTCGCGCAGGAACCCGAACCGCAGCCGAGCGCGCGATCGGCCAAGGAGACGCTCGTCGACTGCGCCGTCTACGCCGACGGCCACCGGCTGCCCGGCAAGATCGGTTACGCCGCCTCCCTGGACAAGGTGCGCGAGATCGAAGCGCAGGGGCACGAAGGCTTCGTCTGGGTGGGCCTGCGCGAACCCAGCCAGGCCCAGATGCAGGAGGTGGCCGACGTTTTCGGCCTGCATCCGCTGGCCGTGGAAGACGCGGTGTGCGCCCATCAGCGGCCCAAGGTGGAGCGGTACGACGACACCCTGTTCCTCGTCCTCAAGACCGTCAATTACGTCCGGCACGAATCGGTGGTGCTGGCCCGCGAGATCGTCGAGACCGGCGAGATCATGGTCTTCGTCGGCCGCGACTTCGTGGTCACGGTCCGCCACGGTGAACACGGCGGACTGTCCGAGGTGCGCAAGCGGATGGACGGCGACCCCGAGCAGATGCGGCTGGGCCCCTTCGCGGTGATGCACGCGATCGCCGACCACGTGGTGGACCACTACCTCGAGGTGAGCAGTTTGATGTTGTCCGACATCGACAGCATCGAGGGTTTGGCCTTTGCGCCGGGCAGCAAGATCGACGTCGAGCCGATCTATCTGCTCAAACGCGAGGTCGTCGAGCTCCGCCGGTGCGTCAACCCGTTGTCGGCCGCGTTCCACCGGATCCAGGTGGAGAACAAGGACGTGATCTCCAAGGAGTTGCGGCGCTATCTGCGCGACGTCGCCGACCACCACTCCGAGGCCGCCGACCAGATCGCCAGCTACGACGACACCCTCAACTCGTTGATCCAGGCCGCGTTGGCTCGCGTCGGGATGCAGCAGAACAACGACATGCGCAAGATGGCGGCCTGGGCCGGCATCCTGGCGGTGCCCACCATGGTCGCCGCCATCTACGGGATGAACTTCCGTTTCATGCCCGAGCTGACTTGGACGTGGGGCTACCCCGGGGTGATGGCGGTGATGGTCGTCGTCTGCCTGGTCCTGTATTTCCAGTTCCGCAACCGCAACTGGCTCTGACGGTTCGCCGACCAGACACAAAAGCACCTAGTTCTTGGGCGTGTTGGGTGCTTTTGCGTCTGGTGGTCGTATCCACAGTCGCAGAGCTGTCTACATCTCGTGGGCGCCTGACTACTTCGATGGCGCGCTTTGTCGCATGTTTACAGCTGTGGACATCGAACGCGTGCTCTTCGACGGTGGCGGGCTGGCGACGACCGCCCAGCTTTTGACTGTGGTGTCTCGCACACGCTTGGCCGGACTTATCAAGTCCGGCAAGCTTATTCGGGTATGTCACGGCGTCTATTCCGGCCATGAGCCCGATACAGCTGGCATGCTGTCCGCGCTTGACCTGGCGGTTGGGCAGCCGGTCGTGGCCTGTCTGGGTACCGCCGCCGGGCTGTACGGCTTCGACACCGAAAGCACCTATCGGCTCCATGTCCTCGATCCGGGTGTAAGGATGCGTCCGTCGCCGGGGGTCATGGTGCATCAGCGAATCGGTGCGCCGCTGCGACACGTCAACGGTCGCCTTGCGACGGCACCCGCATGGACGGCAATCGAAATAGCGCGAGCGCTACGGCCGTCGCGCGCTTTGGCGACGCTTGATGCCGCCCTGCACACAGGCGCTTGCACCGCAGTGGAATTGACCGCGGCATGCCGCGAGCAGCGGGGCCGTCGTGGGATCGTGAAGGTTCGCAAGTTAGTCGACTACGCCGACGGCCGCGCCGAATCGCCCATGGAAAGTGAAGCGCGGCTCCTTTTCATCGACAGCGGATTGCCCGCGCCAGAGCTGCAATACAACATCCTGGACCGCCACGGCAAACTATGGCGCGCCGACTTTGCCTGGCCAGACGCCATGGTCGTCGTCGAATACGACAGCGTGGAATGGCACGTAGGTCGCGACGCCCTATTGCACGATCGACTGAAAACGGCGCGACTACAGGAGTGCGGCTGGACATGTATTCCGATGACAGTTGACGACATCCGACGAGATCCGGTCGGCCTGATTGCGCGGATCAACAGTCATCTGACGACGCCCCGCATGGCGGGCTGAGCCCACGCAAACCCTCGCGAGCAGACACAAAAACACCCAACTATTCGGCGTGTCGGGTGCTTTTGCGTCTGCTCGGCAAGAATCAGTTGGGTTGTGCGGCGGGGCGATTCGTGTTCAGCACATCGACGCCGTCGTTATCCCACGCTTGCCGCATCGCCTCGGCGCCTTTCAACCGCACCCACGCCGCCTCGGTCGCGGTGATGGGGGTCGCCGACAGGAAGCGCACCGGGTCGCGGGGCGGTTCCAGCGGCAGATCCGCGATCTCGCTGCGGCCCAGCAACACCGCGGTGAACGGCACCTTCCGCGACGGCGACGCCCATAGCGGCGAGCCGAGGTCGATCAGCGCATCGGCACTCAGCACGGCGCCCTCGACGGCGGGAGTTGCCGCCAGTATCGCGATGCTGCGGGCGATGCCGGTGATCGGGCCGGGATCGCGCAACTGCAGGACGATTTCGGCCCGCGGGCCGCGCACCGGGTCGGCGATATCGAGGGTCGGTTCGGTCATGGGGTGGCGCGAGCAGCCCAGCGAGACGTAGTGCACCAGCCCGCTTGTCTCGCGGAATCGCAGCACTTGGATGGTTTCGGTGCCCAGGAATGTCACGCTCGCCGAATCGGGTTCGAGGTTGCCGAAGTGGGCGCGTACATGCGCACGGACCTGGTCCAACGGCTGCGTCACCGCGCGTCCGACGGCGCGATGGTCAGGTTGGCCCCGGAGTCGACGTCGAAGACCACGAGCCGTGTCGTGTCGAACGCCAACTCGATCGACTGCCCGATGACCGCCTTGGATTCGGCGGGAACCCGTGCCACGAACTGGTTTTCGTGCGCGTCTCCCTCGGCGGCAAGATCGTCCAGTTGCGCCGAGTGCGCGGCCCATGCCGCGGTGGAGAAGTACACGTACTTGTCGGCGCCCAGCGATTCGACCAGGTCGACCTTCACCTCGAAGGTCAACGCCCTGATGCGCTGGTAACCGTCGATCAACGCGGCGTCGGACAGATGCTCGGGCCGCACGCCCACGATGACGTTGCCCGGCGTGGGGTGCTGGGCGATCACCTCTTGGACGTCCGGTGTGAGCATCACCTCCCCGAAGGGCAGCGTCAGCCCGATCGGCGTCAACGTGGCGGGGAAGAAATTCATCGCCGGCGAGCCGATGAAGCCCGCGACGAACAGGTTGGCCGGGTGCTCGTAAAGCTCATCGGGGGTGCCGATTTGCTGTGCGACGCCCGAATGCATCACCACCACCCGGTCGCCCAGCGTCATGGCCTCGGTCTGATCGTGGGTGACGTAAACGGTCGTCGTGCCCAGCCGCTTTTGCAGCCTGGCGATCTCGCCACGCATCTGGACGCGCAGTTTGGCATCCAGGTTGGACAAGGGCTCGTCCATCAGAAACGCCTTGGGATGGCGCACGATCGCGCGGCCCATCGCCACCCGCTGCCGCTGTCCCCCGGACAGCTGGGAGGGCTTGCGGTCCAGAAAGTCGGTCAGGTCAAGGGTTTTGGCGGTCTCGGCGACCTTTTGCGCGATCTCGGGCTTCGGCATCTTCGCCAGCGTCAACGGGAACGCGATGTTTTGCCGCACCGTCATGTGCGGGTACAGCGCATAGGACTGGAACACCATCGCGATGTCGCGGTCTTTGGGCGCCTTCTCGTTCACCCGTTCGCCGCCGATGCGCAGCTCACCCGAGGAGATATCTTCAAGGCCGGCAATCATGTTCAGCGTCGTGGTCTTACCGCAGCCCGACGGGCCGACCAGGATCAAAAATTCGCCGTCGGCGATGGTGATGTTCAGGTCCTGCACCGCCACGGCGCCGTCGGGATAACTCTTGCTGACATGGTCCAGCACAATCTCGGCCATCGCGTCATCCCTTCACGGCGCCGGAGGTCAACCCGGCGACGATTCGTCGTTGGAAGATTAGAACAAAAGCGATGATGGGAACGGTGATCACCACGGCGCCGGCCGCGATCGATCCGGTCGGCTCCTCGAACTGTGAACTGCCACTGAAGTTCACGATCGCCACCGGCGCGGTGATCGCCGCCTTGGTAGCGGTCAGGGTCAGCGCCAGCAGCAGATCGTTCCAGGCGAAGATGAACACCAGGATCGCGGCGGTCACCACGCCCGGCGCCGCCAGGGGGACGATCACCTTGCGGAACGCCTGCGCCGGGGAAGCGCCATCCATTTTTGCCGCCTTCTCCAAATCCCAGGGGATCTCGCGGAAAAACGCCGACAACGTGTAGATCGCGAGCGGCAGCGCGAAGGTGATGTAGGGCAGGATCAGGCCCGGCCAGGTGTCGAACAGGCCGACGAAGCGTTCGATGTTGAACAACGGTGTGACCAACGAGATCGCGGGAAACATCGTGATCAGCAGGGTGGCGCCGACCAGCGCCCGCTTGCCCGGAAAATTCAGGCGCGCGATCGCGTAGCCGGCCATCGCCCCGAGGGTCACCGCGATCGCGGTGGTGATCAACCCGATCCCGACGGAGTTGATCAGCGCCGAGCTGAAGATGTCGCCGCGAAAGATGCCGCGATAGTTGTCCAGGGATACCGACGACGGAATCAGCTTGCCGTCCTTGACCGTTGACGTCGGCTTCAGCGAGAGGCTGAAGATCCACAACACCGGCAGCAGCGCGTACACCACGACCACCGTGTCGATGACGGCCCAGATCGCGGTGCGCCGCGCGTCCTGCCGGTCAGCGGCCATCGACGTCACCACCGGGCGTCGCCGCGCCGAAGACCTTGATGAACAGTAGGGCGATAAGGCCCACGCACACGAAGATCAGCACGCTGATCGCCGAGCCGAGCCCGACGTTGAACCCCTTGAACAGGTTGTCGTAGCCCAGGATCGACACCGAATCGGTGTTGTTGGCGCCGTTGGTCAAGACGTAGATGTTGTCGAAGATGCGGAACGCGTCCAGGGTTCGGAACAGCAGGGCGACCACCACGGCCGGCTTGATGATCGGCAGGATGACGCCGGTCAGCCGGCGCCAGGGGCCGGCGCCGTCGACCTGGGCGGCCTTCAGCAGCTCCTCTGGCACCAGTGCCAGCCCGGCCAACAGCAGCAGCGACATGAACGGCGTCGTCTTCCAGACCTCGGCGACCACGACGATCGCCAGCGACGGGATCTGCGAAGTCAGCGGAGCGCTGCCATGCGGCAGCAGGTTGGCCAGGTAGCCCGTCCCGGGCGTCCATGCGTAGTACCAGCTGTACGACGCGACCACGGTGACGATGCCGTACGGGATCAGGATCGCGGTGCGTACCAAGCCTTTTCCGACGAGGGTGCGGTGCATCACCAGCGCCAGTGTCAGGCCCAGGACGAATTCGAGGGACACCGACACGACGGTGATGCCCAGCGTGACCGCCAGCGCGGTCCACCAATACCGATCGGTCAGGATCGTCACGTAATTGCCCAGGCCGATGAACGCGGTGTCGTCGGGGACGGCAAGGTTGTTGCGCTGCAGGCTCAACCACACGGCGTAACCGATCGGATAGGCCGTCACCGTCAGCATCAGAAGCGCCGCCGGGGCGACGAGCAACAAGGCCAAGCGCTGTTCGGAGAGCCGGCTTCGGGTCCGCAAACGCGGTGCGACGGAAGACGGCCGGGCGCGCGTTGCGGGGGCGGTGGCTGTCACGGCAACAGCCCCTTCCCGTCGATCGCCTTCTGCACCTCGGTGCTGAGTTCGTCGGCGGTCCGCTCCGGGTCGATCTCGGTGATCGGGCTCAGCGTCGCGGCCAATCGGATGGCCACCGCCTGGTAGACCGGCGTGGCCGGGCGCACCGCGGCGTCGGTGAGTTGCCGGCGGATGATCGTGTACATCGGGTACTTGGCCTGGAACTGCGGATCGGAATACAGCGACGTGCGCACCGGGGGTAGGCCGCCTGCGATCGACACGTACTTCTGATGTTGCAGGCTGCGCAGGCAGCGGATGGCCTCGAACGCCTCGGCGCGGTGGCGGGTGGTGCTGGCCACCGCCAGGTTCGCCCCGCCGATGGTCACCTTGGCCGGATGGCCCGGCGCCACACCGGGATACGGCGCGAAGCCGAAGACTTTCTGGCTGGCCTGATAGGCGATGCGGAATTGCTCGTCGCTGGGCACGAACGTCCCGACGTCGTTGATGCTGCCGGCCAGCCGCGGATCGTGGTTGAGCGGCAGAACGGGCACACCGCCTTTCACCGCGTTCTCCAGCATGGATGCCAGCGCATACGGCCAGTTGACCGCGAGTGCGGCCCTGCCCTGTTCGACCGCCAACCGCGCGGTGCCCTCGTCGGTGCGGGTGATCGACGGATCGGCCCCGGGCGCGGTCGCCACGGATTTGAGGGTCCGCAGCGCATCGACGGTGGCGGCCCGGTGCGCCGGCGTGTCGGTCAACGTGACGCGGCGGCCGTCCTCCGAGAGCACCTGGCCGCCCCCACTGGCCAGCAGCGTGTTGAACCAGACCACCAGGCCTTCGCCCTCATTGGCCTGCACGGCGATCCAGCTGGGCTGCCCCGCGGCGTGCAATCTGGTGGCCTCGCGCACCATCCCATCCCAGGTTCGCGGCGGCTGACGCACCAAATCGGGCCGATACCAAAGCAATTGGGTGTTCGTTGTGATGGGGGCCGCGAACAACTTGCCTTCCCAGCGCGCCGTCGACAGCGGGCCCGGCAGGACGTCGGCGGTCGCGTCGGGTTCGGCGCGCCCCGCGGGATCGTCGGACAGCGGTAGCGCCCAGCCCGCCTCGGCGAACTCGGCCGTCCACACCACATCGAGCGACATCACGTCCAGCGTGCGGTCGCGACCGGTCAGCCGCCGCGCCAGCTGCAAACGCTGCTCGCCGGGGGCTCTGGGCAGACTGATCTGTTGAATGGCGAAGCGGCCATCGAACTGCTTCGTGCAATCCTGAGCGACCGCGGTGAACGTCGCGCCGTCGGCGGCCGTGGTGTAGAAGCTGATTACCAGCCCGCGGGTTCCCGAAGCGCACGCGGGTGCCGCCGCGGCGATGGTGAGCGTCGCCAGCGCGATCGCGCCTGCCCGGCGTACGCGCCCACGACGACTCACCACCGATCACACCTCTCGCGGGCGCCTCAGATCGCCAAGCGCGCCAACAGGTCCCGCGCCTTCTCTGCGTTTTGCGGGTCACACAGCACGTCGTAACGGCCGGCCACCAACTGCATGGTCGAACTGAAATCCCTTGTGCCACGGGCCATTGAGTACGGAACGGCCGAAGTGATCAGCCCAAAGAAGACACCCGCGACCAGGCCCGTGATCAGCGCACCCCAGGGATTGGGACTGAAGAAACCCAGCACCAAGCCGATGAACAGGCCCAGCCACGCCCCGCTCAGCACGCCTCCACCGAGCACCTTGGGCCACGTCAACCGGCCGGTGACCCGCTCCACCTGCATCAGGTCGACCCCGACGATCGTCACCTGCTGGACCGGGAACTGCTGCTCGGACAGATAGTCGACGGCGCGCTGCGCCTCGGCGTAGGTGGGATAGGACCCGACCGGCCAGCCCCTGGGCGGTGTCGGCAGTCCGGGCGCGCCTCGTCCACGCCCCGTCGCGTTTCCTGGTGTCGCGCCGGGAACCTGCCCAGGCTGGTAAGGATTAGTCATCGCCGTTCATTGTCCTCCGCCTTGGGGATGGTTTCATCTCAGGCCCTCCCCAGCCTAACCACCGG
Source organism: Mycobacterium sp. MOTT36Y (assembly GCF_000262165.1). Lineage (NCBI taxonomy): Bacteria > Bacillati > Actinomycetota > Actinomycetes > Mycobacteriales > Mycobacteriaceae > Mycobacterium > Mycobacterium sp. MOTT36Y. The sequence continues at coordinate 1,283,663 of NC_017904.1, read as the reverse complement.
CCTTCCTCCACCTGCGAAAACACGGCGCACGGGGTGGCGGGAACCCTCCCGGGCGCCCGTGGCGCGCTGACGTTTCGCACCCACGGCCACCGGCGGCGCATGGGTTAGGTTGAACACCATGACAGCTCCCGGCGGCGGCTTCGGCGAGGGTGGCCACGACGACAACACCGACTCGCCCCCCACCGGCGGCGAAGCCTCCGAGCCCGCCCCCTGGGAGTCCCCCGCCGCCGATTCGGCGCCCCCGGCGTACCCGCCGCCGGGTCCCACCGACCACCCGGCCGGGTACCCGCCGTCGTACCCCCCGCCACCGGGGTACGAACAAGCGCCCGGCTACGGCGGACCGCCATACCCGATGGCGCCGCCGCCCTACGGGGCGCACGGATATCCGGGCTATTACCCGCCGCCGGACTACCAGGGTGGCTATCCCACTCAAACCGCTGTGCCCGGCACCAACGCGCTGGCGATCGCCTCGCTCATCGCGTCGTTCACCGGCCTGTTGTGCTGCATCGGCTCAATCGTGGCCATTGTGCTGGGCGCGATCGCCCTGGATCAGATCAAGCGGACCCGGCAGGAGGGTTTCGGTCTCGCGGTCGCCGGCATCGTCATCGGGATCGCCACGCTGGTGGTGACTTTGGTGATCGTGCTCTTCGCGCTCCGCACGCATTAACGGCCTGACCGCCCCCGGCCGGTCTGCCATCGGGCCGGCGGCTGCCTAGGCTCTATTTCCATGGGATCGGTCAACAGGGTGTACATCGCGCGGCTCGCGCGAATGTTGGTGTTGGGTCCACTCGGGGAATCCGTCGGTCGGATCCGCGACGTGGTGATCAGCATCAGCATCGTCCGCCAGCAGCCGCGGGTCCTGGGACTGGTCGTCGACCTCGCGACCCGGCGCAGCATCTTCATCCCGATCCTGCGGGTCGCGTCCATCGAGCCCAACGCCGTGACGCTGAGCACCGGCAACGTGTCCCTACGCCACTTCGTGCAGCGACCCGGGGAGGTGCTGGCGATCGGCCAGGTGCTGGACACTCAGGTCAAGGTCAACGACCCCGAACTGCCGGAGCTGGCCGGCCTCGACGTGGTGGTCACCGACCTGGGCATCGAACAGAACCGGACGCGCGACTGGATGGTGAGCCGGGTCGCCGTGCGCACCCATCGGCGGCTCGGACGGCGCGGTCCCGTGCACGTCGTGGCCTGGCAGAGCGTGCAGGGTTTGACCCCGTCGGCCCTGGCCTTGCCGGGGCAGGGCGTGGCGCAGCTGCTGGGCCAGTTCGAAGGGCGCAAGCCGGTCGATGTGGCCGACGCGATCCGCGGACTGCCGGCCAAGCGCCGCTACGAGGTGCTCAGGGCGCTCAACGACGACCGGCTGGCCGACATCCTGCAGGAGTTGCCGGAGCAGGATCAGGCCGAGGTCCTCTCGCAGCTGGGCACCGAGCGATCGGCCGACGTGCTCGAGGAGATGGATCCCGACGACGCCGCCGACCTGCTCGGCATGCTGAACCCCACCGACGCCGAGATGCTGCTGACCCGGATGGACCCCGACGAGTCCGCCCCCGTGCGCCGGCTGCTGACGCATTCGCCGGACACCGCGGGCGGCCTGATGACCTCCAATCCGGTGGTGCTCACCCCCGACACGTCGGTCGCGGAGGCGCTGGCACGGGTCCGCGATCCGGACCTGAGCACCGCCCTGTCGTCGATGGTTTTTGTCGCGCGGCCGCCGACGGCGACGCCGACGGGCCGCTACCTGGGCTGCGTGCACTTGCAGCGGCTGCTGCGCGAGGCGCCGGCCGAGCTGGTCGGCGGGATCGTCGACAGCGAGTTGCTCACGCTGACACCGGAGACTCCGCTGGTCGCCGTGACCCGCTACCTCGCCGCGTACAACCTCGTGTGCGGTCCCGTCGTCGACGACCAGAACCACCTGTTGGGCGCGGTCACGGTGGACGACCTGCTGGATCACCTGCTGCCGCACGACTGGCGCGTGGACATGCAAGAACTCGACACCGCCGGCCGGTTCGAAGGACTGGGAGGATCCTCGTGAGCAAATCCACGGCTCCGCGAGGGCTGTACACCCCGCGGACATCGCGCAGATACTCGCCGCGGCTGGACCCCGAGACCGTCGGGCAATTCACCGAGTCCATCGCGCGGTTCTTCGGCACCGGCCGCTACCTTTTGCTGCAGACGGTCGTGGTGTTCGTGTGGATCGCATTGAACCTGTTCGCGGTGACGGTGCGCTGGGACCCCTACCCGTTCATCCTGCTGAACCTGGCGTTCTCGACCCAGGCCGCCTACGCGGCCCCGCTGATCCTGCTGGCGCAGAACCGGCAGGAGAACCGCGACCGCGTCACGCTCGAAGAGGACCGCCGTCGCGCCGCCCAGACCAAGGCCGACACCGAGTACCTGGCCCGCGAATTGGCCGCGTTACGCCTGGCCGTCGGCGAGGTGGTGACGCGTGAATACCTGCGCCACGAGCTGGATGACCTGCGCGAAAGGCTGGCCAATCTGCAGCCCGGGACCCCGGACTCGGGGCCTCCGCGGCAGGGCGACAACTTGGAGCGCGCGGCTAAGAAATCCAGGTGAGAACCTCTTCAACCATTGCGCCACTCGTGTCACAAGAGTTATGTATGGTGATCTGGTTCACCGAGCTAACAGAAAGTACGCCCAGCTCACACTAGGACGGTCGAGTGCGCATAGGGGGAAGCCGGGGTGCGAGCCCGGCCGCCGCGACTGTGCGGCAGCGAGCACTTCGGAACACGCGCAAGCCGATATTCGGCGTCGCCATGATTACTCCATTGGTCTTCGCGGGTGCCGTCAGCGGGGCGGCTCCTGAACTTCCGGCGCACATGCCGCCGGTCCACGCCGCCGTCACTCCGGTGGCCGCGGTCTCGCCCTCCTTCCCGGACCTCTCCGGGCCCGCCATCGTCCCAATCGACCGCAGCCCCACCGCCTTTCACGTCGCCGAGCCCGCGCTGTCCGCGCCGCCGCCGGCGATGATCGTCAATGCGCGTGGCGCACTGGGCATTCCGAGCATCGCATTGGCCGCCTACCGCAATGCGGAGCAGAAGATGGCCGTCGCCGCCCCGGGTTGCGGCGTCAGCTGGAATTTGCTGGCCGGCATCGGGCGCATCGAATCGGGCCACGCGGGCGGCGGTGCGGTGGATGCACGCGGAACCGCGATCAACCCGATCTACGGCCCGTCGCTGGACGGCACGCTGCCCGGCAACGAGGTCATCATCCAGAGCAGCGCCGGCAATCGCGTCACCTACGCCCGCGCGATGGGACCGATGCAGTTCTTGCCGGGGACCTGGGCGCGCTACGCCTCCGACGGCAAGGGCGACGGCGTCGCCGACCCGCAGAACCTGTTCGACTCGACGCTCGCGGCCGCCCGGTACTTGTGCAGCGGCGGGCTGAACCTGCGTGATCAGTCGCAGGTGCTGGCCGCGATTCTGCGCTACAACAACTCGATGCCCTACGCGCAGAACGTGCTGGGCTGGGCGGCGGCCTACGCCACGGGCGTCGTCCCGGTCGACCTGCCGCCGATGACCGGACCGCCGCCGCCGCTGGGCGACGCGCACCTCGAGCATCCCGAGGGGCTCGGGCCCAACCTGCCGATGAACATCAACGGCCTGCCGATGGACGACCCGCTGGCGCGCGTGCCGCTGATCGACCTGAGCAGCCCGGCGATGGTCAGTCCGCCGCCGATGTTCCCCTGGATGTCTCCCACGCCTCAGCAGGCGCCGACCCAACTTCCCGGGTGCACCGTGATCTGCATCGGCACCCAAAGCGCGGCGCCAGCGGGGGCTCCGCCGCCGTTCGCGCCGCCTGCGCCCTTCGCGCCGCCGCCGCCGTTCGCTCCGCCGCCGCCGTTCGCTCCGCCGCCTCCGGATGTCGTCGCGCCCCCGGCACCAATCGCGCCGCCGGCACCCCCGGTTGCGCCGCAAGCCGCACCGTCGCCCAAGCCGGCCGCTCCCCCGGCGGCGCCGAATGCGTCAGCGCCGCATAAGCCCGCGCCGGGCCCGGCCAACTGACCCCACGGCGATCGCAAGCGCGGCAACGCCGGGCGCAGCGGGTCGCCGCCAACTGACCCCGCGGCGATCGCAAGCACGGCAAAGCCGGGCGCAGCGGGTCGCCAATAAACCGCTCCGTCGCACACGCCTACACTCGGCGGTGATGTCCAGCCACGACTCTTCTGACGCAGCCGACCTGAGCGCGGCGATCCGCACCGCACTGGGGAAGGTGATCGACCCCGAACTGCGGCGCCCCATCACCGATCTCGGGATGGTCAAAAGCATCGACACCGAACCCGACGGCTCGGTTCACGTCGCGATCTATCTGACCACCGCCAGCTGTCCGAAGAAGAACGAGATCAGCGACCGGGTCAGCCAGGCGGTCTCAGACGTCCCGGGCACCGGCGCGGTGAAGGTCACCCTGGACGTGATGAGCGACGAACAGCGCACCGAGCTGCGCAAGCAGCTGCGCGGTGACGCCCGCGAGCCGATTATCCCGTTCGCACAACCGAATTCGCTGACGCGAGTCTATGCGGTCGCGTCCGGGAAGGGCGGGGTCGGCAAGTCCACCGTCACGGTCAACCTGGCCGCGGCGATGGCGGCCCGCGGCCTGTCCGTCGGGCTGCTGGACGCCGACATCCACGGCCATTCCATCCCCCGGATGATGGGCACCACCGACCGGCCCACCCAGGTCGAGTCGATGATCCTGCCGCCCATCGCGCACGAGGTGCGGGTCATCTCGATCGCTCAGTTCACCGAGGGCAACACTCCGGTGGTGTGGCGCGGGCCGATGCTGCACCGCGCGCTACAGCAGTTCCTGGCCGACGTCTACTGGGGCGACCTGGACGTGCTGCTGCTCGATCTGCCGCCGGGGACCGGCGACATCGCCATCTCGGTGGCTCAGCTGATCCCCAACGCGGAGATTCTGGTGGTGACGACGCCACAGCTGGCGGCGGCCGAGGTCGCCGAGCGGGCTGGCAGCATCGCGCTGCAGACGCGCCAACGCCTCGCCGGCGTCGTGGAGAACATGTCCGGGCTCACGCTGCCGGACGGCTCCACGCTCAAGGTGTTCGGTGAGGGCGGCGGCGAGCAGGTGGCCGAGCGGTTGTCGCGCGCGGTCGGCGCCGATGTGCCGCTGCTGGGCCAGATCCCGCTGGATCCCGAGCTGGTGGCCGCGGGCGATTCCGGCGTTCCGCTGGTGCTGAGCGCGCCCGATTCGCCGGTGGGCAAGGCGCTGCGCGGGGTGGCCGACAGTTTGTCCTCGCGTCGGCGTGGGCTGGCCGGCGTATCGCTGGGGCTCGATCCCAAAGGCCGCTGAAACCGGTTCAGGTCGCGTCCGTGTCGAACGGAGTGCGGCCGCCCGTCTGTTGTTCCGCCCCAAGCGTCTGCCCGTTCGCCGGCGTGGGAGGCGCGGGTGGCGGCGTCTCCGGCGGGGCGCCGTTCACCGGCCTGTCGAAGTTTCCGGTCAGGAACGAGTCGTCGCCGTCCAGCAGGTGCTTGGTCAGCGCGGCGCGGGGGGTCATGCCGCGCAGCTTCTGCAATTCGCTGAGCGGACCCCGCAGGTCGTCGAACTCGGGCCCGAGGTCCTCGCGCAGCTGACTGGTCACACCGCTGAGGTAATCGCGCGCCTGACGCAGTGCGTTGGCCGACCATCGGATGGCGCCGGGGAGCCGTTCGGGGCCGAGGACCACCAACCCGACCACGACGAGGACGAGCATCTCTCCCCAGCCGACGTTGGCGAACATCTAGCCGCTATCCGGGTCCGGTTTCACCGTCAGGGTGACGTGGCGGCCATCGCGGACCACCTCGATCGGGGAATCCTGGCCGATGGTCAGCTGCCGCACCGCGACCACGAACTCGTCGGCGTCGGCCACCTTGCGGTTACCCACCTTGACGACGACGTCGTTTTCCAGGACGCCGCCCTTCTGCGCCGGGCTTCCCGCCTTCACGTTGGCGACCTGGGCGCCGGACGCAATCGCATTGCTCACCGAGCGGGTGCTGACGCCCAGCGTCGGGTGCACGATCTTTCCGTCCCGGATCAAGGTCTGGGCGACTTCCTTGGCCTCGTTGATCGGGATCGCGAAGCCGAGCCCACTTGCGCTGTCCGACAACGACTTACCCGCGGTGTCGATGCCGATCACCTGGGAATCCATGTCGATCAGCGGGCCACCCGAGTTGCCGTGGTTGATCGACGCGTCGGTCTGCAGGGCGTCGATCACCGTGTCGGTGTCCGAGCCCTCCCCGGACAGCGGAACCGGCCGGTGCAGCGCGCTGATGATGCCGTGCGTCACGGTGCTGCGCAGCCCCAGCGGCGCACCCGCGGCGAGGACCTCGTCACCCACCCGCACCTTGTCGGAATCGCCCAGGCGCGCCACGCTCAGGTTGTCGACGTTGTCGACCTTGATCACCGCCAGGTCGGTCTTGGGGTCGCGCCCGACGAGGTTGGCCGGTACTTCCTTGCCGTCGTTGAACACCACGGTGGTCTTGAACTGGCTGGGGTTGTTCGCCGCCTCGGAGATGACGTGGTTGTTGGTGACGATGTAGCCGCGCCCGTCGATGACGACGCCGGAGCCCTGCATGCCCTCCTGGTCACTCTTGGACTCGATGGTCACCACGGAGTTCGCGGTCGCGGATGCCACCTTGGCGAAGCGCCCGGCCGGGCCTTCCCCGTTGCCGTTGGTCGACAGCGTCACCTTGGAGGTGGTGAACGCCTCGGCGACCTCGGCCGTCTTGCGGCCCACCACCCCGCCAACGAGGCCGATGACCAACGCGATGAGCGCCAACACGAGCAGCGCGAGGTAGGACACCCGGCCGCCGAACAGCACGTCGCGCACGCCCAGTTTGCCGCCGTAGCCCAGGGCGGAGCGCGACGTCGATGGCGCGACCGCCGGCGTTCCCAGGGCCGCCGCGGCCCCCGGGTCGCGCCAGGGGTCGTCCAACTCGTCGGGCTCCCCGCCGTTTTTCTCGGCGGCCAGCGCGCCGACGTCCACGGGGTGGCGTTGCAGCGAATCGGGGCTACCCTCCGGCCGGTGGAACGCCTCCTCGAGGACGGGGTCGGCCGGACGATCGCTCGGCCGGAATTCGGCCTGGTCCCGGTACTTCTGCGGGCGGACGCGCTCGGCCACGAACGACCCGCGCAACCCGTCGGGACGACTGAACTCCCGACGCGATGCGGGGTCGACCGGCGGACGCGAGACGGGGCGCGGCGCCAGGCGATTGCCGCTGTCATTGCTTCGGTCGAAGCCTTGGTCGGACGTCACGTTATCCCTTTTGGATCCTCTACTTGAGCGCTCGAGACGGGCCTTTACCGGCCTATATACGCGGCGCCGGCGTTGTCCGTGTCCACCCTAGTATCCACGGCGCGCCGTAGGGCGACATGAACGAGCGTGTGGGGCCAGTACGCAGCGGGTCCGACTATCGGCGCCGGCGCCGCTCGCGGGCCTCGCGGTCGGCGAAGGGGTCGGAGGCCGGCGCGGTCGAGTCGTCGCGCGAGTCGTAGGGAATGTCGGCCAGCATGCCGAGCAGCGTGCTGGGGATGCGGATGGGGTGGGAGTCGCGCAGCGCCGCGCGCGTCCGACTCTGATCGTCGACCTCGGCCGCGCACTGGGGGCACATCGACAGGTGATGCGCGGCCCGCAGGTGAGCGTTCATCCGCAACTCGCCGTCGACGAACGCGGCGATTGCCTCGACGGACAGGTGCTCGGTGGAACCGAACTGGCGGGGTGCGCCCACGGGCGCGTCGCTCTGGGAGGCGAACTGGGCGGGAAGCCAGGAGAACGCGCGGCGGAACACATGTCCTCGATCGGGCATTACCAGCTCCTTGCCACTCATTCTCATTGCCGCCTCCTCTCGAATGTAGCGCGAGCCGGTGCGCAATACCGCAGCTACGGGCGCAAAGCCGCTGAATATCTACCTGATCGCTCCGCTGCCGAGACAGGCGGGGCGACGCTGCCTACGCCGACTGGGCGCGCAGTTCCTGCCGACCGGAGTGGGCGGCCAGGTAGTCCCGCAAGGCTTGGCGTCCGCGGTGGATGCGGCTGCGGACGGTCCCGAGCTTCACGCCCAGGGTGGCACCGATCTCCTCGTAGGACAGGCCTTCGATGTCGCACAGGACGACGGCCGCGCGAAATTCCGGCGGCAGCGAATCGAGCGCGGCCTGCAAATCGGGCCCCAGCCGTGAATCGTGATAGATCTGCTCGGGGTTGGGCTCGTCGGCGGGCACCCGCTCGTAATCCTCGGGCAGCGCCTCCATCCGGATGCGCGCGCGTCGGCGCACCATGTCGAGGAAGAGGTTGGTGGTGATGCGGTGCAGCCACCCTTCGAACGTTCCCGGCTGATAGTTCTGCACGGACCGGAAGACCCGGATGAAGGTCTCCTGCGTGAGGTCCTCGGCGTCGTGCTGATTGCCGGAAAGCCGGTAGGCCAGCCGGTACACCCGGTCGGCGTGCTGGCGTACCAGCTCGTCCCACGACGGCATGGCCGCCTTGTCCCCGGTCGCGTCGAAAACCGCGGTCCCCTGCGGGGCATCCGAGGGCTCCACCCACTCGTCGGTGGGGCGCTCTTGCGCGTGCGACATGCTGGACGGACTGAGAAGAGTGGTGATGATCAATTCCTCCGAATCGGGTGCGCCACCCAGTGGCACTTCGTCATTGACGGCAACAGGCAGCTGCCATTCGGTATTCCCAGTCCAACGCGCTCCGCGATCCATACGGACACCGTCGCGTATCGGCGTATGTGCGGTATATGAACAATCTGAGCTGCGCCTGAGAAACCGTTTCGTGCCCTGCGTTGTGCAGGAGATATCCACCGCGCGGTGACCTTAAACGCGCCTGGCCTCTTGGGCGTGTCGCCAGCGTGCGGTTCAGGCGCGCCTGTCCGTTCGTGCGATGAATTGGAATACGCTGCGGGCATGGACGGCACCGACGCAGAAGCCCCTGGCCACACGGCGCCCAGCCGGGCCGAATCGCTGTTTGCCCACGCCGAGGGATCGATATCGGAGGACGCGCTGCTGGCCGCCGCCCGGGAGCGGGCCGTCGACATCGGGGCGGGCGCGGTGACGCCGGCCGTCGGGGCGTTGTTGAGCATGCTGACGAAGCTGAGCGGTGGCAAGGCCGTCGCCGAGGTGGGCACCGGCGCGGGTGTCAGCGGCTTGTGGTTGCTGTCGGGCATGAGCGACGACGGCGTCTTGACCACGATCGACATCGAGCCCGAATACCTGCGGCTGGCCAAGCAGGCGTTCACCGAGGCGGGCATCGGACCGTCGCGCAGCCGGCTGATCGGCGGCCGCGCCCAAGAGGTGCTCACCCGGCTCGCCGACGAGTCCTATGACCTGGTGTTCATCGACGCCGACCCGATCGATCAGCCGGACTACGTCGTCGAGGGCGTCCGGTTGCTGCGCCCGGGCGGCGTGATCGTGGTGCACCGGGCCGCGCTGGGCGGGCGGGCCGGCGATCCGGCCGCCCGCGACGCCGAGGTGGTGGCGGTGCGCGAGGCGGCCCGCCTCATCGCCGAGGACGAGCGGCTCACCCCGGCGCTGGTGCCGCTCGGCGACGGCATCCTGGCCGCCGTTCGCGACTGATTCGCACTTTTACGAATTCTTGACGCGGGTCGTCCTTGACCGCGGGCTGAACGCGTGTTTAGTGTACTGAACATGCGTTCAGCCGACCTGACGGCCGCCGCCCGGATCCGCGATGCGGCCATCGAGCAGTTCGGCGAGCACGGGTTCGGTGTCGGGCTTCGCGCCATCGCCGAAGCGGCGGGCGTGAGTGCCGCGCTGGTGATCCACCACTTCGGCTCCAAGGAGGGCCTGCGCAAGGCCTGCGAGGACTACATCGCCGAAAAGATCCGCAACACCAAGTCCGAGGCTATCCAGTCCAACGACCCGGCCACCTGGTTCGCCCAGTTGGCAGAGATCGAGGACTACGCACCACTGATGGCATACCTGGTGCGCAGCATGCAGACCGGCGGCGATCTGGCGAACATGATGTGGCGCAGGATGATTGACAACACGGAAGGGTACATGGAAGAGGGCGTGCGCGCCGGGACGATCAAACCCAGCCGCGATCCCCAGGCCCGGGCCAGGTATCTGGCGATCACCGGAGGCGGCGGATTCCTGCTCTACATCCAAATGCACGAAACACCAACGGATCTGCGCGCGGTGCTGCGCGACTACTCGCGCGACATGATCCTGCCCGCCCTCGAGGTCTATACCGAAGGGCTGCTGACCGACCGAACCATGTACGACGCGTTCCTGGCTGCCGAAGATCAAGGAGAATCCCATGGCACCTGAAAATTCAGTCGGCTCCGCCCCAATCGAAATCCGGGGTCTCACCAAGAAATTCGGCGCGGTGCGGGCGCTGGATGGCCTCGATCTCACTGTGCGGGAGGGGGAGGTCCACGGATTCCTCGGCCCCAACGGCGCCGGGAAGTCCACCACCATCCGCATCCTGCTGGGCCTGGTGAAGGCCGACAGCGGTAGCGTGCGGTTGCTGGGCGGTGATCCCTGGACCCAATCCGTTGCGCTGCATCGTCAAATCGCTTACGTTCCTGGTGATGTGACGCTGTGGCCGTCGCTGACAGGTGGAGAGACCATCGACCTGCTGGCCCGCATGCGCGGCGGCATCGACAAGCGGCGCCGCGCGGAGCTGATCGAGCGCTTCGATTTGGACCCGCACAAGAAGGCCCGCACGTATTCGAAGGGCAACCGCCAGAAGGTCTCCCTCATCTCGGCGTTCTCGTCCCATGCCAGGCTGCTGCTCCTGGACGAGCCCAGCAGTGGACTGGACCCGCTGATGGAGAACGTGTTTCAACAGTGCGTGGCGCAGGCCCGCGACCGGGGCACGACGGTGTTGTTGTCCAGCCACATCCTGGCCGAAACGGAAGCGTTGTGCGAACGCGTGACGATCATCCGGGCGGGCAAGACCATCGAAAGTGGTTCGCTGAGCTCCATGCGGCATCTGAGCCGCACCGCGATCAGGGCCGAAATGACCGGCGATCCGGGCGATCTCAGGCGGATCAAGGGCGTCGAGGACATCAGCGTCGAGGGTAATACGCTGCGCGCCCAGGTCGATAGCGAAAGCCTGGGTGAGCTCATCCGCGTCCTCGGTGACGCCGGCGTGAGCAGTCTCGTCAGCCAGCCGCCGACGCTCGAAGAGCTCTTCTTGCGCCACTATGACACGTCCGGAGACGCGTCCGGCGGCGACGGCCGGCACGGGCGCGATGCGCAAAAGGTGTCGTTGTCATGAGCGCGACCACACTGGACCGGCCTTACGCGTCGGCATCGCCTGCGCCCCAGCGCAGTTCGAACTTCTCCGGAACGCTTGCGATGTTGCGGCTCTACCTGCGCCGGGATCGGCTCTCGTTGCCGCTGTGGGTGTTTCTGCTGTCGGTGCCGCTGGCGACGGTGTACGTCGGCAGCATCGAAAAGATCTACCCCACCGAGGCCGCCCGTGCCGGGTTCGCCGCCTCCATCATGGCCAGCCCGGCCCAGCGTGCGCTGTATGGCCAGGTCTACAGCGACAGCCTTGGCGCCGTGGGGATTTGGAAGGCCGGAATGTTCCACGTGCTGATCGCGGTGGCCGTCATCCTCACCATGATCCGGCACACCCGCGCCGACGAGGAGAACGGACGGACCGAGTTGGTGGACTCGACCGCGATCGGCCGCTACGCCAGCCTGAGCGCGGCGCTGCTGCTGTCTTTCGGGGCCTCGCTCGGCACGGGCGCGATCGGCGCGGCCGGGCTGCTGAGCACCGACGTCCCGGCGGCCGGGTCGCTGGCGTTCGGTGCGGCGCTGGCCTGCTCCGGCCTGGTGTTCACCGCGGTCGCCGCGGTGACCGCGCAGTTGTCGCCCAGCGCCAGGTTCGCCCGCGGTGCCGCGTTCGCCGTCCTGGGAACCGCGTTCACGCTGCGCGCCGTCGGCGACGCCGGGTCGGGCACACTGTCGTGGCTGTCTCCGCTGGGGTGGTCGCTACTGGTCAAACCGTATGCGGGTGATCGCTGGTGGGTGCTGATGCTGCACCTGGTCACCGCGTCCGCGTTGACCATGGTGGCGTATTGGCTGCTCGCCGGCCGCGACGTCGGCGCGGGGCTCATCGCGGAGCGGCCCGGTCCCGCGACCGCCGCGCCGGCGCTGAGCAACACGTTCGGGCTGACGTGGCGTCTCGACCGGGCCGCGCTGCTGTTGTGGACGGTCGGACTGTGCCTGTACGGATTGCTGGTGGGCAGCGTGGTGCACGGCATCGGTGACGAGCTGGGCGACAGCGGTCCGGCCCGCGACATCGTCGCGCGGATGGGCGGCACCAGCGCCCTCGAGCAGGCCTTCATCGCCGTGGCTTTCGCCATGATGGGCATGGTGGCCGCCGCGTTCGCCGTTTCGCTCACGTTGCGGTTGCACCAGGAAGAATCCAGCCAGCGAGCCGAAACGGTGCTGGCCGGCGCGGTGTCGCGAACTCGTTGGCTCGCGAGCCATTTGGTGACCGCGCTGGGTGGATCCGCGCTCGCGATGCTGGCCTGCGGGGTAACCGCCGGAGTGGTCTACGGCATCGCGGCCGGCGATGTGGGCGGCAAACTCGCGATGGTCGTCGCAAGCGCGGCGGTCCAACTCCCGGCCGTCTGGCTGTTGTCGGCCGTGACGCTCTGTGTATTCGGCGTCGCGCCGCGGTTCACACCGGTGGCCTGGGGCGTGCTGATCGGTTTCATCGCTTTGTACCTGATCGGATCGTTGGCCCGGTTCCCGCAGTGGTTGCTCGACCTCGAACCGTTCGGGCACATCCCGAGAATTGGCGCCGATTTCAACGCCGTGCCCTTGCTATGGCTACTGGCCATCGACGTAGGGTTGGTAATTCTGGGCGCCCTGGCTTTTCGGCGCCGCGATCTACGCTGCTAGGAGCGAGATGAAAACCGGGATCCGCGTGACGACGACATCCCTCGGAGGCATTCTCTCGTGGGTGTTGATCCTGCTCTTGCCGGCGGGCACGCTGCACTACTGGCAGGCGTGGGTTTTCATCGCCGTGTTCACGGTGGCGACGATCGTGCCCACGGTCTACCTGAGCAGGGCCAACCCCGCGGCCCTGCAGCGGCGCATGCGTGCCGGCCCGCGGGCCGAACCCCGAACCTCGCAGAAGTTCATCATCACCGCCTCGTTCCTGGGTCTCTTCGCGACGATGGTGTTCAGCGCGCTCGATCATCGGTTCGGCTGGTCGTCGGTACCGGTCTGGCTGTCGCTGCTCGGCGATCTGCTGGTGGCGACCGGGCTCGGCATCGCCATGCTGGTGATCGTCCAGAACAGTTATGCCGGCGCCACGGTCACGGTGGAAGCGGACCAGACCTTGGTGTCCGGCGGCCTGTATCGATTCGTGCGCCATCCGATGTACGTCGGAAACGTGATCATGATGATCGGTATCCCCCTGGCGCTCGACTCGTATTGGGGGCTGCTCTTCGTCATCCCCGGCACCATCGTGCTCGCGCTGCGCATCTTCGACGAAGAGAAGCTCCTCTTCGACGAGTTGCCCGGGTACCGCGAATACGCCGAGCGCGTGCGCTACCGGTTGGTTCCCTACCTCTGGTAGCCGGCGCACCGACGGTATTGGCCCGGCGTCGCCGCCACCAGGCGCGACGAACGGTGTTGCGGATCAACGACTTTCGTCGCGTCGGCGCCGAGGCACGGTTCGCGGTGTTTGACCGAGCTAGATCCAGACGCCCTTGCCCACCGCGACCACACCGCCGGCGCTGATCGCGAAGCGCTCGCGGTCCTTCTCCAGGTCCACCCCGACCATCTCGCCCGGCCCCACGACCACGTTCTTGTCCAGGATCGCGTGGCGCACCACCGCGCCACGGCCGACGCGAGCGCCGGGCATGATCACGCTGCCCTCCACGATCGCGCCGTCGTCGACCACAACGTTGGACGAAAGCACCGAGTTGCGCACCGAGGCCGCCGAGATGATGCTGCCGGCGCCCACCACCGACTCCTGCGCGGAACCGCCGTTGACGAACTTGGCCGGCGCCAGGTTCTCCGACTCGCCGCGGATCGGCCAGCGCTTGTTGTAGAGGTTGAACACCGGATGCACCGACACCAGGTCCATGTGTGCGTCGTAGAACGCGTCGAGAGTTCCGACGTCACGCCAGTAGGCCCGGTCACGGTCGGTCGCGCCGGGCACCTCGTTGTCGCTGAAGTCGTACACCGCGGCCATCCCGTCGTCGACCAGTCGCGGGATGATGTCACCACCCATGTCGTGATCGGAATGGTCGTCGTCGGCGTCCGCGCGGATCGCGTCGATGAGCACCTTGGTGGTGAAGATGTAATTGCCCATCGACACGAACGTCGTCTCGGGGTCGTCCGGGGTGCCGGGCGGATCCAGCGGCTTCTCCACGAATTGGCGGATGCGCCCGGACTCGTCGGAGTCGATACACCCGAACGCGGTGGCCTCGCTGCGCGGCACCCGGATGCCGGCGACGGTCGCGCCCGCCCCGCTGTCGATGTGGAACCGGACCATCTGCTCGGGATCCATCCGGTACACGTGGTCGGCGCCGAAAACCACTATGTAGTCGGGGTCTTCGTCGTAGATCAGATTGAGCGACTGGTAGATCGCGTCGGCCGAACCGGTGTACCAGCGCGGACCGAGCCGCTGCTGCGCGGGCACCGGGGTGATGTACTCACCGGCCAAGCCGGACAACCGCCAGTTCTGTGAAATGTGACGGTCCAGTGAATGCGACTTGTACTGCGTCAGAACGCAGATCCGCAAATAGCGGGCGTTGACGAGGTTGGACAGCACGAAGTCGATCAGCCGATAGGCGCCCCCGAAGGGAACCGCGGGCTTGGCGCGATCCGCGGTCAGCGGATACAGCCGCTTGCCCTCACCGCCGGCCAGGACGATGCCCAGCACGTGTGGTGCTTCCCTCATGGTGTCAAACCTATCGGCCGCCGCGAAACGCTGCCAGGGGGAAGGGGCTATTGCCCGCGTTCTGTGGGGCTGTCCGTCAAGGTATTTGGCTGCGGGCGCACCGAGGGTGCCGCCCGGCTCGCGGCCCTCCCCGTCGCGGAACTACCGTGCGGGTATGCGGGTGGCGATGATGACTCGGGAATACCCCCCAGAGGTCTACGGAGGGGCGGGCGTACACGTCACCGAACTCGTCAGCCAATTGCGCCGGCTGTGCGCGGTGGACGTGCATTGCATGGGGGCACCCCGGCCGGGCGCCCAGGGCGTGCAGGTGCACCAGCCCGACCCGCGGTTGCAGGGCGCCAACGCGGCGATGACGACGCTGTCCGCCGACCTGCTGATGGCCAACGCGGCGTCGGCGGCCACCGTGGTGCATTCACACACCTGGTACACCGGCATGGCCGGGCACCTGGCCGCGCTGCTCTATGACGTCCCGCACGTGTTGACCGCGCATTCGCTCGAGCCGCTGCGCCCGTGGAAGGCCGAACAACTCGGCGGGGGCTACCGGATCTCGACCTGGGTCGAACACACCGCGGCGCTGGCCGCCGACGCGGTCATCGCGGTGAGCTCCGCGATGCGCGAGGACATCCTGCGCGTCTACCCCGCGCTGGATCCCGGAGCCGTGCACGTCATCCGCAACGGCGTCGACACCGACGTGTGGTGCCCGGCGGCCCCATCGCAGGGCGAGTCGATGCTGGCCGCACTGGGTGTCGATCCGGACCGTCCCCTGGTGGTGTTCGTGGGCCGCATCACCCGGCAGAAGGGCGTCGCGCACCTGGTGGCGGCCGCCCACCGGTTCAGCCCGGAGGCGCAGGTGCTGCTGTGCGCCGGGGCGCCCGACACCCCGGAGATCGCCGAGGAGATTCGGGATGCGGTCGCCGGCCTGGCCCGCGCACGCACCGGCGTCTTCTGGATCCGGGAAATGCTTCCCATCGGCGAGTTGCGCGAAATCTTATCGGCCGCAGCGGTTTTCGTGTGCCCGTCGGTGTATGAGCCGTTGGGCATCGTGAATCTGGAGGCGATGGCCTGCGGGGCCGCGGTGGTGGCCTCGGATGTGGGCGGGATCCCGGAGGTGGTCGCCGACGGGGTCACCGGGACTTTGGTGCATTACGACCCCGGCGATGTGGCGGGCTATCGGGCCGGACTGGCCGAGGCGGTCAACGAGCTCGTCGCCGACCGCGGAAAAGCGCAGCGCTACGGCAAGGCAGGACGCCAACGCTGCGTCGAGGAGTTCTCGTGGGCCCACGTCGCCGAGCAGACCCTGGAGATCTATCGGAAGGTGTGTGCGTAGCACCGCCGAATCGTTCGGCGGCAAGCCCTAGCTGGAGCTTGTGACGCCCTTGAGTTCGTCACCGAGGGCAGCGGCTTCGTCGGGCGTCAGCTCGACGACCAGTCGACCTCCACCTTCAAGTGGTACCCGCATCACGATGCCGCGCCCCTCCTTCGTTGCTTCAAGAGGACCGTCTCCGGTCCGGGGCTTCATCGCCGCCATCGAGTGCTCCCTCCAGGTTCGAGCTGGCCCGCCCGCGCGGACCTGGTCGGCACCGAGCACGCCCGGCCAGCGAACTTCAAGCCATGCCCGGCCACGAACTGACTTATCACCCCTCCATTGTTCCCTATCCAGGTCACCGCTCGTACAAAGACCCACAACTGTGTGCTCAGCGGGCGGTCGCGGGCACCCAGCAACCCCGGATATGGTCGTCGACCATGCCGGTTGCCTGCATCAACGCGTAGGCGGTGGTCGGACCGACGAAGCGGAACCCGCGCCTCTTGAGTTCACGGGCCATGGCCTTCGATTCGTCAGTGGCCGAGGGAATTTCGGATGCGTCGGCCGGGCGTGACCGCGGCGACGGCGCAAACGACCACAGCAGCTCCGCCAGGTCCGCCGGAGTACCCAGCTCCGCGGCCGCGCGCGCGTTGGCGATCGTCGCGTCAATCTTGGCGCGGTTGCGCACGATTCCCTGATCGGCCATCAGCCGCTGCACGTCGCCGTCGCCGTACTCGGCGACCGTCGTGATGTCGAACCCGGAGAACGCGCGCCGGAAATTCTCCCGCTTGCGCAGGATGATCAGCCACGACAGGCCGCTCTGAAAGGCCTCCAGGCTCATCCGTTCGAACAGGGCCACCCCGTCGTGCAGCGGGCGGCCCCATTCCTGGTCGTGGTAATCGCGGTACATCTCGAAGTCCGGCCCGGGCCGAATGGCCGCCCAGCTGCACCGAACCAGCTCGTCTTCACTCACATTCAGTCCTGACGATCCTCGCCCTCGCCGGGTTCCGCCGAATCGTCCTCGGTGTCCTGGTCGGCGGCGGGCGCGGCGTGCGCCTCCACGACCGAGGCCAGCTGGCCGCGCAGGGCCTCCAGCTCGCGGGCGAGGCGGTCCAGCACCCAGTCCACCTCGCTGGTCTTGTATCCGCGCAGCGTCTGGGTGAACTTGACGGCGTCGACGTCGGAGCCGGTCACCCCGTAGGCCGGCAGCACGGTCGCCGTCGTCCCCCGGGGCAGGGGCGGCAGCTGCTCGCCGCGACCGAACAACAGGCTGGCCGCGCCGAACAGGACGATCGCCACCAGCACCAGGACCACCAGGTACAGCAACACCAACGCCACGGGATCGATACTGCCCTATGCCGCCGACACGGCGATGCGCAGCGTGACGGCGTCGGCGGCTATCGGGGCCTGATCGCCTGCATCGGCGGCCGGTCCGCCAGCGACACCGGCGAGGTGTGCTGGGTGTAGCCCTCGCCGTCGGGCCCGTGGGCCACGAACTGGGTCAGGCCGACCCCGGAGTCGGGGATCCCGCAGCGCGACAGCAGGGTCGCGATGACCTGGCGGCTCATCGCGCCCAGCTCGGCCAGCGGTCGGTTGCGGTGCTCCCGCACGCCCAGGTTGACCTGGGCGATCGCGTCCAGCCCCAGCCGGTCGAAGGTGTCCACCAGCAGTCCGATCTCCACGCCGTAGCCCGGGGCGAACGGCACCGACGTCAGCAATTCGCGGGTGGCCGCGTATTCGCCACCCAGCGGCTGCAGCACAGCGCCCAGCTCGGGGCGCAGCGCCGCGAGCAACGGCCGGGCCACCAGCTCGGTGACCCGCCCGCCGCCGGTCGCGCCCGCGCTGCCGCCCACGTCGGCGACGTTGAGGGGCCGCCGGTAGAAGCTCTTGACCAGGTGAATGCCGCGGGAGGGTGGGCAGGTGAGCAGCGGGCCGACCAGCCACGGCACGAACATCGGGTGCGGGTTGATCAGGTCGGAGTCGACGAACACCACGATGTCGCCGCGGGTGGCCGCCAGCGACCGCCACAACGCCTCGCCCTTGCCGGGCCGTATCGGCACCTCGGGCAGCGCCTGCTCGCGACTGACCACGCGGGCGCCGGCGGCGACCGCCCGGATCTCGGTGTCGTCGGTGGAGCCGGAGTCCAACACGATCAGCTCGTCGACCAGCCCGTCGACCAGCGGTGAGATGCTGTCGATCACCGACTCGATGGTGTCTTCCTCGTCGAGGGCCGGCAGCACCACCGAAATGGTCCGCCCGGCCTTGGCCGCCTCCAGCTCGGCGACGGTCCAGCTCGGACGGTTCCAGCTGCGGTCGGCCAGCCAGGTGTCCCCCGGCCTCGCGGCGAGCAACCCGTCGCTGGCCAGATCGCCCGCGACCAGGTCCGACATCGTCATGCGAGCCCCCTCACCGTGCGGGCCGGCCGGCGCGTCCCCTGGATCGAGGCCACCATTTCCAGCACCCGGCGGGTGGCGGCGACCTCGTGCACGCGAAACATCCGCGCACCGGCGGCCGCGGCCAGCGCGGTGGCCGCCAACGTTCCCTCGAGCCGCTCGGTCAATTCCACACCCAGAGTCTCCCCGACGAAGTCCTTGTTACTCAAAGCCATCAGCACCGGCCACCCGGTATCGACGAGATCGCCGACGTGCCGCAACAGCAGCAGCCCGTGGAAGGTGTTTTTGCCGAAGTCGTGCGTCGGGTCGATGAGCACCCGGTCGCGGGCCACCCCGCACGCGACCGCCCGCTCGGCGGCGGCGGTGACCTGGGCGATCACGTCGTCGACGACGCCGCGCGTGGCGGTTCCGTAGTTCACCCGGAACGGGCGCGTGCGCGGCTGCGCGTTGCCGGTGTGCGAACAGACCAGACCCGCCCCGAACTCCGCGGCCACCTCCGGTAGGGCGGGGTCGACGCCTGCCCAGGTGTCGTTGATCAGGTCCGCCCCGGCCGCGCAGGCCACCTTGGCGACCTCCGAGCGCCAGGTATCGGCGCTGATCACGTGGTCGGGATAGGCGTCGCGCAACCATTCGATGAACGGCACCAGCCGGGCGATCTCGGTGTCGGCGTCGACCTCTTGGCCCGGGCCGGCCTTGACGCCACCCACGTCGATGACGTCGGCGCCGTCGGCCACGGCCCGGTGCACGGCCGCCCGGGCGGCCTCGTCGCTGAAGGTCGCGCCCCTGTCGTAGAACGAGTCCGGGGTGCGGTTGACGATCGCCATGATCAGCGCGCGATCGGCTGACACGGGACGGCCGCAGAACGACGATTGCACGCGTCTATGGTGCCTGGTCGCTGAACAGCGTGCAGTGCCAGGTCGCGAGCGTGACGGCACTGCGAAATCCGACTCGCCCTCTCGCAGTGTGGTTACGCTCGCGACCGACCGATCGGCGCGGCCGGCCCTACGGGCGTTTACCCTCGGCCACCTCGTCGGGGTACTCGTCGTAGAACGGCACGTAGCCCTCGTCGCGTCCGGCCAGCACGTAGAGCGGGTCCTCGACGTCGGGACCGTAGGCCTGCTCGCGCAACTCCACCTTGCGGCTTTTGAAGGTCGTGGTCTGCTCGATCGACTCGACCACGCGCACGAACAGCGGCAGCGCGTAGCCGGGCAGCTGCTCGTAGACGGCGCGGGCCAACGACTGCCCGTCGAACTCGGCGCCGTCGCGCAGCTTGACCGCGGCCATCCCGGCGCGACCGCCGGTGCGCGGCACCTCGACCCCGAAGACCGTGCAGTCCTCGACGGAGTCATCGGATGCCAGTGCGGCCTCGACCTGGGTGGTGGCCACGTTTTCGCCCTTCCAGCGGAAGGTGTCGCCCAGCCGGTCGACGAACGCGGCGTGTCCCATGCCCTGCGGGCTCATCACGTCGCCCGTGTTGAACCAACAGTCGCCCTCACGAAAAGCGTTGCGCACCAACTTTTTTTCGCTGGACTCCGGATCGGTGTAGCCGTCGAACGGCTGCAGCCGGTTGACCGGGCTGAGCAACAGGCCCGGCTCCCCGGCCGGCACCCGGCGCACGCGCCCGTCGTCGCCGCGCAGCGGGGCACCGGTGTCGGGGTCGTACTCGACGTAGGCCAACGGCATCGGGAAGACACCGGTGGAGCGGGGCACGTTGAAGACGTTGATGAACGCGGCGTTGCCCTCGCTGGAGGCGTAGAACTCGCAGACGCGCGCGATGCCGAACCGTTTCGTGAACTCGTCCCAGATCTCCGGGCGCAGGCCGTTCCCGGCGATCACCCTGACCTTGTGCGCTCGGTCCGTCGGCTTGGCCGGTTGGTTGAGCAGATACCGGCACACCTCGCCGATGTAGATGAACGCCGTCGCGTCGTTGGCGATGACCTCGTCCCAGAACTTCGACGCCGAGAACGACTTGCCGAGCGCCAGCGTCGCTCCCGACGTGATCACCGACGACAACGCGACCGTCAGCGCGTTGTTGTGGTACAGCGGCAGGCAGCAGTAGAGGGTGTCCGAGCTCTTGAGCCGCAACCCGATGCCGCCGAACGCCGCGAGCGCCTTCAGCCAGCGCAGGTGCGTCATGACGCTGGCCTTGGGGAAACCGGTTGTGCCCGAGGTGAAGATGTAGAACGCGGTGTCCCGGGCGTGCACGGCCGACGCCGACGCCGGGTTGGTGGCCGGGGCGCTCGCCGCGAACCGTTCGAGGTCTTCGACGGTCAGCGTCTGGGTGCCGCCCGAGCCCCCGCAGTCCGCCACGGCGCTGACCAGATCGGTCTCGGCGATGAGCACCTTGGCCTCCAGCAGGCCGAGGCTGTGCGCGAGGACCTCGCCGCGCTGGTGGTAGTTGAGCATGCCGGCGACCGCACCGCACTTGACCGCGGCCAGCATGGCCAGCACGGCGTTGGGCGAGTTGCGCAGCATGATGGCGACGACGTCGCCGTGGCCGACGCCGCGGGCGGCCAGCACCGCGGCGTACCGGTTGGCGGCCGCGTTGGCGTCGCGGTAGGTCAGTTGCTGGTCGCCGAAGCGCAAGAAGATCCGGTCGCCGTAGCGGGCGGCCCGGTCGGCGAACACCGTGCCGATCGATTTCTTGGACCCCGGCTGGGCCGCCAGCCCGGTCAGCACGCCGCGCGCGATCACCGGCAGGTCGGCCAGCACGGCCGGCACCCGAGATGCGATGTCGGTCAGTTTGACCGCCGTGCGCGCTCCCCCGTCACGATCGGACACGTGATCCCCTCGATTCGTTTGGAAAAAGTCAAGCTCGGCGGAAAGCCTAGTAGGGGCTGGGACCGGCCGGCGGGCTCAGCCGGGCGCGCACGCGTCCAGCGCCGCGCCCACCTTGTCGACCAGCACCAATCGGTCCATCGCCACCTGGGAGACGTAACCGGTGTCGAGCAAGCCGCACAACCACGTCCACAGCCCCTCGTAGTGGCCGACGGGGTCCAGCAGCACGATGGGTTTGTCGTGGAGACCGAGGTAGGCCGTCGTCCAGGTGTCGAGCAACTCGTCGAGGGTGCCGATGCCGCCCGGCAGCGCGATGAACGCGTCGGCGCGGTCTTCCATGATCTGCTTGCGCTCGTGCAGGGTGTCGCTGACGATCAGCTCGTCGGCGTCCGCGTCGGCGATCTCGCGCCGCATCAAGACCTGGGGGATGACGCCGACGGTCCGGCCCCCGCGGGCCCGCGCCGCGCTCGCCACCGCGCCCATCGCCGAAACGCGGCCACCGCCCCACACCAGCGTCCAGCCGCGCTCCGCGATCGACTCGCCGAGTTCTGCAGCGACACCGAGCAATTCGGGATGCTGCGGACCGGACGCGCAGTACACACACACCGCCCACTCGCGGGCTGAATCGCGTTCCCCGGGCATATCCGCCAAAGGTAGACCAATTGCGATCACCGCTCATATGTGGGGCTTTCGCCGTGCCGGCGGGCCCGCGCGCCATAAAATCCGGCAGTGCCGATTCGATGGAACGTCCCCCAACATGCGACGGCCTCAGAGCGGCTGGATGCGGCGTTGGCCGCGGGGGGCCGGGGAGCGGCGGTGTTGGGGCCCGACGGCGTCGGCAAATCCACCTTGGCCCGCGTGGCCGCCGAGCACTTCGCCGGTCAACATCCCGACACGCTCGTCCGCTGGGTCACCGGCACCCCGACCGAACGCGCGGTGCCCTTCGGGGCCTTCAGCCACCTGGTGCAGATCGCCGACATCGGCAAGCCGGCCGCGCTGCTGCGGGCCGCGCGCGCCTCGCTGGGCGGCGACGACCTGCTGCTCGTCGTCGACGATGCCCACCACCTGGACGTGCTGTCGGCCACGCTCGTCTACCAGCTGGCGCGGGCCGGGGCGGTGCGGCTGATCGTCACCGCCCGCGCCGACGCCTCCCCCGATGCGATCGCCGCGCTGTGGAGCGACGGCCTGCTCGACCGGATCGATATCGAGCCGCCCGGCGGGACGACGCCGCCCGCGGAGGTGGACGCCTTCCTCGCCGAGCTGCCCGCGCCGGCCCGGTCGGTGCTGGAGTATCTCGCCGTGTGCGAGCCGCTGTCGCTCGCCGACCTGACCGTGCTGGCCGGCGACGGCGCGGTGGCCGAGGCGGTCAAGTGGGGCGCCGCCGAGACCCGGGTGCGGGGCGGGGCCTCCGAGGACCCCGTCGTCTACACGGCCCACCCGCTGTTCGCCGAGCGGACGCTGGCCGCGCTCGACCCCGACGACGCGCGACAACGACGCACCGAGCTGGTCACGTTGCTGTCGCAGCGTCCATCCGAGCATCTCAGCGACCGGCTGCGGGTGATGTCGTTGGCGCTGGACAGCGACGCGCGCCGACGGCCCGCCGACGTCGTCGCCGCCGCGCAGCAGTCGCTGAGGCTGGGTGACATGGCGCTGGGCGAGCGGCTGGCCCGCTCGGCGCTCGAGCGCTCCGGCGGGCTGGCGGCGCGGCTCGCGCTCGCGCACGCGCTGGGATGGCAGGGCCGCGGCCGCGAGGCCGATGCGCTGTTGGCCGACGTCGACTCCGCCGGATTGACCGAAGCCGCCCTGATGGAGTGGGCGTTGCTGCGGGCGGCGAACCAGTTCTGGATGCTGAGCGAGCCGGAGCGTGCGACGGCGTTCTTGCGGACCGTTCGCAATCGCGTCGCGGATGCCGGGCCGCGGACCACGCTGGACGCGCTGAGCGCGACCTTCGCGATGAACGCGGGCAACGTCGGGCACGCGGTCAAGGTCGCCGAGGAGGTGCTGGCCTCGGCGTCGGCCGACGACCAGGCGGTGGCCTGGGCCGGCAGCGCGGCCGCGTTGTGCGCGGCGCGGCGGGGCCGGTTCGGTGACGTCGAGCCGTTGGCGCAGCGCGCCCTGGGAGCCGAACATCCCGGGCTGCTGCGCTTCACCATCGGGCTGGGCCAGACGACCACGTTGTTGATGGCGGGCAGGCTCGACGAGGCCCGCCAATTGGCCCGGCAGTTCACCGATTTCGCCGAACTGCAGCAGCCGGGCCGCGCGATCGGCGAGGTGCTGCTGGCGCATGTGCTGCTTGCCGGCGGCGAATTCGCTTCCGCGGCAGATATTTTGATCCCGGCGACCGCCACCCTGGAACGCACCGGCTATTCGTGGGGGCCGCTGTCGCTGACGCTGCTGGCCACCGCGCTGTCCCAGCTCGGAGATACCGCCGCCGCGGCAAAAGCGTTGAGCAGGGCCGAATCCCGGCACGGAACCAAGTCGGCATTGTTCGCCCCCGAGCTCGGGGTGGCGCGCGCGTGGCGGCTGGCGTTGCTGCGCGACTCGCACGGCGCGGTGGCCGCCGCGCGCGAGGCCGCCCGCGCGGCCGAGCGCGGCGGTCAGCGCGCCGTGGCGGTGCGCGTCTGGCACGAGGCCGTGCGGTTGGGCGACAGCCGGGCCGGCGATCCGTTGGCCCGGCTCTGCGACGAGATCGATTGTGTCGTGGGCAGAATCGCGTTGGCCCACGCCCGCGCGCTCACTGCGGGCGATGCCGAGGCGTTGCGGGCGGTGTCGGACGAGCTGACCTCGATCGGGATGCACGCGGCCGCCGCCGACGCTGCCGCGCAGGCTCGACGCTGCGGCGGCTAGCCGGCCAGGTAGCGGCGCAGCATGTCCACCGCCGCGGTGATGTTGGCGACCGCCACGCGTTCGTCGCGCCGGTGCGCCAAATTCGGGTCGCCGGGGCCGAAGTTGACCGCCGGTATACCCAGCGCGGCGAACCGCGCGACGTCGGTCCAGCCGTACTTGGCCCGCACGTTGCCGCCCGCCGCCTCGACCAACGCCTTGGCGGCGGGCTGGGACAGCCCGGGCATCGCCCCGGCCGCGGCGTCGGTCTGTTCGATGTGCACGTCCAGTCCGGCGAGCACGTCGTGCACGTGTTGCAGCGCGTCGGGCGCCGACCGGTCCGGGGCAAAGCGGAAGTTGACCGTCACCGCGGCCGCATCGGGAATGACGTTGCCCGCCACCCCGCCGTCGATGCGCACGGCCGACAAGCCCTCGCGGTACGTGCAGCCGTCGATGTCCACGCTGCGCGCCTGGTATGCGGCCAGCCGTTCGAGCACGGCACCCAGTTTGTGAATGGCGTTGTCCCCCAACCAGGATCGCGCCGAGTGGGCGCGGGTCCCGGTGGCGCTGACGACCACGCGCAGGGTGCCCTGGCAACCGGCTTCGATGTAGCCGCCCGTCGGTTCGCCCAGGATGGCCACGTCCGCGGCCAGCCAGTCCGGCAGTTCGCGTTCGATGCGGCCCAAACCGTTTGCCGCCGCATCGATTTCCTCGCAGTCGTACATCACCAGCGTCAGATCGTGCACGGGTTCGGCGACGGTGGCGGCGAGATGGAGGAACACGGCGTCCCCGGATTTCATGTCGGCGGTGCCGCAGCCGTGCAGCTCGCCGCCCTCGTGACGGCTGGGCAGGTTTCCGGCCACCGGGACGGTGTCCAGGTGGCCGGCCAGCAGCACCCGCGACGGCCGCTGGTGTCGGGTTCGCGCCAACACGGCGTTGCCGTTGCGGACGATCTCGAAGCCGGAGGTCTGAGCGCGCAGCGCGGCCTCGACCTCGTCGGCCAGGCGCGCCTCGTTCCTCGATTCGCTGGGGATGTCGACCAGCGCCGCGGTCAGCGCGATCGGATCCCCGCGTAAGTCCAGCACGGTCTCAGGGTAGTGGCGATCGCAAGCGCGGCGGAGCCGGGCGCGGCGGGTCGCCACCATCTGACCCAGTGGCGATCGCAAGCGCGGCGGAGCCGGGCGCGGCGGGTCGCCACCATCTGACCCAGTGGCGATCGCAAGCGCGGCGGAGCCGGGCGTAGCGGCTACACGAGCAACCGCGTGGGCATCACCGTCGGCTTGACCCCGTAACGCGGGCCCATGCCGTAGCCGCCGCGCCCGGCCGAGGCCACCGCCGGCATGCCCGTCGCCCACGTCGTGTGCGGCTCTTCGACCGGCGCGGTCCACCCCGAACCCACGGCCGTCGCGGCGGCAGGCGCAGGCGTGGCCGCGGACCACGCGGCGGGCGTCGACAAGCCGCCGACCGGTGAGGCCGACGCCATGCTCGCCAGCACCGGCGCGGCGCCGACGCCCGCGGTGCTCGCCGGGGCCGCCGCGCCCACCAACATGCCGCCGCCGATTGCACCCCCCACATCGCTGGCCGTGCCGGTGGCCGCCGCCACGTCGAGGGTGTGGTTGTAAAGGATGTTGGACACCATGGTGTTGAACACGTTCCAGGCCACCACGTCGAAACCGGCGTTGCCGACGTTGTTCACCACCGGGTTGCCCAAGAAGCTGTCCAGCCCGCTCAGTGCCGACGGCGGGTCGGCCAGCGGGGCCGCCAGTGCCCGAACCGCGTTGGGCGCGTTGGTGACGGTCTGCTGGAGGCCGCTCGTCTGCGCGCCCGTGGCCGCGGCCTGGGAAACGGCCGCGGCCTGCGCCCCAAGTCCGCCCGGGTTGTTCGTCGGCGCCGGCGAGGTCAGGGGGCTCAACTTGGCCGCGGCCGCCGACGCCGCCGCGTAGCCATACATCGCGGCGGCATCCTGGGACCACATTTCGCCGTACTGCGCCTCGGTGGCCGCGATGGCCGCGGTGTTCTGACCCAAGACGTTCGTTGCGATCAGGGCCGCGAGTTGGGCCCTGTTCGCCGCGATCAGCGGGGGCGGGACCGTCATCGCAAATGCCGCCTCGTAGGCCGCGGCCGACGCCATGGCCTGGGAGGCCGCCTGTTGCAGCTGGGCGGCGGTGGTGTGCATCCACGTGATGTATGGCTCGACCGCGGTGGCCATTGCGGACGAGGAGGGCCCGATCCACTCCTCGCCGGTCAGGTTAGAGATCGCCGACTGGCTGGCCGAGGCCGTCGTACTCAATTCGTCGGCGAGGCTGCTGAAGGCCGCCGCGGCGGCCATCATCGGCGCCGCCCCCGCCCCGGTGTACATGCGGAGGGAGTTGATCTCGGGGGGAAGTGCTCCAAAGTCGAAAGACATTGCGTCGCTCCTATTCTCGGTTGTGGTTCGTGGGGTGCTAGATGGCTGGCTTGGGCATGACGGTCGGCTTGACCCCGTAGCGCGGCGCGCCGAGGCCATATCCGCCGCGTCCGCTCGTGGCCATCGACGGCAGGCCGCCCGGCACGGTCGTCACCGGCGCGGCGTGGGGCGCGGCGCTGGTAAAGCCCGCACCGACCAATTGCGTCGGGGTGGCGTTCACCGACGGGACACCGCCGGCCGCCCAACTGGGCGGCACCGACAACGCGCCGATCGCGGGCCCGCGGCCCATGCTCGCCAGCACCGGCGCGGCACCCACGGCGGCGGGGGCCGCCGGCGCGGGCGCTGACGCCGAGGTGAGCCCGGGAGTGAAGTTGGGAATCCCCGAGGCGCCGACGACGGGAGCGAATTGCCCCTCCCCCAGGGTGATGAAGTCCGACGCGGCGGCACCGACGTTCTGGCCCCACCCGATCCCGGTCCCGAGGGTGGTGCTCCCCGGGGGCGGGGGGTCGGCGGCCGCAGTCGGTCCGGCGGCAAACGGCGACAGCGACGAGGCGGCGGTCGTCACCCGATTCGCGGTTTCGGTCTCGCCATAGGAACCGGCGCTGGTGTCCAGGTTGTTGACCATCGTCTGGTGGATCGCCTTCGCCTGGGCGCTGACCTGCTGATACCAGGCGCCGTAGGCGGAAAACTGCGCGGCCTGCAGCGCGGACACTTCGTCGGCCGCCGCCGGGGCGATGCTCGTGGTGGGCGCCGCGGCGGCGGCGTTTTGGGCGTCCATCGAGGAGCCGAGCGCTTCGAGCATGCTCGCCGCGGCCATCAGCGCCTCGGGCCGTGTGGTGACAAAGGACATGGTGTTCTCCTTCTCTAAACGAGCCGGCCCCTTGCGGACCCGCGCCGGTGGCTCCCCACCAGGCTCAGGACGTGACCAGCCGATCCCCGGGACCGAGGTACCCCGAAACGGCCGAGTTCACGCGGTTGACCTGGCAAGACGGTGGGCCTCGACACGCACAGCGCAGCGGCCGCGCGGCCAGGGCCTCCGAATCACGTTGCGCGGGCCAGCGTTTCACAGGCGGCGGTGCACTCCGTGTATTTCGCGGCGTCCGGTTCCGCGTTGCCGTGCAGGGTGGACGGACCTACGCAACCACCCAGGAAGTAACCTGACCGCCGTGACTGGAGCTGCAGGTATCGGGCTGGCAACGCTGGCCGCCGACGGATCGATCCTCGACACATGGTTTCCCGCACCGGAACTGACCGGATCGGGCACGGGTGCCACGTCGCGACTCGCGCTGTCCGACGTTCCCCCCGAACTGACCGCATTGATCGGCCGGGACGACGACCGCGGCACCGAGACCGTCGCCGTGCGCACGGTGATCGGCTCGCTCGACGAGGCGGCCGCCGACGCCTACGACGCCTACCTGCGGCTGCATCTGCTGTCGCACCGGCTGGTGGCGCCGCACGGGCTGAACGCCGGCGGCTTGTTCGGGGTATTGACGAATGTGGTCTGGACTAATCGCGGGCCCTGCGCCGTCGAGGGGTTCGAGGCCGTGCGGGCCCGCTTGCGCCGCCACGGACCGGTGACGGTCTACGGCGTCGACAAGTTCCCGCGGATGGTCGACTACGTGTTGCCGACCGGGGTGCGCATCGCCGACGCCGACCGGGTGCGCCTCGGCGCCCACCTGGCCCCGGGGACGACGGTGATGCACGAAGGCTTCGTCAACTACAACGCCGGCACGCTGGGAGCGTCGATGGTGGAGGGCCGCATCTCGGCCGGCGTGGTGGTGGGCGACGGCTCCGATGTCGGCGGTGGGGCCTCGATCATGGGCACGCTGTCCGGCGGTGGCACCGAGGTCATTTCGATCGGCAAGCGGTGCCTGCTCGGCGCCAACGCCGGCCTGGGCATCTCACTGGGCGACGACTGCGTCGTGGAAGCCGGCCTCTATGTCACGGCGGGCACCAAGGTCATCACACCCGAGGGCAAACAGATGAAGGCGCGGGAGTTCTCCGGCGGCAATAACCTGTTGTTCCGGCGCAATTCGCTGAGCGGGGCCGTGGAGGTGGTGGCCCGCGGCGGCCAGGGCATCGCCCTCAACGAGGACCTGCACGCCAACTAACCGACGCCGAGCGCCGTGCCGTTGGTTTCGGGCAGCAGGTAGGTGCACGCCAGGCTGACCGCTGTGAGGGCGGCCAGCATGAATCCGATCGCCCAGCTGCCGTATGTCGCCTGCAGGGTCCCGGCGATCAGCGGCGGCGACGCGCTACCGACGATGCCGGCGAGGTTTTGCGCCAGCGCCGTTCCGCTGTAGCGGTAGCGGGTGGCGAACAGTTCGGGGATGAACGCCGCCGTCGGGCCGGAGCCGATCGCCGCGGCCGTGCACATGCCGACGATCGCCACCGCGTACCCCAGGGGTTTGCCGGTGTTCAGCAGCGGCATCACCAGAAACGACCACAGCAGACAACAGCTCCACCCCACCAGCATGATGCGACGGCGCCCGAGCCGGTCGCACAGAGTGGCCGAGAGCGCCATGAACGCCATGCTCGCGACCCCGCACAGCGCGCCGACGAACCAGATGAAGTTGCGCGAATACCCCAGGTGGGAGTGCGCGTACATGGCCAGATAGGTGTGGGCCATGTAGATGAACCCCAACGCGCCGAGGATGCTGCCCGCGGCCAGCGCGATCTCACGGCGCTGCAAGCGCAGCAGCTCCGCGAGCGGGGTTTTGGGGATCAGCTGCCGCGCCTTTTCCTCCGCGAACACCGGGGTCTCCTCGATGTTCAGGCGCACATACAGCGCGAGCCCGACCAACACCGCGCTGAGCAAAAACGGCACCCGCCATCCCCACTGCAGGAACGCCGCACTGCCCTCGCCGATGGTGAGGTTGACCGCGAGAAAGGTCGCACTGCTCAGCACGGCCGCGATGCCGCCGCCCATCAAGGTGAACACGCCGTATCGGCCGCGCCGGTCGGCCGGGGCGTATTCGGCACTCAGCAACGCCGACCCCGCCCATTCGCCGCCTACGGCGAATCCTTGCAGCAGCCGAAGCGCGACCAAGATCAGCGGCGCGGCGGCACCGATCACCCCGGAGCTGGGGACCAGGCCCACGCACACCGTTGACACGCCCATGATCAGCAGCGTGGCGACCAGGGTCTTCTTGCGCCCCAGCCGATCCCCGAAGTATCCGAACACCGCCGCACCGAGGGGCCGGGACAAAAAAGCCGTCGCGAACGTCCCCATCGAGGCGATCGTGGCGCCGGAGGGGCTGAGGTGCGGGAAGAACACCATCGGGAACACCAGTGCCGCGGCGGTCCCGTAGATCATGAAGTCGTAGAACTCGATCGCCGAGCCCACGAGGCAGGCGATGGCGATCCGCCGCATCGGCGTGGGCGCCGTTACGACGGTCGCGGCGGCGCCGGCGGGGGGTACGTTCCGTCCTTGCACCGTTACGACGGTACCTGCCGCCGCTCGGACCGCGGGCGTAACGGGACTGCGAAGAATCGCGCTGAAATTCGCGGTGTGGGTAGGCTCGCGCGCAAGGCGCTCAGCCGTCGGACAGCAGCTCCTTTTTGAGGACCTTGCCCATGGCGTTGCGGGGCAGTGCGTCGACGACGCGCACCTCGCGTGGCCGCTTGTGTACCGAAAGTTGTTGCGCGACATAGTCGATCAGTTCGTCGCCGTTGGCGGATCCGACGATGTAGGCGATGATGCGCTGACCCAGGTCCGCGTCGGGCATCCCGACCACCGCGGCCTCCTGCACGCCCGGATGGCCGAGCAACACCGTCTCGATCTCGCCCGCACCGATGCGGTAGCCGCCGGACTTGATCAGGTCGACCGACTCGCGTCCCACGATGCGGTGCATCCCCCCGCCGTCGATGACGGCGACGTCACCGGTGCGATACCAGCCGTCGGCGTCGAACGCCTCGGCGGTGGCGTCCGGCCGGTTCAGGTAGCCGTCGAACATCATCGGACCGCGAACGTGGAGCTTTCCCACGGTTTCGCCGTCGTGCGGCACCGCGCCGCCGTCGTCGTCGAGCACCCGCGTCTGCACCCCGGCCAGCGGCAGGCCGACCCACCCCGGGCGCCGCTCGCCGTCGGCCCGCGTCGAAATGGTGATCAGCGATTCCGAGGCGCCGTAGCGTTCGACGGGCTGGTGTCCGGTGCGGGCGGCCAACCGGTCGAACACCGGAACCGGCAGCGGTGCGCTTCCGGAGACCAGCAGCCGCGCCGGGCCCAGCGCCCGGGCGGCCGCCTCGTCGGCCCCGACCCGCGACCACACGGTGGGCACGCCGAAAAACAGCGTGCCGCCGAAGTCGGTGCGGGCCGCGGCGTAGCCCTCCGGCGTCGGTTTCCCGGTGTGGATGAAGCGATTCCCGATCCGCAACGAGCCGAGCAGTCCCAGCACCAGGCCGTGCACGTGAAAGAGCGGCAAACCGTGCACCAGGATGTCGTCGGCCGTCCATTGCCAGGCTTGCGCCAGCGCGTCGAGGTCGGCAGCGATCGCGCGCCGGCTCAGCACCACCCCTTTGGGCAACCCGGTGGTGCCCGAGGTGTAGATGATCATCGCGGTGGCGTCCGGCGAGGGCTCGGGATAGCGGTGCCAGGAGCGGGCGTGCAGCCGCACCGGGATGTGCGGCAGTCCCCCGGTCTCGTCGGGCGCCGCCCCGAGCCAGGCTTGGGCTCCCGAGTCCGTGAGCATGTGGCGGCGTTCGGCGGCGCCGACGTCGGCGGGCACCGGGACGAAGGGCACACCCGCGATCAGGCAGCCGGTGACGGCCAGCACCGTCGCGGCGGTCGGGGCGGCCAGGATGGCGACGCGGCCCGCGCCGCCCACCCGTTCGGCCACCGACGTCGCGGCTCCGGCGAGGTCGCTGCGGCTGAGCACGGTGCCGTCGATGCGCACCGCGTCGGCGACATCGGTGGCGGTCAGGACCGAGGGATCAAGGGACGCCAGCAGCACGTCAGCAGGCTACCCGGCGCCGGACGAGGTCAGCCCCGCTCGTCCCAGATCTTCATCAGGGTGGACAGGATCTCCTCGCCGCGCCCCAGCCCGCCGAGGTGGCTTTCGCCCGGGAGCACGATCAGCTCGCAGTCGGGCAGCCTGGCCACGACGTGCTGGCCGTGGGCGAACGGCACGATGTGGTCGCTGTCGCCGTGCCACCAGCGCACCGGGACCTTGACCTCGTCGAGCCGAAATCCCCAGTCCCCGGTGAACAGGATGATGTCGTTGAAGGGGGCCGCCAGCTGCTTGCGGCTGCCGTTGAGCAGGTCGTCGAGGAACATGGCCCCGAACTCGGGCCGGGTCAGCAGGCGCCGGTCGCCCTCGGGCGATATCGCGGCATACAAATACAGCGCGGGGTTCGCGACCGGGCGGATCGCCCGGACCACCAGGCTCGCACCGATCCTCAGCGGGTCACCGCCCAGCCGCAGCAGGGGCGCCACCCGCTTGCCCAAGTTCATCAGGCCGCTGGTGATCCCCTCGTCGCCGAGGAAGGGCGCGACGCCGCCGAGGATGCCGGCGGCGACGACGCGCTCGGACAGCACCGCGCCCGAGGCGAGCGCGTACGGGCCGCCGCCGGACAGGCCGATGACGGCCATCTTGTCGATGCCGAGCGTGTCCGCGATGGTCCGCAGGTCCTCGGCGAACGCGCGGATGTTCTCGTACCGATGTGGTGTCGACGAGCCGATCCCGGGGCGGTCCAGGCCGATCAGCCGGATCTTGTGGTTCTCGGCGTACAGGCGGGCCTCGGTGGGGATCTGGCGGCGCGCGCCGGGAGTGCCGTGCAGCCAGAAGACCGCGCGGCCCTGCGGATCACCGAATTCGGCGAAGCCGATCTGGCGGTCTTCGCCGACGGCGACGTTTCCTTCGAGTTTGGGGCGGGCGATCTCGATGGCCATGTCAGCAGCTTGGCATGGGACGCACGGTTTACCAAAGGTGGACCGGGCCGGTGCCCGACGGGCTCAGCGCTAAGGCGCCAGGTCGGCGTCGGATTCCCCTCTGGCGCAGGGCATTTCGTGGAGCGGAGCCCGTCACGCGGGGACGCCGATGGCCATCGGCTCCATGTACTGGTGTAGCCCGCCGATTCCGCCGCCCTCGCGGCCCAGCCCGCTGAGTTTGAAGCCGCCGAATGGCGCGCCGCCCGGGCCGCAGCCGTTGACCGCGATCTGTCCGGTACGGATGCGGCGTGCGACGCCGACGGCGCGGTCGACGTCGCCGCCCCATACCGCCCCGGAGAGGCCGTATTGCGAATTGTTCGCGATGGCGACGGCGTCGTCGTCGTCGCGGTAGCGCAGCACCGTCAACACCGGACCGAACACTTCCTCTTGCGCGATGGTCGAATTCGGCTCGACGTCGGACAGAATCGTCGGTTCGAAGTAGAACCCGACGTCCAAGCCGGCCGGACGGCCGCCGCCGGTCACCAGCTTCGCCCCGTCGTCGAGAGCACCGGCGACGTGGGCCTCGACCCGGTCCCGCTGCGCCGCGCTGATCAGGGGGCCCATCTGCACGTCGGGATCGGCGGGATCGCCCACCTTGACCTCACGCGCCAGCGCGGCGAGCCGGTCGACGACGTCGTCGTGCAGCGAATCGGGCAGCAGCAGCCGGCTGTGCAGGATGCAGGCCTGCCCGGCGTGCAGCGAGCAGCAGTCGAACAGCATCTGCTGCAGCATCTCGTCGGTGACCTGCGCGTCGTCCAGGACGATGCTCGCGGACTTGCCGCCGAGCTCGAGCAGGATCCGCTTCATCGTGTCGCCGGCGGCGGACATGACCTGGCGGCCGACCACCGAGCTGCCGGTGAAGCTCACCATGTCGATCCGCGGATCGCTGGTCAGCAACCTGGCCGCCTCGACCCCGGAGGGGGTGACGACGTTGACCACGCCCGGCGGGATGTCGGTGTGTTCGTCGATGATCCGCGCGAGCGCCAGCCCGGCCAGCGGGGTCAGCGGCGAGGGCTTGAGCACGACGGTATTGCCTGCGGCCAGAGCATGATTCAGCTTCATCACGTTGAGGCAGTGCGGGAAGTTCCACGGGGTCAGCACCGACACGACACCCAGGGGTTCATGGCGCAGCAACGTGGTGCCGGCGCCCATCCCGGTGACCTCTTCGTCCTTCAACTGGGTGGCCAGCTGGGCGGCGTGCATCGACATGAAGCCGGCGCCGTCGATCTGCATGATGCGTTCGTTGGCAACGCAGCCCCACTCCACCTGGGACAGCGCGAAGAAGTCGTCGGCCTGTTTGCTCAGCGCCTCGCCCAACTGGTTGAGGCACCCGGCGCGCTCCTCGGCGCTCACGGTGCGCCAGGGTCCGCTGTCGAACGCGCGGCGCGCGGCGGCGATCGCCTCACCGACCTGGGCGACGCTGGCGTCGGGCGCGGTGGCGATCACGTCCTCAGTCGACGGAGAGATGTCGTCATAGCGGCCGTCCTGCGGCTCGACCCAGTCGCCATCGATGTAGAGCGGATAGGACTGAACAAGGGCGGGCGAATCGGCCATGTGCTTCCTCCGGTCATCTGATCACTTGGTGTACCCGTCCCAGCGGCCGCCGTCAATCGTCACTTGCACGAATTCCGGAGCTCCTCGTGCACTTTGCTGTTGTATTGACAGCATGCGACGGCGCAGAGTACACACATCTCGCGAGACAGATCGCATCAATCTGTCGGATCAAGGTGTTCTGCGAGAGGGGCTTGCTACGTGACCGACCCAGAATCCGTCAGCGCCAGGGTGCGGGCCCTCGTCGGGCAGCCGACCGGCGGCACCGGGAAGCCGTCGGTGGCGCCGGACCCGGTGAACCAGCCGATGATCCGGCACTGGGCGTACGCGATGGCCGACATGAACCCGGTGTACCTCGACCCGGAGTTCGCGGCCTCGTCCCGGTTCGGCGGCATCGTGTCGCCACCGGTGATGCTGCAGACGTGGACGATGCCATCGCCGATACTGGAGGGAATCGGCGAGCGTGGCGGGGCACCGATCGAGATCAAAAGCAACCCAACGGAATTCCTCGACGAGGCCGGCTACACCAGCACGGTGGCGACCAATTCGGAGTTCGAGATCGAGCGTTACCCTCGGCTGGGCGATGTGATCAGCGCGACGACGGTCTACGAATCGGTCTCCGACGAGAAGAAGACGGCGCTGGGCACCGGTTTCTTTCTGACGTGGCTGACCACCTACACCGACCAGAACGGCGAAGTGTTGGGGCGGCAGCGATTCCGGGTGCTGCGATTCAGGCCGGCGAACTGATGGCGGCCCGTCTGGCGCCGGCGATCACCCCGGACACCGAATTCTTCTGGAATGGATTGCGGGAGAACAAACTCCTGATTCAGCGGTGCGGCGGCTGCGGGCAGCTCCGCCACCCGCCCAGGCCAATGTGCCCGCACTGCCGTTCTCTCGAGTGGGACACGATCGAGGCCTGCGGCCTCGGCACGGTGTACAGCTACGTGATGCCACACGAACCCAAGTTCCCGTTCTTCGACTATCCCTACGTCGTCGCGCTGGTGGAACTCGAGGAAGGGGTGCGGCTGGTGTCCAACCTGACCGGCATCGATCCGTCCGACGTGACAACCGGTTTGGCGGTGGAAGTCTACTACCAGACGTTCGACGACGGCCTCGTGTTGCACCAATTCCGGTGCCGCGCAATCGATTCGGAAGGACAGGCATGACGACCACCGCGAACCGCACTTTGCAGTGGCGGGACATTTCGGTCGGTGACGAGGTCACGCCCCTGGAAATCCCGATCACCACCACGATGATCGTTGCCGGCGCGATCGCCACCCGTGACTTCATGCCCGTGCATCACGACCGTGACTACGCCAAGCAGCGGGGTTCGCCGAACTTGTTCATGAACATCCTGACCACCAACGGCTATTGCGTACGCTTCCTCACCGATTGGGCGGGGCCCGAGGCGATGGTCAAGAACCTGTCGATTCGCCTGGGCGTGCCGTGCTTTCCGGACGATCCGCTGCGGTTCACCGGCAGCGTCACCGGAAAGCGTGAAGGCTCGGGGGGCGAGAACTTTGTCGAGGTGACCTTCGCGGGGGCCAACAGCCTGGGCGACCACGTCTCCGGCACCGCGGTGCTCAGCCTGCTCGACGGGCCGGGCGCATGAGCCGGACGCGTCCGGGCAGCCTTCCCGGAAGCTGCGCCATCGTGGGGATCGGTCAGACGGAGTTCTCCAAGGAATCCGGGCGCAGCGAACTGCAATTGGCGTGCGAGGCCGTCAGCGCCGCGCTGGATGACGCCGGCCTGACCCCCGGCGACGTCGACGGCATGGTCACGTTCACCATGGATTCCAGCGACGAGATCGACATCGCACGCAACGTGGGCATCGGCGATCTGAGCTTCTTCTCCCGCGTGCACCACGG
The DNA here is from genome assembly GCF_000262165.1 of Mycobacterium sp. MOTT36Y. Taxonomy (NCBI): domain Bacteria; kingdom Bacillati; phylum Actinomycetota; class Actinomycetes; order Mycobacteriales; family Mycobacteriaceae; genus Mycobacterium; species Mycobacterium sp. MOTT36Y. The sequence goes on along the minus strand of NC_017904.1, from coordinate 1,247,712 downwards.
CGGGGGCGCCGCCGCCGGCACCGTGGTGCACGCGGCGATGGCGGTCGCCACGGGCGTGGCCGATGTCGTGGTGTGCTGGCGTGCCTTCAACGAACGCTCCGGGTTCCGGTTCGGCGGCAGTGGGCGCAGCATGGCCGAAACCCCGTTGTTCATGGCGCATTACGCGCCGTTCGGGCTGCTCACTCCCGCGGCCTGGGTCGCGATGCACGCCCAGCGGTACATGTCGACGTACGGCGTCACCAACTCCGACTTCGGCCGGATCGCCGTCGTCGACCGAAAGCATGCGGCGACAAACCCCGACGCCTGGTTCTACCAGCGCCCGATCACGTTGGAAGATCATCAGAATTCGCGCTGGATCGTCGAACCGGTGCTGCGGTTGCTGGACTGCTGCCAGGAGAGCGACGGCGGTGTCGCGCTCGTCGTCACCAGCGCCGAACGCGCCCGCGACCTGCGGCAGCCCCCGGCCATCATCACCGCGGCCGCGCAGGGCGCGGCCTACAACGGCGAGATGATGACGAGCTACTACCGCGACGACATCACCGGTCTGCCCGAGATGGGGGTGGTGGCCCGCCAGCTGTGGCGCGATTCGGGCCTCAAGCCGCAAGACATCCAAACCGCCTTCATCTACGACCACTTCACGCCGTTCGTGTTCACCCAGCTCGAGGAACTGGGCTTCTGCGGGCGCGGCGAGGCCAAGGACTTCGCCACCGTCGAGCGACTGTCGTTAGGCGGCGATCTTCCGATCAACACCAACGGCGGCCTGTTGGGTGAGGCGTACATCCACGGGATGAACGGCATCACCGAAGGGGTGCGCCAGGTCCGCGGCACCTCGCACAACCAGGTCGACAACGTCGAACACGTTCTGGTCACCTCCGGAACCGGCGTGCCCACCAGTGGGCTGATCCTCGCGCCGGCGGGCTGAGGGGACGTTGGTCTTGTGACGACTCAACCGGCCCAGGCCGCAGACACCCGCGAGCTCATCGTCGAATCGGCGTTCACGTGTTTCGGCAAGCAGGGATTGGACAAGGCGACGATCGTCGACATCGCCAAGCAAGCGAGGGTATCCCGCAGCACCATCTATGAGTACTTCAGCGACAAGGCCGCGATTGTCGAGGCGTGCGCCGAGCACGCGTCGCAGCAGTTCTACCGCGAGATGACCAAGGCGATGAGCCGCGGCAGCACGCTGGAGGACAAGCTCAGTCGCGCAGCGGTATTCGTCACCCAGGCGCGGCGGACCATTGCCTCCGAGAAGTATTTTGACGAGGATGCGATCAGCCTGTTGCTGACCAAGGACGCCCGCGTGCTGCTGCGCGAATGCGTCGAGTTCTTCGCCCCGTACCTGTCGGCCGCCAGGCTCACGGGCGAGGTGCGCAAGGATCTCGACGTCGAGGCGGCCGGCGAGTGGTTCGCACGGATCCTGTTCTCGCTCTTCAGCACTCCGTCGTCGACCCTGGACATGGACGATCCCGACGTGGCCGCGGAGTTCGTGCGCGCCCACGTGGTGCGCGGCTTCGCCAGCGACCGGCCGCGGCCCCGCCGCGCTCAGTGAAGCGGCTTTGCGTGTCAATCGTCGGCTTTGCGTGTGAATCCTGGGTTGGGATCATCGGCGTGTCGCCGCCGTAGGCTCACACTCGAAGCCGTGAGCGCACACTCAACGCGACCGGCTCAGCGCCCGACCAAAGCCCGCAAGAAGAACGTCAGGTTGGCGGGCCGCTCGGCCAGTCGCCGCATGAAGTACCCGTACCACTGCGTGCCGAACGGCAGATACACGCGCACGTGGTTACCGGCCCCGGTGAGGCGGCGCTGCTCGTCGTCGCGGATGCCGTACAGCATCTGGTATTCGAATTCGCCGGCGCCACGGCCCGATTCGCGGGCAATGGCGCTGGCCGCGTTGATCACAGCCGGGTCGTGGGAGGCCACCATCGGGTAGCCAGTCCCGGTCATCAGCACCCGCAGGCAGGCCAGGTACGCCTCCGTCACCTCGGCCCGCCCGCGATACGCCACCGACGCGGGCTCGTCGTAGGCGCCCTTGCACAGCCGGACCCGGGCCCCGGACGCCGCGAACTCCTCGCAGTCGCCCGGCGTGCGCCGCAGATATGCCTGCAAAGCCACGCCCAGCCAAGCGAACTCGGCCCGCAGATCGCGCACGATGGACAGCGTCGACTCGGTGGTGGTGTGGTTCTCCGCGTCCACCGTCACCCACACACCCGCGCGCCGGGCCGCATCGCAGATCGACCACGCGTTCTCCCGCGCGATCTTGTGCCCGTCGCGCCCCAGCGTCTGTCCCAGCGCGGACAACTTGATCGAGACCTCCAGCGGCCGCACCACGTCGCCCCCGGCATCGAGGTCGCCCAGACCGTCGATCAGCTCCAGGTAGACCTGCACCGCCGCGTCGGCGTCGTCGGTGCTCAGGACGTCCTCGCCCAGATAGTCGACGCTGACGAGCCGGCCCGACGAGCGCAGCGCCGCAACGCCATTCAGCGCGGATCCGATCGTCTCCCCGGGAACGAAGCGGCGCACCACACGACGGGTGACCGGCAACCGCTGGGCGGCGCGGCGCACCACGTCGCCTCGTGCCGCCGCCAGGATCGCCGGGCGCAGGGTGCTCGCGAAGACTCCGGGCATCACTCGGCGCCCATGTGCGGGTAGGTGTGCCGGGTGGCGGGGACGAACGTCTCCTTGATGGTGCGGGCCGACGTCCAGCGCAACAGGTTCAGCATCGATCCGGCCTTGTCGTTGGTGCCCGAGCCGCGCGAGCCCCCGAACGGCTGGCGCCCGACGACCGCGCCCGTCGGCTTGTCGTTGATGTAGAAGTTGCCGGCGGCAAACCGCAGCCGGTGCTGGGCCGTCAGCACGGCGTCCCGGTCGTCGGCGATCACCGCGCCGGTCAGCGCGTACCGGGAACCGCGGTCGACGACGTCGAGGATCCTGTCGTAATCGTCGTCGGGATAGACGTGCACCGACAGCAGCGGCCCGAAGTATTCGGTGGAAAACGACTCATCGGTCGGATCATCGGACAGCAAGACGGTGGGGCGTACGAAATAGCCTTCGCGGTCGTCATATTCGCCGCCGACGGCGATGGTCACGTGTGGCGCGCCCTTCGCCCGCTCGATGGCGTCGACGTTCTTGATGAAGGCGCGCCGGTCGATCAGCGCGCCGCCGAAGTTGGCGAGATCGGTGACGTCGCCGTAGCGCAGCGCGGCCGTCTCCCCCAAAAAGTCGTCACCCATGCGGCGCCACACCGACTGCGGGATGAAGGCCCGCGATGCCGCCGAGCATTTCTGCCCCTGGTAGTCGAAGGCCCCGCGAATCAGGGCCGTGCACAACACATCCGGGCGCGCGGACGCGTGCGCGACCACGAAGTCCTTGCCGCCGGTCTCGCCGACCAGGCGCGGATAGCTGTGGTAGTGGCCGATATTCGTGCCGACCTGATACCACAGCCGCTGGAAGGTGGCCGTCGACCCGGTGAAGTGGATGCCGGCCAGCCGCCGATCGGCCAGCGCCACATCGGAAACCGCGAAGCCGTCGCCGGCCACCAGATTGATCACCCCGGGCGGCAGGCCGGCGGCCTCGAGCAGCTGCATGGTCAGATAGGCCGACAACGTCTGGGTGATCGAGGGTTTCCAGATCACGGTGTTACCCATCAGCGCCGGGGCGGTCGGCAGGTTACCCGCGATGGAGGTGAAGTTGAACGGCGTGATCGCGTACACGAAGCCGTCGAGCGGGCGGTACTCGCTGCGGTTCCACTCCCCCGGCCCGCTGATCGGTTGCTGCGCCAGAATCTGTTGCGCGAACGCCACGTTGAAGCGCCAGAAGTCGATCTGCTCGCACGGCGAGTCGATCTCGGCCTGATAGGCGGACTTGGATTGGCCGAGCATCGTCGCGGCGGCGATTTTCTCCCGCCACGGCCCGGCCAGCAGGTCGGCGGCGCGCAGGAACACCGCCGCCCGCTCGTCGAACGGCATTGCCGCCCAGCCGCTTTTGGCGGCCATCGCGGCGTCGATCGCCGCCGTCGCGTCGGCGTGCACGGCGTTGGTCAGGGTGCCCAGCTTCGCGGCGTGCCGGTGCGGCTGGACGACATCGATGCGCTCACCCTCGCCCATCCGGTGATCGCCGCCGATGACGTGCGGCAGGTCGATCGGATGCTCGGCCAGCGCGGTCAGTTCGGCGCGCAGTCGGGTGCGTTCCGGGGAACGCGGCGCGTAGTCGTGGACCGGCTCGTTGGCCGGCATCGGGACCTGAGTGACGGCGTCCATGACGCCAGGATCCTCGCGGCGATCGCGCATGGAGTTAGCTGATCGAACAATACACGACTGGATTCATAGTAGAATCGGACAACATGGCCGGTGTGGGGCTGGGTCAGCTGTTGCTCGCGCTGGACGCGACCCTGGTCAGCCTCGCCGATGCCCCCCGTGGCCTGGACCTGCCGGTGGGTTCGGCCGCGCTGATCGACTCCGACGACGTGCGCCTGGGTCTCGCGGCCGCGGCGGGCGCCGCCGACGTCTTCTTCCTGTTGGGGGTCGCCGACGACGAGGCGATGCGATGGATGGGCAGGCAGTCGCGCGCGCGCGTGCCGGTGGCCATCTTCGTCAAAGAGCCCTCCCCCGCGCTGGTGAGCACGGCCGTCGCGGCGGGCGCGGCGGTGGTGGCCGTCGAGCCGCGCGCCCGGTGGGAACGCCTCTACCAATTGGTCAATCACGTCCTCGAGCATCACGGCGACCGCGCCGACGCGATGGACGACTCGGGCACCGACTTGTTCGGGCTGGCGCAGTCGCTCGCCGACCGCATCCACGGCATGGTCAGCATCGAGGACGCGCAATCCCATGTCTTGGCCTACTCGGCGTCCAACGACGAAGCCGACGAGTTGCGGCGCCTTTCCATCCTGGGCAGGGCCGGCCCGCCCGAACATCTGGAGTGGATCGGCCAATGGGGCATCTTCGATGCCCTGCGATCGGGCACCGAGGTGGTGCGCGTCGACGAGCGGCCCGAGCTGGGCCTGCGCCCGCGGCTGGCCCTCGGGATCCACCAGCCCGCGACCGACGCGCGGCGCCCGCGCGAATTCGCCGGAACCATCTGGGTGCAGCAGGGCTCACAACCGCTGGCCGACGACGCCGAGGAGATGTTGCGCGGCGCCGCCGTGCTGGCCGCCCGCATCATGTGGCGGCTGGCGGCCCGGCCCTCCACCCACGCCCGGCGGGTCCAGCAATTGCTGGGCCTGGCCGACGAACCCGTCGACGCCGCGATCATCGCCGGCGAACTCGGACTGGCCGCCGACACCACCGCAGCCCTGATCGGGTGGGACGCCGCCGACGCTTCGGCCGGCCAGGCGCGGCTCGCCGACATAATTGCGCTGAGCGCCAGCGCATTCCGCCGCGACGCCCAGGTGGCCTCGAACGGTTCACGAACGTACGTGCTGCTTCCCGTGGCCCGGACCCAGACGCAGCATCGGTCGGTCATCTCCTGGGTGCGGGGCACCATCGGCGCCATGCGCGCCGAGCTCGGGGTGCAGCTGCGGGCGGCCATCGCGGCTCCGGTCGCGGGCCTGGCCGGGGCCGCCGCGGCGCGCGTCGAGGTGGATCGCGTGCTGGACAGCGCTGAGCGCCATCCCATTTCGTTCGGGCAGGTGACTTCGCTGGCCGAAGCGCGCACCACCGTCCTGGTCGACGAGATCGTGACCCTGGTCGGCAGCGACGAGCGCCTGATCGATCCGCGGATCGTGCAGCTGGGCGAAGACGATCCGGTGCTCGCGGAAACGCTGCGGACCTACCTGGACGCCTTCGGCGACATCGCCGCGGCCGCACAGGCATTGCGGGTGCATCCGAATACGGTTCGCTACCGCGTGCGGCGAATCGAGAAGCTGCTGTCGACCTCGCTGGCCGACCCCGAGGTCCGGCTGCTGTTCTCGCTGGGACTGCGGATCCTGGAACGGCGCCGACACACGGGCACGCCGGTCCGCGCCGACCGCCTTGGGACGATTTGACGACATTTGCTCGGAGGGGATGCAAGAATGTCACCCCGTAAGGTGATGACGACGCAGGAAGCCGGTGCGAATCCGGCGCGGTCCCGCCACTGTCATCGGGGAGCGAACCTCAACGGCCACGGCTGAAAAGCTGGAAGGCGAGGCGAGCGGCGATCCGAGAGCCAGGACACTCGCGTCATCGCGTACTGCGACCCGGGGCGGGTGTACCCCGAGAGAGCTGTCAACGTCCATGTTTCGTCCGGCATGGGTGGCCTTCAATGCCGCCGTCACAGCGGCGCGGTGCCGCCGCGCCCACTCCCGTCACACCGATCCGCGCGGCGGCGAGCGATGACCGCCCCGATCTGGATGGCCTCCCCTCCCGAGGTGCATTCGACGCTGCTCAGCAGCGGACCGGGGCCGGGCCCGCTGCTGGCGTCCGCGGCGACCTGGAGCTCGCTGAGCGTGGAATATGCCGAAACGGCCAACGAGCTGACCGCGCTGCTGGACGCCGTGCAGGCCGGCAGCTGGGACGGTCCGAGCGCCGCGGAGTACGCGGCCGCGCACGCGCCGTATCTCGCCTGGCTGGCGCAGGCCAGCGCCGACAGCGCGACCATGGCCGCCCAGCAGGACCTCGCCGCCACCGCCTACACCGTGGCCCTCGCGGCCATGCCGACGATGCCCGAGCTGGCCGCCAATCACGCCGCCCACGCCGTCTTGACGGCGACGAATTTCTTTGGCATCAACACGATTCCGATCGCGGTGAACGAAGCCGACTACGCGCGGATGTGGGTTCAGGCGGCCACGGTGATGAGCACGTACGAGGGCGTGGCGACCGCCGCGGTGGCCACCGCGCCGCCGGCCGAGCCGGCTCCCGAGGTCATGAAGGCCACCGCGCCGGCCGCCACGGCGGAGCAGTCGTCGTCGTATCCCCCCGACACGCAGGACCAGTGGATGGACTGGCTGGAGAAGACCGGGTTCGTCGACTTCTACAACCGGTTCATCCAGCCGTTGATCGACCAGCTGATGAACAATCCGTTCTTCCAGTCCATGTTCTCCGGTTTCGACCCGTGGCTGCCTTCACTGGGCAACCCGTTGAGCTTTTTGAACCCGTTCAACATCGCGTTCGCGCTGGGCTACCCGATGGACTTCGGTTCGTACTTCGCCTATCTCGGGCAGATGTTCAGCTTCGTCGCGGCGGACCTGGCGGCGGCATTCGCCTCGGGCAACCCCGCGACGATCGCGTGGACCATCCTGTTCACCACCATCGAAGTGATCGGCACGGTCATCACCGACACCATCGCGCTGATCAAGACGTTGCTCGAGCAGATGATCGTGCTGATTCCGCTCATCGTGCCGCTGCTGACCGTCGCCGTGGTCCCGCTGGTCGTCCCCACCCTGATCGGAGGCTTGGCGGGCCTGACGGGCCTGGCCGGGCTGCACGCCATCCCGATCGTGCCGATCATCCCGGCCCCGGCACTCGTCCCCGTGGCACTGGCACCCACCCCGCCGCCCACGCCGACCCCGGCGCCATCTCCGGCGCCCACGCCGGCCTCCACACCCGCCGCGGCTCCCGCGTCGCCCGCGCCCGGCGCCCCGCCGCCCACACCGGCGGGACCGCCGGTCGCGGCGATGCAAGGCCTGGGCTACATGGTCGGTGGCCTGGCCGCGGACGCGCGCCGGGCCGCGAGCACCAGCGCCCGCGCCCGAAGGGCGGCGGCGGCCGACGCCGCCGAGGCCGAAGCCGTGGCCCTGCCGGAGGAAGACGCGACGAAGAAGCGCCGGCAACGGGTCAAGGTCTCCCAGCTCGGCCGGGGCTACGAATACATGGATCTCGAGCCCGAGCCGGCGACGACGGCCTCGGACCGGCCCGCGCCGACGATGGGGTTCGCCGGAACCGTCCCCACGAAGACCGCCGCCGCGCCGGCGGGATTGAGCGCACTCGTCGTCGACGAGTTCGACGACGGCCCCCGCACGCCGATGATGCCGGGAACCTGGGACACTGGCGCGACGGGTTCGAAAACGTAAGGCGCATAGGCCGTTTGGCCCGCCACGGTTTCTCGCGGCCCGGGCCTCGCACGACCGTCATACGCGAAAGGGCCGAGGCGGTAACCTGGCCCGCATGCAACATACGTCCGTCGTCTCCCTGTTGCGGGAACGCGCCGGTCTGCAGCCCGACGAGTTAGCCTTTCTCTATACCGATTACGAGCAGGACTGGGCGGGCGTCACCGAATCGCTGACGTGGGCGCAGCTGTATCGGCGGACCCTGCACGTTGCGCACGAGGTCACGCGGACCGCCAGCAGCGGGGAGCGGGCCGTGATCCTTGCCCCCCAAGGCCTCCCCTACATCGTGGCGTTCCTCGGCGCGATACAGGCCGGGCTGATCGCGGTACCGCTGATGGTTCCGCAGCCGGGCACGCACGACGAGCGGGTCAGTGCCGTCCTGGCCGACACCGGGCCGGCCGTCGTTCTCACCACCTCCACGGCCGCCGCGGCCGTGGACGAATATCTGCAGCGGCCGCACGGTGCGACCCCGGCCGTCATCGAGGTCGACTCCCTGAGCCTCGACGATCCGAATCCGCCGGGCATCCGCGTCAGCGACGCCCCGAGCATCGCGTACCTGCAGTACACGTCGGGCTCCACCCGCCTTCCGGCCGGAGTCATGGTCTCGCACCGGAACCTGCACGTGAATTTCCAGCAGCTGATGGCCGCCTACTTCCCGGATTTCAACGGCGTGGCCCCCCGCGACAGCGTGTGCGTGTCGTGGCTGCCCTTCTACCACGACATGGGCCTGATGCAAGGCGTCATCGCTCCGATCCTCGGCGGTTACCCCGGTGTGCTGACGAGCCCGGTCGCGTTCCTGCAGCGGCCCGCACGGTGGATCCAGGCGATGGCCCAGGCCGTTCCGGTCTTCTCGGCCGCACCGAACTTCGCCTTCGAACTCGCGGCGCGCAAGTCGACGGACGCGGACCTGGCCGGGCTCGACCTGGGCAACATCATCAGCATCGTCAGCGGCGCCGAACGAATTCATCCCGCCACGCTCGACCGGTTCTGTAAACGGTTCGCCCCGTACAACTTTCGCGAAGACATGATGCAACCCTCCTACGGCCTGGCGGAGGCGACCGTCTACGTGGCCAGCCGTGCGCAGGCCGGCGCCCCGAAAGTCGTTCACTTCGACCCGGAGAAGCTGGCGCAGGGCAACGCCCAGCCGTCCTCCACACGGACCGGCTCGCCGCTGCTGAGCTACGGCGTGCCACAATCACCGACGGTACGAATCGTGGACCCCGACACCGGCACGCTGTGCCCGCACGGAACGGTCGGCGAAATCTGGGTCCACGGCGACAACGTGGCCGACGGCTATTGGCAAAAGCCGGAGGAAACGCAGCGCACCTTCGGCGCCGTCCTGGCCGACCCGTCGCCGGGCACCCCCGAGGGCCCGTGGCTGCGCACCGGTGATCTCGGCTTTCTCTGCGACGGCGAGTTGTTCATCGTGGGCAGGATGAAGGATTTGCTGATCGTCTACGGGCGCAACCACTATCCGGAGGACATCGAGTCGACCGTGCAGGCGATCACCGGCGGCCGCGTCGCGGCGATCGCGGTGCCGGTGGACGAGACCGAGAAATTGGTGACCATCATCGAACTGAAGAACCGCGGCGAGTCCGGCGAGCGCGGGCAGCGCGGCCTCGACGCCCTCAAGAACGATGTGACCGCGGCGATTTCGGACTCGCACGGGCTCAACGTGGCCGACCTGGTGCTGGTGGCGCCCGGATCGATTCCCACCACGACGAGCGGCAAGATCCGGCGGGCCGCGTGCGTCGAGCGGTACCGACGGCAACAGTTCACCCGGCTGGACGCCTGACCGGTCCGGTATCTGCGATGTTGTTCACCATCGGTGTGATGGCCCTTGCCGTGAGCCTGGAGCCGTTCCGGATCGGCATGACGGTGCTGATGCTCAATCGCCCCAAGCCGCTGCTGCAATTGCTCGCATTTGTGGCCGGCGGGTTCGCGATGGGGTTGACGGTGGGTGCGACCGTCTTGTTCGTCCTCCGGCGCGTACTGCTGCGCTCGACATACTTCACCTTGCCCCGCGTGCAGATCCTCATCGGCGCACTGGCATTGGCGGCCGCCGCGGGACTGGCGGTGAAGATCGTCGCGGACCGGCGGCGGGGATCCCGGGGCGTTCCTCCCGACCGCGACCGCGCCGGGCCCGCCTGGCTGACGACTCGGCTCCGACGACTGCTCGACGGACGTTCCCTGTGGGTCGCCGCCGCCGCGGGCCTCGGCATCGCGCTGCCGTCGGTGGATTACCTGGCCGCCCTGGCGGTCATCCTGGCGTCCGGAGCGCCGGTCATGACGCAATTGGGTGCGCTGCTGATGTTCAACGTCATCGCGTTCTCACTTGTCGAGATTCCATTGGTCGCTTACCTGTTGGCGCCGACGGCGACGCGCGCGGCGATGACCGCGCTGCAGGACTGGATACGGTCGCGGCGTCGCATCGAGGTCGCCGCGCTGCTCGTCGCGGTCGGGCTCGTCCTGCTGGCGGCGGGCTTGGCCGATCTCTGACAGCGGCGGCGGCACTACCGTCGGCTCAGGGCTTCGTTTCCTCGAGGAAGCGGCCCATCACATCCGGACCGGTGGAATGCATCGCGATCGACAGCTCCAACAGCCTGTCCTTGGCCTGCTTGGGCAGCAGCTCAATGGAGCGGGTGGTGGCGGAATCGTACTTGGATCCCGGATAGCGTTGCAGGACAATATTTTTCTGCTCTTCGGTGGTGTATATCTCCAGCAGCTTCATGCCTGCGAAAGCCTCGTTGGCCAGGTCGGCCATCCCGGCGTTCGCCAGCGCCTCCAGCCGCTCCTCGTTGATCCAGACGTTGACCTTGAAGTGTTTGTCGTCGCTGCTCACGAACCCTCCAATTGGTTGAGCGTGAAGACCGGCAGCCTGTCCCGCAAGTACTCCTCGGTGACGAACGGCGAACCCTGACCGTGCTTTGCGGCGCACTCCATCACGACCTCGAACACCTCGTGGCGCATCACCTTCTGCGTCGGCTTGACTTCGTCGGTCAGGATGCTTCGGATCAGGCTGCCGCTGAAGCTTTGCGCTTGTGAATCATGGCCGCACAGGGCGGAGTTGGTGACCTCCAGGCACACCGGGCAATACCAGTTCTCCCGCAGGAACACCGGCTTGATGCCCAGCTGGTCGCGGTACTGCTTGAGGATGTTCTGGGAATCGTACGGGTGGTAGAAATCGCCCACACCCGCGTGGTCTCGCCCGAACATGTGATGCGTGCAGCCCAGGTTCGTCCGCAGGATCGCGTGGAATATCGCCTCGCGTGGCCCCGCATACCGCATGTCCCAGAGGGTGAAGGACACCATGTGCACGTTCTCGCGAAAATATCCGCTGGTGCGTAGGGCGTTCTGCGCCAACAGTATTGCCTCGTCGATGTAATCGCCCACCCGCTTCTGGCCGATGATCGCGTTCACCAGCACGCCGGTGTTCAGATTGTCGACGGGCTGATCCTCGTTCGCGGCCAGCCACGCCTGTTTCATCAACGCCTCGTGCCCGGTGTGCGGAACGTTCCTGGTCTGGTGGGCGACCACCCGCTGCCAATGCCGCTCGGCCAACGCGTCCTGGTGCTGCTTGGGGGTGAGCCAGAAGCCTGCGAAGGGCTCGTTGAAAACGGGTTCGTTGATCAGCGTGACATCCCCGCCGATGAACCGGTTTTCGTAGCCCATGGTCTTCTTCACCCCGGGGTGTCGGGGATCGGTTGTGCCGTAGGTTTTTTCGGCCATGCGCTCGAGGTCGTATTCGTAGATCTCGGTGACGTCGAAGACGGCCATGGGGGCCCCGAGATAGTCGAGAACGACGCTGGCGCCTTCCTTGATATCGAATTCCGCGATGTCGTCGGCGGACATGTCGAAGACGATCGGAATGCTCCACAACGTTCCGTCCGGCAGCGCGAAGTTGTCCAGGGTCCCGTCGACCTCTTGGCGGCCCATGAAGCCGGTCAGTGGGGTGAAGAAACCGTAGGAAAGGCTGATGACTTCGTGCGCGGTGGCCTTCGAGATCGGCACGCGCGCCAACCCCTCGATCCGGCCGCTCGCGTCGTCCGTGGCCACCCGCTCCACGATCGGCTTCCCGTTGTGACCCGTGTAGCTCATGCCGTGACCTCGCTGCTCTCCAGGTCGTCGTGAACTCGGTGCAAGGCCCGGATGATGCCCGCCCTCTCGAGGTGGGCGATCACCTCGTCGGCCAGCGTGTCCGCGTCCTTCGTTCCGCCCTCGAGGCGCAGCTCCGGGCGCGCCGGGGCTTCGTAGGGGTCGTCGATCCCGGTGAATCCCTTGATTTCACCGGCCCGGGCCTTCTTGTAGAGACCCTTGGGATCGCGCTGCTCGCACACCTCGATCGGGGTGTCGATGAAGATCTCCTGGAAATCGCCGTCACCCAGCGTGGCCCGGATCGCGTCCCGATCACGCACGTAAGGGCTGATGAAGGCCGTCAAAGCGATGACGCCGGCCTCGCAGAACAGCTTCGCGACCGCGCCGATGCGGCGGATGTTCTCCTCACGGTCCTCGGCGGTAAATCCCAGCCCGAACCGCTTGGCGAACTCGGGCCCATGGCGTTCCTCGAGCAGCTCCGGACCGGCGTTGAGCCCGTAGCGGACGTTGTCGCCGTCCAGGAGATAGCTCCGGATGCCCCGCTCGTAGAGCTTTTGTTCGACGATGTTGGCGACCGTGCTCTTGCCGCTGCCGCTCAGCCCGGTGAACCAGATGACGCAACCCTGGTGGCCGTTGAGTTCCTCGCGCTCGCCGCGGCTGATCTTGTGTTCGTGCCAGGTGATGTTGTTCGGCATTTCTCGATCCTGTTCGCAACGAAGTCGATGCGCAGCTACGGCGCCGCCGCCACACACCTTCACCATATTGCTTATCAACCAAACCCGATCAGAACCAGCCTACAAGTAAAGATGGTCAACTTACGGAGTTTTTGGCGGCGGGGATCGCGCCCCCGCGGTCCCCGCACGGGGTTCGGCCAGCAAACGAAATCCCCAGGGTTCGAGCGACGCCGGCCGGCGCGGTCTTCGCCGTGACGCCGGGAGGTGACCCGTGTTTGCTACAACGCCGGCCCGGGACGCAATTAACTGACGAGCGCGTCGACACTCGGCCCGCTGGTGACCCCGGCTGTCGATCGCTTGTGCGTCAACCGCTTCTGGCCGTCGAATGCGGGTCGTTGGGTTTTACTCAAGCAGAGAAAAATTTGCTTTCACGCCGCCCCGGGCGCCAAAGGGCCAGGACGCCAGACGCGCAAGCCCGTCATAACCGCGCGTGAGCCTCGATCGTCGACAATCCGGCGAACATGCCGCAACGTCGCCGGCAAATTTGCAGCAGACGAGGCGACGCCGAGGCGGCCGTAAACACCAAGTAAATTTCATTTAACATTCCGATGATCAAGTCCCTTGACTCGCTTGCCATTGCCTGCTCGTCGACGCGCCTGGGCCGCAACGCACGAGGCCGTCGTCGCCCGCGAGAGCTAGCGACGGTCCCGGGTTCACCGCCAGTCGGCTCTGCCGCCTGGTGGCGGAATGCTCCCGGGGCCGACCGACGAAGAGGAAGTACCAATGCTCGATTTCGGGGCCCTGCCACCAGAAATCAACTCGACCAGAATGTATGCCGGCCCCGGCTCGGCGCCGATGGTCGCCGCGGCGGCCGCCTGGGACGTGCTGGCCAACGGGCTGGAGACCGCGTCGCGCGGGTACTCCGCGGTGATCGCCCAGCTGGAAGGTGAGAGCTGGACCGGCAGCGCCGCGGCCGCGATGGCCACCGCGGCGGCCCCGTACGTGGCATGGCTGGCGGCCGCGGGGGCCCAGGCCGAACAGGCGGCCAGCCAGGCGCGGGCCGCGGCGGCCGCCTACGAGGCGGCCTTCGGCGCGACGGTGCCGCCCGCGCTGGTCACGGCCAACCGCACCCTCCTGGCGCAACTGGTCGCGAGCAACCTCCTGGGACAGAACACCGCGATGATCGGGGCGACCGAGGGCGCCTACGAACAGATGTGGGCCCAGGATGCCGCCGCCATGTACGGCTACGCCGCCTCGTCGTCGGGCGCGACGACGCTGACGCAGTTCCACGAGCCCCCGCGGACCACCAACGCCGACGGCCAGCCCGGGCAAGCCGCAGCGGTCGCCCAGGCCACGAACGGCTCGGCCGCGTCGCAATCTCATGCCGCGTTGTCCCGGACGATGTCGACCGTGCCGCAGAAGTTGCAAAACCTCTCCGAAACGCCACCTTCTGGCGGCACTTCGACCGGCTCCGCGCTCGACGCCGTCGACGATTTCAACACGCTGACGGCGCCGGTGAACCTCGGCGACGCCATGAGCCGCACCGTCACGTCGGCGGGCACCTTCGGCACCGGGGCCTTCCGCGCCAACCTGCAGGCGGCGAGCGAAGCCGCCAAAGCCGCCGTCGCCCCCGCCGCGGCGGCGAGCGTCTCGACCGGCACGGCGGGCGTCGCCGGGCCGACCCTCGCGAGCACGGGCAGCGCGAGCGCGGTGGGCCGGCTGTCGGTCCCGCAGAGCTGGGCGGCGACGAACCCGACGATCGCCACCGTCGCCGAGTCGCATTGGCTGTCGGATGCCGAGCTCGACGGTGGGCCGTCATGGCACGAAGGGCCGGCGACCAACATGTGGGGCGGGGCTCCGGCGGCGGGCGCGGGCGCCTCCTCGGCGCTGCTGTCGCGGCCCTCGGTCAACAACGTCTTACGGGTGGCCCCACGCCAATTCAAGATGCCGCGTCCTTCCGCGGGCGGATAGCCACCCACTCCCACCCTTCAGTGCGGGCACCACCCGCAGCGACCGTGTGTGCGCTCGTTCAGAAAGGATCGCCGATGCTTGATTTCGGGGCGCTGCCGCCCGAGATCAATTCGGCCAGAATGTATGCCGGACCGGGCTCGGCCCCGATGTCGGCCGCCGCCTCGGCGTGGGACGCGCTGGCGGCGCAACTGGAGTCCCACGCCGCCGGCTACTCCGCCACGCTTTCGGAACTGCGTGGACGCGCGTGGTCCGGCGATGCTGCCACGGCAATGGCCGCCGCGGTCGAACCGTATGTGGCGTGGGCGTCCACCACGGCGGCCCAGGCCGGCCAGACCGCCGCGCAGGCACGCGCAGCCGCCGCCGCCTATGAGGCGGCCTTCGCCGCAACGGTGCCGCCACATGTGGTGGCCGCCAACCGATTTGCGCTCCTCACCCTGATCGCGACCAACTTCTTCGGACAGAATGCCGCGGCGATCGCGGCCACCGAGACCGCCTACGCCGAGATGTGGGCGCAGGATGCCACCGCCATGTACGGCTACGCCGCAACGTCGTCGGCAGCCACCGCTTTCACGCCGTTCACCGAGCCGCCCCGCACCACAAATGCGCACGGCCAATCGGCCCAGGCCGCCGCGGTCAACGAAGCCGCGGGCACGGCCGCGGGTCAGGCCCGCGCGGCGCTGGCGTCGGGCGTGGTCACGAACGCTTCCTCGGCCGGCCTTGGCGAGGCGCCCGCGGCCGGATCCGGTCTGTCCCTTATCGGTTCGGTCGACGACTTCAACACACTCATCACCACACCGGGACAGACGTTTCTGGCCGGGGCCCGCACACTGCTGGGATGGGGGCAATTGGGTTACGGGCTAGACCTTTCCGATATCCAGGCCGCCAAGGCCGCCGAGGGCGGGGTGCCCATCGTGCCGGACATCCCCGCGCCCGCGGTGCCGCAAATCGCGGGCGTCCGCGGTCCCGTGCTGGGTGGCCTGGGCCGGGCGGCACTGGTGGGCAAGCTATCCGTCCCGCAGACCTGGACGGTCGTGAATCCCCCGCCCACCGCCGGTATCGGACTCAAACCGTTGCCGGACACCATGTTTCGAGCAGCGTCGGCGTCCGCGGCGAACCCTTCCAACGTCCCGGGACCCCTGCCCGCGACACGCACCGCGGGGCAGGCCGGTGTCCCGGTGTTGCGCAACGGACGTCGCATCTTCAAGATGCCGCGCCCGGCGTACGGCGGGTAGCGACACCGCGAGTCAGGACGCCGACGGCGCCGCTTCCAGACCCGCCAGCTCCTCGCACAGGTGGTCCGCCAAACCGCGGACGGTGGTGATCTTGGTGGGGCTGATGCGCACGCCCGTCTCGGTTTCGATGCGGGTCCGCAGCTCGAGATTTCCCAGCGAATCCAGGCCGTAGTCGGATAGCGGGCGATCCGGATCGATTGTGCGCCGCAGCAAGAGGCTGATTTGGCCGGATACCAGCCGCCGGATCGCGGACGGCCATTCCTCGCGCGGCAACGCCTGCAGCTCGGCGAGGAACTTGCCCGTGTCCGGATTGCCCTGCCCCACCGACCCGAACGCCTCGGCGAAGCGGCTTCGTTGCGCGAAGGAGGTCAGCCACGGCGTGCCCATGATCGGCGCGTAGCCCGAGTAGGGGCGGTCGTAGCGCAGCAGCGTCTCGAATGCGCGAAAGCCCTCGGCCGGCTTGATCGCCATCCCGGCGCCGTCGGCGAGGGACGTCGCGCGGCCGACCTCTGACCATGCCCCCCACGCGATCGCGGTGCTCGGCAGGCCCTGAGCGCGGCGCCAATAGGCGAACGCGTCCAGCCAGCTGTTGGCCGCGGCGTAGGCGCCCTGCCCCGGCGAACCCACCAGCGCGGCGGCCGACGAGAAGGAACAGAACCAATCCAGCGGTTCGCCCGCGGTCGCTTGATGAAGGTTCCACGCGCCGTGCACCTTTGGCGCCCAGCACCGGTCGATGAGCTCATCGGTG
The DNA here is from genome assembly GCF_000262165.1 of Mycobacterium sp. MOTT36Y. Taxonomy (NCBI): domain Bacteria; kingdom Bacillati; phylum Actinomycetota; class Actinomycetes; order Mycobacteriales; family Mycobacteriaceae; genus Mycobacterium; species Mycobacterium sp. MOTT36Y. Next base: position 1,230,972 of record NC_017904.1, on the reverse strand, counting down.
ACGTTCGTCAGCGTGGCGTCCTCGACGACGGCCGCCGCGTGCAGCAGCCCGCGCACCGGTAGCCCGGTGGCCGTCGCGCACGCCACCAGCCGTTCGGCGGTCCGCGGCTCGGCGATGTCACCGCACTCCACCGCGATATCCGCCCCGGCGGCGCGGAGGCGCTCGATGGCTTGGCGCGCTTGCTCGTTGGGTTGGGAGCGGGAGTTGAGCACGATCCGGCCGCAGCCCGCTGCGCCGCCGCGCGAAGCCATCTCCCCGGCCAGGAACAGGCCCAGGCCACCGATCCCGCCCGTGATGATGTAGGCGCCGTCGGTGCGGAACGGCCGGACCCTTTCCGGGGGCACCGTCGCCACGCTGGTGCCCGCGCGCGGCACGTCGAGCACCACCTTGCCGGTGTGCCCGGCGGAGGCGACCAGGCGCACCGCGGCGGCGGTGTCGTGGATCGGATAGCGGGTGCAGCGCGGCAACGGCAATTCGCCGGCCGCGGTGCGCTGGTACACCGTGGTCAGCAGGCGCCGAACGGTGTGCGGGTGGCTGACGGTCAGCAGCGCCAGGTCGACGGCGAACAGCGAGAGGTTGCGGCGGAACGGGAACAGCCCCAGACGGCTGTCGCCGTAGATGTCGCGCTTGCCCAGTTCGATGAAGCGGCCACCCAAGGCCAGCAGTTCGATGCCCGCCCGCTGCGCGGCGCCGGGCAGCGAATTGAGCACCACGTCGACCCCGTATCCGTCGGTGTCGCGGCGAATCTGGTCGGCGAATTCCGTGCTGCGCGAGTCGTAGACGTGTTCGATGCCCATGGTGCGCAACAGTTCTCGCCGCTGCGGGCTGCCCGCGGTCGCGAAGATCTCACAACCGACGGCCCGGGCGATCGCGATGGCCGCCTGCCCGACGCCGCCGGTGCCGGAGTGGATCAGCACCTTGTCCGTCGGGGCGATCCGGGCCAGGTCGTGCAGGCCGTACCACGCGGTCGCCGACGCGGTCGCCACCGCGGCGGCGTCTTCCAGCGGCACCCCGGCGGGCAGTGTCACCGCGTGCCGCGCGTCGGCGATGACGAAGGTGCCCCAGCAGCCGTGCCGGGACACCCCGCCGACGCGGTCGCCGACCTCGTGCTCGGTGACGCCCGGCCCGACGGCGGTGACCACGCCGGCGAAGTCGCCGCCTAATTGCTGCCGGTAGCCCTCGAACGTCGGATAGCGCCCGAACGCCACGAGCACGTCGGCGAAGTTGATGGTCGACGAGGTGACCGCCACCTCGATCTCGCCGGGTCCGGGCGGAACCCGGTCGAACGCGGTGAATTCCAGCGATTCCAGGTCGCCGGGGGTGCGGATCTCTAGCCGCATGCCGTCACGCTCGTGGTCGACGACGGTGGTGCGCCGTTCGGCCGCACGCAGCGGACCGGGCCGCAGCCGGGCGGTGTACCAGTGACCGTCGCGCCAGGCGGTCTCGTCCTCTTCGGAGCCGCTCTTCAGTTGCAGCACAAGCTTTTCCGGGCCGGTGGCGTCGTCGACGTCGATCTGGGTGGCGCTCAGATGCGGGTGCTCCGAATCGATCACCCGCATCAGTCCGCGCAGGCCGCCCTGCGCCAGGTTCGGCGCGTCGCCGGCTGTGACGCTCGCCGCGTTACGGGTCACCACGAACAACCGCGGCGATTCCCCGGGAAGATCCGAGAGTTCGCGGGCGATGGTCACCAGGTGCGACACGTAGTCGCGGCCGCGCCGGCGGCCCTGGGGGTCGTCCGGGTGGTCGCCGGGGGCCGCGGTCACCACGACGACGCCGGCCAGCCCCTTGAGGGGCCCGTGGCCGTCGGGGGCGGTCCGGCCGCCACCGGTCAGCAGCGAACGCAACTGTGCGGTGTCCACCGATCCGACGGGTGCCGTCGCGCATTGCGCCCCATCGGTATTCAGGGCTTCGGCGAGTTGTGCGGCCAGGCGGTCGTGGCCTTCGGCGGCGTCGGACGTGCTGAGCAGCAGCCAGGATCCGCGCTCGCTGTGCGCCGGCTCGGGCAGTTCGCGGGGCTCCCATTCGATGGTCAACAACCGCTCGTTGAGCAGCCGGTGGGCGTGTTCGCGTTCCGACGTGCCGCCGGCCAGCCGTAGCCCCTCGACGGTCAGCAGCACCGTCCCGGATTGGTCCAGCACGTCGATGTCGGCCTCGCACTCGCCGGGGCGCGAGGAGGTGACCCGGGTGAGGCAGTATTGCGCGTTGCGCGTCGAGTGGTGGTTGCGCAGCCGGCGCACCCCCACCGGCAACAGCAGAGCGCCGTCGCCGGCCTGTTGCACCTCCGGTGCGACGACCACGGACTGGAAGCAGGCGTCGAGCAGCGCCGGGTGCGAGCAGTAGGCCGACTGCTGCGAGCGGATCGCCCCCGGCAGCGCGACTTCCGCGAGCACCGTCGTGGTGTCCGCGTCGCCGACCAGCACCGCGGACAGACCCGAGAACGCGGGCCCGTACTGAATGCCGATGGCGTCGAAGGCCTTCCGCAACTCGGCGCCCTCCATGCGGGTCGGGTGATTGGCGATCAGCGTGTCCAGGTCGTGTGGGGGCGGCTCGGGTCCCGCATCGTCGGCGGCGACGCGCAGGACGGCGGTGGCGCGGCGGAGGCGTTCGCCTTCTTCGTGCGTGTCCACCGTGAAGTCGAGGGCCCCGGGCGCGGAGATCGTGGCGGTTGAAGAAGCCCACGTGTGGTCGGCCAGCAACAGCGTCCGCTCGAACGTGACGTCGCGCACCTCGGCGCGTTCGCCGAGCGCCGCGGCGGCGGCCGCGAGCGCCATTTCGCAGTAGGCAGCGCCGGGAAACGCTGCCACTCCGTGGATTTGGTGGTCGGCGAGCCACGGGTGGGCGTCGGTGCCGACCTCCCCTTGCCACACGTGGCGCTCGGGCTCCTCGCGCAGATGCACGTGCGCACCGAGCAGCGGGTGGACGGCCCGCAGCGAGGCTCCGTGCGCCCGCTCCACCGACTCGCGGCTCAGCAACAGCCGGCGATGCGTCCACGTCGGCAGCGGTGCGTCCACCAAACGCCCACTGGGGTATTGGACGGAGAAGTCCACCAGCGCGCCGGCGCTGTGCACGTTGGCGACCAAACCGCGCAAGCCAACTGGGAGCTGTCCCCCGCAAGCGGGTGGTGCCTCCGGCTCGCTTCTGCGCATGGCCGCGAGCGCGGCGATGGGCATGTCCAGGCTGGCGGCGTTCTGCTCGACAGCGTGGGTGAGCAGCGGATGCGGCGACAGCTCACCAAAGACGCGGAAGCCGTCTTTGAGGGCGGCTTGCACGGCGGCCGCGAATCGCACGGTGTGCCTCAGGTTTTCGGCCCAGTAGCCGGCGCTGAAGGACGGCCGTTCGCGTGGGTCCCACAGGGTGGCGGAGTAGTACGCGACCTCGGGGGCCGCCGGCCGCAGGTCCGCGAGCGCCTCGACCAGCTCGTCGAGGATCGGCTCCACCTGCGGTGAATGCGAGGCGACGTCCACCGCCACCTCGCGTGCCAGCACATCCTGCTCCTGCCATGCCGCGACCAGGTCGCGGATGGCCTGGGCCTCGCCGCCGACGACGGTCGACGTCGGCGAGGCGACCACCGAGAGCACGACGTCGGAGATTCCGCGGATGGACAGTTCCGAAAGCACTTGCTGGCCCGGCAGTTCCACCAATGCCATGGCGCCGCTGCCGGCGACCCGCCCCATCAGCCGCGAGCGGCGGCAGATCACCTTGACGCCGTCGTCGAGCGATAACCCGCCGGCGACCACGGCCGCCGCGGCTTCGCCGAGCGAATGGCCGATGACGGCGCCGGGGCGCACCCCGTAGGACTTCATCGTCTCGGCGAGCGCGACCTGCATGGCGAAGATCGTCGGCTGGACCCTGTCGATGCCGGTCACCGCCTGCGGCGCCGTCATGGCCTGGGTGACCGAAAACCCCGATTCGCCGGCGATCAACGGCTCGATGGCGGCGATCGTGGCGGCGAACACCGGTTCGGTGGCCAGCAGTTCGACGCCCATCCGCGGCCATTGCGAGCCCTGCCCGGAGAACACCCAGACCGGCCCGCGGTCGTCGTGGCCCACGGCCGGTTCGTACGGAAAATCGTTGCCGGCGACCGCGCGTAACCTCGCGCTCAACTCGTCAAAGGTGTTCGCGCACACCACCGTCCGTACCGGCCGGTGCGCGCGGCGGCGCGACAGCGTGTAGCCCAGATCCCGCAGGGCGGCGCCGCTGTCGCGGTCGGGACCGGCGCTGCGCTGCTCGTCGACCCAACTCGCGAGCCGGGCGGCCGTGACGCGCAGCTGCTCGGCCGACGTGGACGACAGCGCAAACAGCTGTGGCCCAACGGATCCGGGCGTGTCCGGATCATCGGGTGCCCCTGTCGGGGCGCCGGCTGGCGCCTGCTCCACGATGGCGTGCACGTTGGTGCCCGACATTCCATAGGACGACACCGCGGCGCGGCGCGGGTGAGCGGAGCCGGTGGGCCACGGCGTATTCGACTGCGGCACAAACAGGTCCGTCTCGATCCCGGCCATCTCATCGGGAAGCCGGGTGAAGTGCAGATTCCGCGGCACCACGCCGTGCTGCAGCGCGAGAATCGCCTTCATCAACCCCAGTGGCCCGGACGTCGACTGCATGTGGCCGAAGTTGGTCTTCACCGACCCCAGCACACAGGGCCCGTCGGTTCCGTACACGGCTGCCAGGCTGGAGAATTCGATCGGGTCGCCGACCGGGGTGCCGGTGCCGTGCGCCTCGACGTAGCCGATTGTCCTCGGGTCGATGTCCGCGACGCCCAACGCCTTTCGGTAAACGGCGATCTGGGCCGTTTCCGAGGGCGCCGCGATGTTCACGGTGCGGCCGTCCTGGTTGGCGGCCGTGCCGCGCAGCACCGCCAGGATGCGGTCGCCGTCGCGTTGCGCGTCGTCGAGCGGCTTGAGTAGCAGCATGACGCAGCCCTCGCCGGAGACGAAGCCGTCGGCCCGCACGTCGAAGGCGTGGCAACGGCCGGTCGGGGAGAGCATGCCTTGCAGCGAACCCGAAACGGACTTGCGTGGTTCCAGGGTCACCACCACGCCACCGGCCAGGGCGAGGTCACTTTCGCCGCCGGCCAGGCTGCCGCATGCCTGGTGGACGGCCATCAACCCCGACGAGCACGCCGTGTCCACCGTGACCGCCGGACCGTGCAACCCCAGCGCGTAGGCGACCCGTCCGGACGCGAAGCTGTTGCTGGTGCCGGTGAACCCGTATGGTCCTTCGGCGGCGCCGCAATCGGCGGACAGGAGTTCGTAGTCGCCGTGTGTCAGGCCGACGAACACGCCGGTCTGCGTCTGGGCCAGGGACCCCGGGGCGAGGCCGGCGTGCTCGACGGCATCCCACGACGTTTCCAGCAGCAGGCGGTGTTGCGGGTCGACCGCGATGGCCTCACGCTCGGTCATCCCGAAGAAGTCGCAGTCGAAGCCCCCGACGTCGTCGAGGAACGCCCCCCACCGGGTCACCGAGCGGCCGGGCACACCGGGCTCGGGGTCGTAGTAGCGGTCCGCGTCCCACCGGTCGGCGGGGATCTCGCCGACGAAATCGTCACCGCGCAGCAACGCTTCCCAAAGGCCCTGCGGGGAATCGATCCCGCCGGGAAGTCGGCAGGCCATCCCGATGACGGCCACCGGTGTGGCGTTCGCGGCACGCAAAGCGCAGTCCCCTCTTCCCATCCGACCACCCGTGAGCATCGGGCGCACCATCGCTTCTCACGCGGTCGGGCGTAATTGTGCAGGCGTCAGTTTACCCACCGGAGCCACGTCAGTTAGCGGGATTAAACAATTTCGTCCGCGGCGCCAGGGGGCCGCCGCAGCGGGCGGGAGCGTCGGGACAGAACGTTCGAAATACCTTGCTGTGCAGTGCGTTTCACACCGGCGCTAAGACTGGTCGGCTTGTTCGGGGGCCCCGGACTCGGCCTCCTTCGCCGGATCCTCGATGACCTGATAGGTCGGATCGACCATCGACAGGGAACGCTGGCCGGCCTGCCGGGCCTTGCCGCTGATCCGCAACAGTTGACCGGGCTGGATGTCGGCGCCCCCGCGCCCGGGGCGGAAGGTCACGGTGATCTCCCCGCTGCTGTCCCCGACGACGATCTCTCGCCGGGTTCGCCCGCGTTCGGCGACGTCTTCGACCTCGCTGACGCGTCCTTCGATGGTGGCGCGCTGCCCGGAGATCAGGCCGGCCACCATGATCACCGACGACGGCCGTTCGGGGTGTTCGTAGGCGTCGACCTTCTCGTCCTCGTCCTGAGAGACCCAGGCCTGGATCTTGTCGATCTCCTGCGCGATACGCTGTTCGAACGAGTCCGGGTAGGCCTCCCTGATCCGCGATTCCACGTCATAAGGCACGATCGTCGCCGCGGCGTCGGGGATGAGGCTGACGGCCTGGGCGACCTTGTCCGCGGTCCGGTCGTGCAACAGCCGCCCCAGCAGCGGCGCGAATGTCCGGCGCGGCAGGAGGACCGTCACGTTGGTGTCCGGATGCTCGTCGCGCGCCTTGGCGACCAGCAGCTGCGCCGACCTGCTGATCCGCCGGTCGGGGCAGTCCACGATCCGCAGTGGAGTGTCGAGACCGAAGTGGTCCCAACGGTTTCGCAGTTGCGTGGCGTGGGCGGGGTCGACCATGAAGTGCACGGCAACCAGTTCGTCGGCCCGCAGTCCCCGGCCGTAGCGCAACGCTTCGATCACCGCCAGGTCGACCGAGTCGACGAACACCAGCACCTTGTGCCGCGCGTACTTCACCAGTTCCGGGCGATCGGTGCGGAACATCTCGAGAATGGCGGCCTCGGCGCGGTATTCGCGGTTCAGCCGCGTCAGGACGAACACCAGCAGCGGAAACACGACGACCACCAGCCAGGCGCCCTCGGTGAACTTCGCCACCGCGAAGATGCCCACCACGATCGTCGACAGGATCGCCGCGGACAGGTTGATCGCCAGCCGGTGCCGCCATCCCGGTTCGCGATGCGTCATGTGGTGTTTGGTCATGCCGTAGCCGGCCATCGAGAATCCGGTGAACACGCCGATCGCGTAGAAGGGCACCAGCGCGTTGACCGAGCCGCCGGTCACCACCAGCAGCGCCACCGACAGCGTCGTGAGCGTGATGATCCCGTTCGAAAACACCAGGCGGTGACCGCGTTTCGTCAGCTGCCGTGGCAGGAAACGGTCTTCGGCGACGAAGCTGGCCAGGGCCGGGAAGCCGTTGAAGCTGGTGTTCGCGCCGGTGAACAAGATGGCCGCCGTCGAGGCCTGGACCAGGACGTAGAACACGTCACCGACCATGCCGTTGCCGTAGACGGCACGACCGATTTGCGACAACACCGACGGATATTCGGTCAAATACGGGGTGGCGTGGGTGACGTGGGCCAGGTAGGCGACCCCGGCGAGCAGGAAGCCCAGTATGCAGGCCATCGCGGTGAGCACCCGACGGGCGTTGCGGCCCTGGGGCTTTCGGAAGTAGTCGACCGTGTTAGAGATGGCCTCGACGCCGGTCAGCGACGAACCCCCGTTGGCGAATGCGCGCAACAACACCAGAATCGTCGCGCCCAGCACCAAGCCGTTGCCCTGATGAACCGGCACGGCCCCTGCCGTGTGCGCCGGGTCGTAGACCGGTAAACCCCCGCCGATTACGCGGACGACTCCGACCAGGATGGTCAGCGCGACCATGGCGATGAACGAGTAGGTCGCCACCGCGAACGGCATTCCCGCTTCCCGCAATCCACGCAGGTTCGCGTAGCAGATGATGAGCACCACGCCGACCGTGATCGCCAGGCTGTAGGGACCCAACGCGGGGATTGCCGAGACCACCGCGACCGTCCCCGCCGCCGATTGCACCGCGACGGTCACCACGTAGTCGATCAGCAGGGCCGCCGCGGCGATCTGAGCGACGCGGGGGCCGAAGTTGTCGCGCGCCACGATGTAGGAGCCGCCGGCCCGGGTGTAGGCCATCACCACCTGCCGGTACGAGGCGGCCACCAGCACGAGGATGAGCAGGATGACGCCGGTGATCGGAAGCAACAGGAGGAACGCCGCCAACCCGGCTTGCGGCAACAGTTCGATCAGGATCTGCTCGGGACCGTAGGCGACCGATGACACCGCGTCGGGCGAAAGCGCCCCCAGCGCAACGCCATTGGACAACTTCTCCGACGCGATGTCCTCGGTGATCAGTGGCTTTCCCAGGAACACACGCCTGGCGACGTCCCCGACCGAGAGCGGGATGCGCAGCTTGCCGGTCGAACTGCTCACAAGCACCGTCCTTACCCGAGGTTCAAGAACGTGAAACGCCTCCGAAGCATTGTGCACGTTCGGACCGCCCGCGGCGGCGCGCGCACGGCGGACGGTCAGGCGAGTCGGCGCACCGCGGCAGCGATCCGCTCGTCGCTGGCCGTCAGCGCAACGCGCACATGCTGTGCGCCGCGCGGGCCGTAGAACTCCCCGGGGGCCACCAAGATGCCGCGCTGCGCCAGCCAGGCGACGCTGTCGTGACAGGACTCGCCGCGGGTGACCCAGAGATAGAGGCCGGCTTCGGAATAGTCGACCGCGAAGCCGGCCGCGCGCAGGGCCGGCAACAGGGCGGCCCGGCGCCGCTCGTAGCGCTGCCGCTGTTGCAGCTCGTGCCCGTCGTCCTGCAGGGCGGCCACCATGGCGGCCTGCACCGGCCTCGGCACCATCATCCCGGCGTGCTTGCGCACGGTGAGCAGCTCGGCGACGAGGTCGGAATCACCGGCGACGAAGCCGGCGCGGTACCCGGCCAGCGACGAGCTCTTCGACAGGGAATGGATCGCCAGCAGCCCGGTGTGGTCGCCGTCGCAGACCGACGGATGCAGGATCGACAGCGGTTGGGCGTCCCAGCCCAAGCCGAGGTAGCACTCGTCGGAGGCCACCAGGCAACCCCGGTCGCGGGCCCATCCGACGACTTTGCGCAGGTGGTCGACGCCCAGGACCCGCCCGGTCGGGTTGCTCGGCGAGTTCAGGTAGTACAGCGCCGGCGATTGCGGGCCCAGCTGGGTGAGCGAATCCGCGCGCAGCACCCGCGCCCCGGCCAGCCGCGCACCGACGTCATAGGTCGGGTATGCCAGCTCGGGCACCACGATCATGTCCGCGGAGCCCAGGCCCAACAAGGTCGGCAGCCAGGCGATGAGCTCCTTGCTGCCGATCACGGGCAGCACGTCGGCCTCGGCCAGCCCGGTCACACCGAACCGCCGGGCCAGGGCTGCGACCGCCGCTTCGCGCAGCCGGGCGGTGCCCGCGGTGGCCGGATACCCCGACGCCGCGCCGGCCCCGGCCAGCGCCTCCTGGATGACCGGGGCGACCGGGTCGACCGGGGTGCCGACGGAGAGGTCGACGATCCCGTCGGGGTGGGCGCTGGCCCGCGCTTTCGCGTCGGCCAGCGTGTCCCAGGGGAATTCCGGCAGGGACGCCGACACGGCGGGCCGCCGCTTTTTGAGCTGGTGTGGCACCGGGTCGCTCAGTCGCCTTCGCCCTGCGGTGGCAGGTCCTTGACCACCTGCGGGTCGTTCTCGGTCATGCCGACCTTGGCGGCGCCGCCGGGCGATCCCAGCTCGGCGAAGAAGTCGGCGTTGATCTGCGTGTACTGGCTCCACTGGTCCGGCACGTCGTCTTCGTAGTAGATCGCTTCGACGGGGCAGACCGGCTCGCACGCGCCGCAGTCGACGCATTCGTCGGGGTGGATGTAGAGCATCCGGGCGCCTTCGTAGATGCAGTCGACCGGGCACTCCTCGATACAGGCCTTGTCCTTGATGTCGACACAGGGTTCGGCGATCGTGTACGTCACAGACGTCTCCTCCATGTACTACTCAATGTGGGCTGCTGTTCAGCTCGCACCGGCGCGTCCGTCCTCTTCCGGTGAAGCTTTCGGTTACTGATACTAGACGTTGCAGATACAGGTCAACCATTTGGCGCGCCTGTCGGAATACCGATTTAAGACTGACAGTCTCGGGGCCCGCACGCGGCCCCCGTTTCGCCAAGGGCGAACACTACGACCAACGCGCTGACCTGCGCAGAGTCTCGGCCCCGGGGTAGGCTTCGGTATCTGTTGCGTTGCAAGCACGCTCGCGGGGCCTGGTAATCTCATCGGAAGGACGGCAACCGCTGGGCAGATTTTCTCGCCGTAAGAGCGGTGCATTAACTGGGGAAGGTGTCCACACATGAGGGTGTCGTTGAGCAAATTGGGCGTTGCGGTTGGCAGCGCGGCAGTGGCGTTGACCGCCGCGGCCGGGATCGCTTCCGCCGACCCCACGGACGCGATCATCAACACCACCTGTAACTACGGACAGGTGATTGCGGCGCTCAACGCGACCGACCCGGCAGCTGCCCAGCAGTTGAACTCGTCGCCCGTGGCGCAGTCCTACATCCGCAACTTCCTGGCAGCGCCGCCGCCCAAGCGCGAGCAGATGGCCCAGCAGATCCAGGCCATGCCGGCGGCGCAGAAGTACTACAACACGATCAACCAGGTCGCGGTCACCTGTAACAACTACTGAGCCGATCGCTTCGCACGAAGCGGTTCAGTAGCCGCCGAGCAGGCGGCGCACGCGTCCCAATGTTTCCGGTCCGACGCGGCTGCGAATGCGTGACGGGTCGGCGGGCCTGCGCCCCCACAGCAGCAGCACCCGCGCGGCCGCATCGGTATCCAGGGTCGCCGGGCCGTCCGGCTCGGCGAACCCGATGGTGACCTGATCCGCGCCGGCCGTCAGAACGATGTCGTCGGTGCCCTCGGCCCGCAGCCGGGCGTCGATCCGCTCGCCGACCTCCAGCTGTCTGGCGCCTTTGGCCAGCAGCGGCTTGCCAACGGCGAGCACGCTGTGCGTCGTCATCCACGGTTCGGCCAGCCTCGCCTGGGCCGCGGGCTCGTCGCCGGTGATGTCCCAGCTGTGCAGGACGAGCTCTTCGCGCATGTGCTCGGCGAACCACGGCACCTTCATGGTGCGGCCGGTCCAGGCGACGTCGGTGTCGGCGGGCACCCCTTCGGCCGCCTCCGCGACGTCACCGAGGGCGGCCATCCGGTCCAGCAGCGCGTCCCACAGGTCCGCGTCGTTCAAGGCGCGCAACGGGCCCTCGCGCTCCTCGAACCCGCGGGTGGCCACCGGCTGGCCGGCGAGGTGGCCGCCGAGCACCCGGGCGAGTTCCTCGGCGTTTCCGGCCTGATGGACGACGATGTCGCGCACCGTCCAGGCCTCACACCAGGTTCCGGCGTCCGGGCCGTGCCGTTGCACGGCATCCGCGAATGGCCGCCACTCCGGGAACCGGTCGTCGTCAACTCGTCGCGTCACGGTGTCGGGTATACCCGTCGCGCCCGCCCGGCAAGCGGTCAGGCGGCCAACGGTGTGTAGTCGGTGGTGCGCTGGCGCGCCGGTCGCCCGATGCCCTCGGCGATCGCGGTCAGCTCGGCGACCGTCTTGGCCGACCCGTGTTCCGAACCGGCCATGCGCGAGATGGTTTCCTCCATCAGCGTGCCGCCCAGGTCGTTGGCGCCGCCGTTGAGCATCACCTGCGTGCGCTCGACACCGAGCTTGACCCAGCTGGTCTGGATCTGGGAGATGCGGCCGTGCAACATGATTCGCGCCAGCGCGTGTACGGCTCGGTTGTCGCGATGGGTGGGTCCGGGCCGGGCCGCGCCGGCCAGATACAGCGGCGAACTCTGGTGCACGAACGGTAGCGGCACGAACTCGGTGAAACCGCCGGTGCGGTCCTGGATGTCGCGCAGCACGTTGAGATGGCCCACCCAGTGGCGCGGGCTGTCGACGTGGCCGTACATCATCGTCGATGACGACCGCAGCCCGACCTCGTGCGCGGTGGTGACGATCTCGATCCACATCGACGTCGGCAACTTGCCCTTGGTCAGCACCCAGCGCACCTCGTCGTCCAGGATTTCGGCGGCGGTGCCCGGGATGGTGTCCAGGCCCGCCTCGCGCAGGCTGGTCAGCCAGTCGCGAACGCTCAACCCGCTCTTGGTCACACCGTTGGCGATCTCCATCGGAGAGAACGCGTGCACGTGCATCGACGGCACCCGCGCCTTGACGGCCCGGACCAGGTCGGCGTAGCCGGTGACCGGCAGCTCGGGGTCGATGCCGCCCTGCATGCACACCTCGGTGGCGCCCTCGACGTGCGCCTCCCAGGCGCGGTCGGCGACCTCGTCGGTGGACAGCGAATACGCGTCGGCGTCGCCCTTGCGCTGCGCGAACGCGCAGAACCGGCAGCCGGTGTAGCAGATGTTGGTGAAGTTGATGTTGCGGTTGACCACGAACGTCACGTCGTCACCGACGGTGTCGCGGCGTAACGAATCCGCCAGTGCGGCAACCGCTTCCAGCGCGGGACCGTCGGCGGTGGCCAGTGACAGGTATTCGTTGTCGCTGCACCCGGCGGGGTCGCGTTCCGCGGAGCGCAGCGCGGCAAGCACGTCGGTGTCCAGGCGTTCTGGCGCTGTGGCGCCCTGCGCGGCCAGCTCGTGGACGTGCGCCCGGATCGATTCCCAGTCGCCGAACGCGCTGTCGATATCGCTGCGGGTTTCGGTGTTGCGGCCCTCGCTGTCGATCGCCGCGTTGAGGTCGACCCGGCCCACCGAACCGACGTCGTCGGGCTCCTGCCACGGCAACCCGACCGGGTTGACGTCACGGGCCAGGCCGGTCGCCGGGTCGGCCAGCGCCGCCACGTGTCCGGACACCCGCGGGTCGATCCAGGCCGCGCCGCCCTGCACGTATTTGGGTTGCGCGGTCAGCCGCTGGACCAGCTCGTAACCGGCTTCGGCGGTGACGGCGGCCAATTCGTCCAGGGCCGGCCACGGCCGCTCCGGGTTGACGTGGTCGGGCGTCAGCGGCGAGACACCGCCCCAGTCGTCGACTCCGGCGCCGACCAGCGCCAGGCACTCCTCGCGCGAGACCAGGTTCGGCGGCGCCTGGATACGCATCCCCGGGCCGAGCACCAGCCGCGCCACCGCCACCGTCGCCAGGTAATCCTCGATGCCGGCGTCGGGGACCGCGGCCATGGCGGTGTGTTCCTTGGCCCGGAAGTTCTGCACGATCACCTCTTGCACATGGCCGAACTCCTTGTGCGACTTGCGGATCGCGTGCAAGGTGTCGGCGCGTTCGGCGAGTGTCTCGCCGATGCCGACCAGCAGGCCGGTGGTGAACGGAATCGACAGCCGGCCCGCATCGGTCAAGGCGCGCAACCGGACCGCCGGATCTTTGTCCGGGCTGCCGTAGTGCGCAAGCCCTTTCGTCTCGAACAGCCGCCGCGAGGTCGTCTCGAGCATCATGCCCATCGACGGCGCCACCGGCTTGAGGCGGGCCATTTCCGACCAACTCATCACGCCGGGGTTCAAGTGCGGCAACAACCCGGTTTCCTCGAGCACCCGGATCGCCATCGCCCGCACGTAGGACAGCGTCGAATCGTAGCCCCGTTGACCGAGCCACTCACGCGCCTCCGGCCACCGATCCTCCGGCCGATCCCCCAGCGTGAATAGCGCTTCCTTGCAACCGAGTTCGCCGCCGCGGCGGGCGATGTCGAGGATCTCGTCGGGTTCGAGGTACATGCCGGCGCCCTGGGCGCGCAGCTTGCCGGGCACGGTGACGAAGGTGCAGTAATGACAGGTGTCGCGGCACAGATGGGTGACCGGGATAAAGACCTTGCGGGAGTACGTGATCGGCAGCCCGCCGCCGGGGCCGCGCCGTCCGGCCGACTCCAGGCCCGCGTCGCGCACCCGCGCCGCACTCGCGCACAGGTCGGCCAGATCCGCGCCGCGCGCGGTCATCGCGAGCGCCGCCTCGTCGACGTTGAGTGCAACGCCATCTCGGGCCCGCCGCAATACCCGTCGCAGCGCCGACGCGTCGGCCCTCGACGCACTGGCCTTCGCCGGAATCGGTGGATCAGGCAAAGCGGTAGGCTCCTCGCCCGGAGTCAACAGCACCTTGGTGTAACTTCCCCACGATCGATTTTCATCCGTGCGTCCCAACATGTGAATTCGTGACACCCATGGCGGGTCCCGTATGGGCAACAGTCAACAGTAGACCCACGCCCGTAGGCGCAAGCGGGCGACATCCCGGCCGAAATGTCCACTCGCCACAGGCCGAGATCAACCGCCGCGGCCGCGCCGCCACAGCACCCAGACCGGCGGCACGACGCCGAGCACCAACAGCAGCAGGGCCCCGTAGGCCATCAGGCCGCGACCACCCAGGATGACGTCGTCGGCCGGTCCGCCCATGCTGATCACCGCCACCGTCAGCAACCACGTCCACAGCGGCAGCGCCGCCAACCGGGGTGACCGGGTCCACCGCCCCGCGGCCCACACCAGGGCCGCGTTGACCAGCCCGGAAATCAATCCGCTGAGGGGAAACGGAACCGTCCCGATATAGAAAGGCAGCAGCAGGGCCCCGGCTAGTGCGGACAGAACCCCATCGACCGCCAGGAGGGACAGGACAACGAAACGGATCGCGGGGTCTGTGGCGCCGCCGTCCTCGACGGACGCGACGCGAGGCTGGGTGTCGGTCAGGTCGGAACGCTGTCGATGTTGGAGAGTATCGAGCCGATAACCCACTGCAGGCTGTCGAGCCGGTCCTGCCAGTGCTGCTGATTAGGGTCCAGGTCGGGGTCCATGCGAATTCCTTCCGTGGCTGCCTGTTTGGCAGCCTACCGCGTACGGGTCGCGGTCAGATCGAGCCCTGCGAGCAGATCCGTCTCCCAGCCACGCCCGTCGCGCTCCCCCGCGTCGCCGGCGGCCAGGACGTAGTGCTCCTCCCCCACGATCGGCAGGGCCACGTTGTTGGACAGGGCGCAGGCGCGACCGGTGGGCCCGACCACCACTTGGGTGGCGTGCGCCGCGAGCGCCGCCCGCTTGGCGGCCAGCGCATCCTCATCGGTCTCGACGACGGCGTCGATGTCGCCGTCGTCGTATCCGAACGTGAACTCCTCTTCGGACGGGAGCGACCACTCCGGCCGCAGATCCTCGGGCGTCAGCGCGGCCAGGCCGGCCTCGAACGCCCGGGTGGAAAAGACCGACCAGTAGAACTTCGGCACGGCCCACGGCTCGCCGGGAAACGTGGCAGCGCCGCCCGACGAGCCGGCCGCCGCTACGGCCGCCGTCGTCACCGTGTGCGCGTGCACGTGATCGGGATGGCCATAGCCGCCGGCCGGGTCGTAGGTGACGACGACGTGGGGGCGCTGCTCGCGGATCAGGGCCACCAGCGCGCCGACGGTCTCGCGCTCGTCGGCGTCGATGAATCGTTGCCGGTGCCGCGTGGGGGTGCCGCGCATGCCCGAATCGCGCCACCGGCCCGCGCCGCCGAGATAGCGGGGTCCACCGACCCCGAGCGCCCGCAACGCGGCGGTCAATTCGCCAATCCGGTAGCCGCCGAGCTGGTCGGCGCGATCGACGGCGAGTTCGGCCCACCGATCGCCGATCACCTCGCCCTCCTCGCCGAGCGTGCAGGTGACCACGCGGACGTCGGCGCCGCGGGCGGCGTAGTGGGCGATGGTGGCGCCGGTGCCGAGGCTTTCGTCGTCGGGATGTGCGTGGACGAACAGCAGCCGCGGCGTCTCAGGCATGGTCGGCACCCTACCGACAAGCAGCAGATAGGAACGCGCACGGCTACTATCAAGAAATGCCTCAGCTCACGGACGCAGACCGGACCGGCAGCCGGAGCCGCCGGCGAGGCGAGGTCCTCGAACGCGCCCTCTACGAGGCCACCCTGGCCGAACTGACCGAAGTCGGGTACGGGAGCCTGACCATGGAGGGGATCGCGGCGCGCGCCCACACCGGCAAGGCCGCGCTCTACCGGCGCTGGGACACCAAGTGCGAGCTGGTGCACGCCGCTTTGGTTTTCGCGCTGCCACCGGTGCCCGAGCTGCGGTCCGGCCGCTCGGCCCGGGAGAACCTGCTGGCGATGTTCACCGCCCAGCGTGACCTGCTGGCCGGAAAGACCGCCTTCCCCAGTTTGGACGTCATCCATCAGCTCCTGCACGAACCCGAGATGCGGGCCATCTTCGCCGATGCCGTGGTGCGCCCGCGCCTGCAAATCGTCGAATCGATCCTGCAGGCCGCCGTGGACGACGGCGACCTCGATCCGACGGCCATCACGCCGCTGACCGCCCGGATCGGCTCGGCGCTGATCAACCAGCACTTCCTGCTGAACGGGTCGCCGCCGAACCGGCGCGAGCTGGCCCTCATCGTCGACACCGTGATCCCGCCGCGGGCGTCGCGCCCGCCCGCCGACTGAGGGCGGTTACGGCCCGGTCTTGATCCACTGGCCGGCGTCGCCGACGATGCCGACCGGAACCGCTCCGGACAGGCTGACGTTCTGCACGCTCGGTCCGGCCGCGACGATCGTGGTGTCCTGCAGGATCGGCAGCACCGTGGACATGTTCCACAGCCGCGGTTCGACGGCGGTGATGACGTCGTTGATGCTCTTGGTGCCGTTGAGGGCGGCGTCGATGTTCGACTGGACGCTGCGATCGCAGATGCCGGTGAGGTTCGACGGCGCCTGCACCAGGGCGTTGGGATCCGCGGGGCGGCTGGGTGGGGGCGCCGACGTCGGTGTCGCGGTCGTGGTGCCTGGCCCGGTCGACGGCGGGGGCCCGGCGGGAGCGGACGAGACCGGCGTCGTCTCGCCGGTGGACGGGACCTGGGTCGATTGCAGCGCGGGACAGCCGTAGCGGGAGGCGAGCCGGGTGGCCAGGTTGCCGCCGGCCTGATGCCAGCCGACGATCGCGTCCACGCGGCCGTCGTTCAGCGCGTCGCGGTAGAGGGTGACGGGGTCCAGCGCCAGCACGGTCGCGGCGATGCCGACGTTGCGCAACTGGTCGGCGGCGGTGTTGGCGACCGCCACCGAGGTCGGGTCGTTGGCCGCCACCCCGATCGCCAGCGACAGCTGTTGGCCGTCCTTGCTGATCCGGCCGCGGATGACCTCGGGCGGCCCGGTGTTCGCCGGGGTCGGCGCGGGGGAAGCCGACGTGTTGGGTTCGACCCGGTATCCGGCCCCCTGCAGCAGGCTCAGCGCGGCCGCCGTCGTCATCGCCGGCGGCGCGGTCGGCTCGTAGCCGGGGTCGCTCGGCGCGCGGATCTGGGCCTGATCCAGCGTGACCGTGTTGTCGCTGCCCGCGCCGACGGCGGCGAGCAGGTCGACGTCGAGCAACCCCAGGATCGCCTTACGGACTTGCGTGTCAGACAGTTTGGGCTCGTTGGCCCGCAGCGTGAGCTGCATGACCCGCGGCGTCACGATCCGGGCCGTGCGGACGTCGGGAATGGCGGACAGCTGCGCGAAGGCCGCCGAGCCGCCATGGACCTGGGCCACCTGGGTGTCGCCGTTGCGCACGGAGTCGGCCAGGGCGGCGGGCGCCCCCGCGCGCCGGAAGAGGATGAGCGCGGGTTTGGCCGGCGGCCCCCAGTAACGGTCGTTGCGGGCGACCAGGATCTCGTCGCGCTGCGGGTCGATGCTCTCCACCCGGAACTGCCCGCCCGTGACCGGAAGGGCCCGGGCCAGCCCGGCCGCGAATCCGCCGGGCACGTCCTTGACGATGTGCGCCGGAAGGATGTTGCTGAACAACTCCTTCCACGCCGGATACGGCTGGGCGAAGGTCACCACCGCCTGCTTGCCGCCCTCCAGCGACTGCACGCCGGTGATGAGGTCATACCCGGCCGGGTCGACGACCCCGGGCTGGCTGACCATCTGGCGCCACAGGTACCAGAAGTCGTCGGCGGCAATCGGGGCGTTGTCGGTCCACTGCGCCTCCGGCCGGATCTTGTAGGTCACCGTGAACGGGTTCTGGCTGGTCACGTCGGCGGACACCAACAGCGTCGGGTCCATCTCCCAGCGCGAGCCCGTGGGCGCGGCGGTGTCCGGAACCGGCCGAAAGGCGCTGGGCAACACCAACGCGCTGATCGCCGCGTTCACCGGGGACAGGTCGGACAGCAGGTGCGGATTGAAGCCCGCGCCGATCGAGTCGATGCCCATGATGATCTCGCTGACCCGGGGCGGCGGCGGCACCGAGTTGTGCGGCGTGTCGGTGCTCTGCGGCGCCGGCGGCGGATTGACCGTGCACGCCGAAACCACCAGCCCGACCAACGAGACGAGGCCGCCGAGCACCATGATCAAGCGGCGGACGCGTCTCGGCACGCTGATCAGGGTAGCGAGCAGCCGCGCGGCGGCCCGGCCGACCACCGAAGGTCAGCTCCGGGCCTTGGCGCGCGACCGGCTGCGCGCTCGGGCGGTGGCGTCCAGCTCGACCTTGCGCACCCGCACGATCTCCGGGGTCACCTCGACGCATTCGTCTTGCGCGCAGAATTCCATGGCCTGTTCGAGGTCGAGCTCGAGCGGCTTGGCCAACGTCTCGATGACATCGGCGGTGGACGACCGCATGTTGGTCAGCTTCTTCTCGCGGGTGACGTTGATGTCGAGATCCTCTGCGCGCGGATTGATTCCGACGACCATGCCCTCGTAGGTGTCCTGGCCGGGCTCGACGAAGAACTGGCCCCGGTCGGCGAGCTGGATCATCGCGAACGGCGTGATGGTGCCCGCGCGGTCGGACACCAGCGACCCGGTGTGGCGGGCCCGGATCTCCCCCGCCCAGGGGCGGTACCCGTCGAACACGGCGTTGGCGATGCCGGTGCCGCGGGTCAGCGTGAGGAAGTCGGTGCGGAAGCCGATCAGCCCGCGGCTGGGCACGATGAAGTCCATCCGGACCCAGCCCGCCGCGTGGTTGGTCATCTCCTCCATGCGGCCCTTGCGGGCGGCCATCAGCTGGGTGATGGCGCCGACGAACTCGTCGGGGCAGTCGATCGTCATCGCCTCGAAGGGCTCGTGCAGCTTGCCGTCGATCGTGCGCGTCACCACCTGCGGCTTGCCGACCGTGAGTTCGAAGCCCTCCCGGCGCATCTGCTCGACCAGCACGGCCAGGGCGAGCTCGCCGCGGCCCTGCACCTCCCAGGCGTCGGGCCGGTCGATGTCGACGACGCGGATCGACACGTTGCCGACCAGCTCGGCGTCCAGCCGGCCGCGGACCATGCGCGCGGTCAGCTTGTGGCCGGAGACCTTGCCCGCCAGCGGCGAGGTGTTGGTGCCGATCGTCACCGAGATCGCGGGCTCGTCGACGGTGATGCGCGGCAGCGCGTGGGCGTGGTCGGGATCGGCCAGGGTGTCGCCGATCATGATCTCGGGAATCCCGGCCACCGCGACGATGTCGCCGGCGACGGCCTCGTCGGTGGCGCTGCGCTCGACGCCTTCGGTCGCCAGCAGCTCGGTGATCTTGGCGCTGGTGATGACGGGCAGCCCGTCGACCTCGCGCATCCAGGCGACCTGCTGGCCCTTGCGCAGCTTGCCGTTGTAGATGCGGATCAGGGCGAGCCGGCCGAGGAACGCCGACGCGTCGAGGTTGGTGACCAGCGCCTGCAGCGGGGCCTCGGGGTCGCCCGACGGCGCCGGGATGTGTTCCATCAGCACGTCGAAGAGCGGGTCGAGGTTCTCGCCGGCGGGCACCTCGCCGTCGGCGGGCTGCTCGGTGCTGGCGATGCCCGCGCGCCCCGACGCGTACAGCGTCGGCAGGCCCAGGGCGTGCTCGGCCGCCGCGGCGGCCTCGTCGTCCAGGTCCGACGCGACGTCGAGCAGCAGGTCGTGGCTGGCGTCGACGACCTCGGCGATGCGCGCGTCGGGCCGGTCGGTCTTGTTGACGACCAGGATCACCGGCAGGTGGGCGGCCAACGCCTTGCGCAGCACGAACCGCGTCTGCGGCAACGGGCCCTCGGACGCGTCGACGAGCAGCAACACCCCGTCCACCATAGACAGCCCGCGCTCGACTTCCCCGCCGAAATCGGCGTGGCCGGGGGTGTCGATCACGTTGATCACCGTGACGCTGCCGTCCGGGTGATGACGGTGTACCGCGGTGTTCTTGGCCAGGATGGTGATGCCCTTTTCCTTCTCGAGGTCACCGCTGTCCATGATGCGTTCCTGGGTGTCGTCACCGCGGTGGTGCAGCGCGCCCGACTGCCGCAGCATCGCGTCAACCAGGGTGGTCTTGCCGTGGTCGACGTGGGCGACGATGGCGACGTTGCGAAATGACACGTCGGAGATTGTGGCAGCGGGGGCCTTTCAAAGCGAACTGGCAGGTCGCCGGCCGGCGGCGTTTGAGTGTGCGTCAGCGGCGTTGAGTGTGCGCTTGCGGCGCGACGGATCGGCGTGTCGCCGGCGTGGCTTCACAACCAGCGCCGACGTTGCACACCGAACGGCGAGGCGGGGCCTGCGCGCGCCTTGGCCGTCGGCTACCAGCCCCGGCGGCGCGGCGCCGTGCCCACCAGTTGTTGGCCCTTGCCGGTCGCCTCGCGGCTGCGATAGACGATGTAGGGCCGGAACAGGTAGACGACCGGGGCACTGAACACGTGCACCAGCCGGGTGAACGGCCACAGCGTGAACAGCACCATGCCGATCAACGCGTGCAGCTGGTAGTCCAGCGGCGCGTTGATCATCACCTCGCCGTGCGGCTGCAGTATCCAGATCCGGCGGAACCACAAACCGACCGTGTAGCGGTAGTGGAATTCGCCGCCGTGCGGGCCGGTGCCGATCAGGTCGCAGTACAGGCCCACCACGATCGCCAGCACCAGCACCAGATACATCACCTTGTCGCTGCGGGTGGTGGCCATGGACACGGCGGGGCGGGTGAACCGCCGGTAGACGAGTAGCCCGATCCCGACGAGCGTCGCGACGCCGGCGATCGAGCCGGCGATGACCGCCTGCATGTGGTAGACGTGGTCGCTCATCTTCATCAGCTGCGTGACCTTCGGCGGGATGAACAGCCCCACCACGTGTCCGGCGAAGACCGCCAGGATGCCGAAATGGAAGATGGGGCTGGCGATGCTGAGCAGTCGCGACTCGTAGATCTGCGAGGACCGTGAGGTCCAGCCGAACTTGTCGTAGCGGTAGCGCCACCAGGTCCCGACGATCAGGACCGACAGCGTGACGTACGGGGCGATATCCCAGAACAGGACGTTGCTAAACACCTGGCGTTCCTTTGCGGGGTGGCACGGTCAAGGTAAACGGTTGCAGCCCAACGGCTTCGGCGGGCGGGCCGGCCTGCGCCAGTCGCTCGGCGCGGCGCACCTCCTGATCGGTGGCCGCCGGCAGGGTCTCGCAGATCGCCGCCACGACCGGCTCGTACGGTGACTCGGCGTCGGCCAGGGCGCCGCGCAGCACGTCGATCGGCACGCGGTGCTGGGTCAGCAGCCGCCGTCCGGCCTCCGGGTCGACGGTGGCGGCGAATTCGAGCACCACGGCCAGATGATCGGGCGCCTCGCCGCTCGGTGGCTGCGCACCCGCCTCGCGGTAGGCGGTGGCGAACGCCAGCATCTCCCGTCCGCGGTTGCGGGTGTCCCCCGCGGTCCAGTACGTCAGATACATGGTGGCGCGCCGGCGCATATCGAACGTCGCGACGTAGTCCATCGCCGCGGCCATCGGCTCACGGGCACGCAGCGCCGCGACCGTCTGCCCGAGGAGCGTCGCCGCGGGACCGCTGATGTGGCCGAGGATTTCGTCGACGGCGTCCAGGCGTTCGGTGAACCCGTCGTCCGGATAGGCCAGCAGCAGCGACGCCGCCTGCCACACCAGGCGGTCCTGCATCGCCCGGCCGGTGGAACGCTCCCGGAGCGCGGACAGCAACCTCACCGCTTCTGCTCCTCGGGGAACATTCCCGCGGGCACCTGGCCGCCGTCCCAATTGAGCAGGTTCACCCGCGGCCGGGCGTGAGCGGGTTCTGCTTCCGCGGAGCCGCCGCGCTGGAGCGCGTGGAAGGTTTCCACCGACACCGGTATCGGTTCGGATTCGTACATGCCCGGGCCGCCCTCGCCCGTCAACGAACAGCCCATCTCCTCGAGCTCGCGGGCCTGCGGGGCGAACGCCGTCGGAATCACGTAGCGCTCTTCGTATTTCGCGATGGCGAGCAGCCGGTACATCTCGTAGATCTGCTCTTCGGTCATGCCGACCGAATGCGGGATGTGCGGCTGGGTGTCGCGGCCGAGGTTGATGTCGCGCATGTAGGAGCGCATCGCCGCCAGCCGCCGCAGCACCCCTTCCACGACGGCGGTGTCGCCGGCGGTGAACAGTTCGGCGAGATATTGCATCGGGATGCGCAGCGCGTCCAGCGCGCCGAACAGGTTGCCGATGTCCTCCCCGTCGTGCCCGTCACGGCTGACCGCGTCGACCACCGGCGACAGCGGCGGGATGTACCAAACCATCGGCATGGTGCGGTATTCCGGGTGCAGCGGCAACGCCACCTGGTAGGTGTGGATCAGCGCGTAGATCGGGGAACGCTGCGCGGCCTCGATCCACTCGTCGGGGATGCCCTCGGCCCGGGCACCGGCGATGACGTTCGGATCGTTAGGGTCCAGCAGGATCTCGCACTGCGCCCGATAGAGATCGGTGTCTTTTTCCACCGACGCCGCTTCCAGCACCCGGTCGGCGTCGTAGAGCACCACCCCGAGGTAGCGCAGCCGGCCCACGCAGGTCTCCGAGCAGATCGTCGGCAGGCCGACCTCCATGCGCGGATAGCACAGCGTGCACTTCTCGGCTTTGCCCGTCTTGTGGTTGAAATAGACCTTCTTGTAAGGACATCCGGACACGCACATCCGCCAGCCGCGGCAGCGGTCCTGGTCCACCAGCACGATGCCGTCCTCGCTGCGCTTGTACATCGCGCCCGACGGGCACGACGCCACACAGGAGGGGTTGAGGCAGTGCTCGCAGATCCGGGGCAGGTAGAACATGAAGGTCTCTTCGAGCTTGAGCTTGATCTCCTCGTTGACCTTCTTCAGGATCGGGTCCCCGGCCAGGATCTCCGACGAGCCGGCCAGGTTGTCATCCCAGTTCGGCCCCCACGAAACCTTCATCGGCTCACCGCTGATCGCGCTTCGGGGCGCGGCGGTCGGGAACGTGTCACCCGCGGGAGCCGTGGTCAGGTTCTCGTAGTCGTAGGTCCACGGTTCGTAGTAGTCGCCGATGACGGGCAGCTTCGGGTTGGCGAAGATGCGCAGCAGCTTCTGGATGCGGCCGCCGTCGCGCAGCCGCAGCCGGCCCTTCTTGTCGCGAATCCAGCCGCCCCGCCAGCGCTCCTGGTCCTCGTAGGTGCGCGGATAGCCTTGGCCGGGACGGGTTTCGACGTTGTTGAACCACACGTATTCGGTGCCGGACCGGTTGGTCCACGCCTGCTTGCAGGTCACCGAGCAGGTGTGGCAACCGATGCACTTGTCGAGGTTCATCACCATCGCCAACTGCGCCATGACCTTCATCAGATGTCTCGCTTCGCTCGGGCTATCAATACGCCACCTCCTGGCTGCGGCGCCGCACGACGGTCACCTCGTCGCGCTGGTTGCCGGTCGGTCCCAGGTAGTTGAACGCGAAGGCGTGCTGGCCGTAGCCGCCGGCCAGGTGGCTGGGCTTGATCCGCACCCGGGTGAGCGCGTTGTGGTTGCCGCCCCGCTTGTTGTTGGTTTCGGTGCGCGGGGTGTCGACGGTGCGCTCCTGGACGTGGTAGACGTACACCACCCCGTCGGGCATCCGGTGCGAGACGATCGCCCGGCACACGTAGATGCCGTTGACGTTCACCGCCTCGACCCAATCGTTATCGCGCACTTGGATTTTCGCTGCGTCGCCGGGGCTCATCCACATTGTCGGGCCGCCGCGGGACAACGAGAGCATGTAGAGGTTGTCCTGGTAGGTGGAGTGGAAGGACCACTTCGAGTGCGGCGTCAGGTATCGCACCGTGAGCCCGATTCCGTCCTCGGTCGGCCCGAGTGTCGGTGCGCCGAACAAGCGCGCCATGTCCAGCGGCGGGCGGAAGACCGGCAGGTGCTCGCCGAGTTCCTCGACCCAGTCGTGGGCGAGATAGAAATGCATCCGCCCGGTCAGGGTGTGGAACGGCTTGAGGTTTTCGATGTTGATGGTGAACGGTGCGTAGCGGCGACCGCCCGTTTCGCTGCCCGACCATTCCGGGCTGGTGACCACGGGCACGGGCCGCGCCTGGGTGTCGGCGTAACTGATGCGCTTGTCCTCGCTGCCCTCGGCCAGGTGCACCAGCCGCTGTCCCGTGCGCTTTTCCAGCTCGTGGAAACCCTCGACCGCCAGGCGCCCGTTGGTCGTCCCCGACAGCAGCAGCAGCACGTCGGCCATCCGGGCGGCGGTGGTCACGGCCGGACGGCCCGCTGCCACACCGGATTTGAGCACCCCGAACTTGGCGGCGAGCTCCTCGACCTCCCGGAACGGGTGCACGGTGATGCCCTTGGTAGTCAGCCCGAACTTGTCGACCAGCGGACCCAGCGTCAGCCACTTGTCGTAGATGGCACCGTAGTCACGTTCCACCACGGTGAGCTTGCCCATGGTGCGGCCCGGCACCGGCGTCGCACCGGTGTGCAGCCAGTCGGATTCGGTGCCATCGGGATAGGCCATCGCGTCGGGTGTGTCGTGCTGCAGCGCGCTGAGCACCACGTCGGTGCGGGTGCCCAGATGCTCCTTGGCCATGGCGCTGAACGCGCGGGCGATGGCGCCGAAAGCGTCGAAGTCCGAACGTGTTTCCCAGGGCGGGTCGGTCGCGGCGCTGAACGCGTGCACGTAGGGGTGCATGTCGGTGCTGGAGATGTCGGACTTTTCGTACCAGGTCGCCGCCGGCAGCACGACATCCGAAACCAGGGTCGTCGACGTCATCCGGAAGTCGATCGACATCATCAGGTCGAGCTTGCCCTCGGGGATGTCCCCCTCGCACGTCACGTCGACGGGCCGCGCCCCGTCCTCGGGCGGCAGCGCCGATGCGTTGGAGTCGGTTCCCAGCAGGTGGCGCAGGAAGTATTCGCCCCCCTTGCCCGACGACCCGATCAGGTTGGCGCGCCACACGGTGAGCACCCGGGGCCAGTTGACGGGGTTGTCGGGATCGGTCACCGCGAGTTTGAGTTCGCGCTGGCCGAGCTGCTCGGCGACGTAGTCGGCGACGTCGCGACCCGCGGCGCGCGCCTCGTCGGCGACGTCCAGACTGGACCGGTCGAACTGCGGGTAGTACGGGCTCCATCCCATGGCCACCGACGACGCCAGCAGGTCCATGGTGTGCTTGCCCGCGAAGCGGCCCCGGCCCACCGGGCTGGACAGCTTGTCCGCGCCGTAACCGTCATAGCGCCATTGGTCGGTGTGCGCGTACCAGTACGAGGCGCCGGGCACCTGGCGCGGCGGGCGCACCCAGTCGGTGGCCATCGCCATCGTGTGGAATCCGGTGAGCGGGCGCACTTTTTCCTGGCCCACATAATGGGCCCAGCCGCCCCCGTTGCGGCCCATCGACCCGGTCAGCATCAGCAGCGCCAGCACCGCGCGGTAGATCGCGTCGGCGTGGAACCAGTGGCAGATGCCCCCGCCCATGATGATCATGGAGCGGCCGCCGGATTCCTCGGCGCTGTGGGCGAATTCCCGCGCGACGCGGATGGCTTGGGCGGCCGACACACCGGTGATCGCTTCCTGCCATGCCGGGGTGTTCTGCTGCGTCGCGTCGTCATAGCCGGTGGGCCATTCGCCGGGCAACCCCGCGCGGGCGACGCCATACTGCGCGAGCATCAGGTCGAAGACGGTGCACACCATGTGCTTGCCGATGCGGCGCACCGGGACGCCGCGCGCCACGGTGGTGCCCTCGCCGTCGACGGTGTCGAAGCTGGGCATGTGCACCAGCGCGGTGCTGCCCTCCCCGTTGGAGCGGTGCGCGTCGCGCACGCTGAGCGCCGGCACCAGGTCACCGAGGTCCAGGTTCCACTTGCCGACACCGGATTCGCCGTACCGAAATCCCAGCGAACCGTGTGGCACCACAACGGAATTGGTCGTTTCGTCCAGCACCGCGGGCTTGAGTGCCGCGTTCTCAACCGCCTCGCCCAGGTCCGCCGCCGTCAGGTTCTTGCCCGGCACCAGCATGTCGCCGCGTTCTTCCAGCTTGATCAGGAACGGCAGATCGGTGTAGCGACGCGAATAGTCGACGAAGAACGGAACCTGCTTTTGCACATAGCATTCCGAGAGAATGACGTGCCCCATCGCCATGGCCAGCGCCCCGTCGGTGCCGGCCGCGCACGGCATCCACTCGTCGGCGAACTTGGTGTTGTCGGCGTAGTCGGGGCTGACGGTGACGACCTTGGTGCCGCGGTAACGCGCCTCGGCCATCCAGTGCGCGTCGGGGGTCCGGGTGATCGGCACGTTGGAGCCCCACATCATCAAATACGCTGCGTCCCACCAATCTCCGGATTCGGGGACGTCGGTCTGGTCGCCGAACACCTGCGGTGAGGCCACCGGGAGGTCGGCGTACCAGTCGTAGAACGACGTCATGGGAGCGCCGATCAGCTCGAAGAATCGCGAGCCGGCGGCATACGACACCATCGACATCGCCGGGATCGGGGAAAATCCGGCGACCCGATCCGGGCCGTAGGTCTTGATGGTGTGCACGTGGGCGGCGGCGATCAGCTCGGTGGCCTCGGCCCAGGTGACGCGGACCAGTCCGCCCTTTCCGCGCGCCCGCTGATAGCGCCGGCGGCGTTCGGGGTCGGCCTGGATGTCGGCCCACGCCAGCACGGGATCACCCAGGCGCGCCTTGGCCTCCCGGTACATCTCGACCAGCACGCCGCGGGCGTAGGGATAGCGCACCCGGGTGGGCGAGTAGCTGTACCAGGAGAACGACGCACCGCGGGGGCAACCGCGCGGCTCGTACTCGGGGCGGTCCGGACCCACCGACGGATAGTCGGTCTGCTGGGTTTCCCAGGTGATGATCCCGTCTTTGACGTAGATCTTCCAGGAGCAGGACCCGGTGCAGTTCACGCCGTGCGTGGAGCGAACCACCTTGTCGTGGCTCCACCGGTCGCGGTAGAACACGTCGGCCTCGCGGCCGCCCCGCCGCGTCACGGTGCGCAGGTCGGCCGAGATCTCGCCCGGCGTGAAGAACCGCCCGCTGCGCTCCAAGAGCTCTTCGAGCACTCCACCAATGTGCGGTGTGGCAGTCAAGAAGTACTCCTCCTCGTCGGTAGCGTCGCGCCGCGTAGCCCGGCCCTGTGCGTGGCCCCAGTTGAGTTGTGTTCGGCGATCAGCCCCGTGAGCCGCCCGTCCGCACCAGCTCGGATCGGCTCAGCCATCGACATTTCGGGCCCGCGGGCTGGGCGGCGATACCGCACCAGCATAGGTCGATGTGCGCGGGGCGATCACCTTCGCCGCGCGCGCTGAGTCTGCGAGAAACAGGGTCATGAGCATCGGTTTTCGCGCACGCGAAGGCCTCCCGGTCGGGCACCGAGCCGGGACGGCAAAGGTCTGGACAGCCATCTGGCTAGTTATCGGCACGCACATCCAGGGCAGATTCGTGTGGCGTTATTACAAGTCATTTTGTTGCCTTCAGTTCACTGTGGCGACCTGCAACGCGGCTGTACATCAGCTGCGGGAAGTCTGTGGACTTGTTGCCAGGGCCGTTCACAGGGCGCCGGCCAGGGCCGGAAGCCAGCCCCGGTCGGCCGGCACCCAGTCGAGATCGTGCAGCTCAGCGGCGGTGATCCAGCGCAGGGCCCGGTGCTCACGCGCGTCCGGACGGCCGCCGAGCAAATGCACCCGGTAGGCGCGCAGTGTGATCCCGCCGTCCACCGCGATGTCCGCGCCGAGCCGCTCGCCCACCGCGACGTCGCCCGCCGCCAAGCCGAGCTCCTCGGCCAGCTCGCGGGCCAGCGCGTCGCGCTCGGTCTCACCGGGCGCGACCTTGCCCCCGGGCAGCTCCCAGCGCCCGGCCAGCTCCGGCGGGCGTACCCGCTGTGCCACCAAGACGCGCGCGTCGCGGATGAGGGCGCCCGCGACGACGATCTGGGTCGGCATGGCCAGTGACGGTATACCGTCGCGTCCTGGCTGTGTTATCGCGCGGCCACCACGGCGGGCACCGAGGTTGGCGCACTCATTCCCGGCGCGCTGTGAAGGCCGGCGTTGTCTGGGTATGCACTAGGTCGGCCGATCGCACTCAGTGAGGAGAAGCGCCATGCCCAACGTGTTCATCGAACCGCGACCAAAGGGCCGCGACGGAGACCCGATCACGCACTACGTCGTCGAGGACCACGGCGACAGCGAGCTCCACCAGAGCCAAACCCAGCAGGAGGCCATCGACTGGGCGAAGCAGCAGGGCCATTCACCCCTCGTCGCCCGCGTCCGCCATCTCAGCGACAAACAGAAGCCCGACCAGTGGCGGGGAGTCTAGGTCCTGACGTCCCGGATCTCCGTAACATTCTCGGTAGCAAGGATTTTGGACAACAGAACGGTGACGAGTCATGGCTGTGTTAACGGATGAGCAAGTAGACGCCGCATTGCCCGATCTGGACGGATGGGAGCGTGCCGACGGCGCCCTGCGCCGCTCGATCAAATTCGGAAGCTTCCTGGCCGGCATCGATGCGGTGCGCCGCGTCGCCGAGCACGCGGAAAGCAAGGACCACCACCCGGACATCGATATTCGCTGGCGGACAGTGACTTTCGCTCTCGTCACCCACTCCGAGGGTGGCATCACCCAAAACGATGTCGACATGGCCCGCGACATCAACGGGATCGTCGACAGCTAGCCGGCGGGCCGTACCCCGGGCGCGGCGTCTCGGCCGCGGTTGCCGGTGGCCGCGATCCAGATCAGCGTCGCCACCGCCGCCACGGTGTAGATCAGCCCGGCCCAGGCCAGATACCACGGGCGGCCGATCTGCCAGATGGTCGGTTGAGCGAAGCTCAGCAACCACGGCACGCCGATCAGGGTGAGCGCCAACCACCCCCAGCCGGCGATTCGCGCCCCGCGCAGCGTGCGCCCCGCGCCGTGGATCGCCCAGATCATCAACGGCAACAGCCACACCCAGTGGTGGGTCCAGGAGATCGGCGACAGCAGCAGCCCGAACAGTTCGACCACGATCAGCCTGCCCAGCTGATCGGCGGCGTCCAGCGCGCGCCAGGCCAGGACGGCCAGCACCGCGGTGACGACGAGCGCGACCACCAGCGGCGGCCCGAATCCGACGTCGTGGCCCAGGATCCGTGAGATGGCGCCGCGCCACGATTGATTGAACGAGGTGGCGATGGGACCCACCCGGTGAGCGTCGCCCAGTAGTTCGGTGAAGTAGTAGCGGGTCTGGTCGCCGACGACCACGACCGAAATCCCAACGGTGGCAACGAAAACGACCGCCGAGAACACCGCCGCGCCCCACCGCCGGGCGCCGGCCAGATAGACCCCGGAGATGGCGGGGGTCAACTTGATTCCGGCGGCCGCTCCGACCAACAATCCCGACAGCCACCATCGCGTGGTGTAGACCGCCCACAGCACCGCGGTCATGAGCAGAACATTGACCTGGCCGTAGTCGAATGTGCTGCGCAGCGGCTCAATCCAGATCGTGATCGCCGTCCACGCCATCGCCAGTCGGTGGCCGCGGGGACCGGCTGGCGTGGCCGTCAGGCGCTGGCTGATCCGGATCGCGCCGTACAGGGCGGCCATGGTCGCGATCTGCCACAGGAATGCGACGAGCCCGAACGGCAGCAGGTGCAGCGGATAGAAGACGACGGCCGCGAAGGGTGGGTAGGTGAACGGCAGCGGGAAGTCCGGTGTCTGGTCGGCGTAGACGTAGCCGTACAGGGTGCCGGGATGGTCGATCGCGGCGGCTCCGCCGAGGTAGACGTGCAGGTCGACGAAGTTCGCGCCGTTGGGGGCCAGGTACGTCCAGGCCAGCCGCGCCGCGACGCTCGCGATGAGCAGGATCGGCGCGGCCACGACAAGGCGATTCGCCAACCGCTGGGTGATGGGCGCCGCCCGGGCGGCCGAGATGGTGTCTATCCGCCCGACTCTAGCGATCGGACCATGCGGCGCTGCCCCCTCGGTCCCCGAGATCCATGCACATCTATGCAGTGCGCGCCATTTCGCGCGTTCGGTCACCGCTCCCACTCGTATCCGTAACGAATAAATAAATGCCACACGTGTCACTTGAGTCCCATCTGCATCAAAGTAGCTTCAGCGCCGGGACCTGTAATCGATCAATCAGGGAGAGTCATGCCAACCATCTGGACTTACTTGCGTGCAGCCGCCGTCCTGGCCGGTTCGTCCGCAGCACTATTGACGGGCGGTATCGCCCACGCCGACCCCGTGCCGGCTCCGGCGGTGCCGAACATTCCGCAGCAGCTGATCAGCTCGGCGGCCAACGCACCGCAAATCCTGCAGAACCTCGCGACCGCACTCGGCGCCACGCCGCCCGCGGCGCCCGCCACACCGGGCATCAGCTTCCCGGGTGTTCCCGCGGCCGCCTCGCCGGCATCGGCGACCACGGCGGGCATCCCGTCGATCCCCGGCCTGACGCCGGCGGCCCCCGCCGCTCCCGCGTCATCTCCGGCGGCGGTGCCGTCCATTCCGGGGCTGGCGCAGTCGGCGACGCCCGCCGCGCCGGCGTCGCCCTCTGCGGCGAGCGGCATTCCGGGGATGATTCAGGGCTTGACCGGCGCGCAGCCGGCGGCCGCGAGTCCGGCCGCGCCGGCCTCCTCGTCGATCCCGGGCCTGCCCGCGATCCCGGGGCTGTCGGCGCCGAGCGCGCCGGCCACGCCGCCCGCACCGCAAATCCCGCAGGCGCAGGTCAACATGCCGGCGATGCCCGCGGGCCTTCCGGTCAACGTCCCCCCGCAGGTGCGGCTTCCGCAGGATCTGCCGGCGCTGGCCTCGGGCCAGACCCCGGCGGCACCAGCCGCTCCGGCCGCACCCGCGCCGGCCGCCAGCCCGGCCGGACCGGCAGCGCCGCTGCTCGCCGCCCTGCCTTGAGCAGCGTCGTCATCGGCCTAACCCACCACTGAGAACCGGAGGACACCGTGGCAACCACTTGGAATCTGTCCAAAGGTTTGGCCGCTGTCGTCACGGCATCGGTTGCCGCGCTCGGGCTTTGCCCGAGCGCGGCAGCCGACCCGGCGGCGCCGCAGCCGACACCACAATCCAGCGCGGCCCAACAGCTGCCGGGGCTGCCTGCCCTGTCGCAGCTCAGCCCGCTCATCCAGCAGGCGGCCGGCGACCCGCAGCAGGCTACACAGCTGCTCATGGCCGCGGCGCAAGCCTTCGCCCACAGCCCGACCGCTCCCAGCGAGTCCAAAAACGTGGCGGCGGCGGTGAATCAGTTCGTCCAAGAGCCCACCGCCCCGGTGCAACACGTTCCGGCGACCGGGGTGGAACCCGGTGTGCAGGCGCACCTGCCGGCGGGGATCAACCCGGTGCACGCGGCGGGTCCCGCGCCCCAGCCGGCACCCGAGGCGCACGTGCCGGCCGGCGTCGACCCGGCGCACGCGACCGGGCCCGCACCCGCCGCCGCGCCGGCGCCCGCGCCCGCTCAGCCCGCGAATGTGCCCGTCGCGGCGCCGATTCCGGCGCCACCCGCGCCCGCCGCCGCGCCCCCGGCACCGGAGGCCGCCCCGGCGCCTGCACCCGCGCCGGACGCCGCCCCGACCGCGGCCGCCCCGGGATTCGGCGCCGACACGCCGCCCACGCAGGACTTCATGTATCCGTCGATCGGCACCAACTGCCTGGCCGATGGCAGCAGCGCCATCGCCACCGCGCTGTCGGTCGCGGGACCGGCCAAGATTCCGCTTCCCGGCCCGGGGCCCGGCCAGACCGCCTACGTGTTCACCGCGGTCGGCACGCCCGGACCCGCCGAGGTGCAGAAGCTGCCGTTGAACGTCACCTGGGTGAACCTGACCACCGGCAAGTCCGGCACCGTCGCCCTCACGCCGCGACCGGACATCAACCCGGACGGGCCGACGACGCTGAGCGCGATCGCCGACACGGGCTCGGGCAGCATCATGTCGACGATCTTCGGTCAGGTCACGACCAAGGAAAAGCAGTGCCAGTTCATGCCGACGATCGGCTCGACGGTGGTGCCGTAACACACCAGCGCCGTCACCGTTTCGCCACCTGCGAACGCGCGTGTCCCCGCACCGGGGTCACGCGCGTTCGCTTTAGTACGCCATGAACAGGATCGCGTCGCGGTCGTACTCGAGGCCGGGATGAACGCTGGCGAGATGAGCCTGGGTCAGTTCGACCAGCTCGTCCTCGTCCTTGCCGACAATGGCCTCGCCGCACGGACACGTTATGTGTGTCTTCACGTTGCTGCCCTTCCCTTCTGTGCACCGACTACTTCGCCGCTTTGGCTGCCGCCTTCATCTGCTTCTTGTAGGCACGCACCGCGCCCATCGACTCGGCGTCGACGATATCGGCGACGGAGATGTGCGTGCCCGCCTTGCCGAACTCGCCGGCGGCCGCGCGCCAGCCCTTCGGCGTCACGCCGTACTGCTTGCCCAGCAGCGCCAGAAAGATCTGCGCCTTGGCCGCACCGAAACCGGGCAGCCCCTTGATGCGCCGCAGCAGCTCCTCGCCGTCGGGGTCACCCGAGGTCCACAAGCCCGCGGCGTCACCGTCGTAGCGGTCCACGATGATCTGGGCCAGGGTCTGGATACGTTTGGCCATCGATCCCGGAAAACGGTGTATCGCAGGTCGTTCCGAGCACAGCGCGGCGAACTTGTCCGGGTCGTACTCGGCGATCTCGTGAGCGCCGAAACTGCCCATGCGGTCCGCGATCTTCTTCGGTCCCGAAAAGGCGGTCTCGAACGGCACCTGCTGATCGAGGACCATCCCGATGAGCAGGGCCAACGGATCCTCGTCCAGCAGCGCGTCGGCCTCGGGATCTTGAGCCAGCCAAAGTTTCACCGTCAACGACCTTCCTTTCGGTGAACACCCTACGACCGAGACCGGTTGGTGCGACAGCAACCACCGAAACCGCGCCTACGATCAGCACCCTAACCGTCGAGTTATCGTGACGTGGTGGTGGATGAGGCCCGATTGGAGCTGATGCTGGCCCGCGACGAACTGCACGCGCTCGTCACGTCCTACTGCCGCGCCGTCGACCGCGCCGACTACGAAGGCCTGCGGGAGATGTATCACCCCGACGCGACCGACTCGCACGGGGAGTTCTCGACCGGGGGCGTCGAACAGTTCATCGCGCAGTTGCAGGCCGCGCAGCCGTATGTGCGTGTCTCCCAACACAACATCACCACGACGAACTTCGTGGTCGCGGGTGAAAAGGCCCACGGTGAGGTCTACTGCCTGGTGTTTCACACCTTCGCCGGTCCCGACCACGACGTCGACGTCATCATCGGCGGCCGGTACCTGGACGAGTACACCAGGCACGACGGCCGTTGGAAGTTCAGCCGCCGCACCATCGTGGCGGACTGGGCCTACCAGAACGACCCGTCCCGACTGGACTTCGGACATCCCAGCACCCGAGGAAGCCTGCGCGGCAAACCGGGGCGAGACGACCCCTCGATCGGCCTGTTCTGCCCGCCCAGCGGCTAGGCGAATCGGGCCGTCTCCCAACGAGTCTCGGGGATCAGCCGCTCTTGCGGCGGAACTCGCGCCGGTTACCCGCCGCGCCGTGCGCCCGGGACTGCTTGCCGGCGCCGTCCTTGTGGTCGGATCCGGTCGAGGATTTCGCCATCTTGCGGTCGAGCGCTTCGCGGAACTTGCGCTTGGTGTCCTCGTCCGACCCGGGCGATTCAGAAGCCCCCGAAGACTTGGACGACTGTGAACCCTGCCGAGCATTCGATGCGGCCATACGGGCAGCTTAGCCCCGGTTTGACGGGCGGGCGCGCAGGCGGCGCGGCTACCGCATGCCGGGCGGCATGCCGTACAGGTGCGAGATCGGCAACGTCAGCAGCACCCGCCGATCGGTGACCATCGCCTGCCGGTATTCGTCCCAATCCGGATGTTCGCCGGCGATGTTGCGGTACAAGGCAATCAACGCCTCCACGGTGCTGTCGCCGGGCGCGGCCGCCGGGGGGGTCAGTTCGGCGGTGCCCTCGGCGACGGCGTACGACCAGCCGTCGTCGGCGTCGACCAGGATCGACGCCCGCGGGTCCCGGCGCAGGTTGCGCGTTTTGGCGCGCGGCTCGGTGATCGACACCTGGATCGCCATGCTGCGCGGGTCGAAGTGGTAGCTCACGTTCGACAGCTGCGGTCGCCCGTCGCGCTTGATGGTGGCCAGCACCCCGAGGGAATGTCCGCTTATCAAGGCCAGCAGCTTGTCGTCGAAGACTTGGCGTCCCATGACGAAAGCCTACGTCGCGCGCCGCCCGGGCGGCCCGGGATGGTCGTCCCCCGGCCGGGCTGGTGGAATCGGGGCATGACCAAGTACGCGGCGTTTCTGCGTGGCGTGAACGTCGGGGGCGTCAATCTGAAGATGGCCGAGGTGGCGGCCGCGCTCACCGACGCGGGCTTCACCGAGGTGCGAACCGTGTTGGCCAGCGGCAACGTCGTGCTGGAGTCGTCGGCCGGCGTGGCAGCGGTGCGCAGGAAGGCCGAGGCGGCGTTGCGCGAACGGTTCGGCTACGACGCCTGGGTGCTCGCCTATGACATCGGCACCGTGCGCGAGGTGGTCGACGCCTATCCGTTCGAGCGCGACGCCGACGGCTACCAGTCCTACGTCACGTTCGTCGCCGATAAGGCGGTGCTCGACGAGCTCGCCGCGCTGGGTCAGGAGGCCGGCCCGGCCGAGCGGATCAGCCGCGGTGACGGCGTCCTCTACTGGCAGGTCCCCAAGGGCGGCACCCTGGACAGCACCATCGGCAAGACGATGGGCAAGGCGCGCTACAAGTCGTCGACCACGACGCGCAACCTGCGCACGCTCGTCAAGGTGCTGCGCTGAGCGGTACTACCGCATGGGCTGCGCGCCAACGCTTTTCGAAGCTTTACCGCTTACTCGTCGGGCACCGATTCGATGTAGCGCAGGGCATCGGCTTTGTCCAACCCGAGTCCGCGGGCTACCCGGACGTACTCGCGTGCGGCGGCGGCCATAGCGGCGTCGGTCGGGTCGTAGCGGGCGACGAATGTGCCGAAGCGGCCGCGGGTTTCGATGATGGCGGCGGTCTCCAGCTCGCGGTAGGCGCGAGCCACGGTGTTGACCGCGACCCCGAGCTGGCCGGCCAGGTCCCGCACGGTGGGCAGGCGCGTGCCCGGCGGCAGCGCGCCCTCGCGGACCCCGTCGATCACCTGCGTCCTGAGCTGGTCGAACAACGGCTTGCCCGCCTTCACGTCGACCCGCAACCAGTCACCCAGCTCCACCCGTTCAGTATCCCCCACCTCCGGCTATCTTGGTGGGATGCGCGTAGCGGTGCTCAGCGGCGCGGGGATCTCCGCGGAAAGCGGTGTGCCGACGTTCCGCGACGACAAGAACGGGTTGTGGGCCCGCTTCGATCCCTACGAGCTGTCCAGCACGCAAGGGTGGCGCGACAACCCCCAGCGCGTCTGGGGCTGG
Organism: Mycobacterium sp. MOTT36Y; assembly: GCF_000262165.1. Lineage (NCBI taxonomy): Bacteria > Bacillati > Actinomycetota > Actinomycetes > Mycobacteriales > Mycobacteriaceae > Mycobacterium > Mycobacterium sp. MOTT36Y. The sequence goes on along the minus strand of NC_017904.1, from coordinate 1,195,662 downwards.
TACCTGTGGCGGCATTACCTGGTCGCCGACGTGCAACCCAATGCGGGCCATCGCGCCATCGCCGCCTGGCAGGACGACGCCCGGGTCACCGTCATCACCCAGAACGTCGACGACCTGCACGAGCGCGCCGGCAGCGGTTCCGTCCACCACCTGCACGGGAGCCTGTTCGAATTCCGTTGTGCGCGTTGCGCTGAGCCATACAGCGGCGCGCTCCCGCACATGCCCGAACCGGCGCTCGAGGTGGAGCCCCCGGTGTGTCAGTGCGGCGGCCTGATCCGGCCCGACATCGTGTGGTTCGGTGAACAGTTGCCCGACGAGCCGTGGCAGCGCGCCGTCGAGGCGACCGAGTCCGCCGACGTGATGGTGGTGGTCGGGACGTCGGCGATCGTCTATCCGGCGGCCGGGCTCGCGGAGCTGGCGCTGGCGCGCGGCGCCGCCGTCATCGAGGTCAATCCCGAAGTCACGCCGCTGTCGGCCAACGCCACCCTCAGCATCCGCGAGTCGGCGAGCCAGGCGTTGCCGGGACTGCTGCAGCGGCTGCCCGCCCTGCTGAACTAGGCGGGCCGGCGCGCGCGGCCCAGCAGGAGTTCGGACACCGGCATCGGCGCCCAGGCCGGCAGGGTCCACTCCCGCCGCGAGGTGTCGACTTCGAATCCCGCGTCGAGGATCGAGCGTTCGGTGTCGCGATGGGTGTGGCAGTTGCCAAACAGCCGGGGCCACAACGTCGCATCGACGAAACGCTGAAAGCGGCCCCGCGCGCCGGCACTGGCGATGTGCTCGAGGTAGCGCAGTTCCCCACCGGGTCGCAGCAACGAGTACAGGCGCCGCAGCACGGCGCCCGGGTCACGCACCGAGCACAACACCAGCGAGCACACCACCGCGTCGAACGGCTCACCGGCGCTGAGGCTTTCGGCCGTCTCGCCGGAAACGATCACCCGGGCGGGCGCCGCGTCGGCGGCGGCGCGGGCCCGCGCCGCCAGCCGCGGTTCGGGCTCCACCGCGATGACCTCGTCGACCGACGCCGGATAGTGCGGAAAGTTCGTCCCGATCCCCGCGCCGACTTCCAACACCCGGCCGGACAACCCGGCCAGGTTCTCCCGCCGCAGGACCCGGATCGCCTCGGCTTCATGGTTGGCGACGAAAGGCCAGACGCGCGCGAAGAAGGGATTGTCGACCGCCGTTGTCATACGTGTGTGAACCTTCCGACTCGGATGACGCCCAGAATAGGGTTCGGCGCCGGGACAGGCCGGACGTTAACCGATATTGGGCACCGGCTCCGCGAGCGCCGCCCCGGCGACGGGCTCGGGCGTGGGCGGGCGGGGCGCGAGGTCGACGCCTTCGCTGATCCCGAACCGATCGTGCAGCCACGCCAGGGGCCGGGGCGCCCACCAGTTCCAGCGGCCCATCACGTGCATGAAGGCCGGGACGACCACCATCCGCACCAGGGTGGCGTCGGCGAAGACGGCCAGCACCAGGCCCAGGCCGAACATCCGCATGAACGAGACGTGCGCGGCGATCAGCGCGGCGAACGACATCGACATCACCAACGCGGCCGCGGTGATGACCCGACCGGTACGGGCGACGCCGAGGGCCACGCTCTCGTCGTTGGCGGCGTGGGCCTGCTTCGGGGTGGGCCGGGCGGGCCGGGCGGCGCCGGACGCCAGCCAGTATTCGCGGATCCGGGAGAGCAGGAAGACCTCGTAATCCATCGACAGCCCGAAGGCGATGCAGAACAGCAGCACCGGCATGTTGGCGACCAGCGTCCCGCTCGGCGTGGTGCCGAGCGCACCGAGATGGCCGTCCTGGAAGATCCACACCAGCGCGCCGAACGCCGCGGTCAACGACAGGAAGTTGCACGCGAGCGCCTTGATCGGCAGCAGCACGCTGCCGGTGAGCAGGAACAGCAGCACGAATGTGATCGCGGCCATCAGCCCGAGGACGAGCGGAAGCCGTTCGGTCACGGCGTCGACGCTGTCGCGGTTGACCTGCGCCACCCCGCCCATCTCGACGGCCCGCCCGGCCGGTCCGGGGACGTCGTGCAACCGTGCGAGCTGGGCGTCGTTCGCCGCGGAGAACAGCGGCGCCGTGCTGCTGACGGTCAGGAAGGCGCTGCCCTGGGCCAGCCCGGTCGCCCCGGCGGGTGGCCCCACCCGGTTTCCGCCCGTGAAGGTGCCCCCGGGCGCGGACACGGCCGCCACGTCGGGCACGCGCGAGAGCGCGGCGGCGTAGCTGTCGAAATCCCCGGGATTCAGGCCGGAGGCATCGGGGACGACGACGGGCACCGACGTCGCGGAATCGTCGGCGAAGTCGTTGCGCAACCGGTCGCCGACCTGGTGCGCCGACGCCGAGCGCGGCAGCACCCGGTCGTCGGGGAACCCCCACTTCACCGAGAAGAACGGCAGCCCGAGCAGCAGGAGCAGGCCGACGACGGCCAGGCCGACCGGCGCCCAGCGGCGCATCACGAACTTGCTCGACCGATACCAGAACAGTTGCTCGACGGGCTTTGGCGCCGGCTCGGGTCGCCGCAGCATCCGCCGCAAGAACCGGCGCACATTGAACGCGTCCAGCCGGTCGCCCAACAGCACCATCGCGGCGGGGGTGATCACGATCGAGGCGGTGGCGACGAAGGCGACCGTGGCCACCCCGGCGTAGGCGAACGACTTGAGGAAGTACATCGGGAAGGCCACCGTCGCCGACATCGACAGCGCCACGGTGACCGCGGAGAACAGCACCGTGCGGCCGGAGGTGGCCATCGTTCGGATCAGCGCCTGGTCGCGGTCGTGGCCCTCGGCCAGTTCGTCGCGGTAGCGGCTGACGATGAGCAGCGTGTAGTCGATGGCCAGCGCCAGGCCCAGGGCGGTGCTGAGGTTGAGGGCGAAGATCGACACCTCGGTGGTGAAGGTGATCAGGCGCAACACCGACATCGAGCCGACGACGGCCAGCGCACCCAACGCCATCGGCAACGCGGCGGCCAGCAGCCCACCGAACACCCAGATCAGCACCACGAAGCTCAGCGGCAGCGCGATCATCTCCATCACCAGCAGGTCGTCCTGGTTCTGCTTGTTGATCTGGGCGTACTGCATGGCCGCGCCGCCGGCGCGGACGGTCACCCCGTCGCGGTCGTGGACGAACTGGTCCGACAGGGTCTGCGCGTTGTTCTGGACGAAGTTTTCGCCGCCTTTGAGGTTGACCACGATGAGGCCCGACTTGCCGTCGCGGCTCACGAGATCGGCTGGGGCCGCGCCGGTCCACGGCGAGGACACGTTGTAGACCAGCGGGGACCCTTGGAGTTCGTGGACGAGGTCGGTGCCAACCGTGCGGGCCTGTTCGCTGTTGGTGCCGCCGGGGGCCGTCACCAGGATCAGCATCTGCTGACCGCTCTGCCCGAACTTGTCGGTCAACACGGCGATGGCGCGGGCGGACTCCGAGTCCGGATCCTGGAAGCCGCCGGGAGACAAGCTCTTGGCGACGGGAACGCCGAAGACGGCCGCGGCGATGAAAACCAGCACCCCGATCGCGATGATCCGGCGCGGCGCCGCGATAGCGACTCGGGCGATTTTCTGCAGCATTGTGAGCCCTTCCGCTGCCGGTGCCCCGTTGCGCTGGCGGCTGGCTAGTCCGCGACAACGTAACAAACGCTAATGTCCACGCGTCGAACAGTGTTGTCCTTAAGCACGCAGGCGGGCGGGTGGACCGTTCAATGCCGCATTTTTTAAACCGGTAGAACGGTAAGAGTCCGGCCAGAAAAATGTGTCGCAAATAAGCAGCTCAGGGCGCAAATCCCTGCGGAAATGGCGGCCACCCTACCCGCGGGTAAATTGCCACCATTTTCCGAATCGTGACTCAAAGTTTCCTTAAGGGTGGCCCATACGCTCAGTGTCATGTGGATCGACGACACAAGTGCCGACGTCATCAAGGTCGACTTCGAGGCCCTCTACCACGGCGACGTGCTGGTGGAAGGCGAGACCTCGGAGCAGTTCGACGAACTGCAAGCGGCGAGCTGAGGCAGACCATGAGCATGCTCGCACGGCTGTTAATGGCCGAACCCTCCGTCAGTCGGTGGTTCCGCAAGTAACCATCGATCGTGGTCATCACGAAAGCCCCCCGCCGACGCGGGGGGCTTTCGTTTTGTCCTTACGTCCCTAGCGGGGCGCCATGCGAATGGCGCCATCCAGGCGGATGACCTCGCCGTTGAGCATCGGGTTCTCGACGATGTGCACGGCCAGCGCGCCGTACTCGTCGGGGTCGCCCAGCCGGGCCGGGTGCGGCACCTGCTTGCCCAGCGATTTCTGCGCCTCCTCGGGCAGCGAACCCAAAAGCGGGGTCTTGAAGAGCCCGGGCGCGATGGTCACCACGCGGATGAGCTCGCGCGAGAGGTCGCGGGCGATCGGCAGCGTCATGCCGACCACGCCGCCCTTGGATGCCGAGTAGGCGGCCTGGCCGATCTGGCCCTCGAACGCCGCGACGGAGGCGGTGTTGATGATGACGCCGCGCTCTGGGCTCGTTTCGGGCCCAATGGGTTCGGTCTTGGCGATGCGCTCGGCGGCCAGTCGCAGCACGTTGAAGGTGCCGATCAGGTTGACGCCGATGACCTTCTTGAACCCGTCCAGCGGGAACGGGCCGTCCTTGGACAGCGTCTTGATGGCGTTGCCGATGCCGGCGCAGTTGACGTTGATGCGCAGCGCGCCCATCGACTCCGCGGCGTCCAAGGCCTTGCCGACGGCGGCCTCGTCGGTGACGTCGGCCTCGACGAAGCGGGCGCGCTCGCCCAGCTCGCGGACGGCGTCCTCGCCACGCAGGTCGATCACCACCACCTGGGCGCCGCGGTCGAGCAGCCGCTTGGTGGTGGCCAGGCCCAGCCCTGAGGCGCCCCCGGTGACGACGGCGACGGCGTCTTTGATCTCCATGCGAGTCCTTCCCTGATTTCCTGGATTCCAGCCAACTGGTTGGTTGGGACTATACCCAGTCGTTGAGTACCGCTTCGGCGTCGGCCACCGGCGTCGCGGGGCGCGGTGTCTCGGGCGCCGTGCGGGAGAACCTTGGCGCCGGCCGCGGCTGCAGGCCGCCGTCGACCTCGTAGAAGGTGTCCCGCTCGGTGATGTGCGGCTCGGTCTGCACCTCGCCGAAGGCCAGCACCGGCGTCACGCACGCGTCGGAGTCGGCGAACACCTTGGCCCAGTGGTCGCGGTCCTGGCTGGCGAATTTCTCGGTCAGCACCGCCCGCAGTTCCGGCCAGCGGCCGACGTCGTTCTGCCCGGGCAGGTCCGCGCCGTCCAGCCCCAGCCCGGCGAGCATCGCGGCGTAGAACTGCGGCTCGATGGCGCCGACCGCGACGTAGCGGCCGTCGGCGCATTCGTAGGTGTCGTAGTAGGGGGCGCCGCCGTCGAGCAGGTTGGTGCCGCGCGCGTCGGTCCACATGCCCGACGAGCGCATCTGCCACATCATCTGGACCAGCACGCTCGAGCCGTCCACCATCGCCGCGTCGACGACCTGACCCTTGCCGGAGCTCTGCCGCTCCCACAGCGCCGACAGGATGCCCAGCAGCAGGAACATCGAGCCGCCGCCGAAGTCACCGACGAGGTTCAGCGGCGGGACGGGCCGTTCGTTCACCCGGCCGATGGAGTGCAGGATGCCGTTGAGCGAGATGTAGTTGATGTCGTGGCCGGCCTGCTGGCTACGCGGGCCGGTCTGTCCCCAGCCGGTCATCCGGGCGTAGACCAGGCGGTCGTTGACCTTCGCGCAGTCTTCGGGGCCCAGGCCGAGCCGTTCGGTGACGCCCGGGCGGTAGCCCTCGATCAGGACGTCGGCCTTGGCGATCAGTTTGAGGACGTGACCGCGGCCTTCGTCGGACTTCAGATCGGCGGTCACCACGCGGCGGTTGCGCATCATGGCGTCCTTGGCGACACCCCCGGGGCCCGAGGAGGGACGATCGATGCGCACCACGTCGGCACCCAGATCCCCCAGGATCATCGCGGCGTGTGGGCCCGGCCCGATGCCGGCCAACTCGACGACTCGCAACCCTTTCAACGGTCCAGCCATGATCCACCGACCTTTCGTCCGCTCTGACGACTCCGACCGTTCGTGCTCAAACAACCGGTCGTTCGACATCTTCGCAGCCGTGCCCGTGGCCCGCGCAGCCCGGTCACTTATGGTGAGCCCATGCCTTCATCCGCGATCGCCACCCTCGCCCCCGTCGCCGGCCTCGACGTCACGCTGTCCGGCGGCGTGTTCTCGGTGACCATCAACCGGCCCGACAGCCTGAATTCCCTGACCATTCCGGTGATCACCGGGATCGCCGACGCGATGGAGTATGCGGCGACCGACCCCGAGGTCAAGGTGGTGCGGCTCGGCGGCGCCGGACGCGGCTTCAGCTCCGGTGCGGGCATCAGCGCCGACGACGTGTCCGACGGGGGCGGCGTCCCGCCGGACGAGATCATCCTCGAGATCAACCGGCTGGTGCGCGCGATCGCCGCGCTGCCCCACCCGGTGGTCGCGGTCGTCCAGGGCCCCGCCGCCGGGGTGGGCGTTTCCATCGCCCTGGCCTGTGACGTCGTATTGGCTTCGGAGAGCGCGTTTTTCATGCTCGCCTTCACCAAGATCGGATTGATGCCCGACGGCGGCGCGTCGGCGTTGATCGCGGCCGCGATCGGGCGGATCCGGGCCATGCAGATGGCCTTGCTGCCCGAACGGTTGACCGCCGCCGACGCGCTGTCCTGGGGGCTGGTCAGCGCGGTCTATCCGGCCGACGACTTCGAGGCCGAGGTGGACAAGGTGATCGCGCGGTTGTTGGGCGGGCCGGCCGTCGCCTTCGCCAAGACCAAGCTGGCGATCAACGCGGCCACGCTCACCGAACTGGATCCGGCGCTGCAGCGGGAGTTCGACGGGCAGTCGGTGCTGCTGAAGTCCCCCGACTTCGTCGAGGGCGCCACGGCCTTCCAACAGCGCCGCACGCCCAACTTCACCGACCGCTGACGGCCGTCGCGCCCACCCGGCGCGACGCTTGAGCCCGCGCCGATGCGGTAATCCCCCTCGTCAGGAGAACGACGGCTGACGAGCGGAGAATCGATGCCCGAACAGGTGCGGTGCCTGGTGACCGGAGCGACCGGCTACATCGGCGGGCGCCTGGTGCCCCGGCTGCTGGACGGGGGACATCACGTTCGGGCCTTGGCGCGCAACCCGGACAAGCTGAGCGAGGTGCCGTGGCGGCAAGGGGCGGAGGTCGCGCGCGGCGACCTCGGTGACGTCGATTCGCTGATCGCCGCCTGCGACGGGATCGACGTGGTGTACTACCTGGTCCACTCGATGGGAACGTCGAAGGACTTCGCCGCCGAGGAGACCCGCGCCGCCCGCAATGTCGTGACGGCCGCGCGGCGCACCGGGGTGCGCCGGATCGTCTACCTCAGTGGCTTGCATCCCGAAAACGCTGATCTCTCACCGCATCTCGCGTCGCGCAAGGCCGTCGGCGAGGCCCTCATCGACTCCGGCGTCGAGACCGTGGTGCTGCAGGCCGGGGTGGTCATCGGGTCGGGGTCGGCGTCGTTCGAGATGATCCGGCACCTCACCGACCGGTTGCCGGTGATGACCACACCGAAGTGGGTGCACAACCGGACCCAGCCGATCGCGGTGCGCGACGTGCTGCACTACCTGGCCGCCGCGGCGACCACCCCGGTCCCGAAGTCGCGGACCTGGGACATCGGTGGCCCCGACGTGTTGGAGTACGGCGACATGATGCGCGTCTACGCCGAGGTCGCCGGGCTGGGCAACCGCTACCTGTTCGTGCTGCCGTTTCTGACCCCGGCGATCGCCAGCCTGTGGGTGGGTCTGGTGACCCCGATCCCGTCCGGCCTGGCCCGGCCGCTGGTCGAGTCGCTGGAATGCGATGCGGTGACCCGTGATTCCGATATCGACGACATCATCGCCCCGCCACCGGACGGGCTCACCGGATACCGCCGCGCGGTCGAGTTGGCGCTGCGACGGGCCGCCCGCGGCCTCCCCGACGCCAGCTGGTCCTCGCTGCGGTCCGAGCCGGCCGAGCCGTTGCCCAGCGACCCCGACTGGGCCGGCGAGATCGTCTACACCGACGTGCGGACCGCGACCGCCGACGCTGCCCCCGGCGACGCATGGTCGGCGGCCCGCGCCGCGGCAACCGCCCCCCGGTGGCACCGACGCCTACCGCTTAACGGCTGGACGGTCGAGGAAAGCGATCCCGGCGTCGGCCTGCGGCTGCACTCCACGCCGAGTCGAGTGGGCCGGGCCTGGCTGGAGATCACGACGCGGCCGCACGACGACCGTGGCAGCCGGTACACGCAACGGCTGATCTTCGTGCCGCGCGGCGTCCTCGGCCGGATGTACCGGCTCACGGTGTGGCCGTTGCGCGTCGCGGCGCTGCGGGGCCTGGCGCGCGACGTCGTCACGCCGGGGTGACTCAGACCCCGAACATCGGCGGCAGGACCAGCACCATGATCAGCCCCCAGCCGACGTGGGTCAGCACCGGCGCCAGCACGCCGCCGCTGGCCCGGCGCTCCAGCGCGCACACCGTGCCCAGGATGATCGCGGCGAATCCCAGCATGGGGTTGCCGCTGGCCATGGTGGCGGCGGTGTAGAGCAGCGTGGAGATCAGCACCGGGTGATAGCGGCCCAGCGCGGTGTAGAGCGCGCCGCGGAAGAACAGCTCCTCGGCGACGCCGTTGATGACGGTGATCAGCACGACCAGCAGGAAGGACCCCTGATGGGCGAAGAGCAGCACCCGGGTGATCAGGTCGGAGACGGCGGGGATCTCTCGGGCGATCAGCCCACCCACCACGAACGCGCCACCGACGAGCAGGCCGACGGTCGTCCCGGTGATGACCGGCCGCTGGTTGCGGCCCCGCCAGCAGATGCCGCCCAGGTGCAGCGGGCCGGAGACCAACGCGCCCGCGGTCCACACCGCCGCGAGCGCCAGCGTCAGCCAGTAGAAGCTGGCCTCCCCCGGATGGCGCCGCAACGAGTACCCCAGCACCGCCGCGCCGACCACCAGCGTGATCGCGACGACGACGCGGCGCCGCCGCACGACGGACGGCGATTCATGATGGGGCACAGCAACATTGGTGATCGCGCGCCGCAACTCGGCGAAGACGCTGCTGTGGTAGGGGGCCGTTGACTGGCTCATGCGGGACGCACCTTCGGGGTCAGGGCGATCAAAATGTCGAGGCCGGTGCGAAGCGCTCCGGCAACCGGACCGGGGACCCTGTTCACCAGCCCCAGGGTCGGCCGCGCGATGGACGGTGTGACGCGCTGGGCGAGTTGGCGGAGGCGCCGCGCGTCGCCACCGGCCCAGGCGGCGTCGGTGTTGGCGAGGTCGTGCGGGTCGGCCAGGGCGTTGACCGGGCGCGGCCGCTGATTGGAGAGGCCGCGCAGCGCCAGCGCGATGGCGTCGTCGATCCCGAGCAGGCCGCCGGGCGGATCGGGTACCCGGTCGCGCAGGTCGCTGACCGACGCCACCATCGGGTGGTCCAGCGACTCGACCAGGTCCCCGGCCAGGCCCGGGGGCACCGGCAGGGCGACGCCGGTGATCAGCGAGGCCAGCCCGGTGTCGACCCTGCCGACCGGCAAGCCGGTGTGCCAGCGCCCCGAGATGCGGGCGTAGGTCTTCAGCAGCCGCCGGTAGGAGGTGGTCTCGGGCCCCGAGATGTCGTAGGCCCCCGCGGGCACCCGGTCACGATCGGCCGCGGCGACGAGATAGTGCAGGACGTCGCGGATGGAGATCGGGTCGATCGGGTTGTCCATCCAGCTCGGGATCGGGATGACCGGAAAACGGTCCCCCACGTAGCGCATCATCTCGAACGACGTCGATCCGGCGCCGATGATCATCGCCGCGCCCAGCCACACCAGCTCCGGGCCACCCGCGACGGTGAGCGCCTCGGCCACCTCGGCCCGGCTGGTCAGGTGCTCGGATAACGCCTCGTCGGCGGGCACGAAGCCGCCCAGGTAGACGATGCGGCGCACCCCCGCGTCGCGGGCCGCGGTCGCGAGGTTGCCGGCCGCGGATTTGTCCGCGTCGCGAAATCCGGGCTGACCGATGGCGTGCACCAGGTAATACACCACGTCGATGGGGTCGCACCCGGCGAAGGCCGCTCGCAGCGACTCCGGGTCGGCGGCGTCGAGGGTGACCGGGGCGATGTCGTCGAACCAGCCGAAACGCTTGAGCCGCACCGGGTTTCGCGACGCGGCCACCACCTGGTGCTGGTTTTCCAGCAGCGCCGTGACCAGCCGTGATCCCACATAGCCGGTGGCACCGGTGACCAGAACCCGCATACCCCGACCCTAGCCCGACGAGCTGGCCCGTGGCCCGCGCGACGCAAAGACGAATTTGAACCGGTGCGGCACCGGCACCGTGACCGGGGGCATGAAGAAGTTCACTGGGGGCGCCGCGGATACCGCGGTGAAATATCCGTCCATCGCCGGCGTGGCGGTCAGATTCCCGCCCAATCGCTACACCCAACACGAGGCCATCCGCGCGCTGACCGACATCGCCGGCCCCGATTTCCGCCGTTTCGGCGGCAGCAGCGGGGTCGAGTTCCGCAACACCGCTTTGCGGCTGCCGCACTACCGCGAGCTGAGCGGCTTCACCGAGGCCAACGACGCCTACCTCGACGTCGCGCTCGACCTCGGCGAGCAGGCGCTGGTGGCGGCCCTGGACGAGGCCAAGGTCAAGCCGTCGGAGCTCGACATCGTGTTTTCCACGACGGTCACCGGGCTCGCCGTGCCGACGCTGGAGGCGCGCTTGGCGACGCGGGTCGGGCTGCGGCCCGACGTCAAACGCGTCCCGCTGTTCGGGCTGGGCTGCGTGGCCGGCGCGGCGGGGGTGGCGCGCATGCACGACTATCTGCGCGCCTTCCCCGACCACACGGCCGCGCTGCTCGCGGTCGAACTGTGCTCGCTGACCATCCAGCGCGACGACACGTCCGTCGCCAACCTGGTCGCCACCAGCCTCTTCGGCGACGGCGCGGCCGTGGTGATCAGCGAGGGCGCCCAACGCACCGGCGCCGAACACACCGGCCCCCGGGTGCTGGCCACCCGCAGCCGGATCTATCCCGACACCGAAGACGTCATGGGCTGGAAGATCGGCGGCGACGGATTCCGCATCGTGCTGTCCGCCGACATCGCCACCATCGCCGAGAAATACCTGGGCGACGACGTCCGCGATTTCCTCGCCGACCACGGTTTGCGCCCCCGCGACGTGACGACCTGGGTCTGCCACCCGGGCGGCCCCCGGGTGATCGAAGCCGTCGAGCACGTGTTGGACCTGCCCGCGGACGCCCTGGACCGCACCCGAAAGTCGTTGCGCGAGAACGGCAATCTGTCATCGGTCTCGGTGCTCGACGTGCTCGCGGCCAACATGGCCGATCCACCGGCGCCGGGCTCGATCGGCCTGATGATCGCGATGGGGCCGGCGTTCTGCTCCGAACTGGTGCTGCTGGCCTGGTAGCGCTGGTAAAGACTGTAGCCATGTATTACCTGCTGGTGCTGGCCGTCGGGGTCGAGCGCGTCGCCGAGCTGGTGGTGTCCACCCGCAACGCGCGATGGTCGTTTACCCAGGGCGCCAAAGAGTTTGGCCGATCGCACTATCCGGTGATGGTGGTCATCCACACCGGGCTGCTGGTCGGTTGCCTCGTCGAACCGTGGGCGCTGCACCGGCCGTTCATTCCGTGGCTGGGCTGGCCGATGCTGGCCGTGGTGGCGGGAAGCCAGGCGCTGCGCTGGTGGTGCATCACGACGCTGGGGCGGCGGTGGAACACCCGGGTGATCGTGCTGCCGCAGGCCCCGCTGGTGCGACGGGGTCCCTACCGCTGGCTGCACCATCCGAACTATGTTGCAGTGGTGGCTGAGGGGTTGGCGTTGCCGCTGGTGCACACGGCGTGGCTGACCGCGGCCATCTTCACGCTGGCCAACGCCGGGCTGCTCGGGGTGCGGCTGCGGGTGGAGAACTCGGCTCTGGGTTACACATGAGCGATTACGACGCGGACCTGCTGATCGTCGGCGGCGGCCCCGGCGGCCTGGCCACGGCGTTACACGCTCGACGCCTTGGACTTTCGGTGATCGTGGCCGAGCCGCGCGAGACCCCCATCGACAAGGCGTGCGGCGAGGGGCTGATGCCCGGCGGCCTGGCCGAGCTCACCGCGCTGGGCGTCGACCCGGCCGGCATGCCGTTCCACGGCATCGCCTACGTGAGCGAACGACGGCGGGCCCAGGCGCGGTTTCGCGGCGGGCCGGGGCGCGGCGTGCGACGCACCACGCTGCACGCGGCGCTGGCCGCGCGCGCCAAAGAGCAAGACACCGACTGGATCCGAGCGCGGGTGACCGGTGTCCGGCAGGACGCGCACGGCGTCTCGGCCGCCGGGGTGCGCGCGAAATGGTTGGTGGCGGCCGACGGCCTGCATTCACAGGTCCGGCGCGACGTCGGCATCGCGGCGACGGCGGGAACGCCGCGACGCTACGGCGTGCGTTGGCACTACCGGGTGCCGGCGTGGACCGACTTCGTCGAGGTGCACTGGTCGCGCTGGGGCGAGGCGTACGTGACGCCGGTCGAGCCCGACCTGGTCGGCGTGGCGATCCTGTCCCGTGGGCGGCCCGACCTGGCCTGGTTTCCGCGGCTGGCCCGGCAGTTGGAGGGCGCGAGCCGCGGGCAGCCGCGCGGTTGCGGCCCGCTGCGCCAGGTGGTCTCGCGGCGCGTCGCGGGCCGCGTCCTGCTGGTGGGCGACGCCGCCGGTTACGAGGACGCCCTGACCGGCGAGGGCATCAGTCTCGCCCTCAAGCAAGCCGCCGCGGCCGTCGAGGCCATCGCCGCCGAAGCGCCAGCGTCCTACGAGAAGGCCTGGCACCGGATCACCCGCGACTACCGGCTGCTCACCCGCGGGCTGGTGCTGGCCAGCACGCCGCCCGCGGTGCGCCGCGCCGTCGTGCCGGCGTGCACGCTGCTACCGGGGGTATTTCGCCGCGGGGTGAACGTCCTGGCGCACTAACGCGCACTAACGCGCGTGGGCGCGCGTATGAGCGCGAGCAGACGCAAAAGCACCCAAAATGGCTGATTTCGGGTGCTTTTCGCGTGCTTTTGCGTCTGCTCGCCAGTCGTTAGCGCGCCTTCCAGACCGGCTCCCGCTTCTCGGCGAACGCCAGCGGCCCCTCCTTGGCGTCCTCGGACTTGAGCAAAACCCGCATCTCGCGCACGGTGCGGTCCCAACCCGGCTCGTCGCCGACGACGACCCCGTCGTCGACGCCGTAGGCGACGCGCTTGCTGGCCTGCACCGACAGCGGCGCGTTGACGGTGACCCGCGCGGCCAGCGCCAGCGCGGCGTCCAGCACCGAGCCCGCCGCGGCGACCTCGTTGATCAGCCCCCACTCGCAGGCGGCGGCCGCGCTCAGCGGCTCGCCGGTCAGCAGCAGCTGCATCGCCACCTTGCGCGGCAGCTGCTGCGCGATGCGGAACACGCCACCGGCGGCGGCGATCAGCCCACGCTTGACCTCCGGGAGCCCGAACTGGGCCCGCTCGTCGGCCACCACCAGGTCACTGGCCAACGCCAGTTCGGTGCCGCCACCCAGGGCGGTCCCGTTCACCGCCGCGATGGTGGGCTTGTCGATGAAGTGATGGACGTAGCCGGCGAAGCCCCACTCGGGATGATCGGGGTGATAGAGGTTTTCGCGGCGGGCGATCGCCTTGAGGTCGGCACCGGCGCAGAACGACTTGTCGCCCGCGCCGGTGAGCACCACCGCCCGCACCTCGGGATCGTGTTGCGCCGCTTCCAGTGCGTCCCCGACGCCGATGCTGACCGCGGCGTTGACCGCGTTGCGGGCCTCCGGCCGGTTGATGGTTATCACCATCACGTTGCCCCGGCGTTCGGCCAGGGCGCCCGGCTCCTGGGTCACAACAGTTCCACGATGGTGGCGTTGGCCTGGCCGCCACCCTCGCACATGGTCTGCAGACCGTAGCGAATTCCCTTGTCCCGCATGTGATACAGCAGGGTGGTCATGATCCGGGCGCCGGATCCGCCGAGCGGGTGACCCAGCGCGATGGCGCCGCCGTTGGGGTTGAGCTTCTTCTCGTCGGCGCCGATGTCCTTGAGCCACGCCAGCGGGACGGGCGCGAACGCCTCGTTGACCTCGTAGGCGCCGATGTCGTCGATGGACAGGCCGGATTTCTTCAGCACCTTCTGCGTCGCCGGGATGGGGGCGGTCAGCATGATCACCGGGTCGGCCCCGGCGAGCGACGCGGTGTGCACCTTGGCGATCGGCTTGAGCCCCAGCTCCTTGGCCTTCTCGGCGGACATGAACAGCAGCGCCGCCGAACCGTCGGAGATCTGCGACGAGTTGCCGGCGTGGATCACGCCGTCTTCCTTGAACGCCGGCTTCAGCGAGGCCATCTTCTCCATCGGCGTGCCGCGGCGGATGCCCTCGTCCTTGAGGACCACATTGCCGTCCTGATCCTTGATGCCCACGATCTGGTCATCGAAGGCACCGGAATCCTGTGCGGCCGCGGCCTTTTCGTGCGAGGCCAACGAGAATTCGTCGAGCGCCGTGCGGTCGAAGCCCCACTTCTCGGCGATCATTTCCGCCCCGATGCCCTGGTTGGGGATCTGGCCCTGGTAGCGGTCCAGGAAGGCCTGCGAGTACGGCCGCCCGCCGTTGGCCAGCGACGCCCCCATCGGGGTGCGCGACATCGACTCGACGCCGCCGGCGACGACGACGTCGTAGTGTCCGGCGATCACCCCGGCGGCCGCGAAGTGGATCGACTGCTGGCTCGACCCGCACTGACGGTCGACGGTCACGCCGGGGACGGTCTCGGGCCAACCGGCGGTCAGCAGCGCGGTGCGGCCGATGTCGAGGGCCTGCTCCCCGGCCTGCATGACGCAGCCCCAGATGACGTCGTCGACGATGCCGGGGTCGACGCCGGCCTTGTCCACCAGGCCGTTGAGCACCTGCGCGGACAGATCCGCCGGGTGCACCCCGGACAATCCGCCGTTGCGCTTCCCGATCGGTGAACGCACTGCCTCGACGATGACGGCTTCAGCCATGGTCTTGTCTCCTTTGACACGTGGACTTCGAAAAACGAGTGAGTCTTGCCTCGATTGTCAACCAAGGGGTTGGGAGGGCGAGGGCCGGGGTGCTTCTCACGCGTATCGAGCCGAGGTGACCGATTGCGTGGCCGAATGCGCCAGCACGGGTGCCGGCGCATTCGGCAGTCACGTAATGGACGCTGTCACAGCCGCTTTGGTTGGCGCGACCGAGTCGCGCCGCCCTCAGCCGGCGGGGTAGGCGACCGACTTGATCTCGGTGTACTGGTCGAACCCGGCGACACCGTTCTGGCGTCCCACGCCGCTTTCCTTGTAGCCACCGAACGGGGTGTCGGCGCCGTACGGGGCGCCGCCGTTGACGCCCATGAAGCCGGCCTTGATGCGGCGGGTCACCGACAGCGCACGCTCGAGGGAGCCCGCAAACACGTTGCCGGCCAACCCGTACACGCTGTCGTTGGCGATGCGGATCGCGTCCTCCTCGTCGTCGAACGGGATGACGGAGAGCACCGGGCCGAAGATCTCCTCCTGCGCGATCGTCATGGAGTTGTCGACGTTGGTGAAAAGCGTTGGGCGGACGAAATATCCCTTGTCGAATCCGGTCGGGGCGTCGGGACCGCCGACCAGCGCGGTGGCACCTTCTTCCACACCCTTCTTGATGTAGCCCGTCACCCGGTCGAGCTGCCGCTGCGAGATCACGGGCCCGCAAAGGGTTCCGGGGTCCTGCGGATCGCCGCAGGTGACGTTCTCGTAGATGTTCTTGAGGATCTCCACGCCCTCGTCGTAGCGGGACCGCGGCAGCAGCAGCCGGGTCGGGTTGGCGCAACCCTGACCGGCGTGCATGCACGGCGCGATGCCGACCATGCAGGCCGTCCCGAAGTCGGCGTCCTCCAGCACGATGGTGGCCGACTTGCCGCCGAGCTCGAGGAACAGCCGCTTCATGGTGGCGGCACCCTTTTCCATGATCCGCTTGCCGACGACCGTCGAACCGGTGAAGGAGATCAGGTCGACCTTCGGTGACAGCGTGAGTTCCTCGCCCACGAAGTGGTCGGACGCGGTGACGACGTTGACCACACCGGCGGGGATGTCGGTCTTCTCGGCGATCAACCGGCCGAGCCGGGTGGCGTTGAACGGCGTGTTCGGCGCCGGCTTGAGCACCACCGTGTTGCCGGTGCCCAGCGCCTGGCCGAGCTTGTTGAGGGTGACTTCGAACGGGAAGTTCCACGGCACGATCGCACCGACCACACCCACCGGCTCCCGCCAGACCTTGCGGGTGGTCAGCGTGCCGGTGAGGCTGATGACCTTGTCGCCCAGGTCGGTCTCCCACGCATACTCGTCGATCAACCGGGCGGGATACTTCAGCCCGTCTTCCAGCGGGGCGTCCAGCTGGGGGCCGAACGTGATGGCCCGGGGCGAGCCGACCTCGAGGATGAGCTCCTCGCGCAGTTCTTCCTTCTCCGATTCGATCGCCTCGTGCAGCTGCAACAGGCAGCGCTTGCGCAGTTCGCGGTTGGTCGACCAGTCGGTCTCGTCGAAGGCGCGGCGGGCGGCGTCGATCGCCCGGTGCATGTCCTCCTTGGAAGCGTCCGCGACCTCGCCGAGCGACTCCTCGGTCGCCGGGTTGATGTTGGTGAAGGTGCCGGCCTGCCCGTCGACGAGCTTGCCGTCGATCATCATCTTCGGCTCGAAGCGGACCTTTACAGCCTCAGTCATATCTGTCACTCTCTTCTGGGTCGTTGAGGGGCTACGGAGAGCCTTACCGGAAACTAGCCGATTGGCAAGGTGCAACCGGTCGCGGGGCCGCTTATTGCGGGTCGAACAGCACCGGCACCGACGTCGGCGACCGGAAGACCTGTCCACGGATATGGGGGTCGTCCGCGTCGGGGTCCAGCCGAAGGTTCGGCAGCCGGTCGAGCAAAAGGTTGATGGCGGTGCGCATCTCCAGCCGGGCCAGGTGCATGCCGAGGCAGACGTGCACGCCGTGCCCCCAGCCCAGGTGGCTCTTCGGTGAGCGGAAGATGTCGAACGTGTCCGGTTCGGGGTAGCGGTCTTCCTGCCGATTGGCCGCGCCCAGCATCGGCATCACCGTCGAGCCGGCCGGTATCGGCACCCCGCCGAGTTCGGTGTCGCGGGTGGCCACCCGGGTGATGGTCAGCAGGGGCGGTTCCCACCGCACGCCTTCCTCGATGGCCTGCGGCAGCAGCGACCGGTCGGCGCGGATGGCATCGAGCTGCGCGGGGTCGGACAGCAGCGCCAACAGCAGGCTGCCGAGCGACCGGTAGGTCGTCTCGACGCCAGCGGGCAGCAGCAGGCGCAGGAACGAATAGATCTCCTCGTCCTCGAGTTTCTCGCCGTCGATCTCCGCCTGGGCCAGCCCGCTGATCAGATCGTCCTTGGGCTCGGCGCGGCGGGACGCGAGGATCGGCGCGAAGTAGTCGCACAGCGCCGCCGATGCGGCGAGTCCGCGTTCCGGATTCAGGATCCAGCTCAGCAGCGAGATGGACCAGCGCTGAAACTGCGGGTAGTCCTCCTGCGGCAGGCCCAGCAGGCCGGCGATGATCTGACTGGGATAGTCGAAGGTGAATTCCTTGACCAGGTCGGCCTTGCCGTTGGCCGCGAACTTGTCGATCAGGCTGTTGCCCACGCGCCCGACCAGTTCGTCTTCCCACCGCGCCAAGGCCTTCTGCGAGAAGGCCTTTGACACCAGCGATCGCAGCCGGCCGTGCACCGGCTCGTCCATGCCGAGCATGACCCGCTCCCCCAGCACGGGGCCGAACGCGGCGATGACGGCCGACGAGGAGAACGTCTCGTTGTCGCGCAGCATCTGCTGGGCTTCCTCGTGGCGGTAGACGATGAAGACGGGCTTGGATTCCTCATGCGGCATGCCCGACGCGTCGAGGCGTTGAATGGGTTCCTCGCGGCGCAGCCGGGCCAATTCGGTGTACGGGTCACGCACGTCGCCCGACACCGCGTCGTCGAACGCGCCGAAGTCTTCCAGGTCGTCGAAAAGTTGCTCCATCAGTTCCCCTCACTCCCCTGTTGACGCCGCCCCGCCAGCGCCGCGAGGCGCTGCAGCACGGGCTGCGGAAGAACGCGTGCGGCGAGCACCATCGCCTTTTGGGCCCACGTCAGCGGCCACGCCCCGCCCCGCATCGACCCCTGTCTCGGTATGCCCAGCACGGTCCGCGACATGTGGTGCATGCCCGAGGCGGGCAGGATCCTGTTGGCCGCCAGCAGGATCGACGCGTCCGGGCCGATGCCGCGGCGGCGAAACGGCGCGCGGTCCTCGAGCGCCTTGAGCAGGCCGTCGGTGAAGCGCTCCGGTGGCCGGGCCATTTTCATCGCGAAGCGACCGCGACTGTTCATGGTGTTGTGCAGCCGGGCGTACGGGCCTTCGAAGTTGCGATCGTCGGTGGTGCCGGCGTCGGTGATGATCTCGGTGTCATACGTGCCGGCGACCACCACGGTGACCCCGAGTCCGAAGGGCGCGATCTCGCACGCCATCGATTCCCCCCACCGCTCCAGCGCCCCCTTGGCCGCCGAGTACGGTGCGGTGGCGGGCTGGCCGCGCACTCCAGCGGCGCTGGAAATCAACACAATTCGACCCGTACCGGCCGCTCGCATCTTCGGCAGCAGGGCCTGGGTGAGCGCGACGGGCCCCAGGACGCTGGTGGCGAACATGCGCTGCCACAACGCCATGTCGGTCTCCTCCACCATTCCGGCGGCGGAGATGCCCGCGTTGTGCACCAGCGCATACGGTGCACCCACAGCCTCTTCGATGGCCTTGGCCGCCGCGGCGATCGACGCGTTGTCCGTCAGGTCGAGCTGCACACCGATCAACCGCTCGTCCTCGGTGGCGCCGGTGACACGACGCAGCAGCGGCATTCCCTCATCGGGTGTGCGCATGGCCGCGACGACGCGCCACCCCTCCCGATACAACCGCACCGCCGAGGCGAACCCCAACCCGCGCGACGCGCCGGTGATGACGACCGTGCGCCGCTCAGCCATGGTTGCTCGGCGCCGGTGTCGCGCACGGGCCTTCGCCCGGTGGCGGGGGCTGCACATCGGGCCGGCCGTGGGGTTGACCGCTCATCCAGGTCGACCAGATGCCGACGGAGTACGGTCCGCGCGCGCCCGCCTTCTCGTAGAAGCCTTGCGGGTCATACACTTTGGCTTCCGGATACGGCCATGGGCAGGCGACGGCGGTGGCCGCCTTGGAGGCCTTGATGACGGCGAACCACCCCCCGTAGGCGAAGTAGGAAATGTTGATGATGACGAACATCACCAGGAAGGTGCCGAGCACTGGGCGCGTGGGAAACAGCCTGGCCTTCGCGGACAGCTTCTCCGCCACCGATTTTCCGGTGTCGTCGCGATAGCAGAGGATCGCCGCGGGCACCATCACGAAGGTCACCGAGAACGACTCCCAGATCAGCGGGAACTGGAATGTCGTGCCGGTGAACACCGATCCCCACGGGATCACCTGCGAGTAGATGTACATGCCGGTGTGGACCAGCTGGATCTCCAGCCACGCGTCGAAGATGAAGCCGATCACACAGGTCAACGCGCCCAGGCTGACCAACGGGTGCCGGGAGACGAACGACTGGGGACCGTACTTGGCCTGCAGCTTGCGCAGGATCCAGACCGCTGGGAAGTAGGGGCCGAAATAGAAAGTAACGTAACCGAATACGACGAACGGCTCGACGGTCGGCGACAACGACACCAGGGGCCACGACTCCGGCCAATGGATGAGGTCGGGGTTGTACACCGCGAACGGCGCCCAGTTCATGATCGGGTCCTGCCAGACGATCAGCGTGGTGCACAAGAACATCAGCATCGCGGGGCTGCCCGGATTGCGGCGCCACCCCCGGATGAACACCACCAGCAGCACGATCAGCATGATCACGGTGGAGATCTGCAGGAACGCGATGTAGTCCAGCCCGAAGATGAACTTCACCGGGCGCGGCCGCCCCTGCACGTTGGGGTTAGCGACCCGCGGGTCGAGCGCCACGCGGCAGTTCGCGATGAACACCAGCACGAAGGCGGCCAGCGCGGCGCCGGAGATCCACCCGCCCCAGCCGCGCTTGCCGGTTCGCGGCGGGGAGGCCGGTTCCTGCTGGGCGGCAGGCGGTGTGGTCTGCTCGGTCGACATCGTCGTCAGCCTTCCTCGCCGAAGCGATCAACCAGATGCGAGTTGACGCCGTCGGCGTCGAGCGTCCGGGCCACCAGATACCCGGCGCCCATCCACGCCCGCCGCGTCCACTTGCCGAAGGAGACCCGGGTTCCCGGCGCCCCGGAGGCGGCGGGCATCATCTTCACCCGCTCCAGCGCCTCCTTGACCCCGCGCGGGCTGAGCGGGTGCGCGTCGGTGAACGCGCGCACCAGGGTCGCGGCGACGTCGCGATTCACCACGGTCACGCAGAACTCCGGGCGGCTGCCGTTGTACTTCCTCGCGTAGCTGTCGAGGAACTCCTGGCCGATCCGGTTCGCCTCGTCGTATTGGTCGACACCGATCCAGCCCATGAACGCGTTCCACATGATCGGGTTCACCCAGGCGTTCTGCCACGCGGTGGTGGTGAAACGGGGTGGGTCCCAGTTAAGGGCCTCGAGCGCCGGGTTGATGAAGACGATGCCGAATCCGAATCCCAGGTGCACGATCGCCTCGGCCTTCGCCTCGTGCAGCGTCTGCACCGCAGCGTTGATGTCCTGGGCCGTCTGGGCGATCGCGACTTCCGCCACGATCCGAATCCCCTTGCGCCGACAGGCACTTCGCAGGTTCTTCAGGTAGCTCTCCCCGATGAGGCTCTGCTCGACCAGCACGCCGACCTCGGCGAGACCGCGTTTGGCGATCAGGTCGGCCAGGAAGATGGGTTCGTCGGTCATCGATCCCTGGGGGAACGCGAAGGTCCACTCGCCTAGCCAGTCGTCGGTGCCGGTCACGCTGATCGCGGGCACCTTGAACCGCTCCTCGATCGCTTCGCGCAACGGCACACAGTTGTCGGTGATGTTGGGGCCGAAGACCACCAGGCAGCCCTCGTCGACCAGTTCCCCGTAGGCATCGATCACCGCCTTGACCGAACCCTTGGGCAGGCCCTCGACCTCGCGATAGATCATCTGCACCGGACGGTCCATCAGGCCCTGGGCGACGGCCTCCTCGAAGATGAGGTCGAAGGTCTGGGTGAACGACGCGAACAGATCCTCGGGAAACCCCGGTGGCAGCGTGAAATCCATCAGGTAGCCGACCTTGATCGGCTCAGCGCTGCTTTCGTAGGACATCTGACCTCCCGGGTGACGAACTCGCGCGCGCCCCAACACCGAAAACCTAATATTTGTTCAGACCCTAGCGGGGGCGGTAGGTAGCGTCAATCATCGGGTCCGTCGGGCGCGCAGAGGTAGATGTCGATCATCTCGCCCAGGGCCTTGCCCACCGCGACGTCGTCGGTGAGCGGCCCCGCGATGGCGGCCCGGGCCGCCTCTTTCATGCTCAGCCCCTCCGCCACCAACCGGCCCGCGGCGATCAGCACGCGCGTCGACGCGACCTCACGCAGCCCGCCCGTCTCCAGCCGGCGAATCGCCTGACCGAACCGGACCAGTTCGGCCGCGGTGGCGGCGTCCACGCCGGCCTCGTGCGCGACGATCCCCTGTTCGACATCGGCTGCGGGGAAGTCGAATTCGATCGCGACCATGCGCTGGCGTGTCGAATCCTTGAGGTCCTTGAGTACGCTCTGATACCCGGGGTTGTACGACACCACCAGGCCGAATCCGGGGGCGGCGTCCAGTGTGACGCCGAGTCGCTCGATGGGCAGCTGTCGCCGATGGTCGGCGAGCGGGTGCAGCACCACGGTGGTGTCCTGCCGGGCCTCCACCACCTCGTCGAGGTAGCAGATCGCACCCTCACGCACGGCCCGGGTCAGCGGGCCGTCCACCCAGACGGTCTCGTCACCGCGCAGCAGATACCGGCCGACCAGGTCCGCGGTCGTCAGGTCGTCGTGACAGGCCACGGTGATCAGCGGCCGGCCCAGGTCATAGGCCATCGCCTCGACGAATCGCGTCTTTCCGCAGCCCGTCGGCCCCTTGAGGACCAGCGAGAGGCCCTGGCGGTACGCCGCCTTGAAGACGGCCTCTTCGCTGCCGACCGCCTGGTAATAGGGCCGCACTTCTCCCTTTTCGTCCCCCTCGGACGGACCGCGGTTGAAGTACGCAAGCCCGGACTCGTTGGCCATAGCTTCCCTTCAGATCGTCCGGCGATTGCAGCCTAACCGGAACAGATGTTTGTTTTCAAGTGTCGTGGCTAGCGGCGCCGGTGCGCTGTCGCACCAACTGTGTTCTGGGACTTGACATCACCGACACCCGGCGACGCACCTCGGCCGAGCGCAGCGCGGACCGGAACAACGGTCCGACGACACCGGCCAGCTGATCGGGGCGCGCGATCGTCGCGTGCGCAGCGCTGCCGAACACCCGGCGCAGCGATGGCACGTCGGTCCCCGCGCCGACGGTCAGGCACACGCAGCCGGTCCCCCGCCGGCGCGCCTCGGTCAGCGCACGGCGCGCGTCCGCGGCGCCGTAGGCGCGCTCGTATCCGTGGTCGTAGGCGAGGCCGTCGGACACCACCACCAGCAGCCGGCGCGACGTCCCCCCGCGACCCTCCAGGACCGCCGAACCGTGCCGGATCGCCGCGCCGAGCCGCGAGTACGCGCCGGGTTCCAGGCCGTTGAGCCGCCGGAGAACCAGGGCGTTCAGCTGGTCGTCGAACCGCTTCACGGGCACCATGCTCACCGCCCGCCGGCCCTGCGAGTAGTAGGCGTAGAGCGAGACGCGGTCGCCCAGGTCGTGCAGGGCCACGGTGAGGTTGGCGACCGCGGCGCGCTGTTGCTCGTGGACCGTCCGCCCGACCGTTCCCGGTTCGCCCGCCGACCCCGACACGTCGAGCAGCAGCAGCACCGACAGGTCACGCCGGCGCCGCAGGCTGTCCAGGTACACCGCCTCGTCGGGCACCGCGCCGGCCCGCACTTCGACCCGGGCTTCGACGGCGGCATCGATGTCGATGTCGTCGCCTTGCGACTGCCGGTGCCGGCGGTGCAACCCCATGCCGAGCCGCGAAAGTGGCCGGCGCACACCGATTGCGTCGTCGATGGCCTGTGTCGCGGACGCTTTGATCGTCGGCTCGACCTCACGCACGGTGCACCACGCGTGCCGGTAGCTCTTGCGCGCCACATCCCATTCCGGATACCGCACGCCGTCCGCGACGGGGTCCTGCTCGTTCCCCTCGTCGCCGGGGGCCGAGGCCAGCGACGCCACGGCGTAGGCGCCGCGCTTGGTGGAGTTGGTGCGATGCGTCGGGCTGTCCGCGCCGGGCGGACCCCCGCCGCTCCCGGTCTTGCGCGCCGAGGAGAGCATCTTTTTCAGCCATTTGCCGATGAAGCCGCCCCCGCCCACCGGGCTGGTGAACAAGTCCGGGTCGTCGGAATCGTCGACCTCACCGTCGTCGAGCTCCTCGAGTTCCGGCTTCTGGCTGCGCGAACTTCGCGGAACGTGTTGGGGCTCAGCCTGATTCTGTTGCGTGGCCACCCTTGAGGCCGCCACCACCTTCCCCGCACGGATCACGCCGAATTCCGGTGCCGGGTCCTGAATGGCTCCCCGCGCGGAGGCGATGCGCAGCGACGCGGCGGGCGAGTCACTGCGGCCGGCGACGCCGCGATCACCTACCGACGCCAGGACGCCCGGCAGCACGTCGGCGTTACTCATCAGTGCGCGATGACCCTCCACCGCCAGATAGCGTCTGGCCAGTCGCGGGTGGCGTACCAGGGGCCGCACCACGTCGGGATCCAGACTGCCGGCCGCGATCATCGAGGCCTGCACCGCAACCGATGCGAGCCGCGCGCGGTCTGGCGCGACCGGGTCGACGTAGATCGTCTGGCCGTCCGTCCACGGCGATTCACCCGGCTGCAATTCGGCGACGGCCACCGCCCGCCCCGCCAGCGCCGAGGCGAGCATGCCGAGCCCGTGCACCCGGTCGCCACGCCCGTCGTCCGCCACGCCCGACCTCCGAACCGATCGTTGACCAAATATCTGTTCCACCGTAAAGTCCGCCGTGGGCGCAGTCAATCGCGTCACGCGCGCGGACACGAGTTAGTCGGGAGCACATCATGATTGACTTCACCGGCCAGGTAGCGGTGGTCACCGGCGCCGGCCGCGGGCTCGGTCGGCTGTACGCGCTCGACCTGGCCCGCCGCGGCGCCGCGGTGGTGGTCAACGACCTGGGCGGCGGAATGCGCGGCCTTGCACACGAAGCCGCAGACTCGAGCGTGGCCGACGAGGTGGTCGACGAGATCACGACAGCGGGGGGCCGGGCGATCGCCTCGTACGATTCCGTGGACACCCCCGCCGGCGGCCAGGCGATCGTCGACGCGGCCGTGGATGCCTTCGGGCGCCTGGACGCGGTGATCAGCAACGCCGGCATCTTCGGCAGCGTGCCCTTTGAGGATCTGTCGCACGACGACTGGACGCGCATGCTGCGCGTGCATCTCGACGGCGGCTTTCATCTGTCCCAGCCCGCGTATCGCGTGATGAAGAAGAACAGGGGCGGCCGCTTCGTGTTCATCTCGTCGTCCGCCGGGCTCTTCGGGCAGCCGATGGAGGCGCACTACGC
Source organism: Mycobacterium sp. MOTT36Y (assembly GCF_000262165.1). Taxonomy (NCBI): domain Bacteria; kingdom Bacillati; phylum Actinomycetota; class Actinomycetes; order Mycobacteriales; family Mycobacteriaceae; genus Mycobacterium; species Mycobacterium sp. MOTT36Y. The sequence goes on along the minus strand of NC_017904.1, from coordinate 1,170,972 downwards.
CGCGGCCAAGGCCGGGCTGGTGGGGTTGACGAACGTCATCGCGATCGAAGGCGAGGCGCACGGGATCCTCGCCAATTCCGTGCTGCCGACCGGCTTCTCGCGCATGGTCACCGAAACCGTCGGCGACGAGAAATTCCTCGCCGAATCCGGCTTCATGCAGGCCATCAGGCCCGAACTCGTCGTGCCCCTGGTGACGTTTCTCGCCAGCACCGCCTGCACCTTCACCCACCGCAACTACTCGGCCTCCGCCGGCCGCTACGCGCGGGTGTTCGTCGGCCTTGCCGAGGGATGGCTCGCCGACGCCGGCGGCCGCCCCACCGCCGAGGACATCGAGCAACATCTCGCGCAGATCTCGTCGACGGAGAAGTTCAGCGTGCCCGCCTCGATCGTCGACGAGGTGCTCGAAGTGTGCGAGCGGCGCGGCGTCAGCCCGATGCCGGGCGGGACCGACATCGAATTCCCCGCACCCCAACAGCACGGGAGCTGATCGTGGAGGACGAATTGCGCCAACAGGTCCGGTGGCTGGCCGACCGCGCGGCGATCTACGACTGCATGCAGCGCTACGCCCGCGGGATCGACCGGCAGGATCGTGGGCTGCTGCGGTCGGCCTACCACGACGGCGCCGTCGACGACCACGTCGGATTCGTGGGCGAGGTGGACGATTTCATCGACTGGGCGCTGGCCTATCACGGTAGCCAGACGCGGTACCAGCACTATCTGCTCAACCACACCGCCGACATCGACGGCGACGAAGCCCACGCCGAGACCTACTACCTGTTCGTCGGGACCGACCGCGAACCGGCAAACCACATGACGGTCTCCGGCGGTCGTTATGTCGACCGGCTGCAGCGGCGCGACGGGCGGTGGGCCATCGTCGATCGGGTCTGTCTGGTGGAGTTCATCGACGAATCGCAGTCGCTGCTCACCGACGCAGCCATCGCGATGGTCCCGGGTGCGCGCACGCCCCGCCACGACGCGAGCGATGCCTCCTACGATCGCCCGCTGGCCGCGTCGCGCGCGCCGGACGTCGTCATTGACCAAGCATCGGCTCAACCGTAGAGTCCGGCTTGGTCGCAAGGGACGCATAAGAGGCCAAAGAAAAAGGCAACGTGGACTTTTCATACCCGGCGGATGTGGAACGGTTCCGCCTCGAGCTGCGTGGCTGGCTGGCGGAAAACCTGACCGACGAGCTGGTGGCCGCGCGCCGGCCCACCGGGCGCGACGACGCCGCGTTCGAGAAGCTGCGCGTGTGGAACGCGACGATGGCCGACGCGGGATGGGCCGCGGTGTCGTGGCCGCGTGAGTACGGCGGGCGCGGCGCGACGGTGCTCGAGCAACTGGTCTACACCGAGGAAACCACCCGCGCCCGAGCGCCCGTGCCGCTCAACGTCATTGGGCTGAACAACATCGCGCCGGCGATCATGCAATACGGCACCGAGTCCCAGAAGCGCACCCTGCTCCCGCGCATGATGCGCGCCGACGACATCTGGTGTCAGGGCATGTCGGAACCCGAGGCGGGCTCGGACCTCGCGGCGTTGCGCACCCGCGCCGTGCGTGACGGCGACGACTTCATCGTCAACGGCCAGAAGATCTGGACGTCGCTGGGACATCGGGCCGACTGGTGCCAGCTCTACGTGCGCACCGATGCCGACGCTCCCAAGCACAAGGGGATCTCCTGCCTGATCGTCGACATGACCCTGCCCGGCATCGAGGCACGCCCGCTGGTCACGCTCAACGGCGACGCCGACTTCGCCGAGGTGTTCTTTCACGACGTGCGGGTGCCGGCGGACGCCTTGCTCGGGCCACTCAACGCGGGCTGGCAGGTGGCCACCACCACGCTCAGCCACGAGCGTGCCGGGGCCGCCCGGTTGTACGCCGAAATGCAGGTGCGGCTCGAAGAGCTGGTGGACGATCTCGCCGCGGCGGACACCGGCGCGCTGGACGACCCGGTCACACTGCGGCGCCTCGGCGAAATCGCCGTCCGCATCAAGTATCTCGAAGTCCTGTGTCAACGATCGATCTCGGCCACGATGCACGGCGGTTCGGAAAAAACAGCATTGGGGTCGGCCAGCCTCGCCAAGACCGTGTGGGGCGAGATCGGACAGGACCTGGCCGCCCTGGCCTATGACACACTGGGCGGCCGCGACGCCGGTGCCCCGTGGGGGGACTACCGCCTGACGTCGCGCGCGCTGACCATCGCGGGCGGCACCAGCCAGATCAACAAGAACATCACCGCCCAACGGGTACTGGGGCTGCCGCGAAAATGAACCTCGAACTCAGCGACGAGCAGGCAGCGCTGCGCGACACCACGCGGCACTTCCTCGCCGAAAAGGCCTCCGTCTCCGACCACGTGCGCCCGCTACTCGACGACCCGACCGGCACCGATGAGTCGGTGTGGCGCGGCCTGGCCGGTCTCGGCGTCACCGGTCTGCTGGTGCCGGAGGACTGCGGCGGCTCCGGCATGACGATGGTCGAGGCCGGCATCGTCGCCGAAGAGCTGGGGGCCGCACTGCATCCGGGACCGTGGTTGTCGACCGCGGTGGCCGCCCCACGGGCGCTGAACCTGTTGGGCGCCAACGACACCGCCGCAGAACTGCTGCGCGGTATCGCGGACGGCACCACGATCACCGCCGTCTGCTTCCTGGACCTCGGCAACGCGTCCGTCACCGCCAGCCGCCGCGACGACGGTGTGGCCCTCCGCGGCGAGGCCACCGGCGTACCCGATGCCGCCGCCGCCGACGAGCTGCTCGTGCTCGCCGACGCTGCCGGCGACACCGGGCTTTTCGCGGTGCGAAACGGCTCGCCCGGGGTGTCAATTGCGGCCCAGCCCGGCATCGACCCGACCCGCAAGCAGTTTCGCGTCTCGTTCGACGCCGCCCCCGCCCGGCGCCTGGCCCCGGTGTCTGCGCACCAGATCGCCGCGGTGATCGACGACGTGCTGATCGCGTCCGCCGCCGACGCGCTCGGCGCCGCGCGCGCAGTCATGGACCTCGCCGTCGGATACGCAAAAGCCCGAACGCAATTCGGTCAACCGATCGGCTCGTTCCAGGCGATCCAGCACCTGTGCGTCGACATGTACGAGACCGTCGAGCTGGCCCGCAGCGGGGTGATCCACGCCCTGTGGGCCAGCGACACGCACCCCGGCGCCGACGGCGGCGAGCGGCATCTTGCCGCGCTGCGGGCCAAGGCGTTCGCCGGGCGGCTGGCGACCGTGGCCGACACCGCCATCCAGGTGTTCGGCGGGATCGGCTACACCTGGGAACACGACGCTCACCTCTATCTCAAGCGCTTGCTGGGCTGGAGCGCGTTTCTTGGCGGGCCCGACCGGTACCTCACCGAAATCGGTGCGCGCCTTGCGAAGAGAGGACGTCACTGATGGAGATCGACTATCTGCTCACCGCAACCCCGTCGGCGCGAAAGTCGCTCGACCTGGACGCCGACGTCGATCTCGGCGACATCCGCGAGTGCCTGCGGATCGGCCTTCAGGCCGCGAACGGGTCCAACGCGCAGTCATGGCGCTGGCTGGTGATCGCCGACCCGGCGCTGCGCGCCAAGATCGCCGAGCTGTATCGCGAGGCCTACCTGCGGCGGGTCGGCGGGCAGCTGCTTGCCGATCTCATGCCGGCGGGAACACCCGAGAGCCGGGTCATGTCGTCCACGGAGTGGCTCGTGGAGAACATGGCGCGCGTGCCGCTGCTGGTGATCCCCTGCTATGAGGCCTACGTGCCGCGCATCGATGGTGACGAATCGTTCCACCTGGCAACGCTGTACGGTTCGATCTTCCCGCCGGTGTGGAATTTTCAGCTGGCCCTGCACACCCGCGGATACGGCACCTGCATCACGACCCTGCACCTGCACCACGAGGAGGAAGTCCGAAAGTTGCTCGGGATTCCGCAAACCTACGTTCAGGGCTGCCTGCTGCCGGTGGGCCGCCTGCGCGCGGGCCGCACCTTCCGGCCGGCCCCGCGGCGCCCGGTCGAGGACGTGGTCGCGCGCGACCGCTGGGATGGCCCGGCGCTCTAGAATGGGGTTTTCGCCGCTTGTGCAGCGCATTCATCGGGGCCCGTCTGATAGCCTCTAACAAAGATTTGGTTCGGCACGAGAGGACGAATGCGCATGCTCGCCACCCCGCACTCGTCCCGGCTCCCACACCGCTGATCATGGCGAAAGCCGAGTCACTGCGGTCCGGCGGAACCACCGATTCCCCGACGCGCCGCGCCGAGATCCTTGCCACGGCGGCATCACTGATCGCGTCCTCCGGATTGCGGACCTCGCTACAGGAAATCGCCGATGCCGCAGGCATTCTTCCCGGCAGCCTGTATCACCACTTCGAGTCCAAAGAGGCGATCCTCGTCGAGCTGATCCGGCGCTATCAAGACGATCTGGAACGGATCGGCCGGTCCGCGCAGGCGAAGCTGGACGAACCGGACTCCCGTCCGGTCGCCGAACAGATCATCGAACTCGGAGCGGCGATCGCCAACTGCGCCGTCGAACACCGCGCCGCCCTGCAAATGTCCTTCTACGAGGGGCCGAGCACGGATCCTGAGCTGATCAAGCTGACGCAGCAGCGGCCCGTCGCGATTCAGGAGGCGATGCTGCAAACGCTGCGCGCCGGCCGCTGGAGCGGCTACATCAAACCCGACATCGACCTGCCCACGCTGGCCGACCGCATCTGCCAAACCATGCTGCAGGTCGGCCTCGACGTCATGCGCCACAAATCTCCCGGGGATCAGGTGGCCGGCCTGCTGTGCCGAATCATCCTGCAGGGGTTGGCAACTCGCTCCCCGGCCGACGCCGCGCTGGACCGCTCGAAGGCCTTCGCCGCCGCCGACGACGTCATCGCCACCTGGTCCGACGACAGCGACGCCGACCCCAGCGACAAGGCGGCACTCGTGCGTGCGGTGGCGCGAACGGAATTCGGACGCAGGGGTTATGAGGTCACCACCATCAGGGACATCGCGTCGGCCGCCGGGCTTGGCACCGGGACCGTGTACCGGGTGATCGGATCCAAGGACGAGCTGCTCGCCTCGATCATGGAGTCCTTCGGCAAGAAGGTGGAGGCGGGCTGGGTCAACGTCCTGCGCTCGGATGCCACCCCGATCGAAAAGCTGGACGCGCTGAGTTGGGTCAACGTCAACGCGCTCGACCGGTTTTCCGACGAGTTCAGGATCCAACTCGCCTGGATGCGTCAATCACCCCCGGACACGCCCAACCCGGGCTGGCTGTACGCCACGCGGCTGCGGCAAATGAAAACGCTGCTTTCCGAGGGGATCCGGTCCGGGGAGATCGGCGTCGACGCGCCGTCCACCGCGATGTTGGCACGCTGCGTGGTCGGCCTGCAGTGGATACCGGAGAACATCCTCCGAGACGTCGGCAAACGCGCGGGACTGGTGCACGCCCGCGACACCGTGCTGCGCGGCGTCGCCGTGCGCGGCAAGTAAACCGCAATAACCCGACCCGGTATTGAACCAAATAACTGTTACCCATACAGTTGAGCAGTTAGAACCGCGTTGGCATTATCCGAGAAGGGGATTTCCATGACCATTGTCGATCGGTTGCGCTACGACGGCAAGCGCGCTCTGGTGGTCGGCGGCGCGACTGGCATGGGCGCCGCCGCGGCCAAGTCAGCGGCCGAACTGGGCGCCGAAGTGATCGTGATGGACTACGCGCCGGTGGACTACAAGGTCGCCCAGTCCGTCCAGGTGGACCTGCGCGACCCCGCGTCCATCGATTCCGCCCTCGAGCAGGTCGACGGCCCCATCCACGCGGTGTTCTCCGCCGCCGGCGTCGCCGACGGAACGATCGACCTGATGAAGATCAACTTCATCGGCCACCGCCACCTGATCGACCGCCTGCTGGAAAAGGACCAACTGCCCAACGGCTCGGCCATCTGCTTCATCTCCTCGGTCGCGGGCATGGGCTGGGAGAACGACCTGGACCTGATGCTGGAATTCCTGGCCACCCCGGACTTCGCGGCGGCCGAGGCGTGGTGCCAGGCGCACGAGGCCGAAGGGATCAACCACTACGGCACCAGCAAAAAGGTGATCAACACCTACGTGGCGACCCAGGGCTACCCGTTGGCGAAGAAGGGCATTCGCATCAACGCGATCTGCCCCGGCCCGACCGACACCCCGCTGGCCCAGGCCAACGCCGACCTGTGGCTGTCCTTCGCCCAGGACTACCGCGACGAGACCGGCTCCAAGGTGCACACCCCCGAGCAGATGGGCGACGTGATGGCCTTCCTCAACAGCGAGGCGGCCTGCGGCGTCAGCGGGATCACCCTGCTGGTGGACTCGGGCCACACCATGGCCTCGATGACCGGTGCCTACGCGCCGGGCAAGCCGATCATCGACATCATCATGGGCAAGGTGAAGCTCTAACCTTTCTCCCGCGAGACCGAACCGCCTACCGCTCTACCCGGCGTTCGCGTCGGGAGTTCCAGACTCGCGGGAAGTAGCGTGGGGGCATGGCTCGCATCGCCCTCATCGGCGGCCACGGCAAGGTCGCCCTGCAACTGGCCCAGATCCTGACCGAACGCGGCGACGATGTGAGCTCGGTCTTCCGCAACCCGGACCACGCCAGCGATGTCGCCGCCACCGGCGCCAAACCCGTGACGGCCGACATCGAGCGGCTCGACACCGACGCCCTGGCCGGCCTGCTGGCCGGGCATGACGCGGTGGTGTTCTCCGCCGGGGCCGGCGGCGGCAACCCGGCACGGACCTATGCCGTCGACCGCGACGCGGCCATCCGGGTGATCGACGCCGCGGCCCAGGCGGGCGTCACGCGGTTCGTGATGGTGTCCTACTTCGGCGCCGGCCCGGATCATGGTGTGCCACAAGACGACCCGTTCTTCGCCTACGCGGAGGCCAAGGCGGCCGCGGACGCCCACCTGCGCGCCAGCGACTTGGACTGGACGGTCCTGGGCCGGGCCGGCTCACCCTCGAGCCGGCGACCGGGCGCATCGCGCTGGACAAGGGCAAGGGCTCGGTTTCGCGCGCCGACGTCGCGCAGGTGGCCGCCGCCGCGCTGGCGGACGACTCCACGATCGGTCGCACCATCGAGTTCAACAACGGCGACGTCCCGATCGCCCAGGCACTGGCTCGCTGACCCTGTCACCAGCGGAGTAAGCTGCGCTACGCAGCTGGTCTGCCGTCACCGCACAACGCGGCGTCGGCATCGAGCGAGACATGTTAGACATGCTTCGCAAGAGGGAACCCGGTGGGAGTCCGGGACTGTCCCGCAGCGGTATGCAGGAACGACCGCCGTCACGAGCACTGGTCTGGCGAAAAGACTGGGAAGCGACGGCCATTAGGAACTGCCCGGCTCCTCAGCGGCCGGGCGTGAGCACCCCCCGGTGCGCGCCTGCGAGTCCGAAGACCTGCCAGCTGTGCCGGACGCGCCGCGTCCGGCGGGCTCATCGCCTCGTGGAATGGGCGTTTGACCGTAACCGTTAGTGGTAAGTGCCTGAAAGAAAATCGGGCACGCACCGCGAGACGGTTCGGCCTCGCGTCCGCCGGCGGTGACCAGACCGTTGATAAAAGGACGAAAAACGTGACCACTCAACCATTCACCGCCACGGTTACCGGCTCGCCGCGCATCGGCCCGAAACGCGAACTCAAGCGCGCCACCGAGGGCTACTGGGCCGGCCGCACCAGCAGATCGGAACTGGAATCCGTCGCCGCGACACTGCGCCGCGACACCTGGGCGAGCCTGGCGGCCGCGGGCCTGGACTCGGTGCCCGTGAACACCTTCTCCTACTACGACCAGATGCTGGACACCGCGGTGATGCTCGACGCGCTGCCGGCCCGGGCCACGCAGGTCTCCGACGACCTCGACCGCTACTTCGCCGCCGCGCGCGGCAATTCCGACGTCGCGCCGCTGGAAATGACCAAGTGGTTCGACACCAACTACCACTACATCGTTCCCGAGATCGCCCCCACCACGAAGTTCGCGCTGAACCCCGACAAGGTGCTCTCGGAGCTGAAAGAGGCTTTGGCACAGGGCATTCCCGCGCGGCCGGTCGTCATCGGGCCGATCACCTTCCTGCTGCTCAGCAAAGGCATCGACGGCGCGGGCGCACCCATCGAACGACTCGAGGAACTGGTGGGAATCTATTCCGAACTGCTGTCGCTGCTCGCCGACAACGGCGCGCAGTGGGTGCAGCTCGACGAGCCGGCGCTGGTGACCGACGCCTCCCCCGACGCGCCCGCGTTGGCCGAGGCCGTCTACAACAAGCTCGGCGCGGTGAGCAACCGGCCGTCGATCTACGTCGCCACCTACTTCGGCGACCCCGGCGCGGCGTTGGCCGGTCTGGCCCGCACGCCCGTCGAGGCGATCGGCGTCGATCTGGTCTACGGTCCCGACACGGCCGTCGCTGCGGTACCCGAACTAGCCGACAAGGTACTGGTGGCCGGCGTCGTCGACGGACGCAACATCTGGCGCACCGACCTGCAGGCGGCGCTGGACAAACTGGCGAGCCTGCTGGGTTCGGCTGCCGCGGTTGCCGTCTCGACGTCCTGCTCGACGCTGCACGTCCCGTATTCGTTGGAGCCGGAAACCGGACTCGACGAGGCGCTGCGCAGCTGGCTGGCCTTCGGACAGGAGAAGGTCGGCGAGGTGGTGGCGCTCGCCCGCGCACTGCGCGAGGGGCGCGAGGCGGTCGCCGACGAGATCGCGGCGTCGAACGCCGCGGTGGCCTCCCGCAAGAGCGATCCGCGCCTGCACAACGACCGCATCCGTGCCCGCATCGACTCGATCGTGGCCTCCGGCACACACCGCGGTGACGCGGCGAGGCGCCGGGCCAGCCAGGACGAGCGGCTGCAGCTGCCGCCGCTGCCGACGACGACGATCGGATCGTTTCCGCAGACCGCTCAGATCCGCAAGGCCCGCGCGGCGCTGGTCGCCGGCGAGATCGACGCGGCCGAGTACGAAAAGCGGATGAAGCAGGAGATCGCCGACGTCATCAAGCTGCAGGAGAACCTCGGGATCGACGTGCTGGTGCACGGCGAGCCCGAGCGCAACGACATGGTGCAGTACTTCGCCGAGCAGCTGGAGGGCTTTTTCGCCACCAAGAACGGCTGGGTGCAGTCCTACGGCAGCCGCTGCGTGCGCCCGCCGATCCTCTACGGCGACGTGATCCGCCAGCACCCGATGACGGTGGAGTGGGCCAAGTACGCGCAGTCGCTGACAGACAAGCCGGTGAAGGGCATGCTGACGGGTCCGGTCACGATCCTGGCGTGGTCGTTCGTGCGCGACGACCAGCCGCTGGCCGACACCGCCAACCAGGTGGCGCTCGCGATTCGCGACGAGACCGTGGACCTGCAGTCCGCCGGTATCGCGGTGATCCAGGTCGACGAGCCGGCGCTGCGTGAGCTGCTGCCGCTGCGTCGCGTCGACCAGGACGACTACTTGCGTTGGGCCGTAGGGGCTTTCCGGTTGGCCACGTCGGGTGTCGCGGACTCCACGCAGATCCACACCCACCTGTGCTACTCGGAATTCGGTGATGTGATCGGCGCGATCGCCGATCTGGATGCCGACGTGACGTCGATCGAGGCGGCACGCTCACACATGGAGGTGCTCGACGACCTCAACGCGATCGGCTTCTCCAACAGCGTCGGACCGGGCGTCTACGACATCCACTCGCCCCGGGTGCCGAGCACCGAGGAGATGGCGGAGTCGCTGCGCGCGGCGCTGCGAGCCGTTCCGGCCGAACGGCTTTGGGTCAACCCGGACTGCGGACTGAAGACCCGCAACTCCGACGAGGTGACCGCGTCGCTGAAGAACATGGTCGCCGCCGCGCAGGAAGTGCGCGCGGGGGTCTGAGGCCTCGCGGGCGTAACGCCACGGCGGTTTCCGGCGGGCAGATTCATACGGTCAATGCAATTTCCACGTTTGAGGAGGTTGCAGGTGTCAGTTGCTTATCCGCGTTCGATGCGGCGAGAGTTCTTTGATCGGGTGTGTGCAGGGGAATCATTGCGTGAAGCCGGCCGTCAGGTCGGTGTGTCGATCCAGACCGGATGGAGCTGGTGGCATGACGCTGGATCAATGCAATTACGAAGTGGTACGGGCTCTGATACCGGCCTTGCCGAACCAGGTGATCTGACCCGGCCGGGCGCGCGGGGACACCGGCTCAGTTTCGATGAACGCCTGGTGATTATGCGGGGTCTGGACAAGGGCCTCACCCAGGTCGAGATCGCCGACGAGCTCGACCGCGACGCCAGCGTCATCTCCCGTGAGCTCAAACGCAATCGCAATCCCGACGGGGATTACCACGCTGGTCTTGCCCATGCCCGCGCCGCCAAGAAAGCCAAGCGTCCCAAAGCATTCAAACTCCAAGACCGCGCGCTATGCGAGGCCATAGAGGACTGGATGGATCAGGGATGGAGTCCCAAACTGATCGCCGATGTCTTGGCGCGCGATCACCCCGATGACAGGCTGGCACGGGTGAGCCACGAAACCATCTACCAGTGCCTCTACGTCCAAACTCGTGGTCAACTGCGCGCCGACCTGAGTAAGCGTTTGTCGACGAAACGCGCGGCCCGCAAATCCCGGGACCACACCGAACGGCGGGGGAAATTCCACGATGTGTTCACCATCAGCGACCGGCCCGCCGAGGCCGCCGACCGCGCGGTGCCCGGCCACTGGGAAGGTGATCTGATCGTCGGCCCCAACAGCGCCATCGGCACCCTGGTCGAGCGGTCCACCCGCTTTACGATGCTGCTGCATTTGCCCGGCGATCACACCGCCGAGACGGTGGCCGGCGCGATGATCGAAGCGATGCGCCAGTTACCCGAACACCTTCGTCGATCAATCACCTGGGACCGTGGCAGCGAAATGGCCCGCTGGCGCGACATTCACCTGCAACTCAACACCCCGGTCTATTTCTGCAATCCGCACTCGCCCTGGCAACGCGGCACCAACGAAAACACCAACCGCCTCCTGCGCTTCTGGTTCGAAAAGGGCAGCGACCTCAGCGGTTACACCCCAGCAGACCTCAAACGCATCCAAGACACCCTCAACCGACGACCGCGCCCAACCCTTGACCTCGACACCCCCGCCCAACGCCTGGCCGCCCTCCTCGACCAAGCCGCCTAACAAAAATGCATTAGCCACTTGACTTTGAGGCGGGAAATGTCGCCGTGGCGTTACAACCGCGCCTACCCCGACACCACCTCGACGGGAACGTCGTCGGCCCAGGGCTGGCGGGTGACCATGTCGGCGACCCGGACGATGCCGCGCTCGAACTCACCGGTCGCGGCGTCGACCAACCGATACGCCTGCGTCTGCTTGTGAATCGGTTGCGCGTCAAGCAGAACCACGCGGACCTCACCCGGTTCGAAGTGGCAGCGCTCCTGCAGCGCGCTGATCAGCTGCTCGTTGTGCATGTGGCCGTCGCCGAAGTTCCAGCCGATCGCGGTGCTGCAGATCCGCTCGCCGTCGGTGAGGACGTAGTCGTCCTCGTTCTGGCCGGCCATGGCGCGGTGCGCCAGCGTGAACAGCGCCCGGCCGTGAGTGTTGAAGCCGCGGAACGCATATCCCATGTAGAGCGGGATCTGCGCCGCCTCCGGGCTGCCGTAGAACCGTTCCAGCTGGGCCTGCGGCATGCTGGCGATCGCCACGATGCCCCTGCCGATCTTGTCGTTGGCGGACGGCTTGATGCACCACAGCGTGGTGTCCCAGTTGCCCGCGTAGTACCGCATCCCGGGCAGAAACGAGATCTTGCGCGGAAACATGTTGCCCAGCAGAACGATTCCCGCGATCACGACAAACAGGATCGCCACCACCACCGGGTGCTTGAGGTCCGCGAGACCGAGCTGGGTGTGGGCGACGAACAGCGACAGCACCCCGAAGATCATGAAGACATTCCACTCCAGTGGCACGCCCATCGGGATCGAGACCAGGATGCCGAGGTGGAAGCACACCATGACGACGGCGGCCACCGTGACGGGCCAGCCGCCGTGACAGAAGAACAGCGGCAGCGGCACCAGCATCTCGATGGCGGTGCTCAGGTGCGCCAGCCACCGCGACAGCCACCCCGGCCGCAGGTCGTCCGGGAACTTCTCGAAGAAGCGCCTTTTCAGCCAGCGCGGCCGCACCAGCGGATTGTTCGACATCATCGTGGAGATCACGAACGGAAAGTGTTTGTTGAGTTTGGATGTCGCGGCGCCCATCCAGATCACCAGGAACACCACCTTGGAGCCGATGATCATGTCGGGCGCGGCGAACAGGAACGTCACCGCCATCGTCGCGTAGACCTCGCCACGCGCGGCCAGGAAGATCACCTTGTCGCGCAGGCCGAGCACCGCGAGCAGCAGCAGGATCAGCACGACCTTCCATGCGGGCAGCAGCCCGATGGTCGTGCCCAGTTCGGGGATCGGCCCGGTGCCGTCGGCGAACAGCGCCGCGAACGTCACCAGAAGGAACAGCGCATACAGGGCCACGTCGATCGGTTTGCGCTTCGTGCCCTTGGTCAGTGGCACGCGGTCCGGCCAGGGTGGCAGCCGGATGGTGCCGAAGCGCATCCAGTACAGGACCGAACCCATCGGCGGGAAGAACCGGTTGTTCAGCGGGCCGAAGCCGCAGCCCAATCCGATCACCTCGAACAGCATCGTGTAGAGCACGACCTTCTCGAACACGATCGGCTCCGACCACCACGACGCGACCTGTGTGAACCCGCCGAGGCCGCGGGTGGCCGAGGCGAACACCCACGCGCCGAGGATGTAGAGCAGGATTTTGACGACGTAGAACAGGTGCAGCGCGACCGGCGTGCCGAAGCCGACTTCGGCCCAGTGCTTGGCCATCGGGCGGATCTTGTCGCTGCGGCTGCCCTTGTTCCATTCGGCCATGTCGAGCTGCGGTAGCTCGGGCTTCAGAAATCCCATGGTTCCACAGACTAGAACGTGTTCTAGGTAGGTGGCACGCGTTGGGCCCGAACTAGGCGGGCAAGTTTCTCACCGGGTCGGCCCGTATTTCACGCCGGCGCGCCGCCCGGGCCGGGGCGCCCTGGACGATGAGGGCGCGGACCTGATTCTCGGCGGCACTGCCTGCGACGAACAACATTTCGTCGCCGGCCTCGAGCACGTCGTCGGGCTGCGGCAAGATGACGCTGCCGGCGCGCAGCACGGTGATCAACGCGGCGTTGTCGGGCAGCGGCAGGTCACTAATCCGGCGGCCGACAAGCGGGTTGTCCACCGGCAGTGTCAGTTTCGACAGGCCGACCTGACCGCGCGCGAGCCCCATCAGCTGCACGAGGTGGCCGACGTCGATGGCCCCCTCGACCCCGGCCACCATGGCGCGGGGCGTGGAGACCGCCACGTCGATGCCCCACGCCTCGGTGAACAGCCACTCGTTTCTCAAATCGTTGACGCGCGCCACCACTCGAGCGACCCCGAACTCGGCCTTGGCCAACAACGCCGCCGCGAGGTTCACCTTGTCGTCGCCGGTTGCCGCGATGACGACATCGCACAGCTGCAGTCCCGACTCTTGGAGCGACGCCAGCTCGCACGCGTCGGCGAGTAACCACTCCGCGTCGGGCACCGTCTGCGGTACGTAATGGTCGACGTTGCGCTCGATCAGCAAGACCCGGTGACCGGCCTCGAGTAGCTCGAGTGCGACCGAACGACCGACCGCGCCCGCGCCGGCGATCCCGATGCGCACTATCCACTCTCCTGACGGCTGGTCGGCGTGTACCCCAGCTAGTCATTAGTGTTACTAGTGATTCACTTGCACACAACCCGACTTCGCTGGCCTGAGCCGCGACCGAACGGCGATGAACAACATGACCTTGCAGCAGCTATACGTGACGCTGCTGGTCGGGGGCCTCGTGCTGCTGGCCAGCATCGTCGCCACCCGGGCGGCCGCCAAAGTGGGGTTGCCCAGCCTACTGCTGTTCCTCGCGGTCGGTGTCGCCCTCGGCAACGACGGGCTGGGGCTGGAATTCAACGACGTCCAGCTCGCCAGCGACCTCGGCACGACGGCGCTGGCCGTCATTCTGGTCGAAGGCGGATTGACGACGCGGTTCGCCGACATCCGCAAGCTGCTGGCACCCGCGGGTGTGCTGGCCACCCTCGGGGTGGGCATCAGCATGGTGATCACCGCCGCGGGCGCGCACCTGCTGCTCGGCATCAACTGGCAGCTCTCGTTGTTGCTCGGGGCGATCGTTTCGCCCACCGATGCCGCCGCGGTGTTCTCGGTCCTGCGCGTCCTACCGCTGCCCAGGCGCCTCGCCGGTCTTCTTGAGGCCGAGTCCGGATTCAACGACGCGCCCGCCGCGATTCTCGTGCTCATGTTCAGCACGAGCCCCCTGACGCTGGCGCCGGGAACCGCCGCGACTGGCGTGGTGTACGAGCTGGTCGTGGGCGTCGCGGTCGGCCTGTTCAGCGGCGTGCTGGGCGCCTTCGCGATGCGACGGGCGGCGCTGCCGGCCTCCGGCCTCTATCCGTTGGCGACATTCGCGCTGGGCATGGTGGCGTTCGCCGCGGCCGCCAGCGCCCACGCCAGCGGGTTCATCGCCGCGTATCTGTCGGCGGTGATATTGGCGAACTCCGGGTTGCCCCATCGCTCGGCCACCCGGTCCTTCGCGGAGGGGCTCGGCTGGCTGGCCCAGATCGGGCTGTTCGTGCTCCTCGGCCTGTTGGTGAGCCCGAGCCAATTGGGCAGCGAACTGATCCCGGCGATCGTCGTGGGCGGGGTGTTGCTGTTGCTCGGTCGGCCGCTCTCGGTCTTGATCTCCCTGGCCCCGTTTCGGGTGCCGTGGCGCGAGCAGGTGTTCCTCTCGTGGGCCGGGTTGCGCGGCGCGGTCCCCATTGTGCTGGCGACGTTTCCCATCGTCGAAGGGGTCGGGGACAGCTACCGGCTGCTCAACATCGTGTTCATTTTGGTCGTGGTGTTCACCCTGATCCAGGGCCCCGGATTGAGCCTGCTGGCGCACAGGATCGGGCTGATCTCGCGTGAAGCCACGAGGGAGATCCAGGTGGAAGCGGCGCCGCTGGACGTGTTGGAGGCCGAACTGTTGACGATGACGGTGTCGCCACCGTCGCGGCTGCACAACGTCTCGGTGCTCGAGTTGCGGCTACCGGACCCGGCCGTCATCACGCTCATCATCCGTAAGGGCCGCACCTTCGTCCCCCAGCCCCATACCCGCATCCAGGCCGGCGATGAGCTGCTGATCGTCACGACACCCAAGACGCGCGCCCCCACCGAGCGCAGGCTCCGCGCGGTGAGTCGCCGCGGCAAACTGGCGTACTGGTTCGACGAGTACGGCGAACCGGACTGATCTGCCGCCTGTATGGCCACGGTCGGCACATATGAGATCGGCCAGAGTTTCGCCCAGCGCCCAGCGCGCCGTCGCTAGAATTGAATCATTGTGTGGTTCAACGACGGAACCAGACCGCGACGGTCGCGCCCGGTCATTGCGATCGCCGCCATGGTGGTGTTGTTAGCCGCGGTCGTCGGATCCAGCCCGTCGCGCTCGGAGTCAGCGGGGTCCGGGCCTCCCGCGTCCGCGGCCCCGCATCCGGTGGTCGCCGCTATTGGCCACGACGACCACCCGGCTCCTGACCAGGGTTTGTCCGCCGAGTACCACAAGCCTCCCGCGACCGTGGCCGGACCTCATGGCCGGCAGGCGAATTCGCCGCGCTGGACGCCGGCGCCGCCGTGGTCACCGTCGCCGGCCTCATCCATGTCGAGTTGGCGAGCCGACGCCGTCAACTCGTGTGCACCCGGCACTTCCCTTGGCGCCCAAGATCTTTTGACCCGGCTCTGCGTCTCCAGACGCTGATCGGCCAGGACCGGCCGTCATGCCATGCCCGATGGCCGCTCAGGCGCATCGACGTTAACTCCTGCTGCTCACGCGCCACCGCACACCTGTCTCAATCGGCGGGTGTCCGCGCGGGACCTTCTATTTCAGGGAGAAATTTTGTCTACATTCTTGGTCGCGAAGACCCTCACAATTCTCGGTGGTGCCGCGCTGCTTGTCTCGGCGGTCGGATGCGACGACGGCGTCGTCGCGAGGTCAGCGAGCCCGCCGATCACCATGACGGCGGCTTCGTTCGGCGGGGTGCCGGCGCAACCGCTTCCGGCTTCGCCCGAAAGCCGCGCTGGCGGTGCGGGATTCACTGGCTGCATCATCGGCCTCAACTGCGGTTGCTTCCCTCGTCAAGGCAAGTGTGGACGGCAGCGGTCGCCACGGGTGGTACCTCCGCCCCCGCCGCCGGGCGAGTTCGGCAACAACGGTCCCGCCGACGACCGCCATGTGCCCGTGGTTCCGTGAGCCGCCGACCGCACCGTCGGCTCAGAAATCCGGGTGAACTCGCTGTCGCGGACGCCGCCGTCGGTGTAGTTTGCTGCTGGGGCGGGACTACGGTGAGGAGCCGGTCATGTCCGACGTCGATTATTGCGTGGTCGGAGCGGGATTCGCGGGCCTGACGGCCGCCTTGCGGCTCAAGCGGGCCGGCCGATCGGTGGCCTTGCTGGAGGCGCGCGACCGGGTCGGTGGGCGCACCTTCACCGAGACCCGCCCGGACGGGACGTGGATCGACCGCGGCGGCGCGTGGATCGGCCCGGGCCAGGACCGGATCTACGCGCTGATGAACGAGTTCGGCGTGCCGGAGTACAAGCAGCACAACGACGGCGACGCGATGATGATCGTCGGCGGCAAGAAGCACCGCTACGGCGGCACCATCCCCTGGACGATGAGCCCGTGGGCCGTCACCAACCTGGGCCTCGCCCTGATGTCGTTCGAGAGAATGTGCAAAGCGCTCCCGCGCGAAGCCCCTTGGGAGGCAACGCAAGCCGTCGCGTGGGACCGGATCAGCCTGGGCGAGTGGATCGAGAAGCACACGCTGTCCAAGGCGGCCCGGGAAATGCTGGACATGGCCCTGTCCGGCCTGTACACCTCGGCGGGATCCGAGACGTCGTTGCTGTGGGCGCTGCTGCAGACGGGATCGGCCGGCGGCCCGACGTTCGCCATTTCCGGCAAGGGCGGCTCCCAGGACGCCCGCCCGGTCGGCGGCATGGGCGCCATCTACCGACGGATCGCCGCCGAGCTCGGTGATGCGGTGCACCTGTCGCGGCCGGTCCGGCAGGTCGCGCAGGACGCCGACGGCGTCACCGTCAGCGCGGAGGGCATGACGGTGCGGGCGCGGCGGGTGATCGTGGCGATCCCGCTGGCGATCGCCACGTCGATCGCCTACGAACCGGCCCTGCCGGTGGATCGGGCGTTTCTGCACCAGCGCATGCCGAGCGGCGCGGTCGTCAAGATCTCGGTCGTCTACGACGAGCCCTTCTGGCGGGCCGACGGGCTGTCCGGCCAGTCGGCCGCGCCGGGATGCCCGGCGACGCTGACCATCGACGCCTGCACCGACACGGGCAACCCGGGGGTCATGTGCGTCATCAGCGAGGGGCCCGCGGCGCGACGGCTCGGCAGGCTCGGCGCGGCGGAACGCCAAGCGGTCATCATCGGCGAGCTGGTCGACCGCTTCGGGAGCAAGGCGAACGATTACCGCGAATTCCACGAACAGAACTGGACGGTGGAGCGCTATTCCGGCGGCGGCATGATCAGCCACGCGCCCACCGGCGTGCTGACCGAATTCGGTTACACCCTGCGCGAACCCTGCGGCCGCATCCACTGGGCCGGCACCGAGAGCTCGGCCGTCATGTGCGGGTGGGTCGACGGCGCGATCCGCTCCGGGGAGCGCGCCGCGGCCGAGGTGACCGCGGCCGACACGGCGACCGTGGCGGCCTCGAGCGTCGACTAGTTGCGCGCGTCGCCGGCGTGTCGGCCCGACAACTCGACGTTCGGCGCGGGGGGCGCCGTGGCTAGCCGGCTTGCTTGGCCGGCGGCCGATAGAAGATGACCAGCTGGCCGATGGCACCGGCCAGGCCGAGCACCACCGAGATCAGCAGGCCGTGCCAGCCGTCCATCCAGTTCTTCCCGAAGACCAGGTAGTCCAGGCTGTACTTCCCGGCGCCCAGCGTGGCCACGACGACCGCGCTGACGGCGAGCACCAGGTTGTATTCCCAGCCCTCCTTGACGATGAAGAAGCCGTTGGCGCGGTGCACGGTCCAGGCCGCGACCAGCATCAGCGAGACGAAGCCCGCGGCCGGGATGGGGGTGAGCAAACCCGCCGCCAGGCCCAGGCCAGCGGCCATTTCCGTGGTCGCCGCCACCGTGGCGTGAAACTTTCCGGGTTTCATGCCGATGCTCTCGAACCACCGTGCGGTGCCCGGGATGCGGCCGCCGCCGAAGAACTTGTTGTAGCCATGCGCGGCCAACGTCACGCCCAACACCAGCCGCAGGATCAGTACTCCGACGTCATGGAACGTGTCATATGAAGTCATAACTGTAAACCTAGATCATGGGGCGGGTGGCAAGACAAGAGCCGCCGAGCAGCTACGGCGCTTTATCCGCTGGTACGTGTGGGAACATAGCGGGCGTTCCGACGTCGGCATCGGTAGCTAAGTCCACAAAGGGGGTGCACCACGGCTCGCACCGCATCAGGTAGCGGCGCCCACCGCCATGCGTCGAGCGGGGCCACGCGTGCCGAGCATCCCGTGGTGTTACTGGACGGCGCATCGAACCACCCGCGCGAACTGCTGGGCAACAAGGGCCACGGCATCCAGACGATGCGCCGCCACCAGCTGCCGGTGCCGCCCGCCTTCTGCATCACCACCGCGGTGGGGCTGCGGTACCTCGCCGACCCCGCGGCGACGATGGACGCCATCTGGGACGACGTGCTCGACCGGATGGGCTGGCTGGAGACCCAGACCTCGCGCACGTTCGGACGGGGACCGAATCCCCTGCTGGTCAGCGTGCGCTCGGGCGCCACCCAGTCCATGCCGGGCATGATGGACACCATCTTGGACCTGGGCATCAACGACGACGTCGAGCAGGCGTTGGCGGCGGGCGACCCGACGTTCGCCCGCGACACCCGCCGGCGGTTCTGCGACATGTACCGCCGCATCGTGGGCGGCGGTGAGCAGCACGACGTTCCGTCCGACCCGTACGCTCAATTGCGCGCCGGCGTGGAGGCCGTGTTCGCCTCGTGGAACTCGCCCCGCGCGGTCGCCTACCGCACCCACTACGGTTTCGGTGATCAGCACGGCACCGCCGTGGTCGTCCAGGCCATGGTGTTCGGGAATTACGGCCCCAATTCCGGTGCCGGGGCATTCATTTCACGCAATCCGATAACCGGCGACAACGAGCCGTTCGGCGAGTGGCTCCCCGGCGGCCAGGGCGACGACGTGGTGTCGGGATCGGTTGAGGTGCAACCGATCACCGCGCTGCGCGACGAGCAGGCGGCCGTCTACGACGAGCTGGTCGCCGCCGCCGGCACCCTCGAGCGGCTGGATGCCGACGTCCAAGAGATCGAGTTCACCGTCGAAAGCGGCAAACTGTGGTTGCTGCAGACCCGGGCGGCGGAGCGGTCGGCGCAGGCCGCGGTGCGCACGGCGCTGCAGCTGCGGCACGAGGGACTCATCGACGACGCGGAAACACTGCGGCGGGTGACCCCGGCCCACGTGCAGACCCTACTGCTTCCCGCGCTTCAGCCCGAAATACGCTTGGCGGCGCCGCTTTTGGCCAAGGGGCTGCCGGCCTGCCCGGGCGTGGCGTCGGGCACGGCATACACCGACGTCGACGAGGCGCTGCGTGCCGCCGACCGTGGCGAACGAGTGATCCTGGTGCGCGATCACACCCGGCCCGAAGACGTGTCGGGGATGCTGGCGGCGCAGGGCGTCGTCACCGAGGTGGGTGGCGCCGCCAGTCATGCGGCGGTGGTCAGCCGCGAATTGGGCCGGGTGGCGGTGGTGGGCTGCGGCCAGGGCGTGGCGGCGTCGCTGGCAGGCAGACAGATCACCGTCGATGGCGCCGAAGGTGAAGTGCGCGAAGGCCTTTTGGCCTTGTCCGCGTGGTCGGAAGACGATTCGCCGGAGCTGCGCGAGCTGGCCGACATCGCGCGACGCGTCAGCCCGCTGCGCGCCCACGTCACCGGAGACCATCCGCGGCTGGACGACAACTCCGAGGCCGCCGTGCGTGCCGCCATCGACCGCGGACACACCGACGTGGTCTCGGCCACCCCGTTGATCGTCATGCTGACCGCGCTGCGGCTGGCCGCGGGGGCGGCGCCATGACCGAACTGGATGTGCTGCAAGGGGTCCGGCTCAAGGGCCGGGTGAGCAGAACCGATCTGGCCGCGACATTGGGGGCCGATCCCGGCGACATCACTACCATCGTCGAGCAACTGACCGCGGCGGGCCTGCTGGCCGAGGGCGCAACCGTGCAGATCACCCGCGCCGGCAGCGACCGGTTGGCGACGCTGCTGGCCGAGGAGCGCGAGGGCATCGATGCGGGCGCGATGGCCGCCGTGTACCACGACTTTCGCGCTGTCAACGCCGACTTCAAGCGCCTCGTGACGGATTGGCAGCTCAGGGGAGGCCCCGGCGGCGTTCCCAACACCCACGACGACGCCGAGTACGACGCCGCCGTGCTCGCCCGCCTCGACGACGTGCACGCCCGCGCCGTGCCGATCGTCGAGGCCGCCGCGGCCCAACTGCCCCGGCTCAATGCCTACGCGACGAAACTTGCTGCGGCATTGGACAAAATCAAGGCCGGGGAGACCTCCTGGCTGGCCAGGCCGCTGGTCGACTCCTACCACACGGTGTGGTTCGAGCTGCACGAAGAACTCATCGTCGCCGTCGGCCTGACCCGCGAGGAAGCGGCCAGATCCGGCGACGCGCAATAGCTAAAGGGCCTCGTCGAGCAGCGCCGTGTAGGCGTCGATATCGGGAATGGCCGAGGCCGCCGCGTGCACGCTGATCGCGATGGTGTCGCCGATGCCGTGCACGCCGTGCGTCAGACCCATCATCGGCGACAGCGCCGGATATCCGGCCGTCAGCACCACCGGGGCGCCGCCGAAACTCAGGTCGGCGGCGCCGCGGTAAACGCTGGACACCACGGTGTTGCCGGCCACCTGCGTCGGACGCTGGTCGAGGTCGAACTGGTTGATCCCCCAACGCAACAGCGGTGCGGGCACCGCGGCGAAGGCCCGGTCGGCGGTCCGCGTGGCCGGATGCTCGAACCGGCGCCGGCCATCGGCCAACTCGGCCGCGATCCGCCGCAGCCGCGCATCCAGATCAAGCTGTGGGTACAGCCCGACGACCACGTTCCCGAAGTGGTTATTGGCATGAGGCACACCGGGTTTGGCCATCGGGACTTCGGCCCCTAACGTCTCGGATCCCGGTCCCAGCAGTCGATACAGCGCGGTCGACACGGCGGCGAGAGCCCCGACGGTCACCGTGGGCCCGCGAAGCTGCGCGCGGGGACGCACCAGCGTGCGCACCGAGCGCGCGCCGTTCGGGCGGGCATTCGTCGGCAACAGCGGGCGGGGCCCGGCACCAGGCGTCAGCACGCCCGCGCGGATATCGCGGACCCGGCGGCGGTCGGCGCGGGCCGCCTGCACGGCCCGCCACGGCAGGAACCCCGCCGGCAACCGTCGCACCTCGGGCACCGGAACGTCCCGGCCGAACAGCCAGGCCGCCATCGCCGCACCGCGACCCCCGTCTGCCAGCGCATGCGCGAGCTGCACGACCGCGACCGCGCCCGGGCCGTCGACGCCCGGGATGCCGTCCACCGGCGTGAACAGGTGCACCCGCCACGGCATCCGGCGAACGTCCAGCTGGCTGTCGGCGAGGCCGGCGACCGCCGCCAGGCACGCACCCCAGCCGCGCTCGACGAGCTCGTGGCGCACGATCTGCTCCGACACCACCCGAGCGGGAACCCACTGCGGATACCTCAGTAAGGACCGGTCGTGGACCCGCACCGACAGGGCGGGGCAACCATTCGCCCGGCGGCGAACCTGTTCGACGGCACGGCCGAGGTCGGCGGGCTCGCCGGCGAAGGCGTACAGCAGGAACTCGTCGCTGGGGATTTTCGCCGACATCCAGTAGAACTGCGCATCGACGGCCGCCATCCGGCGCGCAGTCATCGCGTCAGCCGGGTGGGCCAACGAACGCAAGCACCCGCTCGGCCACCTTCTCGGGCTGTTCGAGCTGCAGGAAATGCCCGGCGTGATCGATGATGGCCACGTCGCTTCCGGGTGGCAGCACTTTTTCCGTCCAGTGCGCGAAAGCCGGAGTCATGCAACCGTCGTCGAGGCCGTGCAGATACAAGCTCGGCAGGATGGGCGCCTCGGTCCAGCGCTCGTTCAGCTCGGCGTACCGCTGCGGGGGCTTGGTGTTGCGCAGGGTGGCCCGGTAGGTCCCCAGGGCCGCGCGCCAACTTTCCGGTGTGCCGATCGCGGCGTCGACGTGCCGCAGATCCTCGTCGGCACCGCGATAGCCCGGCGACCATCGCCGCCACAGCAGCGGCAAGATCCAGCGCGCGGAACGCTCTGGCAGCAAAGGCAATTGGAAATAAAACATGTACCAGCTGCGCAACAACTGGCGCGGCAGCTGACGGGCCAGCCGGCCCCGCTCGCTCACCTGCCCCCGGAACGCGGCCGAGACCGGCACCGACATGATCACGGCTTTGGTGAACGGGCTGTTGGGCATCGCGGCCAGGCCGGTGGCCGCCAGCGCACCCCAGTCGTGACCGATCACCACGTCGCGGTCGGTTCCTCCCGCGGCCGCCCGCACGCGCAGGGCGTCGTCCATGATCGCCCCGACGTGATAGCTGCCGTCCTCGGGAATCGACGAGGGCGCGTATCCGCGCATGAACGGCGCGATGACCCGCCAGCCCGCCGCCGCGAGGAGCGGGGCCATCTTGCGCCAGCCGTAGGCCGTGTCGGGAAAGCCGTGCAGGCATAGGGCGATCGGACCGTCGGCGGGTCCCCAGGTCAGCGCCTTGAGATCCCCGGGCGGCCCCGGCACGTCGATCCACCGCGGCTCGGTCATCTCGCGTTGTCCGCCATATCCACTCCTGTTCGGCGCGTCCGCACGGACAAACCTAACCCGTGGGACTCCGCGATGCACCGACCGGCGCGGGATATTCGTCAAATATGGCCCGCCTCAGGGGGTTTCGCGGTCAGAGTGAGTCATCACCGCGCGGGGTCGCCGGACGCCTCCGCGGCCCGTTCCAGCTCGGCGATGATGATCTTGCGCATGCCGTACATCGCCCGGGTGGCGGCCGCCGCCCGGGCGCGATCGGGATCGCCGATCAATTCGTAGAGCCGATCGGGGACGATTTGCCAGCTCAGGCCGAAGCGGTCCTTGAGCCAGCCGCATTGCGATTCCTCGCCGCCGTCGGTCAACCGGTCCCAGTAGTAGTCGACCTCGTCCTGGTCCTTGCATCCGACCGTGAAGGAGACCGCCTCGCTGTACTGGAAGTGCGGACCGCCGTTGATCCCGATGAACCGGGCGCCGTCGAGCACGAAGCTGCCGGACAGGACGGTGCCGGGCTGCCCCGGTCCGGCGTCGGTGGTCCGGTTGAGCCCCTCGATGTGGGAGTTCGGGAACACCGAGGTGTAGAAGCCGGCGGCTTCCTCCAGGTTGTCGTCGAACCATAACGACGGGGTGATCGATGGCATGTGCATGGCCTCCTGGGTCGCTCGTGGGGGTTCGACAGACAGACCCCCGCGAACACGGAAAGTCATCGCGTCGTCGACCCGCGCAAGAGTGCTTATGCGACCTATGTAACGTCAGGACGCATGAGCACCGTCAGCAGCAGCCCCCAGACGGTTGAGTTTGCCGGCGCCAAAGGCATCACCCTGATCGCCGACGAATGGAATCGGGGCACCGATGCCGCCG
Source organism: Mycobacterium sp. MOTT36Y (assembly GCF_000262165.1). Classification (NCBI taxonomy): domain Bacteria; kingdom Bacillati; phylum Actinomycetota; class Actinomycetes; order Mycobacteriales; family Mycobacteriaceae; genus Mycobacterium; species Mycobacterium sp. MOTT36Y. Next base: position 1,147,230 of record NC_017904.1, on the reverse strand, counting down.
GCCGGCCGAGCATTCTGATGCTGCACGGGGGCGGCCAGAACCGGTTTTCCTGGAAGAACACCGGCCAGCGGCTGGCCGACGAGGGTTTGCATGTGGTGGCCCTGGACTCCCGCGGGCACGGTGACAGCGATCGCTCACCCGATGCCGACTACGAGATCGAGACGTTGACGACCGACGTCCTGCGGGTGCTGGACGCGATCGGGCGGCCGGTGACCATCATCGGGGCGAGCATGGGCGGGTTGACCGGCATCCTCGCCGCGCACCGGGCCGGCCCGGCGAAGGTGACCCGCCTGGTGCTGGTCGACGTCGTACCCCGCTTCGAGAAGGGCGGCAGCGCCCGCATCCGCGATTTCATGTTCAGCGGCCTCGAGGGGTTCGAGTCGCTGGAGGAAGCGGCCGACGCCGTCGCCGCCTACCTGCCCTACCGCAGCAAGCCCCGCAGCCCCGAGGGGCTGAAGAAGAACCTGCGCCTGCGCGACGGCCGCTGGTACTGGCACTGGGACCCGGCGTTCATGACCAAGCCCGGCGACGATCCCGAACTGCGCACCGAGAGCTTCGAACAGGCCGCCAAGAACCTGAGGATTCCCGTCCTGCTGATCCGTGGCAAGCTCTCCGACGTGGTGAGCCCCGAGGGCGTTCGGCACTTCCTGGCCACCGTGCCGCGCGCGGAGTTCGTCGAGCTGTCCAACGCCGGGCACACCGCGGCCGGCGACGACAACGACGCGTTCAGCGACGCCGTGGTGAAATTCGTCCAACGCCACTGACCGGTTCGGTCAGTTCGCCGGCTTCTCCGCGTGCCCGCCGAATTGCTTACGCATCGCCGAAAGCGCCTTGTTGGCGAAGTCGTCGAGCGAACGCGACGCGAAGCGCGACTGCAACGCGGTAGTCAGCACCGGCGAGGGGACTCCCTCGTCGATCGCGGCGATGGACGTCCACCGTCCCTCTCCGGAGTCCGAGACGCGCCCGGAGAATTCCTTCAGCTCCGGGGATTCGTGCAGGGCGATCGCCGTCAGGTCCAAGAGCCAGGACCCGATGACGCTGCCGCGCCGCCACACCTCGGCGACCTCGGGGATGTCGAAGTCGTACTGGTAGAACTCCGGGTTCGACAGCGGCGCCGTTTCCGCGTCACCTTCCTGGACGTGCTTGCCGATGTCGGCGTTGCGCAAAATGTTCAGCCCCTCGGCGAGCGAGGCCATCATGCCGTACTCGATGCCGTTGTGCACCATCTTCACGAAGTGCCCGGCGCCGGCCGGCCCGCAATGCAAGTACCCCTGCTCCGACGTCGCGACCTCGCCGTCGCGGCCCGGTGTGCGCGGGGCCGCGTCGACGCCCGGCGCGACGGTGGCGAAGATCGGCTCGGCGCGCGCGAACGCTTCGTCGTCGCCGCCGACCATCAGGCAGTACCCACGTTCGCGGCCCCACACCCCGCCGCTGGTGCCGCAGTCCAGGAAGTGAATGCCCTTCTCCGACAGCGTCTTTGCGTGGCTGATGTCGTCGCGGTAGTAGGAGTTCCCGCCGTCGATGACGATGTCGCCGGACTCGAGGGTCTTGGCCAGTTCGTCGATCACTCCGGTGGTGATCGTCCCGGCCGGCACCATCACCCATACGACGCGCGGCGCGGTCATCTTCTCGGCGAGCTCTTGCAGCGAGGACACCCCGGTGGTCTTGTCCTCCCCCGCCATCGCCTCCACCGCGTCGGGGTTGTGGTCGTACACCACGCATTCATGTCCTCCCGCGACCACGCGTCGGACGATGTTGGCGCCCATCCGGCCGAGGCCGATCATCCCAAGCTGCATGCTGTCCCTGGTCTCCTTACTGTTTCGTGGCCGTGCTGCGCGGCAGCCACGGCTCCTGCCAGGCGTGGTGGCCACGCACCAGCGCTTCGGCGGCCTCCGGCCCCCAGGAGCCTTGGTCGTAGTGGTGGATTCGACCCGGCTTGTCCAGCAACGGCTGCACGATCCGCCACGTCTCTTCGATGGCGTCCTCGCGGGCGAACAGCTGGCGATCTCCGTTGAACGCGGCGTAGAGCAGCCGTTCGTAGGGGCGTACCGGCTCGCCGAGATCCTCGGCGAACGACGAGTCCAGGTGAACGTCGTGCCACGAATCGCCGACCTGAGCGGACAGCTGCAGCCGCATCCCGGGGTCGGGGTCGATGCGCAGCACGATCTGGTTGGGATCGGGTGGGCGACGGTTGGGCAGGAACGAAAACCCGGGAACATGGTGCAGGAACATCCGGACCTCGGTGACCTTTTCCGGCAGCGCCTTGCCGGCGCGCAGGAAGATCGGCACGCCGGCCCAGCGCCAGTTGTCGATCTCGGTGCGCAGCGCGACGTAGGTCTCGGTGGTGGAATCCTTTGCCACGCCGGCGACTTCGGTATAACCGCGGTACTGCCCACGCACGCAGCGCTCCGGGTCCAGCGCGGGCATGGCCCGGAAAACCTCGGCCTTCTTGTCGTTGAGGTCGTCGTCGCCGGCGCCCACCGGAGGCTCCATGGCGACCAGCGCGAGCACCTGCAGCAGATGGTTTTGCACGACGTCGCGCAGCGCTCCCACCGCGTCGTAGAACTTGCCGCGGTCCTCGATCCCGAAGTCCTCGGCCATGGTGATGTGGATCTCGGAGATGCTCTCGCGGTCCCACAGCTTCGCCAGGCCGTTGTTGGCGAAGCGCAGGTACTGCAGTTCTTCGACGGGTTGTTTGCCCAAAAAGTGGTCCACGCGCAGGATTTGGTCTTCGTCGAGCACCGCGCGCAGCCGGGCGTTGAGGTCGCGCGCCGATTCCAGGTCGTGGCCGAACGGCTTCTCGATCGCCACCCGCGCCCGCTCCAGCAGGTCGGCCTTCGCCAGGTTCTCCACGATGGGCGCGAACAGCGCCGGCGGCATCTCGAGGTAGTAGAGCGGATGCGCGTCCGAATCGATCTTCTTGGCGAGCTGCTTGTAGAGATCGGCATCGGTGACGTCGCCGTGCAAGTAGGAGATCCGGCCGGCCAGCCGGTCGAACACCGCGTCGTCAAACTTCTCGCCCGATTTCTCGATGGCGTCGCGCGCGCGGTCCAGCAGCTGCTCGGTGGTGATGTCGTCGCTGGCCACGCCGATGATCGGGTGGTGCAGCTCGTCGCGGCGCTCGAGGCGATACAGGGCGCGAAACGTCATCTTGCGCGCCAGGTCGCCGGTGATTCCGAAGATCACCAGCAGGTCGGATGAATCACCGTCGCCGTCGGCCAAAACCGCTCCTCCCGAAAGTCACCTGATGGGACGCCCCTGAGATCACTACCCGCGGCCGGCGGACTCAACCCTAGACACTGCTCACAGGGCCGACAACCTAGCCGGACCGCGGCCTTGCAAGGATGACCGGCATGGGTGACGCGCTGCATGTCTCGGTCTACATTCTGGCCGGGTTTGCTGCGATCGAGGCCATCGGGTTGGTGGTGCTGTGGCAGCTGCTGGCGCGCAGTCAGCGCGAGCTCGACGAGCTGCGCCAGCGAAACGACGCCCGCAGCTGGTTGCTGTCGGGCGGCCGCGAAGCCGTGAAGACGGTGTGGAACACCGCCAACCTGGTGCGCAAGGAGGGCTTCGGGGCGGCAGTGCGCAGCTCGATCGAAGACCTCGCGGACTGGGCCGAGGTCGAACGGCCCGACCTCGCGCGGGTCACGCCGGACGGCCGGGTGGTGATCCTGTTCTCCGACATCGAGGAGTCCACCGCGCTGAACGAGCGCATCGGGGACCGGGCGTGGGTCAAACTGATCAGCTCGCACGACAAGCTGGTCTCGGATCTGGTGCAGCGGCGGTCCGGGCACGTGGTGAAGAGTCAGGGCGACGGATTCATGATCGCCTTCGCGCGCGCCGAAGAGGCGGTGCGCTGCGGGATCGACCTGCAACGCGCGTTGCGCAGGGACGCAAACCGCAAGCGGCACGAGGAGATTCGCGTTCGGATCGGCATCCATATGGGACGGTCGGTGCGCCGCGGCGATGACTTGTTCGGCCGCAATGTCGCCATGGCGGCGCGGGTCGCGGCACAAGCCGCCGGTGGCGAGATCTTGGTGAGTCAGCCGGTGCGGGACGCGCTTTCGGAGTCCGAGGGCATCCGTTTCGACGGCGGCCGCGACGTCGAGCTGAAGGGTTTTTCGGGCAGCTATCGGTTGTTCGCCGTTGAGCCCTCCTCCGATCCCGGCCCGGACTGAAGGCCTCCCCCTTCGTAGTCGGCCAACCGCTGATGCAGCCGATTGCGGACCTCGTCGGCGGTGTAGGCGCGTCGCTTGCGCTGATCGCGAGCCACCAGCACGCCCCCGGCGACGACGCCGGCGGCACCGGCCAGTCCCAGCCACTTCCACACACTGCGCATGAGACCAGGCTATGCGTAGTCCCCGTCGTCGCGCGCTGGTTGTGATTGACTGGTGTGCCCGCGAGGCACGGCACCGCGACGCGCAGGCGGGCTCAGGAGACGAGGAGATCGGCGAAAGCCGCAGCGGCGAACGGGCTTACACAACCATGCTCACCTTGAACCAAGCGCTCGAGGAAACCCGCACGGGCGATCTTTGGCTGTTTCGCGGCGGTTCGGGACCCGACCGTGCCATCCAGACCTTGACGAACGCCCCGGTGAACCACGTAGGCATGACGGTGGCCATCGACGACTTGCCGCCGCTGATCTGGCACGCCGAACTGGGCGACAAGCTCGCCGACCTGTGGACCGGGACGAACCACCGGGGCGTGCAACTCAACGATCTGCAGCAGTCCGTCTTGCAGTGGACCCAGCGCTACCACCAGCGGTGCTGGCTGCGCCAGCTGACGCCGCCGGCCAACCGCGAGCAAGAGAACAAGCTGCTGCGCGTCATCGCCCGCATGGACGGCACCGCGTTTCCGACCACCATGCGCCTGACCGGCCGGTGGTTGCGCGGCCGCCTGCCGAACGCGTACGACTGGGCGCGCGGAATCCCGTTCGTGGACAGGAAGGTTCGAGAGTCGACGCTGCGGCGCAAGGAGCGCCAGCGCCTCGGCCTGGAGGCCGCCTACTGCGCGGAAACGGTGGCCATCACCTACGAGGAAATGGGTTTGATGGCCACGGAGAAGTACTCGAACTGGTTTGACCCCGGCTCGTTCTGGAGCGGTGACAGCCTGCCGCTCACACCGGGATACGCGCTGGGCGACGAAATCGAGATCGTAGTGGCCGGCTAGCTTGGGGGGAAGGGTGTCTGACCACGTACCACGTGTGCCCGTTGACGGTGTCGCACTGACGGCCATCGGCGTCGCCGTCATTCGCGCTCGCGAGTCCAGGCGGCCCGATCGGCTATATGACGACCCGCTCGCGCATCATTTCGTCGGTGCGGCGCGCCCGGGCTTCACCGCAGAGCGTTGGGCACAACTGGAATCGCTGGCGGACCAGTTCTTCGACGGCCGCACCGTTGGGGTGCGGTTGGTCGATGATCGCCTTCGCGAAGCGGTGGAGGCAGGCATCAATCAAATCGTGTTGTTGGGCGCGGGATTGGACACGCGGGCATTCCGGATGGGATGGCACCGGCGAGTCGCGGTCTTCGAGATCGACTTAGCCGAGCTGTTTGCGTTCAAAGAGCCGGTTTTGCAGGAGGCCGGGGCGGTGCCCGATTGCCAGCGACATGTCGTAGCCGCCGATCTGCGCGGCGACTGGATTACGCCACTGTGCGAGAACGGCTTTCGTGAGGACGAACCGACATATTGGGTTGACGAAGGCACGCTCGGTTTCCTGACGCAAGAGTGGAACCAGCACGTTGTGCGGACTCTGACGGGATTGTCCGCGCGAGGCAGTCTCTTCGGTGTCGGCCGTTTTATCAGCGACCCCGATGATGCCCGGTACCGGGATCTGCGAACCCTCGTTGCCGGGGAGGCAACCGTCCCCGCGACGGCGACCAACCCGGTCGGCGGAGCTGAGTTCGACACCGAGCGTTGGCTCAACGGCCTCGGGTGGGACACCGAGTTCCGCAGCTGGAACGATCAGGTCGCGCCGTTCGACCGGGACGTCACCGTCGCTGATTCTCGGGTCGGCACTATCGCGGCGCGGCGACGTTGATGGTCCAAGGCCGGCCGCCGACGTCCGTGGCCGGCGGCTAGCCGATCGCCATCTCGCCCATCTCGGACCAGCCGGTGGCATCGAGCGTCTGGTTGATGATCTTCGGCGTCGACTTCAACGCCTGCGGAAGTTCGTGCATGGCCCGTTTGAAGTGATCGCTGTTGACGTGGACACCGCCCGCCTCATCGTCGCGGAACGCCTCCACCAGGACGTACTCCGCCGGGTTGTCCAGGCTGCGCGACCACTCGAACCACAGGTTGCCTTCCTCGGCGCGAGTCGCCGCCGTGAACGCGGCGACGAGTTCAGGCCACCGGTCGGTCCAGTCGGGTTTGGTTTCGAACTTGACGACGATGAAGATCATTGCGGCCCCCGCCTCGGTTCGCCGATTTCGGTGTGCCCGCACCGCGGGCAGCGCCAGCATATCTGGCGGCGGGCACTGCCGCGGCGGGGTGTCGGGCGCGTTTCCGGTCAGCGAAGGCGGCAGCAAAGTGTTCTCACGAGTCACAGGCAACCCATGAGAAACTTTCGCCGCGGCGCGCACTTCCGCCACTTTTCCGAAGGCAGTGTCGTAGCTCACACACGACTCGGTGATCGTGTCATTTCACTATTGTGCCGGCCCGCCGGGATGGCCGCCGCCAATCGTCGGAAAGAACCGATAAAAGGCCGACGGCACCTATTTCATTTGTTATGAATCCGCAATTACCGCGCTGTCGGACAAATACAATTAAAGTGCCGGCGGGGCGTCCATCGGCGGCGCCGGAGCGTCGATCAAAACGGCGGGCTGTTCGGGCGGGGGCGCGGGCGCGTCCGCCGGCGGAGGGGCGTCGGGCGGAGGCGGCAAAGCGTCCGCCGGCGGAGGGGCGTCCGGCGGCGGCAACGCGTCCTCCAACTCCATCGGAAGGAACATGTGGTGCGTGAATCCGGCCTGGTAGGCGCCGGGCCCGCCCACGTGGACGCCGCCGCGCTCACCGCTGGCCACCGACGTCCCGTCGGGCAGCGTCACCGCGGTGTGGCCACCGTTCCATCCGATGACCAAGGCGTTGGGCGCGGTCCCGTATTGGAACCCACGCGCCAGCAACGCGGCTTCTTCGTTTCCGGTATTAAATCGATCCCCAAAAACTGGCCTATCGGTTGCGGCATTCGCAATCCACGAAGCGAGTCCCGAACAATCGGTCCCGGCGGGAGAATCTCCGCCCGCGATATACGGCGTGCCGGAGACCTGATTGATCAACGACATCAATGTAGCAATAACGACCATGGGCAGCGAGGCTAGCAATAACATATATTGCCAACCAAAATTTGTGGCGCACGTCATTCGCTAAACCAACAATGACCTGTGCCGCAGCTAAAGCACATTTATTACACACGGGTATATTTTTGGCGGCAAATTGCCCGCATTAAGGCGATTCTGTTCAGGGCGATACCCGCGGTCGCGTCGCCCATCAGGCGGGGTCGGGGCCCCGTTCGCTTTGCGCAATCTCGCGGTCAACGTCGGCCTGGTCCCGCTTCGCGCGCGCCTGTGCGCGCTGCACCCCTTCATCGGCGCGCCGCAATCGCGCGCGTTCCTGCTCTTCGCTCGTGCCCTCGCGTTCGTCCGCGCGCTGCTCACGTTCGTCCGCCACCCGCTCGCGCTCGTCGGCAATCTGGTCGCGCTGATCGGCGACCCGGTCCCTTCTGCCGGCCAGAAATTCGCGCTTTCGGAGCTCAGCCTCCCGCCGGACCAGGGCCCTTTCGCGCTCCTCGAGCGCGTCGGCCCCGCATTCCGGCTCCTCGGGCGGATCGGCGCGGTCGTCTGCGGCCACAGTTCACCCTAACGCCGGGAGTGCCGACCGTTGGCGCCGCCAAACGCGCCTGATCAAAGCGGGCCTGGCCCGCGACGGTGCCTGCTCAGATGGGCGTCCATATCCCGTTGTTCCACAGGCCCCAATCGGCGTCAGTCGGGTTCCACATCAGTTGAGCCCCCGGCGCCCACGCGGGTTGAGGTGGCTGCGGCGGCGCCCACGCCGGCGGGGGGCCCCAGGGGCCCCAGCCCGACGGGGCGGTCGGGCCGCCCGGATGTTGCCACTCGTGGCAGCGATTCCAGTCCCAGTCCAAGACGTTGCCCCAGGCCGGGTTCCATGGCTCGCCCGGGCACCAGTGGTCGGTGGGCGCCGGTGCCGCCTGCGCGGCCGGGCCGCCGGCCAGCCCCAACGCGGACAATGCCAACCCGCTGCTCACCAGCACGCGCGCAGCCCGCCGCGGCCACGGTCCCGTTCGCTTGACAGTCGTCATCTCCCCAGGATTTCCCTGGACCGGGATCCGGGCAAGCGATTGGTCGGATTGGCTGAAGTCTTGGAACTCGATCAAACCCCGAACTTGGCGCGTGCCTGGTCGGTGACCGGCGTGAACAAGTTGACGAGGTTTCCGTCGGGATCTCGGAACAGCAGTGCGCGGTTGCCCCAGGGCATGGTCGTCGGGACCGTCACGATCTCGGTGACTCGCTCGCGCAGCCGCTCGTATTCGGCGTCGACGTTCTCGACGAGGAATTCCACGATGGCGCTCCGGTTCGCCGCCGGCTCGGCCGATCCCGCCCCGAACAGCGGCACCGTCTTGTCGCTACCGATGGCCAGCGTGCCGGCCGGGGTCGGAATCTCCGCGAATAACTCGTTGCCCCACACGGCCGCGATCTGGGTGACCATCTCGTAGAAACCCACCAGCCGCTTGACGTCGGCGGTGATGATGCGGGTCGATACGAACTTCATGCGGTCCTCCTGCGGGCCCATAGCGTGTGGGTGTCGTGCGCGAAGGATGCTAATCGCCGCCCCCGACAACGACGGCGATCATCGGGTCGGCAGGGTTCTCCTCGCCTGCAATGAAACGCCTGGCACCGTGTTCGCCAGGTCCGGTCGACTCTTTGAGAATGCACGAATTGCCCAGTAGAACGACCAGAGTTGGCGCGGCGTAGGAACTTTCGGCACCCAGGCCAACTCCCAGTGAATCCCATTGATCGGGTCGTCGAAGAACACCGCGTAGTAGCCGGGCCAGTACTGCGGGTACTCCTTCGGCTCGTCGGTGACGGGGATGGCACGTTCGACCAAAAATTCCCGATGGAAGCGGTCGACCTCTGCTCGACTGCGCGCCCACAACGCGATGTGGTTGATGCCGACCGCCTGGTCGGAGTGCGTCAACTTTCCACCGGTGCGGGCGGGCTGGATGCCGATGTAGCTGTGCGGGTTGACATTACGCGTCATGTAATACGTCGACTCGTATTCCATGTTGAGCGACGAGAAGCTGCTGTAGCCGAGCCAGCCGAACAACGCGTCGTAGAACGCGATCGAATCGTCATAGTCCAACACCGCGAACTCGACGTGACAGACGCCTCGCCACCGCATAGTGCCTCCTCGTGGTTGCCGTTCAAGGGGAACTCGACGAAGTCGCCTTACCGACAAACGTCACGGTGATGCGCGACGTGGATGCCACGGACGAGGGGCGGCCGATGCCTTCGAGTCAGTTCCGCCGAGCGCTGCCAGCCGCCGAGCGCTCTCGACACGAATCAGCGTCTCCAATCCGTGATGCAGGAGCGCCACGCTCTCCGTCACGCCGGTCAGTTCGGCCGCCCGGGCTAGCAAGGCATCGTCAAGGGTCACTGTTGTCCTCATCGAGCACCTCCCTGCGCATCATTCGATGCGTGCAATGCGGCCCCAATTCAACCGCGCCTCGGGGCGCAATCGAGCTAATAACCCGTGACACAAGGAGTCGCTCCGGCTGGGATCTCATTTTAGGTTGCGCCTAGACGTTGAACCGGAACTCCACCAAATGACTCACCGATAAACGTCTCGCCTGTGACGCACGTCGACAATCCGAATCACGACCTTGTCGTCGTGGATTTCGTAGATCACCCTGAAATCCCCGCGCCGGGCGGAGAACCTGCCCGCGAGGTCAGCCCGCAGCGCCTTTCCAACCCGTAACGGATTGTGCGCCAGTACGTTCGTGATGAATTCCCAACAGGCAGCCGCTACCTCTTCGGGCAGTTCCTCAGACAGGCTTCTGCGAGCGCGGCGAGTCAGCTCGATCCGGTACGCCGCTATTTCACGATCCCCTTCGCGCGGAGTTCCGCCTCAACCTGGTCGGCGGGGTAGAGCCGCCCAGCGGCGATGTCGGCGTCCGCCTCCCGCAGTGCAGCCATGGCAGCCGCGTCGCCGAGGATGTCCAACGTCTCCATGATCGAGTCGTAGTCGTCGGCACTCAGAAGAACTGCCGCTCGACGTCCTTGCCGGGTGACTTCGACCCGCTGATGCGTGCGCACGGCCTCGTCGACCAACTTTGAGAGGTTGGCTCGAACTTCCGCCAACGGAAGAGTCTCCATGTACAGAATTCTAGCGTTCCTAGATGATCACTGCCGTTCTATCGCGAGTCCTACAACGGCTGACATCAGTCCAAGCTCCCTTCCCATATCGACGCGTGGGCGCTGAGACAGGGCTGACGGCCGCCTTGGCTACTGGTTCGCTTGCCGCTACACGTTGAACCGGAACTCCACCACGTCACCGTCGGCCATGACGTAGTCCTTGCCCTCCATGCGGACCTTGCCGGCCGCCTTGGCCGCCGCCATCGAACCCGCGGCGATCAGGTCGTCGTAGGACACGATCTCGGCCTTGATGAAGCCTTTTTCGAAGTCGGTATGGATCACCCCGGCGGCCTTGGGAGCGGTGTCGCCCTGGTGAATCACCCAGGCGCGCGCCTCTTTTGGGCCCGCCGTCAGGTAGGTCTGCAGCTTGAGTGTGTGAAAACCGGCCCGCGCCAACGCATCCAGCCCCCGCTCGGTTTGCCCGATGGACTCGAGCAGCTCGGCGGCGGACTCGTCGTCGAGCTCCTGCAGCTCGGCCTCGATCTTCGCGTCCAGAAACACCGCGTCGGCGGGGGCGACCATCGCGGACAGCTCGGCCTTGCGGGCATCGTCGGTCAGCACCGACTCGTCGGCGTTGAACACGTACAGAAACGGCTTGGTGGTCATCAGGTTCAGCTCGCGCAGCAGGGACGCGTCGACGCCGGCCGCGAACAGCGTCTTGCCCGAGTTCAGCACCGCCTCCGCGGCGACGGCCGCCTCGTGCACGGGCTTGCGCTCCTTGTTGTTGCGGGCTTCCTTTTCCAGCCGCGGCACGGCCTTTTCCAGGGTCTGCATGTCGGCGAGGATCAGCTCGGTCTCGATCACCTCGATGTCGGAGCGCGGATCGACCTTGCCGTCGACGTGTACGACGTCGTCGTCGGCGAACACCCGCACCACCTGACAGATCGCGTCACACTCGCGGATGTTGGCCAGGAACTTGTTGCCCAGCCCGGCGCCCTCGGACGCGCCCTTCACAATCCCGGCGATGTCGACGAATGTGACCGGCGCCGGCACGATTTTCTCGGAATCGAACATCTCCGCCAGCTTGTCCAGCCGCGGATCGGGCAACGGAACGACGCCCTCGTTGGGTTCGATCGTCGCGAACGGGTAGTTGGCCGCCACCACGTTGTTCCGGGTCAGCGCATTGAACAAAGTGGACTTGCCGACGTTCGGCAGGCCGACTATTCCCAGGCTCAGGCTCACAGGGAGCCAAGTCTAGGGGCACGGCGGCGCGGGCCTCACGCGGCCGATGGTGCGCGAGAATGGGGCACGCCACAGGATCGCTACGAGGTATTTACGAGCCTTTCGGTCCATTCCCGGTACGGTCTACATGTGTCAGCACAGCGGGCTAGTGCGACGGTGGATAGTGCTCACCGTTCGGTCCACCCCAACATCCCAGGCGCTCCCTGGTATGCGGCCCTGCTTATCGCCGTGACCGCGACGGCTATCGGCTACGGAATCGACGCTGGTCACAAGGAACTGACCCACGTCTTCGCGGGCTTCTATATAGCGGGTTGCGTGGCGGCGGTGCTCGCGGTGCGCCAAGACGGCATTTTCACCACCATCATCCAGCCGCCGCTGATCCTGTTCTGCGCGGTGCCCGGTGCCTACTGGCTTTTCCACGACGCCAAGGTCGGCCGCCTCAAAGACCTGCTGATCAATTGCGGCTATCCACTCATCGAGCGCTTCCCGCTCATGCTGGGCACCGCCGGCGCCGTCCTGGCGATCGGGCTGGCCCGCTGGTATTTCGGAAACGCCCAGGGCGCGAAGGCGGCGAGCACCGCGGCCGATTCCGCCGGCGCCACCGGCGTCGACGTCAAGTCCTTCTTCAACAGCATCGGCGCCAAACTGCAGTCGGCGCTGCAGCCCGATGCCGACGACACCAACGAGGCCACCGAGTCGCGCCGCGGCCGCACGTCGGGCTCGTCGGCCAGGACCCGCCGAACGGCGCGTGACGGTCGCTCCGCCACGCGTTCCACGCGCGCCCGCTCCCGCCATGCGCGACCGCCCCTCGACGACGAATCGGTCGAGCGGCCCGAGCGCCCAAGGCGCAGCACCCGTCGGTCGGCCCGCGACTACGACGCCGAACCGCCCCGTCGGTCACGGCGCCGGCCCAGGCCGGAGGGCGACCCGGACTTGCGCGGCCAAGCCCCCCGGGAGCCGCGCCGCGAGCCGCGCACCCGCCGCAATCCCTACGAGCGCCCCTACGACCGGCCCGCGCCCCGCGGCAGCCGTTTCGACGGCTTTGAGCCCTACGGCGACAGGTACGAGGAGAGCCGCGAGCCCTACGAGCCGCGGCGCCGGCGGCCGCCGTCGACCGGGAGCGGCGGCACGCATCACCCCATCTCGCAGGTCCGCTACCGTGGCGGCACCCAGGACCAACCGCGGGAGCCGCACACCGAGCGCCGGAGTCGCTCACGCACACCGGGTCGCGCGCACGGACGGCCCGCGGCGGAATCCTGGGAGTACGACGTCTAACGGCGCGGCCCGGCGTAGCGGGTCACCGCCAGCGGTCCAAGCCCCGTCAGCGGGCTGAGCGGATCTCGCGCGGCAGCGCGAACACGAGGGTCTCCTGCGCGGTGGTGACCGGTTGCACCAGGTCAAAGCCGCACTCGGCGAGCCGCTCGAGCACCCCTTGCACCAAGACCTCGGGAACGGACGCCCCGGACGTGACGCCGACGGTGGTGACGCCCTCGAGCCAGGCCGGGTCGATGTCGTCGGCCCAGTCGACCAGGTGGGCCGCGGCGGCCCCGCCGCCCAACGCCACTTCCACCAGGCGCACCGAGTTCGACGAATTGCGCGACCCGACGACGATCACCAGCTCGCACTCCGGCGCCATCGCCTTGACCGCAACCTGCCGGTTTTGGGTGGCATAGCAGATGTCGTCGCTCGGCGGGTCCTGCAGCTTGGGGAATCGTTGCCGCAGCCGTTCGACGATTTCCATGGTCTCGTCGACCGACAGCGTGGTCTGGGAGAGCCACACCACCTTGTCCTCGTCGCGGACCGTCACGTTGTCCACGGCGGCGACCCCGTCGACCAGCTGCACATGGTCGGGCGCCTCCCCGGCGGTGCCGACGACCTCCTCGTGGCCCTCGTGGCCGATGAGCAGGATGTCGTAGTCGTTGCGGGCGAATCGCCGGGCCTCGTTGTGCACCTTGGTGACCAGGGGGCAGGTGGCGTCGATGGTGTGCAGGTTGCGTTCGGCGGCCGCCGAGTGCACCGAGGGGGCGACGCCGTGCGCGGAGAACACCACGATGGCGCCTTCGGGCACCTCGTCGGTCTCCTCGACGAACACCGCACCGGCCTTTTCCAGCGTGCTGACCACGTGCCGGTTGTGCACGATCTCGTGACGCACATAGACCGGCGGCCCGTGCTTTTCCAGCGCACGCTCCACGGTCTCGACGGCCCTGTCCACGCCCGCGCAGTAACCGCGCGGCTCCGCCAGGAGCACGCGCTTGCGGGTCGGGGGGACGGCGACCGAGCTGGCTGCGCCGGGAATCCCCATGTCGACGGTCGAGGGCATGTCCCCCAGGGTACGTTCTGCCGACACGGGGCTGCCAGCTCGCGGCGGCGGGCTTGGAGTTAGCCGCCGCTTAAGGCAATCTTGGACCCATGGCTACTGCACCGTATGGGGTTCGGCTGCTGGTCGGCGCGGCGACGGTCGCCGTTGAGGAGACCATCAGGCTGCCGAAAACCATCCTGATGTACCCGATGACACTGGCCAGTCAGGCGGCGCACATCGTGATGCGCTTCCAGCAAAACCTCGCCGAGCTGGTGATCAAGGGGGACAGCACCCTCGAGTCGATTTTCCCGCCCAAGGACGAGAAGCCGGAATGGGCGACGTTCGACGAGGACGTGGCCGACGCGATCGACGGGGCTTATGCCACGGTGACCGACGGCGGCGAGGGCGAACGCCGGGCCGAGGGACGGTTCGCGCTGTACTCGGTGGCCGACGCGCACGAAGATGCCAGCGCGCTGACCAAACCCGCCCGCCCATCGAAGAAGCCGGCGGCCGGCGCGTCGGTCTCGCAGCCGGCGGTGGCCACCGAGCTGGACTACTCGGCGCTGACGTTGGCCCAGCTGCGGGCCCGTCTGCAATCGCTGAGCGTGGATGAACTCGAAGACCTGCTGGCCTACGAGCAGGCGACCAAGGGCCGCGCCCCGTTCCAGACGTTGCTCGCCAACAGGATCACCCGCGCGAACGCGAAGTGACCCGAGCCAATACGTCCGAACCGAATTCCGCGGAAAACCCTTTTCCGGTGCGCGCGGTGGCGATCCGGGTGGCCGGCTGGATCGACAAGCTGGGCACCGTCTGGGTGGAGGGTCAGCTCGCCCAGGTCTCGATGCGGCCCGATTCCAAGACCGTGTTCATGGTGCTGCGTGACCCCGCCGCCGACATGTCGCTGAGCGTGACGTGCCCGCGCGACCTGGTGCTGAATGCGCCGGTGAAATTGGCCGAGGGTACGCAGGTGGTGGTGTGCGGCAAGCCCTCGTTCTACACCGGTCGCGGCACATTTTCGTTGCGGCTCAGCGAGATTCGCGCGGTGGGGGTCGGAGAGCTGCTGGCACGCATCGATCGGCTGCGCAGGCTGTTGGACGCCGAAGGGCTCTTCGATCCGCGGCTCAAGCGCCCAATCCCCTTCCTGCCCAACATGATCGGCCTGATCACCGGCCGGGCGAGCGCGGCCGAGCGCGACGTGAGAACGGTGGCGGCGGCCCGCTGGCCTGCGGTGCGTTTCGCGGTGCGCAACACGGCGGTCCAGGGGCCCAGCGCGGTTGCGCAGATCGTCGACGCCCTACGTGAGCTCGACCGCGACGCCGACGTCGACGTCATCGTCCTCGCCCGCGGCGGCGGCAGCGTCGAGGACCTGTTGCCGTTTTCCGACGAGACGCTGTGCCGCGCGATCGCGGCGTGCCGCACCCCGGTGATCAGCGCCGTCGGCCACGAACCCGACAACCCGCTGTGCGATCTGGTCGCCGATCTGCGTGCGGCCACCCCGACAGACGCGGCCAAAAAGGTGGTTCCCGACACCGCGGCCGAACAGCGGCTGATCGACGACCTGCGCCGGCGCAGCGCACAGGCGTTGCGCAACTGGGTATCTCGCGAGCAACGTGACCTGGCCCAGATACGCAGCCGCCCGGTGCTCGCCGAGCCACTGACGGCGCTGAAGGCACGCGCGGAGGAGATTCACCGCGCCCGGTCGGCGATTCGCCGCGACATCACCCGGCTGGCCGCCACTGAAACCGAACGGATCGGCCATCTGAGCGCGCGGCTGGCGACGCTGGGCCCGGCGGCCACATTGGCGCGCGGCTATGCGGTCGTGCAATCGGTCGGTCCCGCCGAGAGCCGGGTGCTGCGTTCGGTCGACGACGCGCCGGCGGGCACCCGCTTGCGGGTGCGGGTGGCCGACGGCGCCGTGGCCGCCGTCAGCGAGGGGCCGGCCGATGGCCCGTAAGAATGACGCCGGGGAGGGCCCCGCCGAGCCGGAGGGGACCGAATCCATTACACCTATTAGTCAGCTGGGCTACGAAGCGTGCCGGGACGAACTGATCGAGGTCGTGCGGCTGCTGGAGCAGGGCGGGCTGGACCTCGATGCGTCGCTGCAGCTATGGGAACGAGGCGAACAGCTGGCCAAACGCTGCGAGGAACATTTAGCTGGCGCCCGCAAGCGGATCGAGGACGCGCTCGCCTCCGGCGACGCCGACGACGCCTGAGACCCGCAACATCGGAGGGCTGCGTTGAAAGATTTTTTCCGAACTGGAACACGTTTCAGTTATGATTTCGCGCATGGGTGATGCATCTCTGACGGCCGAGCTCGGCCGCGTCCTGGTCACCGGGGGGTCCGGATTCGTCGGCGCCAACCTGGTGACCACCCTGCTCGACCGCGGGCATCAGGTCCGCTCGTTTGACCGCGCCCCTTCGCCGCTACCGGAGCATCCCCAGTTGGAGGTGCTGCAGGGAGACATCACCGACACGGCCGTGTGCGCCCGAGCGGTCGACGGCATCGACACGGTGTTTCACACCGCGGCGATCATCGACCTGATGGGCGGCGTGTCGGTGACCGAGGAGTACCGCCAGCGCAGCTTCGGGGTCAACGTCGGGGGCACCGAGAACCTGGTCCGCGCCGGGCAGGCCGCCGGGGTGCAGCGCTTCGTCTACACCTCGTCGAACAGCGTCGTGATGGGTGGCCAGAACATCGCGGGCGGCGACGAGACGCTGCCCTACACCGACCGGTTCAACGATCTGTACACCGAGACCAAAGTGATCGCCGAGCGATTTGTATTGGGCCAGAACAACGTTGACGGCCTCCTGACGTGTGCGATTCGGCCCAGCGGCATCTGGGGCCGCGGCGACCAGACCATGTTCCGCAAGCTGTTCGAGAGCGTGATCGCCGGTCACGTCAAGGTGTTGATCGGCCGCAAATCGGCCCGGTTGGACAACTCCTACGTGCACAACCTGATTCACGGTTTCATCCTGGCGGCCCAGCATCTGGTACCCGGCGGCACCGCACCCGGTCAGGCGTACTTCATCAACGACGCCGAGCCGATCAACATGTTCGAGTTCGCGCGGCCGGTGATCGAGGCCTGCGGCGAGAATTGGCCCCGCGTCCGGGTGAACGGCCTCGTGGTGCGCGCGGCGATGACGGGTTGGCAACGGCTGCATTTCCGGTTTGGGATACCCGCGCCGCTGCTCGAGCCACTGGCCGTCGAGCGGCTGTACCTGGACAACTTCTTCTCGATCGCCAAAGCGTCTCGCGACCTCGGCTATCAACCGCTGTTCACCACGGAGCAGGCGCTGTCGGAATGCCTGCCATACTACGTGGGCATGTTCGAGCAGATGAAGCGAGACGCGTTGACGGCCAAGGCATCCGGTTAGCGAAAGCTCACCATCTCGCTGCCCCAGGCGGCGCGGATGTTCGCGTCGACGTCATGGGCGAGGGTGTCCTTCTTGCCGATGAGCAGGCAGGCACGATCGGTCGCCCGGTAGCGCGGCCATTCCGGCTCACCGGCGGTTCCCGCGGGCGCGCCGTGCGCGGCGAAGTTGATCCATCGGGTGCGCACCCTCTTGGAGACCGCCTTGGCGGTTCTGGTGCCGCCGAGCTTCAGCGTGGGATCCTTGGGCGCACCGAGAGTCCCCCAGACGTAAGGCAATTCGGTGGCGTGCGCGGCCCTGACCGTCAGCAGCTTCAACAACGGGGTGGAGTAGTCGAACCGGTACAGGTAGACCGGTGCCGCGTGGGCGTGTCCCTCGGCCAGCCACACCGAGGGCATCCTGAAGCCGACGTCGGTGGCGATGCTCAAACTCCGCGCCTTGCGCCGCAATCGCGAATACGCCGAGCCGATCTCCTCCTCGGTGGGCAACTGCAAATCGGGTTGCTCGGCGGCGATCTGGTTGAACATCGAGGTGATCGCGCTCGGGGTGATCGGCATCAGCGGCGAGCGCATCAGCCGGAAGAGTGCCGCCTCGTGTTTGTTGGTGCCGATGATCAGCGGGACCGGGTGGGTGCGGCCCTCCTGCGCCAGCTTGACCGGGTAATCGCCCAGCACGTCGCCATCGACGATCGGCACGAACGCCAGCGTTCCCGGGTTGCGCGCCGGCACTTCGTCGAACACCTCTTGCGACGCGGCCAGGATCGCCGCCATCGGCATGTCGACCAACCGCTGCACCTCCGACGGGGCGATGCCCAGTTTGCCGAGGAAGGCTTGGGTGACCCGGTGCGCGCGGTCGCGGTCGTACACCGAGGTGGCCGGCGAGCTTTGCGCGATCGCGCCGGCGAACAGGCCGTCGGCTGCCGGGCTGGCCAGCAGCGTCGTGACGATGCCCGCCCCGGCGGATTCACCGAACAGCGTGACCCGGTGCGGATCGCCGCCGAAGGCGGCGACGTTGTCGCGCACCCACTCCAGCGCCGCGAGCGCGTCGCGCAGCCCGACGTTCGAGTCGAACCGTCGCCCCGCGGTGTCCAACGACGTCAGGTCGAGGAAGCCGAGCACGCCGAGCCGATAGTTGACCGTCACCACGACGACGTCGCCGTGGCTGACCAACCTGCTGCCGTCATAGAGCGTCTGGCTGCTCGATCCCAGGACGTAGGCGCCGCCGTGCAGCCACACCAGGACCGGTTTGGCGTCCCCGGGCCGGGTCTCAGAGGATGCCCAGACGTTGAGCCGCAGGCAGTCCTCGCCCTGCGGTGCGCCCAGATCCAGCGGCATGTTGGGAAAGACCGGCTGCGGGCAGGCCGGCCCGAACACGGTGGCGTCGGCGATCTCGGTCCAGCGCTCGGGCGGTTGCGGCGCCCGAAAACGTAAGTCGCCCACCGGCGCCGCCGCGTAGCGGATGCCCTTCCACGCCTTGACGCGGCCGTCGTCGACGCCGCGGACCGGGCCGTTGCTGGTTTCGACCACCAGGTCGTCGATCGCCATGCGCGTGCACAATCTCCCGAGTGAGCTCAACAGGGTCGTTCGCCATTATCGTCGACGATCAGGCCGACGGTGCCGGCTCACCGCCGCCACCGTGCCGCACATGCGCGCAGATGCCGGTCAGTGCCTCGAACAACAGCCGGTTCAGCCGCTGGATCTGTTCCTCGTCCAGTGCCGAGGGTGCCCACGTCCATGTCGTGTGCAGGCGCTGGCCGGTACCGGTATCCAGGAGGGCGGCGTTGAATTCCACGGTGTGGCCGAGCGGCGTGGGTATCGCCGACGCCGCGGGGATGGTCGCCATGGCGTCCTCGTCGACCCGCCAGAGATGTTCGGACAGAACGGCCGCATCGGCGTCAAACCGCCCGAGGTAGTTGAATTCGATGGTCGGCTCCGAACCAGCCAGTCCCACTTCGGGATTCAAATAGCGCAGGAGACCGTAGGTCAGACCGTCAGGCATGGCGCGAAGCCGTTGCAAAGCGGCCGCGATCAACGGCCCCAGCGCGGCCCCGCCGGCGGCTACGTGCGCCCACGGCAATTCACCCACCGTCAGCGCCACCGGGTACTTACTGGTGAACCATCCCACGGTGCGCGACAGGTCGACGTCGCGCCGCAGTTCTTCGGCGCGGCCGTGACCTTTGACGCTGATACCGATCGGTGCGCCGGCGGCGCCGAGGAATTCGTTCCAGGCCAACCCGAACGCGATCAACAGAACGTCTTGCACCCCAGCGTGAAACGCGACCGACACCTCGCCCAGCAACTGGTGAGTGGTCTCGATATCCAGCGTCGCCAACAGGTGACCAGCGCGGGCGTAGGTGTCGACCGCCGGTCGCACCGCGGGCAACGCGGCGGGCGTCGCCAGCAATTGGCGCCATGCGTCGGCCAGATCCACGACCGCCGGGCTGCGCGCGTGCTCACTCAGTATCGCCGCCCACCGCGCGAACGATGTTCCACCAGTGGGCAATTCGACCGGCTGCCCGTGGTGATGTTGCGCCCATGCAATGTTCAAGTCTTCGAACAGGATTCGCCACGACGGCACATCCACGGACAGGTGGTGAATCATCAACGCCAACTGGCCCGTGTTCGGCACCCACAACGCGGTGAACATCGCCCCGGTCGCCGGATTCAACCGTGACCGCGCGGCCACGAGCGCCTCGTCGGACAGCGCATCCACCGACTGCAGGCAGGCGCGGGCGTCCACGGCCCCTACCTCGGGTACCCACAGCGACCAATCCCCGTTCCCGGTGTCCGCGGCGCGCAGCCGCAGCATGGCGTGGCGGTCCAGCAGGGCTTGCAGCACGACGACGACGTCGGCCTCGGTCACTCCGGCGGGAGCTTGCAGCACCACCGTCTGGTTGTACTCATCGACCGGACCGTCAAAATCGTGTAGCCAGCGCATGATTGGGGTGGCCACCACCGCACCGACGCCCTCGTCGACCTCCGCCGCCTCGCCATCGAGCAAGACGGCCACCTGCGCAAGCCGGGCCACCGTCTGCTCGACGAAGACATCGCGCTGTCGACACGCCACACCGGCCGCGCGCGCCCGGGCCACCACCTGCATCGACAACACGCTGTCCCCGCCCAGGTCGAAGAACGAGTCGTCCACGCCGACCCGATCGACACCGAGGACCTGGGCATAGATGTCGGCCAGGACCTGCTCGACCGCGTCTCCCGGCGCGCGGTAACGGTCGGCGTCCCGGTACTCCGGTGCCGGCAGGGCGCGTGTGTCGAGTTTGCCGTTGACCGTCAGCGGCAGAGCCTGCAGCCCCACGACCGCGGCCGGCACCATATATTCCGGCAATCGATCCGCCAGTTGCGCGCGCACCTTGACCGGATCGGCGGTCCCGGTGACGTAGCCGACCAGGCGCTTGTCGCCGGGACGGTCCTCACGGGCGATCACGGCCGCCTGCTCGACGCCGTCCAGCGCGCCGAGTGCCGCCCTGACCTCGCCCAGCTCGATGCGATATCCGCGGATTTTCACCTGCTCATCCGCGCGGCCCACATACTGCAGCTCACCGTCAGCGTCCCAGCGCACCAGATCGCCCGTGCGATACATACGTTGACCGGGCGCCTGGGCATCGCCGAACGGGCACGCCACGAACCGCGACGCCGTCAACCCGGACCGGCCCCAGTATCCGGAGGCCACTCCCGCACCGGCCACATACAGCTCACCGACGGCGCCCGCCGACACCCGACGCAGGAACTTATCGAGCACGAAGAAGGCGAGATGCTCCAATGGCACGCCGATCGGGCTGACGCTGTTCTCGACGTCGCGGACGGCGAGCTCCCGGAACGAGGCGTGCACCGTCGTCTCGGTGATGCCGTACATGTTGATCATCCGTGGCGACCCCGGATGATTACGGAACCACGACGCAAGGCGTTGCGGTTCAAGCGCTTCGCCGCCGAAGACCACCGTCTGGAGGTTCAGCTGCCCCATCTCGGAGTGCAGCGCGTCGGCGGTCTGCAGCGCGTGGAACGCCGACGGGGTCTGGCTCAAGACGCTGACCTGTTCGCGCACGAGCAGTGCGTGGAATTCTTCCGACGAACGCACGACACCGTCGGGCACGATCAGCAGCCGAGCGCCGTACAGAAGCGGAGCCCAGATTTCCCAGACGGAGTAGTCGAAGGCCAGGGAATGGCATTGCGTCCACACCTGTCCCCGCGCCAGTTCGGCGTCGAGTGACTCGAGGAGCCGGGTCACATTGCGGTGCGTGACGGCCACGCCCTTGGGCATGCCGGTG
Source organism: Mycobacterium sp. MOTT36Y (assembly GCF_000262165.1). Taxonomy (NCBI): domain Bacteria; kingdom Bacillati; phylum Actinomycetota; class Actinomycetes; order Mycobacteriales; family Mycobacteriaceae; genus Mycobacterium; species Mycobacterium sp. MOTT36Y. Next base: position 1,125,677 of record NC_017904.1, on the reverse strand, counting down.
GTGCCCGAGGTGTAGACGATGTAGGCGAGGTTGTCGGCGGTGGGGGCCGGCAACGCGGCAGCAACTCCGGCGTCGATCGCGGGGTCGTTGATGTCGATGACGGGCACGTCCGAGGTGTCCACCCGCAGACGCAGGTCCGCGGTGGTGATCACGGCGATCGGGGCAGCGTCACCGAGGACCATCCCGAGGCGCGCGTCGGGGTGCGCCGGATCCATCGGCACGTAGGCCGCCCTGGTCTTGATCACGGCCAGGACCGCCACGATCGCCTCGGCGCAGCGCGGCAGCAGCATCGCCACACGCTCGCCGGAGGCGGCGCCGCGGTCAACGAGCAGGTGCGCCAATCGATTAGATGCCGCGTTCAGCTCGCCGTAGGTCATCGAGCGGCTCCCGCACGTGATCGCTACCGCCTCCGCGTCGCGGGCCACCTGCGCCGCGAACAATTGCGGAATCGAGACCGGCGTGCGGGCCGGCTGTGCGAGCACCGCTCGGTTGCCCCATTCGTCGAGCTGGCTGTGTTCATCGGCATCGAGTAGGTCGATCGACAATAACCTCTTGGCCGGTTCGGCCGCCGCGGCCGCCGGTAACGCGCCGCCATCAGATTCCATTTTTACCGTTCACACGCCGAGAGAGCTGCCATAGAGTGCAGCGATATTAGGCACACTGATTTCCTCAGCCCCCTGGACGACATCGTGAAATGGTCCGAATTGTACTCAGAGATAACGTGACCCGTCCCGGTTTCACTCGATTGAAAGTTTGAGATCCGTCATGAGATTTGCGCTGGCAAGCTATGGAACTCGAGGCGATATCGAGCCTGCTGTTGTTATCGGCCGCGAACTGCAGCGCAGAGGGCATGATGTGTGCATCGCAGTCCCGCCCGATTTGGTCGGCTTCGCGCAATCGGCCGGCCTGTCCGCGGTGCCCTACGGGGCGGAGACGAACGCCTGGATGGACGCGTTTCGCACCTTCACCACGACGCTGTTCAGCAGGTTCTGGAGGGTTCGGGACATATCGCGGTCTGGGCTCGAAATCAAGAAGGTCACCGACCAGTCTTGGGCGCACATGAACGAGACATTGAAGTCGTTGGCGGAGGGGGCCGACGTGGTACTCGCCGGGCAGACCTATCAGGAAATCGCCGCCAATGTGGCTGAATACCATGGTCTTCCGTTGGTTACCCTGCACCATGTTCCGATGCGTCCCAACGGCCAGGTTGTGGCGATCTTGCCGGCACCGGCCTCTCGCTTCGCGGTGCGGGCGTTCGACTGGCTGACGTGGCGCCTGAGCAAAAAGCTCGAGGACGCGCAGCGCGGCGAACTCGGCCTGCCGAAGACAACGTCTTCCTCACCGCGACGAATTGCCGCATTGAGAGCCTTGGAAATTCAGGCATACGACGAGGTTGCCTTCCCGGGATTGGCGGCCGAATGGGCGAAATGGCGGCGCCAACGGCCCTTCGTGGGCGCGCTGACGATGGAGTTGGCGACGGGCGCCGACGACGAGGCCGCATCGTGGATTGCCGCGGGAACACCGCCGATTTTCTTCGGCTTCGGCAGCATGCCGGTGGAATCTCCGTCCGACACGATCGAGATGATCAGCGGGGCGTGCGCGCAGTTGGGCGAGCGGGCGTTGATTTGCGCCGGCTGGAGCGACTTCGACGACGTCCCGCATTCCGATCACGTCAAGGTGGTCGGCGCGCTGAATTACGCGTCCATCTTTCCCCTGTGCCGGGCCGCCGTGCACCACGGCGGATCGGGCACCACCGCCGCAAGTCTGCGTGCCGGAATTCCCACCCTGGTCCTGTCCGTGGACGGCAATCAGATCATCTGGGGAGCCCAGGTGAAACGCCGCCTCAAGGTGGGCACCCACCGCCGCCTATCCGCCACCACCCGGGAATCGCTCGTCGCAGACCTGCGCCGAATCTTGGCGCCGGAGTACGCAATCCGAGCTCGCGACCTTGCCGCCCGGATGACGACACCCGCCGAAAGCGTCGCCAAGGCAGCAGATCTCGCCGAGAATTTCGCCAGTTCGAGGCGGTCGGCCTAGCGGACCGCTAGGTGAGCCGCTCGGTGAGGAATTGGACCACGCGTTTACGGGCCTCGTAGGCGGGGTGTCCGTCGATTTCACGGACCTCATCGGTCAGCACCGAATGCGCCGCCTTGCCGAAGCCGTGCTGGTTGGTCGGGCCCGAATCGATGTCGATCACCTCGAACGCGTCCCCGAGGCGCTCCTTGAGCGTCGCGAACCGCTCGCCCGGCGACAGTTTGTCCTCGCTGAATCGTAATCCCATGGCGCACAAGCCGTCGGTGGCGCAGCGGTCGGCCACGGTGGTCAGCTCGGACTCGCTCAGGCCGGGGTCGCGGCGCCGAGCGGCGCCGAGCGGGAACGGCACCGACGGCTGCGACAGTACCGGGGCCAGCACGCTGTCGTCGACCGCGGCGGCCAATGCGAATCCCCCGGTGAAACATTGGCCGATCACGCCGACGCCCTTGCCGGGAGTCGAAGCGTTGAGGTCGCGCGCCAGCGCGCGCAGGAACGCCGACACCGGCCGCTGCTTGTTCAGCGCCAACGCCGCGAATTCCCTTGCCACACAGGCTCGCCCGATGGCGCCGACGAGGTAACCGGCCGTCTTGGCACGGCCCGGCTCGCCGAACAGCGACGGGATGGCGACGGTGAAACCGTTGTCCACCAGGTGATTACCCAAGCCCAGCACGCCGGGATGTATTCCGGGCAGCTCAGGGATCAGCACCACACCGGGGCCGGCGCCCTTGCGGTAGACGTCGTGAGTGTAGCCGCCACCGCTGAACGGCGCCGCCGACCACCCGGACAGATCGGCCTCCGGTGCACCCATGCGAGTCCCCTTCTATCGGCTCGTCGGCAGCGGCGGCTGCGATTGCGTCGCCGAGGCCAGCGTACGAAACTGATCGCTGCTTCCGGCGCCGGTTATCGCGATCTGCGTCGCGCCGCCCGGGCCGCTTAGCCGGGTCGTCCACACGGCTTCGGCGTCCGCGCCGCTTTCGCCGGACCCCTGATAGACGACCCAGTTGGTCCCGCTGACGTCGACCGCCCCGGTGGGATACGCCGACGGATGGATCGAGTTGATCAGCTTGTCCTCGTCGGCGTTGCTCTGGGTCAGGCTCAGATACATGCCGCTCGGGCTGATGTATCCGACCACCGAGATGGGCGCGTTCACGCGTTGACCCGTCGCGGGGTCGGATCGCCCGTTGGGGATGCCGCCGCGGTGCCCGGAGTTGGCCTGCCAGCCGCCGGGCAACTGCGGTTGGCGGATGGGAAAGCCGAGCGTCGCCGCGTCCGCCCGCAGGGCCGCCGCGGCGTCATAGGACGGGATGGGGCCCCTGCGGCTGTCGAGCTGAAACGAACACATGCCCAGCAGCCCGGCCAGCACCACGCAGCCAATGACCAGCGGAATCAGGGACCAGAACATGTCCCGGCCGTCCTGCAGCAGCCGAGGCTTCGCCGGCCTGGGCGCGGGCCCGGCGGCCGGGGCCGGCTCGTCGGCCACAGAGCCGTCCGAGCTGGCATTCAGCGGCGGCTTCTCGGTCATCCCCCGAGTATCCCAGTTCCAGCGGACCGATCCGCTTCTGGGACAATCAGCAACCATGACAGTTGAGGGCGACCGCTCGTCCACCGCCAATGGCCGAGCTCCAGCGCAAGCGCGGCCGCGCGGTGAGGCTCCAGACCGCAACCTGGCCTTGGAACTGGTCCGGGTCACCGAGGCCGGCGCCATGGCGGCCGGACGCTGGGTAGGCCGCGGCGACAAAGAGGGCGGTGACGGCGCGGCCGTCGACGCGATGCGCGAGCTGGTCAACTCGGTGTCGATGCGCGGCGTGGTCGTGATCGGCGAGGGTGAGAAGGACCACGCGCCGATGCTCTACAACGGCGAAGAGGTCGGCAACGGGGACGGCGCGGAGTGCGACTTCGCCGTCGATCCGATCGACGGCACCACACTGATGAGTAAGGGCATGCCCAACGCCATCTCCGTGCTGGCGGTGGCCGACCGCGGCGCGATGTTCGACCCGTCGGCGGTCTTCTACATGAACAAGATCGCCGTCGGCCCCGAGGCGGCGCACGTGCTCGACATCACCGCGCCGATCGCCGAGAACATCAAGGCCGTCGCGAAGGTGAAGGCGTTGTCGGTGCGCGACATGACCGTATGCATTCTCGACCGGCCGCGGCACGCCCAGCTGATCGAGGACGTCCGGGCCACCGGGGCCCGCATCCGGCTGATCACCGACGGCGACGTCGCGGGCGCGATCTCGGCCTGCCGGCCGCACTCGGGCACCGACATGCTGGCCGGGATCGGCGGTACGCCGGAAGGCATCATCGCGGCCGCCGCGATCCGGTGCATGGGTGGCGCCATCCAGGCGCAGCTGGCCCCCACCGACGACGAGGAACGCCAAAAGGCCATCGACGCCGGCTATGACCTCGATCAGATCTTGACCACCGAGGACCTCGTGTCCGGCGAGAACGTCTTCTTCTGCGCCACCGGGGTCACCAACGGCGACCTGCTCAAGGGCGTGCAGTACTACCCCGGCGGCTGCACCACCCAGTCGATCGTCATGCGGTCGAAATCGGGCACCGTCCGCATGATCGAGGCCTACCACCGGCTTTCGAAGCTCAACGAATACTCCGCCATCGACTTCACCGGCGACAGTTCTGCCGCCTATCCCCTGCCCTGACCGCCAGATCGAAGAACGAGGAAGCCAGCACTCTATGGCCACGGATGACACCGAGTACCGCATCGAGCACGACACCATGGGCGAGGTCCGCGTCCCCGCAAAAGCGTTGTGGCGCGCGCAAACCCAGCGCGCGGTCGAGAACTTTCCGATCTCGGGCCGCGGGCTGGAGCGCACCCAGATCCGCGCCCTGGGCCTGCTGAAGGGCGCGTGCGCGCAGGTCAACAAGGACCTCGGGCTGCTGGCCCCGGAGAAGGCCGACGCGATCATCGCCGCGGCCGCCGAAATCGCCGACGGCCGCCACGACGACCAGTTTCCGATCGACGTCTTCCAGACCGGTTCGGGCACCAGCTCCAACATGAACACCAACGAGGTGATCGCCAGCATCGCCGCGGCCAACGGCGTCACGGTGCACCCGAACGACGACGTCAACATGTCGCAGTCGTCGAATGACACCTTCCCCACCGCGACCCACATCGCGGCCACCGAAGCCGCCGTGCGCCACCTCATCCCGGCGCTCGAGGTGCTGCATGACGCGCTGGCGAGCAAGGCCCGCGAATGGCACACTGTGGTCAAGTCGGGCCGCACCCACCTGATGGACGCCGTGCCCGTGACGCTCGGCCAGGAATTCAGCGGGTACGCCCGCCAGATCGAGGCCGGCATCGAGCGGGTGCGCGCCACGCTGCCGCGGCTCGGTGAGTTGGCGATCGGCGGCACCGCGGTGGGCACCGGCCTCAACGCTCCCGACGGCTTCGGCGCCAAGGTCGTCGAAACGTTGGTTGCCTCCACCGGCCTGAGCGAATTGCGCACGGCGGCAAACTCCTTCGAGGCCCAGGCCGCGCGCGACGGCCTCGTCGAGGCGTCCGGTGCGCTGCGCACCATCGCCGTGTCGCTGACCAAGATCGCCAACGACGTCCGCTGGATGGGCTCGGGCCCGCTGACCGGCCTGGCCGAGATTCAGCTGCCCGACCTGCAACCGGGTAGCTCGATCATGCCCGGCAAGGTGAATCCCGTTCTCCCCGAAGCAGTTACGCAGGTGGCCGCGCAGGTGATCGGCAACGACGCCGCGGTCGCGTGGGGCGGCGGCAACGGTGCGTTCGAGCTCAACGTGTACATCCCGATGATGGCCCGCAACATCCTCGAGTCGTTCAAGCTGCTGACCAACGTCTCGAAGCTGTTCGCGGAGCGCTGCATCACCGGCCTGGCGGCCAACGTCGAGCACCTGCGCGAGCTCGCCGAGTCGTCGCCGTCCATCGTGACGCCGCTGAACTCGGCGATCGGATACGAGGAGGCCGCCGCGGTCGCCAAGCAGGCCCTCAAGGAGCGCAAGACGATTCGCCAGACCGTGATCGACCGCGGCCTGATCGGCGACAAGCTGTCGATCGAGGAGCTCGACCGCCGGCTCGACGTGCTGGCCATGGCGAAGGTCAAGCCGGAAGACTAGGCCCGACCGTCACGCGGCGACGGTGTCGATGAGTGTAAGGGTGGTTTTTCCATGACGGCTCCTCCCGGCGGCGGCCCCTACGGCCCTGGGCCTTACGGAAGCAACCCCTATGGGCAGGAACCGAATTGGGGTGGCCAGCCGCCGGCCGGCGGCGCTTACCCGCAGGGTCCTTACCCGCAGGGGGGTCCGTACGGCTACCCGCCGGGCGGTCAGTACCCGTATCCGCCGCCGGGTGGTCCCGCCGTCAATCCGTACCAGGCACCGCAGTATCCCCCGCCGGGACAACCATTTCCGCCCGGCGGGCCCTACCCGCCCGGCCCTCCCCCAGGCGGCTCGAAGCTGCCCTGGCTGATCGTCGCCGGCCTGGTCGCGCTGGCCGTGATCGCGCTGGTGGCCACCCTCGTGGTGATGAAGGGCGGCCACGGCAACAAGCGATCGAGCGCCGCGCCGCCGTCGACGAGCACGTCGGTCTCGCAACCGAAGAATTCGGCACAGAACGCCACGGATTGCACCCCGAACGTGTCCGGCGGTGAGATGCCCCGGGGCGACTCGATCACCGCCGGAAAGCTGTCGTTCCCGGCCAGTGCGGCGCCGTCCGGGTGGACGGTGTTCTCCGATGACCAGGGCCCCAACCTGATCGGCGGACTCGGCGTCGCCCAGGACGTGCCCGGGGCCAATCAGTGGATGATGACGGCCGAGGTCGGCGTCACCAATTTCGTTGCCAGCATGGACCTCACGGCGCAAGCCACCAAACTGATGCAGTGCGTGGTCAACGGGCCCGGCTATGCCAACGCGACACCCACGCTGGGACCGGTCAAGACGTCGTCGATCACCGTGGACGGGACCAAGGCGGTGCGGGCCGACGCCGACGTCACGATCGCCGATCCCACCCGCAACGTCAAGGGCGACTCGGTCAGCATCATCGCGGTCGACACCAAGCCGGTCACCGTGTTCATCGGCAGCACACCCATCGGTGACACCGCGTCGGCGGACCTCGTCGGCAAGATCATCGCCGCGCTGAAGGTCGCGAAATCCTGACGCGGCCCTGGTCCTAGGTGGTCGGCGCCGAGACGTGGGTCGTCTCGGATCGCCCACGCAATACGGTGGAATAGCATTCGGCCCAGTGCCCGCGTTCGGCCTCACCGGCCGCATCGATGGCGGCCGCCGAACACAGGATTCGCCGATCGGACGTCTTGGCGAGGTCGGCCAGCCGCGCGGCCTCGTTGACGGCGTCGCCGATCACGGTGTATTCGTACCGGTTCTCGGCGCCGACGTTGCCGGCGAACACGCGCCCCGCGGAGACGCCGACGCCGAAATCGACTGGCAGCCGGCGCAGTTGAGTGGCCAGCGCCCGGGCCGTCGCCAGCGCTGCGGACGCCGGCTCGCTGGTCGGCAATGGCACCCCGAAGACGGCCAGCGCGGCGTCTCCGGCGAATTTGTTGATCAATCCGTGGTGTTCGTCGACGGCGTTGACGACGATCCGGAAGAAGTCGTTGAGCACCTCGGCGACTTCTTGCGGCGGGCGGCTTTCCGCGAGCTGCGTGGAACCCACCAGGTCGATGAAGAGCACCGCCGCTTCGACCACGTCGCCGGACAGGGAGGCTCCCTCTTCGACGGCGCGCTGCGCGACGTCGGCGCCGACGTGGCGACCGAACAGGTCACGCAGCCGGTCGCGCTCGGCGAGCCCGGCCACCATACGGTTGAAACCCGTTTGCAGCCGCCCGATCTGGGAACGTTCGTAGGCGCCGACGTAGGTTTCCATGCGGCCATGTTCAACCTCCGCCATGGCGTCGACGACCTCCCCGATCGGGTCCGAGATGGACCGCGAGGTCAGGATCATCGTCGGCAGTCCCAACACCAGCGCCGCCAACGACACCACCAGGATCGGCACGTCCAACGATGCCGACTTCTCGATCAGCCACCCGTAGGAGCGCAGAACGACCAGGGACGCGATGACCGCGATGGGAAACGCGCTGCAGAGGAACCACAGCAGAACCAGTCGCGCGTACACGCTCGGCACGGCCAGCCGTGGCTCGGCGCCCAGTGTGGCGGCACGCATGATGGGGCGCAGGGTGCGTTGCGCGAGCAGCATCCCCGTGCCGGCGGCGGCCGACCCGCCGAGCAGCACGCCGAGCACGATGGGTAGCAGAAGCCGGGCCCCGCCACCAAGATTCAGCAGGATGAAGGTCCCGCCGCTCAGCGCCCAGGCCGTCACCAGGATCGCCGACTGGCGCCCGGCGAGCTTCATCACGGCCTCGCGTTGCTGTGGTGTCGGTTCGTCGCCCGGCACGAACCAGCGCAGTGTGGGCGCCAGGCTCAAGGCGCCGGCCACCGAGACGCCGATGATGCCCAGCACGACGAGCAGCGCCACCGGCCCCGTGCTGTGCCGCGCGAAGTCGGCGTTGGCCCCGACGGACGTGTGGCCGCGCAACGGGATCAAGATGGCGGCCGCTTCGACGACCGCCAGCACATACGACAGACTCAAGTCGAGGCCGTAGTGAAACATCCACCGTCGAGCGGACTTTCGTCCTTTCGTCGCGGGCCCGCTCGTCGCGCTAGGCACCGTTGTTCGGCCCGCCGGAATTCTGCCCGGGGATGTCGGTGATCGGGAAGTTGGGCATCGGCTTGGGTGAGGGCGTGTTGGGCAGCGTGGGGATGTCACTGGCGGGAATGTCGCGCAGACCGTTGACGGGTGGCCCGTTCTCCCGGCCACCATAACTGCTGCCGGGCGCGCGTGGTCCCAGCAGTTCGCTGACCGTCACCATCCGGTAGCCGTTAGCCTTGAGCACCGGGATGAACTGATAGACCAGATCGACGGTGCTCGAGTAGGTGTTATGGAACAGCACCACCGAGCCCGGTTTGATGTAGGTCATCAGCATCGATCGCGTCGCCGCCGTGTTCGAGTCGTTGGCCCAATCGAAAGGGATGACGTCCCACAGGATTTCGGCCAGCCCGAATTGACCGGCGGTCTGGCGCACCACCGGGTCGGACAAGCCGCCCGCGGGCCGGTACAACGTCGGCGTGTGGCCGGTCGCGGCGGTGATCGCGTCATTCGCCTTGGAGAACTGCGCGGCGATGTCCTCCCGCGGGATGGTGGTCATGTTGGGGTGTTCCCAGGTGTGGCTGCCGATTTCCATCCCCGCGTCGGCGATGCGTTTGGCCCCCGCCGGGTTGGCGGCCACCTTGTTGCCGATCAGAAAGAAGGTGGCCTTCGCGTCGTTGCCCTTGAGGATCTGCAGCAGCCGCTCGTCGAAGGGACCGGGGCCGTCATCGAAGGTCAACGCGACGCATTTGACGACCGAGCAGGACAGGTCGTCGGCGCGCGTCACGTGACCGGTCAGCCCGCCGATCACCAGCACCGCGACGGCGGCGACGACACCGGCCAGCGTGCGCCCGTAGCGCCAGGCCAAGGTGTCGGGTCGTTTCGCCACGGTAAAAGCGTACTCACCGCGAGACTGCAACCAGCGACACATATCGCGAGTGGAGCTGTCGTGGAATACAGCTTCGCGGCGAAACCGCTCAGTGCGGCCCGGCGATCTCCTCGAGCATCTCGGTGACCAGCGCGGCGATCGGCGAGCGCTCGCTGCGCAACAGGGTGATGTGGGCGAACAGCGGGTGGCCCTTGAGCTTCTCGATCACCGCCGCGACCCCGTCGTGGCGGCCCACCCGCAGGTTGTCGCGCTGGGCGATGTCGTGGGTCAGGACCACCCGCGACCCGGTGCCCAGCCTGGACAGCACGGTCAGCAACACGTTGCGCTCCAGCGACTGCGCCTCGTCGACGATGACGAACGAGTCGTGCAGCGAACGTCCCCGGATGTGGGTCAGCGGCAGCACTTCGAGCATGCCGCGGGACAGCACTTCCTCGAGCACCGCCGGGCTGGCCAGCCCCTCGAGGGTGTCGAACACTGCCTGCGCCCACGGGCCCATCTTTTCGCTCTCGCTGCCGGGCAGGTATCCCAGCTCCTGGCCGCCGACGGCGTACAGCGGACGGAAGACCACCACCTTGCGCTGGGTCCGCCGCTCCAGCACGGCCTCCAGCCCGGCGCACAGCGCCAGCGCCGACTTGCCGGTGCCGGCCTTGCCGCCCAGCGACACGATGCCGACCGACTCGTCGAGCAGCAAGTCCAGCGCGACCCGCTGTTCGGCGGACCGCCCACGCAATCCGAACACCTCGCGATCACCGCGGACCAGCTGAACGCGCTTGTCCGCGTTGACCCTGCCCAGCGCGTGAGAGCTGCCACCGAGCAGCCGAATGCCGGTGTGGCAGGGCAGGTCTCGGGCTTCCGCCAGATCGATCTCGCCGTCGCTGAACAGGGCGTCGATATCCTCGGTGGCGGTTTCGATCTCGCGCATGCCCGACCAGCCGGAGGCCACGACGTCTTGGGCGTGGTATTCGTCGGCGGCCAGCCCTACCGCGGCGGCCTTGACCCGAAGCGGAATGTCCTTGCTGACCAACGTGACTCGTTTGCCTTCGGCGGCCAGGTTGGCGGCGCAACTCAGGATCCGGCAGTCGTTGTTGTCGTTGCGGAAGCCGGCGGGCAGCACCGCCGGGTCGGTGTGGTTGAGTTCGACGTGGAGCGTACCGCCTTGTGTCCCAACGGGAATGGGTTGATCCAGGCGCCCGTGCACAAGCCGAAGATCGTCGAACAGGCGCAACGCCTGGCGGGCGAACCATCCCAGCTCGTGATGGTGGCGTTTGGCCTCCAGCTCGCTGATCACCACCAACGGAACAACCACCTCGTGTTCGGCGAACCGGCTGCACGCCCACGGGTCGGACAGCAGCACGGAAGTGTCGATCACGTAGGTCCGGATATCGGTCACGTAGCGCTCCTCGAGCGGGATGAGCCCGCGCGGACCCGCACAGGCATGTCGACGGGAACCGCAGCACCAGGACCGGGGCCGGTCCTTCCGTTGTGATGACGGGAGGTGCCGCCCTGGCAGCAGAGCATGACGCTGACCATCGGGAACGACGCTACTCCCGTGGCCGCGTGCCCGCTGTGCAGGCGCGCCGACATGACGAGCCGCGACGACGCCCCAAAGGGATCGGCGCGGAGGGGGCCGCGGCTCAGCCGACGATGAATTGCCGCAGCGCGGGCTCGTCCGCGAGCCCCCATGCGGCGATGCGGTCGGAGATCGCCTGACGCAGCTGCTCCGGACCGAAAATGCCTGCCTTTTCGACGTTCTGCACCTTGTCGCGGTACGCGTCGATGTCGGCGCCGGGCACATCCAGGTCGGCGGCACGGGCGGCGATCGCCGCGATCGTCTCGTCGCGGGTGTATCCCAGGCAGTGCTCGACGAGGTTGGAGAAGAACAGTTCGTGCCGCCGCTCGTCGCGGGCGATCCGGTCGATCAGGCCGGCCAGGATGGGCTCCTCGAGCTTGGCGGCCAGGTTCTCGCAGAACACGGCGTGGGTGCGTTCGACGAACGCCATGTGCACCAGGGTCTCCACCTGCGAGTAGGTGTCGGCGCGGTAGCCCTTCATGACGTACTGGACGCGGGCCTCTTCGTTGGCGGTCGGGTCGACCTCACGGGTCACCACCAGGTACTCGCGCAACGCGATGGCGTGCAGGTGCTCCTCGGCGGTCCACCGGCCCAGCCAGCGGCCCCAGTAGTCCTCGAGGATGAAGTGCTCGACCAGCTCGCGGTGGTGCGCGGCCAGGTTGTCCTTGAGCAGCAGCATGATCTCGCAGGCGTCGGTCAGCGGTCTCGGCAACGTCATTGACGACGGGTCCCAGTCGCGCCCACCGAGGAATGCGAAGTTCTCGCCCCGATCGAACGGCACGTAATCGTGGGCGAACCAGAGCTCTTCGGTGGACAGGTGGCGGTCGACGTTCGCTTCGACGACCGGCTCGAGTTCCAGGGTCAGCGCGTTAGCGACGGGTCTTTCGGCCATGAGATAACTGTAACCCGCGTACACAGGTTCATGAAATCGGCGGGGTCGTGTCGGAGCAAGTGGTGATTTTGGTCCTCGAGCCCGACCAGACGGGCGTCAGCGGCCGACCAGCGCCCAGTCTTCGAGGCCGTCGTACAGCGGGAACTCCTGCGCCAGCCGTGTCACGCGCTGGCGCAGCCCCGCCACGTCGGCCGAGCTGCCCGCGGCCAGGGCGGTGGCGATGACGTCGGCGACCTCGCTGAACTCGGCGTCGCCGAAGCCGCGGGTGGCCAGGGCGGGCGTGCCGATCCGCAGCCCCGACGTGACCATCGGCGGCCGCGGGTCGTTGGGCACGGCGTTGCGGTTGACGGTGATGCCGACCTCGTGCAGCAGGTCCTCGGCGGCTTGGCCGTCGAGCGGGGAGTTGCGCAGATCCACCAGCACCAGGTGCACGTCGGTGCCGCCGCTGACCACCGATACGCCGGCCTTGGCGACGTCGGCGGCCAACAGCCGGTCGGCGAGGATGCGCGCGCCCGACAGGGTGCGCTGCTGCCGCTCGACGAATTCGGGGGTGCTCGCGATCTTCAGCGCGACGGCCTTGCCCGCGATGACGTGCATGAGCGGTCCGCCCTGCTGGCCGGGGAACACCGCCGAGTTGATCGCCTTGGCGTACTCCTGCTTGCCGAGGATCATGCCCGAGCGGCCGCCGCCGAGCGTCTTGTGAATGGTCGTCGACACGATGTCGGCGTGCGGCACCGGCGAGGGGTGCAGGCCGGCCGCGACCAAGCCCGCGAAGTGCGCCATGTCCACCCAGAGCTTGGCGTCCACCTCGTCGGCGATCGAGGCGAACGCCGCGAAGTCGAGGATCCGCGGGTAGGCCGACCAACCGGCGATGATGACCTTGGGGCGAAATTCCAGCGCCTTGGCGCGCACCGCGTCCATGTCGACGAGATGCGTCGTCGGGTCGACACCGTAGAAACCGTTCTCGTAGAGCTTGCCGGAGAAGTTCAGCTTCATGCCGTGCGTCAGGTGGCCGCCGTTGGCCAGGTCCAGACCCAGCAGCCGCTCCCCCGGCGTCATCAGCGCGTGCAGGACGGCGGCGTTGGCCTGGGCGCCCGAATGCGGCTGCACATTGGCGAAGTCGGCGCCGAAGAGGGCCTTGGCCCGGTCGCGGGCGATGTTCTCCACGACGTCGACGTACTCGCAGCCGCCGTAGTAGCGGCGCCCCGGCAAGCCCTCGGCGTACTTGTTGGTCAGCACGCTGCCCTGGGCCTGCAGCACCGCGCGCGGGACGAAGTTCTCCGACGCGATCATCTCCAGCATGTCGCGCTGGCGGCCCAGCTCCTGGCCCAGCAGCCCGGCGATGTCGGGATCGACCTCGGCGAGCGGGGCGGACATCACGGAGGTCGTGGCGCGGGCGTCAGGTGCAGCAGTCACGGCGCCAGTCTATCCAGCGCCGACTTTTCGCCAGCCCAGCCGTCGGGCTTTTCGGCGCTCCTGCAACACTTGCACTATGCCGCGGCTTAGCGAGCCGAGCCCTTATGTGGAGTTCGACCGAAAGCAATGGCGTGCGCTTCGTATGTCGACGCCGCTGGCCCTCACCGAGGAGGAACTGGTCGGCCTGCGCGGTCTGGGTGAACAGATCGACTTGCTCGAAGTCGAAGAGGTTTACCTGCCGCTGGCCCGGCTGATTCACCTGCAGGTCGCGGCGCGCCAGCGGTTGTTCGCCGCCACCGCCGAGTTCCTGGGTGAACCTCAGCAAAACCCGGACCGGCCGGTGCCGTTCATCATCGGGGTCGCCGGCAGCGTGGCGGTCGGCAAGTCGACGACCGCCCGTGTGCTGCAGGCGCTCTTGGCGCGCTGGGACCATCATCCCCGGGTGGACCTGGTGACCACCGACGGATTCCTGTACCCCAATGCCGAGCTGGACCGGCGAAACCTGATGCATCGCAAGGGGTTTCCGGAAAGCTACAACCGTCGGGCGCTGATGCGGTTCGTTACGTCGGTCAAGTCGGGCTCGGACTACGCGTGCGCGCCGGTGTATTCGCATTTGAAATACGATGTGATCCCCGGGGCCAAGCACGTGGTGCGGCATCCCGACATCCTGATCCTCGAGGGCCTCAACGTTTTGCAGACCGGTCCGACCCTGATGGTGTCGGACCTGTTCGACTTCGGCGTCTATGTGGACGCGCGGATCGAGGACATCGAGCAGTGGTACATCTCGCGGTTTTTGGCCATGCGCAGCACGGCCTTCGCCGATCCCGAGTCGCACTTCCACCACTACGCGGCGCTCAACGACACCAAGGCCGTCGCCGCCGCCCGCGAGATCTGGCGCTCCATCAACCGGCCCAACCTGGTCGAGAACATCCTGCCCACCCGGCCGCGCGCCACGCTGGTGCTGCGCAAGGACGCCGACCACTCGATCAATCGGCTGCGGCTGCGCAAGCTCTAGGCGCCACTATGCCGTCTCGAGGCGCCGCACTCCCAGGTATTGGAGCGCGGCGAACGCGGCCGCGTAGGCGCCGCTGGCCAGCGTCAGCGCGGCCCCGGTGACGGTCAGCGGCAATGCTTCGGTTGCCACGATCGAGGACAGCGTGAAAAAGATGTTGGCCACGATCACGCCGATGCCGACACCGCGCACGTCCGGCATCGCCCCGAGGCTGAACACCACGAGGCCGTAGATCACGAAGAAGGCCCCCATGGCGTAATTCTCGAAGGACGTCAGGCCGGTCAGCGACGAGAGCGGGTCGGCGAGGAAGGCGATGACCAAGCCGAAGAGTCCCGTCAGGGTGGCGTCGGCGCGCACGGCGAAGCGCAACAGCGAGTCGGTCGCGTCGTAGAGCGGCCGCGTGGTGAGGCCGGATACACCAGAAACAAGCAACATGTGATTACTCCTCGCGATGGCGGTGTTGGCTATTGCCACGGATACAACGACGAGGAGGTTCACCCGGCTATTCCCGTTATCGGGTAAATATTTGACACGCGCCAGTCGGGCGGGATCAGCCGCCCCACGAGTCACAGGCGCAGCGGATTTACTTCCCGTAGCGGCGATGGCGCTGGCTGTAGTCGCGCAGCGCGCGCAGGAAGTCGACGCGGCGGAAGGCGGGCCAGTGCGCCTCGGTGAACCACATCTCCGAGTACGCGCTTTGCCACAGCAGGAAGCCGGAGAGCCGTTGCTCGCCCGAGGTGCGGATCACCAGGTCGGGATCGGGCTGACCGGAGGTGTAGAGATTTTCCGAGATCGCATCGACGGTGACGGTGTCGATCAGCTCTTCGGCGGTCGCGCCGTTGGCGAGTTCCTTGCTCAGCAGCGAACGCACCGCGTCGACGATCTCGCGGCGACCGCCGTAGCCGACGGCGACGTTGACGTGGAAGGGCGCCACGACCGGGGTGGACTCCACCGCCCCGCGCAGCCGGCGGGCCGGTTGCTCGCCGAGCAGCTCGAGGTCGCCGACGGTGCGCACGCTCCAGCGGTTGGCCGGCGCGCAGATCTCCTCGACGACGTCGGTGATGATCTCGATGAGCCCGGCCAGCTCGTCGGGATCGCGCTGCAGGTTCTCCGTGGAAAGCAGGTACACGGTGGTCATCTCGATGCCGGCTTCCTGACACCAGCGCAGCATCTCCGCGATCTTGGCCGCGCCCATCCGGTAGCCGTAGCTCACGTCGTCGTATCCCGCGTCGCGCGCCCACCGGCGGTTCCCGTCGCACAGCACCGCGATGTGGCGGGGCAGTTCCGACTTGGAAGCGGTCAGGCCCTGCCGCAGCCGCATCTCGTAGATCCGATACAGCGGCTCTTTGAGTCGCCGCGGGATGATTTCCACGAACACACACCCTACTGCCAGGCGCAATGGATTCCGGGTTGCGATTTCGGCCGGTCATCCGAGCAGCCGGCCGAGAAGTCGACACTGCGCCGTAACCATCTCTGGCTACTCTGGCTCTTACACCCGCCCATGGCACCGTGGCCACCGGCGTCCCCCGTTGCAGCGACATTCCACAGGAGACATGAGCAGCCAGACCAGCACCGTCCCGCATCCTGAGCGCGAACCCGAGCCGATCGCCCCGGGCAACACCGTCGAGCGACTCGCCGAAGGGGCCGCCAATGTTTTGGGCAAACCCCGGATGCGCGGCTGGATCCACTTCTACTCGGCGTGGCTGGCGATCATCGCCGGCGCCACGCTGGTGTCGGTGTCGTGGGCGGCGTCCTCGCCCCGCGCCGGGCATTCGACGCTGATCTACGCCGCGTGCACGGTGGCGTTGTTCGCGGTCAGCGCGACCTATCACCGGGTGCACTGGAAGTCGGACCTGGCCCGGATTCGCATGAAGCGGCTCGATCATTCGATGATCTTCATCTTCATCGCCGGCAGCTACACGCCGTTCGCGCGGCTGGTCATGCCGCAGGACACCGGCGTGGTGGTGCTGTGCATCGTGTGGGGCGGCGCGCTCGCGGGCATCGCGCTGAAGGTGTGCTGGCCGACGGCGCCGCGCTGGCTGGGCGTACCGCTCTATCTGCTGTTGGGCTGGGTAGCGATCTGGTACGCGCCGACGATCCTGCACCAGGCCGGGGTGGCCGCGATGGTGCTGCTGGCCGTCGGCGGTGTGTTCTACAGCGTCGGTGGCATTTTCTACGGTCTACGCTGGCCCGACCTGTGGCCGCGGACGTTCGGCTATCACGAGTTCTTCCACGCCTTCACCGCGATCGCGGCGATCCTGCATTACATCGCCATGTGGTTCGCCGTGTTCTACACGGAAGAACACGCGTGGCTGCTGGGAGCCTGATGGCCCGGCTAACCCTGGTCGACGTCGTCGTCGGGTGACCAGTACGCCTTCATCGCCGCGATCTTCCCGCTGCCGTCGAAGACCATGACATCGATCGGCTCGATCACCATCCGGTGCTCGCCGGCGGTCACGGTCAACCGGAACTGGAAGGCCGCCTCGTTGCCGGCCACGCGCAGCGTCTTCAGTTCGCATTCGCGCTGCAGGTTGTCGACCGCGGAGTAGAAGCCGTGGATCGCTTGGCGCCCGATGTGCACCTCGCCGCCGACGGGGTCCTCGACCGTGGCGTCGTCGGCGTACAGCTCGACCAAGTCGTCGGCGCTGCCCTTGGCGACCAGCTCGATGTAGCGGTGGACCGTGCTTCTGATCGCTTCGGTCTTGGCGGCATTCGGCATGGGAGGCAGGGTAACCCGGCTTCAGTGGTGATCGCCAGCGCGGCGCAGCCGGGCGCAGCGGGTCACCACCATCGGCTTCAGTGGTGATCGCCAGCGCGGCGCAGCCGGGCGCAGCGGGTCACCACCATCGGCTCAGTGGTGATCGCCAGCGCGGCGCAGCCGGGCGCAGCGGGTCACCACCATCGGCTCAGTGGTGATCGCCAGCGCGGCGCAGCCGGGCGCAGCGGGTCACCACCATTGGCTCAGTGGTGATCGCCAGCGCGGCGCAGCCGGGCGCAGCGGGTCACCACCATCGGCTCAGTGGTGATCGCCAGCGCGGCGCAGCCGGGCGCAGCGGGTCACCACCATCGGCTCAGTGGTGATCGCCAGCGCGGCGCAGCCGGGCGCAGCGGGTCACCACCATCGGCTCAGTGGTGATCGCCAGCGCGGCGCAGCCGGGCGCAGCGGGTCACCACCATCGACCCAGCGGCTGGAAGGCTCAGCGGCTGGAAACAGCCAGGGCGGCGGCCAGTTCGGCCGCGGTGGTCACCGGCAGGTCGCAGACTTGGCCGCGACACACGTAGGCGGCGTCGGCGCCGGCCACTCGGTCGCGGCCCGCCAGCAGCGCAGAGGAATCCACGTCCCCGCCCACGACGACCGCCCCGCCGGGCGCCAGCCGTCGCGCCTCGGCCAGCAGCGGCGACCACGACGGGTCGCAGGCCACCGCGATCTGCAGCGGCCCGCGGACCGCGGCCTCCGCGACGGCCAGCCAATGCCCGGCCGAGCGCGGCGCGCGCTCCAGCAGCACCGAGTGCGCGCGCAGCGCGTCGTCCGCCGCCCGCAGGTACCGCTCGGCGCGCTCCCCGTCGACCACGTGCGCCGCGGTCAGCAGGGCCTCGGTGATCGACGACGCTCCCGACGGGGTCGCCCCGTCCAGCGGGTCGGCGGGCCGCAGCATCAACCGCTCGGCATCGTCGGCGGTGTCGAACCAGCGGCCGGGCTGCTCACGATCGGCGAAGTGCGCCAACGCGGTGTCCAACAGATCGGTCGCCCTTGTCAGCCAGGCCGCCTCGCCCGTCAGCTGGTAGAGCGCCAGCAGCCCGGTGGACAGCATCGCGTGGTCCTCGAGGATGGCGGCGCTGTCACCGACCACGCCGCCGAGACTGGCGCGCCGCAGCCTGCCGTCGACCACGTGCAGGTCGAGCAGCGCCCGCGCGCAGCGGCTTGCGGCGTGGACGAACTCGGGCTCGTCCAACGCCACGCCGGCCTCGGCCAAGGCGGTGATCGCCAGCCCGTTCCAGGACGTGACGATCTTGTCGTCGCGGCCGGGCTGGACCCGGGCGCGCCGGGCGTTCAACAACGCGACCCGCACGCGTTCGGCCCGCTGCGCATCCTCCGGATCGGCGGGGAGCTGCAGCACCGAGGCGCCGTGCTCGAAGGTGCCGGCCGGGGTGACCGCGAAAACCTGTGCGGCCCAAGGACCGTCGTCGGGCCCGAGCGCGTCGTTCAGCTGTTCCGGCGTCCACACATAGGTCGATCCCTCGCGGCCGTCGGCGTCGGCGTCCAGCGATGAGGTGAACATGGCACCGTCGGCGAGGTCGTCGAGCAGGAACCGGGCGGTCTGGTCGGCGATTCGGCGCGCCAGCGGATCGCCGGTACGCCGGGCCCAGTGCGCGTAGGCGCGCAGCAGCAGCGCGTTGTCGTACAGCATCTTCTCGAAATGCGGTACCACCCAAGCGTTGTCGACGCTGTACCGGGCGAAGCCGCCGCCGAGCTGATCGTAGATGCCGCCGCGGGCCATCGCGCTGCCCGCGCGCGACACCGCGTCGAGCGCCGCCGGCGATCCCGTGCGCTCGTAGTTGCGCAGCAGCGCCTCGAGCAGCGCCGAGGGCGGGAATTTGGGCGCACCGCCGAACCCGCCGTGCACGGTGTCCTCGTCGGCGAGCAGCGCGGCGACGGCGTGGTCACACAGGTCGGCCGCCACCGCGGGGCCGCCACGCGCTACACCGGAAGCCATCTTGCGCAGCTCGCCGGCGATGTGGTCGGACGCCTCCTCCACCTCGCCGCGACGCTCCCGCCATGTGGCCGAGACGGCCGAAAGAAGTTGCAGGAAGCTATTTTTCGGATAGTAGGTGCCGCAGAAGAAGGGCCGTCCGTCCGGCGTGAGGAAACAGGTCATCGGCCAGCCGCCCTGCCCGGTGAGGGCCACCGTGGCGTTCATGTACACCGCGTCGATGTCGGGCCGTTCCTCGCGGTCGACCTTGATGCAGACGAATCCCGCGTTCATCGCGGCGGCGACGTCGGCGTCCTCGAACGACTCGTGCGCCATGACGTGACACCAGTGACAGGCCGCGTAGCCGACCGACAGCAGGATCGGCACGTCGCGGGCGGCGGCGTCGGCCAGCGCCTCCGGTGTCCACTGCTGCCAGTGCACCGGATTGTCGGCGTGCTGACGCAGATACGGGCTGGTCGCCAGCCCCAGGGTGTTCGCGGCGGACGAGTCAGCCTGGCTCATCGCCGGATCCCGGGGGTCGCGGCGACCCGTCCGCCTGATCCGGGGCCTGGCCGGCGCCCGGGTCGACCGCGTCGGTGCCCTCGTCCGCGGCCTGGTCCGGCTCGGGATGCTTGGGGTCGAACGACTCCGGCACCTTCTTCAGCTGCCGGTTCATCGAGCGCAGCAAAAACAGCGTGCTGATCAACAACAACACGACGATCAGCAGCCCGACCGGGCTGGCCTTGCCGAAGTCGGGCCCGGTGTGCTGCGGCGCGTTGTCGGCCTGCCAGCCGGGGGCGCTCGCGAGGAGGACGAGGTGATTCACGCGTCCGTCTCGATCCCGGCGAACAGGTCGTCCTCGGGCAGCCGGGCCGGGACCCGCGAGCGGGCCAACTCGAATTCCTCTGTGGGCCAAAGCCGTTGCTGCCATTCGATGGGGGCCGCGAAGAAGTCGTGGTCGGGGTCGATCTGCGTGGTGTGCGCCCGCAGCGCGTCGTCGCGCTGGCTGAAATAGGCCGAGCACTCGACGCGCGTCGTCACCCGGGATTCGAACGGGTCGTGCGCGGCGTCCCAGTGCTCGAGCCACTTCTTGAACGGCGGTTCGTGACCGTGCTTGAGGGCCTCGTCGTGCAACAACTGCATCCGGGCCCGCAGGAAGCCGTGGTTGTAGTACAGCTTGGACACCGTCCACGGTTCGCCGGCGTCCGGGAAGCGCCGATAATCCCCGGCCGCCTCGAAGGCGCCGACCGAAACCTGGTGGCAGCGAATGTGATCGGGATGGGGATAGCCGCCGTTCTCGTCGTACGTCGTCATCACGTGCGGGCGGAACTCGCGTACGACGCGCACCAGCGCCTCGATCGACTCCTCCAGCGGCACCAGCGCGAAACACCCCTCGGGCAGCGGGGGCGGCGGGTCGCCCTTGGGCAGTCCGGAGTCGACGAAGCCGAGCCAGGTGTGCTCCACCCCGAGGATCTCGGCGGCCTTGGCCATCTCGTCGCGGCGGATTTCGGCGATGTGCCCGTGCACCTCGGGCAGATCCATCGCGGGGTTGAGGATGTCGCCGCGCTCACCGCCGGTCAACGTCACCACCAGCACCCGATGCCCCTCGTCGGCGTAGCGGGCCAGGGTGGCCGCGCCCTTGCTGGACTCGTCGTCGGGGTGGGCGTGCACCGCCATCAACCGCAATTCGCTCACGTGCTCCCTTGTCACCTCGGGTGGTCACCCGGTCTGACCCTATAATTCCAGTTCCACATCGTTGCATGCTGTCGGCAGGTGCCCGGCAGCCGACAACCAGGCATAACCAGCCATGACCGATACCCCCACTCCGCGTCCTGAGGCCCGCTACGGGCGTTCCCGGCTGTCGCGCATCCCCCGGCGATGGGTGATCGTCGCGCTGGGTGTGCTGGTCGTCGCGGCCGGCCTGGCCGTGGCCGCCGTCGGCTACCACCGCTTCGGCACCAGTGACGTCAAGGGGACGCTGGCCGGGTACCGGGTGATCGACGAGCAGACGGCGTCGATAACGATCAACGTGACCCGATCGGATCCGTCGCGCCCGGTGGACTGCATCGTGCGGGTCCGCT
Organism: Mycobacterium sp. MOTT36Y; assembly: GCF_000262165.1. Classification (NCBI taxonomy): domain Bacteria; kingdom Bacillati; phylum Actinomycetota; class Actinomycetes; order Mycobacteriales; family Mycobacteriaceae; genus Mycobacterium; species Mycobacterium sp. MOTT36Y. Next base: position 1,104,452 of record NC_017904.1, on the reverse strand, counting down.
CCGCCGACGGGAGCGAGACGGGACGACGTGAGCTGCTGGTCCCGCCATCCGACGCGGCCACGGTGCAGGTGACGACGACGGTCAAATCCTCTCAGCCGCCGGCGGTGGCCGACATCTATGGCTGCGGCACCGACGTGCCCGCCTACCTGCGCCCGTCCTGACCGTCGCCATCGACGCCGAACAGCGAAGATGGAGTCATCAGTTGTTCGCGCGGTGGTAACATGGGTGAATGCACGGTTCCGATTGGGACCGTGTTGCTGCATTAGCGGCCGTCAGCAGATCGGCGCCGCAGCACACGGGGATGGAGCCGCACGCTTTCGACGGCGGAGTTAACAGGACTTACGCGAACTCGCGGAACAACATACGAGGAGCACGACGAGATGACGGACACTTCGGTGACCTGGCTGACCCAGGAGTCGCATGACCGACTCAAGGCCGAGCTCGACCAGTTGATCGCGAATCGTCCGGTCATCGCCGCGGAGATCAACGACCGCCGCGAGGAGGGCGACCTGCGCGAAAACGGCGGCTACCACGCCGCCCGCGAAGAGCAGGGCCAGCAGGAGGCCCGGATTCGCCAGCTGCAGGATCTGCTCAACAACGCCAAGGTCGGCGAAGCGCCCAAGCAGTCCGGCGTCGCGCTGCCCGGTTCGGTGGTGAAGGTCTACTACAACGGCGACAAGTCCGACACCGAGACGTTCCTCATCGCCACCCGCCAGGAGGGCGTCAACGACGGCAAGCTCGAGGTGTACTCGCCGAATTCACCGCTGGGCGGCGCCCTGATCGACGCCAAGGTGGGCGAGACCCGCAGCTACGTGGTGCCCAACGGCAACACCGTCGAGGTCACCCTGGTCAGCGCGGAGCCGTACCACTCCTAGCCAGCCGCGTTTAGGCGAGCGCCCGGCCAGCCGGGCGCGATAGCACGTGCGCCCGGCTAGCAGGGCATTCGCGCTCGCGATCGCCACTAGCCCAGGGCCTGCTCCAGATCGGCCAGCAGGTCGGCGACGTCCTCGATGCCGACCGACAGGCGCACCAGATCGTCGGGGACTTCCAATTGCGACCCGGCCGTCGACGCATGCGTCATCGCGCTGGGGTGCTCGATCAGCGACTCGACCCCGCCGAGCGATTCGGCCAGGATGAACACCTTGGTGTTGGCGCACAGATCCCGGGCGGCGTCCCGTCCGCCTTTCATGCGCACCGAGACCATGCCGCCGAACCCGCGCATCTGCCGCGCGGCGACCTCGTGCCCGGGGTGGCTGGGCAGCCCGGGGTACAGCACCGCGCTCACCGCGCGATGGCCCGCGAGGAATTCCGCTACGGCCATGGCGTTTTCGCTGTGCCGCTGCATGCGCAGAACCAGGGTCTTCAGTCCGCGCATCGTCAGGTAGGCGTCGAACGGGCCGGGGACCGCGCCGGCCCCGTTCTGCAGGAAGCCGAACGCGTCGTCGAGTTCCTGGTCGTTGGTGACCAGCGCGCCGCCCACCACGTCGGAATGGCCGCCGATGTATTTGGTGGTGGAGTGCAGCACGATGTCCGCCCCCAGCGTCAGCGGCTGCTGAAGCGCGGGTGAGGCAAAGGTGTTGTCCACCAACACTTTCGCTCGATTTTTTGCGGCCTGCCCGGCCGCTAGCTCGGCAATGGCGGCGATATCGGCGACCGACAGCAACGGGTTGGTCGGGGTTTCCACCCAGATCATCCGGGTGCGCGGCGTGATCGCGGCGGCGACGGCGTCCACCTCGTGCAGCGCGACGGGCGTGTAGTCGACGTTCCACTGGGTGAAGACCTTGTCGATCAGCCGGAACGTGCCGCCGTAGGCGTCATTCGGGATCACGACGTGATCACCCGGCCGCAGCACCGCGCGCAGGGCGCAGTCGGTGGCGGCCATTCCCGAGGCGAAGGCCCGCCCGTAGCTGCCCTCCTCGACGGCGGCCAGCGCGGCCTCCAGCGCGGCGCGGGTCGGGTTGCCGGTGCGCGCGTATTCGAATCCGCCCCGCAATGCGCCGACGCCGTCCTGGGCGAAGGTGCTGCTGGCGTAGATCGGGGCGTTGACCGCTCCGGTCGCCGGGTCCGGCCGGTAGCCGGCGTGAATCGCTTTGGTGGCCAGCCCGGTGAACTCGGGGTGTGGGTTGCCGTCGTCGCTCATCGACGATCAGCCTAGGTGACCGGCGGCCTTTCGGTCCCGTCGATCGGCAGGCACACGGTCGTCATGATCTTGTCCGCCAGCGTCTGACGCTTCGAATCCCACAGCGGGAAAAGGAAACCGATGAAGCAGATGATCGCGTCGACGAAGTGCGCCAGCGCCCGCACCACGGACAGGCCGAAGCCCAGGGGTTGGCCGGTGACCTCGCTGACCACTTTGAATTTCATCACCGATTTGCCGACGCTCGACCCGGTCGTGCCCTGCTGGTAGCCGTAATTCCAGATCAGGTAGAACAGCCCGACGATCGACGCCAACCACTGCGCCACCATGCCCAGGGTCGAATTCTGGGTGGCGCAGTACTGGTTGACGGCGTACTGGGTGACGTCGGTGATGCAGGCCGTCTGCTGCGTGGCGAGCAGGATCGCGGTGCCGATGCCGTGCACGACGACGTACGGGAGGATGTCGATGACGAACGCCAGCGCGCGGGTGAGCCACGGCGTGTACTCCTGCGTCGGCAGGGTCCGGATCGCCGGTCCCGGCGGCGGCGGCGCGTAGCCCCCGGACGACGGCGGCGGTGGCGGGTAGGACCCGCCGGGCGGCGGTGGCGGCGGGGGGTAGGAACCGCCGCCGGGCGCCGACGGAGGCGGCGGGAACTCCTGACCGCCGGACGGCGGCTGTTGCCCACCGGATGGGCCGGGCGACGAGGGGGGCGGCGGGTAGGCGCCGCCGGGCGGCGGTTGATCGGTCATGGGCAACCTTCCACTGCGGAACAGCCGGACATCTCGCTGGATTAGCCGAATTACCGTACCTGAGCGTTTCACGGACGGGCGAGACGCGCATCACCCGCCGAGCGCGGCGAACTACCGGCGTCCGCTCAGTCCACGGGGCGCCTCGGAGAGGAAGCCCAGCAGGTCATAACGGGTGATCACGCCGACCGGTTTGCCCTCTTCGACCACCATCAACGCGTCCCAGTCCCGCAACGCCGTGCCCGCCGCGCTGATCAGCTCGCCCGCGCCGATCATCGGCAGCGGCGGGCTCATGTGCTGGGCGACCGCGTCGGCCAGTTTCGCCCGGCCCTCGAACACCGCCGACAGCAATTCGCGTTCGGAGACGCTGCCGGCGACCTCCCCCGCCATCACCGGCGGCTCGGCGCCGACCACCGGCATCTGGGACACCCCGTACTCGCGCAGGATGCCGATGGCGTCGCGCACCGTCTCCGACGGGTGGGTGTGCACCAGGTCGGGCAGCGCACCGGACTTGCGGCGCAACACGTCGCCGACCCTGGACTGCTCGGTGGACCCGTCGAGCCGGCCGCGCAGGAACCCGTACGACGACATCCAGGCGTCGTTGAAGATCTTCGACATGTAGCCCCGGCCCCCGTCGGGCAGCAGGACCACGACGAGCGCGTCGGGTCCGGCTTGCTCGGCGACGCGCAGCGCGGCGACCACCGCCATCCCGCACGACCCGCCGACCAGCATCGCCTCCTCGCGGGCCAGGCGCCGGGTCATGTCGAACGAGTCGGAGTCGGACACCGCGATGATCTCGTCGGGCACCGTGCGGTCATAGGCCTGCGGCCAGAAGTCCTCGCCGACGCCCTCCACCAGATAGGGCCGGCCGGTGCCGCCCGAATACACCGAGCCCTCGGGGTCGGCGCCGATGATGCGCACGGCCCCGTTCGATATCTGCTTGAGGTAGCGGCCCGCGCCGGTGATCGTGCCGCCGGTGCCGATGCCGGCGACGAAGTGGGTGACCTTGCCGTCGGTGTCGGCCCAGATTTCCGGGCCGGTGGTGGCGTAGTGGCTGGCCGGGCCTTCCGGGTTGGCGTACTGGTCCGGTTTCCACGCGCCCTCGATTTCGGTGACCAGCCGGTCGGAGACGCTGTAGTAGCTGTCCGGGTGGTCGGGGGGCACGGCCGTCGGGCACACGACCACCTCGGCGCCGTACGCGATCAGCACGTTGCGCTTGTCCTCGCTGACCTTGTCCGGGCAGACGAACACACACTTGTACCCGCGGTGCTGGGCGACCAACGCCAGCCCGACGCCGGTGTTGCCCGACGTGGGTTCGACGATCGTGCCGCCGGGCCGCAGCGCTCCGCTGGCTTCGGCGGCGTCGATCATCTTGACCGCGATCCGGTCCTTCGAGCTGCCGCCGGGGTTGAGGTATTCGACCTTGGCCGCCACGATGCCGGCACCGTCGGGAACGACGGAGTTCAGGCGCACCAGCGGCGTGCCGCCGATGAGGTCACTGATGTGCTGCGCGATCCGCATGCGTCACATCGTCTCAGGCGGTTTCGCGCGGCGCGCTACTCGGTGGCCTCGCGGATGTAGTCGCCGATCTGGCGCAGCGAGCGCACGGCCTCCGGCACCATCGGCGCGGCCAGCTGGAAGTCGTGGATCTGGCCGGGCCACACCCGCACCTCGGCCGGGGTGCCGACGGCGGCCAGCCGGCTCGCCGCCAACCGCGCGTCGTGCAGCAACACCTCGGAGCCCGAGACGTGAATCAGCGTGCGCGGCAGGCCCGGCTTGATGTGGTCCAGCGGCTCGTAGATCTCCTCGGCTTTGCCGTCGACCTTGTTCTTTCCGGCCGCGGCGGCAACGAGCTCGGCGAGGGCATCGAAGGCCCCGGCGGAGAACATCGCGTCGGTGTCGATGTTGGGGTGGGCCTGCTTGGGTTCCTTCGCCAGCTGCAGCAGCGGCGAGATCGCCACCAGCGCCGCGGGCTCCTCGCCTTCCTCCTGCAGGCGTTGTGCGAGCGTGAGCGCCAGGTACCCGCCCGCGGAATCGCCCGCCAGCACGATCTGGTCGGCTTGGTAGCCGCGCAGCCGCAGCCATCGGTAGGCGTCGTGGCAATCCTCGATCGCCATGCCCACCGAATTCTTGGGCAGCAGACGGTAATTGACCACCAAGATGGGCGCGTCGGCGAACTTGGAGAGGGCTTCGACGAGCCGGCCGTGCGAGTTTGCCCCGCAGGTCAAAAACGCGCCGCCGTGGAGGTAGACGACCACGCGGCGGCTGCCGTCGGCGGGAAGCACGCCGGGCGCGCGCACCAGTTGCGCCGAGGCGTGCGGCAACTTCACCGTCTCGCGGACGGTGGCCGACGCCGGGATCAGCACCCGGGCGGTGAGGTCGATGAGGCCCCACGGCCACGGCAGGTTGGGGACGTGGCTGCCGACGGTCAGAATCGGTCGGATCGTCAGCCGTGACGTCAGGTTGGCCAATCGCGCAGCAACGCTGGGGCCGGATTCGAGGACCTCGACGGGCGCGCCGTCGCTGATCGCGAACTTGCGCGTCCGGGCGCGACGGGCTTTGAGGACATCATGGGCACGAACGGTGGCCTGAGGCGACCCCGATACCTTGCTAGGTGCGGTCATGCTCAACACTTCCTACGCCGTTGTAGTGCGATACAGCATGTGACGAGGCTGTTGAGCGTCTGGTTCGACCGTTTGCCAAAGCGCTCAGCCATCCCCTTGTTCTCAGCTTGACAGCCATCGCTTAGTGCAACGTATGAAATCTCTGAGTTGATACCAGTTTTGCTTCGCACCGTGATCAGTTCGTTTTTTCGCACCGGCCGCGCAAACTCCGCAGCGGCCCTAAACTTGAGTGCGTGACCATTCGGGTGCCACGCCGGTCGGCGATCGCCCTGGCCACAGCGGGCGCGCTGGCCTCGACAGGAACCGCCTACCTGGGGGCACGCAGTCTGTTGGTCGGCCAGGCGTCCCACGCGCGCACCGTCATCCCCAAGGCGTGGGACATCCCGCCCCGCGCCGACGGCGTGTACACGCGCGGCGGTGGGCCCGTGGAGCGGTGGCGCCGCGGGATGGCGGCCGACCTGCACCTGATGATCTTCGGCGATTCGACCGCCGCCGGATACGGATGCATGAGTGCCGACGAGGTGCCGGGGGTGCGGATCGCGCGCGGCCTGGCCGAGCAGACCGGCAGGCGAATCCGGCTGAGCACCAAGGCCATTGTGGGCGCCACCTCGAAGGGCTTGTGCGGCCAAGTCGACGCCATGTTCGTGGCCGGCCCCCCGCCGGACGTGGCGGTGATCATGGTCGGCGCCAACGACGTCACCGCGCTCAACGGGGTGAGCCAGTCGGCGCAACGGCTGGGGTTGGTCGTCCGCAAGCTGCGCGCCCGGGGCGCCGTGGTGATCGTCGGCACCTGCCCGGATCTGGGCTTCATCAGCGCGATTCCGCAGCCGCTGCGGTCGCTCGCGCACGAGCGTTGCCTGCAACTCGCCCGCGCCCAGACCGCGGCGGTCCGCTCGGCCAGCGGCGTGCCGGTGCCGCTGGCGCAGCTGATGGCGCCGCAGTTCCGGGCCACGCCCGACGCGATGTTCTCCGCCGACGGCTACCACCCGTCGGCGCCCGCCTATGCGCTGGCCGCCGACGCGCTGCTGCTGGCCCTGTGCGACGCGCTCGGCGAGAAGGTGGAGCGCCCGCCGCTGAGTCCGCCGGTGCCGCCGGCGGAGCCGGTCCTGGGGCAGCGCCACACGCGGGCGAGCGTGATGTCGCGGCTGTGGCGGCGCCCGGCACCCGGACCTGCCCCGTCTTCGTGCCCCGAGGTCGGCAGCGACTAGATTTGTCTTCGCCCGTCGGCGTGGGCCCACCGCCCGATGATGAAGCGAGCCAGCCCCATCTGTGGGATCTGCAGGGATCTGAAGGGAACCACCATGCCTGAAGCCGTCATTGTCTCAACTGCTCGCTCGCCGATCGGCCGCGCGATGAAGGGGTCGTTGGTCAACATGCGCCCCGACGACCTGACCGTCCAGATCGTGAAGGCCGCGCTGGACAAGGTCCCCGCCCTGAACCCGCACCAGATCGACGACCTGATCCTGGGCTGCGGGCAGCCCGCCGGTGAATCCGGATACAACCTGGCGCGAGTCATCGCCGTCGAGCTCGGCTTCGACTTCCTGCCGGGCACCACCGTCAACCGGTACTGCTCGTCGTCGCTGCAGACCTCCCGGATGGCGTTCCACGCGATCAAGGCCGGTGAGGGCGACGCGTTCATCTCGGCGGGTGTGGAAACCGTGTCGCGGTTCGCCAAGGGCAGCGCCGACTCGTGGCCGGACACCAAGAACTCGCTGTTCGCCGAGGCCCAGGAGCGCTCGGCCGCCGCGGCCGAAGGTGCCGAGGAGTGGCACGATCCCCGCGCCGACGGCAACCTGCCCGACGTGTACATCGCGATGGGGCAGACCGCCGAGAACGTCGCCTTGCTGACCGGCATCAGCCGCGAAGACCAGGACCACTGGGGAGTGCGCAGCCAGAACCGCGCCGAGGAGGCGATCAAGAGCGGGTTCTTCGAGCGGGAGATCACCCCGGTGACCCTGCCCGACGGCACCACGGTGAGCACCGACGATGGCCCCCGCCCCGGCACCACCTACGAGAAGATCAGCCAGCTCAAGCCGGTGTTCCGGCCCAACGGCACGGTGACCGCGGGCAACGCCTGCCCGCTGAACGACGGCGCGGCCGCGGTGGTGATCACCAGCGACACCAAGGCCAAGGAGCTCGGCCTGACGCCGCTGGCGCGGATCGTGTCCACCGGGGTCAGCGGCCTCTCCCCGGAGATCATGGGCCTGGGCCCGATCGAGGCGACCAAGAAGGCGCTGGCGCGGGCCAAGCTGTCGGTCAGCGACATCGACCTGTTCGAGATCAACGAGGCGTTCGCCGTCCAGGTGCTGGGCTCGGCCCGCGAGCTGGGCATCGACGAGGACAAGCTGAACGTGTCCGGCGGGGCGATCGCGCTGGGCCACCCGTTCGGCATGACCGGTGCCCGCATCGCCACCACGCTGCTCAACAACCTGCAGACGCACGACAAGACGTTCGGCCTGGAGACCATGTGCGTCGGCGGCGGGCAGGGCATGGCGATGGTGATCGAGCGGCTCAGCTGAGCCGCTCGTCGTTGGGTGCGTCCCGGCTTTGCGTGTGAAACCCGGGCTTTGAGTGTGAAGCCTGGGCGGCGACACGCCGAGCCAGCGCACCGCTGGTTCACTCTCGACGCCGGCGCTTCACACTCAACGGCAGTGCACGAGGACCGCAGACAAAAAACCGGCACGCCCATCGGCGTGCCGGTTTTCGTGTGGCAGAGCTAATCGTTTTGTAGATAGCTGAGCAGGCGCAGGATCTCGATGTACAGCCAGACCAGCGTCACGGTCAGGCCCAGCGCGATGCCCCATGCCGCCTTCTCCGGCGCACCGGCGCGGACCATCTGGTCGGCCGCGTCGAAGTCGATCAGGAAGCTGAACGCCGCGATGCCGATGCACACCAGCGAGAAGATGATCGCGAGTGGGCCGCCGCTGCGCAGGCCCAGGCCCGCGCCGCCGCCGACACCGAACATGGCCAGCACGAAGTTGCCGAGCATCAGGGCCAGCACGCCGAACAGGGCGGCGACCACCATGCGGGTGAACTTGGGCGTGACCCGGATGGCGCCGGTCTTGTAGACGACCAGCATGCCGAAGAACACCCCGAAGGTGCCCATGACGGCCTCCCCGATCAACACGCCGGCGTTGGCGTTCGACACCGAGAAGTGGGCGAAGACGAACGAAAGCGCTCCCAGGAACAGACCCTCGAGTACGGCGTAGCTGAGCACGATCGCCGGGCTGTCCTGCTTGCGACCGAAGGTCGCGACCAGCACCAGGCCCAGGCCGCCGAGCGCGCCGATCAGGGTCAGCGGCATCGCCAGCGCGAGGTTCGAGACCACCAAGAAGTAGGAGACGACGGCGGAGGCCGCCAGCACGGCCAGCGTGATGCCGGTCTTGGTGACGACGTCGTCGATGGTCAGGGGGCGCGAAGGCCGGGCCTCCTGGTACGGGGCCTGGTAGGGAGCCGCATAGGGGTCGGCCTGGTAGCCCTGCATCGGGGCCGCGCCAGTGCCGAATTGCGCGTATCCGCCCCTCTGCTTAGGCAGCGAACGAAATACCGGGTTGCTTGTCTCCCGCACCGTCGGATCCTCTCTTATTGGCTTCGAGCTGTGCGAACACCATCTCAACGATCAGCGGTCCACCCAGGTTCCCAGCCGAGCTGGGCATTTTGCGGAGTTCTCGAGCCTTGGAAGGCTTAAGCCGTTGTCGTCGCGTTAAACATAACCCTTACCCGCGCATACCGCGCCGGTCGTGACGATCTAGATTTCTTCCTCGAGGCTGGACCGGCGCGAGGGAGGCTAAGGCGTGACCGACGGATCCGATGAGGTTCTCACCGAGGTTGACGGAAGCGTCGGCTTGATCACGCTCAACCGGCCCAAGGCGATCAACTCGCTGAACCAACGGATGGTGGACGATCTGACCGCCATCCTCACCCGCTGGGCCGGCGACGTGGCGGTGCGCGCGGTGGTGCTCTCCGGCGCCGGTGAACGCGGACTGTGCGCGGGCGGCGACGTGGTCTCGATCTACCACAGCGCGCGCAAGGACGGGGCGGAGGCGCGACGCTTCTGGCGCGACGAATATCTGCTCAACGCCCAGATCGCCGACTTCGCCAAGCCATACGTCGCGGTGATGGACGGCATCGTGATGGGTGGCGGTGTGGGCGTCAGCGCGCACGCGAACACCCGGGTGGTGACCGACACCTCCAAGATCGCCATGCCCGAGGTCGGAATCGGCTTCATCCCCGACGTCGGCGGGGTTTACCTGCTGTCGCGCGCGCCCGGCGGCCTGGGCCTGCACGCCGCGCTGACCGGGGCGCCGTTCTCGGGAGCCGACGCCATCGCCATGGGCTTCGCCGACCACTACGTGCCGCACGCCGACATCGAGGCGTTCCGTCGGGCGATCGTCGGGGACGGCGTCGAGAACGCGCTCGCCAAATACACCGTCGAACCGCCACCGAGTGAACTTGCCGCACAACGCGATTGGATCGACGACTGCTTCGCGCGCGACACGGTCGAGGACATCGTCGCGGCCCTCGCGGGCCACGGCGCGGGCCCGGCGAACGACGCCGCCAACCTGATCGCCACCCGCTCCCCCATCGCGTTATCGGTGACGCTGGAGGCGGTACGCCGCGCGGCCGAACTGGAAACGCTCAAAGACGTTCTCGTTCAGGACTATCGGGTGTCCTCGGCGTCGCTGCGCTCACACGACCTGGTCGAGGGAATTCGCGCGCAGCTGATCGACAAGGATCGCGATCCCAAGTGGTCGCCGGCGCAGCTGGCCGCCGTCACGGCGGCCGATGTCGAGGCGTATTTCACCCCGGTCGACGACGACCTGAGTTTCTAGAAAGGCGGCCCAGATGACAGACACGCAGTACGAGACCATCCTCGTCGAGCGCGAGGAGCGCGTCGGCATCATCACGCTGAACCGGCCGAAGGCCCTCAACGCGCTGAACACCCAGGTGATGAACGAGGTCACCAGTGCGGCAGCGGATTTCGACGACGACCCCGGCATCGGCGCGATCATCATCACCGGCTCGGCCAAAGCGTTCGCCGCCGGCGCCGACATCAAGGAGATGGCCGAGCTGACGTTCGCCGACGCCTTCGGCGCCGACTTCTTCGCCCCCTGGGGCAGACTCGCCGAGGTCCGCACCCCGACGATCGCCGCGGTGGCCGGGCACGCGCTCGGTGGCGGCTGCGAGCTGGCCATGATGTGCGACGTGCTGATCGCCGCCGACACAGCGAAATTCGGCCAGCCCGAGATCAAACTCGGTGTGCTGCCCGGCATGGGCGGCTCGCAGCGCCTGACCCGCGCCATCGGCAAGGCCAAGGCAATGGACCTCATCCTGACCGGGCGCACCATCGACGCCGCGGAGGCCGAACGGAGCGGGCTGGTTTCGCGCGTGGTGCCCGCCGACGACCTACTGACCGAGGCGAAGAAAGTCGCGACCACCATTTCGCAGATGTCGCGGTCGGCGTCGCGGATGGCCAAAGAGGCCGTCAACCGCGCGTTCGAATCCACGCTGGCCGAGGGGCTGCTCTACGAACGCCGACTGTTTCACTCCACTTTCGCGACCGAGGACCAATCCGAGGGGATGGCGGCCTTCGTCGAGAAGCGCGCGCCGAACTTCACCCACCGCTAGGACGCACCATGAGCGAACCCGGCTCCGCGACCAACGTCGACACCGGCGACAAGCCGGCGGACGACGTCGAGGAATCCGCGGTCGCCGTTTCACAGGCCCCGCCCGCCCCGCGGGCCGGGCGCGCCGCCCCCACCCTGCCGTGGACCGAAAAGCCTTGGTGGGTGCGGCATTACACATTCACCGGTACCACGGTCGGCCTGGTCTTCATCTGGCTTTCGCTGACGCCCTCGCTGCTGCCGCGCGGCCCGTTGTTCCAGGGACTCGTCAGCGGGCTCTCCGGCGCCATCGGCTATGGGCTGGGCGTCTTTTCGGTCTGGTTGGTGCGGTTCATGCGGGAAAAGGATCACAGCCCGCCGCCGGCACGCTGGGCCTGGAAGGTGCTGATCCCGATCGGTGTGGTCGGCCAGGTACTGATGGCGATCTGGTTCCACGTGTGGCAGGACGACGTGCGCGACCTGATGGGCGTGCCACATTTGGAGTGGTACGACTACCCGCTGTCGGGAGTCCTCTCGCTGGTGGTGCTGTTCACGGTGGTCGAAATCGGCCAGTTCACCCGCTGGTTGGTCCGCTTCCTGGTCGGTCAGGTCGACCGGTTCGTGCCGTTTCGGCTCTCGGCGACCATCGTGGTCGTCACGCTGGCGGTCCTGACCGTCACCGTGCTCAACGGCGTCGTGCTCAAGTTCGCCATGCGCACCATGAACGACACCTTCGCCTCGGCCAACAACGAGATGAACCCCGACAGCGCGCCGCCGAAGACCGCGCTGCGCTCCGGCGGACCGGAGTCGCTGGTGTCGTGGGAATCCCTTGGCCACCAAGGGCGCGTCTTCGTCGAGGGCGGTCCCAAGGTCGGCGATCTGACCGCGTTCAACGACGCCCCGGCGACCGAACCGATCCGGGCGTATGCGGGCCTGAACTCCGCCGACGGCATCACCGCGACCGCCGAACTCGCCGCGCGCGAGCTGCAGCGCACGGGCGGGCTGCGGCGCGCGGTCGTCGCGGTCGCGACCACCACCGGCACCGGCTGGATCAACGAGGCGGAGGCCACCGCGCTCGAGTACATGTACAACGGCAACACCGCGATCGTCAGCATGCAGTATTCGTTCCTGCCGAGCTGGCTGTCGTTTTTGGTGGACAAGGAGAACGCCCGGCACGCCGGCCAGGCGCTGTTCGAGGCCGTCGACCGGCTGATCCGCCAGATGCCGGAAGCCCAACGCCCCAAGCTGGTCGTGTTCGGTGAGAGCCTCGGCTCGTTCGGCGGCGAGGCGTCGTTCATGAGCCTGAACAACGTGCTCGCCCGCACCGACGGCGCCCTGTTCAGCGGGCCGACGTTCCAGAACACCATCTGGACCGACCTCACCACGACACGCGACCCCGGGTCCCCCGAATGGCTGCCGATCTACGACGACGGCCGCTACGTCCGCTTCGTGGCCCGCGCGGGCAACCTGGCGCGCCCGAAGGATCCGTGGGATCACCCGCGGGTGGTCTATCTGCAGCACGCCTCGGACCCGATCGCCTGGTGGACCCCGGACCTGGTGTTCAGCAAGCCCGACTGGTTGCGGGAGCGGCGCGGCTATGACGTGTTGCCGCAGACGCGCTGGATCCCGGTCGTCACCTTCCTTCAGGTGTCGGCGGACATGGCCGTCGCGGTGGACGTCCCCGACGGGCACGGTCACCGTTACGTCGCCGACGTCGCCGACGGCTGGGCGGCGGTGATGTCGCCGCCCGGGTGGACACCGGAGAAGACGGCCCGGCTGCGGCCGCTCCTGCACGCCGAAGGCTAGCCGGGTGGGCCGGGAACCGGTGTCCGGGATTCAGAAGCGGCGCGGTAGACGCCAGGGCGAGCCGGTATCGCGCGACGCGGTCCTTCGCGCGGCGAAGCGGCAGTTCGCCGCCCATGGCTACGACAAGACGACGCTGCGCGCGATCGCCGACGATGCGCGAGTTGATCCTTCGATGGTTCTCTATCTCTTCGGCTCGAAGGCGGCATTGTTTCGCGAATCGCTGAAGCTGGTGCTGCCCGCTGACCTGCTGACGACCGAGATCGCACGCAACGACGACGATCTGGGCTGCCGCGTAGTGCGGGCCTACCTGGGTATCTGGGAGCAGCCCGACACGGCCTCGAGCATGGCGTCGATGGTGCGGTCGGCGACGTCGAACGGCGACGCCAACGACGCGTTTCGCGGATTCCTGCACGACTACCTGCTCACCGCGGTGTCCAGCGCTTTGGGCGGTGGAGATGAGGCGCGGCTGCGCGCAACGCTGGCCGCGACCAACCTCGTCGGCACCGGAATGCTGCGCTACGTCATGCGGGTGCCTCCGCTGTCGTCGCTCGGGGTCGACGAGGTGGTCGGGTTGGTGGGGCCGGCGGTGCATCGGTTCTTGACCGCACCCGCCGACGAGCTGGGGCTGGACCCGACGTCGCAATCAGCCGACGGTTAGCGATTAATTCAATCGTTATTGAAATTTGCTCGTAGGCCCGCTAGAGTTCTGCGCCGGGGGGCCGACGAACGGAGTCCTCATGTCACGTCTAGCCGCGAAACTCGTCGTTGCGGCGGTCCTCGCACTCACCGCCGTCACCGCGGCCGCGTGCGTTCCCAGTGCCGAATCACCCGTCGGGGTTGCAGTTAACTAGCGGCTAGATCCAGCGGCGGGCGCCGGCGGCCGTGTCGGCCAACGGGGCGTCGGACGCACCGCCGGCCAGCTGGGTGAGCACGCCCGCGCCGGCCAACGCGTGATACCCGCCGATGACGTCGGTGGCGCGGTGCAGGCCGATGTCCAGCAGCGCGGCCGCAGCCAGGCTGGACGTGTAGCCCTCCGAGCACAGGATCACCCATTCGACGTCGTCACCGACGGCTTCGGGCAGTTTGGCGTCGCTGGTGGGGTCGCAGCGCCACTCCAGGACGTTGCGTTCGATCACCAGCGCCCCGGGCACCTCCCCCTCGCGGAACCGCTGGGCCTGGGGCCGGATGTCGACGAGCACCGCGCCGCGCCGCAGCGCGTCGGGCACTTCGGTGGCGGGCAGGCGGCGATACCGGCGCCGGGCGGACCTCAAGACGACGTCGATGCGGCTCACGGCGATCCTTCCGGCTGGTCGGTCAGTTCGGTGCGTTGCCGGCGCAACGTGTTGCGGTCGGTGATGTCGTAGTACGACATGGCGGTCAGGGGCGGCGAGTACGCGTGCACGCTCAGGGTCGGCTGCGCCGGCCCGGCGCTCGCACCCGGCAACCCCGTGACCGGCACGGTGACCGGCCGCGGCGCCCAGACCACGTCGTGCACCCAGCCCAGCGGGAACCCGGCCTGGTCGCCGGCGTCGAGCCGACGGCGCCGCAAAGCCCTTCCGTCCCAACGGTATTCATTGAGCGAGCCGGAAACGACGGTCAACGCACCCAGCGAGCCGCCGTGGTCGTGCAGCTCGGTCGGATGGCCGGGCACCCAGCTGATCAGCCAGACGTCGAGTTCCTCGTCGCCGTGGATGCGGGTGAACCAGCGCTGCGACTCCGGGATGCCGCCCTCGGGCAGCAGGTGGTCGCAGCGCCCGCTGAGCACGTCGTCGGCGGCCTGGTCGGTCGCGTGCAACAGGTCGGGCACCCGCAGCGGGGTCGGGCCCGCGGACGGGGACGAGAGGGTTCGTGGGCGCGTGACCGCGGCGGTGACGGGCGCTGCCCCGGCAAGGGACAAAGTCATGGGGGGAACTCCAGAGCGAAAGAGGATCGAACGGGCGGCGGCGTGTTACGGCCGACAACACTCGCAAAATCCGAAGCGCTCCATCACGGCAGCCAGTGTTGCATAGATTGAGACCGTGCGCTGGCGCGGTGGTCGACCCCGGCGGCGGGGCGCGGCGGTTGCCGCGGCCCCTGTAGTGGGCGTCCTGCTGGCGGTCGCGGGCTGCTCGCAGGGCGGCCAGCACGGCCCACCGGCCCCCTCGTCGGCGCCGCAATCGGACAGCGCCGGCGGCCCGGGCTCGGTGCCGGCGGGCGCCATCGGCGTGTCCCCCGGCGGCGTGACCACCAGGGTCGACGTCCCCGCACACTCGACCGAGGAGGAGTACTACCAGGCCTGTCACGCCGCAAAAGTGTGGATGGATGGCCAGCCCAGGACCGGCGCGTCGCTGTTCGAGCCCTATCTGGCCATGCTGCAGGCGTCGCCGTCGGGCACCGCGGGCAGCTGGAACGCCCCCTGGTCGAAGCTGACCCCGGCCCGGCAGGCCGCCGTGATCGTCGCCGCGCGGGCGGCGGCCAACGACGAGTGCGGGTAGCGCCGCGCGCGGGCGCCCTCCCCCGCGGAGTAATTACGATCACGGCTGAAAAAAGTCCGCGCGCGGCCCGCTGAGGACCCCCCCCGCGCAAAATGGTGGGGTGCCTGACGAACTTTCGCGTCGCTCGGCACCGACTCGGGTGGCACTGGCGCTCGGCAGCGGTGGCGCCCGCGGCTACGCGCACATCGGGGTGATCGAGGCGCTGCGCGAACGCGGTTATGACGTCGTCGGCGTCTCCGGCTCGTCGATGGGCGCGCTGGTCGGCGGCCTGCACGCGGCCGGGCGGCTCGACGAGTTCTCCGAGTGGGCGAAGTCCCTGACCCAGCGCACCATCCTGCGGCTGCTGGACCCGTCGATCAGCGCGGCCGGCGTGATGCGAGCCGGAAAGATCCTGGACGCGGTGCGCGACATCCTGGGCCCGGTCGCCATCGAAGACCTGCGGATCCCGTACACCGCGGTGGCGACCGACCTGCTGGCGGGAAAGTCGGTGTGGTTTCAGCGCGGCCCCCTCGACGAGGCGATCCGGGCGTCGATCGCCATCCCGGGGGTGATCGCGCCGCACGCGGTCGACGGGAGGCTGTTGGCCGACGGCGGCATCCTGGACCCGCTGCCGATGGCCCCGCTGTCGGCCGTCAACGCCGACCTGACCATCGCGGTGAACCTGTCCGGCAGCGAGGCGATCACCACCCGGGAAGCGGAGCCGGGGGCCACCGCCGAATGGTTGACCCGCATGCTGCGCAGCACCTCCGCGCTGCTCGACACGGCCGCCGCCCGCTCGTTGCTCGACCGGCCGACCGCCCGGGCGGTACTGAGCAGGCTGGGCGGGCCGGGCGGCGAGCCGGATGACTGGTCGGACAACCCCGACGAAGAGCCGTCACCGGCCGACGCTGTCGCCGGCGAGCTGGCCGCCGCGGTGTCCGACGTGCCGAAGTTGGGCAGCTTCGAGGTGATGAACCGGACGATCGACATCGCGCAGGCCGCCCTGGCGCGTCACACGCTGGCGGTCTACCCGCCCGACCTGCTCATCGAGGTTCCGCGGTCGACGTGTCGGGCCCTGGAATTTCACCGGGCGGTGGAGGTGATCGCCACCGGCCGAGCGCTCGCGGATGACGCCCTGGACACGCTGGAAGCCGGGCGCGACGACGCCGCCCCGCCCGCGATCGATCGCTAAAGGTTTTGTGCGGCAACCAAATCCGTCACAAGCCCAGGAACCGGGCGAGGGCCGCGGCTTCGCGGCGACCCTGCTCGCGCCCGGCCAGGGCCGAGGGGATGCGGCAGCCCGGATCCAAGGCGTTGGGCCCGAAGGCGGCCAGCGAATCGGCGTCGGCGAACACCGCGAACGCCGCGCCGGGAAACGATGAGACCTCGGCGGCGGGCCCGGCGCCGAACGGCGACGGCACGTCGATGCCCGAGGGCACCAGCACCACCGCGACGTCACAGTCGGCGGCCACCACGAGGTTGACCGAGCTGGCCACCCCGCCGTCCATGTAGTGGCGGTCCGCGATCGCCACCGGCGGCCACGCCCCGGGCACCGCGCAGCTGGCCGCCACGGCATCGACGAGGTCGACGCCCGATTCGCGGTCGAAGACGGTCAGTTCTCCGGTGGCGACGTCGATGGCGGTGAGCCGCACCGCGCGCTCGGGCCACTCGTGCGACGGCAGGCGCTGCGCGATCACCTGGCGGCGCACCGGCGCGGGAACGGTTTCGGTCGCCAGGGCCACGGCCCCGATCCGCTGCATTTGTTGGCGGGTCTTGTCCAGCGGCTCCTCGTACGGCGCGGCCAGGGCGGTCAGGAACAGTTCGGTGATGGTGTCGACGTCGACGCCGGAGTCGATTTCGGCCGACGACTCGGAGACTTGCCGGTCGAACAGCTCGTCCAGCGTGTGGCCGCTGCCGAGCTGCGCGGCGACGGCCGAGCCCGCCGACGTCCCCACCAGCACGTCCGATTCGATCAACAGCCGGGCCGCGGCCGGCGACTCGTCGGCGATGCCCCGCAGAACACCTGTCTCCCAGGCGATTCCCGCGATCCCGCCACCCGCCAGCACCAGGGCGCGTTTGTTCGTCACGCTCACCAACTCTGCCAAACGTCCTCAGACCAGCCGCCGGGTGCTCGGCAGGGCGTGTTGCGAGTCCTCCACCGGCGTGCGCAGGTCCTCGCGGCGCAACAGCTGGTTGGGCGGGTCGGGCAGCACCAGGCTGCGGGTGAAGCGCAACCCGGCGTCGACGTGAATCAGCTCGCCGGGCTCGAGAAGGCGCCAGCGCGGGTCGGCGTCCATGCGTTCGGTGGCGAACACCACCGACGGCCGCGTGCACAGGTGCTCGGAGCGCGCGTGAATTCGTATGGTGTGCAAGTCGAATTCGGGGTCTTGGGACGCCACACCGTCGGATCGATCCAAGACGTAGAGCTCGTGGGTTTGCGGGTAACGCAGCGCCCACATGTCGGTGGCCGTGCTCAGCAGCACGTTGACCGCGTAGATCGGAACGTGCTCGGCGAGCCATCGCATGGCGTCGACGAGCCCCGCGGTGATGTCGCCGCCGCGGGCCCGGATCGAGCCGGTGATCAAGCCGAACACGCGCTCGGAGTCGGTGTCGCCCAATACCAAATCGGCGGTACCGATCTCGCGCAGCCGCTCGTCGATGATGTCCAGCCCTTCGAGGACGCCGTTGTGCGCGAAGATCCGGTCGTCCTGCATAAACGGGTGGGTGTTGCGGATGTCGAGCGAGCCGGTGGTGGCGTAGCGGACGTGGGCGATGACGGTGGTGCCGGTCAACCGGTGCGCCTCGGTCGCGAATGCGGCGTCCTGCCAGGCCGCTATCGGCTCCTTGTAGAGGTGCGGCGCGGCGTGCTCGTCGAAGATGCCCAGGCCGGTGCCGTCCGGGTTTCGCCGGCTCTGTTCGGACAGGCTGTCCGGCGCGTCCAGCAGCCAGAAGGTCGCGGTGCACGCGTGCGTCCCGGCGTGCAGGCCAAAGAGTCGGCACATGCCTTCACACCGTAACGGTTCGCGGCTCTCACTTCGTCAGCAAGCCCGACAGGTTGGCCAGCGCGCGCCGCGCGTAGCCCTTCCACATCCTGCCCAGCAGCGGGACCGCCCAGGCCGTGCGCGGCGACTTCGGGTGGATGTCCCAGCGCCAGGTGATCTCGGTTCCGGCGGCCGCCGGTGTGAAAATCCATTCGCCCACAACGTGATCGACCAGCAACGCCATCGGGCCGGTGACCTCGCAGAGCCGATAGCCGAACGAGCGCGGCGGGTCGACACTGGTCAGCTCCTCGCGCATGGTGGCGCCGCCGGCCAGGTGCACGATGCGGGTCTGCCCCGCCGCGTCCCAGGCGCCGGTCTGCTCGCGCACGTCGCGGATCGGCGGGAACGGGCCGTACCAGCGGTTGAACAGCGTGGGCAGTGGCATCGGCAGCGTCCGGCCGAACGCGTCGTGCACCGCGACCGGTGTGACGACGGATTGGTCGACGACGAGTGAATGTGTCACTGCCTCAAGCCTTTCCGGTCTCGTTGCGGCGTCGATCAGTCGCGGGCTTCGGCCACCTGGTAGCCGTCTTCGGCGTAGCGCGAGCGAATGGCTTTCTTGTCGTACTTGCCGACGCTGGTGCGGGGGATCTCGTCGACGAACGTCCACCGTTCGGGCAGCCACCACCGAGCGACCTTGTCCGCGAGGAAGTTTCGCAGCTGCCCCGGGCTGACCGACGCGCCCTCCTTGGCCACGATCACCGCGAGTGGGCGTTCCTCCCAGCGTTCGTCGGGGACGCCGACCACCGCGGCCTCGACCACCTCGGGGTGGCCGATGAGGACGTTCTCCAGCTCCACCGAGGAGATCCATTCCCCGCCGGATTTGATGACGTCCTTGGCCCGGTCGGTCAGCGTGACGAAACCGCGGCCGTCGATGCGGCCCACGTCGCCGGTGCGCAGCCAGCCGGAGTCGAACTTCGACTCGTCGTGGCCCAGGTAGTAGGAGCCGGCGATCCACGGGCCGCGGACCTCCACCTCCCCCACGGCGACGCCGTCGTTGGGCAGCACCTGGCCGTCGTCGTCGACGATCCGCATCTCCACCCCGCAGACCGGTTGGCCCTGGGTTCCGCGGAAGGCCCAGTGCTGGTCCTCGGGGGTGCCCGGCGGTGGCCAGGCCATGGTCGCCAGCGGCGACGTCTCCGTCATGCCCCACAGCTGCCGGATCTGCACGTCGTGCTTTTCCTCGAAGGTGCGCATCAGCGAGACCGGGACGGCCGAGCCGCCGCAGACCACCAGCCGCAGCGACGACAGGTCGTGGTCGGGGTCGTCCTCGAGGTGGTGCAGGACGGCGTTCCAGATCGTCGGCACCGCGCCGGTCACGGTGGGGCGCAGGTCTTCTACCATGCCGACCACCGATGCCGGGTCGAGGTGGCGATCCGGCAGCACCAAGTCGGCGCCGGCCATCAGCGCCGCGTACGGCAGTCCCCAGGCGTTGGCGTGGAACATCGGCACGATCGCCAGCACGCTGTCGACGGCCCCGACGCCGATGCCGTTCGTGGTGCACGCCGCCATGGTGTGCAGGTAACTCGAACGATGGCTGTACACCACGCCTTTCGGGTTGCCGGTGGTCCCGCTGGTGTAGCACATCGCCGCCGCGGATTTCTCGTCGATGTGCGGCCAGTCGAATTCGGTCGGCTCCGCGGCGATGGCGTCGGCGTAGTCCAGCACGGTCTTGCCCGATTCCCGCAGCGGTTCGGTGTCGCCCTCGCCGACGGCGATCACGGTGTGCACGGTCTCGAGGCGGGGCAGCACCGGGGCGAGCACGTTGATCAGGGAGGCGTCGACCAGCACCACCTGGTCTTCGGCTTCGTTGGCGACGTAGGCGATCTGTTCGGGGAACAGGCGGATGTTGAGGGTGTGCAGTACGGCGCCCATCGAGGGCACCGCCAGGTACGCCGTCAGGTGCTCGGAGTTGTTCCACATGAACGTCGCGACCCGTTGGTCACCGGTCACCCCGAGCCGGCGCAACGCATTCGCCAGCTGGGCGGCCCGGCAGCCCAGTTCCCGATAGCTCGTCGTGCGGTAGCCGTCCCCGGTGGCGGTGGTGACGGTGCGATCCCCGTGAACGCGGCAGCCATGGCGCATGATCGCGGTGATCGTCAACGGATAGTCCTGCATCGTGCCGTCCATCGATGTACCGCCTCACTCTCCGCGCGGCACCGTCCGTGCCAAGCCGCCGACCGCTTCCCACCCTAAGCCCGAATTCGGCGATCGTGGCAGACATCACCCGAGCCGGTGGCCGGGGACGTGGATCCCGTTCGGCCGGTACGGCTTTGGGGTGGCTCCTTCCGCGTCCTGGGCGGTTTCCGACGCCCGCCTCCATTGAGTGTGCGTCCCGGGATTTGAGGGTGAACGCTGGGCGGCGACACGCCGACGATCCCCGGCCCAGGATTCACACTCGAGGGCGAGGATTCACACACTCCGGGCGCCGCGCCGTCCCGCAATGCAGCCGGCTAGGCCAGCGCCGGCTCCCACTGGGGCACATCGAACAGCCAGCCCGCGGTCGCGTCCGGGTGATCCGCGTCGCCGCTGTGTGGCGTCTGGCCCGAGTCGATGCGCGCCGCGGTGAGCACTCCGGAGTAGTCGGCGACGTACAGGTGGCTGCCGTCGGGGCTTTCCAGCACGCAGGACGGGTTCTTGGTCACCGTGACCTCGCCGAGGACGTCGAGCGCGCGCATGCCCAGCACCGTGACGCGGTCGTCGCTGACCAGGTAGGCCCGCTCGCCGTCGCGGCTAAGCGTCATCCGCGCCAGCGGCCCGGTGATCTCGTTGATCTTGTGCGTCTTGACGAGTTTGTTCGCGCGGGTGTCGATGACGTCGAGCACCGAGCCCACGACCGGGCCGCAACTGGCGACGTATGCCGTGGCGCCGTCGCTGCTCAGCGCCACATCGCGGACGGGCAGACCGAGCTCGATCGTGCCGACCACGCGCGAGCGGCCGCCCACCCGGCCGCCATCGGATCGGGTGCGGGTTTCGACGACGGCAAGGCTGCCGCCGTTCGGCCCGTTGACCCCGACGTAGAGGCGCCGGCCGTCGGCGCTGGCCCGCACGCATGCGGTGGTCGTGCCGGGTGCGGTGGCCAGTTCGATCACCTCGAGTTCGCCCGTGGTGGTGTCCAGGACCGTCACGTCGGCGCCGCGAACGGCGTTTCGGCTCGCGTACAGGTGCTTTCCGTCGGCGCTCACCGTCAGGTCGCTCACGCTGTGCGCGATCGGGTGCGTCGCGATCCGCCAGTTCGTGACGACGTCGATGACTTCGATGGCGTCGTAGGCGGCGGTGGCGGTGCTGACGTAGGCGTAGTTCGCGTCCGCGCTGCTCATGGCGACGGCGGACGGTTCGCTGAGGCCGGCGAGGGTGCTCGAGACCCGAAGGGTGTGGGCGTCGATGACCGTTACCGCGTCGCGGGCATAGTTCGTGACGAGCAGCCGGCGACCGTCGCCGCTGAGGTCCATGTCGCTGATCGGGCCGTGGTGCACCGGGACTCGAACCACCGCGGTGTCGTCGACCGAGAACCCGGCCGCCGTTGGGTCGTATGCATCACTCACGCTGGTACCGCCTTTGCTGTGTTCGTCGGCCCTGGTGGCCAAGTGGCGCCGCCGCACACACGCGACGATTTGGCCTCCGGATCCACCGGCTTTCAGCACCGAAAGGCGCTGACGAGACTGGTTTTCGGTAGTCTACTGACCAAAATTCGCCTTAAAGCAGTTCAAAATGCTCGACGTTAGCTACGTCACTCCGCGCACTCAGGTTCTGCTCAGACTTTCAATCACGCTGTATCGCAATCGCTTACCCGTAGCGAAACGCATGCAAACCCTCTTCCGGCGGATTTTGCCTACACCGCTAACGATTCGCGTTTCCGCTCGACCGAGGCTTTAGTAAGGAATTCTCAGGATTTGCCGTCAGCGAGGCGAATATCACATCGCCGCCATTCGGCCGCCGCCGCTAGCTGAACTGCGTCTGCGGCCGCGCCAATGGGGCCCCGTCGACGACGATGTCGACCTTTTCGTTGTAGAAGGCGATCAGGCCGGCGATCTGACCGACCGCAGGCAGCGGATAGTGGTAGGTCCACGCCAGGTCCTCGTGCACGATGTCACCCACTCGCACCGACCAATATCCCGACGTCGTTCCCTTGTACGGGCACAACGTCTGCGTGATGCTGGGTTGCAGATGCTCGAAGACGACGTCGGTGGGGTCGATGTAATACCTTGTGGGCAAGCCTGTTTCGAACAGCAACACGGGACATTTGGTGTCCGCCAAGGTGATTCCGTCGAGCTCCACCCGGACATGGCGGTGCGAGCGCAGGGCGTCGACACGCGAATAGGGGTTGCGCGGGTGACCGTAGATCGGCTCGTCCTCTTCGAACCACCGCAATGGATTCCATTCGAACCGCACGGTGCCCGCCAGCGGGCTGTCGCTGTCGGCGTCGAATACCCGCGCGGCGGACGCATGCGTCTGGCCGCCGGCCACCAGGGTGTGCAGCCGCGATGGGCCGAATTGCACTGTCTGCGCGTGGTTCTCGTCGCGCAGGAACTCGGTGCGGACGTCGGCCAGCGGAATGTAGTACTGCGGGTAATAGGGGACCTCCCACACGTAGCGGGCGGCGGTGGTGTCGAAGACCAGCGCGTCGCCGAGAAAGCCACGGACCCGCCGGGGTGCGGGCTCGATCCTGCCCCGGGCGGCGGCCATTTGCGGATAGTCGGTCATGGTCGGTCGTATCCGGGCGTGTGGTGAATCCACACGATGCCCTCCGTCGGGCTGGGCGCGTTCATCACGACTCCTTGTGGGGTTCAGTGCCGCTTGTCGCGCACCTTGTACGTCGACGGCCACGACTTGCGGGACTCGTCTCCGGTCAACGGGGTTCCCATCCCGCCGACCTTGACGGCGTAGGCCTCCTTGCCCGGGCCCACCTCTCGGTTGGCGTGTTCCTGGGCGAGGAAGTACAGCTCGTCGATCGTGGCCTCGTCGTAGGCGACGAAGGAGGTTTCCCGCGCCACATCGTCGATCCCGACCAGCATCCGGTCGGGCAGCAGCCGCGAGGCCACCGCGGCCAGGCCCAGCAGCCCGAAGGGGATGATCCAGTAGCAGAGGAAGGACAGCGGGGTCTTGGTGTCCAGGATCAGGGCGTTCGTCGCGGGTCGTTGCACGATCGACGGGATCGCCGAGGACACCGTCATGGCGGCGAACGTCGCGACCCAGACCCAGCCGAGGACCTGGACGACGCGGCCGAACAGCTCGGTTTTGGCGACGTCGGGCGCGTGCTCCGCGGCGGCGAACTCGGCCACGAACGGCTTGCCGACCAGCATCCCGACCAGCGTCACCACCAAGATCCCGGCGTTGCTCAGCGTCAGTAGCCACCGCTCGAGGAACGACTGACTAAGCGTGAAAGTCAGCACGGCGAGGATCAAAAGCGCTGCGACAGAAGCGAAGTCAAAGAACTGCCACCGCCTGCCCGTCGCGCCGCCCAGGCCCAGGCCGGCGGCGGCGACCGCCAGCGCGACCAGTACCGCAGCGGCGAAGGGAACGTTTCCGACAAGGACCCAATACACGATCCACGGCGCGAGACCGAACAGCATGCCCATGCTGGGTCAGTGTATGAGTGACGGTTCGCTCCGGCGTGGGCAGGCCCAAAACGTTGGTCCGACGCTGAACCACGTCGACCGGGTGCTAATCCGACGACGTGTGCAGCGCCATCGCCAGGAAATCGAGGCGCCACAGCGACTGGAACAGCTGGTGCCCGAACTCGCGCACCCGCGTGCCGTCCTCCCGGCTGCCCTGGGCCACCGCATCGACGATTTCCCGTATGGTGCGCCGCCCGTCGACGTGCCGGACAAAGGGCAACTGGGCCGCGGTGAGTGTCAGCTTCGCGCCGGGTAGGTGAATCTCGTCGCCAGACAGCAGGCATGCCGTCCGCGGCAGGGGGACGTAATCGAGGGACGACGCCGTCGAGAAGTCGATCGCATAGTCCCGTGTCGAACGTTCGGGGCGGCAGGCGAGGAAGAAGTGGGTGGCATTGGCCGGCTGCAGGCGTTCCATCACCGACCACAGCGTGGCGTCGGGCAACCGGTTCAACAGCGACTGAAACGGACCCGTCTGCGCAGAGAGGCCGTCGTGGGGGTAATACGGCGAATTGCGCAGCCAACCCTGGAACGTCAGCCCGGCGGCGCCGACCAACTCCAGGCATTCCTCGACGGTGTAGCTGCGTTGGCGGGCGTGCAAGAAGGTGTCGACCAGCGCGCCGTCGGACATCAGGTCACGCGCGCCGTGCAGGTAGGGACGGACGGGATGGTCGGGCGGCAGCGCCGCAACCGCCTCCTTGACCAGCTGAACCGACGCGTCGTCCTGCGACAGGCCGAGGTCGCGAAACGCCGATTCGAGCAGCTCCACGCCGAACCGGCCGTATTTGGCGTAGAGCATGACCCCCAGGGCGCCGTCTCTGCGCAGGCATCCACCGAGCGCGCTGAGCCCGGCCAACGGATCCGCCAGGTGGTGCAAGACGCCGGTGGAGACGATGAGGTCGAAGTCGCGGGACAGCGCCGAGACCTCTTCGATGGCCAGCAAATGCAGTTCCAGGTTGGTCAGCTGATGCTTGTCCTTCAGGTACCGCTGGTGATCCAACGCGGCCCGGCTGACGTCGATCGCGACGACCCTGGCGGCGCGGTTCATGAAGGCGAAAACGGCCGCCTGGAACGTGCCGCAACCCGCGATGAGGATGTCGAGGTCCGGCTTGTATGCGCGGTTCGGCCACAACACGCGATGCGCATAGAAGGGATCGAACCAATCCCAATGGTTCTTGGTCCACGCCTCGAGATCGGTTACCGGGGGCGGATATTCCCACCGATCGTATTGGCGGGAGACGCCGTCAGCCCGCGGATCCTCGGACACCTTCGCGCTGGCTCCTTCGCGGTGGCGGCTCGCACAACGGTCTCGAGCAACTTACCGCGAGTGGGCTGTTCAGGGGCGGGTCGCCGTTGCGTCCCAGCCCTCGAGGTACGTGGACACGTCCTCGATGTCGTCGGCGCTTCTGCCGAGAATGCTTTTGACGGCCTTGCCGTGCACGTAGATCGTCACGGCCTGCGCGCTGGCCTTGTCGTCCTTGTTGAAGCGACTGACCAGCCACCGTTTGATGCTGTCGGAGATATCGGCCAGCAACAGCGACAGGAATTGGGTTGTGACGCCGGCGAGGATGTAAATGCTGACCGACTCCGGCGTGTGAACGGCGAACTTGCCGGGATCGGGCATTCGGAGGGTGACGTTGCGCCCTTCGCTGGCCAGCTCACTGCGCAGTGCGTCAACGTCTTGCCGGGAGCCCGGATCGAAAGCCGTACGAATCGTTGGTCTGAGCAATACCGCCGGCTGTCCATCCATCCCTGGACACTAGCGGTAAACCCGCACCGGCGCCGCGAGGCGGTGAATGCGGGCGTGGCGTCCACACGCGCGTGCGTGTTCGGACGCGTTTCGCGGTGCCCCCAGTCGGACTCGAACCGACACTTGACGGATTTTAAGTCCGCTGCCTCTGCCAATTGGGCTATGGGGGCCCGGCGGCGAATCTAGCGCGTGAAACCCGAACACGGGGCATCGCATCCCGGCCGGTATTTGCCAGACGTCCAACATGCGGGGGCCGTGTCCATCGATTAGGATCCGCGCGCCGCGCGCGATTTCTCCCTTTTCGCGCCCGCGATCAGATGACGTCCCGATGTCGTCCGACAGGGTCTTGTTAAAACTGCCGCCCTTGTCGTTAAGAAGCCGTAAACGACTGTAACCCCAGCTCATTGGGTGGGGAATGTGGAGTTGTGGCTCGCTAGCGTTACGCCAACGCACAGCGGCCGTTACGTGAACACACAGCGATCCACACCGGGGGTCGGCTCGTTCAGCATAGGAGCAACAGATGTCGTTTCTGACAACACAGACCGAGGAAATGCTAGCCGCGGAGACGTTGCTGTCCGGAATCAACAGCAACCTGGCGGCGCAAAACGCGGGCGCCGCGTCGGCGACGACCGTCATCGCTCCCGCCGCCGCCGACCCGGTGTCGGCCCAGCAGGCGGCGATCTTCTCGGCGTACGGCACCCAGTACCAGGCGATCGCCGCCGAGGCGCAGGCGCAGCTGGAAAAGTACTCGCAGACCCTGGGCATCAGCTCCAACAGTTACGGCGACACCGAGGCGGTCAACGCCAGCCAGGCCGCCGTTCAGGCTTTGGACGCCGCGGATTCCGGCACCGGCGCTGCCACGGGTTCCAACCCGATCGACATCCTTGCCTGGCTCCTGGGCTTCAACGGCCAGTCCAGCGGCGGCCTCGGCGGCATGTTCGGCCTGTCGAGCAACGGCGCCAACATCGGAAACATCGGCTTCGGAAACTGGGCGTCGGCCACGTCGAACCTCCTCGGCCTCGCCGGTGGCGGCCTGCTGGACACGTCCGGCGACGCCGCCGGTGCGGCCGCCGCGGCGGACCTGGCCACCTCGACCACGCCGGCCGGCGCCGGGGTGAGCGGCGTGGCGGGCGTGGGCGCGATGCCCGCCGCCGCGATGGGCCAGGCGACCATGGTCAACAAGCTCTCGGTGCCGCCGAGCTGGGCCGGTTCCACCCCGGTGGCCGGCTCGAGCGCCGCGCCGCTGCAGACCGTCGGCTGGACCGCCGCCGCGCCGCAGACCGGTGCCGGCACGGTGGTGCCCGGCATGCCCGGAGTGGGTGCGATGGGGCGCAACAGCGCCGGCTTCGGCGCGCCGCGCTACGGCGTCAAGCCGATCGTCATGCCGAAACCGGCGGCCGTCTAGGCGATCACGGCCACTCGTCAGACATCGAATCCGAACAGACAAGGAGCGGGAAACCCAGATGGTTCTTGACTTTTCAGCGATGCCCCCGGAGATCACCTCCTCGCTCATGTACGCGGGTGCGGGCTCGGCTCCGCTCATGGCCGCCGCGACGGCGTACGCCAACCTGGCCGCCGAGGTGAGCGCCACCGCCACGCAGTGGGAGTCGATCATCTCGCTTTTGACCACCGAACAGTGGACCGGCGGTGGGTCGGCCGCGGCGGCGGCCGCCGCCCAGCCCATCGTGTCCTACCTGACGGAGACGGCGACCACCCTCGAGCAGGCGAGCGCGCAGGCCACCGCGTCGGCGGCTGCCTACGAGGCGGCGTTCGCCGCGACGGTGCCCCCGCCGGTGATCGCGGCCAATCGGACGTTGCTGGCCACACTCGTCGCGACGAACTTCCTGGGCGTCAATTCGGCCGCGATCGCCGCGACCGAAGCGCAGTACGCCGAGATGTGGGTGCAAGACGCCACCATGATGGCCACCTATCAGGCCGCCTCGGCGGCAGCCGGGGTCCTCACCCCGGTGACGCCGCTGACGTCGACCACCGACCCGGCGCGAGCCGCGGCCGTGGACAACGGCGCGGTCGCCTTCGACGCGGCGAACAGCACGTCGCAGACGGCCGGCCTGGACCTGTCGTCGCTCATCACGTCGCCAACGAGCAGTGGCGGCCTGCTGCAGTCCATCGACAACTTGATGGGCACCCCGTCCTTCCTCAACGCCACCAACGGCGCCGTCAACACCGCGGCCTGGTGGGTGTGTGCCACGATCCCGAACGCGGTGTCGCTGGGGCACACGCTGGGATCGGTGCCGTCGATTCCGTTCTCGCTGGCCGACTCCGTCGCGCCGGCGGCGGGGGCGGCCGCCATCACGCCCGGCACGACGGTGGGCTCGGTGTCGGGCGCGGGCGCATCGGCGGCGCTGGGCGAGGCCTCCACCGTGGGCCGCCTCTCGGTGCCGGCCGGCTGGAACGCGGCCGCCCCGGCGTCGTCGTTGGCGTCGGCCACCGCTCCGCTCGAGGGTTCGGGCTGGACGGCCGCGGCCGAAGCGGAGGGCGTCACCGCGATGCCCGGCATGCCGGGCATGGCGGCGGCGGCCAAGGGCGCCGGCGCCTACGGCACCGGACCCCGGTACGGCTTCAAGCCGATCGTCATGCCCAAGCAGGTTGTCGTCTGAGGAGGGACGCTGATACGGGAATCAAGGGGGTACATGTCGCCCGTTTGAGGCGAACAATTAACCGGCAGGCCGTAATCTAGTTGAACCGCGGCCACCGCCGCATCAATTTCCATTGTTAAGACTTCGGCCGACTGAAGCTATCAAGATAGGAGACAGCCGAGATGGCAACACGTTTTATGACCGACCCGCACGAGATGCGGGCGATGGCGGGCCGTTTCGAGGTCCACGCCCAGACCGTCGAGGACGAGGCTCGCAAGATGTGGGCGTCGTCGATGAACATCGCGGGCGCGGGCTGGAGCGGCCAGGCGCAGGCGACGTCGTATGACACCATGGGCCAGGTCAACCAGGCCTTCCGCAACATCGTCAACATGCTCCACGGAGTGCGCGACGGGCTGATCCGCGACGCGAACAACTACGAGCAGCAAGAGCAGGCCTCGCAGCAGATCCTCAGCAGCTAGCCCAGAACTGCTGCTGCCCAACACTTTTAAGGAGCCATGTAATGAGCATTAACTACCAGTTCGGCGACGTAGACGCCCACGGCGCCCTGATCCGCGCCCAGGCCGCGTCCTTGGAGGCCGAGCACCAGGCCATCATTCGCGATGTGCTTGCTGCCGGCGACTTTTGGGGCGGTGCCGGTTCGGTCGCGTGCCAGGAGTTCATCACCCAGTTGGGTCGTAACTTCCAGGTGATCTACGAGCAGGCCAACTCCCACGGACAGAAGGTTCAGTCCGCGGGCAACAACATGGCCAGCACCGACAGCGCCGTCGGGTCCAGCTGGGCCTGACGCCTCGTCTCTTGAAAACGGGGCCGCGCACCGACCGGTGCGCGGCCCCGTTTCGCGTCTTCCGTCCACTCGACGAAACCCGCTCGGGCGCCGTCGTTTTGGAAGACCAACGCCCGTAACGCCGCAATGCACAGCGCCTTTCGAAAGCGTCGTAAGGCGCGCCTACATTTGAGAATTCTATGAACTCCGTGACAATCCGGTGTGTGACCGGCCAGAATTGAAGGAATATGACCGCAACGGCCGGATACTCAGGCTCGCAGCGGCCCCGCCAAGCCATCCTGGGGCAGCTGCCGCGGATCAACCGTGCCGATGGCTCACCGATCAGGGTTTTGCTGGTCGACGACGAGCCGGCGCTGACCAATCTGGTGAAGATGGCCCTGCACTACGAGGGCTGGGTGGTCGATATCGCCCACAACGGGCGCGAGGCCATGGCCAAGTTCGAGAGGGTCAGCCCCGACGTGCTCGTCCTCGACATCATGCTTCCCGACGTCGACGGGTTGCGGATCCTCGAACGGGTGCGCCAATCCGACGTCTACACCCCGACGCTTTTCCTGACCGCGCGCGACTCGGTCATGGACCGGGTGACCGGCCTGACCGCGGGCGCCGACGACTACATGACCAAACCGTTCAGCCTGGAGGAATTGGTCGCCCGGCTGCGCGGGTTGCTCCGCCGCTCCGGCCAGCCGCCCACGCCGACGGCCGAAACCCTCATCGTCGGCGACCTGCGGGTCGACACCGCCAGCCGGGAAGTCACCCGCGGTGACACCGCGGTGTCGCTTTCCTCCACCGAGTTCGAGTTGCTGCGCTTCCTCATGCGCAACCCGCGGCGCGCGCTGAGCCGCACCGAGATCCTGGACCGGGTGTGGAACTACGACTTCGCGGGGCGCACCAGCATCGTGGATCTCTACATCTCGTACCTGAGGAAAAAGATCGACTCCGGCCGGGAGCCGATGATTCACACGGTCCGCGGCGTGGGGTACATGCTCCGGCCGGCGGAATGACCGAAGACAAGGCCGCGACATCCGGGATCTTTCCCCGGTGGTTTCCCTCGTCGCTGCGCCGCCAGCTGCTGTTGGGCGTGCTGGCCGTGGTCAGCGTGGTGCTGGTGACCGTCGGCATCGTTTCCGTGCTCAGCCTGCGCGGCTATGTCAACGCCATGAGCGACGCCGACATCGCCGAGTCCCTTGACGCGTTCAGCCACCAGTACACGAAATACCGCAACGGCGAACACACTTCGACGCATCCGGGCACACCGCCGATCGGACAGGCGATGCTGGAATTCACCGGACAGACGCCGGGCAACCTGATCGCCGTGCTGCGCAACGGCGTGGTGATCGGGTCGGCGGTCTTCTCCGAAGGCGAACCGAAACCCGCGCCCGCCGACGTCATCAGCGCGCTGGAAGGGCAGACGTGGTCCGGCGGCCCACCCCGGACCGAAATACTGGGCAGGCTCGGGTCTTATCGCCTCGACAGCACCGTGGACGGCTCCGACGTGCTCGTGGTCGGGATGTCGCAGAACCTCGCCGACCGGATCATCGCGCGCAAGCAGATCACCACGATCGCGCTGACCGCCGGGGCGCTGGCCCTTACCGCGGCTCTGACCGGGTGGGTCGTCGGGTACACGCTTCGCCCGCTGCGCCGGCTCGGCGCGATCGCGGCCAACGTCGCCGCCATGCCGCTCGCCGACGACGACCACCGCATCAGCATCCGGGTCCAACCGCAGGACACCGACCCGCAAAACGAGGTCGGGATCGTCGGCCACACGCTGAACCGCTTGCTGGACAACGTCGACGGCGCGCTGGCGCATCGGGTCGAATCCGATTTGCGGATGCGGCAATTCATCAGCGACGCCAGCCACGAGCTGCGCACACCTTTGGCGGCGATTCAGGGCTACGCCGAACTCACCCGCCAGGACAGTTCGGAGCTGCCGCCGACCACCGAATACGCGCTGGCCCGCATCGAATCCGAGGCCCGGCGGATG
The DNA here is from genome assembly GCF_000262165.1 of Mycobacterium sp. MOTT36Y. NCBI lineage: Bacteria > Bacillati > Actinomycetota > Actinomycetes > Mycobacteriales > Mycobacteriaceae > Mycobacterium > Mycobacterium sp. MOTT36Y. The sequence continues at coordinate 1,073,294 of NC_017904.1, read as the reverse complement.
GCGTTGCTCGTCGACGAGTTGCTGCTGCTTTCCCGGCTGGGTGAAGGGCAAGATCTGCAGTCCGAGGACGTCGACCTGGCCGCGGTGGCCAACAACGCGGTCAACGACGCGACGGTGGCAGCGCTGACCCACCACTGGGTCAAAGACCTGCCCGACCATCCGGTCTGGGTGCGGGGCGACCACGCCCGGCTGCACCAGTTGGTCAGCAACCTGCTGGGCAACGCCCGGGTGCACACACCGCCCGGGGTGACGGTGACGACCGGAATCACCTGCCACCGTGACGGTCCCGAACCGCCGTTCGTGGAATTGACCGTCACCGACGACGGGCCCGGCATCGATGAAGAGCTGCTGCCCAGGCTGTTCGAACGGTTCGTCCGCGCAGACAAATCGAGATCCGACGGCTCGGGTCACGGACTGGGCCTGCCGATCGTCAGTTCGATCGTCAAGGCCCATCATGGTTCGGTCACCGTCGAATCCACGGAGGACGAGACGGTTTTCCGGGTAAAGCTCCCCCTGATCGACGGGCCGCCACGGGGCGTTAATAAACCGTAAAGGTGCACGGTAGCCCCGTTAGGAAACCGTCAACCACACACCCTCACCGCACGCCACCCGGTTAGTTTCAATCGGACGTTGGCCCGCGGCTGTCGCGCGACGGTGGGGCTACTCGGGGTCCCTTGCGTATGCGCGTGATTGGCGCGGAACGGAGACGAGATGGGCGTGGCGGTGTACGTCGTGCTGACCGTGGCGGTGTTCGCCGCACTCGGCGTGGCTCAGAAGCTGGTCGAGCGGCTATGAACTACCAAAACACGGTCGGCTTGGTGCTTTCCGTCCTCGTTGCGCTCTACGTCGGGGGCGCCCTGCTGTTCCCCGAGAGGTTCTGAGTGAGCACGACAACGGCCGGGATCGTTTTCCTCGTTGTCCTCGTCGCGGCGGTGGCGGTTGTCCACGTGCCCTTCGGGGACTACATGTTTCGCGTGTACGCCGCGGAGAAGGATTCGTCTGTCGAGCGGATGATCTATCGGCTGATCGGCGTCGACGCGCGCTCGGAACAGACCTGGGGGGCCTATGCCCGAAGCGTACTGGCGTTCTCGTCGATCAGCATTCTGTTCTTGTTCGTCTTCCAACTCGTCCAGGGCAAGTTGCCGCTGCACCTGCATGACCCGGCCACCAAGCTGACGCCCTCGCTGGCGTGGAACACCGCGGTCAGCTTCGTCACCAACACCAACTGGCAGGCCTACTCCGGCGAGACGACACAGGGACATCTCGTGCAGATGGCCGGCCTGGCGGTGCAGAACTTCGTGTCCGCCGCCGTCGGGATGGCGGTCGCCGTGGCGCTGGTGCGCGGGTTCGCCCGCACCCGCACCGGCGAGCTCGGCAACTTCTGGGTCGACCTGGTGCGCGGGACGCTGCGGATCCTGTTGCCCGTCGCCATCGTCAGCGCGATCCTGCTGATCGCCGGTGGGGCGATCCAGAACTTCCACCTGCACGACCAGGTGGTCACCACCGTCGGCGGCGCCCAGCAGACCATCACCGGCGGACCGGTGGCCAGCCAGGAGGTCATCAAGGAACTCGGCACCAACGGTGGCGGCTTCTACAACGCGAATTCCGCGCACCCGTTTGAGAACCCGACCGGCTGGACCAACTGGCTGGAGATCTTCCTCATCCTGGTGATCGGGTTCTCACTGCCCCGCACGTTCGGGCGCATGGTCGGTAACACCAAGCAGGGCTACGCGATTGCGGCCGTGATGGCGACGCTGTACATGATCAGCACCACCTTCATGCTGTGGTTCCAGACGCAGCACCACGGCACGGTGCCGACGGCCGTCGGCGCGGCGACGGAGGGGGTCGAGCAGCGCTTCGGCGTCGCCGACTCGGGGGTGTTCGCCGCTGCGACAACGCTCACATCCACCGGCGCAGTCGATTCCGCGCACGACTCGCTGACCAGCCTGGGCGGCATGATCACGATGTTCAACATGCAGCTGGGTGAGGTCGCGCCCGGCGGCACCGGCTCCGGCCTGTACGGCATTCTGGTGCTGGCGGTGATCACGGTGTTCGTCGCCGGCCTGATGGTCGGACGCACCCCCGAATACCTCGGCAAGAAGATCACCCCGCGCGAGATCAAGCTTGCCGCAAGCTATTTCCTCGTCACTCCGCTGATTGTCCTGACCGGCACCGCGATCGCGATGGCGTTGCCCGGCCAACGCGCCGGCATGCTCAATAGCGGACCGCACGGACTCTCCGAAATCCTCTACGCGTTCACCTCGGCGGCCAACAACAACGGGTCGGCCTTCGCCGGGCTGAGCGCCAACACCGACTGGTACAACACCGCTCTCGGCCTGGCCATGGCCTTCGGCCGGTTCCTGCCCATCGTGCTCGTGCTGGCGCTGGCCGGATCGCTGGCCCGGCAAGGCAGCACACCGGTCTCGGCGGGCACCTTGCCCACGCACCGGCCGCAGTTCGTGGGCATGGTCGCGGGCGTCACGTTGATCATCGTTGCCCTGACGTTCTTGCCCATGCTCGCGCTCGGGCCCCTCGCCGAAGGGATTCACTGATGACCGCCACCGCGATCCAGCCGGCCGAGCAGACGCGACCGGCGGCGTCCACCGGCAGAAAACGGGTGCAGGGCGGCCTGCTCGACCCGAGGATGCTGTGGCGCTCGACCCCGGACGCGCTGCGAAAACTCAACCCCCGCACCCTGTGGCGCAACCCGGTGATGTTCATCGTCGAAATCGGCGCCGCCTGGAGCACCGTCCTGGCGGTCGCCGCGCCGAGCTGGTTCGCGTGGCTGGCCGTGATCTGGTTGTGGCTGACCGTGCTGTTCGCCAATCTCGCCGAAGCGGTCGCCGAGGGGCGGGGCAAGGCCCAGGCCGAAACGCTGCGCCGAGCCAAAACGCAAACCGTCGCCCGGCGGCTCAAGGACTGGGTACCGGGGGCCGCCGCGGTCGAGGAAGCCGTCGCCGCGGCGCAACTGCGGCAGGGCGACATCGTCGTGGTCGAGGCCGGCCAGGCGATCCCCGGCGACGGTGACGTGGTGGAAGGCATTGCCTCCGTGGACGAATCGGCCATCACGGGCGAGTCGGCGCCGGTGATCCGGGAGTCCGGCGGCGACCGATCGGCGGTCACCGGCGGCACCACCGTGCTGAGCGACCGGATCGTCGTCAAGATCACCCAGAAGCCCGGCGAGAGCTTCATCGACCGGATGATCGCGCTCGTCGAGGGCGCCAACCGGCAGAAGACCCCGAACGAGATCGCGCTGAACATCCTGCTGGCCGCGTTGACGATCATCTTCGTCTTCGCCGTCGTGACCTTGCAGCCGCTGGCCATCTACTCCAAGGCGAACAACCCCGGCGTCCCGGATAGCCAGGCGCTGGACGCCGGCGGCGTGACCGGGATCGTGATGGTGTCGCTGCTGGTGTGCCTGATCCCGACCACCATCGGCGCGCTGCTGTCGGCCATCGGCATCGCCGGCATGGACCGGCTGGTGCAGCGCAACGTGCTCGCCATGTCCGGGCGGGCGGTGGAGGCCGCCGGCGACGTCAACACCCTGCTGCTGGACAAGACGGGCACCATCACGCTGGGCAACCGGCAGGCCGCCGCCTTCATCCCCCTCGACGGAGTGTCGCCCGAACAACTGGCCGACGCCGCGCAATTGTCCAGCCTCGCCGACGAAACACCCGAGGGCCGTTCGGTTGTCGTGTTCGCCAAGCAGCACTTCGGACTGCGTGCCCGCACACCGGGCGAGCTGGCACAGGCCCACTGGGTCGCCTTCTCCGCCACCACCCGGATGTCGGGCGCCGATCTCGATGGGGTCGACGGCACCCAGCTGCGCAAGGGCGCCGCCAGCTCGGTCGCGGAATGGGTGCGCGGCCACGGGGGCGACGTCCCCGCGCAGCTCGGCGAGATCGTCGACGGCGTCTCCGCCGGCGGTGGCACGCCGTTGGTCGTCGGGGAATGCGTCGACGGGCACGCGAGGGTGCTCGGTGTCATCCACCTCAAAGACGTCGTCAAGCAGGGCATGCGGGATCGGTTCGACGAGATGCGCCGGATGGGCATCCGGACGGTGATGATCACCGGCGATAACCCGTTGACCGCCAAGGCGATTGCCGACGAGGCCGGGGTCGACGACTTCCTGGCCGAGGCCACCCCGGAGGACAAGCTCGCGTTGATCAAGCGCGAGCAGGCCGGCGGCAAACTGGTGGCGATGACCGGCGACGGCACCAACGACGCGCCCGCCTTGGCGCAGGCCGACGTGGGCGTGGCGATGAACACCGGCACGTCGGCCGCCAAAGAGGCCGGCAACATGGTCGACCTCGACTCCGATCCCACCAAGCTCATCGAGATCGTGGAGATCGGCAAGCAGCTGCTGATCACCCGCGGGGCGCTGACGACCTTTTCGATCGCCAACGACATCGCGAAGTACTTCGCGATCATCCCGGCGATGTTCGTCGCGCTGTTCCCCGGCCTGGACCTGATCAACGTGATGCGGCTGCACAGCCCGCAATCGGCGATCCTGTCCGCGGTCGTCTTCAACGCGATCGTCATCGTGTTGCTGATCCCGCTCTCGCTGCGCGGTGTGCGGTACACGCCGAGCAGCGCGTCAAAACTGTTGAGCCGCAACCTGTATGTCTACGGTCTGGGCGGCATCGTCGCCCCGTTCGCCGGAATCAAGGCGATCGACCTGATCGTCCAATTCATCCCCGGGATGTCCTGATATGACGAATTTCGTCCGCCTGCACTGGGCGGCACTGCGTGCGCTGCTGGTGCTGACCGCGATCACCGGTCTGGCCTATCCCCTGTTCGTCTGGGCCGTCGCGCAGCTTCCGGGATTGCGGGAGCACGCCGAGGGGTCCATCCTCACCGCGGACGGTAAGCCGGTGGGCAGCAGGTTGATCGGCCAGTCCTTCACCGACTCCGGCGGCAACCCGTTGCCGCAATACTTCCAGAGCCGACCCTCGGCGGCCGGCGCCGGTTACGACCCGACCTCGTCGGGCGGCAGCAACCTGGGGCCGGAAAGCATCGTCGACGCGCCCGGCAAGCCGAGCCTGCTGACGCAGGTGTGTGCGCGCAGTGCCGCGCTGGGCAGGCTGGAGGGTGTCGACGGGTCGCGGCCGTTCTGCACCGGCGGCGGTGTGGGTGCGGTGCTGTCGGTGATCGGCCCGCGCGACGCGCGTGGAAACGTCATGCACCCGACCCGGGTGGTCAGCGTCAACGAGCCGTGCGGCTCGACGCCGGCGCCGTTCCTGACCCTCTACCAGGAGGTGCGCGTCGAATGCGCCCAAACCGGAGAGGACTACTCGATCGGACAGACCGTGCCCGTTCGCGGCGCCGCGCCCGCCAGCCCGGCCGTGCCGGCCGACGCGGTCACCGCCGGCGGCAGCGGCCTCGATCCGAACATCTCGACGGCCTACGCCGACATCCAAGTGGCGCGGGTCGCCCACGCCCGCCGTGTCAGCCCGGAACAGATCCGTGCGGTGGTGGCGGAGAACCGGAGCGGCCGCGCGCTGGGGTTTTTCGGTGAGCCGTGCGTCAATGTGCTGCAACTCAACCTGCAACTCGACCACCGGTATCCCGTCACGAGTTAGCGCCAAGGGGGATGATGGTTGGCGTGAGTGACGTCAACCTCCACGGCCGCCAACCCAGGCGGGGGGAGCTACGCATCTACCTCGGTGCCGCTCCGGGCGTGGGTAAGACGTATTCGATGCTGGGCGAGGCGCATCGGCGGCTGGAGCGGGGCACCGATCTGGTGGCGGGCGTGGTGGAAACCCATGGGCGTGCGAAAACCGCTGAGCTGCTTGAGGGCATCGAGATCATTCCGCCGCGCTATATCGAGTATCGCGGCGGCCGCTTCCCCGAGCTTGACGTGCCGGCCGTGCTGGCGCGCCGCCCGCAGGTCGTCCTCGTCGACGAACTCGCGCACACCAACGCGCCGGGCAGCAAGAACCCCAAGCGATGGCAGGACGTCGAGGAGTTGCTCGACGCCGGGATCACGGTGATCTCCACGGTCAACGTGCAGCACCTGGAAAGCCTCAACGACGTCGTCGCCCAGATCACCGGGATCGAGCAGAAGGAGACCGTCCCGGACCTGATCGTGCGGCAGGCCGCACAGGTCGAACTCATCGATATCACGCCAGAGGCGTTGCGGCGCAGGTTGTCTCATGGAAATGTTTACGCTCCCGATCGCATCGATGCGGCGTTGTCGAACTACTTTCGTCGCGGAAACCTCACCGCGCTAAGGGAACTGGCGCTGCTATGGCTCGCCGACCAGGTCGATACGGCGCTGGCAAAATACCGGGCCGAGAACAAGATCACCGACATGTGGGAGGCCCGCGAGCGGGTTGTCGTCGCGGTCACCGGTGGGCCCGAATCCGAGACGTTGGTGCGACGGGCGTCCCGGATCGCGTCGAAGTCCACCGCCGAGCTCATGGTGGTCCACGTCGTCCGCGGCGACGGCCTGGCCGGCCTGTCGGAATCCCGGATGGCCAAGATCCGCGAGTTGGCGACCAGCCTGGACGCTTCGCTGCACACCGTCGTCGGCGACGACGTGCCCACCGCCCTACTCGAGTTCGCGCGCGAGATGAACGCCACGCAGCTGGTGATCGGCACCTCGCGGCGGTCGCGCTGGGCGCGCCTGTTCGAGGAGGGCATCGGCCCGAGGATCGTCGAGCTGTCCGGCAAGATCGACGTGCATCTGGTCACCCACGAGGAGGCCAAGCGCGGATTTCGCACGGCCTCGCTCGCGCCGCGCGAACGAAGGGTGACGTCGTGGCTGGCGGCGCTCATCGTGCCGTCGATCATCTGCGCGATCACCGTCACGGCGCTGGATCCCTACCTGGACACCGGCGGCGAGAGCGCCTTGTTCTTTGTGGGGGTGCTGCTGGTCGGGTTGTTCGGAGGCGTTGCGCCCGCGGCGCTTTCGGCGATGCTGTCCGGGCTGCTGCTCAACTACTTTTTGATTGCCCCGCGGCACAGCTTCACCATCGCCGAACCCAACAGCGCCATCACCGAATTGGTGCTGCTGCTGATCGCGGTCGCGGTGGCGGTGCTGGTCGATTTCGCGGCCAAACGCACCCGGGAAGCCCGCCGCGCGTCGCAGGAGGCCGAGCTGCTGACCCTGTTCGCCGGTTCGGTGCTGCGCGGCGCCGACCTCGAAACGCTGCTCGAACGGGTGCGTGAGACGTACGCCCAGCGCGCGGTCGCGATGTTGCGCGGGGCCGGCGAGGAAGCGCGCGGCGGCACCACGAGCGACGTCGTCGCCTGTGTGGGCAGGGATCCCTGCGTCACCGTCGATTCCGCGGACACCGCGATCGAGGTCGGTGACGACGAATTCTGGATGCTGCTGGCGGGCCGAAAGCTCTCGGCGCGGGACCGGCGGGTGCTGTCCGCGGTGGCCAGGCAGGCGGCCGGTTTGATCAGGCAGCGCGAACTCGCCGAGGAGGCCAGCCGAACCGAGGCGGTCGTGCGGGCCGACGAACTGCGGCGCTCGCTGCTGTCCGCGGTCAGCCATGACCTGCGCACGCCGCTGGCGGCGGCCAAGGTCGCGGTGTCCAGCCTGCGCGCCGAGGACGTCGCCTTCTCCGCCACCGACACCGCGGAGTTGCTGGCGACGATCGAGGAGTCCATCGACCAACTCACCGCGCTGGTCGGCAACCTGCTCGATTCCTCGCGGCTGGCCGCTGGGGTGATCCACCCCGAGCTGAGCCGGGTGTACCTCGAGGAAACCGTGCAACGCGCGCTGGTCAGCATCGGCAAGGGCGCCACCGGCTATTTCCGGTCCGCCATCGACCGCGTCAAGGTGGACGTGGGCGACGCCATGGTGATGGCCGACGCCGGGCTGCTGGAGCGCGTGCTGGCCAACCTGATCGACAACGCGCTGCGCTACGCGCCCCACTGCCTGGTCCGGGTCAACGCCGGGCGGGTGGGCGATCGGGTGCTGATCAACGTCATCGACGAGGGCCCCGGAATCCCCCACGGGGCCGAGGAACAGATCTTCGAAGCGTTTCAGCGGCTCGGCGATCACGACAACACCACCGGCGTCGGTCTGGGGATGTCGGTGGCGCGGGGCTTCGTCGAGGCGATGGGCGGGACCATAACGGCCACCGACACTCCGGGAGGCGGGCTGACCGTGATCGTGGAAATGGCTGCGCCGTGACGCGCGCCGGCGACGATGCAGAGCGCAGCGATGAGGAGGAGCGGCGCATATGACCCGCGTATTGGTGATCGACGACGAGCCGCATATCCTGCGCGCGCTGCGCATCAACCTGTCCGTGCGGGGCTATGAGGTGGTCACCGCGTCGAGCGGCGCGGGCGCGCTGCGCGCCGCCGCCGAGCACAAGCCCGACGTAGTGATCCTCGACCTCGGCCTGCCCGACATCTCCGGGATCGACGTCCTGGCGGGTCTGCGCGGGTGGCTCACCGCACCGGTGATCGTGTTGTCCGCGCGCACCGACTCGTCGGACAAAGTGGAGGCGCTCGACGCCGGCGCCGACGACTATGTCACCAAACCCTTTGGGATGGACGAGTTCCTGGCCCGGCTGCGCGCGGCGGTCCGCCGTAACACCGCAGCATCCGAAGTCGAGCAGCCGGTGATCGAAACAGAGTCGTTCACGGTCGATTTGGCCGCCAAGAAGGTCAGCAAGAACGGCGGCGAGGTCCACCTCACCCCCACCGAGTGGGGAATGCTCGAGGTACTCGTGCGCAATCGCGGCAAGTTGGTCGGCCGCGAGGAGCTCCTCAAGGAGGTGTGGGGCCCGGCGTATGCCACCGAAACCCATTACCTACGGGTGTATCTCGCGCAGCTGCGCCGCAAGCTCGAAGACGACCCGTCGAACCCCAAACACCTGCTGACCGAGTCGGGCATGGGCTACCGCTTCGAGGTATGACGCCCGCGGTCGTCGACATAGTCCCATCCGCCACACGCGTCCCTCCGGAGCAGGACATGTCAATTGCCCACCTCCGAGCGACAACCCGCGGCCTCGCGCAACGCCAGCACGCGCTGATGAATTCGATGCTCGGTGCTGCGCGGCAGGTAGCCGGGGCCGTACCTTCCTCGCCCTAGTCGCCGTACCCGCCCACGACCGATCTCCCACCGCAGCGCGTCCGAAATCGCCTTCGACGGCCTGCCGTGCACCGAGAAGCGGTGCCAGTTCAAGGCTTCGATCAATTCGTCGATGGTTGCCGGCCCGTGAACGGCCAGCTGCATCGTGAGCACGTAACGCAGCTCGATGCCTTTGAGTGCATGGTTCATTCCGGGACGGTCGCACAGGGGTACGACACCGCCGAAGTTGTCGCTCGGAGGTGGGCAATTGACATGTCCTCCTCCGGAGGGGCGCATGTGGCGGGTGTGACTAAACCCGGCCTATTCGGCGATCGACAGCACGATGCCGTCCAAAATGTCGTGCTCGCTCACCGTCAACTCCTCGATACCCGCACGGGCGCGCAACTCGCGGGCCAACTCCTCCACCACAATCGCACCACCGCCGATCACGTCGGCCCGCCCCTCGTGCATCGGCGGCAGCGCAGCGCGCTCGGAGCGCGTCATCCCGATCAGCCGTTCACACACCGCCAACAGATCCGCACCGGCGACGCGTGAAAGATGAATGGCCGCAGAGTCATACGCCGGCAAGTCGTGCGCCAGCGCGGACAGGGTGGTCATCGTCCCGGCCAATCCGACCCACGTCCGCGCGCCCTCGACGGGCACCACGCCCAGCGCGACCTCGAGCCGCTCGCGCACCACCTGCCGGGCCGCCGCCACTTCCGCGGGCGTCGGCGGGTCCGAATGCAGGCAACGCTCGGTCAGCCGGACGCAGCCGATGTCGGCCGAGTAGCTGGCCACCACCGCCTCGCCCCCCCCGACGATTTCGGTGGAGCCCCCACCGAGGTCGACGACGACGAAAGGTCCGGCCCCACCGTCCAATTCGCCGACCGCGCCGCGGAACGACAGCTCGGCCTCCTCGGCGCCGCTGATGACCTCGGCCACCGCACCGGGCAGCACCGCGCCCAACACGTCGGCCGTCATCGCGAAGAAGTCGTCGCGGTTGGCGACATCGCGGGCCGCCGAGGTCGCCACCATCCGCACGCGCTCCACCCCATGCGTTTTCAGCAGCGCGGCGTAGTCCGCCAACGCGGCCCGGGTGCGGGCTATGGCCTCGGCCGCGAACTCGCCGGTCGCGTCGACACCCTGGCCGAGCCGCACGATCCGCGTCTCCCGATGCACGTCACGCAGCCGCCCCGACCCTTCAACATCGGCGATCAACAAGCGAATTGAGTTGGTACCGCAGTCGATTCCCGCGAGCCTGCCGTTCACCATTGGCCCTCCACCAAGATGCCCGCCATCGCGGGCTCGCCGGCCAGCATCGCCAGCGCCTCGTCGCCGAACGGATTCACGCCCGGCCCCTTGGCCAGCGAATGCGCGATCAGCACGTGCAGACACTTGACCCGGTCGGGCATCCCGCCGCCGGTGAAGGTCGTCCCCAACGATTCGATCGCGTCACGCTCGGCCAGATAGGACTCGTGCGCGCGCCGGTACGCGGCCGCCAGGTCCTCGTCGCGGCCCAGCCGCTCGGTCATCTCGCGCATCAATCCCGTCGTCTCGAGCCTGCTCGCCGCCGCCGTCAGCGCCGGATGTGTCAGGTAGTACAGCGTCGGAAACGGCGTTCCGTCAGGCAATTTCGGCGCGGTCTTCACCACGCCGGGTTCGCCGTTGGGACACCGGTAGGCGATTTCGAGCACCCCGCGCGGCTCCCGCCCGAGCTGGCGGGCCACCGCGTCCAGGTCGGCACGATCAACCACCGGGACCGGGGGAATTCGGCGCGGACGGACCCGGTTCGGCCGGCGGGGCCGGGGCTTCGGCGGGCGGCGGCGCGGGAGGCGGCGCGGCCGGCGGCAGGTGCGGGGCGTCGGCGATGGTGTGCCACAGCGACGTGTACCACGGGTCGTTGTTGACCGGTTTCGCCGACGGGGACCCCGGCTGGGTCGGCTCGGCCGCCGACGGGGGAAGCTGAACCTGGAACGGGATGTCGCCGGGCTTTACGAAGCCGAGCCGCTCGCGGGCCTGCGCCGCAATGTAGGCCGGGTCACCGAGTTTGGTCTTTCGCTGCTCCAAATCCGCGATCTGACGGCGCAGCGCCGCCTCGCTGGCGGCCAGCTGATTCATCTCGGTGCGCTGCGCGAAATAGGTGCGCACCGGTCCGGCGATCGTCAGCGTCAGCACGCAGATCACCGCGGCCAGCACCGCCGCGCGTCGCGCGGTGAAACCGAGCCGTTGCTCGGAGCGCTGCTCAACCGATTCGGCGGCCTGCCGGGCGATGGGTTCGACGACATGCTCTTGCTGCGCGGTGTTGCGGCCGCCGTGGTTGGCCGTGGGCGATGTCCGCGCGGACGGCTTCGACGACGGCTTGGCCGACCGAGGGCGCCGAACCGAAGCGCCGGCCTTCCCCGGACGCGATGCCGGGGAACGCCGCTTCGGATCCGGCTTGCTGGGCAAGCTATTTGGCCTCCGGCGGCGTATACCGCGGGAAGGCGAGATCGCCGGCGTAGCGGGCGGCATCGCCGAGCGCCTCCTCGATCCGCAGCAGCTGGTTGTATTTGGCGACGCGCTCGCTGCGGGCGGGCGCACCGGTCTTGATCTGCCCGCTGCCGACGGCCACCGCCAGGTCGGCGATCGTGGTGTCCTCGGTCTCGCCGCTGCGATGGCTCATCATCGTGCGGTAGCCGCTGTGATGGGCCAGCGCGACGGCGTCGAGCGTCTCGGTCAGCGTGCCGATCTGATTCACCTTGACCAGCAACGCGTTTGCCACACCCTTGTCGATACCCTCTTCCAGGCGTTCGGGATTGGTGACGAAGATGTCGTCGCCGACGATCTGCAGCCGGTCACCGATGGCCGCGGTCAGGGTCGCCCAGCCATCCCAATCGTCTTCCGACAGTGGGTCTTCGATGGACACCAGCGGATAAGACCCGAGCAGCCCGGCGTAGAACTCCGTCATCTGCTCCGCGGTGCGGGTGCTGCCCTCGAATTTGTAACCCGTCCCGTCGGTGAAGAACTCGGTGGCCGCCGCGTCGAGGGCCAGCGCCACGTCGGCGCCGAGTTTGAAGCCGGCCGAGTCGATGGCCCGGCTGATCAGGTCCAGTGCCGCGGTGGTGCCCGCCACGTCGGGGGCGAAGCCGCCCTCGTCGCCCAGGCCCGTGCTCAAGCCCTCCTTCTTGAGCACCGATTTCAGCGAGTGATACACCTCGGCGCCCCAGCGCAGCGCCTCGGCGAAGCTGGGCGCGCCGATCGGCGCCACCATGAACTCCTGGATGTCGACGGCGGTGTCGGCGTGCGCGCCGCCGTTGAGAATGTTCATCATCGGCACCGGCAGGATGTGCGCGTTCGGGCCGCCGAGGTAGCGGAAAAGCGGCAACTCGGCGGAATCGGCGGCCGCCTTGGCCACGGCCAGCGACACACCCAGGATCGCGTTGCCGCCCAGCCTCGACTTGTCGGGCGTGCCGTCCAGGTCCAGCAGCGCCTGGTCGACCAGCCGCTGATCGTCGGCGTTGAGGCCGATCACCGCCGGGCCGATCTCGTCCAGCACGGCCTGCACGGCCTTCTGCACACCCTTGCCGGCGTAGCGCTCGCCACCGTCGCGCAACTCGACGGCCTCGTGCTCACCCGTCGACGCGCCCGACGGCACCGCCGCGCGGGCAAAGGTCCCGTCGATCAGGGCAATCTCGACCTCGACTGTCGGGTTGCCGCGGGAATCGAGGATCTCGCGGGCCCCGACCTGCTCGATAATCGGCACTGGGGTTCTCCTTGTTCGCGTAAGGCCTGGGTCAGCGATACATCCTGCTATAGCGGGTGACCTTTCGCGTAAGCGGTCGCCCAATCCCGGACCGCCCGGGCGTAGACCCCGGAATTGTTGTAGGCCCGCAGCGCGGTGATCCAGCCCCGCGGCGTCGCGAGATCCTTTCCGCGCCAACACAGGTAGCCCGCCGCGGCGAGCGCCGCGTCGTCGATGTTGTCGGGGCTGACGCGGCCGTCGTTGTGAGCGTCGACACCATAGAGCCGCCACGTCTCGGGGATGAACTGCATCGGCCCCATGGCACGCGTCACGCCGTCGCCGTCGGTGAGGTCCTCGTCGGTGTCGACGATGCGCAGCGTCCCGCCGCTGCCGTCGAGCCGGACACCGCGGATCGGCGGGCTGACGTCCCCGTTGGGGGCCAGCGTGGCGCCGCGGTAGGTGCCGTGGTGGCTCTCGACCTGTCCGATGCCCGCCAGCGTGGTCCAGGCGATGTGGCACTTCGGGTTCTCGACTTCGGCGACCCGGGCCGCGTACGCGTAGGCCTCGAGCGCGATCAGCGGGATCTCCAAGGCCGCCGACCGTGGTTGGGCCCAGTCGCGCAACTGTTCCGCGGGCCGACCGCTGGCGTGCGTGTCCACCGGCGGCACCGGGTCGCCCGCGGGGGGCGGCACGCCGTCGGGGATGAACAGGCTGAGTTGCCACGTGCAACTGGAGGCCAGAACGATCGCGGTCGCGCCGATCACGGCGGCCGCGCGCATCCAACGCCTCGGCGACACCATGCTTTCCTGAGCTCCCCTAAACTCGCCTGCACCAACTTCCGCCACACCATCGTCCCATGCGTTCGGGGACTGCTCGGTCGCGTCGGGCCTCGGCGCACCGGCGTCGTGCCGGGTTCAGCTAATTACCGATTAGCTGCTGGCCGCCTTGGCTAGCGCGGTCAGACCAACGCCGACCACGGGGATTCGCAACCTCATCCGCGATATTACCGACGGGCCGAGGACAAATCCGGCAAACACCGCGGCGATCGCTCTCTCCGATGACGGCGGGCGGGAAATATCCGTGGCGCGCCCGCCCGCGAGGCGTCGTCGCGCGCTCAGGCCTCGTCGGCAACGGCGTCGGTGGCGGCCTCCTTGGGGGCCGAGTCACCCGTCGGCCAGTGCTCGCGCCACTCCTTTTCGGAGACTTCACCGAGCGGGGCCACGTCGAACTCGTCGGGGACGTCTCCCCCGCGGCGCGCCGTGGCGATCGCCCGTTCCGCACCACGAACCGTGTCGACGAAGTCCAGAACCGCTGTGCGCAGAGCGCTTTCGGCATCGACATCGGCCGACACGCGGATCGAGGTGATTTCGTCGGGGATCAGGTCGGCGGGCACACCGGCTTTGCCGGCGCGCTGAATCACCTTCTGGGCGAGCGCCAGCGCGGGCTGCCCCGTGTGCACATCGTCCATCACCGATTTGCGCGGCTTTTCGGACGCCTTGCGCTCTTCCCACTGGGCCAACTGCTCTTCGAGCGAAATCGATTGCCCGGCAAGCACTCCCGGGACCCGATTGCCCAGTTTGCGCATCAGGGCGCCGGCGACGTCATCGATGGTGAAGGCGGACTGCGGCGCCTCCTCGGCGATGCGGGCGTGGAAGAGGACTTGCAGCAGCACGTCGCCGAGCTCGTCGCGCAGCGCATCGGCGTTGCCGCTGCCCACCGCGTCCAGCAGCTCGTAGGTTTCCTCCAACAAAAACCTGCGCAGCGAATCGTGGGTTTGCTCACTCTCCCAGGGCCCGGCGGTGCGCAGTTTGTCCATCATGGCCACGGCGTCGACCAGCCGTTCGCCGCGCGGCGTCTCGGGCGCCGAGATCAGCCGGGCCCCGGCCGCCAGGCGGGCGGTCACGGCCGGGTGGTCGGGGTCGGACGACAGCAGCACCGGCGCGTCCGCACCGGAGTGCACCGGACGCGCCGCCGACAACGACCAGGGCACCGCGACGGGCATCTCCTCGGTGTACTGCACCTCACCGGCGAGATGCTCGATGGCTTCGATGGGGACCAGCGACGGGCGGCGGGGGTCGAACAACACGACGATCATTACCGCCCCTCACTCGTCATCGATGCAGGCAGTTCACTCGTTATACCAATATCCGTCTGAGCTTTGCCCTGCAGTGCGGTCACCAGGTTTGCCACCATCTGCACCAGCTCGACGTCGCGCAGCCGCGGCGCGCCCACCCCGCCGGCGCGCGGGATGGGGACCTGCACGGTGGAGGTCGTGGCGCGGTAACTCGCCGCCGGATACATCCGCTTGAGCCGCACCTGCGCCGAATCCGGCAGCGTCATCGGCGAGAGCCGCACGGTGGCCGCCGACGGCGCCGACACCTCGGTGATGCCCGCGGCGCGGCACAGCAGCCGCAGCCGGGCCACCGCCACCAGCCGCAGGGCCGGCTCGGGCAGCGCTCCGTAACGGTCGACGAGTTCCTCCACGACCGCGTCGATCTCGCCGTCGGAGGCCGCCGCGGCCAGCCGGCGGTACGCCTCGAGCCGCAGCCGGTCGCTGGCGATGTAGTCCGGCGGCAGGTGCGCATCGACCGGCAGGTCGATGCGCACGTCCTTCGGCTCCTCGGCCGTCGTGACGGTGTGGCCGTCGGCGGCCGCGCGGTAGGCCTCCACGGCCTCGCCCACCAGGCGGACGTACAGGTCGAAGCCGACGCCGGCGACGTGCCCGGACTGCTCGACGCCCAACACGTTTCCGGCGCCGCGGATCTCGAGGTCCTTCATCGCGACCGCCATGCCAGCGCCGAGCTCGTTGTTCTGCGCGATGGTGGCCAGCCGGTCGTAGGCGGTCTCCGTCAGCGGCGCATGCGGCGGATACAGGAAGTAGGCGTAGCCGCGCTCCCGGCTGCGGCCGACCCGGCCGCGCAGCTGGTGCAGCTGCGACAGGCCGAAGGTGTCGGCGCGCTCGACAATCAGCGTGTTGGCGTTGGAGATGTCCAGCCCGGTCTCCACGATCGTGGTGCACACCAGGATGTCGTATTCGCGGTTCCAGAACCCCTGCACCGTGCGTTCCAGCCGTTCTTCGGGCATCTGCCCGTGCGCGACGACCACCCGCGCCTCGGGCACCAGCTCCCGGATCTTCGCCGCCGTCCGGTCGATGGAGCTGACCCGGTTGTGCACGTAGAAGACCTGCCCGTCGCGCAGCAGCTCGCGCCGCAAGGCGGCCGCGACCTGCTTGTCGTCGTGCGGGCCGACGTAGGTCAGCACCGGGTAGCGCTCCTCGGGCGGGGTCAGGATCGTCGACATCTCGCGGATCCCGGCCAGGCTCATCTCCAGCGTGCGCGGGATCGGGGTGGCGCTCATGGTCAGCACGTCGACGTGGGTGCGCAGCGACTTGATGTGCTCCTTGTGCTCGACGCCGAACCGCTGCTCCTCGTCGACGACCACGAGGCCGAGGTCCTTCCAGCGCACCCCCGTCTGCAACAGCCGGTGCGTGCCGATCACCACGTCCACCGACCCGTCGGCCAGGCCCTCGATCACGGCCTTGGACTCGGCGGGGTCGGTGAACCGGGACAGGCCCTTGACGGTCACCGGGAACCCGGTCATCCGGTCGGTGAAGGTCTGCAGGTGCTGGTCTGCCAGCAGCGTGGTGGGCACCAGCACGGCCACCTGCTTGCCGTCCTGGACCGCCTTGAACGCCGCCCGCACCGCGATCTCGGTCTTGCCGTAGCCCACGTCGCCACAGATCACCCGGTCCATGGGGATCGGCTTTTCCATGTCCCCCTTGACCTCGGTGATCGCGGTCAGCTGGTCGACCGTCTCGGTGTACCCGAACGCGTCTTCCATCTCGGCCTGCCACGGGGTGTCCGGGCCGAACGCGTGCCCGGGGCTGGCCTGTCGCTTGGCGTACAGGGACACCAGCTCGCCGGCGATCTCGCGCACCGCGCGGCGCGCCTTGGTCTTGGTGTTGACCCAGTCGCTGCCCCCGAGCTTGCTCAGCGCCGGCGCCTGCCCGCCGACGTACCGCGACAGCTGATCCAGCGAATCCATTGGGACATAAAGCTTGTCTGTATTTTTGGCCGCGCCACCACGGTTCTTGCTGGACGCGTACTCCAGCACCAAATACTCGCGCCGGGCGCCGCCGACGGTGCGCTCGACCATCTCCACGAACCGGCCGATGCCGTGCTGATCGTGCACGACGAGATCACCGGCGGTCAGCGCCAACGGGTCAACGGTGTTGCGCCGCTTGGCCGCCAGGCGCTTGCCCTCGACGGCGGCGACCCGGCTGCCGGTGAGGTCGGTCTCGGTGATCACCACCAGCGTGGCGCCGGGGATGATGACGCCGTCGTGCAGCGGGCCCTTGAGCACGCCGACTATCCCCTTTTTCGGCCGAACTTGGCCTGCGGCCCCGGATTCCAGCATGGCGGCGGGCGTGTCGCATTCGGCCAGCCGTTCCACCACGCGGTGCGCGGTGCCGGCGCCCGGGGCGACGACGACGGCGTAGCCGCCGGTGCTGACGTGCGCGCGCAGCATCGCGAAGATGCCGTCGATGTCGTGCTGATGGCCGCGCGCCGAGGGCGCCGCCCGGATGTCCAGCTCGACGGCCGACTCGTCGGACAACTGGCTCAACGTCCACCACGGATGCCCGCCCTTGGCGGCCGCGGCCCGCACGTCGTCCAGCTCGGCGAATCCCGATCCGCCGAATTGCGCGACGTCGACGGGGGCGTCCGTGCCCATGGCGGCCGCCGACCACGAGGCTTCGAGGAATTCGCTGCCGGTCTTGATCAGGTCGGCGGCGCGGGTGCGGATCTTCTCGGGGTCGCACAACAGGATCGGGGTGCCCTGCGCCAGTTGGTCGGTCAGCAGCACGTGCTCGCCGGGCCGCAGCACGGGCAGCAGGGCCTCCATGCCGTCGACCGCGATGCCCTCGGCGAGCTTGGCCAGCATGTCGGTGACGCTGCCGGTGATCGCGGGCTCGGTCGCCGGGTGCCGCGCGGACAGCTCGGCGGCCCGTTGCCGCACCTCCACCGTGAGCAGCAGCTCGCGGCAGGGCACCGCGATCAGGGTGTCGACCTCGATCTCCGGGATCGAACGCTGATCGGCGACGGAGAACATCCGCATCTCGCTGACCTCGTCACCCCAGAACTCGATGCGCACCGGGTGCTCGGCCGTCGGCGGGAAGACGTCGAGAATCCCGCCGCGCACGGCGAACTCGCCGCGCCGGCCCACCATGTCGACCCGGGTGTAGGCCAGCTCGACCAGCCGGGCGATCACGTCCTCGAATTCGACTTCCGCACCGACGCTCAACGTGACCGGCTCGATCAGGCCGAGCTGCGGTGTCATCGGCTGCAGCAGCGAGCGGGCCGCGGTGACCACGACCTGAAGGGGAGGGCCCAGCCGCGCGTCGTCGGGGTGGGCCAGGCGGCGCAGCACGGTCAGCCGGGCGCCGACGGTGTCGACGCCCGGCGAGAGGCGCTCGTGCGGCAGCGTCTCCCAGGACGGGAAGACCGCGACGGCATCGCCGAAGACGCCGCGCAGTTCAGCGGTCAGGTCGTCGGCTTCGCGCCCGGTCGCGGTGACTACCAGCAAAGGACCCAACCGCGCCAGCGCGCTGGCCACGAACAACCGTGCGCTGGCTGGACCCACCAGGTGCAGCTCGGCCGGCGACGCGGCCGCGCTGTCGATCAGCTGCTGGAAGGTCGGCGCGGTGAGCGCCAATTCAACGAGCCCCGCGATCGGGGTTTCTGGGCGAGCAGCCCCCGGTGCGGTCATGATGGATTCCATTCTAGGGCGGCTTGCCCGGCTCCTTCCTCCCGCCGACGCGGCGCTCGCCGTCGCCGGGCGGGGGGACCGCCGGACACGCCGATCCGCGTCAATATCGGGCTCGGCGTCGTCAAGGGATCGTCAAGAAAGCTCTACGCGTGCGCCCGCGGGCGCACGTTGGATTCATGACATTGCTGGACATTCTGCCGTCGCTCGGCCACGCGGCTCCGCCGCGCTTCGACCCGGCGATCTGGCCGCTGACCGCCCATCCCGACGAGGAGGGCAGGCTGTGCGTCGGCGGTGTGGCGCTGGCCGATATCGCCGACGAATTCAACACCCCGGCCTACGTGATCGACGAAGCCGACTTCCGGCATCGCGCCCGCCGCTATCGCAAGACGCTAGGCGGCGCTGGGAACACAGTGGTCGTCTACGCCGGCAAGTCGCTGCTGACCACCGCGGTGGCCCGCTGGGCCCGCGACGAGGGCCTCGGCGTCGACGTCTGCTCGGCCGGTGAACTGGCCACGGCCCTGGCCGGCGGCGTGGACCCGGCCCGCATCGTCATGCACGGCAACGCGAAATCGCCCGACGAGCTGCGCGACGCCGTGGGCGCCGGGGTGGGGCGCATCGTGGTGGACTCCTGCATGGAGATCGCCTACCTCGCCGGGCTGGCGCGGCGGCGCCAGCGGGTGCTCATCCGGGTGACGCCCGACATAGACATCCACGGGCACCGCGCCGTCACCACCGGCGTCAGCGACCAGAAGTTCGGCTTCACGCTCGCCGGCGACCACGCCGCCGACGCCGTGGCCCGCGTGCTGGCGCACCCCATGCTCGACCTGGTCGGCCTGCACTGCCACATCGGCTCGCAGGTCAGCGACGCCGCCCTGTACGGCGAGGCCATTCGGCGGATGATCGCCGCAATGGCCGACATCCGGGCCCGGCACGGCGTCATCCTCACCGAGCTGAACATCGGTGGCGGACATGCGATCCCATACGTCCCCGGCGACCGCGAGCTGGATCTCGACGAGCTGGCCGCGGCGATCGAGGACGCCCTCGACGAGGCCTGCGCCGCCGAGCAGTTCCCCCGCCCGCAGATCGTGGTGGAACCGGGCCGGGCCATCAGCGGCCGCGCCGGCGTGACCCTGTATCGGGTGCGCTCGGTGAAGACGCAATGCGGCGGTCGCACCTTCGTCGCCGTCGACGGCGGCATGAGCGACAACCCGCGGGTGGCGCTGTACGGCGCGCAGTACGCCGTCGCGCTGGCCAACCGGCATCCGCTGGGGCTCAAGCAAACCGTCACCGTGGCCGGCCGGCACTGTGAATCGGGCGACGAGATCGCCCGCGACATCGAGTTGCCGGCGGATCTGCGCCCCGGCGACCTGCTGGCCGTGGCGTGCACCGGCGCCTACCACCACAGCATGGCGTCCAACTACAACATGGTCGGCAGGCCGTCGCTGGTGGCCGTCAAGGATGGCCGGGCCCGCGAACTGGTTCGCCGCGAGACCGTCGCCGACCTGATGGCGCGTGACTGCGGGTAGCCCGTCGCGGTCTACTCGTCGGGCGTAACGCCACGGCGAAAATTCCGACCGATTATCGCCGTGCCGTTACGCGCGCGAAGCGGTCTACTCGTCCTGCAGGCGGGGGTCGGCCTCCAGCCCGATCAGCCCGTTCCACATGAGGTTGACCAGGTGCGCGGCCACCACTTCCTTCTTGGGCTCGCGGGTGTCGAGCCACCACTGCGCGGTCATGGACACCGAGCCCACCAGCGCCTGGGCGTAGAGAGGAGCCAGGCCCGGATCCAGGCCGCGACGGGAGAAATCACCGGCCAGGATGGAGCTGACCTGGTTGACGGCGTCGTTGAGCAGGCTCGAGTAGGTGCCCGAGCTGATCGCGGCCGGCGAGTCGCGGATCATGATCCGGAAGCCGTCGGTGCGCTCTTCGACGTAGGTGAGCAGGGCAAGGGCGACCCGCTCGACCCGCACCCGGGAGCGGTTGTTGGTCAGCGACGAGGTGATGCCGTCCAGCAGCGCCGACATCTCCCGGTCGACGACCACGGCATAGAGGCCCTCTTTGCCCCCGAAATGCTCGTAGACGACCGGCTTGGACACGTTGGCCCGCAGCGCGATCTCCTCGATCGAGGTGCCTTCATACCCGCGCTCGGCGAACAGCGAACGCGCGATGCCGATGAGTTGTTGGCGGCGTTCGGTGCCGGTCATCCGCGCGCGCGGCGCCCGCACCTCTTTGTCGGGTCCTTTTTGCGTTTGGGGGTCCAGCACGGCCACGTCAATCAGCGTATCGGGCGGTGGGCGGTTCGGTGGGCCGCAAGCGCCCCGCATCGTCATCCGACTAAGCCGACTAAAGTCTTCTTGGCGATCCGTCGTGGTGTAATCGGCAGCACCTCTGATTTTGGTTCAGATAGTTCAGGTTCGAGTCCTGGCGACGGAGCTTCCTCCGAATCGGGCGCGGGTCTCCCGCGGCTCGATTTTTTGCCTTCACCGCAGATGAGGTGACACGCTTGACGGCGTGTCGGCGCTTCCGCGCGCAGCCCGCGCGGGACGAACCCGAAAAGGAGGGTTGATGTCGTCTCCTGGTGATACCGCGGTCGTGGTGCTCGCGGCCGGGCCCGGCACCCGGATGCGGTCGGACACCCCGAAGGTGCTGCACACCATCGGCGGGCGCAGCATGCTGTCCCACCTCCTGCACGCGATCGCCAAGGTGGCGCCGCAGCACCTGGCCGTGGTGCTGGGCCACGATCACGAGCGCATCGCCCCGCTCGTCGCCGACTGGGCCGACGCCCTCGGACGCCCCATCGACGTGGCCCTGCAGGACCGGCCGCGGGGCACCGGCGACGCCGTCCTGTGCGGCCTGTCCGCGCTGCCCGAGGACTACGCCGGGGTGGTCGTCGTCACCTCGGGCGACACCCCGCTGCTGGACGCCGACACCCTCGCCGACCTCATCGCCGCCCATAGCGCGGCGCCGGCCGCGGCCACGGTGCTGACCACGACGTTGAGCGACCCCAGCGGCTACGGCCGCATCCTGCGCACCCAGGACAACCAGGTCACGGCGATCGTGGAGCACGCCGACGCCACCGAATCCCAGCGCGAGATCCGCGAGGTCAACGCCGGCGTCTACGCCTTCGACATCGCGGCGTTGCGCTCGGCGCTGAACCGGTTGAGCTCCAACAACGCCCAGCAGGAGCTGTATCTGACCGACGTCATCGCCATCCTGCGCGGCGACGGCCTGGCGATCCACGCCCGCCACGTCGACGACAGCGCGCTGGTGGCCGGCGTCAACAACCGGGTCCAGCTCGCGCAGCTGGGCGCCGAGCTCAACCGGCGCATCGTCGCCGCCCACCAGATGGCCGGCGTCACCATCGTCGACCCGGCCACCACCTGGATCGACGTCGACGTGACGATCGGCCGCGACACCGTGATCCACCCCGGGACTCAGCTGCTGGGCCGCACCCAGGTCGGCGGGCACTGCGTCGTTGGCCCGGACACCACCCTGACCGACGTCAGCGTCGGCGACGGCGCCTCGGTGGTGCGGACCCACGGCACCTCGTCGTCCATCGGCGCCGGGGCCACCGTCGGCCCGTTCACCTACCTGCGGCCCGGCACCGTGCTGGGCGACGACGGCAAGCTGGGCGCGTTCGTCGAGACCAAGAACTCCACCATCGGCACCGGCTCCAAAGTGCCGCACCTGACCTATGTCGGGGACGCCGACATCGGCGAGCACAGCAACATCGGCGCGTCCAGCGTGTTCGTCAACTACGACGGCGAATCCAAGCGGCGGACCACCATCGGTTCGCACGTCCGCACCGGGTCGGACACCATGTTCGTGGCTCCGGTGACGGTCGGCGACGGCGCCTACACCGGCGCGGGCACCGTGGTGCGCAACGACGTCCCGCCGGGAACGCTGGCGGTCTCCGCAGGTCCGCAACGCAACATCGAGGGCTGGGTGCACCGCAAGCGCCCCGGCAGCGCCGCCGCGCAAGCGGCCGAGGCCGCCGAAAAGGCCACCGGCCAGCCGCCCGCCGCAGAAACCGAACAGACATCGTGACGTCGGTAGCTGGCAACCCGGCCACATTTCCGTACGATTCGCTTCGTACGATGGGCACTTCCATTGGGATCCGAACGGCAAGGGCAGCACGGTGAGCCACGACTGGACCGATAACCGCAAAAATTTGATGCTCTTCTCCGGTCGGGCGCACCCCGAGCTGGCCGAGCAGGTGGCCAAGGAGCTCGACGTCCACGTCACCGCGCAGACCGCGCGCGAGTTCGCCAACGGCGAGATCTTCGTCCGGTTCCACGAATCGGTCCGCGGGTGCGACGCCTTCGTGTTGCAGTCGGCGCCGGCGCCGGTGAACAACTGGCTGATGGAACAGCTCATCATGATCGACGCGCTCAAGCGGGGCAGCGCCAAGCGGATCACCGCCGTCATGCCGTTCTACCCCTACGCCCGCCAAGACAAGAAGCACCGCGGCCGCGAACCGATCTCGGCGCGCCTGGTCGCCGACCTGCTCAAGACCGCCGGCGCCGACCGGATCGTGACCGTCGACCTGCACACCGATCAGATCCAGGGCTTCTTCGACGGGCCCGTCGATCACATGCGCGGGCAGAACCTGCTCACCGGCTACATCCGGGACAACTACCCCGACGGCAACATGGTGGTCGTCTCCCCCGACTCCGGCCGGGTGCGCATCGCCGAAAAATGGGCCGACGCCCTGGGCGGTGTCCCGCTGGCGTTCATCCACAAGACCCGCGACCCGCGGGTGCCCAACCAGGTGGTGTCCAACCGCGTCGTCGGTGAGGTGGCGGGACGCACCTGCGTTTTGATCGACGACATGATCGACACGGGTGGCACCATCGCCGGCGCGGTCAAGCTGCTGCACGACGACGGCGCGGCCGACGTGGTGATCGCCGCGACGCACGGTGTGCTCTCCGACCCGGCGGCCGAGCGGCTGGCCGGCTGCGGCGCCCGGGAGGTGATCGTGACGAACACCTTGCCGATCGGTGAGGAGAAGCGTTTCCCGCAGCTGACGGTCCTGTCCATCGCGCCACTGCTGGCCAGCACCATCCGTGCTGTGTTCGAAAACGGCTCGGTCACAGGGCTGTTCGACGGGGACGCCTAAATGGCCGACACCGTCATCTACCACAACCCCCGCTGCAGCACCTCCCGCAAGACACTGGACCTGTTGCGCGACAGCGGCCTTGAGCCCGAAGTCGTCGAGTACCTGAAGAACCCACCGTCGCGTGCCGAGCTGGTGAAGATGATTCGCGACGCCGGCATCGACGTGCGTACGGCGGTGCGCAAGCGTGAATCGCTGTATGAGGAGCTCAATCTCGCCGACGCGACCGATGAACAATTGCTCGACGCCATGGTCGAACACCCGATCCTGATCGAACGGCCCTTCGTCGTCACGACGAAGGGCACTCGGCTGGCCCGCCCGATCGACGCGGTCCGCGAGATTCTGTGAATCGGTTCGGCAGCTGCGCGGCCGGTGCCGCGATAGTTGCACTGGCCGTGTCGGCCGCCGGGTGCGCCCCGAAAGCTCCTGACTATCAATCGATCTTGTCGAAGACGCCGACGACCTCTACCACCACCCCGACGGCAAAGCCGGTCCCCCTGTCGCAGTATCTGCAAAGCATCGGGGTTACCGGCCAACCCGTGGCACCGGGATCCGTTCCCGGCCTGACGATCTCGATCCCGACGCCGCAGGGCTGGGCGCCGTTCACCAGTCCCAACATCACACCGCAAACCTTGATCATCTCCAAGGGCGGTAAATTTCCGACGGCGCGGCTGGTGGTCTTCCAGCTGAACGGGGATTTCGACCCGGCCGAAGTCATCAAGCACGGCAACGACGATGCGCACCTATTCGAGAACTTCAAGCAGCTGGACGCCTCGGGCGCGCCGTACAACGGCTTCCCGTCGTCGATGATCCAGGGCAGCTACGACCTCGACGGTATGCGGCTACACAGCTGGAACCGAATCGTCATCCCCACCGGGCCGCCGCCGGACCGCAAGCGCTACCTGGTGCAGCTGACCATCACCAGCATGGCCAACCAGGCCGCCGCGGAGTCGACGGACATCGACGCGATCATCCGCGGATTCGTCGTCGCGGCGAAATAGATTCAGGAGCGACGGCCCGCTTCCTGCACCAACTGGACCCGGGATGTCAGGCCGAGCTTCGAGTAGACGTGGGTGAGGTGCGTCTGAACGGTGCGCGGCGAGATGAAAAGCCGCGCGCCGATGTCCTTGTTGCCCAGTCCTTCACGGACCAGGCGTACAACATCGTTTTCCATGGGCGTCAGCGATTCCCAGCCGCTACTCGGGCGTTTGCGTTCGCCATGCCCGCGTTGCGCGTAGGCGATCGCCTCTTTGGTGGACAGTGCGGCGCCCTCGTCCCATGCGGCGTCAAAGACATTCTGCCCCAATCCTTCTCGTATGGCCGCTACCGCCGAGTCGTAGCCCTCCTGATACAACGCAAAGCGGGCATGACCCATGCGCTCGCGGATCGCGGCGGACGCGCCGAGCAGGCGGGCCCCGTATGAATGGGTGCCGACGTCGGCCGCCAATCGGACGAGGCATTCCAACGCGTCGGCCACCCGCAGATATCCCTGGGTGCGGGCGGCGATCACGAGGGCTTCGTGTGCGTCGCGCTCGGCCTGGTCGAGATCGCCCTGGGCTAACGCGATGTGCGCCCGCACCGTTCGCGCACCCATTTGGTGCCAACCCGGGACCACCGCGACGGTGTCATCGACCCAACGGCGGGCGGCGGCGACGTCACCGCATGCCAGCGCGGCCTCAGCCATCGGATTGAAACACCTCGCGTAGAGCTCGCGCGCCGGAACCGTATGCCGCCACGCCTCTTCGGCGGCCTGCCGTGCGCCCGCGGCATCGCCGGTAATCAGGGCCGCATACGCAAACATCGCATACATGGTGTCTCCGTAGAGTCCACCCATGGCCTCGGCGGCATTGAGTGCGGATTGCGCAGACGTTAGCAGGGTGGCCGCCCGCCCCTGGAAGGCGAGCACCTGTCCATAGCCCACTTGACCGAAGACCGTCATCGGGAGATCGCGGGCAGCCTCTGCTTCCTCGGCCAACGCATGCAGGACCTCTTGCGCCTCGGTGAGATTGCCCTGCATGCACAGCGCCAGGCCCAACCACGTCCGACAGTTCCGGGAGAAGAACCGATCGCCGAGCGCGTCAGCAAGGTCACGTCCTTCTTCCGCCGCCGCCCGCATCGGAATAGGTTCACCTGCATAGCAATTCGTCACCGCCAGATAGGCAAGAGTCTGACACAGACTCCACCGATCATCGATCGCACGAACCAGGTCGATGGCCTCGTCAACGTAGGATTCGAGTTTGTCGACCTCGTAGAGTGCCAACGCGCCCCGCCCCACCAGGGCCAGGGCGAGCAACGCCGGGACGTCGAGCTCACGAGCGATCGCCAACGCCTCGCGGGAACGGTCCACATCCCCGCGGGCCCCCGCCCACGCGCACAGCACACCGTGATAGGCGACCCCGCGCACCCAGGCCGCGGGCGTGACGTGCGATCGCGTTTCGTCGGTCAATAGCGCGTCGAACCCCGCCAGTCCTTCCCGGAACCGCCCGCAGCGGATCCAGACCTGCTGTACCGCGGACACCAGCTCCAGCGCAATCTCCGGCTCGGATTTCTCCAGGCTCCAGCTGTAGGCGGCTCGCAGGTTGTCGATTTCGCTTTGCGCCCAATTCAACAGCGCCTCAAGGCCGCTCAACCCATGTGACTCTAAGTCAATGGCCCTGGCCGTGTAGTAGTCGCGGTGGCGCGTGCGAACCTCGTCGGCCTCACCGGACTCACCAAGCTTTTCCTGGGCGTACTGGCGCACCGTCTCCAGCAAGCGGTAGCGCATCCCGTCGGCGGTGTCGTCGGCGACGACGAGAGATTTGTCGACCAGCAAGCTCAATTGATCCAGCAGCTGGTAGCTTTCGACATCGCTGTCGGCGCCGACGGCTTGGGCAGCATCCAGGTCGAAACCGCCGGCGAACGCGGCCAGCCGCCGAAACAGCACCTGCTCCGGTTCCGTCAGTAGCGCGTGCGACCAATCCACCGAGGCTCGCAGCGTCTGCTGGCGGCGCACCGCGGTGCGCGCACCCCCGGTGAGCAACCGGAACCGGTCATGCAGGCTGTCCACGATCTGATGCAACGACAGCGCCCGAACCCGCGCGGCGGCGAGCTCGATCGCCAATGGCATGCCGTCCAGACGCTCGCAGATCTGCTCGAGCAGTGCCCGGTTTTCCTCTGTCACAACGAATTCGGGGCGAGCACGCCGCGCCCGGTCGATGAACAATTCGATGGCCTCGTCGGCAAGGGACAACGACGGAACCCGCCAGCTCAACTCCCCGGGCAAGCCCAGCGGCTCGCGGCTGGTGGCCAGGATCGTCAATCGTGGGCAGGCCGCCAGCAATTCGACGACCATCGCGCCGCACGCGTCAAGCAGGTGCTCACAATTGTCGAGCAACAGCAATACCTTCTTGTCGCCGAAGAACCGAACGAGCAGATCCATGGTGGAGCGGCCCGGTTGATCGGGCAGTCCGAGCGTGCGGGCCACGGTCACCGGCGCCACTTCGGGGATGGTGATCGGCGCGAGGTCGACGTACCAGACCCCATCGGAGAAGTCCGCGGCCACTCGTGCGCCGCTTTCGACGGCCAGCCTGGTCTTTCCCGCGCCGCCGGCTCCGGTCAGCGTCACCAGCCGGTTGGCGGTGACGATGTCCCGCAACTCGCCCAGTTGCGCTTGGCGGCCGACAAAGCTCGTCAACTGGGCGGGAAGGTTCTGCGCCACAACAGCTGTGCGGACGCGCAGCGGCGGGAACTCGTTGCGCAGATCGGGATGACACACCTGCACGACCCGTTCGGGACGCGGGAGGTCTCGCAAGGGATGGCTGCCCAGATCGGCCAGCCAGACGTCCTCGGGAAGGCGGTCGACGACCAGCGATTCGGTCACCCCCGACAACACCGTCTGACCACCATGCGCCAAGTCGCGTAGCCGCGCGGTGCGATTGATCGTCGGGCCGGCGTAGTTGGCGTCGTCGCGCAGCTGGATCTCGCCGGTGTGGATTCCGATGCGCAGCCGGATCGGGGCCAGCGGGGCCCGCTGCAACTCCACCGCACAGGCCACCGCGTCGGACGCCCGCGCGAAGGCGGCCACAAAGCTGTCGCCCTCACCCTGTTCGAGCGGGCGCACCCCGTCGTGCGAGGCGATCGCCTCGTTCACCGTCTTGTTCAGCTGGACCAGCGCGGCCGTCATCTCCTCGGGCCGCGTTTCCCACAGCCGCGTCGAGCCCTCGACATCGGCCAGCAGCAACGTCACCGTTCCGGTCGGCAGCAACTCGACCACGCCCAAATCGTCCCAGGTTAGCGACGGTATTTCCGCATGTTGGCTCATGTTAGTCAGCATCGCCTCCGCCGACTAGGCAAAACATCGGCCAATACGCGCAGATCGCCTTCGCGCGGCGCGCGGATCTACGACCCTCGGGCCGTAGATCTACGCGCCAGGGCGGATGGTCTCGGCCGCGCGGCGCCGGATAGTCGACTGCCATGACCACTCTCATCAGCGGATGCCCGAACGTTTTCGACGCCGGCCTTCCCGTCATCGCCTACGACCACCTCACCGACCCCGACGCGGCGCACCGCGTCATCGACGACGCCCGCGAGCTCTCCCCGATCGCGGTCGGCCCCCACGGACCGGAGGTGTTGAGTTACGAGCTGGTCCGGACGGTGTTGCGTGACAGCCGATTCGTCACCGCGCACGGCCTCGGGCTCGGCCTGCAAGGCGTTACCTCCGGCCCGCTGTGGGACAGGGCCATCAGCAACATCCTCGGACTCGACGGCGCCGCGCATCACCGGCTGCGCCGCCTGGTGTCGAAGGCCTTCGCACCGCGGGGCGCGGAGCGGCTGCGCGCCCTCGTCATCGAGATCATCGACGGCCTGGTCGACCCGCTCACCAACGCGGGGCACTGCGACGTCGTCGCCGACATCGCTCGCCGCTACCCGACGCCGGTCATCTGCGCGTTGCTGGGTGCGCCGCCGGAGGATTGGCACCTGTTCAGCGACTGGACCGATGACATCAAGAAGATCTTCGATTGGAACGTCGCCGAAGACGGTCCGGCGATCCTGGCCGCATGGGATCAACTCGACGCCTACCTCGAGGAGTTGATCGCGCGGCGGCGCGCGTCGCTGTCCGACGACCTGATCTCGGAGCTCATCCGGACCGAAGATGATGGAGACCGGCTCACCCACGACGAACTGCTCATGCTGTGCGCGACGCTGCTCGGCGCCGGTACCGACACCACCCGCAACCAGCTCGCCGCGGCGGTGCAGGTGTTGGCCGACCAGCCCGACCAGTGGGCGCTGCTCGCCCAGCACCCCGAGCTGGCCGCCAACGCGGTTCACGAGCTGATGCGTTACTACCCAATCGTTTTCGGCACCATCCGGGAAACCGTCGAAGGCGTCGAGCTGGCCGGGGTGTGCATTCCCGCCGGCACCCTGGTGCTCGCCAATACCGCCGCGGCCAATCGCGACGCGAGCGTGTACGACCGGCCCGACCGCGTCGACATCACGCGTGAAGACCCGCCGGCGATGCTCACCTTCGGTGGCGGCGTGCACTTTTGCCTCGGCGCCCACCTCGCGCGCCTCGAATTGACCGAGGCGCTGCGGGTGATCACCCGACGCATGCCCACCCCCCGCCGCACCGGACCCGCACCGTGGAAAGCCATCAGCGGCATCACCGGACCGACGACCCTGCCGCTGGCCTCCGATGTCGGTACTGTTCAGCCATGACGAACTGGACCGCCGCAGACCTTCCGTCGTTCGCCGAACGAACCGTCATCATCACCGGCGCCAACAGCGGGTTGGGCGCCGTGACCGCACGCGAACTGGCGCGCCGCGGGGCCACGATCGTCATGGCCGTGCGCGACATCCGCAAGGGCGAGACCGCCGCCCGGACCATGGCCGGCCGGGTCGAGGTGCGTGAACTCGACCTGCAGGACCTGTCGTCGGTGCGCCGGTTCGCCGACGGGGTGGGCACGGCCGACGTGCTGATCAACAACGCCGGCATCATGGCGGCCCCGTTCTCCTTGACCGTCGACGGCTTCGAGAGCCAGATCGGCACCAACCACCTGGGCCATTTCGCGCTCACGAACCTGCTGCTGCCCAAGCTGAGCGACCGGGTGGTGACCGTGTCGTCGATGGCGCACTGGCCGGGACGCATCAGGCTCGACGACCTGAACTGGCAGGCGCGCCGGTACTCGCCGTGGCTGGCCTACAGCCAGTCCAAGCTCGCCAACCTGCTGTTCACCAGTGAGTTGCAGCGACGCCTGGCCGCGGCCGGATCCCCGCTGCGCGCGATCGCGGTCCATCCCGGCTACTCGCACACCAACCTGCAGGGCGCCTCCGGCCGCAAGTTGGGTGACGCGCTGATGTCGGCCGCGACCCGGGTGGTCGCCACCGACGCCGATTTTGGCGCGCGGCAAACGCTGTACGCGGCGTCACAGGATTTGCCCGGTGACACCTTCGTCGGCCCGCGATTCGGCTATCTGGGCCGCACCCAACCGGTGGGGCGTAGCCGGCGGGCCAAGGACGCGGCCACCGCCGCCGAACTGTGGGCGCTGTCCGAGCAGCTCACGAAGACGCAGTTCCCCCTCTGAAGTCCCCCCCTGCAGTCACATGGGCCACGCTGGCCCCAGGTGTCCTGGCCGAGGGGGTGGGCCTTTTGCCCACCTCCGAGCGACAACCGCGGGCGCCCGCCGCACCTCGCCTCGCCTTCCGCGCGGCGCCCCTTTGTCGCTCGGAGGTGGGCACTTGCAACATCTCCCGGAAGAGCGACGGGAGTGACAGAAGTGACAAGCGTGGCGTCCGCGGCCCGACCACGCGCTCCGCGCCGGGCGCCGAGACCACGCCCGCGCCGAATTTCCCCTCTGAGGTGCACATGCGCTAACCTGACCGGGCGTCACGGCGAGGGTGGCTGGCTGGCCAGCACCGTTATCGACGGAGACCGACGATCTGTCGTGACCCTGGCCGTGCCCCGAACCACAGAGCACACACAGGAGCGACACGATGGCTGCCAAAACCCTCAACCAGCTCAAGGTCACGGTGCGCGCCGAGACCGGCAAGGGTGCGTCCCGGCGAGCACGCCGCGACGGCAAGATCCCGGCCGTCCTCTACGGCCACGGCGCCGACCCTCAGCACCTAGAACTGCCCGGCCATGACTTTGCGGCCGTGTTGCGGCACGCCGGCACGAACGCGGTGCTGACCCTCGACATCGAGGGCAAGGAGCAGCTGGCGCTGACCAAGTCGCTCGACATTCACCCCATCCGCCGCACCATTCAGCACGCCGACCTGTTGGTCGTGCGGCGCGGCGAGAAGGTCGTCGTCGAGGTCCGCGTCGTCATCGAGGGCGACGCCGCGCCCGGCACGCTGGTGACCCAGGAAACCAGCACCATCGAGGTCGAGGCCGACGCCATGTCGATCCCCGAGCAGCTGACGGTGTCGGTCGAGGACACCGA
The DNA here is from genome assembly GCF_000262165.1 of Mycobacterium sp. MOTT36Y. NCBI lineage: Bacteria > Bacillati > Actinomycetota > Actinomycetes > Mycobacteriales > Mycobacteriaceae > Mycobacterium > Mycobacterium sp. MOTT36Y. Next base: position 1,042,239 of record NC_017904.1, on the reverse strand, counting down.
GCCCGGCACCCAGTTCACCGCCGGACAGATCTCCCTGCCCAAGGGTGTCAACCTGATCTCCGACCCGGAAATGCTTGTGGTCAACGTGGTTAACGCGCCGACGGCCGAGGAGCTGGCCGAAGAGGGCGCGGGCGAGGTCACCGAGGAGGCCGCGCCGGCCGAGGGCGAAGCCGAAGAGGCCGGCGAAGAAGAGGCCTCCGAAGCCGAGTCCGAGTAGGCGGATCGCAACATGGCCGAGCCGTTGCTGGTCGTCGGCCTGGGCAATCCCGGAGACAACTACGCCCGCACCCGACACAATGTCGGGTTCATGGTTGCCGACCTGCTCGCGGCGCGGATGGGTTCGAAGTTCAAGGCGCACAAGCGTTCCGGCGCCGAAATCGTCAGCGGCCGCCTCGTCGGGCACTCGGTGGTCGTGGCCAAGCCGCGCTGCTACATGAACGAATCCGGCCGCCAGGTCGGCCCGCTGGCGAAGTTCTACTCGGTGACGCCGGGCGACATCATCGTCATCCACGACGATCTCGACTTGGACTTTGGCCGCATCCGGCTCAAGATCGGCGGCGGCGAAGGCGGCCACAACGGGCTGCGTTCGTTGGCTAACGCCCTGGGCAGCAAAGACTTTCAACGGGTCCGCATCGGCATCGGCCGTCCGCCGGGACGCAAAGACCCGGCGGCGTTCGTGCTGGAAAACTTCAATGCCGCCGAGCGCACCGAAGTCCCCACGATCTGCGAACAGGCCGCGGACGCAACCGAATTGCTGATCGAACTGGGGTTAGAGCCCGCGCAGAACCGCGTCCACGCCTGGTAAGGGCAAAACCCTAGGTGACCAGGGTGACCGAGTTGGATCGGCGCAACTTGCCCGACGGCGTCTTCGGAATGGTCCCGGGACCGAGCACCACCACGTTGCGCGGCCGCACGTCGACCTCCGCCACCACCTCGCGGGCGACCTGGTGCTCGATGCGACGCACCTCGGCCTGGTCCTGAAAAGCGTTGGACTCCACGGCCACGGCGAACGTCTCGCGGGAGTGGCCGGCGTCCAGGCGCACCGCGACGGCGCAGCCGGGCCGCACCCCCTCGACGCGGCAGGCGGCGCGCTCGATGTCGGTCGGATAGATGTTGCGGCCGGCCATGATGATGACGTCCTTGACGCGGCCGCACACCACCACGTGGCCCTCTTCGGTCAGGTAGCCGAGGTCGCCGGTGTCATACCAGCCGTTCTCGTCCTGGGCCGAGATGAAGCCGCCCATGGTCAGGTAGCCGGGCGTCAGCGACTCGCCGCGCAGCTCGATCACGCCGACCCCGCGGGGCGGCATCACATCGCCGTTCTCGTCGATGATGCGCGCCTCGAGATCCTGCAGCAGCGGGCCGAGCGTGGCCAGCCTGCGGGTGTTGCCCTTGGTGGCGGGCACGGCACGACGCAGGGCGGCCAGCAGGTCGGCGTCGACCTCGTCGACGACCAGACCGGCGTTGCACTCCGAGAACGACACGGCCAGCGTGGTTTCGGCCATGCCGTAGGCCGGCAGGATCGCCGACGCATTCAGGCCGAACGGCTTGCCGGCATCGAGCAGGTCCTCGACGTCGGCGGGTTCGACGGGCTCGGCGCCGGACAGCGCGAAGCGCAGCGTCGACAGGTCGAAATCGCCGGGCTTGGCCTGCCGGCGCAGCCGCTTGGCCAGCAGCGCGTAGGCGAAGTTGGGCGCCGCGGTCATGGTGCCCTTGTACTTGTCGATGAGCTTGGCCCACAGCAGCGTGTCGCGCAGGAAGTCCATCGGGGTGACCTTGACCAGCTCGGCGCCGAAGTACATCGGGATGGTGAGGAAGCCGACCATGCCCATGTCGTGGAAGCAGGGCAGCCAGCTCACCATGACGTCCTTGTCGACGTCGTACTGGGCGCCGATGAACATCGCCTCGGCGTTGGAGTAGATGTTGCGGTGGGTGATCTGCACCGCCTTGGGGGAACCGGTCGAGCCGGACGTCAGCTGCATCAGCGCCAGCGCGTCCTCGCCGACCTCGACGGGGTCGATCGGCTCCGCGGTGAGCAGGTCGGCCACCGTGACGACCTTGATGCCCTTCTCCTCGAGCACCGGGATGGCCACCAGGAACGGCTCCGACACGACGACGGCCTTCGCCTCGATCATGCCGATGACGTTCATGGTGTCCTCAGCCCACACGGCCAGGTCGGTGCGCGGTGTGGGCTGGTGCAGCATGGTCAGGCTGGCGCCGCGCATCCACAGGCCCTGAGCCGTCGGCGCGATCTCCACCGGGAAGCCGGCGAGCACGCCGACCGCGTCGCCGGGCCCGATGCCCGCGGCGGCCAGGCCGCCCGCGATACGACGCGCGCGCTCGTGGACCTCGCCCCAGGTGTGGCGGACCGGTTCGTGAGGTTCACCGGTAACCATGCCCGTCGTCACGGACCGGGCATTGCGGTACATCTTCTCGGTAAACCTGCTCACAAAAACCTCCTCGGTTCCAGCCCTCGTCCCAACGCCCGAAATCTCATATTCCGCCCGCTGGGTAACACTTCGCCGCAAGCACGCAAACACGGTTGGGCGGCGGTTAGGTCTCGGATCGGTGATGCGCCCCCGCCCGCCGCACCAGGGCGACGGGCGGTCGCCCGGCAAGCGTGAAACAGGCCCGACAAACCTTGTCGGGCCGTATGCATTAATCGCCCGCCGGCGCGCCCGGCGGACGATGGAATTAAGTGATCTTGCTCAACGCTTCCCGTCACCGCGCATTATCTTAAGCTCCTCTTAGGGAAGCGCAAAACCAATGCGCAAAATGGGAAAATATTCACACCTCGGTGGGCGCGGGGACCACCCGCGCCCCGACCACCGGCCCGCTGGCGACCCGCACCGTGCGGCACACCCCCGCTCCGGACACCTCGGTGCCGACATCGACCGCCGCGGCGGCCGAGGGGCACAAGAAGGCACACGTCGGGCCCGAGCCGGAGACGATGCCCGCCAGCGCGCCGGCGTCCACGCCGGCCCGCAACGTGCGCCGCAGACCGGGATTCAGGCTCACCGCGGCCGCCTGCATCTCGTTGCCCAGCAGCGGGGCGAGCTGCTCGGCATCGCCGGCGGCCAGGGCGGCCAGCACCGGCCCGGGCGCGGGCAGCCGCGGCGGATCCCCCGCCTCCCGGAGCCGGTCCAGTTCGGTGAAGACCGCCGGCGTGAGCAGCTCGCTGTCGGCGAACGCCAAAACCCAGTGGAAGGTGTTGCGCGACAACACCGTCGCCAGCTCCTCACCCCGCCCGGTGCCCAACGCGGTGCCGCCGTGCAGCGCGAACGGCACGTCGCTGCCCAGCCGCGCGGCGAGCATGCGCAGGTCGCGGCGGGGCACGTTGAGTTCCCACAGGGAGTTCATGGCGACCAGCACCGCCGCCGCGTCGGCGCTGCCGCCGGCCATGCCGCCGGCCACCGGTATCGACTTGTCGATCATGATCGACACGTCCGGTGCCCGGCCGACGTGTTCGGCCATCAGTTCCGCCGCCTGCCAGGCGAGGTTGCGTTCATCGGTGGGTAGTTTGTCGGCGCCCTCGCCGACGATCTGGAGTGAGAGCACATCGGCATTGCGCACGGTCACCTCGTCGAGCAGCGAGACGGCCTGGAATATCGTCGTCAGCTCGTGATAGCCGTCCTCGCGGCGGTCACCGACCGCCAGGTAGAGGTTGACTTTTCCGGGCACCCGAACGGTGACCGACCCGGTGGGCACCCAAGCCGCAGCGGTATTGCCGTCAGACGCGGACACCGCAGCAGACTATCGCTGCGACCGGCCGACCACGTAGCGGCGCCCGGACTTTCGGCGTTCAGCCGGCCGAGGTGGTGTGGGGGCTCGTCGCGGCGGCGCTGTGGGAGCGATCGGCGGAGCGCTGCAACAACCGCACGAAGTCGTCGATGGAGAGCGTCTCGCCGCGGCGCGCGGGATCGATGCTGGCGGCCAGCAACCGATCCGCCGACTCGTTGCCCGAGCCGGCCCAGTCCAGGAACGCGTTGCGACAGGTCTTGCGGCGCTGAGCGAAGGCGATGTCCACCAGCTCGAACACCTGACGCCGGACCGCGTCGGCGGTGGGCCACGGCGAGGTCGCGTACCGGTCGATGCGAACCAGTCCGGAGTAGACGCGGGGAATCGGCCAGAACACGGTCGGCGAGACCGTGCCGCAACGGCGAACCGTGCCGAAGAAGCGAACCTTCACGCTGGGCACGCCGTACTCCTTGCCGCCGGGTTCGGCGGCAAGGCGTTCGGCGACCTCGGCCTGCACCATGACCGTTACGACCCGAATGGACGGGAACTCGGCGAGCAGGTGCAACAGCGCCGGGACCGCGACGTTGTAGGGCAGGTTCGCGACCACGGCGGTCGGCTGGACGTCCAGTTCGTCACGGCGAAGGGTCAAGACATCGCGGTTGAGCACGCTCAGGCGCTGGATTTCGCTGTGCGAGTGTTCGGCGACGGTGTCCGGCAATCGTTCGGCCAGCACCGGATCGATTTCGACGGCGGTGACGGGGGCGCCCCGGTCCAGCAGTGCGAGCGTCAACGAACCGAGGCCGGGGCCCACTTCCAGGACGTGGTCGGACCGACCGATCCCGGAGGTCGATACCACTCGGCGCACCGTGTTGGCGTCGTGGACGAAATTCTGGCCGAGCGATTTCCGTGGCCGAAACTCAAGTTCTTTGGCCAGCCGCCTGATCTCCGTGCGCCCGAGTAGCCGGATGGTCAGCGCGCACCAGCTCTTCCGCTGCACACTGGCCACGCACCCCAACCCTGGCGCTCTCGGGTCACCTCGGCGACGGTGATCTGCTCCTCGCGGGTGGCGAGGTCGGCGCGGGCGGCGAACCGCAACCCGCCGTTGCGCTCCCACGTGCCCTGGTCGAACTGCACACCGCCGTAATACCCGTTGCCGGTGTTGATCGCCCAGTTTCCGCCGGCCTCACAACCGGCGATCGCATCCCAGATGGAGCCGTCGCTGATCGGCGGCACCTCGGTGCCGGGCTTGGTGCCGACTCGCACCACCGATTCGCGGGCGGGCGTGATCACCGTGTTGGCGATCGGCAGGCGGCCGGTCTCGACCCCGTTGACGGTGGCCACCGAGAAGGTGACGTCCTGAGTGCCGGGGCTGCCCGGGTCCTCGACCACCTGGCGGCTCATGTTCATTTCCGGATCTTCGATCCGGCGCGCGTTGGGCGGCAACGGGATCCGCTCGGTGACCTGCTGGATCCGGTTGCGGGTCACCTGGACTTCCATTCCGTCGACGATCGGCGTCGTCGCGGCGGGCACCACCTGGTCGCTCTCGAGCAGCGGCGCGCCGGCGGCGCTGAGCAGACCGGCGACGTTCGGGGCCGCCAGATGTACCGTGCGCACGGCGCCGCCGTCGTTGATGCGGACCGTCTTCGCGCTGACGACAGGCAGCGCCATCCCGGCCAGCGGGACGCGGCTACCGCGGTTGGCCGCGGCGGGGGCGGTGTCGGTCATCGCCAACTGGGCCAGCGCCTCGTCGACGGTGGACGCCGTGGTCCACACCTGCTTGGTGTCATGGCCGTCCAGCGAGATCTGCAACGGGCGGCTGCGCCGGAGCACGATCTTGCCGGCGTCGTGAACCGCGACATCGGCGGCGGGGTACAAATCGTCACGGTCGTCGATGACGAAGCCGTTCTCCTCGACGACGTCGATGACCCGCGACTTCATGGTCTTCACCTGCATGGCGACACCGTCGACGGTCAACGTCACCGTCTTGCACACCGAGATCGCATATCCGCCCGCGAATGCCAGGACTACCAGCAGCCCTCCGACCACGAGACGCAACATCGGCGAAGGATTCTGATGAAGTTTTGTCAATACACTCAACGCGCGCTACCCAACCCTCAGCAACCACTCATTTAGCAGCAGGTCATAAATTAAGGGCCCGCAGGCCCATACCGTTCGATCACAAGACGGTAACGAACTGGCCAATGTTGGGCAACTCTGGCGCGGCTGCGACACGGCGTGTCAACGGAATCGCCAGGTCAGTCGCCTCAATCGGCGGCCAATCCGTACACCCGTCGAGCGTTACTCGTCGTGACGTGAGCCAGCTCCTCGGGGCGACGATCCACCAGTTCGGCGATCGCCCGAACAGTATAAGGAAGGCAATACGGCTCATTGGCCGCCCCTCGGTAAGGATGCGGTGTCAAAAAAGGGGCATCGGTTTCCACCAGCAGCTGCTCCGGCGGAATCAACGGGACGGCCTCGCGCAGGGCGCGCGCGTTGCGGAAGCTGGCGGTGCCCGACAGACTCAGCAGCCATCCGGCGTCCACGCAGCGCCGCGCCATGGCGGCGTCCGAGGAAAAGCAGTGGAAGATCACGACGTCCGGGGCGCCCTCGGCGGCGAGCACGTCGAGCACCTCGGCGTCGGCCTCCCGATTGTGGATCATCAGCGGTTTGCCGCACCGCTTCGCCAGATCGATGTGCCAGGCGAAGGCCTCCCGCTGCACGGCGGGCTCGGCACAGCCGTCCAGCCGCCCGGGCCAATACATGTCCATGCCGGTCTCGCCGACCGCCACCACCCGGGGGTGGGCCACCAGGCGCTCGATCTCGGCGCGGGCGGCCTCGGTGAGCGCGTCGGCGCGGGTCGGGTGCAAGGCCGCTGCGGCATAAACCCGCCGGTCCCATTCGGCGGCGCGGGTGACCCAGCCCGCCGACTCCAGGTCGTCGGCGATGGTGACGACCGCACCGACCCCGACCGCCGCCGCGCGGTCGACGATGGCCCGCACTCCCTCGGCGTCGGTGGCGCCGCACGCGTCGAGGTGGGTGTGCGCATCCACGAGCGGGCTCAAGGGCTCGGGAGCCGGGGGCGGCTGGCGTTTGGAACTCACGCGCACACAATAGGGTGAACTGCGATGAGGCCGTATTACGTCACCACCGCAATCACCTATCCGAACGGCGATCCGCACATCGGGCACGCGTACGAATACGTCGCGACCGACGCGATCGCCCGGTTCAAGCGGCTTGACGGGTTCGACGTGCGGTTTCTGACCGGCACCGACGAGCACGGCCTCAAGATGGTGGAGACGGCGGCCGCCGAGGGCATCGGCACGGCCGAGCTGGCCCGCCGCAATTCGGATATGTTCCAGCGCCTGCAGGAGCGGTTGAACATCTCCTTCGACCGCTTCATTCGGACCACTGACCCCGACCACCACGAGGCGTCCAAAGAGATCTGGCGCCGGATGGCCGCCGCCGGCGACATCTACCTGGACACCTACTCGGGCTGGTACTCGGTGCGCGACGAACGGTTTTTCGTCGAATCGGAAACCAGACTCCTCGACGACGGGACCCGGGTGGCGGTGGAAACCGGCGCCCCGGTGACCTGGACCGAGGAACAGACCTACTTCTTCCGGCTCTCGGCGTATGCCGACAAGCTGCTGGCCCACTACGAGGCGAACCCGGACTTCATCGCGCCCGAGGTGCGCCGCAACGAGGTCGTCAGTTTCGTGGCGGGCGGCTTGCGCGACCTGTCCATCTCGCGCACCTCGTTCGACTGGGGCGTGCAGGTGCCCGAGCATCCCGACCACGTGATGTACGTCTGGGTCGACGCGCTGACCAACTACCTGACCGGGGTGGGCTACCCGGACACCGACTCGGAGATGTTCCGCCGCTACTGGCCGGCCGACCTGCACATGATCGGCAAGGACATCATCCGGTTTCACACCGTGTACTGGCCGGCGTTTCTGATGTCGGCCGGAATCGAGTTGCCGCGAAGGGTTTTCGCGCACGGCTTCCTGCTCAACCGCGGCGAGAAGATGAGCAAGTCGGTGGGCAACGTCGTCGACCCGGTCGCCCTGATCGAGGAGTTCGGCGTGGACCAGGTGCGTTATTTCCTGTTGCGGGAGGTCCCGTTCGGCCAGGACGGCAGCTTCAGCGAAGAGGCCATCATCACCCGGATCAACACCGACCTGGCCAACGAACTGGGCAACCTGGCCCAGCGGTCGCTGTCGATGATCGCCAAGAACCTGGGCGGCGTGCTGCCCGAACCCGGTGAGTTCACCGCCGCCGACACCGAACTGCTGGCGACGGCCGACGGCCTGTTGGAGCGGCTGCGGGCCAGCTTCGAATCACAGGCGATGCACCTGGCGCTGGAAGCGATCTGGCTGATGCTCGGCGAGGCCAACAGATACTTTTCGGCGCAGCAGCCGTGGGTCTTGCGCAAGAGCGAGTCGGAGGCCGATCAGCAGCGGTTCCGCACGGTCTTGTACGTCACCTGCGAGGCGGTTCGCATCGCGGCGCTGCTGGTTCAGCCCGTCATGCCCGAATCGGCCGGCACGCTGCTGGATCTGCTGGGGCAGGCGCCAGACCAGCGAACGTTTGCCGCCCTCGACGCGCGGCTGACTCCCGGCACGGCGCTGCCGCCCCCGACGGGCGTGTTCCCCCGCTACCAGAACGACTAGGCGAGGCGAACGCGAACGGTGACGCGCCCCTTGGCGTCCCGGTGTGCGATCGCATGTCCGGCCCGTTCGGCGCCGTCGAGCGTCAGCGACATCGGGGCGCCGTCGCCGACAAAGTTGCGCCACCACGTCTTGGCTTCGGGCATGTTGGCGGCGATCTCGATATCGTCGCCGCGGCGGCGGTAGGCCACCGGAATCGAAAACGTGCGCCCGGAACGTCGACCCGTGTAGGTGACGAGCGTGATGCTGCGCCTGAGGCCGGCGCCGAAGCGCGGCGAGGCCGCCATGGCCGCGACCGGTTTGTTCAACACTGGTGCCGCGCGCATCAACAGCCGTCCGATGTTCTTGCCCATCGTCATTGTCTCGATATCCCTTCGGAGTTCAGATCACTAGCGCCAGGCACAATCCGGCGACCGCCAGGCCCTGCAGGGTGGCCCTGATTGTGATCAGCTTGTCCCAGTTACGTTGCAGCGCTCGAACATTCGTCGACAGCTCGGGCCGATCGACCGCGGCGATGAGTTGGTGGTTGATCGGCGCGCTCACTCGTAGGTAGAGCAACAGCCAAACCAGCAGCATGCCGACGGAGGCGCCGGCGGCACCGGCTTGCGTCCAGTGGCCGGACACCGCGGCGAATACCGCACTGAGCGCCGCGGCCACCAGGCCGAGGACCCCGGGCACCGGCATCCGGCGGTCTCCATAGCGATGGATGTTGCCCATCACCGCGAGCATGGCTCGGTCGTCGACGCGGGCCAGCGCGGGCCGCTGCACCACCGCGCAGAACACGTCGGTGCCGTAGACCACCGCGGTACCCAGCACCGCGATGACCGCGAACAGCGTGGCGATCATGATGCGCACTCCTCGTCTGCAGGTGTTAGCGATGCTAACCCTATGAGGGGATCGTGTCAATAGCGGCGCTAACTTCCATATCGGCGCTAGCATTAGTGGATGGCCATCGAAGACCGCCGGGCACGCGAACGCGCCGCCCGGCGCCGGCTGATCACCGCCACCGCGCGCAAGCTGGCCGAGGAAGAGGGTTGGGACGCCGTCACCACCCGGCGGCTGTCCGCCGAGATCGAATACAGCCAGCCGGTGCTCTACAAACACTTCTCGGGCATGGAGGACATCACCGCATCGGTGGCGGTCGAGGGTTTCGGCGAACTCGCGGACGCGCTGCGCACCGCGCGCCGCGGCGCCACCGACGGCCGGGACGCCCTGGCGCGGGTCGCCCAGGCCTTCGTCGCGTTCGCTCGTGACAACCCCGCGCTCTTCGATGCGATGTTCACCCGCGCGACAACGCTGCCGTTCGCCGCCGCGGAAACGCCCGCCGAGCTGACGGCGGCCTTCGCCGAGCTGCGCACCGCGGTGGACATGGTCGCGGGCACCCGGGACGCCGACACGCTGACGGAGGTGCTGTGGGCGGCCCTGCACGGGCTGGTCACCCTCGACCGCAGCGGCCGGTTACGTCCGAACCACCACGGCGCCCGACTCGAGATCCTGATCAGCGGGTTCTGCGACGCCGCCTCCCCGGCGACGTGAGCGTTCAAAGAGCCGAACAATTCGGTTGCGGATCAAGCGACTTCAACCACGCCGCCGAATCCCTTTCGGGGAAAGCCCCCAACATATCCTCTGCTATAGCCCATAATCGGGCTGTGGAACGACGCCAGAACCGGCAACAGAGCCAATCGCCGATGACGACCTTGAAGGAGCTGCCCGCACTGGTGGTGCTGGAGCGGATCCCGGTTCCGGTGCTGGCCATCGGCGACGACGGCAGTATCTTGTTCGCCAACACCGCGTTTGCCGACATGATGGGTTACGAGCCGGAGGAAACGCTGTCGCTGCGTTTCGAACAGATCTTCCATCAGGCCCCGGCGTCGGAATCGCTGCTGGCGACCGTCCATGCTCTCGCGAACATGGTCGTCGAGCTGGCACACAAGGACGGCTCGGTCGTGCGCGCCATGATGAGCAAGTCCGCGGTGCGACGGGTGGATGACCAGTTCGCCCTCGCCGCGTTCCAGGACCTCACCGAGCAGCTCTGGGAGGAAGCGCGCTAGCGGGTGCCCTCAGCGGCGCGAAGCGGAGTCAATCGCTATCGGCGCGGCAGAGTCAAACGCTATCGGCGCCGCCATGATTCGCGCCTGACGCGCCACAGGATCACCCCTGCCCCGACGATGGCCACGGCGACCCAACCCGCGCCGAACCACCATAGCCAGTCGAGATCCGAATGGCTTCCGGATCCCGCGGCGGCCGCGCCGGCGGGCAATGGCGGATGATCGACGGTCACCGGGTCTTGTCCGGGTACCGACACCACCGCAACGCCTTTGAGTCGCTGCCAGTGCTTGTTGTCGTCGCCCTTGAGCCACCGGATCAGCTCGTCAAGCTGTCCGGGCGCCCCGTTGGACGTCGCGATCAGCAGTGTGCGCCCGCGGTTGAAAACCGTTTGGAGAGAGGCGAATCGCAGCATCGGGTCCAGCGTGAGCTTGGTGGGCTTGTCGCCGGACCCGACCGCGTTGACGGTGATCGGCCCGCTGGGCCCGGCGGCCACGGGGAGCGTCACGTCGGACTGATTCCAGCCGTCGGCGGAAATCAGCAAGGCGGGATTCGAGGAATCCACCGCTTGCTTGACGCCGGTGACGGTGGTGTCGATCGGTAACGCGCTTATTCGCTGCAGACCCACCAGGATGTCGAGCGCGCGCACCGTGTCGATCAACGAGTGCTCCGCGATGCCCACCTGCACGCGGGGCATCAGTGTCTGCGGCACCGACTGAAGGCCGTCCGGGGTCGGCGGCGCGGCGCCACTGCTCTGAATGGTGCTGTCGCCGTTGATGTTCAACGTCAATAACTGGTTGCCCGGCCCGGCGGTGTAAAAGTCGCCGCAATGCCCGACGTTGCTCGCGACGTCGAGCACCAATTCGATGTTGGTGTAGCGCTGCAACAGCCGATCCGGCACGTCGATCCAGCGGTCGATGCTGCCCTGCCCATCGGTGGGCCAGTGATCGATGGTCTCGGGACCGATCGTGACCGCAATCCGGCCGGCGATGTTGTTCGGCGTCGGCGTATAGGAACCCAGCAGATGCACGCGCACCCCGCGGATCGACCTGCCAAATCGGGTCTGGTCCACTCCGATCGACACCCGCGGCTGCAGGGAAGTCGCGTTGATGAAGGGGCGCCCCAGTTCGCGGAGCGTGGCGGCGTCCGCGGGTAGTTGCACCTTGGGCTTCAGCGATTCCACCGCGGCCCTGGAGGAAAACGCCAGCTCCGATAGGTCGCTGAACAGCACGGCCGTGTTCGATTCGTCCGTTTGGCCCAGCGGCCCGGAGACGAGAAGCCACGGCACACCGGTCGCGCCCTGCAGCGAAAGGCCGTTATCCGGGCCCTCTTTGACGACGACCTGGCGTTCCAGCGGCGCCGGCGGCGTCGGCGGAGCCGCCTGTCCTTCCTGTAGCGGGACCACGACGATCTCGGGAGCCTGTTTGCCGTAATGCGACGCCGTGGAGGTGGCCAGTCGGATTGCCGTGTCGGACTCGGCAGTTGACGGCGATTGCGGCAGATAGATGGTCAGCTTTCGCAGCACCGGCGGCAAGAAATGAGCCACGGTGGTGGGCGGCAGCTCGGCCCCGGTGTAGGTGACCGTTCCGTTGGCGAGCCGAAGCGGGCTCTCCGGGTACAAGCAAAATCCGTCCAGCGGCACCAGGTACGTACGCACCGTCACGCTCAGAAAGTTGTCGATGACCTCCGCTCCGGTGAGCGGAATGACGATCGGCGCTTGATCGGTGGTCGGTAGGTTCACCCGAGCGATGGTGCGATCGCCTTGCGTCACGGTGATCAACCCCGACCGCAGATTGATCGGCAGTTCGACGGTCGCGTTCAGAGCTGTCGGGGTCAGCCCGTGCAGCACCGGCAGAGTCAGCGGCACGTTGTTGGTCAGGCCCCAGAACTCCAGGGTGGAGGAAGACCCAAGGTCCGCCAGCGTCAGCGTCGTCGTCGAGTCCGTGGCGGTGACCGGATCGGCGGGTGTACCCCACGACGCCGCCGGAGCATTTATCACCAGGAAACCGACGACACCGGCGAGTGCAATTGCACGGCCGAGAGCTTTCCGGAACATCACCGGAACAGTATGCATTGTTGAAAGCGCTTCAACCCCAATAACGGAAACGCCGTTTCGGCGAACGCGAAAACATGTCCCGCAACGGCTCTCGCCTAAAGCTAATCGGCTTCGGTTGCCCCGGCGGCGTCGTCGTCCGAAGCGCCGGCGGCGGTATGGCGCATCACTTCGCGACGCAGAAATTGCTGGAAATAGGGCAGCGACGCGTCCGCGACAACGCCGGGCAGCAAGAGTTCCCAGAGCTGATGCAACCGCGCGAAGGGGTCACCGGTGACGTCCCCGATCCTGCCGTGGCTGGATATCGCGGTCGCGATCAACCGCGTCCCGGATATGGCGCCCACGATCGACGCGCTGAGCACGTCGGGGTCGATGTCGCTCCGAAGGTCGCCTTCCTTGGCCGCGCGGCGCGCCTCCTGGGCCGTCTCCAGCACCAAGTTGGCGTAGAAGCGCGAGGCGGCCCCGTTGAATCCGCTTAACGCCGTGGCCAATTGCGCGGCCGCCCGGGCCATTTTGTCGGAGCCCAACACGTCGACGATCGTGAATGAGCCGTGCACAATGTTTTCCAGCCCCGGCGACGACGACTTGCAGACATTTCGGTACGCGCTGAGGATCGCGTCGGACCCTTCCTCGATGATGTTCGACGCCAACGATTCTTTCGAATCAAAGTGGTGATAGAGGGCGCCTTTGGTCATGCCCGTCCGCTCGATGATCGTGCTCCATCCGGCGGCCGCATACCCGACCTCGCCGAACACTTCGATCGCGGCGTCGAGGATTTTTTGCCGAGTGGCTTCAGACCGAACCTGGCGCGGCATCGCCGCTGCACCTCCGCAGTCTCGCCGGATCCGCAGATCGCTCGCCGTCGTTTTTACTGCGCGTCGTCATCGGTGGAACTGGTGTTGATGGCGAGCGTCGCACGCCGCCTGAGGAATTGGCGGAAGTAATCGATTCGGTCCGGTTGAAGTATCCCGGTGAGCAGCAAGGACCAGCACTTTTCCAAGTCGCCCAGGAACCGTTCCGGGTCGTCCAGGTTGCTGGTCTTTCGCAGTCCCATGTGCAGGGACACCATCATGCGGCCGATGTCCTGCGGGTCGCAATGTTCATGGATGTCGCCCTCGGCCATGGCCTGTTCGGCGACTTTGCCCAGGTTTCTGATCCAGCGGTCGAACAGCTTTTCCTGCATCCCGTCGGGCAGGCCGACCGACTCCATCAGGTTCAGTCCCGACCTGACGAGGTCCATCTTGATGTCGCGGACGGCGATCAGATACGAGAAGTCGATGAGCGTCTCGAGGCCCGAGAGCCCGCGCGTCAGCAGGTCACGCACGCCGGCCGCGCCGTCCTCGACCTGGCTTTCGATGATGGCGACCGCCAACGCGTGCTTCGACTTGAAGTGGAAATACATTGCGCCCTTGGTCAGTTCGGCCTCGGCGAGAATGTCGTCGAGCCCGACGTCGTGGTAGGGCCTACGGGCGAACTGGTGCGACGCGGCCCGCAGAATCTGTTGCCGGGTCGCGTCGGCGCGTCCGTCAGTCGAATGTGTCGTCATCGCAATCGAGAAATCAGTTCTTCGAGGCCAGGATCGCGCGGCAAGCCGTGGCACCGAGGCTGACGCCGCGGGCGGCATCGCCCGCCCTTGCGTCGACCGACGCCTTGCTCAAGCAGGGCACACACACCTCGGTTCTTCACAGATTGGGAGCCAACACGCGCCCGCGTCGCTCAAGATTTCTAGCCCACTTCTGAGGTTAGCAGTCATACGGCTGTCCCGGTTGACGCTCCTGTAAATACTTGAGGTTTATGTCACAGCGTGTTGTCAAACCTATAGTATGTTTTATACGCTATTGTGCGTACGTCAGTCTGATTTGACCCGCGGACCGTCTCGACCGTCCGTATCGCACGAAGGAGAACGCACATGCCCCCTCTCACCACGCCTTATTCGGGCCGCGTGGTGGGAGGGGGCATGGACGCCGCGCCCACGCCCTCGTCGGCCCTGGGCCCCAACAGCGTGCGCGACCGGGGACTTACGGCCTTTAGCGAGGGACCAATGACCCATAGCCCTCGAACGGGCCTATTTCCATACTTGAGGTATGTACTTGGCGGCTTTATTGGTCTCAGAGCATGCGACGTGAGCGCTTTCGCCGGATCCGCGACGCGATCCGCTGACGGGAGGGCCGTCAAGTGATCGATTTCGGAGCGCTTCCCCCGGAGGTCAACTCCGCGCGGATGTACGCCGGTCCCGGCCCCTTCTCGCTGATGACCGCGGCGGTGGCCTGGGACGCTTTGGCCGCCGAACTGCACGCCGCGGCGAGTTGCTACCGCTCGGTGATCGCCGGGTTGACCACCGGGCGCTGGCTGGGCCCGTCGTCGCTGACCATGGCGTCGGCGTACGCGCCATACATGGCGTGGATGGCCGGCGCCGGAGCGCGAGCCGCGGAGACGGCCGGTCAAGCCAGGCTCGCCGTGGAGGTTTTCGAGGCCGCCTTCGCGATGACCGTCCCGCCGCCCGCGGTCGCGGCCAACCGGGCGCAGCTCGCGACGCTTGTCGCGACCAACTTCTTCGGGCAGAACACCGCGGCCATCGCGGCCACCGAGGCCGAATACGGCGAGATGTGGGCGCAGGACGCCGCGGCGATGTATGCGTACGCCGCGGGTTCGGCGGCCGCGTGCGAGGTGACACCGTTCACCCCGGCGCCGAACGTGACCAACGAGAGTGGGGTGGCCCAGCAGGCCGCCGCGGTCGGGAAGGCCACCTCGGAGACGGAGCAGGCGAACCTGGCGAATGTGGTGTCCAAGGTGCCCAACTCGCTGCACCAGCTGTCCTCGCCGATGAAAACCGGGACCACCCTCCTCAGCGACGTCGCCACCGATACCAGTTCTGGCGCCGGGGATGCCATTACCGGCGCTGGGGCCGGCGCGGGCGACGCGGCCAATTCGTCGATCATGACGGGCCTCGCGTCGGGCATCCCCGGCGCCATCCCCAGCGCATTCTCGGCGGCGGCGACCCCCCTGTACGGCATGTCCTCCATCCTCGGCATCGCCCAGACCGCGCAGGGCTTGGCAAAAGCCGCCGGCGACGGCGTCATGGCCGCTGCCTCGGGAGCGGCGAGTGCGGCCAGTTCGGGTGCCGGAGCGCTCGGATCGATCGGATCGCTCGGATCCGGCATCTTCGGCAGCCTCGGCAAGGCGGCCATGCTGGGTCCGTTGGCGGTGCCGGCGAGCTGGACCAGCGTGATTCCCGCCGCCCACAGCGCCGTGTCGGCGCTGCCCGCGATCAACCTCGCGGGCGCCAACGTGCCGCCCAGCGTGATGGGCTCGCTGCCCCGCCTCGCGGCCGCCTCGGGCAAGAACCTCGGGCCCCGATACGGCGTGATCCCGACCGTGATGACCCGCCCGCTGTCCGCCGGATACGCGTAGGCCATGTCATGAGCGGACAGGTTTTTTTAAAAGGCCCGGTGCAGGAGAAGGAGCGGTAAGTGAAGTACACGCCCACCAAGGTCGCCGGGGTGACAATCATCGACTTCGAACTCAACCACGACCATCGCGGGTTCTCCTCACGTTCGTTCTCCGCCCGCGACTTCGCCAACCATGGGCTGGATTTCGAAGTCGCGCAGACGAATATCTACTTCAACTACACCCGCGGCACCGTGCGTGGCCTGTACCGCCGGGTGCCGCCGCACGCCGAGGCGAAACTGGTCCGTTGCACGCGCGGTGCCATCGCCGCCGTCGCGGTCGACGTCCGCCCCGACTCGCTGACCTACGGCGACCACGTGATGGTGCAGTTGAGCGCCGACGACCAACGCACGCTGTTCTTGCCCCCGTATGTCGCTTATGGCTTCCAGACGCAGGTCGACGACACCGAGGTCACCTTTCACGTCAGCGGCCAGTACGCGATGGCCGACGAGCAGGGGATCCGCTGGGACGACCCCGAATTCGGAATCTCGTGGCCGATACCGGTCACCGTCATCTCCGAGCAAGACGCGAGCTGGCCCTCGCGCAAATCCAGATTGGCACCAGTCGAACAGGTGGCATCATGCGTCAGTCGGTGATCGTTCCCAACACGGTGGATGTCGTGGCGCCCAGCTGGCGGCAGCTCAAGGCCTGGCCGGCGGGCACGACGGCGTCGCACCTCGGCGAGGCCGCGGGTCCGCCCGTGATCGCCCCCGCCGCGGCTCCGGCTGCTGCGAATACCGCACAGCGCTGGCAGGACCGCTACTCGCAGGGTCTGCGCATCAGTGACTCGGTGATCGTCTTCGCGTCGGTGCTGCTCGCCCAGTACGTCCGCTTCGGGGAGATCGCGAACACCTCGGGTTACTCGGACCCGACCATGACGCTGTTCTCCTTCCTGTTCGCGGCGCTGTGGCTGTCGGCCCTCGCGGTATTCCAAACGCGCTCAACGCGAATCATCGGCGCGGGGATCGAGGAGTACCGCCGGATCGGCACCGCGTCCTTCTGGACGTTCGGGATCATCGCCATGGTGACGTTGCTCGCCAAGGTCGATCTGGCCCGCGGCTATCTGGCGATCGCGCTTCCCGTCGGCACCGTGGGATTGCTGGCCAGCCGCAGCGTGTGGCGAAAGCACATCTGC
This sequence comes from Mycobacterium sp. MOTT36Y, assembly GCF_000262165.1. NCBI lineage: Bacteria > Bacillati > Actinomycetota > Actinomycetes > Mycobacteriales > Mycobacteriaceae > Mycobacterium > Mycobacterium sp. MOTT36Y. Next base: position 1,025,153 of record NC_017904.1, on the reverse strand, counting down.
CACAAGCGCGTCCAGGGCGAGTGCCAGACCCGCGTCTTGGCGATCGGAGACCGGCAATCGGTCACGCACCTCGCGCACGAACTGGACCGTAACCCGGTGGCCGGGTGCGTCGTGGTCGGCGTCTGCATCCCCGGTTACGGGCCGGCGCGCGGCAACACCCTGACGATCGGCGGCCGCCAGGTCCCGATCCTGGGCGACCAAACCCAGGTGGCGACGGCGATCGACAGCTGCGGCGCGGACACCGTCGCGGTGACCCAAACGGATCACTTTGGGATGCACGGGATCAGGGAACTGCTGTGGCAGCTGGAGACCCGCGACGTCGACCTGGTGGTGTCGCCCGGCGTCATGGACGTCACCGAGGCTCGGTTGACCCTGCGCCTGACCGGCGGGCTGCCGCTGCTGCATGTCGACAAGCCGCAATACGAAGGGGCGCACCGCTTTCAGAAGCAGGCCTTCGACTTCGTGTTCTCGCTGGCGGCGCTGGTCGCCACAGCACCGGTGCTCGTCGCCGCTGCCATCGCCATCAAACTGACCAGCAAGGGCCCCGTCTTCTACCCGTCGGAACGCATCGGCACCGACGGAAAGCCCTTTACGATGCTGAAGTTCCGCACGATGGTCGACGGGGCGGACACTCAGCTCGAGCACCTGCTGGCCGTCAACGAGGGCGCCGGCGGCATGCTGTTCAAGATGCGCCAGGACCCCCGGGTCACCCCCATTGGCAGAATTCTCCGCCGGTACAGCATCGATGAGCTCCCGCAATTCATCAACGTCCTCAGGGGGGACATGAGCGTCGTCGGGCCCCGGCCCCCGTTGCGCCGCGAAGTCGACAACTACGACGGCGAGGTCAAGAGGCGCTTGCTGGTGAAGCCGGGCGTCAGCGGGCTGTGGCAGGTGAGCGGCCGGTCGGACCTGTCCTGGGACGAGTCGGTGCGCCTGGATCTGTCCTACGTCGACAACTGGTCGATGTCGGGTGATCTGATGATCGTCGCCAAGACGGTGAAAGCAGTCCTGACAAGCCACGGAGCCTACTAGGCTCGCGAGCCATGACCGAGCCAACGGCACCCGCCGCGGTGGTGCCCACGGTGCCGCTCGCGCGGATGGCTCACGCGTTCTCGATCCAGCTGATCTGCCGGGCGCTGGGGATGCTCGCGTCCGTGGTTTCGGTGGCGATGACCGCCCGCTATCTGGGTCCCGGACGCTACGGCCAGCTCACCATCGCGGTGGCGTTCGTCGCGATGTGGACCAGCTTCGCCGATCTGGGCATCGCCACCGTCATCGTGCGGCGGGTGACCTCCGGGCGCGGCGAACTCGAACGCCTGGTGCGCATCAACAGCGGCCTGGCCCTTCTCTACTGCGGTCCCCTCGCGGTGCTGGCGGCCGGGTCGGGGCTGCTCATCTATCACGACACCCAGGTGCGGGTGATGCTCGTCGTGCTGGCGGGCGGGCTGCTGCTGCAGACCATGACGACACGGTTCGAACCGGTATTCCTTGCCACCGTCCGGTTCTCCGCGGTGGCCATCTCCGACGTCGCCGCCCGGGTGAGCACGCTGGCCATGGTCGCCGGGCTGGTCGCGGCGCACTCGGACGTCATCTGGTTCGCGGTCGCACAGCTGATCCCACCGGCGGTGCAGCTACTGATCCAGGGCGCCGCCGCGATGCGGCACATCTCGGTACGGCCACTGTTCGCCCCGCGGGAAGCCGCCGACCTGTTACGGGAAAGCTTGCCGCTGATCGGATTTATGATCGTCGGGCTCCTGTACTGCCGCGCCGATGGCGTGATCCTGTCCCTGCTGAGCACCCACTCCGAGGTGGGCGTGTACGGGCTGGCCCTGACGATCTCGTTCAACACGATCGTGGTCTCGCTGATCTTCCACAAGTCGACGCTGGCGACGGCCACCGAGCTGTTCTCGCGCGACGTCGCGGCGTTCGCCCGATTTCTGCGCCGCAGCGTCGAATTGATGTACTTCGTGGCGATTCCGATCGCCGTTGTGGGCGTGCTGCTGGCCGGGCCGCTGATCGGGTTGTTCGGCAAGAGCGCGTTCATCGAACGCGGGACGCCCACACTGGCGTTGCTGTTCGTCGCCGCGGCCCTGCGGTTCGTCGGGGGCACCCTGGGCCAGGGGTTGGTGGCTTCCCATCATCAACAGGTCCTGCTGTGGCTGACGGTGGCGACCCTCGCGCTCAACGTCGCGCTCAACCTCGCCCTGGCGGGGCGCTTCGGCGCCGTCGGACCCGGCGTGGCGCTGGTGTGCACGGAACTGTTCAACATGACGATCTCCAGCTGGTGGCTGCGCCGACGCTGCGGCTACCGCACCCCCGTGACGTTCGTGCTGCGCTTGCTGATTCCGACGGGGACGAGCGTGGTTGTGACACTGCTGCTTTCGGGTCACCACGTAATCCTGGTACTGACCGCCGCAGCCGCCGCCTACCTGGCCACCAGCGCGACCTTCGGCCCGATCAGCTGGTCGACCCTGACCTCTCTACGGGCCACGCTGCGCGAGGAGCAGCCGACGGCATGACCCGTGAAACGGACCGGGCATATCTGAAGCGCCCAGTCGGCGACACCGCCGGCCTGCCGCCCACGCGCTCGCTGGCCGTGCTGATCGTGAGCGAATCCGGCCGGCAGCCCCTCGAGGTCTGCCTCGACAGCGTCGCCGAGCATTTACCCGAGCTGCCGGTTCACGTCTACGACCGCAGCGGCTCGGGGCATGCGGAACTCGCCGCGAAATACCCTGCGGTCCGGTGGTTTTCGGGCCAGGCGAACGTCGGTTTCGCCGCGGCCTGCAACACGCTGGTGGAGCACATGCCCGCCGATACGGACCTCCTGCTGCTGGACCCCCATGCCCGCCTGCTGGGGCCGCTGAATCGGACCCGGGAGTTACTTCGTCGGCCCAGGGTGGCGGCGGTTTCGCCGCTCGCACGCGACGCCGCCGCGCCGGACCGGGCGCCGTGGGACGTCGCCGCCCGACGCCACACCGTCAGCCGCGAGCTGCGCGCGGCGGGCGGGCGTCCCGGCCCGCACCGTCGCACGACGCCCGCACGGCGGTACTCTTGCCAGCCTCCCGAATCGCGAACCATCGACGGCGATTTGGCTCCGGTCTGCCTGGCGATCAGCAGAGCGGCCTGGAACACCGTCGGCTCCTTCGACGAGGAGTACTTCGGCTACGGCGAGGCGGCCGACTGGCAGGCCCGGGCCCGCGCCGCCGGCTGGCGCATCCTGCTCGCCGACGAGCTCGGCGTCGAGCGCCGCGACCCGGTGAGCGACGAGGTCGACGAGGGCCCCCGACAGCGCCGCGATCGGGACCTGGCGCGAACCAACACCGCGCTGTTGCTCGAACATCACAACAGCGTTCACCGCGCGGACGTATACCTGGCCGGCACAGCCGCCTTGCAGCGGTTACGGCGGGGCAAACGCGCGCGCCGGCAAACCGGCCTGCCGTCGATAGTCATCGTCACCAACCGCCTGGTCTACGGGGGCGCCGAGCGGCAAAAGGCGCTCTTGGCAACGGAATTGGACCGCCGCGGTTACGCGGTCACTGTCGTCTGCGTGCAGCGGTTCGGCCCGCTGATCGCCGAAATTCCGGACACGGTGCGGGTGATCCGCCAGCCGTGGTGGGCGCCGATGGTCGACATGGCCGAGGGCCCGGCGGTGCTGATCACCGGCGACACCAATACCGAGGTGGGATTCGGCACGTTGTGGCGCGCGGCCGGCCGGAGCCGTCGATGGCTGGTCGCACCGCACGTCCCTCCCGAGGAGGACCGGCCGATCTACTCGCGGCCACTGACCGCGGCGATGTGCCGCGCGGACGGATTCATCGTTTTGGCACAACGCCATTGGGACATGCTGGCCAAACAGCATCGGCTTCGGGGACGGTACTTCGTCGCGCCCAACGGCGTCGCCGACCTCGGGGAGCCGAGCCCCCGGCAGCGCGGCGCCGGCCGACCGCTACACCTGGTCATGCTCTCGCGCATCGTCGAGCACAAGAACCCGCATCTGCTGATCGAGGCGCTGAGCGGCCTCGCTGAGATGCCCTGGCGATTGTCGATTTTCGGCGACGGGCCCGATCGAGAGAGGCTGCAGGCACGCACACCCGCCGGGTTGGGCGATCGCGTCGAGTGGCGGGGATGGTCGGCCGGGCCGGGCCCCGGGCTGGCCGACGCGGACCTGCTGTGTGTTCCCAGCCGCTCCGAGGCCTTCCCGGTGGTGATCCTCGAGGCGATGGCCAGGGCGGTGCCGGTCGCGGCGTCGGCGGTTTGCGCTGTCCCGGAAATGTTGGATTTCGGAGGGGCGGGGTTCCTGGTCGAGCCCGTCTCCGCGTCGGGGTGGCGAGAACACCTGGCCCGGATCATGGCGGAGCCCGACGCGCTGCCGTCGGTCGGACGACGCGGCTATGAGCGCATGCGCAAGCATTACACGGTGGAGGCGATGGCCGACGCGTACCTGGGCGCGATCGGGGCTGTGCTGTGAATTCGCCTCGGGTGCTGTGGCTTTCGCCGTGGACGCGACCGGCGGTTCGGGTGCAAGCCGAGGCGCTGCTGCGCCACGGTGCCGACGTGCTGTTGGTCACCTCCGATCAGCATCCGGAGTCGGACGCCGCGCGCGATTACGAGTTGGTGCTCGATCCGCGCTTTCGCACGGCCGCGACCTGGCTGCCGACCCTGAAAGCCTGGCGCCGCGTCCGCCGCTTCCGGCCCGACATCGTGATCGCCGAACTGGTGCGGGATCCGCGCTGGATCGCGTTGGCCGGGCGAGCCCCGCGCATTCAGGTGGTACACGACGATCGGCCGCACGGCCCCGACGAACTGACGCCGGCCTACGAGCGCGCCGTGTTCGACCGCTGGGCCGCGCGCTCGGCAGCCACCATCACCTACAGCGACTATGTCGCGGCCGCGGTGTCCGCGCGCCGCGATGTCGCCGGTACGCCGGTGCATGTCGTGCCGCTGGCCAGCGACCTCGATCTCGACCGCGTTCCGCCGTTCGTGGGGCCCGAACGGCGCCGCGATTTCGTCATGTTCGGCCGGCTCAACCCGTACAAGAACGTCGATGTCGTGCTGGCGGCCTGGCAGCGGCATGTGGTCGGCGGCGGCTGGCGAGGCGACAACCTGGTGCTCGTCGGCGACGGGCCGCTGGACGCCGAAGCGCTGCCCAAACACACGCTCTGGCGCAACGGCAGCTTCCGCTACGCCGATGTCATCCCCACGCTGGCCGCCGCCAAAGGGTCGCTCGCCCACTATCGGCGCGCCTCACAGAGTGGCGTGCAGTCGCTCTCGATGCAGCTGGGCGTCATGCCGATCGTGTCGACCGCCGGCGCGTTGCCCGAATACCAGCCGCCGGGTGTGGCCCCGATCGGGGTCGACGACGTCGCCGGGCTCGCCGCCGCTTTCGACCTCCTGGCCGATCCGGTGACCGCGGCCCGCCTGGGGGCCGACGCGGCGCGCCACTACGCGCACCGATGCGCGGTTGACCTTGTCGCCGTGCGCATTTTGGACGTCATCGCCCAGGTGCTGGATCGCCGGCGGTGACGTGAGGCTCAGGCCAGGCCCCGCCAGAACGTCTCCAGCCACCCGGTGAGTTCGCGGGCCCGGCCCAGCGCATCGGGTGGCGCCGATCGGGACCGCGTCGCCGCGATGGCCGCCGGGAGCTCCTCTGTTTCCCGGACCACGGTCGCCAGCCCGGCACCCGCCATCTTCTCGGCGAACGGCAACTGGTGCTCATCGACGTGCTCCCCGCGCGACGAGCGACGCGGCACCAGCACGGGATGTTTCCCTTGCTCGACGCACAGCAGCGTCGATCCGGCGCCCGCGTGGGTCACGGCGACAGAGGCCCGCCGGATGTGCGTGCAGACGTCCCCGAAGGACAGGAAGCGCTCGAACGCGGCGTGGCGCGGCTCGAATTTGCAGGTGCCGAGCTGTACGAAAAAGTCCTCCCCCACCGCGTCGGTGCTCGCCAGCTCGTCCACCGCGCGCGCCAGCCGGTCGAAGGGATGGACCTCCATCCCCATGATCACGAAGATCACACGATCCTCCCGTGATACTCGGTGCGGGGAATCCGGTCGGCCAACTCGGGCCACTGCACCAGAAAGCGGGAGGCGAACGGCTTCACCATGCGGGCGGTGAGCGAGAGTTCGGTGATGCGGGTGATGGATTCGACGAACACGGTGGGAATCCGCAGCAGCCAGGCCAGCCACAGGAAGGGTGCGGCCACGCCCGATCCGGTCGTCAAGATCATGGCGGGGCGGTGGCGGATCAAAAGGCGTAGGGCCAGCACCAGATTGCGCAGCAGGTTGGGCACGTTACGGACCGTCGGGTGCGCGGCCCAGTACACCTCGCGCTCGTCGCGCAACAGGTAACGGGCGTCGGCGGTCCCGAAACTCACCCAAAACCGATCCTTGTCCTGCCAGAACTCGCGCAGGCAGAACATCTCGTAGATGTGCCCACCGGAGGACGCGATGAGGAGCAGCCGACCCATGTCTCCCCTCGGTTGAGGCGCACCGATCTTCTGGCGGCGGCGCGGCGATCCCGATGTCAAAGACTAACTCCCGTCGTGGCCGCGGCCGGGTTGCGACGGCAAACAGATCGAGCGGATTTCGCGATGATGCGTTGACCGGGTGCTAACGTCCACCTTGTTGGCGGGCCGTACACGTTGCCGATGCGGCACTCGGAGTGAGTAGAGGCGCGGACCATGATTCGAACGGCCATAGTCGGCCTGGGCAAGATGGGTCTTTCGCACCTCGCGATCCTTCGCACGCACCCGGACCTCGACGTGGTCGGCGTGTGTGACTCCGCCGGCTATCTACGCGACATCCTGGCCAAATACACCGGTCTGGACTGCTACGACGATTTCGATCGGATGCTGGCGCAGACGAAGGCGGACGCGGTTGTCGTCGCCGTTCCGTCGCGGCTGCACGCGCCGATGGTCGAAAAGGCCCTTGCCCGAGGCACACACGTCTTCTGCGAGAAACCGTTCGTCCTCGATGTCCGCGACGGCGAGCGCCTGGTGGCGCTCGCCGAGAGCAATCGGCTCGTCACGCAGGTCGGCTATCACTGCCGCTTCATCGGCGCCTTCCAAGAGGCGGCACGAATCGTCGCGGCGGGGGCTCTCGGGCAGGTACACCACGTGCGTGCCGAGGCATACGGCCCCGTCGTCCTTCGACAGAAGGGAAGCACGTGGCGCGGCGTCAAAGCCGAAGGCGGTGGCGCCCTCTACGACTACGCCTGCCACGCCATCGATTTGATGAACTTCATCGCCGGCGTGCCCCTAGCGGTCGACGGAGTCGTCCGCCACAGCGTTTTCTCGCGCGACGTCGACGACGAGGTCTACTGCACGATGCGCTACGGCAACGGCGCCAGCGGCCAACTGTGCGTGAACTGGAGCGACGAGAGCTTTCGCAAGATGTCGACGAAGGTTTCGGTGTGGGGAACCAACGGCCGCGTCGTCGCCGATCGGCAGGAATGCCAGATCTATCTCCGCGAGACGCACCCCGAGGTCCCCGACCTGGGGGCGGGATGGACGATCCGGTACACGACCGATCTCACCGACGAGGTCTGGTATTACCTTCGGGGTGAAGAGTATTCGGCGCAGATCGACTATTTCGCGCAGAGCATCAAGAACAACCGGTTGAACGGCGAGAACACTTTTCGCTCGGCGCTCGACGTCGATCGTGTGGTCGACATGATCACCGGCGCCGGAGCCGGCGCGGCCCCCCTGCCCCAGGCGGCCGCGAATGGCTCCCCGCGCGGCTCGCGGCGCCGCGAGATCGTCGCGCGCATCAGAAAACTCACGTCGCCGAGGGCATCATGACCATGGACCGTGTGCTGTTCGGCGACAACCAGTTCTTCGGCGTCAACCACATGTCCGAGGAGAAAGCGCGCGCCCAGGCGATACGCTTTCAGCACCTACCGCCCGTGCTGGCGACGCTGGACGCCGCGTACCAGGAAGGCATCCGTACGTTCGTGTGCACGACGCACGACCGGGTCGGCGAAATCTGCGATCATTTCCGCGCCAACCGGACCCGATACCCCGACTACGTCTTCTACCCGTGCATGCCGTACGCGCACAAGTACGCCAACGCCGTGACCGAGTTCGGGATGCTGGAGGCGCTGCGCAGGTTCCTGCCCGACGATGGGGCCGTCAAGTCGATGTTCAAGGGCGGTGTCGCCCTCGCGGGCAAGGACATCGAGCCGATCATGCAGCTATTGGTCGACGCGGAGATGAAGATGTTCGCCGAACTGTCCACGCCCGTCATCTTCATTCAAAACGTCGTCACCGACTTGCTTCTCGGCCTGGGCATGGACGAGGGGTTCCGGTTTTTCTCCGACCACGTCAGGCTCAAGTATGGCGCCGAGCCGGGCTTCATCACCATGAATCTCCCGCGCCTCCTCGACGCCCTCGACGGCCAGGGAATCGAGAATCCCATCGTGTGCGCCAATTTCAACAAGATCGGCTTCCGGATGTGTGGCGGAATCGAGCTCTACGAGAGGACAATCCGCGAGCGCCGCTGCCGTCTGATCGCGATGTCGGTGCTCGCCTCGGGCGCGATCCCGCCCCGCGAGGCCATCGATTACGTCTGCGGCCAGCCGCAGATCCATTCGATCGTCTTCGGCGCATCCAGCCGTGCGAACATTCGGCAGACGAAGTCGCTGATCGACGAGCTGTGGCAGGTCCCGACGTGATCCCCGGACCCCGGTTAGCTCGAATCCGTTGAAGAGCAGGTGATTCGGGCTTTCGCCAGACGCTCCGCGAGCCGCACGCCCAGCGCGATCCCGAGAAGCGTCGGGTTAGCCTGGCTCGATGTCGGCAACACCGAGGTGCTCGCGACGTAGAGTCCGCGAACCCCATGGACTTGCAGGTGTGGATCTACGACGCCGCCTTCCGGCGATGTCGACATCCGGGTGGTTCCCGCCTGGTGGTAGCCGGTCCGCTTCTTCATGTACGCACGGACCGCGGCCTCGACATCGTCGGTCAGCCACTCCACGTATCCCACGCCGTGGCGGCGAAGGTGGTCATCGATGGCGGCGACGGCCTTGCGCACGCTTGCGTAATCGGCGTCGGAGAAGTGCATGCTGGTGCGAATCCTCCTCATGCCGAGGGCGTCTCGTTCGTCAATCAGCTCGACCCGGCTCTCCCAGTGCGGAAGGTGCTCGCCGTGGTACTGCAGCAGGTAGCGATTGTCGGCGCTCTTCACGAAGAAGCCGGGCGCCTTGCGGCCCCGGCGGAGGAACCGTGCGTAGCAGAAGGCGACGGCGAACCGGAGGGTACCGAACAGGTCTCGCGCGACGTTGCCCAGATGCGCAAGGATTCGTGGCGAACCGTCGGTCTTGGTGTGGGCCTCACGGATCGCCTCGGCGAGCAGGAATCGTCCGATCGGCGAGATCAGTGTCAGGTACACCCCGGACAGGATCCCGCTTCCGTGACTCGGGTCGCTGATCGGCGGATTCACCAAGAAGATTGCGGCGTTTGGCATTTCGTTCTGGTGCAGCAGCTGCGGGTCGAAGGTGAAGCGCCGGCGAACATACACCCCCTCCCCGTCCCGCTCGTATCCGTGGATGACCTCATCGGTGGTGAATTGCACGCGCGCGACCCGGGCCTCGACGTGCGCCATGTACCAGCGTCCCAGGTGCCCGCCCGCGTTCCCCAGCCCCCCGGGGTGATGGCGATCCGACGCCAGCAGCAGGCGGGTGGCCTCCAAACCGCCGGTCGCGATGACGTAGTCCGTCGCGACCACTCGCCCCGCACCGCCGTTCAAGGACTTGACGACCAGGTGGTCGACGGTGTCGCCGGCCGCCGTCGTCACGATCTCGGTGCAGGTGAGGCCGGTCCACAGCGTGAGATGGGGCGAGTCTCGCAACGCCGCCCGGTAGCGGCGCCCGAAACGGGTTGGTAGCGCCCAGCGCTCGAGGTCGGTCGTGCGCACGTCGCCGTCGGGGAGCCCCGCGACCAAGTCGCGCTCCGCGATCTCGGGGATCTCGCGCGCATTGAACGCCGCCCGGCCGCATACCGCCCAGTCGCAGGCGCGTTGAAGGTAGGGCTCGACGTCGTCGTATCCGATGGGCCACGGCGCCTGCGCTGTGATGGGCCGGTCCTCGAAATCGATGGGGTCGAACTCGAGGCAGCGTCCCCCCCAGAGCGCCGAGGTTCCACCGACCTGCCGGCGGACCGTCAGCTCGCTACGCGAATGGAAGTAGTCGTCGTGCCGGGAATCGAACCTCGACAGCGCTTGGGCCGCACGGTCGTTGCGTTCGAGGCCGCTTTCGACGAGGACCACCTGCACGCCCGCCCCGGCGAGTTCCAGCGCGGTCGCGATGCCGATCGGGCCGGCCCCGACGACCACCACATCCGTTTCGATCGTCATGCCGTGGGCGAAGTCCTCCATGTCGCGAATCACGCGGCCGCACCCTCTCGGAACTCCTTGACGAGAGCGAGGAACCGCGCCACGGTCTCTGCGTCGGGTGGCGACGAGACCGCGTCGGCGGCTTCGGTGACCCGCTGCGGCCTGGTGGTGCTGTAAAGGATTGCGCGGCAGCCCGTTGCGGTGATCGACGAGGCGAGAATCAGCCGGGCCAGCACTCCGGGGGCCAGCGGGTCGGCCTGCAGGGCTTCGCGCCAGCGGCTTGCCATTCCGGGGTCGGCAAGCAAGGCGCCCGAGAGCTTGCGGTGCGGCCGCTCGAGTACGCCGAATGCGATATCGGCCGGTCTCGGCGAAGGATCGAGCACGTCGCTGCGGAGTTGGCTGACTGCCCGCGGCCCGAATGCGCGGACGAAGTCCAGCTCGAGCCCCTCGTCCTGCGAGACGCCCCAGGCGCGAATCTTTCCCTGTTGGCGCGCCCGCTCAAAGAATTCGCGAAGTTCGTCGCCCGCAACGGTGTCCTGAGGCCTCGGCGCGTGGACGAAGAGGATGTCGACATGGTCGACGCCGAGCGCCGCCAGGCTCTCGTCGAGGCTGCGTCTCGCGACGGCCGCGTCGTACACCCGGCCGCCCGCCGACGGGGCCTGCTGCCGCTTGACGATACGGCGCAGCGCGGGAGCCTTTTTCAGCAGCGCCCGGGTCGGGGCCTGGAATCGGCCGAGCCGCCGCGCCGCGCCCCCGACATCGATGCCGAACTTGGTGGCGATGGTCACGCTGTCGCGGTCGACCGTGCGCAAAAAGGCCCCGAGCTCCGCCTCCGCCATTCCCAGCCCGTACATCCGCGCGGTGTCGAAGTGGGTGATGCCGCTGTCCACGGCGCCGGCGAGCACGGCCATCCGTTCCTTCTTCGACGGCGACTGCATCAGTGCGCCGCATCCGAAACCGATTGCGCTGACCACCAATCGCGGTCCCTGAAGTTCAACCCGTCGCAATGTCGCAGCCCAGGTAGATACGGCGGAGTTCGGCGTCGATGACGTCGGGGCTCCGTGTCGCCGCGACGTGCGCTTGACCCCGCAGCCCGTCACGCTCGGCCAGCTCGGGGTCGCGCAGGTACCGGCCGATCGCGTTGGCCAACGCGGGCACATCGCCGACCGGGACCAGCATGCCCGGGTCGGGGGCGATCTCCGCCGTCCCACCGACGGGCGTCGCCACGAACGGCCGCGCGCCGGCCAGGGCCTCGGTCAGGATCATCGGCATGCCCTCCGCAAACGACGGGAGCACCACCACCCGGACCGAGCGGAGCAGCCCACGGACCGCGTCGGGGTGCATCGAACCTTCGACGGTCAGCCGCTCCGTCTCCGGCGGGGCATAGTCGTCGATGGGACCGATTATCCGACAACGGCCTTCGATGCCCTCGGCGAGAAGAAGCCGCCAGGCCGCCACAAGTCTGTCGACACCTTTTCGAAGCCCAACGGTGCCCGCGAACAGCGCCACGGGCGGCGTGGAGGCCGCCCCGGGCGCATCACGGTCGACCACGATCGGGTTCGGCACCACGGCGGTCCGCACCGTCGGCGCCACCTCGGCGACCGCGGCGCGCGCTTCCTCCGACAACAGGATCACATGGTCCGCCCGCTTCAACGTCGCACCCACGAAGCGGGGGCGCGACCTGGCGAACTCGGGAAAGTCGGGGCCATGGAGGGTGACGATCACCCGGAAACCCTTGGCCCTGGCCAAGCGGATCAACGGTCCTTCGCGCAGCCAGGCCCCGCCGTTGGAGATATGGAAGTGCACGATGGTGCCACGAGGGGACCGGGCCAGTGAAATCCCCGCGCGTGCGGTGAGAAACAGGTTCCTCAGATGGCGGTCCCCGTTCCACGTCGACAGGACCCGGATGTCGTCGGCGCCGATCTTGTTGTCGCGCAACACCCGGATCACGGACTGGGTCCCGCCGATGCTGTACATGTCGGGCCCCACGTGTGTCACTGAGATCATGTCGGCCTGGCTCGTCTACGGGAAAGTAACCGCGCCGACAGTGGCATCGAGGGGCGGGTCGGGCGTGGCGGCCGGCGCCGGATTGTCCTCGGTCCGGCTGCCCTCCGCGCCCCGGCGCCGCAACCCGGCGTAGCCCATCGCCGCCCCCAGCGCCATGCCCAGGCCCAAGGCGTCCATCGGCATCTCCGGCAACGGCCACACGGCGGATATCGCCAACAGGCCCGCGGCGACCGCCGCACTGATTTTCGCGGGCGCCGGGGCGCACCGCAGCGCGAGGATCACCGGCGTGAGCGCGAACAGCACGAACGCGGCCATCCCCACCGCCCCGGCCTTGGCCAGCCACCACAGGTAGAAGTTGTGGGAGTAGGCGGGATAGAGGTACCGATGGAATTCGTCGTCGCCGGTCGGCGGCTGGTACACGTAGCCCAGGCCGTGCCCGAACAACGGGGCCTGGGCGATGGTCTCCTTGAGGAGGTTGATTTCCCGCAGTCGTTCCAGCGCCGAATCGTCGACCGCGAGCGCGCTCGACGTAACCCCGCCCAGCACCCGCTGATTGAACGCAACGTACTGATCGGCCAGCCACGCCCCGGTCTTCGAACGCTGCAGCAAGAACAGCGACCCGGGCACGGCCACCGCGACGACGGCCAGGCCGACCGTGGCGGCCACGACCGCCCGCCGCACGGCCGCCCAACTCAGGCTGCCCAGCAATGCGACCGCGGCCGCCACCCCCATGGAGATCAGCGTGTTGCGGGAGAAGGACAGCAGCGAAATGCTCAGCGCCGGAAGGCCCAACGCGAGATACGCCCTGGGCCTGACACGTCCGACGATCGGGGCGGCGACCAGTGCGCTCAGCACCGCGGTGGCCGGCGTCTGGGTGGACAGGATGATGCGCACGGCCTGACCGGCACCCGTCGTCCCCTCCAGGCTTTCCGCCCGACCGGCCAACCGGATGGCGTACAGCGAGCTGATGATCGCCATCGCCGCCGAAAACCACAGGATCACGATCATCACCCGGATCGACCATCGGACGTGTCCGCTGTAGACGACGAACATCGCAAGGACGAAGCCGATCGCCATCTCGATCATGGTGGTCGCTTCACGGGTCACCGTGAGGTCGGGGTTTCCCGTGGCGAATCCGGTGGCCGTGGACCACAGCACCGCCGCCACCAGGATCCCGGGCAGCACGAAGTCGGACGACCGCGGTTTCGCGGTGGGGATCAGGTAGCAGATCGCGAGGATGGCCGCCAGGTGGTACGCGTAAATCGTCAGCGGGCCAAAGACTTTCCCCACGTGTAAGCCTTCGGGCAGTGCCGCGAACGCACCGAACAGCGTAACCCCCACCATCCCTTCGGGTTTCACCCAGTACACGACCACGCAGAACAACGCGGCGGTCAGCAGCACACCCTCGGTGGTCCGGCGAACCGAGAGCACGCCGAACGCGAAGCATCCGAACACGAAGATCGCCAGCAGGGCTCCATCCACGGCCAGGCGGTGACGGGCCCGCAGGTACGGGATCACGCCGGCCTGCTGACCTTTGACCGGTAGGCGCGGTCGGCGGCCCTGATGTGCAGCGACTGGCGGGCGTCGGTCAACACCGTGCCGACCACCTGTGCGCCGGCCGCGCGCAGGGCGGTCAACGCGTCCTTGAGTTCGTCCGCGGTCGTGCGCTTCGCCCGAACCACCAGCACGGTGGCGGGGACGGCACCGGCCAGCAGGCCGGTGTCGGCGGTCGCCAGCACCGGCGGACCGTCGATGACGATGCGGTCAAACCGTGAGGACAATTCCTGCACCACCCGGTCGATCACTTCCGGCAGGTACGCGCTGGGGGGCAGACTCTCGCGCCGGGCGGACCGCGACGCGAGGATGTGCAGCTTCGAAATCGGCGTCGGCTTCACCACCTGGGCGGCCGCGGCGGGGTCGGCGAGCGCGTTGGCCAGCCCCTCCCCCGATTCGACCCTGAGCAGACCGGCGATCACGTGCCGGCGGCTGTCGCCCTCGACCAGCAACGCGTCTTCGCCCATCTCGGCGAGCGCGAGCGCCAGGTTCATCGCCGTCGTCGTCGTTCCCTCGCCACCGAACGGGCCCGCCACCAACACCTGACGGGCGTTGGGTCCCATCGCCCTGAGCAGCCGGGTGCGCATGCCGCGCACCGCGTCGTCGAATGCGGTGTCGGTGCCGAACCGCGGAGTCCCGCCGCGCTTTCCCGGCAGTTCCGCCAAGGTCGGCAGGCCCGAGAGTTCCTCGAGCTTGGCGCGGGTGCGCACGGTGCGGTCGCCGGCCTCGCGGGTCAGTGCCACCGCGATGGCCAACAGCACACCGGCGATGAAGCCGATCGCCATGTTTCGCAGCGGCACCGGCGACACCGGAATCTTCGGAACGCGGGGCGGCTCGACCATCGTCGCCCGCGCCAAGGGCCACGGCTTGCCAGTCGGTCCCGCCGATGCCGGCACGTCGGACGGTTGACCCGATGGCGGCGGCGTCGTCTCGACCACCTCGGGTCGCGGTCCCGCGGTGACCGGCGTGGCCACGCCGTTCGACGCCGGGTTCGGGGCAAGCGTCGGCAGCATCGCGCTGAACTGACCGGCCATGGCGCCCGCCAGCGCGGCGGCGCGCGCCGGGTCGGTGTCTTTGACGCTGATCGTGAACAGCACCGATTTCGGGGTGTATTTCACTTGGGTTTGGCTCAGCAGATCATCGGCGCGCATGGGAAGTTGGAGCTGACGGATGGCGCGCTCGGCCACGATGTGTCCACCGGCGATTTGCGCGTACGACGACAGCCGTTCCTGGGCGGCCTGCGTGCCGCTGTACACCTCGTTGAGGTCGGTCGCACCGGAAAACGAGATGAGGACCGTGGCCGACGACTGGTAGTGCTTGGTCTGCAATGCGGTCACGAACGCGGCGCCGACGGTACACGCCAGCAGCGCGGTCAAGGCGAGTTTCCAGTGCGCGCCGAGAATCCGGACGAAGGTACGGAAATCCATCGGCTATTAACCTTTCTAAAAGCCTTCGGCGGGAAGAAAACTCTGCGGTTTCGTCCTACCAGCCGCGCATACCACTGCAGATTATGCAGCATCATCAGGCGGGCATTGGCGGAATCGCGGTCCCGCTGCCCCGGTTGATTTACCGCGTAATTGGCGACGCGGCGCCCGCCGTCATCGTCACGCGGCGTGAGTCAACGCGTCGCGGGACAGATTCAACGTCGCGATCGGATAGCATCCGGTGCCGTCGCGCCCGTCGCGCGCGAGCCGCATGGGCGGATAGTTCACCACGTGGTTCGCGCCCGGCTTGTGCTGTTGCCAATCGACCGAGGCACACAACGTGTAGTGCCCTGGCGCCAAGCCCGCCAAGTCGATGTGAATGGACTCCGTCGTCGACGCCGGCAACGGCTCCTTGCTGGAGCCGTCCCCGGATGGGCTTTGGACCAGGGTTTTCAGCGCCACGGTCGCGGGAAGCGTGCGGACCACGGCCCCCGAGAAATCGACGAGCCGGTAGCCCGGGACCCAGTTTTCGGTCGCGGCGGCCGCGCCGTAATTGGTCCACGCGACAGCCAGGGTCGCCTTGCCGTCTTTCACCGATTGCGATTCCTGCCGCGCCTCCACCGAATACCGGTAGCCTGCGGCGACGTTTGCCCGCGCCCACAGCAAGTACAGCGCCGGGTCCATCGGTGTCGACGAATCCACAGCCGGGAAGTTGAAACTCGATGTCATCGACACGTGGTACTTGACGACGTCCTGCAGGCCTTTTTCGTAGTAGGTCCGCGGATCGGTTTTCTCGGGCAGCTGGCACCATTCGGTGATCATCGGCGCCGACGCCAGCCGGTTCCTCAGCGCTCCGACCAGCGGGTCCTTGGACTGCACATAGTGGGAACCATCCCTTTCCGCCCACGCGGGCAGCGGATCCTGTACGCCCAGGCAGTCCGCGCGGATGCCCACCGGCGCGGACAGTTTCTTCGTCACGTCGTCGGCGATCAACTGGCGCACGATCTCCGGGTTCAGTGCGGTTGTCACCAATTGCGTGTGGGGAAAAGCGTTTACGGTCGCCGCGACCAGCTGCCGAATGGACTCGGCGGTGATGTTCTGGTCACGAAACTGGCTGTAATACCCCAGCTTCGCGACGCTCTCGTCGGGTGCGGGGCCCGGCGCGCCGAGTGTGTCACGCAGATACGAGATGTGGTTCTCGCTGAAATCGCCGTAGCCGGAGAATTCGAAGACGCTCAGCCGCTCGTCGCCGTCGTAACGGCGGCCCAACGCGGCCAACAGCTGGCCGAACGCGTTCAGGTAGTTCGGATCATTCCAGTTCGGAACGACCTGCGTGACGCCGGGCATCCACCAATATCGTTGCGGACCGGAGTAGTTGGTGGCCGCGGCGCGCATCCAGTCGGGCATCGCGATGTTGGTGTTGTTCGGATAGACGGTGTCGCAACACGAGTTGTAGGCGACCACGCGAAGCGTCAGGCGCATGTTTCGACCGGCCAATTTCGTCAGGGCGTCATCGATCACGGTGAAATCGAATTTGCGATCGTCGGGAGCGTCCGGCGGCAGTGTGCTCGGATCGGTGGGCTGCAACTGGCGCCAGGGGACACGCAAACTGGCGTCGTAGGACGCCGGCCACGCCGGGTAGCGCCGCTGCGCCGGATTGCCCTGCGGGAACAGCGGTTGCAGGAGATCTTCGTACTGGCCGCGCAGGGGGTTCGGCACGTCCTGCACGGACAACGGTATGGCCGGACTGCTGATCAGGGCGAGCGGATCAAGGTCGCTGCGGCCGTCACATCCGTCGAGCACCAACGTCACGCACACGGTGACGACAAGGAGAATGTTCCTAATTGTCCGGACCATGATTGCTCGCGCTAAACCGTGTCCGACAAATGCATCTACTGCTACCTCTCTGGCGGTCGCGACTAGTCACATGCGCGGGATATCAAGGGTGACAACAGGGTACAGCCCGGGCCCGTGACAGATGGCTGAAATCGGGGCGCCCGGTGAAAAGCCCGCCGGCTTGGCGGGGCCTCCCGGCGCGCTTTGGCCATTGTCAAATCGCCGCGTCGACTAAGCTGGGGCTCCGCAAATCGGACAGGAGTCACAGCAGATGTCGGTCGCACGCTCGGCCAAAACTTGGCTCGCGCCGGCGGCAAAAAAACTCGCACCGCGCCTGTTCTGGCGGCGGAAGTTTCGAATCCTGCACCGCTTGGGGCAGAGCCGCGCGGACATCCAGCTGGTGGCGTCATTGTGCGATCCGAACCGGATCTCCCTGGACATCGGAGCGGACCTCGGCGAATTCACGATTGCGATGGCGGCGTCCTCGCGCTCGGTGACCGCGTTCGAGCCCCGGCCGGCGCAGGCCCGCGATCTGGCAGCGATGTTCGCCGCCGTCGGCGCCCCCGTCCGGGTGGAGGCGGTGGCGCTGTCCGACCGGCCCGGCACGATCGCCATGCGGGTGGTCGAATCCGAGCCGGGCCGAAGCACAATCGACACCGACAACGAACTCACCGACGTCAATGGGGATGACATTCGCCGCATCGACGTGCCGGTCAAGCGGCTCGACGACCTGCATCTTGACGACATCGGCCTGATCAAGATCGACGTCGAGGGCCACGAACTCGCAGTGTTACGGGGCGCCACGCAGACGCTCACCCGCAATCGGCCGGCGATTGTGGTGGAAGCCGAGGAACGCCATCACGCCGACGCCGTCGCCGAGATCACGGCGTTGCTGGCCGGTCTCGGTTACGCGGGTCACTTCGATCTCGGTGGCGCTCGTCGGCCCATCGCCGAGTTCGATCCGGCACAGCATCAGGACCCGGCCAACGTCGGCAGGCGGGAGGACGGCTGGGCCGCCCACGGCACCTACGTCAACAACTTCGTCTTCTTGCCCACCGAAGGCTGAGCGGCCTCCGCGATCGTCGCCGCTACGTCGAGCCCAGCGACGATGACTCGCGGTCGGCGAGAAACGGCATCGGCATCCAGCGCGCGGACAGCAGCGCTTCCATCGCGTCGCCGGGCAGGGGACGCGACAGCAGGAAGCCTTGCGCGCGGTGGCAGCCGTGTTGCATCAAAGTCAGTGCGGCAGCGGGGGTTTCGACGCCTTCGGCGACCACTTCCAGCCCGAACGCCTCGGCGAGCCCGATGATGGCGCGGACGATGGCCAGGTCGCCGGCGTCGGTGCCGACATCGCGCACGAACCCGGCGTCGATCTTGAGCATGTCGACCGGCAGGGATTTCAGGTGGGACAGAACGGCATAGCCGGTGCCGAAGTCGTCGATGGCGACCTGCACGCCGACTTCCTTGAGCTCCGACAAGGTTTTTCGCGTGGTGTCGATGTCGTGCACCACGGCGCGTTCGGTGATCTCGAGGCACACCGATGCGGCATCGATTCCGAACTCGCCGATCGTGTCGGCGACGCTTTCGACGAAGCCGCGACTGATCAGCTGGATGGGCGACACGTTGATGCGCAGCATGGCGCCGTGCCCGACCCCATTGGCGCGCCACTGGCTGAACTCGGCGCAGGCGCTGCGCATCACCCACCCGCCCAGCTCCGCGGCGAGGTTGGTGGATTCGGCCACCCCGATGAACGAGTCGGGCAGCAGCAGACCCCAGACCGGGTGCCGCCAGCGCACCAGGGCCTCCGCGCCCACGATGGCCCCGGTCCACAAGTCGACCTCGGGCAGGTAATGCAGGAGCAGGCCTTCGCTGTCGATGTCGCCCTGCAGGTGCAACTCGATGTCGTTGCGGAAGGCCCGCTTGAGCGACATGTCGTCGGTGGACACCGCCGTCTGATTGCCGCCGGCACGCTTGGCCGTCAGCACCGCCTCGTCCGCCCGGCGGAGCAGATCGGCGCAGTTGTCCGCCCCGGGCGTGCCCACCGCCAGCCCGATGCTGACGGTCCGGCTGACCACGTGGCCACCGATGGTCAGGCGATCGCACAGCATCGTCGACAGGCGACGCGCGAACGCCTCGGCGACCTCCGGCGACATCGGCTCGTCCGGGATGACGACGAACTCGTCGCCGCCGAGCCGGGCGATCATGCTCGGCGTTCCCGCGCACTCCTCGATGCGCTGCGCGAAGACGCGGATGAACCAGTCGCCCGCGCTGTGGCCGAGGTAGTCGTTGATCGGCTTGAGCCGGTCGAGATCGAGGTAGAACACCGCGACGGGTCCGGGGCTGCCGGGCGCGAGGCGTCCGGACAGGTGCGCGACCAGCGCCCGCCGGTTGTACACACCGGTCAGGTCGTCGTGCTCGGCGAGGTAGCGGAGCCGCTCTTCGGCGGCGATGCGCGCTTGAAGCTGGGCAAACAGCGCGGCGACCGCCTCGAGCGTGTTGATCTCCTCCTGCTTCCACCTGCGGGCACCGAACTTCACGAAGCCGAGCACGCCGGTGCACGCGTCGCTGGACATCAGCGGCGCGGCCGCCACCGACGGCGACGCCGTCGCCTTGCCCGGCCTCAGCGCGCGGCGGACCCACCCGGCGGACCGATCCGGACGGGTCACCACCGGCTTGCGGTCGCGCTCACACTGAGCGAGCACCGACTCGACGCCGTCCAACTGCAACGCCGCCACCAGATCCGGATCCGGGCTGTCGGTTCGTCGCGGCCATTCGGCGACCAACGTCGACGCCGCGGCATCGTTGTCGTGGTGGCGCAGGAAGCTGGCGTCCACATCGAACTGCTCGACGAGCCGCGCGAGTACCTTTTCGCTGACCGAGGTCGCGGTGGGCGCCGTGGCCTCCATCAGCGCGGTGGCGACGGAGGTGACCACCAGGTTCAGGCTGCGCGGCACGGAATCCTCCGATACGGGGCACTATCCCGTCTGGGTCCCGAAGTCAAAATATGTCCGAGAACGGTATCACGCACGGCCCCGCCCATCCGGGGTTACGAAAAGCTCGCAGCCAACGAAGCAGCGCCGCGGCCGGACGATGTCACTGGCCGTTTGCCGAGGCCGAGTCGCTCGGGATGTCAAGCGTGGCAATCGGGTACAGCCCCGAGCCGTCGCGGCCGTCCCGGGCCAGGGCCATGGGTGCGTAATTGACGACGTGCGAGGCGCCCGGCTTGTGTTGCCGCCATTCGACGGACGCCCGCAGCGTGTAGTGGCCGGGCGCCAGGCCCGTCACGTCGACGTGGACCGACTCGCTCGACGATTCGGGAACCGGCTCCTCGCGCGATTGGCTGGTCTCGTCATGGACCAGCTTCGCCAGGTTCACCGTCGCCGGCAGGCTGCGAACCACCGCCCCCGAGAAGTCGACCAGCTTGTAACCGGGCTCCCAGTGCTCGGTGGCCGCCGCCGAACCGTAGTTGGTCCAGGCCACCGAGATCGTCGCCACCTTGCCCTGGATCGACTGCGATCCCGGCTGCGCCTCGACCGAGTACCGGTATCCCGCGGAGGTATTGGCCTTGCCCCACAGCAAAAACAGCTTGGGATCCATCGCCGAGGCAGCATCCCGGTCGGGGAAGTCGGCACTCGAGGTCATCGACACGTGGTACCTGATGACGTCGTGCAGCCCCTTCTCGTAGTACGACCGGGGGTCGGCGCCGCTGGGCAACCGGCACCACTGGCTGATCACCAGGGCCGAGGTGAGCCGCTGCTTGATCGCGTTGACGACGGCATCGTTGGAGCGCACGTAGTGCGAGTCGCTGGCGTCGGCCCATTCCGGCAACGGCGCCTGCACCCCCAGGCAGTCCGCGCGGATGCCGACGGGCGCGGCCAGTTTCTTCGTCACGTCGTCGGCGAACAATTCGCGGACGATCTCCGGATTCTGGGGGGCCACCACCAATTGCGTGTGCGGGAAGGCATTCGTGTTCGCCGCGACCAACTGCGCGATGGAGGCCTTAGTGATGCTCTGGTCGCGGAACTGGCTGTAATAGCCCAGCTTTGCCACGCTGTCGTCCGGCGCGGGCCCAGGCGCGCTCAGCGAATCGCGCAGATACGCGACGTGGTTCTCGCCGAAGTCGCCGTAACCGGAGAATTCGAACACGGACAGGCGCTCGTCGCCGTCATAGCGACGGCCGAGGGCGGCCAGCAGTTGACTGATCCCGTTGAGGTAGTCGGGGTCGTTGAAATTCGGCACCACCTGGGTGACCCCCGCGGCCGAACTCTTCGCCGGCGCGGGATAACTGGCGGCGTACGGCCGCACCCAGTCCGGGATCGCGATGTTCGTGTTGTCGGAAGAGGTGTCGTTGCAACAGGATTTGTAGACGAATACGCCAAGGACCAGGCGCATGTTCCGGGCCCCGAGCTTGTTCAGCGCGTCGTCGATCGCGCTGAAATCGAACTTGCGGTCGTCGGGCGCGTCGGGGGGCAGTGTGCGCGGATCGACCGGCTGCAACTGCCGCCACGAGACACGCAGGCTGGCGTCATACGACGCGGGCCAGGAGGAGTACCGCTGCTGCGCCGAATTGCCTTGCGGGAAAAGCGGATTCAGCATTTCCTCGTACTGGCCGCGCAGCGGGTTCGGGATCTCCTGCGCGCTGGGTGGGATGGCCGGGCTGACCATCGCGGACAGCGGCCCGGGGTCGCTTTTACCGCCGCACGCGCTCAACACCAGCGCCGCGCACACGACAGCGGCAAGCGCGCGCGTCCTCCATGAGTACAACATCGTCACCGCGTCAGATCGCACCCGACGACACGTCCGACGGCGAGGGCCCGCGGCCGCTCGCGCAGATGGTCGTCGTCAAGGTTGCTTCTCCCAATACACACCGATGGCGCGTGCAAGTGGCCCCATATTTCGCGGTTTGTCTGGTGCGTGTATCCGACCGGGGCGGGCCACGAATTGGCGTAGCGCAGCGTATCACGCGCGTTCCGGCGACGCTCCGCCGCAGTTCAGCGGGGGTGCGGTCCGTTGGCGGCGCCCTTCCGCCCGCCGGCGCGCAGTGAGACGGGTCACAATAGCGGTGTCGATGTCACGCTCGGCCGGTCTGCGGTGTCTCAAGGGCACAGGTCCTCACGAACAGGTAGGAGATAGCCATGACCGAGGTGGCGCCTCAGAGAACTCATGTCGTCGTCGTCGGCGGCGGATACGCCGGGACGCTCGCGGCCAACCATTTGCGGCAGCGCCCGGACATCGACATCACGCTGGTGAACCCCCGGCCGGTCTTCGTGGAGCGCATCCGGTTGCATCAGCTGGTCGCCGACACCGGCGCCGCGACCGCCGATTACGCGACGCTGCTGGGCGACGGGATAGAGCTGATCGTCGACACGGTCGACGGCATCGACGCCCCGGGCCGGCGCCTGCTGCTGGGCTCGGGATTCGAGCTGGACTACGACTACCTGGTCTACGCCGTCGGCAGCACCGGCGCGACGCCTTCGACGGTGCCGGGCTTCGCCGAGTTCGCCCACTCGGTCGCCGACCTGGAGAGCGCGCAGCGACTGCACTACGCGCTCACCGACCTGCCGCTGCCCGCACCCGTCACCGTGGTCGGCGGCGGGCTCACGGGCATCGAGGTGGCCTCCGAGCTCGCCGAGCGACGACGCCCGGTCACCCTGGTCTGCGCCCCCGTTCTCGGCCCGTCGCTGAGCAAGCGGGGCCGGCGCTCGGTGGCCAAGCGGCTGCGCCGCCTCGGTGTCACCGTGCTGGAATCCGTCGCCGTGGCCGAGGTGCGCTGGGATGAGGTGGTGCTCAACGACGGCACCGTGTTGCCCAGCGCGGCCACCGTGTGGACGGCCGGATTCACCGTGCCCGATCTGGCCGCGCGCAGCGGGCTGCGCACCGACCCGATGGGCCGGCTGCTCACCGACGAAACGCTGACCAGCATCGACGACGACCGCATCGTCGCCGCCGGTGACGCAGCCGCGCCGTCCGGTCAGCCGTTGCGGATGAGTTGCCAGGCCGCCGGACCCATGGGCGCCCAGGCCGCCAACACCGTGCTCAGCCGCATCGCCGGGGACGCGCCCGCGGCGCTGAACCAGGCGTTCGTCGGACAGTGCATCAGCCTCGGTCGCGCGCACGCCACCTTCCAGCTGGCGCGCACCGACGACACCCCGGTGAACCTGTACCTCGGTGGCCGGGCCGCGGCTTCGCTCAAGGAGACGATCTGCAAGGCCACGCTGTGGGCGATCCGCCGCGAGGCCGCCAAACCCGGCTCGTATTTCTGGCTCAAGGGCGGCAAGCGGCCCGCGCAGTCACCGACCGGCGAGCGGGTCGCGCTGCGATGACACGCGCACCGACCGGCAGCGAGCACGCCGAACGCTTCACCCTGCTGCGGCCGCTGCTGTTCACCATCGCCTACGAGATGCTGGGCTCGGCGACCGAGGCCGACGACGTGCTGCAGGACAGTTATCTGCGGTGGTCGGCCGTCGACTTGGCGACGGTGCGCGACACCAAGTCCTACCTGGCCCAGCTGGTCACCCGGCAGGCGCTCAACGCGCTGCGGGCCGACGCCCGCCGGCGCGAGGAGTACGTGGGCCCGTGGCTGCCCGAGCCGCTGCTCCTCGAAGACCAGGATCCGTCCGCGGATGTCGTTCTCGCAGAGTCGATTTCGATGGCGATGCTGGTCCTGTTGGAGACGCTGAGTCCCGACGAGCGGGCCGTGTTCGTGCTGCGCGAGGTGTTCGGCTTCGACTACGGCGAGATCGCCCAGGCGGTGGGCAAGCCGGCGCCCACGGTGCGACAGGTGGCGCACCGGGCCCGTGAACACGTGCGGGCCCGGCGCAAGCGGTTCGAGGCGGCCGACCCGGAGCGCACCGCGGAGATCACCGCCCAGTTCCTGGCCGCGGCGGCGGGGGGCGACGTGGAAGCGCTGATGACCATGCTGGCCCCGGACGCCACCTGGACAGCCGACAGCGGCGGCGTGGTGAGCGCCGCCCGACGGCCGGTGGTCGGCGCCGACAAGGTGGCCCGGGCGATCGCCGGGCTGATGCGTCGGGCCGCGGAGATGGCCGCGCTGCGGGTGGAGACGGTGACATGCAACGGCGCGCCGGCGGTGCTGCTCTACCTGGGCGATCAGCTCGAAGGGGTGATCACGGTGGAGATCGCCGACGACAAGATCACGAACTTCTACGTCATGCGCAACCCGCGCAAACTGGCGGCGCTGGCCACCGCTCGCGACATCAGCCGCGGCTGAGCGGCACACTGGGTCGGTGCGCATCGACCGGCTCGGCGATCTCGGCGCCGCACCCCAGGTGCTGCGCGCCCTCGGTGACGCCACGACCCGATTGGGTCTCCCGCCCCCGGCCGCGCTGACCGGCGAGTGGTTCGGGGCCCTGGCGGTGATCGCGCCGAGCGTGTCGCTGGGGCCGGTGGCTGTCGACGGCGTGTTCGCCGTCGACGCCCCGCGGACTCCCGAGCAGCACGCGGTGGGCGGCGGGTGGATCGGGTACCTGTCGTACCCCGACCCCGGCGCCGACGCGCATCCGAACCGGATCCCCGAGGCCGCGGGCGGCTGGACGGACTGCGTGCTGCGCCGCGACCGCGACGGGCGCTGGTGGTACGAAAGCCTCTCCGGCGCGCCGATGCCGGGCTGGCTCGCCGCCGCGCTGGCCGCGCCTGCGCCACCGCCGCGCGAGAGCCGGATCGACTGGGGCATCGCCGACCGGTCCGCGCACCGCGACGGGGTGCTCGCCTGCCTGGAAGCCATCCGCGCCGGCGAGGTCTACCAGGCGTGCGTGTGCACCCAATTCACCGGCACGGTCGCCGGTTTCCCGCTGGACTTCTTCGTCGATGGCGTCGCCCGCACCTCCCCGGCCCGGGCGGCCTACGTCGCGGGTGCGTGGGGCGCGGTGGCGTCGCTGTCGCCGGAGCTCTTCCTACGCCGGCGCGGGACGGCCGTCATGTCCAGCCCGATCAAGGGCACCTTGCCGCTGGACGCCTGGCCGTCGGCGCTGCGCGCCTCTGCCAAGGAGGTGGCCGAAAACATCATGATCGTCGACCTGGTCCGCAACGATCTCGGCCGCGTGGCGGTCGTCGGCTCGGTGACGGTCCCGGAGCTGTTGGTGGTGCGGCGCGCGCCGGGCGTGTGGCACCTGGTGTCCACGGTGGCCGCCCAGGTTCCGGTCGAATTGCCGACGTCGGCGCTGCTGGACGCCACCTTTCCGCCGGCCTCGGTCACCGGGACACCCAAACAGCGTGCCCGCCAACTGCTTTCGCAATGGGAACCGCACCGCCGCGGAATCTATTGCGGAACAATCGGATTGGCCTCCCCCGTAGCCGGCTGCGAACTCAACGTCGCGATCCGCACCGTCGAATTCGACGCCGCGGGAGGGGCCGTGCTGGGTGTGGGTGGCGGGATCACCGCCGATTCCGACCCCGACGCCGAGTGGGCCGAATGCCTGCACAAGGCCTCGCCCATCGTAGGGCTGCCGTCGATCGCGGCCGCCGGCCCCGCCGGCTTGTCCTGATGGCGGCGACCCGCTGCGCCCGGCTTCGCCGCGCTTGCGACCGCCACGGCCGCTAAACCCGGCGAGCCCGCAGCACCGCGTCGTAGAGCTGGCGGGACCGCACCTCGGGATACGCGGCCGCCACCTCGCCGCAGGCGTCCTTGACGCGAGCACCGCCCGCGACCAGCTCCTCGACCTCGACGACCAGCGACGGCAGATCGGCGCGCGGCGTCGCGCCGGCCAGCACCACGGTGATCTCGCCGAGCACACCGTCGGCCGCCCACTTCGCCAACTCGTCGAGCGATCCGCGCACCACCTCTTCGTGCACCTTGGTCAGTTCCCGGCAGACCGCGGCCCGCCGCGCGCCGCCGAGCCGCTCGACCGCGTCCTGCAAACAGGCGGACAACCGGCGCGGCGACTCGAAGAACACACAGGTGCGTCGCTCGTCGGCCAGCGAATCCAGCCAGGTGCGTCGGGCCGCCTTCTTGCGCGGCGCGAACCCCTCGAAGCAGAATTTGTCCGCCGGCAGGCCGGACACGGCCAGCGCGGTGGTCACCGCCGAGGGTCCCGGCAGGCATCCCACCGGCAGGCCGGCTTCCACGCACGCCGTCACCAGCCGGAAGCCGGGGTCGTTGATCAGCGGCATCCCGGCGTCGCTGACCACCAGCACGGTCGCGCCCGCCCTGATCGCCTCGAGCACCGGGTCCACCCGGGTGGCCTCGACCCGGTCGAACATGCTGATCACCCGGCCGGTGATCTTCACCTCGAGGGCGGCGGCCAACGTCCGGACCCTGCGGGTGTCCTCGGCGGCCACCACGTCGGCCGTGGCCAGCGCGTCCAGGAGGCGGGGCGAGGCGTCCGAGGGCTGACCCAAGGGGGTCGCGCCCAGCAACAGGCGGCCGGTGGTCATGGTCGACAGCCTACGATCGACACCGATGACTGCCCCGCCCCGCGAATCCCCCTTGAACGCCCAGGGTGTCGAAAAGGAGCGCGTGGTCCCGGTCGTCAGCCCGGGCCCGCGGGTTCCGGTGGCCGATTTCGGTCCGACCGATCACGTCCGCGGCTGGGTGGTGACCGGCGTGATCACCGTGGCGGCCGCGGTGACCCGCTTCCTGAACCTGGGCTCGCCCACCGATGCCGGCACGCCGGTCTTCGACGAGAAGCACTACGCCCCGCAGGCTTGGCAGGCGCTGCACAACCACGGGGTGGAGGACAATCCGGGGTTCGGTCTGGTTGTCCACCCGCCGGTGGGCAAGCAGCTCATCGCGATCGGCGAGGCGATCTTCGGCTACAGCGGCGTCGGCTGGCGGTTCACCGGCGCATTGCTCGGCGTGGTCATGGTCGCGCTGGTGATGCGGATCGTCCGGCGGATCAGCCGGTCGACGCTGGTCGGCGCGATCGCCGGGGTGCTGGTCATCTGCGACGGCGTCAGCTTCGTCGCCTCGCGGACCGCGCTGCTCGACGGCATTCTGACGTTTTTCGTGGTCGCCGCGTTCGGCGCGTTGATCGTCGACCGCGACGAGGTGCGGCAACGAATGCACGTCGCGCTGCTGCAGGGCCGCAATGCCGACACGGTGTGGGGCCCACGCCTGGGTGTGCGGTGGTGGCGCTTCGGCGCCGGGGTGCTGCTCGGATTGGCATGCGGCACAAAGTGGTCGGGCCTGTACTTCGTGGTGTTTTTCGGCGTGATGTCGCTCGCGTTCGACGTGGCCGCGCGCCGCCAGTACCAGGTCGACCGGCCCTGGATGGGGACGCTGCCACGCGACCTCATCCCCACCGGCTATGCGCTGGGCCTGATTCCGGTGCTGGTGTACCTGGCCAGCTACGCCCCGTGGTTCGCCTCCGAGACGGCCATCGATCGGCACGAGGTGGGCCAGACGATCGGCCCGCATTCGTTGATCCCGCTACCCGATGCGATCCGGTCGCTGTGGCACTACTCGGCCAAGGCTTTTCAATTCCACGCGAGCCTGACGAATGCGGCGGGCAACTATCACCCGTGGGAATCGAAACCGTGGAGCTGGCCGATGTCGTTGCGGCCGGTGCTCTATGCGATCGACGAGCAGAACGTGCCGGGCTGTGGCGCGCAGTCCTGCGTCAAGGCCGAGATGCTGGTGGGTACGCCGGCCATGTGGTGGGTGGCGGTGCCGGTGTTGATTTTCGCGCTGTGGCGCATGCTGGTGCGCCGCGATTGGCGTTACGCCGCTGTGCTGGTGGGCTATTGCGCGGGCTGGCTGCCGTGGTTCGCCAACATCGATCGGCAGATGTACTTCTTCTACGCGGCGACGATGGCGCCGTTTTTGGTGATGGCCATCGCGCTGATTTGCGGCGACATCCTCTACACCCCGGGGGCGCCCGCCCGGGGGCCCGGGGTGAACTCGGAGCGACGCACGCTGGGGTTGATCGCCGTCTGCGCCTATGTGGCGTTGGTGGTGACCAACTTCGCCTGGCTGTTCCCGGTGCTCACCGGTCTGCCGATTTCGCAGCAGACGTGGAACATGGAGATCTGGCTGCCCAGCTGGCGTTAGTACCGCGAGCAGACGCAAAAGCACCTAAAATTCCGGCGTGTCGGGTGCTTTTGTGTCTGCTCGCGGTGTTGCGCTTCAGACCGCATCGCGGCTCACGGGGCACGACATGCAGCGCGGCCCGCCGCGGCCGGTGCCCAATTCGGATCCCGCGATGGTCAGCACTTCGATGCCGGCGTCCTGCAGGCGAATGTTGGTCTGCGCGTTGCGTTCGTAGGCGACGACGACGCCGGGCGCCAGGGCCAGCGTGTTGTTGCCGTCATCCCATTGCTCGCGTTCGGCGATGACGGGATCCAGACCGGTGTCGATGACCCGCAGCTTGTCGATCTCCATCGCCTTGGCCGCGCCCTCCAGGAAGGGAACCTCGTCGCTGATGGCGACCCCGTCGGGGGTGCGCTGGATGGTGAACGCCGACAGCGTGTCGACGATGTTGGCGTACATCACCACCGTGTCCGTGTCGACCATCGTGCACACCGTGTCCAGATGCATCTGCGCGCGCCGCTGCGCAATCGGCACTGCGAGCACCGTGTGCGCGAGATCGTCGTCAAACAGGCTGCGGGCCAACGCTTCCGCGCCGGCGGGGGTGGTGCGCTCCCCCACGCCGACCGCGACCACGCCGGGCGCGAGCAGCAGCACGTCACCACCCTCGACGGGCGCGGTACGCGACTCGTAGGCGCGTCGCACCCCGGTGAACCGCGGGTGATGGGCATAGATGAGATCGGTCAACGACGCCTCGCGGACCCGGGCCCGCAGCGCCAGCGTCGGGATCACCACCCGCGGGCCGATCCAGATCGACGAGTCCCGGGTGAACACCAGGTTGGGCAGCGGTTCGATGACGAAATCGCCGCCGTGGTGCATGCGCAGCACCAACGACACGTCGGTGCGGGTGTCCGCGGGCAACTCGTTGAACGTCATGCCCGCCATCAGGACCTGCGCCAGTCGGGCGGGCTCCAGTCCCCGCAGGTACGCCGAAAGCTCTTGCGCCAGTGGCACTCCGAGCCTCCGCGCGTCCACGGCGGCCGCCACGCCCTGCATCCGCGCGGCCCCGCTGTGCGTCAGCGCTTCGGTGAGCAGGTCCGACAGCAACAGCACTTCGACCCCGCGGGAACGCAGCACCTCGGCGAACTGGTCGTGCTCGTCCTGCGCGCGGGCCACCCACGGGAGGCCGTCGAACAGCAGCTGGTCGACGTTGCGCGGGTTGAGGCGGAGCAACTCGGCGCCCGGGCGGTGCACGATGACCGTGCGCAGCGCGCCGACCTCGGACTTGGTGCCCAGCTCAACCTCACCCACGACTCAACCGTAGCGGCGGCGGGGGCCGGACGGGCGCGTCACACGCCCGTCGCGCGGCCCACCCGCCATCGAACGGATGTGCGATAAACTGGGTCGCGTGGAGGTTGCGGTTCAAGGCTCCCTGTTCCAGCACACCGAGCGCCGACAGCTCGGTGACGGCGCGTTCATCGAAATCCGCGCCGGCTGGCTGACCGACGCGGACGACCTGCTGGACGCCTTGTTGTCGACGGTGCCGTGGCGCGAGGAACGCCGCCAGATGTACGACCGGGTGGTCGACGTCCCTCGGCTGGTCAGCTTCCACGACCTCACGGTCGACGATCCGCCGCACCCGATGCTGACGCGGCTGCGGCGGCGGCTCAACGACATCTACGCCGGCGAGCTCGGTGAGCCGTTCACCACGGTGGGGCTGTGCTGCTACCGCGACGGCTCCGACAGCGTGGCCTGGCACGGCGACACGATCGGCCGGAGCAGTTCCGAGGACACCATGGTGGCGATCGTCAGCCTGGGCGCCACCCGCGCGTTCGCGATGCGGCGCCGCGGCGGGGGCCCGTCGCTGCGGCTGCCGCAGGCGCACGGAGATCTGCTGGTGATGGGCGGGTCATGCCAGCGGACGTGGGAGCACGCCGTGCCCAAGACGGCGGCACCGGTCGGTCCTCGGGTGAGCATCCAGTTCCGGCCGCGCGGCGTGCGTTGAAGGTTTAGGCACGCACCGACGCCACCGCTTTGACGAGCAGGTCGCGCGCGCGTTGGGTGTCGACCGGCGCGACGGGCTGATCGGGAATCACCAGCGGGTTGGCGATGACGATCACCTGGTAGTCGCCGAATGAGGCCGAATAGTCGAACAACTCGCCGGTGCGTGGCCCGCCCGGGGTCAGCGCCTGCATGACGCGATGCACGCCCAGCGTGCGGGTGCTGTCGATCTGCGGTGCCTCGACCACCTGGACGCCCCCGCGCAGCTGCGGGCCGGCGAAGGTCACCTTTTGGCAGTCTTTCCCGGGATCGTTGAGGGGCAACGCTTTTGAGGTCTCCAGCGCGATCACCACGAACCGGTTGCCGCGGCCCTCGGCGGTGACCGCGGACATGTTGCCCTGCAGGTCCGCCGGCATGTCCGGCCCGGCCGCCACTTTCGCGCAGTTCGCCGGGTCGAACGTCAATCCGTCGGGCAGTTTTCGGCCGGCCAGCAGCTTGGGATCGATTCCCCGTTCGCTGATGTCGCTGACCTTGAAATCGGGTCCGAAGCTGGACTTGACGTCGGCGACCTTGTTGATGTCGACCTTCGCCTCGGGAGTGACCGATGAGCACCCGGCCAGGACGCAGGCGGCCGCGAGCGCGAGCAACATCTTGGACATCGTGGCCAATCTACCCAAGCGGATAGTTCAGCTGCGCAACGTGGACACCGTTTTGGCGAGCAGATCCGCGGCGAATCGCGGTGGCAGGACCGGAAGCGCTGAACCTGGATCGGTGGTCAGCGTGGTGAACGCGTAAAAGTCGCCCAGATACGCGGTGAATGTGTAGACGCGGGAATCTATTTCGGTGCCCGACTCGACCGATGACCTGACGTCGGCGACCATGCCGATGGTCTGGACACCATCGACGTGCGGCGCATCGGTGAGGTGGACGTGTGCCCCGGTGTTCCCGGCGGTCTCCGACCAGTGGGCACACGCGGTGAGCAGGTCCTCCGGGAAATCCACCGGTCCCGGCAAAGCCACCACCACCGCGTTGACGATGCCGCCGCTCCCCGAGCCCGACACGCCCTGCGCCGATTGGTCGCGCCCGTTCCCTGGGTCGGCGAGCGTCCCGCATTTGGCGGGCTTGGAGTGTGGGTCGTCGCCCAGGCCCCAGATCACCCTCGGCGAGGCGGCGCTGGGGATTCCGGTGCTCACCTCGTAACCGGGCGGCATGTCGCGAATGATCCGTTTGATGTTGGCGGGGTTGACGGCGGCGGTGTTGCTCGGCGGCGATTTCGCCGGAACCGCCGGCGGTTTGGGCGCGGGTTGATGAGCGCACCCGGCGACGGCCAGCGTGAGCGCGGTAGTCAGCGCCGGGCCAATCCCGAACGGCCGCATGAGGCGTTGATAGCACAGGACGCCGCCGTAGCGGCGCCCCCACGCCAGCGCCGGTCTCAGCCGACCGCCTCGATCACCTGCCGGGCCACGCGCCTGATCTGCTCGGCCTCGTCGGGGCCGAACGGCAGGTGACGCGGGTGCGGCACGTCGATCACGGTGGTGATCACACCGATGTCTTCACGCTGCCACACGGCGCTGTAGCGGTCCATGATCGCGCGCATCGGCCCATTGTCGGAAAGCATTCGCGCGGAAAACCTTTCGACACCGTCGACGTCGGCGGCGATGGACAGTGCGCTGATCAAATAGGTGCCGATGCCCCGGCCCTGATAGGCGTCGGCGACGGTGAACGCGATCTCGGCGACCGTCGGGTCGTTTTCGTCGCGGACGAACCGCGCGTCGGCCACCGGGTCGCTGCCGTCGGTGACCACCCACACGAAGTGGTCGACGTAGTCGACCTCCGACAGGTAGTGCATCAACGCAGGCGTGGGAAGACGCGGGGTCATGAAGCGCCGATACAGCGTGTCACCGGAGAAGTAGATGTGTCCGTGCACGGTGCGCTCGCTGTCGCCGGGCAGCACCGGGCGCAGCAACAGGAGCGTGCCGTCGCGCACGCGAATCGGGATCGGCGTGATGAATGCGGCGAGCCGCTGGCGCGCGGTGCGCAACAGCCGCGGCGTGATGCCCGGGATGTGCACCATGCTGGCGAAGGATCTGGTGTCACCGACCCATCCGGTCAGCGGTTCGGCGGCGCTGACCGTCGCGGTCCGGGGAATGTCGCGCAGCAGGGCGATCTCGCCGACGATCATGCCGGGGGACGCATGCTCGACGATCACCACGCCGTCGTCACCGACGTGTTTGATCTCGGCGGTACCCGAGGAGATCAGCAGGAACGACACGGCTTGCTCCCCCTGGCGCATCAGCACCTCGCCGGCCGTGGCGCGCAGGGGCTGCAGGCGGCCCGCCAACGGCGCAAGGTCTTCGGGGGGACATCCCTTGAAGATGTCCATCGTCGCCAGCTCGTCCACCCGGGCGCCGGTCAGTCCGGCCACCGCTACCGACCGCCGCCCGCAGCATCGCGACACCGCTGTGCGCGTCGCGATGGTGCCATGACCTGCCCCGCCTGCTTGCCGTCGTCTGGTGCGCCAGGCCCGAGCCTCCTGGACGCGGTCGGATGTTGCCCAGGTTATGAGCAGGTTGCGGCCGCGGCAAGGATGCCGGCGTCTCATGAGCCGAAACTAGTGCGCGGCCCGGGCGGCCAGGATGAGCTCGACCGCGGCGGCGAGGTCGTCCACCACGATGTCGGCGTCAGGGGACGGCTCGCCGCCGGAGCGGAGCAGGATGGTCGCCGCTCCCGCCGCCCGGCCCGCCCTCATGTCGATGTCGCTGTCGCCGATCATCACCGATGCGGTCAGATCGATGCCGTGTTCGGCCGCGGCGCGCAACAACATGCCGGTGCCGGGTTTGCGGCAGTCGCAACTGTTCGCCGCGTGCGGGCAATGATAGGCGGCGTCGATCCGGGCGCCTTCGTCCGCGAGCAGTTGTTGCAGACGGTTCTGGACGGCAGTGAAATGTGTTGGAACGGAAGCGGGTTCGGAGAGCCACCGCTGGTTGGTCACCAGCACGGTCCGCAGTCCCGCGGCGTTCAGGGCGGCCAGCGCCGCGGCGGCGCCCGGCAGCAGCACCAGGTCCCCGGGTGACCGGATGTACTCACCCTCGGCCGCCTTGACATTGATGGTGCCGTCTCGGTCCAGAAAGACGGTGCGCACATTGCGCAGATCGGCTACCGCCATCGTCGACGTCAGGACGGCCCGGGAAACAGTGCCGCCTCGACCATTTCGCAAATGGAATGGCCCAGGTGCAGGCATGCCTCCTGAACCCGGGCCGTGTCCTCGCTGGGAACCCGGATGCAGATTTTCGCCACATCGGCCACCTTGCCGCCGAGTGCGCCCGTGAGCGTGACGGTCGTCATTCCCGCCTGGCCGGCGACCTCGAGCGCGCGAACGACGTTGGGAGAGTTGCCCGACGTGGTCAGCCCGATCACCACGTCCCCGGAGCGCCCGGTGGCGAGAACCTGGCGGGCGAACACCTCGTCGTAGGAGTAGTCGTTGGAGATCGCCGTGATCGCGGCCGTCGCGTCGGGTAGGCTGATCGCCGCCAGACCGGGACGGTCAAAGGCGTAGCGCCCCATGAGTTCTGCCGCCAGGTGCCCAGCGTCTTGCGCCGATCCCCCGTTGCCGAAGAAGATCACCTTCCCCCCGGCGCGCAGCGAGTCGATGATCGCGCGCGCGACCTCGACGGTCTGCGCGGCGACATCGCCCTGCTGCATCTGTTGCTTGACCGCGATCGTGTCGGCCAAGCGCTGCTGAACCAGCCGCACGCTCGGCGAGACCGCGTCCGAGCCGCTCATGCCAGCCATGTCGTCAATCCCTTGCTCTCGAACGCGAATTCGGTGACGTTGGCCTCCGCGCCCTCGAGCGCTTCGATGAGCCGGTGCTTCTTGGCGAAGTCACAGAACAACAGGATGTATCCCCCACCGCCGGCCCCGGTGAGCTTGCCGCCCAGCGCCCCGTTCTTCAGGGCCAGCTCGTATAGGTCGTCGATACGCTCGTTGGTGATGTAGGGCGACATGCGCTTCTTCTGGGTCCACGCCTCGCCCAGCAGCACACCGAAGTCGTTCAGCTTGCCTGTCAGCAACGCCGCTTTCATCGCGACCGCCAAGTCCTTCTGGGCCCGCAGGCCCTCCAGCGTGTCATCCGAACCTGTTGTGGCGCGGCGGGTTTGGTCCTCGATCACCCGCGCCGAGTCGCGGGTGATGCCCGTGTAGCACAGCAGCAGGCTGAGCTCGAGCTCGAAGGCGGTCTCGTCGCGGATTCGCAGCGGATTGACGATCACGCGGTCGGTGAACTCGATGAAGTTGAAGCCGCCGAACGTCGCGGCGTACATGTCCTGCATGCCGCCCGCGATGCCCAGGTCGTCGCGTTCGATGGCACACGCCAGTTGGGCCGTCTCGTATTCGCCCATGGGCACCCGGTAGTGCTCGGCGAGCAGGCCGGTGAGCGCGACCATCATCGTCGACGACGAGCCCAGCCCCGATCCCGGCGGGGCGCTGGAGCGCAGTACCAGGTCATAGCCGTCCGTGCCGTCGCGGCCGAACCGGCGCACCGCGGCCTTGATCAGATCGAGGCTGCCGTCGTAGAGAATCTCGCTGTCGAGCGTCATCTCGTGCGTGGTCTTGAAGTCCACCGACTCGATGCTGACCCGGCGGTCGGTGCGCGGGGTAAGGGATCCCTGGGCGTAGCGGTCGATGGTCGCCGACAGGACGCAGCCGCCTTCGGTCGTCGGGAACGGGGGCACGTCGGTGCCGCCGCCGGCGAACGAGATCCGCAACGGCGCTCGCGCGCGGATTCGTGGACGCGTCATGGGGATTCTCTGTCGAGCGGATCGCCCAGCTGCGAGACCACGCGTGCCACGTGCCAACCCCATCGTTCTGCGTCCGGAAGCGCCGCCAGACTAACAGGCTGACCAGCACGATTGTCGGGTTTTCGCCCGACTGCTCTAAGCCCGGCTCAGGCGATCTGCTGGCTTGGCTGCAGCAC
The DNA here is from genome assembly GCF_000262165.1 of Mycobacterium sp. MOTT36Y. Taxonomy (NCBI): domain Bacteria; kingdom Bacillati; phylum Actinomycetota; class Actinomycetes; order Mycobacteriales; family Mycobacteriaceae; genus Mycobacterium; species Mycobacterium sp. MOTT36Y. The sequence goes on along the minus strand of NC_017904.1, from coordinate 990,044 downwards.
GAAATCGACGATGATGGCGGCCATATCGTCGATGGCGCGGCGCGGGATGACCTCATAGCCGTGGGTGCTCAGCGTGGGCAGGCACAGCAGGCCGGCGCGCGCAGTCTGCCCGGTGGCCTTGGCGTGCGACGCGTCGGATTCGAATGCGCCCAGCGCGGCCGGCTGTGGGGACAACCCCTGGTCGGTGGCGATTTTCAGCAGCCGGTCGGCGACCTCCTTGTCGTAAATGCACAACGCGTCGCTGTAGCCGACGATCGGGCCGCCACTGACCGTGGTGTTGTATTCGACTTCGGTGGGGCCGACTTCCAGGGCGAGCGTGAGGTGGCCGGGCAGCGTCGCGCTGGCGTAGGTGCCCCCCACCCCGCCGATCTCCTCGTTGGTGGTGAAGACCAGGTAGACGTCGTCGGCCGGGCGTTGGTCGCGCTCGCGCAACAGGCGGGCGGCGTTCAGCAGCGCGGTCACCGCGGCGCGGTCGTCGAGGAAGTAGGCGCCGACGTAGTCTCCGATCTCGACCACGGATCGCTTGCTGCGGTCGACGCACACCCGGGTGCCGGCGTGCACGCCCGCCGCGGCCAGCTCCTCGGTGCTGCGGCCGGTGAAGACGTACACGTGATGCCAGTCCAGTGCGCGGTCGCCCTTGTCGGGCTTGGTCTCCCAGATCCGCGAGCTTTCCTGGGTGGTGTGCTCGGAGCCGAGAGCCAGTACGGCGGTGAGGGTTTCGTTGTCGCCGAGCACCGCGACCGGGCCGAGTCCGAAGTTGCCCGGGTACATCGTTCCCAGCTGCGTCAAATGCAGCGTGCCGTCGGATTCCACGCGTTTGACGATCATCGACAGCTCGTCCATGTGTGCCATCACCCGGGTCGCGGTGCCGGGGATGGCCTGTGTGCGCTGGCGGTGGTCGGGCGCCCCGGTGTTATTGGCCGACGCATTGGCGGCGACGTAGCCGATCAGGTTTCCGGCGTCGTCGGTCCACATGTCGTCGACGAGGGGTTGCAGTTCGCGGGCGATGACGGCGCGGACCTCGTCCTCCTGCCCGCACGGCCCATAGGTCCACAGGAGTTCTTGCAGCAGGTGGTCGGTGGCATCGCGGTCGGGGTGCGCCATGGGATCCTCTTCCGTCATCGGGTTCAGAGGACCAGTACCCGCGATGTCCTGCGGCTACGCCAACGCCGTCAGGGGTTCCGATGCCTGGTTCAGCTCACGGCGTCCGGGTCTGCCAACGAAACAAGGAGGTGCGACGGCGTCGGCCCGCCCTGATGCAGTTGGTAGCGCCCGCCGGCCAAGGCTCGGCGAGCCGGCTTGCTGGGCACCAGATGCGGAAAGTCATAGGTGGTGATCGTCAGGCGCAGCCGGTGGCCCGCGGCGATCAGCGCGGCCGTCGGAAAGATTTCGATGTCGTAGCGGGTGAGCTCGCCGGGCACGACGGGCTGCGCGGCCGCTCGGGTGCTGAGGTGCTGCGGGCGCAGAACGGTGCCGTCGGGCAGGTACCAGGTGCGGTCGGGATCCAGCTTCCGGTGCGAACCGAGTAGCGCGCCCTGGGTCAGCGGACGGCTGGCACCGTCGGGGGCGACGGCATCAAGGTGGGCGACCCACACCGTCTCGGTGGTGGTGGCCGTCGCGTGGATGGTCAGCGCGATCGGTCCGGCCACCAGCTTCGCGTGCCCGAATGGCTCGGTGGTGTAGGACAGCGCGCCGCGCTGCAGGCGCCGGTTGTCCTGGTCGTAGCGGATGGTGCGGCCGCGTTGGGAGAACAGAAAGCTGCTCAGCCCCAGCGACCACTGCTCCAGGCTGCGGCCCGACAGGGGTCCGCGCGGGACATAGGTCAGCGGCGCAACAGTGGTGTGGGGCGAGGCATCCGAACTCAGCCGGCCCGCGTCGGACAGGTAGAAACGAGTGGGCGTCGCCTCGGCGAGCGGATAGTCGTCGGCGCGATACCAGTTCGAGCTTCCGATCGCCTGGAACGTCAGCGGCTTCCCCGCAATCGCCGCGCGCGCATCGTCTTTGAGCCAGTGCTCGAACCAGCGCAACTGCAGCGCCTGAAGGTGCAGCCCGCCGTGGTCCGACACGTGATACCACGGGCCCATCATCAATCGGATCCGGTCCGAGACGGGTTGGCCGGGTTCCATCGGTGCGTCGTCGGGCCGGCCGGCGGCCGCGTTCTGCAGCGCGGCGTAGTTCAGGGGCGCCCCGCGCTGAAACGCGTCGTGCCATCCGCCGACGAGGAAGGTCGCGACGCCGTTGGCGGCGATCTTGGACAGGACCAGCCCCGGACTCATCGCGTCCCAAAACGGGCCGTCATAGGCGGTCTCGCCGCCGGCGACAACCTCGGCGATCAGTGGCCGGAAGTAGCGCCGCTGATCGCGTCCGCGCTGGCGAACCGCGGCGAGACCGCCCGAGCGCGGCCGCTCGTGACCGCCGCGGGCGAGCCACTCCAGCGTCGGATTGACCACGTTGAGCAGCGTGTAGACCGACCCGTATCCGCGGACCGCGTGCAGGTGCGGCACGCCGCCCATGGTGGCGGCGTCGCGATAGAAATCGCGGGCCGCCATCACCGGGAAGATCGCCTTCAGGGGCGAGTCCGGGCCGACGGCGGCCGCGGTGAAGAGTTGGTTGATCGCCAGGTAGGACAGCCCCACCATGCCGACGCGGCCGTCGGCGTTGGGCAGCGTGGTCGCCCACTGCACCAACTCCACGCCGTCCTGCGTCTGCCGGTCGCCGCACATCTCGAACGAACCGCCCGACGAACCGGTGCCGCGGACGTCGACCATCACCTCGATGTAGCCGCGCTTGATGAGGTAGGGCGCCGCGCCGCCGCCGATTTGTGCGGCCGGCGGCGGGGCTTTCTTGCCGTAGGGCGTGATCGACAGCAAGACGGGAAACGGGCCTTCGGCGGCCTGCCCCGTCTCGGGCACCGTCGGGTAGTGGATGTCGGCGCGCAGTTCGACGCCGTCGCTCATCGGCACGGCGACGTTGTGTCGCACGCCCACGCCGTAGGTCGCCGGGGGCGGCGTCCACTCCGGCGCGAACGGCGATGGACTGGTCTTGCGGACGCGTCGCGCAGGTTTGCGCCTGGATCGCAGAGTCGTCCTTGATCTCACCATCGGTAGAGCTCCCCCTGAGGCCCCGCGGCGCCATCGCCGCGAATCATCAGCGAATTTAGAGCACCGTCCTCAGCGGAACTGAGGGGGTGTCACGATGGCGCGGCCGCTTCCGCCGGTCGTCGGACGCAGCGGTCCAGCGACCCCGCCGATTGCCTTCGACGCCTAACGGTTTCGGCGGCCTCGCGATGCGGATCGGCCACTGATTTCGCAAGGCGCTCGCAGGCGGCGACCGGCGACTCGCGCTGACAGATCGCCGATTCCACCCGTGACCCCAGCTTGTCATTGCCATAAACAGTCCCGCGGCCTCTGACTTCGTCCGAGGCGGGGCCCGCTGAAAACCACGGGCCCCCAGCCGATTTCGTCATACCGCCTCGTCCTGGGCGTCGGACACGAAATGGGTGACGCTCGGATGCAGATGTCGCAACAGCTCCTCACCGGAGAACTGCATGCGCTCGGCCTCATCCAGGAAAGCAGACTGTGCGGCCGAGGATTCGTAGACCAATCCCGCGCCTTTCGCTACGCTCGGCTCGCGCACCGCCTTGCGCTTCTTCAAACGCATCAGCTCGGGATGCATCTTCTTCCGCTGTGCGGGAGGGACCAGCGCACCGCGGTTGAAGGGCCTCATACCAAGCTTGTCCGCGACCTCCCGGACCTGACAAGTCTTCAGCCGGTAGCGCCAAGCGATTTGCGAAATCGTGAACCACCCCCGTGGCATCCGCCAGATCCAGCCCGCCACGGTAACCACCGTCAACACAACCGCCAGGGTCGCTTCAGGGCGGAACAGCTTCCCGGAGAACTTGATCGTCACGATCCCGACTACCAGCATGACGACGAGAGCTGACACGAAAAAAATCTGAGCCGGACTCACCCCGCCCCCTTGCTTCCACCGCGAGTACGTCCAACGGTCTCAGACCCGGCTGGCGGTGAAACCGCGACACGCCGAAGCGTGCCGAGTGGCGGTTTCGTGGACATGCGTTTGACTGAGTTATTCGAGCACTACGGTGGTTCCGCGACCCGGCACCTGGGTGATCGACCGGCGGTGTATCGGCTCGGATTTAGCGTCGACGGGGCGCACCCGCATGGTGGTGAACATCGCGCCGAGCACAATCCGCATCTCGCATTCGGCGAAAGTCGCTCCAAGGCAACGGCGCACGCCTCCTCCGAATGGAATCCACGTGTACGTTCCCGCGCGGTTGTCGAGAAACCGCTCGGGACGAAACTGTTTCGGGTCGGGGTAGATGTCGGGACGGCGGTGCATGAGATAGATCGAGGGCGCGACCTTGACGCCGGCGGGCAGTGAAAACCCGTCGACCTCCATGGGTTCGGTGAGTCGTCTGCTCACCAGGGCGAGCACGGGCCGCATCCGGAGTGTCTCCTTCACCACGGCATCGACGTACCTCTGGCCGTCGTCGGCGTGCGCCTCTTCGATAAGGCGCGAATGCGCGTCCGGGTGACGGATGATCCGCTCGACCGCCCACGCCAGTCCCGATGCCGTTGTTTCGTGGCCTGCCAATAGCAACGTGATGAGTTCGTCGCGAATCTCTTGATCGCTCATCGGATTACCGTCTTCGTGCCTGGCCTTCAACAGCATCGAGAGGACGTCGGTGCGGGTATCGAGGTCGGCTTGCCGACGGCGCGTGGCGATCTCTTCATGAAGCAGGCGATCTACGTCGGCCAGCAACTTGTGAGTGAGCGCAGTCCTCATCTTCTGGGGCCCTACGAGCAAGAGGAAAAATTGCGCCGCGCCGTTGGTTGTGAGAACGAGCGTCCGCTGTAGCGCCTGGCGCAACCGGTCCATGCTCTGCCCGCGCTCGAGTCCGAACACAAGGTGCAGGATGACTTCGAGCGTCAACGCTTGCATCCGGGGATGCAGCCGCACCGGCACACCGCGGGGCCAGCGGGCAATCTCGGCCTCGGCAATGGCGCTCATCGTGCTCATGTAGCTCTGCAACTGATTGCCGCGAAACGCGGGCATGAGGAGTCGACGCTGTTCTCTGTGTGCGTCGCGGTCGAGCAGTAGCACCGAGTTCTGGCCCACCACGGGCTGCAGGATGCGGTTTGCTTCCCCGGCGAGCACCAATTCGGGAGGCGAGGTGAAGATCTGCCGCACCGCATCGGGATGCGAGACCATCACGATCGGTCCCTCGCCGACCAGCTTCATGGTGAACGTGTCGCCGTATCGGGCGGCGGCGCGGTCCATGAACTCCCATGGACGAGCGATCCATTCAGCAGTTTGTACTGCCACCGGTGCTCGAGGACCGGGTGGCAGCGTGTCGGCAGCCATCGATCACCCCCGACGGGGACGGCGCGTGCTAGGTAGCTTGGGCAACTTTATGTGCTGAGGCTGCCGGCCACCAGAGACTCGCCGACGGCATGCCTCTGCGGCGCGAGCGGCGCCTCGAAACGCGTAATACGCCTATCGCACTGGTCTGACCACTTGACGTCTGGCCAATGGCTCCGGCATGGTGGGGGCATGGCCCTGCGCCCCGTGACCCGACAGTCGATACCCGACCACGTCTTCGAGCAGATCATGTCCGACGTGCTCAGTGGCGAACTCGCGCCCGGGGAGCTGCTGCCCAGTGAGCGAAGACTCGCGGAGGTGCTGGGGGTGTCCCGGCCGGTGGTTCGCGAGGCGCTCAAGCGCCTCACCGCTGCCGGCCTGGTCGAGGTTCGGCAGGGTGACGCCACCACCGTGCGGGACTACAAGCGTCACGCGGGCCTGGACCTGTTGCCCCAGTTGCTGCTTCGCGGTGGGGATCGTGGCGACGAGCTGGACGTGGCGGTCGTGCGCAGCATTCTGGAGACCCGGCTGCACAACGGTCCCAAAGTCGCCGAACTGGCCGCCGAACGGGGCGGCCCGCAGGCGGCCGGCGTGCTCGAGGCCGCCGTGGACGCGCTCGCCGCCGAAGAGGATCCGACGGAACGTCAACGCGCGGCGCTGACGTTCTGGGACCACGTCGTCGACGCCGCGGACTCCATCGTGTTCCGGCTGATGTTCAACACCCTGCGGGCCACCTACGAACCCGCACTCCCGGCGCTCGACACCGCGATGGCCGCCGAGGTCAATCGCCCGGAGCTGTACCGCCAAGTGGCACAGGCGATCACCGCCGGCGATCCGGTCGGGGCCAAACGTGCCGCGACCGAACTCCTCGAGCCGGCCACCCGCGGCCTGCTCACCGCCCTATCCAGCCTGGATGACGAGCAATGAGAACACCCGTACGCAGCAACCTCACCCTGTCCGCGGCGGGCCGGGAGTTTTGGCGCCACCCTTCTCCCTGGGGCCTCGCACTGACGTTCGCCGGGGCGCTGACGGCCCGGATCGTCGTCGGTGACTGGCGGCTCACCGACGTCGTGCTGCCGGCGCTCATGATCGCGGCCTTCCCGGTCTTCGAGTGGATCATCCACGTCGCCATCCTGCACTGGCGGCCGCGCAGTGTCGGTCGCTTCGTCGTGGACCCCTTGCTGGCGCGCAAACATCGCGAACATCACTGCGAGCCGCGGAAAGTCGAGCTCATCTTCATCCCGTGGCAGACGTTGCCCTGGGTGATCCCGACGGCCGTCGCCGTAGCGTTCGTGGCCTTTCCTCGGCTCGGCCTCGGGCTGACGTACCTGGTCGTCTTGACCGCCGTCGGGCTGGCCTACGAGTGGACGCATTACCTCATCCACACCGACTACAAGCCCAAAAGCAGTGTGTATCGGTCGGTTTGGCGTAACCATCGACGGCATCACTTCAAAAACGAACACTACTGGTTCACCGTCACCACCACCGGAACCGCCGACCGGCTGCTCGGCACGTACCCGGACCAGTCGACGGTACCGACCTCCCCGACAGCCAAGAATCTGCACGGTGTGAGTGCGAGCTCGACCAACGCTGCGGCATCCGGACGGTTTGTACCTCGATAACGAAAACTATTGCTGAATCTACTGATCAACCACTGTGTACCGGACGGTGGTCAAAACGACTGCACGCGCCCCTCTGACCTAGTTCTGTCTTAATCGGACTGGCAGCATTGAACCCGGGCCCACTTTGCCCCGGTCGGACGTAGTCTGAATTTCAATGTGCTGCATCGTCTTTCGTGGGCTTCACCTGCGCAAGGGCGCTACCGGTTGATCACGCGTGATACCGCTACCTTGTCGTCAAGTTTTCGCGTGGTGCGTGCAATTACCTGACCGGCGAAGTCAAGCAACTCCTCAAGGGTGGGGAACATTGCGAAGGCATCCACGATCGCCTCGTCGGCGCCTGACTCGGCGAGGCGCTCGAGCTTGTCGGCAACGAAGTCAACGGGCGTGCCCGGTTCGAGGTTGATCCGCATGGCCGTCTTCAGCGCGTCAGGATCGCGGCCGGCGTCCTGGGCCGCGCCGCGCGCGATCGACCACAGGTGGTCGGTGACCTCGTCCTGCAGCCCCTCGACCCCGAGCCAGCCGGTGCCGCTGCGGCCGACCCGGCGCATCGCGGCCTCGCTGGCACCGCCGATCCAGATGGGTGGACCGCCGGCCTGGACCGGGCGCAGTTCGGCATGGACCGGCGGAAGCGAGAAGAACTCGCTTTCCCAGGACACCGGGGTGGTCGTCCACCATTGGTGCAGAAACGCCAGCAGATCATCGAGCATCCGCCCGCGCCGGTGCCAGTCCGCGCCGCGGGCGATGTCGTGTTCGTCCTTCATCCACCCGACCCCCACGCCTACGTCAAGACGGCCGTCGCTGAGCACGTCGAGCGTGGTCAGCAGTCGGGCCAGGTGCACCGGCTCGTAGTAGAACGTGCTGAGCGTGCTGGAGTTCAGCCGCACCCGGCTGGTCGCCGTCGCGGCAACGGTCCACAGCAGCACCGGATCGAGGTACCGGGTCATCTGGGGCGGGTACGGCTGCTCTTTGCCCGGGTAGGTGCTGTGCATATCGACCGGCGTGACCAGGCGATCGCCGACCCACAGCGTGTCGTAGCCAAGGTCCTCGAGTCCGCGGCAGAACGCGCTCAAGCCAACGGCGCTGCTGACAGCGGGCCCGACGATGGGAAGTGCGAAACCAAGTTTCATTGGGATTCCTTTCGGTGATCCATCAACCATTGTTTGGGCTCCCGGCGCCCCGGTCCGTCCACGGCTCGGACCGGGGCGGTGCGCCTCAGGCGGGAACGGTGGCGCCGAGGGCAAAGTTGAAATTCCCCACGCCGTGGCGGGCGAGGCCCATCACGACCAGGCCCATTCCTTCCAGCCAGTGCGCCATGTGCAACGCGCCGACGTCCAGCGGGCGCAGGTCGAGGCTCTCGATGAACGCCGCCACGTCCGCCTTGGCGCGCACGTCGTCGCCGGCGAGGAAGACGTCGAGCGGCCGGCCCTGGCCCAGGACAACGCCGAAGATGGTGTTGAACGCCTTCACCACGCTGGCGCTGGCCGGCGCGGCCTTGGCAACTTGCTGCGCGACCGAGGTGCCATCGGGGATGGCCAGCCCGTCGGCCGCGGCATTGAAGGGGTTGCTGATGTCGACGATGACCTTGCCAGCGAGGGCGTCTCCGTATTGGGCGACGACCGGAACGACATGGGCGTACAAGAGGGCGACGATGACGATGTCCCCGGCCGGAACGGCGCCGAACTCGCCGGTCGTGGCGTTGCGGCCGAGCGTCTTGGCCAGGTCAGCTGCCTTGGACTGATCGCGGCCGATGACCTCGACGGTGTTGCCACCGGCTACCGCCAGCTCGCCGATGGCTCGGGCCATGTTCCCGGTGCCGATGATGCTGATGCTGCTCATGAGGTGAGTCCTGTCTCGAATAGATGAACGAAAAGGTTGATGTGTCTACCTTAAGGGAGGTTTGATGACGCGTCAACCAAATCGGGGTAGCATGAGTGGCTAATGGATGCGAACTGGCTGAACCCCCGTGAAGACCGCGCCTGGCGGGCGTTCCAGCACGCGCATCATCAGCTCGACGTGCACCTGAACCGGGGGCTGCAGGAAATGGGCCTGTCGGGGGCCGACTACCAGATCTTGGCGGTGCTCTCGGAGCACGACCGGGACCGCATGCCCGCCCGCGACCTGTGCAACACACTGGGCTGGGAAAAGAGCCGTGTCTCCCACCAGGTGCGACGCATGGAGAAGGGCGGGCTGATCTGTCGTGAGCCCAACCCCGACGACGCCCGGAGCACCATGGTCTGCCTGCTGCCGGCTGGCCGCGCCGCGATCGAGAAGGCGGCGCCCCGGCACGTGGAGGACGTCCGCCGGAACTTCATCGAACTGCTTACCCCTGCTGAGCTCGACATGCTCGCCGCCCTCAACGAACGAGTCCTGCGCCACCTGACCAAAGACGACTCTCCAGCTGACGACGAGCCCTCGTAGGTGAGACGGCGGCGTCGCATACTTGGTGCCGCGATCGAATCCGCTGCGTACTCACTGCGCGCCGGACACCGTTCGGTGAACGCAAATAACCGGGAAATGCGCTGTTACGTGCTCAAACTTTGTGGAGCTAAGGGGAATCGAACCCCTGACCTACTCGATGCGAACTAAACCACTTGGCCGTTTGTGGCGTTGGCTGCTGTTGGCGGTCTCACATAGCCACTGGTCGCAAGGTTACTCGCGTTGGTCCACGCCAACCTTTTTTGCTTCTGCTGCGGCACGCCTGCGGCACACCCCCAGCGCAGCGGCCGGGCTAGCAAACGCCGGCTACGCCAGGCAGAAGAGCTCGGTACTCGCGTCGCCTCACGCCAAACATCTCAAAATCGACGGGCTTCCCGTTTCGACACGCCACTCGGCGGCTGTCGCCGCATATTCCGCAGCCTGATTGCGGCTAGCGCCACGAATGTACTGCGGTTGTCTTTGGGATCTCGTTCGGGATAGCATCTCCAGCATGGCCGAGGATCCAGTTAGGGCAGCAGTTGACGTCGCGCTTCAGCAACTACAGGCCGAGCGCTCCTCTTTGGTAACGCAGGTCCAAGATTTCCAGCGCAAACGCGATGAAGCCGCAGGGCAGCTGAGCCGAGTAGACGCCGCGATCGCTTCCCTCAAGGAAGTGCGGGTAGGTGCAGAGGCAAACCTGAGCGGCGAGTCGGCTGACGACGAGATTGTCGCGGATAGCGGCGACCCATACGACGTTCCGCCTCTACCCGCAGTTCCGCCCGGGCCTGGACGCCTTGAACCGTTTATTAAGTCCAGCGGAGCCGGCAAGAACTTGCAGTCGACGTACATGGTGGCGGCGGTCGTGGATGCGATTGCCGAACCCGTTACCCGTGATGTACTGCAGCGCGCGTTCTTTGATTACTTTGGGCACGAGCAACTCGCCCCATACTGGACGCGACCGGAAAAGGCATTTCTCAGCGCACTCCAGCGCGCCGTCGAGCGGGACATGATCAACCGAGTTGAATACCCCAACGGGGGCGAGGTCTACATCGGCGGGTTTCGCGTCGTCGACGCCCACAGGCGACAGAGAGTCAAGCTGAAGGTTGACTGATGCCCAAGAAAAGACCAGGGCCCAGCCCTTGATCTGCCCGGACGCGGGTGGTGTGGGCCCTACCCGGGGTTGAGCCAGATTCAGCCTGACTCAACCCTGGCAGCCCCGTTGGGGGTACCGGATGCGCGATCCGGTCGGCTTGCGCGTTGTGCAGGTCAAGTCTGCCGGGCGACGGCCCGGCAGACAAGCGCGCCTTCCTCGATGATCGTGTCCGACTTGAGATACGGAAATCGATGACAGAGGCCGGTGCAACACCCCACAATGGTGGCCCATGCGTACGGTCGAAACGGCATCGGTACATGCGGTGGACGAGTGATACCACCCTTGACCAACCCAACGGGCGTGTTACCTCTGGGCAGATACCCTGCCACCGTTGACGAAATCCGCCAGACATTCGTTGATAACAAGGCTGCGCGACGGCAGGAAGTCTGGGACGACTGGAATAAAGCCACAGCTTTGCTAAGGAGCCACGTTCCCGTCTGCGCCGTTTGGCTGAGCGGAAGCTTCCTCACGCAGAAAGACGAGCCCGACGACGTGGACTGCGTGTACTGGGTGGAGGACACGGAGATCAGCCGCGCGCGGCTCAACCGTGTGAGCGCCGCAGTTATCGACATATTTGCGCAAAAAGACGCCTTGAGGAATCTTGTCGGTCTTCGGGTAGACACTTTCATAGTGCCCTGGCACTGCAGTCCTGATCCTGCGGTGGCAACCATCGCTACCGCGAGCTACTTCCAGAACCGTGGGCATTGGGACGACTTCTGGCAGAGAATGAGGTCAGGCGCAAAGGGCGCGCAGGCAGTTCGAGCGGATGCACTTCCTCGACGTGGCTACTTGGAGGTGATTCTCGATGGCTTCCGGTGAACGCAACATCAAAGGCATCGAAGACCTCATTGTGGGCGCTTATGCAGGTCGCCAACCTGCCTGGGAGACTGCTGACGACGTCGCCCGTATCAGTTTCGAGGCGTTGGTAACTCAGGACGAGATTGCACGCACTCTGCCATCTCTGGGGATGCTGCGTCTCAGCGGTCCTGGCGTCACCGTTCACGCCGCGCCATTGTCTGAGGTCACGCGCGTACTTCAAGGCCTGCAGCGGGTAGCAACTGCGGTCGCGGCCGCGGAAGTGGGTGACACGGAGCTTGGCAAGCAAGCGAGTACCGCCATCACCAATCGAACCCGACTTCTTATTGCCGGATCCCCCCTTCCTGGCTCGCTTGTCTTCAATTTGGCCCCCGAGACGCCGGCAACTAGCGAGGTCCGTGACCCAGAAGGATCGGTATCGATGTTTCGAGAGGAAAAGGACGACGACCAACAGATCGACAAAGCAATGACCCGTGCGATCGACGTCATAAGCGCTGGCATCGACCTGCCCCCAATACCGGATGGGTCGGCCTTTCTCGATGGCATCGCCGAACTAGGACCACGGGTGGCTTCATCGATCCGCGACTTCGCCAGAGGCCTACACCGTTTCGGCTTCGACCTCGACTTGGAGTGGAAACAACCACGCCGGCCAACCCACCGCGTCCATCTTGCAACTGCGTCGGCTGATCGAATTGCTGGGGTGATTGAGTTGGCACGCCTCGACGTTGACCCAGTCACGATCGAAGGCCGTGTCCTAACCGTCAGCACTGTACAAAACCAGGAATGGCTGATTGAGCAAAGCGACGGCACCCGGGTGTCGATTAAGCACTCAGATCTTCCGTACGACCAGACAGTGGGCATAGCCACAGACGCGCACGTTCGGCTTAGTGCACGAATGAAGACCTCTGTGTCGAATGCGGGCGTGACCAAGGTCACCTACGAAGCGACGGCGGTCGAGAGGCTCGACGGAGAATAGAGCGAAACCGACAGCGCTCAACCGACACCGCAGCGCTCGTTACTGATACGCATTCCTCCCGAACCAGACTGTTTCTACGGCAACCAGTTGGTGTGCCGCCCCAACTCGGACGGCAAAAATGGGCGCCTTAAAAAAATCCTGACTACCTCTGGCGCGGAGCCAGGCCGGGGGCCCCCGAAGAAAATCGGCGTAGGGGTCGTGGCGCCACAGGTGGCCAGCAGTGGCAGGGCGCGCGCAGCGTCCCTGCGTCTGCCGCTGCGCCCTAGCTACGCGTGCGTGTCGGCGACCGTGGTGTTCGTTGTCCGTTTGTCCGCCATGCCCTGGCTGCTGTAACGCGCACGCTTGGCTCCGCGTTGGGGTGGTAGGCGGCCAGTGCGGGCGCAGTCGCGGCTGTCGCTTGCCAGGGTGATGGGACCACCGTTTTGCCATGAGCATGGGACCGGGTGTTTCCGGTTGTTGGCCGTGTGGTGATGGTGGCCGATGACGGGCCTTCCGGTCAATTCGGCTGGTCCGAATTGACCGGCTTTCCGGGACGGGGTTTCTGGCGTTGCCTGTAGGACTCGCCTTCGACGACGAGTTCGTAGGCCGCCGATTGCAGGCGGTCCATCGCCGATTGGGCCAGCAGTGGGTCGGCCATCATGGTCAGGATCTCGGGGGGTTCGCGGTTGCTGGTGATGACCGTGGAGGTCTGGCGGTGGCGTTCGACGATCAGCTCGTAGAAGTCGCTGGTCTCGGTGGCCTCGAGCCGGTGCAACGCGAGATCATCGATGACGAGCAGTTCGACGCGGTGCAGCTTGCGCATCTCGTCTTCGTAGCTTCCGTCGAGCCGTGCGCCACGGAGGCGTTTGAAGAGTTTGTCGGCGCGTTCGGTGTGCACGCTGTGATGACGGCGCACGGCGATGTGTCCTAATGCGTTGGCCAGGAAGGTTTTTCCGACCCCGACCGGACCCATGATGAGAACGTTGTAGGCGTCGGCCAGAAACCGCAGCGAGGTCAACTCGGCCCACAGTTGCTGATCGAAGGTGACCGCGGCGGTGTCGTCCCAGGCCGGTAGCTGCATCTGCGGATCCAGATGCGCGGCCTTGGCGCGGCGGGCGGCGGACTCGCGGTCGCGGCGGGTGACCTCATCGGCCAGCAGCATCTCCAGGAAATCGTGGTGCGGCAGCCTGTTGGATCGTGCCAGGGCCAGCCGCTCGGGCAGGGTGTCGAGTAGCTGGCCGAGCTTGAGGCGGCGCATCAACGACTTGAGCTCCGAGGACACCTCGATCGGCTTGACCGCCGGGGTGACATCGGGTCGTCGGGTGGTGGGGCTCATGACGGCCTCCGCACTGAGAAGTCGGTGGCCGCGCGGACGAACCGCGACGCGGCAGGCGGGGTCGGGATTAGCGGCAACTGGGCACCGGCACCGCGGGTGAGCATGCGCTCGATCAGTCCGACGTCGATGACCTCGGCATCCAACGCGCGCTGGCAGGCGTCATCGACCGCGTCCGGGCCGTGGCGGCGCACCAACCCGAGGAGGCGATAGACCTGGCGCATCTTGGTCCACGGCAGCGGATGTTCCAGCACCGCCGCCGCATACGCGCCGACATGGGTGCCGTGGGCGGCTGCCTTGCGCTGCAAGGTGTTCAGGTCGCGCATCGCATAGACCGACACCTCGGCCGGGAGATCGGCGGGGTCGGTGCGCCGGCGTCCCGGCGCCACCACCGGGTGGACCTTGATCAGCTCACCGCGCCAATACAGCTTCACCGTGCGCGCATCGACCCGGGCATCCAGCCGGCGCCCGATCAGCTCACCGGGAACGCTGTAGAGCCCCTTGGCGACAGCCACGTGCCGATCCGGGGCCACCTTGGGCCGGCACCAGGTCGGGATGTCGAACACCTCGTCGGGCACTGGCTTGAGGTGGGGTAGCTCGTCGGCGGCGAACACCTCGGCCGGGCGGCACCGGGTGGTGCCATGTATCCGCATCCCCGCCACCTGCTCACACCATTGCTCGGCTCGCGCCCGGCAGTCGCCCAGGTTTCGAAAGTCTTCTCCGGCAAAGAAATTCGACCGCGCATACGGCACGCAACGCTCGACGCGCGGCTTATCCCGGGGGCTGCGGATGCGAGCCGGATCCACCACGAAGCCCCGCGCCTGCGCGTATTCCCGGAATGCGTCGTTGAGTTTCGAATCGATCGCATCAGCCTTGTCGACGATGGCCTTCATGTTGTCGGGAATCACCACCGCGAACACCCCACCAAAGAATGCCCACGCCGCCTCGAACCCGGCGATCACCTCGTGAAGCGTCTGGCGGTAAGTGGGATAGACGAACATATGTCGCGAATACACCGCGGTGAAGATCAACCCCTGCACCACCCGCCGGCGACCATCTTCGACATCGGTGAGCATCCCGAGGCGACCGAAATCGACCTGCAGTTCAGCACCGGGCTCACAGTCAGCCACCGGCACCGTGGCCTGACGCTGCCCGAACCCCAATTCCGTTGTGGCATAACGATGCAAGGTTCGATACGACACCACCACACCCCGACGCCCCAACAACGTGTGCACCTTCGTCAAAGTCAAGTCCTGTTTCAGCCACGCCTTGATCTGCTCGGCCTCGGCATCGATGGTCTCCCAGGCCTGGCTCTTGCCATTGGGCCGACTCGGTCGCACCTCGGCGATCACCGCCCCCAACAGCTCATCGGTCAGCTGGCTGGCGTCGCCGTCACGATCGAGCCCGCACGCGCGGGCCCGATCCACATACCGGCGCACCGTTTTGCGGTCCATGCCCGACAGCCGAGCCACCTCCCGCAACCCCCGACCCGCCAGCCACAGCCGCAGCATCTCCCTGACTTCGATCATCGACACCTCCCGGTAGCTCATCTGGCCAATACAGCGGCCGAGCAACCGGAAACCCCCACGCCACGCCGGGTGGTCCCATAACTGGCAAAACCCCTACCCAGGCGGTCCCATCACTGGCAATCAGGTGGTCCCATGCTCATGGCAAAACCGGCGTCGAGCTGGTCCCTTACTCCTGGCAGCCGACACGGCGGTATAGCCAGCTTTGGGGGTGGTGGCTGTTGACGGGTTGCGTCCGCGCCGATGCAGCCCGCTAGGTGCGGCTGGCCGCTCAATCGGCCAACCCGTCGGCCACGGGCGATAGGTGGTGGCGCCACGGAGGTCGGCCGTAGGTGGGGTGGTTCAGGCCAACGTCGGGCTTGTCAAGATAACTGTGTAAGGTGTTGCAGCCGTTTATCTTTGGGTCATAGTGGGAGTCGGTCGGGGAATTGGATGGCGAAGGTGTTCAGTGCTTCGGTCCAGCGGTAGGTGCCTGGTCCGTGTGTTGATCCTCGTTTCTGGTTGATGTTGCGGATGGCCAAATACAGCAGCTTCATTGCTGCGGCGTCTGAGGGGAACGAGCCGCGGGCCTTGGTGACTTTGCGCAGCTGGTAGTTCAGCGATTCGATGGCGTTGGTGGTGTAGATGATCTTGCGGATCTCGACCGGGAATGCCAGGAAAGGCACGAACTCAGCCCAGGCCCGATCCCAGACAGCGATGGCTCCGGGGGATTTGGTGCGCCACTGGGCGCGGAACTCCTCGAGGGCCAGTTTGGCGGCCTCTTCGGTGGGTGCGGTGTAGATCGGACGCAGCGCGGTGGCCATCTTGCGGCGGTCGGCGTAGGAGGCATAACGCATCGAGGAGCGCAGCAGATGCACCACGCAGGTCTGGATCACCGCGGCCGGCCAGACCGCTGCGATCGATTCGGGCAGGCCGGCCAACCCGTCGCAACACACGAACAGCGCATCGCGGCACCCGCGATTGCGCAGTTCGGTGAGCACCCCGTGCCAGAATTTGGCGCCCTCGCTCTGCTGGATCCAGATGCCCAGGACCTGCTTGATTCCCTCGACATCGACGCCGATGACCACGTGGGCGGCCTTGTTGGCCACCACGCCGCCGTCGCGGATCTTGATGCGGATCGCGTCGATATACAAGATCGGATACACCGGATCGACCGGCCGGGATTGCCAGGCGGCGATCTCCTCGGTGACCACGTCGGTGACCCGCGAAATCGTGGCCGCCGACACGCGGGCGCCATAGACCTCGCCGAGGTGCTCGGTGATATCGCGCGTCGACATGCCCCGGGCATACAGCGACAAGATCATGTCCTCAACCTGGCCCAGGCGGCGTTTGCGCTTGGGCACGATCGCCGGGCTAAACGTGGCGTTGCGGTCACGGGGCACTTCCAGCTCGACCGGCCCGGCCGTGGTCAACACGGTTTTGCGGCCATGGCCGTTACGGGAATTGCCCGAGCCATGCCCTGCCGGATCGCCGTGCTCATAGCCCAGGTGATCGGCGATTTCGACGTCCAAAGCGCGTTCGAGCACCGCCTTGGTCATCTGCGCGAGCAACCCCTCGGGGCCATCAATCGGGGTGCCAGACGCTTCAGCGTCGGCCAACAAGGCATCGACTGCCGCCGGCGGCAACAACTCGGCCAACTGGGCGGCAGCATCATCTCTTGACGAATCAGATTGCGGCAATGGAACTCTCCTGTCCGGTGGTCAGCCACCACCATTCAGGCCGAACCCCTTACACAGTCAATAAGACACGCCCCCAACGTCCGATAACACATCCCTCCGGTGGTCATCCCCCGGCGTTGTCAACCTGATCGGTTGGTTGCCCCTCGCCCACTTCACCAATCTCATCGGGGTAAACGAATAGCTGACCTATGCCGACCAGGATTAGTAGCAGACCAAACAGCGTGACGATGCCAAACGGAATCCACCACCCCCACGCATATTTCATGGCCCAGTAGGCGAGTGGCCAATCGATGAGCGCGGTGAGGATGGCGACAATTATGATCGCGGCCGCCGTAGACCCGCTGATTTTTCGCGACGCCCGCCGCATGCGACGTAGTCCGTGCTGGCCAACTTCCCAGGTGAGCAGGTCTTCCATCAGATCTTTCGCCCGTGGGGGCAATTTCTCGAAGAGATTTGCGTCGCGCTCAATCTTGCGCAAAAGCCGCGCGTCAGAGCTCAGGTACACCTTGCCCGCCACCCCAGCAAGAAGCTGACTGATCGCAGTGACGAGAGCAATCCAACCACCCATGAAGCGAACCTACGACGCAGCGGTGTGCTTCGGACGACGGCACGCCGCTCAGTAGAACCAGCCGGCGCTGTCGTCTGCGGTGTCGCGGCTGGTGTCGGTGCTGTGGCCCAGCTCGGACAGGGGCACGGCCGTCTCGTCGGGAACACCTGCGAGTACGTCGGCCATCCCCGGGTCGGCCTCGATAAGGGAGACCCAGTGCTTGCGGCGCGCGGCGGTGATCTTGCCCCTGTTCACCGCATCATCCACCGCAGCCTCGACCTGCGCCTTGGCGGCTGCGGCGGCAATCCGCCGGCCCTCCTGCGCATCGCGCCTCAGCGCTGCGAGGCTGTCGGCGTCTAGCAGTTCGAGGCCGTGCTTCTTGGCGGCTGCGGCGACCTGGGAGGCCGAGGCGTCGTCGGGCACCGGCAGCAGCGGGTCGCGGGTGACGTCCTTGACGGTGTCTATGACCAGGCCGAGGTCGTCGGTGTCTTCCGGCAGGCCAAGGAGGGCGAGCAGGACCGCCGCCTGCGTGTCGCCGAATGTGAGAGCCATTGTGTGTCAGCACCTTTCGTTATGACAGACCGATGATTTTCTTGGCTGCGAATGGCCGGTCGACGGCGAACGCGGGCACGGCGAATGCCTGGACCCACCAGGAGCGGGTGCCGGGGTCGCGCCACGTCTCCACGGTCAGCGGCACCTCGAAGCCCACGGTGCCGACGTTGCCGGCCTGGCACACGTACACGGTGCCGGCGGGCAGGCGGGGGTTGACAAACATGCCTTCGGTGAAGCCGGCGCTGGCCAGCATGTCGTCGAGGCGGTCGGCGTAGGCGGTACGCAGCTGCTTGGCCTGTTCGGGGTGCACTACTAGCAGGTCGTGGGTGACGCCGCGCTCTTCGAGGTCGGCCAACTCCTGGGCCTCGGCGAAGTGCGCGGTCGGGCGGTCGGCCGAAGCGGTGATCTGGTCCAGCGGGCCCACGAAAACCAAGTTGTCCCATGTCGTTCCGACTGCGATGCTGCCGATGTCGGCTGCCGTCAAAGCGTCAACGGTGCGGGTGTCGAGCTTGCGTGTGATGGTGTTGGCCAGCTGCGTGGTCTGCTGGTCCAGGAAGTTGATGTTATTGCGCAGGATGGCCTCTTCGGGGACCTGGAACTTGCCGCCCCAGTCCTCAACCACCGCCAGCTTCGGGTCCGGATCGACGCCCTCCACGATGCCGTACTCGGCGCCCGGGATGCGCTGCTCAAGGCCGCCGGCCATGAAGAAATCGCTGGCCTGCACGCTGCTGTACAGGATGCCGCCGCCTTGCACCTTGGCGCCGTACTGGCGCAGGAACTTGGGCAGCAGGATTTGTGGGTCGGCGAGCTTAGCGATTTGGTTGCGGATGATCGTCGGCTGGTTCAGCGCGGCATCAACGGTCAGCGTCCGCCCCGTGAGCGACGGAATCAGCGGGCTGGTCACAGGATTGGTCATGGCGTACCCAGTTCCTCTCAGGCGGTTACGGGGAAAGCGACCTGCGCGATTCCGCCGTTCGGGGCGGATGCGATGGCTTGGCCCACGACGATGCCGGTCGTTGCGGTTACAGCGGTCCCACCGGCACCCACCTGAATCGCGTCGCCCGCGTTGATGGCGCCGCCGGCAAGGACTTTCACCACACCGCCACGGGCTACCCGCACAATCTGCCCGGTCGCGGCATCCCACGCGGCCACGCCGATGGGGCGGCCACCGGCGGCGGCCGGCGCCACGCTGATGTTTGCCGGTGCCGGCACTCCGGTCTCCGCTGATCGCGACGAACTGGCGGCCGGTGACGGGCGCCGTGGCCAGGCCGGGCAGGTCTGCTCCCGGCGCATAGACGAATGGCGTTGTGAGGGTGGTTGACATGGGGGTCTGCCCTTCTTCCTTGTCAGGCCGGTGTGGCGGCGATGGTTGTAAGTCGTTGGGCGCGGGTGCGCCTCGCGCGTGCTACCGCTACGGCGCGGGCCCGCATGGCGTGCTCGGGGTGGGCGGGCGTCGCTGCGACCACCACGCGGCGGGCCGATGATGCTGCCACGCCGTACAAATCGGTGAGGTCGGCCAGCGTCTCGATGCCCGGCGCGGTCTGGCCCAGCAGCGCCACCGCCGTCAGCACCAGCGGCCAAACGGTCCCGTCCGGCGCGGTGTAGTCGATCAGCGCCTCGACCGAGCGGGAGGGGTAGGAGTGCGGCAGGAGGCTTGCGACGGCGGCCGGCACGTCCACGAAATCGCCCACCAGGGTGGCCCCGCCGTTGGTGAGCCGCGAGGTTGTCGATGCGGCCCAGCGCAGGCCCGCCATCAAAGCGCGGGTCGGTGTGCCCAATCTTGAGCACCGGCTTGCGCAGCACCCCGGCCCGGTGCGCGGCAACAGCCGCAGTCAAATCGTCGGCGGCCACCGTCCACTCTCCAGACGAAATCGACCACGTGCCAACGCGAATCAGCTCCATGTTGCGGATGGTCCGCAGGTTAGGCGGCATGGTCACCCCATCCGTGAGGCCCGGCGCTCGGCGTAGTCGACGACCGGGGCGGCCGGGTAGAGCCAGCGCGACCCGGCGCGGTGCGCGGGCAAGACGCCCCGGGCGCGTAGGTAGCGGACATTCGCCGTGCTGCAGCCAATGATGCGGGCTGCCTCTGTTGCGGCGAGTGGCGCAAAACGGGGTTGAAGCCACCCAAAGATCAACGGCTCTGTGCCAGAACTTATTTGAGCGGTTGACAAGCGTTGGCATTATGGGAGCAACCCGCCAACCCATCCGAAAGGGGCACTACCGCAATGACTATGAAACGCAACCGCCGCGCCGGCGTCGCAGACCGCTGGCACAAAACCGTTTACGACGCCGACGGAACGGCGCGCACGGTCCCGAGCGCCGCCTACGGCAAGGGAAAGCGTTGGCGGGCCCGGTATGTCGACGACACAGGCCGCGAGTACACCAAGCTGTTCGGCCGCAAGACCGATGCGGAGACGTGGCTTGCCAATGACATCGTGCCGGCGCTGGCGACGGGCACACATGTAGCGCCCTCGGCGGGGCGGGTGACGGTGGCGCAGGTCTATCAATCGTGGGTGGTTACGCAGGGGCACGTTAGCGCCAAGACGGCCGCGTCCCGGCGCAGCACGTGGGGCAGCCGCGTGGAGCCGCAGTGGGGTGACGCCCCGGTGGTTGATGTGCGGACCGCCGCCGTGCGGGCATGGGTAGCAGCAATGGTCACCGATGGCGTCGGCGTGCCGACCATCGAGAACGCTTACGGGCTGCTGCGCCAGGTGCTAAGTGCCGCAGTGGAAGACCGCCGCATACCGCGCAACCCGTGCGAGGGCATCAAGTTGCCCAAACGCAAGCACGCCGACCGTGGGTACCTAAGCCATGCTCAGGTTGGCGCGCTGGCCGCCGCAGTAAACCGCCACCCCGAAGTGATCCGGTTCCTGGCCTACACGGGATTGCGTTGGGGGGAGATGGCGGCGCTGCGCGTGCGACTTCGACATGCTGCGCCAGCGAGTGAACGTCAGCCGCTCCGTCACCGAATCGGGCGGCCTGGTGTGGTCGACACCCAAGACATGGGAGCGGCGGTCGGTGCCATTCCCGGCCGCGCTGGCACCCGGGCTGGCGGCGCTCATGGTGGGCAAGGGCCGCGAGGACACGGCGTTCACCGACCAGCGGGGCGCCGTGCTGCGGAACTCCAACTACCGGTCCCGGGTGTTTGAGCCAGCGGTGCGCGCGGTGCAAGCGGCCGCAGCAGCACAGCGGGCGCGGGAGGTGGCGACTGCCGGCGAGGCGAGCACACCGGAGTTCCCGACGATCACGCCGCACGATTTGCGGCACACTGCGGCAAGCCTGGCGGTCAGTGCCGGCGCGAACGTGAAGGCGGTGCAGCGCATGTTGGGGCACGCGAAGGCCAGCATGACGCTCGATGTGTACGCCGACCTATTCGACGAAGACCTCGACGCTGTGGCTGCAAATTTGGATGCGGCGATCGAATCTGCTGCGGCACGCCTGCGGCACGCGCCTGTGTCGCAATCCATTGGGGCATTAAAACCCCTGGTAAATGTGTGGAGCTAAGGGGAATCGAACCCCTGACCTACTCGATGCGAACGAGTCGCGCTACCAACTGCGCCATAGCCCCTGACCGCTAGCAGGCTACCAGCCGCGGCACCAACCGCCGAAACGCGAGCACTACTCGCCGACGGCGCGCGGCAAGTCCCGGGGCCACCCGTAGGTCCGCATCGCCATCGCGTAGTCCAGGTGCTCGAAGACCGGGTCCTCGTCGTCGATTTCCAGCACCACCGCGCCCGGGCGGCGCAGCCGCGACGGGACCACGTCGTACTCCCGGTCGTAGGCGTTCTCGACGCCGAGGCGCGCCCGCGCCATCCGCTGCGCCCGGCGGCGGCGCACCTTCTCCTCGATGCGCGTCTGGCGGCGCAGATAACCCAGGTACAGCAGGGTGATGCCGATCGCGCTGCCGCACACCCACCAGGCGCTCGGCGAGATCTTGAACGCCGCGGTGGCCGAGCCGATCAGGACGAGGGCCAGCACCATCAAGACCTTCTTGCGGAACGCGTACTTGCGGGCGCTGACCGCGGCGGCCGTCTTGGCGTCGAGCCGGCGCCGGCGGGCAGCGCTGCGCGGCGTCGGGGCCGGAACGTCGTCGTCGTCGGCGTCTTCGGCGGGGGGCTCCAATCCGGACGAGTCCTCGACGTACTCGTAGCGGTCCTCGTCGTCGTGCTTGGCGACGGCCTCGGTGTCGACGTCGTCCTCGGCCGGTTCCTCGCCGAGGTCCTCGGCCGCAGAATCGCTGGCCCCCACCGGAAGCGCGGCCGAATCCTCGACGACATCGACGTCGAGGTAGTCGGGCTCGGCGGGCTCGGCCAGGGCCATCTTCATGACCACCGGGCGCCGGCGGCTCAGCTCGTCGGTGTCGGCGTCGTCGTCCGTTTCGCGGTCGTGGTCGTCGTCCTCGGCAAGGTCGTGCTCCTCGTCGAGGTCGGTGTCGGCCGAGTCTTCCGGCGGTTGCCAGTCGGGATCGCTGCGGTGACCGGCGGCCGGACCGCTGCGCTTGATCAGCCGGGAGTTGGCCCCGCCGTTGAGGACTCGCGTCGCCAACGCCACGTCGCTGGTGCGGCGCACCGCGTCGCGTTTGCTGACGAGCATCGGCACCAAGACAAACAGCCACAGCACCACGAGCGATATCCACAACAATGACTGCGGGATGCTTGGCATGATGACCTGCTCTCTGTGGTTCTCATCCCCCGCGAAGCCCATCGGTGGCCACCGCGGCCGGGTCATGACGACCAGGACAATTACACACCTGTAATTTGCTTCCCACAAGCACCACGAGTCACTCGTGTCGCGCCAGTCCCAAATCGGCGAAAATCCGGTCACGGTCGGAGCGTCGCCGGCCGTCCCAATTAATAGGTGGCGGTCAGACCCAGCTGGCGTTACCGGCGCGGACCAGCGCCGATGCCACCGATCCGGTGACCTCTTCGACGGTGATGGCCATCAACAGGTGATCGCGCCACGCCTTGTCGACTTCCAGGTAGCGCTGCAACACGCCCTCCTGGCGGAACCCCACCTTTGCCAGCACGGCCCGGCTCGCGGCGTTTTCCGGGCGGACGGTGGCCTCCACCCGGTGCAGCATCACCGGCCCGAAGCAGTGATCGAGCCCCAGAGCCAGGGCCGCGGTCGCCACCCCGCCGCCGGTGGCCGACCGCGGCACCCAGTAGCCGATCCACGCCGACCGCAACGCGCCGTGGGTGACGTTGCCGATGGTCAGCTGGCCGCAGAACTGCCCGTCGAGTTCGATGACGTAGGGCAGCATCCGTCCCTGGCGCGCCTCCGCCCGCAGGCCGGAGCACAGCGCCGGCCACGCGGCCACGGCATGCCGGGCCGTCCAATCACCCTCGGCGCTGGGCTCCCACGGCTCCAGATGCGCGCGATCGCTCAGCCGGATCCGGCTCCACTGCGCGCCATCGCGCAGCCGCACCGCCCGCAGGCGGACCACGCCCGCCGGAACCCGAAGCGGCCCAACGCTCATGGGCCAACCCGGATGACGGGAATTGGAGCGCAAGAGGTTCACCGTGGACGCAGTCGTTCCGCTCAGCCGCGCTGAGCCAAGAAGGCGACGTCGACGATCTCGCCGGTCCGAATCTGCTCGGCGCCGCTGGGCACCACCACCAGACAGTTGGCTTCGGCGAGGGTGGCCAGCAGGTGCGACGACGCGCCCGGGGCGCCGCCGAGCGCCTGCACCAGATACTCCCCACTCTCCTGGTCGCGCATCAGCTGGCCGCGCAGGTAACCCTTGCGCCCGGCCACCGACGTGATGGGCGACAGCGTGCGAGCCTGCACGATGCGGCGCATCGGCTGGCGCTTGCCCAGCGACAGCCGGATCAGCGGGCGCACCATCACCTCGAAAACCACCAGCGCGCTCACCGGATTGGCCGGCAACAGGAACGTCGGGACGCCCTCGCGGCCCAGCTGACCAAAGCCCTGGACGGAGCCGGGATGCATCGCGACCCGGACGACCTCGAGCTCGCCGAGCTCGGAGAGCACCGAACGCACCACTTCGGCCGCCGCACCGCCAACGCCCCCGGCGATGACGATGACCTCGGCGCGATTGATCTGCCCCTCGACGATGTCGCGAAGCTCCTTGGCGCCGCCGCCGACGATCCCGACGCGGTTGACCTCGGCACCGGCGTCGCGGGCCGCGGCCGCAAGCGCGTAGGAGTTGACGTCGTAAACCTGGCCGTTCCCCGGGGTGCGGGAAATGTCGACCAGTTCCCCACCCAGCGCCATGATCGTGACCCGCGGCCGGGGATGAACCAGCACCCGTTCGCGGCCGACCGCGGCCAGCAGCCCGACCTGGGCCGCGCCGATGACCGTTCCGGCGCGCACCGCAACGTCACCGGGCTGGACGTCGTCGCCGGCGCGGCGCACGTAGGCGCCCGACGGCGCCCCGCGGTAGATCCGCACGCGCGACGTCCCGCCGTCGGTCCACCGCATCGGCAGGACCGCGTCGGCCAGGGTGGGCAGCGGGGCCCCGGTCTGCACGCGGACGGCCTGGCGTGGCTGCAAGCGGCTGGGCGTGCGCGTACCCGCCTCGACCGTGCCCATCACCGGCAGCACCAGCCCGTCGCGCCCGTCGCTCTCAGGTGAGTCGTCGACGGGCTCGGGCAGGCTGTCGTGGCCCACCTCGCCGACGCCGAGGACGTCGACGCTGCGCACCGCGTAGCCGTCGATCGCGGCCTGATCGAAACCGGGCATCGGGCGTTCGGTCACCACCTCCTCGGCGCACATCAATCCCTGCGCCTCGGCGATCGCCACACGTATCGGCCGCGGGGCCACCGCGGCAGCCGTGATCCGAGCCTGCTGCTCTTCCACCGAACGCACAGCGCGCCTCTCTGCCCTCGCTGCCTGACGGGCGGCCCGCCGGCCGGGTTACCGCCGGGCTACTGCTCGGCCAGGCCCAATCGCGCCACCAACCATTGCCGCAAATCCGGGCCGTAGTCGTCACGATCCAATGCAAAGTCAACCGCAGCCTTGAGGTAGCCGCCAGGATTTCCCAAGTCGTGTCGAGATCCGCGGTGCACGACCACATGCACCGGGTGGCCCTCCGCGATCAGCAGGGCGATGCCGTCGGTGAGTTGCACTTCGCCACCGGCCCCGCGCTCGGTGCGGCGCAACGCGTCAAAGATGGCGCGGTCGAGCACATATCGGCCCGCCGCGGCGAACAGCGACGGCGCGTCCTCGGCCTTGGGCTTCTCGACCATGCTCTTGACCCGGAGCACGTCGGGGTTCTCATCGTCGGGCACCGGCTCGACGTCGAAAACGCCGTAGGCGCTGATCTCTTCGGGGGTGACCTCGATCGCGCACAACACGGTGCCGCCGTGGTGGGCACGCACCTTCGACATCGTGCCCAGCACGCCGGTCGGCAACACCAGGTCGTCCGGCAGCAGCACAGCGATCGCGTCCTCGTCGTCGGACAGCCGCGATTCCACGCACCCGATCGCGTGGCCGAGCCCCAGCGGTTCGCTCTGCACCACGGACTCGACCTTGATCAGTCGCGGCGCGCGGCGGACCTTGTCGAGCATCGCGGTTTTGCCGCGCTCCTCCAGCGTGCTTTCCAGTACGAGGTCTTCGACGAAATGCGCGACGACGCCGTCCTTGCCCTCGGAGGTGATGATCACCAGCCGCTCGGCACCGGCTTCGGCCGCCTCGGCGGCCACCAGCTCTATGCCCGGGGTATCGACCACCGGTAGCAGTTCCTTGGGAACCGTTTTGGTTGCCGGCAAGAAGCGGGTACCGAGACCGGCGGCGGGCACAACAGCCGTGCGTGGCACCACCACGTTTGGGCATGACATCGTTCACACGATAACCCGCATCCGCTTTGCCGAGTCGATGTGGCGCGGGCAAAGTCCTGGCTGTCATGGTTGACGCATGGCAACCACGGGCAAGGCCGCGTTGCGCGAACAGCTACTCGCGGCCCGGCGCCGCGTTGCCGACGACGTTCGGGCCGCCGAGGCGGACCTACTGCGGGAAAAGTTGGAAGCCCCGGAAAGCATTGTGGCCAGCGACAGCACGGTCTGCGCCTATGTGCCGGTGGGCACCGAGCCGGGGTCGATTGAGCTGCTGGACATGTTGCTGCGCCGCGCCGGCCGGGTGCTGCTGCCGGTTGCGCGTACCACCGCCGACAACACGCCGCTGCCGCTGTCGTGGGGCGAATACCGGCCCGGCACCCTGACCACCGGCCGGTGGGGATTGCTCGAGCCCCCGCAGCCGTGGCTGCCGGCGGCGGCCCTGGCGGAGGCCGCCCTGGTGCTGGTGCCGGCGCTGGCCGTCGACCGCGCCGGCGTGCGGCTGGGCCGGGGGCGGGGGTTCTACGACCGCTCGCTGGGCGGCCGTGACCCCCACGCGCCGCTGGTGGCGCTCGTCCGCGACGCGGAATTGCTGGACGAGATCCCGGCCGGTCCGCACGACGTCCCGATGACCCACGCGCTCACGCCGCAACGAGGGCTGATCGCCCTCGATTCGCACTGACATGTCGGGAATGAGACATGTCACGTGGCGGTTCTAGCACTTGAGACGCTAGAGTGCTAACCAGGTTTGCAATCATCCGGAGGTTTTCGTGCCGACTTACAGCTATCAATGCACCGAGTGCGACGATCGCTTCGACATCGTGCAGGCCTTCACCGACGATGCGCTGACCACGTGCAAACGCTGCTCCGGTCGGCTTCGCAAGCGCTTCAACTCCGTCGGAGTGGTGTTCAAGGGCAGCGGCTTCTACCGCACCGACAGCCGCGAGTCCGGCAAGAAGTCGAGCGCCTCCACCAACGGCTCCTCGTCGAGCGACTCGGGTTCGAGCTCGGGTTCCAGCGAGAAGTCCGGTTCCAATGACAAGTCCGCCTCGAGCGAGAAGTCGAGCAGCAGCTCCACACCCTCCCCCGCCGCCGCGGCCACCAACTGAGCGTTATCCACACGCGCGTCGCTGACCGGCGACCCGGGCACCGCGTTGCGCCTACCGTTGCCCCGTGGGCGAATCATCGCTGAACCCAAGCGTATTGAGCCGGCTGTCGCTGTGGTTGCGACCGGACTGGACCCGCACCGTGCTGGCGCGCCGCGTCGCGGCGGGCGGGCTGGTCGTGCTGGCCGGCATCGCGACGCTGCGCTCCAATCCCGCCGGTGACTACACGCAGGTGGTGGTCGCCGACCACGACCTGCGCCCCGGCAACGCGTTGACCGCCGCCGACGTCCGAATCGAAAAGCGTTTGGCCTCAACAGTTCCCGACGGGGCTCGCGCCGACGTGGGCGCGGTGGTGGGTTCGACGCTGGCCGGCCCGGCCAGGCGTGGCGAGGTGCTCACCGACGTCCGGTTACTGGGCAACCGGCTGGCCGAGGCGGCGATCGGGTCGAAGGCGGGACCGGGGGCCCGCATCGTGCCGCTGCATCTGGCGGACGGCGCGTTGATCGACCTCGTCCGCGCCGGGGATGTGGTCGACGTGTTGGCGGCGCCGGCGACCGGCGCGCCGGAAACCGCCCATGCCGCCCCCAGGGTGGTGGCGACCGACGCCGTCGTGGTCCTCGTGTCGGCCAAGGAAAAGCTCCAGTCCGCCGATGCCGACCGCGTAGTGTTGGTTGCGCTGCCGGCTCGTGTGGCGAACACGGTGGCGGGCTCGGCGTTGGGCCAGACGGTGACGCTTACCTTGCACTGAGCGGGTCGCCCCAGCCTCGCATCCGTATTCGCTGGATCAGGCCGTCTGGAGGCTGGCACAGTACTTGCACTTGCGCGCGGCCTCCGGGATGTCGGACTTGCACTCCGCGCATGCCTTGGTGGCCGGCTCCTCCACGAACACGGTGACGCCGCGGCGGGCCTGGATGTGCTTGTACGGCACCACGATCATGAAGTACACGGCCGTCATGAAGACGACGAAGTAGATGATCGCCGAGATGAACGATCCGATGTCGAGGAAGGTCGCCTTGTTCCCCGCATCGCCGAGCTGCCAACCCAATCCGAATTTCGTACCGGGCTGCACGGCGGCGACCAGCGGGTTGATCACGCTGTCGGTGAAGGCCTTGACGAGGTTGGAGAAGGCCAGGGCTACGACCAGACCGATGGCCACGGTGATCACGTCACCGCGCATCACGAAACTCTTGAATCCCTTTATCATGCGCACACCTCCCGTAGCGCCGACTATCGGGGCAGCGCGCTGCCGCCCGGAGAAAACGCTATGCCAGGTTGTGCGCTATCACACATTTCCCGAACGATTAGTCACCAAAGGTTGACCGCGTCGTGATGTCTTTACACGCGAGCCGCTGCTCAACGGTGGTGCGGGGGCACGTTCTCCCGCAACCACTGCTCGTGCTCGTACGCGTTGGAATCGAGCCCGTCCGTTGACTCCTGGGTTCGTGAAACGAATTCGGCCTCGAAACCGGAAGGTCTTGTCACCGCCGGACCGACCCCAGGACCGCGAATCAGATCTCGAGGCTCGACAGCTGCCCAATGATCTGGGCCGCCAACGGATTAAGAGTCGCCATTCCGTCGCGCACCGCATAGCGGGAGCCGGCCAGGTTGACCACCAACGTACTGCCGGAGACCCCGGCCAGACCGCGGGACAAACCGGCGTCGATGATGCCCGCCGACAGCCCCGAGCCGCGGATCGCCTCCGCGATACCGAGGATCTCGCGATCGAGGATCTCGCGGGTGGCCTCCGGGGTGACGTCGCGTGGGGTGACACCCGTGCCGCCGACCGAGACGACCAGATCCACCCCGCCGATCACGGCGGTGTTCAGCGCATTGCGGATCTCGACCTCGTCGGCGGCGACCGCCACCACACCGTCGACGACGAATCCCGCCTCGGTCAGCAGCTCGGTGACCAACGGGCCGCTGTGGTCCTCGTCTCCGTGCGCGGTGCGGTCGTCGACCACCACGACCAGAGCCCGGCCAACTACCAATTCCGCCCCCGTTTCCATGGGTGCAACCGTATATCCGAGCTCCGACAACCCCGTCGTCGAGGGTTCGTCCACTCTCACTACTGGTCCGCCTTCCCGAGAGTCACCGGCAAAGTCCGGCTCCCGCCGCCGGCGGGGTCGGAGAACGTCAGCGAAATCTTGTCGCCGGGCGCCTTGGAGCGCACCGCGGCCACCAACGCGTCTGCGCTGTTGATCGGGCGGTCGTCGACCTTGGTGACGACCACGTTCTTCGGCACGCCCGCGGCGGCGGCGGCGCCGCCCGCGACGACGTCGACGACCTTGGCGCCCGGGGTGCCCTTGTCGCTGGTCACCTGGACGCCGAGCGAGGCGTGCGACGCCTTGCCCGTGGCGATCAACTCGTCGGCGATGCGTTTGGCCTGGTCGACGGGGATCGCGAAGCCCAGCCCGATCGAGCCGCTCTGGGCGTCCGGCGATTCGCCGCCGAGGGTGGCGATCGCGGAGTTGACGCCCACCAGCTGGCCGCTCATGTTGACCAACGCGCCGCCGGAGTTACCGGGGTTGATCGCGGCATCGGTCTGAATGGCGTCCAGCACGGTGTTTTGGTTGCCCGACTCACCCGTCGTGGACACCGGCCGGTTGAGCGCGCTGACGATCCCGGTGGTCACCGTGCCCGACAGACCCAACGGCGACCCGATCGCCACCACCGGCTGACCGACGTGCAGATCCGACGAGGAGCCCAGGGAGATGGGCGTGAGTCCGGACATGCCCTGCACGCGAATCACGGCGATGTCGCTGGTGGGATCGGTGCCGACGACGGTGAACGGGGCGGTACGACCGTCGGAGAAGGTCACCGTGGTTTTCGGTGTGGGTCCGCCGGGTCCGCCCGGCGCGACGGGAGGCACCGGGGCCCCGGGGAGACCCGCAGGAGGCTTGGGCGATCCCGCCGCGGCCGCGACGACGTGGTTGTTGGTGAGGATCAGCCCGTCGGTCGACAGGACGATCCCGGAGCCTTCTTCGGACTGCCTTCCGATATCGGTCTCGAGCATCACGACGCTGGGCACGACCTTGGAGGCCACCTGTTCGACGCTGCCCGGTGGCATGTTCGCGGCCGGGACGCTGGGCGCCGCCCCCACGACCCGCCCGCCGCCGTTGCCCGAGGCGTGGTCGCCGAGCTCGATCGCCGTCGCCGCCGCGCCGCCGATACCGGCCGACACCACCGCGATGGCCAACGCCCCGGCGGTCAAAAGCCCTGCGCGAGAACGCTTTCGCGGTTCCGGTGCGGCCGGCATACCGGGCAGCATGCCGGGCATCGGACCCGTGCCGGGGATCCGGCCAGGGCCGGTGTTGCCGAACGGTTCGTAGGGCGGACGGAACTGGCTCGTCTGCGACGGCTGCGACCGATAGCGCCAGTCGAACTGCTGGTTGTACGGCTGCTGCTGTCCCTGGGCATAGCCCGAGGACCCCGCGTGGCTCGGGACGGACGCAGTCTGATTCGGCGCGGGAGGGTATCCCGGCTGCTGCGGCGGTGGCGAATACCTCGGGTCATTCGTCATGTCGCTAAGTCGCTCTTCCTCTATCTCAGTGTTTCGGCAAGTCGACGGCTGGGTTCAACAGTAGCCGCAGACCTACCTTGCCCGCGCGGACTGAGAGTCCACTGAGATAACGTTCGCCGATTCCCCAGAGTTCGCCTCGTCGCCGGCCGCCGGCCCGCCCGCCTCGGTCGCGGCGTCTACCTGGCCGGCCTCCGGCTCGGTCGCGGAGTATGTCGCCGGCAGCAGTGGCCGTCCGGGCAGCAGCACATAGAAGGAGGTACCCGGGGGCTGGCCGCCCGGGACGGTGTCCTCGACGCGCAGCAAGCCGCCGTGGTTGAGCACGACCTTCTTGACGATCGCCAGACCGAGGCCGGAGCCGGGCATGGCCCGTGCCGTCGTCGAACGATAGAACCGCTCGAACACCAGCCGGCGCTCTTGCGGTGGAATCCCGGGTCCGTGGTCGGCGACCACCAGCTCGGCGTGCGACGGGTCGAGTTGCCGCATGGTGACGCCGACGTGACCGCCCGGCGGGCTCCACTTGGCCGCGTTGTCCAACAGGTTCAGGACCGCGCGCGACAGGCCGGCGGCGTCGCCGTACATCTGCCACGGCGTCACGTCGACGTCGAAGTGAATGTCGTTGCGGCGCCGCCTGACTCGCTCCAGGCTGCGGTCGACCACGTCGGACATGTCGACCGGCTCGTGCACCACCTGGCCGGCGTCGTCGCGGGTGAGGTCCACCAAATCGCCTACCAGCGTGGACAATTCCTCGATCTGAGCGACCACGTCGGCGCGCAGGTCGACCATCTCCTGTTCGGGTAGCCGCGGCGCTCCGGGTTCCATCGACGCCATCAGCAGCTCGACGTTGGTCCGCAGCGACGTCAGCGGGGTGCGCAGTTCATGCCCGGCGTCGGTGACCAGCCGCGCCTGCCGTTCCCGCGATTCGGCCAACGCCCGCAGCATCAGGTTGAACGACTCGGTGAGCCGGGCCAATTCGTCGCTGCCGAACACGGGGATGGGTCGCAGGTCGTCGGTGCGCGCGACGCGTTCGGCCGCTTCGGTCAGGCGGCCCACCGGGCGCAGGCCGGCCCGGGTGACCATGCCGCCCGCGACCGCGGCGACGGCCACCCCGACCCCGCCGACGATCAGCAGCACCCAGCGCAGTTTGTTCATCACCGCCTCGGTCGGCTTGAGGCTCTTGGAGATCAGCAGCGAGGTGCCGTTCTGCAGATGGACGGCGAGGATCCGCTGATCGCCGGCGGTGCGCCGCGACATGAACAGATCGCCGTGGATGACCGCCTTCTCCGCCGGACCAACCGGCAGGGTCTGACCGGGCTGCTGGGCGGTGTAGATGGCGTGGCCCGGGTTCACCAAAATCGCGTTGACGTCCGAATAGGCGGTGCCTTCGATCGCCTTGCCGGGGTCGGCGGCCAGGGAACCGCTGGCGATCAGCAGCTGGGCCCGGCTTTGCAGTTGGTTGTCGATGTCGCTGTAGAGCGCGGCCGAAATCACGGCGTAGACGGCGAACGCCATCAGCACCACGACCATGGCGACCATCGACATCGCCAGCAGCATGACCCGCCACCGCAACGACAGCGACGGGGTCGCGCGCAGCGGTGGGCGCATGGGTGGGCGCGGAGGCCGGGGGAACTTGATCATCGTGGGGATTGCATCGTCACGGCGGTGTCTCCCGCAGGACGTAACCCACCCCGCGCACGGTGTGGATCAGCCGGGACTCACCGTCGGCTTCGGTTTTGCGGCGCAGATAGCCCACGTAGACCTCCAGCGCATTGCCCGAGGTGGGGAAGTCGAACCCCCATACCTCCTCGAGGATGCGGCTGCGGGTGAGCACGCGGCGGGGATTGGCGATCAGCATTTCGAGCAACGCGAATTCGGTGCGCGTCAGGCTGATCCGGCGCTCCCCGCGGGTGACCTCGCGGGTCACCGGGTCCAGGGTGAGGTCGGAGAACTTCATCGCCACCGATTCGGCCTCGTCCTCCGGCTTGGTCCGGCGCAGCAGCGCACGCATCCGGGCCAACAGTTCTTCCAGGGCGAACGGCTTGGGCAGGTAGTCGTCGGCGCCGGCGTCCAGGCCGGCGACCCGCTCGGAGACCGAATCGCGCGCCGTGAGCACCAGGATCGGCAGGTCATCCCCGGTGCTGCGGAGCTGTCGGCACACCTCGAGGCCATCCAGCCTCGGCATCATCACATCCAGGACGAGCGCATCGGGGCGATCGCTTGCGATCAGTTCGAGAGCTTCGACCCCGTCATGGGCCAACTCGACCGAGTAGCCGTTGAAGGACAACGACCTACGCAGCGACTCGCGCACGGCGCGATCGTCGTCGACGACCAGTATTCGCACGGCCCCTAGTTTCGTCCCACCGCCTGAGACTGACCTGAGAGGCGCGCCGGTGAGGTTCTAGCGGCGGTCGCAAGTGCGGCGAAGCCGGGCGCAGCGGGCCGCCGCCATCAGGTCAGCGGCGGGCCGCCGCCATCGGGTCAGCGGCGGTCGAGGTCGATCAGGCCGAGGCGGGCGGCCTTGAGCAGCCTGCGCGGCACTCTGTGCCGCTGACCTGCGACCGTGACACCGACGAGTTCGGTCTTCTCGGCCTTCCACTGCGCGCGCCGGCTACGGGTGTTCGCGCGCGACATTCTGCGCTTGGGTACGGCCATGGTCGGGCCTGACTCCTCAATGTGGCTTGCGGTTCGGCATGTCGCGCGGCGTGGGCCGGGAGGCCGAACGGGCGACGATCGGGTATCAGGATAGTCGCTGGTCCGCTCGTCGCCAAAACCGACGCCCGCCGCCCCGGATCGCACCCTGCGCTAGCACGGCCCTGGCGCACCCGCCCCGAAGTGGGATCCTTGACGTGACACCCGCGGTACCCGATAACCTACCGGTTGGTTGGTTGGGTCTCACCGGTGAATCCCTGAATGGAGGACGGGCATGGCCTCTGCTTCCGGCGCTTGCGTCCGGATCGCGAACTGCTCCGGGTTCTACGGCGACCGGCTGTCGGCCATGCGCGAAATGCTCACCGGTGGCGAGGTCGACTACCTCACCGGCGACTACCTGGCCGAACTCACCATGCTCATCCTGGGCCGGGACCGGATGAAGCACCCCGAGCGCGGCTACGCCAAGACCTTCCTGACGCAACTCGAGGACTGCCTGGGCGAGGCCCGCGACCGCGGGGTCCGCATCGTGGCCAACGCAGGCGGCCTCAACCCGGCCGGGCTTGCCGACGCGATCCGCGCGCTGGCCGAGCGCCTGGGTATCGACGCCCGGATCGCGCACGTGGAAGGCGACGACCTGTTGCCCCGCGCCGCCGAACTGGGCCTGGGCAGCCCGCTGACCGCGAACGCCTACCTGGGCGCCTGGGGCATCGTCGACTGCCTGGCCGGCGGCGCCGACGTCGTCGTCACCGGCCGGGTCACCGACGCGTCGGTGATCGTCGGGGCGGCCGCCGCGCATTTCGGCTGGCATCGCACCGACTACGACCAGCTCGCCGGCGCCATGGTCGCCGGCCACGTCATCGAATGCGGGGTCCAGGCCACCGGCGGCAACTACGCGTTCTTCACCGAAATCGCCGACCTCACCCACGCCGGTTTTCCCCTGGCCGAGGTCTATGCCGACGGATCCTCGGTGATCACCAAGCACCCCGGCAGCGGCGGTTTGGTCAGCGTCGACACCGTCACCGCCCAGCTGCTGTACGAGATCACCGGGGCGCGCTACGCCAACCCCGACGTCACCGCCCGGATGGACACCGTTGAGCTCGCGCCCGACGGTCCGGACCGGGTGCGCATCAGCGGCGTGCGCGGCGAAGCCCCGCCGCCCACCTACAAGGTGTCGCTGAACAGCATCGGCGGGTTTCGCAACTCGATGACCTTCGTGCTCACCGGCCTGGACATCGAGGCCAAGGCGGAGCTGGTGCGCCGGCAACTCGACGCCGCGCTCACCGTCAAGCCCGCCGAACTGCAGTGGACCCTGGCCCGCACCGACCACGCCGACGCCGACACCGAGGAGGCCGCCAGCGCGCTGCTGCACTGCGTCGTGCGCGACCCCGATCCCGTTAATGTCGGACGCCAATTCTCTTCGGCCGCAGTGGAGTTGGCGCTAGCCAGCTATCCGGGCTTCCACGTGACCGCACCGCCGGGCGACGGCCAGGTCTACGGCGTGTTCACCCCCGGCTACGTCGACGCCGACCAGGTGCCGCACGTCGCGGTGCACGCCGACGGGACGCGCATCGATATCCCCTGCGCCACCGATACTTTGGTGTTGGCTCCGGCCGATCCCCCGCCGCTGCCCGAGCCGCTTCCGGATGGCCTGCTGCGCAGGGCGCCACTCGGCCGCATCGCCGGTGCCCGCAGCGGCGACAAGGGCGGCTCCGCCAACGTCGGTGTGTGGGTCCGCACCGACGAGCAATGGCGGTGGCTGGCCCACACGTTGACCGTCGAACGGCTCAAGGAGCTACTCCCCGAGGCGGCGGACTTCGATGTCACCCGCCACGTGTTGCCGAATCTGCGGGCGGTCAACTTCGTCATCGACGGCATCCTCGGCCAGGGCGTCGCCTACCAAGCCCGATTCGATCCTCAAGCCAAGGGGTTGGGCGAATGGCTGCGCGGCCGCCACCTCGACATCCCGGAGAGTCTGTTGTCATGAATCTTTGGACCACACCCGAGCGTGAGCAGCTACGAAAGACGGTGCGCTCCTTCGCGGAACGCGAGATCCTGCCCCACGTCGACGAGTGGGAACGCAGCGGCGAGCTGCCGCGCGAATTGCACCGCAGCGCCGGGGCCGCCGGGCTGCTGGGCGCGGGCTTCCCCGAATCGGTCGGCGGCGGGGGAGGCGACGGCGCCGACGCGGTCGTCATCTGCGAAGAGATGCATCAGGCCGGAGCCCCGGGGGGCGTGTTCGCGTCGCTGTTCACCTGTGGCATCGCGGTGCCGCACATGATCGCCTCCGGCGACGAGCGGCTCATCGAGGAGTTCGTCCGGCCGACGCTGGCGGGCGAGAAGATCGGTTCGCTGGCCATCACCGAACCGGGCGGCGGTTCCGACGTCGGCCACCTGCGGACCTCCGCCGAGCGCGACGGTGATCACTACATCGTCAACGGCGCCAAGACCTACATCACCTCCGGCGTGCGCGCCGACTACGTCGTCACCGCGGTGCGCACCGGAGGCCCTGGCGCGGCGGGGGTTTCGTTGCTGGTGGTCGAAAAAGGCACGCCCGGCTTCGAGGTGAGCCGCAAGCTTGACAAGATGGGCTGGCGATCCTCGGACACCGCCGAGCTGTCCTACACCGACGTCCGGGTGCCGGCGGCCAACCTGGTCGGCGCCGAGAACAGCGGGTTCGCCCAGATCGCGCAGGCCTTCGTCGCCGAGCGAATCGGCCTTGCCGCACAAGCATATTCGAGCGCCCAGCGGTGCCTGGACCTGAC
The DNA here is from genome assembly GCF_000262165.1 of Mycobacterium sp. MOTT36Y. Classification (NCBI taxonomy): domain Bacteria; kingdom Bacillati; phylum Actinomycetota; class Actinomycetes; order Mycobacteriales; family Mycobacteriaceae; genus Mycobacterium; species Mycobacterium sp. MOTT36Y. The sequence goes on along the minus strand of NC_017904.1, from coordinate 954,237 downwards.
CGTGCAATGGTGCCGCGACCGCGAGACGTTCGGCCGCCCGCTGATCTCGCGGCAGTCGGTGCAGAACACGCTGGCCGAGATGGCCCGCCGCATCGACGTGGCCCGCGTCTACTCGCGCCACGTGGTGGAACGCCAGCTCGCCGGCGAGACGAATCTGATCCCGCAGGTGTGTTTCGCCAAAAACACCGCCGTCGAGGCCGGCGAATGGGTGGCAAACCAGGCCGTCCAGCTGTTCGGCGGCATGGGCTATATGGCCGAATCCGAGGTCGAGCGCCAATACCGGGACATGAGGATCCTGGGGATCGGCGGCGGCACCACCGAAATCCTGACCGCACTGTCCGCCAAACTCCTGGGGTTCCAGTCATGATCGCAGCGATGAGGAGGAGTGGCGCCAGATGAGCACGCTGCAATCCACACTCAACCACGACGACGCCGTGTTCACCGAGGCCGCGTCGGCGGCGATCGCGAAACTCGACGAGATCGACGCCGAGCTGGCCAATGCGCTGGCGGGCGGCGGACCCAAATACGTTGAGCGGCACCACGAACGTGGCAAACTGACTGCGCGTGAGCGCATCGAGTTGCTCGTCGACGCGGATTCGCCGTTCCTGGAGCTCAGCCCACTGGCCGCCTGGGGCAGCGCCTTCAAGGTCGGCGCCAGTACCGTCACCGGCATCGGTGTGGTCGAGGGCGTCGAATGCATGATCGTCGCCAACGACCCGACGGTCAAAGGCGGCATCAGCAACCCATGGACCCTGAAGAAGATCCTGCGGGCCAACCAGATCGCCTTCGAGAACCGACTTCCGGTGATTTCGCTGGTGGAATCCGGCGGCGCGGACCTGCCCACCCAGAAGGAGATCTTCATCCCCGGCGGGCGGATGTTCCGCGACCTGACCAGGCTTTCGGCGGCCGGGATCCCCACCATCGCTTTGGTATTCGGTAACTCCACCGCGGGCGGCGCCTACGTCCCGGGGATGTCCGATCACGTGGTGATGATCAAGGAACGCTCCAAGGTGTTCCTCGCCGGTCCCCCACTGGTGAAGATGGCCACCGGCGAGGAGTCCGACGACGAATCGCTGGGCGGCGCCGAAATGCACGCCCGGATCTCGGGTTTGGCCGACTACTTCGCGGTCGACGAACTCGACGCCATCCGCATCGGCCGCCGCATCGTCGCCCGGCTGAATTGGACCAAGCAGGGCCCGAAACCCAAGCCGATCACCGAGCCGTTGTTCGACACCGAGGAGCTCATCGGCATCGTCCCCGCGGATCTGCGCATCCCATTCGATCCCCGCGAAGTGATCGCCCGGATCGTCGACGGATCCGAATTCGACGAATTCAAACCGCTGTACGGCTCCTCACTGGTGACGGGCTGGGCCCAGTTGCACGGCTACCCGATCGGGATCCTGGCCAACGCGCGCGGCGTGCTGTTCAGTGAGGAGTCGCAAAAGGCCACGCAGTTCATCCAGCTGGCCAACCGCTCCAACACGCCACTGCTGTTCCTGCACAACACCACCGGCTACATGGTGGGCAAGGACTACGAGGAGGGCGGGATGATCAAGCACGGCTCGATGATGATCAACGCCGTGTCCAATTCGACCGTCCCGCACATCTCGTTGCTGATCGGCGCGTCCTACGGCGCGGGCCACTACGGTATGTGCGGCCGCGCGTACGATCCGCGGTTCCTGTTCGCCTGGCCGACGTCGAAGTCCGCGGTGATGGGCGGCGCCCAGCTCTCGGGGGTGCTGTCGATCGTGGCCCGCGCGGCCGCGGAAGCCCGCGGCCAGCAGGTCGACGAGAAGGCCGACGCGGCGATGCGGGCCGCGGTCGAGGGCCAGATCGAGGCGGAGTCGCTGCCGCTGGTGCTGTCCGGGATGCTCTACGACGACGGGGTGATCGACCCACGGGACACCCGGACCGTGCTGGGAATCTGTTTGTCCGCCATCGCCAATGGCCCGATCAAGGGGACGTCGAACTTCGGCGTCTTCCGGATGTGAGCCCCATGATTACTCGAGTTCTGGTTGCCAACCGCGGCGAGATCGCGCGCCGGGTGTTCGCCACGTGCCGCCGGCTGGGCCTGAGCACCGTCGCCGTCTACACCGACCCGGACGCCGGCGCGCCGCACGTCGCCGAGGCCGACGCCCGGGTGCGGCTGCCCAAGACCAACGACTATCTCAACGCCGAGGCCATCATCGCCGCGGCCCGCGCCGCCGGCGCCGACGCGATCCACCCCGGCTACGGGTTCCTCTCGGAGAACACCGATTTCGCGGCCGCCGTCCAGCACGCCGGACTGACCTGGATCGGCCCGCCGGTGGACGCGGTGCGGGCAATGGGCTCCAAGATCGAGGCCAAGAAGCTGATGGCCTCCGCCGGCGTGCCCGTTCTCGACGAGCTCGATCCCGACACAGTCACCCAGGCGCAGCTGCCGGTGCTGGTCAAGGCCTCCGCGGGCGGGGGCGGGCGGGGCATGCGGGTGGTACGCGAATTGTCCGCCCTGCCAGCAGAAGTCGAGGCGGCGCGCCGCGAAGCGCAGTCCGCGTTCGGCGATCCGACGGTGTTCTGCGAGCGCTACCTGCCCACCGGCCACCACATCGAGGTTCAGGTCATGGCCGACACCCACGGCACGGTGTGGGCCGTCGGGGAACGCGAGTGCTCGATTCAGCGCCGCCACCAGAAGATCATCGAGGAGGCCCCCTCCCCGCTGGTGGAGCGCACCCCGGGCATGCGCGCCAAGCTGTTCGACGCGGCGCGACTGGCCGCCGGCGCGATCGGCTACACCGGGGCTGGGACGGTGGAGTTCCTGGCCGACGACGATGGCGAGTTCTACTTCCTGGAGATGAACACCCGGCTGCAGGTCGAGCACCCGGTCACCGAAGAGACGACCGGGCTCGACCTGGTGGAGCTGCAGCTCGCGGTGGCCGACGGAGCCCGCCTCGACGCCGAACCTCCTGCCGCCCAGGGTCATTCGATCGAGGCCAGGCTCTACGCGGAGGATCCCGCACGCGAGTGGCAGCCCCAGGCCGGTGTGGTGCGCGCGTTCGAGGTGCCCTCCGTGCGAGCCGAGTTCGGCTCGCTGGGACAACGGACCGGCATCCGGCTGGATTCGGGGATCGCCGACGGATTCACGGTGTCGATCCACTACGACCCGATGCTGGCCAAGGTCATCTCCTACGCCCCGACACGCCGCCAGGCGGCGCTGGTTCTCGCCGACGCGCTGACGCGCGCCCGGGTGCACGGGCTGCGCACCAACCGCGACCTGCTGGTGAATGTGTTACGGCATCCAGCGTTCCTCGACGGCGCCACCGACACAGCGTTTTTCGACACGCACGGCCTGGCCGAACTATCGGCGCCGCTGGGTGACGCCGCAGCGGTTCGTCTGTCGGCGATCGCCGCCGCCCTCGCCGACGCCGCGCGCAACCGAGCGCTCGCCCCGGTGTTGGGTGCCATCCCCAGCGGCTGGCGAAACCTGCGGTCGGGTTATCAGGTCAAGACCTACGGTGACGATGACGGCAACGAACACCGCATTCAATACCGGTTCGACAGAACCCGGTTGGTCCTGCCCGACGATCCTTCGGTGCAATTGGTGTCGGCCACGGCGAAAGCTGTGGTATTGAGGACGGACGGCGTCGACCACCACTTCTCGGTGCGGCGCTACGACCCCAGCGATTCCGACGTCTACGTCGACTCCGCGCGCGGACCGGTGCACCTGATCGCGCTGCCGCGCTTCCCCGAGCCCGGTTCGACCGTCGAAAAGGGATCGCTGGTCGCCCCCATGCCCGGCAACGTCATCCGACTCGGCGCTGCGATCGGCGACACCGTCACCGCCGGTCAACCACTGATCTGGTTGGAAGCCATGAAGATGGAACACACCATCACAGCACCGGTCGACGGCGTTCTCGCCGAACTCGACGTCAAGACCGGTCAGCAAGTCGAAGTGGGCGCCGTACTGGCAAGAGTCGAAGCGCCGCAATCAGAAGGAGATCCCCAGTGACCGACAGCAGCTTCATCGAGAACGAGGAGCGTCAGGCCCTGCGCAAGGCGGTGGCTGAATGGGCGTCCAACTACGGCAGCGAGTACTACCTGAAGAAGGCGCGCGCCCACGAGCACACCGACGAATTATGGTCGGAGGCAGGAAAACTCGGCTTCCTGGGCGTGAATCTGCCCGAGGAGTACGGCGGTGGCGGCGCCGGAATGTACGAGCTGTCGCTGGTGATGGAGGAGATGGCCGCCGCCGGTAGCGCGTTGCTGCTCATGGTGGTCTCGCCCGCCATCAACGGCACCATCATCAGCAAGTTCGGCACCGAGGAGCAGAAGAAGCGCTGGCTCCCCGGTATCGCCGACGGGACACTGACCATGGCGTTCGCCATCACCGAGCCCGACGCCGGATCCAACTCGCACAAGATCACCACCACGGCCCGCCGCGACGGCAGCGACTGGGTCCTCAAGGGCCAGAAGGTGTTCATCTCCGGCATCGACCAGGCGCAGGCCGTGCTCGTGGTGGCCCGCACCGAGGAGGCCAAAACGGGCAAGCTGCGCCCCGCGCTGTTCGTGGTGCCCACCGATGCGCCCGGCTTCACCTACACGCCCATCGAAATGGAATTGATCAGCCCCGAACGCCAATTCCAGGTCTTCCTCGACGATGTCCGGTTGCCCAGCGACGCACTCGTCGGCGCCGAAGATGCCGCCATCGCACAGCTTTTCGCCGGCCTGAACCCCGAACGCATCATGGGCGCGGCCAGCTCGGTCGGGATGGGGCGGTTCGCGCTGGACCGGGCCGCCGAGTACGTCAAGACCCGCCAGGTGTGGGGAACCCCGATCGGCTCGCACCAAGGGCTGTCACATCCGTTGGCGCAGTGCCACATCGAGGTCGAACTCGCCAAGCTGATGATGCAGAAGGCCGCGACCCTGTATGACTCCGGCAACGACATGGCTGCGGCCGAGGCCGCGAACATGGCCAAATACGCTGCGGCCGAAGCTGCTACCCGGTCGGTGGACCAGGCCGTGCAGTCGATGGGCGGCAACGGGCTCACCAAGGAATACGGTGTGGGCGCCATGCTGACTTCGGCCCGGCTTGGCCGCATCGCCCCGGTCAGCCGCGAGATGGTGCTGAACTTCGTCGCGCAGACGTCACTGGGCCTGCCGCGAAGCTACTAAATGGACACCCTCGTCGAATACGCCGGACCCGCCGACACGGGCGGGCCGTACGCGCGGCTGACGCTGAACTCACCGCACAACCGCAACGCGCTGTCGACCACGCTGGTCGCCCAGTTGCACCAGGGGCTGCGCGACGCCTCGTCGGATCCGGCCGTGCGCGCGGTGGTGCTGGGCCACGCCGGGGGCACCTTCTGCGCCGGCGCGGACCTGAGCGAGGGCGGCGGCGCAGCCGGGCGAAGCGGGTCGCCACCCCCTGCCTATGACATGGCCGTCGCCCGGGCCCGGGAGATGACCGCTTTGATGCGGGCCATCGTCGCCTCGCCACTGCCGGTGATCGCCGCCATCAACGGCCATGTCCGGGCCGGCGGCTTCGGCCTCGTGGGTGCCTGCGATATCGCGGTCGCCGGGCCGCGCAGCACGTTCGCGCTGACCGAGGCGCGCATCGGCGTCGCCCCGGCGATCATCTCGTTGACTCTGCTGCCGAAATTGTCGCCGCGCGCCGCGGCGCGCTACTACCTGACCGGCGAAACATTCGACGCCGACGCGGCGGCGGAAATCGGGCTGATCACCATGGCCGCCGAGGACGTCGACGCCGCGGCCGAGAAACTGGTCGCCGATGTGGGCCGTGGGTCACCGCAGGGGCTCGCGGCTTCCAAGGCGCTGACGACGGCCGCTGTGTTGGAAGGGTTCGACCGTGACGCCGAACGGCTCGCCGAGGAATCGGCGCGGCTCTTCGTGTCCGACGAGGCCCGCGAAGGCATGTTGGCGTTCCTGGAGAAGCGGCCACCCCGCTGGACGAGTTAGCCAACGACAAGTTAGCCAGATGTCTAAGAGTGGTCCGGCCAAATCGGCCGGCGGTCCGGCCCGAGCCGATGCAAGGTTGCAGTTTAGCCAATCCTCTTGCAGCAAAACCTGGACGTCGTAGGCTCGTGGGTGATGAGCAACTCAACGCAACGGGATGCGGAGGACACGCGCGACCAGCCGTCGCGCGCGGCCGATACCGATCGCATACAGACTGCGCAGTTGCTGGCGTACGCGGCCGAGCAGGGCCGCCTGCAGCTCAACGACTACGAAGACCGTTTGACCAGGGCCTATGCCGCGACGACGTATGAGGAACTGGACCGGTTGAGGGCCGATCTGCCCGGCGCCCCGATCAGCCCGCGCCGCGGCGGCAAACCCAATCCGGCGCCGTCGACGCTACTGCTGGCGTTGATGAGTGGCTTCGAGCGGCGCGGCCGATGGAACGTGCCGAAGAAGCTGACCACCTTCACCCTGTGGGGCAGCGGGGTGGTCGATCTGCGCTACGCCGACTTCACCTCGACCGAGGTTGACATCCACGCGATGTCGATTATGGGCGTGCAGAACATTTTGCTGCCGCCCGAAGTCAACGTGGAGGTGCACGGCCGCGGGGTGATGGGAAACTTCGACCGCGGCGTCCACGGCCAGGGCACTCCCGGGGCACCGACGGTCCACATTCGCGGCTTCTCGCTGTGGGGAGCCGTCGGGATCGCGCGTAAGGCCCGCAGGCCCCGCGGCGGGTAGCCGCTTCCCAGCGACGGAGCCTCAGCGGGGCACGTAGTCGAAGGTGTCAGGGTTGGGTCCGTTGCGTCCCGACTCACCCTTGTTCAGCGCTGAGATCGCGTCCATGTCGGAATCGTCCAGTTCGAAGTCGAACAGCTCGAAGTTGGATTTGACCCGTGCCGGTGTCACCGATTTGGGGAAGACGATGTCGCCGCGCTGAATGTGCCAGCGCAACACGACCTGTGCGGGCGTTTTGTCGCGGGACCCGGCGATGCGGTTGATCACCGGATCGTCGAGCACCTTGCCCTGGGCGATGGGTGCCCACGCCTCCGTGGCGATGCCGTGCTCGCGTCCGTACGCCCTCACCTCGTCGTTGCCGAAGTATGGATGAACCTCGATCTGGTTGACCGACGGCACGGTGTCGGTTTCGTCGGCGAGCCGATTCAAATGTGCGACTTGGAAATTCGACACGCCGATGCTGCGCGCGCGTCCGTCCCGCGCGAACTCTTCGAAGACCTTCCACGTCGAGACGAAGTCGCCGTCGTAGAGCGTGGGCAGCGGCCAGTGGATGAGAAACAGGTCGACGTAGTCCGAATCGAGCGCCTTCAGCGTTTGGTCGAAGGCGCGGCGCGCGTCATCGGGCTTGTGAAAGCCGTTGTTGAGCTTGCTGGTGATGAAGACCTCGCCGCGCTCAAGGCCGGCGTCGCGGATGCCTTGGCGGACTTCCTTTTCATTTCCGTACATTTCGGCGGTGTCGATGTGCCGGTATCCGATGTCGAGCGCCGTCTTGACCGCCGCGGCCGTCTCGTCGGGCTTGATCTGGAACACCCCGAAACCGAGCTGCGGGATCTCGACACCGTCGTTGAGTTCGATCGTGGGAACCTTGCTCACGGGATTTCTCCTTTTATGGTCTATCGACGGCGGCGGGAACGTAGGTAGTCGCCGACCACCGCCGCTCCCAGCCCGTCGAGATCGGGCACCACGACGCGTCCCTCGACGCGCCGGGCGACCTGGTCAATGAAGCGCGCCAGGCCGGGATCGCTGCCCAGCCGGAAGATCGTGATTTGCGCACCGAGGCGCGCCATTTCATCGAAGCCGCGCACGGTGTGGGCGATGGTCCGCGGGTGCGGCGGGTAGTCGAAGAAGACCGTCGTGCCATCACCGTCGAAGTCCTCCAGGTGGGCGGTCGGCTCGCCGTCGGTCACCACCAGCACGACGGGCTGGGCATTGGGGTGGCGGCGCAGATGACGCCCCGCCAGCGCCAACGCGTGATGCAGGTTGGTCCCCTGCTCGTAGACACCTTCCAGGCCGGTGAGTTCGGCGGCGGTCACCGTCCGGGCGTAGCGGCCAAAGGCGATGATCTGCAAGGCATCCGAGCGAAAACGCGTGCACACCAAGTGGTTGAGCGCCAGCGCTGTCTGCTTCATCGGCAGCCAGCGGTTCTCCATCACCATGGAAAACGACGTGTCGACCAGCAGCGCGACCGCGGCCTGCGTGCGGGTCTCGGTCTCGGAGACCTCGACGTCGTCGACGGAGATCTTCAACCGCGCGTCCGGCCCATCGAGGGTGGCCGTTCCCGCCTGCCGCAGCACGGCATTGGTCAGCGTGCGCGAAATGTTCCACGGTTCGGTGTCACCGAACTGCCAGGGCCGGGTGGCGCCCGTGAGCTCGCCGGCCGCACCCGCCCGCCGATGATCACGCTCACCGCGCCGCCCGGAAAGTTGTTGCGCCACATCGCGTAGCGCCGTCTCGCCGAGCCTGCGCATCGCCTTCGGCGACAGCCGCCACTGGCCGTCGGAACCGCGGTCCAGGAAGCCCTGATTCACCAGCGCACGTTCCAATTCGGCGAGCGTGCGGGCATCGACGGCCGCCTCGTCGCCGAGCTGGCGTGCCAGCGCGTCGAGGTCGACGTCATCCATGGTGGCGCCGGGATAGCTTTGCGAGAGCTGCTCGGCCAGTTGCTCGAGCTCGGCGATGTCGGACAGCGCCTGGGTGCCCTCACCCATCCCGAACGGGTTGTCACCGGAGAACTGTTCGGATCCGGTCCAGTCCTCCCCGGGCCGCGCCGCCTGCAGGTGCGCATCGAGCCGACTCAGCGACTCCATCAGGGCCGGTGAGCCGAATGCCTGCTGCGCCAAGGCATCCAGCTCCGCGCGCTGCTCGGCGCTGAGGCTGTTGCGGAAGCGCTGCGCGGCGGCGGCCCGCTTGGCCAGCGAGTCCAGCAGCTCGTCGACGTTGCGCGGGTTCTCCGGGAAGAACTCGCCGTGGGAGTCCATGAAGTTTTCGAAGTCTTCCTGGGTGTCCTCGCCGCGCGCGTGCTTGTCCAGCAGGTCGTTGAGGTCGTTCAGCATGTCGTTGACGCGCTGGCGGTCCTCGTCGGTGGCCCCCTGAAGCGCCTGCTTCATGCCCGCGAAGCGCTGGTCGAGCATCTCGCGGCCGAGCAGATCCTTGATCTGGTCGTACTTTTCGCGCGCCTCGCCGCTGCGCCAGTTGTACTCGGAAAGCTCCTGGACGGCCTTGGCCGGCGACGCCGGTAGCGCGTCCAGTTGGAGTTCGCCGAAGCGGGCGTCGTCGTCGAGCGCGCGGGCCAGCTCCTTGCGTTCGGCCAGCACCGCCTCGTCCAGCAGTTTCTTGATCTCCTGCAGCGTGCCGTCCAAGTTGTTGCGCCGCAACAACTCCCGTCGCCGTCGGTTGGCCTCGGCCGCCAGCCGGTCCGCGCCCGGCATGTTCTTGGTGCCGCGGCGCAGCAGCTCGGAGAGCGCGCGTCGCGGCGAGGTACCGGCCATGACGTCCTGGCCGATCTGTTCGAGCGCCTCGCGCAGATCCACCGGCGGAGCCAGCGGGTCGGGCCCGCCGGTGTACGCCGAGTACCGCGATGAGTGCCCTCTATTAGCCATAGACGGTTTGCCCCTCCTCGGACACCTTGTCGATGCGCTTGGCCAGATACAAAGCCTCGAGCGCCAGCTCGAGCGCGGCGGCGCGTTCGCCCTCCGACCGCGCGCCCAGCTTGTCCGCGATCTTGTCCACCACCGGCAGGCGCGGGACGGCGGCCAGCACGTCCTTTGCCGACACCCGCTCGCCCGTCGTCACCGCGGACCCGCCCTCGACCGCCGACACCAGCGATCCGACGTCGATGCCGCCCAGCACCCGCGACGCGGTGTCCGCGGTCGCGCGGCGCAGCAGGTGTTCGAGCACCGCCTGTTCGCGGCCTTCCTCGCCGGACTCGAATTCCAGCTTGCCGCGCAGGACGTCGATCACGGTGCCCAGATCGACCACCCGTGCCACCGGGTCCGTCTCCCCCAGGATCGCGCCGCGATGGCGGGCGGCGGCCGCGACGGTCTCGGCGGCGGCGATGGCGAACCGCGCCGACACCCCCGAGCGTTGGTCGACGGAATTCGACTCCCGCAGGTAGCGGGCGAACCGGGCGATGATCTGCATGAGGTAGTCGGGCACCTGCGCCGACAGGTGCGCCTCCTGCGCGATCACCCCGACTTCCGCGTCGAGCTCGAGCGGATAGTGGGTCCGGATCTCCGCGCCGAAGCGGTCCTTGAGCGGGGTGATGATGCGCCCGCGGTTGGTGTAGTCCTCGGGGTTGGCGCTGGCGACCACCAACACGTCCAGCGGCAGGCGCAGCGTGTAGCCGCGGACCTGGATGTCGCGCTCCTCCATCACGTTGAGCATCGACACCTGGATGCGCTCGGCGAGGTCGGGAAGTTCGTTGACCGCGACGATGCCGCGGTGCGCGCGCGGAATCAGCCCGTAGGCGATGGTCTCGGGGTCCCCCAGGCTGCGGCCCTCGGCGACCTTGATCGGGTCGATGTCGCCAACCAGGTCGGCGACGCTGGTGTCGGGCGTGGCGAGCTTTTCGGTGTAGCGCTCGCTGCGGTGCTTCCACTCCACCGGCAGGTCGTCGCCCAGGGTGGCGGCCTTGCGGATCGACTCCGGCGTGATCGGCGAGAACGGATGCTCCCCCAGTTCGGCCCCGGCGATCACCGGCGTCCACTCATCGAGCAACCCGACCAGCGCACGCAGCAGCCGGGTTTTGCCCTGGCCGCGCTCGCCGAGCAGCACGAAGTCGTGACCCGCGATCAAAGCCCGCTCGAGCTGGGGCAAGACGGTGTCGTCGAATCCCAGAATGCCAGGCCAGATGGCTGCGCTGTCCGGCCCGTCGGCCAGTGCGGTCAGCAGATTTTCGCGGATTTCCTGCTTGACTCCCCGTTCACGGTGACCGGCGGCGCGCAGTTCGCCGACGGTGCGGGGCAGGTTGCTCGGTGACGTCACCACTCCACGCTACGACGATGCCGCCGATGGGACACTATGCCCTCCCCCAAGTACGCGGGTGCCGGGCAGGCTGATCGACTGCCCGGCACCCGGTCGGAGATCCCGAGCGCAGCGCGATGCTGCACCCGAACACCGCTCAGCTGTAGCTGACGACGGCCTGCGCGTCACCCGGCTTCCACGTGATCGTGCCGTGCTCGAAAGTCGACTTCTTCATGCCATCGGGGGTGTCGACCTCGTCACTGGTCGGATACCCGAGCTTGCCCTGCGAACCGCCGAGCTCATTCCACTTGTCGCGGATCAAGCCCCACACCACGTAGGCCTGCGTCTTGTTGACGATGACGCCGCCATCGAATTGCTGGTAGGTGCCACCGTCGGGATTCGTTTGCTGATTATCCTTCGGGGCCCCTAAGTCCTTGCGCGCCTTGTCGTCGAGGGACTGGTACTTCGCCAAAATTGGTCCCTGAACGGTGTACGGCGTGCCGTTTGCGCCCGGAATCTGCGTCGTGCTGCCTGGCGCACTCGGAGTCGTTGCTGCTGATGTTCCCGCGGCGGCTGAGCTCGAGGTTGCGGCCGACGAAGCGGGTGTAGTTGTTGAACTGCCGGCTTCACCCGATTTATTTGCCGAGCATCCTGCGCCGACGAGTGCGACACTCGCAATCGCGACGGAAATTGTGGCCGTTCGTATTGCGTTCGCGCGCATATCAATTCCTCTCGAATTGTGTTCGCCCCGCTATTGCCGACCCAAAGTGATGCTATTTCCATTCGCGACCATAGAGCAAGGACTGGGATCGACAATTGCCGATCTTCAGTGGGCGAAGTGGCGCGCCCCAGTGAGATACAGCGTGATGCCGGCGTTGGCCGCGGCCGCGGTCACCTCGTCGTCGCGCACCGATCCGCCCGGATGCACGATGGCCTTCACCCCGGCAGCGGTCAGCGTCTCGAGTCCGTCGGGGAAGGGGAAGAACGCGTCCGAGGCCGCGACCGCGCCGCGCACCCGATCCCCGCCGCGTTCGACGGCCAGCCGCGCGGCGTCGACGCGGTTCACCTGACCCATGCCGACGCCGATGGTGGCGCCACCGGCGGCGATCACGATCGCATTCGATTTGACGGCGCGGCATACCCGCCAGGCAAAAGCCAGGTCCGCCAGCGTTTCCGGGTCGGCGGGGTCCCCCGTCGCAAGGGTCCAATTCGCCGGGTTGTCCCCGTGGGCGTCGAGTTCGTCGCGCTGCTGCACCAACAGCCCGCCACTGACGGGCCGCAGTTCGGTGCCGCCGGTGAGCGGCTCGGAGGCGACCAGCACCCGGATGTTCTTCTTGCGGGTCAGGATGTCCAGGGCGGCCGGATCGTAGGCGGGCGCGATGATGACTTCGGTGAAAATCGTGCTGACGTATTCGGCCATCTCGACGCTGACTTCGGTGTTGGCCGCGATGACCCCGCCGAATGCGCTCAGCGGATCGCATTCGTGGGCCTTGCGATGGGCGTCCGCCACCGAGGCCGACGAAATCGCGATTCCACATGGGTTGGCGTGCTTGATGATTGCCACGCATGTCTCTTCGTGGTCGAAGGCGGCCCGCCATGCCGCGTCCGCGTCGGTGAAGTTGTTGTAGGACATCTCTTTTCCGTGCAGCTGCTCGGCCTGGGCCAGCCCGGGCCACGCGCTCGGGTCGTTGTAGAGCGCGGCCTGCTGGTGCGGGTTCTCGCCGTAGCGCAGCATCGCCGAGCGGCGCCAGCTGCGGCCCAGCCACTTCGGGAAGGCGGTCGCTGGATGTTCGGGGGCCAGCGTCGACTCCATCCAACTCGCCACCGCGATGTCGTATTCGGCGGTGTGCTGAAACGCCAGCGCCGCCAGTCTTTTGCGCTCGGCGAGCGTAAACCCGCCCTGCCGGACCGCGGCCAGCACGCCGTCATAGCCCTGCGGGTCGGTGATCACCGCCACGCTGGGATGGTTCTTCGCGGCGGCCCGCACCATCGACGGTCCCCCGATGTCGATCTGTTCGACGCAATCGTCGATGCTCGCGCCGGAGTCCACCGTCTCGCTGAACGGGTACAGGTTGACGACGACGAGTTCGAAGGCCGCGATGCCGAGCTGTTCGAGCGCCTCGGCGTGCTCGGGTTTGCGCAGATCCGCCAGCAGGCCCGCGTGCACGCGCGGGTGCAGGGTCTTGACGCGGCCGTCGAGCACTTCGGGGAACCCGGTCAGTTCCTCGACCCGGGTCACCGGAATGCCTTTTTCGGCAATGTTCTTCGCGGTGGATCCCGTGGAGACGATCTCGACGCCCGCCGCGGCCAGCCCCCGGGCCAGGTCGATGAGCCCGGTCTTGTCGTACACGCTGATCAAGGCGCGGCGGATCGGCCTTTTGGCGTTCTCCCGCCAGTCGTCGGTGCTCATCCGTTGTCGCCTTTCATCCGATCGTCGCTTTTCTCCCGACCAGGGTCAGCCCGCCGGTTGCGATCGCGGCCACCACGTCCGCGAGCAGCTTGCGTTCGGTGACCTTGATGCGTTCATGCAAAGTCTCTTCGTTGTCGCCGTCGAGCACGGGAACGGATTGCTGCGCCAGGATCGGCCCGGTGTCCGTCCCGGCGTCCACCAGGTGCACCGTACAGCCTGTGATTTTCACGCCGTAGGCCAACGCGTCGGCCACCCCATGCGCGCCCGGGAACGCCGGCAGCAGCGCCGGATGCGTGTTGATGACGCGTCCGTAGAACCGTGAAAGGAATTGTGGTCCAAGGATTTTCATGAATCCCGCGGACACCACTAGGTCGGGCGAGTGAGCGGCGGTGGCCTCGGTGATAGCGGTGTCCCAGGCGTCGCGGTCGGGGTGGTCGCCGAGCCGGACGGTGAAGGTGGGCAGGGACGCGGCCGCGGCGATCTCGGTGGCCAGGCAGTCGCGGTCGGCGCCGACGGCGACGATCCGGGCAGGATAGTCCGCGACCGCGGCGGCGATCAGGGAGTTCAGCAGCGATCCGGTGCCCGAGGCCAGTACCACTACCCGCGCCGACGCGTTGGGGGGCACATGGAGGGCTTCGACCACATCGGCGAGCCTAGTCGGGCGACGATGCGCGCCCTTACGGGCGCGCTGAGGAGCCCGACGATCGGCACAGCGGGCGACGATGCGCGCCCTTACGGGCGCGCTGAGGAGCCCGACGATCGGCACAGCGGGCGACGATGCGCGCCCTCACGGGCGCGCTCAGGAGCCCGATGGCGGCGGCATGCGTTTGACGATCAAGCTGGCCAATAGGGCAATTGCCCACCTCCGAGCGACAACCGTCCGACGCCCGCGATTTCCCACGGCCGTTGTCGCTCGGAGGTGGGCAATTTGCCTATTGCTCCGGATCGCGTTCGGCAGCGGTAGGTCCCGGCTCGCCCTCCGCCGCGGGAGACCCCGCCTCGCCCTCCGCGGCGGGAGACCCCGGCTCGCCCTCCGCGGCATCGCCCTCCACCGCGGGAGACCCCGGCTCGCCTTCCCCGGCATCGCCCTCCACCGCCGGAGTCCCCGGCTCACCCTCCCCCGGATCACCCGCGGGACCCTCGAAGACGTCCTCCTCCGCCACCCGATCGTCGAAAACATCGGTGAAATCGGCCGGCTCTTCGGCCGGTGCGGCGGACGCGGGTTTGGCCCGCAACCGCCTGGGTCGGGGCCTGATCCCCCCACTCAGCACCACGGTGATCCCGCCGATCACCGTGAACCAGAAGAAGACACCGAGCAGCAACGCGCCCTGGTCGACGCCGACATGGCCGAAGTTACCCAGCTGGCCGCTCCCGGCGTACGCGAGCAGCGACATCACCAAAGCCCCGGCGGCCGAGGCGACCAACAGCTTGACCATCGCCGCGGCCGGCGGCAGCGCACGCCGGGCGCACTGCTGTCCCACCGCCACGCCCGACGACGCACCGATGATGAGCAGCGCAACCCATACCGGCCCCAGCGGCGGCCTGGGCACCGCCGCCAACACCGGCAAGGCCGGAATATCGCCACCGAACACGGTGAACGAGCTGAACGTCGCGAAACCGATGTGGGCGCTGGAGCCGACGGCGACCGCCGCGGTGCCCACAATCACGTTGGGCGCGTACAGCATTGACAGCAGGGTGAGGCTGAACTCGCCGAAGATCGAATCGGTGATGCCGTAGAGCTCCTGCATGGTCGCCCAGTGCACGACGAGCGACCCGGCCGTCACGAACCCGGAGAGCCCGAGCAACGCCAGCAGGCCGGCGGACGCGGCGCGCAGCGAATCGCCCAGCCAATAGGGCAACGACGACACCGCCAGCACGCGTGGCCCGACCCGGGACCACACCCCGATTCCCGCGCCGGCTGCGTGGACCACGAGCACGCTGAGGAACGCCCGCAGCGCGCTCGGGGTTTGCAGCTCGGTGATCACCGACGACGCGTCGTGGATGACGGCGAGGGCGATGGCCGTCATCAGCAAGGGTCCGCCCAGCGCCGACCCCACCACCCAGCGAACGACCAGCCACGACGAGTGCGGCGAGGTGGCCCGCGCCGTGCTGCGCGCGGTGGCCCAGACCATGAGCAGCACCGGCAGCAGCGGCATCACACCGAGTTCGCGGCCACCGATGGAGATCGGCACCTGGTGCACGCCGAGCCACATGCTGGCGATGGCACCCAGGGCGCCGGTCATGTCGCTGTTGGCGATCAGCAGTTGGATGAGCGTGACCGCGGCGATGATGACCAACGCCACCACGGCCGGGGCGAACGCGACCCTGACGAGGTCACGCGCCTGGCGAGCGCCCGCTGCCCGGTTGTCCTCTAGCCGTGTCACTCTTGGGCACGTCCCCGACTAGGCGCGACAGCGCACGGTTAAGCGGGCGCTGGGCCAGACGGTGAGGACGGCGACTGCTGCTCCTGGCCGAAGGATTGACCGCCGGATTGCTCGGAGTAGTTGGTGGGTGAACCGGCGTCCGATCCGCCGCCGACGTTCGGCGGCGGGCTGAAGCTGGGGAAGCCGGTGGGGGGCGTCGACGAGCCCTGGTGCTGCGCGGACGGCTGCGAGCCCGACTGCGGCGAAGGCTGGGCGCCGAAACCGCCGGTCGGTGCGCCGCCCTGGGTCGGCGCACCGCTGGCCCCATAACCGCCGTATTGCGATCCGTATCCCTGCTGGCCGCCGTGCTGCTGGCCGCCCGGCTGACCGTAGTAGGGCTGCTGGCCGTACTGCCCGTATTGCCCGTACTGGCCGTACTGCGAGTAGGGGTCGTACTTGGGGCGCGGCGTCGGCGCCGTGATCACGCCGGAGTCCAGCAACACGACGACGACTGCGGCGATCGCCTGCAGCACGATGGCCGCCACCAGGGGCCACATCGCCCAGCCGATGGCGAAACCGGCGGGCAGGTTGATCGTCTCGGTGATGGCCAGCAGCGCTCCCAGCACCGCGATGACCGCGACAACGCCCACGTAGCTCTTGGCTTTCGGGAGCAGGCTCAGGCCGGCGAGCAGCGCGGCCAGCAGGGCAACCACGACCGCGGTACCGGCATCGCCGGCCCGGCCACCGATGCCCGGCCCGAGGTCGGCGCTGATGGTGAACGTGGGCCCGAAGTTCAGGAGGTAAGCCACCAAGCCGAGCACCACCACCGCAATGTTCAGATACAGCGGCAGCTTGCTCTTGCCGTCGTCTTCTTTGGCGAACGAGGGTGTGGCGCCTGCATACGTGCCGCCGGACTGCGGCGGTGGGTATCCGGGGCTACCGGGAGAGTAGGTCATTGCTCCTCCTGTTGCTACCAGTGCCTTTAAGTGCCGAGCGGGCGCCGCGGTGGCGATGCGACGCTGTGCTTGCAGGCGCGTCACCGCATTGCGACGCGGTCGATCACCCACGCTAGCGCACGTGCGGGAACCGGTGGCGCCGCCACTGTCTTGGGCGGCGAGGCCCCCGGCGGCCCTCCGGCGAGACGGTCGGTATCACCGGAGCTTGCTCAGCACAGGTAGAACACGTTCTAATTCTCTGCATGGATTACGGGCTTGTGCTTTTTACCAGCGACCGCGGCATCTCTCCGGCGACGGCCGCGAAGCTTGCCGATGACCACGGCTTTCAAACCTTCTACGTGCCAGAACACACTCATATCCCGATCAAGCGAGAGGCCGCGCACCCGACGACCGGCGACGCGTCGCTGCCCGACGACCGCTACATGCGCACGCTGGACCCATGGGTGAGCCTGGGCGCCGCCTGTGCCGTCACGTCGCGGGTGCGACTGTCGACCGCGGTGGCGCTGCCGGTCGAACACGACCCGATCACGCTGGCGAAAAGCATTGCCACCCTTGACCATCTCTCCGGCGGACGGGTCAGCCTAGGCGTCGGATTCGGTTGGAACACCGACGAACTCGCCGACCACAACGTGCCGCCCGGGCGCCGGCGCACCATGCTGCGCGAGTACCTCGAAGCGATGCGGGCGCTGTGGACCGAGGAGGAAGCCTCCTACGACGGCGAATTCGTCAAGTTCGGGCCCAGCTGGGCCTGGCCCAAGCCGGTGCAGTCGCACATCCCCGTGCTGGTGGGCGCCGCGGGCACCGAAAAGAACTTCAAGTGGATCGCGCGCAGCGCCGACGGCTGGATCACCACCCCACGCGACTTCGACATCGACGAACCGGTCAAGCTGCTACAGGACACCTGGGCGGCCGCGGGCCGCGACGGCGCCCCGCAGATCGTGGCACTGGACTTCAAGCCCGTCCCCGAAAAGCTCGCCAAGTGGAGCGAGCTGGGCGTGACCGAGGTGCTGTTCGGGCTGCCGGACAAGCCCGAGGCCGAGGTCGCCGCCTACGTCGAACGGCTCGCCGGCAAACTAGCGGCTCTCGTGTAGCTGCGGTCAGGCCAGCGTGGCCCGGTTGTCCTTGTCCGTCGACCGCACCACGATCGAAGCCCCCAGCGGCTCGCCGTCGCTGAGTAACCCGACCAGATCGGGGTCCTCGCTCAGGGCCAGGAAGCGGCTGCCGTCGTCGTCGAGGCGGCCGATGATGAGGCCGGTGCGCACCGGCCAGTCGTAGCGCACGGTGTAGGTCTCGATGGTCGCGCGACCGTCGGCCTTGATGGTCACCGCCATCTTGGGGCGGGCCGCGACCTCGGCGCGCGGTGCGGCGCTGTTGTCGGGCTTCCAATTCACCGGCGTGGTCGAGTACACCCCGACGGAGTACTTGCTCATGATCCCGCCGTTGGCGGCGACCAGGCCGAATTGCCCTGGCAGATCCCGCATTTCGCTGACCGTTTCGGCGATGCCGTGCAGTGAGTAGTTGTTGCCCGGTCCGCCGAAGTACGGCAGGCCGCCGGTGAGTGTGAGCCCCCGCGGATCGTCGGTGGCCAGCTGAGTCCCGTCGCAGAAGTTGAACACCGGCACCGGGAAGCAGCTGTAGAGGTCGAAGGTCGAGACGTCGTCGATGCCGACACCGGCCACGGCGAGCGCTTCCTGGACCGCCAGCACCGAGGCCGAGTTGTAGGTCAGATCGAGGCGGTCGAGCAGTGGCTGGTCCACCATGTCGGCGTGGCCGTGCAGGAACACCCAGCGCTCCTCGGGCACGCCGAGCCGGCGGGCGGCGGCCACCGACATCAGCAGCGCGGCGGCGCCCTGATTGACCTGATCGCGGGCCACCAGCAGCCGCGGGTACGGATCGCAGATCATCCGGTTGGACTCGGTGACGGTGATGAGCTCGTCGACGCTGCGCTCCACCGGGGAAGACGCGAACGGGTTCTTTGCCGCCACCTTGGTGAACGGGGCGAACAGCTCGCCCATTTCGCGCCGGTAGTCGGCGACGCTCAATCCCAGCCGGGCGCGGCGCGCGTTCTCCAGCAGTCCGTACTGGGCCGGCGCTCCGATCAGCCCATGCGCGACGGTGTAGTCGTCGAACAGGCCGTCGTATCCGAACCCGCGGTCCTCGAGGGAACCCTCGACCGTGTCGGAATGATCCGGCTTATCCCGGTCGGCGAAATACCGGATGCTGGACGTGTTTTCGGAGCCGAAGATCATCACGACCTGCGCCTCCCCCGAGGCGATGACACCGGCGAACTCGGTGACCAGATGCTGGGGGCCCTGGCCGCCGATGGGCTCGAGGATCGCGCGTGCCGGCGCGGCGCCGATGCGCTGGGCCACCGACCGCGGGTAGTTGTTGGACTTGCCCATCGGCGCGGGGGTGCGCCCGGAGATCTCGAACTGCCGGAGGGCGGCGACGGTGTCGATGGCCGCGGCGACGGCGGTGACGTCGGCCCCGGTGTCATGTAGTGCGGCCTGCGCCGCTGCCGTCGCCAACTCCACCGACGACATTCCGCGGTAGCCGGAGTCCTCGATGCGCTCGGTGAACTGCCCCACGCCGACGATGACGGGCGTGTTCGGGTCGAGATTCATAGACCCACTATCTACCGTGTGCCGGGCCCCGGCCAAATCCGGGGCCCCCTCGCGGCATCGGCCAGGCACGGCCCCCTACAGGTTCTGCAGGATCTCCCGGGCGAGCGCCGCGGTCTCCGACGGGGTCTTGCCGACCTTGACGCCGGCGGCCTCCAGCGCTTCCTTCTTGGCGGCCGCGGTGCCCGACGAGCCGGACACAATGGCGCCCGCGTGGCCCATCGTCTTGCCTTCCGGCGCAGTGAATCCCGCGACGTAGCCGACGACCGGCTTGGACACGTTCGCCTTGATGTAGTCGGCGGCGCGCTCCTCGGCATCGCCGCCGATCTCGCCGATCATCACGATGACCTTGGTGTCGGGGTCCTTCTCGAACGCCTCGATGGCGTCGATGTGGGTGGTGCCGATCACCGGGTCACCACCGATGCCGATCGAGGTGGAAAAGCCGAAATCGCGCAGCTCGTACATCATCTGGTAGGTCAGGGTGCCCGACTTGGACACCAGGCCGACCGGACCGGGGCCGCTGATGTTGGCGGGGGTGATGCCGGCCAGCGCCTCGCCCGGGGTGATGATGCCGGGGCAGTTCGGCCCGATGATGCGGGTCTTCTGCCCCTTGTCGACGTTGTAGGCCCACGCATAGGCGCTGTCCTGCACCGGAATTCCCTCGGTGATGACGACCAGCAGCGGGATCTCGGCGTCGATGGCCTCGATGATCGCGTCCTTGGCGAATTTCGGCGGGACGAAGACGACCGACACGTTGGCGCCGGTCTCCTTCATCGCTTCGGCGACGGTGCCGAACACCGGCAGCTCGACGTCCCTGCCGACGGGGTCCACGTGCGAGACGGTGGTGCCGGCCTTGCGGGCGTTCACGCCGCCCACCACCTGGGTGCCGGCCTTCATCATCAGCGCGGTGTGCTTGGTGCCCTCGCCACCGGTGATGCCCTGGACGATGACCTTGGAGTCTTTGTTCAAAAAGATCGACATGGCTTGGGTCCCTTACTTGTGCGCCAGCTCGGCGGCTTTGTCGGCACCGGCGTCCATGGTCTCGGCCTGGATCACCAGCGGGTGGTTGGCTTGGGCCAGGATGCGCCGGCCTTCGTCGACGTTGTTGCCGTCGAGCCGGACCACGAGCGGCTTGTTCGCCTCGTCGCCGAGCATATTCAGCGCGGTCACGATCCCGTTGGCAACGGCGTCGCAGGAGGTGATGCCACCGAACACGTTCACGAAGACGCTCTTGACCTGCTTGTCGTTCAGGATGACGTCCAGGCCGGCGGCCATCACCTCTGCCGACGCGCCACCACCGATGTCCAGGAAGTTGGCCGGCTTGACCCCGCCGTGCTTCTCGCCCGCGTAGGCGACGACGTCCAGCGTGGACATCACCAGGCCCGCGCCGTTTCCGATGATGCCGACCGAGCCGTCCAGCTTGACGTAGTTGAGGTCGTGCTCCTTGGCCTTGAGCTCCAGCGGGTCCGTGGCGTCGCGGTCCTCGAACTCGGCGTGGCCGGGCTGACGGAAGTCGGCGTTGGCGTCGAGGGTGACCTTGCCGTCCAGCGCCAGGATCTGGTCTTTGGGGTCGCGCACCAGCGGGTTGACCTCGACCAGGGTGGCGTCCTCGGCGACGAAGACCTCCCACAGCTTGTTGATGGTGACGGCGGCGGCGTCCAGCACCTCGGCGGGCAGGTGGCCCTGCTCGGCGATGGAGCGCGCGGTCGCCAGGTCGACGCCCTTGACGGCGTCCACCGGAACCTTGGCCAGCCGCTCGGGCTTGGTCGCGGCGACCTCCTCGATTTCCATGCCGCCCTCGACCGAGCACATGGCCAGGTAGGTGCGGTTGGCGCGGTCGAGCAGGAAGGAGATGTAGTACTCCTCGGCGATGTCGCTGGCCTCGGCGACCAGCAGCTTCTTGACGACGTGTCCCTTGATGTCGAGACCGAGGATGTTCTTCGCGTGCTCGTAGGCGTCGTCGGGCGTCGCCGCGTACTTGACGCCGCCGGCCTTGCCGCGCCCGCCGACCTTCACCTGCGCCTTGACCATCACCGGACGGCCGATCTCGGTGGCGATCTCGCGGGCGCCCTCGGCGGTGTCGGTCACGCGTCCCGGCGTAGTCGGTACGTTGTGCTTGGCGAACAATTCTTTTGCTTGATACTCGAAAAGGTCCATGGACTCTCTGTCTTCGCTCGACTCAACTGCTAGGCCTCTTGGTGGGCGGTGCCGCAGCCGGCAACTCGCACGGACGAACTGTATCCACCCTCGAAATGGCTTTGACCGCCGCGTCCGCCGATGTGGCACAGCTCACGGGACATGGATAGACGGTCCGCGTGATCCAAATCACAATTCCGGCCGGATTGTGCGACGAGGTTGCCAGTCCCGCGCGTCAGCGGATACCTTCCTAGGGTCCAGATAACGTTATGGTCACGATACGAGGACATTTCAGGTTGCCCCAGCACCGTTTTGCCACGCCCGCTGCCGTAACAACAGGCATCTTGAGGGTGAGTCGCGCGGCAGGCGCCCGGTCGGCGGAGCCCCATCGCACCGAAGTCACGGAGATCCTTCCGCTCGACGGCTTCGACTTCGATGACCTTGATTTCAGCGATTCCTATGACGACGTCGGCGATCACGCCGGACTGGACTTCAGCAACGACTCGACGTTCGACAACGAAGCGCAGGTCCTGCTGGCGCCGGAGCTCGACGACCTTCACGAGGTCGACGACCTGAGGCCTCGGTGGCTGGCCGCGCCCGCCACCGAGGTGTTGCCGCGGGTCCCCGTCGAGCCCCACACCGAGCGCCGCATCGATCACGCGCGCGCCACCGACGTCGTCGGCGCCGCCCGCCGCGGGGGGCAGCACCGCAAGCAACCCACCAGCGCGGCCCGCGGTCGCCTGCTGATCTCGGCGATGGCCGCCGGCGCCGCCGCCGCGGCCGCCCACACGGCCACCAGCCACGCCGACACCCCCAAGACCGAGGCGGTGCTGACCGCCAACGCGTCCGCGCTCACCGGCGGGTCGGGCAGCAACACCGTCCGCGGCCCCCAGGTGATCGCGGTGGAGCCCGCGGCCACCGCGGCACTGCACAACCAGGAACTCGCCCGGGGTGTGGCCTTCGCCAACGACCGCGCTCAGCGCGAGGCGCGCTTGCAGCAACCGCTCTACGTGATGCCGACCAAGGGCATCTTCACCTCCAACTTCGGTTACCGCTGGGGCGTGCTGCACGCCGGCATCGACCTGGCCAACTCGATCGGTACGCCGATCCTGGCCGTGTCCGACGGCGTCGTCATCGAAGCCGGCCCGGCCGGCGGTTACGGGATGCTGGTCAAGCTGCGGCACGCCGACGGCACGGTCACGCTCTACGGTCACATCAACACCGCCCTCGTCAGCGTCGGCGAACGCGTGATGGCCGGCGATCAGATCGCCACCATGGGCAACCGGGGCAATTCGACCGGCCCGCACCTGCATTTCGAGGTCCTGCAGGGCGGCACCGAGCGGATCGATCCGGTGCCGTGGCTGGCTAAGCGTGGTCTTATGGTCGGCAACTACGCTGGTTGAGGTGACCGCGCCGAACGAACAACCTTCCGGTCCGCCTCCGTCCGAGCCCACTGCGGAGCCCTCATCTCCCTCCGATTCACGGACGCGGATCATCCGCCGCGCGCCGACCGGACCGATCCCCACCACGCCGGACTCCCCGACCAGTCAGTTCGTTCCGCCGCCCCCGACGTACCGCGGCCCGCGTGCGGGACGGACGGGTTATGCGGGAGTGCCGGCCCTGGAACCCAGCGATCGCACGGCTGTCGCCGCCTGCGCGGTCAGCATTCTCAGCGGATGGGCCACGTCGGTGGTGGCCACCGATCTGATCGCCGGCTGGTGGCGCACCGATCGCCTGTTCTGCATCGCGGTGGCGTTTCTCGCCCTGGTGTTCGGCGCCACCACGGTGACGGGTGTGATCGCGCTGCTGCAGCGCCGACCGGTCAGCCGCTACCTCCTGTTGGCCGGCGCGCTCGTCGCGTTCCTCACCTATATCGGCGTGTTCATCGCCGGCGCCCGTGTGGCGTGGGTCGTGCACCTGCTGCCGCTGTTGCCGATCTCCACGGCGGTGCTGGTGATGCTGCCGCAAACCAAACGCTGGCTGGACGCCTGACCTTCGCCGAACGTGTTCTGGCGGCGAAGATTTCGCTGATTTCTCGCCCTGGGTGCACGTTCGACGCGCCGTAGTCTCGCCCGGTTAGAGCTTGCTGATCGGGGCGTGGTTGTGCATCAGCTTGACCCGTCCCGAGCTGCCGAAGTCGATCAGCGACATCGCCGATTCGCCGACGCCGGAAACTTCTTCGACCCGCCCGAGGCCATACTTGTCGTGGGTCACCCGGTCGCCGGGTTCGAGCACCAGCAGCGGTCGTTTGCTCATCCCGGAACGAGTGGGCGCCGCGCGCGGCGGGCCGAATCGTCCGGCGCCGCTCACCGGCGCGCTGAACGACGGCGCCGGCGCGGTGCGGCGCCAATCGATCAGTTCTTGCGGAATCTCCCGCAAGAAACGGGATTCCGGGTTGAGCATGGGCTGCCCCCAGGAGGAGCGGACGATGGCCCTGCTCAGGTACAGCCGCCGGCGGGCCCGGGTGATGCCCACGTAGGCCAGCCGCCGCTCCTCGGACAGTTCGGTCGGGTCGTCCAATGACCGCATGTGGGGGAACATCCCGTCCTCCCACCCGGTGACGAACACCACCGGAAACTCGAGGCCTTTCGCGGTGTGCAGGGTCATCAGCGTGACCATGCCGGCGCCGTCCTCGGGGATTTCGTCGCTGTCGGAAACCAGCGACACCCTTTCCAAGAACTCCGCCAGCACACCGGTATCCGGCACGTCCTCGTCTTCGGGCGTGTGCAGCGACTCGTCCAGCGCGTCGGCGTTCGCCCGGTCGGTACTGAATTCGTGTGCGACACTGACGAGTTCGTTGAGGTTGTCCAACCGCGCCAGTTCCTGGGGATCGCTGGAGGATTCCAGCTCCCTGCGGTACCCGGTGCGTTCGAGCACAGACTCGACGAGATCCCCGAGATCGTCATCCAGGCGGCCGCGCAGCTCGTCGAGAAGCTCGACGAAACCCGCGATCGCCTTCTCCGCGCGGGAATTCAGCATCGGCACTTTGCCTTCGGCCGCGGCGACGAGTGCGTCGGCGAAGCTGGCCCCGGTGTTCTCGGCGTACACCGCCACGCAAGCCTCGGCGCGATCTCCGATGCCCCGTCGCGGGGTATTGAGGATGCGCCGCATGCTGACCGCATCCCCGGGGTTGTCCAGCACCCGCAGATAGGCGACAATGTCGCGAATCTCCTTGCGCTCGTAAAACCGCACTCCCCCAACGACTTTGTACGGAATCCCGGCGCGGATGAAGACCTCTTCCAACGACCGCGACGAGTTGTTGGTGCGATAGAAGACGGCGACGTCGTTGTAGGTGATCTCGCCCTTGTCGGCGAGTGCGTCGATCTCCTCGGCGACGAATCTGGCCTCGTCGTGCTCGTTGTCGGCGACGTAGCCGACGATCAATTCGCCGGCGCCTTCGGCGGTCCACAGGCGTTTGTCCCGGCGCCCGGAATTGCGGGCGATCACGGAGTTGGCCGCCGACAAAATGTTCTGCGTCGACCGGTAATTCTGTTCCAGCAGAATGGTTGTCGCGTCGGGGTAGTCGCGTTCGAAGTCCTCGATGTTGCGGATGGTGGCGCCGCGGAACGCATAGATCGACTGGTCGGCGTCGCCGACCACGCACAACTCGGCGGGCGGCACATCGTCGGACGATGCCGGTGCTTCTGTGCCGCCGCGGCCCACCAGTTCCCGCACCAGCACGTACTGGGCGTGGTTGGTGTCCTGGTACTCGTCGACGAGCACATGCCGGAACCGCCGCCGGTAATGCTGGGCGATCTGCGGGAAAGCCCGCAACACCGCCACGGTTTCCCCGATCAGGTCGTCGAAGTCCAGCGCGTTCGCCGCCCGCAGCCGGCGCTGATACTCGCCGTAGACGCTCGCCACCGTGCGCGACAACTCGTCGGAATCGTCGGTCAGCTTGGAGACCGCGTCGGCGGGGTCGATCAGCTCGTTCTTCAGGTTGGAGATGGCGTTGGCCAACAGCCGCGGCGAGTAGCGCTTGATGTCGAGGCCCATGTCGCGCCCGATCATCTGCAACAGCCGCCGCGAATCGTCGGCGTCGTAGATCGAAAAGTTGGAGTTGAGGCCTTCGATCAGGGACGCCTGGTTGCGCAGGATGCGCACGCAGGTCGAGTGAAAGGTGGACACCCACATGGCGCGGGCCCGGTTACCGACCAGCCGCACCACCCGCTCCCGCATCTCGGCCGCGGCCTTGTTGGTGAAGGTGATCGCCAGCACCTGGCCGACCCCCACGCCGCGGGCCGCGATCAGGTAGGCGATGCGACGCGTCAACACCGCGGTCTTGCCCGAACCCGCCCCGGCGACGATCAGCAGCGGGGAGCCCTCGTGCACCACCGCCTGGCGCTGTTGCGGGTTGAGCCCCTCGAGCAGTTGATCGGCTTCCGAGGCCGGCTTGGTATCTGTTGCGTGCACACTCATGTCAGTCCAAACTTACCGCCGCCCAGTGACACAAAGCGCCCAGGCATCAAACCAGGCTAGTGGCTCGGCCGGCCTGGATCGCGCCCCGCGGGCCACCGGAGAATGGGCGTGTCGGAACGCATTCTTCGACCCCGTTCTCGTGCCGGTGCCGTAATTGCACCCAAGTCCAAAAAGCGCAGCTTAAACATGTTTTTTTGCGCGCCCACCGTTTTTAATGGCACACTCATTTCGTGCTCAATGTGCAGTGTCGACGACGCTCCTCGACCCCGGAGTGGCGCCGCCGATTTCCCTACGGGTGCCGGTCCGCGGTGCCCGTGGTCTAACTGCTTCCGCAGAGCCCCGGACCCGCCTTCGGCGCCCGGGGCTCGTCTTCAGTGAGGCCCGATGCTGCATGAGTCCAGAACCCACACATCACGACGAAGGCGCGGAGGCAACAGGGATGAACATCGAGACGGTGGAGACCCAAGGGGCCACCGACATCGACGACCTACGTCTCGAGATCGATCGGCTGGACGCCGAGATCCTCGCCGCGGTCAAACGGCGCACCGAGGTATCACAAGCGATCGGCAAGGCCCGGATGGCCTCCGGCGGGACGCGACTTGTCCACAGCCGCGAGATGAAGGTCATCGAGCGCTACAGCGAGCTCGGCCCCGACGGCAAGGACCTGGCGATACTGTTGCTGCGGCTGGGCAGGGGCCGGCTCGGTCACTGAGCCCGGCGCTCGCCCCCACATCTGGCTCCTTCACGTCAGAGCCCATAGGGTCGAAGCATGACGGCCCGCGTCGGCGACGATGCAGAGCGAAGCGATGAAGAGGAGCGACGCCATTGACCCGCGTCGGCGACGATGCAGAGCGAAGCGATGAAGAGGAGCGACGCCAATGACTTCCCTGCACACCCTCCCCGACATCACCGCCACCCCCGTGTGGGACGCCCTCCGCAGGCACCATGAACGCATCGGCGCCACCCATCTGCGCCAGTTCTTCGACGAGGACCCCGACCGCGGCCGCGAGCTGACCGTCTCGGTCGGCGACCTCTACATCGACTACAGCAAGCATCGGATCACGCGAGAAACGCTGCGGCTCTTGGTCGATCTGGCCCGCACCGCCAACCTCGAACAGCGCCGCGACCAGATGTTCGCCGGTGTCCACATCAACACCTCGGAGGATCGGGCGGTGCTGCACACCGCGCTGCGGCTACCCCGGGACGCCGAACTGACCGTCGACGGTCAAAACGTCGTCGAGGACGTGCATGCCGTGCTGGACCGGATGGGCGACTTCACCGACCGGTTGCGCAGCGGTGAATGGACCGGAGCGACCGGCAAACGGATCAGCACCGTGGTCAACATCGGCATCGGCGGATCGGACCTCGGCCCGGTGATGGTCTACCAGGCCCTGCGCCACTACGCGGATGCGGGCATCTCGGCGCGCTTCGTCTCCAACGTCGACCCCGCCGACCTGATCGCCACCCTGGCCGACTTGGACCCCGCCACAACGCTTTTCATTGTGGCATCGAAGACGTTCTCGACTCTGGAAACCCTGACCAACGCCACCGCAGCGCGCCGCTGGGTCACCGACGCCCTCGGCGACGCCGCGGTGGCCCAGCACTTTGTGGCCGTCTCCACCAACAAGCGCCTCGTCGACGACTTCGGGATCAACACCGACAACATGTTCGGGTTCTGGGATTGGGTCGGCGGCCGCTACTCGGTGGATTCGGCGATCGGCCTGTCGGTGATGGCCGCCATCGGCCGGGAAGCGTTCGCGGACTTCCTGTCCGGATTCCACATCGTCGACCGGCATTTCAAGACCGCCCCGCTGGAGTCCAATGCTCCTGTGCTACTTGGCCTTATCGGCCTGTGGTATTCCAACTTCATGGGCGCGCAGTCGCGCGCGGTGCTGCCGTACTCCAACGACTTGGCGCGGTTCGCGGCCTACCTGCAGCAGCTGACCATGGAGTCCAACGGCAAGTCGACCCGCGCGGACGGCAGCCCGGTCACCACCGACACCGGTGAAATCTTTTGGGGCGAACCGGGAACCAACGGCCAGCACGCTTTCTATCAGTTGCTGCATCAGGGCACCCGGTTGGTGCCGGCCGACTTCATCGGTTTCAGCCAACCCATCGACGACCTGCCCACCGCCGAGGGCGACGGCAGCATGCACGACCTGTTGATGAGCAACTTCTTCGCGCAGACCCAGGTGCTGGCCTTCGGCAAGACCGCCGAGGAGATCGCCGCCGAAGGCACGCCCGCCGATATCGTGCCGCACAAGGTGATGCCGGGGAACCGGCCGTCGACCTCGATCCTGGCCGACCGGCTCACCCCGTCGGTGCTGGGCCAGCTGATCGCGCTCTACGAGCATCAGGTTTTCACCGAGGGCGTCATCTGGGGAATCGACTCGTTCGACCAGTGGGGCGTGGAGCTGGGCAAAACTCAGGCCAAAGCCCTGCTGCCGGTGCTCACCGCGGACGCCTCCCCGGCGCCGCAATCGGACAGCTCGACCGATGCCCTGGTCCGCCGCTACCGCAGCGAACGAGGCCGGACCAGCTGATCGGTCCTCAGGCGAACATCTTGGTCAGCTGAGGCGGCAGCACCCGCATCAGCTGCACCAGCGGCGCCCACGGCCACCACGGCACCGCCGCCCGCCCGGGCTCCCGCTCCATGGCGGCGACGAGCGCGTTGACGCCAGTTTCGTTGTCCACCATCAACATTGTGCTGTTCGACTTGGCCGTCATCTCCGACTCGATGTAGCCGGGTTCGATGACCGACACCTTGACGGGCCCCTTGGCGTATTCGGCGCGCAACGATTCGCCCAGCGAGCTCAGGCCGGCCTTGCTGGCCGCGTACGCGGCCTTGACGCCCGGCACGCCCTTGTTGCCGAGCACCGACGAAATCAGCACCAGGTGGCCCGAACCGTTCTTGTTGAACATCTCCAGCGCGGTCTCGATCTGCACCAGCGCGGCCACCAGGTTGGTCTCGAGGGTCGCCTTGTTGGCCCACAGCTTGCCGGAGCCGAGTTTGGCGCCCTTGCCGATGCCGGCGTTGACGATGATGCGGTCGATGCCGCCCAGCTCGTCGCTGAGTTCGGCGAACACTTTGGGGACGGCCTCGTGGTCGTTGACGTCCAGCGCGGCGACGGCGATCGTCACGCCCGGATACTTCTGCGTCAGCTCGGCTTTGAGCTCCTCGAGCCGGTCGGTGCGACGCGCGCACAGGGCGAGGTCGCGGCCCTTGGCGGCGAAGGCGCGCGCCATGCCGGCGCCCAGCCCGGAGCTGGCGCCGGTGATGAGGATCTTCTGGCGAGTCATCGGGGCAGCATATCGACAGGTGTCAAGTCCCGGACGGGCGACTACTTCAGCAAACGCGACATCCGCCGGTCGGCCAGGACCTTGCCTCCGGTCTGACACGTCGGACAATATTGAAAAGACTTGTCCGCGAACGACACTTCACGCACGGTGTCCCCGCACACCGGGCAGGGCAGGCCCGTGCGGGCGTGCACGCGCAATCCGGAGCGCTTCTCGCCCTTGAGCGTGGCCGCGCCCTGGCCGACGGATCGGCTCACCGCGTCGGTGAGCACGGTGATCATGGCGTCGTGCAGCGCGGCGAGCTGCTTCTCGGACAGCTTGCCGGCGGTGGCGAACGGCGAGATCTTCGCGACGTGCAAGATCTCGTCGCTGTAGGCGTTGCCGATACCGGCGATCACCTTCTGGTCGGTGATGACGGTCTTGATCCGCCCGGTGTTGCCCGCCAGAATGCGGGCCAGGTCGTCGGGGCCGAGGTCCAGCGCGTCCGGCCCGAGGGAGGCGATCTGTGGGATCTGCTGCGGGTCGCTTACCAGCCACACCGCCAGCCGCTTCTGGGTGCCGGCCTCGGTGAGGTCGAAGCCGGGCGCCTCACCGGGCGTGCCCAGGTGCACGCGCAGCGCGATCGGGCCCTTGCCGGGGCGCAGCGGCGCCGCGGCCAGCTTGTCGGACCACCGCAACCAGCCCGCCCGGGACAAGTGGGCGACCAGGTAGAGGTCGTCCGTCCGCAGCCCCAGGTATTTGCCCCAGCGGTCGGCGCCGACCACGGTCTGGCCGTGCAGCGCGTTGATCGGCGGGTCGAAGGTCTTCAGGACGGACAGGGCGGCGATGTCGACACGGCCGACCGTCAGGCCCACGGCGTTGCGCCGTAGATGATCGGCCAGCGCTTCGATCTCGGGCAGTTCGGGCACGGTTTCAGTCTGCCGGTCGGAGCAAATAGGTGTCCATGATCCAGCCGTGCCGGGCGCGCGCCTCGGCCCGCTGCGAAACGATGCGGGGTCCCACTTCGCCGACCGTGCCGGCGATGAGCAGTTCGTCGTCGGTGCCCAGGTAGGCGCCCCACCAGATGCGGGTGTTAGGCGGGCACGTCTGGAACGAGCAGTCCGCGTCGAGCATCACGACCGCATCGCCGGCCAATCCGTGCGCGCGCAGCTGCCGGCCGGTGGTGATCAGGACGGGTTCGCCGACCCCGTTGAGCGGGATGCGATGCCGGGCGGTCAGCGCCTGGATGGCGGTGATGCCGGGGATCACGTCGAACGTGAAATCGACCTGCGCGGCAACAGCGTCGAGGATGCGCAAGGTGCTGTCGTAGAGCGACGGGTCGCCCCAGGCCAAGAATGCGCCGACGCCGTGCGGACCCAGCTCGGCCGAGATGGCGTCGGCCCAGATCTGCGCGCGCGCGGCATGCCACTCCGCGACGGCGTCGCGGTACTCGGCGTGATCTGCGCGCCTGGGGTCGGCCAGCTCGACGAACCGGTAGCCCGGTTCGCGGATGAACCGGGCGCAGATCTCGCGTCGCAGCGCCACCAGGTCGCTTTTCTGGTCGCCCTTGTCCATCGCGAAAAACACCTGCGTGTCGTTGAGCGCCTCGATCGCTTGCACGGTCACATAGTCGGGATCGCCGGCGCCAATGCCGATGACGTGGATGTGCCGGCCCAATGAACCCTCCTGACTCGCGTCGCTGCTCAACCACATTGCCGAATCGATACCGAATAGGCCTAGTCGGGACCTGAAGTACCCAGTACCATGGGTACCGTCTAAGCACCCAATGGAGGGACGCCAGGGATGACCACGTCGCTGAAGCCAGGTGGGCCGAGCCGTGAAGAGTTCTCCGAGCGCTTGCTGAAGGGCTCGGTCAAAAAGTCCTATGAGCCCGTCGTCGACATCGACTGGGACGCTCCGCTCGACCCGGACAAGTTCTATCTGCCGCCGCGGTTGGTGTCGCTGTACGGCACCCCGATGTGGGACGAGATGACCCGCGAACAGCAGATCGAGTTGTCCCGCCAGGAACTGGTCAACACCCTCTCGGCCGGGATCTGGTTCGAGAACATGCTCAACCAGTCGTTGCTGCGCACGATCCTGCACGAAGACCCGACCAGTAACTCGACGCATTACAAGCTGACCGAACTGGGCGACGAGACACGTCACATGGTCATGTTCGGCAAGGCCATCGAGCGCGTCGGCGCAAAACCGGTGCGCCCCCGGATGTTTCACCGGATGATCATCAACATGCTTCCGCTGGCGTTTCAGCGCGGGTCGATGCTGTGGGTGGCCGCCCTGATCGGCGAGGAGATCTTCGACTCGCTGCAGCGACAGATGATGGACGACCCCGAGCTGCAGCCAATCATTCAGCGGCTCATGCGTATTCACGTGACCGAAGAGGCGCGTCACATCCAATTCGCGCGCGATGGCGCGCGCAAACGCGTCGCCGAAATGCCCCGGTTCAACCGCTGGTTCATGGCCAACATCAACGGGCTGGGCGGCTACTTCTTCAACTATCTGTTCAGCAACCCGGTCCCTTATGCGCGAACGGGTCTCGACCCGCAGCGGGCCCGAAAGACCGCGCGCACCAGCCCGCATCGCCGTGACGTTCAGGTCGCCGGCTTCGCTCCACTGGCGGCGTTTCTCACCGAGGTAGGCCTGATGGGCCGCTTCGCGCGCCGCGGCTGGAAGCGCAGCAGGTTTCTGTGACGGCTTCGCGTCCCGGCGGCGAATCACGTTGCCACACGGCCATTGTCGGCGCGGGGGTCGGCGGTCAGAGCGCCTGTGATGCGTTGTCGGGCGCCGGCTTCACCGACCTGGTCCTGCTCGACCGGCCCGGCCAGGGCGTCCTCCGGTCGCGGTTCGACGACGCCTCCGACACTTGGCTGTTGACCACGGCCCGTGGCGAGATCGTGCGGGCCGATGTCGTCGTCGCCGCGGGTGAAGACGTCTACGTTCCCTGGGTGCCGCACCTTGCCGGGCGTGACGAGTTTCGCGGCGAGTCGTTTCACGCGGCGGCGTGGGAGCCGGCGTTTGACCCGTCCGGCAAGCGCATCGCGGTCATCGGCACCGATGCCGCTGCCGGCTACCACCTCGGCCGGCTGGTCGAAGCCGCGGCATCCGTCACCGTCTTTGCCCGCGCACCCCGCCGTGTGGTCACCGAGGTACCGCTGTGGTCTACCCGCGTCGCGCGCTGGCTGCGCCGCCACACCCGCCCGAGCGCGTCGCGGCCGTCGGTGGTGATCGCTTCGTCGGCGGTCGAGACGGTGACCCCGTTGGGGGTGCGCACCGGCGATGGTGTCCACCACAGCGTCGACGCCATCGTCTACGGCACCGGATTCTCGATCGCCGATCACGTCGCCGACGAGACGCTGACCGGCGCGGGAGGGCTGCGGATCCGAGAGGCCTGGCACGACGGCATGGAGCCGTTTTGCGGGGTGGCGGTGCGCGGGTTCCCCAACTACTTCTTCATCACCGGTCCCGACCCGGACGCGCAAGCCCGCTACATCGTGGAGTGCCTGAAGCTCATGCAGCGCACCGGCAGCCGCCGCATCGAGGTGCGCGCCAGCAGCCAGCATGTCTTCAACGAACGCGCCCAGCTGCGACCGATCGAGCCGCCACCGGCGGCGTCCGCCTTCGACCTATCGGCCAGCGCGCCTGCCGGCGACGACGCCTACGACGGCACCGCCATGCTGGAGATCGCCGGAAGCCGTCATCCGGTACGGGTCCGGCTCACCGGCCATCTGGACCCGATCGACGGTCGCTACCACTGGCAGGGAACCGTGTTCGGTTCGCCGTCCGACGACCTCAAGCAGGCGCGGACGGCCACGCTGACGGTGGGTGAGCGCAGTGCGCCGGCGCGCATCGTCGAACGGACACCCTGGGGCACGCACTCGGTTGCGGGCGTGGGCGCTCCCCCCTACGCGCTGAGCATTGGGTGAACGGGCACCGCGGCTGCTGACGGAGGCCAGCGCATTTCTGCAGGAAACGACCTGTTTTCAGGCCATACCAGAAAGTTTGGCCGCGCCCCCTATGTGGTAATCCCGTGGAACAGCGCGTGTTGGGCAATGAACTCCATTGTGCGTGCGGGGCGGTGCGGATCGACGCCGCGACGGGCACGGAGGGGGGCGCATGATTCATTCGATGCGGGGCTGCGGCATGAGTCCGGGGGGATCGGGATCGCGGCCTGCCGCTTTTCGGTGCAACGAAGCGAGCTCGCCGCGAACTAGACTTTTGCCGCTGAGGGCGGATACTCAAGCAGTCGGCCCGGCAGAACACACAAGGAGCGGGAAATGAAACCGGACGTCCCGATCGAGCTGGGATGAGCCCGGTGGCTGAGTCGGCCAGCTCACTGGCCGTCGCGACGCGAACGGATGATTCGATCGCCGTTCTGACCGTCGACGGCGTGCTTGACGCCGCCAATTCCACCGCACTGCGCGACCGCCTCATCAAGGCGACATCCGACGCGGCTTCCGCCGTCATCCTCGACGTCTCCGGCCTCAAGCTGAACGCCGAACCGGCATGGTCGACCTTTATGGGCGCCTACTGGCAGATCGGCAGCGCGGCCCACGTTCCGATCGTCTTCGTCTGCAGCAATCGGGCGACCCGCGAGGCGATTACGCGCAGCGGGATCGCGCACTTCATGCCGGTGTATTCGAGCCAGAAGGCGGCGATGAAGTCACTCGGGCAGAACGGCCGTCGTGCCGTGCGGCGCGCCGACGCGCAGCTGCCCGCCGACCTGACCAGCCTGCGCGAGTCGCGGCGGCTGGTCCGCGAGTGGCTCACCACGTGGTCGCAGGCCAAGCTCATCCCCGTCGCGTTGGTGGTCGTCAACGTGTTCGTGGAGAACGTGCTGGAACACACCGCCGGCGTCCCGGTGATGCGGCTCGAGGCGCAGGGCACCACGGCGACCATCGCGGTCTCCGATGCCAGCAACACGCCCGCCGTGCGGCTTCCGTCGCCGGCGAAGGGCATCGACGTCTCCGGCCTGGCGATCGTCGACGCGTTGTCCCGCACGTGGGGCAGCACGCCGACGGGGTCCGGCAAGACGGTGTGGGCGGTCATCGGCCCCGAGAACCAGCTCTGACTCGTTCCAACCAGTTCTAGCCACACCCATCTGGCGGTTGTGCTGAAACTAGAACACGTTCTAATGTCGTGGGACGACCCCTTCAGGAAGGCAGATGACGTGCGGTTTACCTACGCAGAGGCGATGACTGACTTTCGGTTCTACGTCCCGCTGGCCAAGGCGGCCGAGGCGGCCGGCTACGACGCCATGACGATCGCCGACAGCATCGCCTACCCGTTCGAATCCGACTCGAAGTACCCCTACACCCCGGACGGCAACCGCGAGTTCCTGGACGGTAAGGAGTTCATCGAAACCTTCGTGCTGACATCGGCATTGGGGGCGGTCACCTCGAAGCTGCGGTTCAATTTCTTCGTCCTCAAGCTGCCCATCCGGCCACCGGCGTTGGTGGCCAAGCAAATTGGGTCGCTCGCCGCGATGACCGACAATCGGGTGGGTTTCGGTGTGGGCACCAGCCCGTGGCCCGAGGACTACGAACTGCTGGGAGTCCCGTTCGCCAAGCGCGGCAAGCGGATGGACGAATGCATCGAGATCATCCAGGGTCTCACCTCCGGTGAGTACTTCGAATTTCACGGCGAGTTCTACGACATTCCCAAGACCAAGATGACGCCCGCGCCCACCAAGCCCGTCCCGATCCTGATCGGCGGTCACGCCGACGCGGCGCTGCGGCGCGCGGCCCGCCTGGACGGCTGGATGCACGGCGGCGGTGACCCCGAAGAACTCGACCAGCTGCTCGCCAAGCTCAAGCGTTTCCGCGAAGAAGCCGGCAAGACCGGGCCTTTCGAGATCCACGTCATCTCCGCCGACGCCTACACCCCCGACGGCATCAAGCGGCTTGAGGACAAGGGCGTCACCGACGTCATCGTCGGCTTCCGCATCCCCTACATCAAGGGCAAGGACACCGAGCCGCTGGAGAACAAGATCCGCAACCTGGAGATGTTCGCCGAGAACGTGATCGCGAAGACCTGACTCTCACAGCGGATCCCACCTGGGCGCGCGCTTCTCCTGGTGAGCCTTAGCGGCCTCAACCGGGTTGTTGGTGAAACCGCTGAGGACCTGGGTGCGGTTCTCGATCTCGATGGCATGGCGGAGGCTGGGCGCGTCCAGCGCGGCATTGAGCCCAATCTTGGTCTGCCACACGCCATAAGCGTTGTTCTCGGCGATCGAGCGGGCTAGCCTCAGCGCGGCGGGCATCAGGTCGTCGGGCGCGACCACCTCATGCACCAGCTTGATGCGATAGGCCTCGGCCGCGTCGATGATGCGGCCGGTGAGCATGAGTTCGCGTGCCACGCCGGCGCCGACGATCTTCGGCAGCAGGTAGCTGGTGCCCATGTCCATCGACGAGAAGCCGGCCTTGATGAACACCGAACCGAACCGGGCCTGATCCGAGGCGACCCGGATGTCGCTGACCAACGTGAACGCCAGGCCGCCCCCGACGGCGACACCGTTGACCGCCGCGATCACCGGGATGTCCAGCTCGTAGATCCGGGTGTACAGGTTGGCCAGCCGGACCTGAGCGTCGTAGGTGACCTTGAACGCCGGGGTGGTCGGCTTGTTCTGCGTCCACGGCTGCCCGGTGCCGCTCAAATCCGCACCGGCGCAAAATCCCCGCCCGGCACCCGTCAGGATCGCCACCCTGAACTCGCCCGCGCTGAGCGCGTCCAACGCGTCGTCGACGCCGTCGATCAACGACCCATCGATCGCGTTGAGGCGTTCGGGCCGGTTCAGGGTGATGCAGGCGATGTTGTCCTCGAGGGTTTCCAGGTTCACTGAAGGCATACCGAGACCGTAGGCGACCGATCGGGCATACCGTGGTTGGGCCACACATCGAAGGAGCAGCCATGGCACGAAGCGAGGGCGACACCTGGGACCTGGCCAACAGCGTGGGCGCCACCGCCACCATGGTGGCCGCGGCCCGGGCGGCCGCCACCAGGCGGCCGCAACCGGTCATCACCGATGAATTCGCCGAGCCGCTGGTGCGCGCCGCCGGCCTGGACCTGTTCACCAAGCTGGCGACCGGCGAACTCGATTCCTCCGACATCGAAGAGGGGGTCGGGTTTTCGCGGTTCGTCGACACCTTCGCCGCCCGGGCGCTGTTTTACGACGACTATTTCGCCGCGGCCGGGCAGGCCGGCCTGCGCCAGGTCGTGATCGTGGCGTCGGGGCTGGATTCCCGCGCCTACCGGCTGCCGTGGCCCGCGGGGACCACGGTGTACGAGATCGATCAGCCGGAGGTGATCGCGTTCAAGACCGCCACGCTGGCCGAGATCGGCGCGGCCCCAACCGCCGAGCTGCGCACCGTGGGTGTCGATCTGCGCGAGGATTGGCCGGCGGCCCTGCAGGCGTCGGGCTTTGACCCGAGCAAGCCGACGGCGTGGC
Organism: Mycobacterium sp. MOTT36Y; assembly: GCF_000262165.1. Taxonomy (NCBI): domain Bacteria; kingdom Bacillati; phylum Actinomycetota; class Actinomycetes; order Mycobacteriales; family Mycobacteriaceae; genus Mycobacterium; species Mycobacterium sp. MOTT36Y. The sequence continues at coordinate 917,665 of NC_017904.1, read as the reverse complement.
TGGCCGAGGGAGTGCTGATCGGATTCCTTCCGCCCGACGCCGAGGTGCGGCTGCTGGATGCCATCATTCCGCTGTCCAGCGAGGGCAGCCGGTTCGCCGCCGATTTCGGGGCCGTGGCCGGCACGTCGCCGGAGGCGCTGGAGAAATCCCGGCTCATGGCCGAGGGGTGGCGACGGCAGGGGCTCGACCTGGACATCACCGCGTTGACCTATCCGGGGGAGCACACCGACGTGGCCGCGCATCTGCGGGCCAACGGATGGGAGACCACCGAATTCCGGCTCTCCGACCTGTTTTCGGCGGCGGGCCTGCCGGACTTGGGGGAAGCCGAGCACCAGGCGCCCGCCGCCACGATCAGCTTGGTCCGCGCGGTGCGGACCTGAAGCGTCACACAGCCCGTTTGGCCAGCCACTCAGCCTGCATCACGAGCAGGCCCATGACCTCCAATTGCGGTGTCTGCGGGTCGAGTTCGCGGTAGCGCTGATAGACGTTGACGACGACGCGCTCGGCGTCCAGCCAGGACGCGTACTCACCGAGATCAATGGTGTCGGCGGCCTCCGCCCACGACAGCCCCTTGTGGTAGGCGGCCTCGGCCTGTTCGGCGACATGCATGAGATAGCCACGCACAGCACGGATCCCATCCGGATCGGTGACCGGGCCGTGGCCGGGTACCACCGTCGGCGCGTCCAGCGCGATCATCGCGTCACAGGCGGCGACCCAGTTGGCGATCGGGCCGGCCCACACGATGGGCGTGCAGCCGATGAACAACAGGTCGCCGCCGAACAACACCCCCGCGTCCGGTACATGCACCACCGAGTCGGCGGCGGTGTGCGCGGGACCCAGATTCAGCACATCGATGCGCCGCCCACCTACCTCGACGGCAAGGTTGCGCTCGAACGTCTGATCCGCATTGCGCAGCTTGATGTTGCTGAAGTCGAAGTGCCCGAAGCGTTCTCGTGTGTACGGCGTGGCGACCGGCCCGAGGTTGGCGGTCTGCGCCATGGCGAGCATCTCCGGGGCCATCCCATGTTCGATTTCCTCGGCGGTGCCGCGCGCGGCGATGATGCGCACCGAGGGATCGAGCAGTTGGTTGCCGTGTGTGTGGTCCCCGTTGGAGTGCGTGATCACCGCGTCGGTGATCGGCGCGGACGCGGTGAGCGGCCGCATCGCGGTGAGCATTTCGCGGGTCAACGCCAGGTCGAACAAGGTGTCCACCAGCAGCGACGCCCCGTCGCCGGCGATCAGCCCGGCGTTGCTCCATCCGTAGCCGCCGTCGGGCAGGGTCCAGGCCCACACCCGGCCGCCGACCTCGTGCAGCCCGCGGGTGTAGGGCACCCGCGCGCGGGCCGGGTTGACTCGCGGCGGGGCGGGAGCGGCGTCCGGATTCGGCCGCACCGCCAGCGGGTGCGGGGCACCGCTGGCCCGCACGGTTTGCCGGGTCTCTCCCAGCCCTTCGACCTGGAGCGTGACGATGTCGCCGTCGTGCAGCCAGCCCGGAAACGATTCCAGGGCCGCCGGATTGAGGTGCTCGACCAGCGTGCAGGTCGGCACGGTCCCGGAGCCGATGACGTCGCCGGGCGAGAGGGTGACGCCGCGCGAGGCATAGGAGATGACCTCGCCGAAGGTCCAGTCCATCTGGGCGGTCGACCCGGAACCGATGACGACGTCGTTGACCAGGGCGGTGACCCGCAGGTCCAATCTGCCCGGATAGGAGGGGTGGCGATACGGTTCGAGCTCGTCGGGGGTCACCAGGTACGGGCCCAACGTGACCCCGCTGTCTTTGCCCTTGCCTTGCCCGATCCCCAGTTGGCTCTCCATCTGCTGCAGATCGCGGGCGGACCAGTCGTTGAAGATGGTGTAGCCGATGATCGCCTGCTCCGCCTCTTCGACCGTGAGATCTTTGCCCCCGGTCCCGATCACGGCAGCGATCTCCAATTCGAAGTCCTGCCACGCGCTTCCGGGCGCCGTGGGGGCGTCGTCGTACGGACCCAAAACGGTTGCCGGGCAGGCGAAGTAGAAGGCCGGTATGCGGTACCAGGAGTCGCCGAGGGTGCGCCCGGCGCCCAGCGCGGCCTGGCAGTTGCGCATGTGGTCGAGGAAGCACAGGGAATCACGGATGGACGGCGGGCGTGGAATCGGCGCCAGCAATCGCACCTCCGCCAGCGGTGCCACCGCCGCCGGGGATCGCTGCGCATCCTGCCCCGCCTGCCGCAATCCCTCGGAACCGCGGGCGACGAGATCGAGCAGCGTCACGCCCGGTGGCATCGCATAGATCGTGTCGCCCGAGACCACGCCGACGTGTTCTGCGCCCGAAACATCTTGATAGGTAACCCATTTCACTCGCGCACCACCTCACTCGCCTCCTTGTCCGGTCGTAGTCCGCGCCAACTCGATTGGCGTAACCGGTCATCCGGGGTCCACTCGCTGTAGCGCACCTCCCCGACCAGCTCCGGCCGCACATACGTCACGCCGCGCGCTTCGCTCCTGGGAAGCGGTGGGTCAAAGGGGGATTCGTCGGTGTGCAGCGGTGCCAGCGTCTTCTTCAAGTTTGCCAGGTCGCGGTCGGTGAACCCGGTGCCGACGCGCCCGGCGAAGTGCAGTCCGCCCGCGGTTGGGATACCCATCAGCAGTGAGCCGATGCCGCTGCTGCGTCCGCCTTCCCCGGCTTTCCAACCGCCGATGACGACTTCCTGGGTGTTCCAGTGCTTGTCCTTGATCCACGACGACGAGCGGCGGCCCGGCTGATAGGTGGAGTCGCGCTTCTTGGCGATCACCCCCTCCCAACCGCGCTCCGCGGAGTGCTCCAGCGCCTCCCTGCCGTCGCCGGGCAGTAGGTCGGGGACGATGAGCCTGCTGCCGGCGGCCAACATTTCCAGCAGTTTTCGCCGATCCCGGTAGCGGGCCCGCAGCAACGAGCGGCCGTCGAGGTAGAGCAGGTCGAACGCCCAGAATTCGACCCGTGAGCCCCGTCCACGGTTTTGCATCTCGTGAAAGTTGGGCACCCCGGAGGAGTCCAGGACGACGGCCTCCCCGTCGAGCACCACGTGATGGTCGGCGAGATCGTCTGCCAGCCAACGCAGTTCGCGGTATTCCTGGGTGACTTCGCGACCGCGTCGCGACCGCACCCGAAAGGCACCGTGGTCGGCCTCGATCAGAAGCCGGTAACCGTCCCATTTGCCCTCGAACGCCCACTGACCTGCCTTCAGGGCCGTCACCGAACCGTGGGTGGCCAGCATGGGTGCGATGGTGTCGAACTCGAAGACCTTCTGGTCCTTCATCCGATGTGCCAACCACTGGTCGCCATTGGTTTGAATCAGCGCGTAGCGTCCGGAGATCTTGCTGCCGTGCAGGTTGACGATGACCTCGTCGTCAAGGAACTTTTCGGCGTCGTAGGTTCCGGAGTCCCAGATGATCACCTTGCCCGCGCCGTATTCGCCCTTGGGGATGACGCCTTCGAACCCGCCGTATTCCAGCGGATGGTCCTCGGTGTGGACCGCCAGGTGGTTCACCGACGTGGTTTCGGGCAGGTTTTTGGGCACCGCCCAGGACACCAGCACGCCGTCGCGCTCCAGCCGGAAGTCGTAGTGCAGGCGTCGCGCGTGGTGTTCCTGGATGACGAAGGTATTTCCTTGGCCGACAGCGGGTTTCGCCGCCGGAACCGGCTCGGGGGTTTTCGACGCGTCGCGCATGCTGCGGTACTTGGTCAACCGATCCGGCACCGGAGCGTCCTCGTCCAGCTCTGCAAGCAGGTCGCCGTCGCGCGCGACCCGGGACAGCACTTCGTCATACCGCAGCTGGCGCAGCGACGGGTCGTCGAGTTCGTCCCAGGTGCGCGGCGCCGCGACGGTGGGATGTTCGCGTCCGCGCAGGGAATACGGTGCGATGGTCGTCTTGGAGCCGTTGTTCTGGCTCCAGTCCAAAAAGATCTTCCCCGCCCGCAGGCTCTTGGTCATGGTCGACGTGACAAGCTTGGGCATCGTCTTTTCCAGCTGTTGCGCAACGCGTTTGGCTAACACCGTGGCGCCTTTGCTGCTCACCGGCTCGTCGAGCGGCGCATACAGATGCAGTCCCTTGCTGCCGCTGGTGAGCGGGAAGGTTCTCAGCCCGATCCCGGCGATCAGGTCGCGCACGGCGCGCGCCACCTTGGACATCTGCGCCATCGTCACGCCTTCGCCGGGGTCGAGGTCGAACACCAATCGCGTCGCCGGCCCGGGCTTGAGTTCTTCGGCCCGGCTGCGGGTCCACTCGGCGACGAACCGCCACTGCGGAACGTGAACCTCCAACGCCGCCTGTTGGGCGATCCAGGCCAGGCCGGTGGGGTCGTCGATGATCGGATAGGTCGTCGTTCCGGATCGATGGGTCACGCTGGCGCGCGGCAGCCAGTCGGGTGCCGACGCGGCGAGTTGCTTCTCGAAGAAGGATTCCTGTTCGACGCCGTTGGGCCAGCGTTTGCGCGTGGCCGGACGCCCGGCGATGTGCGGGATCATCACCTCGGCGATCCGCGTGTAGTAGTCGAAGATGTCGCTCTTGGTGGTTCCGGTGGCGGGATACAGCACTTTTTCGGCGTTGGTCAGCTTGACCCGTGGCCCCGCCGTCGGACTCATACTCTGAGTCTATGGGCGGCGCGCTGGTCATCGGTGAAGCGCTGATCGACAGGGTCGAACGGCGCGGCGCCGTCGAGCACGTCGGCGGCAGCCCCCTCAACGTCGCGGTCGGGCTGGCCCGGCTGGGTCGTCACGTCGACTTCTTGACCCATATCGCGGACGACGAATCCGGCCAGCGCATCGCCGCGGACCTGAAATCCTCTGGTGTGCAACTCGTTCCGGGAAGTGTCTCGGCCGAACGCACGCCGGCCGCGGTCGCGACGATCGCCGACGACGGCTCGGCCGCTTACACATTCGATCTGCAATGGCGGCTTTCCGGTACGCCCGAGGTGGCACCGCCGCTGCTGGTGCACACCGGGTCGATCGCCGCCGTGCGCGAACCGGGGTGCCTGGCGGTCGCCGCGCTGCTCGAGGCTTACCGCGTCTCGGCCACCGTGAGCTTCGATCCCAACGTGCGACCGTCGCTGATTCCCGACCGTGACGCCGCGCAGGCCCGCATCGCACACCTGGTCGAGCGCAGCGACATCGTCAAGCGCGTTGACTCATCAGAAATGCGCGCGAATGGGTGCTTCGTTGACTCATCAGAAATGCGCGCGTGGACGGCGCGCCTGCCTGATCGGTCAGCAATGACTTCGGTAGGCCCAGGTGATGGGGCTGACATTGGGCGAGCGCAGAGCAGTGACGCAGGCAGCGGCGATCCGTTACCAGCAGGCCGGTAAGCGCGGGAAGAGCCGGATTCTCGATGAGTTGTGTGCCAACACCGGCTGGCATCGCAACCATGCCCGTAAGGCGCTTAAAGCCGCGCTGGTGCCCACGATCGTCGCCGCGCGTCCTGTCCGGCCGGTGACGTATGGACCTGAGGTCATCGCCGCATTGACGGTCTGCTGGACCGTACTCGGAATGCCCGCCGGCAAACGGCTCGCCCCCATGCTCGCAGAGCTGGTGGCCGTGTTGCGTCACTTCCGGGAGCTGGTCATCAGTGATGAGACCGCGGCGTTGTTGGTCTCGATGTCGGCGGCCACCATCGATCGCCGCCTGGCCGATGAGCGAGCCAAATACACGATCAAAGGACGTGTGGGCACCAAGCCGGGATCGCTGCTCAAAAGCCAGATCCCGGTGCGCACCTGGGCCGAATGGGACGACGCTGTGCCCGGCTTCGTCGAGATCGACACGGTCTTCCACGACGGCGGCAACCGCGGTGGAGGCCATGCCTTCACACTGACGGTCACCGACATCGCCACCGGCTGGACCGAGAGCCGCTCACTGCCCGACAGGGCGGCCAAACACGTACTGGCCGCCCTCAATCACATCGCCGCCGCGATGCCGTTCCCGATCGTCGGCGTGGACTGCGACAACGGCTCGGAATTCATCAACGACGACCTGCTGACATGGTGTCAAAACCGCTGCATCACTTTCACCCGGTCACGACCGGGCAACAAGAACGACGGCTGCCACGTCGAGCAGAAAAACTGGGCAGTGGTACGCACAGTGGTCGGCTACTACCGCTACGACACCGCATCAGAACTGTTGCTACTCAACGAAATCTGGCATCTGCAGACGAAGCTGACCAACTACTTCCACCCCCAGCAGAAACTGATCTCCAAAGTCCGCACAGGAGCCAAGGTGTCCCGCAAACACGACAAGGCCCAGACCCCGTTTCACCGCGCGATCAATCACCCGAGCATGGCTGTGGAACGCATTGTCGCGCTCAAGCGGACCCACTCGCTGATCAATCCGGCCGCCACCCAACGCCAGATTCAGGCGTTGACCGCCCAGCTCTTCACCCTGGCCACCAGCAAAGCCCCAGCCGGCACCCCCGCTCCCATCACCAAGCGCGCACGCTCACGTGAGGCAACGAACCACCCTTCGCGCGCATCTTGACATGAGGCAACAAGCAAGGTCAGTGACGAGGACTTGAAGTGGATCGATCCCGACCGCGAGCCGCAGCGCACGGCCCGGGGGTGGCTGGCGTCGGGACCCGCGATCGTCGTCCTGACGCTGGGCGCCCGGGGCGCCGTGGCGTTCTGCGCGGCCGGCGATGTCCGGGTGGCGGCCAGGCCGGTCCGGGTGGTCGACACCGTCGGTGCCGGCGACGCCTTCATGGCCGGTTTGCTCGATGCGCTGTGGGAATTGGGTCTGTTGGGCGCCGACCGCCGCGCCGCCCTGAGCCGGGTCGGGCTCGACGCGCTCACGGCGGCACTACAAGCCGCCAGCCTGGCGTCGGCGGTGACGGTCTCGCGGTCCGGCGCCGACCTCCCCGATCGCGCCGCGCTGCGGGCCCAAGCAAACCGTCGCCGCTAGTGTCTTCGAGCGCGGCCCTTTCGCTCGCGGATGTAACGCCACGGCGAAAATTCGAGGCTCAAAGTCAAGTGGCTAATGCATTTTTGTTAGGCGGCTTGGTCGAGGAGGGCGGCCAGGCGTTGGGCGGGGGTGTCGAGGTCAAGGGTTGGGCGCGGTCGTCGGTTGAGGGTGTCTTGGATGCGTTTGAGGTCTGCTGGGGTGTAACCGCTGAGGTCGCTGCCCTTTTCGAACCAGAAGCGCAGGAGGCGGTTGGTGTTTTCGTTGGTGCCGCGTTGCCAGGGCGAGTGCGGATTGCAGAAATAGACCGGGGTGTTGAGTTGCAGGTGAATGTCGCGCCAGCGGGCCATTTCGCTGCCACGGTCCCAGGTGATTGATCGACGAAGGTGTTCGGGTAACTGGCGCATCGCTTCGATCATCGCGCCGGCCACCGTCTCGGCGGTGTGATCGCCGGGCAAATGCAGCAGCATCGTAAAGCGGGTGGACCGCTCGACCAGGGTGCCGATGGCGCTGTTGGGGCCGACGATCAGATCACCTTCCCAGTGGCCGGGCACCGCGCGGTCGGCGGCCTCGGCGGGCCGGTCGCTGATGGTGAACACATCGTGGAATTTCCCCCGCCGTTCGGTGTGGTCCCGGGATTTGCGGGCCGCGCGTTTCGTCGACAAACGCTTACTCAGGTCGGCGCGCAGTTGACCACGAGTTTGGACGTAGAGGCACTGGTAGATGGTTTCGTGGCTCACCCGTGCCAGCCTGTCATCGGGGTGATCGCGCGCCAAGACATCGGCGATCAGTTTGGGACTCCATCCCTGATCCATCCAGTCCTCTATGGCCTCGCATAGCGCGCGGTCTTGGAGTTTGAATGCTTTGGGACGCTTGGCTTTCTTGGCGGCGCGGGCATGGGCAAGACCAGCGTGGTAATCCCCGTCGGGATTGCGATTGCGTTTGAGCTCACGGGAGATGACGCTGGCGTCGCGGTCGAGCTCGTCGGCGATCTCGACCTGGGTGAGGCCCTTGTCCAGACCCCGCATAATCACCAGGCGTTCATCGAAACTGAGCCGGTGTCCCCGCGCGCCCGGCCGGGTCAGATCACCTGGTTCGGCAAGGCCGGTATCAGAGCCCGTACCACTTCGTAATTGCATTGATCCAGCGTCATGCCACCAGCTCCATCCGGTCTGGATCGACACACCGACCTGACGGCCGGCTTCACGCAATGATTCCCCTGCACACACCCGATCAAAGAACTCTCGCCGCATCGAACGCGGATAAGCAACTGACACCTGCAACCTCCTCAAACGTGGAAATTGCATTGACCGTATGAATCTGCCGAGGACAATCTCGCCGTGGCGTTACGGGCGCGGGCTTTTGAACAGCGGCGCGGCGGCGGGGGTGCTGTTAGGCAGCGAACAGTGTGGGCATACTGACTTACATGCGCTCCATCTGGAAGGGTTCCATCGCGTTCGGGCTGGTGAACGTCCCGGTCAAGGTGTACAGCGCCACCCAGGACCACGACATCAAGTTCCACCAGGTGCACGCCAAGGACAACGGCCGCATCCGATACCAGCGCGTGTGCGAGGTGGACGGCGAAGTCGTCGAATACCGTGACATCGCCCGGGCCTACGAATCCGATGACGGCCAGATGGTCATCATCACCGACGACGACATCGCCACGCTGCCCGAGGAACGCAGCCGCGAGATCGAAGTGCTGGAGTTCGTGCCGGCCAGCGATGTGGATCCGATGCTGTTCGACCGCAGCTATTTTTTGGAGCCCGACTCCAAATCGTCGAAATCCTATGTGCTGCTGGCCAAGACGCTTGCGGAGACGGACCGGATGGCGATCGTGCACTTCACGCTGCGCAACAAGACCCGGCTGGCGGCGTTGCGGGTCAAGGACTTCGGCAAGCGCGACGTGATGGTCATCCATACGTTGTTGTGGCCCGACGAGATTCGTGATCCGGACTTCCCGATCCTCGACAAGAAGGTTGAGGTCAAACCCGCCGAGCTCAAAATGGCGGGGCAGGTGGTTGATTCGATGGCCGAGGAGTTCAACCCCGACCGCTACCACGACGACTACCAGGAGCAGCTGCACGAGCTGGTCCAAGCCAAACTCGAAGGCGGAGAGGCGTTTACCACCGAGGAGCAGCCCAAGGAGCTGGATGAGACCGAAGACGTCTCCGATCTGCTGGCCAAGCTGGAGGCCAGCGTGAAGGCGCGCTCCGGTGGAGGCAACGGCAAGGCAGCGGAGAAAAAGGCGCTCGCGAAAAAGAGCGCAGCGAAGAAGACCGCCGCCAAGAAGGCACCCGCGAAAAAGACCGCCGCCAAGAAGACTCCGGCCAAGAAAGCGGCCTCGAAGTCCTGACCCGACGCGCCTCGGTCAGCGTTTGCGGGTCGCCAGAAATCGGGTGGCCGCGGCGACGACGTTGATCACGGCGACCATGATGATGAGCGTCAGCGCCGCACCCCAGATCCGCAGGAATCCGGCGTGTTCGGGGTTGGTGAGCTCGGTGTAGATCAGCAGCGGCAGCGAGGCCATGTTGCCGTGGAAGATGTCGAAGTTGATCGACCTGCTGTAGCCGACCAGCACCAGCACCGGCGCGGTTTCGCCGATCACCCGCGCGATGGACAACAAGATGCCCGAGACGATGCCGGGCATCGCGATCGGAAAGACGATCGAAACGATGGTCTTCCATTTCGGCACACCCAGCGCGTAGCTGGCCTCGCGCAGGTCGTCGGGCACCAGCCGCAGCATTTCCTCGGCGGAGCGCACCACCACCGGCAGCATCAGCAAGACCAGCGCGAGCGACACCGCAAAAGAGCTCTGCTGGAAGCCCAGGGTGGCGATCCAGAGGCTGAAGATGAACAGGGCCGCGACGATCGAGGGGACCCCGGCCAGCACGTCGACCATGAAGGTGGTCAGCCGCACCAGGCGGCCAGAACCGTATTCGACGAGGAAGACCGCGGTCATCAGGCCCAGCGGCACGGCCAGCACGGCGGCCACCCCGGCCTGCACCAGCGTCCCGTACAGCGCGTGATAGACGCCGCCGAGGAACTGTTCGGGCAGCACGCCGCGCAGCGAGTGGGTCCACCACCCCGACCGGGTCACGGCGTACCAGCCCCGTGCGACCACGATCGACAGCACCCAGAACAGCGGCACCAGCGCGATGAGGAACGAGGTGAGAAAGAAGATCGTCGCGGCGCCGTTGGTGATCCGCCGCCGGAAGCTGAGCGGCCTGAACACCTCGGCCTTGACCGGCCGGTCGAGCGCGTCAACTGTCACGAGCGCCGCTCCTCCTCATCGCGTCGCTCTGCATCGTCGCGGCGCGAGTCATGAGCGCCGCTTCTCCTCATCGCTTCGCTCTGCATCGTCGCGGCGCGCGTCATCCGTTGACCTTGCCGCCAGCGATCGCGCGGGCCAGCGCGTTGACGATAAACGTCAGCACGAACAGGGCGAATCCCGCCGAAATGTACGCCCCGGTGGGCAGCGGTGCGCTGAACTCCGCGGCCGCCGACGCGATCTTGGAGGCAAACGTGTAGCCACCGTCGAACAGCGACCAATTCCCCGGGCGGGCGGCCGAACGCAGAATGATCAGCACAGCCACGGTCTCGCCCAGCGCGCGTCCCAACCCCAGCATCGAGGCGGCGATGACGCCGCTGCGGCCGAACGGCAGCACGGTCATCCGCACCACCTCCCACTTGGTGGCGCCCAGCGCCTGCGCCGCTTCCATCTGGATGTGGGGGGTCTGCCGAAACACCTCGCGCGAGACCGACGTGACGATCGGCAGGATCATCACCGAGAGCACGACGCCGGCGGTGAAGATGGTGCCGCCGCCGGCCAACGACACGTTGCCCTGTTTGAACAGGAAAAACCATCCGAGGTGCCGATTGAGAAACGCCGCGACCGGCTCGAGCCGGGGGGCCAGGACGAAGATTCCCCAGAGCCCGAAGATGATCGACGGCACCGCGGCCAGCAGGTCCACCACCGCGCCGAACGGGCGCCCCAGCCGCTTCGGCGCGTATTGGGTGAGGAACACGGCGATACCGACCGCGATGGGCACGGACAGCACCAGCGCGGTGAGCGAACTGAGCACCGTGACCATGAGCAGGTCACGGATGCCGAAGGCCAGGTTGTGGGGGTTGCTGGTGCTGAACTCGGCGCTGGTGAAGAAGTTTGCGTGATTGACGCGCAACGACGGCAGGGCGCGCAGCAACAGGAACACCGCGATCAACAGGATGGCGACCACGATCGTGGAACCAGCGGCCGCGGCGACCAGCTTGAAGATCCGGTCGCCCCGCCGCGACACGCGTGCATTCAGCGCCGTTGATGCCGGTTTTTCCGCGGTCGACGGGCTGGTTGCTGTTCCTCGTGTCACGACCACCTCAGGTTATGTGATGGCGTTGATCGAAGAAGACAGCCTCGCCTTGAACGCGTCGGGGATCGGAATGTAGCCATTGTCGGCCAGGCCATTTTGCCCGGCGCCGATGGTGCTTTGCAGGAATCCCTTCACCGCCGCACCGACCCCGGAGTCGGGGTACTTCGAGCACACGATCTCGTAGGTCGCCAGCACGATCGGGTAGGAACCGGCCTGCTTGGGTTTGTAGAACGACAGCGTGTCGAGCACCAGGTCGTTGCCCTGGCCGGAGATTTTGGCCCCAGCAATCGTCTTGCCCACCGATTCGGCGCTGATCGACACCGCGTCCGGGCCGGCCGAGGTGATGATCTTGGCCATGTTCAGTTTCTGTGCCTGGGCAAACGACCATTCGTTATAGGTGATGGATCCTTCGGTGGCCTTGATCGCCGCCGACGTGCCGTCGTTGCCCTTGGCTCCCTCACCGACGCCGCCCTTGAAGGTCTTTCCGGCGCCCTTGCCCCATGCTCCGTCCGCGGCGGCGTCGAGATATTTCTGGAAATTGTCGGTGGTGCCGGACTCGTCGTTGCGGAAGACGACGTGAATCGGCACGTCGGGCAATGTGGCACCGGGGTTGAGGGCCTGAATCGCGGGGTCGTTCCACGTTGTGATCGAGCCGTTGAAGATTTTGGCGGCCGTGGGGCCGTCGAGGCTGAGCGAGTTCAGGCCCGTCACGTTGTAGGTGATGGCGATCGGGCCGAAAACGACCGGCAGATTCCAGGCCGGCGAACCGCACCGCTGCTGCGCGGCGGCGTATTCGTTGGTCGCCAGCGGCGAGTCAGAACCACCGAAATCCGTTTGGTTGCCGTTAAATTCGCTGATTCCCGCACCGGATCCGTTGGCCGTGTAGTTCAGCGTCTGGCCGGGGCAGGCCTGCTCGAACGCGTTGACAAAGCGGGTCATCGCGTTGGCCTGGGCCGTCGACCCGCTGGCCTTGAGGGCCTTCTTCCCGCCACAATTCACCTTGCCCGACGACGAGCCGGTCGGCGCACTGGCGCCGGACCCGTTGTTGTCGCTGCCGCACCCCGACAACGCCAGCGCAGTAACGCTCAAGGCACTCAGCACGGCGCCAAATCGGTTGAGTTTCAATTCGCTTCCTCACGGTAGGGATGAAACATGGTCGCGGCCGGTCAGTTAACCGTAGCGCGCCGACCAGCCGGTATCGCGGCCACGAACGTAACAGTAACAATTGAACGTTGAGCAAACTTTTCGGCGATCACCGCTGAACGCGTCGGCGGGGGGTCGCGACGTCGGCCGCAGCACACCGCGACGTCGCCTGGCCGGTGTTCGTCAGCAAAGGCCCCACCCGGCCCTCCGAGGGGCCGCCGACTGGTTGCTGACATCACGCGATGGCGTTGATCGCATCCGACAGCCGGGACTTGAACGACTCCGGCACCGGGATATACCCGTTGTCCACCAAGCCATTCTGGCCGGCACCGATGGTGCTTTGCAGGAACGCCTTTACGGCCGCGCCGACCTGCGGGTCGGGATACTTCGAACACACAATCTCGTAGGTCGCCAACACGATCGGGTAGGAACCGGGCCGGGTCGGCTTGTAGAACGAGAAGGTGTCCACCACCAAGTCGTTGCCCTGCCCGGTGAGGGTGGCACCGGAGATCGTTTTCCCGACCGATCCGGCGCTGATGCCCACCGCCTCGGGCCCGGCCGAGGTGACGATCCTGGCCATCGTCAGCTTCTGCGCCAGACCGAACGACCATTCGTTGTAGGTGACCGATCCTTCGGTCGCCCGGACGGCCGCCGACGTACCGCCGTTGCCGTCGGCGCCCTGCCCGACCCCACCGTGGAACGTCTTGCCGATGCCCTTGTCCCACACGCCGTCGGACGCGGAGTCCAGGTATTTCTGGAAATTGTCGGTGGTGCCGGACTCGTCGCCGCGGAACACGACACGGATGGGCTCGGCGGGCAGCGCGGTACCCGGGTTCAGCGCTGCGATCGCCGGGTCGTCCCAGGCAGTGATGGCGCCCTTGAAGATTTTGGCGGCGGTGGGCCCGTCGAGGATCAGCGAGCTGACGCCCCTGACGTTGTAGGTGATCGCGATCGGGCCGAAGACCACGGGCAGATTCCACGCCGGCGAACCGCATCGGGTCCGCGCCGCGAAGTATTCGATCGGGGCCAACGGTGAATCCGAACCCGCGAAATCGATTTGGTTTCCGGTGAATTGGCCGATTCCCGCGCCGGAGCCATTGGGTGTGTAATTCAGCGTCTGACCGGGGCAAGCGTGCTCGAAGGCGCCGGAGAATCGGGTCATCGCGTTGGCCTGGGCGCTCGAGCCCGCCGCCGTCAGGGCCTGCTTGCCGCCGCAATTGACCACGCCCGACACGCCCGCCCCGCTTCCCCGGGCCGTGCTGTCGTGGAATCCGCATCCCGACAACACCAGCGCAGCGGCTGTCAGGACGCCCAGCACAGCACCAAAACGGTTGCGTCCCAAGTCTCTTCCTCACAGTAAGGACCACAAAGATCGGCGTCACCGAGCTAACCGCACCAAGGTGAACGACGGGCAAATGGTCTGGCAACGCGCGCAACGTCACCGACACCGGGCCGCCGCCCCGACGGCCGCATCGGAAGCCCCCCGGATAGAAAAATAGAACTTGTTCTAGAAATGCCTTATCCGCGCCGCCGCGGCTTGCTACCGTGTCGCCTGACACCGAAACGAAGAGAGGCCGCCATGATCCTTGACAGGTTCCGTCTCGACGACAAAGTCGCCGTCATCACCGGTGCAGGCCGTGGCCTCGGGGCGGCCATCGCGCTGGCGTTCGCCGAGGCAGGCGCCGACGTCCTCATCGCCTCGCGAACTGAATCCCGACTAGAGGCCGTCGCCGAACAGGTCCGCGCCGCCGGGCGCCGCGCCCACGTCGTGGCCGCCGACCTGGCGCATCCGGAATCCACCGCCGAGCTGGCCGGCCAGGCCGTCGAGGCATTCGGGAAACTAGACATCGTCGTCAACAACGTCGGGGGATCCATGCCCAACACGTTGTTGACGACCTCGACGAAGGATCTCAAAGACGCCTTCACCTTCAACGTCGGCACCGCCCACGCGCTCACACTGGCTGCGGTGCCGTTGATGCTCGAGCACTCCGGCGGCGGCAGCATCATCAACATCACCTCGACCATGGGCCGGCTGGCCGGACGTGGCTTCGCGGCCTACGGCACCGCCAAGGCCGCGCTGTCCCATTACACCCGGCTGACCGCCCTGGACCTGTGCCCACGGATTCGGGTCAACGCGATCGCGCCGGGATCGATCCTCACCTCCGCGCTGGACGTGGTTGCCTCCAACGACGAGCTGCGGTCGCCGATGGAGAAGGCCACCCCGATGCGCCGGCTGGGCGATCCGGTCGACATTGCCGCTGCGGCAGTCTATTTGGCGTCTCCCGCCGGCAACTTCCTGACCGGCAAGACCCTCGAGGTCGACGGCGGCCTCACCTTCCCCAATCTCGACATCCCCGTCCCGGACCTGTGACCCACGACCGCTAAGGAGCACGTCATGCCCATCCCCGTCGTCCAACTGGGCACCGGCAACGTCGGTATCCACGCGCTGCGCGCGCTCATCACCAATCCGGAGTTCGACCTGAAAGGCGTGTGGGTGTCGTCCGACGCCAAGGCGGGCAAGGACGCCGCCGAGCTCGCCGGGCTTGCGGAGGCGACGGGGGTGCTCGCCAGCACCGACCTGGACGCCGTGCTCGCCACCGGGCCGCAGTGCGCGGTGTACAACGCGCTGGCCGACAACCGGTTGCCCGAGGCGCTCGAGGATTACCGGCGCGTGCTGGCGGCCGGGATCAATATCGTCGGCAGCGGCCCCGTCTTCTTGCAGTATCCGTGGCAGGTGATCCCCGAGGAGCTGATCAAGCCGCTGGAAGACGCAGCGCGCGAAGGCAATTCAAGCCTCTACGTCAACGGCATCGACCCGGGCTTCGCCAACGACCTGCTGCCCCTGGCGCTGGCCGGCACCTGCCAGAGCATCCAGCAGATCCGGTGCATGGAGATCGTCGACTACGCCACCTATGACAGTGCGGCGGTCATGTTCGACGTCATGGGATTCGGCAAGCCACTCGACGAAATTCCCATGTTGCTGCAGCCCGGTGTGCTCAGCCTGGCGTGGGGCTCGGTGATCCGGCAAATGGCGGCGGGCCTTGGCATTTCGCTCGACGAGGTCACCCAGTCGCACGTGCGCGTACCCGCCCCGGAGGACTTCGACATCGCCTCGGGCCATATCGCCAAGGGCACCGCCGCGGCGCTGCGCTTCGAGGTGTTCGGCATGGTCAACGGCGATCCCGTCGTCGTCCTCGAACACGTCACCCGGCTGCGCGAGGACCTGTGCCCGGACTGGCCGCAACCCGCACAGGAGGGTGGCTCCTACCGCATCGAGGTCACCGGCGAGCCGTCGTACGCCATGGACATCTGCCTGAGCAGCCGCAAGGGCGATCACAACCACGCCGGGCTGGTGGCCACCGCGATGCGAGTCGTCAACGCGATTCCCGCGGTGGTGGCCGCCGATCCGGGAATCGTCACCACGCTCGACTTGCCGCTGATCACCGGCAAGGGGCTCTACCGTCCGGCCTGAGCCTGGACGGCACGAAACACCGCGGCCGCTGGGCAGCCCGACGGGATGTTCGACTAACCTCACTTTCTTATTCGGTGAAGTGAATCGAGGTCACGTTGGCGCAGCGCACCCAGGGCTCGCTCAAGGGCAACTGGTATCTGCTCGGGCCCGCGTTCGTCGCCGCGATCGCCTACGTCGACCCCGGAAACGTCGCGGCCAACGTCAGCGCCGGCTCACAGTACGGCTACCTGCTGTTGTGGGTGATCGTCGCGGCCAACGTCCTCGCGGGCCTGGTGCAGTACCTGTCGGCCAAGCTCGGGCTGGTCACCGGGCGATCGTTGCCGGCCGCTCTGGGCAAGCGGATGAGCAGCCCACTGCGGCTGGTGTATTGGGCGCAGGCCGAACTCGTGGCGATCGCCACCGACGCCGCCGAAGTCGTCGGCGGGGCCATCGCCCTACACATCCTGTTCGGCTTGCCGCTGATGGTCGGCGGGCTCATCACCGGCGTGGTGGCCTTGCTGTTGCTGGGCATTCAGGATCGGCGCGGACAGATCATCTTCGAGCGGGTCATCACCGGCTTGCTGCTGGTCATCGCGATCGGGTTCGCGGCGAGCTTCTTCGTCAAGACCGCGCCGCCCCACGACGTGCTGGGCGGCCTGGTGCCGAGGTTCCGCGGCACCGAGAGTGTGCTGCTGGCCGCCGCGATCCTGGGGGCCACCGTGATGCCGCATGCGGTGTACATGCATTCGGGTCTGGTGCTAGACCGGCACGGGCATCCCGACCATGGGTCGCATCGCCGCCTGCTGCTGCGGATCACCCGCTGGGACGTCGTCCTGGCGATGGCGGTGGCCGGCACGGTGAACGCCGCCATGCTGCTGGTCGCCGCGATCAACCTGCAGGACCGCAACGTGAGCGCCTCCATCGAGGGCGCCTATTCCGCCATCCACAACACGCTGGGGGCGACCATCGCGGTGCTGTTCGCGATCGGTCTCCTCGCGTCCGGGCTGGCGTCCTCGTCGGTGGGCGCCTACGCCGGCGCCATGATCATGCAGGGGCTGCTGCACCGGTCGATCCCGATGGTGGCGCGCCGCCTGATCACCCTGTGCCCCGCCCTGGTGATCCTGGCGGTCGGGTTCGACCCCACCCGCGCGTTGGTGCTGTCCCAGGTGGTGCTGTCGTTCGGCATTCCGTTTGCGGTGCTGCCTCTGATCAAGCTGACGAGCAACCGCGAGCTGATGGGCGACGACGCCAACCACCGCATCACGACGATTCTTGGCTGGGGCGTCGGCATATTGATTAGTCTGCTTAACATGGTGCTCGTCTGGCTGACGGTGACCGGCTGAATGCCGGCCCTGCGTCATCTGTACTTCGCATACGGCTCGAACCTATGCGTACGGCAGATGGCGCGCCGCTGTCCCGACGCCGCCGATCCGCGCCCCGCGGTCCTCGCCGACCACGACTGGCTGATCAACCAGCGAGGCGTGGCCACCGTCGAGCCGTTGGCCGGAAACCAGGTGCATGGGGTGCTCTGGCAGATCTCCGACGGCGACCTGGCGACCTTGGACAGCGCCGAGGGTGTGCCGGTGCGCTACCGGCGCGACCGGCTGACCGTGCACACCGACGACGGGCCGTCACCGGCCTGGGTCTACATCGACCACCGGGTGACGCCGGGCCCTCCCCGCCCGGGCTACCTGCCCACCATCATCGACGGTGCCGCGCAGCACGGGCTGCCCCCACGCTGGCTCGAGTTCTTGCGCCGCTGGGATCCGGCCGGCTGGCCGCGCCCGAAATCGTCGGCGGCGTGCGGGCCTGGGCCGCAGTCGTTTTCGGCGTTGCTGAGCGAGCCCGGGGTGGCCGAGAGCTGCCAATTGCGTTCGCGTTTCGGATTTTTGGCGATCCACGGCGGCGGACTGGAAGAGATGACCGACGTGATCGCCGAGCGCGCCGCCGAGGCCGCCGGTGCGTCCGTCTATGTGGTGCGTCATCCCGACCACTACCCGCATCACCTGCCGTCGGCCCTGTTCGATCCGGCCGAGTCGCCACGGCTCGCCGCTTTCCTCGACCATGTCGACGTCGCGGTGTCGCTGCACGGCTATGGCCGCGACGGGCGCAGCACACAGCTGCTGGCCGGTGGTCGCAACCGGGAGCTGGCTGCCCATTTGGCCCGCCACATCCGGCTGACCGGCTATCAGGTCATCACCGACCTCGACGACGTGCCACCGGAATTGCGCGGGCTGCACCCGCGGAACCCGGTGAACCGGGTGCGTCAGGGCGGAACCCAGCTGGAGCTCTCGGCGCGGGTCCGCGGGATCAGCCCGCGCAGCCCGCTGCCCGGCGATGACGGTTTGTCGTCGGTCACCAGCGTGCTGATCCAAGGGCTGGCCGAGGCCGCTCGTCGTTGGTCTATGTCGTCGGATCGCTAAAACGGAGGTTGTTGGTGGCCAAGGATTTTCGCTTCGGAATGAGCATGCGGTTCTTTAAGTCCCGCGAGGCGCTGCTCGACAAGGCCAAGCGGGCTGAAGACGCCGGTTTCGACATTCTTTGTGTGCCGGACCATTTGGGCGCGGCGGCGCCCTTCCCGACGCTGACCGCGGTCGCGATGGTCACCACCACGCTGAAGCTGAGCATGTATGTGCTCAACTCCGCCTTCTACAAGCCGGCCCTGCTCAGCCGGGACATGCAGGCCCTCGATCTGCTCAGCGACGGCCGCCTCGAAATCGGGCTGGGCACCGGCTACGTCCGCGAAGAGTTCGAAGCCGCCGAGATCCCCTATCCCAGCGCCGGTGCCCGCGTCGACTACCTCGAACACATGACGAAGTACCTGAAGGAACACCACCCGTCGACGCCGCTCATCATCGCCGGCAACGGCGACCGGGTGCTGACCATCGCCGCCCGCAACGCCGACATCATCGGCCTGACCGGCTCCAAGGTGCGCGCGGTCGAGGACCCGTTCGCCGAACGTGTCGATTTCGTCCGCAACGCCGCGGGGGATCGCTTCGACGCCCTGGAGCTGAATCTGGCGATCACGGCGATGCCGCGGGTCGGCGAGACCGAGCCGGACCTGAAGCTGACCCGCAGCTACGCGCCGGACCTGTCCGATGAGGAGATCCTGTCCCAGCCCTCGGTGCTCAGCGGTTCCCCCCGCGAAATCGCCGAGACGTTGATCGCGTACCGCGACAAGTACGGTGTCTCATCCTTCACCGTGCAGGACAACAACATCGAGAACTTCTCGAAGGTGATCGCCGAACTGCGCTGACGCCGTGGCCCTCGGCTTTTGATCCAGCCCGGTAAGCTCAGGCCGTCCGCCCTCGTAGCTCAGGGGATAGAGCACGGCTCTCCTAAAGCCGGTGTCGCAGGTTCGAATCCTGCCGGGGGCACTTTTGTTGTATGACGTCGGTTGATGCATGTCGTTTCGCCTTCGGGTGATGCTTGACGGTGTTTCGGCTGATGCTTGACAGCTACTTCGGCTGATCCTTGACACTGAGTTGAGTGTGGCTGAGCAGCGGTATCAGGCCGTGTTGTTTCAGTAGACGGTGGGCAATTCTGCCCCCGCTGCGGATATGACAAAAAGTCGGGTGAATCGCTATTCGCAGTTCATCCAAATAAACTGTTGCGGTTATGGGGCAAGATGCATTGCAGGTCGTCCCCGCCGAGCTAGAAGCCACAGCCGGCAAATGGGAAGCGGTCAGCTCGCAACTCGTTGGCGCGCCACCGGCGCCAGGGCAACCATTCCAGGCCACCACGGCGGCCGTGAATAGTCTCAACGCGGCGATCGGTGTTGCCGCAGCGGCCTTTTCAGTGCGGACGCAGGCGACAGTGGGCGGGATGACCACCGCCACCGGTAAATACATCAGCCAAGAGGCCACGTCGGCGGGCGACATGGATGCCATCACGGGGGTGACGGTGGTCTAGATGCCAGCAACCCTGTCACAAATCCAGGCGTGGAGCACCGAGCACCTCATCGACGCGGCCGCCTACTGGACACAAACCGCCGACCGCTGGGAAGACGCATTTCTGACGATGCGCAACCAGGCACATTCCATCACCTGGCACGGCGCTGGCGGCGACGCGCTGCGGGAACGCACCGGATCCGATCTATCCGTCGTCAGCGACAAAGCTGACCAACTACGGCAAGCGGCTGGAATAGCCCGCAATGGCGCCAGTGACATTAGCGCCGCCCAGCGACGAGTCCTGTATGGCGTCGAAGATGCGCAGAATGCGGGGTTCACTGTCGGAGAAGACTTGTCGGTCACCGACACTCGCAGCACTCCCCCAGCAGAACGGGCCACGCGCCATGCTAAAGCCCAAGCATTCGCCGTTGACATCCGTTCGCGGGCCGAACAACTCGAGGGCGCGGAGGTTAAGGTCGCGGGCCAACTCACTGCTGCTGCCGGAACTGTTGGGGACGTTGGCTTCGCTCAATCCTCGAGCTACAACGGCGGGCAGCAGTCGCCCACTAATGGCGACGGCCAGAACGGACGCGGTGCCCTAGCCGTTGCCAATGGCCAGCACGGCGGGGTTCATCTTGTGGACTTCAAGCAGGACGGCAGCCCGGAACCGTCTCCGGTGCCGCAACCCACCCCATCTCAAGGACAGCCGCAGATCGGGCCATTCCCCGTGCCGCCACAAGTGGCCGCTGCCGCACCGAAGACACCGGCGCCCGCCACACCATCCGTACCCGCACCCGCACCTAGTGTGGCGGGACCAAGCTTCGGCCAATGCGTAGGAGGGCAGGTGAAAGCCAACGTCGGTAAGGACATGATCAAAGACGGGTTCAAGAGCGGCGCCATCAAGGCCGGTATCGGAGCAGCGTTCGGGGCGGGTCTCACTCCCGAACTCGCCGGCGCTGGTGCACTGCCTGGCGCGGTGCTCGGCTTCGTCGGCGGCTTCGCGCAGGGCTTGCTGGAAGCCCCTGTAGAGGCGACCGCCAAAGGCGCGCTGGAGTGCAGCGAAGCCGTACCTGGTTGGCTGAAGCCATGATCAACGCAAAGCGGATCCTGCTTTACCTGCCGCTGTACCTCGTGTGGGCGGTTACCATCGATGTCCTGTTCGATAGGGCCAGCCCCGCCAGTAGCAAGTCTGTACCAGCATGGATGACAGTTGGCTTCATCGTGTCGGCCGTCGTCGTGGCCGGCTTGGTGCTTTGGTACTTGTCCAGACGCGCAGCCGGCAAGGTGCCACAGCAGCGCCAGCACGTCTACACTGCCTTGCTCGTCGCAATCGTCGTGTCGGGCTTCGTAGATGATGCGCTCAAAGGTGTCGCGTGGCTGCTCCTGGGCGGTCATCCCTGGTGGGTGCTTGTGCCGATTTACACACTTGGCTATGCGGCGTGCTGGGCGGTCCTCGTGCTCATGGTGAACTGGCTCGAACACCGAGCAGACGACCGCAGCGGGTCATCCCGCGCGTGAGAATTAACCCCGTTTACGGCCCGACGTTCTACACAGGTCTGACCGTTCTTTTCCTAACCCTTTTCGTGCTGAGCGCCTCCACCCACGGCACAACGCTGGGTCTGATCAGTACAGGAGGTCTCGCCGCGGTAATGGGCTACAACGCCTACCGGACCTGGTCCCGCAAGCGCCGCATGAACCATGCAATAACGCTACGGCGCAATGTCGGTCGACGGACTTGGCGTTCATCTCTCGACCACCCCGTTCATAAGCTCCTTCTCCCTAGCCCCACGTTGCCCGCGGCGGTGTGACCTTGGACTTGTCGGCCGAGGACAAGTGCACCGCGTGGACACCCGGCTTCTTCGACAGCTGATCCAAAAGGCTTTCCAGGTGCGCCTTGTCGGTGTGCCAGTGCTGAACCGACTCCGGCGCCTCCTGCAGTTCCGCCAGGACCGTCTTCAGTTTGTCCGGGGTCTTGTCGTCGTTGTCCGACGAGCGGCGGCCCAGCCCCCGGGTGGGGCTTGCGGCGACCGCGCGGGGCACAGCGCCACCCAGCGCTCCACCGGCCAGGCCCGCCAGGCCCATCTGACCGAGGGCACCGGCGCCGGCCTCGACCGTCGGCGCGGCACCCGCGCTGGTGTACTCCAACACGGTGGCGGCCAGCTTGACCGCGGGACTGGCGACGGCCCAGCTCGGCGGTACCGACAACGCCCCCGCCAGACCCGCATTGCCGAGACCTGCGGTCACCGCAGACGCGCCAACGGCTCCTACGGCCGGGGTGCTCGAACCCAGCGAAGCGAACAGCGGCCCTTCGAGTTCGACGGCGGTGTCACCCCACGTCCGTGCCGTTGCCACCAGGCCCAAACTGAGGCTCAGCAACGTGTCGTTGACCGGGCGGATGCCTTTGGTGACGAACTCGATGTTCGCGGCGATCTTCGCCAACGGCGTGGAATTCAGGTTGTTCAACCATGTCGCCAATGACGACGGATCGGCCGCCGGCAGTGCGGAAGGCGATGCGAAGCTTTGCAGCGTTCGCGGGGTCGACGACATCAGCTGCGCCAAGGCCGACTGCGCGTTGGCAGGCGCCGTACCGGCGGCTTGGGCGACCGCGCCTGATTGGCCGGCTCCTCCCGCTGGGTTGGTGGTTTGCGGTGGCGCGTTGAAGGGCTTCAATTGCGCAGCGATCGCCGAAGATCCGGCGTAGCCGTACATCGCGGCGGCGTCTTGCGCCCACATCTGTGCGTACTCCGCCTCGGTGGCCGCGATCGCGGCGGTGTTCTGCCCGAGAAGGTTCGTCGCCACCAGCGACGCCAGCCGGCCGCGGTTCTCCGCGATCGCCACCGGGGGCACCGTCGCGGTGAATGCGGCCTCGTACGCCGCCGCGGCCGCTCTGGCTCGCGAGGCGGCCTGTTCGGCTTGAGCGGCGGTCGTGCTCATCCACGCCGCATACGGCGCGGCCGCACCGGCCATGGTCAGCGAGGACGGCCCCTGCCAACCGCTGGTCAAGTTCGAGATCACCGACTCATACGACGTCGCCGCAGAGTGCAGTTGGGCGGCCAACCCATCCCATGCCGACGCCGCGGCCAACATTGAGCCTGCGCCTTCACCGGCGTACATTCGACCAGAGTTGATCTCCGGCGGAAATGCTCCGAAATCCATTGTCACTCCTTGCTCTTCGCGATAAGTAGTGCGTGCTATTCCTGCGGGTCGTCCGCGTTGATGACGATGATCGTGGCCGTGGTCGCGACGCGCCCGAAACCGCCGCCGATGCCCGTTGCCCGCGCGGAGCCACCGCCGGTGGCGGCCATGGCGCGCCCGGCCAGACCCGACGCGGCCATGCTGGAGAACAGCGATCCCTCTCCCTCGGCCGCGAGGGCCGAAGGAGCGCCGGCAAAGGCGGTTTGTGGAATCACCGTGGCGACCGGCCGGATCTCCGGGGCGGCCGCCGCCCATCCCGGCGGCACCGACAAGCGCCCGACGACGCCGGCACGACCGATGCCCGGCGACATTCCGGTTCCAGCGGCTCCTCTCGGCGAGCTCACCATTTGCGTCCCCGAATTGACCTCGCCGCCCAACCGCCCCAGCGCCGACCGGTCCCGGTCCAGCCTTTGCCGGGCACTGTTCACATTCGCCACGTTTTGGGGCACCAGGTAGTTTTCGACGCCCAGCAGATACGGGCTGCCCCCGATGCCGAACAATGACACCGGACCCAACGGGCCCGTAAGCGCCGAGTCGAATGCCGACAGCAGCGATGGTGGATCGGCGGCGGCAGGCGTTGTCAGGGTCTGCAACGATTGGGGCGCGGCCGACATCAGCTGCGGGAGAGTCGATTCCGTGTTCATCGCGACCGAGCCGCCGGTGGCCTGCGCGACGGCGGCGGCCTGTCCCGCGGCCCCGGCCGGATTGGTGCTACGCGGCGGCGGGGCGAATGGCGTCACCTGCGCGGCGGCCGCCGAGGCACCGGCGTAGCCGTACATCGCCGCGGCATCCTGGGCCCACATCTCGGCGTACTGGGCCTCGGTGGCCATGATCGCCGGGGTGTTCTGACCCAGAAAATTGGTCGCGATCAGCGCCATCAACTGCGCCCGATTGGCCGCGATGACCGGTGGCGGCACCGTCGCGAGGAACGCCGCCTCGTACCCGACCACCGCCGCCCTCGCCTGGTTGGCGGTCTGCTCGGCCTGGGCGGCGGTCGCACTCATCCATGCCGCATACGGTGCCGCCGCGGCGGCCATCATGCTCGACGAAGGACCGCGCCACCCGGCGGTCAGGTTCGAGATCACCGACTCGTAAGACGCTGCGGCGGCGTGCAACTGGGCTGCGATTCCGTCCCAGGCCGCGGCGGCGGCCAGCATCGGCCCCGCCCCGGGGCCAGAGTACATTCGACCGGAGTTGACCTCCGGCGGCATCACTCCGAAATCCATTGCTATACCTCATAACTCGGTGCGCGACACCCGAGGGCGACGTGAGTCGACCGCTGCATCGCCTGAATGATTTGATGAACTTCTGTAACCGCGCCCTATCGACGCACGACTCGGCCGGATCGTGAGAGCGGTTATCCGCTGCGGCCCCGGCGATGTGCCGTTATCGTTGTAGCGCAGGGTGATTCAACGACGGGAACATGCATCCCACGGCAGAGCTGACATGCCTAGTACCGATGCCGCGACCAGATACGTTGCCGCGGTGTGAACTTGCTAGCTGGACACCGGTGTGCGCATCATCGGCGTGACGAAGCGACGCCGACCGTCGTCGACATGACGGTCAAAGCCGAAGGCTAGGAACCCCGGTTGCGCCACGGGCGGTGCCGCCGACGCTGCAGATAGGACTCGACGCGGCGGTTGTGCGTATTGGCGATGATTTCAATTGCGCGCCAGCTGTCTTGGCGTGTTTGCTCACGGGCGATCGAGGCGAGGCACAGCCGCACCCGCCCGAGCGGGCGGCCAGCCAAGGGGGTAAAACTGCGCGGGGCGATCGGACAAGCGCTCACCGCCGTCGATGACGGCGAACCCTCATCGACAGATCTCATCGCGGTGCTCCTGCTGCGTATCAGATAAATGACAGACCACGATCGTACTTATCCCGGTCAGGCCGTGTCCAGTTTGAGTTCACGCCATACCAGCAGGTCGGCGCCCGTCCGCACCTCCGCAAACCCGCTCACGATCCCCCACCGGAGCGGCACCCCGAAATGCCCAGAGCAAATGCAATCAAGTCCCACAAACCGCCGGAATGCGGACTACCATCGATACCGTGCGCGTAAGGGAAGACACGTAGCGACCGTCGCTTCGTTGGGGCATAGCACTTGCCGGGCCTGCGATGCGGAAGCTAGTCGCCACACAGATGGCCGTTGGGGCTTTAATGCTCAGCGGGGCGATCGCCCACGCTGAGGACCAGCCGCCACCGCCTCCTCCGGCCCCTTCGTTCTACGCACCGAAGTGCCTGAGTTTCGACCCCAATCCGCCGGCGCACTGGAACTACCTGCCGTGCGGATGGACAACGGATGGCAAGCGGTGGATTCCGCTGCCTCCGTAGCCGATACCGCGTGACCTCGCCCCGCGAAATCCCCTCAGCCGCTGACTAACTGGCCTTGAGGTGTCCGCCTCCCCGGCAGCTAACGCCGCAGACGCCCGCATCCCCCCGGGCGTCTGCGAGCGAAAGCGCCTGGTCAATCGGGAGCCCGCTGCAATCCAAACCGTTGACCACCAGGCCCAGACTGATGGCGCCGTCCGCGCGGGCGCTTTCGATGCACACCTCGATGTCTCGGAGCCCCGGCCTGCCCACGGTCCAGTAGTCCGGGCGGTGGCCGTCGAACACCGTGTGATCGTCCGCGCCGTCACCGTTGTCCCGCAGTTCGCCCGCCGATGAGGCAGGCACGTCGTCGGGTAACGCGGCCGCGGCGAGAGGAGTGAGCGGATCAGCAAGACCGCAACAGTTGTCGTGATACTCCAAGGCGATCATCATCGCCCTCCTCTCACTAGACCATCGTATCTTCGACGGCGACGTTTCCTACGGCAACACGGTGTGCATCAGCATCACGTCGTACGCCGACCACAGCGACAGGTTGAAGTACAGGTCCCGTCCCGACGACCAGGGATGGATCATCGGCGCATAGATGCCGCCGGGCATCTGGAACGAGGACACCAGCGGTTGCGGGGGACTCCACGGCCCCTGCGGCGCCGGCGCGGTCCGTGCGATGACGTCGTTGCTGCCGCCGTCGGTGTAGAGCACCAGGTACTGCTTGAGGTAACTGTTGTACTGGGCCGACATTTCGCCCACCGGCGCCGGGAAGATCGGCGTCGCCGCACCCGGATTGTTCGGGACCCAACGACCGCCCTCGTCGCCGTTCCAGTACTGGTACTTGGTCAGGTCGGGCAACTGGTTCGGTGGAACCCGCGACAGGAAGGCCGCGCCGCCGCGACCCGACGGCGTCCCGAACTGGTAGATGTAGCCGTCCTTGCCCTTCAAGAAGGCGCCCATCTGGAAGTTCTCGTTTCCAGGCGTAAACCCGGCTCCCGGAATGGCATCCGCGGACGCCGTGCGGATCGTGGTGGGGAAGATCCCCCAGTTCTGGCCGTTGTCGTTGGACCGCGCGATCGCCGAATAGTTCGTTGTCCATTCGCCGTCACGGCCCCACTGGCGGATGGACATGTAGCTCATGTACTGGGTTCTGCCCATCGACATCGCCCCGGTCGGAATGATTCCCGTCTCGTGCGCGGCCTTGTGGATGGTGTTGACGACCTGTTTGGAGAGCCCGGGCGCCCACACCGGCGAGCCGGAATACTTGTCGTTCGGCACGCCGTCGGCGATGTGGATTCCCTTGGACAGATCGCGATCGTTGCTGCGGAACAGGGTGTTGTAGCGCCACTGCTGGCCGTGCACCTTGCAGTAGCCGAAGGTGTCACCGAAGGCCATCAGCACCTGGCGGTTGACGGGATCGCCGTTGTCCCAGGCAATCCCGAGGTCGGTGCCGGAGATGCCGAAACGTTGCAGCGTTTTGTTGGGGCCGTCCGGCCCGGTGACCCAGTCGACGAGGGACGTCGGGGCGCCCGCGATCGACGGAGGCGGCGGGCCCGGCTCGGGTTGCGGCTGCGGCACCGGGGCGGCGTTCGGCCGTAGCGGATTGGCGTTCGGCATTTGCGGGACCGCGGGCGCGGGCGGGTTGGGAGCCGGCGGCAGGACCTCGGCTTGCTGTTGCAGCGGCGCGGAGGGTCCGGGTCCCGGCGTCGGCCCCTCGGCTCGCGGATGGACCGGCGCGGAGTAGCGCTGCCCCGGCGTCGCCGGCTTGAGCAACGACGAGATCAGCGGACCCAGCCTCGGCAGCGGCGCCTGGTCATTCGTGTGACTGGGCCTGCGCCCAGTCGGCGGCTGCACGACCGGCTGAGGCGCGGGCATCGCCGGCTGCGCGGCGGGAGGGTCGACGTTTGCCTCGGGGGCACCACACGGCGTGGCGTGGGCGGTAGGCGCGGGCCCCACCACGAGGACGAATCCGACAGCGGCCGCCGACGCCATCGATAGCGACACACTTCGAAGAATCGCCGACATGTAACACCTTTCGAGGGGTAGGACACCGCGCTGACGTCCGTAGTTGGCTCATGTGACGATAGTGATCTGCGGGGCATATGTGACCAACGATGAGCCGATAGGTATGCATCCGTGACCGTGTCGCAACGCGGCAGTCGCCGCCCCGACTTCCCTCGCGTGGCATTAGCTGGAAGCAACATGCAAGCTGTTAATCGACGTTTCTGATTTTGCCAACGCTGCCACTGGCTGGGTCGGGTGTCGACCCGGAAGATGTCACGATGGACCGCAGACCGACCCGCCCCGGGGGGTGAGCCCGCCCCGGGCCTTTCACCCGGTCGCCAAGAGCCGGTCGCGTCCGCACAAGTGGCCGCCGGCCCCCGCGGGGTCGTCGCCGGCCGGGGGTTGACGTCGCGGCTACTTTGCTGGGACGGCCGCAAAACGAACGGCCGACGGGTGCGCATATCGGCTTACACCGCAGCCTCGTGCGACGCCACGATGCGGGGTGGCCGCTTCGCGGTGGGACTGGCCGCACGACGGCGCAACCCCACCACATCGCCGCAGCTCAGACTTCCGGCCGACCGCCTGCCCGAGTGCCCCGCGCGCACCCGGAAAAGGTGAATCGACGTTAACCGGACCCGGCGCCGTCGGCGGCCCGGCATCAACGAGACGTCAAATAGATTGAGGCCGCATGTTTGTCGGCACCGCTGGGGGGCAATGATCCAACAGTAGGCGAGTGCGTCGGCCGGCCTTCGCGCCCGCCTAGGTCCCGTCGGTTCAGCCCGAGAGCCGACGGGGCCGCCCTCTTTGGACCAGCCAGGGACCCGCGCCGGCCCGCCGATAGGCCTCAACAACCGCCCCGCCCGGGAGTACCGTCGGCGTATGGATCGCTCCTCCGGTGTGTGGATTCTCGGCGGTTACCAAAGCGATTTTGCTCGCAACCTCACCAGGGAAGGCCACGACTTCGCCGCGCTGACCGCCGAGGTCGTCGACGCGACGCTGGCAACGGCCAAGCTGGACGCGGCCGGCATCGAAGTGGTGCACGTCGGCAACGCCTTCGGCGAGATGTTCGCCCGGCAGGGCCACCTCGGGGCGATGCCCGCCACGGTCTGCGACGGCCTCTGGGACACCCCGGCGTCGCGCCACGAAGCCGCCTGCGCCTCCGGCAGCGTGGCGGCGCTGGCGGCGATGGCCGATCTACGGTCGGGCGCCTACGACACCGCGCTGGTGGTGGGCATCGAGCTCGAGAAAACGGTCCCGGGCGACACCGCCGCGCAGCATCTGGGGGCCGCGGCATGGACCGGTCACGAGGGGGCCGACGCGCGCTACCTGTGGCCGTCCATGTTCGCCCGGGTGGCCGACGAGTACGACCGCCGGTACGGACTGGACGACGCGCACCTGCGGGCCATCGCCCAGCTCAACTTCGCCAACGCCCGCCGCAACCCCAACGCCCAGACCCGCGGGTGGACCGTCCCCGATCCCATCACCGACGACGACGACGCCAACCCGATCACCGAGGGCCGGCTGCGACGCTTCGACTGCAGCCAAATGACCGACGGCGGCGCGGGATTGGTGCTCGTCAACGACGCCTACCTGCGCAACCACCCCGACGCGCGCCCGATCGGCCGGATCGAGGGCTGGGGTCATCGCACCGTCGGGCTGGGGCTGCAGCAGAAACTGGACCGTGCCGGCGACGATCTCTACGTGTTGCCGCATGTGCGGGCGGCGGTGCTCGACGCGCTGCGCCGGGCGGGGCGCGGCCTCGACGACATCGACGGGTTCGAGGTGCACGACTGCTTCACTCCCAGCGAGTACTTGGCCATCGACCACATCGGGTTGACCGGCCCGGGCGAGTCATGGAAGGCGATCGAAAACGGCGAGATCGAGATCGGGGGGAGGCTGCCGATCAATCCCAGCGGCGGGTTGATCGGTGGCGGGCATCCGGTGGGCGCCTCCGGGGTGCGGATGCTGCTCGACGCGGCCAAGCAGGTCAGCGGCGCCGCCGGCGACTATCAGGTCGACGGTGCGCAAACCTTCGGGACCCTCAATTTCGGCGGCAGCACCGCCACCACCGTGAGTTTCGTTGTCAGCAAAGGCGGTTGAGATGGACTTGCCAAAAGATATAGCGATCGTCGGCAAGTTCCTGTCCACCCTTCCCGAGGACGACGACCACCCCTACCGGACGGGCCCGTGGCGTCCCCAGACCACCGAGTGGGACGCCGACGACCTGGCCGCGGTCGAGGGTGAGATCCCGGGCGACCTGGACGGCGTCTATCTGCGCAACACCGAGAACCCGCTGCACCCCGCGTTCAAGACCTATCACCCCTTCGACGGCGACGGCATGCTGCACGTGGTCGGCTTCCGCGACGGAAAGGCCTTCTACCGCAACCGTTTTATCCGCACCGACGGATTCCTGGCCGAGAACGAGGCCGGCGGGCCGCTGTGGCCGGGGCTGGCCGAGCCCGTGCAACTGGCGCAGCAAGGCTGGGGCGCGCGAACGCGGATGAAGGACGCGTCGAGCACCGACGTCATCGTGCATCGCGGCGTCGCGCTGAGCAGTTTCTACCAGTGCGGCGACCTGTACCGAATCGACCCGTATTCGGGTGACACGCTCGGCAAGGAGTCCTGGAACGGGCGCTTCCCGACCGCGTGGGGCGTGTCCGCACACCCCAAGGTAGACAACGCAACCGGTGAACTGCTGTTCTTCAACTACAGCAAGCAAGACCCGTACATGCATTACGGTGTCGTCGACGAGCGCAACGAACTGACTCACTACGTCGACATCCCGCTGCCCGGTCCGCGCCTCCCCCACGACATGGCGTTCACCGAAAACTACGCCATTCTCAACGATTTCCCGTTGTTCTGGGATCCTCAGCTGCTCGAGCACGACGTGCACCTGCCGCGCTTCCACCCCGACATCCCGTCGCGGTTCGCGGTGATCCCGCGCCGCGGCGGGACCGAGGACATTCGCTGGTTCGAGGCCGACCCCACGTTCGTGCTGCACTTCACCAACGCCTACGAGGATGGCGACGAGATCGTGCTCGACGGCTTCTTCGAAGGCGACCCGTCCCCGCTCGATACCGGTGGAACCAAGTGGGACAAACTGTTCCGCTTCTTAGCCCTGGATCGCCTGCAGGCACGCCTGCACCGGTGGCGTTTCAACCTGGTCACCGGCGAGGTGCGCGAAGAGCGGCTCTTCGAATCCGTCACCGAGTTCGGCACCATCAACCCCGGCTACGCGGCCGCCGACTACCGCTACGTCTATGCGGCCACGGGCAAGCCGGGTTGGTTCCTGTTCGACGGCCTGGTCAAACACGACCTGCGCACCGGAACCGAGGAGCGGTTCTCGTTCGGGGACGGCGTCTACGGCAGCGAGACCGCGATGGCACCGCGCGTCGGCGGCACCGGCGAAGACGACGGCTACCTGATCACGCTCACCACCGATATGAATACCGACGCCTCGTATTGCCTCGTGTTCGACGCCACCCGCCCCGGCGACGGGCCGGTGTGCAAACTCCCACTGCCGGAACGGATTTCCAGCGGCACCCACTCGACCTGGGCGCCCGGCTCCGAGCTGCGCCGCTGGGACACCGCCGAGTCCGCCGCGGACGCGATCGGACTGTGATGAGCACCGACCAGCACAAGCACCACCGCACGACGCACTGGCCGCCGCAGTTGGCCCCCATCGGCGGCATCCGCTTCGCGCGCCGCTCCTCGCACTTCGCGGAAACGGTGCGGTTCTACCGCGACCTCGTCGGCCTGCCGCTCTACGAGACGTTCGAGGACAGCTACGGCAGCAACGGCGCGATCTTCGGGCTCCCCAGCTGGAACCTCACCATGGAGATCGTGCAGGCCGCCGACGACGTCGCGGTGGACCCCCATGAACAGCTCTGTCTTTATTTTCCGAACCCCCAAGCACAACGAGCCGCACTCGCGCGCCTGCACGACGCGGGCGTCGAACCCGTCGACCAGCACCCGTACTGGGCGGCCACGGGCGCGATCACCTATCGGGATCCCGACGGGCGCGAGATCGTATTCGCGCCCTTCGTGTTCGGCGTCAACGAGCCCGACACCAGCGCCGCTTCGGGGAAGCACGAGTTCCCGTCGGCGTGAGGGCTCAGCGCCGCGGCCGTCCCGAGGCCAACGCCGAGATCACCGCCACGATCGAGCACGCTGCGGCGCACACCGCGCCGCCCGCACCGACGTAGAGGCCGTATTCGGCCGACACCGGCGGGTTGACGTTGAGCTTGTAGTACCACACCGTCAGCGCCACGATCAACAGCGAAATCAGCAGCGCCGCAACCGAAGCGAGCTTCACCGACAATCCTCGGCCCATCATTGCGCCGGCCACCAGCAGGGTCGAGGCCAGCAGCACGATGAGCTGGCCGGCGCCGAACCCCGGGGGCAGTTCCAAGTTGCCGTGGGCGCCTCCGATGGCGTTGGCCCAGCCCCCGCCGTTGACCGCCGTCCTCAGCCACGGCAGCCACGCGCTGGCCGAAACCACCACGGCGAAAAACGCCACCAGCCAACCGGGGCGCAGTCGGCGAGTCATGGTAGCGAGGTTAACCGACTCCGCCGCCGGTCCGCGGCACCGAGCGTCGTCCTAGCGTGGCGGCGCTCGTCGGCTAGGCCTGCAGCGATGACAGGTTGAACGGGGCGCCCGTCGGATCGGTCGCGGCGGCCAGCCGTCCATACGGGGTGTCCTCGGCGTCGCGCACCACAGCGCCGCCGTTGTCGACGATCACTCGCAGGGTCTTGTCGACGTCCTCGGCGCCGAAGAAGGTCACCCAGTTCGACGGGACGGCCTCGGGTAGCAGCGAGGCGCCGTCCATCACGCCGAGCAATTGCTCGTCGCCGAACCACGCTGTGGTGTAGCGGAATTCGTCGGTATCGGACTCGGATTCGGTACGCCAGCCGAGGACGTCGCGGTAGAAGTCGAGGGCCGCACCGTAGTCGCGGGTGGTCAGCTGATGCCAGACGGGGGCGCCGGCCGCTCCGATGATCTCGAAACCGCGGTGCTGCAGCGGCTGCCACAAACCGAACGTCGCGCCGGCGGGGTCGGTCGCCAGGCCCATATGGCCCTTGGCGGGCACCTCCATCGCCATGCAGACCGAACCGCCCGCCCCGGTCACCGCGGCCAGCGTGGTCTGGATGTCGGCGGTGTGGAAATAGGTAACCCAGCGGTCCGGCGCCTCGGCCCCGGCCCGGTTGGCCATGATCCCGGCGACGGGGTGGCCGCCCTTGGCTGCGTTGACATATCCGCCGTACTCGGGCCCGGCGGATTCGAACGTCCAGCCGAAGACCGTGCCGTAGAAATCCTGGGCGCGGGCGACGTCGGACGTGGTCAGATCGATCCAGCATGGGGCGCCCAGCGGGGCGCTGTCACGAATAGGCATGGTGACCTCCTGATGATGTGTCCCCGGAAGAAAGGGGGTTCACACTATCGACCGCGCCCGAGGCGAAAACTCATCGGCGGGCGATCAGCGATGCCCGTTGCTGCTCGGATCGGGCCGGGTGAACACCGTCACGAAGTTCTCCAGCGACTGGTCGATATCGCCGCGCAGTGCGGCGGCGACGATCATGCCGATGGGGCCGAACAGTGCGGGGCCACCGAGGTGCACGTCGAAACTGACGAGGGAGCCGTCCCCTTTGGGCTGGATCTTGGCCATCAGCTTGACCTTGACCCCGCCGACTCCGTCGCCGTTGAGCGTCATGCCCTCGGGTGGCTTGTAGCGCACGACCGTCCATTTGATCCGGTTGGGCATGCCCTTGACCTCGACAATCGACTCGACGACCGAGCCCTTCTCGATCTCGTCGGGCAATGCGCTGCGCCACACCCGGTGGATGGTCAGCCAATCCTTGTACCGGGACAGGTCGGAGGCGTGCTGCCAGGCCACCTCGGGCGGCAGCGGGACATCGATGGATCCGGAAAGCTTGGCCATGGCTCAGTTCTGCTGGTCGCCCGTGTCCGCGGCGCCGGCCGCCTTCTTCGCCTGCTCCTGCACCTGGTGAATGGTGTCGGAGTATTTGCCCTGCGTCTTTTCGTCGACGAACTCGCCTGCCTTGTCGATGGCCGTCTCGACCTTGTCGGCGTTCTGCCACAACAGATCCTTGGCCTTGTCCAGGAATCCCATGTGCCCTCCCTTTTTCCGGCATCGTACTTGCCCGGTGAAACCGGCCGGCGCCGAGTTCGCTGTGCTCAGCGCCACAGCCGCGGCTGCACGCCCAGCATCCTGGCGCGGATCCACCACATGGCCTCGACCGCGGCTACGCCCAGCAGACCGATCCCCAGCGCGGTCGCGGTCACCGTGACATTGGACGGATCCAGCAGGAACTGCTTGCGGGCCAGGGGGAGGCTGAAGATCACCACATACGCCAGGCCCGAGACGATTACGAGCGCCACCCGCCACCACTGGTAGGGCCGTGCGACCACCGCGAGCACCCACAGGGCCGTCATGAGCAAGGTGATCAGGGCCGCGGTCGACGCCTGATCCTGTTGCTGGAAGCCGGCGTGCCGGCCAGGGTAGGCGGCCAGGTACGACGCGAAGGTCGCGGTGCCGACGATCAGCCCGGACGGCAGCGCCGAGCTCAGCACCCGGCGCACGAAACCGGGCTCGGCGCGCTCGATGTTGGGCGCCAGGGACAGGATGAACGACGGTATTCCGATGGTGAACCACGCCGCGATGGTGACGTGGATCGGCTGGAACGGATACAGCAACGGATCGGCTTTCAACGCTTTGGAAAACAGGCATTCGATGCCCACCAACAACGCCAGCAGCACCGAGTACACCGTCTTGGTCAGGAACAGGTTGGCGACCCGCTCGATGTTGCCGATCACGCGTCGGCCCTCGCCGACCACGTACGGTAGCGTGGCAAACCTGTTGTCCAGCAGGACGATCTGTGCGACGGCACGGGAAGCCGGGCTGCCGGCCCCCATCGCGACGCCGATATCGGCGTCCTTGAGGGCCAGGACGTCGTTGACGCCGTCGCCGGTCATCGCGACCGTGTGCCCGCGCGATTGCAGGGCGTGTACGACGGCGCGCTTCTGATCGGGACGCACCCGGCCGAAGGTGGTGTGGGTGTCCAGCGCGTCGGCCAATTGCGCGGGGTCCGAGGGGAGTTGGCGCGCATCCATCGTCTCGCCGCGCAACCCGAGCTTGTCGGCGACGGCGCCGACAGAAACGGCGTTGTCCCCGGACAACACCTTGACCGAAACACCCTGATCGGCAAAGTATTCCAGCGTCTCGTGGGCGTCAGGTCGGACCTTCTGTTCGAGCACCACCAGCGCGACCGGGGTGACGTCCCCCGGTGCGCTGGGGTGGTCGACGGCCACGTCGGCGGCGCCCACCAGCAGGACCCGCAAGCCCTGCGACCCGATCCGCTCGGCCTGTTCGGCCGCCGCCGACGCCGGCTCGAGCAACACGTCGGGCGCCCCCATCACCCAGTCGCCGTGCCCTTCGAAGGACACCCCGCTCCACTTGGTGGCGGACTTGAAAGGTGCTGTCGCCGTGGCGGTCCAGCCCGGCGACTCGTGATAGGTCTCGGCGATCGCGCGCACGCTCGCGTTGGGTCGCGGGTCGGCGGCGGCCAACGCCGCCAGCACGTCGCCGATCCGATCGCGGTGCGCGTCCTCGTCGAGCTCGTCCACCCGGGCGACCCGCATGCCGCTTTCGGTCAGGGTGCCCGTCTTGTCGGCGCAGACCACGTCGACCCGCGCGAGCCCCTCGATGGCGGGCAGCTCCTGCACCAGGCAGCGGCGCTGGCCCAGCCGGACCACCCCGACCGCGAACGCGACCGACGTCAGCAGCACCAGCCCTTCGGGCACCATCGGCACCAGGGCGCCCACCGTCCGCAGCACGGACTCCTGCCAGCCCGCGTGCGTGGTGAACAGCTGGGTGT
This sequence comes from Mycobacterium sp. MOTT36Y, assembly GCF_000262165.1. Lineage (NCBI taxonomy): Bacteria > Bacillati > Actinomycetota > Actinomycetes > Mycobacteriales > Mycobacteriaceae > Mycobacterium > Mycobacterium sp. MOTT36Y. Next base: position 882,504 of record NC_017904.1, on the reverse strand, counting down.
AGATCGTCAGCAGGCCGGCCGGCACCAGAAGGTAGGTGATGAACTGCAGGATGCGGTTGATGCCGTTGCGCAGTTCGGATTTCACCAACGTGAACTTGCTGGCTTCCTCGGCGAGTTTGGCCGCGTAGGCGTCCGGGCCGACCTTGGTGGCCCGGTAGGCGCCGGCGCCCGCAACGACGAAACTGCCCGACATCACCGCGTCGCCGACGGCCTTGGCGATCGGGTCGGCCTCACCGGTCAGCAGTGACTCGTCGACCTCCAGGTTCGCCTCTTCGATGATCTCTCCGTCGACGACGACCTGATCGCCGGGCCCGAGCTCGATGATGTCGTCGAGCACCACCTCCTCGGGCGGGACCGCACGCGTCCCGGATTGCCTGCGCACCACGGGTTTCGCCTGACCCACGATCGCGAGCTTGTCCAGCGTCTGCTTGGCCCGGATTTCCTGGACCATGCCGACGACGCTGTTGGCGATGATCAACAGTCCGAACATCCCGTTGATCAGCGAGCCGGTCGCCAGCACGATCAGCAGTAACACTCCCAGGATCGCGTTGATCCGGGTGAACACGTTGGCCCGCACGATATCGGTGATGCTGCGCGTCGCCCGTTTCCGCACGGCGTTGCTCTGGCCGTCGGCGACCCGCTGCGCCACCTCGGCGTCGGTCAGGCCGGTGATCAGTGAGGAGCTCATCGGGCGAAGGTCCCCAGCTTCTCGGTGTCGTAGTACTCCAGATTCAGGGTGTCGTTGGAGAAGACCGCTTTGGAAATCGTTCCGGGTGGGGCGTTTTCGTCGGTCAGCGGGAAGGTGAAGGTGTCGCCGTCCCAATGGGTGAGGGCGACCGTGTGGTTTTTCGGGCCCATCGCCAAGTGCAGGGCGCCGTCGCGTTCGGTCACGACGGCCGGGCCCCAGTAGTCGCTGGCGTACACGCCTGCATAGTCGCGAAGCGGCTTGGCCGGGGCGGGTTTGGGCGGGGGCTGCTTGCCGACCAGCGAGCCCACCGGATTGTTCAGCCAGCCGATCGCCTTCTGGTACAAGGGACCCCAGTCCTCGCGGATCTGGCCGTATTGGACGAGGTCCATGAATTCGGCGGTCAGGGTTTCCGGGATGCCGTAGGGCGCGCCGTTGGTCAGCGCGATGATGCCCACGTCTTCCGAGGGCATCACCACGAAGTTCGTCGCCGCCCCCAAAGCGAAAGCGCCGGAATGGCTGTATTCGGTGCGGCCCGAGGAATCGACCGACGCGTTGAAACCGTATCCGTAGAACCCGGTGCGCGCCTTGGGCGTCGTCGCGGGTGTCGACACCGTCTGCGGACTGATGGCCGGCAACAGGTCTTCCGGCGCGGCGATCCGCCGCCCGTCGTGAGTCCCGTTGCCCAGCAACATCATCAGCCAACGGGCCATGTCGTTGACCGATGAGCTGAGGCCGCCCGCGGGTGACTGGGGATCGGGATCACGCTGGAAGCGGGCCTCCCACTTGCCGGCGACCTTGACGTGGTTGACCGCGTGATTGGGCCGGGCGAGGAAGTCGGCGAAGCGTGAGCTCGTCGACGTCATTTTTAGCGGGCGGTAGAGCGCCTCGTCGGACAGGTCCTCCCATGACTTGCCGGCCGCGGCCGCCACGGCCTCCGCGCCGGCGGTGATCCCATAGTTGGTGTAGGCGTAGCTGATCCGGAAGGGTGCCAGCGGCAGATACCTGAGTCGCTCGAGGGTCTGACGACGGTCGTAGCCCAGGTCTTCGAGTTTGTCGCCCGCGTGATCGGGCAGCCCGGAGCGATGCGAATACACGTCGGCGACGGTCACATGGCTACTGACATAGGGATCGCCGAGCGTGAACCAGGGCAACTTGGCGGCCACTGGGGTGTCCCAGGTGACGACGTGATCGCTGACCTCGTGCGCGATCACCGTCGCGCCAACCGATTTGGACACCGAAGCCAGCTGGAAGACGGTGTCGGCGTCCACCTTGTTTCCTTGCCCCTCGCCCTTGCTCACATCCTTGACACCGAAACCCTTGGCGTACAACACTTTCCCGCCGTGGACGACGGCGACCGCCATTCCCGGCACGCCGGTGTTCTTCATCAGGTCGCCGACCAGGCCGTCGATCTTGGCGACGGCATCGTCGATGCGGCCGGCAGGAATCGCCACGCCGGCCACTTGGTTGGGCGCGACGTCAGACAGTGTGGACGGGGCCCCGGCGGTCGGCTGCGCGGAGCCGCATCCCGTCAATCCGAGCAGCACCGAGATGGCAGCGACCGCGCGTTTGGTCATGGCGCACTCTAACGCGGTGGGGTTGCCGGACTCCGGAATCAGAGCTGCCACCACGGGTTCGATTTCACCGGGGCCGCGAGATCAATGCGCTGGCCCGGCACCGGAACCGCCACGTTCACCTGCTCGGGCTCCGCGGCGGCGAGCAGCCGCTCGACCGGCTCGGCCCACGGGTGCGGGGCCAACCGGAAGGTGCCCCAGTGGATCGGCACCAACAGCCCCCCGTCGGTGACGTCCAGGTGCGCCCGCAGCGCCTCCTCGGGGTTCATGTGCACGTCGGGCCACGCCGTGTTGTAGGCCCCGATGGGCAGCAGGGTCAGGTCGAACGGTCCGTGGTCGGCGCCGATCTGGGCGAAGCTCTTCGTGTACCCGGTGTCGCCGCCGAAGTACGCGCGATGGGTCGGCCCGCGAAAGACCCACGACGCCCACAGCGTCGTGTTGCGATCCAGGAAGCGCCCCGAAAAATGCCGCGCCGGCACGCACACCACGGTGAGCTCGTCGACCGTCGCGCTCTGGTGCCAATCGAGCTCGACGATGCGGTGCTCGGGTATCCCCCACCTGCGAAGGTGGGCGCCGACACCGAGCGGAACGAAGAACGGGGACCGCTGCGTGCGGGCCAACGCCCGAATCGTGTCGATGTCGAGGTGGTCGTAGTGATCGTGGCTGATCACCACCGCGTCGACGGCGGGCAACCCCTCGAGTTGAATCGGCGGCGGGTGCAGCCGCTGCGGCCCGACGACGTCCGACGGCGAACACCGGTCGCTCCACACCGGATCGGTGAGCACCCGGTAGCCGTCGATTTCCACCAGCGCCGTGGAGTGGCCGAACCAGCTGACGGCCAGCCCGCTCGGATCCGCGCGGAAGACCCCGGGGGCCGTCAGCGGGATCGGCCCGCGCGGCCGGCTTCCACCCCGGTTGCCCACCAGCTCCCACGCGATGAGCCGCAGTTGCTCGCGGTCCATCTTGGTTTCCGAGGCGGGCTCGAGGTTGACGAAGACGCCGTCGCGACAGTTCGGGGACCCCGCGGTCGCCGCGGCGATCGATGCGGGGTGGGCGCCGAGGGCGTCCGGCGCGCCGTGCAGCGCGCGCAGCAGCCAACCCCCGCCCGCCAGCGACGCCGTGCCGGCGATCAGCCGTAGCGTCCCCCGCATGGCTCGTCAGGCCCCCTGGAACTTCGGTGGCCGCTTCTCGATACGCGCGACCTGGGCCTCGATGACGTCCTGGCTGCCCCACGCCTTGTCGAAAAGCTCCTTGTGCACCGGGTCGGCCTCCTCGATGGCGCCGTCGTCGTTGAGCACCCGCTTGGCGTGCTGGATCGCCAACGGGGCCAGGCCGGCGATCTCGGCGGCCCAGGCCTGGGCGTCGGACAGCGTCCCGATGCGGTTGGCCATCCCGGTCTGCAGGGCCACGTCGGCCGTCAGCTTTTCGGCGGCCAGCAGCATCGCGCGGGCCCGGCCGTGACCGACCAGTGAAGCCAGGCGCCGGATGCTCCAGTTGTCAAGGGCCAGACCGTATTTCGATGTGGGGAATTGGAAGAAGGCGTCCGGCGCGACGACCCGGAGATCGCATTGCATGGCCAGCTGCAGGCCCGCGCCGATGGCGGGGCCGTTGATGGCGCCGATCACCGGGATGAGGGTGGCGTCCAAGACCCTGTGCAGCTCGATGAGGCGGTCGGGATAGTCGGCGGCGAATGCGTCACCGCTCAGGTCCGCGCCGGCGCAAAACACCGTGCCCTGCCCGGTCAGCACGATCGCCCGGGTGGAGCCGTCGCCCGCCTTCAGCACGGCCTCGCGCAGCTCCTCGACGAGCTGGGAGTTCAAGGCGTTGCGGCGCTCGGGGCGCTGCAACTCGATGGTCAAAACCGCTTCGGCCTGGCTGACACCGATCATGGCAGCCACCCTATATAGCCTCGTCACGTGAGTCGTATCACGGCTGGTCAACTACGCGACGCGGTCCTGGACGAGAATTCCTTCATCCGCTGGGACAGCGAGCCGCTCGCCGTGCCGGCCAGCGCCGCCTATGCGCGAGAGCTGGCCAATGCCCGCGCCGCGACGGGCCTGGACGAATCCGTGCTGACCGGCGAAGGGCGCATCTTCGGGCGCCGGGTCGCGGTGGTGGTCTGCGAATTCGGCTTTCTGGGTGGCTCGATCGGGGTGGCCGCCGCCGAACGGATCACCGCGGCGGTGCAGCGGGCGACCGCCGAGGGGCTGCCGCTACTGGCCTCGCCGAGCTCCGGCGGCACCCGCATGCAAGAGGGCACGGTCGCGTTCCTGCAGATGGTGAAGATCGCCGCGGCCGTCCGGCTGCACACCCGGGCTCACCTGCCCTACCTGGTCTATCTGCGCAATCCGACCACCGGTGGGGTCTTCGCGTCGTGGGGCTCGCTGGGCCACGTCACGCTCGCCGAACCGGGCGCGTTGATCGGCTTCCTCGGACCTCGCGTGTACCAGCTGCTCTACGGCGAACCGTTCCCCGAGGGCGTGCAGACCGCGGAGAACCTGCAGCGGCACGGCGTGATCGACGACGTCATCCCGCTCGACGAGCTGCGCCCGACGCTGGACCGAGCGATGACCGTCATCGCCGACCCGCCCGGGCCGCTGCCCACGCCGCCACCACCCGAACCGACACCCGACGTCGCGGCGTGGGATTCGGTGGTGGCATCGCGGCGTCCGGACCGGCCGGGCGTCGGACTTCTGTTGCGGCACGGCGCAACCGACCAGGTGCTGTTGTCGGGGACCGGCCGGGGAGAGGCGGCGACGACGCTGCTGGCGCTGGCCCGATTCGCCGGTCAGCCGGTGGTGGTGCTCGGCCAGCGGCGGATAGCGGGCGGCCGGGCGAGCACCGTGGGCCCCGCGTCGTTGCGCGAGGTCCGGCGCGGCATGGCGCTGGCCGCCGAGTTGCGCCTGCCGCTGGTGCTGGTGATCGACACGGCGGGACCGGCGCTGTCGGCCGACGCCGAACAGGGCGGGCTCGCCGGGCAGATCGCCCAGTGCCTGGCCGAGCTGGTGACCCTGGACACCCCGACGGTCTCCGTGCTGCTGGGCCAGGGCAGCGGCGGGCCGGCGCTGGCGATGGTGCCGGCCGATCGGGTGTTGGCCGCGCTGCACGGCTGGCTGGCGCCGCTACCGCCGGAAGGCGCGAGCGCGATCGTCTTCCGCGACACCGATCACGCCGCCGAACTTGCCGCCGCACAAGGCATCCGGTCGACCGACCTGTTGGCGTCCGGGATCGTCGACGTCGTCGTCGCGGAACATCCCGATGCCGCCGACGAGCCCGTCGAGTTCTCGCGGCGACTCTCACGCGCCATCGCCGCCGAGGTGCAGGCGTTGCGCGGGATACCCGCCTCCGAGCGGCTGGCCGCCCGGCTGCAGCGCTACCGCAACATCGGTCTGCCCTGAAACGCTGGCGCCTTCGCCGCGACACGTAACTCAGACACAAGAATCGCCGACGCGCGCGTGCGTGGTTTATGTCTGGCCAACCCAACAGCGACACGTCGCGTCTTACGCGCATGGACGGACCCATCGTCGGCAGCGAGGCCCTGCGACAGCGCAAACTGACCCGGTATCAGCTGAGGACCGAGTTTCGCGCGATCTATCCCGACATCTACCTGGCGCGTCACGTGGCGCCCTCGCTCCGAATGCGGTCGGAAGCGGCGTGGCTATGGACGCGGCGACGCGGTGTGCTCGCTGGGCTGGCCGCGGCGGCGCTGCACGGCGCGAATTGGATCGACGAGGACGAACCGGTCGAATTGATCTGGAGTAATCAACACGCCCCTATGGGCATAGTGACCCGCAATCAGCGGTTGCGAGACAATGAAATCACGTGTGTCGCAGGGCTTCCGGTGACCACGGTTGCGCGGACGGCATTTGACTTGAGCTGTCGTCTCCCCACCGGAGAAGCGGTGGCCCGCCTCGACGCGCTGATGCGCGCCACGCCCTTTTCCGTCGAGGATGTTTTGCTGGTGACCAAGGGACACCCGCGTGCTCGCGGCCTTCGGCGGCTACGGGAGGCACTTCCCTTGGTCGATCCAGGCGCGGCATCGCCCAAGGAAACCTGGCTGCGCTTGCTGATCGTCAACGCGGGGCTGCCCACTCCCGAGACTCAGATACCGGTGGTCATGCATTACCGGACCGTGGCACTGCTCGACATGGGCTGGGAGCGGTTCAAGGTAGCGGTCGAATACGACGGGGACCAACACCGCACCATGCGGCGCCAATATGTGCGGGATCTCCGGCGACTCAGCGCGTTGCAGGATTGCGGGTGGATCGTTATCAGGGTCATTGTCGAGGACCGACCAGAAGCCGTTATCGGAAAAATTCGCGAGGCGCTGCACCGCCGCGGATACCGCGACACGTAACTCAGACACCAGAATCGCCGACGCGCGCGTGCCTGGTTTATGTCTGGCCGTGACGCGGACCGGCCGAGGCGAAGCGCGCCTAGCCCCGCGACGGTGGTGCCTCCCGCATCCATAGGCGGCAATCAGGCAAGATGGGCGGCATGGACACAGGAGCTAGCTCACCTCGGGTCTTGGTCGTCGACGACGACTCCGATGTGCTCGCGTCGCTGGAACGTGGCCTGCGCCTGTCCGGGTTCGAGGTGTCGACCGCGGTCGACGGCGCCGAGGCGTTGCGCAGCGCCACCGAAACGCGGCCGGACGCGATCGTGCTCGACATCAACATGCCGGTGCTGGACGGGGTCAGCGTCGTCACCGCGCTGCGCGCCATGGACAACGACGTCCCGGTCTGCGTGCTCTCCGCCCGCAGCTCGGTCGACGACCGGGTGGCGGGCCTGGAGGCCGGCGCCGACGATTACCTGGTCAAACCGTTCGTGCTGGCCGAGCTGGTCGCGCGGGTCAAAGCGCTGCTGCGCCGCCGCGGCGCCACCGCCACCTCCTCGTCGGAGACCATCACGGTGGGACCGCTGGAAGTCGACATCCCCGGCCGGCGGGCTCGCGTCAACGGCGTCGACGTCGACCTGACCAAGCGGGAATTCGACCTGCTGGCGGTGCTGGCCGAACACAAGACCGCGGTCCTGTCCCGTGCGCAGCTACTCGAGCTGGTATGGGGCTATGACTTTGCCGCCGACACCAACGTCGTCGACGTCTTCATCGGATACCTGCGCCGCAAGCTCGAGGCCCACGGCGGGCCCCGGCTGCTGCACACCGTGCGCGGAGTGGGATTCGTGCTGCGCATGCAGTAACCCGGTCGAGCGGCCATGAACTTCCTGTCCCGGATCCTGACCCGTACGCCGTCGCTACGGGCCCGGGTCGCGGTCGCGACGGCGATCGGCACCGCGATCGTGGTGGTGATCGCGGGGGCGGTCGTGTGGTTCGGCATCACCAGCGCCTGGAAGGAGCGGCTGGACCGCCGCCTGGACGAGGCGGCCGGTTTCGCCATCCCCTTCCTGCCCCGGGGCCTCGACGACATCCCGCGCGCACCCCACGACCAGGACACCGTGATCACCGTCCGGCGCGACGGCCAGGTCAAGTCCAACTCGGACGTCACACTGCCGCCGCTGGAGGTGGGGTATGCAGACACCTACATCAACGGGGTGCGCTATCGCGTCCGAACCTTGGAGGTCGCCACGCCGCAGCCGGCGACGGTGGCAGTGGGCGCGACGTACTACGACACGATCGCCCAGACCAACAACCTGCATCGCCGGGTGATCCTGATCTGTGCGCTGTCGATCGGCGCGGCGGCGGTGTTCGCTTGGCTCCTGGCGGCTTTCGCGGTGCGGCCGTTCAAACGCCTGGCCCAGCAAGCCCGTTCGATCGACGCCGACGAACGGCCGCAAGTGGCGGTGCGCGGTGCCACCGAGGCGGTCGAGATCGCCGAGGCCATGCGGGGCATGCTGCAGCGCATCTGGACCGAGCAGGACCGGACCAAGGATGCGCTCGCGTCTGCGCGCGACTTCGCCGCCGTGTCCTCGCACGAGCTGCGCACCCCCCTGACCGCGATGCGCACCAACCTCGAAGTGCTCTCCACCCTGGACATGCCGGACGAACAACGCAAAGAGGTGCTGGGCGACGTCATCCGCACGCAGTCGCGCATCGAGGCCACGCTGACCGCCCTCGAGCGCCTGGCCCAGGGCGAGCTGTCGACGTCCGACGATCACGTGCCGGTCGACATCACCGAGCTGCTCGACCGCGCCGCCCACGACGCCACCCGCGTCTACCCCGGGGTCGACGTCTCACTGGTGCCCTCGCCCACCTGCATCATCGTCGGGCTGCCGGCCGGCTTGCGCCTCGCGGTCGACAACGCGATCGCCAATGCCGTCAAGCATGGCGGCGCCACCCGCGTCGAGCTGTCGGCGGTCAGCTCCCGCGCCGGCGTGGAGATCGCCATCGACGACAACGGGCGCGGCGTCCCGGAGGACGAGCGCCAGGTGGTGTTCGCGCGGTTCTCCCGCGGATCGACGGCCTCGCATTCCGGGTCGGGCCTGGGATTGGCCTTGGTAGCCCAGCAGGCCGAGCTGCACGGCGGGACTGCCGAGCTGGAAAGCAGCCCGCTGGGCGGTGCGCGGCTGGTGCTGCGACTACCCGGACCCAGTTAGCCGCGGGCCGTCGGCGGCTATCCGCCCCCTCCCGAGTCGGGCAGACTGGAGCGATGGCCAACGGCAGCAAACCCACCGACAACGACACCCTGGCACACATCCGCGAACTGGTCGCCGAAGAAAAAGCGCTGCGGGCCCAACTGCAGCGCGGTGACATCGACACGTCGGAGGAACATGACCGCCTTCGGCGCATGGAGATCGAACTCGACCAGTGCTGGGATCTGCTGCGGCAGCGCCGGGCGCTCCGCGAGAGCGGCGGCGACCCGCGCGAGGCGGAGGTGCGGCCGCCCGACGAGGTCGAGGGCTACCTGAGCTGAGCGGCCACGCGGACGCCGACGACGCGGTGGACGTCGCCGTCGTCGGGGGCGGGCACAACGGCCTCGTCGCGGCGGCCTACCTCGCGCGGGCCGGCCTGCGGGTGCGCCTGCTGGAACGGCTGGAACAGACCGGCGGGGCCGCGATCTCGGCGCAACCCTTCGACGGGGTCGGCGTCCGGCTGTCGCGCTACTCCTATCTGGTCAGCCTGCTACCGAGCCGCATCGTCGAGGACCTGGGCGCCGGGATTCGGCTGGCCCGGCGTCCCTATTCGTCGTACACGCCCGACCCCGCCACCGGCGGCCGCAGCGGGCTGCTGATCGGGGCGCCCGGTAACACCTTCGCCGCCATCGGCGCGGCCGACGACGCCCAGGGCTTCGCGGACTTCTACCAGCGCTGCCGGCTGGTGACCGAGCGGCTGTGGCCGACGCTGCTCGAACCGCTGCGCAGCCGCGAGCAGGCCCGCCGCCACGTACTGGAAAGCAACGACCGCCGCGCGGCGGCCGCCTGGGAAGCCCTGATCGAGGAACCGGTCGGCGAGGCCATCACCGACGCGGTGGGCAACGACCTGGTTCGCGGGGTGATGGCCACGGACGCCCTCATCGGCACCTTCGCGCGCCTCGACGATGAGTCGTTGACGCAGAACGTCTGCTTCCTGTACCACGTGCTCGGCGGCGGCACCGGGGACTGGGACGTCCCGATCGGCGGGATGGGCGCGCTGACCACCGCCCTGGCCGCGGCCGCCGTCGGCCACGGTGCCGAAATTATCAGCGGCGCAGAGGTTTACGCGCTCGACCCGAGCGGCGAAGTGCGCTATCGCAGCGGCGGCCATGAGCGCCGGGTCCGGGCCCGGTTCGTCCTCGCCGGCGTCACGCCCACCGTGCTGGCCGGGCTGCTCGGCGACGAACCGCCACCGGCGGACGGCGGCGCGCAGGTCAAGGTGAACATGGTGCTGCGGCGCCTGCCCCGCCTACGCGACCGGGGCGTCACACCCGACCAGGCCTTCGCCGGCACGTTCCACGTCAACGAGACCTGGACGCAACTGGATACGGCCTATACCCAGGCGGCCGCGGGGCAACCGCCGAATCCCCTGCCGTGCGAAGCGTATTGCCACTCCCTGACCGATCCCAGCATCCTGTCCGATGACCAGCGCCGCTCGGGCGCCCAGACGATGACGGTGTTCGGCCTGCACACCCCGCACGCGCTGTTCGGCGACGCCGACCCGGACGCGCTGCGCGATCGGCTCACCGACAAGGTGCTGGGATCGCTGAATGCTGTTCTGGCCGAACCGATTCAAGAACTGCTGCTGCACGATGCGCAGGGGCGCCCGTGCATCGAGACGACGACCACATCAGATCTCGAGCGCACCCTCGGCATGAGCGGCGGCAACATTTTCCACGGCGGGCTGTCGTGGCCGTTCGCCGATGACGACGATCCGCTGGACACCCCGGCGAGGCAGTGGGGCGTGGCCACCGCTCACGAACGAATCATGTTGTGCGGCTCGGGCGCTCGCCGCGGTGGGGCGGTGTCGGGCATCGGCGGGCACAACGCGGCGATGGCAGTGCTCGCCTCCCTCGCGACCAGGCAGAGAATCGCGTAAATCCCGCCGCCCGCAGGCGATTCTGCGTCTGCTCGGCAGGAAACTAGCGCGCGTCGATCGTCGCGTAGTCGCGCTCGGTGTAGCCGGTGTAGATCTGGCGCGGACGGCCGATCTTGCTGTCGCCCTCGTCGTGCATCTCACGCCAGTGCGCGATCCAGCCGGGCATCCGGCCCAGCGCGAACAGCACGGTGAACATCCGGGTCGGGAACCCGAGGGCGCGGTAGATCAGGCCGGTGTAGAAGTCGACGTTGGGGTACAGCTTGCGTTCGACGAAGTAGTCGTCGGTCAGCGCCGCCTCTTCGAGCTCCTTGGCGATGCTGAGCAGGTCGTCGTCGCCGCCGAGCTTGGCCAGGATCTTGTCCGCCTGCTCCTTGACGATGCGGGCCCGCGGGTCGTAGTTCTTGTAGACGCGGTGGCCGAAGCCCATCAGCTTGACGCCGGCCTCGCGGTTCTTCACCTTGCGGACGAATTCACTGACGTTGTCGTCGCTTTCGCGAATCTGCTCGAGCATCTCGAGGACCGCCTGGTTGGCGCCGCCGTGCAGCGGGCCCCACAGCGCGTTGATCCCACCGGAAACGGAGGTGAACAGGTTCGCCTGCGACGACCCGACCAGCCGCACCGTCGACGTCGAGCAGTTCTGTTCGTGGTCGGCGTGCAGGATGAGCAGCATGTCCAGCGCCCGGATGATCTCGGGGTCCGCCTGGTACGGCTCGGCCGGTAGGCCGAACGTCATGCGCAGGAAGTTCTCCACCAGGGTCAGCGAGTTGTCCGGGTAGAGGAACGGCTGACCGACCGACTTCTTGTATGCGTAGGCGGCGATGGTCGGCAGCTTGGCCAACAGCCGGATGGTGGACAACTCGACCTGCTCGTTGTCGGTCGGGTCGAGGGAATCCGGGTAGTACGCCGAGAGCGCGTTGACCGCGCTGGACAGCACCGGCATCGGGTGGGCGTTGCGCGGAAATCCGTCGAAGAACCGCTTCAGGTCCTCGTGCAGCATGGTGTGCAGCTGAATCCGCTTGGTGAACTCGGCCAGCTGCTCCTTGCTGGGCAGCTCACCGTAGATCAGGAGGTAGCTCACCTCGATGAAGGTCGACTTCTCGGCCAGTTGCTCGATCGGGTAGCCGCGGTAACGCAGGATTCCGGCGTCGCCGTCGATGTAGGTGATGGAGCTCTTGCACGACGCGGTGTTGACGAAGCCGTTGTCGAACGTGGTGTAGCCGGTCTTGGACAACAGCGAGCCCAGCGCGATGCCGTCGGCGCCTTCGGTGGCGCTGACGATCTCCAGGTCGGTCTCACCGCCCGGGTACTTCAGAGTGGCGGTGTCGTCGGTGTCGGCCACGAGAACCCCTTCGTGCTTCCGGCTGATATGGCTGCCCCTGACTTGGTGCTTACAGCTGAAGGTAGTCGTTATCGCGACGAGGCGCCCGTCCGGGGTCGGGTCTGGGAACCTTCCTTAAGCTTTCATCAGGTAGCGCGGTGACGATCCCGCCGGTTCGTGACTTTCGCCACTGCGCGCCCGGCGGTCGGCGACGCGTGGCGCGCGGATCCGCCGTGGCGCGGACCACAACAGGTACGGCGCACCGCCGTTGTCCCGGAAAGCGGCGCCCATCACCCCGCCGTGGACATCGGTCCGGCCAACCCGAAGACGTGAGCGGCGTTGTCGTGTAACACCTTTCGCAGCCACACATCGTCGATACCGGGCAGCCGGGTGAGGACCTCGACCGCGTCGACGTAGCCGTACGGGATGTTGGGAAAGTCGCTCCCGAAAAGTATGCGGTCGGCGAGATCACGGAGGCGTCCGTACTCGGCGGGCGGGAAGGGCATGGCCTCCTCGACGAACGGGGTGAACGCCATCGTGGTGTCGAGCCGCACGTCGTCGTAGCGCTCTGCCAGGTCGAGGAAGTCCGTGTACTCGGGCATGCCCAGGTGGGCGATGATCAACCGCAGGTGCGGATGGCGGGCGAGCAGTGCCGCGACGGGCCCGACGCCGGTGTGTTCGCCGGGGACGGGACCCGAGCCGCAGTGGATGATGACGGGGATCGCGGCGTCTTCGATGACGCCCCAGGCGCCATCGAGCAGCGGGTCGGTGGGGCTGTAGCGGCCGACCTGAATGTGGGCCTTGAATACGCGGGCGCCGGACGCGATGGCCTGACCGACGTAGTCCTCGACGCCGGGTTCGGGGTACAGCGTCGCGGTGTGCAGGCAATCGGGCGTCGTCGCCGCGAACGATCGGCCCCACTGGTTCAACCAGGCCGCCATGTGCGGCTTGTGCGGATAGATCAGCGCCGTGAACGCCCGGACCCCAAAGCCACGGAGGGTTCGCAGTCGCTGTTGTTCGTCGCTGCGGTAGGCGATCGGCCAATGCCGTCCCACCAGCGGGCCGGCGTCATCGAAGTACCGCCACACCTTGTCCATCACGGATTTGGGCATGAAGTGCGTGTGCACGTCGACGATGCCGGGCAGCCCGAGCGCCGTCCAGATCCGACGTACCGAATCCGTTTCGTCCATCGCCAGCCAAGTTAGCCCCCGCGCGGGCGCGCTACGGCTGGAGGCGCTCGATGCGATCGCCGCTGACCCGGATACGGTTATGCAACCGGTTTTCCCGTCCCTGCCAGAACTCGACCACCTCGGGCGCGATGAGATAGCCGCCCCAGCCCGGCGGCACCGGAACCTGCTCGCGGTCCGCGAAGCGCGCGGTCACCTCCTCCAGCTGGCCCAGCAGGGCCGCCCGCGAGGCGATCGGTTGCGACTGGTGCGAGGCCCAGGCGCCCAGCTGTGATCCGCGCGGCCGTTTCGACCAGTACTCCTGGGTCGCCTCCGCAGTGACCTTGCTCACCGGGCCGCGGACGTGGACCTGGCGGCCGAGCTGGTACCAGGGAAACGTGACCGCGGCGTACGGCGTCGCGGCCAGATCGTCGCCCTTGGCCGAGTCATAGTTGGTGAAAAAGGTGATCCCGGTCTCGTCGACGCCCTTGCACAGCACCGATCGGCTCGCCGGCCGCCCGTCGGCGGTGACGGTGGCCAGCACCATCGCGTTGGGCTCGGCGACACCCGATCGCTCGGCGTCGTCGATCCATTTGCGCAACAACGAAACCCAACCATCGCCGAGCCAGTCCGCGTCGAGATCGGGACTGCCGTCCTTCTCCGCCGATCCGTATTCCACACGCATTCTTTGCAGGTGTTCTTTTCCTGGCTCGGGGTCCCGTCGTGCCATCGCGTCAACGCTACCGGCGCTTGCTACCGGCCGGTAGCGTCGGCCCGAGCGGGGGGTGCGAGAATTTTCGGCATGACTGTGGTCCCCGAAGACTTTGTCCCCGGCCTCGAAGGCGTGGTCGCCTTCACCACCGAAATCGCCGAGCCGGATAAAGACGGCGGCGCGCTGCGCTACCGCGGTGTCGATATCGAAGACCTGGTGGGTCAGCAGGTCACCTTCGGCGACGTTTGGGCGTTGCTGGTCGACGGCAAGTTCGGCCACGGGCTGCCGCCCGCCGAGCCGTTCCCGCTGCCCATCCACACCGGCGACGTGCGCGTCGACGTGCAGGCCGGCCTGGCGATGCTCGCCCCGATCTGGGGGTACAAGCCGCTGCTGGACACCGATGACGCCACCGCCCGCAACCAGCTGGCCCGGGCGTCCGTCATGGCGCTGTCCTACGTTGCCCAGTCCGCGCGCGGCATCTATCAGCCCGCGGTGCCGCAGCGGGTGATCGACGAATGCGAAACGGTCACTGCCCGTTTCATGACGCGCTGGCAGGGCGAGCCGGACCCGCGCCACGTCGAAGCGATTGACGCCTACTGGGTTTCGGCCGCCGAGCACGGGATGAACGCCTCGACGTTCACCGCGCGCGTGATCGCCTCCACCGGCGCCGACGTGGCGGCGGCGCTGTCCGGGGCGATCGGCGCGATGAGCGGTCCCCTGCACGGGGGCGCGCCGGCGCGGGTGCTGCCGATGATCGAAGAGGTCGAGCGCACCGGCGACGCGCGCGGCCTGGTGAAGAAGATCTTGGACAGCGGCGACAAGCTGATGGGATTCGGGCACCGGGTGTACCGCGCCGAGGACCCGCGGGCGCGGGTGCTGCGCGCCACCGCCGAGCGGCTGGGCGCACCGCGCCACGAGGTTGCCGTGGCGCTGGAGCAGGCCGCGCTGGCCGAGCTGCGGGAGCGGCGTCCGGACCGGGCCATCGAGACCAACGTCGAGTTCTGGGCCGCGGTCATCCTGGACTTCGCCCGGGTGCCGGCCAACATGATGCCGGCGATGTTCACCTGCGGACGCACCGCCGGGTGGTGCGCCCACATTCTCGAGCAGAAGCGGCTGGGCAAGCTGGTCCGGCCGTCGGCCATCTATGTGGGCCCCGCCCCGCGCAGCCCGGAATCCGTCGAGGGTTGGGACCGCAGCCTCACCAACGCCTGAGGCCTCCTGGTTGTCGGTGCCCGGCGATCTAATGGTTGCTGTCGCGCGATGACTTTGCGTCGCCGACGCAGTCATACGTCGTGAGCCTGTCCGCGGTGGGCAGGCGACGGAACCGACAGCAAGGAGAACCAGGATGGCGATCAACATCGAACCCGCACTGTCGCCCCACCTCGTGGTCGACGATGCCGCCGCGGCAATCGACTTCTACGTCAACGCTTTTGGGGCTGAGGAGATCGGGCGCGTGCCGCGTTCGGACGGCAAACTGGTGCACGCCGCGCTGCGCATCAACGGCTTCACGGTGATGCTCAACGACGACTTCCCGGAGGTGTGTGGCGGCAAGTCGATGACACCGACCTCGCTGGGCGGCACCCCGGTGACGATCCACCTCACCGTCGCCGACGTCGACGCCAGCTTCCAGCGGGCGCTGGACGCCGGTGCCACCGTGGTGGCCCCGTTGGAGGACCAGTTCTGGGGCGACCGCTACGGCGTGGTCGCCGACCCATTCGGCCACCACTGGTCGCTGGGGCAGCCGGTCCGCGAGGTCAGCATGGAAGAGATCACCGCGGCGATGTCCGGGCAGGGCGCCGGCTAGCCGAGCAGCCGGTCCAAGAGCCGGCGTCGCGGTGGCGGCGCCGGCTCGGCGGTCGCGGCGGCCGCGAGCATCGCGGCGACGTCGGTGAACTTGTTGCGGGGCCGGCCGTCACCGCTGCCGCGCGCGATTTCGGCGGCGTCGATGGCACGCCATCCCGCGGCGTCGACGGCCTCGGGCCGACGGGAGCGCACCAGGGCGGCCAGCGCCTCGGGCTTGGCCGCCGGTTCGGTCAGCTTGCCGGCGTTGAAATCGGCCACCAGGGCCTGCACGGTCTCAAACGAGCACGACTTGTTGGTCCCGATGAACCCGCTCGGTCCCCGCTTGATCCAGCCCGCGACGTACGCGCCGGGCACGGGTGCGCGCGAGGCGGGATCGACGACGCGCCCGCCGTCGTTGGGCACCACGGCCGACGATTCGTCATAGGGAAGCCCACGAATCTGCTTGCCGCGGTAGCCGATCGACGTCAGCACCAGGCCCGTGTTCAGGCGGCGCGCCTCATCGGTGCCGGTGACCGAGAACTCCAGACCGGAGACACGCTGCTCCCCCAGCACACGGGTCGGGGTGAGCCGGTATGCCAGCCTGATCCGCGGGCGTGCCGCCGGCGCCGAATCGTCGCCGAGCGTGCTCAGGATTTCCAGCTTGTTTTTCGTCAAGGGATCCGACGCCGTCGCCAGGTCGGCCGCGACCAGTTCGTGGTCGGCCGCGCTGAGGACGACCTCGGAGCTGCCCGTGAGCCCGATCAGCTCGGGCAACGTGAACGCCGACTGGGCCGGGCCGCGCCGGGCGGCGATCACCACCTCACGCACCGCCGAGCCGCGCAGCGCCGCCAAGGCGTGGTCGGCGATGTCGGTGCGGGCCAGGTCGTCGGGGTCCGCGGTGAGCACCCGGGCGACGTCGAGGGCGACGTTCCCGTTGCCGATGATTACCACCCGCTCGTGGCCGAGATCGACTGGCAGGTCGGCGAAGTCGGGATGACCGTTGATCCAGGCCACCAATTCGGTCGCGGTCCCGGTGCCGGCCAAACCCATGCCCTCGATGTCCAGGCGACGGTCGTCGGGCGCACCCACGGCGTACAGCACGGCGTGGTGGTGAGCCAGCAGGTCGTCATGGCTGAGGTGTTCGCCGATCTCGACGTTGAGATAGAAGCGGAAGCGCTCGTGGCCGGCGACCCGCTCGAAGAGGCGGGTGACCCGCTTGGTGTTCTGGTGATCGGGCGCCACCCCGGCCCGCACCAACCCGTACGGGGTGGGCAACTTCTCAAAGACGTTGACGCGCACGCCGTGCTGGGTGAGTAGCTCGTCGGCGGCATACATCGCCGCCGGACCCGATCCGACGATGGCCACGGTCAGCGGCCGGCGGCGGGCCCGCACTTCGGCGGCCGGGATGACCGGCGCCAGCTTCGACGTCGGCGGAAGCTTCTCACCCTCGGGCCGTTTCGGGTAGAACGACGCGTTGATTTCGACGAAGGGCAGCTGCTTGGTGTCCAACCGGGTGTCGGGCGCGATGGCCCCGACCGGGCACGCGCTCACGCAGGCGCCGCAGTCCACGCAGGCCGCCGGATCGATGTAGAGCATCTCCGAGGTGGCGAAGCCGGGCTCGTCCGGCGTGGGGTGAATGCAATTCACCGGACACGCGAAAACACAGGACCCGTCGTTGCAGCACGACTGGGTAATAACGTGCGGCATGAAACCTACAGACCGGACTCGTTACGCGGCCGGGACCGAGGCCAGGTGCTGGCGCTGCGGCTCGCTGCGGTAGCGCGACGGCTTGCCGTTGATCTTGCACAACCGCCACATCAGCCGCGCCGAGCGCGTCTCCATCAGGCCGGTGTCATAGGCCAGCATTCGCACGTCACCGAACATGTCGCTGAGCCACTTACGCGATTCCGGCGACCGGAAGAACAGTTCCTTCTTGACCTCGCGCGGGATGTCGAACTCCTGCCAGAAAGCCTTGGGCGGCACCACAATCGCGCGGCAGAGCACCTTCATGGTCAGCGGCAGGTACAACGCGGTCCAGAACCGCTGCCTCTTGGTCAATTCCGGCACCCGCTTGCGCAGGAACTCGTGGGCGAACGAGATGTGGCGCGCTTCCTCGGCGACGTGGATCGCCATCACCCGTTCCATGATCGGGTGCAGGGACTTGCCTTCGCGCAGCACATTTTTCTGTGTGTGGTCGATGGGCTCCTCGCCGGCGAGCACGCCGATGAAGAACGCCACCGGCAGCGGCCCCGCCACCAGCGGAACCAACGGCGACAGCCACTTGAGCATCCGCGGCATGCCCGGGACGTCGGCGCCTATCCGGTTCACCATCTCCTGGAACATCATGGTGTGGTTGCATTCTTCGACCGACTCGTGCAGGCAGTACCGGTATTCGGGCGAGCCGTTGGGCACCCAGAACGTGTAGTTCATCAGGCCGCGGATCAGGATGGATTCGAAGTGCAGTCCCACCTTGGCCACGTTGGCCTGTCGCCACATCCCGATCTTGATCTTGCGCTCGTCGGACTGCGCCAAGTACCAGGGATGACGGCCCAGCGGGTCGGTCTCCGGCAGGATCCACCGAGGGTCGTTCTCGGTGACAGCGAATTCCGGTGAGTCCCAATCGATGTCGGTGTACGGGTTGAAGTTGCGCCGCACCGACCCCTCGGACAGTGTGGCAAGCATGTTGACGTAGTCAACGTCGTCGCGCACTTCCATGTTGCGGCGCCAACGCCGGACCAATCGCGTCCTAGCCATAACCTAGGCCTCCTCAATGAGGTTTACATTTGGACGTGCTATGTCCAGACAGTACCGGAGGTACCGGATATTTCCTAGACCCGTCCGAGGCACTGTGACCTGACCAGTGGTCATCGAATTCGTATGCCCTGGATCACAACGGAGGAAACGTCGGAGGCCCCCCGAGCAGGCGTTTTGCGTTGACGGCCCGGTCCGACGGTCGGCCCGCCGCAACGGCCCGCCAGGGTGGCTCACTACCCTGATGAGCATGGCTGACCAGCTCGCAGATTCCCTTCAAATTCCCGACGCCATCAAGCCCCGCGACGGCCGCTTCGGGTGCGGCCCGTCCAAGGTCCGGCCCGAGCAACTGCAGGCGCTGACCACGACGGCGGCGCCGCTGTTCGGGACCTCGCACCGGCAGGCGCCGGTCAAGAATCTGGTGGGCCGACTGCGGTGGGGGCTCGCTCAGCTGTTCTCGGTGCCGGACGGCTACGAGGTCATTCTGGGCAACGGGGGGGCGACGGCGTTCTGGGACGCCGCGGCGTTCGGCCTGATCGACAAGCGCTCGCTGCACTTGTCCTATGGGGAATTCAGCTCGAAGTTCGCCTCCGCGGTGGCCAAGAACCCCTTCGTCGGCGACCCCGTCGTCATCAAGTCGGATTCGGGCAGCGCCCCCGAACCCCAGAGCGATCCGTCGGTGGACGTGATCGCGTGGGCCCACAACGAGACCTCGACCGGGGTCGCGGTGCCCGTGCGCCGACCCACCGACTCCGGTGACGCGCTGGTCGTCATCGACGCGACGTCCGGGGCCGGCGGCCTGCCCGTCGACATCGCCGAGACCGACGCCTACTACTTTTCGCCGCAGAAGAACTTCGCCAGCGACGGCGGGCTGTGGCTGGCCGTCATGAGCCCCGCCGCGCTGGCCCGCGTCGAGTCCGTCGCCGCTTCGGGCCGCTGGGTGCCCGACTTCCTGTCGCTGCCCATCGCGGTGGAGAACAGCCTGAAGGACCAGACCTACAACACCCCCGCGGTCGGCACCCTGGCGCTGATGGCCGAGCAGGTCGACTGGATGCTGGGCAACGGCGGGCTGGACTGGGCCGTCAAGCGCACGGCGGACTCCTCGGGACGGCTGTACTCGTGGGCACAGGAGCGGCCCTACACCACCCCGTTCGTCAGCGACCCGAAGCTGCGCTCGCAGGTGGTGGGCACCATCGACTTCGCCGACGACGTCGACGCCGCGGCCGTGGCGAAGGTCCTGCGGGCAAACGGCATCGTCGACACCGAGCCCTACCGCAAGCTCGGCCGCAACCAGCTGCGGGTCGGGATGTTCCCGGCCGTGGATCCCGACGACGTCAGCGCCCTCACCGAGTGCGTCGACTGGGTCGTTGAGCGGCTCTAGTCGCGCGCCCTTGAACAGCCGGTAATCGGCGCGCCGCCGCCCAGCGTGTCAGCACAGATGATGGGCGGTTGCTGGACTAAAGTGCGCCGTGACGGGTCCGTCGCTGATCTGCACGGAGCCTGCGAGGAGATAGCCATGCGGGAACTCAAAGTGGTTGGGCTCGATGCCGACAGCAAATATGTCATCTGCGAGAGCGATGATCCCGCGGAGCAGTTCAAGCTGGCGGCCGACGACCGCCTGCGGGCCGTTCTGCGCGATGCGGCCCAGCACCCCGAGCAGCCGCAGCTCGAGATCGAAGTCACCAACATGCTCAGCCCCAAAGAAATTCAGGCCAAGATCCGCGCCGGCGCGTCCGTCGAGCAGGTCGCCGCGGCGTCGGGGTCGGACGTGTCGCGGATCCGCCGCTTTGCCCACCCGGTGCTGTTGGAACGGTTCCGGGCCGCGGAGCTGGCAACCGCCGCCCATCCCATGCTGGCCGACGGTCCCGCCGTGCTGACCCTGCTGGAGACCGTCAGCACCGCCTTGGTGACGCGGGGCCTCGATCACGACAAACTCAGCTGGGACGCCTGGCGCAACGAAGACAACCGGTGGACGGTCCAGCTCGCGTGGAAGGTCGGCCGTTCGGACAACCTCGCGCATTTCTGCTTCACGCCCGGCGCCCACGGCGGGACCGTCACCGCCATCGACGACGCGGCCAGCGCGTTGATCGACCCGACCTTCGAGCGTCCGCTGCGGCCGGTGGCGCGGGTGGCCCACGTCGACTTCGAAGAGCCCGCGAAGATGCCCGTCGCGCAGGAGCCGGCCCCGGAGCCGGAAGAAAAACCCGTGCACACGCGCCGGGGCAAGCCGGTCATCCCGGCGTGGGAGGACGTGCTGCTCGGCGTGCGCTCGGGAGGGCAGCGCTAGCCCGCTAGGCGCGGCCCGCTTCGCCCGGCTGCGCCGCGCTCGCGATCACCACTAGGCGCGGCCCGCGGCCGCCAGGGCGAGAAGCGCGACCCACGCTCCCGTCACGCCGACTCCGGCGCCGAGCACGAACCAGCGCAGGACCGGGGTGCGCCGCCACCCCCACAGGGTCGGCGCCAGTCCCCCCGCGGCCACGATGTTGAGCCCGACGGCCAGCAGCAGGTGCACGCGAACCAAGCCCAGAGTGAGCACGACGATCGCCGCGGCGGTGACCGCCGCGACGAACGCGGCCACCGTCAAACCCGTTGCCCAGGGCACGGACTCGTCCTTCATCAGCCGAAGCCTAGCCTGACCGTTCATCGCCGCCTCTCGTCACCGAGCGCTCGTAGAACGCCAGTGCAGCCGCGGTCGCGACGTTGAGCGAGTCGGTTCCGCGCGACATCGGAACGCGCACCCGCACATCGCTGCACCGCAAGGTGGCCGGCGTCAGCCCGGGTCCCTCGGCGCCCACCAGCACCGCGACGCGTTCGCCCCGCGCGGCCGTGATCGCCTCGGCCAGCGGGCACGCCGACTCGTGCGGGGTCATAGCCAGCAGCCGAAACCCGTTCTCCTTCAACGTCATCAGCTCGGCCGGCCAACAGGTTGCGCGCGCATACGGCACCAGCAGCGCGTGTCCCATCGACACCCGGACGGCGCGGCGGTACAACGGGTCGGCGCACCCACTGCCGAATACCACGGCGTCGACGCCGAGCCCGGCCGCGTTGCGGAAAATCGAGCCCAGGTTCTCGTGATCGTTGACCCCTTCGAGCACGGCGACGGTGCGGGCGCCGGCGATCACCTCGGCCACGCTGGGCTCCCCCACCCGCCGGGCGGCCGCCAGCACGCCGCGATTGAGGTGGAAGCCGACCACGCGCGCCATGACGTCGGCGGACGTCCGGTAGAAGGGGACGGCGCTGCCGGCGAGGTCGTCTTTGAGCTCGGTGAGCCGGCGGTCGGTGCCGAGCAGGGCATGCGGGTGGAACCGGGACGCGAGCATGCGCTGAACCACCAGCACGCCTTCGGCGATCACCAGCCCCTTGCCCGACGGCAGGTCGGGACGGCGATCGACACTGTTCAGGTCCCGGAAGTCGTCGAGCCTCGGGTCATCGGGATCCTCGACGTCCTGGACGTTGCCGGCATCGGCGCTCACGGGCTTTCGTCGACCAGCGCCAACATCAAATCGGCGGCGCTGCGCAGGATGTCGCGCTGCTCGGTGTCCAGCGTCGACAGCCGCTTGGCCAGCCATTCCTGACGGGCGCGACGATTGGCCTTGACCAACTCGGCCCCGGATTCGGACACCGAGACGAGCACCTGCCGGCCGTCGACGGGATGCGGCACGCGGTCCACCAAACCCATCTCGGCCAGCGACGCGATCACCCGCGTCATCGACGGCGGCCGAACCCGTTCGCGAATCGCCAGGGCGCCCGGCGTCATCGGACCTTCGTTGGCCAGCATCGCCAGCGCCGACAGCTGCGACAGTGACACCGGCGACGACGGGTTGCGGAACCGCAGCTGGCGGGCCAGCCGCATGACAGCCAGTGACAGGTCGCTGGCGAGCCGCGCATCGCTGTCAGGCATGGCGCGAGGTTACACGCAAGCCTGAGAAACCGGGACACCAACCGGCTCTTGATTCGTTCCGCCAAATGCCGCGGAATTTCATCGAAGCGCTTAGTTTCGGCAAGTAGGTGAGCGCCCGGCGGGGACCGGCGGCGGGCTATGTTATTCGCGATGTCCGCCGAACCTGATCACCACCGCGCACCGCCGCCGCTGCCGGCGGTACTGGTGCACGCGTGGGCGTTCATCGCGCTCGGGGCGCTGGGTTGGGTCGCCGCGGCGGCCGCGGCGTTCCTGGTGCCCGCCCTGACGAGCTGGCGCCCGGTGACGCTGGCCGGTCTGGGCGTGGGGCTGCTCGGTACGACCATTTTCCTGCTCCAACTCGCGGCGGCACGCCGCGGCGCCCGCGGCGCCCAGGCCGGACTCGAAAACTACCTCGACGAAAAATGATTCGCTGACCCATTGGAGGAGCGATGGTAGCCCCGCTATTGCAAGCGCACGTCGACATCAACGCACCGGTTGCCAAAGTGTGGGAATTGATTTCCGACCTTCGGCGAATGCCGGAGTGGAGTCCGCAGTGCCGCTGGATGAAGCCGTTCGGCCCGCTGCGTCAGGGCACGCGCACCCTGAACCTCAACCGCCGCAACCGGATGTTCTGGCCGACCACCTGCACGGTGGTCGAGATCGTCCCGGACCGCAAACTCGCGTTCCGCGTCGACACCAACAACACAATCTGGAGCTATGAGCTCGAACCGGCCGGCGAGGGCACCCGGGTGATCGAGAGCCGCCACGCCGAAAACGGTGTCACCGCGTTTTCGAACCTGTCGGTCAAAGCGCTCTTCGGCGGCACCGACAACTTCGAACACGAATTGCTCGACGGCATGAACGCCTCGCTGGCGCGCATCAAGGCCGCCGCAGAAAAGGGCTAGTCCAGCGACTCGCTCTGGGGCTCGGGTGCGGACTGCTGCTCGGATTCGGCAGTCTCGGTCTCGGACTGCGCCTCCGGCGCTCGGATCACCGACTCCGGCTGGGCTTCCGACGTCTCCTGCGTCGGCTCGGCCGCCTCCTCCGTGGTCTCGGTCGTCTCTTCCGTCGGCTCGAACGGCGCGGTCGGCTCGACCGGCGCCTGGGTGACGTCCAGCAGGCCATCGTCGTAGGGCTCGTACGCGGGGGACCCGGTGCCCGCGGGCGCCGGGGTGTCCGAGTGCGCACCGCAGCCATACTGCTTGTCGACGATGTGCCCGTCGGCCGACAGCTCGTTGCCGCACACGCCGAACATCGCGCCGAGGGATCCCGATAGCGGCAGGAAGAAGCCGCAGTCGCGGCAAACGCGCTTGGTGGATCGTGCCATCGGCGAGTCGGGGCCGTAATCGCCGGTGTGCCAGCGTTCGGCCGCTGCCGCGCGGCCCTCGCCGCTCATCACCCAGCGACGGCCCAGCCCGATCTCGGCGGCGGTCTCGTCGACCTGCGGGTCGCCGCTGGCGGTGTAGCCGGGAACCAGGCGGGGATCGTCGGCGGCGGGCGCCAACAAATCCCCGGGACTGAGGTCCCCGGGGCGCACCCGGTGTTCCCACGGCACCCATTCCGGCGCCAGCAAAGCCGTCGGCCCCGGGACCAGCACCACCTCGCTGACGGTGGCGTGATCGGCGCCGGGATAGGCGGCCACGACCACGGCCCACTGCCACCCCTGGTAGCCGGGTAGGTGCGCCAGGAACCGGTGGGTGGCGGTGTTGGGGTCTTCGTAGCCGACGCCCAGGTAGTCGCCGACCATCTCCGGTCCGCTGAACTCCGCAACAGCCGCCCTGGCCTGGTCGGCCGCGCCCGTGAGCACCGCCGCCAGCCCTTCGGGCCACTCGTCCACGGTCGCCACGGAGGATCCTTCGGTGGGTCTGGTCACGTTGTCTTCTGTCTGCATTGCGGTTCCAATACTAGGTTGACGAGCCACGCCCCGTTACCTGCAGACGCATGTCGCCGGCATAGGGGAGAATCGGGGAGTGTCTGGGCGGCGGCAACACGATCCGGGCCGGGTGGCCTCCAAGCCAGGCCGCCGGGCCCCTAATGGCGTGGCCGCACAACATCCGGGCGCGGCCAACTACCCCGCCGGCGACGGTGCGCAGCGCCGAACGCGCCGCCCGCCGCCGATGCCGAGCGCCAACCGCTATCTGCCCCCGCTGGGCCAGCAGACGGAGCCGGACCGTGGCAGCAGCGCGCCCCCTCGCGGGCCGTCTTCGGGCGAGCGGATCACCGTCACCCGCGCCGCGGCGCTGCGCAGCCGCGAGATGGGTTCGCGGATGTATTGGATGGTGCAGCGCGCGGCGACGGCCGACGGCGCCGACAAGTCCGGCCTGACGGCGCTGACGTGGCCCACGGTGGCCAACTTCGCGGTCGACGCCGCGATGGCCGTCGCGCTGGCCAACACGTTGTTCTTCGCCGCGGCGACCGGGGAGAGCAAGGGCCGCGTCGCGCTGTATCTGCTGATCACCATCGCGCCGTTCGCGGTGATCGCGCCCCTCATCGGTCCGGCGCTGGACCGGCTGCAGCACGGCCGCCGCGTCGCGCTCGCCGCGTCGTTCGCCCTGCGCACGGCGTTGGCGCTGGTGCTGATCCTGAACTACGACGGCGCCAGCGGGAGCTACCCGTCGATGGTGCTGTACCCGTGCGCGCTGGCCATGATGGTGTTCTCGAAGTCGTTCAGCGTGCTGCGCAGCGCGGTGACGCCCAGGGTGATGCCGCCGACCATCGACCTGGTGCGGGTCAACTCGCGGCTGACCATGTTCGGTCTACTGGGCGGCACCATCGCCGGGGGCGCCATCGCCGGGGGCGTCGAATTCGTCTGTACCCACCTGTTCAAGCTGCCCGGCGCATTGTTCGTCGTCGTGGCCGTCACCGTCGCCGGGGCGTCGCTGTCCATGCGGATTCCGCGCTGGGTCGAGGTGACCGCCGGGGAGGTGCCCGCCACCTTGAGCTACCGCCACGACAGCGAACCCCTGCGCCGAAGCTGGCACAGGGAGGTCAGCGGGGCACTTCGGCAACCGTTGGGCCGCAACATCATTACTTCGCTGTGGGGTAACTGCACCATCAAGGTCATGGTGGGGTTTCTGTTCTTGTATCCGGCATTCGTCGCCAAGGCGCATGACGCCAGCGGGTGGGCGCAGGTCGCCATACTCGGGGTGATCGGCGCAGCGGCCGGCATCGGCAACTTCGTCGGCAACTTCACCAGCGCGCGCCTGAAACTGGGCCGGCCCGCCGTGCTGGTGGTGCGCTGCACGCTGGCGGTGAGCGCGGTCGCATTGGCGGCCTCGGTGGGCGGCAACCTGGTGCTGGCCGCGATCGCCACGCTGGTGACGTCGGGGGCCAGCGCGATCGCAAAGGCGTCCCTGGACGCCTCGTTGCAGAACGATCTGCCCGAGGAATCCCGGGCATCGGGGTTCGGGCGCTCGGAGTCGACGCTGCAGTTGGCCTGGGTCCTCGGCGGCGCCGTGGGTGTGTTGGTGTACACCGAACTGTGGGTCGGTTTCACCGCGGTCACTGCGCTGCTCATCCTGGGCCTGGCGCAGACGCTCGTCAGCTTCCGCGGCAACTCGCTGATTCCCGGCCTGGGAGGTAATAGGCCCATCATGGTCGAGCAGGAGGGCGCGCGTCGCCGTGTCGGCAGCCCGGCGGTGGTCGCCGAGTGAAACCCCGAATCAACCGCGGCATGTCCGTGTTGCTGGCCTGCCTGATGGCCCTGCTTTGTGTGGGCGTCGGGGTCGGCACCTGGCTGCTGGTGGGCCGCTCCGGTCCGCAACGCCCGGAGATCAGTGCGTACTCACATGGACACCTGACCCGGGTGGGGCCCTACCTCTATTGCAACGTGCTCAACCTCGAAGACTGTGCGACGCCGCAGGCCCAGGGCGAGCTACAGGTCAGCGAGCGGTATCCGATTCAGCTCTCGGTGCCCGATGCCATCTATCGGGCGCCGTGGCGCCTGGTGCAGGTGTATGAGGATCCAACGAACAGCACCAGCACCATCTTTCGGCCGGGCACCCGACTCGCCGTGACCATTCCGCCGGTGGACCCGCATCGCGGTCGGCTCGCCGGGATCGTCGTGCAGTTACTGACTTTGGCGCTGGACCCGGCCGGCGAGCTCCGCGATGTCCCGCACGCGGAATGGTCTGTGCGGCTCGTCTTTTAGGTCTTTTCCGTCGAACGTCGACTTGTTGCGACGACGCGCCGCGAATTCCCGCCACAACCCCACGTTCGACACCCTCCGCGCCCAACGTTCGACACCCTTCGCGCCCACGTTTGACACCCTCCGCGCCCAGCGTCGCCACCCTTCGCGCCCAACGCTCGCCACCCTCCGCGCCCAGCGTCGACTTGTTGCGACGACACGCCGCAAATTCCCGCCACAACCCCACGTTCGACCAGACGTGTCGGTGCCGACCGGCACCGTGTCCCCATGGAAATCCCGGACTGGCCATTTCGAGGCACCGACGCACTGGCCGCTGGAGTTATTACTCGGCACCGATTGCGAACCGAATTCGAGATGGTTCATCGCAACGTCTACATCCGCCGTGGACAAATGTTGACGCCGGTGACCCGAGCGGTCGCCGCCTGGCTGTGGTCTGGAAGGACCGCAACGCTGGCGGGGCTATCCGCGGCGGCGCTACACCGCACCAAGTGGATCGACGACTGGCTGCCGGCCGAGCTCAACCGTGCCGGCCGCGACAAAGCACGGGGCATCATCGTGCACAGCGACACCTTGGACGACGACGAAATATGCACGCGCGACGGGATGCGCCTGACCACGCCGGCGCGCACGGCGTTCGACCTTGGTAGGCGAAAGGGCTTGACCACAGCGGTGATTCGGCTCGATGCCCTCATGCATGCAACAGACTTGAAGCCAGCCGACGTCGAACTGCTGGCCGACCGCCATCGTGGCGCCCGCGGCCTGGTGCAGTTGCGAACTGCTCTGACCATGGTCGACGGGGGCGCTGAATCGCCGTACGAGACGAGGACCCGGTTACTACTCGCCGGCAGCGGATTGCCGCGGCCACAAACCCAGATCGAAGTGCTCAACGAATGGGGCGCGGTGCTGGCGCGCATCGATATGGGCTGGGAGGAATGGAAGGCCGGTGTGGAATTCGACGGCGCGCATCACTGGACCGACCCGGCGCAGCGGGCCCGAGACATCGATCGCCTGGCAGAACTCGAAGCCCAGGGCTGGTCAATCATCCGGGTGAGCGCCGAGATGCTGCGGTACCGGCCGTACGTCGTCGTGGAGCGCGCCCGCGGCGCTTTGGTCGCGGCGGGTTGCCCGGTCTCAGCCGCCGAGCGTGGACTTGTTGGGCCAAAACGCCGTGATTTCCCGCCACAACTCCACGTTCGGCGGTAGGGGTGGGCCACGCTCGGCGGTAGGGGGTGGGCCACGCTCGGCGGTAGAGGGTGGGTCACGTTCGGCGGTAGGGGGTGGGTCACGCACCGTGGCCGGGCGGTACCCGTTCGCCTTCGACGGGCGGACCCGGGGGCGTCCCCTCCCCGAAGGGCTTGCCGCCCAAGCTCTCTCGCCCGTGCGGCGATAGCCACCCGGACAGGTCGGGACCCTTGGGCACGATGCGGGTCGGGTTGATGTCGGCGTGGACGATGTAGTAGTGCTGCTTGATCTGGACGAAGTCGACGGTGTCCCCGAAACCCGGCGTCTGGAACAGGTCGCGCGCGTAAGCCCACAGCACCGGCATCTCGCTCAATTTGCTGCGATTGCACTTGAAATGCCCGTGATACACCGGGTCGAAGCGGGCCAACGTGGTGAACAACCGCACGTCGGCCTCGGTGATGGTGTCGCCCACCAGATAGCGCTGGCGACCCAGCCGATCGCTCACCCAATCCAGCGCGGCGAACAGCCGGTCGTAGGCGGACTCGTAGGCCTCCTGCGAGCCGGCGAAGCCGCACCGGTATACGCCGTTGTTGATTTCGGTGTAGACCCGCTTGTTGACCTCGTCGATCTCCGCGCGCAGCCGCTCCGGGTAGAGCTCGGGCGCGCCGTCGCGATGAAAGGCCGACCACTCCGTCGACAGGTCCAACGTCATCTGCGCGAAGTCGTTGGTGACCACCGCCCCACTCGGCACATCGACGATCGCGGGAACCGTGATGCCCTTGGGGTAATCGGGGAACCGCTTGAAGTAGGCGTCCTGCAGCCGCGGGATCTTCAAGACCGGGTCCACACCACCGGGATCGAGATCGAACGTCCAACTGCGCTCGTCGTGGGTGGGGCCGCAAAAGCCAATGGAGAGAACGCCTTCGAGGCCCAACAACCGGCGGACGATGATGGCGCGGTTGGCCCACGGGCACGCGCGCGCCACGACGAGCCGGTACCGGTCGGGCTCGACCGGGTAGCCGTCACGGCCATCGGCGGTGATGCGGGTGGTGATGTAGTCGGTGTCGCGATTGAACTCGCCTTCTTGGGCGATGTAGGAAGCCATGTGTTCCATCGTGGCTCAACGCGGGCTCGTTGCCGAACGGTCGCCGGATGAGAACCGCCGGGCCAGATTGGCCTCGGTCGACTCACCCTCTTCCCAGTGGGCGATCCACGGCCCGGTGCCCTCGGACTGATCGATGATCCCGGCCTCGAGCCAGCCGTACCGGCCCTGCAGCAGGTTGCGCGTCAGCTGCACATCGCTTGCGTCGGTGTTGTCCCACAACCCGCGAAACAGCGCCTCCACCCGCAGGGTCGCCTGGGCGCAGAACGCCTCGGCCAGCTCGTAGGCCTGTTGCCCCACCACCGGATCGGCGGCGCGTTGCGACTCCGCGTGCACGCACGCCGCGGACATCGCGAACAGCTCGGCACCGATGTCGACGACGCGCCCGAGGAACCCCTGCCGCTGCTCCAGCTTGGCCTGCCAGCGCGCCATGCCATAGAAGGTGTTTCGTGCGAGCTTGCGGCTGGAGCGTTCGATGAACCGCAGGTGCGCCGCCAGCGGACCGAACTCGTGGTAGGCCCGCGGCCGCTGTCCTTCACCGAACACCAACTGCGGCAACCACTTTGCATAGAATCCGCTCGCACCGACCGCCGCGGCGGCCTTCTGCCGCAACCCCGTGTCGGGCTTGGCGAGGTCGCCGGCCGCGGCAAGGTGCGCGTCGACCGCCTCGCGCGCGATGAGCAACCTCATGATCTCGCTGGAACCCTCGAAGATGCGGTTGATCCGCAGGTCCCGCAGCGCCTGCTCGACGGGCACGGCGCGTTCGCCGCGTGCGGCCAGAGACTCCGCGGTCTCGTAGCCCCGCCCGCCCCGGATCTGCATGACCTCGTCGGCGATCACGCAGGCC
Organism: Mycobacterium sp. MOTT36Y; assembly: GCF_000262165.1. Classification (NCBI taxonomy): domain Bacteria; kingdom Bacillati; phylum Actinomycetota; class Actinomycetes; order Mycobacteriales; family Mycobacteriaceae; genus Mycobacterium; species Mycobacterium sp. MOTT36Y. The sequence continues at coordinate 852,870 of NC_017904.1, read as the reverse complement.
ATCTCGCTGGACCACAGCTTGGCCAGCGCCGCCTCGATCCGGATGTCGTTGCGCCCTTCGTCGGCCATCTGCGCGGACAGCTCGAGCACGGCGTCGAGCGCATAGACGGTCGCGGCGATGAACGAGAGCTTGCGGGCCACCGCTTCGTGCTCGGCCAGCGGCTTGCCCCACTGCACACGCTCGCCGGACCATTCGCGCGCGATCTTCAACGCCCACTTCGACGAGCCCGTCGCGCTCGCGGGGATCGACAACCGTCCGGCGTTGAGCGTGGTCAACGCGATCTTCAAACCGTCTCCCTCGGAGCCGATCAGGTTTTCGCGCGGGACCCGAACGCGGTGCATCCGGGTCACGCCGTTTTCGATGCCGCGCAGGCCCATGAATTTGTTGCGCCGCTCCACGGTGATTCCGGGCGAATCGGCCTCGACGACGAAGGCGCTGATGCCGCCGCGGCGCCCTTCGCTCTTCGGCACCCGCGCCATGATCACCAGCAGTTCGGCGACCACGCCGTTGGTAGTCCACAGCTTCACGCCGTCGAGCTCGTAGGCCTGCCCGTCGTCGATGGGGGTCGCCGTCGACGCCAATCGGGCGGGATCGGAGCCGACGTCGGGTTCGGTCAGCAAAAACGCCGATATGGCGCCGGCGGCGCAGCGCGGCAAAAACTTCTCTTTCTGCTCCGGGGTCCCGGCGAGTTTGAGCGGCTCGGGCACCCCGATGGATTGATGGGCCGACAGCAGTGCGCCCAGACTGGGATGAACGCTCGTCACCATCATCAGCGCCCGGTTGTAGGCGACCTGCGACATCCCCAGGCCGCCGTATTCGGTGGGAATCTTCATCCCGAAGCAGCCCAGGTCGGCCAAACCCTTCACGTACTCGTCGGGAATTTGGGCGTCGCGTTCGATGACGCTGCCATCGACGGTCTCCAGGAATTCGCGCACGCTGTCGAGAAACGCGCGGGTGCGGGTCTCGTCGGCTTCCGCGGGGGTGGGGAACGGGTGTATCAGCTCCAGCGGAAAACGACCGAGAAATAGTTCTTTCGCGAAGGACGGTTTATCCCAACCTGTTTCGCGAGACTCCTCGGCGAGCGCTCTCGCCTGTTCCTCGGTGACCTGCGCTTGCTGTGCCATCGCAGCCTCCTTGCTAGACGACCATCATGGGGTGTGGAGTACCCCATCTGCGGCTCGCCACCGAGCCGTCGCCTGCGAATTGGCTGCGTTTCGCGCGTTAGGCGTCGAGCTCCCGCGCCACGGCCTTGACGACCTCGGACACCCGGCGCGCGGTCTTGCGGTCCGGGTAGCGACCCTTGCGCAGCTCGGGCTGCACGGTGCTCTCCAGCAGCGTGATCATGTCCTCGACCATGCCGTGCAGTTCGTCGGGGTTGTGCTTGTGTTCGGCGGGCGCGTCGCGCCGCGCCTTGGTCAGGCTGGGCGGCGGCTCAATCAGCTTGAGGCTCAACGCCTGCGGTCCGCGCCGTCCCGAAGCGATACCGAATTCCACCCGCTGGCCCGCCTTGAGCCCCTCGACCCCAGCGGGCAGCGCCGACGAGCGGACGTAGACGTCTTCGCCGTCCTCTTGCGACAGGAAGCCGAAGCCCTTGTCAGCGTCGTACCACTTAACCTTGCCGGTCGGCACTGGTCTCACCTGCTTGTCTTACGGATCAATAGAAATAGGCAACACAATAAGCGTCCCGCCTGCGCAGGACGCCGTATTAAGAGTCTGATCCTACTCGGATGCGGCCCTAACGAGCACCCCCGTTATTGGCCACTCGGTACGCTTGGTATTACCCGCGGAGGTGATATGCGCCTGATCCTGAACATCATCTGGCTTCTGTTCGGCGGCCTATGGATGGCCGCCGGATACCTCGTCGCGGCGCTCGTCAGCTTTCTGCTGATCATCACCATCCCGTTCGGCTTCGCGTCGCTGCGCATCGCCTCGTACGCGCTGTGGCCGTTCGGCCGCACGATCGTCGACAAGCCGACCTCGGGGTCGGGCGCCTTGATCGGAAACATCATCTGGGTGGTGCTGTTCGGGCTCTGGCTCGCGATCGGTCATCTGGTCAGTGCGGTGACGATGGCGCTGACGATCGTCGGCATTCCGCTGGCGCTGGCCAATCTCAAACTGATTCCGGTGTCGCTGATGCCGCTGGGCAAGGAGATCGTTCCCGTCGACTCGCCGGTTCATTACGCGCCGCCGGTGGCCGCATGACCCTGACGGCGTTGGGTTTCCCGACGGTGCGGAGCCGCCCTGACGGCCCGGCCGGCGGGCGTGCCGTTGCTGGGACGGCGCCGTCCGCGGGCCCACTGGTGGACACCTACGGGCGGGTCGCCACGGATCTGCGGATCTCGCTCACCGATCGCTGCAACCTGCGCTGCACCTACTGCATGCCCGCCGAGGGCCTGGACTGGTTGCCGGGCGAGCAGCTGCTGACTGCCGGCGAGCTGGCCAGGCTGATGGACATCGCGGTCACCCGGCTGGGGGTCACCAACGTCCGGTTCACCGGCGGTGAGCCGTTGCTGGCGCGCCACCTCGAAGAGGTGATCGCCGCGGCGGCCGGGCTACGGCCCCGCCCCGAGATCTCCCTGACGACCAACGGCGTCGGGCTGGCACGGCGGGCCGCCGGGCTCGCCCGGGCGGGCCTGGACCGCGTCAACGTCTCGCTGGACAGCGTGGATCGGCAGCATTTCGCGGCCATCACCCGCCGTGATCGGCTCGACGACGTGCTGGCCGGGCTGGCCGCCGCCCACGAGGCCGGCCTGGCGCCGGTGAAGGTGAACGCCGTGCTCGACCCCGCGACGGGACGCGAGGACGTGGTGGACCTGTTGCGGTTCTGCCTCGAGCACGGCTACCAGTTGCGTGTCATCGAGCAGATGCCGCTCGACGCCGGGCACCAATGGCGGCGCGACGCGGCGTTGAGCGCCGAGGACGTGCTGGCCGCGCTGCGCCCGCATTTCCGGCTGCGACCGGACCCGGCGCCGCGAGGATCCGCTCCCGCCGAGCTGTGGCTGGTCGACGAGGGCCCCGGCACGCCGGCCGGCAAGGTGGGTGTCATCGCGTCGGTCTCGCACGCGTTTTGCTCGACATGTGACCGCACCCGGTTGACGGCCGACGGCCAGATCCGCAGCTGCCTGTTCGCCAAGGAAGAGACGGACCTTCGGGCGCTGCTGCGCAACGGCGCACCCGACGAGGCGATCGAGGCGGCGTGGCGCACCGCGATGTGGGGCAAGCCCGCCGGCCACGGCATCAACGACCCGAACTTCATCCAGCCCGACCGCCCGATGAGCGCGATCGGTGGCTAGCCCCATGGGGCAGTCCCCCGCCCAGGAGACCGGCATCGGAGTGACGGTGCGCTACTTCGCGGCCGCCCAGGCGGCCGCGGGCGTCGAAGCCGAGACGCTGGTGGTGCGCCCCGGCACCACGGTCGGCGAGCTGGTCGAGCGGCTGGCCGCGCGCGGATCACGCCTTGCCACCGTCTTGAGCCGATGCTCGTACCTTTGCGACGGGGTCGCCGTGCGCGACGAGACCACCGCGTTGCGATCCGGTGACACGATCGATGTCTTGCCGCCATTTTCCGGCGGCTGAAACTGTGAAACATCTCACATAACGGAACGATAACGGCGCGGTCACGCTCCAATCTCGAGTGTAATGACCTGCGCAAACACCGTGTGTTGCTGCGGTTTTCGCAGATGACCGAGAGCGAAACGCCAGGTTTCGCGACACGTGACGAGACCAACAGAAACCGTTACGGTCTCCGAAGGCTCGCCAGCCATCCCGATTGGCGGACCTCCCCTCCCTATCGCGCCGAGCTCCATCCAATAGGCGGGGGCCACCAACTCATGGATGGAGACGGGGGACCCACCGGTCCACCGTGATCGGACTGGGGCCGTTCGCGGCCCCTAGGGGTGAAGCCGGCGTCGTCCTCGACGGCCGCGCCGGCCGGGTGGCCTCTCCAACCCGAACCCGACAGCTGACCTCGCAGGCGCGTGACGAGAGAGGAATACATCGGCGCGCATGAGCGGACGTCACCGTAAGCCCACCGCATCCAGTGTCAACGTCGCCAAGATCGCCTTTACCGGCGCAGTGCTCGGTGGCGGCAGTATCGCCCTAGCCGGCCAGGCGGCCGCGGCCACCGACGGCGAATGGGACCAGGTAGCCCGTTGCGAGTCCGGCGGCAACTGGGCCATCAATACCGGCAACGGCTACCACGGCGGGGTGCAATTCAGCGCCAGCACGTGGTCCTCGCACGGTGGCGGCCAATACGCCCCGTCGGCCGAGCTTGCGACCAAGGAACAGCAGATCGCCGTCGCCGAGCGGGTGCTGGCGACCCAGGGTCGCGGCGCGTGGCCCGTCTGCGGCGGCCCGCTGTCGGGTCCCAGCCCGCGCGAAGTGCCCGCCCCGGCCGGCCTGGACGCCCCGCTGGATGCGCCCGGCGTCAACGGCGCCCCGGCGCCCGACGCTCCACCGCAGGACGCCCCGCCGCCCGCTCCAGTACAGCTGGCCTCCTTCGACCGTCCGGCACCGCCGGAGGCTCCGCCCGCAGACCTGCCGGCGCCCCCTGAGGAGCTGCCGCCCGCTCCCCCCGCGGACGCCGCTCCCCCCGCGGACGCCGCTCCCCCGGCCGATCTGCCCCCCGCCCCGCCCGCCGACGCGATGCCGCCCGTACCCGTAGCGGACGCGGACTTCCACGGTTTCGTCCCGGTCGGCATGCCGGAGGTCGCCTCCGACGCCAGCTACACCCAGCAGCTGTGGGAAGCGATTCGGGCACAGGATGTTCAGGGGAACGACGCGCTGGACGCCCTGGCGCAGCCGTCGCCCAACGCCTGAGGCTCTAGCGCCACCAGATTCCCCGCACGCCCCGAAAACCCTCCTGTTCGGGGCGTGTTGGGCACGGCGCACCAACTCCCGGACTCAGCTGGCCACGGCATCAGGCCGAGCCCACCCACTCCTCGGTGCCGTCGGCGAAGAACTGGTGCTTCCACACCGGTAGCCGCGCCTTGATGGTGTCGACGAGTCGCGCACAGGTGGTGAACGCCGCCTGGCGATGGTCGGCGGCGACGGCCGCGACCAATGCCGCCTCTCCGATGTGCAGCACACCGACGCGGTGGCTGGCGGCGACGGCGCGGACACCGCTGGACTGCGCCGCCACATCGGCCACCACGTCGGCCATGACCTGGGCGGCCGAGGGGTGCGCCGAGTACTCCAGCCGCACCACCCGGCGCCCCACGTCGTGGTCGCGGATCATGCCGACGAACCCGACGATGGCCCCCGCCGACTGATGGCCCACCAGCTCTTCGTGCTCAGCCAGAAGAATCGGCTGCTCGGTCATGGCTGCGCGCACGACCAGCGTCATCGCTGATGGTCTTTACCGGCGAGTTGATCGAGCGCGTGGTCGAGCACGTCGGCGAGCACCCCGAGCCCGTCGCGCACCCCACCGGGTGAACCCGGCAGGTTGACGATCAGGGTCCGTCCGGCCACCCCGCACACGCTGCGGGACAACACCGACGTCGGCACCTTGGGCAGGCCCGACTGGCGGATCGCCTCTGCCAAGCCGGGGATGAGGTAATCGATGACGGCCACGGTCTGGTCCGGGGTGCTGTCACTGGGTGAGATGCCGGTGCCGCCGGAGGTGAGGATGACGTCGACGTCGTCATCGATCGCGTTGCGCAGCGCATCACCGACCGGCGACCCGTCGGCGACCACCTCCGGCTCCCCGGCCGAAAAGCCCCGCTGGGTCAGCCATTCGGTGATGATCGGCCCGCATCGGTCTTCGTACTGTCCGGCCGACGCCCGGGTCGAGGCGATGATGACGCGGGCCGATCGGGTGCTCATGACCGCGTCCACATTCCGGTTTTGCCGCCTTCCTTGCGCAGGACTCGAATGTCATCGATCCGCGCGGCCGGGTCGACCGCTTTGATCATGTCGTAGAGCGTCAGGGCCGCGACGCTGACGGCGCTCAGCGCTTCCATCTCCACCCCCGTGCGGTCGGTGCTGCGCACCGTCGCGGTGATCTCGATGTCCGACTCCGCCACGTCGAAGTCGATGTCGACCCCGGTCAGCGCCAGCTGATGGCAGAGCGGGATGAGCTCGCTGGTGCGCTTCGCCGCTTGGATACCCGCTACCCGGGCGGTGGCAAGCGCGTCGCCCTTGGGCAGGCCCCCGGTCGAGATCAGCTCCACCACGTGTGCCGACGTGCGCAGGGCGCCCGCGGCGACGGCGGTCCGCTTGGTGGCTACCTTCTCGCTGACGTCGACCATGTGGGCCGCCCCCTGGTCGTCCACGTGTGACAGCGCACCCGAGCGGGATTCTCCCGACGCCCAGGTCGCCGAGGCTTTCGAGGCCTCAGAGGCCCTAGCCATGGAAAGACCTACCGATTGACGACGGTGACCGGGTGCAGGTAGGGCAGCTCGGTGGAGGGCAGCGGGAACGTCAGCTCGCCGAAGGGCGACAGCGCACCCGTCCGGTCGGTGACGAGTTCACTGACCGCGTGGTCGTCGGGGTCCGTCGTCGGCCAGCCGTTGTCGACGTACTTGGTTTTGCGAGCTTTGCCCTCAGCAGTGTCAGCCACGAGGTCCATTCTGACAGGTGACCCAGGAGCGCGTGGCGCAAGACCGTAGGTTCGCGCCGCCCCTTCGCGATCTGCTCGGCATCCACGACCTGCTTTACGCTGGTCAGCGATGACCGACAACACCCCGGATATCCCGCTGGGGTCGTGGCTGGCCGAGTTGTCCGATGAGCGCCTGATCCGACTGCTGGAATTGCGGCGGGACCTCGCCCAGCCCCCGCCCGGCAGCATCGCCGCACTGGCGGCCCGAGCCCAGGCCCGCCAGTCGATCAAGGCCGCCACCGACGACCTCGACTTCCTGCGGCTGGCGGTGCTCGACGCGCTGCTGGTGCTGCGGGCCGACGCGGAACCGGTGCCGACCGCGAAGCTGCTGGCGCTGATCGGTGATCGCGCCCCCGAAGGCGACGTCCTCGACGCGGTCGACGACCTCCGGCAACGCGTCCTGGTCTGGGGCGAGACCGCGCTGCGGGTCGCCCCCGACGCCGGGACGGGAATGCCGTGGCATCCGGGGCAGGTCATGCTCGAGGACACCTCGCGCGACGCCGAGCAGATCGCGGCCCTGATCGACGACCTCGACCGGGCGCAGCTCGAGGTGCTGGAGAAACTTCTCGAAGGCTCCCCGATGGGCCGCACCCGCGACGCGGCGCCGGGCGCGGCGGCGGACCGCCCGGTGCCCCAGCTGCTGGCCATGGGCCTGTTGCGGCGCATCGACGCCGAGACCGTGATCCTGCCCCGCCACGTGGGACAGGTGCTGCGCGGCGAGCGGCCCGGCCCGATGCAACTGACCGCGCCGAACCCGGTGGTGTCGACCACCACCGCCGACGACGTCGACGCGACGGCCGCCGGAGCCGCCATCGACCTGCTGCGGGAGCTCGACGTTCTGCTCGAAACGCTTTCCGCCGCACCGGTTTCCGAGTTGCGCAGCGGGGGCCTGGGAATCCGGGACGTCAAGCGGCTGAGCAAGGTGACCGGGATCGACGAGTCACGGCTGGGTTTGATCCTCGAAGTCGCCGCCGCGGCCGGGTTGATCGCCAGCGGCATGCCCGACCCCGAACCGGCGGCCGGCGAGGCACCGTACTGGGCGCCGACGGTCGCCACCGATCGGTTCGCCGCGCTGTCCGCCGCCGAGCGTTGGCGCCTGTTGGCCAGCAGCTGGCTCGACCTGCCCAGCCGGCCGGCGCTGATCGGCACGCGCGGTCCCGACGCCAAACCCTATGGGGCCCTTACCGATGCCCTGTATTCCACCGCCGCGCCGCTGGATCGCCGCCTGTTGCTCGGCATGCTGTCCGGGCTCCCGCCCGGGGCCGGCGTCGACGCGGCGGAAGCATCGGCCGCGCTGATCTGGCGGCGTCCGCGGTGGGCCAAGCGGTTACAGCCGGGGCCCGTCGGGGATCTGCTCGCCGAAGGCCACGCCATGGGGCTGGTGGGGCGCGGGGCGATCAGCACGCCCGGCCGGGCGCTGCTGGACGAGGACAACGATCCGCAGGCCGCGATCGACGCCATGACCAGGGCGCTGCCCGAACCGGTCGATCACTTCCTGGTGCAGGCGGACCTGACGGTTGTCGTGCCGGGTCCGCTGCAGCGCGACCTGGCCGAGCAACTCGCCACCGTGGCCACCGTCGAATCGGCGGGCACGGCGATGGTGTACCGCGTCAGCGAGCAGTCGATCCGGCATGCGCTCGACGTCGGCAAGACCAGCGACTGGATGCATGCCCTGTTCGCCAAGCACTCCAAAACGCCAGTGCCCCAAGGGCTTACCTATCTCATCGACGACGTCGCGCGCAGGCACGGGCAGCTGCGGATCGGCATGGCCGCGGCGTTCGTGCGGTGCGAGGATCCGGCGCTGCTGGCCCAGGCCGTGGCCGCTCCCGCGACCGAAGAGGTGCAGTTGCGCGCCCTGGCCCCCACGGTGGCGGTGTCGCCGGCGCCGATCGGCGAGGTGCTCGCCGCGCTGCGAGCCGCGGGCTTCGCTCCGGCGGCCGAGGACTCGACCGGCGCCATCGTCGACGTCCGGCCCCGGGGCGCCCGGGTGGCCACACCGCAACAACGCCGTCCCTATCGCCCGCTGCGCCGTCCCAACAGCGACAGTCTCCACGCGGTGGTCGCGGTGCTGCGCAAGGTCACCGCCGCACCGTTCGGCAACGTTCGCGTCGATCCGGCGGCCACCATGACGCTGTTGCAGCGCGCCGCCCGGGAACAAGACACCCTGGTGATCGGTTATCTAGACGCGGCCGGCGTGGCCACCCAGCGCGTCGTGTCGCCGATCACCGTCCGGGGCGGTCAGCTGGTGGCCTTTGATTCGGCATCGGGCAGGCTGCGCGACTTCGCCATCCACCGCATCACGTCGGTGGTGTCGGGCTCGGGCCGATAATGGACGGCATGCCGGAGCTTATGCAGGGCGAAGCGATGAGGAGTGGCGCCATCTATGTCTGACGGACCGTTGATCGTGCAGTCAGACAAGACGGTGCTGCTCGAGGTGGAGCACGAACAGGCCGGCGCGGCGCGGGCCGCGATCGCGCCGTTCGCCGAGCTGGAACGCGCACCCGAGCACGTGCACACCTACCGCATCACACCGCTGGCACTGTGGAACGCCCGCGCCGCCGGGCACGACGCCGAACAGGTCGTCGACGCGCTGGTCTCCTTCTCCCGCTACGCGGTGCCGCAGCCGCTGCTGGTCGACATCGTCGACACCATGGCCCGCTACGGCCGCTTACAGCTGGTGAAAAACCCGGCGCACGGCCTGACGCTGGTGAGCCTGGACCGCGCGGTGCTCGAGGAAGTGTTGCGCAACAAGAAGATCGCCCCGATGCTCGGCGCCCGGATCGACGACGACACGGTCATCGTCCACCCGAGCGAGCGCGGCCGGGTCAAGCAAATGCTACTCAAGATCGGTTGGCCCGCAGAGGATCTCGCTGGCTACGTCGACGGCGAGGCGCATCCGATCAGCCTGGCCCAGGACGGCTGGCACCTGCGCGACTACCAGCAGATGGCCACCGACTCGTTCTGGTCGGGTGGCTCCGGCGTGGTGGTGCTTCCCTGTGGCGCCGGCAAGACCTTGGTGGGCGCCGCCGCGATGGCGAAAGCCGGTGCGACAACGCTGATTTTGGTCACCAACATCGTCGCGGCGCGGCAGTGGAAGCGTGAGCTGATCGCCCGCACCTCGCTCACCGAGGACGAGATCGGCGAATACTCCGGTGAGCGCAAGGAGATTCGGCCGGTGACCATCTCGACGTACCAGATGATCACTCGCCGCACCAAGGGCGAGTACCGCCACCTCGAGCTCTTCGACAGCCGCGACTGGGGGCTGATCATCTACGACGAGGTCCACTTGTTGCCGGCGCCGGTGTTTCGGATGACCGCCGATCTGCAATCCAAGCGGCGCCTGGGGCTGACCGCCACGCTGGTCCGCGAGGACGGCCGCGAGGGCGACGTGTTCTCCCTGATCGGCCCGAAACGCTATGACGCGCCGTGGAAGGACATCGAGGCGCAGGGGTGGATCGCACCGGCGGAGTGCGTCGAGGTGCGGGTCACCATGACCGACAACGAGCGGATGATGTACGCCACCGCCGAGCCCGAAGAGCGCTACAAGCTGTGCTCGACGGTGCACACCAAAATCGCTGTGGTCAAATCGATTCTGGCGAAGCATCCGGGTGAGCAGACCCTGGTGATCGGCGCGTACCTCGATCAGCTCGACGAGCTGGGCGCCGAGCTGGGCGCCCCGGTGATCCAGGGCTCCACGCGGACCAAGGAACGCGAGGAGCTGTTCGACGGCTTCCGCCGCGGCGAGGTGAACACGCTGGTGGTTTCCAAGGTCGCCAACTTCTCCATCGACTTGCCGGAAGCCGCGGTGGCCGTGCAGGTTTCGGGAACCTTCGGCTCGCGCCAGGAAGAGGCGCAGCGGCTGGGCCGGTTGCTGCGGCCCAAGGCCGACGGCGGCGGCGCCATCTTCTATTCCGTGGTGGCGCGCGACAGCCTGGACGCCGAATACGCCGCCCACCGGCAGCGTTTCCTGGCCGAGCAGGGTTACGGCTACATCATCCGCGACGCCGACGACCTCCTGGGTCCGGCCATCTAGCGAGCGAACGCAAAAGCCCCCGAAACTCCGTTGTTTCGGGGGCTTTTGTGTCTGGCGGCGCTACCGAGACAGGATGGTCGCCGAGGCGGTGCCGGGCGCGCCGTACACCTGGGCCAGGCCGACGCGCGGATCGCCGGGGACCTGACGCTCCCCCGCCTCGCCGCGCAACTGGCGCACCAGTTCGTGCATCTGCCGCAGCCCCGACGCACCGATCGGCTCGCCGTTGGCGATCAGCCCGCCGTCGGTGTTGACGGGAATCGAGCCGTGGATCTCGGTGGCGCCGTCGGCCAGCAGCTTCTCCTGTTCGCCGTCCGCGCACAATCCGGTCTCGGCCATGTGGATCACCTCGGCGCCGGCGTCGGTGTCCTGCAACTGCGCGACGTCGACGTCTTCGGGTCCGATGCCGGCCGCCTCGTAGGCGGCCTTGGCCGCGTACACGGTCGGTGACGCGTCCTCGTCCAGCGGCGCCGACGTGGCGTGCACCTCGTAGGCGCCGAAGCGCCGGGTGCGAATCTCGCAGGCGCGCACATAGACCGGCTTGTCGGTGAATTTCTCGGCCATGTCGGCGCGACACATGATGACCGCGGCCGCCCCCTCGTCGGGCGCGCAGAACATGTACTGCGTCAACGGGTAGTTCAGCGCGGGCGAGGCGAGGATCTCCTCGACGGAGATCTCCTTGCGCCGGAAGGCATTCGGGTTCAGCGCACCGTTGCGGAAGTTCTTGTTGGCCACCCGCGCCAGCGTCTCCTGGGAGATGTTGTGGTCGTGGATGTACTTGTTGGCCTTCATGCCGAAGAACTTGGTGGTGACGAACTGCCCGTTGTTGGCGTACCACTGCGGCAGCGCCAGCTTGGCGGGGTCGTCGGTGAAGGCACCGCGCGGATGCTTGTCGAGGCCGATGGCAATACCGATGTCGTACTTGCCCAACCGGATGGTGTCGGCGGTCTGCTGGATGGCGCTGGCCGCGGTGGCGCAGGCGTTGAACACGTTGGTGAACGTGATGCCGGTCAGGCCGACCAGGCGGGTCACGGCGTCGGGGTTGGAGACCTCGTAGCTGCCGCCGAATCCGAATTGGATGTCTTTCCAGTCCACTCCGGCGTCTTTGAGCGCGAGCTGGACGGCCTCGGCGCCCATCTGCATCGCCGTCTTGTCGAACCTGCCGAACGGGTGCAGGCCCACGCCGATGATGGCGACGTCGTTGGTCATCTCGATCCTCCTGACTCAGGCGACGGGCTGGAACGCGAAGGTGATGATTTCGGCGCCCTCGTCGTCGGTGGCGAACGGCACCATGGTGAGTTCGACTTCCTGGCCGAACTTCAACTTGGCCGGGTCGTTCTCGGTCAGGCGGCCTTCGACCCGGATCACATCACCGAGCTGGACCAGTCCCACTCCGAAGGGCACGAAGTCCTTACCGGCCGGGCCGATGTAAGGGGCTCCAGGGGGAAAGCCCTGGGTCGTCCACGCCACCAGCGTTCCGCGCCGGGGCAACAGCACGTCGGACATCTCGCCACCGCTGCAGCGCGGGCACCACTGCTGCACCGGGAAGGTGGTCGCCTCGCAGCTGCCGCATCGGCTGCCGATGAGCTGCGGGCTCTCATCGGGCCAGGTAGAGATCTCCGGGGCAAGTGCCTTCTGCATCGGGGGGTCCTCCAGGAACGTCGACAATCCGCCAACAGAACTCACTGAACCGTATAACAGCTTTCCGAAAAGTGGAAACCGCATTCTCGCCTCCGCGCAATGGGCGAGGACTGGCGTCGGGCGCGGGGAAGATATGTTGGCGCCATGACGGTCACCGTGATACTCGAGCTCAGGTTCAAGCCCGACGAGGTCGCCGCGGGGCGCGAGCTGATGGGCCGGGCGCTGCAGGACACCCGCGCGTTCGACGGGAATGTCCGCACCGACGTGCTCGTCGACGAAGACGATGAAGCGCACTGGCTGATTTACGAAATTTGGGAGACGGTCGAGCACGACGAGGCTTACCGCGCGTTCCGCGCGGGCGAGGGCAAGCTGACGCAGCTTCCCCCGCTGCTGGCCGCGCCCCCGGCCAAGACCAGGTATCTCACCAGCGACGTGTAGCTCGCGCCGGCCGATCAGCCCGCGCCGGCGCGGTGGGTATTCGGGCTCACCCCGTAGGCGCGTTTGAAGGCGGTACTCAACGCGAACGGGGTGGCGTAGCCGACCTCTCGGGCGACGGCGGCGATGGTCGCCTGGCTGGACCGCAGCAGATCGGCGGCCAACGCAAGCCGCCAACCGGTCAGGAAAGCGATCGGCGGCTCGCCCACCTGCTCGGTGAACCGGCGGGCGAACGCTGCGCGTGACGCGCCAACTGCCGCAGCGAGATTCGCGACGGTCCAGGGGTGCGCGGGGTTGCTGTAGATCAGCTTCAAGGCCGGCCCCACCACCGCGTCGCGTTCGGCGTGCCACCAGGCGGGCGCGTTGACGTCGTTGTCGAACCAGATGCGCAGCACCCCGATGAGCAGCAAGTCGAGCAGCCGATCCAGATACGCCTCTTGGCCGGGGCCGCCACGGCCGGCCTCGCTGGCCAACAGCGGAACCAGCGGACTGTCCCATTCGTCCGCGCGCAACACCAGCACGGCGGGCAGCGCGTCGAGCAACCGGGCGCTGACCTCGCTGCGTCCCTCGTACGCGCAGACGATGGAGCGGGTCGCACCCGAGGGACTGTTACCCCACGTCCGCACGCCCAACGACATTTCGAAGTGCAAGTCGTCCCCGGTCTGCGTGGTGCACCGTTGACCCGGATGGATCACCGCCGTCGGGGCGGTCCCCGGGTCGTCCGCGAAGACGTAATGCTGGGTGCCGCGGGTGAGCGCAATGTCCCCGGGACGTAGCCAATCGGTGCCGCTGTCGTCGCCGACGATGACGGCGCTGCCATGCGTCTGGCAGATGATCGCCAGCGGCGCGTCGTCCTGGATGCGCAGCGACCACGGCGGGTCCATCATCATGCGCAACACAAATGCCCCGCGCGCCCGAACGCCGTCGAGCAATCCCACCACGGCGTCCACAACCGGATCGTAGACGGGCGCATATGTAATCGGGACGGATAGCGATGGATGGTCTCAGCCGGCCCGCGGTTGACTTCAGGCCATGAACGCAAGTCCGGTTGTCATCCTGACCTCCATCGCCACGATCGTCGGCGCCGCCGCCGGCGGAATGATGTACGTGTTCTCCACATTCGTGATGCGCGGCCTGAATGGCATCGATTCGCGCGAGGCGATTGCCGCGATGCGCGGTATCAACGTCGCAGCGAATTCCAGTCCCGCGTTTCTGCTCGCGTATTTTGGTGCGGCGATCCTCGCCTTGGCGGTCGGCGTCGTTGCGGTGACGCAGTTGCCCCAACCCGGCAGCTGGTGGCTGTTGGCGGGAGCGGTTTTCGCGATCCTCGCCGCGATCATCACGGTGGTGTTCAACGTGCCGCTGAACAACCGTCTCGACGGCGTAGACCCGGTGGGGCTGTCGGCCGCCGACGCCGCGCGCGAATGGCAGACGTACTTCTCCACGTGGACGGCATGGAACCATGTCCGCACCGTCACCGCGTTCCTCGGCGCCGCACTGATGCTGGTCGGGCTGCGCTGCCGCTAGCTCAGTGCGGGAATGACCTCTCGTTCGAACAGCTCGATGCCGGAACGGTCGTAGGCGGCCTCGGGGAAATAGCAGATGGCGTAGTCGCATTCGAGATCTCGGAGCTTCGTCAGACGCTCGACGACCTGTTCCGGCGTGCCGGTGGCCGAGTCCGGCCCGCTGGTGCCGGCGATCATCGCGTCCGCGGCGGCCTCCCCGACGTAATCGGCCATGCGTCCGCGGACCCGTTGCAGCCGGTCTTTGACGTCGGCCTCCGACGGGCCGACGACGGCGTTGACGTTGACCGAACGCACGATGGCGTCGAAGTCGGTGCCCACTTCGCGGCAGTGCCCGGCCAGCACCTGCGACTTGTGGGCGAACGCGGCCGGCTCGGGCGTGAAGTTGGTGTACTGCGCGTACCGGGCGGCGATACGCAAGGTCACCTTCTCGCCGCCGCCGGCGATCCACAGCGGAATCCCGTTGTCCTGCAGTGGCTTAGGGGCGACGATCGCGCCGTCCACCTGGTAGTGCTTGCCGTCGAAGCTGACCTTGCCGTCGCGCCAGGCGTCGCGCATGATCTGGACGCCTTCGTCGAGGCGACCCAACCGGACGCCCGCCGACGGGAATCCGTAACCGTAAGCGCGCCATTCATGTTCGTACCAGCCGCCGCCGATCCCCATCTGAATCCGGCCACCGGAGATGATGTCGGCCGTCGCGGCCACCTTGGCGAGGTAGACCGGGTTGCGGTAGCTCATGGCCGTGCACATCTGGCCGAGCTTGATGCGCGACGTGGTGGCCGCGTACGCGGACATGAGCGACCACGCCTCGTGGGTGGCTTCCCCGGTGGGCACCGGGACGGTGTGGAAGTGGTCGTAGACCCACAACGAGTCCCACCGGCCGCGGTCCGCGTGATCGGCCAGATCGCGCATCACCGCCCAGTGTTTGTCGGGTTCGATGCCGACCAGATCCATCCGCCAGCCTTGCGGAATGAAGAGACCGAAGCGCATACCAACGGACTTTAGCCCCGCCACTATTCAGCCATTCAGCGCGTCGAACGCGGCCGCGACCGACTTCTCGCGCAGTTCCTCCTGCGGCGCGTCGACGAACTGCACGCAGCAGTCCTGCAAGCCGCCGAACGCGACGACCGCGCGGGTGGACTGTGCGAGCGTCGGCGTCTCACCGAACACCAGCCGCGCCAACCGCTCTCGCCACGCCAGCACGGTGTCGATGAGGTCCAGGTCGATCAGCGTCGACAACTCGGTCAGCAACAGCACCAGGTCCCGGCGGTGCCGGTAGTGGAAATCGAAATAGCCCTCCAACAACTCGCGAACATCGACGGCGCCGCGGCCCTCGTGGTCGGCGACGAACCGCTCGCCCTCGTCGATCAGCGGCACTAGGATGCTGCGCACCAGGTCCTCGCGTGACGGAAAGTGGTAGTACAGCGCGGGTTTGGTGATGCCCAGCTGGTTGGCGATGTCCTGCAGGCTGGTGCGCTGCACGCCGCGCTGCAAAAACAGCTCGCGAGCGACCTCCTGAATCCGCTCGCGCGTGTCTGACCGGGGCCTGCTCACCCGCCCGAGTTTATCTGACTTACCGATCGGTAAGTGGGATGCTATGCTTACCGAACGTTAAGTAAGTGCGGGAGGTGGATCGTGCGGATACTCATTTCCGGCGCCAGCGTCGCCGGCCCGGTGCTGGCGTACTGGCTGTCCCGCTACGGCTTCGACGTCACCGTCGTCGAGCGCGCCCCGACGCTGCGCAAAACCGGCGGCCACGCCGTCGACTTGTTCCGTCCGGCGATGGAGATCTCGGCGAAGATGGGCGTCCTGCCCCGCATCGAGGCCCTGGCCACCGGAACCACCCGCCTGGCGCTGTACCGAGAAGGCCGGCCGCGGGCCACCGACATCGACCTCACCAAGATCTACGCCGCCAGCTCCGACCGGCACGTGGAGATCATGCGCGACGACCTCAGCGAGATCTACTACGACGCCGCCCGCGACGACGTCGAGTACCTGTTCGGCGACTCGATCACCGAGATCGAGCACGACGGCACCGTGGCGTTCGAGCGCTCCGAGGCACGCACCTTCGACGTCATCGTCGGCGCCGACGGCCTGCACTCCAACGTTCGGCGCCTGACCTTCGGCGAGGAAGCCGGCCTGACGCGCTTCCTCGGGGGATACCTGTCGGTGCTGTCGGCGCCCAAGGCGCTGGTGCGGGCCGGCGAGATGGTCGGCCACGTCGGCGTCGGCCGCTTCGCCGGTATCTACACTGCGGACCACCTGGACGACGCGCGGGTGGTGTTTCTGTTTCGCCGCCGGGAAGAACCCGACTACGACCACCGCGATGTGTTGCGGCAGAAGGAGTTACTGCGCGACGCGTTCACCGGGATGCATGACCAGGTGGACGGCTGGCTGGCCGAAATCGAGCGCACGCCCACCTTCTACTTCGACTCCATCACCCAGCTCCGCACGGACAGGTGGTCGCGCCGCCGCGTCACCCTGGTCGGCGATGCCGGATACTGCCCCGGGCCGGCGGTGGGCGGCAGCACCAGCCTCGCCGTCCTCGGCGCCTACGTGCTCGCCGGAGAACTCGCCCGCGCCGACGGCGACCACCTGCGCGCCTTCGCCGCCTACGAACTGCAGATGCGCGAACCGGTGCATCGCAGCCGGTCCTTCGCCCGCGGCGCGGCCAAGGGCATCATCCCCGGTTCCCGCGCCGGAGTCTGGGCGTTAACCCGTGGAGCCCAACTGATCTCGGCGATGCCGGGGTCGCTGTCCCGGTCGCTGGCCAAGCTGAACACCAAGGGCGTCCGCATGCACGACTCGATGCCGGTCCCCGACTACGCCGGAAGCGACGTCTGACAGCATGTCCAGTAGGCCGCGGACCCGAGCGGCCGCGCGCGTGCCACGAAGGGAAGGCCTCAGATGGAACTGACCGGTGTTGGGATCTGGAGCAGTCAACTGCGCTACGGCGACCCGGCCGAATCCGCCGACGCCGCAGCCGAACTCGATGAACTCGGCTTCCCCGCGCTGTGGATTCCCGACGTCGGTGGGCCGGTGTTCGACTCGGTCGGTCATCTGCTCGCCGCGACCAAGCGGACCGTGATCGCCACCGGCATCCTGAATCTATGGATGCATGGGCCCGGCGACGTCGCCGAATCCTATGCGACGCTCACCGCTGAGCACGGCGACCGCTTCCTGCTCGGAATCGGCGTCAGCCACGCACCGCTGATCGACGCCGGCCAGCCCGGACGCTACCGCAAACCGCTCGCGGCCACGGCGTCGTTCCTGGACGGGTTGGACGCCGCGCCGCGGCCGGTTCCCACCGGGCGCCGGGTTCTTGCCGCGCTCGGACCGAAGATGCTGAAGCTGTCCGCGAGCCGCGCCGCGGGCGCCCACCCCTACCTGGTCACCCCCGACCACACCGCTTCTGCCCGTTCGACTTTGGGCCAGGGCCCCCTGCTCCTGCCGGAGCAGACGGTCATCCTGACCGACAGCGCCGACGAGGCGCGTCAGATCGGAACCGAGTGGCTGCGGTCCTATTTGGCGTTGCCCAACTACGCGAACAACCTGCTGCGCAGCGGCTTCTCCGAAGACGATGTGGCGCAGGTGAGCGATCGACTGTTCAACGCGATCATCGCCTGGGGTGACGAAGACGCCATCATGGGCAGGGTCGCCGAACATCGTTCCGCCGGCGCCGATCACGTCTGCGTCCAGGTGTTGCGGGCCGATCCGAGAGCCTTCCCGCGCGAGGAATGGCGCCGAATCGCCGCCGCCTGCCGATAGCAGGTGATCCGCCGCGCGGCATAGGGTGAGCTATGGCTTCCAAACAGATGCTGTTTCGGATCTTCTACCGCATCGGTTTCACCCCATGGGACGGTCACCCGCTGGCCCGCAGTGTGCGGGACCTGGTCGAGGGAACCGGCGACACGGCCCCGCTTGCCGCCGGGTCCGCCCTCGAACTCGGATGCGGTACCGGTGACTGCTCGATCTACCTCGCTCAGCACGGCTGGCGCGTCACCGCGGTGGATTTCGTGGCCAAACCCCTGGAGCGGGCGCGGGCCAAGGCCACCAAGGCCGGCGCGGCCGTCGACTTCGTCCAGGCCGACGTCACCCAGCTGAGCCGGGCCGGAATCGGCGCGAACTTCGAGCTGATCGTCGACAACGCCTGCCTGCACAACATGAGCGACGCGGATCGCGACGCCTACGTCCGCGAGGTCAGCGCCGTGGCGGCCCCGCATGCCCGGCTGCTCATCATCGCGTTCGTGCCCGGCGGCCGCGTCGGGGTGCGCGGCATCGACCACGCCGAGATGGAACGGCGCTTCACTCCCAACTGGACGTTGCTGTCCGCGGGCGCGGAACGCGAACTGGACCGCGCCGAGAAGACCCCGGCTCGGTACTACCTGTTCCAACGGCGCACCTGACCGGCGAGCAGACGTAAAAACCCCCGACACGCCGTGCGTGCGAGGGTTTTTACGTCCGCTCGTGGCAGGACTTAACTCAGTGACTTCGGCGGCAGGAACCGCTCGCCGTACTTGGCCGCCAGTTCCTTGGCGCGGGCCACGAACGCATCCTTGCCCGTGCCGCCGGCACCGGAGTAACCGACGATGAACTGTGCGCTACCACCGGTGTACGGCGGGAAGCCGATGCCCATGATCGAGCCGATGTTGGCGTCGGCGGTCGAGGTCAGCACGCCCTCGTCCAGACACTTCTGCGTCTCGAGCGCCTCGGCGAACAGCATGCGATCGATCATGTCCTGCAACGGAATCTCCGCGCTGCCCGACTTGAACGTCTCCTGCAGGCCGGGCCACAGGCGGGTCCGCTTGCCGTCCACGTACTCGTAGAAGCCGGCGCCCTTCAAGCGGCTGGGCCGTCCGATTTCGATCATCTTGTCGACGACGGCCTCGGCCGGGTGCGGCTCGTAGGTGCCGCCCGCGTCCTCGACGCCCTTGCGGGTGGCCGCGGCGATCTTGTGCATCAGCTCCAGGTTGAGCTCGTCGGACAGCTGCAGCGGCGGCGCCGGGTAGCCGGCCTGCGAACCGGCGTGCTCGATGCTGGCCGGGGCCACGCCCTCGCCGAGCATCGCCAGCGCCTCGTTCACGAACGTGCCGATCACGCGGCTGGTGAAAAACCCGCGGCTGTCGTTGACCACGATCGGCGTCTTGCCGATCGCCAGCGTGTAGTCGAACACCCGGGCCAGGGCCTCGTCGGAAGTCTTCTCGCCCTTGATGATTTCCACCAGCGGCATCTTGTCGACCGGCGAGAAGAAGTGGATTCCGATGAAGTCCTCCTGCCGCTTGACGCCGGTCGCCAGACCGGTGATCGGCAGGGTGGAGGTGTTCGACCCGAGCAGCGCGTTGGGTTCGACGATGTCCTCGATCTCCTGGAACACCTTGTGCTTGAGTTCCTGGTTCTCGAAGACCGCCTCGATCACGAAGTCGACGCCCGCCAGCTCGGCGGGGTCGGCAGTCGGCGTGATGCGGTCCAGCAGCGCCTTGCTCTTCTCCTCGGTGGTCTTGCCACGCTGAAGTGCCTTGGCCTCAAGCTTTTCCGAGTAACCCTTGCCCTTCTGGGCGGCCTCGATGTCGACGTCCTTGAGCACCACGTCGAAGCCGGCCTTGGCCGACACGTAGGCGATGCCGGCGCCCATCATGCCCGCGCCCAGCACACCGATCTTGTTGATCTTGACCGGCTCGATGCCGTCGGGGCGCGAACCGCCGCCGTTGATGTGCTGCAGGTCGAAGAAGAACGCCTGGATCATGTTCTTGGCGACCTGGCCGGTGACGAGCTGGGTGAAGTAACGGCTTTCGATGCGGCTGGCCGTGTCGAAGTCCACCTGCGCGCCCTCGACGGCCGCGTCCAGGATGGCCCGCGGCGCCGGCATCGGGGCGCCCTTCAGTTGCTTCTTCAGCAGCGCCGGGAACGACGGCAGGATGCCCGCCAGCGCGGGGCTGGACGGGGTGCCGCCGGGCATCTTGTAACCCTTTTTGTCCCAAGGCTGTTCGTGCGAATCGGGGTTGGCCTTGATCCACGCCTTGGCGGCGGGCACCAGTTCGTCGACCGAGCCGACGAGCTCGTCGACCAGGCCGATCTCCTTGGCTTTCGCCGGCTTGAAGCGGGTGCCCTGGCTCAACACCTCCATGAATGCCTTCTGGATGCCGAACATCCGCACGGTGCGGGTCACCCCGCCGCCGCCCGGCAGCAGGCCCAGCGTCACCTCGGGCAGACCCAGGACGCTGCCCTTGACGTCGGCGGCGATCCGATGGTGGCACGCCAGCGCGATCTCCAGGCCGCCGCCCAGTGCGGCGCCGTTGATGGCGGCCACCACCGGCTTGCCCAGGGTCTCCAGCGCACGTAGGTCGCGCTTGACCGACTCGACGGTGTCGAACGCCTCGCCGGCGTTCTCGGGGCCGAGGTTGATCATGCCCTTCAGGTCACCACCGGCGAAGAAGGTCTTCTTCGCGCTGGTGATCACCACGCCGGTGATCGAATCCTTCTCGGCGGCAAGGCGTTCGACGGCGTTGTGCATGGACTCGCTGTAGTGCTCGTTCATCACGTTGGCCGACCCGGTGGGGTCGTCAAGCGTCAGGGTGACGATGCCGTCGGCGTCCTTATCCCACGCAATGGTGTTCTCTGCCATGGTCTTAAACCCTCTCGATGATGGTGGCGACACCCATGCCGCCGCCGATGCACAGCGTGATCAGGGCGCGACGCGCGTTGCGGCGCTCGAGCTCGTCGACCATGGTGCCGGTGATCATGGCGCCGGTGGCGCCCAGCGGGTGGCCCATCGCGATGGCGCCGCCGTTGACGTTGAGCTTCTCGTCGGGAATGTTGAGGTCCTTCTGGAACTTCAGCACCACCGACGCGAACGCCTCGTTGAGCTCGAACAGGTCGATGTCGTCGATCGTCAGGCCCGCGCGGTCGAGCACCTTGCGCGTGGCGGGCGTGGGGCCGGTCAGCATGATGACCGGGTCGGAGCCGCTGGTGGCGGTGGCCACGATGCGGGCCCGCGGCGTCAGGCCCTGCGACTTGCCGGCGGCCTCCGAACCGACCAGCACCAGCGCGGCGCCGTCGACGATGCCCGAGCTGTTGCCACCGGTGTGGACGTGGTTGATCTTCTCGACCCAGTGGTACTTGGTGAGCGCGACGTCGTCGAAGCCGCCCATCTCGCCGATGCCGTCGAACGCGGTCTTGAGCTTGCCCAGGCCCTCGAGCGTGGTGTCGGGCCGCATGTGCTCGTCGTGGTCGAGGACGACCAGGCCGTTCTGGTCGCGCACCGGCACGACCGACTTGGCGAAGTAGCCGCCCGACCACGCCGCGGCGGCCTTCTGCTGGCTGCGCAGCGCGTAGGCGTCGACGTCGTCGCGGGAGAAGCCCTCGATGGTGGCGATCAGGTCGGCGCCGATGCCCTGCGGCACGAAGCCGATCTGGTAGTTGGTCTCGGGGTCGGTCGCCCACGCGCCGCCGTCGGAGCCCATCGGGACGCGGCTCATCGACTCGACGCCGCCGGCCAGCACCAGGTCGTCCCAGCCGGAACGCACCTTCTGGGCGGCGGTGTTGACGGCCTCCAGACCGGAGGCGCAGAACCGGTTGAGCTGCACGCCCCCGGTGGTCTCGGGCAGGCCCGCGGCCAGCACCGCGGTGCGGGCGATGTCGCCGCCCTGGTCGCCGACCGGGGACACGACACCGAGGATCATGTCGCTGATCAGGTTCTCGTCCAGGTCGGGGTAGCGCCGGCGCAGCTCGTCGACCAGGCCCACGACCAGGTTGAGCGGCTTCACCTCGTTGAGCGAGCCGTTGCGCTGCTTGCCCCGCGGTGTGCGGATGGCCTCATAAATGAAAGCTTCTTCGGACATGACGACTTCCTTGTTCGCGAATAGGGTTCGAATCCCGTCTTCAAGACTAGGTCCCGCACCACCCTAACAGCAGGCCCGGCCAACCTGTTGGTTGAGCAGGTTGGCGCTGGTCAGAGCCTCGAGCGTGACGCGACAGTCACGTTCGGCGCCGAACGTGACGGTGCAGTCACGCTGGGCGCAGGAAGTTAAGCTCGACGACCATGACGGTCTCGCGACTGCGCCCGTACGCGACCACGGTGTTCGCCGAGATGTCGGCGCTGGCCGCGCGGATCGGAGCGGTGAACCTCGGCCAGGGGTTTCCCGACGAGGACGGGCCGCCGGCCATGCTGAAGGCCGCCCAGGAGGCCATCGCCGACGGCGTCAACCAGTACCCGCCGGGGATCGGCATCGCGCCGCTGCGACACGCGATCGCCGCCCAGCGCCACCGCCAGTACGGCATCGAGTACGACCCCGACACCGAGGTGCTGGTGACGGTCGGGGCGACCGAGGCCATCGCCTCGGCGGTGATCGGCCTGGTCGAGCCCGGCTCGGAGGTCGTGCTCATCGAGCCGTTCTACGACTCCTACTCGCCCGTGGTGGCGATGGCCTCCGCGCGGCGGGTCGCCGTGCCGCTGGTCCCCCACGGTCGCGACTTCGCCCTGGACGCCGACGCGCTGCGCCGGGCGGTGACGCCACGGACCCGCGCGCTGATCGTCAACTCGCCGCACAATCCGACCGGCACGGTGCTCAGCGCGGCCGAGCTGGCCACCATCGCCGAGATCGCCGTCGCGGCCGACCTGTTGGTGATCACCGATGAGGTGTACGAACACCTCGTGTTTGACGGGCGCCAGCACGTGCCGCTGGCCGGCTTGCACGGCATGGCCGAGCGGACCATCACGATCTCCAGCGCGGCCAAGATGTTCAACTGCACCGGCTGGAAGATCGGATGGGCTTGCGGCCCAGCGCAACTCATCGCCGGTATGCGCGCGGCCAAACAGTATCTGAGCTATGTCGGCGGCGCGCCGTTCCAGCCGGCCGTGGCCTTGGCGCTCGAGCAGGAGGGCGCCTGGGTGGACGACCTGCGCGCCACGTTGCAGGCCAGGCGCGATCGGCTGGCCGCCGGGCTGATCGACGTCGGGTTCGAGGTGCACGACAGCGCCGGCACGTACTTCTTGTGCGCCGATCCCCGCCCGCTGGGCTACGACGACAGCGCCGCGTTCTGCGCGGCGCTACCCGAAAAGGTGGGGGTCGCAGCCATCCCGATGTCGGCCTTCTGCGACCCGGACACGGCACGCGGGCCGGCCGACGTGTGGAATCACTTGGTGCGCTTCACCTTCTGTAAACGCGACGACACGCTCGATGAGGCGATCAAGCGACTGGCCGCACTGCGCGACGCTACCTAGCCGGGCCGAAGCCCCGAGGCCCCATCACCCGCTTGCGCAAGCCCTCCAGCGCGGAGTGCAGGATCTTCTTGCGGGCCCGCGCGACCCAGAACTCCGGCAGCGGGGCCCACGGTTCGACGGTGATGGTGAAGCGCACCCTCGTCCGGTCGTCGCCCAGCCGGCTCAGGTTGTACTCCCCGTGCTGGCCGTGTTGCTGGGCCGTCTTGTGGGCGTCCCACACCATCCAGTCGGGCCCCCAGTGGTATTCGAGCAGTTCGGTGTCGTGGATGCCGGTCACCGCGATCGTGACCTTCACGTGGTGCGGTCGCCCGTCGGGGTGCTTGTCGATGACCTCGACCCGCTTGTGCACCGACGACCATGAGGGCACCGCGTCCATATCGGCGAGCGCCTCCATGATGACCTCCGGAGGCGCATCGATCACGATTTCCGACGATGCTTGTACAGCCACTGCTAACAAGTTAACTACAGCGCCGCGGCCGGCGAGGGCCGAAAACCACAGACGCCGGCTAGTCGGGCTCGGCGGGACGGGTGCCGCGCATCACCATTTCGCGCAATCCCTTTTCCGCCCCGTCGAGGGCGCTTTCGCTGGCCCGCCGGACGATGAACGCGGGCATGGGCCGGCCCGGTTCGACGGTGATGTCGAAGCGCACTCGGGTCTGGCCGACGCCTTCGGGTTTGAGGTTGTATTCGACGTGCTGACCGTGCTGCTGGGAGGTTCCTTTGGCGTCGTAGCAGACCCAGTCCGGGCCCCAGTGATATTCCAGTATCTCCTTGTCGACGAGCCCCAGGATCTTGATGGTGGTCTTGACGTGGTGGGGCCGGCCGTCGGGATACCGGTCGATCACTTCGATGTTCTTGTGCAGCGGTGACCAGGACGAGAGGACGCCGACATCTGTCAGCGCCTCCATGACCACTTCTGGCGGCGCGTTGACGACAAATTCGCGTGATGCTTTTACGGCCACTGGGATCAAATTTAGCAACGCCGGCCCGGGCATGGATCGGTTCGTCGTAATCGATGGCCTACCAGTTGATTTCGTCAAGCGGTGTCGTCGCCGCCGGGGGTCGCTCGACCGGCCCGGGGGGTGTTCGCGAAAAGCGCGGGGCGGGTGCGGCCTGGTCGACGCCGTGGGCGGTGATGACGGTGGACCGCGTCCGCAGGTGGTCGTCGGTCGCGGCTTCGGTCCATGTCAGCACCGGGGTGACGCACGCATCGGTGCCGGCGAACGTGCGCACCCATTCGTCGCGGGTTCGGCTCGCGAACCGTTTCGTGAAGATCTCGCGCATCCGTGGGTAGGAATCCTTGTCGAGCTGGCCGGGCACGTCCTCGGGTGACAGGCCGAGCCCGGCGAGCAACGCCGCGAAGAATTGCGGCTCGATGGCGCCGACGGCCACGTATCCGCCGTCGGCGGTCTCGTAGCAACCGTAGAACGGGGCGCCGCCGTCGAGCAGGAAGGATTCGCGTCGGTCGCGCAGTGCGCCAGTGGACTTCATCGTCCACATCATCTGGGCCAACAGACTCACCCCGTCGACCATCGCCGCGTCGATGACCTGACCCTTGCCCGACCGTTCCCGTTCGTAGAGGGCGACGGCGATGCCGAACACCACCAGCATCGAGCCGCCACCGAAGTCGGCGACCAGGTTCAGCGGCGGAATCGGCGGACGGTCGGCGTAGCCGAGCGCCGAGAGCGCGCCGGTCTGCGACAGGTAGTTGATGTCGTGACCCGCCGTGCGCGCCAGCGGCCCGTCCTGCCCCCAGCCGGTGATCCGCGCGAAGACCAGGCGCGGATTGGCCGCCGCGCAGTCGTCGGGACCGATTCCGAGCCGCTCGCACGTGCCGGGGCGAAAGCAGTCCAGCAACACGTCGGCCTTGGCGGCCAGCTCGAGCAGGGCCTGCGGTTGCGTCTTGACGTCGAGGTCGACGATCCGCTTGCCGCGATGCAACAAGTCCCGGCCCTCGGCCGGCATTTCGAGGCCGCCCGACGGCCGCCGCACCCGCACCACGTCGGCGCCCAGGTCCGCCAGCAGCATTCCCGCGTGCGGCCCCGGTCCGATGCCGCCGAGTTCGATGACCCGCACCCCGGCCAGCGGGCCGCCGCCCACCGTGACTACTTGCCCTTCTTGACCGTGAGCACCCGCTCGCGCAGGGCCTTGGTGGCGGAGTCGATCGTCCCCTTCACGGCACGCTTCAGCACGAAGCCGGGCAGCGGCACGTTCGGGTCCGCCAGCAGCTCGAACTTCACCAGGGTCTTGTCGCCCTGCGGTATCAGGGTGTACTTCCCGTCCTGCGCCTTCTGCTGCGAGGAGCTCACCAGCGTCCAACTCACGGCGTTGTCCGCCCAGGTGTAGGCGACCACCTGTTCGTCGGTGATCCCGGCGACCTTGACCCTCATCCTGACTTGGCGGGGCCGCCCGTCGTCGCCGGTCTCGAGGACCTCCGCGCTCTGGTGCGGTTCCGACCATTCGGGCATCGATTCGAAATCGGCGATGACGTCCAGAATCTCCTCGGGACTGGCTTCGATCACGATGTCGCGGGATTCTTTGAGTGCCATGGCCCGCACGATACTGGCCCGGCGTCCCGCCCGTAATGGATTCGGCCGAGCGTACCGTCGTGCCTGTGACTGATGCCGCGACCGATCCCGCTTACACCGTCGGTGACTACCTGTTGGACCGTCTCGCCGAACTCGGCGTCTCCGAGATCTTCGGCGTTCCCGGTGATTACAACCTGGAGTTCCTCGACCACATCATCGCCCACCCCAGCCTGCGCTGGGTCGGCAACGCCAACGAGCTGAACGCCGGCTACGCCGCCGACGGGTATGGACGGCTGCGCGGAATGTCGGCGTTGGTAACGACATTCGGCGTCGGTGAGCTGTCCGCGGCCAACGCGATCGCGGGCAGCTACGCCGAGCAGGTGCCCGTCGTGCACATCGTCGGCGGCCCGTCCAAGGACGCGCAGGGCACCCGCCGGGCGCTGCACCACTCCCTCGGCGACGGGGACTTCGAACACTTCTTCCGGGTCAGCCGCGAAATCACCTGCGCCCAGGCCAATCTCATGCCCGCAACGGCCCGCCGGGAGATCGACCGGGTGCTATGCGAGGTGCGCGAGCAGAAGCGACCCGGATACATCCTGCTGTCCACCGACGTGGCCCGCTTCCCCACCGAGCCGCCCGAAGCTCCGCTGCCCCGCTACAGCGGCGGCACCAGCCCGCGCGCGCTGGCGATGTTCGTCGAGGCCGCGACCGAGCTCATCGGCGGCCACCGGTTGACCGTCCTCGCCGACCTGCTTGTGCACCGCCTGCAGGCGATCAAAGAACTCGAGGCGTTGTTGGCCGCGGACGTCGTGCCGCACGCCACGCTGATGTGGGGGAAGAGCCTGCTCGACGAAAGCTCACCGAATTTCCTGGGGATCTACGCGGGATCGGCCACCGCACCGGCGGTGCGCACCGCGATCGAAGAGGCGCCCGTGTTGGTCACCGCCGGGGTGGTGTTCACCGACATGGTGAGCGGCTTCTTCAGCCAGCGGATCGACCCGGCCCGGACCATCGACGTCGGGCAATACCAAAGCAGCGTCGCCGGAGAAGTCTTCGCGCCGTTGGAGATGGGCGCCGCGCTCGAGGCGCTGGCCACCATCCTGGTCCGGCGCGGGACCGCGTCGCCACCGGTGGCGTCGCCGCCGGCCGCGCCACTCCCGCCGCCCCCGCCCCGCGATCAACCCCTGACCCAGAAAATGCTGTGGGATCGGCTTTGCCGGGCCCTCACACCGGGCAACGTGGTGCTCGCCGACCAGGGCACCTCCTTCTACGGCATGGCCGATCACCGGCTGCCGCACGGTGTCACCTTCATCGGCCAACCTCTTTGGGGCTCAATCGGTTACACGTTGCCGGCCGCGCTGGGGGCCGCCGTCGCGCATCCGGACCGCCGCACGGTGTTGCTGATCGGGGACGGCGCCGCGCAACTGACCGTCCAGGAGCTCGGCACCTTCTCACGCGAGGGGCTCTCCCCCGTTATCGTGGTGGTCAACAACGACGGCTACACCGTCGAGCGCGCCATCCACGGCGAGACGGCGCCCTACAACGACATCGTCAGTTGGAAGTGGACGGACGTCCCGCACGCGCTGGGCGTCACCGACCACCTGGCGTTTTCGGTCCAGACCTACGGGGAGCTCGACGACGCGCTGACCGCCGCCGCCGAACACAAAGACCGCATGGTTTTCGTCGAGGTGGTGCTGCCGCGGCTCGAGATTCCCCACCTGCTGGTCGAACTCGTCCAACCGACGTCACCGGACGGCAGTCCGCGCCGCTGAAGTTCTACCGCGGATTGGGCGTCCGCTCCGGGGACGATGACCGCAGGATGGCTTGCACCGTCCGCCGGCAGCGACCGCAGTCGGTGCCCGCTCCGCACGCCTGGGCGACTTCGTTGGTGGTCGACGCCCCGCACTCGACGGCCTCGGTCACGGT
Source organism: Mycobacterium sp. MOTT36Y (assembly GCF_000262165.1). Lineage (NCBI taxonomy): Bacteria > Bacillati > Actinomycetota > Actinomycetes > Mycobacteriales > Mycobacteriaceae > Mycobacterium > Mycobacterium sp. MOTT36Y. Next base: position 824,969 of record NC_017904.1, on the reverse strand, counting down.
CTGGCTGGTGACCCCGTTACACAGGCACACGAACACCGGCGAACCTCAGTCCGCCTCGATGCGCATCATGTCGGAGAACCGGCCGACGAACAGCGGGGGGTAGGCGCCGATGCCCGCTCCCGACATCCACTGCGCCGCGGCGTCCGGGTGGTCGATCCACTCCCGCGCGCGTTCTTCGTCGGGGAACTCCTGCAGGATCAGCACCTCGTGGTCGTCGTCGAAAGCCTGGAACACCCAGGTCTTTCGGATGCCGGCCGTGGTGAACCTGTCGATCGCCGTGCTGACTTCGGAGGTCAGCAGGGTCACGTCGTTGACGGACGCGATGGCGGCCACCACGACGCCCGGCGCCGCCGGGGTTTGCGGCGGCTGGGCGATGAACCGGTCGATGATCTCGCCGGCGAACACCGCGGGGATGTCGTCGACACCGGCTTCGTCGAACCAATCGAAGAAGACCCGCGAGCGCAGCAGCTCGACGATCGGCTCACGGCTGTGGACCCCGATCATCACCAGGACCCGGCCGTAGTCGTGAGTCGAGGTGTAGACGAGCACGTGGTGCGCGCCGATGTCGGCCAGGGCCGCCTTGTTGCGTTCCAGCAGCGGCCATACTCGCGACGGGTCCGGGACGCGGTAGTCCGACGCGATCACCATCGAATGAATATCGCCGTTATTCATCGAAGTTGGTCCTTCATCACTTTCCCCGTCGCGTTGAGTGGGAGTGAATCAAGGAACTGTACCGCGCGCGGCACCTTGAACCCGGCCATGCGGTCGCGGCACCAGCCGATCAATTCGTCGGCGCTGACCTCACCCTTGCGGACCACGAACGCCTTGCCCACCTGGCCCATCCGTTCGTCGGGGATACCGATGACGGCCGCCTGCGCGACGGCGGGGTGGTTGAGCAGAAAACCCTCGATCTCGGCGGGATAGGCGTTGAAGCCGCCGACGATGAACATGTCCTTCTTGCGGCCGACGATGCGCAGCCGCCCGGCGTCGTCGAAACTTCCCAGGTCCCCGGTGTGCAGCCACCCCTCGGCATCGATCGCCTGGGCCGTGGCGGCCGGGTCGTCGAGGTAGCCCTGCATGACGCCGTAGCCGCGGACCACCACTTCGCCGTCATCGGCGATGCGCACCTCGACTCCGTCGCAGGGCAGGCCAGCGGTGGTGGCGACATCCTCGAAGGAATCCCCGGGCCGCGACAGCGTCACGTTGCCGGCCTCGGTGAGTCCGTAGCCGGTCATCAACGTCTCGAACGGCAGTTCGCCGTGGATGCGACGGACGAGTTCGACCGGGATGTCGGCGGCGCCGGTCACCGCCGCCCGCAGCGTCGACAGCTTGGACTTGTCGCCGACGCCCAGCAATGAGTGGTATAGGGTCGGCGGCCCCGGAAGCATCGTGATGCGTTCGCGGTCAATGAGTTCCACCACGGTGTCGATGTCGAAGACCGCGACCGGCAGCATCGTCGCGCCGCGCAGGAAGGACGTCACCAGCCCCGCCTTCAGGCCGAACGTGTGGAAGTACGGGTTGATCTGCAGGTAGCGATCGCCCTCGCGCAGATCCGCAAGCGTCGCCCACTCCTCGTACATCCGCAGCGTTTGGCCGTGGTTCAGCATCGCCCCCTTGGGGCGGCCGGTCGTGCCCGAGGTGAAGATGATGTCGGAGATGTCGGTGCCGCTGACCGGCCGCTCGAAGGGCGAACCGCTGGACAAAAAGTCGGACTTCAGATCGATGACCGGTGTCCCGGCCGGCGCGGTGTAATCCTGGTCCAGAAAGCCCTTTTGGACGAAGACGGCCTTCACCTTGCTGCGGACGATGATGTCGCCGGCTTCCTCGGTCTTGAACCGGGTGTTGACCGGGACGAGCACGCCGCCGGCCGTGAGCAACCCGAACGCCGCGATGATCCACTCGGCCGAGTTGGGCGCCCAGATCGCGACCCGGTCACCCTTGTCGATGCCGATTTCCGCGAAAGCGCCTGCGGCACAGCGTATCCGCTCGACGACTTCGGTGAAGGTGAGGCGCAGCGGACCGTCGACGACTGCTTCTGCGTCGCCGAAGCGGTCCGCCGCGCTCAAGACCATCTCGGGGATGGTCCGCCACTCAGGTTCGATTGGCCGGCTCCTCCTCATCGCGCCGCGCGCTCTGCATCGTCGCCGACCGGGGCTCGATTGGTCAGCTCCTCCTCATCGCGCTGCGCGCTCTGCATCGTCGCCGACCGGGGCTCACACCGTGACGAGTCGACCGAGGTTGCCGCCCATGATCTTTGCCTGGTCCTCAGTGGACAGGTGCGACAGCGCCTCGATGTAATAGGTCGGCTCCGCCAGCCCCTCGGGGTGCGGCCAGTCCGACCCGTAGAGCACCTGATCCACACCGACCAGGTTGACCAGATCGTCGATGCCGTCCTCGAAGAACGGGCTGACGTGAATCCGGCTCTTGACCATCTCGACCGGGTCACTCGGGAACGCCTCCGGGGCCTTGCGGAAGACCTCCGCCAGGCCGTCCAGCAACGGGGTCATCCACTTCGAGCCGGCCTCGACGATCGCGACCTTCAGCTTGGGATGCCGGTAGAGCGCGCCGTGAATCACCCACGACCCCACCGAGTCCTGGATCGGCCGCCACTCGTTGAGGATGCCCATCGCGTTGGTCTGGAACGGCAGCATCTCCTGGTCGGCACCGTCCCACTCGGAGGTGTACCGGGAGTAGCCGCTGTCGGACGAGTGCATGCCGACCAGCACGTCGTGCTCGACGACCCGCTCCCAGAACGGGTCGAACTCGGGCACCGCGAACGACCGCGGACCGCGGAAGCCGGGGACCGGAGCCGGGCGGATGAGGATGGCGCGGGCGCCACGCTTGACCGCCCACTCCAGCTCCTCGATCGCCTTCTCGACGATCGGCAACGTGATGACGGGCGTGGTGAAGATGCGGTTCTGGTAGTTGAAGCCCCAGACCTCGTCCAGCCACTGGTTCAGCGCGTGCACCAGGACGTGGATGGCGACCGGGTCGTCACGCAGACGCTCCTCCAGGAGGCTGGCCAACGTCGGGAACATCAGCGTCTTGTCCAGGCCCAGCTCGTTCATCGTCTCCAGGCGCGGGCCGGGCTCGAAGAACGCCGGGATGGCGCGCATCGGCTCGCCGAACAGCTCGCGCTTGCTCTTGCCGTCCGGGTTGCCGTACTTGAAGTACTCCTCCCAGGCGCCCGGCCGGGCGACGACCTCGAAGGTCGGGTTGGGGATGTAGTTGCTGATCTGGCCGCGGATGGCGATCTTGGTGCGACCGTTGACCTGCACGTATTGGACGTAGTCCTTGTATTCCTTAGGCAGGAACTTGGTCAGCGCCTCCGGCGGCTCGTAGAGGTGGTTATCCGCGTCGAAGATCGGGAACGGAACGTCCACCTTGTGGGACAACTGGCCCATGGAATCCTCCTTCTTGATTTGTGAGAATACTATTCTCTACAGGTGCCCAACCGCAACGTGTGCGCCCCGCCGAGCCCGGTTCGGCGCGATGTCAGCACGTCACGATGATTTTGAACGTGGCGGTGGCGGGTTCATTGGGTTTGTCGGTCTGGTAGCCGTTGGCGGTGCCGCTGACGGTGAATTTGTCGCCGGTCATGCTCATGTCGGCGTTGCCGTCGCCACCCTGCGAGTACATCCCGCTGAACCCACCCACGTTCCGGATGCGCACGGACTGGGTCGTCGCCGGCTGCGCGTTCTCGTCGACGACGACCTTGGCACCGGAGAATTCGCTGCCGATGTCGATCATCCGAGTCCACTGCACCTGACCACACTTGACGATGTGGAAGGTTCGATCGTGACCGTTCACGGTCACCGATGCCGTGCTGGAGATGTGGGTCGGTGGATGCGAAGTGCATGCCCCCAGCAAGGCAGCGATGAGGACCGCTCCGGCGGCCACTGTTCGGTTCCGCACCGAGTCACCTCCATCCTCCCAGCGAAAATTCTTTTGCCTGCAGCGATGATGTTATTCTCGCGAAAAGAGAATGCCAATATCGGGTTGGTGTCGAGGAGCGATGACGCATGGTGGACCTGGAGATCGACGACGGGCTGGCGGTGGTCACCATCGACCGTCCGCACGCGCGCAACGCGATCGGCCTGGACACCATGGACCAGCTGGAGAAGGCGCTCGACGCGGCGGCGGGCGCCCAGGCGCTGGTGATCAAGGGCGCCGGAGAGCACGCTTTCGTCTCCGGCGGTGACCTCAAGGAACTGAGCGCGCTGCGGACCGAAGAAGACGCCGCGGCGATGGCCCGGCGCATGCGGTCCATCTGCGATCAGTTGGCGGACTTCCCCGCTCCCGTCGTCGCCGCGCTCAACGGTCATGCCTTCGGTGGGGGTGCCGAGGTCGCCGTCGCCGCCGACATCCGGGTGGCCGCCGACGACATCAAGATCGCCTTCAACCAGGTGCAGCTCGAGATCATGCCCGCGTGGGGCGGGGCCGAGCGGTTGGCCGCGCTGGTCGGAAAGAGCAAGGCGCTCTTGTTGGCCGGCTCGGGAACCGCGCTGAGCGCGGCGGACGCCGAGCGACTCGGCCTGGTGGACAAAGTGTTGCCTCGCGCCGTCTTCGACTCGCCCGACCAAGGGTGGCGTTCTGTGGCACGGTCGCTCGCCCGCCTCCCGGCGACCGAGATAAAGCGGGTGATCCGCGGAGTTTCCCCCGAGGAGGCGATAGCATCCTTTGCACGGTTATGGGTTGCCGACCCGCACTGGCAGGCCGCGGAACGGGTCATGACCCGCAACAGCAAACCTCGCCCGGCAGCCGGAGGAGCGTCATGACCATCAAAATGAGGACGGCGATGCGCGTCGGGTCGGTCCTGTCGTCGGCTTCCCTCTTGGTCGCAGCGGGTGTGCTGGCGGGAAGCGGCCGGGCACATGCCGACGACCTCGTCATGCACCACGTCAAGTACACGGTCTCCACGCAGAACCCGATCTACACCAGCATCTATTACCTGGACCATGAGCCGGCCATTTTCGCCGACTACAGCCACAACCCCTACTCGTTCACGCCGCACGTCGACGTCGACCTCGCACCGGGCAAGCCGTGGAGTTACGAGCTGGACCTGTCAAAACCTGACGTGTATGCGATGGTCGTGGCGAGCACCGGTACCGAACCCGGAACGCCAAACCTTCACTGCGACTTGGCGGTCGATGGCGCCGTCGTCGTATCCAAGGACGGTCCCAAGGGTGTGCTCTGCTCGCTGCGGCATTGGTGAACCACCCAGGTTTGCGGGATATCTTCCATGGGGCGCGGCTCGCCTTCCAGGCGACGCAGATAACTTTCGACCAGCGCCACGGTTTCGGCGTGGCCACCATGAATGCCCACCGCCTGCTCGAGCACCAGGAACCACGACAGGCTGCTCATCAGGACCGTCCATACCACCGGCGGCATGTCTTCCCTGACTTCCCCATACCGCTCCAACGCGGCCGTCACCGCCTGGCGCTGGTCCTCGCGGAGGCGCTGGGCGTAATAGGCGATTTCGGCACGCATCTCCTTACGGTGGTTTGCCAGCGCCATGAATTCCATGGAGATCCGGGTAAACGCGGGGTCGGTGCCGAACCGCCACAGCGCCCACAGCGGCTGCGGCGATTGCAGCAGTCGCGCATGCACGTCGAGCGCTTCCTCGGCGCGGCGGCGGAAGACCTCGAGGAACAACTCCTCCATGGTGCGGAAGTAGTAGTGCACGAGCTGAGGCTTCAGCCCCGCCTTGTTCGCGAGGCGACGGGAGGTCACCGCGGCATAGCCCTCTTCGAGCATCAATTGCTCGGCGGCGTCGAGCAACAACCCGCGGTTTTTCGCGTCCGGCGCCCCGATCCTGCGGGCAGATGTCATGTCCCTGCTCCGTACTGTGTGCCATCCCGTGCCGACCACACGGATCGTATCGTGGCGCGACACCCTCGATCTTGACCCTGACATTACCGCCATGCTAAGCAGGTGCTCAGCACATTTCCGATTTCGAATTCACCGCGGCGGTACCGCTTGCCGCCGATACCACCGGTAAACCCAGCCCAGGGAGACGCAATCCGATGAGCACCTTCGAGTCGATCGACTTCTTCACCGATCCGTCTCTGGTCCCAGATCCGCACCCGTACTTCGACTATCTGCGCAGCCAGAACCCGGTGCTGCGGCTGCCGCACTACGGCGTCGTTGCGATCACCGGTTACGACGAAGCCTGCGAGGTCTACAAGGATCCCGAGACGTTCTCCAACATCGTCGCGCTCGGCGGGCCGTTCCCTCCGCTGCCGTTCACCCCCGAAGGCGACGACATCAGCGCACAGATCGACGCGCACCGCAGTTCGTTCCCGATGTTCGAGCACATGGTCACCATGGATCCGCCGGACCACACCAAGGCCCGGTCGGTGCTCGCCAAACTGCTGACGCCGAGCCGACTCAAGCAGAACGAGGAGTTCATGTGGCGCCTCGCCGACCGTCAGCTCGACGAGTTCCTCGGCCTCGGTGAGTGCGAGTTCATCGCCGAATACTCAAAGCCGTTCGCCACCTTGGTGATCGCGGACCTGCTCGGTGTGCCGGAGGAGGACCACAAGGAGTTCCGCACCGTGTTGGGTGCCGATCGTCCTGGCGCGCGGGTGGGCGCGCTGGACCACGAGTCGGTCGGCATCAACCCGCTGGAGTGGCTCGACGACAAATTCTGTCACTACATCGAGGATCGGCGTCGCGAGCCGCGCGGCGACGTCCTGACCTTCCTCGCCGAGGCGAAGTACCCGGACGGCTCGACGCCCCCGGTGATCGAGGTCGTCCGCTCGGCGACGTTCCTCTTCGCCGCCGGCCAGGAGACCACGGCCAAGCTGCTCAGCGCCGCCCTGCAGGTGCTCGGCGACCGGCCGGACATTCAGCAGCAGCTGCGTGACGACCGCAGCCTGATCCCGGGCTTCATCGAGGAGTCGCTGCGGATGGACAGCCCGGTGAAGAGCGACTCACGCCTGGCCCGCAAGGCGACCAGCATCGGCGGAGTCGACATCCCCGCCGGCACCGTGGTCATGATCCTGCCGGGCGCCGCCAACCGCGACCCGCGCCGATTCGACAACCCGCACGAGTTCGACCTGCGCCGCAAGAACGTCCGCGAACACATGGCGTTCGCGCGCGGTGTGCACTCCTGCCCCGGTGGCCCCCTGGCCCGCGTCGAGGGTCGCGTGTCGATCGAGCGGATCCTGGATCGCATGCCGCACATCGAAATCAACGAGGCCCACCACGGGCCGGCCACCGAGCGTCGTTACACCTACGAGCCGACGTACATCCTGCGGGGTTTGAGCGAGCTGCACCTGACGTTCACGACCGCCGACGCCGTCGCACCCGTGGCCTGAGTCAGACCTGCATGCCGACGAAGTAGCAGCCGAGCAAGACGGCGCCGACCAGCGCCACCCACGCATCGGTGAGTCGGCACAGCAGGACCGGAGCGTTTCGCACCTCCATGAACTCGCGAAAAATGATGCGCACCTTGATGAGTGCGATCACGATGACGCTCGACGTCACCACCGCGCTGGACTTCAGCAATCCGCCGGCGGAGTGATCTATCCATAGGTAGGCCAGCGTCAGCGCCGAGAGGACGAGCCATACGATCATCAGCCGCTTGTTGAATTTGATTGCGATCACCTCACCACGTACAGCAGCGCGAAGATGAGCACCCATAGGAAATCAACGGTGTGCCAATAGGTCGCGCAGGTTTCGACGAGTTGCTGGGCTTGGATGGGCCGCTGCGCTTTTCGCGCCGCTCTGCGGATTTGGTAAACGATGACGCCGAGCGCGACGAAGCCGATCAGCAGGTGCACGAAGTGGATGCCGGTGAGAAAGAAGTAATAGGTGAAGAAGTCGTCGCTGTCGAACCCGTGCCCGATGCCGACCAGCCGGGCCCACTCCAACACCTTGAAAAAGAGGAACATTGCGGCGAAGGCGGCCGTGATGTACACGTCCTTGAGCGCCGCCCGGTAGGCGCCGGCCCGGGCCGACTGAACGCAGCGCGCCACCGACCAGGAGCTCAGCAACAAGACGAGCGTGTTGAAGACCCCGATCCGCAAATCCAGCTGCGCCTGCGAGTGCAAGAAGAGCTCGGGATTGTGGGCGCGGTAGAACAAGTAGAACCCGAAATACGCTGTGAAGACCAGCGTTTCGAACAGCACGAAGGCCCACATGTCCGGCTGGCCCGGCACGGCGCGCTTGTTCGAATCGGCGAGGTCCGTCATCGTGTGGCCACCTCCTTGCGGGGGTGGTCGGGCAGCGGTCCGGTGCCGAAGTCTTCGCGCCGGATCATCTGGAACAGCATGACGATGAACGTGACCTGGTAGATGCCGAACACCACCATGTCCAGCCACCAGGCGATCTGGCCGTTCCAGGCCAAGATGCCCCGCCGAAAGATCCAGCAAGGCGCCACGACAACCTCGGTCAGCGCGTTACACAGGTTGAGATAGCCGAACCACTTGGGGAACACGCGATTCCTGTCGAGCAGGATCGCCACCATCCAGATCAGCGACCCGATCAGGAACACCCCCATGGTCCCGTCGAAAGACAGGAACGCGAAGTCGTAGAGCCAACCGAGCGCTTCGGGGTCTCGCTCGGGTCGCAACGTCCCCACGATCAGCGCGATGTTGAGCAGCAGCATGCCGGGAACCGCGCTGAGCGAGTAGATGATCAGATAGCTGTAGCCGAACGCGGGACTGACGGACATGCGCCGCATCGAGTACGCGATGAGGGCGTTGTTAATCGCGATCATTCCGCTGATGGCGAAGATGACGCCGAAGCCAAACGGTATGCCGAGGTGGCGCTCCGAGAACCAATGGGCTTGCGTCGCCAGATCCCAGGTGGGCTGCGGCGGCGGCTGGACTTGCGCCACGATGAAGAACATCGGAAAGAAGATGTTGTAGAACACCACGAGCGTCCACCACGCCAGCCAGAGTTCGCGTTTGGGGTTGTGCCGCAGATGCCAGGCGAATCGCCGGTGCAGCGGTCCGGCGGGCGGCGTGGCCGGCACGGACGGCGGTGTGATCACCGCGCTCATGCGTCGACCAGTTCCTCTGCGCGCCCGGCGTTCTCGGCGCGCTCCCGGTAGACGGCTTGCCCCAACACCACGCCCGTCACGACGATCCAGACGGCGATCGCCACGTTTTTGACCCAGAAGGACAAGAGCCCGTCCCAGGCCAGCGGGCCGGTCAACGACACGCCGACGAAGGCGGCGGGAACCAGCGCGGCCGCCACCACGAGATTGAAGTGGGCCACCCAGCGGCGGAATACCGGACGCGGCTGATCATCGAAATAGATTGCCAGCGCCAAGATTACGCTTTGGCCGATCAGGAACGGGACGAGGATGGTGAAGGTCATCCAGCCCAGGTCGTTGAGCAGCTGGGTCAGCGCCGGGCTGCGTTCCGGCCGAAAAGCGGCCAGTAACCAGCAGACGTTGGCGACGAGAAACAGTGTCGGACCGCCGGCCGCGCAACCCAACATCGCGTACGAGAAGATCGGCGTCCGATGTGCCATGCGGCGGATCTGCAGCACGATCAGCGCCAGGATCGGGACCAGGCACACGCCGAACCAGTTGAACAGGATCATGCTGTAGCGGATCTCGGGAAGGTGGGCCGGATCGCGATAGAACGCGGCAACCTGGTCCGCCGGCATGGTGGGCGACATCGGCGGGTTGAAGCCGGGAAACAGGAAGAAGGAGGCGATCCAGAGGATCAGCGCCACCGGCAACGTCCAGAGCAGGATCAGCTCGCCGTCGGTCCGCCGGGGCGCGGTGCGCGCAGATTGGTCAGCGCCTGCATCGTTTCGTCCGAGATCGGACATCGGTACTCCTTCCCCGCACGAGATCACCGCACGAGCTCGGCTAGTGAGCGAAGCTAGCCGATCGGCTAGCCTCGGTCAATAGCGTCGTCTAGTCTCGGTGCGTGGGAACAGCACGGCAGCCGGTCGCCGGTGAGCAATTCTGGTTGATCGCGCACAGCGCGGCCCGGACGCGCGTGCTCGACGCCGCCTTGGACCTGATCGCCACCCACGGGGTCAGCGGCACGTCGCTGCAGATGATCGCCGACGCCGTCGGCATCACGAAAGCTGCTGTCTACCATCAGTTCCGCACCAAAGAGCAGATCGTCATCGCCGTGACCGAGCGCGAACTCGGCCGCCTCGCGCCCGCGCTCGAGGCGGCCGAAGCCTACGACGACGGGCCTCAAGCACGAGATGCCTTGCTGGTGGGCGTGATTGAGATGGCCGTTCGCGACCGCCGATTGGTGCGCACGCTGCAATTCGACCCCGTCGTCGTCCGGCTGCTGGCCGAGCACAAGCCGTTTCAGCTTTTCATGGACCGCCTGTACCGGGTGCTACTGAGCGATGCGGGCCTCGACGGCCGGATCGAGGCGGCGATGTTCTCCGGCGCGCTCAGCACCGCGGTCATGCATCCGTTGGTCGCCGACATCGACGACGACACACTGCTCGACCGGGTTACCGATCTGAGCCGCCGACTGCTCGGTCTGCCCCGGCAGACCCGCGACTGACGAGGCTACGTGTCGGCGCGGACCCAGCTCGATATGCCGTCGTGAACGATACAGATCAGGAACAGGCCGTCGGGCGCCTGCGCGACATAGTTCAGGTAGTTCGTGCAGTCGGCGTTTTCTTCCTTGACCCCAGCCATGGGCGGGGAGCGGAACCATCGAGGCTGGTATCGCCTCGGCGACCCGCAAAACATCAACCGTCCGGGTTCCGAGGCGAAGGAGACGTAGCCGTCGGCGACACCGAAGGCGTAGTAGGTGGTGTTGTCACACGGCGCGCCGAGAACCTGATGGGGCATGATGCCCGGGGTGCAGGCGGGGTAGTCGCAGACGGTCGGTCCTGCCGAGGCTGGCGGCGCCGCCACCACACCGGCGCCCAGCAACGCGGCAACCAGAGCCACGATTGATCGCACCCGATTACTCTGCCACACCTGAAAAGAAAATTCTCCTGGTTGGAGAAGATCTCCTTTACCGAACGGTGGTGGCGCCGGGCCGACCGAACGCATGGCCGCCCCGCCCCCCGGCCGGCGCGCATTTCCGCACGTGAAAGCCACGAAGGCGGCCGTCCGGTGCCGGCGTTGAGCCCAGGTTCCAGTGATAAGCTGCTTCTCCGTGCACGACCCGGAGGGACCTGACGTCGACGATCGTAATGACCCGAGGGACGCAATCGATCCCGACGCACCACAGTCGAGCGCAGGGGCCGACAGCGACGACGTAGCGGCCGCGTCAGAATCGGACATAGAAGACGAAGTTGCCAAGGCCGAAGCGCGCGCCGAGGCGGCCCTGGCACGCCTGCTGAAGCTGCGCGGGGCAACCGAAGCCGCGGGCGTGGACGACACCGAAGATGCCGAGCAGCGCCCCGCCAAGTGGACCCGGAAACGGCTGCGGTTGGGGCGGCTTCGACGTCCACGGTGGCTCCGGCGCCCCGGGCGGAAAACGATAGCCGCCGGCGTCGGCATCGTGCTCGCCTTCACGTCGCTCGCCGCGAGCGGCTACATGCTGTGGCAGCACCGCATCGCGGTGCATAACCGCCACCTCGCCGGGGAGTTCAGTGCGGCCGCACGGCAAGGGGTCACGGCACTGATGTCGATTGACCCCGATCATGCCCGGGAGGATGTTCAGCGCTCGATCGATGCCTCGACGGGCGACCAGAAGAACCAGCTATCTGTGCTGTCGCCCCTGATCGTCAATAAGGCCCAGGAAACGAAGGTCGGCACCAAGGTCAGTATCGAAGCCGTCGCCGTCGAGTCGCTGAGCGACAATTCCGGCGTGGTGCTGGTGGCGGCGAAAACCATTCCCACCGGACCGGATAACGCCAAACCTCCACCGGCCTTGTTTCGGCTCAGCGTCAACATGGACCGCGACGACGGCCAACTCAAGATGTCGAAGGTTGATTTCTTGCGATGACCGAGGAACATGGCTCGTCGCCGAACGGCACCGCCAAGCCGGTTGACGACGTGGAGACTTCACCCGCCGGCGCGGGTCCGGCACGCTCGGGTCGGCTGGCAGCGATTCGGCGTCGCGCGCACCGGTATTTGGCACGGTGGCGTTCGATCGTTGCGACAACGTTGGTCATTGCCGCGGTGGGAGTCGCTGCCGGCGTGTACTTCTTCCTGTATCGGCCCGATCAGCAGGTCGGCGACGCGGCGGCGCGCCGGGCAATCCAGGCGGCGTCAGATGGTGCCACGGCGGCGTTGTCGTATTCGTACGAGCATTTGAACCGCGATTTCAACAACGCGAAGTCCCATCTCACCGGCGACTTTCTCACCTACTACAGCAAATTCGCCGAGGAGGTGGTGGCGCCGACGGCGCAGAAGGGGCAACTGACGGCCAGCGCCAAGGTGATTCGGGCCGCGGTCTCGGAATTGCATCCCAATTCGGCCACCGTGCTGGTTTTCGTCGACCAGACCACGGCAAGCGTGAAAAAGAAAGATCCCGAGAAGACGCAGAGCAGCATCCTGGTCACGATGACAAAAGTCGACGGCTCCTGGCTGATCTCGAAATTCGACCCCGCCGGGTGAGCCCAGCCGATCTTGTCCTAACCGTTACCGGGCCGACCGAAGCGGTGTAACGTCATCGCTCGAGGACGCCGCAACCGACGGCGGAAAGGTGCCATAGGCACTCTCGGATTACGCGCTTCGAGGAGCACCTGATGCGTTCAGTCAAAACACTCACCACCGCAACGCTGGTGGCCGCCACTGCATTCGGCGGTTTGAGCACTGCCCCCACGGCCCGGGCAATAACCAAAGAAGACGTGGCGATCAACGGAACTTTCCGGGCCACGTCCATTGGCGATTATGCCCAGACCAACGATCAGTACAAGGGTGAGCCGACGGTCTACCAGGTGTGGACCATCACTTCCACGTGCGACTCAACCCAGGAATGCCATGGCCAGGTGACGAGCGACCAGGGCTGGACCGCCCCCCTGTACATGAACGATGGGGAGATGTGGAAGGTGAGACGCGAAGTGCCGAACTGGGAACGGTGTGAAGACGGCACCACGTTCAGCGGAGTGCAGACCTACTTTTTCTACCCCGTAAACGACAATGGCGGATGGCAACTCGGGTCTCGAGTCTTCGCGGGCAAGGACAAGACGGTCGGCCCCAGCGGTGCCTGCGGGCAGAACCAGTGGCTTGATGTTGCGATGCCGTTGCGCCTGGACCAGCTGTCCTGACCGGGCGGCCATAACGTCGTTCCCGCGCTTCGCCTCAGGGTGGATTCAGGTGGGGAGCATGTCCTTCCACGTCTTGGGCGCCTTCGCAGCGACGAGATCCGACTGCTGGTACAACTTTCCGTCCGGGCCGACATAACGACCGGTGTGCGGATCGTACTTCGCCACCACGACCGAGGGCGCGGGCTTAGATGTGTTGGCGCCGAACGAGCTTGGCGCGGCCTGGGGCTGTCCACCGTCGACCTGATCCAGCGGTGCGGGCGCTAGTGCGGGCACCGGTGGTGGCGGCGGTGGCGTCGGAAGCTCGCCCGGGGCAGCGACATCGAGCGGCGCAAAAGCCGGGATGTCAGCCGACATTCTCGTCATCGGCGCCAGCGTTGGTCCCGACGACGGGATGGGGGGCACAGCTGCCCCCGCCGTGCCCGGTGGTGGATTTTCTCCCCGCGGCCCCGCCGCGTCGCCGCGCGGCACCGCCCCCGGGGGCAGCGGCGTGCCCTCGACCGGGCCGAAGATCCTGTCGTTGACGGTAATCCGGTCATCGGGGGGGACGCCCTGGGAAATCAGATTCGGATCCAATGGGTAGGGCCCGGTGGTGTGCTGGCGCATCGCGAGCGGCATGTACGGCTTGTCGCTGTTGCAGATTTCGACGGTGGGCGCGCGCTTGCCCGGGTGACCCATGCAGGGATAGTTGCGGGCACCGCGAACCGCGATCGGTGAATCCTGCGGGAGTTTGCAATACAACCCGTCTGGTGTGTCGATGTCGGATAGGTCGTCCGGGGATCGCCAGGTGTTGGGCGGCATGAAGCCGACGGTGCAGATCGGCGGATCGTCGACGGTGGCCGCGAAGTCGCCGTAAGCCCTACCGTCGGGGTGGTTTTCACCCGTAGCGGCCTGCTCGATGGCGACCCCGGAGGGCAGCAGCACCAGCAGCTGCTCGATCGAGGGGTGGTAGGTGATGCCGATCTGCCCGATGGTGGTCAGGTTCGCGAGCAACACCGGCAGCGTCGGCTTGATCTGTTCGAGAAGCCGGGAGGCTTCGTTCGCGGTGTCCGGACCCTTCTGCAGGATGGTTCGGAAGTGGGAATCGTTGTTCACCAACACATCCGAGATGCCGGCGAAGCTGCGCGCCCACGTTCTGATCGAGTCGGTGGTGTGCGCCTGGGTATCCAGCAGCGGCCCGGTGTCTTCGGTGAGGGCCCGGGTGCGGTCGACGACGCCGTTGGCGTCGCGCGACAGCGTCTTCGACGAATCGATCAGTGAGCCCAGGTCGTAACCGGTGCCGTTGAAGCCCTCGAAGGATTCGTCGAGCAGTTGGCCGAGTTTGGCCTTCGGGATGCTTTGAACCATGGCATTGACCTGCTCGAGCATCGGGGCGACCGGCTGCGGAATCGTGGTGTCGCGCACGGAGATTACCGACCCGTCGTGCAGGTAGGGCGGCGAATTGGTTTTGGGCCGCAGGTCCACGTACTGTTCGCCCACCGCGGAGACGCTGAGCACCTCCGCGGTGAGGTCCGCGGGGACTTTGGGTGAAGTGCTCAGCGACAGCGTCGCTTTCGCGCCCGTCGGCGTCAAACCCACCGCGGTGACCTTACCGAGCTGAACACCGCGGTAGGTCACGTTGGAAAACCGGTACAGCCCGCCGGTGGCCGGCAACTCCAGCGTCACCGTCATCCGGCCGATGCCGAGCAGGGTCGGCGCCTGAATGTAGAAGAGCACCATCGCGACCACGCCGATGATCCCGGCGACCAAAAAAATCCCCAGCTGGATACGAACGAAGCGCGTCAGCATCTATCCACCCGCTTCCGTCGAAGGTGCCTCCGCCGGCGGTGGCGTTTGACCAAGATTCGCGTCAGGCATCGGCGCCTCAGCCGGAGCAGGCCCCGGACGAGGTCCATAGTTCCCCGGTCCCGGCACCACACCCGGCGGTGGCGGGGGCAACGGCAACGCGTCGGGATCGACCCACGGTGGCCTCAGCGGGTTATGCAGGGGATCGAGCGTGTAATTCATGCGATACGGATCGCCGGGCACCGGCGGCACCGGCATATCGAGTTGCCCCCAGTGGGTTCCCAGGAACAATCCCTTCTTGAGCCTTGGGATCGTCAGGTCGAAATCGAAATGCAGGTTGAAGAAGTCGCCTCGGACGGCTCGGTCGACGAAGTTCTGGGTGAACGGGAACACGAACGACGCCGCGATGGCCGCGCCGAAATCCGGTCCGACGTCGGCGAGCGCTTTGATGGTCGGCTCCAAGTTTTTGAGGTTCCTCACCAGGTCGGCCTGGGCGTCGTTGACCAGCCGGTTGGCGGTGTTGCTGAACACGCGGAGGTGATCCAGCGCCGCCGTCAGACGCGGCCGCTCCTTGATCAACACCTCGAGCGCCGGCGGTATCTTGCGCAGCGCGTCGGTGACAACGTCGCGCTGGTCGGCGAAGGTGGCCGACAGCCGATTCAGCGCCTGGATGGAGGCAATGATGTTGTCCTGCTGGTCGTCCAGAGTTCCCACGAACGTGTCCAGGCGGGTGATCAGGTCACGCACCGCACCCTCGTGCCCGGACAGGGCGGCCGAGAAATTGTGGATGACCTCCCCGATCTGACCCAGTCCACCGCCGTTGACGACCGCACCCAGCGATGACAGCGTCTGCTCGGTCGACGGGTAGGCCGAGGACCGGCTCAGCGGGATGGTGGCGCCCGGTTGCAGCCGTCCGCTGCCCTGCTGGCCCAGCGGGGTATTGAGCTCCACATGCATCGAGCCCAGCAGGCTGGTCTGACCGACGGTGGCCACCACATTGGCCGGGACCACCACGTCGCGCTTGACGGAGATCTCGACGTCGGCGTGCCAGCCATGCACCCTCATCGTGCCGACACTGCCGACCACGACGTCGTTGATCATCACCGGCGAATTCGACTCCATCGTACCGACATTGGGGAGTTCGACGTGGTAGATGTTGGCCCCCGGCCCGCGTCCGACCGCGCCCGGCAGGGGTAGTGAATTCAGGCCGTGGAACGCGCATCCCGTCGCCGTCAACACCACGCAACAGCCGACGGTGAACACCCGCCGTGCCGCCACCCGGGCGATCATTGTTGCGGCCCGTCTGTCGGCAACAGCATCTCCGAGGCACTCGGCGCCGGCGGTGGTGGCGCCGGTGTCGACGGTGGGGGCGGCAGCGGCATCGCCGCGCCCGGTATCCGCGCCGGTGGCACCGCCCCCGGCGGTCCCACCGGGTCACCCGGCAGGCCGGTGTAGGCCGATACCGCGGGCGGGATCTCGGGTGCCGTGGGCTTCGGGCCCTCCCCGCCGGGTGCCAGGCGCGGTTCGGTGTAGAGAACCCTCGCCGGGTCAATCGACTTGGATATGAACGGGTTTAGCGGAAGGGGCGAGTTATTCCAGCTGGTCTGCCGCAATCCAGGACCAATGAACAGGGAGCAGAGCTTGCCCGTTTCGACCGAGGTGATGTTCCCGATGGCGCCGATTTGTGTGCAGCCGGGTACGGATAACAGAACCTGACCGCCCCATGTGGGATTCGACATGTTCATGAGCCCGAATCCTCCGACGATGGTTCCGGTGTCGGCGTTGTAGTCGTTGAAGAAGTTGCCGAACGCGTTCGGCGCTGCGTGCAGGATGTTCTCCAGGTCCAGGTGGTGATCGACCAGGTTCTGCGTGACGTCGGCCAATCGGGCGATCTGTTCGCTGGTCTGGTTGCGCGTGCCGGCGATGAAGCGCTGTACCTCGCCGACCGCCGTCGACAGATCGGTCAGCGCCGCGTCCAGGTCGGATTTGCTGTCGTTGACGACGCTGGTGAGCGTGGCCAGGCGACCGTTGAACTGCTCGATCTGCACGTTGCTGTCGCGCAGCGCGCCGATGAACGTCTGCAGGTTTTTGATGATGTCGACGATGTTGCCGCTGCCGTTGGCGAGGATCCGGCCGACGCCCGAGAGCTGACCGAGCGTTTGCCGCAGCTTGTCGCCGTTGCCGTCGAGGGCGTTGGCGGCGCTGTCGATGAACCGGCCGACGGATGTGCCCGATACCCCGCTTTTGGGTCCCAAATCCGTTGCCAGCCGCATCAACTGGGTTTTGACCTCGTCCCACTCGACCGGCACGGCGGTCCGTTCGACCGGTATGACCGCGCCGTCCCGCATGACCGGCCCGCTGTCTCGATAGGCCGGGGCGAGCTGAACGTAGCGGGCGGACACCAGGTTCGAGGCGACGATCACCGCCTTCGCGTCCGCCGGAATCGGCACGTCATGGTCGACCTTGAGGATCATCTTGGCCTGGGTGCCCTGCGGCTGAATGGATTTGATGGTGCCGACTTTGACACCCGAAACCCGCACCTCGTCGTGGGGATAGATTGCGGTGGCGGTGGTGAAATAGGCCGTGATCGTCTTCTGCCCGAAGAACGTATTGCGGACGACCACGGCGGCTCCGGCAAGCAGGAGCCCGACCAAGGCAACCGCCGTCACGGCCGCGAGCCGCTTGCGCGGGATCCGAGAGGTCCAGGAGGTCACTGTGACCCTCCGACCCGTCCGCCCAACGTGCAGCCAGGGCACATTGGAATGGAGTTGTAGGGCCAGGGGGTCAGCGCCCGAGGCACCGGCGATGGGAAGCCGGGACCCTTCGACGTATCGAAGGTGCGGAATCCCCAGAGGTAGTCGAACAACTCCTGGAAGAGTTGCGGGATAAGGAAGTTCGGGGCGAACGCCTGGTAGGCGTACATACCGGCGATGGCCTCACCGACCGTGATCTGAAATTTCTTGAGGCCCGCCAGCGACTTGGCGATGTTGTCGCGGTTCTTTTCCAGCATCGCGGTCACCGAATTCAGTCTCTCCAGCGTCGGCGCCAACGTGCTTTCGTTGTCGTGCACCAATGCCGTCAGCTGCTTGGCCACCGCCGACGTGTTGGCCAGCAGGTCGACGATCTCTTGACGCCGCGCCACCAGGACTTGGAGCAGGGAGTCGGAATTGAGGATGAGCTTGTTGACCTGCTGGCTGCGTTCGGAAAGAACCCCGGTGACGTCGCCGGCGCTCTTGAAAAGGTCTCCCAGGTTCTTGTTGCGACTGTTGAGGGTGCGCGATAACCGAGTGAGCGCGTCGAAGGCCGGGCCCATTTGGGGCGCAATCTGATCCAGCGTCGCCGCCAGCGTGTCCAGCGACTGATTCAGCGCCGCGGTATTGGTTCCCGCGGTGTCGGTGGTCAGGTCGCTGACCGCTTCGGTCAACGAATACGGCGAGGACGTGCGCGAGACGGGGATGAGGGCCATCGGGTGCATCGTGCCGCTGCCGGCGGACTCCACAGCGAGCATCCGCTCGCCCAGCAGCGTGCCCGTGCGGACGTGCGCGGAGGTCTCCGAGCCGAGCAGGACGTTGCCCTTCATCGCGAACGTCACCAGCGCATCGCCATGGCGCAGCTTCACATCCGACACCGTGCCGACCTTCATCCCCGACACGATGACGGGGTTGCCCGCCGCAAGGCCCCCGGCTTCGGTGAAAAGCGCCTGGTACCTGACCATCGTCGCCCATGCGACGAATCGGTCGGGCGACAGCCCCACCAGGATGACCATCACCGCCAGGACGGTGCCGATGAGTCCGGCTTTGACCAGCCCGGCTCCGCGATACTTGAGCATTAGGGTTCCGTGCACCTTCCTGCATCTGACCTGAAGATATTGGCGCGCACGGTCTTGCCGTTGAGATCCGTACCACGGAGCCCGAACTGGCAGATGTAGTACGGGATGGTGGCGCCGTTCACGCCGAGTCGAACCAGCTTGCGGTAGTTCCTGGGCGCCTTCTGAATTGCGGTGTCGATGCGGTCCTTGTCGTTGTCGAGAATGGGTGCCAGTCGATTCAGCTGAGCGATGGTCCCCGACAGCGGCGGGCGAGCCTCGGCAAGCAGATCCGCCAGCGAGGCGGTTCCCTTGTCCAGGGCGTCAATCGCGGACCCGATCGTGTCGCGGTCATTCGACAGCCCGCTGACAAGCTGCTCGAGGCGATCGATTGCGCCGGAGAACTGTTTGCCGTCCTTGGCGATCGTGCCGATCACCGTGTTGAGGTTGTCGATCAGCTGCTGCACGGTTTGATCGTTGTCGGCCAAGGCGTTCGAAAACGACGTCGTCTTGGTGAATAGCGACTCGATCGTCCCACCCTGACCCTGGAAGACCTGCAGCAGCCCTGCGGTCAACGCGTTGACATCGTGCGGATTCAGCCCCTGCGTAACGGGTTTCAGTCCGCCGAGGAGGAGGTCGAGGTCAAGCGCGGGCGCGGTGCGGCTGACGGGAATCTGACCGCCGGCGGGCAGCCGTTTGGGAGAGCCCGGACCATCGAGCAGTTCGAGGTAGCGGTCGCCCACCAGGTTCAGGTAGCGGACCGCCGCCCTGCTGCCCTCGGTGAGGACGACGTTGCGGTCGGCATCGAACTTCACCACGACTTTTTTGTCGGGCCGCAACGAAACGCTGTCGACGGTGCCGACGCGAATCCCGGCGACGCGCACCGACTCGCCCGGTTTCAGCCGCGACACGTCGTTGAACACCGCCGAGTACCCGGTCGTCGCGCCCGTCCGGTACTGGCCGAAGATGAAGAACAGGAAGGCGGTCAGCACCGCCATCACGACCGCAAAGGTCGCGAACTTGATGAGCGTTGCGCGCGTTCTCATCCCTGTTGTCCGATCTGGGCGGGGTTGCGCGGCGGGCCGGCGATCGGCCCGTACAACAGCTGCTTCAGCCCGTCGAAGTTGAGCAACAGCTGCGGGTTTCCGTAGTTCACCGGGTTGGCGCCGATGTCGGCAATCAACTGCGGCGGGGCGGTATTGAACGGCAGCTTCGGCAGGCCCACACATTGCGGGCCGCCCGTCGCCGCGACCTTGGGCAGGTTCGTCGGATACCGATAACGTTCTGCGCCCCACGTGAGGCTCGCCGAGATGTTGATGCTCGGTTCCGACAACGGCGCCCCGTGCGTTATCTGTACGAGCCCGGCGAACGCACAGTTGAGCGCCGGGGCGTACTCATTGGTCAGATCCGTGGTCGGCGCCAGCAGATGCACCACGTCCGTCAGCGGTTGACGGTTCGTCGACAAGACGTCGTTGCCGATGTCGGCCAGGCCGATCGCGCTGATCAGCAGCGCATCCAGGTTGCGTTGCTCGTCGACGATCGTCTTGCTGATCCGCGTCGCGTTCGAGGCGGTCTTCATCAGGTCGGGCGCCGCGTCGGCGTAGGCGTTGGACACCACCGGTAAGACCGCGAGGTCATGCCGGAAAGCGGGCAGGCTCGGCTCCAGCCTGGCGAGAAAGGAATCCAGGTCGCTCAGCGATTGGCCAAGCTGTGGACCCCGCCCACTGAACGCCTGTGCCAGCGCACCCAGCGACTCGTTGAGCTTGGGCGGATCGATGTGGCTCAGGACCGACACCAGTTGCTGGAACACCGTGTTGATTTCGACCATGACGTGCTGGCCCTGCAGCGTCTGGCCGCTGTGTAGCCGCTGCGCCGAGGGTTCGGCCGGTTCTACGAGCAGGACGGACTTGGCGCCGAACACCGTCGAGGACGCGATGTCGACGAGCACGTTGCCGGGGATGAAGTGCAACTGGGACGGGTCCATCGCCAAGTGGATGGCTGCTTGGCCGTTGGGAAGCGGGTCGATCGAGGCGACCTTGCCCACCTGCACGCCGCGCATCTTGACCTTGGCGTCCGGGTTCATGACCAGGCCGGCTCGTTGCGAAATCACGGTCACCGGCACGGTTTCGGTGAAAGAGCCCCGAAACAGGCCAACGGCAACGGCGACGATCACGGCAACCACGGCGACGGTCGCCAAACCGGCCAGGGGGCGCGCATACGATTGCGCGCCGAAGTTGCCACCGGGTGACGCCGCGACAGGCGCTGCGCTGCTGGCTGTTTCCGAACGGTCGATAGGGCCGGGTCCGAGGCGGTCCGTCACGTCAGGTCTCCTCCCCTACCCGGACAAGTTGAAGTTGCCGTTGGAGCCGTAGATCGACAGCGAGACCAGCAGCGTCACGGATACCACCACGACCAGCGAGGTGCGCACCGCGTTGCCGGTCGCGACGCCGACGCCGGCCGGGCCGCCGGAGGCAAAGTAACCGAAGTAGGTATGGATCAACAAGACGGTCAGCGCCATCAAAACGGCTTGCAGGAATGACCACAGCAAGTCGATGGGGTTGAGGAACGTGGTGAAGTAGTGCTGATACAAACCGCTTGACTGACCGAACATGAACACCGTGATGAACTGACTGGCCACGAACGACAAGATGACGGCGATGGAATAGAGCGGGGTCACCGCGAGCATCCCGGCGACGATCCGGGTGCTGACCAGATACGAAACCGGCCGGATAGCCATGGATTCCAGCGCGTCGATTTCCTCGTTGATCCGCATGGCGCCCAGCTGCGCGGTCACGCCGGCGCCGAACGTGGCCGCCAAGCCGATGCCCGCGACGATCGGCGCGGCAATCCGCACGTTGATGAAGGCCGATAGGAATCCGGTCAGCGCCTCGATGCCGATATTGCCCAGCGAGCTATAGCCCTGGACGGCCAGCACGCCACCGGCGGCGAGTGTCATGAAGCCGACGATTCCCAGCGTGCCGCCGATCATCGCCAATGTGCCCGCCCCCATGCTGATTTCGGCAATGAGGCGAATAATTTCGCGGCGGTAGTGGGCCGTCGCGAACGGCACCCCGGCCAGCGCCCTGGCGTAGAACAGCGTGTGATCGCCGATCCGACTCAACGTGCTGACGGGCTTCTCAAGCTGCCGCGTCAGACGCGGGTAGGTAGCGCGTAGGGCTATCACGATCTGTCCTTACACCTCCTTCGTCACTACTTGGCCGCTACTTGGCCGAAAATCGGATGCCGATGGCGGTGACAACCACGTTGACGACCATCAGGGACATGAAGGCATACACCACGGTTTCGTTTACGGCGTTGCCGACGGCCTTGGCGCCACCGCCGGTGATCGTCAACCCGCGATAGCACGCGACCAATCCGGCAATAAGGCCGAAAAGCGCTGCCTTGACGCAAGAAATGATCACTTCCGGCACGCCGGTGAGCAAGGTGATGCCCGCAGCGAACGCGCCTGGGTTGACGTCTTGAATGAACACCGAGAAGGCGTAGCCACCGACGATGCCGATGATGACGACCAGACTGTTCAGCAACAGGGCCACCAGCCCCGCGGCCAGCATGCGCGGAGTCACCAGGCGCTGCACCGGATTGATGCCGAGCACCTCCATCGCGTCGATCTCTTCTCGGATGGTTCGCGACCCCAAGTCCGCGCACATCGCCGTGGAGCCGGCGCCGGCCACGATCAACACGGTCACCATGGGGCCGATCTGAGTGACGGCGCCGAACGCCGCGCCCGCGCCGGAAAGGTCCGCGGCACCGAGTTCTCGCAGCAAGATGTTCAGGGTGAAGCTGACCAGAACGGTGAACGGGATGGCCACCAACAATGTCGGCGCAATCGCGACCCGCGCGATGAACCACGACTGCTCGAGAAACTCACGCCACTGGAACGGGCGCTGGAACAAGAACTTGACCGCGTCCGCCGACATCGCGAACAACCCACCGATCGCCTGTGCCGGCTTGGAGCCGCGCCCCAACATGATCCCGGGTGACCAGCGGTCAGCCCCTTTATTCGCCATGGGAACAACACCCTTTCGGCATTACGAGACTGCCAGTCTTGTTCCGGCGCAAGGCCTGCGGTAGATTCGGCAGAACCGGCGCCCGCGAAGCCGTGCCGCCGATGGCGAAATGCGCAGCGGGCGGCCGCATTTCGGAGTCGACATCCGGTACGACAGCCGCGACCTCGGTCACGCCAGTCCTCCGTTCTGCTGCGGGAGTCGGCGCTGCAAAACGGGTGGCCCCACGTCTTGAAGCGTCCGGAGATTATGACTCATGCGCCGTCCCGGCGGAGCGAAAAAGGCATAACCGTTATCGGACTCCGCAACGCCGGAACGGCGACGCGGCACGGGTGGGTCGCAACAAACATGTTCGGCATCAGGCAAACTCCAGTCCTAGGTGACGGCGCCGGCCGTCTTGAGCTCGATGATGCGGTCCCAATCGAGTCCGAGTTCCATCAGAATTTCGTCGGTCTGCTCAGCGAACCCGGGGGCCGGTCCGGTCTGTGGCGCTGCGACGTCGAACTGTACCGGGTTGGCAACCAATTCGAGCTCACCCGCTCGCACCATGTACTCGTTCGAGCGGATCTGCGCGTCGTCGACGGCTTGCAGGGTGTCCTGCACCGGCGCCCACGGCCCGGACAGCGTCGCGAAGCGTTCGCTCCACTCGGCCAGGGTGCGGGTTGCGATGGCCTTGCTCAAAAGCTCCACCGCTTCCGCCGTGTTGGCGGCAATCTCCTCCACCGTGGCGAAGCGCGGATCGTCGGCCAGCTCCGGCAGGTCGACGTGGCGGCACACGTCAGCCCAGAACTTGGTGGGCTGCATCATCACAAAGGAGATGTAGCGGCCGTCGGACGTCGTGTACAGCCCCACCAACGGATTGTTGGGCGCGCCGTGCACGCCGGGCGGGGGCGCTTCGAGCCGCTGCCCCAGATGCTTGGTCAGCGCGACGGTGTGCCCCATCGACCACAGCCCACTGCCCAGCAGTGACACGTCGACGACGGACGGTTCGCCGGTGCGCTCACGTTTGAGCAGCGCGGCCGCGATGCCGCCGGCGAGGTTGGTTCCCGAGATGGTGTCGCCGTAGGCGGGTCCGGGCGGGGCGATCATCCCCGGCATCCCGGCGGGGGTGATGGTCGCCGCGGTTCCCGCCCGGCACCAGAAGGCGGTCATGTCGTAGCCACCCTTCTCCGCCTCGCCGCCGCGCGGGCCGAGTGCGCTGCCGCGGGCGTAGATGATGTTCGGGTTGACCGTACGAATGTCGTCGACGTCGATGCCGAACTTGTTCCGATGAGCGGGAAGGAAGCTGGTCAGGAACACGTCGGAGCGACGGGCCAGCTCGTAGAGCACTTCCTTGCCCTCGGGCACCGACATGTCCAGCCCGATGCTGCGCTTGCCGCGGTTGGCGTGCTCGATGTTGGGGTTGGGATCGCCTTCGACGCGCAACATCCCGGTCTGGCGCAGCCCGCGCTGCGGGTCGCCGGTCACCGCGTGCTCGACCTTGACCACGTCGGCGCCCCATTCGGCGAGCACCGCGCCCGCCGACGGGACGAACCCGTACATGGCGACTTCCAGCACCCGGATGCCCTCCAGCGGCCTCACGCGCCCGCCCCCTTGGTCGGCACCGCGGGAACGGCGAACGTCTTGCGCTCGAGGAACTCCTCCAACCCGGCCACCCCCATCTCGCGGCCGACGCCCGACTGCTTGAAGCCCCCGAACGGGCTGTCGGCGCCGAAATAGTTGCCGCCGTTGATCGAAAACGATCCGGCCCGGATCCGGCGCGCCACGGCCAGCGCCCGGTCCTGGTCGCGGCTGAACACCGCGCCCGCCAGGCCGTAGATCGAGTTGTTGGCGATGCGCACCGCATCGTCGTCATCGTCGAACGCGATCACCGCGAGCACCGGCCCGAAGACCTCGTCCTGCGCGATCTCGCTGTCGGGATCGACGTTGGTGAGCAGCGTCGGCGCATAGAAATAGCCGGGATCGAGCCGCTTGCCACCCGTGACCAGGGTTGCCCCGGCGGCCACGGCGCGCTGGACCATGCCGTCGACCTTGTCCCGCTGCCGTTCGTTGATCAGCGGCCCCATGTAGGTCTTGGGGTCGGCCGGGTCGCCGTGGCTCACCTTGGCGAAGTTCTGCGCGATGAGCTCGACGATTTCGTCGTGGTGCGATCGGGGCACCAGAAGCCGCGACGTGAGCGCGCACCCCTGGCCGGCGTGGGTCACCATGCTGAAGGCTGCGAACAGCGCCGCGTTGGCGAAGTCGGCGTCGTCGAGCATGATCGCCGCCGACTTGCCGCCCAGCTCCAAAAAGACGCGCTTGACGGTCTGGCTGGCGGCGGCCATGATCTTGCGCCCGACCTCGGTCGATCCGGTGAAGGTGATGACGTCGACGTCCGGGCTGGTGGTCAGCGCGACCCCGGACGCGGGATCCGACGAACTGAGCACGTTGACCACGCCGGCGGGAATGTCGGTGTGGTTGGCGATCAGCTCGCCGAGCGCCAAGGTGACCAGCGGCGTGTCCGGGGCGCCCTTGAGCACGACCGTGCATCCCGCGGCCAGCGCCGGTGCCAGCTTGGCGAGCGCGAGCTGGTTCGGATAGTTGTAGGCGATGATGGCGCCGACCACCCCGGCGGCTTCCTTTTCCACCCAGCGGTGGTGCAGCATGCCCCGCGATTCCCGTTCCCCGAGGTCCTCGGAGAACTGATAGGTGCGCAGCAGGTCCGCGTAGAAGCGCACGATGCCGATCGGCTCGTCGAGCTGCGCGCCCTGGGTCAGCGCGCGGGTGGCGCCGACCTCGGCGATGGTGAGCTCACGCAACTCGTCGGCGTGCTCGACGAGCGCCCGGTGCAGCTGGTCGAGGCAGCGAATGCGCAACTCGACGTCGGTGGGCCAGTCGGTGCTGTCGAACGCGCGCCGCGCCGCCGCGATCGCCGCTTCGGCCTCCTCGGCGCCGGCGTCGGGGGCGTGCCCGATGACGGCGCCCGTCGCGGGATTGATCGAAGCGAACGTCTTGCCGGCGGCGACGAGGCGGCCGTCGATCAACAGGCGGCGGTCCGCGCCTGACCCCGGGCCCGGCTCAGGCGCGGCCTCCGCGATGGTCGCTGTGGACCCAACGGCGGGTTCTGCCGTGTCCTGGGCAGGCATGCCGGTACCCCCTGGTGTGGTGACGATCACGATAATTTCATTCTCTTCCCCGGCGAATCTTACATTCGAGTTTCGATAATTCAAGAAAGTCTCAGGAATGAGATCGAGGTGCTGACCAGCGGCGCAAACGGCCAGAAGTTGCCCCCGAGGCCCTCTCGACGCAGGCCGAACGCGGTTTCGCGGGCGTGTTGCACGCCACTCCGCGTGGAGAGTAGGGTTCTCATAATTGTAAGGGAGATTCTTTGTGGCTGAAATGGCCCCCGTCGGAGTAGAGGCCTCAAGATGAAGACTGCGGTGGTCACCGGTGGCGGATCCGGCATCGGCCTTGCCGTCGTGCGGCGCCTACGCGCCGACGGCTTGAACGTCGCCACCATCGACCTGCGGCCGTCGGACGCCGAGTTCACCTTCACCGCCGACGTGACCGACCGGTCGCAAGTGGACGCCGCGCTCTCGGCGATCCGCGCCCAACTCGGCCCGGTGACGGTTCTGGTGAACGCCGCCGGGCTGGACGGCTTCAAGAAGTTCCACAACATCACCTTCGAGGACTGGCGGCGGGTGATCGACGTCAACCTCAACGGCGTCTTCCACACCGTCCAGGCGGTGCTGCCCGACATGGTCGAGGCCGGCTGGGGGCGCATCGTCAATATCTCTTCGTCGAGCACGCATTCCGGCGCGCCCTACATGAGTCACTACGTGGCGGCCAAGTCGGCGGTCAACGGCCTCACGAAATCGCTGGCACTCGAGTACGGGCCCAAGGGCATCACGGTCAACGCCGTGCCGCCCGGCTTCATCGACACCCCGATGCTGCGCGCCGCCGAGAAGAACGGCTTCCTCGGCGACATCGAGGAGACCATCGCCCGCACCCCGGTCCGTCGGATCGGCACACCCGAGGACATCGCCGCGGCGTGCGCGTTTCTGGTGTCCGAGGAAGCCGGCTACATCACCGGTCAGATCTTGGGCGTCAACGGCGGTCGCAACACCTGAGCGGTGGCGATTCGTCGACGGTGCCCGGCAACCAGCATCAGGTGAGAGGAGACAGCCGTGAAGGTTTGGGTGGATTCGCAGCGATGCCAGGGCCATACCCTGTGCGCGATGATCGCTCCGGATTCGTTTCAGCTCAGCGACATCGACGGCAGCTCGTCGGCGATCGACGAAGTGGTGCCCGCCGATCGGGAGGACCAGGTTCGTGAGGCGGCCCAGTCGTGTCCGGAGCAGGCCATCATGATCACCGAAGACTGAGCCGGCACCGAAGTCGTAGAAGCGAAACACTGAGGGAGACAGAGCGTTGAGTGTCGACGACGTCGTCAATGACGGTGACCGGAAGAAGAACCGATACCACTTCGATCGGCATTCTTCCGAGTATCGGTCGCAGTTCAAGACCATCACCGAAGAGATGCACGCCAAGTGCCCCATGGCCTGGACGGATACCTACGGCGGCCACTGGGTGGCGGCCGGCAGCCACGAGGTCTTCGAGCTGGCGCGCTGCCCGGCGGTCTCCAACGACCACGACATCCACGGCGAACGCCGTGGCTATAAAGGCATTTCGATCCCCACGGCCAGCCGCGTCAGCGCCGTCCGCGGCGGCATCCTGGAGATGGACGACCCCGAGCACCGCACCTACCGGACCGTGCTCAACCCTTATCTGTCCCCGGCCGCGATCAAGCGCTGGGAGCCGTTCATCGACGACGTGACGCGCGCCTGCCTCGACGAGAAGATCGAGGGCGGCAGCATCGACTTCGTCGACGACCTCGCCAACATCGTGCCCGCCGTCTTCACCCTGGCCATGCTCGGCATCCCGCTGAAGAAGTGGAACATGTACAGCGAGCCGGTGCATGCCGCGGTCTACACGCCCGAGCACTCCCCCGACATCGAGCGGGTCACCGCGATGCACCGGGAGATGGGACTCGACATGGTCAACAACATGATCGAGATCCGCGCCAACCCCCGGCCAGGAATCGTGAACGGTCTGCTCCAGATGCGCATCGACGGCGAGCCCGCCCCGGAACTCGAGATCCTCGGCAACCTCGGGTTGGTCATCGGCGGTGGCTTCGACACCACGACCGCACTCACCGCGCACTCGCTGGAGTGGCTTTCGGAGCACCCGGAGCAACGGCAGCTGCTCAGCGACGAGCGCAAGACCCTGCTCGACCCGGCGACCGAAGAGTTCCTGCGCTACTTCACCCCGGCACCCGGGGACGGCAGGACCTTCGCCGAAGACACCGAACTCGACGGCACCCGGTTCAAAGAGGGCGAGCGGCTGTGGATTTCGTGGGCGATGGCCAACCGAGACCCCGCGGTGTTCCACGACCCGGACGAGATCATCCTCGACCGTAAGGGTAACCGGCACTTCAGCTTTGGGCTCGGGGTCCACCGTTGCATCGGGTCGAATGTGGCACGCACGGTGTTCAAATCCATGCTCACCGCGGTTCTCGACCGGATGCCCGACTACAAGTGCGATCCCGAGGGGACCGTCCATTACGAGACTATCGGTGTCATCCAGGGCATGCGTAAGCTGCCGGCGACCTTCACGCCCGGCCGCAGGATCGGAGCCGGCCTGGACGAGACGCTCGAAAAGCTCCAACGCATTTGCGACGAACAAGAGCTCGCCCGGCCGATCACCGAACGCAAGGAAGCCGCGGTCATCGACTAGGTAGGCCTGGACGGACCAATCGTTGACGGCCGCAATTTTTCCGAGTAGGCCTGTTCAGCGTGACCGCCCCCTATATTTGGGCGCAAGCGCGTGTGCAGAGATGGGAGACGCAACGGTGAAGCGATTCGCAGTGAGCCTTGCGGTTGCCATGGCCGCGCTGACCATCGCGCCGACCGCCCACGCGGACATGCTGTATTCCAACTACAGTGTGAACTCGGACCGGGATCCCGGCCATTTCTGGGTTTGGTCGATCAACCCGTGCTTCCCTAATCAGCCGGGATGCCTGCAGATCTACGCGACTCCGCAGCCCAACGGGCAGGCGACGGTCTACCGGGGAGAGGCCCGCCTGTCCAACGGCCGCTACACCATGGCCGTCGACGTGCCCGATGGTGTGCGCTGCGTGGTCCAGTTCTTTCCCTCGCATGATGTTTACTCGTGGGATGCGGTGACGCTGGCGGGTCAGGTCGACTCGACGTTCGACACCGGTTGCGGTGGCGGACCGGGGGGCACCAACAGTTGGCCGTTCACGCTCGTGCGATTCTAGCCGCGTGAGAGGTACAGGAGTCGGTAAGCACGATGGCTGAGGCCAAAGAACCGCCGCGCGATTCGGCCACGTCGAAAGCCGATGCCAGGGCATTGCTCGAGGAAGCCGAGGCCGAAGCAGCCGAAGCCGAAGCGCTTGCCGCAGCGGCGCGCGCCCGCGCCCGCGCCGCCAGGCTCCGGCGCGAAGCGCTGGACGAAGCCCGAAAAGAGGCCGAGGCAAAGGCCGCCGAGGACAAGGCCGCCGAGGAGAAGGCCGCCGAGGAAGCAACCGACACCGACGGGCCGAAGGCCGACGACGACGTCGCCGACACCGACGAGGCAACCGACGCCGACGAGGCGGAGACCGAAAAAGAAGAAGTTTCCGACGAAACCCCCGAAGACGCGGAACCGGAAACCGAGCCGGCCCGCAGCCGGCGGCGCTTGCGAATGCCGCCGCTGTCCGTGACGTGGAAAGTGGCCGTCATCCTGCTCATCTGCGCCTTCGTCGCGGCCAGCGGATACATGATGTGGAACCGCCATGAAGTCAACGAGCGCAGCCAGCGGATCGCGAACTTCGTCGCGGGAGCCAGACAAGGTGTCGTCAACTTGACTTCCATGGACTGCAATAAGGCCAAGGAGGACGTCCAGCGGGTGATCGACAGCTCGACCGGCCAGTTCCACGACGACTTCCAGGCCCGCGCAAAAGATTTCACGACCGTCGTCGAGCAGTCCAAAGTGGTTACCAAAGGAACCGTGAACGCGGCGGCCGTGCAATCCATAAACGGCGATTTCGCGTTGGTTCTCGTCGCCGCGACGTCGCGCATCACCAACGCCGCGGGCGCCAAAGACGAACCGCGCAATTGGCGGCTCAAGGTGACCGTCAAAAACGACGGCGGACAATACAAGATGTCCAACGTGGAGTTCATCCCATGAGTGAGGACGAGCCCAGCATCGACACCGCCGACGAGTCTGCCGACCGAACCGAGGGCAGCGAAACAAGTCCCCCACGGGCGCGGCGCAGGGTGAAAATCGTTCCCGCGATTCTGATTGCGCTGCTGCTGCTTTCCGGTGGTGGGGCGACGTGGCTGTACTTCAAGCAGTACCGGCCCGATAAACAGACAGACGCCAGCGTCGCGACCGCGGTCGTCAATGCCGCCTCCGACGGAACGGTCGCGCTGCTCTCCTACTCGCCCGACTCTCTCGACAAAGATTTCGCCACCGCCAAGTCGCACCTGTCCGGCGACTTCTTGTCGTACTACAACCAGTTCACCGAGCAGATCGTGGCTCCGGCGGCCAAACAGAAGTCACTGAAGACCACCGCTCGGGTGTTGGGGGCCGCGGTCCAGGAGTTGCATCCGAATTCGGCAGTCGTGCTGGTGCTGGTCGATCAGAGCACCACGAGCAAGGACAACCCCGACCCAGCGATGGCCTCCAGCAGCGTGCTGGTGAGCCTGACCCGGGTCAACGGCAAGTGGCTGATCACCAAATTCGACCCTGTCTAAAACACATTAGGTGTCGCTGGGTCGCATCGTCATCGAGTGTGAATCCGCGGCTTTGACTGTGCGCTGAGGGCGACGACACGCCGGTGGCTGCCACCGTGGCTTCACGCTCAAAGCCGTGGCTTCACACTGCGCGGCGGCCGCGTTGCCGTGGCTGGCCGGCCAGCTGGCGCTAGCCGCGCGGGAGGCCGAGCACCCGCTGGGCGATGATGTTGCGCTGGATTTCCGACGTGCCGCCGGCGATGGTCCCCGAGAAGCTGCGGGCGAAGCGCTCAAACCAGCTGGCGAAGTAGTGATCGAGGTTCATGTGCGCATACGGCCCGGTCTGCCCGGGCTGGACGAGCCCGTCGGCGCCCGCGGAGGTCAGCGCCAGTTCCATCCCGCGCAACTCCGCTTCGGAGCCGAGCAGCTTGAGCACCGAGATCGCGGCCACGTCGTCTTCGCCACGGGCGGTGCGGGCCAGGGCGGCCGAGCCCAGCAGGCGCAGCGCCTGCCGGTCCATGATCGTCGTGGCGTACTGGTCGCGCTCGACATCGGTGGTGGGGTGGAAGTCATCGATCATGTTCTCGAGACGGTCCGCAAAGCCCAGCCACATCATGGTGCGCTCGTGGCCCAACGAACCGTTGGCCACCATCCATCCCTGGTTGAGGTCACCGACCAGGTTTTCCGCCGGCACCCGCACGTCGGTGAAGAACACCTCGTTGAAGTCCAAATCGTCGATCGAGCAGATCGACGGAAAGGGCCGGCGGACGACGCCGGGGGTGTCGGTGGGGATGACCAGCGCGCTGATTCCCTTGTGCTTCGGCGCATCTGGGTCCGTCCGCACGAAGGTCAACAAGAAGTCGGCGTCGTGGGCCCCGGAGGTCCACACCTTCTGCCCGTTGACGACGAAGTGATCGCCGTCAAGCACCGCGCGGGTGCGTAGCGACGCCAGGTCAGAACCCGCGCTGGGCTCGCTCATCCCCAGCGACGCGGTCATCTCGGCGCGCAGGACGGGCACGGCCCAGCGTTGTTTCTGCTCATCGCTGCCGAACGACAACAACGATGCCGCAACGATATTGACGCCCTGCGGGTTGAAGCTGTGATAGATGCGGCGGCGGCTCAGTTCCTCCAGGTAGACGAACTGCTGCAGCACGGTCGCGTTGCGGCCACCGTATTCCGGTGGCTGGCTCGGCAACAACCAGCCGTTGTCGAAGAGGAGCCGTTGCCAACGCCGCGCCCACTGCGGCATGTGCGACACCGACCGCGGGCGCTCGCTCGTTTCGCTTGCGGGAGGCAGGTTTTCGTCGAGGAAGGCCGAAAACTCGGACCGGAACGCCTCGACGTCGGGATCAAAAGCCAGCTGCACGATATTCCTCAGCGATCCGCGCCCGATGCTCCGCCGCGCCGCCCAGCATGAGTTCGCCCGCCTTCGCGCGCTTGAGCGCGAACTGCAGGTCGTTCTCCCACGTGAATCCCATGGCGCCGTGCAGCTGCAGGCCGTGACGGAAGACCAGCGACTGGCACTCCCCCGCCGACGCCTTGGCCATCGCGGCCGCCAGCCGGCGGCGCGGATCGTCGGCCGCGATCGTCAATGCCGCGAAGTACGCCAACGCCCTCGCCCGCTGCACCGCGACGTGCATGTCGGCGGCCTTGTGCTGCACGGCCTGGAACGAGCCGATCGGCACACCGAACTGCTGGCGGCTACTCACGTGCTCGAGCACCAGGTCGAGGATGCGTTGGCAGGCGCCGACCATGGTGATTGCCATGCCCGTCAACGCAATATGGTGCGCGCGCTCGTGGTCGACGCTGATACGGGCGGTGTCGGGGACCCGGACCTCGCTGAACGACAGGTCGGCCACGTGCAGGACGGGGTCGAAGACCGCCGTGCGGCGGGCCGACACCTGGCTGGACGGCGCGATGAACACGCCCGCATCGGTCACCACCGCCAGGCGGTCGACGCGATCGCCGTCGAGCACATGGCGCGCGGTGCCGTCCAACACCCAGCCTTCGGCGTCGCGGTATGCCACCACCCCGCCGTACACGGCCGTGCCCGACTCGTGCGGGTCGAAGCGATCCGCCACCAGCGGCGCGAACTGGCTCATCGTCGCCAGGAACGGTGTGGGATCGGTGGCGCGGCCCAACTCTTCGAGAACGATGGCGAGCTCGACCGTGCTCTCCGGATCGTTCAGCTCAGTCCAGCCTTGATCCACGTAGGACTTCCACAGCGGGCTCGGGTCGACGCCTTCTTCGGCCACGCTGCGCACCAGCGAGGGCGGGCACTGCTTGGTGACGGCATCGCGCACCGTGTCCTGCCACAGTCGCTGATCAGCATCGAACTCCAACAGCATCCGCGCCGCCTCTCGTCGTGACTGTCACGGCGAGAATATCATTCTCGGTTCCGGAAGTAATAATCTCTGAATCCGGGCATGGGTTCACCGAACGCCATCCCACCGAGTGCCCGGTTAGCCGGGCCCGAGGCGTCGAGCGCCCGGCTGGCCGGGAACTCGAGCAGCGTCGAGCAGCCCGTCGGCGGCGCCATCCCAGCGGTCGAGGTTCACGAACTCGGCAAGCGGACGGCGGCGCAGCGGCCCGTGTTTGCCCTTGGGCCACCCGACCACGATGTGCCCCGCGACCATCCAGCCCTCGGGGATACCGACGGCATCGCGCAGCAGTTGTTCACCGCCATAGGAGGCCCAGCTGGTCATGCAGGCGCCGAGCCCCTGCGCACGAGCGGCGAGCAGAAAGTTCTGCATGGCGGGGAAGATCGAACCGCCCAGCAGCAGTTCCGACGCCGTCGGGTAGTGCGCCTGCGCGAACAGCACCGACGTGAATTCGCCGGCGCGATCGTGCAATTCGTAGGTCGCACGGTAGGTGCGGGCGCGACGGCTGTTGTCGCCGTCGGCGGGCCGGCTCATTCCGTAGACCGGCTCAATCACCTGCAGTGCGTGGGCGGCGGCCTTGGCCACCACGGCGCGCTGCTCGGGCGACCGCAGCACCACGAAACGCCAGCCCTGGGCATTGGCACCGGAGGGAGCCCACCGCGCCGCCTCGAGGCACCGCGTCAGGGTCGCGTCGTCCACCGGTTGGTCGGTGAAGCGCCGGATCGTTCGGGCGGTCGCCATGACTTCCCAGACGTCGGCGCTTGCTCCGGTCATCGCGTCTCCTCAACTCGGGCTCCCTGACGCAACCTAGCGTGCGGCGCGGCCGGTCGGTCTCACCCCTTCGCGCCGGCGATGTCGTCGTCGCCCATCCAATGAACGAATCGCTGCAGTGGATACATCGCGTCATGTGGACTGCCGAGCACGTGCGCGTTCGCGGTGCCCAGGCGGCACAAACGTTGAGCCCCGGCGCTCGCCAGTCGATCCCGAACCTGCGCCTTGCGTTCGTATGGGTACACGCCAATGGTTTGGGTGGCGACATTGACGTAGCGAACGGCGTCGTCGAGTGAGCGGACCATGACGACGTTCGACGTCTTGTTCGTCGGCTGAAATTCGACGGGCCGATCCGTCAGGATCACCAACCCGCGCCCGTCGAAGTCACCCCAAAACTTGAGATCGCCCATCGCCGCCATCACCTGGATCTCGTCACGCACCTCCGAGGCCAGGGGCGGGCCCACCGCGGAGGCGAAATCACGGTCCATGGCCAGCCGTTGCGCCAGCGCGCCGCACAGCGATTCGACCTGGGCCCGTTCACCTTCCACGAACGCGAAGCGGCTCGCCAGGCAGGCCTCCTGGTTGAACACCGTCGCGTCGGCGGCCAGCCGATCGGCGACGTCGACGATGCGGTCCTCGGACTCGAAAACCTCGCGCCCGATCATCGAAATCGAGGACTTCGGATCAAACGAGATCAACTGAATCCCGGGACCCAGGTACCCAATCACGTTGTTGATCGCCTCGCCGCCGCCCCAGGCGACGATCTTGTCGAAGTACTGCGGCCGGTACAGGGTGCGTTCGATGGTGGTGTCACCGCCCTGCCAGTAGATGGCCGACATCGACCGCACCACGGGGTGTTTCGGGTCGATCTCGGCCATGGTGCGCAGCACCGCCACCGTGGTGAAGGGGTCACTCGATGGCAGCTTGAACAGATTGACCGCCTTGACCAGAGCGCCCTGGGCGATCGATGCGACGCACCCCGACGGGGCATTGCCGGCCAGCATGTGCACCATCCGCGACGGAAACGCCCGCACGGCCCCCTTGTTGCCGTATGCGTCGACGCGCTCGACCCATCCGTCCAGTGCCTCGCGATTGGCGAAATTCGAATTGACCATGCTCTCCAAGAGGGGCTTGGTCAGATACATCGGCGCCTGGCGATACAGATTTTCGACGACGCGCCGCGGCAAGGGATTTGTGGCCGCGATCAGGTCCAGGCATCGCTGCAGATGCGGATTGCGATCAAGGTGCAGACGTTCGCCCGTTTCGGTCAGGAAGTCGATGATCTCCTCGAGCTTGACGTCCAGCAAGGGCGGGAGCTGCGACCGCGGCATGACCAGCGCGTCGAGATCGATTGCGGGAGTGACGAAGTCAGCGCCGAGATCACGTGAGCGGTGGCGCGTCGCCTCGCCTTCGATCAATACCCCCTGAACGAAATGGGGCGCCCTCAAGGCATCGGCGACGGTCATGACACACCTCGCACATAGGCGTCGATGCTGCCCGCGCAGGTTATCTTGTCGCCACCCGGCAGGTCGGAATAACGCGTGATCTCACGGCCGATCGTCGGCCCCTGGTGGCCGCACCCACACTTGCCGAAACTGACACTGACCCGGTCCCCGCTGATCACCCCGCCCCAGCGCCCTTCAATGGAGGCGTCGAAAAAGGCCGCCCGGGCCTCGATCTCCTCGGCGTCGACATCCAGCAAGTGCTCGCCGGTGCTATCCAGCGGCAGCATGATCACCCAGGGCGAGACATGGTATCGACCGTGATGGCAAAGCGGGAAGGTCGCATTGATCTCGCGCATGCTGTACGCGTGGTACAGCCGCTCCTCAGTGACGTTGAAGGTTTCGAGCACGAATTCGCGGTAATTCTCCGGTAGCGCAGCGCCTTTGAGCCCGCCGGCGACCATCATCGCGTTGTTCGGGTCGAAGTCGTCGCCGCCGTGCCCCTTGGCCCGGATGCCTTCGGCGATCTGATAGAGCGTGGCGAACATGCCGGTCGCCAGCAGCGGTACGTCACGGGCCTCGATCACCGCGTCGACCGCTTTTTTGGCCGCGGCTTCCATGTCCGCGCCGCGCTGTGCGGCGATACGTTCGAACTCCGCGATCTCGTTAGGACGCGCAGTGCCGTCGGCCAGCTTGCGGCGCAACGTGATCATGTCGACCATCGACCCGACGGTGATCGGCTCTCCGTCGCCGAATTGGTAGGGCGGGTATCGCGAGGAAAAGCAATCGACCATCGCCTGACGTATCGCATCCTCGCGTGGGGCGGCGAATTGCGGGCCCAGGCCGAGGAATTTGCGGTCCTCACCGCGGGTGAGGCCGGTGGCCCACAGCAGCGCTTCGATGTTGATCCGGGCCGAGAGTGCGATATCACCCTCGGTGCATGACAGCATGGCGGGCTTGCCGGTGGTGCCACTCGAGCACGACAGGTAATGGCCGACGGTCTCCAGCTCTTTAAGCCAGTCATCGAGCGTCTCCACCCCCGCCGTGTCGAGGCCTTCCACGTCACGGGTGGAGACGGTGGCCAGCCACCTGCCCATGCGGTCCCACCGGCCGTCGTTCAGCCAGCCTTCGGCGTAGGTCTTGTAGGTGGTGTGGGCGAAAAGCAGCGGCACCAAGTCGGCGGGCTGCGCGATGTCTTCGATGCCGCCCGACTCCGCACGATTGGCCAACAGCGGAATGCGCCGGGCCTGGGCCGCGAGACGCTCGTTGGCCGCCTCCAACTGCACGGGCAGCAGGTCGATGGGGTCGATGTCAAAGCAGTCGTCGGCCCCAACCAACTTCACCAGGCGCTGTACTGCTGATCGCATCGGGTGCTCCTTTGGTCGACGCAGCGGCAGTTAATTGAACAATACTGTATATTAACGGCTCCGGCCAGGCGAGGCCAAGGCCGTCCGGTCACCGATGCGCGGCTGCCCGATCGTGCTCGGCCTGTTGCCGGGCAATCCGTTGATCGTGAATCCTGACCAGCTCACGGAAGCCCAAGCGCGGATATTGCGGTACGGGCTGAATCCCCCACTGGTCCTTGGCCGTGTTGATGCCCGCGCCCTCCGGCGCGCCGCTGATCGGCGGGCCCGGAAACGGGTACGGGTGTCGACATTCCAGCGACTCGTTGCTGTAGCGCACCTTCATGAGCTCGCTGCAGATGTCACGGAAGCTCAGGGTCGGATACCCGTACCAGATCGCCAAGAACGGCAGCGTGAACGCCCCCTCGAGGACCAGCCCGACCAGGCACACCATGATGCCGTGCTTCAGCCATTTATGCATCCGCGCATACTCTTTCGTGGTGCCCCCCGGCAGTTCCTCAACCGCGGATTCGTCCGGCGAATCGTGGTCGACCCTCGATGCACTCATCGAATGCTCCCTAATCCGTGAAGATTTCGCGGTTGACGGTGTGCAGGTACGGGATCGCCAGGAAGGGAGTGATGTACATGATGTCGTAGATCCACCACCCGAGCACCGGGAACACCACCCCCGAATACCGGACGTCGGCGTAGACGGTCATGTTCATCACGTAACCGATCCAGATCACCACGCCGAACCAGCATGTGACGAGCAGCCACTGGTGGCCCCAACGCTTCATCTGCAGGAAGGCGATGGCAGCGGCGATCCGCATTGGAAACACCGTCAGGATGAGCGCGACTTCCCAGCCCTTTTCGCCCGGCGCGCTCGCGCCGCCGATCCACAGCTGGTTGTAGTGCCAGAAGTATCCGGCGTCAAAAGCATTGCCCCACGCCGTATATAGGACACGGTAGATGAGGGAATGGTTGGCAACCATGTCCAGGATCCAACCCTGCAGGTTGAGCCCGGCGTCCAGGATGACCAGATACCCGATCAAGGTGACCATGATGGGGCGCACCGACAGGCCGGATTTCAGCGAACGTCGAAGCAACGCCAGCCCGTAAAGGAATAGCGGCAGGCCAAAGATGCCGGGGACGTTGGCCCCCATCAGCAATGCTCCGGCAATCAACCATTTGTCGGCCCGGCGTTGTGCCGCCCGGCTCTGCTCGATGTGGTCATCAAGCGATACCGACGGGGCACCACCTGACCCCAATGCGGGAACCGGCGCCTTGCCAGATCCGGAAAAGCGCTTTATCAGAGGCGGATTCATGGCCACTCCTACCAGTTTCGCGTCGCCCACATTGACAATTGGATGCCGAACATCAGCAGCAGGTAGCCATAGATGAAGATCTGAAATACCATCAGGGCCCGCTTTCGGCGCCGTTCGGGATTCACGGTGCGATTTGCTCCCTTCTCGAGGGATCGATGAATTCTTGAGGGCGCCCCGACCGAGGGGCCCATGCGCGCTGGTCAGAAGGTGCCGATGCCGCGCAGGACGTAGTACCAAAAGCCAACTAGCACAGCCGCTGCGCCCCATCCGAAACCCAGACGCACCAATTCCTGCCACACGGTCGAACCTCCAATCGCTCAGTGGGCTCCCGGTCGACTCACCGGGCTCCAAGACCATGCCGTGTGCTCTCGAGGAACTCGTCGAGCACACGACCGCGTACGAGTTTGGAGTCGTGATTGGTGACGAGCAGCGCGTAGAACCCCAACAAAAAGAAGAGCGCGCTGTTTTCGGGGTCGGCTTCCGAACGCGCGACCCCGTCCCGTTGCGCCCGCGCGATCCGCTGGGCGACGAGTGCCACCAGTGGATGGTCCGCGGGCCTGCCGAAGCCGGGGGGCCGGGTTTGTGAAAAATGCAGGGCCAAAACATCTCTGAAGAGGCGCGGGCCGAATCTGGATTCCGCCGCCAGCACCAGCCTTACCACCTCCGAGAGGGTGGACCACACGTCGGGCTCCGCCGCGACGAAGCGGGCCAACTCGCGGGCGAGCCGTGTGACCAGATCCCGCTCGATCTCCTCGAGAACGTGCTCCTTGGTAGGGAAATGAAAATAGAAGGTCCCGCGCGCGACACCCGCGGTCGAGATGATCGCGGCGATGTCGGCGTCCGCGACACCCGATCGTTTGAACTCGGCCACCGCCGCCTCGTAGACGCGTTGGCGAGTCTCGAGCCGCTGCGCTTGGCGTCCCTGTGGCTTCTCATTGGGGTGTGTTGTCATCGGAAGCTATCGTGAGCTGATCACTGACAAATGTCAATGACAATTTTCAACGAAATGATGGTGGCGACCCCGTCGCGCGCACGCCTAGCGTCGCCGAGTTCAGCGCACTCGATATCGGCGACCGCGGATTCCACCCCGTCGGCGATCGTGACGGCGGTCAGGTCCGCCGGCCTGCCGGCGCGGCCGGGCAGGTCGTCCGCGAGGACCGTATTCCGGTTCCTGCCGGGCTAATTCGGCAACCATGAGAGCCCAGCAATCGGCGGCGTGCGCACCACCGTGCACCAAAACCAAGCCGGGGCACGTCATGGTGGGTGACTGCGTCAGTCGCGGCGCACAACGCCACGCAGGAAAAAGTCGACGGCGTGCTGCAAGTGGCGTTCCTCCTCCTCGGGAGCGCGGTAGATCCCGGAATCCGCCAGCCGCGCGGGTAGATGCTCGACCAACGCGATGAAGTGGCCGGCGGACAACTCGAGATCATCGACCTCGATGGCTCCGGCCCGCTGGTGGCGAGCAAGCAGGTCCATCACCTGCCGGTGGCGCGGGGACCAGGTCATGGAATGCGCGCTCACGGCGAATTCGGGAAACCGTGCCGATTCGGTCATGGCGATCTGCTTCAGGCGCACCATGTCCGGATCGATTGCGCGCTGCAGACCGGCGCGACCGACCGCAACAAGGGCGGCTCGCAGGTCATTGTCATCCACTTCGTGCGTGCCTTCATGCTCGGTTTTGCGGGTGAGCGCCCACGGAATGACGTCGAGGAAGACCGAACGCTTGTTGGGATAGCGCGCGTAGAGAGTGCGTCGGGTGGTGCCGGCCGCTTTGGCGATCGCATCCATGCTCGCACCGTCGTAGCCGTGCTTGATGAATGTCGCGATCGCAGCCTTGCGCAGCCTTTGTTGCAGCTTCTTGACTTCGGCCTGCGTCGGGCGTCCTCGCCGGGCTGCGGTGACCACGGAAATATACATTAACGTATAGATAACCGTGGGCGCGACGAAGGACGTCAAGGAGCACCGTGACCATCACGCAGTCATTCATCAACGGTGAATCGGTGGCATCGGCGGACGTGTACGAAAACATCGATCCGGCCACCGGACGATCCCTCGGTCCGGTGGCGCGCGGCGGGCTTGACGAAACAGATCGCGCCGTCAACGCGGCCCGAGCGGCGTCGGCCCATTGGCGAGACACGTCACCCGAGGAACGCGCGATCCTGTTGACGCGGATCGCCGATCTCATCGACCAGAATCACGAACAGTTGGCCCGGATCGAAAGCGAGGACACCGGGAAGCCGCTGAGCCAGGCGCGCGGGGATGCAGGCGTTGCCGGGCGTTACTTCCGTTTCTACGGCCACGCCATCGACTCCTACTACGGCCAAACCATCCCGCTCGCAACGGATTTACACGCGTATACCCGACGCGAGCCATTCGGCGTAACCGGTCACATCATCGCCTGGAACTACCCGATGCAGTTGCTCGCCCGTGCCGTGGCTCCCGCCATCGCGGTGGGCAACTGCGCGGTGGTCAAGCCCGCCGACGAAACACCCAGAACGGCAGTGGAACTCGCCGTGCTCGCGGTGCAGGCCGGGCTCCCGCCCGGGGTGTTCAACGTGGTGACCGGGATCGGCGCCGAAGCCGGCGCCGCCCTGACGGCACACCCCGACGTCGATCACCTGGGGTTTGTCGGGTCGACTGAAATCGGGTCCGTGGTCGCCCACGCCGCGGCGGATCGGGTGACACCCACGACGCTGGAGTTGGGCGGCAAATCCCCGCAGATCGTCTTCCCCGATGCGGATCTGGCCCGCGCATCGGAGTCGATCGCGAAGGCAATTCTGCAGAACGCGGGTCAAACATGCTCGGCCGGCTCACGTCTGCTGGTACACGACACGATCCACGACACCCTGGTCGAGATGGTGCGCATGCGTTTGTCGTCGACCACGATTGGGCCCGGAGTCGAGGACCACGACCTCGGACCGCTGATCTCCCGAAAGCAGCAGCAGCGGGTGCGATCCATGCTCGCCGATAATGTCGACGGCGAAATCCTTTGCGGCGGGGCACCTCCTGACGATCCGCGCCTGACTGACGGTGCGTACTTCTGTCCCACGATCATCGACGACGCCGACCCCTCGTCAGCGATCGCGCAGGAGGAGATCTTCGGGCCGGTGCTGACCGTCCACCGGTTCCGCACCGAGGACGAGGCGATCGCATTGGCCAACGGCACGCAATACGCTCTGCTCGGCGCGGTGTGGACGACCGATCTGTCCCGCGCGCACCGGCTGGCGGCGCAGATCCACGCGGGCCAGATTTACGTGAATACCTATGGCGCCGGCGGCGGAGTGGAACTACCGTTCGGAGGTTTCAAGAAATCGGGCTACGGCCGCGAGAAGGGCTATGAAGCCCTCGACACATTCAGCGCCACCAAGACTGTCGTGGTGCGGCTTTGAAGGGAGACGGCATTGGATCGCGAAACCTATGAGCGGGGGCTGCAAATCCGCTCCGAGGTACTGGGGGCGGACTACGTCGAGCGCGCGCTGGCCGGAGCGGACGACTTCACCGGGCCCCTGCAGGATCTCGTCACCGAGTACTGCTGGGGCGCCGTGTGGGGTCGCGACGAACTGCCGCGCAAGACCCGCAGCATGCTCAACCTCGCGATGATCGCAGTGCTCAATCGGCCCAACGAATTGCGGATGCACGTCAGGGCGGCGCTGACCAACGGTGTCACCCGCGAGGAGATTCGCGAGATCTTTCTGCAGGTGGCCATCTACGGCGGCGTGCCGGCGGCGGTCGACAGCTTTCGCATCGCGCGCGAGGCGTTCGCCGAGCTGGACCGGGACTAGGGGCGCATCATGGAGATCGGCTTCATCGGGTTGGGAAATATGGGCTTTCCCATGGCCCGCCGCCTCATTCAGGAAAAGCACGACGTCGTCGCCTTCGACACGCGCAACACCGCGCTCGAGCGCGTCGTGGCGCTGGGGGCACGCCCGGCATCGTCACCCCACGAGGTCGCCGATCGCGCCGACACGGTGCTGGCCAGCCTGCCCACACCGGGGGTGTCGCTGGAGGTGGCCACCGGCCCGGCGGGCGTGATCGAGGGCGAACGGATCAAGCGCTACGTCGACTTGTCCACGGTCGGTAGCCAAATGGCGATGCGGATCCACGGCCTGCTCGCCGAACGGAACATCGCGCGGATCGACAGCCCGGTCAGCGGAGGTGTGGGCGGCGCGGAGAAGGGGACGCTGGCGCTCATGGTGTCCGGGCCCCGCGGCGAATTCGAGGCCATCCGAACGGTGCTCGACGCCCTCGGCCGGCCCGTGTATGTCGGGGACACCCCCGGTTCGGCGCAGACGATGAAGCTGGCCAACAACATCCTGGCGGCCAACGTCTTGGCCGCGACGGCCGAAGTGGTCGTCATGGGGGTCAAGGCCGGGCTCGACCCGGGCGTGATGATCGAGGTGCTCAACGCGGGGTCGGGCGCGACGAGCGCGAGCCGCGACAAGTTTCCCCGCGCGATCCTGCCGCGCACCTTCG
Organism: Mycobacterium sp. MOTT36Y; assembly: GCF_000262165.1. Taxonomy (NCBI): domain Bacteria; kingdom Bacillati; phylum Actinomycetota; class Actinomycetes; order Mycobacteriales; family Mycobacteriaceae; genus Mycobacterium; species Mycobacterium sp. MOTT36Y. The sequence goes on along the minus strand of NC_017904.1, from coordinate 782,680 downwards.
ACTACGGCTTTGCCACCGGCCTGATGGTCAAGGATGTGCGTCTTTACCTCGACGAGGCCAAGGCGCTCGGCGTGCCCGCCGAGGTCGCGGAGGCGACCGCCCGGCTGTGGGAGGCCGTCGCCCGCGACGAGGGGCCCGATTCCGATTTCACGACGGTGATCAAACCGCTCGAGAGGGCCGCCGGCGTCACGGTGGGCCCGTCCCCGGCCTAGCTCGCGCGGCGGCCACAGCGAGCTTGTGAGGAGTGCGCGCGGCGCAGGCCGCGCGGATCGTATCCCTGGACAACCCGGAGAATGGTATTATCCGTAATGAAGAACGACACTTGCTCAGTAACCCGCAAAATTCCCGCTACCAGCTATAACGACTAAACGGAACGCTTACCGAAAACCTATTGATTGAGCGCTCAGCAAAATGTTAGATTGGCTATTCACATGACCTCGCACGGCTCGCTGTTGGCCGCCGGAGCCGAAGGGTGGCTCTCGTGATCACACACGCTGACGGGACAAGCACACCGCTAATCGACGCGAGCGTGCACATCTTCTTCCCGTCCAACAAGGCGCTGCGGAAGACCCTGCGGGAGCCGTTCAAGAGTCGCGGCTTCCCCGATTACGAGATGGACTGGTACGGCGCCCCCGGCGGGGAGTACGCGCCCAACACCGAGGGGCCGGACCGGCAGTACCCGGGGTCGGATCCGGATTTCGTTGCCACCGAACTCTTTACGAAGCGCGGGGTCGACGTGGCGGTCCTGCATCCGATGGGCCGTGGCATCATGCCGGACCGGCATTTGGGCAGTGCGCTGCACGCCGCGCACAACGAAATGATGGTGTCGAACTGGCTGGAGTCCAGCGAGTTCGGCGAGCGGTTCCGCGGCACCATCCGGGTGAACCCCGACGACATCCCCGGCGCGTTGCGGGAGATCGAGAGATGGCGTTCCCACCCCCGCGTGGTTCAGATCGGCGTCCCGTTGCAGTCCCGCGAGCTGTACGGCAAACCGCAGTTCTGGCCGATTTGGGAAGCCGCGGTCGACGCCGGGCTGCCGGTGGCCGCGCACATCGAGGTCGGGTCGGGCGTCGCGTTTCCGCCGACACCATCCGGGAACACCCGGACCTACGAGCACTACGTCAGCTTCATGGCGCTGAACTACCTGTATCACCTGATGAACATGATCGCCGAGGGAGTATTCGAGCGGTTCGACGGCCTCAAGTTCGTGTGGGGCGATGGCGCCGCCGACTTCGTGACGCCCTTCATCTGGCGGATGGACACGTTCGGCCGGCCGCACCTGGAGCAGACGCCGTGGTCCCCGCGGATCCCCAGCGACTACCTGCCCGGTCACGTGTATTTCGTCCAGGGCAGCCTCGACGGCCCCGGCGACGTCGAGTTCGCCGGCGAGTGGTTCGGCTTCACCGGCAAGGACGACATGGTGATGTTCGGCTCCAGCTATCCGCACTGGCAGTGCGGCGATATCACCAAGCTGCCCAGCGCGATCTCGCCCGACCAGCGCGAGAAGTTGTGCTGGCGTAACGCGGCGCAGCTCTACGGCATAGACATTCCCGCCGGGGTGGGCGCACAGTAGAAGTAAGACGTTGAGACTGAGGAGTTTCGAATGACGTTGACCCACTCTCAGGAGCGGCTTCCCGCTGCCGAGCGCATCGCCGTCCGGTGCGTCGACTCGGACGTCCACCCGGCACCCAAGCGCGGAGAGCTCCTCCCGTACATCCCCGAGCCCTGGCGCAGCAAGTACTTCCTCACCCGCAACGTGGGTGAGCAGATCTACTATGACGCCCCGGACTACGCGCACTCCTACGCGATGCGGGTGGACTCCTTCCCCGCCAACGGCGAGTTCCCTTGCAGCGACCCGGACTTGGCGTTCCGCCAGCTGATCATGGAGGCCGGCTCCGACATCGCGATCCTGGAACCGGCCGCGTATCCGGCGCGCATTCCCGAAGCGCAGCACGCGATGTCGGTCGCACTCAACGACTGGCAGGCCAATCACTGGCTGGACAGCCACAACAACTGGCACGAACGGTGGCGCGGTTCGATCTGCCTCGCCATCGAGGAGCCGGAAGAGTCGGTCCGCGAGATCGAGCGCTGGGCCGGACACCCCTACATGGCGCAGATCCTGATCAAGGCCGAGCCACGGCCCTCATGGGGCAACCCCAAGTACGACCCGATCTGGGCGGCCGCCACCAAGCACGACATCACCGTGAGTTGCCACCTGTCGCGCAGCCACTTCGACGAGCTGCCCATGCCGCCGGTCGGGTACCCCAGCTACAACCACGATTTCATGGTCACCTACTCCCTGCTGGCCGCCAACCAGGTGATGAGCCTGATCTTCGACGGAACGTTCGACCGCTTCCCGACGCTGCGGATCGTGTTTGTCGAGCACGCGTTCAGCTGGATTCTGCCGTTGATGTGGCGCATGGATTCGATCTACGAGGCCCGCAAGTCGTGGCTGGACATCAGGCGCAAGCCGTCGGAATACGTCAAGGACCACATCAAGTTCACCACCCAGCCGCTGGACTACCCCGAAGACAAGACCGAGCTGACCCGCGCGCTGGAATGGATGGAGTGCGAGAAGATCCTGCTCTTCTCCTCGGACTACCCGCACTGGACGTTCGACGACCCCCGCTGGTTGGTCAAGCACCTACCCAAGCACGCGCGGGACGCGGTGATGTACAAAAACGGCATCGCGACCTATCACCTGCCCGAGACCGTTCCGGTTCTCGAGGGTCAGACCCGGGTGCTCTGAATTGACGACTCAAGAGGAAGGGGCAACCACAAGGCGCCCCGAACCCCGCCTCGCCCAGGGCCGCGAGCATGTCGTTGCCACGGTGGACGAAATCCCGCCGGGCACACACAAACTGGTACCGATCGGGCGGCACGGAGTCGGCGTCTACAACGTCAACGGCACCTTCTACGCCATCGCGAATTACTGCCCCCATCAAGGCGGTCCGCTGTGTTCGGGGCGCGCCCGGGGACGCACGGTCGTCGACGAGACCGCGCCCGGCGACTCGGTGATGGTGCGCGACCTGGAATACATCTACTGCCCGTGGCACCAGTGGGGTTTCGAGCTGGCGACCGGCACCACCGCGGTGAAGCCGGAATGGAGCATCCGCACCTACCCGGTGCGCGTCGTCGGCAACGACGTTTTGGTACAGGCCTAACTACAGGAGAATCGGGTGCCTTCTATCGAGATCAACGGGGGAAATGTCGTCTATGAAATCCTCGGTGACTCAGGAGATCTCATTGCCCTGACGCCCGGCGGCCGGTTCAGCAAGGAGATCCCCGGCCTGCGACCGCTGGCCGACGCCCTGGTCGCGGGCGGCTATCGGGTGCTGCTGTGGGATCGGCCCAACTGCGGCGCCTCGGATGTGCAGTTCTACGGGCAAAGCGAATCCCACATGCGCGCCGAGACGCTGCACAAGCTGGTGACCGGCCTGGGCTTCGAGCGCTGCATTCTCGCCGGAGGCTCTGGCGGGGCGAGGGATTCGATGCTCACCACGATGCTCTACCCCGAGATGGTCACCAAGCTCGTGGTGTGGAACATCGTCGGCGGCATCTACGGCACCTTCGTGCTCGGTTCCTTCTACATCGTTCCCAGCATCCTCGCGGTGCGCGGCACCGGCATGGACGGCGTGGTGAAGGTGGCCGAATGGCGGGAGCGCATCGAGGAGAACCCGGACAACAAGCAGCGATTCCTCGACTTCGACAAAGACGAATTCCTGAAGGTGATGCTGCGCTGGCTCAACGCGTTCGTTTCCAAGCCGGGGCAGACGATTCCCGGCGTCGAGGATGAGATGTTCGACCGGATCAAGGTGCCCACCTTGATCATTCGCGGCGGCGAGAACGACATGGATCACCCCAAGCGGACGTCGCTGGAGGTCAGTTGCTTGATCAAGGGGTCAAAGCTCATTGATCCGCCCTGGCCCGAGGACGCCTGGGAGCGCGCGTCCGAAGACCGCGCCGCCGGCAGGGTGCAGCATTTCAACATGTTCGACACGTGGGTGCAGGCGGCGCCCGCGATCCTGGAATTCCTGGGCTCGTAATGTCCCTACGTCGTCTTTTGTGGTTCCTACCGGGTGCGAATGTGGACCTCGCAATTGAGCGACGCCTCCAGCGCCGTGTGCACACGGCTTTCCGGAATCCGTTCGAGGTCTTTCTCCCGAAGCGTCACGTGCACGATGTCGAAGCCGTCGTCGCCCGGGGTTCGCTCGATGTCACCGGTCAGCCCGAAGGCGGACAGCACCCCGTGTGCGTCGTCGTTGGTGCCCCGGCTGACGAAGGTGATCACACCCGGGCGTGGGGTGGTGCCGAAAGCTTTGGCGCACAGTCCGATTGCGGTGTTCTGCGCGGCGCCGCTGTCTTCGGCCGCGATGAGCAATTCGACCTCGCGGCGGCGCACCGGCATGGTGGCGAGGTCGTTTTTGACCACGTCGTCGCCGGCCGCGGCCGCGAGCTCGTGGAGAGCTGCCATGCCGTCACGTAGTTGTGCGGGCGTGAGCCCGCTTTCCGGGTCGACGTTGACACGCACCACGGCAGTTCGCATGTGTGCAAGCCTAACTAAGACGATGGCAGGCCAGCTTTGAACACCACCCAGTCCGCAACCACCACCGCCGTCCCCGCCGGGTGCTCGCCGCGGCTGCTGTCCGAGCAGGCCGGCCGGGAAGACCTGGCCGCCTACCGGCAGGCCGGCGGCTATCACCCGATGACCGACACCGACGCGTTGCTGAGCGAGGTGGAGGCCAGCGGACTGGTCGGCCGGGGCGGCGCGGCGTTCCCGCTTGCGGTGAAACTGCGGACGGTGCGCGAGAACGGACGCCTGATGGCGGACACCGGTGGCCCCGTCGTGGTCGCGAACGGCGAAGAGGGAGAACCGGCGTCGATCAAGGACCGCTGGCTGCTGCGCAACCGTCCGCACCTGGTATTGGACGGGCTGCGGTTGGCCGCAACGATTGTTGCCGCCGACCGCGCCTACCTCTATGTGTCGGACGCGGAGTCGGCGCACAGCGTCGAGACCGCGCTGGGCGAACTGGGCCCCGACACGCTCGGCGTGCCGATCACCATGCTGACCGTGCCGGCCGGCTACGTGGCCGGCGAGGAGACCGCGGCCGTCCGCGCGATCAATGGCGGCCCGGCCAAGCCAACGGACAAGCCGCCCCGCCCATTCGAGGCGGGCGTCGACGACCGGCCGACCTTGGTGAGCAACGTCGAGACCTTGGCGAACCTGCCTTACCTGCAGCGGCATGGCTCGGCGGCGTTCCGCGCGCAGGGCACGCCGCTGTCGCCGGGTACCTTCCTGGCCACCATCACCGGGGCCGGGCGACCGCCGGTCCTCTACGAGCTTCCCCACGGCCTGCCGTTCACCGAATTGCTTGCCCTGCACGGCGTTCCGGCCGACCAAGTGCGCGGCGCATTGATGGGCGGCTACTTCGCCGGCCTGCTCAACCGCTCTGTGCTGGAGACGACGCTGGACCACGAGACGATGCGACGGGTCGGCAGCGGGCTGGGCTGCGGCGCGATCTCGGTCATCACGGACGACTGCCCCGTCGCCGTGGCGGCGTCGGTGCTGGCCTATTTCGACCGCGAGAACGCCGGACAGTGCGGCTCGTGCTTCAACGGCACGGCGGCGATGGCCGCGGCGGCCGGTGCCCTGCGTGACGGCGCCGCAACCCCAGGGGACGTCGAGCGGCTGCGACGCTGGTCGGTGGTGCTGCGCGGGCGCGGGGCCTGCGCGACCCTGGATGCCGCCACCAACGTGGCCGCCAGCCTGCTCGATCAGTTCCCGGACGAAGTCGGCGCGCACGTCGATGGCGCGTGCCCGGACTGCGCCCGCGGCGCGTTCCACGCCGAGCGCCCCTACGAGGCGGAAGCTGTGAGGCACGCATGAAAATCCGTCTGGACCGCACCATTTGCGACGGCTTCGGCATCTGCGCCAAACACGCGCCGGGATACTTCTCGCTGGACGACTGGGGGTATGCATCCCTGATCGGCGATGGCACGGTCGCGGAAGCGGACCGCGATGCGGTCATGCGGGCGCTGCTGGACTGCCCCGTGCACGCGATCACCGAGATCGGTCAGCGCACCGCTCGCGCCCCCCAGCCGCCACTCGCCGATGCCGAGGATCCGGCGGAGAATCTCAAAACCGAAGAGAACGAAGCCGAATGGGGATTCACCCGTTGACCTTCTCCGGGCGTGAATCTTAACGACCATGCAACTCACCTTTGACGCCGACGTTGAAACCTTCCGCGCGGAATTCGTCGCCTTTCTCGACGAACATCTGCCGGCGGAGGCCCAGGCCGCGGAGCGCCCCTCGTCGACCTCGCATGTGCCCGAGTGGTCGCGCCGCTGGCAGCGGCTCCAGTTCGACCACGGGTGGCTGCTGCCCGGAAACCCACCGGAATTCGGCGGCCGCAACGCCGACATCCTGCAGCAGTTCGTGCACCGCGAAGAACTCTCGCGGCGCCGGATCTATCACTGCTTCAACCCCCAAGGCGTGGGCATCATCGCCGCGTCGCTGCTGTCCTTCGGGACCGAGGAGCAAAAGCAGCGCTGGGCCGTCCCGATTCTGCGGGCCGACAAGACCGCCTCACTGGGAATGAGTGAACCCGGCGCCGGCTCCGACCTGGCCGGGCTGCGGACGAAGGCCGAGTTGGTGGGCGATCACTTCGTGGTCAACGGGCAGAAGGTATGGACGTCGGGCGCCCATGACGCCGACGTCATCCTGACCTTCGTTCGCACCGACCCAGATGCGCCGCGGCACAAGGGGATCAGTGCCCTGCTCATCCCGACCGAAACCCCCGGGGTTCAGCGCCGCCCCTTCGCCTCGGTCTATGACCCCGACGAGCTCGACTTCAACGAGGTGTTCTTCAACGACGTCCGGGTGCCCGCGGACAACCTGGTCGGCCCGCGGGGCGGCGGATGGCGGGTCGCCAACGGGTCGCTCGGCCACGAACGCACCCTGATGTGGATGGCGTTCGCGAACCGGCTCGAGCAACTGCTCGAGGACTACCGGCCGGCCGACGAGCTGAACGCGGACCACTACGCCACCATTGTGATGGACTACTACGCGCTGCGGCTGCTCGGTTCGGCGGCGCTGGGGCGCGCGGCCCACGGCGACGTCGACGTCGCCGCCTTGTCGGTGCTGAAGGTCTTCGGTTCGGAGGCCGAGCAAAGCGCGCTGCGGCACGCGCTGGACGCGGCCGGCGCCGACGGGTTGCGCGCCAAGGGGCTGACGGCCCCGTACAACCCTTACGCCCCCGACCTTTTCACCGCCGGCTGGTTCGCCCGCTACATCAGCAGCTACGCGGGCACCATCGCCGGTGGCACGTCGGAGATTCAGCGCAACATCATCGCCCAGCGGGTCCTCGGCCTGCCGGCGCGCTGATCACAACTCCGGACACAGCGACGACAGGAAGTCCTGGGTCCGGCGCCGCGAGTCGGCCCGCTCGCCAACATCCTTGCCCAGCGGCACAATTCGCGCCGCCAGGTCGGTCACGCCCGCGTCACGGTAGCGGGACAACCGGGCGAGGATGGCCTGTTCATCGCCGGCCGCCATGGTGTCGCCGACGTCCTCGGCGTCGCCGTGTTCCAGCAGCCGCACGTAGTTCGGCGAGAAATCCGCGTGTCCGAGCACCTCGCTGGCGTAGGCGCGGGCATCGCCGACCTCGTTGGCCGAGCACAGGGCGACGGGAACACCGGCGACGATTCGTGGCGCCTGCCGCCCGGCCCCGGTCGCCGCCGAGGTGATGCGCGGGACGACGTGGTCCGCGATCGCGCGCTCGTCGGCCATCCACAAGATGGTGCCGCCGGCCCGCTCACCCGCGAGCCGCAGCATCGCCGGTCCCAGCGCCGACAACAAGATGGGCACGCCGTAGGCGTCCGTGACATCCACCGGCGAATGGACGCAATAGCTTTCGTTGTCGACGTCGACGGTGCCGGGTCCCCCGAACGACGCGTTCAGCACGTCGAGGTAGTCGACCATCAGGCGCGCCGGGCGGTCGTAGGCCAGCCCCAGTTGACCGTTGACGATCCAATGATGTGACGGACCGATGCCGAGCGTGAACCGCCCGCCGCACGCGATCTGCGTCGTCAAGGCTTGCTGCGCCATGATCATCGGGTGGCGCGTCTGGATCGGCACGACCGCGGTCCCGATCTCGATGCGATCGGTCGCCTGCCCGATGAGCGTCACGGCGGTCATCGCGTCGAGGTAGCCGGGAACCTGGGGAATCCAGAACGCGGCGAAGCCGGCGCTTTCGGCGCCCGTCCCGTCGTCGATCAGCCCGGCCAGCCGGTCCGCCCGCGCGCGCTCCTTGTCGGAGCCGACCATCAAGCCGATGCGCACGCGACCCTCGACTCTCGCTGTCTAGGGGACATATCGATCCCATTCGTAGGGCACCACCGCGAAAAACGGTGCGGCGAACAAGGGTTCGACGCGGTCATCGGCCCAGCGGTCGGTCAGCACCGGTCGCATCCGCTCCGCGGTGTCGACCGGGTCGTCATCCAGGAAGCAGTACGTGATCGACTGATTGCCCTGAGCGCTGGCCAGTTTGGCGTCGACCCGGCGCGAGAGCGCGGACCAGACACCGGTGACGCCGTCGACGTCGAGCAGCGGGTCCGGCGATGCCGATCCGCGTTCGACCAACAGGTACACACCCCGCGCGGGCAACCAGGGCAGGACGTCCGACCCGGCCTTGATCCCGGGTGCCGCCGCCTTGTGCTGGACGTCGTACACGCCGCGCTCCACCGGTGGCAGCAAGGCAAGCTTGCGGCCGGCGTTGCCGAGCGCGGTGGACAATTCGTTGAAATCGTGCAGGCCGGCGACGTCGGCGAAGAAGTAGGTCATCACGTGGTCGACCGCGCTCAACGGCCCCTCGGTGAGCGCGCGTGCGGAGCGGCAGGCCGGCGTGGACACCAGGCGCAACGAGGCGCGCACCGCGGCCAGCCGGTGTTGTTCCGGGCGGTGGTCGAGGGTGTGCCAGCGCAGGTATTCGGCGTCCTTGCCCTCGGGGTGCCGGGTCGCCATGGACACGAACAGGGTGCTGATCCCGCCATTACCCGTGGCAAGGATTTCGGTGACCTCGTCCGAGGGTGTGCCGGGTAGATGCATCGCGTTCGTCCTCACCGTCGCGTCGAATCGTGCTGGGGCAGCGCTATTTCGGGATGACGGGCCGCAATCATGCGGCGGAAGCCCTCGCGCCACGGCACCTTCGTGCGGCCGAGCACCTCGTGCATGTGGGTGACGTCCGGCCACAGCGGCGTGTGCGCGTCGGGCGTGTATTCGAAGGTGGGCTCGACACCGATCAGCTCACCCATGAACGTGCAATAGTCCTCGACGCTGACCGTTTCGCTGCCGGCCCAGTTCACCACGACCGGCGGGGTCGCGGCCACTTCCATGGCGCGGATGCCGAGTTCCACGTAGTCGTCCTCATAGATCGGGTTGTAGTTGTTCGGCTTGTCGGGATGCAGTCGAATGGGCTTGCCCGCCAGCATCGCATCGAGGCGGTCGGCGGGCGCCCCGCCCTGCGGCCCGTACGTCGAACAGATCCGGATGATGGTCAGCGGAATGCGAAAATGCCGGGCGATCCATCTGCAAACCGCCTCCGCCGCAACCTTGGAGAAGCTGTAGTTCGCGCGCAGCGGCACCCCCGGCGGGTCGGCCTCCGTCAAGGGGCGCTGTCCCTGGTACGCGTAGATCGACCCGGTCGAGCACAACACGAAGCCTTTGGCGGCGCGGCAGTGGTAGAGCAATTCGCCCGACATCTGCGCATTGGTTTCGACGCAGCGGCCCCAGTCTTCTGCGCCGGGGTCGACCGCCGCGTGAAAGACGTAGCTGAAATCCTCGGGGAGACTGGAGAACTCGCCGGCGCCGACGTCCAGCGCGATGGGTTTGACGCCGGCCTCGACGAGTTTTTCCCGCGCCGTCGCATCTTTCAGGCGCGCGGCGCCCCACACCTCGTTTCCCGCTGCCGCCAGGGCGCGCGCGATGGGAAACGCGATCTTGCCCGTCGCCCCGGTGATCAGGATCTTCTCCGCTTCGAGCAACCAGGCCTCCCAATGTTAAGTACTTGATATCGCGCTTGGAGCATAGCGTCCGACGCAATAAGCTGAAACCCGCCAACGTCGGAAAGGCCCCAATAGGAGGCCCACCATGCAGTGGTTTGTTCGTCGTTTGACCGCCGGCATCGCGGCCGCCGTCGCGGCGATGGCGGTCGGGATGTTCGCCACCCCGGCGATCGGCTCCGCGGAGTGCGATCGCAACATGTCGTGGAATCGGACGACCGAAGAGTGCAAACCGCCGCCGCCACTGCCGGACTGGTAAACCGCTCCGCCGGAATACGCGCCGTCGTTTGCGGCGCAGGACGTGCCGCCGCCTCCTCCGCCGCGGCCATGGTGGTCACCGAACGAACCGATGTGGAATGCCGGTTTCCACCAATGGGGTACCTATTTCACCGGCACCTGGGTGCCGTACTGACGGCGCTCGCACGGCAGGAGCGGTCTAGATCGTGCCTGCTCGCAAGTGATAACGTGATTCTCCGATTCGTATAACGGCCCTACCGAATTGGCCGTGCGACGCACCGGAGGTGACGTGTCAGCAGCACCCGGCCGCCCATTGCCCCTGGTCACGCCCGAGAACGAGTTCTTCTGGACCTCGGGCGCAGACGGAAAGCTCCGGCTGCAGGAATGCAAGAGCTGCGAAGCGCTGATCCACCCACCGGCGCCGGTGTGCCGATACTGCCGCTCGTTGGATGTGGGGGTCCGCGCGGTCTCGGGCAGGGCGAGCCTCGCCGGATTCACCATCAACGAACGATTCAGCCTGCCCGGCTTGCCGGCGCCATACGTGGTCGCCCAGGTCGCCATCGCTGAAGACCCGCGGGTTCGCCTGACCACCAACATGGTGGAGTTCGATCCCGACAAGCTCGAACTCGGCCAGCAGGTCGAGGTTGTCTTCGAACACGTCGAGGACGTGTGGTTCCCGCTGTTTCGGCCCGTGCCCGACGCCGAGCCCGCCGCCCCGCCCACCGACGAGATCGCACCCGAGCGCTTCGGTGAGCACGTCCGGCCCATGCTCACCACGGAGAAGTTCGAAGACAAGGTCGCGCTGACCGGGATCGGCATGTCGCCGATCGGGCGTCGGCTGATGCAGCTGCCGCTGGCGCTGACCGTGCAGGCGTGCGAGGCGGCGATCGCCGACGCGGGCCTGACGTACGCCGACATCGACGGCCTGTCCACCTACCCCGGCGGGATCAATGTCGCCGGCTTTGGGGAGGGCGGCGTCACCGCTCTCGAAGCCGCGCTGGGCATTCGGCCGACATGGCACAACGGCGCCATGGAAACGTTCGGACCCGGCGGGTCGGTGATCGCCGCGATGCTCGCGGTCGCCTGCGGGTTGGCGCGTCACGTGCTGTGTTTCCGGACGCTGTGGGAAGCCACCCACGGCGAGCTGATGAAGCAGGGCAAGATCGCCCCGTCCATGGGCCGAATGTCGGGCTGGCAGATGCCATTCGGCGCAACCTCGGCGGCGCACACCCTGGCGATGAACGCGCAGCGGCACTTTCACCGTTACGGCACCACCAAGGAGACGCTGGGCTGGATCGCGTTGAACCAGCGCGCCAACGCCGAACTCAACCCGACCGCGATCTACCGCTCTCCGATGACGATGGAGGACTACCTCGAGGCGAGGCCGATCACCACGCCCTTCGGCCTCTACGACTGCGACGTGCCCTGCGACGGCGCGATCGCCGTCATCGTCTCCGCCGCTGACGCCGCCCGCGACCTGGCCAAGCCGCCCGTGCTGGTGGAGGCGGTGGGAACCCAGATCATCGAGCGAATCGACTGGGACCAAAGCACTCTCACCCACGAGCCGCAGGTACTGGGTCAGGCGGCGCACATGTGGACGCGGACCTCGCTGCGACCCGCCGACGTGGACGTCGCCGAGCTGTATGACGGATTCACCATGAACTGCCTGTCCTGGATCGAGGGGCTCGGATTCTGCGGAATCGGTGAAGCCAAGGAATTCCTGGACGGCGGCAAGAACATCGCGCGCGACGGCCAGCTTCCGCTCAACACGCACGGCGGCCAGCTTTCGCACGGCCGCACCCACGGCATGGGACTCATGCACGAGGCGATCACCCAGCTGCGCGGAGAGGCCGGCGATCGCCAGGTCGCCGGTGCCCGCGTCGGCGTCGTCAGCAGCGGCGGCCTCACTCCCAGCGGCGTGATTTTGCTGCGGTCCGGCACGTGAACACTCCCCGCCCTCGACTCGTCATCGTCGACGGGGTGCCGATGTCGGCCATCGTCGCCGAGGCCGCCGACCCGAAGGCCGTGATCGTGGCCATCCACGGCGGCGGCACCACCGCCGTCTACTTCGATTGCCCCGGCCACCCGTTGTCCTCACTGTTACGCAGCGGCGCCGCAGCGGGATTCACCGTCGTCGCGCTCGACCGGCCCGGCTATGGCAGCTCGGCCCCCTATCCGGAGGCGATGGCGCGGCCCGAGCAACGAGTCGACCTCGCATACGGGGCGGTAAATCGCATCCTCGGACAGAAGCCGCGCGGCGCCGGGCTGTTTCTGATGGGCCATTCGGGCGGCTGCGAACTCGTCATGCGGATGGCGGCCGACGGGCGCGGCGCGGATCTGCTCGGCATCGAATTGGCCGGGACCGGCCGACACTATCACCCCGCGGCCCGCGACATCCTGAAGACGGCGACGCGCGAACGTCGTCCCGCGGGACTGCGTGAGCTGTTGTGGCAACCCGAAAGCCTTTATCCGCCCGAGGTTCTCAACGGCGCGACGGTCTCCCCGACCGCCCCGTCCTACGAGGACCAGATGGTATCGAACTGGGCGCGCCAGGATTTCCCGGCGCTCGCCCCCGCCATACGCGTGCCGGTGCGGTTCAGCATCGCCGAGCACGAAAAGGTCTGGCAGAACGACGTTTCGGCGATGGACGAGATCGCGGAGCTGTTCTCCGCAACACCGCGGTTCAGCGTTCATCGGCAACCCGATGCGGGACACAACATCAGCCTCGGGCACACGGCGCCCGCATACCACGCCACGGTTCTGGCGTTCGCGGACGAATGCATAAGGGCCCGGTCGGATTCGTCCGACTCGCCGAACGTGACAGCACAGTCACCGTCGGGCCCGAACGTGACTGAGGTGTCACGCTCGGCCGATGACGAACCCGATTTGGAGGCCGGTTGATGCGCGTCGGGTTCATCGGGTTGGGCAGTCAGGGCGGGCCCATGGCGCGGCGCATCGCCGAGGGCGGCTACGCCACCACGCTGTGGGCGCGCCGGCCCGCGACGCTCGAGGCGTTCGCCGACACCCCGGCCCAGATCGCCGGTACGCCGGCCGAACTCGCCGCGGCCAGTGACCTGGTCTGCCTCTGTGTCGTCGGCGACGCCGACATCGACGAGCTCACCGGCGGCGAAGGCGGATTGCTCTCGGCGATGAAGCCGGGCGGCATCATCGCGGTGCACAGCACGGTGCACCCCAAGACGTGTCGCGAGCTGGCGAAGCGGGCTGGGGCGGTCGGTGTGTCGATAGTCGACGCGCCGGTGAGCGGGGGCGGCGGAGCGGCGGCGGAAGGCCGCCTGCTGGTGATGGCCGGCGGTGACACCGAGGCCGTCGAGCGCTGCCGCCCGGTCTTCGAAACCTATGCCGATCCGGTGGTTCATCTCGGCGAGCTGGGTTCGGGGCAGACCACCAAGCTGCTCAACAACTTGCTGTTCACCGCCAACCTCGCCACGGCGGCCACCGCCCTGTCGCTGGCGGACGCGCTGGGTGTCACCCCGGAGCGTCTCACCGAGGTCGTCTCCCGCAGCAGTGGAAACAGCTTTGCGCTCAATGCCCTTGGCGGCATCGGCGGGCTGGATCGGCTGGCCGGTGTCGCCGGGGGGCTGCTGCAGAAGGACGTCCGGCTGGTCGTCGACCTTGCCGACCAGGCCGGGGCCGACGGCGGCGCCGTGCTCGCGGCGGCCGATGCGGCGCTGACGCTGATGGAGCACCCCCGTTGAGGGTCGGATTCGTCGGCGCGGGGCGGATGGGTGGCCCCATGGTCGGTCGTCTGGTCGCGGCCGGTCACGACGTCCACGCCCTGGGCCGCACCGCCGAAAAGCGCCGCGAGCTCGAGCAACTGGGCGCGCGCGTCGTCGCGGACGCCGCCGACGCCGCGCACGCCGACGTGGTGGTGCTCTGCGTGTTCACCGACGAACAGGTGCGCCGGGTGTGCCTGGACGGCGGATTGCTACCGGCCATGCCGCCGGGATCGACGCTGGTGGTGCACACCACCGCCAGCCCCAACACCATCGAGGCCATCGCCGCGCGCGCCGATCATCTCGACGTCGTCGACGCCGCGGTCAGCGGTGGCCCGCACGACATCGCGGCCGGCCGGCTCACGCTGTTCGTGGGCGGGGCCAAACCAGCGGTGGACCGGGTACGACCGCTGCTGGGTTGCTACGGCGATCCGGTTCTGCACGTCGGGCCCGCCGGCGCCGGCCAGAAGGTGAAACTGGTCAACAACGCCCTCTTCGCCGCACAGATCGGGGTGCTCGCGGAGGCCATCCGGCTGGGCGAACGCCTCGGCGTGCCCGAATCGACGTTGCTGAGCGCCCTGGGCCGTGGCAGCGCGACCAGTCGCGTGCTGGACCTCGTCGCGGCGGGCGGGTCCGTCGCGTCGTTCATCGAGGTAACCGGCGGCTTCGTCGGCAAGGACGTGGCCGTGGTCCGCGATATCGCGGCGGAACTGGGCAGCGACCTGGGCGCGCTGGATCACGTCATCACGGCGATCGACACCGCGAAGTTGGTTTGAGATGCCAGCGTTTTGGTCTTTCCGGTTCGTCACGAAGGTATTACCGTTAGCGTTACAGTCGGGGACTCCGCTGTAAAGGTTTCAGCCCGACCTCGCCGCTGAGGAGGATTCAGTGACAAAACCGAAAGTCGTCTTCGATCCATACTCCGAGGACTACTTCAACAACCCGTTCGACATCTATCGGCGGATGCGCGAAGACGCGCCCCTGTATTACGACGAAAAAGAGGACTTCTACGCGCTGACCCGCCATGAGGACGTGGCGGCCGCGTTCAAAGACTTCGAGACGTACTCGTCGGCGCGCGGCTGCGACCTGGCGATGGTGCGGCGGGGCATTGCCCCCGAGCAGAAGTCGATCATCTTCATGGATCCACCCGAGCACCGCCACATGCGCAGCCTGCTCAACAAGGCGTTCACCCCCCGGGCGATCCAATCGCAGCGCGAGACGATCATCGAGGTGATCGACAAGTACCTGGGCGCGGTCGATCCCGACAACTTCGACGTCGTGCAGGACTTCTCCGGTCCGTTCCCGGTGGAGGTCATCACCCGGATGGCCGGTGTGCCCGAGGAATACCGCCAGCAGGTCCGGCACTGGATCGACACCAGCCTGCACCACGAGCCGGGCCAGATCGAGGTCAGCGAGGCCGGGGTGCAGGCCAACATCGACACGGCAATGTACTACTTCAGTCTGGTCCAGGAACGGCGCCAGGAGCCGCAGGACGACATGATCAGCCGGCTGATCGCCGCGGAGATCCCCGGCGAAGACGGCCAGCTGCGCAAGCTCGACGACATCGAGATCTGCGGATTCGCAACCCTTCTGGGCGGAGCGGGCGCCGAGACCGTCACCAAACTGATGGGCAACGCCGCGGTGATCTTCGCCAATCACCCCGACCAGTGGCAGAAGCTGCAGGAGGACCGGGACAAGATCCCCGGGGCGGTCGAAGAACTCCTGCGCTACGAGGGGCCGGTGCAATACAACGTCCGCTACACCCTCAAAGAGGCCCACGTCAGCGGCGGCGTCATTCCGGCGGGCAAACCCGTGTTCCTGTGCGGCGCCGCGGCCAACCGCGACCCGGATGCCTTCACCAACGCCGACACGTTCGACATCGAGCGCGACCACACCGAGGCGCAGCACCTCGGACTCGGGTACGGGATCCACAGCTGCCTGGGCGCCGCGTTGGCCCGCCTGGAGAGCAGGATCGCGCTGGAGCGGCTGCTCGACTTCATGCCGCGCTACGAGGTCAATTTGGCGGGGTGCAAACGGGTGACCATGCAAAACGTGGCGGGCTGGAAGAACGTGCCCGTCAAGGTGCTTCGTTAAAGGGGGCCACGATGACGAAGAAGATCGAAGTCGACTGGGGACTCTGCGAGAGCAACGGTGTCTGCATGGGCATCAACCCGGACATCTTCGAGCTCGGCGACGACGACATGCTGACCGTCCACCAAGAGGAAGTCACCCCGGAGAACGAGGCGGACGTGCGCGAGGCCGTCCGTCAATGCCCTCGGCAGGCAATCTCCATCGTCGGTGAGTAGCGATCAGAATCCGGAGAGGATGACCGCGTTGCAGTCGGCGGCCTGCCGGCGCAGCTTCGCCGCCTTTTGGTAGCCCTCGGATTCGTACCAGGCCCGGGCGGCATCCACCGATTCGAATTCCAGGACGACGGTCTGGTCGCCGTGCCAGTCGCCCTCGATGACTTTCGGCGCGGTGTCCACCGCGAGAATGGTGGCGCCGCTCATCGCCGATCCGGCCGCCTGGGCGTACGCCTTCATGCCCTCCGGGTCCTTGATCGCCTCGGTCAGGATGACATAACCTTTTGCCACGCCGAATCTCCTTGCCTGCCTGTGGATTAGTTACTTCTCGCTGATCGCCTGCTCGGGACAACACTGGATGGCTTCCCGGGCGTCGGCCTCCAATTCCGTTGGGACGTCGGAATCTATCGCTTCGGCGTAGCCGTCGTCGGTCAGGCTGAACACGTCGGGACACAGCGTCAGGCACATCCCGTGACCGCGACACCGCTGATCGTCCACCCAGACCTTCATGCGAGCGTGAACTCCAGGTGCAGTTCGGTCAGACCGCGCAGGATATACGTCGGAACATATTGGTAGCGACGGTTATTCGCCGGGCCGTGCTTGTCCTCGTTGATCCTGATGTCGGTCGTGCGGTCGAGCAGCCGCTCGAGCGCCACCCGCGTTTCGGCGCGCGCCAGCGGCGCGCCGGGACAGCTGTGAATTCCGCGGCCGAAGGAGATGTGCTGCCTGGCGTTCTTGCGGGCCGGGTCGAAGGTGGCGGGATCCTCGAAGCGGCGCGGGTCGCGGTTGGCGGCCGCCTGCACGATCATCACGGTGCTACCCGCGGGCAGGTCGACGCCTCCGACAGTGGCGGGCACCCGGTTCATCCGGAAGTCGCCCTTGACCGGGCTCTCGTGGCGCAGGGACTCTTCGATGAAGTTGGGGATCAGGCTGCGGTCCTTGCGCAGCTGCGCCTGGATGTCGGGGCGTTCCCCCAGGGTCTGCAGGGCCGCACCGAGCAGCCGCACGGTGGTCTCCTGGCCCGCCGAGAAGACGTTGCTGGCGACGCGCGCGACGTCTTCGACCTCCGGGATGGAGCCGTCGGGGTAGGTCGCGGTGGCCAGGCCGGTCAGCACGTCGTCGCGGGGCTCGCGGCGACGGTCGCGGACGTAGTCGGAGAACAGGCCGTAGAGGAATTCGAGCGGGCTGTGGGCCAGCGATTCCTTGCCGGTGCCGCCGACGCCGCCACCCGAGTGCTCTCGGATGCCCTTGACGAATTTGTCGCGGTCTTCCATGGGCACGCCCAGCAGGTCGGCGATCACCAGCAGCGTGAAGGGGCCGGCGAAGCCCTTGATCCATTCGCCGTGACCGGGCGCCAGGAACTCGTCGAGCGCCTGGTCGGCGAGCGCCCACATCGCGTCCTCGTTCTCCTTGAGGCGCTTGGGGGTGATCAGCCGCATCAGCAGGGAGCGGTGGTTGGTGTGGGTCGGCGGGTCGAGCGTGGGCAGCTGGTCGCTGAAGGGCAGTTCGTCGCGGTGCCGCTCGATGAGCTCGGTGACGTCGTCGCCCTCGAGCGGCACCGGAAAGCCGGGGAACGGCCCGGTCACGGAGATGCACGACGACCACGTCTCGGCGTCGTTGAGCACCGCGCACGCCTCGTCCCAGCCGGTGATCATCGTGACGTCGTGATGGCTTTCCCGCGTGACGGGGCACCGCTGGCGCAGCGCCTCGTAGTAGGGGTACGGGTCCGCGATGAGCTCGCTGCCGCGGAAGAAGTCCAACTCGGAGAATTCCTTCGTCATCTCCTGCTCCTTGAATCTCGGCTAGTGAGAACGTCCCTCTCGCAGATGAGCATTACATTTCCATAGGGCGCGGTGGTCGTCAACGCGGGGTCCCGTCCGCGCGCCGAGACGGGCGGCACGTCGAGCCGTCGTGCGGGCCCCGGCACGCCGAATCAGCTGGCGGGCACCAGATCGGCGGCGACCGACGGCCACGCCAAAAGACCGCTCCGAAAGGTCTCGACGTGCCCCACGGGAAGCTGCGGGGCACCCGCGGCATTCGACGCGGCCGCCAGGGCCTGCGCCTTGAACGTCTGGGCGGCCATGCTCAGCTGGTGTTGCACCAGTCCGACGCTTTCGTCGAGTTCGGACGGCCAGTTCTCCCCCCACAGCGTGACCTCGGTGACGCCGTGATCGAGGGCCTGCAGCACGCCCTGACGCACCCGCGGATCGCAGCCGAACAGGTCGGCCGCGGCGGCCAGGGCCTGCGGTCGGGGACGCGACTGCACCGACGTCAGGGCGTCCTCGAGGTCGAGCACCCGGGCGCCGACGATCTGCAAGGGCCGGACGTCGGGGTGGTCCGCGACCAGCACGGTGACGTCCCATCCCGCCATCGACCGGTCGAAGATCCAGCCGCCGGCGAAGCGCACCACGTCGATGACGGTGGCGGCGACGACGTCGAGCCGGTATCTCATGGCGTCGCGGGTTTCTTCGTGGGCGCGAAGTCCCGCGCCAGTGTCTCGGCGTACTGCTTGAACACCTCGGGGAGCGGTATCGAAGGATCGAGCAACCATGTGGTTTCCATTCCGTGGACGAAGGCGAGGATTTCCACTGCCTTGACGGCGGGGTCGATGTCGTCGCGGTACCGGCCATCGGCCTGACCGCGACGGATGAGATCGGCGACGATGTCGGTCGCGGCGCGGTGCCGGGCCAGCATCCGGTCGTGCAGCGGCGCCTCGGGGAGGATGTTCTCCACCAGGAGCACCGTGAAGGTGCCCACCAGCTCGGGGGCGCGGTGGAACCGGTCGGCGACCTGGGTGATCTGGTCGAACAGGTCGCCGGTTCGGTCGGCGTGGGTGTCGTCGTCGAGGTCGCGCGCATCGAGCACGGCGTGCAGCAGCTGCTCCTTCGATTCGAAGTGATGCAGCAGGCCCGCGGGGGTCACCCCGGCCTCGCCGGCGATCTGCGCGAGCGTCGTGCTGCGCCAGCCGTTACGGGTCAGGAGGCGTTGGGCGACGTCGAGGATCCGCTGTTTGCGGTCCTCCCCCTTGGCGAGAAGCGTGTCGTAGCGCCGTGCGACGGCCAACTGGACTCCCTGGAGCAAACGGGTGCGATTGGCGGCTGAACCAACCTAGTGAACACACAGTAGGTTAGTTGGGCCGCTGTGACAAGGGTCACCGGGGTGTCTTTTTCGTGAGCCGGGTCGCCGCTAGCGGACGAGCTCGACCAGCGTCGCGTTGGCGGTCCCGCCGCCCTCGCACATGGTCTGCAGCCCGTACCGAATCCCGTTGTCGCGCATGTGATGCGTCATGCGGGTCATCAGCACGGCTCCCGAAGCGCCCAGCGGGTGCCCCAGCGCGATCGCGCCGCCCAGCGGATTCATCCGGGCTGGGTCCGCCCCGGTTTCCGCCAGCCACGCCAGCGGGACCGGCGCGAACGCCTCGTTGACCTCGAACACACCGACGTCGGACAGCGCGACGCCGGCCTTGCTCAGCACCTTCTCGGTCGCGGGAATGGGGCCGGTGAGCATGAGCACCGGGTCCGCCCCGGTGACCGCGCCCGCCACGTACCGCACAATCGGGGTCAGACCCAGTTCGACGGCCATCTCGGCGGTGGTCACCAGCAACGCGGCCGCACCGTCGGAGATCTGCGAGGAATTGCCGGCATGGATCACGCCGTCCTCGGTGAAGGCCGGCTTGAGCGCGGCGAGCTTCTCCGCGCTGCTTCCGCGCCGCACCCCCTCGTCGGCGGCCACGACGTTGTTCTCGGCGCCGTCGACGAACACCGGCACGATCTGGTCGGTGAACGCGCCGCCGTCCTGGGCCGCGGCCGCCCGCTCGTGGGACTCGGCGCTGTACTCGTCGAGGCGGGTGCGGGAGAAGCCCCACTTTTTGGCGATCATCTCCGCCGAGAGGCCTTGGTTGAAGGAGAAATCGTCATAGCGGGCAAGCACTTTCGGGCCATAAGGCATGCCCGAGGCGCGCGCCGAGCCGAGGGGGACGCGGCTCATGACCTCGACACCGCCGGCCACCACGACATCCTGCTGGCCCGACATCACCGCCTGCACGGCGAAGTCCAGCGCCTGCTGGCTGGAGCCGCAGGCGCGGTTGACGGTGGTCCCGGGGATGCTTTCCGGCCAGCCGGCGGCCAGCACCGCGTAGCGGCCGATGTTGCTGGACTGGTCGCCCACCTGGGAGACACAGCCCCACACCACGTCGTCGATGATCTCGGGCCCGATGCCGGTGCGTTCGGCGAGTTCGTTGAGGACGATCGCGGACAGGTCGGCGGCGTGCATGCCCGCAAGTGCGCCGTTACGCTTCCCGACCGGGGTGCGCACGGCCTCGACGATGACTGTTTCACGCATATCTCTACTCCGATTGTTTCTCGCCCGAATCCGGTTCCACCCCGGATTTTGTTAGGGCCCATCGACCAGTAAACGACGGCTCCCGCCGCTGCGCGAAAGCGGCATAGGCCGCCGCGGTGTCCGCGGTGGCGAAGTTGACTCCCTGCGCGCGGGCCTCGCTGGCCAGCGCGTCGCGCAAGGTGCGGTCGGCGCCCTCGTTCAGCAGCGCCTTGGTGTGGGCGAGCGCGATCGGGGGGCCGGCGGCCAGCCGATCGGCGAGATCCGTGACGAAGGCGTCGATCTCCGCGGCCGACACCACCCAGGTCACCAGGTTCAGCGCGCACGCCTCCTCGGCATCGATCGTGTCCGCGAGCAATGCGAGGCGCTTCGCCTGTTGCAGGCCAACGATTTTGGGCAGCAGCCAGGAGCCACCGAGGTCGATCGACAGACCACGCTTCGAAAAGATCTGACAGAACGTCGATTCCGGGGTCGCGACCACCAGGTCGCAGCCCAGCGCGAGATTCCAACCGGCCCCGACGGCCACACCGGTCACCTTGGCGATCGTCGGAATCGATAGCTCGTGCAACGCCAGCGCCACGTCGGTCAGGCGCTGCAACTTGTATTTCGGATGGATGTCATCGGGCACCGAGATGTCGGCCCCCGAGCAGAAGCTGCCCCCGGAACCGGTGAGCACGAGCGTGCGCACGCCAGGATCGTGACCGGCGGCGTCGAGCGCGTCGCGCAGGGCGACCCACAATTGCGGGTTGATCGCGTTCTTGCGCCGTGGCCGGTTGAGGGTGAGTGTGCGCACGCCGTCGCGGTCTTGCGACAGCAACAACGGTTCGTCGTTCGTGGTCATCGGTGTCGAACGCGCGTCACATCACCACGCCGCCGTCAACCGGCGGCAGCCGACCGGCATCAGTAGCTCCTCGGCAGCTTCAAAACGTTGGCTCCCAGGAAATTCAGGATCATCTCCTGGCTGACCGGCGCGATCTTCATCAGCCGGGCCTCACGGAAGTAGCGGGTGATGTGGTACTCCTCGGCGTAACCCATGCCGCCGTGGGTTTGCAGCGCGCGGTCCGCGGCGGTGAAGCCGGCATCGGCGCACAGGTACTTGGCCGTATTGGCCTCGCGCCCACAGGGTTTGCCGTTGTCGTACAGCCAGGTGGCCTTGCGCAGCATCAGCTCGGCGGCATCGAGCCGGGCCAGGGAATCGGCGAGCGGGAACTGCAGGCCCTGGTTCATCCCGATCGGCCGGCCGAAGACCTCGCGCTCGTTGCCGTATTTCACCGCCTTCTCGAGCGCCACCCGGCCGATACCGAGGGCCTCGGCGGCGATCAGCATCCGCTCCGGGTTCAAGCCATCGAGGATGTACTGAAATCCCTTGCCCTCCTCACCCACCCGGTCCTCGACCGGCACCTCGAGGTTGTCGATGAACAGCTCGTTGGAGCTGACGGCGTTGCGGCCCATCTTGCGGATCGGACGGATGTCGACCCGGCTCCGGTCGAGGTCGGTGAGGAACAGCGTCATCCCGTCGGTCTTCTTGGTGACCTCGTCATAGCTTTGGGTCCGGGTCAGCAACAGGATCTTGTCGGATTCCATCGCTTTGGAGATCCACACCTTGCGACCGTTGACGATATAGCGATCGCCATCGCGCTTGGCGAACGTGGTGATGCGGGAAGTATCAAGCCCCGCACCGGGTTCGGTCACGCCGAAGCACACGTGTACCTCTCCGGTCGCGACCGCGGGCAGCGTCCGGGCCTTGAGGTCATCGGAGCCGTGCACCACCACGGGCTGCATGCCGAAGATGGACAGGTGGATCGAGCTGGCGGCGTTCATGGCGCCGCCGGACTTGGCGACTTCCTCGAGCAGGATGGTCGCTTCGGTGATCCCGAGGCCGTGGCCGCCGTATTCGGTGGGGATGGTCATTCCCAGCCAGCCGCCATCGGCGATGGCGCGGTAGAACTCGGTCGGGAATTCGTGCGCCTGGTCCTTTTCCATCCAGTACTGGTCGTCGAACTTGCGCGCCAACTCCGCGACCGACCGACGGATCAGTTCCTGGTCCTCGGTCAATTCAAAGTTCATTCCACCCACTGGTGGCACTCCTCGTCCTCAGCGCGAGAAGACGCAGAATCGCACGAATTCCGCCCGAACAGTGCGATTCTGCGTCCGCTCGCCAGGTCAGTCCTTGTTGCCGGAAAGGGCTTTGGCGTTGGCCGCGAAATCCGCGAAGGACGAGCCGCCTCGGCTGTCCTTATCGTGGCCCTGGGCCTTGATTGACACGTCGTGCCCCTCGGCGGCTTTGCGCAACGCACCGACGGTCGCCTGCTCCCGCGAAATGTGGGTGAACGGGTCGAACGAGTACCAGCGCATGGCGTTCTCGTAGGTCATCTTGTTGATCTCGTCGTCGGGAACGTTGTTGAGGGACAAGACATCCCACAGCTCTTCGGGCGCACCCGGCCACATCGAGTCGCTGTGCGGGTAGTCGGCCTCCCAGCAGATGTTGTCGATGCCGATCATGTTGCGCAGCGCCACGCCGACCTTGTCGCTGATGAAGCAGGTCAGGAAGTGGTCGCGGAACACCTCGCTGGGCAGCTTGCCCTTGAAGTCCTGGTGCGTCCAGGCGGAGTGCATCTCGAAGGTGCGGTCCGCGCGCTCCAGGAAGTAGGGAATCCAGCCCGTTCCGCCCTCGGACAGCGCGATCTTGAGGTCCGGGTATTCCTTGATCGGCCTGGACCACAGCAGGTCGGCGGCGGCCTGCACGATGTTCATCGGCTGCAGCGTGATCATCACGTCCATCGGCGCGTCCGGCGCGGTGATGGCCAGCCGCCCTGAGGAACCGATGTGCACGTTCATCACGGTGTCCGTGTCCACCAAGGCTTTCCACAGGGGGTTCCAGTATTCGTCATGGAAGCTGGGATAGCCCATCGCGGCGGGGTTCTCGGTGAAGGTCAGCGCGTGCACACCCTTCTTGGACACCCGGCGCACCTCGGCGGCGCACGCCTCGGCGTCCCAGATGACCGGTATCGCCATCGGGATGAACCGCGCCGGGTAGGCGCCGCACCACTCGTCGATGTGCCAGTCGTTGTAGGCCTGCACCAGCGCGATCGAGAAGTCGTTGTCGTCGGTGGCGAACAGGCGCCCGGCAAAGCCGGGGAACGACGGGAAGCAGATCGAGGCCAGGATGCCGCCGGCGTTCATGTCTTTGACGCGCTCGTCCACGTTGTAACAACCCGGCCGGATCTCGTCGAGCCCGGTCGGCTCGATGCCGTACTCCTCCTTAGGCCGGCCGGCCACCGCGTTGAGGGCCACGTTGGGGATGACGGTGTCGCGGAACTTCCACATGTCCGAGCCGTCGGCGTTGTGCACCAGCCGGGGCGCATCGTCCTGGTACTTCTTTGACAGATGATTCTTGAACATGTCGGGCGGCTCGACCGTGTGGTCGTCGACGCTGATCAGGATCATGTCCTCTTTGTTCATGGCCGTCCCTTCCGTCGGTTCCACCGAGTCGATCACGGACTCGGCGAATCGCTGTCCCGTGCCAAGATCACTAAAATGAAAACTATCTTCTCGCCAGGCGAGAATCAACATCCATCGGTTGCTGAGCCGGCCCGCACCCGCCTGACCAGCGACCGAAGGAAGGGGCGAATTCCCCGCCGCCGACCGGCGATGCCATGAGGTAGGACCCGGCCTGACATCGCGGCGGGCCGCGCCGCCCGTTGTTCGGTACGGCGGCCACCCCGACCACCGCGTAGACCGGGCGATGACCGCACCTGTACTCGAGCGACACGCCGGCATTGACCGGGCGCACGTTTCGTGCCAGTCTGTTAGTTGCAAATGAGAATACGATTCTCTTTCACCGAGAGGACACTGCTAATGCGCTTGCGGCCGCTCCCCGCCGATCAGTGGGACGAGGCTACCCAGCAGGCACTCTCGGCCATGCGTGAAGCGGACACCAACAACGCGCTGTCGACGCTGGCGCACCACCCGGCGCTGGCCAAGGCGTTTCTTCGCTTCAATGTGCACCTGCTGACGTCGTCCACGCTGCCGCCTCGCATCCGCGAACTGGCCATCCTGCGGGTGGCCCATCGCCGGCACTCTGCCTACGAGTGGTCCCACCACGTCCGCATGGCCAAGGAAGAAGGCATCACCGAGGACCAGATCGCGGCGGTGCAGCGTGCGGAGGGACTCGACGCCTTCGACCAAGCCGTGATCACCGGGGTCGACGAGCTCGACGAGAAATCGGAATTGTCCGACCACACGTGGGCGGCGTTGGGCGAGCGCCTCAACGACCAGCAACGCATGGACTTCGTCTTCACGGTCGGCTGCTATGCGCTGCTGGCCATGGCCTTCAACACGTTCGGCGTCCAGCCCGAACACGCCGCCACAGCCGCTAACAACGTCGAATAAGAGGAGTAAGAACGTTGCCGCACTTCCCCAAGCCAGCCGCCGGCAGCTGGACAGAAAACTACCCCGAACTGGGCACCGAACCGGTCGACTACACCGACTCGATTGATCCCGCATTCTTCGAAGCCGAGCGCGATGCGGTCTTCCGGCGGATGTGGCTCAACGTCGGAAGGGTCAACCGGCTCCCCCGCACCGGCAGCTACTTCACCAGGGAACTGCCGGCGGCCGGCAAGGGGACGTCGGTGATCATCGTCAAGACCAAGGACGGGTCGGTCAAGGCCTACCACAACGTCTGCCGCCACCGCGGAAACAAGCTGGTGTGGAACGACTTTCCCAACGAGGAGACCTCCGGCACCTGCCGGCAGTTCACCTGCAAATACCACGCCTGGCGCTACAACCTCGACGGTGACCTGACCTTCATCCAGCAGGAAGAAGAGTTCTTCAACGTCGACAAGGGCGACTACGGGCTGGCACCCGTCCGCTGCGAGGTATGGGAAGGCTTCATCTTCATCAACTTCGATGACAACGCGGCGCCGCTCACCGACTACCTCGGGCCGCTGGCCAAGAGCATCGAGGGCTACCCCTTCGGCGAGATGACCGAGGCCTACTCCTACCGGGCCGAGGTCGGCAGCAACTGGAAGCTCTTCATCGACGCGTTCGTCGAGTTCTACCACGCGCCGATCCTGCACCAGGGGCAGTACACCAAGGAAGAAGCCGCCAAGATCCAAAAGTTCGGCTACGAGGCGCTGCACTACGAGGTGGCCGGCCCGCACAGCCTGCAGTCGACCTGGGGTGGCCAGGCGCCGCCCCCGGACATGTCCATGGTCAAGCCCATGGACCAGGTGTTGCGCAGCGGATTGTTCGGCCCCTGGGACAAGCCCGAGATCATCGAAAAGCTCGAGCTGCCTCCGGGTGTCAACGTCAAGCGGGTGCCGCAGTGGGGCATCGACTCGTGGCTCTTCTACCCGAACTTCATGCTGCTGATCTGGGAGCCCGGCTGGTACCTGACCTATCACTACTGGCCCACCGCGGTGGACAAGCACATCTTCGAGTCCACGCTGTATTTCGTCCCGCCGCGCAATGCGCGGGAGCGTCTGGCCCAGGAGTTGGCCGCGGTGACGTTCAAGGAGTATGCGCTGCAGGACGCCAACACCCTGGAAGCGACCCAGACCATGATCGGCACCCGGGCCGTCAAGGAGTTCCTGCTGTGCGACCAGGAAGTCCTGATCCGCCATCTGCACCACACGACCGCCAACTACGTCAAGGAGTACCAGCGCAATGGCGCTACCGTCTGAATTCGCCGCCCTCGAGCCATATTTGGACTGGGACCTGGCCACCGAGCCCGAGCGCTACGCCAAGCGGCTGGCCTCGACGATGCCGGAGATGCAGGAGTTCTACGATGCTGCGTTCCCGTTGCTGAACGACGTGATCGCGTACTGCGACAAATATCCGCTGGACGACCTGCCGGACGACGCAAAGACCCTGATGCACCTGATGCAATCGTTGGTGATGGTGTCGTTCCCGATCGAGGCGTGGAAGCAGCCCCGCGTCCCGGACAGCGGCGCGGCGTGGGTTGAGGTGCTTCGGGAGCCGGTGATCTGACGTTGTCCGACGCTCTTCGCGCAAGCGGCTCACCGCAGCTGACCCTCAAGGCCGCCGGGCTCCTCGACGTTGACAGCGGCGAGATCC
This sequence comes from Mycobacterium sp. MOTT36Y, assembly GCF_000262165.1. Classification (NCBI taxonomy): domain Bacteria; kingdom Bacillati; phylum Actinomycetota; class Actinomycetes; order Mycobacteriales; family Mycobacteriaceae; genus Mycobacterium; species Mycobacterium sp. MOTT36Y. The sequence continues at coordinate 755,931 of NC_017904.1, read as the reverse complement.
TTCGGCCCGGCATCGTGCGGATCGAGGGTGACCGGATCGTCGGTGTGGGGGGCGAGCCGGAAGGCGAGCTCATCGATCTCGGCGACCAGATACTGCTGCCCGGGTTGATGGACATGGAGGTCAACCTCTTGATGGGCGGGCGCGGCGAGACGCCCGGGCTGTCCCAAGTGCAGGACGACCCCCCGACGCGGGTGCTGCGCGCGGTCGGCAACGCCCGGCGCACGCTGCGCGCCGGGTTCACCACCGTGCGCAACCTCGGCCTGTTCGTCAAGACCGGCGGATACCTGCTGGATGTCGCGCTGGGCAAGGCGATTGACGCGGGCTGGATCGAGGGGCCCCGAATCGTCCCGGCCGGTCACGCGATCACGCCCACCGGCGGGCACCTGGACCCGACGATGTTCGCCGCGTTCATGCCGGGCGCACTCGAGCTGACGGTCGAAGAGGGCATCGCCAACGGCATCGACGAGATCCGCAAGGCGGTGCGGTACCAGATCAAGCACGGCGCCGAATTGATCAAGGTGTGCGTTTCGGGCGGCGTGATGTCATTGACCGGCGAGGCCGGCGCACAACACTATTCGGACGAGGAACTGCGCGCGATCGTCGACGAGGCGCACCGGCGCGGGCTGCGCGTCGCCGCGCACACGCACGGGGCGGAAGCGGTCAAGCACGCGGTCGCGTGCGGTATCGACTGCATCGAGCACGGCTTCCTCATGGACGACGAGGCCATCCAGATGCTGGTCGACAACGACCGGTTCCTGGTGACCACCCGCAGGCTCGCCGAGGCGATGGACGTGTCCCGCGCCCCGAAGGAGTTGCAGGACAAGGCCGCCGAGATGTTCCCGAAGGCGAAGACGTCGGTCAAGGCCGCCTACGAGGCCGGCGTGAAGATCGCGGTCGGCACGGACGCCCCGGCGATACCCCACGGCAAGAACGCCGACGAACTCGTCACGCTGGTGGAGTGGGGCTTGCCGCCCTTGGCGGTGCTGCGCGCGGCCACCACCACCGCGGCCGAGCTCATCGACAAGACCGACCGGGGGCGCCTCGCGACGGGCCAGCTCGCCGATATCATCGCGGTGCCGGGAAACCCGTTGGAAGACATCACCGTTACCCGCAACGTCAGCTTCGTGATGAAAGGTGGCAAGGTCTATGTCGACCCCCGGTCAGCCTGAAAGCGGGCCAACCAGAACCGACGACCTCGTCGAGATCCAGCAACTGCTCGGCCGCTACGCGGTGACCATCACCCAGCAGGACATCGACGGGCTGGTCGCGGTCTTCACCCCGGACGGAACCTACAGCGCGTTCGGCGAAACCTACAGCCTGAGCCGCTTCCCGGAACTGGTGGCCGCGGCCCCAAAGGGCTTGTTTCTCACCGGGACTGCGGTGGTCGACCTCGACGGTGACGCGGCCAGCGGGACCCAGCCGCTGTGCTTCATCGACCACTCCAGCCACGACATGCGGATCGGCTACTATCGCGACACCTATGTGCGGACCGCCGACGGGTGGCGCCTCAAGACCCGCGCGATGACGTTCATCCGCCGCAGCGGTGTGCACGATTCCGGGCGCCCGCACGCCATCGGGCGCCCCGCCGGTGACTCGGCGGCCCAGCCGACGACCTAAGGAGCCAAGCGATCGACGGTGCGGTGAATGTCGAGCAGTTCCGGGCGGACCTGCGCGCGTGGCTCGACGACAACGATCTGACACCCGGGCCCGACCACTCGCTGCGGGGCCACATGCAGCAGTTCGCCCGGGTCAGTCGCGCGCTCTACGACGCCGATTGGATGCGCTACGGCTGGCCGGAGGACGTCGGCGGATTGGGCGGTCCGGCGGTGCTGCGCGCGGTCGTCGGCGAAGAAGTGGTGGGCCGTCGGCTGGCCGAACCCGGCCCGTACTCGATGCTCGAAGTGCTGGCACCCACCATGATCGACTACGCGCCCCCGGAGCTCGCCGCGGAGATGGTGCCGCGGCTGCTGAGCGGCGAAGAGCAATGGTGCCAGGGCTTTTCCGAACCGGGATCCGGCAGTGACCTCGCGTCGCTGACCACTCGCGCGACCCAGCAGGGCGACAACTGGGTCGTCAACGGGCAAAAGGTGTGGACCAGCTTCGCGCAGTTCTCGACGCGGTGCGTCCTGCTCACCCGCACCGCGCCGGGCCACGACGGCATCACCGCCTTCTTCGTCGACCTCGACACCCCCGGCATCACCATCCGGCCACTGCGCACCATGCACGGCGTCGACGAATTCTGCGAGGTGTACTACGACGACGTGGTGATTCCGGCGAGCAGGATGCTCGGCCGGCCTGGGGACGGCTGGCGGCTCGCCATGGACCTGCTGCCCTATGAGCGTTCCTCCTGCTTCTGGCAGCGAATCGCTTACCTCTACTCCCGGTTCGACGACCTGATCGCCGAAGCGTCCGAGATCGGTGAGCCCGACGAATCCGCGCTGGGCGCAGCCTATCTGGCGCTGCACACCCTGCGCTGCCGTTCGCGCGCCACCCAGCACCGGATGCGCGACGGGGCCCGCCTGGGCCCGGACACCTCCATCGACAAGGTGTTGTTGGCCGCCGCCGAGCAGCGCCTCTACGACACCGTCCATGACCTGTTGCCGGGGAAGCTCGAACTCGAAGACACACCGTGGCGTTCGGAGTACCTGTACTCGCGCGCGGCGACGATCTATGGCGGTACCGCCGAGATCCAGCGCAATATCATCGCCCGCCGATTGCTCGACCTCGGGAAGGAGTGACCGTGACGCCTTCGCCGAACACCGAGTCAGACCCCGAATCGCTGCGTCTGCTGGCCGACGCGTTGCGGACGACGATGGGCGCCGCCTCCGGAGCCAAGCTCGACGCCGCACTGACCGACCTCGGCTGGCGCGACATGCTCGACGAAATGCCCGACGCCGCAATACCGTTGGTCTTCAAGATGCTCGGCGAGACCGGCTCGCACGCGCCCGTGCTCAACGATGTGCTGCTGTGCGCGGCCGGTGATGCGCCCGGGGGCGCGCTTCCGCTGCCGTTCGCCGGCGGGTCCTGGGTGCTGTGGGAGCGTCGCGACGAGTCCGACGCGGCGATCGACGAGCTGCTTCCCATACACCCTGTGCCGCAAGGCGATCCATTGCCATCGGCCGCGCTGCACGCGGGATGGCGCGCCCTTGGCTGGTGGCTGGTCGGCACCAGCCGCGCCATGCTCTCGCTGGCCCGTCAACATGCCCTGGACCGCGTTCAGTTCGGTCGCCACATCAGCTCCTTCCAGGCGATCCGACACCGTCTGGCCGAGACGCTGGTGGCCATCGAGGGCGCCGAGGCGACGCTGCAGGCCGCCACCGGGTGCGACGACGAGGGGCTAGCCGCACTGCTGGCCAAAGCCGCGGCCGGCCAGGCGGCGCTGACCGCAGCACGGCACTGCCAGCAGGTGCTCGGCGGTGTCGGATTCACCGCCGAACACCCGCTGCACCACCACATCAAGCGCTCGCTCATTCTCGACGGACTGCTGGGAAGCGCGCGAGAACTGACTCGCGATGCCGGAAGAGCTTTGGTGACAACGGGATACGCCCCACGGCTTGCCCAGCTGTGACGGATCGGCCCGCGCGATGACGATCGGCGGGCCTCTTCTCGGCGGCGTCCACGTAGACTCGTCCCGACACCACAAGGATGGGACGCAATGAGTCACCCCGACGCACCGCGCAACGAGGCCGGCGTCGCCTCGCTGCTGCTGGGCCTGGTCGGGCTCATCACGTGTTGGATGATGCTCGGGGTGCCGTTCGGTATCGCGGCGGTGGTGACGGGCGACGTCGCCCGGCGGCGCGTCGCCCGCGGGGAGGCGAACAATCCCCGAACCGCGTTGGCGGGAATGGTTTTAGGCGTGATCGCGATACTGGTCGGTCTCGTCGCCATCGGCTATTACGCCAGGCTGGACGTCGCCAGGCACTGAGGCGCGGATCAATTCCGCGGCAGCCCGAGCACGCGTTCGGCGATGATGTTGCGCTGAATTTCCGAGGTGCCGCCGGCGATGGTCGCGGCGAACGTGCGCGCGTACCGGTCGAACCAGGCGCCGTAGTGGCTGTCCAGGTTGAGTGGGGCGAACGGGGCGGTGACCCCGTGCAACGCCAGTCCCTCCCCGCCCTTGGCGCCCAGCGCGTCTTCGCAGGCGCGTTGCATTGCCTCCGATCCCAGCAGTTTGAGCACCGACTGGGCCGGCACGTCCTCTTCGCCGCGCGCGGCTTTGGCCAGCGTCGCCGACCCGAGCAGTCGCATCGCGTAGAAATCCATCACCAGCGTCGCGTAGCGATCCCGCTGGACGGGCCCCGCGGGCCTGGACTCGACGGTCAGCGCGTGCAACATGTCTGCGTAATCCAGCCACAGCATCGCGCGTTCGTGACCGAGCGAACCGGTCGCCACGCGCCAGCCCGCGTCGAGCTCCCCCACCAGGTTCTCGGCCGGCACCCGCGCGTCGGTGAAGAAGACCTCGTTGAAGTCGACGTCTTCGATGTCGCCCATCGACGCGAATGGACGGCGGACCACACCGGGGGTGTCGGTCGGAATCAGTAACGCGCTGATGCCCTTGTGCTTTGGGGCGCCCGGATCGGTGCGCACGAACGTCAACAGCACGTCGGCGTGATGGGCGCCCGATGTCCACACCTTCTGCCCGTTGACGACGAAGTGGTCGCCGTCAAGCACCGCACGGGTTTTCAGCGACGCGAGGTCGGATCCCGCGCCCGGTTCGCTCATGCCCAGTGACGCGGTGATCTCCGCCCGCAGGATCGGCACCGCCCAGCGCTGCTTCTGTTCGGGGGTGCCGAACGTCAACAACGACGCCGCGATGATGCCCACGCCCTGCGGGTTGAAGCTTTGATAGATCCGCCGTCGTGACAACTCTTCTTGGTACACGTATTGCTGCAGCAGCGTCGCGTTGCGCCCGCCGAACTCGGGCGGGTTGCCGGGCAGTAGCCATCCGCTGTCGAACAGCAGGCGTTGCCAACGGCGGGCCCACGTAGGGATGTCCGAACTCGACCGCGGCCGGTCGAGTGCCTCGGCCTCGGAAGGCAGATGTTCATCGAGGAACGCGATGAATTCGGCGCGGAACGCCTCCACGTCGGCGTCAAACGTCAGCTGCACGGCACTTCCCGAAATGGTCCTGAGCGCAATCGCGCCGCCGGTAGATCACGCTTTCCGCCAGCGGCGCGGTTCACTCTTGCGATTACGCTTCCATACACACGTCTAAGAGAATAGTATTCTCGTGGTAAGAAAGTTACAATCTCCGACACGTGATCCGTGAGGGGGTCGAGCGCAGCGATGTCACGGCGTTCTCCGGTAGAGTCCAACCATGTTCTCCCAGCGCGGCAATCACCTGAGTCGGCCGTGACCAGTCCCAGCGAAGAGCCGGCCTGGAAGCAACGCGCTGTCGAGCGGTCCATCAAGACGGCGAAACTGCGTGCGGCGCAACGTGTTCAGCGCTTCCTCGACGCCGCCCAGGCCATCATCATCGAAAAGGGCAGCACCGACTTTACCGTCCAGGAGGTCGTCGACCGCTCCCGCCAGTCGCTGCGCAGCTTCTACCTGCAGTTCGACGGCAAGCACGAGCTGTTGCTGGCGCTGTTCGAAGACGCGCTGAGCCGCTCGGCCGACCAGATCCGCGCCGCCACGGAAAGCCACACGGATCCGCTGGAGCGGCTGCAGGTCGCCGTGCAACTGCTGTACGAGGCCTCGCGCCCGGATCCGACCGCCAAGCGCCCGCTGTTCACCGACTTTGCTCCGCGGCTGCTGGTGACGCATCCGGCCGAGGTCAAGGTCGCGCATGCTCCGCTCCTGGCGTTGCTGACGGAACTGATGGACGCGGCTCACGATGCCGGCAAGTTGCGTAACACCATCAATCCCAAGCGCGTGGCCGCCATGACCATGCAGACGGTGATGTTCATCGCGCAGTCCAGCGGCGGCCCCGACGACGCGACGACCCACCCCATCACCGCAGAAGAGGTATGGGACTTCTGCTCGCGCGGTTTCGTCGCGTAGCACGCCCCCACGGGCCGTAATCTTCCTCACTCCGGAGCTGAGCAGATAGCGCACGCCGTTTGCCCGTGAGAATGAGATTCTCTAATATCTAGAACCACAAATGGCCGAAACGGATTCGCCATTGACACCCGTGTTGGCCGAATGACAGAGTTCAAAAGCGGCAAGACCCACGATCCGGGGACGCGATTGTTCTCCGCGCAGGCGAGCCGATCAGATCAAGTCAGGAGTTGAGGTAGCCATGACCGGACGTGTTGAGGGCAAAGTCGCCTTGGTCACCGGAGCGGCGCGCGGTCAGGGCCGCAGCCATGCGGTGCGATTGGCGGAGGAGGGCGCCGACATCATCGCCGTCGACATCTGCAAGCCCATCCGCGAGGGCGTGCTGGACACCGCGATCCCGGCGTCGACGCCCGAGGACCTCGCCGAGACCGCCGACCTGGTCAAGGGGCACAACCGCAGGATCTTCACGGCCGAAGTCGACGTGCGCGACTACGACGCGCTCAAGGCGGCGGTCGACAGCGGCGTCGAGCAACTCGGCCGGCTCGACATCATCGTGGCCAACGCCGGAATCGGCAACGGCGGAGAGACTTTGGACAAGACCAGCGAAGAAGACTGGACCGAGATGATCGACATCAACCTGGCCGGGGTGTGGAAAACCGTGAAAGCCGGTGTGCCCCATCTTCTGGCCGGCGGTCGCGGCGGATCCATCATCCTGACCAGCTCGGTCGGCGGCCTCAAGGCCTATCCCCACACCGGCCACTACGTCGCGGCCAAGCACGGCGTCGTCGGGCTCATGCGCGCCTTCGGAGTTGAGTTGGGACAGCACATGATTCGCGTCAACTCCGTGCACCCCACGCACGTCAAAACGCCCATGCTGCACAACGAGGGCACGTTCAAGATGTTCCGGCCGGACCTGGAGAACCCGGGCCCCGACGACATGGCGCCGATCTGTCAGCTGTTCCACACGCTGCCGATCCCGTGGGTCGAGCCGATCGACATCAGCAACGCGGTGCTGTTCTTCGCCTCGGACGAGGCGCGCTACATCACCGGTGCTACCCTGCCGATCGACGCGGGTAGCTGCCTGAAATAGAGTTCCGTCCCATGGACGGCTTTCTGTCTGGCTTCGACGGCCGAGGGGCCGTGGTCACCGGCGGCGCCAGCGGCATCGGCTTGGCCACGGCCACCGAATTCGCCCGCCGCGGCGCCCGCCTGGTGCTCTCCGACGTCGATCAACCCGCGCTGGAACAGGCGGTGAATCGGCTGCGCGGCGAGGGTTTCGACGCACACGGAGTGGTCTGCGACGTCCGGAATCTCGACGAGATGGTTCACCTCGCCGACGAAGCCTTCCGGTTGCTCGGCAGCGTCGACGTCGTTTTCAGCAATGCCGGCATCGTCGTCGCGGGGCCGATCGGCCAGATGAACCACGACGACTGGCGCTGGGTGATCGACATCGACCTATGGGGATCGATCCATGCCGTCGAGGCCTTCGTGCCCAGGTTGATCGAACAGGGCAGCGGCGGGCACATCGCCTTCACCGCGTCCTTCGCCGGGTTGGTGCCCAACGCCGGTCTCGGGACGTACGGCGTCGCCAAATACGGTGTCGTCGGCCTCGCCGAGACACTGGCGCGTGAGGTCAAGGGCAATGGCATTGGCGTATCGGTGTTGTGCCCGATGGTCGTGGAAACCAAGCTGGTCTCCAATTCCGAGCGAATCAGCGGCGCGGACTACGGGCTGTCGGCCAGTCCCGAGGCGGCGTTCGGGACGTTGCCCACCCAGGACGAGAGCGTCGGCGCCGACGATGTCGCGCGGCTGACCGCCGATGCGATCCTGGCCAACCGGCTGTACATCCTGCCGCACGCGGCGGCCCGGGCGTCCATCCGCCGCAGGTTCGAGCGCATCGACCGGACCTTCGACGAACAGGCCGCCGAGGGCTGGACGCACTAGGTCAAATGGCCCGACTTCTCAGCGGCCTGTTCCAGGCCGCATCGTCGTCGCGCTAGGTCGGCGGGCCCAGCCGGTAGTCGCCGGTCCGGGGGTCGTGATACCACCCGCTGGAGGCCTGGGTGCCGCCGTCGATGTGCAGCGTCTGGCCGGTCAGATAGGCCGCCATGTCGGAGGCCAGAAATACTGCCGCGCTGGCGATTTCGTCGACATGGCCGGGTCGGCCCAGCGGCACCATGTCGCGCATGGCGCTCGTCGCGGCCTCGCCGCCGAGCTGCGCGAGGCCTTCGGTGAGCGTGATGTCGGGGGCTATCGCGTTGACCCGGATCCCGTGCGGCGCCAATTCCAGCGCCGCGGTCTTGGTGTAGTTGATGACGCCGGCCTTGGCGGCCGCGTAGGCGGCGTAGCCCGGCGCCGCCCGCACGCCCTCGATCGAGGTCAGCGAGACGATGCTGCCGGGCAGGCCCTCGGACACCATCTTCCGGGCGACGCGCTGGCTGCACAGCAGCACGTGGCGCAGGTTGGCGCGATAGAGCGCGTCCCAACCGTTTTCGCTCGTTTCCAGCAACGGCGAGGAGAACACGCCGCCGGCGTTGTTCACCAGGATCGTCGGCGTGCCGAGTTCCGCGATGGTGCGTTCCAGCGCGGCATCCACCTGGCCGCCGTCTCGGACATCGGTGACGATCCCCAGGGCGCCGATGGATTCGGCTGCCTGTGCGCAGGTTTGGGCGTCGCGCTCCCAGATCGCCACCCGGGCGCCGAAGGCCGTCATTCCGGCCGCGATGCCGCGGCCGATGCCCGCGCCCCCGCCGGTCACCACCGCGACGCGGCCGGTCAGCAGGATGTTCGAGGGGTCGATCGCCATCGTCGATCAGCCGTGCATCGCCGGCGCGCGGCCGATGACACCGTCGGATTCCAGGGCGGCGATCTCGGCGTCGGACAACCCGAGCCCGGCCAGCAGCTCGCGGTTGTGCTGCCCGAGCAGCGGCGCGTGCTCGGTGTGGAACTTGTCGGGCCCGGCTGAGCATCTCATCGGCACGGTGCTGAGCCTAGCCGCACCGTTGACCGGGTGGTCGACCTCTTCGAAGAAGCCGCGGAACGCCAACTGCTCCAGCTCGGTTTGACGATGCGGTTGCATGACCTTGGCCACCGGCACTCCGGCGTCCCAGAGGGTTGCGACGATCTCGTCGCGGCTGCGCCGTTGGCACCAGGCTGCGAGTTGTTCGTCGATCAGATCGTGGTGCTCACTGCGGCCGGCGTGCGTCGTCAGCCCGGGATCGGTTGCCCAGGAGGGTGATCCGATTGCGCGACACAGCTTCACCCACTGATCGTCGGTGGCCACGGCGATGGCGACCCAGCTGTCGAGCCGGCCGAATTCGTCGATATCCGCGCTGAGGTAGAGGTTCTGCGGTGCGGCCGCCGGTCCACGGTTGCCGGCGCGCTCGAGCAGCGCCCCGTACGCCGAGTACTCGATGACCTGCTCGGCCGAGATGCTCAGGGCCGCGTCGACCATTGCCGCTTCGACGAACACGCCCTCACCGGTTCGGCGGCGATGCTCCAGCGCCAGTAGCAGGGCGTTGGCCGCGTGCACACCGGCATTGGGGTCGCCGATCGAATACGGGTCATAGGGTGTGCGGTCGGGGTAGCCGGTGAGCCAACTGACTCCGGCGGCGGCTTCGATGACGTAGGCGAAGGCGGGATTGTCACGCCATGGCCCTTCGAGGCCGAAGCCGGGCATCCGCACCATCACCACGTCGGGCCGAATCGATTGAACGGTGGCGAAATCCAGCCCGATCTGGTCCAGCACCCGGGGGGTGAAGTTTTCCACGACGACGTCGCAGGTGGCGATGAGCCGGCGCAGCAACTCCCTGCCGCGCGGGCTCTGCAGGTCCAGCGTCAGACCCTTCTTGTTGGTGTTCAGCGCCTCGAAGATCGGCGACTTCTCCCACCATTGCTCCTCGGTGGCCGGCACGCCGGCGATCAGCCGCGTGCCGTCCGGCCGTCGCGTCGATTCGACGTGGATGACCTCGGCGCCGAGCATCGCCATAAGGTGCGTGGCGCAGGGTCCCGCCCAGAATGTCGTCATGTCCAGCACTCGGATACCGCTGAGTGGCAGCGCTTTTGCTCCGCCCGTCGGCGCGGGGCGGGCGGGGAGGTTCGCGGCCCGGTAATGCTCGGTGTGCGCCCCCAACCGCGGCGCCGGACGCGGTCCGCGCAACTGCGCCGGCCGCATCCGGTAGGGGTGCCCCGGCTGCTGGTAGCCGTCGCGCGGATTGCGGACGAACGAACCGCGTTCCACGAACTGATCGAACGACGTGACGTTGGCGCCGTTGGCTACCGGCGCGTTGGGAATACGGAACGCCGAAGCGAGTTCCCGGATTTCGGCGACCGTGGTGTGGGCCAGCCAGTCGAAGAGCTCCTCGGCGTGGATGTTGGCCTGCTCCGTGATCGACAGCGGCGATTCCTCGTCGATCCACTCCGGGTGGCCCACCATCGCGCACAAGTCGAACCACTGCTGCGCGGTCCCGCAGCCGAGGTCCACCAGTCCGTCTTTCGCCTGAGCCACGCCCGGAATCGTCGGCCGTCGCATGTCCCGCCACGGCCGCCCGAGCACCTCGAAGTACGACACCGGGTAATAGGTGAGGCACAGGATCTGCGTCTCGAGCATCGACAGGTCCAGCAGTTCACCTGGCCCACCGTCGAAGCGGCGCCATCGCGACGCCAGGGTGGCCGCGCTCGCGTAGGCTCCGGCCAGGTACTCGCCGACCTGACCGCCGACGAAGACGGGCGGGCGTTCCTGCTCGCCGCGGCCGAGCCCGACGATTCCTCCCGACCACGCCTGCAGCGTGAATTCCGTTGCGGCGCGGTCACGCCAGGGGCCTTCCAGCCCGAACGGCGTGATCGCCGTGACGGTCAGGTGCGGGTGCCGCCGGTGGATGGCGCGCGGCGCAAAGGCCGGGTGCTCGGCCACGGCCGAACCGGCGGACCAGACCACCGCGTCCGCGGAGGCCAGGAGCCGGTTCACCAGCTCGGCGTCGTCCTCGTCGGAGGGGTCGGCGATGACGCTGTGTTTTGCACCGGCCAGGAAGCCGAACAACGCGCCGTCGTCGCCGGGCGCGATGGGCGCGCCCGAGGCAGACCATTTGCGCAGCGGATCTCCTTGCAGCGGCTCGACTTTCACGACATCGGCGCCACCGTCGCAGAGCAACTTGGTGCAGTAGGCGCCCGCTATGCCGGTGGACAGATCGATCACCGTATAGCCGGTCAGTGGCGGTTCGACCCGGGATGGCGTCACGAGTTCTTTTTCTTCGCTTTGGCTTTTTTGCGGGCTTTCTTGCTCAGGCGCCACTCGGCGGGAAACTTGCCGTCGTTGTCTTTGACCGCATCACCCAGCCCCTGTTCCATGGCGTCAGCGAGCGTCAGCTCGTCACCGACATCCGGGCGAACCATGGCGCCCATCGACTCGAAGACACCGCTGAGCATGCTGCCCAGATACTCGCCCTGGAACTGCTTCATGATCTCGAAGAACACCTTCTGCATGAAGACGGTGTCGGCGGGGCGGTTGCGGGCGCAGGCCAAGGCGTACTTCTCGACCTCCGCCTCGAGTTGGTCCCTGGGCACCACGCTGTTGAGGAAGTTGCAGTCGTACATCTCGGCGGCGGTGAAAGCCCGTCCGGTGAACACCATTTCCTGGAATTTGCGGATGCCCATGGTCTGCGCCCACCACCACATGCGGGGGCCCCAGCCGTAATACCGGAACGACGGATGTCCGAACAGGGCGTCGTCGCTGGCGATCACCAGGTCCGCGTCGGCGGCCTGGTAGAAGTGCCAGCCGTAGCAGTAGCCCTTGGCTTCGAGGATGCTGATCTTCTTGAAATCCTGCAGGCCGCGGATGCCGGAATTCGGATTGGCATACCACTGACCGAGCGTGGCGCCGTTGCGAAACGAGCCCTCCGGCGGGTGCCTGACCTCCTGGGCACCGATCCGGTATTCGGCGAGCCGCGGCCCTTGGTCGGCCGCGGCACGGACCCGCATCACCTCGACCAGGTCCGCACCCGAGCCGAGGTCGTCGCCGGCTCCGCGGACCACCAGGACCTTGACGTCGTCGTCAATGCTGGCGCGGTGCAACAGATCCGCGTAGCGCAGGCGCGCGGCGATCGTCGGCGCGTTGAGGTAATCCGGGCGGTCGAACGTGATCGTGGCGATCCGCGTCTCGGCGTCTTTGTCGTACCGGATGATCTCGTCGGCCGGTGGCTCTGCGGGATCGGTCATGGCTAGGGCTGCCAGAACGGGCTGGCGGTGAGCACTTCCGGACCGTCGGCGGTGATCAGGACCGCTTCTCGCCCGAATACCGCGCCGACTCCTTCTTCCCAGACATAACCCGTCACGGCGAGCACCATCCCCGGTTCCAGACGTTCGCCGGCCGCGGTGGCGGGCAGATGCTTGGAGACGACGGGTGGGTCGAACCCCATGCCCAGGCCACGGGCGACCGGCATCGGTGGGTCCGGCTCCCCCGCGGCGTGGTACGCGGCCATCAGCTCGGCCGCGCCGGCGCCGGGCCGACAGGCCCCGATCAGCCTGTCCCACAGGCTGTCCCAGCGCCGATACAGGGCCGCGGCGCCGCCGGGAACCTGCTTCTTGCCGGCCGGCCAGGTGCGTCCCACCTCGCCGACGTACCCGCCGGCCAGGACTCCCGCGGAGAACGCCACCAGATCGCCGTCCTCGATGCGGCCTTGAACACGGTCACCGCCGTCGGCGCGCCGCCACGGGTGCGTGCGCGAGGTCGCCCACGCGACGTCTTGATTCGACGGCGTGCTCACGCCGCCGGCCGCCGAGGCCTCCAACACGACGCCGGCCAGCGCTTGTTCGCTCACCCCGGGCCGCAATTCCGCGACTGCGGCCGCCAGGGCCGATTCGGCCACCGCGACGGACTCCCGCACCGCGGCGATCTCTTCCGCCGTCTTGACGCGGCGTGCCGCCCGCATAGCGAGCTCGCCATCGATCAGCTGGGCGTTGGGGAATGCGGTCGGCAGCAGCTGCGCGAAAACCGGTGAGAGCGCGTCGGTTCCGACCCGCCTCGCATCGGCCGCCCCGTCGATGCGCTGCAGCGCCGACATGGTGTTCACCGGGTTCCACGAGATGCCGTAGAGGTTCTCGTGGGGGATGTCGTCGGGCACGCCCTCGTCCCACGTGCTGAGGAGGTGCACGGCACCGGTCTCCCGCACCACCACACAGGTCGGACCGAACGGCCGGGTGCCGGCGACCCAAAGCTGCGGCGCGCCGGTGACGTAACGGACATTGGCTTGCCGGCCGAGGACCAGGACATCGAGGTCGTGCGCGGCCATCTGGTCGAGCGCCCGCTGGCGACGCCCCGAGCGCAGCGCGCGGTCGTCGGGCAGGACTTCAGTTCCCATAGGGGTCATAGGGGTAGTCGGTCAAACGGATCCAGCCTTCCTCGGTGATCACCAGGACCTCTTCGCTGCGGTAGCCGCCGGTGCCGTCCTCCCACACCACGGGCTCCAAAACCAGCACCATCCCGGATTGAAGAACGAAATTCTCGTCGAACTCCTGGCCGAGATCCGTTCCGATCATCGGCATTTCGGCGGCATTGACGCCGATGCCGTGGCCCAGGTAGAAGTGTGGCAGCCAGGGCTTGGTGCCGCCGTTGGCCTTGATCGCGGCCCGGCCGAGGTCCGCCGCGGTGGCGCCGGCCTTGGCGACACCCAGGACGGCGGTCATGATCTCGAACCAGGTGTCGAACTGCGCCTGTTGGCGCGGGGAGGGGTCCCGCCCGACGATCCAGGTACGTCCGAAGTCCGAGCAGTAGCCCTGGTAGGTGATGCTGACGTCGGTCCACAGCACGTCGCCCTCGGCCAGCTCGCGCTCGGTGCTCAGCAGCGGCAACGCCAGGTCGCCGTGCGTGGTCCACACGCCCTCGGCCTTGCTGGGCGGCATCACCTGCCAGATCGGTTCGAGCATGCTGGCCGTGGCGCCCAGCTCGAAGGCGCGTCGCAAAAAGCTTGCCGACAAATCGATCTGGCGTATCCCGGGCGCCAGCTGCTTCTGCACCTCGACCATGGCCTCGTCGGTGATCCGGATGGCGGTGCGCATGCACGACAGTTCGTCCGGGGTCTTGACCGACTTGGCCGCGCTGACGACGGCCGCGGCGTCGACCGGGGCCCCGTTCGGGAACAGGACGTTCGCGGCGCGCGACATCGCCCCCGTGCATTCGTCGACAGCGACCACCGATTTGGCCGGGATCAGCTCGGCGAGTGTCCGCGCGAAATGGGTCACGCCCTCGTCGAATTCGAGATAGACCGGCCCGTGCAGGTGGTCGGCGGGCAGATCCGACTCCTGTGCGGCCCCCTCCCGGAACGGGAGGAACAGGTGCGGCCATTCGTCGTCGGCGAGCACCACGGCCACCGGGCGCTCGACATAGGACAGTCCGGCGTCGCCCAGTGGCCAACTTGCGCCGGTGGCGTAGACGACGGCGTTGTTGCCGAGCAGGATCATCGCGTCGACGCCGCGTTCGGTCATCGCCGACCGCAGCCGCGCTCCCGTCTCGCGGCGCAGGCGCGCCAGGTCGGGTGTTTCCGGAATCACCAGTCCGTTGCCGCTGCTGGTGCCCAGGTCTGCGATCGTCTTCACTACAGGCCCAAGAACGTTGTGATGTTGTCGCTGACGATCTTCTTCGCGTTCGCCGGACCGACGGCGTCGACAACGGCCTTCAGCGACTTCTCCGAGTAGCCATAGGTGCTTTCGTTGTGCGGGTAGTCGCTGGACCACATCACCCTGTCCACCCCGATCTGGTCGATCAGCTGCAGGCCCAGGGGATCGACCATGAACGACGCGCTCATATGGGTGTCCCAGTAGTAGCGCACATCGTGCTGCAGCGGCCGGTTGAACATGTGCTGATAGGACGCGACCAGGTGTTCGGCGTCCTGCAAAGCCCATGGCACCCAGGCGATTCCGCCCTCGAACCAGCCGATCCGCAGCCCGGGATGATCGTCGAGAATTCCGGTGAAGAGATACTTGGCGAACTGCTCGCGGAAGCCGTCGACGTTGATCATCATGCCGACCACCACGCTGTTGAACTGACACGGGGTCTTCGGCGGGGTCTCGCCGATGTGGTGGGTCACCGGCAGGCCGGCGGCCTCGATCTCGTCCCAGACCGGTTTCATCGCGGTACTGCCGTAGTCGATGATGTTGCCCTCGTCGTCCTTGCCCGGGTTGAGCGGCAATAGGAACGTCTTGAGTCCCAGGGACTTCAGCTCGTCGAGGGTCTTGCGGGTCCCCCGAGGGTCCCACCAGTTGATCAGGCCCGCCCCGTAGAAGTGGCCGCCGGAGCGCTCCTGCAACTCAGCGATGTATTCGTTGTAGATGCGGAAGGCAAGCTCGCGAAGTTGCTTGTCCGGGTAGTGGAACAGCGCCAGCACCGCGTTGGGAAAAGCCAGTTCCTTCTCGACTCCGTCGTCGTGCAATTCCTGAATCCGGGCCTCGATGTTGGTGCTGGCGGCGCCGGGCAGGTCGTCGTACTGCATCAGGACCGCGCTGAAATCACCCGGCAGGAACGACTGCCCCTTGCGGCCGACCTGGTAGGCGCCCTCCTCGTACCAGATCCGCGGCGCCTTGTCCTTCAGGTCTTCCGGGAAGCGTTGGTAGAAGATGTCATCGGCGAGCGAGATGTGGTTGTCGGCCGAGAAGACCACGGTCCCGGCGGGCAGGCCCACATCGCTGCCGGCGGCGTGGCCGCGCCGGTCCTTCGGAGCGCCATAGCCTCCGGGCGGGTAGAGCGTGCTTGCTTGAGTCGTCATCGTTGACCCTCCATTCGGATCCGCTGTTGTCGGCAGTTCTTTCAAAGGCAGCGAGCTGGCTACCAGGTCACCGGCAGTTCGTAGACGCCGTAGGCGAGGCGGTCATGCTTGAACGGGACTTCTTCGATCGGCACGGCCAGCGCCATGGTCGGGACGCGGCGCAGCAGGGTCTGGAACACGATCTGCAGTTCCGCCCGCGCCAACTGCTGGCCCACGCACTGGTGGCGGCCGTAGCCGAAGGCCACATTGCGATCGGCTCCCGAGCGGTGCAGGTACAGGCGATCGGGTTCGGCGAAGGCCTGCGCATCCCAGTTGGCCGGTGCCAGGTCGATGATGATGCCCTCGTTGGCACGAATGGTCTCGCCACCGATATGAATGTCTTCCACGGCGACGCGGCGCTGTCCGTTTTGGATGATGCTGAGGTAGCGCAGCAATTCCTCCACCGCGTTGGCGAGAATCTTCGGATCCTCGGCATCGCGGATGACGGCGGCCTGGTCCGGATTCTCCAGCAGCGCAAGCACTCCGAGCCCGATCATGTTCGCGGTCGTCTCGTGCCCGGCGATCAGCAATCCGGTGCCCAGCTGCGCGGCTTCCTTGACGCTGAGCTCGCCGGCCTTGACCCGCTCGGCGAGGTCGGAAACCGCGTCTTCCGCAGGGTTTTCCATCTTGGCTTCCACCAGCTGAGCCAGGTACTTGTGCAGGCTCATCGCGCCCTTCATGGTGTCCTCGGCGGCGGCAAAGCGCGCGAGGCCGACGTTGGCGTGGTGCTGGAACATCTCGGCGTCCTCGTAAGGCACGCCCAGCAATTGGCTGATCACCAGCGACGGAACCGGAAGCGCAATGGCGGCAACGACATCCGCGGGCTGCGGGCCGGCCAGCATCGTGTCGATGTGGTCGTCGGTGATCTGCTGGATCGTCGGGCGCAGACCCTCCACCCGCCGGAACGTGAAGGGCTTGGAGAGCATCCGCCGGAACCGGGTGTGCTCCTCGCCGTCGGAGGTGAACACCGACCGGGGCCGCTTGTGCACGGTCGACAACATGCCTTCGTTCCAGTGCGGGAAGCCGGGCACCCGGTCGTCGACGCTGACCCGCGAATCCGAGAACAGCTCGCGCACTTGCTCGTAGCCGGTGATGAGCCACGGCGTACTGCCATCCCAGATCCGCACCCGAGACAGCGGCCGGGACTCGGCCAGCGCCATCACGTCCGGCGGCGGGGCGAACGGGCAGCGCGGCTCCCTGGCCATCGGATAGTCCGGAATGTCGGCGGTCTGCTCTGTGGTGGCACTCGTCAGAATGTCTGACATCTCTATTCCTCGATGTGGATGGCCAGGGCGGGACAGGCGGCCGCCGCCCGCCTCGCACCTTCGGCCTGGTCGGCCGCAGGACTGGGATTGAGTAGGACGACCACGCCGTCGTCGTCACGCTGGTCGAACACCTCGGGCGCATTCATGACGCAGTTCCCGGACGAGGCGCAAACATCTTGGTCAACAGTCACTTTCATTTCAAACCACCTCACTCGTACGCCGTCACGGGCGCCAGCCACAGGCCCACGATCGCGTCGATGAGCCCGGACGCCGCAGCGCGCCAGGAACGATGGGACGTCAACGTTCCCGCGACAAGCGCGCGTTCACGGTCGGCGCAGGTGTGCATCAACAGGTTTCGGGCCATGATGTTGCGTTCGAAGTGCACCTCGGCCGGCAGCTCGGGCAGACACCGGTTGATGCCGTCGACGACCTGAACCAGCGAGGGCGAGCTGAGCGCGCCCTTGACGATGATGTTGTAGTAGGCGGGGTCGGTCATCGCCTGCGCCGCGAACCGCGCGTACCACGTCGGATTTCCGAGCTCCTCGAGGTGATCGGTGAGCGGGCGCACCAGGCAGGCCACCCAGTTGCGCAGTTCGGCGTCCCGGCCGTCGGCGGCGCCGGAGGCCAACAGCTCGTCGACCATCCGCTCGCGGAGCTGTTCGACGGGTCCGCGGTGCTTGTGCTCGATCGCGCGCACCAGGTCGGCCTTGGTGCCGAAGTGGTAGCCGACCGCGGCGTTGTTGCCCTGGCCGGCAGCCTCGCTGACTTGTCGGTTGGACACCGCGAACATGCCGTGCTCGGCGTAGAGCCGCTCGGCGGCCACCAAGATCGCCTCTTGAGTGGAGCTGGCCCGCTCGGTGCGCACGGTCCGGCCGACGGTGGTCATCGGCCCAGTCAACCCGCCGCAGGCCGTTAAGTCAAGCGCTTGATTTAATCCGCAGCCGACCTCGGAGCGGGACGCCGCCGACACAAGCGGCCCGGGCGCGGGCTTACGGTCGCGTGTCCGAGTTTGGCCCCGCGTGTTGCGGGTATTGCAGCTTCGCAGCGTCCTTCAGTCAGCAGGGACGGTTCTGCTTCTCGACAGACGGGACGGTGCCGCCAGGGCGCGCGGCTGCCCCTACAGATTTTGAGAAGGGGCCTTGAGTTTGTTGCGCGTAGCTTCGGTGCCGGCGTCGCACGTCTACGTCCGCCACCTCGGCAATCCGTACTCGGATTGTGTTGTGCGCCTGGATGATCCGGCGCCGGCGGATGGCCGCACCGTGCCGGGAGGCTGGTGGCCGCCGCTGATGTTGGAGCCGGGCTGGGTCAGCGACAACCACTCACGATTCGACGTGTTCCACATCCACTTCGGGTTCGACGCCATCACTCCGGAGGATTTGGCCGGAGTCGTCGAAGAACTCAAAAAGCACAACAAGCCGCTGGTGTACACGGTGCACGATCTGCGCAATCCACATCACCCGGAACCCGAGGCCCACGCCGCCCAGCAGGACGTCCTGATTTCCGCCGCCGACGAGCTGATAACGTTGACGCCCGGTGCCGCACAGCTGATTTGGCGAAACTGGGGGCGGCGGGCCCGCGTGTTGCCGCACCCGCACGTGCTCGAAAAGGAGTGGATCGAGAGGCCCCGCGCCCGCGGCGAGCGATTCGTCGTCGGCCTGCACGCCAAGAGTTTGCGCGCCAACATGGACCCGTTGCCCGTCGTGGACGCGCTCGCGGCGATCGTGTCGTCCCTGCCCGACGCGATCCTGCAGGTCGACGTCCACGACGAGATCTTCGATCCCGACAATCACTGGTTCGCACCGTCGACCGGCGCGGCACTGCTGGCCTACGACTCCCACGAGCATGTGCAGGTCCGGGTGCACCCGTACTTCTCGGACGACGAATTCTGGGATTATCTCGCTTCGCTGACGGTGTCCGTACTGCCCTACCGGTTCGGCACCCATTCGGGCTGGCTCGAGGCGAGCTACGATCTCGGAACCGCCGTGGTGGCGCCCAGCTGCGGCTTCTATCACCAGCAACGCCCGTGCGGTGTTTTCGGTTTCGGTGACCAGGGCTTGGATCCCGTGTCGCTGTGCGGTGCGATCCACCGGGCACACGCGCGTTGGGCCGCCGGCTGCCCCGCCCCCCGGGCGGACTGGGTGGCGCGGCTCGCCGAAAGGCGAGAGCTCGCCGCGGCGCATCGTGCCATCTACGCGAGCGTCCTGCGATGACGGAGCCACTGCGCGTGGCGCTGATCGCCTCGACCCGCCATCCGATTCGCCAACCGTTCGCCGGGGGCCTCGAAGCGCACGTCTGCCACCTGACCCGCGCGCTCGCATCCCGCGGCTATCGGGTGTCGCTGTTCGCCGCGGCGGGTTCGGATCCCGGTTTGAACTGTCAGACGCTCGACGTGCGCCCGTTGCATCTGTCGGACGCGGCGCGCCGCGACGTGTCGATGCCCCCGGCAGATTTCATGGCCGATCATCACGCGTACCTATCGTTGATGTTGTGGTTGGCGGGGCCCGGGAGCCAACAGTTCGACATCATCCACAACCACAGCCTGCATTACCTTCCGGTGGCGATGGCCTCGGCGTTGTCCACCCCGATGCTCACCACGGTGCACACGCCGCCGACGCCCTGGCTCGAGTCGGCGATCGGTGCCGCCACCGGGCAGGGGACCCGCTTTGCGGCGGTCTCCCGACACACCGCTGCGGCGTGGCGAGGCCTCACCGGAGATATCACCGTGATTCCCAACGGCATTCATACGGGCCAGTGGCCCCTCGGCCCGGGTGGGCCGTCTTTGGTGTGGTTTGGCCGGATCACCCCGGAGAAGGCACCCCATCTGGCGATCGCCGCGGCCCAACGGGCGCGCAGACCGTTGGTCCTCGCCGGTCCGATCTCCGACCAGCAGTACTTTCTCCGCCACATTGAGCCCCACCTTCGGGGAGACGTCCGGTATGCGGGCCATCTGGACCAGCGGCGACTGGCCCACGTGGTCAACCACGCCGCAGCGGCGCTTGTCACCCCGACCTGGGACGAGCCGTACGGCCTTGTCGTCGCCGAAGCGATGTCGTGCGGCACCCCCGTCGTAGCGTTCGCGCTCGGTGGCATCCCCGAACTCATCAGCGCGGCGTCGGGGCGACTCATCGTCGCCGGTGACGTCGCCGCCATGGCGGACGCCATCGGCACGGTGCTCGCGCTACCGCGAAAGCGGGTGCGCGAGCACGCCATTCGCCAGTGTTCGGCCGAAGCGATGGTGACCGCCTACACCAATGTGTACCGAGAAATGATCGACGACTTCGCGGGCAGGCAACATGATCGGGTACTACATTCACCACCACGGGTTCGGGCATCTGGCGCGGGCCATGAGCGTCTGCGCACGGATGCGCCGCCCGGTGACAGCCATGACATCGCTGGATGTGCCGGAGCCCCACCCGTTTTCGGAGGTCATGAGGTTACCGCGCGATGACGAGGGACCGCAGCCACGCGAGGCCACCGCACACGGCGCGCTGCATTGGGCGCCCCACCACGACCCCGGGCTGAGCGCCCGGATGAACCAGATCGCGGAGTGGGTGTCCGACGCGCGGCCCGAGGCCGTCGTTGTCGACGTATCGGTGGAAGTGGCGCTGTTCATCCGGTTGCTCGGCGTACCGGTGATCGTCGTGGCGTTGCCCGGCAGCCGCGTGGACGCCCCGCACGTGCTGGTGCATCGCCTCGCCGATCACATCGTGGCGGCCTGGCCGCGCGCGTTCTGTGTGCCGTCATGGCTGCGGCAGTGGGAGGACAAGACCAGCTACGTCGGTGGCATCAGCCGCTTCGAGGGCCGCGATCGTCGCGGCGGCGAGCCCGAGTCATCGGCACGGCCGTTGAACGAGACGCGCGTCGTCGTATTGGGCGGGGCCGGCGGCGCATTCGGAACCTCGCTGCAGGACTGTGCCGCAGCGGATTCGGTCCGGTCATGGACGACGCTCGGCGGCAAGGCCGGTGCGTGGAAACATGACCCGTGGCCCGAGATCCGCGGGGCGGATGTCGTCGTCACCCACGCGGGTCAGAGCTGCATTGCTGATGTCGCCGCGGCGAGACGTCCCGCTTTGGTCCTCCCGCAGTCGCGGCCCTTCGATGAGCAACACGCGACGGCCCGGATGCTCAAGCGCCACCAGCTTGCGGTGGTCACGCACGGCATGCCCGACCCACGGGCGTGGCCGGCGCTGCTGACCGCCACCATGGCGACCGATCCGCGACGGTGGCGACGGTGGGAAGTGGATGGGGCGGCCGACCGTGCCGCCGAAGCCATCGAGTCGACGGCCCGCCGTTGTAGGCAAGGCACGTAGTGCGCACCGCCGTCATCACCGTCGTGCACGGCAGGGGCGACCACCTGCGGCGGCAGCTCGAAGGCCTCGCCAGCAGCACACTGCGGGCGGACCTGCACATCGTGGTGGCGCTCGGTGACCCCACCGTCGCCGCCCTGGTAAGCGAGCTGAAGGCGCCGGCGCTGGTGGTTGAGTGCGAGGCCGCCCGCCCGTTGCCGGTGGCGATGGGACGCAACGTGGGAGCGGCCGCGGCGATACGAAATGCCGCCGAGCTCTTGGTTTTTCTCGACGTCGATTGCATTCCCGGCGCGGAGTTGCTCGACCGCTACCACGGAGTCGCAGGCAGATCCGAACACGCGGACGCGATCCTGAATGGCCCGGTCACGTATTTGCCACCACCCGGGCCGGGCGGCTACGTGATCTCCGAGGTGCGGTCGAATCCCGACCCGCATCGTGCTCGGCCCGCACCGCGGGACGGCGCCGTCCTCTCCACGACGGACTATGCGCTGTTCTGGTCGCTGTCTTTCGCGGTGAAAGTCCCTACGTGGCAGCGGATCGGGGGATTCTGCGAGCGGTACCGCGGCTACGGCGGAGAGGACACGGACTTCGCGCAATGCGCGGCGGCACGCCAAGTTCCGATGCGCTGGGTCGGCGGGGCCCACGCATT
The DNA here is from genome assembly GCF_000262165.1 of Mycobacterium sp. MOTT36Y. Taxonomy (NCBI): domain Bacteria; kingdom Bacillati; phylum Actinomycetota; class Actinomycetes; order Mycobacteriales; family Mycobacteriaceae; genus Mycobacterium; species Mycobacterium sp. MOTT36Y. Next base: position 733,916 of record NC_017904.1, on the reverse strand, counting down.
CCACCAGCACCATGCGGTCGCCGATCCCCCCGTCGACCACCTCGAGGACATACTGCGCAACGCCGAGATCTTCTATGGGCGTTGGGGCTGGTGGCCGATGGAGGGCTGGCTGTCCTCCTTCGCGGACCAAGGCCTGATCCGTCGCGACGCCGACGGACGTCCCCGCCCTATCCCCCACCCTTCTTGGGCCGAATGACCTTGCCCGCCACCGTTCCGCCGTCGACGGGCAACACGGTCCCGGTGACGTAGCGCGACCGGTCGGTCGCGAAATACAGCGCGGCCTCGGCGACGTCATCGGGCGTGCCGTCGCGCTTCAGCGGGCGGTCATCGCGCATCCCCTGGCGAATCCGCGCCTCGAACTGCTCGAGCTGTTCGGGGTCCATGCCGGCCGCCGACTTCCCCAAGATCGGCGTGGGGATGCTGCCCGGCGCGATGGCGTTGACCCGAATCTCGTGGTACGCCAACTCGATTGCCGCGGACTTGGTGAACTGGATGACCGCCGCCTTGGACGCGCGGTAGATCATCACGCCGCCGCCGGCCTGGATCCCGCCGATCGAGGTGATGTTGATGATGGATCCGCCGCCATGTTCGGCCATGTGCCGCGCGGCATCTCGGGTGCCCGCCATGACGCCCAGCACGTTGACCCCCATCACCCGATGGAAATCGGTCAGGTCGTCGTCGAGCAACTTCCGCAGGGGGCTCGAGATTCCGGCGTTGTTGACCATCACGTGCAGGCCACCGAACTTCGCGACGGCAGCGGAGACCAGCGCGCCGACCTGTTCGGGGTCGGAGACATCCGTCGGCCGGAAGAGGGCATTGTCGCCCAGCGACGCCGCCAGCGCCTCGCCCCGGTCGGCCTCGACGTCGGCGATGACGACGCGTGCGCCCTCGGCCGCAAACCGCTCCACGAGGCCCCGGCCGATGCCGGACGCGCCGCCGGTGACGATGGCGACCTTGCCATCAAGTTCGTTAACCACCTGACGAGTTAATCGGGGCCCTCAGCGTTAAGTCAAGCAGTTGATTTAAGACTGTGCGGGCCGGGTGCTCGTCGCCCCGGCGACGCGCGCCATCGGTAAGGTCGTACAGCAAATCCTTCGGACGCGGCGGTGTGGGTGAAAGTTCAGCAGGCGCAACCTTTGCGCGGCCGGAGCGCGGAATGCGCGGCGCTCGAACGCCTGGTGTCGGACGCCCGCGCGGGCCAAAGCCGGGTCCTGGTATTGCGGGGGGAAGCGGGCATCGGCAAGACCGCATTGTTGGACTTCGTTTCCGAGCGCGCTTCAGGATTTCGCGTGGCGCGGGTGGCGGGCGTGGAGTCCGAGATGGAGCTCCCGTTCGCCGCGCTGCAGCAACTCTGTGTGCCGCTGCTCGACTTCTCCGACCGCTTACCGGCTCCGCAACGCGACGCCCTGGAGATCGCCTTCGGGCGAAGCGCCGGACGGGCACCGGAGCGCTTCCTGGTCGGGTTGGCGGTGCTCAGTTTGATCGGCGCGGCGACGGAGTCGCAGCCCTTGATCGTCCTGGTCGACGATGCGCAGTGGATTGACCGTATCTCGGCCCAGACGTTGGCGTTCGTCGCCCGCCGCCTGATCGCCGAGCCGGCGGCGATGGTCTTCGCGATGCGCGACGGTGCCGTGGCGTTGGACACCGACGAGCTGAGCGGGCTGCCCGAATTGACGCTCGGCGGGCTCGAACCGGGCGACGCCCGGGCGTTGCTGGATTCGGTCATCCTCGGCCGGCTGGACGACCAGGTGCGCGATCGCATCGTGGCGGAAACGCGAGGCAATCCGTTGGCTCTGCTGGAGCTGCCGCGGGGCCTGACCGGCGCGGAGCTGGCGGGCGGCTTCCAGCGCCCGGAGGTGCGACCGCTGGCGGGACAGATCGAGCAGACATTCCTGCGGCGGATCCGCTCGCTTCCCGACCACACCCAGCGCCTGTTGACGACCGCCGCCGCGGAGCCGGTGGGCGACGCCGCGCTATTGCTGCGCGCCGCCGAGCATTTGGGCCTTCCGCCGGACGCGGCGGCCGATGCGGAAGCGGCCGGGTTGATCGACGTGGGGACCCGGGTGCGGTTCCGCCATCCCCTGGTGCGCTCGGCCGCATACCGCACGGCGGACCTGATCGAGCGCCGACGGATCCATCGCGCGCTGGCCGAGGCGACCGACAGGCGGAGTGACCCCGACCGCCGCGCATGGCATCTGGCCATCGCGGCCCACGGCCCGGACGAATCCGTTGCCGCCGCGCTGGAGCGCTCCGCCGACCGCGCCCAGGCCCGGGGCGGCGTCGCCGCCGCGGCCGCCTTCTTGGAACGGGCGACCCAATTGAGCGCCGAGCCGTCCCGCCGGGGAACGCGGGCGCTCGCGGCCGCTCAGGCCAAACGCGACGCGGCCGCCTTCGACGCGGCGGACGAGCTGATCACGGTCGCCGAGGGCGCGTCGCTGGACGAGTTGCAGCAGGCCCGTGCCGCCCGGTTGCGCGCGCAGATCGTCTTCGCCCGAAGCCGCAGCGGTGCCGCCGACGCGCCAACGGTCTCCGACGCCGCCATCGGTTTGCTCGATGCCGCCCGCGGGCTGGAGAGACTTGACGACGCGCATTCCCGCGAAACGTACCTAGAAGCCTTGGGGGCGGCGATGTTCGGCGGCCGTCTCTGCCCGCACGGCGGCATTCACCTGGTCGCCGAAGCGGCCCGCGCCGCGCCGCCCGGGCCGCAACCCGCGCGTCCGGTCGACCTTCTGCTGGACGGCATCGCGTTGCGGGCCACGGCCGGGCAAGTCCCGAGCGTGACGGCGCTGCGCGACGCGCTGGCCCGCATCCAGGACGAAGCAGAGCGGGGCGACGATGTGCTGCACTGGTTCTGGCAAGCCTTTCCCGTCGTCCAGGAATCTGCCGTCCACGAGCTATGGGACGACGAGGTATGGCACCGTCTGGCCACCCACGCCGTTCGGCTCGCGCGCGGTGCGGGCGCACTCGCCGTGTTACCGCACGCCCTCGTCTACCGCGCCGGAGTGCACGTGCAGGCGGGCGAATTCGCGACGGCGTCTCAACTCATCGAGGAGGCCAAGGCGATCTCGGCCGCCACCGGTTATGTCCCGGTCAAATACCACTCGGTGCTGTTGGCCGCGTGGCGCGGCAACGAGGACGTCGCGACCGCCCTGATCGAGCAGGCCGCCGCGGACGGGATGGCAAGGGGCGAAGGGCGAGTCGTCGGATTGACCGGGTATTGCGGCGCCGTCCTCTACAACGGCCTGTGCCGCTACGACGATGCCTTCGCGGCGGCCCGCACGGCATGCGAATACGAGGACCTGGGCCTGTTCGGGTGGTGCCTGATCGAACTCGTCGAAGCCGCCGCGCGAAGCGGCCAAACCGACGCGGCCCGCGACGCCCTGCGCCAACTGGAAGTCCGGGCGCTCAGCGCCCGAACAGATTGGGCCGACGGGGTTTTCCTTCGGTCCAAGGCGCTGCTGGCCGCCGACCGCGACGCGGAGGCCTGCCACCTCGAGGCGATCGACAAGCTCGCGCGGACGCGCATCGCCGTCCAGCTGGCCCGCGCGCACCTGTCCTACGGGGAGTGGCTGCGCCGTTGCAACCGCCGGATCGACGCGCGCTCCCAGTTGGGTACCGCCCACGAGATGTTCACCCGGATGGGTGCCGACGCGTTCGCCGCGCGAGCCCGCCGCGAGCTGCTGGCCACCGGCGAGAAAGTGAACAAGCGGTCCGGGAAAACGGGAAACGCATCCGGCGGCGAGCTGACGGCGCAGGAGGCCCAGATCGCCCGGCTGGCCGGTGAGGGCCTGACCAACCCCGAGATCGCCGCGCAATTGTTCATCAGCAGCCACACCGTCGAATGGCACCTGCGCAAGGTGTTCGCCAAGCTCGGCATCACCTCCCGCCGGCAACTGCGCGGCTTGGCCAAGGAGTTTGGCCCCCTGAGTTCGGCATGACTACGGACTTTCCAGGGTTCCCCCGGACCAGCGCGCGGGCCATGCTGAAGAGGCCAGTTCGTCGGGAAGCGTGAAAGGCGTGGTCATGAAGGTTTTGGTAATCGGTGGCAGTGGGTTGATCGGATCACAGGTTGTCACCCTGCTCACCGAGCAGGGACACGAAGCCGTCCCGGCGTCACCGAGCACGGGCGTCAACACGGTTACCGGTGAGGGGGTCGCCGAGGCGGTCGCCGGTGTCCAGGCGGTGGTGGACGTCTCCAACTCGCCGTCGTGGGCAGATGACGACGTGCTGAACTTCTTCACCACCTCCACCCGCAACCTTCTCGAGGCGGAGCGGGCCGCGGGCGTGCAGCACCACGTCGCGCTCTCGATCGTGGGAGCCGACCGCGCGGCCGCCAGCGGCTACATGCGGGCCAAGATCGCTCAGGAAAAGGTGATCGTGGAATCCGGAGCCCCCTACACCATCGTGCGGGCCACTCAGTTCTTCGAATTCGTTGCGGGCATTGCGGATTCGATGACCGAGGGTGACACGGTCCGGGCGCCGCATGGGGCGTTCCAGCCGATCGCCGCCGCGGATGTGGCCACGGCCGTCGCCCGCGCCGCGATCGGTGAGCCGGTCAACGGGGTGATCAACATCGCCGGACCCGAAAAGCAGGGCATGGACGACTTCATCCGGACCCGGTTCGCCGCGACCGGCGATGCCCGCGGCGTGGTGACCGATCCGGATGCGCAGTATTACGGCGCGGTGCTCGACGAGCGCATGATCGTTCCCGTCGAGGGCGAAGAGGTGACCATCTACCCCACCCGGTTCGGCGACTGGCTGGCCTCGCAGGTGCCCAGCAACGCCGAGTAACGGCTGGAGGAGGCGGTCCGATGGAGCTGATGGACCACACCGCGGTGATCACCGGCGGGACGGCGGGCATTGGACTGGAATCGGCTCGGCTGTTCGCCAGCGAAGGCGCCACCGTCATCGTCTCAGGCCGCGATCCGGCCAGGGGTGCGCACGCGGTGGAGGTCATCGGCCCGAAGGCACGGTTCATCCAGACCGATATGGCCGATATCGATTCGGTGAATTCGCTTGTGCAGCAGTGCGGTGAGGTCGACATCATCGTCAACAACGCCGGCAGCTTTCCGTCGGCGTTGACGGTGGAGCAGGGGATGTCGGCGTTCGAGACGATGTTCGACACGAACGTGCGCGGCGCGTACTTCCTGGTTGCCGGCCTGGTCCCGGGAATGCTCAACCGCGGCCGCGGCAGCATCGTCAACATCACGACCATGGCCGCCTTCAAGGGGATTCCCGGTGCGTCCGGCTACAGCGCCTCCAAGGCCGCGGTGGAATCGCTCACCCGCACCTGGGCCGCCGAATTCGGAGGGGCCGGGGTGCGGGTGAACAGCGTGGCGCCGGGGCCCACTCGCACCCCCGGGGTGGCGGCGGAATGGGGTGACGTCAACGAGGAGCTCGGGCGGGCACTGCCACTGGGGCGCACCGCCTTCCCGTCCGAGATCGCCGAAGCGGTCCTCTTCCTGAGCTCCCCTCGCTCCAGCTTCATCACCGGCTCGACCCTGCACGTCGACGGCGGCGGCGCCGCGGTTTGACCGCCGCGGCGGTCAACGTCGAGTTGTTGCGGACTTTTCGCCGGCGTTCGCTCTACGGTGGGTAGTTGCGCAACGACGAGGAGCATTCATTGCCCGGGCAACCCACCAGTGACGTAACCTTCGACCGAACCCGGCTCACCAGGCGCGGTTTCATGGCCGCGGGCATCGCCGGCGGGTTGGCGCTGACGGCGTGCAGCCAAACCAAACCCGAACCGTCGGGCAGTGCCCGGATGGCCGCCGCCGTCGATGCGGCCGAGGCCGCCCGGCCGCACAGCGGCCGGACCGTCACCGCCACCCTGACGTCCCAGCAGGTGCAGATCGACCTGGGCGGACCGGTCGTCCGCACGCTAGCCTTCGGCGATTCCATCCCCGGCCCGGTGCTCCGCGCCAGCATCGGTGACCAAGTCGTGGTGACGGTGAAAAACCGGCTCGATCATCCGACGTCGGTGCATTGGCACGGGATCGCCGTGCGCAACGACATGGACGGCGCCGAGCCCGCCACGCCCAACATCGCGGCCGGCCACGACTTCACTTACCGGTTCTCCGTGCCCAACTCGGGCACCTACTGGGCACATCCGCACACCGGCCTGGACGAGGACACCGGGCTGTACCTGCCGGTCATCGTGGACGACCCGACCGAGGGCAATTACGACGCCGAATGGATTGTCGTCCTCGACGATTGGACCGACGGCGTCGGCAAGAGCCCCCAGCAGCTCTACGCCGAACTGAGCAACCCGAACAAGTCGCCCATGCCCGCCACATCCGAGACGACCCCGACCACCACGCCGGCGAGCGAAGCGAGTACGACCGAGACCAGCCCGACGACTTCGACGAGCCCGGCGCCCGGCGGGCCCGGGCCCACGGCGGGAAGTGCCGGCAGCAGCGACCTCCTCGGTGGCGACGCCGGAGACATCACCTACCCCCACTACCTGATCAACGGCCGAATTCCCGCCTCCCCCATGACGTTCAACGCGAAGCCTGGCCAGCGGATACGGATCCGCTTCATCAACGCCGCCTCCGACACCACCTTCCGGGTCGCGCTGGCCGGCCATTCGATGACGGTGACCCACACCGACGGCTACCCCGTGGTGCCCGCTGCGGTCGACGCCCTGCTCATCGGCATGGCCGAACGCTACGACGTCCTTGTGACCGCCGCGGACGGTGTCTTCCCACTGGTCGCCGTCGCGGAGGGCAAAAACGCTCTGGCGCGGGCATTGCTGGCCACGGGGGCGGGCAGCGCGCCCGACCCGCAACTGCAGCCCGGCGAACTCACCAAGCGCGTGGGCACCGTCGAAATGTTCACCGCCACAACACCGGTCAACCTTGGGCGCCCCGACCCGAACCTCAATCTCCCGGTCGTGCTGGGCGGCAACATGATGCAGTACAACTGGACGATCAACGGGCAGCCCTTCGGCAAGACGAGCCCGCTGCGCGTGCAACAGGGCCAGCGGCCCACCATCACCTTCGACAACACCACGACGATGTACCACCCGATTCACCTGCACGGGCACACATTCCAGGTGATCAAGCCCGACGGCAGCCCGGGCGCCCGCAAGGACACCGTCATCGTGCTGCCCAAACAGAAGCTCGCCGCCGTTCTCGTTGCCGATAACCCCGGCACGTGGCTGATGCACTGCCACAACACCTATCACCAGGTCGCCGGGATGGAGACGCGCCTGGACTACGTCTTCTGACGATTCAGAGGCTGCCCAAGAATTCGGTCAGCAACCGGTTGACTACTGACGATTGCTCGATCTGCGGGCAGTGCCCGGCGTCGTCGACCACCACCGAACGGGCTCCGTCGATCTGCTTGGCGATCTGGGCCGCCCAGCCGCTGGGCAGGAGCTTGTCGTCGCCGCCCTCGACGACAAGCGTTGGCACGCCGATGCGTTCGTAGGCCCGCACGCTGGACGGGGCGGAGGACGGCGTGGCGCCGGGGCGGCGGAACCTGGCCGCGGCGATGGCCTCCCATGCCCCCGGCGCGGTGCTCGACTCGTGACGGCGCCGCACGTAGTCCTCGTCGTCGGCATAGGCGGGGTCGGAAAACAGGGCTTCGACGATGCGGCGCATGGCCGGCAACGTGGCGTCATAGTTCTGCAGCGCCTCGAAATGCTGGTTCTGCTGGATTTCGCCGCCGCCGCAGATGATCACCAGGCTCCGGACCGGCAGCAGCGGCGTCTCCGACGTGCTGTCGGTGAGCAGGTTGATGGCGCCCATCGAATTGCCGACGAAATGCGCCGAGCCGACGCCGAGCGATTCGCAAAACCGGGCGACGTGCCGGATCCGCATGCCGCGCCCGTCGACGAAGTCGATCACCTTGGCCGAACTTCCGTACCCCAGCATGTCCGGGGCCAGCACCCGGTAGCGTGCGGCGAGCGCGGAAATGTTGCGTTCCCAACCGAGTTCAGCACTCGCGCCGAACTCACCGCCGTGCAGGAGCACCACCGGCTCGCCCTCGCCGGCTTCCAGGTAACCGGTGGAAAGGCCGTCCACCGACAAGGTTTTGCGCTGAACGTCCATCATTTGATCGCGATCGGGTTGACCGGCGATCCTACTGCCCCAACGACTCTCAGCGGCGGGGCGACGAGCTGGAATTCGTAGACGCCATCGGCGGCGCAGTCCTCGGCCAGCGCGGTGAGATCCCAGTACTCGCCGAACATCATTCCCATGTCGCGCAGGCAGAGCAGATGCAGGGGCAGGAACACGCCCTCTACTCCCGAGACCAGGTCCTCGACCTGGAGGTTGTCGGCCGCGACCGCGGCGACCTCGTGGTCGTGCAGCCACGAGGCGCAACTCCAGTCCAGTCCGGAGAAGGGTTCGGTCTTGTCCCCGGTCTGCGCGAACCTCGTCCACCAGCCGGTCCGGATCAGCACGATGTCACCGCGTTCGATCCGCACGCCCTGCGCGCGCGCGGCATCGTCTAATTCTTCGGGTGTGATCGGATTCCCCTGCTCGAGAAAGACTTCCGCATTCCGGTGGCGGACCAGATCCAGCAGCACGCCTCGCGAAGTAATGCCCTTGCCGTCGACCTTGTCTATTCCGCAATGCACGGCTCCCATGCTGGTCACCGAATCCGCTCGGAAGCCGTTGTAGAGCTGCTCGTCGTAGTAGACGTGCGACAGCGCGTCCCACTGACTTGCCGCCTGTAGCGGCATGATGATCAGGTCGTCGTTGAAGCGGAACGGATTGTCGTCGCCCAGGTAACTGCTGAGCTGTTGGGCTATCGGGTTGCTCGCCCACCCCGGCCCGTACCGGGCCAGCGTCTTCGCGTCTCCGCCATCGATGGTCATGATATGGACCGGGTTGTGCCGATATTCGAAGGCGCCCTGCGGTCCTGACGCACCGAAGTCCACACCGAGTGGAAAGACCCTGCCGCGCCGGACCAGGCTTGCGGCCTGGGCGATCTTTTCGGAAGTGATGAAGTTCAGCGTGCCGAGCTCGTCGTCGTCACCCCAGCGGCCCCAGTTGCTGACATCGCGCGCAGCCCGGCGAAAGTCGGTCACACTGGCCACGAAGCACGCCCTTCCTCGAGTTCACGAGCTATCGCGGCGCCCAGGTTTCCGCCGTCTACCCATACAACCTGACCCGAAATATAACTGGCCGCACGGCTATTCAGGAAGAGCAGCACCGCCGCCTGCTCCGCCGGTTCGGACACGCGTCCCAGCGGCTTGGGGATGTCGTCGAGGAAGCCCTGGCCGTATGCCGTACGAAGCTGGTCCAGGATCGGTGTCTCGGTGACCCCCGGCCCGGTGCAGTTGATACGGATCCCCCTGCCGCCCAGCGGCGTTGCGCTGCGCATGGTGTACAGGATGATGGCCTCCTTGGACAGTTGGTAGCCGTTGCCCAGCGCTTCGCGGTGTCGATCGCACCAGTCGATCCCCTCCTGCATGGTCGCCGTGTCGAGCAATGGCGCCACCTCGCGCAGGTGCTCACGGTAGGCGGCCGCCGCGAGCGAGGACACGCTGACGATGGACGACCCTGCGGTCATCTTCGGGATGAGCGCCTCGGTGAGATGGCGTAACCCCAAGAAGTTGATCGTGACGATCAACGGCGGGTTGCCCACACCCGAAGAGACGCCGGCGATGTTGAACAGCGCATCGACCGGCCCGTCGATGGACGCCACCGCGCGATCGATCGATGCCGGATCGGCCAGGTCGACCTCGTGGAAACCGCCGATCCCGAAGTCGGGCCGGCGCTTATCCAGCCCGACGACGTCGGCCCCCAGATCGCTGAGCTGACGCACCACGTATTCCCCGATGCCCGAGGCGCATCCGGCCACCACCGCCCGGCGGCCGTCGTAGCGCCACAGCTCGTCGATTGCTCCCAAGGCTCGCCCCGACATCCTGGTAGAACTCAGGCTCTACTTCTTCTGCTGGTCCTTCGCCCGCTGCGCCGCCTGCACGCGGCCTTCGTTGATCTCCGCCATGGCTTCGGGGATCTCGCTGGCGGTGAACTTACCGCCGCGTCCGGTGGGCAGTCCACCGAACGAGTAATCCTCATCGAACTGCGGTGCGGTCGATTTCGGCCGACGCGCCTCCACCTTTTCGATGACGGGCTCGAGCCGCTTCGCCTTTTCCGCCACGGCCTTCGCATCGCGCTCGATGAATTCGGGGAGCACCTCCTTGCCCATCAACTCGATGGATTCCATGGTGCCCTCGTGGCTGCGCGGGTTGAGCAGCAGGATGATCTCGTCGACGCCGCTTTCTTCGTAGCCGCGCAGGAATTCGCGCACCGTGGCGGGAGACCCGATCGCGCCGCGGCCCGGCCCGTATGCCAGCGTCGGATCCTTGTCGACCTCTTCGAGATACCGCTGCCATACTCCGGTCCGCCCGGGTGTGTGCACCCCGGTCATGTAGTAGTGCATGATGCCGAACGAGAAGAACCCGCCGCCCTGCCCGAGCCGCTGCAACGCCTGCTCGTCGGTCTTGGCCACCATCATCGACAGGTCACCGCCGATGGCGAGGATGTTCGGGTTGATCCGCGGGGTCACCGGGACGCCGTTCTCTTCGAATTCCTTGTAGTAGCCGTTGACCCGCTCGGTCAGCGGGCCGGGCCCGGTGTAGGCGAAACTCAAGGCGCCGATGGCCTTTTGGGCCGCCATCTGCACGCTGGCCGGGCGTGTACAGGCGACCCAGACCGGCGGATGCGGCTTTTGCAGCGGCTTGGGCACGACGTTGCGCGCCGGCATCTGGACGTGCTCGCCGTGGAAGCCGGTGAACGGCTCCTCGATCATGCAGCGGATCGAGACCTCGAGGGCCTCCTCCCACTGGGCGCGCTTATCGGCGGGGTCAATGTTGAATCCGCCGAGTTCGCCGACCGACGACGATTCCCCGGTGCCGAACTCGACGCGGCCGTTGGAGAGCAGGTCGAGGGTGGCGATGCGCTCGGCGACCCGGGCGGGGTGGTTGACCACGGGCGGCAGGTGCATGATGCCGAAGCCGAGGCGAATGTTCTTGGTGCGCTGGCTGGCCGCGGCCAGGAAGATCTCCGGTGCCGTCGAGTGGCAGTACTCCTCGAGGAAGTGGTGCTCGGTCAGCCACACGGTGGAGAAGCCCGCCTTGTCGGCGGCCTCGACCTCGTCGAGGCAGTCCTGCATCATGATGTGCTCGTCGTCGGGCGCCCAGGGCCGCGGCAGGGCGAATTCGTAGAACAGCGAGATTTTCATTGCTACCTCCTATGAGTATTAACGGCTCGATTGGCTGCCTGTGCCGCAACGTGTTTCGCCGCGACATAGCCGAAGGTCATCGCGGGGCCGATGGTCGCGCCGGCGCCGGCGTAGCTGCGGCCCATCACCGGCGCGGAGGCGTTGCCCACCGCGTAGAGCCCGGGCACCACGGTGTCATCGGTCCGCAGGACGCGGGCGTGCTCGTCGGTGCGCAGGCCGCCGGAAGTCCCGAGGTCACCGAGGACGATCCGGAACGCGTAGTACGGCGGATCGCCCAGCGGATGCAAGTTCGGGTTCGGCAACGTGTGATCGCCGTAGTAGTTGTCGTACACGCTGTCGCCGCGGTTGAAGTCGTCGTCGTGGCCGTTTCGGGCGAGTTCGTTGAAGCGCCCGGCGGTTTCGGCGAGCTGGCCCGCGGGCACGCCGATCTTGGCCGCCATTTCTTCCCACGTCATGGCCTGCTTCACCACACCCGATTCCAGCCAGGCCGGAGGAATCTTGCGCCCGGTCGGTACGGGCGCGAACGGGATCTTCGGTATCGGCAGATGTCCGCCGACGACGTAGCGGTTGAACGATCGGTGGTCGGTGATCAGCCAGCACGGGATGTGGGTGACGCCGGATCTCTGGCCCTCGATCATGGCGTGGCCGAAATCCATGTACGGAGCCGCTTCGTTGATGAACCGTTTGCCGGCGCCGTTGACGATGAACTGCGCGGGCATCATCCGTTCGTTGAGCATGAATTGCATGCGGCCGTCCGGCCATTGGATCGCAGGGAACCACCAGGCTTCGTCGAGCAGGTCCGTGGCGGCGCCGACCTTTTGCGCCGCGCGGATACCGTCGCCCATCGCCGCCGGGTTGCCGAAGCTCCAGTCATGGTCCACCTCGGGCAGCAGCTCCTTGCGCCAGCCGAGGTCGTGGTCGAACCCACCCGACGCCAGGATCACACCCAGCCGCGCGCCGATCCGCTTTGACTTGCCTCCGGTTTCCACCACCGCGCCGGTCACCGCTCCGTCGGCGTCGGTGAGCAGCTCGACCATCGGGGAGTCCAGCCACAGCGGGATGCCGCGTTCCCTGAGCGCCAGCCGGAGCCGGGCCGCCAGTGACTGCCCGATCGCCGCCATCCGCTCGCCGAACACCCTGGCCCTCACCATCCTCGCGATCAGCTTGAGCAACACGGCTTTGCCGGCCCAGGATTGACGGATCCGGTAGAAGGTGCGCAACTCCTTGGGGCCCAACCAGATTCCTCTGGGCGCCAGCGCCAGCGGCTGAAGCAGCCGCTGCTCGTCGTCGCCCAGCGTGCGCAGGTCGATCGGCGGCACGTTGATGGTGCTGCCGAGTTCGGAGCCGCCCGGGAGCTCGGGGTAGTAGTCGGCATACCCGGGCTTCCAGACGAATTCGAACCAGCCGGACAGTTGCTCCAGGAATTGGAGCATCTGCGGTGCCGTCTCGACGTATTGGCGAATGCGCGCCTCGCTGACCAGGCCGTCGGTGATCAGCTTGAGGTATCCCACCACGCCCTCGGGCTCGGGCGCGTAGCCCTCCCTGCGCTGGGCGGGCGCGCCCGGAACCCAGATGCCGCCGCCCGACAACGCGGTCGAACCGCCGAAGTGGGAGGACTTTTCGACCACCAGGGCGTCGAGCCCGGAGGCCTGGGCGGTCAGGGCGGCCGTCATGCCTCCCCCGCCCGACCCGACGATGAGTACGTCGACAACGTGATCGAAATCGTCCACTGCGTCCGTCATTTCGGAAGTGCCGTTCTGATGGCGAAACCGGCGATCAGCTCGGGGGCGGGCTTGTAAAAGCGTCCCGTGGTTTCGTAGGGTCCCGCGGCCTCCAGCGCCGCGAAAGCCGCTACCCAGGTGCGGATTTCCTGCGCGGAGCTGCCGCCCTCATGGGCCACGAACGCGTTCGACCACTGATCCAGTTCGCTGAGCCATCCGCCGTCGATGATCTCCAGGAATCGGTGGTCCCACGCCGGGTTGAGGGGTTGCAGGTCACTGTCGCCGGCGGCGAAGCTCTTGGCCGCATCGACGACGGCCGCCTGCCGTGCCTGGCGCTGCTCGGAGGTCATCGGTCGCCCGTGCACGATGCGCTCCAGCACGGGTGGGCCCGCGGTGGCCAGCGTCGGCACGGGCGGACTGTGGGAGAGCCCACCCGAGCCCAGCACCAGGACGCGCTTGTCCAGGGTGGCGAGATAGCCACCGACGGCGGCGCCGAGCGCTCGGCAACGGTGCATCGGGCCCAGCGGCACCCCGATCGCGTTGACGAAGATCGGGATCACGGGACGCGAGATGGCGTCGCCGAACAGCTTTTCGAGCGGCTGGACCGTGCCGTGATCCACGTCCATGCTGGCCGACACCGCGATGTCGACACCCGCGTCGAGGATGGCCCGTGCGCAGTCGCCGGCGAGGTCCTCCGGCACGTCCAGTGGGCCGGCGTGGGTGCCGTAGTCCCCGACTCCGGTGGCGCTCATGCCAATACAGAACGGCGGCATCACCTTGTAGAAGAACCCGTTGTAGTGATCCGGCGAAAAGGTGACGACGAGTTCGGGATCGAAATCCTCGACAAATCCTCGCGCCTCGGCGATCGCGCCCTCGATGTCGTCAAGCAGGTCCCGCGACGGCCCCGGAAGACTCAGGAGCGGGCTGTGCGACATACAGCACAGAGCCAGTGCCACTTTGCAAATCACCCCCTTGCGGCGTCAGGGTCAGCGCGTCAAGGAGCGCGGCGCTCAGGTCGGGAGTGCGCTGAGCGATGCAGGCGCCCGCGATGCATCGGTCGGGGCGCAGGAACAACACCGAATCGGAATGGGTGTCGAACCACGCTTTGAGGTCACCACGCCGATCGCCGACGATCACGACGTCGGGGTCATCGTGCCCGGTCCAGTGCAACTGCGTCACCGGCCGCAGCGCAAAGAAGCGCGCGCCCAGCGCTTTCCAGCTTGCGAAGGCGGCTTCGCCGAGGAGTGTGCGGGGGTTGTTGTTCCAGCACAGCACCGCGAACCAGGTGCCCAGCACGTCGTCGAGCAGCACGTCCTGCCGGTCTCGGGTGTCGACTCGCGGCTGGATGAACAGCGTCCCGACCGGCGAATCACTGCGGCCAGACTCGGCGTGCACGACGGCGCCGTGCTCGTAGCGCGGCATGGGCTTGAACCGCATTTCCAGCACATATCGCTTGAGCGACGGCACGATTGACGCCGACCGCACGAGCAGGTCGCGCGCGCCGGCCACCCGTCGGTTGGTCGGCGAGATCACGCGGCCCACCATGGTGGACAGGTCGATCATCGCGCGCGCATGCTTGCGGCGCTCCACGTCGTAGGTGTCCAGCAGCTTGTCGTCAGCGCGGCCGCTCACCACCGCCGCGAGCTTCCAGCCCAGGTTGGCGGCGTCGCGAATCCCGCTGTTGTAGCCCTGCCCCTGCCACACCGGCATCAAGTGCGCGGCGTCGCCGGCCAGCAGCAGCCGGCCCCGGCGGAAAGCGCCGGCGATCCGCGAGTGGTGCGTGTAGACGCGGCGCCGGATCACGTCGACCCGGTCGGGGTGGGGCACCATCCGGGCCAGCATCTGTTGCAGGAAGGCCGGGTCTTCCGCCTGTTCGTCGGTCTCGTCGGCGTGAATCATGAACTCGAAGCGGCGAATACCGTGGGCGATCGAGATCGAGGCGTACGGGCGCTCGGGGTCGGCGCCGACCTCGCTGTTGGGGTGCCCGAGCGGGTCGTTGGCGATGTCGACCACCAGCCACCGCGTCGAGGACGTCGTCCCGTCGAACGACACCCCCATCACGCGGCGGGTCATGCTGCGACCGCCGTCGCACCCGACGACGTACCGTGCCCGCAGTCTCGTTGTGTCGCCGTTGTTCTCGACGCCGCCGCCGAGCTCGACGGTGACCCCGTCGGCGTCTTCCCGGCAGCCCGCCATCGGGCTGCCCCACCGGACCTGGACGTGGTCGAATCGGTCCAGGCCGGCCAGCAGCTCGGCATCGACGAGCGGTTGCACGAACCCATTTCGCTTCGGCCAACCGAAACGCGCGTCGGGCGGGGCCATTTCGGCAAGCACGCGGCGCTTGGCGTCCATGAAGCGCAGGATCTGGTTGGGCACCGTGTGCGGCAGCACCCGGTCGGCAAGGCCGATCGACTGGAAGGTGCGCAGCGCCTCGTCGTCGAGACCGACCCCGCGCGGGTAGTCGATGAGGGTGTCCCGCTCTTCGACCACCACCGCGCGGATCCCTTGCAGGCCAAGGATGTTGGCCAGAGTCAGCCCGACCGGGCCCGCCCCGACGACGAGGACGTCGGTCTCGGTGTCAGGTGTCTCTTGCCCCGGAGTCGCCATCAGCGACCCAGCAGGAAATCGAGATGCAGGCGGTTGAAGGTCTTGGCGTCCTCGTACTGCGGCCAGTGACCGCATCCGGGCATCACCTCGAAGCGCGCGCCGGGGATCATCGACGCGATGCGCCGGCCTTCGCTGACGTCGGCGGTAGGGTCGTCGCTGGTCCACAGCACCAGCGTCGGGGCGATGATCGAGCCGTACTCGGCCGGACCGAGGATGTTGCGTGCCCGAATCTCGGGATCCTGCAACGCCATGATGTCGCGCATGGCGGAGACGAATCCCGGTTGGCGATAGACGCGTTGGCGGCTGGCGACCAGGTCGTCGTAGTCCTGGGACTTGTCGGCCATCAACCATTTGATCCGCGCCTGCACCGTTTCCCAGGTGGGGTCCTCGGCGGCCGCCATGGACAGGGTGATGATCCGCTGCATCACGGCGGGGTCGGCCTGCGAGCCGCCAGCGGTGTTGAGCACCAGGCGGTCGACCACGTCGGGGTGGTCGACGGCGGCGCGCGCGGCCACCCAGCCGCCCAGGGATTCGCCGCTGATGCACGCCCGATCGACACCGATGGTGCGCAGCACGGCCATCAGGTGCTCGACGTAGTGGTGGACCTCCAGTGGGTGGCCCGGCTTGTCGGTGTAGCCGTGACCCAGCATGTCGATCGACCAGGTCCAGAAATGATCCGCATGGGCGGCCAGGTTGCGCACGTAGGCCTCGGCGTGACCGCCGGATCCGTGCAGC
Organism: Mycobacterium sp. MOTT36Y; assembly: GCF_000262165.1. Taxonomy (NCBI): domain Bacteria; kingdom Bacillati; phylum Actinomycetota; class Actinomycetes; order Mycobacteriales; family Mycobacteriaceae; genus Mycobacterium; species Mycobacterium sp. MOTT36Y. The sequence continues at coordinate 717,654 of NC_017904.1, read as the reverse complement.
AGAATCAGCACCGGCTTGCCGGGGTCCCCGGCCCGCAGGTAGCGGGTCCGTATTCCTCCGGCGTCGAGGTAGCCCTGCTCAAACGCGACGCCCTGGAGATCGCTCCAGATGCTCTCGAACTCCGCCACGGTCCTGTCCGACCTCCAGATCGGGGAAATCTCGTTCTCGTTTTCGACGTACTTCGTGTGCTAATATCGCACACTAATGTGCGTTATATATAGAGCTTCGCTCTCGCTGGAAGGTCTGTCAAGGCTGTGACTGGTTCCGGTACCGGGTCGCAAACCCTGGCCAGGGGCCTCACCGCCCTGCAGATGGTGGCCGATTCCCCCGCCGGGCTCACCGTGCAGCAGCTCGCCGATCAGGTCGGGGTGCACCGCACGATCGCCTACCGGTTGCTGACGACGCTGGCGGAGTTTCGGCTGGTGGCCAAAGGTGAGGACGGGCGTTACCGCCCCGCGGCCGGTCTCGCCGTGCTGGGCGCGTCGTTCGACCGCAACGTGCGCCAGCTGAGTCTGCCGACGTTGCGCGCGCTGGCCGACGACCTCGGCACGACGGTGTCGTTGCTCATCGCCGAGGGCGACCAGCAGGTGGCGATCGCGGTCATCGTGCCCAGCCACGTCGCCTACCAGCTCTCCTTTCACGAGGGCAGTCGGTACCCGCTCGACCGCGGCGCCGCCGGGATCGCCTTGCTCGCGTGCATGCCACCGCGCCCGGGCGAGCGGGAGCTGGTGGCGCGGGCGCGCGAGCGCGGATGGGTGACGACCTACGGCGAGATCGAACCGAATACCTACGGGCTGGCCGTGGGGGTGCGCCGCCCGGCGCCGTCCCCACCGACGTGCATCAACCTCATCTCGCACCGAGAAGACGTGGTGATGCGCGGGAAAGACGCGGTCGTCAAAGCCGCCAAGGAGTTGTCGGAGCTACTGAGCTAGCCGTTGAGCTGAAGGGATAGCAGTCCATGTCATGGGACCACGAGATCGACGTCGTCGTGCTCGGCAGTGGCGGCGCGGGGCTCACCGCCGCACTGACCGCGGTCGTGGCGGGCGCGTCGGTGGAGGTTTACGAAAAGGCCGCGACGGTCGGCGGGACCACCGCCGTGTCGGGCGGCATCGTGTGGATCCCCGCCCATAACCGTTCTCCCGACGGCGAATTGACGCCCGCCGACGCGTTGCAATACCTGCGCGCCCAGTCGCTCGGCTCGATGGACGACGAGCTGGTCGAGACGTTCGTGCGCACGGGTCCGGCGATGCTCGACTTCATCGAGGCGCACAGCGGCCTGCAGTTCGAGATCGCGACCGGCTTCCCCGACTATCGGCCGGAGTTGCCGGGCGGACAACCGACGGGCGGCCGATCGCTGAGCGCGGCCCCGTTCGATCTCGCGCAGCTGGGCGAATGGGCAACGCGGATCACGTCTTTCCCGGCCGACTGGTCCAACGTGGGTTTCGATGCCGAGACCAGGGCACGCCTGCACGCGGCGATCGACGAACGGACCGGCCACCTGTGTGTCGCCGGCACGGCGCTGATCGCGGGTCTGCTGAAGGGCCTGCTGGATGCCGGGGTGACCCCCCATACCAATGCGCGGGCCGAGGAACTCATTGCCGACGGTTCAGAGGTGACCGGGGTGCGCGTCGCCCTGCCGGAACGGACGATCAGAGTTCGCGCGCGACGCGGGGTCATCCTGGGCACCGGCGGCTTCGAGTGGGATCCGGCTCTGACACAAGCCTTTCTGCGCGGCCCCATGCACGGCGCGGTCTCTCCACCCAACAACACCGGCGACGGGCTGCGCATGGCCATGGCCCACGGGGCCGACCTGGCCAACATGGGCGAGGCGTGGTGGGTGCCGATCGTCCAGATCCCGGGCGACACCATCGAAGGCAAGCCACGCAGCCGCAGCGTGCGTCTGGAAAGAACGCGACCGCGCAGCATCATCGTCAATTCCGCGGGGCAGCGCTTCGTCAACGAAGCGTGCGACTACAACTCGATGGCCGGCGCGTTCCATTATCTGGATCCTCGCGGCGGGTACGTCAACGATCGCGGATGGATGGTGTTCGACTCGGTTCATCTGCAGCGCTACGGATTTCTTGGTGTGGAGCCGGGACAGCCCGTCCCGGATTGGTTCTGCGAGTCGGCGGACCTGGCCGAGTTGGCCGCCAAGACCGGCATCGACCCCGGTGGATTGGCTCGCACCGTCGAGAGCTGGAACCGTCACGTGGCCGACGGGGAAGACCCCGACTTCGGGCGTGGTTCCAGCGCCTACGACGGCTACTGGGGTGACGACAGCGCGACGACGCAGGCCGGCAAGACGCTGGGACCGATCGACACCGCCCCGTACTACGCGGTGCCGGTGAGCATCGGTGCGATGGGCACCAAGGGTGGCCCGCGCACCGATCACGACGCCCGCGTCCTGCACGTCGGTGGCGAGCCGATACCGGGGCTTTTCGCCGCCGGCAACGCGATGGGCGGAGTGACCGGGCGAGCCTACGGGGGCGCGGGCGGAACACTGAGTCCGGCAATGGTTTTCGGCTACCGTGCGGGTCACGCGGCCGCGACCGGAAAGTCCGTCGACCTTAAATAGCGTTTTGGCGCCGAAAGTGGGCTCTAGGTACGAAAGCCGCCGCGGGTTCGTTCACAAGCCCCACGCTCGGCGTTACTGGGGGATCGCTCGTCGTAGCCCAGCTCGTCGCTGACCATGCTGCGCGGCGCGTTTACGGGCGGCCGCGGACAACAGTTGTGTCACGAGCGGATGAGGTTCCTCGACGGTGGAGCGACTCTGCGGAACGAACAACGTGGCGATGTAGTACGGGTGGTCCGCTAACTCCAGGACGCGAGCTTCCTCGTGGTCGTCGACTCCGGTGACGCGCAATCCGGCTGCTTCCAGCGCTGGTCGATAGGTTTCATTCAATCCGAAGTTGCAATAGTAATTTTCATAAATCCGTCGCTTCCCATAGCACTGCGCAGCCAGTGATCCAGGCTGGAGGTTGACCGGCATGGTTCGGCCCGCCAGGGAACACGTCAATGAAGAGATGAACAACACCGATCCGTACGGATCGTATTCGGCGTGCTCCGCATCTTTGAAGCCGAGGACATTGCGGGCAAATTCAAGAACGATGTGCTGGTATCCGCCACAGGTACCCAACGTTGGCACATGGTTTTCGCGCCCAAAACGTAAAGCAGCAAGGGCTCCGCGCAAACTGCGGTATGGACTACCGGGAGCACACCACAGCGCATCGGCGGCAACGATCGGCCGGAGGTCGGCTTCCAGCGATTCGGTTGCCAGCCATGTAATCGAGGCGTGCAGACCCAGCAATGTCGCTGAGTGGCTTATCGCCCTGTTGGTCGCGATATGAGGACCATAGGAACTGTCGAAGTCGCCAACCACCGTAATGCTTAACGGCTCGGTCATTGGGGCTCTTTCGTTCGAAGGCCCTCCCAGCGTGGCAGCTTGCCTCGCTACACACCAATCCTTTTTGGTACGAGATTCGAAACGTAACTCACAGTGATGCTGGCACAATTGGTCCGACCTGCGTCATTCTGAGCTGATGGTGGCCTACGACCGGATCGGTGCTACCTATCGCAGCACCCGCCGGCCCGACCCGCGGATCGCTTCGCAGGTGCGCGACGCGCTCGCCACGATGGGCACCGTCGTCAACGTCGGGGCGGGAACCGGTTCATACGAGCCGGGCCAGACCGTCGCCGCGATCGAGCCCAGCATGGTGATGATCGCCCAGCGCCCTCCCGGCTCGGCTCAGTGTGTCCAGGCCGTGGCGGAGGCATTGCCCCTGCGGGACAAGTGCGTTGACGCCGCAATGGCGTTGTTGACCGTGCATCATTGGGGCGATCTCTCCGCCGGGATCGCCGAGCTGCGCCGGGTCAGCCGCCACCGAATCGTGATATTCACCTGGGATCAAGCAGTGATCGACGACTTCTGGTTGCTGCGTGAGTATCTGCCCGACGCCGCTCGCATCAATAAGGCGCTGCACGTACCGATTGAACGACTGGTGGAGCTGCTGGGCAGCGCGCAGGTGCACACCGTACCGATACCGCATGACTGCACCGACGGATTCGGCGCCGCCTTTTGGCGCCGGCCCGAGGCCTACCTCGACGCCACCGTCCGCGCCGGCATCTCGATGCTGGCCTACGCCGATGAAGGCGCCTTGGCCGACGGGCTGGGCCGGCTCGCGGCCGACCTGCGCTCGAGACGATGGCAACGACGACACGCGGAACTCCTTGAACAACAACAGCTCGACGCCGGCTACCGCCTGCTCATCAGCGATTGCGGCTAAGGATCAATAGGAGAGCCTCGGCGGTGCTAGCGGCGGCGATAGCGCAAGCCAAACAGATTTCATGCCAACCAGACTGGTGCCCGCGTGACTGGTGTGACCGACGAAGCGGGTCCACCGGATGGCGCGAGCGCCGTCAGTCCTTCAGCGGCACTTCGACGCAGACGTGCGTGCCCACCGGGACATCGAAAAAGACCGTTGCTCCCCCGGCGGCCTCCACCCTGGCGCGGTGTGACGCCAGGCCGATGTGCCCCTCCCCCAGGCGATGCGTGACGGTCTCGGGGCTGAACCCGACGCCGTCGTCGACCACATGCAAAACGCAGGTCCCATCGGTGATCCCGAGCCTGACCGACGCGTTGCGCGCCGCGGAATGTCGCACGACGTTGGACAGCAACTCACGCACCATCGCGAACACCACGGGATCGATGGCATTGCGCGCCGAATAGTCGATGTCCGTGGCGATCTCGATGCCCGAACGCTCGGCGGTGAACTCCGCAAGCTGCTGGACCGCAGCGCCGAGCCCGACCTGCTCGAGAACCGCCGGATGGAGCTCAAACGTGGCCTGCCGCAGTCGTTCCGAGGCCTGCCGCAGTCCGGCCGATGCCCGCACGATGCGCTCATCGCCCGGGAATGCGGTATCCAGTTCGTCCAGCTCTTGGCGCACCGCCAGGATGTCTTGCAGCGGTCCGTCGTGAATGAACTCCGAGATCCGGCGCGCCGCCTCGTCCGATGCGGTCATCGTCTGGGCAAGCAGTTCCTCCCGTAAGGCGCTCAGCCCGGCCACCGAGCGCGTATGCCGCTCCTCGATCCGCACCACCAGGAAGGCCGCGCAGCACAGGAACGCATAGAGCAGGAACCGAAACCCCGCCTCCGGCAATCGGACCGCGCTGGTCATCACCGGATCCTGCAGCACGGCGATCGCGAACCCGAGCATGGAGAAGATGAGCACCACCGCCGCGCGACGCGAAGAGACATCGAGCCCCAACAGGACCGGCAACATGGCCATGATCAGCAGCGGGTAGACCCCGTCGGTGGACAGCAGCTGAAAGACCGTCAGCGCGACGATGTCGATGACGGTGAACGCGAACGGCTCCAGTCGCCCGATCGCGACCAAACGGCCCATCCCGATCCATCGCCGGAAAGGCGCGAAGGCCAACGCCGCGGCGCAGGCCGCGACGCACGCGTACAGGACGATCAGCACGCTTTCTTGCGGCCACTCGTGCCGGTCGGTGCCGATGATCATGGCCGCGACCATCAGTCCCACGACACCGATCCGAAGCACCGAGCCGATTCGATACGAGCGCAATTGATGAATCGTGCGCACCCGTTCCAGTTCCGCGTCACCGGCCCCTGCCACCCGATCACCGTACTCATCAAGGCACGCCACCTCGGGGCAAACTGAAAAATGACTCATCGGCCGACACAGAAAAGGCGAACGCCGTTGCTTGGCAAACCGCTACACTGTCGGCCATGGTTGGCGCGACTGCCCCCGAAACGGTGCGGGTGGTCGTCGCCGATGACCATCCGCTCTTTCGTGAAGGCGTGGTGCGCGCGCTGTCGTCGAGCGGCTCGGTCAACGTCGTCGCCGAGGCGGAAGACGGCTCTGCGGCACTGGAATTGATCAAGGTGCACGAACCCGACGTCGCGCTGCTCGACTACCGGATGCCGGGCATGGACGGCGCGCAAGTGGCGGCGGCAGTGCGAACCCAGGGTTTGGCCACCCGAGTGTTGCTGATCTCGGCGCACGACGAGTCGGCGATCGTGTACCAGGCGCTGCAGCAGGGGGCCGCCGGGTTCGTGCTGAAGGACTCGACGCGCGGCGAGATCGTCAAAGCCGTCCTCGACTGCGCGCAGGGCCGCGACGTCGTGGCCCCCGCCCTCGTCGGCGGCCTCGCCGCGGAAATCCGCCAGCGCGCGGAACCGTCGGCACCCGTGCTGAGTGCGCGAGAGCGCGAGGTGCTCAACCGAATCGCGCGCGGTCAAAGCATCCCTACGATCGCGGGCGAGCTCTACGTGGCCCCGTCGACGGTCAAAACGCATGTGCAGCGCCTCTACGAGAAGCTCGGCGTCAGCGATCGCGCGGCCGCGGTCGCCGAGGCAATGCGACAAGGTCTGCTCAACTAGCCGCCGACCAGGGGTTTGGCGCCCGCTCAGCCTCGGCCCGCACCAACGCTTTTGCGGACGCGATCGCCTCGGCCACCAGGTGGCGGGCGCCGCGTTCCACCTCGTAGAGCCGGTCGGCGTCGACGCCCTCGGCGATCAGCTGCCGTCGCGCAAACACCAGCGGATCCATCGCCACGGGGTGGTTGGTCCGGTAGGTGATCGCCTCGACGAGGGTGGGCCCGCCGCCGGCGCTCGCCCGTTGCACCGCTTCGGCGACCGAGGCGCTCACGGCGGCGACGTCCCTGCCGTCGACCGACAGCATGGGCATCGCGTCGGTCTCATAGGCGCGCCGGCGCGCGTCGGGCCCGCCACGGATGTTCTCCACGACGAACACCACCGGCAGCCGCCAGGTCACGGTGATCTTTGCGGCCGTGGTGAATTCGACGGACTGCGCGTCACGACCGCCGACGACACACAGCGTGACCTTGCCTTCGCCCGTCATCCGCTGCGCATTGGCGTCGCCGAGGGCGAACAGGGTCGACTGCCCCAGAACGCTTTCGTTGGCCAGCGCTTGCTTCCAATCGGCAACGCCGGGTTTGCGCGACGCGCCGCGGGCTTTGCCGATCGTCTCGGCGATGACCGGACCCAGTGGCAGGGCCAGGCCGACGTGCTGGGCGTGCCGGATATGCGGCGCGGTGGCATTGACGATGTCACCGGGGCGAAGCGCCGCAACCGTGCCGACGGCCACCGCCTCTTGCCCGAATTCCATCCGCACTGCCTCGTCGACCAGGCCGTCGCCGCGTGCCTCTTCCAGCGCCATGTCGAGCAGCCGCAAGACCCACATCCGGCGATACGGCTCCAGCCGGTCGTCGCGCCCAGACACTGTCGGCAGCGCAGGTGTGTAAGTCATGTGCCGGACCTCCTCCGTCTCAAGCGATCTGCTCGACGCTCAACCTAGGACGGTCGTGCGCGGCATACCTCCGCCGATCGGTCCGCAAAGGTGATGAATGCCCGTTCCCCCGATCGGGGGACAAACGGGTGGTCAGTCCGCCTGAGGTGTGCGGGGCGCGAGCAGTCGGTCGGCCGCCGTGTAGGGGTCCTGGTCGCCGTCGACGACGGCCTCGGCGAGCCGGTCGAGGTCGGGTTGGGTCCGCAGCCGGGTTTGGGCCAGCGACAGGATCTGTGCGCGGGCGCGGGCCAGCCGGCGGGCGCGGCTGTCGGTGCGGCGGTGGTCCTCGATGACGCCCATGAGCTCGTCGATGCCCTCACCCTGGGCGGCGATCAGCGAAACGATCGGGGCGCTGGTCTCGGCCCGAAGGTCTCGGACCGTCTGCTTGGCGCCGTCCCGGTCCGCCTTGTTGACCGCCACGATGTCGGCGACCTCCAGCACCCCGGCCTTGGCGGCCTGGACGGCGTCGCCCGCACCGGGATTGAGAATGACGACGGTCGGGTCGGCGACGGCGGCGATCTCGATCTCGGACTGCCCCACCCCGACGGTCTCGAGCAGGACGACGTCGTAGCCGATAGCCCCCACCAGGCGGATGGCCGCCGGAACCGCGGCCGCCAGCCCGCCGAGATGGCCCCGGGTCGCCACCGAGCGGATGAGGACGTCGGAGTCGTTGATATGCGCGGCCATTCGAATGCGATCCCCCAGGAGCGCTCCTCCGCTGAACGGGGACGACGGGTCCACGGCCAGCACCGCCACCCGGCAACCCCGTGCGCGGTAGGCGCCGACCAGGGCGGCGACCGTCGTCGACTTGCCCGCGCCCGGCGGCCCGGTGATGCCGATGACGGGCCCCATGCGCTCGGGCGCGGGCCCGATCGCCGCCAGGACCTCGTCGCGCTGCTCCCCCTCGACGAGGCTGAGCAGCCGTCCCGCCGCGCGGGGAGATCCGTTGCGCGCGCGGTCGATCAGCTCAGCGATGATCATGTACGCATTATGGAGCCGCGACCTCGATCACCGTCGCCGAGCCCATTCCGCCGCCCGCGCACATCGCCGCGACACCGATCCCGCCGCCGCGGCGGCGCAATTCGTGCACCAGGGTGACGAGCATCCGGGCTCCGGTCGCCGCGACGGGATGCCCCAGCGAGCAGCCGCTGCCGCTGACGTTGACCTTTTCGGGGTCAAGTTCGAGGAGCTTGATGGTGGCCACGCACATCGCCGCGAAGGCCTCGTTGATTTCAAACAGGTCCACGTCGGCGACCGAAAGGCCAGCGCGGCCAAGAGCTTTCGGGATCGCCTCGACCGGCGCCAAACCGGTGACCGCCGGGTCGACGCCGACCGACGCCCAGGACCGGATGGTGGCCAGCGCCGGCAGCCCGAACCGGTCGCTGGCGATCGTCAACGCGGCGGCCCCGTCGTTGGCACCGCAGGCGTTGCCGGCGGTGATGGAAAAGCCCTCGATTTCCGGGTGCAGCGGCTTGAGCGCGGCCAACTTCTCCATGCTGGTGTCGCGTCGTGGGTGTTCGTCGACCGAGAACAACCCGTGTGGGGTGTCGATGGGGACGATCTCCTCTTTGAAACGGCCTTCGTCGATGGCGGCGATGGCGTTGCGGTGCGAGCGCAGCGCCCAGGCGTCCATCTCCTCGCGGGTCACGCCGGCCTTGACCGCGGCGTTCCAGCCGACGGTGATCGACATGTCCATGTTGGGCGCGTCGGGGCGGTCCGGGTGGGTGGGGGGAAACCAGTCGACCCAGTCGCCGTCCACCTGCAACCGCGACCGCGGCGACGTCGACGCCGAATTCACGCCGCCGGCGATCACGAGCTCGTCCATTCCCGCGCGCACGCTCGCCGCCGCGCTCTGCACGGCCGCCTGGCCCGCCGCGCAGTGGCGATTGTTGGCCAAGCCGGGCACCTGGGTCAGGCCCGCGGTGATGGCCGCGTGGCGCGCCAGCACGCCGCCTCCGTAGAGGCCTTCGCCCAGGATCACGTCGTCGACCTGCGCCGGGTCGAGATCCGTTGCCGCTTCGGTGACGACGTAGTGCGCCAGATCGAACGCGCTGGTGTCGCGCAGGGTCCCCTTGCGTGCGGTGCCGATGGGGGTGCGCAGGGCGGACACGATGACGGCTTCAGGCACGGGTCTTCTCCAGTTCGGCCGGTGGGTGCGGGCGGTGAAAGCCACCCGCACATTCACGAGAATACCATTCTCTCAACACGAGAGTACGCGTTGCAACAAGCGGCCGAAGACCGATCAGTTGGTGCGGTCGGACCATCCCGGCGGGAGGCGGTCGGGGCCGGTGTCGATGACGGTCTCGTCGTCGGGACCGACGTATTCGAACAGGGTGATGTAGGCGAATTCGGGGACTTCGTAGATGGGGTAGGTCGGGCCTTGATCTCGGTAGGCCCGCATCTCATCCAGGTGTTCGTTCTGGTAACAGACAGTGCGCTCGCCGTGCACGCGGATCCACTGGGGGAAGAAGATGACGCCGTGGATGCGCCGCTTGGACGGCAGAACGTTGACCGCCACACAGGTTCCGGTGGGTTCGGTCCAGGAGATCTTGAAACTGTCGTCGTCGAGCTGGACGAGGTTGACCTCCTGGCCCTTGACCCAGCGGCCACCGACATGCCCGGAGTGGATGCGGTAGTCGATTGTGGTGGCGTTCTTGACGTACATCTCGTACTGCCATCCGTTGGCGTAGGTGTAGATAAAGCGGTGCCCGACGATTCCCGAAAAGTCTTGCGGTGGAATCGGGTTTGCGACGCTGGTCATTGCCGTTCCTCCTGTGTGGGTCTCGGCCGTGCTGGCTGCCACGGTGACGATCCTGCCAGGGACGCCGCGCCGCTCATACAGCAGGTTTACACCGATGCGCCCGCCTGCGTGAGCGGCGGTCCTGCGGAAAGCGCGCAGGTCTGCGATGGTGGATAAATGGTTGAGGGAAGGATCGCGGTCCCGGGCGGCGAAGTGTGGTTCGAACGGACCGGCGGCGGCGCGGGTCTGCCGCTGCTCGTCATACACGGCGGCCCCGGCCTACCGCACGGCTACCTGCGGTCGCTGGGACGCTTGGCCACGCAGCGCGAAGTCATCTTCTGGGATCAGCTGGGTTGCGGGAAATCCAAATGCCTGCCAAACCACAAGCTTTGGACAATGGATCGCTCGGTGGCCGAGGTGGACGCCGTAGTGCGGGCTCTGGGGTTGCACCGTTTCCATCTTTTCGGCAATTCCTGGGGTGGGATGCTGGCCCAGCAGTACATGCTCGACGCGACCCCCTCGGGCGTCGCCAGCCTCACCATCTCGAACAGCATCGCGTCCATTCCGGAGTTCGCGAAGATGGTGGCGCGCTTGAAGTCCGAGCTGGATCCGGCCACCCAGGCGGCCATCGACCGGCATGAAGCCGCCGGCACCACCTATGCGCCCGAATACCAGGCCGCGATACGCACCTGGAACGAAACCTACCTTTGCCGGGTGCGACCCTGGCCACGTGAGCTCGAGGACGCGTTCAGAGGCATGGGTGCGGAAATCTTCGAGACGATGTTCGGCCCCAGCGATTTTCACATCGTCGGGACGATCCGGGATTGGGACGTGTTCGAGCGCCTGCCCGAAATCTCCTCGCCCACAATGCTGCTCGCGGGCCGCTACGACGAATGCGCGCCGGAACACATGTTTGCGATGCACCAGCGCATAGCGGGATCCCGGTTCGAGCTGTTCGAGTCGAGCGCCCACATGCCGTTCATCGAAGAGCCGGACAAGTTCGACGCGGTGATGCGTGACTTCCTGCGCCGCCACGACGCCTGAGGCCACCGCGGGCCGATAGCCTCAGTTTTTCTTGGCCGCGTTGAATTTCGCGACGTTGGCCCGGAAGTCCTCGGTGACAAAGGACTGGCTCTCGGCCGATAGCGCGTAGTCCAGGCTGGCCAGCACGGCGCGCTCCAGGTGGATGTTGAGCACCCGCTTGGTGCTCTCCACCGCCTGCTGGGGCAGTTCCAGAATCTTTTTCGCACAGGCGATCGCCTCCGAGACCGGGTCGGCCACCACGTGGTTGGCCAGTCCGAGTTCGACGGCGCGCGGCGCCTTGATGCGTGTTCCGGTCAGCGCGAACTCCTTGGCCAGCAGCAGGCTGATGTGCAGCGGCCAGGTCAGCGGGCCGCCGTCGGCGGCCACCAGCCCCACCTGCACGTGCGGGTCGGCCAGATAGGCATCCTCGGCGATGTACACGATGTCGCTGAGCGCGACCAGGCTGCAGCCCAGCCCGACGGCGGGGCCATTGACGGCCGCCACCACGGGAATTCGACACCGTGCCATGCCCAGCACGATCTCGCGCCCGTCCCGGATGGTTTTCGCGCGCAGCTCGGCGTCGTTCGCCAGCTCTTCCAGGTACGTGAAATCGCCGCCGGCCGAGAATGCCCTGCCGGCGCCGGTGATGACCGCGGCGCGGGCGGTGGGGTCGTCGGTCAACCGCTGCCACAGCCGCGCGAGCCCGACGTGCAGGTTGTCGTTGACCGAGTTGAGCGACTCCGGCCGGTTGAGGGTGATGATGCGCAGCGCGCCGTCGGCCTGGACATCGATTTCGGTAGGCATGTCGTACACGTCAGACTCCTTCGATGATCGTGACCCGCTTCACCCGGGCTTCGCCCGCGTTCGCGATCACTCCTACTTCAACGGTCGTGACCCGCTTCACCCGGGCTTCGCCCGCGTTCGCGATCACTCCTACTTCAACGGTCGTGACCCGCTTCACCCGGGCTTCGCCCGCGTTCGCGATCACTCCTACAATCCCAAGATTCGTGAGGCGATGATGTTCTTCTGTATTTGTGATGTCCCGCCCATGACGCTCTGCGCCCGGCTGTACAGGTAGGCGCTGAGCAGATCGGGATCACGCGTGCCCGCGACGGCCAGGGCGGCGTGCCCGACGGATTGTTCCACCCAGGTCATCAGCAGCTTGTCCAGCGAGCCTTCCGAGCCGTGCGAAACCCCGTCGAGCTGTTCGGACAACCGCCGCCGCACGTGATGGGTCAGCATGTCCGACTGGACCGCGGCCCACGCCAGCTCCTCGGGCACGTCACCGTCGTTCCGCGACAACAACTCCCGGACGAGCTTGCCGTAGCGGGCGGCGTAGCCCAGTGTGGAGGGCTCGCGTTCGTGCCCGACGACGGTCATGGCCACCGCCCAGCCGTCCCCGGGAGCACCGACCATCCGGTCCGCCGGGACCGTGGCATCGTCGAAGAACACCTGACCGAATTCGTTGGTCACGCCGTTGATCATCTGCAGCGGGCGCTGTTGCACGCCAGCCTGTTTCATCTCCAGGACGAACGCCGACAGGCCGCGGTGACGCTTGGCCGCGGGATCGGTGCGCGCGAGCAGCAGGCACCAGTCGGCCACGTCGGAATAGCTGGTCCAGATCTTGTGCCCGTTCACCACGTACTTGTCGCCCTCGAGGCGGGCGGTGGTGGTCAGCGAGGCCAGATCCGAACCGGCGCCCGGCTCGCTGAAGCCCTGGCACCACCGCTCGCTGCCGTTGATGATGCCGGGCAGGAAGCGCTTGCGCACCTGGTCGTTGGCGTGCTCGCCGATGCCGTACACCAGATAGCCGACGCTGGGTCGCGGCGGTGCGCCCGCACGGACCAGCTCCTCGTCGACGATGACGTCATAGACCGGCGCCAGGTCCTGCCCGCCCCACTCGCGGGGCCAGGACAGGCCGAAAAAGCCGTTGTCGTACAGGGCGCGATGCCAGTCGGCCATGCGCGCCCAATACTCGTCCCCGGTGCCGGAGAACTCCTTGGCGTGCGCGGAAAGCCAGGTGCGCAGCCGCTCCCGGAAGGCGGCCTCGTCGGGTGAGTCACGAAAGTCCAAGATCGATCTCCTTCAACGCGACCGGCCACAGCTCGGTCGAGGTCAGGGCGCGGCGCAGGTAGACGTGCGCCACGCATTCCCAGGTGTTGCCGATGCCGCCGTGCACCTGAATGGCCGTCTCGCAGACGGTTCGGGTGGCGCGCGCGCAATAGACCTTGGCGATCTGGGCGGCCCGAATGGCTTCGGCGGGTGCCAACTCGTCGACGGCCCACGCGGCGTGGCGCAACACGCTGACCGAACCTTCAATCAGCGCAAGGCTTTCGGCCAGCAGATGCGCGATGGCTTGGTACGACCCGATCTGCTTGCCGTATTGTTCGCGGATCTTGGCGTAGTCGCAGGCGACGGCGTGCGCGCCGCGGGCGATACCGACCAGGTCGGCCGTCGTCGCGACCAGAGCCAGTGCCCGCCACTGCTCGGCAACCTCAGGGGACACCTCGCCCAGCGCCACCGGCGAACCCACGATCTTCGCCTCGGCCCGCGTGAGGTCGACGCCATCGGTCAACGCCTGCACATCGACGGCCGAGACCGCGCCGCCCGAGAGCACTAACGCACGCCGCGCGCCGCGCGCGTCGATCACCCGATCGTCGACCGCGACCGTTGTCCCCGAGGCTTCTTCGCCGATGTGACGGGCGAGATCGTCGGCGAGCACCGGGCCGAGAAACGGCGTGTCCACCAGACGACGCCCCAATTCCTCTGCCACGATGGCCACTTCGACGCCCGAGGCCCAATCGGAGCGCAACGAGCGCCAGCCTGTGGACTCGATCTGCTTGTCCAGGCGCGTGATTCGGTTCTGGTCGTCGAGATCCTGGACCGTTGCCGGTCCCAGATCGTCGGCCAGCTTGGCGGCGGCGTCGCGCAATTGCTGTTGCTCAGTTGTCAGACGTACATCCATGGCGCTCCTTCAGCACTCGGCGCAGCACCTTGCCCGAGGGCAGGCGGGGAATTTCAGGCACAAACACCACTCGGCTCAGATGTTTATAGGACGCCAACTTCTCGTCCACCAGGGCGGTCAGCTGGGACGCGTCGACGGGCGCGGACGTCGCGACCGCGGCGACGATCGCCTCGCCGTTGGTTCCGTCGGGAATCCCGAACACCGCACAGTCTTTCACCGCCGGATGACCGTGCAACACCGCCTCGATCTCGGCGGGGGCGACCTGGAAGCCGCGGACTTTGATCATCTCCTTGAGGCGGTCGGTGATCCGCAGCCAGCCGCCGGTGTCCAGCCACCCGACGTCTCCGGTCCGATACCAGCCATCCCGGATCGCCTCGCCGGTCGCTTCGGCCGGCAGGTAGCCGGCCATGAGCGACGCCGACCGGGCCTGAATCTCACCGACCTCACCGGGGCCGACCGGCTCGCCCGTCTCCAGCGAGACGACCCGCAGGTCCACACCGGGTACCGCGCGTCCGACGGTGTCGAGTCGCGCGTCCTCGATCGGATTACAGGCGATGACAGGCAATTCCGTGGTCCCGTAGGCCGGAAGCCAGCTCACGCCGGTGCGCCGGGTCACGGTCTGCGCGACGTTGGCGTTGACCGGTGTGGCTCCCCACATGATGTAGCGCAGCGACGACAGGTCATAGGATTCCAGGCCAAGGTGCGAGGCGATGGCGAGCGCGATGGGTGCGACCGCCATTTCCACTGTGATGCGGTCACTTTCGATGTGGTGCAGCACCCGGTCGATGTCGAACCGGCGGTGCAGCCGCACGCAGGCGCCCGTCTCCCACGCGGTCAGCAGGTTCAGCAGCCCGAGGATGTGTGACGGTGGCGTGGCAACTTGGATCCGGTCGCGGTGCGTCAACTGCAGCGCGTGGCGCCAGTGCCGCACGGCCTCGTCGAGCGAGACGTGGGTGTGGCGGACGGCCTTGGGCAGGCCGGTGGTGCCGGAGCTGAACACCAGCGCCGCGTCGGCCTCAGCCGGCGGCGCAGGACCGGTGGCCGGGTCGGCCGGTGGGACGGGCTCGTCCAGGTGCAGCATCGGCATAAGGCCGGCCAGCACGGGGTGGTCGCCGACGGCGTGCGCGGGACCCGTCAGCGCGAGCGCGTGGTCGACCTCGTCGCGTTTCCAGGCCGGGCTGATGAGGACGGCACTGGCGGCCAGCCGCCAGATCGCGAGCACCACAGCGAGGAACTCCGGCCGGTTGGACGCCATGACCGCGACCCGCTGACCTGCTGTGACGCCGTCTTTGGCCAGGGCCGCGGCCCATCCGTCGGCCAACGCGTGGAGTTCGGGCGCGCTGAATCGCCGTTCCTCGAACACGAGCGCCGCCGGCTCGGTCACGTCCCGTCCTTCCCTGACAGACCGGGCTGACCCGACATCCATACAAGTCTTGAGAAGATGCTATCGCTTCGTGAGAATAGTATTCTCTATACTGAAGAATGCAAGTACGGAAGGGGGCGGTCTACGTGACGGTCACCCGGATCATCGAGGAGACCCCACGGGTGACAGATCCGGCCACAAACGGCTCCGGCGCCGGAACCGTGACGATTCATCTCGACCGCAAAAAGGTCTCGGTGCCCAGGGTGCCGGGCGAGACGCTCCTGGAGACCGCGCGGCGCGCCGGGCTCGAGCCGCCGTTCAGTTGCGAGGCCGGCAACTGCGGGACGTGCATGGCCAAGCTCGAAGAGGGGCACGCCACCATGCGGGTCAACGACGCTCTCGAACCCGACGAGGTCGAAGAGGGCTACATTCTGACGTGCCAGGGCGTTCCGGATACGGACTCGATCACGGTGCGCTACGAGTAGCAGCCAGGAGAAATTGCGATGGCCAAGGGCATCATCCTCGTGGAAAGTCGGCCCAGCTCGCCCGAACGGGAAGACGAGTACAACACCTGGTACGACGAGGTGCACCTGGGTGAGCTGGTGGCGCTGGACGGATTCGTCTCGGCACGTCGACTGCGACCGGTCGACGGCGACGGCCCCTACGTCGCGATCTACGAGATCGAAGGCGACGATCTGCAGGCGATTCTGGACAACATGATCGCCAACGGGCCGCAGCTGCACATGTCCGATGCCCTGCAGCTGGACCCGCCGCCGATTCCACGACTGCTCGAAACCACCACCGAGTGCAGCGGCTGACCGAGCTCGCGTCGCGCACACAAGAGGAGCCCATTGATGAAGGCCGATGACCTGATCCTGGTGAGCATTGACGACCACGTGGTCGAACCGCCGGACATGTTCCTGCGCCACGTGCCCGCCAAGTACCGGGACGAGGCACCGATCGTCGTGACCGACGACAAGGGCGTCGACCAGTGGATGTACCAGGGCCGCCCACAGGGCGTGAGCGGACTCAACGCCGTGGTGTCGTGGCCTGCCGAGGAGTGGGGCCGCGACCCCGCCGGCTTCGCCGAGATGCGTCCGGGCGTCTACGACGTCCACGAGCGCGTCCGTGATATGAACCGCAACGGCATCCTCGCGTCGATGTGCTTCCCGACGTTCACCGGCTTTTCGGCCCGGCACCTCAACATGACGCGCGAGGACGTCACCTTAGTGATGGTGTCGGCCTACAACGACTGGCACATCGACGAATGGGCCGGCTCCTACCCGGACCGGTTCATCCCCATCGCGATCCTGCCGACCTGGACTCCAGAGGGCATGTGCGCCGAGATCCGTAGGGTCGCCGCGAAGGGCTGCCGCGCGGTCACCATGCCGGAATTGCCGCATCTGGAAGGACTTCCGAGCTACCACGACGAGGACTACTGGGGGCCGGTGTTTCGCACGCTGTCCGAGGAGAACGTGGTGATGTGTCTGCACATCGGCACCGGCTTCGGGGCGATCAGCATGGCGCCCGACGCCCCGATCGACAACATGATCATTCTGGCCACCCAGGTCTCGGCGATGTGCGCCCAGGACCTGCTGTGGGGCCCGGCGATGCGCAACTACCCCGACCTGAGATTCGCCTTCTCCGAAGGCGGTATCGGCTGGATCCCCTTCTACCTCGACCGCAGCGACCGCCACTACACCAACCAGAAGTGGCTGCGCCGCGACTTCGGCGACAAGCTGCCCAGCGACGTCTTCCGCGAGCATTCGCTGGCCTGCTACGTCACCGACAAGACGTCGCTGAAGCTGCGCCATGAGATCGGCATCGACATCATCGCCTGGGAGTGCGACTACCCGCACTCGGACTGCTTCTGGCCCGACGCGCCCGAGCAGGTGCTGGCCGAACTGAACGCCGCCGGCGCCGACGACTCCGACGTCAACAAGATCACCTGGGCCAACGCCTGCCGGTTCTTCGGCTGGGACCCGTTCGCCCGCACGCCCCGCGAGCAGGCGACCGTCAAGGCCCTGCGCGCCAAGGCAACCGACGTGGATGTGTCGATCCGGTCGCGTGCCGAGTGGGCGCGGCGCTATCAGGAAAAGCAGCTGGCCACGTCCTGACGCCGAACGTCGACTTGTTGGGCGAAATCACCGATTTTTGCGCCACAACTCGACGCTCGGGGCATCGTCAGCCCGTTGGCGGGTTGACGAACCACACGTTCTCCTCGCGCAGGCTGCGGCTGCGCCAACCGTCGGCCGTGCGCGTCAGCTCGTGGTGGTAGTAGCCGCCGCAGTAACTCAACTCCGCCATGCCCGGCAACTGCATGGGGTTGTAGAACATGGCGCGCACCGTCGCGGAATCGCCGTGCAGCGCCAGGATTTCCACGTTGGTGATGTAGTGCATCGACATCGGGATCGCGCCGAAGCCCTGCTCCAGCCATGCGGCCACCTCGTCACGAGGGCCCGCCGCCGCGCCCGCCGACGAGTAGTCGATATGCGCGTCGTCGGTGAAGACCGAGCGGTACAGCTGCCAATCCTTGGCATCGACGGCGCGGGCGTATCTGTTGAGTAGCGCGGCGATTTCGAGTTCGTCGGCGACCCGCTGCAGATCCATCGTTGCACCTCATATCCCTTGGCGTCGAACGTCGACTTATTGCGCGAAATCGGCGATTCTGGCGCCATAACTCGACGTTCGGCGGACGGACTAGCCTTGCGGCAGTTCCACTCCCTCAAAACTTTTGAGCATCTCGGCCGGCGGCGGCGTCATCTGGAGATAAAGTCTATGTGGCGGATGCGGTCATCATCGGTGAACTCATAGACGGTCAGCGAATTGACCACGCTACGGAATTCGCCCACCTCGCTCCGTTCCTCGAGTTCGAGAAACACGCGGCCGCCGGCCTCGGTGATGTGCTTGAAAGAACACTCCCACTCCGACGATGTCGCCCAATTGGTGAGGAATTCGACATAGTCCGGCCACTTCATCACCTCTTTGAACGCACCGATTCGCTCGAATTCGCCCACGGCGACCAGCTCGGCCAGCGGTCTCCAACTGTCCGCCGAGAAGCCCGGTTTCTTCGCTTGGTCGACGAGGCGCTTCGTGGTGGCGCCGTATTGCAGCACCACGTGCGATCGGCCAGTGTACGAGTCGATGACATCCTCGACCGTTGGCAAGGCATTCACGCCCGCACCCCGGCCTTTCGCAGGTAACGTCGCAGGATCCCGATGCGCCCCATGAGAATTCCCCTTTCACCAGCGAGACGTAGCCAGCGCCTTTGCGTCCAACGTCGACTTGTTGCGCGAAATCGGCGATTTCGGCGCAACTACTCGACGCTCGGCAGTTCCGGCGGTGGACGGTACTCGGGTTCGTAGCCGGAAACGTGAATCGGGCTGCCCACCAGACGGAAATCACCCGCTGTCACAACCACTTCCGGGGTGGCCTCGAGGGCCTCGGGCAGGGTCCTGACGGCCGCGGCCGGAACCCCGAGCGGGCGCAGCCGGCGTTCCCACCCGGCCGCGCTGTCGGTCGCCAGCATCGCCGTGACGACGGCGAGTACTTCGTCGCGGCGGGCGACCCGCTCGGCCATCGTCTCGAAACCACCGATGCCTGCCTCCGCGGCGAACGACTTCCAGAACCCGTCATGGGTGATGAACAGCGCCAGATAGCCATCCGCGGTCGGAAACAGCTGAGCCGGAACGTAATACGAGTGCGCCCCGTGGGGGCGCCGCTGCGGCTCCACCCCACTGTTGAGGTAGGCGGAGGCGTGGTAGTTGAGCTGCGACAGCATGACGTCGCGCAGCGACACGTCCACCTGCCCGCCGGTGCCGGAGATGATCTTGGCCAGCAGTCCCAGTGCCGCCGACATTCCGGTGGAGTTGTCGGCCGACGAGTAGCCGGGCAGCGTCGGCGGACCGTCGGGGTCACCGGTCAGCGCCGCGGTGCCGACGCCAGCCTGCACCACGTAGTCGAACGCGGGGTCGTCGCCGCCGTACAGGCCGAAGCCGGTGATCGCCACGCAGACGATCCGCTCGTTGTGCCGTCGCAGCTGCTCGTAGGTGAGGCCCAGCCGGCGGATGGCGGAGGGTTTCAGGTTCACCAGCAGCGCGTGGGACTCGCCGACCAGGTCGCCCAGGCGCTGTTGTCCCGCATCCGAATTCAAATCCAGGCAGATGCTGGACTTGTTCCGATTGAGGCTGGCGAAGTACGTGGCGCCGACGCTGCGGGAGATCTCGCCGCCGGCGGGCTCGATCTTGGTGACCTCGGCGCCGAGGTCGGCGAGCAGCATGGTGGCATACGGGCCGGCCAGCATGGTGCCGACCTCGAGGATACGGATCCCCGCCAGTGGCCCGGTGTTGCTGGGAGTCAACGCAATTCCGCGGCGAGCGAGGCGATCATTTCGCGGGTGCGACGCTTGGACGCGACCAGCTCGTCCCGGTTGTCGCCGATGGGCAGCAGCCGCACCGAGAGATCGGTTACGCCCGCGTCGGCGAATCGGCGCATCCGGGCGAGAATCTGTTCGGAGTCGCCGGCCGCGCACAGGTCGCCGACGTCGCGGGCATCGCCCCGGTCGAGCAGGCGCTGGTAGTTGGGTGACACCTCGGCCTCCCCCAAGATCCGGTTGGCGCGCTCCTTGGCCTCCTCGACTTGCGAAGGCCCACACAGGCATACCGGTATGCCCGCGACGATCCGCGGCGCGGGTCGCCCGGCATCGGCGGCGGCCTTGGTGATCTTCGGCGCGATGTGGTCACCGATCGCGCGCTCGTCGGCCATCCACAACACGGTGCCGTCGGCGAGTTCACCGGCGAGCTGCAGCATCACCGGGCCGAGCGCGGCGACCAGCACCGGCATCGGGGTATCGGCCCCGATCGCCAGCGGGTTGTGCACGGTGAACGAATCGTTCTCGATATCCACCGGGCCCGGGCCGGCGACAGCGGCGTTGAGCACCTGCAGGTAATCGCGGGTATAGGCGGCCGGCTTCTCGTAGGGCAGGCCGAGCATGTCGCGGATGATCCAGTGGTGCGACGGCCCGACACCGAGAGCCAGCCGCCCGCCTGCCACCGCGTGCGTCGAAAGCGCTTGGCGGGCAAGCGCGATCGGATGCTGGGCCTGCAGCGGCACCACCGCGGTGCCCAGTTCGATGCGCGAGCTGTGCGCGGCCATCAGCGACACCATGGTCAGGCAGTCGAAGTCGTTGGGCACCTGCGGCATCCACGCGGTGTCCAGACCCGCGGATTCGGCCCATTCGATATCGGAGGCCAGCTTGTGCACCTTGCGGGCCATGTCGCCACGCTCGGCACCGATCATTACTCCGACGCGCACTGTTCCTCTTTTTCTTCCGAAGCGGGCTCGGGGGTCCCGGTCAGCGCGCGGATGTCGCGCACCAGGTTGTCCAGCGGTGTCCCGGTGGGGAATACGGCCGCGGCCCCGGCGGAGAGCAGTTTGGGGACGTCGGCGTGCGGGATGGTCCCGCCGACGACGACCGAGATGTCGGCGGCGTCGGCGGCGCGCAGCGCCTCGACGGTGCGCGCGGTGAGCGCCAGGTGCGCACCGGACAGGATGCTCAGGCCGACCACGGCGACGTCTTCCTGCACCGCGATCGAGGCGATGTCCTCGATACGCTGGCGGATGCCGGTGTAGATGACCTCGAATCCGGCGTCGCGCAGGGTGCGGGCGACGATCTTGGCGCCGCGGTCGTGTCCGTCCAGGCCGGGTTTGGCAACGAGAACGCGAACGGCCACTTAGAACACCACCGGCTGCTGGAACTCGCCCCACACTGCTTTGAGCGCGGAGACCATCTCCCCAACGGTGCAGTAGGCGTTGGCACAGTCGATCAACTTGTGCATCAGGTTGTCGTCTCCTTCGGCGGAACGCGACAGGGCGGCGAGGCTGGATTTCACTGCGGCCGAATCCCTTTCGGATTTTACCTTGGAGAGCCGCTTGAGCTGAAGATCACGCCCTTCGGCGTCGAGCTCATAGGTGACGACATCGTGTTCCGGTTCCTCGGTCACGAAGCGGTTGACGCCGACGACCGGGCGGTCGCCGGATTCGATGTCCTGGTGGATCTTGAATGCCTCGTCGGCGATCAGGCCCTGTAGGTAACCGTCCTCGATGGCATGGACCATTCCTCCGTGCCGCTCGAGGTCGGACATGATCTCGATGATGCGCTCCTCGGTCGCGTCGGTCAGCGCCTCCACGAAGTACGAGCCGCCCAGCGGGTCGGCCACACTGGCCACGCCGGTTTCGTGCGCGAGGATCTGCTGGGTGCGCAACGCCAGCGTGGTGGTCTCCTCGGTGGGCAGCGCGAATGGTTCGTCCCAGGCGGCCGTGAACATCGACTGGACGCCGCCCAATACGGCGGCCATGGCCTCGTAGGCCACCCGGACGATGTTGTTGTGGGCCTGCGGGGCATACAGCGACGCCCCGCCGCAGACGCAGCCGAAGCGGAACATCGCCGCCTTGTCCTTCGTCGCCCCGTAGCGCTCCCGCACGATCGTCGCCCAACGCCGCCGCCCCGCACGGTATTTGGCGATCTCCTCGAAGAAATCCCCGTGGGTGTAGAAGAAGAACGAGATCTGCGGCGCGAACTGGTCGATCGTCATGCGGCCGCGTTCCACCACCGTGTCGCAGTAGGTGACGCCGTCGGCCAGGGTGAACGCCATCTCCTGCACGGCGTTGGCCCCGGCGTCGCGGAAATGCGCACCGGCGACCGAGATCGCGTTGAACCTGGGCACCTCGGCGGCGCAGAACTCGATGGTGTCCGCGATCAACCGCAAAGACGGCTCCGGCGGCCAGATCCAGGTCCCGCGCGAGGCGTACTCCTTGAGGATGTCGTTCTGGATGGTCCCGGTGAGCTTGGCCCGCGGGATGCCCTTTTTCTCGGCCGCGGCGACGTAGAAGGCCAGCAGGATCGCCGCCGTGCCGTTGATGGTCATGCTGGTGCTGAGCTTGTCCAGCGGGATGCCGTCGAACAGGATCTCGAAGTCGGCCAGGGTATCCACCGCGACGCCGACCCGGCCGACCTCCTCACCGAACTCGGGGTCGTCGGAGTCGTATCCGCACTGCGTCGGCAGGTCGAGCGCCACCGACAACCCGGTCCCGCCCTGATCCAGCAGGTAGCGGTACCGGCGATTGGACTCCTCGGCGGTGCCGAACCCCGAATATTGGCGGAAGGTCCACAGCTTGCCGCGGTAGCCCGACGCGAAGTTGCCGCGAGTGAAGGGGAACTCCCCGGGCTGGGGAGGCTCCGCGCCCCTATCCGCCGGCCCATATACGGGCTGCAGCGGGATGCCGGAGGGAGTGTGGGCCGTATTATCCATCGGTGAATAACGTACTTGCAAAAAAAGAGAATGCCAATACCATACGCTTGACCTGGTCAAAGGAGACGAATGGCTGACAACGTGCTCACCGATCGCACGGTGGTGATCTCCGGCGGGAGCCGCGGGATCGGACTCGCGATTGGGATCGCCGCCGCCAGGCGGGGTGCCAACGTGGTGCTGCTGGCCAAGACCGACACACCCCATCCGCGCCTGCCCGGGACGGTGCACACCGCGGCGGCCGACGTCGAGGCCGCCGGCGGGAAGGCGCTGGCCGTCGTGGGCGACGTGCGCCGCGAAGAGGACGTGCAGCGCGTGGTCGACGCGGCCGTGCAGCGGTTCGGCGGCATCGACATCTGCGTCAACAACGCCAGCGCCATCGCCACCGACCCGACGGCCGTGCTGTCGGCCAAGAAATACGACCTGATGCAGGAGATCAACCTGCGCGGCACCTTCCTGCTGACCAAGGCGTGCGTGCCCCATCTAAAGAAATCGGCCAACCCGCACGTGCTGACCATCTCGCCACCGATCAACATGAACCCCCGCTGGCTGGGCGCCCACCCGGCCTACACACTGTCCAAGTACGGGATGACGCTGCTGTCGCTGGGCTGGGCGGCCGAGTTCGCGGACGACGGGATCGGCGTGAACTGCCTGTGGCCGGAGACCTACATCGCCACCGCGGCGGTCACCAACATGGCCGATGGCGACCGGCTGGCCGCGTCGTCGCGCAGCCCGGAGATCATGGGCGACGCCGCCGTCGAGATCGTCTCTCGACCCGCCCGGCAAGCCACGGGCGAATGCCACGTCGACGCCGAGGTGCTGCGATCGGCCGGGGTTGCGGATCTGTCCCGATACGGCGGCGGCGAGCAGCCGATCCCGGACCTATTCCTGGACTGAATACCTAAGCACGGCAGAGGATTTCGCCGTGCGGGATGGCGATCCAGCCGTCTTCGGCGACGGCCCATTCTCGCCAGGCGGCGGAGATCTCCTCGAGCTGCGCCGGGGTGGCCAGCTCGAGGCTCACCAGGTCGCTGGCCACGGTCGAATGAAGGATCCGGTCGGCCCACATGCCGCCCCACCATTCGCGCGTCTCGGGTGTGGCGTAGCACCACAGGCTGCCGGTGGGTGTGATGTCGTCGAATCCCGCCTGCTGTGCCCAGGACAGCAGCCGCCGGCCCGCGTCGGGCTCGCCGCGGTTGGCGCGGGCGACGCGTTGGTAGAGCTCGCGCCACAACTCGAGGGCGGGTAGCTGCGGGTACCAGATGAACCCCGCATAGTCGGCGTCGCGGACCGCCACGATGCCGCCCGGCGCGCACACTCGCCGCATCTCACGCAGGGCGCGCACCGGGTCGGCCACGTGCTGTAGCACCTGATGGGCGTGGACGACATCGAACGTGCCGTCGGCAAAGTCGAGGTCGTGCACGTCGGCGGTGCCGAACGAGACGTTGGACAGGTTGCGTTGCCGGGCTTCGGTGCGGGCCACGCCCAGGACGTCGGCGACTTGGTCGACGGCGGTGACGGGTCCGGGTGCGACGCGCGCGGCGAGGTCAGCGGTGATGGTGCCGGGACCGCAGCCGATATCCAGCACCGACAGGCCCGGTTTCAGGTGGGGCAGCAGGTAGGCCGCCGAGTCTTCGGCGGTGCGGCGGCGGTGGCTGCGCAGCACCGACTCGTGGTGTCCGTGTGTGTAACTGGCCCGCTCGTTCACCTCGCCAGCGTACGGCGGCAAGCCACATGATGATACACGTGTCTCGGTATATGAGACATCTAGTCGACGGGGACGTTGAGAATCGGGAGGTCGACACCCGCGCCCGGACCGTCGAAATGCCACCATTCGCCCGAATACACCTTCAGGCCGCCATAGTTCATGGCGTTGCGCAGCGCGGCTCGATTCGCCCTCGCGTCGGCGCTGATGCCCTGGGTGTTGAACGCCGTTGCCCGAGAGGTGAAGTCGTCGAAGTCGGTGCCCATGTCGGCCAGGCACAGCCCACCCGCGTGTAGTCCCGACGTGCATGGCTGTTGCGGCGTCGTGAACGTCACGTCGACCGAGCGTCCCGACTCATGGCTGCGCGCATATTGGCCAGGTCGTGCCACCCAGGCCGGGTTGGGGACCAGGCTGAACATCTTGACCTGGACGTCGTGCGGCCGATAGCAGTCCCAGAAGACCAGGAGGTGGCCCTGCGGTCGCAGCGCGCCGGCGGCGGCGGCGAGTCCGGGCGCCATCGATTGGTGCACAAGGCATCTGGCGTCGGACGGATACAGCTGCGTGTGGGTGAAGTTGTTGGTCGTCGCGTAGCGCAGATCGAGCACGGCGTCGGGAACGACGGTGCGGACGTCGACGAAGCCGGCCGCCCGCGCGGCGTCGCTGACCGGCGGCACGTCGGGGCCCGCCGAGGCGCGAGGGGTATCCCAGGCCGGGCCGCACCCCAGGATGAGTGCGAAAGCGGCCAGCCTGAGCACTCCTGCGCGACGCATTGGGCCATTGTCCCGGCTGGATCGGTCCGCGTCGGGTTATCTGGCCGTCGGGGC
Source organism: Mycobacterium sp. MOTT36Y (assembly GCF_000262165.1). Classification (NCBI taxonomy): domain Bacteria; kingdom Bacillati; phylum Actinomycetota; class Actinomycetes; order Mycobacteriales; family Mycobacteriaceae; genus Mycobacterium; species Mycobacterium sp. MOTT36Y. The sequence goes on along the minus strand of NC_017904.1, from coordinate 692,395 downwards.
GCGCCTCATTCGCGTTCTGCCGTCGCGACGGCGAGCCAGTCGTCGTCCGCGAGCCGGCTTGCGCGCGACGGGTCGTAGCGGCGCAACAGCGCGGGCACGGTCGCGTGGTCGCGCAGCTCGAATCCGTGCGCTGCCAATGTGGCGGTCAGGTCGGCCTCGGTGAAGTCGCTGCGATACGGTTCGCCGCGCCGGGCCACCATCCGGGTGATCCGGCCCGCGCTCTTCCACGGGGTGCCGGCGGTGACGACGCCCGCGGCGATGTGGTCCAGGACGAGGCGACTCCCCGGGGTGCACAGGCCGGCGAGGTCGGCGATGGTCGCGTCGATGGCGCCGCGGGTCAGGTAGGGAGTGACGCCGAGCCACACCACGAGGGCGGGCTGCTTGGGGTCGAAGCCGGCGGCCAGTAGCGCTTCGCGCAGCGCGTTCCGTTCCAAATCGCAGGCGACCCAATGGATTCGGCAGCTGTGCCGCGGCGCCAACAGCCGCTCGACGACCGGGCGCTTGTGCGCTTGAGTGGTGGGCGCGTCGACCTCGAAGATCGTCACCGGGGTCCCCGCGCGGCGAATGCTGGTGGTGTCGAAGCCCGCGCCCAGCAGCACGAGTTGGCCGATCCCCGCGGCGATCGCGGCCTCACATGCGTCGTCGACGTAGCGCACCCGAAGCGCGATGTGGGCGTGCAGGCCTCCCCACAGGTGGTCAAATATCCGGAGCGCGGCGTCGGCCGCGCGCCAGTGGGCGAGCATGGCGCGCAGCACCGGATTACCGACGAAACGCCGGGAGTACGCGTCCTCCACGAGCCGCCGCCCCGGTGGCCGCAGCGTTTCCGCAGCGCGTTGAAACGCATTGACTTCGGCGGTCCAACTCGCCGCGCGATCAAGGCGTCGGGCGCCCACATCAACCATCGTCTCCCCTTTGCACGAACCATCCGCTGTTGACGCTATCCACCACACCGGCCCATCGGTAAGGTCCAATTCGATGCCGAATTCGTGGACCAGTCGCGATACCGGAGGGGACCTGCATCTCGACCTTCCCCCGGGTCGGGGCCGGCGTGCGGCGCTCGAAGCCGCTCTGCGACAAGCCATCCGGGGTGGACGCCTCGCCGCGGGCGAGGCGTTGCCATCCTCGCGTGCCCTCGCCACACAGCTCGGGCTTGCCCGCGGCACCGTCGTCGAGGTCTACACGCAACTGGCGGCCGAGGGATACCTCCGGACCCGTCCAGGCGCGGCCACCCAGGTGGCGGGCGGACCGCACGTTCAGGCACCGATCGAATCGATGCGGGTTACCCAGCGCTATGCGGCCGATTTTCGCCTCGGCCGCCCGGACCTCAGCATGTTCCCGCGCGCCGAATGGTTACGCGCGTTGCGCCGAGTCCTCGAGGCCACCCCCCACGCCGAACTGGGGCCGGCGGACCCGCGCGGGTCACCGCGCTTGCGCGCCGCGCTGGCCAACTACCTGGGTCGAGTGCGCGGGGTGCTCACCACCGGCGAGCACATCGTCGTCTGCAGCGGGTTCACCCAGGGGCTGCGTCTGGTGTGTGAGGCGCTGGCCGCCGGCGGAGCCCGGTCGATCGCGCTCGAGAATCCCTGCCTGCCCGACCATCGCGCGACGGCGGCGGCGAGCGGGCTAACCGTCGAGCCCCTCGACGTCGACCACGGGGGTGCGCGGCCCGAGGGATTCAATACGGCCGTCGCCGCGGCGGTGCTCACCCCGGCACACCAGGCTCCCCTCGGGGCGACGCTCGACGCCGACCGGCGTACCGAGTTCGCGCACATCGCCGCGACCCGGGGCACGTATCTGATCGAGGACGATTACGACGGGGAATTTCGCTACGACCGGCACCCCGTGGGCGCGCTGCAGGGCCTGGCACCCGAACACGTCGTCTACGTGGGTAGCGCCAGCAAGAGCCTGGCGCCCGGCCTCCGCCTCGGCTGGCTCGCGTTACCCGCCGCGTTGGTCGACGGGGTGGTCGAAGCCAAGCGCCGCGCCGATCGCGGAACCGACGTGCTCGCGCAGCTGACGTTCGCGGAGCTGATCGAATCCGGAGCGCTCGATCGGCACATCCGGCGGATGCGGCGGCGTTACCGCAACCGCCGCGACGCTCTCGTCGTTACCCTCGGCCGCTGCGCCCCCGGGATGCCGGTGTTGGGCATCTCAGCCGGCCTGCACGCCGTTGTCGCGCTGCCCGAGGGCATTTCGGAGGCCGAGGTGTTGAGCGCGGCGCGCGGACGCGACATCGCCCTCACCGGGCTGGCCCCGTTCTGGCACGGCACGGGCCGCCGCACAGACGGAATCATCATCGGGTACGGGACACCGCCCGAACACGAATACACCACCGCCCTGGCCCGTTTGGGAGAGTTGATGTCCGCCGTCTCGGGCGTCAGTCGGCCGGGGTGAAGTCGATGTGCAACTCCGTCAGGCCGCGCAGCAGGAACGTCGGCTCGTAGTGGTACTGACGGCCACGGGGCGATCCGTGCTTGGCCTCGCTGATCCTGAATTCGCGGGTGCGGTCCAGGAGGCGGTTGATGGTGATCTGTCCCTCCACCCGCGCCAGCGGCGCGCCCGCGCACGTGTGAATGCCGCGACCGAAGGCGATGTGCTCGCGCACGTTCTTCCGATCGGGCCGGAACTCGTTGGGATTGTCGAACTTTCGCGGATCGCGGTTGGCCGCACCCAGACAGAGCATGAGGACGGTGCCGGCCGGGATGTGCACCCCGCCCAGGGTGGTGGTCTTCCGTGCCAGCCGGAAGTCCACCTTGGTGGGGCTCTGCATGCGCAGTGCCTCCTCGATGAACGTGCCGATCAAGCTTCGATCTGAACGCAGCCGCTCTTGCAGCTCGGGGTCGTCGCCGAGGACCTGCACCGCCGAGCTGAGCAGTTTGGTCACGGTCTCCTGCCCGGCCGCGAACAGGAACGTCGCCGGCCGGACGACCTCCAACAGCGGCGGGACCGAGCCGTCGGGGTACGTGGCGGTGGCCAGGCCGGTCAGCACGTCTTCGCGCGGTTGCCGTCGCCGGTCGGTGATGTAGGCGCTGAACAGGTCGTCGAGGTACTGCAATGGGTTGCTGCCCACCGGTTCGTGATCCAGCGCGCCCACTCGGGCGCCCGGCGCATTGCCGGCCCCGAGATTGCGGCGGATCTCTGGGCGGTCCTCGTCGGGAACCCCGAGCAGATCGGCGATCGCCAGGGTGGCGAACGGCTTCGCGTACTCGCTGAGGAACTCGCAGTGGCCGTTGGCGATGAACTCGTCGAATTGCCGGTCGGCCAATTGCCAGATGTAGTCCTTGTTTTCCTGCAGTCGGCGCGGGGTCAGCAGCCGGCCGAGTAGGGAGCGCGCCTTTTCGTGCTCGGGCGGGTCCATGACGACCATGTGCTCGAAGATCGGGAACTCGTGGCGATGCGCCTCGATCTGCTCACTGATGTCGTCGCCTTCCGGGGTGAACGGCAACGGCGGGAACGGACCACCGATCGCGTTGACCGCGGAAAACGAGTCCACGTCTTTGAATGCCGCCTGAACCTCCTGGTAGCCGGTGACGGCCACGACCCCGTAGTGCGGTTCGCGGAACACCGGTCCCTGGTTGCGCAGGTAGTCCCAGTAGTCGTAGGGGTCTTGCGCGACGTCGGCGTCGGTGAAGTAGTCGACGTTGGCGAGATCGGTCATGAGTCCAATTCCTTTTCCTGGCACCGAAAAGCGCAGTGCGTCACGCTGATGCGTCGCCGGCGACGGCGCTGATGGCCTGGCGCGGACAGGCGGCCACGGCCGCTTCCACGCTGTGGCGCAACGCTTCAGCCGGTTGCTCGTCGCAGGTCGCGACGTCGTCACCCAGCTCGAAAACCTCGGGGGCGATCTCCACGCAGAGGGCATGCGCCTCACACAGGCGCGGATCCACCCGCACACGCATGCGCGCTGTCGTCACCGGCCCTCCAATCCCCCGTTTGCCGCTCCACAAACTGATCGATCGACCAAATTGTTAGGATGCGGTATGCCTACCACGGATCGCGCGGGCCGGTCAAGCAAAGCCGGCGCACCCAACCGCGCGGCGGCGCGCCAACCCAAGCGGACCCCCGACGCCGGCGCGCGCAGCAAGCTGATCGAGGCCACCGCCCGCATCATGCGCGAGGAAGGCTATGCCGCGGCCACCTCCCGGCGGGTCGCCGCCGAGGCCGGCGTCAAGCAGGCGCTGGTCTATTACTACTTCCCCACGATGGACGATCTGTTCGTCGAGGTGCTGCGCGCCGGTGCCGAGACCGCGCTGACGCGCATGCGCGCCCTGCTGGCCGAGGACGACCCCCTGCGGGCGCTGTGGGCGATGAACAGCGACACGGCGGTGACCGCACTGAACGCCGAGTTCATGGCATTGGCCAACCACCGCAAGGCAATTGGCGCCGAACTCAAGGCCTACGCCGAGCGCGTTCGTGACATCGAGACGGCGGCCGTCACCATGGTGCTACGCGCCAACGGAGTCGATCTCGAGGAATATCCCCCGGTCGCGATCTCGATGCTGATCGCGCAGGTGGCCCGCAGCCTGTGCAACGAGAGCGCCGTCGGCGTCACCCAGGGACACGACGAGCTGCGCGCGTTCGCCGAACGCCAGATGAGCCTGCTGGCGGCACCTGCGGCCGCGTCCACGCTTGGCCGCTAGCACCGGCCGGCGCCACCGCAGCGGCACAGGACCGTTTCCGCATCCCGGCCACCGAGCGGGCGGTCGGGCACACGTCTGTTGACACTGCGCACGAATGGTGCCAACCTTCCTGATCGATCGACAAAGAATTGTCGGCCACGTCTAGGTGAGGTGCAGTCATGGGTGGAAGAGTTGAGGGCAAGGTCGCGTTCATCACCGGGGCGGCTCGCGGCCAGGGCCGCAGCCACGCGGTGCGCCTGGCGCAGGAAGGTGCCGACATCATCGCGGTCGACATCTGCACGCCGATCAGTAGCAGCAGCGAGATCCCGCCGTCGACGCCCGATGACCTGGCCGAGACGGCCGACCTCATCAAGGGCCTGAACCGCCGCATCGTGACCGCCGAGGTCGACGTCCGCGATTACGACGCGCTGAAAGCGGCGGTGGACAGCGGCGTCGAGCAGCTGGGCCGGTTGGACATCATCTGCGCCAACGCCGGAATCGGCAACGGCGGCCAGACTTTGGACAAGACCAGCGAAGACGACTGGCGCGACATGATCGACGTCAACCTTTCCGGCGTCTGGAAAACCGTCAAAGCCGGTGTGCCGCACCTGATTTCCCAGGGCCAGGGCGGCTCGATCATTCTGACCAGTTCGGTCGGGGGCCTCAAGGCCTACCCGCACACCGGTCACTACATCGCCGCCAAGCACGGCGTGGTCGGCCTGATGCGCACCTTCGCCGTCGAACTCGGCGAGCACTTCATCCGGGTGAACTCGGTGCACCCCACCAACGTGAACACGCCCATGTTCATGAACGAGGGGACGATGAAGCTGTTCCGGCCCGACCTGAAGAATCCCGGCCCGGATGACCTCAAGGTGGCCGCGCAGTTCATGCACGTGCTGCCGGTCGGCTGGGTCGAGCCGGTGGACATCAGCAACGCGGTGCTGTTCCTGGCTTCCGACGAATCGCGTTACATCACAGGTCTTCCGGTCACCGTCGATGCCGGGAGCATGCTCAAGTAGGGCTTCCCTCATCAATGGCGGCCGAGCCCGCCGTAGTCGTCGACCGCCCGCCAGCAGCGCCCACGGGGCCTGCTGGCGATTGGCGACCGTCCATGCAGCCGACGGGTCAAATGATTGATGGTGATCACCATCGTGGTGGCCAGGGGCGGGATCGAACCGCCGACCTTCCGCTTTTCAGGTGGATGGAACGGCCGCTGGCCTGCGGTTTAATGACTCCCATACGTCAAATACGCCGCGCTGAGCGCGTCTGACGCAGGCTGCTCGTCCGGCGATCGGACACAGACCGGACACGGTGACAGCACTCCCGACAAGGGACCCTTCATCGCCCGTCACTCAGTGATGCGCGCTGGGGGCTCCCGGGGAGCAGGTACCCGATGCCCGGCATCACGAGGTCGAGCGCGCATTCAACGAGCTCGATTGCGGAGCGACTCACCCTTCGGCCGGACACAACCCGAACGGCCAGCCGGAACACGGACGGAGCGGCGGACGCCGGTAGACCGCGAGTGCCCGAGGCCGGCAAGGCCGCAGGGCGCGAGAGCGGTAGCGGTCGGTCGGACGGCGGGAGCGGCGTAGACCGTGTTCCGGCTGGGACCAACGGGCTTGTTATATGCGCCAAAAGTGTCCGCGACACCGTCGACGGCATTGTTGATGCGGAACTGTCGGCCTCGGATGCCTTGGGGCTGCGGTTCCCGAGGCCCAACATGGTGGCCTCGGCAGCGGCGCTGTTCGAACCGGCCGAACCATGGGCGCATGGACGGGACCGGCTGGATGTCGAACCTGAGTGCGGGCGATTCCGGATCACGATCGGCCCGGGCGTCGTCCGTCTCGGCTGGACCAATCCCGTTCGCGCGGAGAAGGCATCTGAGCGGACCGTGGGCCAGCACATGCAGGACGTAGCGGGCGAGGTAGACCGCATAAAGGCCGGTCGTGATGTGCCTGACCCGTCGGGCCGTGCGATCACCGAATGGTCCCGCAAGTCGCGTGCGGCGATGTGCCGCACCTTCGCCGAGCTGGACTACACGCCGATGGTGGAAAGCGGACGGGTACCCGCGATGGTCACGCTGACCTACCCCGGCGACTGGGAATCGGTCGCACCCGATGGAGCCAGCGTAAAGCGACATATGATGCTGTGGCGCAAACGATTTCAGCGCGAATGGGGTGAACCAGCGCGCTACATCTGGAAGATGGAATTTCAACGCCGCGGCGCACCACACATTCACCTATGGATGGCTCCCCCGTATACCGTCGGTCGATCAGGCCGTAGGTTCAGCGAATGGTTGTCGCAGGAATGGGCGGAAGTCGTCGCCCATCCCGACCCTGAACAACGCACACGCCACTTGCGCGCCGGTACGGCTATCGACAGCCTCAACGGATTGCGTGCTTGCGACCCCAAACGCTTGGCGATCTACTTCACGAAGCACTCATCACCGAATAGATTGGGCGACAAGGAATACCAGCACATCGTTCCGGAGGCCTGGCGGCGGCCGGGCCGCGGACCGGGTCGCTTTTGGGGGGTCCACGGGTTGGAACGAGCAACCGCAGTCGTTGAGATCGCCCAGGACGCATACCTGACGGCCCGAAGGATCATCCGTCGGTGGTCTCGCTCACAGGCCATTCATAGCGATTGCACCCACTGCTTCCCCACCGCACTCGTTCCGCGAATGACCCGCGTCGCAGTTCAACGAACAAACTCCAAGACTGGCAAAGTACGCCACCGCAACGTCTGTCGGAGGCGACTTCTCTGCCGCCAAGGCGGCTTCGCGGGTGGCTACGCCCTTGTGAACGACGGACCAGCGTTCGCATCCCAGCTCGCGGCAGCGTTATCGGCGGATCGGGCGAAGGCGGTGCGCGACGAACAACTCGCGGGCCGTAAGTGATCTAACGCAATTCACCTCTGACCGTCGCATTGCAGCAACCGGCTACATACGCTTAGCACGTGACCATCGAACTGTCGCCGCGCCTGCCGGATGGTGAGCGGCCGAGGAATCATCAGGAATTGGCCGCTGAGCAGATGGACCTGGACAACGTGATCAACGAGCTACTCCTGCGGCTGGAGGATCATAAATATCGTTGGGAGCTTTATGAATTCGGACTTTCCGACACTGAAGAGCGACGTCAGGTGCACACAGTCATTGAGCAGCTGCGGCTGGCGGTGCATACGGGTGGGCCAGCCGTACTTCATCCGCTGCGTCACGCGCTGTCTGTAGCTCACTCCGACGACCCCGCGTCGCCTGGATGCTCCGGATAGTCCGAGTCGCGGGCCATGCTCAGCTGCGCACTACCGTCCACGCGGTGCGGGGGACGGCTAGCGCGGTCGTAAACCGACAAAAACGAGGTCGTGAATTGTTCTGGCAATTCGATCTTCGTCGAGCGCATCGTCAAGCACTAGGTAGGTCAGTGCGCTGGTCGTGACGGCACCGAATAGCGCGATCGCGGCAACTGCTGGGTTGTCGAGGGTCACGAGTGAGCCGTCGCCGGCGCCAGCGCGAAGTAACGTCTCGACGGGTGCGAAGTATGCGGCGCTGATCATGTCGGCGATGACGGGCATGCGGGCGGCGCGGCCCAGTTCCCCGATGAGAGCGCGGCAGACGGCGGGTCTCTGTGCCATCACGCGCAGCTGGGCACTGATGACTGCGTGCAGGCGCTGAGCGGCGGAGCCTTCTGCCTCCACGACTGCGGCGACCTCGTGCGCGACTTGCTGTAGGACGTCTTCGAGGAGGAAGGCGAGTATTTCCTCTTTGCCGGCGAAGTAGTAGTAAAGGGTGGCCTTGGCGATGCCGGTGGTGGCGGCGACGTCTTCGATCTTGGTGTCGTTGAGCCCGCGGTCTGCGAAAAGTGCCGCCGCCGGCGGCAGGCGGTCGGCAATTTTTCGCGGAACCTCGCGCATTGACGCTCCTCTCGGTTGGACTTACAGTCTAAACTACTGGATTAGACAGCCGTATAATTAGATTCACAGCGGTAGGAGCTCAGATGACGACGGTGCAACTTCGCTACGACCCGTTCGATGCGACGATTCAGGACGATCTCTACCCCATCTACCGGCAGCTGCGCGACAAAGCCCCGCTGTATCGCGCAGCCGATTCCAACACGTGGGTTTTCAGTCGCCACGAAGATGTCGTCAGCGCGCTGCTTGACCATCACACCTACTCATCCGTGGACGGCATATTTCCAACTCCACCGGGCTCAGATTTCCACGCATCGTTCTTGCCCATGATGATTTTGATGGATCCCCCGCGACACGATCAGCTGCGCGCGTTGGTAAGCAAGGCGTTCACCCCGCGGCGCATCGCGGCGTTAAGTAGTGGGATTGAGGACCTGGCGGAGGATTTATCAGATTGCCTTGACCGGGGCGCAGGGTCGGTTGACTTTGCCGCCGACTTTGCCGCCGTCCTGCCGGCCATGGTGATCGCTGATTTGCTCGGCATTCCTCGCGAGGACCGCGCACAGTTTCGGCAGTGGTCAACCACGATGGTCCAGTCCAATCCGGCGCGCGGTGAGATGGGCGAGGGGCTGGCCGCGGCTGCGGCCGTCTATGCCTACTTCACCGACTTCCTCGCCGAGCGTCGACGCGAACCGCGCGGCGACTTGATGTCGGCCTTGGTGTCCGCCGAGATCGACGGAAAGCGTCTTACTGACGAGGACCTCCTTGGCTTTTGCCTGTTGCTGCTCATCGCAGGCCATGAGACCACCTCGAACCTGCTCAGCAACGCCGCAGTAGTGCTTGCGAGCGATCCCGACATTCGCCGACGACTAGTCGCCGATGACAACTTGCTTGGTCCCGCAGTTGAGGAGCTCCTCCGGTATGACTCACCGGTGCAAGGACTTTCACGAACTCTGACCCGCGACGTCACGCTGCATGGCGTCACGATGTCCGTCGGTGATTCAGTGCTGCTGTTGTTCGGCTCGGCTAACCGTGACGAACGAGTGTTTGCTGATCCCGACGTGTTCGATATCGGGCGCAAACCCGAACATCAAGTGGCGTTCGGCCGAGGTATCCACTTCTGTCTCGGTGCGTCATTAGCGCGGATGGAGGCCCGGATAGCGTTGCGCGCCCTGCTGGCCCGAGTGCCCAACTGGGAAGTCGACCTAGAGAACGCGCAGCGCCTGCGGTCGGGCCTCATCCGGGGCTATATGTCTTTGCCTATCTCGTGGTCGGCAAATTAGCCGAACTGCGCGTCAGGCAGAGCGGCTGGGGCGGCGCCATTCCCGCGGAGCGGGATCACTACGATGCGGGCTCGTCGACCTTGCGGCGGTGCGCGGCGAGGAAGTCATCGACGATGCGCTCACAGTCTTGACGATCGATGGCACGCAGCCCGGTGAGGCGCGCGAAGGCGACCGGCCCCACGAGTTGGCACAGGATCAGCTCGGGGTCGAATTCATCGAGGTCGGCGCAGGCTTCGGGGCTTTGCAAAAGTAGATCGAACGGCTGGCGATACTGCTCGATGATCCGGGTCCGCAGCGCGTGCCGATCGTAGGTCTCCTGAGTGCTGTTTGATGTTGGGCCAAGCGCGACCCAAGCCAGTGTGGTGACGTGCAGCGGCGCCTCCTGGAACAGCGTGGCCTGTCGGCTCAACAGTTCGATGAGTTGGTCGCGCAACGATCCCGTCGCCGGCGGAAGGTGAACCTGCGGCAGCAGCCGTTCAAATGTGGCGGCCAGTAGTTGAGTGGAGCTGCTGAAGTGGCGATAGAGGGTCGTGCGCGCAACTTTAGAGGCCTTGGTGACCGCGTCTATGGTGACGGCTTCAATCCCGCCGGCGCTGAGGAGTTTGGTGGCTGCATCTAATAGCCGGGTCCGGGAGCGCACCAGGCGCGGATCGACATCGTCGTCGACCGGCATGTCAAAACCGTCGCGCTCCATATGGTCACCGTAAACCCTACGCATACCTGGCCCGCACCGAATCGCATCTGCATTGGCGATTGATCCAGCCACTACCCAACTAACGCTACTGTTGGTAGCATAGCGCTACCAATAGTACAGTTATTCGTAGGGGTTTGTGCGTAGTAGGGGGATTCGTGATCAGGCAACGGCTCGAACAACCCGTGGTCCAAAAGGCCACCAATGCACGGCTGGCATGTCGGTTCATGAGGCCATCCCACGAACCCTCCCAACTTGTGCGGCAGGGACTCGCACACGCCGAGGATGGCGTTCTGCGATGAATGCGCTGCTTGCGCTAACCAGGACCCAAGTGTGGATGAGTGCGGCTCGCGGTTTCAGGCTCAGCGGCCGCACCATTACCAGTGACATCCACCGAACGCCGCCGGACCAAGACCGCGTTCGTCCTCGGCATTACCCGCCTCGCTACTGCTCATACCTGGACGACAATTTGATGAACCGGGAAATGTACAACCACGTGCACGACGATCCCACCAGGCTAACTTCCCGGCTGGCTTTTCGTCTGCGGCGTTCATGAACCTTTCAGAATTTCGGCGACGGTGCGTCGTCACGGTCAATCAACCTGCGCGCCGAGGGGCACGTCGCGCCAGGCGCGAAATGCTGGTCCGTCGCCTGCGGGGTGCTCTCGGGCCAATCCAGGTGAGTAGTGCGGTAGCGGTCGACGGGTGCACGCCTGTCGCGGTTTCGGCGACGAAGCGAAAGGGTACTAGCGGTACTGTTCCGACACCGTTAGTTTCTTTTGGGATAACGGAGGTGGGGGATGGCGGACAACGGGTGGGTTTCCTCGGGGGTGGCGACGCTGAGTCGCCCAGTTCGGGAGCAACTTCGCAAGGTCGCGGCGGGCGAGGGCGCATACAGTGATCGACTAGCTCGCCTGGCGGGGTTCAGCATCCGACATAAGGTGCTGGTCATCGGGGCGTGGGTGGTGACCGCCGGCGTCCTGGCGATGCTGTTCCCCCAGCTGGAAACCGTTGTGAAACAGCAGTCGGTGAATCTGGTCCCCCCTGATGCTCCATCGCTGCAGACGGTTGACCGGATGGGCACGGCATTCGGCGAGCAGGGGTCCAAGACCACCGTCTTTGTTGCATTCGAGGACCCGACGGGCCTGACTGCGCCGGTGCGTCAGCGCTACAAAACGATGGTTTCGCGGTTGCGTGCCGACTCCCAGCACGTGCGACTGGTTCAGGATCTGTTAGCCGACCCCGTTACTGCGGGTCAGGCGATGAGCCAGGATGGCAAGGCGTGGTATGTGCCGGTCGGGGTAGCTGGCACGCTCGGCGATCCTAGAGCGGCGGAATCCGTTCGGGCGGTGCGCGCTATTGTCGCCGAGTCGTTTAGCGGTACGTCCACGATCGTTCGTGTAACCGGACCTCCCGCGACATTCAGCGATCTAATCGATTCGGCTGAGCAGGATTTGATTGGCATCTCCATCGTGACAGCCGGTCTGATCGCGGTGATTTTGCTGGTCATCTATCGGTCACTAGTTACCGCGTTGCTGCCATTGCTCGTGATCGGTGTGAGCCTGGCGGTCGGGCGCGGGGTGCTCTCGGCGCTGGGCGAATCAGGAATGCCGGTGTCGCAATTCACGATTGCGTTCATGACTGCCATCTTGTTGGGTGCCGGCACCGATTATTCCGTGTTTCTGATCAGCCGGTATCACGAGCAGCGCCGCCAGATGATTTCGGCTGACCTGGCTGTGATTAACGCAACCGCCACCATCGGGCGGGTGATCATGGCTTCCGCCGCGACTGTGGCGTTTGCGTTTCTATCCTTGGTCTTTGCGAAGCTGAGCGTATTTAGCGCATTAGGCCCGGCGTGCGCGATCGCTGTCTTTGTCGGAGTCGCAGCTACAGTAACGTTGTTTCCTCCGGTATTGGCGCTTGCCGCGAAACATGGCATTGGCGAACCCAAAGCTGACCGCACGCGCCGATACTGGAACTGGATCGCCGTGGCCGTGGTCCGCCGACCCGCCCCACTGCTGGCCGCCAGCCTGGCACTTGTATTAGGCCTCGCGGCTGTCGCGCTGACTATGCACATCAGCTACGACGATCGGCAAGGACAGCCGGCGACGACCACCAGCAATGAGGGCTATCGCTTGCTGGATAGGCATTTCCGCAAAGATATCGTCATCACACAGTTCATGGTCGTCGAATCACCCACAGATATGCGCACCAGTAAAGGCCTAGCCGACCTAGATGAAATGGCGTCTCGAGTGTCGCAATTGCCGGGCGTCACCAAGGTTTCCGGTGTCACTCGGCCCACCGGTGCACGCCTCGATCAGGCACAGCTCTCGTGGCAAAACGGCCAGATCGGCAACAAGATGGCCGGCGCGGTCGCCAAGGGAGACGCCCATAAGGACGACCTGGCCAAACTCACCAGTGGCGCCGACCAACTCGCCGGCGGCCTGGCGCAACTTGACACCACCCTGCGCACGGCATTGACACCGCTGACCGCGGTCCTTACCCAAGCCCAGTCCAGCGGATCGCAATTTCAACACTTTCGCCCTCTGCTGCAGCAACTTTCGGCTACCACACCAACCATCGATCAAGCGATCCGAACCGGGCCGGGACTGCGTCAAGAAGCTCAACAAGCCCAAAACGCGATCGCCACGATCGATCCGCTGGTTGGTGCGCTCAACACCTCCCCGTGGTGTGCCACCACACCCGAGTGTGCCCAGATCCGCGATCAGGTGCAGATTCTGGTGACCTTGCGCGATGGCGGCTTTTTCAGCCAGCTCGCCAACCTGGGCGACATGTACCAGCCGGGCAGCGACAATGCGGCGGGCACCGTAGCAGATCTGCAGAGCACGGTCACCTCGCTGAACAAGGCTTTCGGAGCACTCGGCGATCCCGCCGACATGGCCGGCAATATCCGCCGCCTCCAAAACGGCATCAGCCAGCTCGCGTCGGGTGCACAAGCCCTGGCCACCGGCGTGCACACCCTTGCCGACAGCAACATCGAAATGTTGTCCGGCATGAGTCAGGTCGCCACCCAATTACAAAATTCCGCGCGGTCCAGCGCCGGTTCGGACAACGCCAGCGGCTTTTACCTGCCCGCCAACACCTTCGAGAATCGCCAGTTCGCCGATGTGGCAAAACATTTTATGTCGGCCGATGGCAAGACCGCCCGCTTCGCGATCGAATCGAGCTACAACCCCTACAGCAGCCAAGCGATGGATCTCGCTCAGAAAATCACCGAAGTTGCCGGGGCCGCACGCCCGAACACCTCCCTGGCCAACGCCACGATATCGATGGCCGGTTTCCCCGCCGTCAACTCCGATATTCAGCGCCTGCTGTCGGCCGACTTTCATCTGCTGGCGATCGCCACGCTCGTCATCGTCGGAGTGATCCTTGTCCTTCTCCTGCGTGCCTTGCTGGCCCCGCTCTACCTCCTCGGTACGGTCGTACTCAACTATGGCGCGGCACTGGGCATTGGGACGCTCGTCTTCCAATACGGCCTGGGTAAGGAAATCGCCTGGCCCGTACCGCTTGTGGCGTTCATCATCCTGGTCGCCGTCGGCGCCGACTACAACATGCTGCTGATCTCGCGGTTACGCGAAGAATCCGCTCACAACATTCGCGTCGGCGTGCTACGCACGGTCGCAAACACCGGTTCAGTCATCACCTCAGCCGGGCTCATCTTCGCCGCGAGTATGTTCGGCCTGATGGTCGGCTCTGTCGGAATCATGATCCAAGTCGGATTCATCGTCGGCTGCGGCCTACTACTCGACACCTTCGTCGTTCGCACCCTCACGGTGCCCGCGATCGCTACGCTCCTGCGCGAGGCCAGCTGGTGGCCGCAACGGAAATCCTCGACTCACAACGGCCGACCACACCGGACCACATGACAATTGGCCGAGAGCGCATCCGCACCAGCGACGGGATCACTCTCGTGGCCGATTGCTACCGGCACGCCGCGACTCACCCCGTCGTGTTGCTGCTCCATGGCGGCGGCCAGAACCGTCACGCGTGGGCCACCACCGCCCGTCGACTCTATTCCCACGGCTACACCGTCGTCGCCTACGACACACGAGGTCACGGCGACAGCGACTGGGACCCGAGCGGACAATATGACATCGAACGGTTTGTGTCCGATCTGATCTCGGTACGAGGACACGTCAGCGCCGACAGTCCCCCCGCCGTCGTCGGCGCGTCGCTGGGTGGGCTGATCATCCTCGCTACCCATCTGCTGGCCCCACCCGACCTCTGGGCAGCCGTTGTCCTGGTCGACATCACCCCGCGAATGGAATTTCATGGGGCCCGTCGCATCCTGTCATTCATGGCCGGACACCCCGACGGATTCGGCACGCTCAATGATGCCGCCGATGTCATCGCCGAATACAACCCACGCCGCGCGCGACCCGAAAATCTCGACGGCCTGCACAAGGTTCTGCGCCAACGTAGCGATGGCCGATGGATCTGGCGCTGGGACCCGGCCTTCATCAGCTCCAACTTCGATGTCCTCCAAGGCAATCTCATGACGGGCAGCGAGGAGTTCGACGCCATCAGCGGATTCCTCGCCGAAGGAGCACGTCGAATCACGGCCCCAACGCTGTTGGTACGCGGGGCACTTTCAGACGTAGTCTCCCAGGAAACCGTCAGCGAATTCCGCCAGCTCGTCAGGCACGCCGAAACGACGGACGTCACCGGCACCGGTCACATGGTTGCCGGCGACAACAACGACGCGTTCACCGCCGCGGTTACCGACTTCCTCGACCGCGCCATGAGGACCCTGACATAAGCATCCAGCGAGTCTTCAGCCACCCGGGCTACTGATGTGCCATGGCTTTGGGTTGTGTTGCGTCTGAGTCATTCTCGTCGACAGGAAGGTCGTGCCGAATCGCTCGGACGCGACCTCGCGGCAGACACGCCACGTATCCGTGACACTTGCCATAGAGTTCCCACGAGGTCGCCGCTACATCCGGGTCGACGTCGATGCGGTGGCCGGGGGAGAAACAGAGATGTAAGGCCCCGTCGTCGTCGCACCAGGCGCGCGTGCAGATCGCTCCGGCAAGGTCCAACAGTGGCCGCTCCTCGGGCGAAAGGTTGATGGGGTCGATCAACACTTCATCCGACGGCCAGGCTCCTGCCGGCGGGAGGGTCAGTCGCAGCGGTCGGGAAATCACCAATTCGTTGTAACCGTCGAGGTCGAGTATGAGCCCTTCGTGCAGCGAGACTCGCTGAACGGTGCATTGCTCAATCCATTGCGTGTGCATAACCGCCCCCTTCGACGCGTCGGTGAGTCCCATCTATGCTACCGATAGTAGCGCAACGATACTATTAGTATTCCTATGCGCTATCGCGGGCGTTCCATGCATCAAGAATGCGCTGCAAACCTCGATCAATGCGCTCGCGCGCCTCCCCTGCCGTGCGGCTCTGGTGTGGCTGCGGTCGGTTGACCTGCCGTATGCATGCAGTCGTCGGAATGCGAACACTACGGACCGATCTGAGTTGTCATCCCCAAGTGCGACCATCCCAATATGGCGATCACCATCCCATCCGGCCGGCCCAACTGGCGCTTCATGCGCTACGTTCGGCCGCCGACGAGAGACTCGAAGTTGGAGCCTCTGTACCCATTGAGGCCGGCAACGCGCCCGGTGCGGCTGGGCATTGATGTCGGGACCATCGCGGAGCCGCCGGAGGAGGGCTACATCACCGGGTTCCTGACGCGCGACGAGATCGAGGTGCACCTATTGATCCCGGCGGCAACGGAAGCTCCGAGCGGGTGGACCGAGTTGCTCGATGAACCGCCTTGCCACACCGTCAATTTCACGAACGTAGCTGACGCAGGCAAGTTCTGCGACGCGGCCGAGTTCTCCGTCAGCACCGCTCGTGGCGAGAGCTACCGTGCCTGGTCCAAGGCTCGGTTCTTCGCCGCGTACCAGCAGCTCGATGAGCACGATGCGCCGGACGGCCTCCCCCCGTTGACGCTCGATCAGCGACATCGTGCAGCTGCCTATGCTGCCGCCGCCGGGGCTGTTGGCATCGATGCCATCGTCACCACCGCCCCCACTGCGGGACGAACAGATGTCGCCGACAACGATGTGGTCGTCAGCGTGACACCCGACGCGGCTGTACCACTCATCGGTCACTACTTGCGGGTGACTAGCAATCCGGTTGTGACGGTCGAGCGCGGCATGTTGGTGGGTGGCGGAAGCTGGGAGACGACGGAGTCGACTGCGACCATCGTCAATCTTTACGACTGGGGCACGGTCAGCGGATTGCCATACTTCGATGCCGCTTCAATGTTTGCGGCTGCCGCTAAAGGTGGACCTGAGGCCGCAGAGGCATTCACGTCGGTTCGCATCCGCCTGAGACGTGCAGCGCGCGCGTTCGACGATCTGCTGGCCGCGCTGTCGAACCCGCTGGACGGGAAGCGGAACGAAGATGTTGCCGAGGCTACCGCTGAAGCTTTTGACCGTGAATTACTCTATCTTGCAGCAGTTTTCGATATTTTCGGGCGTGCTTACCAAGCGATGGTCGACCCGTCAGTTGATCGGAAAAAGGCTCGGGGATCACTCGACTCGCGGACCTTCATCGACAAGGAAGTGCGAACGCAGTACGACCAGTCACTTTTGGGTGACGTGACGCGCCTGCGGGTGTATGCGTGGCTCTGCAAGCAGTTGAGGAATCACATCCACGATGGCGTTCTTGCCGTCGACACCCACCCTGGCCGCAGCTACGGCAACACGATGAACGTGGCGCTGAATCTCAGTGTGATTCCCGAGTTAGCCCTCGGTGCCGACAATGAGATGACTCAGCACCACTACGACGCGCTGGGAGTGTGGCAGACCGAACCTGTTTCGCCCTTTACCGGTTCGTCAATGGTGGCCGACCTTGCGACAACCGGTTTCACCCTCATCCGAGCGGCGCTCGAGTACATCGAAGCGTTCACGAAACTTATCGTCCGGAACAAACCGGCGAATGCGCCGTCGTCTAGTGCGTTCCTGGGATGCGTGCAGGCTCGTCCGGGCGAGGTCGAGCCAGCGCCCCCAAAGCGAGCAGTGTTCTATCAAGCACTGTTCGGATTACATCCGGACAGCGTGTAGTGGACCCCTAGCAGCCCGACACGAGGTTGACGCCGTCATGGACCCGCGAATGAGTTTCTTCGTCGAACGCGTCCAGTACACGCACCGCGAATGCAGGATTCATCGCTGACTGAACTTCCTCCCTTGTCATCCAACGAACCTCGCGGGCTTCCGCAGTGGGGTGAGTGTCCCCATCGGCCGGATGGCAGCGGTAGACCAGAGCGACAATCCCATGGGTCAGGTTCTTGTAAACGCCGGTGAGACGTTCTACCTTCACCGTCAATCCGGTTTCCTCAAGGACTTCGCGCCGAACACCGTCCTCAAAAGATTCGCCTAGTTCGAGTACACCACCAGGGGCTTCCCAGTGGCCGTTGTCGTCCCGCCTGATCACGAGAACGCGATCATCGTCACGCACTACGATGCCGGCGACACTGACCGAGTGCTTAGGCGAGGTTGCCATTTCTGGGGTCCTCCTTGTTCGATGCCGGCAGAAGAGACACGGGTTGACTGGCTTCCTAGACTAGTCGTCTAGACATGTGATGGAAGGCCAGCGGGTGCTGCAACTTGGACAAATCGACAGAGCCGATGACAAGCCGCCATATCGGCAGATCGCGGGCATGTTGCGAGAAGCGATCCGTTCCAACCGGCTAGCTCCCGGGGAACGACTGCCGTCTGAGACGGAACTTATCGAGCATTTCGGTGTGGCACGCATGACGGTAAGACAAGCTGTGCAGGAGCTTCGTTCCGAGGGACTGGTCGTCTCGCAGCATGGCCGCGGGGTGTTTATTCGCCCGACGCCCCCCATCCGCCGGCTCGCGTCGGATCGATTCGCGCGACAGCATCGCGCGGCAGGCAAGGCGGCGTTTACCGTCGAGGCCGAGAAATCGGGTTACTCGCCGCAAGTCGACAATATTGCGGTGAGCCGCGAGAAGCCGAATTCGTTTGTAGCGGAACGACTTCGATTATCACCGGACGATGACATCGTCGTGCGATCGCGCCGCTACCTGGCGAATGGCCGACCGGTTGAAACGGCGGTCTCCTTCATCCCGGCTGCTTTCGCCGAAGGCACGAGGATCGAGCAGGTGGACACTGGGCCCGGGGGCATCTACGCCCGACTGGAAGAGAATGGCCACGTACTCGGTCACTTCACCGAGGAGGTCGCAGCCCGAATGCCCACTCCCGAAGAACGGCGGCAACTGGAACTCGAACCAGGCGTTCCCGTATTGACAGTGCTGCGAACCGCATATGACGCGAATGACGTGGCGGTTGAGGTCTGCGACACGGTGAAAGTTGCTTCCGCCTACCTGCTCGAATACGAGTTCCCGGCCCGCTGAGCCCAAAGTCTTCGATCAACTGGGCGTCGACCGTTGCACTCCTCTAGACGACTATGTAACCTCAACTTGTCTAGAGCAGTTCTCATGAAAGGTCGACAAATGTCTGTGCCGAAATGGCTCAAGGTGTCACACCAGCAGGTTTTCCCACGCAAAGCGTTTGTGGTGTCCGACGTGACGGCGGTGATCGATTACGAGCGGTCGACGAAGGACAACAAGGTCCAGGCGACTGATCGAGAATCAGGCGCTCCGTTGTGGCAGGTCGAAGTCCTCGACGGCGACCCGACAGCTAGTAAGCGAGCGCGCACTCTCACCGTCAAGTTCGCAACGCCCAAGCAGCCTGTGTGCCCACCGAACACTGCCGGAATGCCCTTCACACCAGTGATTTTCGAGGAACTATACATATTGCCGTACGTAGACCGTTCGAGCGAATCCGGCCGCATCGCGTGGTCGTTTCGGGCCTCGGGTATGACTGCGGACACCGGCAAGGCGGGGTCCTCAGCGGGAGACCGGGTGTCAGCATGAGTCCGTACGACCCCGTAGTACCTAGCGATCCGTATTCGATTCCAGATCCCGACGCCGGCATCGACTTCTTTGACCTCACGCACCTGCTGGCGGTCGGCGCCATGTGGCTCATTGCGGTGATCGGCGTGGTCGCCGTTTCGCTCGTCGTTTGGAGAGTGCGTTCCCCCGCCACATTTGGGCGTTATGTTGCAACACCAGCATGTCGGGCCCGATGGCTGATCTGGGCATCGATCTCCTGGCCACGGGTTGCCAAGGCCTGCGGGTTGTCGACTCCCGAGCACGTCACACGCACGGACGCACAGGGCAAGAGCAGGACGAGGACAGTTTGGACTCATCCTCGCCTTCTCGGGGTGAGCATGTTCGGCGACTGCCTACGGATGACAGTCCGAACACGGACCGGCCAGACGGTGGACGACCTCGAAAACGCGGTCCCCGCAATTCGTGACGCTGTCGGGGCGCATTCCGCCCGCTCGACACTGATCGGCCCCGGCACGGTTCGCGTGGAATTCGTTATGAAACAATGCCTTTCAGAGGCAGAGACCGCTGCATTCCCAACCAGCGTCGAGCCGACGGGCGTCGAGGTCGGCCGGCGTGAGAATGGGTCGGCATGGACTCTGCGCGTCGCCGGCCTGCACACCCTCACTGTTGGGTGCTCGGGTGCGGGCAAGGGCTCCGTTTTTTGGGGCATTGCAGGCGGATTAGGCCCAGCCATCAAGGCGGGAACCGTGCGGCTGTTCGCCGTGGATCTCAAGTACGGGATCGAAGTGTCAGTCGGGTCTGCACTATTCAGCGGCATTGCGACGACCGAGGCCAACGCCGCGAGACTGCTGACCAACTTGGAGGAGCTACTAGACAGCCGCGGTCGCAGGATGGCCGGCCGAGCGCGTTCGCACACACCGAGCACCGCCGAACCGCTCGTCGTGCTGCTCATCGATGAATTCGCGGGCTTGACCGCATACATGACGGACGCGGCACTGAGGAAGCAAGTTGCGGGCTCACTCTCACGCATCCTGACAAAGGGTAGGGCTGTAGGCATCGTGGTCGCCGCATTCATGCAGGACCCTCGCAAGGAGATTCTGCCCATGCGCGGGTTGTTCACCCAAACCGTCGCACTGCGGCTGCGCTCACGCGACGAAGTCGCCATGGTCTTGGGTGACGGCCTCGCCGACGCCGCCCCCGCGCATCGGATCAACCCAAATGAGCCTGGTACCGGATACGTCATCGCCGAAGACGGGTCAACGATGCGAGTACGCGCCGACTTCTGGCCCGATTCGCTAATCCGTTCTGTCGCACAAGAATACGGGCCTACAAGCTCAAGTCGCGCTGGTTCAGCAGAGAACTGAGGACATCGGCATGACAACCCTCGGCATCAAAACCAGCGCCACCGCGACAGCGACCTTTCCAGAGCTTCTAACAGCGGAGCAGGTGGCCGAGCTGCTTGGCGTGTCCGCTGCGACGGTGAGTCGATGGGGCGCATTGCGCGAACACGGCGCAGACGTGGGACCGCCCTGCTACACGCTATCTGATCGCGTAAGACGTTGGGACGCAGCTGAAGTCCGCGCATGGCTTCGTAAGGTGCGTCGCTAAGTGGCCGGATCGGTCCCGCGCGGTATCCGAAAGCGGATCAATTCGGCCGGTCTGCCGCGCTATCAAGTGCGCTACCTGGTGCGTGATTCAGACTCCCCGTCGGGATGGGCTGAGACGTCGTCGACGTTCGCCACCTTGCGAGAAGCGCGGGCATTCAAGGCCGACCGGGATGGCGAAGCGGCGATCGGCGCCAGACGCTTCGACCCCCGACTTGGCCGGGCCAAACTCGCCGCTGTCTGGACGCAATACAGCGCGTTGAAACGCCCCGCAGTGTCGCCCAAGACCTGGAGCGGCTACACCCAGCATTGGGAACTACGCATCAGTCCGCGTTTCGGCCACGTCCCGGTTGATGAAATCAGCCGAAAGGATATACAGCAATTCATCGATTCCATGACCGTCGGTCCCTGGGCCAAACTCGCCACGCTGCGGCTGCTGCGGTCGATTCTCGACATGGCGCGCGAGGACGGTCGAATCCACAGCAACCCGGCTGACGGGGTGTCATCCGGGCGGATACCCACCCGAGAACGCCACCGCTATCTGACCGCCACCGAAGTCGCCGCCCTGGCAGCCGCATGCGGCGACCACGGCGACGTGGTGATCATCCTCGCCTTCACCGGCCTGCGCTGGTCCGAACTCGTCGGCCTGCGGGTCGGCGACATCGACCTAACTGCGCGTCGGCTCTATGTCCGCCAGGCCGCGCCAGAAGTGGAAGGCCGGATCATCGTCGGGCCGCCAAAAACTCGCGCCGCCGCCCGAACCGTCCCACTCCCCCAAATCGTCATCGACGCGCTCAAACCAAGGATCGATAATCGCGCGCCCACAGAACATGCAATCACCTCGCCAAATGGCGGGTTCCTCAGATCAAACAACTGGCGCCGGCATACCGACTGGAACGAAGCCCTAAAGAAAACCGGACTGGTGCCGCTGACGATTCACGACCTGCGCCACACCTACGCCAGCCTGGCCCGGGCCTCCGGCGCCGACCTCCGCTACGTCCAGAAGACGATGGGGCACTCGACGCCGACCGTCACCGCGAACATCTACAGCGACCTCTATTCAGACGAACTCGACCACGTAGCCACGAATCTCGACCGGCTTCAGGACGTCGCCAAAAACCGGGCGAACGGACAGGAACCGGACACACCGAACCATCCATAGAGTGCCATCACCGCGTCCGTGCAGCTCAAGACTGGTGGCCAGGGGCGGGATCGAACCGCCGACCTTCCGCTTTTCAGGCGGACGCTCGTACCGACTGAGCTACCTGGCCGGAAGGCAGCGAGTGCCTCGCCGCGCTTGGCGACCCTGACGGGACTCGAACCCGCGACCTCCGCCGTGACAGGGCGGCGCGCTAACCAACTGCGCCACAGGGCCTTGCTGCTGCTCCGCGTCACCGCGTCGCGTACCCCCAACGGGATTCGAACCCGTGCTACCGCCGTGAAAGGGCGGCGTCCTAGGCCACTAGACGATGGGGGCCAGAACCGAATCACTCCGGGGTACTCGCAACGTGGTTTCGTTGGGAGCCACGTCAGCTTAGGTCACGGTGTGCCCAATCCTCAAACGAGCCGGGTTTTCGGTCCAAGTATCCTGAATCTTCGCGGCCCCTATAGCTCAGTTGGTAGAGCTACGGACTTTTAATCCGCAGGTCCTAGGTTCGAGTCCTAGTGGGGGCACCACATCGCGCATCGCGTGGGCCGTGCGCGACCGATGACCGCTCATCGCCCGAGCACAGCGCTGCAGTACGTGACGTCGGCGAAGGCCGCGGCGACGTCGTCGTCGGCGTAGACGAAACCGTTCGCCGCGTGCAGATCCGCGACCGTCGTCGACGACGTCTGCCAGCCGCGCTGGTTCAGGTGGTCGACGATGTGGCTGCGCTGGCCGTGATACACGAGGTCGTTGAAGTCGATCTCGAAGCCGAGTTCGCTCATCCGGTCGTGGTGAGCACGCCACCGCGGGTCGGCGAAAACCGCGGTGTCGGGCACGAATTCGAAAGCGAGACGACTGCCGGGGGCGCTCAGCGAGGTGACGTTGTCGAACAGCGCATCCTGAGCGTCGTCCGGCAGATAGACCACCAGGCCTTCGGCGCTCCACGCGGAGGGGGCCTGGGGATCGAATCCCGCGGCCCGCAGGGCCGAGGCCCAGTCGTCGCGCAGATCGATCGCGACGGTGCACCGCTGCGCGGTCGGCTTGGCGCCCAGATCGCCCAGGGTCAGGGTCTTGAACTCGATGACCTCTGGCATGTCGACCTCGTAGACGACGGTGCCGGCCGGCCAGGGCAGCCGGTAGGCGCGGGAATCCAGGCCCGACGCGAGGATCACCACCTGGCCGATGCCGCTGCGGGTGGCATCCAGAAAGAATTGGTCATAGAACCGGGTTCGGCAGGCCATTCCCTGCGCCATTCGCCGGGGATCGAACTCCGTGTTCCCGCTGGCCTCGATTTCGCCGTTCACCAGGCGGACGTAGACGTCGATGCCGACCGCCCGCACCAGCGGCGCGGCATAGGGGTCGTCGATCAACTTCGCCTCGGAGGACAGCGCCCGCTGGGCGGCCACCATGGTCGCCGTCGCCCCGACGCTTGTCGCCAGGTCCCAACGATCACGATCGGTGCGCGCCATGATGCCCCTTCAGTCGGGTCCGAAAAAAGATAGACAATCTAGTTAACATCACAGGCTCGGTGTGGCGGCCGACGGGGCTACCCTCCGACTTATCTGCTGCACTCCGGAGGACCCGTGACCGACTTCGCTCAACGAACGATCGAACTGGCTCGTCGCAACGTGGCCGAAGGCGGCCGGCCGTTCGCCACGGTGATCGTGCGGGGCGGCGAGGTGCTCGCCGAGAGCGCCAACCGAGTGGCCCAGACGAGCGACCCCACCGCCCACGCCGAGATCCTCGCCATCCGCGAGGCCTGCATGAAGCTGGGCACCGAGCACCTCGTCGACGCCACGATCTACGTGCTCGCCCACCCGTGCCCGATGTGCCTGGGCTCGCTGTATTACTGCTCGCCCCGGGAGGTCGTGTTCCTGACCACGCGCGAAAGCTACGAGCAGTACTACGCCGATGACCGCAAGTACTTCGAGTTGTCCACCTTCTATGACGAATTCTCCAAGGACTGGGAGGATCGGCGCCTGCCGATGCGCTACGACCCGCACGAGGGGGCGATAGAGGTCTACCGGCTGTGGAACGAGCGCAATGGCGGCCGGCGCCAGACGACGGTTGTCCCGCCGGCCTGAGCCGCCCCCTTGGCAGCCCCGCTAGCCTTCGCTAGTATTTGCGTATGCATGCAGGTAATAGCAAAGGGCGTCTTCCCGACGACCAGGCCGGCCTGGTGGTCGAGGTCTTCCGGATGCTGGCCGATGCCACCCGCGTGCAGGTGCTCTGGTCGTTGACCGACCACGAGATGTCGGTCAACGAACTCGCCGAGCACGTGGGCAAGCCGGCGCCGTCGGTTTCCCAGCACCTCGCGAAGTTGCGGATGGCACGTCTGGTCCGCACCCGCCGGGAGGGCACGACGATCTTCTACAGCCTGGAGAACGACCACGTGCGCCAGCTCGTCATCGACGCCGTTTTCAACGCCGAGCACGCCGGACCCGGGGTCCCCGGCCATCACCGCGGCGACGACGGGCTAAAGGCGGTAGCCGAATCGTCGAACCGACACCGCAGCAGCGGCCGCTGAGTCGGCCGGAGGCACAAGGCATTTCACGCAAGGAGGCATCACCGATGAGCGAAGAGCACACCCACGACGCGCCCCACGCGCACGAGCATCGGCACGGCGACGTGACGCACGCCCACGCACACACGTCCCACGAGCACGACCACGTGGAGCACGAACACTCCCACGCGCACGCCGACGGGACCGAACACACCCATCGGCACGTGCACCAGGCCGGGCTGGAGGACGTTCACGGCCACGCCCACGCCTAGCGCGGACGACGACCGTACGCGCTAGACCGAATTGCCGCACTCCTCCTCACCCCGCTTCGCGGGCTGCATCGTCGTACGGCTAGACCGAATTGCCGCACTCCTCCTCACCCCGCTTCGCGGGCTGCATCGTCGTACGGCTCAAGACACCATCGGGCAGTAGTGCTTGGGGTCCCCGCGCTCGTCGATCGGCGGCAGATTGCGCGCGGGCGTTTGCACCAGCGGGGTATCGAGCGGGATTCGCCCGCTGGCGCGGTCCAACCCGGCACGCGCCCGCGGGTGCTTGCGGAATCTGCTTGGCACCAGGGCGAATACGAAACGAACCAGGTCGCCAAAACGCCGGTGCAACCACTCGTCGCGGCGCGACCACCGGTAGCCCATCAGCTCCCGCACCGGGGGGTCGTAGAGGCCGACGGTCAGCCAGACGAAGAACGGGGCCATCAGTTTGCGCTGCAAGGCCCACAAGGGTTCCGGAATCCATTGCGCGAAAGGCGGTTTGGGCAACTCGCTGAGGTCGAGCACGGCCCGTGCCGCCTCGTTGCTTTCCAGCACGTTGCGGCACATGTGGTCCCAGTAGGCCTGGAACTCCTCCCACGACTTCGGCACGGGCCGCATGCTCATGCCGTACATGCGGTACCACTCGACATGTTCGTCGAACAGCTGACGCTTTTGCGCCTCGGTGATCCCACCGCAAAACCGTTCGGCCACGTGAATGGTGCCCATAAAGAAGGTGGAATGCGCCCAGTAGAAGACGTCGGGGTTCAGGGCGTGGTAGCGGCGGCCCTGGTCATCGACGCCCTTGATGTCGGTGTGGTAGTCGCGGACTTCGGCGCCGGTCATGGGGGCGCGCTCACCGTCGAAGACGACCCCGCCGATGGGATACAGCGAACGCAGCAGACGCGGCCACCGCTCGCGGAAGAAGGTGGAGTGGTCGAGCACCGCCGCGCCGAGTTGGGGGTGCATGTTCTGCATCGATCCGGCCCATGGGCCCTGCAGCATGCCCCGCCAGTCCCCGAAATAACGCCAGGTCAGGGAATCGGGTCCCAGCGGTGTTGGCGGCGCGTCGTAGCCCAGTGGCGATACGGGGCAGCCGCCCGCGACACCGTTGGAGCCGTCGGCCGGCCCGCCAGACTGCTCAGGGGCGCCGGTCGCGTCGCTGGTCAGGGGGCGCGATGCGGACGTATCTTGAGTCACTATTGGATTCCTGTAGGTATCTGAATTTTTGACTACAGCCGTTGTCATTTTCAGCTTAGGAGCGATGTGCAGACGGGTCAACGACGGGGCCGCTGGACCGGCGTCCCCTTGGAGAGTCGCCTCGCGCTTCGCCGTGACAACCTGATCAGCGCCGGCGTGCAGCTGCTCGGCGGTTCCGGGGGGCCGGCGCTGACCGTTCGCGCGGTGTGCCGCAAGGCCGCGCTGACCGAACGCTACTTCTACGAAAGCTTCGCCGACCGTGACGAATTCGTGCGCGCGGTCTATGACGACGTCTGCACGCGGGCAATGAACACCCTGACGTCGGCGACGACCCCGCGAGAGGCCGTCGAACGCTTCGTCGAGCTGATGGTGGACGACCCGGTCCGGGGGCGGGTGCTGTTGCTGGCGCCGGCGGTGGAGCCGGTGCTGGTGCGGTCGGGCGCGGAGTGGATGCCCAATTTCATCGACCTGCTGCAGCGCAAGCTGTCCCGGATCGGCGATGCCGTGCTGCAGAAAATGATCGCCACCAGCCTGGTCGGTGGCCTGTCGAGCCTGTTCACCGCCTACCTGCACGGGCAACTCGGGGCGACGCGCAAACAGTTCATCGACTACTGCATCAACATGCTCTACATCACCGCGGCGCCGTACGTCCCCGCCGGAGAGCTCGGCAAGTCGCAGTAGCGGGTTTTCATTCGGGCCGGATCGGCAAGCCGTAAAACTGGTGGTTGATCGCGATGTCAAACCGTTATCGACCACGCCTGGCGAGGAACTTGCTGCTACCGAAGTACACAGATATATTGACTGCTACCCATCGACACAGATAACTGGAGGCACTATGTCAGCCGAGCTGACAAACCTACAGCTGCTGCACGAACTCCAGCCGGTCGTCGAGAAGTACCTGAACCGGCACGAGAGCATGCACAAGAACTGGAACCCGCACGACTACATCCCGTGGTCGGACGGAAAGAACTTCTATGCGCTCGGTGGGCAGGACTGGGAGCCGGGACAATCCAAGCTCTCGGACGTCGCCCAGGTGGCGATGGTGCAGAACCTGATGACCGAGGACAACCTGCCGTCCTATCACCGCGAGATCGCGATGAACTTCAGCATGGACGGCCCCTGGGGCCAATGGGTCAACCGGTGGACCGCGGAGGAGAACCGGCACGGGATCGCGCTGCGCGACTACTTGGTGGTCACGCGCGCGGTCGACCCGTACGAATTGGAAAAGCTGCGCATCGAGGTGGTCAACCGCGGCTTCAGCCCCGGCCAGAACCACCAGGTTCGCGAAGACCTGTTCGCCGAGAGCCTGTTCGATTCGGTCACCTACGTGACCTTCCAGGAGTTGGCGACGCGGATCTCGCACCGCAACACCGGTAAGGCGTGCAACGACACGATCGCCGACCAGTTGCTGGCCAAGATCTCGGCCGACGAGAACCTGCACATGATCTTCTACCGCGACGTCACCGAGGCCGGGTTCGAGATCGCGCCCAATCAGGCGATGAAGTCGCTGCACAAGGTGTTGCGCAACTTCCAGATGCCCGGCTACCAGGTGCCCGAGTTCCGGCGCAAGGCCGTGATGATCGCCGTGGGCGGCGTGTACGCCCCGCGCATCCACCTCGACGAGGTCGTCATGCCGGTGTTGAGGAAATGGCGCATCTTCGAGCGTGAGGACTTCTCGGGTGAGGCCGCCGCCTTGCGCGACGACCTCGGGGTGCTGATCAAGGAGCTGGAGCAGACCTGCGACAAGTTCGAGGTCTCCAAGCAGCGCCAGCTCGACCGGGAAGCCCGCACCGGCAAGAGGACCACAGCCGTCGAGCTGCATCAGACGGCGGGCACGCTGACCATGAGCCGGCGGTAACCAAGCGGTGCGCATCGGTTCCATCGCGCTCGCGAGCCCGGTGGTTCTGGCACCGATGGCTGGCGTCACCAACGTCGCCTTCCGGACGCTGTGCCGTGAGCTGGAGCAATCCAAGGTCGGCACCGTCAGCGGCCTCTACGTCTGCGAGATGGTGACGGCCCGCGCGCTCGTCGAGCGTCACCCGGTCACCATGCACATGACCACGTTCGCCCCCGACGAGTCGCCCCGGTCGCTGCAGCTCTACACCGTCGACCCCGCGACCACCTACGCGGCCGCCAAGATGATCGCCGACGAAGGCCTGGCCGATCACATCGACATGAATTTCGGCTGCCCGGTGCCCAAGGTGACCAAGCGCGGCGGCGGGTCGGCGCTGCCCTACAAGCGGCGGCTGTTCGGCCAGATCGTCGCCGCCGCCGTGCGCGCCACCGAGGGCACCCAGATACCGGTGACCGTCAAGTTCCGCATCGGCATCGACGACGAGCACCACACGCACATCGACGCCGGCCGCATCGCCGAAGCCGAGGGCGCCGCCGCGGTCGCGCTGCACGCCCGCACCGCGGCGCAGCGCTATTCCGGCACCGCCGATTGGGACGAGATCGCCCGCCTCAAGCAGCATGTGCGCACGATCCCGGTGCTCGGCAACGGCGACATCTACGACGCCAGCGACGCCCTGACGATGATGGCCGCCACCGGATGCGACGGCGTGGTCATCGGCCGCGGCTGCCTGGGCCGCCCGTGGCTTTTCGCCGAGCTGTCGGCGGCTTTCACCGGCAGCCCTCCGCCCACACCACCGACGCTGGGCGAGGTCGCCGACATCGTCCGCCGGCACGGCCAGCTGCTGGCCGCGCACTTCGGCGAGGACAAGGGCATGCGCGACATCCGCAAGCACATCGCGTGGTACCTGCACGGCTTTCCCGCCGGCTCCGAGCTGCGCCGAGCGCTGGCAATGGTCAAGACGCTCGACGAGCTGGACCGCCTTCTCGACCGGTTGGACGCCGACGTGCCCTTCCCGGACGAGGCGAGCGGGCCCCGGGGCCGGCAGGGTTCACCCGCCCGGGTCGTGCTCCCGGAAGGCTGGCTGGACGACCCCGACGACTGCACGGTGCCGGCCGGCGCCGACGTCATGCACTCCGGCGGCTGAGTCCACCGGCTCGAAATCGCTTCCGGACCGATAACTCAGTACGATGTGGGCTTTGTTGCATGCGCTTGGACGGCGGATGATTTTGTGCCGCCGCACGGGCGCGACGAAAACGGATGGCACGAGCCGTCACACGAGCGGCGCCGCGCTGCCACCACGCACGGACACGCTGACGTCTGCATCAGAGCTTCGGAGGCCGGTAGGACATGAGTGACGGCGAGCGCGACGCCACTCGTAACGGTCGGCACGCACCGGGCGAGGTTCACGCCCAACCGATCCCGACGGGCCCGTCGCCCAGCCTGGGCGCCGCTCCCTGGGAGCGATTCTTCGAACCGCCGCCCGACGACAGCATCCATCGCTGGCAACCCGAAACGGCCGTCGAGCCCGCCGCGCCGCAGGACATCGACGACACCGAGCACACCGGAAGCCACGCCGGGGGCGGAGTCAGCGTCGCCGATCTGATCGCCAAGATCGGCGCCCCCGACCGGCCCATCCACCGACGCGCCGCCCCGGAGGTCGAGCCTCCCGAGCCCGAATTCTTCGAGCCCCGCCCCCAAGCCTTCCGGCCCGAGCCCGAACCACCGCTCGAGCTACAGAAAACACAGGTCATCGACGACTTCGCCTACTCGTTCGACGCGGTCTCCGAGCTTCGCGAGCTCATGGACGCCGACTACCCGAACGAGGACGAGCCCGACGAGCCGCCATCCGGCGCCGTCGACACCACCGCCGACGAGCCCAAACGCCGCCGCCCGATGCTGCTGGCCGGCCGCTCGGTGGCGGCGCTGGCCGCCGTGCTGGCGCTGGTGATGACCGGCGGGGCCTGGCAGTGGAGCACGTCGAAGAACGCCCGGCTCAACACGATCAACGCGCTCGACCCGCACTCGGACGACATCCGCGACGCGAACGGGCAATACGGCGACGAAGACTTCTTGATCGTCGGCCTCGACTCGCGCGCCGGCGACAACGCCAACATGGGCGCCGGCGACACCGACGACGCCGACGGCGCCCGCTCGGACACCGTCATGCTGGTGAACATCCCGGCCAATCGCAAACGCGTGGTGGCGGTGTCGTTCCCGCGCGACCTGGCGATCACCCCGATGCAGTGCGAGGCCTGGGACCCCACCACCGGCAAGTACGGCCCGCTCTACGACGCGAAGACGCAGACGTGGGGACCGAAGATGGTCTACACCGAGACCAAACTGAACTCCGCGTTCGCCTTCGGCGGCCCGAAGTGTCTGGTGAAGGAAATCCAGAAGCTGTCCGGATTGAGCATCAACCGCTTCATCGCCGTCGACTTCTCCGGCTTCGCGAAAATGGTGGATGCCCTCGGCGGAGTCGAGGTGTGCTCGAGCACCCCGCTGCACGACTACGAGCTGGGCACCGTGCTCGAACACGGCGGGCGCCAGGTTCTCGACGGTTCCACCGCGCTGAATTACGTGCGGGCCCGCCAGGTCACCACGGAGATCAACGGGGACTACGGCCGCATCAAGCGCCAGCAGCTGTTCTTGTCGTCGCTGCTGAGATCGTTGATCTCGGCGGACACGCTGCTTGACCTCAACAAGCTCAACAACGTCGTCAACATGTTCATCAGCGACACCGTCGTCGACAACGTGAAGTCCAAGGACCTGGTGCAGCTCGGTCAGTCGTTGCAGGGGATGGCGGCCGGCCACGTCACGTTCGTGACGGTGCCCACCGGCGTCACCGACCAGAACGGCGACGAGCCGCCGCGCATGTCCGACATGCGGGCGCTGTTCGACGCCATCATCAACGACGATCCGCTGCCGGAGGAAAACGACCAGAACGCAAAGAATTTGAGCGCATCGTCCGGCTCGGGCACGACGGGCGCGTCGAAGGCCCCGACCACCAGGAAACCGTCCCCGACGCCGGAGGCCCAACACGAACAGGTCACCACGACCTCGCCGAGCGGTGTGACCGTGCGGGTTTCCAACGCCACCACGCAGACCGGGCTGGCGGCGACCGCGACCACCCAGCTCAAGCGGGACGGCTTCAACGTGATGGCCCCCGACGACTATCCGAGTTCGGTGACCGCGACGACGGTGCTGTTCTCGCCCGGCAACGAAGAGGCCGCGGCCACCGTGGCGTCCTCGTTCGCCAACGCCAAGGTCCAGCGGGTCTCCGGCTACGGGCAGGTCGTGCAGGTGGTTCTGGGCCCGGACTTCAAGTCGGTCACCGCCCCCTCGCCGAGCGGCTCGCCGATGAGTTTGCAGATCGAACGCGGCTCGAGCAACGCGCCGGCCAAGCTCCCCGAGGACCTGACCGTCACCAACGCGGCCGACACCACCTGCGAATAAGCCGTTTTGACGGCGCTCCGCGGCCTGTCTGGGACGCGGGGAACGTATCCTTGACGACATGCGAACCGCCTACCACGAGCAACTCTCGGAGTTATCCGAGCGGCTCGGCGAGATGTGCGGCTTGGCAGGAATCGCCATGGAGCGGGCCACCCAAGCCCTGCTGCAGGCCGACTTGGTGCTGGCCGAACAAGTGATCTCCGACCACGAAGCGATCGCCGCGATGAGCGCACGCGCCGAGGAAAGCGCCTTTGTGCTGCTGGCATTGCAGGCGCCGGTGGCCGGTGATCTGCGCTCGATCGTGAGCGCCATTCAGATGGTGGCGGACATCGACCGCATGGGTGCGCTGGCGTTGCACGTCGCCAAGATCGCCCGACGGCGGCATCCCCAGCACGCCCTGCCCGAAGAGGTCAACGGCTACTTCGCCGAAATGGGCAGCATCGCAGTCGAATTGGGAAACAGCGCCCAAGAGGTGGTGTTGTCGCGCGACCCGGAGAAGGCGGCCCGGATCCGTGAAGAAGACGACGCGATGGACGATCTGCACCGGCACCTGTTCTCGGTGCTGATGGACCGGGAATGGAAGCACGGCGTGGCGGCGGCCGTCGACGTGACGTTGCTGGGCCGCTTCTACGAGCGTTTCGCCGACCACGCCGTCGAGGTGGCCAGGCGCGTCATTTTCCAGGCGACCGGCAGACTGCCCGAGGAAGAGGCGAAACCGCCGTCCAGCTAGCCGAAACGGCCCGAGATGTAGTCCTCGGTCGCCTTTTGATTCGGGTTGGAAAAGATCTTCTCGGTGTCGTCGACCTCGATCAGCCGCCCCGGTTTCCCGACGGCTTCCAGGTTGAAAAACGCGGTGTAGTCGCTGACCCGGGCCGCCTGCTGCATGTTGTGGGTGACGATGACGATCGTGTAGTCCTGCTTCAGTTCGCTGATCAGCTCCTCGATGGCCATCGTCGAGATCGGGTCCAGCGCCGAGCACGGCTCGTCCATGAGCAGCACGTCGGGCTGCACGGCGATGGCCCTGGCGATGCACAGCCGCTGCTGCTGCCCGCCGGACAGACCGCCACCGGGCCGGTCCAACCGATCCTTGACCTCGTCCCACAGGTTCGCGCCGCGCAGCGAGTATTCGGCCGTCTCATCGAGCACCTTGCGATTGCGCACCCCTTGCAGCTTGAGGCCGGCCACCACGTTGTCGCGAATTGACATGGCGGGGAACGGGTTCGGACGCTGGAACACCATCCCGATGGCCCGGCGCACACCGACCGGGTCGACACCGGCGCCGTAGATGTCCTCGTCGTCGAGCAGCACGCTGCCCTCGACGCGCCCGCCGGGCACCACCTCATGCATGCGGTTGAGGGTGCGCAGGACCGTCGTCTTGCCGCACCCCGACGGGCCGATGAACGCGGTGACGCTGCGCGGCAACACCGTCAGCGTCACCTCCGCGACGGCGTGAAACGACCCGTAGTAGATGTTGACGCCCTTGAGGTCCAACCGTTTGGCCACTACTGCTCCTGCCTATGACTTTCTGGCGCCAAGGAATTTCGCTATCACTCGAGCCACGATATTGATCGCGGCGATCACCAGGATGAGGGTTAACGCGGCACCCCACAACCGATCCGTGGGGATGGGGTTGAGGCCCGCGCCGACCGACGTCTGGTTGTACATCATGCCTGGCAGCGTCCCCATGAAGTCGCTGAAGATGTTGAAGTTCATCGATTGCGCATAGCCGACGAGGATCAACAGCGGCGCCGTCTCCCCCATCACCCGTGCCATCGCCAGCAAGATCCCGGTGACGATGCCGGAAAGCCCGGTGGGAATGACCACCCGGACGATGGTCTTCCACTTGGTGATGCCCAGGGCGTAGCTGGCCTCGCGCAGATCCACCGGAACCACCCGCAGCATTTCCTCGGTCGCCCGCACGATCACCGGCAGCATCAGCAACACCAGCGCCAGCGATACCGCGAACTCCGAGCGGGGCAGGCCCAGCGTGGCCACACACAACGCGTAGACGAACAACGCCGCCACGATCGAGGGCACCCCGCTCAGGATGTCCACCATGAACGAGGCCAACCGGCCCAGCGCGGTGCCGCCGCCGTATTCGACCAGATAGATCGCGACCATCAGACCGATCGGAATGGAGATGCCGGCGCACACCAATCCCTGCAGCACGGTGCCGACCAGCGCGTGGTAGGCGCCGCCGCCGGTCACGAAGGCCGTCATCCCGGCTTGCGAGTGCGACCACCAAACGGTCGACGTGATCGCCCTGACTCCTTTGGCGGTCACCGACCACAGCACCATCACCAGCGGCGCCACGGCCACCAGCAATGCCAGTGAAACCAGTACGGTCGCAACACGATTCGCGGTACGGCGACGCCGGGACAGCGGTGAGAACGTCCGCGACTTGAGCGGGCGGTCCAGCATCGACGTCATCGCGCGCCCTTTCGGCCCGCCCCGGCGACGGCGCCCCGGGCCAGGGCGTCGACGAGGAAGGTGAGCGCGAAGAGTGTGAGGCCCGCGGCGATGTAGGCGCCCGACTTGAACCGGTCGTCGAACTCGGCCGCGGCGCCCGCGATCTTGGTGGCGAAGGTGGAGCCGCCGTCGAACAGCGACCAGCCGAACGCCGACTGGGTGCCCCGCAAGATGATCAGCAGCGCGACCGTTTCGCCCAGCGCGCGCCCCAGCCCCAGCATCCCGCCGCTGATGTAGCCGGACCGCCCGAACGGCAGCGTGACGGTCTTGACCACTTCCCATCGGGTGGCGCCCAGCGCCAGCGCGGCTTCGATCTGGTCCTGCGGTGTCTGGACGAAGACCTCGCGGGTGACGGCGGTGACGATGGGCAGGATCATCACCGCCAAGACGATGCCGCCGGTGAAGATGGTGCCGCCGCCGGCGGCCGACGCGTTGCCGTCGGCGAACAGAAAGCACCAGCCCATGGAGCGGTTGAGCCAGGTGGCGATGGGCCGCAGTTGTGGCGCCAACACGTATAGACCCCAGGCGCCGTAGATGATCGAGGGAACCGCGGCCAGCAGATCGACCGCGTAGGCCAGCGGCGTCGCCACCCGCCGTGGCGCGTACTGGGTGATGAAGAGGGCGACGCCCAGCGCGACGGGCATGGCCAAGGTCAACGCGAACAGCGACACGAACACGGTCACCGGCAGCAGGCTGGCGATCCCGAAGTGCATCGCCGATGGGTCGGTGGTGACCCAGTTACCGCCGTAGCTGAAGAAGTTCTCGCGGTTGCGCTGCAACGCCGGTGCCGCGCGCCCGAGCAGGAAGACGGCGATCGCGGCGATCACGACGATGATCAGCACGCCCGAGGTCTGCGCGAGCCGCCGGAATATCCGGTCTCCCACATGCGGTCTGGCCTCGCCCCACGGGCTGGTGGGTGTCGTCGGCGACTCGGGAATCGACGTGGCGAGGACCGCGCCCGCGCCTGAGTCTATTGGGTTTGGCCCCGAAAACTCCGTCACTGCGATCTCACCTGGTCACTGCAGCGCATCGATCGCGGCGACCAGTCGTTCCTTGACCTTATCGGGCAGCGGAATGTAACCGGCCGAGGAAAGTTCGGCCTGCCCGCTGGTGGCGGCGATGGAGAGGAACGATTTGATTGCCCCGGCGGTCTCGGCGTCGTAGCCCTTGGAGCAGACGATCTCGTAGGTGACGAGCACCAGCGGATAGACGCCCGGCTCCTGCGAGCCGTACATGGCGTTGAGGTCGAGCAACAGGTCGTTTCCCTCGCCGAGGAATTTGGCCGCCTTGATGGCGTTTCCGGCCGTGTCGTTGGTGAGCGGGACCACCCCGCCGCGGGTGGCGATTTTGGCGTAGGACATGCGCGCCTGGTCGGCGAAGCCCTTCTGGACGTATCCGATGGCGCCCGGAATGGTCTGGACGGCCTGGATGACCCCGGACGACTTCGCCGCGCCCTCGCCGACGCCGCCCTGGAATTCCGTACCGACCCCTTTGGCCCAGCTCTGCGGGGCGGCGGCGGTCAGATACTTCTGTACGTTGTCGGTGGTTCCCGACGAGTCGGACCGGTAGATCGGCGTGATCCTGGTGTCGGGCAGGGCCACACCCGGGTTGAGCCCGACCAGGATGGGGTCGTTCCACGTGGTGATCTTGCCGGTGAAAATTTTGGCCACCGCGTCACTGCTGACCACCAGGGCCGGATTCCCCGGCAGGTTGTAGGCGAGCGCGATCGGGCCGAACACCAGGGGCAGGTCCCACGCCGGGTTCCCGCCGCACCGGCTGGCGGCCGGTCCGATCTGTTCGGCGACCAACGGAGAGTCGGCCCCCGCGAAGTCCACGTGCCCGGCGATGAACTGCTCGCGACCGGCGCCCGACCCGGTCGGGTTGTAGGCCAGACCCTTGCCCGGGCAGTACTGGCCCCACACCTGGTTGAAGACGGTGATGGCGTTCGCTTGCGCGGTCGAGCCTTCCGCCGTCAGGTTGTTCTTGCCGCCACACCCCGCGGTGCCCGCGGGGGCGGTGACGCTGGGCGCCGCGGCTCCGGGACGGTTCTCGTCGCTGCCGCAGGCGGTCAGCGCCGCGACGCCGAGTGCCGTCGCCAGCACTACCGCGGCCGCCGCCCTGCCCTGCCTGTCGAGCTTCACCGATCTCGCTTTCATGACACCGTTCAAGACGCATGTGGGCGCCGCTGGTCATCCCCTGCCAGGTTGCCCGTCGCGGCGAAAGTATGTGCCGCCCCGGCGCGCAGCAACGCCTCGGTAGCAAGGACCAGGTTAACGATCCGGCTCGATGCCCCGCGTACCCGCGGTCAGTTGGCCGCGGGTGTGACCGCGTATGCGGTGTCGACGCTGTAGGTGGTGAACCCCAAGCGCTGGTAGGTGCGCACGGCGGCGACGTTGTCCGACTCGACGTAGAGCATGACGGTGGGATCGGCGGCGTCGGCCAGGCGGCGGGCCAACCATTCGATGCCGACGGCGGTCAACGCCTGGCCCAGTCCGCGGCCCTGGGCCGACGGATCGACGCCCACGACGTACACCTCCCCCAAACCGGGCCGATCGAGGTGCACCTTCGTCCAGTGAAAACCCAGCAGCCTGCCGCCCTGATCGCCGGCGGAGTCATCGAACGCCAGAAATAAGCCGGCCGGGTCGAACCACGGTTCGTCGCGCCGCTCCGCCAGTTCGACGTCGGTCCAGCCGCCCTGCTCGGGGTGGTAGGCAAACGCGGCGTTGTTGACGCGCAGCAGCTCGGCGTCGTCGGCCGTGCCCGCATAGGTGCGGATCTGCACCCCGGGCACCGACGGCGCGGTGTCGGGGAGATCGCGCAGCGAGCGTCGCATCTGCATCAGTTCCCGCACGGGCGCCAGGCGCAGCGCGGACGCGGTCGCGCGGGCGGGCTCGAGCGTGCCGTGCGCCCAAAACCGGTTGCTCGCACCCGTTTTGGACAACGCCGCGCGAATCAGCGCGGCCCCGATCCCGCGCCGACGCGCCCGTGGGTGCACGACGAGTTCGGCCATGGCCGTCTCGCCCTCGCGGGCCGGGCTGAGATTGAGATAACCGACGATTGCGCCGGCGTCGTCCGAGGTGATCCGCAGGTGCTCGGTGCGGTCGTGTCCGAGTTCGCGCAGTACCTGCTCGCCGACGGGCGCCACCCCATCGAATTCCGTTGCAGCACCGACAAGTTCGCGCACGCCCCGCTGTTCGTCGTCGGTCAGCGTCCGGCGCCAGTCGGGCGGGATCACTGAGTGTGCAAGGGATCGACCAACGGATCTTTGACATCCTCGGAGTCGGATTCCGCATTGGATTCGCCGCCATCCGTGCCGTCGGGGTCGGACGAGTCGGCCGCCGGAGTGCGGCCGCGGGCCGGGCGGACCGCCTTGTAACCCACGTTGCGGACCGTGCCGATCAACGCCTCGTGCTCGGAACCGAGTTTGGCCCGCAGCCGACGCACGTGCACATCGACGGTGCGGGTGCCGCCGAAGAAGTCGTACCCCCACACCTCATGCAGCAACTGCGCCCGCGTGAATACCCGCCCGGCGTGCTGAGCCAGGTACTTGAGCAACTCGAATTCCTTGTAGGTGAGATCGAGGGGGCGGCCACGCAGCCGGGCGGTGTAGGTGCCTTCGTCGATCACCAACTCGCCCAGGCTCACCTTGCCGGCGCTTTCCTGGTCCGCGAGCCCGCCGCGGCGGCCGACCACCAGCCGCAGCCTCGCGTCGATCTCGGCCGGTCCGGTGGTGGGCAGCAAGATCTCGTCCAGACCCCAGTCCGCGCTGATGGCCACCAGCCCGCCTTCGCTCACCACCGCCAACACGGGAACCGACCGGCCGGCGGTGCTCAGCAGGCGGCACAGCCCACGCGCGGACGACAAATCGGTGCGCGCATCCACAATCACGGCGTCCGCCGTCCCGGCCTCGAGCAGCGAAGCTGGTTCCGGCGGCGCCGTCCGCACGGGATGCGGAAGCAGCGACAACGAGGGCAGGACCGGATCGGGATGCA
Organism: Mycobacterium sp. MOTT36Y; assembly: GCF_000262165.1. Classification (NCBI taxonomy): domain Bacteria; kingdom Bacillati; phylum Actinomycetota; class Actinomycetes; order Mycobacteriales; family Mycobacteriaceae; genus Mycobacterium; species Mycobacterium sp. MOTT36Y. The sequence continues at coordinate 654,518 of NC_017904.1, read as the reverse complement.
GCTCCGAGGTCAGCAGTAAAAGCTCCAACTAGTCCCTCCAGCTCGGGGGAACGGCATCTCCCAAATTCACAACGCCATCACGCGTTAGTTACCAGGTCATCTAACGATAACGTGTTACCTGGTTTTTTCGCGTGGCGGACGAGCCACTGTGAGCCCCGCCACGGGCGATCCGGCCCCGCCGGGGGTTACGCCACAATATGCGGGTGCGCAAGGTGCTGATTGCCGTGACCGCGACCGCGATCCTGCTGGCCGTGGTCGCCCTCGGCGCGATCGGAGTCGACTACGGCACCAGCATCTATGCCGAATACCGGCTGTCGGCCAGCGTGCGCAAGGCGGCCAACCTGGGCAGCGACCCGTTCGTGGCCATCGTGGCGTTTCCCTTCATTCCGCAGGCCATGCGCGGCAACTACGACCAGGTGGAGATCAAGGCCAACGCCGTCGAACACGCAATGACCGGCAAAGCCACCCTCGAGGCCACGATGTACTCGGTGGATCTCGCGCATGCGGCGTGGCTGATCACGCCCGACGCGAAGCTCGCCGTGCACAAGCTGGAAAGCCGCATCATCATCGACTCGACCCACCTGGGCCGCTACCTGGGCATCAGCGACCTGATGGTCGAGGCCCCGCCCAAGGAAACCAACACCTCGACCGGCGGCGTCACCGCGTCGGGCATCTCCGACAGCCATGGGCTGGTGTTCACCGGCACGCCCAAATCCTCCGGCTTCGATCACCGCGTCAGCGTCTCGGTCGACCTGTCCATTGCCCCCGATGACCCGGCGACGTTGGTCTTCACCCCCACCGGAGTGCTGACCGGGCCGGACACCGCCGACCAGATCGTCCCCGCCGACAAGCACGACGCGGTGCTGCACGCCTTTGCGGGCAGGCTTCCCGATCAGCGGCTTCCCTTCGGCGTCGCGCCCACCACCGAGGGCGCGCGCGGCTCCGACGTCATCATCGAGGGCATCACCTATGGAGTAACGGTGTCCCTCGATGGGTTTAAACGGTCATGACGCACGCTGACGATGCCGCCGAACGCGGCGATGGCCAGGGGTGGCGCGCATGATGACGGTGATCGTGGTGACCGTCGCCGCGCTCGCCGTCGCGACGCTGCTCGGCTGGCTGTTGACACGCCGCTCCGGCAGCATCCGGGCAATCGATCCCGGGCCGGATCGCGACCCCGCCGCCGACGTCGCAGCCCTGGGACTTTCCCGCGGCGGCCCGACCGTCGTGCATTTCAGCGCCCCGTGGTGCGGGCCGTGCGACCGGGTGCGCCGGGTCGTCACCCAGGTCTGCGACGACCTGGGCGACCCGGGATCTCCGATAGCCCACGTCGAGGTCGACCTGGACGCCAATCCCGAGACCGCACGCCGTTATTCGGTGCTGTCCCTGCCCACCACGTTGATCTTCGACATCGACGGGCGGCAGCGCTACCGGACCTCGGGAGTGCCCAGCGCCGCCGACCTGCGGTCCGCCCTGAAACCGCTGTTGGCTTGACCACGGTGTCATTGGGTAAGCTGACCGACGTGTTAGCCCGCCTCGAGCCCATGCTCACCAAGCGCCGCGCAGTTGCGCTGTGCCGCACCGCGGGCTGTTGTTGTTGCTGTTGCTGCTGAGTAGCCGCGCCTTCGCGTAGCACTCGGAGCGGGCCCGGATCCCGACCGTGGCACCTCTCCCATCGTCGTTTCCGTCAGCAACAGGGGTATTCGAGGAGTAACACCTTGCCGAGCAGCAACACCGCCACGCAGCCCGACCTCGTCGACGTGCGTGGACCACGATTTGCCGCGTGGGTGACCACCGGGGTCTTGATCCTGACGCTGGTCGTGTCGGCGGTCAGCCCAGCCGCCGCGGCGGCGATCCTTGCCATCCAGGCCGTCATCTTCGCCATCGGCGCCGTCGCCGGGCCCCGCCAGCACCCCTACGGCCGGATATTCGCCGCCGTCGTCGCGCCCCGGCTGGACCCGGTGCAGGACCGCGAACCCGCCGCGCCGCTGAAGTTCGCCCAACTCGTCGGCCTGATCTTCGCCGTGCTGGGTACGGCCGGTTTCGCCGCCGGTGCCGTCCTGGTCGGCGTCATCGCCACCGCGGCCGCCCTGGCGGCCGCGTCCCTCAACGCGGCCTTCGGAATCTGCCTGGGCTGCCAGCTCTACCCACTGGTGGCCCGCTTGCGAGGCGGCGCGCGCCCCACCTGACCTGCTGTAACCAAAAGTGATCGAAAGGACCCACTCCATGGCACGCTCCGACGTCCTGGTCTCGACCGACTGGGCTGAGAGCAATCTCGACGCCTCCGGCGTCGTCTTTGTCGAAGTCGACGAGGACACCAGCGCTTACGACGCCGGTCACATCCCCGGCGCGATCAAGCTGGACTGGCGCTCCGATTTGCAGGACCCGGTCAAGCGCGACTTCGTCGACGCCCAGCAGTTCTCGAAACTGCTCAGCGAGCGGGGCATCTCCAATGACGACACCGTGATCCTCTACGGCGGCAACAACAACTGGTTCGCCGCGTACGCGTACTGGTACTTCAAGCTGTACGGCCACGAGACGGTCAAGCTGCTCGACGGCGGCCGCAAGAAGTGGGAGCTCGACGGCCGCGCACTGTCCAGCGATGCCGTCAGCAGGCCCGCGACGTCGTACACGGCGGCCGCACCGGACAACAGCATCCGGGCGTTCCGCGACGACGTCATCGCGGCCATCAACGTCAAGAACCTGGTCGACGTGCGCTCCCCCGACGAGTTTTCCGGCAAGATCCTCGCGCCCGCGCATCTGCCGCAGGAGCAAAGCCAGCGGCCCGGCCACATCCCGGGCGCCATCAACGTGCCCTGGAGCAAGGCCGCCAACGAGGACGGCACCTTCAAGTCCGACGAGGAGCTGGCCGAGCTGTACGCCGCGGCCGGCCTGGACGGCGACAAAGAAACGATCGCCTACTGCCGCATCGGCGAGCGGTCGTCGCACACCTGGTTCGTTCTCTACGAATTGCTCGGGCACAGGAATGTCAAGAACTACGACGGCAGTTGGACGGAATACGGCTCCCTGGTGGGAGCCCCGATCGAGTTGGGAAGCTGATATGTGCTCTGCACCGAAGCAAGGACTGACGTTGCCCGCCAGCGTCGACCTGGAAAAGGAAACGGTGATCACCGGCCGCGTCGTGGACGGCGATGGCCAGGCAGTGGGTGGCGCGTTCGTCCGCTTGCTGGACTCGTCGGACGAGTTCACCGCCGAGGTGGTGGCCTCGGCCACCGGTGACTTCCGGTTCTTCGCCGCTCCCGGATCCTGGACGCTGCGCGCGCTGTCGGCGGCCGGCAACGGGAACGCCGTCGTGACGCCGTCGGGCGCCGGCATCCACGAGGTCGACGTCAAGATCGCCTGATCGGCCAGCTGCCCGCGACTGTGCCGCGACGGGGCGAATAGACTTGTCCCCGTGGTGCTGTTCTTCGAGATCATGCTGGTTGTGGCGGTCGTGGTGATTTCATGGTTCGCCCTCTACACCCTCTATCGGCTCATCACTGACGAGTCGTGACGCGCGCCGGCGACGATCCAGAGCGCAGCGATGGGGAGGAACCGTTGAGTGCGGCTAGTTCCGGCGACCGGGCGGTGGCCGCCGCCGCTGAGCGCGCCAAGGTGACCGCCGGCCGCAACATCCCGTCCTTCGATGACCTGCCCCTTCCCGCCGACACCGCCAACCTGCGCGAGGGCGCGAATCTCAATGACGCGCTGCTGGCGTTGCTGCCGCTGGTCGGCGTGTGGCGCGGCGAAGGCGAGGGCCGCGGCCACGACGGCGACTACCGGTTCGGCCAGCAGATCGTGGTCTCGCACGACGGCGGCGACTATCTCAACTGGGAATCCCGCTCCTGGCGGCTGAGCGCGACGGGCGATTACCAGGAGCGCGACCTGCGTGAGACCGGTTTCTGGCGCTTCGTCAACGATCCCGACGACCCCAGCGAATCGCAGGCGATCGAGCTGCTGTTGGCCCATTCGGCGGGCTATGTCGAATTGTTCTACGGGCGCCCGCGCACCCAGTCGTCGTGGGAGCTGGTGACCGATGCGCTGGCCCGCAGCAGGTCCGGCGTGCTGGTCGGCGGCGCCAAGCGGCTCTACGGCATCGTCGAGGGCGGCGATCTGGCCTATGTCGAGGAGCGGGTCGACGCCGACGGCGGCCTGGTGCCGCATCTTTCGGCGCGGTTGTCCCGGTTCGCCGGCTAGCAGCTCGGTAGCGGCCGCCGGCATGGAGCGGCCCCCGAGCCGTATTCCAGGTCGGACAAAACCGGAAGCTCGGGGGCCGGGTGACTGCGGGGAATTCGCCAGCGCATCTGTATCGCCGGCTCTTCCGAGAGCCGATGCAGCTAGCGCGCAGCCACCTCACATGTCCATGAAGCTATCAATTTCTCGGACCACCTCCTTCCTTGTGTACGGCCGACCGTACCCGCGAATCCCAGAGGCGACAACAGGATTCAGCGCTCAGCGATCGCTGACGATGGCGGCGTCGACCAACTCGGCGAAGTCCGCCGCCATCGGCGACCGCGGCAGCGGCAATCCGTTGAGGGTATGCACCCGGGCGGCCAACGTCATGCTCGAGATCAGCCAAACACCTTGCGCAGCAACCAGATCCGCGACACGCAGCGCCCGGTAATCGCAGTCGTACCCCTTGGCCCGGGCGACCTCAAACAGGGCCTGCTGGGTGGTGCCGCGCAAAATCGGATACCACGGCGGGGGCGTCAGCAGGCACGGCATGCCCTCGGGTGCATCGGAGTCGGTGGCGATCACCACGGTCGAGCGTGGGCCCTCCAGGATGTAGCCGTCCGTGCTGACGAAGATGACGTCACCGGCATCCTGGCGGGCTGCGTGACGCAGGGCGGCCATGTTCACCGCGTAGGACAGCGTCTTGGCGCCGGCCAGCAGCCACGGCATCGCGTCGACGCCCGATGCGGGCAGGCCGCGATCGAGAGTGATGGCCGCCAGTCCGTCGCGTCGGACCGCCGTGACGCGTTCGGGAACGCCGTTGACCATGACGTAGGCCGTCGGCGTCGAACCGTCCTCCCGGCCACGGCTGTAGATCAGCCGCATCGCGCCTTCGTCCGCGGTGCCCGCGCACCACTGCCGGGTGGCCGCCTCGATCGCACTACGCCAGCGCGGCAGATCCGGGGCGGGCAGATCGGTCAGCACGGCCGACTGGGTCAGCCGCTGCAGATGCGATTCGATCAGACAGGCCCGGCCGTCGCGCACCAACAGCGTCTCGAAGACGCCGTCGCCGCGCACCGCCGCCAGGTCGTCGGCGTGCAACAGCGGCGCGTCCGGCGAATGGACTTCGCCGTCCAGCGTGACGATCACACCGTTCGGGCCAGCCATGGTGGAGAAGCCTATCGGCTCACCGCTCCCGGGCCGAATGTGAAGCCGGCCGCACAGTCGTCGACGAACGTGCGGCGAGCTGCACACTCGTTGGGCGCGCACTCGACGGCCGTAGAGTTGACGTGTGAGCCACCCCGTCCCCGCACCCGATTCCGGACCCGACGCCGGCGCCGTCTGGCATTACGGTGACCCGCTGGGCGAGCAACGCGCGGCCGAAACCGACGCGATCGTGATCGACCGCTCCCACCGCGGTGTGCTCACCTTAACCGGCAACGACCGCCAGACGTGGTTGCACAGCATTTCGACGCAGCACGTCAGCAACCTGCCCGAGGGCGGCAGCACGCAGAATCTGAGCCTGGACGGTCAGGGCCGCGTCGAGGACCACTGGATCCAGACCGAGCTCGGGGGCACCACCTACCTCGACACCGAACCGTGGCGCGCCGAGCCGCTGCTGGAATACCTGCGCAAGATGGTGTTCTGGTCCGAGGTCACCCCGACCGACGCCAATCTGGCCGTGCTCTCGTTGCTGGGCCCGCGGTTGGCCGACCAAACGATCCTCGACGCGCTCGGAGTGGACGCGCTGCCCGCCGAGCTGTCCGCGGTTCCCCTCGACGGCGGGTTCGTGCGACGGATGCCCGGCACGCCTGCCGGCCCGGTCGAACTGGACCTGGTGGTTCCGCGCGCCGACGCCGGTGACTGGCGAAACCGGTTGTCGCAGGCCGGAGTGCGGCCCGGCGGCGTGTGGGCCTACGAAGCCCACCGGGTCGCGGCAGTGCGGCCACGGCTCGGCGTCGACACCGATGAACGCACGATTCCTCACGAGGTGGGTTGGATCGGCGGCCCCCGCGAGGGCGCCGTCCATCTGGACAAAGGCTGTTACCGCGGGCAAGAGACCGTCGCGCGGGTGCACAACCTGGGCAGGCCACCCCGGATGCTGGTGTTGCTGCACCTGGACGGCTCGGTGGAACGGCCGTCGACGGGCGAGCCGGTGCTGGCCGGCGGACGTACCGTCGGCCGCCTCGGCACCGTGGTCGATCACGTCGACCTCGGACCGATCGCGCTGGCGCTGCTCAAGCGCGGGCTGCCCGCCGAGACGGAATTGGCGACCGGTCCGGAGGCCGCGGTCGCCGCCGTGATCGACGTCGATTCCCTGCCTCCCACCGAACACATCGGCGCCGGGCGACTGGCCGTTGAACGGTTGCGGGGCGGTGCGGGATAATGAACGGTAACGTCCGCCACAGCGAGCAGGGGGCACCGACGCCCACTGGCGGGGCACGGTAAACTGTTGGCAGGACAATACGACACCAGGAGATCGGAGCCGCCTACTCGTTAGGCCGCTCCGTTATTGCGCGAGGGGGTTCCCCCATGGGCCGCGGCCGGGCTAAGGCAAAGCAGACCAAGGTTGCTCGAGAACTCAAATACAGTTCTCCGCAGACCGACTTCCAGCGGCTTCAGCAAGAGCTGTCCGGGACTGGCTCCGACGAGCCCACCGAACTGGACACCGACGGCGCCGACGGATCCTGGGACGACCAGGACAGCTGGCGGCGCTAGAACCAACGCCTCGGCGCCGATGCCTCGAGCACCGGCGCCGCATCAGTTCAGCTGAGGTCCGGGGCCCTCAGAATCTCGGGTGCTGACCGACGAGCTTGGCCCGCGGGCCCGCCTTTCCACCTTTGCCGACCGTGCCCAACACCCAGCAATCCAGGTGCCGGGCGGTCAGGATGGCCAACGCGCGGTCGGTGTCTTCCGGAGCCACGACGGCGATCATGCCGACGCCCATGTTGAACGTCTTCTCCATCTCTTCGCGTGTCACCCGGCCGCGCTGGGCGATCATGGCGAACACCGGCGCGGGCGTCCAGGTGCCGCGGTCCATTTCGGCGACCAGCCCGTGTGGGATGACGCGCGCCAGGTTTCCGGCGAGTCCACCGCCGGTGACGTGGCAGAAGGTGCGGACGTGGGTTTCGGCGCACAGCGCGAGACAGTCCTTGGCGTAGATGCGCGTGGGCTCCAGCAGCTCTTCGCCCAGGGTGCGGCCGAACTCCTCGACGTAGCCTTCCAGGTTCATCCGGTCGATCTCGAGGAGGACCGTGCGGGCCAGCGAATACCCGTTGGAGTGCAGGCCCGACGATCCCATCGCGATGATGACGTCGCCGGGTTTGACCCGATCGGGCCCCAGCACGTCGTCGGCCTCGACGACACCGATGCCAGTGGCCGAGATGTCGTAGTGGTCCGGTTCCATCAGGCCGGGGTGTTCGGCCGTCTCGCCACCGAGCAAGGCGCAGCCTGCCCGCACGCACCCTTCGGCGATGCCACTGACGATGGCGCTCAACCGTTCCGGCACCGTGCGGCCGACGGCGATGTAGTCCTGCAGGAACAGCGGCTCCGCGCCGCACACCACGAGGTCGTCGACCACCATCGCCACCAGGTCCAGCCCGACGGTGTCGTGCTTGTCCATCGCCTGGGCGACCGCCAGCTTGGTTCCGACGCCATCGGTGGAGGCCGCGAGCAACGGCTCGCGGTAGTCGCCGCGTAACGCGAACAAGCCGGCGAATCCGCCCAAGCCGCCCCGCACCTCGGGTCGCGTGGCCTTCGTCGCCAGCGGCTTGAATAGTTCGACGGCGCGATCGCCGGCTTCAATATCCACCCCGGCCGACGCGTAGGTGATGCCCTGACTGCCTGAGTGGCGCGCGGGGCTCTTTCCGGGATCCGTCATCGCGATAAAGGCTACCGGGCGGCGCTGACCGCCGGTATCAAACGTCGGCGAAGGAGCGCAACCGAGTCAGTGCACCACCGGCACTTCGCCGGCCGCGAGATCGTCGAGCCCGGCACCGCGCGCGGCGTTGGCGAGCATGTGCTCGATGACGTTCTTGCCCAGCGCGGTCTCCTCGGGCAGCTCGATCGGATATTGGCCGTCGAAGCAGGCGGTGCACAACCGCGAGGCCGGCTGTTCGGAGGCCGCGACCAGGCCGCGCAGCGAGATATAGCCCAACGAGTCGGCACCGATGGCGTGTCGCACCGCCTCGAGCATCTCCTTTTTGTCTTCGACCGCGTTGGCGATCAATTCGGCCGGCGACGGGAAGTCGATGCCGTAGAAGCAGGGCCACTTGACCGGGGGCGACGCGATGCGCACGTGCACCTCGACGGCACCGGCCTCGCGCAGCATCCGCAACAGGGCGCGCTGGGTGTTGCCGCGCACGATGGAGTCGTCGACGACGATGAGCCGCTTGCCGCGGATCACCTCGCGAAGCGGGTTGAGCTTCAGCCGGATGCCGAGCTGGCGGATGGTCTGGGACGGCTGGATGAAGGTGCGCCCGACGTAGGCGTTCTTCATCAGCCCCTGGCCGTAGGGGATGCCCGACTCCTGCGCGTAGCCGACCGCGGCGGGGGTGCCCGACTCGGGCACGCCGATCACCAGGTCGGCCTCCACGGGGCGTTCACGGGCCAGCCGGCGGCCGATCTCCACCCGGGTCGCGTGCACGGACCGGCCGGCGATCGTGCTGTCGGGTCGCGCCAGGTAGACGTACTCGAAGACGCAGCCCTTGGGGGTGGGGTTGGCGAAACGTGTGGAGCGGACGCCGTCGGCGTCGATCGCCAGCAATTCACCCGGCTCGATGTCGCGGACGAACGAGGCGCCGACGATGTCGAGCGCGGCCGTTTCGGAGGCCACCACCCAGCCGCGGTCCAGCCGTCCGAGCGAAAGGGGCCGCACCCCATGCGGATCGCGGCACGCGTACAGGGTGTTCTCGTCCATGAAGGTCAAACAGAACGCGCCGCGCACGGTCGGCAGCAGATCCAGCGCGGCCTGTTCCAACGTGGAGTCGGCGGCGCCGTGGGCCAGCAGCGCGCCCAGGATGTCGGAGTCCGTCGTCGCCGGGGCCGGGGCGCGTTTGGCGATCAGGCCCTCGTCGCGGGCGCGGGCGGCGAGCTCGGCGGTGTTGACCAGGTTCCCGTTGTGCCCCAACGCAACCCCGGTGCCGGCCGCGGTGTTGCGGAACACCGGCTGGGCGTTTTCCCAGGTGGTGTCGCCGGTGGTGGAGTACCGGCAGTGCCCGATGGCGACGTGGCCCGGCATGGCGCCCAGCGTCTGCTCGTCGAACACCTGGCTGACCAAACCCAAGTCCTTGAAGACCAGCACCTGCGATCCGTCGGCGACGGCGATACCGGCGGCTTCCTGCCCGCGATGCTGCAGCGCGTACAAGCCGTAATAGGTGAGTTTGGCGACGTCCTCGCCCGGGGCCCAGACCCCGAATACGCCGCATTCCTCACGGGGTGCGTTGAAGTCCTCGTCGGGCTCTTGGGCGGTCACGATTGGGCGGCTCCCCGGGGAACGGTTGGTGACGCTAGGGAGTCTACGGGCACCGGCGCCGAGCCGCCGAATCCACCAGGCGTGTTGAGCGACGAAATACCCGCACCGGACCCTAAAGGTGCAGTTCAGGGTTGCATTCAGCCCACATCGAACAACGGCAGGCAGTGGTCAATCTCACCGGCACGGGAGCCGGAAAGTCGCAGCGTACCGGCGCCCTTCGCCTCGGCGAACGACAACTTGCCGGTGACTAGGAGCAGCCAGGTCCGCGGATCGGTCTCCACCACGTTCGGCGGGGTGCCGCGGGTGTGCGTGGGTCCGGCGACGCATTGCACCGCCGCGAACGGCGGGATCCGCAGCTCCACGCTTCGTCCCGGCGCCTCCGCGGCCAGGGTGCGGGCGGTGAGCCGCACGGCCGCCGCCAATTCGTCACGGCTCGGTGCCGGGGTGGTTTCGTCAGCCAACCATTGCGCCACGGCCAACACGGCCTGCCGGGTCTTGGCCGGATCGGCCTTGTCGCGCGGCGCCATACCCTAGGGTCTCAAAATCATGGAGCCCCGTCGCTTGCGGGCGCGGCCACCGTACAAGACCGTCGGCCTGGTGACGATCGTGGTCATGGCGCTGATCGTGTTGCTGCTGTATGGGCAGTTCCGGGGCGACCTCACGCCCAATACGCAATTGACGATGGTGGCCCCGCGGGCGGGGCTGGTGATGGACCCCGGGTCCAAGGTCACCTACAACGGGGTCCAGATCGGCCGCGTGTCGAGCCTTTCGGAGGTCACCCATCGCGGCAAGCCGGCCGCGAAAGTGGTGCTGGACATCACCCCGAAGTACGTCAAGCGGATTCCGGCCAATGTCGCCGCCGACATCAAAGCGACCACGGTGTTCGGCAACAAGTACGTTGCGCTCAGCGCGCCGAATCACCCTGCGGCGCATTCGATCACGCCATCCATCGTGATCGACGCGACTTCGGTGACAACCGAGTTCAACACCCTGTTCGAAACGGTCACCTCGATCGCCGAGAAGGTCGATCCGGTTAAAGTGAACCTGACGCTCAGCGCGGCCGCGCAGGCGTTGACCGGGTTGGGTGAGAACCTCGGCCGGTCGCTGATCGACGGCAACGCCATCCTCGACGACGTGAACCCCCGGATGCCGGCGCTGCGCACCGACATAGCGCAGCTGGCGGCCCTCGGCGACACTTATGCGCACGCCTCCCCCGACCTATGGGACGCGCTGGACCACGCGGTGACCGCCGCGCGCACGCTCAATCGCCAGCAACGCGATCTGGATCAGGCGCTGCTGGCGGCCGCGGGATTGGGCAACGCCGGCGCGGATGTTCTCGGTCGCGCGGGGCCGTACTTCGCGCGCGGTGCCGCGGATTTGGTGGGAAGCAGCCAGCTGCTCGACGAGTACAGCCCCGAAATCTATTGCACCATCCGCAATTTCGACGAGGTCGCGCCCCGGGTCCACAACGCGCTGGGCGACAACGGGTACTCGCTGGGCGCCCACGCCTCGGGCGCTATCGCCGGTGCACCCAATCCGTACATCTGGCCGGAGAACCTGCCCCGGACCAACGCCCGGGGCGGACCGGGCGGGCGACCGGGGTGCTGGCAGAAGATCACGCGAGAACTGTGGCCCGCCCCGTTCCTGGTCATGGACACCGGCGCGAGCATGGCTCCCTACAACCACTTCGAGGTCGGTTCACCCCTCGCGGTCGACTTCGTGTGGGGCCGCCAACTGGGTGACTACACCATCAACCCCTGACGGCGCCCCGAGACCTCGCGGCCAACACCGCGATGGCGCCGGCCTCGTTGATGGCAAGGTGGGCCAGCATCGGTGCGGCGAGGCTGCCGGTGCGATCGGCCAGCCAACCGAACAGCCAGCCGCCGAGGCCGGTGACCAGCACGGTGGCCGCCACGGGTTCACCGGTCGCGCGGGCATCGGGGATGTGCGAGAGGCCGAAAGCGATGGCTTGCAGCACCCTTCCGCCGCGTCTGCCGAACGCCGCGGAGCCGGCGGTGGCCAGCGCCCCGCGGAAGGCGGATTCCTCGGACCAGACCGTGCCCACGGGTATCCGCACCAGCAGCCAGTCCGGCGCGGAGGCGGGCGGTTCCCGGACGGCCATCGATTGGCGCACCGGTGGCAGGCGGGTGGTCGCGGCCACCGTGCTCGCCGCCGAGAAGGCGACCGCCGACCCCAGCCGCAGGCCGGCCCACAACCGTGGCGGCCCCAGGCCCAGCGGGGCCCGCGTCACCAGCACCAGCGCGCCGCCCAGGCCGGCCTGCAACGCCATCCGCCACCGGGCCGGCAGCCGCGGGCCGGCGAAGCTCCAACCGACCAGGGCGGCGGCCAAAGACAGGGCGTAGGCTTGACGAGAACGCCTGGCAGGCATCAGGATTCGATGCCGGCGCTCATCCGAAGAGGCGCGGCAGCACCGACTCGGAGGTCTCGCGCAGTTCGGCGAGGGAAACCGTGAACAGTCCCTGGACCTCCACCTCGTCGGAGGCCTGGTCGACGACGCCGATGCGCACCGCCGGCAGGCCACGCGCCTCGCACATCGAACGGAACCGGCTCTCCTCGGTGCGCGGCACCGCCACCAGCACGCGGCCCGCCGACTCGGAGAACAACTGCACGAACGGATCGGCACCCTCGGGAAGCACGATGCGACAACCGGTTTCACCGGCCAGGGCGGCCTCGACGACGGCTTGGGCGAGGCCGCCTTCGGACAGGTCGTGCGCCGCGGACACCAGGCCGTCGCGCGACGCCGAGCGCAACACCTCGGCCAGCAGCCTTTCGCGGTCCAGGTCGACCTTGGGCGGTAACCCACCCAGGTGATCGGCGGTCACCTGCGCCCACACCGATCCGTCGAACTCGTCGCGCGTATCGCCCAGCAGCATCAGCGTTTCGCCCGGCTCGGTGCCCAAGCCGGTGGGGATGCGGCGACCGACGTCGTCGATGACGCCGAGGACCCCGACCACCGGGGTGGGCAGGATCGCCGTCGACCCGGTCTGGTTGTAGAAGCTGACGTTGCCACCGGTGACCGGAATCCCCAGGGCCGCACAGCCTTCGGCCAGGCCCCGCACCGCCTGGGAGAACTGCCACATCACGCCGGGGTCTTCGGGCGACCCGAAGTTGAGGCAGTTGGTCACCGCGACCGGGGTGGCGCCGGTGACGGAGACGTTGCGGTAGGCCTCGGCCAGGGCGAGTTGGGCGCCGGCGTAGGGATCCAGCTTGGTGTAGCGGCCGGACGCGTCGGTCGACAGCGCGATACCGCGGCCGGTGACCTCGTCGACGCGGAGCATGCCACCATCGGCGCGCTCGGCCAGCACGGTGTTGCCCCGCACGTACCGGTCGTACTGCTCGGTGATGAACGCGCGGCTGCACAGATGCGGACTGCCCAGCAGGGCAAGCAAAGTCGCGCGCAGCTCGTCGCCGGTGGCGGGCCGCGGCAGCCGCGTCGAGGCGTCGGCGTTCAGGGCGTCCTGGGTGTCGGGGCGAGCGACCGGACGCTGGTAGACGGGGCCCTCGTGGGCGACCGTGCGCGGCGGCACGTCGACGACGGTCCGACCGTGCCAGGTGATCCGCAGCCGGTCGCCGTCGGTCACCTCGCCGATCACGGTGGCCAGCACGTCCCACTTGCGGCATACCGCCAGGAAGGCGTCGACGTTCTCCGGGGTGACCACCGCACACATCCGCTCCTGGGACTCGCTGCACAGGATCTCCGCGGGCGTCATGCCGGTGGTGCGCAGCGGCACGTTCTCGAGCTGGATCGCCATGCCACCGTCGCCAGCCGACGCTAATTCCGAAGTGGCACAGGATAATCCGGCACCACCCAAGTCCTGTATGCCGACCACCAGTTGCCCGGCGTACAGCTCGAGACAGCACTCGATGAGCACCTTCTCCATGAACGGGTCGCCCACCTGGACCGACGGCAGTTTCTTGCGCGAGTTCTCGGCCCCCCCATCAGCGCTGAAGGTGTCCGACGCCAGCACCGATACCCCGCCGATGCCGTCCAGCCCGGTGCGCGCGCCAAACAGGATGATCTTGTTGCCGGCGCCCGAGGCGAACGCCAGATGCAGGTCCTCCTGCCGCAACACACCGACGCACATGGCGTTCACCAACGGGTTGCCGGCGTAGCACGCGTCGAAGACGGTCTCACCGCCGATGTTGGGCAGACCCAACGAGTTGCCGTAGCCCCCGATGCCGCGGACCACGCCGTCGACCACGCGGCGGGTGTCCGGCGCGTCGGCCGCGCCGAACCGAAGCTGGTCCATCACCGCGACGGGCCGCGCGCCCATCGCCATGATGTCGCGGACGATGCCGCCGACACCGGTGGCCGCGCCCTGGTACGGCTCGACGTAGGAGGGATGGTTGTGCGATTCCACCTTGAAGGTGACCGCCCAGCCGTCGCCGATGTCGACGACGCCCGCGTTCTCGCCGATCCCGGCCAGCATGCCGGCGCGCATCTCGTCGGTGGTGGTCTCGCCGAAGTAGCGCAGGTGCACCTTGGACGACTTGTACGAGCAGTGCTCGCTCCACATCACCGAGTACATCGCCAGTTCGGTTTCGGTGGGGCGACGCCCCAGGATCTCGCGAATGCGCTGGTATTCGTCGTCTTTGAGGCCCAGCTCGCCGAACGGCTGCGGCTCGTCGGGGGTGGAGGCGGCGTGCTCGACGGTGTCGATCGCGTGGGTGCGCGCACTCGTCCCGGAGACAGTCACGGGACACAGTCTAGGGCTGGACATCGGCAAGGCGCTCTCGCCGCCCTACCGGGCGCGACGAACGTTTGCACCTGTAGTCGGCGGGTAGCCGCACAGTGTCCGAAGAGCAATCAACCGGAGTACGAAATGACAGTCGAAACCGGACACATCACCGGCACCAAAGACAAGAACTACAACCTGATTTGGTACACCGAGAAGTGCCTCGACAACGCGTTGCGGTTAGAGACCTACATCCAGGACGCCGAGCGCGCCGGGGACAAGGACGTGGCCGAGTTGTTCCGCAAGGCGCAATCAGACAGCCGCAAGGGCGCCGAGATGGCGGAACAGCTGCTGGCCAAGCGCCTCTAGCCGGCGATCTCTGCCAGCGCCGCGGCCGTATCCAGGTCGGCGTAGGCGAACGAATACCGTTGGGCCAGCGCGAGCGCGATGTCGGGGCGCTGCCAGAGCTCCCCGGCGCTGGCGGTGCACAACCAGAGGGTCAGCCCGTGCGCCACCGAGGCCCGGTACCGCAACCAGACCTCGTCGGGGCTCGGCATCTCCGCTTTCGGCAGGCCGAGCGCGCCGCGGTACTCCTCGAGGAGATCGCGCTCGCTGCGGCGGCGATCCTCGACGGTCAGGGCGCCCTGCAGGAAGTAGCCCAGGTCGAGTGACCAGTTGCCGCGCCGGGCCACCTGCCAGTCGAGGAACCCCACCTCATCGCTGGGCAGCAGGTAGGTGTTGCCGATGTGCGGATCGCCGTGCAGCAGGGTCTGCGGCGACGCGGTCAGCGTTCTGATGTAGGGCTTCCAGATCGATTCGATCAGCGCGTCGATGGTCAGCGAGGTCACCTGCTCGGGGGCGTCCGGGCCGAGGCGCTCCAGCGCGGCCGGCAACGGCGCCATTTCCATGCCGTCCCAGGGCAGGAACGGCTCGAGCCACTCCAGCGCCGGCTCGGTCAGAACCCGTTGGCCCCAGTACCGTCCGTGCATGCGGGCCAGGCCGCGCACGCCGGTGGCGACCTGCTCAACGGTCATCGGCCTGGTGGCGTCGCGGGGATCGGCGCCCCGCGCGGTGAGGTCTTCCATGACCATCACGAAGTCGTAGGCGGCCTCGTCGATCAACGCGGTGTAGACGCGCGGGTGCTCGAGGGGCAGGTCGACCCCGCAGGTGAACAGCCGCGGCTCGTGAAACATGCCGCTGGTCATGCGGATCAGTTCCTTGTGGTCGGGGTCGGCGGCCTTGACGAACACCGACGCCGGTCCGCTGCCGTTGCGGTAGGTCACCCCGAGGCGGGCGCGCCGGTTGGTGCCGTCGTCGCGAACCTCCACGGTGACGGTGTCCACCTCGACGCCGGGATGCGCGGCGGCCAGCGCCGCAGACATCCACTGCGGCGAGATGTCATCCCAGGTCGTGGGCACCGACAACGCGGGGGCATTCATGGGTGGACTCCTTCGTCACGGACCGCCGAGCATAGAAACGACACGTATCGTTTCCTACACTTGTCCCGGTGAAGGTAACCCGAGCGCACGCCCGCCCGCCAGTCCCGAATCGGTTCGCCGCCGCAACCGGGCGCACTTAGGCTCGGCCCACATGTCAGACGAGCGGGCCGGCCGGCCCCGTGACACCCGGCTGCATCACGCGATCCTCGATGCCACCCGCGAACTCCTGACCACCGGCGGCTACGCCGAGTTGTCGATGGAAAGCGTCGCGGCGCGCGCCGGCGTGGGGAAGAAGACCCTCTACCGGCGCTGGCCATCGAAAGCCCCGCTCGTCGCCGAGGCCGTCCTGGAGGCGTACGGCGGAACCGGGTCATTTCCCGTCGCCGAGACCGGGGACCTGCGCGCCGACCTACAGGCGTGGCTGCGCGAGCACGCCGACTTCCTGGCGCAGCCGGCGAACGCCGCCTTGGTGCGGGCGCTCATCGCCGCGGCGGCCGCCCGCCCGGCCGACGGCGACGATCTCTACCAGCAGCTCAGCGCGCCCCAGCTGGACGGGTTGACGACGCGACTGCGCCGGGCCGTCCGGGACGAGGAACTGAGCGCCGCCGCCGACCTCGACGCGATCGCCGAGGCGCTGATCGGCACCATGCTGTTTCGCGCGTTAACCCACGGGGGCGCAACCGATTTCGCCGCGGAGGGACCGCGAACTTTCGATGGGCTGCTCGACGCGGTCCTGCACGGCGCGGCCGCGACCAAGCCCGAGTAGGCCGTCAGGCCGGCGACAAGAACGCGTGCATCGCCGCCGAGTAGGCGGCCACGTCGTGCGCGCCCATCAGCTCGCGCGCGGAGTGCATCGCCAACTGCGCGGCGCCGACGTCGACGGTGGGGATGCCGGTGCGCGCGGAGGTCAACGGCCCGATCGTCGATCCGCACGGCAGGTCGGCCCGGTGCTCGTAGCGCTGCAACGGCACCCCGGCCTGCTGACAGGCCAGCGCGAAGGCCGCGGCGGTGCGGCCGTCGGTGGCGTAGCGCAGGTTCGGGTGCACCTTGAGCACCGGCCCCGCGTTGACCGCGATCGGGTGGCCGGGCTCGTGCCGCTCCGGGTAATTGGGGTGGGTGGCATGCGCCATGTCCGCGGAGGCCAGCAGCGACGCGGGCAGCCGGCGCAGGTAGTCCTCCCGGGTGCCGCCCGCCGCCAGCACAATTCGTTCCAGGACGGTGCCCAACAAGTCCGATTGCGCGCCGTGGTCCGAGGACGAGCCGACCTCCTCGTGATCGAAGAGCACCAACACCGGCAGGTAGCCCGCGCCCTGCTCCCATGCCAGCAGCGCTTCCAGTCCCGCGTAGCAG
The DNA here is from genome assembly GCF_000262165.1 of Mycobacterium sp. MOTT36Y. Classification (NCBI taxonomy): domain Bacteria; kingdom Bacillati; phylum Actinomycetota; class Actinomycetes; order Mycobacteriales; family Mycobacteriaceae; genus Mycobacterium; species Mycobacterium sp. MOTT36Y. The sequence continues at coordinate 637,386 of NC_017904.1, read as the reverse complement.
CTGGCCTGGTTGTCCAGCCGGGGCGCGCTCAGCAGGTCCGCGGTTCCGTCGTCCGAGGCACCGATCACCGTCGAGGGAGTCAGGTCGTGCGTCATCAGGTCGGCGGCCAGCACGTCGGTGGGCGCCAGTTCGGCGCGCTCGGCGACGTAATCGACGAAGGACCGCGCCGTCTCGCCGACGCCCCACACCGCGTTGAGGTGTCGCTGCGGGTCCAGCGTCAGCGACTTGCGATCCTCGGCCAGGTGGATGGCCAGCTGCGGCACGCGAAGGATCGGCTCGTCGATCCGGATCAGGCGGTGCGCGATCCCGGTGCTTTGACCCTTCGCCCGCACCGACAGGCGCCCGCTGATTCCCAGATCGCGGTCCAGCCAGGAGTTGAGCCACGCGCCCCCGTACGGCTCGAGCGCCACCACCCGCCAGCCGGCGACCACCCGATCGGGATGCTGCTTGACCCTGAGGTTGGGGCTGTCGGTGTGCGCTGCGACGACCCGGAACGGCCCATCGGCTCCCGCCGAATTCCAGGCGACCAGCGAGCCCGCCCGCACCGTGAAGTAGCGCCCGGGCACCGACGGCCAGCGTTCGGCCTCGCTCAGTTCGGTGTACCCGGCGGCGATCAGCCGGGCGGCCACCGTGGCGCAGACGTGAAACGGCGACGGCGACGCGTCGATGAACTCGCAGAGTCCTTGTGCGCTCGCCGAGGACTTCGTCTGGTTTCGAGGCCCGCCGGACATGTTGACATCATGGCTGTCCGAGCCCGCGGCGTTCCCGCTAGGGTCGATTGCGCGCTCCTTGCTCGCGCCGCTTCCGGCGCTCACCGTCGCCACGCGGGGGTCCATTGCGCGCTCCTTGCTCGCGCCGCTTCCGGCGCTCACCGTCGCCACGCGGGGGGTCCATTGCGCGCTCCTTGCTCGCGCCGCTTCCGGCGCTCACCGTCGCCACGCTAGGGTCACCAGAGTGCCCCCCGTCCAGCCGCAACCCATCCTCGCGCCGCTGACGCCCGCGGCGATCTTCCTCGTGGTGACCATCGACGACGGTGGAGAGGCAACCGTCCACGACGCGCTGCAGGACGTATCCGGACTGGTGCGCGCGATCGGTTTCCGCGAGCCGCAGAAGCGGTTGTCGGCGATCGCCTCGATCGGCTCGGACGCCTGGGACCGCTTGTTTTCCGGGCCGCGTCCCGCCGAACTGCATCGGTTCATCGAACTGAACGGCCCGCGTCACAACGCTCCCGCCACGCCCGGGGACCTGTTGTTCCACATCCGGGCCGAGAGTCTGGACGTCTGTTTCGAACTGGCCGACCGGATCTTGAAATCGATGGCCGGCGCGGTCAGCGTCGTCGACGAGGTGCACGGCTTCCGGTATTTCGACAACCGCGACCTGCTCGGGTTCGTCGACGGCACCGAGAACCCGGACGGCCCACTTGCCGTCAGCGCCACCGCGATCGGCGACGAGGACCCCGACTTCGCCGGCTCCTGCTACGTGCACGTCCAGAAATACGTGCACGACATGTCCGCGTGGAACGCGATCTCGGTCACCGAGCAGGAGCGAGTGATCGGCCGCACCAAGCTCGAGGACATCGAACTCGACGACGACGTCAAGCCGGATGACTCCCACATCGCCCTCAACGTCATCACCGACGACGACGGCACCGAACTGAAAATCGTCCGGCACAACATGCCATTCGGCGAGCTCGGCAAGGGCGAGTACGGCACGTACTTCATCGGCTATTCGCGCACACCGCGAGTCACCGAACAGATGCTGCGCAACATGTTCCTCGGCGACCCGCCCGGCAACACCGACCGCATCCTCGACTTCTCCACCGCCATCACCGGCGGGTTGTTCTTCTCCCCCACCGTCGACTTTCTCGATGATCCCCCGCCCCTGCCCGCAACGCCGGCGGCGGCGGAAACGTCTGTTGCACAGGACGGCTCACTTTCGATCGGAAGCCTGAAAGGAACCACTTCATGAACAACCTCTACCGCGACCTGGCACCGGTCACCGAAGCCGCCTGGAAAGAAATCGAATTGGAGGCGACCCGGACATTCAAGCGCCACATCGCCGGGCGCCGGGTCGTCGACGTCAGCGAGCCCGGCGGTCCCGTCGCCGCCGCCGTCAGCACCGGACGGCTGGCCAACGTGGCGTCACCCACCGAGGGCGTGGAGGCGCACCTGCGTGAGAGCAAACCGCTTGTGCGGCTTCGCGTTCCGTTCACCCTGTCGCGCTACGAGATCGACAACGTCGAGCGCGGCGCCAACGACTCCGACTGGGACCCGGTCAAGGCGGCGGCGAAGAAGCTCGCGTTCGTGGAAGACCGGGCGATCTTCGAGGGCTACGCCGCGGCGTCGATCGAAGGCATCCGTTCCGCCAGCTCCAACAAGACGCTGACGCTGCCGGCGGACCCCAGCGAGATTCCCGACGTCATCACCCAGGCGATTTCCGAGCTCCGCCTGGCCGGCGTCGACGGCCCGTACTCGGTGCTGCTGTCCGCCGACGTCTACACGAAGGTCAGCGAGACGACCCAACATGGATATCCGATCCTCGAACACATCGACCGGCTGGTTCCCGGAGACATCATCTGGGCCCCGGCCATCGACGGCGCCTTCGTGCTGACCACCCGCGGCGGCGATTTCGACCTGCAGCTCGGGACCGACGTCACGATCGGCTACACCAGCCACGACGCGGACACCGTGCAGCTGTATCTGCAGGAGACGCTCACCTTCCTGTGCTACACGGCGGAGGCATCCGTCCCGCTGACCGCATAGCAACACACCCCTCGCTCTGTCGCTAAAGGTCCAGCACCACATCGGTTTCGGGAGCCGCCGAGCAGATCAACACCGACCCGTCGGCCGGTGGCTCCAGCGGCCGCTGGACGTAGGTGGTCGTCCCGGCGACGACCCCGGTGACGCACACATGACAGACGCCGCTCCGACAGGAGAAGCGGGTGGGCACATCGCAGGCTTCGGCGAGCCCGAGGATGCTGCGGTAGTCCGGCGACCAGTGGGCCGTCAACCCGCTGCGCGCGAACGTGATCGACGGCCCCGTGCCCGGCGGCCCGGCGGGCTGATGGGGCGGCCTGTGCGGTCCCGTTTCGACGACGCCGGGGTTGATCGCGGGCAGCGCACCAAATAGTTCGCTGTGGATCAACGCGGGGTCGAATCCGATGCCGACCAGGTATTCGCGGATGTCCGCCATGAATTGCGTTGGCCCGCAGAGGTAAACGACGCCATCGGTCGGCAATCCCAATCCCTCGATGGCATCACGGTTCAGCCGTCCCTGCGTTTCGGAGTAAAAAACATGCTGACGGGCGTGGGGCAACGACTCGATCAGCGTTGCGACTTCCGCGGCAAAGGGCTGGGTTTGGCGATTGCGAGCGGCGTGCACCCACCAGATGTCTCGCTCGCTGCCCGCCCCCGCGAGTGCATGCAACATCGCCAGCACCGGCGTCGCCCCGATTCCGGCGGAAAAGAGCACGACGGGGCGCCGGTCCTCGGTGAGGCAGAAGTCGCCGCGCGGGGCGGCCGCCGTTATCACCATCCCCGGCCGGATGTGGGTGTGCAGCCAGCCGCTGACCAATCCGTGATCTTCCCGCTTGACGCTGATGCGGTAGTACCCGGCCGACGGATCGCCCGACAGGGAATAGCTGCGCAACGGCGCCGGCTCACCGGCCCCGGGAATCTTCACCGTGAGGTACTGACCCGGTAGCGCGGGCGGCAGCGGGTCGGAGTCGTCGGCCTGCAGCCGAATCGAGAGCACTTGCGGGCTCTCCCGACGCGTCTCGACAACCCGTAGGTTACGGAATCCCTTCCATCCGGGTTCGACCGGGATGGGCGAGGCCGCGGCCGCACCATCGGGTGCGGCCAGCATGTCGCGAAAAGACTGCTGCCATCCCGGGCTCAGCCCCGGAACATCGACGGCCTCGCGCAGCCGCTCGACGTTGCGGTCCGGCAGGTAGAGCAACGCGTCGACCTCGGCAACGCTGAGCCGGTGGCGGCCGCGGCGGGTCCGCACGATGTCGTCCCCGGCCCGCACCCGGCCTTCGGTGATGACCCGGAAGTAGAAGCCCGGACGGTGCTGGGAGACAAGTAGATTGGGCATGTCGGGCTCGTCGAGGCGAAGACCGACCCGAAAGCACGTGACTCGCGGTTGAGTGACCTCGAATTCGGCGTCGCCGATGCGATAACGGTCACCGATGCACACCTCGTTGTCGGCGAGCCCGGTGACGGTGAAGTTTTCGCCGAAATGCCCGGGCCGCAGGTCGGTGCGGCCCAGGTACGTCTTCCAGAAGTCGTAGGACTCGCTCTGGTACACCATCACGGCCCGTTGTTCCCCGCCATGGCCGGCGAGGTCACCCTGCCCGTCGCCGTCGACGTTGAGTCGACGCACCATGACCGGCCCGTGCACCGGGGTCTTCCAGATGCCGGTGTAGACCGTTTTGTCTCGCCATCGGACGTTCTTGGGCATACCCACGTTCACCGAAACAAGCTTGCCCACCGTGTCACCTCGAACCAGCTCGCCATGGCACCAGTCACCCAACTGGGATGGTTGGCCCAGAATATGGCAGCGCGATCCGCACGGCAACACTTCGGCCGCACGGGGCTGTTGCCCGGGTCCGGTTTGGTGCATACTGGGTCATACAACCCAAAAATGCGACGAGCTGGTCTGTCGATGTCTACCGAACGCGGTCGCGGCGCTCGCGTGCGAAAAGCGTTGGCTGAGGAGGAATGTCATGCCGGCTGTTCATCATCGATACGCCACGGTCGACGGCCACCGACTCTTCTACCGGGAAGCCGGCGACCCGAGGGCTCCCGCGGCGCTGTTGCTGCACGGGTTTCCCACCAGCTCCTACATGTTTCGCGGTCTGATACCGGCCCTGGCGGACCGCTACCACGTCATCGCGCCGGACCATCTCGGATTCGGGCTGTCCGACGCGCCGCCCGTCGAGGAGTTCGATTACACCTTCGACGCGCTGACCGACCTCACGGCGGGCCTGTTGCGAACCCTCGGCGTCGACAGGTACGCCATGTACGTCCAGGACTACGGCGCGCCGATCGGCTGGCGGCTGGCGCTGCGCGACCCGTCGGCGATCACCGCGATCATCACCCAGAACGGCAACGGGTATGACGCGGGATTCGTCGAGAGCTTCTGGAAGGTCGTACACGCCTACCAGCGTGAGCCCACCGCGGACACCGAGGCCGCGGTGCGCCAGTTCCTCACGCTGGACGCCACCCGGTGGCAGTACGTGACCGGCGTGGCCGACGAGACCCTGGTCGATCCCGAGTCGTGGCATCACGACTACGCGCTGCTCTCCCGGCCCGGCAATGACTTGATGCAGCTCAAGCTGTTTCGCGACTATGCCACCAACGCGCCCCTGTATCCGCGCTTACACGAGTACTTCCGGGCCAGCGGGGTGCCGTTGCTGGCGGTCTGGGGTCGCGGCGACGAAATTTTCGGACCGGCCGGGGCCGAGGCCTTCGCCGACGACCTGCCCGACGCCGAGATCCACCTGCTCGACGGCGGGCATTTTCTGTTGGAGTCCGCGCTCGATGACGTCATTCCCCTGATCCGGAACTTCCTCGCCAAGCAGCTCGGGGCGTGATGCCCGGCCGCCGGGCGCGCCGCAACCGACCCGTGACGATCCGGCCGTCTGGGTTGGAGATCCCATAAACGGGGGCACCCACGGGTTAGCCTGACGCGATGGCCCATCCCGACGTTCGTGACGAACAACGGTTGACCGCCAAGGGGCGTGCCACCCGCGACCGAATCGTGCAAGCGGCGGCGCAGTTGATCGTCACCGACGGCCTGTCCGCGGCCAACATGGAGAACGTGCGGCGCGCCGCCTCGGTCAGCGGCTCGCAGCTCGCCCACTACTTCGCCGACAAGGGCGCGCTGATTCGCGCGGTGATCCGACGCCAAATCGGCGTCGTCTTGGACTTTCACCGCCAACCCACGCTTCGAGGCCTGAGTACGTTCGACGACTTCGAAAAATGGATCGAGATGAACATGCGCTACCTGCGGCGCATCGGATACGTCGGCACCCCCACCTATCACGCGCTGGCCGGCCAGCTCGCCAAGTCGGACGATGCCACGCGCGACGCGTTGGCGGCCGGCTACAGCCGGTGGATCGATTTGGTGGAGAAGGCAATCCAGCGGATGAAAGACGACGGGCTGCTGGTTGCGGATGCCGACCCGCGGCAGCTGGCGTTGGTGATCATCACCGCGCATCAAGGAGGCGGAATCTTGGCCTTCACCTACCAAGAGGAATGGCCGCACGCCGATGCGATTCGTTTCGCGGTGAACTACTTGCGGATGTTCGCCACCGACAGTGCCGAACGGATTCCGCGGCGGCCCCCGCGCCGGGCGCGGAGCCGCCGCCCGCGCAAAGCCGGCGGATCCGTGCGCGCCCAAGGCCACCAGGTGACTGAACATCCCTCGCCGCGGTACACCCACAAGGGTCTGGCGACCCGTGCGCGCATCATCGAGGCCGCGGCCCGGCTGATGTTCGAGCGCGGCGTCGCCAACACCAGCATCGACCAGGTGCGGCGCGCCGCCGAAGTCGGCGGATCCCAGATCTCCCACTACTTCCACGACAAGCGCGACCTGACCCGGCACGTCGTCGACGTACGCCGAAACAATGTGCGGGACTTCCACACTCAAGCGAAGTTCGCCGCGCTCGACAGCCTCGATGCGCTGCAGGCGTGGGCCGATGCCTGCGTCTCCGACATCGATCCGGTGTACCGGGTCGGAGGCTGCGTATATGGGTCCTTGGCGGGCGAGCTGATCGAGGCCGACGACGAAATCCACGACGACCTGGCCGCCGGATACGACCAATGGATCGAACTGTTCCGCACGGGCCTGCAGGCGATGTGTGACCGTGGCGACCTGCGCCCCGACGCCGATCCGCGCCACCTGGCGGTGCCACTGGTTGCCGCGCACCAGGGTGGCGCACTGCTCACGCACGCCACCGGCGATCCGCAGCCGCTGCGGGCCGCCGTCACCGCCGCCGTCGACTATGTGCGTTCGTTCGCGGTTTCGCCGCGCAAGGGCGGACCCCGCGCGCCTCGCGGTCAGCGCAACTCCTGACCGCCCGCCCTGGACATGGCGGAAACGTTCGAACATAATACTGGGTCAGTTGGCCCATTATTGTGCGGCAGGCACCGGCGTATCGCGCTGCCAACGATGTCGAAAGAGGCAGTCCATGTCCGTCACGGATTCACCAGAGCTGCCCACCGCACCGGCCGTCGTGCGCGAGCGCCCCGGCGGGGAAACCATGCGGGCGATCATCCTGAAGGGATTCGGCGGGCTGGACAACCTGGTTTACGACGACCTCCCCAAGCCGCTGCCGAAAGACGGCGAAGTCGTCATCGCGGTGAAGGGCTTCGGGATCAACCACGCCGAGATGCACATGCGTCGGGGCGAGTGGGCCGAGGCCGCGGAGGTGAGCGGCATCGAATGCGTCGGCATCGTGGACTCGTGCCCGGGCGGTGAGTTCCCGGTCGGCGCCAAGGTGGCCGCGCTGATGGGTGGCCTCGGCCGAACCATCAACGGCAGCTATGCGCAATACACGCGCGTGCGCGCGGCCAACGTCGCCCTCATCGACTCCGAGCTGTCGTGGGCGGCGTTGGCGGCATTGCCCGAAACGTTCGCGGTGGCCTGGACATGCCTCTTCCGCAATCTGGATCTGAAGGCCGGGCAGACACTGGTATTACGCGGGGCCACGTCGTCCCTGGGGCAGGCCGCACTCAAGATGGCGGTGGCCGCCGGCGCACGAGTCATCGCGACCGCGCGCAGCAGGGGACGCTTCGCGATGCTCGAGCAATTGGGCGCGTCGCGAATCGAGCTGGAGCGGCGCGACCTGGCAGGCCACCTTCCCGAGAGCGGCCGGATCGACGCCGTCCTCGATCTCGTCGGCAACAGCACCATCCTCGACTCCCTGGACATGCTGCGCCGCGGCGGCACGGCCTGCCTGGCCGGTTGGCTGGGCGGGCTGGAGCCCATCGGGGATTTCAACCCGCTGTTGCGCATGGCATCCGGTGTGAACTGGAACTTCTTCGGCAGCTTCGTCTTTGGCACGCCTGGCTTCCCGCTGTCCGACGTCCCGCTGGGGGACATCGCCGGACAGGTCGCCGACGGCACGCTGGAGGCGAAACCGTCTCGGGTCTTCTCCTTCGACCAGATTCATGAGGCGCACCGGCTGATGGAGGCCGGAGAGGCCGGCGGCAAGATGGTCGTCGTGCTGGAGTGACGTGTTGTCGAAACACCGTGGCACGCGGGGGATTCAGGAAAGGTAGGTGTCCACATGGGACTGGCATGGCAGCAGGGCCCGCTGGCAACCGGGTCGATCGGGCACTTCCTCACCGAGCAGCCGATGCCGTCGCGGCTGCTCTTTGCCGAGCCGTTGCGTCGTCGGATGCGGGTGCGCTTCGCGGAACGGTGGATCGCCGACAGCGAGGACGTGCTCCTGTTACACGAGCCCGGCCGTTACCCGGTGGCCTACTTTCCGTCAGGGGATATCGAAGTGGGGACGTTGACCGCCGAGGATCGGGTGACGCAGCACCGCGACCTCGGCGACACGCAGTGGTTCACCGTCAAGGCACCGGGGCGGGAGGCCGCCCACAGCGCCTGGGAACATACCGGTCTGCCCGCGCATGCGACGGTCCTGCAGGGCCGGGTGGCTTTTGCCTGGCGCGCCATGGATGCCTTCTATGAAGAAGAGGAACGGATCGTCGGGCACGCCGCGGACGCTTACCACCGCATCGACATCCGTTCCACGGCACGGCATCTCGTCGTCCGCGATGGAGAGCGCGTGATCGCCGAGACTCACCGACCCGTGGCCCTGTATGAATCCGGCTTCGCGCCCAGATGGTACGTCGAGCGCGACGATATCGACGAGTCCGCCCTCAAACCCGTTGCTATCCAGACCTTTTGCCCATACAAAGGAATCTGCTCGTACTATGACATCGGCGGCCACCAGCACGCAGCGTGGTCTTACGTCGATGCGTGGACCGAAGTGTCGCGCGTCCGCAACCTGGTGTCCTTCGAACCGGACAAAATCAATGTGTACCTCGACGGCAAGCAACTTCGGCTGGAACCAGGCCAAACCGTCATCCCGCACGGTGTCGACCGCGGGTTGGACACCGACGAGGTCTTAGGAAGGAATCCGGTAAGGGGCACGTCATGAGGATGTCCATCGAAGTCGTCATCCTGCCCGTCGCCGATCCCGACCGGTCACTACGGTTTTACCGCGACCAGGTCGGCTTCGCCCTCGATGTCGATTACGCGCCCGCGCCCGGGTTCCGGGTCATCCAATTGACGCCCGAGGGATCGCACGCCTCAATCCAATTCGGCGTGGGATTGACCGACGCGCCGGCCGGCTCGGTGCGGGGCCTATACCTCGTGGTCCCGGACATCGAAGCCTGCCGCGCCGAGTTGATCGGTCGCGGCGTAACCGTCGGCGAGATCCGCCACAAGGACACCGACGGCGGCTGGAGAGGCGGGTTCCTCCCGGGTACCGACCCCGATCGCGGTGACTACGCGAGCTTCGCCGACTTTCGCGATCCCGACGGGAACGCCTGGGTCTTGCAGGAACGAAACCACCAGCGGGGTTGAGGAGGCGTCGTGGCCGCGCGGAAAACGAGTCCAGACCGGGTGGGCGCATTCTCAGACGGAGTGTTTGCGGTCCTCATCACGATCCTCGTCCTCGAGCTCAAGCCGCCGAAGTCCTACACCTTCAACGCGTTATTACCGGAATGGCCCACCGGACTGAGCTATGTGGTCAGCTACGTGTTCATCGCCATCGTCTGGGTGAATCACCACCACCTGTTCGGCTACGCGCAAGTGGCGACGCCACGATTGGTGTGGTCGAACTTTGCGCACTTGTTCTCGGTGTCGCTGATTCCGATCACCACCGAGTGGATCGCCGACAGCAGGCTGGCCGCCGCACCGGTGGTTCTGTATGCCTCGGTGTTCGTGCTCGTCAACATCACCTACTTGGCGCTGTGCCAGGAAGTGGTCGATCGGCCCGCCCACGAGGACCTCACCCAGCGAGTGCGCCGACTGCTACGCATGCGGTCGTTCATCACGATCGGCGTCTTCGCGGCGGCGGCAGTCGTCGCATTGTGGTGGCCGGCCGTCGGAATGGTATTGATTTGCATGTGTCTGGCGGGGTATCTGCGGCCGGATGTGCCCCACGTTAAAAAGGTCGAGCCCTAGCATGACGACACCCTCCGTCCTCGTTTTCGATGTCAACGAGACGCTGATCGACATCGAGTCCCTCGCACCGCTTTTCGCGGACTTGTTCGGCGACGAACGCGTGCTGCGCGAGTGGTTCGGTCAGCTCATTCAGTACTCGATGACCATCACACTGGCCGGCAAGTACGTGCCGTTCCCCGTTCTCGCTCAGGCGGTGCTGCGCATGCTGGGTGACGTCCACCGGGTGGACGTCACCGATGACCACCTCGATCGCCTGACGACCGGGTTGCTCACCATGCCGGCACACCCCGATGCCGCCGAGGGCCTCGCCACATTGCGCGACAACGGTTTTCGGTTGGTAACCCTGACGAACTCCCCACCCAACCCGGACGGCCCGACGGCGCTACAGAATTCGGGGCTGGCCGGCTTTTTCGAGCGCCAACTGAGCGTCGATGCCCGCCGCGCCTTCAAACCGTCGCCCGCCGTCTATCGGTACGTGTGCGACGAGCTCCGTGTGACACCCGGTGATTGCATGATGGTTGCCGCACACGTGTGGGACACCCTCGGCGCGCAGAGCGTCGGGTTCAGTGGGGCTCTGATCACCCGGCGCGGCAACGCGCCGTTACCGGTCCGCAGCCTGCCGCAGCCGAACATCGTCGCCGGCAACCTTCGCGAGCTGGCCGAGCGCCTAACCCAAACCGAAGGGATCGCCAAGAGTGGCAATAGCTAGCGAACGAGACTTCGACGTCATCGTGCTCGGCGCCGGACCGATCGGGCAGAACGCCGCCGAACGCGCCCGCGCCGCGGGCCTGCGCGTCGCCATTATCGAACGCGAACTCGTCGGGGGCGAGTGCTCCTACTGGGCGTGCGTGCCCAGTAAAGCGTTGCTGCGTCCCGTCATTGCCCTCGCCGACGCGCGACGCGTCGACGGTGCTCGGGAAGCGATCACCGGATCCATCAGCGCCGACGGTGTCTTCGGCCGCCGCAACCGGTATGTGACCGACTGGGATGACAGCGGCCAGGCCGATTGGGTGAGCGGAATCGGCGCGACGTTGGTACGCGGTCATGGAAGGTTGGACGGCCCCCGGCGAGTCGTCGTCACCACCGGCGACGAGCGTGTCGGGCTCACCGCGCGGCATGCGGTGGTCGTGTGCACCGGAAGCCGTCCCGCCCTGCCCGATTTGCCCGGAATGGCAGAGGCCAAGCCGTGGACCAACCGGCGCGCCACCGACAGCAGCGCGGTCCCGGAGCGGCTGGCCGTCGTGGGCGCCGGCGGCGTGGGTGTCGAAATGGCTACGGCCTGGCAGGGATTGGGCTCCCAAGTGACGCTCCTGTCGCGGGGGTCGAGGTTGTTACCCCGCATGGAACCGTTCGTGGGCGAGCTGATCGCCCGCGGGCTCAGCGACGCCGGCGTCGATGTGCGGGTAGGTGTCACGGTGCGCGCGCTGCGGCGCCAGGACGACACGAGCGTTGTCCTCGAATTGGACGATGGCAGCGAGCTGACCGTGACTGAGGTGCTGTTCGCCACCGGTCGGGCACCGCTGACCGACGATATCGGCTTGGAGACAGTGGGATTGGAGCCGGGCAGCTGGCTCGAGGTGGACGACACCTGCCTCGTGCGCGGCGCGGTCGAGGACGGCTGGCTCTACGCCGCCGGCGACGTCAACCACCGCGCCCTGCTCACGCATCAAGGCAAGTATCAGGGCCGCATCGCCGGCGCGGCCATCGGAGCACGCGCAACCGGAAGACCGTTGGACACCAGCCCGTGGGGTGCACACGCGACCACCGCCGACCACTACGCGGTGCCACAAGCCTTCTTCACCGATCCCGAATCGGCCGCGGTCGGACTGACAAGCCAACAAGCCCGGGACGCCGGCTACCGGGTCCGAGCCGTCGATATCGAGATCGGGGACGTGGTGATGGGGGCGAAACTCTACGCCGACGGTTATACCGGCCGCGCACGAATGGTGGTCGACCAGGAGAGCGGGCGGCTGCTGGGCGTCACCATGGTCGGCCCCGGCGTGACCGAGCTGTTGCACTCGGCGACCATCGCCGTCGCCGGCCACGTGACCGTCGACCGCTTGTGGCACGCCGTGCCGTGCTTCCCGACGATCAGCGAGCTGTGGCTGAGATTGCTCGAAGCGTATCGGGATGGCCGGGACGATAATTGACCCATGGCCACCTCCGACGGATTCCATCCCGACTTCGACGACACGGCCGCACCGGTCGCCCGCAACCGAGTGCGCCACATCAAGGCGTCCGAGATCAGCTCGGACACGGCACAGTCGGAGGGGCTGCGGCGCTTCGCCGCCCTATCGGGCGCGTCGGTCGGAGCGGAAAAGCTCTGGATGGGTGAGACGCACGCGTCGCCGAAATCCGCCTCGGACAACCATCACCACGGTGACTCGGAGACCGCGATCTATGTGCGAAGCGGCCACCCGGAGTTCGTGTTTCACGACGGCACCCAAGAGGTACGTATTGCCACCGAACCCGGTGACTACGTCTTCATTCCGCCGTATCTTCCGCACCGGGAAGAAAACCCCGATCCCGACACCGCGGCCGAGGTCGTGATCGCCCGCAGCACCCAGGAAGCGATCGTGATCAACCTTCCCGCCCTGTATCCGCTCGACGGGCCTCGATAAACGGGCAGCGGGCCACTCAGCGAATTCTCAACAGATTCTTCGGCGCCACATCGCTTGGCTCCCAGCGTCCGCAAAGTCGCCGGCGACACCATACGTCTATGACGAACGAGCAGATGTGCGCGAACCTTGTCGAACGCTATTTGCGCACCCGCGGACGGCAATACTTTCGCGGGCACCGCGACGGCGAACACTTCTTCGTCACCGGCGCTCCGCGACGGCTGCACGTTCATTTCGAGATCTCGCCCGCGCACGACGACGTGTTGATCATCCGGGTCACTCCGGGGTGCTACTTTCCGGCCGCCGACCGCCCCTGGCTGACGCACTTCGCCGACACGTGGAACCGCCAGGACCGCCACGTCACCGCGATCGTGCACGGCTCGTGCGATCCGCAGCGCATCGGCGTGGTGGCCCGCAAGTCGCAATGGATCCGAAGCAAAGTCTCCTTCGCCGAATTCGCGTCCCTCGTCGACCTGACGATCGCGGACGCCACCGAGCTCTTCGAGGAGCTGGACCCCGCCGCCGGCCTGCCGCCCGCCGAGCGGTCCTTGCTGCGTCACGCCGGCTGACGCCCGCCCGGTCTAGGCGCCGCTCGCGGCACCCGGGGCATCGGGGCGCGGCTCACCCAGCTTCGCCCGGATGGCGCCCCACGGATCGGCGTAGCGCCCGGGCGTATCCCGGTAGGCCGCACGGCTTTTGAGAAACCGCCGCGCCAGCGGCGAGATCAACCGCATCGGGTAGCGCCGCCACCCCGCCGTCGCGCGCATCTCGTCGAGCATGTCCGGCCACGAGTGGTGCTGGAATCGCAGGACTTGTTGGGAGCGAGCGGTATCCATCCAGTCGGTGACGAACCAGTCGTCGTCGCTGTCGGGATCACCCGGACGTCCCCCGGGCAGGACGTCGACGAGACCCCGGGCGGCGGCCAGCGCCTTGCCGACCTCGCCCTGCCGAATCCGGTGCGACTCGTCGCCGGCGATCAGCAGGGTCTCACCGACGACGTCGGCCGTGGTCGCCGCGGCGAACGCACGGGCGACGTCGCGCACATCGACGGTGTGGATGCGCCCGTCCGTCGGCAGGGCGCTTTCGAAGAACAGTGCGTCAACGCTGAATGGCATGGCCTCCGGGTCGACGCTTATCACCCCGCCCAGGCGCAAGATCACCCATTCGAGGTTCGAGGACCGGATGTGCTGTTCCGCTTCGGCTTTGTGCGCGCCGTAGAGATCAGCCGGGTTCATCGGGGAATCGGCGCGCAACAGCTCGGCGCTGCGGTGCGGGTTACGCGCCCCGTACACGGCGTTGCTCGACGCCTGGATGAACCGCACCGGGTGCGGCCGGGCCTGCGCGGCGCGCAGCAGCGTGAGGGTCGCGTCGACGTTGACGCGGCGCCCGAGGGCGGGGCTGCGATAGATCGCCGGCGGGATCACCGCGGCCAGGTGGACGATGGCGGTGGGTGAGGTCGCGGCGAGCAGGCGGTCGACATGGCCCGGGTCGGTCAGATCGGCCCAGTGCGCCTCGACACCGTCGGGCAGCGTCCTCGCCGCCTTGCGCTGGGTGGGGGTGCCCAGATCCGTCGCGACCACGCGGTGGCCGTCGGCGACCAGCCGGCGCACCGTTTGTGAGCCGACGAGCCCGAAACCCCCGGTGACAAGAACCTTCTCGGACATGATCCCCCAGCGCCGGGTTTGCCCCCAGCAAACGAATATGACATTCTCCAAATTCGAAAGTATCATATGTCATCCATGGCCTGAGGTTTGAGACCGGCGTCACACCGGCAACCAATAGCAAATGGCACGATCACGACAGCAGGGAGCCATGAAGGGCAGCGGTGCGGGCGCGGCGGACAATCACGAGACCGCCAAATGGGATCCGGCCTTCACCGAACGGGTCGCCAACGCGCTCGGGCCGGCCATCAAACGGTATTACCGGGCCGAGGTGCGAAACATCGACAACGTCCCGTCGTCCGGTGGGGCGCTGGTGGTCTCCAACCACTCCGGCGGCATGCTGACACCGGACGTGTTGATCTTTTCCCCGGCCTTCTACGAAAGGTTCGGCTACGACCGCCCGGTCTACACGCTCGGCCATTACGGGATCTTCATGGGGCCCTTGGACGGCTGGCTGCGCCGCCTCGGGGTGATCGAGGCCAGCCGCGAAAACGCCGCCGCCGCCCTGCATTCGGGCGCGGTGGTGCTGGTGTTTCCCGGCGGCGACTACGACTCGTACCGCCCGACGTTCAGCGCCAACACCATCGACTTCAACGGGCGCACCGGCTACGTGCGAACGGCGATCGAAGCCGGCGTGCCGATCGTGCCGACCGTGTCGATCGGCGCCCAGGAGACCCAGCTGTTTTTGACCCGGGGCAACTGGCTGGCCCGCAAGCTGGGGCTAACGAAGGCCCGCATGGACATCCTGCCGGTCAGCGTCGGGTTCCCGTTCGGGCTCAGCGTGATCTTCCCGCCCAACCTGCCGCTGCCGGCAAAGGTCGTCACCGAGGTGCTCGAGCCGATCGACGTCATCGCGCGCTTCGGTGAGGACCCCGACGTCGACGAGGTCGACGCCCATGTCCGCGCCGTCATGGAGGACGCGCTGAAGCGGTTGGCCGAACAGCGCCGGTTTCCGATCCTCGGCTGAGGATGCCGCCAATCCGCGCCGCCGGCCGGCGCCCTACGGCATAGTTGTTGGCCTGGTCGCGTCGGCAGGGCGAGGTGACGTGTGAAAAGACTCAACGGCATGGACGCCATGCTGCTCTACAGCGAGACGCCCAACCTGCACACGCACACGCTGAAGGTGGCGATCATCGACCCGGCCGACTGCGACGGCGAGTTCGGGTTCGACGCGTTCCGCCGCCACGTGCGCCGGCGGCTTCACCTGCTGGAACCGTTGCGCTACAAGCTCGTTGACATCCCGTGGCACCTGCATCACCCGATGTGGCAGGAAAACTGTGAGGTCGACCTGGACTATCACCTCCGTCGCGTCCGGGTGCCCGCGCCGGGCGGGCGGCGAGAGCTCGATCGGGTCATCGGCGAGGTGGCGTCCACCCCCCTGGACCGCACCCGGCCCCTGTGGGAGTTTCACTTCGCCGAGGGACTGGCCGACGGCCGGTTCGCCTTGATCGGCAAGGTGCACCACGCGTTGGCCGACGGTGTCGCGTCGGTCAACCTCCTGGCGCGCGCGATGGATCTGCGGGACGGGCTCACCGACGAGCGCGACAACGACGAAGCCGGTGTCACGGTTTCCGATGCCGACCTGCTGCGCGCCGCCGCGCGCGACCACGTCCGGCAACTCGCGCAACTGCCACGGCTGCTCAAAGACGCGGCCGTGGGGATGATGCGGGTGCGGCGTCGCTCCCGCGAGCGCGGCGACCACCCCGACCTCGCCGATGCTTTTGACGCGCCCCCGACGTTCCTCAACCATGTGGTCTCACCCCGGCGCTGGTTCGCCAGCACGTCGTTACCGCTGCCGCAGGCCAAGGCGACGGCAAAAGCGTTGGGCATCACCATGACCGATCTGGTGCTGGCGACGGCGGCCGGCGGGCTGCGAACGCTCTTGCTGGCCTACGACGGCGCGGCCGACCGCCCGATCATCGCGTCGGTGCCGACCGCCACCGACAAGTCGGACCGGATCACCGGCAACGAGATCAGCGGGCTGATGATTTCGCTGCCGGTGCATGTCGACGACCCGATCGAACGGGCCCGGCTGATCTCGGTGGCCACCCGGATCGCCAAGGAAGACCACGAGATCCTCGGCCCGCAGCTGTACGGGAAGATGATGGCCTACCTGCCGACCGCCTTCGCCCCGGCGGCATTTCGCTGGCTGGGTCTGCGCGAGGTGCCCAACAAGCTGATGAACGTCGCCGTATCCAGCGTGGTCGGACCGCGCGAACGCGGCCACTTCGGCGGCGCGGCCGTCAGCGAGATCTATTCCACGGGTGTGCTCTCGCCCGGCGCCCCGGTCAACATCACCGTGTGGAGCTACGTCGACCGGCTCGGCGTCGCCGTGCTCACCGACGATCAGACGTTCGACGACCCGCATGAGGCGACGGACGCCATCAGCGCGGCCTTCGACGAATTATGCTGTGCCGCAGGCATTTCCGGTCAGCCGGCGAGGACCCCGTCCAGCACCGAGTAGAACAGGCCCAAGCCGTCGTCGGAGGGCCCGGTCAGCGCCTCGATGGCGTGTTCGGGATGCGGCATCAGGCCCACCACGCGGCCGTCGGCGGAGCTGACGCCGGCGATGTCATGTTGCGAACCGTTGGCGTTCTCGTGGTACCGGAACACCACCCGCCCCTCGCCCTCGAGCTCCTCGAGCACCTCGGCGGGCGCCACGTAGCGGCCCTCGCCGGACTTCAGCGGCACCAGCAGATCGGCGTCCGGTTCGAAACGCGACGTCCACGCCGTCGACGTCGACGCCACCCGCAGCCACACGTCGCGGCAGATGAAATGCAAACCCACGTTGCGGGTCAGGGCACCGGGCAGCAGGCCGGCCTCGCAGAGCACTTGAAAACCGTTGCAGATACCCAAGACCGGCATCCCGCGCCGCGCGGCGTCCACCACTTCGGTCATCACCGGGGCGAACCTGGCGATCGCCCCCGCCCGCAGGTAGTCACCGTAGGAGAAGCCGCCCGGAACCACCACGGCATCGACGCTTTTCAAATCGGCGTCGGCGTGCCACAGGTTGACCGGCTCCGCGCCGACGCGGCGGGCCGCCCGGGCGGCGTCCACGTCGTCGAGCGTGCCGGGAAACGTGATGATCCCGATGCGTGCGGTCATGTCGTCTCCCGGCTGATCGTCCAGTCCTCGATCACGGTGTTCGCCAACAGCGATTCGGCGATCTCGGCCAGCGCCGAGTCGTCCACGCTGTCGTCCACTTCGAGCTCAAACCTCTTGCCCTGCCGGACATCTGATATCCCCGGGTGACCGAGGCGGCCCAGCGCGCCGACGATCGCCTGACCCTGCGGGTCCAGGATCTCCGCTTTGGGCATCACGCTCACGATCACCCGGGCCACCGGCGCTCCTCCTCAGTTGGCGTTTCGCCGCCAACTCTACCGGCGAAACCGCAGCTCGCCCTCACGGGCACGAGGCAATGTAGGCCTCGCACAGCGGCGCGCCCATGGCGCCCAGCACCGGGTCGTCGGCCATCGCCGGCCAGGGCGTCTGCGGCGGGGACGTCGACCAGAGCGTGACCTCGCTGACCGTGCTGCTGGCCGGGTGGGCGAAAAGGTAGGTGTGCATCACCACCGGCCCGCTGATCACGGCGGCCATGCGGTTGGTGTCGTCGCTGGTCAACGACGGCGATTGCTGCGGCGCACGCTGCTGGCAACTCCGCAACGCGGCGACGGCGCTACGGAACGCCTCGGCCGCGATCTCACCACCGCGGGCCGTATCACCGCGCCAATGCAGGATCTGGGCCTGCAACTGCCACTGACCGTCCGGATGCTGCACCGTCGAGCGGGCGGAGACCGCCGAGTCGCGGGGGTCCCGAGCGGTGGCCGGCGTGGCGCACAGCTCCTCGAACCGAAACCGGGGGCCGGGCGCCGAGCCCGTCGTCTGGACCGCCTGACCGGCGAGCGCGGGCCAGTGGTACACCGCGTCCAGCGGCACGGCACGCTGATCGATCCACGCGGTGTTGGGGATCCGGTCGCACATGGCGGGGCAGGTCTCGGGCTCGCCGTGCGCAGGGATGACGACGACCAGCGCGACCGCGAGGCCGCCGGCGACCAGCATCGTGGCCAGGATCACGCGCAGCGGCAGCTTGTCCATCAAGGCACAATCGTAGATATGCAACTGACGCATTTCGGTCATTCGTGCCTACTCGCCGAGTTCGACCAGACACGCGTGCTGTTTGATCCCGGTACCTTCGCCCACGGTTTCGAGGGAATCACCGGCTTAACCGCCATCTTGATCACTCATCAGCACCCCGACCACGTCGACGGGAAACGGTTGCCGGCACTGCTCGAGGGTAACCCGGATGTCGCGTTGTATGCCGACCCACAGACCACCGCGCAACTCGGCGCGCCCTGCCGCGAGGTACACGTCGGCGACGAGCTGCAGATCGGTGAGCTGACCGTGCGGGCCTTGGGGGGCAAGCACGCCGTCATCCACCCGGAAATCCCTGTGATCGAGAACATTTCGTTTCTCATCGGCGACGGCGAGCATCCCGCCCGGTTGATGCATCCCGGCGACGCGCTGTTCGTGCCCGACGAGCCGGTGGACGTTTTGGCCACCCCGGCGGCGGCCCCGTGGATGAAGGTTTCGGAAGCGGTCGATTACCTTCGCGCGGTGGCACCAGCGCGCGCCGTCCCCATCCACCAGGGGATCATCGCCCCCGATGCGCGTGGCATCTACTACGGCCGGCTCACCGAGATGACCAGCACCGACTTCCAGGTGCTGCCCGAAGAGGACGCCGTCACCTTCTAGCGCGAGCAGCTAGGTGATGTCGTCGGCGGCGCCGCGGCCGGCGGCGCGGCCCGAGAAGATGCATCCACCCAGGAATGTGCCCTCCAGCGCGCGGTAGCCGTGCACGCCCCCGCCGCCGAAGCCGGCCGCCTCGCCGGCGGCGTACAGCCCGCTCAGCGGAGTGCCGTCGGAGGTCAACACCCGTGCGGCAAGATCGGTTTCGATGCCGCCCAGCGTCTTTCGCGTCAAGATGTGCAGCTTGACCGCGATCATCGGCCCGGCCTTCGGATCGGTCAACCGGTGCGGCGCCACGACCCGGCCCAGCCGGTCGCCCAGATAGCCGCGGGCCGCACGGATCGCGGTGATCTGGCCGTCCTTGCTGAACCTGTTGGCGACCTCCCGGTCCCGCGCGGTGACCTCGGCCTCCACCGTGGCGTAGTCCAGCGGTTGCACGTCGGGCAGCTTGTTCATCGCGGACACCAGGTCGCGCAACGAATCCGCACTGACGAAGTCCACGCCCCGATCGACGAACGCCTGCACGGGCCCCGGCGGTCCGGAGCGTGCCCGGTTCCGCAGCAGCTCGCGCACGCTCTGCCCGGTCAGATCGGGATTCTGTTCCTGCCCGGAAAGCGCGAATTCCTTCTCAATGATCTTGGCGTTCAACACAAACCACGTGTAGTCGAACCCGGATCGGGTGATGTACTCGAGCGTGCCAAGTGTGTCGAAACCGGGATACAGGGGAACCGGCAACCGCTTGCCGTTCGCATCCAGCCACAGCGACGACGGGCCCGGGATGATGCGAATTCCGTGCAGCGGCCAGATCGGGTCGTAGTTGGTGATGCCCTCGGTGTAGTGCCACATCCGGTCCGGGTTGATCACCCGCGCGCCGGCCTTCTGCGTGATGCCGATCATCCGGCCGTCGACGTGTGCCGGCACGCCGCTGAGCAATTGCTCGGGCACGCGGCCCATCCGCTTCGGCCAATTCTTGCGCACCAGCTCGTGGTTCCCCCCGATGCCACCACTCGTCACGATCACCGCAGCGGCTCGGAACTCGAACTCCCCGACAGCCTTTCGTGACGAGGCGACGCCGCGCGGCGCGGTTGAGGACTCCAGCACCGTCCCCCGGACGCCCGTCACCGCGTCATTCTCGACGATCAACTCGTCGACCTGATGGCGGTGCGCGAAGCGCACCGTGGAGCGGTCGCGCAGTTGACGGGCGAAGATCTCGACCAGCGCGGGCCCGGTGCCCCAGGTGATGTGGAAGCGCGGAACCGAATTGCCGTGCCCCTGTGCGTCATACCCGCCGCGCTCGGCCCACCCCACCAAAGGGAAAAGCTTGAGCCCGCGGGCGCGCAGCCAGCTGCGCTTCTCCCCCGCGGCGAAATCGACGTAGGCATGGGCCCATTGGCGCGGCCAGTAGTCCTCGGGCCGGTCGAACGCCGCCGTACCCAGCCAGTCCTGCAGCGCGAGCTCGTGGCTGTCGCGGATGCCCAACCGGCGCTGCTCGGGGCTGTCGACGAAGAACAGACCGCCGAAGGACCAGAACGCCTGCCCGCCCAGGTTGGCGCTGTTCTCCTGGTCGAGGATCAGCACCCGCAGGCCGCGATCCACCAGTTCGCAGGCGGCGACCAGGCCGGACAGCCCCGCCCCGACGACGATGGCATCAGCGCCGAACCCGGCAACCGAAGAAACGCTCATGTCGGTCCAGGGTAGTGCCCCGGACAGCAGGTCAGGCAGTCGATTCGTCAGGCGGCGTCGAGCAAGGCCTTGTCACGACGCCAGCGATACACCGTCGGTGTGCAGTCGTGCATCAACGCCAGGTCGACCGCGTCCAGCATCGCCTGCAGCGGTCCGGGTTTGCGGAGATGCCGCGCGGCGACCGCCACCCGCACGATGCCGCCGCGCCGGGCGATCCGCTCGGCGGACAGCACGACCGTGCGACACCACCACGGCTCGGCGAGAACACCCTCGCCGATGCCGAGAACCCGCGCCCGCACGGTGGTGTGCCGCACCAGGTCGGTGATCCCATGCAAATCGGCCAGCATCCGAAAACCGTTGCCCGGCAATGCTTTGACGACACCGGGCGAAACCACGCAGCCGGGAGCCGCGAACAGCCGCGTGCGTAAACCGAGGTGCTCGAGGACCCGGTCGGCGGCCATCAAGCGCAGATTGGCCTCATGCGCCCGCAAAATCGCGAACTCACCGCGGCGCTTCCTGGTGAGGGCATCGTCGTAGCCGTGCAACACGATCGCGTCGCCACCGGCGCGGCGGGCGGTCAGCCAGTCAACGGTTTTCGGGTCGCTGTCGAGTCGGTAGCCGCCGGACAGGCGGGGAGCCACCAGCAGCGAAACCGGTACCTCACGGGCATCCATTTGCGCGCAGAACGCCTCGACGTCGGGCAGGGTGCGTTCCCCGATCCCCGAGACCGAAACGATCAATTTTCCAGACACACCAGCAGTTTGCCGACCGCAAGTGTCGGAACGGTGAAGGACACGCAGACAGCAGGCGTATATGCGCTCACCCAAAAGCGATAACTGGGTTCGGCGACCGGAATTTCAGGGGCGGTCCAGCAAACGGCCACCGGCGCCGGCGGACACGATCTGTTCGATATGCTAAGCAACGCCATGGACGAGGCCTCCTACGCAGCGGCCGGAGCGCCGCTGCCCCATGCCCCCGCGGGGCAGCCGGGCGCCGACACACGGGAGTATCCCGACAAGTTGGACGCCGAGCTGTTGCGGATCTCCGGCGTGTGCATCTTGGCCACGGTCATGGCGATCCTGGATGTCACGGTGGTCAGCGTCGCGCAACGCACCTTCATCGACCAGTTCGCGTCCTCGCAGGCGGTCGTGGCCTGGACGATGACGGGCTACACGCTCGCCCTGGCGACAGTGATCCCGATAACCGGGTGGGCCGCCGACCGGTTCGGCACCAAGCGGCTGTTCATAGGCTCCGTGCTGGCATTCATGCTCGGATCACTGCTGTGCGCGATTGCCGCAAACATCTTGCAGCTCATCATCTTTCGGGTGGTTCAGGGTGTCGGCGGCGGCATGCTGCTGCCGTTGGGGTTCATGATCTTGACCCGTGAGGCCGGCCCCGCCCGGCTCGGGCGCCTGATGTCGATCCTGAGCATCCCGATGCTGCTCGCCCCGATCGGCGGCCCGATCCTGGGCGGCTGGCTGATCGACACCTCGAGCTGGCGATGGATCTTCCTGATCAACGTGCCGATCGGACTGCTCACCATTGTTCTCGCGGCGATCGTGTTCCCCCGCGACCATCCGGTCCGGTCGGAAACGTTCGACGCCGTCGGCGTGCTGCTGCTCTCCCCCGGCCTGGCCATGTTCCTGTTCGCGGTGTCGTCCGTCCCGGGCCGCGGCACCGTGGCCGACCGCCATGTGGTGATCCCGGCGACGATCGGACTGGCATTGATCGCGGGGTTCGTCGCGCACGCCTGGCACCGGGCGGA
The DNA here is from genome assembly GCF_000262165.1 of Mycobacterium sp. MOTT36Y. Lineage (NCBI taxonomy): Bacteria > Bacillati > Actinomycetota > Actinomycetes > Mycobacteriales > Mycobacteriaceae > Mycobacterium > Mycobacterium sp. MOTT36Y. The sequence goes on along the minus strand of NC_017904.1, from coordinate 614,704 downwards.
TCATCCGTTGATCGATCTGCGGCTCTTCCGCAATCCGGTGCTGACCCACGCCAATGTGACGATGCTGGTGTTCGCGACCGCCTTTTTCGGCGCCGGCCTGCTGCTTCCGAGCTACTTCCAGCAGGTGCTGCACCAAACGCCGATGCAGGCGGGCGTGCACCTGATCCCGCAGGGGCTCGGCGCCATGCTGACCATGCGGCTGACCGGGCCGCTGGTGGACAGGCAAGGGCCGGGCAAAATCGTGCTGGTCGGGATTGTGCTGATCACGGCCGGGCTGGGGGCCTTCGCGTTCGGGGTGGCCAAGCAGGCGCACTATCTACCTGTGCTGCTGGTGGCGCTGGCGGTCACGGGCCTGGGCATGGGCTGCACGATGATGCCGTTGTCGGTCGCGGCCGTGCAGGCGCTGGCACCGCATCAAATCGCCCGGGGAACCACCTTGATGAGCGTCAACCACCAGGTGGGCGGCTCGATGGGGACCGCGCTGATGTCGATGATCCTGACCAATCAGTTCAATCGGAGCCAAAATATCGTCGCGGCAAACAAGGTTGCTGCCCTGCATCAGCGTGCGACCGTCGACGGGGTGCCGGTGGACCAATCCGCAATCCCCCGGCAGGCCCTTGTCCCGGGCTTTTGGGGGAATGTGGTGCATGATCTTTCCCACGCGTATACCGCGGTATTCGTGATTGCCGTCGTGCTGGTGGTTTGCACGATCATTCCGGCGTCCTTTTTGCCGAAAAAGCCGGCAAGCGAAACTGCCGGCGAACAACGCATTCGCGTCCTGTAGCCCGCGAAAAGCCGATTTTTTCGCTTTAAACTGCCGTCCGCGCCGCCTCTGCGCGGCAGGAATTACACGCGTGGTAATAGCGGCGAATACGAGTAAAAACGCCTCAGCACGGCTAGCCGGGTGGATATGCTCAGCGGCGCCATGGAGAACACCCGTTCCGCATCTTTCACCGTTCCGTTGCCCATCGAGCCGGGTCCGTCGCGGCACCCAGACGAGTACCCGGACAAGCTCGACGCAGCGCTGTTCCGGATCGCCGGAGTCTGTGGCCTGGCCTGCATCATGGCCGTCCTGGACAGCACCGTCGTCGCCGTCGCGCAACGCACCTTCATCGATCAGTTCGGGTCCACTCAGGCGGTCGTCTCGTGGACCATCGCCGGCTACATGCTCGCGTTTGCGACCGTGATCCCGATCACCGGATGGGCGGCGGATCGGTTCGGCACCAAGCGACTTTTCATGGGTTCGGTCCTGATCTTCACGCTGGGGTCGCTGCTGTGCGCGGTGGCACCGAACATCTTGCTGCTGATTTTGTTCCGGGTGGTGCAAGGGGTGGGCGGCGGCATGCTGCTGCCGCTCAGCTTCGTCATCTTGACGCGTGAGGCCGGGCCCAAACGGGTCGGCCGCCTCATGGCGGTGGGGGGAATCCCGATCCTCCTCGGCCCCATCGGGGGGCCCATCCTGGGGGGTTGGCTGATCGGTGCGTATGGCTGGAAGTGGATCTTCCTGATCAACCTGCCGATCGGGCTGACCGCGTTCGCGCTGGCCGCGATCATGTTCGCGAAGGATCGCTCGGCCCCCTCGGAGGCCCTCGACATCACCGGTGCGCTGTTGCTCTCCCCCGGGGTGGCGATCTTCCTGTGCGGGGTGTGCTCCATTCCGGGTCGGCACACGATCACCGACCCTTACGTGCTGGGGCCGGCGCTGCTCGGCCTGGCATTGATCGGCGCGTTCATCGTGCATGCGTGGCATCGCACCGATCACCCCCTGATCGACCTGCGGCTGTTCCGCAACCCCGTGGTCACGGAGGTCAACGTGACGATGCTGGTGTTCGGGGCCGCCTCAGTCGGCGTAGGGCTGCTGATCCCGAGCTACTTCCAGATCGTCAGCCACGAGACGCCGATGCAGTCCGGGCTGCACATGCTGCCGATCGGAATCGGGGCCGTATTGACGATGCCGATCGGCGGGGCCTTCATGGACAAGCACGGTCCCGGCAACATCGTGCTGATCGGCCTGCCCCTGATGGCAGCGGGTCTGGGCGTGTTCACCTACGGCGTCGCCACGCAGGCCGAATACTCGCCGGTCTTGGTGTCCGGGCTCGCGATCATGGGCCTGGGTGCCGGCTTGACCACCACGCCGCTTTCCGCGGCGCTCATGCAGGCGCTTACCCCGCGTCAGGTGGCCCGCGGGACGACGTTGATCAGCGTGAATCAGCAAGTGGGCGGGTCGATCGGGGCCGCGCTCATGGCGGTGATCCTGACCAATCAGTTCAATCGCAACGAAGCCCTGATGGCGGCGAACGAGATGGCCGGGGTGCGCCCGCCCGCCGGCAAGCGAAGCATTGACCCGTCGGCCCTTCCCGGGCAGACGATGACGCCCGATCTGGCCAGCCACGTGTCGCACCACCTGGCGCACGCCTATACGACGGTGTTCGTGCTGGCGGTCGTGCTGGTGGCGTTCACCGTCGTCCCGGCATCCTTCCTGCCCAGGAGGCTGGCGACCCCGCCCGTCGGCGACGACTAGCGCCCGGCTCGGCTGATCCTCGAGCTAGCCGTCCCGGCCGCCGCCATAACGGTCGCCGTCGGCGGTGGCCAGCAGCCACGCATACTGGAACGCGGTTTCCTCCCAACCCTTGTAGCGACCGCTGACGCCGCCATGCCCGGCATTCATCTGGGTCTTCAGCAGGACCGGGCTGCCGTTCGCGTTGAGGTGTCGCAGGGCCGCGACCCATTTTGCGGGTTCCACGTAGTAGACCCGCGTGTCGTTGAGCGAGGTCATCGCCAGGATCGCCGGATACGGCTTTGCCTCGACGTTCTCATACGGGGAATAGGACTTCATGTAGGAGTAGACGTCCTTGTCCGCCAACGGGTTTCCCCATTCGTCCCACTCGGTGACGGTCAGCGGCAAGGAGGGATCCAAAATGGTGGTCAGCGGGTCGACGAACGGTACCTGCGCGAGGATTCCGGCAAAGAGTTCCGGCGCCAGGTTGGCCACCGCCCCCATCAACAGTCCGCCGGCACTGCCCCCCAACGCCACCAGCCGGCGCGGGCGGGTTACTCCGGAATCCACCAAATGCCTTGCCACCGCGACGAAGTCGGTGAAGGTGTTCTTCTTCTCCAAGAGCTTGCCGTGCTCATACCACAGCCGGCCCATCTCGCCGCCGCCGCGGACGTGGGCGATCGCGAACACCATTCCCCGATCCAACAGCGACAACCGGGCGATGGAGAAACTCGGATCGGTGCAGATCTCGTAGGCTCCGTAGCCGTAAACCAGCGCGGGCGCTGGGAATTCGATTCCTGAGCGGTGCACGACCGAGACCGGGATCCGGGCGCCGTCCTCGGCGACCGCCCAGTCGCGCCGTTCGACGTAATCGTCCGGGCGATAATCGCCGAGTACGGGTTGCTCGCGCAGCAGGGTGCGTTCGCCGGTGACGAAGTCGATGTCGTAGACCCGTGCCGGAATGACCAGAGACCCCGCCCGGATCCGCAGCTTGGGCGCGCCCCAATTCGGGTTGCCGGCCAGGCCGGCCGACATCAGTTCGGAATCGAACGAAACCTCTTCGGGCTCCGCGTATGTGCCGTCGGAGTTGACGCGCCACAGCGCGAGCCGCGGCAGCGCCTCACGCCGGTAGCTGACCACGAGATGGCCGGCGAAGGCGTCCACCCCGTCGAGTCGGACATCGTCGCGGTGCGGGATCAGCGTGCGCTGCTGGGTGGGATCGCTGACCGGCGCCTCGGTCAGCGTGAAGTTGACCGCGTCGTCGTTATGCAGGATCAAGAACCGGTCCTGCCCGCCCACCACCGCATGTTCGACCGAATACTCGACGCCTTCGCGGCGCGGCAGCACGACGGTGAACTGCGCCTGCGGATCGGTGGCGTCGGCGTAGCGGAATTCGGAGGTGATCGAGGAACCGGAGGCGATGAAGACGTAGGCCTCACTTCTGGTGAGTCCCACGCCGAGCCAAAACTTCTCGTCGGCTTCGTGGTACACCAGCTCCGATTCCGCACCGGAGCCCACCCGATACCGCCACACCTTGTCGGGGCGATGGGCCGCGTCCAGGGTGAGGTAGTACACGGTGCGGTTGTCCGCGGCCCAGGTCGCACCCGCGCCGATGTCGGCGATCTCGTCCGGATACAGCTCGCCGGTGCGTAAATCCTTGAACCGCAACGTATAGCGTTCATCGCCGAGGGTGTCGACGGAGTACGCCAGCAGGTTTCCGTCGAGGCTGACGGTTGCGGCGCCCAGGGAGAAAAATTCGTGACCCTCGGCTTCGACGTTCGAATCGAGCAAGATTTGTTCGCCGGGAATGTCGGTGTTCTCGTCCAGGGTCGGCGGGTTCCAGTCGTCGGGATCACTTACCGGGCAACGGCACTGGACGCGATACTGCTTGCCTTCGAACGTGCGGGCGTAGTACCACCACTGGCCCTGCCGCGTCGGTACCGACAGGTCGGTTTCCTTGGTACGCGCCTTGATCTCGTCGAAGATCTGTTGCCGCAACGGTTCGAGGTGGGCGGTCATCTGGTCGACGTAGCTGTTTTCCGCCTCGAGGTAGGCGATCACGTCGGGGTTCGTCTTCTCGCGCAGCCACTCATAGGGGTCGATGAAGACGTCACCGTGGTGCTCGCGCCGGCTGTCCACCCGCTTGGCGACGGGTGGCACGGGACCGGCAAGGTGCGACTCGCTCATGCGGCGGGGCCGATCCAGTCGCCGAAGCTCAGGCCGGAAATGCGTTCGTAGGCCTCGATATAGCGGCCACGGGTCGCCTCGATGATGTCGTCCGGGAGCGGCGGCGGGGGTAGCGTGCCGTGGCGGTCCCACCCGGAGTCGGGGCTGGTGAGCCAGTTGCGGACGAACTGTTTGTCGAAACTGTTCTGGACCACGCCGACCTGGTACTCGTCGGCCGGCCAGTACCGTGACGAATCCGGGGTGAAGATCTCGTCGGCCAGTAGCAGGTTGCCGTCGCGGTCGGTGCCGAACTCGAACTTGGTGTCCGCGATGATGATTCCTTTCCTCAGCGCATGGTCGGCGGCCTGAACGTAGATCTGCAACGTGCGGTCGCGCAGTTGGTTGGCGCGCACCCCGCCCACCATCTCGATCACGCGGGCGAACGAGACGTTCTCGTCGTGGTCCCCCAACGCGGCCTTGGTCGCCGGGGTGAACAGCGGTTCGGCGAACCGGCTGGCTTCGACCAGTCCCGGGGGCAAGGTGATGCCGCAGACCTTGCCGGTCGCCTGGTAGTCCAGGAGCCCCGAGCCGGTCAGGTAACCGCGTGCCACGCATTCGACCGGAAGCATGTCCAGCCACCGCACCACCAGGGCCCGGCCCAGCACCTCGTCGGGGATGCGCGGGTCATCCGGCGGCCCGGCCAAATGATTGGGGGCGTCCACGAGACCGAAGAAGAAGACGCTCATCGCCGTCAGGATGCGGCCCTTGTCCGGGATAGTGCTGTCCAGGACGAAGTCGTACGCCGAGATGCGGTCGGTGGCGACCAATAGGAGGTGTTCGTCGTCGACGCGATACAGCTCACGGACCTTGCCGCTGGCCAGATGCTGGTAGTCGGACAGTGCGGGCATCCGGTCAGCCTATCGGGCACCTGACGACGCGGCTTGTGCTGGGATCGGGCTATGACACCGCGGTTTCTGCCCTACTCCACCAGGCCCGGCCGGCTGGCCGCCCAGCTGTTCAGCGACTTCGCCGTCGTCGTGTGGACGGCGCTGTGGCTCCTCGTCGCCCTGGCGGTTTACGACGCCATCGCGACCATCGCCGACGCGGGCCGCCAGGTCGAGAGCGGCGCGGACGGCATCGCCGGCAACCTCGCGTCCGCCGGCCACGGCGCCCAGCACATCCCGGTGGTGGGCGACACGGTCAGCAAGCCGCTCAACTCCGCCAGCCAGGCCGCGCTGGACATCGCGGGTGCGGGCCACGACCTGGACACCGCGGCGAGCTGGCTCGCGGTGCTGCTGGCGATGGCGGTCGTCGCGCTCCCGATCCTCGTCGCGGTGATCCCTTGGTTGTTTCTGCGGGTTCGCTTCTTTCGGCGCAAGCTGACGGTGACCGCGTTGGCCGCAACCCCGGCCGGTGCGCAGTTGCTCGCGCTGCGTGCGTTGACCAACCGCCCACCACGCAAGTTGATGGCCGTCAGCGCGGACCCGGTCGGCGGGTGGCGCCGTGAGGACCCGGTCACCATCGGGGCCCTGGCCGCGCTTGAATTACGCTCGGCGGGTATCGCGATCCGCGGGGCTTAGCAGCAGCGCCCGCGACAACAGGAGCAGCCCCGCGGCGACCACAATCAGCCAGGCCGCCAACGCGTCCCAGAAGAACACCAGCGAGACGGTGAGCAGCGATCGCTGACCGATCTCGATGGCCATGGCGAAGCTGGCCGCCGAATACATGCCCAGTGGGAACACGAACGCCCACCACACGCCGGCAAACCGCAGCATGTTCGGATACCGCCGGATGCGGTGCAGCGCGAAGTAGATGAGCGGCGGTATCCACAGGGTGGCCGTCACCCAGGTCACGATGGTGACTACGCGCACCGGGCCGGCCAGCCAGGCGGGGGCCACGGCGTGGATGTTGTCGCCGGCCAGCGTCGCAATCGCCATGCCGCCCATCAGGATCCAGGTATCCGGTTCGAAGCCGTCGCGGTCCTGTCGTTCATTGACCACGCGCCACAGGGTCAGCCAGGTCATCAGGCCGTAGATGCACAGCGCCGCCACCCACGCGGCCACCGCCACCGCGAGCCACCAGTGATGACCGGTGTGACGGGCCGCCCGGGCGATCACGATCGCCAAACCCGATGTTCCGACGCTGCCCAGCTGCCAGGCGCCGTGGGCGCGGTCGCGCAGCGCGGACCAGCGGTGCGCCAACATGTTTCGCGCGCTGAGCAGGATCAGCACCAGCCACGACGCCAGCCCGACGGCACCGAGCACGCGCGCCACCCACACATTCGACGACAGGCGCGTGTCGATCACCGCGCAGGCGGCGACGAAGGTGATCATCCGCAGCGTGACGTCGGGATCGGTCAGATCCCAGCGCAGCTTGTGTCCGGTGGCGCAACCCTTCGCGACAACGAGGGCAACCAGGAGGACCAGACCCAGGGTGGCGATGACACCCATCGTGTCGCTGATCAACCGGTACCCGTGATTTTTCGCACCGATCGACAAGATGCCGGTTGCCATCACCGCAGCGAACACATCGGGTGAGGGCTCGATATCGGCGAACCGGATCGTCACTGGTCTTCGCGTAGCTCCACGACGAGGTGCCGGATGCCGGTATGCCGGTTGCTGCGGGCCCATTCGACCGGCCGGACCACCTGCACGGCACCGAACCTGGAGAGCAACTCCTCGAACAGCACCCGCAGTTCCAGCCGGGCCAGGTTGGCGCCCAGGCAGTAGTGCACACCCTGACCGAATCCCAGGTGCGGGTTGGGTTTCCGGGCGATATCGAATGTGTCGGCGTGGTCGAACACGCTGGCGTCGCGATTCGCCGAACCCTCCCAGATCTGTATTTTCTGTCCGGCCTCGATCGGCCGGCCGCCCAGCGTGGCGTCGCGGGTGGCGGTGCGCCGCTTCGACGGCGAGGGTGAAGTCCACCGCACCATCTCCTCCACGGCGGTGGGCAGTGCACTGAGATCCTCACGCAGGGAACGTAATTGCGACGGATGGTTGGCCAGCGCCAGCAGCCCGCCCGCGACCGCGTTGCGGGTGGTCTCCGCGCCGGCGCTGAACAGCAGGCTGAAGAACAGGTACAGCTCGAGGTCGGAAAGGGCCGACGACTCCGAATCGTCGAGTATCGCGTTCGCCACGACCGACAACATGTCATCGGTCGGGTTCTCACGCTTGGACGCGATCAGTTGCCGGCCGTAGTCATACATCCGCGACCCGGCCTCTTCCACCGACAGCTGCGAGAGCGACGCTTTGCGCGAACCCCCGAAATCGAACTGCGGCTCGATCGCCTCGAACAGCCAATGCCGTTCGGATTCGGGGACTCCCAGCAGGATGCAGATCATCTGCATCGGTAGCTCGGCGGCGATGTCGACCAGGAAGTCGAACGGCTCGCCCGGCACCACGGCGTCGAGCAGCCGGCGCGCCCTGGTCCGCAGATCGTCTTCCACCAAACGGATCATGCGCGGCGTCAGCCCGGAGCTGACCAGTCGCCGGATTTGCGAATGCCGCGGGTCGTCCATCATGTTGAGCACCTGCCCGGCGATCGCCAGGTCCTGTAACAGCGTGCCGCCGTAGGGCCGTTCGCCCCCGGTGACCGACGAGTACGTCACCGGATCCTTGAGAACCTCAAGCGTTTCCGCGTAGGTGGCGACCGACCAGAAGCCCTCGTTGTCCGGGGTGTTGTCGGTCGGTGGGTGCCAGTACACCGGCGCCTCGCGGCGATGGATGGCGAACAGGTCGTGCGGAAATCCGTTGGCGAAGTTGTCGAGATCGGTGAAATCGATCTCCGCGAGTGCGCCGGCCAGGGTCACAGGATCGCACCCGGGGCGTACTTGGCGGCGTCCGGGTAGCGGCTCACCAGCGCGTCCACCAGTGCCGCCACCTCGTCCACCTGGTCACCGGCCGCGCCCGTGAAGGCCTTCTTGTCCGCCAGCGCGGCGTCCAGGGCCGCCCGGTCCAACGGCAGCCGGTCGTCGGCGGCCAGCCGATCCAGCAGATCGGGCTCGGCCCCGCGTTCCCGCATGGCCAGCGCCGTCGCGACCGCGTGTTCGCGGATCACGTGATGCGCGGCCTCGCGGCCCATGCCGGCACGCACCGCGGCGATCAACACCTTGGTGGTGGCCAGGAAGGGCAGGTAGCGGTCCAGCTCGCGAGCGATCACCGCCGGATAGGCGCCGAACTCGTCGAGCACCGTCAGGAAGGTCTCGATCTGCCCGTCGATGGCAAAAAAGCTGTCCGGCAATGCCACTCGGCGCACCACGGAGCAGAAGACGTCGCCCTCGTTCCACTGCGCACCCGCTAGCTCGGCGGCCATCGACGCGTACCCGCGCAACACCACCTGCAGGCCGTTGACCCGTTCGCAGCTGCGGGTGTTCATCTTGTGCGGCATCGCCGACGAGCCGACCTGGCCCGGCGCGAACCCCTCGGTGACCAGCTCGTGGCCGGCCATCAGCCGAATGGTGTGCGCCATCGACGACGCTCCCGCGCCCAGCTGCACCAGCGCCGAAATCACGTCATGGTCCAGCGACCTCGGATACACCTGCCCGACGCTGGTCAAAACCGTTGCGAAACCCAAGAATTGGGCGATGCGCCGCTCGAGTTCGGCGAGCTTGGCCGCGTCGCCGTCCAGCAGGTCGAGCATGTCCTGCGACGTGCCCATCGGTCCCTTGATGCCACGCAGCGGATAACGGTCGATCAACTCGCGCAGCCTGGTCAACGCGATCAGCGTCTCCTGGGCCGCCGACGCGAATCGCTTGCCGAGCGTCGTGGCCTGGGCGGCGACATTGTGGCTGCGCCCGGCCATCACCAGGTCGCGATAGGCGACGGCCCGCTCGGCGAGCCGCGCCGCGACCGCAACCCCGTGCGCGAAGACGAGCTCCAGCGACCGCCGGATCTGCAGCTGCTCCACGTTCTCGGTCAGGTCGCGGCTGGTCATGCCTTTGTGCACATGCTCGTGACCGGCCAGCGCGTTGAATTCCTCGATGCGGGCCTTGACGTCGTGGCGCAGGACCCGTTCACGGTCCGCGATCGACGACAGGTCGACGTCCTCGAGCACCCGCTCGTAGTCGGCGATCGCCTGTGGGGGCACGGCGACGCCCAGCTCCGCCTGCGCGCGCAGCACCGCGAGCCACAGCCGACGCTCCGCGACGATCTTGGCCTCCGGCGACCAGATCGCGACCATCTCGGCGCTGGCGTACCGGGTGGCCAGCACATTCGGAATGCTCACTTGGTCCTCACGAACACACAGCTTACGGTCGTCGCGCCCGGGTCTTCTCATCACCGGGCGTAACGTGGCGGCGAAAAATCGTGCCGAAAATCACCGTGGCGTTACATTCGATGCCGCCATACCCTCGTTGCGTCGCGGTCATACCCTGTGCGGATGTACTTCGCCGGTGTCGACCTCGCCTGGGCGGGTCGCAACCCGACCGGCGTCGCCGTCGTCGACTCCGACGGCGAGTTGGTGAGCGTGGGCGCGGCCCGCGACGACGACGAGATCCTGGCCGCGTTGCGGCCCTACGTGCGGGGCGATTGCGTCGTCGCCTTCGACGCGCCTCTGGTGGTGAACAACCCGACCGGCCAGCGCCCGGCCGAGACCGCGCTCAACTGCGACTTCCGCCGGTTCGAGGCCGGCGCCCACCCCTGCAACACCGGAAAGCCCGAATTCGCCAACGGCCCCCGCGGCGGACGCCTGGCCGCGGCGCTCGGCCTCGACCTGGATCCTCGGGCACCGGTCGGCCGTCGCGCCCTCGAGGTCTACCCGCATGCGGCGACAGTCGCGCTGTTCGGGTTGGAGCGCACCCTGAAGTACAAGGCCAAGCCGGGCCGTAGCGTCGACCGGCTCAAGTCCGAGCTGCTGTTACTGATGGACGGGCTCGAACGGCTCGCGCAGGCCCCGATCCCGCTGCGCGTCGCCGCGCACGAGGGCTGGGTCGCGTTGCGGACGGCCGTGGCCGCCGCGCACCGCAAATGCGAGCTGCGCCGCGCCGAGGATCCGGTCGACGCGGTCGTCTGTGCCTACGTGGCGTTGTACGCGCACCGCCGCCCGGCCGGGATGACGATCTACGGCGACGTTGGCAGCGGGTGCATCGTGACGCCGTCGCTGCCGGGTCAGATCTGCACGGGGCGCTGATCGATGGGGGCGAGCACCTCGATGAGATCGACCACCGCGCCCTGCGCCGCCGCGCGCGGATCCCGGCCCTCGACCAGGGCCGACACCACACACCCGTCGACCGCGCAGATCAGCGTGCACACCAATTCGATGTGCACGGAGCGGCCCGAGCGCTCGATGGCCTCCGCGACGGCCTCGGCGCGCTGCCGCAGGCTGCGTCGCATGGTTTCCTGCAACGCGGGCAGGCGGGTGCACGCGATGTGTCGCTCATAGCGCGAGATCAGCTGCTCGGTGAGTCCCGGGCCCGACACGTCCCCGACGAGCAGGTCCGCCAGCACCTCGGCGATGGTCTCCGGCCCGCGGCGCCGCCGGGACAACGCGGTGACCCGCGACCGAAGCTGCGCCACCTCGATCATCGCGATGTGCTCGACCGCGCGTGCGATCAGATCGTCGAGGGAGGAGAAGTAATAGGTGGTCGACGCCAACGGCAATCCGGCCCGCCCGGCGACCGCCCGGTGGCGCACCGCTTCGAACCCGCCCTCGGCGAGCAGCTCGGCGGCGGCGCTGATGAGCGCGTACCGTCGACGTTCTCCTTTCGGAGTAACCGCTGCAGTCACGAGTAGCCATCGTGCCAGCCAAAGTGGTACTGCATTGCCATTTCGGCCAAACGGCCCGCCGAACGAACATGGCATGATGGCCCGCATGCCCGACTTGAGCCGCCGCGCCGTGCTCGGCCTCGGCGCCGGCGCGGCCCTCGGCGCAGTCGGCGCGTACGGACTCGACATCCTGTTACAGCCACGCACATCTCATGCCACGCCGGTGTCGACGGCCGGCACCCAGGTGCCTTTGGCGCCGAGCCCGCCTCGCGATCCGGCTCCCCCGGCGGCGGCCGCGCCCACCATGGTGACCGGTTCCTTCGTCTCCGCCGCGCGTGGCGGCGTGAACACGAATTGGGCCATCGCGCGTCCGCCGGGCCAGACGAAGCCGCTGCGACCCGTGATCGCGCTGCACGGCAAGGGCAGTGACGCGTCCACCGTGATGGCGGGCGGCGTCGAACACGGTCTGGCGCAGGCCGTCGACGCCGGACTACCGCCGTTCGCGGTGGTCGCCGTCGACGGCGGCGGCAGCTATTGGCACAAACGGTCTTCCGGCGAGGACAGCGGCGCCATGGTGCTCGACGAGCTGATCCCGATGCTGGGCAACCAGAATCTGGACACCTCACGGGTGGCGTTCCTGGGCTGGTCGATGGGCGGCTACGGCGCATTGCTGCTGGGCGGTCGGTTGGGACCGGGCCGCACCGCGGCGATCTGCGCGGTGAGCCCCGCACTGTGGATGTCGTCGGGCGCGGCCGCACCCGGCGCGTTCGACGGCCCCGACGACTTCGCGGCGAACTCGGTGTTCGGCATGCCCGCCCTGGCCTCGATCCCCATTCGGATCGATTGCGGCGACAGCGATCCGTTTTACAGCGCGACAAAGCAGTTCATCGCGCAACTGCCCAATCCGCCGGCCGGCGGCTTCTCGCCCGGTGGGCACGACGGGGGATTCTGGAGCTCGCAGTTGCCCGCCGAGCTGACCTGGATGGCACCGCTGCTGACGGCGTGAGGGTCTGCGCCGCCGCCCCGCGGGCATAATGCCACGGCGAAGCATCGCGTCCGAAATCGCCATGGCGTTACGCTCGCGGAGATGAGCGCACCGTTCGACTGGAACCTCCCCTACGCCTGGCCCCGCAAGCCCGTCGTGGCGGAAAACGTTGTGTGCACATCGCAACCGCTCGCCGCCCAGGCGGGCCTGCGGATGCTCGCCGAGGGCGGCAGCGCGGTCGACGCGGCCATCGCCACCGCCATCACGCTGACGATCGTGGAGCCGGTTTCCAACAGCATCGGCTCGGACGCCTTTGCCATCGTGTGGGATGGCAAGCAATTGCACGGGCTGAACGCATCGGGCCGCTCCCCGGCGGGCTGGACTCCGGAATACTTTGGCGGGCAATCCGTTCCCCTCTTCGGGTGGAATTCGGTGACCGTGCCGGGCGCGGTGTCGGCGTGGACCGAACTGCACTCCAAGTTCGGCAAGCTGCCGTTCGAGCGGCTCTTCGAGCCCGCGATCTCCTACGGCCGCAACGGCTTTCTGGTTTCGCCGACGGTGGCCGAGCAGTGGGCGGCCCAGGTGCCGCTCTTCGAGAGGCAGCCGGGTTTCGCCGAGGCGTTTCTGCCGGGCGGGCGGGCGCCGAAACCCGGCGAGCGATTCAGCCTGCCCGATCACGCGGCCACACTCGAGGCGATCGCCACCACCCGCGGCGAGGCGTTCTACCGCGGGGCACTGGCCGCCAAACTCGAGGCGCACGCGTCGGCCCACGGCGGTGTCATGCGGGGCAGCGACCTCGCGGCTCACCGCGCCGACTGGGTGGGCACGGTCGACGGCGGCTACCGCGGATACACCGTGCACGAGATTCCGCCCAACGGGCAGGGGATCGTCGCGCTGATCGCCCTGGGCATCCTGGAGCGCTTCGACATGGCGTCGCTGCCACCGGATTCCGCCGACAGCGTGCACCTGCAGATCGAAGCGGTGAAGCTCGCGTTCGCCGACGCCCAGGCGTATGTCGCCGACATCGAGCACATGCCGCTGCGGCCCGAACACCTGTTGGACACGGACTACCTGGCTCAGCGCGCCGCGCTGATCGACCGCGCGAGGGCGAAGCCGGCCTCCGCGGGCGCCCCGACGGGCGGAACCGTCTACCTGACCGCGGCCGACGCCGCGGGGATGATGGTGTCGATGATCCAGTCGAACTACATGGGATTCGGTTCCGGCGTGGTGGTGCCCGGCACCGGCATCTCGCTGCAAAACCGCGGCGCGAATTTCCTTGCGAAGAAAGGCCACCCGAACGTCGTGGGCCCGAACAAGCGCCCCTTCCACACCATCATTCCGGCCTTCGTGACCAAGGATGGGGAACCGGTGATGAGCTTCGGGGTGATGGGCGGAATGATGCAGCCGCAGGGACATGTGCAGGTGATGGTGCGCATCGCCGACCACGGGCAGAACCCGCAGGCGGCGTGTGACGGCCCGCGGTTCCGGTGGGTGGAGGGGACGCAGGTCAGCTGCGAAAAGGGTTTCCCGGCTGCGACACTCGACGAATTACGCCGGCGCGGGCACGACCTGGTCGCCGTCGACGACTACAACCAATTCGGCAGCTGCCAGGCGATCTGGCGACTCCACGGCGGCTATTTCGCGGCCAGCGATCCGCGCCGCGACGGACAGGTGGCCGCCTTCTAACGCCTTTTAGACGCGGATCTGGCCTTCGGCCGCCAGCTGGGCGATGTCGTTGCGGAAATGACTGCCGGGCAGTCGAATCGAACGCATGACGTCATACGCGTGACTTCGCGCGGCCGCGAGGTCGGCGCCGGTTCCCACCACCGACAGCACGCGGCCACCCGAGGAGACGATTTCGCCGTCCTCGCGTCGCGCCGTTCCGGCGTGCAGCACCCCGTCGGCCTCGGAGCCGACGATGACGTCGCCCACCCGAGGACGCCCGGGATAGTTCTCCGCCGCCAGCACCACCGTCACCGCGGCACCGTCGTGCCAGCGCAGCTCGCCGAACTCCGCCAACGTGCCGCTGCCCGCCGCGTACAGGAGCTGGCCGAGTGGTGATTCCAGCAGGGCCAGCACCGCTTGGGTCTCGGGATCGCCGAAGCGACAGTTGAATTCGACCACCGCGGGCCCGTTTGCGGTGATCGCGAGCCCGGCATACAGCAATCCGCTGAACGGGCAGCCACGCGCGACCATCTCGGCCGCAACGGGTTCGACGATGTTGCCGACGATGTCGCGATAGACCTCGTCGGGAAGCCACGGGACCGGCGCGTAGGCGCCCATGCCGCCGGTGTTGGGTCCGTTGTCGCCGTCGCCGACGCGCTTGAAGTCCTGCGCCGGCAGCAGCGGCACCACGGTCGCGCCGTCGACGACGCAGAACAGCGACACCTCGGGACCGTCCAGATACGACTCCAGCAGCACCGGGTGGCCGGCTTCGAGCAGCCCGGCGGCGTGCGCTCGCGCCGCACCGCGATCCGCGGTCACCACGACGCCCTTGCCGGCGGCGAGGCGGTCGTCCTTCACCACCCAGGCCGCATCCCCGGCCGGCGGACCGAAGCGGTCCAGGGCGGCGTCCAAAAGTGCGGGGCTGTCGACGATTTCGGTGGTCGCGGTGCGCACGCCGGCCGCGGCCATGACCTCTTTGGCGAACGCCTTGGAGCCTTCGATGCGGGCGGCGTCCTTGCCGGGGCCGAAGCAGACGATGCCCGCGGACCGCAGCGCGTCGGCCACCCCGAGGACCAGCGGCACCTCGGGACCGATGACCACCAGGTCGGCGCGGACCGCTCGGGCCATGGCGACGACATCTTCCGTCGAGGTGACA
Source organism: Mycobacterium sp. MOTT36Y (assembly GCF_000262165.1). Lineage (NCBI taxonomy): Bacteria > Bacillati > Actinomycetota > Actinomycetes > Mycobacteriales > Mycobacteriaceae > Mycobacterium > Mycobacterium sp. MOTT36Y. The sequence continues at coordinate 599,531 of NC_017904.1, read as the reverse complement.
TCGACGTCGTGCTGCTCGGCCAGCCGGGCCGTGCCGGCGTTGCCCGGGGCGATGGCCAGTCCCGTCACTTGCGGGTCTTTGCGGAGCGCCAGGAGCAGCGCATGCTCACGGGCACCGGAACCGATCACCAGGACGCGCACGACACGTCAGACTAGCCGGGGAGCGCGCCAATGCACGAACCGCGGCCGACCAAATTTCACGCCACTGATTCGTCGAGCGACTCGATGGGCAATCGTCCGTGCTCGCCGTTGCTGTTCGTCGCCGGCACCCCGCGGCCGAGGGCCTCGATCAGCGCTTTGACTTTGATCGCCTCATCCTCGGTTGGCATTTCACCGGCTTCCAGTTGGTCCAGCAGCTCCGCGCGCAGTCCGACCCCGTTCGCTGCCTCTTTCGCCGAGAGTTTGGCGCGCAACCGGGCCACGTACAGTTGCTGGCCCAGCGTGGCCGCGGGTGCGGCCGCGGCGCGTTCCATCAGGTCGTCGTAACACCGACGAGCTTCGCTGAGCGCAACGATCACGCCGGGAGTCAGCCTGCTGCGGGCCGCGCCGTCGGTCAGCGATTTTCGGAGCTTGCGCAAGCCAGCGAGAATTACCTCGACCCGGGGCCGAAATTCGTCATCGCCAGCATCGGGCAACGCGGTGATGGCGGTGACGTACATGTGCATCGCCGCCTCCGCCATGCCGACGATGATCGGCGCTTCACCTTCGTCCGGGTTTTCCTTTGCCATCCTGCTCCTCAGCTCCCTTTGGTCCTTCTGCAGACCGGCCCCGCTCATGGGCGCCACGCACCGGGAATCAGCGGTGACGCGCCAAACACCGCGATCGAGGATATTCTGCGTTGCCGTCCCTGTACACCCATGAGTTCGGGGGGGTTCACGAAAACCCGCGCCGGAACAGCTATCCGGCGCAGGGAGCACGAACGTGCGTCAGCCGGCGGTCACGACTTTTCGCCCGAGTGCATCTTGAGCGCGGCGTCGACGTTGCCCTTCTTGTCCTCGCCGGCCCCCTTTGCCGCGGCCTTCTTGCGCTTGGCCACCACGGCGTCGACCGCGCCGTTGAGCGCCGAACCCAGCGGGAAGCCGAGATAGTGGGTGAGGAAGACGGCCATCTCCTTCAGTTCGGTCTCGGAGAGTTCGCCGTTGAGGAGCGCGGCGTTGATCTGGATCTCGGCCAGGTCGCGGTTCCCGATCGCGGTCACGGCCGTCAGCGTCATGATGCGCTTGTCGCGCATCGACAATCCCGGCCGCGTCCAGATGCTGCCGAACAGGTGATCGACGGTCAGGTCGAAGTACGCGTCGCCTTCAACGTTGGGCATCTCCCAGCCGTAGACCTCGTTCATCTTCGCGAGACCCTTGCTGCGCAGCTCGTCCATTACGCCTCTTTCTTCGTGTGCGGCACCCCGAGGCCGGCGGCCAATCGCTCGTAGGCCAACTGCGCGAGCGGTAGATCGACCGACACCGACTCGCCGAGAGCCAATGCCAGGCTCAGATCCTTCTCCCCCAGCCCCCGGGTGTGCAGGAACGGCTGGTACAGGAAGTTGTCCGGCTCGAGGTCTTTCATGTCCTCACGCACCATGATCGCCCCCGGGCCACCGGTGAGAGCGTCGGTATGACGCACCACCCGTCCGAGCGCCTGCAGATCCAGCCCGGCCGCCTCGGCGAGTTTCATGGCCTCGCACGCGGCGGCATACGAGGTGAACGTCAACATGTTGCGGGCCAACTTCATTCGGGTGCCCGCACCCGGCTCACCGGCGTGGATGACCACCGCTGCCCAGTGTTTGAACGCCGGCTTGATTCGCTCGTACACCTCGCGGTCGGCGCCCACCATGGTGGCCAGCTCGCCCTTCGCGGCGGCAGCGGCGCCGCCGCTGACCGGGGCGTCGACGATGTGGATGCCCCGGTCTTTGAGCTCGCGGGCCAGTTCGGCGGCCGTGGTGTCGCTGATGGTCGAGTGGATGGCGATGACCGTCCCGGGCTTGGCGTGCGCCGCCAGCTCGCCGACCACCTCACGGACCTGGGCGTCGTTGAGCACGGTAATGTGGATGATGTCGGCGGCCGCGACGTCGGCGACGCTGTCGGCCAGGCGGGCGCCCTTTTCGGCCAGTGGGGTCATCGCATCGGTCCGAATGTCGAAAACCGTTACCCCGCCCGGCCATTCGGTCATCTTCGTGGCCATCGGAGCGCCCATATTGCCCAGCCCGATATAGCCCAGCTTGAGCGCTTCAGTCATGCGCCACTCCTCCTCATCGCTTCGCTCTGCATCGTCGCCGGCGGTGTCATCTGCGCCGCTCCTCCTCATCGCTTCGCTCTGCATCGTCGCCGGCGGCTATGACCGGAAAATCTGTCCGCCGTCGACGTTGAAGATCTGGCCGGTGATCCACGACGCCTCGTCGGACAGCAGGAACAGGCACATGCCGACCAGGTCCGCCGGCGTGCCCATTCGCGACAGCGGCAGGCCCTTGACGATGTCGGCGACGATCTCTTGAGGGGTGGTGGTCCGGTTGGCCTCGGTGTCGATGGGGCCCGGCGCGATCGCGTTGATCCGGATGTTCTGACCCCCGAGTTCGGTGGCCAGCTGCTGGGTGAGTCCGTTGATCCCAACCTTGGCCAACCCGTAGAAGTTCGAGTAAAGCCATGCCGCGGTGGAGGACTGGTTGACGATCGCCCCGCCACCGCGCTTGGCCATCTTCTTGTAGACCGCGCGCGTGCACCACAACGCCCCGTCGAGGTTCACGCTCATGAACTTCTTGTAGTACTCCGGGTCGATGGTGAGCAAGAAGTCCAACTTCATGCCCCCGAAGATCGCGGCGTTGTTGACCAGGTAGTCGATGCCGCCGAATTCGGCCAGCGTGCGGTCGGCCATCGCCTTGGCCGACGCCGGGTCGGACACGTCGACCGGAATACTGATCGCGGTTCCACCGTCAGCCACGATCTGCTTGGCGACCGCCTCGGCCGCCTCGGCGTTGATGTCGGCGACCACCACCGCGGCCCCCTCGCGGGCCAGCGCCTCGGCATAGGCCTGCCCGATCCCGCCCCCGGAACCGGTGACGATGCCGACTTTGTTCTCGAATCGCATGTTCGCAAGCTCCTCTAATTAACTGCTGTCGCAATGGTTTTGGTTTCCAGGTACTCCTCGAAACCGGCCAGGCCCATCTCGCGTCCGTTTCCGGACTGCTTGTAACCGCCGAAGGGCGCGTCGGCCGAGTACCACACGCCGCCGTTGACATTGATCGTGCCCGCGCGGACGCGCGCGGCGACCCGGGCCGCCCGGTCGGGGTCAGCGCCGAACACGGTGCCCGACAGGCCGTATGGCGAGTCGTTGGCGATGCGGACGGCGTCGTCGTCGCCGTCGTGCGGGATCACCGTCAGGACCGGGCCGAAGATCTCCTCGCGCGCGCAGCGCGCGTCGTTGCCCAGTCCCGCGATGACCGTGGGCTCGATGAAGAAGCCGACTTCGCGGTCGGCCGGACGGCCGCCTCCGCAGGCGAACGTCCCGCCCTCGGCGATCGCCGAGTCGAGGTAGCCCTGTATCCGGTCACGCTGGCGCGCCGAAATCACTGGCCCGCAGATGGTTCCGGGGTCGGTGGGGTCGCCGGCCTTGATGCCGCCCATCGTCGCGGCCGCGACGGAGACGGCCTCGTCGTACTTCGCCCGCGGCACCACCAGCCGGGTGGTGATCGCGCAGCCTTGCCCCGCGTGCATGCACACCGAGAACGCGGCCACGCCCACCGCGCCGCCGAGGTCGGCATCGTCGAGGACGATGAACGCCGACTTGCCGCCCAGCTCGAGGAAGACCTTCTTGATGGTCGCCGCGCCGTCGGCCATCACGCTGCGCCCGGTCGCCGTCGACCCGGTGAACGAAATCATGTCCACCCGTGGGTCTTTCGACAGCAGCGCCCCGACACCGTGGTCGTCCGAGGTGACGATGTTGATGACGCCGGGCGGAAAGTCGGTGTGCTCGGCGATGAGTTCCCCCAGCACGGCGGCGCACCAGGGGGTGTCGGGTGCCGGCTTGAGGACGACGCTGTTTCCGGCGGCCAGGGCGGGCCCGATCTTGGCGAGGTTGATCTGGTGCGGAAAGTTCCACGGGGTGATGGCGCCGACGACGCCGACGGCCTCACGCGCGATGGTGCGCCTGGTGGGGATGCCCATCGGCGACGCCTCGCCGAGATCCTGGTTGTACTCGTAGGATTCGGCGGTGTCCGCGGCGAACGCCAGGTCGTTGACCGGGACTTCGAGCTGGGCGATGCTGGTGAGCATTCGCGGCGCCCCGACTTCGGCGATGGTCAGGTCGCGCAGCTCTTCGAGGTGCTGCTGCATCGCCTCGCGCAGTTGCCGGACGCAGCGCACCCGCAATTCGGTGTTGCGCGACCAGTCCGTCTCATCGAAGGCGCGCCGCGCGGCATCGATCGCGCGGTCCATGTCGGCAGCGTCGGCGTTGGCGGCGACGCCCAGCACTTCCTCGGTCGCCGGATTGACCGTGGGAAAGGTGCCGGCGCTGCCGGCCGACATCTTGCCGTCGATGAAGAGTTCGCTCACGCCGTCGGCCAGCAAGGCCATGTCCCGCTCCTGTCTGTGCGCGGTCAACCCGGCACGCCAATCTAGTGGACAGTTGTCCGATATCGTCCGATCGAACCATAGTCTCCTGGCCAGCGGCGGTGCAAGGGCGGATCCCGTTCGACTCGAATACTCGCCCCAAAACCGCAGATTAACCACAATGTTTCCGGGACGGACTTGCTTCGCGCCGACAACATCGATTAGCTTGGACATGTGTCCAGCGATGCACTGGCGATCACCTCCGACGCCGACCGTCAGACCGGTCAGACGCCGCGCAATCGGCGTCAAGAGGAGACCTTCCGCAAGGTGTTGGCCGCCGGCATCGAAACGTTGCGCGAAAAGTCCTACGCCGACCTGACCGTGCGCGCGGTGGCGGCCCGCGCCAAGGTGGCGCCCGCCACCGCCTACACCTACTTTTCGTCGAAGAATCACCTGATCGCCGAGGTCTACCTGGACCTGGTGCGGCAGGTCCCCTACTTCACCGACGTCAACGACCCGATGCCCAGCAGGGTGGAACAGGTGCTGCGCCATCTGGCCCTGGTGGTCGCCGACGAGCCCGAAGTCAGCGCCGCCTGCACGACGGCCTTGCTCAGCGGCGGGGCGGACCCCGCGGTGCGCGCCGCCCGCGACCGCATCGGCGTGGAGATCCACCGCAGGATCACATCCGCGATGGGCCCCAACGCCGATCCCACGACCGTGTCCGCACTGGAGATGTCCTTTTTCGGCGCGCTGGTCCAGGGCGGCAGTGGCGAATTCAGCTACCGCGAGATCGCCGACCGGCTGGCCTACGTGGTGCGGCTGATCCTGACCGGCGCCAAAGACACAAGCCCCGAGACGTAAGGCAGGAACCTAAGCGATGACCGTCCACGTTGGCGACCACGAGCTGGTCCTCGATCCCTACGATTACGACTTCCACGAGGATCCGTACCCGTACTACAAGCGTCTCCGCGACGACGCCCCGCTGTATCGCAATGACGAACTGAAGTTCTGGGCGCTGTCCCGGCACCAGGACGTGCTGCAGGGTTTCCGCAACAGCACCACGCTGTCCAACAAGTACGGCGTCTCGCTGGATCCGGCGTCGCGCGGCCCGCACGCAAGTAAGACGATGAGCTTTCTCGCGATGGACGATCCGGCCCACCTGCGGCTGCGCACGCTGGTCTCAAAAGGCTTCACGCCGCGCCGGATTCGCGAACTCGAACCCCGGGTCACCGAGATCGCCACGCAGCACCTCGACACGATGCTGGCCAAGGCTAAGTCTTCAGCGAACGGCACCGTCGACTATGTCGACGAGTTCGCCGGCAAGCTGCCCATGGACGTCATCTCCGAGTTGATGGGTGTGCCCGAGCCGGACCGAGACCAGGTCCGCGCCTGGGCCGACGGGGTGATGCACCGCGAGGAGGGCGTCACCGACGTGCCGCCCGAGGCCGTCGAGGCCTCCCTCAACCTCATCGTCTACTACCAACAGATGGTGGCCGAGCGACGCGAGCAATTGACGGACGATCTGACGTCCGCGCTGCTGGAAGCCGAGATCGACGGCGACCGGCTGACCGATGACGAGGTGCTCGGCTTCATGTTCCTCATGGTGATCGCGGGAAACGAGACCACCACCAAACTGCTTGCCAACGCCGCCTTTTGGGGTCATAAGAACCCCGATCAGCTGACCCCGGTCTACGACGATCTGTCCCGGGTGCCGCTGTGGGTCGAGGAGACCCTGCGCTACGACACCTCCAGCCAGATCCTGGCCCGCACCGTGTCCGGTGAGCTCACCCTTTATGACACCACCATTCCCGACGGCGACGTCCTGCTGCTGTTGCCCGGCTCGGGCCATCGTGACGAGCGGGTGTTCGACAACCCTGACGATTATGTGATCGGGCGCGAAATCGGGCCCAAGCTATTGAGTTTCGGTAGCGGCGCACACTTCTGCCTGGGCGCGCATTTGGCGCGGATGGAAGCCCGGGTGGCGCTCACCGAGTTGTTCAAGCGAATCCGCGGCTACGAAGTGGACGAGGCCAACGCCGTCCGCGTCCACTCCAGCAATGTCCGCGGATTCGCCCACCTACCAATGAGCGTGGAGGTCCGCTGAATGCCCCGCTTTGAGCCCCTGCCCGAACGCCGGCCCGCCATCGTGGCCGGCGCGTCCTCCGGCATCGGGGAGGCCACCGCCATCGAACTCGCGGCGCACGGCTTCCCGGTCGCCCTGGGCGCACGCCGGGTCGAGAAGCTCGACGACATCGTCGGCAAGATCAACGCCGAGGGCGGCGAAGCGGTCGGGTTCCACCTGGACGTCACCGACCCGAATTCGGTGAAATCCTTTGTGGCCCAGTCGGTCGACGCGCTCGGCGACATCGAGGTACTGGTCGCCGGCGCGGGCGACACCTACTTCGGCAAGCTCGCCGAGATCACCACCGACGAATTCGAGTCCCAGCTGCAGATCCATCTCGTCGGCGCCAACCGGCTGGCCGCCGCGGTGCTGCCCGGCATGCTGGAGCGGCAGCGGGGTGACTTGATCTTCGTCGGCTCCGACGTCGCCCTGCGCCAGCGACCGCACATGGGCGCCTACGGCGCCGCCAAGGCCGCCCTGGTCGCGATGGTCACCAACTTTCAGATGGAGCTCGAGGGCACGGGCGTGCGGGCCTCGATCGTGCATCCGGGCCCGACGAAGACGTCGATGGGGTGGAGCCTTCCCGCCGAAAAGATCGGTCCCGCACTGGAAGACTGGGCCAAGTGGGGCCAGGCCCGTCACGACTACTTCTTGCGCGCAGCGGATTTGGCACGCGCCATCACGTTCGTCGCCGAGACGCCGCGCGGCGGCTTCGTTGCCAACATGGAGCTTCAGCCCGAAGCCCCGCTGGCCAATAACAAAGATCGCCAGAAGCTCGCACTCGGCGAAGAGGGGATGCCAGGACAATGACCAGCACAGCTATCGTGCCCCGGGTTTCCGGTGGCGAAGAAGAGCACGGCCACCTCGAGGAATTCCGTACCGACCCAATCGGTTTGATGAAGCGGGTCCGCGACGAGTGCGGCGACGTCGGGTGGTTCCAGCTGGTGGACAAGCACGTCATCCTGCTCTCCGGCGCGGGTGCCAACGAGTTCTTCTTCCGGTCCGCCGACGAGGACCTCGACCAGGCCGCGGCGTACCCGTTCATGGCGCCGATCTTCGGCAAGGGCGTGGTGTTCGACGCCAGCCCGGAGCGGCGCAAGGAAATGCTGCACAACTCGGCGCTGCGCGGGGAGCAGATGAAGGGCCACGCCGCCACCATCGAGGCTCAAGTGAAGGGGATGATCGCCGACTGGGGCGACGAGGGCGAGATCGAGCTGCTCGACTTTTTCTCCGAGCTGACGATCTACACCTCGACGGCCTGCCTGATCGGCGTGAAATTCCGTAACCAGCTCGACCACCGGTTCGCGGAGTACTACCACGAGCTGGAACGCGGCACCGACCCGTTGTGCTACGTCGATCCGTACCTGCCGATCGACAGTTTCCGGCGTCGCGACGAGGCCCGCGTCAAACTCGTTGCGCTGGTGCAGGAGATCATGAACGAGCGGCTGGCCAACCCGCCGAAGGACAAGAGCGACCGCGACATGCTCGACGTGCTCGTGTCGATCAACGACGAGGATGGCAATCCGCGGTTCTCCGCCGACGAGGTCACCGGGATGTTCATCTCGCTCATGTTCGCCGGGCACCACACCAGTTCGGGGACCTCGGCGTGGACCCTGATCGAGTTGATCCGCCATCCCGAGGTGTACGCCGAGGTGCTGGCCGAGCTCGAGGAGCTCTACGCCGACGGCCAGGAGGTGAGTTTCCATGCGCTGCGGTCGATTCCGAAGCTGGACAACGTGGTCAAGGAGACGCTGCGGCTGCACCCACCGCTCATCATTCTGATGCGGGTGGCCCAGGGCGAGTTCGAGGTCGAGGGCTTCCCGATTCACAACGGCGACTACGTCGCGGCTTCTCCGGCGATCTCCAACCGGATTCCCGAGGACTTTCCCGACCCGGATGCGTTCAAACCGGACCGCTACAACAAGCCCGAGCAGGCCGACATCGTCAACCGGTGGACCTGGATCCCGTTCGGTGCGGGCCGGCACCGCTGCGTCGGCGCAGCGTTCGCCCAGATGCAGATCAAGGCGATCTTCTCGGTGCTGTTGCGCGAGTACGACTTCGAGATGGCGCAACCGGCGGACAGCTATCACAACGATCACTCGAAGATGGTCGTGCAGCTCGCCCGGCCGGCCAAGGTCCGCTACCGCAAGCGCAACGCGTAAGGAGTAAGTCCGATGGGCGGATTCCGAATCGAAGCCGATCTGGATTTGTGTCAGGGCCACGCCATGTGCGAACTGGAGGCGCCCGACTACTTCCAGGTGCCCAAGCGGGGCAAGGTCGAGATCCTCGACCCCGAGCCCCCCGAAGACGCCCGCGACGAAGTCGAACGCGCGGTCGAGATGTGCCCAACACAAGCACTACTCATCAAAGAGAAAGAAGATTGACAGTGGCGTCACGCGAAGAGCTCGAGGCATGGGTCGACCGCTGGCTGCAGGCCAACAAGGACTGCGAAAAGGCCGGTGACTGGCGCCCATTGGCGGACTTCTACACCAAAGACGCGACCTACGGGTGGAACATCGGCCCCAAAGAAGACGTGATGTGCGTCGGCGTCGACGAGATCCGCGACATCGCTTTGGGTTTGGAGATGGAAGGCCTGGAGAACTGGGTGTATGAGTACCAGAAGGTGCTCATCGACGAGAAGCAGAGCGAGATCGTCGGCTTTTGGAAGCAGATCGTCAACAAGGCCGACGGCACCCAGGGCGAGATCTACGGCATCGGCGGCAGCTGGTTCCGGCTCAACGACGACCTGTTGATCGAGTGGCAGCGCGACTTCTTCGACTTCGGACACGTCGCGTACATGTACGGCAAGCTCATCGAGTCCGGCGACCTGAGCGAGGGCATGCAGCGGCGCATCGAACGCAGCATCGCCGGCGAGAAGCTGCCCGGCTACTACCCGCTCGGCGAAGCACCGGTCCCCATCTGGTGACCGAAGCAATGGCGGCGACCCGCTGCGCCCCGGCTACGCCGCGCTTGCGATCGCCGCGGGAGCCAACCAAGCATTTGATTTGTTGCACGCGCTATGCTGACGCGACGAGGGTGCCTGTGGCATCCGTCACCTAGCTGGCCGGCATGAAGGGCCGGTCAGCGCTGATCAATTCCAAAGGCGAAATGGGGTCAGGACCATCGTGAAGACAAAAGGCGCACTGATCTGGGAGTTCAACCAGCCCTGGTCCATCGAGGAAATCGAGATCGGCGACCCGCAAGCGCATGAGGTCAAGATCCAGATGGAAGCGGCGGGCATGTGCCACTCCGACCATCACCTGGTCACCGGGGGTATCCCGATGGCCGGTTTCCCGGTGCTGGGCGGTCACGAGGGCGCCGGCATCGTCACCGAGGTCGGGCCGGGCGTGGAAGACATCGCGCCGGGTGACCACGTGGTGCTGTCGTTCATCCCGTCCTGCGGGCAGTGTCCGACCTGTCAGGCCGGCATGCGCAACCTCTGCGACCTGGGAGCCGGCCTGCTGGGCGGCGCCGCGGTGTCCGACGGGACGTTCCGCATCCAGGCCCGCGGCCAGAACGTCTTCCCCATGACGCTGCTGGGTACGTTCTCCCCCTACATGGTCGTGCACCGCAGCTCGGTGGTGAAGATCGACCCGTCGGTCCCGTTCGAGGTCGCCGCGCTGGTCGGCTGCGGTGTCACCACCGGCTACGGGTCGTCGGTCCGCACCGCTGACATCCGGCCGGGCCAAGACGTCGCCATCGTCGGCGTCGGCGGGGTCGGCATGGCCGCGCTGCAGGGCGCGGTCAACGCGGGCGCGCGCTACATCTTCGCGATCGACCCGGTGGAGTGGAAGCGCGACCAGGCGCTGAAGTTCGGTGCCACCCACGTCTACCCCGACATCATGGCCGCGATGGCCGGCATGGCCGAGGTCACCTACGGCCTGATGGCCCACAAGGTCGTCGTCACCGTGGGCGAGCTGCAGGGCGCCGACGTCGACAACTACCTCAACATCACCCAAAAGGGCGGGACCTGCGTGCTGACCGCCATCGGCAGCCTGCTGGACACCAACGTCAACCTCAACCTGGCGATGCTGACCCTGATGCAGAAGAACCTGCAGGGCACCATCTTCGGTGGCGGCAACCCGCAGTACGACATCCCGCAGCTGCTGTCGATGTACAAGGCCGGCAAGCTGAACCTGGACGACATGATCACCCGCCAATACCGGCTCGAGCAGATCAACGACGGCTATCAGGACATGCTGGACGGCAAGAACATTCGCGGAGTCATCCGCTACACCGACGCCGACCGGTAAACGACCCGTCATCAGCCGCGTCTGCTGTGACCGGCTTTGTGCCACCTCATGGCGCCGGGGCGAACCGGCGCCATGGCGGTGTGCTGTCGAGCTCCCTCCTTGTGCCACAACGTAATCGGCTCACGGACGCCCATCGGGTTGACTCGTTCCGAGGCACCGGGTGCGCAAACTAGTGACAGGAGAATAAATGACCGAAGCCGCAGCCGCGCAAGAATCCCAGGCATCCCCGGCCCTGGCCGCGTCGCAGTCCTCGTGGCGGTGCGTGCAGGCGCACGACCGGGCGGGCTGGTTGGCGCTGATGTCCGATGACGTCGTCATCGAGGACCCGATCGGCAAGTCCGTCACCAACCCCGACGGCACCGGTGTCCGTGGCAAGGAGGCCGTCGGAGCGTTCTTCGACACCAACATCGCGGCCAATCAGCTCTCCATCACCTGCGAGGAGACCTTCCCGTCGAGCTCCCCCGACGAGATCGCCCACATCTTGGTGCTCAACAGCAAGTTCGAGGGCGGCCTGACCAGCTCGGTGCGTGGGGTGTTCACCTACAAGGTCAACGACGCCGGGTTGATCACCAACATGCGTGGCTACTGGAACCTGGAGATGATGCAGTTCGGCAAGGAGGAGTGAGTGCCCATGGCGTCGATCTTCACCAAGATCATCAACCGCGAACTGCCCGGCCGCTTTGTCTATGAGGACGACGACGTCGTGGCGTTCCTGACGATCGAGCCGATGACCCAGGGACACACCCTCGTCGTGCCGCGCGAAGAGATCGACAATTGGCAGGACGTCGACGGCGCGGCCTTCGCCCGGGTGATGACCGTGAGCCAGTTGATCGGCAAGGCCGTCTGCAAGGCCTTCAGGACCGAACGGTCCGGCCTGATCATCGCCGGACTGGAGGTGCCGCATCTGCATGTGCACGTCTTCCCGACCCGCAGCCTCAGCGACTTCGGCTTCGCCAACGTGGACCGCAACCCCTCACCGGAATCGCTGGACGAAGCCCAGGCCAAGATCAAGGCGGCCCTGGCTCAGTTGGCGTGAACCGCGTGCTGCGCGTGGACGTCACTGATGCGCGGCAACGTCACCCGGAAGCAGCAGCCCTCGCCCGGCGCGGTGGTCACGCTGACGACACCGCCGTGCGCCCGCACCAGCGACTCCACGATGGATAGGCCCAGGCCGGTCCCGCCGCTCGCGCGCGCCCGCGACGAGTCGGTGCGATAGAAGCGCTCGAACACCCGCGACGCGTCCTGCTCGCTCATGCCGGGGCCCTTGTCCGCCACCTCGAGGACCGCGTCGTCGCCGTCGGTGCCGACCCGCACCGTCACGTCGGCGCTTTCCGGGGTGTGCTGCAAGGCGTTGGCGATCAGATTGCTCAGCACCTGCCGGATGCGCGCTTCGTCGCCGAGCACCTCCGGCGTGCCGGGCCCGTCGAGGACCTTCATGGTGATGGTTCGCCCCGGATCGATCGCCTGCGCGTCGTGCACGGCGTCGCTGGCCAGCGCCAGCAGGTCCACCCGGTTGTGCTCGAGCGGTCGTTGCACGTCGAGGCGGGCCAGCAGCAGCAGGTCGTCCACCAGCATACCCATCCGGGAGGCCTCGCTCTCGATCCGCGACAACAACATGGCGACGTCGCGGGCGGCGCCTTGGCGATACAGTTCGGCGAAACCGCGGATGGTGGTCAGCGGGGTGCGCAGCTCGTGGCTGGCGTCGGTGATGAAGCGGCGCATCCGGTCCTCGGAGCCGCGAGCCTTCTCGGCCGAGGACTCCGAGGACGCCAGCGCTTGCTGAATCTGCGCCAGCATTCCGTTGAGGGCGAGCGAGAGCCGGCCCACCTCGGTGCGCGGATCCCGTTCTGGGACACGGCGATCCAACTGGCCGGACGCGATGGCCGCGGCCGTTCGTTCGACTTCGGCCAACGGCCGCAGGCTGCGCTGGACCACGGCGAAGCTGGCGATCCCGACCAGGACCAGCACCCCCACCCCGATGGCGATCTGCAGCCAGACCAGTGAGCGGAGAGTGTGCTGGAGATCGGACAGGTCGATCGCGACCGTCGTCAAACCCTGTGGCCCGCGCACCGATACGGCCCGCCAATGGATGTTCGAGCCATTCACCGAGGGCAGCGTCGTCGGGTTGGGACCCACGTCGTTGTTGGCCGGGAGCGCCGGTTCGGCGTTGCGGTCGTTGATGGCGGTGAAGGGCACGCCGTCCGTGCCGACGCCGCGCACGTAGAACTTCGACGGTGGCCGGCCCGGGTCGGGGCCCTCGTACGGCGGCGGGGACTGACGACGCGGGGCCAGGGCCCAGCTGTGGGATGCGTCGAGCAGCGTCTGGTCGATGCGGCTGATCTGACTGTGCCGGAGGATCGACGTCACCGCGACACCGGAAACGGCCAGGCCGCAGGCGACCAACAACAGGGTGGCGGCGACGAGCCCTATTCGGAGCGGCAATCCGCGTCGAGGCTGAGTGACCATCTACCCAATTCTTCGCTACCGTTGACGACCTCGCACGCGCTCAGCGCGGTTCCCGCAACACATAACCCACGCCGCGCAGCGTGTGCAGCAGCCGCTTCTCGCCGGTGTCGATCTTGCGCCGCAGGTACGACACGTAGGACTCGACGACGTTCACGTCGCCCCCGAAGTCGTAGCGCCATACGTGGTCGAGGATCTTCGGTTTGCTCAACACCGTGCCCGCGTTGATCACAAAGTAACGCAGCAGCGTGAATTCGGTCGGCGACAGCGACACGGGCTGACCGGCCTTCCACACCTCGTGCGTTTCTTCGTCGAGTTCGATATCGGCGAAAGTCAGTCGGGCGCTGCGTGGTTCGGCGCCGCCCTTGCCGGCGCGCCGCAGGATGACCCGCAACCGCGCGACGACCTCTTCGAGGCTGAACGGCTTCGTCACATAGTCGTCGCCCCCCAGCGTCAGGCCGGCGATCTTGTCCTGCAAGGAATCCCGCGCCGTCAAAAACAGCGCGGGGGCGTCGATGCCGTCGGCCCGCAACCGTCGCAACACCCCGAACCCGTCCATGCCGGGCATCATCACGTCGAGGATGACGGCATCGGGACGGGCTTCGCGCGCCCGGTCCAACGCCTGGGCGCCATTGGTTGCCGTGTAGACCTCGAAGCCCTGGAACTTCAAGCTGACCGAGAGCAGTTCGACGATGTTGGCCTCGTCGTCGACCACGAGGACGCGGGCCTCCGGTTTGGTGTCGCTGGGAGTTGGCGATGTCATCAGGTGCTGCTGTCCCTTACTTGAAGTTACCTATGGAAAAATTGTGTGATTCCTGAAAGCTCAGTGTCAACCGTCTGTTAGTAGTCTGCCAGGCATCGGCGCGTTGCCTTAAGACGGATCGGCCTTTCGCAGGCCGCGCCGTGCATAGACTCGAAGAATGAACCTCGCCAAAAGCATCGTGTCGGCGGCGACCGCTCCCGCGCGGGTCGGTCTGGCCGCGGCGGATGCGGGTCTGGGCGTGGCAAGCGCGGCCGTTGGCGTGGCGAAGCGGGCTTTGGGCGAGAACGGGTCCGCCGGCACCAACCCGATGACGTCGATGCTGGGTCTCGACGACGCGCTCGTGCGCGCCAACCGGCTGGCCAGGCTGCTCGACGACGACGCCCCGCTGGGTCGGGCGGTGGCCCCGGACGGGCCGCTCGATCGGTTGCTCCGCCCGGGTGGGGTCGTCGACATGCTGACCTCGGAGGGCGGCCTGCTCGACCGGCTGACCGCCGAGGGCGGCGCCTTGCAGCGCACGCTGCAGCCGGGCGGGCTTGCCGATCAGCTGGTCGCCGAGGACGGATTGATCGAACGCCTGCTGGCCGAGGACGGGCTGGCCGACCGCCTGCTCAGCGAAGGCGGCCTGGTCGACAAGCTGACCGCCAAACACGGGCCGCTGGACCAGCTCGCCGACGTCGCCGACACCCTGGCGCGGCTCACCCCGGGGATGGAGGCGCTCGAGCCCGCCATCGCCACCCTGCAAGACGCCGTCATCGCGCTCACCATGGTGGTCAACCCGCTGAGCAACATCGCGGATCGGATCCCGCTGCCGGGGCGCCGGCGGCCCTCGTCACGGGCGGTGCGCTCGGCGCGCGTGATCGACACCGACCAGTGACCGGTTAGGCCTTTACGCCGTAAGTGTCGGCGGTGTGATTGTTGGCATGCGTTGGTGCAGAACACCTTTCGCCGACGGCCGTCGAAATCGACTCCGCACCTGCGACAAACCGTGGACATAAGGCGACGCTATCGGTGAGTACCGACAGGAATGGAGCCGCGTGAGAGACTCGAACTCTCGACATCCGCTTTACAAGAGCGACGCTCTACCAACTGAGCTAACGCGGCCTGGGTGGCTCGACAAGCCACGACGATTCTACGGCAGGGGTGATGCCGTCCGAGCTACGCGTCGACTCGAGCCGGCGGAGGTGCGGGTGTAGGGCGGGAGCCCGCGAAACGGAGCGCTTTGGTAAGCGCTCAATCCTGCGTTGGCGCGCTCAACACGCCCTGCCATCGCTGTGGTCGTCGTCCTCCTCGTCGCCCCAGTAGGCCCATTCGGGAAGCGGCGTGGTGGGCATGGCGCCCAAAGCGGAAGCCTCGTACCCGGGTTGACCACCGGGTCCCTTCCACCGCGGATCCAGTCTGTTCGCGCGTGAACGTCTGACCCCGCGGGTGATCACAGCGACGGTGCCTCCGACGACGAAGGCGATCAGGGCGACTTTCAGAACCAGAAATAGCAGGGTCACGGTTGCATGCGCTCCACGCCGCGTTGAGGTAACACCCTGTAGGGCAACCGGTTTCGACCCGAGGCGGGATGGCGTCCGATCCGGCTCACGGGTGGCCCGGAAGGTTGTCCAGATCTCCCTGGATGTCCCGCAGTTTTCCTTCGATGGCCTGCAAATCGGAGAGGGCATCCTGATAGGACGGCTGCATCTCGTTTGAGGCAGAGGGTAGGGACTGGGGGCAGTACGCGACGATGGCGCCCGCGGTGACATGAGTGCTTTGATCGGCGTCCCAGATCGACGATCGCTGCACGAATCCGACCGCGTCGGAAAAGTTGTGTTGGTGCGCCAGGAAGTCGCAGACGGCGTGCCCCTGGACCGTCACGTAATCCTGGCTGGGAATCGGCACGCCTTCGTGCTTCAACGCGGCGATGAACGCCGTGTCGGCTACGCCGATCCGCGGGGCGGGTGCGGGGGGAGCCATGCGAGCGGGTGGCGACGCGACCGGTCGACTGGGTGACGACGCGGCCGGCGGCGGGGCTTCCGTCGGCTGCGCCGATGAATCCTGGTGGCGGACGGCGAATATGGCGATCGCGGCGGCGGCGATCGCCACCAGTGACAGCGGCAACGCCGCCACCAGGCCCAGGCGGCGCAGCACCGCGCCAGGCCGCGGGAGCGTGACCGTGTCGTGCCGGGGCCGGGCGGCGGCGACGGTCGGGGTTTCGGGGGCGCTGGGCGCGTTCACGAGCGTCGCCCCGTTGCTGTGGGCCAGGAGTTCGTCGAGTAGTTCGTCGACCTCTTGGGTCGACGGCTGGCCACCCTGCTCGCGGATCGATCGTCGCCCAAGGGCGATGCGCCGCAGTTCTGAGTCGATCGTCTCGCGGTCGCGCATATCAACCAGTTTGAGCCTTCATCGGCATTGATGTCACGCGCTCGGATGCGACAGACTCGCTGTGAGGCGAACCAGCCGGAGCCGTGGGGGATCGAGGCGATGGACGGATGTGATCACTGTGGGCCGTAACCGACGCGTCGCGCCGCTCGTCCTCGCCGCGATCATGGTCGCGCTCGCCGGTTGTTCGGCGTCGCATCCCAAAAATGCCTCCCCGGCTGCCACGACGACGTCCGCCACCGCGGCGCCGACCCGGGTGGTGCCCGTGGATTCGGGGACGCCCGGCGGCGCGCAGCCGCCGCTGGCGGCGGATCCCGCGCAGCTGGCCGACGACCTCGTCGCCGACGAGCGCGCCCTGCGCGACCCGGGGACCGCGGAGCCGGCGCTGACGGCGGCGGCACACCGCGAGCAGGCGGCCTACCGGGCCATCGCACGCCATCCCGAATGGGATGCGACGACGCGCCCGCGCATCCCGGCGGAGTTGGCCGAGGTCTACGACCGCAACGTCGACGCCCGTCGGCAACTCATCGCGCTGACCCCGGTGCGAGACACCCTGCCGGCGTGGCGCATCGAGCCGCCGGCCCCGGCCGACGAGCTGCTCAGCGACTACCACCAGGCGGAGTCCGAATCCGGCGTCGGCTGGAACTACCTGGCCGCAATCAACTTCATCGAGACCCGTTTCGGCAGCATCGTGGGCGCGAGCACCGCCGGGGCGCAGGGCCCGATGCAGTTCTTGCCGTCGACGTTCGCCGGTTACGGACAGGGCGGCGATATCCACTCCCCGCGCGACAGCATCCTGGCGGCGGGCCGCTACCTGGCCGCCAACGGCTTTGCCAACGATCGGGATCGCGCCATCTACGGCTACAACCACGCCGGCGAATACGTGCGCGCGGTCGACCAATACGCGGCGCTGATCGCGGCCGATCCGGCCACGTTCACCGCGTACTACCGGTGGGACGTCTATTGCCGCACCACCGCGGGCGACGTCGTGCTGCCCATCGGCTACGACGCGTCGTCACCGATCCCGGCCGCGGACTACGTGGCGGCCCACCCGCAGTAATACGCGCTCAGTACAGGGGCACCCAGACACCGAAGAACCAGTAACCCCAACCGCCGTACTGCCAGTTGAAGACCGGGACGACGGTAAAGGTGTTGTAGTTGAACGGTCCGAAGTCCGCCCGGGCCACCAGCACGTCACGCGGCGGTCCGGCCCACGGCCGGTTCCACCCACCCGGAGGCGGCGGACCGTTCCAGCCCCCCGGGGGCGGCGGGCCCACCCAGTGCGGCGGCGGGTGGCCCGGCGCCGGGCCGTCGTTCCAGCCGTAGTTGTGCGGGCGCGGCGGCGGGGGTGCCCCGTGGCCCACGACGCTGAAGCCGGTGTCGAGACCCACCGGCCCGCCGATCTCGGCGTTGCCGCTGGCATACACCCCGCGCGGCGGAATGTACGGCGGGTGCGGCGGCTGCGTGCTCGGGGGGTTGAGCGAGGCGTACCGCTGCCGCTCGTTCCCCGGCGGATTCTGCGTGTTCGCCGGGGCGTTGGTCTGCCCGCCCTGCGGCGGGTTCTGACCGGGCTCATTCGGCGGGGTGTTCTGCCCCGGCTGCGGCGGGTATTGACCGCGCTCATTCGGCTGCGGGCCGTTCTGCCCGCCCTGCGGCGGGCCGTTCTGGCCGCCCTGCGCCGGCGGACCGTTCTGGCCACCCTGCGCCGGCGGACCGTTCTGGCCACCCTGCGCCGGCGGACCATTCTGGCCACCCTGCGCAGGCGGACCATTCTGCCCACCCTGCGCCGGCGGACCATTCTGCCCACCTTGCGCCGGCGGACCGTTCTGGCCACCCTGCGGCGGGGTGTTCCCCCCGCCCTGCTGACCGCCGTGGCCGCCGGGCTGTCCACCCGGGCCGCCCGGCGCGCCGCCCGGGCCGCCGGGGTTGCCGCCCCCGCCGCCGCCACCACCGCCACCGCCGTGGCAGCCCGGGCAGGGCGGAGGCGGGTCAAGTGGCGCGGAGTAGGCCGTCCCGGCGTTCAGGGTGGCCATGGAGATGCTCAGGCCGGCGGCCACCGCGGCAGCGCCGACGACACGTTTCATAGACATAGCTGCGTTCCCCTCGGGTGTCGATGGCCTGCGCTACGGGCAGGTGACGTCCAACTCGAATGACTTGGTTACCTGCTGCGGTTGCTGCGGGTTGCTCATGTCGACACCCGTAGCGGTGCCCTTGATCGCCCACGTCTTGCCGTTGACCGCGGCCCCGGCACTGCCGCCCTGGTTGGGCGCGGCGTCGGAGAAACCGAGCGCGACCCCGTTGACGGTGCCCAGCCCGACCGAATGGACCAGGGGCGGATTGCCATTGCTGACCACGGCGCCGAGCCCGGCGGTGGGGTCGCCGATGCCGATGTTGGTGTTGTCCCCCGCGGCGGTGCAGGTGACCTGCCCGCTGACGTTCTGGTTCTGGCCGTCGACGATCACCAGCGGACCCGCCGCACCCGCCGGCGAAGACGAGCCGGACGGCGACGTACCGGACTTGTTGCTCGAACACCCCGCGCCGGCCGCGATCACCAGGGCCACACCGGCAACGCCGGCTACGATCCCACGCTTCACTACTGCTTCCCCTTCGTGTCGCCGGTTCCGCTGCTTCACCATGGCGTCGGTACCCGGTACGTCAGAATTGCAAACGCTACGACACTCACGGGAGAACGCGCAGGCCCCACCTGTCCAGCAGCGGATTGATCAGCATGAAATAGGTCGTGTAGTCGTCACCGTCGGGCGAGGACATCAACAGACCGACGGCGCTCACGGTGCCGTCGGGGTTCATCACGAAGCCGGGACTGCCGCTGTCGCCGTCCAGGCTGAAGACGCTTGCTTCGACCACGTCACCGTCGATGCCTTTGATGGCGCCGCACGTCTCACCCGTCACCGCACCGATCTTGCAGAACGGCATACCGGGTTGAATCTGCGCGTGGCTCAACACATCCCGAACCTGATACCTGCCGGCTATGTCGCCCACCGGCATGCCGATGCTCGGCTCGAGGCGGATGATCGCGGCGTCCCGCTTGACCCCTTCATGCTCGCTGGCCGAGATCTTGCCGAGCGGAGCATCGTTGCCGTACGTCCACTCCGCGCCATCGTGCGAGTCGCAGTGCCCGCTGGTCATCAGGTAGTAGCTGCCGTCGGCGCCCTGTGCCGCGAAACCCGCTGTGCACCTGCCGGATTCATGATCGACTCCCATGCCCGGTGCCGGGGGCGGCGACGGCAGGGCCGGCGGCGGCGCCGCCGCAGCGGTTTTCGCCAGCGTCGTCGCGGCCACCAGCACGGCCCCAACGAGTCCCAGCCCCCGCAACCACGGCATGTTCACGCCGTCCCCCTCCGTTTGTGCCGGGCAGATAGTAACAGCGCCACTCGCCTCGAATGCGCTGGCGGCCAGCCGGTTCCGCGCGGCCGGTTCATCCGGCGTCGACGTGCCGGGCAAGGAAGTCCAGCACGGCGCCAGCGAAGATGTCGTTGCGATCACCGGCGACCATGTGTCCCGCGCCGCGGACATCGGTGAATTCGACTTGGGGAAAACGCGCCAGGAATTCGTCGGCGCGCTCCTGACTGACGAGGTCGCTCATCTGCCCGCGCACCAGGAGCATCGGCACCCCGCCGCGCAGGATCGCCTCCACGGCCGCGTGCATCCGATCGGGGTCGGTGACCTCGAACGGCGGGAATGCCGCTGTGCCGCTGATGAATTGCGGATCCCAGTGCCAATACCAGCGGTCGCCGCGGCGACGCAGGTTGGTGGTCAGGCCGTCCAGATCGGTCGGTCGCGGCCGATGCGGGTTGTACTCGGCGATCGCGTCGGCGACTTCGTCCAGTGAGCCGAACCCCGATTCCACCCGCTCGGCCATGAAGGCATGGATCCGGTTCGCCCCGGACTGGTCCATGTTCGGGACAATGTCGACCAACACGACCGCGCTCGCGATGCCCGGGGACAGCTCCCCGGCGAGCAGCATCGATGTGAACCCGCCCAGCGAGGCACCGACCAGCACCGGTCGCGGAGGCAGCGTGCGCAGCACCTCTTGGACGTCGCCGGCGAAACTGACGACGCGATAGTCGCCGTCGTCCGACCAGTCCGATTCGCCGTGGCCGCGCAGGTCGACGGTGACGGCCTGCCACCCCCGCGCGGCGACCGCGGCAGCGGCCTTGCCCCACGAACGGCGCGTCTGACCGCCGCCATGCAGGAACACCACCGCGCGCGCATGAGGATCCCCGAGTCGGTCGGCGACGATCTGGACCCCACCGGGACCCCGGATCGTAAACGGTTCAGCTGCCGTGGGCACCAGGTGATACTAAGGCGCCCGCAACCGGCGCCCGCGCTCGCTTGACGCCACTGGTGTGCAGCGGCGTCAATTTAGAGGGCGGGCGGCGCCGCAGCGACGGACCGAAGCGAAGGAGAGGGCATGCATCTCGACGAGTACATGTCGCTGGATGCGACCTCCTTGGCCGAGCTGGTCGAGCGCAAGCAGGTCACCCCGGCCGAACTGCTCACGTTGGCGCGGCAACGAGCGGACGCGGTGAACCCGCACTTGAACGCCATCGTCCGTCGCCTCGACACTGTCGCCGACGCCCGGGCCGCCGATCCGAGCCTGAAGGGCCCGTTCGCCGGCGTTCCCTTCCTGCTCAAAGACCTGGGCCAGGAGTACTGCGGCTTTCCCACGTCGTGCGGATCGCGCTCGCTGGCCAATGAGGTGTCCGACCGGCACGCGCTGATCACGCAGCGGTTTTTGGACGCGGGCCTGGTGATTTTCGGGATGACCAATACGCCCGAATTCGGCGCCAAGGGTGTCACGGAACCCGACTATTGGGGCCCGGCCCGCAACCCGTGGAACATCCGGCACACGCCAGGCGGCTCGTCGGGCGGATCCGGTGCGGCGGTGGCCGCCGGCATCGTTCCGGCCGCCGGAGCCAACGACGGTGGCGGGTCGATCCGAATCCCCGCCGCCTGCAGCGGACTCGTCGGCCTCAAGCCCAGCCGGGGCTTGGCTCCCTACGGCCCGCAGACCGGCGAGATGCTGTTGGGGATGGCGACCCAGGGGGTGGTGTCGCGCACCGTGCGCGACAGTGCCGCGCTCTACGACGCGATCGTCGGGCACCATCCGGGTTCCGCTTACCGAGTTGCGTTGCCCGACAAGCCATTCAGCGAGCTCGTGAAGCGTCGTCCGGAGCGGTTGAAAATCGGGTACTCGGCGCGCTCGGCGATCAACCCGCGGCCCAGCGCCGAGGCAGTCGCCGCGGTCGAGAAGACGGCGGTGCTCCTGGGCGAATTGGGCCATCAGGTCGACGAGGTCGCGCCGCCGTACGATGACGCCGCACTGGGCCGTGACTTCCTGACCATCTGGTTCGCACAGCTTCACCACCAGGTCGCCGACATCAAGCGGCGAACCGGCGCCCGCGACAGCGACTTTGAGGCCGACACGTTGGCCGTCAGCGAACTCGGCCGATCCGGTGGTGTCCTGGCGGTCATGTCCGCGCTGGAAAACAGGAACAACTACATCCAGTCCCTGGCCGAGTTTCACGGCGCCTACGACTACTTCCTGACCCCCACTCTGGCGACCCCGCCCCTGGAGGTGGGTGCCACCGCGACGTCGGCGGTGTTGCAGCGCGCGGCCCGAGTGATCAGCAGGCTACGCGCGGGAAAACTCATGGGGCTCAGCGGAATTCTCGACGACCTCATCCAGGAGAGCCTGGGCTGGGTGCCCTACACGCAGCTGGCCAACCTCACCGGGCGCCCGGCGATCAGCGTCCCACTGCATTGGACGCAGAACGGCCTTCCGCTCGGTGTTCAGTTCGTGGGGAAGCTGGGCGCCGACGGCGAGCTCCTCCAGTTGGCCGCCCAACTCGAAGAGGCGAACCCGTGGGCTCACCGATACCCGGCCCCGGGCACGAATTAGCCGCCGCCGTCAGAGGTTTCAGCTGGCGGCTCGGTGCCCTGCTGGCCGCGCTGACCCCGCCACAACCCGGCAAACCGACGGGCGATGTCACCCAGCCGGCCCCCCGCATGTTGGGAGGCTTTGATGCGGCCCAAGGTTTCCCGGCCTTCCTTCGCGTAGTCCTTGACCGATTCGTCGCCTTCCTCGGCGCGCATGTCTGTCCTCCGATCCTGCTCGGTCGCGTTTGTCATTCCGGAGTTTGACGCTCGGGCGGTTCCGATGGCGTCAAGCAGTCCGGCGGTTCGGTTGGCGTGAGCCGTTCGGGCGGTTCGGTGGGCGTGAGCCGCTCCGGCGTCTCGCCCGGTGTCCCCGGCTCGGGTGGCTCTGAATCGCCTGGCCGCTTCGCCGAAGGCGGCCTGAGGTCCGTATCGCCCATGCTCAGTCCTTCGATCGGCTCAAACTCGCGTACCCGCCGCACCCGGGCCTCCAAACGCTGCCGGGCTGGAAAAACGCCCGCGTCGCACCGGGTGCCGGGGGCGGCCCGGCCGCTTACACTCCAACCGTGGTAGGTCTGGCGCAAACGAGGTCGGCAGTGAAGAAAGTCCCGCTCGGCATCGGAATCGCCGTCGTCGTGTTGCTCGCCGTCTTCGCGATACCGATCAAGCAACGGTGCGGGGCGCCGGGCTACCCGTGCGCGTCGACGCTGGACAACGAGGGCAACACCCACTACTACTACGAGGTCGAACCGGCGGGCGTCTACCTCGCTGAAATCGTCACGGGCACCAACATCACGCTCTTTTACTCCGCGGGCGAGGACCTGGTCAAAGCCCGATAGCACTGCAGGGAGACGACATGCGCATCGGCGCAACTGCCCGGACCACGGCGGCCGTCGGGGTGCTCGCGGCGGCCGTGCTGCACCCGAACGCGCCGGCACTCGCCGCCGTGGGCCAACGCCCCTGTCGCGCAAATGCGTTGTGCGCCAACGCCCCCGCGGCCGACGGCGGTGACCAGGCCGCCGCCGAGCGTGCGATCATCGACGGCTACGTCAAGAAGCAGGTCGGATGCACGCCGACCATGCCGCCCCACCCGGTGTCCATCGCGTGGGATCCGCCGGGCTTCACGCCGGGGGTCGGCGGATCTGGCCTCATCCGCGATGCCAACCCGGCGCTGGGCGGCCAATACCGCGCCGACTACGTCGACGGTCGATGGCGCATCGAGTACCTGTACTGCTGACGGCGACGGTTTGCTGCCGGTCCCGGGCGGTCGATGCGGTGCCCGATATCCGTGCGGTAACAAGTTCGGCTCGATCCGTCTCGCGCTCGAGACCGGGCGGGGGTCATCCGGGGCGCACACCGGCACCGCCCGACCAAAACAGGCAGGTAGATCGGCGATCGCGGGCGCGAATCGCGCCGAGCGGGCCCGCTGATTCCGGTGACGGCGGCCGCCGGCGGGCGCTCTCGATTGGGGCCTTCACAGCCGGCTAACGCATACTTGTCACCATGCTCGAAGCGACATCGCCGCTAACCGCCGTTGCGGGGCCCGGTGATGCGCTGGGTGTGGGCAGAGGTTTGTGATGGCCCGCTCGGGCGGCGCCCATCGCCGTCATCGAGCCGTCCGTCAGCCCTCTCGATTCCGCAAAGGGCTGACGCGCACCCTCGGCGCGCTGGTTTCCGTGGCGGCCGTCGGGCTGACCGGCGCCGGGTACTACGTGGCGCACGGCGCGCTGGGCGGCATCACCGTTTCCAACGCCCTGCAGCCCGACGATCCGCGGTCCAGCGGCGACAACATGAACATCCTGCTGATCGGCCTGGACTCGCGCAAAGATCAGGACGGCAACGACCTGCCGTATTCGATCCTCAAGCACCTGCACGCGGGTGATTCCGACGACGGCGGCTACAACACCAACACGCTGATCCTCGTGCACGTCAGCGCCGACAACAAAGTGGTCGCGTTCTCGATCCCGCGCGACGACTGGGTGCCGTTCACCGGGGTCCCGGGATACAACCACATCAAGATCAAAGAGGCCTACGGGCTGACCAAGCAGTACGTCGCGCAAAAGCTGGCCAACCAGGGGACGAGTAGTCAGAAGGAGCTCGAGACCAAGGGCCGCGAGGCCGGGCGGGCGGCGACCCTGCGCGCGGTGCGCAGCCTGACCGGGGTGCCGATCGACTATTTCGCCGAGGTCAACCTGGCCGGTTTCTACGATCTGGCGCAGACGCTGGGTGGCGTCGAGGTGTGCCTGAACCACGCCGTCTACGACTCGTATTCCGGCGCCGACTTCCCGGCCGGGCGCCAGCGACTGGACGCGTCCGAGGCGCTGTCGTTCGTCCGGCAGCGGCACGGCCTGGAGAACGGCGACCTGGACCGCACCCATCGGCAGCAGGCGTTCATCTCGTCGGTCATGCAGGAGCTGCAGGCCGCGGGCACCTTCACCAACATCGACAAGCTCAAGAACCTGATGGCGGTGGCGCGCAAGGACGTGGTGCTCTCCTCCGGCTGGAATGACAACATGATCCAGCGGCTCGGCGGGCTCGCCGGGGGCAACCTGGAATTCCGGACGCTACCGGTGGTGCGCTACGACAACATCGATGGCCAGGACGTCAACATCGTCGACCCGGCCGCGATCAAGGCCGAGGTGGCGGCGGCGATCGGCACCGACGCACCGACCACCGCGCCCACCACCACGGCCGTCAAGCCCGATCCGTCCACCGTCGTCGACGTGGTCAACTCGGGCAGCATGAGCGGGCTTGCCACCGAGGTATCACGCGCGCTGAAGAAGAAGGGCTACACCCCGGGCCAGGTCCGCGACCGCGAGTCCGGCGAGCCGACCACCAGCTCGATCGCTTACGGCGCCGGCGCGCAGAGCGATGCGCGCAACCTGGCCACCATGCTGGGCCTCGACGCTCCCAGCCAGCCCAGCCCCGGCGTCCAGCCCGGCCACATCCGGGTGACGGTGGACACCAACTTCTCGATTCCCACACCGGACGAGACCCAGATGGACGACGTCACGAGCACCAGCACCACCACGTCGACCAAGGCCAAGACCTACTACTACAACGGCACCACCACGACGTACCCGACGCCCGATCAGGGGAAGCCGATCGACGGCGGCGGCGTGCCCTGCGTCAACTAGGCCATCAGCTGTGCGTGCCGCCGTCCATGCGGATCTCGGTGCCCGTGATCCAGGCGCCGTCGTCGGATACCAGCATGGCGACCACCCCGGCGACCGCTTCGGGTCCGGCCATTCCCGTGCCGCTGGACTCCGTCGTGGTCGGCAGGACCGGCATGAGCCGCGAGAACAGCGCCCAGTCGGCGTCCTGCGGGATGTATCCGCCGGTGGCATCGGTGATCCCGGACTTGATGCTGCCCGGCGCGACGCACGCCGCGCGCAGGCCCTTCTTGGCGTATTCCAGCGCCAGCGAGTGGGTGAAGGCCTGGATGCCGCCCTTGCTCGCGGCATAGGCGGCCATGTAGGGATGGGCGAACGAGGCCGACGTGGAGCTGAAGTTCACGATCGCGCTGCGCGGGTTCGCCAACAAGGCCGGTAGCGCCTCGCGCACCACCAGAAACGTTCCGGTCAGGTTGACGCCGACGATTCGGTTCCAGAGTTCGAGGGTGGTGTCGTGGGTGTGCGCGGCCCGCAGGATGCCCGCCGCGTTGACCAGCGAGTCAAGCCCACCCAGCCGCTCGACGGCCAGGCGCACCCCGTCGACCACCGAATCCTCGCTGCCGACATCCATCGGCACGATGCTCAGCCGGTCGGCGATGCCGGCCTCTTGTGCCCGCGCACGCGTGGTGTCCAGGCCCTCAGCCGCGACGTCGGAGGCCGCGACGGCGGCGCCCTCGTCGAGCAGGCGCAGCGCGGTCGCCTGCCCGATCCCCGACGCGGCGCCGGTCACCAGGATCCGCTTGCCCTCGAGACGCTTCATCGCTTCTCCCGTTCACTAGGCGCGGCGACGGGTCAGGGTGCCACGACCCCGCGCAGCGCGTCCTCGCCGTACATCTGCACCATCATCGAGGAGTAATCCGGGCCGCGGCGCAGAATGTGTCCCCCGTCGACGTTGATGCACTGGCCGGTGATCCAGGCCGCCGCGTCGCTGAGCAGGAACATGGCCAGGTTGGCCACGTCCTCGACCTCACCGACCCGCGGCAGCGGAGTGCACAGCGCGTAGTCGCCGCTGATCTCGGGTGACTGGATCACGCTCGCGTCGACCAGATCGGTGCGGATCAGGCCCGGCCGGATGCTGTTGACCCGCACCCAGGACGGGCCGAGTTCGTCGGCGGCCAGCATCATCATGTGGTCGATCGCCGACTTGGTGACCCCGTACGGCCCGAACCACCGGTGGGTGTTGCTGGCCGCGATCGACGAGATCCCGATGAACGAGCCGCCCCCGCCCCGCACAAGCTCGCGCCCCACATGCTTGAGCACGTACATGGTGCCGTTGACGTTGAGGTCGACGGTGTTTCGCCACGCCTCCGAGTCGGTGTGGGTGATCGGCCCCACGGTCAACGAGCCACCCGCGCAATGCACCGCGCCGTGCAACCGGCCGTGCCAGGCCGTCGCGGCGTCGACCGCGCGGGCCACCTCGTCCTCGTTGGTTACGTCGGCGGGCTCATAACGAATCGAGCCCTCGCCGGGCAGGGCTTCGATCTCCTTGACGGCCCCGGCGAGTCGATCGGCGTTGCGGCCGACGATCATGACCGAGGCGCCGGCCGCGACCAGCCCGGCGGCCACGCCTTTGCCGATCCCGCTACCCCCGCCGGTGATCAGGTATGTCCGGTCTTGGAAAGAAAGCTGCACGCGAGGCCCTTTCAAACTGGAACAGGTTCTAGCTATAGAAGCATGTGCCCTCGGGGGGAATATCGCTACCCCCGGTCTCGTTAGGTCCTCGGCTGCGCGGCGCTACGGCGTATCGCGGCGCGCCACCTTCGTCGGCTTCGCGTCCCGCCAATCCTCGACGTGCGGAGGCTGGCCGACCGGCCACCGGTTCTCGTTGAACGCCGCCCAATGCGCATGCCCCAGCAGGTGCACGTGGAAGGCGTGCCGCAGCGCCTCGGTGTAACCCATCGCGTCGGAGGCGGCGTTGACCGAATCCTTGATGAGCAGCGACGCCATCGTGGGCCGCTCGGCGATGCGTCGCGCGAATTCGAGTGTCTTTTCCTCTAATTCGTCGACAGCGAAAACCTTGGACACCATGCCCAGCCGGTGCGCCTCGTCCGCGTCGATCGAATCACCGGTCAGTAGCAGTTCTTTGGCCTTACGCGGACCGAATTCCCAAGGGTGAGCGTAATATTCGACACCCGGCATGCCCAACCGGACCGCGACGACGTCGCTGAACTTCGCGTTGTCGGCGGCGACGATCAGGTCGCAGGCCCAGATCAACATCAGCCCGGCCGAGATCGCGTTGCCCTGCACCTGGGCGATCGTGATCTTGCGCAAATCGCGCCAGCGGCAGGTGTTTTCGAAAAAGTAGTGCCATTCCTGGTGGTACAGCTTCTCCATGATCGGCTCGAGCGTGGCCCCGCGCGAGCGGAAGCTCGGATGCTGCCCGGGCCCCGGTGCGCGCTCGGCCAGTGCCTGCTCGGAACCCAGGTCGTGGCCGGCGGAAAAGTTCCTGCCGCGCGCCGCCAGGATTACCACGCGAACGGTGTCGTCGGCCTCGGCGCGGCCGAAGGCCTCGTCGAGCTGGACCAGCAGGCCGCGGCTTTGCGCATTGTGGGCCTCGGGCCGGTTGAGCCAGATCCGCGCGATCCGGCCCTCGTCGAGGGTTTCGTAGGCCACGAGCTCCGGGGTGTTGGCGTTGGCCGCCCCGGTGTCGGCTTGCTCGGAGACTGTCATTCCGCCCACCTCGTTCGTCGTTGATTTGGCCTTGTTTACAGATTACGGCCAGTGTGTAACCGGGCCGCGTCGGGGGGACGCGCCGCGAGCCCTTGATCGGCGGCACGTCCCGGCCGGTCGTGTCTTCGCGAGCGGCGCGACGAGTCCCTGCAAACCAGCCATAAACGCGCCCGACGCCCGTTAGCTGGTGAGACGGGCTGCGGCCGATCACGCGCGTCGCCTACAGTTAAGTCATGCCTACGAAATCTGATCCTGGCGAAATCGGCGACGTCGAGCCGGTGGCGGACAGCACTGCGAGCCAGGCCAGGCGGGTCGTCGCGGCGTACGCCAACGACGCCGACGAATGCCGGGTCTTCCTGTCCATGCTGGGTATTGGGCCGGCGAAACTCGACGCGTAAATGGCTCCCGGGGGAGGGCGAGGCTCCAAGGCGGCCAAATTCGGGGATTCCGACTTCGTCGTCGTCGCCAACCGGTTGCCGGTAGATCGGGAGCTGCTTCCCGACGGCAGCACGGCCTGGAAGCGCAGCCCCGGGGGACTGGTCACCGCCCTGGAGCCGCTACTGCGCCGTCGGCGCGGCGCGTGGGTCGGCTGGCCCGGTGTGGTCGACGAGGACGTCGACCACGAAGACGAGCCGATCGTCCAGGAGGACCTGGAACTGCGGCCGGTCAAGCTGAGCGCGGACGACGTCGCCGAGTACTACGAGGGCTTCTCGAACGCCACGCTGTGGCCGCTGTATCACGACGTGATCGTCAAGCCGCTGTACCACCGCGAATGGTGGGACCGCTACGTCGTCGTCAACCGCCGCTTCGCCGAAGCCACCTCACGTGCCGCCGCGCGGGGCGCGACCGTATGGGTGCAGGACTATCAGCTGCAACTGGTCCCGGCGATGCTGCGCGAGATGCGGCCCGACCTGACCATCGGCTTCTTCCTGCACATCCCCTTCCCGCCGGTGGAGCTGTTCATGCAGATGCCGTGGCGGACCGAGATCGTCGAGGGCCTGCTGGGCGCCGACCTCGTCGGATTCCACCTGCCCGGCGGCGCGCAGAATTTCCTGTTCCTTTCCCGGCGGCTGATCGGAGCCAACACCACGCGCGGGGCGGTCGGGGTGCGGTCGCGGTACGGCGAGGTGGAGCTGGAATCCCGCGTCGTCCGGGTCGGCGCCTTCCCCATCTCCATCGATTCCAGTGCCCTCGACCAAACGGCCCGGCACCGCGATATCAGGCGCCGCGCCAAGGAGATTCGGGCCGAGCTCGGCAACCCCCGCAAAGTGCTGCTCGGCGTCGACCGGCTCGACTACACCAAGGGCATCGACGTTCGGCTGAAAGCCTTTTCGGAGCTGCTCGCCGAGGGCCGCGCCAAACGCGACGACACGGTGCTGATCCAGCTGGCGACGCCCAGCCGCGAGCGGGTGGACAGTTACCAGCAGCTGCGCAACGACATCGAACGCCAGGTCGGCCACATCAACGGCGAATACGGCGAAGTCGGGCATCCGATGGTGCACTACCTGCATCGGCCGGTCCCCCGCGACGAACTCATCGCGTTCTTCGTGGCCGCCGACGTCATGCTGGTCACCCCGCTGCGCGACGGGATGAACCTGGTCGCCAAGGAGTACGTCGCCTGCCGCAGCGATCTCGGCGGCGCGCTCGTGCTGTCCGAATTCACCGGCGCCGCCGCCGAACTGCGCCAGGCGTACCTGGTCAACCCGCACGACCTCGAGGGGGTCAAGGACGCCATCGAGGCCGCCCTCAACCAGCCCGTCGAGGAAGGACGGCGGCGCATGCGGTCGCTGCGCCGCCAGGTGCTCGCCCACGACGTCGATCGCTGGGCGCGGTCATTCCTCGATGCGCTCGCCGAGGCGCGGCCCCATGACGCCGATTAGCGCGGATGCCCCGGG
This sequence comes from Mycobacterium sp. MOTT36Y, assembly GCF_000262165.1. NCBI lineage: Bacteria > Bacillati > Actinomycetota > Actinomycetes > Mycobacteriales > Mycobacteriaceae > Mycobacterium > Mycobacterium sp. MOTT36Y. The sequence goes on along the minus strand of NC_017904.1, from coordinate 569,396 downwards.
AACCCATGGTGTTGGCGCGCCAACGCTGTGATACTCGGGTGCAGCGTCGCACGCGAAGGAGAAAGAGTCACATGAAGCTCCGTCACGGACTGGCCGCGGGTGCCGCCGTCTTCACGGCTGTCGCAACGGGAATCGCGCTGCAATCCGGCGAACCGGCCAAGGCGCTTGGGCCGCCGGCGGACGGCACCTACGCCTACAACGAGGCGGGCGTCTCCGGGGTTACCTGGACCATCTCCGCACTGTGTGACCAGCCGTCCGGGACCCGGAACATGAACGACTATTCCGACCCGATCGTCTTCGCGATGAACTGCGCGCTGAACATCGTGAGCTCTACGAACGAGCAGATCAGCGCCGCCGACAAGCTGCAGAACTTCAGCGGCCGGGCTCGCATGTCCAGCATGCTGTGGACGTTCAAGGTGCAAAAGGACAACGGCGTGGCCTGCCCGGGCGGGGGCACCGCGCCGTCCACCGAAACCTTCGCGTTCAGCGACGAAACGATGAGCGGCACCCACACCACGCTGCACGGGCCGGTATGCGGGCTGCAGCCGGAGATGAAGAAGCAGCCCTTTTCGCTGGCGATGACCGGGCCGCCGCCCAGCCCGATCGAGCGTTACCCGTTGTACTGCAACGGCATTGCGATGTGCTACTGAGCTAGATCGGAGTGATGTAGGCGATCAGCCACTGCTTGCCGACCTTTTTGAAGTCGACCCGCAATCGGCTGCCGTCATACAGCGGCTGCCGTGACTTGTCGGTGACCGTCCGGTTCATGTAGACCATCACCGACGCCGAATTCCGTTGGGCGGACATGACTCCCACGCCCACGACGTTGGCCTGCACCACCACTTCGCGCTTCTTGGCTTCGGGGATGATCTGGGTGTTGGCGCTCTTCTGGAACTCCGCGCGATAGTCGGGGGTCAGTAGCGGGTACGCCGCCGACAGGCTGCGTTCGACCGTTTGGTAGTCGTAGGCGAAGACCTCGGGGATTTCCTTGGCCGCCAAACCGGGCAACACGGCACGCGCCGCCTGCTCACCGCGAACCTCGACCCGATCCCAATACATCCAGCCGGCCGCCGCGGACAACCCGACGAACGCCACGGCCAGAAGGTAACCCGCGACGATGAGCAGCCAACGCCGCCATCGCATCAATTACCCCCGTCTGGATACTTCAGGTCGTAGCCGCTCATGCGTCCGGAGTCGTCTTCGTGCACGATGACGCGCAACCGGTAGGGCATGGACGGCTTGTTGACGCCGTCGATGTCGGCGACCGTGACGCGCACCGACACCAACACGGACGCGTTATCGGTAACGGCGTCAATGCCTTCCAGCGCGGCGCCGTTGACGACGGCTTCCGATGTCGCGTTGGTGGAGCGGAACAGGCCCTTGAGATTCTCGACATTGTTGTTGGCGCTGAGCATCCCGCGCAGCGGACCGCTGGTCCCGTTGACGAACCGGTTGACGCTCTCGTCGATGTTGTCCTGCTTGTAGCTGAACATGTTGACCACCGTCTGCGTCGCGGTGTCGACGAACCGTTGGTCGCGCGCCTGCGCCGCGGTGGCGTGGCGGTGCTGGACGGCCAGGAGGGCCACGCACCCGGCCAACACCCCCACCGCCACCAGTGCCGCCGCGAAGGAGATCCACGCCACCAGGGCGCGGTGCGGCTGGCGTCGCGGTGGCGGCTTGATCGACGTGAGGGTCTTGACGGGTTTCGCCGGCGGCTTCGGCGCGGCCGGCACCTCCGTCTGGACCGTGACGTCGTGTGTCGACTCGCTCTTGGCAGGACCCGCCGCGCGCGAGGCTTTACGACGAGCGCGCGGCTTGGTTGTCTGTTCGTCTGCCATGGCAGCGTCCATCACAGAGGCCTTGGATCAAGCATGAGGTCCACCCAATTCTCGGCGCCGGAGGTTCCGGTGGCGCCGGCGGCGAAGATACCAGTGCCTCCCGCCGGATCGACAAACGCGCCGGTCTTCTCGTCATAGGTGGCATACGCCGGCCCGCTGGCCTGCGGCTGCCCGCCGGGCGGCGGGCCCCACGGCTTCTCCGGGCCGGGGCCCGGCGGCGGCGGGTTGATCCCTAGCGGCGGCGCCGGCGGAGGCAGCCACTTCGGATACGGAAGCTGCGGCGGTACCGGCGGCACCCCCGGCGGCTGCCACGACGTGAACGGCGGGGGCGGCCCGTTGTCGTTGGGCGGCGGCGGGGCGAAGGCCGGCTGGTGCGGCGCCGGACCGGGTCCAGGGACCACACCCGGCGGGGGCGGCCCGACCATCGGAGTGCCCGGATCTGGGTCGGCGTCCGGCGGGATGTACGGGAAGTGGTTGGGCGGCAACACGTTCAGCCCGTTGGTCATCGGGGTGTCGTAGGGCACCGGCGGGCCGCGCCACGGGTTGCGACCGATCGGCACGTAGCCCTTCGGGTCGCGGCAGAGCTGAATCGTGGGGGCGCGCTTCCCGGGGAACTCCTGGCACGGGTAGTTACGCGCGCCGCGCACGGTGCTGGGATCGTTCTGCGCGGTCTTGCAGTACATGTCCCTCGGAAGCTCGCGCACCGTCTCGTCGGCCGGGGTGCGCATCAGCGGCGGCGGCAGGAAGCCGACGGCGCACGGCGGCGGGTCGTTGAGGTCGAGCTTGAAGTCCAGCTTGGCGCCCTCGTCTTGCGGCCCGCCGCCCGCGGCGGTGGTGATGGCCGCGAACAACGCCGGCAACACGACGAGCAGCTGTTCGATCGACTTGTTGTAGATCACGCCCACCCGGCCGAGGTTGGCCAGGCTGGCGGCCAGGGTCGGGAAGTTGGGGCGGATGCCCGAGAACGCGGTGCTGGCCTCGTCGGTGGCGCCGGGGGCCGTGGCCAGGGTGTCGCGGAGCTGGGGGTCGGCCTGACGGACCTCGGAGGTGAACCGCGCCAGCCCATCCGACAGCGACTTGATGTCGCCACCGGCGCGGATCTGGGCCTGCAGGAACGGCCCGGCCTGATCGATCAGCTGCGACACCTGGGGATAGTTGGCGTTGGCCTCGTCCACCAGCAGCCGGGCCGACTCGAACAGCCGGGCGAGCTCGGGGCCTGACCCGTTGGCCGCAATGAACGTCTCGTGCAACAGTTCACGCAACCGGGTGTCACCCAGGCTGTTGACCAGTGTCTCCGCCCGCTTCAACAGATCGGCGACGTCCTGGCCGATCCGGGTGTTCTGCCGCTCGATGCGGGCACCGTTGGTCAGCTTGCTCGCCGCGGGCGAGCTCGGGGGCACCAGGTCGATGTACTGCTCGCCGACCGCCGACACACTCTTGACGGTGGCGGTGACGTTCGACGGGATGGCCGTCTCGCTGTTCAGCCGCATCTGGGCGATGACGCCGTTGGGGCTCAGCCCGACCGACTCGACGCGGCCGACGGCAACGCCGCGGTAGGTGACGTTGGCGTTCTTGTACAGGCCGCCGCCGGCAACGAAATCGGCGCTCACACCGTAGGTTCCGATGCCGAAGGTCGCGGGCAGCCGCAGGTAGAAGATCGCCATCACAGTCAGGGTGATCGCCGTGATCACGGCGAAGATCGCCAGCTGGATCCTGGTCAGTCTGTCATGCATGTGCGCCCGCCCTACTGTCCCGAAGCCGTGCCGGGCGGAATCTTGAACGGATCCGCGGCCTGTCCGGACAGGTTGGCCAATTCGCCGGTCAAGAAGTCCGGCGGGTTGAGGATCTCGTCCATGTGAGCCATGTTCGGGTCGAAATAGGCCGTCGTGAAGAACGTTTCACCGAGCCGGCGCAGGGTGAGGTCGAAGGTGGTGAACACGTTGAGATAGTCACCCCGCACCGCCTGCTTGATCCCGAAGTTGGGGAACGGAAACGTCAGCAACAGCTGTAGTGAGGTGACGAAATTCTTTCGGTTGTCGTTCAGGGTCTTCACGACCGAGTACAGGTCCTTCATGTCGGCGGCGAAGTCCACCTTGGTCTTGGCCAGCACGTGCGAGGTGACGTTGGCCAGTTTGTGCAGCGCGCCGAAGGCCTCCACGATGCGGTCGCGGTTCTTGTTGAGCACGCGAATCGCCTCGGGCAGCGTGTCCAGCGCCCGGCCCAGGTTGTCCTTGTCGCGCGCCAGTGCGCCCGAGAAGCGGTTCAATCCGTCGACCGCGTCGATGATGTCGTTGACCTGGCGGTTGAGCCCCGAGGTCAATTCCGCCAGCCGGGGGATCAGGTCGACGAACTGGTCCTGCCGGCCCGCGACGGCCCGATAGGTCTCGTCGGTGATCTCTTCCAGCGCACCGACATTGCCCTTGTTCACCACAACGCCGAGCGCCGAGAGCACCTCTTCGGTGGTGGGATAGCGGCCGGTGTTGGCCTCCGTGATCTTCGACCCGTCGGTCAGCCGGCCCACGGCCGGCTTGTTCTTCGGCCGGGCCAGGTCGATGTGCATCGAACCCAGCAGCGACGTCTGGGCGACGGTCGCGGTCGAGTTGGCGGGCAGGACGACGTTTTTGTTCAGCGCCAATTTGACTGCCGCATAGAACGATCCGTCGGCGCGCTGTTCGGCCGCGATGCCGGCAACGCTTCCGACGGTGACGTCGTCGACCATGACGGGCGAGTTCTGCGGCAGCGTCGCCACGTCGGGCAGCTCGACGGTCACCGAGTAGGCGCCGCTGCCGTGGCCAGCGGTGCCCGGCATCGCCAACGAGTTCAGGCCGTTGAATTGGCAACCGGCCAGCAGCACGCTCCCCGCGGCCAATCCGCTGGCGCGCAACCACATTCGGTTCATCCGCCACCGCCCAAGCCGGCCGCGGGCCCGTTGGGCGCGGGTTGGGCCGGAGCAGGCCCCGGCCGCGGCCCGAACGCGCTTCCGGGAGCGGGACCGGGGGCCGGAGCGGCGCCGGCCGGCGCGGGGCCGGGCCCCGGACCGGCCTGCGGGGCCGGCGGGACGAGCAGCGCCTGCAGATCCGCCGGGTTCTGCGTGGCCGGCGTCTGGGCGCCCTTGGCCGGCACCCACGTCAGCTCCGGAACCGGGGTCGCCGCCTTGGCCTGAGTCTGCGGGGTGTCGTAGATGATCTGCCCCTTGTACGCCGTGATCGTGTTGAGCGGGTGGAACATCAGCGGCGGGTAGTTCACGGTGAGCCGGCGCAGCACCGGCCCCAGCCGCTCACGACAGAGCTCGGCGCGCTTGAAGTAGTCCGGCGCCCTGGGCCCGGCCGCGGTCTCGAAGGATCCCCCGCAGATGAACTGCACGGGGTTGGCGAATTCCGGTATCGACAGCAGACCGTTGAGCGTGCCCTGCGCGGGATCGTAGATGTTGTAGAAGTTGGCGATACCCGGGCCCGCCACGTGCAGCACCTGCTCGATGTCGTCGCTCTCGTCGCTCAGTGTCTTCGCGAGATCGTTGAGGTTGTTGACCGTGTCGACGATGGTCGAGTTGTGTTCGTGGAGGAACCCACGGATGTCCGACAGCGCCGTGTTGAGGGTCCCCAGGGTGCTGTCGAGATGGCGCGAGCTGTCGGCGAGCACCTGCGACACGGAGGCGACGCTACCGGCGAATTGGACGATCTGTTCGTTACTGGACGACAGGGCGTTGACCACGACCTGCAGGTTTTTGACCGTGCCGAAGATGTCGCCGCGCGAATCCCCAAGTCGCCCAGCGGCTTGCGAGAGCTCGCGCAGGGCGCTGTGGAACGACTGGCCCTTGCCGTCGAAGGTGTCGGCGGCCTGGTTGATCGCCGCGCCCAACGGGCCCTGCAGCGATCCGGCCGTCGGGCCGAGCTGGACCGCCAGCTTGGTCAGCGACTCTTTGACCTCGTCCCACTCCACCGGGACCGCGGTGCGGTCCGGGCCGATGCTGGCGCCGTCGGCCATCTCCGGCCCGCCGGTGTAGGCCGGCGTTAACTGGATGAACCTGGCCGCCACCAGGTTTGGCGACATGATGATGGCCTTGGCGTCCTTGGGGACCTTCACGTCCTTGGACACCGACATCGTGATCTTGACGTCGGAGGGTCGCGGCTCGATCGTGTCGATGGTGCCGACCGGGACACCCAGGATGCGCACCTGGTCGCCGGGATACAACCCGACCGCCGACGCGAAGTGGCCGACGATCTTGCGGTTATTCCCTTGCGACGACAGCACATACACGCCGCCCACCAGCACCGCGACCAGCGCGATGATGGTGGCGTAGCGCAGCCCCCTGCTGCGGATGATCCGCTGCATCATGGTGACTTCGGCCTGATGATCCAGCGTTCCTGAATCAACCCGCGCAGGTAGTCGGCCAGGCTGGCCGGCATCTTGCCGGGCTGATAGAAGAAGTCGAACATCGTCGCGAGCAGCGGCGCCGGGATGACGCCGTAGACGTTCACGTTGAAGCCGGGACCCGAGCCGACCACCTCGCCCAACTCGGTGGCGTAGGTGGGCAGCCGCTTGAGGGCCTCGGTGATGTAGTCGCGGCGTTCGTTGAGGTTGGACAGCACATCGTTGAGCTTGTTGAGCGCGGGCCCGAATTCCCTGCGGTTGTCGGCGACGAAGCCGGATATCTGCGCCGAGAGCTCCTGGATGCCCGAGATCAGCTGACCCAGCGCGCGGTGGCGTTCGTCGAGCGCGGCGAACAACTCGTTACCGTCGTCGACCAGCTTGTTGACCTGCTCGGCGCGCTGTGACAACACGCCGGTGACCGACTTCGCGTGCGCCAGTAAGCTTTGCAACGCCTCGTCGCGTCGGTCCAGGGTGCGAGACAGCGACGTCACGCCGTCCAGCGCACCGCGCAGCTCGGGGGTGGCGTCGTGCAGCGTGTCGGTCAACACGTTCAGCGCCTTTTCGAACTGCGGCTTGTTCAGGTTGCTGGCATTGGAACCCAAGTCCTCGAGCGCGCCGGCCAGCGTGTACGGCGTCGTGGTGCGACTGAGCGGGATGGTGGTTGCCTTGCCGCCACCGGCCGGGGTCACCGAGATGGAGCGCTCACCGAGGATGGTGTCGGTGCGGATCGCGGCCAGCGACTGGTCGCCGACGGCGACGTGGCGGTCGACGCTGAAGCTGATCTTGGCGCTGTCGCCGGCCAGACCCACGGAGGTCACCTTGCCGACTTTGAAACCCGAGACGTAAACGGCATTGCCGGGATTGATTCCGCCCGCGTCGCTGAAGTAGGCGTCGTAGATCTTGCCCTGCGGCCAGAACGGTAACCCGGAATACCCGAATGCGATGAGCACGACGCAGACCACGAGCACCACGCCGAAGATGCCGGTGCGCAGCGGATCGCGCTCATGTGTTGCGTTACTTGGCAAAAGCGCACCTCCCCTTGCTGGGATCCACCTGGCCACCAAGCGGCAGGAGGATGTCGCCACCGGCGGGGCCGTTGATCTTGATCGTCACGGAGCAGAAATAGATGTTGAAGAACGACCCGTAAGCGCCGAGGGCCGCCAACCGCAGATAGTCCTCGCCCAGCTGTTCGATGTCGTTGTTCACCTCGGCCTTGCGGTTGTCCAGCTCGGTGGCCAGCGGACGGGTGTTCTCCAGGACGCCTTGCAGCGGGCGGCGCGAATTCTTCAGCAGCTGGGTCAAATCCGTCGTCGTGGAGGCCAGCGGGGGGATGGCACCCGCGATGTCGTCCTTGTGTTCGGCCAGCCCGGTGATCAGTTGTTGCAACTGGTCCACGCTTGTCGAAAACTGCGCGCTGCGTTGGTCCACGGTCGTCAGCACCGTGTTGAGGTTGTTGATCACGTCGCCGATGAGCTGGTCGCGCTGGCCCAGCGCCGAGGAGAACGCGCTCGTGTCGGCCAGCACGTTCGACAACGCGCCGCCCTGGCCCTGCAGCAGCTGGATGACCGCGCTGCTGATGGTGTTGACCTTGTCGGCGTCGAGGCCTTTGAGGACCGGCCGCAGCCCGCCCAGCAGCGCGTCGAGATCCAGTGCGGGCTGGGTGTGTTGGCTGTTGATCGTCGCGCCGGCGGGGAGTTTTCGCAACTCTCCCGGGCCGGACGTGATCTCCAGATATCGGTCACCGACGAGGTTTTCGTAGCGGATCACCGCGCGCGTCGACGAGTAGAGCGTGTAGCGCTTGTCGACCCCGAACTTCACGTCGATGGTGTTGTCGCGATTGAGCTTGATGTCCGACACAGCACCGACCGGCACCCCGGCGATGCGCACCTTTTGACCGGCCTTCAACCGCGAGACGTCGGTAAACGTTGCGTGGTAGGTGCTTTCGGGTCCGAACCGGAAGTCACCGAACACCACCACCAGCCCGGCCGACACCAGCAGCATGGCGACGGCGAAGATGCTGACCTTGATCATCATCTCGCGGTGCGACGGCATGCCCGAACTGTCCGGCATCAGAAATCGTCCCGTTCCGCGAAGGCGCCGTGGAACAAGAACTGCAGCGTCGAGGGCGCGTCGAACTGCAGCTCGGTGAACGGCTCGTACGGGATGTTGGCGTTGTCGGTGACCAGGAACGGCGCCCGGTAGAACGAGCCGCCGGTCTGCTTGGTCGGGATGTCGGGCAGCCCACGGCAATTCGGGCCGCCGGAGGCGTTCACGATCGGCAACGACTCCGGGTACGTGTACGACGGCGCGCCCAGCACGAAGCTCGACGACGTGAACAGGCCGGCCTTGCGGACGCCGAGCAGCGGGGCGAATTCCTTGATGCCGCGCTCGATTCCGGCGAACAGGCAGCCGAATTCCGGTGAGTAGTCGGCGGCCACCTTGAGCGGGGCCCGCAGCCGGTTGATGGCGTCGATGAAGTCCTGCTCGGCCGGCGCCAACGTGTCATAGGCGTTGTTCGACAGGCCGATGGTGGCCAACAGGGTCTTGTCGAGATTCTTCTGCTGGTCCACGACGGTCTTGTTGATCGTCGGCAGGTTGTCGAACACGGTGTTCAGATTGGGGGCGGAGTCGGCGTAGACGTTCGCCACGACCGCGGTCTTGCGGAGGTCTTCCTGCAAGGCGGGCAGCTTCGGATTCGCTTGGCGCGTCAGCGTATTCAGTCCCGAAAGGATGCCGCCCAGGTCATCGCCGTGGCCACGCAGGCCTTCGGCGAACGCGCTCAGCGTCCCGTTGAGTTCGACGGGGTCGACCTTGTGCAACAGGTCGATCAGCGACTGGAACAAGGTGTTGACTTCGAGCTGCACCGACGAGGCCGCGACGTGCGCGTCCGGACGTAGCGAGGTCGGCGACGGCGTTTGCGGCGGAATGAATTCCACCGCCTTGGCACCGAAGATGGTGTTACCCGCGATGTGCACCGCCGCGTTGGACGGGATGAAATGCATGTCGTCGCTGTTGATGCCCAGCGTCAGGCGCGCCTGGTCGCCGGAGTAGTCGATGGTCTCGACCTTGCCGATCTGGATGCCCCGGTATTTGACCTTGGCGCCCTTCTCCATCACCAGCCCCGCCCGGGGCGCCGACACGGTGACGGTGTCGATCGACGCGAAGGCGGCCGTGTAGGAAAGGTAAGTCAGCACAGCGAAAGCCACCATCAGGCCGGCCAGCACTGCTGCTGCCAGCCGGACGGTCGTGCGTCGCGCGCCTGTGTCTGCCATGTCTTTTTAAGCGGTCCTCTTAGCCGGAGAGGTTGAAGTTACCGGACGCCCCATACACAGCGAGCGAGATGAACAAAGTGATGACGACCACGACGATCAACGAGGTCCGCACGGCCTGGCCGACTGCGATGCCGACGCCGACGGGACCACCGCTGGCGTTGTAGCCGTAATAGGTGTGCACCAACATGACCGCGATGGACATCACGATCGCCTGCAGGAACGACCACAACAGGTCCGACGGGATCAGGAACGTATTGAAGTAGTGGTCGTAGAGGCCTTTTGACTGCCCGTTGATGTACACCGTGGTGAAGCGGGCGGCGAAGAACGCGGCCAGCACGGACAGCGAGTACAGCGGGATGATCGCGATCAGGCCGGCGATCAGGCGGGTCGACACCAGGTAGGACACCGAGTGCACCGCCATGCACTCGACGGCGTCGATCTCCTCGGACACCCGCATGGCGCCCAATTGGGCGGTGGCGCCGGCGCCGATGGTGGCCGCCAGCGCGATGCCGGCGATCACCGGGGCGACCACCCGGACGTTCAGGAAGGCCGACAGGAATCCCGTCAGCGCCTCGATGCCGATGTTGCCCAGCGACGAATACCCTTGCACGGCAATGACACCGCCGGAGGCCAGGGTCAAAAACGCCGCGACACCGACCGTGCCGCCGATCATCACGAGAGCCCCCGCGCCCATGGTCATCTCGGCGATCAGCCGGACCGTCTCCTTGCGGTATCGGGTGAGCGCGTTGGGGACGTAGCGCACGGTCTGCCCGTAGAACAACGCCTGCTCGCCGAAGTCGTCGACCGGCTCCTGCAGCCGCGAGAAGAGGCGACGAAACCGCAGTGTGGCGTCGTAACTCATCGCGTGCTCACCCGTCTCATCACTTCGCCGAAATTCGCACGCCGATGGCGGTCATCACCACGTTGATCACGAACAGACAGATGAAGGCGTAGACCACGGTTTCGTTGACCGCGTTGCCGACGCCCTTGGGCCCGCCCTTGACAGTCAGGCCGCGGTAACAGCCCACCATCCCGGCCATCACACCGAACAGCAGCGCCTTGACTTCGGCGAGTACCAGCTCGCGCAGTCCGGTCAGCACGGTCAAGCCGTTGATGAACGCGCCCGGGTTGACGCCCTGCAGGAAGACGGAGAACACATAGCCACCGGAAAGCCCGATGGCGCATACCAAGCCGTTGAGCAGCAGCGCCACCACCGTGGACGCCAGCACACGGGGGACCACCAGCCGCTGGATCGGGTCGATGCCGAGCACGCGCATCGCGTCGATCTCCTCGCGGATGGTGCGCGCGCCCAGGTCGGCGCAGATCGCGGTGGCGCCGGCACCGGCGACGACGAGCACGGTCACCACCGGACCCAGCTGGGTGATGGTGCCGAACGCCGTCCCGGCGCCGGACAGGTCGGCGGCGCCGATCTCGCGCAGCAGGATGTTGAGGGTGAAGGCCACCAGCACCGTGAAGGGGATGGACACCAGCAGCGTCGGGACCAGCGACACGCGGGCGATCATCCACGTCTGATCGAGAAACTCGCCAAACTGGAACGGCCGGCGAAAAGCTGCCCGGCCGGTGTCCATCATCATTTCGAAGAATCCGCCGACGGCGCGGGCGGGAACGGCAAGTTGCTCCCTCAACTCGGTGTCCCCCCTCGGCTGGTCTCGGCGAAGTCTATGGCTGGCCTTTGCGTTGTCTACGGTCGCATGGGGCTCGGTGTGAGCCGGATCATATTAACTCAGAACAAGTTCACCATGTCAATGAACAGCATTTCTTATCCCAACCGTTAATTCGCCAGGTCAGACGCACTTGTCACGTGTCAAACTGACACACGTTCTACCTGCCGATTCCCCCCGATCGACTAGCCCCAAATGGCTATTGATCCATCAGTGCGCTCGCCGAAAAATTGTGCTCAGGATCACGTCCAGCAAAGTATTCCTGCAGCGTCGCACTCAGCTGTGCAGGGTCCCAAGCGGCGCCGTCGGCGCTGAATTTGCGCTCGACCGTCGGGGCAGCGACCAGTGTCACCTGCGGACCGTAGACGATGAACACCTGGCCGTTGACTTCCGCAGCCGCCGGCGAGGACAGGAACTTGACCAGATTGACGACGTGCTCTGGCGACAGCGGATCGACCCCGCCGGCCTCCACCTCCGGTGCATCGCCGAACACGTCGGCCGTCATCGCCGTGCGCGCGCGGGGGCAGATGGCGTTGGCGCACACGCCGTAGCGGCCGAGCGCCCGCGCGGCGGTCAGGGTGAGCGAGATGATGCCCGCCTTGGCGGCGCCGTAGTTCGCCTGCCCGACGGGGCCGACCAGGCCGGCCTCCGATGCGGTGTTGACGATCCGGCCGAAGACCTTGCCGTCCGCCTCCTTGGCCTTGGAGCGCCAGTAGGTGGCGGCGTTGCGGGTCAGCAGGAAATGGCCGCGCAGGTGCACGGCGATGACCTGGTCCCACTCCTCGTCGGACATGTTGAACAGCATCCGGTCGCGCGTGATGCCGGCGTTGTTGACCACGATGTCGAGCCCACCCAGCCCGTCGGCCTGGGCGACCAATTCGTCGGCGGTGGAGCGTTCGCTGATGTCGCCCGCCACGGCAACGGCCTTCGAACCGGAGGAGTTGATCTCGTCGATGACGTCGGAGGCGTCCAACGCGGCGGCGATGTCGTTGACGACGACGGTCGCTCCGAGGCGTGCCAGGCCGAGCGCCTCGGCCCGTCCCAGGCCCGCGGCCGCACCGGTGACCACCGCGACCTTTCCGGAGAGATCGGTCGCGTTCGTGCTAGCGCCCGGCGACGATGCTGACCGCGCAGCGGTCTGAGGAGAAGCCGGGTCATAAGGCCTAGTCAATTTATGAATACCTCTAGTTTCGGGTTGCGCGCTCTAGGCTCGGATCAGTCGCCGCGGGACAGCGCGGCGCGCGGGCATTCGGCGATCGCCTGCTCGGCCAACTGCTCCTGATCGGCGGGAATCGGGTCGAGCTTCACCACGGCGTAATCCTCGTCGTCGAGGTCGAAGATATCGGGGGCAATTCCCAAGCACACTGCGTTACCTTCGCACCGGTCACGGTCCACGATCACCCGCACAGCACCCTCCTTGAACCTGGCCTTCACCGCAGGACTCGCCTCATCAGTATGTAGGTCCACCATAAGACCCCGACACCGCTGGGGAAACGGTCGCTGGATTCCCAGACTAGAACGTGTTACAACCGGGAAGACGAATGGGTAGCCGTTGGTCGAGCTGCAGCCTGTGACGCGGGTTGTATTCGGAAACGTCGTTGACTTGAAGGACGGCTGAAATGCGCATCAGTTACACCCCTGAGCAAGAAGAGCTGCGTCGCGAGCTGCGGTCGTACTTCACCAACCTGATGACCCCGGAGCGTCGCGAGGCGCTGACCTCCTCGGGGGGCGGCGAGGTCGGTACCGGCACGGCGTATCGCGACACCGTCGCGCAGATGGGCAAAGACGGGTGGCTCACCCTGAACTGGCCCAAGGAGTACGGCGGCCAGGACCGCTCGCCGATGGACTCGCTGATCTTCACCGACGAGGCCGCCATCGCCGGCGTGCCGGTGCCGTTCCTGACGATCAACAGCGTCGCGCCGACCATCATGGCGTTCGGCACCGAGGAACAGAAGAAGTTCTTCCTGCCCAAGATCGCCGCGGGCGAGCTGCACTTCTCGATCGGCTACTCCGAGCCCGGCGCCGGCACCGACCTCGCCAACCTGCGCACGACCGCGGTGCGCGACGGCGACGACTACGTCATCAACGGCCAGAAGATGTGGACCAGCCTGATCGCCTACGCCGACTGGGTGTGGTTGGCGGTGCGCACCAACCCCGACGCCAAGAAGCACCGCGGGATTTCGATGCTGACCGTGCCGACCACCGCGGAGGGTTTCTCCTGGACCCCGGTGCACACGATGGCCGGTGTGGACACCAGCGCCACCTATTACTCCGACGTCCGCGTCCCGGTGACCAACCTGATCGGCGAGGAGAACGGCGGCTGGAAGCTGGTGACCAACCAGCTCAACCACGAGCGCGTCGCCCTGGTGTCGCCGCAACCGATCTTCCTGGCCCTGCGCGAGGTTCGCGAATGGGCGCAGAACACCAAGGACGACGGGGGCGCCCGGCTCATCGACTCGGAGTGGGTGCAGCTCAACCTGGCCCGGGTGCACGCCAAGGCCGAGGTCCTCAAGCTGATCAACTGGGAGCTGGCCTCGGCCGCGAGTGAGGACCTGTCACCCGCCGACGCGTCGGCGGCCAAGGTCTACGGCACCGAGCTGGCCACCGAGGCCTACCGGCTGCTGATGGAGGTGCTGGGTACCGCGGCGACGGTGCGCCAGAATTCGCCGGGCTCGTTGCTGCGGGGCCGGGTCGAGCGGATGCACCGGGCCTGCCTGATCCTGACCTTCGGAGGCGGCACCAACGAAGTTCAGCGCGACATCATCGGCATGGTCGCCCTCGGTCTGCCCCGCAACCGCTGAGCCGCTACGTAATAGAAGGACGGACGTTCATGGATTTCACGACAACCGAAGCGGCGAACGACCTCGGCAACCTGGTCGACACGATCGTGGACTCGGTGTGCACCCCCGAACACCAGCGCGAGCTGGACGGGCTCGATCAGCGGTTCGATCGCGACCTGTGGCGAAAGCTGATCGACGCCGGCATCCTGTCCAGCGCGTCGGCGTCATCGCTGGGCGGCGACGGTTTCGGCGCGCTCGAGCAGATCGCGATCCTGGTCGCGCTGGGCCATCAGCTGGCCGCGGTGCCCTACCTGGAGTCGGTGGTGCTGGGCGCCGGGGCGCTGGCCCGGTTCGGCTCCGAAGAGCTGCAGCAGAACTGGGGCGTGCCGGCGGTCAACGGCGAGAAGACCCTGAGCATCGCGCTCGACGGCGAGATGGGCGAGGGCCCGGTGCAGGCGCTAAGCGCCGGCGCCGGTTACCGGCTGACCGGCACGCGCACCCAGGTCGGTTTCGGCCCGGTGGCCGACGCGTTCCTGGTCCCCGCCGAAACGGATGCCGGCACGGCGGTTTTCCTGGTTGCCGCCGACGATCCCGGCGTCACGGTGACGGCCCTGCAGACCACCGGCCTGGGCAGCGTCGGGCACCTCGCACTGGACGGCACCGAGGTGGACGGCGGCCGCAGGGTCGGCGGCGCCGAGGTGGCGACCTGGCTCGGCACGCTGGGCACGTTGGGCCGCAGCGCTTTCCAGCTCGGGGTGCTCGAGCGTGGCCTGCAGATGACCGCCGAATACGCGCGCGAACGTGAGCAGTTCGACCGGCCGATCGGCAGCTTCCAGGCGGTCTCGCAGCGGCTGGCCGACGGCTACATCGACGTCAAGGGGTTGCGGCTGACGCTCACCCAGGCGGCCTGGCGAGTCTCCGAGGACATTCCGGCGGAGATCGACGTCGCCAGCGCGGCGTTTTGGGCCGCCGACGCCGGTCACCGGGTGGCGCACACCATCGTGCACGTGCACGGCGGCGTCGGCGTCGACACCGATCACCCCGCGCACCGATACTTCCTGGCCGCCAAGGAGATTGAGTTCGCGCTGGGCGGTGCCACCGGGCAGCTGCGCCGCATCGGGCGCGAGCTGGCGGAGACGCCCGCCTAGGCGAAATGGAGCTCACCGACGACCTGACGGTCACCAAGCTGCTGGCGCCGCTGACCGAGATCGACGACCGGGGTATCTACTTCGAGGACTCGTTCACCAGCTGGCGCGATCACCTGCAGCAGGGTGCCGCGATCGCCGCGGCGCTGCGTAAGCGGCTCGACCCCACCCGGCCACCCCACGTCGGAGTGCTGCTGGAGAACACGCCCTTCTTCTCGGCGATGCTGGTCGCGGCGGGAATGTCGGGGATCGTGCCGGTCGGGCTCAACCCGGTGCGCCGCGGCGAGGCGCTGCAGCGCGACATCGCCCGGGCCGACTGCCAATTGGTGCTCGCCGACTCCAAATCGTCTGAGACGCTGGGTGATATCGAGCACCTGAACGCCGACTCCGTCGCGTGGGCCGACGAACTGGCCGCGCACCGCGACGCCCCGATCGTTTTTCAGGACGCCGCGCCGGCGGATCTGTTCATGTTGATCTTCACGTCGGGTACCAGCGGCGAGCCCAAGGCGGTCAAGTGCAGCCACGGCAAGGTCGCGATCGCGGGCGTGACGATGTCGCAGCGCTTCGGCCTCGGCCCCGACGACGTCTGCTACGTGTCGATGCCGCTGTTTCATTCCAACGCGGTGCTGGTCGGCTGGGCGGTGGCGGCGGCGTGTGCGGGCTCAATGGCCTTGCGGCGCAAGTTCTCCGCCTCGAACTTCATCGTCGACGTCCGCCGCTACGGCGCCACGTACGCGAACTACGTCGGCAAGCCGTTGTCGTATGTACTGGCCACGCCCGAGCGGCCCGACGATGCGGACAACCCGCTGCGCGCGGTGTACGGCAACGAAGGCGCGCCCGATGACATCGAGCGCTTCGCCCGCCGATTCGGGTGTGTCGTGCAGGACGGGTTCGGTTCCACCGAGGGCGGCGTGGCCATCGCGCGCACGCCGGACACACCGCCGGGTTCATTGGGCCCCCTCCCGCCGGGCATCGACATCGTCGATCCCGACACCGGCGCGTCATGCCCACCGGGCGTGGTCGGCGAACTGGTGAACGTCGCCGGGCCGGGCCGTTTCGAGGGTTATTACAACGACGCCGCCGCCGAGGCCGAGCGGATGGCCGGCGGGGTCTACCACAGCGGCGATCTCGCCTACCGTGACGACGCCGGTTATGCGTATTTCGCTGGGCGGCTGGGTGATTGGATGCGCGTCGACGGCGAAAACCTCGGCGCCGCGCCGATCGAGCGGGTGTTGCTGCGCCACCCCGACCTGACCGAGGTCGCGGTGTACCCGGTGCCCGACGCGATCGTCGGCGACCAAGTCATGGCCGCGGTGGTGATGGCGCCGGGCACCGAGTTCGACGACGAGAAGTTCCGCACCTTCTTGGCCGAGCAACCGGACTTGGGACCCAAGCAATGGCCGTCATACGTACGGGTCAGCACCGAACTCCCGCGCACGGTGACCTTCAAGGTGCTCAAGCGGCAACTGGCCGCTCAGGGCGTCGACTGCGGCGATCCGGTCTGGAAGATCCACCGCTAGGGCCCCGGGACGGGCGTTATCGCGGGATGTGGGCGTCCAGGCAGTAAACTCAGCGCTCGATGAAAATCCGCGAAATGATCGCCCGCTCGCTCCTGGTCGGGTCGCTGGCTGGGGCCGCGCTCGGGCTGGGTGCCGGTGTCGCCGCGGCGGACCCGCCCCCGCCGCCTCCCCTGCCACCGCCACCCCCGCCGCTGGTGTGGTCACCGCCGACGCCGGACCCCGAACCGTGGGAAGCTCCTCCCCCGCCGGAGGAGGGCGCGCCGCTACCGCCGCGCTGAACATGCCGCAACGACAAGGAGACGCGATGGTTGATGCGCCGGTCCCCCGTCCCGGCGCCGCGGTCATTCGCGCCGATAGCGGAACCGGCGCATGACGGCTCGGCCTCTCGAGCTCGCGCTGGAAGCCAGCTTCGAACAGCTTTCCGCCGCGGCGCCGGCGAACGTCGGCATCGCGATCGCCCGGCCGGACCGGACATTTTCGCTGGGGAGCTGGTGGTCGGGTGTGGCATGGTCGACGATCAAAGTGCCCCTGGCGGTGGCGGCGCTGCGCAACGATTGGCTGGGCGCCCGCGATTTTGCCGTGAAGGCAATCACCGAATCCGACAATCGCGCATCCGAGCAGTTGTGGTCGCAGTTGGGCGAGCCGGCCGACGCGGCACGGCAGGTTCAGGCGGTGGTGGCCGAGGGCGGTGACACCGCGACGGTGGTCGAATCGCGCCGACTTCGCCGTGGTTTCACCGCTTTCGGCCAAACCCAGTGGAACCTGCAGCGCCAGGCGCGGTTCGCCGCGGAGCTGCCGACCATCCCCGACGCCGCCGAGGTGATCGACCTGATGCAACGACTCAGCAGCGGTGACCAATGGGGGCTGGCCGCCAAAGGGATTGCCGCGAAAGGGGGTTGGGGGCCCGGAGTGCACGGCGAGTACCTGGTCCGGCAATTCGGGATCGTCCCCACCCCGTCCGGGCAGTGGGGTGTGGCACTGGCGGCGGACGCGCACGACGGCGCGTTCGAGACCGGCGTCGACGTGGTCAATACGATGACGGACTGGTTGCTGAGCCGGCTGCCGACCCTAGCCCGTTATTGACGGCACCACGGCGTCGATCAGGTGCGGTCCGGCTTCTGCGAACGCGGCGCGCAGCGCGTCGGCGAACTCCTCAGCGGTGGTGACGCGCCGGGCCGGCACCCCCATGCCCTCGCTGATCTTGACGAAATCCATTGTGGGATCGGCTAAGTCGAGCAGGGACAGTGCTTCGGGCCCGGGCGCCGAGCCGGCGCCGACCCGTTGCAGCTCGATGCGCAGGATGTCGTAGGCCCTGTTGTTGTACAGCACGGTGGTGACGTCGAGGTTCTCCCGCGCCTGGGTCCACAACCCCGCAATGGTGTACATGGCGGAGCCGTCGGATTCCAGGCACAGCACCGGGCGATCCGGGGCGGCGATCGCCGCACCGACCGCCGCGGGAATGCCGTAGCCGATCGCCCCGCCGGTCAGGGTCAGCCAGTCATGCGCCGGCGCCCCGGCGGTGGCCTGGGCGAGCAGCAGGCCGGAGGTGTTCGACTCGTCGACCACGATCGCCCGTTCCGGCAGCAGCGCCCCGATCACGTCGGCCGCCGACGCGGACGTCAGTGCGCCGGTCGGCAGCGTGGGACGCGACGCGGCCGCCACCGGCGCCACCGTTCCCGGCGCCACCTGATCCGCCAAGGCGGTCAACGCATCCGCCGCGCCGCTGTGTTCGGCGAGCACGTGCACCTCGCAACCGGCGGGCACCAGGTCGCTGGGCATGCCGGGGTAGGCGAAGAACGACACCGGCGACTTGGCGCCGGCCAGCACCAGATGTTTGGCGCCGTCCAGCTGGGCCGTGGCGGCCTCGGCGAAGTACGCCAGCCGGTCGACGGCGGGGATCCCGGCGCCGCGCTCGAGCCGGGTGGGGAAGGTCTCGCACAGCACCCGCGCGCCGGTGGCCGCGGCGATCCGGGTGGCCGCGGCCAGGCCGGCGTGGCGGGTGGCGTCGCCGCCGACCATGATCACCGTCGGTTCTCCGGAGCCGAGCACCTCGGCCACTTCCGGGGCCAGCAACGGGTCGGCGCCCGCCGGCTGTGCGTCCAGGTTGGAGAACAGCTGGGCGCCGTCGGACCAGGACACGTCGGCGGGCAGGATCAGCGTCGAGATCTGTGAACCCCACCGGCTGGCCGCGATGCCCTCGACGGCGTCGGCCGAGACCTGGGAGGCGTCACCCGTTCGGCGCACCCAACCCGAGACGGTGCCGGCGAGGGCGTCGATGTCGGATTCCAGTGGGGCGTCGTACTTTTTGTGATAGGTGGCGTGGTCACCGACCACCACCACCATCGGGACCCGGGCGCGGCGCGCGTTGTGCAGATTGGCCAGGCCGTTGCCCAATCCGGGGCCCAGGTGCAGCAGCACGGCCGCGGGCCGATCGGCGATGCGGGCATAACCGTCGGCCGCGCCGGTGGCGACCCCCTCGAACAAGGCCAGCACGCCGCGCATCCGCGGGACACTGTCCAGGGCCGCGACGAAGTGCATCTCCGACGTGCCGGGGTTGGCGAAACACACGTCGACGCCGCCGTCGACCAGGGTGTTGATCAGGGCCTGGGCGCCATTCACGTGGTTGCCTCCAATCGAAACAGTCGTTCGGCATTGCCGCGCAAGAAGTCTCGGCGGGCCTCGTCGGACAGCCCGAGGTCGTCCAGCCCCGCCAACGCGTGCTCGTGGCCGATCATCGGGTAATTGGTGCCGAACAACACCTTCCGTTGTCCGGTACGGGTTTTCATGAACATGATGAGTTCTTCGGGCAGGCGCGCGATCGTGTACGCCGAGGTGTCGATGTAGACGTTTTCGTGCTTGCGGGCCACCGCGACCATCTCCTCGGTCCACGGGTAGCCGACGTGGCCGCAGACGATCACCAGTTCCGGGAAGTCGAGGGCGACCTGGTCGATGTAGGGAATCGGGCGCCCGGTCTCCGAGGGGCGCAGCGGGCCGGTGTGGCCGACCTGGGTGCAAAACGGCACGCCGGATTCGACGCACTGGGCGAACAGCGGATAGTAGCGGCGATCGGTGGGCGGGGCGTTCCACAGCCACGGCACCACCCGCAGGCCGACGAATCCTTCTGCGACGCGCCGTCTCAACTCCCGGACCGCTTCCATCGGGCGGTCGAGGTCGACGGTGGCGAGCCCGGCGAACCGGTCCGGGTGCGCGGCAATCCATTGCGCCACCTCGTCGTTGGAGACGAGGTCTTGGCCGTTCGGGCCGCGCCAGGCGCTGAGTATGCCCAGCTGCACGCCGGCGGCATCCATCGACGCCAGCGTCGCCTCGATCGGGATCTCGGTGTCGGGGATCGACCCGCCCGTCCAGCGGCGCAGGGACGCCAGCATGTCGCTGCGCAGGAACCGCTGCGTCGGGTGTTGCATCCAGACGTCGATCGTCATCGGGATCGACAGTAGCCCGGCCGCCGCGGGCGGTGCTCAGGCGGCCAGCGCGGCGCGGGCGGCGGCGTCGGTCTGCCGCGCGTACCCGCCGCCGAACAGCACGACATGGGCGAGCAGCGGGAAGAGCTGATGGAGCCCGACGCGGTCGCGCCAGCCGGGTCGCAGCGGCCGCACCCGCCGGTAACCGTCGATGACGGCGTCGAGATGCGGGCAGCCGAACAGCGCGAGCATCGCCAGGTCGGTCTCGCCGTGACCGCCGTGCGCGGCCGGGTCGATCAGCACCACCCCGGCGGGCGTCCACATCACGTTGCCGCTCCACAGGTCGCCGTGCAGGCGGGCCGGCGGGTCGTCGTCGTCGAAATCGCCCGCACGGCAACGCGCCGCGACGGCGTCGACGGCCTCGCGGGTCGACGAGTCGAGCCGCGCGGCGGCGAGTTCGGCCATCGGGGCCAGCCGCTCCTGCGCGTAGAACTCGCCCCAGCGTCGGTGCGGTCGCAGCGACATCGGCAGGGGATGCGACAGAGGTCCGAAGAAGCCGGGCCCGTCCCATCCGTCGGGGCCGGCGCCGAAGCCGGCGGCGCCGGCGTCGTGCGTGGCGGCGAGTCGGGCACCGAACTCACGCGCCGCCTCGGGGGTCGGGTTCACCGAGTCGAGGCGGCGCAGCGTCAGGCTCGTCATCGTGACGGAGACGACTTGCGCGCAGGGCACGCCGCCGTCGGCGCCGGAAAGCCATTGCAGGCCAGCGGCTTCCGCGGCGAAGAAGCGGGCGGGCGCGTCCGGGTTGTGCTTGACGAAGTCGGTCACGCCGCGTGCGGTCCTAGCGCTTGGAGCGCGTCATGCAGTTACGTGAGCGGCGTGCACGTCGTCGGCCGGGCGCGCCTCGGTCTGCTCCTTGGCCCAGCGGTAGTCGGGCTTGCCGGCGGGCGAGCGCTTGACCTCGTCGACCAGCCACAGGCTGCGCGGCACTTTGTATCCCGCGATCTCGGAACGCACGAAGGCGTCCAGCTCCGACAGCGGGGGCCGCGTTCCCGGCCGCGGCTGGACGACGGCCGCGACGTGCTGGCCGTAGCGGGCGTCGGGCACACCGACCACCAGGGCGTCGAAGACGTCGGGGTGTCCCTTGAGCGCGGCCTCGACCTCCTCGGGGTAGATCTTCTCGCCGCCGCTGTTGATCGACACCGAGCCGCGGCCCAGCATCGTGACGGTGCCGTCCTCCTCGACCGTCGCGTAGTCGCCGGGGATGGCGTAGCGCACGCCGTTGATGGTCTTGAACGTCTCGGCGGTCTTCTTCTCGTCCTTGTAGTAGCCGACGGGAATGTTGCCCTTCTTCGCGATGAAGCCGCGCACACCGGAACCGGGCTTGACCTCGTTGCCCTCCTCGTCGAGGACGACGGTGCGGTGATCGATCGTCACCCGCGGGCCGCCGGCGTGCGGCGCATCCTTGGCGACGATGCTGGTGCCGCCGAATCCGGTCTCCGACGATCCGATCGAGTCGGTGATGACCCGGTTGGGCAGCAGCTCGAGGAACTTCTCCTTGATGCTGGGCGAGAACAGCGCAGCGGTGGAGGCGAGCAGGAACAGCGACGACAGGTCGTACTGGTTGCCCTCGTCCTGGTGGGCCAGCAGCGCGTCGAGCAGCGGTCGCGCCATCGCGTCGCCGGTGAAGAACAGCAGGTTCACCTTGTGGTCGTGAATCGTGCGCCAGACCTCGTCGGCATTGAATTCCGGTGCCAGCACCGTGGTTTGGCCCGAGAAGATCGACATCCAGGTCGCCGACTGGGTGGCGCCGTGGATCATCGGCGGAATCGGGTGGCGGACCATCGGCGGATTGGCGGCCGCGCCCTTGGCGAGGTCGTACTCGTCTTTGATGAATTCGCCTGTGGCGAAGTCAGTTCCGCCGAACAGCACCCGGTAGATGTCCTCGTGGCGCCACATCACGCCCTTCGGGAACCCGGTCGTGCCGCCCGTGTACAGCAGGTAGATGTCGTCGGCACTGCGCGGGCTGAAGTCGCGTTCGGGCGAGCTCTGCGCGATCGCGGAGTAGAACTCGACACCGCCGTAGCGGCCGAAGTCGTTGTCGCTCCCGTCCTCGACGACGAGGATCGTCTTGACGTTGGGGGTCTCGGGCAGCACGTTGGCGACGCGGTCGGAGTACTGGCGCTCGTGGACCAGCGCGACCATGTCGGAGTTGTCGAACAGGTAGCGCAGCTCGCCCTCGACGTAGCGGTAGTTGACGTTCACCAGGATGGCGCCCGCCTTGACGATGCCGAGCATCGCGATCACGATCTCGATGCGGTTTCGGCAGTAGAGGCCGACCTTGTCGTCCTTTTTCACCCCCTGCCCGAGCAGGTAGTGAGCAAGGCGGTTGGCCTTCTCCTCCAGTTGGGCGTAGGTCAACTTCTCGTCGCCGCAGATCAGGGCGACACGCTCGGGCACAGCGTCGATGGCGTGCTCTGCAAGATCGGCAATATTCAAGGCCACGGCCACCAAATTAGAACGTGTTACATTTCGAGGCAAGCTCGTGACCATTGTCGAGGGAAAGGCGGTAACCGTGACCGAGGCGCCAGCAAACGAGGAAACCGGTCCTGACGCGCTCGTGGAACAGCGTGGTCACACCCTCATCGTGACCATGAACCGGCCGCACCGCCGCAACGCCCTGAGCACGGAAATGATGGAAATCATGGTCCAGGCCTGGGACCGCGTCGACAACGATCCCGACATCCGCTGCTGCATCCTGACCGGTGCCGGTGGCTACTTCTGCGCGGGCATGGACCTCAAGGCCGCGACCCAGAAGCCGCCGGGTGAGTCATTCAAGGACGGCAGCTACGACCCGTCGCGGATCGACGCCCTCCTCAAGGGCCGCCGGCTCAAAAAGCCGCTGATCGCCGCCGTCGAGGGCCCGGCCATCGCCGGGGGTACGGAGATCCTGCAGGGCACCGACATCCGGGTGGCCGGCGAGAGCGCCAAATTCGGCATCTCCGAGGCCAAGTGGAGCCTGTATCCGATGGGCGGGTCCGCGGTGCGACTGGTGCGCCAGATTCCCTACACCGTGGCGTGCGACCTGCTGCTGACCGGACGGCACATCACCGCCGCCGAGGCCAAGGACATGGGCCTGATCGGCCACGTCGTTCCCGACGGGCAGGCGCTGACCAAGGCCCTCGAAATCGCCGAGGTCATCGAGAACAACGGCCCGCTGGCCGTCCAGGCGATCCTCAAGACGATCCGCGAGACCGAGGGGATGCACGAGGAAGAGGCCTTCAAGCCCGATACCGCAAACGGGATACCGGTGTTCCTGTCCGAGGACTCCAAGGAGGGCCCCCGGGCGTTCGCCGAGAAGCGCAAGCCCAACTTCCAAAACCGCTAGGTCCCCTCTCCGCCGAACGTGAAGTCACGGCGACTTTTCGGCCGATTTTTCGCCCTGACGTCACACTCGGCGTCGCTGTCAGTCCTTGACGCCACACTGCTTGCGTGCGCGAACCCTTCATCGGCAGCGAGGCGCTCGCAGCCGGCACCCTTACCCGGTACCGGCTGCGGAGCCGGTTCGTCGCGTTGCACCCCGACGTCTACATGGACCCCGCCACGGAACTGACCGCCACAAGACGCGCATGCGCCGCGTGGCTGTGGTCGCGGCGACGGGGCATCGTCGCAGGGCGCTCCGCCTCGGCACTGCATGGGGCCAAATGGATCGACCACCGGGCGCCCGCGCAGTTGGTCTATCAACACCGCCGCCCGCCGGCCGGTATCAACACGTGGTCGGATTCGCTGTCCGAGGACGAGATACAAACGATCGCCGGCCTACGGGTGACGACCCCCGCACGGACGGCTCTCGACCTCGCCTGCCGATATCCCGTCGATCGGGCGGTCGCAGCCATCGACGCGCTCGCGCGCGCAACCGATCTCAAGGTGAGCGAGGTCGGCTCACTCGGCGAGCGTTACCGAGGCCGACGGGGCATCGCGCGTGCGCGCGTCGCGCTGCCGCTTGTCGATAAGGGCGCCGAATCTCCCCGCGAGACATGGCTGCGGCTGCTGCTGATCCGCGCGGGCTTCCCGCGGCCGCAGACTCAAATACCGGTTTATGACTACGGTGCTCTGATCGCCTGTCTTGATATGGGTTGGCAGGACATCAAACTGGCCGTCGAGTACGAAGGCGACCACCACCGCACCGATCAGCGGCAATTCAACAAGGACATTCGACGCGCGGAGACCCTGGCGGAGATCGGTTGGACCGTCGTTCGCGTCACGGCCGCGGACACGGCGGGCGGCGTCATCGCCAGGGTGTCAGCGGCGTGGCCGCGCCGAACGTGATCTCAGGGCGGGAAATCAGACGAGATCTCGCCGTGAGATCACGCTCGGCGCAAGAGATTACCCCAGCAGCGGCGCGCTCGGCGTGAACACCACCGGCATCGCCTCCAGGCCGCTGACGAAGTTCGCCGGCCGCAGCGGCAGGGTCGAGTCGTCGTCGGCCAGCCTCAGGTCCGGCAATCGCTTGAGCACCCGCTCGGTCATCATCGACAGCTCGAGGCGGGCCAGCTGGTTCCCCAGGCAGAAGTGGGTGCCGAAGCCGAACGCCATGTGGCTGTTCGGGTTTCGCCGGATGTCGAAGCTGTCCGGATCCTCGAACACCGACTCGTCGAAGTTGCCCGACTCGAAGAGCAACATGATCTTCTCGCCCTCACGCAGCGAGGTGCCGTGGAATTCGGTGTCGGCGGTCAGGGTTCTGCACATGTTCTTGACGGGCGACGTCCAGCGCAGCATCTCCTCGATCGCGCCCGGCAGCAGCGACGGGTCGCGCACCAGGGCTTCCCACTGGTCGCGGTGGCGCACCAGCTGCTCGGTCCCCCCGCTCAGCGTGTGGCGCGTGGTCTCGTCGCCGCCGATGAGGATGAGCAGCGTCTCCATGACGATCTCGTCGTCGGACATCCGCTGCCCCTCCACCTCGGCGTTCACCAGGATGGAGAACAGGTCGTCGGTGGGCTCGGCGCGCCGCTTGGTGATGATGCTCGTGGTGAATTCGGTGTAGGCGGCGAACGCGGCCATCACCGCCTGCGCCGTCTCCGATGTGGGGTCGATGTGCGAACTCAGCCCACAGACCAGGTCGTCGGACCACTTCAACAGCATGCTGCGTTCGGTGGGCAGCACGCCCAGCATGTCGCCGATCACCGCCATCGGCAGCGGGGCGGCGATATCGCGGACGAAGTCACACTCGCCGCGCTCACACACGGCATCGATCAGGGTGTCGCACAGCTTGGCGATCGACGGCTCCTTCTCCTTCACCCGCTTGCGGGTGAAGCCGGCGTTGACCAGCTTGCGCCGCAACAGATGTGCGGGATCGTCCATGTCGATCATGTAGGGCATGCCCGGCTGTTCGGGCCGGATGCCGCCGGTGCTGGAGAACAACTCCGGATTGCGTTCGGCGTCGAGGATGGCTTGATAGGTGGTGGCGCCGGCCAGGCCGTTGCGATCACGAAACACCGGCTGGTTGGCGCGCATCCAGCGATAGGCCTCGCGCGAGGTGTGACGGTCGGCGTAGAAATTGCCGTCGGTCAGGTCGATGTTCGAGATTGCTTCCGGGATGGTCGAAGTCATCTACAGCCTCCAAGTGTTGACGAACGGATTACAGTAACCGGCATGGCTGAGTCACAACACATCGTTGCGGGGACGGTCCTCACCATGCCGGTGCGGATACGAAAAGCGGACGTGCACACCGCGATGTTTTCGGTGGATGCTCAAGCGGCGCAACGCCTTATCGACTACAGCGGCCTGCGGGTCTGCCAGCACCGCCCGGGCCGGGCGGTAGTCAACCTGATGCTGGCCCGCTACATCGACGGCGACCTGGGGTCCTACCACGAATTCGGCACCTGCGTAATGGTCAATCCCCCCGGCTCGACGGCGCGGGGCTGGCGGGCGCTGGGCGACGCGGCCGCATTCATCCACCACCTGCCGGTCGACCAGAGCTTCACCCTGGAAGCGGGACGCTCCATCTGGGGGTTCCCGAAGATCATGGCCGACTTCACCGTTCGCGAGCAGGGCCGGTTCGGATTCGACGTCAGCGCCGACGGCGCGCACATCGCGGGCATCGACTTCGGCCGCGGATTGCCGGTGCCGTCGCTGTTCACCTCGCGTCCGCAGGTCCTCAAGACCTACACCTACGCCGACGGCGTCACCCGGGAGGTGCCGTGGGAGATGCGGGTGCGCGGGCTGCGCGGTCAGCTCGGCGGCGCGACGCTGCGACTGGGCGATCACGCCTACGCCAAGGAGCTGGCGTCGCTGGGCCTGCCGAAGAAGGCGATGATCTCTGGATCCGTCGGCCACGTCGAGATGACATTCGGCGACGCCCACCCGCTCGGCTGACCGGCCGGGCCGGCCTCCATTGCCCGGTTCCTCCTCATCGCGCTGCGCGCTCTGCATCGTCGTCGGGCCTGTCATCCGGACAATCTAGAACGCGTTCTCGGCCGCTGGCAAGAAAAGTAGAACGTGTTCTAGTCCGCGGTGGGCCGGGGTCAGATCAGGCTCGCCAGCTCGCGGACCTGCTCTGTACTGCGCCCGGACACCACCATCATGGTCACGCCGGCGGCCTCCCAGGCCTTGATCTGCTTACGCACGTAGTCCACGTCGCCGACGATCGCGGCGTCGTCGATCACCTCGTCCGGGATGATTTCCGCGGCCTTGTCCTTTTGTCCACTGCGGAACAGCTTCGTCACGTCGTCGACCACCTCGGAGTAACCCATTCGGCGGTAGACGTCGGCGTGGAAGTTGGTGTCCTCGGCGCCCATCCCGCCCATGTAGAGCGCGATGTAGGGCTTCATCGCGGCGAACGCGGCGGGCCGGTCCTCGGTGATGACGATGTTGGCCGTCGCGCAGATCTCGAAGTCCTCGCGGCTGCGGCGCGCGCCCGGCCGGGCGAACCCCTCGTCCAGCCACTCGTTGTAGGTGTCGGCCATGCGCGGCGTGTAGAAGATCGGCAGCCAGCCGTCGCAGATCTCGGCGGCCAGCGCGACGTTCTTCGGCCCCTCGGCGCCCAGCATGATCGGGATGTCGGCCCGCAGCGGATGGGTGATCGGCTTGAGCGGCTTGCCCAGACCCGTTGCCGGCCCCCGGACTCCCTCCGTCAAAGGCAGGGGGTAGTGCGGACCGTCGCTGGTCACCGGCGCCTCGCGCGCCCACACCTGCCGGATGATGTCGATGTATTCCCGGGTGCGCGCCAGCGGCTTGGGGAACGACTGGCCATACCAGCCCTCGACCACCTGCGGGCCGGAGACGCCGAGGCCGAGCACGTGCCGGCCGCCGGACAGGTGGTCGAGCGTCAGCGCCGCCATCGCGCAGGCGGTCGGGGTGCGGGCGGACAGCTGAACCACCGAGGTGCCCAGCCGCACGCGGGACGTCGACGAACCCAACCAGGCCAGCGGCGTGTAGGCGTCGGAGCCCCACGCCTCGGCGGTGAAGACGGCGTCGTATCCGGCCTCCTCGGCCGCGGCGACGAGCTCACCGTGGTTCTGCGGCGGCTGAGCGCCCCAATATCCCAGCTGCAGTCCCAGCTTCATCGTTCTCGCCCTTCCGGTAGACCCGATGTTGAATCCGTTCTTAGAACCTGTTCTACTCGATGGCGTGACAGCCAGCTCGAGTAGCCCGCCCCTGATGGATCACCCTGAGCCACCGCTCTCCGCGCCACTGACGTTGGCCTTCGACTACACCCGTTCGGTCGGCCCCACGCTGAGCAAGTTCTTCACCGCGCTGCGTGACCGCCACGTCCTGGGGGTGCGCGGATCGGATGGCCGGGTGCATGTGCCGCCACCGGAATATGACCCGGTCACCTACGAGCCGCTGGGCGAGATGGTACCGGTATCCAGCGTCGGCACCGTCGTGTCGTGGGCCTGGCAGCCCGAACCGATGGAGGGCCAGCCGCTCGACCGGCCGTTCGCCTGGGCGCTGATCAAGCTCGACGGCGCCGACACCCCGCTGATCCATGCCGTGGACGCGGGCGATCCCTCCGCCATCAAGTCCGGCACCCGGGTGCGTGTGCACTGGGTCGACGAGCCGGTGGGCGCCATCACCGACATCGCGTATTTCGCGCTCGGGGAGGACGCCGAGGAGGTCGCGGAGTCCGACGGCGACAAAGACCCGGTGACCATGATCGTCACGCCGGTCTCGCTGACCATCCAGCACAGCGCCTCGCACGAGGAGAGCGCCTACCTGCGGGCCATCGCTCAGGGCAAGCTGCTGGGCGCGAAGACGGGCGAGAACGGCAAGGTCTACTTCCCGCCGCACGGCGCGGACCCGGCCACCGGCCAGCCGACCACCGACTTCGTCGAGCTGCCGGACAAGGGCACCGTGACGACGTTCGCGATCATCAACATCCCGTTCCAGGGCCAGCGCATCAAGCCGCCCTACGTGGCTGCCTATGTGCTGCTCGATGGCGCCGACATCCCGTTCCTGCATCTCGTCGCCGATATCGACGCGCACGAGGTCCGGATGGGCATGCGCGTCGAAGCGGTGTGGAAACCCCGCGACGAGTGGGGTTTTGGCATCGACAACATCGAGTACTTCCGGCCGACCGGCGAACCCGACGCCGACTACGACACCTACAAGCACCACCTGTAAAGGGCTTACCTACCTATGAGCGCTCGCAACGTTGCGGTCGTCGGCTTCGCCCACGCACCACACGTCCGCCGCACCGACGGCACCACCAACGGCGTCGAGATGTTGATACCGTGCTTCGCCCAGCTCTACGAGGAGCTCGGCATCGAGCGGACCGACATCGGCTTCTGGTGTTCCGGATCGTCCGATTACCTTGCCGGACGGGCCTTTTCGTTCATCTCGGCGATCGACTCCATCGGCGCCGTTCCGCCGATCAACGAATCGCACGTCGAGATGGACGCTGCCTGGGCCCTCTACGAGGCCTACATCAAGCTGTTGACCGGTGAGGTCGACACCGCACTGGTGTACGGCTTCGGCAAGTCCTCGGCCGGGATCCTGCGCCAGATCCTGACGCGGCAGACCGACCCCTATACCGTCGCACCCTTGTGGGCCGATTCGATCTCGATGGCCGGGCTGCAGGCCCGCATCGGTCTCGACACCGGCAAGTGGACCGAGGAGCAGATGGCGCGCGTGGCCTTCGACTCCTTTGCGAACGCGCGCCGGGTGGACAAGGTCGAGGGGTCGATCAGTGTGGCCGAACTGCTCGAACGGCCGTTCTACGCCGACCCGCTGCGGCGCCACGACATCGCGCCCATCACCGACGGTGCCGCGGCGATCGTGCTCGCGGCCGGCGACCGGGCGCGCGAGCTGCGCGAAAACCCCGCCTGGATCACGGGAATCGAGCACCGCATCGAAACCCCGTCGCTGGGCGCGCGCGACCTCACCGAGTCCCCGTCGACCAAGGCCGCGGCCCACGTGGCCACCGGCGGCCGGACCGACAACCTGGACGTGGCCGAGATCTGCGCGCCCTTCACCCACCAGCACCTGATCCTCGAGGAAGCCATCCGGATACCGGGACCGACCAAGGTCAACCCGTCCGGTGGCGCACTGGCGGCCAACCCCATGTTCGTCGCCGGCCTCGAGCGCATCGGCTTTGCAGCACAACACATCTGGAATGGTTCGGCCGAGCGGGTACTGGCGCACGCCACCAGCGGGCCTGCGCTACAACAGAACCTGGTCGCGGTCATGGAAGGAAAGAACTGATGGCCGGTGCAGGGCCAAACATCGCTGCGGTACTAGGTACCGGACAGACGAAGTACGTCGCCAAGCGCCAGGACGTTTCGATGAACGGCCTGGTGCGCGAGGCGATCGACCGGGCGCTGGCCGACTCGGGTTGCACGTTCGACGACATCGACGCCGTCGTGGTCGGCAAGGCCCCGGACTTCTTCGAGGGCGTCATGATGCCCGAGCTGTTCATGGCCGACGCCATGGGCGCCACCGGCAAGCCGCTGATCCGGGTGCACACCGCGGGCTCGGTCGGAGGCTCCACCGGCGTGGTGGCCGCCAGTCTGGTGCAGTCCGGCAAGTACCGGCGCGTGCTGGCGATGGCCTGGGAGAAGCAGTCGGAATCAAACGCGATGTGGGCGTTGTCGATTCCGATTCCCTTCATCAAGCCGGTGGGCGCCGGCGCGGGCGGCTACTTCGCCCCGCACGTGCGCTCCTACATCCGCCGGTCCGGGGCGCCGACGAACATCGGCGCCATCGTCGCGGTCAAGGACCGGCTCAACGGCGCCAAGAACCCGCTGGCGCACCTGCACCAGCCCGACATCACCGTGGAGAAGGTGATGTCATCCCCCATGCTGTGGGACCCGATCCGCTACGACGAGACCTGCCCGTCCTCCGACGGCGCGGCCGCGGTGGTGATCGGCAACGAGGAGGCCGCCGAAGCGCGCCTGGCGCAAGGCAATCCGGTGGCATGGATCCATGCCACCGCGCTGCGCACCGAACCGCTGCAGTTCTCCGGGCGCGACCAGGTCAGCCCGCAGGCCGGCCGCGACGCGGCCGCCGCGCTGTGGAAGGCCGCCGGCATCACGAGCCCCATCGACGAGATCGACGCCGCGGAGATCTACGTCCCGTTCTCCTGGTTCGAGCCGATGTGGCTGGAAAACCTCGGGTTTGCGCCCGAGGGTGAAGGCTGGAAGCTCACCGAGGCGGGCGAGACCAAGATCGGCGGCCGGCTGCCGGTGAACCCGTCGGGCGGCGTGCTGTCGTCGAACCCGATCGGCGCCTCGGGCCTGATCCGCTTCGCCGAAGCGGCGATTCAGGTCATGGGCAAGGGCGGCGACCACCAAGTGCCCAACGCGCGAAAGGCGTTGGGACACGCTTACGGCGGCGGCTCGCAGTACTACTCCATGTGGGTGGTCGGCGCCGACAAACCCGCCGCCCAAAAAGTCGACGCGTAAGCGCGCCGATGACCGAGCATCCCGCGCACGAGGCCGGCCGCCGCTCCCGCGAGGCGGTGGCGGCCCGGGACAAGGACGCCTGGCTGGCGGTGTTCGCCGACGACGCGATCGTCGAGGACCCGATCGGCCCCTCCGCGTTCGACCCCGAGGGCAAGGGCCACCGTGGCCGCGATGCGATTTCGGCGTTCTGGGACAAGGCGATCGCCCCGACCACGAAGATCGAGTTCGTTTTCCGCGACACCTATCAGTGCGGCAACGAGGAAGCCAACGTCGGGCACATCCTCATCACGACGGGTGACTACCAGACGACCGCCGAGGGCGTGTTCACCTACAAGGCCGACGCCGAGGGCAAGCTGGTGGCCCTGCGCGCCTATTGGGAGATGGACCGAGCGGCGGCCAACACGCGCAAGGTCTAGATCGGTTCCAGCCCGGCCAGATGCCGCTGGGCGAGGTCGCGGTAGGCCTGCGGATTCACCTTCACCCACATCTCGGCGCCCGTTCCGGCGACCGGCCCCCTGATCTGTGCCGGGGCGCCGACCGCCAGCATGCCGGCCGGGATCTGCGTGCCGGCGGTGACCAGTGAGTGCGCGGCGACCAGGCTGCGCGCGCCGACGACCGCGCCGTCCAACACGGTGGCGTGGTTGGCGATCAGCGCTTCGGGCCCCACGTGCACCCCGTGGATGACGCACAGATGCGCCACCGTCGCGCCGGGACCGATGTCCACCGGGATACCGGGAGGGGCGTGCAACACCGATCCGTCCTGCACATTGGCGCCCTCCCGGACCACGATGGGCCCGTAGTCGCCACGCAGGACGGCGTTGAACCAGATGGAGGCCCCGGCCTCCACGACGACGTCACCGATCAGGGTGGCCGTCGGGGCCACGAAAGCGGTGGGATCGACCCGTGGCGCGCGGCCCTCGAATGCAAACAGCGGCATCGTCTACATATACCCCAGCACGCATATATCCCAGCCAGGCTCGCCTTCGTTGCGCGCCCCCACCGCAAAACTGTAACGTGTTCTAGTTAGAGGGCTATGAGTTGGAGGTGACAGGTGAGTACCGACACCAAGGCGGTCGGCATCCGGGAAATCGATCCCGGCGACTTGCCGACCAGGTACGCCCGCGGCTGGCACTGCCTGGGCGTCGCGAAGGACTTCCAGGACGGTAAGCCGCATTCGATCGAGGCTTTCGGCACCAAGCTGGTGGTCTTCGCCGACTCCCACGGGGACATCAAGGTCCTCGACGGCTATTGCCGGCACATGGGCGGGGATCTGTCGGAGGGCACCATCAAGGGCGACGAGGTCGCCTGCCCGTTCCACGACTGGCGCTGGGGCGGCGACGGCCGCTGCAAGCTGGTGCCCTACGCCAAGCGCACGCCTAAGACGGCGCGGACCCGGGCGTGGTCGACCGATGTGCGGGGCGGCCTGCTGTTCGTCTGGCACGACCACGAGAACAACCCGCCGGACCCCGCCGTGCAGATTCCGGACATCCCGGAGGCCCACAGTGACGAATGGACCGAGTGGCGGTGGAACAGCATCCTCATCGAGGGGTCCAACTGCCGCGACATCATCGACAACGTCACCGACATGGCGCATTTCTTCTACATCCATTTCGGGTTGCCGACGTACTTCAAGAACGTCTTCGAGGGTCATATCGCGTCGCAGTACCTGCACAACGTGGGCCGGCCCGACGTGAACGATCTCGGTACGTCGTACGGTGAGGCGCACCTGGATTCCGAGGCGTCCTACTTCGGGCCGTCGTTCATGATCAACTGGTTGCACAACAGCTACGGCGGCTACAAGGCCGAGTCGATCCTGATCAACTGCCACTACCCGGTGACCCAGAACTCGTTCGTGCTGCAGTGGGGTGTCATCGTCGAAAAGCCCAAGGGCATGGACGAAAAGATGACCGAGAAGTTGTCGAAGGTGTTCACCGAGGGCGTCAGCAAGGGCTTTTTGCAGGACGTCGAGATCTGGAAGCACAAGACTCGCATCGACAATCCGCTGCTCGTCGAAGAGGACGGAGCCGTCTACCAGCTACGCCGCTGGTATCAGCAGTTCTATGTCGACGTCGCCGACATCGAGCCGGAAATGGTGGAACGCTTCGAGATCGAGGTCGACACCACCCGCGCCAACGAGTACTGGAATTCCGAGGTCTCCGAGAACCTCAAGGCCAAGGAATCCGAGGACGTTCCGGCCGAGCAGCACTAGGCATCATGGCCGACGATCAGCCGCAGGTACCTGACGTCGATCGGCTCGCGCGGTCGATGTTGCAGCTGCACGGCGATCATCACGACCACGAGGAGAAGCCCGCCGGCAACGGCGGGGGGTCCCGATCGTGGTCGAAGTCAAGGGATTTCGCCAACGATCCCCAGCGCGCGGCCGCCGTGGCCGCAGCCAGCCGCGCTGACCGCGAGCGCTATCTCAACTCGGGTCTGTTGCCGGTGGACTGCCGTTTCTGCCACGTCCGCGTCACGGTGCGCAGGCTCGGGCCGGGACACACTGCGGTGCAATGGAATACCGAGGCCTGGCAGCGTTGCGCGCACTTCACCGAGGTGCGCGAGTCCGGCGGTGACACCGCGCGCACCCGGTCCTGCCCCAAACTGAGCGACAGCATCGAGCATGCGGTCGCCGAGGGCTACCTCGAAGACGAGCCAGACGAGCACTGAGCGACGGTCGCGGTTCGTCATAGCCCGTCGGAACCGAGCCGGCACCCGGAAGCCATGGGCGTTATGCCCACCTCCGAGCGACAACCGGCAGGGGGCGCGGATGGATTGGCGCGGATGGATTCGCGGCTTTGTCGCTCGGAGGTGGGCAAAAGGCGCGTCCATCGGACCGGAAACTCCTGTGGCGCCTGTGATTTCTACAGCCCCGCGAACCGCTCCTTGACCGTCTCGACGCTCAGGCCGTAGTCGGCCAGCGAGTACGAGTGCTTGGGCGCCCGCGCGCCGGACTGGCTGTCGGCGTGGGTCTTTTCCATGGCCGCCTTGGCCTCTTCGGTCAACGTCATGCCGAAGTGCCGGTAGATGTCGGCCACCGTGCCCATCGGGTCGGCGATCAGCTCCTTGTAGTCCACGTCGTAGAACTGCGACGGGCTGTATTTGGCCCGCGCGGTGTTGAACCGCTCCAGGCCCCGCGACCACGTTTCCATTGCGTCAGCGCCGATCTGGGCGCCGGTGAACGACGTCGACCATCCCTCGGCGGTGTGCTGCGCCAGCGAGCACATCGAGGCCATGATCGTCTCGACCGGACGATGGGTCTGGATCACCAACGCGTCGGGATAGGTCGCCATCAGCGCGTCCAGCGCGAACAGGTGGCTGGGATTCTTCAGCACCCACCGCTTGTCGGCGTCGTTGAGTCCGATCAGCTGAAGGTTGCGGCGGTGCCGCTGATACGACGGCGTCCAGTCCTGCCGCGAGAGCCACTGCGAGTAGGTGGGCAGGTGCGCCAGCGTCTCGTAGGACGCCGAATGCAGCGACTGCCGCAGCAGCTGCCAGCACTCCTCCAGCTCGTACGCCGCCATGAAATGCAGACCCGTGTAGTCCGGGTT
This sequence comes from Mycobacterium sp. MOTT36Y, assembly GCF_000262165.1. Taxonomy (NCBI): domain Bacteria; kingdom Bacillati; phylum Actinomycetota; class Actinomycetes; order Mycobacteriales; family Mycobacteriaceae; genus Mycobacterium; species Mycobacterium sp. MOTT36Y. The sequence continues at coordinate 534,923 of NC_017904.1, read as the reverse complement.
TTCGGCATGATGCTTCTCGAACTGCGCGTTCAGTTGGCTGTAAAACGGGTTGGAATCCCAGGTTTCACGAGGCGGGCGCGGCTGCGGGAATTCGGCCAACCACAGATGCAGGCCCTGGTGCGCGGGATCGGCGCCCAGCAGCCGATGCAAGGCGGTGGTGCCGGTGCGCACCAGTCCCGTGACGAAGATCGGCCGCTCGATGACGACGTCCGCGTGCTGCGGGTATTGCTTCCAGGCCGCTTCGGACAGCAGCCTGGCCACCAGCGCACCGCGCAAAAAGAACCGATTCATCTTGCTGCCCAACGGCGTCAAGTCGGCGTCGCGGCGGTAGGAGTCGAGCAGCACTTCCAGCGCTTCGAGGTAGTTGTCGTCGTTGCTGCCGAAATCGTCCAGCCCGATCATCTTGCTGGCCGACGCCTTCAGGTCTTCAACGGTGCCGACGTCGGTACGCTCAGTCATCGTTGCGCCGCTTCCTCCCCATCGCATCGCTCTGCATCGTCAGCGCCGGACATCAGGTGTGGTACTCCCCGCAATTGACGTCGAGGGTCTGCCCGGTGATGCCACTGGACAGGTCGCTCGCCATGAACAAGATCGCCGAGGCCACCTCGTCCTCGGTCGGCAGCCGCTTGAGGTCGGAGCCCGCCGCGGTGGCCTGGTAGATCTGCTCGGCCGTGGTGCCGTACTTGCCGGCCTGGTGGTTGAAGTAGCCCTGCAGCGTCTCGCCCCAGATATAGCCGGGTGCAACGGAATTGACCCGGATTCCCTGCTCGCCCAGCTCGGTGGCCAGCGAATGAGACATGGACAGCAGCGCGGACTTGGCCATCTTATAGGCGCCGTACTTCGCCTGCGAGTGCCGCAGCACCATGGAGTTGACGTTGACGATCGAGCCCTTCGACTCGGCCAGCGCCGGCGTGAATCCCTGGATGAGCCGCAGGGCGCCCAGCGCACTGAGTTCGATCGCGTCGCGGATGTGCTGAAAGCTGGTGCCCGAGAACGGCTTCAGCGACGGTACGCGGAACGCGTTGTTGATCAACACGTCGACCTTGCCGTAGGCCTCCAAGGTGGCATCGACCAGGTTGCTCACCTGATCGTCCTCGGTGATGTCGGTGCGCACCGTGGTCGCCCGGCCTCCGAGGTCGGCGATCTGTTTGGCGACGTCGTCCAGGCGTTCCGGCGTGCGGGCGGCCAGCACCAGGTCGGCGCCTTCCCGTGTGCATCGGTGCGCCAGCGTCGTGCCCAGACCCGGGCCGACGCCGCTGATCACCACCACCTTGCCGTCGAGCAACTTCGTCATCCCAACATCCTTGCCTGAATCTGCTGGTGGCGCAGCGCAATCCGCGCACGCCATTCGTCCTCGGAAATCTTGTTGTGCTCGAAATACGGCAGCGCCGCCGGCACGGCGTCGATGTCGACCAGCTCGACGGTGGGGCCGTCGGCGTCGGTGAGTTGTCGCGACACCCGCTGCCACCGGAACTGCAGGATGCCCTTCCGATGTCCGAGGGTCTCCACCCAGTTGGTCACGCCGGGGTTCTGGTCGGCGACGACGATGCGCACCTTGCCGTCCGGATCCGCTTGCGCCTGAGTGTTGTTCAGCGAGGTCTGGTGGTTGATGTAGTCCAGCGAGATGTACCACAGGCTGCCCAGTTGGAAGCCGAGGTAGGGAGCGTCGGTGGCCGGGATGGTGATCACCAGCGCCTGGTCGGGCCGCAGCTCGTAGTGCCCCACCGACGAATACTGGGTCGCCAGGCCGCCGGGCGTCAACCGTGGCGCGACCATCGTGTTGACCGGGATGTTGAAGTAGAACCACTGCGGGAACTGCAGCCACGTCTTCACCCGGTTAACCAGCTGCTTTCCCGCTGTGGCAAAACGCTTTTCGATGGCTTCGCGACTCAGCGGCGGCGGCGCGGTGCCCGCGGTGTCCAGCCGGGAGATGGCCAGCGTGCCGCGCTGCGCGGCCCAGTCGCCGTACACCTCGCGGATGACCAGCTGTCCGGGGTCGGTCGGCCGAAACCGCCATTCGAAGCTGCCGTCGGGGGCGATCTGCAGCTCCCGGTCGTCGAACGCGGCCTGGCTGACGGGCACGTTGTCGTCGGTGTACTCGCCGCCGAGCAGCTGGAAGCTCAGGTCGGTGGTGGTGCCACGCCTGCCGGTGACGACGTAATCGTGGTTGGCATGCACCCGGGTGCCGAAGTACAGCGTGTCGGGGTTGTCCAGGCCCATCTTGGTGAACGGCCCGGTCCCCGACTGCAGAAAGGGGTGGTCGCGGTCGTAGTCGAAGGCCAGATGCGTGCAGGCCGCGATACAGCCGGCCAGATATTGGAGCCCTTCGAGCAGGTCGGCTTCGGACTCGATGTGCGGCGCGGCGGCCACCAGCTCCTCGGCCTCAGCGATCGCGTGGGTGAGCGGGCCGGAAAAGGAAGTTACGGACACGCCTAGACGCTAGAACGTGTTCTACTTTTTCGTCAATGGCGAACATTCCCGCGCGTCGGCTGCGGGGTTGCACGACGATGCGGGTTCGCTAGGGCGGGCACGCGTGGGACAGCTGAATCAGGTGCTGACGTACGTCGGGATGCCGGTTCAGGTAGTCGATCACGCTGCCGTTGCCACCCTCGCCCTTTGACTTGTCGATCAGCTGCTGATGGAGGTCGGGGTGCCGCTGCAGGTACGAGTCGATGGAACTGCCCACGTCCTGATTGCACCCGGGATCCGCGCTGGCCACTGGCAGCGCGATCATCGTCGCGGCGGTCGCGGTCAGTAACCCCCCGGCGAGCAGGCCGAAGAGTCCGCGGCCACGAGTACCGACTGTCTTGGATGTGCTCATGCCCACCAGGCTACGCGCGCTACCTTTGCGTAGCCTGTGCGCGCTCTGGGTGAAGCGGCAGGTCAGCGCGCGGCGGCGGCGCCGCTTTCTCGCTCGCGCTTGATCTCCAGCGCGATGTCGATCAGTTGGTCCTCCTGGCCGCCGATGAGCTTGCGCTGGCCGGCCCGGTGCAACAGCTCATGCGGCGGGACGCCGTAGCGCTCACCCTGGCGGATGGCGTGCTTGAGGAAGCTGGAGTACACCCCGGAGTAGCCCATGATCAGGGCGTTGCGGTCGAGCAGGCACTCGGCGGGCATGGCTGGGGCGACGACCTCCTCGGCGGCGTCGGCGATGTCGAAGAAGTCGATGCCGGTCTTGACGCCGATCTTGTCGAACACCCCGATCAGGGCCTCGACGGGGGCGTTGCCCGCCCCGGCCCCGAAGCGGCGGCACGAGCCGTCGATCTGCTTGGCGCCGGCGCGCACGGCCTCGACGCTATTGGCCACCCCGAGTCCGAGGTTTTCGTGCCCGTGGAAGCCGACCTGGGCGTCGTCACCGAGTTCGGCGACCAGCGCCGCGACCCGGTCCCGCACGCCCTCGAGGACCAGCGCCCCGGCCGAGTCGACCACGTAGACGCACTGGCAGCCCGCGTCGGCCATGATGCGGGCCTGGGCGGCCAGCTTCTCCGGCGAAATGGTGTGGCTCATCATCAAGAAGCCGACGGTTTCCAGGCCGAGCTCGCGGGCCAGGCCGAAGTGCTGGATCGAGACGTCGGCCTCGGTGCAGTGCGTGGCGATCCGGCAGATCGAACCGCCGTTGTTCTGGGCCTCTTTGATGTCTTCCTTGGTGCCCACGCCGGGCAGCATCAAGAAGGCGATTTTGGCCTCTTTGGCGGTCTCGGCGGCGAGCTTGATCAGCTCCTGCTCGGGGGTCTTGGAGAACCCGTAGTTGAAGCTCGAGCCACCCAGTCCGTCGCCGTGGGTGACCTCGATGACGGGCACACCCGCAGCGTCCAGGGCGGCCACGATCGCGCCGACCTCGTCCTTGGTGAACTGGTGGCGCTTGTGGTGCGAGCCGTCGCGCAGCGACGTGTCCGTCATCCGCACGTCCCAGACCGGGTTGAAGAAGATGTCGGTAGTCATGATTGCGCTCCTCCGGCCGTCGCGGTCAAGGATTCCTTGGCGATCTCCTCGCCGACCTTGGTAGCCGCGGCGGTCATGATGTCCAGGTTGCCCGCATAGGGGGGCAGGTAATCGCCGGCCCCCTCGACTTCGACGAACGTGGTGACCAGCGCCTGGCCGCCGGAGTTGATCGACGGGTCGTCGAACTGCGGGTCGTTGAGCAGCCGGTAGCCGGGAACGTAGGTCTGCACCTCGGCCACCACGTCGTGGATGGACTTGGCGATCGCGTCGCGGTCGGCGTCCTCGGGAATGGCGCAAAAGATGGTGTCGCGCATGATCATCGGCGGATCGGCGGGGTTCAAGATGATGATCGCCTTGCCCCGCTTGGCGCCACCGATGGTCTCCACGCCCTTGCTGGTGGTCTTGGTGAACTCGTCGATGTTGGCCCGGGTTCCCGGCCCCGCCGACAGCGAGGCGACCGAGGCGACGATCTCGGCGTACGGCACCCCACCGAGGTCGGCGACGGCGCGCGACACCGCATACACGATCGGGATGGTGGCCTGCCCGCCGCAGGTGATCATGTTGACGTTGGGCGCATCCAGGTGCTGGCGCAGGTTGGCCGGCGGGATCACCGCGGGACCCACCGCGGCGGGCGTCAGGTCGACGGCCCGGATGCCGGCGGCCTCGTACTTGGGCGCGGCGTCGCGATGCACATAGGCGCTGGTCGCCTCGAACACCAGATCGGGCTTGTCCGACTGCGCCAGCAACCAGTCCACGCCCTCGTGGGTGGTCTCCAAACCCAGCTTGCGGGCCCGCGCCAGGCCCTCGCTTTCGGGGTCGATGCCGACCATCCAGCGCGGCTCCAGCCAGTCCGATCGCAACAACTTGTAAAGCAGGTCAGTGCTGATGTTGCCCGACCCGACGATGGCCACACTCGCCTTAGACGGCATGATGCCCCTTTTCGAACTGCTGAGATTTAAGTTAGTCGTTTTAATTCGAGCCTATTCGAACGATAAACGCACCGAACCGAGGCCCGCGAAGTCGGCGACGAACTCGTCGCCCGGGTGTGCGTCGATGGCTCGCGTGCACGATCCGGGCAGCACCACGTCGCCCTTGCGCAACCGCACACCGAACCCGTCGACCTTGCGGGCCAGCCATGCCACCGCGGTGACGGGGTTGCCCAGCACCGCGTCGGTGCGGCCCTCCGCGACGACCTCGCCGTTGCAGCGCAGCACCGCGTCGATCCCCTTGACGTCGATGTCGCGGGGGGAAACCCGGGCCTCGCCGAGCACGAAACCGGCCGACGACGCGTTGTCGGCGATGGTGTCGCACAGCTCGATCTTCCAGTCGGTGATCCGGGTGTCGATCAACTCGATGGACGGGACCAAGGCCTCGGTCGCCGCCAGCACGTCGTCCTCGGTGCAACCGGCTCCCGGCAGGTCGGCGTTCAATATGAAGCCGACCTCGACCTCCACCCGCGGATACAGGTAGCGGTTCGCCTTGACGGGCGTGTCTTCGAACAACTGCATCTCGTCGAGCAAATGCCCGTAGTCCGGCTCGTCGACGCCCATCATCTGCTGGATGGCTTTCGACGACAGCCCCACCTTGTGGCCCAGCACCCGCGCCCCCTCGGCGACCCGCTGCCGGATATTGATCAGCTGGATCTCGTAGGCGTCGACGACGTCGATGTCCGGGTAGGCCGCGGTCAGCGGGGCGATCGGCTCACCGCTCCGCTCGGCCTGCGCCAAGTCCGCAGCCAGCTCGTCGCGGGTAGCAACACTGAGCATTTCTCTACGTCTCCTCGTACGGTCGACCCGGGCCAGTAGCGGCCGCCCCGGGCAATTCTATAACGTGTTCTACATGTCAGCGCAGGAGTACGACGTCGTCGTGGTCGGGAGCGGCGGGGCCGGCATGGTGGCCGCCCTTACCGCCGCTCACCGGGGTCTTTCCACCATAGTCATCGAAAAGGCCCCGCACTTCGGCGGCTCGACCGCGCGGTCGGGCGGCGGCGTTTGGATCCCAAATAACGAAGTGCTCAAGCGTGACGGGGTCAAGGACACCGCCGAGGCGGCCCGCACCTATCTGCACGGGATCGTCGGCAGCGTCGTCGAGCCCGAACGCATCGACACCTACCTCGAGCGCGGGCCCGAGATGTTGTCGTTCGTGCTCAAGCACACACCGCTGAAGATGTGCTGGGTGCCGCGGTATTCCGACTACTACCCCGAGTCGCCCGGCGGGCGCGCGGAAGGCCGGTCGATCGAGCCGAAGCCGTTCGATGCCCGCAAGCTCGGCGCCGACGAGTCCGGCCTGGAGCCCGCGTACGGCAAAGTGCCGCTCAACGTTGTGGTGATGCAACAGGATTACGTGCGGTTGAACCAACTGAAGCGTCACCCGCGCGGCGTGCTGCGCAGCCTGAAGGTCGGCGCGCGCACGATGTGGGCCAAGGCGACCGGCAAGAACCTCGTCGGCATGGGGCGCGCACTGATCGGACCGCTGCGGATCGGCTTGCAGCGCGCCGGCGTTCCGGTGGTGCTCAACACCGCGCTGACCGACCTGTACGTCGAAGACGGCGTCGTGCGCGGGGTCTATGTGCGCGGCGCCGCTGATGCCGAATCGGGTGAGCCCAGGCTGATCCGGGCCCGACGCGGGGTGATCCTGGCGTCGGGAGGGTTCGAGCACAACGAACAAATGCGGGTGAAATACCAGCGCGCCCCCATCACCACCGAATGGACGGTGGGCGCGGTGGCGAACACCGGCGACGGCATCGTCGCCGCCGAAAAGTTGGGCGCCGGACTGGAATTGATGGAAGATGCCTGGTGGGGCCCGACCGTCCCGCTGGTCGGCGCGCCGTGGTTCGCGCTATCGGAGCGCAACTCCCCGGGATCGATCATCGTCAACATGTCCGGCAAGCGATTCATGAACGAGTCGATGCCCTACGTCGAGGCCTGCCACCACATGTACGGCGGCGAATATGGCCAGGGACCCGGGCCGGGCGAGAACATCCCGGCGTGGCTGGTCTTCGACCAGCAGTACCGCGACCGCTACATCTTTGCGGGATTGCAGCCCGGACAACGCATTCCGCGCAAGTGGCTGGAGTCGGGCGTCATCATCACGGCCGACACGCTCGCGGAGCTGGCCCAGAAGGCCGGCCTTCCGGTGAACGAATTCACCGCCACCGTGGAACGTTTCAACGGTTTCGCGCGCTCCGGCGTCGACGCGGACTTCCACCGCGGCGAGAGCGCCTACGACAGGTACTACGGCGACCCGACCAACAAGCCGAACCCCAACCTCGGCGAGATCAGCCACGCGCCGTACTACGCCGCCAAGATGGTGCCCGGCGACCTGGGCACCAAGGGCGGCATCCGGACCGATGTCCACGGGCGGGCGCTGCGCGACGACGGCAGTATCATCGAAGGCCTTTACGCCGCCGGCAATGTCAGCGCGCCGGTGATGGGCCACACGTACCCCGGTCCGGGTGGCACGATCGGCCCGGCCATGACGTTCGGCTACCTGGCGGCATTGCACATAGCGGGAGAGAACTGACATGCCCATCGACGTAGACGTCGCGCTGAACGCCGAGCTGGACCCCATCGAATTCTCTTGGGCCAGCAGCGATGTGCAGCTCTATCACCTCGGCCTGGGCGCGGGCGCGGACCCGATGGATCCGCGCGAGCTGCGCTACCTGGTCGACGACACCCCGCAGGTGCTGCCCACGTTCGGCAACGTGGCCGCCACCTTCCACGCCACGAAACCGCCGACCGTGCAGTTCCCGGGCATCGACATCGAGCTGAGCAAGGTGCTGCACGCCAGCGAGCGGGTCGAGGTGCCCGGGCCGCTGCCGCCGTCGGGCTCGGCCAAGGCCGTCACCCGGTTCACCGACATCTGGGACAAGGGCAAGGCCGCGGTGATCTGGAGCGAGACGACGGTGACCGCGCCGGACGGCACGCTGTTGTGGACGCAGCGACGGTCGATCTTCGCCCGTGGCGAAGGCGGCTTCGGCGGTGAGCGCGGCCCGTCGGGCGGCGACGCCGCGCCCGAGCGGGCCCCCGACCTGGAGGTCGATGTGCCGATCCTGCCTCAGCAGGCGCTGCTCTACCGGTTGTGTGGCGACCGCAACCCGCTGCACTCCGATCCCGAATTCGCCGCTGCCGCAGGCTTTTCGCAGCCCATCCTGCACGGGCTGTGCACGTACGGCATGACCTGCAAGGCTATCACCGACGCGCTGCTCGACGGTGACACCGCCGCGGTGGCCGCCTACGGTGCGCGTTTCGCCGGGGTGGCATTCCCCGGCGAAACGCTCAAGGTCGGCATCTGGAAGGAGGGCGGCCGCTTTTTGGCCAGCGTTGTCGCGCCCTCGCGCGACAACGCCGTCGTGCTCTCCGGGGTCGAACTCGTCCCGGCCTAACGGCTTGGGGCGCGCCTTTCTCTTTTGCTTTGCGGCGAGCGCCCGGCTAGCTGGGCGCTCGATTGCGAGCGCCCGCGTGGACGGGAGTTCGGCCGGCACGCGCGGCGAGAACCCTGCGGACAATGTCGGCGGGCCGATCACCAGCGACCACCCGGACTACGATCCAGCCTTTGCGTTGCAGCCGCTCCAAGCGCCGAATATCCCAGCCGAATTGTGAATGATCGCTGCGGTGATGGTCGCCGTCGTACTCGACGGCGACCATGATGTCCTCCCAGCCCATGTCCAGATAGGCCATCGGGCTGGCGAATTCGTCGAGCACCGGGATCTGTGTCTGCGGCTTCGGCAAGCCGGCTTGGATCAAGACAACGCGCAGCCATGACTCTTTGGGCGACTGGGCGCCGGCATCGAATAGCTCCGCCGCCCGCCGCGCTCGCGCAATGCCTCGGCGTCCGGTGTACCTTCGGGCGAGCAGCTCGATATCAGCGGCTTTGATCTCCGTCGCTCGTGCAAGCGCATCGATACCTGCCACGGCGGTCATCGTCGGGTACCAGCAGCCGAGGTCGAGCGCTGTCCGCGTCGGTGATGTAAGCGCTACGCCGTCGATCGTCTCGATTTCGTCCGCTTCGACGGTGTCTCTGTGCAGCTGTATCCCCGCCGCGACATGGTGATTGTCGTGGATCACCTCCACAGCTCTTCGGTCGTCGATCCATTTGCTCCCGTACAGCGCGGCCGCCGAGAAGCCCGCCACAATCCCCCGTCGGCCTGTCCACAGCCAGCCGGCCTTGGCGCGCACTGCCGCGGTGAGCTCGGCGTCGCGATCAATGTAGACGTCTCGAAACAGCCTGACGTAGCGGGCTTCCAGTTGACTTTTGGTCAGCAGTCCACCCGCAACGGCTTCACTTCCGACAAATGGCTCGCCCATCGCCGCAGCGTCGCATGCTAAACCAGCCGCGTCACTTCAGCTGTCCAAAGCCCGGCCAGACGGGCGTTGGGCGTCGAACGCCCGGCCAGCCGGGCGCTCGGCGGGGGCGAAGCGCGCCTTAGCCGAGGATTAGGCCCGAGGTGGGCACGCCCGTACCCGCAGTGACGAGCACGTGCTCGACATCGGGCACCGGGTTCACCGAGGTGCCCCGCAGTTGCCGCACACCCTCGGCGATGCCGTTCATGCCGTGGATGTAGGCCTCGCCGAGTTGGCCACCATGGGTGTTGATGGGCAGCCGGCCGCCGATCTCGATCGCCCCGTCGGCGATGAAGTCCTTGGCCTCACCGCGACCGCAGAATCCCAACTCCTCCAACTGAATCAGCGTGAACGGAGTGAAGTGGTCATACAGCACGGCGGTCTGGATGTCGCTCGGTTTGAGCCCCGACTGCGCCCACAACTGCTGCCCGACGACCCCCATCTCGGGCAGACCGAGCTCGGGCCGGTAGTAGCTGACCATCGTGTATTGGTCGGGGCTGGAGCCCTGCGCCGCCGCCTCGATGATCGCCGGCCGCTGCTTGAGGTCCTTCGCCCGCTCGGGCGACGTCACCACGATCGCCACCGCCCCGTCGGTCTCCTGGCAGCAGTCCAGCAGCCGCAGCGGCTCGGCGATCCACCGCGAATTCTGGTGGTCTTCAATCGTTATCGGCTTCTCGTAGAAGTAGGCCTTCGGGTTCTTGGCCGCATGCTTGCGGTCGGCCACCGAGATCGCGCCGAAGTCCCGGCTGGTCGCCCCGGACAGGTGCATGTAGCGCTGGGCGATCATCGCGACCTGTGCGGCGGGCGTGGACAGCCCGTGCGGGTAGGAGAACGAGTTGTCCGCCGCCGTCGAATCAGCCTGCACGCCGGCGTTTCCCACCAACCGGGTCTGCACCTGACCGAACCGCATGCCGGATCGCTCGTTGAACGCCCGGTACGCGACGACGACGTCGGCCACGCCGGTGGCCACGGCGAGCGCCGCCTGCTGAACGGTCGCGCAGGCGGCGCCGCCGCCATAACCGATCTGCGAGAAGAACGTCAGGTCACCGATGCCGACCGCGCGTGCCACAGCGGTCTCGTTGTTGGTGTCCATCGTGAAGGTGGTCAACCCGTCGACATCGGACGGGCTCAGCCCGGCGTCGTCCAGGGCATCCAGGACCGCCTCGGCGGCCAACCGCAGCTCGCTGCGGCCGGAGTCCTTGGAGAAGTCGGTAGCGCCGATCCCGACGATCGCGGCTCGGCCGTTCAATAAGCCCGCTGACATCTATGCGCCCCCGATCGTCAGCGTCACGTTCGCGATGACGTGATCGCCAAGGCTGTTGCGGCCAAACACTTTCAGCGTGATCAGGCCGTCGTCGACGGCCGTCACCTCACCGGAGAACGTCACGGTGTCGTAGGCGTACCACGGCACACCCAGGCGCAGGCCGATCGACTTGATCAGCGCCGTCGGGCCCGCCCAGTCGGTGACGTAGCGCTGCACCAGCCCGGTGTCGGTGAGGATGTTGACGAAGATGTCCTTGGAACCCTTGGCCTGCGCCAGGTCCCGGTCGTGGTGCACGTCCTGAAAGTCCCTGGTGGCCAGGGCCGTCGAGATGATGAACGTCGGCGTGCCATGCAGCTTGAGTTCGGGCAACGTGGTGCCCACTTCGACAACGGGTGCGCTCATGCTTCGTCTCCCATGGGCTCCCAGGCGTAGAGGCTCCACTCGGGCCCGGATTCACCGGCCGGGAAGTCGATATAGGTTGCCCGGACCGGCATTCCGATCTTGACCTCGGCGTGGTCGACGTTGCGCAGCTCGCCGAGCATCCGGACGCCCTCTTCCAGTTCGACCAGTGCGATCACGAACGGCAGCGTGCGCCCGGGTACCTTCGGTGCGTGGTGCACCACGTAGCTGAACACCGTGCCCCGGCCGCTGGCGACCGCGAAATCGATCGGCTCGGCCTTGTCCTGCCACACCGCGGGCACCGGCGGGTGCTGCAGGGCGCCGTCGGGGAGGCGCTGGATACGCAGCTCGTGCGCCGCCACACCCTCCCAGAAGAAGGCGGTGTCGCGTGAGACCGCCGGACGCATCATGGCGTCGGCGTCCAGGTCCTGAGGGACCGATGCGGTCGCGCCGGAATCCTCGCGGGGCCTGAATTTCAGGATCCGCCAGGCCATCTCGGCGACATCCTCGTCGCCGACCCGCCACGTGATGTGCTGGTTGATGAACCAGCCCTCGCCGAGCCCGGTCTGCTTGGGACCGACCACGTCGCGCATCTCGGACACGACGGTGACCTGCTCGCCGGGACGCAGATACCGGTGGTAGGTCTGCTCGCAGTTGGTGGCGACCACGCCGATGTAGCCGGCCTCGTCGAACAGCTGCATGATCGGGCCCATGGGGTCGTCGGTCGGGCGTTCCCCGCCCAGGCCGAACATCGTCCAGACCTGAATCATGGCCGGCGGGGCGACAATTCCGGGATGACCGGCCGCCTTGGCCGCGGCCTCGTCGACGTAGATCGGGTTGCGGTCACCCAGCGCCTCGACCCAGTTGTTGATCGTCGGCTGGTTCACCGGATCCCGGGCCTCGCGCGGGGCAGCGACGACGGTGGCGGTGATCTCCGCAACCGCTTCCTTGATATCGGTCATCGAGGCACCCTCGGCACTTTGAGTCCGGCCGCGGCGATCATCTCGCGCATCACCTCGTTCACACCGCCCCCGAACGTGATCACCAGGTTGCGCTTGGTCTGGGAGTCCAGCCAGTTGAGCAGGTCAGCGGTGTCCGAATCGGCGGGGTTACCGTACTTGCCGACGATCTCCTCGGCGAGCCGACCGATGTACTGAATCTTCTCGGTACCAAAGACTTTGGTCGACGCCGCATCGGCGACGTTGATGTCCTCCCCGGCGGCGGCCACCTGCCAGTTGAGCAGCTCGTTGATGCGCCACATCGCGTGAATCTCGCCGAGCGCGCGCCTGACGTCGGCGTGGTCGATCGGGGTGACCCCGTCACTTCCCGGCTTGGACGCCCAGGCGTGCACCCGGTCGTAGATGCCCGCGGTACGCCCGGCCGGGCCGAGCATGACACGTTCGTTGTTGAGCTGGGTGGTGATCAGCCGCCACCCGCCGTTCTCCTCGCCGACCAGCATGTCGGCGGGCACCCGCACATCGTTGTAATACGTGGCGTTGGTGTGGTGGGCGCCGTCGGACAGGATGATCGGCGTCCAGGAGTAACCGGGATCCTTGGTGTCGACGATCAGGATCGAAATGCCCTTGTGTTTCACGGCTTCGGGGTCCGTGCGGCAGGCCAGCCAGATGTAGTCGGCGTCGTGGGCTCCGGTGGTGAAGACCTTCTGCCCGTTGACGATGTACTCGTCGCCGTGACGCACGGCGGTGGTCCGCAGCGAGGCCAGGTCCGTACCGGCCTCGGGCTCGGTGTAGCCGATCGCGAAGTGCACCTCGCCGGCGAGGATCGCCGGCAGGAACTTCTTCTTCTGCATCTCGCTGCCGAACTGCTGCAGGGTCGGACCGACCGTCTGCAGCGTGACCGCGGGCAGCGGCACGTCGGCGCGATGCGCCTCGTTGACGAAGATCGACTGCTCGATCGGGCCGAAACCCAAGCCGCCGAATTCCTTTGGCCACCCGACGCCGAGCTTGCCGTCCTGGCCCATCCGGCGGATCACCGCGCGGTAGGCCTCGTTGTGACGGTCCTGCTCCATCGCCTTCATCTCGTCGGACGAGATCAGGTTCGAGAAGTATTCCCGCAATTCCGCCTGCAGCTGGCGCTGCTCCGGGGTCAGGTCTATGAACATTGCGCTCCCACCAGATCGAGACGATGAGAAGGACCGCCCAGCAACCGGGTCAGGTCCTTGATCGTGGAGTAGTACCGGTGCATCGGATAGGTGATGTCCATGCCCATGCCGCCGTGCAGGTGATGGCAGAGCTGCATCACCGGCGGCGCCTGCGAGGTGACCCAATACCCCAGGACGTCGAGGTCGTCGTCGGCATCCCGCCCCTCCGACAGCCGCCACACGACCGATTTCGCCACCAAATCGATGGTGCGCGAGGCGATGTAGACCTCGGCGAGCTGTGCGGCCACGGTCTGGAAGGTCGACAGCGGCTTGCCGAATTGCTTGCGGTTGGCCACGTAGTCGGCGGTCAGCCGCAGCGCCCCGGCCACCAGCCCGTCGGCGTAGGCGCCGATGGAAGCCAGCACCAGCTGGTTGACGCGCTGCGCGGTGGCGCCGGCCAAGACGTCGGCGTCCTCGACGGCGACGTCGGTGAACGTGACCGTGTACTCGTCGGAGTCATTGGAGGTCGGCGTCTGGACCACCTCGACGCCGCCGGCCTTCGGCGACACCACGACCACCGCGCTGTCGGCGGTGACGATCATCCAATCCGCTTGTCCGGCATAGCCGACGCCGACCTTGGTGCCCGACAGCCGGCCGCCCGCGAACGTGGTCGACGGCCGGTCCGGCAACGCGGCGCCGGGCTCGTTGAGCGCCGCGGTCAGCACGCCGCCCTTGCCGACGCCCGCCAAAAACCGGTCCTGCTGGTCCTCGGACGCCAGGTCAAGCAGGGGGACCACACCGAAACCCAGGGTGGCCAGGGCCGGCGTGATCGCGCCGTGGCGACCGATCTCCGTCAGCACGGTCGCGACCTCGGGCAATCCCACCCCGTCACCGCCGAGGCGCTCGGGCACCGGCAGCGCCGTCACGCCGCCGTTGACCAAAGCCTCCCAACTCAATTCGCGCTCGAACACCGACGTCACGACGTCGGCGACCGCCTGCTGTGTCGCGGTGAGATCGAAATCCATCGTGGCTTCGGCCGCCATATCAGTGCGCCACCGGGCACTTGCCGGTGTAGTCGACCTGCCAGTGCTTGATGCCGTTGAGCCACCCCGACCGCAGCCGCTCGGGCGCGGAGATCGGCTTGAGGTCCGGCATGTGGTCGGCCACGGCGTTGAAGATCAGGCTGATCGTCATCCGGGCCAGGTTGGCGCCGATGCAGTAGTGGGCACCGGTGCCGCCAAAGCCCACGTGCGGGTTGGGGTTTCGCATGATGTTGAAGCTGTGCGGATCCTCGAAGACCTCTTCGTCGAAGTTGGCCGAGCGGTAGAACATCACGACCCGCTGGCCCTTCTTGATCTGCACACCGGACAGCTCGTAGTCCTCCAGCGCGGTCCGCTGGAACGCGGTGACCGGCGTTGCCCACCGGACGATTTCGTCGGGCGCGGTGTCCGGGCGCTCCTTCTTGAACAGCTCCCACTGGTCGGGGTTGTCCGCGAACGCGATCATGCCGTGCGTGATCGAGTTCCGGGTGGTTTCGTTGCCCGCGACGGCCAGCATGACCACGAAGAACCCGAATTCGTCGTCGGAGAGCTTCTCGCCGTCGATGTCGGCCTGGATCAGCTGGGTGACGATGTCGTCGCCGGGGTTCTTGGCGCGCTCCTCGGCCATCTTCATCGCGTACATGATCAGCTCGGCCGAGGACATCGCGGGATCGATGTGCGCGTACTCGGGGTCTTCGTTGCCGGTCATCTCGTTGGACCAGCGGAAGATCTTGTCCCGATCCTCCTGCGGAACGCCCAGCAGACCCGCGATGGCCTGCAGCGGCAGCTCACAGGAGACCTGCTCGACGAAGTCGCCGGAGCCCGACGAGGCGGCCGTCTTCGCGATGTTTTGCGCGCGGGCGTCCAACTCGTCGCGCAGCCGTCCGATGGCCCGCGGGGTGAAGCCGCGCGAGATGATCTTGCGCAGCCGGGTGTGGTGCGGGGCGTCCATGTTGAGCATGACGTTGCGCTGCAGGTCGATCTGCTCGCGCGTCATCTCCTGCGGCCACACCGGGATGGCGCAGTCCTGCTGAGACGAGAAGATGTCACTGCGCACAGAGATCTCTTTGACGTCCTTGTGCTTGGTGATGGCCCAATAGCCTTTGTCGCCAAAACCGCCCGTGCCGCCCGGGACGTCTACCCAGAAGATCGGCTCGGACTTGCGCACTTCGGCCAACTCCGCGACCGGGAGGCCTTTGACACTGACGTCCGGATCGAGAAAATCAAACCCGGGCGGAAGATTCGGACTGGGCACGCTACTTCTCCTAACTACAGTCCTCGATGACTCGCGATCCCAGGACACTAGCTGTCCTAGTGATGCTCTGGTGCCAGTAAAACATGCCTCCACCGCAGACAAAAGGCGGCGACGCATCCTCGCTTGTCATAGTAATGAAACGTGTTCTAGCCTGGCGTCATGGGTAACCCGGTAATCGTCGAAGCCACCCGCAGCCCGATCGGCAAGCGCAACGGATGGTTGTCAGGGCTGCACGCCACCGAGCTATTGGGTGCGGTGCAGAAGGCGCTGGTGGAGAAGGCAGGCATCGACGCCGGCGACGTCGAACAGGTCATCGGCGGCTGCGTCACGCAGTACGGCGAACAGTCCAACAACATCAGCCGGGTCAGCTGGCTGGTGGCCGGGCTGCCCGAACACGTCGGCGCCATGACCGTGGACTGCCAGTGCGGCAGCGGCCAGCAGGCCAACGGCCTGGTCGCCGGGCTGATCGCCGCCGGCGCCATCGACATCGGTATCGCGTGCGGCATCGAGGCCATGAGCCGCGTCGGCCTCGGCGCCAACGCGGGCCCCGACCGCAGCATCCTGCGGCCCGCGTCGTGGGACATCGACCTGCCCGACCAGTTCACCGCCGCCGAGCGGATCGCCAAGCGGCGTGGCATCACCCGCGAGGAGATCGACGAGTTCGGCTTCAACTCGCAGGCCAGGGCCAAGCAGGCCTGGGACGAGGGCCGCTTCGACCGTGAGATCTCCCCGATCGAGGCCCCGGCGCTCGACGAGAACAAGCAGCCGACGTCGGAGCGCGTCACCATCTCCCGCGACCAGGGCTTGCGCGAGACGACCCTGTCGGGTCTGAGCGCGCTGAAGCCCGTCCTCGAGGGCGGAATCCACACGGCGGGAACGTCGTCGCAGATCTCCGACGGCGCGGCGGCCGTGCTGTGGATGGACGAGGACAAGGCCAAGGCTCTGGGCCTGCGGCCGCGCGCCCGCATCGTCAGCCAGGCGCTGGTCGGCGCCGAGCCCTACTACCACCTCGACGGACCGGTGCAGTCGACGGCCAAGGTGCTGGAGAAGGCCGGCATGAAGATGGGGGACATCGACCTCGTCGAGATCAACGAGGCGTTCGCCTCGGTGGTGTTGTCCTGGGCGCGGGTGCACGAGCCGGACATGGCCAGGGTCAACGTCAACGGGGGCGCCATCGCGCTCGGCCACCCGGTCGGGTCGACCGGCAGCCGGCTGATCACCACCGCGCTGCACGAGCTGGAGCGCACCGACCAGACCACCGCATTGATCACGATGTGCGCGGGCGGCGCCCTGTCCACCGGCACCATCATCGAGCGCATCTAGTTCCCCCTTGCTCGTCTCCGAAGAGAGCCGCATCGCCGCGGCGCAGTCCTATATCGACGCGTTGGTCAGCCACGACGGCGACACGGTCCCGTTCGCGGCCGGCTGCACCCGCATCGAGCAGGGCATCAAGAACGGGTTCTCCGGAAATCACCTGCGGCGCAGCCTGAATCGTGGGCCGCAGTATCGGCTGCTGGCGCACACGACGACGCCGGAGTACCGCATCGACGGCGACGACGTGCACGCCGCGTACCTGGTGCTGACCAAGGCGGCGTTGGGCGGGCGTCGGCTCGCGGCGCACGTCACCGAGACCTTCGTCATTCCGGCCGAAAGCGCAAGCGGGAAAGCCGAAATCCACCACATCAAGGTTCGCTTCCACCCCTTCATCCAGCGTTAGGGACGTCGAGGAACATCATGCCGAAACCGAAGCCACGCGCACTGAACTCACCCTGGGTCGCCTTCATCATCAAGTGGATGGCCAAGGGCAACGCATGGATATACCGACGCAGCAATGGAAAATTCGGCGGCACCTTCCAGAAGGCCCCCGTCGCGCTGCTCACCACGACGGGACGCAAGACCGGCGAACCGCGGGTGAGCCCGCTGCTTTACCTACGCGAGGGCGATCGGGTGGTACTGGTCGCATCGAAGGGCGGCAGCGACAAGCACCCGCTGTGGTACCTCAACCTCAAGGCCAATCCCAAAGTGTCCGTGCAGATCAAGGACGAGGTGCTTCACCTGCAGGCCCGCGACGCCACCGAGGCGGAACGGGCCGAGTACTGGCCGAAGTTGGACGCCATGTATCCCTCGTTCGACGATTACCGGTCCTGGACCGATCGGGTGATCCCGGTCGTCATCTGCGACCCCTAGAGTTTCAAATCGCCCGGATGGGGAACCATCCTGGGCAAGATGTCCGAGCGTCGCTGGATCCGCAACTCGCGCCCGATTGCGCTGCTGCTCAAGTACTTCGCGCGCGCCCACATCTGGGTGTACCGCCGAACCAACGGCAGGCTCGGCGCGAAACTGCTGCGATTCCCGGCGGCGCTGCTGACCACGACCGGACGCAAGTCCAACCGGCCGCGGACCACCGCGACGCTCTACCTGCGCGACGGTGAACGGGTGATTTTGCCCGCGTCGTTCGGCGGCCGCGACGAAGACCCGGTGTGGTATCTGAACCTTCGGGAGAATCCCGAGGTGCGGGTGCAGATCCGGGCCCAGCGCCTGGAATTGATCGCGCGCGACGCGACCGACGCCGAGCGCGAACGCTATTGGCCGCCGCTGATGCGGATGTACCCGCCCTACCGCAAGTACCGCGAAGCCGCTGACCGGGTCATCCCGCTCGTGGTGTGCGAACCCCCTCGGCGAGCGTGCACCGACGGCGAAGATTCGGCGAAATCATCGCCGTGAGTGCGCGTTCGGCGCGGGCGCCGCGTCAGGCGCCGTAGACCGGGACCGGCGGGCGCGCCTTGGCGAGCAGGTCGGCGACGACGCGTCCCAGCTCCGCGGGATCCCACCGCGCCCCCTTGTCGATCTCCGGCCCGTGCGCCCAGCCCTCGGCGACGCGAATCTTGCCGCCCTCGACCTCGAACACCTTGCCGGTCACGTCGCGCGATTCGGCGCTGCCCAGCCAAACCACCAGGGGGGAAATGTTTTCCGGGGCCATCGCGTCGAAATCCTGGTCCTGGGTGGACATCATCTCGGCGAAGACGGTCTCGGTCATGCGGGTGCGCGCCGAGGGAGCGATGGCGTTGACGGTGACGCCGTAGCGGCCCATCTCGGCCGCGCCGACGAGCGTCATCGCCGCGATGCCCGCCTTGGCGGCGCTGTAGTTGCCCTGCCCGACGCTGCCCTGCAGGCCGGCGCCCGAGCTCGTGTTGATGATCCGGGCGTCCACGGTTTTGCCCTCTTTGGACAACCCACGCCAGTACGACGCGGCGTGCCGCATCGTGGCGAAGTGGCCCTTGAGGTGCACGGCGACGACGGCGTCGAACTCCTCCTCGCTGGTGTTGGCCATCATCCTGTCGCGCACGATGCCGGCGTTGTTCACCAAAACGTCCAGGCCACCGAAGGTTTCGACGGCGGTCCGAATCAGTTCGGCAGCCTGGTCCCAGTCGGCGACGTTGGAACCATTGGCGACGGCTTCCCCCCCGGCGGCGATGATCTCGTCGACCACGCCCTGGGCGGCGCTGCCGCCGCCCGCCGGTGACCCGTCCAGGCCCACCCCGATGTCGTTGACCACCACCCGCGCACCCTCGGCGGCGAAGGCCAGCGCGTGCGCGCGGCCGATGCCGCCGCCCGCCCCGGTGACGATGACGACGCGGCCGTCAACCACTCCCATAGTCCTTGTCTCCTCTACTTGACCGCGCTGGCGGTCGTGGTGGACAGATAGTGCGGCGGCTCGCCGCCGCCGTGCACCTCCAACGAGGCCCCGCTGATGTAGGAGGCCGCGTCCGAGGCCAAAAACGCTGCGGCCCAACCGACGTCCTCGGGTTTGGCCAGCCGGCCCAACGGCACATTCTTCGAGATCGCGGCGATCGAGTCCGCGTCGCCGTAGAACAGTTCCGATTGTTCGGTCTCGACCATGCCGACCACACAGGCGTTGACTCGGACCTTGGGCCCCCATTCCACGGCCAAGGTCTGGGTGAGGCTCTCCAGCCCCGCCTTGGCCGCCCCGTACGCGCCGGTACCCGGGGAGGGCCGACGCCCGGACAGGCTGCAGATGTTGATGATCGACCCGCCGCGCGGCTGGGCTTGCATCTTGTCGTTCGCGTGCTGCGAAACAGACAGCGCGCCAATGAGATTGAGCTCGATGATCTTGCGGTTGAACTTGGCGCTGGACTCCGCGGTCAGCACGTAGGGCGATCCCCCGGCGTTGTTGACGACGACATCGAGGCCGCCGTGCCGGTCCGCGACGGTGTCGATCAATTCCCTGACCGCGTCGTCATCGCGGACGTCGCAGGAGTGGAACTCATACGGCGATCCCTCGACCGGCCGTCGCGCGCAGGTGACGACGGTGGCGCCCTGCGCGGCGAAAACCGCGCTGATGCCCGCGCCCACCCCGCGAACGCCGCCGGTGACGAGAACCACCCGCCCGGCCAGCCCCAAGTTCATGGCTTCTGCAAATGGGGGGCATGCTTCGGCGCGAGTCACTGTGCTAGCGTACCAAGCAAGTGCTTGCTTAGGTAGTTACCCCACGAGGAAGTGGCACCTTGACCATCACATCCACCACCACCGAACCGGGCATCGTCGCAGTTACCGTCGACTACCCGCCCGTCAACGCCATCCCGTCGCGCGGCTGGTTCGAACTGGCCGACGCCGTCACCGCGGCCGGCCAGGACCCGCAAACCCACGTCGTGATCCTGCGGGCCGAGGGCCGCGGGTTCAACGCCGGGGTCGACATCAAGGAGATGCAGCGCACCGAGGGATTCACCGCGCTGATCGACGCCAACCGCGGCTGCTTCGCCGCGTTCCGCGCGGTCTACGAATGCGCGGTGCCGGTCGTCGCGGCCGTGAACGGATTCTGCGTCGGCGGCGGCATCGGCCTGGTCGGCAACTCCGACGTCATCGTCGCCTCCGAGGACGCCACCTTCGGGCTGCCCGAGGTGGAACGCGGCGCGCTCGGCGCGGCCACCCACCTGTCCCGGCTGGTGCCACAGCACCTGATGCGACGGCTGTTCTTCACCGCCGCCACGGTCGACGCCGCCACCCTGCACCACTTCGGTTCGGTGCACGAGGTGGTGCCGCGCGATCAGCTGGACGAGGCCGCGCTACGGGTCGCGCGCGACATCGCCGCCAAGGACACCCGGGTCATCCGGGCGGCCAAGGAGGCGCTGAACCTCATCGACGTGCAACGCGTCAACTCGAGTTACCGCATGGAGCAAGGCTTTACGTTCGAGCTCAATCTCGCCGGGGTGGCCGACGAGCACCGCGACGCGTTCGCCGGCACGACGAAGGGCAAGGACGCGTGAGCGACAAGAGAACCACCCTCGACGAGGCCGTCGCGCAGGTGCGCAGCGGCATGACCATCGGCATCGGCGGATGGGGATCTCGGCGCAAGCCAATGGCATTCGTGCGCGCCCTGCTGCGCACCGATGTCACCGACCTGACCGTGGTCACCTACGGCGGGCCCGACCTGGGGCTGCTGTGCTCGGCCGGCAAGGTGAAGCGCGTCTACTACGGGTTCGTCTCGCTGGACTCCCCGCCGTTCTACGACCCGTGGTTCGCCAAGGCCCGGGCGGCCGGGGCGATCGAGGCCCGCGAAATGGACGAGGGCATGCTGCGCTGCGGGTTACAGGCCGCCGCGCAACGCCTGCCCTTCCTGCCGATACGGGCCGGGCTGGGCAGTTCGGTGCCCGACTTCTGGGAGGGTGAACTGCAGACCGTCACTTCGCCGTACCCCACGGACGGCGGACGCGAAACGCTGATCGCCATGCCCGCGCTGCGCCTGGACGCCGCATTCGTCCACCTCAACCTCGGCGACAGCCGGGGCAACGCCGCCTACACCGGGATCGACCCCTACTTCGACGATCTGTTCCTGATGGCCGCCGACAGGCGCCACCTGTCGGTCGAGCGCATCGTATCCACCGACGAACTGATCAAGGCGGTGCCGCCGCAGGCGGTGCTGGTCAATCGGATGATGGTCGACAGCGTCGTGGAGGCGCCGGGCGGTGCCCACTTCACCACCGCGGCACCGGATTACGGGCGCGACGAGAAGTTCCAGCGGCACTACGCCGAGGCGGCGTCGACCGACGAGGGCTGGCAGAAGTTCACCCAGACCTACCTGTCGGGCACCGAAGACGACTACCAGGCGGCGGTTCGCGCATTCGCAGAGGAGGCCTGAAAGTGAGCAGCACCCGCGCCGAAGTGTGCGCAGTCGCGTGTGCCGAATTGTTCAGGGACGCAGGCGAGATCATGGTCAGCCCGATGACCAACATGGCCTCCGTCGGGGCGCGGCTGGCCCGCTTGACCTTCTCCCCCGACATCTTGCTGACCGACGGCGAGGCCCAACTGCTGGCCGACACCCCGGCGCTCGGCGCGACCGGTGCCGTCGAGGGCTGGATGCCGTTCGGACGGGTGTTCGAGACGCTGGCCTGGGGGCGTCGCCACGTGGTGATGGGCGCCAATCAGGTTGACCGGTTCGGCAATCAGAACATCTCGGCGTTCGGCCCGTTGCAGCAACCCAAGCGTCAGATGTTCGGCGTGCGCGGCGCCCCGGGCAACGCCATCAACCACGCCACCAGCTATTGGGTGGGCAACCACTCCAAGCGGGTGTTCAGCGAGAAGGTGGACGTGGTCTGCGGGATCGGCTGGGACAACGTCGATGCCGACAATCCGGCGTTTCGGTTCGCCAACACCTACCGGGTCGTGTCGAACCTCGGCGTCTTCGACTTCGGCGGCCCCGACCGGACCATGCGGGCGCTGAGCCTGCACCCCGGGGTCTCGCCGGACGAGGTGCGCGAGGCCACCTCGTTCGAGATCCATGGGCTCGAGGACGCCGAGGAGACCCGGCTGCCCACCGAGGACGAACTGCGCCTCATCCGCGAAACGATCGATCCGAAGTCGTTGCGCGACCGAGAGATACGCTGATGACCAGGTTGCGCACGCCGCTGACCGAGCTGGTCGGTGTCGAGCACCCGGTGGTGCAAACCGGGATGGGCTGGGTGGCCGGGGCGCGCCTGGTGTCGGCCACCGCGAACGCGGGCGGGCTGGGCATTTTGGCGTCGGCCACCATGACGCTGGACGAATTGGCGACGGCCATCGCCAAGGTCAAGGCCGCCACGGACAAGCCGTTCGGCGTGAACATCCGCGCCGACGCGGCCGATGCCGGCGACCGGGTCGATCTGATGATCCGCGAAGGCGTCAAGGTGGCGTCCTTTGCCCTGGCGCCCAAGCAGGAGCTCATCGCCCGGCTCAAAGAGGCCGGCGCGGTGGTGATTCCGTCGATCGGTGCGGCCAAGCACGCCCGCAAGGTCGCCGGGTGGGGTGCGGACGCGATGATCGTGCAGGGCGGCGAGGGTGGCGGGCACACCGGTCCGGTCGCCACCACGCTGCTGCTGCCCTCGGTGCTGGACGCCGTGCGGGGCACCGGCATTCCCGTCATCGCCGCGGGCGGATTCTTCGACGGGCGCGGGTTGGCGGCCGCCCTGAGCTACGGCGCCGCCGGCGTCGCGATGGGCACGCGTTTCCTGCTGACCTCGGATTCGACCGTGCCCGATGCGGTCAAGCGGCGCTATCTGGAGGCGGCGCTGGACGGCACCGTCGTCACCACCCGCGTCGACGGCATGCCGCACCGGGTCCTGCGCACCGGCCTGGTCGAGAAGCTGGAAAACGGTTCGCCGGTGCGGGGTCTGACCGCCGCGGTGCGCAACGCCGCCAAGTTCAAGCACATGTCACGGATGACGTGGCGGTCGATGATCAGCGACGGCCTGGCGATGCGGCACGGCAAGGAGCTGACCTGGTCGCAGGTCGTCATGGCGGCCAACACCCCGATGCTGTTGAAAGCCGGTCTGGTGGACGGCAATACGGAGGCCGGGGTGCTGGCCTCCGGGCAGGTGGCCGGCATCCTCGAGGATCTGCCGTCGTGCGCCGAGCTGATCGATTCGATCGTGCGGGACGCCATCGAGCACCTGCGGGCGGCATCCGCCCTGGTGCACGAGTAGCCACGCGCCGCTTGTGAAGCTATTTGCTGAATTTGGATGTAATTAAGCTATACTCTTCAAATGGGTCGGATGAAGCCACAGCCTTCATCTCGCGCGACGCTGATCGGTGATGTCGTCGGTTCCCGGCGCGCCGCCGATCGCTCCGGGTTGCACCGCGCCCTGTCCGCGGCTCTGCGGGAAGTGGGCGACGGCGCGATCGACCCGCCCGCCTTCACCGTCGGCGACGAGTTCCAGGGCAGCTACCCCACCGTCGGGGCCGCCATCGAGGCGGCATTGACCGTCCGCCTGCTGCTCGCCCCGGACACCGACGTCCGTTTCGGCATCGGATGGGGCGCGGTCACCATCCTCGATGCCGACGCGGGAATTCAGGACGGGCCCGGTTGGTGGAGCGCACGGGCGGCCATCCAGCAGACCGCAGAGGCCCAGCGGCAACCCGGCTTCGCGTTGGTACGCACGACGTTCCGGGCGGACGGTGACACACGCACCGACGCCGCGGCGGTCAACGCGGCGCTGATTTGTCGGGACCATCTGCTTGGATCGCTCGATGAAAGATCGTTGCGGATCGTGAGGGGCTTGATGACGGGCCGAACCAAAAAGGAGCTCGCCGCGGACGAGGGCATCAGTCCATCCGCGGTGTCTCAGCGCGCGAGCCGCGATGGTTTGGATCTTATTGTCCTTGCCAGCCACTATCTTCGGAGTCTGCCGTGAGCGCCGTCGCGGTATTCCTCACGGCGCTCGCAGTCGCCGATCTCGGTCGGCGAGCGCTCCGCACGGTATGGCCGTCGCTCGTGATCGGGCCGGTCGTGGTGGTGGCGTGCGCCGCAGCGGGAGCCCTCTGGCATGCCGGCGACATCCCCTTGCTGGTGCTGGCCGCCGCGGCGGTAGTGGCCTGGGAATGGCTGTGCGCGCGAAGCGAACACAGCGGTAGCCGGCAAGGCGCGGCCCTGGCGGTGTTCGGCGCCGCGCTCGCACTACTGATGCTGCTGTCCGGGTGGTCGTCGCCGACCAACGGCGCGATCGCTCGATGGTCGTCCTGGGTGCACCTGCCGCTCACCCACGTCACGCCCACCCGGCTGCTGATGATCGTCGGCGTCGTCCTGGCCCAGTTCGCCACCGCAAATCAGTTGGTGCGCTTGGTTCTTGCCTCGGTGGGCGCGATGCGCCCGGAAGGTCAGCCGCAGCCGTCGGACCGGCTCAAGGGCGGCAGACTGCTGGGACCGATGGAACGCCTGCTGATCCTGAGCCTCGGTGTCGGCGGGCAGGTCGCCGCGGCGAGCGCCGTCGTCGCCGCCAAGGGGATCATCCGCTTCCCGGAGTTGAACGCGCAGAAGGGCGGTAACGGCGACGTCGGCATCGACGAGGTCACCGAGTACTTCCTCGTCGGCAGCTTCACCAGTTGGCTGCTCGCCCTGGGTGGCATCGGCCTCGTTCTGGCGACCCGCTAAGAGCTTGGCCGAGTGTGAATTTCACGACGCGACACGCCGGCGGTCCGTCGGAAACTTCACACTCGGCGGTACGGGGCGCCACCCCGCAGCGCGCATGGCCGCGACGACACGAGCAACGAAGGTGCCCTGGCGGTAACGGAGGAGATCGCTGCTGACCCGGATGATCGCCCAGCCCAAGTCGGCCAATGCGGTGTACCGGTCGATGTCACGATCACGCTGCCCGGCATCCGTCCAGTGCTGCGGTCCGTCGTACTCGATGCCGACCCGCAGCTCGCGATACCCCATGTCGATGCGCGCCACGAAGTCGCCGTAGTCGTCGCAGACTCGGATCTGTGTCTGTGGCACAGGCAAACCCGCGTCGATCAGCACCAGCCGGGTGCGGGTCTCCTGTGGAGACTCCGCCCCGCTGTCCATGAGGGGCAGCACGGCTTTGAGTCGAACCAGACCGCGCGTGCCGCGATGCTCGGCCATCACGGCTTCGATGTCCTTGACTTTGACGCCGGTGACGTTGGCCAGCGCGTCGAGCCGCTGCACCGCAAACAACCGCGACGACGCCCACCGGCCCACATCGAAAGCCGTACGCGCCACACTGGTCACCGGCATGCCGTCGACTTCGACGACCTCGCCGGGCAGCAGTGTCTCGCTGTGCACGACGATGCCGGCGGGTGGGTGCCGGTTGCCGTGTATCAACTCGGCATCGAGCGTCGGGCTTACCCACTTCGCCCCGAGCAGCGCGGCCGCCGAGTTCCCCGCGATGACGCCCTTGCGTCGTGACCAAAGCCATGCCGCCTGCGCGCGTTCTCGCGCCGTCAGCGCGATGCCGGCGGGGCGGTAGACACCCGGGTGGACGGGCTCGTAGAGGGAGCGCATCGCCCGTTCCGGCAACACCTTTGCCGCCAGGGCCTCACTGCCCAGGAAGAGCTCCGTCATGCCGCCGATGGTGCCCACCCGCACCGACAACTCCGCGAATGTGAATCCTACGACGCGACACGCCTTTGTGGCGTCGCAGGATTCACACTCGGCGGGCAGAGGAAGAAGGTCAGAGCCGCTCGATGATGGTGACGTTGGCGGTGCCCCCGCCCTCGCACATCGTCTGCAGGCCGTAACGGCCGCCGGTGCGCTCGAGCTCGTTGAGCATGGTGGTGAACAGCTTGGCGCCGGTGGCGCCCAGCGGGTGCCCGAGCGCGATCGCCCCGCCGTTGGGGTTGACCTTCTCCGGGTCGGCCTTGACTTCCTTGAGCCAGGCCAAGACCACCGGGGCGAACGCCTCGTTGATCTCGACCGTGTCGATGTCGTCGATCGACAGCCCGGTCTTGTCCAGCGCGTAGCGGGTCGCCGGAATCGGCCCGGTCAGCATGAAGACCGGGTCGGCCGCGCGTGCGCTGATGTGGTGGATGCGGGCCCGCGGTGTCAGGTTGTGCTCCTTGACGGCCCGCTCGGACGCCAGCAGCACCGCGCTGGCCCCGTCGGAGATCTGGCTGGCCATGGCCGCCGTCAGCCGGCCGCCCTCGACCAGAGGCTTGAGGCCGGCCATCTTCTCCAGCGACGATTCGCGCGGGCCCTCGTCGACCCGGAACGGCCCGGATTCGGTTTCCACGGTGATGATTTCGTTGTCGAAGTGGCCGCCCCGGATCGCCGCGAACGCGCGCTCGTGACTGGTCAGCGCGTATCGCTCCATCTCTTCGCGCGACAGGTTCCACTTCTCGGCGATCAGCTCCGAGCCGCGAAACTGCGAGATCTCCTGGTCGCCGTAGCGATGCAGCCACTGCTTGGACTCGTTGGTCGGGGAGGTGAAGCCGAACTGCTCGCCGACGGTCATGGCCGACGAGATCGGGATCTGGCTCATGTTCTGCACCCCCCCGGCGACGATGAGGTCGGCGGTGCCGGACAGAATCGCCTGTGCGCCAAAGGAAATGGCCTGCTGACTGGAGCCGCACTGGCGGTCGACGGTGACGCCGGGCACCTCTTCGGGGTAGCCCGCGGCCAGCCAGGAGAGGCGCGCGATGTTGCCGGCCTGCGCGCCGATGGCATCGACGCAGCCGGCGATCACGTCGTCGACGGCGGCGGGGTCGACGTCGACCCGGTCGAGCAGTCCGCGCCATCCCAGCGCACCCAGGTCGACCGGATGCACTCCGGCCAGCGATCCGCCGCGCTTGCCGACCGCGGTACGCACGGCGTCGATGACGTAGGCCTCTGGCATTTCAGACTCCTTCTTTGGTGATCCCGCCAAGAACGATGGCGAGGTATTGCTGACCCACCTGCTGCGCGGTGAGCGGACCGCCGGGCTGATACCAGCGCACCGACACCCACGTGGTGTCACGGATGAAGCGGTAGACAAGGTCGACGTCGAGATCGGGACGGAAGTAGCCCTCGTCGACGCCCTGATGGAGCAGCTCGAGCCACATCTTGCGCTGTTGCCGGTTCATGTCCTCGATGTAGGAGAACCGGGGCTGTGACAACAGCCGCTGGGCTTCGTCCTGGTAGATGACGACCTGCGCGTGCCGGTGCTCGATCGCCTCGAACGACGCCATGAACAGCCCCTTGAGCCGCTCCAGCGGGTTGGCCTCGCCGTCCACGATCTCGCGGTACCGGGCGAACAACCAGTCCAGGAAGCTGCGCAAGAGCTCGTCGACCATCTCCTCTTTGGACGAGAAGTGGTGGTACAGGCTGCCGGACAGGATGCCGGCGCTGTCGGCGATGTCGCGCACCGTGGTGGCGCGCAGCCCGCGCTCGGCGAACATGGTCGCGGCAAGCTCCAGCAACTCGTCTCGCCGGCTGTTGGCCTGACCGGTCACTCGGTCCACCCGACCAGAGTATCAACCAAGCGCTTGCTTGGCCAGCGGGCCGGCTCTCACGGGTGCTGACTGGATACCGAGATGACCTCGCCGGTCAGGTAGCTGGAGTAGTCGCTGGCGAGGAAGGCGATGGTGGCCGCGACCTCCCACGGCTCGGCGGCGCGGCCGAAGGCCTCGCCGGCCGAGAGCCGGTCGAGCAGATCGGCCGACGACGTCTTCTCCAGGAACTTGTGCCGCGCGATGCTCGGCGACACCGCGTTGATCCGTACCCCATACTCGGCGGCTTCGATTGCGCTGCACCGGGTCAGGGCCATCACGCCGGCCTTGGCGGCCGCGTAGTGCGATTGCGAGTGCTGTGCCCGCCAGCCCAGGACGCTGGCGTTGTTGACGATGACGCCGCCGTGTGGTGCCTCGCGGAAGTAGCGCAGCGCCGCGCGCGTGGCACGCAGCACCGACGTCAGCGTGACGTTGAGGACGCGGTCCCATTCCTCGTCGGTCATGTCGACGACCGGCGTCTGTCCGCCGAGACCGGCGTTGTTGACCAGCACGTCGATCCGGCCCATCCGGGCGGTGGTCGACGCGATGAGGGCGTCGACTTGAGCGGTCGAGGTCACGTCGCAGACCACGTGCTCGACGTTGCCCTGCCCCAGCGCGGCGAGCTGCTCGGCCGTCTCGCCCAGGCGCCGTTCGTGGTGGTCGGAGATCACCACGTCGGCACCCTCGGCCAACGCCCGCCGCGCGGTCGCCGCGCCGATCCCGGTGCCGGCGGCGGCCGTCACGACCACCACCTTGCCCTGCAGAAGTCCATGTCCGGCAATCTCTTTGGGAGCTTCGGACAGACTCATCCCTTAACCTCTCGGGGTAGGCCGAGCACCCGCTCGGCGATGATGTTGCGCTGGATCTCGTTGGACCCGCCGTAGATGGTGTCGGCGCGGCTGAACAGGAACAGCCGCTGCCACTCGTCGAACTCGCCGTCGGCCAGGGTCAGGCCCGGCTTGCCGACGACGTCCATCGCCAGCTCGCCCAGATCGCGATGCCAGTTGGCCCACAACAGCTTCGACACGTTGTCCTGGCCCGGCTGCTCGACGTCCATGGTGGCCAGCGCGTACGAACGCATGGCCCGCAGGCCCGTCCACGCCCGGGTCAGCCGCTCGCGGATGAACGGGTCGTCGGCCGCGCCGGTCCGCTGGGCGAGCTCGGCGAGGTTGGAAAGCTCACGGGCGTAACGGATTTGTTGCCCGAGCGTCGAGACGCCGCGCTCGAACGTCAGCGTGCCCATTGCGACCCGCCAGCCGTCACCGGGCTCGCCGACCACCAGGTTGGCCTCGGTGCGGGCGTCGTCAAAGAACACCTCGTTGAATTCCGAGTCGCCGGTCAGCTGGATGATCGGCCGCACTTCCACGCCCGGCTGGTCCAGCGGCACCAGCAGATACGACAACCCCGCGTGCCGCTTGGAGCCCTTCTCGGTGCGCGCGACCACGAAGCACCACTGCGCCCAGTGCGCCAGCGACGTCCAGACCTTCTGGCCGTTGATCACCCAGTGGTCGCCGTCGAGTTCGGCGGTGGTCGCCACGTTGGCCAAGTCGCTGCCGGCGCCGGGCTCCGAATAGCCCTGGCACCACAGCTCGGTGACATCGAGGATCTTGGGCAGGAAACGCTGCTGCTGCTCGGGTGTCCCGAACGCGATCAGCGTCGGCCCCAGCAGCTCCTCGCCGAAGTGGTTGACCTTGTCCGGGGCGTCCGCGCGGGCGTACTCCTCGTAGAACGCCACCCGGTGCGCGGTGGACAGGCCGCGGCCGCCGTGTTCGACCGGCCAGCCCAGGCAGGTCAGTCCGGCCTTGGCGAGATGCTGGTTCCAGGCCCGGCGTTCCTCGAAGGCCTCGTGCTCGCGGCCGGGGCCCCCGAGACCCTTGAGAGCTGCGAATTCACCGACCAGATTGTCGGCGAGCCAAGAGCGGACCTCGGCCCGGAACTCCTCGACGTCCTGCATGCCTTGTAGGCTAACCTACCAAGCACTTGCTTTGTTAGGCCGCCGTAGGAGAAGCGCCGATGACCACCGATCCCCGCACCGTGCCCGCGGCGCTGGATCGTTTCGCGCGCCAACTCCCCGATCACGACGCGTTGGTCACCGAGGACCGGTCGTTCACCGCCGCGGCGTTGCGCGACGAGGTGCACCGGGCGGCGGCGGCGCTGATCGCGCTGGGCGTGCAGCCCGGCGACCGGGTGGCGATCTGGTCCCCCAACACCTGGCATTGGGTGGTGGCCTGCCTGGCGATCCACCACGCCGGCGCCGCGATGGTCCCGCTGAACACCCGCTACACCGCCGCGGAGGCCGGCGACATCCTGGCCCGCGTCGAGGCGCCGGTGCTGTTCGGCATGGGCGAGTTCCTGGGCAACGACCGCGTCGCCGACCTGGATCGGGCGGCGCTGCCCGCGCTGCGGCACATCGTGCGGATACCGATCGATGCCCGGGAAACGGGGGCTGGCACCTGGGACGAATTCATCGCCGGCGGCACCGATCTCGACGCGGTGGCCGCCCGGGCCGCGGCGGTCACGCCCGACGACGTCAGTGACATCCTGTTCACGTCGGGCACCACCGGCCGCAGCAAGGGCGTGCTGTGCGCGCACCGGCAGTCGCTGTCGGCCTCGGCGTCGTGGGCGGCCAACGGCAAGATCACCGCCGACGACCGCTACCTGTGCATCAACCCGTTCTTTCACAACTTCGGCTACAAGGCCGGCATCCTGGCGTGCCTGCAGACCGGCGCGACGCTGATCCCCCACCTCACCTTCGATCCGCTGCGCGCGCTGAAGGCGATCGAGCAACACCGCATCACCGTATTGCCCGGTCCGCCAACGATTTACCAGACCCTGCTCGATCATCCGGCTCGTGGCGATTACGACCTGAGCTCGCTGCGCTTCGCGGTGACGGGGGCGGCCACCGTGCCGGTCGTGTTGGTCGAGCGCATGCAGTCCGAACTCGACATCGACATCGTGCTGACGGCTTACGGCCTCACCGAGGCCAACGGCATGGGCACCATGTGCCGCGCCGACGACGACGCGGTCACCGTCGCCACCACCTGCGGGCGCCCGTTCGCCGACTTCGAATTGCGCATCGACGCGCCACAATCCGGCGAATCGGGCGAGGTGTTGCTGCGTGGGCCCAATGTGATGCTGGGCTACCTCGACGACCCGGCGGCCACCGCCGCCGCCATCGACGCCGACGGTTGGCTGCACACCGGTGACATCGGTGTGCTGGACGCGGCCGGCAACCTGCGCATCACCGACCGGCTCAAGGACATGTACATCTGTGGGGGATTCAACGTGTACCCCGCCGAGATCGAGCAGGTGCTGGCCCGGCTCGACGGTGTGGCCGACGTCGCCGTGATCGGGGTCCCCGACGAGCGCCTCGGCGAAGTCGGCCGGGCGTTTCTGGTCACCCGCCCGGGGGCACAACTCGACGAACAATCTGTGATCGCATACACCCGTGAGCATTTGGCGAACTTCAAGACACCGAGATCGGTGCGGTTCGTCGACGCGCTGCCGCGCAACGCCGGCGGCAAGGTGCTCAAACCACAACTGCGAGAGCTGGACTGATGGATCTGGATCTAGACGACGACACCTTGGCTTTCCAGGCCGAGGTCCGGGAATTCTTGTCGGCCAATGCCGAGTCGATCCCGACGAAGTCATACGACAACGCCGAAGGCTTTGAGCAGCACCGGCATTGGGACCGGGTGCTGTTCGATGCCGGGCTTTCGGTGATCACCTGGCCGAAGCGCTACGGCGGCCGCGACGCGCCGCTGCTGCACTGGGTGGTGTTCGAAGAGGAGTACTTCCGTGCCGGGGCGCCCGGCCGGGCCAGTGCCAACGGCACCTCGATGCTGGCCCCGACGCTGTTCGCGCACGGCACCGAGGAGCAGCGCGACCGGATCCTGCCCAAAATGGCCAGCGGCGAAGAGATCTGGGCGCAGGCGTGGTCCGAACCCGAGTCGGGCAGCGACCTGGCGTCGCTGCGCTCCACGGCGACGGCGACCGACGGCGGCTGGCTGCTCAACGGGCAGAAGATCTGGAGCTCGCGTGCGCCGTTCGCCGAGCGGGGATTCGGGCTGTTCCGCTCCGACCCCGGCGCCGAGCGCCACAACGGGCTGACCTACTTCATGTTCGACCTGAAGGCCAAGGGCGTGACGGTGCGGCCGATCGTCCAACTGGGCGGCGACACCGGATTCGGCGAGATCTTCCTCGACGACGTCTTCGTACCCGACGAGGACGTGATCGGCACCCCGCACGAGGGCTGGCGGGCGGCGATGAGCACGTCGAGCAACGAACGCGGCATGTCGCTGCGCAGCCCGGCCCGCTTCCTGGCGACGGCGGAACGGTTGGTGCAGCTTTGGAAGGAGGCCGGCGCACCGGCCGCGTTCGCCGACCGGGTCGCCGACGGCTGGATCAAGGCGCAGGCCTACCGGCTGCAGACCTTCGGCACGGTGACCAGGCTGGCCCTCGGTGGTGAGCTGGGCGCCGAATCGTCGGTGACCAAGGTGTTCTGGTCCGACCTCGACGTCGAACTGCACCAGACCGCGCTCGACATCCTGGCCGCGGACGGGGAACTCGCCGGCCCGTGGACCGAAGGTCTGCTGTTCGCGCTGGGCGGCCCGATCTATGCCGGCACCAACGAAATTCAGCGCAACATCATCTCCGAGCGGTTGCTGGGCCTGCCGCGCGAGAAGTCCGGGGGCAAGAAGTGAGATTTGCGCTAGACGAACAGCAGCGAGACTTCGCGGCCAGCATCGACGCCGCGCTCGGCTCGGCGGACCTGCCCAGCGCCGTGCGGGCGTGGGCGGCGGGCGACACCGCGCCGGGCCGCAAGGTGTGGGAACACCTGGCCAATCTGGGTGTCACCGCCCTGGCCGTGCCGGAGAAATTCGACGGCATCGGGGCGGACCCGATCGACCTGGTCGTCGCCCTCGAACGCCTCGGGCGCTGGTGCGTGCCGGGCCCGGTGGTCGAATCCATCGCGGTGGCACCGGTATTGCTGGACTCCGACGATCACGCCGAGCGGTGCGCCGGGCTCGCGGCCGGCGAGCTGATCGCCACGGTCGCACTGCCGCCGCGGGTGCTGCGGGCCGTCGACGCCGACGTGGCGAACCTGGTGCTGCTGGCCGGTGACGAGGGGGTCACCGAAGCCACCGCGGGGGAAGAGCACGAGTCCGTCGACCCCAGCCGCCACCTGTATGACGTGACCCCGACCGGCGCCGCTTGGGAAGCAGACGTCAAGCGCGCCTACGAGTTCGCCGCGCTGGGTACCGCCGCGCAACTGGTCGGCGCCGCCGAGGCGCTGCGCGACGCCGCCGTCGACTACGCCAAGCAACGCACCCAGTTCGGCCGGGTGATCGGCTCGTATCAGGCGATCAAGCACAAGCTCGCCGACGTGCACATCGCCATCGAACTGGCCCGGCCGCTGGTGCACGGCGCGGCGCTGACGCTGGACCCCCGCGACGTGAGCGCGGCCAAGGCGGCGGCCTCCGACGCGGGCCTGCTGGCCGCGCGGTCGGCGCTGCAGACCCACGGCGCGATCGGGTTCACCCAGGAACACGACCTGTCGCTGTTGCTGCTGCGGGTGCAGGCGCTGCGATCCTCCTGGGGCACACCGGAAGAACATCGGCGACGAGTGCTGGAGGCGCTGTGACTCGCGCCGCGACGATGCAGAGCCTAGCGATGAGAAGGAGCGGCACCCATGACTCGCGCCGCGACGATGCAGAGCCTAGCGATGAGAAGGAGCGGCGCCAATGACTGAAGAACGCGAGCTGCTCCGCGAGACGGTGGCCGCGCTGGTCGCCAAGCACGCCGGCCCGGCGGCGGTGCGCGCCGCCATGGAGTCCGACCGAGGCTACGACGAATCGCTCTGGCGGCTGCTGTGCGAGCAGGTCGGCGCCGCGGCCCTGGTGATACCGGAGGAACTGGGCGGCGCCGGCGGTGAATTGGCCGACGCCGCAGCGGTTTTGCAGGAGCTGGGCCGCGCCCTGGTGCCCTCCCCGCTGCTGGGCACCACGCTGGCCGAGCTGGCGCTGCTGAGCGCCCCCGAGCCGGACGCCGCGACGCTGGAGGGCCTGGCCGAGGGCACCGCGATCGGCGCGCTGGTGCTCGATCCCGACTACGTGGTCAACGGCGACATC
This sequence comes from Mycobacterium sp. MOTT36Y, assembly GCF_000262165.1. Taxonomy (NCBI): domain Bacteria; kingdom Bacillati; phylum Actinomycetota; class Actinomycetes; order Mycobacteriales; family Mycobacteriaceae; genus Mycobacterium; species Mycobacterium sp. MOTT36Y. The sequence continues at coordinate 501,197 of NC_017904.1, read as the reverse complement.
GCCGACGTCGTGGTTGCCGTCGAGGACGGCCGGCTGAGCAGGTGGACCCGCTTCAGCGCGCAGGCCGTCACCACCATGGACCCGACCCGGCGCCTGGCCCGGGTGCAACCGCAGGAGGCCGAGGCGATCGGCGCGGACCCCGGCCTGGCGGACAAGGCTGCCGTCCTGCTGGCCGCCGAGCAGATCGGCGCCGCGCAGCGCTGTATGGAGCTGACCGTCGAATACGCCAAGGACCGAGTGCAATTCGGCCGGCCGATCGGCAGCTTTCAGGCGCTCAAGCATCGGATGGCCGACCTGTATGTCACGGTCGCCGCGGCGAAGGCCGTCGTGTCCGACGCGTGTGAGGACCCCTCACCCACCAACGCCGCCGCGGCACGGCTGGCCGCCACCGAGGCGCTGAACACGGTGGCCGCCGAGGGCATCCAGTTGCACGGCGGCATCGCGATCACGTGGGAACACGACATGCACCTGTACTTCAAACGCGCCCACGGCAGCGCGCACCTGCTGGACACGCCGCAGGAGCTGCTTAACCGGCTGGAATCCGAGGTACTCAACACGCCGTGACCGATCGTGTCTCGCTGCGCGCGGGCATCCCACCGTTCTACGTGATGGATGTCTGGTTGGCGGCCGCCGAACGCCAGCGCAGCCACGGCGATCTGGTCAACCTGTCGGCGGGCCAACCCAGCGTCGGGGCGCCCGAGCCGGTGCGCGCGGCCGCCGCGGCGGCCGTGCATTCCAACCAGCTGGGCTACTCGGTGTCGCTGGGCACCCCCGAGCTGCGTGCCGCGATCGCCGCGGATTACCGGCGCCAGCACGGCCTCGACGTCGAACCCGACGCCGTGGTGATCACCACGGGCTCCTCGGGCGGCTTCCTGCTGACCTTCCTGGCCTGCTTCGACGCCGGCGACCGGGTGGCCCTGGCCAGCCCCGGCTATCCGTGCTACCGAAACATCTTGTCGGCCTTGGGATGTGAGGTCGTGGAGATCCCCTGCGGGCCGCAGACTCGCTTCCAGCCCACCGCGCGGATGCTCGCCGAGCTCGACCCCCCGGTGCAGGGCGTCATCGTGGCGAGCCCCGCCAACCCCACCGGAACGGTCATCGCGCCGGAGGAGCTGGCCGCGATCGCCGCCTGGTGCGACGCCTCCGGGGCGCGGCTGATCAGCGACGAGGTGTACCACGGGCTGGTCTACGAGGGCGCGCCGCAGACCAGCTGCGCGTGGCAGACATCGCGAAATGCCGTGGTGGTCAACAGCTTTTCGAAGTACTACGCGATGACGGGCTGGCGGCTGGGCTGGCTGCTGGTGCCGGCCGAGTTACGCCGCGCGGTGGATCGCCTCACCGGCAACTTCACCATCTGCCCGCCCGTGCTCTCGCAGCTGGCCGCGGTGGCGGCCTTCACCCCGGAGGCCACCGCCGAAGCCGACGGCCACCTGCACCACTACGCGACCAACCGCTCGCTGCTGCTCGACGGGCTGCGCGGCATCGGTGTCGAGCGCCTGGCCCCCACCGACGGCGCCTTCTACGTGTACGCCGACGTCTCGGACTTCACCGACAACTCGATGGAGTTCTGCTCGAAACTGTTGGAAGAGACCGGCATCGCCATCGCGCCCGGCATCGACTTCGATACCACCCGCGGCAATTCGTTCGTCCGGCTGTCGTTCGCCGGGCCCACCGCCGACATCGAGGAAGCGGTGCGACGGCTCGGCCCGTGGCTTTCGGCCCGCTAGCCGCGCCGCGCCTACGCGTCCAGCACCTGCCCGATGCGCGCCTCGAGCGCACCGCGCTCGCCGATGCCGGCCACATCGATGCCGAATCGCTCACCGAGCACGTCGACGACCGCCGCCGCGTCGTCCAGGCGGATCTTCTCGCTGCCGTCGGCGCGGTGGACGCTCAGGTAGCGGCCGGCCAGGTTGTAGCGGGCGTCGGCGGTCGTCAGGGCGGCCATCAGCCCGGTCACGAAGTGCGACTCGGGGTGCGTCGAGACGTACCAGCTGCCCACCCGCAGATCGATCTGCGGCACGGTCTGGGTGCCCAACACGTACAGCGGTTTCCACTCGTCGCGGACCAGGGCTTGCAGCACCAGGCCGTCGCCGCGGTCGTTGAGCCGGTACGGCTCGTGCGTTGTCTGCTGGGCGTTTCCGGTCTCGAAGCGGATGGGGGACGTCAGCGTCTGGCCACCGAAACCGACGTCGACCAGATAGGAGCCCTGCGAGCCCGGGAACGTCACAGCCAGCGCCGTGTGCGTCTGGGCTCCCAGCGGCGCGTCGGGCGGCTGCATCCAGACCACCCGCCCGGCCAGGCGGCGCACCCGGAACCCGATCTCGGCCAGCACGTAACCCATCAGGCCGTTCTGCTCGTAGCAGTAGCCGCCCCGGCGCCGGTACACCAGCTTGTCGGTGAGGGCTTCGGGGCTCAGGTCGTCGACCGGCACCCCCATCAGCGGATCGAGGTTCTCGAACGGGATCGACCCGGTGTGCGCGGTCATCAGATCCTGCAGCACCTCGAGATTCGGCTCGGCGGCACCGCGGTAGTCGATGCGATCGAAGTACGCGCCCAGATCCAGCGTCATGAAACCATTCTGGGCCCCAGGCGGGGCGTTACGGCGCCCGGGTGTCCCGCGGGCGTAACGCCACGGCGGAAAAACGCACCGCGAAGTCGCCGTGGCGTTACGCCCGTGAGAACCCCTACAGCCAGGTGTCCTGGGTGGTGGTGGTGAGGAAGGCTTCCAGGTCGTCGCGCCACTGCGCCGGCGTCGTCTTGTCCGGCTCGATGCCGGTGTACTCCCCGCGATAGAACAGCAGCGGCCGCGGCTTGATCTTGGGGGCCTCCGAAAGCGATTGCACCGCACCGAACACCACGAAGTGGTCGCCGCCGTCGTGCGCGGAGGCCACGGTGCAGTCGATGTAGGCCAGCGACCCGTCGATGATCGGTGAACCGAGATCGGAAAGGTGCCAGTCGATGCCGGCGAACTTGTCGGGTTCCTTGGAGCCGAACCGGGCCGAGACGTGCTTCTGGTTCTCGGTCAGCATGTTGACGCAGAACCGGCCGGAGGCCTCGATGGCCTTCCAGGACCGCGACACCTTGGTCGGGCAGAACAGCACCAGCGGCGGGTCCAGCGACAGCGCCGCAAACGACTGGCAGGCGAAGCCGACGGGGACGTCGTCGTGCACGGTGGTGATGATGGTGATGCCGGTGCAGAACTGCCCCAGCACCTGCCGGAAGGTCCGCGGATCGATGGGCGCCGACATGGTCAGCCGCGCATGCCGACCGTGAAGTCGTGGCCCCACAGGCTGACCGCGGTGCTTTCCCGGGCGACCCAGTCGTCGTCTTCGACTTGCCTTCCCTCGCAACCGAATTCGATGTCGAATCCGCCGGGTGTCTTCATGTAGAACGACAGCATGAGGTCGTTGACGTGACGGCCCATGGTGGCCGACATGGGCACCTTGCGGCGCAGCGCCCGGTCCAGGCACAGCCCCACGTCGTCGACGTCCTCGACCTCCATCATCAGGTGCACGATGCCGCTCGGTGTGGGCAGCGGCAGGAAGGCCAGGCTGTGATGGCGCGGGTTGCAGCCGAAGAATCGCAACCAGGCGGGCGCCCCGTCGGCGGGGCGGCCCACCACCTGCGGCGGCATCCGCATCGAGTCGCGCAGCTTGAACCCGAGCACGTCGCGGTAGAAGTGCAGCGCCTCGTCGTCGTCGCGGGTGGACAACACCACGTGCCCCAGGCCCTGCTCACCGGTGACGAACTTGTGCCCGTAGGGGCTGACCACCCGGCGGTGTTCCAGGGCGACGCCGTGGAAGACCTCCAGGCAATTGCCCGACGGGTCGGAGAACCGGATCATCTCGACGACCCGGCGGTCCGCCAGTTGCGCGGCGGTGGCTTCCTTGTAGGGGACGCCCTCGACGTCGAGGCGGTCCCGGATCTCTTGCAGGCCTTCGGCGTTCGCGCACTCCCAGCCGGCCTCCATGAGGTGGTCGCGCTCGCCGGGCACGATCACCAGCCGCGCGGGGAAGTCGTCCATCCGCAGATACAGGGCGCCCTCGGTGTTGCCGCTGCCCTCGACCATGCCGAGGACCTTGCACCCGTACTCACGCCAGGCCGCCATGTCGGTGGCCTCGATGCGCAGATAGCCCAGCGAACGGATGCTCATCACGCACCTCCCAGGAAATCGATGGTGAGCTTGTTGAACTCGTCGAACTTCTCCACCTGCGCCCAGTGCCCACACTGCCCGAAAACGTGCAGCTGCGCACGCTTGATGGTCTTGAGCGCGACCAGCGACCCGTCCAGCGGGTTGACCCGGTCCTCACGCCCCCAGATCAGCAGCACGGGCTGGCGCAGGCGGTGCACCTCGCGCCACATCATGCCGAGCTCGAAATCGGCGCCCGCGAACGACATTCCCATCGCCCGCGTCGCCGTCAACGATTCCGGCGTGCTGGCCAACGCGAACCGCTCGCCGATCAATTCGTCGGTGATCAGTTTCTGGTCGTAGACCATCACCCGCAGGAACGCCTCGAGGTTCTCCCGGGTGGGCTCGGCCGAGAACCTGCCCAGCCGCTTGACGCCCTCGGTGGGGTCGGGGGCGAACAGGTTGATACTCAACCCGCCCGGCCCCATCAGGACCAGGCGCCCGGCCAGGTCGGGGTAGTCCAGGGCGAACCGGACCGCGGTGCCGCCGCCCAGCGAATTGCCCACCAGCGGAACGCGTCCCAGGCCCAGGTGGTCGAAGAGGCCCTTGAGCGCCCTCGCCGCGTAGTGGTTGAACTGCCCGTGCTCGGCGCGCTTGTCCGAATGCCCGTAACCGGGCTGGTCGACGGCGAGCACGTGGAACCGCTCGGCCAACACCGGGATGTTGCGCGACCAGTTCGTCCAGCTCGCCGCCCCGGGACCGCCGCCGTGCAGCAGCACGATCGTCTGGTCGTTGCCGACCCCCGCCTCGTGGTAGTGCAGCTTGAGCGGCCCGTCGACGTCGACCTCGATGAAGCGCGAGGTGGACTCGAAGGTGATCTCCTCGGTTGCGGTCACTTAGCGCCGCTCCTCCTCATCGCTTCGCTCTGCATCGTCGTCGGCGCGCATGGCTAGACCATGGTGTCGCCGGGTGGCAGCCCGAACTCGTTGTTCCCGAAGATCTGGTAGGCCCGCTCGGGGTCGTTCGCCGCGTGCACCCGGCCGGCGTGGGCGTCGCGCCAGAACCGTTGCACCGGTTGGTCGTTGGCCAGGGCGGTGGCGCCGGACGCCTCGAACAACCGGTCGATGGAGGCGATGGCCCGGCCGGTGGCGCGCACCTGGTCGCGACGGGCGCGGGCGCGCAGCTCGAACGGGATCTCCTTGCCGGCCGACAGCAGCGCGTACTCGTCGGCGACGTTGCCGCTCAGCTGGCGCCACGCCGCGTCGATGTCGCTGGCCGCCTCGGCGATGCGGACCTTGGCGAAGGGGTCGTCCTTGGCCTTCTCGCCGGCGAACGCCGCGCGCACCCGCTTGCCCTGGTGCTCGACGTGCGCGGCGTAGGCGCCGTAGGCCATGCCCACGATCGGCGCCGAGATGGTGGTGGGATGCATTGTGCCCCAAGGCATCTTGTAGACGGGCGCGGTGTTGGTCTCATACCCCCCGGCGGTGCCGTCGTTCATCGCCTTGTAGGACAAAAACCGGTGCCGCGGCACGAAGACGTCCTTGACGACGACGGTGTTGCTGCCGGTGCCGCGCAGGCCGACGACGTGCCACACGTCGTCGATGCGGTACTCGCTGCGCGGGATCAGGAAGCTGCCGAAGTCGACCGGGCGGCCGTCCTTGATCACCGGGCCACCCAGGAACGCCCACGTCGCGTGGTCACAGCCCGAGGACCAGTTCCATGCGCCGTTGACCAGGTAGCCGCCGTCGGTCACCACGCCCGCGCCCATCGGGGCGTACGAAGAGGAAACCCGGGTCTTGGGGTCCTCGCCCCAGACCTCCTCCTGGGCCTGCTGGTCGAACAACGCCAGGTGCCAGTTGTGCACGCCGATGATGGAGCTCACCCAGCCGGTGGAGCCGCAGGCGCTGGCCAGCCGCCGGACCGCCTCGTAGAACAGCGTCGGATCGCACTGCAGGCCGCCCCACTGCTCGGGCTGCAACAGCGTGAAGAAGCCCACGTCTTGCAGGTCCTGAACGGTCTCGTCGGGCAGCCGCCGCAGATCCTCCGTCGCCTGAGCGCGCTCCCGGATCTGCGGGAGCAGATCATCGATGCCAGCCAGAACCGACTGCGCATCACGCTGTTGAATGGACGTCACTTAAGTTTGCCTCCTGGGCCAGACTTACACAGCGGACTTACACCAGAGACTAGAACACGTTCCGATTTGTGTCGAGCAGGGTATTCCTGCGGCTGGTAGCGATACGAATCCACTTTTCTGTAACATGTTCTAGTTGCAACGACAGGAAGGCACGGGCCTTGACCGAGGCGGATCTGGACCAAGTACCCGACGAGCCACTCGGTGACCACGTCCTCGAACTGCAGATCGCCGAGGTCATCGCGGAGACCGACGATGCGCGGTCACTGGTGTTCGCGGTGCCCGACGACGAAGGGGACCCCGGCATCCCGCCCGAGCGGCTGCGTTACTCGCCGGGCCAGTTCCTGACGTTGCGCGTCCCCAGCGAGCGCACCGGGTCGGTGGCGCGCTGCTATTCGCTGTGCAGCTCGCCGTTCACCGACGACGCCCTGGCCGTCACGGTCAAACGGACCGCCGACGGGTACGCCTCCAACTGGCTGTGCGACAACGCGCGGGCGGGCATGCGCATCCACGTGCTGGCCCCGTCGGGCAATTTTGTGCCGAAGACGCTCGGCGACGACTTCCTGCTGATGGCCGCGGGCAGCGGGATCACCCCGATCATGTCGATCTGCAAGTCGGCGCTGGCCGACGGCGGCGGACAGGTGACGTTGATCTACGCCAACCGCGACGAGGATTCGGTGATCTTCGCCGAGGCGCTGCGCGAGCTGTCGGCCAAATACCCCGACCGGCTCACCGTCGTGCACTGGCTGGAATCGCTGCAGGGCCTGCCCAGCGTGGCCGCGCTGGCCAAGCTGGCGGCCCCCTACACCGACCGGCCCGTCTACATCTGCGGCCCGGGCGCGTTCATGGAGTCCGCCAAGGAGGCGCTGGAGACGCTGAAAGTGCCTGCGCCACAAATACATATCGAGGTGTTCAAGTCGCTGGAATCGGATCCGTTCGCCGCGGTGAAGATCGAGGACACCCCCGAGGGTGACCAGCCGCCGGCCACCGCGGTGGTGGAGCTCGACGGCGAGACCCACACGGTGTCATGGCCGCGCAACGCCAAGTTGCTCGACGTGCTGCTGGCCAAGGGCCTCGACGCGCCATTCTCCTGCCGCGAGGGTCACTGCGGCGCGTGCGCCTGCACCCTGCGCAGCGGCAAGGTGAACATGGAGGTCAACGACGTTCTCGAGCAGCAGGACCTCGACGAGGGCCTGATCCTGGCCTGTCAATCCCACCCCGAATCTGATTCGGTAGAAGTGACCTACGACGAGTAGTCGCGGGGTTAGGTTCATCCTTGGGGTCAGCAACGGGGAAGGGATGGCGTCGATGATGCGGCTGGTGTCGGGATTCGCGGTGGTCGCGGCGCTGCCGATGTTGCTGCCCGCCGGGGTGTGCGCGGCGGCGAGCAACACGGCCACCACGCTGTTCCCGCTGGACGGGCCCAACCAGCTCGAGACGCGGGTGATCCTCAACTGCTTCAAATCCGACGGCCACTGCGACTTCACCGCCGGCGCGGACATGCTGACGCCCGACGGGGTGACCGGTTTCCCGCCCGGCCTGTGGGCCCGTCAGACCACCGAGATCCGCTCCTCGAACCGGCTGGCCTACCTCGACGCGCACGCCGACGGCCAGTACGAGCGGGTGCACAAGTCGATGGGTTCCGACGAGATCACCACGATCTACATGGGTGAGGGCCCCCCGGAGAAGTATCAGACCAACGGGCGCATCGACTCCACCGATTGGCAGACGGGGCAACCCAAGACCGACAACAACGTCATCGCCTGCACCCACATCCAGGTCGTCTACTCCGGGGTCAACATCACCTCGCCCAGCACCTGCGCGCAGACCACCTTCTCCTGATCTCTCAGTCCGGGTAGTCGCCGGTCTCGAGGTCGTCGAGAAGGCTTGGGCCCGTGGGTTTCCAGTCGAATCGTTGGCGGGTCAGCGCGCTGGACGAGGGCTGGTCGGCGGCGAAGATGGCGCCGAGCGGGCCGAAGGCCTCGACCGGGGCGGATTCGACGGGCACCCCGAGCCGGCGGCCGATCACCTCGGCGATCGCCCGCATCGGGTCGCCTTCGTCACCCACCGCGTGCAGTACCGAGCCGGGCGGGGCCTGCTCGAGGGCCAGCCGGAACAACGACGCCGCGTCGTCGCGGTGCACCGCGGGCCAGCGTTGCGCGCCGTCGCCGATGAAGGCCGACACCCCGCGCCGGCGCGCGAGCTGAATGAGCATGCCGGCGAAGCCGTAGCGTCCGCCGGCGTCATGGACCGACCGCGGCAGCCGCACCACGGCCGATCTGACACCGCGCTCGGCCAGGTCGATGACGGCTTGTCCGGTGCGGCCACGCCCGGCCATCGGCCCCTCGGTGTTGAACGGGTCGTCCTCGGTGCTGGCGCGACCGGCCACCGCGGGGGTGCCGCTGGCGAGCACCAGCGGCTTGCCGGTGTCGGCGAGCGCGTCGCCGAGCGCGGCGACCGCGCGGGCCTCGTCCCCGATCGCGTCTCCGATCACGTCTCCGGTACCGGCGAAGTCGTGCGAGAACGCCAGGTAGGCAACGCCGTCGGCGTCGCCGGCCGCCTCCCGCAACACGTCGAGGTCGGTGACGTCGCCGCGCAGCGGCTCGCCCCCGAGTCCGCCGATGGTCGCCGCCGCGGCCTCCGAGCGGGCCAGGCCCACAACCTGATGGCCGGCGGCGACCAGTTCCGTGACGACGGCCGAGCCGATTCCTCCGCTGGCCCCGGTGACGAATACGCGCACGAGCAGCTCCTTCTACGCGATGAGACATTTGTCCCATCACCCTACACCCGTGACGGGACTATGGTCGCATCACTAGGCTGGGGCCATGGCCCGGTGGGAACCCGATGCGCGCGAACGCCTGGTCGCCGCCGCACTCGACCTGTTCAACGAGCGGGGCTACGACGAGACGACCGTCACGCAGATCGCCGAGCGCGCCGGCCTGACGAAAAGCACGTTCTTTCGGCACTTCCCGGACAAGCGGGACGTGCTGGCGGCCGGCCAGGACGCGATCGCGCAACTCCTGCGCGAGGGGATCGCCACGGCGCCGGCCGACGCGACGCCGCTGGCCGCCGTGTGCTCCGGCCTGAAATCGGCCGCGGCCGCGTTCACGTCGTTCAACCGGGAGCTCGCGCCCAGACTCAAGGCCGCGATCGCCGCCAGCACCGAACTCCAGGAGCGCAACGCGCTCAAACAAATCGGGCTGGCGCGCGCGGTGGCCGAGGCACTCCAGGCGCGCGGCATACCCGAGCCGACGGCGGTATTGGCCGCCGAACTCGGTGCGCTGGCGTTCAAGACGGCCTACGCACGCTGGAGCGAACCGGGCGACGACCGAGACCTGGGCGCCATGGCATGCGAAGCGCTGCACGAATTACACGCCGCCGCGGCCGATCTCGGCTAGCGCGGCAGACCGAGCAGGCGTTCGGCCGCCACGGTCAGCAGGATCTGCTCCGTGCCGCCCGCGATCGTCAGGCAGCGGGTGTTGAGGAAATCGAACACCGCCCGGTCGCCGTCGGCCCGGCGGTCGACGAGGCCGCCGCCTTCGGCGGCATCCATGGTGAATTCGGCCAGCGCCTGGCGGTAGCGGACGCCGATCAGCTTGCGCACACTCGATTGCGCGCCGGGGTCCTGGCCGCCCACCGCGAGCTGGGCGATGCGCTGGTCCAGCAGCGCGCCGGTCTGGGCCAGGATGATCAGGCGCGCCAGCCGGTCCTGCTCGGCGACGTCGAGTTCCCTTGCCGCCAAGAGGGTTAACAGCTCTTCCATCGGGTTGCCCAGCGCCGTACCGTTGGCCATCGCCACCCGCTCGTTGGCCAGCGTGGTGCGGGCCAGCCGCCAGCCGTCGTTGACCTCACCGACCACCATCTCGTCGGGCACGAACACGTTGTCCAGGAACACCTCGTTGAACAGCGAGTCGCCGGTGATCTCGCGCAGCGGCCGGATGTCGATGCCGGGCGATTTCATGTCGACCAGGAAGTAGGTGATGCCTTTGTGTTTCGGGGCATCGGGGTCGGTGCGCGCCAGGCACACGCCCCAGCGCGCCTTGTGCGCCGCGGACGTCCACACCTTCTGGCCGGTCAGCAGCCAGCCTCCGTCACCGCGGACCGCCTTGGTGCGCAGCGACGCCAGGTCGGAGCCCGCGCCGGGCTCGGAAAACAGTTGGCACCACAGGAATTCACCGCGCAACGTGCCCGGCACGAATTGCTCGATCTGCTCCGGTGTGCCGTGCTCGAGGATGGTCGGCGCCGCCCACCAGCCGATCACCAGGTCCGGCCGTTCGACGCCGGCCGCGGCGAGCTCCTGATCGATCAGCAGCTGCTCGGCCGGGGATGCGGCGCGCCCGTACGGCTTGGGCCAGTGCGGCGCCTGCAGGCCCGCCTCGGCCAGACCCACCTGTCGCTTCTCGGCCGGCAGTTCGGCGATCTCGGCGACGGCCGCGGCGATCTCGGCGCGCCGGCCCTCGACCTCGGTGAGGTCGATGCCCAGCCGCCGGCGCACGCCGTCCTGGGTGAGCGCGGTGATGCGCCGCTGCCAGCGCTCGGGGCCGCCCAGGAAGCGGCCGATGGCGTGCGCCCGGCGCAGGTACAGGTGTGCGTCGTGCTCCCAGGTGCAGCCGATGCCGCCGAGCACCTGGATGCAGTCCTTGACGTTGGCCTTCACGGTGGCGATGCAGGTGCTGGCGGCCAGCGCGGCCGCGATGGAGAACTGGGACGCGTCGCCGTCGGCGGCGGCGCGAGCCGCGTCCGAGGCGGCCACCTCGGCCTGCTCGGCGCGGCACAGCATCTCGGCGCACAGGTGTTTGATGGCCTGGAAGCTGCCGATCGGCTTGCCGAACTGCTCGCGGACCTTGGCGTAGTCGACGGCGGTCTCGAGCGCCCATCGGGTGATGCCGGCCGCCTCGGCGGCCAGGACGGTCGCGACCAGTTCCTCGACGCGCGTGCCGGTTTCGGGCAGCACCGTGGCCGGGGCGGAGCTGAGCACCACCCGGGCCAGCGGCCGGGAGAAGTCGGTGGCCTGCAGCGGCTCGACCCGCACGCCCTCGCCGGTGGCGTCGATCAGCAGCCACTTGTCGTCGGCGGGCGCCAGCAGCACGCCATCGCGCACCGTGTTCGAGGCGCCCAGCGCGAACGGAAGTGTGCCCGACGCCGTCGACGTCGCGCCGTCGAGTCGGACGTCGCCTTCGAGCGCCAGCCCGGCGAAGCGCTCCCCGGCGGCCAGCGCCTCCAGCAGTTCGGGGTCGGTGACGACGAGCGTCGCGAGCGCGGTGGTCGCGACCGGGCCTGGGACCAGCGCTTTGGCCACCTCCTCGACCATCGCGCACAGGTCTTCGATGGACCCACCCGCCCCGCCGGATTCCTCCGGGATCGCGACGCCGAAGATTCCCAGTTCGGCCAGCCGGGAGAACACCGGCCGCCACGCGTCGGGCTTGCCCTGCTCGACCTCGCGGATCGCCGCGGTGCCACCCGGTCCCGACGTCGCATTGCGGGCCCAGTCGCGCACCAGGGCGCGCGCGGCAAACTGCTCATCGGTGACGGTCGCTACCACCTGAGAGGACCTCCGCGTCCTTGGCTCGACGTGACACGGGGCCGGCCGGCGCCCGTGTCCTGATTGTCCGATCTTTGCGCGAGCGGGGACATCCCCACCACCAGTTGGCGCGCAACCCGCTCACCGAAGACTAGAACGTGTTCTAATAGTGCCAGTGATCGACCGTCAAGTCGAACGCCATTGCAGCAGCACATGCGCTTGTCCCCGGCGGTATGGAGGTGGGAAATTCACACGCAGAATGCGTATCGTTTGCAAACGAACCGCCCGGAACAGGAGCAAACCATCACATGCCAGCCAGCGCCAACGCCAAGGCCACTTCCAAGGCTAGTTCGAGCCGCGTTTCCGACTCGCAGCCGCGTGAGGTCATAAACGTGGCGGTTCTGGCGGAGTCCGAACTCGGGTCTGAGGCGCAGCGGGAACGCCGCAAGCGCATCCTGGATGCCACCATGGCCATCGCGTCCAAGGGCGGCTACGAGGCCGTTCAGATGCGTGCGGTCGCGGATCGCGCCGACGTGGCGGTGGGGACGCTGTACCGGTATTTCCCGTCGAAGGTGCACCTGCTGGTGTCGGCGCTGGGCCGCGAGTTCGGCCGCATCGACGCCAAGACCGACCGCTCGGCCATGACCGGCGGCACACCCTTTCAGCGGCTGAACTTCATGGTGGGCAAGCTCAACCGCGCGATGCAACGCAACCCGCTGCTGACCGAGGCGATGACGCGCGCCTACGTCTTCGCCGACGCGTCGGCGGCCAGCGAGGTCGACCAGGTCGAAAAGCTCATCGACTCGATGTTCGCGCGCGCGATGGCCGACGGCGAACCGACCGAGGACCAGTACCACATCGCCCGGGTGATCTCCGACGTGTGGCTGTCGAACCTGCTCGCCTGGCTCACCCGCCGCGCCTCGGCCACCGACGTCAGCAAGCGGCTGGATCTGGCCGTGCGGTTGCTGATCGGCGACCAAGACTCCAAATAGCGGCGCTCATGCGGGCGGGCCGGCGGTGCGTCCGCGGATCAGCTCGGTGTCGAGGAGTTCGGTGACCGGCAGACCGGATCGCGGTGGCTTCAACAACAGCTCGCCCGCGCGGCGCCCCTTGTGCAGGCTCGGCTGCGACACCGTGGTCAGGCCGCGGCTGATGGCCTCGGGCACGCCGTCGAATCCGGTGACGGTCAGCTGGCCGGGCACGTAAATGCCATGCGCCCGTAGGTAATCCATGGCGGACAGGGCCAGGATGTCCGCGGTGCACAGCAGCGCGGTGATGCGCGGATTGGTTTCCAGCGCCACCTTGGCGGCCGCGCCGCCCGATTCGGCCAGGTGCTCGTAGCTTTCCACCACGGTCAGCGAACCCGGGTCGATGCCGGCGGCAGTCATCGCCTCCCACACGCCGATGATGCGCTCGCGTTGCACGTCGAAGGCGGGCGAGCGCAACCGCTCGGCGTCCACTAGGCCGTGGCGCCGGTCCCGGCCCAGCCGCATGGTCAGCAGCCCGATCTCGCGATGCCCCAGCCCGAGCACGTAGTCGGCGAGCTCACGCATCGCCGCGCGGTCGTCGATGCCCACCCGCGAGGCGCCGGCGAGATCCTTCGGCTGATCGACCACCACGACCGGCAGCCGCCGCTGCAGCACCACCTGCAGGTAGGGATCGTCATCGCACACCGAATACACCACGAAACCGTCCACGCCCGCCGACAGCACCGCGTCGGTTCCCTCTTTCAGGCTGCGGCTGGGCCCCACGGCCACCAGCAGCAGCCCCTGCCCGGCCGCCTCGCAGGACTGCGCCACCCCGGTGACGAAATCCCGGGCGGCGGGGTCGCTGAAGAAATAGGTCAGCGGCTCGGCCATCACCAGACCGACCGCGCCGGCCTTGCGGGTCCGCAACGAGCGCGCCACCGGGTCGGGGCCGGCGTAGCCGAGCCGCTTGGCCGTCGCGAGCACGCGTTCACGCAGGTCGGCGGAGAGTTGATCGGGGCGGTTGAAGGCGTTCGAGATCGTCGTGCGCGAAACCTTGAGCTCGTCCGCGACCGACGCCAGGGTCGCACGCCGGCGCGGTGTGGGGCTCACGTTCGGTGACGCTACAGCGGATCGGTGCGCGGCCCATGCGCTTCCGACCGCGGCTTTGTAATGGAAACGATTTTCATTAGTATTGTGGATCGGCTTGCTGGCGGGCGGGAGGAAATCGGACGTGCGCATGGCACTGACGCGTGGGCTGGCGGCCGCACTGGCCGTGGCCGGCTCGGCGGTGCTGTCCGGCTGCGGCGGGCACCCCGCGCACCCGCACGCGTCGGCCGTCGTCGCCTCCACCGACGTGTGGGGCAGCGTCGCGCGCGCCGTCGCCGGCAGCCATGTGGCGGTCAAGTCCATCCTGAGCGGCGCGGAAACCGACCCGCACTCCTATGAGGCCAGCCCCTCGGACGCCGCCGCCATCGCCGACGCCGCCCTGGTCGTCTACAACGGCGGCGGCTACGACGGATGGGTCGACGAGGTGCTGGCCCGCCAGCCCGGCGCCAGGCCGGTCAACGCCTACTCGTTCCTCGAGAACGACGGGCAACCCCGCAACGAGCACGTCTTCTACGACCTGAGCGTCGCCAAGGCGGTGGCCGCCACGATCGCCGACCGGCTCGCGACGATCGACCCGGGCAACGCCGCGGACTACCGGGCCAGTGCCGCCACGTTCGGGCGCGGCGCCGACGCCATCGCCGGCACCGAACACGGCATCGCCGCCACCTACCCCCACACTTCGGTCGTGGCGACCGAACCGGTCGCCTTTTACCTGCTGAAGGCGACGGGCCTGCTGAACCGCACCCCGCCCTCGTTCGCCGCGGCGATCGAGAACGAGACCGACCCGGCGCCGGCCGATCTGGCGTCGGTCCTCGACCTCATCGACCGGGGCCAGGTTTCGGCGCTGGTGGTCAACCCGCAGACCTCGGCGGCCGCAATCACCAGCCTGCGCGACGCCGCGCGTCGCGCGGGTGTGCCCGTCACCGAGGTGGCCGAGACCCTACCTGACGGGGCGGATTACCTGAGCTGGCAACGCAATACGGTCGAACGGCTGCTGGCCGCGCTGCAGTCGAGCCGGCCCGTCCAGCCGTGAGCATCGACACGGCGCCCGCCGTCGATCGGCACCCGGACACCGTGTCGCTGCGCGGCGCCCGCCTGGCGTTCGGCGACCGGGTGCTGTGGGACCACCTTGACCTGTCGGTCTCGCGCGGCGAGTTCATCGCGGTGCTCGGCCCCAACGGCAGCGGCAAGACGTCGCTACTCAACGTGCTCCTCGGGCAGCTGCCGCTGAGCGCCGGCGTCGGGTTGGTGGAAGGCAGGCCGATCACCTCGGGCAGCGGGCGCATCGGCTATGTGCCGCAACATCGGCCGCTGGACCGCGACGTGATGCTGCGGGGACGGGACCTGGTTCGGCTGGGTGTCGACGGCGGGCGCTGGGGCGCCGTCCCGCTGCGGTCCCGCGACCGTGCCCGGCGGCGCGCGACCGTCGCCCACGCGCTGAGCCAGGTCAACGGCGAACGCGTGGCGGACGTCCGGGTCGGCGTGATGTCCGGCGGCGAGCTGCAGCGGGTGCGCATCGCCCAGGCACTGGTCAGCGACCCGACCCTGCTGCTGTGCGACGAACCGCTGCTGACGCTGGACCCGGCGAACGCGAAGCTGGTGTCGGCGCTGATCGACCGGCGCCGCCGGGAGGCGGGGACCACGGTCATCGTCGTCACCCACGAGATCAACCCGATCCTGCCGTATGTGGACCGGGTGCTGTACCTGGTCGACGGCCGGTTCAGGATCGGCACCGTCGAGCAGGTGATGACCAGCGAGACGCTGTCGGCGCTGTATCGATCCGACATCCAGGTGGTGAAGGTCAGGGACGGCTACGTTGTGGCCGGCGAGCGCACCGACGGGCACGGCTGATGGAGCACCGGCTCGCC
This sequence comes from Mycobacterium sp. MOTT36Y, assembly GCF_000262165.1. NCBI lineage: Bacteria > Bacillati > Actinomycetota > Actinomycetes > Mycobacteriales > Mycobacteriaceae > Mycobacterium > Mycobacterium sp. MOTT36Y. The sequence continues at coordinate 485,473 of NC_017904.1, read as the reverse complement.
GACGTGGGACACCACCTGTTCTCCTTCGACATCACCGCGCATCTGCTCAGCCACGACTTCGTGCAGCAGGCGTTGGTGGCGGCCGCGCTGCTGGGTTTGGTGGCCGGGCTGATCGGGCCGTTCATCGTGATGCGGCAAATGTCGTTCGCCGTGCACGGGTCCAGCGAATTGTCGTTGACCGGAGCCGCTTTCGCGCTGCTCGTCGGATTCGGGGTGGGTCTGGGCGCGCTGATCGGCAGCGCCCTGGCGGCGGCGCTGTTCGGCGTCCTGGGCCGGCGCGCCCGGGAACGCGATTCGGTGATCGGGGTGGTCCTGGCGTTCGGCCTGGGCCTGGCGGTGTTGTTCATCCACCTCTACCCGGGCCGGACGGCGACCAGCTTCGCGCTGCTGACCGGCCAGATCGTCGGGGTCGGCTACACGGGGCTGACGATGCTGGCGCTGGTTTGCCTCCTCGTCATCGCGGTGCTGGCAACGTGTTACCGCCCGCTGTTGTTCGCCACCGTCGACCCTGATGTCGCCGCCGCCCGCGGCGTGCCGGTCCACGCGCTCGGGATCGTGTTCGCCGCGCTGGTCGGGGTGGTGGCCGCCCAGGCGGTGCAGATCGTCGGGGCGCTGCTGGTGATGTCGCTGCTGATCACGCCGGCGGCCGCGGCGGCCCGGGTGGTCACCTCGCCGGCGGCGGCCATGCTGACCTCGGTGGTGTTCGCCGAGGTGGCCGCGGTCGGCGGGATCGTGCTATCGCTTGCGCCGGGCGTGCCGGTGTCGGTCTTCGTCGCCAGCATCTCGTTTCTGATCTACCTGGTCTGCTGGCTGGTGGGGCGCCGGCGCGAGGCGTCCGCCTAAGCTGGTCGCACAGATCGGCCCACGTCGGGGAAGGCTCGGAGGCCATGGCGCGCAGGCGAATCGCGGTCCTGGTGCAGGCGGCGGTGTCCACCCTCGCGGTGGGCTGCACCACCGTCGTCGACGGAAGCGCCGCGCCCGCAGACACCGCCGGCCCGCTGCCGCAGACCCCCGTGGCCGTCGCCGCCCTGGACGGGCTGCTGCTCGACCAGGGCCAGATCAACTCCGTGCTCACCGCGGGAATGCGGGTCCGCAACCGCACCCAGGCGATGTGGGACTCCAGCGCGACTTTCAGCGACAAGAGCTGCCTGGCGCTGGACGGTCCCGCCCAGGAAGCCGTGTATGCGGACACCGGCTGGACCGCGATGCGCGGCCAACAACTGGACGACAACTACGACGACCCCGCCGTCCGCAATGACTCCGCCGCCGAGGCCGTGATCGCCTATCCCACCGCGCGCCAGGCCAACACCTTCTACGACGCCTCGGTGCGGCGGTGGTTCGCCTGCGCCAACCGCAAGTTCGTCGACCGTCCCCCGGGCAAGCCCGAAGTCGTGTGGACCGCGGGCGACGCCCACAAAGTCGGCGGCACACTCAGCACGTCGACAGCTCAGGACGGCGGCGACGGCTGGACGTGCCAGCGGGCGCTGACCGTTCGCAACAACATCGCCATCGACGTCGCCACGTGCGCGTCCTTCCTGGCCGGCGGGTCCGCCGCCGACATCGCCCAGCAGATCGCGGCCAAGGTCGCCGGGCAATAGCCCGCCCCCATAAGCTGGGCGGGTGGCCGGTATCGACCTCAACGCCGACCTGGGCGAGGGCTTCGGCGTCTGGCGCCTCGGTGACGACGACGCCATGCTCGACATCGTCACCAGCGCCAACGTGGCGTGCGGTTTCCACGCGGGGGACCCCGCCGGACTGGTGCGGGTATGCACCTCGGCCGCGCGGCGCGGGGTGCGCATCGGGGCGCAGGTGAGCTACCGCGACCTGGCCGGGTTCGGCAGGCGCTTCATCGACGTCGCCGCCGACGACCTGATCGCCGACGTGGTGTATCAGATCGGCGCGCTGCAGGCGATCGCGCACGCGTGCGGTTCTGTCGTGTCCTACGTGAAACCGCATGGGGCGCTGTACAACACGATCGTGACCAACAGCGAGCAGGCCGCCGCGGTCGCCGAGGCGGTGCGGCTCGTCGACGACGGCCTGCCGGTGCTGGGCATGGCCGGGTCGGCGTTCTTCGACGAGGCCGCCCGACGCGGCCTGCGGACCGTGGCCGAGGCGTTCGCCGACCGGGCCTACCGCCCGGACGGGCGGCTGGTCTCCCGCCGCGAACCCGGTGCGGTATTGCACGATCCGGGCGCGATCGCCGAGCGCGTCGCCGCCATGGTGACCGCGGGCCAGATCACCGCGATCGACGGGAGCCACATCGAGGTGAGCGTGGAATCGGTTTGCGTGCACGGTGATTCGCCCGGGGCGGTGCGGATTGCCACCGCGGTCCGCGATCGCCTCACGGCGGCCGGCGCCGACCTTCGGGCGTTCTGCTGATGCGGCTCAAGCTCGGGCGGCCCGACATCGCTCGGTACGCGGACCGATTCGACGCCCCCGCGGCCGGGCCCGACGGGCTCTCGGTGACCTGGATGGGCGTGGCGACGCTGCTGATCGACGACGGCTCGTCGGCGTTGATGACCGACGGCTACTTCTCCCGGCCGGGCCTGGCCAAGATCGCGGCCGGCAAGGTGGCGCCGTCGCCGGCCCGCGTCGACGGATGCCTGGCCCGGGCCAAGGTGTCGCGACTGGCCGCCGTCATCCCGGTGCACACCCACATCGACCACGTGCTGGACTCCGCGCTGGTCGCCGACCGCACCGGCGCGCAGCTGATCGGCGGCCAGTCCGCGGCCAACGTCGGGCGCGGCTACGGCCTCCCGGAGAACCGGATCGTCGTCGCGGTCGACGGGCAGCCAATTCGGTTGGGCGACTACGAGATAACGTTGGTAAACTCCCACCACTGCCCACCCGACCGGTATCCCGGCGTGATCGACGAACCGCTGATCACCCCGGTGAAGGCGTCGGCGTACCGCTGCGGCGAGTCGTGGTCGACGCTGGTGGCCCACCGGCCGACGGGCCGGCGGCTGCTGATCTGTGGCAGCGCCGGTTTCGTCAAGGGGGCGCTGGCCGGCCACCGCGCCGATGCCGTCTACCTGTCCGTCGGGCAGCTGGGGCTGCAGCCGCGGTCGTATCTGGTCGACTATTGGGCCGAGACCGTCCGCGTGGTGGGCGCTCGCCGGGTGATCCTCATCCACTGGGACGACTTCTTCCGCCCGCTGACAAAGCCGTTGCGCGCCTTGCCCTATGCGGGCGACGACCTCGACGTCTCCATCCGCGTCCTCGATGAGCTGGCCGCACAGGACGGTGTCGCGCTGCACCTGCCGACGGTGTGGCGGCGCGAGGACCCGTGGGGCGAAGCGGTCTAGACGTTGGCACTGACCGTCGCGCTGTTGCTGCTCGCCGTCGTCCTGGGGTTCGCCGTCGCGCGCCCACGGGGCTGGCCCGAGGCGCTGGCCGCGATTCCGGCCGCCCTCGTCCTGGTCGGGATCGGGGCGGTCTCGGTCCAGCAGGCGGCCAAGGAGATCGCCGACCTGTCCGAGGTGGTCGCCTTCCTCGGGGCGGTGCTGGTGCTGGCCAAGCTGTGCGACGACGAGGGCCTGTTCGAGGCCGCCGGCGCGGCGATCGCGCGCGGACGCGTCGGGTCGGGCACGCTGCTGCGGCGGGTGTTCGCGATCGCGTCGGGGATCACCGCCGTGCTGAGCCTGGACGCCGCCGTGGTGCTGCTGACCCCGGTGGTGCTCGCCGCCGTGCGGCGGCAGCGCACTCGGGTGCGGCCCTACGCCTACGCCACCGCCCATCTGGCCAACGGCGCCTCGCTGCTGCTTCCGGTGTCCAACCTGACCAACCTGCTGGCCTTCCACACGGCCGACATCTCGTTCACCAAGTTCACGCTGGTGATGGCGCTGCCGTGGCTCGGCGCGGTGGCCACCCTCTACGTGATCTTCCGCTGGTTCTTCGCCAAGGACCTACGGGTGCAGCCGAACCCGGAGCAACGCGGCGCGCCACCACGCCCGCCGGTGTTCGTGTTGGTGGTCGTCGCGCTGACGCTGGCCGGGTTCGCGGTCGCCCAGTCGGTGGGGGTGGCGCCGGCCTGGGTGGCGCTGTGCGGCGCCGCGGTGCTGGCGGCGCGCAGCCTGCGCCGCCGCCACACGTCGGTGTCGGAGATCGTGCGCTCGGCCAACGTGTCCTTCCTGGTATTCGTGCTGGCGCTGGGGGTCGTGGTGCGGGCGGTCATGCTGGGCGGGATGGACCGGGCGATGTCGGCGGTGCTGCCGTCGGGCTCGGGCCTGCCCGCCTTGCTGGCGATCGCCGCGATCGCGGCCGTGCTGGCCAACGTCGTCAACAACCTGCCCGCCACCCTGGTGTTGCTGCCGCTGGTCGCCCCGGCCGGGCCGGTGGCGGTGCTGGCGGTGCTGATCGGGGTCAACATCGGCCCCAACCTGACCTACGTCGGGTCATTGTCAAACCTGTTGTGGCGGCGCGTGCTTCGCCAGCACGACGTCGACGCCGGGGTCGGCGAATACACCCGCCTCGGGGTGTGCACCGTGCCCGCGTCGCTGGCGGTGGCGGTGCTCGCGCTGTGGGCGTCGGCGCGGGCGCTCGGCCTCTAGCCCCGACGGTATGCCGGCGGCAACGGCATGGACAGCTCGGCCAGCACACCCCGCAACGCCGTCGGATAATCGGTGATGATGCCGTCGACCCCGTACCCGATCTGCCGGCGCATGGCGTCGACATCGTCGACCGTCCACGGAATGACCTTGAGCCCCAACGCATGCGCGCGGTCGACGTACGGCTTGCCGGCGACCAGCCGGTAGTCCGGTGAGACGGCGTCGGCGCCGACCGTCAGCGCGCCGATCAGCGGATCGCCGGGAGTCTGCTCGTCATAGAGGGCCACCAACGGGATTGACGGTTCGGCCCGGTGGACCAACGGCAGCGTGCGCCAGTCGAAGCTCTGTATGTCCACCCGCTCGACCTTGCCCGCGGCCCTGACCGCTTCCAGTATCACGTCGACGAACTCCTGCGGCTCGGGTTCATCGGCGTCCACCTTGGTTTCGATGTTGTAGCGCACGGCGTCGGCGCGGTAGGAGTCGGCGAGGGCGAAAACCTGAGGCAGCGTGGCGATCCTGTTGCCCGGCACCACTTCGGCGTTCGGGAAGTCGTCCAGCCGGCGCCCGCAGTCCAGGGTGCGGATCTGGGCCAGCGTGAGATCGTGCACGAGTTTGCCGACGTAGGGGTACTGCGGGTCGCCGGCGAATGCGGGTGCGGTGTCGGCGCATTTCTCGGCCGCGATCGTCGGGTCGTGCCACACCAGCGGTTGGCGGTCCCGGGTGAGCACGACGTCGAGTTCCAGTGTGCTGACCCCCAATTCGAGCGACCTGGCGAAGGCCCGCAACGACTGCTCGGTGGCCTCCCCGCGCCCGCCGCGGTGGGCCTGCAGGTCGAAGTCGGGTGCCTGCGCGGCGGCCGGCGCCGCCACAAGCACCGCCGATGCCAGCAGCGCGGCAACGAGGCGGGCGATCACCTAACCCCTGCGCTGGCGCGAAATTTCGGCGAGCACCACCCCGGCGGCCACCGAGGCGTTCAGCGATTCGGCATTGCCGGCCATCGGGATGGACACGACCTCGTCGCAGTTCTGCCGCACCAGCCGCGACAGCCCCTTGCCTTCCGACCCGACGACGACCACGATCGGGTCGGTGCCGTCGAGGTCGTCGAGCGTGGTGTCGCCGCCGGCGTCCAGCCCGATCACCCGCAGGCCGCGATCCGCCCAATCCGTCAGTGTCCTGGTGAGATTGGTGGCCCGGGCCACCGGGACGCGGGCCGCGGCCCCGGCGCTGGTGCGCCATGCCACCGCCGTCACCGAGGCCGACCGCCGCTGCGGGATGAGCACGCCGTGGCCGCCGAACGCGGCGACCGAACGCACGATGGCGCCCAGGTTGCGGGGGTCGGAGATGTTGTCGAGCGCGACCAGCAGCGCGGGCGGCGAACCGGTCGCCGCCTCCACCAGGTCGTCGGGGTGGGCGTAGTTGTAGGGCGGCACCTGCAACGCGATGCCCTGATGCAGATGGTTGTTGGTCATCCGGTCCAGGTCGGTGCGCGGCACCTCCAGGATCGCGATGCCCAAATCGGCGGCGCGGGAGACGGATTCGGTGAGCCGCTCGTCGGCTTCGCTGCCCAGCGCCACGTAGAGCGCGGTCGCCGGAACGCCGGCGCGCAGGCACTCCAGCACCGGGTTGCGGCCCAGCACCGTCTCGGTCTCGTCGGTCTTACCCCGCGCGGGGCGGCGCGACGGCGACTGGGCGCGCTTGGCGGCGGGGTGGTTGGGGCGCATGTGCGCGGGAGGCGTGGGGCCGCGGCCCTCCAGCCCGCGGCGACGCTGGCCGCCCGAACCGACGGTCGGGCCCTTCTTGGTGCCCGCCTTACGGATTGCGCCGCGGCGTCGCGAATTGCCGGCCATGTGCGTGGCCCCTACTGATCCGGGCCGGCCTGCAGCGACCACTGCGGCCCGTCGGCGGTGTCGGTGACCTCGATGCCGGCGTGCTTGAGCCGGTCCCGGATCTCGTCGGCGAGCGCCCAGTTGCGCTGCTCGCGCGCCTTCTCCCGGTTCTCCAGCTCCGCGTGCACCAGCACGTCGACGGCGGCCAGCGCCGCCGACGTCTCGTCGCGGGTCTCCCAGCGCTCGTCGAGGGGGTCGCAGCCCAGGATGCCCATCATTGCGCGGATCGCCCGGGCGTGGCGCAGCGCGCCGTCGTGATCGCCGGAGTCCAGCGCCCGGTTGCCCTCGGCGCGGGCGGAGTGCACCTCGGCCAGCGCCGCCGGCACCGCCAGGTCGTCGTTGAGCGCGTCGGCGAACTTCGGCGTCCACTGGCCGGGCTCGACGCCGCCGACCCGAACCCGCACCCGGTGCAGGAATTCCTCAACGCCCACATAGGCTTTCACCGCGTCCTGCAGGGCGGTCTCGGAGAATTCCAGCATCGACCGGTAGTGGGCGCTGCCCAGGTAGTAGCGCAACTCGGCGGGCCGGACCCGCTGCAGCAGCGCCGGGATGGCCAGCACGTTGCCCAGCGACTTGCTCATCTTCTCGCCGCCCATCGTCACCCAGCCATTGTGCAGCCAGTAGCGGGCGAAACCGTCGCCGGCGGCGCGGCTCTGGGCGATCTCGTTCTCGTGATGCGGGAAGACCAAATCCATTCCGCCGCAATGGATGTCGAATTCGGCGCCCAGGTAGGTGCGGGCCATCGCCGAGCATTCCAGGTGCCAGCCCGGGCGGCCGCGGCCCCACGGCGTGGGCCAGGACGGCTCGCCGGGCTTGGCGGCCTTCCACAGGGTGAAGTCGCGCTGGTCGCGTTTGCAGGTGGCCGCGCCCTCGCCCTGATGGACGTCGTCGATCTTGTGGCCGGACAGTTGCCCGTACTCCGGGTAGCTGAGCACGTCGAAGTAGACGTCGCCGCCGGCGGCGTACGCGTGGTCGGTTTCGATCAGGCGGTGCATCAACTCGATCATCTGGGTGATGTGGCCGGTGGCCCGCGGCTCGGCCGACGGCGGCAGCACGTCCAGGGCGTCGTAGGCGGCGGAGAAGGCGCGTTCGTAGGTGGCCGCCCACTCCCACCACGGCCTGCCCGCCGCGGCGGCCTTGTTGAGGATCTTGTCGTCGATGTCGGTGACGTTGCGGATGAAGGCGACGTCGCACCCGCGGGCGATCAGCCAGCGGCGCAGGATGTCGAAGGCCACCCCGCTGCGGACGTGGCCGATGTGCGGCAGGCCCTGCACGGTGGCGCCGCAAAGGTAGATGGAGACGTGGCCCTCGCGCAGCGGCACGAAATCACGCACAGCACCGGCTGCCGTGTCGTGTAGCCGCAAGCGGGCGCGATCGGTCACGACGTGCCAGCTTACCGGGTAGTTCCCCGGCGCCCGGCGCTGCGCGGGCTTAGCCCGCGGGGACCACCAGCGCGGTGGCGATGGCAGCCAGCCCCTCACCGCGTCCGGTCAGCCCTAACCCGTCGGTCGTGGTCGCCGACACCGACACCGGCGCTCCCAATAATTCCGACAGCACGCGCTGCGCCTCGGCGCGGCGGGGACCGACCTTCGGCCGGTTCCCGATGACCTGCACGGCGGCGTTGGAGACCCGGAAGCCTGCGCCCGACGCCAGTGCGGCGACGTGGCGCAGCATGTCCGCGCCGCTGATGCCCTCGAAGCGCGGATCGTCTACCCCGAACATGGCGCCCACGTCGCCGAGGCCCGCCGCCGAGAGCACCGCGTCGCACAGCGCGTGCGCCCCCACGTCGCCGTCGGAGTGGCCGGCGCAGCCGTCGGCGTCGGCGAACAGCAGACCCAGCAGCCAGCACGGCCGCCCGGGTTCGATCGGGTGCACGTCGACGCCCAGGCCGACCCTGGGGACGGGAAGGGGCTCGCTCATCGGCGCACGATCGCTTCGGCCAGCAACAAATCGAGCTGAGTGGTGATCTTGAACGCCAGCGGATCGCCGTCGACCACCTGGACCTGCCCGCCGACGTGCTCGACCAGCGACGCGTCATCGGTGAAACCGGCCGCGCCGGCGCCGGCCCGGTAGGCGCGCTGCAGCAGGTCGGTGGCGAACCCCTGGGGCGTCTGCACCGCCCGTAGCCCGTCGCGCTCCGGCGTCCCCAGGACCACCCCGTTGGCGTCCACGGCCTTGATGGTGTCGTGCAGCCGCAACGCGGGCACCACGGCGTCGTGGCCGGCCCGCAGGGCGTCGACCACGCGGGTGATCAGCGTCGGAGGGGTCAGCGCGCGCGCCGCGTCGTGCACCAGCACGTACGCGGCGGCCACGGGGAGGGCGGCCAAGGCCAGGTCGACGGATCGGGTGCGGTCGGGCCCGCCGGCGACGACGGTGGCCCGGCCGGCGAGGACGCGCTTGGCCTCGTCGATCCGGTCGGCGGGCACGGCCACCACGACGTGATCGACCACGCCGGATTCCAGTAGACCCGCGACGGCGCGCTCCAGCAGGGTGCGGCCGGCAATCTCGCAGAATGCCTTGGGGATTCCCGCCGCCAGTCGTTCGCCCGAACCTGCGGCCGGGACGACGGCGATTACGTTGCCCGAGGTGCCCGTCTGTCGGGCCACCGAAGCGTCAGGACCTTCAGGAAGCGGCGGCCAGAACCTCGTCGAGGATGGTCTCCGCCTTGGCGTCGTCGGTGCTCTCCGCCAACGCCAGTTCACCGACGAGGATCTGGCGGGCCTTGGCCAGCATGCGCTTCTCACCGGCCGACAGTCCGCGCTCCTGGTCGCGGCGCCACAGGTCGCGCACCACCTCGGCCACCTTGTTGACGTCGCCGGAGGCAAGCTTTTCGAGATTGGCCTTGTAGCGGCGCGACCAGTTCGTCGGCTCCTCGGTGTGCGGGGCGCGCAGCACCTGGAACACCTTGTCGAGGCCTTCCTGTCCGACGACGTCGCGGACGCCGACGTACTCGGCGTTCTCCGCGGGAACTCGAACGGTCAGGTCTCCCTGCGCCACCTTCAAGACGAGATATTCTTTTTGTTCCCCTTTGATCGTCCGGGTTTCGATCGCCTCGACTAACGCAGCACCGTGATGCGGATAAACAACGGTGTCGCCGACCTTGAAGATCATCTGATTCGAGCCCCTTTCGTTACTTCATCCTAACACGCCCGCCTAACCACGCGCGAAGCAACGATGCAGGTCAGGGGCACAACACGCGCAGATTAGGGGTTGACATGGGGACCAAGTCGTGCAGTGCAGCACATTACCAACGCCCCCGGACCGGGCGGTTGGCGGCCTTTAAAACAGCTCCTGCGCTGGTCTGGCGCCCCGCGCTACCGCGTGCACAGCGTCCCTACTACTGTGCATAGTTGCATTAGTCGAACCGGCCGAGCAGGAGGCTGTAGAGAGTGAACCGCTTCAAGATCCGCCTCGGCCTTCCCGCGATCGCCGTGGCCGGCGTGCTGGCCGTGCTGGCCGCGCTGCTCAGCGGTTGCGGGGCCGGTCAGGTTTCGCAGATGGCGGTGCAGGAGCCCGCCATCAACGGGAACAAGGTCACCTTCAACAACGTGGCGTTGCGCAACATCCACCTCCAGGCCACGCAGACGGGTGACTTCCTGCAGCCCGGCCGGGCGGTCGACCTGGTGCTGGTGGCCGTCAACCAGTCGCCGACCACCCCGGACAGGCTCGTCGGCATCACCAGCGACGTCGGCGCCGTGGCGATCAGCGGCGACACCCGCCTGCCCGCCGGCGGGATGCTGTTCATCGGCACGCCCGAGGGCCAGAAGGTGGCGCCGGGACCGATCGATTCCAGCACCGCGGCCAAGGCGACCGTCACCTTGGCCAAGCCCATCTCGAACGGCCTGACCTACAACTTCACGTTCAACTTCGAGAAGGCCGGGCAGGCCACCGTGCTGGTCCCGATTTCGGCCGGAGTGACCCCGCCGCACCAAAATCACGCGGGGTAACCGCCTGTCGTGACGGGGGCTAGTCGTAGCGGCTCGATACCGTCATCACGTGGCAACCGCGCGCTCGCAATACCGCTGCTCGGAATGCCGGCACGTCACCGCGAAATGGGTCGGCCGCTGCCTCGAGTGCGGCACCTGGGGCACCGTTGACGAGGTCCCGGTGCTCAGTACCGTCGCCGGGCGCCGCGCCGTTCGTGCCGCGGCGTCGCAGGCCGTGCCGATCACGTCCATCGAGCCGGGCGCCAGCCAGCACCGCACGACGGGCGTAGGCGAACTCGACCGGGTGCTCGGCGGCGGCGTGGTGCCCGGTTCGGTCACGCTGCTGGCGGGCGATCCGGGCGTGGGGAAGTCGACGCTGTTGCTCGAGGTCGCCCACCGCTGGGCGGAATCCGGCCGCCGCGCGCTGTACATCTCCGGCGAGGAGTCCGCCGGCCAGATCCGGTTGCGCGCCGACCGCATCGGCTGCGGCGGCGACGAGCTGTACCTGGCCGCCGAATCCGACCTGCACACCGTGCTCGAGCACATCGCCACGGTCAAGCCCGCGCTGGTGATCGTGGACTCGGTGCAAACCATGTCCACCACCGAGGCCGACGGCGTCGCCGGCGGCGTCACGCAGGTGCGGGCGGTGACGTCGGCGCTGACCGCGGCGGCCAAGACCAACGGGGTCGCGCTGATCCTGGTCGGGCACGTCACCAAGGACGGGGCCATCGCCGGGCCGCGTTCCCTCGAGCACCTCGTCGACGTGGTCCTGCACTTCGAGGGTGACCGCAACGGCTCGCTGCGGATGGTCCGGGGCATCAAGAACCGGTTCGGCGCCGCCGACGAGGTCGGGTGTTTCCTGTTGCACGACAACGGGATCGAAGGGGTCGCCGACCCGTCGAACCTGTTCTTGGACCAGCGCCCCGCGCCGGTTCCGGGCACCGCGATCACGGTGACCCTCGACGGCAAACGTCCGCTCATCGGCGAGGTGCAGGCCCTGCTGGCCTCGCCGTCGGGCGGTTCGCCGCGCCGCGCCGTCAGCGGCATCGACCATTCGCGGGCCGCCATGATCACCGCCGTGCTGGAAAAGCACGCCAAGTTGCCCGTCGCCGCCCACGACATCTACCTGTCCACCGTCGGCGGCATGCGGCTGACCGACCCGTCATCGGACCTGGCGGTCGCGGTCGCGCTGGCGTCCGCGCTGGCCGATCTGCCCCTGCCCACCACGGCGGTGATGATCGGGGAGGTGGGCCTGGCCGGCGACCTGCGGCGGGTCAGCGGCATGGAGCGGCGGCTGTCCGAGGCCGCGCGCCAGGGATTCACCGTCGCGCTCATCCCGGACGGCGACGACCCCCGGCGCGATATCGTGCCCCGCGGGATGCGCGCGCTGCGCGCGCCCACCATCGTCGCGGCGCTCCAGCACATGATCGACATCGCCGAGCGCCGGGGCGGCCCCGCAAACCCGTACCGGCTGGACGCGTGACGCGATGGGCCGCAGAATGCACGCTGTGACCCGACCGACGTTGCGTGACACCGTTGCCCGCCTGGCGCCGGGGACCGGGCTGCGTGACGGCCTGGAACGCATCCTGCGCGGCCGCACCGGCGCGCTGATCGTGCTCGGCAACGACGAAAACGTCGAAGCCATCTGCGACGGCGGCTTCGCGCTGGACGTGCGCTACGCGCCGACCCGGCTGCGCGAGCTGGCAAAGATGGACGGCGCCGTGGTGCTGTCCACCGACGGCAGCCGCATCGTGCGCGCCAACGTGCAGTTGGTGCCGGACCCGTCGATCGCCACCGACGAATCGGGGACTCGACACCGGTCGGCGGAGCGGGCGGCGATCCAGACCGGATACCCGGTGATCTCGGTGAGCCACTCGATGAACATCGTGACCGTCTACGTGGGCGGGGAGCGCCACGTGGTCGCCGATTCCGCGACGATCCTGTCGCGGGCCAATCAGGCCATCGCCACCCTGGAGCGGTACAAGATCAGGCTCGACGAGGTCAGCCGGCAGCTGTCGCGGGCCGAGATCGAGGACTTCGTCACCCTGCGCGACGTCCTGACGGTGGTGCAGCGCCTCGAGCTGGTCCGGCGGATCGGCCAGGTGATCGACAACGACGTCGTCGAACTCGGCACCGACGGGCGCCAGCTGCGGCTGCAGCTCGACGAGCTGCTCGGCGGCAACGACATCGCCCGGGAGCTGATCGTGCGGGACTACCACGCCAGCCCGGAGCCGCTGTCCGAAGCGCAGCTGACCGCGACGCTGGACGAGCTGGACGCGCTCTCGGACACCGAGCTGCTCGACTTCACCGCTCTGGCAAAGGTTTTCGGCTACCCGACGACGACGGAGGCGCAGGATTCGGCGGTCAGCCCGCGCGGCTACCGCGCGCTGGCCGGCATCCCCCGGCTGCAGTTCGCCCACGCCGATCTGCTGGTCCGCTCGTTCGGGACGCTGCAGAACGTGTTGGCGGCCAGCGCCAGCGACCTGCAATCGGTCGACGGCATCGGCGCGATGTGGGCGCGCCACGTGCGGGAGGGGCTGTCGCAGCTGGCGGAGTCGACGATCACCGACTCACTGAGCTAATGCTCGTTGAGGTCAGCCGGCCGGGGGCATCGGCGGCGCCTCCGGCTGCGGCACGGCGCCGGGCTGGCCCGGGCCGGGCACCGGGCCCGGCGGCGGCGGGGGCTGGTTCATGATGAACGGCACCGGCATCGAGCGCAGATTGCCCAGCTGGACGACCAGGTTGTAGGTGCCCGGCCCGATCGCCGGCCGCGGCAACGGGCAGTGCGGCGCCGATCCCATGCCCGTCCACGTCACCGCGGTGGTCACCTGCTCGCCCGGCGTGAAGGTCTTGATCAGCGTCTCGTTGGACGGCGCGCAGTCCAGGTTCGACCACAGCCGCTTGTTGTCCAGCGAGTAGACGTAGGCCGCCAGCACCGCGGCCCCGACGTCGCGCTTGCACGCGACCAGCCCGATGTTGGTGACGACCATGGTGAACTTCGGCTGGTCACCGATGAAGTACTGGGGAGCGTTGGTCAGGCCCTTGACCGCCAGCGTCGAGTCGGGGCAGTCGTCACCCTCCTTCAGCACCGGCGGCGGCTGCACCGCGGCGGTGGGGGTGGGCGTCTCGGGGTTCTGGCCCTGCGCCGGCGGCGCCCCGGGGGCGGGGCTTTCGGGCCCCGCCGGTGGCGGCGCCTGGGGCGCGGGCGATCCCGGCTTGCTCTGCGCCGAGTTCGGCTTGTCGGCGGTGGTGGGCTTGGCTCCCGAGCTGTGCCCCATGAACGCGATGACGGTGGCGGCCACGATCCCGATCACGACGACCGCGATGCCCACGGCCAGGCCTCTGCGCCGCCAATAGATCTCGGTGGGTAGCGGGCCACGCGGTTCCAGATCGAGCACGTTCGCAGCGTAGGCCCAGGTCACGCCGATTCGGTTGACCCGCCTCGGCGTGTCGCTAGGTTTGCCGGCCAATCGCCGTGTTAGTGGCGGCCGACCGCGCGGCCCATTCGCCCGCGATCGGCCCCGCTATTCGGCCCGCTATTCGCCGATGTCGCCGACGTGGTCACACAACGCCGCGCGCCCGTCGGCAAGGTGGTAGGTGACACCGGCCACCGCGACCGTGCCGTCGGCGATCCGCTCGGCGATCGCCGTGGACCGCGACACCAGCTGCGCCACGGTTTCGCGTACGTGTCGCTCCACGAACTCCTCGACGCGGTTCAGGCCGTCACGGCGGCCCATCAGGATCGACGGCGCGACCCGCTCCACCACGTCGCGCACGAAACCGCCCGGGATGGATCCCTCTTCGATCGCGCCCAGGGCGGCCTTGATCGCGCCGCAGCTGTCGTGACCCAGGACGACGATGAGGGGCACGTTGAGCACGCTCACCGCGAACTCGATGGAACCCAGGACCGCGGTGTCGATGGCCTGCCCGGCGGTGCGCACCACGAACATGTCGCCCAGGCCCTGGTCGAAGATGAGCTCGGCGGCGACCCGGCTGTCCGAGCAGCCGAACACGACCGCGGTGGGACTCTGCCCGGCGGCCAGGCTGGCTCGATGCTCAACACTTTGGCTGGGATGCTGCGGCTTACCGGCGACGAATCGCTCGTTACCCTCTTTGAGTGACTTCCACGCTGTTACCGGACTGGTGTTAGGCATGGCTGCCATCATGCCGGAACAAGCAACGCCGGGTCCGGCATACATATCAGTTACCAATCTTTTGGCCTGGTACGAGACCTCACGCCGCGACCTGCCCTGGCGCGAACCCGGGGTGAGCGCCTGGCAGATCCTGGTCAGCGAGTTCATGTTGCAGCAGACGCCGGTGGCCCGGGTGTTGCCGATCTGGTCGGATTGGGTGCGGCGCTGGCCGACCCCGTCGGCGACGGCCGCGGCCAGCGCCGCGGACGTGTTGCGCGCCTGGGGCAAGCTCGGTTATCCGCGGCGGGCCAAGCGATTACACGAGTGCGCCACCGTGATCGCGCGCGATCACGACGACGTCGTCCCCGATGACGTCGATACCCTGCTGACGCTGCCCGGCGTCGGCAGCTACACCGCGCGCGCCGTCGCCTGCTTCGCCTATCGCCGGCGGGTGCCGGTGGTCGACACCAACGTGCGCCGGGTGGTGGCGCGCGTCGTGCACGGCCTGGCCGACGCGGGCGCGCCGTCCGCGACCCGCGACCACGGCGACGTGTCGGCTCTGCTACCCGACGACGCGACCGCACCGCAGTTCTCGGTCGCGCTGATGGAGCTGGGAGCGACGGTGTGCACCGCGCGCACCCCGCGATGCGGGCTGTGCCCGCTGGGCCAATGCGCCTGGCGGCGCGCGGGTTATCCCGCCGCGCAAGGACCGCCGCGACGCGTCCAGACCTATGCCGGCACCGACCGCCAGGTTCGCGGCCGCCTGCTGGATGTGTTGCGCGCCAAGGATTCCCCGGCCAGTCGGGCCGAGCTGGACGTGGCGTGGCTGACCGACACCGCGCAGCGCGACCGGGCGCTGTATTCGCTGCTCGCCGACGGCCTGGTGACACAGACCCGCGACGGCCGGTTCGCGTTGGCCGGCGAGGGGTAGCGGATCAGGCCCGCGGATGCGGCGCGGCCAGGAAAGCCTGCACCGCTTCGCGGTATTGGCCGGGCGCTTCGTCGTGGATCAGGTGACCCGCTTGCGGAACACGCAAATACGTTGCGGCATCGCCGCTTTCGGCCATCTGCCGCATCTGGCCCGGCGGGGTGACCGAGTTGCCGGCCTCGATGAGCAGCGACGGGGCGCGCACCGCCCGCCACTGCGCCCAGTAGTCGCGGGTGCCCCACTCCGCGGCGATCTCGATCCATCGTGAGGTGTGACCGTGCAGCCGCCACCCGGTTTCGGTGCGGTCGAACGCCTCCAGGAAATACTGCCCGGCGACGGGCCCGAATTCGGCGAATACCTGCTCCGCGGAATCGAATTCGACCGGAAGCGCGTGCAGCCAAGGCTCCCACGGGCCGGTGGTGCGGCCGCGGAAGTCTGGAGCCATGTCCTCGAGCACCAGCGCGGAAACCAGTTCGGGGCGCTGCGCGGCCAGGCACCACGCGTGCAGGGCACCCATCGAATGCCCGACGATCCTGGCTCGACCGCCCAACTCGCCCACCGCGTCACCCAGGTCGGCCACGAACCGCTCGGTGCTGATCGGGTGCGGATCGTCGACGTCGCGTCCCCGATGCCATGGCGCGTCGTAGCTGTAGACGGTGCCCAAGCGGGTCAGCCACGGCAGTTGACGCGTCCACGTGGTCCCGCGCCCCATCAGGCCGTGCACCAGCACCAACGGCTCGCCGCGTCCCCCGTGACGCGTCAACAAATCGCCGGGCATGCCACCATCTTGCGTGGACCGCCCTAGTTGAACGGCGCGGGGGGCGGGGTAGCCTAGCGGCATGCCGCCTGTGGTGAAGATCAACGCAATCGAAGTTCCCGCCGACGCCGGCCCCGAACTGGAGAAGCGGTTCGCCCACCGCGCGCACGCGGTGGAGAATCAGCCCGGCTTCCTCGGCTTCCAGTTGCTGCGCCCGGTCCAGGGCGAGGAGCGCTACTTCGTGGTGACGCACTGGGAGTCCGACGAGGCGTTCCAGGCGTGGGCGAAGGGTCCGGCCATCGAGGCCCACGCCGGCCATCGGGCCAACCCGGTGGCGACCGGGGCGTCCCTGCTGGAATTCGAGGTTGTGCTGGACGTTGCCGCAAACAAGCAGGCTGGCTAGCGGGCGGTCGGCCTGGCGCCGCGCGCTGGCGCTGAGCGCCGCCACCACACTGATCGTCACCTCGGCGCCCGGCTGCGCCCCCTCCCCCTCACCGCAGGCGAACGCGGCAAATCCGGGACGGCAGATCGACACCCGGACCCCGCCCGGCATTCGCGCCCAGCAGACGTTGGACATGCTCAACTCGGACTGGCCCATCGGGCCGGTCGGGGTCGGCACGCTGGCCGCCGCCGACAAGGTCGAGTCGGTGCAGACCACCATGGAGGCGCTGTGGTGGGATCGCCCGTTCACCCTCGACGGCGTCGACATCGGTGCGAGCGTGGCCACGCTTCACCTGACGTCGTCCTACGGTGCCCGCCAAGACATCCGGATCCACACCGACGACGGCGGGTGGGTGGACCGGTTCGACCTGGACACCCGGGCGCCGACGGTCAAGTCGTGGCAGGACATCGACGCGGTGCTGAGCAAGACCGGCGCGCGCTACTCCTATCAGGTCGCCAAGGTCGACGACGGCCACTGCAACCCGGTGGCGGGCACCAACGCCCGCGAATCCCTGCCGCTGGCATCGATTTTCAAGCTGTACGTGTTGCATGCCCTGGCCAGCGCCATCAAGAACGGCACGGTGTCCTGGGATGACCAACTGACCGTCACCGACAAGAGCCGGGCCGTCGGCTCGTCGGGTTTGGCGCTGCCCGCCGGGGCCCACGTCTCGGTTCGCAAGGCCGCCGAGAAGATGATCGCCACCAGCGACAATATGGCCACCGATCTGCTGATCGGAAAGTTGGGCACGCAGGCCATCTCCGAAGCGCTCGCCACGGCCGGCCATCACGACCCGGCCAGCATGACGCCCTTCCCCACCATGTACGAGCTTTTCTCGGTCGGCTGGGGCAGACCCGACCTGCGCGGCCAATGGGAGCACGGGTCCCCCCAGGTGCGGGCCCAACTGCTTCAGCAGGCGAATTCCACGCCGTACGACCCGGATCCGATGCGCGCCCACTCACCCGCGTCCTCGTACGGCGCGGAGTGGTACGGCAACGCCGAGGACATCTGCCGGGTCCACGCGGCGCTGCAGGCCGACGCCGTCGGCGAGGCCGCGCCGGTGCGCGAAATCCTCTCCGCGGTGGCGGGTATCCAGCTGGACCGCAACGTGTGGCCCTACATCGGCGCGAAAGCCGGTGGCCTGCCGGGTGATTTGACGTTCAGCTGGTATGCCGTCGACAAGACGCGGCAGCCCTGGGTGGTCAGCTTCCAGCTGACCTGGCCGCGCGACCACGGGCCGACCGTGACCGGCTGGATGCTGCAGGTCGCCAAGCAGGCCTTCGCGTTGATCGCGCCGCGATAGCGCCGGCGCCGCGAGAACCGCTCGCTACTGCGGGTCCGGCCCCTGCGGCGCGGCGTGCGCCCCGGCCTTGGCCAGGTCCGGCTCGGCCGGCGGCTTGCGGGTGCCGGTGAAGGTGAACTTCGCGTCCTCGCCGGCGCTCTCGCCGTCCCAGTTGTCGACGTCGACCGTGACAACCTGGCCGGGACCGACCTCCTCGAAGAGGATCTTCTCCGAGAGCTGGTCCTCGATCTCGCGCTGGATGGTGCGCCGCAGCGGACGGGCACCCAGCACGGGGTCGAAGCCGCGCTTGGCCAGCAATGCCTTGGCCTTGTCGGTCAGCTCCATCGCCATGTCCTTGCTCTTGAGCTGGTTGCCGACGCGCTGGATCATCAGATCGACCATCCGGATGATCTCGTCGCGGGTCAGCTGGTGGAAGACGATGATGTCGTCGATGCGGTTGAGGAACTCCGGGCGGAAGTGCTTCTTCAGCTCGTCGTTGACCTTCTGCTTCATCCGCTCGTAGTTGTTCTCACCGCCACCCTGGGTGAAGCCCAGGCCGACCGGCTTGGAGATGTCGGACGTGCCGAGGTTCGAGGTGAAGATCAGCACGGTGTTCTTGAAGTCCACCGTGCGTCCCTGACCGTCGGTGAGCCGACCGTCCTCGAGGACCTGCAGCAGGCTGTTGTAGATCTCCTGGTGCGCCTTCTCGATCTCGTCGAACAGCACCACGGAGAACGGCTTGCGGCGCACCTTCTCGGTGAGCTGGCCGCCCTCCTCATAGCCGACGTATCCCGGCGGGGCGCCGAACAACCGCGACGCGGTGAACCGGTCGTGGAACTCGCCCATGTCGATCTGGATGAGCGCGTCGTCGTCGCCGAACAGGAAGTTCGCCAGCGCCTTGGACAGCTCGGTCTTACCGACACCGGACGGGCCGGCGAAGATGAACGAACCCGACGGGCGCTTGGGGTCTTTCAGCCCGGCGCGGGTGC
Organism: Mycobacterium sp. MOTT36Y; assembly: GCF_000262165.1. Classification (NCBI taxonomy): domain Bacteria; kingdom Bacillati; phylum Actinomycetota; class Actinomycetes; order Mycobacteriales; family Mycobacteriaceae; genus Mycobacterium; species Mycobacterium sp. MOTT36Y. Next base: position 466,586 of record NC_017904.1, on the reverse strand, counting down.
GGCGGATCGCCTTGGAGACGGCCTTGACGGCGTCCTCCTGGCCGATGATCCGCTTGTGCAGCTCGTCCTCCATGCGCAGCAACCGCGTGGTCTCGGCCTCGGTGAGCTTGAACACCGGGATGCCCGTCCAGTTGCCCAGCACCTCGGCGATCTGCTCGTCGTCGACCTCGGCGACCACGTCGAGATCGCCGGAGCGCCACTGCTTTTCGCGCTCGGCGCGCTGGGCCACCAGCTGCTTCTCCCGATCCCGCAGGCTGGCCGCCTTCTCGAAGTCCTGGGCGTCGATCGCCGATTCCTTCTCCCGGCGCGCGTCGGCGATCTTCTCGTCGAACTCGCGCAGGTCTGGCGGCGCGGTCATCCGGCGGATCCGCATCCGGGCGCCCGCCTCGTCGATCAGGTCGATCGCCTTGTCCGGCAGGAACCGGTCGTTGATGTAGCGGTCGGCCAGGGTGGCCGCCGCGACCAGCGCCGGGTCGGTGATCGAGACCCGGTGGTGCGCCTCGTAGCGGTCGCGCAGGCCCTTGAGGATCTCGATGGTGTGCTCCACCGTCGGCTCCCCGACCTGCACCGGCTGGAAGCGGCGCTCCAGGGCGGCGTCCTTCTCGATGTACTTGCGGTACTCGTCGAGCGTGGTGGCGCCGATCGTCTGCAGCTCGCCGCGGGCCAGCTTGGGCTTGAGGATCGACGCGGCGTCGATCGCGCCCTCGGCGGCGCCCGCACCCACCAGGGTGTGCAGCTCGTCGATGAACAGGATGATGTCGCCGCGGGTGTTGATCTCCTTGAGCACCTTCTTGAGGCGTTCCTCGAAGTCACCGCGGTAGCGCGAGCCCGCGACCAGCGAGCCCAGGTCCAGCGTGTAGAGCTGCTTGTCCTTGAGTGTCTCCGGGACCTCGCCGTGCACGATGGCCTGCGCCAGGCCCTCGACGACGGCCGTCTTGCCGACGCCGGGCTCGCCGATCAGCACCGGGTTGTTCTTGGTGCGCCGGCTCAGCACCTGCATCACCCGCTCGATTTCCTTCTCGCGGCCGATGACCGGGTCCAGCTTGCCTTCCATCGCGGCGGCCGTCAGGTTGCGGCCGAACTGGTCGAGCACCAACGACGTCGAGGGGCTGCCGGACTCGCCACCGCGGCCACCGGTGCCCGCCTCGGCGGCCTCCTTGCCCTGGTAGCCACTCAGCAGCTGGATGACCTGCTGGCGCACCCGGGTCAGCTCCGCGCCCAGCTTCACCAGCACCTGCGCGGCCACGCCCTCACCCTCACGGATCAGGCCCAGCAGGATGTGCTCGGTGCCGATGTAGTTGTGGCCGAGCTGCAGCGCCTCGCGCAGGCTCAGCTCGAGAACCTTCTTGGCGCGCGGGGTGAACGGGATGTGGCCCGACGGCGCCTGCTGGCCCTGGCCGATGATCTCCTCGACCTGGCTGCGAACGCCCTCGAGCGAGATGCCCAGCGACTCCAGCGACTTCGCCGCGACGCCTTCGCCCTCGTGAATCAAACCCAGCAGGATGTGCTCGGTGCCGATGTAGTTGTGGTTGAGCATCCGGGCCTCTTCTTGCGCCAGGACGACGACCCTGCGGGCACGGTCGGTAAATCTTTCAAACATCGGGTTACCTGCTCTCCCTCAACATCGGTACAAACTAGTTAGCGGCCCTTCGAACAACCCTGCCGGTCCCCTGTGGCCGGAATCGCGTACCTGCCATCCACTGTAATGGTCGGCTTGCCGGCGGACCTAACCTTGTGCGGCCTCGTTCGCTGTCGACGCAACTCGGTCGTTCCGGCCCTGATCTCACTTGCGACTGCCTGGGGCTTTACCCGCCGTATCCCAAGAAACGTTGCAATGTCCCAATTCGTTTCCCGGGACGCCCGACCATCGTTTCGCGCCGAGCGAAATGACAAACCGGCGCCCGGGCTTGGGGCCCGGGCGCCGGTTTGAAGACTGTCAGGTTGCGGCGTGGAACGCGTCGATGACGTCGGCCGGGATGCGGCCGCGCGTCGACACGTTGTGCCCGTTCCGGCGAGCCCATTCGCGGATCGCCGCGCTCTGCTCACGGTCGATGGCGCCGCGCCCGCGTCCCGAGCCGGACCGCCCCCGCCGGCGGCCGCCGACGCGGCGACCGGCTTCCACCCACTGCTTCAGATCCCCGCGAAGTTTCGCGGCATTCTTGGACGAAAGATCAATCTCATAGGTCACCCCGTCAAGCCCGAATTCGACCGTTTCGTCGGCTGCGCCGGCACCGTCGAAATCATCGACCAAGGTGACGGTCACTTTTTTTGCCATTGGCTCACCCTCGCATTTCGTCCTGAGCAGTTGCTGAGCAGATTGGATCGACCTCCCCGGTCACCAATCTGCCATAACAACGCAGCATACTCAATCTGTACGGGCGTTGCAGGGTTGAGCTTTTCGACTACGAGTGTGGCCGAACAATGGGGAACAAAACTGTCTCCCGAATTGACAGTCCGGTCAATGTCATCAACAACCGGTCGATACCCATTCCCGTTCCGGTACATGGCGGCATCGCATACTCGAGTGCGGCAAGAAAATCCTCGTCGAGCACCATGGCCTCGTCGTCGCCGGCGGCCGCCGCGCGCGCTTGGGCGGCGAACCTCTCCCGCTGCACGACCGGGTCGTTCAATTCCGAGTAACCGGTGGCCAGCTCGACCCCGCGCACATACAGGTCCCACTTCTCGGTGACGCCGGCGATGCTGCGGTGCTGGCGCGTCAAAGGTGTTGTCTCGACCGGGAAGTCCCGCACGAACGTGGGTGCGACGAGCGCGTTGCCCACCGTGTGCTCCCACAGCTCCTCGACGATCTTTCCGTGTCCGTAACCACGGTCGCGCGGGATCTCGACGCCGAGGCGATCGGCGATGCCGAGCAGCTTTTCCACCGTCGCCTCCGGCGTGATCTCTTCACCGAGCGCCGACGACAACGACGGGTACATTTCGATCGAAGCCCATTCTCCGTCTATGTCGTAGACACTGCCGTCGGGCAGCGGTAGTTGTCGGGTTCCGATCGCCTCGTCGGCGACCTCTTGAATAAGCTCGCGCGTCACAACCGCCGAATCGTCATACGTTCCGTACGCCTGGTAGGTCTCGAGCATGGAGAATTCGGGAGAATGCGTGGAATCCGCACCTTCGTTTCGAAACACGCGATTTAGTTCGAAAACTCTGTCGAAACCGCCGACCACGCACCGCTTGAGGAACAGTTCCGGTGCGATCCTCAAGTAGAGATCGATGTCCAGCGCATTGGAATGTGTGATGAAGGGCCGCGCGGCCGCGCCGCCGGCGAGCGTCTGCAACATCGGGGTTTCGACTTCGAGAAAGCCGCGGCGCTCCAATGCGTTGCGGATGGCGCGGATGACCGCGATCCGCTGCCGGGCGACCGTGCGCGCCTGCGGGCGGACGATCAGGTCGACGTAGCGCTGCCGCACCCGCGCCTCTTCACTCATCTCCTTGTGCGCGACCGGTAGCGGACGCAACGACTTCGACGCCATCCGCCACGAATCGGCCAGCACGGACAATTCGCCGCGCCGTGAGCTGATCACGTTGCCGTGCACGTAGACGATGTCGCCCAGGTCGACGTCGGCCTTCCACGCGTCGAGGGATTCGCGGCCCACCTTGTCGAGGCTGACCATCACCTGCAGCGTGGTGCCGTCGCCCTCCTGCAGCGTGGCGAAGCAGAGCTTTCCCGAGTTGCGGGCGAAGATCACCCGGCCGGCGACGCCGACGACGTCGTCGGTCGCGGTGTCGACCGGCAGGTCGGGGTGGGCGGCGCGGACCTGCGCCAACGTGTGGGTGCGTTCGACGGCGACCGGGTAGGGGTCGCGCCCCTCGGCGAGCAGCCGAGCGCGCTTGTCCCGGCGGATCCGGTACTGCTCGGGAATATCTGGCTCGTCGGCACTCACGACGTGCCAGCTTAAATCAACTCTCGTGGTGCCCTTGACCGGCGGGCGCCCTAGCGGGCGGTCTTCAGCCGGCCGCGCTGGGCGTCGCGGTTGCGTTCGAAGACCAGCCGCAGGCCGTGCAGGGTCAGGTGCTGTTCGTAATGGCTGACGGTCTGCAGCTCGGGCAGCAGCAGGGGCGCGGTGTGTCCGGTGGCCACGATGGCGACGTCGTCACCGGCAAAGCCGTCCACGTCGTCACGGATGCGTCCGACCAGGCCGTCGACCAGACCGGCGAACCCGAACACCGCACCGGCCTGCATGCACTCGACCGTGTTCTTGCCGATCACCGAACGGGGCCGGGTCAGCTCGACGCGGCGCAGCGCGGCCGAGCGGGCCGCCGCGGCATCGGAGGAAACCTGCAGCCCGGGCGCGATCGCGCCGCCGAGGAATTCGCCCTTGGCCGACACGACGTCCACGCAGATCGAGGACCCGAAGTCGATGACGATGGCGGCCTGACCGAACTTGTGAAAGGCCGCCAGGCAGTTGACGATTCGGTCGGCGCCCACCTCTTTGGGGTTGTCCACCAGCAGCGGGATGCCGGTGCGCACCCCGGGCTCGATCAGCACGTGGGGCACCGACGGCCAGTACTGGTCGAGCATGAGCCGCACCTCGTGCAGCACCGAGGGGACGGTCGACAGCGCGGCGGCGCCGGTGAGCCGCTCGGAGTCGTCGCCGATCAATCCGTCGATGGTCAGCGCCAATTCATCCGCGGTGATCTCCGATTCGGTGCGGATCCGCCACTGCTGCACGACGTTTGCGTGCTCCTTGGCGCCCGATATGAGCCCGACGACGGTGTGGGTGTTACGGACGTCGATCGCCAGCAGCACGGCTACCGCGCAACGATCCGGGGATCCAGCAGCTCGGCCGCGTCTTCGGGCACGAACGCCGGGTCGTGGCCGAGGTCGACCGGTTTGTTGTCGGCGTCGACGAAGACGATCCGCGGCCGATACGCCCGGGCCTCCGCCTCCTCCATGGTCCCGTACGCGATCAGGATCACCAGGTCGCCCGGGTGGACGAGATGCGCTGCGGCACCGTTGATCCCGATCACGCCGCTGCCGCGTTCGCCGGTGATGGCGTAGGTGACGAGGCGGGCGCCGTTGTCGATGTCGACGATGGTCACCTGTTCGCCTTCGAGCAGGTCCGCCGCGTCCATCAGATCGGCGTCGATGGTCACCGAGCCCACGTAGTGCAGGTCGGCCTGCGTGACGGTGGCCCGGTGGATCTTCGACCTGAGCATCGTCCGTAGCATCAATTCCTCCAAGGTGATTGGGCGTATTCGTGATTGCCGTCCGGCCCTGAGGTGCCGGCGGGTGTTTCGATCTGCATTTCGATGTTGTCCAGCAGCCTGGTGGTGCCCAGCCGGGCGGCGACCAGCAGCCGGGCCGAACCGTGGGCGGGCGCCGGCCCGAGCCCGGCGTCGCGCAGCTCGAGGTAGTCGACCGTGAGCGCGGGGACGGCGTCGAGCACCGCGCGCGCCGCGTCCAGCGCGGCCGCGCCGCCGTGGTGCGCGGCGTGGGCGCCAGCAGTCAGCGCGGCCGAAAGCGTCACCGCCAGTTCGCGTTGCGTGGGGTCGAGGTAGCGGTTGCGCGACGACATCGCCAGGCCGTCGGATTCCCGGACGGTCGGCACCCCGACGACCTGGGCGTCGATGTTGAGGTCGGCGACCATCTGGCGGATCATCACCAGCTGCTGATAGTCCTTCTCGCCGAAGAAGATCCGGTCCGGGCGCACGATCTGCAGCAGCTTGCACACGACGGTGAGCACGCCCGCGAAATGGGTGGGCCGGTGGCGGCCCTCGAGCTCGGCGGCCAGCGGTCCGGGCTGCACCGTGGTGCGCAGCCCGTCGGGATACATCGCGGCGGCCGTTGGGGCGAAGACGATTTCGACGCCTTCTGCGCGCAGCAGCGCGAGGTCGTCGTCCATGGTGCGGGGATAGGCGTCGAGATCCTCACCGGCGCCGAATTGCAGGGGGTTGACGAAGATCGAGACCACGACCACCGAGCCGGGCACCCGCTTGGCCGCCCGCACCAACGCCAGATGGCCGTCGTGCAGCGCGCCCATGGTGGGCACCAGCATCACCCGGCGGCCGGTGTGGCGCAGGGCGCGGCTGACGTCGGTGACATCACGCGGGTTCGGGTACAGGTTGAGTTCGCCCGCCTTGAAGGCCGGGGGTTTTGCTCGGGTCATGGCGCCAGCACCTCCACGACGTCCTGGGGGGCGTGCGCGCGCTGCGCGGTTCGCAGGGCGTTCACCCGATACGCCTGCGCCAGTTCGGGTCCGACCCCGGCCAGGGCCGCCAGATGCCCGGCGACCGCGGCGGCGTCGCCGCGCGCGACCGGGCCGGTGAGCGCGGCCTGCCCGCGTTGCAGGGTGTTCTCCAGCGCCGCCCGGGCCAGCGGGCCGACGATGCGTTCGGCGATGCCGCCCGGCTGGTCGTCGACGGACTGTTGGCCGAGCAGCTCGCTGCCCCGCAGCGCGGCGCGCAGCGCCTCCAGGGCGTCGGCGAGCACGGTCACGATGTGGTTGCCCGCGTGGGCCAGCGCCGCGTGGTAGAGGACGCGGGCGTCCTCGGCGACGCAGAACGGCTCCCCGCCCATCTCCAGGACGAGCGATTGACCGATCGCGTACCCGACCTCGTCGGCCGCCGTGATGCCGAAGCAGGTGTCCGGCAGCCTGCTGATGTCCTCGTCGGAGCCGGTGAACGTCATGGCCGGGTGGATCGCCAGCGGGATGCAGCCCTGCGCGGCCAGCGGCGCCAGGACGCTCACCCCGTTGGCGCCGGACGTGTGGACCACGATGGTCCCGGGCCGCACGGCCGACGTCGCGGCCAGCCCGGATACCAGGCCGGCGAGTTCGCTGTCGGGAACCGCGAGCAGTAACAGCTCGGCGCCGGCGGCGACGTCGGGCGGCGTCGCCACCGGGGTGTCGGGCAGGCGGCGCTGCGCCCGCTGCCGCGACGCATGGGAGATGGCGCTGCACGCCACCACGACGTGGTCCGCGCGCTCCAGCGCGACACCGAGCGCGGTGCCCACCCGGCCGGCGGAGATGATTCCCACCTTGAGCCTGGCCGGGCGCAGACCGTCGAACTGCACCATCGCAGACGACCTCACAGATTTCTTGTTCGTTCCGGTCCCACCAGGTGGGTACCGTTCGGTCACCAAGACTCTAGTCGATCACCAGGCGTTTCCCAATGTGAGGAAGCTCCCAGCTCAGCCTTCGCGGCGGCGACGCCGGCCGCCCTCGGAGGGCTGCACCTGCAGGCGGGCCAGCAGGTCGGCCACCGACTGGCCGCCCGTGGCGGTGGTCTCTCCGGCGGCGCCGGCGTCCTCGCGCTGGGGATCACCGCCGTGCCGGGGCGTGTGCTCCGGTGCCGGCGGCGGCGCCAGCCGCGGCGGCGGGGGCGCGCCGGCGGGCGGGCCCTGCTGCACCGGGGGCTCGGGCGGCGGGGGCGGCGCCGGGGCCGGTGGCTCGGTGCCGGGGGCGAAACTGCGCACCCCGTAGTCGCGGTACTCCGCCGAATGGCGTGACCGTGCCCGGCGGCCGGACTCGGCGTAGGGCGGTTGGGGCAGGGGCTCGACGGGCAGGCCGTCCCAGGCTTCGTCTCGGTATTCGTCCCGGGCTTCGTCCCGAGGTTCGTCTCGGGACTCGTCGGGGCCCGAATGCCGGGCGCGCCGCCGCCCGCCCGCCGGTTCCCCGGGGGCGTCGGCGCCGGTCCAGTTGCTGCCCGGTGTCCCGGGTGGCAACCACTGGCCTTCCGCGGCCGTCGGCTGCCAGTCCTGGCGGTGCCGCTCCGCCCGGGGCGCAGGCTGTGGTTCGGGCTCCGGCGGAGCCTGCGGTTCGGGTTCGGGTTGCGGTGGCGGTTGCTGGCGGGGTTCGAACCGGGGCTCCGGCGGCGGTGGGGCGTAGGCCGGCTCCGGCGCCGGATACGCGGGTTCTTGGGGCGGTTCGTACTGGTAGCGGGGCCGTTCCCGACGGGGTGGCGGCGGTTGGCGGGGCGGCAGTAGGGGTTCTTCGGGGACGTCGATGATGGCCGTCTCGTCGGCGCGGCCGCGCGGGTTGTCCTGGGGCACCGAAGTGACCCGATCGCTGGGCACCCAATCGACGGGGTTGTCGCGGGGGGTCTCGCCGTTGCGATCCCACTCGCTGTAGGCGCGCTCCGGTTGCGGCTCGCTCTCGACGGTCCCGAGCGCGGGGCGGTGCGCGAGGTCGGTGTCGAACAGGATTTCCAGGCTGGTGCGCAAGGCGCTCAGCTCGGCGCGCAGTTCGGCCAGATCGTCGGCGGCCTGGGCGCGCAACTCGGAGGCCAGCTCGCGACGCAGCTGGGACTCCACGGTCAGTTCGTATTCGCGCCTGGCCGAGATCTCCCGGTCGAGCTGGAGGTCGTAGACCAGCTTGAGATCGCGGACGCGGGCTTGATCGGCGTCGCTTTGGCGGCGATAGAGCACGGAAACGAAGGCGCCGGCGACTGCGGCCCACAGCGCCAGGATTACAGCGAGCTTGAGGAGTTCCACCCGATTGGTGAAAACCAATGCGGAACTGGCACCTATCGCGAGGACCAGCAACGCGGTCAAGAGCACCCACCCCGGCCTGCGGCCGCCGCGCCGCACCCGGGCGCCGCGGGACAGAACGGTCATGGCCTGACTGTACCTGCGCGAGGTCAATCCGCGTGTCGCCCTACTCCGGCGATTCTCACCTGGGTTGATCCGCCGATCGATCGGCGCTAGGTTTCGGCGCCCTCGCCGCGCTCGGTCGGGTCGTACGGGGACTTGCAGCAATGTTGCAGCCACAGCGCGGCGACCACCAATGCCAGCGCGCTGATGGCCGCCACCACCGTTCCGGTGGTGTCCTCGGCGGCGGCCCGCAGCCAGGACCGGCGCGGCAGGAAGTACACCAGCAGTCCCACCCACCAGCCCAGCATCAACGCCCCCACCCAGGCCGACGCCTTGGCGACCATCAGGCTGCGTGCCACCGCAAGCGGATGCAACCTGCCCCGACCGGGGCCGATTTCGCCGTCGGCGATCTTGGCGCGCACGTAGCGCGCCCACAGCGCCTCGCCGATGGCCACCGCCAGCAACGACAGGCCGGTCAACACCGTGATCGGGGGAAACCACCGGTACAGGCCGTTGACCAGCAGGTAACCCAGCACGGCGGCGCCGACCACCGCGGCCGTCAGGTCACGCTTGCGGGTGGGCCCCATCAGGTTGTGAGCTCGAGCGTCAGGTCGGAGCGCCGTACGGCGGCACGGTCGGCGGGCTCCAGTTCGGCCAGCAACTGCGCGACGGGACGCGGCCCTTCGGCGACCGTCAGCCGAGCGTCCGGGTCGACCGCCAGCCAGGGGATCAGCACGAAGGCCCGCAAATGGGCCAGCGGATGCGGGAGCGTCAGGTTGTTCTCCCGCGAGGTCACCTCAGCTTGCCCGTAACAGGCGATCAGGTCGACGTCGAGGGTGCGCGGCCCCCAGCGCTCGCCGCGGACCCTGCCCGCCGCGCGCTCGAACTCCTGCGCCCGGGCCAGCCAGCCCTGCCCGTCGCAGGCCGGGTCGTCGGCGATCAGCACCGCGTTCAGGAACGGCGCCTGATCGACCCGGCCCCAGGGGTCGGTCTCGTACACCGGTGACACGGCGAGCACCGCGTCCCCCAGCCCGTCGACGACCGACTGCAACCGCGCCAGCCGGTCCCCCAGGTTGGACCCGATGGACAACACCACTCTGGTCATCCGCGCCACTCCTCGATCCCGGCTCCGCACAGGACCGAGCCGGCATCATCGTCGTCAACACGCGTCATAACGGCACCACCGAACCCCGGCCACCGCGCCGGGACCGCCGCACCACCACCGAGACGTCGGCGAACTGCTGCGGGATCGGGGCCTGCGGCTTGTGCACCACCACCTCGACGGCGTGCACGCGTTCGTCGTCCATCACCTCATCGGCGATCTGGGCGGCGACGGTCTCGATCAGGTTTCGCGCGGGTCCCGCCACGACGTCGGCCGCCAGCCGGGCCAGCGCGCCGTAGTCGTAGGTGTCGGTCAGGTCGTCGGTGGCGGCGGCCGACGCCAGATCGATCCACACGGTGACGTCGACGACGAAGTCCTGCCCGCTCGCGCGTTCGTGGTCGAAAACCCCGTGTTGCCCGCGAACCTTCAACCCGCGCAACTCGATTCGATCAGCCATCGTGTTCAGCCAGCCCAGTGTGCGTCTCGTCGTTCCACGCCGCCACGACCTTGAGCGCATCGACCGTGGCGCGCACATCGTGCACCCGTACCCCCCAGGCCCCGTGCAGCGCGGCGAGCGCGGAAATCACCGCGGTCGCCGTCTCACGCCCGTCGGGGGGCCGCGGCGAACCGTCGGGCCCGGCCAGCAACGTACCGAGGAACCGTTTGCGCGACGCGCCCAGCAGCACCGGGATCCCGGTGGCGACCAATCGCGGCAGCGCATGCAGCAGCGCCCAATTGTGTTGTCCCGTCTTGGCGAATCCCAGCCCCGGATCGATCATCAGCTGAGCGGGATCGACACCGGCGGACACCGCGGCGTCGACACTGGCAAGCAACTCGGCGCGCACCTCGGCGACCACGTCACGATAGTCCGGGGCCGCGTGCGGACGCTGCGCCGACACGGAGCGCCAATGCATCAGCACCCAAGGCACTTTCGCCTCGGCCAGCAGCGGCGCCATGGCGGGATCGGCCCGGCCGCCGGACACGTCGTTGACGATCCGCGCGCCGCTGCACAGCGCCGCCCGCGCGACGTCGGCGTGCATGGTATCGATGCTCACCGTAATGCCTTGCGAGGAAAGCTCTTTGACCACGGGGACGACCCGGGAGGCCTCGACACGGGCGTCGACGCGCGTGGCACCGGGACGGGTGGATTCTCCCCCGACGTCGACGATGTCGGCGCCGTCGGCGGCCAGCGCCAATCCGTGTGCCACGGCTTTGTCGGGGTCGAGATAGCGGCCGCCGTCGGAGAACGAATCGTCAGTGACGTTCAGAACTCCCATTACCTGCACAGGCGCCAGGCTCACTTCCGCAGGATGAGGTCGAGCGCCTCGGCTCGAGAAGCGGCGTTCGTTTTGAATATTCCGCGCACCGCCGAGGTCGTGGTCGTCGCTCCGGGCTTGCGGACACCGCGCATCGCCATGCACAGGTGCTCGGCCTCGACCACGACGATCACACCGCGCGGATTGAGCTTTTTCACAAGGGCGTCGGCGATTTGGCTGGTGAGCCGTTCCTGCACCTGGGGCCGCTTGGCGTACAGATCGACCAGTCGCGCGATCTTCGACAGGCCGGTGACCCTGCCGTCGTTGCCCGGGATGTAGCCGACGTGGGCCACCCCGTGGAACGACACCAGGTGGTGTTCGCACGTGGAGTACAGCGGGATTTCCTTGACCAGCACCAACTCGTCGTGATCCTCGTCGAACATGGTGTTCAACACGCTGTCCGGATCGGTGTAGAGCCCGGCGAACATCTCCCGGTAGGCGCGGGCGACGCGGGCCGGGGTTTCCCGCAGCCCGTGCCGGTCCGGGTCTTCGCCGATCGCGCACAGCAACTCGCGGACCGCGGCCTCGGCACGGTCCTGGTCGAAGACCCGCATCTTGGACATCGCGGTGTCCGGCTCCAAACCGCTTAAAGCCATCGAATCCTCCGTTTGCTCAGCCGTGGGCCGGCGGATTGGACCGGCTCACGTCGTCATCCTGCCGGTCGGGCGAGCCACCCTCCTGGGCGGGCTGTCCCGGTGGGGGATACGGCGGGTACGGCGGGTACGACGGCTGCGCCTGGCCCTGCTGGCCGGAACGACCCTGCCCGCCCGGATAGCCCTGCTGGTGGCCGGCGTGGCCCTGCTGACCGGGATAGGGCTGCGGGCCCGGATAACTGGGCGCCGGTTGCTGCCAATAGGGCTGCTGTGGCGGCTGCGCCGGCGGATGCCAATAGTTCGGCTGCTGCTGCGGTTGCTGCGCTTGCGGCGGCCATCCCGGCGCGCGCCAGCCCGCCGGCGCGCCGTAGTCCGGCTGGGTGGGCCCGTGCGGCGCACCCTTACCGCTGGCCTGACCGCCGTGAGAACCGTTGCCGCCGTTGGCGTTTCGGTCGGCCTCCAGCCGTGCCGCTTCGCTGGCCCGCGCGATGGCCGCCTTGAACGCCGGCTCGGGGGTGGGCGGCGGCCACGGCTCGCCACGCTCGATGGCCAGCTCGCCGGGGGTCTTGATGGGCGGCTTGTCCGACGGGATGCGGCCACCGAAATCGTCGAACATGGTGAGCCGCGGGCGCTTTTCGACGCCCGAGAAGATGCTTTCCAGTTCGGCCCGGTGCAGGGTTTCCTTTTCCAGCAGCTCGCCGGCGAGGGTGTCGAGGATGTCGCGGTATTCGGTGAGGATTTCCCACGCCTCGGTGTGCGCGGCCTCGATCAGCTTGCGGATCTCGTCGTCGATGTCGCGGGCGACCTCGTGCGAATAGTCCGCCTGCGTTCCCATGGTGCGGCCCAGGAACGGGTCGCCGTGTTCCGAACCGTATTTGACCGCACCGAGTTTGGAGCTCATCCCGAATTCGGTGACCATGGCACGCGCGATCTTGGTGGCCTGCTCGATGTCCGACACCGCGCCGGTGGTCGGCTCCCGGAAGACCAGCTCCTCCGCGGCGCGCCCGCCCATGGCAAACACCAACTGCGCGATCATCTCCGAGCGGGTCCGCAGCCCCTTGTCTTCCTCCGGCACCGCCACCGCGTGCCCGCCGGTGCGGCCTCGCGCCAGGATCGTCACCTTGTAGATCGGCTCGATGTCGGGCATCGCCCAGGCCGCCAGGGTGTGGCCGCCTTCGTGGTAGGCGGTGATCTTCTTTTCCTGCTCGCTGATGATGCGGCCCTTGCGGCGCGGGCCGCCGATCACCCGGTCCACCGCCTCTTCCAGGGCGGCGCTGGTGATGACGGTGCCGTTCTCCCGGGCCGTGAGCAACGCCGCCTCGTTGATGACGTTGGCCAGGTCGGCGCCGGTCATGCCGACGGTCCGCTTGGCCAGCCCGGCGAGGTCGGCATCCGGGCCGATCGGCTTGCCCTTGGAGTGCACCTCCAGCACCGCCTTGCGGCCCGCCAGGTCCGGGTTGGACACCGGGATCTGCCGGTCGAAGCGGCCGGGCCGCAGCAGCGCCGGGTCCAGGATGTCGGGCCGGTTGGTGGCCGCGATCAGGATCACGCCGGCCCGCGGGTCGAACCCGTCCATTTCGACCAGCAACTGGTTCAGCGTCTGCTCGCGCTCGTCGTGCCCGCCGCCCAGGCCCGCGCCGCGCTGGCGGCCAACGGCGTCGATCTCGTCGACGAAGATGATGCACGGGTTGTTCTGTTTGGCCTGGTCGAACAGGTCGCGTACCCGGGACGCACCGACACCGACGAACATCTCGACGAAGTCTGAGCCGGAGATGGTGAAGAACGGGACGCCGGCCTCGCCCGCCACCGCGCGGGCGAGCAGCGTCTTGCCGGTCCCGGGCGGACCGTAGAGCAGCACGCCCCGGGGGATCTTGGCGCCCAGCGCCTGATAGCGACCGGGGTTCTGCAGGAAGTCCTTGATCTCGTAAAGCTCCTCGACCGCCTCGTCGACGCCGGCGACGTCGGCGAACGTGGTCTTGGGCATGTCCTTGGAGAGCTGCTTGGCGCGCGATTTGCCGAACCCGAAGCCCATCCGGGCGCCGCCCTGCATGCGGGAGAACATCACGAACAGCCCGACCAGCAGCAGCAGCGGCAGGACGTAGACCAGCAGCTCGCCCAGGATGCTGCCCTGGTTGACGACGGTGCTGACCTTCGCGTTCTTGGCGGTCAGCGCGTTGAAGAGGTCGACCGCATACCCGCTCGGGTATTTGGTGATGACCTTGTCGGAGTTGTCCGTGTCGCCATTGCCCTTCTTCAGGGTCAGGCGCAGCTGCTGCTCGCGATCGTCGATTTGCGCGCTTTTGACGTTGTCGCCGTTGATCTGGGACATCGCCACGGACGTGTCGACGGGCTTATAGCCGCGAGTGTCGTCGCTGAAATAGAAGAACGACCAGCCGAGCAGCACCACGACAGCAATCGCCGTGATGGTGCGAATAACGTTTTTCCGGTTCATCAATCATCGGCCTTGCCGGCCAGGTCCTTCCCCGATATACACGCAGCTGGAAAAGTCCAGGCTACCGCCTGTGGCGATCGCCAGCTCCGGCAGCGCCGGGGCGCAGCGGGTCGCCACCATCTGCTCCGCGGCGATCGCCAGCTCCGGCAGCGCCGGGGCGCAGCGGGTCGCCACCACCCTGTTCAGTTAACGACGGGCGGTTCCCGCGTCGCGTCACTCGTAGTAGCGCGCCTCGACCACATTCCCGTCGGGATCGGCGAAATAGAATCCCTGCGGCGCCCAGCCCCGCGCGCCGAAGCTGTGGTTCAGCCGCGCGGTGGTGTCCACGCCCTCGGCCTGCAGGCGCGCGTCGAGCGCGTCGTATTCGGCCTTCGACAGGGCAAGGCACACGTGGTTGACCGGTTGGCCGGCGCTTCCTTCGGCCACCGCGGACGACACCGCGCCGGAAGCCATCTCGAGTGGCATCAGGTCGATGATCGAATCCTCGGACACCCGCACGCTGGGGAAAGGCGCCTCGGCGGCCTCGAACTCGGCGAATCGCACCGGTGCCAGCCCGACCACCCTCGAATAGAAGTCCATCGCCGCGCGCGGATCCTTCGTCCACAGAACTACGTGGTCCAATCGCATGCACAAATTATGCTGCGCGGGGCCAAAGAGACCCTTCTCAGTGCGCAACCGTTGTGCTTTGGTGAGACGGTGCCCCCAACCCAACGGTTAGTAGATACCAATGGTGTGCGGCTGCGGGTGACCGAAGCGGGCGACCGCGGCGCACCCGTGGTGATCCTGGCCCACGGCTTTCCCGAACTGGCCTACTCCTGGCGCCACCAGATAGACGTCCTCGCGCACGCCGGCTACCACGTGCTGGCGCCCGATCAGCGCGGCTACGGCGGTTCGGATCGCCCGGATGCCGTCGAGGCGTACGACATTCACCAGTTGACGGGAGACCTGGTCGGTCTGCTCGACGACGTCGGCGCCGAGCGTGCCGTGTGGATCGGCCACGACTGGGGCGCCGCCGTGGTGTGGAACGCCCCGCTGCTGCACCCCGACCGGGTAGCGGCCGTCGCCGCGCTCAGCGTGCCCGTGACGCCGCGCCCGCACGTGGCGCCGACGAAGGCGTGGCGAAAGATGTTCGGCGAGAACTTCTTCTACATCCTCTACTTCCAGGAGGCCGGTGTCGCCGACGCCGAATTGAACGCCGATCCCGCCCGGGTGATCCGTCGCATGATGGGCAGCCTGCGAACCGACGGCAAGGATGCGCTGGTGCGGATGGCCAGCCCCGGTCCGGAAGGTTTCGTCGAACGCCTTGGCGAACCGGACGGCCTGCCGGACTGGATAAGCCAGGACGAGCTCGACCACTACGTCGCCGAATTCTCGCGGACCGGCTTCACCGGCGGCCTGAACTGGTATCGCAATTTCGACCGCAACTGGGAGACCACGCCCGAACTCGACGACGTCAAGATTTCGGTCCCGTGTCTGTTCATCGGTGGGACGGCCGATCCCGTCCTGTCGTTCACCCGTGCCGACCGCGCTGCGGAGGCGATTTCCGGGCCGTACCAATAGGTGATGATCGACGGCGCCGGGCATTGGCTGCAGCAGGAGCGCCCCGGCGAGGTGAATGCGGCCTTACTGGAATTCCTCAACGGATTGGAGCTTTGATGAGTGCGCCCCTGCGTTTCGGTGTCTTTATCACCCCATTTCACCCCGTCGGCCAATCCCCAACGGTCGCACTCGAGTACGACATGGAACGCGTCGTCGCGCTGGATCGGCTCGGGTTCGACGAAGCGTGGTTCGGCGAACACCACTCGGGCGGCTACGAGCTGATCGCCTGTCCGGAGGTATTCATCGCCGCGGCGGCCGAGCGGACCAAACACATCCGGCTGGGCACGGGAGTGGTCTCGCTGCCCTATCACCACCCGCTGATGGTCGCCGATCGGTGGGTGCTGCTGGATCACCTGACCCGCGGCCGGGTCATGTTCGGAACCGGGCCCGGCGCGCTGCCGTCGGACGCCTACATGATGGGCATCGATCCCGTCGAACAGCGACCGATGATGCAGGAATCCCTCGAGGCCATCCTGGCGCTGTTCCGGGCCGCACCCACCGAACGGATCGACCGCCACTCCGATTGGTTCACCCTGCGCGACGCGCAGTTGCACATCCGGCCCTACACCTGGCCTTACCCCGAAATATCCACGGCGGCAATGATTTCGCCGTCCGGTCCGCGGCTGGCCGGCGCGCTGGGCACCTCGCTGCTGTCGCTGTCGATGTCGGTGCCCGGCGGCTACGCGGCGCTGGAAACCACCTGGGACGTGGTGCGCGAGCAGGCCGAAAAGGCCGGACGGGGCGAGCCGGACCGCGGCAACTGGCGCGTCCTGAGCATCATGCACATCGCCGACAGCCGCGAGCAGGCCATCGACGATTGCACTTACGGGCTGCAGGATTTCGCGAATTACTTCGGCGCCGCCGGGTTCGTCCCGCTGGCCAACAGCGTGGAAGGCACCCAGACGCCACACGAGTTCGTCGCGGACTACGCGGCCAAGGGGAATTGCTGCATCGGCACGCCCGAGGACGCCATCGCCCACATCGAAGACCTGCTCGACCGCTCCGGCGGCTTCGGCACCCTGCTGATGCTCGGCCATGACTGGGCATCACCCGAGGCGACGTACCGTTGCTATGATCTGATGGCGCGCAAGGTGATTCCCCACTTCAAACGTCAACTCGACGCGTCCCGCGCATCCCACGACTGGGCCAGAGGTAAACGTGACCAGTTGATCGGCCGGGCCGGCGAGGCCGTGGTCAAGGCCATCACCGAGCACGTCGACGAACAGAAAGACGCGGTGCACTGATGCGCGCGTCGGTGTTGCGCGACGGCCGGATGGTCTACCGCGACGACGTGCCCGACCCGATCCCCGAAGCCGGGCAGGTGCTCGTCGGCGTGCGGGCATGCGGAATCTGCGGCAGCGACCTGCATTTCGCCGCCCACGGCGCCCAGGTGCTGGAAATGACCGAACGGGCGGCCGGTGGCGGCGGTGGCATGCACGTCGACCTGGACCACGACATCTTCATGGGTCACGAATTCAGCGCCGAGATACTCGAAGCGGGCCCCGACACCGAGACCCATCCACCGGGCACCCTGGTCACCTCGCTGCCGGTGCTGTTGTCCGCCAAGGGCGTCGAGCCAATTGTGTACAGCAACAGCACAATCGGCGGCTACTCCGAACGGATGCTGTTGTCCGCGCCGCTGCTGCTGCCCGTCCCCAATGGCCTGGACTCCAAACACGCAGCAATGACTGAACCCATGGCGGTGGGATTGCATGCCGTCAACAAGTCCAACGTCGCGCCCGGGGAGACGGCCCTGGTACTGGGCTGCGGCCCGATCGGGATCGCCATCGTCGCCGCCCTTCGGTCCAAGGGCGTCGAAACCATTGTGGCGGCGGACTTTTCACCGAAGCGACGGGAGCTCGCCACCGCGATGGGAGCTCACCAGACGCTGGATCCGGCGCAGGGGTCGCCCTTCGACAGTGTCAAGCCCGCGGTGGTGTTCGAGGCCGTCGGGGTGCCAGGCATCATCGACGACGTGCTGCTCCGCGCGCGGCCGGGCACCCGACTGGTGGTCGCCGGGGTGTGCATGCAACCGGACACCGTGCATCCCTTCTTCGCGATCGCCAAAGAGATCAACGTGCAGTTCGTGCTCGCCTACACCCCCGACGAGTTCGGCGACTCGTTGCGCGCGCTGGCCGACGGCGACATCGACGTCAGCCCGCTGATCACCGGCGAGGTGGGCCTGGATGCGGTCGGGGCGGCGTTCGACGACCTGGCCGACCCCGAGCGGCACTGCAAGGTTCTCGTCACGCCCTGAAACTTGTCGGCTTGTTGCCTCATGTCAAGATGCGCGCGAAGGGTGGTTCGTTGCCTCACGTGAGCGTGCGCGCTTGGTGATGGGAGCGGGGGTGCCGGCTGGGGCTTTGCTGGTGGCCAGGGTGAAGAGCTGGGCGGTCAACGCCTGAATCTGGCGTTGGGTGGCGGCCGGATTGATCAGCGAGTGGGTCCGCTTGAGCGCGACAATGCGTTCCACAGCCATGCTCGGGTGATTGATCGCGCGGTGAAACGGGGTCTGGGCCTTGTCGTGTTTGCGGGACACCTTGGCTCCTGTGCGGACTTTGGAGATCAGTTTCTGCTGGGGGTGGAAGTAGTTGGTCAGCTTCGTCTGCAGATGCCAGATTTCGTTGAGTAGCAACAGTTCTGATGCGGTGTCGTAGCGGTAGTAGCCGACCACTGTGCGTACCACTGCCCAGTTTTTCTGCTCGACGTGGCAGCCGTCGTTCTTGTTGCCCGGTCGTGACCGGGTGAAAGTGATGCAGCGGTTTTGACACCATGTCAGCAGGTCGTCGTTGATGAATTCCGAGCCGTTGTCGCAGTCCACGCCGACGATCGGGAACGGCATCGCGGCGGCGATGTGATTGAGGGCGGCCAGTACGTGTTTGGCCGCCCTGTCGGGCAGTGAGCGGCTCTCGGTCCAGCCGGTGGCGATGTCGGTGACCGTCAGTGTGAAGGCATGGCCTCCACCGCGGTTGCCGCCGTCGTGGAAGACCGTGTCGATCTCGACGAAGCCGGGCACAGCGTCGTCCCATTCGGCCCAGGTGCGCACCGGGATCTGGCTTTTGAGCAGCGATCCCGGCTTGGTGCCCACACGTCCTTTGATCGTGTATTTGGCTCGCTCATCGGCCAGGCGGCGATCGATGGTGGCCGCCGACATCGAGACCAACAACGCCGCGGTCTCATCACTGATGACCAGCTCCCGGAAGTGACGCAACACGGCCACCAGCTCTGCGAGCATGGGGGCGAGCCGTTTGCCGGCGGGCATTCCGAGTACGGTCCAGCAGACCGTCAATGCGGCGATGACCTCAGGTCCATACGTCACCGGCCGGACAGGACGCGCGGCGACGATCGTGGGCACCAGCGCGGCTTTAAGCGCCTTACGGGCATGGTTGCGATGCCAGCCGGTGTTGGCACACAACTCATCGAGAATCCGGCTCTTCCCGCGCTTACCGGCCTGCTGGTAACGGATCGCCGCTGCCTGCGTCACTGCTCTGCGCTCGCCCAATGTCAGCCCCATCACCTGGGCCTACCGAAGTCATTGCTGACCGATCAGGCAGGCGCGCCGTCCACGCGCGCATTTCTGATGAGTCAACGAAGCACCCATTCGCGCGCATTTCTGATGAGTCAACGCGGTCGGGGGGCCCACCTATAATCGAACGCATGTTCGAAGTACCGTCGGATCCCGCCGCTCTGGTAGCGGTGATCGAGTCCACGCATCGGGAGGAGTCGATGCTGGTGGCGCGGCGGTTGGCGGCGGTGGCGGCGCTGCTGCGGCATCGGGTGGCCACTGCCGACGGGGCCGATCGGGAGTACGCCGAGATCGACGGTTTCGAGCAGACCGCCGCCGAGGTCGCCGCGGTGATGAACCTGTCTGCGATGGGTGCCAGTTTTCTGGTGTCGCACGCCGAGGCGCTCGATACCCGCCTGCCGCGGGTGGCGGCGCTGTTGGCCGAGGGGCGAACGGACTGGCGCACGGTGCGTTTGGTCATCACCCGCACCGATCTGGTCACCGATCCGAAGGTGATCGCCACGCTCGATGAGTCGTTGGCCGCCCGGATCGGGAATTGGCACGGTTGGTCGCGGCAGCGGATCGTCAACGCGGTTGATGCCGCGGTGCGGGTCGCCGATCCCGACGCCGCCCGGGAGCGTCGGGTGGCCGCCGAGGAGGACCGTTACGTCGCCATCAGCGCCGCGGACAACGGGATGGCCGAGATCCGCGGTTCGGTGGCCGCCGCCGCCGCGACGGCCTTTGATCGCCGGCTGTCCCAACTCGCCAAGCAGGTGTGCCCGGCCGATCCACGGACGATGGATCAGCGCCGCGCCGACGCACTGTCGGCTCTGGCCGAGGGCCGCCGGTTGGGCTGTGCGTGCCGGCGGGCCGACTGCCCCACCCGGGCCGGCGAGCACACTCGCGAAAGTGAGCCGACCGGGACGCGGGTGGTCGTCAACGTGATGGCCGGCGAACAGACCGTCTACGCCGACGGCGCCGGGCCCGGCTATCTGGAGGGCTATGGGGTCATCGATGCCGAGCAGGTGCGCCGGTTGGCGGCCGCCGCGTCGGTGCTGGTGGCCAACCCGGTGACCAGTCCGGTCGAGGCCTTGCGCTATCAACCGCCAGCGGGGCTGGAGCGGTTCGTGCGCTGCCGCGATCTGACCTGCCGCTTCCCCGGATGCTCCCGCCCGGCGATGATCTGCGATATCGACCACACCATTCCGTTCAACCATCAAGATCCGCGGGCGGGTGGGCGCACCGTCGCGGAGAACCTGAAATGCCTGTGCCGCCAGCATCATCGGCTCAAAACCTTCGGGGGCTGGCGCGACAAACAGTTGGCCGATGGAACCGTGATCTGGACTTCGCCGACCGGCAACACCTACCGGACCTCCCCCGTGGGTGCGGATCTGTTTCCGGCGGCGCGCGCCCCGGCCTGCGCCGCCCCCGAGCCGAGACGACGCGGCCGATCCCGGCAGCGCAGCGCGCGGATCACCCAGGCGCGCACCCACAATCGCGAGCAGCGCCCGATCAACGAGGCCCGCCGCCGCCTCGAACAGGACCGCAAAGACGAAATCGCGGCGCGCAAGTTCCGAAACCACATGCGCGACATGCTGTTCCTGTTCAAGGGGACACCGAGCACCAGCCCCTACTGCACCTGGGTCAACGACCCCCGAGAACCCGAAGAACTGCCCCCGGACTGGGAACCCGACCAATCCACCCTGCAGCCCCTGCCCGACGACCCACCCTTCTGACGCGTCACCCACCCGCGGGGGGCTGCGCGATGACAGTGGGCTTGAAACCGTATCGGGGAGTGACGAAGTGGGCCGCGACGCCGCGCCCCGCCCCAGCGGCGGGCACCATCGGAACCCCGCCCACCGCGTTCGTGGCACGTTCGACGGCCCCCGCGGCGGTGGCACCATTGAGCGCCACGGCGATCGGCGGCGCCGGGGCCGCACTCGCCCAGGCGGCGGGCACCGCCAATCCGCCGATCGATGCCGCCTTGCCGACGGCCCCGCCGATCGCGCCGATCGAGCCCAGTCCCGCACCCGAAACGGCGGGAAGGGCCGCTTCCGCGGCCTTGGCGACGCCCTCGGCGGCGGACTTCGCGGCGGGCATGAAGCCCTGCGCGAGACTTTGGATGTCCTTGAACGCCGTGGTAAACAACCGCGTCGGCGAAATCAAACGGATGAAGGCGTCGAAAGGCGTGCTGGCATCGAGGGTTTGAGACCCGGTCAGGCCCTCCAACAGATCCCCCAACGGGCCCCCCACGACAATGCCGTCGCCCTCGGGGTTCATGCCGATTCCACCGAGGGACAGCGTGGGATTGGCCGGCGACGGGGACGTGTTGGTCGGCCCGGCCAGCGCCGACAGGGTCTGGGGCACCGCGTCGAGCCCCTGCGCGCTGTCGCTCCCGCTCGCGCCGGCGGCCCGGGCCACCGCGGCGGCCTGACCGGCGACGCCGGCGGGGTCCGTGGTGGGCGCCGCCGGTTCGAACGCGGGCAAGGTCGACGCCGCCGCCGAAGCGCCGGCATATTCGTACATCGCGGCGGCGTCCTGGGCCCACATCTCGGCGTATTGCGCCTCGGTGGCCGCGATCGCCGGGGTGTTCTGCCCGAGGAAGTTCGTCGCCAGCAACTCCATCAGCAACGCCCGGTTCGCCGCGATCACCGGCGGCGGCACCGTTTCGGCGAATGCCGCCTCGTAGGCACCCGCCGCTGCCACCGCTTGGTTCGCCGCCTGTTCGGCCTGTCCGGCCGTGGCGCTCAGCCACGCCACTTGCGGCACGGCCGCGGTGAGCATGGACGTCGCGGCGGGCCCCTGCCATGGGCCGCCCTCGATGCCCGCGATCACCGACCCGTAGGACGAAGCCGCGGAATGCAGGCCGGCGGCCAGGCCGCCCCATGCCGCCGCGGCGACCAGTAACGGCCCCGAACCTGGCCCCGAATAGATCAGCGCGGAATTGATCTCCGGCGGCAACTGCGCAAAGTCCAGCATCGTGTCCTCGCCTAACCGACCGCGGCGGCGTTGGCGAGTTCCGTGGCGGCATACGAACTGGCGCTGATGCCAAGCGTCGTCGCCAACTGCTCGCGAACCGCCGCCGCCTGCGCACTGATCTCCTGGAAGAGCTGTCCGTGTTGGGAGAACCGGGCGGCCGTCAGTATCGACACCGCATCGGCGGCGGCGGGGGCCACCGCCATCGTCGCCACGGCGAGCGCCGAATTATTCTCCTGCACTGCGGCATTGATGCCGTGCAGCTCACGCGAAGCCGCATCGAGAATTTCCGGGCGTGCCATCAGAAAAGACATGGTGAGTCCTCAAAACCCTTTCAATTAACCAGCTTTCAGCGACGATCACCGGCGCCGAGTCCGACTCTCGTCACGTTAGGCGGGTGACCTCGGATGATGACAGCCTTCGGGTCGCCTTTTCACGGCCGGTTGGACAACTATTCATTTAGCTGGTCGGATCCGCTGCGACTTTTGGATTCAGCATGAATATCGCGGTAATCCAATATGATTGGAGTCATATATGTTCCTATATGAGCGCGCCGCAGCGCCGATTTTGCTTTGCTCGGGGTACCGGTGAACCGGCGCCGGACGACCCGCTGACCCAATCCGGCCGCTGGCTATGCTGCCCAGGCACTGCCGGTCGGGTTCATGGCGGGTCCGGCGGCAACACGGCCGATATGGCTCAGCCTGGCCCTGGAGCTACCCCTGGTGGTGATCATCGTCGTGATCGTCGCCATGGTGCTGGTGTCAAACTGGCTCTCGCACATCACTATTCGCATCCACGAACCGGACTGGGCCGGGAACCCGGCCCCCGGCACCGACCACTTGACCGGAAATTCACAACACGGACCGTGGGGCCAGCGGCTAGGGTGCCAGGCATGCCGGTCGCAACCAACGCCTCGAACCTTGTCCGCCGATCGATCGCGGTGGCCGCGGCCGGCCTGACCGTCGCGGCGGCGTCGGCATGCGACGAGCCCAGCCCGTCGCACCCGGGCGCCAACCCCCGCCAGGTAACGGTGTTGGGAACCGGGCAAGTGCAAGGCGTCCCGGACACGCTGACCGCCGACGTCGGTATCGAATTCACCGCCCCCGACGTGACCACCGCGATGAACCAGACCAACGACCGTCAGCAGGCGGTCATCAACGCGCTGCTCGGCGCCGGCGTCGAGCACAAGGACATCAGCACCACCGAAGTCACCCTGGCGCCGCAGTACAACAACCCTGGCCCCAGCGGCACGGCCGACATCACCGGGTACCGCGCCACCAACGCCGTCGCCGTCAAGATCCACCCGCCCGACGCCGCGTCGCGGTTGCTGGCCCTCGTCGTCGGCACGGGCGGCGACGCCACCCGGATCAGGTCGGTCCGCTATTCCATCGCCGACGACTCGCAGCTGGTCAAGGACGCCCGCGCGCGGGCGTTCAACGACGCCAAGGGCCGCGCCGAGCAGTACGCCCAGCTGTCCGGGCTCCGGCTGGGCCGGGTGCTGTCCATCTCGGAGGCCACCGGCAACCCCCCGCCGGTCGGGACGCCGACGCCGCGCGCCATGCCGTCGATGGTCCCGCTCGAGCCCGGCCAGCAGACCGTGAACTTCTCGGTCACCGCCGTGTGGGAACTGGACTGACCCGGCCGGATGGCGGCGACCCGCCGCGCCCGGCTTCGCCGCGCTCGCGATCGCCGCGAAGCCGGATGGCGGCGACCTGCCGCGCCCGGCTTCGCCGCGCTTGCGATCGCCGCGAGCTACTGCTGGTAGACCCTGGGGTCCAGGGTGCCGATGTAGGACAGGTCGCGGTAGCGCTCGTCGTAATCGAGGCCGTAGCCGACGACGAAGTCGTTCGGGATGTCGAAGCCCACGTAGGCGATGTCGACGTGGGCTCCCTTCGCGTCCGGCTTGCGCAGCAGCGTGCACACCTTCAGCGACCGCGGATGCCGCGTTTTGAGGTTGCGCAGCAGCCACGACAGGGTCAGGCCCGAGTCCACGACGTCCTCGACGATCAGGACATCGCGGCCTTGGATGTCGCGGTCCAGGTCCTTGAGGATGCGCACCACACCCGACGAGGACGTCGATGATCCGTACGAGCTGACGGCCATGAATTCGAACTGCGTCGGCACCGGGATCGCGCGGGCCAGGTCGGTGACGAAGATCACGGCGCCCTTGAGCACGGTGATCAACAGCAGGTCCTGGCCGGTCTCGCTCGCGGCGTCGCGGTAGTGCTCCCCGATTTCGCGGCCGAGTTCGGCGATTCGCGCCTGAATCTGCTCCGCCGTCAGCAGGACAGACTTGATATCCCCGGGGTAGAGCTCCGCGGGCTGGGCGGGGGTGATCGCCGAGGAGATCTGGGCCACGCCCACAGAGTGCCACGCCGGCGGGCGGATAACCAACGGCGGCCCCGATATTGCGGTCAGCCGACCGGTTCGCGCCACAGCGTCAAAACGCCGTCGCGGCGGCCCGCGAACAACCGCTCGTCGGGCACGGACGACCCCACCGCCACGCCGCCCTGGCCGCGCCACGCGGTGATCAGGGTGTCGACCCCCCGAATCTGCTTGTCGGTCAGCCCCGTTGCGCCGCCCGCCAGCAGCCAGGCCCGGATCACGCGCCGCCGCACGGGCGCGTCCAGCGTCGCCAGCGCCGAGACCCGTAGCCCATCGCCCGCCTTGGCGCCGGGCAGCGCCCGGGCGGCGAGCGTGTCGATCAACTCGCCGTCCTCCCGCAGCGCGGTCGCGGTGCGGGCCAGCGCCTCGGCGACGCCCCCGCCGAGCACGTCTTCGAGCAGCGGCAACACCTCGGCACGCAACCGGGTCCGGGTGAAGCGGGGGTCGCTGTTGTGCGGATCGCGCCATGCGGTCAGGCCCAGCTCCCGGCACGCGTCGTGCGTCACCGCACGCCGGACCCCCAACAACGGCCGGCACCACGGCGGATCGTAGGGGCGCATCCCGGCGATCGAGCGCACGCCGGACCCCCGGCCCAGCCCGAGCAGCACCGTCTCGGCCTGGTCGTCGAGCGTGTGGCCGAGCAGCACCGGGCCGTCGTGGTAGGCGGCCAGCGCGGCGTAGCGGGCCGCGCGGGCCGCGGCTTCGGGACCACCCTCCGTGCCGACCTGCACCCGAATCACTTGCGCCGCAACACATCCCAGTGCGACGGCCTGCGCCCGGGCGGCTTCGGCGACGTCGGCCGAGCCGGGTTGCAGGCCGTGGTCCACCACCACCGCGGTGGTGGGCCGCAGCTGGGCCGCCACCGCGGTCAGCGCCAACGAATCCGGGCCACCGGACAGGGCCACGCACCATTGGTCGACGGCGGCGAGGTGCGTCTTGACGAACGCCTCGACCGCCGCGCGCAGCCGGCCTACAGCACCCTGTCGATCCATCGCTGGGGCTCTTCGATCTCGATGGGCAGCGGCAGCGTTTCGGGCCCCGCCCAGATGGCGTTGAATCGCGCCATGCCCACCTGGCCCACGACGTGGTCGACGAACGCCTTGCCGCGCGTGTATTGGCTGAGCTTGGCGTCGAGTCCCAGCAGTGCGCGCAGCAAGCGCTGCAGGGGCGGTTGCTTGCGGTGGCGGCGCTCGTCGAAGCGGCGGCGGATGGTGGCCACCGACGGCACGGCGATCGGCCCGACGGCATCCATGACGTGGTCGGCGTGGCCCTCCAGCAGCGTGCCCAGCACGAGCAGCTGATCCAGGGCGTGGCGCTGAGGCTCGGACTGCACCGCCCGCACCAGACCGAGGATGCCCGCCGAGTTGGCGTCGGAGTTCTGATTGCCGCGATTGCGGGCGTAGTCGGCGAGCCGGCTCACCACCTCCCCGAGGTCGTCACCGGCGTCGCGGGTCAGCAGGCCCAGCGCCTGCGACATGTAGTCGGGCAGCCACGGGTTGGCGGTGAACTGCACGCGATGGGTGACCTCGTGCAGGCACACCCACAGCCGGAAATCGGACGGCTCGATCCGAAGCTGCCGCTCGACGGCGATGACGTTCGGGTACACCAGCAGCAGGCAGCCGGCCCTGGCCCCGTTATCGGTGGCGAAGGGGTCGTATTGGCCGAGGATCCCCGACGAGACGTAGGCCAGGACGGCGCCGGTCTGCGCGCCGGTGACCCGGCCCGTGAGAAACCCGCGCGGCTTCTCCGCGCCGTTCATCATCACCCGCATCGACTCGGCCGCGGCGGCGACCCATTCCGGGCGGTCGACGATGCGCGCGGCGGGCACGGCACCATCCGCGACCAGGCCGGTGACGTCACGGACCAGGGGTTCGGCCTTGGCGGCCGCGTCCACCAGTTCGTCCATCACCTGGCGCCGGGTGTAGTCGCTGGACGGTGGCCCGGGCCGGGCCAGCCGCCGGCCGACCGTGGCCGCGAATTGCCAGTCGACGGCGGTGCCCAGCGTCAGTTCCGACGCCGGCGTCATGAGCACCCGCAGAACCAGAGCCGGGTCGCCAGCGCGTCCATCACGTTGCGGCCGTTGGGGCCCGCGTCGTTGGAGATGAATGCGAAGGTGAGCACCCGGCCGCTGCGGTCGGTGAGCACCCCGGCCAGCGCGTTGATGTTGGTCAGCGAGCCGGTCTTGGCCCGCAGCCAGCCGGCGGGACCCTGGATGGTCGAGGCGTCGAGGAACCGGTCGCCCAGCGTCCCGCTGCCGGCGGCGATCGGAAGCAGGTCCAGCAGCGCCCGCAGCGACGGCTGGTCGGGCCCGGCGGCGGCCTGCAGCACCCCGTCGAGCGTCTTGGCCGTGAGCCGGTCGTCGACCGAAAGCCCGCTGGAGTCCAGCAGCGCCGCGCCCGCGGTGTCGACGTGGGCGGTGCTCAACCGGTTGGTCACCGCGTCGGCCGCGCCGGCGAAGCTGCGCGGCCGGTTGATCGCGGCCGCCACCTCACGGGCGATGCATTCGGCCAGCACGTTGTCGGAGTGGTCCATCATCTCGGAGAGCCGTTGGACCAACGGCGCCGACTGCACGACGGCCAGCTGCCGCGCGCCGGACGGCGCCGTCGCGATCGTCACCGCGGCGGGATCGAGGTTCAGCGCCTTGGCCAGCTCGCGGCCGGCGTCCAGCGCCGGCGTCCGGGACCGCCGGGAGTTGACCGTGGTCGGCTGGATGCGCCCGGCGTCGATCATCACCGACTCGATCGGCGCGATGTCGCCGTTGTCGACGTCGGCGGGATCCCAGCCCTGCGCCATCGTCGGGCCGCTGAACGCCGAGGTGTCCACCTGCACCGCGGTCGGGGTCACCCCGCTGCGCCGGATCTGTTCGACGAGGTCGCTGATGCGGGCCGCGCCGCGGTACCAGGTGTCCTGCCCGGGCGGCGCCGCCGACAGCACCGGATCGCCGGCGCCCACCAGCACGACGGGGCCCTGGGCGTTCTGGCTGCCCGCGACCACCCGGGTGCTGATCCGGGCCTGGCGGTCCAACGTCAGCAGGGCGGCGGCGGCCGTCAGCACCTTGTTGGTCGACGCCGGCACCAGCGGCATGTCGTCGGCCACCTGCCACAGCTCTTTTCCGGTGAGGGCGTCGGTGATCCGGCCGCCGAGCCTGCCCAGGTTGGGATCGCCCGCCACCGGTGCCAGCGCGGCGCCCACGCCGGGCCCGCTGGGTAACTCGGCGGTGTCGCTCACCGGGACCATGCCGGGTTTGACCGTGGGCGCGTGCGGAGGCGGGATCGGGGCGCGCGCGCTGCCCGCGCCGTGCCCGGTCGTGGTGAAAAACGTCGCCGCCACCACCACGGCAGCGACGAACGCCAGCACGCCCAACCCGATCAACACTGGGGTGGATTTTTGCCAGCGAGTACGGGCCATCACTCTCCTGACTGTCTGAACCCATTCTGCCGAATCGGCGCCGATGGGCTCGACTAGGGTGTAGCAGAGCAAAATTGGCCTGCCCATGCAGACACTCAGACAAGGAGCCGACGCGGTGGAATTCGACGTGACCATCGAGATCCTCAAGGGCCA
This sequence comes from Mycobacterium sp. MOTT36Y, assembly GCF_000262165.1. Classification (NCBI taxonomy): domain Bacteria; kingdom Bacillati; phylum Actinomycetota; class Actinomycetes; order Mycobacteriales; family Mycobacteriaceae; genus Mycobacterium; species Mycobacterium sp. MOTT36Y. The sequence continues at coordinate 438,549 of NC_017904.1, read as the reverse complement.
GCGGAACAAATACGAGATCGACCACGAGACCGGACGGGTGCGTCTGGACCGCTACCTGTACACCGCGATGGGCTACCCGACCGACTACGGCTACATCGAGGACACCCTCGGCGAGGACGGCGACCCGCTGGACGCCATGGTGCTGTTGCCGCAGTCGGTGTTTCCCGGGGTGATCGTGGAGGCCCGCCCGGTGGGCATGTTTCGGATGACCGACGAAAAGGGCGGCGACGACAAGGTTTTGTGCGTGCCGGCCGGCGACCACCGCTGGGACCACATCCAGGACATCGGCGACGTGCCCGAGTTCGAGCTGGACGTGATCAAGCACTTCTTCGTGCACTACAAGGACCTGGAGCCGGGCAAGTTCGTCAAGGCGGCGGACTGGGTCGGCCGTGCGGAGGCCGAGGCCGAGATTCAGCGCTCGGTGGACCGGTTCAAGGCCGAGGGGCACTAGCCCGATGGTGGCGACCCGCCGCGCCCGGCTTCGCCGCGCTTGCGATCGCCACTAGCCCGCGATGGCGCCCTGCGCCGGTTGCGCAGCAGGCTCCAGCCCAGCGCCGCCCCGATGAAGACCACACCCACCGAGGCGGTGACCGCCTCGGGCACCTGCAAACCCGGATTGATGGATCCGAGCATGATCACGGCCAGCGCGCCGATCGCCCAGTGCGCGCCGTGTTCCAGGTAGACGTACCGGTCGAGGGTTTCCTGCTTGACCAGGTAGATGGTGATGGACCGCACGAACATCGAGCCGATCAACCCGAGCCCCAGCGCGATGACGATCGGGTCCGAGGTGATCGCGAAGGCGCCGGTGACCCCGTCGAACGAGAACGCGGCGTCGAGCACCTCCAGATAGAGGAACAGGGTGAAACCCGCCCTGCCGACCGCCTCGCCGACCGTCATGCCCTCGACGTTGGCCGGCCGGAACGCGCGGCTCAACCCGTTGACCACCAGGTAGGTCACCAGGCCCAGCACCCCGGCGGTCAACACCGTGGCACGCTCGTCGGCCGAATGCGTCAACCGCGAGCCGACGAGCACCAGCGTGGCGCCGGCCACCACCACCGACACCTGGCCGAGTCGCCCGATACGGGCGAACGGAACCTCAATCCACTTGAGCCACTTGATATCTCGGTCGTGGAAGACGAAGTCCAGGAACAGCATCAACAGGAACATCCCACCGAAGGCCGCGATCTGCGGATGGGCGGACAGGATCATCTTCTCGTAGCTCGGCGAGCCGTCCGCGAACTCCAGCGCGCCGTTCGGCGGCGGATGCAGCGCCAGTTCCATCGCCCGCACGGGGCCGATCCCCGCGGTCGCCCACACGATGACCAACGGGAACAACAAACGCATCCCGAACACGGCGATGACGATCCCGACGGTCAAGAACATCTGCCGCCAGAACGGGCTCATCCGCTTCAGGATCGCGGCGTTGATGATGGCGTTGTCGAACGACAGCGACACCTCGAGGACGGCCAACACCAGCAGCAGGAAGAGATCCTCGAGGCCACCGTGGGCATACCCCAGCACGAGGGCCACCACGGTGAGCAACAGCGAAACACCGAAGACGCGGTAGGCGGCCATGGGTCCTTTCCGACAGCGGCTCACATTAGCGAACCCGAGCGCCGCGCCGGGCGAGCGGTGCGGACACTTACTATTTTCAAATTGTGGCGATACATCGGCGCGGTCCGCTGAAAGCGCTGCCCCGATGACCGAAATCAGCGCCTCGCAGGGGCCGGTGGCGCGCGGCAGCATGGCCCGCGTCGGCACCGCCACCGCCGTGACCGCCCTGTGCGGCTACGGCGTGATCTACCTGGCGGCCCGCGACCTCGCGCCCAGTGGCTTCTCGGTGTTCGGCGTCTTCTGGGGGGCCTTCGGGTTGGTCAGCGGCGCCGCCTTCGGGCTGCTCCAAGAGACCACCCGCGAGGTCCGCGCCTGCGCCTACCTCGACGTCGCGCCGACCAAGCGCACCCACCCGCTGCGGGTCGGCGCGCTGCTCGGGGTGGCCGCGGCCGTCGTGATCGCGGGGACCGCGCCGCTGTGGAGCGGTCGGGTTTTCGTCGAGGAGCGCTGGTTGTCGGTGGCGCTGCTGTGCGCCGGGCTGGCCGGCTTCTGCGTGCACACCACGCTGCTGGGCATGCTGGCCGGCATCAACCAGTGGACCCAGTACGGGGCGCTGATGGTGACCGACGCGGTCATCCGCGTCGCGATCGCGGCGGCCACCGTGGTGCTGGGCTGGCATCTGACCGGCTTCCTGTGGGCGACGGTCGGCGGCGCGATCGCCTGGCTGATCCTGCTGGTGGCCTCGCCGGCCACCCGCGCGGCCGCGCGGCTGCTCACCCCGGGCGGCACCGCGACCTTCCTGCGGGGCGCCGCGCATTCGATCACCGCGGCCGGCGCCAGCGCCATCCTGGTGATGGGTTTTCCCGTGCTGCTGAAGCTCACCAGCGCCGAGCTCGGCGCCGAGGGCGGGGTGATCATCCTGGCCGTCACGTTGACCCGCGCGCCGCTGCTGGTGCCGCTGACGGCCATGCAGGGCAACCTAATTGCGCATTTCGTCGACGAGCGCAGCGACCGGGTGCGCGCGCTGATCGCCCCGGCCGGCATCGTCGCGGGCATCGGCGCGGTCGGGGTGCTGGCCGCGGGCGCCGTGGGCCCCTGGCTGTTGCGATTCGCCTTCGGGCCGCAGTACCACGCCAGCAGCGCCCTGCTGGCCTGGCTGACCGCGGCCGCGGTGGCGATCGCCATGCTGACGCTGACCGGCGCCGCCGCGGTGGCCGCCGCGCTGCACCGCGCCTACTCGGTGGGCTGGGTTGGCGCCACGGTCGCGTCGGGTTTGCTGCTGTTGCTGCCGCTGTCCCTGCAGACCCGCACCGTGGTCGGATTGCTGTGCGGGCCACTGGTGGGCATCGGAGTCCATCTGGTGGCGCTGTCGCGCGCCGGACGCGCAACGGGCTGATCTGGCCTGCACCAGCGTGTACCTTGTGGGCTTAGATGGGTACGGAAACGCAATATTCGGTCGTCTGGGTCGTCATTCCCGCCTTCAACGAAGCAGCTGTCATCGCCGAGGTGATAGCCGACGTGCGCTCGGTATTCGACCACGTCGTCTGCGTGGACGACGGCAGCGCCGACGGCACCGGTGAGATCGCCCGGCGCGCGGGCGCTCACCTGGTTCGCCATCCCATCAACCTCGGGCAGGGCGCGGCCATCCAGACCGGCGTCGAGTACGCCCGCAAGCAGCCCGGCGCCGAGGTTTTCGCCACGTTCGACGCCGACGGCCAGCATCGCGTCAAGGACCTCGCCGCCATGGTGGACCGGCTGCGCGTCGGGGACGTCGACGTGGTCATCGGGACCCGGTTCGGCACCCAGCAGGTCGCGCGGCCGCCGCTGCTGAAACGGATCGTGCTGCAGACGGCAGCGCGGTTGAGCCGGCGCGGTCGCCGGCTCGGGCTGACCGACACCAACAACGGCCTGCGGGTGTTCAACAAGAAGGTCGCCGACGGGCTGGACATCACGATGAGCGGCATGAGCCACGCCAACGAGTTCATCATGCTGATCGACGAAAACCATTGGCGCGTCGCCGAAGAACCGGTCGAGGTGCTCTACACCGAATACTCGAAGTCGAAGGGGCAGCCGCTGCTCAACGGCGTCAACATCATCTTCGACGGGTTCCTGCGAGGGAGGACACCATGAACTGGATCCAGGTGCTGCTGATCGGATCGATCGTCGCGCTGCTGGTCTATCTGCTGCGGTCGCGCCGCAACGCGCGGTCCCGGGCCTGGGTCAAGGTCGGCTATGTGGTGTTCGTGCTGGCCGGCATCTACGCCGTGCTGCGGCCCGACGACACCACCGTCGTGGCGCAGTGGTTCGGGGTGCGCCGCGGCACCGACCTGATGCTCTACGCGCTGGTCATGGCCTTCTGTTTCACCACGCTCAGCACCTACATGCGGTTCAAGGACTTGGAGCTGCGCTACGCGCGGCTGGCCCGGGCGATCGCGTTGGATTCCGCGCAGGCGCCCGAGGCTAGCTAGCCGGCGTGCGTCCGCCGGAAGTAATCCACCGTGCGGCGCACCCCCTCGGTCAGCTCGACCTTCGGTCGCCAACCCAAAACCTCTGCGGCCGAACCGATGTCGAGGCAGGATCGCTTGAGGTCACCGAGCCTGGGCGGCGCGAACTCCGGGTCGTCGGGCCCCCCGACGGCCGCGGCCACCGCCGTATGCAGTTGCCGGTCCGAGGTTTCGACGCCGGTGCCGATGTTGAAACGCTGCCCGCCGCCGGCGTCCCCGGACGCCTTGACGAACGCGTCCACCACGTCGTCGACGAAAACGTAGTCGCGAGTGTTGCCGCCGTCACCGAAAACCTTGGTGGACTTACCCGATAGCAGCGCCTGGGCGAAGATCGCCACCACGCCGGCCTCCCCGTGCGGGTCCTGGCGGGGGCCGTAGACGTTGGCCGGCGCGATGTGTGAGCAGTCCAGACCGTAGAGGTGGCGGAAGGTGTTCAGGTAGATCTCGCCGGCCACCTTCCCGGCGGCATACGGCGAAGCCGGATCGGTCGGCACCGTCTCGGGCGTCGGGTACCGCGGCGGGACGCCGTAGATCGAGCCGCCCGAGGAGGTGTGCACGACCTTGCGCACCCCGGCCCGGCGCGCGGCCTCGGCCAGGCGCACCGTGCCGATCACGTTGACCGAGGCGTCGAACTGCGGGTCGGCCACCGAGTGCCGCACGTCGATCTGGGCGGCGAGGTGAAACACCACCTCCGGGCGGTGCTCGTCGAGGATGGCCTCCAGGTCCGCGGTCACGATGTCGGCCTCGACGAAGACGTGTGCCGGGTTGTCGGCCAGGTGCTCGAGGTTGCTCGCGCGGCCGGACGCGAAGTTGTCCAGCCCCACGACCGTGTGGCCGTCGGCCAACAGGCGGTCGACTAGCGTCGAGCCGATGAATCCGGCTGCCCCGGTAACCAGTGCACGCACCGGCCCACCATACATAGCGGCGGCGGCCGCGGCGCTCATCGCGGTGCAGCTGGCGGTCCGCGCGGCGCTGGCGTTCGGGGGCTATTTCTATTGGGACGACCTGATTCTGATCGGCAAGGCCGGCACGCATAACCTGCTCGCGCCGTCGTACCTGTTCCACGATCACGACGGCCACGTCATGCCGGCGGCATTCCTGCTCGCGGGCACCATCATCCGGCTGGCGCCGCTGGACTGGACGTGGCCGGCGGTCAGCCTGGTGGTGCTGCAGCTGCTGGCGTCGCTGGCGTTGCTGCGCGCGCTGCACGTCATCTTGGGCTGGCGGCCGGTGTTGCTGATCCCGTTGACGTTCGCGTTGTTCACCCCGCTCGCCGTGCCCGGGTTCGCCTGGTGGGCGGCGGCGCTGAACTCGCTGCCGATGCTGGCGGCGCTGGCCTGGGTGTGCGCCGACGCCGTCCTGCTGGTGCGCACCGGCAACCGGCGCTACGCGGTGACCGGGGTGCTGGTCTACTTCGGCGGGCTGCTGTTCTTCGAGAAGGCCGCGGTGATCCCGTTCGTCGCGTTCGCGGTCGCCGCGCTGCTGCGCCACGTGACCGGTGACGGGGGGCTGGGATCGGCGCTCGCGGCGGTGTGGCGGGCCGGCGCGCGGTTGTGGGTCGCGGCGCTGGCGCTCACCGCGGCCTGGGTGGTGCTCTATCTGGCCGTGGTCAATCAGCGGCGGTGGAGTTCCGACCTGTCAATGACGGGGCGGCTGCTGGCGCGATCGATCACGCACGGCATCGTGCCGGGGCTGGCCGGCGGCCCCTGGCACTGGGACCGGTGGGCGCCGGCCTCGCCCTGGGCCACGCCCCCGCCGTCGGTGATGGCGCTGGGCTGGCTGGTGCTGGGCGGCGCGCTGGCGGTGTCGCTGGCGCGCAAGCGGCGCATCGGGCCGGTGTGGCTGACCGCCGCGGGCTACGCCGTGGCCTGCCAGGTGCCGATCTATCTGATGCGCTCGTCGAAGCAGACCGCGCTGGAACTCGCCCAGACGCTGCGGTATTTCCCGGATCTAGTCGTCATGCTGGCGCTGCTGGCCGCCGTCGCGCTGTGCGCCCCGAACCGCCCGGCCGGCCCGGGCTGGCTCGACGCGTCGCCGAAACGCGCCGTGGTAACCGCGGGTTTTGCGGTGTTGTTCGCGGTCAGCAGCCTGTACTCGACGGCCACGTTCTTGACCAGCTGGCGCGACAACCCGGCCCAGCCCTATCTGCGCAACGCCCAGGCGTCGCTGGCCGCGGCCCATGCCGCCTCGGACGCGCCGCTGCTGGACTCCGAGGTCGATCCGCTGGTGCTGCAACGGGTGGCCGCACCGGAGAATCTGGCCAGCCACATGTTCGCCCTGCTGCGCGACAGGCCCGAATTCGCGCCGGCGACAACGCAATTGCGCATGCTGGATAGCTCCGGCCGTCTGGTCAAGGCGCGGGTGACCTGGGTCCGTACCATCGCGCCGGGGCCGATGCCGCGATGCGGCTATTTCGCGCAACCGGACAAACCCGCGCGCCTGGCCCTCGACGGGCCGCTGTTGCCCGCCGACTGGACCGTCGAGCTGAACTACCTGGCCAACAGCGACGGGTCGATGACGCTGTCGATGACGCAGGGGCCCGAGGTCAAAGTGCCGGTGCATCCCGGGCTCAACCGGGTCTTCGCGCGCCTGCCGGGCGCCGGGGACGCGATCACCGTGCGGGCCAACACCGCCGCGCTGGCGTTGTGCATCGCGTCGGGCCCGGTGGGTTTTCTGGCCCCGGCCTGACCCGGGAAGAAATGGAGCCGCCTAGGAGAATCGAACTCCTGACCTATTCATTACGAGTGAATCGCTCTACCGACTGAGCTAAGGCGGCTGGTGCCCACACGCCGGGCGGCACGAGTCTACGGCAGGCGGGCGGGCACCACGAAATCAGTCGCGCGGTTCCTGGGCGCGCAGTTGCTGGCCGATCGTGGCGACCATGGCGTCGACGGCGAACTTCGGCTTGACGTTGATCGCCAGCGCCTCCCGGCACTCGAGGACCGCCTCGATGCAGCGCAGCAGCCGGTCGGGCGGGGCATGCGCGGCCAGCGCCGCGACCTTCTCGGCCATGTCCGGATGGTTGGCCCGCACCGCCCCGCCGTTCGCGGCGGCCAGGAGCGCATCCCGGAAATAGGTCGCCAGGTCGATCAGCGCCCGGTCCAGCGCGTCGCGCGAGGCCCGCGTCTGGCGCGACTTCTGCCGCCGCTCAAGGTCTTTGATCGCCCCGGCCGCGCCGCGCATCGCGCCCGCGGTGCCCTTGCCGGTGCCGCCGGCGCCGAGGGCCGTGCGCAGCTCCTCGGTCTCGGCCTCGGCGCGGTCCGCGGTCAGCACCACCGCCTCGGCCTCGGCCGCGGCCACCAACTCCTCGGCGGCGGCGTAGGCCCGCGACGGGGTCGCGGCGTCGCGCACCAGTCCCAGCGCCCGCTCCCGGCGCGCGCGGGCCTCCGGGTCGGTGGCCAGCCGGCGCGCCCGGCCCACGTGGCCGCCGCTGACCGACGCCGCCCAGTCCGCGGTTTCGGGACTCAGGCCGTCGCTGTCCACCAGCACGCGGGCGATCGCCTCGGTCGACGGTGTCACCAGCGCCACGTGCCGGCACCGCGACCGCAGCGTGATGGCGATGTCCTCGGGATCCACCGACGGCGCGCACAGCAGGAACACCGTCGACGGCGGCGGCTCCTCGACGACCTTCAGCAGCGCGTTGGCGGCGCCCTCGGTCAACCGGTCGGCGTCTTCGATCACCACGATCTGGCGATGCCCGGTGGCCGGGCGCCGCGACGCGATCTGCACGATCGCGCGCATCTCGTCGACGCCGATGGACAGGCCCTCGGGGATCACCCGGCGCACGTCGGCGTGCGTGCCGGCCATGGTCGTCGTGCACGCGTGGCAGCGCCCGCAGCCCGGGCCCCCGTCTTCGACGGTGGCGGTGCACTGCAGCGCGGCCGCGAAGCACAGCGCGGCCACCGAGCGCCCCGAGCCCGGCGGACCGGTGATCAGCCAGGCATGTGTCATAGTCCCGGCGCCCGCCTCGCTGTGGGCTGGGTCACCGCGGGAGGCTCTGGCGGCGGCGAGCAGCTCGGCCGTCACCGCGTCTTGGCCTACCAGCCGCGCAAACACCCCGGACATCATCGGTAACAGTAGACAGCGAGGCCGACAGATACCGATCGGCTACCGTACCGCGACCATTCCGTGATCTCTGCGGTCGTCGGGGCCCCCCGCGCGACCTGCCGAGATCGTTATTAAGTTTCCGGGACGTCGCCGCCGCCCGATACGGTGGGTTGGTGACTACGGCGGCGGCACTACCGGGGCGGATCAGCGCATTCGTCCGGTGGGTGGTGCGCACCCCGTGGCCGCTGTTCGCGCTGAGCATGTTGCAGGCCGACATCATCGGCGCGCTGTTCGTGCTCGGCTTCCTGCGCTACGGGTTGCCGCCGCAGGATCGCATCGAATTGCAGGACCTGCCGACGCTCAACCTGGCGATCTTCTCGAGCTCGTTGGTCGTCCTGTTCCTCGTCGGCGTCGTGGTCAACCTCAAGCTGCTGATGCCGGTCTTCCGCTGGCAGCGCCGCGACAACATGCTCGCGGAGACCGATCCGGTCGCCACCGAACTCGCCCGCAGCCGCGCGCTGCGCATGCCGTACTACCGCACCCTGAGCACGGTCGCGTACTGGTGCATCGGCGGCGTGGTGTTCATCGTGGCCAGCTGGTCGGTGGCCAAGTTCGCGGCGCCGGTCGTCTCGGTCGCGACCGCGCTGGGCGCCGCCGCCACGGCGATCATCGGCTACCTGCAATCCGAACGGGTGTTGCGGCCGGTGGCGGTCGCCGCCCTGCGCAGTGGGGTGCCGGAGAACGTCAAGGCGCCCGGCGTCATCCTGCGCCAGATCCTGACCTGGATGCTGTCCACGGCGGTGCCGCTGATGGCGATCGTGCTGGCCGTGGTGGCGGACAAGGCCTCGCTGCTGCACGCCGCGCCGGAGAGCCTGTTCAACCCCATCCTGTTGCTGGCGCTGACCGCGCTGGGCGTCGGGCTGATCAGCACCCTGCTGGTGGCCATGTCGATCGCCGACCCGCTGCGCCAGCTGCGCTGGGCGTTGAGCGAGGTGCAGCGCGGAAACTACAACGCGCACATGCAGATCTACGACGCCAGCGAGCTCGGCCTGCTGCAGGCGGGCTTCAACGACATGGTGCGCGACCTGTCCGAGCGGCAGCGGCTGCGCGACCTGTTCGGCCGCTACGTCGGGGAGGACGTCGCCCGCCGCGCGCTGGAGCGTGGCACCGAGCTGGGCGGGCAGGAGCGCGACGTCGCGGTGCTGTTCGTGGACCTGGTCGGCTCCACCCAGCTGGCCTCGACCCGCCCGCCCGCCGAGGTGGTCCACCTGCTCAACGAGTTCTTCCGGGTAGTGGTGGAAACCGTTGGCCGCCACGGCGGTTTCGTCAACAAGTTCCAGGGCGACGCCGCGCTGGCCATCTTCGGCGCGCCGATCGAGCACCCCGACTCACCGGGCGGGGCGCTGGCCGCCGCCCGGGAATTGCACGACGAGCTGCTCCCGGTGATCGGTTCGGCGGAGTTCGGCATCGGGGTGTCGTCCGGGCGGGCCATCGCCGGCCACATCGGCGCGCAGGCCCGCTTCGAGTACACCGTGATCGGCGACCCGGTCAACGAGGCCGCCCGGCTGACCGAGCTGGCCAAGCTCGAGCCCGGCCACGTGCTCGCGTCGGCGATCGCCGTCAGCGGCGCGCTGGATGCCGAGGCCCTGTGCTGGGATGTCGGCGAGGTGGTCGAGCTGCGCGGCCGCAGGGCGCCCACCCAGCTGGCCCGGCCGGTGAAGCTGGCCGCCCCGGAAGAGGTTGCGCCGCAAGAGGTTTCCAGCGACGCGCGCGGCTAGCTGCGCTTGGCGGTCTTCTTGGCAGCCGACTTCTTGGCCGGTGACTTGCGGGCGGCCTTCTTGGCGGGACGCTTCGCCGGGCCGCGGGCCCGGCGGTCGGCCAGCAGGTCGGCGGCCCGCTCGTCGGTGATCGACAGCACGTCGTCGCCCTTGCGCAGGCTCGCGTTGGTCTCGCCGTCGGTGACGTACGGCCCGAACCGGCCGTCCTTGATCACCATCGGCTTGCCGGTCGCGGGGTCGGCGCCCAGCTCACGCAGCGGCGGCGCGGCGGCGCCCTGGCGGCCGCGGCGTTTGGGCTCGGCGTAGATCTTCAACGCTTCCTCGAGGGTGATGTCGAACATCTGCTCCTCGGTGGCCAGCGAGCGAGAATCGGTGCCGCGCTTCAGGTATGGGCCGTAGCGGCCGTTCTGCGCGGTGATCTCCTCGCCGGATTCGGGGTCGACACCGACCACCCGGGGCAGCGACAGCAGCCGCAGCGCGTCCTCGAGCGTGACCGTCTGCAAATCCATGGTGCGCAGCAGCGACCCGGTGCGGGGTTTGGGACCGGTGGGCTTCTTGCCCTTCTTCGCGGGTGCGGCGCCGCCGTCGTCGTCGCCGGGTGGCGGCTCCGGCAGGACCTCGGCCACGTACGGGCCGTATCTGCCGTCCTTGGCGACGATTTCGTGGCCCGTCGCCGGGTCCACGCCCAGCACCCGTCCCTCCTGCGGCGTGGCGAACAGCTGCTCGGCCAGCTCGAGGGTCAATTCGTCGGGGGTCAGCGAGTCGTTGAGGTTGGCCCGCTGCGGCGTGCGCTCGCCGTCGTCGCCGGTCACCATGCGCTCCAGGTACGGCCCGTTCTTGCCCACCCGGACGTAGACGGGACGGCCCTGCTCGTCGTCAAAGAGCTTGATGGAGTTGACTTCTCGGGCGTCGATGCCTTCCAAGTTGACGCCGACGAGCTTCTTCAGGCCGCCGGACCGGGCCACCGAATCGGCCACCCCGTGCTCGCCGCCGAAGTAGAAGTTGTTGAGCCAGTCGGTGCGCCGCTCCTGGCCCGAGGCGATCGCGTCGAGCTCGTCCTCCATCGCGGCGGTGAAGTCGTAGTCGACCAGCCGGCCGAAATGCTGCTCCAGCAAACCGGTTACGGCGAACGCGACCCAGGAGGGCACCAGGGCGCTGCCCTTCTTGTGCACGTAGCCACGGTCCTGGATGGTCTTGATGATGGACGAATACGTCGACGGGCGGCCGATGCCCAGTTCCTCGAGCGCCTTGACCAACGACGCCTCGGTATAGCGGGCCGGCGGGTTGGTGGCGTGGCCGTCGGGCGTGAGTTCGATGGCGTCCAGCCGCTGGCCCTGGGTGAGCTGCGGCAGCCGGCTCTCGGCGTCGTCGGCCTCGCCGCCAGCCAACTCGTCCACCGTCTCCACGTAGGCCTTCAGGAAGCCGGGGAACGTGATGGTCCGACCGCTGGCGGAGAACACCACTTGACGCTCGCCGGAGCGGCCCCCGATCCGCAGGCTCAGCGTGGTGCCGCGCGCGTCGGCCATCTGCGAGGCCACCGTGCGTTGCCAGATCAGCTCGTAGAGCCGGAATTCGTCGCCGTCGAGTTCGCGTCGCACCGCGTCCGGGGTGGCGAACGTCTCGCCGGCGGGCCGGATCGCCTCGTGCGCCTCCTGGGCGTTCTTCACCTTGCGGGTGTACTGGCGTGGGGACGGCGAGACGTACTCCTCGCCGTAGAGCTGACGCGCCTGGTTGCGGGCGGCGTTGATCGCCGACTGCGACAACGTGGTCGAGTCGGTACGCATATAGGTGATGTAGCCGTTTTCGTAGAGCCGCTGGGCGATGCTCATGGTGCGCTCGGAGGAGAACCGCAGCTTGCGGCCGGCCTCCTGCTGCAGCGTCGACGTCATGAACGGCGCGTACGGCCGGCGCGTGTAGGGCTTCTCCTCGACCGAGGCGACGGACAGCTGGGCGCCGCGCAGCCCGGCGGCCAACTCGGTCGCGCTTGCTTCGTCGAGGATGGTGACCTCGTCGGCCTTGCGCAGCTGTCCCAGCGAGTCGAAGTCGCGTCCGGTGGCGACGCGCAGGCCGTCGACATTGGTCAGCCGGGCGGAGAAGGTGGGCGGCGACGCCTGCGGGTCGGACACGCTGGCGTCGAGCTGGGCCACGATGTCCCAGTAGGACGCGCTGCGAAACGCCATGCGGTCGCGCTCGCGCTGCACGATGATCCGGGTGGCCACCGACTGGACCCGGCCCGCCGACAGCTTGGGCGCGACCTTCTTCCACAGCACCGGGCTGACCTCGTAGCCGTACAGGCGGTCCAGGATGCGGCGGGTCTCCTGCGCGTCGACGAGATCGATGTCGAGGTCGCGGGGGTTTTCGGCGGCCTCCAGGATCGCCGGCTCGGTGATCTCGTGGAACACCATCCGCTTGACCGGGATGTTGGGCTTGAGGGTCTCCAGCAGGTGCCAGGCGATGGCTTCGCCCTCGCGGTCGCCATCCGTGGCGAGATAGAGCTCGTCGACGTCCTTGAGCAGGCCCTTGAGCTCGGTGACGGTGCTCTTCTTCTCCGGGCTGATGATGTAGAGCGGTTCGAAGTCGTGATCGACGTTCACGCCCAGCCTGGCCCACGGCTCCGACTTGTACTTGGCGGGCACGTCGGCGGCGGCCCGGGGCAGGTCGCGGATGTGGCCGCGCGACGACTCGACGATGTAGCTGGAGCCCAGGTACCCGGCCAGTTTGCGCGCCTTAGTGGGCGACTCGACAATCACGAGTCGCCGGCGGCTTCCGTTGCCGCCGCCGGCGCTGTCCTTCAGTTTCGGGTCAGCCAACTGCCCTTACGCTCCATCCCTGATTGGTCCCCCCTGCGAGACCACCTGCAGGAAGAATGACAGGTCGGCTTCGAAAATTCCGGTGAAATTCAGGTACGCGACCGTTCCTTCGCCCTGCGGCACCTGACAATTTCGCACCCTCGGGCGGGCCTACGCAAACCGACGCTCGAGAACGCGGCGCGAAATCGCGCGTCGTCCGGTGGCTAGACCCGCGGCCACCGGGACAGCGCCTCCGCACCGTCGGGCGGCTCCCCCACGTTCTCTACCAGGCGCGATAGCCTGCGGCGGCCGCTGATGCGCAGCGCCGGCCGGCCGCCGCGGGTGCCGATCAGCGTGGGCGCGATCCCGACGCGCATCAACGCCGACGCCAGCGGCGAGTGGGTGTCGGGCGCGTGGGGGTCCAGCGCCAGCAGGTAGTGCTCGCCCTCGGGGTTGCCGGCCGCCAGCGTCCAGGCCCGCAGCTCGCGCGGTCCGGGCAGCCAGCGCGGCGGCACGGTCTTGACCGCGCCGCGCGTCCATTCGGCCGCCAGCGTGCTCAACGACGGGTCCACCGCCGTCCGCACCAGCGGGGTGTCTTCGTCGGTCCGGCCGATCTCGGCGGCCAGACCGGCCTCGCGGATCATGTCCGCCAGCGCGGAGGCCCGCCAGGGCGCGTCCACGACCACCGAAAGCCGAGCGCCCTGGGCCTCCGCACCGCCGACGGTGACGATCTGCCCGGACGCCGCCAGCACCCCCGAAAGATCGGCGACCGCGGGCGGCACCGACTCCGCGGTAAAGAAGGAAAGCTGGCTCACGCCATCCGACAGTAGGCCCTCTCGCCCATCCGCGTCTTGAGGCAATCGGCGCGGCGGCGCCGTGCCGATAGAAACCGATAGAACCGATAGAAAAAGGAAACCCCCCGGCTGGGCCCGCTGGGCGGGGCTGCACGGGGGGTGTCCGTTCAGGTCTGCTCTTCCCTACAGGGAGCGGACTCCGGTGGCCTGGGGGCCCTTCGGGCTGTGGCCGATTTCGAACTCGACCTTCTGGTTCTCTTCGAGGGTGCGGAAGCCCGAACCCTGGATCTCCGTGTAGTGGACAAACACATCCGCGGAGCCGTCTTCGGGGGCAATGAACCCGAAGCCCTTCTCCGCGTTGAACCACTTCACAGTTCCCTGTGGCATCTCTCGATCTTTCCTTTTCTTCTGGGTGCGGGGCATCGCCTTTCGATGCCCCGGGCCTGGTACGACCGCCATACCTCGCTGAGTCGCCGGAACTTCACCCGACCGATTAACCTCGCAGGAACCGCGGCCGCAACGTCGATCCTGCGAAAGTTTGACACGAACACAGAAGCTGCGACCGCAATTAGTCAACCATGTTCATCGCGTCGGCGACAGACTTGTGTGTTTGCCCGATTCGAAGAGCGATTCCGTGTGGGGTGAGATGGCGAGCTTCGGCAGTGAGCTGCTTGCCGCCGCGCTGGCCGGAACCGCGACGGACGAACGGCCGCTGCGCCACGTCGCCGAATTGCCACCGCGCAGTGGCCGGCCGCACGATTGGCCGGCGTGGGCCGAGCCCGACGTGGTCAAGGCGTTCGCCGACCGCGGGATCGCCGCGCCCTGGTCGCATCAGTTCGCGGCCGCGGATTTGGCCTACGCGGGCCGCCACGTGGTGGTGAGCACCGGCACCGCCTCGGGCAAGTCGCTGGCCTATCAGCTTCCCGTCCTCAACGCGCTGGCGACCGATCCGCGGGCCCGGGTGCTCTACCTGTCGCCGACCAAGGCGCTGGGGCATGACCAGCTGCGGGCCGCGCACGCCCTGACCGCGGCGATTCCGCGGCTGCATGAACCCGGTTTTGCGGTGGCTCCCACCGCCTACGACGGCGACAGTCCCGCCGAGGTGCGCCGCTTCGCGCGGGAACGCTCCCGCTGGTTGTTCTCCAACCCCGACATGATCCACTTGTCGATCCTGCGCAACCACGCCCGCTGGGCGGTGCTGTTGCGGGGTCTTCGCTTCGTGGTTGTCGACGAATGTCATTACTACCGTGGGGTGTTCGGCTCCAATGTGGCGATGGTGCTGCGCCGCTTGTTGCGGTTGTGCGCCCGCTATTCGAGTGCGCCGACGGTGATCTTCGCCAGCGCGACAACGGATTCCCCGGGTGCGACGGCCACCGAGCTCATCGGGCTGCCGGTGCAGGAGGTCACCAAAGACGGTTCACCCCAGGGGGCGCGGACCGTGGCCCTGTGGGAACCCGCGCTGCGGACCGACCTGGTCGGCGAGAACGGTGCACCGGTGCGCCGCTCGGCGGGCGCGGAGGCGGCGCGCGTCATGGCCGACCTGATCGCCGAGGGAGCGCAGACCCTGACCTTCGTGCGGTCGCGCCGCGCCGCGGAATTGACCGCGCTGGGCGCCCAGGCGCGGCTGGAGGACATCGCCCCCGAGCTGTCCCGGACGGTGGCGTCGTATCGGGCCGGGTATCTCGCCGAGGACCGCACCGCGCTGGAGCGCGCCCTGGCCGAGGGCCGGTTGCGCGGGTTGGCCACCACCAATGCGC
This sequence comes from Mycobacterium sp. MOTT36Y, assembly GCF_000262165.1. NCBI lineage: Bacteria > Bacillati > Actinomycetota > Actinomycetes > Mycobacteriales > Mycobacteriaceae > Mycobacterium > Mycobacterium sp. MOTT36Y. Next base: position 423,326 of record NC_017904.1, on the reverse strand, counting down.
TGGAGTTGGGCGTCGACATCGCCGGGCTGGACGCGGTGGTGCTCGCCGGTTTTCCGGGCACCGTCGCCTCGTTCTGGCAGCAGGCCGGCCGCTCCGGTCGGCGCGGGCAGGGCGCGCTGGTGGTGTTGATCGCCCGGGACGATCCGCTGGACACGTATCTGGTGCACAATCCGGCCGCGCTGCTGGACAAGCCGGTCGAGCGGGTCGTCATCGACCCGACGAACCCGTACATCCTGGGGCCGCAACTGCTCTGCGCGGCAACCGAACTGCCGCTGGACGACGCGGAGGTGCGCGAACTCGGCGCCACCGACGTGGCGGACGGCCTGGTCGATGACGGGCTGCTGCGGCGGCGAAGCGGAAAGTACTTTCCGGCGCCCGGCCTGGAACCGCATGCCGCGGTGGACATCCGGGGCTCGACGGGCGGGCAGATCGTCATCGTCGAGGCCGACACCGGGCGGCTGTTGGGCAGCGCCGACGTCGGCCGGGCACCGGCTTCGGTGCACCCGGGCGCGGTGTACCTGCATCAGGGCGAGAGCTACGTGGTGGATTCGCTGGACACCGAGGAGGGCATCGCCTTCGTCCACGCCGAGGACCCCGGTTATGCGACGTTCGCGCGGGAGATCACCGACATCGTCGTCACCGGCAGCGGTGAGCGTCTGGCCTTCGGGCCGGTCACGCTCGGGCTGGTCCCGGTCCGGGTCACCCACCGGGTGGTGGGCTACCTGCGCCGCCTGCTCTCCGGGGAGGTGATCGACTTCATCGAGTTGGACATGCCGGAGCACACGTTGGCCACCACCTCGGTGATGTACACCATCACCGAGGATGCGTTGCTGCGCAAGGGTATTGACGGCACGCGGATTCCCGGGTCATTGCATGCGGCCGAGCATGCCGCCATCGGGCTGCTGCCGTTGGTCGCCAGCTGCGACCGCGGCGACATCGGCGGCTTGTCCACCGCGGTGGGACCGGGTCCCGACGGGCTGCCCAGCGTCTTCGTCTACGACGGGTATCCGGGCGGCGCGGGATTCGCCGAACGGGGCTTCCGCCGGGCCCGCACGTGGCTCGCCGCGACGGCCGCCGCCATCGAGGCGTGCGAATGCCCCCGCGGGTGCCCGTCGTGCGTGCAGTCCCCCAAGTGCGGCAACGGCAACGACCCGCTCGACAAGGCCGGCGCGGTGCAGGTGCTGCGGCTGGTACTCGCGGAGCTGCCGCGGGAGTCACGCTGAGCACAGCGGCGAGGTCGCCCGCCGGTTCACCCGCTCCCCCGGATCCGTCCCGTCGCCGTAAACTCAGCCGCATGGCCCACGACTGGTTGCTCGTGGAGACACTCGGGGGTGATCCCACCGTCGTGGCGCAGGGGCGCCAACTGAAGAATCTCGTCCCGATCACCACCTTCCTGCGCCGCAGCCCCTATCTCGCCGCGGTGCGAACGGCGATCGCCGAATCGGTCCAGACCGGACAGGCCCTGACCAGCATCGCGCCCAAGCGCGATCGCATCATTCGCACCGAACCCGTGGTGATGTCCGACGGGCTCATCCACGGCGTGCACGTGTGGACCGGGCCGTCGGACATCGACCCACCCGAGCGCCCGATTCCGGGGCCGCTGAAGTGGGACCTGACCATGGGGGTGGCGACCGACACCCGCGAATCGCTGATCAACAGCGGCAAGAATCCCGAAGTCGAAGTCACCTTCGGCAGGGCTTTCGCCGAGGACCTGCCGTCCCGCGAGCTCAACCCGAACGAAACCAAGGTGCTCGCCATGGCGGTCAAGGCTAAGCCCGACCAAACGCTGTGCAGCACCTGGGATCTCACCGACTGGCGGGGCAAGGCCATCCGGATAGGTTTCGTCGCGCGCACGATCTTGGAGCCGGGGCCCGACGGCCGGGAGCACCTGGTGGCGCGGGCGATCAATTGGCAATCCGAACTCAAGGGCCCGGCGGTGTCGACCGATGATCTGGCCCAACGGATCCTCAGCGGCCTCGCCCAGGCCGGGGTGCACCGCGCGCTGATCGACCTCAACAACTGGACCCTGTTGAAATGGCTCGACGAGCCCTGCACGTTTTATGACTGGCGCAGCAGCGAGACCGGAAAACCGCGGGTCCATCCCGACGATCAGGACGTGATGTCCACCATGACAAGGGAATTCGGCGGGGGCGCCACCAGTCGGGTGTTGCGGTTGCCCGGCCACGACGCGGATTGGGTGCCCGTGCACGTCACCGTCAACCGGGTCGAACTGGAGCCGGATACATACGCGGGGCTGGTCTCCCTGCGATTGCCCACCGACGACGAGCTGGCGGCCGCGGGGCTGCCGCAGACGCCCTAGCCATTTCGCCCGCCGGCGGGCCCCGCCCGCGCGGTGGCACGTGCCGTACCGGCGACGACGACCGGCACCCGCGCCGTGATGACGACATCGAGACCGTCGACCACGCAGCCGATGTCGTCGACCCGCATCGCGCGGGCGACGGCCGCGGCCTGGATGCAGGCCGCGGCGGATCCCGACGTCAGCCGCGCCGCAGCGGCCAGGGCGGCCAGGTCGGCCACCGCCTGTGCGCGGTGACGCGCCACCACCGCCGAGCCCAGGTAGCCGGCGACGCCGGTCGCCCAGAGCAGCACCACGACCATCCAGGCGGCGACCACCGTGGCCGACCCCCGATCGTCATGGCCGCTCGGCCGCGGCGACCGCGTTCGCGCCAATATCCAAGGCGGGCAGGAACTTCGAATGCGCGGCGACGGTGGCGACCAGGAAGTCGCCGTCGCGGTGCAGGTCGACCCGGGCGCCGGCGGGGGCGAGCCGGACCGCGGCGGCCACCGCGGAGCGTTCGTCGCCGCGGGCGGCCAGCCGGGCGGCCTCGCGGGCGGCGTCGATGCAGCGCACCTGCATCGAGACGGCGCTGACACCGGCCAGGCACAGCACCAGCACGACGACGAGCGAGGCGATGCCCAGCGCCGCCTCAACGGTGCTCGCGCCGGCACTGCCGGCTACACCTTGGTGTTGAGCGCACGGCCGATGATGTTGGTCAGCGCCGACACGATGGAATCGCCGGTGACCACCGCGTACAGCACCGCGCCGAACGCCGCCGCCGCGATGGTGCCGATGGCGTACTCGACCGTCGACATGCCCGACTCGTCGGCCGCCAGCACGGCCACGCGCGCGGCGAATTCGCGAAACTTGTTGATCATCAAGGACTTCCTTTCGTTTCACAGTAGACCCGACTGCAGCACGTCACCGGCCAAGCCGGCCACCACCGGGACGATGCCCAGGCAGACGAATGCCGGCAAGAAACATAGGCCCAGCGGCCCGGCGATGAGCACCCCCGCCCGCTCGGCGGCGGCCGTGGCCGCGTGTGCGGCGTCGTGACGGGACTGGTCGGCCAACTCGGCGACGCCATCGGCCAGCGCCGCGCCCGAGGACGCCGAACGCCGGGCCAACCGCAGCAGCGCTTCGATGTGCGTGTCGTCCGGCCGCGCGGAGTGGTCCGACGGAATCGCCCATGCCACAGCGGGATCGGCGCCCAGCGCCAGCAGGTCGGCGGCGCGGCGCAGGACGCGGGCCAGGTGCGGCGGGGCGGATGGCGCAGCGGCGGCCGCGGCGGCCGACACCGCCATCCCGGCCCGCAGGCACACGGCCAGCACGTCGAGACAGGACGCGACCGCCAACGGATCCGGGCCATCCGTTCGCCGGGCCGTCGCGAGCGCCCGGCCGCCACGCGACGGCATGCCGGCACGCAGTCGCGTCAGCGACGGACCGGGAGCCATCCACAGCGCCGTGGCCAGCAACATTGCCGCTACACCCACTCGCGCGTCTCCACCTCACGCCACCCGATCGGCGATGCGGTCCGACCACAGCAGCCCGCCGCAGGCCAGCGTTGACCCGATCAGCAAGAGCCACCCGCCCACCTGCCCGCCCAGCAGGAAGGTCAGCGGGCGGGCCCCGACCAGTTGGCCGAGTAGCACGCCCAGCACCGGCAGGGCGGCCAGTATCGTCGCGGTCGCGCGCGCACCCGCCAGGCTCGACGCGACACGCGCCGAGAACCGTTGCCGCTCAGCGATATCGCACTGGGCCGCCCGCATCAGGGTCGCAACCCCCAACCCGTTGTCACTGGCCAGCCGCCAGCACAGCGCGAGCCGCTCCCACTGCGCGGGCAGTGCCGAGGAGCGCGACGCGGCGGCCAGCCCGGCGGCGACATCGGCTCCCAGCCGGGCCCGCGCCGCCACCGATCGCAGTGACGCCGCGACCGCGCCGGCGGTCTCGTCGGCGGCCACGCCGAACGCGCGCACCGGGTGGGAGCCGGCCCGCAGTTCACCGACGAGCACGTCGAGCGCGGTTTCCAGCGCGTGGCCCTCGCGGGTCGCGCGCCGAATGCGGCGCCGACGGAGGTAACGCACGCTCACGGTCGCGCCCACGACCGCGCCGCACAGAACGGTCGTCGGCGGCAGCAGGGCCACGCCCGCGCAGCCGAGGCCCACGGCCAGCCACGCCACCCCGCGGAGCCCGCGCGAGGGGAGCCGCCACCTCGGTTGCGCCGTCGCGCGCAGCCGTCGCCGCGGCGAGGGCCGGCCGATGACCAGCGCGAGCGCCAAGAGCAGCGCGCCGGCCTGCGGGCCGTTCACGCCGGCATCCGGCTTTGCAGGACGCGCCGCAGCCGGGGCGCGTCGTCCGTCATCCCCCGATCCGCGTGCCACACCGTGACCGCCCGGACCTGCCCCTGAACCGGTTGCAGCACGGCGATCTCGCCGAGTCGCCGCCGGCCGGTGCGATCGCGTTCGACATGCAGCAGCACCTGCACGGCCGCGGCGAGTTGGCTGTGCAGCGCCGCACGATCGAGGCCGCCGAGCGCGCCCAGCGCCTCCAGGCGGGCGGGAACCTCGCCGGGGCTGTTGGCGTGCACGGTGCCCGCGCCGCCGTCGTGCCCGGTGTTCAGCGCGGCCAGCAGGTCCACCACTTCGGCGCCCCTGACCTCGCCGACCACGATGCGGTCGGGCCGCATCCGGAGCGCTTGCCGGACCAGTTGGCGCACCGGGACTTCGCCGACGCCCTCGACGTTGGCGCACCGCGCGACGAGCTTCACCAGATGCGGGTGCCGCGGCGCCAATTCGGCGGCGTCCTCGACGCAGACGATCCGTTCGGCCGGCGGTACGGCGCCCAACATCGCGGCCAGCAATGTCGTCTTGCCCGCGCCGGTTCCGCCGCTCACCAGAAACGCCAGGCGGGCGGCGATGATGTCGGCGACCAGCGCGGCGGCCACGGGGTCGATCGCGCCCGCGGCGGTCAGGGCCGCCAAGTCCTGGCTGGCCGGCCGCAGCACCCGCAGCGACAAACAGGTGCCCGCGGCGGCCACGGGCGGCAGCACCGCGTGTAGCCGCACCGCGAATCCCCCGGCTCCGATGCCGGACAGCTCGCCGTCGACCCAGGGCTGCGCGTCGTCCAGCCGCCGGCCGGCGGCCAGCGCCAGCCGCTGCGCCAAGCGCCGCACCGCGGGCTCGTCGGGGAAGCGAATCCCGGTGCGCCGCAAACCGTTGCCGTCGTCGACCCATACCGCGTCCGGTGCCGTCACCAAGACGTCGGTCGTACCGTCCGCGCAGAGCAGCGGTTCGAGAATGCCCGCGCCGGTGAGTTCGGTCTGCAGCACGCGGAGATTGGCCAGCACCTCGGTGTCGCCGAGCATCCCGCCGGACTCGGCCCGGATCGCGGCGGCCACCACCGACGGACCCAGCGGGCCGGCTTCGCCGGCCAGCCGCTCGCGGACGCGTTCGATCAGTGAACCGCTCACGCCGCCCGCCCGTTCCGCGCCGCCCGCGCGGGCGGCAGCACCCCGAGCACCTCGCGGGCCGCCACCGCCAGCGCGGACCGACGCCGATACCGCAGGCCGCCGCGTTCGACCTGCTCGCCGAGTTGCGGCTGCGCCTTGATCGCCGCCAGCAGCGGCATTCCCGCGATCTCGGCGATCTCGACCGCGCGCAGTCCGCCCGGCGACGGGCCCCGCACCACCAGGCCGACGTTGGGATTGGTGGCGGCCAGGACCGGCGCCATCGCGGTGGTCGCCGCGCACGCACGCACGTCACAGCGGCTGACGACCACGACCAGATCGGCGGCGCTCAGGGCGGCCTGGGTCGCGTCGGTGAAGCGGCGGGGCAGGTCGCAGATCACGGTGACCGCCCCGCGACGCCCGGCCTCGACGATGGCGTGCACCGGCCCGGCGTCCACCTCGTACCCGCGCCGCGTTCCGGACAGCACGCTGATGCCGCGGTGTCGCGGCAACGCATCGCGCACCGCCGACCAGGTGAGCCGCCCAGCCTGCAGGGCCAGGTCCGGCCAGCGCAAGCCCGGCGCGTTTTCGCCGCCGAGCAACAATTCGATGCCGCCACCCCACGGGTCGAGGTCCACCAGCAGCGCGTCGGCGGCGGCCTGAGCAAGGGCGACCGCGAGCGACGAGGCGCCGGCCCCGCCGCAGCCTCCGATGACGGCCACGGCGTGGCCGCGCGACCCGTCGTCGCGCGACGACTCGGCGGCTTCGGCGAACGCGCCAACCAGGTCGGCCGCTTGCCCGGGCAGTCGCAGCACGTGCTCGGCGCCGACGCCCACGGCGGCCGCCCACGTCGTCGACTCGGGCTCGCCCACCGTCAGCACGGTCACGTGATCGCGGCGTGGCAGCGCCCAGCGCTCACACCGCGCGGCCGCCCGCGCGTCCAGCACGACGGCCGCCGCCGCCGTCCAGGTCTTGCGACTCACCGGCGCCGCGCCGCCGGCATGCACCAACCGCACCCCGGCCGCGGCCGCCACCCGCTCCACCTCGGCGCGCAGTTCGGGCTCCGCCAGCATCGCCAACACACCCGCGTGATGGGCGCCTTGTGCTCCGGAAGTGCCAGTCATCCGCCCACTGTGCAGCGCCCCAACCTGGCACACCAGTCCCAAACGCGGATTTGGGGATAGAGACGCGAGTGTGCACAAACCACGTGCGGCGGCGGTGCGCCAGCGACGACGGACGGATTCCCCGCAACGCGTCGAGGGCCGGCCCACGCGCCCGAAATCGGGGGGAAACCGCCCAAAAAGACCCGAGAAAAGGGACGACCCCCGCCAGGGGGGGAGGAGGCGAGGGTCGTCGTGCATCAGCCCCGGGGGGTCGGGCTGATACACCCTCGGCTCAGGCCGAGTAATGCTTACTATACACATGACAGTCCGCAATAACGCAATAGATCATTTACTGAAAAATGACCTTGAGCCGCGTAAACACGGCGTCACCCGACCCTCGCACGGCCCTGAGCGGCCATTTCCGGTGCGGGATCGCGGCCCGACGTCACCGCCGACCTATGCTGGGTCCGTGACCGTCTTCGACCCGGCTGCGGAGCAGTCAGCCGCGGGGCAATCAGCGGCAGGCACCACTACCCACGCCCGCGCGGCGGCCTTCTTCGATCTGGACAAGACGATCATTGCGAAGTCCAGCACGCTGGCTTTCAGCAAACCGTTTTTCGCCCAGGGCCTGCTCAATCGCCGCGCCGTGCTCAAGTCCAGCTACGCCCAGTTCATCTACCTGCTCTCCGGTGCCGATCATGACCAGATGGATCGGATGCGGGCGCACATGACCAACATGTGCACCGGCTGGGACGTGGAACAGGTCAAGTCGATCGTCAACGAGACGCTGCACGACATCGTGACCCCGTTGGTGTTCGCCGAGGCCGCCGATCTGATCGCCGCCCACAAATTGTGCGGGCGCGACGTCGTGGTCGTGTCGGCCTCTGGCGAGGAGATCGTCGCGCCGATCGCCCGCGCCCTGGGCGCCACCCACGCGATGGCGACCCGCATGGTCGTCGAGGACGGCCGGTACACCGGCGAGATCGCGTTCTACTGCTACGGCGAGGGCAAGGTCCAAGCGATCCGCGAGCTGGCCGCTCGCGAGGGCTATCCGTTGGAACACTGCTACGCCTACTCCGACTCGATCACCGACCTGCCGATGCTCGAGTCGGTCGGCCACCCCAGCGTCGTCAATCCCGACCGCGGGTTGCGCAGGGAAGCCCTCGAGCGCGGTTGGCCGGTCATGTCGTTCTCCCGCCCGGTGTCCTTGCGCGACCGCATCCCGGCCCCGTCGGGCGCGGCGATCGCCACCACCGCCGCGGTGGGCATCAGCGCGCTGGCCGCCGGCGCGGTCACCTATTCGCTGCTGCGCCGCTACGCGTTCTGAGCCGGCGGCGGCAGCAAACGCGTTACACGCGCAATACAAAACGTATTCGGCGCCATTTCGCGAATTGGCTCTTGCTGTGCTAGGGGTCTAGTAGTACAAAGGAACCACGGAAGCCCGGTGAGGCCTAGGTCGATCCGGAAGAGAAGGTTCGATCTCCCGACCCGGGCGCCCAGCACGGTGCCCGGCACCCACGCGGAGTCATAGCCGCGAAAATGGCAGAAGTGTTGCGAGCCTGCGTAATTGCGAAGAGCGGAAGCGTCGACGGCCCTTTGGGTGGGGCTGCAGCCAGAAGCGTCGCGAGATCGCCGAGGCCAACCCACGCAGCCCAGAAATGCACGCTTGGTAACCGAGTCCCGTGCTAGCGGGCGGCGGACCGATCATTCGGAACGTCGCCCGCTCTACACGTTTCCGGGCCCGATTTCCCCGCGTTCGGGCTACTGCGCCAGCTACCGATTCGACATCGAGTCGGCGATCGCCAGAGCCTCTTTCGCCCCGGCTTGCATCGCCCGGCAGCACAGCACCAGCCACGCGCCCACGCCCTCGCGCGTGCCCTCGGCGAAACCCTGTGCCGCGTCGCGATACGCCGCGGGTTGGCGCATCCAGCTGACCTCGGGCACGCCCAACCCGTGCGGGTCCAGCCCGCTGGCGATGGTCACCAACCTCGACACCGCGCGCGCGACCACGCCGTCGGAACTGCCGAATGGCTTCAACGTCAACAACTCACCGTGCGCGACCGCGGCGATCACCGGGGCCGGCGCCTGGGTGCGGCCGTTCACCAGCTCCGCCAACAACTCGAGCCGCGGACCCACGCCGGAATCGCCGCGCGGGCGACCCAGATGCTCGGCGTCGACCTGGTCGGCCGCGGCCAGCATGTGCAGGCGGGCAAGCGCCTGCAGGGGTGCTCGCCGCCAGATGCCGACGACGGGGCCTTCGCCGCCCTCGAGCGCCTGCGCCACCCGAAGCGCGCCCGCGAACACCGGATCGCTGACCTTGCCGGCGTCGGCGAGGTCCTCGAGCCGGATGGGACCACCGTCGAGGACCGACGACGCGCGGGCCGCCCGCAGCGCGGCCTCGGCGGCGGTCACGGGCCAACCGCGCAAGTTGGCCCGGTGGCGATGGGCGCGCCCCAGCGCCTCGCGGGCGCGGTCGCTTGCCTCGGCGACGCCGGGCAGTTCCATCAGGGGCGCCAGAGGATCAGCCGTCACAGCTTGACAACCTATCTCCGCCGGATTCACCGCGCGTGCGGGATGGCATCCAACAGCTGCCGCGTGTACTCGTGGCCGGGGCGAGTGAACAGTTCCTCGGTGGGCGCCTGCTCCACCACGCGGCCCGCGCGCATGACCAAGACGTCGTCCGCGATCTGCCGGATCACCGCGAGGTCATGGCTGATGAACAGGTAGGCCAGGCCCAGTTCGGTCTGCAGGTCGGCCAGCAGATCAAGGATCTGCGCCTGGACCAGGACGTCGAGGGCTGAGACCGCCTCGTCGCAGACCAGCACCGCGGGACGCAACGCCAGCGCTCGAGCGATCGCCACGCGCTGGCGTTGACCGCCGGACAGTTCGCGGGGCAGGCGGTCCAACACCGACGACGGCAGCGCCACCTGGTCGACCAGCCGGCGCACCGCTTGTGCGCGCTGCCTGCGGTCGCCGACCCGATGAATCCGCAACGGCTCCTCGATGGCGCGAAACACCGAATACATGGGATCCAGGCTGCTGTAAGGGTTTTGAAACACCGGCTGCACCCGCCGGCGGAAAGCCAGCTGCGCGTCCCGGGGCATCGCGTCGTCGATCCGGGTGCCGTCGAACGCCACCGTGCCCGCCGTGGGAGCCAGGAGGCCGAGCACCATCCGCGCCAGGGTGGACTTACCCGACCCCGACTCCCCGGCGATCGCCAGTGTGCTTCCCCGGCGCAGCCGAAACGACACCGCGTCGACCGCGCGAAATTCGCTGCGCCGCCACGGAACACCGCGGGGCTCGCGGTAGATCTTGGTCAACCCGGAGGCGACGAGGATGTCGTCGGCCGCCTCGTCCGGACGCACCGCTGCGGGACGCGACCGCGCGCCACCCCGGACCGTCAGCGCCGGCGCGGCGGCGACCAGCCTCCGCGTGTATTCGTGTTGCGGGCTCCGCAAGATCGCCCGTGCCGCACCGGATTCCACGACGGTCCCCCGGTGGACGACGACGACGGACTCGGCGCGCTCGGCGGCCAGCGCCAGATCGTGCGTGATGAGCAGTAGCGCGGTGCCCAGTTCGGCGGTGAGCCGCTGCAAGTGATCGAGCACCTGCCGCTGCACCGTGACATCCAGCGCGGAGGTCGGCTCGTCGGCGATCAACAACCGCGGCCGGCCCGCCAACCCGATCGCGATCAGCGCACGCTGGCACATGCCGCCGGACAGCTGATGCGGGTAGCGCCCGGCTTGTTTCGCCGGGTCCGGCATCCCCGCCGCGGCGAGCAGCTCCACCGCGCGCTGCCGGGTGCGCGAGTCGGAGGTGTTGGCCCGCAACGCTTCCCGGATCTGAAAGCCGACCTTCCACACCGGGTTCAGGTTGGTCATCGGGTCCTGCGGAATGTAGCCGATCTGCCGGCCCCGGATCGCACGCATCGCTCGGCGGTCGGCGGCCGAGATGTCGACGCCGTCGAACACGATGCGCCCGCCGGTGATTCGCCCGCCGGGGGGAAGGAGTCCGAGGATCGCGGCGGCGGTGGTGGATTTCCCCGATCCCGATTCGCCCACGACGGCGACGGTCTGCCCCGGCAACACCGACAGGTCCAGGCCGCGCACCGCGGCCTGGCCGCCGAAACTGACGTCCAGGCCGTCCACCGACAACAGTGGCGAGGCGTCCGCGCTCATGCCCGCCACGCCCTCGACGCCGGATCCAGCGCATCGCGAAGCGCGTCGCCCATCATCATGAAGGCCAGCACGGTCATGGCCAGGGCGCCGGCGGGATAGAACAGGATGGGTGAGCCCGCCCGCAGCCGCGTCTGGGCGAGATTGATGTCGCCGCCCCACGACACCACCGACGTCGGCAATCCCACACCGAGGTACGACAACGTGGCCTCGGTGACGATGAAGAGGCCGAGGGCGATGGTGGCCACCGCGATGACCGGTCCCAAGGCGTTGGGCAGCGCGTGCCGCAGGAGGATCTGAAACCTGCTCATCCCCAACGCTTTAGCGGCGAGCACGTAGTCGCTGGCGCGCACCGCGAGCACCGCACCACGCGCGATCCTGGCCACCTGCGGCCACCCGAACAACGCGAGGATCGCGATGACCGTCCAGACGGTGCGATGGTGCAGGACCTGCATGAGGACGATGGCGGCCAGCAGCAACGGCAGCCCGAAGAACACGTCGGTGACGCGGGAGACCACCGCGTCGATCCAGCCGCCGTAGAAGCCGGCCAGCGCACCCAGCGCACCGCCCACGACGAACACGATCGCGGCGGCCCCCAGGCCCACCGTGACCGAGGCGCGCGCGCCGTACACCGTGCGGGCGTACACGTCGTGGCCCTGCAAGTCGGTTCCGAACCAGTGCGCGCGCGACGCGGGCAGCAGGCTCTGACCGGGGTCGGCGTAGGTCGGGTCGACGGTGGTGAACAGCGCCGGAAACATCGCGACGGCGACGATGAACGCGATCAGCAGGGCCGCACCGATGAACTTCGGGCGCCGGTGCAGCCGCCGCCAGGTGTCGCGCCAGAATCCGCCCCGTCCGGGGATCCGCTCAGCCATAACGGATCCGGGGATCCAGCGCGGCGTACAGCAGGTCGACCATCAGATTGGTGAGCAGGTAGATCAGCACCAGGACGGTCACGATCGAGACCACGGTGGGAGCCTCTTGCCGGGTGACGGCTTGATAGAGCACACCGCCGATCCCGTGAATGTTGAAGATGCCTTCGGTCACGATGGCCCCGCCCATCAGCGCACCCAGGTCCGCTCCCAGAAACGTCACCACCGGGATGAGCGAGTTGCGCAGGATGTGCACCGTCACGACGCGGGGTCGCGACAATCCCTTGGCGGTGGCGGTGCGCACGTAGTCGGCGTGCGCGTTGGCGGCCACCGCCGACCGGGTCAGCCGCACCACGTAGGCGAAAGACACCGAGCCCAGCACGATTCCGGGTAACAGGAGGCGGGTGAAGGTGGCTCTTTGCCCCACGGTCACCGGGGCGATGCCGAGCCGGACCCCGAACACGAACTGCGCCAGGAATCCCAGCACGAAGATGGGGATCGCGATGATGACCAGGCCGGTGATCAACACCGTGGAATCGAAGAGGCCACCCGCGCGCAGGCCCGCGATCAGCCCGAATCCGATGCCCAGCACCGCCTCGACCGCGAGCGCGATCAACGACAACCGCAGGGTGACCGGAAACGCATGTGCGAGAACGTCGCTGACAGGTAGCCCGGAATAGGCGCGGCCCAGGTCGCCATGCAGAACGCCGCCGAGGTAGTGCAGATACTGCACGATGAACGGGTCGTCGAGTTGATAGCGGGCCCGCAGCTGCGCGGCGACCGCCGGCGTCAGCGGGCGATCGCCGGCGATCGCGGCCAACGGGTCGCCGGGCAGCAGGAAGACCATGCCGTAGATCAGCAACGTGGCGCCCAGGAACACGGGCACTATGACGGCGATCCGGCGCGCGATATACCAACCCATCTCAAGCCTTCACGATGTTCTCGTAGTCGGGCAGCCCGTTCCAGGTGACCGTGACGTTGCTGACCTCAGCCGACCATCCGAGGACACTGATGTAGTTCCACAGCGGAACAACGGGCATGTCGTGGAACAGGATTCGCTGGGCGTCGTTGGCCAGCCTGGTGGCCTGCGCAATGTCGGGCGCGGCTTCGGCGGTCGCCAGCGCGGCGTCGAACTCCCGGCTGGAGTAGCCGACGTCGTTGGATCCCGCGCCGGTGGCGAAAAGGGGCGCGAGGAATTCGATCATCGACGGGTAGTCCCCCTGCCATCCGGCGCGGAAGGCGGTGGCGATGCTGCGGTTGGTGATCTGGGTGCGAAAGCCCGCGAAGGTGGGCTGCGGCGCTCCGGCCGCGTCGATGCCCAGCACGTTCTTGATGCTGTTGGCCACCGCGTCCACCCAGTCCTGGTGTCCCGCATCGGCGTTGTAGGCGATCGCGTAGCGTCCGCTCCACGCCGAGATCGCATCGGCTTGCGCCCAGAGCTGCCGCGCTCGCCCGGGATTGAAGTCCAACGCGTCGTTACCGGCGATGTTCGGGTCGAAACCCGGGAGCGATCGGGCGGTGAAATCGCGTGCGGGACTGCGGGTGTCGACGAAGATCTGCCGCGAGATCTGCGCCCGGTTGATGGCGGCCGATAGCGCCAGACGGCGCAGCCGTCCTTCCTCACCGCCGAAGTGCGGTAGCCGCAACGGGGTGTCCAGGCTCAGGTTTATCGCGGCCGGACCGCTGGTGACCTTGTCGCCGAGGTCGCGCTTGTAGACCGGAAGGGCGCTGGGCGGGATGGTGTCCAGCACGTCGAGGTTGCCCGACAGCAGGTCGGCGTAGGCGGTGTCCAGGTTGGCGTAGAACTCGAACCTCAAGCCCTTGTTGTGTGGTCGGCGGTTGCCGCGATATCCGGGGTTGGGCCGCAAGTCGATTCGGACGTTGTGCTCCCACGCCGGCCCGTCGGGGCCCTCGGCGAGCTGGTACGGCCCGTTGCCGATCGGGTGCTGCCCGAACGCGCTCCTGTCCCGAAAGGCGGCCCGCGGCAGCGGATAGAAGGCGCTGTGTCCCAACCGCATCCTGAAGTCGATGGTCGGCGCCTTGAGCCGGACGGTGAACTCCAGGTCGTTGATCACCCGCAGCCCCGACATCGTGGTGGCGGTCGGCTTGCCGTCGCCGGTGAGGCCGGCGACCGCGTCGAATCCGTCGATCGGGCTGAAGAAGCTTTGCTGCAGTTGGCCATTGGTGCTCAGCGCCCCATAGTTCCAGGCGTCGACGAACGAATGGGCCGTCACCGGCGATCCGTCGGTGAACGTCCAGCCGGGTTTGAGGACGACGCGGTAGTTGACGTTGTCGGTGGTGTCGATCGACTGGGCGACCTCGGGCGACGGATGGCCGGTGGCATCGTAGGACATCAGCCCGGCGAAGAGCCGGTCGAGGATTCGCCCGCCTTGGCTGTCATTGGTGCCGGTGGGGATCAGCGGGTTGGGCGGTTCGCCGCCGTTGACCACCACCAGATCCGGGCTCAGCACACCGCCGCCGCATCCGGCAAGCGAAGCGACCACGAGCATCGCGGCGACGACCGGGGCCAGCAAGGCCGGCGGGGTCCGCATCGCACGCATGACACCCGACCCTAGGGCCTGAAGTCGTGCGGGCGGTGAAGTGCCGTGGCCGCGTCTGCGACCTAGAATCCTCGGGTGGTCGTCGCGTACCTGGCCCTCGACGAATCCCCCGCCGTGCTGGTCGGCCGGCTGATGTTCTTGCTCGGGCTTCCCGCGACGGGCTTGACGCTTCTCATCATCGGACTTGGGCGGCGCTCCCGCGCCCGTCGGCAGACCCCGCAGCTCCCGCCGCCCTATCACCCCGGCTATCCCTATCCGCCGCCCCCGCCCGGATATCCGGGCCCGTACCCGACCCCGCCGCCGTATCCGGGCTACCCGCCACGGCCGGCGGCGGGGAAGTCGGGCACCGCGCTGATCGCCGTCGGCGCCGTCCTGCTGGCGCTGAGCGGCCTGGCCATTCTGGGGAAAATCGCCCGGTTCGCGTCGCACGACGACCGGCGGGGATCGCACACCATCGGCCAGGCATCAACGTCGGGCTCGGCCGCGGTGCCCAAGATCGGCCAGTGCTTCTCGGAGTTCGAGGTGCGCATGGGTTCGTTGAAGTCACCGTCTGACTGCGCCAACCCCGTGGCGACGTTCGAGCTCGCCGCCGGCGAGGGACCGACGGCGACCTGCCCGGACGGCAAGCGCGATGGCTCCGTCTATTCACGCCTCACCAACAACGCCCACACGTTGTGTTTCATCGCCAACCTCATCGAAGGGCACTGTTACCTGCAGACGGATCCCACCACGACGGCCACCTGGACGCCGGCCGACTGTGACAACCCGCGCTTAGCCACGTTCAAGGTTTTCAAGCGCATCGACGGCAGCGTGGACGAAACCCAGTGCCCTGCAGGGACTAAGGCGAATTCCTACCCCAGCCCCGCGCGGGTCTACTGCCTGGCCAGGGCCGGCTGAGTCGCTCAGACCGCGGTGACGGGATGCACCTGCAACTCGCAGGCCTCGATGGTGGCCGACACCGTCACGACGTTGGTGGTGCCGGGCGGATTGACGAGCAGGTCCGTGTAGGTGGGGCACGGCTTTCCCTCGCCGTCGACGGCGATGCCCTCGACGATCGCCTGGCCCTGGGTCGAGATGGACAGGATGACGGCGGGCGCGACGTTGACGCCGGCCGGCAGGCCGCCCAGATATCCGCGCGGGGTGGGCCGGGCGTGCACCAATGGGCCGCCGGCGCCGGAGTCGACCCCGGCGTATCCGGCGATGGTGCAGGGCTCCGCGCCGCCGGCGAGGGTGAAGATCAGGGTCACCGCGCGGTGCCCCACCGCACCCTCCGTCGGGGAGGCGGATACGGCGATCTGGTCCGACCAGCACGGTGTCGGCGCGTCGACGGTGTCGGCCGGCATGGCCGACGCGGGCCACCCCAGCACTGTGGCGGCGGCGTAAGTCGTTGCGGCCGCGGCAAAGCTGGGGGCTAGTCGGCGGATGCTCCGCCCATGACCCGGCACACGGTGATTATCCGCCCCGAGGGCACCCTTTGACCCCGGATTCGGCCGCGCAATTCCCGCTCGCACAGCTACGCCGCAGACGGCCGGGCCGCACACCGCTAGCCCTGATTGCCCGGCTCCTCACTCGCGCCATGCGGCGCTCGCCGTCGCCCGGCTAGGCCCGATTGCCCGGCTCCTCACTCGCGCCATGCGGCGCTCGCCGTCGCCGGGCTAGGCTCGCCACCGAACGGCGCAGCCTCGACACAGGAGAGAAGCCAGTGACCGCCACCAACTCTGCGGGCCCCTCGTCGTATCCCCCGTCGGCGCGATTCGCCGAACAAGCCAATGCGGGCGAGGAGCTGTACCGCGACGCCGAGCGGGACCGGCTGGCCTTTTGGGCCGAGCAGGCCAACCGGTTGTCCTGGGCGACGCCGTTCACCGAGGTGCTGGACTGGTCTGACGCGCCGTTCGCCAAATGGTTCGGCGACGGCAAGCTCAACGTCGCATACAACTGCGTGGACCGCCACGTGGAGGCGGGCCACGGGGATCGGGTCGCAATCCATTGGGAGGGCGAGCCCGTCGGTGACCACCGCAGCCTGACCTACTCGCAGCTGCAAACCGAGGTCTGCAAGGCCGCCAACGCGCTGACCGATCTCGGCCTGGTGGCCGGTGACCGCGTCGCCATCTACCTGCCGCTGATCCCGGAGGCCGTGATCGCGATGCTGGCCTGCGCGCGCCTCGGCATCATGCACAGCGTGGTGTTCGCCGGCTTCACCGCCAAAGCGCTGCAGGCCCGCATCGCCGACGCCGATGCCAAGCTGCTGATCACCAGCGACGGGCAGTTCCGCCGCGGCAAGCCCGCGCCCCTCAAGGACGCCGCCGACGAGGCGGTCTCGGACCCGGACAGCCCCATCGAGCACGTTGTTGTGGTGCGGCGCACCGGAATTGACGTGTCCTGGAACGACGACCGCGATCTGTGGTGGCACGACGTCGTCGACGCAGCCTCCCCCGAACACACCCCGCAACCGTTCGACGCCGAACAACCGTTGTTCCTGCTGTACACCTCGGGAACCACCGGCAAGCCCAAGGGCATCGTGCACACCAGCGGCGGCTACCTGACCCACGCCGCCTACACGCACCACTACGTCTTCGACATCAAGGCCGACAGCGACGTGTTCTGGTGCACCGCCGACATCGGCTGGGTCACCGGACACACCTACGGCGTCTACGGCCCGCTGGCCAACGGCGTCACCGAGGTTCTCTACGAAGGCACACCCGACAGCCCGTCGCAGCACCGGCATTTCGAGATCATCGAAAAATACGGCGTGACAATCTATTACACCGCGCCCACGCTGATCCGCACGTTCATGAAGTGGGGCCGCGAGATTCCCGACGCCCACGACCTGACCAGCCTGCGGCTGCTGGGATCGGTCGGCGAGCCGATCAACCCCGAAGCATGGCGCTGGTACCGCAAGGTGATCGGCGCCGACAGCCTTCCGATCGTCGACACCTGGTGGCAGACCGAGACCGGCGCCACGATGATCTCCCCGTTGCCCGGAATCGCTGCGGCCAAACCGGGTTCGGCGATGCGGCCGCTGCCGGGTGTCTCGGCGAAGATCGTCGACGACCACGGCGAGGAGCTGCCCCCACCGGGCGAGGACAAGGGCGAGCACGTCACCGGCTACCTGGTGCTGGACCAGCCGTGGCCGTCGATGCTGCGCGGCATTTGGGGCGATCCGCAACGTTATGTCGAGACCTACTGGTCCCGATTCGCCGAGCAAGGCTGGTATTTCGCCGGTGACAGCGCCTATTACGACACCGAGGGCGACATCTGGGTGGTCGGCCGCATCGACGACGTGATGAACGTGTCGGGGCATCGGCTCTCCACGGCCGAGGTGGAGTCGGCGCTGGTCGGCCACGCCGCGGTGGCCGAGGCGGCGGTGGTCGGCGCGACCGACGAGACGACAGGCCAGGCCATCTGCGCGTTCGTCGTCTTGTGCGCGGATTTCGAGGTGCATGACGGGATCGTCGACGACCTGCGCGTCGAGGTGGCCCGGGAGATCTCCCCCATCGCCCGCCCGCGCGAGGTGCACGTGGTGCCCGAGCTACCCAAGACCCGCAGCGGCAAGATCATGCGCAGGCTGTTGCGGGACATCGCCGAAAACCGCGAATTGGGCGACACGTCAACGCTGCTCGATCCCGGCGTGTTCGACGCGATCAGGGCGGCGAAGTAGCCGGTGACGATCAGGCCGGCAGCGGGCTGAACCCCGCACCGGGGCGGTGCTTGGCGTTGATGTCGCCCAGGATCGCGTTGAAGGACTGGACCACCGCCGGGGTGTGCAACGGGATGTACTTGACGATGCACGTCGGCAAGTTGTCGCTGAACGCGCCGTGGATCATCCCGACCAGTTCGTTGTTGACGGTCACCGGCGCGCCGGAATCGCCGGGCTGGCCGCAGACCTGCATCACGATGGTGCCCGGCGTCTGGCCCGCCCCCCAGGTGACGCCGCACGAATTGCCGGTGGTGCGGCCCTGTTTGCAGGCGATCTCACCGAAGGCCGGGTCCGGACCGATGCCGCTGATCAAAAAGCCGTTGAAGTTCGCCACCGGGGTCACCTTGGCCGGATCGAACTTGATCACCGCGTAGTCGAGGTTGTCGTTGCCGGCGACCATGGTGCCCAAGACGCCCGCGTTTTCCGCGCCCTCGGCGGCGACCTGAGCGCCCGGACCCCCGCAGTGCGCGGAGGTGAAACCGATGAGCTCACCCGCGGCGTCCCCGCCGATGGTGGTCAGCGTGCACATGGTGTCGCCGTTGACAACGATGCCCGCGCCGCCCCCCAGCGGGATCCTGACATCAGCGGCGGCGGCGTGGGCATGTGAACCGAGCACGGCCACCAGCAGGGAAACCATCGCCACCAAGAAGCACCGGTGCGCCCTCCGCACAGCCTCACTCCCATCGGTCGGCCGGACATCGCGACCGGCGTGGACGAGTGTAATCGGCCGGGCAGCCAGGTTCGCTCCTGCCGCGCGTCTGTGCGGACCGCGTTCTGGCCGAACCCAACTGGCCACCGGGCGGTCACGGGGTTCGGCCGGCCTCGTCTGCCTTCTCCTGTCCAGGCGCCACATGGCAACATAAACCGCGACGACAGCGAGCCTGGCGACGACGAAAGAGGACGGTCTGTGAGCAAAGCCGATGGCAAGAACGGCGTGCCCAGCACGCTGACCACGATCCCGTTGACCGACCCGCACGCCAAGCCCGCCGAGTCGTCGATCGGCGACCTGATCAAGGACGCGACGACCCAGGTCTCCACGCTGGTGCGCGCCGAAGTCGAACTGGCCCGCGCCGAAATTACCCGCGACGTCAAAAAGGGCCTCACCGGTAGCGTCTTCTTCATCGCCGCGCTGGCGGTGCTGTTTTACTCCACCTTCTTTTTCTTCTTCTTCGTCGCCGAACTGCTCGACACCTGGCTGTGGCGCTGGGTGGCGTATCTGATCGTCTTCGGGATCATGGTGGTGGTCGGCGCCGTGCTGGCCCTGCTGGGCTTCCTCAAGGTCCGCCGGATTCGGGGGCCGCGCGAGACGATCGAATCGGTCAAGGAGACCCGCACCGCGCTCACCCCGGGCCATGACAAGCAACTCACCGGGAGCCACGGCAGGCACGCGAAGCGCGACGCCGCCGGCGATCCCTCGGGTGGGTAGATGCCGCCGCCCGATCCGTCGGTAACCCGCATCGACGGGCCGTGGCGCCACCTGGATGTGCACGCCAACGGCATCCGCTTTCACGTCGTCGAGGCTGTCAGCGCCCGCGACGCCGGTGGACTGCCGCCGACGGCGCGGCCGTTGGTGATGCTCTTGCACGGATTCGGCTCGTTCTGGTGGTCCTGGCGTCATCAGCTGCGCGGCCTGACCGGCGCCCGCGTGGTGGCCGTCGACCTGCGCGGCTACGGCGGCAGCGACAAGCCGCCCCGTGGCTACGACGGGTGGACGCTGGCCGGGGACACGGCCGGGCTCATCCGGGCGCTGGGGCACTCCTCGGCGACGTTGGTGGGCCACGCCGACGGCGGATTGGCCTGCTGGGCCACCGCGCTGCTGCATTCGCGGCTGGTGTCGGCCATCGCGCTGATCAGCTCGCCGCACCCGGCGGCATTGCGGCGCTCCACGTTGACGCGCCGCGACCAGGGTTATGCGCTGTTGCAGACCCTGCTCCCCTACCAGGTGCCGTTGTGGCCCGAGCGCCTGCTGACCCGCGACGACGCGGCCGAGATCGAACGCCTGGTCCGAAGCCGCAGCTGCGCGAAATGGCTTGCATCCGAGGACTTTTCCGAGACCATCGGCCACCTGCGGACGGTGATACAGATCCCGGGCGCCGCGCACTGCGCGCTGGAATACCAGCGCTGGGCGGCGCGCAGCCAGCTGCGCGACGAAGGCAGGCGGTTCATGAAATCGATGTGCCAGCGGCTCAGTGTGCCGCTGTTGCACCTACGCGGTGAGGCGGATCCCTATGTGCTGGCCGACCCGGTCGATCGGACGCGACGTTACGCGCCGCAGGGGCGCTATGTATCCATCGCGGGCGCAGGGCATTTCAGCCACGAAGAGGCCCCCGAGGAAGTCAACAGGCACCTGATGAGGTTCCTCGAACAGGTGCACGGCTCCCGGGCCGGCATCAACTGACGCAGGACCCGGTGCCCACCGTCTGCGTGTCACCGATTTTGGCGAGCTGACCGGCCACCTCATCGGCGGTCAGCACAAAGCCGGTGTCGGGGTCGTCGACGGCCGCGCCGAACACCACCCCGAGCACGTGGCCGTCGAGGTCGATCAACGGTCCGCCCGAATTGCCTTGCTCCACACCGGCTCTGATCGTGTAGACGTCGCGGGTGACCGGCGCCGGGTCCCGGTAGATGTCGGGCCCGCTCAACTTGATCAGCTCCCGGATCCTGGCCGGGGTCGCGGTGAAGTTGCCCCCGCCCGGATAACCCAGCACGACGACGCTGGCACCCGTCTTCGCCTCGGTCTGCGCGAACGGCAACGGTGGCGGCGGCAGGTTGGGAACCGCCAGGATCGCGACGTCGACCGACGGATCGTAGGACACCACGGTGGCGTCGAGGGGATTGCCGCTGGCGTAGATCTGAACGCTGTTGGAGCCGGCCACCACGTGCGCATTGGTCATCACCCGGTCGGGCGCGATCACGAATCCGCTGCCCTCCAACACCTTCTGGCAGCTGGGGGCCAGGCTGCGCACCTTGACCACGCTCGGAGCGGTGGCCTGCACCACCGGGTTGCGGGCCAGCTCGGGGTCGGGCGAGGCGACCGGGATGACCGGAGTGCGGCTGAACGGCTCCAACACCGCGGGCAACCCGGAGGTGTTCAGCAGCGCGGACAGCCGCTTGGGCACCGTCTTGAGCCACGGCGGCGCTACCTCGTTGACCTGAGCCAACACTCGCGAACCCCGGACCGCTGCGGCCAGCTCGGGCTGGTCCTTCGACTGGGTCAGCGGCGTCGCCAACAGCCACGCGGCCGTCAGCACCACGACGAGCTGCACCCCAACGCCGATCACCGAGTCGAGGGTTCGGATCGAGCGGCTGCGGATCGCGCCCCGGACGGCGCGTCCCAACACCACGCCGGCGACCTCGCCGATGACGACCAGCGCGAGGATCAAGAACAGTGCCGCAAACAATTTCGCGCGCGGCGCGGCGATGTGGCTGACGAGGTGGGGCGCCAGCAACACCCCCGCGATGGCACCGAGCAACACCCCCACGAACGACAGCAGCGACCCCAACGCCCCGGACCGCCAGCCCGAGACCGCCGCGATGAAGGCGACCGCCAGCACGGCGATATCCAACCACTGCGACGGGGTCATCGAATTCATGTTCATCGGCGGGGCTCACCCCGGTCACCGACCAGCGCCATCGCCGCGTCCAACTCCCGCTCGTCGGCGGTGTCCCATGGCTGCGCCCAGCCGGCGACGTCGAGCAGTGCGGAGATCACCTGGCCAGTGAATCCCCAGACCAGCATCTCGTTCAGCAGAAACGCCGGGCCGGCCCATCGGCGGCCGAGGTCGCCGCGGTACACCATCAACCGGTTTTCCGGATTGATGAAGGCGCGCACCGGAACTCGCGCGACGATCGCCGTCTCGGCCTCGTTGACGACGGCCACCGAACCGGGGTCCGGCGAGTACGCCAACACCGGCACGACGTGAAACTGCGAGGGCGCGATGAACATCCGCTCCATGGTGGCCAGGGGATGAAGCCTGCTGACGTCGATTCCGGTTTCCTCATGGGCCTCGCGCAGGGCGGTGGCCACGGGGCCGTCGTCGGTGGGATCGGCGGCGCCGCCGGGGAATGCCGCCTGGCCGGCGTGGTGGCGCAAGGTCGACGCCCGCACGGTGAGCAACAGGTCGGCGTCGTCGGGCGGGCCGCCACCGGGCGGGCCGGATTGCGGGCCGGAGAACAACACCAGGACCGCGGCGTCGCGGGCGGCTCCGCGCAGGGTGGTGACCGCCGACGCGGCCTTGGTGGTGATCATCGCCAGCACGTCGGCCGGCAGGCGGCGCCGGGCCGCGTCGGGGACGTCGTCGACGTGGTCGACCAGCGGACGCAGCCAGGACGGGCAGGCGTCAGGTGTCAGCGGAACGGTCCCGCGCGCGGGGGCGGGGTCCCCATTCCGCAGGGGCGAACCCCCAGCACTCACGGCCCCTCCAGTCGGTTCAATTTTTCCGCTTATCCCCTGTCGGTTCCGATCGCCGCGGCGATCTCGTCGGCAGTGGTGAAAGCGCGCGGCAGCGTCTGCGCAACGCTACCGTCCGGCCGCAGGACCACCGTCGCGGGCATCACATTTACCACCCGCAGCGCGGCCGCGACCCGGCGCCGGCCGTCCTGCAGGGTCGGCAGCCGAACGCCGAGCTCGGCCAGCCGCAGCAACGCGGCGGTCTCGTTCTCGTCTTGATGCACCGTCACCACCGTCACGTCCGAACCGACCCGTCGTTGATACTCGGCCATCGCGGGCAGTTCGGCGGCGCACGGCGCGCACCAATATGCCCACAAGTTGAGGACCACCCGGCGCCCGGCGACCGCGCGCGCGACGTCGACAACCGAACCGTCGGCGGCGCATTCGGCGGTCACGCCGCGCAGCGCCTCGGGACCGGGACCGCTTGCGGCGGCAGGACAGGGCGCCAGGCCGGCGCGTTGCCGCGGACCCGCCAGCGCGGCGGGGGTGTCGGCGTCGCGGTGTTCCCGGTTCGCCGCCGCACGATCGGTCGCCGGCGTCCCCGGCGTGGCGGAGTTGTCGCGCAGCTGGGCCACCAGCGCCGCGATCAGCGCCACCACCACCGCCAGAATCGCGATGGTCCAGCGGGTCGTCCGGCTCAACGTCTCCTGCCCCGGGTGCTTAGAGCCCGGCCAGCGCCAGCAGGTGCTCGGTTTCCGGGCCCTTCACCAGCGGCGCGGCCAGCGGCGCCTCGGTGGGACCCAGCCCGAAGGAGGGGCAATCCTTGGCGATCAGGCAGACGCCGCATGCGGGTTTGCGCGCGTGGCACACCCGGCGGCCGTGGAAGATCACCCGGTGGCTCAGCATCGTCCACTCGCTGCGCTCGATGAGCTCGCCGACCGAGTGCTCGATTTTGACCGGGTCCTTGTCCGTGGTCCAGCGCCACCGGTGCACGAGCCGCGCGAAGTGGGTGTCGACGGTGATGCCGGGGATCCCGAAGGCGTTGCCCAGGATGACGTTGGCGGTCTTGCGGCCCACGCCGGGCAGGGTGACCAGTTCGGCCATCGTCGGCGGCACCTCGCCGTCGAACCGTTCGACCAGGGCCTGCCCCAGCCCGATCAGCGAGGACGCCTTATTGCGGAAGAACCCGGTCGGGCGGATCAGGTTTTCCAGTTCGGCGCGGTCGGCTTGGGCGTAATCCAGCGCCGACGGATACCGCTTGAACAGCGCCGGCGTCGTCAGATTGACCCGCTTGTCGGTGCTCTGCGCGGACAGGATGGTGGCGACGGTCAGTTCCAGCGGCGTGGTGAAGTCAAGCTCGCAGTGCGCATCGGGAAACGCTTGTGCCAGCGCACGATTCATCCGCCGCGCCCGCCGCACCAGGGCCACTCGGGATTCCTGCGACCAGCGCCCCGCGTCGACGCCATCGGGCTGGGCCGGCGTCGA
This sequence comes from Mycobacterium sp. MOTT36Y, assembly GCF_000262165.1. Taxonomy (NCBI): domain Bacteria; kingdom Bacillati; phylum Actinomycetota; class Actinomycetes; order Mycobacteriales; family Mycobacteriaceae; genus Mycobacterium; species Mycobacterium sp. MOTT36Y. The sequence goes on along the minus strand of NC_017904.1, from coordinate 399,299 downwards.
CTTCGAACGCCCGGACGACTTTGCCACTGTCACCTACGACAGAGTACTGATTTCGTGATCTCGCCGAGACCTCGTGTTGATGCAAGGCCATGTTTACTCTTCGTGTGTCATGGTTGCTGGTGGCCGGGGTTCCGGTGCTGCTGATGCTCGCGGCGCTGGGTCTGGGGCGGCTCGAATCCGAGCTCACCCGTGCCCCCCTGGCGGTGGCCGATGTCGACGAGTTTCTCGAGCGCGCGGGCGGTGTCGACATGCGGACGCTGGCCTCCGAGGGCATGCCCGAGGCGCTCGAATACCTGCATCGACGCGAGGCAAGGCAGCTGCCCGGCCCCGCGTTGACGGCGCGCAACGACGGGCCGCGCCACGCCGCGCCGTCATTCGCCGTCGGCTTCGTCGACCGCGACGAGATGACTCTGCCGACGCGAATCCACGGCCATTCGCACGTCAATCCGCAATTTAGGGCACCTCGACACGCCAATCGTGTGTAGCGTTGGCACGTTAGACACAATGGCGTTCCTCTAGACTCGTCACGCGAGCAAGGGATCAGCCTGCCCGTATACATTAATTTTCTGGGAAAGTTGAAGAGGCAACGTGGACGAGATCCTGGCAAGGGCAGGAATCTTCCAAGGGGTTGAGCCCGGCGCGGTCACGGCGCTGACCAAGCAGCTGCAACCCGTCGACTTCCCCCGCGGACACACAGTCTTCGCTGAGGGGGAACCGGGGGATCGGCTCTACATCATCGTCGCGGGGAAGGTGAAGATCGGTCGCCGCTCGCCCGATGGACGCGAGAACCTGCTGACGATCATGGGCCCGTCGGACATGTTCGGCGAATTGTCGATCTTCGACCCGGGTCCGCGGACTTCCAGCGCCACCACCATCACCGAGGTGCGTGCGGTGTCGATGGACCGCGACGCGCTGCGGGCGTGGATCGCCGATCGCCCCGAGATCGCCGAGCAGTTGTTGCGGGTGCTGGCCCGACGGCTGCGCCGCACCAACAACAACCTGGCCGACCTCATCTTCACCGACGTGCCCGGCCGGGTGGCCAAGCAGCTGCTGCAGCTCGCCCAGCGTTTCGGCACCCAGGAAGGTGGCGCCATGCGGGTCACCCACGACCTGACGCAGGAGGAGATCGCCCAGCTGGTGGGGGCTTCCCGCGAGACGGTGAACAAGGCGCTGGCCGACTTCGCCCACCGCGGCTGGATCCGCCTCGAGGGCAAGAGCGTGCTGATCTCCGACTCCGAGAGGCTCGCGCGCCGAGCGAGGTAAGCGCGCGCGAAGCGCGGGCGCAACCGAGCGAGAATCCCACCCCGAGCGAGGTAAGCGCGCGCGAAGCGCGCGCGCAATCCTGGTCTGCGAGCGCTTCGTGGCTGCAATTTGCGGCGCTCAATTTCGCAATGGCGTTACGCTCGCGAACGCTCGCCGGGGCGACTCCGCGCTAGCCGCGCAGGTGGTTCAGCTGCACCTGCACCGACCATTCGGCGGCATCCCACAGCTTCTCGTCGACGTCGACGTAGACGTGCTCGACGATCTGGCGGGCCCCCGCGTCCTCGCCGAGCTCGCGCAGCGCGGATCGCACCTGCTCCAGCCGCTCATGCCGGTGCGCAATGTATCCGCGCGCGACGGCCTCCAGGTCGGACAGCTCCGGCCCGTGCCCGGGCAGCACGGCGCGGCGGCCCAGCCCCCGCAACCGGTGCAGCGATTCCAAATAGTCGGTGAGACTGCCGTCTTCGGAGTCCATCACCGTGGTGCCGCGGCCCAGGATCGTATCGGCGGTCAGCACGGCATCGTCGAGGACGAAGGACAGCGAATCGGCGGTGTGGCCGGGGGTGGCCATGACCTTGATCCTGAGTCCGGCCGCATCGATGACCTCGCCGTCGACCAGCTCGCCGCCCAGCCCACGCAGAAAGCCACTGCCCGCCGACCGGACCGTCGCGCCGGTGCGCTCGACGAGCTTGTCGATGCCGTCGGTGTGGTCGCCGTGCCGGTGGCTGATCAGCACCAAACCGATGCGCCCCAGCGCGGCGACCCGCGCGATGTGCTCGTCGTCGTCGGGGCCGGGATCCACGATGACCAGCTCGTCGCTCCGCGGCCCGCGCAGCACCCAGGTGTTGGTGCCCTCCAGCGTCATCAGGCCCGGGTTGTCGGCCAACAGGACCGAGACCGTGTCGGTGACTGCCCGCAACCTGCCGTATGCGGGGTGAGTCGGCGGCTCGGCAACCTCGGTCACGACCGTCAGCCGACCTCGACGATCAGCTCCACTTCCACCGGCGCGTCCAGTGGCAGCTCGGAGACGCCGACCGCCGAGCGCGCGTGCGCGCCCCGGTCGCCGAAGACCTCGCCGAGCAGGTCGGAGGCGCCGTTGATGACGCTGGGCTGGCCGTTGAACCCGGGAGCCGATGCGACGAAGCCGACCACCTTCACCACTCGGGTCACCGAGTCGATGCCCACCAGGGAATCGACCGCCGCCAACGCGTTGAGCGCGCAGATCCGCGCCAGCGCCTTGCCCTCGTCCGGGGTGACCTCCGCGCCGAGCTTGCCGGTGCCCGCCAGCTTCCCGGCCCGCATCGGCAGCTGGCCGGCGGTGTAGACCAGGTCGCCCGTGCGCACCGCCGGCACATAAGAGGCCAGGGGCGCGACCACCTCCGGCAGCGCGAGATCGAGCTCGGCCAGTCGGGCCTTCCAGGAAGGCTGGGCGCTCATCTCTACTTGGGGCGCTTGAGGTAGGCGACGTGCTGTTCGCCGGTCGGGCCGTTCAGCACGGACACCAGCTCCCAGCCGTCGGCGCCCCACTGGTCGAGGATCTGTTTGGTGGCGTGCGTCAGCAACGGGACGGTGACGTACTCCCAGGCGGTCGGTTGGCTCATGCGGCGAGCTTATCGGTCGGAGGTGAACCGCTCCGGCCAGCCCGGCCGGGCTAGCATGCGAAGGTGGCAACCACTTCGAGCGGCGGCAGCGCCGTCGGCTGGCCGGCGCGCCTGACCAAGGCCCGCTTGCATTTTGTGACCGGCAAAGGCGGTACCGGCAAGTCGACGATCGCGGCGGCGCTGGCGCTCACGCTGGCGGCCGGCGGCCGCAAAGTCCTCCTCGTGGAAGTCGAGGGCCGCCAAGGGATTGCGCAACTCTTCGACGTCCCACCCCTGCCCTATCAGGAGGTGAAGATCGCGACCGCCGAACGCGGCGGCCAGGTCAACGCCCTGGCGATCGACATCGAGGCCGCATTCCTGGAATACCTCGACATGTTCTACAACTTGGGCATCGCCGGCCGCGCGATGCGCCGCATCGGTGCGATCGAGTTCGCGACGACCATCGCGCCCGGCCTGCGCGACGTGCTGCTCACCGGGAAGATCAAAGAGACGGTGATCCGCGTCGACAAGAACCGGCTCCCGGTGTATGACGCGATCGTCGTCGACGCGCCCCCGACGGGACGGATCGCGCGGTTTCTCGATGTCACCAAGGCCGTCTCCGATCTGGCCAAGGGCGGCCCCGTGCACTCGCAGGCCGACGGCGTCGTGAAGCTGCTGCACTCCGAGCAGACCGCCATTCACCTGGTCACCCTGCTGGAGGCGCTGCCCGTCCAGGAAACGCTCGAGGCCATCGAGGAGCTCGCCGACATGCAGCTGCCGATCGGCAGCGTGATCGTCAACCGCAACATCCCCTCCTACCTGCAACCGGCCGATCTGGCGAAGGCCGCCGAGGGGGACGTCGACGCCGACTCGGTGCGGGCCGGGCTGGAAAAGTCCGGAATCACGTTGAACGACAACGACTTCGCCGGCCTGTTGACCGAGACCATCGAGCACGCGACCGTGATCGCCACCCGCTCCGAGATCGCGCAACAGCTCGACGCGCTGAAAGTCCCGCGGCTACAACTTCCGGCGATCTCCGACGGGGTCGATTTGGGCAGCCTTTACGAACTGTCGGAATCGCTTGCACAGCAAGGAGTTCGATGAGCACCACGCCGAAACCGCTTGATATGGCCGCTATCCTGGCCGACACGTCGAACCGGGTGGTGGTGTGCTGCGGCGCGGGCGGCGTGGGCAAGACGACCACCGCGGCCGCGATCGCCCTGCGCGCCGCCGAATACGGCCGCAACGTCTGCGTCTTGACGATCGATCCGGCCAAGCGGCTGGCCCAGGCGCTGGGGGTCAACGACCTCGGCAACACGCCGCAGCGCGTCCCGCTGGCGGCGGAGGTTGAAGGCGAGCTGCACGCGATGATGCTCGACATGCGTCGCACCTTCGACGAAATGGTGGTCCAATACTCCGGACCCGGTCGCGCACAAGCGATTCTGGACAACCAGTTCTATCAGACCGTCGCCAGTTCGCTTGCGGGCACGCAGGAATACATGGCGATGGAGAAGCTGGGCCAGCTGCTGGCCGAGGATCGCTGGGACCTGGTGGTCGTCGACACCCCGCCGTCGCGCAACGCGCTGGACTTCCTGGACGCGCCGAAGCGGCTGGGCAGCTTCATGGACAGCCGGTTGTGGCGGCTGCTGCTGGCGCCGGGCCGCGGCATCGGCCGGTTGGTCACCGGCGCAATGGGTTTGGCCATGAAGGCAATGTCGACCATCCTGGGCTCACAGATGCTCGGCGACGCCGCCGCGTTCGTGCAATCGCTGGACGCCACCTTCGGCGGCTTCCGGGAAAAGGCGGACCGCACGTACGCGCTGCTGAAAAGGCGTGGCACGCAATTCGTCGTGGTGTCGGCGGCCGAGCCCGACGCGTTGCGCGAGGCGTCCTTCTTCGTCGACCGGCTGTCGCAGGAAGGCATGCCGCTCGCCGGGCTGGTCTTGAACCGCACGCATCCGACGTTGTGCTCGCTACCGGCCGAGCGGGCGATCGACGCCACCGAGATGCTGGAGCACGACACCGATTCCGAAGCCGCGTCGCTGGCCGCGGCCGTGCTGCGGATTCATGCCGACCGCGCGCAGACCGCCAAGCGGGAAGTCAGATTGCTCTCCCGATTCACCGGAGCCAATCCGCACGTGCCGGTCATCGGCGTTCCTTCGCTGCCGTTTGACGTGTCGGATCTGGAAGCGCTGCGGGCCCTCGCCGACCAGATCACGTCGGTCGCCTAGGGCCCCACTCGGTCAGCCCGCGGTGCGGCTTCTGCTCTTGTCGAAGAAGTCCGCCCAGGACACCACCTCGGGGTGCTGCTTGAGCAGCGCGCGGCGTTGCCGCTCGGTCATGCCGCCCCACACCCCGAACTCGACCTTGTTGTCCAGCGCGTCTGCCGCGCATTCCTGCATCACCGGGCAGTGCCGGCAGATCACTGCCGCCTTGCGCTGGGCCGCGCCACGGACAAACAGTTCGTCGGGATCGGTCGTGCGGCAGAGCGCCTTCGAGACCCAAGCGATCCGTTCTTCAGCATCGACGCTGCGGAGTACACCTTGTGCGGCTGCGATGTTTGTCCTACGCGCCGCCGGCCGTATTGGTGACACGAATCGTTCCCTTTCCCTACCGGCCGCCCGTCACGGCCGCCCTCCTTGGGTGCAGATCCAACCCTGCGATCTACGCCTCACCATGTACATCGGTGTTACCTGAATCTCACCGTGTGTCTAAGTTAGGTGGTCAGGTGCCAATTGCGCAACAGTCCGATAACGCTTTTTTTGGGACGAGCGTGCCGTCTCGTCCAAAAAATCCGGCGGGAAAGTGATCTTGCACACTGGGCTACCCGTCTGACCTGTGACGCAATCGCAAATTCTGGGTGCGCACCCGAGGGGCCCGGGCGCCGAAATTTTTGGGCGAAGTTGCAGCGTGGCGGCGTGACTGGGGGCCGCTACTGTAGTAGCCATGTCAGACCGCCCCCCGGCCGCGCTCACGATCTTGAAGCTCGCGGGGTTCTGTTTGTTGGCCAGCGTCGTCGCCACCGCACTCCTGTTTCCCGTCGCCGGCGGCATAGGGCTGGTGTCCAATCGGGCCTCCGAAGTGGTCGCCAACGGCTCCGCGCAGCTGCTCGAGGGCGAGGTGCCGGCGGTGACGACGATGGTCGACGCCAAGGGCAACACCATCGCGTGGCTGTATTCGCAGCGCCGGTTCGAGGTGCCCAGCGACAAGATCGCCAACACGATGAAGCTGGCGATCGTCTCCATCGAGGACAAGCGGTTCGCCGACCACAACGGGGTGGACTGGAAGGGCACCCTGACCGGGCTGGCGGGCTACGCGCGCGGTGACGTGGACACGCGCGGCGGGTCGACCATCGAGCAGCAGTACATCAAGAACTACCAGCTGCTGGTCACCGCGAAGACCGACGCGGAGAAGCGCGCGGCGGTGGAAACCACCCCGGCGCGCAAGCTGCGCGAGATCCGGATGGCGCTGACGCTGGACAAGACCTTCACCAAGCCCGAGATCCTGACGCGGTATTTGAACCTGGTCTCGTTCGGCAACAACTCGTTCGGCGTGCAGGACGCCGCCCAGACCTACTTCGGCATCAACGCCTCCGACCTGAACTGGCAGCAGGCGGCGCTGCTGGCGGGCATGGTGCAATCGACCAGCGCGCTCAACCCGTACACCAACCCCGAGGGCGCTCTCGCGCGGCGGAACCTGGTGCTGGACACCATGATCGAGAACATCCCGCAGGAGGCCGAGGCGCTGCAGGCCGCCAAGGCCGCGCCGCTGGGCATCCTGCCGCAGCCCAACGAGTTGCCCCGCGGCTGCATCGCGGCGGGCGATCGGGCGTTCTTCTGCGACTACGTGCAGGAGTACCTCTCCCGGGCCGGGATCAGCAAGGAACAGGTGGCCCGGGGCGGCTACCTGATCAAGACGACGTTGGACCCGGACGTGCAGCTGCCGGTCAAGGCGGCGATCGACAAGTTCGCCAGCCCGACGCTGCCGGGCATCTCGAGCGTGATGAGCGTGATCCAGCCCGGCAAGACGTCGCACAAGGTGATGGCGATGGCCAGCAACCGCACCTACGGGCTGGACGTCGACGCCGGTCAGACCATGCGCCCGCAACCCTTCTCCCTGGTCGGCGACGGCGCGGGATCCGTCTTCAAGATCTTCACCACGGCCGCGGCCCTGGACATGGGGATGGGCATCAACGCCACCCTCGAGGTGCCCGGCCGGTTCCAGGCCAAGGGCATGGGTAGCGGCGGGGCCAAGGGCTGCCCGAAGGACAACTGGTGCGTGGTCAACGCCGGTAACTACCGCGGGTCGATGAACGTGACCGACGCGTTGGCCACCTCACCCAACACCGCGTTCGCCAAGCTGATCCAGCAGGTCGGGGTGACGCGCACGGTGGACATGGCGATCAAACTCGGGCTGCGGTCCTACGCCGACCCCGGCACCGCCCGCGACTACAACCCCGACAGCAACGAGAGCCTCGCCGACTTCGTCAAACGGCAGAACATCGGATCGTTCACCCTGGGCCCGATCGAGGTGAACGCGCTGGAGCTGTCCAACGTCGCGGCCACGCTCGCCTCGGGGGGCACCTGGTGCCCGCCGAACCCGATCGACAAGGTGGTCGACCGCAAGGGCAACGAAGTCGCGGTGACGACCGAGACCTGCGATCAGGTGGTCCCCGAGGGGCTGGCCAACACACTGGCCAACGCGATGAGCAAGGACGCGTTGGGCGGCGGCACGGCGTCCGGTTCGGCCGGCGCGGCGGGCTGGGACCTGCCGATGTCCGGTAAGACGGGCACCACCGAAGCCCACCGCTCCTCGGGCTTCGTCGGATTCACCAACCACTACGCGGCGGCCAACTACATCTACGATGACTCCACCAACCCCACGGACTTGTGTTCGTCCCCGTTGCGGCACTGCGGCGAGGGCGACCTCTACGGCGGTAACGAGCCCGCGCGCACGTGGTTCACCGCGATGAAACCGATCGCCACCAACTTCGGCCCGGTGCAACTGCCGCCCACCGACCCGCGCTACGTCGACGGCTCCCCCGGGTCGCGGGTGCCGAGCGTGGCGGGCCTGGACATCGACGCGGCACGCGCGCGCATCAAGGAGGCCGGCTTCCAGGTCGCCGACCAGAACAACTTCGTCAACAGCAGCGCGAAGCAGGGCGAGGTGGTCGGCACGACACCGAGCGGCGCGACGATTCCGGGCTCGATCATCACCATTCAGGTCAGCAACGGCATCCCGCCCGCCCCGCCGCCGCCGCCCGAAGGGGCGCCGGTGCCGGTCGGCTCGCAGGTCGTCGAGATTCCGGGGCTGCCGCCGATCACCATCCCGTTGATGGCGCCGCCACCGCCGGCCCCGCCCGGTGCGCCGCCCCCGTAAATCTGATTGCGTCGTGACGCACGAGATACGCTGCCCGTCCGCGACCGGCAGTAGGCTGCCATCATGGCGAACGTTATGCCCGTCCTGATACGTGCCGGTGCCGCGGCGCTCGGTTCGAGCGTCGCCGGCCTCGGCTATGCCGCGATCATCGAGCGCAACGCCTTCGTCCTGCGCGAGATCACCATGCCCGTGTTGAGCCCGGGTTCCACACCGTTGCGCGTGCTCCACATCAGCGATCTCCACATGACGCCCGGCCAGCGGCGCAAGCAGGCGTGGCTGCGGGAGCTGGCCGGCTGGGAGCCGGACCTGGTGGTCAACACCGGCGACAACCTGGCCCACCCGAAGGCCGTCCCGGCGGTCGTCCAGGCCCTGGGCGACCTGCTGTCGCGGCCGGGTGTCTTCGTGTTCGGCAGCAACGACTACTTCGGGCCGCGCCTGAAGAACCCGCTGAACTACGTGACCAACCCGTCGCACCGGGTCCGCGGCGAGCCGCTGCCCTGGCAGGACCTGCGGGCGGCGTTCACCGAGCGCGGCTGGCTCGACCTCACCCACACCCGGCGCGAGTTCGAGGTGGCGGGTCTGCACGTCGCCGCCGCGGGCGTGGACGACCCGCACCTCGACCGGGACCGCTACGACACCATCGCGGGCCCGGCCAGCCCCGCGGCGAACCTGCGGCTGGGACTGACCCACTCCCCGGAGCCCAGGGTGCTGGACCGCTTCGCCGCCGACGGCTATCAACTGGTGATGGCCGGGCACACCCACGGCGGACAGGTCTGCCTGCCGTTCTACGGCGCCCTGGTGACCAACTGCGGCCTGGACCGCTCGCGCGCGAAGGGGCCGTCGCGGTGGGGCGCGCACATGCAGTTGCACGTCTCCGCGGGGATGGGCACCTCGCCGTTCGCGCCGGTGCGATTCTGCTGCCGGCCCGAGGCGACCATGCTGACGCTGATCTCCACCCCGATGGGCGACCGCGACGCGGCCAGCGACCTGAGCCGTTCGCAGCCAACAGCTTCGGTGCGTTGACCGACCGGACCCGGATCGCGGTCCGCAGCCGCTCACGGTGCTGGACCGACAACGCGATCCGGTTGATCCACGCCGACGCCCGCCGCAGCGCCGACACCCACCTGCTGCGCTATCCGCTGCCGTCGGCGTGGAGCACCGACGTCGACGTCGCGCTGTACCTCAAGGACGAGACCACCCACATCACCGGCAGCCTCAAGCACCGGCTGGCCCGCTCGTTGTTCCTCTACGCCCTGTGCAACGGCTGGATCGACGAGGGCACCACGGTGGTCGAGGCGTCGTCGGGTTCGACGGCGGTGTCGGAGGCCTATTTCGCGGCCCTGCTGGGGCTACCGTTCGTCGCGGTGATGCCGGCGGCGACGAGCGCATCGAAGGTCGCGCTGATCGAAGCCCACGGCGGCCGTTGCCATTTCGTGCAGAGTTCCAGCGAGGTGTATGCCGAAGCCGAGCGCGTCGCCCGCGAAACCGGCGGGCACTACCTGGACCAGTTCACCAACGCCGAACGCGCCACCGACTGGCGGGGCAACAACAACATCGCCGAGTCGATCTTCGAGCAGATGCGCGAGGAGCGCTTCCCCGTCCCGGAATGGATCGTGGTCGGCGCCGGCACCGGCGGGACCAGCGCCACGATCGGGCGCTACATCCGCTATCGCCGCCACGCCACCCGGTTGTGCGTCGTCGACCCGGAGAACTCCGCCTTCTTTCCCGCCTACGCCGAGGACCGCGACGACGTTCTGATGCCCACCTCGTCGCGCATCGAGGGCATCGGCCGCCCGCGGGTGGAGCCGTCGTTTCTCCCCGGCGTGGTCGACCGCATGGTGGCCGTCCCGGACGCGGCGTCGATCGCCGCCGCGCGCCACGTCAGCGCCGTGTTGGGGCGCCGGGTGGGACCGTCCACGGGCACCAACGTGTGGGGCGCGTTCGGCCTGCTCGCCGAGATGGTCGCCGAAGGCCGCAGCGGTTCGGTGGTGACGCTGCTCGCCGACAGCGGCGACCGCTACCGCGACACCTACTTCAGCGACGAGTGGGTCGCGGCGCAGGGACTGGACCCAACGGGCCCGGCCCGGGCGCTGGTCGAGTTCGAGCGTTCTTGCTCGTGGGAGTGACGTGGCGCACCGCGGTTTGGCGAGCCGCTGGCCCGGTGCGATAGGCTGTCGGAGCTTCAGGCGGGGTGTGGCGCAGCTTGGTAGCGCGCTTCGTTCGGGACGAAGAGGCCGTGGGTTCGAATCCCGCCACCCCGACCACTTAGGTTTTGCTCGTCCGGTGTCGGTCGCAATCACCCAAAACCCGGCCGATATAGTGGATCTCACCGTAATGCTGAGCAGACAGCATTGACATTCGTCGCCGTCATAACTGACAAATGATCGCCTCGCGAGACCGCAGGCTGGGAGAAAACGGCGCGGGTTTTGCCTGGAACCGGTCTCGACGCACGAAGGCGACATTCAGTGACCAATTTCGACGATCTCACCCTGCTCACCGACGTTCTGCGGGCCATCTATTCGGCGGACGCGGCCGACTTCCCTCGGGTGCTGGACGAGCTGACCAGGGCGGCGGCGCGCTGGGTGCCCGGGGCGCAGGAGGCGGGGATCACGGTCACCAGCCGGCAGAACGAGGTCAGCACCCCCTCGGTCACCGACGACTGCGCCAGGTTGCTCGACGAGTTCCAGCAACGCCACCTCGAGGGGCCGTGCGTGCACGCCGCGTGGACCCGGAAAGTCGTCGTCATCGACGACCTCGGGAGCGACTCGCGCTGGCCGAAGTATCAGGCCGACGCCCTCGCGTACACGCCGGTGCGCAGCGTCCTGTCACTGCCGATGTACGCCGACGAGCTCAGCATGGGGGCGCTGAACTTCTATGCCGAACGCCCGCACGCCTTTTCCGACGATTCCCGCCGGGTGGCCGCCGTCTTCGCCGCGCTGGGCGCCCTGGCGTGGAGCAACGTCGTCCGCACCCAACAGTTCAGGGAGGCCCTGAGCACCCGCGACACCATCGGGCAGGCCAAAGGCATTCTGATGGAGCGCTACGACCTCGATGACCACACGGCGTTCAACACGCTGATCAAACTGTCGCAGAGCACGAACACCCCGCTGCGCGAGATCGCGCGCCGGGTCATCGAGGACACCACCCGGCGCTGAGGCGCGCCGTCCGAACGCGCTGCGGCCCAGGGCATCTCGCGGCCGTTAGTTCCCCCGCACGGGAAGGGGCGCCACCCGCGTCCAGTTCTGCAGCTGGGTGCGCCCGACCAGCCGGCATTGATGGGTGCCGGCCAATTGGCGGGCCGCCTTCGTGAACGTCTGGTTGGTCACCACGACCGCCCGATTGCAGCCGTGGTGGCGCGACCCGGAAACGACCTGTTGCACCGCGGCGACGCCGACGGCCTTGGCCAGCCTTTTGCACTGCACCGCCATGCGGACGCCGCCCCTTTTGGCGATGAGGTCCACCCCGTAGTCGCCGGTGCTCGCGGTCGGCGTGACGGTGTAACCCGCGACGCGCAGCTGGGCGGCGACGAATTCCTCGAATTCGGTACCGGACATGCGGTCGATGGCCCGCAGCCGGGATTTCGCGTGTTTGAGGTCGCGGCGGCGGTGGGCGTCGGCCTGACGGCGGTCCCGCTGCACCGAAAGCCACCACAGCACGGCGACCGCGAGCGCGAGCCCGCCGAGGCCGGCCAAAAACCCCGCCGGCGGGCTGCCGGTGGCCTGCTGCGTGAAATACCAAGGGAGAGCTAACCCCAGCAGGAGGAGCAACCCGAGAACCTTCTCCATGACTCCTCAACGTGCCGTTCGCGCCGACGCAGACTTGTCCGATGAACCTAGTTCAAGCCTGTGACATTTCGGCGCAGGCGCGAGACGGCGCCACGCCGCGGCCGGGGCGCTATCGGCGCGTTACGCGCAGTCGGCGCAGACCGGCAGGCCGGAGCTGGAGCGACGCAACCGGCTGCGGTGCTGCACCAAAAAGCAACTCGAGCAGGTGAACTCGTCGGCCCGCTGGGGGATCACGGTCACCGTCAGCTCCTCCCCGGACAGGTCGGCGCCGGGCAGCTCGAAGAAGTGGACATCGTTGGGATCCTCGTCGGCCACGGTGGTGCCGGCCCCGCGCAGGGTCGGTGCCAGCTCGCGCAGCGAGGACTTGTCCTGGGTGTCGTTGTCGGATACACGGCGTGCGTCGTAGTCAGTGGTGGTCGCCATCGGAGTTCCTCCCTGCTCTCAGACGGGCTGACGCACTTTGCTGTACTCACCCGTGGCGCAGGCAGTACCCCGTTCACGCGCGCCCTACACCGATCTGGGGCAAGAATTTCGGCCGCCGCACGCATCCGCTTACGCGCCAGCGGGTCCCCCCGGCGTCCCGGCGTCGCCGACCGGACGCCGCCGGGGCAACCCAACGCGGTCGCTCGCGAGATCCGTTGAATGCCAGCGTTATTCGCAACGGAGCGGCGGCTCGGGTCGCCGCCGCCACGCCGCTCAGCCGCCGGCCGGTGTCAGCCCGGCCCGGCGTGGGTATGCCCACCACATGACGTTGCGACCCGATGCGGGCGCCCCCGCCGTCCTGTTCGACGTCGACGGCACCCTGGTGGATTCCAACTACCTGCACGTCCACGCGTGGCGGCGCGCGTTCGACGCCGAAGGCATCGTGGTGGCGTCGTGGCAGATCCACCGCCGCATCGGCATGGACGGCTCAACGCTGGTGCGGACGCTGTCCGACGACGCGCCCGACGACGTGCAGGAGCGGCTCAGCGACAAGCACAGCCACTACTACCGCGAGATCACCGCGTTGTCAGAACCGCTGCCCGGGGCCCGCGCCCTGCTGCGCCGCGTCGCGGACCTGGGACTGCAGGTCGTGCTCGCCAGCTCGGCGCCCGAGGACGAATTGGCGATCTTGCGCAAGGTGCTCGATTGCGATGACGTCATCTCCGAGACGACCTCGTCCCGTGACGTCGACACCGCCAAACCCGAACCGGGCATCGTGCACGTGGCGCTGGACCGGGCCCGGGTGGATGCCCGGCACGCCGTCTTCGTCGGGGACGCCGTCTGGGACGCGCACGCCGCGGCGGCCGCGGGAGTGCCCTGCATCGGGCTGCTCAGCGGCGGCATCTCCCGCGCGGAGTTGCAGGAGGCCGGGGCCGCCCCGATCTTCGCCGATCCGCAGGACCTGCTCGACCATCTGGAAACCACCCGGATCGCGGAGTTGTCGCCCGGCCGCTGACTACATTCCGTGCGTGCGCAGCGTCAGGGGTAACGCCCACCAGAAGATGGCAAACAGCGCCAGGGCGCAGGCTCCGGCGATGAACCCCACCGTCGCCCCGGCCACCGCGACAAAGACGATTGCCGTGACCCCGGTCAGCGCCGTGCCCAGCAACGCCAGCCCGGCGTAGGCACACCGGTGCGCGGCCGACACCAGCGCCTGGAGGCGGTGCCGCCGGAACAGCAGCCGGTGAATGGCGACCGGGGCGATCAGCAGCACGGTTGCGCCCACCGAACACCCCACCGTCACCAGGTACACGATCCGCATCGGTCCGCTGAGCACGTCGAAGCGCTGCTGGAACGGCAGCGTCAACAAGAACCCGGTGAGCAGCTGCACGCCGGTCTGCACCACGCGCAACTCCTGCAGCAGGCTGTTCCAATTGCGGTCCAGCCGTTCGATTTCGGTTTCACCGCGCTGGCTGCGGTCCCATTGCTGGTCGTCTTCCGGATGATCGACACCCATGGCTGCCGGCGCCCCGGTTGCTAGCCGTTGAGTTTGCCGTCCCGCACCGCGGTCAGCGCGTCGTCGAGCGTCGGATACAGCGGGAAGGTCTTGTCCAGACCGGTCAGATGAATCGGCCGCCTGGTGGCCGGGCCGCGCGCGACCACGCCGAACCCGGTGTCCTTGCCCAGCTTCTCGTACGTCGCGGCCAGGATCTTCAGCCCCACCGAGCCCAGGAACTCCACCGCCGAGAGATCGATGACCAGTGCGGTGGGACTCTCCGCGACGACCGCGCCGATGGCCTGTTCCAGGGCAGGAGCCGTGACCAAATCGATTTCGCCGCTGACACTGACCACGGAAACGCCGTCGTGGTCCTCAACCAACGTGGTAATCGAATCAGGAGCTGACAATGGCAATCCTTTGTCCTGGGCCTTGAATGCCTCGAGCGTGGTTCAACCCTAGCCTGCGTTATGAACTGCGAGAAGAATATGCCCTCTACACGTGGCCCGCGACAACCCAGGCTAGTCTCGCAAAAAGGAACTGCAGACCGCAGTGCGTGACGTGTACTCGGGAGGCCTGGGGAGGCCATATGTCAGATTCGACGTCGGATTTCACCAGTACCGGCACCGCAGCGCAAGTCGTCGGCATTTCCAGCGAGGGGCTGTTGCCTCAGCTCGTTCAGCACCTGCGGCAGAATCGGACCGTTTTGCGGGAGGAATGGGCCCGCCGCATCACCGAGGCCGAGCTGCTCACCGCGATGACGCCCGAAGAGCTCTTCTCCGAGGCCACGGCCGTCTACGACAACTATGTCGAGGTGCTCGAGACCGGTAGCGTCGAGGCGCTGCAGGCCTACGCCCGCGACCTGTCCGAACGCATCATTCCACGGGGCGTGGAAACCGACGAGGTCGTCGGCATCGTCCTGCTGCTCCGCGACGTGCTGGCCCGCTCGCTGTTCGAGAAGTACCAGACCGAGTTCGAGATGCTCAACCGGGTGCTGGACGCCTACGAGCCGGCGGCCAACCGGATCGCCAACACCGTGGCGGTCAGCTTCGTCCAGGAACGTGAGCGCATCATCCGCCAGCAGCAGGAGGCGATCCGGGAGCTCTCGACGCCGGTGCTGCAGGTGCGTGAGCAGTTGCTGATCCTGCCGATCATCGGTGTGCTGGACAGCCAGCGCGCCCGCCAGGTCACCGAGCAGCTCTTGCGTGCCATCCGGGCCAACCGCGCGAAAGTGGTGGTCATCGACATCACCGGTGTGCCGACCATCGACTCGACCGTGGCCAACCACCTGGTGCAGACCGTCGACGCGTCGGGGCTGATGGGTGCCAGCGTGATCATCACCGGCCTGTCCTCGGAGATCGCGCTGACGCTGGTGACGATCGGCCTGGACCTGTCGAAGATGAACGCGGTCGGCGACCTGCAGGGCGGCATCGAGGAAGCCGAGCGGCTGCTGGGTTACGAGGTGACTCGCACCGGCGAGCAGACCGGGTGACGGTTAGGAACGCGAGCGCCGCATGCCAGTACCGATCCTGAAACAGGGTTCGATCCTCATCGCCTCGGTGCAGGCCGCGCTCTCAGACTCCGACGCCGAACGGCTGCGCTACGACCTCATGGAGCGCGTCAGCCGGTTCCGCGCGCAGGGCATCATCGTCGACGTCACCGCCATCGACGTCATGGATTCCTTCGCGGCCCGCTCGCTGCGCACGATCGCGCACATGACCCGGCTGCGTGGCGCGGACACGGTGATCGTCGGCCTGCAGCCCGAGGTGGCGTTCGCGATGGTCCAGCTTGGCCTGGCGTTCGACGACATGAACACCGCGCTGGACCTGGAAGAGGGCCTGTCCCTTCTGAATCGTCAACTGGCGCAGCGGAAACCGACGATCGGGCGCGATGGTGGCGGCTGATATCGTCGTCGCCATCGACCATCCCGACGACATCGTCGACGCCCGCAAGGCGGGACACCAGCTCGCCCTCGATCTGGGATTCTCGCTGACGGACGTCACCATGATCGCGACGGCGATCTCCGAAATCGCGCGCAACATCACCAGCTACGCCGGCCGCGGCTCCGTCCGGGTCGGGGTGGCCGACCGGGAGGGGCGCAAGGCCCTGGTGGTGCGCGCGGAGGATCAGGGGCCCGGGATCGCCGACATCGAACGCGCGATGGAAGACGGATATTCGACCGGCCGCGGGCTCGGGATGGGATTGCCGGGCGCGCGCCGCCTGATGGACCGGTTGGTCGTCGAGTCCACGGTCGGTCAGGGGACCGTCATCGAGATGTGGAAATGGGTCCCGCCCCGTGCATGAAAGCGGCCGGTTCGGACCCATCGAATGGGCCAGGGCGGGCCGGCCCTTGCCCAGCGAGTACACCTCCGGCGACCGGGGCATCTCGGTCGCCATCGGCGGCGAGGCCGCGCTGTTCGGTCTGGTGGATGGCCTCGGTCACGGGCCGGCCGCCGCGGAGGCTGCGCTGCGCGCGATCGATGCGGTCAAGAACAACAGTTCCGAGCGGCTCGAAGTCCTGATCCAGCTTTGCCACCGGCTGCTCACCGGAACCAGAGGGGTGGCAATGACGTTGGCGCGGGTGGATTTCGCCGCGAACACGCTGACGTGGACGGGAGTCGGCAACGTCACCGCCGATCTGGTGGCCAAAGCGCCCAGCGGTGTCCATGTCCGGTCCAGTGCCCGTCTCACCGGGGGCATCGTCGGCTACCGGATACCGGAAATCCGTCCGGCACAGGCTATTTCGATCCGCCCCGGTGATCTTCTCGTGATGAGCACCGACGGGATCGGGGAAGATTACCTGGGTCACGTCGACTTCTCGGCGCACGCTGTCGCCATCGCGGAAGAGATTCTCGGTAAGGGCGCCAAGGAAACCGATGACGCGATGGTGCTGACGGCGCGGCACAGGGGGACCTCGACATGAGCGGCAACGAAGACTTCCACGATCGCTACGCCGCCGCGTTGCGCAACTATCTGGACTCACCCGATGACGCCAACTTGTCGATCGGAAATGAGCTCGGCCGCACGGCCCTACAGAATCAGATCAGCCTGCTCGAAATCGTCGAGAACCACGTCCGCCTGGTTTTCGAGATCGCGAAGGACGTGCGCATCGACGGGCCGATCGCGCTGGAGTTCCTGCTGCAACTGCTGGCTCCCCTCGACGTGGCCATGCGCGGCTTCATCGACGGCAACAGGCGCTACGCGGAACAGCGGGATCGCGCGGATTGGCTGGCAGATCGCGACAAATTCCGCAACGCGCTGGTGAATTCGCTGCAGGAGGGGTTCTTCGTCGCCGACCACGAGGGCTCCGTGATCGAGATGAACAGCGCCTTCATCGACATCATCGGCTTTCCCAGCGAGGGTTTGCCCTATCGGTGGCCGCACCCGTGGCTGGTCGACACCAAGACGGCGGCCGAGCAGATCGGCCTGGTGCTGAACCACGGCAGGGCCGACTACGAAACGCCGATCCGCCACGGCGACGGGCATCTCGCCTGGGTGAAGGTGAGCATCAACGCGGTCAAGGAATCCGGCAGCGATC
Organism: Mycobacterium sp. MOTT36Y; assembly: GCF_000262165.1. Classification (NCBI taxonomy): domain Bacteria; kingdom Bacillati; phylum Actinomycetota; class Actinomycetes; order Mycobacteriales; family Mycobacteriaceae; genus Mycobacterium; species Mycobacterium sp. MOTT36Y. Next base: position 381,839 of record NC_017904.1, on the reverse strand, counting down.
GCGACGCCTACGTCGGGACCGTTCGAGATATCACCGCGGAACGCGCATTCGCGGCGCGGGAGAGCGCGGTGTTGCGCCTGGCCACGGCGGTGGCGGTGGCCAGGAGCGTGGACGAGTTGCTGTCGATCACACTCGACGAGTGCCGCGCGGCGATCGACGTGCAGCGGGTGGTCGCGGTCATGTGGCCCAGCGGCGAGGGCGACCCGACCGTCCACACCGCGGGCGAGCCCGCGGCGACGTCGTGGCGCAAGCTGGATCCGTGGTTGCGTCACACCTTCTCCGACGCGCGCCAGCAACTACCGCTGACCGCGAAAACCGTTGAGTCACCTGATCATCCCGGTAAGGCCCAGGGATTGGTCGCGGTGCTCTCCGGCACCGGGGACCTGGCGTTGTGGCTGGAGCTGCGCACACCCCGCTGGGTCAGTGGCGAAGACCGCCTGCTGGTCACCGTGCTGATCAGCCACCTCAGTCTGGCGATGCAGCACGTTCGTCAGTTCGAGAGCGCCCGCGAGACGTCGCTGACGCTGCAGCGTGCCATGCTCCCGCCCATCCAGCCCCCGCCGGGTTTCACGGTGCGCTACGAACCCGCGGTGCTGCCCTTGGAGATCGGCGGTGACTGGTACGACGTGCTGCCGATCGGCGAGCACCGCATCGGCATCGTCGTCGGCGACTGCGTGGGACGCGGCCTGCCCGCCGCCGCCATCATGGGCCAGCTGCGCAGTTCCGCGCGAGCGTTGTTGATCAACGGCGCCGAGCCGGCGGTGCTGCTCGATCAGCTGGACTCGGCGGCGTCGCTCATCCCGAACGCCTACTGCACCACCGTGTTTCTCGCGATCCTGGACACCGAAACCGGGCTGTTGCAATACAGCAACGCCGGGCACATGCCAGCCGTGCTCATCGGCCCCGAGCCGGGCACGACGACCCTGTTGACCGACGCCGCTTCGGTGCCGCTCGCGGTCCGCCGCGATGAACCGCGCCCGCAGGCCACCCGGGTGCTGCCGCCCGGCTCGACCCTGATGTTGTTCACCGACGGGCTGGTGGAACGCAAACACGAGTCGATCGACGACGGAATCGCCCGCGCGGCAGACGTTCTGGCGCAGACGATGACACTACCGCTGGACACCGTCGCCGACGAGATGCTTCGTGAACTGGCGCCGGCGGGCGGCTATGACGACGACGTCGCGATGGTGATCTACCGCCACCACCAGACGCCGCTACGCATCGAAAGGGACGCCACCGCAGACCAATTGGTTCGCATCCGGCACCGCCTCGCGGACTGGCTGCGCGCCGCTCACATCACGGGGGACCTGGCCGCCGACATCGTGCTGGTGGTCAACGAGGCCTGCACCAATTGCGTCGAACACGCCTACCGCGGATTCGTCGCGGGGACGATGGTGGTCGAGGCCAGCCTCGGCGACGGCGAAGTGCGCACCCGGATCACCGATTACGGTTCGTGGAAGGCGCCGGCCGCCAACCCGGTCAACGGTGGGCGCGGCTTGCCCCTGATCAGGGCGCTCAGCGATGCGACGCAGCTCGACACCGCGGCCACCGGCACCACCCTCGACATCACCTTCAGACTGCCGGCTGAATCCGGCTAGTGGGCGTCGAAAAGTGTTGCGGCGCCGTTTGCCGGGCCCCGGTTACGGGTAGTCACCGGCGTGACCCGCTCATCGACCATGACTGAACCCGTCCTGCCCGAGGCACACGGGCCCCTGTCGACAGCCGTTCGTTGCGCGCTGGCGGGCCCGCCGTCGGTTGACCATTTCGCGCGCATCGGCGCATCCGTGCGCGATTCCGACCCGTACGGTCTGGATCTGCAGCTGGCGCTGTCCGTCTGCTACGAGCTGCACTACCGCGGTTTCGCCGGTGTCGACCCCGCGTGGGAGTGGAACCCGGCGCTGCTGGCGCTGCGCGCCGAGCTGGAGCGCGTGTTCTTGGCCGGTGTGCGCCGCGACGTCGGGCCGATCGAACCCGAGCAGACGGCCGCGGCTGAGATGGAAGCGATTTCGATCGAACCCGTCGACGGCACCGGCCCGTCGTACTACCTGCGTGACACCGGGACGTGGCAGCAGATGTGCGAATACTTCGTGCACCGCTCGCTGTATCACCTCAAAGAGGGCGATCCGCACGCCTGGGCCATCCCGCGCCTGATGGGCACCGCCAAAGCGGCCTTCGTGGCGGTGGAGTTCGACGAGTACGGCGCCGGGCAGGGCCCCCGACTGCACCAGCAACTGTTCGCCGATCTGCTGACCGCGGCCGGGCTGGACGCGACGTATTGGGGTTACGTCGACGCGGTTCCCCCCGAATCGCTGGCGGTGGTCAATCTGATGTCGCTGTTCGGGTTGCACCGCTCGTTGCGCGGCGCCGCGATCGGGCACTTCGCGTCGACCGAGATCACCTCGCCGCCCGGATCCCAGCGCATGGTGCGGGCGTTGGAGCGCTTGCAGGCGCCCGCGGCCTGCATCAATTTCTACAGCGAGCACGTCGAGGCCGACGCGGTACACGAACACGTCGTGCGCGCGGATGTGGTCGGCGATCTCGTCGCCCGGGAGCCGCAGCTCGAGCAGGACGTCATCTTCGGGATCCGCGCGCACGCCGCGGTCGAAAACCGCTTGGCGGAAACGATTATGGCGTCGTGGAAGCAGGATCGGACGTCGTTGCGGCGGCCGCTGACGTAGCGGTCGTCTTGCTCAGGCGCTTGCATCTGCGGTGGCTGGTGTCGCACAAGGGGTACCTGCCGCTGCGACGGCAGGTGCAGATCGCCACCATGAACCGGTCGGACTGAACGACCTCGCCGCCGGGCATCTCGATGCGCACCGGACCCGAAACCAGCACCGGGCCGTTGGGCACCACCTGAACCCTGGTGGGACTCATCGCTTTTCGGCCCGAATCACGATCAGTTCCTCTTCCCGGCGTCCGCGCGGTATCAGGCCGACGTCTTCCAACCACTGCGCCCGGGATGTCATCACCGGGCCGAACGGAATCCATTTCGAGGCAACCACTGCCGCGTCCATACCGGCCCACTTGAGGGAATCCAGCGACTGCTGGACACCGGCGAGTGCCGAGTGCACCATCAGCAGGGATCCACCGTCGCGCAACAACTTCGGAGCCGACTCGCACAGCGGGTCGAGGATCAGGCGTCCGTCTCGGCCGGCATTCCAGGCCCACGACGGTCCGGCTTCCGGGCAGATCTCTTCCAGCTCGGCACCGGGCGGGGTCGGCACGTAGGGCGGATTCGACACCACCACGTCGAACGGCGCGCACTCCACCGCGGTTATCCACGACCCCTCGCGAACGTCGATGTCGATTCCGGCAGCCGCGGCGTTCTCCCGGGCGCAGCGAACGGCCTGCGGGCAGATGTCGAAGGCGGTCGTGTCGGCGCAACCCATCTCCGCCGCCGCTATCGCGACGAAACCGCTGCCGGTGCACAGGTCCAGAACGCGCCGTCCCGGGATCAGACCGGTCTCGTGCATCACATCGACCAGCAGTCTGGAGTCCTCCTGCGGCCGATACACGTTCTGGGTGGGCAAGACGGCGGGCTCGGGATATGTGGTCGTCACGGTTGGCCTTTCGAGAACCCTATACGGATAGCCGCTGATCACGGCTTGGCGGGATGATGCCCGCAAACCGGGGCATTCAAACCGACCGGCCCGGCATCGCCGCGGCTAACCGGCCGTCGCCTGGGCAAACTGTTTGAGGATCGCCGCGCAGAACGCGGGGAGGTCCGACGGTGACCGGCTGGAGATCAAATTGCCGTCGATGACGACCTCGTCGTCTTCCACCTGGGCGCCCGCGTTGCGAAGATCCGTGCGAATGCTCGGGTAGGACGTCAGCGTCCGGCCCACCGCCACACCGGCTTCCACCAGGGTCCAGGGTCCGTGACAGATGGCGGCCACCGGTTTGCCCGAGCTGACGAAATCGCGGACGAACGAGACGGCGTCGTCGTCCATGCGCAGCTTGTCCGGGTTCACCGTGCCGCCCGGCAGCACCAGGCCGTCGAATTCGCCCACCGACGCCTCGGACACTTTCCGATCGACGGCGAAGGTCCCGGCGGGCTCGAGATCGTGGTTGCGGGCCTGGATTTCGCCGTCCTTGAGCGAGAGCACCTCGACCTTGGCCCCGGCCTCTTGCAGCGCCGCGCGCGGCTGTTCGAGCTCAACCTTTTCCACGCCGTCGGCCGCGAGAAAAGCTATTCTCTTTCCTTGCAATTCGTTTGACATCGCCGTTTTCCTTCCTGCGATCGACGATTCGCGTCGGATCAAAGAGTTCGCATCGCCGTGTAGAGGTCCAGGCCGGCGATCCCGGACAGGGCGGCGGCGCAGACGATGCCCTGGCGCCGCCGCCCGGGGCCGCGGGCGGCCACACCCGCGATCAACAGGGCCATATCCAGGACATCCCCGGCCACACGGGTCCATACCAGCTTGTCGGGGCCCCCCAACAGCGCCGCGCCGTGGCCGCATTCGCGCACCCCAAGCGCGCGGATCACCCGGCGCGACCGGGCGGTGTCGTCGACACCCGCGATCGCGGCGACCCGACTCGGCGCCACCAGTTCGCTGATGCCCAGGGCTAAGCTGGCACCGCCGAGCGCGGAGACCAATGTGGCTGTGGTGCCGTCCGATTGGTCGCTCGTCATCGCCTGTCCGCCGATCAGTTCGCTGCCTCGCGCAGCGCGGCGAGCAACGGCTCGGCGGCCTCTTTGAGGAACCTCTCCTGGGTGTCCCCGCCGACCTGGATGAGCGCTATGTCGGTGAATCCGGCTTCCCAGTAGGGCCGGACGCTTTCGACGATCGCGTCGAGGTCGGGGCCGCAGGGAATGGTGCCGGCGACGTCTTCGGGGCGGACGAATTGGGTCGCGCCGGCGAAACCGGCCGGGGTCGGCAGGTCGGCGTTCACCTTCCAGCCGCCGGCAAACCAGCGGAACTGGTCGTGCGCGCGCTTGACGGCGGTGTCACGGTCGGGGTCCCAGCACACCGGTATCTGGCCGATCACCCGGCCGCCGCCGGCGAGGTTCGCGGCCTGCCGGGCGCCGTGCCAGCCGTGGACGAGTTCGGCCTTGGGCTCGGTTGCGATCAGGTGGTCGGCCAGCTTGGCGAACTTGTCGATCGCCTTGGTGCCCCCGATGGCCACCCCGATGCCGACCGGGACGTCGGGGACGTCCCACAGCCGCGCGGAGTCGACCTGGAAATAGTCGCCGGTGAAGTCCACCAGCTGCCCGCCGAACAGTTCCCGGATGATCTTGATGGCCTCACGCAGCATGTCCTGGCGGCGGGTGACGGCCGGCCAGCCCCTGCCCACGACGTGCTCGTTGAGGTTTTCGCCGCTGCCCAGGCCCAGCGTGAACCGGCCGTCGGATAGGATCTGCACGGTGGCGGCCTGCTGGGCGACGATGGCCGGGTGATACCGCATCGTCGGGCACGTCACGTAGGTGTAGAGGTCTACCCGTTCGGTGGCCTGTGCCACCGCACCCAGGACCGCCCAGGCGTTGGGCGCGTGCCCCTGCGAGCTGAGCCACGGTGAAAAGTGGTCACTGCAGACGTGGAAGTCGAAACCGCGCTGTTCGGCCGAAATGGCGTACTGGACAAGCTCTTTGGGTCCACTCTGCTCGGTCATCAAAGTGTAGCCAAAATTGGTCATGCGCAGTTGGGTACCCGGCTGCCCCGAGGGCAAACGAGTCCACCGAACCGGTCGGGCTACAGGCGCTCTTTGACGGCGGCCGACAATCGGGCGCCGTCGGCCTTGCCGGCCGCGATCGCGGTGGCGGCCTTCATCACCAGGCCCATCTGTTTCATGCCGGGGCGCTCGCCGATTTCCTCGGCCACCTGCGCGATCGCCGTGTCGGCAACGTCGGCCACCTCGGCCTCGGTGAGCGGGGTGGGCAGGTATTCGTCGATGATCCTGGCCTCGGCGTGCTCGTTGGCGGCCAGGTCTCCGCGCCCGTTCTGGGTGTAGATCTCGGCGGATTCGCCGCGTTTGCGCGATTCCTTGGCCAGCACCTTGATGACCTCCTCGTCGGTGAGGTCTTTGGCCTGCTTACCGGACACTTCCTCGGTTTGGATCGCGGCCAGCAGCATCCGCAGCGTGGCCGTTCGCAGCTTGTCCTGGGCCTTCATCGCCGCGGTCAGGTCCGCCCGGAGCCGCGATTTGAGTTCCGCCATGTGTGAGACGCTACGCGCGGGCGCGGGGGACAACGCGGTCAATGCCGGTCAACACCGGTCAACATTGTGAAATGCCACGACCGCCGACAGGATGGAGCCCATGACGAACGACGCGCCCGGCCGCGGAGCTAGTTTGCAAGGCCTCGGCGTTCGGTGACCGCGCCGCCGCCTGGTCATCCGGTTGGCCCGCCGCCCGCATACGGCCCGCCACCTCAATACGGCCCGCCACCTCAATACGGCCCGCCCCCGGTCTACCCGACCTATGGTCCCCCGCCGGGCTATCCGCCCCCACCCGGCCACGGCGTCCCACCCGGCTACGGGCCGCCGCCGGGCTACAGCACCCCACCCGCCTTCGGCGCGCCGCCCGGCTACGGAACGGTCAAGCCCGGCATCATCCCGCTGCGCCCGCTGACCCTCGGCGACATCTTCAACGGCGCGGTCGGCTACGTGCGCGCCAATCCGAAAGCGACGCTGGGCCTGACCGCCATCGTCGTCGTGGTCATGCAGATCATCACCAAGGTCGCCTTCTTCGGACCGCTGGCCGCCCACGACCGGTTCACCACCACCGGCGAGCCCGACACCCTGACCGCGGGGGTCCTGGGCGCCTGGACGGCGTCGGTGGGGGCCGGCCTCCTCGTCGGCTGGCTGGGCGGCATGCTGCTGTCCGGAATGCTCACCGTCATCGTCGGGCGGGCGGTGTTCGGGTCGCCGATCACCATCGGTGAAACCTGGACCAGGATCCGCGGGCGGCTGCCGGCCTTGCTCGGCCTGGCCCTGGTCGAGGCTGTCGTGGTGGCGGCCCTGGCCGGGCTGGTCGCGGTGATCATCGGGGTGCTGGCGGCGATCGGCAGCGCCGCGGCGGCCGTGGTGCTCGGCATCCCGCTGGTGCTGGTCGTCCTCGCGGCGCTGGTGTACCTGTACACCGTGGTGCTGTTCGCCCCGGTGCTGATCGTGCTGGAACGGCTGCCCGTGCTCGACGCGATCACCCGATCGTTCAGGCTGATCCGCAACGGGTTCTGGCGAGTGCTGGGCATCCGCACGCTCACCTTCCTGGTGGCCTCGATCGTCGCCAACGCCGTCGCGGTGCCGTTCAGCATCGTCGGTCAGTTTTTCCAGATCACCTCGTCCGGCACCGCCTTTTTGATCAGCACCGCGATCCTCTCCGTCGGGGCGGCGATCGGCGAGATCATTACCGCACCGTTCAACGCCGGAGTCATCGTCCTGCTCTACACCGACCGCCGGATGCGCGCCGAGGCGTTCGACCTGGTCTTGCAGACCGGCGCCGCCCAGGGGCCCTACGCGGCCGCGTCCACCGACAACCTCTGGCTCACGCGGCCGCTGTAACGGCCGAGCGAGGACTAGCTGAGCATGCCTTCCATCGACATCGACCGCGATGCCGCGCACCACGCCGCGCAGGACGAACTCAACAAGCCGATCTATTCCAAGGGGTCGGCGGCCGACCAGTTCCTCGACTGGCTCAACGACCTGATATACCGCATGCTGCAGAAGACCGCCACGGTGCCGGGCGGATGGTTCACGGCGACAGTGCTTTTGATCCTGTTGGCGATCGCGGTGTTTGTTGCCTTCCACGTCGCGCGGCGCACCATGCGCGCCCGCCGCGGCGGTGACCAGCAGCTGTTCGAAGCCGCGCAGCTGACGGCCGCCCAGCATCGCGCGACGGCCGAAAGCTATGCGGCCGAAGGTGATTGGGCGTCGGCCATACGCCACCGGCTGCGCGCCGTCGCCCGCCAGCTCGAGGAGACCGGTGTGCTGGCGGCGGCCCCCGGCCGCACGGCCAACGAGCTGGCGCGCGACGCCGGCACCGCGCTGCCCCATCTGGCCGGCGAACTGTCCGAAGCGGCAACGGCTTTCAACGACGTCACCTACGGCGAGCAGCCCGGAACCCGGGCCGCCTACCAGATGATCGCCGACCTCGACGATCACCTGCGGTCCCGCTGGCAGGGTGTCCCTGCCGAGGCCGGGCGGCCCGCCGTCCCCGAGTCGTGGGCGCAGGTGCGGTGATGGCCACGATCAGCGATGCCCGCACCCAGACCGCGCCCCGGCGCCGGCGCTCGTGGCGCTGGGTGGTCGTCACCCTGCTGGTGCTGGCCGTCATCGCCGGCGTCGATGCCTACCTGACCGCGCCGCGCCCCGGCGCGCGGATGGACCCCGCGTCGACCGGCCCGGACGGCGCCCACGCGCTGGTGGAGTTGCTCCGCGACGCCGGTGTGGACGTCGTCGTGGCCGACACCATCGCCGACGTCGAACGGGCGGCGCGCCCGGACGCGCTGATCCTGGTGGCACAGAGCCAGTACCTGACCGACGCGGTGACCGACCGGCTGGCGAGGATCCGTTCCGACCTGCTGCTGGTGGAACCGACGACGCGGGCCCGCGAGGCGCTGCTGCCGGGCGTGGAGGTGTCCGGCGCCAGCGGCTTCGACAGCGACCCGAATTGCACGCTGCGCGAAGCCGTTCGGTCCGGCTCGGTGCGGTTCGGCCCGACCAACACCTTCAAGGCCAAGGACGGCCGGACGATGACCCGCTGCTACGACGGCGCGCTGATCCGCTTCCGGGACGGCGGACGGGTCGTCACCGCCGTCGGCAGCACCGACTTCATGACCAACGGCGGCCTGTTGCACGCTGGCAACGCGGCGCTCGCGATGAACCTGGCCGGCGACCGCCCCCGGCTCGTGTGGTACGCGCCCCATCACGTCGAGGGTGAAACCTCCACCAAGGCATCACTTTTCGACCTGATTCCACCCAACGTGAGCTGGATCGTGTGGCAGCTGGCGCTGGTGGTGCTGCTGGTCGCCGCGTGGAAGGGCCGCCGCCCCGGCCCGCTGGTGGCCGAGGAGTTGCCCGTCGTGGTGCGCGCGTCGGAGACCGTCGAGGGTCGCGGCCGGCTGTATCGGTCCCGGCGGGCACGCGATCGCGCGGCCGCGGCGCTGCGCACGGCGACACTGCAGCGGCTGCTGCCGCGGCTCGGCCTGGGCGCCGGCGCCGACCCGGCGACCGTGGTGTCCACCGCGGCCCAGCGCACCGGTTCGGATCCGGGGTTCGTCTCCTACCATCTGTTCGGTCCGCCCCCGACGACCGACCACGACCTGTTACAACTTGCCCGTGCGCTCGACGACATCGAAAGGCAGGTCGCACGCCCGTGACACAGTCCCCTTCCGGTCCACAAGCCGATACCGCCTCGTCCCCCACCGCCGAATCCGCTCGCGAGGCGCTGCTGGCGTTGCGCGCCGAGCTCGCCAAGGCCGTCGTCGGGCAGGAGGGCGTGGTCAGCGGCCTGGTGATCGCGCTGCTGTGCCGCGGGCATGTGCTGCTGGAAGGCGTTCCGGGAGTGGCGAAGACGCTGCTGGTCCGGGCGCTGTCCGCGGCGCTGCAGCTGGAGTTCAAGCGGGTGCAGTTCACGCCGGACCTGATGCCCGGCGACGTGACGGGTTCCCTGGTGTACGACGCGCGCACCGCCGCGTTCGTGTTCCGGCCCGGTCCGGTGTTCACCAACCTGCTGCTCGCCGACGAGATCAACCGCACCCCACCCAAGACCCAGGCCGCGCTGCTCGAGGCGATGGAGGAGCGCCAGGTCAGCGTCGAGGGCGAACCCCAGCCGCTGCCGGACCCGTTCATCGTCGCCGCGACCCAGAACCCGGTCGAATACGAGGGCACCTACCAGCTGCCCGAGGCCCAGCTGGATCGCTTTCTCCTCAAACTGAATGTGACGCTGCCCCCGCGGGACGCCGAGATCGCCATCCTGCACCGGCACGCGCACGGTTTCGATCCCCGCGATCTGTCGGCGATCAAGCCGGTGGCGGGGCCGGCCGACCTGGCCGCCGGCCGCGACGCCGTGCGACACGTGCTGGTCGCCGACGAGGTGCTCGGCTACATCGTCGACATCGTCGGGGCCACCCGATCCTCCCCCGCGCTGCAGCTGGGCGTGTCCCCCCGCGGGGCGACCGCCCTGTTGGCCACCGCGCGCTCCTGGTCCTGGCTGTCGGGCCGCAACTACGTCACCCCCGACGACGTGAAGGCCATGGCCCGCCCGACGCTGCGGCACCGGGTGATGCTGCGGCCCGAAGCCGAACTCGAGGGGGCCACGTCCGATGGCGTGCTCGACGGGATTCTGGCGTCGGTTCCGGTGCCCCGCTAGTGATCCTGACCGGACGCACGGGACTGGTCGCGCTGATCTGCGTCCTGCCCATCGCTGTCTCGCCTTGGCCGGCAACGGCTTTCGTGGCCCTGCTGGTGGCGCTGGCCATCGCCGTTGCCGTCGACGTCGGGTTGGCGGCCCGCACCACCGCCCTGCGCTACGTGCGCTCCCCGGATCGCTCCGCCCGGCTCGGTCAACAGGTGGATTGTGAGCTGTCCATCCACAACGACGGCCGGCGGCGGTTCCGCGGCCAGGTCCGCGACGCCTGGCCGCCCAGCGCCCGCGCGCGGCCGCGCACCCATGCGGTGGACATCCCGGCCGGGGGCGATCAGCACGTCGCGACCCGGCTGGAGCCAAAGCGCCGCGGCGATCAGCGCGCGACGGTGATCACCGCGCGATCGATCGGGCCCCTGGGCTTGGCGGGACGGCAGGGTTCGCAATCGGTGCCCGGCCAGCTCCGGGTGCTGCCGCCGTTCCTGTCGCGCAAGCACCTGCCGTCGCGCCTGGCCAGGCTGCGCGAGATCGACGGCCTACTGCCCACCCTGGTGCGCGGGCAGGGCACCGAATTCGATTCGCTGCGAGAGTATGTCGTCGGTGACGACGTGCGCTCGATCGATTGGCGCGCGACCGCGCGGCGCGCCGACGTGGTGGTGCGCACCTGGCGCCCCGAACGCGACCGGCGCGTGGTGATCGTGCTCGACACGGGCCGCACCGCGGCGGGCCGGGTGGGCGTCGACCCCACCACCTCCGATCCCGCGGGCTGGCCGCGGCTGGACTGGTCGATGGATGCCGCGCTGCTGCTGGCCGCGCTCGCGTCGCGGGCGGGCGACAACGTCGACTTCCTCGCCCACGACCGGGTGAGCCGGGCCGGCGTCTTCGGCGCGTCGCGCACCGAGCTGCTCGCCCAGCTCGTCGACGCGATGGCCCCCCTGCAGCCCACGCTCGTCGAATCCGATTGGCGGGCAATGGCTTCGGCCATCGCGCTGCGGGCCCGCCGGCGCTCGCTGGTGGTGCTGCTGACCGACCTCAATCCGACCGCCCTCGACGAGGGCCTGCTGCCCGTGCTGCCGCAGCTGTCGGCCAAGCATCACCTGCTGCTGGCCGCGGTTTCCGACCCGCGGGTCGACCAGATGGCCGCCGGCCGATCGGATGCCGCGGCGGTGTACGACGCCGCCGCGGCCGAGCGATCCCGCAACGACCGCGGCGCCATGGCCACACGATTGCGCCGCACCGGCGTGGAGGTCGTCGACGCCCCGCCCGCCGAACTGGCGCCCGCGCTCGCCGACCACTACCTGGCGATGAAAGCGACCGGGCGCCTGTGATCGGCACCGCGAAACTGTAACCACCGACGCATTTCCCGAGTAGGGCCGTCCGCAGTTGCAGTCTCGCGAAGCTCAGCCGGTGGGGACCACATCCGGCGCGTCGTCGATGTCGCCGCTTTCCCCGGCTCTGACCCCGCGGCGACCGAAGTAGACGATGTAGGACAAGAACGCCGCCTCGGCGATGACGCCGATGCCGACCCGTACGACCGTCGGTAACGGCGACGGCGTCACCAGCGCCTCGATCAACCCGGAAACGGCGAGCACGGCCACCAGGCCCACGGCCACCGAGACGATGGCACGGCCCTGTTCGGCGAGCACCTGTCCGCGGGGCCGGTCGCCGGGCGACATCACCGACCATCCCAGCCGCATTCCCGCCGCCCCCGAGAGGAAGACCGCGGTGAGCTCCAACAGCCCATGGGGGGCAAGCAATCCCAGCAGCAGGCCGCCCTTGCCGGCGGGGAACATCAGGCCGGCGATCACGCCCACATTGGCGGCATTCTCGAACAGCACAAAGGGAATGGGCAACCCCAGCACGACGGACAGCGCGATGCATTGAGCGGAAACCCAGGAATTGTTCACCCAGATCTGCAGCGCGAAGGCGGCGGCGGGATGTTCGCTGTAGTACGACTCGACGTCGTGATTGACCAATTGCTCGATGTCACTAGGGGTTCCGAGCGCTGACTGCACCTCGGGACTGCCGGCGACCCACAGCGCAATGACCACGACCACCGCGAAAAACGCCGCCGCCGTGGCCAGCCACCACCGCCACGTGCGGTACGCGACGACCGGGAAGGACACCGTCCAGAACCGGGTGAACGTACTGCTTAGCGGCGCGTGGGCGCCGGTCACCGCGGAACGGGCCCGCGCGACCAGGCTCGAGAGCCGGCCGACCAGCATCGAATCCGACCCGACATTTCCGGCCGAGCGCAGCATCGACAAATGGGTGGACACCCGCTGATAGAGCTCGACGAGTTCGTCGATCTCGGCGCCGCTGAGCGACCGGCGGCGCCCGATCAGTCGATCGAGGCGGTCCCACGTGCCTCGATGGGCCAGCACGAATGCGTCGACGTCCACCCTGGGCAGCCTAATCACCCCGCGGGCGCGGCGCCGCGGGCATGACCAAGTGCGGTCGCCCGCACCCGCCCGGCCTGTACCGTTCGAAGTTATGTCGGTGGTGACCGGGGACGCCGTGGTGCTGGACGTGCAGATCGCCCAGCTGCCGGTGCGGACGTTGAGCGCGCTGATCGATATCGCCGTCATGGTGATCGGCTACCTGCTCGGGCTGATGCTGTGGGCCGCCACCCTGACCGAGTTCGACACCGCGCTGAGCAACGCCATCCTGCTTATATTTACGGTTCTGGTAATTGTGGGCTACCCGTTGATCCTCGAGACCGCGACGCGGGGACGCTCGGTGGGCAAGATCGCCCTGGGTCTGCGCGTCGTGTCCGACGACGGCGGCCCAGAACGCTTCCGCCAGGCGCTGTTTCGCGCCCTGGCCTCGCTGGTGGAAATCTGGATGCTCTTCGGCAGCCCCGCCATCATCTGCAGCATCCTGTCACCCAAAGCCAAACGGATCGGCGATATCTTCGCCGGCACGGTGGTGGTCAACGAACGCGGACCCCGGCTGGGGCCCCCGCCGACGATGCCTCCGGCGCTGGCCTGGTGGGCGGCGTCGCTGCAGCTGTCGGGACTGTCCGTCGGTCAAGCCGAAGTGGCGCGCCAATTCCTTTCCCGCGCACCGCAACTCGACCGCCAGCTGCGCACTCAGATGGCGTACCGCATCGCCGGTGATGTCGTGGCGCGCATTGCGCCGCCCCCGCCCCCCGGGGCCCCGCCGGAACTGGTGCTGGCCGCCGTCCTCGCCGAGCGGCACCGTCGCGAACTGGCCCGGCTGCGCCCGACCGCCCAGGCGCCGGGCTGGCCGCCCATGCCACCGGGCGCGCCGCCGCGGTACCCGGCGCCGTGGCCGGAGCCGGGCCGACCCGCCCCGGGACCGGGCTACGGCGCGCCTCCGGACGGTTTCGCACCGCCGCACTGACGCAGCGCGGCTAGCGGGCGACGCTCGCCGCCATGAGGACGACGTCGGCGATCAGCAGCGCCCACCCGAGCAGCGGGACCGCGATGCCGCCGCGGTGTTTGGCGGTGAAAACCGAGATGACGATGACGACGACGGCCACCGCGGGCGCGCCGTAGAAGGCGACGCCGAAGTCGATGCCGCCGTGGCCCAGGTTGGGGCAGCTGGTGTCGCTGCAACCGGCGGTGCTCAGCACGCCACCGAGCGCGAACAGCATCACGATCGCCGCGGCGGGCACCGTCGCCAGCGCCAACCCCCAGTTGACCCAGGGCCAGACGTTCCGGCGCGGGGCACCACCGGGGTCCCCGGATCGGGCCGCACCGGCGGCCGTGCGATCGACCGTCACGTCGTTGTCAGCGTCCATCCCACAGTTCCTACCCGCCGTCTGGCCTCTGCAAACCGGCCCGCGGGTTTGGGCGGCGTGGATGGGCATGGATTTCCGCAGGTCAGCTTCGCTAGCCGATATCTTTCAACATATCCAGTTGCATCGCGTTAGTTTCCGATATATCGTGATATTCCGAAGCGCACGTTGGGTGCGCGACCCACCAACGTAAGGACACAAATGAGCAACCCATTCACTCCCCCCGAGGGACCATTCGGCGGCCGGCCCGGTTTCGGATTCGGCTTCGGCTCCGGCCCGGTCGACCGGCGCGCCCTGCACGAGGCGCGGCGCCAGGCCAGGCGGGACTTCCGCGAACATCTCCGCGACCACGCCGGCGGCGGCCACCCGGGTGGCTACGAAGGCCCGTTCGGGTTCGGTCCCGGATTCGGGCCGGGCTTCGGCCCCGGTTTCGGTTTCGGTCCCGGCGGACGGCGCGGCGCCTGGCGCCGTGGCGGCCCGGGCCGCGGCAAGCGCGGTGACGTGCGGGCGGCCATCCTGACGCTGCTCGCCGAGCGGCCGATGCACGGCTACGAGATGATCCAGCAGATCGCCGAACGCAGCAACGGGCTGTGGAAGCCGAGCCCCGGCTCGGTGTATCCAACCCTGCAGCTGCTCGACGACGAAGGCCTGATCACCGCGAGCGAATCCGCGGGCAGCAAGAAGCTTTTCGAGCTGACCGAGCAGGGCCGCGGGGCGGCCGAGAAGATCGAGACCCCGCCGTGGGACGAAATCACCGAAGGTGCGGACCCCGGTCACATGAGCCTGAGGGCGGCCGTCGGCCAGTTGTTCGGCGCGGTCGGGCAGTCCGCCCACACCGCTTCGGCCGAGCAGCAGCAGCGCATCGTCGACATTCTCAACAACGCGCGGCGCGAGATCTACGGCATCCTCGGCGAAGACTGATTCCGAGCCAGCGGACCCTGGATCAGGTCACCTCAGGTGATGGAGACCCAATCCAGGGTCCGCTGCACGGCCTTGCGCCAGCCCGCGTACCCCTCGGCGCGCTGCTGGTCGTTCCAGGTCGGCGACCAACGCCGGCCCTCCTGCCAGTTGGCGCGCAGGTCCGCCGGGTCGGCCCAGAACCCCACGGCCAGGCCGGCCGCGTACGCGGCGCCCAGAGCCGTCGTCTCGGCGACCACCGGACGCACCACGTCCACGCCCAGCACGTCGGCCTGGATCTGCATGCACAGGTCATTTCCGGTGATACCGCCGTCGACCTTCAAAACCTCAAGGCGCACACCGGAATCCGCGGCCATCGCGTCTACCACGTCGCGGCTCTGGTAGCAGATCGCCTCCAGGGTGGCCCGGGCCAGATGCGCGTTGGTGTTGAATCGGGACAGTCCCACGATCGCGCCCCGGGCATCGGACCGCCAGTAGGGGGCGAACAACCCGGAAAACGCCGGGACGAAATAGACGCCGCCGTTGTCGTCGACCTGGCGGGCCAGCGCCTCGCTTTGCGCGGCCCCGCTGATGATGCCCAGCTGATCGCGCAGCCATTGCACGGCCGCGCCCGTCACCGCGATCGAACCCTCAAGTGCGTAAACGGGTTTGGCGTCCCCGAACTGGTAGCAGACGGTGGTCAGCAGCCCGTTGTCGGACCGCACGATCGTCTCGCCGGTGTTCAGTAGCAGGAAATTGCCGGTGCCATAGGTGTTTTTCGCCTCCCCCTCGGCCAGACACACCTGCCCCACCATCGCCGCGTGCTGGTCACCCACCACCCCGGTGATCGCAATCTCTCCCCCCGCCGGGCCGGTCTCGGCCGTCACCCCGTAGGGCTGCGGCGACGACGACGGCCCGATCCGCGGCAGCATCGCGCGCGGGATCGCAAAGAATGACAGCAACTCGTCGTCCCAGTCCAGGGTCTCGAGGTTCATCAGCATGGTCCGGCTGGCGTTGGTCACGTCGGTGACGTGCACGCCGCCCCGCGGACCCCCGGTCAGGTTCCACAACACCCAGGTGTCCGGGGTGCCGAACAACGCGTCGCCACGCTCGGCGGCGTCGCGCACCCCGTCGACATTCTCCAAGATCCATCGCAGCTTTGCGCCGGAGAAGTACGTCGCCGGGGGAAGTCCCGCCTTGCGGCGGATCACCTCGCCCCGGCCGTCGGCTCCCAGCGCCGACGCGATCCGGTCGGTGCGGGTGTCCTGCCAGACGATCGCGTTGTAATAGGGCCGTCCGGTCTTGCGGTTCCAGACCAGCGTCGTCTCGCGCTGGTTCGTGATACCCAGCGCGGCAATGTTTTTCGGCGCCAGGTTGGCACGGTTGAGCACGGAGGTCAGCACCGAGGAGGTACGTTCCCAGATCTCCACCGGGTCGTGCTCGACCCAGCCCGCCTGGGGCAGGATCTGTTCGTGCTCGAGCTGGTGGCGGGCCACCTCGGCACCCTCGTGATCGAAGATCATGCAGCGCGTGCTGGTCGTCCCCTGGTCAATGGCGGCCACGAATTCGGCGAACTCGGCCAACTGCTCTCCTCCACCCGTGAGCTCTGACACTTTTGCGGCAAAAGTCCATCATGGTCTACCCGCCCGGCGGGCGAGGCCACAACCGCGCCGCCGGAGAGCTTGCGTTACGGGCGGTAACCCTGTTGCATCTGCGGTGTGGGCGAAGAGGTCAAGCGCACCACGTACGACAGCGCACACCGCCGCGAATACCGGCGCAAGGTTCAGGCGTGTCTGAACGTGTTCGAGACGATGCTCGCCCAGTCACGCTTCGATTCCGACCAGCCGCTCACCGGCATGGAGATCGAGTGCAACCTGGTCGACGCCGACTACCAGCCGGCCATGTCCAATCGCCACGTCCTGGACGCCATCGGCGATCCCGCGTACCAGACCGAATTGGGCGCCTACAACATCGAATTCAACGTCCCGCCGCACGCGCTGCCCGGACACACGGGGCTGGATCTCGAGGCCGAGGTGCGGGCCAGCCTGAACGAGGCCGAGATCAAGGCCGGCGCCGCCGACGGTGCGCACATCGTCATGATCGGCATCCTGCCCACGCTGATGCCCGAACACCTCGATCACGACTGGATGAGCGAGTCGACGCGGTATGCCGCCCTCAACGACTCGATCTTCACCGCCCGCGGCGAGGACCTGCCCATCGACATCGACGGCCCCGAACCGCTGAACTGGCACGCCGCGACGATAGCGCCCGAATCCGCTTGCACCAGCATGCAATTGCACCTGCAATTGGCCCCGGAGACGTTCGCCGCCAACTGGAACGCCGCGCAGATTGTCGCCGGTCCGCAGCTGGCGCTGGGCGCCAACTCGCCGTTCTTCTTCTCCCACCAACTCTGGGCGGAAACCCGCATCGAGCTGTTCACCCAATCCACCGACACCCGACCCGAAGAGCTGAAAACCCAAGGCGTGCGCCCGCGAGTGTGGTTCGGTGAACAGTGGATCACCTCGGTCCTCGACCTGTACCGCGAGAACATCCGGTACTTCCCGTCCCTGTTGCCCGAGGTGTCCGAGGAGGATCCGGTCGCCGAGCTGGCCGCCGGGCGCACCCCGCAGCTGTCCGAGTTGCGGCTGCACAACGGCACCGTGTACCGGTGGAATCGCCCGGTGTACGACGTGGTCGACGGGCGCCCGCATCTGCGACTGGAGAATCGGGTGTTGCCGGCCGGACCGACAGTCGTTGACATGCTGGCGAATTCGTCCTTCTTCTACGGGATGCTGCGCAGCTTGTCCGAGGCGGACAGCCCGTTGTGGGACCGCATGGATTTCGCGGTGGCGGAGGCCAACTTTTTGGCGGCGGCGCGCCACGGCATCGACGCCCGGCTGCACTGGCCCGGGCTCGGGGAGGTGAGCGCACGCGAGCTGGTGCTCGACACGTTGCTGCCGATGGCCGACGACGGGTTGCGGCGCTGGGGCGTCGACCCCGAGGTCCGCGACCGGTTCCTGGGGGTCATCGAGGGCCGCGCCCGCGCTGGCCGCAACGGCGCCACCTGGCAGGTTTCCACCGTACGGGCCCTGCAGGACGCGGGCATGGGCCGGGCCGCCGCGCTGGCCGAGATGCTGCGCCGCTACTGCGAGTACATGCACGCCAACGAGCCGGTGCACACCTGGGAGTAGGTTGACAACCATGTCGTCTGATCAAGTGATGGACTGGGACAGCGCCTACCGCGAGCAGGCCCATTTCGAGGGTCCGCCCCCGTGGAATATCGGTGAGCCGCAACCCGAACTGGCGGCGCTGGCCGCGGCCGGCAAGTTCCACAGCGACGTCCTGGACGCCGGCTGCGGAGTCGCCGAGCTCTCACTGAGCCTGGCCGCCCAGGGTTACACTGTGGTCGGCGTCGACCTCACGCCGACCGCCGTCGCGGCGGCCACCAAGTCCGCCCAGGAGCGCGGCTTGACCACGGCCAGCTTCGTGCAGGCCGACATCACGTCGCTGAGCGGGTATGACGGACGGTTCGCCACCGTCGTCGACAGCACGCTGTTTCACTCGCTGCCCGTGGAGGGCCGCGACGGCTACCTGCGCTCGGTCCACCGCGCCGCGGCACCGGGCGCCAGCTACTTCGTGCTGGTGTTCGCCAAGGGCGCCTTCCCGGCCGAGATGGAACCCAAGCCCAACGAGGTCGACGAAGACGAACTACGCGCCGCGGTCAGCACGTACTGGGAAATCGACGAGATTCGCCCCTCCTTCATCCTGTCGAACGCGATCAACATCGCCGACGCGCCTTTCGAATTCCCGCCGCACGATCGCGACGAGCAAGGCCGGATCAAGATGCCGGCCTACTTGCTGACGGCGCACAAGGCCGGCTAGCCGGTTGCGGTCGCCGCCGTCGCGGCGATGAGCGCCTCGGCGAAGGTCTCCAGGTCCTCGGCAGTGGTGTCCAGGTGCGGCGAGATCCGCAGCAGCGGCCCCGGGAGCTCCAGCGGTGCCCGCTGCACGCCGACGAAGGTGGTCAGGATCCGTCGCTCGGCGAGCAACCAGTCCCGCACCGTCTGCGGGTCGGCGCCGTCGGTCGGCGCCAAAGTCGTGATGGCGCTGGGTTCTTCGACCTCCTCGACGACGGCCCACCCGGCGACGTCGGCCAGCACCGTGCGGCTCAGGCCGCCCAGCTCGGCCAGGCGTGCACAGACGGCCGCCGGCCCGTAGGCCAGGTGCTCCCCCAGCGCCAGCGAAAACCCCACCCGCGCAGCGATATTGGCTTCGCCGAATTCGAGCTGCTGGGCCACCGTCGGCGACCCCGATGCGCGCGCCCACTGCGGTGCCGCCAGCCTGGGGCGCAGGCTCTCCATCAGCTCCCGGCGCACCGCCAGTATCCCGACACCGCGCGGGCCGGCGACCCACTTGCGCGACGAGGAATACGTCGCGCCGGCCCCGGCCGCGCAATCCACCTGCCCCAGCGCCTGCGCCGCGTCGATCACCAGTGGCAGCCCGAGCTCCCGGCAGAGCTGGGCGACCATCGAAACCGGTTGCACCACACCGCTATGGCTGGCCACCGCGGTCAGGTGCACCAGGTCCGGCCGGTCGGTGTCGAGGGCCCGCGCCGCGTCGTCGAGCGCGACGCGGCCGTCATCCATGGTCGGCAGCAGCCGGCGGTCGAACCCGTGGGCGGCCATCACGGCCAGGTTGGGCCCGTATTCGCCGGGCAGGCACGCTACCGTTCGGTGCTTGGTCGGCCAGGCGCCCAACAGCAGATCCAAGGCGTGAAGCGAGCCGGTGGTGAACACCACCTCGGCGTCGGTCATCCCGGTCAGCGCGGCGAACGCGACACGTCCGGCGTCGAGCACCGGGGCGGCCGCCTCGGCCGCGACATACCCGCCGACTTCGGACTCGTTGCGGGCGTGCTGCGCGGCGGCGTCGATCACCGCGACGCTCTGCCGCGAGCAGGCGGCGTTGTCCAGATGCAGGCCGGCCATGGGCAAGCGTGCCGCCCGCCATCGGTCGGCCAGCGAGTCGCCGGCGGTCACTTCACGGCCAACGACAACCCGAAGTCACCCGCGCCGTCGGTCCACCATTGCGTGCGACGCAGTCCCACGGCGGCCAGTTCGGCACTCACCTTTTCCGGGCGGAACTTGCACGACACCTCGGTCAGCATCTCCTCGCCGGCCTCGAAGTCCACGATCAGCTCGAGCGCACCGACACGCACCCGCTGGCCGCGATCGGCCCGCAACCACATCTCGATACGTTCCTCGGCCGGGTTCCACCGCGCGACGTGCGCGAAAGTATCGACGTCGAAATCGGCGTCCAGTTCCCGGTTTACCACCGCAAGAACATTGCGGTTGAACGCCGCCGTCACCCCGGCGGAATCGTCGTAGGCGCGCACCAGCCGCTC
The DNA here is from genome assembly GCF_000262165.1 of Mycobacterium sp. MOTT36Y. NCBI lineage: Bacteria > Bacillati > Actinomycetota > Actinomycetes > Mycobacteriales > Mycobacteriaceae > Mycobacterium > Mycobacterium sp. MOTT36Y. Next base: position 361,476 of record NC_017904.1, on the reverse strand, counting down.
GAGGTCCTTGACCAGGTCGGTGCCCAGCAGCAGGCTGTCGCCGGGCCGCATCTGGGCGGACAGCGCGGCGAGGAAGTCCGCGCGCGGCCCGGGCGTGAGGTTGCCGATCGTCGACCCCAAGAACACGAACAGCCGCCGCCCGTCCGCCGGGATCTCGGTCAGGTGTTCTTCGAAATCGCCGCAGACGGCCTTGATTTCGACTCCCGAGTATTCCTGCGCAATGGCCGCGGCGGCCGTCGACAGGATGCTGGCGTCGACGTCGAAGGGGACGAACCGGCGCAGCGAACCGCGCGCGCGCAGGGCGTCGAGCAGCAGCCGCGTCTTCTCCGAGGTGCCGCTGCCCAGTTCCACCAGGGTGTCGGCCTCGCTGGCCGACGCGATTTCGGCCGCCCGCGCACGCAGGATCTCGGCCTCGGCGCGGGTCGGGTAGTACTCGGGCAGCCGGGTGATCTGGTCGAACAGGTCACTGCCCACGGCGTCATAGAACCACTTGGGCGGCAACGACTTCGGCGTCTTCTGCAGGCCTTCGAACACGTCACGGCGCAACGCGTGGTAGGCCGAGTCGGCGGCGAGGTGGTTCGACAGCGACAGCGTCATCAAGACCCTTTCGGATGATCCAGCGGGGTCATCGTGACTCCGCCGGCGGTGACTTCGACGAGGTGGCGGTCCGGCACGTCCTCCCAGTCGGAGTCGTTGTCATAGGGTTCGCTGGCCAGGACCACACCATCCGGGCGGCGCAGGATGGACAGCGTGTCCCCCCACACCGTCGCCAGCATGCGAGAACCGTTGGCGGCCAATATGTTCAGCCGGGCGCGCGGGTCGGCCGCCGCGATCTCGGCGATGGTGTCGCCCAGCGCATCGAGGCCGCGCTCGAAGATGACGGCCGCCAGCATCGCGCTGTCGCAGACCGATTCGGCCTGCGACGTCGCCGGCAGCGCCGCCCGGTCGACGATTCCGTTGTGCGACAACAACCATTGCCCGTCGGTGAACGGCGCGGTCGCGCTGACTTCGATCGGCATGCCGACGGTCGCCGAGCGCACCGCGGCCACCACGCAGTGGCTGCGCAGCGCCGGCGCGACGGACTCGAAGGACACGTCGCCCCACAGCGGCAGCTGGCTGCGCCAGCGCCGGGGCGCGGCGCCATCCGACGCAGCATCGAAAAACCCGACGCCCCAGCCGTCCGCGTTCAACAGACAATGCTTCTGGCGGCGCGGCGCGTAGGCCTGCACCCGCAGCCCGAACGGTGGGTCGAGCACCAGCGAGGAGACCGTGACGTCGGCCCCGAGCCACCCCAGATGCCGGCACATCAGGCGATCTCCTTCGGCACGTCCCAGGCCAACCGGACGCCGGAGAAGATCTGGCGCCGGTACGGGTGATCCCAGTTGCGAAAACTCGGGCGCAGGATGCTCGGCTCCACGGCCCACGATCCGCCGCGCAGCACCCGGTAATCGCCGTCGAAGAACGGCTGTGAATAGCGCTCGTAGAGCATCGGGACGAACCCGGGCCAGGGCCGCAGCGGGCTGCTCGTCCACTCCCACACATCGCCGAGCATCTGCTCGGCCCCGTACGCGGAAGCGCCGGCGGGGTAGGCCCCGACGGGTGCGGGCCGTAGCGCGGTGCCGCCGAGGTTGGCCAGCGCGTCGCACGGCTCCTGGGCGCCCCATGGGTAGCGGCGCCGGGCGCCGGCGGAGGGGTCCCATGCGCAGGCCTTCTCCCATTCCATCTCGGTGGGCAGCCGCGCGCCGGCCCAGGCCGCGTACGCCTCGGCCTCGAAATAGCTGACGTGCTGGACGGGTTCGTCGGCGGGGATGTCTTCGACGTGGCCGAACCGGGTGCGGGTGGCGGCGTCAGGATTCCAGAACTGCGGTGCGGTCAGGCCGGCGGCCTGGCGATGCCGCCAGCCCCGCTCCGACCACCACCGCGGCTGGTCGTAGCCGCCGTCGTCGATGAAGTGCCGCCATTCGCCGTTGGTGACCGGAACCCGGCCGATCCGGAACGCGGGCAGGTCGACGACGTGGCCGGGACGCTCGTTGTCCAGCGAAAATGGCTCGGCGGCGGGGTCAACGCCGAGCACAAACTCGCCGCCGGGCACCAGCACCGAGGTGCCGGCCAGGCCCGGGCGGGCGGGCGGCAGCATCGACGTGCCGCGCAGGAGCGGCGGGCCGCTGCGCAGATTCAATGCCTGCAGCATGGTTTCGTCGTGCTGGTTTTCGTGGCTGACCACCATCGCGTACGCGAACGCCGCCTCGTCGCCCGCCGGGTCGTCGGGCAGCGCGTCCAGGGCGTCGAACACGGCGGACCGCACCGTCCGGCAGTACGCGCGCGCCTCGTCCGGCGACAACAGCGGCAGGTCGACCCGACTGGCGCGCGAGTGCACGAAGGCGTCGTAGAGACCCTCGACGGCCGGCGACAGCATCGACGGCCGGGCAAGATCCCCGCCCCGCAGCAGCCACAGCTCTTCCTGCTGGCCGATGTGCGCCAGATCCCACACCAGCGGGCTCATCAGCGGGTCGTACTGCCGGCACAGTTCGGCATCGTCGAAGTCGACCAGCCGCAGCGTCCGCGTCCGCGTCCGCGTCAACTGGTCGGCAAGCGCCTGGCGTGACGTCACCGTCACAGTCCCCCTCGCGCCGCCCGCGACACCTCGGCGGCGACGCCGTGTTCGATCACCCGGTCGGCGAAATCGTCGCCGGGACACCGGCCCTGTTCGACGAGGTCGACCAGCCGCTGCATCGCGTCGCCGACTTCGGCCGGCGCCCTTTCGGCCGCGATGGCCACGCACGCGTTGGCGGCCGCGTAGAGCCGCCGGTCACGCAGCCCGAGCCGGGCCGCGATGTCCCAGGCGGTGGCCACCGGTGCGACGGCCTCGGCCGCGGCGTCGGCCGCGGTCGGGTCGTCGAGCAGCGCCACCAGGGTGAACACCACCGCGGGCCACAACGCGTCCGGGACGCTGTCCAGGTAGCGGATTTCCAGCCACTGCCGGGGGCGGACCGGCGGGAACAAGGTCGTCAGGTGGTATTCGAGATCGGCGACGCTGGGGCGGCGATTACCGAGCAATACCCGGCCGTCGACCCAGTCGGCAAAGGGCACCCACTGCGTGACCGCCTCGGCGCCCGGCGTGTGCACCAGCATCACCGGGGCCTTGAGCGCGTAGCGCCCCCAGTCGGTGCCCGGGTCATCGCCGCTGGCGCCCAGGATGGGTCCGCAGCGCGCGGAATCCATCTGCCCCCACACCCGCTGCCGGCTGGAGACCCAGCCGGTGAAGTCGCCGCCCAGCATCGGCGAGTTGGCCGTGATCGCAATCATGGTGGGCCCCAAGGCATGCGCCAGCCGAACCCGAGCCGCCCAGCCCTCGCGCGGCCCGGCGTCGACGTTGACCTGGATCGATGCGGTGGACGTCATCATCGCCGCGCCCGCTTCCCCGGAGCGGCTGGTGGCGAAGAACCTTTCCATGGCGCGGTAGCGGGCGCCGGGGTTGATGCGCTGGGGGGGTCGCAGCGGGTCGGCGCCGAGGAAGACCAGGCCCAGGCCGGCCTCGGCAAACGCCGGCTGGAGCACGGCCTGGTCCCGTCGCATGGCCTCGATCGCGGGCAGGACGCCGTCGGCCGGCGGCCCGGAGAGTTCGACCGCGCCACCGGGTTCCACGGTGATCCTGCTGCCGCCCGGCAGGGCGGGGAGCCCGTCGAGCACCGCGGCGATTTCGTCCCAGCCGGGCCTGCGGTGCGGGGCGGCCGGGTCGTGGCAGTGGGCCTCGAGTTCCAGACCCACCCGTCCCAGCGGGGCGTCCACCAGGCAGCCGTCGGCGATGTATTGCGCGACGGCCGTGGAGTCGGTGAGCTCGGCGATTTTCAGCTCCGGGGCGGGGTCGGCGCCGGTCGACCGCGGAGCCGCCGCAGTGATCGGGGCGAACGTCATATCACGATCCCTTCGGGCCCGGCGAAGGCTGAACACGCACCTGCGGACCGCTTCCCTGCGCAGCTAATCGAACGATATCCGGCACTACTTCGTCTAGTGCTTCATCTATCAGACGCCCCCGACATATTCCCCTCCCGCGCTGATGGCCAGACGGCAAGGACGGATACCCGATCGCTGCGCTACTGACCCAGCGCGTTCTGCATCGCCCCAGCTAGCACGTTCACGGCGGGCCCGGCGTTGCCGGACTGACACACTTTCGCCTGCAGCAACACGTTTTCGCGCAGCCTGGTTTGATCGAAGCAGCGCCGATCGGTGCCCGCCTCCTGCTTGGTCCAGTTCTCGTCGGCGGGCCCGGCCGGCCCGCCGTCGAAGGACCACACCTGCGTGCTGCCGTTGTCCAGGTGTATCGCGGTCGTCTGACCCGAACAGCCGACCGTTCGATCCACCACCCGATGAAATGCCCGGGCCGCGGCGTCCGGGGTGGCGAACACCCCGACCGCCTGCTTGACCAGGTGCGTTTGATCATTCGCCGACGTCTGCGTGACGGCCCCGTTGAACGACGCCAGATCGGGATCGTCGTAGACCTCGGACAGCCCGATGTCCGCCCAGTTGTTGCACTCCGGGAGGTCCACCCAGGGGCCCTGTCCGGGCTGGGTGAACACCGACTCCCAGCCCATGGGTCCGCCGACGATGTTGCCGACCGACCCCTTGCCCAGGACGGCGTAGTTCACCACGCCCGGCTCCGACGGGTGCGCGGCGGCGACTGCGGGCGCGACGGTGCCCGCCACCGCGAACCCGACGGTGAGTACGGCGCGGTGCACCTGCGTGGCCCGCATGGTCATGAGGCGATCATGCCAAACGCCACGACGTTCGGTCAGCCCCCGTCAAGCGCCGACCTTGTGCGCCAAGCGTTTCGCGACCGCGTCAGGGGCGCGGCGCCGGCGAGCCGGGAGCCGGGCTGACGGCCGTCGGCTGACCGGGTCCGCTGATGCCGGGGCCGGAGACGGGACCGCCGGGCCCGCCCGGGCCGCCCGGGGGCATCGGAACGATCAAACCGGGGCCGCCGGGACCGGGCCCCCAGGGCCCATTGTCGGGCCCGGGACCACCGGGGCCGCCGTACCACGATCCGGGACCACCGGGACCGGGTCCCCAGGGGCCATTGCCCGGCCCGGGGCCGGGTCCCCACGGCCCGTTGCCCGGGCCGGGGCCGCCCGGGTGAAACATGCCGTGGTGATGGTGGCAGTGGTAGTGGTGCTTCCAAATGAAGGCGCCGACGAAGAACACCGAGGAGAGGATGAACACGATGCCCGCGACGATCACCACCCAGGCTGCCGCCGTGTAGAGCCGCGGCGGCTTGACCCGCGGCGGCGGTGGCGGCGCGGGCGGAGTGGTCGCGGCGGCGGGGGTCGGCTCGGCTTGCGGTTCGGGTGTCTCGCTCATGCCATGCCATATTGCCCCGCACGCGATGTCCGGAACAGGCCCCGGCGGCAAATTGCCTGGAATCGAGACGTGGCCCGACGCTCGATGAGAGCGCCGGGCCACGAGTGGGTTGGGGGTTTTAGTTGGTCAGCACAATGACGCTGGGGGCCTGCCCCGGCGCTGCGTGCGAGGCCGCCGCGGAGTGGAAGATCGACGCCGGGAGCTGTCCCGGGGCCATGCCGCTGGGCCGCACGGGCGACGGACTGGCGGGCGCGGTGGTCGCGCCCGGGCCCGTGGGTGCGCCCGGGCCGCCCTGGGTGCCGCCGCCCGGTCCACCGGGCCCGCCGGGGCCGCGGTGATGCAGCATCGCGTGGTGGTGGTGCTTGTGGTGGTGATGGCCGTGATGGCCGCCGCGGTGGCCGAGGATGAAGCCGGTGAAGAAGATGACCGCGACGATGAACACGATCCCGGCGACGATGGCGACCCACGCGGCGAGTTGGAAGACCCGCGGGGCCCGATAGGCCGCTGCAGCGGCGGCCGGTGCAGTTGCGGTGGAGGTCCGCACGGTGGGGGTTTCAGGTGTTTCACTCATGAGACAAATGATGAAGCCGTTAACAGTAGTGGCGGCTATGCGCTACTTATGTAGGAGCTGTGAACCATCGCCGCCGCTCAGCGGGCGAAGCGCCTACTCGGGCTTGAACGGATTGACCGCGAACTGGATGACCCGGTACGGCGCGGCCACTCGCGCGCGGGTGTCCCACTGGCTCACGAAGATTCGCAGCTCGTCCAGCGTGGAACCGGGCGAGATGTAGCCGCCGTACGGTTGCGCGAGCCGGTTGTCGTACGGCGGCGGCAGGCTTTCCGCGGGCTCCGGCCACTCGTCGTGCTGCACCACCGTGGTGACCGGCGCGTCACCCAGCGCCGTCGGGTCGTCGGCCACCCGGACCTCCATGTTGCCCGTGACGGCATTGAAGTAGGACAACACGGCCTTGCCGTCGATCTGCCTGATGCACATCTCGCCCACCGCGTCCGGCCACAGCGGTGTCGGCGGCTTGCCCCACCCCCCGCTCGCGCCGGCCGCCCAGCCCTGCCAGCGGGACCGGTCGGTGAACGTTTGCGGTGTGGCGCGATACAGGACCACGGGGTCCCGACGGGTGAAGCTGTCGGCCACGATGTACACCCACCCGCTCGGCGATTCCGGGGTCGGGATCGGGTCGTAATACCCGCTGATCTGCGTCTGCGAGCCGCCTTGATACGAGGCGGGCCGCTTCGAACCCGGGATCGTCTGCCAGCCCGCGCGCGCCGGTTCGGCGGTCACCAGCCGGGAGCTCTGCGGCTCCAGGTCCTTCGTCGTCGTCACCATCAGGTAGTTGCGCCGGTTGATCTGCACCACCCCGGCGGGCAGTTGCGAGGAATCCGGCGGAGCGGGGTCGGCCAGCAGCGGGTGGGCGATCCCGGTGACGCCGGTGTAGCGCACCCCGGCCGGGTCGTCGACCGACGCGGTGTCGACGCGCAGCGCGACGGGCGCATACCAGCCGCCGAACCCGACGCCCTGGCCGGCGAAGCTGTCGCCGCAGACCTGCAGCAGTTCGGTGGGGAATTCGACGAATTCACACAGGTCGGTCGCGCCGATGCCGTAATCGCCTGTGGGAGTTCCGGTTCCGGCGGTCGGACCGATCCGCAGCACCTGACCGGGCGCCAGCGGCTGCAGGATCGGTTCCGGGGCGGGCGCCGGCGGATCGGCATGCGCGGCCCAAAACCATTGCGGCGCAAGCAAAGATGCCACAAGTAGCGAGAACCGCGTCGCGGAACTCACTCGCGGATTCACAACTCGGCGGCGAGTAACTCGGCGATCTGGATGGTGTTCAGCGCCGCCCCCTTGCGCAGGTTGTCTCCCGAGACGAACAGGGCCAGGCCGCGGCCGTCGGGCACCCCCGGATCCCGCCGGATCCTGCCGACGAGGGATTCGTCGGCGCCGGCGGCCGCCAACGGGGTCGGCACGTCGACCACCTTGACGCCGGGCGCGCCGTCGAGCAGCTCGCGGGCACGCTGCGGCGACAGCGGCCGCGCGAACTCGGCGTTGATCGACAGCGAGTGCCCGGTGAACACCGGCACCCGCACGCAGGTGCCGCTGACCGCCAGGTCGGGGATGCCGAGGATCTTGCGGCTCTCGTGGCGCAGCTTCTGGTCCTCGTCGGTCTCGCCGGACCCGTCGTCCACCAACGATCCGGCCAGCGGCACGACGTTGAAGGCGATGGGCGCCACGTAGGTCTTGGGCGCCGGGAACTGCACGGCGCCGCCGTCCTGCACCAGCTGCTCGGCGTCGTCGACGACCGCGCGGGCCTGCGTGGACAGCTCCTGGACTCCGGCGATCCCGCTGCCGGAGACCGCCTGATAGCTCGACACCACCAGCCGTTGCAGGCCGGCCTCGTCGTGCAGCACCTTGAGCACCGGCATCGCGGCCATGGTCGTGCAGTTCGGGTTGGCGATGATGCCCTTCGGCCGGTTGGCGGCATCGCGGGCGAAGTTCACCTCGGAGACCACCAGGGGCACGTCCGGGTCCTTGCGCCAGGCCGACGAGTTGTCGATCACCGTCACCCCGGCCGCGGCGAACCGCGGCGCCTGCACCAGCGACATCGTCTTACCGGCGGAGAACAACGCGATGTCCAGCCCGCTGGGGTCGGCCGTCGCGGCGTCTTCGACCTCGATCTCCTGGCCGCGGAACTCCAACTTGCGGCCCTGCGAACGCGAAGACGCGAAGAACCGCACCGACCCCCCACTGTTCAAAGCGGGGAAGTCCCGCTCGTCGAGCAACCTGCGCATCACCTGGCCGACCTGGCCGGTGGCGCCCACCACACCGATGGCAACCATCTATCTACCCGTCCCCGCGTACACCGTCGCCGACTCCTCGCCGCCGAGCCCGAACGCCTCGTGCAACGCCACGACGGCCTTGTCCAGTTCCGTGTCGCGGCACAGCACCGAGATGCGGATCTCGGAGGTGGAGATCAGCTCGATGTTGACGCCCACCTCGGCCAGGGACTCACAGAAGGTGGCGGTCACCCCGGGATGGCTGCGCATGCCCGCCCCGATCAGCGACACCTTGCCGACGTGGTCGTCGTAGAGCAGCTGGCTGAACCCGATCTCGTCCTTGAGCGCGTCGAGCTTGGCCACCGCGGTGGGCCCGCTGTCGCGCGAGCAGGTGAAGGTGATGTCGGTCTTGCCGTCCTCGACCTTGGAGACGTTCTGCAACACCATGTCGATGTTCACGTCGGCGTCGGCGAGCGCCCGGAAGACGCGGGCGGCATATCCGGGGATGTCGGGGATGCCGACGACGGTCACCTTGGCCTCGCTGCGGTCGTGCGCGACTCCGGTCAGGATGGGGTCTTCCATGGCTATGTCCTTGATCGATCCGACGACGACGGTGCCTGGGTTTTCCGAATACGAGGATCGGACGTGCACCGGAATGTTGTAGCGGCGCGCGTATTCCACGCAGCGCAGCATCAAGACCTTGGCGCCGCAAGCCGCCATCTCGAGCATTTCTTCGAAGGTGACCGTGTCCAGCTTGCGGGCGTTGTGCACGATCCTGGGGTCGGCGCTGAAGATGCCGTCGACGTCGGTGTAGATCTCGCAGACGTCGGCGCGCAGCGCCGCGGCCAGCGCCACCGCGGTGGTGTCCGAGCCGCCGCGACCCAGCGTGGTGACGTCCCGGGTGTCCTGGCTGACGCCCTGGAACCCGGCCACCAGCACGACGCGCCCCTCGTCGAGCGCGGCCTGCAGCCGCCCCGGCGTGACGTCGATGATCTTGGCGTTGCCGTGCGTGCCGGTGGTGATCACGCCGGCCTGCGAACCCGTGAACGATCGGGCCTGCGCACCCAGCGATTCGATGGCCATCGCGACCAGGGCGTTGGAGATGCGCTCACCGGCGGTCAGCAGCATGTCGAGCTCGCGCGGCGGCGGGGCCGGGCACACCTGCTGGGCCAGGTCCATCAGGTCGTCGGTGGTATCGCCCATGGCGGAGACGACGACGACGACGTCGTTGCCCTGCTTCTTGGTAGCGACGATGCGCTCGGCCACGCGCCGGATCCGATCGGCGTTCGCCACTGAGGATCCGCCGTACTTCTGCACGACGAGCGCCACGTTTTTCCCTGCCTCTCCGGCCCTGGGCACTGCAATTTGGGGGATAAGTCCACAACAGAATACGTGCCGCCGCATGGTGATTTACGTCGCGATACCCGGTCGCCCGGAGTGCGGATTCGCCGCTGTCTCGGCGCCATTTTTACCAACGCGCTAAAAGCGGTAAAGTGCAGGACGTGCAGCGGGTGCTCCTCCTCGGACGCCGCGACGGGGTCTGATCCAGACCGGCTTCCCGTCGCGGGTGTTCGCGATGCGCCGGTCTGAGGTTCCTTCTGATATCCCCGGAGCAATTACCGTGACTTCCAATTCCGACGCATTCAGCTCGACACGCAGCATCGTCAAACCGGCGGGCCCGCCGGGGCCCGGGCAGCCCGCATGGAACCCCCAGCGCGGCTCGTCGATGCCGGTCAGCCGGTACCGGCCCTTCGCCGAAGAGGTCGAGCCGATCCGGCTCGCCGATCGCACCTGGCCCGACCGGGTCATCACCAGCGCGCCGCTGTGGTGCGCGGTGGACCTGCGCGACGGCAACCAGGCGCTGATCGACCCGATGAGCCCGGCCCGCAAGCGCCGCATGTTCGATCTGCTGGTCCGCATGGGCTACAAGGAGATCGAGGTCGGGTTCCCGTCGGCCAGTCAAACCGACTTCGACTTCGTCCGCGAGATCATCACCGGCGGCGCCATCCCCGACGACGTCACCATCCAGGTGCTGACTCAGTGCCGGCCGGAACTGATCGAGCGCACGTTCGAGGCGTGCCAGGGCGCGCCGCAGGCCATCGTGCACTTCTACAACTCGACGTCAATCCTGCAGCGCCGCGTCGTATTTCGCGCCGAGAAGGCCGCGGTGCAAGACATCGCGACCGCGGGCGCCCGCAAGTGCGTCGAGGAGGCCGCCAAATACCCGGGCACGCGGTGGCGGTTCGAGTATTCGCCGGAGTCCTACACCGGAACCGAGCTGGAGTACGCCAAGCAGGTGTGCGACGCCGTCGGCGAAATCATCGGGCCCACACCGGAAAACCCGATCATCTTCAACCTGCCCGCCACCGTGGAGATGGCCACCCCCAACGTCTACGCCGATTCGATCGAGTGGATGAGCCGCAACCTGGCCAACCGGGAATCGGTCATCCTGAGCCTGCATCCGCACAACGACCGCGGAACCGCCGTTGCCGCAGCGGAATTGGGCTACCAGGCGGGTGCCGACCGGATCGAGGGCTGCCTGTTCGGCAACGGTGAGCGCACCGGCAACGTCTGCCTGGTGACGCTGGGGCTGAACCTGTTCTCGCGCGGCGTGGACCCGCAGATCGACTTCTCCAACATCGACGAGATCCGCCGCACGGTGGAGTACTGCAACCAGCTGCCGGTCCACGAGCGTCACCCCTACGGCGGTGACCTGGTCTACACCGCGTTCTCCGGCAGCCACCAGGACGCCATCAACAAGGGCCTGGACCAGATGAAGGTCGACGCGGATGCCGCGGACACCGACGTCGAGGACATGCTCTGGCAGGTGCCGTATCTGCCGATCGACCCCAAGGATGTCGGGCGCACCTACGAGGCGGTGATCCGGGTCAACTCGCAGTCCGGCAAGGGCGGGGTGGCCTACATCATGAAGGCCGATCACGGCCTGGCCCTGCCGCGGCGGCTGCAGATCGAGTTCTCCCAGGTGGTGCAGAAGATCACCGACGGCGAGGGCGGCGAGGTCTCGCCGAAGGAGATGTGGGACGCGTTCTCCGAGGAGTATCTGGCCCCGGTGTGGCCGCTGGAGCGGGTGAAGCAGCGGGTCGACGCTTCGGAGGAGGACAGCGGCGTCACCAGCATCGCCGCGACCGTCAAGATCAACGGGGTGGAGACCGAGATCAGTGGGTCCGGCAACGGCCCGCTGGCCGCGTTCGTCCACGCGCTGGGCGATGTCGGATTCGACGTGGCCGTGCTGGATTACTCCGAGCACGCGATGAGTTCCGGTGACGACGCGCAGGCCGCGGCCTACGTGGAAGCCTCGGTCAACGGCCGCACGGTGTGGGGTGTCGGCATCGCGCCGTCGATCACCACGGCGTCGCTGCGTGCGGTCGTGTCGGCGGTCAACCGCGCGGCACGCGCCTGATCAGAAGAGCGCGAGCTGCGGGTCGGAGTTGGTGGTGTCGGCGAATTCATCCATGCTGGTGCCGCCGATGACGGCTCGGACGCAGTCCATGAAGGTCGCGTCGGAGATCACCGGCACCCCCAACTTCCGGGCCAGATAGCCCTTGCCCTGCTCGGGCGCGGGGTCGTTGCAGACCACCAGCGAGGTCTCCCGGTCGACGGCCTCGCTGTAGGCCAGACCGGCGTGCAGGATCCGCTCGACGAGTTCCTCGTGGGTGCGGCCGACCTCGGCGGCCAGCGCCACCCGCATGCCCTGGACGAGGGGCCGCCCGCCCACGTAGGGGCCGGGGTTGAGATACGGGCAGGGCATCCGGGAGGCCAGCACCTTGAGCGGCCGCAGCTCGTCGTGGGTCACCCGGCCGTTCGGCCAGCGGCGCCGGGTCACCGGATGCACCGGCAGCCAGACGTCGCCGTCGCGGGCCAGCTTGAGCGCCGAGGCCAGCACGCCGGTCAGCACCATGGCGTCGTCGAAGGCGTCGTGGGGGCGCTCCTGGGTCACGCTCCAATGGGCCGCCAGCGTCTCCAGCCGCAGGTTGTCGACGCCGAGGTCCAGCCGCCGGGCCAGCTCGACCGTGCACATCACCGAGTCGACGGGAAGTTCGATGTCGGCGAGTTCGGCCTCGGCCGCAAGAAAGGCGTAGTCGAACGCCACGTTGTGGGCCACCAGTGTGCGGCCGCGCAGCACGTCGATCACGTCTGGAGCGATGTCGGCGAACTGCGGTTGGTCTTCCAGCATGGCGGCGGTCAGACCGTGCACGTGGGTGGGCCCCGGATCGACGCCGGGGTTGAGCAGGCTCACCACCGACTGTTCGACCTCGCCGTCGGCGTCCAGACCGAGCACCGCGAGGCTGATGATCCGCGCCTGACCTGGCCGGAAACCCGAGGTTTCGACGTCGATCACGGCCCAGCCCGCGTCCGGCTCGCTGGCAGGCCGCCCCCAGCACACCGCGCTCATGCACTGAGGATGGCACGGCCGACCGACATCATCGGTGTCACGCGGCGCCGTGTCGGGTGGGAAATCGGTGCGGGAATCCAACGCGGGCCGCACACATTTAAACTTCCCGGGTGGTCACCACCCGCGCCCGCCTGGCCCTCGCCGCGGGAGCGAGCGCGCGCTGGGCGTCGCGGGTGACCGGCCGCGGGGCCGGCGCGATGATCGGCGGGCTGATCGCGATGACGCTGGACCGCTCGGTTCTCCGGCAGCTCGCCGCCGGGCGGCGCACGGTCGTCGTCACGGGCACCAACGGCAAATCGACCACCACCCGGATGACGTCGGCCGCGCTGGCGACGCTGGGCCCGGTCGCCACCAACGCCGAGGGCGCCAACATGGACGCCGGCCTGGTGGCGGCGCTGGCCGCCAACCGGCACGCGTCCCTGGCCGCGCTGGAAGTCGACGAAATGCACGTCCCCCACGTTTCCGACGCCGTCGAGCCCAGCGTCGTCGTGCTGCTCAACCTGTCGCGCGACCAGCTGGACCGGGTCGGCGAGATCAACGTCATCGAACGAACCCTGCGCGCGGGCCTGGCCCGGCACCCGAACGCGGTGGTGGTGGCCAACTGCGACGACGTGCTGATGACGTCGGCCGCCTACGACAGCCCCAACGTGGTGTGGGTGGCCGCCGGGGGTTCGTGGTCGAACGACTCGGTGAGCTGCCCGCGCAGCGGCGAGGTCATCGTCCGCGAGCGCGGCCACTGGTTCTCCACCGGCGCCGACTTCAAGCGGCCCAGCCCGCAGTGGTGGTTCGACGACCAGACGCTGCACGGCCCGGACGGGCTCTCCCTGCCGATGCGGTTGACGCTGCCGGGCGCGGTGAACCGGGGCAACGCCGCCCAGGCCGTGGCCGCCGCGGTCGCCCTGGGCGCGGATCCGGCGGCGGCGGTCGCGGCCGTCTCGTCCGTCGACGAGGTCGCGGGGCGCTACCGGACCGTCCGCGTCGGCGAGCACGACGTGCGGATGCTGCTGGCCAAGAATCCGGCGGGCTGGCAAGAGGCGCTGTCGATGGTGGACAAGCGCGCCGCCGGGGTGGTCATCTCCGTCAACGGCCAGGTGCCCGACGGGGAGGACCTGTCCTGGTTGTGGGACGTGCGTTTCGAACACTTCGAGCAGACGGAAGTCGTGGCCGCCGGCGAGCGCGGCACCGACCTCGCGGTGCGCCTCGGCTACGCGGGGGTCGAGCACACCTTGGTGCACGACACCGTCGCCGCGATCGCGTCGTGCCCACCCGGGCGGGTGGAGGTCGTCGCCAATTACACCGCGTTCCTCCAGCTGCAACGAGCGTTGGCGCGCCGTGGCTGACTCGACGGTGCGGATCGGGCTGGTCCTGCCCGACGTGATGGGCACCTACGGCGACGGCGGCAACGCCCTGGTGTTGCGCCAGCGGCTACTGCTGCGCGGCATCCCCGCCGAGATCGTCGAGATCACGCTGGCCGACCCGGTGCCGGAGTCGTTGGACCTCTACACGCTGGGCGGGGCCGAGGATTATGCGCAACGGCTGGCCACCAGGCACCTGATCAAGCACCCGGGCCTGCTGCGCGCCGCGGAACGCGGCGCGCCGGTGCTGGCGATCTGCGCGGCCGTCCAGGTGCTCGGGCACTGGTACGAGACCTCGGCCGGGGAACGCGTGGACGGCGTGGGCATGCTGGACGCGACGACGTCGCCGCAAGCGGCGCGCACCATCGGCGAGCTGGCGACCAGGCCGCTGTTGGCGGGCCTGACCGAGCGCCTCACCGGGTTCGAGAACCACCGCGGGGGCACCGTGCTGGGCCCGTCGGCGTCGCCGCTGGGCGCGGTGGTCAAGGGCGCCGGCAACCGGTCCGGCGACGGATTCGACGGCGCGGTGCAGGGCAGCGTGATCGCGACGTACATGCACGGGCCGTGCCTGGCCCGCAACCCGCAGCTGGCCGACCTGCTGCTGGGTTCGGTGGTCGGTGAGCTGCCGCCGCTGCCGATGCCGGAAGTGGACCTGCTGCGCCGCGAGCGGTTAGCGGCGCGCTAGGGGGTTGCCGAGATGACGAAGATCCGCCCGAGACTGGCCGCCGGTGCCGCACTGGTCGCCGCGTTCGTCGCGTCGTCGGCGCCGTCGCACGCCAGCCCGGAAGTGCTCAACGGCCGGTACAACGTGCTCTACGCGGACAACGACAAGCCGACCGCCTGGCTGTTCGTCCCGTGCGGGTCGGACTGCACCCTGGCGACCTCCCAGGATGGCGGGACGTTCGTCATCAGCTGGGAGTTCCACCTCGCCGACGGGCGGTGGACGCACAGCGGCACGTCCCAGGCGCCGTGCCCGAACGGCGCGTCCGCTCCGGTGACCGTCAACTACAGCTTCGACGCCGTGTCGCTCGCCGGCGAGGGCCAGCAGACGACGACGGACGCGTGCGGCCCGGAGGTGGGCAGGACCTTTACCAGGTCGTTCCAATTGAGCAAGGCCTGACGAACGTCAGACCATGGCCCGGCGGCCGGCCAGCGCGCGGCCGAGCGTCAGCTCGTCGGCGAACTCCAGGTCACCGCCCATCGGCAGCCCGGAGGCGATCCGCGTCACGGTCAGGCCGGGGATGTCACGCAGCATCCGCACCAGGTAGGTGGCCGTCGCCTCGCCCTCGGTGTTCGGGTCGGTGGCGATGATCACCTCGGTGATGTCGACGTCGTCGACCCGCTCCCCGATCCGGCTCAGCAGCTCGCGGATCCGCAGCTGGTCGGGCCCCACCCCGGACAGCGGATCGAGCGCCCCGCCCAGCACGTGATAGCGGCCGCGGAATTCGCGGGTGCGCTCGACGGCCTGCACGTCCTTCGGTTCCTCGACGACGCAAACCTGCGACCCGTCCCGCCGCGGATCGGCGCAGATCCGGCACCGTTCGTTGTCGGAGACGTTGCCGCACACCGCACAGAACCGCACGCCGTCGCGCACCTTGGCCAGCACCGCGGTCAGCCGGTCGATGTCCGGCGGCTCAACCGACAGCAGGTGGAAGGCGATGCGCTGGGCGCTCTTGGGCCCGATGCCGGGCAGCTTGCCCAGCTCGTCGATCAAATCCTGGACGGGTCCTTCGAACATGTCAGGGCGGGATCTAAATCCCCGGCGCCGGCGCGGGCGGTTGCCCCGGCGGCGGCCCGAACCCACCGGCCAGCGACCCGAGCCGCTCCTGCGCCATCCGGGTGACCTGCTTGGACGCGTCGGCCATGGCGCCGACGATCAAGTCCTGCAGGGTCTCGACGTCCGACGGGTCGACGACGGAGGGATCGATCTTCACGGCGACCACCTCGCCGCTGCCCTTGACGACGACGCTGACCAAACCCCCACCGGCTTGACCATGCACCTCAGCGTTCGCCAGCTGCTGCTGGGCCTCCATGAGCTTTTGCTGCATCTGCTGCGCCTGGGCCAGCAGCGCCGACATATCGCCTCCGGGTTGCATGACAGTCCCCTCGCATCTTGGTCTCGACTTGATTTCGCTCGTGAGTCTCCGGCGATTCGGAACACCCAGCGTAAACCGCGCGCCGTTACCTTTGCGCCGTGGACCTACGACTGAGCAGACGTGTCGGGATCAAATTGGCGGTCGGCGCGCTCGTTGCCGCCTCGACGGCGATCACCCCGGCCGCGTGGGGGGTTCCCTCCAACATCGCCGGCATGGTGGTTTTCATCGATCCGGGTCACAACGGCTCCAACGACGCGTCGATCAGCCGGCAGGTGCCCACCGGCCGCGGCGGCACCAAGGACTGCCAGGCCAGCGGGACGGCGTCCGCCGCCGGCTATCAGGAGCACACCTTCACCTGGGACACCGCGCTGCGGGTCCGCGCCGAGTTGACCGCGCTGGGAGTGCGAACCGCCCTGGCACGCGCCAACGACACCGGGCTGGGGCCCTGCGTCGACGAGCGCGCCAGCATGGCCAACGCGCTGCACCCCAACGCGATCCTGTCCATCCACGCCGACGGCGGCCCGCCGTCCGGGCGCGGGTTCCACGTCAACTATTCGGCGCCGCCGCTCAACCAGGCCCAGGCCGGGCCGTCGGTGCAGTACGCCCGCATCATGCGCGACCAGATGCAGGCGTCGGGCATCCCGCCGGCCAACTACATCGGGCAGAACGGGCTGTACGGACGCTCGGACCTCGCCGGCCTGAACCTCGCGCAGTACCCGTCGGTTCTGGTCGAGTGCGGCAACATGAAGAACCCCGCGGACTCGGCGCTGATGCAGTCCGCGGAAGGCCGGCAGAAATACGCCGACGCGATGGTCCGCGGCGTCGCGGGTTTCCTGGCCTCGCAGGGCCAGGCGCGCTGATCGCCCGCCCGGCGCTAGCCTTCGAGTTCCTTCTTCAGGTTGGCCAGCACCTCTCCCTGAATCCTCTTCAGCCCCAAGGGCGCAAAGGTCTTTTCGAAGAAGCCCTTGACGCCGCCCGCGCCGGTCCAGGTGGTCTTCACGGTGACGCTGGAGCCCGGCCCGGCGGGCGCCACCGTCCAGTTGATCACCATGGTCGAGTTGGCGTCCTTCTCGATGACGGTGTGCCCGGCCACGTCCACGTTGACCTGCACGTCGCGGACGCGTGATCTGGTGGCCTGCAGCCTCCACTTGGCGACCGTGCCCGCCCCCTGCCCGCCCTGCAGCACCTGGTAGTCGCTGTACTGCGGCGAGAGAATTTTCGGACGCACCGTCTGATAATCCGCGACGGCGGCCAGGGTCGCCGCAGGCTCGGCATTGATCAAGATGGTGCTGTCGGCGCTCACCTGTCCCAAGGCGACCCCTCCTCGTGATGAATTCCCCGGCGCCGCCGCTCGCGGCGGATGCACGGGCTGTTGTCGAAGACTAGGGTATATGTGGTGCCTGTCCTTGGATCTGCACTCTCGGCCCACAAGTCGGGCGTTGACCGGCTGCTGGCAAGCTATCGATCCATTCCCACAACGTCCGCGGTCCGGCTGGCCAAACCGACGTCAAACCTGTTCCGCGCCCGCACCAAACGTGACGCGCCCGGCTTGGACACCTCGGGGCTGACCGGCGTCCTGAGCGTGGATCCCGAAACCCGCACCGCGGACGTCGCCGGCATGTGCACCTACGCGGACCTGGTTGCCGCAACGCTGCCCTACGGCCTGTCGCCCCTGGTCGTCCCGCAGCTGAAGACCATCACCCTCGGCGGGGCGGTCAGCGGCCTGGGGATCGAGTCGGCGTCGTTCCGCAACGGGCTGCCGCACGAATCGGTGCTGGAGATGGATATCCTCACCGGCGCTGGCGATTTGCTCACCGCATCACGTACCCAGCACCCGGACCTGTTCCGCGCCTTCCCGAATTCCTATGGGACACTGGGGTATTCGACCCGGCTTCGGATCGAGCTGGAACCCGTCGCACCGTTCGTCGCGCTGCGCCACATCCGCTTCCGCTCGCTGCCCGCGCTGATCGCCGCGGCCGAACGCATCGTCGACACCGGCGGGCAGGGCGGAACCCCGGTCGACTACCTCGACGGGGTGGTCTTCAGCGCCGACGAAAGCTACCTGTGCGTGGGCCGGCGGACCACCACCCCCGGCCCGGTCAGCGACTACACCGGCAAGGACATCTACTACCAGTCCATCCGGCACGACGCCCCGGGCATGGATGCGACCAAGGATGACCGGCTGACCATCCACGACTACTTCTGGCGCTGGGACACCGATTGGTTCTGGTGCTCGCGCGCGTTCGGCGTGCAGGACCCGCGGGTGCGACGCTTCTGGCCGCGCCGTTATCGGCGCAGCAGCTTCTACTGGAAGCTGATTTCCCTGGACCGGCGCTTCGGGATCTCCGACCGCATCGAGGCGCGCAACGGGCGGCCCCCACGCGAACGGGTGGTGCAAGACATCGAGATTCCAATCGAACGGACCTGCGACTTCCTGGAGTGGTTCCTGGACAACGTGCCAATCACGCCAATCTGGTTGTGCCCGTTGCGCCTTCGCGACCGCGACGGCTGGCCGTTGTACCCGATGCGGCCGGATCACACGTACGTCAACGTCGGCTTCTGGTCGTCGGTGCCGGGGGGCGCGACCGAGGGCGCCGCCAACCGGATGATCGAAGAAAAGGTGAGCGAACTCGACGGGCACAAGTCCCTGTACTCCGATTCCTTCTACTCCCGCGAGGACTTCGACGAGCTGTACGGCGGCGAGGCCTACAACACCGTCAAGAAAACCTACGACCCCGATTCTCGTTTACTCGACCTCTACGCAAAGGCGGTGCAACGGCGATGACGACTACCAAGGAACCCCACCGCACGTCGCACGGGAAACTGAGCATGGCAGAGATCCTGGAGGTCTTCGCCGCCACCGGCCGACATCCGCTGAAGTTCACCGCCTACGACGGCAGCATCGCCGGCAACGAGGACGCCGAACTGGGCCTGGACCTTCGCAGCCCCCGCGGCGCCACCTATCTGGCGACCGCCCCCGGCGAACTCGGCCTCGCCCGCGCCTACGTGTCGGGCGACCTGCAGGCGTACGGCGTTCATCCGGGCGACCCGTACCAACTGCTCAAGACGCTCACCGATCGGGTGGAATTCAAGCGGCCCCCGGTGCGGGTGCTGGCCAACGTCGTGCGGTCGCTGGGGTTCGAGCGGTTGCTGCCGGTTGCGCCGCCCCCGCAGGAGGCGCTGCCAAGGTGGCGGCGCATCGCCGACGGGCTGATGCACACGAGGACCCGCGACGCCGAGGCCATCCACCACCACTACGACGTGTCCAACACCTTCTACGAATTGGTGTTGGGGCCGTCGATGACCTACACCTGCGCGGTGTATCCCGATGCCGACGCGACACTCGAACAGGCGCAGGAGAACAAGTACCGGCTGATCTTCGAGAAGCTGCGGCTGAAGGCCGGCGACCGGCTGCTCGACGTCGGCTGCGGCTGGGGCGGCATGGTGCGCTACGCGGCCCGGCGCGGCGTCCGGGCCACCGGCGCCACCCTGTCGGCCGAACAGGCGAAGTGGGCGCAGAAGGCGATCGCCGAGGAAGGCCTTGCGGACCTGGCCGAGGTGCGCCACACCGACTATCGGGACGTGGGCGAGGCGGCGTTCGACGCCGTGTCCTCGATCGGGCTGACCGAGCACATCGGCGTCAAGAATTACCCCGCCTACTTCGGCTTCTTGAAGTCGAAGCTGCGCACCGGCGGCCTGCTGCTCAATCACTGCATCACCCGCCACGACAACACGTCGACGTCGTTCGCGGGCGGATTCACCGATCGCTATGTCTTCCCGGACGGGGAGCTGACCGGCTCGGGCCGCATCACCTGCGACGTCCAGGACTGCGGCTTCGAGGTGCTGCACGCGGAGAACTTCCGCCACCACTACGCGATGACGCTGCGCGACTGGTGCCGGAATCTGGTCGAGAACTGGGACGCCGCGGTCAGCGAGGTCGGCCTGCCGACCGCGAAGGTCTGGGGCCTGTACATGGCGGCGTCACGGGTTGCGTTCGAGCAGAACAACCTTCAGCTGCATCACGTGCTGGCGGCCAAGACCGACGCGCGGGGCGACGACGACCTGCCGCTGCGGCCGTGGTGGACGGCCTGACGGTCTGACGCTCAGCCGTTGTCGATGCGGCGCGCGCCGAGCTCGTTCTGGAGCAGTTCGAGCGCGACCTCTTCCGGGTCGCGGCGCGGGCCCGACGGCTGGTCGCGGACGGCCTCGGCGAGCAGGTGTTCTTCCTCGGCCCGCCGGGCCGAATCCGGTTCGGGGGCAGGCTCTTCGGGCTGCGGTGTCAGCGGGTTGGCCGCGGCCTGCGCCGGCGTGCCGGCCTCGCACCGCACTCGCCAGTTGACTCCCAGCGCGTCCTTGAGCGCCTCGGCGATGACGTCGGCGTTGCGCTGTTCGCACAGCCGCTTGGCCAGCGGCGCCGATTCGTGGCTCAGCACCAACGTGTTGTCCTCGATCGCCCGGACGGTGGCGCCGGCCAGCATCACCTCGGTGGTGCGGCTGCGCTGACGGACCTTGTCGCGCACGGTCGACCACATGCTGCGCACCGCTGCGGCGTTGAGTTCGCCGGGCGCAGAGGATGTTTCGGCCGCCGGCGAGGGGGCGGGGGCGGGCGCCGGAGGAGGCTCGGGTGCCGGCGCGGGCTCGGCCTTCGGCTCGGGCTTTGGCTCGGGCTTCGGCTCGGGCTTTGGTTCGGGCTTCGGCTCGGGCTTGGGGGCAGCCGCGGACGGTCGGGTGAAGCGGACCGGCCGGTCGGCGGGCTCGGCCGGCCGGCCCGCGGTGGCCTCCGAGCCGGGAATGGACATGTCCAGCCGGGTCTCGATCCGCTCGACGCGTTGCAGCAGCGCGGCTTCGGTGTCGCTGGCCGAGGGCAACAGCAGCCGCGCGCACACGACCTCGAGCAACAGGCGCGGCGCCGTCGCGCCCCGCATCTCCCCCAGCCCCGCCTGCACCACCTCGGCGTAGCGGGTCAGGGTCGCCGTCCCGAGCCGGGTCGACTGGTCGCGCATCCGCTCCAGCACGTCCTCCGGTCCGTCCACCACGCCGCGGGCCGCCGCGTCCGGGACGGCCTGCAGCAGGATCAGGTCGCGGAACCGCTCCAGCAGATCGGTGGCGAAACGCCGGGGGTCGTGGCCCGCGTCGATCACCGACTCCACCGCCCCGAACAGCGCCGCGGCATCGGCGGCGGCCAGAGCGTCCACGGCGTCGTCGATCAACGCCATGTCGGTGGCCCCCAGCAGGCCCAGGGCCCGCTGGTAGGTCACGTGGGCGCCCTCGGCGCCGGCCACCAGCTGGTCGAGCACCGACAGGGTGTCGCGGGGCGAGCCGCCGCCGGCGCGGATCACCAGCGGGTAGACCGCGTCGTCGACGACGACGCCCTCCTGCTCGCAGATCCGGCCGATCAACGCCCGCATGGTCTTCGGCGGCAACAGCCGGAACGGGTAGTGATGGGTGCGCGACCGGATCGTCGGCAGCACCTTCTCCGGCTCGGTGGTGGCGAAGATGAAGATGAGGTGCTCGGGGGGTTCCTCCACGATCTTGAGCAGCGCGTTGAACCCCGCGGTGGTCACCATGTGCGCCTCGTCGACGATGAACACCCGGTAACGCGACTGCGCCGGCGCGTAGAACGCGCGGTCGCGTAGCTCGCGGGTGTCGTCGACACCGCCGTGGCTGGCGGCGTCGAGCTCGACGACGTCGATGCTGCCGGGCGCGTTGGGCGCCAGGGCCTGGCACGAGTCGCAGACCCCGCAGGGGGTCGCCGTCGGCCCCTGGGCGCAGTTCAGCGACCGGGCGAGGATCCGCGCCGAGGAGGTCTTGCCGCAGCCGCGCGGACCCGAGAACAGGTACGCGTGGTTGATCCGGCCGGCCTCCAGCGCGATCGACAGCGGCTCGGTGACGTGCTCCTGCCCCACCACTTCGGCGAAGGTTGCCGGACGGTACTTGCGGTAGAGGGCCACGGTCAGCAGGCTACCGGCGTCGTCCGACGACGATGCGGGCGCGGCAGGGTCGTCGGTTCACACTCGATCGCGGGCCAGCAACGACTCCGAGGCGGCCAGCAGCGCGCAGGTGGCCAGGCCGTCGACCGCGTCGCGCAGATCCGGAAGCGACGGGAAGGTCGGCGCGATCCGGATGTTCGTGTCGTTCGGATCCTTGCGGTACGGGAACGACGCGCCCGCCTCGGTCACCGCGATCCCCGCGTCCTTGGCCAGCGCGACGGTCCGCTTCGCCGTGCCGGGCAAGACGTCGAGGCTGATGAAGTAGCCGCCCTTGGGGTCGGTCCACGAGGCGATCTTGGAATCGCTGAGCCGCTGATCCAGGATCTCGGCCGCCAGCGCGAACTTCGGCGCCAGGATCTGCTGGTGCCGCAGCATGTGCAGGCGCACCCCGTCGGCGTCGCGGAAGAAGCGCAGGTGCCGCAGCTGGTTGATCTTGTCCGGTCCGATCGACTTCTTCCCCGCGTACTGCAGATACCAGGCGATGTTGCCCAGCGATCCGCCCAAAAAGCTGACGCCGGCGCCGGCGAAGGTGATCTTGGACGTCGACGCGAGAACGTACGGGCGGTTGGGATTGCCGGCCGCCGCCGCCAGGCCGAGGACGTCGACCTGCCGGACGAAGTCGTGGGTCAGGGTGTGCACGGCGTACGCGTTGTCCCAGAACAACCGGAAATCGGGTGCGGCGGTCCGCATCTGGACGAGCCGCAGCACCGTGTCCCAGGAGTAGGTGACCCCGGTGGGGTTGCCGAACACCGGCACGGTCCACATGCCCTTGATGGCGGGATCCGCGGCGACCAGTTCCTCGATCAGGTCGACGTCGGGCCCGTCGGACAGCATTGGGACACCGATCATCTCGATGCCCATCGTCTCGGTGATGGCGAAGTGCCGGTCATAGCCGGGGACGGGGCATAGGAACTTGACGCTGGCCTCGTCCTTCCAGGGCCGCTGCGAATCCACGCCGCCGTAGAGCATCGAGAACGCGACGAGGTCGTGCATCAGTTCCAGGCTGGAGTTGTTTCCCGCGATCAGGTTCTGCACCGGGATGCCGAGCAGCTCACCGAAGATGGCTCGCAGCTCCGGCAGGCCGTGCAGGCCGCCGTAGTTGCGGGTGTCGGTGCCCTCGCCGTCGCGGTAGTCGTCGCCGGGCAGGCTCAGCAGCTGGTTGGACAGGTCGAGCTGGGCGGGCGCCGGCTTGCCGCGGGTCAGGTCCAGGGCCAGCTTTTTGGCCTGCAAATCCGCGTAATCCTGCTGGTGGCGAGCGTGTGCGGCGGCAAGCTCGGCAGGGCCGAGGGACTCCAGCGACACCATGGACCCTTTCGCTATCAAGGCGTGGGAGGTGGCGATCGCAAGCGCGGCCAGCCGGGCGCAGCGGGTCGCCACTCAATCGAATCCTGTGGCGATCGCAAGCGCGGCGGAGCCGGGCGCAGCGGGTCGGCACCCGTTTAACCTAGGGGACCCCGCGCACCCGACAGAGCCCATTGACCCTTGCTGCCTTCCGGCCCTGGGGGAGTTCACAGGATAGACGCCGCGCGGGGTCCACCGAGAGTCTAGTACCTTCCCCGGAGCAACCGGCGAACGCGGTCTGGCCCTCGGTTACCATGGCCACGGAGGATTCGCCTAGTGGCCTATGGCGCTCGCCTGGAACGCGGGTTGGGTTAACAGCCCTCGCGGGTTCAAATCCCGCATCCTCCGCCATCGGTCCGCCCCGCGGACACGCACAAAGCGGTTTGGTGTCGAGTCGGTCCCCTCAGGCCGGCTCGAACCAACCCAGCATGAGGAGGCTTATGGGGCGCAAG
Source organism: Mycobacterium sp. MOTT36Y (assembly GCF_000262165.1). NCBI lineage: Bacteria > Bacillati > Actinomycetota > Actinomycetes > Mycobacteriales > Mycobacteriaceae > Mycobacterium > Mycobacterium sp. MOTT36Y. The sequence goes on along the minus strand of NC_017904.1, from coordinate 337,686 downwards.
GTCGCCATCCTGTGGCACGCGTCATTCACGATCGCCGCCGGCTTCCTCTACTTCTTCTTCGTCTTGCCCCGCTGGCCTGAGTTGATGGGTGACACCGCGCATTCGTTGGGGACGGCGCTGCGCATCGTGACGGGCGCGCTTGTCGCGCTCGCGGCGCTGCCGGTGGTGTTCACCCTGCTGCGCACCCGCAAGCCGGAATTGGGCACCCCGCAGATGGCGCTGTCCATCCGGGTCGCCTCGATCGTGGCCCACGTGCTGGCCGGTGTGCTCATCGTCGGGACGGCGATCAGCGAGATCTGGCTGAGCCTGGACGTCGCCGGACGGTGGTTGTTCGGGATTTACGGGGCGGCCGCCGCGATCGCGTTGCTCGGTTTCTTTGCCTTCTATCTCTCCTTTGTCGCCGAGTTGCCGCCGCCGCCGCCGAAACCGATCAAGGCGAAAAAGCCCAAGAAGGCCAAGAAGGGGGGCCTCCGCCGCAAGAAGGGCGAGGAGGCCGACGAAGCAGGCGAAGCCGACGAGGCCGACAGCGCCGACGAAGCAGGCGAAGCCGAAGAGGCCGACGCGGTCACAGAGGCCGAAGCGAGCGAGCCGGACGAGACGGACGCGGCCACCGACGCAGCAGCCGAAGCAGCCCCCGACGAGCCCGCCGAGACCGAGGTAGCGCCGGTAGCCGACGCGACCGAGGAGAGCGAAGAGCCGCGGACCAAGTTGCAGAACCGCCGCCCGACGGGCAAGGGGTCGCACCGGATGCGGCGCAGGCGCACTCGGGCCGGCACCGCGGTCGACGACACCGTCGACCAAACCGCCGACGAGGACTAGCGGCCTCGGTCGACCGACCCTCCCGCGGCAACGTCGGCTGCCGAATCTTCCTATTAGGCCTACTAAGAACCCCCGCGATTCCCTATGCTGAGCGAGTGCCAAACAACTATCGAGTGGTTCAGTGGAACACCGGCAATGTCGGCAAGAGCTCGCTGAAGTCGATCGTCACCAACCCCACGCTGGAATTGGTCGGGTGCTTCGCCTGGTCGAAGGACAAGGTCGGGCGCGATGCCGGTGAGCTCGTCGGGATCGCGCCGGTGGGCGTCGCGGCCACCAACGACGTCGACGAGCTCCTGGCCCTCAAGCCGGATTGCGTGGTCTACAACCCGATGTGGTTCGACGTCGACGAGCTGGTCCGCATCCTGTCCGCGGGCGTCAACGTGGTGACCACCGCGTCGTTCATCACCGGCGGGAACCTCGGCAACGACCGCGAGCGCATCGCGCAGGCCTGCCAGAAGGGCGGCTCCACGATCTTCGGGTCCGGCGTCAGCCCGGGTTTCGCCGAGCTGCTGGCCATCGTGTCGGCGATGGTGTGCAACCGGATCGACAAGGTCACGGTCAACGAGGCGGCCGACACCACGTTCTATGACTCGCCCGAGACAGAGAAGCCGGTGGGCTTCGGCCAGCCGATCGACCATCCGGACCTGCCGGCGATGGCGGCGAAGGGGACGGCCATCTTCGGCGAGGCCGTCCGGCTGGTGGGCGACGCCCTCGGCGTCGAGCTCGACGAGGTGCGCTGCGTCGCCGAGTTCGCCCAGACCACCGAGGACCTCGTGATGGCGTCCTGGACCATCCCCGCGGGACACGTCGCGGGCACGTACATCAGCTGGCAGGGAATCGTCAACGGACAGACCCTGATCGACCTGAACGTGCGGTGGCGCAAGGGGCAGACGCTCGACCCGGACTGGAAGATCGAGCAGGACGGCTGGGTCATCCAGATCGACGGGCAGCCCACGGTGACCACCAAGGTGGGGTTCCTGCCGCCGCCCTACTTCGAAGCCACCACCATCGAAGAGTTCATGGACCTCGGCCACATCATGACCGCGATGCCGGCCATCAACGCGATCCCCGCCGTCGTCGCCGCGGCACCCGGCATCGCCACCTACGCAGACCTCCCGCTGACGCTGCCCCGCGGCAACGCGCACATCGGGTCATAGCGCCGCGCTGCGCCGCCGGGCGGGTTTGGCGTAGCGCGCGCCCAGCGGCGGCACCGCGAGCGGCTCCTGATCGCGGACCGCCTCGATGGCGTTGCGCAGCGGACGCGCAAGGCGCGCAAAGGATCCCATGTCGAACAGCAGCGGCGTCAGCAGCCGGTTGTGCACGAAGCCGAAGGAGCTGCCGGTCTCGGGGTCGGCCCAGCCGAGCGTTCCGCCCAGCCCGACGTGGCCGAAGCCGCGGAGCAGGCCGGGAACCGGCGACTCGTGGTACCCGAGGTGAAAAGGCATGGGCACCACCATGTTTGCGTCGGGCCACTTCCGCCGCGCCTGCCCGGCGAGCCCCCGTGCCAGCTCGTCGGACAGGAACTTCTTGCCGTCGATGCGGCCGTCGTTGGCCAGCGCGGCGAACATCTTGGCCAGTCCCCGCCCGGTCACCACGCCGTTGGCGGCCGGGACCTCGCCGTCCAGGAACGGGGTGTCTCCCTTGATCAGCGAGATGACGCCCGGGAAGTACATCGCGCCGAGCGCCCCGGAGAAGGGCAGGCCGGCCAGTCGCGGCGCGATGAAGTTGAACACCGGGGCACGCAGCCGCCCCTGCGGTATCAGGATTTCGGCGGCCGTCGTCGGTGAACCTTGCGGGGGGCGGCCCAGGTGCAGCCCGTCGGTGTCCAGCGGACGGGCGACCTCCTGGCGGATCAGCTCGCGCATCCCCTTACCGGTCACCGCCCGGGCCAGACCCGACAACAGCCACCCGTAGGTGAGCGCGTGGTAGGCCTGCACACCGCGCAGATGATCGACGGGCGCGGCCGCCAGCCGCTTCTCCATCAGCAGGTGGTCCATCAACTCGGTTTTGGTGACGCCCCGCAGGTGCGACAACCCGGATCGGTGCCGCAAGACGTCGCGGACCGTGATCTCGGCCTTCCCGTTGGCGCCGAACTCGGGCCAGTATTGCGCGACGGGCGCGTCGTAGGACAGCAGGCCGCGGTCGGCGAGCCGGTGTATCACGGTCGACGCGATGCCCTTGGTAGCCGAGAACACCATCGCGCCGGTGTCGGCGGTCCAGCGCTGGGTGCCGGCCCGGTCCGACCACCCGGTCCAGACGTCCACGACGGACACGCCGTCGACATAGACGCTCAGGGCTCCCCCGCCGAACCGGCGGCCGGGGAACAGCTGGGAGAACAGCTTGACGACGTTGGCGAAGCGCGGGTCGGCTGCGCCGGACACACCGCGTGGCAAACCATCGCCGGTGATCAGCAGGGTCGACGGTGTCACTGCGCCGCGACGTCTGGAGCGGTCATCCGAATGAAGCTATCAGTCGGGTTGTCGCGGGGGCTCGGGATTCTCACCGGGGATTTGATCGGGCGGCGCGTCCCTCAGATAGCGGCGCAGCCGCAGCAGCTGATTGACCACCATGCCGATGCCCAGCAACATCAGGCCCGCCACTACTGCCACCACGATCGCGGTGCTCACAGCGTCCATGATGACAGGGCCGGTGTTTCGATATCTGCTGCTCCCGGGTAGCCAGCACGCCATGAGCGCCGAAGACAAGTTGAAGAATAAGATCGAGGACCTCGGCGGCCGCGCCAAGGAAGCCCTCGGCAAAGCCACGGGCGATGCCCAAACCCGGGACGAAGGGCGGGCCGATCAAGCGAAGTCCGCGTTGAAAGACGCCGGCGAAAAGGTGAAGGACGCGTTCAAAAAGTAATGACAATCCGGAATGTGTTGGCCGTCCGGTCGATGCGCCGCCTGCCGCTGCCCTTGTTGGCAGCGGCAGCCGTATTCGGCTCACCGGTCGCGAGCGCGCCCTCGGCGACGGCCGAACCGTGTCCCGACGTCGAGGTGGTGTTCGCCCGGGGATCCGGCGAGCCGCCCGGCATCGGCGGCATCGGCCGGCCGTTCGTGGACGCGCTGCGCTCGGAGATCGGTGCCAAGTCGCTGACGGTGTATGCGGTGAACTACCCCGCCAGCACCGACTTCGACAATCCCGCGTTCCCGGGGACCGTCATCGACGGAATCCGCGACGCCAGTTCGCACATCGAGTCCATGGTGGCGAGTTGCCCCAACACCCGCGAGGTGCTCGGCGGCTACTCGCAGGGCGCCGCGGTGGCGGGCTACACCACCTCGGCCACCGTGCCGCCGGGCGTTCCCGCTGACAAGGTGCCGCCTCCGATGCCGCCGGCCATCGCGCAACACGTCGCCGCCGTCACGCTGTTTGGCACGCCGACGGGGCAGTTCCTGCAGAAGTACAACGCGCCGCCGCTCACCATCGGGCCGCTGTATGCGCCCAAGACGATCCAACTGTGCGCGCCGGGCGATCCGGTCTGTGCCAGCGGCGGCGACGGGGGCCTGGCCGCCCACACCTCCTACCCGGGAAACGGCATGACCAGCCAGGCCGCCGATTTCGTCGCCGGCCGCCTGTAGGCCGGCATGCGGGTCCTCATCACGGGCGGTACGGGCTTTGTCGGCGGGTGGACCGCCAAGGCCGTTTTCGACGCGGGACACTCGGTGCGGTTCCTGGTCCGCAACCCGGCGAAGCTGCAGACCACCGTCGCGAAGCTGGGTGTGGACACCTCGGACTTCGCCGTCGCCGACATCACCGACCGCGTCGCGGTGCGAGACGCGTTGCAGGGATGCGACGCCGTCGTGCACAGCGCCGCCCTGGTGGCCACGGATCCGCGCCAGACGCCGCAGATGCTCGCCACCAACATGCAGGGCGCCCAGAACGTGCTTGGCCAGTCCGTCGAGCTCGGTCTGGATCCGATCGTGCACGTGTCGAGTTTCACCGCGCTGTTCCGTCCGGACCTGGAGACGCTGACGGCAGACCTGCCAGTGGTGGGCGGGGCCGACGGCTACGGAACGTCCAAGGCGCAGGTCGAGATCTATGCCCGCGGCCTGCAGGATGCGGGCGCGCCGGTCAGCATCACCTATCCGGGGATGGTGCTCGGGCCGCCGGTCGGCGACCAGTTCGGTGAGGCCGGCGAGGGCGTGCGAGCGGCCGTGCAGATGCATGCGATCCCGGGGCGCAGCGCGGCATGGCTGATCGTCGACGTCCGCGACCTGGCCGCCCTGCACGCGGCGTTGCTCGAACCCGGGCGCGGGCCGCGGCGCTACACCGCGGGCGGCCACCGGGTGCCCGCCGCGGACCTCGCGAACCTGCTCGGCCAGGTGGCCGGGACGCCGATGGTGGCGGTCCCGATCCCCGACACCGCGCTGCGGGTGGCCGGGGCGGTGCTTGATCGGGCGAATCGCTTCCTGCCCTTCGAGACCCCGTTCACCTCGGCGGGAATGCAGTACTACACCCAGATGCCGGCGTCCGACGATTCCCCGAGCGAACGAGAACTGGGCATCAACTATCGCGATCCACAGCAGACGGTGGCGGACACGTTCGCGGCGATGCGCGCGGAAAGCGAATAGCCGCAACGCCGTTCAGGGCCGTTCAGGCGGGTGTGATCTCCAGGCCGACGTGCACCTTGTCGATGCCGCCGCGGACGATCGTGTGCGCGTAGAACCACCACGCGTGGTACCAGTACCGCTTGAGGACGGCGTTGTACACGCGCCGCGTCTCGGACTTCGGCAGTACCCGGGCGACGGCCTCGACCTCGTCGCTCTTGGGCTTGCCCAGCGCCGCGCTCTTGGCGATCGTCACCCTGGGCGTGTTGTTGATCCGCTTGGTTTTCCACGAACCGTCGTCGGTGATCACCAACAGCTTGCCGTCGCCGTCGGGCGCCCCCCAGACCGGGGTCGGCTTGGGCCGGCCGTCCTTGGTGAACGTGGTCAACAGCAGGTACTTGGATCGGATGACGTCGCTGAAACTGGGGGCCATGACACCTCCATTGCCCCGTCGCGCCAGTTCCTAATCATGGTCGGCACGACCCTGGGCTAAGCTTTTGGGCGATTGCCCAAAAGGCTACGCATCCCTGCGGGAAAGACGTACACCATGACCGCCCCCCGACGGCCGAAGGCGCGCGACTCCACCACTCGCGACATGCTGATCGACGCGACGATCCAGATCATGGTCGAGGACGGCTACGCCGCGGCCACCTCGCGGCGGGTGGCGAACGAGGCCGGCGTCAAACCCGCGCTGGTCCACTATTACTTCCCCACCATGGACGAGCTATACCTCGACGTCTTCCGGCGCGGGGCCGCCGCCTATCTGGAGCGCCAAAAGCAGGCGCTGGCCTCCGACCGCCCACTGCACGCCTTCTGGCAAACCCTCATCGAGCCGAAGGACACCCGGCTGCTGTTGGAGTTCATGGGGCTGGCCAACCATCGCAAGGACATCGGGGCAGAGATCGCGGCGTGGTCGGAGCGATGGCGCGAAACGCAAACCACCGCACTGAATTTCATCGTCCGCGAACACGGATTGGACCGGGGCGAATTTCCGCCCGCGGGGATCGCGGTCATCATCGCGGCGATCGGCCGCATGCTGATCCTGGAACAGGCGCTCGGCACCACGGCGGGCCATGACGAAGCCGTCGCCCTCGTCAACCGGCTCATCGACCGTTTCGAGTTGCCCTCTTAGCGCCCGTTAAGGCAGCACGACCCGCAGCCGCTCCCAGCCGCGCACCGTGGACGTCGACGCCAATTGTGCGGTGTCGTAGTCGATGTCCCATTCCGGCCAACGGTTGAGGATCTCGTCGAGCGCGACGCGGCCTTCCAGGCGGGCCAGGTTGGCGCCCAGGCAGTAGTGCACGCCCTTGCCGAACGTGATGTGCGAGATGTTGTCGCGGCGGATGTTGTAGGTGTCCGGATCGGTGTAGCGGCGGGGGTCGCGGTTGGCGGCGCCGAACAGCAGCAGCATGGCGCTGCCGGCCGGCACCGTCGTGCCGTAGCACTCGAAATCCCGTGCCATCCAACGGGCGACGTGGGGGCCGGTGGGTTCGAAGCGCAGCGTCTCGTCGACGGTGCGGGTCAACAGGGACCGGTCCCGGTACACCTCGCGGCGCTGATCCGGGTGCTCCGCGAGCACCTTGGCCAGCCAGCCGATCAGCCGGCCGGTCGTCTCGTTACCCGCCCCGGCGACAACCTGGGTGTAATGCAGCACCTCTTTACGGGTCAGCTTGCGGTGCACGCCCTGGTCGTCGTCGAACTCGACGTTGAGCAGCGTCGTCATCAGGTCGTCGGACGGATTCTTCGAACGCCATTCGACGTAGTCGGCGTAGATCCGGCCGTCGGCGATGGAGTCGGCGTTGGCGACCTTCAGGGGGGCGCCGGGCTTGGTGCGCAGGTTGGCGTCGTTGGCGTCGCGCACCGAGACCTGCTCGGATTCCGGGATTCCCAACAGCATCCCGATCACCCGCATCGGCATCATCGATGCCAGCTCGGCGATGATGTCGAATCCCCCGGACCCGACGAGTGGGTCCAGGCACCGAACGCAGTACTGCCGAATCTGGTCCTCGAGGGCGGCCATCCGGCGCGGCGTGAAGACGCGGGACATCAGGCCGCGCAGCCTCGTGTGTTCGGGGGGGTCCTGGAACATCATCACGCCGCCGGGCATCTCGAACTTCGACTGGACCAGCTCGAGGATGTCGCTTCGCTTGTTGGAGAAGGTTTCCCAGTTGGCCAATCCGCGCTCGACGTCGGAATGCCGTGACAGCGCCCAGAAGTCGTACTTTTCGTTGTAGTAGATCGGGGCTTCATCGCGCAGCCGCGCATAGGTCGGATACGGGTCGGCGTTGATGCCCACGTCGTAGGGGTCGTAGTAGACGTCGGTGTCATTGGTGACGGTCATCGATTTCCTCACTTCGGGCAGCCGCGGGCATCCCTGCGCCCGTCGATTTTGGGCGATCGCCCAAAATCGTGGCGCAGGCCATGTCTAGCAGCATCTCCGCGAATCCGTCAAGGTCGCCAAGCCGTGCGCGATGATGATCCGGTGGCATACGACAAGGCGGCGACCGGGCTCCTGGTGATCGACCCCTACAACGACTTCATTTCCCCGGGCGGGAAGGTGTGGGACCGGCTGAAAGGCGTCATCGAAGGCAATGGCTGCGTCACCCACATGCAGCAGGTGCTCGACGCGGCGCGCGGCGCGAACCTCCGCGTCTTTTATGCCCTGCATCGCCGTTACCGGCCGGGCGACTACGAAACGTGGAAGCACATCGCGCCGGTGCAGCGGGCGGCCTGGTCGCGCAAGACGTTCGAATACGGCACCTGGGGCGGCGAGATCCGTCCCGGGTTCGAACCGCAACCCGGTGACGTCGTCGCTCACGAGCACTGGTGTTCCAGCGGTTTCGCCAACACCGATTTGGATCTGCAACTCAAGCGCCACGGCATCGAGCAGGTCATCGTCATGGGCTTGATCGCGCATACCTGCGTGGAGGCGACGGTCCGGTTCGCCGCCGAGCTCGGCTACGACGTCACCGTGGTCCGCGACGCCACGGCCGACTATTCGGACACCGAGATGCGCGCCGCCCTCGAGGTCAATCTGCCCAACTACGCCTCGGCCATCGTGACCGCCGACGAGGCCGTCGCCGCGATCGCCGCTCTCTAGGCCGGGCCCGTGAGGGCGTCGACGTGGTAGCGGCTGGCGGTCCAGGGCGGCGAATCCGCCGCGGGCGTGAGGGTGATGGTCAGCTGCGCTTTGCCCGCGGTGACCGACCGCGGCACCAGGTAGGTGTCGTCCAGCCAGCGGTGAAAGGTGTTGCTGCGCGGCTGAAGCCACGTGCCCGCGGGCACGCCGTCCACCGCGACGTCCGCCGATTGGAAGCCGGTCGCCTGGTCCGACGTGCGGCGCAGCAGGACACCGTGGTTGCCCGGATCAACCTGGACATGGAACGTGATCGCGCCCTGGGTGCTGCGGACCGAGCCGACGAGGGGCAGGGTGTCCTCGGTGCCCTCGTATTCGCTGACCAGCAGCTGATCGGTGGCGTCGGCATCGGTGTAGCCGTGCAGGACGCGATCGACGGGGTCGGCGGGGCGGACGTCGTCGCTGCCGGTGAGGACCGCGTCCGGCTGTGTGTAGAGGAATGCCGTTGAGCTGTAGTCGGGTTGGACCATGTTGCGCTTGCCGTGCTCGATGCCGAAGCGGAGCGCGGAGTGATACCCGATCGCGTCGGCGAGCATGATCCGGTAGACGGCGACGCAGTAGTCCGCGCACCCGCCGGTCGCCGTGCGCTGGTCGGGCTGGCCGTTGAGCGGGTCGCTGAAGTGGGTGCCGTCTTTGAAGTACCAGCCACCCTCGTAGAGGTCCTCGGTGCCGGTGCCGTACCACTGCGGGGATGCGGCGCCGTCGGTGTAGACCCGCTCGGCGCCTTCGAGAAAGTAGGGGGCGCCGTCGCTGAACGCCGTTTTGGTCCGCTGGCCCCGTATGGTGTGGCTGACGCCGACGAATTTGCCGTGGCCCTGTTCGTCGGCGAACACCCAGTCCTGGCCCTGGATGGTCGGGCCGGCATGGGCGCGGGCGGTGAAGTAGCCGGCGCGGCCGCTGGCCAGCGCCGCCGCCCATTGCGCGTCGGGCGTCGTCGTGACGTCGCCGGCGATCCCCGGCACCGTGGCGGCGGTGGTGTTGACGAGGGTGACGCGGGTCGAGTTCGCGAAAGGCATTGGCCACCAATCCCACAAGACCAGCGACCCGTCGGGCTGTGGGTCGGCGGCGAACATCAGCGATCGTACGGGGTTGGCGCCGAGTCCCGCGCCGAAGAACTCCCCCAGGGGCGCGTCGACCAAGGTCCGGCCGTCGAATTCGATCCGCAGGCGCAATCCGGCCAGGAGTTGATCCGCCGCGGCGGGCAGCCGCAGCCGCAGCGCCGAGATGCTGCCCGGACCGCTCGCCTCGGCGACGGTTTGTTCGGTCCCGGCGGGAAGATCGATGACCCGATTGCTCTGCGTTGCAGTGCCTGTCGCCGGTTTGGGGTCGGCGGTGCCCGCGGCGCGCAGGGTGTCCAGCACATCGAGCGCGGGATCGGCAGGCGAAAAGGTAGTTATCCCATCGGCATTCGGGAACTGTCGATAGTCGACGTGGTAGTACTCCAGATGGGACGCGACGCTGATCCGCATCGACCGCCGATAGGGCATCGGCACCTTGATATAGACCCCGCCCGGCGACTGGGCGGCGTTGGCCACCAGCGGCCACGCAAACGGGGCGCCCAGTTCGCCGTCGACCAGCGCTTGCAGCGGTGTGTCCACGACGGTCTGCCCATCCAGCTCGATGCGGATGTGCCCGATGGCACGCACATTGCCCCCGTCACGGGTAAACCAGATCGAATCAACTTCCCCGGCACCGTGATCCTCCGCGATGACGCAGCCCGCGCCGCCCGGCGCCAAACACCCGCCGGTGCCGTTGCGGTTACCGGTCGAAATGTCGAAATCGCCGCCGCTGCGATCGAAACTCGACACCTGCAAGGTCTGCGATTCGGCGTCCAGATAGGGCAGCCGATCCAACCGGCGGTAGGTGTCCCAGCCGACCGTCTTCTCGCCGAGACCGGCGGCCGGCGGCTCGGCCGCTGCGGGCGCGATGACGCAGGCGGCGGCCCACAGCATCAGCGCGCAGGCCGCAGTCCACGCCCGAGAAGCCACCGGCATAACAACGGAGCTTACTTTTCTTCGGGCCTGATGCCGTCTCCGCCCCTGCCGCACGAAACACCTTCGCGGTGTTGCCAGTTCGCACCATGCGACCGGCATCGGTGCGGCGGAAACGCGCCATTCCAGTCTAAAAATTGGCCCGCCGCGATGGACTTCAATCAGTTGACGTAAATCGACGCTATTTCACTGAATCCCATGGCATTCCGCATTGTACTCACGTACTATAACGCTTCTCGGGCGTAAGAATTCTCCTACGAAGGGAGTGGTTATGTCTGGATTGAAATACAAGGTTGTTCTCGGCCTTCTCCTCACCTTCACCGCACTGACGGCCTCGGGTTGCACCCTGCCCCTTACTGTCGACTGCTCACCGGTCGCCACCTGCACGTTGTAGGGCCGAACTTCGGCCATCAGGTGCTTCCGCCGTTGGCACCCATTACCAGGTAGGGCCCATTTGTACTTACCAATGCGGCGTTAATGGCATTGGGTGCCAGTTACTCGCACAGCCGAAGCCGATACATCCCCTCGTATATCGGACGACGCCGTGACAATGCTAACGCGGTCGTGCGGCGTGAAGTCGTTGGGCACCAACGGTTTACATCGATCGCTGGGGCCCGCTCCGGTCACTTTGAGCATGACCGACACCTCAGCGACGCGATGGCGTGCGCATCCTTCGGGCCGTGCGCACGCTCTTCGCGAATTTCTTGCTGAGCCTGTGCGGGTTCGGGGTAAACTGATCGCCTGAGCGAAAGAGCGCTGAAAGCGGTCAGCCCCGAAACCCTGGCAGTTCGGGTAGAGAAATTCGTGTGACTGGGGCCTGTATCGCCTAAACCACTGGGGCGCAAAAGCTCCTGTCCAACCATTGCCGGCGAGTGATACCGTTTGAGATGCTCGCATGGTCCGGTGGTTCGTCTATACGAGAGGGGTAAGCGCGGGCCCAGCGTGACCCGGGTAGCCCATCGCCCTCCGACTGACCCCGTAATGGATTTCGGGCTACTTCTTCCCGTTCCTGCGATCCGTATCCCGGCTGGGCTGAACGCGTTTGGGCTCCCCGGGCATCTTCGGATAGTTCGGCGGATACGGCATGTCACCCAAGCCACGCTCTTCGTCGGCCTCGGCCATTTGCAGCAGCGACGCGATCGACTGGGCAACATCATCCATTGCGGCCCAAGGGTCTTCCCGGCGCGCGACCAGCTCGGGCACGGTCGCCATGGTGTAGTCGTCCGGCTCGGCACCGGCCAATTCGTCCCAAGTCAGCGGCATCGACACCGTCGCGATCGGCGTGCGTCGCACCGAATAGGCCGACGCCATGGTCCGGTCCCGGGCGTTCTGGTTGAAGTCGACGAAGATGCGCTCGCCCCGTTCTTCCTTCCACCATGCGGTGGTGACGGCGTCGGGCGCACGGCGCTCCACTTCACGGGCCAGCGCGATGCCCGCGCGGCGCACCTCGACGAAATCCCAGTCGGTGGCGATCCGCAGGAAGACGTGGATCCCGCGACCCCCGGATGTCTTCGGGTAGCCGACCAGACCGAGCTCGTCGAGCAGCGGCCGCAACACGTCGACCGCGACGGTACGCGCCTGTTCGAAGGCGACGCCGGGCTGGGGATCCAGATCGATGCGCAGCTCGTCGGGGTGGTCGGTGTCGGGGCAGCGCACCTGCCACGGGTGCAGGGTGATCGTGCCCATCTGCGCCGCCCACACGATCGCGGCGGGATGGGTGACCTTCAGCGCGTCGGCGGTCCGCCCCGACGGGAACGTCACCTGGCACGTCTCCAAGTAGTCCGGATGGTGCTGCGGGATCCGCTTCTGATAGATCTCCTCGCCGTCGATGCCGTCCGGGAACCGCTGCAGGTGGCTGGGCCGGTCGCGCAGCGTGTCGAGCATCGGGCCGCCGGCGACGGCGCGGTAGTACTCGACCAGGTGCCGCTTGGTGCCCCGCGATCCCAGCTTGGGGAAATACACCTTGTCGGGATTGGTCAGGCGGACCGCGACACCGTCGACGTCGACCTCTTCTGCAGCAGCCATACCACCGATTCCAGCACAATCAGGCTATGGACCTCCCTGTCATGCCGCCGGTGTCGCCGATGCTGGCCAAGTCGGTTCGCGCTATCCCGCCCCACGCGTCGTACGAGCCCAAGTGGGACGGATTCAGGTCGATCTGTTTCCGTGACGGCGACGACGTCGAGCTCGGCAGCCGCAACGAGCGGCCGATGACCCGCTACTTTCCGGAGTTGGTCGCCGCGGTCAGGGCCGAGCTGCCGGAGCGCTGCGTGATCGACGGGGAGATCGTCATCGCCACCGACCACGGCCTGGACTTCGAGGCGCTGCAGCAACGCATTCACCCGGCCGACTCGCGGGTGCGAATGCTCGCCGAGGCGACGCCCGCGTCCTTCATCGCGTTCGACCTGCTGGCGCTCGGCGGCGACGACTACACCCGGCGGCCGTTCAGTGAGCGGCGGGCGGCCCTCGTCGATGCGGTGGGCGGATCGGGTCGCTCGATCCATGTCACGCCGGCGACGACCGATCTGGGCACCGCGCAGCGATGGTTCGACGAGTTCGAGGGCGCCGGCCTCGATGGCGTGATCGCCAAGCCCCTGGACGTCACCTACCAGCCGGACAAGCGGGTGATGTTCAAGATCAAGCACGAACGGACCGCGGACTGTGTGGTCGCCGGCTATCGGGTCCACAAGTCCGGCGCCGACGCGATCGGGTCGCTGCTGCTGGGGCTCTACCAGGACGACGGGCAGCTGGCCTCGGTCGGCGTCATCGGCGCCTTCCCGATGGCCGAGCGGCGCCGCCTGTTCGCCGAACTGCAGCCGCTCGTCACCGACTTCGCGGACCATCCGTGGAACTGGGCCGCCCACGAGGCCGGCGAGCGAACGCCCCGCAAAAACGAATACTCGCGGTGGAACGCCGGCAAGGACCTCTCGTTCGTGCCGCTGCGGCCCGAGCGCGTGGTCGAGGTCCGCTACGACCACATGGAGGGTCGGCGCTTTCGTCATACCGCGCAGTTCAATCGGTGGCGTCCGGACCGCGACCCGCGCTCGTGCACCTACGAACAGCTGGAACAGCCGGTGACGTTCAGCCTCGGCGAGATCGTGCCGGGCCTCGGCCCGGGCTGAAAGGGAGGGTTTCTTCCGCGACGCTGCGGCCATCACGACCCGCGATTACCGCGGATCTGAAACGCCTTGCGGCACTGGTTAGTTTGCCTCCCCCGGGCATACCTTCGGACACAAGAGCCAAGTGCCCGGGCGGCTGTTCAACGTCAGTTTGGGGTCAGATCCACACCGTGGTGCCGTCAGACCACTGTCGGTCGTACAAGTGAAAGGTCGCGTTAAGTGGTCACCCCATGTCGATCCTGATAGTCAGGGCCAGGGTCAAGACGGCGACAACCGCGAGCAGAATTGTGTCCGTCCTGCCAAGGCGTGGCACGTCGGCTGTGCGCAGGCGCAATTCGCGCGCGATCAGGAAGAGCGGGAACATCACGCTGACGGCGATGAAGAACGATCCCACAATGTACAGCCAGACGAATCGCAGGTTGTATTTCCTGGCTTCGATCACCATCAGAATGACGGCACTCAGGGCCAGCATCAGGGCGTCGGCTGTGATATTGCGCGAGGCCGCAGTCGTTTTGGTGTCGCGCCAGAAATTAACGAAAAAGTCGGTCGGGCTGTGAACGTACGTGATTGTCTGGCTCCACGTCGCGATGAGCGCGGCGACCGCGATAGCGCCGTAGACGATGCAAAGAATTTTGCGGGACGTAGGGACCGATGATGCTTGGTCCGCTCGGTCGGTTGTAGTCATGCCTCAAGGTAGAACGAACCAAACGGGCGATGGCACAAAATGGCCCATTCACTCGTAGCCCGGAGCCTGCGTTGCCAATGGTGTATGCGGCGCAAGGCAATCGACTCGGCAAAGAAGACTTCGCTCTAGCACGGCGGACATTGCCGATATGCCGATGGTGGCCTTGTCCAAGGGCGTGGTTAACGCTCCATGCCAATTCGGTGATCCTGTCCAAAACACCGGGCTTGATTCGCATTGGTGCGCGCGTCGGCGTGGTCGCGAACGAACGAATCCGTTGATGCCCCAATCCCGTAGGAGGATTGATTCCGCCAGCTAGTTGGTTGTCGGTGGTGGTTGGGGTTGGAAGGGGTCATACCACCACCAGTCGGCCCGCTCACCGGTAGGTCCCGGACACGGTGGCACCGCGGGCGGGGGTCGGGTGGGTGGGTGCGCGAGTGAGCCCGGGCTCAGGATTTGGCCGGCCTCGTCGGTGACGGTCAGGCCGTCGGCGGGTCCGGTGAGGGTGATGGCGCCCCGGTGATGCAACCGGTGGTGATAGGGGCAGACCAGCACCAGAGGTTGGGGCTTGTCAAGATAACTGTGTAAGGTGTTGCAGCCGTTTATCTTTGGGTCATAGTGGGAGTCGGTCGGGGAATTGGATGGCGAAGGTGTTCAGTGCTTCGGTCCAGCGGTAGGTGCCTGGTCCGTGTGTTGATCCTCGTTTCTGGTTGATGTTGCGGATGGCCAAATACAGCAGCTTCATTGCTGCGGCGTCTGAGGGGAACGAGCCGCGGGCCTTGGTGACTTTGCGCAGCTGGTAGTTCAGCGATTCGATGGCGTTGGTGGTGTAGATGATCTTGCGGATCTCGACCGGGAATGCCAGGAAAGGCACGAACTCAGCCCAGGCCCGATCCCAGACAGCGATGGCTCCGGGGGATTTGGTGCGCCACTGGGCGCGGAACTCCTCGAGGGCCAGTTTGGCGGCCTCTTCGGTGGGTGCGGTGTAGATCGGACGCAGCGCGGTGGCCATCTTGCGGCGGTCGGCGTAGGAGGCATAACGCATCGAGGAGCGCAGCAGATGCACCACGCAGGTCTGGATCACCGCGGCCGGCCAGACCGCCGCGATCGATTCGGGCAGGCCGGCCAACCCGTCGCAACACACGAACAGCGCATCGCGGCACCCGCGATTGCGCAGTTCGGTGAGCACCCCGTGCCAGAATTTGGCGCCCTCGCTCTGCTGGATCCAGATGCCCAGGACCTGCTTGATTCCCTCGACATCGACGCCGATGACCACGTGGGCGGCCTTGTTGGCCACCACGCCGCCGTCGCGGATCTTGATGCGGATCGCGTCGATATACAAGATCGGATACACCGGATCGACCGGCCGGGATTGCCAGGCGGCGATCTCCTCGGTGACCACGTCGGTGACCCGCGAAATCGTGGCCGCCGACACGCGGGCGCCATAGACCTCGCCGAGGTGCTCGGTGATATCGCGCGTCGACATGCCCCGGGCATACAGCGACAAGATCATGTCCTCAACCTGGCCCAGGCGGCGTTTGCGCTTGGGCACGATCGCCGGGCTAAACGTGGCGTTGCGGTCACGGGGCACTTCCAGCTCGACCGGCCCGGCCGTGGTCAACACGGTTTTGCGGCCATGGCCGTTACGGGAATTGCCCGAGCCATGCCCTGCCGGATCGCCGTGCTCATAGCCCAGGTGATCGGCGATTTCGACGTCCAAAGCGCGTTCGAGCACCGCCTTGGTCATCTGCGCGAGCAACCCCTCGGGGCCATCAATCGGGGTGCCAGACGCTTCAGCGTCGGCCAACAAGGCATCGACTGCCGCCGGCGGCAACAACTCGGCCAACTGGGCGGCAGCATCATCTCTTGACGAATCAGATTGCGGCAATGGAACTCTCCTGTCCGGTGGTCAGCCACCACCATTCAGGCCGAACCCCTTACACAGTCAATAAGACACGCCCCCAGGTTGGCCAACTCGGTGGGGCCACCGCCTTCCCAATGCCACACGTGATGGGCATGCAGACCACGGGTGGCCCCACAACCGGGCACCACGCACGCGCGGTCGCGGTGCTCCAGGGCGCGGCGCAGCCGTCGGTTGATCACCCGGGCGGTCCGGCCCGCCCCCATGGGCTGTCCGTGGCGTTCGAACCACACCTCACAGGTGGCATCACAGGTCAACAAGCGGCGCTCGGCATCCGAGAGCAGCGGACCCAGATGCAGCGCCGCCACGCGCCGTTCGATGTCGAGGTGGGCCACCACGGTGGTGTGCTGCCCATGCGGGCGGCGGGTGGCCTCGGCGTCCCAGCCCGCCTCGACCAGGCGCATGAACGCATCGGCGGTGCTCGGCAATGGGGGCCGCTGGTCTGACGCACCCTGGCCCTCGTCGTGGTCGTGTTTCCACTCGGCGATCAGCGCATCACGATGAGACGCCAACGCGGCGTCGAACTTCGCCGCGTCGTGGTGGGGAAGTGTGATCCGATAGCAGCTGCCCGCCTCGTCGGAGGCCTTGGTCAGCGAGCGCTCGGGCCCCGACCACGGCCGCGGTTGGGGTGCAGGTCGCGGTTCGAGCTTGACCGCGGTGCGCAACTGGTTGACCGTGGCGACCGCGGCCAGCTGCGCATAATGCGCATCGGATCCCTGGCCCGCGCGGGCGGCGATCACCCCGACCTGATCGGCCGACAAGCGACCCTCCCGCATGCCCGCCGCGCAACGGGGAAACTCCGTCAGCCGGCCCGCGATGGTGCTGATCGTGTGGGCATTGCCCGACGAACAGCCCAGCTTCCAGGCCACCAACGCCGGCACCGAGCGCGCCCCGGTCACACCCCACAACCCGTCACGATCAATCTCAGCCACGATCTGCACGATGCGCCCATCGATCGCATTGCGCTGACCCGCCAACTCCGCCAACTCCTCGAACAACACCTCAAGACGGTCACTGGCAGTCACTACCACGGCCTCAGCAGATGCGATCGAAGACATAACGCCATCATCGCCACCGCCACCGACAAAACCGGCCGACCAAACCGCGCCGATGTCGGCCCAAAAGCAAACCTGTGGACGAACTTCCAACTGTGGATAACTTCCAGATCGGCCGTTTAACGCCCGCCGAAGCGGGCACGCGGCCCGTATGTCAGTCACAGCGTTTCAAGACCTGCCGTTGGCCGACCGCGACCGGAAATGGGACGGTGGCGCCGCGGAAAAACGGGTCCGCAAGTGGGCCGGCGCCGAGGACGCCCCGAACCAGAAGTACCGCGACGCCCACGTCTGGTACGACGGCGACAACAAGGACAATTTCACCGGATACAAGCTACTGATCGCCGACGTCATCGGAGGAACCCTCAAGGCGGTGCCGCGCGGGTTGATGGCCGCCGGCGCGATCATGGACGGCGCGCGCGGCGGCATCGACGTGCCGCACTCCGATGTCGATCGGGTCAAAAGCCACCTGGCGAAGTACTACAGGAAGATGGACGAAAGCCCTCCCTGGGAGCGCTGAACCCTGGGAGCGCCGATCAGATCGCGAGCGTCAGCTGCGACAGTCCGCGCAGCGTGACGTTGGTCTTGTACTGCGGTTCGCCGTCCAACCGTGCGTTCGGGAAACGCGCGGCGACCGCCGCCAGCGCCACGCTGGCCTCCAGCCGGGCCAGCGGCGCACCCAGGCAGTAATGCGCCCCGCGGCCGAATCCCAAGTGCCGCAGGTTCTTCCGATCCGGATCGAACACATCGGGCCGGTCGTATTCGGCGGGGTCACGGTTGGCGCCGGCGAGCAGCAGCATCATGACATCACCCGCGGGCACCTCGACTCCCCCAATCACCATGTCGGCGAGCGCAATTCGACCGGCCAGCTGTACGGGCGGGTCGTAGCGCAGGGTCTCCTCCACGATCGCGGGCGCTCGGTCGGCGTCGGCGCCCAGGGCTGCCCACTGACCTGGGTTGCGCAGCATGGCCAACACGGCGTTCCCGATGAGGTTCACCGTGGTCTCGTGACCCGCGATGAGCAGCAGGTTGCAGGTCGAGACGATCTCTTCCTCGGTCAGTTGATCCCCCGACTCCTCCACGGCGATCAACCCCGACAGCAGGTCCTCACCTGGTCGTGACCGGCGCTTGTCGATCAGGCCGTGGAAGTAATCACGCAGCCACGTACCGGCCTGTTGTCGCTCATTGGCGACTTCCGCCGGCACGCCGGTGATCGTCGAAAACGGGTCCAGCGCCTGGGCGAGCAACGCCGACGCGCGGCTGAACTGCGGCTCGTCCTCGAGGGGCACACCGAGCAACCGGCAGATGACCGCGACCGGCAGGGGATAGGCGAAATCCTCGACGACTTCGAAGTGGCCCTTCTCGGCGACCCGGTCGAGCAATCCGTCGACCAGCGAGCCGATGTCGGGTTGCAGCGCGCTCACCACCCTCGGCGCGAACGCCTTGCTGACCAGCTTGCGCAGCCGGGTGTGATCGGGCGGGTCGAGGAACAAGAATCCCGGCGGGCCCTGCCTGGGCGGTGCGGTGCCGGCCTCGGCCTGCTGCTTCGCGACCGTCGAGTTGGCGTTCTCGCTGCTCGACGACGGGTGCCGCAACACCTCGTCGCAGTCGCGGTAGCTCAAGAAGACCGCCAGGTTGGCGTCGGGCAGCTGCAACGGCCCGCGGTCGCGGAACTGCGCGCACAGCCGATACGGGTCGGCCCGGTTGGCGGGGTCCAGCAGCTGCAGCAATAGCCCCTGGGATTCGGTGGCTTCGGTGGGCGCGGTCGTCATCCTGACATTGTGCCCGCACCCGATCCGCCGGGCCGCGCCCGTTCAGCGGCGCAGGAACGCCACAATATGGCGGGCCAGTTCTTCGCCGGCGTCCTCCTGCAGGAAATGTCCGGCGCCGCGGATCACCGGGTGGGCGATCCCCTGCGCGCCGCGCATCTCGCGCTGAAAGATCGCGGCCATCGGCCCGGTGATGGGGTCGCTGTCACTGAAGGCGACCAGCATCGGCGTCGGACTCACCGACAGCTTGGCCCACGCGGCCTTGTTGGCCGCCGCGGCGGGATCGTCCGGAGAGGTGGGCACCAGCCCGGGCATGGCCCGCGGGCCGATGCAGTACTCGTCAGCGGGAAACGGCGCGTCGTAGCCCGCGCGTTCGGCATCGCTCATCGGCCGGCGACAGCCGCCCTGCACAAACGCGCCGATGTCGAGCGCCGGCGCCGAGGTGATGGCCTCCCGGAAGCGCCACCAGATGTCGGCCATCGGCTGGTCCCCGTTCGGGAGCCCGGTGTTGGCGACGACGATCCGGGCAAACCGCTCGGGATGCTCTGCGGCGAGCCGCAATCCGATCAGCCCGCCCCAGTCCTGACCGACCAGGGTGACGTTGCGGAGGTCGAGGACATCGAACGCCAGCGCGCGCATCCATTCGACGTGGCGCGCATAGCTGTGGTCGTCGAGCTGGGTCGGCTTGTCCGAACGGCCGAAGCCCACCAGGTCCGGGCAGACGACGCGGTGACCGTCGGCCACCAGTATCGGAATCATCTTGCGGTACAGGTACGACCACGACGGCTCGCCGTGCAGCATGAGAACCGGATCCGCATCTCCTGGTCCGTCTTCGATCCAGGCGACGCGCAGCGCACCGCCGTCATCGTCGGGCAGTTCGCAATACCTTGGCGCATAGGGGAAATCAGGAATCTCGTCGAACCGGTCGTCGGGTGTGCGCAGCGTCTGCATGTCAGGTCCCTTCGGATAGTCCGGCCACAGCAGGATCCGCCATCAAGCGGTCGAGAAAACCGTGCTGGCCCTTCAGCAGCTTGGTGCGCGCCGCCCCCACCGCAAACCAGCCCACCCGATCGACCTCGGGAAACTCCCGCAGCGTGCCCGACCCCTTTGGCCACTCCAGTTCGAACGTGTTGCTGCGCGCGTCGGTGATGTCGAGGTCGCTGTGCACGGCGAAGGCGGTCACCACCTTGGCGCCGGATTGTTTCAGCTGACCGAGGTCGACACGCGGCCCGGCCGGCACCGGCAACCCCAGCTCCTCGGCGAACTCGCGCTGCGCGGCCGCCCAGGGATCCTCCCCGTCGGCGTACTCGCCTTTCGGGATCGACCACGCGCCGTCGTCCTTGCGGGCCCAGAACGGCCCACCCGGGTGCGCGAGCAAGACCTCGACGACGCCGTCGCAGGTCCGGTACAACATCACACCCGCGCTCAGCTTTGCCATCGACTTCTATTCTCCCACAGCGCGTTCCAGATCCTTGAGCGAGGATTCCAGATGCGCGAGCAGGCGCTGCAGGTGCGGCACGCTGCGCCGGCACCCCACCAGACCGAAGTCCAGATTGCCGGCGTTGCTGGCCAGGGTGATGTTCAGCGCCTGGCCGTCCAGCGCGATGGACAGCGGATAGTTGCCGTCGAGCCGCGCTCCCCCGTAGTAGATCGGCTGCGTGGGCCCCGGCACGTTCGAAATGATGATGTTGAAAGGCGGCGACGTCGACGCCACCCAGCCCGGCACCGCCGCCAACGCCAGCGCCGACGTGTTGACGGCGGACAGCGCCAGCGCCTGAAGCCGCGGCAACTGCGAGAAGACCTTCTTGTTGCTGCACATCGAATCGCTGATGGTCAGCAGACGCTGCGCGGGATCGTCGGTGTCGGTCGCGAGGTTGCACAGGATGGCTCCGACCATGTTGCCACCGGCGTCGGCCTCTTCCTCGGTGCGCAGGCTCACCGGGACCATCGCGATCAGCGGCGTGTCCGGCAGCGCGTTCTGCTCGAGCAGGTAATAGCGCAGGGCCCCCGAACACATCGCCAAGACGACGTCGTTCACCGTGACGCCGGCGGCCCGCTTCACGCTTTTGATGCGGTCCAGCGACCAGGACTGCGCGGCGCAGCGGCGAGCGCCGCCGATCTTGACGTTCAGCATGGTCTTCGGCGCGCCGAACGGCAACGTCAGCTGCTGCTCGAGTAGCGCGGCGCGCGCCAGTCCTACCGTCGAGGGAGCAAGTGCCGCAACGGATCCCGCCGCACGGGCCAATGAACCCAAGCGAGACGACGGGCTGGATCTGCGCTTGGGTTTGCTCAGGCTCCACGGGGCGCGGATCTCGGGGTCGTCGGGGTCGGTGGACAGCGCGCGCTGCATCAGCTTCTGCGCGGAGACGCCGTCGATCAGTGCATGGTGCACCTTGGTGTAGATGGCGAACCGGCCGTCCTTGAGGCCTTCGACGATGTGCGTCTCCCACAACGGGCGATGACGGTCCAGCAGGGTGCTGTGCCACCGCGACGTCAGCTCGAGCAGCTCGCGGACCCGTTTGGGTGACGGCAGCGCCGAACGCCGGACGTGATAGTCGACATCGATGTCGTCGTCATACGACCACCCCAGGTTCGCGATGCCGCCGACGAACTTCGCGGGATGCTTGCGAAACGTGGGTTGGAACTCCCGCTGAGCGGTCAGTTGCTTGTGCAGCTCACGGGCGAAGCCGCGCCCGGCACCCGGCGGGGGCTCGAACAACTGCAAGCCTCCGACGTGCATGGGATGTTCGCGAGACTCTCCCAGGAGAAAGATCGCGTCGGTGGGCATCATCAGTTCCATCCACCCATTAGACCGCGACTGACGCCGCTGTGTGCATGTCTGCCCAGATCGGCGACGAGCCGATTCGCCGCCGGTCGGTCGCGGTGACCGCGAACGCGGCAGTGGGGCGGACGGTGATCGGGCGAGTCCCGTTGTCCCAGAAGGGTTCCAGCTACCAGCCGGTCACAACAAGTCGGTGATCGTCTTCAGCCCCGCGTCATAGAGCACACCGGGCAGCATCCCGCCGTCACATTCGATGGTGGTGCCGTTGACGAAGTCGGCCTGCCCGCCCGCGAGGAACACGCACACCCGCCCCACCTCCGCGGGCTCGCCGGCGCGGCGCAGCGGAACGGCGGCGAAGTACCTCTCGCCGGTCGGATCGTCCTTGGGCAGCACAAACGACCGGAAGTTTTCCGTCATCGTCGGGCCCAACGCCACGCAGTTGACGCGGACCTTCGGCCCCCACTCCTCGGCCAGGGATCGGGTGAGGTGGTTGAGGCCGCTTTTGGCCGCGCCGTAGGAGACCAGCGTCGGCGATCCCGCCGGATGTCCCGCGCCGCTGGAGATGTTGATGATGCAACCGACGCCGTCCTGGGTCTGCATCTGCCGATAGGCGCGGATGGCGAACCACAGCGGGCTGATCAGGTTCATCTGCACCGCGAACGCATGGAACAGGGCGGTGCGCGCGTACTCGTCGTCGCTGGCGGGCGCGCCCTGAATGCGTTGCACCAGTTCGGGAATGCTCTCGACGTGCGGCGCCGGAACGGTGCCGCCGGCGTTGTTCACCAGGATGTCGACCCGGCCGTGGGCGGCCACGACGTCCGCGACGAACGAGTCGATCGACCGATAGTCACCCTGATCGCAGACCTCCTGGAAAGCGCGCGGCGCCCAGTCTTTTTCGATGCCGGGGAGGCCATCGAGCGGCGAACGCGAGCAGCCGATGACCGTCGCGCCCGCCCGCAGCAGCTCGTGGGCGATGCCGACGCCCACGCCGCGGCTGGTGCCGGTCACGATCGCGATCTTCCCGTCGAGGACGCTCATCAACAGACCCTTCCCGAAGTAGGCGATCATTGACAGTCACTGTCAGCAAGTCATAGCCTGCCATTTTGTTCGCCGATGTGTAAAGGTCGCGCACCGCAGTCCGGGAGGTCAATGATGAGTAGCCCGTCCAAACTTCGTGTCATCCAGTGGGCGACCGGCGGTGTGGGTAAGGCGGCGATCCAGTGCGTCCTCAATCACCCACAGCTGGAACTCGTCGGGTGCTGGGTGCACAGCGCGGACAAGAACGGTGTCGACGTCGGGCGGATCATCGGCACCCAGGATCTCGGCGTCACGGCCACCACCAGCGCCGACGAGGTGCTGGCGCTGGACGCCGACTGCGTCATGTACAGCCCGCTGATCCCCAACGACGACGAGGTCATCGCGATCCTGCGGTCCGGCAAGAACGTCGTCACACCGGTCGGCTGGGTCTACCCCGACCCGGCCAACCCGCGCCACCGGGCCGTCGCCGACGCTGCGGCGGAAAGCGGTGTCACGCTGCATGGTTCGGGGATCCACCCCGGGGGCATCACGGAGCGATTCCCGCTCATGGTGTCCTCGTTGTCGTCGGCGATCACGCACGTGCGCGCCGAGGAGTTCTCCGACATCCGCACCTACAACGCACCCGACGTGGTCCGCCACATCATGGGATTCGGCGGCACGCCCGAGGAGGCCACCCAGGGGCCGATGGCCGGACTGCTCGACGGGGGCTTCAAGCAGTCGGTGCGGATGATCGCCGATCACATGGGTTTTCGCATCGACCCCAACATCAGGACCATCCAAGATGTCGCCGTGGCGACCGCGGAGATCGACTACGACCCCTTCCCGATCGCCGTCGGCACCGTGGCGGCGCGCCGCTTCCGCTGGCAAGCGCTGGTCGATGGCGAGCCGGTCATCACCGCGGCGGTCAACTGGCTGATGGGCGAGGAAAACCTCGATCCCGCCTGGGATTTCGGTGGGCGCGGCGAACGCTTCGAGGTCGACATCACCGGCGACCCCGACGTGAGCCTCACCTTCAAGGGGCTGCAGCCGGAGACGATCGCCGAAGGGCTGATCAAGAATCCCGGCGTCGTGGTCACCGCCAACCACTGCATCAACGCCGTTCCCGACGTCTGCGCCGCCGAACCGGGCATCAAGACCTACCTCGATCTGCCGTTGTTCGCCGGCCGCCCGGCCCCGAATCTCGCGGCGGGCAGGCCATGACCCTCGACGACGTGTCGTTCTGTCACCTCGTCGTCGGCGTCACCGACATGGACCGCGCACTGGCGTTCTACCGCGACGTCCTGGGCATGGACGTGGTCTTCGAAACGCTCATCTCCGGAGAGCCTTTCGATGCGGTGTTGCACGCGACCCGCAAGCAGGAGGGGCGGGTCGTCGGCGGGCTGCTGGGCGGGTTGATGGTCGAGCTGCTGTCGATCGGCAGCAAGCCGACCGAACACAAACCGCGACGGGGCATCACCGGGATCCACAACGTCTCGCTGTCGGTGCCCGACCTCGACGACACCCATCGCCGCATCGTCTCCGCCGGTTACACCCCCGACCAGGATCCCTTCGAGATCGGCGGTGTCCGAATGTTTTTCGTCAAGGATCCGGACGGGACGCCGGTGGAGTTCATCGAGCTGCCCAACGGCGCGCGGAGCACCTACGAACTGCACCGGGGCGTGGCGCTACATATGGGACCCGCCGAATGAGCTACAGCCACCCCGATTCGATGCGCGGGCACGTCGCGATCGTCACCGGCGCCGCCCAGGGCGTCGGCAAGGGCGTGGCCACCGCGTTGCTCGAACGCGGCGCGGCGGTGCTGCTGGTCGACATCCAGGAGGAGGCCCTCGAGGCGACCACCACCGAACTCAGGGCGATCGGACGGGTCGAACGGCTCGTCGCCGACCTGCGCGACCCCGACAGTGCGCCGCGGATCGCGACCGCCGCGATCGACGCCTTCGGTGCCGTGCACGGCCTGGTGAACAACGCGATCGCCACCAACGAGCCCAAGGCGTTCGTCGACATCACCACCGAAGACCTCGCGCTCGGCTACGACGTCGGGCCCCGGGCGACCTTCCTGCTCATGCAGGCCGTGCACCCGCTGATGGTCAGGGAGGGCGGCGGGTCGATCGTCAACCTCGGCTCCGGGACGGGTACCGGCGGCGAGCCCAAGTGGGGTGGGTACGCGGCCGCCAAGGAAGGCATCCGCGGACTGTCCAAGGTCGCGGCGCTCGAATGGGGACGCGACAACATCCGCGTCAACGTCATCTGCCCATTCGCCGAGTCGGACGGCGTCAAGTACTGGAAGTCGTTCGCGCCCAAGGAATACGAGAAGGCCGTGGGCCGCGTCCCGATGAAGCGCATCGGCGACGTCCGCACCGACGTGGGCGCGCTGGTGGCGTTCCTGCTCGGCAGTGACGCGACGTTCATCACCGGGCAGACCATCCACGTCGACGGCGGGATCGGCTGCTTCCGGTGACCTCGCCCACCCGACCAGAGTCGCTCCGCGATCGGCAGCGCGCGCAGATCCGCGCCGACATCCGGCGCGCGGCGTTCCGGCTGTTCGTGGAGCGCGGGTATGACGCGGTGACGACGGAGGAAATCGCCACGGCCGCAGGCGTTTCCCCGCGCACCTTCTTCCGCCACGTGCCGGCGAAGGAGGAGCTGCTGCTTGCGCCGGTGCGCTATGGCGGCGCCGCGATAGTCAACCTCCTCGAAGGCCGCCCGGCCGCCGAACCACCCGACATCGCGCTGATCAACGCCATCGTCACCCGCACCCGCTCGTTCGAGCAGGCCGACACCGAGGAATGGCGCGAAGCCCTGCTGGTGGCCCCCGACCTGCTCGACAAGGTCACGGTGCACCGGCCCGCCGACAAGGACCGGGCGACCAAACTCATCGCCGAACGAATGGGCGTCAACGCCGACGCCGATCTGCGTCCGGGCTTGCTGGTCCAACTGGCCTTCGCGGCGGCGGATTTCGCCTTCCAGCAATGGGTACGACAATCGGGAAAGCCGCGGCCGCTCGACCGCTACGTCACCGAGGCTCTCGACGCGGTCAAAAGCCCGCACTGGAAACGGAAGTGAGCGGTCAGCGTCGGTGCAACACCTCGGGATTGGCGATCCGAACGGGCGTCCCGTCCAGCCATGCCACCACTGACTCCACGGTGTCGGAGTAGAAGGCGCCGAGCATCTCGCGGGTGACGTACCCCAGGTGGGGAGACAGCGTCACATTCGGCAGCCGCCGCAAACGGTGATCGCCGGGCAGCGGTTCGACGTCGTACACGTCCAGCCCGGCACCGGCGATGCGCCCCGACTCCAACGCGGCGAGCAGCGCAGCCTCGTCGACGATCGGACCCCGCGACGTGTTGATCAGGTAGGCGTGCGGCTGCATCAAGGCCAGCTCGGACGCGGCGACCAGCCCCCGGGTGCGCTCCGAGAGCACCACATGGATGGAGACCACGTCGGAGGCAGCGAACAGCTCCGACTTCTGCACGCGCCGGGCCCCCACGCTCGCGGCGGTGTCCGCGGTGAGATTTTGGCTCCATGCGATCACGTCCATGCCGAACGCCTTGGCATACTCGGCCATTCGTTTGCCGACCCTGCCCAGACCGAGCAGGCCGAGCGTCTTGCCCGCCAGCGTCATACCCGCGGCGCTCTGCCAGCCGCCGTCGCGCATGTTGCGATGCTCTTCGGCGAGATTGCGCACCGTCGCGATCATCAGGCCCCACGCGAGTTCCGGCGTCGCATCGCGCATTGCCCTGAATCGGGGGTGCGCGAAATCGGAGTGAGCGACCAGGATCCCGTGCTCGGTGGCGGCGGCCAGGTCCAGGTTCGGCAGGCTCTTGCCGACGATGGTGATCAGTTTCAGGTTCGGCAGCCGCGCGATGAGCGTCGACGGAAACGCCATCCGCTCGCGCAGGGTGCACACCACGTCGAACGGCCGCAGCGCTTCGGCGGCCGCGTCCTCGGAGAGGTGGCGATCGAAAACGGTTACCTCCGAGCGTGTCTGCACGGGTGACCAGTCGGCGACCCGCAACGCCACTCCCGCGTAGTCGTCGAGTACCGCGACCTTGGGCATGGCTCACTCGATCATCGCGTTGCCGTGCCCGTCAAGACCGGGCACTGTGGACCCATGGGCGTTGTCGTGATCGGCCAGATCGCACGCGATCTGGTGCTGCGTACCGATGGGCCGCCGACGACCGACGATTCCACCACGGTCGTGCAGCGCAAGGAGCTGCTGGGCGGCAAGGGCGCCAATCAGGCGGTCGGCCTGGCGCAGCTGGGCGTGCCGGTCGCCCTCATCGCGGTGGCCGGTGACGACGACGCGGGGACGTCGGTCCTGGCGCAGGCCCAACGGGACGGCATCGACGTCGGCGGCGTCGCGCGTCGCGGCACCACGGCGCTGTTGATCGATGTGGTCCCAAAACCGCCGGAACGCATGCTCCTCGAAGACGTGCCCGAAAGCTCGCTGATCCAAGTCGCCGACCTCGATCGGTCCGTGTTCGACACCGCCGACACCGTTTCCATTCAGCTGCAGCAGCCGCCGGCCACCGCGTTGGAAGCCGCGCAACGCGCTCGGCGGCGGGGTCTGCGCGTCGTGGCCGACGGCGCGCCCGCCGAGCACATTCGGGCCGACCTGCTCGCGGCGGTCGACGTGATCCGCGCCGACGCCACGGAAGCCTCGCTCATCGCGGGCCGGGAGATCGGCACGGCGGCGCAGGCGCGCGAGCTGGCCGACCGCCTGTTGGCCTGCGGTCCGGGACTGGTCGCCCTCGCGGTTCCGAAGGTCGGTGACCTGGTGGCGTGGGACGGTGGCAGCCGGCTCTTCGAATTCGCCGACGTCGACGTGGTGGATCCGACCGGCGCGGGCGACGCGTTCGTGGCCGGGCTGATCGCCGCGCTGCGTGATGGCGCCGCACCACCGGAGGCCGGCGAGCTTGCGGCCGCGGCCGCCAGCGCCACCGTTCAGCGCCTCGGCGGCCGGCCCGACCTGACCGCGCTCAAGGCGTGATCGCCGGCGGATACGGCAGATCGGTGCTGCTGTGGGGGTCGACGTACACCGGATGGCCGAGGTATGGGAACGCGCGTTGCGGGCACGCGGGCCGGTCGCAGATCTTGCAGCCGGCGCCGATCGGCACGATCGACTCGGCGTCGCCCAAATCGATGCCGACGGAGTAGATCAGCTTCTCCGCGTGCGCGACGTCGCACCCCAGTCCGATGGCGAAACTCTTGTCCGGGCCGAGGTATCGGCTCGGCTCCGTCGTGGTGGTTCGCGCGACCCAGAAGTAGGTGCGCTCGTCGGGCATCTGCGCGACTTGGGTCAGAAACTGGCCGGGCCGCGAGAACGCGTGGTGGACCACCCACAGCGGACAGTTGCCGCCGACGCGTGAGAAGTGAAAAGCGGTGGCGGATTGGCGTTTAGAGATGTTGCCGGCGCTGTCGGTGCGGACGAAGATGAACGGCACGCCCCGCGCGTTCGGGCGCTGCAGGGTGGACAGCCGGTGGCAGATGGTTTCGAATCCCACCTCGAATCGCCTTGCCAGCTGGTCGATGTCGTAGCGGACGTCCTCGGCGGCCTCGAGGAATCTCAGGTAGGGAAGCAGCAGGGCGCCGGCGAAATAGTTGGCCAGCCCGATGCGCGCCACACTGCGGGCGTCGTCGCTGAGCTGGTCGTCGCCGGCGATGATCCCGGTGATCAACTTGGCCTGGGTGAGCAGGGCGATCTGGGTGGCGAGTTGAAAGGCACGCTGGCCCGGATGCAGCCACCGAGCCAGGTACAGGGTTTTCGATTCGGGCGCAAACCGGCGTTTGGAGTTGGGATCCAACACCTGACCGTCGTCGATCACCACCGAGACGCCGAGCTGTTCGGCGAGCAGCTCCGCGAGCTGGCCGTCGAGTCCGCCGATTCGCAAGTGGTTCTTGGTGAACAGCTCTTCGGCCGCGAGATCCAGTTCGCCGATGTAGTTCTTGCGGTCGTAGAAGAAATCGCGAACCTCTTCGAACGGCATCGGCTGCTGGGACAGCGACGACGCGTCCGAGACTTCCGAATTCGCGCGGCTGTGCAGGGCCTCCAGGTCGGCCGTCGTGTCGTGCAGCCGCCTGTGCAGGTTGACCAGGGTCTGACCGATCGCGGGCATGCGGGCGACGAGCTCCTCGACCTGCCCGGCCGTCGCGGGCGCCTCGGCGAGCACCTCCCGCAGGTCGGAGATCAGGCGGGCGTCGGACTCCGGCGCGAAGTACTGACTCGGCAGGTCGAATCGTTCGGTGAGGGTGAGCAGTACCGGAACGGTGATCGGGCGCTGGTCGTTTTCCAGCTGGTTGACGTAGCTGGTCGACAGCCCCAGGACGCGGGCCAGCGCCACCTGGGTCAGCCCCTGTTCCTCGCGCAATCGCCGTAGCCGCGCGCCGGCGAACGTCTTCGCCACGGAACCCACCGTACGCCCAACTCCTTTCACAACATTCGCAAACTGCCGCGGACAAGGACACAAGATTACGCTTTTACAGGGGATTTACGCCGACTTCAGCCCTGCGTACTGTGCGAGTTATGCGCATTCATGATGTTCGGACTCGTCGTAGCGCCGACGACTTCCCCCGCAGTGAACACCTCGCGTGGAAGATCGCCGAGGTCGCGGCCGACCCGGTCGCCGTGCCCGCCGACGTCGAGGCGATGGTGATCAACCGCATCATCGACAACGCCGCCGTCTCGGCCGCCTCGCTGCTCCGCCGGCCGGTGGCGGTCGCGCGGGCTCAGGCGCGGGCGCACCCCGCCGCGGCCAAGGGCGCCAAGGTTTTCGGGATCGAGGGCGACTACTCCCCGGAGTGGGCGGCCTGGGCCAACGGCGTCGCGGTGCGCGAATTGGATTTCCACGACACGTTTCTGGCCGCCGAGTACTCGCATCCCGGTGACAACATTCCCGCCCTGGTGGCGGTGGCGCAGCACCTGGGGATCGGCGGCGCCGACCTGATCCGGGGCATCGCGACCGGCTACGAGATCCAGATCGACCTGGTCAAGGGAATCTGCCTGCACGAGCACAAGATTGACCACGTCGCGCACCTGGGCCCGTCGGTGGCAGCCGGCCTGGGCACGATGTTGGGCCTGGACAAAGAGACCATCTATCAGGCGATCGGCCAGGCGCTGCACCTGACGACGTCGACCCGGCAGTCGCGCAAGGGCCTGATCTCGAGCTGGAAGGCGTACGCGCCCGCCTGGGCGGGCAAGGTCGCCATCGAGGCCGTCGACCGCGCCATGCGCGGTGAGGGCGCGCCGGCCCCGATCTGGGAGGGCGAGGACGGCGTGATCGGCTGGCTGCTTTCGGGGCCCGAGCACACCTATCACGTCCCGCTGCCCGAGCCCGGCGAGCCGAAGCGCGCCATCCTCGACAGCTACACCAAGGAACACTCGGCGGAGTATCAGAGTCAGGCGCTGATCGACCTCGCGCGCCGGATGCGCGAACGGATCGGCGATCTGAACCAGGTCGCGACCATCGTGCTGCACACCAGCCATCACACCCACTACGTGATCGGCACCGGGTCGGGCGATCCGCAGAAGTTCGATCCCGACGCTTCGCGCGAGACGCTGGATCACTCGGTGATGTACATCTTCGCGGTCGCGCTGCAGGACGGCACCTGGCATCACGAGCGCTCGTATGCGCCGCAGCGGGCGCGTCGCCCCGACACCGTCGAGCTGTGGCACAAGATCTCGACGGTCGAGGATCCCGAATGGACCCGGCGCTACCACTCGACCGATCCGGCGGAGAAGGCGTTCGGCGCGCGCGCGGAGGTCACCCTCAAGAACGGCGAGGTCATCGTCGACGAGCTCGCCGTCGCCGACGCTCATCCGCTGGGGGCGCGGCCATTCGAGCGCAAGCAGTACGTCGGGAAGTTCACCGAGCTGGCCGAGGGCGTGGTCGGCGAGGGCGAGCAGCAGCGGTTCCTGTCGGCGGCCGAAGCCCTGGCGGACCTGCAGGCGGGCGCTTTGGGCGCGCTCAACATCACGGTCGCTCCGCTGATTCTCGACAAGGCGCCCGCGATCGGGCCGGGGATTTTCTGATGGGCGGGCTGATCGGCGGGGCCGTTCCGGCGACCGACAAGCGGGCGCGGTTCCGCGACGCGCTGGAAAGCGGTCGGCTGCAACGGTTCCCGGGCGCCTTCTCACCACTGGTGGCCAAGCTCGTCGCCGAGCTCGGGTTCGACGGCGTGTACGTGTCGGGCGCGGCGCTTTCGGCCGACCTCGGCCTGCCCGACATCGGCCTGACCACCCTGACCGAGGTCAGCGGGCGAGGCGCCCAGATCGCGGGGGTGAGCGACCTGCCCACCCTGATCGACGCCGACACCGGCTTCGGTGAGCCGATGAGCGCGGCGCGTACCGTGACGGTGCTCGAGGACGCCGGCCTGGCGGGCTGCCACCTGGAGGACCAGGAAAACCCCAAGCGCTGCGGGCATCTCGACGGCAAGGCCGTGGTGCCGGCCGGCGAGATGATCAAACGGCTGCGGGCCGCCGTCTCCGCGCGCCGCGACCCGAATTTCATCGTCTGCGCCCGCACCGATGCCGCCGGCATCGAGGGGGTGGGGGCGGCGATCGAGCGCGCCAAGGCCTACGCCGACGCGGGTGCGGACCTGATCTTCACCGAAGCCTTGGGCAGCCCAACGGAATTCGAGCGGTTCCGCGCCGCGGTGGACACACCCTTGCTGGCCAACATGACCGAGTTCGGCAAGTCGCCGCTGCTGACCACCCAACAGCTGTCCGACATCGGCTACAACGTGGTGATCTACCCCGTCACCACGCTGCGGCTGGCCATGCACGCCGTCGAGGCGGGCCTTCGCGAAATCGCCGAGACCGGAACACAATCCGGCCTGACCGAGCGGATGCAGCACCGCAGCCGCCTCTACGAACTGCTGCGCTACGCCGATTACACCCAATTCGATTCCGACCTCTACAACTTTTCCGTCCAAGGAGTCGCGCCATGAGCACCGTCGAAGACAACAAGCCCCGCATTTACAAAGGCCTGGCCGGCGTCGTCGTCGACACCACCGCCATCTCCAAGGTCGTCCCGGAGACCAACTCGCTGACCTACCGCGGGTACGCCGTGCAGGACCTCGCGGCCACGTGCAGCTTCGAGCAGGTCGCCTACCTGCTGTGGCACGGCGAGTTGCCCGACGAGCAGCAGCTGGCGCTGTTCACCCAGCGGGAACGAGCGGCGCGTCGGCTGAACCGGTCCCAGTTGTCGCTGCTGACCAAGTTGCCCGACACCTGCCACCCCATGGACGTCGTGCGCACCTTCGTCAGCTCGATGGGCGCCGAAGATCCCGATGAGGACGACAACAGCCCGGGGGCCAACTACGCCAAGGCCTTGCGGATGTTCGCGGTGCTGCCCACCGTCGTCGCGGCCGACATGCGCCGCCGGCGCGGACTGGAACCCATCGCGCCCCACAGCCACATGAGCTACGCCCAGAATTTCTTGCACATGTGCTTCGGCGACGTCCCCGAGCAGGTGATCGTCGACGCGTTCGAACAGTCGATGGTGCTCTACGCCGAGCACAGCTTCAACGCCTCCACCTTCGCCGCGCGCGTGGTCACCTCGACCCAGTCCGACATCTACAGCGCGGTCACGGCCGCCATCGGTGCGCTCAAGGGCTCGCTGCACGGCGGGGCCAACGAAGCGGTCATGCACGACATGATCGAAATCGGAAGCGCCGAACGGGCTTCGGAGTGGTTGTCTGGCAAGCTGGATCGCAAAGACAAGATCATGGGCTTCGGTCACCGCGTCTACAAGAACGGCGACTCCCGGGTGCCGACCATGAAGGCGGCGCTCACGCGCGTCGCCGCGGCGCGCGACGGTCAGAGGTGGCTTGACATCTACGAGGTCCTGGAAAAGGGGATGGCCCAAGCCAATGGCATCAAGCCGAACCTGGACTTTCCCACCGGCCCGGCCTATTACCTGATGGGCTTCGACATCGGGGCTTTCACCCCGATTTTCGTGATGAGCCGGATCACCGGATGGACGGCGCACATCATCGAGCAGACCGCGTCGAACGCGTTGATCCGTCCGCTGAGCGAGTATGTCGGACCGCCGCAACGCGCTCTATCGTAAGTACCGTGTTGACGAAAGTCCTGGTCGCCAATCGCGGTGAGATCGCGATCCGCGCCTTCCGCGCCGCCTACGAACTGGAAATGGCCACCGTGGCGGTCTACCCCTACGAGGACCGCAATTCGGTGCACCGGCTCAAGGCCGACGAGTCGTACCAGATCGGTGAGGAGGGCCACCCGGTCCGCGCCTACCTGTCGGTCGACGACATCGTCGCCACGGCGCAGGCGTGCGGGGCGGACGCCATCTACCCGGGCTACGGGTTCCTGTCCGAGAACCCGGACCTGGCGGCGGCGTGCGCGGCCGCGGGCATCACGTTCGTCGGCCCGAGCGCCGAGGTGCTCGAGCTCACCGGCAACAAAGCGCGCGCGATCGCGGCGGCGCGGGCGGCGGGCCTGCCGGTGCTGGCGTCCTCGGCGCCCTCGACATCGGTGGACGAGCTGGTGACAGCCGCCGAGTCGATGACATTTCCGCTGTTCGTCAAGGCGGTCGCCGGTGGTGGCGGCCGCGGGATGCGCCGGGTCACCGACCCCGCGGCGCTGCCGGAGGCGATCGAGGCGGCCAGCCGGGAGGCCGAATCCGCCTTCGGGGATGCCTCGGTGTTTCTCGAACAGGCGGTGATCAACCCGCGCCACATCGAGGTCCAGATCCTGGCGGACAACCACGGCAACGTGATCCACCTCTACGAACGGGACTGCAGCGTGCAGCGGCGGCACCAGAAGGTGATCGAGATCGCCCCGGCGCCGAACCTGGATCCACAACTGCGCGAACGTATTTGCGCCGACGCGGTGGCGTTCGCGCGAAGCATCGGCTACACCTGCGCGGGCACGGTCGAGTTCTTGCTCGACGAACGCGGCGATCACGTGTTCATCGAGATGAATCCCCGCATCCAGGTGGAGCACACGGTGACCGAGGAGATCACCGACGTCGACCTGGTGTCCGCCCAGCTGCGCATCGCGTCCGGTCAAACGCTGGAAGAGATTGGCCTGCACCAGGGTTCGATCGTCCCGCACGGCGCGGCGCTGCAATGCCGCATCACCACCGAAGACCCGGCGAACGGTTTCCGCCCGGACACCGGCCGCATCACCGCCTACCGCACCCCGGGCGGCGCGGGAATACGACTGGACGGCGGCACCACCCTGGGCGCGGAGATCAGCGCGCATTTCGACTCGATGCTGATCAAGCTCAGTTGCCGGGGCCGCGACTTCCCCACCGCGGTGCGCCGCGCCCGGCGGGCGGTCGCGGAGTTCCGCATCCGCGGTGTGTCGACGAATATCCCCTTCCTGCAAGCGGTCCTGGACGACCCCGACTTCCAGGCCGGGCGCATCACCACGTCGTTCATCGAGGAACGCCCGCAGCTGCTCACCGCGCGCAGCTCGGCCGACCGCGGCACCAAGATCCTCAACTACCTGGCCGACGTCACCGTCAACAAGCCCCACGGTGAGCGCCCGTCACCGGTGTACCCGCACGACAAGCTGCCCGACATCGACCTGTCGACCGACCCACCCGCGGGCTCCAAGCAGCGTCTGACCGAACTCGGACCCCAGCGATTCGCGGCCTGGCTCCGCGAGTCGCGCGGCGTCGCCGTCACGGACACCACGTTCCGCGACGCGCACCAGTCGCTGCTGGCGACCCGCGTCCGCACCAGCGGCCTGATCAAGGTCGCACCCTACCTCGCGCGGACCATGCCGCAACTGTTGTCGGTGGAGTGCTGGGGCGGCGCGACTTACGATGTGGCGCTGCGGTTCTTGAAGGAGGACCCGTGGGAGCGGCTGGCGGCGCTGCGGGAGGCGATGCCCAACATCTGCCTGCAGATGCTGCTGCGCGGACGCAACACCGTCGGCTACACGCCCTATCCGGAGACGGTGACGACGGCGTTCGTCGAGGAGGCGACGGCCACCGGCATCGACATCTTCCGGATCTTCGACGCGTTGAACAACGTCGACTCGATGCGCCCGGCCATCGACGCGGTGCGCGACACCGGGGCGGCGGTGGCCGAGGTGGCGATGTCCTACACCGGGGATCTCAGCGATCCGGCCGAAAAGCTTTACACGCTCGACTATTACCTCAAGTTGGCCGAACAGATCGTCGAAGCGGGCGCGCACGTCCTGGCGATCAAGGACATGGCCGGGTTGTTACGCGCGCCGGCCGCCGCGACGCTGGTCTCGGCGCTCAAATCCCGGTTCGACCTGCCGGTGCACGTGCATACCCACGACACCCCGGGCGGACAACTCGCGAGCTACGTGGCGGCCTGGCACGCAGGGGCCGACGCCGTCGACGGTGCCGCTGCCCCGCTCGCGGGGACCACCAGCCAGCCCGCGCTGTCATCGATCGTGGCCGCCGCCGCCAACACCGACTACGACACCGGGTTGTCGCTGCCGGCGGTGTGCGACCTGGAACCGTACTGGGAGGCGCTGCGAAAGGTGTACGCGCCGTTCGAATCCGGGCTGCCGTCCCCGACGGGCCGCGTCTACCACCACGAGATCCCCGGTGGCCAACTGTCGAACCTGCGCCAGCAGGCCATCGCGCTGGGGCTCGGCGACCGGTTCGAGGACATCGAAAACGCCTACGCCGGCGCCGACGCCATCCTCGGGCACCTCGTCAAGGTCACGCCGTCGAGCAAGGTGGTCGGCGACCTGGCGCTGGCGCTGGTCGGGGCGGGCGTCAGCGCGCAAGACTTCGCCGAAGATCCCGCGCGCTATGACATCCCGGATTCGGTGATCGGGTTCCTGCGCGGCGAACTCGGCGATCCGCCCGGCGGCTGGCCGGAGCCGTTGCGTACCAAGGCGTTAGACGGCCGCGGCCCGGCCAAGCCCGAGCAGCCGCTGACGGCCGACGATGAAAAGGCGTTGGCCACACCGGGCGCCGAACGGCAGGCGGCGCTGAACCGGCTGCTGTTCCCCGGGCCGGCCAAAGAGCTCGAGGACCACCGCGAGGCCTACGGCGACACCTCTGGATTGAGCGCCAACCAGTTCTTCTACGGGCTGCGCCAGGGGGACGAGCATCGCGTGGAGCTGGAGCGCGGTGTGGAGCTGCTGATCGGGTTGGAGGCCATCTCCGACCCCGACGAACGCGGCATGCGCACCGTGATGTGCATCCTCAACGGTCAGCTGCGGCCCGTCGTGGTGCGCGACCGCAGCATCGCCACCGACGTCCCGGCCGCCGAGAAGGCCGACCGCGCCAATCCCGATCACGTCGCCGCCCCCTTTGCCGGCGTCGTCACGGTCACCGCCGAGGTCGGCGAGGAGGTCGAGGCCGGCCAGACGATCGCGACGATCGAGGCCATGAAGATGGAGGCCGCCGTCACCACCCCCAAGGCCGGCAAGGTCGCGCGAATCGCGGTGTCGCGCACAGCGCAAGTCGAGGGCGGCGACCTCCTGGTGGTGATCGACTAGCGGCGATCGCAAGCGCGGCCGCGGCGATCGCAAGCGCGGCCGCGGCGATCGCAAGCGCGGCGTAGCCGGGCGCAGCGGGTCGCCGCTATAGGCCGTAGCCGGGCGCAGCGGGTCGCCGCTATAGGCCGTAGCGGGGCGCAGCGGGTCGCCGCCATCAAACGTGCCTGGCCTTGATCAGGGCCGCGCGCGCCAGCGTCTGCTCCGCCTGCTTGACGTGGGCGGCGTCGACCAGGACGCCGTTCACCCCGACGGCTCCCCGGCCCTTGGCCTCGGCCTCCCGGTAGGCGGCGACGTTGGCTTCGGCGCGGGCGATCTCGTCGGCGGTCGGGGCGTAGACCTCGTTGGCGACCGGAACCTGGTCGGGGTGGATGGCCCACTTCCCGGTGTAGCCGAGCAGCGACGCGCGCCGGGCGTCGCGCTCATACCCGGCGAGGTCGCGGTAGTCGGGGTACGGCGCGTCGATCGCGTCGATGCCCGCGATGCGCGCGGCGACGATCACCTTGTTGCGCGCGTAGGCCCAGAACTCGCCCGGATACTCGCCCAGCGGGACGAAGTTGGTGTCCACCCGCGCGCCCTGTGACAGCGAGAAGTCGCCCACCCCGAAGATCAGGGCGTCCAGGCGATCGCTCGCCGCCGCGATCTCTTCGGCGTTGGCCAAACCTTCGACCTCTTCGATCAGCACCTCGAGCCGGATCCGCCTGTCCAGGTTCAATTTTGATTCCAGCTGGGTGAGCAGGACGTCCACCCACCACACGTCGCGGGCGGTGCGGGCCTTGGGGATGATGATGGTGTCGAGGTTGCGGCCGGCCCTGGTCACCACCTCGATGACGTCGTCGTGGCACCACCGGGTGTCCAGGCCGTTGATCCGCACCGCCCGCACGGTGCGGCCCCAGTCCAGGTCGTTGAGCGCGTTGATCGCCTTGCCGCGCGATTCCTCCTTGAACGCGGCGGGCGTGGCGTCCTCGAGGTCGAGGAACACCAGGTCGGCACCGCACCCGGCCGCCTTGTCGAACATGTTGTCGCTGCAGGCGGGCACCGCGAGCTCGGAGCGGCGGAGAAGATTCGTCATCGTTGCCTTTCCTTCAGTGTCCTTGTGTCACAACACGCCACGGGCGCGCAGGTCGTCGATTTCGTCGTGGCTCATGCCGAGCAGATCCCCGTATACCTCGGTGTTGTGCTCGCCGAGGCACGGCCCCAGATGCCCGACCGTGCCGGGGGCCGACGAGAACCGCGGCACGGGGGCCTGCACCGTCATGGGGCCGAGTTGTGGGTCGTCGACGGAAATGAACACCCCACGATGCGCCAGCTGTTCGTCGGCGACCAGGTCGCTGATGTCATAGACCGGCGCGGCGGCCACCTCGTGCGCTTCGAAGGCGTCCATCGCCTCCGAAAGTGTTTTGGTGGCAACCCAATCGGCGACCACGGCGTCGACCTCGCGGGCGCGCGCCAACCGTCGCTGCGGGTCGGAGAAGTCGGCGTCGTCCAGCAGATCGTGGCGGCCGATCGCCCGGAACACCCGCAGCGCCAACGCCGGCGAACTGCCGGACATGGCCAGCCACTTGCCGTCCGCGGTGCGATAGGTGTTGCGCGGCGCCGAAATGTCCCACCGGTTGCCGGCCCGCTCGGGCACCAGGCCCAACTGGTCATAGCCCAGCAGCGTCTGTTCCAGCAGCCGGGCCAGCGGGTCGATCAGGTTGACGTCGATCAGTTGTCCGGGCCCGCCGTGCACGTCGCGGTGATACAGCGCCATCATCACCGCGTACGCGGCGTTCAGCGACGCGACGCCGTCGGCCAACATGAACGGCGGCAGCGTCGGCGGCGCGCCGGCCTGACCCGTGATGTGCGCGAACCCGCTCATCGCCTCGCCCAGCGTGCCGAACCCGGGGCGCTCGCTCTTCGGCCCGCTCAGCCCGTACCCGGTGATGTGCAGCATCACGATCCGCTCGTTGACCGCGCGCAGGCTCTCGTAGTCGAGGCCCCACTTGCGCAAGGTCTGGGGGCGGGTGTTGAAGATGGCGACATCGGCGTGCTCCACCAGGCGGCGCACCAGCTCCTGCCCTTCGGCGCACCGCAAGTCGAGCGTGATCGACCGCTTGTTGCGCGCGATCGACTTCCACATCAGGCCGACACCGTCGCGCTGGTTGCCCCAGCCGCGGATCGGGTCGCCGTGGCGCGGTTCTTCGACCTTGATCACGTCGGCGCCGAACTCCCCGAGATAGGTGGCCACCAGCGGCGCGGCGGCCAACGTGGCGAGGTCGAGCACCCGCAGCCCGTCAAGCATGGGCACCGGCGGCCACCCGGCTGTTCGACGGACGCTGCAGCCCGAGATGGCCGCGCAGCGTGGAGGATTCGTATTCCGTGCGGAACAGGCCGCGGCGCTGCAGCTCCGGCACCACCATGCGCACGACGTCCTCGAATGCACCGGGCAGATGCGTTGCGGCCAAGACGAATCCGTCACACGCGCCGCTTTCGAACCAGTCGGCCATCTGATCGGCGACCTGTTCGCCGGTGCCGACGAAGCGCGGCCCCTGCAGCAGTGTGGCGCGATGGTTGGCGAGGTCGCGCAAGGTGACCGTGTCCCCGCCGATATGGGTGCGCAGGTTCTGCACCAGGCCGCGGATGCCGGAGACCGAGGCGAGCAGTTCGTCGGTCACCGGGTCGTCGAGATCGTGTTGCGCGAAGTCGTAGTTCATCAGCTCGGACAGCAGCGTCAGCGACGCCATCGGATGCACGAGGTCGTTGAGGAACATGGCCTCGCGATCCTTGGCGTGGGCCTCGGATTCGCCCACCACCGCGTAGGCCATGGGGCAGATGCGCACGGCGGCCGGATCGCGGCCCGCGTCGGCGATGCGGTCCTTTTGATCGGCGTAGTGGTTGCGTGCGACCTCGATGCCCGGGTCGCCGGTGAAGATCAATTCGGCCCACCGAGAAGCGAATTCGCGGCCGCGGCCCGACGATCCGGCCTGGATGATGACCGGGCGGCCCTGCGGGGTCCGCGGCACCGTCAACGGTCCACGGGCGGAGAAGAACTGGCCGACGTGTCCCAGCTCGTGCACCTTGTTGGGGTCGGCGAACTGCCCGGAAGCCCGGTCGTGCAGGACGGCTTCGTCCTCCCAGGTGTCCCACAGGCCGGTCACCACGTCCATGAATTCGTCGGCGCGGTCGTACCGTTCGTCGTGACCGAGGTGGGCGTCGACCCCGAAGTTCTGCGCCTCGCTGTCGTTGACGGAGGTGACCACGTTCCACGCCGCGCGGCCGCCCGACAGGTGGTCGAGCGAGGCGAACGTGCGCGCCACGTGGAACGGCTGGTAGTAGGTGGTCGAGTAGGTGGCGCCCAGCCCGATCTTCGACGTGGCCTGCGCCAGCACCCCGAGAATCACACTGAGGTCCAGCTTGACCGGGCGGGCGCCGTAATGCACGGCCTCGCCTACCGATCCGCCGTAGACGCCGGGCATGGCCAAGCGGTCGTCGAAGAACATCAGGTCGAAGCAACCCTCTTCGAGCTGGCGGCCGATCTTCGCGTAGTAGGACGCGTCCAGGTACCGGTGTTCGGTCGCGGGGTGCCGCCACGAGCCCGCGTAGACCGAGGTGCTGCCGGCCTGCATGAAGGCCACGAGGGCCATTTTGTCGGTGCGCATGCTTGAAACGTAACATCTGATATTTCAGATATCAAATGCTAGATCTGTCGTTTGGTATTATGCCCAGGTGGCTTCGACCTCAGGGATCGACATCTCCGGGACGGTCCGAGAGCGCGCCGCCCGGGAGCTTCGCGACCGCATTCTGACCGGCGTGCTGCCGGCCGGCTCCCGGGTCGATCTCGACGCCATCACCGAGGAATTCGCGACCAGCCGCACGCCGGTGCGCGAGGCGTTGCTGGAGCTGTCGTTCGAGGGCCTGGTTCAGGTCGCCCCGCGCAGCGGGGTGACGGTGGTCGGCATCAGCCCGGGCGACGTCCTGGACAGCTTCACGATTCTCGGCGTGCTGACCGGGCAGGCCGCGGCGTGGGCCGCCGAGCGGATCGAGCCCGCCGAACTCGCCACGCTCAGGGAACTCGCCGCCGACGTGGTCGCGCGATCCGGTGACGACTCCATCGGAGAGGCCAACTGGCATTTCCATCAGATGATCCATCGCGCGGCGCACTCCCCTCGCCTGCTGAACCAGATCAAGCAGGTCGCGCGCGTGGTGCCGAGCAACTTCCTCACGCTTTTCCCCGAGCACGAAAAGCATTCGCTCGACGAACATCAACAGCTCCTCGATGCGCTGGGCGACAAGGACGCCGAACGCGCCCGTGCGATCGCCGAACGGCACGTCTTGGATGCCGGCCGCTCGCTGGCCGACTGGCTCGAGCAGCGCCGCGACGTCTAGCCCGCCAGCGCGGGCAGCACCTTGTCGGTGAGCAATTGCACCGATTTCCACGCTTCGTCGACCGGCATGCCACCGACCAGGGGGTGCATGACGAGCGGCCCGTAGTTCTGCGCCTCGCGCACCTCCGAGATCAGCTGATCTGGAGTCAGGAAGCGGTATCGCCCCGATGCCCTGACCTGATCCAGGGTCTGCACACCCGGAAGGTGCATGAGCGAGCGTTGATCGGTGGACCATCCGCCGTAAGTGACTGCCTCCCACAGGATGTGGTCGCCCAGTTCCGCCCACGCCCGCTCGGGGTCCTCGTGCAGGTAGATCATTCCGCGGTTGATCGGTCCCGGCATGAGAATGAACGGCGCCATGCCGGCCTCGGCGCACAGCTCGCGGTAGTAGGCGGCGATCTCGGGCAGGTGATCGGCCAGGCTGAGCGGCAGCCGGAACCGGGCGGCGCGGCGCGCGGTGGCACGCGCGCCACCGCCGACGTACAGCGGTGGATGCGGCCGGGTCCACGTGCCAATGTCGGACCACACCGCCAGCATCCGCTCGAGCAGGCCGTCCATCAGCGCGCCACGTCGCGTGAAATCGGCTCCCAGCGCATCGTATTCGACCGTGCGGTATCCCAGGCCCACCGTGGTGTGCAGCCGGCCGCGGCTCATGTTGTCGACGAGCGCGATGTCTTCGGCAAGGCGGACGGGGTTCCACAGCGGGCCCAACGCGCAATCGACGCTGGCGATCAGTGTCGAGGTGCGGGCCAAGAACATCGCCGCGGCCATGATCGGGTTGCAGCTCCACCCGTGCCCGGTCGCGTGATGCTCGTCGACACTGATCGACGTGATGCCGTGCGACTCACCCCACTGCGCCAGTTCGAGCGCTGCGGACAGCAGTTCGCCCTGCACGCGCGGATCCCCCTGCGGCGAGGCGAAATTGAAGCGCAGGACCGTCAGCAACATGCTATGAGTTCCTCGCAATCTGGTTGCGCAGCCACGCGCTTTCCCAGAAGTTCGTGCTGCTTGCGAGAAGCTTTTCATGCGCCTGCCGGAGCACATCGCGAGCCCCCGAATGCTCGGCGGGCACGAGCTGGGCGAGGTGGATGGCGTGCAGTGCCCGATCGGCGGCCAGGTGCGCCCGGGCGCGATCCAGGAGCGCATCGGCGCCGGCCAACTCGACCACGTCGGCCGCGACGGCGTCGAATCCGACCGGGTACAGCTCGGTGGTCGACTCGTGGTGGAACCAGCCCGAGTAGTTCTCCCAGACGGCCCGCACGTCCCAGGCGACCTTCCCATAGCCCTGGCCCACTTCGTATTCCGCGGGCAACGTGATCTCGCGCATCAGGGTGCGGACATCCTTTCCGGCATTCATTCCGGCGACCGTCTGATCGTGGATGTACTGGATGGCGTTGCGCAGCCGGGTCAGCTCGGCGTTGATGCGCTCGGCCCCCGCGACGGGCGCGAAGTGACCCGTCACGAGCAGCTCGGGGTGCAGGTCGCGGACCCGTTCCACCGAGGCAATGGCCGTCAACGCGTCCCGGTAGCGGTCGCCCCGCATGGTGACGAGGTTGGGGATGTGCCCGAACAGGGGGCCGAAGGTGTTTCCGCACAGGCAGATTCGTTCGTCGGGGAGCCAGACCACCAGCGAGTCGGTGGTCTCCCCACCTTGCACCGAGATCAGTTCCATCCGCCGGCCGCCGAGCTCCAGCGTCAGCGTGTCCTCGAAGTCGAGGTCGACGACGGGCACGCTCTGGCCCGCCAGCTGCGCGGTCCCCAGGCGCCGTTGGATGGCTTGGATGCCGTCGGCCAGCGTGTCTTTGAACGCGAACGCGCTGCGGCTGGCGCGGTAGGGGATCAGTCGTTCGTTGTCGTCTCGCCACGCCGTCCAGTTCGCTTGCGCGACAACGGTCGTGTCGGGGTCGCGCACGCTGTCCAGGCCGCCGACATGGTCGACGTGGCCCTGGGTGAAGATGATGTAGCGCACCGGCGAGGAGTCCACGGCGTCGAAGTTGGCGCGATGCACCGGCCCCTCGAAACCCATGCCGGTGTTGACGATCACCCGGCCCTGCGCGGTGGTGAGCAGGTACGAGTTGGACAGCCCGGGCGAGCACCACAATCCCGGGGCGATCTCATCCGCCTTCTCCGCGGACGCCGGGCGCATCGCGTCGGCTCCGGGCCTGCCGCGATAGACGGGTTCGGTCATCGCTGCTGACTCCTTTATTCGGGTCGGACGTCGAACTTGTCGAAATAGAAGCCGAACCGGCCGCGGAGTTCGTCGGCGGAGACGCCGAAGTGCCGTTGCAGTTCGTAATGGATGCGGCCGTGCTTGCCTCGTGGATTGCCGTCCAGGTAGC
The DNA here is from genome assembly GCF_000262165.1 of Mycobacterium sp. MOTT36Y. Classification (NCBI taxonomy): domain Bacteria; kingdom Bacillati; phylum Actinomycetota; class Actinomycetes; order Mycobacteriales; family Mycobacteriaceae; genus Mycobacterium; species Mycobacterium sp. MOTT36Y. Next base: position 294,668 of record NC_017904.1, on the reverse strand, counting down.
GCTGGAAGCCGTCGCGCACTTGCTGCGGCAATTCGACACCGCCGCAGTGATACAGCCGCTCGAGCACCGGCATCTCGTTGCCACCCAGCTGATGAAAGTTGACGTCGATGCTGCGTTCGGTGTCCACCAGGTCGCGGTCACGCACGCATGCGCTCAGCAGACGATGCACGCGATCGCTCCAATATTCCAGCAGCCACTGCGGATCAATGCTGTTGCGGCGCAGCCGATCCGAGTAGGCCATCATCGTGATCGCCGATTGGATCACCGCGACCGGGTCGCGGTGCGTGAAAGCCACCGTCGCGTCGGGGAACGTCGCCATCAACGGGCCGAGCTGCTCGCAGTGCTGCGGACTCTTGAGGACCCAGGTGCGCGGACCCCGCAGAAAGGTGAGCGCCTGCAGCACCTTGCGCATGTAGGCATAGTGGCGGGTTTGGTCGAGGCTCAGGTAGTAGTCGCGCCAATCCGGCACCCGCGCATGCCATTCCAGGACATAGGAGGCCAGATCGAGGTCGAGGAGTTCCACCTCCTCCTCGATCGCCTCGGGGAAGCGGTCATGCATGGCGGCCACCACGGGCGCGCTGGCCATCAGCGCTTCGTGTTCTGCTTTGGCTCGCGCGTAACGGGGGTCCACGCCGAACACGTCGGGCCCCTGCCCACGAGCGGGGATGGGATCCTGGCTCTCCCAGTACGGCAGCGCGCGCCTGCGCGGGTCGGCGGCAATGAGATTCACCAGGTGCGTGGTGCCCGACCGCGGCATCCCGACCACGATGAAAGGCCTCTCGATCGGGATGGATTCGATCTCGGGGTACCGCGTGATCAGCTCGGTGAGCGACAACCGGTTACGCAGCAGGCGGACGATCCGCTGCCGCAGCGAACCGCGGGTGAGCTGGCGCAGGCCATCGTCGGCTTCGATCGCCGCGACGTGCGCGCGCAGCCGGTCAGCGAAGCCGTCGGCGTCGTCAAGATCGGCGGCTGCGGTCTTTAGGCCGGTCTGTTCGACGACCTCCGCGAGCATCCGGTCGACGTCGAGGTCGACGCGCTTGGCCTCGGTGAACTCCAGGATCTGGCGCTGGACGTCGGTCAGCCGGGGCGCGGTCAGGTCGTCGAAGTCGATGTCGTCAACCGCAGAACCCACCGCAACCCCTCTTCGACGCGTCAGGTGAGAAAGATGACACCGAGGCTAGACGCGGCGCTATTCCGTGGTTCACCCACCATCCCGGCCAGCGGTCACCCAGCTACAGGTTGGCCAGATCGTCGGGCACGTCGATCTTGTGCGCCTGCAGCGCCTCCAGGGGGACCACCTCGAGGGTGCTCTCGTGCGTGGATGCCAGCACCACCGGCGCCGCACACCCGTCGTGGTGAGCCCGCAGCCAATTCAGCGCGGTCACGCACCAGCGGTCGCCGGGCAGCAGGCCCGGGAACCGATACTCGGGAACCGGCGTCAACAGGTCGTTGCCAATGGAGCGCTGGTGCTCCAGGAACTCGGCGGTCATCACCGCGCAAATGGTGTGCCGTCCAAGGTCCTGAGGCCCGGTTGAGCAACAGCCGTCGCGGTAGAAACCGGTCAGCGGGTCTGTGCCGCACGGTTCCAGCGGACCGCCCAGCACATTTCGATCAGGCACCCGTCCAGTATTGCTCTCGCGGTGGTGAAGTTTGAAGCAATTTGCCGACTGCGCCCAAGGATTTTCCGCGCCGGCGCCTTGGAGCCCGATGTGGACGGCCGAACGGCGGGCGTGTTAACTCGAATCGATGTCGACGCCGCCCAACCCGCCCGGAAATCCCGCCGATGAACCACCGTGGGGATGGCAGCCGCCCGGTTACGGTCCGCAGCCGAATCCGCAGGGCCCGCCTCCGCCACCGCCGGGGTATCCGTCGCCGCAGGGTTACCCCGGGTACCCGGGCTATCCGGGCTATGGCGGGTACCCGGGCTACGTCGACCCGCAGGCGCCGTTCGGCCGTGATCCCGTTACCGGGCTGCCCCTGTCGGATAAGTCCGCCACCACCGCCGGCTTACTTCAGCTCTTCCTCGGCCTGTTCGGTGTCGGCCGCTTTTACATCGACTCGACTCAGATCGCCGTGGCCCAGCTGTGCGTGGGGCTGTTCGGAATTGTCTTCAGCCTGTTCTGTTTTCTGGGATTCCCGGTCCTGCTCGGCGGGATCATCTGGGCGATCGTCGACGCGATCCTGATCTTCACCGGCAGCGTCAAAGACAACCACGGCCGCAAGCTGCGCTAGGCCCTCCATATAAGAGGGCTATCGGGTTCGGTTGGCCTGCAACGGTTTTGGCGCACAGTCGGGGACATTTTAACCCGGCCGGCATGCACGACGGCCCGGGGCGCGCCGGAGTCGATGGTTACGGATTGGTCACGATGGCGGGTGGGTGCCGACTTTCGGCGACCCCGATTACGGTGCGGGAACAATTGTTATCTCAAGCTCTCGCGACGCGCTGAGCAAATCCCAGGGAAATCGCCCCGGAAACTTATCGTCACATCGTGGAACGACGAACGGCCCTGAAACTCCCTCTGCTGTTGGCGGCGGGCGCCGCAGTTACCCGGGTACCCAGGGCCTCCGCGGAGGAGGCGGGCCGGTGGTCCCCCGATCGCGCCAACCGGTGGTATCAGGCGCAGGGCTGGCTCGTCGGAGCAAACTACATTCCCGCGAGCGCCATCAACCAGTTCGAGATGTTTCAGGCCGATACCTTCGACCCGCGGCGCATCGACACCGAGCTCGGCTGGGCTCAGTTCTATGGCCACAACACCGCGCGGGTCTTCCTCCATGATCAGCTGTGGGCCGCCGACCAGCGCGGGTTCCAAACGCGCCTAGGGCAATTCGTCGACATCGCGGCCCGTCATCACATCAAACCGCTGTTTGTCTTCTTCGACTCCTGCTGGGATCCGCAACCCCGCGCGGGTCGACAGCGCGCGCCGCGCCCCGGTGTGCACAACTCGGGCTGGGCGCAGAGCCCGGGTGCCGAGCGCCTCGGCGACCCCCGCTACGTCCCGGTGATGCGCGACTACGTCACCGCGGTGATGACCCAATTCCGTAACGACAACCGGGTTTTGGGCTGGGACCTCTGGAATGAACCCGACAACCCGGCACGCCAATACCGCAACACCGAAAGAAGCGATAAGGAGCAACTCGTCGCCGACCTGCTCCCCCAGGTGTTTCGGTGGGCGCGCGCGGTGGATCCGAGCCAGCCGCTCACGAGTGGAGTGTGGCGGGGCGACTGGGGACAACCCCAGGGCCGCAGCGCAATCAGCGACATCCAGCTCGCCAACTCCGACGTGGTCACCTTCCATTCCTACGCTGAGCCCGCCGGGTTCGAGTCGCGCATCAACGAGCTGACGCCGATGGGCCGGCCGATCCTGTGCACGGAATACATGGCTCGGCCCCGGGGCAGCACCGTACAGAGCATCCTGCCCGTCGCCAAACGCCTCAACGTCGGCGCGATCAACTGGGGCCTGGTTGCCGGCAAGACCCAGACCTACTTCCCCTGGGAAACGTGGGATCACCCGGCCACGACGGTTCCGAAGGTGTGGTTCCACGACTTGATCCGGCCCGAGGGACGTCCGTTCCAAGACATCGAGGTTTTGACCGTCCGGAAGCTGGCCGGAAGCCAGGCCTGACAAGCAGAGGCGGGCCAACCGGCCCGCCTGGGCTTTGACCATTCAACGATCGCCGTCGCGCTGCCAGTAGTAGCGTTTATGCCAGCTCAGAAGGGGGCGGCGATGATCGTCGGTGTTGGCCATCTGCCCGCGACGCCATGACGCTGGCGAACCTGAGCGAAGCGGAACTGATCGCGTCGGCCGGCGGCGATCCGTGGGCGATCAATCAGAACTTGCAGGCGGGTAGCCCGTTACAGATTTCGCAGTTGGCGGAGGCCTTTCATGGCGCGGGTCGACACACCGCCGAAGCCGACCATGCATTCGAGCAAGCGCGAAAACGGTTCGCCGCCGCCTGGAACCATCAGGATGGTGGCCACCCCATCAACGATTCTGACGAAGTGCAGCGGGTGACCAAAATGCTCGGTGCGCAGTCCGAGCAGCTGCCGAAGATCGGTGCTGAATTGGAAACGATCGCCGCCGCGTTGGCCGACGCGCAGAAACAAGGAGCTCGAGAGATCGCCCTGCTGGACAGTGAGCTCCGAGGCCTCGACAGCCTCATGACCGCGATCAAGAAGGAATTGGCCTCCCATCTGCCCGAGTCGGAACGCCAGAAGCTGTTGAGACTGTACGACGACGCGCACGCCGATGCCGTGGACGACGTCCGCGATGCCGTCAAACAAATGACGTCAATTCGCAACGGGTACTCCGACACTCTCCGTAGAGCCATGGGTGCCCTGCATACCGACGGTTACGACCCACCGAAAGCTGTAGACGAGTGGATCGAAAGCCCGCTGAAACCGGGTGAGGTGAGAGACCTCGGGCCGATCGCCGGTACCGGCGGCATTCCCGGCATCCCGGGTATCGGGGCGGCGGACTTAGGAGAAGTGGTCGAGATCCCCGGACAGCCGGGAAAATATCTCGCGATTTTTGGGGATTCGTTCTCCGGCAACAAAGTCGGTGAGGACGAACACTATCGATCTGTGGCCGTACCGGTGACCTTCGACGCCGACGGACGTCCGCATTTTGGTGCGCCACTAACGGGCCCCGAGAATAGTGGCCGCGAGCTCTTCACAATGCCGTCGGAGGCGGTCAAGGCCGGAATCAGCGACACGTTGCCAGCCGGAACGGTCACCCTGGGCGACAAAACGTACATGATGGTGACCGGCACGACGGGGAACCTTAAGCCGGCGGCTTCGTGGCTGGTCGAAGTCAACGGTGACCCGGGCAAAGGGTGGACAATGGTGCCAGGCTCGTATCGCGCCGCGGGAGAGGCGCCCACCCAGATCAGCGGCTATAAGGGCTCGGACGGCAAAGTCTACATCGCCGCTGATTCCTTCGACCGCAGCCGAGGCATCACCATGTACCGCGCGGATCCTGACAAAGTGTTCAATCGCGGCAGTTGGCAGCCCTGGAACGGAACCGGCTGGGGCCAAGCCGGCGGAGTCGCCACCGCTCCGATAAGCCGCACACCCTTCGGCGAACTCAGTTTCAGGGAGGTCGACGGCAAGGCGGTGCTGTCGGGTTTCAATCAGGGCACTGGAAATGTCGAAGTTCGGGTGGTGGATGAACCCACTAAAGTGTTGAGCGTCGGGCCGACAGTTGTTGCACAGCAGAGCAATCCGCAGGGGCCAAACTTTGTACCCCAGAACTACGGTGGGTATATCCTGCCTGGATCCACGCTGGATAAGCTGAATCTGTTCGTAAGTCAATGGAACACAACGACCAACACCCCGTACAACACTCGGCAATTCCAGGTAAACGCAAACCGCTAATCTACCCGCCGATAGGACCAGAAATGATCAGTAGGACGCTCGCTGTCGCTGCCGGGGTTCTCACCGCGTTTATGACTAGTTGCAACGCTCGCGCCGACGCGCCTGCATTTCCGGACATCAGCGGGTATTCACCCGTGACGGTTGCGGACTACACGATTGGGCTTCCCAACACGGGGCGTGCACCGCTCAACATGGTCTATTTCCTTACCCCGGATGGAATCACGTGCGATTTCTTCTCCGGGGAAGCACAATGCACAGGCAATAATTTTCCCGCGGTCCCGCCAGCCAGCGGGGCCGGCACGGTGAACGCGATTGGGACCGCCTCTGGACTGGCTCAATCCGGCGACCCGATCGCGCCTAACGGCCAGGTCTATGGCCATCCACTCAAGACGTTGCCCCCACTGCATTCCATCACCGTCGACGGCATCATTTGCGGGGTCGATAACTCAGGCACGACCGCATGCAAAGACCCCCAAGGCCGTGGCTTCGTCCTGTCGCCACATGGTTCTGGTTGGCTGCCTCACGTGTGACTGTCAATCAGGCGGTAGGCGACCGCTTCAGCGTCCGACCATGATTCGGAGGAGGTTTCGAATGCCTACCGTCGCACGCCTGACTACTCGATCGTTTGCCTTAATCTTCGTCTTGGTGTCCGTGTCCTGTACGTCGCCGTCGCAACACGCCGTCGCACAGCCGCCCGGCTTCCCTAAGCTCGACGAGTTCACCCCGGTATCAATCGATAACTACATCGAAATTCCGCCGAAAGGATTGCGGTACGCCTACTTTTCGACCCCTTACAACATCCAATGTTGGTTTGAGGCCGGCGAGCCCGTACCGGTGTGGCAATCGCAAGACATCAATTGCCTAGGGGACATGCCGGACGCGAATCCCTGCATGGTCGGCAAAGCAACGGGCGTACGATCAGCACCCACATATGCGATCAGCATGACAGGTAACAAATGTGGTGTGCCGTATACCCACGGGACATTGTTAAACATCGGACAGAAGGTGAACTTCCGCGACGCGACGTGCGTAGTGGGTCCTGACCGCCTCGTCGCCTGCCTGGACACCAGCAGCGGCGAGCACGGATTTGTGCTCAAACCCTCTGGCAGCGTGGCTTTTTAGGGCACAACTAAACCGGTTTGCCCACGGCGGCGATCCGAAACCGCTTGACCCAAAAGGGTTTACGAAGCCGCGAAGTCGCCGACGACGGTCATTTTGTTGCCGTCCCGTGCGGTGGCGAAGCCGCCTGCGTTGAATGCGCAATTCAGGATGATCGCCCGGTGCGGGGGACTTTGCATCCACATGTCCAGGGCCTCACGGGGATTCGCGGCGGATCCGGTGCCCCAGAAGACGATTTCACCCGTGGAGCGGCTCCGATAGCCCGCCTGCGCGATCCGTGCCTGCGGCGACGAGCCGTCCGAGCCGATGTGTCCGCTGACCCCGCTGCGCAGCATGTCGTCGGCATGCCGCTGGGCGGCTTCCGTCAGACGCGGGTCGTCGGTGATCGGTCCGCATCCCTGGCGAAGCTGGTTGACGCCGCTGTACACCGCGCTCCCCGCATCGTCGGCGTGCGCAACGAACCCGTCTGCACCGGAAACAGTAATGAAGGCAGTGCAGATCGAGAAGATTGCGTAGAACGCAACTTTCCTCGTCATGTTTGCCTCGTACCGCATACTGGCTTTATCTGTTTCAGATAACAAAATGTTACCCACTTGCAACCATCGGCGGTCGCGAATAACAGATCCGTTCGGCAGCCGCCGACGGCGAGGCTAAGCCAAAGGTCCTGCTAGTGGCCGGTGTTGTGGGCCAGATCGATGGCGTACTGATTCACGAAGTGGCCCGCCGGCGGATCACCCTTGCCGCACGTCCCGTCGGATTCGCCGGGACGTTTGATCCACAGGTAGGCGTCGGCGTGCGCACCCGCGGTCGAGGCGGTGGGCGGGGTGCCCAACGCTCGGCCGCTGGGATTGCACCAGTTGAGCTCGGAATCAGGCGCCGGTCCGGCACCGTTGCGCGACGTGTCGATCACGTAGTGCGAACCGTTGGTGAGTCCCGAAATCGCTTCGCCGTAACCGATTTCGTCCTCGGTGGTGAAGAAGTTCGCGGTGTTGACGCTGAAGCCCCGCGCGTGACCGACGCCGGCCTGATTCAGCCTGGCGGCCATGTCCTCGGCACTGTGCCAACGCAGGTGACCCGCATCGATGTACACGGCCGCGTTCGGATCCTTCGTCAGCGTGTCGACGGCGTAATGAACCAGATCGAACCGTTCTTGGCGCTGATCACCCGAGAGGCAGTCGGCCATGGCGAGCGCATCGGGCTCGACGATGATCGCCACCCGCGAGGTGCCCACGCCGCCGGCGATCCCATCGATCCAGCTCCGGTAGTCGGCGCCCGACCCCATGCCGCCCGCGGCGAAGCTGCCGCAGTCGCGATGGGGGATTCCGTAGATCGCCAGCACCGGGATGGCGCCGGCGGCGGCCGCGTCGCCGACGTACTTCCCGACCGTTGCTGCGGAACCGCCCGGGACGATCCAGTACGCCTGCGGCGTATTGGCGATCGCGGTCAACTCGGCACTCGGCGGATCGGCGCTCTGGGCGGCGCGCATGGCCGCCGACGTGGGGTTGACGTAGAACGGCGCCCCGTCCAGTGGGTTGCCATCGGAGGCCAAACGCACCGTCGGGGCGGGACGGACCGGCACCGGGTCGCAGACAAGGCCGATGCCGGCGACGGCGGTGATCGTCAGGAACGGGGTGATCCATCGTGCGACTGCACGAGCAGCTGAGAACGTCACCTCAGGAAAATTAGTGGGTCGAACCATCGAGCGCCAACGAGGGTGGCGACCGGTCGGCGCGCGCACGATCGGTGCATCGTGAGAGCACGATCTACCTGCGACGGGGCGCCGGTAGTTTGTGGCGGTGGCGGAGGGATTTGAACCCTCGGACGGTTTTAGCCGTCACACGCTTTCGAGGCGTGCTCCTTAGGCCGCTCGGACACGCCACCGCCGAGCAGCTTACCGAACGGCATGCCTCTCACCCCAATCGCTGGCGGGCGAAGAACGCCTCCAGCGGCGCCGCGCACTCCTGTGCCAGGACACCGCCGCGCACTTCCGGCCGGTGATTGAGCCGCCGGTCGCGGACCACGTCCCACAGCGATCCGACCGCGCCCGTCTTGGGTTCCCAGGCGCCGAACACCAGCCGCCCGATGCGCGACAGCACCAGCGCACCCGCGCACATGGTGCACGGTTCGACAGTCACGGCCAACGTGGCGCCCTCGAGCCGCCACCCGTCGCCGAGCACCTCGGCGGCCGCGCGCAGCGCGAGGATCTCGGCGTGGGCGGTCGGGTCGCCCAGGGCCTCGCGGGCATTCACGGCGCGGGCCAACTCGGTGCCGTCGGCGCTGATCACGACCGCGCCGATGGGCACATCGCGGGGACCCGCCGTCGCGGCGACCGACAGCGCGGAACGGATCAGCTGTTCGTCAGGAATCACCGACCGATCCTGATGGCGGCGACCCGCTGCGCCCGGCTCCATCAGTGGTGGCGACCCGCTGCGCCCGGCTCCGCCGCGCTTGCGATCACCGACCGAGGCGGTCGATCACCGCCGACAGCTGATCGGCGAAGCCCATCTCGCGGGCGATGCGGCCCAGCTGCTCGTCGGCATACAGGTCGGTCTCGTCGAGGATGACCCCCAAGACCGCCTCGGGCAGCCCGATGTCGGACAGCAGCCCCAGGTCGCCCTCTTCGAAGGGATCGGAATCCTCGAGGTCGTCGGGATCGATGTCGGCGTCGAGCTTGTCGAGCACTTCCGCGGCGATGTCGTAGTCCAACGCTGCGGTGGCGTCCGAGAGCAGCAGCCGCGTCCCCGACGGCGCGGGCCGCACGATGACGAAGAATTCGTCATCGACGTCGAGCAGGCCGAAGACAGCCCCGGCGCTGCGCAGTTCACGCAGCTCCGTCTCGGCGGCCGCCAGGCTCGTAAGCGACTTGCGGGCCATTGGAGCACAGCGCCACTGTCCCTCTTCACGCACGACCGCGACGCCGAAGCCGTCCGGCACATCTGCGGACAGGCCCTGGGCGGAGGCCCGTTGTTGTGCTCCCATGGCCGCTTACGGTAGTCCCTGACCAGGCCCCTGACCAGATGGAGCCTGGTAGCGGCGACATCTGACAGCGACCTATCCGAACGGATGTGCCAACCTTGGAATGTGGCAAGCCCTCCTTCTAAGACACCGGTGTGTGTGCTCGGGCTGGGGCTGATCGGTGGCTCGATCATGCGGGCCGCCACGGCGGCGGGCCGTGAAGTCTTCGGCTACAACCGCTCCGTGGAGGGCGCGCAGGCCGCGGCCGCCGACGGCTTTGACGCCTCCACGGAGCTCACCGAGACCCTGACCCGCGCCGCCGGCTCCGGCGCGTTGATCGTGCTCGCGGTACCGATGCCGGCGATGGCGGGCATGCTCGCGCACATCAAGGACACGGCCCCGGCGTGCCCGTTGACCGACGTCACCAGCGTCAAAAAGGCGGTGCTCGACGAGGTCGTCGCGGCGGGTCTGCAGGAACGCTTCGTCGGGGGCCACCCCATGGCGGGCACCGCGCATTCGGGTTGGACCGCCGGCTACGCCGGGTTGTTCGCCGGGGCGCCGTGGGTGGTCAGCGTCGACGATCATGTCGACCCGACGGTCTGGTCGATGGTGATGACGTTGGCGCTGGACTGCGGCGCGGTGGTGGTGCCCGCCAGATCCGATGAACACGACGCCGCCGCGGCCGCCATCTCGCATCTTCCCCACCTGCTCGCCGAGGCGCTGGCGGTCGTCGCCGGGGACGTCCCGTTGGCGTTCGCGCTGGCCGCCGGGTCATTCCGAGACGGGACCCGGGTGGCGGCCAGCGCCCCGGATCTGGTGCGGGCGATGTGCGAGGGCAACTGCGACCAGCTGGTGCCCACGGTCGACCGCGTCATCGAACTGCTGAGTCGCGCCCGCGATTCGCTGGCCCACCACAACTCGGTCGCCGACCTCGTCGAAGCGGGCCACGCCGCGCGAACGCGTTACGACAGCTTCCCGCGCAGCGACATCTTCCACGTCGTCGTCGGCGCGGAGAACTGGCGCCAGGAATTGGCCGCCGCGGGCCGCGCGGGCGGGGTGATCAGATCCGCTCTGCCAAGCCTGGATAGTCGACGATGAATCCTTCGTCGTCGACGCTCACCGTGGTGTCGGCGATCGGCGTGTGCACCTTGATCTCGCCGCGACTGCCCGCGCTGCTGTAGCTCACCGTGTCCGCGATGATGGACATCTCCGGCACGTTGACGTAGACGACGGGCAGCGTGACCGACGCCGCCTGCTCGTGCAGGCCGAGCCGCCGGATCGGCAGCGCGTTGAAGAAGGGGCTGAACTCCACGTCCACGTCCAGGGCGCCGTTGTAGGCCGCGCGGTGCTCGCCCTGATGGTCGGTGACCAACCACATGTTCTCTTCGTCGCGCGCGAAGGAGAAGACGCGTTCGCGCTCGGCCAGGGTGACGGTCATCCCGAGCCGCTTGGTGGCGCCGGTTTCATCGGTCAACAGGTCGTAGTAGGCGCCGAACGCCGGATTGGCCTCGGTGGCGGCCGCGACGATGCGGCCGTTGGCCTTGATTCTCTTGCCGGACACCTGGAGTCGTACCGATTCCATCCGGGAGACGTCCTGTGCGCGCCAGGTGAGCATCGCCTGCCACACGCGGCGAGACGGGTCGGAGGGGGCTGCGTTCACTCATCTACCGTAAGACGTCCCCGCGAACCGCTGCGGAAGTGTCCGGTAAGTGCGTCGCAGGCGCCCGGTGCCCGGCACCGACGCCCACACCAGCAACGCCAGCAGTCCGTCGAGCACCAGCGCCAATGCGGCCACCATCAGCGCCCCGACCAGGGCCAGGTGAAACTCGCGTTCCTTGATCCCATCGATCAGGTACCGCCCCAAACCGCCGAGGCTGGCATACGCGGCCACCGTTGCGGTGGCGACCACCTGCAGCGTCGCGTTGCGCAGCCCACCGAGCATCAACGGCAGCGCATTGGGCACCTCGACGCGCAGCAGCACCTGGGCCTCGGTCATGCCCATCGCCCGGGCGGCGTCGACGACCGTCGGGTCGACATTGGCGATCCCCGCGTACGTGCCGGCCAGCAGCGCGGGCACACCCAGCAGCATCAGGGCCACCAGCGACGGTCCCAGGCCCAACCCGAACAGCAACGTCCCGAACAGCAGCACGCCCAGCGTCGGCAGGGAGCGCAGCCCGTTGACGGCGCCCACCACGAACAGGGTGCCGCGGCCGGTGTGCCCGATGACGAGCCCGACGGGAACGGCGATCAGCGCCGAGGCGCCCACCGCGATGGCGGTGTATTCGAGGTGCTCGAGGATGCGGGCCGCGAGTCCGACCGGCCCGGTCCAGTTGTCGACGGTCAACACATACGACATAGCCCGATCGACGAAGTTCATCGCGCGCCACCCACGACGGGCGCGACGACCGAGCGGCGGCCGGCGGTATCTACGGCGCGGACCCAGGGTGTGGCCAGCCGGCCGGCGCACACGATGAGCACATCGATGACGACCGCCAGCGCGAACAGCGCGATGATGCCGGCCAGGATCTGATCGCTCTTGTCGGTTTGATACCCCTGCGTGAACCAGCTGCCCAGCCCGCCGATCCCGATGACCGAGCCGACCGAGACCATCGCGATGTTGGTCACCACCACTACCCGCAGGCCGGCGATGAGGACCGGAACCGCAAGCGGGAGATCGACTTTCACGATCCGCGTGATGGGCGGGTAGCCGACCGCGACGGCGGCGTCGCGGGTCTGGGCGGGGACCGCGTCCAGCGCCTCGAGCACCGCGCGCACCAGCAGCGCGGCGGTGTAGGCGGTCAGCGCGACGATCACGTTCGCCTCGTCGAGGATGCGCGTTCCGATGATCATCGGCAACACCACGAACAGCGCCAGCGACGGGATGGTGAACACGACGCTGGCGGCCGCGGTCGTGAGCGTGCGGGCGATCCGCGTGCGCTGCACGGCCAGGCCCAGCGGCAGCGCGATCGCCAACCCGATCACCACGGGCACCAACGACAGCCGCAGGTGCACGATCGTCAGCCACCAGGCGTCGTCGAGATGGGTGAGCAGATAGTGCATTATCGGCTCCCCCGTTGGGATTCCACCGCGGCCAGTACGTCGGCGGCCAGCACCCCGCCGATCACCTTGCCGCCGTCGTCGACGGCGATGCCGACCCCCGACGGCGACGACAACGCGGCGTCGAGCGCCTGGCTCAGGTTGCCCCGCGGCCGAAACAGCGATCCCGCCCCGCTCATGCAGTCCGACAACGGTGCGCCGTCGCGGTGTCGCCGCGCGCCTTCGGCGTCGATCCAGCCCAGCGGCGCTCCCCCGCCGTCGACCACCACCGCCCAGTCGTCGGAAAGCCCCGTCCCGGAAAGCGTCTCGGGCGTGATCCGCGCGACGTCGTGCAGCGGCAGTCCGGCCGCGTCGAGGCGTTGCAGCCAGCGATAGCCGCGGCCCAGACCGATGAATCTCGACACGAAGTCGTTCGCGGGTCGCGACAGCAGCCGAGCCGGTTCGTCGTACTGCTGTAACGATCCGCCCTTGAATACCGCCACCCGTTCGCCGAGCCGCAGCGCCTCGTCGATGTCGTGCGTGACGAAAACGATCGTCTTGTGCAGATCGCTTTGCAGGCGCAGTATTTCGTTCTGCAGCTCGTGACGGACCACCGGGTCGACGGCGGAGAACGGCTCGTCCATGAGCAGGATCGGCGGGTCGGCGGCCAGGGCGCGGGCCACGCCCACCCGTTGCTGTTCACCACCCGAGAGCTGCGCGGGATAGCGGCGGGCGAGCTTGACGTCCAGCCCGACCCGCTCGAGCACCTCGTAGCCGGCTTTGCGGGCGGCGCGGCGGGACTGCCCCCGCAACACCGGAACCGTTGCCACGTTGTCGATCACCCGCTGGTGGGGCATCAGGCCCGCGTGCTGGATGACGTAGCCGATCCCGAGGCGCAGTTTCACCGGGTCTCGGGTGGCGACGTCGACGCCGTCGATCGCGATGGTGCCCGACGTCGGTTCGATCATCCGGTTGATCATGCGCAGGGCCGTGGTCTTGCCGCTGCCGGAGGACCCGACGAACACGGTCAGCTTTCCACTGGGCACGTCCAGGTTGAGGCGGTCCACCGCGGCGGTCCCGTCGCCGAAGACCTTGCTGACCTCATCGAAGGTGATCACGTCATCCGCCGATCGGGTGGTTGAAGCCGTTGTCCCGTATCCAGTTTCGGGCCGCCTCGTCGGGATCGATACCCGAGTTTCCCGACACCGCAGCGTTGAGCCCGGCAACCCCGGAGGTCGTCAGCTTCGCCGACACCGCGTCCAGTACATCTTTGAGCAGGCCGGAGTTCTTTTGCGAATTGACCAGCGGCACAATGTTTCCCGCCAAGAAATTGTGCTCCGGGTCGTCGAGCACCACCAGGTGGCCCTGCGGTATGGCCGGTGAGGTGGTGAAAACGTTGGCGGCGTTCACCCTTCCGTCGAGCAAGGCGCGTACGGTGACCGCGCCGCCGCCGTCGTCGATGGCGACGAAGTTTCCCGGCCGAATGTCGAGCCCGTATTTCTGTCGCAGGCCGGGCAGCCCGGCCGGCCTGGTCGCGAACGCCGACGGCGCCCCGAATCGCACCTCGGCCGAATGCGCGGCCAAGTCGGCGATGGTCTTCAGGTTCCACGCGTTCGCCGTTTGACTGGTCACGGTGACGGTGTCGGTGTCGGTCGCGGGCGCGGGCGTCAGGATCGACAAATCGCCCGGGAGGCGGCGGCGGAGCTCCAGCTCGACGACATCGAGAGTGGTCGCCTCCGAGTCCGGTGCGAAATACAGCAGCAGATTTCCGATGTATTCGGGCACCAGATCGATGGAATGGTCCTTGAGCGCAGGGATATACGTCTCCCGGCTGCCGATCCCCATCCGCCTTCCGATGTCAAACCCGTTGGCTTGCAGGGCTTGTGCGTAGATCTCGGCAATGATCTGTGATTCCGGAAAGTCCCCGGAACCGACAACGATGGACGAGGGGCTTTTGACCTGCGCCCCCAGCGGGTCGGAATTGCTGCAGGCCGCTACAACGCACATCGCCGTCAGCAGCGCTGCCGCGCGCACGATCACGCCGTGCGGGCGCGGCGCTAGCGTCATACCGCCGACCCTAACGCCCCAACCGGGCGCACGCTGGCCTGCGAGGATCGGTTGCCCGAATCGGTTTCATTCTGGCCCGGATCGGGCAAAGATGACATTATGAGCAGCCCCAACCCTGCGTCGCCCGGACAGCCGTCCCCCAAGCCCACCCACGGGGACAAGACCGGCGCATCCACCAAGGAACCCGCTATCGGATTCACTCGCGCCGGTGCGCTGTGGTCGTCGCTGTTCGCCGGCTTCGTGATCCTGATTCTGTTGCTGATTTTCATCACCCAGAACACGGCGCCGACGGACTTTCGGTTCTTGGGCTGGCACTGGACCCTGCCCCTGGGTGTGGCGATCTTGCTGGCCGCCGTCGTCGGCGGTCTGATCACGGTGGCGGTCGGCACCGCTCGGATCTTGCAGCTGCGCCGCGTGGCGAAAAAGCACCACACGGCCCCACCGCGCTAGCCGGGCAGCTTGGCCAGTTCGGCCAGGCCGCGGGAGATCAGCGGCGCCACCACCTCGGGCGTGTGCTCGGCGGCGTCGCCCGCGCCGCGAGCCTGATCCGACATCCGGCGCCGGAAGTCGATGCCGGCGGCGATGATCGCGAGTTTGAAATACGCCAGCGCCATGTAGAACTCCCAGTGCGCCAGCGGTAAACCGGCCACCAGCGAATAGCGGTCGGCCAGCTCGTCGACCGTCGGCAGCAGCGGTGAGGTCCACGCGGCCTGCGCATTGACGATCAGGTCCAGCGCGGGGTCGCGGTACACGCACATCAGGGCCGCGTCGGACAGCGGATCCCCCAGTGTCGAGAGCTCCCAGTCCACCACGGCCCGAACCTTTGTCGGGTCGTCGGCATCCAGGATCGTGTTGTCGATCCGGTAGTCGCCGTGCACGATCGACGTGCGGCTCTGCTGCGGAATCGCCTCGCCCAGACCGGAATGCAGCCGCTGAACATCGGAGTCGCGACGGTCCTCGGGCAGCCGCACCAGATCCCATTGCGAGCCCCACCGCCGCACCTGTCGCTCAAGATACCCGCTGGGCTTGCCGAAGTCGGCCAGGCCGACGGCGTTGGGATCGACATTGTGGAGGTCGACGAGCACCCGGATCAGCGAGTCCACGCAGCCGCCGATGACGGTGTGGCTGAACGACTCGAGTTGGGCGCGGCGGCGCACCACCTGGCCGGCAACGAATTCGACGATCTGGAACGGGGCGCCCAGCACCGAATCGTCTTCGCACAGCCCGATCGTGCGCGCCACCGGAACCGGCGTGTCCTGCAGCGCAGCGACTACCCGGTACTCGCGGGCCATGTCGTGGGCCGACGGCGTCAACCCGTGCAGCGGCGGTCGGCGCACCAGCCAGCTGGTCGCGTCGTCGTAGACGCGGAACGTCAGGTTGGAGCGGCCACCGGAAATGAACTCCGCCCGTAACTCCCCGTCGCGCCCGATCCCGAGTGAACGCAGGTAGGAATCCAGCGAGGCCAGGTCAAGCCCCTCGAGTTGGTCAGCTGAAGTCACCGAACTTGTCTACCATCGCCGGCCACGACCCGGTTCACCACCTGCGATTTGCCGGCGTCCCGGTCAGCCCGTCCCGCGGTTCGCGTCATCGTCGAGCAGCCGCTGGTTTCGCGGCAACAGATCCCAGACGTGCTCGGTGGTGTTGACCGCGGCGACCGTCGCCTGACCGGACCGGGAGAACAACAGTCGCGTGACCGACGCATAGTCGACGGGAAAGGACAGCAGTCGCGCCGTCCCGAGGATCTCGTGCAGCAGCACGTTGATCACCCCGCCGTGGCTGAACACCGCGACGGTGTCTTCGGGTTCGGCGCTCGCGACGAGGCCGTCGACCGCTGCGCGCACCCGGGCACGAAACGCATCCTCGTCGACCGCGCTGGGCAAATGCCCCTGGGCCAGGCGCGCCCACTCCTCGGGCATCTCCGCGCGGATCTGCTCGACGGGGATGTACACGGGAAGGTCGCGGTCATACTCGGCGAAGCGGTCGTCGATCTCGACGGTCAGCCCCCGATCCGCCGCGACCGGTTCGGCGGTCTGGATGGCCCGGCGCTGCGGGCTGCTCACCACCCGCGAGATGGGAAACCTCGCGAGCGCCTTGGGCAGTCGCTCGATTTGGGCCAACCCCTCCGCCGACAGGTCCGGATCGGAACCTTGGCCGTGTTCGCTGCGCAGCGGCAGGGCGTGCCGGACCAGAAGCACTTGCATATTTCTTCCTGTCGTTCGAAGGTGGCAGCGCCAGTTTCTCATCGCGTGCGTGCCGCCAATCCCCTGGAGGATTCTTTATGACGCAACCGGATCGGGATTGGGACGCCGCCTACCGGCAGGCGGCGCCGCCCCCGTGGAGCATCGGCCGGCCCCAACCGGAGCTGGCGCGCCTCATCGATCAGGGCCTCGTCCGCAGCGAGGTGCTGGACTCCGGCTGCGGCCATGCCGCACTTTCGCTGGCGCTCGCGGCGCGCGGCTACACCGTCGTCGGCCTCGACGCGAGCGCGACCGCGGTCCAGGCGGCGGCCGCGGCGGCCGCCGAGCAGGGGCTGAACACCGCGAGCTTCGCGCAGGCCGACGTCACCACCTTTCGTGGCTATGACGGCCGCTTCTCCACCATCCTGGACAGCGGCCTTTTCCACGCGCTGGCGCCGGAACGGCGCCAGGATTACGTGCAGTCGATCTTTCGGGCCGCGGCGCCCGGGGCGGCGTTGTACATCCTGGCCTTCGCCGCGGGGGCGTTGGACCAGGCCCACCCGGACCGGCCGGGCCCGCCGGGCTTCACCGAAACCGAGTTGCACGACGCCGTCTCGACGCTGTGGCGGGTCGATGACATTCGCGTGGCCAAGGTCTACGGCAAGGACGAGTCTTCGGACGGCTCGCTGGCACATCTCGAACACGACGACGAGGGCCACTTTATGGCGCCCGGCTTCCTGCTGAGCGCTCACAAGCCCGGCTAAGCCTTGCCGCCACCGTGGAGAATGCTATTCTCCCTACGGAGATTGGGGTGTGCAGCGATGGCCGAGCGCGTGACTGAATCGGGGCTGGATGCGGACGTCCTCGCCCGCTGGCTGGACGCGAACGACGCACCCGGCGGTGGCGAACGGCCGCGGCTGACCCAGCTGAAGGGCGGCTCGCAGAACACCCTCTGTCTGGTGGAGCGGGGCGGGCACCGGATGGTGCTGCGAATGCCCGGCGCCCGGGCCGACGCCGCGCGCATCGACGGCCTGCTGCGCGAGATCCGGCTGGTGCGGGCGCTGTCCGGTACCGACGTGCCGCACGCGGCGCTGATCGCCGCCGACGACACCGGCACCGTGCTCGGCATGCCCTTCTACGTCATGCAGGCGATCGAGGGGTGGAGCCCGATGGACGGCGGCTGGGCCCCGCCGTTCGACACCGATCTCGCCGCCCGCCGCGGCCTGGCGTTCCAACTCGTCGAGGGCGCCGCCAGGCTGGGGCGGGTGGACTGGCGCGCGCAAGGGCTCGAGGGCTTCGGCCGCCCCGACGGATTCCACGAGCGCCAGGTCGATCGCTGGCTGGCGTTCCTCGACGCCTACAAGGTGCGCGAGCTGCCGGGCCTCGACGAGGCCTCGGACTGGTTACGCCGCAACCGCCCGGCACATTACCGGGCGGGCATCATGCACGGCGACTACCAGTTCGCCAACGTGATGTTCGCCCACGGTTCGCCGGCCCGCCTGGCGGCGATCGTGGACTGGGAGATGACGACGGTCGGCGACCCACTGCTCGACCTGGCGTGGTGCCTGCTGGGCTATGACGGTGAAAACCCGCGCGAGGACGGGTTTTATCTCGACATGCGCGGCATGCCCTCGCGCAGCGAGCTGTTGGAGCGCTACGAAACCGTCAGCGGGTTGTCGACCGAGAACATCGACTACTACCTGGTGCTGGCCAACTGGAAGCTCGGCATCGTGCTAGAGAAGACGTATGCGGCCGGCGTGCGCACCGAGCCCCAAAAAGGAGGGGTCGACCCCAAGATCACCGACGCGTTCGGGCCGATGATCCTTTCGCTCATCGCCACCGCGGCCGACCTCGCCCGATCGCTGACAACCTAGGGGATGCTGAAATGGGTTATGCCGACCAGCTTTTCGATCTGACCGGCCGGGTCGTCCTGATCACAGGCGGCAGCCGCGGGCTGGGACGTGAGATGGCGTTCGGCGCGGCCCGCTGCGGCGCGGACGTGGTAATCGCCAGCCGCAACATCGACAACTGCGTCGCCACGGCCAAGGAGATCGAGGCCGAGACCGGCCGTTCCGCGATGCCGTATCAGGTGCACGTGGGCCGCTGGGACCAGCTCGACGGCTTGGTCGACGCGACCTACGAGCGCTTCGGCAAGGTCGACACGCTGATCAACAACGCGGGCATGTCGCCGCTGTACGACAAGCTCACCGACGTGACCGAGAAGCTGTTCGACGCCGTGGTCAACCTGAATCTCAAGGGCCCCTTCCGCTTGTCCGCGTTGGTCGGTGAGCGCATGGTGGCGGCGGGCCGGGGGTCGATCATCAACGTGAGCACGGCCGGATCGCTGCGTCCGACCCCGGACATCATTCCCTACGCCGCGTCCAAGGCCGGGCTCAACGCCATGACCGAGGCGCTGGCGAAGGGTTTCGGGCCGGCGGTGCGAGTCAACACGCTGATGGCCGGGCCGTTTCTCACCGACGTGAGCAAGGCGTGGAATCTCGACCAGGCGACCGAGAAGCCCTTCAGGCATCTCGCGTTGGAGCGCGCCGGCGATCCACGCGAAATCGTCGGTGCCGCACTGTTTCTCGCCTCCGACGCCTCGAGCTTCACCACCGGATCGATATTGCGCGCCGACGGCGGCATTCCTTAACACGTGGCGATCACAAGCGCGGCGAGACCGGGCGCAGTGGGTCGCCACCAACGAACGAGTAGGAGCATTCGATGTCTTGGGACTTTTCCACCGAACCGGAATTCGAAAAGAAGCTGGAGTGGATCCGCGAGTTCGTGCGCGAGGAAGTGGAGCCGCTGGAGGTGTTGTTCCCCGGCTGCGAATTCCTGCCTCTGAACGACGAGCGGCGCAAGATCGTCGACCCGCTCAAGCAGCAGGTCCGCGACAAGGGTCTGTGGGCGCCGCATCTGGGGCCCGAGCTCGGCGGGCAGGGCTTCGGCGCGGTCAAGCTGACGCTGATCAACGAGATCCTGGGCCGCAGCCCGTGGGCCCCGATCGTGTTCGGAACGCAGGCCCCCGACACCGGCAACGCCGAAATCATCGCCCGCTTCGGAACCCAGGAGCAGAAGGACCGCTACCTGTCGGGGCTGCTGTCGGGTGAGATCTTCTCCTGCTTCTCGATGACCGAGCCGCAAGGCGGCGCCGACCCGCGGGTCTTCACCACCCGCGCGGTCCGAGACGGTGACGACTGGGTCATCACCGGCCGAAAGTACTTCTCCTCCAACGCCTCCGTCGCCTCCTTCTTCATCGTCGTCGCGATCACCGATCCCGACGTGCCGGTGCACACCGGCGCATCGACGTTCCTGATCCCGGCCGGCACCGAGGGACTGGTCCTGGAAGCCAACCACCACCTGGTCGGCGCGGATCCGCACGAGCCCGGGCATTCCCTGGTGCACTACAACGACGTGCGCGTGCCCGCCGACGCCCTGCTGGGCGAGCCCGGTCAGGGCTTCCTGATCCTGCAGACCCGGCTGGCCGGCGGGAGGCTGCATCACGCGATGCGGTCCATCGGGATGGCCCAGCGTGCTGTCGAGATCATGTCGCGGCGGGCGAAAAGCCGCTTCACGCAAGGCAGTCTGCTGGCCGACAAGCAACTCGTGCAGGAGTTCATCGCCGATTCCTACACCGAGTTGATCCCGTTCCGGCTGACGGTGTTGCACGCCGCCTGGCTGATCGACCAGGGCGACGAGCGCGGCGCGCGAGCGGAGATCGCCGCCTGCAAGATCCTGGCCTCCCAGGTGCTCAAATCGATTGCCCTGCGGGCCATCCAGGTGCACGGCGCGCTGGGGCTCACCGACCAGCTGCCCCTGGTCAACGTGTTGCTCGGCGGCATCGCGCTCGGCCTGGCGGACGGCCCTACCGAGGCGCACAAGGTCAACCTGGCGCGGATGCTGCTCAAGGGGTACGAGGCCGAAGAAGGCGACTGGCCCAGCGAGATGCTCGACGTGCGGCGGGCGGCCGCCCGCGCCAAATACGGTGACCTCGTTGACCTCTAACCGGGTCGCCGCGGCCGTCGAGCGGGCGCTGGACGACCGCCAGCGGGAAGCCACCGAGGAGGTGGAACGCATCCTGGCGGCGGCGGTGCGCGTCATGGAACGCGTGGCGCCCGAGCCG
Source organism: Mycobacterium sp. MOTT36Y (assembly GCF_000262165.1). Classification (NCBI taxonomy): domain Bacteria; kingdom Bacillati; phylum Actinomycetota; class Actinomycetes; order Mycobacteriales; family Mycobacteriaceae; genus Mycobacterium; species Mycobacterium sp. MOTT36Y. The sequence continues at coordinate 273,814 of NC_017904.1, read as the reverse complement.
CCCCGGGTCAGCGACATCGTCGCCGAGGCGGGTTCGTCGAACAAGGCGTTCTACCGCTATTTCGCCGGCAAGGACGATCTCATCCTGGCCGTCATGGAACGCGGGGTGGCCATCGTCGTGTCCTACCTCGAACATCAGATGTCCAAGGAGTCCGAGCCCCGCAACAAGGTCGCGCGGTGGATCGAGGGCACGCTGGCGCAGGTGGCCGACCCGCATCTGATCAGCATGACCCGAGCGGCGGCCGGACAGATGTCGGCCGGCACGGGTTGGCGCGCGGCCGACCAGGAAATGATGCGGCCGCTTCGCGCGCTGCTCGTCGAACCCGTTGCGGCGCTGGGTAGTAGCGACGTCGAACGCGACGTCGAGGCGGTGTTCAGCTGTACGGCGGCGACCCTGCGCCGCTACGTGGGCTCGGCCGACGAGCCGGGGCCCGACGACATCGCACATGTGGTGCGGTTCTGTTTGCGTGGACTGGGGGCCAATTGATGCGCGCGGTGATCTGCCGTTCCTACGGCACGCCCGAGGACCTGGTGATCGACGAGGTGCCCGACCCCGCCCCCGGGCCGGGCCAGCTGCTGGTGCGGGTGCGCGCGGCCGCGGTCAACTTCCCCGACGTGCTGTTCATCGCCGGCAAGTACCAGGTGAAGATCCCCCCGCCGTTCATCCCCGGCAACGAGATCGCCGGCGAAGTCATCGCCGCCGGCGACGGCGCGCCGTTCCGTCCGGGACAGCGCGTGTCCGGGACCACCTTCGGGGCGTTCGCCGAGCTGGCGCTGCTCGATGCGAGCCAGGCCGAGCCCGTGCCGGACGACGCCGACTTCGCATCGGCCGCCGCCTTCGGGGTGACCTACCGCACCGCCTATCACGCGCTGCGCTCGACCGCCGCTGTCGCGGAAGGAGATTGGGTCGTCGTGCTCGGCGCCGCGGGCGGCGTGGGCCTGGCCGCCGTCGATCTGGCCGTGGCGATGAAGGCGCGGGTGCTGGCCGCGGCGTCGAGTCCGGAAAAGCTGGAGCTGTGCCGGCAGCGCGGCGCCGAGGCGACCGTCGACTACGACCGGGAGGACCTGAAGTCGCGGATCCGTGAACTCACCGGCGACAGCGCCCGGGTCGTCCTGGACCCGGTCGGTGGATCGTATTCGGAACCGGCGCTGCGCGGGCTCGCGCGTGGCGGCACCTTCGTCACGCTGGGATACGCGGCGGGCGCGATCCCGGCCATACCGCTCAATCTCATTCTGCTCAAAGACATCTGCGTGCGGGGCATGGAGATCCGCACCTTCATGAGCGATTACCCCGACAATGCCGTCCGCGACATCAAGGAGCTGTCGCGGATGTTCGCCGCCGGCACGGTCCGGCCATACATCGGCGCGCGATTCCCGCTGTCCGAGACCGCCGCCGCGCTGCGGCACGTCGCCGACCGCAAGGTGCTGGGCAAGGTGGTGATCGACGTCGGGTGACGCCGTGTCACGGTGTGACGATGTTGAACCTCGGGTCCGGCCCGTCGAGTACATCCACCAAGGCCTGCAGCGCGCCCCGGTCACCGGATAGCTCCAGACCGGCTGAGGCGAAGTCACCCGTCGCCAGGCTCAGGAGCCGAATCTTGCCGGGCAGCTTGACCGTAACGGATGCCGTCGCGGGGTCGGGCGCCGCCTTGCGGTGGACGAGCACCCCGTTGCGCAGCGCGAGCCGATAGTTGACCGCCGTGTCGGCCAAGGTGACGTCGACGGCGACGTCGAGATCCCAGCTGCGCGGGCCGTTGACCCGGATGGACAGGCTGTCGAAGATCTGCTCCGGGGTCAGCTGGGTCAGCATGGACGACGACGTTGTGGTGGTGGCCGTGCCGACGTTGCCGTCGCGCAGCTCCATCGCCCCGCTCAGGAAGAAATTGCGCCAGGTCGCGTTTTCGGCACCGTAGGCGAGTTGCTCGAGCGTGTCCGAGTACAGCGCACGGGCGCCGGCATGCGCGCTGTCGGTGAAGACCGCATGATCCAACAATGTTGCGGCCCAACGGTAGTCACCGGAGTCGAATGCCTTTTGCGCAAGGTCGACGACCCGGTCGATGCCGCCCATCGCCTCGACATACCGGGGCGCGAGCGCCTCGGGAGGGTGGGGCCACAGCCGGGCCGGGTTGCCGTCGAACCAGCCCATGTAGCGCTGATAGACGGCCCTGACGTTGTGGCTCACCGAACCGTAGTAGCCGTGCGTGTGCCAGGCACGCTCGAGTGCCGGTGGCATCTGGAACATTTCGGCGATCTCGACGCCGGTGTAACCCTGGTTCAGCAACCTCAGCGTCTGATCGTGCAGATATGCATACAGATCGCGCTGCAAGGACAGGAACTCGACGATGCTGTCGCGCCCCCAGGTCGGCCAGTGGTGGGAGGCGAATACGACGTCGGCGCGGTCCGGCGAAGGCGTCGATCGCCTCGGTGAGATAACCGGACCAGGCGTGCGGGTCGCGCACCACCGCGCCGCGCAGGGTCAGCAGGTTGTGCAGGTTGTGGGTCGCGTTCTCGGCCATGCACAGCGCGCGGAAACGCGGGAAATAGAAGTGCATTTCGGCGGGCGCCTCGGTGCCGGGCGCCATCTGGAACTCGATCTCCACGCCGTCGATCGTGTGTGTTTCACCGGTAGTTGCGATGTCGACGGTGGGGACGATGACGGCGACCTCGCCGGTGGACGGCGCCTGGCCGAGCCCGCAGCCGACCTGACCCATCGGCCCGCGCGGCAGCAGGGTGCCGTACATGTAGGTTGCCCGCCGCGTCATTGCCGGTCCGGCGTAGACGTTTTCGGAGACCGCGTGCTCGGTGAAGCCTTCCGGCGCCAGCACCGCCACCGTGCCCGCATCCACGTCGGCCTGCGAGGTGACGCCCAGGACGCCGCCGAAGTGATCGACATGGCTGTGGGTGTAGATCACCGCGACGACGGGCCGGTCGCCGCCGCGATGCTCGCGGTAGAGCGCCAGTGCCGCCGCGGCGACCTCGGTGGAAATCAGGGGGTCGATGACGATGATGCCGTTGTCGGTTTCCACGAACGTCACGTTGGAGATGTCCAACCCGCGGACCTGGTAGATGCCCGGCACCACTTCGTAGAGGCCTTGTTTGGCGGCCAGCGTCGACTGCCGCCACAGGCTGGGATGCACCGACGTCGGCGCGGGTCCGTCCAGGAAGGCGTAGGCATCGTTGTCCCAGACGATTCGGCCGTCTGCCGCCCGAATCACGCACGGCGACAAGGCCGCAATGAATCCGCGGTCCGCGGCGCGGATATCGGCGTCGTCCTGGAAAGGCAGGACCTGTCCGCGGTGGGCGGACTCGATGACGGGAGTGGGAGGCTTGTGATCCACCTTCTCCACCTTGCCATTGATGCTGCAGGCCCCGAAAGCATTTCACCGACGAATAATGAATACAGCAACAATTTCTCGGGGTTCTGGATTCTCGGTCCAGTTAACCCGCATACTGCCCAGACGGCCCTCAATGCCGAGGACCGCAACTATCGGGCAAAAAGGAGAACAGGTGAAGCGTCAATTGACGGTCGCGGTGGCCGGGGCGGCGATTCTCGCCGCGGGCATTTCCGGATGTTCGGGTGGTAACAAGTCGGGAACGAGCGCGAGCAGTTCCGCCAGTAGCTCGGGTACGAGCGCGTCGGCTAGCACCGGCGGCGCCGCCGGCACGAAGGTCACGATCGACGGCAAGGACCAGAACGTGTCCGGTTCGGTCGTGTGCACAAATGCGGGTGGCACCATCAACATCGCGATCGGTGGCGCAGCGACCGGCATCGCCGCCGTGCTCAGCGACGGCAACCCCCCGCAGGTGAAATCCGTTGGGCTGGGCAATGTCAACGGCGTGACGCTGGGCTATACCTCGGGCACCGGGCAGGGCAATGCAACCGCCAGCAAGGATGGCAACAGCTACAAGATCAGCGGCACCGCCACCGGGGTGGACATGGCCAACCCCATGCAGCCGGTGAACAAGCCGTTCGAAATCAATGTGACCTGTAACAGCTAGCTAGGCCGATGCGGGCGGTTGCCATCCGTTGGGTGGCAACCGCACCGTGAACTCGGTGCGGCCCGGTGAGCTGTCGACCGCGATCGTCCCGTTGTGCGCCCTCACCACGGCCGAGACGATCGCCAGTCCAAGCCCCGTGCTGCCTCCCTTGCGCGAGCGCGAGGAATCACCGCGGGCGAACCGTTCGAAGACCTCCGACTGCAGCGCCGCCGGAATGCCGGGCCCGTTGTCGATGACCTGTAGCACGGTGTGCGACGGCTCGGTGCTCAACCGCGTCGTCACCACGGTGCCCGCGCCGGTGTGGACGCGGGCGTTGGCAAGCAGATTCGTCAGGACCTGGTGGAGCCGCGCCGCGTCGCCGGTGACGACCACCGGTTCTTCGGGGAGGTCGAGTTCCCACTGATGATCCGGTCCCGCGACGTGCGCGTCGTTGACCGCATCCACCGCCAACCGCGACAGATCGACCGATTCGCGTTCCAGCGGCCGGCCGGAATCCAGCCGGGCCAGCAGCAGCAGGTCCTCGACGAGCCGCGTCATCCGCTCGGTCTCGGACGCCACTCGGCTCATCGCCTGCGCCACCGCCTCGCGGTCGTCGCCCATCCGTTGCGTCAGTTCGGTATAACCGCGGATCGCGGCCAGGGGCGTGCGCAGTTCATGGCTGGCGTCGGCGACGAACTGGCGAACGCGAGTCTCGCTGGCCTGGCGCGCCGACAGCGCTTCCGCGATGTGGTCGAGCATCCGGTTGAGCGAGGCACCGAGCTGTCCCACCTCGGTGGAGGGGTTCGCGTCGGATTCGCGTACGCGCACAGGCAATTCGACCTCGCCGCGCGACAGCGGCAGATCGGCGACCTGGCCCGCGGTTTGGGCGACGCGGCGCAACGGCGCCAGCGCCCGCCGGATGATCACGACCCCGGCGATCGTCGCGGCCGCCAGCGCAACCGCGGTGACGATCCCGAAGATGACCAGCATCCGGATCAGGGTGGCGTCGATGTTGGACATCGACAGGCCGGTGACGATGATGTCGCTGCCGTTTCGGCTCGGCGCCGCGACGACGCGGTAGCGGCCGAGGCCGTCCAGGTTCAGCGTGACCGGGGCGCGGTTGCCGGCGATCTGTTCCAGTTGGGTCTGGGCGGTCGGGGTCAGGTCATCCCTGGTGCCGCTGCTGGTCAGGTAGCCGGCGTCAACCGTCTTGCCGTGGCTGACCACCGCCGCCACCATGCCCGCCGGCTGACCCGGGGCGTCCAGGAACCGCGGGCCGGGGCCCGGCCTCGGATAGTAGGAGTGCTGGTGGTGGTGCCATCCCGGGTGGTTCGGCTCGGGGTACATCAGCGCCGAGCGGAACGAGGTCCCGGCGAGTTGGCCGTCGAGCTGCTTGACCAGGTGATGGTTGAGCGCCAGTTCGGTCACCGCGGTGATGCCGACGCAGACGATCGCCAGGACGACGATCTGGCCGACCAACAGCCGCAGCCGAAGGGACCAGACCCTTCGCGGGTCAGCGGGCCGGCTTGAGGACATAACCCGCGCCGCGCAGTGTGTGGATCATCGGATCGCGACCGTTGTCGATCTTCTTGCGCAGGTAGGAAATGTAGAGCTCGACGATGTTGGAGCGGCCGCCGAAGTCGTAACTCCATACCCTGTCCAGGATCTGGGCCTTGCTCAGCACCCGCTTGGAGTTGCGCATCATGAACCGCAACAGCTCAAATTCGGTCGAGGTCAACGAGATTGGCTCCCCGGCGCGGGTGACCTCGTGGCTGTCCTCGTCGAGCACCAAATCCCCGACCACCAGCTGTGCGCCGCTGTCCACGGTCGTCACCCCGGTGCGGCGCAACAGCGCCCGCAACCGCAGCACGACCTCTTCGATGCTGAACGGCTTGGTGACGTAGTCGTCGCCGCCGGCGGTCAGGCCGGCGATGCGATCCTCCACCGCATCCTTGGCCGTCAACAGCAGCACCGGCAGCTGCGGGATCTCCCCGCGCAGTTTGTGCAGGACGTCGAGGCCGCTCATGTCGGGCAGCATCACGTCGAGGACGACGACGTCCGGACGCTGGTTGCGGGCGGCCGCGATCGCCGATTCCCCGTCCCCGGCGGTGGAGATGTTCCAGCCCTCGTACCGCAGCGCCATCGACACCATTTCGGCCAGGACGGGTTCGTCGTCCACGACCAGCACGTTGATGGGGTTGCCGTCCGCACGGCACATGACAACCCGCTCTACAGAGGCCCGGGGCTGCGTCACAAGCTCCAGTATCCGTCACCGGCTGAGCCGAGACTATGACGAACCTATGCGCGCCCTGTGAAACGAAACGCGCGACTGCCGGAGCAGCCGCGCGATCGTGGTGTTCGGCCGTAGCGGTTAATACCAGTAGCGCCGGCCGGCGACCGGACGCCCGATCGAGCCCAGAATCCAGAGGATCGCGCCGATCACCAGCAGCACGATTCCCAGCGTGGTCAGCACGGGTACGTGGAAGAAATACCCGAGAACAAGCAGGACAATTCCTAAGATAACCATTTCGACTTCCTTCGGGTGAGGGTTAGAGGTTGACCGATTGCATTGAACTTGGTTGCGGCAGATGGCAATCCGTGACTTTCGGGTTGACCCCGAAGTAATTCAGGGGTCCGGCGATCACGGTCACCGCAACCGTGCCCGCGGAGGCGCATGTCGTCTGGTCGTTTTTGAAGTAATCCCGTTGCCACGCCGCGAAGGCTCCGATCAGCAACCACACCAAAGCAACCGTTCCGATGATCCCGCTGCCACGCATCGTGACCTCCATTGTGAGCGAGAAGAAGTTTTCTCGTGGTGCTGAAGTTACCCATTCGACTTATGCCTAAACATGCAATGGGTTATGCGGCAGCGCTTGTCGGCACATCCCGGCACGTCAGAGGCGGTCGACGCGGCGGCCGGCGGCCCGCGCCGCCCACGGCCGGGAGGGGCGTGCCCGCTGGATTAGCTCAGCTAACTCGAGGACCCACCCCGATTCGAGGCGTTCCTATCGAAATGGCGTGCCTGACCCGCTAAATTAGCAGCGGCACTTTCGATCTCGGCGTCCGGTCAGCCCCGCCGCCGCTGCGCGGACACATAGAGGGTGGGCGGCATCGAATCCTCCGCGCCCTGCGGGATCCGGCGGTCATACCGGGCCATCAACTCGGCGAACGTCGCGGTCGTGACGTCCCAGCCGCGGCCGCGCAGCCAGCCGTCGACGGGCGTGCGCTCCTCCGGGTACCACAGGTCGTCGAAGTCCGTGATCTCGGCATTGACCAGCTGGGCTGCCGCCGCCCGCATGCGCCGCATGTCCTCGCGCTGGCGTTGCACACGGTCGGGGTCGGTGAAACCCGATTCGGGCACGTTGGACGCCAGCCAGCTGCCCTCGGCGCTCAGCGAATCGATCCGCTCGAACAGCAAGTCCTGGGCCTGCGCCGGTAGATACCGAACGAGCCCTTCGGCCGACCACACCGCAGGTCGCGAAGCATCAAACCCCGCTTCCCGCAACGCTTTCGGCCAATCCTGGCGCAGGTCGATCGGCACGTTGACCAGCTGCGCGGTCGGCTCCGCGCCGTGTTCGCGCAGCGTGTTGGATTTGAATTCCAGCACCTTGGGCTGGTCGAGCTCGTACACGACCGTGCCGTCGGGCCACGGCAGCCGCCAGCTGCGCGCGTCCAGTCCGGCCGCCAGGATCACCACCTGGCGCACGCCGGCGTCGGCCGCGCCCAGGAAGAACTCGTCGAAGAATGCCGTCCGGGTGGCCATGAAGTCGACCATCAGCTGCAGCCGCGCCCGCAGATCGGGCTCGGTGTCGGCCGCCTTGGCCAGCAACGCGGGGTTGGCATAGATGCTCCACATCCCCTCGCCCGCGGCGTCGACGAACACCCGCGCGAACGGGTCGTTGATCAGGGGGTTCTCACTCTCGGTCTCCGCGGCGCGAGCTGCGGCGACGCCGAGCGCGGTGGCGCCGACGCTTTGGGTGATTTCCCAGGAATCGTTGTCGGTCCGCGGCATCGCCAGTTCCCTTCCCCAGAAAGTAAGTTATGCACACTATTCTTCCAGCCGCCGCCACCGGCCGCCTCCCGTCGCCCCTGCCCTAGTCTTTTTCCCAGACGGTCCACAGGTTGCAAGGGAGTGCCATGACGCCCACCCCGTCGCGTACGCCGCAGGAAGTGTTCGCCCACCACGGCGCCGCGCTGGCCGCGGGCGATCTTGACGAAATGCTCACCGATTACGCCGAGGACTCCGTGCTGATCACGCCCGCCGGCGTCGCGCGCGGCAGGCAGGCCATCCGCCGGGTCTTCGCGCAACTGCTCGCCGATATCCCGGATGCCAACTGGGACTTGAAGACCCAGCTCTTCGACGGCGATGTGCTGTTCCTGGAATGGGCCGCCGATTCGGCGGCCAGCCGGGTCGACGACGGCGTTGACACCTTCGTGTTCCGCGACGGCGTGATCGCGGCGCAGACCGTCCGATACTCGCCACACCCGAAGGGCTGAGCAGTGGACTCCGTGAATCTTCAAGCCGTAGCGGAATGGATGTCCGGGCAGGGGCTCGGCGAGGGCCCGCTGGAAGGCGTCTCCAACGTCACCGGCGGAACGCAGAACGTCATGCTGCGGTTCAGCAGGGCCGGGCGGCCCTACGTGCTGCGGCGCGGGCCCCGGCACCTGCGTCCGCACAGCAACAGCGTGATCCTGCGGGAAACGAAAGTCCTTGCGGCGCTGGCAGGTTCCGATGTGCCGCATCCGCACCTGATCGCCGTCTGCGAGGACCCCGCCGTGCTGGGCGACGCGGTCTTCTACCTGATGGATCCCGTCGACGGATTCAACGCCGGCGAGGGTCTGCCGCCTTTGCACGCGGGCGACGCGAAGGTGCGACACGGCATGGGGCTGTCGATGGCCGACGCGTTGGCCAAGCTCGGTGCCGTCGACCATGTCGCCGTCGGCCTCGCCGAATTCGGTAAGCCGGAGGGCTTTTTGGAGCGCCAGGTGCCGCGCTGGCTTTCCGAGCTCGAGTCCTACAACGACTACGAGGGTTATCCCGGGCCGCAGATCCCCGGCATCGAGGAGGTGTCGACCTGGTTGGACCGGCACCGGCCGGCGCACTGGACGCCGGGCATCATGCACGGCGACTACCACGCGGCCAACGTGATGTTCTCCCGCACCGGGCCGGAGGTGGTCGCGATCGTCGACTGGGAGATGTGCACGATCGGCGATCCGCTGCTGGACCTGGGCTGGCTGCTGGCCACCTGGCGCCAGCCCGACGGCTCCAGCGTGTTCAGCCACGCCCTGGGCGGCCAGGACGGATTGGCCAGTACCGACGAGCTTTTCCAGCGCTACGCCGCCAACACCACCCGCGACCTGTCACACATCACCTGGTACACCGTGCTGGCCTGCTTCAAGCTGGGGATCGTGATCGAGGGGACGCTGGCCCGGGCCTGCGCGGGAAAGGCGGAGAGGGAGGTAGGCGACCAATTGCACGCCGCCACCGTGCATCTGTTCGAGCGGGCGCTGCGCCTCATCGACAACGAGGGCTGACCTACTAGCATTCGTCTCGTGCCGCCCTATCCCGAGGAACCGGATTACTACTCCGAGCCCACCGCGGCCGCGCGGTACGGCGGCGGCTATTACGACGCCGCGCCGGAGCCGCCCGAGCCCCCGACGCCCTGGTACCGCCGCCCGGCGGCGCTGGTCGCAGCAGGCGCCATAGGGGCGCTCCTGCTCGGCGCGGTCGTCTTCGCGGCGGTCAAGCTTGCGAGCAATTCGCCGGCGCCTGCCCCGGCAACCACGACGACGCCGGCGCGGTCCACCACCGCGCCGGTGACCACCACGACGACGGAGCCACCCCGGCACCACGGCGGCGGCGGTGGCGGCCCGACCGAGACGGTCACCGAGACCGTCCCGCCACCGAGCACCGACACTCCCACGACGACCGTCTCGCCCAGCACGGTCACCGTGACGCCGAGCACCGAGACCAGCACCGTCACCCAAACGGTGACCGAGCCGCCCCGTCGGGGGCCATTCGGCGGACCGTTCGGCGGACGCTAGCGGTCGGCGCCGGCGGCGCGGGTGTGCCCGGGTTCCGTCAAACCCGAGGGCACAACATGATTCGGCCGCTTACAACAAGGTGCAAGTGGTGACACCTGCTGCGCTTGTACTGCAACCGCATGCAGACGTCAGCAGGGCGCTGGAGGCGATTACCAGGGCGGCGAGGATTTTGGTGACACGGGACATGACTCAACTCCGATGTTCGCACGGAACTGAACTGAGGCCCGAGGCCGATGATATTACGCGCAGACCGCGCTGCCTGTGACACGTTTGACGCACGAAAATGGCTGAGCGCGCCTGTTCAGAGTCGGTTGATCGGTGACATTTCTATGTCGGTTGATCGGTGACACTCTGTGTTGTGGTTTAGGCCGGTGCGCTGGTACGCAGGGCCCGTTTGTTTCGTACCTCGCCGTGGCTGGTACGCGCGGCGGTTTTGACCAGATCCTGGCCAATCCAAAACCGCAGCAGGTCCCCGTCAATGTGGACATCGCAGCGGGCGCCGGCATAGTGGCGTCCCACGCTGACTTGCTGCCAGGACACGCACACGATGCCGTTGGCGCACACCCGGCGGCTAACCCAATCCTCACCTACGCGATCGGCGCCTGGCGGCGGCGGCGCCGCTGATGCCGGCGCCGGTGGGGCCGGGGTGAACCGTTGTACCGGTGTGGCCATGTCCAGCGATTGATGCGGCCGGGCGGTGTTGTAGTAGTCCACCCATTCATCAAGAGCCTGCTGGGCCACCTTCAAATTCGCGAAAGCGAGCCTGTTACTGAGGAATTCAGCACGCATACTGCGGTGAAACCGCTCGATCTTGCCGGTCGTGGTCGGGCTGCGCGGCTGGGTCAACAAATGCTCGATCCCGTTTTCGCGGCAGATCCGATCAAAGAGCACTTCGACCACCGGGTGATTGAACCGCCCGGTGAACACCTTGCCGTTATCGGTCAAGATCTGCTCAGGCACGCCGTAAGCCGCCAGCGCCGCCTGTAATCCGTCGCAGACCGCGCGGGTGCGCTCACGAGCCATTAATCGGGCGCAAACACACATTCGCGAGTGATCGTCGATACCGGTTAGCGCTTTGGCGCTGGTGCCATCGGCAAGCGGGAACCCGCCCACGATGTCCATCTGCCACAGCTCCATCGGGGCGCCGCGTTCCCAGCGCTTCCACTTGCGCGAGCGCCGATCCCGCACACTCGGGTCAATCATCCCGGCTCGCACCAACGCCCGATAAGCCGCCGACTCCGAGGGCAACGGCACCACGCCGCGCTTGCCCAACTCAAACACCAACCGCCGCGGCCCCCAATACGGTCGCGAGCGGCGCAGCTCGAGCATCTCGGCCTCCACCTGCCCGGGCATCTGATGCGGACACGACACCGGCCGATGCGACCGATCCACCAGTCCTTCCAAGCCCGCGGCTTCATAACGGGCCAGCCATCGGTGCAGCGTCTGACGCGCCACCCCGGTCTTCTCTGCGGCCTGTGACACCGACAACCCGTCGCCGATCACCGCCATCACGGCCTGATACCGCTGCTCAGCCACACTTAACTCCCTCATCTAGGGAGTGTCACCGATCAACCGAAACAACTGTCACGCATCAGCCGAAACACTGACACGCATCAACCGAAGGCAAAATGTCACGCATCACCCGACGTCATACAATGGCTGAGCGCGCCCGAAGGGATTCGAACCCCTAACCTTCTGATCCGTAGTCAGATGCTCTATCCGTTGAGCTACGGGCGCCTGTTCTTCAGTTGTCGTTCCGTGTTCCGTTCAGGACCCAGCGGAGGCGAGAGGATTTGAACCTCCGGTCCCCTTTGAGGGGGACAACTCATTAGCAGTGAGCCCCATTCGGCCGCTCTGGCACGCCTCCCTTTTGGACTTTCTGAGGGTACCGACCCCTTTCCGGTCTCGCGGAACCGGCCATACTGTACACAGTTGAGACATAAACTGTCGAAGTGACCGCCCGTCTACGCTCCGAACTGGCCGGACTGCCAGTGTATGTGCCCGGCAAGAACGTGCCGGGCTCGATCAAGCTGGCCAGCAACGAGACCGTTTACGGCCCGCTACCCAGCGTGCACGCGGCGATCGAGCGGGCCATCGCCGTCGTCAACCGCTACCCGGACAACGCCAGCGTGGACCTCAAGGCGGCGCTGGCCATGCACCTGGGTTCCGACGTCGCCCCCGAGCACATCGCGGTCGGCAGCGGTTCGGTCACCTTGTGCCAGCAGCTCGTTCAGATCACCGCCGCGGCCGGCGACGAGGTGATGATCGGCTGGCGCAGCTTCGAGTGCTACCTGCCCATCATTCAGGTGTCCGGCGCGACGACCGTGCGGGTGCCGCTGACCGATCACACGCATGACCTCGACGCGATGCTCGCGGCGATCACCGACCGCACCCGGCTGATCTTCGTCTGCAACCCCAACAACCCGACGTCCACGGTCGTCGACCCGGACGCGCTGGCCCGATTCGTGGACGCCATTCCGTCGCACATCCTCGTCGCCCTCGACGAGGCCTATGTCGAGTACGTCCGCGACGGCATGCTGCCCAACAGCCTCGAGCTGGCCCTCACCCGCAGCAATGTCGTTGTGCTGCGGACCTTTTCGAAGGCGTACGGGTTGGCGGGCCTGCGGGTCGGCTATGCGGTCGCCCACCCCGACCTGATCACCGCCCTGGACAAGGTCGTCATGCCGTTTGCGGTGACGAACGTCGCGCAGGCGGCCGCCATCGCGTCGCTGGACGCCTCGGCCGAGTTGATGGCCCGCACCGACGCACTGGTCGGCGAGCGCACCCGCGTGAGTGACGCCCTGCGCGACGCCGGGTTCGAGCTGCCGCCGTCGCAGTCGAACTTCGTCTGGCTACCACTGGGGTCGCGCACCATGGACTTCACCGAGCAGGCCGCCGAAGCGCACCTGGTGGTGCGGCCGTTCGCGGACGAAGGCGTTCGTGTCACCATTGGTGCTCCGGACGAAAATGACGCTCTGCTGCGTTTCGCCCGCGATTGGATAGCCCGCACCGAATCCTGAGGAGAGCCGTGGACCTCGCCCGAAAGAAGTTCACCGAATTCAAAGAGCGCAGCGGCGACATCGCGGATTCCGAGCTCGACGAATTCTGGGCCGAGCTTTCGCCCGCGACCCTCGACGGGATGCTCGGCGAGTGGAAGGGCGGCGAGTTCCAGACCGGCCACAAGATGAACGGCCAACTGGAAAAAGCCGGGTGGTACGGCAAGACCTTCAAATCCGTCAGCGACGTGCAGCCGCTCGTCTGCCTGGACGCCGACGGCAACAAGTTCTCGAACGTGGAAATGGGCAAGGGCGAGGCCAGCCTGTGGCTGGAGGACTTCCGCGGGGAGGTCACCGCCACCATGGTCTACGACGGCCAGCCCGTGCACGATCACTTCAAGAAGATCGACGACAACGCCGTGATGGGGATCATGAACGGCAAGGGCGTTCGGGACAACGGCAAGTACTACTACTTCTACCTCGAGCGCGTCTAGCGTCTCGACCTGCGAGCCGTCCAGTGTGAACTGGCGGCTTTGATTGTGCGTCCACGCCGACGACACGCCGCGCGGACCCGACGCGGCTTCACACCCAAAGCCCAGGCTTCACACTCGACGGGCGAGAGCCGAAGGGCGGACTATCGCGCCGGGTTGCGGCCGGTGAACGCGACCAACTGCTCGAGGGCGCCGGCGTCCGCGGGCACGGCGACCGGGTCGTCGAATCCGGCGCCGCCGCGTAGCTCCGGCCTGATGATGTGGCGAGCCAGGCCCAGCACGTATTCGGACAGCGGCTCGGGGGCGTCGACCTCGCGGTTCGTCGCGGCCGCGTAATCCCAGGCGTGCACCAGGAATTCGATCGACAGGACGGCGCACGCGCTCTTGGCGGGCATCTCGCCCTTGCCGAACGGCACCGTCCCGCCCAGCCCGTGCCGGTGCCAGGCGTCCAGCGCCGGCCGCGCCGCGGCCACCACCTGGCGCTCCACCGAATCGCCTTCGGCGGGTTCGGGAACGTCGGCGCCCACCATGCCCCCGAGGGCTTTGATCGAATTCAGCAGGTGCCCGGTCAGCTGCGCGACGTCGAAATCCGCGCAGGGCGTCGGCCGCGACAGGTCGTCGGCGGCGATGGTGTGCAGGACCCGCTGCAGCACCCCCAGGGTGTCCTCGGCGCTGTGCAGCTCGTCGGTCGGCGGTGAATGCGGGCCGGGTCGCAAGTCAGGAGCCATATTCGCCACGCTACGGTCTCGATATGGCGCAAGCATACGAATCCGTCACCGTGGAGAAGAAAGACCACGTCGCGCAGGTGACGCTGATCGGGCCCGGCAAGGGCAATGCGATGGGGCCCGCCTTCTGGTCCGAGCTGCCCGAGCTGTTTCCGGAGTTGGACGCCGACCCCGAGGTGCGGGCCATCGTGCTCACCGGTTCGGGCCGCAACTTCAGCTACGGCCTGGACCTCGCCGCGATGGGCGGGACGCTGTCGGGGGTGCTGGGTGAGGGCGCCTCGGCGCGGCCGCGGGCCGAATTTCACCGAACGGTGCTGCGCATGCAGGGCGCGATCAACGCGGTCGCCGACTGCCGCACCCCCACCATCGCCGCGGTGCACGGCTGGTGCATCGGCGGCGGCGTCGACCTGATCTCGGCGGTGGACATCCGCTACGCCAGCGCCGACGCCAAGTTCTCGGTGCGCGAGGTCAAACTCGCCATCGTCGCCGACGTCGGCAGCCTGGCCCGCCTCCCGCTGATCCTCAACGACGGGCACCTGCGTGAGCTGGCGCTCACCGGCAAGGACATCGACGCGGCCCGCGCCGAGAAGATCGGGCTGGTCAACGACGTGTACGCCGACGCCGAGGCCACGCTGGCCGCGGCCCACGCCACCGCCACGGAGATCGCCGCCAATCCCCCGCTGACCGTCCACGGCGTCAAGGACGTCCTCGACCAGCAGCGCATCGCGGCGGTCTCCGAAAGCCTGCGGTACGTGGCTGCCTGGAACGCGGCGTTCCTGCCGTCCAAGGACCTGACCGAGGGCATCACGGCGACCTTCGAGAAGCGCCCACCGCAGTTCACCGGGGAGTAGTCCGGCGGCACGTACCCTCGCTGAAGTGACTCCTGACGGCAAGATCCGCGTCCCGGCCGACCTGGACGCGGTGACGACGATCGGTGCGGAAGACCACTCCGAAATCGACAGCGCCGCCATCGACCGGATCTGGCAGGCGGCGCGGCATTGGTACCGGGCCGGGTTCCATCCGGCGATCCAGTTGTGCCTGCGGCAGCACGGGCGCGTGGTGCTCAACCGCGCGATCGGCCACGGCTGGGGCAACGCCCCGAGCGACCCACCGGACGCCGAGCGGATCCCCGTCACGCCCGATACCCCGTTTTGCGTGTACTCGGCGGCCAAGGGGATGGCGGCGACCGTGGTACACATGCTCGCCGAGCGCGGCGTCTTCTCACTCGACGACCGGGTCTGCGACTACATCCCCACCTTCACCAGCCACGGCAAGCACCGGATCACCATCCGGCACGTGATGACGCACAGCGCCGGGCTGCCGTTCCCGACCGGCCCGCGGCCGGACGTCACGCGCGCCGACGACCACGAGTACGCGCAACGCAAGCTCGGCGAATTGCGGCCCCTGTACCGTCCCGGGCTGTTCCACATGTACCACGCGCTGACCTGGGGTCCGCTGGTGCGCGAGATCGTGTATGCGGCCACCGGCAAGGAAATTCGCGAAATCCTGGGCACCGAGATCCTCGACCCGCTCGGCTTCCGCTGGACCAACTTCGGCGTCGCCGAGAAGGACGTGGCGCTGGTGGCGCCGAGCCACGCCACCGGGCGGACGCTACCGCCGGTGGTCGCCCAGATCTTCCGCAAGGCGATCGGCGGAACCGTGCACGAGATCATTCCGTACACGAACTCCAAGTTGTTCTTGACCACCATCATCCCGTCGTCCAACACGGTGTCGAACGCCCAGGAGATGTCGCGGTTCGCCGAGATCTGGCGTCGCGGAGGCGAACTCGACGGTGTGCGGGTGATCAGACCGGAGACCATGTACGGCGCGATAGCCGAATGCCGAAGGCTGCGACCGGATTTCGCGGTCGGGCTGCAACCGGCCCGCTGGGGCACCGGCTACATCCTCGGCACCAACCGGTGGGGACCCTTCGGGCGCAACGCGCCGCACGCCTTCGGCAACCTCGGCCTGGTCAACATCGCGATCTGGGCCGACCCCGCGCGCGGGCTGGCGGCCGGGGTGGTGAGCAGCGGCAAACCCGGGCGGGATCCCGAAGCCCGCCGGTACACGGCCCTGATGGACACGATCGCCGCCGAAATCCCCACCGGTTAACGGCCACGGCAGTGGGAACCCTGCCGGCATGGCTACCTATCGAGTGCTCAATCCGAAAGGCGACGTCGTCGCGACGAAAGACATCGACAGCGCCGACGACGCACACGCATGGTTCGTCGACAACAAGGCCGACAACAGCGAGCTCGGCTGGCGCATGGAAGTCGAGCACGACGGCGATTGGCATTTCTTCGACGACAGCGAGGGCGATCGAAGCTGACGGTGTTTGTGCTCCGGCTCGCGGGGCAACCAACAAGGCATGGACTCGCAACGCTTCCGCAAGCTGCTGGACGCACCGGGGCCGTTCGTTTCGGTGTATTTCGACGACTCGCACGACACCCATGACGCCGAGGCTCAACTCGAGCTCAAGTGGCGGGCGATCAAAGAAGACCTCGAACGCGCACACGCCGACGCCGCGGTGATCGCCGCGATCGAGGACGCGGCCATGAACCTGCGTCCCCCGATCGGCCGAAGTGGACGGGCGGTGATCGCCAGCGCCGACGGTGTGGTGATCAACGAGCACCTGGCTCGCGGCCCCGCCGCGAGCGTGGTCCGGGTGTCCGAATTGCCTTACCTGGTACCGATTCTGGAGCAGAGCTTCGATCACCCGGACTATGTCCTGGTGGTCGTCGACCACAGCGGCGCCGACATCATGACCCACCTCGGCGGGACGCTGCGCACCGAGACGGTCGACGGCGGTGGCTACCCCGTGCACAAGGCCGCGGGGGCCGAGACCGCCGGATACGGCGACCCCCAGCTGCGCACCGACGAGGCCGCCCGCAAGAACGTGCGTGCGGTCGCCGATCGCGTCGCCGAACTCGCCGACGACAAGGCGATCGAGGTGATCTTCGTGGTCGGTGAGGTGCGGTCGCGCTCCGACCTGCTGGCCGCGCTGCCGGAGCGACTGCACGACCGCGCGGTGGCCCTCGAGGTTGGGGCGCGGCACAGCGGGCATGACTTCGGCGAGATCGAGCAGGCCATCGAGGACGAGTTCGTCAAACGCCAGCTGCGCACGATCGACGATGCGGCACAACGGTTTACCGCCGAGATCGGGCGGCAGTCCGGGCTGGCGGCCGAGGGACTCGGTCCGGTGTGCTCGGCGCTGCGCCAGGGCGCGGTGGAGACATTGATCATCGGTGACATCGGCGACGCCACCGTGGTGGCCGACGAGGGCCTGACGACCGTCGCCCCCGATGAGAACGTGTTGTCGGAGCAGGGCGCCGCTCCCGCCAAGACGCTGCGGGCCGACGAGGCGTTGCCGGTATCGGCGATTTCGGTGGGCGCGGCCCTGGTGCGCACCGACGAGCGGATCTCGCCGGCCGACGGGATCGGTGCGGTGCTGCGCTACGCGCCGACGCTGCACCAGAGCGTCGAGTAACTTCAGGGCGGTGGCGGAGGGATTTGAACCCCCGGACGGTTTTAGCCGTCTCTCGCTTTCAAGGCGAGTGCATTAGGCCGCTCTGCCACGCCACCACGGACAAGGGTAACGGGGGCCGGTAGCGTGGCCGCCATGCGAGCCATCGTCGCCGAATCCTCCGGTCAACTGTCCTGGCAAGAAGTGGCCGACGTGTCCGCTCGGCCCGGCGAGGTCGTGGTCAAGGTGGCCGCCGCCGGTGTGAATCGCGCCGACGTGCTGCAGGCCGCCGGCAAGTACCCGCCGCCGCCCGGCGCGAGCGAAATCATCGGCATGGAGGTGTCCGGTGTCATCACCGAAGTCGGCGACGGTGTCACGGAATGGTCTGCGGGGCAAGAGGTTTGCGCGTTGCTGGCGGGCGGGGGGTACGCCGAGTACGTCGCCGTTCCCGCCGGCCAGGTGCTGCCGATTCCGTCCGGTGTGGACCTCGTCGACGCGGCCGGGCTGCCCGAAGTGGCCTGCACGGTGTGGTCGAACGTGGTGCTCATCGCGGGCCTGAGCCGGGGCCAGCTACTGCTCGCGCACGGCGGGGCCAGCGGCATCGGCAGCCACGCGATCCAGATCGCGCGGGCGCTCGGGGCCCGGGTGGCGGTCACCGCCGGCTCGGCGGAGAAGCTCGACTTCTGCCGCGAGCTGGGCGCCGACATCACCATCAACTACCACGACGAAGACTTCGTCGCGCGGCTACAGGAGTCCGGCGGTGCCGACGTGATCCTCGACATCATGGGCGCGGCCTACCTGGATCGCAACATCGACGCCCTGGCCAGCGACGGGCAGCTCGTCATCATCGGCATGCAGGGCGGCGTCAAGGGCGAGCTCAACATCGGCAAACTGCTCGCCAAGCGGGCGCGGGTCATCGGCACCACGCTGCGGGGCCGTCCGGCCACCGGGGCGAACAGCAAAAGCGACATCGTGCAGGCGGTGACGGCCTCGGTGTGGCCCATGGTGGCCGACGGACGGGTGCGGCCGATCATCGGCGCCCGCTTGCCCATTCAGCAGGCCGGCGACGCGCACCAGCGACTGGTGGACGGCAAGGTGACCGGGAAGATCGTCCTGACGGTCTAGCCCAGGGAGGCCAGCGCGCGCACCAACTGGTCGACCTCGGCCGTCGTCGAATAGTGCGCCAGCCCGACGGTGACCGCGCCGCCGATGTCGTTGACGCCCAGCACGTCGAGCGCGCGGGAGCTTTCGTTGGTGACGGCCAGAATCCCGTTGTCCGCCAACCGCTGCACCACTCGTTCGGCGGGCACGCCGTTCAAAACGAAGCTGACCACCGGGATCCGCACCTCCGGGCGGCCGATGACCATCACCAACGGCAACGAGCGCAACGACACCATCAGGTAGTCATAGATCCGATTCAGGTACGAGGTGGCGGACTGCATCGACACCGCCAGGCGTTCGCGCCGGGTGCCGCGGGCGGATTCGTCGAGCGACGCCAGGTACTCGATGCTGGCGACCAGCCCGGCCAGCAGCCCGAACTGGTGCGCACCGATCTCCAGCCGCGCCGCGCCCGTGGCCTTGGGGTCGGCCGAGATGGAATGGAACGAGTTGAGTAGCAGCGGATCGCGGAACACGATCGCGCCGATCGGCGGGCCGCCCCACGCGGCGGCGTTCACCGCCACCACGTCGGCGTCGGTTTCCCTCATGTCGAGCAGCCGGTAGGGCGCCGCGGCGGAATGGTCGACCACCACCAGGCCGCCGACGTCGTGCACCAGCTTGGTCATCGCCCGCAGGTCGGTGACCGTGCCCATCGTCGCGGACGCCGAGGCGACGGCGACCAGCCGAGTCGACTTCCCGATCAGGCCCTCCCACTGCCACGTCGGCAGCTCGCCCGTCTCGATGTCGATCTCGGCCCACTTGACCTTCGCCCCGTACCGGTGCGCCGCCCGCAGCCACGGGGCGATGTTGGCTTCCTCGTCCAGGCGGCTGACGATGACCTCGTAGCCCAGGCCGGCGCGCGACGACGACGCCTCGGCCAGCGCGGACAGCAGGATCGCGCGATCGGCGCCCAGCACGACGCCGGCGGGTTCGACGTTGAACAGATCGGCCACGGCCGCCCGGGCCGCCTCCAAGATGGCGGCGCTGCGCTGCGCCGAGGGGTGCGCCCCCACGGTGGTGGGCGCAGACCTGCGGAAAGCCGTCGACACCGTCGTCGCGACGGAGTCGGGAATCAGCATCCCGGCGGGAGCGTCGAAGTGCACCCACCCGTCACCCAGCGACGGATGCAGTCCGCGCACCCGGGCGACGTCGTATGCCATGTGGGCCACCTTAAAGCTTTCGCGTTTTTGCGAAACTGCGACGGTAGCGGGTGCCTTGAAAGGGTCCAAGCCGTTCCGGCCAGTCGGTGGCCTCCCGAGCCAGGGCACCCGGCCAGCCATACTAGTCGAGTGGGGCTCTGGTTCGGAACGCTCATTGCATTGTTTTTGCTGATAGCGCCCGGGGCGATCATCGCACGTATCAGTCAGTTGTCTTGGCCGGTCGCTGTTGCGGTGGGCCCGGCGCTGACCTACGGCGTGGTTGCGCTCGCCATTATTCCGTTTGGTGCCATCGGAATACCGTGGAACGGCTGGACCGCGCTGGCCGCGTTGGTCGTCATGTGCCTGGTGATGACCGGTTTCCAACTGCTGCTCGGCCGCTACCGCGACCGCGACGCCGAGACCCGCAGGATCGGCCGCTGGCCGGCGATCACGGTGGCGGCCGGGGTGGCGCTGGGGGCCCTGCTCATCATGTGGGCCGCCTACCGCGGCCTGGACGGTCATTGGCAGACCATCCCGAGCACCTGGGATGCGGTGTGGCACGCCAACGAGGTGCGGTTCATCCTCGACACCGGCCAGGCGTCCTCCACCCACATGGGCGAGCTGCGCAACGTCGAGACGCACCACACGCTGTATTACCCGTCGGTGTTCCACGCGCTGACCGCGGTGTTCTGCCAGCTGACCGGGGCGGCGCCGACCACGGGCTACACGTTGAGCTCGGTCGCCGCATCGGTGTGGCTGTTTCCGACCGGCGCGGCGATGCTCACCTGGCGGGTGCTGCGCCCGACCTGGGACGAATGGCGCAGCGCGGGGGCCGCGGCGACCGCAGCCACGCTGGCCGCGTCGTTCACGGCGGTCCCCTATGTCGAGTTCGCCGTCGCCGCGATGCCCAACCTGGCCGCCTACGGCGCCGCGGTGCCGGCGTTCGTGCTGATCACCTCCACGTTGCGGCACCGCGACCGCATCCCCGCGGCCGTGCTGGCGCTGGTGGGTGTCATGTCGGTGCACATCACCGGCGGTGTGATCGTGCTGCTGTTGCTGCTGGCCTGGTGGCTCCTGGATGCGCTGTGGCGTCCCGTGCGCGGCAGGCTGGCCGATGTGGCGGCCCTGGCGTGCGTCGCGGTGGTGTCGGGGTTGATCCTGTTGCCGCAGTTCATCAGCGTGCAGGAACAGGAAGACATCATCGCCGGGCACTCGTTCCTCACCTACCTCAGCAAGAAGCGGGGGCTGTTCGACGCCGTCTTCCAGCACTCCCGCCACCTCAACGACTTCCCGGTCCAATACGGGCTGATCGCGCTGGCCGCCATCGGCGGTGTCATCCTGCTGGTCAAGCGGATCTGGTGGCCGCTGGCCCTGTGGCTGCTGCTGATCGTGGTGAACGTCGACGCAGGAAATCCGATCGGTGGCCCCGTCGGCGCGGTGGCCGGGATGTTCGGCGAGTTCTTCTACAAGGATCCGCGCCGGATCGCGGCCGCCACCACCCTGCTGCTGGAGCCGATGGCCGGCATCGCGTTGTTCGCGATCGTGATCGGCGTCGTGGCCGGGGCCCGACGGCTGTCGGACCGGTTCAAACCGCTGCCCGCCCCGGTCTGGGTGTCGGTCACCGCGGTGCTGCTGGTGGCGACCACGGTGCTCAGCGCGCGCCACTACCTCTATCGGCACCTGTGGTTGTTCGGCGACAAATACGACTCGGTGATGATCGACCAACGCGATCTGATGGCCATGGCGTATCTGGCCAAGCTCCCCGGGGCCCGCGAGACCCTGATCGGCAACGCCAACACCGACGGTACCGCGTGGATGTACGCCGTCGCCGATCTGCACCCGCTCTGGACGCACTACGACTACCCGCAACAGATGGGGCCCGGTCCCAACCGCTACATCTTCTGGACCTCGGCGCGGCGGGGCGATTCCGATCCGAGGGTCCTCGAAGCGATCAAGGCGCTAAATATCCGGTACATCTACACGAGTGCGCCGACTGTCCGGGGGTTCGCCGTACCCGACGGACTAGTGTCATTGGATAAGTCGAAGTCGTGGGCGTTGATCTACGACAATGGCGGCGCCCGAATTTATGAATGGCGACCAAGCGGCACGACGCCACACCCATAGTCCACGAAGGATGGTGAAGTTTTGAGTACCCGCAACGATGACGACGACGTCGAAATCATCGGCGGCGTCGACCCGCGGATGATGGCGATCACCGACGATGACTCCGACGAGCGCTCCCTGACCGATCTGGTCGAGCAGCCGGCAAAGGTGATGCGGATCGGGACCATGATCAAGCAACTGCTCGAGGAAGTGCGCGCAGCGCCGCTGGATGACGCCAGCCGCAACCGGCTGCGTGAGATCCACGCCACCAGCATCCGGGAACTGGAAGAGGGCCTGGCGCCGGAACTGCGTGAGGAACTCGACCGCCTCACCCTGCCCTTCAACGAGGACGCCGCGCCGTCGGACGCCGAATTGCGCATCGCCCAAGCGCAGTTGGTGGGCTGGCTGGAGGGGCTGTTCCACGGCATCCAGACCGCGCTGTTCGCCCAGCAGATGGCCGCCCGCGCCCAGCTGGAAAAGATGCGCCAGGGCGCGCTCCCCCCGGGCGTCGGCAAGGCGGGCGGCGCGCCCGGGCACGGCCAGTACCTGTAAGCGACCTCGAGTAGTTCACGGTGTCGGGTCCTCACATCAAGACGCACAACGCGTGGGTCGAATTTCCCATCTTCGACGCCAAGTCGCGTTCGTTGAAGAAGGCCTTCTTGGGCAAGGCGGGCGGCACGATCGGACGCAACAACTCCAACGTGGTCGTCGTCGAAGCGTTGCGGGACATCACCATGTCCCTCGAGCTGGGCGACCGGGTCGGCCTGGTCGGCCACAATGGAGCGGGGAAATCGACTCTGCTGCGCCTACTTTCGGGCATCTATGAGCCCACCCGGGGCTGGGCGCAGGTCACCGGGCGGGTAGCGCCGATCTTCGATCTCGGCGTCGGGATGGACCCCGAGATCTCCGGCTACGAGAACATCATCATCCGCGGCCTGTTCCTCGGGCAGACCCGAAAGCAGATGCAGTCCAAGGTCGACGAGATCGCCGAGTTCACCGAGCTGGGTGACTACCTGTCGATGCCGCTGCGCACGTATTCCACCGGCATGCGGGTCCGGCTGGCGATGGGCGTGGTCACCAGCATCGATCCCGAGATCCTGTTGCTCGACGAGGGATTGGGCGCGGTGGACGCCGACTTCATGAAGAAGGCGCAGTCGCGGTTGCAGGGGCTGGTGGAGCGGTCCGGAATCCTGGTGTTCGCCAGCCACTCCAACGAATTCCTGGCCCGGCTGTGCAAGACGGCGATGTGGATCGACCACGGTGTGATCCGCATGACCGGCGGCATCGAGGACGTCGTGCGGGCGTACGAGGGGGAGGATGCGGCCCGGCACGTGCGCGAGGTGCTGGCCGAGACGGCCGGACAGCCATGAGCGACACCGTCGTCGCCGTCGTCGTCACCCACCGGCGCCCCGACGAGCTGGCCAAGTCCCTCGATGTGCTGAGCACGCAAACGCGGCTGCCCGACCACCTCATCGTCGTGGACAACGATTTCTCCGGTGACGGCCGTGTCCGCGAACTGGTTGCGGGACAACCCATTCCGACCACCTATCTGGGATCGCGACGCAACCTCGGCGGAGCCGGCGGTTTCGCGCTGGGCATGCTGCACGCGTTGGCCCTGGGCGCCGATTGGGTGTGGCTGGCCGACGACGACGGGCGCCCGCAGGATTCGCATGTCCTTGCCACCCTGCTGGCGTGCGCGGACAAGCACGGCCTGGCCGAGGTGTCACCGATGGTCTGCAACATGGACGATGCCGAGCGGTTGGCGTTTCCGTTGCGCCGCGGCCTGGTATGGCGCAGGCGCGCAAGCGAATTGCGCACCGAAACCGGGCAGGACCTGTTGCGCGGCATCGCGTCGTTGTTCAACGGTGCGCTGTTCCGGGCCGCCACGCTGGAATCGGTCGGCGTCCCGGATCTGCGGCTGTTCATCCGGGGCGACGAGGTCGAAATGCACCGGCGGCTGGTGCGTTCCGGCCTGCCGTTCGGAACCTGCCTGGACGCGGTCTACCTGCATCCGTGCGGATCCGACGAGTTCCGCCCGATTCTCGGCGGCCGGATGCACACCCAATATCCCGACAATGCCACCAAGCGGTTCTTCACCTACCGCAACCGCGGCTACCTGCAGTCACAGCCCGGGCTGCGCAAGCTGGTCGTGCAGGAATGGGTCCGGTTCGGCTGGTTCTTTCTGATGACCCGTCGCGACCCCCGTGGCCTGGCCGAGTGGATCCGGTTGCGGCGCTTGGGACGTCGTGAACAGTTCGGGAAGCCGGGAGGATGGCGCCCATGACGCGCGCCGACGACGATGCAGAGCAAAGCGATGAGGAGGAGTGGCGCCCGTGACGTTCCTTGACGCGGCGGCGCAGTCGCGGACATTCACCCGGGCCCGCCGCGACCTGGTCGACGGTTTCCGTCGTCACGAGCTCTGGCTGCATCTGGGCTGGCAGGACATCAAGCAGCGTTACCGGCGCTCGGTGCTGGGGCCGTTCTGGATCACCATCGCGACGGGCACCACCGCCGTGGCCATGGGTGGCCTGTACTCCAAGCTGTTTCACCTCGAGCTGTCCGTGCATCTGCCGTACGTGACGCTGGGCCTGATCATCTGGAACCTGATCAACGCCGCCATCCTGGAGGGCGCCGACGTGTTCGTCGCCAACGAGGGGTTGATCAAGCAGCTGCCCACCCCGCTGAGCGTGCATGTCTACCGACTGGTGTGGCGGCAGGTCATCCTGTTCGCGCACAACATCGTCATCTACGCGGTGATCGCGATGATCTATCCCAAGCCATGGTCGTGGGCCGACCTCGCGGTGCTCCCGGCGCTGGCGCTGATCGTGCTCAATTGCATTTGGGTGTCACTGTGTTTCGGCATCCTCGCGACCCGCTACCGCGACATCGGTCCGCTGCTGTTCTCCGTCGTGCAGTTGCTGTTCTTCATGACGCCGATCATCTGGAACGACGACACCTTGCGCCAGCAGGGCGCCGGGCGGTGGTCCCGCATCGTCGAACTCAACCCGCTGCTGCACTACCTCGACATCGTTCGCGCGCCGCTACTCGGGGCGCACCAGGAGCTGCGGCACTGGGCCGTGGTGCTGGTGTTGACGGCCGTCGGTTGGGTGTTCGCGGCCTTCGCGATGCGCCAGTACCGCGCCCGGGTGCCCTACTGGGTTTAGCGTTTCCCTGACTTGTCACAGGGCGGCGCTATCATCGAACGTATGTTCGAAGCAGTGCCGCGTGACCTGGCGTTTCAGGGCGTCGACGACGCCGGTGTGCTGGACCGCGTCACCGCGGCGGCCCGGGCGCAGAACGCGCACTGCGCGCGCGAGTTGGCGGCGATCGGCGAGCTGTATGCGCGTCGGGCGCCGGACGACGACGCCGACCGTTTCAATTGGGCGGTCGACGGACACGAGAACGTGGTCGCCGAGGTGGCGGCCGCGCTGGGCATCAGTCGGGGCCGCGCGTCCGGGCGCTTGCACTATGCGATCGCGTTGCGCGAGCGGCTGCCCCGGGTCGCTGAGGTCTTCGCCCAGGGCCACATCGATTTCCGGTTGATGGCGGCGGTGGTGTACCGCACCGAGCTGATCGAGGACCCCGAGTTGATCGCCCGGCTAGACGCCGCGGTCGCCCGGCACGCGCCGAAATGGATGCGGCTGTCGGGGCCGAAAATGGCCGAGCGCATTGACATGTGGGTGGCGCGCATCGATCCCGCAGGGGTGCGCGTGCCGGGGATGCGCAGTCAAGATCGCCGTGTCGAGATCGGGCCCATCAGCCCGGGGCTGGCCGAGATCTCGGCGAGGGTGCGTCCCACCGATGCCGCCGCGGTGGACCGCGCGCTCGACGCGTTGGCCGATTCGGTGTGCCGGAACGATTCCCGCACCAAGGCCCAGCGTCGCGCCGATGCGATGGGCGCGATGGCCGCCGGGCAGACGGTCTTGCGCTGCGACTGTGGCTGCCCGGATTGCCCTGCGGCGCAGCGGCCCCCGGGAACCAATGTCGTGGTCCATGTGCTGGCCGAGCCGGCCGCGGTCGGCGGCGAGGCGCGCGCGCCGGCGCTGCTGCCGGGGTTCGGTCCGTTGCCGACGGGCTCGCTGCGCGAGTTGGCTGGTGTCGCGAAGACCAAGCCGCTCTCGCCGCCGCCGGACCGGGCGGAGCCCGGGTACCGGCCGTCGACCGCGCTGGCCGAATTCGTCCGCTTCCGCGACCTGACATGCCGATTCCCCGGCTGCGACGCCCCGGCCGACGTCTGCGACATCGACCACACGGTGCCGTTTCCGCTCGGCCCCACCCATCCGTCCAACCTCAAGCTGCTCTGCCGCCACCATCACCTGCTCAAGACGTTCTATACGGGCCCCGACGGCTGGCGGGATCGCCAGCTGCCCGACGGCACCGTGGTGTGGACGTCGCCGACGGGACATACGTACATCACCAAACCTGGTGGCAGCCTGTACTTTCCGGCGCTGGCGGTCCCGACCGGGACGCTGTCACTGCCGGCCGTCGCGCCCGCACCCTCGCAGAACCGGGGGGTCATGATGCCCGTCCGGCAGCGAACCCGCGCCGAGGATCGCGCCGCCCGGGTCCGCTGGGAGCGCGGCATCAACGAGGCCCGCTTCAGCGCCGAGGCAGCGCGTCACGCCGAGCGGTCGGCGCCCCACAACAACGACCCGCCGCCCTTCTGATGTCCGGTTCTCCCGCAGATGGTGGCGGGTCGCTCATCGTGGTGTCACACTGGTACGCCACCTGAGCACACCGGGCGAAAGGTCCACGGACGTGAGCAAGAAAGCCCCATCGGCAGCGGACGCCGCGCGGAACAACCTCGAAGCCGAGCTGGACCGGCTGCGGCAGCGGCGCGACCGCCTCGAGGCCGAAGTCAAGAACGACCGCGGGATGGTGGGCGATCACGGCGACGCGGCCGAGGCGATCCAGCGCGCCGACGAACTCGTGGTGCTTTCCGACCGGATCAACGAACTGGACCGGCGTCTGCGGGCCGGGCCGCCGGACTCCGACTCCTCGGCGACGCTGCCCGGCGGCACCGAGGTGACACTGCGGTTCGCCGACGGCGAAGTGGTCACCATGCACGTGATCTCGATCGTCGAGGAGACGCCCGTCGGCCGGGAGGCCGAGACGCTGACCGCGCGCAGCCCGCTGGCCCAGGCCCTGGCCGGGCGCAAGCCGGGCGACACGGTGACGTACTCGACGCCCCAGGGCGAGAACCAGGTCGAGTTGATCGCGGTCAAACTGCCCCGCTGACGCTGCCCGCCGGTGCCCGGCGGTCCCGTTAGACTCCCCCAATGCTTCCCCCCGAGTCCCCGGCCGCGCCGGCGCGCCTGAGTCTGACGACACAGGTCACGCGCTTCGTCGTCACCGGCGGCCTGGCGGGGATCGTGGACTTCGGGCTCTACGTGCTGCTGTTCAAAGCGGCGCACGTACAGGTCGACGTGGCCAAGTCCATCAGCTTCATCGTCGGCACCATCACCGCCTACCTGATCAACCGCCGGTGGACCTTCCAGGCGCCCCCCAGCACCGCCCGGTTCGTCGCGGTCATGGTCCTCTACGCCATCACCTTCGCCGTGCAGGTCGGGCTGAACCACCTGTGCCTGGCGTTTCTGCACTACCAAGCGTGGGCGATCCCTGTCGCGTTCGTGATCGCGCAGGGCACCGCGACGGTGATCAACTTCGTCGTGCAGCGGGCCGTGATCTTCCGCATCCACTGAGCCGCCTCCGGCCCAGCCCGGATCGCCCGCCTCCTCAGCGGGGCGCCTGCGTCCCGCATCGCCGCCGGAGCAGGCGGTACCCTCTTTGACGATGTCGAGCACCGATCCCGTGACCAAGCCCACCCGGCTGATGGGCTTTGGGCGCACCGCACCGTCGGTGGCCCAGGTGCTGTCCACCCGTGATCCGGAGGTGATCGCCAAGGCGGTGGCCCGGGCGGCCGGCTCGGGCGGCCGGGGCGTGATCGCCCGCGGGCTGGGCCGCTCCTACGGCGACAACGCGCAAAACGGCGGCGGCCTGGTGATCGACATGACCGCGCTCAACCGCATTCACTGGATCAGCGCCGACACCCGGCTGGTCGATGTCGACGCCGGGGTCAGCCTGGACCAATTGATGAAGGCGGCGCTGCCGTTCGGGCTCTGGGTCCCGGTGCTGCCGGGCACCCGCCAGGTCACCGTCGGCGGGGCGATCGCCTGCGACATCCACGGCAAGAACCATCACAGCGCGGGCAGCTTCGGCAACCACGTGCGGTCGATGGACCTGCTCATGGCCGACGGCTCCGTGCGCACCATCACCCCCGACGGCGACGACGCCGAGCTGTTCTGGGCCACCGTCGGGGGCAACGGCCTGACCGGGATCGTGCTGCGCGCCACCATCGCCATGACGCCCACGGAGACGGCCTATTTCATCGCCGACGGCGTGGCCACCAAGGATCTCGACGAGACGGTGGCCGTGCACCTGGACGGCAGCGAAGCCAACTACACCTACTCCAGCGCGTGGTTCGACCTGA
This sequence comes from Mycobacterium sp. MOTT36Y, assembly GCF_000262165.1. Classification (NCBI taxonomy): domain Bacteria; kingdom Bacillati; phylum Actinomycetota; class Actinomycetes; order Mycobacteriales; family Mycobacteriaceae; genus Mycobacterium; species Mycobacterium sp. MOTT36Y. Next base: position 245,227 of record NC_017904.1, on the reverse strand, counting down.
TCAGTCCGCCCCCGAAGCTCGGCCGGGCCGCGGTCAGCCGCGGCAGCCTGGCGAAGCTGGACCAATTGCCGAAGAAGCTCGCCAAGAACCCGCTGAAATTCGATGCGCCGCAGCTGCTGACGGTGCCGAACGTGTTTCCGGTGAGCGCGATGAACAAGCTGTCGTTCATGGCCATCGGCGAGACGTATTACCGGCTGGGCGGAACCTACTCGGGCAAGATCCAGAACCTGTCGCAGTTCTACCACATGCTGGATCTGGTCAGCGGCTGGAATAACGCCTACGGCCCAAGGGGTTTCGCCCAGCATCAGTTCCTGGTCCCGCCGAACGCGATGGACGAATTCAAGGACATCATCCGCTGGATCCAAACCACGGGCCACTACTCGGCGCTGAACGTGTTCAAGCTTTTCGGCCCGGGCAACCGCGCACCACTGAGTTTCCCGATGGCCGGTTGGAACGTCGCGATGGACTTCCCCAACAAGCCCGGGATCAACGAGTTCCTCAACGAACTCGACCGGCGCGCACTGGAATTCGGCGGACGGGTCTACACCGCCAAGGACTCCCGTGTCAGCGCAGAAACCTTCCACGCCATGTATCCGCGCATCGACGAATGGATCGCGGTACGCCGCAAGGTCGACCCCTTACGGGTGTTCGCCTCGGACATGGCCCGACGTTTGGAGCTGCTCTAGATGGTGCGCCAATGGTTTTAGACGCCGTGGGGAATCCGCAGACGATCCTGCTGCTCGGCGGCACCTCCGAGATCGGGCTGGCCATTTGCGAGCGCTACCTGCAGAACGCGCACGCGCGAATCGTGCTGGCCGCCATGCCCAACGACCCGGGCCGCGACGCCGCCGTGGCGCAGATGAAGGCCGCCGGCGCGCGGTCGGTGGAGCTGATCGATTTCGAGGCCACCGACCCCGACACCCACCCGAAGATGATCGATCAGGCGTTCGCCAACGGTGATGTCGATGTGGCCATCGTCGCCTTCGGCATCCTCGGTGACGCCGAGGAGCTGTGGCAAAACCAGCACAAGGCCGTGCTGGCCGCCGAAATCAACTACACCGCAGCGGTTTCGGTGGGCGTGCTGTTAGCCGAGAAGATGCGGGCGCAGGGCTTCGGCCAGATCATCGCGATGAGTTCGGCGGCCGGTGAGCGGGTGCGACGGTCCAACTTCGTCTACGGCTCCACCAAGGCGGGCCTGGACGGCTTCTACCTGGGGCTAGGAGAAGCGTTGCGCGAGTTCGGGGTTCGTGTCCTGGTGATTCGCCCCGGCCAGGTGCGTACCCGGATGAGCGCGCACGTCAAGGAAGCGCCGCTGACCGTCGACAAGGAGTACGTCGCCAACCTCGCGGTCACCGCGGCCGCAAAGGGTAAGGAATTGGTTTGGGCACCAGCAGCATTCCGTTACGTGATGATGGTGTTGCGACACGTCCCGCGTCCCATCTTCCGCAAGCTGCCAATCTGATCATGCGCAACGCGCTGGCCACCCTCGGCCAGATGGCCTTGGCGGCGCTGGTTGCGGTGGCCGTCGCGGTGGTGTCGCTGATCGCCATCTCTGGCGTGCAGTGGCCGGCCTTTCCGTCGTCCAACCAACTGCACGCGCTGACCACCGTCGGGCAGGTCGGCTGCCTGGCCGGCCTGGTCGCCACCGGATGGGTGTGGCGGCGCGGGCACCGGCTGATCGCCCAGCTGGGCGGGCTGGTGTTCGTGTCCGCGTTCACTGTCGTCACCCTGGGCATGCCGCTGGGGGCCACCAAGCTGTATCTGTTCGGCATCTCCGTCGACCAGCAGTTCCGCACCGAATACGTCACCCGGCTCGCCGACAGCCCCGCCCTGCGCGACATGACCTACCTTGGGCTGCCGCCGTTCTACCCGCCCGGCTGGTTCTGGATCGGCGGGCGCGCGGCGGCGCTGTCCGGGACGCCGGCGTGGGAGGTCTTCAAACCGTGGGCCATCACCTCGATCGCCGTCGCGGTCGCGGTCGCGCTGGTGCTGTGGTGGCGGATGGTCCGGTTCGAGTACGCGCTGATCGTCACCGCCGCGACGGCCGCGGTCACGCTGGCGTACGGCTCGCCCGAGCCCTACTCGGCAATGATCACCGTGCTGTTGCCGCCGGTGCTGGTGCTGACCTGGTCGGGGCTGCGGGCCGCGGACCGTCCGGACGCGGGCCGGCGCGCGGGCTGGGGCGCGGTGATCGGCGCAGGGATTTTCCTGGGGTGGACGGCCACCTGGTACACGCTGCTGTTCGGGTTCAGCGCGTTCGCGATCGGGCTGATGGCGCTGTGGCTGGCCGGGGTGCGGTGGCACCGGGACGGCGTGAAGGCCGCGCTCGATCCGCTGCGACGCCTGGCGGTCATCGCCGGCATCGCCGTGGTGATCGGCTGCACGACCTGGTTGCCGTTCCTGGTGCGAGCGGCGCGCAGTCCGATCAGCAACACCGGGGGCGCCGCCCACTACCTGCCGGCCGACGGGGCCGAGCTCACCTTCCCGATGCTGCAGTTCACGCTGCTCGGTGTGGTCGCCATGATCGGCACCCTGTGGCTGGTGGTGCGGGCGCGCTCCTCGGTGCGGGCCGGTGCGCTGGCCATCGGCGTGGTGGCGATCTACCTGTGGTCGCTGTTGTCGATGCTCACCACGCTGGCGCGCGTCACTCTGTTGTCGTTCCGGCTGCAGCCGACGCTGAGCGTGCTGCTGGTGGCCGCCGGGGCCTTCGGTTTCCTCGAGGCGACGCTGGCCCTCAAGCCGCGCGGCCGCGCGATCGTCCCGGTGGCCGGCGCCATCGGCCTAACCGCCGCGATCGCGTTCAGCCAGGACATCCCCGACGTGCTACGCCCCGACCTCACCATCGCCTACACCGACACCGACGGCAACGGGCAGCGCGGCGACCGGCGGCCGCCCAGCGCCGAAAAGTTCTATGCGACAATCGATCACGACATCACGCAGGTGACCGGCAAGCCGCGCGACCAGACCGTGGTGATGACGGCCGATTACAGCTTCCTGTCGTTCTACCCCTACTGGGGATTCCAGGGGCTCACCTCGCACTACGCCAACCCGCTCGCGCAATTCGACCTGCGGGCCGCGCAGATCGACAAGTGGTCCAAACTCAAGACCGCCGACGAGCTGATCCACGCCCTGGATGCCTGCCCCTGGCCACCTCCGACGGTCTTTTTGATGCGCCGCGGTGCTAACGGCAACTACACCCTGCGGCTGGCCGAGGACGTCTACCCCAACCAGCCCAACGTGCGCCGCTACACCGTCGATCTGCGCGGCGCCCTGTTCGACAGCCCGCGCTTCGACGTCCGCAGCGTCGGCCCCTTCGTGCTGGCCATCCGCAAACCGGGGGCGTAACCACCGATGAGCACCGAGACCACGCCTCAAACGGGGCCGCACACCGCGGAAGAACTAGCATCTAGCACCGTGTCAGCCACGGAAACCAATCACCGGATCGCCCGGCTGGTTGCTTCCGTCGCCGGGCTGCTCGGCGTGCTGCTGGCGATCGCCACCCCGCTGCTGCCGGTCGACCAGACCACCGCCCAGCTGAACTGGCCACAGAACGGCACCTTCGGCAGCGTCGAGGCGCCCCTGATCGGTTACGTGGCCACCGATTTGAACATCACCGTCCCGTGTCAGGCCGCCGCCGGGCTGACCGGCGGGGGTAACGCCGGCAAGACGGTGTTGCTGTCGACGGTGCCCAAGCAGGCGCCCAAGGCGGTCGACCGGGGCCTGCTGATCGTGCGGGCCAACGACGAGCTGGTGCTGGTGGTGCGCAACGTCCCGGTGGTGAGCGCCCCGCTGAGCCAGGTGCTCGGCCCGGCCTGCCAGCGGCTGACGTTCACCGCGCACGCCGACCGGGTGACCGCCGAGTTCGTCGGCCTGACCCAGGGACCCAATTCCGAGCATCCCGGCTCGCCGCTGCGGGGGGAGAAGAGCGGCTACGACTTCCGGCCTCAGATCGTCGGCGTCTTCACCGATCTCAGCGGGCCGACCCCGCCCGGGCTGAGCTTCTCGGCGACCGTCGACACCCGCTACAGCAGCAGCCCCACCCCGCTGAAGATGGCGGCGATGATCCTGGGGCTGGTGCTGACCGCCGCCTCCCTGGTCGCGCTGCACCGGCTCGACACCGCCGACGGAACCCGGCACCGCCGCTTCCTACCCGCGCGCTGGTGGTCCATCGGCGCGCTGGACGCCCTGGTGATCGCGGTGCTGGTGTGGTGGCATTTCGTCGGCGCCAACACCTCCGACGACGGCTACATCCTGACCATGGCCCGGGTGTCCGAGCACGCCGGCTACATGGCCAACTACTACCGCTGGTTCGGCACGCCCGAGGCACCGTTCGGCTGGTACTACGACCTGCTGGCGCTGTGGGCCCACGTGAGCACCACCAGCATCTGGATGCGGTTGCCGACCCTGGTGATGGCGCTGACGTGCTGGTGGGTGATCAGCCGGGAGGTCATGCCCCGCCTCGGCCATGCGGTCAAGCAGAACCGCGCGGCGGCCTGGACCGCGGCGGGCACGTTCCTGGCGGTCTGGCTCCCGCTCGACAACGGGCTGCGCCCCGAGCCGATCATCGCCCTGGGCATCCTGCTGACGTGGTGTTCGGTGGAGCGCGCGGTGGCCACCAGCCGGCTGCTGCCGGTGGCGATCGCGTGCATCATCGGCGCGCTGACCCTCTTTTCCGGGCCGACGGGCATCGCCTCGATCGGCGCCCTGCTGGTCGCCATCGGGCCGCTGCGCACCATCCTGCACCGCAGGATCACCCGGTTCGGCGCGCTGCCGCTGGCGCTGCCGTTGCTGGCCGCGGTCACCGTCACCGCCATCCTGATCTTCCGCGACCAGACGCTGGCCGGCGAGGTCCAGGCCACCATGCTCAAGCGCGCCGTCGGCCCCAGCCTCAGTTGGTTCGACGAACACATCCGCTACGAGCGGCTGTTCATGGCCAGCCCCGACGGGTCGGTCGCCCGCCGCTTCGCCGTGCTGGCGCTGGTGCTCGCGCTCGGGGTCACGGTCGCAATGTCGTTGCGCAAGGGCCGAATTCCGGGCACCGCCGCTGGGCCGAGCCGCCGCATCGTCGGGATCACCATCATCTCGTTCGTCGCGATGATGTTCACCCCCACCAAGTGGACCCACCACTTCGGCGTGTTCGCCGGGCTCGCCGGGCCGCTGGGCGCGCTCGCCGCGGTCGCGGTGACCGCGGTGGCCATGCGGTCACGGCGCAACCGCACCGTGTACGCCGCCGTGGTGCTGTTCCTGGTGGCGCTGTCGTTCGCCAGCGTCAACGGCTGGTGGTACGTCTCGAATTTCGGTGTGCCCTGGTCGAATGCGTTCCCGGCATGGCATTACGCGTTCGCCACCGCCCTGCTCGGGCTGACCGTGGTGGTGCTGCTGGCGGCGGCGTGGTTCCACTTCGTCGCCCCCGAGAACGGGCCACCCAAGACCCGTCTGGGCGCACGCGTGGCGGGAATCATCCAGTCCCCGTTGGCAATTGCGACGTGGGTGCTGGTGGTGTTCGAGGTGGCGTCGCTGACCCTGGCGATGACCGACCAGTATCCGGCCTGGTCCGTCGGCCGCTCCAACCTGCAGGCGCTGACCGGCAAGACGTGCGGGCTGGCCGAGGACGTTCTGGTGGAGCAGGACCCGAACGCGGGCATGCTCTCGCCGGTGGGCGCCTCGGCGGCGGACGCCCTCGGCGCCGGCCTGTCGGAAGCCTTCACGCCCAACGGAATTCCCGCCGACGTCCGCGCCGACCCGGTGATGGAACGGCCGGGTGACCGCAGCTTCGTCAACGACGAGGAGAAGACCGGCAGCAACCAGGCGGGAACCGAGGGCGGCACCACCCCCGCGCCGGGGATCAACGGATCGTCGGCCCAGCTGCCCTTCAACCTCGACCCCGCGCGCACCCCGGTGCTCGGCAGCTGGCGCTCGGGCATCCAGATTCCCGCGCACCTGCGGTCCGGGTGGTATCGCCTGCCCGCGCGCGACGAGGCGGGCCCGCTGCTGGTGGTGAGCGCGGCCGGGCGTTTCGACCCCCGCGAGGTCCAGGTGCAGTGGGCCACCGACGCGCAGGCGGCGGGCGGGCACCCCGGCGGCTCGTTCCAATTCGCCGACGTGGGCGCGTCCCCGGCCTGGCGCAACCTGCGCCTGGCGCTGTCGGCGATCCCCGACTCCGCCACCCAGATTCGATTGGTCGCCGACGACGAGGACCTGGCGCCGCAGCACTGGATCGCCCTGACACCGCCGCGCATTCCGCGGCTGCGCACGCTGCAGGACGTGGTGGGCTCCGCCGACCCGGTGTTCCTGGACTGGCTCGTCGGGCTGGCCTTCCCGTGTCAGCGACCGTTCGGCCATCAGAACGGCGTCGACGAGACACCGAAGTGGCGCATCCTGCCCGACCGGTTCGGCGCCGAGGCCAACTCGCCCGTGATGGACAACAACGGCGGCGGCCCGCTGGGCGTCACCGAACTCCTGGTGAAAGCCACCACGATGGCCACCTATCTCAAGGACGACTGGTCCCGCGACTGGGGCTCGCTGCAGCGGCTGACGCCGTATTACCCCGGCGCGCAACCCGCCGACCTACTGCTGGGAACGGCGACGCGCAGCGGTCTGTGGAACCCGGCGCCGCTGCGCAAGACGTAGGCGCCGTCGCGGGCGCGACCCTTGAACGCGGATATCCGTAAGCCTATGCTTACGGTTCGTGACCACTTACCAAACCGCTGACGCGTGGCTGGCGTTGGCGGACGGGACGCGGCGGGCCATCGTGGAACGGCTCGCGCACGGCCCGTCGGCGGTCGGTGAGTTGGCGCGCGACCTGCCGGTCAGCAGACCCGCCGTGTCGCAACACCTCAAGGTGCTCAAGTCCGCCGGGCTGGTGCGCGACCGGGCCGCGGGAACCCGTCGCGTCTATCAGCTCGACCCCACCGGCCTCGAGGCGCTCCGCGCCGACCTCGACCGGTTCTGGACCCAGGCGCTCGCCGGCTATGCGCGGACCATCGACGAGACCAACGAAGGATCGACATGACATCCCAGCGGACGCCCAACGTCACCCACCACGTCGTCGTCAACGCCCCCATCGAGCGCGCGTTCACCGTCTTCACGCAGCAGTTCGGCGCGTTCAAGCCACGCGAGCACAATCTCTTGGCGGTCCCCATCGCCGAGACCGTGTTCGAGCCCCGCGTCGGCGGCCACATCTACGACCGCGGCGTCGACGGAAGCGTGTGCCGGTGGGCGCGGATCCTGGTCTACGAGCCGCCGCATCGCGTGGTGTTCAGCTGGGACATCGGCCCGACCTGGCAGCTGGAAGCCGACCCGGCCAAAACCAGCGAGGTCGACGTCCGCTTCACCGCCCAGCCCGACCGACGCACCCGGGTGGACCTCGAACACCGCCAGCTCGACCGCCACGGGCCGGGCTGGCCCTCGGTGGCCGACGGGGTCGACGGCGACGCGGGATGGCCGCTCTACCTGGCCCGCTACGCCGACCTGCTGAGCGGCGGTGACCCGCGATGACCGCCGACCTGATGCCCATGGCCCGCGCCGAACGGGCCGACCTGGCGGACTTTTTGGCCACCCTGGCGCCGCGGGACTGGGAGGCGCCCAGCCTGTGCGCGCGGTGGAGCGTGAAAGACGTTGTCGCGCATGTGATCAGCTACGAGGAGCTCGGCACCCTGGGGCTGGTGAAGCGATTCGCGAAGGGCCTGGTGGTGCGGGCCAACCAGGTGGGCGTCGATGAATTCTCGCACCTGACCCCGCAACAATTGCTGGAGTTTCTGCGCAACCACCTCGAACCACGCGGATTGACAGCGGGTTTCGGCGGAATGATCGCCCTCGTCGACGGCACGATCCATCACCAGGACATCCGCCGCGCGCTGGACCGGCCGCGCGAGGTCCCGCCCGACCGCCTGGAACGGGTCCTCTCCCTGGTGCCCGGCAACCCCAGGATCGGCGCGGGACGGCGAATCAGGCGCCTGCGCCTGCGCGCCACCGACCTCGAGTGGACGCACGGCGACGGGCCCGAGGTGACCGGCCCCGGCGAGGCGCTGCTCATGGCGATGTCCGGGCGCCCGGCCGCGCTCGCCGACCTCGACGGTCCCGGGCACGCGACCCTGGCGGCCCGGCTCGGCGGATAGCAGCGCCCGCTGCCCGGCCCCGCGTCCCGATGGCACAAAGCCGCGTCGCTTACGATCGAGCCTCGTGCCCCACGACCGTAATGAGCGATCGCAGCGCATCCCACGATCGGTGGCCGCGGTCGCGGGAATCGCGGGGCTGTTGTTGTGCCTCCTCGTCCCGGTGCTTCCGGCGAAACAGACCACCGCGACGGTGCTGTGGCCGCAGGGCACGGTGGACGGGCACGTCAGCCAGATCACCGCGCCCCTGGTGTCGGGGGCGCCCCGCGCGCTGGACATCTCCATTCCCTGCCCGGACATCGCGACCCTGCCCGCCAGCGGGGGTTTGGTGGTCTCGACGCTGCCGCCCGGCGGGATGGACGCCGGGAAGAACGGGCTGTTCGTGCGCGCGAACAAGGACGTCGTCGTCGTGGCGTTCCGCGACACCGTCGCGGCGGTGGCGCAGCGCTCGGCCATCGCCGCCGGGGGCTGCAGCGTGCTGCACGCCTGGGCCGGCGTCGGGGCGGCCGGCGCCGAGTTCGTCGGCATACCCGGCGCCACCGGGGTCCTGCCGGCCGAGAAGAAGCCTCAGGTCGGCGGGATCTTCACCGACCTGAAGGTGCCCGCGGGGCCGGGGCTTTCGGCCCGGGTCGACATCGACACCCGATTCATCACCGCGCCCACCGCGGTCAAGAAGATCGTGATGGCGCTGGGCGTCCTGTCCGTGCTGACGGCCATCGTGGCGCTCGCGGTGCTGGACCGCCGCAGCCGGGGCGGCGGCACGCTGCTCAACTGGCGCTCCCCCATCGCCTGGCTGTCCCGGTACCGGCCCGGCACGCACCTGGCGAACTGGCGGCGCGTCGGGCTGGCGACGTGGATCGCCGACGCCGGGGTGATCGCAACCCTGTTGCTGTGGCACATCATTGGCGCCACCACATCGGACGACGGCTACAACCTGACCATCGCCCGCGTCGCTCCGCGCGCCGGTTACGTCGCCAACTACTACCGCTACTTCGGCACCACCGACGCCCCCTTCGACTGGTATCTCGGGGTGCTGTCCAAGCTCGCCTCGGTGAGCACGGCGGGCGTCTGGATGCGGCTGCCCGCCACGCTGGCCGGGATCGGCTGCTGGCTGATCATCGGCCATTGGATGCTGCGCCGGCTGGGCCCCGGCAGGGGTGGACTGGCGGCCAACCGCGTCGCGGTCTTCACCGCGGGCGCGGTGTTCGTCGCGGCCTGGCTGCCGTTCAACAACGGGCTGCGGCCCGAACCGCTGATCGCCCTCGGCGTCCTGGTCACCTGGATGCTGGTCGAACGCGCGATCGCCCTGCGACGGCTCGCCCCGGCCGCGGTGGCCATCATCGTGGCGCTGCTGAGCGCGATGCTGGCGCCGCAGGGTCTGATCGCCGTGGCCGCGCTGCTGACCGGGGCGCGGGCCGTCGCGCAGACGATCCGGCGTCGCCGGGCAACCGACGGGCTGCTGGCGCCGCTGGCGGTGCTGGGCGCGTCGCTCTCGGTGATCCTCGTGGTGGTGTTCCGCAGCCAGACGCTGGCCACGGTGCTGGAGTCCGCCCGCATCAAATACAAGGTCGGGCCGACGATCGCCTGGTACCAGGACTGGCTGCGCTACTACTTCCTCACGGTCGAGTCCAATCCCGACGGATCGATGGCGCGGCGGTTCGCGGTGCTGATCCTGCTGCTGTGCCTGTTCGGGATGCTCGTCATCCTGCTGCGCCGCGGCCACGTTCCCGGCGTGGCCAGCGGCCCGGCCTGGCGGCTGATCGGCACCACCGCGATCGGCCTGCTGCTCGTCACGTTCACCCCGACGAAGTGGGCGATCCAGTTCGGTGCCTTCGCGGGGCTGGCCGGGGCGCTGGGCGCGGTCACCGCGTTCGCCTGCTCGCGGATCGGCCTGCACAACCGCCGCAACCTGACCCTGTACGTCACCGCGCTGCTGTTCGTGCTGGCGTGGGCCACCTCCGGGATCAACGGCTGGTTCTACGTCGGCAACTACGGGGTGCCGTGGTACGACATCCAACCTGTCGTCGCCAGCCACCCGGTGACGTCGATGTTCCTGACGTTGTCGATCATCACCGGACTGCTGGCCGCCTGGCAGCACTTCCGGATGGACTACGCCGGCCACACCGAGGTCAAGGACAACCGGCGCAACCGCGTCCTGGCGTCGACCCCGCTGCTGGTGGTCGCGACCATCATGGTCGTCGGCGAGGTCGCCTCGCTGACCAAGGGCGCGGTGTTCCGCTACCCGCTCTACACCACCGGCAAGGCCAACCTCACCGCGATCACTTCGGGCCTGTCCGCCACCAGCTGCGCCATGGCCGACGACGTGCTGGCCGAGCCCGACCCCAACGCGGGCATGCTGGCCCCGGCACCGGGCCAGACCTTCGGGCCCGACGGGCCGCTCGGGGGCGTCAATCCGGTGGGCTTCAAACCCGAAGGCGTGGGCGAGGACCTGCAATCCGACCCGGTGGTGACCAAGCCGGGACTGGTCAACTCCGACGCCTCCCCGAACAAGCCGAACGTCGCCTACAGCGACTCGGCGGGCACCGCCGGCGGCAAGGGCCCGGTCGGGGTCAACGGCTCCCACGCGGCGCTGCCGTTCGGGCTGGACCCGGCCCGCGCCCCGGTGATGGGCAGCTACGGCGAGAACACGCTGGCCGCCACCGCCACCTCGGCCTGGTACCAGCTGCCCGCGCGCACCCCCGACCGGCCCCTGGTGGTCGTCTCCGCCGCCGGCGCGATCTGGTCCTACAAGGAGGACGGCACCTTCACCTACGGGCAATCGCTGAAGCTGCAATGGGGCGTCACCCGCCCGGACGGCACCACCCAGCCGCTGGCCGAGGTGCAGCCGATCGACATCGGCCCGCAGCCGGCGTGGCGCAACCTGCGTTTCCCGCTGGCGTGGGCGCCGCCGGAGGCGAACGTGGCGCGCATCGTCGCCTACGACCCGAACCTGAGCTCCGAGCAGTGGTTCGCGTTCACGCCGCCGCGGGTGCCGGTGCTGGAAACCCTGCAGCAACTGGTCGGGTCGCAGACGCCGGTGCTGATGGACATCGCGACCGCCGCCAACTTCCCGTGCCAGCGGCCGTTCTCCGAACACCTTGGCGTTGCCGAACTTCCGGGGTACCGCATCCTTCCCGACCGCAAGCAGACGGCGGCGTCGTCGAACCTGTGGCAGTCCAGCGAGGCCGGCGGGCCCTTCCTGTTCGCCCAGGCGCTGCTGCGCACGTCGACGATCTCGACGTATCTGCGCGGCGATTGGTATCGCGACTGGGGATCCGTGGAGCAGTACTTCCGGTTGGTGCCGGCTGATTTGGCGCCGGACGCCGCGATTGAACAGGGTGTGATGACAGTGCACGGCTGGAGCCGGCAGGGACCGATTCGGGCGTTGCCATGAGCGCGCCGAGGATGCGCGACGACGTGCGAACGACGCGTTGGGTGGCGACCATCGCCGGCCTGATCGGGTTCGTGCTGTCCGTCGCCACCCCGCTGCTGCCCGTCGTGCAGACGACCGCGACGCTGAACTGGCCCCAGAACGGACAGCTGAACAGCGTTACGGCACCGTTGATTTCGCTGACCCCGGTCGACATGACCGCCACCGTTCCCTGCTCGCTGGTGCGCGACCTGCCACCGGAGGGCGGGGTGGTGGTCGGCACCGGGCCCAAGAAGGGCAAGGACGCCGCGCTCAACGCGCTGTTCGTCGTCGTCAACGGCAAGCGCGTCGACGTCACCGACCGCAATGTGGTGATCGCCAGCGTGTCCCGGGACCAGGCGATGTCGCCACAGTGCCAGCGCATCGAGATCACCTCGACGAAGGCCGGCACGTTCGCCACCTTTGTCGGGCTCAATGATTCGGCGGGCAAACCGATCGGTGGCGGATTCCCCGACCCGAACCTGCGACCGCAGATCGTCGGTGTGTTCACCGACCTGACCGGTCCGGCCCCGGCCGGCTTGACGCTGTCGGCGACCATCGACACCCGGTTCTCCACCACCCCAACCACTTTGAAACTGGTCGCGATGGTGTTGGCGATCGTGGCGACCATCGTTGCGCTGGTCGCGTTGTGGCGACTCGACCAGCTGGACGGGCGGCGGATGCGCCGGCTCATTCCGGCGAATTGGCGCACGTTCACCCTCGCCGACGTCGCGGTGATCTTCGGGTTCGTGCTCTGGCACGTGATCGGGGCGAACTCGTCCGACGACGGCTACATCCTCGGCATGGCGCGGGTGGCCGATCGCGCCGGCTACATGTCGAACTACTTCCGCTGGTTCGGCAGCCCCGAGGACCCCTTCGGCTGGTACTACAACCTGCTGGCGCTGATGACCCACGTCAGCGACGCCAGCCTGTGGATGCGACTGCCGGACCTGTTCGCCGGAATCGTGTGCTGGCTGTTGCTGTCTCGCGAGGTGCTGCCCCGGCTGGGGCCTGCGGTGGCCGCCAGCAAGCCGGCGAACTGGGCGGCGGGCATGGTGTTGCTGACGGCGTGGATGCCGTTCGACAACGGTCTGCGCCCCGAGCCGATCATCGCGCTCGGTTCGCTGGTCACCTACGTGCTGATCGAACGTTCCATGCGGTACAGCCGGCTGACTCCCGCGGCGCTGGCGGTCATCACCGCCGCGTTCACGCTCGGTGTGCAGCCCACCGGCCTGATCGCCGTGGCCGCCTTGGTCGCCGGTGGCCGTCCGATCCTGCGCATCCTGGTCCGCCGTCATCGCCTGGTGGGCACGTGGCCGCTGGTGGCGCCCATGCTGGCCGCCGGCACGGTCATCCTGACCGTGGTGTTCGCCGACCAGACGCTGCGGGCGGTGTTGGAAGCCACCAGGATTCGGACCGCGATCGGGCCGAGCCAGGCGTGGTACACCGAGAACCTGCGCTACTACTACCTGATCCTGCCCACCGTCGACGGTTCGCTGTCGCGCCGCTTCGGCTTCCTGATCACCGCGCTGTGCCTGTTCACCGCCGTGTTCATCATGTTGCGGCGCAAGCGGGTTCCGGGTGTGGCCCGCGGCCCGGCGTGGCGGCTGATGGGCGTCATCTTCGGCACCATGTTCTTCCTGATGTTCACGCCCACCAAGTGGGTGCACCACTTCGGCCTGTTCGCCGCGGTGGGGGCGGCGATGGCCGCGCTGACCACGGTGCTGGTGTCGCCCGCGGTGCTGCGGTGGTCGCGGAACAGGATGGCGTTCCTGGCGGCGGTGCTGTTCCTGATGGCGCTGTGCTTCGCCACCACCAACGGCTGGTGGTACGTCTCCAGCTACGGCGTCCCGTTCAACAGCACCATGCCGAAGATCGGCGGAATCTCGGTCAGCACAATCTTTTTCGCGCTGTTCGTGCTGGCCGTGCTGTACGCGATCTGGTTGCACTTCGCGTCCCGCGACCGCGGCGAAGGCCGGGTCGCGCGGGCGCTGACGGCCGCACCGGTGCCCATCGCGGCGGGATTCATGGCGCTGGTGTTCATCGCGTCGATGGTGGCCGGCATCGTGCGCCAGTACCCCACCTACTCCAACGCCTGGGACAACCTGCGCGAGTTCAGCGGGGGCTGCGGCCTGGCCGACGACGTGCTCGTCGAGCCGGACAGCAACGTCGGCTACATGGCGCCGCTACCGGGCAACTACGGGCCGCTGGGGCCGCTGGGCGGGGAGCACCCGGTGGGATTCAGTCCCAACGGTGTGCCCGAACACATTGTCGCCGAAGCCATTCGGATCACCCCGAATCAACCCGGAACCGACTACGACTGGGACGCGCCGACCAAGCTGAGCGCGCCGGGCATCAACGGCTCGACGGTGCCGCTGCCCTACGGCCTGGATCCCGATCGGGTTCCGCTGGCCGGCAGCTACACCACCGCGGCGCAGCAGCAGAGCAGGCTCACCTCGGCGTGGTACCGGTTGCCCAAACCCGATGCCGGCCATCCGCTCGTGGTGGTGTCCGCCGCCGGCAAGATCGACGGCAACAGCGTGCTGCACCACCACACCGACGGCCAGAAGGTGGTGCTCGAGTACGGGCGGCCCGGGCCCGCGGGTGACACCGGGGCCGGCATCGTGCCCGCCGGGCGGCTGGTGCCCTACGACCTGAACGGCGAGCAGCCAAAGGCCTGGCGCAACCTGCGTTTCGCCCGCTCCGACATGCCGGCGGACGCGGTCGCCGTGCGGGTGGTGGCCGAGGACCTGTCCCTGACGCCTGAGGACTGGATCGCGGTGACCCCGCCGCGGGTGCCGGAGATGCGTTCGCTGCAGGAGTACGTGGGCTCGACGCAGCCGGTGCTGATGGACTGGGCGGTCGGGTTGGCCTTCCCCTGCCAGCAGCCGATGCTGCACGTCAACGGCGTCACCGAGATCCCCAAATTCCGCATCACCCCGGACTACACGGCCAAGAAGATGGACACCGACACCTGGGAAGACGGAACCAACGGGGGGCTGCTGGGCATCACCGACCTGCTGCTGCGGGCCCACGTGATGTCGACGTACCTGTCCCACGACTGGGGCCGCGACTGGGGGTCGCTGCGCAAATTCGACACCATCGCCGACGCGCATCCCGCGCAGCTCGATCTCGGAACCGCCACCCGCACCGGGTGGTGGTCGCCGGGCCCGATCCGCATCAAGCCGTAACCGCGGCGGAAAAGCGTGAATTATCGGCGTGTCTAAATGGCGTGCCGCGGCCACAATTCCTCCGCGGAATAACGCACCGAATTAACGCCTGAGTAATTGCTGGGCGAGGGTTTGAATCGGCCAATCGCGGGACAATACTCATTCCGATGTGATCCAGTTCACACGACGGGAAGGGGTAGTCCCGATGCGCACGCAGTCACGCCTGAAAACCCCCGCGGCCGCGCTCACGGTGCTGGTTTTGCCGGCCACGACATTCGCCATCGGCACGGCGGGGGCCGAGGGCGCCGGCACCACCGTCGTTTTCGACGCCAAACTTCGGCGTTGCGATTTCAGCCTGGTGAGTTTTGCGGTGCAGATGCCGCACCCCTCGCTGGGGACGGGGTACGCCGTCGTGCGCACGGCAGGGTCGAGGGTGGTCGCGGACGTCCATTTGGTGAACCCGCCGGAGCCCGGCACCCATTTCGACGTGGGACTGATCCAGGTGCCCCGCCCCTCCTCCGCGCCGTGCGGGCCCGGCGACCCCGGGACCGCCTTCGCCGGCCTGGACACCGACGGGGCGGGCAGCGGGAACACGACCGTCCAGGACAGCATCCGGCCCGGCACGACCGGCGTGTGGGTGATCATCGAGCAACCGAACGCCCACGCGCAGAGCCCGGCGGAGTTCTACACCTCCGAGTTCGTCGTGCCGGTGAGGGCGTAGGGCAGATGAGAGGCGAAAGTGTCCGCATCCCAACGGGACACACGACAGCAGCGAATCGCGGCCGATGACGCCACCGGCGACCTGTCCGCGGTCCGGGGCTCCGCGTTGCCTGCGGACGGTGTCCCCGAGGAGATCGACACGTCGTCGGCGGCGGCCGAGGCGGCGGCGCTGGAGCGCGGCTCGGCCATGCTCGTGGTCAAACGGGGACCCAACGTCGGATCGCACTTCGTCCTGAACCAGCCCGTCATGACCGCCGGACGCCACCCGGCCAGCGACATCTATCTCGACGACATCACGGTCAGCCGACGGCATGCCGAATTCCGCAGCGAGAACGGCGAATTCCGCGTCGTCGACCTCGGCAGCCTCAACGGCACCTATCGCAACCGCGAAGCCGTCGACTCCGCGGCGCTGGCCAACGGCGACGTGCTGCAGATCGGCAATTTCCGGCTGGTGTTCCTCGCCGCCCAGACGCCGTGATGCGACGATGTACACCTGCGAATTCCGGCCCGGCCAAACGATCTTCGCCCAGGGCGACCCGGGTGACCGGCTCTATCTGATCGCCGAAGGCACGGTGACGATCAGCCTCCGCGACCCCGCGGGCCGCACCGGCGTGCGGGCCATCCTGGGACCCGCGGACATCTTCGGCGAGCTGGCGGTGTTCGACCCCGCCCCTCGCGCGTGCACCGCCACCGCACTCACCGAGGTGCGAGCCCTGTGGCTGGACCGCGCCTCCCTGCGCGCGTCGATGGCGCGGGATCCGGCGCTCGCCGAACAGCTGCTGCGGGCGCTGACCCGGCGAGTGCGGGCCGCCGAACGACAACTCGTCGAAATGGTTTCCAGCGATGTGAACGCCCGCGTCGCCCGCCAGCTGTTGGCGCTGGGCAGGCGGTTCGGCACCCGCGAGGGCGGCGCGCTGCGGGTCGCGCATGAACTCAGCCAGGACGAGCTGGCCCAGCTGGTGGGCGCCGACCGGGTGTCGGTGAACAAGGCATTGGGCAGCTTCACGACACGCGGCTGGATCTCGTTGAGAGGCAAGACCGTTGTGATCATCAACCCCGACGCGCTGGCAAGACGCGCCGGGGACGTCGGGGGCGCCGACGGCACCCGCTACGCCCTACCCCACGACGATCGGCTCGGCGCGTAGCGTCTGTCCCATGAGCGACTACGCCGTGGAGGCGGTGGACAGGCTGCCGTTCTCCACCGAGGAAAAATCGCAGCGCTACGCGACGGAGAACTACGGCGGGGCCGTCGGTCTCAATTGGTACAGCACCGATCCCACGCTGCAGTTCACCATGGCCTACTACCTGCAGCCCGACGAGCTGAGGCTGGCCGAGCGCCATCTGACGCGCATCGGCGAGCTGATGGGGGGCCCGGTGGCGCGGTGGGCCGAGGAGACCGACCGCAACCCGCCGCGGCTTCAGCGCTACGACCGGTGGGGCCACGACGTCAGCGAGGTGGTCATGCCGACGTCGTTCACCCAGTCCAAGCGGGCCGTCCTGGATGCCCAGCGGGCGCTGCGGACCGAGGCGCACGAGGCGAAGATGAGCTCGTCGCTGACGCTGTTCGCGTCGAATTATCTGCTCAATCAAGCCGATATCGGCATGGGCTGCGCGCTGGGCACCGGCGGCGGCATGGTGCAGTCGCTGGTGGCGGCCTACGCGCCGGCCGACGTGGCCGAACACGTGCTGGCCAAATTCGCCTCCGGCGAGTGGGCCGGGGAGACGGCCCAGCTGCTCACCGAGCGCACCGGCGGCTCCGACCTGGGCGCCCTCGAGACGACCGCCACCCGTCACGGCGACTCGTGGCTGCTGAACGGGTTCAAGTGGTTTGCGTCCAACTGCGCCGGGGAGGCGTTCGTCGTCCTGGCCAAACCCGAAGGCGCACCGGACTCTTCGCGGGGCGTCGCCAATTTCCTGGTGCTGCGCACCCGCCGCGACGGCTCCCGCAACGGGGTGCGGGTCCGGCGCCTGAAGGACAAGCTCGGCACCCGTTCGGTGGCCTCGGGCGAGGTCGAGTTCGTCGACGCCGAGGCGTTCCTGCTGTCGGGCGAACCCACCGCCGAGTCCGGCCCCGCCGACGGCAAGGGGCTGGGCCGCATGATGGAGCTGACCAACGCCGCGCGGCTGGGCATCGCGTTGTTCGGGCTCGGCAATGCGCGGCGCGCCCTGGTGGAGTCGCTGTGCTACGCGCGGCAGCGGCGCGCCTTCGGCGGGGCGCTGATCGACAAGCCGTTGATGCGGCGCAAGCTCGCCGAGATGATCGTCGATGTCGAGGCCGCCCAGGCGCTGGTGTTCGACGGCACCGGCGCCACCAACCATCGCCAGCCGCGCAGCCTGCGACAGCGCATCGCGGTGCCGGTCACCAAGCTGAAGGTGTGCCGGCTGGGGATCACCGCGGCGTCGGACGCGATCGAGATCCACGGCGGCAACGGCTACATCGAGACCTGGCCGGTGGCAAGGCTTTTGCGTGACGCGCAGGTCAACACCATTTGGGAGGGCCCGGACAACATCCTGTGCCTGGACGTGCGCCGCGGGATCGAGCAGACCCGCGCGCACGAGACGCTGCTGGCCCGGCTGCGCGACGCCGTGTCGGTCGCCGACGACGACGAAGCCACTAGGCTGGTCGCCGGCCGGATCGAGGATCTCGACGCGGCGATCACCGCGTGGTCCAAACTTGACCGGGAGCTGGCCGAGGCGCGGCTGTTCGGACTGGCGCAATTCATGGGCGACGTCTACGGCGGCGCGTTGCTCATCGAGCAGGCCGCCTGGGAGCGCGCCACCCGCGGCGGCGGGCGCAAGGCGCTGGTGGCGCGGCTCTACGCGCAGCGCTATCTGGCCGATCGCGGGGCGCTGCGCGGTATCGATGCCGACTCCGACGAGGCGCTGGAGCGCTTCGACGAGTTGCTCGAGGGCGCCTTCACCGACGGCGGTGCGGACTAGATCGGGATGAGCCCGTGCTTGCGGGCCGTGCGGAACCACAACTGCTTGTCCCGCAACAGCTTCATCGACTTGCGCAGCAGCAGCCTGGTCTGGTGCGGGTCGATGACCGCGTCGATGAAGCCGCGTTCGGCGGCGGTCCACGGGATCGCCATGTTGAGGTTGTAGCCCTCGATGAAGTCCTTCTTGATCTGCTGCGCCTCGGGGGTGGTCGGGTCGGGGAACCGCTTCATCAGCAGCTGCGCGGCCCCTTCGGCGCCGATCACCGCGATCCGCGCGGTGGGCCAGGCGAAGTTGAAGTCGGCGGTCAGCTGCCGCGAGCCCATCACCGCGTAGGCGCCGCCGTAGGACTTGCGCACGGTGATCGTCACCTTGGGCACGTCGGCCTCGACCACGGAGTAGAGGAATCGCCCGCCGCGCTTGATGATTCCCCGCTTCTCCTCCTCGGCGCCCGGGAGGAACCCGGGGGTGTCCACCACGAAAACCAGCGGGATGTTGAACGCGTCGCAGAACCGGATGAACCGCGCCGCCTTGTCGGAGGCCTCGTTGTCGATCGACCCGGACATGTACATGGGCTGGTTGGCGATCACGCCCACGGGGTGGCCGTCGACCCGGGCGTAGCCGGTGATGATGGCCGGCCCGTGCTGCGCGGCGACGTCGAGGAAGTCGCCGTCGTCGAAGATCCGCAGCAGGATCTCGTGCATGTCGTAGGCCATGTTGTCCGAGTCGGGCACGATCGAGTCGAGCTCGAGGTCGGTCGGGGTGATCTCCGGCTCCAGGCCGGGGTTGACCACCGGCGGCTTGCCGAAGGTGCTCGACGGCAGGAACGACAGGAAGTCGCGCACGTACTGAAACGCCTCGGCCTCGGAGTTCACCACCTGGTGGATGTTGCCGTAGCGGGCCTGCGCGTCGGAGCCACCCAGCTCGTCGAGGGTGACCTCCTCGCCGGTGACCTCGCGGATCACGTCGGGGCCGGTGACGAAGAAGTAGCCCTGGTCGCGCACCGAGACCAGCAGGTCGTCCTGGATCGGCGAATACACCGCTCCCCCAGCGCATTTGCCGAAGATCAGGGAGATCTGGGGCACCAGGCCGGACAGCGCCTCGTGCCGGCGGCCCAGCTCGGCGTACCACGCCAGCGAGGTGACCGCGTCCTGGATCCGGGCGCCACCGGAGTCCTGGATGCCGATGATCGGGCACCCGATCATCGCGCACCACTCCATCAACCGGGCGACCTTGCGGCCGAACATCTCGCCGACGGTGCCCTGGAAGACCGTCTGGTCGTGGGAGAACACCCCGACCGGGCGGCCGTCGATCATGGCGTGCCCGGTGACGCACCCGTCGCCGTAGAGCGCGTTCGGGTCGTTCGGCGTCTTGGCCAGCGCCCCGGTCTCCAGGAAGGTGCCCGGGTCGACCAGCGCGTGCACGCGGGCGCGGGCGCTGGGGATGCCCTTCTTGTCGCGCTTGGCGACGGCCTTCTCACCGCCGGGCTCCTGGGCCAGTTCCAGGCGGCGATGGAGCTCGGCCAGCTTCTCGGCGGTGGTGTGCTGGATGGGGGCCGGCGCCATCTCCGTCACTACTTGCCTACCTCACTTGTCTGGGTGCTTTCCGCGTCCACCTTATTCAGCACCTCGGTCAGGTGTGCGCCTACCTTGCCGATGATCGGCTCGTCGATGGCCTGGATGTGCTCGCCGCCGATGGGGACCACCTCCAGGTCCGCCACGTACTCACCCCAGCCGCCGTCGGGCTGGCGGATCGCATAGCGCGGCTCGAACTCGATGACGTCGTCGTGGTAGCGATCGGCCATGTAGAGGGTCACGTGGCCGTCGTAGGGCTCGATCACGACGGTCTCGAGCGCCCGGTTGTCCAGGTACGAGGTCCGCTGGTGCTCGACGATGCCGCCCGGGATCTGCACGCCGCTCTGCTGGACGATGTCGAGGACGAACTTGACCTGCCCCTCGTCGTCGAGCTCTTCGAGCTGCTCGTAGGGGATCGCGGGGATCTCGACGTTGAAGGTGCGCTCCGCGAATCTGGCGTAGCGGTCCCAGCGCTTGCGGGTCTCCTCCTTGGTCTGGGGGATCTCCTCGCCGGGGCGCACCGTGTCGATCATCCCGACGAACCGCACGTCGGCGCCGGCCCGCTTCAGCCCGATCGCGCACGCGTACGCCAGGGCGCCGCCGAGCGACCAGCCGGCCAGGATGAACGGCTTGCCGTCGTTCATCTCCAGCAGCTTGGGCACATACTGGGCGGCCCGCTCCTGGATGGTGCCCTCCACGCGCTCGAGTCCGTACATCGGGGTGCCCGCCGGCAGCCGGTTGAGCAGCGGCTCGTAGACCACGGTCGACCCGCCGGCCGGGTGGAACACGAACACCGGTATCTGCGAGTCGTTCTCCGGGGCCCGGATGGTGCGGACGAAGCCGTCGATCTGACCGGCCTCCAGGTACTGGCGGACCTTTTCGGCCAGCTCCTCAATGGTCTCCGACGTCAGCACGTCCTCGGCGGTGATCGTGCCGTCGGCACGCTCCGAGAGGCGCTGCGCCATCTTGGCCGCGGTGTCCTCGTCGAGCTTGGGCAGCGGGTTGAAGATGCCGCCCGGCGACTTGCCGGTGACGATCGCCCAGGTGGCGAAGGTGACCCGCTCGGCGGCGTCACGCGGGGGCACATCGGAATTGAGCGCCTTGGACACCGCTTCCTGGCTGAGCGCTCCCGCCAGGTTCGCCGTGGCGCCGTTGCCCGAAGGTCCCGACGGATCCGTCGGCGGCGGCGGAATCGGCGCGTCCGACGACGGCGGTGCCGGCTGGGTCTGCGGCTCGGCCTGCGGGTCGGGCGCCGGCGCGGTCACCGAGTCGACCGTCGCGCCGCTGAGCAACCGCGCCTGTTCCTGCGCGATCTCGTCGGCGGTCAGCGTCTTCTGGTGCTCGTGCAGCTGCTCGACCTCGTCGCGGTGCTCTACCGCGTACTGGATCAGCGTCTCGATGTTGTACAGGTTGGCGTCGCGCACCGCGGTCAACTGGATGGGCGGCAGGTCGAAGTCGTATTCGACGCGGTTCTTGATCCGCACCGCCATCAGCGAGTCCAGGCCGAGCTCGATCAGCGGCACCTCCCACGGCAGGTCCTCGGGCTCGTAGCCCATGGCCGCCGAGACGATCAGGCCCAGCCGCTCGCCGATGGTCTCGCCGGAGTCCGGCGACCACCTGCCGACGCTCGACGGCAGGTAGCGGTTGGTCAGGCTGTCCGACAGCGTCTCGGCGTCGGTCTCCTCGGCGGGGGCTTCCGCCACCGGCCCGTCGGTCACCGGGGCCGCAATCGCCGCGCCGGCGCCCACCGCGGTCGGCAGCGCGGCCACGCTCTGGCCGGCCCGCGACACCAGCGCGTCGTAGACCAGGGTGAAGGACTCGTCGATGCGGGCGTGCACCTGAACCGAGGCGCCACCCGGGTGCCGGGTCATGGTCGTCACCAACCGGGCGCCGGCGCCGGGCACCGCACGCTGCTCGGACGCCACCAACTGGGCATCCGAAAGCACCTGTGTCGCGGCCGATCTCACCAACGCGGCCAGGTCGGTCTCGCCGTTGCGCGGCGCGTACTCCCAGACGTGCCGGCCGTCCGGCAGTGCGACGTGGGTGCCGGGCATGATCACCGAGCCGTCGCCGGAGAAGTGCACGTCCAGCCAGTGCTCTTTGCGCTTGAACCTCGTCGGCGGGATGTTCGCGTAGTCCTCGGGGCCTTGCGCGCGGGTGAACAGCGTCCGGATGTCCAGCTCGTGGCCGTGCACGTAGAGCTGGGCCATCGCCGAGATCATCGACTCGACGTCGTCCTGCTTTTTGGCCAGCGTCGGAATCAGTTGGGCGTCATGCAAACCCGCGGCCGCGGTGGTCAAACCGATCTGCATCAGCGCCACCGGGTTGGGCGCCAGCTCCAGGAACGTGGTGTGGCCGCTGTCGACGGCGTTGCGCACGCCGTGGGTGAAGTAGACCGAATGCCGCATTCCCTTGACCCAGTAAGCGACGTCGTGGATCGGCTCGCCGCCGGGCTTGATGTAGCTGCCCTCGTGCACCGTCGAGAAGATCCCGACGGTGGGGCTCATCGGCTTGATGCCCTGCAGTTCCGCGGAGAACTCACCGAGCAGCGGATCCATCTGCGAGGTGTGGCCGGCGCCCTTGGTCTGCAGCTTTCGAGCGAAGCGACCCTCGGACTCGGCGCGGGCGACGATGGCGTCGATCTGCTCGGGCGGACCGCCGATCACGGTCTGGCTGGGCGCGGCGTAGACGCACACCTCCAGGCCGGGGAAGTCGGCGAACACCGTCTTGAGCTCGTCGGCGGAGTACTCGACGAGCGCCATGAACCGGATGTACTCGCCGAACAGCATGGCCTCGCCCTCACCCATCAGGTGCGAGCGCGAGGCGATCACGCGGGCGGCGTCGCGCAGCGACAGCCCGCCGGCGAAGTACGCCGACGCGGGCTCACCCAGCGACTGACCCACCACCGCAGCGGGTTTCGCGCCGTGATGCTTGAGCAGCTCGCCCAGCGCGATCTGGATGGCGAAGATGACGACGTTGGAGGTTTCGATGCCGTACTCGTGGGAGTCGTCGAGGATCAGCTCGAGCACCGAGTAGCCGCGCTCGTCCTGAATCAGCGCGTCGACCTTCTCGATCCACTCGGCGAAGACCGCGTTGCGCAGGTACAGGTTTTTGCCCATCTTGCGGTGCTGCGCACCGAAACCGGCCATCGCCCAGACCGGGCCGCTGGTCACCGGGCCGTCGACGCTGAACACGTTCGGCCGCTGCTTGCCCTCGGCGACCGCCCGCAGGCCCTTGACGGCCTCCTCGTGATCGTGGGCCAGCACCACCGCGCGCGAGCGGCCGTGGTTGCGCCGCGACAGCGCCCGGCCGATCGATTCCAGCGACGACGCCTGCCCCTCCGGGCTTTCCATCCAGTCCGCGAGCTCGGCGGCCGCGGCCTTCTTGCGCGAGGTCAAAAAGCCCGACACCGCGAGCGGGATCAGCGGCCTGGTCGGCTCCGCCTCCTCTTGCGCGGCAAGCTCTTCCAGCGCGATCGCCTTGAGGCGCAGCGCCTCTTCGGTCACGCCCGGCAGCTCGTAGTCTTCCTCTTCGTCCGGCGCCTCGGCGTCGGGGATGATGTTGCCGAAGTCATCGAACCGCAGCGAGTGGGCCTCGAGCGTGGGGGCCTCGGCGGCTGCGGCGGCCTCTGCTTGGGGGGCGGGCTCGGGCTCGCGCTCCACCACGTCGCGCGGCAAGACCTCGCGCACCACCAGGTGCGCGTTGGCCCCGCCGAAGCCAAAGCTGGACACCCCGGCCAGCGCGTAACCGCCGTAGCGCGGCCAATCAGTCGCGCTGTCAACGACTTTCAGGCGCATGCCGTCGAAGTCGATGTAGGGGCTGGGGCCGGCGAAGTTGATCGACGGCGGCAGCTTGTCGTGCTGCAGCGCCAGCACCACCTTGGCCAGGCTCGCCGCGCCGGCGGCCGACTCCAGGTGTCCCACATTGGTTTTCACCGCACCCAGCAGCGCAGGGCGGTCGGCGGGGCGGCCGCGGCCGACGATGCGGCCCAGCGCCTCGGCCTCGATCGGGTCACCCAGGACGGTGCCGGTGCCGTGCGCCTCGATGTAGTCCACGGTGCGCGGGTCGATCCCGGCGTCCTTGTAGGCCCGTCGCAACACCTCGGCCTGGGCGTCCTGGTTGGGGGCGATCAAGCCGTTGGAGCGGCCGTCGTGGTTGACCGCGCTGCCGGCGATCACGGCCAGGATCTGGTCGCCGTCGCGGCGGGCATCGTCGACCCGCTTGAGCACGAACATGCCGCCACCCTCGGAGCGGGTGTAGCCGTCGGCGTCCGACGAGAACGACTTGATCCGGCCGTCGGGGGAAAGCACCTGACCGATCTCGTCGAAACCGAGTGTGACCAACGGCGTCAGCAGCGCGTTGACGCCACCGGCGACCGCGACGTCGCACTCGCCGTTGCGCAGCGCCTGCACCGCCTGGTGCGTCGCCACCAGCGAGCTCGAGCAGGCGGTGTCCAGCGCGACCGACGGGCCGCGGAAGTCGTAGAAGTAGGACACCCGGTTGGCGATGATCGAGCTGGCGGTGCCGGTGATCGCGTACGGGTGGGCGACGGTCGGGTCGGAGACCGCCAGGAATTGGTAGTCGTTGTTGGAGAAGCCGACGTACACGCCGACGGCCTCGCCGCGCAGGCTCGACGCCGGGATGCGAGCGTGCTCGAGCGCCTCCCAGGTCAGCTCCAGCGCCATCCGCTGCTGCGGGTCGATGTTGTCGGCCTCGGTCTTGGCGACCGCGAAGAACTCCGAGTCGAAGCCCTTGATGTCCTTCAGGTAGCCGCCGCGGGTGCGGGCGGCGCCGACGCGCGCCGCGATGCGCGGTTCGTCGAGGAACTCCGACCAGCGGCCCTCGGGCAGGTCGGTGATGGCGTCGCGGCCCTCCATGAGCGCTTGCCAGGTTTCGTCGGGGCTGTTCATGTCGCCGGGTAGCCGGGTGGACAGCCCCACGATCGCGATGTCGACGCGCTCGGCCGGGCCGGTGCGGGTCCAGTCCATAGCGTCGTCGGCGGCGGTGTCTATTTCGGGCTCGCCCTCGACGATGCGGGTGGCCAGCGACTCGATCGTCGGATGCTGGAAGGCCACCGCGACCGACAGCGTGACTCCGGTCATGTCCTCGATGTCGGCGGCCATCGCCACCGCGTCGCGCGACGACAGGCCCAGCTCGACCATCGGCACCGACTCGTCGATGTCGTCCGGTGACCGGCCGACCGCCTTGCCCACCCAATTGCGCAGCCACTGGCGCATCTCGGGGACGGTCATGTCGGTCCCCTTGGCGGCGGGCGGGTGATCGGTGCTTTCGGGGTGCTCGGTGTCAGCCATGGTCCTGTAGCTCAGTCGGTGGAATTGGCGAACGCGGTCGGGGATCCGACGCCGCTTCGCAGACTGCCGTCGAGGTAGGCGGCGCGGCACGCGCGGTGCCCGATCTTGCCGCTGGAGGTCCGCGGGATCGTGCCCGACTGCACCAGCAGCAGGTCGCGGACCGTGACGCCGTGGCGCACGGCGATCGCCGCCCGGATGTCGTCGGCGATGGGCTGGTAGTCCAGCTTGTGCGAGCCCGCGGCCCGCTCGGCGACGATCACCAGCTGCTCGGAGCTGTCATCCGGGTCGTACTTGAGGCCGGTGTGCGGGTTGTCGAACACTTCCTTCGGCAGCTGGTTCGCCGGCACCGAGAAGGCGGCGACGTAGCCGGTGCGCAGCGCCTTGCTGGCTTCCTGCGCCGAGTACTCGAGGTCCTGCGGGTAGTGGTTGCGGCCGTCGATGATGACCAGGTCCTTGATGCGGCCCGCGATATAGAGGTGGCCCTTGTAGTAGGTGCCGTAGTCGCCGGTCTTGACCCACATGCCGTCGTCGGGGGCGCCCTCGGCGTGCGACTGGCTGATCCGCGACTTGAGGATGTTGCGGAAGATGTCGTTGGTCTCCTGCTCGCGGCCCCAGTAGCCGGTGCCCAGGTTGTTGCCGTGCAGCCAGATCTCGCCGATCTGACCGTCCGGCAGCTCGCTCGCCGTCTCGGGATCGACGATGACGGCCCACTCGTCGACACCGATGGTGCCGGCCGAGACCTGCGGAACGGCCTTCGGCGAATCGGCGGGCACCTCGACGAAGCGCTGCTTGTTCAGCTCGTCACGGTCGACGTGGATGACCGTGGGCGCCTGGTCCATCGGCGTGGTGGAGACGAACAGCGTCGCCTCGGCCAGGCCGTAGGACGGCTTGATCGCGGTCTCCCGCAGACCGTAGGGCGAAAACGCCTCGTAGAACTTGCGCATCGACGCCGGGGACACCGGTTCGCTGCCGTTGAGGATCGCCTTGACGTTGCTCAGGTCCAGCGGCGGCTCACCCTCCTTGGGCACCCCGCGTACCGCCGCGTGCTCGAAGGCGAAGTTCGGGGCGACGGTGAAGACCTCGCTGTCGGGAGCGTCCTCGGGCTTGCGCGCCATCTCGCGGATCCACCGGCCCGGCCGGCGTACGAAGGCGGCCGGCGTCATGAAGGTGAAGTTGTGGCCGAGCACCGGCGACAGCAGCGCCGTGATCAGCCCCATGTCGTGGAAGAACGGCAACCAGCTCAGCCCGCGGTCGCCCTCCTTGCCCTCCAGGCCGTTGAGCACCTGCAGCACGTTGGTGGGCAGGTTGAGGTGGGTGATCTGCACGCCCGTCGGGGTCCGGGTGGAGCCGGACGTGTACTGCAGGTAGGCGATGGTGTTCTCGTCGGCCTCGGGCGGCTCCCAGGTGGACGCGACCTCGTTGGGGACCGCGTCGACGGCGATGACGCGGGGCCGCTCCTTGGCCGAACGGGCGCGGATGAACTTGCGGACGCCTTCGGCGGCGTCGGTGGTGGTCAGGATCGTCGAGGGGGAGCAGTCGTCGAGGACGGCGTGCAGGCGGCCGACGTGACCCGGCTCGGCCGGGTCGAACAGCGGCACCGCGATCCGGCCGGCGTACAGCGCGCCGAAGAACGCGATGAGGTAGTCGAGGTTCTGCGGGCACAGCACGGCGATGCGGTCGCCCGGCTGGGTGACCTGCTGCAGGCGGGCGCCCACGGCCCGGTTGCGGGCGCTGAAGTCGCTCCACACGATGTCGCGGTACTCGCCGTCGCGTTCGGTGGAGAAGTCGACAAACCGGTAGGCGAGCTTGTCGCCACGCACCCGCGCCCACTTCTCAACGTGCTTGACCAAGTTCGTGTTGTCGGGGAACTTGATCTTTCCATTCACGATGAACGGGTTGTGGTACGCCATGCCGCTCTCCTGTCACACCTGTATCTAGGTCGGCTCCGCCGACGTTTGTTATCTCGGTCGGCTCCGCCGACGTCTCGGTCCTAGCTCTGGCCGGCTACCGCCGACCGTTACATGTCTACGCGCGGGCCAGAACGGCGGTCACGTGCCAGTCCCAGCCGGCATCGACCCCGACCCGGGTCCGCGACAAAGTCTGGTAGCTCTTAAATTCCTCTTAATGTTACGGGCCTGCCCACGGCAGACCAAATCACAAGGTACCGCTGATAGCCACCGGCAACCGCTACCTAAAGCCTGTGTCCCACCGCCCCGGTCATCCGTGTTTCGGTTGTGGCGCATTTGCAATCAGCCCGTGAGCCCAGTTCAACGTCCAGTCGGTCGCCGGGGCCCCGTCGACGCTCCAGCACTGGGTCGTCGCGTACAACGCGTGGACCGGTTGGGCGGCCCCGCCGGCCAACGTGTTCAGCGTGCTCGGCAGGTTGGCGATGCTGAAGGCCTCTTCCGGTGCGGCGCAGATGAGGTCGCCCGGGGCGCAGATCTCGTTGGTCCTGCCGTTGAGGTCACCGAAGCCGCCCGGGCGGGCGCCGGTCATGGTGAGACCCAGCCCGGACAAGATCGGCACCTCGTGCAGCGTGACCTCGGCGCCCTGGCCCGGCGGGTTGGGCCCGATGTCATTACCCACCCCGAGCTGACGACGCCCGTCGGCGATCAACGTCACACCCAGCACCAGGTCTTCGTCGACGGGCCCGCGGCCGTTGCCGATATCGCTGGCGATGTCGCCCATGATCACCGCGCCCTGCGAAAAGCCCATCAGCACATAGCTGGTCAGCGGGCACTTGGTGTTCATGTCGGTCATCGCCGCCACGGTGGCGCGGGTGCCTTCGGCGCGGCTGGCGTTGTAGGACATCTGCGTGTCGCCGCTCAGCGGATTGTGGAACTGAGCGGTGTACGGGGTGGTGTACGCCTGCACCCGCGACGCGGGGAAGTCCTGGGTGAGGCTCGCGGTCACCTTGTGCAGCAACGCGTTCGGGAACTGCAGCGGGTTGGCGGGGTCGTCCTGGGGGGCGGACTCCCACGTGCCGGGAACGTTGACCAGCAGCACGTCGGGACACGAGGCGTCCTGGGATGCGGGTCGCGGCTTGTGCGGGTGCGATGTCGTCGACGACGGCGGCAAGACCCCGGGCGGCACCGCGCTGGGCTGCGACTCGCGCCCGCGCAGCACGGTGACGACGGCCACGATGACCAACAGGACGACACCGGCGACCGAAAGGGCGGCAACCCAGGCGAGGGTGCGGCGACGCTTACGCCGGGCGCTGTTAGCCATGTTCTCCTGCCAGCAGAGTCGGTGGATTCGCAGCTCGGATCCGGGCAAGCGGCCCTCGCGACCCCTGCTGCACTCCTACACGGTACCGGCTCTGCGGCTAGGCGAATCCGGGCCGCGACCCGCCGCGGCTGCTAGCGGATGGCGCCGACGATGTCGCCCGACATGGCCCCCAGTTGCCCCGACCACGAGCCCCAGCCGTTGTCGCCGCCGCCCGGGAAGTCGAAGTGGCCGTTGTGCCCGCCGTTGCTGCGGTACTGCTGGTAGAACTCCCGGGAACTGCCCATCGCCGCGGACGCCTGGCCGATCATGGCCGCGTCGTCGCCGCCCATATTGGTCGGGCTGTAGACCCAGACCCGCGTGTTGTTCTGCGCCAGCAGCGCCGAGTGCACGTACGGGTCGTGCCACTTCCACCGGCCCAGCTGCGGCGCACCCCACATGCCGTTGCCGTCCACGCCGCCGAACTGCTGCAGCCCGGCCAGGATCGCGCCGTTGTAGTTGGTGCTCGACGGGTACAGGAAGCCCGACAGCGAGCCGGCGAAGCCGAAGCGGTCGGGGTGGAAGGCGGCCAGCGCCATCGCGCCGTAGCCGCCCTGGGAGGCGCCGACGGCGGCGTGGCCACCGGGCGCGAGGCCCTTGTTGGCGGCCAGCCAATCGGGCAGCTCGCTGGACAGGAACGTGTCCCACTGCTTGCTGCCGTCCTGCTCCCAGTTGGTGTACATGCTCCACGCGCCGCCGGCCGGGGCCACCACCGAGATGCCCTTGCCGCTCAGCGTGTTCATCGCGTTGCCGGCGGTGACCCAGTTGCTCACGTCGGGCGCCGCGTTGAAGGCGTCCAACAGGTACACCGCGTGCGGGCCGCCGGCGAGGAAGGCCACCGGGATGTCCCGGCCCATGGCCGCCGACGGAACCATCAGGCTTTCGTAGCCCGCGGCCCTGGCCTTGCCGACGGCCCCGACCGCCGGTGAGACAAAGGCCAGCCCGACCGCTAGCGCGGCCAGGCAGAACGCCCGAAGAAGCGCTGGCACACCCCGCACGACCGTCATGTCCACCCTCCATCGTCTAGTCGCTGAATGCACATTAGCCAGCGGGCCGGCCCCCGCGCTCGCCGGGTAGTGAAACACGTCACACGTGCCGCGAACGACTAACGGCGGAAACCCCGAAGGGTTCCCGCCGCGAGTCGTGGTGCTTGGCGTGTTTTAGGTGCCCTGGCCGGTTCCGTTACCGGCAGCCGAGGCCGTGGCCGGGCCCGCGCCCGGGGTGGCGCCCAGAACCGACTGCATGTCAGGCTTCATCGCCTGCAGCTGCGCGCCCCAGTAGGGCCAGTCGTGGGTGCCGTTGGCGTCGAAGTTCCAGAACGCGTTGTGGCCACCGGCGGCGTTGTAGGCGTCTTGGAACTTCAGGTTGCTGGTCCGCACGAAGCCCTCGAGGAACTTCGCGGGCAGGTTGTCGCCACCGAGGTCGGACGGCTTGCCGTTACCGCAGTACACCCAGATGCGGGTGTTGTTGGCGACGAGCTTGCCCACCTGAAGCGACGGGTCGTTGCGCGCCCAGGCCGGGTCTTCCTTCGGGCCCCACATGTCGGCGGCCTTGTAGCCACCGGCGTCACCCATGGCCAGACCGATCAGCGACGGGCCCATGCCCTGAGACGGGTCCAGCAGCGCCGACAGCGATCCGGCGTAGACGAACTGCTCGGGGTGGTAGGCGGCCAGGATCAGCGCCGACGATCCGGCCATCGACAGGCCGACGACGGCGCTGCCGGTCGGCTTGACCTGCCTCTGGCTCTGCAGGTACGCGGGGAGCTCGCTGGTCAGGAAGGTCTCCCACTTGTAGGTGGTGCAGCCGGCCTTGCCGCAGGCGGGCTTGTACCAGTCGGAGTAGAAGCTGGACTGGCCACCCACCGGCATGGCGACCGAGATGCCCGACTGGTTGTACCACTCGAACGCCGGGGTATTGATGTCCCAGCCGTTGAAGTCGTCCTGCGCACGCATGCCGTCGAGCAGGTACAGAGCCGGCGAGTTCGCGCCGCCGCTTTGGAACTGAACCTTGATGTCGCGGCCCATCCCGGCGGACGGAACCTGCAGGTACTCCACCGGCAGACCCGGGCGCGAGAAGGCACCGGCGGTCGCCGAGCCCCCGACGGCGCCAATCAGGCCCGTCAGCAGCGCCGCACTGGCGGCCCCCACCACGAGCCGGCGCGGCATACTCGCCACGGCGCCGCGCAATCTGTCGACAAGCGTCATCCTTGCTTCCTCATCCTTCTTGCGGCCTCCCGGCGCATTCGTCCGTTTGGGCGCTTTCCTGATTGGGTCGAACTGCCTGCGCGTACCCACTTGCACGGCTCCTCGTCGAACCGGTCGGCCCGCATCGTCACCGCGCGAAGCGCAGGAGTGCCCGTGTAGTCAACCACACCTTGCCCCATTCGTTCGCATCGAGGCGGGCCCCCGAACCGGCGAGCGGCCCACCTACCCAGCGGTTTTCATGTCAAACACGTGTAGAAAAGGCGAGTATTGCGCATGTGCTTGACCGCCATTGCCAGCTGGTGAGAGGCCAAATGTGATGTTGCTGCCATTTTTTCGTGACGGGCCGGCCGTAATCGTGGTGAAATCTGCCGAAATTTCTTCTGCGCAGCGCTTACTCGCGAGGCGGCGGGGGCGATTGTTCGGGTATCGGAAGCCCGCACCGCGCCAGCTCGTAGAGCGGGACCCGGTCGATGCGGTACTTGGTGAACTGGAAGGAGTGCAGCACGTTGGACAGGAACCGATGCGGGTTCATCGGCGCGCGCACCGAGCCGAGCACCGCCTGGGTGTCGGGGCATTTCAGCGCCGCGACCGCGTCGGCGACCCACTGCGCGTCCAGGTAGCCCGGGATTCCCGGGTACACCTTCACCCAGGGGCCGTCGGCGATCACCCAGTCCGGGAAGAGGTTCTTGTCATGCCCGATGCGGCCGTGCTTGAGCCGCTCGGTGTGTTGCGCCAGTGGATTCGCCAGCCCGATCTGGTCGATGACCCGGACGTCGAGCCCGACGTTCATGCCGACCATGCCGAGGTTGGTGAAAAACACCGCGTGCTGCGGCTTTTGCGGTTTGTCGCCCGGCGCGGGCTGGGCCTGCGGCACCAGGTCCCATTGGATGTAGTTGCCCGACGGCAGCAGCAGCGCGCCGTCGGGGGTGTCGTTCAGGGCCGTCAGGATGGCGGCCATCCGCGGGTAGCCCAGGTAGTCCGCGGCGGTCAGCGGATGTGCGTGACCGGTGGCCTGGGCGTAGAAGCGCCGTTCGTCGACGATGCCGGAGTACGTGACGTGGGTGGCGTCGTCGCCCATGCCGGGTGAATTCGCGGCCCACAGCGACCAGCCGGCCACCCCCAGCCACAGCGCGGCGGCCGCGCCGGCCACCCAGTTACCGGTCTCGCGCGAATAGTCCTGGCCGTCGGGGATGGCGACCGGGACGACGGCCACGGGGGCCAGCAGGCAGAACACGGGCGCCAGCAGCACCCGCGCGTGCATGAAGTCGCCGCCCTGCCGAATCCAGTACAGGGCCTGCAGCAGGCCGCTGATCAGGACCCACGCGACCACCGCCGGCGGGCTGTGCACGGCCCGGGCCACCCGCCCGTAGTCGGGCGCCAGCGCGGGCCGCAGGAACGAGGGCCGGCGCCGGGCTGCGAACAGCAGCACGCCCAGCGGCACGAGCAGGACCACGGGTATCCACACCGCGTACGGGGCGTCGAAGTTCGAGAGGTAGATCATGCCCTGGGACCACTTGTCCCCGGCCGCATCCTTGGCCAGGGCGGTGCCCGGCACCAGCAGGCCGTAGTAGCCCATCCGGAAGATCTCGTAGCCGACCGGCAGGAGACCGCCGGCCGCCACGATCAGCGCGCGGCGCCGCCAGGTCCGGGCGGCGATCATCATCATGATCAGCGCCAGCCCACCCATGAGCGCCAGCTCGGGCCGGACCAGGACGCTGAACCCGGCGACGAACGCCAGCGCGCCGACGAACACGTTCTTGTCCGGGCGGTTGCGAACGGGCTGCGCCCAGCAGACCATCATCCACCACAGCAGCCCGAGGTAGGCCAGCGCCAAACCGCTTTCCAGGCCCGAGGTGGCGAAGTCGCGCGCCGGCGGCAGCGCGATGTACACCAGTGCGCCGGCGGGCAACATGATCGCTTTGCGCCCGCGCAGGCTGGGCGCGTACAGCCGCGCGGCGCCCAGCATCAGCAGCGCCACACCGAGCACCGAAAGCACCAGCGCCAGAGCCAAAGCCACGTACTCCATGCGCAGCGGGCCGCCGACCCAGCTGCCGGCGTACATCAGGTACGTCCAGGCGGTGGAGGTGTTGGCCTCCACCCGCTCGCCCTGGTTGAAGACCGGCCCGTTGCCGGCGAGCAGGTTGCGCACGGTGCGCAACACGATGAGCCCGTCGTCGGCGATCCACCGCCGCTGCCAGGCGCCCCAACCGAACAGGACGGCGACGACCGCGACGCCGATCCACAGGCTGGTCCGCACCATGGTCGTGTATGGGAACACCGGCCAGCCGGGCCGCCTGATCACCGGCCGGCTGCGCATCATGCGCGCCTTGAGCGCCTGCAGCTCGGGGCTAACCGAAGGCAACGGCGGCTCCAATGGTCGCGATCCACGCCACCGCCAGCAGCTGCAACACCCGGTCCCGCAACGCGATGTCTTCGGGCTCCCCGGCCAGACCGCCGTCCACGTCGACCGCGTAGCGCAGGATCGCGATGGTGAACGGGACCATGGAGACCGCGAACCAGGACCCCGAATGGTGGTCGCGCTCGAACGCCCACAAGCCGTAACAGACCACCACCGCGGTGGCGGACATGGTCCAGACGAACCTCAGGTACGTGCTGGTGTAGCTCTCCAGCGACTTGCGGATCTTGGCGCCGGTGCGTTCGGCCAATTGCAGTTCGGCGTAACGCTTGCCGGCCACCATGAACAGCGACGCGAACGCCGCCGAGAGCAAAAACCATTGTGACAGCGGGATTTCGGTGGCCACGCCGCCGGCGATGGCGCGCAGCAGGTACGCCGATGACACGATGCAGATGTCAAGCACCGCTTGGTGTTTGAGTCCGAAGCAGTACGCCAGCTGCATGCCGAGGTAGACGGCCATCACCAAGGCCAGGTTCGGCGTCACCATCCAGGCGATGCCCAGCGAGGCCGCACCCAGCAGCACCGCCAGGGCGTAGGCCAGCCACTCGGGCACCACCCCCGCCGCGATCGGGCGGAACCTCTTGGTGGGGTGTTCGCGGTCGGCCTCGACGTCGCGCACGTCGTTGACCAGATAGATCGACGACGCCGCCAGGCTGAACACCACGAACGCCAACCCGACCTGAGTGAGCATCTGCCCGTAGTCGTATCGAATCCCGCTGCCCAGCCCGGCCACCGGCGCGGCCAGCACCAAGACGTTCTTCACCCACTGGCGCGGGCGGAGCGCCTTGATCACCCCGGCGACCAGGTTGCTGGGCGGCCCGGCCACCACTTCCTCGGTTTCCTCGGTCATGCGTTACCTCTTACAACCTCTTGCACCTGTCCGGCGCGGCGCGCGATCGCCGCGATGACGGCACCCAGGGCGATGCCGCAGGCCACGTCGCTGGGGTAGTGCACGCCCAGCAACATTCGCGACAACGCCATCGGCGGCACCAGGACCGCGGGTAGCGGCAGGCCGGTGGTCCGGCCCATCAGGATGGCGGCGGCGGTGGTGGAAGTGGCATGCGCGGAGGGAAAACTCAACTGGCTGGGCGTGCCGACGTTCACCACGACGGCGGGATCGTGCGGCCGCTTGCGCCACACGATCCGCTTGACGACCACGGCGGCGGCGTGGGCGACGAAGGCGCCGGCCCCGGCGATCAGCCAGTCCCCGCGCCGCTTCGGCGACAGGACCGCGCCGAGCAGGGCGACGGCCACCCACCCGACGCTGTGCTCGCCGAAGTGGGACAGCGCGCGCGCCACCGATAGCACCCCGGGCCGACCGCCCAGCGCCGCCTGGACGGCGACCAGCGCGGCCACCTCACCGCGCGGGGCCTGCGCAGCAGAGGCCTCAGGCATGTTCCGCAGCTGGCAGCAACGCCGTCTCCCACTTCTGCTTGCTGGACAACACCGGCAGTGCGTCGCGATAGACCCTGCGCATCTCGTCGAACCGGCTGAGCAGCTGACGCTGCCGGCGCAACGATTTGAACAACAGCGAGAACATCTTTCGGCGGTCCCGCTGTCGGTAGACCACGCCGCATCCGTCGGCCGTCGTGACCGTCACGCCGTCGACGGTGCACAAGCGGAACCAGCGCGCGTCCTGGGTCGGCACGTTGTACTCCGGGGTCCGGTGCGCCTCGGTGTCGGCCTTGGTCGCGTTGTGCAGGATCCCGCGGGCCAGCCGGTAACCGATCGACACCGGGTTGACCGGCGGGTTCATCACCCTGCTCTGGTAGCGCGGTTGCGGTAGCTCGCTGGCCGCCGGCAGCACCACCGCGTCCGGGTATTCCTTGCGCAGGCGATGCACCTCCGGCAGCGCGGATTCCAGGATCGAGAAGATGTGCTCGGGCCCGGCGAGGAAGTCGTCGATGGCCCTGTTCTGGATCGCCACCGTCGAATACTCAAGGCAGGCAAGGTGTTTCAGCGTCGCCTTGAGGTGGCTGCGGACCAGCCCGGTGATGTCACCGTCCCAGTGCAGCGCCGCGACCACCAGCCGGTTGCGCAGGTGGAAGTAGGCCTGCCAGTCGATGGCGTCGTCCTTGTCGCTCCAGGCCATGTGCCAGATGGCGGCGCCGGGCAGGGTGACGGTCGGATAGCCGTGCTCGCCGGCGCGCAGGCCGTATTCGGCGTCGTCCCATTTGATGAACAGCGGCAGCGGCTGGCCCAGTTCCTCGGCGACCTGCCGGGGGATCATGCACGTCCACCAGCCGTTGAAGTCGACGTCGATGCGCCGGTGCAGCAGTGCGCTGCGAGGGTTCTTGTCGTTCAACGGAAATTGCGCGAAGTCGTGGTCGTATTCGGCGTGCGGCGCGGCGGTCCACATGAAGTTCGACTGGTCGACGACCTCGCCCATGATGTGCAGGTGGGACGGCTCCTGCAGGTTCAGCATCTGGCCGCCGATGAGCATCGGTGTCTTGGCGAAGCGGTGCAGAGCCAGCACCCGCAGGATCGTGTCCGGCTCGATGCGGATGTCGTCGTCCATGAACAGGATCTGTTGGCAGTCGGTGTTTTTCAGCGCCTCGTACATCACCCGGCTGTAGCCGCCGGAGCCGCCGAGGTTGGGCTGGTCGTGGATGGACAACCGATCGCCCAGGCCGGCGGCCGCCGCCGGGAAGTCCGGGTGTTCGCGCACCTTGCGGGTGCCCTGGTCCGGAACGATCACCGCGCCGATCACCTTGTCCACCAACGGGTCTGCGGTGAGGTCGGCCAGCGCGTTGACGCAGTCGGCGGGGCGGTTGAAGGTGGGGATGCCGACGGCGATGTTGGCCGTGCCCGGGGCCGGCTCGGTCGCATACCAGCCGCCGCTGATCAGGTTGACCTCGGTGTCGGTGGTGATGTCGAACCAGATCCAGCCGCCGTCCTCGAACGGCCGCAGGGCCACCTCGATCTCGACGACGGCCGGCTGCTCGTCGGTGCCGACGAATTGGCGGCCCTCCACCGAGATTCGCACCCCGGTGGCCTTGGTCCGGTAGACGTCGACGCGTCCGGTCCCGGTCAGCTCGACGCGCAACACGACCGAACTGCAGATCGACCAGCGCCGCCAGTAGCTCGCGGGGAACGCGTTGAAGTAGGTGGCGAACGACACCTCGGACTCTTTGCCGATCTCCAGCGAGGTGCGGCTGGTGGCATGCGCACGCCGGGCGTTGGTCGTCGACTCCTCCAGGTACAGCTTGCGCACGTCGAGCGGCTCGCCGGGACGCGGCAGGATGATTCGGGACAACAGGCTTACGGCAGTCATCAGGCGCCACTCCTCCTCATCGCTTCGCTCTGCATCGTCGTAGCACGCATCAGGCGCCACTCCTCCTCATCGCTTCGCTCTGCGTCGTCGTGGCACGCATCAGTCGCTCTCCCCCACTAGAGCTTTGCCGTCGCGCAGGTGCGGCGCGAGGACGTTGTCGTACATGTTCAGTGCGCTGGCGATGGCCATGTGCATGTCCAGATACTGGTAGGTGCCCAACCGCCCGCCGAAAAGCACCTTCGCCGAAGCGGTTTCGGACTTCGCCCTGGCCCGGTAGGCGGCCAGCACGGCGCGGTCGGCCTCGGTGTTGATCGGGTAGTAGGGCTCGTCGTCGTCCTCGGCGAACCGCGAATATTCGCGCATGATCACGGTCTTGTCGGCCGGATAGTCGCGCTCGGTGTGGAAGTGCCGGAACTCGTGGATGCGGGTGTAGGGCACGTCGGCGTCGTTGTAGTTCATCACCGGTGTGCCCTGGAAATCCCCGATCGGAAGCACTTCCAGCTCGAAGTCCAGCGTGCGCCAGCCCAGCCGGCCCTCGGCGTAGTCGAAGTAGCGGTCCAGCGGGCCGGTGTAGACGACCGGCGCGTCGGGGCTGTCCGCGCGCAGTTGGTCGCGCACGTCGAACCAGTCGGTGTCCAGCCGGACCTCGATGCGGTCGTCGGCGGCCATGTTCTGCAGCCACGCCGTGTACCCGTCGACCGGCAGGCCCTCGTAGGTGTCGGAAAAGTAGCGGTTGTCGAACGTGTAGCGCACCGGCAGCCGGGTGATGTTCGACGCCGGCAGCTCCTTGGGGTCGGTCTGCCACTGCTTGGCGGTGTAGTTCTTGAGGAAGGCCTCATAGAGCGGCCGGCCGACCAGGGAGATGGCCTTCTCCTCGAAGTTCTGCGCGTCCTCGGTTTTGATCTCGGCGGCCTGCTCGGCGATGAGCTTGCGCGCCTCGTCGGGGGTGAAGTACTTGCCGAAGAACTGCGACACCAGGCCCAGCCCCATCGGGAACTGGTAGGCCTGCCCGTTGTGCATGGCGAAGACCCGGTGCCGGTAGTCGGTGAACTCGGTGAACTGCCGCACGTAGTCCCAGACCCTCTTGTTAGAGGTGTGGAACAGGTGGGCGCCGTACTTGTGCACCTCGATGCCGGTGTGCGGCTCGGCTTCCGAATAGGCGTTGCCACCGATGTGCGGACGGCGGTCCACCACGAGTACACGCTTCTGAAGCTGGGTAGCCACGCGCTCGGCAATGGTCAGTCCGAAGAATCCAGAGCCGACGACGAAAAGATCGAAACGAGCTGTCATCGGTTGCTTAGGGTATCCGACCGCGGGGCCCTAACCCATTTGGCGAGGCCACGGAGAGGGCCGGCCGTTTGACGGGCGCCGCCGCGGGGGCCTTCGCGGCGGCCGGTGGGAGGTCCCGGGCTCGCGATCACAGTCCTGGTCGCAATTGCCTCACGATTCAATATCACCACTCTAGTAACAGGGTCCCCACTCGTACCATCGACTGTGTGTGATTCCAGCCAGATAGGACCGGCGGGACCGCCAACACAACACATAGTCAGATAGAGGAGACTTCCGTGCCGAACCGACGCCGACGCAAGCTCTCGACAGCCATGAGCGCGGTTGCCGCCCTGGCAGTGGCGAGTCCGTGCGCATACTTCCTTGTTTACGAATCGACGGCCGACCACAAGGCGCCCGAGCATCACGAGTTCAAGCAGGCCGCGGTGATGAGCGACCTGCCCGGCGAGCTGATGGGCGCGCTGTCCCAGGGGCTGTCG
This sequence comes from Mycobacterium sp. MOTT36Y, assembly GCF_000262165.1. Lineage (NCBI taxonomy): Bacteria > Bacillati > Actinomycetota > Actinomycetes > Mycobacteriales > Mycobacteriaceae > Mycobacterium > Mycobacterium sp. MOTT36Y. The sequence goes on along the minus strand of NC_017904.1, from coordinate 207,067 downwards.
CAATTCGGGATCAACATGCCTCCGGTTCCCGCCCTGAGCGGGGGCGCGACCACACCCGGTCTCGCCAGTCCCGGCCTGGGCACTCCGGGCCTCGGGACCCCCGGGCTGGGGACGCCGGGCCTGACCAATCCCGGCCTGACGAGCCCCGGTTTGACCAGCCCCGGCCTGACGAGCCCCGGTTTGACCAGCCCCGGGCTGGCGAGCCCGGGCCTCACGAACCCCGGCGCGGCTCCTACGACGCCCGGGCTCACCGCGCCCGGTGCGCTGCCGGCCACCCCGGGCGCGGGGATCGCGACCCCGGGCGCCGGGCTCAACCCCGCGCTGTCCAACCCCGGGCTGACCAGCCCGGCCGGGGTGGCGCCGGGGCTCGGCAGCCCGACCCTGTCGCCGAGCGAGGTACCCATCGACTCCGGGGCCGGCCTGGACCCGGGCGTCGGCGGCACCTACCCGATCCTCGGCGACCCGTCGACGTTCGGTAACGCTTCGCCCATCGGTGGCGGCACCGGCCTGGGCGGTGGCTCCGGATCCGGCGCCAGCGGCGGCCTGGTCAACGACGTCATGCAGGCGGCCAACCAGTTGGGCGCCGGTCAGGCGATCGACCTGCTCAAGGGCTTGGTGATGCCGGCCATCACGCAGGGCATGCAGGGCGGCGGGGCCGCGGGCGCCCTCCCGGGTGCCGCCGCGGGCGCTCTGCCGGGCGCCGCGGGTGCCTTGCCGGGCGCCGCGGGCGCCCTGCCCGGTGCCGCGGCGGGAGCACTCCCGGCCGCCGCGGGTGCCGCCGGTGCGCTTCCGGCGGCCGCGGGCGCGGTGCCGGCACTGCCCCCGGTCTGACCTTTACCCGAACCCTCCACCAGACGGCACCGCAGAATCATCTGCGGTGCCGTCGATTTTGGTCGAGATTCGGCCACGCCCAACCTCGTGTCGTCTCATAGATAACATTAGAAACACACGTAACATCGGCTGGTGTCTCGCAGTCGCGCGCCGACGATGATGCTCACCGCCATCGCGGCGACCGTCGTCATCGTCTCGTGGGTGGGGGACGCGACGCGCGGTCGCGTTGCCGCCGGCCCAGCGCCGGCGCGCGGCACCCAACTCGTCGAGCAACCGCTCATCGGACTGGGCGCCGGAGTCACGGTTCGCGAAATCGGTCAGGACACTCCGTTCTCGTTGGTGGCGCTGACCGGCGACCTGGCCGGCACGTCGACCCGGGTGCGCGCCAGACACCCCGACGGCTCGTGGGGCCCCTGGTATCAGACGGAGTACGAAACCGCGGCGCCCGACCCCGCGGGGGCCGCCCATCCGGCCGGCGTTGCGGAGGGGCCGCGCGGCACGGACCCGGTCTTCGTCGGCACCACGACCACCGTCCAGATCGCGGTGACCCGGCCGCTCGACGCGAAGGCGACCCAGCCGCCCCCGGCGTCCCCGACTGAAGCGAAGGATCTGGGGTACAAACCGGCGTCGAGGGAACAGCCCTTCGGGCAGAACATCTCCGCCGTCCTCATCTCCCCGCCCCAAGCGCCGACCCAAACCCAGTGGACACCTCCGTCCGGGGTGGTGATGCCCGGGCAGGCGCCCCCCATCATCAGCCGCGCGGAATGGGGTGCCGACGAATCGCTGCGATGCGGTAGCCCGCAGTACGACAACGGGATTCGCGCCGCGGTCATCCACCACACCGCGGGCAGTAACGACTATTCGCCGCTGGAATCGGCCGGGATCGTCAAGGCCATTTACACCTACCACAGCAAGACGCTGGGCTGGTGCGACATCGCCTACAACGCGCTGGTCGACAAGTACGGACAGGTGTTCGAGGGCAGCGCAGGCGGGCTCACCAAGGCGGTCGAGGCCTTCCACACCGGCGGGTTCAACCGCAACACCTGGGGCGTGTCGATGATCGGCAACTTCGACGACGTGCCCCCGACACCGATCCAACTGCGCACCGTCGGCCGCCTGCTCGGTTGGCGGCTGGGCATCGACGGCGTCGACCCCAAGGGCACGGTGCAACTGGAGTCGGCCGGCAGCCACTACACCACCTTCCCGGCGGGTTCGGTCGCGACGCTGCCGACCATCTTCACCCACCGTGACGTCGGCAACACCGACTGCCCGGGCAACGCCGCCTACGCGCTGATGGACGAGATACGGGACATCGCAGCGCATTTCAACGACCCACCGGAGGAACTTATCAAGGCGCTGCAGGGCGGCGCGATCTACGATCACTGGCAGGCGATCGGCGGGATGAACAGCGTGCTGGGTGCGCCGACCGCGCCCGAGGACAGCGCGGCCGGTGACGCCCGCTTTGTCACCTTCGCCCGGGGGGCCATGTATTGGTCACCCGAGACCGGCCCCCAGCCGGTCACCGGCGCCATCTACGACGCCTGGGGATCGCAGAGCTACGAGCGCGGCCCACTCGGGTTGCCGACCAGCGCGGAAATACAAGAGCCGCTGCAGATTACGCAGAACTTCCAGCACGGGACGCTGAACTTCGAGCGGCTGACCGGAAACGTCACCGAGGTGGTGGACGGCATCACGACGCCGCTGGCCACCCAATTGCCAAGCGGCCCAACGGTGCCCGCCGAACACTTCTCGCTACCGGCGCACCCCGGCGCCACCTGAGGCGCGTTAAAGCCACCAACGTTCCAGCACCCGCCCCACGCCGTCGTCGTTGTTGGCGGCGGTCACCTCGTCGGCGGCGGCCTGCACGTCGGGATGGGCGTTGCCCATCGCCACGCCATGGCCCGCCCAGCGCAGGATCGGCAGGTCGTTGGGCATGTCGCCGAACGCCACCACCTCCTCACGGGCGATCTGCAGCGGCCTGGCGATCTCGTCCACCCCGGTGGCCTTGCTGATCCCCAGCGGCACGATCTCGACCAGGCCGTTGTCGGTGGAGTAGGTGATGTCGCCCTCGATGCCGACGTGCTTGGCCAGCTCGGCGGCCATGTCGGAGCTACGGGCCCCGGCCCGGCGAATGAGCAGCTTGATCGCCGGGGCGCTGAGCAGGTCCTCGATCGACACCTCGGTGTTGTCGGGGTTGAGCCAGGCATGCTCGTAGCCCGGCGAGCTGATGAACTGCGGGGTCGCCGTGTCGTGGGCGCGTTCGCCGATCCGCTCGACGGCCAGACCCGCGCCGGGTATGACGCGAGTCGCCAGCTCCGCCAACTCGGCCAGGGTGTCGACGGACAGCGTGCGCGTCGACATCACCCGGTCGGTGGCGGAGTCATAGATCACGGCGCCGTTGGCGCACACCGCAATTGGGGCGAAGCCCAGCGCGTCGACGACGGGACGTATCCACCGGGGCGGGCGCCCGGTCGCCACGACGAACTGCGCACCGGAGTCCACCGCGGCGCGAATGGCGTCGCGGGTGCGCGGGGTGATCTTTTCGTCGTCGTCGAACAGGGTGCCGTCGACGTCGCAGGCGATGAGCGTCGGCTTCATCGTCCTCGGGCCCGACCGCTCAATGCAATCCGCTTTGCGTCTGCCCCGGGCGCGTGACGCCGTCGGTCCCGTACTTCTGCATCCGCTCCTGCAATTCCGACAACCGGATGGCCCGGGAATCCTCCTGGGTGGGCGCGCCGCCCCCCAATCGGCGCGGCACCCAGAATTCGTCCTTCGGGTGCGGGTATTCCTCCTGCACCCGATACAGCAGGGCATTCATCGCCTCACGCAACACCGCGTTGAGCTGATCGGGCGTGCCCCGCGGTGGCAGCGGGCGCCCGGCGACCACGGTGATCGGAACCTTGTTGCGCAGCACCTTTTTCGGATGGTCCTTGGGCCAGATCCGGTGGGCGCCCCACACGATCACCGGGACGATCGGCACCTGCGCTTCCAGCGCCATGCGCGCGGCCCCGGTCTTGAATTCCCGCAGCTCGAAACTGCGGCTGATGGTGGCCTCGGGGTGCGTCCCGATCAGCTCGCCCTCGCGCATGCGTTGCACCGCCGCGTCGAAGGCGTCGTGACCCGACCTGCGATCCACCGGGATCAGCCGGGCGTGCTTGATGACGTAGTTGACCGCCTTCACGTCGGCCATCTCGGCCTTGATCATGAAATACGCGCGCCGCCGGCGCTCCCGGACGGCCATCAGCGTGGGAAGCCAGTCCAAGTAACTGGTGTGGTTTTGGGCCAGCAGGGCGCCGCCGCGCTCGGGGATGTTCTCGAGGCCCTCATAGGTGAACTTGGTTCCCTGCACGGCGACCATCGGCGGGACGATCCACTCCGCCAGCCGGTAGAACCCCTCGGGCATGTTGTCTCCTTCGCCTACTGCGACGGGCGGTCGGCCCGGTTGGCCGCCTTCTTGGCCGATCGGGCCGCCGCCTCGTCGGCCTCGATGCGCGCGGCCTCCGCGCGGGTCGGGGCCGTCCCGCCCAGCCGGTGCGGCACCCAGTACGCCCCGGGCTCGTGCGGATAGTCCCGTTGCGCCTCGTGCAGCAACGTCGTCATCGAGTCGCGCAGGGCAGCGTCGGTCTGCGCAATGTCTTCGCGCACCTGCAACGGCGCGCCCACCTGCACGGTGACAGGAATTTTGGCCCGACCCAGTTTACGCGGGTGGTCCTTGGTCCAGATGCGCTGCGCCCCCCACACGATCACCGGGACGATCGGGACGTTCGCTTCCAGCGCCATCCGCGCGGCGCCCGTCTTGAACTCCTTGAGCTCGAAGCTGCGGCTGATCGTCGCTTCGGGGTACACGCCCACCAGCTCACCCTCACGCAGCCGCTGCACGGCCACCGCGTAGGCGCCCGCGCCGGCGCCCCGGTCCACCGGGATCGTGCGGGTGTGCTTGATCAGGAAGTTGACCACCCTGACCTGCTGCATCTCGGCCTTGATCATGAACCGCAAACGCCGCCCCCGGCGGTGCACGGCCAGGCCTGCGGGCAAAAAGTCGACGTAGCTGGTGTGGTTGATCGCCACCACGGCCCCACCCCGCTCAGGGATGTGCTGCTCGCCGCGGTAGGTGATTTTGGTGCCGGTGGCCGTCACCGCCAGTTGGGCCAGGAGCTCCAGCGCGCGGAAGGTCGGCTCCACCATCGATCACTGCTCCGGCGCCCCTGCGGGGCGCGCCCGGCGCGCCGCCCGCGCGGCCGCCTCCTCGGCTTCCAGCCGGGCCGCTTCCGCCAGCGACGGGGCGCCCCCGCCCAACCGGTGCGGCACCCAGAACTCCCCGGCGGGATGGGCGCCGTAGAGTTCCTGCGCGCGTTCGAGCAGGTGCTGCATCCGGGAATGCAGGAGGCCCTTCAATTCCTCGATGCCCAGCGTCGGCTCGATCGGCTCCCCGACCACCACGACGATCGGCACCTTCGGCCGCCAGAGCTTCTTCGGGTGGTCCTTGGTCCAGATGCGCTGGGCGCCCCAGACGATGTGCGGGACGATCGGCACCCCGGCCTCGACCGCCATGCGGGCCGCGCCCGATTTGAACTCCTTGATCTCGAAGCTGCGGCTGATGGTGGCCTCGGGGTAAACCCCGACCAGCTCACCGTCTTTCAGGTGCCGGACGGCGGCCTCGTAGGAGGCGGCGCCGTCCTGCCGATTCACCGAGATGTGGCGCAGGCTGCGCATGATGGGCCCGGTGACCTTGTGGTCGAAGACCTCCTGCTTGGCCATGAACCGCACCTTGCGGCCCAGGCCCTGCTTGTAGGCGGGCAACCCCGCGAACGTGAAGTCCAGGTAGCCGGTGTGGTTGATCGCGATGACCGCACCGCCGCTCGTCGGGAGGTTCTCCACACCCGTGACCGTGATCTTCAGCCCCTGCGCGCGCCACACCAAGCGGGCTAGTGCGATGACAGTCCCGTAAACCGGTTCCACAGCTCATCAGCCTAGTGCTCCGGGCTGCGCGGCGCCCCCGGATGGCGCCTCGCGCTAAGCTCGGGGGCGCAAAAACCGTCACCGCCGGCCGACCCCGACTCGGTCCCCCAGCGCCCCCCGGAAAGGTATTAGTGCAGGTCACCAGCGTAGGCCACGCCGGATTTCTGATCGAGACCCAAGCGGGCAGCGTCCTTTGCGACCCCTGGGTCAATCCGGCCTACTTCGCCTCCTGGTTCCCGTTCCCGGACAACAGCACGCTGGACTGGGACAAGCTGGGCGCCTGCGACTACCTGTACGTCTCGCACCTGCACAAGGACCACTTCGACGCGAAGAACCTGGCCGAACACGTCAACAAGGACGCGACGGTCCTGCTGCCGGACTTTCCCGTGCCCGACCTGCGAAACGCGTTGCAGGAATTGGGCTTTCACCGATTCTTCGAGACCAGCGATTCGGTCAAGCATCGGATCGACGGTCCCCGTGGCGGCCTGGACGTCATGATCATCGCCCTGCGGGCGCCCGCCGACGGCCCGATCGGCGATTCGGCGCTGCTGGTCTGCGACGGCGCCACAACGGTTTTCAACATGAACGACGCCCGGCCCGTCGACCTGGACGTGCTGGCCGCCGAGTTCGGGCACATCGATGTGCACCTGCTGCAGTACTCCGGGGCGATCTGGTACCCGATGGTCTACGACATGCCGGCGCGCGCCAAGGAGTCCTTCGGCGTCCAGAAGCGGCAACGGCAGATGGACCGCGCCCGCCAGTACCTCGCCCAGGTCGGGGCGACGTGGGTGGTCCCGTCCGCGGGGCCGCCGTGCTTCCTGGATCCCGAGTTGCGCCACCTCAACGACGACCACGCGGATCCGGCCAACATCTTTCCGGACCAGATGGTGTTCCTGGACCAGATGCGCACGCACGGCCACGACGGCGGCCTGCTGATGATGCCCGGGTCGACCGCCGACTTCACCGGGTCCACCCTGAATTCGCTGCGCCACCCGCTGCCCACCGACGAGGTCGAGGCCATCTTCACCACGGGCAAGGCCGACTACATCGCCGCGTACGCCGAGCGGATGGCGCCCGTCGTCGCCGCCGAGCGGACGAGCTGGGCCCCCGCGGCCGGGGAGCCCCTCCTGGAACCGCTGCGCGCGTTGTTCGAGCCGATCATGTCCCAAAGCGACGAGATCTGCGACGGGATCGGCTACCCCGTCGAACTGGTACTCGGTCCGGAGACCGTGATCCTGGACTTCCCGAAACGCGCCGTGCGGGAACGGATTCCGGACGAGAAGGTCCGCTACGGATTCGAGATCGCACCGGAGCTGGTGCGCACCGTGCTGCGCGACCGCGAACCCGACTGGGTCAACACCATCTTCTTGTCCACCCGCTTTCGGGCGTGGCGGGTCGGCGGCTACAACGAGTACCTCTACACCTTCTTCAAGTGCCTGACCGACGAACGCATCGCCTACGCCGACGGCTGGTTCGCCGAAACCCACGACGACTCGGCGTCGGTCACGCTGGACGGCTGGGAGATCCAGCGCCGTTGTCCCCACCTCAAGGCCGATCTGTCGAAATTCGGTGTGGTCGAAGGAGACACGTTGACCTGCAACCTGCACGGGTGGCAGTGGCGATTGGACGACGGGCGGTGCCTGACCGCGCGGGGCCACCAGCTGCGGAGTCGCCGCGCGTGAACGACTCCCACCGCTCCTACGACTCCTACGACGATGGGCTGGTTCAGCTGGATCGCGCGGCGATCACGCTGCGCCGCTACCACTTTCCGTCGGGCACATCGAAGGTCATCGCGCTCGACTCGATCCGCGGTTACAAAGCCGAAAGCCTGGGCCTGTTCACGCAGCGGCTCCGAATCTGGGGCAGCTCCGATTTCCGCCGCTGGCTCCCCCTGGACATCCGACGGCCGCTGCGGTCGACGCTGATCACCCTGGACGTACCGGGCACCTGGCCCAGCCCCGCGTTCACGCCGGCGCGTCCCGACGAGTTCACCACGCTGCTCGACGCACTGCTGGCCGCCCGCGGCTAGAGTCCGCAGTCGGCGAGCGCCTGTCGCGCCGCGTTGTAGCCGGGGATGAACGTGATGCCGGGTCCGCCGTGGCATCCCGCGCTGCCCAGGTACAGCCCCTCGATCGGGATCGGCTGGCCCAGAAAGCCCCTGGGGCCCGGCCGGTTGGGGCCCACCTGATTCGCGTTCAACAGACCGTGGCAGTAGTCGCCGCCCGGGGCGCCGAACATCACCCCCATGTGCTTGGGCGTGAAGGTGGTGTGCCGGATGATGCTGCGTTCGAAATTCGGCGCGAGCCGGGTGATCTTGTCGATCACCCGCTGACCCATTTCGACCTTCGCCTGCCCGTAATCCACGTCGCCCTCGATCGGGAAGAACAACGCGAACGCCGACGCGGCGTGCTTGCCCGCCGGGGCGAGATCCGGGTCGTTCTGCGAGGGGATCTGCAGCACCACCGTGGGATCGGCCGGAACGATCCCGCGCCGCGCGTCCTCCCACTGCTGCTGGACCTCTTCCGGCGTGCAGAACAGGCCGATCGAGGCCTGCATGGCCGGTGCGTTGAGGGCCTCATACGGCGCGGCGAAGGCGGGGGCCTCGTCCAGCGCGAAGTGCATCTGCAGGTAGCTGCCGCGGTGGTCGATGCGCGCGTAGCGCGCCCGGATGTCGGCGGGCAGCGCGGCGGGATCGATCAGGTCGTTGAGCGTGGTGTCCGGGGCGATGCCCGAAACGACGATCGGGGCGTGCAGCGTCTCCCCCGCCTCGGTGCGCACCCCGGTCACCCGCCCGTCCGCGACGAGGATCTCGGTCACCTTGGTGCGCAGCCGAACCTCCCCGCCGTGGCTTTCCAGCACGTCGCACAGGTGCGAGGTGAGCGCGCCGATGCCGCCGCGCAGCTTCTTCATCTGCATCGTGTCGCCCTCGGGAACGCCGAGGCCGAAGGCGAGCGCGGCCGCGCTGCCCGGGGTGGCCGGCCCCCGGTACAGCGTGTTGACGGCCAGCACGGTCATCGAACCGCGCAGCGCGCCGTGTTTCTCGCGGTCGGGCAGGTAGCGGTCCAGCACGTCGGTGACCGAGCCGAACAGCATGTCGTCGATGGCCGCGCGCTCGAATTCGTTTGTGGCGCAGGCATACATCTCGTCGATGCTCTTGGGTGGGGTGCCGGCTTCGAAGCGGCCCAGCGCGCGGGTCGGGCCCTGGCTCCACGCCATCAGCCCCGCCATCCCGTTGACGGCGTCGGCCCCGTGCACCTCGTTGAGGTGGGTGAACAGCTTCACCGGGTCGCTGTATTGAACCAGCGGATCGTCGCCGACCCCGCGCACCGCCACCGACATCACGTCCAGGTCGATCGTCGGCAGGGTGTCCAGGCCCAGCTCGTCGACGACCACCTGTGACGTCGGGAACTGCACCGAGCCGGCGATCTCGAATTGATACCCGTCGAAAAGCTCGACGGTGGAAGCCATCCCGCCCGCGTAGAGCTTGGGATCCAGGCACACCGTCCGCAGCCCGGCCTTGGCCAGCAGCACCGCCGCGGTCAGCCCGTTGTGCCCCGCGCCGATGACGATCGCGTCATATCCAGTCATGTTCTTGCCCTCCGCAAAGGAGGCTCGCACGGCCCCAAAGTTTTGTCAATTATGACGAAACTTGCCCGGAGGTCGCGGTGAGCCAGGAGTCGGTGATCCCCGCCCGCAGCGACTCCAACGCCGCGTGGCACAGCCGCGCGAGTTCGCCCAAAGACCGCTCGTCGCCGACCATCCAGACCTCCATCGCGCCGAAGACGGCCGCCGCGATGCACCGCGCGGTCACCGCGGTGCGCACCCGCTGGTCGGCCGTCGGCTCCGCGTTCCCGCGGCCACGCCGTTGCAGCTGTGCCGCAATGGCGTCGGCGAAGTCGGCCTGGACCTCCCGGATGTGGCGGACGATGCGGCCGGGGTCGAGCTCGTCCTGGCGCAGCGCGGCGATCTTGGTGACGGCGTCGACGTCGTACGGGAACGAGAAGATGGCCGACTGCACCGAGTCGATGATCGGTTCGTCGGCCGGCCTGGCGTCCAGGGCAGCGCGAAACCAGTGCAGCCCCGTGTAATCGGCGAACAACAGGTCGTGCTTCGATCTGAAGTGGCGATAGAACGTCCGCAGCGACACCCCGGCGTCGGCGGCGATCTGTTCGGCCGACGTGTCCTCGACGCCCTGGGCGAGGAACCGCACCAGGGCGGCCTGGCGCAACGCTTCGCGAGTGCGCTCGCTGCGCGCCGTCTGAGCGGGCCTGACCATTGCAGCAAGATACCAACACTTCGGTTTGGCCATTCGGTTTGTTGTGTCAATATTGACAAAACTTTGCGGCGCGGGTGAGACTGCGCCCATGGTCTCGCTACTCACTCACGCGGTGCTCGGACTGGCGGTCATCGGTTGGATCGTCACGTCGAACTCGAAGGTCTTCGCCCGGCCGGCCAACGGCCCACTGTTTTCGCCGATGGAAATCGTCTACTACGTCGTCGGCATCGCGTCCGTGGCGCTCGGCTGGTATTTCAACATCACGTTCGTGCACGAGTACTCGCAGGGCTCCACCAATCCCCTGTGGGGCGAACACGGGAGCTGGGCCGAATACATCAAGCTGATGTTCACCAACCCCGCCGCGAGCTCGGCCAGCCAGGACTACACGATCGCGAATGTGATTCTGCTGCCGATCTTTACGATCGTGGACGGCTACCGGCGCGGGCTGCGCCACCCCTGGCTGTACTTCGTGTCCAGCCTGTTCACCAGCTTCGCGTTCGCGTTCGCCTTCTACTTCGCGACGATGGAACGGCAGCGCCGGCACGCGCAGGTCACCGGCGAGGCCGCGCCGAAGATCAGCGCCTAGCCCGGTTTGGTGGCCCGCCATCGCTGCCGGCCACGCTTGACCTCGGTGTCGATGTCGGTGAATCCCGCGGCGCGAAGCCGGCCGGGCAGGTCCTTCAGCGCGATGGGGTTGTAGGTGTCGGCAACGTGGATCAGTCGGAACGCCAGCGACGGGACGCCGTCGCTACCGGCGAACACCCCGCCGGGCCGCAGCAGCCTGAACGCCTCGGCGAAGAGCTGATCCTGCAACGCGGCGGTGGGAACGTGGTGCAGCATCGTGAAGCACACCACCGACGTGAAATCGGCTGCGGGCAGGCCGGTTTCGGTGCCGCTCGCCTGGATGATCCGGGCCCGCTCGCCGTAGCGGCGCTGCAGGCGATCGGCCATCGCGCCGTCGAGTTCAACGGCCGTGAGTGATTCCGTGCGATCGAGCAGGGCGCGCAGCGTCGCGCCGTATCCGGGGCCGATTTCCACAGTGCGCGTGCCCAGTTCGACGCCGTGGAGCGCCCACGGCAGCAGCTGATCGGCCACCGCCCTTTCCCATGACGGGGAGCTGCAGCGCCGTCGGTGGATCAGATTCATCGCCATACCGCCCACGCTAGGCCGCGACGGCGGGTGCGTGCTTCCGATATCCTGCCGAGATATGTCGGAAATCAGCCACCACGGACTGGTCACGTCGGCGCAGACGCTGCCGCCGGGCGCGCGGATCGAACGGCACCGCCATCCGCAACACCAGATCGTGTACCCGTCCTCGGGCGCGGTGTCGGTGACCACCCCGGCCGGAACGTGGATCACGCCGGCCAATCGCGCCATCTGGATACCGGCCGGATGCTGGCACGAGCACAAGTTCCACGGCACGACGCAATTTCACGGCGTCGCACTGGATCCCGGCCGCTACCGCCGCGGCCCGCGGGCGCCGGCCGTGCTGGCGGTCAGCCCGCTGATGCGCGAACTGATCATCGCGTGTTCGCAGGCCGACGGCACCGAGACCGCCGAGCATCACCGGATGCTGGCCGTCCTGCACGACCAGGTGCGGGCGACCGGCGTCGCGGAGCCGCTGTGGATCCCCACGCCCGTCGACCCCCGGCTGCGCCGGGCGTGCGCACTGATCGCCGACAACCTGCGCGAGCCGTTGACGCTGCAGCAGATCGGCGATCGGGTCGGCGTCGGACAACGCACGCTGAGCCGATTGTTCAGCGACGAGCTGGCCATGACGTTCCCGCAATGGCGCACCCAGGTCCGGCTGCAGCATGCCCTCGTGTTGCTCGCCGATCGGCGCGATGTCACGTCGGTGGCGGCCGAATGTGGTTGGGCCACGGCGAGTGCGTTCATCGACACCTACCGGCGGGCGTTCGGCCACACCCCGGGGCAGCTGGCCGGCGGGCGCTAGCTACCCACCCGGCTCGAGCACCTCGGCGCCGACGAACGGCACCAGCGCCTCGGGAACCCGCACACTGCCATCGGGCCGCTGGTGGTTCTCCAGGATCGCCACCAGCCAGCGGGTGGTGCCCAGCGTGCCGTTGAGCGTGGCCGCGGTCTGGGGCTTGCCGTTCTCGTCGCGGTAGCGGGTCGACAGCCGGCGCGCCTGGAACGTGGTGCAGTTCGACGTCGACGTCAGCTCGCGATAGGTGCCCTGCGTGGGAACCCACGCCTCGCAGTCGAACTTGCGGGCGGCCGACGAGCCGAGATCGCCTGCGGCCACGTCGATCACCCGATACGGCACCTCGATGCGGGCCAGCATCTCGCGCTGCCAACCCAGCAGCCGCTGGTGTTCGGCCTCGGCGTCGGCGGGCGTGCAGTAGACGAAGCCTTCGACCTTGTCGAACTGATGCACCCGGATGATGCCGCGGGTGTCCTTGCCGTGGCTGCCGGCCTCGCGCCGGAAGCACGACGACCAGCCCGCATAGCGCAGCGGTCCGCCGGACAGGTCGAGGATCTCGTTGGCGTGGTAGCCGGCAAGCGGCACCTCGGACGTGCCGACGAGGTAAAGATCATCGGCGTCGAGGTGATACACCTCTTCTGCGTGGGCGCCGAGGAATCCGGTGCCCGACATCACTTCTGGGCGCACCAGCACCGGCGGGATGATCAGGGTGAAACCGTTGCTGACTGCCAGCTGCGCCGCCAGCTGCAGCAGGCCGAGCTGCAGCAGCGCGCCCTGGCCGGTCAAAAAGTAGAACCGCGAGCCGGACACCTTGGCGCCGCGCTGCATGTCGATCAGGCCCAGCGACTCGCCCAGCTCGAGGTGGTCCTTGGGGTCGTCGAGCGCGGGGGGTTCGCCGACGGTGTCGAGGACGGCGAAGTCGTCCTCCCCGCCGGCCGGGACGCCGTCGATGACGACGTTCGAGATGGCCATGTGCGCCGCGGTGAACGCCGCCTCCGCCTCGGCCTGCGCGGCCTCGGCGGCCTTCACCTGCTCGGCCAGTTCCTTGGCGCGCGCGAGCAACGCGGGCCGCTCGTCGGGCGACGCGGCGCCGACGCTCTTGCTCGCGGACTTCTGGTCTGCGCGCAGCGCGTCGGCGGAGGAGATGGCGGCCCGGCGTGCGGCGTCGGCCGACAGCAGCGTGTCCACCAGCGTCGGGTCTTCACCGCGGCTGAGCTGGGAGCGGCGCACGGCGTCGGGGTCTTCCCGGAGCAGCTTCAGGTCGATCACGGCCCTGACACTACTTTCACCGGCACCGCCCGACCGGCACAGCGTCCCCGCCGGCCCGGCTCAGGACTCACATCAGTAACTTTTGTCACGCGCCTCAGGTCGTCCTGTCAGAATGGACCCGATGTCGCAAGCGCCCGAGAAGCAACGTTCGGAAGGCCCCGCCGTCGAGACGCCCGCCGCCTCGACCGGTGAGCCGTCCGGACAGCAGCCGTCGGCCTTCTTGTGGCCGCGCAGCCTGCAGGCCCGGGCCACCCGGCGGGCGCTGCTGCTGACCGCGCTCGGCGGCCTCTTGATCGCCGGGCTGGTGACCGCGATCCCGGTCAGCACCGAATCCGGGCGACTCCTCGACAGCAGCCCCGTGCGCAGCACCGGGGCCAAGAGCGACGCCGCCCTCAACCGCGCCTCTCGCGGCGAATGCCTGATGTGGCCCGACGCCACGCCGGAGTCGGCGAAGATCGTCAACTGCGGCGACGACCACAAGTTCGAAGTGGCCGAATCCATTGACATGCGGACGTTCCCGGGCTCGGAGTACGGCCCCAACGCCGCGCCCCCGACGCCCGCCCGCATCCAGCAGATCACCCAGGAGCAGTGCGAGGCGTCCGTCCGTAACTACCTCGGACTCAAGTTCGATCCGAACAGCAAGTTCACCGTCAGCCTGCTGTGGCCCGGCGACCGCGCGTGGCGTCAGTCCGGCGATCGCCGCATGCTGTGCGGCCTGCAACTGCCCGCCACGAACAACCAGCAGCAGGCGTTCAAGGGCAAGGTCGCCGACGTCGACCAGTCCAAGATCTGGCCGGCCGGCACCTGCCTGGGCATCGATCCGGCGACCAACCAGCCGACCGATGTGCCGGTGGACTGCACGGCCCCGCACGCGATGGAGGTCACCGGCACGGTCAACCTGGCCGAGAGGTTCCCCGACGCCCTGCCCGCCGAGCCGGACCAGGACAGCTTCATCAAGGATTCGTGCACCAAGATGACCGACGCCTACCTGGCGCCGGTCAAGCTGCGCACCACCACGCTGACCCTGATCTACCCCACGGTGCCGCTGGCGAGCTGGACGGCCGGCAGCCGCGAGGTGGCCTGCAGCATCGGCGCGACGCTGGGCAACGGGGGCTGGGCCACCCTGCTGAACAGCGCCAAGGGTCAGCTGCTGATCAACGGCCAGCCCCCGGTGCCGCCGCCCGACATCCCCGAAGAGCGCCTGACCATGCCGCCGATTCCGCTGCAGGTCCCGGCGCAGGCGCCGTCCAACCAGTCCACCACGGCGCCGGAGATGCCGCCGAACAATCAGCACCTGCCCGGCCAGCAACCCGTGGTGACACAGCCCCAGCAGCCACCGCAACCCCAGCAGGCCCCCCAGCAGCAGCCTCCCGCGCCGCAAGCACCGCCCCCGCCGGCGGACAACGGCGCACCGCCCGCGAACCCGGCACCCGAGGCGCCCCCGCCGCCGCCGGCCCCGCCCGCCGAGCCCCCACCGGGGGGCTAGCCGGGTGCCCGTGCGGATGGACCCGCGGCGCTTCGACGAACTGGTCTCCGACGCGCTCGATCTGATACCGCCCGAGCTGGCCGCCGCGATGGACAACGTCGTCGTGCTGGTCGAGGACCGCCATCCCGAGGACGACGAACTGCTCGGGCTGTACGAAGGAGTGGCGCTGACCGAGCGCGACTCCGACTACGCCGGCGCGCTGCCCGACGCCATCACCATCTACCGCGAGGCGCTGCTGGACGTGTGCGAGTCCGAGGCCGAGGTCGTCGAGGAGGTGGCCATCACGGTGATCCACGAAATCGCGCACCACTTCGGCATCGACGACGACCGGCTGCACGAACTGGGCTGGGCCTGACTGGCGCGGCGTCCCGGATTTGTCCCCCGCGGGTGCTATGAACGCGTTATGAGCACTGACTGCCGCGACTGCCGGGCAGGCTTAGATCACTGTCACGGCACCATCATTCACCACGCGCTGCACCGGTCGGAGTGCACCGAGCCGGACTGCTTCAGCCCGGAACTGTTGCCGCACGCCTTCGTCATCGACTGCGACGCCGTGGGCTGTGCCTGCACCGAAGTGATCGCGCTGGCCGTCTGATCGACGTCTCAACCCATCGGGTCGGTGCTTGACCGCACCGCGTCCGCGACCGGGGTGGCCTCGGCCTCCGGATAAAACGGCGGGGTCAACGTCCCCCAGCGCACGCAACTCCACCGGCCGTCGGTGATCGGGGTCAGGGCCACCGATTGGGCGTTCTCGAGATGGTTGTCGAGCGCGAAGTCGGCCTCCACGCCGGCCAGGACCGCGGCGGCCAGCCGGATCGCGGCGCCGTGGCTGACGACCACGATGTCGCCGTGGAAGTCGTGGTTGTCGAGGTAGCGCAGGCGCAGGTCGGTGAGCACCGGCACGTAGCGGTCCAGCACGTCGTTGCCGGTCTCGCCGCCGGGCAGCGGCACGTCGAGCTCGCCGCGATGCCAGCGGTCGTAGATGGCGTTGAACTCCGCGACCGCCTCGTCGTCGTTGCGGTCTTCGAGCCGGCCGACCTGCACCTCGTGGATGCCGGGCACCTCGATGGCCGACATGGCGAGCTGGTCCGCGATCACCGCCGCGGTCTGCGATGCCCGGGTGGCGACCGAGTGCGCGAGCATCGCCGGGCGGCCCGAGCCGCGGGCGAACGCCCGGGCCTGGTCGCGGCCCAAGGGCGTCAGCTCCGCCCCGGGCGGGCGGGTGTCGAGCCGGCGCTCGACGTTGCCGTAGGACTGGCCGTGGCGCACCAGGATCAAGCGACCGCTCACCGCTGCGACCCCCCGGCAGGGTCTTCGGGCTTTCCGTCGCGGACCCGCGCCAGCCAGCGCAACGCCTCGTCGGCGGACGGCGGCAGGGCCCCGGCGGGCGAACCGGTGGGCCAAGATCCGAGATATCGCACATCGGCACAACGACGGTGCAGCGCCTTGAGTGCCTCGGCCACGGCGTCGTCGTCGATGTGTCCGACGCAATCGGCGAAAAACCGGTAGGTGCCGAGTCCGGTTCTGGTCGGCCGGGATTCGATCCGGGTCAGATCGATGCCGCGGACGGCGAACTCGGCGAGCGCCGCCAGCAGGGCGCCCGGCGCGTTGTCGATGCGCAGCACCACCGAGGTCCGATCGGCTCCGGTGCGGGCCGGCGGGCGGCCCGGCAGTCCGACCAAAACGAAGCGGGTGCGGGCGTTGGGCTCGTCGACCACGCCGTCGGCCAGGGTGTCCAGGCCCCAGTGGGTGGCCGCCAGCGGCGAGGTCACCGCGGCGTCGACCCGCCCCTCGGCGACCTGCTGGGCGGCGTCGGCGTTGGAGTACGCCGGCCGCAGTTCGGCATCGGCCAGGTTCGCGGCCACCCACTGCCGCACCTGTGCCGCGGCCACCCCGAAGGCGGCCAACGTGCGCACGTCGGCGGCGCGGCATCCCCGTTTGACGACGATGCTGAACGCGACGTCCAGCGTCGTCTCGGCGAAGACCTGCAGCGGTGAGCCCATGGCCAAGCTGTCCAGGGTCGGCGTCACCGAACCGTCGATCGAGTTCTCGATCGGGACGCACGCGTAGTCCGCGGCGCCGTCGCGCACCGCGGCCAACGCCGCGGAGGTGCTGTCGAACGGCACCGACTGCACCCCGTCGGAGTGCGGGGCGGGAACCATGCCGGCGGCCGTGATCTGCCGCAGCGCCGCCTCGGTGAAGGTCCCTTCCGGACCGAGGTAAGCGATGCGGGCCACGTCCCAACCCTAGCGGCGCGCCGCACAGAAAACCCTTGCGACGCCAACCCCCGTAAGTTAACTTAGGCTTACCTAAGCATAAGGATGAGAATGGTATTACCGCTGAGCTGCCACGCCCCGACCACCGCCGAACGGATCCGCAGCGCGTGCGTGCGCGCCGGCGGCGCGCTCCTGGCGATCGAGCACGACGACCCGGTCCCCACGCCCGTGCACCACCTGATGGACGACGGCTCCTTCGCGCTGGCGCTGCCCGTCGAACAGCAACGCGGGCGGCCCATCGCGGGATCGCAAGCGCTGCTGGAGCTGACCGATTACGCGCCGCTTCCCCTGCGCGAACCGGTCCGTTCGCTGGTGTGGGTGCGCGGGCGCCTGCAGCGGGTGCCCCCGGCGGAGATCCTCTCCACGCTCGACGTGATCGCCGCCGAATGCCCGAATCCGGCGTTGCTCGGCGTCGACACGCCGAGGTGTGCGCCCCCCGGCGGGCAGGAGCAGCGATACACGCTGCTGCGGCTCGAGATCGCCTCGGTTGTGGTCACCGACGCGACCGGCGCGGAGCCGGTGGCGGTCGACGACCTTCTCGCCGCCCGGCCCGACCCGTTCTGCGCGCTCGAGTCGAGCCTGCTGCGGCACCTGGACGCCGCCCACGGCGACGTCCTGGCGCGGTTGGTGTCCCGCCTGCCGGCTCCCCTGCGCCGCGGGCACGTGCGACCGCTGGGGCTCGACCGCTACGGCGTGCGGTTCCGCGTCGAGGGCACCGACCAGGACCACGACGTCCGGCTTCCGTTCCACAAACCGGTGGACGACATGACCGGCCTGCGCCAGGCCATTCGGGTGCTGATGGGGTGCCCGTTCATCAATGGGCTGCGGGCGCGCGGCTAGCCAGTCCTGATCGCGGTGCGCCGCCGGGCACGTACGTTAGCCAGGTGAACCGCGACCGCGCACCGCAGCGTCGGCGGCCCGCTCCGCCGGGCCCGCCGGTCCCGCCGCGCCCCGAGCCGCCGCAGGTAATCCGCCGCGAGGGCGCCCGCCGCCGTCGCCGACCGCGGAGACCCAACCCTTGCACCGCCCGGCGCCACCGGCTCCGGCGGCCGTCGCCCCGGCGCAGCGACCGCGCCCGCCCCGACCACGCGCGCCCCGCAAGCGGCGCCGCTGGATCCGAACCATGGTGTCGTTATTGGTCGTGACCGTGCTGCTGATCGGCGGTGGCCTGGTCGCCGGCGCCGTGTGGTTCGACACCAAACTGCACCGCGAGCAGGTGCTCGCCGACTATCCCGAACGCCCCGCGCCCGGCCGCGGCACCAACTGGCTCATCGTCGGCTCGGACAGCCGCCAGAGCCTGAGCGCCGCGCAGCAACAGGACTTGGCCACCGGCGGCGACATCGGGGACGGCCGCACCGACACGATCCTGCTGGTTCACGTGCCGGGGGTCGGGTCCAGCGTTCCGACGGCGCTGGTGTCGATACCCCGCGATTCTTTGGTGCCGATCCCGGATCACGGGAAGGACAAGGTCAACGCGGCGTTCTCGATGGGTGGCGCGCGGTTGTTGGTCCGCACCCTGGAACAGGCGACCGGATTGCGCATCGATCACTATGCCGAGATCGGATTCGGCGGGTTCGCCGCGCTGGTCGACGCGCTCGGCGGGGTGACGGTGTGCCCGACGACCCCGATCGATGACCCGCTGGCCGGCATCGACCTGCCGGCCGGCTGCCAGAGGCTCGACGGCCGGCAGGCGCTCGGATACGTCAGGACGCGCGACACCCCGCGGGCCGACCTGGACCGTATGGTCAATCAGCGTCAGTTCGTGGCCGAACTGCTGCATCGCGCCGGCAGCCCGGCGGTGTGGCTCGATCCCCGGCGCTGGTATTCGGTCCCGCGCGCGGCCGCCGACGCCCTGACCGTCGACCAGGACGACCACACCTGGGACCTGGCTCGGCTGGGCTGGGCGTTGCACGGGCCCACCGCCACCATGACCGTCCCGATCGGGGAGTTCACCAGCGGTGACGCCGGCGCGGTGGTGGTGTGGAATCACGACGCGGCCGGCCGGTTGTTCGACGCGTTGGCCGCCGACGCGCCGCTGCCGCCCACCGCCGCGGAGGGCCAGCAGTAGCGGACCGACCTAGATGCTGACCTGGCCGGCGGGATCGCCGCGGAGCCACGCCTTGGTGCGGCCCGGGTGGTGGGTGGCCAGCCAGGCCACGCCGACGTCGCGGCAGAAGTCGATGTCGTCGTACTCGTCGACGTTCCAGCAGTACACCGCCCTGCCCTGGGCGATGGCGCGGTCCGCCAGTTGGGGATATTCCTTCAACGTCAGCAGTGAGGGCCCGACGGCGGTGGCGCCGACGGCGGTGGGCGCGCCGCTGGTCAGGTAGCGCGCCGTTTTGCCCAGCAGCACGGTGGGCAGCAGCGGCGCCGCCCGCCGGATCCGCCAGATCGCGGACGCCGAGAACGACATCACCACGGCGCGGGACCGATCGGCCGAGGCGGGCGCGGCGATGCCGAAACGGTGCAGCAACGCCAGGAGCTTGGTCTCCACCAGCGAGCCGTACCGGACGGGGTGCTTGGTTTCGATGAACAGCTTTACCGGCCGATGCCAATCCAGCACCAGCGAAACCAGCGCGTCCAGCGTCAGCAGACTGGTGTCGCCGTGCGTACCGTCCTCGCGCCAGCTGTCGTGCCACGCGCCGTACTCGAGCTCGCGCAGCTGAGCCAGCGTCATCGTGCTGACCAGGCCGGCTCCGGTCGAGGTGCGGTCCAGCCGGCGGTCGTGCACGCACACGAGATGGCCGTCGCGGGTCAACCGCACATCACATTCCACGCCGTCGGCGCCCTCTTTGAGCGCGAGATCGTAGGCGGCCAGCGTGTGTTCGGGACGCGCCGCCGAAGCACCGCGGTGGGCGACGACATACGGATGCCCGGCGAGCACCTCGTCGGCCCACGTCATATCCCTATGCTGCCGGTTCCTGCCCCTCTAACTCAACTGGGCCGGCCGAAGCCGGTGCGGGGGCGCCGTCGTCGGGAACCATGACCCAGCGGTGCGCGGGACGCGCGACGGGTTTGCGATGGAAGCCCTCGAAAATGCGGGTCGCGGCGGCCAGGGTGGCGGCCGCGAGCAGGTAGGCGACGACCATCAGGACGGTGTTGTTGGCGATGCCCTGCGCGTCGGTGGCGAAGCTGGTCACGATGGCCGCGATGGAGACGGCGTAGCTGCAGACCCACGCGGTCCACCACTGCAGGACGGGTCCGCGTAGCCGCGCCCAGTGGTCTTCGAGCAGGGCCAGCTCGATCACGTAGACCGGAGCCCACAAGAGATTGGCCAGCGGCACGACGCAGCCGGCCCACAGTGCCCGCGGCGAGCGCGGCTCCGGCAGCCCGTGATGGGCGAACGCGGCGGCACGCCGCGCGATCAGCCAACGGATCAGGAGCACGCCCGACGCGATCACCGCCGCGCCCGCGCCCACGCTGGCGAGCACGCCCAGCCAGTCGGCCGCGAGGGCGACCCACGAATTCAGCAGGGTGTTCCGGTTGATGACCAGCAGCACATAGCGGACGACGTAAACCAGGGCGGCGATGCTGAGGACCAGCACGCTCACGAATGAGGTGGTGCGGATGACCTGCCCCGTCGGCCCCGGCGCCCCGGGCGCTGCGGCGGCGGGTGCCTGCTCGACGCGGTCCGCCAAACTCCAACGCGGTATCACCGTGTAGCGCGGCGTGGGCCCGAGGGGGCGCCGGGCGTGTCGGGCGGGCGGCGCGGCGCCGGGACGCACCGCGATCCAGCGATAGCCGGGCGGCAGCCGTGGTGGGGTGCGCTGCCACCCCGGAGACCGCTGGGGTCCGGCCGGCGGCGGGGCGCCCGCAGAGGCCCATCGCGGGTCGGCGGGCGGGGACTGGGGCGCCATGAGGGCGCCGCGGCAGCGGGGACACCACTCGCGTTGCCGGTCGCGCACGTTCCAGCGGGTGCCGCACTGGGAGCACACCTGGATCACCGGACCAGACTAGCGCCGCGACCATGCGGGCCGCGGAACGCGGGGCGCTGAGGAGCGGCGCTCGAGGGGGCGTGGGCAACGTAATCGGCCGCCGCGGACTATCCACAGTTTCCACAGGTTTATCCACATAGGCCCCCGGGGTACAGAGAACCATCGCTACTGCCTCTGGCGCCGAACTGTGGTGTAACTGTGGATAACATCGCGGTGTTGCACGCGTGTCTTAAACAGTCCAAGGCGCCCGTGTGAGCGAAATGGATTGCCCCGCTAAGCATCGGCGCGGCGGCGCCCACGCCGCCCCGTTTCCCGTCCCGACGTCTTGCAACCACCCACGTCCCGGTCCTCGCTAACCCGCAGCTCAGGGCGCTATTTTTTCAACTTCGCCGCAAAGCGCTATGATCGCGTTCTCGTAAGTGTTTGTGACTCACCTCACTCACCGTGAGGTGCACCGGGGGGTGGAAGGCGATTGATGGCCACGCATTCGTTCGGTCCGGGTTCACCGGCCGCGTCGAAGTCGTATTGCGGCTCGCCCGCGTGGAATCACAGCTACACCATCGCGGCGCTGCGCGCCGGACTGATCGCACTGGCCTTACTGGCCGTGCTCGCGGTCATCGTTTTGTTCTGAACTGACCCCGAGCGGGTATCCGCCCTGCGGCTCAGAGGGGTCATTCTTGCGGTGCGCGCGCTCATGGAGCAGGGTTGATAACGGTCGGCCGCCGCAAGGCGCCCCGTGACTGAGCGTCAAGACGATAATCGAAGAAAGGAACGCCGTGGCTGAATACACCCTGCCCGACTTGGACTGGGACTACGCAGCGTTGGAACCGCACATCTCAGGTCAGATCAACGAGATCCACCACAGTAAGCACCACGCCACCTACGTCAAAGGCGTGAACGACGCTCTGTCCAAGCTCGAAGAGGCCCGTGCCAACGAAGATCACGCTGCGATCTTCCTGAACGAAAAGAACCTGGCCTTTCACCTGGGCGGCCACGTCAACCACTCCATCTGGTGGAAGAACCTGTCGCCGGACGGCGGCGACAAGCCGACCGGCGAATTGGCCGCCGCGATCGACGACGCCTTCGGATCCTTCGACCGGTTCCGCGCGCAGTTCAGCGCGGCCGCCAACGGCCTGCAGGGGTCGGGCTGGGCGGTGCTGGGCTACGACACCCTCGGCAACCGGCTGCTGACCTTCCAGCTCTACGACCAGCAGGCCAACGTGCCGCTGGGCATCATTCCGCTGCTGCAGGTCGACATGTGGGAGCACGCTTTCTACCTGCAGTACAAGAACGTCAAGGCGGACTACGTCAAGGCGTTCTGGAACGTCGTCAAC
The DNA here is from genome assembly GCF_000262165.1 of Mycobacterium sp. MOTT36Y. Classification (NCBI taxonomy): domain Bacteria; kingdom Bacillati; phylum Actinomycetota; class Actinomycetes; order Mycobacteriales; family Mycobacteriaceae; genus Mycobacterium; species Mycobacterium sp. MOTT36Y. The sequence continues at coordinate 184,756 of NC_017904.1, read as the reverse complement.
TGGGCCGACGTGCAGAAGCGCTACGCCGCGGCGACCTCGAAAACCCAGGGCCTGATTTTCGGCTGACTTTTATTTCGATCGGCGGGGGCGTCGCGCGGATTGCGCGGCGCCCCAGTCGTTTGTGCGGCCCCGGAGGGGTCGATCTGAAGATCCGCGACGCTGACCGTGTCGTGTTGCACGGCGCCTAATCCGCAGGCATTCTTAATTATTCGGACTACCAGTGTGGTTATTCCCAACGGAGGCGTCGCGCGGAGGTCGGAGATGGAAACTGGGTCGGATCGACCGATCGGGGTCTCCCCGTTCCATTCTCGTGGGTCCCTGAAGGGGTTCCTGATCTCCGGCCGTTGGCCCGATTCGACGAAAGAATGGGCCCAGCTGCTCATGGTCGCGGTCCGGATCGCGTCGTTGCCCGGGTTGCTCTCCACCACAACGGTGTTCGGCGCCCGCGAAGAACTGCCCGACGAACCCGAACCGGACACGGTCGGCCTGGTGCTGGCCGAGGGCACGGTCTTTGGTGAATCGGCAATCCAGCCAGGCTATTTCGCCGACCATCAGCCCCCCGCGCTACTCATGCTGCATCCGCCGTCGGAAACCACGCCGTCGCTGCCCGAATGCACGGGGGCGGCATCGGGATGCGTATTGCTGCCCGGGTTGCCCTATCTCGGCCTGGAACACCGGGCGGCCTGGGTGGAAGCAGAAGCCGACGGCACCATCACGTCGATGGTGAGCCGGGTCGGCGTCGATCCGATCAGCCATCCCGACACGGCGATTTTGGCGATGCTGCTCGCCGCCTAGCGAGAACACGGCGGCGCGAATGGCGATTCGCCTTCCCGGCCGCGAGGAGGCGCTTCGCGCCCGCGGGAATCACGCGACCGGACCGCTCTGGCGACCGTCACGTCGGGCGGCGCTCAGCGGTGGACCGGTCGTGGATGACCGCGACTTCGACGGCGCCCACTAAGTTAACGGCCCCTCGACCATCGGTGTCCACCATGCGGCCGGCGAGTTGCGGCGCGCGCTCGATGGCTAGGTTTCGGGCCCGGCAGCAAATGGCGTACCGGATCCGGCCAGCTTGCCGGTCCGTTGCGGTGCAATCGCCCAGCACGGCGCGGGTGCTCGCAACGGCCCCCACGAGGCGTCCGGCCCGCCACTTCGGGACGGGTGTCCGATTCTGCGGATAACCTGTGAGTTCCATGGATTTGGTGGACACCTCAGCGAATCAGTTAGACGCTCGTCAAGTGGGGAGTTGGTGAGCGTCGGCTGTGCCGCTCGGGAATCCTTCGGGGTTTGCACCTGGTTACCCTTACCAAGCCTCGCTACCATGATCAGCAAATACACCTAGGTAATAGTTCGCTTCTACAGCCCAGTGGAGGTCATATCAATGAGCACGACGTTCGCTGCTCGCCTGAACCGCCTGTTCGACACGGTGTATCCGCCTGGACGCGGTGCGCACACCTCCGCGGAAGTGATCGCGGCGCTCAAGGCGGAGGGCATAACGATGTCGGCTCCCTACTTGTCGCAGTTGCGTTCCGGCAACCGCACCAACCCGTCCTCGGCGACGATGGCCGCCCTGGCCAACTTCTTCCGCATCAAGCCGGCCTACTTCACCGACGACGAGTACTACGAGAAGCTCGACAAGGAATTGTCGTGGCTGGCCACGGCGCGCGACGACAACGTGCGCCGCATCGCGATGCGCACGGCCGAGCTCTCCCCCGAGGCCCAGCGCGAGGTCATGGAGCGCGTCAACGAGCTGCGCCGCGCGGAGCACCTGGACGCCTAGCGGCCCCGGCCAGCCCTGGGGAGCTGGCGCCCGCCCATTCCGATTAGGGTTGGCAAACGGATCGCGAACGCGAGAGCGTTAGACGACGATTGCCAGCGAGATACCGGGAGGCGGCCGGGAATGGCCCTGTTCGGCAAGCGAAAGAGCCGCGCGACGCGTCGCGCTGAAGCCCGCGCCATCAAGGCCCGCGCGAAGCTCGAGGCCAAGCTGGCCGCGAAAAACGAGGTGCGGCGCGCCAAGTCCGCCCAACGGGCGGAGAACAAGGCGCTCAGGGCCCAGATCAAGGCGCAGCGCGACAGCGACCGCAACGCGCTCAAAGTCGCTGAGGCCCAACTCAAGGCGGCGCGGGAGGGCAAGATCTTCTCCCCGACCCGGATCCGCCGCGTGCTGACGGTCTCGCGGCTGCTCGCGCCGATCCTCACCCCGGTGATCTACCGGTTGGCCGTCTCGGCGCGCGCGCTGATCGATCAGCGCCGCGCGGACCGGCTCGGAATCCCGCTGGCTCAGATCGGCCAGTTCTCCGGCCCCGGCGCCCAGCTGTCGGCCCGCATCGCGGGGGCCGAGAGGTCGTTGCGGTCGGTGCAGGACAAGAAGCCCAAGGACGCCGAGACGAAGGCGTTCGTGGTCGCCATCACCGAGCGGCTCACCGATCTGTCGGCGGCCGTCACCGCCGCGGAGAATCTGCCCGCCGCGCGTCGCCGGGCCGCCCACGCCGCGATCTCGTCGCAGCTCGAAGGCATCGAGGCCGATCTGATGGCCCGCCTCGGGTTGAGCTGACCGACCCCACGAAAGGCAATCTCCTCCCATGTCAATCCACGGCAGGTGGATCCCGCGCATCCTGTTCGCGGCCGGCGCGGTCGTCGTCCTGGCCCTCGGGTCGGCGCTGCAGTCGCCGACGGCGTCGGCGCACGTCCACGCCAGCAGCGACAATCCGGTGCGCGGCGCCATGGCCCTGGTCACCTTCCAGGTGCCCAACGAATCGAACGTCGGGGCCGCCACCACCGCCTTGACCGTCGCCCTGCCCGGCGTCGCCTCGGCGCGCACCCAAAGCATGCCGGGCTGGACGGCCAGGCTCGACCGCGACGCGGCGTCCGGTGCCGTCCGCTCGGTGACATGGACGGCCGCCCCCGGCGGGGGGATCGCCGCTGACCAATTCGCGCTGTTCCGGTTGTCCGTGAAGTTGCCCGACACCGACACCGTCAGCTTCCCGGCCACGCAGTCCTACGCCGACGGGACCGTCGTGAAGTGGGATCAGGCGCCGCTGCCCGACGGCGGCGAGCCCGAACACCCGGCGCCCATGCTCACCCTTGCCACCGGGCCGGCGGGGTCACACCACCACCATGGGACGCCCGACCAAGCGACCGAACCGGCGCGGCCCCACGCGGCCGACAACACCGCGCGATTGTTGGGCGGCGCCGCTCTGGTGGTCGCCGCGCTGGGCGTCGCGATCGCGTTGATCCGCCGCCGCCCGTGAAACGGCTGGCGTTCGGCGCGTGCATGAGCGCCATGTTCGCGATGGCCACGCTCACCGCGCCGGTGTCGTCGGCGCACGCCACGCGGATCGCCACCGACCCCGCGGCCAACGCGGTGCTGGCCTCCGGCCCGCAGCGGGTCAGCGCGACCTTCAACGAGCAGTTGCAGACCACGTTCGCCGCGATGACGGTGGTCGGCCCGGACGGCAACGTGTGGTCCGCCGGCGAGCCCACCGTGGCCGGCGCGATGGTCAGCATCGCCCTGCGTCGACTGGGACCGTCCGGCACGTACACGGTGAACTACCGGGTGACCTCCGCGGACGGCCACGTGGTGTCCGGGTCCTGGTCGTTCCAGCTCACGGTGTCCGGCACCGGCACGCCCGGGCCGCCGGTTGCCGGCGGCGGGGGCGGCGGCGGTGACGTCCCCGTCTGGCCGTTCGTGGCGGCCGCGTTGGCGCTCGTCGCCGGCGGCGCCTGGTGGGCGGTGCGGCACAGGCGGTGATCGAGGCGCCGTCACGCGTGCTGGCATGATGGGGTCGAGATCCCTGAGCTAGGGAAACGACGACAGAGGAAGCTCAAGGAGCGGCCGCATGGCAGACCCGCAGGACCCCACCAACAGCGCGCCCGACGGCGCCGGCACTCCGCCGGAGAAGAAACCGCCCGCCAAGGCGGCGAAAAAGACCGCGAAGGCGCCGGCCAAGAAGGCACCTGCGAAGAAGGCACCCGCCAAGAAGGCGCCCGCCAAGAAGGCGCCCGCGAAGAAGGCGCCGGCCAAGAACGCCGAACCCGCACCCCCGGGGCCACCCGGGCCGCCGGCCGGCGTGCAGCAGCGGGCCGAAACCAATGGCGACCTCACGGCCGCCGCCAAAGACGCTGCCGCACAGGCGAAGTCCACCGTGGAAGCCGCCAACAACCCGGTCTCTCCCGCCGTCCCGGGCTCCGCGGTGGGCCAATCCCCGGTGCCGCTGATCGTCGCCGTGGCGGTCAGCCTGCTGGCCATCCTGCTCATCCGCCAGCTGCGCCGTCGCTGAGGGCGCGGGCGTTTACATGTCAGAAGTGACGGTGCCATTCCGGCCGACCGCCGACCTCGTCGACAGCATCGGCCCCGACGTGCGCAGCTGCGACACCCAATTCCGCCAGCTCGGCGGGCGAGCCGAGTTCGCCGGCCCGATCAGTACCGTGCGCTGCTTTGAAGACAACGCGCTGCTGAAGTCGGTGCTCTCGGAGCCCGGTGACGGCGGGATATTGGTGATCGACGGCGCAGGCTCGCTGCACACCGCGCTGGTGGGCGACGTCATCGCCGAGCTCGCGCGGTCCAACGGCTGGGCCGGGCTCATCATCAACGGCGCGGTGCGGGACTCCGCCGCGTTGCGGGGCATGGACATCGGCATCAAGGCGCTGGGCACCAATCCGCGCAAGAGCACCAAGACCGGCGCCGGCGAACGCGATGTCGAAATCACCCTGGGCGGTGTGACGTTCGTGCCCGGTGAGATCGCCTACAGCGACGACGACGGGATCGTCGTCGTCGCCACAGTCCCCTAAACCGCTACCGGCGCAGGCTTTTTCGCGAACTTCAAGCCCTCGTCGTCGACCTTGCCGCGCCGGATGGTGCGCATGTCGAAGAAGTAGTTCTGCTTGAGTCGCCACGGCGCCCGCGATCCCGACTTGGGCAGCAGGTGCATCGACCGCCGGAAGTAGCCGGGAGTGAAGTCCATGAACGGCAGCTCGTCCACGTCGTTGCCCGGATGCTGCGGCTCCACGAAGTCAAAACCCTTGGCGTCCATGTAGTTCAGCAGTCGGCAGACGAATTCGGAGACCAGGTCGGCCTTCAGCGTCCAGGACGCGTTGGTGTAGCCGAAGGTGATGGCGAAGTTCGGCACGCCGGAGAACATCAGGCCCTTGTAGGTCATCAGCGAGGTCAGGTCGATGTCCTCGCCGTTGCGGGTCGGTTTCACCCCGCCCAGCAACTGCATGTTCAATCCCGTTGCGGTGATGATGATGTCGGCCGCCAACTCCTCACCCGAGGTGAGCTTGATGCCGGTCTTGGTGAACCGGTCGATCGTGTCGGTGACGACGTCGGCCTTGCCGTGCCGGATGGTCCGGAAGAAGTCGCCGTCCGGCGCCAGGCACAGCCGCTCGTCCCAGACGTTGTAGCGCGGCCCGAAGTGCTTCTCGACGTCGTAGCCCTGCGGCAGCCGTCGCTGCGCCATCGTCATCAACGTCTTGCGCATGTAGGCCGGCGCCTTGCGGGACAGCTGGTACTGGAAAGTGCTGAACGCGATGGCTTTCCAGCGGTTGGCCATGTGCGCGAGGCGCTCGGGCAGCAGCCGGTTGGCCTTCTCGGCGAAGGGGTCGACACCGGGCAGCGACCCGATGTAGGTCGGCGAGCGCTGCAGCATCGTGACGTGGCCGGCACCGGAGTTCACCAGGGCGGGGATCAGGGTGATCGCGGTCGCGCCGGATCCGATGACGACGATCCGCTTGCCCGCGTAGTCCAGGTCCTCCGGCCAGTGCTGCGGATGCACGATGGTGCCCCCGAAGTCGTCGGAGCCTTCGAAGGTGGGCGAGAACCCCTCGTCGTAGTTGTAGTAGCCGGTGCAGGCGAACAGGAAGGAACAGGTCATCTCGCTGGTGCGGCCGTCGTCCTCGACCGTCAGCGTCCAGCGGTTGTCGACGTCGGACCAGTCGGCGGCCACCACCCGGTGGTTGTAGCGGATGTGCGGCTCGATCCGGTTCTCGACCGCGGCCTCCCTGATGTAGGCCTTGATCGACGCGCCGTCGGCGATCGACTTCGCCGAACGCCAGGGCTTGAACCGGAAGCCGAGGGTGAACATGTCCGAGTCCGATCGGATGCCCGGGTACTTGAAGAGGTCCCAGGTGCCGCCGAGGTCGGCGCGGCGCTCGAGGATGGCGTAGCTCTTGGTCGGGCAGCGTTCCTGCAGGTGCCAGGCCGCGCTCACACCGGAGATGCCGGCGCCCACGATGAGGACGTCAAGGTGCTCAGTCATACGGCCACGCTATCAACACGGTGTTGAATCGGTCAACACCGTGTCGAAAATCTCGACGCCGTGTAAAGTAGCGGCCGTGACTACCGTCGGTTCCGCCCGCACCCACCGGGGCAGGCGCTCGGCGCGCCCGTCCGGCGACGACCGCGAACTGGCCATTTTGACCACCGCCGAACGGTTGCTGCAGGAACGCCCGCTCGCCGACATCTCCGTCGACGACCTCGCCAAGGGGGCCGGGCTGTCCCGGCCGACGTTCTACTTCTATTTCCCGTCCAAGGACGCGGTGCTGTTCACCCTGTTCGAGCGGGTGATCATGGAGGCAGACTCCGCGCTGGAGTCGCTGGTCGCCAGCCCGCCCGCCGACCTGAAAGCGTTGTGGCGCATCGGGATCAACGTGTTTGTCGAGACCTTCGGCACGCATCGCGCGGTGTCGCTGGCCGCCGATGCCGCGCGCACCAACAAAGACGTCGGCGGGCTGTGGTCACGCTTCATGCAGAAATGGGTCGACCACATCACCACCGTGATCGAAGCCGAGCGCGCGCGCGGCGCCGCGCCGGTGACACTGCCGGCGCGCAACCTGTCCGCGGCACTGAACCTGCTCAACGAAAAGGTCATGCTCAGCGCGTTCGCCGGCGGGCGACCGTCGGTGCCCAGCGAGCAACTGCTCGACACGCTGGTGCACATCTGGGTCAGCAGCGTGTACGGCGAGGCCTGCTGAAACGGGTTTGTCGGCGCCCCGTGCGAACATATGTTCGTGCGGTGTGACCCGTCCATTCTGCACGCGGACCTGGACTCCTTCTACGCGTCCGTCGAACAGCGCGATGACCCGGCCCTGCGCGGGCGCCCGGTGATCGTCGGCGGCGGCGTGGTGCTGGCCGCGAGCTACGAGGCCAAGGCCTACGGCGTGCGCACGGCCATGGGCGGGGCGCAGGCGCGGCGGTTGTGCCCGGCCGCCGTGGTGGTGCCGCCGCGGATGAGCGCCTACAGCCGCGCCAGCGACGCCGTCTTCGAGGTGTTCCGCGATTGCACCCCGATCGTGGAGGCGCTGTCGGTCGACGAGGCCTTCCTCGACGTCGGCGGGCTGCGCCGGGTCAGCGGCACGCCGGTGGCGATCGCCGAGCGGTTGCGCGCCGACGTGCGCGAGCGGGTCGGGCTGCCGATCACCGTCGGGATCGCCCGGACCAAGTTCCTTGCCAAGGTCGCCAGCCAGGAGGCCAAGCCCGACGGGCTGCTGCTGGTGCCCCCCGATCAGGAGTTGACGTTTTTGCGGCCGCTGCCGGTGCGCCGGCTGTGGGGCGTGGGCGCGGTGACCGCCGAGAAGCTGCATGCACACGGCATCGTCACCGTGGCCGACGTCGCCGAGCTCAGCGAGTCGGCGCTGGGCTCGATGGTCGGTGGCGCGATGGGTCGTCAGCTCTATGCGCTGTCGCGCAACATCGACCGCCGGCGGGTCACCGCCGGCGTTGGTCGCCGCTCCGTCGGGGCGCAGCGAGCGCTGGGCCGCTCTGGCAATGCCATGTCGCCTAACGAGATCGACGCCGTGGTGGTGAACTTGATCGACCGCATCACCGGCCGCATGCGCGCCGCCGGGCGGACGGGCCGCACGGTGGTGCTGCGGCTGCGCTTCGACGACTTCTCCAGGGCCACGCGCTCGCACACCCTGCCGTGGGCCACGTCGGCCACGGCGCCCATCCTGGCCGCCGCGCGGCGCCTGGTCGCGGGCGCGGCGCGGCTGATCGCGCAGCGCGGCCTGACGCTGGTCGGGTTCGCGGTATCGGGCATCGACCGCAGCGGCGCCCAGCAGCTGATGCTGCCGTTCGGCGAATCGCGCCGGCGCGCTGCCGGCGACGACATCGACGCCGCCATCGACCGGGTGCGCCGGCGCTATGGCAAGTCGGCGCTCACGCCCGCGGTGCTATTGGGGCGCGATCCGGGCTTCGAGATGCCGCACCTGCCCGACTGACGGGTCGTCGGTGTTTTCACTAATTATTCAATTACTCTTTGCCACATGCCTTTTCGATGATTTGAGGTTGATTTGAATCAGCCTCGCGACCCCGCTTGTGCGGCGGCCCGCTTGTTAGGTTGGCGTAAACCCGACCTCGAAAGTGAGCAACTGAATCCGATGCCGCCGCACCAATCCCGCGACACCGGCCTGCCCCGCGAAGGTCTCCTGCTCGGTTACAGCGCGTTACTCGCCTTATCCGCGGGCTTCGTCAATGCCGTGGCGCTGCTGATCTTGGCGGTGCCCGTCGGCAATCTGACCGGGATCACCACCCAGCTGGGCATGCACACGGCCAACCCGTGGCTGTACGAAGGCCACGTGCTCGGCGCAATCTTTCTGGGCTTCCTGATGGGAGCGGCCATAGCCGGGGCGATCCTCGCACCCACCGATGCCCTTGCGGGCCCACGCCACGCCGCCGTGCTGTACCTCGAGGCAGGCTTGCTCGTGCTCGCCGCGGCCGGGGGAGCGGAGACCGTCGTCAGGGCACAGATCAACGCCCTGGGCGTCGAGCAGACCGCGGTGCAGGCGCTGTTCGCCGCCGCGGCGCTCGGCCTGCAAAACGGGATGACATCGAGCTTTCGCGGGATGGCGATCCGCACCACGCACTTCACCGGAACCATCACCGACCTCGGGCTGATCCTCGGCCGCAGCCGGATACACGGCATCAAGAACTGGAAAACGGCGATACTGGCCGCCACCCTGGTGTTATTCCTCGGCGGCGGCGTGGCCGGGATCATGTTCGGGGCTCAGTTGGGGGGTTACGCGCTGCTCATCCCGGCCGCGATCTGCGCGACCGTCGGCGCCGCCAACCTGCTGCAGGGCACCGTCCGCAGCGCCGCACCGGTTCCCGAGCGCGCCGAACGGGTGCGGGTCTGAGCGGCGTCTCAATTCGACCCGGTCCACTCCAGCAGCCGGCCGGCCGGCCAGGTGTTGACGATCCGGTCGGGGGGAACGCCCGCGTCCAGGGCGCGCTGCGCGCCGTAACCGAGGAAGTCCAGCTGGCCCGGGGCGTGGGCGTCGGTGTCGATGCTGAACACGCAACCGATCTCCAGCGCCAGGTTGAGCAGGCGGGTCGGCGGGTCGCGCCGCTCCGGCCGGGAGTTGATCTCCACCGCGGTGCCGGACTCGCGGCACGCCGTGAACACCGCCTCGGCGTCGAACTTGGATTCCGGCCGGATGCCGCGGTTGCCGGACACCAGCCGGCCGGTGCAGTGGCCGAGCACGTCGGCGTGCGGGTTTTGGACCGCGCGCAGCATGCGCCGGGTCATCGCGGCGGAATCCATCGACAACTTGGAGTGCACGCTGGCCACCACGACGTCGAGGCGTTCCAGCAGTTCGGGTTCCTGGTCCAGGCTGCCGTCGTCGAGGATGTCGACCTCGATCCCGGTGAGGATGCGCATGGGCGCGAACGTCTCCTGCAGCCGGTCGATCACGTCGAGTTGCTTGCGTAACCGCTCCGGCGACAGGCCGTTGGCGATGGTCAGCCGCGGCGAATGGTCGGTCAGCGCGCAGTATTCGTGGCCCAGCGCCGCCGCCGCGGCCATCATCTCCTCGATCGGAGCGGAGCCGTCCGACCAGTTGGAGTGCAGGTGCAGGTCGCCGCGCAGCGCGGCACGAATGTCACCGCCACCGAGATCTTCTGCGGTGGAACGCAATTCGACCAGCAGGTCGGGTTCTCGGCCGGACCACGCCTGGTCGATGACCTTGGCGGTTTTGGGGCCGATTCCCGGCAGCGACTGCCAGCTGTTGGCCTGGCCGTGGCGTTCGCGCGCCGCGTCGTCGAGGCCCTCGATGATGTCGGCCGCGTTGCGGTAGGCCATCACGCGTCTCGGGTCGTGACGGCTCCGGTCCTTGTAGTAGGCGATCTGCCGCAGGGCCGCTACCGGATCCATTACTCCAGTGTGCCCGCCAGACCTCGGCGAGTTACAGCAGTTGGCCGACCACGAACCCGGCGAGCAGCACGCCGAACCCGCCGATTTCCCCGACGATCAGCGCGGCCATCGCCAATTCGGTGCTGCGGTCGGCGTTTTCGAATTGGTTGACGGTGTCGCGCCGTGCCCCGTGGGTGATGTAGGCGGCGATGGCGGCCACGAAGAAGAAGACGACGACGCCGGCGGCCGTCAGGTTCACCCACACCGGCCAGGCGCTCAGTTGTACGAAAACCGCGAGCAGCAGCGTCGCGAACGAATACAGCAGCGCCGCGCGATGCGCGATGTCGACGTAGGGATGCGCGAGATGATTCTCGGAGGTCATCATCCCGCGGTATTTCCAGATCCCGAGAACGAGCGCGAGCAGGAAGATCAGGCCCGCCGCCAGCAGCGTGAGCTTGGTGTCGATTCCCAGGGAGCAACAAGGGCAAGTCATAGCGCGGTCGAGTTTAGTTGCCCTTCATAAACGCCGACTAACGTCGTTGACATGCGATTCGCCTTCAAGACTTCTCCGCAGAACACCACCTGGGCCCAGATGCTGGCCGTCTGGCAGGCCGCAGACGACATCGACGTCTACGAATCCGGGTGGACCTTCGACCACTTCTACCCGATCTTCTCCGACAGCAGCGGGCCCTGTCTGGAGGGGTGGACGACGCTGACGGCGCTGGCACAGGCCACCACGCGATTGCGGCTGGGCACCCTGGTCACCGGGATCCACTACCGCCACCCCGCGGTGCTGGCCAACATGGCGGCCGCCCTCGACATCATCTCCAACGGGCGCCTCGAGCTGGGGATCGGCGCCGGCTGGAACGAGGAGGAATCCGGCGCCTACGGCATCGAGCTGGGCAGCATCAAGGAACGCTTCGACCGCTTCGAGGAAGCCTGCGAGGTGTTGACCAGCCTTTTGACCACGGACTGCTCCGATTTTCAAGGCAGGTTCTATCAGCTCAAGGGTGCCCGCAACGAGCCCAAGGGGCCGCAGCGTCCGCACCCCCCGATCTGCATCGGCGGCAGCGGCGAGAAGCGCACGCTGCGGATCACCGCCCGCTACGCCCAGCACTGGAACTTCGTCGGCGGCCCGCCCGACGTTTTCGCCCACAAGCGTGACGTCCTCGCCGCACACTGCGCGGACATCGGCCGCGATCCGAAGGAGATCACCCTCTGGCGCACCTGCGCCTCGAGCCGGACCTCGACTACGGGAAGGTCGTCGCGGACGCCGCCGGACTCGCCGCCGAAGGGCTCGACCTCGGGATCGTCTACCTACCCCCGCCACACGACCCCGCCGTGCTGGAACCGCTCGCCGAGGCGATCCGCGATTCGGGATTACTCGACGGATAGCACCGATTTTCGGGCCCCGCCCCTGGCGCTCAGGCGAAAATCCCGCCCGCCGGCCGCGGAGCAAACCCGCCGGGCGCCCGCAGGCGCGGCGGCAGAGTGGTCACGCGCCGAAGAGCAGTAGATCCTGGGCGGTGACCAACCGCTCGTGCTTGGCGGGGAACTCGCGACTTTTTACCGGGTGACGCAACCATGACCAGGCCATTCGCCCCATCCGCGTCCGGGGTACTGGGTGGATATGCACAAAAACCACTCCTGCAATCGGTCCGTCCATCCGGGAAACAGTGTGACCCCCCTGTGAGCGGGCTCACAGGGGATTATTAGACACCCACCGTCTGGCAAACTGCGGAAGACGCGCCGAACGAACCAGCGCGTGTTTCTGGTGTGACTGGTGTTACTACTGAAGCGGTACCGCGGTGGGCTTGATCGGCGCCGGCAGCGCGGTGGAACCCATCATGAACCGGTCCGCCGCCGCGGCGGCCGCCCGGCCCTCAGCAATCGCCCAAACGATCAATGACTGGCCGCGACCCATGTCCCCGGCTACGAAGACGCCCGGAACCGACGTCTCGAAGTCGGCGCCGCGCGCGACGTTGCCGCGCTCGGTGAGCTTGACTCCGAGCTCGGTGAGCAGGCCCTCCTTCTCGGGCCCGACGAATCCCATCGCCAGCAACACCAGGTCGGCCTCGAGTTCGAAATCGGAGCCGTCGACCTTGACGAACTTGCCGCCCTCCATGGTGACCTCGTGCGCCTTGAGCGCCGTGACGCGACCGTCCCGGCCGACGAACTGCTCGGTGTTGACGGAGAACACCCGCTCGCCGCCCTCTTCGTGCGCCGCGGAGACCCGGTACATCAGCGGGTAGGTCGGCCACGGGGTGGACGGGGCGCGCGTCTCCGGTGGGCGCGGCATGATCTCGAACTGGTGCACCTCGGTGGCGCCCTGCCGGTGCACGGTGCCCAGGCAGTCGGCGCCGGTGTCACCGCCGCCGATGATGATGACCTTCTTGCCTTTGGCGGTGAGCGGCGGTTGCCCGTCGGCGTCCACCTCGCCTTCGCCCAGATCACCCAACGCTTGCCGGTTGCCCCAGGGCAGGAATTCCATCGCCTGATGGATGCCGTCCAATTCCCGGCCGGGAACGGGCAGATCGCGCCAGGCGGTCGCACCGCCGGCCAGCACCACCGCGTCGAAGTCGGAGCGCAGCTGCTCGGCGCTGATGTCGACCCCGACGTTGACGCCCGCCCGGAACTCGGTTCCCTCGGCGCGCATCTGGTCCAACCGGCGGTCGAGCACGCGCTTTTCCATCTTGAATTCCGGGATGCCGTAGCGCAGCAAGCCGCCGATGCGGTCGGCCCGCTCGAAGACGGTGACGCTGTGGCCGGCGCGGGTCAGCTGCTGAGCGGCGGCCAGGCCCGCGGGTCCGGAACCGACCACGGCGACCTTTTTCCCGGTCAGCTTCTCCGGCGGAAGCGGCCGCACCCAGCCCTCGTCGAAGGCCTTGTCGATGATCTCCAGCTCGATCTGCTTGATCGTCACCGGATCCTGGTTGATGCCGAGCACACAGGCCGGCTCACACGGCGCCGGGCACAGCCGGCCGGTGAAGTCCGGGAAGTTGTTGGTGGCGTGCAGCCGTTCGATCGCGGCCTGCCACTGGTCCCTGCGGACCAGGTCATTCCACTCCGGAATCAGGTTGCCCAGCGGACAACCGTTGTGACAGAACGGAATACCGCAGTCCATGCAGCGGGTCGCCTGCTCGCGCAGGGTCTCGTTGTCGAAATCCTCGTAGACCTCGCGCCAGTCGCGCAACCGCAGCGGGACCGGCCGGCGCTTCGGCAATTCCCGGTGCGTGTATTTCAGGAAGCCGCTCGGATCAGCCATGGGCGGCCGCCATGATCGCCTTGTCGACATCGGCGCCGTCGCGTTCCGCATCGGCGATGGCCTGCAGCACCCGCTTGAAGTCGCGCGGCATCACCTTGGCGAAATGCCGGCGCTCCTCCGGCCAGTCACCCAGAATGCGCTGACCCACAGCGGAATCGGTGGCATCAACGTGTGCCTGGATCATGCCGTGCAACCACTCGTCGTCATCCTCATCCAAGCTCTCGAGCTCGACCATCTCCGTGTTGAGATTTCCTGGCAATTCGCCGTGCGGGTCGTAGATGTACGCCACCCCGCCGGACATGCCGGCCGCGAAGTTGCGGCCGGTGCGACCGAGGACGACGACCTTGCCGCCGGTCATGTATTCACACCCGTGGTCCCCGACACCCTCGACGACGGCGTGCGCCCCGGAGTTGCGGACCGCGAACCGCTCGCCGACGACACCGCGCAGGTACGCCTCACCGCTGGTCGCGCCGAACAGGATCACGTTGCCGCCGATGATGTTGTCCTCGGCCACGTAGTCCTGCGGGGCGTCGTCCGACGGCCGAACCACGATCCGGCCACCGGACAGACCCTTGCCGACGTAGTCGTTGGCGTCGCCGTAGACGCGCAGGGTGATGCCGCGCGGCACGAACGCGCCGAAGCTGTTGCCCGCCGAGCCGTCGAAGGTGATGTCGATGGTCCCGTCCGGCAACCCTTGACCGCCATAGGCTTTGGTGACCTCGTGGCCGAGCATGGTGCCCACCGTGCGGTTGACGTTGCTGATCGTGGTCGAGAAACGCACCGGCGTACCGGAATCCAGTGCCTCGCGGCTCATCACGATCAACTGCTGGTCGAGCGCCTTGTCCAGGCCGTGGTCCTGACGCGAGGTGCAGTACAGGTCCTGGTTCATAAACGCCGATTCCGGCTCGTGCAGGACCGGGTCCAGGTCGAGCCGGTGCGCCTTCCAGTGGGCGCGCGCCAACGTGGTGTCGAGCGCCTTGACCTGCCCGATCGCCTCGTTGAGGGTGCGGAATCCCAACTGCGCCATGTATTCGCGGACCTCTTCGGCGATGAACATGAAGAAGTTCTCGACGAACTCGGGCTTGCCGGTGAAACGTTCGCGCAGCACCGGGTTCTGGGTGGCCACCCCGACGGGGCAGGTGTCGAGGTGGCAGACCCGCATCATGATGCAGCCGGACACCACCAGCGGCGCGGTGGCGAAGCCAAATTCCTCGGCGCCGAGCAGCGCCGCGATCATCACGTCGCGACCCGTCTTGAGCTGGCCGTCGACCTGGACCACGATCCGGTCGCGTAACCCGTTGAGCAGCAACGTCTGCTGCGTCTCGGCCAGCCCCAGCTCCCACGGCGCCCCGGCGTGCTTCATCGAGGTCATCGGCGTCGCGCCGGTGCCGCCGTCGTGCCCGGAGATCAGGACCACGTCGGCGTGGGCCTTGGACACGCCCGCCGCCACCGTGCCGACGCCGTTCTCGGAGACCAGCTTGACGTGCACGCGCGCCGCCGGGTTGGCGTTCTTCAGGTCGTGGATCAGCTGTGCCAGGTCCTCGATGGAGTAGATGTCGTGGTGCGGCGGCGGTGAGATCAGGCCGACGCCGGGGGTGGAGTGGCGGACTTCGGCCACCCACGGGTACACCTTGTGCCCCGGAAGCTGGCCTCCCTCACCGGGTTTCGCGCCCTGGGCCATCTTGATCTGGATGTCGGTGCAGTTCGTCAGGTAGTGCGAGGTGACACCGAACCGGCCCGAGGCGACCTGTTTGATCGCGCTGCGCCGCCAGGCCCCGTCGGGGTCGCGGTCGAAGCGCTTGACGTCCTCGCCGCCCTCGCCGCTGTTGGACCGGCCGCCCAGCCGGTTCATCGCGATGGCCAGCGTCTCGTGGGCCTC
This sequence comes from Mycobacterium sp. MOTT36Y, assembly GCF_000262165.1. Taxonomy (NCBI): domain Bacteria; kingdom Bacillati; phylum Actinomycetota; class Actinomycetes; order Mycobacteriales; family Mycobacteriaceae; genus Mycobacterium; species Mycobacterium sp. MOTT36Y. Next base: position 169,485 of record NC_017904.1, on the reverse strand, counting down.
CGCCGAGATCGAGCCGTAGCTCATCGCCCCGGTGGAGAAGCGTTTGACGATTTCGCTTGCGGGCTCGACCTCTTCGAGCGGGATCGGTTCCCGCACACCGGCGCGGAACTTGAGCAGGCCGCGCAGGGACGCCATGCGCTCGCTCTGGTCGTCGACCAGGCGGGTGTAGTCCTTGAACACCTTGTACTGGCCGGTGCGCGTGGCGTGCTGCAGCTTGAAGACGGTCTCGGGGTTGAACAGGTGGTACTCGCCCTCGCGGCGCCACTGGTATTCCCCGCCCACCTCGAGCTCGCGGTGGGCGCGTTCGCCCGGCCGGTCCAGGTAGGCCAGGGCGTGGCGGGCGGCGACGTCGGCGGCGATGTCGTCCAGGGTGATCCCGCCGATGGGACAGCTCAACCCGGTGAAGTATTCGTTGAGCACATCCTCGGAGATGCCGACCGCCTGGAACAACTGCGCACCGGTGTAGGAGGCGAGCGTCGAAATGCCCATCTTGGACATCACTTTCAGCACACCCTTGCCGGCCGCCTTGATGTAGTTGTTCAGCGCCGTCTTGCGGTCGATGCCCTCGATCACGCCCCGGTCGAGCATGTCCTCGATCGACTCGAACGCCAGGTACGGGTTGATCGCCGCGGCGCCGAAGCTGACCAGCGCCGCCATGTGGTGCACCTCGCGGGCGTCACCGGTCTCCACCACCAGACCCACGTGGGTGCGTGTCCGGTCTCGCACCAGGTGGTGGTGCACCCCCGCCACCGCGAGCAGCGACGGAATGGGCGCCATCCGTTCGTCGGATTCGCGGTCGGACAGGATGATCACCCGCGCGCCGTCGGCGATCGCCGCCGATGCCTGCGCGCGCACGTCCTCGAGGGCGGCGGCCAGCCCGGCGCCACCTTCGGCCACCGGGTAAAGGCAGCGAATCACCTTGGAACGCATGCCATGCGGGCGTCCGTTGACCTCGTCGTCCGGGTTGAGGTTGATCAGCTTCGCCAGCTCCCGGTTGCGCAGGATCGGCTGCGGCAGCGCGATCTGGTGACACGAGAGCTCGGTCGGGGTGAGCAGGTCACGCTCGCCGCCGGTGGTGCCCTGCAGGCTGGTCACCACCTCCTCACGGATGGCGTCCAGCGGCGGGTTGGTCACCTGCGCGAACAGCTGCTGGAAGTAGTCGTAGAGCATCCGGGGCCGCTGGGAGAGCACCGCGACCGGGGTGTCGGTGCCCATCGACCCGATCGGCTCGGCGCCGCTGCGCACCATCGGCGCCACCAACAGGTTGAGTTCCTCGTAGGTGTAGCCAAATGTCTGCTGGCGCTTGACCAGTCGGTCATGCGGCATCCGCTTGTAGTGGCCCTGCGGCAGGTCGTCGAGGGGGACCAGGTTCTTGTCCAGCCACTCCTGGTAGGGGTGCTCGGCGGCCAGCTCCGCTTTGATCTCCTCGTCGGAGACGATGCGGCCCTGCGCGGTGTCCACCAGGAACATGCGGCCGGGCTGCAGCCGCATCCGACGCACCACCTTGGCCGGGTCCAGGTCCAGCACGCCGGCCTCGGACGCCATCACCACCAAACCGTCTTCGGTGACCCAGATCCGCGAGGGGCGCAAGCCATTACGGTCGAGCACCGCGCCGATGATCGTGCCGTCGGTGAAGGTGATCGACGCCGGCCCGTCCCACGGCTCCATCAGCGAGGCGTGGTAGCGGTAGAACGCGCGGCGCGCGGGGTCCATCGACTCGTTGCGCTCCCACGCCTCGGGAATCATCATCAGCACGGCGTGGGCCAGGCTGCGCCCGCCGAGGTGCAGCAGCTCGAGCGCCTCGTCGAAGCGCGCGGTGTCGGACGCGCCGGGCGTGCAGATCGGGAACAACTTCTCGACGTCGGCTTCCGAGCCGAACACGTCGGTCTTGATCAACGCCTCGCGGGCCCGCATCCAGTTCTCGTTGCCGGTGACGGTGTTGATCTCACCGTTGTGGGCGACGCGGCGGAACGGATGCGCCAGCGGCCACGACGGAAAAGTGTTGGTGGAGAACCGCGAGTGCACGATTCCCAGGGCGCTGGTCAACCGATTGTCTTGCAGGTCAAGGTAAAACGCCTTGAGCTGCGGGGTGGTCAGCATGCCCTTGTAGACCAGGGTCTGACCCGAAAGGCTCGGGAAGTAAACGGTTTCGCGGCCGGGGCCGTCTTGGCCCGGGCCCTTGGTGCCCAGTTCGTGCTCGGCGCGCTTGCGCACCACGTAGGCCCGGCGCTCCAGCGTCATACCGGACGCCCCCGCCATGAACACCTGCCGGAAGGTGGGCATCGCGTCGCGCGACAGCGCGCCCAGCGACGAGTCGTCGGTGGGGACGTTGCGCCAGCCCAGCACGGTCAGGCCCTCGGCTTCGGCGATCTTCTCCACCGCGGCGCACGCGGTCGCGGCGTCCTTGGACGATTGCGGCAGGAAGGCGATGCCGGTGGCGTAGCTGCCCGCCGGCGGCAACTCGAAGTCCACGACTTCGCGCAGGAAGGCATCGGGAACCTGAAGCATGATGCCGGCACCGTCGCCGCTGCGCGGCTCGGCGCCCTGGGCACCCCGGTGTTCGAGGTTGAGCAGCGCGGTGATTGCCTTATCGACGATGTCGCGGCTGCGGCGGCCGTGCATATCGACGACCATGGCTACCCCGCACGCGTCGTGCTCGAACGCGGGGTTGTATAACCCGACGCGCTTGGGCGTCATATGCACCTGACCCTTCACCTGAACGTTCTGCGCGGCCGTTACCAGCGGCCCCGATGAGATCGCACCCCGGACGTTGCGGGCGAATATCCCTTCGGTCTTGTCTCGATAGGCTGTGCCCCAGGCGGAGATGATCCTGTTCGGGATGTCCGTGCAGCTCTGAACGGTGGCCTGGAACCGGTCTCGACAAGTCGTAAAACGATATGACAATACCCGCCTGACATGCCAACTTCGTCAAGTCTAAACCGTCGGCGGGCACCCTCGTAAATTTCGCGGTTGCCGCTGATCGGCACTCGTGCGGTGCCGGGGTGCGGGCCGGTGATTTCCACCACGGCCGGCCTTCCACCGCGCGCTCGCGGCCTCGATCGACGGGCCGCGATAAGTTTGCTGCTGGCGCTTTGCGGTCCCGGTGGTAACGGCGCCTACGCCGGGGATCGACGTGCTCAGTGCCGCGATCGCGGCGGCGCGCCGATCCCGCAGCGAACCGGGCCGGGTTTGCGGGTTCCCACGCCGCCCGCGTGAGGAGATACTGGACCGGTATTGGTCACGTCCGGCGTCGCACGCCGGACCGTGGCGCTTATCACGTAACACGGCGCGACGACCGACCGCCCGGCACCTGAGGAGCCCATGAACGAGCGCGACGAATTCCTGCGGGACCGTCTGCAGCCCGCGCAGAAAACTGCGGCGGCCCGCCCGCCTGGCCCCCCTGCGCACGGGCCCCACGCCGCCCCGCGGCCACCGGCCCCGGCCCCGGCCCCCGCCCCGCCCCGGCCGTCCGCTCCGCCGCAGGGCTGGGCACCGGCGCCCCCGTCTCCCGCCGCCGCCCCGTCCTTGCGGCCACCACCCGCCGTGGCGCCGCAGCAACCCGCCCCTGCGCCGCCGCCCTCGCAGGACCTCCCCGACCGCGGTTGGCGACGCGTCCTGCGGATCGCCACCTTCGGCCTGATCACCCTGGGCCCTTCCCCGGCCCAGCGGCAGGAGGCTCAGTTCGAGGCGACCATCCAGACCCGCCTGCACGGCAACTACAAGGTCGGTGTGCTGGGCAAGGGCGGCGTGGGCAAGACCTCGGTGGCCGCCAGTGTCGGCTCGCTGTTCGCCCAACTCCGCCGGCAAGACCACGTCGTGGCGATCGACGCCGACACCGCCTTCGGGCGCCTCAGCAGCCGCATCGATCCGGGATCGACGCGCTCGTTCTGGGAGCTCACCGCCGACAAGAACCTGCGGTCCTTCGACGATGTGGTGGCGCGCCTGGGCCGCAATTCCGCGGGCCTGCACGTGCTCGGCGGCGAACCGGCGTCCGGACCGCGCCGCGTGCTCGATCCCGCGATCTACCGGGAGGCCGCGCTGCGGCTGGATCGCCATTTCACGATCTCGGTCATCGACTGCGGTTCGACGATGGACGCGCCGCTGACCCAGGAGGTGCTGCGCGATCTGGACGCGCTGATCGTGGTGTCCTCGCCCTGGGCCGACGGCGCGTCCGCCGCCGCGCGGACCATGGAATGGCTCGCGGATCAGGGCCTGACGACGCTGCTGCAGCACAGCATCGTGGTGCTCAACGATTCGGACGGCCACGCGGACAAACGCACCCGGGCGTTGCTGGCCCGCGAGTTCACCGATCACGGGCGGCCGGTCATCGAGGTGCCGTTCGACCCGCACCTGCGACCGGGCGGGGTCATCGACGTGGCCCGGGAAATGGCCCCGGCCACGCGGCGCAAGTTCCTCGAGATCACCGCGACCATCGCCGGCTATTTCGCGGCGCGCCCCCACCGCCCGGGCGAGCGCGGGCCGAAAGACCAATAGGCCTAGGCGTTCTCGGCAGCGTTGCCCGCCCGCGCCGACGGGTCGGCGATCGCCTCGATTTTGGTCACGCGCGCGCCGCGGATCGTCAGCACGATAACGGCGAACAATCGACGATCGCTGAAGGCCAGCAACACCGGCGCCCCGACCGGACCGCCGACCAGCGTCACGTCCGGCCACAGGTAGCGCAGCAGGTTGGTCGCCACCGCGTCGGGCCCGTGGTTGACCTGTGGTGGCGGCGCCGGGTCGGCGAGAATCGTGCCCACACCCCAGACCGTCGGATCCAGGACGGCGGCCAGCGCGGCGAGATCGCCGTTGGCGCACGCGGTGATGAACTTCTCCGTGACGAGCTGATGCTCGGCCACGGCCACGTCATTCATATTCGGTTGCGCGGCAACGAATTTGGCCCGCGCCCGACGCGCCAGCTGGCGGCAGGTGCCGACGGGACGGCCCACGGTTTCCGCGATCGAGTCGAAGGGAACGCCGAACACGTCGTGCAGCACGAAGCTCACCCGCTCACCGGGGCTGAGCCTCCGCAGGACCTCCAACAGCGCGCTGCGGACCTCGTCGTCGAGGGTGATCCGGTCGGCCGGGTCGGACCGGCGTGGTGCCGGCCGCTCCTCGACGTCGCCGGGGCGTTCGTAACGGGCGCGCGCGGAGCGCACCTGGTCGAGGCAGAGCCGGCTCGCGACTACGGTCAGCCAGCCCCGGACATCCTCGATGTCGCCGACCTCGGCGCGTGAGAGCCGCAGGAATGCCTCCTGCGCAACGTCTTCCGCGTCGCCGATGTCGCCCAGCATCTGGTAGGCCAGGTTGACCAGATACGGGCGGTGATGGCGCCAGGCCTCGGCGACCTGGTCGCCCGTTGACTGCGACTGGTTCATGACTCTTCGACGATCCGCCGCCCCGAAAAGTTACAGGTTCTGTCGTGTAACTTTCCCACCTTTTGCCCCGTCCTTGCAGCAGTGCACAAATCCACGAAAGGAACCGTCCCATGACAATCGTCGTCACCGGTGCGACCGGTAACGTCGGGCGCCCGCTCGTCGCGGACCTGCTTGCCGCAGGCGCGCGCGTGCGCGCGATCACCCGACAGCCGGGGCCGGCCGGATTTCCCCCCGAGGTCGAGGTGTTCGCTTCGGCCACCGAGGCGCTGCCGGGCGCGTCGGCGGTCTTTTTGAACTCCCGCGCGCTGCGCGGGCAGCTCGAAGAAGTGGTGGCCGAATGCGGGCGCGCCGGCGTCGGGAAACTGGTCGCCCTGTCGGCGATCAACGCCGACGACGACTTGTCCCGCCAGCCGTCCCGATTTCGCGGCGACCGCAACAAGGAGGTCGAACGGCTCGCCGTCGACTCCGGGCTGGCCTGGGTGAGCCTGCGGCCCAGCGTGTTCGCGTCGAACTTCGCCGGCATGTGGTCCGCGCAGCTCCGCGCCGGCGACGTGGTCGCGGGGCCGTACGCCGCGGCGTCGACGGCGCCGATCGTCGAGACGGACATCGCGGCGGTAGGGGCGCGCGCGTTGCTCACCGACGAGCTTGCCGGACAGCGCATTCCGTTGACGGGCCCACAGGCTTTCACCAACTCGGAGCTGGTGCAGGTCATCGGCGCCGTGCTGGGCCGGCCGCTCCAATACCTGGAGGTTCCCACAGACGCTGTGCGGCAACGCTTCCTGGGCTTGGGATTCAGCGCCGGATTCGCCGACGCCTACATCGCCATGCTCGCCGAATCGCTCGACAAGCCCGCGCTGGTCACCCACGACGTCGAGAAGATCCTCGGCCGCCCGGCACTTCCGTTCGGCCACTGGGTCGCCGAGCACCGCGACGTCTTCACCAACGAGAACCACGGAGCCTGACATGACCGAACCGCGTCCCCCGCGCTACCTCAAGCCCATGAACAAGTTCATGATGGCGGTGCAACGTCTGGGCATCCCGACCGGGCCGGCCATGGTGCTCACCGTGCCCGGGCGCAAGACGGGTCAACCGCGCAGCACGCCGATGACGCCGTTCGACTTCCAGGGCGGCCTCTATGTGGTGGCCGGCTATCCCGGGGCCGACTGGGCGGCAAACGCCCGGGCGGCGGGCACCGGCACGTTGCGCCGCGGCCGTCGCTCACGCCGGGTCCGGATCGTCGAACTGTCCGCCGGCGAGGCCCGGCCGGTGCTGCGGGAGTTCCCCGCCAAAGTGCCGGTCGGCGTGGCGTTCGCGAAACGTTCCGGGATGGTGCGCGACGGGACCGCGGACGAATTCGAAGCCCTGGCGGGCCGACTCGCCGTCTTCCGCTTCGAACCGGCGTGACGCGCCGGGTCACCAGACGATGGCGGCCATGTCGCGGTTGTCCGAACACACGCTGCGCACCGCCGCCTCGATATCGTCGGCGGAGATGATCTGCAGGTCCTCGACCGTCACCGGTTGGCCCGCCCGCTTTTGCGCGACCACCCGGGTGTCGCGGAAGCCCTCGGCACGTTCGACGACATTGCGGGCGAACCGGCCGTTCTGCATGGCGTCGATGCCGTGGCGCCCACCGGGAGTGGTGTAGTTGCGGATGGTCGTGGCCGCGTCCAGGAACTTCTCGCGCGCGGCGTCGTCGAGCAGGCTGGCGCGCGGCGTCGCATAACGGTGCGCGATCTCGACGATCTCCGCCGGTGAGTAGGACTCGAAGCGCAGCTTGCGGTTGAACCGGCCGGCCAAACCCGGGTTCACGGTGAGGAATTGGTCCACCTGGTCTTCGTAGCCCGCGCCGATGAAACAGAAATCGAAGCGGTGCGTTTCCAGCGCGACGAGGAGCTGGTTGACGGCCTCCATGCCGATCATGTCGGGCGTGCCGTCCTGGTGGCGCTCGATCAGGGAGTAGAACTCGTCCATGAAAATGATTCGGCCGAGCGACTTTTCGATCAGTTCGTTGGTCTTGGGTCCCGACTCCCCGATGAAGTGACCGCAGAAATCCGAACGGCGCACCTCCCGGATCTCGGGGTGGCGCACGATCCCCATGCCCGCGTAGATCTTGCCCAGCGCCTCGGCGGTGGTCGTCTTACCGGTACCCGGCGGGCCGACCAGCAGCATGTGGTTGGTCTGCCCTTCCACCGGCAGGCCGTGCTCGAGGCGCATCATCCGCACCTCGAGCTGGTCTTCCAGCGCCGCGACGGCCTGCTTGACGGCGGCCAGCCCCACCTGCTTGGCCAGCAGCTTGCGCCCCTCGGCCAGCAGCTCGGCCCGCCGGTCGGCGGTGGCGTCGTCGTCGAGTTCGTCGCGGCTCTTGGCCGTCGAGGCGTCCCAACGGTCGGTGCGGCTGTCGATGGTCTCTTCGTCCGTGACCACCAGGTGCAGGTTCGGGTCGGCCAGCGCTTCTTTGGCCGCCGCGGTCAGGACCCCGTTGATGGTGGCCTTGGACAGCCAGATCTGGGCCTTGTCCTCCTCACGCAGCTGGCGGTGCACCATCCCGCGCACGTACGCCAGATCCGCCACGAGCAGCGGAATGTCGGCCGGGCCGATGGACGCGGTCAGCACGTCGGCGTCGAAACGGGACGACGACTGGGTGTGCCCGATCACGTCGACGCGGTCCAGCCAGTCGAGGGCGACCCGGCCCTGCCCGAGGTGGGCGGCGGCGTGCGCGGCCAGCGCGCAGATCGACGCCGTCACCGCCGACATCACGATCGCCTGCGGGGGCAACTCCTCGGCGGCCGCGAGCAGGACGTCGGGCCAGCGTTGTGTCCGGTACATCAGGAAGGTGCGGGCCAGCTGGTGCCACTGGTAGTTGGTCCAGGAGTCCAGCAGGTCGCGGTTGGCCAGCAGCCGGTCGGCCTCGGCGTACTCCCCGGCGATCGTCAACGCGGACGAGAGCGCCAGCCCGACCTGCGATGCGTCGGTGACGGTGATGCCGATGTAGGGGCCCAGCTGAATCTCCGCGGCCAGCGTCTGCCCGATCCGCGTGGTCTCCCGGTGCAGCCATTCGCTGGTGGCATAGAGACGCCGCAACGAGTCCAGGTCGCTGTCGCCGCAGGCGATGCGCCCCAGCCACGCATCGGCCATCGACGCGTCGGCGTCGGTCGCGGCGACGAACTCCGGCAGGGCCGCCGCCCGGCCCTGGCGGCCCATGATCCCCATGGCCCGGTCGAAATGCCTTCGGGCCGTTTGTAAATCACCCATCACATCCCCCATCGCGAGCGCCGCGACCGTGGTCATCGGGGTTGCGGGTAGCCGCCCTTGGCCGGAGCGAGCTGCCGCCGCGTGCGCTCATCAAACTATGCCTCAAACTCGCGTTGCCGAACTTCTACGTGCCGACCGACATGGTGACCGGATCCAGGCTGACGTAGCGGTGCTCGGCGCGGAACATGTCCATCTCGGCAAGCCAATTCTTCCCCGCGGCACTGACATTCACCACCGAGGGCCCTACTTGCTCGATGATCACCTCGAACCCGTGGCGCTGCCCCTCGGAGAGCCTGACGCCCGCGGGCGCGATGGTGATCACCGTCGCCGGCCGGGGGGTGGGCGAGATCGCGGCGTCCCGAATGTCGGTGCCCCCGCCGTCGGAAGCACCGTTGCCGTCCCTGCCCCGCCGCGCGGCGTATTCCACCACACTGACGGTGGTGCGCGGTGCCGGGCGCGAGCCGTTGACGACGCTGATCTCCGGCATCCGCACGCTGACCCAGCGCGCCATGTCACGGGTGTGCACGCAGACTCGTTCCCCGGCGGCCGCGGTGCGGATCACGATCCGCTTGGCGATCGGGTCATCGGCGGCGACGAATACGCGCGACAGTTCACCGGCGTCGGTGACCGGCACCAGCAGCCGGTCGCCGTTGCTGAGTTTCCCGATCAGCACGCCCGAGGGCCCGATCTCGGTGACCAGCTCGGCGGGCAGCGGGCTGCGCCGGATTCCGCGCAGGTGCGGCCGGGGTCCGCACATGTTGGCCGACGCCGCCGCGGCCTGCTCGCCGTTGAGCCGGCGCAGGATCACGCTGGGCGGGGTGGGCGCGGGTGTCGGCGTGCGCACCGTGATGGTCGCGGTGCACTGCCCGTCGGGATACACCGTGATGTTCTGGATGACCTCGTCGGCGCGCAGCGTCCACGCCTGCGACAGGTGGCGCGACGTGATCGCCTCGGGCGGATACGCATAGGTGGTCAGCCAGCCCGCTTCCCCGCGGATGGCTTTCCATCGCTGCGCCGGTCCCGACACCGCGTCCCAGCCGAGCCGGCGATCGAGTTCGATCAAATCGGTGGCGTTGGCCACCTTGGCCCGCAGGCCTTCACAGCGCAGCAGGCCCGCGATGCGCTGCGCAACCGAAATCGCCGCCGCGCCAACGGTCGTGCGCCACACCAACGCGTGCGCGTTGTCGAGCACCGCCAGCCGCATGATCAGCCACGTTTCGCGCCGGCCCGCGTACGGCGGGGTGCCGATCTCGGAGTCGTACACCCGCGGATAGTCGCCGACGGTGCCGTGCCGGGAACCGATGCTGACGACGCTGATCGAGTCGAGCTGCAGGCCGAGGGCCTGGCGCAGCATCGGCACCAGTTCGACGACGTCGAGCACGTTTTCGGTCTCGACGGTCACCGACCCGGTCACCATGGTGGCCCGATGCGCTCTGCCCAGCAGCTGCACCGCGACCACGGCGACGCCGTCCTGCACGCGCACGCCGCCACCGGATCGGTTGTTGGCCACGGTGATTGGGGCCGACCAGTCGATCGGGCGCCGACCGCGCCGCCACAGCACGGCCCACGACCACGCCGGCTGGCCCCACCAGCGCACGAACACCAGCGCGATGCCCACCACCACGGCGACCGCGGCGCCGATGTAGCCGGCCAGCAGCCAACTCGCGAGCGCGAGCACGAACACCACCCACACCCCGACGACCCGGCGATTGCTGCCGCGGCTGAACCCGGTGAGGTTGGGCCTCATCGCGCCCTCCGCAACCGCGCGGCGATCGCGAACACGAGCACGCCGGCGGCCACCACCCCCAGAAATCCGATGGCGATGTTGCGCGCCCGGTGGTCCGGCGGTGGGGGCGGCGCCGCCGGGGTGATGACCCGGCTCTGCGCGCCCGGCGGCATCCGGTCACCGGGCGGGATGTTGAAGGTCAACGCGGCGACCGGGTCCACCAGCCCGTAGCCGACCTTGTTGTCGACCCCGGCGGGCGGATTGTGGGCCGACTGCACGATCCGGTTGATCACCTGGTGCGCGGACAGGTCGGGGTACTTCGCGCGCACCAGCGCCGCGACGCCGCTGACGTAGGCCGCCGAGAAGCTGGTTCCCCAGAACGGCATGTTCTTCTCGCCCGGCCTCGACGGCGGGTAGGCGTTGACCGGCCCGCCGCCCTGGGGCGAGAGACCCATGATGTGCGTCCCCGGGGCGGCGACGCCGACCCACGGCCCCGACATGCTCTTGTCCAGGGCGGCGCCGCTGGCATCGACGGCGCCCACCGACAGGACGTAATCGGAGAACCACGACGGCGCCGAGACGACCTTGACCTGATGCCAGTCCCGCGGATCCGACGGGTCCAGCGGGTCGTACATCGGGTTGTTGTTGCAACCGGCTTCCCCGTCGTTGCCGGCCGCCGCCACGATCACCGCGTCCTTCGCTGTGGCCGCGTACCACAGCGCCGCGCCCAGGGCCCGTTGATCGGCCGGGGCCGCCGCGGGCAGGCACGCAGTGACCGAGATGTTGATCACCTTCGCACCCATGTTGGCGGCATGAACCACCGCGCGCGCAACCGAATTCAGCGTGCCGGCCTTGACCTTCTCGTCGGAGTTGGGATCCCCCGGCGGCGGGTTGACCGGTTCGAAGGCCCGCGAGGACTGCCGGATCGAGATGATCGTCGCGTGCGGGGCCACACCCACCACCCCGTCGGGTGCCCCCGGGGGAAGCGGCGGCACCGCGGGTTCTTCCTCGGTCTGCGGATCGGGTGGCCCGTTCGATGCGGCGGTGGCGCCGCCGCCCTCCGGCGGCGGGGGCGGCGGTGGCGGCGGCGGAAGAACCTGGGTGATCGTCACCGGCGGCGGCGGGGGCGGCGGCGCCATCGGGGGCGGCACCTCAACCGGTGGCGGAGGCGCCCCGGCGACCGGTGGCGGCCCGGCCGGCGGCGGGAACGCGGAAGTGGCCGGCATGGGTCGCGGCATCGGCAAAATCCCTTGCGGCGCAGCGCCGATGATCGAGCTGACAATGGTGCCATGGGCGTCGCAGTCCATCAGGCCGTCCTCGCCCATGATGTAGTCGCCACCGGGTACCACCGGCAGCCGCGGGTTCGGCGTCACCCCGGTATCGATCACCGCGACGGGCACCCCGTTGCCGGTGCTGTATTGCCACGCCTTGGCGATGTTGAGCAGGTTGAACCCCGGAGCCAGCTGCGCCACGTCGGGGTTTCGCACGACGATCGGCGACGAACAGCTGTTGGCCCGGCGCATCGGCTGTTCGGGCCGCGGCGGTCCGTCGGGAGGCACCATCCCCGGATCCACCGAGGGCGGTGTGATCGCTTGGGCGGCAGGGATATTGGCGGATAACGCGACCAGGGTCAGGGCGGCGGTCAGCGCCGCAACGGTTCTCAGTGGCGAATCCACGTGAAGAGCCCTCCCAGGGCCGCCGCCGCCGGCAGCAGAACGATGAATGCGAGCACTTCCACCCATTCCACGGTCAACCGGATGAACGGTCTGAACCGCATGGCCGGAACCAAAAGCGCTGCGGCCAAACCCAATCCGGCGAATGTCGCCACCGCCACCACCGGCCACAGCAATCCCGCCATGGCGTCGTGGGCCCCGGCGACGGCGTATTTGACCACCCCCGCGCACACCGCGGCCGACGCCCCGCACACCAGCGCGACGGCCTGGTATTTGGCGGCGAATCCGCGGCCCTGGGTGATGAAGATCCCCACCACCAGGCCGGCGACCACCAGCGCCAACCACGCCCACGGGCGGCCCGGCGTCAACACCCCCCAGACCGCGGCGGGCAGCACGATCGAGACCCCGACGCACAGTCCCACCTGGACCGCGTTGACCAAGCGCGCCGAGGCGGCGATCGCGGCGCCGCGCGCGGTGATGTCGGTGAGTTCGTTGTCCTCGTCCTCGGATTCGTCCTCGCTGACCGGGGACACGGTGTCGACCGGCATCCCCTCGCGCCGCGCGAACAGGTCCCGTCCGGTGATCGACCCGAAGTGCGGCGGCCTGACCCGGGCCACCCACAACGCGATCAGCGGGGTCATCCGGACGAGGACCAGCAATCCGACCAACACGCACACCGCCAGCACCTGCGCCGAGGCGGGGCGGAACATCCGGACGGCGGCAACGACGGCCAGGACGCCGCACACCGTCACGACGGCGGTGACCACCGCGGTCTGCCACCGGTTGCGTGCCGTCACCCCGATGGCGACGGCACCCAGGATCACCACCACGGCGCCGATCAGCCCGTGCGCCGCGCCCAGCACACCCGGCGGCGCGCAGGCGCCGGCGGTGGCCAGCGAGACCACCGCGAGCCAGGCGAACCCGCTGAACAGATCGCGCCGCTCCCGCCATCCGGTTCGCACCACCAGGGTCGCGATGACCAACAGGACGCCGACCCCGCCGGCCACCGCCGCCGGGATCGGGCCGTCGGTGAAGGTCCGTGCCCGCAGCGTCAGGGCCACCACCACCGAGACCGCCATCGCGATGACCGCGACCGCCGTGTGCGCGGCCGTCAGCGGCGTCACCGGCGCGAACATCCGATCCCCGCCGTCGCGGCCCAGCCACTTGCCCATCGCGGCCAGGCCCGTCGACAGGGACTCGTACTGCGGTTCGAACGACTCCCCGTCGACCCTGGGCACCAGCACCAGGGTGTCGCCGTCCTGGACGCCGAGCTCGTCGAGGCTCTTATTGATATCGAGCCGGACCCCATTGATCTTGTGGAGTTCGTAGCTGCCGGCCGGCAACGAAATGCCGTCAAAACCTTTGCGCTTCAGGTCCGCGTCGAACAGCTCGACCATTCCCTCGAAGAATCCCTCCATCGGAATTCCGGCGGGGAAGACTTGGGAACACAGATGCTTCTCGTAAGAAATGTTGACCGCACAACGCGCCGGAAAAGCGACCTTATGCGGCGAGGTCACGGTACCGCCCGCTCAGCGTCTGGAATGTATTTGTCGGCCAGCCCCGCGGTGATTTCAAAGAGGCGCAACCGCGTCTTTTTCTTCAACTCGTGAACCGTATCGATGATGCCGCCTTTGGCAAGATGCGGATCAAACGGCAGCGCCTCGACGGTCGCGCCGACCTTGGTGAACCGCTCGGTCAGGTACGCCAGCGCGTCCTTGTCGGTGATCTGGTCGGTGTGGTTCACGATCACGGTGCTGCGCGAGACCAACTCGTGGTAGCCCTGCGACCGCAGGTAATCCACCGCCCGCAGCACCGGACGCGAGCGGTCCGCGGTGATCCCCGAAACGAACACGAGGGTGTCGGTGTTCTCCAATACCGGCTTCATCACTTCGTGTTCGAGATCGGGGGAGGTGTCGACGATCATCACCGTGTGGGTGCGCCGCAGCCGCGACAGCACCCCGGAGAACATCGCCGGCACCAGCGGCCTGGGTTGGTCCGAGGTCCGGTTGCCGGCCAGCACGTCGAGCCCGATTGCGTTCTGCCCCAGATGTTCTCGGATATCAGCGTAGCCCTGGACATCGGTGTCGTTGATGATCGCGGTGTAGTCGCCCGGCGGGGAGTCGTCGATGCGGTCGGCCAGGGTGCCGAATCCGGGGACGGCGTCGATCGCAATCACGTTCTGCGGGCGGCATTCCCGGAACACGCCACCGAGGCAGGCCGTGAGCGTCGTGACCCCGACGCCACCCTTGCCGGAGACCACGGTGATCACATACTGCCGTCGAATATGCCGGCGGATGCGGTTTTGTAAGTCACGGTAGTGCCGTTCTCGGGGCGATTCACCGAGATTTATTTGTCGAAATGAGATGGCGTAAATGAATTTACGCCATCCTGACCCCGGTGGAATCTTTCGTGGTGCGGCCAGATCGGTAATTCGCATCGTGTCGGATACCGAATCCGGGAAGTTGCTGCCCCCTGACGGATCCCCCCGTCTGAGCGCTCCTTCGTCCGACATATTCGGGTCATTCCAAGGGCTCGTCACGACGAGATGCTAACACGGTTCGCGATACCGCGTTTACCCGTTGAGAAACCACCCATCAAGCGCGACAGGCGTTGTTATTACAAGACTTTGGTTAACTAAGTTACTTCGGCATCCGATAACACCGTCACACCACCCGCCGATACGAGTGCCACTCGTCGCCGGCGGGCAGCCGGCGGATGAGCCGTTGCACCGCTCCGCCGATGTCGCTGCGCGAGCCGGGCGAAAGAATCTGGTACCGGCGCTGCCCCGAGATGACGCTTTCGATGCACACGCGGCCCCCGGGGGTGTCGACGATCGACACCGTCGCATCGCCGACGGCCACGCGCGCCAGTTCGTCGGGCCCGACGCCCGCCTGCAGCGCGACGATGTTCGCGTGCGCCGAGCGCGCGGGATCGGCGGCGGTGAGAACCACCTGCAGCTGGTCGGCGTCGAGGCGCTGTTCGAGCAGGAATGCGCGCAGGCTGGCGGTGTCGCGCACCGAGTTCAGCAATTGCTCGGTGTCCAGGGTGATCGGCCGCAGCGGCGCCGCCTCGGCCACGCCGCACAGCCGCTCGATCTGACCCACCACGAGCTCGCTGGCCGAGGATTCGTTGCTGGCCGTGCCGGCCGGGTACAGACGCACCATCTCACCGTGCCGCTCCAAGACCACCCACCAGGTCGCGAAGCGGTTGATCGACGCGCGCGTGGGCTCGCGACCCGGCACGCCCATCATCACGACCAGACCCAGGTCGCGCCGCAGCAGGACGGTGAGCCATTCGCGGATCATCGGGTCGACGTTGCCGGCCTCATCGAGTGCGCCGGCGGCTATCAGGTCGGCGGCCGCGGGGTGGCCCAGCGCGCGTTCGGGGGTGTCCAGCCGCGGCAGCATCGGCCGCAACCCCAGCTCAGGGCATGTTTGCTCGACACCGGTGATCGCCTGCAACACCCATAGGCCATCGACCGTCGTCGTCAGCATGTCGCCCCGCCCCTAATCAGCGACTCCCTCGAATCGGCGTAGCAGAGACCGAAGGTGGGGCACATACGCTCGGCGCTCTGCCCCACCTTCGCTGGTCCCGGTGGTCGAGCGGGCTCAGAACAGGCCGGCGATGTGCTGGTCGGTGCTGAGCGCGCTGTCGAGCACGTGCGAGGTCGTCTGGCCGTGCTGGCGGATGGTGTCGATGAGGCCCTGCAACCCCGACAGCATCTGCGCCTGCGCCTCGAAGAAGCCCGACGCGCCGTGGCCGGCGAAGAATTCCTGCAGCGCGTGCGTCCGGTTGGAGGTGTCGTCGAAAATGGACTGCAACTGGCCGGCGCGGGAGGCGACGTCGGTGGCGAAGTCGGCTACGGCACCCGGGTTGTAAGTGATCGGGTCGGACATGGTGAATTTCCTTTCAAAAGACCTTTATGAATTGACGAATGGGTGGGCGGGTCAGGAGCCGTGGCCGCCGAATAGGGCGGTAAAGGCGTGCGAGGAATCCGCCTCGTGGCCTTCCATCAGTGCCGCCGCCTTCGTGAGGCCCTCGGCCAGGCGGGTGCCGCCGGTCAACACTTTGTTCAAGTCGTTTTGAACCTCGATGGCCGTCGCGTGCGACGCGGCGACCGCGTCACCGGACCAGGTGGCCGGGTTCATCACATTTTCCTGATTTGCGACGTATCCCTGACCGATCCCGATCGCATGTTCCATGTTTGCCTGAATCGCGTTTGAAGTATCGCGAAGCATTTGCGGGGTCACCTTGATTGTCACGGAATTCTCCTTCTGCGGTTGGCCGCCCCCCGTAAGGGCATGAAGCGAAGTGTATGGCGGCTATTCGGACCTGTCGATTCACCTTTCACCAGGGGGTGTGCTTCAGACTCTGGCGTCGACAACCCGCACGGTCGCCGGCTGTTCGGCTTTGTCACGGGATCCGCGGTCGCCTCCCGCCGCATGCCCCACGGGCATGCCGCCCATCGGGGCGCCGCCCGTCGTCGTGGTCTGCGGTCGCATGGCCTCGGCGCCCAACGCACCGGCCGGGCGCAACCCCACCGGCCGGCCACTGGTGGCGGGCTCGAATGCGCTGACCGGACGGGTGAAAGTGCTCGCGGGGACGCCCGCACTGCCCAGGGACGCGCCCCCGCCGGCCTCCGCCGCCGAAAGCCCGGTGGCCGAGACCGCGGAAACCGCGGGCGTCGCCCCGCCCATGCCCATGGCGCCGGGATTGGCGAACATGCCCATCAGCGGCTGCATCATCTGCATCGGGGCCTGCATCGCCTGCATGGGAGCCTGCATCATCTGCGGGGCCGCCCCCATCATCTGCTGCACGGGCTGCATGAACGTGCCGGCCTGACCCATGAAGTCCTGGGCGCCCGAGGTCGCCTGCCCCGCGCCCTGCGTACCGGTCTGGGCGCCCTGCATGGCGGCGCGCATGCCGTCGCCCGCGCCCATTTGCGCCGCGGACTCCCCCACCGCCGCCGCGGCCTGCGCCGGCGCCGCCGGCGAGGCGCCCATGGTCGCGATCGGCGGCGGAATGGTCAGGCTCGAGGACAAGGCCGTGAGGATCGATCCGTAGCTGGCCCCGACCGCGGAGTTGTTCGGCCACATCGACCCGAAGTACTCGAGCTCCAGCGACGTGATCCGTGGGGTGAGGGCGCCGAGCACCAGCGGGTTGATGCCGTAGTCGGTGGCGGTCTCGGTGCGGTTTTCGATGCATTCGGGCGCGGGCCGCATCGAGCCGTACGCCATCTGATACGCCGAGACCGCCGTCGAAACCACCGCCGGCTTCACGTCGACCCAGCCGGCGAGCCCGTGCAGCGACGCGTTGAGCGCGGTGGCGTTGGCCGCCGAGGCCAACGAACCGGCGCCGGTCCAGCTGGCCGACGTCGCGACGGTGTTGATCGTCGAGGCGATGCTGGAGCCGTGATGGGTGGCCGCCAGCGCGGTCCAGGCTGCCTGGTTGGCCAGATGAGTGACGACGCCCGCGCCGGCCTTGAGCAGCAGGTCGTTTTCCTCAGGTGTACGCGCAGCCCACCCAGGATCGGCCATGCGCACCTCCCCCTTTAAACGTTGCTAGCGACTAAGCGCCAATAGCCAGCGTCAGGCTGCGCATGAGCTCGGTGACCACATAGGTCCCCGAGGCGAGGGTCTGCGTGCCGGAGAACAAGCCGCGTTGGGCGGCGTGCTCGGAAACCACGCCCAGGTAGCTCGCGCCGCACGCGTTCAGCGCCGCCGCGAACATCGCCGAGTCGGGGTCGCCGCCCATCGGCAGCACTCCCAGCAGGACCGGCGACGCCGCCGAGGCCGCGGCCTCGGTCTCCGCGCTGATCGCCGACTCGGCGGCTGCAGACGCCAGCACCGCCTCCGACTGCACCGAAACAACCATGATTCCCTCCGAACCCTCAACGCCAAAGCCACGTGCTCGGGGCCTTCTTGGGGCCTTAGTGTAGTGCGGATTGGTTGATCTTGTATTCACTGCCAATCGGCCGGATGCGTGGCCCCTGATTTCGGTAATTCAGGCTGGTCCCAAGCGCGAAACTGGTGATTTCCCACAAAGAGTCGTTAATAAACCTCAATCGCCACTCGAGACTCGGCAGTCACAAAATCCCCGTCTTTTCTCGCCGGGGCGTCGAGTTTGATGCCGAATGGCAGGTTCCGAACGGCGGCGTAATGGTGTCGGGGATATTTGCGGGAAATGGCGGGCGGGTGAGTGCGCGCCGGCTGTCGAGGTTATCGGAGTAAACATTTCGCGGCGCGTTAAGAACGGCTCCGTCGGTCCAGGCAGGCGGCTAGGCCGGGCCACGCCCGTCGCCGGCGAGCCGCAACAGAAGTCGGGTGCCACCGAGTGGGCTGGTCTGCAATGCCGCTGTGCCGCCGTGCAATTCGGCCTGCTGGGCGACCAGCGCCAGGCCCAGCCCCGATCCCGAACGTGAGGCCGTCGATCCGCGGGCGAAGCGCTCGAACACCGTGGCACGTTCGGATTCCGGGACGCCGGTGCCGTCGTCGTCGATCGCGATCTCCACGCCCTCGCCGGAACTGCTGACGGTCAGCTGGATCTTGCCGGCGTTGCCGTGCTTGACGGCGTTGGCGATCGCGTTGTCGATCACCAGCCGCAGGCCGGTGGGCAGCCCGACCATCAGCACCGTCGGCGAGGGCACCAGGGAGACCTCGACGGCGGGGTAGCTGCGCAGCGCGTCGTGCGCGGCGCGGTCCAGCAGCTCGGTGATGTCGAAGGGGACGAAATCGTCGACGGTGGTCAGTTCGCCCTGCGCCAGCCGCTCCAGCGCCGTCAGCGTCCCTTCGATGCGGCTCTGGGTGCGGATGACGTCGCCGATGACCTCGTGCCGCTGCTCGGGCGGCAGGTCCAGGGTGGACAGCACCTCGAGATTGGTGCGCATGGCCGTCAACGGCGTGCGCAGCTCGTGGGAGGCGACCGCCGCGAAGTCGCGCGCCGACTCGAGCGCCGCCTTGGTGCGCTGCTGTTCCTTGCCGATGCGGGCCAGCATCCCCTCCACCGCCTCGGCGATCTCCACCGCCTCGCGCACGCCGCGCACCTGGACCTCGTCCGGGCTGGACTGGGCGTTGATCGCGCGGGCCTGCTGGGCCAGCAGCAGGAAGGGATTGACCATGATCAACGAGATCACCCAGCCCACCACGACCGTGCCGCCGATGACGCTGGCGCAGATCAGCAACACTCGCAGGTGCAGTTCGTTGATCCGATGCTGGGCCTCGGCCAGCGGCGCGGCCAACGCTATCGAGGCGGGACCCGCGGTGAAGGTGCGAACGCGGTACTGCACCCCGTTGATGGTCGTGTTGGCGTAGCCGTCCGGGAGTTGGGGCAACACGATGCTGCTGGGCGCCGACACGGTCACCCCGCCGATGCGCGCGGTGCGCACCAGGTTGCCGTCCGGCATGTGCCGGTCGGGGGTGGCGGGCGGCGCGGTGTTGAGCAGGCTGCTGATGTCGCCCAGGCTGCTGACCGAATCGAGCCGGCGATCGAGCTGGCTGTACTGGTCGTTCGTGACGCCCACCCACACCCAGGTGCCCAGCAGGACGACCAGCGTCATCACCGAGATGGCGGCGACGATGAGGATCGTGCGCAGCGACAGCACCCGCATCGGCAGCTGTACACGCGGGAAGACGCGGATGTCGGGCTCCTTTGTGGGTTCGAGTGGGTTCGTGACGACCAGCCTGAGTACAACCCTCACAGCCGCGGGGGTTCGGCACGTTCAAGCGCGATGGCGTTTCGCAAGAATTTACCGTCAACCGCGCCGCACCCGTGCCCGCCGCCGGCTGGGAACCGGACGCCGTTTTGCTCGCCCGCATGGTGAGTGAGTACTCTCTCACCATGCTCACCGGACCCGGCCGCGGTCGCGACCGCCTGCTTTCCGCGGCGTTACGGCTGTTCGCCGCGAAGGGGTACGCGGCCACGTCGGTGGCCGACATCCAGCGCGAATCGGGCCTGGCGCCCGGCTCGGGCGCGCTCTACAAGCACTTCGGTTCCAAACGCGAGTTGCTCGAGGCCGCGGTCGCGCACCGGATCGACAGCATCGTGGCGGCCCGCGAGCAGTACGACGCGGGACAACCGGGCAGCGTCGAGCACGCGGTGCGCACCGCCGGGCAGCTGATCTGGAGCAACCTCAAACACAGCGAGGATCTGCTCAAGGTCATGCTGCGCGAGCCCGACGAGCTCGGCGATCTCGACGAGAAGACGTGGCAGGTCATCACCGACAACGCCTACCAACGCTTCGCCGACGAACTGGCCGCGTCGAATCGCTCCGGGCGCACCAGCATTCCCGACCCCGAAGCGGCCGCGGCGGTCGCGATCGGCTCGCTGTCCTACGCCGCGACCCTGCAAGCGCTCACCGGCCGCCTGCCCGGCAACACCGACGAAGAACGGTATTTCGAGGCGTGGGTCAACCAGACCGTCAGCGTCCTGGCCCAGTACGCGAATCCCCGAAACCCTTTGAACACCAACGATTCAGGAGACCAGCAGTGACGTTCTCACTACAACTGTCCGACGACGTGATCGAAGTCCGCGACTGGGTGCACAAATTCGCGGCCGACGTCGTGCGGCCCGCCGCCGCGGAATGGGACGAGCGCGAGGAAACACCGTGGCCGGTGATTCAGGAAGCCGCGAAGGTGGGGCTGTACTCGCCCGACCTCTTCGCCCAGCAGGCGGCCGAGCCGACGGGCCTGGGCATGCTGACGGTGTTCGAGGAATTGTTCTGGGGCGACGCGGGTATCGCCCTGTCCATCATGGGGACGGGACTCGCCGCGGCGGCGCTGGCGGGCAACGGAACCCCCGAACAGCTGGGCCGCTGGCTGCCCGAGATGTTCGGCACCGCCGACGAACCCAAGCTGGGCGCGTTCTGCTCGTCGGAGCCCGACGCGGGTTCCGACGTCGGCGCCATCCGCACCCGCGCGCGCTACGACGAGGCGACATCCGAGTGGGTCCTCAACGGCACCAAGACGTGGGCGACCAACGGCGGCATCGCCAACGTGCACATCGTGGTGGCGTCGGTCTACCCCGAGCTCGGCACGCGCGGCCAGGCGACGTTCGTCATCCCGGCGGGCGTCAAGGGCCTGGCGCAGGGCCAGAAATTCAAGAAGCACGGGATCCGCGCCTCCCACACCGCCGAGGTGGTGCTCGACGACGTCCGGCTGCCCGAGGACCACATCCTCGGGGGCCGGGAGAAGTTCGAGGCGCGCATCGCCCGCGTCAAGTCCGGGGCCTCCGCGCGCGGGCAGGCGGCGATGAAGACCTTCGAGCGCACCCGGCCCGCCGTCGGCGCGATGGCCGTCGGCGTGGCGCGGGCCGCCTACGAGTACGCGCTCGACTATGCCTGCCAGCGTGAGCAATTCGGCCGCAAGATCGGCGAATTTCAGGCGGTGGCCTTCAAACTGGCGGACATGAAGTGCCGCATCGACGCCGCCCGCCTGCTGGTGTGGCGCGCGGGATGGATGGCCCGCAACAACCAATACTTCGACTCCGCGGAGGGGTCGATGGCCAAGCTGGTGGCCAGCGAAACCGCGGTCTATGTCACCGACGAGGCGATCCAGATCCTGGGCGGCAACGGGTACACCCGCGACTACCCCGTCGAGAGGATGCACCGCGACGCGAAGATCTTCACGATCTTCGAGGGCACCAGCGAGATCCAGCGGCTGGTGGTCTCCCGGGCGCTGACGGGTTTGCCCATCCGGTGACGATCGCCGCTTGACGCGTCGCGCGGCCCGCGGCCCGCGCCGGCCGGGGAACGCGACATGATGGCGGCATGGCTACCGAGATCCGGGTGCTCGACAGCGAGGACGACCTGATCGCCGCCGCGAACGTGTTTCGCACGGCCATGGTGGGGTTTCCGCCGCTTACGGGGCTCGCCCCCGGCCAGATCACGACGCTGCTCGAGCCGGGCCGGACCGTGGGGGCATTCGCCGACGGTCGACTCGTCGGCACCGCCGACGCCTTGACGAGCCGGTTGACGCTGCCCGGCCCCGCGATCGTGGGTCACGCCGCCGTCACCCACATCGGGGTGCTGCCGTCGTTCACCCGGCGAGGCATCGCCACCGCGCTGATCCGTCACCAGCTGCGCGACTTCGCCGCACGCGGTGAGGTGGTGGCGACGCTGCGGGCCTCGGAGGCGACGATCTACGGGCGCTACGGCTACGGCGTCGCGAGCTCGTCGCAATCCGTCGAGGTCCACACCGCGCGGGCGGGGCTGCGGCGCGGCGTCGGGACCGGCGGCCGGGTGCGCCTGCTCGACACCGCGCAGGCGTGGGAGTTGCTGCCGCGCATCTATGCCGAGAACCGTCCCGCCCGCCCGGGCACCATCGACCGCCCACAGTCGTGGTGGCAGGGCGTGCGGCTGCGCGCCGAATCCGACCCGGGGGCAGCCTATGTCGCCGTGCACGGCGAGCCGGGATCCGAATCCGGCTTCGTCCGATACCGCCCGATCGACACCGAGCGGTGGTTCGTCAGCGACCAGCGCACCATCGTGGTCGAGGATTTCTTCGCGCCCACCGCCGAGGCCTATCTGGGGTTGCTGCGCTTTCTGCTCGGACTGGATCTTGTTGACCGCGTGCTGTTTTGGATGCTGCCGCTCGACGATCCGCTGCCCTGGCTGGTTGCCGACCGGCGCGCCGTGCGGGTCACCGCCGTGCACGACGAAACCTGGCTGCGCATCATCGATGTGGCGGCGGCGCTGTCCGCCCGCAGCTACGGTGGCGACGGTGCCGTCACCATCGCGGTCAATGACCCTGCGATGCCGGCCAATTCGGCGCGGTTCGCCATCGCGGCCGACGGCGTCACGGTCACCGACCGGCAACCCGACGTCACCGTCGACGTCGAGGGGCTGGGCGCCGTCCTGTTGGGCGGCACCACGTGGCGCGATCTCGCCGTGGCCGGGCTGGCCCGTGCCGACGATCCCGAAGCGCTGACGGCGGCCGATCGATTGTTTGCCGTGCCCGAGGCGCCCCACGCCGGGTTCTACTTCTGACGGCGGGGGTGATGCGGATGATCGTCGTCATCGGCGCGGGAATATGTGGCCTCGCGGCAGCCTACGAGCTTTCGCGGCGCGGCCACGACGTCGTCGTGCTGGAGCGCGGGCGGCCATTCGGGGAGCAATCCGCCGGGCTGGCGCGGATATTCCGGGTCGCGCATCGGCGCCCGGCGCTCTGCCGGTTGGCGCTGACGGCGCGAACGGGCTGGCAACGGTGGGAATCCGAGTTCGGCGCGGGGCGACTGCTGGGCTCCGAGGGCTTCATCGCCGCCGGCGCCTGCGACGACGTCGCGGCGGCCATGAGCTCCGCCGGCGCGCAGTTCTCCCGGCTCGGGCGTTCCGAAATCGCGGCACGGATTCCGTTCGCGGTCGTGCCTTGGGAGACAGGAGTTTTCGATCCCCTCGGCGGCAGCCTGCGCATCCGCCGCGCCCTGAGCTCGTTGGCGCGCCGCGTCGCCATCCGCAACGCACACGTGCTGTCGGTGGCCGACGACGGCGCGACGACGCTCGCCGACGGCACCGTGCTGCGCGGCGACCGGGTGCTGATCTGTGCGGGTGCGCACACTCCAGACCTGTTCGGTCCGCTCTCAGTTGGCTTCGTTCCGCACACCCGGTTCACCTACCGCGGCGCGGACGCGGTCGGCGCGGCGTGCCTGTCCGCGCCCGAGGGCTACGGATTGCCGCTCGGCAGTACCGGCAGGTGGGCGTTCGGCCAGGAGGTGGCGGACCCCGCGACCGTGCGCGCGCTGTTCCCGTCACTGTCGCCGGTGGACCAGGTGGACTGCGTCAGTGTCC
This sequence comes from Mycobacterium sp. MOTT36Y, assembly GCF_000262165.1. Lineage (NCBI taxonomy): Bacteria > Bacillati > Actinomycetota > Actinomycetes > Mycobacteriales > Mycobacteriaceae > Mycobacterium > Mycobacterium sp. MOTT36Y. The sequence continues at coordinate 145,680 of NC_017904.1, read as the reverse complement.
GCGCCCCGTGGCTCGATCCGGGCGGCGACGGCTGGACGGTGGCGCAGCGTGGGCGCGTGCTGGCGTTCGTCGGTAGCAATCTCATGAAATTCGGGCCGCTGCTCGGTGAACTGCTGGCGCGGGCCGTGCTGGACGACGAGGTGCCCGCGCAGTTGCTCCTGGACTAGGCGCTAAACCGCAAGGGCGGCAACGTAACCCACGTCACCGACCGAGTGCGTCAGCCGTGCGGCGCCTCGGAGATCTTCGTGTCCGGCTTTCCGAGCGTCTGGCAGTACGTCGTCACCGAGAGCCGCGTCGCCGAGATCTCGACGTTGCTCGGGTCTGCGCCGCTCTTGTCCCTGAGCATCTTGCTGACTTCGTCGTTCTGCTTCTTCTCGTCCTGCGTGGTGAAGTCTTTGCACTTTGTGTCGCCGCCGGTGTTGATGACCTGTGAGGCCGAACACGCGCTGGACAACAAGACGGAGATCGCGATCGTGGCTGCCGCAATGTACTTCATCGTGTGCCTTCCTGGGTGCGAGTAGTGGTATCAGTACACCAAATCCGCTGATTTCAAACCCCTTCACACCGCGAAGTCCGCGCCCGCAGCGGCGGCGCGATCACGTCCACGGGAATAACCACCCGGGTGGCGTCGCGTTCTACGATCGTCGGCCGCGCGTTGGAGGGGGAGAAGACCAGTGATCTCGTCGAGCGTGCGCAGCGGCCGCAACCGCCGAGCGCGTAACGGCCGGGCCGCCACCCGGGCCCTGTTCGTCAGCGTGCTGGCGTTGCTGCTGGCGACGGGATGGGTCGCCAACCACTTCGTCGCGTTGATGCCGGTGATCAGCGGCCGCGAACACCTCAGCACCGCGACCCTCGATGGCATCTTCGGCATCTACGCGCTCGGGCTGCTCCCCGGGTTGCTGATCGGCGGCCGCGCGTCGGACGCGTTGGGCCGGCGGCCAATGGCGCTGGCGGGCGCGGCCGCCACCGTGGCGGGGACGGTGGCGATGCTGCTGTCCCAGCACACCGGCGCGCTGCTGGTGGGCCGCCTCGTCGTCGGGGTCGGTGTGGGCCTTGCCATCAGCTCCGGCACCGCGTGGGCGTCCGACCTGAGGGGCCCGGCCGGCGCCGCGACCGCCGGCGCGGTACTCACCGCCGGCTTCGCCATCGGGCCGTTCGCCGGCGGGGGATTCGCGTGGGCCGGGCAGTCCGGCATCCAGGTGTCGTTCGCCGTCGCCGCCGCGATCGTCGTGCTGGCATCGCTTGCCGTCGCCGTCGCGGCCACACCCGGCGCACACGTGGCCCGGCCGGCGCCGCCCCCCGACGCGGGCCCGACGGGACCGGCGGCACAGGGAGTGTCGCGGGCCCTGAGTTGGGCCATGCCGCTCGCACCGTGGGTATACGCCTCGGCGACACTGGGTTTCGTCACCATCCCCACGCGGTTGCACACCGCGCTGGCGGCCCCGATCGCGGCGGGCACGGCCACCCTGATCGTCAACGGGGTCAGCGGTGTCGTTCAGGTCCTGGCCCGCACGCGCCGGTGGGGGCCACAGACCGGGACCGCCGGCGCGGCTTTGGCCGCGGTCGGCTACGTGGTGGCCGCGACGACGCCACCGGCCCTGACGCCCGCGGTCGGGATACCGCTGTTGTTGATCCTGGGCTGCGCTTCGGGCCTGTGCCTGCGGGAGGGCTTGATCGATCTGGAGGCCGCGGCGCCGCAACACCTGCGGGGCGCTCTGACCGGGGTGTTCTACGTCGTCACGTACATCGGCTTCGCGCTGCCACTGTTGTTGGCGACCGCCGAGCCTGGCGTCTCGGCGGCGATCCTGTCGGCCATGGCGGCGCTGGCGTCGGTGAGCGCGGTCGGCAGGGCGATGCGGCTACGACGAGATAGTCACCGCCAGAACTGATTTGGCTCCACAGCGGCCGTCACACCAGTTCGCGCAGCGTTTCGATGAGCTTGATCCGCTCGGCCGTGGTCGACGCGATGGGCGCCACGTTCAGCGTGGTTACCCCCGCCTCGCGGTAGGCCGCCAGACGTTCCTTGACGAACGCTCGGGAGCCGATCAGGTTGACGTCGCGCACCAGATCGTCGGGCACCACCTTGGCGGCGCCGTCCTTGTCGCCGGCAAGGTAGAGCTCCTGGATCCGGTCGGCCTGCGGGCCGTACCCGTACTTGGTGGCCAGGGTGTGGTAGAAGTTCTTGCCCTTGGCGCCCATCCCGCCGATGTAGAGCGCCAGGTGCGGTTTGACGAATTCCCTTAGCGGCTCGACGTTTTCGCCGATGGCCAGGACGGGTCCGGCGTAGACGTCGAGCTCGCCCAGCGCGGGGTCCCGCTTGGCCCGCCCGGTGGCCAGCGCCTCCCCCCAGACGTCCTGCGCCTTTTCGGGCAGGTAGAAGATCGGTTGCCAACCCTCGGCGATCTCGGCCGCCAGTTCGACGTTCTTCGGCCCCAGCGCGGCTACCAGTATCGGGATGCGTTCACGCACTGGGGAATTGATGAGCTTGAGGGGCTTACCCAGCCCGGTCCCCCGGTCGGGCGGCAGCGGGATCGTGTAGTGCTTGCCCTGGTGGCGCACGGTCTCGCGCCGCCACACCTGGCGGCAGATGTCGATGACTTCACGCGTCCGGCCGATCGGGGCGTCGTAGGGCACACCGTGGAAGCCCTCGATGACCTGCGGGCCGGACGCGCCCAGGCCGAGGGTGAACCGGCCGTCGGAGACGTAATCCAGGCCCGCCGCGGTCATCGCGGTCAGGGTGGGCGTGCGGGTGTAGAGCTGCAGGATGCCCGACGCCAGCCCGACCCGCTGTGTGCTTGCCGCCAGGTAGCCGAGCGCGCTCACCGCGTCGAACGAATACGCCTCGGGGACAAAAACAATATCCAACCCGGCGCGTTCCAGGTCGGCCACTTCGGCGGCCACGTCCTTGAAACCGCCCGCATAATTGACGCTCAAACCAATCCGCATGGTCCCTACTTCTACGCGGTGCCGGATTGATTGGCCAACTCCAGCGCCTCCCGCTGGATGCGGTCGAACTGGGCGCCCATCGCCTCCGACAATGCCGTCGCGCCCGACAGCGGCCGCACCATCACCACGAAGTCGTCGATCAGCCCGTCGTCGTCGAAATGCAAGAAGTCGCAGCCGGTGATCTTCAACCCGGGCGCCCCGACGATCCCGGTCTCGAAAACGAAGGCGTGGTCGCGGCCGCCTGCGTCGTGAATCTCCCGGATGTAGCGGAAGTCCTCGAAGACGCGCAACACACCGCGCAGGATGGCCGCGGTGATCGGCTTGCCGACATACGGCTTGAACGCCACCGGGCTGGTGAACACCACCGTGTCGGCCAGCATCGCCTGGATGGCCTGTTCATCGCGCTCTTCGACGGCCGTGCGGAACGGGTGCATCAGCGACCTCGCATAGTCAACTTGTTGAGTAATGAGGTCGACGCTAAGGCCGCCGTCGGGAATTGTCCAGGGTGCGGTTGGTCACTTTGTTGACTAGTCGCATCGCTGTACGATCGGCCGGTGTCGCTGCGTGACGCGGTGTTGGCGGCCCTCCTCGAGGGCGAGTCGTCGGGATACGACCTGGCCAAGGGTTTCGACGCCTCGGTCGCGAACTTCTGGCCGGCCACCCCGCAGCAGCTGTATCGCGAACTGGATCGACTGGCCGAGCAGGGCCTCATCCGGGCACGGGTCGTGCGTCAAGAACGGCGGCCAAACAAGCGGATGTTCTCGCTGACCGAGGCCGGGCGCGAGGCGATCCGGCAGTTCACCGCGAAGGCGCCGAAACCCTCGGTGATCCGCGACGAGCTGTTGGTCAAGGTCCAGGCCGCCGACGCCGGCGACATGCCGGCTGTGCGCGAGTCCATCCTCGAGCGGATGCAATGGGCGCGGGCCAAACTGCAACGCTACGAACGGTTGCGGGCGCGCATGATGGACGGTCGCACCGAGAAGGAGTACCTGGCCCACACCGACCGGGTCGGCCCCTACCTGACGTTGGTCCGCGGAATCTCGTTCGAGGAGGAGAACATTCGATGGGCCGAGCAAGCCCTGGCTGTCATCGAACGACGCCTGTCGGCGATTCGCGGACCGCGGTGAAGAACTTGGTGCGCATCAACCGGTCGAAGACCGCCGGCAATTCGTGGAAGGGCCGACCATACTCGGTGGCCGCCTTGTCGACCAGGTTCACGGCCGTGACACGCCAATGCCGCTGGGCCAGAAACTCTTTGGTGTCGATGCGCGCATCGTCGTACCACAGCTCGGCCACCGGAGGCTGACCGGTGTCTTGGCTGATCGTGGGGACATTGTCGGCGAATTCGCGCACTTCGCCCGGGGCGGGACCGAGTTCGGCGGCAATATGGCTACCGGTCGCCGACAACTCGTGCAGCCTTTCGAACAGCGCATCCTGGGCCGGCCCGGGCAAATACGGCAGCAGGCCCTCGAGCGCCCACGCCGTCGGCCGGTCGGGGTCGAAGCCGGCCGCGATCAGCGCGCCGGCCCAGTCATCCCGTAAATCCGTGGCGACGGTGATGCGCCTCGTCGAGGGCACGGCGCCCTGCCGGTCGAGGACCTGTTGCTTGAACGCGAGCACCCGAGGCTGATCCACTTCGTAAACCGTGTGGCCCGCGGGCCAGTCCAGCCGGTACGCCCGCGAATCCAATCCGGCCGCCAAGATGACCGCCTGGCGCGTCCCCGATCGGGTGGCATCAGCGAAAAACTCGTCGAAGAATCGCGTCCGCACCCCTACCCACTGCGCGTTGAAGGCCGCGGCACTGCTCATGTCGGCGTTGTCCACGGCCGCAATCAGATTCGGTTCACCGGCGGCGGCGACGAAGCCGGCGGCGAAGTCGTCGTTCGCCAACGGCGGCTGCAGACCCGCGTCGAGGGCCCGCGCCGCACACACCGCCAAGGCGGTGAAGCCGACGCTCGTCACGATATCCCAGGTATCGCCGGCGCTTCGGGCCACAACGGCCTCCCTTCGGTCATCAATCGGGAAGTCAAAGATTCGTTCGCACAGCTAACGATAGCGTACGCCGTGCACCGCCGGGCGCATCGCAGGTGACGAGCGCAGCGTTAGCCTGAGGCATGACCGACTACCGCTCACCGTCGACCGGTCGGGTAGTGCGTGCAGTTCTGTTCGATACGTTCGGAACGGTCGTCGACTGGCGTTCGGGGATCGCCGCCTCGGTACGGCGTTTCGCGCAGCGCCAACACATCGACGTCGACCCCGACGCGTTCGCGCTGGAGTGGCGCAGTCGATACCTGCCCTCCATGTCCGAGATTCGCTCGGGCCGACGGGAATTCGTGTCGCTGGACGTTCTGCATCGAGAGAACCTCGTCGCATCGCTCGCGAAGTTCGGCGTCAGTGCCGACGCGCTGCCCTGCGACGAGGTGCAGGCACTCGCCCGGTCGTGGCGCTGGCTGCCACCGTGGCCGGACAGCGTCGACGGCATCGCGGTCATGAAGCGGCACGTCATCGTCGGGCCCTTGTCCAACGGCAACACCGGGCTGCTGGTCGAGATGGCGAAGTACGCGGGCCTGCCCTGGGATGTGGTCCTGGGTTCCGACGTCAGTCAGGCCTACAAGCCCGACCCGCGGGCCTACCAGACTCCCGCGCGATTGCTGGGCCTGGAGCCCGGTGAGGTGATGCTGGTGGCGGCGCACACCGCCGACCTCGAGGCGGCCCGCGATAGCGGCCTGGCGACCGGTTTCGTCGCGCGCCCGCAGGAGTACGGGCCGGACCCGGTGCCCGCCCCCGCGCCCCCGGGCCCCTGGGACGTCTCAGGCACCTCACTGGTCGAACTGGCGGGCTCACTGTTCGGTGCGCAGGGCCGACCTTGAGTGCCCCGACTTTCGAAGAGGTTGCGCGAAAGCTACTTCCAGGCGAAAACGGGTTGTTCCAGCCCGTCGACCGGGTCGTGGCGGCCTTCCAGTCCCAGCCACCGCAGCTGCAGGAGCACCGCCCCGGTGGGCGCGTGGATCAGGTCGCCCCCCAACGGAATCTGGACAACCGGTCGCGGGCTCTCCGGGATGGCGATGAATCGCGGCGAATCGTCACGTTGCAGTTGGTGCAGGCCCACCCGGTACACCGCGACGACCTCGTCGGGCGATGGGCGCGGATCCAGGCGGCCGCCTCCCCAAATCACCACCGGCGTAATGACATATCCGGACCGGGTCGGGTAATCGTCGAGCAGTCCCAGCACGGTCGCCTCGGGGAGTTCGATGCCGACCTCCTCGCGCAATTCCCGCAGCGCGGCCTCGACGGCGGTCTCGCCCGGGTCGAGGCGGCCACCGGGTAACGCCCACTGCGCGGCGTGCGAAGTGAGTCGAGAAGCCCTGCGGCACAGCAGGAAAGCCGCCCCGCCCGACACGTCGACCATGCGCCCGTCGAGGCCGGCCGCGGGCAGCCCTCGATCGACGTTCCAGTCGTCCACCGGCGCCGGATCCACCCGGTCCTCCCCGACATCGGAGTCGACGAGCACCACCGCCACGGCGGCGTGCCGCTTGGCCGGATCGGCCACGCTTCGACGCTCGTGGCCGGCGAGATTGCTCCGGATCCGCTCGTGTAGTACCTGGTCATAGGGGATGGTCACCGCTCGAGCCTAGGCGGGGTCGTTCGGGCCGCGTGCTTGGTCCCCACCCGTCACCGGTGGTTAACTGCCAGCATGCGACGACAACCCGAGTTGGCCCGACGCTTCTTCGATCGCTACGAGCCGGTGCACGCGGTGACGTATTTCGCGCCCGAGGCCCGGGCGGCGTTGGACGCGTTGGGTTACCGGGGTTTCTGGATGGGCTATTTCGCGGCCCGCTCCGCGCCGCTGGGCATGGTGCCGCGGGAGGTCGTGACCTCGGTCTTCTACAACTTCGCGCCCGAACGGGTTGCCAAGGCGTTGCCGGCGGCGTGGGAGATCGCGGGTCCGGAGGCCGCATTGCGGGCGCGCCAGGAGTCCGCGGTGGCGGCGCTGCGCCGCTACGGCCTCGGGTCGGACGAAAACGTCCGCGTGGCAGCCGAACTCGCCGGGAAGGCGGCGCGCCACGCGCCGCTCGATGCCCGCCCGCTGTTCGCCGCTAATCTGGCCCTGCCCTGGCCCGACGATCCCCTGGCCGCGCTGTGGCACGCCACGACGCTGCTGCGCGAACAGCGCGGTGACGGGCACGTGGCGGTGCTGGCGGCGGCGGGCATCTCCGGACGTGAATCCAACGTCTTACACGCCGCGGCGGGCAACGTCGCGCGCGACTACATCGCCCGCACCCGCGATTACGACGAGGCGGCATGGCGCCATCACGAACAGCGCCTCGCCGAGCGCGGGTTGCTACGCGATGACGGGACGCTGACCGCCGCGGGGCGCGAACTGAAGGACCACATCGAGTCGAGCACCGACGCCCTTTGCCTGTCGGTGCTCGACGTGCTCAGCGACGACGAGGTCGAAACGCTGTTTCGGGCGCTGTCCCCCATCACGCGCGCCGTGGTCGCCGCCGGCGATATCCCCGCCGCGACCCCGATGGCGTTACGCCGCGACGAATTGCAGGATGACAACGCACATTTGGTGGACCGATGAGCGCCCGGCGAGTGCCCGGCGGGGTGGTGCACAAGCTGCCCGCCGACCTGCGCGAGTCGTTGCTCGCCAACCCCACGGCCCTGGCCGCCTGGAACGACATCACGCCGCTGGCCCGAAACGAGTTCATCTGCTGGGTCGAGGATGCCAAGCAGGAGGCCACCCGGGCGCGCCGCATCCGCCGCACCGAGGAGGAGCTGGAGGAAGGCAAACGCAGGCCGTGCTGCTGGCCGGGCTGCAAACACCGCGAACGCACCGGAAGGTAGGCGCCCTAGCGTCCCAGCGGTTTGTAGAAGACCAGGCCGTTGCCCTTGTTGTCATAGACCACGGCGCGTCGTTCGTGGGCGTCGTCGTAGGGGCCCTTGACGATGCCACCACCGCTGGCCTCGACAGCCTTCGCCGCGGCGTCGACGTCCGCGGTCTTGATGCCGACGACGACCTGGCCGGGGATGGGATGGTCCACGGCGGTTGCCAGCGCCAACGTGACCGGGCCCGCATCCAGGGCCGCGAAGTGCGCCCCGTCGCGAAACTTCAACGGCATGCCCAGGGTCTCGCTGTAGAACCGGATCGACTCGTCCAGGTCGTCGGTGGACAGGATGATCATCTTTGCTTCGTGCTCGGTCATGGCGCCTCCGTGTGGCTGGATCGCTATCAGCCTAGGCGGACGGGCATCCCGGGGAGCGGCTCAGGCGGCGTCGGTCGGAACCGGTTGCCCCTCAAGGTAATCCATCGGCGGCGCCTCCCCATGTCCCGCGCCGCGGTAGGCCACCGCGGTTGCCAGCGCCGAGCCACCTTCGATGGTGCCCACCACAACCACCCGGTCGTTGACGGTGAATTGCGGTGCCGCGACGGCGGGTTGGCTACCGCGATGGGTGATGACGGTGGTATCCGGGGTGAAGCGATAGGTCTGGGTGTACCCGTCGGGGCTGCGCATGGTGACCGAGTCCACCGTCACGGCGATCACGGTGCCCTCCTGCTTCACCGGCTGCGAAACGGAAGGCGGACTGACCTCGGCGGTCACGGTTCGTTTGCCGGCGCGGACCCCGTTGAGCACCAACACCGTCAGGCACGCCGCGCATATCAGGGCAGCGCAGACGATCTCGCACACCTTCGCCGCACCGGACATACGCTGACCTCGATCGGTCGGCGTCTGGGTTTGCTCCAGCGACTCCGGCATGCGGTGTTTGGCAGCCACGATCCGTCCTTCCTGCGGCTTGCGCCGAAGGACATCGACACCCACCGAATCAGGTTGTTGCCGTGGAATTACCCGCCGTGCTATGCCGGTAAACCGGGCGCCCCCCCCGGATGGGGGCACAGGACGGGCGTCAGCCCTTGGTCAGGGTGAACTGCGCGACGTCGGTGTAGCCCTCACGGAACAGGTCCGCGCAGCCGGTCAGGTACTTCATGTACCTGTCGTAGACCTCTTCGGACTGAATCTCGATGGCCTCGTCGCGGCGCGCCTCGAGTGCGGCCGCCCATGTGTCGAGGGTGCGCGCGTAGTGCAGGCGCAGCGGCTGCACCAGCTTCACCCCGAAACCAGCACGCTGGGCATGCTCCACGACGCCCTTGGCCTGGGGTAGATCCCCGCCCGGGAAGATCTCGTCCATGATGAATTTCATGAAGCGCAGCTTGGTCATGGTGATGGGCAGCCCGCGCTCGGCGAACTCCTCGTCGCTGGGCTTGATGATCGTGTGCAGCATCATCACGCCGTCCGCCGGAAGAGCCTCATAGGCGGTCTTGAAGAAATCGTCGTAGCGGTCACGCCCGAAGTGCTCGAAGGCGCCGATCGACACGATGCGGTCGACCTTGTCGTCGAACTGCTCCCAGCCCTGCAGCAGCACCCGCTTGGACCGCGCGGACGGATGCGCGTCGAGGCGGCGCTGCACGTGCGCCTGCTGATTGCGGCTCAGCGTGAGCCCGACGACGTTGACGTCATAGCGCTCGAGCGCGCGGACGATCGTGGTGCCCCAGCCGCACCCGACGTCGAGCAACGTCATGCCCGGCTGCAATCCCAGCTTGCCCAGCGAGAGGTCGACCTTGGCGATCTGCGCCTCTTCCAGCGTCATGTCCTCGCGCTCGAAATACGCGCAGCTGTAGGTCCGCGTCGGATCCAGGAAGAGCGCGAAGAACTCGTCGGACAGGTCGTAGTGCGCTTGTACGTCCTCGAAATGCGGTTCCAAGCTGACGGCATCGCCGGGATTTTCGGACAAGGCACAACCTCTGACTTATTCATATCGGGTTCAACGGCGCGATCGAATCGATCGCCGCACGGACGCCCCAGTGTATCCGGCCGGCACACCGTGCCCCTCCGCCGAGTTCCCGACCAGCTTAGTGTCGCCGAAATGGCTCTCAGCCTGCCAGAACACTTACGTCGGCGCAAATTTGCTAATCCCCTGCGGCGCAGAGCAACTCGGGCGAGCACATCGATGCGGTGCCTACCGGGGTCGTTACATCGACCCCGCGAGCGGGTAAGACGAGGCTGGCGTTCTTCAATGGTGTCGAACGCGCTAACCCAGCCGGCTGACCGGCGTCACAGGGGCGGAGGCTCACCGATGGCCGACATCACCATGTTGATTCTCGCCGACCACGATTGGTTCCGCGAACAGTTCGCCCGGCTGGATTACCTCCAGGCACAGCAGCCGGCCGACCGCACCGGGCTCGAACGGGTGTGGCGACCGCTCGCCGACAAGCTCGACGTGCACGCCTACATCGAGGAAAAGATCTTCTACCCCCAACTGCTCAAACGGGGTGGCGAGGACGCCGAGGGCGAAACCCTCGACGCCATCGGCGACCACAACGACATCCGCGACGGGGTGCGCGACGCCGACGCGGCCGAACTCGGCAGCGAGCAATGGTGGGCGGCGGTCGGGCGCACCCGCGAGGCCAACGACGATCACATGGGCGAGGAGGAACGCGAAGGGCTCTCGGACTTCCGCCGCAACGCCCCGATCGGCCTTCGCGAAGCGCTCGGGCGCCAATACAGCGAGTTCATGGCCGAGCACCCGACCACCGAGGGGCTGCCCATCACGGATCGCGATCCGCGTCGCTATGTCGAGCAGGTGGAGGCCCCCCGCCCCGGCCCCGGGGACTTCTCGTTGCGCATCGGCAGCCTGAAAGGCCAGTGACGCGCGCCCGTGACCGGGCGAACGTGACGGGGATAACCCCGCGTCACCTCCGGCGGCGCGGCGGTGCCGCCGACGTGAATGCCGGCGACCCGTTCTAGCTGGCGTTTGTCGCACGCGATCGTGGCCGAGCGGGATCGCGGCGATCGCCGCCGGTCGTCCCACGTCAGGGCCGTGAAGCCCACCCCGCCGGTTGTCCCTGAGAAAGTTGTGGGTAAGTCTTGATTCGATGGTTATTCGACGCCGCCGGAGGAAATGGGCACGTAGAGAAATCCGGGTCGCCGACCCCGCGATGCGCCGAACCATCATGGGCACCGCGATCGGGAACTTCATGGAGTGGTACGACTTCGGGGTCTACGGGTACATCGCGACCACGATCGCCCAGGTGTTCTATCCCGGCAAGAACGTCAGCGGAGTCCACCTCATCGCGACCTTCGGAACGCTCGCGGCGGCGTTCGTCGTGCGTCCGCTCGGCGGGTTCATCTTCGGTCCGCTGGGCGACCGGATCGGGCGCCACCGCGTCCTGGTGGTCACCATCCTGATGATGACGGTGAGCACGACCGTGACCGGCCTGCTGCCCACCTACAGCACCATCGGCATCTGGGCGCCGATCCTGCTCGTCCTCGCGCGAATATTCCAGGGCCTGTCGACCGGTGGTGAATACGTCGGCGCCATGACCTATCTCGTCGAGCAGGCCCCCGATCACAAACGCGGCATGATGGTCGGGTTCCTGCCGATGGGCAATCTGGTGGGGTTCGTCCTGGCGGGCTTGCTGGTGACCGGGCTGCAGACCTGGCTGCCCGAGGACGCCATGCTGACCTACGGCTGGCGGATTCCGCTGCTGTTGGGCTTGCCTTTCGGGCTGGTCGCGCTGTTCCTGCGGCTGCGGCTCGAGGAGTCCTCGGCGTACCAGAGCGCCCACGACGATGCGCACGCGGGCGACCAGGGCCGGCAACAGATTCACCGCACCATCGTCGAGCAGTGGCGACCCATGCTGATCTGCGCGGCGCTGGTGCTGACTTCCCAGGTCGCCGACTTCATGCTCACCGGATACCTGCCGACGTACCTGCGGCTGTTCGTGCGTGTGGGCCGCACCGCCGGACTCGTCATGATCGTGACCACGTTGGCGATCCTGATGGGCACGGTGGTGCTCGTCGCGGCCTTGTCCGATCGCATCGGCGTCAAACCGATCATGTGGACGGGGTGCGGCCTGCTGATCGTCGCCTCCATACCGGCGTTCCTGCTCATCCGCTTCGGCGGCATCTACCCGGTGATCTTCATCGGGGTGCTGCTGATCGGTTTGATGGAGCTGTGCTTCGACAGCACCGGGCCGGCCATGCTGCCGGCGCTGTTCCCCACCAACGTGCGCTACGGCGCGCTGGCCATCTCCTACAACATCTCGATTTCGCTAGTCGGCGGCATCACGCCGCTGATCGCCCAGGCTCTCGTTTCGGGCACCGGCAACGTGATGGTGCCGGCCTACATGCTGATCTTCGGGGGCGTGGTGGGCGCGATCACGCTGCTGTTCACCCCCGAAGTCGCCGGCAAGCCTTTGCCGGGCTCCGGGCCCGCGGTCGAAACCGAGCGGGAGGCTCGCGCGCTCGCCGACGACGTCCGCTAGCGACCGTCCCGGGGCGGATGGCCGTTTGGGCCGCCACCCGCTGTGGCTATTAGGAGGTAGGCCGTCCCTGCGGTGGGCGGCGCGACGGCAACAGTTGGGGGCGACACGCATGGAACCGATATCACCGACGGATGCGCTGTTCCTCATCGGCGAATCACGCGAACATCCGATGCACGTGGGCGCGCTGCAGCTCTTCGAGCCGCCCGAGGATGCCGGCCCGCATTTCGTCCGCGAGTCCTATCAGGCGATGCTCGAATGCACCGACGTGCAACCGGCCTTCAGCAAGCGTCCGGCGTTCTTCGGCGGGGTCACCAACGTCGCGTGGTCCTTCGACAAGGAAGTCGAACTCGACTACCACCTTCGCCGTTCCGCGCTTCCGGAACCGGGACGGGTGCGAGACCTCCTGGAGCTGGTTTCCCGGCTGCACGGCAGCCTGCTGGACCGGCACCGCCCGATGTGGGAGGCGCACCTGGTCGAGGGCCTGCAGGACGGGCGGTACGCCGTGTACACCAAGTACCACCACTCCCTGATGGACGGCGTCTCGGCGCTTCGCCTGATGCAGCGGGCCTTCACCTCCGATCCCGACGACGACGAGGTGCGGGTCCCGTGGAGCATTGCGCCGCGCAAGCGCGGCGGACGCAGAAGTCCGTCGCTGTTCGGGCGGGTGGGCCGCACCGCGGGGTCGGCGCTGGCGTTGGCGCCGTCCACGCTGAAGCTCGCGCGGGCCGCGCTGCTCGAACAACAACTCACGCTCCCGTTCCAGGCGCCGCGGTCGATGTTCAACGTCCGGATCGGCGGTGCGCGGCGGGTGGCGGCCCAGTCCTGGGCGTTGGAGCGCATCAACGCGGTCAAGGCGGCCGCCGGCGTCACGGTCAACGACGTCATTCTCGCCATGTCGGCCGGCGCCCTGCGCGCCTACCTGCTGGATCAGAACGCGCTGCCGGACGCCCCACTGACCGCGATGGTTCCGGTGAATCTGCGCAAGGACGACGACGACCGCGGCGGGAACATGGTCGGCACCTTCCTGTGCAACCTCGCCACCGATCTCGACGATCCGGCGAGACGGCTCGAGATCATCAGCGCATCCATTCGCGACACCAAAGAGGTGTTCTGGCAGCTGCCGCCGGTTCAGCAGTTGGCCCTGTCCGCCTTCAACATCGGGGGCCTGTTCCTCGGGTTGGTCCCCGGCTACCTTTCCGCGGCCTCGCCGCCGTTCAACATCGTCATCTCGAACGTGTCGACGGGTCGCTCGGAGCAGCTGTACTGGCGCGGGGCCCGCCTGGACGGAAACTATCCGCTGTCCATCCCCCTCGACGGCCAGGCGGTCAACATCACCGTGACCAACAACGCCGACAACCTCGACTTCGGCCTGGTCGGCTGCCGGCGCAGCGTCCCGCACCTGCAGCGGATGCTCGGTCATCTAGAGGAGTCGTTGAAGGACCTGGAGATCGCCACTGGTGCCTGAGACGCCGTGCGCCACAGTCCTTTTCGGATCGGCGGTCAGGGCAGCTTGATCACCGACACGTACATCTCGACGATCGGGCGGAAGAGGTCCACGTCATCGAGTTGACTGCCCAACACCACCGAGTCGCTGGTGGCGACGAGGACCTGGGCGAACGTCGACGCGGGAATCAGCAACGTCCCGCCGAGCCGGTCGATGCCCGCCACGATGAACTTGGCCAGCGCCTCGACGGCCTCTGATCGCTTGGCGGCCACGCGTTCCCGCGCCTCGGGGTTCCGCAGCAGGTACAGCATGAACTCGTGACCCAGCGCGGCGTGCTCCGCCCCGCGATCGCGGCTGAGCTGGCTCCAGCGCTTGGCGATCTCGTCGAGTTCGCGCGCACCGACCTGCGTCGCCGGCGCCATCACCTCGGTGAAGTTGACGAAGTACCGGCGCCAGTAGCGGTCGCTGACCGCCAGAAACAGGTCTTCCTTCGTCGAGAAGTGTTTGTAGATCGCGCCTTTCGTGTACCCGGCGGCGTGGGCGATGTCGTCGAGCGTCGCGGCGACGAACCCTTTTTCGCCGAAGACTTCCTCGGCGGCATCGACCAATAGCGAGCGAGTGTGCTCGAGGCGGCGCTCTCGCGTCCAACGCTCAACCATGCGCCAGATTCTGCCAGAGCTTGCGAGAAGCTATTCCGTTTCTCAGATACTCGTGAGTATATTGCTCGGAGCGTGGAATGCCGACCCCGGAGGACACCAGCGTCATGAGCGATCTCGCGAACAGGAACCAGCCGTCGTCCGTCACCGAGCCACTGCCCGGCGCGGGCGAACTCGGCGCGCAGGCCGCGTCGCCGGTGCGACCGATCAAGATTTGGGCCGCCGCCGGTGGCGCGCTGCTGGTGCTCCAGCTCTACGTGTGGATCCGGTGGATCACCGGCCCGTATTTCGAGCGGGTGCCGTCGGGACCGAGCGAGCCGCCGATGTACATGAAGGTGCCGCTGATGGCGAACGCGGTGGTGCTATGGATCGCGCTGCCGGTCGTCGTGTGGTGGTTCTTCATCCGGCCGTGGCGGCGCGAGCGGCGGATCACGCTGGACGGCATGCTCGTGCTGTCGATGGGCCTGATGTTCTTCCAGGATCCGCTGCTGAACTACTTCAACACGTGGTGCACCTACAACACCTGGCTGTTCAACCGCGGCTCCTGGTCGTCGAACATTCCGGGTTGGGTTTCCCCGGAGGAGCCGGGCCGTCAGGTGTCCGAGCCGCTGTTGACCAACGCTCCGGGTTACGCCTACGGCGTCCTGCTGATCACGATCGTCGGGTGTTGGATCATGCGCAAAATCAAGACGCGCTGGCCGAACATCAGCAATCTTCGGTTGGTCCTCGTCACCTACGCGCTCGCGTTTGTCTTCGATTTCGTCATGGAGGGTCTGGTCCTGCTACCGATCGGCTTCTACACCTACCCCGGCGCCATCAGGTCCGTGTCGCTCAATGCCGACACCTACTACCAATGGCCGGTCTACGAAGGCCTGATGTGGGGTGGTGTGCAGGCCGCGCTGTGCTGTCTGCGCTTCTTCACCGACGATCGCGGCCGCACCGTCGTCGAGCGCGGATTGGACCACGTGCGAGGCGGATTCGCCAGACAGCAGTTCACGCGCTTCCTGGCGATCTTCGCCGGCGTCAGCTCGTGCTTCTTTTTCTTCTACAACGTGCCCGCGCAATGGATCGGAATGCACTCCGACCCGTGGCCCCAAGACCACCAGAAGCGTTCGTACTTCAACGGCGGCATCTGCGGCGACGGCACGGACACGCCATGCCCGAATCCCGCCCTGCCCATACCCACCAAGCGTTCGGGGTACGTCGACGTGCACGGCCACCTCGTCCTCCCGCCGGGCGGCCAGCTGCCGGAGGTCGTCCCCTTCGAGCGCGCGCGAGGGCGCTAGGTGCTGACGGATTCCCAGCCCACCGTGCGCCCGGCGTCGGAGGCGCCGTTCTATCGGCCCGCCGGCGATGAGGTGCAGGTGTTCCGCGCCGCCGCGCGCCGCGGCCTGCCGGTGCTGCTGAAGGGCCCGACGGGATGTGGCAAGACCCGGTTCGTGGAGGCGATGGCCCACGCGCTCGGTCGCAACCTGATCACCGTCGCGGCGCACGAAGACATGACGTCGGCCGACTTGGTCGGGCGTTTCCTTCTCAAAGGGGGGGAAACGGTCTGGGTGGATGGGCCGTTGACGCGGGCCGTTCGCGAGGGCGCGATCTGCTACCTGGACGAGATCGTCGAGGCGCGCCAGGACACCACGGTGGTCATCCATCCGCTCGCCGATCATCGCCGCGAGCTTCTGGTCGACCGCCTGGGAACGACCGTGCCCGCGGCACCGGGATTTCAACTGGTCATTTCCTACAATCCCGGCTACCAGAGCGTGCTGAAGAACATCAAAGAGTCGACCCGGCAGCGATTCGTGGCCATCGAACTCGACTTCCCGCCCGTCGAGGCCGAGACGGAAGTCGTTGCCCACGAAGCGGGGATCGACGATGCGACGGCACGCGCCCTGGTCACCGTGGGCAACGCGATCCGAAAGCTCGATGGCTCACCGCTGCGCGAAGTGTCGTCCACCCGCACACTGATCCTGGCCGGCAGCCTGGTCGCCGAAGGACTCAGCCTGCGCAGCGCCGTCCAGGCGGCGATCGTGCGGATCCTCTCCGATGACCGGGAGGTCGTCACGGCACTCGGCGAGCTCGTCGATTCCCTGCTGCCGCCAAGGTGATGGAACCCGTTGGCCCGCAACGGTATCGGTTCCTCGCCACCTACCTGGCCGGCCGGGCCGTCGACGTCGCCCGGGCGGCGCCCGGCCAGGACGCCTACACGAACGGCGCCGTCATCTTCGTCCCGGCCGCCGACCCCGCCGGGCAGCAGCGCCGGCAGGTGCTGGTCCAGGCCGCCCTGCTCGGCGCGGGCAGCCTGGATCGGCGGCTGGTGAAGCGGCTGCGAGGCCGGCCGGCGATCGCGCGCCGCTACCTCGCGCTGGAAGGCCACCGGGTGCTCGCCGAACTCGCCCCCACCGTTGCGCTGGCGGCGGCACTTCGCCCCAACGGTGATCCCCGCACCGCGACCGCGGACGGGTCCCTCGAAATGGCCAGGGGCACAAGCCGAATCGCGGACCCTCCGGCGTGGTTCGGTGTCATCCGTCCGGCACAACTACTGGCGTCGTCCGACAGCCGGGCCGCGCCCGCCACGGATACGGACCTGCGGACGGCGATCGAGCTCGTCGCCGAGCGGGAGCCCGCCGACGAGGACGACGCCGCCTCCGAGGAAAGCAAGGTCCTCAAGCTGTTCGAGAATCCGCTGCTGCGTTCGCGGGCACTGATGGACTTTCTGCGAAAACTGTTGGGCGAGGCGCCGTCGCGCGGCGACGACTCGTCGGGCGGGGAGTTTGAGGCGCGCTCGATCCGGCCGGCACGAGCGGTCGGCGCGTCAGCCCGTCCACTTCCGACGCGCATCAATTTCGTCGGCGACCGGCCCGGCGCTGCTCTGGGAATCGGCGGTGCACTGCATCCGGAATGGGACGTCTTCAACAACCGCTATCGGGCGGACTGGTGCCGCGTCATCGATTTTCCGCTCACCGAGCCCACCCACATCTCGGCCGCGCACGTCTCGCACGACGACGAGCTGCGGCGGCGATTGGCACGCGTCGGTCTCGGCCCCAAGCTCTTACGCGCGCGCCCCGACGGTGACGAGATCGACATCGAGGCGCTCGTCGATCTCTTCGTCGACCTGCGCTCCGGTTGTTCACCCACGGAGGCCGTCTACACCCAGCGCCGCAACGTCGTTCGGAACCTCGGCGTCCTCATCCTGCTCGACGCGTCCGGATCGGCCACCGACGCCGACCTGCGGGGGAACAGGGTCCACGACCACCAGCGGGGCGCGGCGGCAACCGTGGCGATGACCCTGGAGGAACTCGGCGACCGCGTGGCCATCTACGCGTTTCGATCCCACGGGCGGCACGCCGTGCACCTGCCGGCGATCAAAACGTTCGGACAGCGCTTCGGCGCCCCGCAACGCGCCCGGCTCAATCAGCTTGAGCCGTCGGGGTATACGCGCCTGGGTGCGGCGATCCGCGGCGCGGGCGAGATACTCAACACCGAAGCCGGCACACCCAACCGGCTGCTGCTTGTCCTGTCCGACGGGTGCCCCTACGACGACGGCTACGACGGTCGCTACGCGGAGGCCGACGCGAACAAGGCGCTCGAGGAACTCCGTGGCGACGGAGTGGCCTGTTTGTGCCTGTCGATCGGGAGCGCCACCGCCGCCGAAGAGCTCGAGCGCGTCTTCGGCTCCGCGCGCTACGTCAGCGCCGCGACCCTGGCCGAGGTGAGTCCGCGGATGGACGAGATGTTCCTGACGGCGCTACGTGAGCGCGCCGCACCGGGGCCGGCGTGAGGGTGGGATTGCTACCACGACGCCTACTGTAAGGTCCACGGTAAGACTGCGCATGCCCGCTTTGGGGAAGGGTGAGCCATGCCAAGCACTGTTGACACGCGACATCAGCCACGGCCCGACGTCGATCTGACCGATGGCGCCTTCTACGCGGGCGACTCGCGCCCGGTCTATCGGTGGATGCGCGAGAACGAGCCGGTCTTTCGGGACCGCAACGGGTTGGCCGCCGCGGCGACGTATCAGGCCGTGATCGACGCCGAGCGGGCGCCCGAGCTGTTCTCCAACGCCGGCGGTATCCGGCCGGACCAGGACGCGCCGCCCATGATGATCGCGATGGATGACCCCGCCCACCTGTTGCGGCGCAAACTCGTCAACGCGGGCTTCACCCGGAAACGCGTCAAGGACCGGGAGGCCTCGATCGGCGCGCTGTGCGACGCCCTGATCGACAACGTCTGCGAACGCGGCGAGTGCGACTTCGTCTGGGACCTCGCCGCCCCGCTGCCCATGGCGGTCATCGGCGACATGCTCGGGGTGCTGCCCGAGGAGCGGCAGATGTTTCTGCGCTGGTCCGACGACATGGTCACCATGCTCAGCAGCACGACCGCGCAAGAGGACTTCCAGGTCTCCATCGACGCCTTCGCCGCCTACACCGAATACATGACGAGCATGATCGCGGCGCGCAAGGCCGAGCCGACCGATGACTTGGTCAGCGTGCTGGTGCACGCGGAGGTGGACGGCGAGAAGCTCGCCGACCACGAGATCGTGACCGAGGTGCTGTTGTTGCTCATCGGCGGCGACGAGACCACCCGGCACACGCTGTCCGGCGGCACCGCGCAGATCCTGCGCCACCCGCAACAGCACCGGCAACTGGTCGACGACGTGGCGCTGCTGCCCAACGCGATCGAAGAGATGCTGAGGTGGACCGCGCCGGTCAAGAACATGGCCCGCACCATGACCGCCGATCTCGAGTTCCACGGCACCCAGCTCGCGCGGGGCGAGAAGATCATCCTGCTCTTCGAGTCGGCGAACTTCGACGAGGCCGTGTTCGGGGATCCCGAGAGCTTCCGGATCGACCGCTACCCCAACAACCATCTGGCATTCGGCTTCGGAACCCATTTCTGCCTGGGCAACCAGCTGGCGCGTCTGGAGCTCTCGATGATGCTCGAGCGACTACTCAAACGCCTGCCCGACATGGAGTTGGCGTCTCAGGACCCGCTGCCGCTGCGGCCGGCCAACTTCGTCAGCGGCCTCGAGCGCATGCCGGTCACGTTCACGCCCTCGACGCCCTCGGGCGGCTGAGCTCGGTTCCTGCGTGAAAGTTATTGCTGGACAGCGCTATCCGCGTCGGTCGTGTAGTCTAAATAGACGCTGGTGCCGTTGGGGCGGGCGTGGATCGTGCAGTGATCGGCGAGGCGGTGCATCAGCGTGATGCCGCGCGAGGCGCGGGGATCGGTGGTCTGCCTCGACGAGGGCTTGCGCCAACTTCCGCGATCGCTGACGCATACCCGGATTGACTCGGCGGCGGGATCGTAGCTGGCCTGCAATTTCATTGCGCCGGCCTCGCGACGGGAGCGGTAGGCGTGCTCGACGCAATTGGCCAACGCCTCGTTCACCCCCAGAACGACGTCCTCACGAATGTCCTCCGACGCGCGCACCTCGTGCCGCAGCCAGTGTTGCAAAACATGGCGCCACTTCGCCGCCGTGTCGGGGCGCGCTGTGCCGGCGAGCGTCAAGCGCACCGGCGCGGCTGTCTCCTGCAGTAGCGGACTCATGAGAGCCGGATACCCAGATGCGGTTGCGGCGATAACCTTCTCGCGGTATCGCTTCGGCCACAGATAGGTTTATCGCCTGGTCACGACGCCGGGAGGCGGTCAGCGCCGACGGCGCGGCGTCAGCACCGGCGTCACGAGTTCGCCGGTGTCGAGGTAGCTGTCGAGGTTGCGGATCGCCAGCTGCGCCATCGCCCGGCGGGTCCGGGCCGTGGCGCTGCCGATGTGCGGAAGAAGGACCACGTTGTCCAGGTCGCACAGTTCGGCCGGCACATGCGGCTCGTCGGCGTAGACGTCCAAGCCGGCCCCCGCCAGCTCGCCGCCGACGAGCAGCTCCACCAGCGCGTCCTGATCGACGACGCTCCCCCGGGCGATGTTGATCAGATACCCCTCGGGACCCAAGGCCGCCAGCACGGAGCGGTCGACCAGCTTGTGGGACTCGTTGTCGCCCGTGGTGGCGACGACCAGCACGTCGACCGACTCGGCGAGCTCCACAGCCGACGCGGCGTAGCGGTAGGGCGACCCGTCGATGCGATGCCGGTTGTGATACGCGATGGCGCAATCGAATCCGAGCAGCCGGGTGGCGATCGCCGAACCGATGCGGCCCAGGCCGAGGATGCCCACCTGGAGGCCGCTGACGTCTCGGGCGTACGGGAACCGGCCCTCGCGCGCCCAGCGGCCCGCCCGCACGTAGCGGTCGGCGGCGCCGAAGCGGCGCAGGGTCATCAGCATCAGGCCCAGCGCCGTGTCGGCGACCGTGTCCGACAGCACGTCCGGGGTGTTGCTCACGCCGATGCCGCGGCGCTTCGCCGCCTCCAGGTCGATCAGGTCCACCCCGGCCCCGTCGTTGACGATGGCCTCGAGGTTGGGCAGCGCGGCGATGGTGTCGGCGTCGACGCCCGGCGGTCCCCACGTCAGCAGCACGCGCACGTCGGCGCCGTGCTCGGCCAGGAATCGGGCCCGCGCCGGGCCGTCGGGAAGCTTCGCAATCTCGTAGCGCGCCGCCAGTTCTTCTGCCAGCGTCGGCTCCAGCTCGCCGACCCTCAGCACGCCGCTCAGATCCTTGGCCGTCACGTCCCCATCATGCGTGAAGCCCGCGCGGTATCGAGCGACGGGCCGCGTGGGAAGCAATCGCGATGCGGGACGGTTGAACCGCGAATGCGCATCGGAGTCGTCTTCCCGCAGACCGAGCTCGGACCGGATCCCGCCGTCCTACGCGCCTACGCCGAGCGCGTCGAGGAGCTCGGGTTCGCCCACATCCTGGCCTACGACCATGTCGTCGGCGCCGACACGACCGTGCACCGGGGCTTCGAGGGCCCCTACGACATCGACTCGACGTTTAACGAGCCCTTCGTCATGATGGGCTACCTGGCCGCGGTCACCAGCCTGGAACTCGTCACGGGCGTCATCATTTTGCCGCAGCGGCAGTCGGTGCTGGTGGCCAAGCAGGCCGCCGAGGTCGACCTGCTCACCGGCGGGCGCTTGCGGCTCGGTGTCGGATTGGGCTGGAACGCCGTGGAGTACGAAGCGCTCGGGGAGACATTCACCAACCGCGGAAAACGTTCCGAGGAACAGGTCGAGCTCATGCGCATGCTGTGGACGCAGCGATCGGTCACCTTCAAGGGCAAGTACCACACCGTGACCGGCGCGGGCCTGGCCCCGCTGCCCACCCAGCGGCCGATCCCGGTGTGGTTCGGGGCGGCCTCCGATCGGGCCTACGAACGCGCCGGCCGCCTCGGCGACGGGTGGTTTCCGATGACCGCGCCGGGCCCCGACCTGGACCACGCGCTCGCGCAGGTCAATCGGGCGGCCGAGGCGGCGGGCCGGGACCCGCGGAGCATCGGCATGGAAGGCCGGGTCAGCTGGACCGGCGACCCCGACAAGCTCGCCGCCGACATCGCCGCGTGGAAAGCCGCCGGGGCCAGCCATCTGTCGGTGAACACCATGAAGGCCGGCTTCGCGCACGTCGACGACCACCTCGCCGCATTGGAACGAGTGGCCGCCGACCTGACCTAGCGTCCCGCGTCAGGCGCGAGCGTCCGCGGAGAGCTGTGCGACCAGGCTCAGGTGCGCGTTGCGGCGGTGGGGTTTTGACGGCTTGCCCTCGTCCCCAACGGATTCCGTCTCGAGCGTTTCGCGGAGATGAACCTCCCCGCCCGTGGCGGTATGCCGCCGCTGCCAGTCGCTGATCGCCTGATGCGCCGCATGGTCGAGATAGGTCGTGAGCAGGTGCAGCGTCACCGACGTGCGTTCCGGGATGGACGCCAGGACACCGGTCAGCCTCGGCAACGACAGGAACGTGCACGCCCCCTCGACGACGACGTGCCATCCATCACCGACGGGCTTGGCCTCGATCCGGGCGCGCACCACCCGCCAACCGGTCACGACGACCGCCAAGGCGAGTCCGATCATGACGCCGTGCAGCAGGTTGAGAAAGACGACGCTGGTGATGGTCACCAGGTAGACGGCGAGATCACCGTTGCGCAGGGCGGTTTCGATGTGCGCCGGTTTGAGCAGTTCGATCCCGATGACGATGAGTAGGCCGGCAAGCGCAGCGGTCGGGATCTTTTCGACCAGCCCGGCGAAGGGCACGGCGAAGAGCAGGATCCAGAACCCGTGCATGATCGTCGAGGCGCGCGTTCTCGCACCGGCGTTCACGTTGGCCGCGCTGCGCACGATGACACCGGCGATGGGCAGCCCACCGATCGCCCCCGACGCGATGTTCGCGGCGCCCTGCCCGATCAGCTCGCGGTTGAAGTCGGTTCGCGGTCCGTTGTGCATGCGGTCGATCGATACCGCAGTCAGCAGGCTCTGGACGCTGGTGATCAGGGTGACCGTGATGACGGCGATCACCACGGCGCCCCAATTCCCGTGCGGCAGCGTCGGTAATTGCAGCGCGTCGAGCACCGAGCCGTTCAGCACGATCCGGGATACGTGGAAGGGGAACACCACCGAGATCGCCGTGACCACCACGATGGCGACCAGTGGCCCCGGGATGCTGGCCACCCGCGCCGGAACCCAGCGCCAGGCGACGAGGATGGCGATCACCAGCAGCCCCAGCACCAGCCCCGGCCGGTGAGCGCCGACGATCTGCGCGGGCAGCCCGGTGACGTTGCTCCATGCCGAGCTTTCCGAGGCGCCACCCAGCAGCACGTGCACTTGCTGTAGCGCAATCGTGATCCCGATGCCGGCCAGCATGGCGTGCACGACGACCGGCGAGATCGCCAGTGCGGCGCGTGCAATTCGGCTGAATCCCAACACAACTTGCAGGATTCCGGCGACGACGGTGATGAAACATGTGATGCCCCAGCCGAACTGATGGACGACATCGGCGACGATGACGGTCAGTCCGGCGGCGGGCCCACTGACCTGCAGGGGCGATCCGCCGATCCATCCTCCGACGATGCCCCCGACGATCGCCGCGATCAAGCCGGCGAGCACGGGCGCATCCGAAGCGATTGCGATCCCGAGGGACAACGGGAGCGCCACCAGGAAAACCACCAGCGATGCGGGCAGGTCGTATTGGGCGATCTCGCGGAACCGGTCAATCCGGGACGATACGCCCTGCTCCACGCCTTGCCGACCCGACGATTCAGCGTGTTGCAAGAGCTTCTCCTGAATTCGTCAATGACGGTGGACTTTTGGGGTATCCATCCGACAACGGCAACCGGAACACTTCGTAAAGCCGTGCGGCCCAGGCGATTCAAATTCACTGAACATCATTGTTCAGCGGGGGCGTGCCTGGCCTCTGCGTACGAAAGTAGGTGGGCAACCAAGACCGGTCAACCGGACGGGCCGGGCGCATATCGAATGCAAATGTTTGCGCGGGCCCGTCAGCGGTGCCGCAAATCTCTCATTCCAGAACGAAGACCGGGATCTGTCGTGCCGTCTTGGTTTGGTATTCCGCGTAGGGAGGAAAGGCTTTAACGGCCCGCTGCCACCACTCGTCGCGCTCGGGCCCCTCGAGTTCGCGAGCCGTGAGCGTGGCGACCTTGTCGCCGTCTTGCAGCGTCACCGTCGGGTTCGCCTTGACGTTGGCGTACCACGCGGGATGCTCGGGGGCGCCACCGTGGGACGCGACGATGACGTAGCGGCCGTCCTTCTCGACCCGCATCAGCGGTACGTAACGCTGTTTGCCGGACTTCGCCCCCGTGACGGTCAGCAGGACGATGGGCCGGTCGAAGACCTCGACCCCGTCGGTGGTGCCGCGACTCAGGATTTGTTCGGTCTGCTCGCGGACCCAGCCCCTGGGGCTCAGCTCGATGTGGTCGCCCATAACGACAGTGAACACCACCGCCTGCTCCGGCGGAGCGGGTACAGTCGAGTCGTCACTTACATAAGCTAACTAATCAGGCGTTCGTGGCCGAGAGGAGATTGGCGTGGCCCGCACCGAGAACGACACGTGGGATCTGGCGTCCAGCGTCGGAGCCACCGCGACAGCGGTCGCCGCACAGCGCGCGATCGCCTCCCAAGGCCCGGACGCCCTGCTGAACGACCCCTGGGCCGACCCGCTCGTGCGCGCCGTCGGCACCGAGACCTTCATCAAGCTCCTCGACAGCCCGCTCGACCGCAGCGACGATCCGCTGCTGAACCGCCAGGCCGTCAAGGAACAGATCACGGTGCGCACCCGGTTTTTCGACGACTTCTTCCTGCAGGCGACGGGCTCGGGCATCCGGCAGGCCGTCATCCTGGCGTCCGGACTGGACACCAGGGCCTACCGGCTGGCCTGGCCCACGGGCACGATCGTCTACGAGATCGACCAACCCGAGGTCATCGAGTTCAAGACGCGGACGCTGGCCGGCCTGGGTGCCACGCCGGCCGCGGAGCGGCGGACGGTTCCGATCGACCTGCGAGACGATTGGCCGACGGCGCTCGCGGAAGCCGGATTCGACGCCGCGCAACCGACCGCCTGGAGCGCCGAGGGCCTGCTCGTCTACTTGCCGCCCGAGGCGCAAGACCGCCTGTTCGACAACATCGCCGCCGCGTCGGCGACCGGCAGCCGGATCGCCACAGAACACTTGGACCTGCGCAAGATTCCGTCGGATTGGGCACAGAAGCTGACCGAGCGGTCACGGCGCATCGGGTCCAGCATCAATCTGGCCGAGCTTTTCTACACCGGCGAGCGCAACACCGCGGCCGAATACCTCGCCGCGCGCGGGTGGCAGACCGACGTACGGACCACCGAGCAGGCCTTCGCCGCCCAGGGGTTCGGCGTGCCCAACGATGAGCTGGCCTCGTTCGGCGACGCGTCGGGCTACCTGACCGCGACACTTCGGTAGCGGCCACCACGGGCATCGCCGGCGCGCGCCGATCCCCGCTATATCAACTTTGTTGACACATATCAGGGTGGTTGATATCAATGGTGGTATGACTCAGCCAACGCAAGAGATGTTCGAAGCTGCTTACCGGGGCGAGGCCCCCGAGATGGGCGAGGGCAACCGGCCGCCATGGAGCATCGGTGAGCCGCAGCCCGAGATTGCGGCCCTCATCGAGGCCGGCAAGTTCCACGGCGACGTGCTCGACGCCGGTTGCGGTGAGGCGGCGGTGTCGCTGTACCTGGCCGAACGCGGTTTCACCACGGTGGGCCTGGACCAGTCGCCCACCGCCATCGAGTTGGCGCGCGAGAAGGCCGCCCGGCGCGGCCTGACCAGCGCCAGCTTCGACGTCGCGGACATCAGTGCCTTCACCGGGTACGACGGCCGCTTCGGAACCATCGTCGACAGCACCCTGTTCCACTCGATGCCCGTCGAGCTGCGCGACGGCTATCAGCAGTCGATCGTGCGGGCCGCCGCGCCCGGAGCGTCGTACTTCGTGCTGGTCTTTGACCGCGCCGCCATGCCGGCCGATGGCCCGGTCAATGCGGTCACCGAAGACGAACTGCGCGACGCGGTCTCCAAGTACTGGGTGATCGACGAGATCCGCCCGGCCCGCATCCACGCCAACGTGCCGGAGAGCTTTCTGGAAGGCTTCCAGGCCTTCGCCGGTGCCGACATCCGTGACGAGGGCAACGGCCGCAAGTCCGTAGGGGCCTGGTTACTGTCCGCGCATCTCGGCTAGCGGCGCGACCTACGGGCCGTCCCAGCTCTCCGGCAACATCGGCAGACGGGCGCCGTCACCGGGCTGATCGCCGGCCAACCTGATCAGGCCTCCCGCCCGCACGTCGGGCTTGGGCAGCGTCCCGATGAAACCCTCGATCGCACCAGGGGAGTCCGACGCCAGGGCCCGGTCGGGCTGGGACGCGCTCACCGCGCCGGAATCGTCGTCGGCCTCGATGAATTCGTACCTGTAGCCGGGGTCGATGACCGAACGCGGGCGGCGCCGCGACCGTGCCCGCTCCCGTTCCGGCGCGCTCGCGCGCGCCGCCGCCGCGGCGGCCTGCGCCGCCGGTAGCCCGGTTCTGGTGCGGCTCTGCGCTTTCGAACCCATGCCGAGGCCGAGGCCGCCCACCATGTAGCCGAAGCCCTCGGCGCCGGTCACCGGAGCGGGGGGCGTGGGGGGCGCCGCGGGCGGCGCGACGGTGGAGACCGTGGTCGCCGGGGCCGACGCCACCGACGTGACCGGCGCCGCCGGTGAGGCCGGGGCCATCGGAGCCATCGCCGGCGCAACCGACACCAGCGGCGGCTGCATCCCCACCACGGCGGGTTGCGGGGCGGCGACGGGCGCCGGGGCCGGCGCAGCCACCCCGGCCAGCCCCGCCAGACCCGCCAGTCCGGCGAGTCCTCCCAGGCTGGTGATGGACAGGCTCAAGCCGACCTGCAACAGCAGCGGCAGCTCCTGGAGGATGAACCGCAGCGTCCTGATCGTCCAGTTGATGATCCGGAAGGTCTGCCAGGCGATGAAATAATTCATCAGCGCCGGGAATGTGGACGGGTTGAGCAGACCTGACGCGTTCTGCTGAAGCCACGCCAGCGCCTGGGCGTTTCCGTTGAAGAAGTTCCCCAGATTCTGCAGATACTCCGACGGGCTCCAGTTCGGCTGTCCCTGGCCGGGGATCTTTTCGCCGTCGGGCCCGAAGAGCATCTCCCAGATCTCTTCGGGTGTGGGCAATTGGAACGACCCCTGCCCGCCGCCGCCGCCTGACCCAGTTCCGGTCCCGCCGCCCGCCCCAGTTCCGGTCCCGGTGCCGGTCCCCGCGCCGGCCCCGGTTCCAGTGCCGGTCCCCTTGCCACCGCCCGACCCGGCGCCGCTGGTCAATTGCACGGCTTCGGTCGTGACCTGATAGGTGCTCATCGTGGTGGCCGCCTGGGTCCACATCCGCGCGTAGTCGGCCTCGTTGAGCGCAATCGGAATCGTATTGACCCCAAAGAAATTCGTTGCCACCAAGGCGGCGTGCATGGCATGGTTGGCGGCCAACTCGGGCAGCGTCGGCATCGCGGCCAGGGCGGCCGTGTAAGCGGTGGCCACCCCCTGATGTTGGGCGGCCGCCTCGGCGCTCAGCGTGCCGGCCAGCTCCAGCCAGGCCAGGTACGGCATGTGCGCGGCGACATACGTTTCCGCGGTCGGGCCATCCCACACCCCGGCCGATCCGGTCAGTACCGCCGTCAATTCCGTTGCCGCCGACTGGTATTGGGAGCTCAGGGCGGCCCAGGTGCCCGCCGCGGCGAGCAGCGGGCCCGGCCCGGGACCACTGCTCAGCAACGTCGAATGCACCTCGGGGGGCAGCGCCATCCATACCGGAGCGGTCATCGTCAGCCGCCTGCCCCCAGGTACG
Organism: Mycobacterium sp. MOTT36Y; assembly: GCF_000262165.1. Classification (NCBI taxonomy): domain Bacteria; kingdom Bacillati; phylum Actinomycetota; class Actinomycetes; order Mycobacteriales; family Mycobacteriaceae; genus Mycobacterium; species Mycobacterium sp. MOTT36Y. Next base: position 118,051 of record NC_017904.1, on the reverse strand, counting down.
TCGCCGCGTCCGCCGCGTCCTGGGCGGCGTAACCGACGCCCGCGAGGCTCACACCCAGCCCGGCCCGGCCCAACACCTCGACGCCCTTGGCCGCCGCGGCCGTATGCTGGCTGCCCCTGCCGCTGAAAACCGCGGCGGCTCCGAGCGATACCGGATCGGCCGCCGGTGGAACCACCGCCGAGACCACCGGGGCGGCGGCCGCGTGTGCGGCCGCGAGCTGGGCGGTGATGGCCTCCACCGCCGCGCTCGTCGCGGCCAGGCCCTCGGGAAGGACTCGTAGCGTCATAGCGGCCACTCCTCACATCGGTTTCTGCCCATGAACATCGCCGCCACCCAGGCGAGCAGACCGGCTGACAATCCGAAAACCAGATGCCAGCCGGCCTTTTCGAGCAGCCCGCTCGACACCCAGGTCGACACATGACCGCCGGCGCGCAGGCCGAACACCGAACTGGCCAGTGCGACAAGATGAATCGGGGCGGCGGCTGGCGCCAACAACCATCGCCGCACCCGCACCGCCGGCAGCGCGGCGGCGGTGTACAGCAACGCCGCCGCGGCCACATAGCGACTACTCCACAACGGGTCGCCCCACCCGTGCATCGGCAACGTCGCCACCGTGGAGGCCGCCCCGACCACGAGTACCGTCTCGCGCCGGACGGTTACCAGCGCCACCGCCACCAAGAGGGTCAGCCAGACCAATCCACGGTGCCCGGGCAGGCCCAGCGGGATCCGGACATCGGTGGAGGCGACGATCGTGGCGGCGGCAAGCAGGGGGAACACCGCCTCGCGGGCGGCCATGAAGCCGGCCGCGGGGCGTTGCATCACGGTCATCCGGAAAGCATAAATTGCGAGCAGCTACCCTGACCCTCATTTGCGGCGTATTCACAGGATAGGATCCGAAAATGCGCAGCTATACGCCGTCGCTTCGGGCAGTCGCGGTCCTGGCCGTCAGCGCTGGGATCGCGGCGTGCGGCCCCTCCGGGACCGACAACCGGCTCGTCGTCCAGGACAACCACCGCGTCCTCGACCAGTTCACCATCGCGCAGCTGCAGCAGCTCCCCCAGGTGGAGATCACCACGCCGCAATCGCACGGAGCACAGGCCCAGAAGGGGCCCAGCGTGCGCTCGATTCTCAACGCGGCGGGCGCGGCCGACGCCACCCGGGTCCGGGTCGAGGGGCGTGACCCGGCCCAGACGCTGATCGCCGCCGCGCTCGACGATCAGACCATCCTCAGCTTCACCAAACGCAACACGCTCAAGCTGACGGGCGCGCGGCTCAGCCGCGATCAATGGGTTCGCGATGTCACCGCCCTGGTGGTCAACCCATGACCGAAGCTGTCGCGCTCGCCGGTGTGGACCTGCTCGTCGGCATCGACGACACCGACAACGCCTACACACCCGGCACCGGTCGGCGCGCCCGCGCGCTGCTTCGCGAGTTGGCGGCGGCGGGCCTCGGCGCCCCCGCCGGCGCCACCCGTCACCAGCTGCTCGTCGACGACCGGATCCCCTATACGTCCCACAATTCGAGCGCCTGCCTGGCCTGGCGCAGCGCCGACGGCGACCCCCACGGGGCACGAGGCGAAATCATCGAACTCGCCGGGCGATTCCTGGAACGGGTCTGCCCACCCGACGCCGACCCCGGCCTCGCCGTCGTCATTCCGGGGGATCTCGACGACGCAGCGCCACTCATCGAGTTCGGTCGCCGCGCCAAACGAGAGGTGTTGCATCCCAGCGAAGCCCGCGAACTCGGCCCGGCGCTCGGGGTGCATCTGTCGGGACACGGCGGCACCCATGAGGGCATGACCGGCGCGCTGGCGGCGATCGGACTGCACCTGTCCGGCAACGACGGCCTGTTCATCACCCTGCCCGGCATCCGCAAGCTGCCCCATCACGCCACGCTCGACACCGTCCGCACCCTGACACCGATCGATCTCGCCCGCGACGACCTGCACCGCCAGCCGACACCCGGCGAGGTAATCGAACTGGGCGACTGGGTGCGCCCGGTGCTGCTCGACGGACTGGCCGTCCTGCTTCTCGAGCCTCCGCGCGGTCGGGACGGGGGCGGCAGAACCTGGCGAACCGCCCCGCGCGCCGTGGTCAAACGGTATTGAGTGTTTCGACGCGTGCGATTCGGGCGACCCTGACAGGAGCCATCGCAGACGTTCGGAGGAGATCCCGGTGGATCAGGAAGTCAACGCCGACTCGCCCGCTGCGCCCCAGGACGCGCGGAAGACAACCGAGGAACAACGCAAACTGCAGGAACAGCTCGAGCACCAGCACGAAGACCCCAACGCGCCGGGTTTGCACCAGTCGCGGCATGACACCCCCGACGAGAGCACGCGATAGGCTCACCGACAACTGTTGATTACCAAGCGTTTTCGGATCCCGATTATTGTCGATCAGCCTTCGCTGTGCTCGATGCGGGCTCGACGATCGTGGGCGAGCGCCGCGGCCGCCACCCAGGTCAGGGTCAGGCCCCCGAGGGCGGCCGCGGGGATCGCCCACGCGCGCCGGGCCATCAGCGCGTTATTGCACTGGCGCACGTAGTTGTTGCCCGCCGCGTGCGGCGCACCGGCGCTTGCCTTTTGGCCGGGCGGCTTCTTCTCCGCATTGGAGGCCTGGGTCAGATCGGTGGTAAAACCGCTGCCGCATTTGACTTGCCAACCGAACTGGTCGTAGGCCTCGATGAAAACCGGGAACCGGAGCGCGAAAAGTCCGCCGGCCAAGAACACCACCGCCGCGAAGACAATGAGCGGTCCGCGGGTGACCATCCCCCTGAGCCCCTAGGTCATGCACACGTTGGCGAAAAGCAGCACCGGCCAGGACACGATCGAGCCGAGGAACGACACCACCAAATCGACGCCGTGCATGTCGTGCAGATGCGCCGTGTGGGTGCTCGACCAGATCACGCCGACGATCAGGTACGGCGTACCCAGCAGGATGCCCAGTCCCAGCAGTTCGGCGATGCTCAACTGATACTCGAGGAGCTTGCGGAGTCTGGCGAGCATGAGCGTCCCTTTCGCGCGGGCGCCGCCGGAATTGCCGCCGGCCCACACCAAGCGATGAGGACCACCACATTCCGGCGCGCGGACTGGACGCTGAATATGTTAATCCCTATTCGCACGTTTTGGTAGTGCAGGGGAACGGCCGGCGGTGATCGGCATGGCGACTTTACGCGGAGATATGCTGCTGCAACAGCACGTTCAGTACCACCGACTCGTCGGTCGCTGCGCACGCATCACAGCAAGTGCAGCGCGGTTCTTCGGAGTGAATTGTCTTTCAGCGACGTTGTCGGATCTCGCCGACCGCGTCGGGCGACGCGGCCGGCCGCCCCAGCACCGTCACTTCCATCAGGCGACGAACCGTGAGTGTGGCGGACTGACTGGTGTCGGGGTACACGAGTCGCCCGATGTCCACCGCGAGCGCGAACGCGGCGTGCACGGCGTACCGCGCGCGTCCCAGGGTGAGTTCCGGTCTTGCCGCGACGGCCAACCGGGCCCAGGATTCGACGGTCGAGCGCTGAATGTTGTAGAGCAGCACCGCATCTGACTCGGGCAGGTTGTGACGCTCGGTGTAATAGACGCACGCGAGCTCGGGGTTGGCGAAGGACCGGGTCACATAGGCGTCGATGAGCCGGGCGAGTGCCTGCTCCGGATCGTCGCTGGTGGCCAGGATGCTGGACAGGTCGCCGGAGAGTTGGTCGGCGGCGCGCCGGTAGTAGACCGCCAAGATGGCGGCCTTCCCCGGAAAGTATTGGTAGATGCTGGCAACCGGTATGCCCACCGCGGCGGCGATGTCCTCCATCCCGGTCTCGCGGTAACCGCGCTCGTTGAACAGGCGCATCGACTCATGGAGCAGCAGCTCGTAGCTGCCCGCGGCGCTGGTCAGCGTCGACGTCCGCAGCGGTTCGGAGCCGCGTGGGTGCTGCGCCGGCAACTCGGCGTGCAACACCGCGGTCGCGATATCGGTGAGCGCTGCCCGGATCTCCGCGTTGCCGAGGCGGGACCGATGGTCGGTGATACTGCCGATGACGCTCAACGTGGCCGCCGACAGCAACCAGCGTTGCCGCGATGTGAGTTTGGGGCGCAGCCTGACCAACGGCCGCTGCAGGCGCCGGTTGATCCGCTTGATCTGCTCCGCCGAAGCGCGTTGGTCGTCCCCGCGCAGATAGCGGCCTTCCCACCGATACAGCCCGCCGGTGGTGCGGTTGACGATGGTGGTGTCGATCAGCGCACGGGTGAGCGCGCTGAGGACCTTTTCGGGATCGGCGTCGGCGGGCACGTCGTCGGCGAACGCCGTCGCGTCGACCAGTTGCTGGCCCAGCGCCAAGACGACATCGCGGAACAGGTCGTATTTGCCTTGCGAATGCCGGTACAGCGCGGCCGCGGAAATCCCGACCCTCGCCGCGATGTTCTCCATGCTGACGGCGTGGTAGCCGAGCTCGCTGAAGGCATCGGTGGCGGCGCGGGCGATCTGGATCTTGCGGTCCTTCGGGCGCCGCTTGACGTGATCCGCAGACGAGCGGCTAGCCGATGGCATACAGATCACCGTAGCCGCAGCGGCGGCTGATCGGGCGATCGGTGGACCGCCGGTTTTGTGGGGACGGCAAGGTGGGGCCGCCCGGCCGGGCGCAGCGTCGTACGCGAGGTCATTGGACGTCTAACCCCGTTACGCCCCGCCGAATTCCGGCCGCAGCACCGGGCTGAGCGCGCTGAGCGGGATGTGTGGCTGGGCGGTGCCTCCGTCCATAAACCATTGCTGGGACTGCCCGTACTGGATCGGGGAGTCGTGCCCGACCGGGTAGTCCGGCATGTAGAGAATCAGCTCGTCGGGCGTGAGCGCCCACGCCTTGTAGCCCCCGGAGAACACGTTGTCCGGTGTCCAGCGGTCGACGGTGAACGGATATGTCCCCGGGGTGTGTTGCCACGCGGCGCGGTCGAGCGCCTCCTGAATGAAGGGTTCGGCCAACGGAGGGATAGCGGTCAGCGGGGCGACACCGGGTTTGGTGATGTCAGCCAGCTGCAGCGGCCGTCCGGACGCCATGTCGAAGGTGAACGTGCGATAGGCGTTGTTGAACGACGGCCCGTCGGCGTGGTAGTCCTCGTGGAAGGCCACGCTGAGCGCGCGCCCATGCGAGAAGACTTGGAAGTTCTCCTCGCCCCAGCTGTCTTGGACCATCGAGGCGCCCTTCGCGCGCCAGTTGTTCATCAGGGTGTGCAGGTACTCGCGGATCGCGGGGCCGCTGGTCGGGTTTTCGACCAGATCGCCCGGCAGGGCCATCTTGATGTCGCGCACGGCTTTTCGCTCGGATGTCACCGAGGCGTGGCAGTACTGTCCGTCCCAGTCGCCGCCGAGGTCGCCGCAAAACGACTGCGCCGACGCCGACGCCGGCGGCGCGGTCAACACCGCCGTGGCCACCGCCGCGGCCACCGCCGCGACACTGGCCGAGAGCCGGATAATCCGCATGACCGAAACGCCCTAGGGGAGTTCGACTTTGCTGGCCAGCCAATGGCCGCCGACATTGTCCATCGTGATCTTCATCCGACTCCGGTCGACGCGGCCGTCGGGACGCACGGCATTGCTGACCGTCTGGTCGACCATCAACAACACCACCACCCTGGTTTTGCTCAGGGATTCGATCGCGGAGTCGACGACCGTGCCGTGCGCGGTGGCCTTGTTGTCGACCAGCAGCTGCCGAAGCTGCACGCTGGCCTTGGTGTAGGTGTCCTTGAATTCCCCTGTGGCGCGGTCGAGTACGGCGGAGAAGTTCTGGTCGACCTGGTTGGAGTCGATGCTGGTCAGCACCTGGGCATAATCGATCGCGGTTCGCTGGGCCGCCTGCCCGGCCTGAGTCACCGTGTGCTCATCCCACAGCTTCCAGCCCAGCCCGCCCGCAAGGCCGAATGCGCCCAGGTAGACGGCGGCCACCACGGCGACGCCGGCGTACCTTTTCCACTGGCGCGCCGCGGTTTTCGGGCCCTTCTCCCCGGCATCCGACGCGTCTTCGCCGTCGTCGGGCGGCTTCTCGATGTCCTCGGTGGTGTCGCATTCTTGGTCGGCGGTCACGGTCACGGTTTCTCCTCGAGGTCTGGGCGTCGGTAGGTCAGTGGGGTGGTTCGATCGGCAGCACCGGTCCGCCGTACGGCGTGGGAATGGTGAACCGGCCCTTGGGCGTTGGATCCGCGGTTTGGCCGAGGTCGGCGCCGGCCGGGGGGCCCGCGGTGTCGTCGCCGCCCGGCCGGGGGGCGTTCTTGGCGCCGCGGATCAACACCTGGGGATCGTCGTCGCGGCAATAGGTGTACAGGAACGGTTCGGGGTAGTCCGCCGACGACGACGGCCGGCGCGGGGTGCCGTAGTCACAGGTGTAGCGCGGGTAGATGTCGGCTGTCGCCCACAGCCCGTGCTCGTGCATGGTCGTCATCAGGGCCTCGAGCGTGGACCCCCGGTAGTTCGGGAAGACCGCGTTCAAGGCAGGAACCCGGACATAGATGATCCGCGCGGTGGTCACCAGGTTGGCCAGCAGCCCGACCATGGTGTCGGAGTTGTCGTCGAACAGGTTGTCCACCGACGACATCGCGTGCGGTGTCTGGTCGACGAATTTGCGATAGCCGCGGTCCATTTTGTTCACACCGGTCATGAGGTCGCCGACATTGCGTGCGGCGACCGCGAGCCCGGCATTCTTGTCGGAGAGGGTGGTCAGGACGACGCGACTGGTCTTGAGCATGCTGACGGTCTGCGGCAGCACCGGGTCCATCGTGGAGAGCAGGAACGTCGAACCGTCGATGATGTCGGTGAGCTTTTGCGGGCCCTCCTTGCTCAAACTCAGTTCGCGCTTCACGATTTCGAGCTTCTTCGGGTCGGCTTGGGCGAGCATCCCATCGGCGTCGGCCAGCACCTGGGACAGCGGGATGGGAGTCGTGGTCCGCTGTGGGCCGATCACGCTGCCGTTCGACAGGAACGGTCCGCTGTTGGAGGCGGGCTCGAAATCGATGTACTGTTCGCCGGCGGGCGAGAGTCCGGACACCCGCACCGGGCTGACAGCGGGAATCTTGGTGTTCGCGTTGATGTTTGCGATCACCTCGACACCGGTGGGTGTGGGTCGCAGCGACTGAATCCGCCCGACCCGGATCCCGCGGACGGAGACGTCCTGGTTGGCCAGCAACCCGCCGGATTCGGGCAGCCGGATCGTGACCTGGAAGGTGGAGTCCAGCGGATTGATGCGCAGTGCGCCGATCGCCAGGTAGGCCAGGCCGACCACGAGGGTGAGCACCAAGGCGAGGCCGGACAGCCAGGCGCGCTGGCGGTGGCCGGCTCGGACCGCGGCGACGATGATTCGAGCGAGGGTGTCGATCATCGCGGTGGCTCCGGGTTGATGGGATCGGGCGGCGCTTCTCCCCCGGGCGCCGGGGGGAGGGGCGGACCGCTCGGCGTCCACGGGGTCTGGCCCATCGGCGTTTGCGGCCCGCGACCCACGACGCGTTCCTGCAGGCGCCACAGCACGTACTTGATGGAGCCGATCATGTAGTTCCAGTCGCGGCGCATGGGTCCGTGAAATGCCGGGTCGCCCTTGAACCCCCCGGTCTCCGCCCCGGTACCGGGTCGCGATCCCATGACCAGCCGGTCGAAGCTTCCGCGTACCGAAATGGCGTCGCTGGACGTGGTTTTCACGAACGGCGGGATCAGCCGGTTCAGCGCGGCGAGGCTGGTATCGGGGCTCAGCACCACGTCGTTCCAGGCGGCGGCGATGGTGTTGGCGTCCTTGATGACGCTGCGGCCTGTCTTGTCGGTGCCGGCGATGGAGGGGAATTTGGAGAGCTGCCGGGTCGTGGCGCCGAGTTCGTCGACCACGTCGGCGATTTCATCGGCGTTGCTGGACAACACGTTCGTGGCCGGGCCGACGGCCTGCAAGACCTCGGTGATCGCCTGGTTCTTCTCATCCAGGCGATCGGCCAGGCCCGCCGTCTCGGTCACCGCCGCGTCGATCTGCTCCGATCGGGCGTTGAGCTTGCCCAGCAATAGATTGGTCCGGTTGATCAGGTCGCCGAACGCGCGTCCCTGGTCGCCTGTCGCCTTCCCGGCGCCGTTGACGATGTTGGTGAAGTTGCGGACCGCACCGCCGTTGACGAGCAGCGCGGCCGAGCTGAGCACGCTCTCGACGGTGGCGGCGGCGCGGGTGGCCGGCAGCCCGATGGTTTCGCCGCCCTTGAGCAGCGGCGCATTCGGGTCCACCGGGGTCGGTGGCTTGATGGCGACGAACACGTCGCCGAGCGGTGTCGCGGATCGCAGCTCCGCGGTGCTGCCGACGGGGATGCGCACGCCGTCCATGATGCGCAGGGTGGTCACCGCGGTGTAGTTGCGCGCGACCATCTTCTCGAGTTGCCCGACGTCGGCTCCGGCGAGTTTGACCTTGGCATGGGCGGGCAGATTCAGGGCGTTGGAGAACACGGCGTTGAGCAAATATCCACCGCCGCCGATTCCCGGTGCCGGCAGCGGCAAACTGGCCAGGCCGTTGGTGGCACAGCCCGCACTGACCATCACCGCGCTCAGCGCCGCCGCCGCTGCCTTGTGCTTGCCCCAGGTCATCGCTACTGCCCCATCGCCGAGAGGCCGTCGAGGATGTAGGTCAGCCCGAAGTCCGGGCCGTAATCCTGGAGCGTCCCTGTGCTGCAGCCCAATTGGCGCAGGTGCATCAGATTGCACAGCTCCTTGGCCGACTGGCTGTCGGTGAGCGCCTTGTCGAGCAGGCCGTGCACACGGATCGCGCCATTGGTGCGGTCGACGGTGTTGTACAGGTTTTCCAGTGTCAGCGGGAGCACGTCCAGCATCTCGGCCACGACGCGCTGATCCGCGACAACCGTCTTGGCGACCGTGTCCCCGTTGCGGACGGCCTGCTTGAGGTTGTCGCGATTGTTCTCGATCAGCGTGGTGACTTCTTCGAGTATCCGGTTGATGGTCCGCCCGGTGGCGCCGGTGCCGAACTTCTCGTCCGCCAGGATCTGGCTGAGCTGCCGTGTGGTGGAACCGAACTCGCGTACCTTGGCGTCGTTGCGCGCGGCCGCCTCGGTGATCGAGCTGAGGTCGGTGATGATGGTGGTCAGTTGCTCGCGGGTGGTGACGCCACGCTCGGAGCTGAGGCGCAGCGCTTTGGAAAGCTCGTCGAGGGCGGCCAGGATCTTCTTGCCGTTCCCATCGGTGATGGCGACCGCCGCGTCGCTCAGGTCGGCGACCGGGCCGCCGCCTTTCCCGTCGCCCTTGAGCGATTTGGAGACTTTGTCGAGCATGTCGAGCACGCGGTCGAACGCCACGGGCGTCTTCGTCCTGGTCAGTCCGATGGTGTCGTGGTTCTTGAGCACCGGTCCGCTCCGGTATGGCGGGGTCAATTCAACCTGGCGGTCGGTGAGTATCGAGGTGGTGATCGTGACGGCACGGACCGCGGCGGGGATCTTGACCTTCTTGTCCAGCGTCAGCTCGGCCTCGACGTAACTGCCTTTGGACGTGACCTTGCTGACCTTCCCCACCGGCATGCCGAGCACCGCTACCACGTTTCCCTCGTAAAGGCCGGCGGCGCTGTCGAATTGAGCGATCACGGTCATCGTGTCTAGTCGGGATTTGACATAGTGCCCTACCAAGCCGATGGCGACGGCCGCCGCCGCGGCTGCCACGGCCGCGACGGCGATGAGCCTGCGCCGACCGGAAATCATTTGCAGTCCTTGAAGTACTGGATCATCTTGAATTCCTTCGCGCGCCCACTGATGGCGCACATCCACGAGTCGATGGCGAGCCCGTTGGGCAGGTTGAATTCGACGACCGGACCGTAGCCGGTGGCGTTCGTCAAGCCCCGCAGCGCCACCGGGGCGACCTGCAGCGTGTTGCGCACCAAGTCGTCGTGCTGGCCGATCATGTTCGTCAGGTCATGCAGGTTGACGAACAATTCGTCGAGCATGGGGCGGTTGGTGACGACGACCTTGTCGAGCTGATCGACCAGCTCGGTCAGCGCCGCGAACATAGCGTGGAAGGTGGCCTGGCGGGCCACCAGGTGGCCGAGCAGGTCCTGCCCTTGATCCATCAGATGCCCGATGTTGGTCTGCTGGCGCCGCAGCGTATTGACCACTCGCTGAGTGCTTTTCAGCAGCGTGCCGAGCTGTCCCCGGCGGTCGGCGGTGATCGTCGACAACGTCTGCAGGTTCGCGACCGCCTGCGGAACCAGCGGGGGCACCCCGCCCAGTTGCTTGCCCAGCACGGCGAGCGACTGCGCGAACTGGTCGGAATCGACCTGCTCGAATGTGGTGGTGGCGTCTTCGAGCAGAGACTGCAGGTCGTAGGGCACCGCCGTGTGGGACAGGGTGATCGTCTTGCCCGGAATCGATCCCGGGCCGTCGGGCACCAGCTCCAGATAGCGCGATCCAAGGATGGTCATCACCTTGATGACCGCCCGGGTGTCCTTGCCCAGCGCGACGTTGTCCCGCACGCTCAAGCCCGCTTCGACGTGATCGCCGTCGAGTTTCATGCTGGTGACGTGCCCGACCTCGATCCCGGCGATGGTGATGGGGTTTCCGGGCCGCAGCGTGGCGGCTTGCAGGAATTCGGCGGTGTAATGGGTGTAACCGACGCCGAGAAGCTTGATCCCCAGCGACACCGCGACGAGGACCGCGACCACCGCCAGCCCGCCCAGCCCGAGCCAGGTCCTGTTGTAGGACTCGAGCGGTCGCCAGCGCAGCCATCGGGTTCTCAGTGCGTCAGCCATTGGCCATGTTCCTGCATCGCGGGGTGTGCCACCCCATGTTCTTCGTGGTGATCGGATACGCGTTTCCGGGCGTGGCCGCGTTGACGATGAACGTGGTGATGTCGTTGAGCCCGGGGAAGAAGCCCGTCGCGTTCAGGTCACACGCGTAGGCGTTGCCGTAGGAACCCTCGCTGAGCGCCCGCGCGAAACCCTTGAGCAATAGGGGGAGGTTGTCACCGGTGAACGCCAGCTGGGGCTCGATTCCGGCCAGGTGCTTGCTGAATCCCGGCTCCCGGGTGATCAGCTGGTTCAATGACGGGTCGACGTCGTCGGCGATCGCCGCGAGGCGGCGGGTAACCCGGGCGATCGAACCCACCGAGTCCTGCAGCGCCGGGCGGCGGGCATCGAAATTGGCTACCGCGGAGCGGGTTTGATCGAGGGCGTGGTCGAGGTCGTCGTTTTGCCGCGCGACGGTGTCGGTGACCTTGGTGAGATTGCTGATGAGGTCGCCCAACGACTGGTCGCGCGCCGACAGCGTCCGCGTGATCGTCGAGGTCTGCTGCACCAGCAGCGGAATGGACGCCTGGTCGCCTTGCAGCGACTGCAGGACCCCCTTGGTCAGGTCGTCGGCGTCTTTGGGGTTGAGCAGGGTGAACAGCGGCTCGAAACCGTTGAGCAGCTTGCCGACGTCAAAGGAGGGGTCGGTCTGCTGCACCGGTATCACGCTGCCCGCCGAAAGCGTTCCCCTGCTGCCGGTTTCGCCGAGCGACAACCCCAGATACCGCTGCCCGATGATGTTCTGGTAGGTCACCGATGCGACCGTGTTGCCGTACAGGTGCTGGTCGTTCTCGACGATGAACGAGGCCTTCGCCAATTTGCCGGCCAGTTCGATGTTTTCGACGCGGCCCACCCGCACGCCGGCCATGCGGACGTCGTCACCGATGCGTAGTCCATACACGTCGGTGAACATCGCCGCGTACCGCGTGGTCGGCCCAGCCACGTCGCGCCGCAGGGTGGCGTACACCATCCACGTCACGGCGATGGCGATCGCCATGAACAGCGACAGCCCGATCAGCGGTCCGCGTACCTTCATTTCGGCTCACCACCCGGCGCCGGCTGCGGTTGCCGTGGTTTCAGGGAGACCGTGGCGCCGCGCGCCACCGGGCCCAGCAGCAGTTGCGTCGCCACCGACGCCGGACGACCCTGGCCGGTGATCGCGCCGAGTTGGTCACGTTCGTGTTGGCTGCCCACCGGGCCGACGTTGCCGCCGTAGGCCGCCGGCGCGGCCGCGTCGGGCGGGCCCGGACTCGGGGGAGGCGGTCCCGGCGCCGGTGCCGGCGGCGCGTCGTCGGGGTCGGCGGTCCCCGGGACGCGGGGTGTCGGGCCGATCTGCCACGGCCACCACGGCAACGGCGGGTTGGGGTCTTCCAGGCTGGGATTCGGGTTGAACAGGGGCGGGCCCACCGCGGTGAGGTTGCCATCGGGTCCGATCTGCGTGCCCGGGGGCGGCGCCAAATCCGCTGGCGCGTGGTAGTTCTGCGGCAACAACACCTCGGGCAGGTCCGGGCGCACCGCGATGGTCGGGGCGGTGTAGCAGCTCGGCCCGAGCAACTGACCATACCGCGGGCAATCGGCGCGGGTGTAGGTGTAGGTCGGGGTGAGCGCCAGATTGACTCGCATGTTCCCGGTGTCCATTTCCGGGTCCCACACCTCTTCGAAGAACTTGTCGGACAGCCGGTTCAGCCGAGTGAAGATGGGGACGAATTTGTCGCTGTTCAGGGCGAACACGCCGAGGGCGGGCGTGAGGTTCTGGCTCATCTCGATCAGCTGGTCGGTGTGGTTGTCGAACGCTTGCCGGTTCACGCCGAAGGTGTGGCGCGAGCCGGTGACCAGAGACCGGAATTGCTCGTGCTTTTCGGCCAGGGTTTGCATCGGTTTGACCGCGTCGTGCAAGACGTCGACGAGGTCGGGCGCGGTGGCCTGCAGGCCGCGGGTGGCGTCCAGCAGCGCGGAGACCGTGGACGGGCCGGGGTAGGTGGTCACGATGGCATTGAGCTCGTCGAGCACCCGGGTCAGCTGCGCGCCGGCGTTGAGCAAGGTGCCGCGCCGGTTGTTGGTGGCGGCCGCGACGGCGGCCAGGATGCCGACACTGTGGTCTTCGCGGCCCCGGCCGGTCGCGGCCAGGATGTCGCGTAGCTTGCTGATCGTGGTCTGGAAGATCACCGTCGACAGCTGCAGGTCCTCGGGGATGCGCGTCCCGTTGCGGATGCTCGGGCTCGGGGCGCCGTCGACGAGTTGCACCGACGAGACCGCGAACACGTTGCTGGGCACCACGCGCGCGGTCACCGCGCTCGGGATGTCCTTGGCGTATTCGGGTTTGAGGTTGATGTGCACGTAGTTCGGCTTGCCGTAGGCCGCCGGGACGACGTTGTCGACGGCGCCGACGAGCAGCCCGTGGTATTTGACATCGGACCGCGCCGGCAGCCCATCGCCCACGTTCGTCAGCTCGGCGACCACGCGGATGTAGTCGTTGAGCCGGCCGGTGGACTTCAGCAGCAGGCTTCCCGTGATCAGTCCCGCGATCAGCAGCACCGTCGCGCCCAGGGCCACCAGCTGTTGGTCGGTGGGGCCCCGCCCGTCGAAATCTAGCGAATTGGCCATTCAGCCACCGAATCTCGCGCCGGCGTCGATGCTCCACAGCGCCATCGTGAGCAACATGTTGACCATGATCACGACGGTGATGCTCGCCCGCATGGCATGGCCGGCCGCGACGCCCACGCCCTCGGGTCCGCCCGCGGCGTAGAACCCGTAGTAACACTGCACGGTGGAGGAAAGCCACACGAAGACAACGCATTTGAGTACCGAGTAGGCGATGTCCTTGGTGCTGAGCATCATGGTGAAGTAGTGCAGGTACGGGCCGATCGATCCGCCGCTGATGATGTTGGCGACCACCTGGCACGTGAGGTAGGTGACGGCGAGGCAGGCGATGTAGAGCGGGATGACGGCGATGACGGAGGCCATCAGCCTCGTCGTGACCAGGAACGGGATGGGGCGTATCGCCAGGGATTCCAGGGCTTCGATCTCTTCGGCGATGCGCATGGCGCCGAGTTGGGCGGTGAACCGGCAGCCGGCCTGCATCGCGAACGCCAGGGAGGCCATGATGGGCGCCAGTTCGCGGGTGTTGACCAGTGACGAGATGATCCCGGTGGCGGGGCCGAGGCCGAGCAGGTTGAGAAAGTTGTATCCCTCCACGGCCACCAGTGCGCCGGCGGTGAAGCCGAGGACCACCGCGACGCCGGCGGTGCCGCCGCCGACCACGATCGAGCCGTTGCCCCAGGCGATGTTCGACAGCAATCGTAGGAATTCCGTGCGGTATTGCCGAAGCACGATCGGCACCGCGAGCACGGCACGGACGAAGAAGACCAGCATGTGTCCCAGCCGCATGGTAGGTGCGGCCGCGACCCGGTACGCGCCGATGAACGGTCGTGCGAGTCCGGGAACGTATGCGGAGGCCGTCATTTCACAGTCCCGTCCTGGGGAACAGCGTGTTGTACAACTGGCTGATCCCGACGTTGACGATCATCAGCACCAAAATCGACTCCACCACGGCCGCGTTCACCGAGTTGGCCACGCCCGCCGGCCCGCCCTTGGTGAAAAGCCCTTTTTGGCAGGCGATTACCGCCACGATGGCTCCGTAGATCACGGCCTTGAGCAGCGCGACGATCATGTCCTCCGTGGTGGCGAACGACGAAAACGTCGCCACGAAACTTCCCGGTGCGCCGCGTTGGAAGTAGACGTTGAACAGATAACTGGCCAAAAAGCCGACGAAGCAGGTGATTCCGGTCAGCGCCACGCCGACCATGATGGCGGCGGCGAAGCGAGGGACGACCAGGCGGCGGATTACCGAGACCCCCATGACCTCCATGGCGTCGGTTTCTTCGCGCATGGTCCGAGACCCGAGGTCCGCGGTGATGGCGGACCCGACGGCCGATGCCATCAGCACCGCGGCCACCAGCGAGGCGGCCTGACGGATCACGGCGAGCCCACTGGCGGCGCCCGCCAGCGAGGTCGCGCCGACCTGGTTGGCCAGCAGGGCGAACTGGATGGACAGCGTCACCCCGATGGGCAGCGCCACCAGGACCGTGGGCAGCACGGCGGTCGCCGCCATGAAGGCCCCCTGCCGCACGAACTCCGCCCACTGGAAGCGGCCGGTGAACAGGTCGACCATGCAGTACTCGACCGTGCGGACCGCGAGGATGTACTGCTCGCCCAGTGTGTTCAGCGAGGCGAGGGGGTGCCGCACCACATAGCCCGCGGACCACTCCTGGATGGTGGCCACACTGTCGGGCGCCCGATCCTCGGTGAGCGGGCGATCGTCCTGGGCGGTCATCGCCGGATGCGCCTCGGCGCGGTCACTCGCCGGTACGGCTGTTCATCGGTGAACCTTTGCTGTGCCCCCACGGGCGGCTATGTTAACCGCTATTCAGGCTATGCGAAAGATCTCACTTTGCACTTTGTGCAGATTTGGCGCTCAATTGCCCCGCCTGGTGCCGCTATGACCCGTGGTCACTTCGCATCTTCGCCTGCCAGCGGGTCCTTGACGCGACGCCGACTTCGCGAGAAGATCCCGTTCCAGGCCACAGATGTTACTGGACATTTGTCGACTAAATGGTTGGTTAGAGCGGTCGCGAGTTATCGTGTTCTCGGGGAAGGCGCGGATGATTCTGGCGAGGTTGCGACAGGCGGGCGGAGGCATCGTGTGTGCCGGCCAGGCGCTGCTCGCGACCGCCGTCGTGCTTTCCGGCACCGCCTACGCCGATCCGGGTGAACCTCCCCCACCGCAGCCGGCGTTCACGCCCGCGCCCAGCGATTGGTCACCGAACTTCGACGTCTGGCCCTACAACACGTTCACCTCTCGGGTGACCCCCGAGATGATCGGCGGAATGTCCGACTCCTGCCAATGGTTCAAGTCCCAATTCGATCCGTTGATGGGCCAGATCAACGACTTCAATCGCCACCTCGGTGACCACCATGACGACTACACGGCCGGCGGCATGCAGCGGAACGCCGATGCCGTTGTCGCCAACATCGATCGGTCGACGGCCTTTCTGGGCCCGCGGGTGAAGCCACTGATCATCACCAACGAACCCGACAACTTCGGCCCCTATTCGCCGTTATACGGCGGGGAATCCATGGTCCACTTGGCATTTCAGTTGTCCCGGATCAGCGACAGCATCAAGAGAAAGGATCCGTCGGGCGTCACCCACGCGAATATCGTCTCGGCCATCGGCTGGGCGAACGCGCTGCGTGACTCCGGCGCATGTAACTGATGAACCATCGCCCATCGCTACGAACAGTCGGCAACCCACGGACGTGGTTGGTGAGTCGCTTCCGCATCGCCGCAGAAGGCACAGAAGTTGCCGAAGACACGGAAGCGGCGGAGGCCGAGGACGACGACGTCAGCCGTCCACCGGCCGACGCCTCCCCGGACACGGACCCCGGTGAGGGCTCTGCCGACGGGGAAGACGATCAGCGTCCGAGCAAGCGAAAGGGCCGGCGCGTCAACGTCGCTCGTTGGGCGGCCGCTCTGATTCTGGCGGTCGTACTCGCCGGCGCCGGATACGAGGGCTGGTTGCTGTTCCAGCATCACCAGAAGGACGTGGCGGCGGCCCAAGCACTCACTGCGGCAAAGAAATACATCCTCGCGCTGACCAGCGTGGACACCAACGCGATCGACAAGAACTTCGCCGAAGTCCTCGACGGCTCGACCGGCGAGTTCAAGGACATGTACACCAAATCCAGCGCCCAGCTGCGCCAAACGCTCATCGACAACAAGGCGGCGGCGCACGGCAACGTCGTCGACGCGGCGGTCCAGTCGGCGACCGAGGACAAGGTGGACGTCGTGCTGTTCGTGGATCAGTCGGTGAGCAACGGTGCGGCGCCGGCACCTCAGCTGGACCGCAGCAGGGTAAAGATGACGATGGAAAAGGTGGACGGCCGATGGCTGGCCAGCAAGGTCGAACTGCCGTGAAGTGATGCGCCGGTGGCCTGTTCAGGCGCGCCAGGCTTGTTTGGCCACCCGATAGAAGTTGCCACCGAGGACCGCGTGGATGTCACGACCGTTCCATCCCCTTCCCCGCAGGTGCTCACCGAGTGTCACAAAGGTTTCCGGCGGCACCCACTGGATCGGGCCCCAGCGGGTGTAGCTGGCGTCGAACAGGTGGGGATTGCGGCGCAGCTCGTTGGCGAAATCGGCGGCGTCGAAACAGAAGTCGGTGCTGATACCGACGTGCTCGATGCCGACGAGGTCGACGGCGTATTCGAGGTGCCGTGTCATCGCTTCCAGCGTGGGCGTGTTGGGTCCGAGGAAGATGCCGACGCCGGTGATGCCGATGACACCGCCCGTCTGCGCGCAGGCCCTGGCCTGATCGTCGGTGATGTTGCGGGGATGGTCCCACAACGCGCGCATGCATGAGTGGCTGTAAATGACCGGGCCGGTCGATACCTCGCACATGTCGAGACCGGTGCGCGCACTGCAGTGAGACCCGTCGGGAACGATGCCGACCGTGTTCAGTTCCGCGACGATCGCACGGCCCCAGGCGGTGAGGCCGCCGTCGGTGCGGTCGAGGCAGCCGCTGCCCGCGCGGTTGGCGTTGTTATAGGTCGGCAACAGGGTGCGCACTCCCAGGTTCGCCAGCCTCCGCAGATTCTCCAGGTCGTCGTCAAGCGGGCGTGAATCTTCCAGGTCGAAGACGACCGCGATGCGCCCGGCTTGGGTCGCCGCGTCTACCTCACCGAGGGTGGCCGCCAATTCCAGGCCGGGGTGGTCGTCGATCGCGGCACGATAGTGATCCAGCAGCGCCACGGCGTCGCCGAAGCTGTGTGGTGAATATCCCGCGTTGACCGAAAGCACCGTGCCACCGGCGAATTGGTAACGATTCAACGGCCCGATGTCGGCGTCGGTGGCGAGCGGCAGGCACGTGTGCTGGTCCCACAACAGGGCGGTCATGGTGGTGAACTCTCCTGAGGCGAGCCGTTACCCTCGAGCGCGGAGTCGACGGCCCGATCGGCCAGTTCGGGCCAGGGCCTCGGTTCGCGCGGGGACGCGGGCGGGTCGGCCAAGCGACGATGCCACCAGCCGACATCCCACCATCTTTGTCGCTTGAAGCCCCCGTCGCGAAAGACGCCGACCGGGGTGAAGCCCAAGGCTTCGTGCAGACCGACACTGGCAGCGTTGGGAAGCGTGATGCCGGCATAGGCATTGATGTGCCCCTGTGCGGCAAGCACATTCAGCAGCGCCGTGTAAATTCGGCGGCCATGTCCCCGGCCCTGAACGGATGTGTCGAGGTACACCGAAACATCGACGCACCAACGGTAGGCGTCCCGTGCCCGGTGTGGGCTTGCGTAGGCGTATCCCTTGGGGCCTCGACTGTCCGCGACGACCAGCCAGGGCAGCGTTGCCAGCGTGGTGGTCATCCTCGACCGCATCTCCTGAACGCTCGGGGCGACCGTCTCGAAGGACACGGCCGTGTCCCGCACATACGGCAGATAGATGTCCACGATGGCGCCCGCGTCCTCGGGCGTGGCCATTCTTAGCCTCACGACCACAGAAGGCTAGCCGCACGACGGCCGATGGTCGCGGCCTTCAGGAAAAGAACCTGGCCATAAGGGCTTCTGCGAACGGGCGATGCGTGGTGTTTTGCGAAGACGCGAGCAACCAGCGCCCGTCGGTCCGCACGGCGACACTGGTGTTCACCCGGGCATTGCGC
The DNA here is from genome assembly GCF_000262165.1 of Mycobacterium sp. MOTT36Y. Classification (NCBI taxonomy): domain Bacteria; kingdom Bacillati; phylum Actinomycetota; class Actinomycetes; order Mycobacteriales; family Mycobacteriaceae; genus Mycobacterium; species Mycobacterium sp. MOTT36Y. The sequence continues at coordinate 99,563 of NC_017904.1, read as the reverse complement.
CGGTTGCGTCGCCGCCTCACCACCGTCGCGTTCGCGTGAATCAGCGCCACGTCGGGTGTGAGAAACCGGAGCTGGGCGACGTCGATCCGTAGCCGGGTGCCCTTGAGGAGCTTGCGGAACAGCGGGGCGTACGACGCCGCAATCGCGTCGCGGCCCGTATGGTGGGCGCCCAGAAAGGTGACGTAGTCCGCATCCGCGGTGAAGACACTGGCGTAGGCGTCGGGATCGCCTGCCGCCCAACCCCTTACCTGCTGATCGATCAGCCCGCGGATCGCGTCTTCGTCGGCCCGCCGCTCACCGGTCGTCACAATGCCTCCCGCAATCGATGGTGTCGATGCTGCTGCGCCCGTCGGAATCGTTGCCGCAAGTTGGCTCGAAGGACGCGAAGCAACAACGTGGGGTCCTGCAGCCGCACCGGTGGGTCGACGAGGTGAGTGACCCGCAGCAGGCGTTCGGTGACCGCGGTGTCGTCGCCGGCGGCGTTCAGCATCGCCCCGACCAGACGGCCCCGCAGCCACCGTTGCAGGGAAGGCTTGCGGTTCGACGACCGGTTGCGGTCGTTGGCCTGATTCATCGCCCATGTCGGCCGGATGCCGCGTGCCGCCATGAGGAAGAAGCGCTGGGCCAAGTCGGCGTCGCCGCCGCGTAGGCAGTCACGCAGTGCCAGCGCTTGCTGCGCCGCCATTGTCATGCCTTGCCCGTACACCGGGTTAGGGCTGCAGAGCGCATCGCCGATGACGAGCAGTCCGCGGGGGAGTCTCGTCATGTGGTCGTAGCGCCGCCAAACCGCCGCGGGATTGCGGAAGGTGGCAATGTCCGCGAGCGGGTGCGCGCGGTGTAGCCCGTCCATGATTTCCGGGGGCAATGCACCCTCGGCCAGCGCAAGCATGGTGGCGAAATCGGGTGGCGCCCCGCCCGTGTCGATGGTGCGGGCGACCGCGAACATCCAGGTGTCGTTCTCGCAGGCCAGCAGCAGCCCGCCGGGCTTGCCACGGAGCCCGAGGTTGAACACGACCATCTGCTCGTTGATGCATCCGTTAGGGATGCTCAGCAGTTGGCTGGAATAGCCCAGCATGGCGGTGGAGCGCGTCTCGGGCGGGCGTCCGTAGCCCATCCCCTCTAAAAACGCCGGGGTGCGGGCGGACCGGCCCATCGCGTCGACGACCAGATCGGCGGCCAGGTCCCCCGGCGTGCCGTTGTCGTGCTGCACTATTCGCACGCCGGCAATGGCATTTGCCTCGGTGAGCGGCTCGATCACCTCATGGCCCTCGAGAAACCGCACGTTGGGCAGATTCGCGACGCGTCGATGCACATGGGACTCCACAAAAGGTCGCGTCGCCAGGCACAACGTCACCGCCGTGGGACCGGTCAACGTGCCCGCACGTTGGAGCTCGTAGCGGCCCGCCCGCACATAAAGCCGCGACAAGTCGCCGTCGTCGATGACAACCGCACCGGCGGCGCCCAGCTCGTCAATCAGCCCGGGAAACAGTTCGGCGAGCACCTGCGTGCCGCGGCTCAGGAAATTGTGGATGTGACGCCCTTGTGGCACACCCTTCCGGTGAATGGGAAGGCCGAGAGTCTTGTCACGCTCGATGACGCACACCGAGTCGTAGACATCCGAAAGTACCCGCGCGGCAAGCAGACCCGCGATCCCCGCACCTAGCACAACGGCGTGCTCACGCGAGGCGTTCACGGCACAGGCCTGTGAACAGAGGAGCCCACACGGTTTGTGGTGTGACCCATGCCGCAGCAGCATACCGCAAATCTAAGGTTATGGTAAGAATATTAAGGCGATGATAATACGGCTTCCGCCACGGCCGACCGGCGGGATCCGTGGAGATCGCAGTCCCTCCCGGACAACGGCACGCACCTCAACACGGTGAAAGTTGGATCTATGCACAGCTTTTGGGACATGGGTGGCCCTCCTGGCGTCCATTCCGATGATTCGCTGCCACCCACAGGGCCGCCGTGGATGCGCGAGCATGCTTTCGAAATTGTTCCGCTGCAGTTAAAGTGGGGCGTCGGCGCGGCTGACCTGCATCACGAATAGGGAGGGTCAAACTGTTCTCCCGTTCGCGCCAGCTACCCGTTACACCGGCGTGGTTCACTGCCGCACTCGATCAACAGCCCGAGCACGGCGAGGTCGATGTCGACGGCTGCCGTATCCACCTACGCATTTGGGGTGCCGCCGACCAGCCGCCGGTGGTGCTGATCCAAGGCGGCGGAGCCCACTCCGGTTGGTGGGACCACATCGCGCCGTTCATTTCCCGTACCCACCGGGTGATTGCGCTGGATCTGTCCGGCCATGGCGACAGCGGGTCGCGCGCCAACTATGACCTGCGGATCTGGGCGAGCGAAGTGATGGCCGCCGCGTCCGCCGCGGGCCCCGCCGGGAGGCCGACCATCGTCGGCCACAGCATGGGCGGTTGGGTCGCATCCACAACGGCGATGCACCACAGCCGGCAGATCAACAGCATGTTGGTGATCGATTCGCCGCTGTGGGAGCGTGCGCCGGAGGAAGAACGCCTACGCCGGCACAAACACACCGAATATCGGACGAAAGACGAGATCCTGGCCCGGTTTACGGCCGTGCCGTCGCAGGAGTTGATCCTCCCCTATGTCCGCCGGCATATCGCGGCGGAGTCGGTACGCAAGTCCGACGGGGGCTGGGTTTGGAAATTCGATCCGGCGATTTACGGCGGTGAGTATCTCGATCCGACGCCCGCTGACGAGGAATCGCTGGAGAGCATGCTCGCCGCGATGCGCTGCCGCGTAGGGTATTTGCGTTGCGAGGCCGGATTGGTGCCGCCCGCCATGGCCGAACGGATTCGCTCCCTCCTGCAGCTGAGGGGCCCGTTTGTCGAGCTGGCCGAAGCCGGTCATCACCCGATGCTGGACCAGCCGCTTCCCCTGGTCGCGACGCTACGGACGCTGCTGGAATTCTGGTCGATCACCTAGGCCCGTGCGCGGCGGGCCAGCTTCGCGGGCTGGTCGATGATCAGGGCCTTGCCCTGCTGCCGGATCCAGCCGCGCTGGGTGAAATCCGATAGCGCCTTGTTGACCGTTTCGCGCGAGGAACCGACGAGTTGAGCGAGCTCCTTTTGCGTGAGGTGATGCTCGACGCGCACCGGTCCCCCGCTGTTGGTACCGAAACGCATTGCCAGATCGAGGATTTGCTTGGCGACCCGGGCGGGCACATCGGTGAAGATCAAGTCGCACAGCGTGTTGTTGGTGTGCCGGAGCCGACGCGCCAGCACCCGTAGCAGCTGCTCCGCGATTTCGGGGCGTTCGGCCATCCATGTTCGCAGGGCGTGGCGGTCCATCCTGACGGTCTCCACCTCGGTCAGCGTGATCACCGTCGAGGTTCGCGGGCCCGGATCGAACAGTGCGAGCTCGCCGAACACGTCGCCGGGGCCCAGCACCGCGAAGACGGTTTCACGGCCGTCGGCGGTCTGATGACGGATCTTCACCGAACCCGCCAAGATCACGAAGAGGTCGTCGCCCGCCTCGCCCTCGACGAAGACGGTGCGCCTGCGCGGGAAGGAGACGTGCTGCAGGTGGCGGGCCAACGCGGCGACCGCGTCGGGTGCAATTCCCTGGAAGATGCCGGCTCGCGCCAAAATGTCGTCCACGCCGCCCCTTTCAACGCGTTCCGCACGGCGTTTGCGCGCACTAGGCGCTACTCCGGGTTGGGGGCGTCTTGGCTCGCGTCCTCGACTTTACACGAGGGTTAAATTCCGTAACGCAGCAGGTCGGGCGGCTAGGCGGCCGGCGTCGTGGCGGTCGACGCGGTGGTGACTTCGGAGTAGACGTTGCCGCACGCATCGCAACGGACCTGATACTCGAGCTTGTCGTCGCGCTCTAGAAAGCTGTACTGCGCCCATGCCATGCATCGCGGGCACCGTGCGCGACCGTGTTCCACTGCCATTCACCAAACCCCTCATTCGCACAGATGCAGTGGAAGTACCCCGTGCAAAGCTGGTCTAATCACCGACTTGCGGGCCCTGCCCGCCGCCTAGTAATTCAGCCCGGAGAACATCACCCGGCCGGGATCATACTTTTGCCGCACCGCGCTCAGCCGAGACAGGTTCGGGCCGAAATAGCGCGCCGGCGACTGGCCGGCCTCGATGTAGTTCACGTAGCCGCCGACCGAATACTGTTGCACCGCTTGGTGTGCCGTGCCGAGCCAATTCGTCGCGGCCGCAGGATCGCCGGTTTCGACGTACCACTGCACCAGCGCCGACTGCCGGCGCCAGGGAAAGGCCGTCGCCCCCGGCGCCACGGTGGCAAGGGCGCCGTCGAGCGCGTGCATGATCGCCAACATGCGCCCGGCGCCGCGGGGAAAGGCGTTGACCGCCGCGGCGATCCCCTGCGCGACGCCCGCGTTGACGGTGGCGAAGACGTCGGATCCGCCGACGTAGCCGAGCGGTGACGGGTTGAGGTTCCCGACCGCCAGGTAGTTCACCAGGTCCATGTAGTTGAAGGTGTGGTTCTCGGTGCCGGAGGGCTGCATTCCGACCGCCTGGGTGATGGCCGCCGCCGTGCTGTTGCCGGATCCGGCCGGGGAGGTCGCCATGATTCGGCAATGCGTGCCCGTCGCGTCGACGGTGGCGTCGGCCAGCGCCCAGCTGTTTCGGTCCGCGGTGCGCAGCCAGTTCTGCCATCCGACGAGGACCTGGGCGAACGACTCCGGCGGGAAGTTGAGGTTGACGACGTCGACGTCCTTGGTGGGGAACGTCGCGAAGGTCAGCGAGGTCGTCACACCGAAGTTGCCGCCACCGCCGCCGCGCAGCGCCCAGAACAGGTCGGGGTTGCTGGCCGCGGATGCGGTGACCGCCTGGCCGTTGGGCAGCACGACCGACGCCGATGTCAGCTGGTCGCAGAGCAGACCCGCGTGCCGGGACTGGGCACCCAGGCCGCCGCCCAGCGCGTGCCCCGCGGCGCCGACCGATGGGCAGGTGCCCGTCGGGACGCCCCGGCCGGCCGCGGCAAGCGTCCGGTGCATCGTGTAGAGGCTGGTGGCCGGCGTCACCGTGACCTGCCCCGTGGCCGCGTCGTAGTTGGCGTCCCCGGGCAGTTGGCGCAGATCGAGCACCATGGTCCCGTTGGCGGTCGACGCTCCGATGTAGGAGTGCCCGCCACTGCGCGGAGCGACCTTGAGGTTGTGGGCGGCGGCGAACGCCATCGCCTTCTGCACGTCGGCCGCCGACGTGGGGGTGACGACGGCCGCCGGCGTGGACCCGTTGTAGTTGGTGTTGAAAACCTGTTTGGCACTGGCGAATTGGGGGCTGTCCGGGAGCAGCACCTTGCCGCCGAGCGCGGTGGAAAGGCCTTCCCACCCGGACGGCCTGGGATCGGCGAAAGCACGGGGTGAGCCGAGCACCGCCCCCGCGGCTAGCGCCCCGACGGCGCCCCGCAGAAACGTCTGCCGTGAGATCTCACGCGCCAACGTCGGGCTCCCGCGACTGCCTCATGTCCCGAATTGTCGGCCACGAGAACCGTGGCGGCGCATGACATGTCGACGGTTGACCGAAACGTGCCCCAACCGTTATCCGGCGCCCTTGCCGTTGTCGACGCGATAGACGGCGCCGTGGATGGCCGCGGCGGCGTCGCTGGCAAGGAAGGCGATCACGTTGGCGACGTCGAGCGGCTGCATCATGCCGCGTGGGGAGGCCGTGCGCATGATCAGGTCGTAGTTCGGATTGTCCGGGGCGCTGAACTGTTCGATTTGGGGTGTGAGCATCCCGCCCGGGCACACGGCGTTGACGCGCAGGCGATCCGCCGTGTATTCGACGGCCAGCGCGCGGGTAAGGCCAATCAGCCCATGCTTGGCGGCGCAGTAGCCGGCCGAGTACGCCTGGCCCTCGACACCGGCGATCGAGCTGACGTTGACGATGTTTCCGCCTCGCTCCAGCAGGCGGGGCAGCGCGGCCCGGCAGAGAAAGAAGGGGCCGTTCAGGTTGACGGCGACATCCTGCTCCCAGTCGGCGTCGGACATCGACTCCGTGCGGCGCATCTGGTGTTTGCCGGCGACGTTGACGAGAATGTCTAAGCCGCCGAATTCGTTGACGCACTGCTCGACCGCGTCCCTGCAGGCCCGGGGCGAAGCGATGTCCACCGATGCGTGGCGGCCGCGTTCCACGTCGGCGAAGACGCCGGCCAGGCGTCCGGCGTCGCGACCGATGCCGAAAACCGTTGCGCCACCTTGTCCTGCAGCGCAGCCATGCCAGCTCTCTTCCTTCGTCGCGGCGAGTTCGATGCGGCGTGCATGCTTCGGGCAGGCTAGTAGGACCGCATCCGCACGACGCTACCCCGCAGAAGGTCAAGTGGGGCAACCGGTCTCGATCTTCGCCCACTCGCGAACATCCGCTCGAGCTGCAGGCTCTGCCGAAGTCGGCGTGCCGTGACCACCGCGACCAGGTTGATCGCCAGCTTGCCCAGCGCGATCCTGCTGGTGCGCTTCTTCCAGCTCGGCCGCGTGGGACGCGCACGGCGGCCGACGTAGTAGCCGATGCACGTCGCTGTCGTGAGCGCGCAGATCGCCGCGATTACCGTCACGTGATGAGCGTCCTTCGTCACGGTCGCGGGAGGGTCACGCGCCGGCCACACTCCGGCCAACAAGTCTCAGGCCAGGTCGTGAGGCACGGAACCTGCCGATTCAAACAAGCTGGACCTCAACGCAATGCGATATCAGTCGATGTCGGCGCCGCCCGACATCGAGATCAGGACGCGGCGGTCACCACCGAGATGGGGATATTCGTCGTCGGGCAGGGGTACCGACAGTTGCTGTTCTGCCCAGTCGGCGGGGTCGGCCTCCACTGGCAAAAAGCTGTCCCGCGCACCGAAGTATCTGCGCGCACGGCTGTTGAGCATGGCTGGTTCGATCACGGTTACCCTCCTTCGCGACTGATGAATAACCCCGACTGTCAACATGTTTGGCTTTGTGAGGGTGGGCCGCCCGCCCCCGGACGAGTCGCCTGGCTATGGCAGTGGCCGAACCTCATCCGTGCAGGATCGAGGTAGTGCCCACGGAGTTGCCCGGGCGCGGCGGACTGGCCCATTCATCCTCGTTGTGATCTCATCACCTGCCTTTCTCCATCCTGGTGTTACCGGGCTTGGCCGACGGTCGCCGCGGAGGGCTGCGCTGCACGGCGCGCACATTGGGCGCGGGCGCGCGCCATGGCGGTGCGCATACCTCCCAGGACCGACCAGGTGACCGGGGCCCAAGCAGGGCGCACCCGGCCACTGGTGGCGCCGGTGGCCGACGAAGCAGGGTGACTGACGCCGCGCACAAGATGGCGTCGACCTCGGCAATCAGGACCGCCACCTCCGGATCATCGGCCAGCAAGAGCCCCGTCTGCCGGCCTGCTGATCCCTCGGCGTCGGTGCCGGGCGCCGCTGTCCCGGTGCCGCAGTGCGTCATCACCAACTCACGTTCTGTCAGCATGGCACCGGCCCATCAGGCGCTGATTGCGGTCTGCTGCCTATCCCCGCGGTTGACCGCGATCTTGCGTGGCTTGGCCTTCTCGGCCACAGGGATACGTAACCGCAGTACCCCGGCGTCGTAACACGCGTCGATATGTTCGGTGTCGAGATTGTCGCCGAGCACCAGTTGCCGACTGAACACCCCACGCGGCCGTTCGGTTGCCAGCATCTCCCGGCTTGGATCGACGTCGGGGCGCTCGGCGCGCACCGTCACCACATTGCGCTCGATGTCGAGGTCCAGCGACTGCTCATCGATTCCCGGCAGATCGAATTCGACCACGAACTGCTCGCCGTCGCGCCAGGCATCCATCGGCATCGCGGCAGGACGTGCCGCGGTGCCCGATAGCTGCTGAGTGAAGCGGTCGAGGTCACGAAACGGATCGCTACGAACCAACATGGTCGTCACCTCCAACACTCCCATCTGGTGTCTGTTCGCATCGGTTATCTATGCCTTGCGGCATAGTTTTTATATAGCTCGGGTCGGCGATCTTGGCAAGGGCCTGGCGAAGATTTTCGGCGGCCAGTTGTCGAGAGATGTTGCCGGCCACCGCATGCAGCGGGAGATCGGGTTGACGTGACCGGGCGACGGCGCCCCCCCTTCGGCGCAAGACCCCCGCGCCACAATCTCAGAATCGCCCGGCACTGTACGCCTGTACAGCGTGCCACCGGTGTCACAATACAACGAACCGGCTGAACGAGGAGAACATGGCAGCATCCGCGCGGCGTGTGGGCGCCGAGACGTCCAAGACCCGGGACACCCTGCTCGACCATGTCGAGAAAATGATGCTCGACGAGGGATACGCGAGCGTGACCTACCGCGCCCTGGCCTCGGCCGCCGGGGTCACGCCCAGCCTGGTCCAGTACTACTTCCCGACACTCGACGACATTTTTCTCTCGGCGATCCGCCGCTATTCCGAACGCAGCCGACGGCTCCTCGACAAAGTGCTCGAATCGCGCCCCGATGATCCACTCCGCGCATTGTGGGAGTTCAGCCGTACCGAGGCATCGGGCGCGTTGATGACGGAATTCATGGCTCTGGGCAACCACCGCAAATCCATCCAGGCCGAGATCGCCGCGGTGACCCAGGCCAACCGCAAACGTCAGGTCGATGCGCTCGTCGCCAAATTCGGCAAGAGCGCACGCCCGGGTGGACACTTCTCGCTACCCGCCCTGCAACTGCTGATCTCCGGGCTGCCCAAGTTCCTTAACCTCGAAGAGGGCATCGGCGTCAAGACCGCCCACAAGGAAGTCACCAACGCCTTCGAGAAGTACCTGGACTCGATCGAACCGGCCCCAGCGCCGAAACGTAAGACCGCCCAACGGCGTTCACCGTAGCGTTCAGGGCGGACTTCTCCAGGGAAGCCGGATCGAATCAGGGCGCAGCGCAACTGCATAGCGACACCGCGGTGCCGCTCGGCTAGCGCATCACGTGCGCACACTGGGTGTGTGGATGGACGTCAAACAGGTCGCGGTAGGAGGGTGGTTGCCGGCCGTCTTCATCGTGGATGCCGTACTTGACGGCCAGTTCCGCGCCGATGAGCGTCTGGCCGCTGAGTTCGATGCATTGGTGGTCGTTGTAGAGCGCCCAGATCACATGTCCGGTGAGCTCGGGTGTTTCGGCGCTGTCGAGGATGTGCCCGAATTTCTCGGGGTTGCTGGCGATGATGGCGCGGACGCGGTCGGTGAGCAGCGATCCCATCCAGATCGATACCGCCGTGATCCCAGTGTCTTTGAAGTCGACGGCCATGTCGGCGGCCATCTTGTCGACGGCGGCTTTCGGCACTCCGTAGGCGGGTCCGAAGGCATAGTGCACCGAGCCCGACGAGGAGGTGAAGGCCACCAGGCCGCGTCGCTGCGGGAGCATCAGGGGTGCGGCATAGACGGTGGCGACGTAGCTGCTGCGCACGCCGACATCCAGGGTGTCGATGACATTGAGCGGCTCTTCCCAGAACTTGGTGCGCCCCATCATTTCGTCGCGGATGAGGGCGGCGTTGTTCACCAGGATGTCGATGCGGCCCTGTTCCTGCTCGATCCGGGTGAACAGCGCCTTGACCTGTTCGTCGTCGCCGTGATCGACACGCACGGCGATGCCCTGTCCCCCTGCGGCGCTGACCATTTCGGCCGTCCGGTGGATGGTGCCGGGCAGGGCGGCGTCGCCGGCGTTCTCGCTGCGGCCGGTGACGTACACGGTGGCGCCGTGCTGTCCGAGGGCGTGGGCTATGCCGGCTCCGGCGCCGCGGCTGGCTCCGGTCACGACGGCCACGCACGGTGCGGACGACATGAGAGTTCTCCTGTCTGTCGGGTCAGCCGACGATCGCGGGCATGGAGTCCCAGCCCCGGACGGTCGAAGTGCGCGAACGACGCGCGTTGTCCATGTCGATGGTCCACTCGGGAAATCGCTTGAGCACCTCCTCGAGCGCGACGCGGCCCTCGAGGCGGGCCAGTGGTGAGCCGACGCAGAAGTGGGCGCCGCGACCGAAGGTGAGGTGTCCGCCAGGCTTACGGCGGATGTCGAACCGGTCGGGGTCCTCGAAGTGCCGTTCGTCGCGATTGGCCGAGGCGAGCATCAGCAGTATCGCGCTGCCGGCCGGCACGATCTGCTCCTGGAACGCGACATCCTCGGTCGCGACGTAGCGCGCGACGTGCGGCCCGGGCGGCTCGAAGCGCAGCAGTTCCTCGATCGCCGTCGGGATCAGGGAGTGGTCTTCGGCGAGTTCCTTGCGTTGGTCGGGGTGTTCGGCCAGGACCTTGCCCATCCACCCGAACAGCCGACCGGTGGTCTCGACGCCGGCGCCGGCGACGACGGCGAGGAAGATGACCAGCTCTTGCTTGGTCAACTTGCGCGTGGTTCCGGTTTCGTCGTCGAATTCGACGTTCAGCAGCTCGGTGATCAGGTCCTCGGACGGGTGCTTCTCGCGCCACTCGACGTATTCGCCGAACATCTCGCCGGTGAAGTAGTGCTCCTTGTCGACGTGCATAGGCTTGCCGGCTTCGTTGCGCAGCACCGCGTTGGCGTGGGCGCGCACCGCGGGCTGCTCGGAATCCGGGATGCCGGCGAGCATCCCGATCGTTTTCATAGGGAGTTCGGCCCCGAGGTCCTGGACGAAGTCGAAGCGTTCACCGCCAACCAGCGGATCGAGGCAGGCGGTGCAGAACGCGCGCACCTTGTCCTCGATGGCGCGCATCTTCTTCGGTGTGAATGCGCGCGACACGATGGCGCGGTGGATGGTGTGCACCGGGGGATCTTCATTGATGAAGACGCCTGCCGGGATCATCGGATCTGTCAGCACGACTTCGAGGATGTCGCCCTTGGCCGAGCTCAGGCGAGTGGTGTCCTTGAGCCCCGCGTCGACGTCGGCGTAGCGGCTGATGCCCCAGAAGTTGTGCCGCTCGTTGTAATAGAGCGGGGATTCGTCGCGAAGCCGGCGATACGTCGGGTAGGGGTCGAGGTCGATCTCGACATCCCAGGGATCGTAGTACAGGTCGTCCATCTGCTGCCTCCAAAGTTATTGCCGAGCGGCGCGATTCGTTTGGCATTCGGCCTAGATGACGGCACCGCCGTTGACGCCGATCACCTGGCCGGTGATGTAGCCCGCGGCGTCGGTGCACAGGTAGGAGCACAATCCGGCGACGTCCTCGGGCGAGCCCAGGTGGCCGGCGGGAATCGCCCGCGTCAGGTACTCGGTCGGCGGCAGCTTTTCCAGCCGCTGTTGTTCGCGCAGCATCGGGGTGTCGATCGCGAATGGCGGAATGGTGTTGGCGGTGACGCCTTTTCCGGCGTAGTCCCGCGCGACGGTCTTCGTCAACGCGATCACCCCGCCCTTGGTGGCCGAGTAATGGCCCTGACGTGGCGCGCCCTGTTGGCCGGCCGCCGACGAGATGGTGACGATGCGCCCCCATCCGGCGGGGACCATGTCCGCGAGGCCGGCCTGCAGGCTCAGGAAGGTGCCGGTCAGGTTCACCGCGAGGAACCGATTCCACTCCGCCAGGGTGATCTGGTCGAACCGCGTGAACCCGCCGATGGCCGCGCTGGTCACCAGGATCTCGACGGGCCCGAACTGTGCTCGCACCGTGTCGAACGCGGCGTGAACCGACGCTTCCTCCGATACGTCGACACCGGCCGCGACGGCTTTGCCTCCCGCCTCGTGGATTTCGGCGACGACCTGGGTGGCTGCCTCCTCGTTCAGATCAAGGACGGCCACCCGGTGCCCGTCGGCAGCGAGCATCGTGCAGATCGACCGACCCAAGCCCGATCCGCCGCCGGTCACCACCGCCACTCGGCTCATCTCAGACACGCTCCTTGCCGCACCGACATTGGGTGTGTGCTGTACGAATGTACAGCGATACGTACGCCGTAGACAAGGCGGCCGCATTTCGCTGATGTTGTACAGTCGTATTGCGTCTGTTGCCGGTCGCGACGATGGGAAGTGGTGTTGTGGACGACAGGTTCTCGATGCAGGGGCGGGTTGCCGTCATCACCGGCGGCGGCACTGGGATCGGCCGGGCTTCGGCACTGGTCCTGGCCGAATACGGCGCCGACGTCGTGCTCGCCGGACGGCGGGAGGAGCCGCTGAAGGCCACGGCCGCCGAGATCGAGGTACTGGGACGGCGGGCACTGGCCGTGCCGACCGACGTGACCGATGCCGCGGCGTGCCAGTCCCTCGTCGATACGACGCTGGCCGAATTTGGCCACCTGGATGTGCTTTTGAACAATGCCGGTGGCGGTGAGACCAAATCCCTGATGAAGTGGACCGACGACGAGTGGCATCGGGTGCTGGACCTGAACCTGTCCAGTGCGTGGTATCTGTCGCGCGCGGCCGCCAAGCCGATGATCGCCGCGGGCAAGGGCGCCATCGTCAACATCTCGTCCGGCGCCGGCCTGTTGGCCATGCCCCAGGCGCCGGTGTATGCCGCCGCGAAGGCCGGGCTGAACAACCTCACCGGCTCGATGGCCGCGGCCTGGACCCGCAAGGGCGTGCGGGTCAACTGCATCGCCTGCGGCGCCATCCGCACGCCCGGCCTAGAAGCCGACGCAGAGCGTCAGGGCTTCGACGTCAACGTGATCGGACAGACCAACGCCTCGGGTCGCGTTGCCGAGCCGGATGAGATTGGCTACGGGGTACTGTTTTTCGCTTCCGATGCGTCCAGTTACTGCTCGGGCCAGACGCTGTACATGCACGGCGGGCCCGGCCCCGCAGGTGTCTGAGACACAGGCGAGACGCGAGGTCTGCTGGGGTTGTAACCACAGACCGGATTCCAACCGAGGCGATCTACCTCGTCGCTGAGGTTCACCACCGTTCGGCGGGGACGTCTTCGATCGTCAGCGGACGGGCGTAGGAGGGATCGGTGCGGTCCCACTTGCCCTTGATGAAGCCCTTGACGGCGCCCGATGCCATCGCCGAGGAATCGCCGCTCATCATCCACTCGAGGGTGCAGCGGCGCAGCGCGATCTTCCAGACCCCGTCGCGGCGCTCGAGGCGATCGAGGTAACGGCCGCCCATCAGCGACACGATCTTGCCGCCCTTGGCCCGCATCGCCCCGATGACATAGCTCTCCGCATGGGCTTCGTCGCCATTGATCTCACAGGTGTGGGTGGTGATGTTGTGCAGGTGGTCCTCGAAGACCATGCTGTGCGCGTTGTTGGCCCAATCCCCGTATTCGGGGCCGAGTTTCACGGTCGGGCCGTGTTCGTCCACGCCGTCCTCGAAATAGACGCTGCCCATCAGTTCCGTGTCGTGGCGGTCATGCCCACGGGACTGGTTCATCACGCAGTCGAGGATGGCGGTGCGATCCTCGAGGTACTGCACCCGCTGCTGCAGTTGCTTGAGCTCGTCGCCGTTGGTCATGACGGTCCTTCCGCTGAAGTAATGGCTTCGCTGTACATCTGTATAGCACACCGTGGGGTCGACCTCATCAAGGCGGGCGTGTTCGTTCAGGACGGCTGGCCTCGTTGTGATCAACCTGCGAGAGGCCGCGTGTTCGACTACGCACGCCGGGACACGGACTACGCACTTTCAAGGGCGCGAAGGACTGCCTGGACACGCGAAGCTCATGCCGTGCGACCCGGACCGGCATGAATTTTCCACCATTCCTCGCCGGCCCGTTCGGGTCCGCCCTTCAACTATCGAGGAGACGAAGATGAGCCTGGCGCACGCCTCAGACGCCCGGATGGCCCCGGCGGACGAGTTGGTGCCGTCGCGCTACGCGGTGCGGGTCGGCGAGATTGACGTGCTGGTGATCAGCGATGGGGTGCTACCGATAACCACCTCGACGTTGGCCACCAACGCCGCCCCCGCCGAGCTGGCAGGCTGGCTGGGCGATAACTTCCTGCCGCCTGAGGTGGTCGACTGGCCGCTGAACGTGGTCGTGGTGCGTAGTGGTGACCGGACCATCCTGGTCGACGCCGGGCTGGGGCTGGAGTTCCCGGACTTCCCGCGGGCGGGGCAAACGGCGAAGCGACTGGAGGCCGCGGGTGTCGATCTGGCATCCGTGACCGACGTGGTGCTCACCCACCTGCACATGGATCACGTGGGCGGGCTGCTCACCGAAGGGCTGAAGGACCGGTTGCGTCCGGACCTGCGGATCCACGTGGCGGCCGCAGAAGCCGATTTCTGGGAGGCACCCGACTTCTCCCACACCACCATGCCGGAGCCGATACCGGACGTGCTTCGCTCGGTCGCCTCGCGATTCCTGGACGAGTACCGCGACCGGCTCCGGACGTTCGAGACGGACTACGAGGTGGCGGCGGGCGTGTTCGTCACCCGCACCGGTGGTCACACCCCCGGGCACAGTGTGGTCCGCCTGGCTTCGGGCGGCGACCGGCTGACATTCGCGGGTGACGCCGTGTTTCAGGTCGGATTCGAAAACCCCGAGTGGCACAACGGATTCGAGCACGACCCCGAGGAGGCGGCCCGCGTTCGGGTGCGTCTCCTGCGGGAGTTGGCCTCGACAGGCGAGTCGCTGGTGGCCACCCACTTGCCGTTCCCGTCAGTGTGCCGGGTCGCGGTCGCCGGCAACGTCTTTCGGTGCGTACCGACCGTCTGGGATTACTGACCGCTCCCGGGTGGTCGCGCCATTGTCGCTGCCGGACTAGGCTATCGCGGTAGCGTCGGCCGACACACGAAGGAGGCGCTCGCATTGACCGACATCATCAACGACGCTTTCTCCCGCCGGGTGTTCATGCGGGGCGCCGCGTTATCGGTGCCCGTCGTGGGCGCCGCGCTCGTCGTACCCGCCGCGTTGGCCGAGCCTTCGGAGTGCAGCGATCCATCCGGCATGGTCGGCAACTGCGCGGTGCAGCTACCCCAGGAATTCACCTCGACGAGTTTCAGCACAACGGCCATCGCCGGAGGTACGAACTACTCGATTCTGTTCAGCACCAAGATCCCGAGAGGCCCGCTCGTACCTTCGGGCGCCACCGGTTACCGCATCCGCAGCGGCAGTGTGTCGGGCACGAAGCAGGACGGAACCCCGTTCCGCCTGACACCAGGGATCGGCGAGGTGGGACCACGGGTCCTCGGAGCACGTTCGGCGTCATCCCTCGGCTTCGCGCTGGATGTGCCGTGGAATGCCGACCAGCTCGTGCGTTCGTTCCTGTACGCCTACGAAGTCGAGTTCTTGACCGGGCTGACCGGAATTCAGACCTGCCCGTACACGACCACCATGACGCTCGCGGACAACGGGATGACCCTCGGCGGTGTCGGCTCGGTGACGTTTTCCCAGCCGAGGCTTACCGATTGTGGCGAGGCACCACCGCCTCCAGAGTGAACCAGTCGCACAGCTTCCGTCGCTATCCCGCTGCTCGGGTTTCGGAATCAGGGATGGTCCTACCCTTGACGAACTTCCACCGCTCAACCAGTGCGTCGCCGAAAACATCGTTCTGCCAATAGAATTCGATGGACATTAGTACTTCGAGTATGATATGACCCGGCTGTTCGCGATTGAGGCCAGGATTGGGGCCGGCACCTATGGGGTGCAATTGGTCGGCGCGCCCCACCGCGGCATGGGCCGCAAATACGTCGCGCAGCTTGTCGACCGAGCCGCGGGGCCCGCGGCACCGGCCGTAAACGATCTGTGGGCCGACAAGGGTAATCCCTTGCCGGCCCACAGATTACGTAAAGATCAGACCGCGGTCACTCCGGTGGCCTGGGGGCCCTTGGCGCCCTGTCCTACCTCGAACTGAACCCGCTGATTCTCCTCCAGTGAGCGGTAGCCACCGCCCTGGATCTCGGAGTAGTGGACGAAGACGTCCGCACTGCCGTCATCGGGGGCGATGAAGCCGAAGCCCTTTTCGCCGTTGAACCATTTCACGGTTCCTTGCGTCATATCTCTTGTACTTCTTTCGTTTACTTTCGCGAATGCAGAACACATTCGCCCTTCAGCCTACCCCACAATTGGAGTCCCTGAATCCGTCTTCTACGGCGGCGCCGCGCCGGGGGCACCCACCGGACGAGATTTACGCGTCGATCATCACCGTAGGTTGCCAACCTGCGTGGCGGTGGACGACTCCTTTACGCGCCGCTCGACGCGATGCCAATCGACCGGCTACGGCGTGAAGGCCATGCGATCACGGCTCCGTTGCGCACACAGCTCGCCACCCCGTCAACGCCCCCCGGGTCGGTTGGCGTGGTTGACGCGACGGTGTTAGCGTAGCCACCGTCGCTGACTCGGAACCCGAGTTTCGCTTCGGTTGGCAGCCATCTTCTCGCGTCAACCGGGCTGTCCGGCGTCTGACTGAACGCAACGAAAGCTGGGGGAACGCACGCGGTGTTTCGAGTGTTGAGACGGTTCTGGATCCCGCTGCTGCTGGTGGTGGTCGTGGCACTAGGCGCGTACGCGATCACCCGCATCCGGGAGTCCACCGGGCATCACGGCCCGAATCTGGCGGAGGGATCCGGAATTACCGCGAACTTCAATCCGAAGCACATCCGGTACGAGGTCACCGGGGCGGGTGGGACCGCGAATCTCAACTACCTCGATGAGAACGGACAACCCCATCTCATCGAAAACGCCCCGCTGCCCTGGTCTTTCACGATCGTGACGACGCTGCCGTCGATGTCGGCCAACATCCTGGCCCAGGGCGATCGGGGCACCCACGATCTTCGGTGTCAGGTGACCGTCGACGGTCAGGTGCGTGACAGCAGGACGAGCACCGACGCCATCAAACCGTTCATCTACTGCTTGGTGAAATCCGTATGAGCAACTTGCACACGAAGCCGCACCGCCCGTTCGTTGGTCGGATGGTCCGGATCTTCTCGGTACCGATCATCGTGTTCTGGGTGCTCGTCGCGGTGGGCCTGGGCATCTTGACCCCGTCGCTCGATGCCGTCGCGGCGACGCGTTCAGTGCCTATCAGCCCCACCAATTCGGATTCGTATCGGGCGATGCTGCACATCGGCAAGGTGTTTCAGCAGTACGATTCCGACTCCACAGCGATGGTCGTGCTGGAGGGCAAGGACAAGCTCGGCGACGCGGCGCACAAGTTCTACGACAAGATCGTCGCCAAGCTGGAAGCCGATCATCAGCACGTGCAGAACGTCCAGGACTTCTGGAGTGATCCGCTGACCGCGGCGGGCTCTCAGAGCGTGGACGGCAAATCCGCCTACGTGCAGATCTTCCTCAATGGCCCCCAGGGCACGACGCCCAGCCACGAGTCGGTGGCAGCCGTGCGTGACATCGTTGCGTCGGTACCAGCGCCTCCGGGTATCAAGGCCCATGTCGCCGGTAATACCGTGCTCAATGCCGACACCAGCGTGGCAGGGCACCAAAGCATGGCGATCATGGAGCTGGTGTCGGTCGGCGTCATCATTGTGATGCTTCTGATCGTCTACCGCTCCGTCGTGACGATGCTGGTTTCCATGGTCATCATCGGCCTGGAACTATTTGCCGCACAGGGCATTACGGCCACGGCGGGCAACCTGAACATCATCGGCTTGACGCCGTACGCGGTGAGCATGGTGACCATGCTGGCCTTGGCCGCCGGGACAGATTACGTAATCTTCCTACTCGGGCGATATCACGAGGAGAGATCGAAAGGCCTCGATTCCGAAGAGGCGTTCTATGTCGCCTACAGCGGTGTCTCGCATGTCATCCTGGGTTCCGGGCTGACCATCGTCGGTGCCTGCTTGTGCCTCACCATGACCACGCTGCCCTACTTCCAGACCATGGGTCTGCCCTGCGCGATCGCAGTTGGGGTGATCATCGCCGCAGCCCTGACGCTGGCGCCGGCGATCCTGACGGTGGCATCGAAGTTCGGTCTGCTCGACCCCAAGCACAACGTGGTCTCCTCGCCGGGTTGGCGCAAGGTCGGCACCTCCGTGGTTCGCTGGCCCATCCCGATCGTCCTGGTGACCTGCGTGATCGCCGTCGTGGGTTTCGTCGCCCTGATGACGTATGTGCCGCAGTACAACGACCAGAAGTTCACCCCCGCCGATATGCCCGCCAACGAGGCCATGGGCGTCGCGGACCGGCATTTCTCCCAGGCCCGCATGAACCCCGAGCTGTTGATGCTCGAGGCCGATCACGATCTGCGTACCCCCGCGGACATGCTCGTGATCGAAAAGGTCGCCAAGAATGTCTTTCGCATGCGGGGCATCGATCGGGTGCAGACCATCACCCGCCCGCTGGGCGCACCGATCGAGCACAGCTCGATCCCCTTCCTGCTTGGTGCGCAAAACGCCGGCACCCTGCAGGCCGCGAAGTTCAACAACGACAACTCGGCGCAGATGCTCGAACAGGCCGACGAGATGAGCCGGACCATCGCCAACATGCAACGCATGTACACCATCACCAAGGAGATGACCGAAACCACGCACAGCATGGTTGGCAGGACGCACGAGATGGTGGACACCACCAACGAATTGCGGCAAAGCCTCGCCGATTTCGAGGATTTCTTCAGACCCATTCGCAGCTACTTCTACTGGGAAAAGCACTGCTACGACATCCCGATCTGCTTTTCACTGCGGTCAGTCTTCGACACCCTGGACGGAATCGACGCCCTCGCCGACCAAATACAAGGCCTCACCACCGATTTGGATCGGTTGGATCATTTGCTGCCGCAGATGTTGCCGGTGCTGCAGAACACCATCACCTCGATGACAAAGATGCGCGACTTCATGATCGCGACCCATAGCACCCAGGCCGGCACCCAGGCCCAGCAGCAGGAGCTGGCCAAAGGCGCGACGGAGATCGGCCTGTACTTCGACCAGGCCAAGAATGACGACTTGTTCTATCTGCCACCGGACGTGTTCGACAATCCCGACTTCAAACGTGGCATGAAGATGTTCATGTCACCCGACGGCAAGGCAGTCCGGATGATCATCACCCACCAGGGCGACCCGGCCTCGGTGGAGGGTATCGACCATGTGCGGGGCCTCAAAGGTGTTGTCGCAGATGCCCTCAAGGGCACCCCGCTGAGTAATGCCAAGGTCTCACTCGCCGGCACGGCATCGCTGTATGCCGACATGCAGGACGGCGTCGTCACCGACCTCATGATTGCGATCATCGCGGCGATGATCCTGATTTTTGCGATCATGCTGCTGATCACGCGCAGTGTGGTGGCCGCCCTGGTGATCGTCTGCACCGTCGCCGCATCCTTGGGTACCGCGTGTGGTTTGTCGGTGCTGCTCTGGCAGGACATCCTGGGGCTGGGCGTGCAGTGGATCGTGATCCCGTTGTCGATGGTGATCCTGCTGGCAGTGGGTTCGGACTACAATCTGCTCGTGGTCTCGCGCTTCAGGGAAGAGCTACACGCCGGGCTCAACACGGGCATCATCCGTGGCATCGGGGCGACCGGACGCGTCGTCACCGCGGCCGGCCTGGTATTCGCCTTCACCATGATGGCGATGATCGTGTCCGACCTGCGCGTGGTCGGTCAGCTCGGCATGACCATCGGCATCGGCCTGGTGGTCGATACGTTGATCGTGCGGGCGTTCATGACCCCCTCGATTGCCGCCGCGCTGGGCCGCTGGTTCTGGTGGCCGCTCAACACCTTTGAGATCACCAGGCATGGCCGTGGCGGACCCGAGCCAACTCCGGTCGACGACGACAACACTGCGCCCCTTGCGACAGCGAGGGCGTGAGAGCCGTGACCGAGTCTGGCAAGCTGGCGGCGGGGTTGGTCGCCGCGGCGGAATGCTTGTCAGACACGGAATCAAAACTGCGCCAACGTACCCAAGGCCGGCTCGATCGATCCCGCGATCCCGCGATCCTCGACGCCGCGCTGGCCGCATTAGCCGAAAACGGTTACAACGACACCAATATGAACGATATCGCCGCGCGAGCGGGTGTTGGTAAAGCGGCGATATACCGCCGCTGGGCGTCGAAGGCCGCGTTGATGACCGATGCGCTTGTGTATTGGCGGCCCGACCTCATCGACGACGATGCCCCGGACACCGGCAGCCTTGCCGGTGACTTCGACGCGGTGGTTGAACGTGTGGCGCGCGCCGATGACGACCTGATCTCCAGCGATCTGGTGCTGCGAGTGGCAATGGAGGCGATGCACGATCAGCAGCTCGCATCGGCCCTCGACGAGTTGATGCTGCTCAAGGGCAGGCGCGTGGTGACGGCCATCCTCCGACAGGCCGCCGCCCGCGGCGAGGTCGCACCCGACGGGGACTGGACCCTTATCGCCGACACCTTGACGGGAATGGGGCTGATGCGGGTCATCAGCGGTCAAACCGTCGACGCGAAGTTCGTCCGCAGAGTCATCGACACGCTCATCCTGCCTGCCGTCTGCGCGGCGAGCACCAAGGATGGTGGCGGGAGCGCAAAGTAGCGCCGGTTCGACCAACGACGTCGGACGTCACCGCGCCATGTTGGCGAAGCGCGAGAGGTGCAACTGGTGCGCAACGGTCACCGTCTTGGTCGGGCCGTTACGGTGTTTGGCGAGAATGAAATCCGCCTCTCCCCCGCGCGGATCGTCCCTTTCGAATGCGTCCGGCCGGTTCAACAGGATCACCATGTCCGCATCCTGCTCCAGCGAGTTGTGCACGCTGATGCTGTTGGCGACGAAATTATGTGTGCCGCTGACGGTCCCGTCGTAGACGTCTTGTTCTCCAAGACTCGTAATCTCTACAACTGTGTCCCAATACACGTCGCTTGTTGCCAACGCATGAATTTCACGGTCGTCGATTAATGCCGCAGCACGATGCAGCCTGGACCGGCTCGGCGAGTGCTTCCACATCGTCGATCCGCAGAACTGTAATGCCATCGCCGAGGCGAACTGGCGATGGGTTATCTCCCTGTCAGCCAGAACATTCCGCACGCGCTTCCAGACCTCTCGGGGCGCAGTGTCCAGGTTTGGATTCCGCACCAAGCCGTCCAGGTGAGCCAGGACCTGCTGCGCGGCCACCGCTTTCGCACCGTGCACTCCGACATGCCGAAGGAACTTGGCTTGATTCTGCGCCCCGTAGATGTGCAGGTGCCATGAGTCGCGGTAACCAACCTTTTGTGCACGCTTGATCCGCGCGAATACACCCACCCGCAACAGCAATTGCGCTACATCGTCAATGAGCCGTCGGCTGGTTGACGCATAGAAGATCCGCCCTTGACCAACCTTGGCGTCCCACCTAACCGAGCCATCGGTCGCCCACAGGTGACGCAGGAACAACGCCACCTGGTCGTTGGGTGCACGGAAAACAGCTTCCGGCACATGCTTCTCGTGACTGCGCTTTCCGAACAGGCCTAATCCGTCGAGCCACGCCGCGATGGGGTTGCGCCTACCACGCGCTAAGCGATCCGGCGCCGGCAACCGCAACGTTGTGACTCGCGCCGCGGGATACTCGTCTCGAACCGCCTTCACACCAAAATGCGCGGCCGAGCAGGTCACCGCGACCAGGTTCGCCTCGTCGACGGACGCATACCGGATAGGTTGCCTTTTCACACATGAACCATCGCCGATCATGTGCGCGAGCAAAATTACTTCCGCGTCATCCATTCGCTGGGTATCGATGGGCTCCGGAACCCGCCGGGGCGCGGCGATACGATCACCAATCTGCAATCGCTCCAATGGAGTCCAGCCATCAAGTTTCATGAAGGGGTGGTTCCCCGTGGCCTCCACTTCACGTCCGGAGGCCAGCCGCAGCCGAAATACCTCTTTCCGGCCGCTTGGGAACACGTTGATCATCGGGCGGGCAACCATGCGCAGCCGCTCGTCCAGAGACCACACCATGGGGCGCTCGCCGGTCCGCATGAGCTCACCGAATGTGACCTCGACACCGGTGTCGGCGCGCAAGACTCGCGTCGAGGCGGTCAGACACCCCGACTCACGGAGATCGGACAGCATCGGCTTCTTGTCGGTGCGCTGCTCGGGACCACGATTGAGCTGGCTGATCGCGACGACGGGAACCTCGAGCTCCTTGGCCAAGAGCTTGAGGTGGCGCGAGAATTCGGACACCTCGAGCTGTCGCGACTCGACCTTCTTTCCCGACGACATCAGCTGCAGATAGTCGACCACGACCAGGCGCAGGTCAGCTTTCTGCCGCAGCCGGCGCGCTTTGGCGCGGATCTCCATCATGGTCAGGTTCGGCGAGTCGTCGATATACAGTGGGGCCTCACTGATTTCGCTCATCCGCCGCGCCAGACGCGTCCAGTCCTCGTCGCTCATCCGGCCCGAACGCATATCCGCGAGCTTGATTTTCGCCTCCGCCGACAGCAATCGCATGACGATCTCGGACTTGCTCATCTCCAGGGAGAAGATGACGCTGGCCATCCGGTGCTTGATCGAACACGACCGCAAAAAGTCCAGCCCTAGCGTCGAATTGTGCGTCGGCACCATCCCGCGACCCGCCAGGTACAGGTGCGCGGGATTGTCCACCTCGACGCAGCGGACCGGCACGCTGGCCACTCGGCGTGCCGACTCGATCTGTACTACCGGAACGAGCAGCCCGGTGGCGGACCGCTGTTCGGCGTACCCACCGGCGGACCCCGCTACGACGATTCTGTCCGCACCGGAGCGCAATTGTGCCGACGTGCGAATGCCACCAGAGGTCGGCCACTGATGCGCGGCGTCGGCGACGATCACCGTCCCGTCGGAGAATTCCACCTCGTAGCACGGCCGTCCCAGCATCACGTCGGTGGCGGCCACCACCCGCGTCGGCGTCCCGTCGGCGCCAAGCAGCTCATCACCGACCGCGACATCACCCATCGTCGTCCACCCGGTCGGCGTGGGCAGCGGCGTATCCAATGCCAGGGCCTTCCCCACGCCAGGCCTGGCCGCCACGATGATCATCTGCCCGGCGTGCAGACCGTTGGTCACCTCGTCGAGTTCGGTGAAACCCGTCGGCACGCCGCGCGCCACACCGCCGTTCGACGCGATCGCGTCGATCTCGTCCATCGTCGGCTGGAGCAGATCCTCGAGCGGAACGAAATCCTCCGTCGTCCGCCGGTCGGCGACCTCGTAGATCTCGGCCTGCGCGCGGTCGACCACCTCGGCCACATCGGCACCCTCGGCGCCCGCGTAGCCGTACTGCACCACGCGGGTGCCGGCCTCGACCAGGCGCCGCAGTAGCGCCTTCTCGGCGACGATGGTCGCGTAGTAGCCCGCGTTCGCGGCGGTGGGCACCGTCGAGATCAGTGTGTGCAGATACGGCGCGCCGCCGATCCGGCGCAGCAGGTTGCGGCGGTCCAATTCCGCGGCGACCGTGACGGCGTCGGCCGGCTCACCGCGCCCGTACAGGTCCAGGATCGCGTCGTAGACGTTCTGGTGCGCGGGGCGGTAGAAGTCCCCGGGCCGCAGCCGCTCGAGCACGTCGGCGATGGCGTCCTTGCTCAGCAGCATGCCGCCGAGCACGGCCTGTTCGGCCGCGAGGTCCTGCGGTGGCTGACGTCCGAAGTCCTCGCTGGGCGACGACGCATCCATGCCCGACGTCAGATCATCGACGACCGCCATGGATCCCCTTCTCCCGTGCTCCACTCATACGAACATACATTCGATAGCCGACATTGAGGGTAGGTCGAGGTCCTGACACCTCCGCCTCAGAGCGCCTCACGCTCGGCGCCGGGACGACGTTAGACGTTGCTGGCTACTAGGTAAAAGGGGTGCTGTTCATGAAGCTGTGCATCGTGTGTGCATATACATCGACACCTGTGTTGAGCGGGGTGTGGAGAACCTGTGGATTAAAGCAAAGGGCCAGGACATCGGTGCAGATACCGGCCATACAACGCCATGAAAACCATGTGGACAAGAATCTCTACGGCGTGTCGGGCCCGGTTACCGTCCCGGGCGTGTTGGCTTTCCGCCACATTTTCCCAGCGTTACGGGCCGGTAACGCGGGCCGTTCGGCTGGACCCCAGAAATAGTTCGCTAGGGAGCACGTCCGCGACCGCCCGGGGCAAACGGCGGCCGCAAGCACGCAGTGCAACGAAGCCCGGCGGCGGCCGATCAAGGCCACCGCCGGGAATGAGCAAATGTCGGGCGCTTAGCTCTGCGCGACCACTTCGAGCGCGACCTCGACGTCGACCTCGGGGTGCAGGTGCACCGCCACCGGGTGCGTACCGAGGGCTTTGATGTGCGACTTCGGCAGCCGGACGATCCGTTTGTCCAGGTTGGGACCGCCGGCCTTCTTGATCGCGGCGACGACGTCGCCGGCGGTCACCGAGCCGAACAGCTTCCCGGAATCGGCCGCGGTCTTCACCGGCAGCGAGACCGGTCCCAGCGCCTCGATCGCCGTCTTGAGTTCGTTGGCGTGGCCGAGGTCGCGCACCGCCTTGGTTTCGCGGGCCCGGCGGATATCGTCGGCCTGCTTCTGCGCGCCGCGCGAGGCCACGATCGCCAGTCCGCGCGGGAGCAGGTAGTTGCGGCCGTAGCCATCCTTGACCTCGACAGTGTCGCCGACGGTACCGAGGTGGTCGACGTCAGCCGTCAGAATCAGCTTCATCGTTCGTAACTTTCAGTCGGCCTTCGACGCCTACCGCGCCGAGGAGGTGAAGGGCAGCAGCGCCACTTCGCGGGCATTCTTCACCGCGATGGCGATGTCGCGTTGGTGCTGCACACAGTTGCCGGTGACGCGACGCGCACGGATCTTGCCGCGCTCACTGATGTAGGTGCGCAGCAGCGCGGTGTCCTTGTAGTCGATCGCTTGATCCTTCTTGGCGCAGAAGACACACTTCCGCGCCTTGACCGGCTTTTCCGGAGCCGGGCGCCGCTTGTTGGACTTGGCCATGTCTGTCTTTCTTTCCCTTTTCTACTGCTGAAGTTCTTAGAAGGGCGGTTCGTCGTCGCCGCCGCCGAACGAGCCCGATGCCGGCGCGCTGCCCCACGGGTCGTCGGCCGGTGCGCTGGTCGCGGGCGCGGCCTGCTGGCGGGATCCACCGCCGCCACCACCGCCGAAGCCGCCGCCGCCGCCACCGCCACTGCGCGAGGCCTTGTTGACCTTGGCCGTGGCATAGCGCAGCGAGGGGCCGATCTCGTCGACCTCGACCTCGACGACGGTGCGCTTCTCACCTTCGCGGGTCTCGAACGAACGCTGCTTGAGCCGGCCCGTGACGATCACACGGGAGCCGCGGGTGAGGCTTTCGGCGACGTTCTCGGCGGCTTCCCGCCAGATGTTGCATCGCAGGAACAGCGCCTCGCCGTCCTTCCACTCCCCGCTCTGGCGGTCATAGATCCGAGGCGTCGACGCCACTGTGAAATTCGCGACGGCGGCACCCGACGGAGTGAACCGCAGTTCAGGGTCTGCGGTCAGGTTTCCGACGACGGTGATAGTGGTGTCACCAGCCACAGTTTCCTCCTCGTTCCACGCTGTTGCTCGCCGCTCCGGTAGTGGATGTCATGAGCGTGTCCTCGCTGAGCCTACGCAGGTGCACCCCGCCGTGGGTCCACGGCGCGGCCACGATTGTTAGTGCTTGTCGGTGCGCATCACCTTGGTGCGCAATACCGACTCGTTGAGGCTGAGCTGGCGGTCGAGCTCGGACACCGTCGCGGGCTCGGCTTTCAGGTCGACGACAACGTAGATGCCTTCGGCGTGCTTGGCGATCTCGTAGGCCAGCCGGCGCCGGCCCCAGATGTCGACCTTGTCGACGGATCCGCCATCCTTGCGGACGACGTTCAGGAACGTCTCCAAGGACGGGGCAACGGTGCGCTCGTCGAGCGTGGGGTCAAGAATGACCATGATTTCGTATGGACGCATGGAAACCTCACCACCTCCTCTGGTCTCAAGCGGCCACGGTCGATCCGTGGCAGGAGGGTCGCCTGCGTCGGCAACCGCCCCAGGCTACCGGATACCGGGCTGACCAGAAAATCCGCGCGACGGGACAACCCCGCTACCGCCGGGCGGCCATGTATTCCTTGACCCTGGCCAGCGTCGCCGGATCGGCCTTGGCGAGCGCACCGGAATCGAAGGGCGGCTGCGGGTCGTATTCGATGAGCAGCTGGGCGGCCTGCGCCCCCTGGCGGTCGACGAGCAACTCCACCAGCCGCAACGCCATGTCGATGCCGCTGGACACCCCGGCCGCGGTGATGATCCGCTGCGGCAGGTGCTCGACGACCCGCTCGGGCACGTAGCGCGCGCCCAAATTGTTGAGCAGGTCGGCGGCGCCCCAGTGGGTGGTGGCGGTCAACCCCTCGAGCAGTCCGGCCGCAGCCAACAGCAATGAGCCGGTGCAGACCGAGGTGGTGAACCTGGTGTTCGGATGCACCGCCCGCAGCCAGTCCCGGATGGCCTCGTCGTGGATCAGTTGGCGGGTACCGATGCCGCCGGGAAACACCACCACCTCCGGGGCGCTCACCTCATCGAAAGTGGCGTCGCAGGTGACGCCGAGCATTCCGTTGTCGGTCCGCACCTCACCGCGGCGGTGCCCGACGAATGCGACCTCGATCGACGGAATGCGTTGCAGCACCTCGTAGGGCCCCACCGCGTCCAGAGCGGTGAAGCGCGGAAAGATCGGGATGGCGACCTGGGTCATGTCATGGCGCCAGTGCCGGTTGTTCGTCGGCGTCCTCGGGCACGGGGGCGCTCGCGCGGCGTGAGCCCACCGGCCGCAGCCAGTCCGGAAGCCAGCCCGGCGGGGCGTCGGGTGCGCGGTCGAACGGCCCGCCCGCCGGGTCGTCCACCCGTCCGCCCCAGCGCACCAAATCCTCGTCGGGCCGGTAGATCTGGCGGATCACCAGCGCGCACAACGCGATGACCGCGACGTCACGCAACAGCACCGTGGTGGTGAAGAACTGCTCGGGCAGCGAACGATTGGGATTGCCGTACAGGTAATACATCCGCGGCACCCACACCAGCGCGTCGATGGTCATCCACGCCAAGAGCACCCGGCGATGCGGCAGAGCCAGCACCGCCAGCGGCACCAGCCACAGCGAGAACTGCGGACTCCACACCTTGTTGGTCAGCAGGAAAGCAGCCACCACCAAGAACACGACCTGCGCTACCCGCGGTCGCCGCGGAGCGGTCAGGATGATGAATGCGATTGCCGCACAACACGTCACGAACAACACCGCGACGACCGTGTTCAACACCGTCGGCGGTTGCCAGAAACCCAGCCTGGGATCGAAACCCCGCCAGCCGGTGAACGACTTCACGACGTTGTACAACGAGTCCATGTCGTCGCCGCGTCGCGTATTGAGCCGGAAGAACTCCGACCATCCGCGCGGAAAGAACACCAGCACGGGCAGGTTCACCAGCAGCCAGGTCACCACGGCCGCCGCCGCGGTGCGGCCCCACGCCCGCAGCCGCCCGGTCCGGATTCCCAGCAGCAGCATGGGACCCAGGAACACCAACGGGTACAGCTTTGCCGCCGCCCCCAACCCGATCAGCACACCGGCCAGCATCGGCCTGCGCCGCGCCCAGGCCAGCAATCCGGCCATCGCGAAACCCGTTGCCAGCGCGTCGAAGTTCGTGAAGATCTGAAAGATCAGCACCGGCGACGCCGCCACCAGGGCCGCATCCCAGACCCGCCGCCCGGCCAGGCCCGCGGACGCCCAGACGGTGGCCAGCCAGGCCAGCGCGAGTCCGAACGCCGAGACGTTGAAGAACATCACGACCTCGGCGACCACTGGAAGCGGGGCCAGCTTGCTCAGCGCCGTGTAGGTCTTGGCCAGCGCCATCGACACGTACTGGTACATCCCCGTCAGCACGGGATACTCCATGTACCGCACCGCGGGCCGGCCGTCGTAGCGGATCTGCTGGGCGCCGGTGGAGTCGGTCTCGATCCAGCTCGACTTGTACGGAAATTTGCCCTGGCTCAACAGCTCCGCGCCGTAGAGCGGCACCGTGTCGGAATAGCACAGCTCGTAGTAGGCGCGCTGGTTGTCCCAATTGGCCACGCGCTGATCGCCGGTGCCGGTGCCGGTGCTTTGCAGGCAGGCCGCCTTGGTCGACCAGCCGAGCGCCAAGAAGACCAGCCCGATCAGGAACATCACCCGCAGCGGCGTCATCAACCGAGCGCGGCCGATCAGCGCGTGCCGGCCGACGGGACCCCCGACGACATCGGCGAGCGCGGCGCCCAGAAAGTCGGTGCGGCTCGGACAGTCTCGGTTGTCGGCGCTGCGTAGGTCCGCGGCCAACGGCCGCGGTGAAATGGTGGCGCCGTGTTCCGCGTCCCCGGTCACGGCGGCGGGGGCGGCGCTTGGGGCCCACCCGGCGGGACACCGCCGCCCGGCTCCGGAACACCCGGCGGGCCGCCGCCGGGCGGCGGTGGCGCGAGCGTGATCGTCGTGGGCGGTCCGACCGGGATGGTGATGCCCGGCGCCACTTCGATGGTGGGCTGAATGACGGTTTCGGCCGGCGGCTTCGGCGGGGGCGGCGGCGCCGGCACGCCCGCGTAGCCGCCGATCTCGGTCGGTTTGGGGAAGGATTCGTTGGACGTGCCCTTGAGCGCGCCGTCCATGGTGGCCTTCCAGATATCGGATGGCAGCCCCGAGCCGTAAACCGGTGCGCCCGAAGCCGTTACGAGCGGTTCGTCACCTCTGGCGGTGCCCAGCCACACGGCCGTCGACAGCGAGGGCGTGTAGCCGACCATCCAGGCGTCCTTGTCCGAGTTGGTGTCACCCAGCTGCGTGGTGCCGGTCTTGGCCGCCGATGGCCTGCCGCCGGCCAGCGCGTGGCCGCGCGAGTAGCTGGCGATCGGTGCCATGGCGGCGGTGACGTTGTCGGCGACGGCCTTGGGGATGCGCTGCTCGCCGTTGTCCTCGGACTTGCTCGCATCGAACAGCACCTGGCCGTCGGAATTGACCACCTTCTGCACGAAATGCGGCCGGTGATAGACGCCGGAGGCGGCTAGCGTGGCATACGCCGAGGCCATGTCGATCACCCGGGTTTGATACTGGCCCAGCACGATTCCGTTGTTCGGTGGTCCGCCCTTGCCGTCCTCGGACAGGGTGTGGGGGACGCCGGGGAAGCTGGTCGCGACGCCGGCCCGGTGCGCGGCGTCGGCCACGGCCTGCGGTCCGCCCTTGAGCTTGAGCATCAGCCGGTAATACGAGGTGTTCAACGATTGCTTGAGCGCCTGGGCGATGTTGCACGTCCCGCAGCTTTCGCCCTCGACGTTCGTGATCTTGATGCCGTCGACGGTCAACGGCGAACTGTCCACCTGATAACCCAGGCCGATCCCCTGCTCGAGCGCGGCGATCAGGCAGAACACCTTGAACGAGGACCCGGTCTGCAATCCGGCCTGAGCGAAGTCGAAGCCGTTGGCGTCGCTGCCGCCGTAGTAGGCGCGGATCGAGCCGTCGTGCGGATCGACCGACACCACCGCCGTGCGCATGTCGGGGTCTTGGCCGTCGAGGTATTTCGACACGGCCTTCTCGGCGGCCTGCTGGGCCTTGGGGTCGATGGTGGTGGTGACCTGAAGCCCCTGGGTGTTCAGCGTCCGTTCGTCGATGTTGAACAGATCCATCAGTTCTCGGGTCACCTGGCGCTCGATGAGCCCGTTGGGCCCGGTCGTCTGGTTCTGTGCGCGCGCCTGATCGGGCGGCACGGTCTGCGGGAACACCTGCGCGGCACGGTCGTTCGACGACAGCGCCTTGGTCTCCACCATGCCGTCGAGCACCCAGTTCCACCGCGCCAGGGCGCCCTTGGGGTCGACGGCCGGGTCCAGGGTGGAGGGCCGCCGAATGAGGGCCGCCAGCAGTGCCCCCTCCGATACGGTGAGCTGCTCGACCGGCTTGTCGAAGTAGGCCTTCGATGCCGCGGAGATGCCGTACGCGCCGCGCCCGAAGTAGATGATGTTCAGATAGGACTGCAGCACTTCGTCTTTCGACCACTCCCCCGACATCTTGGTGGCGATGACCAATTCCTTGGCCTTGCGCATCAGGCCGCTGATGCCGTGCTGCGCCGACCCGACGAGGGCGTTCTTCACGTATTGCTGGGTGATCGTCGATCCACCCTGCAGGTCGCCGCTGCCGAAGAGGTTGTTGTTCACCGCCCGTGCGAAGCCGCTGAAGTCGAAGCCGGGGTTGGAATAAAAGTTGCGGTCTTCGGCGGCGATCACCGCCTGGCGGACGTGCACGGGCACTTGGTTGAGGTTGACGTCGACCCGATTACCTTCCGGCGGAATGATTTTGGCGATCTCCGAGCCGTCGCTGGCCAGGATGGTCGACACCTGGTTGGTGCGAAGGTCCCCCGGCTTGGGAATGT
Organism: Mycobacterium sp. MOTT36Y; assembly: GCF_000262165.1. NCBI lineage: Bacteria > Bacillati > Actinomycetota > Actinomycetes > Mycobacteriales > Mycobacteriaceae > Mycobacterium > Mycobacterium sp. MOTT36Y. The sequence continues at coordinate 69,501 of NC_017904.1, read as the reverse complement.
CGACGATGAAGTACGCCATCGCGAAGGTGACGATCGGTAACAGCACCAGCACGGCCGCACACAGGTAGGCGGCGCGGCGCACCCACAGCCAGTTGATCTGCTGGGTCCAGGCCCAGTCGCGCCACGGCCCGGCCGCCCGCCTGCCCGGCCCGTCGGATCCGCCGGGCCGCCCAGGCCGCGGCGGCGGAGGAGGTCCGCCGGGTGGGCGACCTCCGGAGCCGGCGCGCTGCTGCCGGCCCGACGCCGGGCCGCGGCTGTCCAAGGCGGCCTTGACCTCGTCGATCGCGTCACGGCGCAAGGGCGCCGACGGCGGGCCGGCCAAGGCGGCTTTGACTTCGTCGATCGGGTCGGAGCGCCGCGGCGCCCGGTCGTCTCTGACCGCCGGCAGGATCGTGGTCAGGCGATCGTCGGGCGGCCCCTGCCGGCGGCGGTTGGACGGTCGCGGCGCATTGCGCTGTCCGGGATCCTGCGGACGGTCGTCGTTGTCGCGGTTGCCCACCCGCTCGGCCCCTGGCCCACGTTCGTCACCGGACGACTGGCTGTGCCGTCCTTCGTCATTCGAGCTCATTCAGTGGCCGTGCGGGCGCCGTTGCGCGCCGCCCGCGAGCGCCCGCTGCCCCTGGGAGGAGATGCCGGGCGCGCCGCGCCGAGCACGTATGACTTGACGAGGTGGTTCCAGCTGCACGTGCGGCACACCTCCACCACGTGGACCGCGAACTCCTCGAAGCGGGTGGCCAGCATCACCAACTCCTCGGCGGTCCGCGCCGAGCCCGAGACCGGGCCCAGGTGTTCGCCGAACACCCACGAGACCAGGGTCAGCTGCTCCTTGCGGCAGATCGGGCACATGACCTGGCTCGGTTTCCCGTGAAACTTGGCGGCGCGCAGCAGATACGGGTTCGCGTCACACACCTCGGACACGCCCGTCCGGCCCGAATACACCTGGGCCAGCAGTGAGCGCCGCCGAAGCGCGTAATCCACCACTTGTCGCTGCAGTCGCACGCCCACCAGAGTACGACGCCATCCCGACCAGTGATACGCAACCAAAACTGTGGCGGGCCTGCCGCGGTGCTCGGTGTCGATTTCTGCGCCCAACCCGAGCCGGACTTCTACGATCATCCCGTGGCGAAATGGCTCGGGACACCGCTGGCCGGCGGGTTGACGGCGTCCACCCGCGCCAGGGACAGCGACCGTCAGGACACCTGCACGATCCTCGACAACGCGCTGAGCGACGGCGAGGTCTCCGCCGAGGAGCATCGGGAAAGGGTCAGCGCGGCCACCAAGGCGGTGACGCTGGGCGACCTGCAGGCTCTGGTGCGCGATCTGCAATCCAACACCGGGCGGGAACTGCCCGCCCTCGACTCGCGGCCCCGGCGATCGCGGCTGGGCGGGTGGGCCACACCGGCCGCCGCCTTCGTCGTCTCGGTCCTGCTGGGCATGGGCATCGGATGGGGCCTCTACGGCAACACCCGCTCGCCGCTGGACTTCACCACGGACCCGGGAGCGAAGCCCGACGGCGTCGCCGCCGTGGTCCTGACGCCGCCGACGCAACTGCACTCGGTCGGCGGGCTCACGGGATTGCTCGAGCAGATGCGCAAACGGTTCGGCGACACCATGGGCTACCGCCTGGTGATCTACCCGACGTATGCGGCGTTGGACCGCCCGGACCCCTCCGACGACCGGCGGATCCTCGCCTACACCTACCGGGGCGGTTGGGGCGATCCGACCAGCTCGGCCAAGAGTTCCTCGGACGGTCCGGTGCCGGTCGACCTGAGCAAATTCGACGTCAACGCGGCGGTGGGCATCATGCGCGGCGCCCCGCAGACCCTGCGCATGAAGCCGTCCGACGTGAAATCGACGTACCTGATCGTCGAGCCGGCAAAAGACCCGACCACACCCGGGGCGCTGACGCTGTCGCTCTATGTCTCCAGCGACTACGGCGGCGGCTACATCGCTTTCGGCGGTGACGGCACCGTCAAACAGATGAGTTTGCCCACGTAACGCCCGTCCCCCGGCGTAACTCGACCCCCTCGTGGGCTGTGACGAATTGCAAACCAACACCGAGTGGTGTTGTGGCTAATATATCGGGACGATACGATTGCGCGAGGCGTCGGACCGTCGTAACTAGCCATGCAAACCGTCTTTTGAGGGGGTGAATCGATGCTGGAGCTTGCCATCCTGGGTCTCCTCATCGAGTCGCCCATGCACGGCTACGAGTTGCGCAAACGGCTGACCGGTTTACTCGGCGCGTTCCGGGCGTTTTCGTACGGTTCGCTCTACCCGGCCCTGCGTCGCATGCAGGGCGAAGGGTTGATCGCCGAGGACGCCGCGCCGGCCGGGACGCCTGTCCGGCGGGCCCGGCGCGTTTACCAGTTGACCGACGAGGGCCGTCGGCGTTTCGGTGAGCTGGTGGCCGACACCGGTCCGCACAACTACACCGACGACGGCTTCGGGGTACACCTGGCCTTCTTCAACCGGACTCCGGCAGAGGCGCGGATGCGCATTCTGGAAGGCCGCCGCCGTCAGGTTGAGGAACGGCGGGAGGGCCTGCGTGAAGCCGTGGCGCGGGCCAGTAGCTCGTTCGACCGCTACACCCGCCAGCTTCATCAATTGGGGCTCGAGTCCAGTGAGCGCGAAGTCAAGTGGCTCAACGAGCTCATTGCTGCGGAGCGGGCTATGCCCGGCCTCTCCGAGCAAACATAATCCCCCGCACGAACCCAGCATCCCAGTCAGAGGTCAGAGGTTAGGAGAACGCCCATATGAGTGAGCAGAACGCGCCGCTTGCGTCGACGGAGGTACGAGTCGCCATTGTCGGCGTCGGTAACTGCGCGTCTTCGCTGGTTCAGGGCGTGCAGTACTACTACGACGCCGACGAGAACAGCACCGTGCCCGGCTTGATGCACGTGAAGTTCGGCCAGTACCACGTGCGCGACGTGAAGTTCGTCGCCGCGTTCGACGTGGACGCCAAGAAGGTCGGGTTCGACCTGTCCGAGGCCATCTTCGCCTCGGAGAACAACACCATCAAGATCGCCGACGTGCCCCCCACCAACGTGACGGTGCAGCGCGGCCCGACGCTGGACGGCATCGGCAAGTACTACGCCGACACCATCGAGGTGTCCGACGCCGACCCCGTCGACGTGGTCAAAGCGCTGCGCGAGGCCAACGTCGACGTCCTGGTGTCCTACCTGCCGGTGGGCTCGGAGGAGGCCGACAAGTTCTACGCCCAGTGCGCCATCGACGCCGGCGTGGCGTTCGTCAACGCGCTGCCGGTGTTCATCGCCTCGGACCCGGTGTGGGCCAAGAAGTTCGCCGACGCCGGTGTGCCGATCGTGGGCGACGACATCAAGAGCCAGGTCGGCGCGACCATCACCCACCGCGTGATGGCCAAGCTGTTCGAGGACCGCGGCGTGCAGCTGGACCGCACCATGCAGCTCAACGTCGGCGGCAACATGGACTTCCTCAACATGCTCGAGCGCGAGCGGCTGGAGTCCAAGAAGATCTCCAAGACGCAGGCCGTGACCTCCAACCTGCAGCGCGAGTTCAAGACCAAAGACGTGCACATCGGCCCGTCCGATCACGTCGGCTGGCTCGACGACCGGAAGTGGGCCTACGTCCGGCTCGAGGGCCGCGCCTTCGGTGACGTGCCGCTGAACCTGGAGTACAAGCTCGAGGTCTGGGACTCGCCGAACTCCGCCGGCGTCATCATCGACGCGGTGCGCGCCGCCAAGATCGCCAAGGACCGCGGCATCGGCGGCCCGGTGATACCGGCGTCGGCCTACCTGATGAAGAGCCCGCCGCAGCAGCTGCCCGACGACATCGCGCGCACCCAGCTCGAAGAGTTCATCTCGGGCTAACGCTCCTTCCTTGCTCCGCGAACGTCGAGTTGTTGCGGCGACACGCCGTGCAGGCGCCCAACAACTCGACGTTCGGCCGGGGTTGAGGGCGTACTTCGGCCGGGGGTTGAGGGCGCACTTCGGCCGGGGTTGAGGGCGCACCTCGGCCGGGGTTGAGGGCGCAATAGCCGATTCATCGACACAACGCTGTGCGGGTGCTTAGCATCATCTCTCGATGACCGTTCAACCCGCGGCGTTCCTCCGCACAACGCTGCCCCTCGACCTGTCGCGGCTCGGCGAACTCGACAGCGGCCGCTACCACTCGATTTGGCTGCCCGACCATATGGTCAGCTTCTGGCCCGACTCGATCTGGACTCCCGAGTTCACCGACCTGGCCACCGCGTCCCCATCGCCGCACCGTCACCTCGACGGGCTCGCGGTCGCGGCCGCGGCGGCCGTGCTGACCGAGCGGGTGCCGATCGTGAGCGCCGTGGTCGACACCGTGCGCCGCCATCCCGTGATGCTCGCGCAGACGGCGCTGACCATCGATCACCTCGCCAAGGGGCGCTTCATCCTCGGCCTGGGCAGCGGCGAGAGCGAAAACACGCTGCCCTACGGCTTCGACTTCTCCCGTCCGGTCAGCCGATTCGAGGAGGCATTGACGGTGATCCGGCTGCTCTGGCGCAGCGACGGCCCGGTCGATTTCGACGGCCAGTTCTACTCGCTGCACCACGCCCGACTGGACACTGAACCCTACGAGGGCCGGCCTCCGCAGATCTGGATCGGCGCCAGCGGCCCGCGGATGCTCGACATCGCCGGCAGGCACGCCGACGGGTGGTGGCCGGCGGGCGCCTGGACTCCCGAGCACTACGCCGAGATGCTCTCCGCGGTGAGGACATCAGCGGAACGCTCCGGCCGGGACCCGATGGCGATCACACCGTCGTTCATCCAGGTGTGCCTGATCGGCGAGGACGACGCGGCCCTCGCCGAGATCCTGCAGGCTCCCCTGGTCAAGGCGTTTCTGCTGCAGGTGTCCGCGAAGACGTTGCGCGACTTCGGTTTCGAACACCCCATGGGCGACGGTTGGCGTGGCTTTCAGGACATCGACCCCGCGATCCTCACCCGGGACCGCATCGTCGAGTTCCTGGGCAAGGTGCGGCCCGAGATGGTGCTGTCCGTCGTGCCCCACGGGACACCGAAAGGGGTCGCCACAATCGTCAAGACCTATGTGGACGCCGGCCTGCGCGTACCCAAGATCCTCGACTACGGCGCCATGGCCGGATTGGCCTACGCGCAGACCTCGGCGGCGAACGTCCGTGCCGCCGAGGACGAACTCATGCGGCTCTGCGGAGACCCGTCGTGACAACGCTTTTGGACGCCACGGAGTTGCTCGCCGCCGCCGAGGCCGAAACCGGACTGCACGACTACGGCGACCCGACATTGCCGGAGCGCTTCGCCGTCGCCGTCGACCATCTCAACGGCCTCGGCCTGGACGCCGACGGCAGATTCGAAGCCGCGCAGGTATGTCGATGGCTGCTGACCTCGCGGCTCGAACTCATCGAAGACCGCAACCGATACCCGATCGCCGAGGAAGTGATCGATTCGCCGATGTTCGTCACGGGCGAACCCCGCTCGGGGACAACGCTGATGCACGCCCTGATGTCGGTCGACCCGGACGCTCGGGCGCTACGGTTCTGGGAGGTGATGTATCCGTCCCCGCCGCCGGGACTTGCGGGACCCAGCGACGAGCGCCGGGCACGCGCCGACGCCGACTGGCGCGAGATCAACGCGAAGATGCCCAAATGGCTGCGCAGCCATCCCTACAACGACATGCTGGGCGACGGCCTGCCCGAGGACGAACGCACCTGGGCATTCGACTTCCGCGTCATGACACCCACCGCGTGGTGGCGGGTGCCCATGCAGTCACTGGTCGGCGGCCTGGCCACCGACTCGGCCGCACAGTACCGGCTACACAAGGCCATGCTGCAACAGCTGCAATACCGTAGGCCGCGAAAGTATTGGGTGCTGAAGGGCTTTCACGGATTCCGGCTCAAGGAGCTGTTCGACACCTATCCCGACGCGCGGATGGTCTGGTTGCACCGCGACCCCGTGCAGGTCGCCGCCTCACGCACCATGATGATGGCCGACATCGCCGAAGGCATGGTCGGCACCGTCGACCTGCACGCCTTGGCCAAGATGCATCTGGAGTTGACGCGGGCCGGCGTCGCCAACACCATGAGCAACCCGCTGGTCGATGATCCCCGCATCCTGCACCTCCGCTACGCCGACTTCATCGCCGATCACGTTGGCGCCGTGCGGCGTTACTACACGTTCTGCGGTCGCGAACTGACCGCCGAGGCGGAGGCGGCGATGCGCGCGTACCTGGCCGACAATCGCGGCGACCGCTACGGCAAGTTCCACTACTCCACGCAACTGCTCACCGACATCGGAGAAGACCTCGACGCCCTGCACGCCGAATTCAAGCCCTTCCGCGACCGGTTCGGCGTCGCGATCGAAAACCGGGGCTGACATGACGGGCGCACACCACCGTCTGTCCGTCCACAACGTCACCTTCTACGGCGCTTCGCTGGCCGAGCTGCACGCGCACTGGGCGGCGCTCGGCGTATCCCGGTTGAGCATCCTGGACGGCCAGCTGCTCGACCCGGAGTTGTCAAACCCGGTGCGGCACAACGACTATACCGTGGAGGCGGTGTACCACCTCTTCGCCGAGGGCTGCTTGACCTCCGACGCCCGCGCCGCCCGGGATGCGCTGTCCGCCGTCATCGACGCGGCGGCCGAGGTGGGCGCGCACACGGTCTACATGCTCACCGGCGGACGCGGCGAGCTGACCTGGAACCAGGGCGCCGAGCGCTTCTGCGAGATGGTCGCGCCGTGCGCCGCGCGCGCGAAGGCCGCCGGAGTGGCGCTGGCGATCGAGAACGCGTCCAGCCTGTACGCCGACATCCACCTCGCCCACACCCTGCGGGACACCGTCGCCCTGGCGGAGATGTGCGATTTACAGGTGTGCATCGACGTGTTTCACTGCTGGGCCGAAGGCGATTTCGATGCCCAGGTGCAGCGGGCGCTACCGCGCACGGCGCTCATCCAGCTGAGCGACTACGTGCTCGGCGACCGGGCGCTGCCGAACCGGGCGGTCCCCGGCGACGGCGCCATCCCCATCGAAACGTTCGTGGCCCGGGTGCTCGCCGGCGGTTACAAGCACGGCTTCGACCTGGAGCTCATCGGGCCGCGCATCGACCGCGAGGGCAGGCTCGAATCGTCCCGGCGCGCATGCGATGTCGTCGGCGCGATGCTGGCCAGGCTGGGGGCGTGAGCATGGCCTTCGGTGACGGTCCGGACGACGCGGCCCTGCAGGCGGCGTGGACCGAATTCTGTGAGCGGCTGCGGCGTGCTGGCGAGCGCGTCTTCAAGGACCCCAACCCCACGTCGGGCAGTCATCGCGTCGACGCCTACCGGTTCCTCACCCAAAACCTTGGCCAGGCCTTCGACCTGGCCCTCGAAACTCGCGACACCGGATACCCCGCGCTGCACACCTTCAGCGGCCCCACCCGCAAGCTGGGCGGTGACTGCGCCGACTTCACCTATCAACAGGCCTGGATCGACGGGCACTCGACCTACCGGCTCACCGGCACCCGCGGCACCGCGCGATTCTTCAACGTCACCGTGCAGGGCCGACGCACCCCCGGACCCGGCGTGCTGCACGAACCCTTCGGTGACACACCGGAAGCCAACCTGCTCGGCCATCAGCTCCGCACCGGCGCAGACGGGGCGTTCGAGCTCTACATCGGCGGTCCGGAGCGCGGGCCGAACTGGCTGCCCACCACACCCGACTCACGAAAGCTGTTCATCCGCCAAGGGTTTGACCGCTGGGACGAGCTCCCCGCGCAGCTACGCATCGAGCGTGTCGACATGGCCGGCCCCAAACCGCTGCCCACGCCCGCCGACATGGTCGAGGCGATGCGGTGGGCCGGCGATTTCGTCACCGGCCTGATGTCGGATTGGCCCGAGTTCCCATTCCAATACGGCGGCGTCGACGCCGACCACCCGAACAGGTTTCCCGGCGCCGGGGCGACCGACGCCGACACCAAGCGCGGCCGAGCCGCCACCAACATGTATTGGGAGCTGGCCGCCGACGAGGCGCTGATCGTCGAATTCGACGCCCACGACGGGTTGTGGATGTTCACCAACATGGGCGTCTTCTTCAACAGCATGGACTACCTGTACCGCCCGGTGAGCTACACGCCGAGCCGCACCAAGATCGACCGCGACGGACGCATCCGGCTGGTGATGGCTCACCGTGATCCCGGCGTGCACAACTGGCTCGACACCCAGGGCTTCGAACGCGGCAACCTGACCTATCGGCACATGCTCGAGGGCGAACCCGCCGCGCTGGACACCCGGGTGGTCAAGTATGACGCGCTGCGCGGCGCGCTCCCCGAAGGAACCGCCATGGTGAGCGCCGGAGAACGCGCCGCCCAGATGTGGGAACGCTTCCGCGGCATTCGCCGCCGCTATGTCCTCTAGAGCGGTCTAGGGTCAATGATCGTGACCGACGTATCTGAGGACGAACTGGCGCAGCTACCTGAATTCGCGCTGTTGCATGAAAACGCCGAGCAGGCCGGGGTGTCCGGCCCGCTGCCCGACGTCGAGCGCGTCGAATCGGGCAACGGTGAGGGCAAGATCAGCGCGCTGCGCTGGGGCGGCGCCGCGCCGCGCATCGTGTTCATCCACGGCGGCGGACAGAACGCGCACACCTGGGACACGGTCATCGTCGGCCTCGGTGAGCCCGCGCTGGCGGTCGACCTTCCCGGCCACGGCCACTCCGCCTGGCGCGAGGACGGCGACTATTCGCCGCGGCTCAACGCCGACACCTTGCTGCCGCTCCTGCGCCAGCACGCACCGTCGGCCGACCTCGTCGTGGGCATGTCGCTCGGCGGGCTGACCGCGATCCGGCTGGGCGCGGTGGCACCCGAGCTGGTCAAGGAACTCGTGCTGATCGACGTCACCCCCTCGGCGCTGCAACGCCATTCCGAGATGACCAAGGAGCAGCAGGGCACGGTCGCGCTGATGCACGGCGAACGGGAGTTCCCCAGCTTCCAGGCCATGCTGGACCTGACGATCGCCGCCGCACCGCACCGCGAGGTGAAGGCGCTGCGCCGCGGGGTGTTCCACAACTCCCGCAAGCTCGACAACGGCAGCTGGACGTGGCGCTACGACGCCATCCGCACCTTCCCCGACTTCTCCGGCCTGTGGGACGACGTCGACGCGTTGTCCGCACCCGTGACACTCGTGCGCGGTGGCAGTTCGGGCTTCGTCAGCGACGACGACGCGGCCGAACTCGCCCGTCGCGCAAGGCATTTCCGCGGCGCCCACGTGGTCGAGAACTCGGGGCACTCCGTGCAGAGCGACCAACCCCTCGCGCTGATCGACCTGCTGCGCGGGGTGCTCGACGCACCCTGAGCCGTCATGACCGACCACGACCGCAGCGCCAGGGCCTCCGGGCGGCCGCGTGACACCTCGATCGACGAGCGCGTGCTGTCGGTGACCCGTGACCTGTTGGTCGAGGTCGGGTGGGACGGGTTGAGCATGCGCCTCGTCGCGGTGCGGACCGGCGTCGGGCGATCCAGTCTGAACCGTCGCTGGTCGTCTAAGGCGGAACTGGTGCTGCACGCGATCCTCGGTGAAACCCCTGATCTGGCACCGTTTTCCGGTACCGATCTGACCGGCTGGATCGACTGGGTGGTGCGCGGAAGTCACGAGCTGTTCGCCAGGCCCGACGTGCGGGCCGCGGTTCCGGGTCTGCTGTTGGCCCTCGGCGAAAACGACGACTTACGCCGGGATCTGTGGGCAAGGTTCAGCGGGCCGGCCGTGCAGCTTTTCGCCGACGACGTGCAGGCGACGACGTCCGCCAAGCGCCGCCGAGCCGACGTCGACGCCCGGGCAACCCTGGCGATGGCGGCGGGGGCCGCGCTGTTCGTCACGACGGTCGCCGTCGAGGACGACTCCGAGACCCTACGAAACCGGATCGCGCAGCTGTTGATCACGGCCGTCGCCGCGTCGCACCCGCAATGATTCGACGATCGCGGCTTTCGGGGATCGCCACGCGATTCCGAGGTCGCCCACGGTCTTGCTGTCGTCGGTGGGGGTGGCGGCGGTCAGCAGCAGCGCGGCTTCGTAACTGAGGCCGTCGCCGAGCGCGATGTATCGGCCGGCGACGTCGGCCAGGCGGCCGATGCCGCGCAACGCGCCCGGCGATAGCCGCACGCGCCGCACCCGCCGGCCCAGCCCCTCTTCGAGCGCGTCGATCATCTCGTCGAAGGTGAGCAGCTGCCCCCCGCACACGTAGCGGCGCGGGCCGCGGCCGGCCCGCATGATCCGCGCATGCACGTCGGCGACGTCTCGCACGTCGACCATCTGCATGCCGCCGCGCACCTTCGGTGCCACCGCCCACCGCACGATCGGCGCCCACCCTTGTTCGGTGACGCCGGGGGCGGTGCCGAAGGCCGGTCCCACGACGCTCGAGGGGTACGTCACCACCACGGGCGCGCCGGTCTCCTGGAACCGCCGCGCGACCCGGTCGGCATACCCCTTGGTCTTCGCGTACGCGCTGCGGCCGCGCGCCGTGGGCGAGTCGGGCGAAATGACGCCGTCGGGCGGCGGGAACAGCGCGCTGTAGCTGCTGACCAACACCACCGGGTCGAGCGCGAGGGCGACCGCGCGGGTCAGGATCGCTTCCGTCGCATAGGCATTGACGTCCCACATCAACTGCGCGCGGCGTTCGTCGGTGCCCACGACGCCGGCGGCGTGCAATAGGGCGTCGGCTCCGGCGAGGAGTTCCTCGACGGTCGCGGCGGACCTCACGTCACCGGTCAATACCGTCACGGGACCGAGCGTTCGTAGCCGGTCGAGGACGGCGGTGGGGTCGGTGGGGGCGGCCAACAGCTTCACCTCGTGACCGGCCTGGATCAATGCGCGCACCGTATGCGCGCCGAGATATCCGGTTCCGCCCGTCACGGCTACGCGCATGCGTGGTTCTCCGATCTGTGATCAGCCCGTCGTGCTATATTTCGGTGCCAATGGTATCGAAACTGGCATTCAGCCCGCTGCGGCTGGGTCCCCTCACCCTGAAGAACCGCTTCATCAAGGCGGCGACGTTCGAGGGCGTGATGCCGCGCGGCACCGTCAGCGACGCGCTGATCGACTTCCACACCGAGGTCGCGCGCGGCGGAGCCGCGATGACGACCGTGGCCTACTGCGCGATCTCGCCGGGCGGCCGCGTTCACCGCGACACCGTCGTGCTGGACCGCGACCGCGTGCCCCAGCTGCGCCGGCTGACCGAGGCCGTGCATGCTGCGGGTGCGCTCGTGTGCGCCCAGATCGGCCACGCCGGGCTGGTCGCCAACACGCTGTCGAACCGGACGCCGACCCTGGCGCCGTCCACCCGGGTGAGCGCGCCGGCCATGGGACTGGTTCGCGCGGCCACCGCCGAACAACTCGACGCGGTCGTCGACGGCTTCGGGACAGCGGCCCAAAACGCGGTCGACGCCGGATTCGACGCGCTCGAAATCCACATGGGCCATGGCTATTTGCTCAGTTCGTTCTTCAGCCCGAATCTGAACAGGCGCACCGACCGCTACGGCGGCGACACCGTGCGCCGCGCCGAACTGGCCCGTCGCGTCGCCGAACGGGTCCGGGCCACCGTCGACGACTCCGTTGCCGTCACCGCCAAGTTCAATATGGACGACGGGGTGCGGGGCGGCTTCTGGCTCAACGACAGCATCCCCACGGCGCGGCTGCTGGAGTCCGACGGGCACCTCGACGCGTTGCAGTTGACCGGCGGCAGCTCGCTACTCAACCCGATGTACTACTTCCGCGGCGACGTCCCCATGGACGAATTCATCGCCTCCCAACCCCGCCCGGTCGGCCTGGGTCTGCGCGTGATGGGCCGGCGGCTGTTCCGGGCCTATCCGTTCGAAGAGGCGTTCTTTTCAGCACTCGCGCGCCAGTTCCGCGCGGCGATGTCGATGCCCTTGATCCTTCTCGGCGGCATCAACCGGCTCGACACGGTCGAAGACGCCCTGGCCGAGGGGTTCGAGTTCGTCGCCATGGCCCGCGCACTGCTACGAGATCCCTTCCTGGTCAACCGTTTTCGAGAGGGTTCCGCCACCGAAGGGTTGTGCATCCACTGCATGAAATGCATGCCCACCGTGTACAGCGGAACGCATTGCGTGGTGCGCGAACGGATCGAGGCGGCGCCGGTGGCCTGACGGGGCCTACGGTGGAGCCATGACTTCTGAGCTTCCTGTTCGTATCGGTGTGCAGCTACAACCCCAACACGCTCCGCAGTACGGTCAGATCCGCGACGCCGTGCGCCGGTGCGAGGACATCGGCGTGGACATCGCCTTCAACTGGGACCACTTCTTCCCGCTCTACGGCGATCCGGACGGCGCGCATTTCGAATGCTGGACGATGCTCGGGGCTTGGGCCGAGCAGACGTCGCGCATTCAGATTGGTGCGCTGGTGACATGTAACTCGTACCGCAACCCGGAACTGCTCGCCGATATGGCCCGCACCGTCGACCACATCTCCGACGGGCGACTGATCCTCGGCATCGGTTCGGGGTGGAAGCAAAAGGACTACGACGAGTACGGCTACGAATTCGGCACCGCCGGCAGTCGCCTCGACGACCTGGCGACCGCGCTCCCCCGGATCAAAAACCGGCTGGCCAAGCTGAACCCGGCGCCCACCCGGGAGATCCCGATCCTGATCGGCGGCGGGGGCGAACGCAAGACGCTGCGACTGGTCGCCGAACACGCGCACATCTGGCACAGCTTCACCGCCGCCGACGAGTTCCCGGCCAAGTCGGAGGTCCTGGCGCGCCACTGCGCCGACGTCGGTCGCGATCCGGCCGGCATCGAACGCTCGGCGGCCGTGAAAAACGGCGGCGAACTGCTGGCGAACGCCGAAACGCTGGTCGGCCTCGGCGTCACACTGCTGACCGTGGGATGCGACGGCCCGGGTTACGACCTGAGCGACGCCGAAGCGTTATGCAAGTGGCGCAATAACCGCTGAATGGGTGGCCGCCGGCTTTGCTCCGGGTTCATTCGCCAAACTCGTGAACGCGCGCGTCAATTCGTGAGAAACTCTCAGCGCCAGATGGCCGAACCGGCGCGAAAGAGATTCGACAAAAAGATGCCGAAGAAATACGGGGTCAAAGAAAAGGACCTGGTTGTTTCGCACATCCTCCACCTGTTGTTGACCGGCAAGCTGCGCAGCGGGGACCGCGTCGACCGCAACGAAATTGCGCTGGGCTTGGGAGTCAGCCGGGTCCCCATTCAGGAGGCACTGGTCCAACTCGAGCACGACGGCATTGTGTCCACCCGGTACCACCGCGGCGCCTTTGTCGAGCGTTTCGATGAAGCCACCGTCCTCGAGCACCACGAACTGGACGGGCTGCTCAACGGGATCGCGTCCGCACGCGCGGCGACCAGTCCCACCCCGCGGATCCTGGGGCAGCTCGACACCCTCATGCGCTCGCTGCGCGCCGCCAAGGATGCGCGCGCGTTCAGCGATATCGCCGCCGAATATCGGCGCACCGTCAACGACGAGTACGCCGGGCCGCGGCTGCACGCGACGATCCGCGCCTCGCAAAACCTCATCCCCCGCCTGTTCTGGACGACCTATCAGGGCGGACGCGAGGAAATACTGCCGTTCTACGAGGACGAGAACTCCGCGATACACCGCCGCGATCCCGACGCCGCGCGGGCGGCCTGCGTCGACCGCTCCTACCTGATGGCCCAGACCATGCTTGCCGAGCTGGTTCGGCGCAGGGTCTTCACGCCGTCCGACGACATCGGACGCGTGGCTGCCGGCCCCCTTCAAGTGATTACCGGCGGCGAGGCGATCTCGGCCGAAGCGTCGTTGGCGCTGTAGAACCGGCGCTGTCCGGGCCGTGCCGCCGCCGGGTCGATACGGTGGCAGTGATGAGTTTGCCCGTGCGCCGGCGCGCCACGCGCCTTGCCAAGCTGTTCGCATTGGCCTCGACATTGCTGGTGGTGTGGGGGTCGACGTCGATCACGCTGGCCGGTCCCGCGGCGGCCGATCGGAACCAATGCGCGCCCGCCGGCCCGAAGAGCGCGGCCGTGTTGCCGGAGGAACTGGCCCATAGTGGCGCCATGGGCCGGCCCGACGAGCACACCACGCCCGGCGTCGAGCCGTTGAGTTCGGTGAACGTCGACACCCTGGGTTTGGGCACGCCGGGGGTGTTGACCGTCGGCACCCTCTCGGGCGCTCCGCCCCACATCTGCATCACCCCCACCGGCCAGTACAGCGGGTTCGACAACCAGCTGCTGCGGGCGATCGCCCGCAAGCTCGGTCTTCAAGTCCGTTTCGTCGGCACGGATTTCGCCGGGCTGCTCGCACAGGTGGCGACGCACCGCTTCGACGTCGGGTCCTCGTCGATCAAGGCCACCGAGGAGCGCCGCCGGACCGTCGCCTTCACCAACGGCTACGACTTCGGCTACTACTCGCTGGTGGTGCCCCCCGGCTCCGCCATAAAAGACTTCAGCAATCTGACCGCGCGGCAGCGCATCGGCGTCGTGCAGGGCACCGTCGAAGAGTCCTACGTCGTCGACAATCTGCATTTGCAGCCGGTGAAGTACCCCGACTTCGCCACGGTGTATGCCAGCCTCAAGACGCGCCAGATCGACGCGTGGGTGGCGCCGGCCGGGGAGGCGGCCAGCACGATCCAGCGGGGCGATCCGGCGGTGATCGTGGCGCACGCCTTCAGCAACGAGGGCTTCGTGGCGTACGCGGTGGCCAAGGACAACAAGCCTTTGGTGGACGCACTGAATTCCGGGCTCGACGCCGTGATCGCCGACGGCACCTGGTCAAACCTGTACTCGCAGTGGGTTCCCCGCACCCTGCCGCCGGGCTGGAAGCCCGGATCGCTGGCCGCGCCCCCGCCGGTCCTGCCGGATTTCGCCGCCATCGCGGCGAGTCAACACCACAAGAACGTGGGCCCGGCCGCGCCCAAGTCGACGCTTGCGCAGTTGCGTGACTCGTTCTTCGACTGGGAGATGTACCGGCAGGCCATTCCCGCTCTGTTCAGCACGGGGCTGCCCAACACGTTGATCCTGACCAGCAGCGCCAGCGCGATCGGGCTGACGCTGGGCATGCTGCTGGCCATCGCCGGGATATCACAGTCGCGGTGGCTGCGCTGGCCGGCGCGCGTGTACACCGACGTTTTCCGGGGGCTCCCGGAAGTGGTGATCATCCTGATCATCGGGCTCGGTGTCGGGCCGATAGTGGGCGGGCTGACCAACAACAACCCGTATCCGATCGGCGTTGCCGCGTTGGGGATGATGGCCGCCGCCTACATCGGCGAAATCCTGCGCTCGGGGATCCAGAGCGTCGATCCCGGCCAGTTGGAAGCGTCCCGCGCGCTGGGGTTCAGCTATCCGGTGGCGATGCGGTTGGTGGTGGTGCCCCAGGGCGTGCGACGGGTGCTGCCGGCGCTGGTCAATCAATTCATCGCGTTGCTGAAAGCCTCTGCGCTGGTGTACTTCCTGGGCCTGGTCGCCGACCAGCGGGAGCTGTTCCAGGTGGGCCGCGACCTCAACGCGCAGACCGGCAACCTGTCGCCGCTCGTCGCCGCCGGCGCCTTCTACCTGATATTGACTGTGCCGTTAACGCATTTGGTGAACTACATCGACGCTCGGCTGCGCCGCGGTCGCGCCGCGGTCGACCCCGAGGACCGGCCCGACATGCTCACCTCGACGTTCGGCCAGGAGATCACGTGAGTTCCAGCGTCGTCGCCCGTTCGCCAGTCTCTTTGGCGTGCAACGGTATTCACAAAACACTGGACGGCACCGCGGTGCTTCGCGGCGTCGATATCGACGTCCCCGCCGGCAGCACGGTGGCGGTCATCGGGCCGTCCGGCTCGGGCAAGTCGACGCTGCTGCGCACGCTCAACCGCTTGCATGAGCCGGACAGCGGCGACATCCTGCTCGACGGCAGGTCGGTGTTGAAAGACGATCCCGACCAGCTACGCCAGCGCATCGGCATGGTGTTCCAGCATTTCAATCTCTTCCCGCACCGCACCGTACTGGACAACGTGGCCCTGGCACCGCGCAAGTTGCGGCGTCTGCCCGCCGACCGGGCGCGCGACTTGGCGCTGACGCAGCTGGACCGAGTTGGCCTGAAACACAAGGCCGGTTCCCGCCCCGGCATGCTATCGGGAGGCCAACAGCAGCGGGTGGCGATCGCCCGCGCCCTGGCGATGTCGCCGCAGGTGATGTTTTTCGACGAGGCGACCTCGGCGCTGGATCCCGAAATGGTCAAGGGAATTTTGGAACTCATTGCCGACCTCGGTGCCGACGGCATGACAATGGTTGTCGTAACCCACGAAATGGGTTTCGCCCGGTCGGCATCCGACGCGGTGGTTTTCATGGATCACGGCAAGGTCGTGGAATCGGGTCCGCCCGAGCAGATATTCGAAGCCGCCGAGACCGAACGGCTGCAGCGGTTTTTGTCCCAAGTGCTTTGATCCCCACCGCCTAATGGGCAATAGCTACCTTGTAAGCATCTGATAACGGGTTAGACTCCCGATTTATGGCAGACAGCGAATCGAACCCGGCCGAGGTTGCCGAGCTCGCCGAAGGTTTGCACCGTGCGCTGTCCAAATTGTTTGCCATGCTCCGGCGTGGGGACCCCAGCGGGGCCGCCGCCGGGGAACTGACCCTCGCGCAGCTGTCGATCCTGGTCACCCTGCTCGATCAGGGGCCGATCCGGATGACCGATCTGGCGGCACACGAACGGGTGCGGACCCCCACCACGACCGTGGCGATCCGGCGACTCGAGAAGGTGGGGTTGGTCAAGCGTTCCCGCGACCCGTCCGACCTGCGGGCGGTCCTGGTCGACATCACCCCGCGCGGGCGAGCCGTCCACGGTGAGTCGCTGGCCAACCGCCGCGCGGCCCTGGCCGCGATGCTCAGCCAGCTCCCCACCGATGACCTCGACACCCTGATGAAGGCGCTGGCACCGCTGGAGCGGTTAGCCTCCGGCGATCCCACATCCGGGCCGGCCGGGGTGCCGCCCGCCCGCCAGGAAGCCTGAAAGCTGCTGGCGTTCAACGCTTTTCGCCTGCCGTTCCGGTCTGGGTAGACTTTCCCACATGCCCACTGCACTCATCACCGGCGCCGGACGCGGGATCGGTACGGCGATCGCGACGGCGCTGGCGCCGACGCACACCCTGCTGCTGGCCGGCCGCCCATCCGATCGCCTCGACGGGGTCGCGGAGCGACTCGATGCCACCACCTTTCCACTGGACCTGACCGACGGGGGCGACATCGAGGCCGCCTGCGAAATCGTGGACGAACTCGACGTGCTCGTGCACAACGCGGGACTGTCGATCCCCGGGAACGTCGCCGATTCCCACGTCGACGAGTGGCGTGCCACCTTCGCCGTCAACGTCTTTGGGCCGGTGGAACTCACGCTGGCGCTGTTGCCCGCGCTGCGACGCGCCCGTGGCCAGGTCATCTTCATCAACTCCGGAGCGGGCCGCAACGTCTCGCCCGGCATGGCCTCCTATTCGGCCAGCAAGTTCGCCGTCCGCGCCTTCGCGGACTCCCTGCGCAACGACGAGCCGGACTTGCGCGTCACCACGGTCTATCCGGGCCGCACCGACACCGACATGCAACGCGAACTCATCGAATTCGAAGGCGGAAGCTACGATCCCGCCAAGTTCTTGAAGCCGGAAACCGTTGCGGCCGCGGTCGCCAACGTGGTGGCCACCCCACCCGACGGGCACGTCCACGAGGTGATGCTTCGGCCGGCCGGTCGGTAGCGGCGTTACACGACGAGGTTGACCAGCCGGCCGGGCACCACGATCACCTTGCGCGGGTTCGTGCCCGCCAGGAACGCCTGAACCTTCTCGTCGGCCAGCGCGGCGGCCTTCAACGTGTCCTGGTCGGCGTCGGCTGCCACCGTCACGCGTCCACGGACCTTGCCGTTCACCTGCACCGGGTATTCCACCGTGTCGTCGACGAGGTACGCGGGGTCGGCCACCGGGAACGGCCCGTGCGCCAGCGAGGTGGTGTGACCCAGCCGCAACCACAATTCCTCGGCTAGGTGCGGAGCCAGGGGCGCCAGCATCAACACCAGCGGCTCGACCGCCGCGCGGGGCACCGCCTCACGGTGCTCCTTGGTGAGGTGGTTGGTGTATTCGATCAGCTTGGCCGCGGCCGTGTTATTGCGCAGTGCGGCATAGTCTTCCGCGACTCCGGCGATTGTGCGGTGCAGCATCCGCAGGGTGCCGGTGGCGAGCTCCTGCGCGGGCCCGTCGAGCACCCGCGTCTCACCGGTCTGTTCGTCGACCACCAGCCGCCATACGCGCTGCAGGAATCGGTGGGCCCCGACGACGTCCTTGGTCGCCCAGGGCCGGGAGGCCTCCAGCGGTCCCATCGACATCTCGTAGACCCGCAGCGTGTCGGCGCCGTAGTCGTCGCAGATCTCGTCGGGCGAGATCGAATTCTTGAGGCTCTTACCGATTTTGCCGAACTCCTGAAAGACTTCGACCTCTCCCCCGGGTCCCGGGTAGACGAAACGGCCGTCCCGCTCGACCACCTCTTCGGCCGGCACGTACGACCCTCGGGCGTCCGTGTAGGCGAAGGCCTGGATGTAGCCTTGGTTGACCAGCCGGCGGTAGGGCTCCCGCGAACTGACGTGTCCCAGGTCGTAGAGAACCTTGTGCCAGAACCGCGCATAGAGCAGGTGCAGCACGGCGTGTTCGGCGCCGCCGACGTACAGGTCGACTCCGCCGGGATCCTGCGGTCCGTGCTCGGCCGGCCGCGGGCCCATCCAGTAGGCCTCATTCTCCTTGGCGCAGAACCGTTCCGAGTTGTGCGGGTCGGTGTAGCGCAGTTCGTACCAGGAGCTGCCGGCCCACTGCGGCATCACGTTGGTGTCGCGGGTGTAGGGCTTGAGGCCGTCGCCGAGATCCAGCTCGACGTGCACCCATTCGGTGGCTTTGGCCAGCGGCGGCGAGGGCTCGCTGTCGGCGTCGTCGGGGTCGAACAGTACGGGCGAGTAGTCCGGCACGTCGGGCAGCTCGACCGGCAGGGCGGCTTCGTCGAGTGCGTGCGCGCGCCCGTCGCTGTCGTAGACGATCGGGAACGGTTCACCCCAGTACCGCTGGCGGGCGAAAAGCCAGTCGCGCAACTTGAATTCGATGCGGGCCCGGCCCCGGCCTTCGGACTCCAGGCGGGCGGTGATCTTTTCCTTGGCGGCAGCCACGTCCAGGCCGTCGAGGTAGCCGGAGTTGACCAGCACCCCGTCACCGGCGTAGGCCGCTTCCGAAATATCCCCGCCGGCAATGACTTCCACGACGGGCAGGCCGAACTCGTGGGCGAAGTCCCAGTCCCGCTGGTCGTGGCCGGGGACGGCCATGATGGCCCCGGTCCCGTACCCGGCCAGGACGTAGTCGGCGATGAAGATCGGCACGGGTTTGCCGTTGGTGGGGTTGGTTGCGTAGCTGCCCAAAAAGACGCCGGTCTTCGCCTTGCTCTCCTGGCGCTCGAGGTCCGACTTCGAGGCGATGGCCTTGCGGTAGGCGGCGACGGCTTCGCCGGGCGTCGCGGCGCGATACGTCCAACGCGGGTCGGTCCCGTCGGGCCAGGCGGCGGCGACCAGCTCGTCGACCAGGTCGTGCTCGGGGGCCAGCACCAGATAGGTGGCGCCGAACAGCGTGTCGGGCCGGGTGGTGAACACCTCGATGTCGACCGCCTCGCCATCTGCCCTGGTCGCCGCGAACAGCGCCTTCGCGCCGGTGGACCGGCCGATCCAGTTGCGCTGCATGGCCTTGACCGGCTCCGGCCAGTCCAGCAGTTCGAGGTCGTCGAGCAGCCGGTCGGAATAGGCGGTGATCCGCATCATCCACTGCCGCAACCGCTTCCGGAACACCGGGAAGTTGCCGCGGTCGCTGCGGCCGTCGGCGGTCACCTCCTCGTTGGCCAGCACGGTGCCCAGCCCGGGGCACCAGTTCACCATCGAGTCGGCCCGGTAGACCAGCCGGTGACTATCGACCACGTCGGCCCGCTCCCCCGCCGACAGAGCGGCCCAGTCCCGCCCGTCCTCGAGCCGGCGCGCCCCGGAATCGAATTCGGCGACCAGCTCGGCGATGGGACGCGCCTTGTTGGCGGCGGTGTCGAACCACGCGTTGTAGATCTGCAGGAAGATCCACTGCGTCCACTTGTAGAACTCGACGTCGGTGGTCGAGAAGCTGCGTCGGCTGTCGTGGCCCAGCCCCAGGCGGCCCAGCTGGCGCCGGAAATTGACGACGTTGGCCTCGGTGCGGGTGCGCGGGTGGGTGCCGGTCTGGACGGCGTACTGCTCGGCGGGCAGCCCGAATGCGTCAAACCCCAACGCGTGCAGCACGTTACGGCCCGTCATGCGGAAATAGCGGGCGTACACGTCCGTCGCGATGTAGCCCAGCGGGTGGCCGACGTGCAGCCCCTCCCCCGACGGGTAGGGGAACATGTCCTGCACGAACAACTTGTCGTCGGGGACCGAAGACCCGTCTGGCGGCGCCAGCGATCCGACCGGGTTGGGCACATTGAACGTCCCCAGCTTCGCCCAGTTGTCCTGCCACGCGCCCTCGATCCGGGCCGCCAGCGCCGCGGTGTAACGATGCGGCGGCGCGTCGGAGTCCGGCTGGGCGGCGCCAGGGCCGCCGCCTGTCGAAGTGGTCGGGGATTCGGTCACTTGAACAGGGTATAAGGGCCGACACGGCCGTTCGCCGGCCACAGGTTGGTCTCGGTTCCGTTGCGCGCCGATCAGGGGTTCATCCCAGGTGTATTTCGGGCCTGGTCACCGCCTTTGACCTCTAGTTACAGTCGGCCACTATCGACGGCTTCTGGTATTTGAGCCATGGGAAGGACCGACGCAGATGATTGACATCGTCCCCGTCCACCGGGCACTTCTCGGCGGCATGGTCGCCGGCCTGATGGGTTTGGCGGTTGTTGCGAGCGGCACCGCATCGGCGGACCCGTTGCCCCCGGCGCCGGCACCGGTTCCCACGGTCCCCGCGCAGGCGCCGCAGAACCTCGGGCCCGAGCTGGTGCCTCCGAGCAGATACCTCGCCGCGCCGCAGGCGGCCACTCCCCTGGCGCCGCCGGCCACCGCCGGGACTCCAGGAACGACGGCACCCGCCGCGGCCGCCCCGGCTGCCGCTCCGGCCCCGGCCGCGGCCCCGGCTCCCGTTCCCGCGACCTCCGGCACGATTCGTGAATTCCTGCAGTCGAAGGGCGTCAAGCTCGAGGCGCAGAAGCCGCAGAACTTCAAGGCGCTCGACATCACGCTGCCGGTGCCCGCCCGCTGGACCCAGGTGCCCGACCCTAACGTGCCCGACGCGTTCGCGGTCATCGCCGATCGGCGCGGCAGCAGCATCTATTCCTCCAACGCCCAGGTGGTGGTGTACAAGCTGGTCGGGGATTTCGATCCGAAAGAGGCGATCACCCACGGCTACGTCGACAGCCAGAAGCTGCCGGCGTGGCAGCCCACCAATGCCTCGATGGCCGACTTCGGGGGCTTCCCGTCGTCCATCGTCGAGGGCACCTACCGCGACGGGGACCTGACGCTGAACACGTCCCGGCGCCACGTCATCGCCACGTCGGGACCCGACAAATACCTCGTCTCGCTCGCGGTGACCACCGACCGCGCGGTCAGCGTCGCCGACGCCCCGGCGACCGACGCCATCATCAACGGTTTCCGGGTCGCCGCCCCCGGTGGGGCCGCCCCGGCGCCGGCGCAGGCCCCGGCCGCCTCCCCAGTCGGGCGACCCGCCCAGCCACCCGTCGCTCCGGCACCCGCCACCGCCCCGGCCGCTCCGGCTCCAGCTGCCCCGGCCACCCCAGCGGCCCCGGTCGCCCCGGCGGCTCCGGTTGCTCCGGTCGCCCCGGCCCCCGCCACGGCCCCGTTGGTGCCGCTCGCCCAGACGACACCCGCGGCCCCGGCCCGGCTCCCCGCGCAGACACCGCTGCCCAACCAGCAGCACACGCCCAGCCTGCTGGCCATGGTGCCCGGCTTGCCGCCGCTGCCGAACTTTTCGTTCCTCCAGCACTGAGCCCGGCGGCACCCACCCCGCAGAGCCGGATGAGCGGGCGGCCAACCCGGCTCGTATTGTGGGCCCATGCTGATTGCGGGCGTGCTGTGCATGTGTGCGGCGGTGGCCTCGGCGGGGTTCGGCACCTGGTCGCTTGCGCACAATCGGAATTTCGGCGCCACGGCGCTCGCGTTGCGCGCCATGGCACCCACCCAGTTGGCGGCCGCGGTGATGCTGGGCGCCGGTGGTGTGGTGGCGCTGGCCGCGGTCCCGCACACCGCACTGGTGGTGCTGATCGTGTGTGTCGCGGGGGCGCTGGGGACGCTGGCCGCGGGCTCCTGGCAGAGCGCGCGTTTCGCGCTGCGCCAGGAAGCGGCGGCGCCCGCGTGCGCGGGCAGCTGCGCCGGCTGCACGCAGTCGTGCCACTGACCTTCTAGCTGGGGAGGCCTAGTTTCGGCTGATGTCGATCGGGTGGGTCGCGAGCAGCGACAGCGGCAACGGCTGCCGGCGCAGGACGTGACCCCACAAATCTGACCTCGGCCCGACGAGAACGTCGGATGGCAAGGCGGACAAGACAATCCAGTCGTCGCGTTCGATCTCGCCTTCGAGTTGACCGATTGTCCAGCCGGAGTACCCGGCGAAGATCCGCACGCCCTCCACCAGCGGTGCGATCGCGTCGGGGTCGGCGTCCAAATCGACCATCACCACCCGGCCGTCCACATGCCGCAAGCCCGGCACGTCGTGCGGATCGGCGCCGACCCGCAACGTCGCCAGACACAGCGCGGCGTCACGCTTCACCGGGCCCCCGATGAACATCGTCTTCGGCTTCGCCGCCAGGTTGGTCCACTGGGGCAGCACGTTGTACACCGCGGTTTCGCTGGCGCGGTTGAGCACCACACCCAGCGTGCCGCCATCGTTGTGCTCGACGATGTAGATCACGCTGCGCCGAAACGTCGGTTCGAGAAGGTCGGTGTTGGCGAGCAGCAAAGTGCCCGCGCGCACCCGTTGCGCGGCGGGTGCGACATAGTCCTCTGGATCCTCCGGCGGCGGCACCCCACCATCATCGCATCCGGCCGATCGTCGCCCAGGGCAATCGAGACCGCGGGCCACGGCGATTTGTACTGTTGTTGGGACAGCTCTGAGCGCACGAGTTTGCCAGCCCCAATCGCGGAAGTCGGTTTCGGTGATCCCAACCCGGATGCAGTCCAGCGCACCCGTCGAAATCTGGCGGTCCGTGCGCGGTTTGCCAGACTTCTGGCGGCTGCTGCAGGTGCGCATGGCGAGCCAGTTCGGTGACGGACTGTTTCAGGCGGCGCTGGCCGGAGCGCTGCTGTTCAACCCGGATCGCGCGGCCGATCCGCTTTCCATCGCGCGCGCCTTCACGGTCCTGTTTCTGCCCTACTCGCTGCTAGGGCCGTTCGCCGGCGCACTGATGGATAGGTGGGACCGCCGGCTCGTGCTCGTCGGAGCCAACGCGGGCCGCTTGATCCTCATCGCCGCCATCGGCACGATCCTGGCGGTCCGGGCGGGCGACCTGCCCCTGCTGCTGGGCGCGTTGTTCGCCAACGGCTTAGCCCGATTCGTCGGGTCCGGGCTGTCCGCGTCGCTGCCCCACGTGGTGCCGCGCGAGCAGGTGGTGACGATGAACTCGGTGGCCACCGCGGTCGGTGCCATCGCGGCGTTCGTCGGCGCAAACTTCATGCTGGTGCCGCGGTTCGTCTTCGGCGCCGGCGACAAGGGCGCCTCGGCAATCGTCTTCATCACCGCGATTCCCGTGGCGATCGCGTTGCTGTTGTCGTGGCGGTTCGGTGCGCGGGCGCTGGGCCCCGACGACACCCGGCGCGCGATCCACGGCCCGGTCATCTACGCGGTGGTCACCGGCTGGCTGCACGGTGCGCGCACGGTGGCGCAGCGCCCGACGGTCGGCGCCACGCTGTCCGGGCTGGCCTCGCACCGGATGGTGGTCGGCATCAACTCGCTGCTGGTCCTGTTGCTGGTCCATCACATGCCCGACGCCGATGGCGGGGGATTCGGGACCGCGCTGCTGTTCTTCGGCGCGGCGGGCTTGGGCGCCTTTTTGGCCAACCTGCTGACACCGCCCGCGATCCGGCGCTGGGGGCGCTATGCCACGGCAAACGGCGCGTTGGCGGCCTCGGCGATCATCGAGATCGCCGGCGCCCAGCTGCTGGTCCCCGTCATGGTGGCGTGTGGCTTTCTCCTCGGCGTCACCGGTCAGGTGGTCAAACTCTGCGCTGACACGGCGATCCAGATGGATGTCGACGACGCCCTTCGCGGGCATGTGTTCGCCGTGCAGGACGCGCTGTTTTGGGTGGCGTTCATCGTCGCGATCACGGTGGCCGGAATGTTGATCCCCGGTGACGGACACGCGCCCGCGTTCGCACTGTTCGGCTCGGTGCTCTACCTGGCCGGCCTCGCGGTGCACAGCTTCATCGGTCGCCGCGGCGAGCAGGCGAATGATCGCTAGGGTGACGACGTGAGGTGTCCGACGTCCCCGGCCGGCAGGGGAGCGCAGCGATGACCGGCCCCGCACCGATGGTCGAGGACCTGCGCGCCGAGAGCGAGGCGCTCGACGCCCTGGTCGCGCCGTTGCAGCCCGAGCGCTGGGCCGACCCGACGCCCGCGCCCGGCTGGACCATCGCGCACCAGATCGGACACCTGTTGTGGACCGACCGCGTCGCCCTGATCGCGGTGACCGACGAGCCCGGATTCGCCGACGTGCTGGCGGGTGCGGCCGCCGACCCGACGGGCTTCGTCGACAAGGGTGCCGAAGAACTTGCGGCCCTGGCGCCGGCCGAGCTGCTCGCCGACTGGCGCGCCACGCGACGTCGGCTGCACGAGGAGCTGCTCGGGGTCACCGCCGGCCGCAAACTCCCGTGGTTCGGCCCATCGATGAGTGCGGCCTCGATGGCCACCGCGCGGTTGATGGAGACGTGGGCGCACGGTCTCGACGTCGCCGACGCGCTGCGCGTCACGCGGCCCGCGACCGACCGCCTACGGTCGATCGCGCATCTGGGGGTCCGCACCCGCGACTTCGCCTTCGCCGTCAACAATCTCGCGCCCCCGGCCGAACCGTTCCTGGTCGAACTGCGCGGACCCGGCGGTGACATTTGGTCCTGGGGACCGCCGGAGGCTGAGCAACGGGTCAGCGGCTCCGCGGAGGATTTCTGCTACCTGGTCACCCAGCGGCGCCCGCTGAGCGCCCTGGACATCACGGCCCAGGGCGCCGACGCGCGGCGCTGGCTGGAGATCGCGCAGGCTTTCGCGGGACCTCCCGGCGCCGGGCGATGAGCGCGCGATTTGGCTGAAGCCGCGGGTGCCGGTCACGCGGAGCGCCACTTCTGTCTCGTGCGTCGCTCGGAGTCGGCACCCATCCTTTGCCCGCCTCACAGCGACAAAATCCAGCGCGGTGCCGCCGGCCCGTCGAACGCACGGTGTCGCTACGAGGTGGGCACCAAGCACCCGGAGAGACGTGTGCGACCGGTATGACCAACGCGGCGGGCCCGTCAACCGAGCCCGCGCGATGAGCGCGTAAGCGACGTCAGTGCAGGGGGCCGCCGTAACTCGCCCGGTTTTCGGCCTCGGCCTCTTCTCGCAGCGCCGTGATCGCGAGGTTCAGCCTGTCGGCCAACTCGCCGTGGCCGTACCCGGTCATCACACCGGGATGGAGGGTCAGTTTCAGCAGGCGACCGTCGGAATTCGCCACGGCGTACACGTCGCCCAGGTCGACGCTGTAGGTCACCGCCTCGGCCTGCGCCACAAGGGCTTCCCACTTGTCGGCCGCTTCGCTCAGTTCCCGAAGAACCGATTCGACGAGATCCTTATCGCTGAGATTCGCGCGACTGCCCGAACCCGACACGAGGAACAGTATCGTCGACCCCTCCGACCAGCGTCAATTCATACGCGATGGGTTCTCGACTCAACCGCCGGGCGTCGACGCGGCGAGCATGCGATACCACGCGAGGTGATAGTTCGCCGACACCGTGTCGCCGCTGGCAATGCCTTCGGTGGCGGCCATCAGCATGCATTTGAGCAGCAATCCCGGATTGACGTTCGGATACTGAACCAGCAGCTGATAGCGCGCCGTGTCGAGGTGCACGCGTAGCACGTCGACCTCCTGATCGACGACAAACGTGCCCGCGGCCGCGGCGTCGGCCAGCCGCGTCACGATCTTGGGCAGTTCGGCGTGCGCGCGGGTGACCTGGCTGAGCACCCTTGCCAGGTCATCGATGGCCGGCAGCTGGCGCGGGTCCACCGACGACCGTGTCGCGGCGAAGTCGGCCGAGCGGCGCAACGAATCACCGGGAGCGTAAGTGACGACGCGTGTCGTGTCGCCGATCAGTGCGGCGACCCTGCCGCCGCGTCGCTCGGGTTCCAACAGCCGCACGCCTGCGGGAAGGCTGATGCCAGACGGGATCCAGCCGTGGGCGAGGTCGGTGACCAAGACCGTGGTCCCGTCGGCGCGATCCCCGATCGCCCAACTCAGCCGTGGCTCTTGCCGGACCACGAACTCAAGCAGCCGGTTCAGCCGGGCGTTGTCGAAACCCGTTGGGGTCACCGGTTTTTCGATGGCGGTCGGCGCGGCTACGACGGGTTCGGCCTCCTCGGCCGGGGCTTCCTGGCTCACCGCGGCCGGCTCGACGGGAACTTCCTCGCTCACCGCGGCCGGCTCGTCGCGGGTGTCCTCCGCCGGTTCCTCCGCGGGCGCGTGGTGGCGCCCGCCCTCGACGGGTTCGACGGGTTCCTCGACGGGCGCCGGCGCGCGATCGGCCGGCGCCGCGAACGGGGGCTCCGCGTCGGTGACCACCGGAATGACCTGCGTCTCCTCGAGGTGTGACGCGTCGGCGACATGGGCCGGCTCGTCCTCGCCGGGGGTGGGCCCCGGCCCGGCCGCCGGCTCGTCGCCGGTAGCGGGCTCGTCCACCACCGCATGGTGGCGGCCGGTTGCGACGGGCTCCTCGACCGGCTCGGCCTCGCGGTCCACGGGCGTCTCGACGACCGGCTCCGCTTCGGAGACGACCGGGATGACCTGAGTCTCCTCGAGATGGGACACATCGGGGGCCGCGGCCGGCTCCTCAGCGTGGGCCGCTTCCGGTTCGCCCGCCTCCGGTTCGACCGGTTGGGCTGGTTCGCCCGCCTCCGGTTCGACCGGTTCGGCTGGTTCGACTGGTTCGGCCGGGCGGGGACGCCATCTCGGCGGCGGCGGGGGTGGCTCGGCGACGTCGTCGAGCTCGCGGACCGCGGGCAGCACCTGCGTCCTTTCCAGGTCAGCGCCCGGACCCTCGAGGGTGGGCGGGGCTGCGGCGGGGCGCTGCGCACCGCTCTGCACCGTGTGCAGATAGCGGATCGTCGATTCGACTCGGCGCACGGCGCGGCCGCGGGCCTCCTCGATGACTCGCGCCTCGGCCGCCTGCCGCGCCGGGTCGGTCATGCCCGCCCGCTTGAGCATCTTGAGTTGGTCGTTGGCGCCGTTGGCGATTCGCTGCAGGTCGGCCTTGAGATACTCTGCGAGAGTTGCGGTTTCGGCGGTGACCGTCGACAATTCGGCAGGCCACAGCCCGCCTGTCACCCAAGGGGTGCAGTCGATCGGAGAGCTGAAAGCCGGAATCGCCAGCGACTCCCGGGTAGCCCTCCGGAGGCGCTGACGCGCCGTCATCCGACCGAAGATCGCCACCAGCTAAGCGTACCGGCAGCGGGCGTTCGACTTGTGCGGTCAGTGAATTGTGCGCCCGCAACGGCCTGGGTAGCGTGGGGCCATGGCTGAATCTGCACTGCAGCAGCAACTCGACGAGGTGCGCGCCCTACTCGCCCGCGCGCGAGAGTTGTTCGGCCCCAATCCCGTCGAGCCGCCCACGGGGATCGCTCCCGATCCCAGCGCAGCTAAGCCGTGGCTGCGCTAGGCCGGCGTCGCATGTGAGATTCGTGCAGCCCGGCTAGCGTCCGCCATTGCGGCGGCGCAGTTTGTGCGCCAGCAACTTCTCGATGGCGGCGTCGAGGTCCCGGGGGGTCGGAACCTCGGCGGAAGGGGTGTGCCCTGCCGCGACAATCTCGTCGCGGATCTCCAGCAACGCCTTGAGGCACGACACATCCGCGGTGAGCACGATGCCCTGCGCCAAAGTCTCGGCGTCGGTTTCCATCGCCTCTTCGCTCAGCGCGACGCTGTGCATGTATCCGCCGCGGCAAGAGCGGACCAGGATGTGCCCACTCGGGTGAACGGTGTCGAAAGCGGGATTCGCGTCGGTCATCGACCGCGGTCGACGACGTCGCCGAACTTGCGTGCAGCCTCCTGCTCGTGCTGTTCCCACATCGTCGCCGATACGGTCAATTGGTCGGCCAAATCCGCGTGGTCAGCGGCCTGCTGCTCATAGCACTGCCGTCGCAGCTCGAGCAGCTCGCGGCCGGCATCGCGAAGCTCACTAAAGATCGGCCCGAGCGAATCGAGGCTCTCCTGGATCGCGGCGTGCGACGACGGAACGGTGCGTAAGTACTCCGACGTGTCCTGATGATGCGCGGCGGCCTGACGTAAGTGCGCGGGCACCACATGTATCGAATCTGCCATCCGCTGTCTCCTGTTGACGACCGCCGTACGTGCCGGCGAGTTCATTTTTCTCAGGTGGTCGACGAGGTTGCCGGCCGGGTAGGTGTCGGTGGTTCAGGCTTAGTCGGCGTGGTCGCGGGCGCGGCCGCCGCCGGCGGATGCTCCCAGCCTAGAAAGTTCGGTCCGCTCACGGTGGCGATGTGCTGAATTTGGCCATCGAGAAGCGCCTTGTCAGGGCCCAGGGCAAGGGCGTGACGGTCCGTGAACATACCGATGTCGCCCGGGCCCACCCGTAGGGCATCGATTGGGTTGGCGACCGCCGTCCCCGGTGGGGGAATGGTAATTCCCTCTTGTTGGAAGGCTTCCGCGATCGGCGTGCCGCCGACGGCGGCCTGGATCGCCGCTGCCAACTGTGGGCTGGCGGCGGTCACTGTCTCGCCGTCGGGCAGGGTCACCGGCGTAGGGCCGGCCGCTGGCTCATCGGATGACGCGTCCTGTGGGTCGTTGTTCTCGTCGGGGTTGTCCGAGGCGTCGTGCGCGCTGGGGTCTTCCTCTTGGGCATCCGGTAGTTCTTCGCCGGCCAGGTCCTGCAGCGCCGGATCGTCCGCGTCGCCGCCCGAAAAGGGAAGGCCGCCGGGCGCTTCCCATCCCGCCGTGGAGGCGGGCATGGTGCCCAGGCCCGGAAGTGGCCCACCACCGAAGTTGGGCATCGGGGGCGCCATCGGCGTTTCCGTCGCCGTTGGGATCGGGGCGCCCGCCGCCGGATCTGGCGCCGGAGCGTCTTCGGGCCACAGTCCGTCATCATCGGCCAACAGCGAGTCCAGCAGCGGATCCCATTCGGCGTCGGTATCGCTCGATTCGGCGGCCGAACCGAGCGCGGGCGCATCACCAACGGACGCCGCCGGCGCGTGTTCCCCCGGCCGGTTCGGTTCATTCTTGGACGCGTCGTAGAGCGACGTCCAGGCGGCCATCAGCGCCGACTTCGACGTGTCGTCCAGGCTGGCGTTCAGGACCACCGCGCGAATGTCTCTGAGCTTGCCGATCAGGAAACGTTGGAAATCGCGCGCTCCCGCCGGAGTGTCCAGGTCCGATCTCATCAGCACCGCGGCTTCGGTTTCGTGCTGCAACTTGGTGAGCGCTTCTCTGCCGTCGACCGCACTCAGGTGCGCGTTCAGGATGGCCGACACCACTTGCATGTCCAGTTGCGAACTCGCGGAATTCTGCTGTGCGAGAGCGGCTTCGGCGCTGGCGATGGCGTCCGCGGCCGCACCCGATTCCCGGTCCGGCGGTGTCGCGGTTCCCGCCAGGGATCGGCCCGTCGGCGGGCCGCTCGCGGGCACGGCGCCGAACACGTCCGCGTGCTGTCGGCGGATCTTGGCTGCGATTGCCTCGAGTTGGTCGGTGCGCGTGGTCGGCGTGATCACAGCGGAGACTTCGGTCGGCGCCAATCCCGTCTGCCACGCGTTGGGATCGCCGGTGCGGTCTCGGACGGACTTGACCGTGGCCAGCAGGTCGTCGTACGCCGACATCAGCCGCGCAGCCGGCGCTGCAGCGGCACTCGCTGCGGAAAGTGACGCGACCCCTCCATGTCCGGCGACAGTAGTGGGGGGCGTTCCTGCCGACAATTCACTGAGCAGCATGGTTGTGGACTAGTTCCGGTTAACTGCGGCCCGCGGTGTACTGCGCCCGAAGGTTCTCCAACGCAGCCCTTTTCGCCTGAGCGAGTTCGCGCGCCCCGGCGACGACTGCGGCGATCTCGCGCTGCTTGTCCAGCAGGAACTTGTGAAACTCTCGCGCTCCCATGGGTGTATCCACGGCGAGGTTCGCTTGCTGGACGACCGCGTGGTCGATCTGTTCGGCGATGGCGTCCAGTCGCCGGACGCTTTCGCGCGCTGCGCTGTGAGCGGTGTTCAGCACGTCGGTCAGCACAAGGTCGGCTTCGGACGCGGCGCCGTGCTGGCTCGCCAGCGTCGATCGCCGTGCTTCGACGGCCTCTAACGAGTGCCCGGGTTGTTCCGGCATCGGCTCACCCTTCTCGTCGTGCCCGTATCGCCGGGCGAAGTTGGCGTGTCATAACGGTCGGCGGATCGCAACGTTGTTGCCCAGTCGGCTTATTCGCACCGACGCCCCCGAGTACGGCGCCTCGACAACCAGGTTGTTGCCGATAGCGAGCTGGACGTGACCGGCGTGCGGAAAGACCAGATCTCCCGGTCGCACCTGCGCACGCGGAACCGGAATGCCGTCGTTGATCTGCTGATATGTGGTGCGGTCCAAGTGAATACCGGCCCGCGCGTAGCTCCACTGAACGAGCCCGGAGCAGTCGAACGCCTCCGGGCCGCTGGCGCCCCAGACGTAGGGGCGGCCCAGCCGCGACAACGCCGCCCGCACCGCGACCGCGGCCCGATCGTTCGGCGGCAACCCGAGGCCGCGCCCATGCCGCAGCCGATACCGCAGGGCCAGCAGCGCCGCGTGGTGCCGTCGCGCACGCAACCTCGCCGATACGACGTGGGCCCGTTGCGTGCGCAGTCGCGCCACGCGGCGGCGCATCGCCTCTCGCTGCGCCAACGGGGTCGACGGGAGCGTGTTGACATCGGCGCGCGCCGCGTCGAGGACGTTTTGGGTCAGGTCGCGCGCCTGCGCGCGGTCTCGGTGGGCTCCGGCGAGCACGTCGGTGACGGCGGCGTCGGTCCCGGCCGCCGACGAGAGGCGTTGGCGACCGTGGTCCACCGCGAGCTGGTAGCCACCGTGGGCCAATCCGTCGTTCAGTCGGGCGGCGCGGCGCAACAGGCTGCGATAGTGCCCGGTGTCGGCGTCCAGGGACGCAGGCGTCGTGCTGCCGGCGAAGAGTTGATGCGCGCGGCTCAACGCCTCGACTTCGCTACGGCTCACTGTGCCCCCTCGGCGCCGTCGTGGCTTCCCTGTTGTTCTTGGCCCGCCGTCTCGACCGCCTCGGTGAAGGCGCGCACGCGGGGGAGGGCGCCGGGCGAAATGACCCCGCGATTGCGGATGTCCCACATCTCGTCGACGTCGACACCGACCAGCGCGGCGATGATCGTCTCCGGCAACGAGGACTGCGCGCAGGCCCGGTCGAAACGCGCGCTCAGGCTGCCGGGCATCCGCTTCAGCAGGGCCGTGCGCGTCGCCTCGAGGGCCTGCAGATGCTCCATCAGCCGGTCGGTCGAATCCGCGCCCGCGCTCACCGCCACCCGCCAGGAGCTGGCGGCGAGCATCTCCGCCTTCACGCACTGAGCGATCACAGACAGAATATACGTCTCATATTCGTTTGATGTTGTCGCAGGCAGCCGATCGATGACGGATTTGAGGGCGTCGAGCTGGGCTTCGGCATAACCTTCCAGCACTTCGGTGTCGCTGTGGCGGTCGACGACCACGGGTCCGGTGCGCCGCGCCGCCATCGCGGTCGCCGGCGCGGCCATCAGGCGCGCCAATTCGGCATCCGGATCGGCGGCCACCAACAGCCGGGAGTAGGTGCCCGGCGGCAGGCCGAGCCCGTTTTCGATCTTCTGAACTGTGCTTTTGTGCGGTTTGCGGGCGCCCCGTTCCAAAAAGCTGAGCCCCATGATGCTGACCCCGGTCGCGGCGGCGAGGTCGGCTAGTGACCAGTCCCGCGATTCTCGCAACGCGCGGATCGCCGCGCCGGCCGACTCACGGCTCACCACACGCTCCGGCCATAGGCCGGATAGTACACAGCCAGGGTCTCGGATATGCGTATATACGTTTTTGTCGATGTTTCTATTGCGTTGGACTCGTCTCGCCATATACGCTTTTGCCTACGTTTCACGCTCGACAAGGAGACCGACATGGGACACCCGTGCGCAGCCAATCCGGAGCTTTGGTTTGGCTACCCCGACGACGACGGTGGTGACGGCGCGGCGAAGGCGCGCGCATACGAACGGTCGGCCACGGAGGCGCGCCTGCAATGCCTGCGGCGCTGCCCACTGGCGCAACAGCGCCGCTGCGCCCAGCACGCCATCGCGCACCGCGAGGAGTACGGCGTGTGGGCAGGCGTGAAGCTGCCGGGCGGCCAGTACCGCAAGCGTGACCAGCTCGCGCACGCCCACGACGTCCTGCGGCGTATCGCGTCCGGGGAAATCAACTCCCGGCAGCTGCCCGAGAACGCGGCGCTGCTGGCGCGGCACGAACACGAGGCGGTCCCGGTGGCCGCGGTCGTGTTGCATCTGCCGCTGGCCCAGGTCGGGCCTCGTACGGCCGCCTGACCTTCCGTCGAAATCCCAGCTCGGCAGTTTGTTGAACCGGTCAATGGGGTAGTCGGGGTCGGCAAGACCAGTCTGTCGACCTTAAAGGCGCGCCCATGACGTTCGACCTGACCCCGACGGCCGCACAACATGATCTGGCCCGACGCACGCATGAGTTCGCCGAATCCGTAATACGCCCGGTAGCCCTCGACTATGACCAGCGCCAGGAGTTCCCCTGGCCGGTGCTCGAGGAGGCGGCCCAGCAAGGTTTCTATAGCCCGCTGTTCTATCGCGACCTGATCGGCGATCCGACCGGTATCTCCCTGCCCATGTTCATGGAGGAGCTGTTCTGGGGGTGCGCCGGGATCGGGCTGGCTATCGTCATGCCGGCCCTGGCGCTCTCGGCGATCGGCCAGGCCGCGTCCCCGGAACAGATGCTGGAGTGGGCACCCGAATGTTTCGGCACCCCAGGCGATCTCAAGCTCGCCGCGCTGGCGATCTCCGAGCCCGAAGGCGGCAGCGATGTACGCAACCTGCGCACGCGTGCACGTCGTGACGGCGATGACTGGATCATCGACGGCCACAAAATGTGGATCGGCAACGGCGGGATCGCCAATTTGCACGTGGTCAACGCGGTGGTCGACGAGGATCTCGGCCATCGGGGTCAGGCGCTCTTCGTGGTGCCGGGCGGCACGCCCGGGCTGAAACTGCTGCGAAAGCTCGACAAGCTGGGCTGCCGCGCCTCCCACACCGCCGAGCTGCTCTTCGAAGGTGTGCGCGTGCCGCGCGCCAACTTGCTCGGCGGGGAGGAAAAACTCGAACACAAACTCGCCAAGGCGCGAGAAGTCGTGGCGGGTGGAAAGCGCTCCGGTTCAGCGACATTGGGAACCTTCGAGCAGACGCGACCCATGGTCGCCGCCCAAGCCATCGGGATCGCCCGGGCGGCGTTGGAGTACGCGACGGCGTATGCCACCGAGCGGGAGGCGTTCGGCGCACCCATCATCGACAACCAGGGCATCGCGTTCCCGCTCGCGGAACTGGCCACTCAGATCGACGCGGCTCGGCTGCTCACCTGGCGCGCCTCCTGGATGGCGGCCAACAACGTCCCCTTCGAACGGGGTGAGGGCTCGATGTCGAAGATGGCCGCCAGCGAGGTAGCGGTCAAGGCCACCGAGCGCGCGATCCAAACCATGGGCGGCTGGGGCTATATCACCGATCACCCGGTTGAGAAGTGGTATCGGGATGCCAAGCTGTACACCATTTTTGAAGGAACCAGCGAGATCCAGCGGATGGTCATCTCCAACGCCCTGGGCGCCGCCGTCGGCACCCCGCCGCTGCATGTGGTCCTCGAGCCGTCCGGGGGTCCGCTGAATCGGGTCTTCGGGCGGGGTACGCCGTTGCGGTCCCGCGTCGCCGACACCGCGCTGTCCATGCAGGATCGGGTGCCCGAGCCCGTCATGCGGCTGGCCATGAAGGTGCTGCGGCCACCGGG
This sequence comes from Mycobacterium sp. MOTT36Y, assembly GCF_000262165.1. NCBI lineage: Bacteria > Bacillati > Actinomycetota > Actinomycetes > Mycobacteriales > Mycobacteriaceae > Mycobacterium > Mycobacterium sp. MOTT36Y. The sequence goes on along the minus strand of NC_017904.1, from coordinate 35,288 downwards.
CAAGTGAGATGGCCGGGTACGGTCGCGGATGACGGCGCCGTTGGCGAGGCTGCGACGGAGGATGGGCGATGAGCAACCTGGAAGCCGCGCCGGCCGAAGTCGCCTGCGCCGCTTCGCAACGCCTGGACGCCTCGCCCGGGGTGGAGGTGCTGCAGCCGCGGGAGGTTCCCTTGGGCGGCCCCAGGGCGATCCCGGTGCAACGCACGTTGCCGCAACGCGGGCGTTCGCTGATCGGTGCGTGGTGTTTCATCGACCACTACGGTCCCGTCGCGGCGAGGATGGATGTGCCGCCGCACCCGCATACGGGACTACAAACCGTGAGTTGGTTGTTCAGTGGGGAAGTGGAGCACCGTGACAGCGCTGGCGTTCGTGCGGTCGTTCGGCCCGGCGAGCTGAATCTGATGACCGCCGGTGCCGGCATTTGCCACTCCGAGGTGTCGGTTGACGCAGGGCCGGTCCTGCACGGCGTCCAGCTCTGGGTGGCGCTTCCCGCTGCCGCTCGCCACACGGCGCGAGACTTTGCCCACTACGCACCCCCCGTGGTCTCGCTACCGGGCGCCCAGGCGCGCGTGTTCCTCGGCGAGCTGGCCGGGAGTCGTTCGCCCACAAAGACATTCAGTCCGTTGCTGGGCGCCCAACTCGACCTCGACGCCGATGCAGGTTTCGATATCGACGTGGATCCCACCTTCGAGCACGGAGTGCTCTGCGATTCGGGCACCGCCGAGGTCGATGGGACGTCCCTGGCGGTCGCCGACCTGGCCTACCTAAGTCCCGGCCGCACGCAGCTGCACCTACGCAACGTGGGGAAGCGGCCCGCGCGGATGTTGTTGCTCGGCGGCACGCCGTTCACCGAAGAGTTGGTGATGTGGTGGAACTTCGTCGGACGAAGCCACGAGGACATCGTCAACTACCGCCGACTGTGGGAGGACGGCGACGACCGCTTCGGCGCCGTGCACGGGTACCGCGGAGCGCTCGCCCGACTGCCCGCCCCGCCGCTGCCGACCGCTCGGCTGCGGCCTCGACCGATACCCCGACGAAAGGAAAGCACAAATGACAACCGATAAGACCGGCGCGGAAGCCACGGTCACCCTTGAGGACGGCAAGTACACGATCGCCGTCGAGGGCAAGACGGTGGGGCTAGCCGATTTCGCCGACCGCGGCGAGCAGCGCGTCTTCTACCACACCGAAATCGATCCGGCCTACGGCGGACGTGGCCTGGCGACGATCCTCGTCGAGGAGGCGCTCAACGAGGCGCGCGATGAGGGCAAGCGCATTGTTCCGGTGTGCTCGATGATCGGCACCGTGCTCAAGAAGCATCCGGAGTTCGATGACATCACGGACCCGGTCACTCCGGAAATCACGCAGTGGGTGCGGTCTTAGGGGAAGAGCTGAAGTCTCGAGGGCCTGGCCCCCGGCCGGATGACATGCGCCTCGGAGACCATCATCGGATCTCATCGACAGGTGAGTCCATGAGACACCCGAAAAGGTGGCCTAACTGCAGATGGGTAGCACACAACCGCACGGATGCTACTCATCCCTGCGGCGGGCCAAAGTACTTTATTGCAAGCGCCTTCGCGAGGTTAAGCAATTCTTCACATGAGCGCTCTGTTTCTGGCTCGATAAAAAGCTGCTCGATGCGGCTTAGGTTGCTCCGAATCCACGCCACGGTCTCGCGTGGAGATACGACGTTCGTCTCGTCGTAATCGTCAAGGTACTGACGAATCAGTGTTGCGCGAAACCAGTTATCTGGCGATTCCGCTAAGGTAGTAGGTGCGATGACGAAACCGAGTTGCCCCCTGTCATTGGTCAATTCCCAGCTGATGACAGGGCCGGTGAGCGTCAATGACGCATTGCTCAGCGGGTTGCCCGAAGTCGTGGAATTTGTGACGTGATAACGAGGGTCTAAATACAAGAAGTCGAAATAGTGGAGGAAAAACTCCAGCAAGGTCTTCATTACTTATCGCGCTCCTTCGCTCGGCGGCAGCAACGTATTTTCACCTATGCGCCGATAGCCGTGCGCTTCGAGGTATCGGAGCTCCGCCGCTGTAAATGAATTCGGTGGGACCCTATGGAAAGGCACCGACAACGTGATCTTATCTTGATTCGAGATAGCGACGTCGAGAACATGCTGATTGGCGGCTAGTTGTTCGGTCGGCGTGAAGGAATCCCAAGCGTCGCCCAGACTGAAGTAGCTGGCGCCGCGGTCCTCTGCGACTTGGATGTAGGAAGGCCCGCCGCCCGGGGGCCTAAATGGTCCGAGAACGGTTTCACCACTTCCGGTCAGATGCGCTTCGGACAGCGCTCGCAACTCGGGAGGCATGTAGTTGAGCGGGTTGTCCAAGTGGAATTCCGGATGGGCTGGATCTATGACAACCGGCGCCGGGCTATCAGGTAAGGCTCCTGCGTGAGGCCCGGCCGGCGCATGTTCGACGGGTACGTCGCCGTGCGGGGCCGGCGGTGCGTGCTCCACCGGGGGCGGCTCGAGAGGGTGAGTGCCCGGGACCGGCTCCCCGGGCAGCGGTGCATGAGAAGCCAGGTTCTGTTCTGCGGCTTGGAAGCGTTCCTCGGCTCCGGCGAGTGCGCGGGGGAACACGTTGTCGGCCGTCACACCCTCCAACATCTCGCGGCTGAAAAGCATCTTCAGGCCCTGAAAGGCCGCCTCGCCGCCCGCCTTGAGCGCTGGCGCCCCGGCCGCCAGGGTCACGGCCGTAAAGAGGGGTTCGGCAGTCGCTTCCACTTTCCCGGGATCCGGTGTGCGCATGCCGGTCAATTTGCCGCCGTTGAATGTGTAGTACGTGCCGGTGGCTTGGTCGAAGAACTCGCCCGTGCCGTTCTTGAGCTGGCCGTAAGCCTGCACCGGCTGCCCGTTGACCTTGTAGGTGAACGTGAAATGCCCGTCGGGGGAAACGCTTACGGACGCCGGGTCAATGCTGTTGTAGTCGGGGATCTTGCCCAGGTCGTCGAGGGCACGCGCGAGGTCCGCCTTGAGCTTGGGCAGTTTGGCGCTGGCCGCCTCGCCTTCCGGCGAACCCGGGCCATGCGTATACAGGTCGGCCGCGGCTTTACTGAGCGCCTCCTGCGCGGCGCGCACCTTGGCCATTTGGTCGACGACGGCCTGGTTGGTGGCTTGGCGAATGTCAGCCAACGCGGCCTGCTGGGCGGGAGACGGTGGGGCCACGCCGTCAGCGTCGGCACCATGCAGCGGGGCGCCGTCGTACCCTTCGGCGTGAAGGTTATCGAGCGATTTCTGAAGGCCATCGGCGTATCCGTTGCGGATCGATTGCAGGGCTGCGAGCGCAGCTTTGGTGTCACGCAGCGCGTCGTCCTCACAAGTGTTGATGAGGGCATGCAGCGCGTCCTTTTCCCCTGCGCTGAGGCTTTTGTCGTTTTGCAAGATGGAGACGGCCTGGCTGACCATGTCCGAGATGTTCTTCAACTGGGCTTCTAAGGTGGCGATGCGCGCGGCCCCGGCCTTTTGCGCATCGGCCAGCGACGCGGCGATGTTTTCCAGGTCCGCAGCGATCTTGGGCAGCTGTAACGACTGCGCCCCTAAGGATTTCGTGACGCGCTGAACTTCGTCGGAGTCGTTGATGGGATGACCGCCGCCGTCGTGGTGGTTCCAAGCGGCCTCGAAGCGTGCGCGTGCTTGCTGGAACGCGTTCTCGGCCTCCGCCGTGCATCGGCCCGCGCGGTGAAAGGCTCCGGCCAGATTGGAAATCTCCAGCGGGCTACCCGCCTGCAGGCTGGCGTTGATCGCCCAGGGGTCACCACCGGCCTCGGCGATCAGCGCCTGCTCATCTATATACGGAAGTCCCACAGCACCGCTGGTCGCCGCGCAGCAATAAACTCCGGTCCTAGTGATTGCATTGCGCGCATTCCAACCCTCCCTGAGCTAGCTCATAAGGCTACTGGCGCAAACGCGCTCGTCAATTCACGACCGATCGAAACGCTTCGCTAGTCAGTTACCGCTGGAACCCCTGAGTTACACATGAAACGATGAATCTGACCTCGCAACCGTTAGAAGGAGCGGCTCAGTGCATATCGGTGTTACGCGTACCGCGGTGAGAACGGCCTGCGGGACGGGGGCGCTCTCGTGACAGGCGCCCCCGGGGCTGTGCTCGCTCGTGAGCTCACCGACATCACCGACAGCGTCCGGCAGGTGCCGGCGCCTCCCGTGCCTGAACTGCTGCCGCCGAGCCGAATTCGCGTCGCCGATCCTGACGGAGCGGACGCGGAATTGGTTGCCGAGTGGATGAACCGGCCCCACTTGGTCACCACGTGGGAGTACGACTGGCCGGTCGCGCGTTGGCGTAACCACTTGCGCGCGCAGGTCGATGGCGCCTACTCGCGACCGCTGATCCTCAGCATCAATGGTGTCGACCGCGCGTACATGGAGATCTACCGTGCTGCCAAGGATTCCATCGCCCACTGCTACGACAGCCGGCCACACGACCTTGGCCTGCACGGGGCGATCGCAGACGAGAAGCTCGTGAACCGCGGGCTGGGCCCGCTGATCCTCCGGAAGGTGACCGCCAGCATCCTGGCCGCCGACCCGGCGTGCCAACGGATCATGTTCGACCCCGACCACCGCAATACGACGGTGCGGCGGCTCTGCGAGTTCCTGCGCTGTGAATTCCTCGGTGAACACGACATGCCGAACCGCAGGATAGCGCTCTACGCCCTGAATCGGCCAGCGCCGTAACAGCGTTCGCGCTCAGGCCTGTAGTTGGCTGCGGACCTCCAGCCGTCTGAGCTTGCCCGACGACGTACGCGGTAATGAGCCTGGTGGCATCAAGACGACATCGGCCGGAGTCACCCCGCACACCGAGATGACCCGCTTGATGACAGCGCTGCGGGTCACGTCGTGATCCGACCCCACAAATTCGGCGGCGATGAGCAACCGCGACTGGGCGGCACCGGATTTCGAACCGACCGCAACCACGCCACCGTGTCGCACTCCATCCACCTGCGCGGCCACCTGCTCGATTTCGGTGGGAAAGATGTTGCGGCCGGCGATCGTGATGACCTCTTTGGACCGACCGCAGATAACCAGCTCACCGTCGACCAGATAACCGATGTCTCCGGTGCGGAACCATTCCGCACCGCGATCGGATCCTGTGGCGGGGTCGCCGAAGTATTTCGTCATCATCGATGAGCCGCGGATCTCGACCTCCCCAACACCATCATCCGCTGATTGATGGGTCGGACTAATGCGTAGCTCCATACCGGGGATGGGGCGCCCCAACAGCGCATAGCGTTGCCGCACATCCGATTCCGTCCGCTCATCGATGCGCAACCCCTGCCCACAGGCGGGCATCGTCACGGCGCAGGTTGACTCCGCCATCCCATACGCCGGCGTCGCCGCCGACGCCCGCAATCCGAACGGAGCCATCGCGTCGGCGAATCGCTGAAACCCCTCGCAATCAACGGGTTCGCCGCCATTGATGGCAATCCGCAGCGCCCCCAGGTCCACGTCCGAAACGCGGCCGGAGTAGCGACCGAGCATGGAGTACCCGAAATTGGGTCCGGCGGTGAAGGTTGCCGCGCTGGCCGAAAGCCAATCCGCCCAGCGAAGCGGTGCCGCAGAGAACGCGCCCGTCGGCGCCTGCCAAAGCGGCATCCCGCTCAGGACGGCGGTCAACAGGAAGGCCAAGCCCATGTCGTGGTAGATCGGCAGCCACGAACACGCCCGGTCGGAGCCGTCGAGTTGTAGCCGCTCGATGAGGCCGCGCATATTGTTCAGCACGGCCTCCGGCGACAAGACGGCAGTGCGCGGATCACCGGTCGAGCCGGCAGTACCCTGGAGGATCGCGGCGTTCGAATCGGAGTGACTTTGAAGGTCATTCGACGCCGGGGTGCGAGCGGCCTCGGCAAGGCTGGAGACAGACAGCGTCGTCTCCGCATCGCCGAGCGTGCGCAGGGTCGCACCGTGACTGAATACCGTGCTGACTCCGATTCCGCTGAACCGACTCAGGGTGCTGTGCGCCCACTCGGCCGGGTCGGCACCGCGCCTGGGACGGGGCAGAATCGATACGGCGGCACCCGCCAGCCACGCGCCCTGTATGGCGGCGACCAGCTCGACGGTCGGTTCACCGACAATTCCCACGGCACCGAGGTGGTCCTGCTGGAGCAGATGCGTTGCGATGCTTTCGGCCATCCCGTGGACCTCGGGCCAGGGGCAGACGGTCCATTTGTCGGTGTCTTTGTCCAGGACCACCAAGTCATGCGGCGATCGCGTCATCGCATCGCGCATGGCGGCCGCGAGAACGTTCATGCGTCGACCCCGACTCCGATCGCGGCCTGCAAGTCACCGACGGTCGTGCAGGTCAACAGGTCTTCCTCGCTCAATTGCGTGCCGAACCGTTCTTCGATGGCAACCAGGCCGGCGGCAAAGGCGACGGAGTCCATTCCCAGGTCGTCTATCAGACGCGTTGCGGCAGTGACGGATTCGAATTTGAGGTCAAGGTCATCCCGAAGGACGCTGACCAACTGATCGTCGACGGTGCTGGGCACAGGGGGGTTGGAGGAGGTCATGAGCCGCGACCATACCGTGCTGATTTAGGTAAGGCTACCCTCATTGGGTAGGGTGTGTGTTGTCTCACCGTCGAGGCCGACAGCAATGAGCTACCCATTGACGTCGGCCAGCTGCGGCTTGCCCGCGCCGACGATTGTCCCACAGGCACAACGACTTTGAACGCCGCGTGATCGGTTGCGAATGGCCGACCAGCTCCGTGTGGAGCCCGCTGAAATGATGGTGCTGTGACAGAACCCTGCGCGGAGTGCGGTTTCGCCTATGACCTGCGCCGAGCCGCCTCAGCGCGCCACGACATCCCGGCGTTGGCGGCCGAAGCCGTTGTACTTCTGTCTAACAACAAGATTGACGTGCGACCCCGCTCGCGTCCCGACCTGTGGTCACCGCTGGAGTACGCATGCCATCTGCGAGACGTGCTGCTGGTGCAACGCGAGCGCGTGCTCGCAGCACGGCGCACGAACGGCCACGATTGTGCGTCCATGGGGCGCGACGAGCGCGCCGAACACGACGGGTACAGCGAACAGGGTCCGGCCGAGGTCGCGCGTCAACTTGCCGACGCGGCAGCACTATTCAGCAATGTCCTCGCTCGGCTATCCGACGATGACTGGGACCGAACGGTCATTTACCACTATCCGGAAATCCACGAGCGGTCACTGCGCTGGGTCGCGGTACACACCGTGCACGAACTCCAGCACCATCTTCTCGACATCCGCCGCCAACTGTGACCGCCACACACGATGCGCATCAAAGCAGCTCGGCCGGCCCAATTCACCTGCGCTACAGTGCCGGCCATGAACGTCGACGCGGACGCCTTCTCGAAACGATGGGCACGACAATGGAACGCCCGCGACGTCGACGCGGTCCTCGACGACTTCCATGACGACGTGGTGTTCACATCGCCCGTGGCCGCCAAGCTCCTGCCGGAAACGCATGGGGTGGTCCGCGGCAAGGCGGCGCTACGTCGGTACTGGATCGCCGCCCTCGAACGCATTCCGGATCTCCGATTCACCGTCGACGGCGTCTACCAAGGCGTCAACACGATCGTCATCGCCTACCGCAACCAGAGCGGCGACCTCGTCAACGAGGTCCTGATCTTCGACGGCGACGCGATCGTCGAGGGCCACGGGACATACCGGGTGGGCGAATAGCGGACACTTACCGCCGCGGATTACCCGTCGCGACCGGGGATGTTCGGTAACAACGCGACGTCGTCGTGCTTGCCCCAACGCCGTAATAGTTCCGCCGTTTCGCGTACGCAGCGTGCGGCCCAATCCGGATTCACTCGGTTCAGAACCTCATATTGTTTGGCCCACATCAGGATGCGCGGGTCCTGATCCCGTGGACGATGTCTGGCGGCGTACGAACCGCCGATGTCGAAAGCTATATCGCAAGCGAACCAGTAGAGGGCCTCGTCGATGTCGCCGACGTGATCGACCCTCTGCCTGCCGCGCTCCCAATAGTCGTAGTGGTATCGCCCGTCGTCATCGATATAGACGTTGCGGTCATCATCCTTCAGCACGACTCCGGCCTGGATCGGCCGGGCGTTCAGCAGCGCGGCGATGCGATTGACTTCGGACTGCAAGTGGGCCGTCTTGTCTTCGACCATGCGCCAGACCTTACGTTTTTTCGGCTGCCGTGGCCGGTCGCCCAAACACGAAAGTCACGACCCCTTGCGAGGTCGTGACTTTGCGTAGTACCGCTCAATGTGGGCGAAGGGGGACTTGAACCCCCACGTCCCGAAGGACACTGGCACCTGAAGCCAGCGCGTCTGCCATTCCGCCACTCGCCCGGAAAAACAACCGATGGACCATACCACTGTAATGGCCCGATTCCCGAACCGCCGCAGCGGGCCTGGATCCCGTCCGGCGCCCTGCCCTCGCCGCAGGCGCACCCCTGAGCTGCGGGGACCCAGTTCTCACTGTTTCGACAGTGCCGCGCCGTCGCGATGTGCCGATACCATGCGGGAGTGAACCAGCACGCGGGCGATTCGTTTGCCGCGCGCCGGCAATACCTTCTGCAAGTGCAGGCGAACGGTAGGACATGAGTAGCCAACGGGGGCTGGCCGCGCGGATCGAGCGCAAACTCGAGGCGTCGGTGGACAACGCCTTCGCCCGGGTGTTCGGCGGATCGATCGTCCCGCAAGAGGTAGAAGCCCTGTTGTGCCGCGAGGCCCGCGACGGAGTTCAGAAGCTTCACGGAAATCGCCTTTTGGCCCCCAACGAATACATCATTACCCTCGGTATGCACGACTTCGGAAAGGTGAGCACCGATCCCGATCTCACGTCGAGCTCATTCGCGAGGTACTTGGCTGACTACATCCACGAACAGGGGTGGCAAACGTATGGTGAGGTGGTCGTCCGGTTCGAGCAGTCGTCGAACCTGCGTACCGGCCAGTACCGCGCCCGTGGTGCTGTCAACCCCGATGTCCAGCCCCGCCCGACGGACAAAGACGCCGTCCGGCCACAATCAAATAACGCGTTCGGCGATGAACGAGGAGTAGCGCCAATGACTGACAATTCGAGCTACCGCGGGGATCAGGGGCCGGGGCGGCCCGGCGACGAGTATTACGACGACCGCTACCGGCGTCCCCAGGACGACGCGCGCGGTGGCCCGGACCCGCAGGGTGCACCCGACCCCCGCGGGGGATATCCGCCTGAGCAGGGCGGCTACCCACCTCAGCAGGGCTACCCGCCGCGCCAGCCCGAGCAGGGCGGCTACCCGGAGCAAGGCGGCTACCCGCCGCAACAGGGCTACCAAGACCAGGGCGGTTACCAGGGCCAGGCTGGCTACCCCGACCAGGGGCAAGGCGGTTACCCGCCGCAGCCGGGCTACCAGGACCAGCGCGGCTACCCCGACCAGGGGCAGGGCGGCTACCCGCAGTCGTATGAACAGCGGCCGCCCGCGCCGGGCGGTTATGGCGGTGGGCAAGGCTACGAGCAGGGATACCGCCAGGGCGGTTACGGCCCTCCCGCCGGCCAGCCGGGCGGTGGCCCGCAGGGCTACGGCGGCGGCTACGCCGACTACGGTCGCGGACCGGCCCGCCAGGACGAGGGCGGCTACGCCCCGCCGGAGCAGCGCCCCGCCTACCCCGAGCAGGGTGGTGGGTACGACCAGGGTTACCAACAGGGCGGGGGATACGGCCGCCAGGATTACGGCTCGCCCGAATACACCCAGTACGCCGAGCACGCGCAGGGCACGACGTACGGCGGCCAGGGCGGGGGATACCCCGAGGCCGCCAGCCCCGAGTACGACTACGGTCAGCAGCCCGACTACAGCCAGCAGGCGGAGTACGGCCAGCCCGCCGACTACGGCCAACCCGCCGACTACGGTCAACAGGCGGGCGGCTACGGCGGATACGGGCAGGGCGGCTACGGCGCGACGGGCACCACGATCACCCTTCAGCTCGACGACGGCAGCGGCCGCACATATCAGTTGCGCGAGGGCTCCAACATCATCGGCCGCGGGCAAGACGCCCAGTTCCGACTGCCCGATACGGGCGTGTCACGGCGCCACCTGGAGATCCGCTGGGACGGGCAGGTCGCCCTGCTGTCGGACCTGAACTCCACCAACGGCACCACCGTGAACAACGCGCCGGTCCAGGAGTGGCAATTGGCCGACGGAGACGTCATCCGTTTGGGCCATTCGGAAATCATCGTCCGGATCCACTAAGTCGCTGGGCTCAACGCTGCCGTGCTTCGCCCCGTGTCGACCACCGTCCAAGTATCGTGACGTAGCCGATGTGCGCGGAGTCACGGGCGCCGGGAACACGACGCTAGGACGGAAAGGACGCCAGATGCAGGGATTGGTACTGCAGCTGACGCGCGCCGGATTTTTGATGTTGCTCTGGGTATTCATCTGGTCCGTGCTGCGAATCCTGCGGACCGATATCTACGCCCCGACCGGTGCCGTCATGGTGCGTCGCGGTCTGGCGCTGCGCAGCACGCTGCTTCCGTCGCGGCAGCGCCGGCACGCGGCCCGCTATCTGGTGGTGACCGAAGGCGCGCTGGCGGGGGGGCGCATCACGCTGAGCGGCCAGCCGGTGCTGATCGGACGAGCCGACGACTCCACCCTGGTGCTCACCGACGACTACGCCTCAACCCGGCACGCCCGGCTGTCTCAGCGCGGCTCGGAGTGGTACGTCGAGGATCTAGGATCGACCAACGGTACTTACCTTGACAGGGCGAAAGTGACGACAGCGGTACGAGTCCCGATAGGAACGCCGATTCGAATCGGCAAAACGGCGATCGAGTTACGCCCGTGACCCGCGCCAATGACAATGATGCCGGCTCGGCAGATTTTCCGGCCGGGATCGAGGAGTGGCGCCCGTGACCCTGGTCCTGCGATACGCCGCCCGGAGTGACCGTGGCCTGGTGCGCGCCAACAACGAAGACTCTGTCTATGCCGGCGCCCGGCTGCTGGCCCTGGCCGACGGCATGGGCGGCCATGCGGCCGGCGAGGTGGCATCCCAGTTGGTGATCGCCGCACTGGCCCACCTCGACGACGACGAGCCGGGCGGCGACCTGCTGGCCAAGCTCGACAACGCGGTGCGCTCCGGCAATGCGGCCATCGCAGCGCAGGTAGAGGCGGAGCCCGAACTCGAGGGGATGGGCACCACTCTTACCGCGATCCTGTTCGCGGGCGACCGAATTGGATTGGTACACATCGGCGATTCGCGGGGCTACCTGCTGCGCGACGGCGAACTGAGCCAGATCACCAAGGACGACACCTTCGTTCAGACCCTGGTCGACGAGGGCCGCATCACCCGGGAAGAGGCGCACAGCCACCCGCAGCGGTCGCTGATCATGCGGGCGCTCACCGGCCACGAGGTCGAGCCGACGTTGACCATGCGGGAAGCGCGCGCCGGCGACCGTTATCTGCTGTGTTCCGACGGGCTGTCGGACCCGGTCAGCGACGAGACCATCCTCGAGGCATTGCAGATTCCCGACGTCGCCGAGGCCGCCTATCGCCTCATCGAGTTGGCGCTGCGTGGCGGTGGGCCGGACAACGTCACTGTCGTGGTCGCCGACGTCGTCGACTACGACTACGGGCAGACCCAGCCGATTCTGGCCGGCGCGGTCTCGGGTGACGAGGATCAAATGACGCTGCCCAACACTTCGGCCGGGCGGGCCTCGGCGATCAGGCCGCGCGACGAGTCGGCCAAACGTGTTGCGCCGCAACCCGAAACGCCGCACCGGCCGCGGTGGTCCCGCCGACGGATGGTCGTCGTCGCCGCGCTGGCGGTGCTGCTGGTCGTCGCGGGCCTCACCGTGGGGTGGTGGGTCATCCAGCGCAACTATTACGTCGCCGAATACAACGGCAGGGTCTCGATCGTCCGGGGTATCCAGGGGACGCTGCTGGGCGTCCCGTTGCAACGGCCTTACCTGGTCGGCTGCCTCAACGCGCGCAACGAACTGGCCCTGGTCAGCTACGGACAATCCGGCCATCCCAATTGCCAGCTCATGACCCTGCAAGATCTGCGCCGTCCCGGCCAGGTCCAGGTCCAAACCGGACTGCCGGGCGGCAGCCTGGACCAAGCGGAATCGCAGCTGCGCCAGTTGCTGGCCGAATACCTGCTGCCGATCTGTCCGCCGCCGCGCGCCACCTCTCCGCCCGGATCCCCGTCTACCGGCGGTACACCCCAATCCAGCACCACCGCAACGCCATCACCCCAGACCACCAGTTCCACCAGCGCCAGCCCCCCACCCAGCACAAGCGCCTCCAACGGCCCCGCGTCCCCAGCACCGGCAGGTCCGACGACCACCTCGCAAACGGTGACCGCTCTCCCCGGGCCCCCACCCCAACCGGGCATCGATTGCCGGACGGTGGCATGACAACACAGCTTCAACCGCCGGTCGCGGTCACACCTCCTCTGCCTACCCGGCGCAATGCCGAGCTATTGCTGCTGGGCTTCGCATCGCTGATCACCGTCGCCGCGCTGCTGATCGTCGAGGCGAATCAAACCCGCGATCTGCACTGGGACGCGATCAACTACGGGCTGGTGTTTCTCGTCGTCTTCGGATCGGCGCACATGGCGATCCGGCGCTTCGCGCCCTATACCGATCCGCTGCTGTTGCCAATCGTGGCTCTACTCAACGGGCTTGGCCTGGTGATGATCCACCGGCTCGATCTGGTCACCAATCAGCTCAGCGGCCGTCACCACCCCAGCGCAACCCAGCAGATGCTGTGGACCCTGGTCGGGGTGGTGACCTTTGCCCTGGTGGTCACCTTCTTGAAAGACCATCGCCAGCTCGCGCGCTACGGTTACATCTGCGGACTCGTCGGTCTGGTCTTGCTGGTGATTCCCGCCCTGTTGCCGGCCTCGCTGTCCGAACAGAACGGCGCCAAGATCTGGATTCGCTTGCCCGGCTTCTCAATTCAGCCCGCTGAGTTCTCCAAAATCCTGCTCCTGATCTTCTTCTCCGCGGTGCTGATCGCCAAACGCGGCCTGTTCACCAGCGTCGGCAAGCACTTCATGGGTTTGACCCTGCCCCGCCCCCGCGACCTCGCGCCCCTGCTGGCGGCCTGGGTGATCTCGGTCGGCGTGATGGCCTTCGAAAAAGACCTTGGCACTTCGCTATTGCTGTACACGTCGTTTCTGGTGGTGGTCTACCTCGCCACCCAGCGGTTCAGCTGGGTGGGGATCGGTCTGGTCCTGTTCGTCGCGGGAAGCGTTGTCGCGTATTTCATTTTCAGCCACGTCCGGGTCCGGGTGCAGATGTGGTGGGACCCGTTTTCCGACCCCGACGGCAGCGGCTATCAGATTGTGCAGTCGCTCTTCAGCTTCGCCACCGGCGGGATTTTCGGCACCGGGCTCGGCAACGGTCAGCCCGACACCGTGCCCGCCGCGTCGACCGACTTCATCATCGCGGCGTTCGGCGAAGAGCTGGGATTGGTGGGCCTGGCGAGCATCTTGATGCTCTACACCATCGTCATCGTGCGGGGCATGCGCACGGCGATCGCCACCCGGGACAGCTTCGGCAAGCTGCTCGCGGCGGGCCTGGCGTCGACGCTGGCCCTGCAGTTGTTCATCGTCGTCGGCGGGGTAACCCAACTCATTCCGCTGACCGGGTTGACCACCCCGTGGATGTCCTATGGCGGTTCGTCGTTGCTGGCGAACTACGTGCTGTTGGCCATCCTGGCGCGCATCTCGCACAGCGCCCGTCGTCCCCTGCGCGCCCCCGCGCGCCATGAGCCGCCGATCGCGGCGGCCGGCACCGAGGTGATCGAGAAAGTATGAACGCCTCCCTGCGCCGGATCTCGGTGACCGTGATGGCGTTGATCGTGCTGCTGTTGATCAACGCCACGATGACGCAGGTCTTCGCCGCCGACTCGCTGCGCGCCGATCCGCGCAACCAGCGCGTGCTGCTCGATGAGTATTCGCGCCAGCGCGGCCAGATCGTGGCGGGCGGACAGCTGTTGGCGTACTCCGTCGCCACCGATAACCGCTTCCGCTTCTTACGGGTCTACCCCAACCCCGCGACGTACGCGCCGGTCACCGGGTTCTACTCGCTGCGCTATTCCAGCACCGGCCTGGAACGCGCCGAGGACCCGCTGTTAAACGGCTCCGACGAACGGCTGTTCGGGCGCCGGCTGGCCGACTTCTTCACCGGCCGCGACCCGCGCGGGGCCAACGTCGACACCACGATCAAGCCGCGCGTCCAGCAGGCCGCCTGGGACGGGATGCAGCAGGGCTGCGGCGGCCCGCCGTGCAAAGGCGCCGTGGTCGCCCTCGAACCGTCCACCGGCAAGATCCTGGCGATGGTGTCGTCGCCGTCCTACGACCCCAACCTGCTGTCGTCGCACGATCCCGAGGTGCAGGCCAAGGCCTGGCAGTTGCTGCGCGACGATCCCGACAACCCGATGACCAACCGTGCCATCTCGGAGACCTACCCGCCCGGCTCCACCTTCAAGGTGATCACCACCGCGGCCGCGCTGCAGGCCGGCGCCTCCGACACCGAGCAGCTGACCGCCGCGCCGTCGATTCCGCTGCCGAACAGCACCGCGACGCTGGAGAACTACGGTGGACAGTCGTGTGGCAACGAGCCGACCGTGTCCTTGCAGCAGGCCTTCGCCCTGTCCTGCAACACCGCGTTCGTCCAACTCGGCATGCTCACCGGATCCGACGCGCTGCGTGGCATGGCGCGCTCATTCGGCCTGGACAGCACCCCGAGCGTGATCCCGCTTCAGGTCGCGGAGTCGACCATCGGGATCATCCCGGACGCGGCCGCCCTGGGCATGTCGAGCATCGGGCAGAAGGATGTCGCGATGACGCCGCTGCAGAACGCCGAGATCGCGGCGACCATCGCGAACGGCGGGGTGACGATGCAGCCGTATCTGATCGACAGCCTCAAGGGGCCGGACCTGACCACGATCAGCACCACGGCACCGTATGAGCAGCGGCGCGCCGTGTCGCCGCAGGTCGCCGCTAAGCTAACAGAGCTGATGGTCGGCGCCGAGAAGGTCGCACAGCAGAAAGGGGCCATTCCCGGCGTGCAGATCGCATCCAAGACGGGTACCGCAGAACATGGCACCGATCCGCGGCACACACCGCCGCACGCGTGGTACATCGCTTTCGCGCCCGCACAGACCCCGAAAGTCGCCGTGGCGGTGTTGGTGGAGAATGGCGCCGACCGCCTGTCCGCGACGGGGGGTGCACTCGCCGCGCCGATCGGACGGGCTGTGATCCAGGCCGCGCTACAGGGAGGACCATGAGCCCGCGAGTTGGTGTGACGCTGTCTGGCAGATACCGCCTGCAGCGCCTGATCGCCACCGGCGGCATGGGTCAGGTCTGGGAGGCCGTGGACAGCCGCCTGGGCCGACGCGTCGCGGTCAAGGTGCTCAAGCAGGAGTTCTCCCAAGACCCCGAGTTCATCGAGCGCTTCCGCGCTGAGGCGCGGACCACGGCGATGCTCAATCACCCCGGGATCGCGGCGGTCCACGATTACGGCGAGAGCCAGCTGGACGGGGAGGGCCGCACCGCCTACCTGGTGATGGAGCTGGTCAACGGCGAGCCGCTGAACTCGGTGCTCAAACGCACCGGCCGGCTGTCCCTGCGGCACGCCCTGGACATGCTCGAGCAGACCGGCCGCGCGCTGCAGGTCGCGCACGCCGCCGGGCTGGTCCACCGCGACGTCAAGCCGGGCAACATACTGATCACCCCGACCGGCCAGGTGAAGATCACCGACTTCGGCATCGCCAAGGCCGTCGACGCCGCACCGGTGACCCAGACCGGCATGGTCATGGGCACCGCCCAATACATCGCGCCCGAACAGGCGCTCGGGCACGACGCCACCCCGTCCAGCGACGTGTACTCGCTGGGAGTTGTTGGCTACGAGGTCGTTTCGGGCAAGCGGCCGTTCACCGGTGACGGCGCCCTGACCGTGGCGATGAAGCACATCAAGGAACCACCGCCGCCGCTGCCCGCGGAGCTGCCGCCCAACGTGCGAGAACTCATCGAGATCACGCTGGTCAAGAACCCGGCGATGCGGTACCGCAGCGGGGGACCGTTCGCCGACGCCGTCGCGGCGGTGCGCGCCGGTCGCCGTCCGCCCCGCCCCAGCCAGTCACCGCCCCCGGGCCGGGCCTCGCCGGCGGCGATACCGTCCAGCCCGACGACCCGGGCGGCCGCGGTGTCCCCGCGCAGCGCGGCGCCGCGTCGATCCCGCCCCACCACCGGCGGGCACCGCCCGCCCCCGGCCCGGCGCACCTTCTCGTCGGGGCAGCGCGCGCTGCTCTGGGCCGCCGGGGTACTCGGCGCGCTGGCGATCATCATCGCGGTGCTCATCGTCATCAATTCCCGGGGGGATCAGCAGCAACAGCCCCCGACGGTCACCGACACCGGCACCCCGCCGGCATCGGCGCCCGCGCCGACCAACACCCCGAGCGGTTCGGCAGGCATGCGTCTCGAGTGGCCGGATGACGGCACGATAGGGATGTCGGGATTCCGCGGCGGACCGGCGGGACACGGGACATCGCAATGACCACCCCGCAGCACCTGTCCGACCGTTATGAGCTCGGCGAGATCCTCGGTTTCGGGGGGATGTCCGAGGTTCACCTGGCCCGCGACCTCCGCCTGCATCGCGACGTCGCGGTCAAGGTGCTGCGCGCGGATCTGGCCCGCGATCCCAGCTTCTACCTACGCTTTCGGCGGGAGGCGCAAAACGCCGCCGCGCTGAATCACCCGTCCATCGTCGCCGTCTACGACACCGGCGAGGCGGAGACCCCCACCGGGCCGCTGCCCTACATCGTCATGGAGTACGTCGACGGCGTCACCCTGCGCGACATCGTGCACACCGACGGGCCGCTGCCGCCGCGGCGGGCGATCGAGATCATCGCCGACGCGTGCCAGGCGCTGAACTTCAGTCATCAGAACGGCATCATCCACCGCGACGTCAAGCCGGCCAACATCATGATCAGCACCACCAACGCGGTCAAGGTGATGGATTTCGGTATCGCCCGCGCGATCGCCGACAGCGGCAACAGCGTCACCCAGACCGCCGCGGTGATCGGCACCGCGCAGTACCTCTCGCCCGAGCAGGCCCGCGGCGACGCCGTCGACGCCCGCTCCGATGTGTATTCGTTGGGCTGCGTTCTTTATGAAATCCTCACGGGCGAACCACCTTTCGTCGGAGACTCGCCGGTCGCGGTTGCCTACCAACATGTCCGCGAGGACCCCGTGCCGCCGTCGCAGCGCCACGACGGCATCTCGCCCGACCTCGACGCCGTCGTGCTCAAGGCGCTGGCCAAGAATCCCGAAAACCGCTATCAGACCGCGGCGGAGATGCGCGCCGATCTGGTCCGGGTGCACAACGGCGAAAAGCCCGAGGCGCCAAAGGTTTTCACCGACGCCGACCGAAGCTCGATGCTGTCATCGAGCCCCGGCAGCGCGGGCCCGCCCCGGACCGATCCGCTGCCCCGCCAGGTTCTCGCCGACGCGGGCGAGGACCGCACCGTCGGGTCGGTCGGTCGCTGGATCGTCGCGGTGGCGGCACTGGCCGTCCTGACGATCGTTGTGGTGATCGCGTTCAACACCTTCGGTGGCGGGGCTCGTGACGTTCAGGTGCCCGACGTGCGCGGGCAGGTGTCCGCCGACGCCATCGCGGCGCTGCAAAACCGCGGCTTCAAAACGCGCACGCTGCAAAAGCCGGATTCGATCGTTCCGCCCGACCACGTCATCGGCACCGACCCCGGCGCCAACGCGTCGGTCAGCGCCGGCGACGAGATCACCGTCAACGTCTCCACCGGCCCGGAGCAACGCGAGGTGCCAGACGTGTCCTCGTTGAGTTACTCCGACGCGGTCACCAAGCTCAAAGCCGCGGGATTCACCAAGTTCAAGCAGGCCAATTCGCCGTCGACACCGGAGCTGCTGGGCAAGGTGATCGGGACCAACCCGCCGGCCAACCAGACGTCGGCGATCACCAACGTCATCACCGTCATCGTCGGCTCCGGGCCGGAGACCAAGCAGGTTCCCGACATAGCGGGCCAGACCGTGGACATCGCGCAACGCAACCTCACCGTCTACGGGTTCAGCAAGGTGACCCAGGTGCAGGTGGACAGCCCCCGGCCGGCCGGTGAGGTGATCGGGACCAATCCGCCCAAGGGACAGATGGTTCCGGTGGACTCGGTCATCGAGCTGCAGGTGTCCAAGGGCAATCAGTTCGTCATGCCCGACCTGTCCGGCATGTTCTGGACGGACGCCGAACCCCGGCTGCGGGCGCTGGGCTGGACGGGCATCCTCGACAAGGGCGCCGACGTCGACGCCGGTGGCTCCCAGTCCCACCGGGTGGTGTATCAGAACCCGCCGGCCGGCTCCGGGGTGAACCGGGACGGGATCATCACGCTGAAGTTCGGTCAGTAGCCGCCGGGTCGGCCGGGAAATACGGCCGCACCGCGGCGTGCACGTCATTCTCGAGCTGGCGCACCAGCGTGTCGTTGCGCACCAACCCGCACACGGCCAGCCAGTTCGCCAGCATGCGGTGGCCGCCCTCGGTCAGGATCGACTCGGGATGGAACTGCACGCCGTGAATCGGCAGTTCGGCGTGGCGCACCCCCATGATCACGCCGCTGTCGGTGTGGGCGGTGACCTCCAGAACCGGCGGCAGCGATTCGGGCAGGATGGTCAGCGAGTGGTAGCGGGTCGCCGTGAAGGGATCCGGAAGGCCTTGCAACACACCGACATTGGTGTGGTGAACGCTGCTGGTCTTGCCGTGCAGCAGTTCGGGGGCGCGGTCGACGGTGGCGCCGAAGGCCACGCCGATGGCTTGGTGCCCCAGGCAGACCCCGAGCAGCGGGGTCTGCTCGGCGGCACAGGCGCGAACCATCCCGATGGAAGCGCCCGCGCGCTCCGGGGTGCCCGGCCCCGGACTGAGCAGCACGCCGTCGAACTGCCGGGCGGCCGCGGTCTCGTCGGAGAGCCGGTCGTCGTCATTGCGCCAGACGTCCGCGTCCACACCCAGCTGCCCGAGGTACTGCACCAGGTTGAACACGAAGCTGTCGTAGTTGTCGACAACCAGGATCCGCATCGTGCCAGGTTACCGCCCGAGGGCGCGCCACCGGTCGGGCGGCGTCAGTAGGCGATCGGGCCGTTGGGCAGCGCGTAATGCAGCCGGTCGGGCTCGAAGTGCCCGACGACCTGCACGTCCGATTTGACCTCTTCGCGGTAGCCGAGGCCGAACCGGACCACGTACTGCTTGTAGAGGACCACCAGGGGAGCGGCGGCGAGGGCGGCTTGCATGGCCGCGGAGTTGCCGATCGCGGTGATCGTGTACGGCGGGCTGTAGGTGCGCCCGTTGAGCAGCAGCGTATTGCCCACGCAGCGGGGCACCGAGGTGGCGATGAGCCGTTGGTCTTGCATCTGGATCGCCTCGGCGCCCGCGCTCCACAGCGCGTTGAGCACGGCCTGGATGTCTTGCTGGTGCACCACCAGGTCGTCGGGTGACGCGTCGCGCGGGAACCGGCCGTTGGCGTCGCGCTGCGCGTCCTCGAGGGTGACCACCAGGCCCGGTCCGTGCACCGGATTCATGTCCGCCTGACCGGCGAGCTGCGCTGAGCGCCGCAGCATCGCGGCCAGCGCGGCGTCCGAAGAGCGCCCGTGCGCCGTGTCGATCTTCTTCGCGAGTTCCTCGCGTTCGGCGTTGAGGCGGTTCACCGACGACTGGGTCTCACGGACCAGGTCCACCAGCCGCGGGGCGTCGCTGCCCCGGATCTCGGCGCCGCCGGATACCCCGTGCGTGGCGGCGAGCAGCAATCCCGCCAGCGCGCACACCACCGGGACGCCGAAGCGCCATGGCGACTGGCGCGTCTGGATCATCGAGTCTCCATTTCCTGGTCACCGCCCCAGGTGCGTTAGTCTCGTAGCCAAGCTATGGGTGCAGCTGCCGTGTTCATCGTTGCACCCCGTCCCGCTCACCGTGTCGTTGAGGTAATCCGCGAGGTAATCATGCCCAAGTCCAAGGTCCGCAAGAAGAACGACTTCACCGTCAGCGCGGTCAGCCGCACCCCGGTGAAGGTCAAGGTCGGACCGTCCAGCGTGTGGTTTGTCGCGCTGTTCATCGGCCTCATGCTGATCGGGCTCGTCTGGCTGATGGTGTTTCAGTTAGCCGCCGTCGGATCCCAGGCGCCGACCGCGCTGAACTGGATGGCCCAACTGGGCCCCTGGAACTACGCCATCGCGTTCGCTTTCATGATCACCGGTTTGTTGCTCACGATGCGCTGGCACTGAGCAGCACGACCGACGGAATGAATTCATTTTCGGGCTGATTTGTCGTTGCGCCAGCAACTTTCCGACCACCCAATCACACGCGTGTGATTTATCCCCACTGTTGATAGAGATTGTGGATAACTGCATCGGCAGTGGTGGGAGGGGCTAAGGACCGCATGCAGCAAACTCAATGGGAGCCACACGCGACCGGAATCGCAGGTTGTGGAGCCGCGGGCGTCTTGTTGGCTATCGCCGGTGTGACCCTAATCACAGACCCGCCGGGGCGGGTTCTGGCGGGCGTTGCCGCGGGGGGTCTGCTGTTGTTTGCGGGGATGTCGTGGCGCGCGCGCCCGAAACTGGCAATCACGCCCGACGGCCTGGCGTTGCGCGGCTGGTTCCGGACGCAGCTATTGCAGCAATCCGACATCAAGATCATCCGCATCATCGAGTTCCGCCGTTACGGACGCAAAGTGCGGCTGCTGGAGGTCGAGACCGCCGACGGCGGCCTGGTGCTGTTCTCCCGCTGGGACCTTGGGACCGACCCGCTGGACGTGCTGGACGCGCTCACCGCAGCCGGCTACGCGGGCCGTTCGCAGCCCTGAACGCC
Organism: Mycobacterium sp. MOTT36Y; assembly: GCF_000262165.1. Classification (NCBI taxonomy): domain Bacteria; kingdom Bacillati; phylum Actinomycetota; class Actinomycetes; order Mycobacteriales; family Mycobacteriaceae; genus Mycobacterium; species Mycobacterium sp. MOTT36Y. Next base: position 14,450 of record NC_017904.1, on the reverse strand, counting down.
CCGCGCGGGCGGGTCGGTTACGAGATGGTGATCGACTCGATGACGACCGGCTCGGAGGGGCGGTCATTGCCGTCGGTGCTCGTCGTGGCGATCGCGTCGACCACCTGCTGGGAGTCCGGGTCGGTCACCTCGCCGAAGATCGTGTGGCGCCGGTTCAGGTGCGGCGTCTTGTCGACGGTGATGAAGAACTGCGAGCCGTTGGTGCCCGGGCCCGCGTTCGCCATCGCCAGCAGGTAGGGCTTGTCGAATTGCAGTTCGGGGTGGAACTCGTCGGCGAACTTGTACCCCGGGCCACCGCGGCCCGTGCCGGTCGGGTCGCCGCCCTGGATCATGAAGCCCCGGATCACCCGGTGAAAGACCGCGCCATCGTAGAACGGGCCGGACGAGCCTCCCGATGCGTTCTGGGTCGAGTACTCCTTGGTCCCCTGCGCCAGGCCGACGAAGTTGGCGACTGTCTTGGGCGCGTGGTTTCCGAATAGGGCGACCTTGATGTCGCCGCGGTTGGTGTGGAGCGTGGCGGTAGCAGTCTGAAAGGGGCTGTTAGTCACGGCATGAGAGTCTGCCACTACGCGTGAGCGCGCCCGCACGCGGTGCCACCCATCCGACCCGCCGACGAAACCTCGCGAACGCGCACCCGCGCCGCCGACGTCCCTATGCTGGCAGTCTGTTCAGTATCGGGCCGGCCCGGCGCGCCGGCCTCACGACAGGCGTCACCAGCGGAACAGAAGGGCGGCAGATGAGCGCGAAGACGGAGTCCCGGCTGACCCCCCGGGAGCGACTGGCCCGCGGCCTGACCTACTCGACGAGGGGGCCGGTGGACGTCACCCGCGGAGTCGTCGGCCTCAGCGTCCAGTCGGCGCAGTCGACCGCGGCGCAGCTGCGTCGCCGGTATCGGGAGGGGCGCTTGGCCGCCGACATCGCGGCGGCCCAAGAGGCCCTCGCCCAGGAACTGGCCGCCGCGCAGGAAGTGGTCACCAACCTGCCCCAGGCACTGCAGGAGGCGCGGCGAGCGCAGCGTCGCGGCAAGCGGCCGTTGATCATTGCGGGGGTGGCCGTCGCGGTCCTCGCGGGCGGCGCCGTGGCATTCAGCATCGTCCGGCGCTCGGTGCGGGCGAAGCCTCAGGAGCCGCAGTCGCGCCCGCCCAGTGTCGAGGTACAGCCGCGTCCGTAGGTTCACCGCACGCTGAGGCGCAAGCGTTCGCGGCGCCGAACCAGGATGCTGGGCAACCATTCTCCGACCTCGGCGGCGTCGATCCAGGTGGTGCGCTCGAGCAGCATCCGCAACACGATGTGGGCCTCCAAGCGGGCCAGCGCGGCGCCCACGCAGAAATGCACGCCCTTGCCGAAACTCATGTGGCTCTTGGTCGCGGCGCGGTCGAGCCGGAATTCGTTCGGGGCCTCGAAGTGCGCCGGGTCGCGATTGGCCGCCCCCCACATCAACAGCAGATGTGAGTCGGCCGGCACCGCGACCCCACCGAGCGTGGTGTCGCGCCACACGTGTCGGTAATGGCCCCGGAACGGCGCCTCGAAGCGCAAGGTCTCTTCGATGAAAGCGCTTAGCAATTCCGGCTTTTCGCGGAGTTGCTGTTGGATCGCGGGGCGATCGGTGAGGATCCACGCCGCGCTTCCCAGCAGAGACGCCGTCGACTCGCCGGCCGCGCTGAAGAGGGTCAGCATGATCCCGAGCGCCGGTGTTTGTTCGAGTTCCCCCGAGGCGTAACGAGCCGCGAGGTCGGCGATCAGGCCGTATTCACCGTTGGCGCTTGTCCTTTCGAAACGCTCGAGGACATAGCCGAAGAGTTCCATCGCCGCGGCTCCGGCCTCTGCGAGCTGGGCGGGCGTGACGATCCCGTCAAGCAGCGTGGTGGTGGCGTAGCCGAGGCGGATGAGTTTGTCGACGTCGTCATCGGGGAGACCGAGCAGCTTGCAGACCACCATCATCGGCAGCCGATTGGCGATGCCGCTCATCCATTCGATTTCGCCGTTGCGCAGGTTCTGCTCCCACAGGCGGTCGGCGGTCTGAGCCGCGAATTCCTCGATGATCCGGACGCGCTTGGCCGACAAGTGTGGCAACAAGATCTTTCGGTGCATCGCATGCACGGGGTCGTCCGCGGTGGCCAATGCGTGCATCGAATCCCCGGGCGGTCCCATGTCGAGCGGAGCGACGGTGCCGTCCTCGTGAAAGACCATGGTCGCCGTGAGGTTCGACGAAAAATCCTCGACCCGCTCGACGGCCTCTTGCACCGCGTCCCAACCGCAGACGGCGTAGAACTCTGAACCGCCGATGCGGTGCACCGGTGCCTCCGCACGCATGCGGTCATACAGCGGGTAGGGATCCTGTATCGCCTCGCTACCGAAGAACCGAATCGCACTGTCCAAGACCGCCACGCGTTTCAGGCTCGACGCGGCCCACCGCGGGGTCAATGGATCGCGCAGAAGTTGAGGAACCCGCGCGACCGTCGCCGAAGGCGCGCGACCAGGGACACCGGTCGCCAGCAGGACGTTTGTGTGAGAAAAATAGACCAATACTTCTCATCCTGCGAGAGCTATTTTCGCATCCCGCAGCGTAGGGGAGCATGGGTGGATGCCACGCGACGACTGGTTGGTGGGCCGTGATCGCCGTAGCGAAGCGGCCGAGCGGATCTATAGCGCCGCGGCCGATCTCATCGCTCGCCGGGGGTATGAAGGTTTCACGATCGAGGCCCTGGCCGCCCGGGTTCACTGCTCACCCGCGACGATCTACCGGCACGCCGGCGGCAAGGCCACCATCCGCGATGCCGTCGTCGCCATCCACGCGGCTCGCATCGTCGACACCACACGGGAAGCCATCAAGGACCTCCGCGGGCCCGATCGTGTCGTCGCCGCCACGATCATCGCGTTAGAACGCCTGCGGTCGGACCCACTGGCCCAGCTCATGCGATCGATCCACGCGGCCCCGGTCAGCGACTGGGTGATCAGCTCGCCGACCGTGACGAGCTTGGCCGCCGAGATGCTCGGCCCCGGCAACCATCATCCGCTGGCCGCACAGTGGCTGATTCGCGTCTTCCTGGGGCTGTGGGCCTGGCCGCTCAAGGATCCGGCCGCCGAACGCGCCTTGGTGGAACGCTTCCTCGGCCCGTCCTACGCGCCGCGGACAGGGATGGCCAATTAGGCGTGCAAAGGGAATCGGCTTGTGGAGCCTAGGGGAATCGAACCCCTGACACCCGCCTTGCAAAGGCGGTGCTCTACCAACTGAGCTAAGGCCCCTCATCGTGACTGGGTGGTTGACCGGGGTCATCCACAGCCACGTGCCAGACCTCGACTCCACGTCGTGACCACGCCACCGCTGCCAATACGGCGATCAGTGCCAGTGGCAGTGCGAGTCGTACGCAACGTCTTGACGGGCACATGGTTGTGGGCCTAGGAGGACTCGAACCTCCGACCTCTTCGTTATCAGCGAAGCGCTCTAACCGCCTGAGCTATAGGCCCGTACTCGCGTACGGCCGAGCGACGAGATTACCGCACTAGCCGCCCGACTCCCAAAAACGCAGCACCAGAGCTAGCCATCAGCTAGTCGCGATCCGCCAGCGTCACTTCGATGCCGCCGATCAGATCGGTGGTCAGGTTGTAGACGAACGCGGCGATGGTCGCCATCGCGGTCAGCAGCACGATGTTTACCAGGCCGATCAAGACGGCGCCGCCGAAAATCGTGCCGCTGGATACCAGTTCGCCGCTGCTGCCGCTGGTGTTGTTCAGCAGGTCGCCGACGTTGCTGTTCAACTTCGACCAGACGCCCATGCCGCCGAGCACGAGGTAGAGGAACGCGACGGCGATCATCCACACGAAGAACAGCGCCACCGACAACAGCAGCGACACCTTCAACGTGCTCCACGGGTCGATCCGGCGGATCTGCATGCTGGCCCGGACGGGTCCTCGCGTCCGCCGTGACACCTGCACGCGGTCGCGGTTCTCCCGGGCTTCCCGGCTTTCCGTGGTCGAAGGCCGGCCGGCTCCCGACGGACTCTCGGACGTCCGCTGTTCGGGTGCGGGCTTGCGGTGCGGGCCGCGCGGTAGCGGGCCGGACAGGTCCGGCAACTCGCTGGCGTAGGCCTCAGCGGGCGATCCTTCGCGGGCCGGTGCCGCGTCGGCGTCTTTCGCATGCGCCGCGGCGCCGGCTCCGGGTGCCGCGGTGCCGGAGATGAAACGGTTCAGCCTCGCCTCGACCCCGCCGGCCGGACCCGATGGTCGCTTCTCGGTCGGAGGCTCGCTCTGGCGAGACGGTGGCTGCTGGGGCCGGGTTCCGCCACGCTGCCACGGCGGTCCGTCCCCGGGCTCCTGGGGACGGCCACCCTGCGCGGACGGCGCCGGGCGCCGCACCCCGGCGCGCTCGGCCGCACCATCCCCGTTGGGAACGTCTCCCTTTTTGGGGGCGCCCGGCTCGTTCGGTGAAGTCACCCCGACTCCTTAGGTCTGCTACCCCGGCCGCGCAGGCGGTGCAGTCGCGTCATGTCTGATCGGGCTGAGTCTAAATGCCCCGGTCCTCCTCGGGCCGCGCCGCGGCCCGCATCGTCATCGGGCTGAGTCTAGTGGTTTTACACCGACTAGCTCTCCGACTCGGCGCCCTCGACCTCCTCGACGGCTTCGTCCGCGTTCGCTTCGGCATTGCGGGCGATGGCCAACAGGGTGTTTTCTTCGCCCAGGTTCATCAGCCGCACACCCTTGGTCTGCCGTCCCGCCTTGCGGACCTGGCCGGCCGCGGTCCGGATGACGCCGCCTCCCGAGGTGATCGCGTACAGCTCGCTGTCCTCGTCGACGATCAACGCGCCGACCAGCCGGCCACGCCGCCGGTCATACATCACCGTCAAGACGCCCTTGCCGCCGCGGCCCTGCACCGGGTACTCCTCGATCGCGGTGCGCTTGGCGTACCCGCCGGAGGTCGCCACCAGCAGGTAGGTGCCCTCACGAACGACGTTGAGCGACAACAGATAATCGTCGGCGTTGAAGCGCATGCCCTGCACGCCGGAGGTGGCGCGCCCCATCGGGCGCAGCGCTTCGTCGGTCGCCGAGAACCTGATGGACTGGCCGTTGGCCGACACCAGCAGCAGGTCCTCGTCGGAGGAGCACAACACCGCGCCGACCAGCTCGTCGTTGTCGCGCAGGTTGATCGCCACGATTCCACCCGACCGGTTGGAATCGAAGTCGGTCAGCTTGGTCTTCTTCACCAGGCCGTTGCGGGTGGCCAGCACCAGGTACGGCGCATCCTCATAGCCGCGGATCTGGATGACCTGGGCGATCCGCTCCTCGGGCTGGAACGCCAGCAGGTTGGCGACGTGCTGACCGCGCGCGGTGCGGGACGCCTCCGGCAGTTCGTAGGCCTTGGCGCGGTAGACCCGGCCCTGCGTGGTGAAGAACAGGATCCAGTCGTGCGTCGAGCACACGAAGAAGTGCCGCACGATGTCGTCCTGCTTGAGCCCGGCGCCCTGGACGCCCTTGCCGCCGCGTTTCTGGCTGCGGTACAGGTCGGTTTTGGTGCGCTTGGCGTAGCCGGTCTCGGTGATGGTGACGACGACGTCCTCGCGAGCGATCAAGTCCTCGTCGTTCACGTCCCCATCGGCGGCGATGATCCGGGTGCGCCGCTCGTCGCCGTGTTTGTCGACGATCTCGGACAGCTCGTCGTGCACGATCCGGCGCTGCCGCTCGGGCTTGGCCAGGATGTCCTCGAGGTCGGCGATCTCGGCTTCGATCTTGGCCAGGTCGTCGATGATGCGCTGGCGCTCCAGGGCGGCCAGGCGGCGTAGCTGCATGTCCAGGATCGCCTGCGCCTGGATTTCGTCGATATCCAGCAGCTCGATCAGCCCGGCCCGTGCGATGTCCACGGTCTCCGACGCGCGGATCAAGGCGATGACCTCGTCGAGCGCGTCGAGCGCTTTGACCAGTCCGCGCAAGATGTGCGCACGTTCGTTGGCCTTGCGCAACCGGTAGGTGGTGCGCCGCACGATGACGTCGAGTTGATGCGCCACGTAGTGGCGAATCATCTGGTCGAGGCGCAGCGTGCGCGGCACCCCGTCGACGATCGACAGCATGTTCGCGCCGAAGCTGGTCTGCAGCTGGGTGTGCTTGTAGAGGTTGTTCAGCACCACTTTGGCGACGGCGTCGCGCTTGATCTCCACGACGATGCGCAAGCCGACCCGGTCGCTGGACTGGTCCTCGATGTTGGAGATGCCGGCCAGCTTGCCGTCGCGGACCTGCTCGGCGATCGAGGTGATGAAGTTGTCGTGGTTCACCTGGTACGGCAGCTCGGTGATGACCAGCGAGGTGCGTCCACGTGAATCCTCTTCCACCTCAACGACTCCGCGCATCCGGATCGAGCCGCGTCCGGTGGTGTACGCGTCGTGGATGCCCTGTGACCCGACGATCAGGCCGTGGGTGGGGAAGTCGGGGCCCTTGACCCGCTCGCAGACCGCGGTGAGGGTGGCCTCTTCGTCGGCCTCGTGATTGTCCAGGCACCAGTAGACGGCCTCGGCCAGCTCGCGCAGGTTGTGCGGCGGGATGTTGGTCGCCATCCCGACCGCGATGCCGCCGGAACCGTTGGCGAGCAGGTTCGGGAACCGGCTGGGCAGGACGGTGGGCTCCTGGACCCGTCCGTCGTAGTTGGGGATGAAATCGACTGTCTCCTCGTCGATTTCACGCAACATTTCCATGGCGAGCGGGGTCAGCCGCGCCTCGGTATATCTCATGGCCGCCGGCGGGTCGTTGCCGGGCGAACCGAAGTTGCCCTGCCCGTCGACCAGGGGATAGCGCAGCGACCAAGGCTGCGCCATCCGCACCAGGGTGTCGTAGATCGAGGCGTCGCCGTGCGGGTGGTAGTTACCCATCGTCTCGGCCACCGACCGCGCCGACTTGGCGTGGCTGCGGTCCGGGCGGAACCCGGAGTCATACATCGCATAGAGCACCCGGCGGTGCACCGGCTTGAGGCCGTCGCGCACCTCGGGCAGCGCGCGGCCGACGATCACGCTCATCGCGTAATCGATGTAGCTGCGCTGCATCTCCTGCTGAATGTCAACCGGCTGGATCCGGTCGACGGAGTCGTCACCTGGCGGCAGCGTGGTGTCAGTCATGTATTCCTCGTTGGTCGGTCAACGGTGGCAGGTCTGCATCGCTCAGCCGTCTTAGACATCTAAGAAGCGAACGTCCTTGGCGTTACGGGTGATAAAGCTGCGGCGCGCATCGACGTCCTCGCCCATCAGGATCGAGAACAGCTCGTCGGCGGCCGCGGCGTCGTCCAGCGTGACTTGGCGCAACACCCGGACGGTGGGATCCATTGTGGTTTCCCATAATTCCTTCGCATCCATCTCACCGAGGCCCTTGTAGCGCTGAATGCCGTCGTCCTTGTTGATCTTCTTGCCGGCCTTCTGCCCTGCTTCCAACAAGCCGTCGCGCTCGCGGTCGGAGTAGGCGAATTCGGGGTCGCTGCGCTGCCACTTCAGCTTGTACAGCGGCGGTTGCGCCAAGAACACGTGCCCGTTTTCGATCAGGGGCCGCATGAAACGGAAGAGCAGAGTCAACAAGAGCGTCGAGATGTGCTGGCCGTCGACGTCGGCGTCGGCCATCAGCACGATCTTGTGATAGCGCAGCTTGGTGATGTCGAACTCGTCGTGGATGCCGGTGCCCAGGGCGGTGATGATGGCCTGCACCTCGGTGTTCTTCAACACCCGGTCGATGCGGGCCTTCTCGACGTTGATGATCTTGCCGCGCAGCGGCAGGATGGCCTGGAACATCGAGTCGCGGCCGCTCTTCGCCGAGCCGCCGGCCGAATCACCCTCCACCACATACAGTTCCGACTTGCGCGGATCCGTCGAGCGGCAGTCGGCGAGCTTGCCGGGCAGCCCGCCCAGATCGGTGGCGCTCTTGCGACGCACCAACTCTCGCGCCTTGCGCGCGGCGATCCGGGCCTGCGCCGACGACACCGCCTTGTTGACCACCACCTTGGCGTCCGCGGGGTTGGCCTCGAACCAGTGGGTGAGCTGTTCGTTGCAGACCTTCTGCACGAACGACTTCACTTCGGTGTTGCCCAGCTTGGTCTTGGTCTGGCCCTCGAACTGCGGTTCGCTGACCTTGACCGAGATCACCGCGGCCAGGCCTTCGCGAATGTCGTCGCCGGTGAGGTTCGGGTCCTTGTCTTTCAGCAGCTTCTTGTCTTTGGCGTACTTGTTCACCACCGACGTCAGCGCGCTGCGGAAACCCTCTTCGTGGGTGCCGCCCTCGTGGGTGTTGATGGTGTTGGCGAAGGTGTGCACGGATTCCGAGTAGCCGCCGTTCCACTGCATCGCGATCTCGACCTCGTGGCCGGGGCCTTTGCCGTCGAAGTCGATGATGCTCTGCTGGATCGGGCTCTTGGTGCGGTTGATGTGCTTGACGAAGTCGACCAGACCGCCGGGGTAGTGGAAGGTGCGGTGCTTAACCTTATGTGGCGCAGTCGATTCCGCCGCCTTTTCCTGGGCGGACTTGGGTGCGTCGGCGGTGTCGCTGACGACCTCGTCGACAACCTCCTCGTTGCTCACCCGCTCGTCGGTGAGGTTGATGGTCAACCCCTTGTTGAGGAACGCCATTTCCTGCAGCCGGCGCGCCACCGTCTCGAAGTCGTACTCGGTGGTCTCGAAGATGTCGGGGTCGGCCCAGAACCTGATCGTGGTGCCCGTCCGCTTGGTGGCCTCACCCTGTTTGAGCGTTCCGGGTACGGCGTGGTCGTAGAACTGCGACCATTCGTAGCCATCGCGGGCGATGTCCACCTCGAGCCGGGTCGACAGCGCGTTGACCACCGAGACGCCGACGCCGTGCAGGCCACCGCTGACGTTGTAACCGCTGTTCTCACCGCCGAACTTGCCGCCGGCGTGAAGTTGGGTCATCACGACGTCGACGGTGGGGGCGCCGGTCGCGTGCATCGCGACCGGGATGCCGCGCCCGTTGTCGGCGACCTCGACGCTGCCGTCGTCGAGTATCCGCACGTCGACCTTGTTGGCATAGCCGGCCATCGCCTCGTCGACGGAGTTGTCGACCACCTCCCAGATGAGGTGGTGCAGACCACGCTCGCCGGTGGACCCGATGTACATGCCGGGGCGTTTGCGGACGGCTTCGAGGCCTTCGAGCACGGTGATCGCTGAAGCGCCGTAATCGTCTTGCGCCTTCTTCTTCTGGGCAGCCACGGTCGGAATGCTCTCCTTGGGGTTTCATGCGGGCGGTTCCTCATCACCGCAACAGTCGCATGCGGCTAGTCTAGCGTGATCCCCCGTCCGCACCGATTTTCTAGCCGCGTTTCTACCCAGCTAACCGCGCCGTGCGGACGATTTCTTTATTCTGGCCGCGTCCCGACGTACATCAAGGGTGTCTACGGGATTCTGGCCGATTTGAGCGGCCTGTGGATAAACGTCTGCCCGGGGATCGGGCGGCGCCCCGAACGGCGCTAACCGTAAGTGTCCCGCGGGCCTCTCCCGGCGATGTGGCGCGGCCCCTTGCGCCACGACGGCGCGGCCGGCCCGGTGATCTTCAGCGACGTCACCACCCCGTTGCCGACCGCGGCGGCGATCTTCGCCAACAACTGCGCCTGAATCATCCGCAACTGCGTGGCCCACGCCGTCGATTCCGCGGAGACGCTCAGCACGCCGTCCTTGAGGGCGGTCGGGACGGCGTGGTCGGCGATCTGGTGGCCGACCACCGATGTCCAGTTGCCCAGCACGGTGCCCTCGGCGACTTGCGCGGACCAGCCCCGCTTTTTCGCCAGGTCGCGCGCCAATCTGCCCAGCGGTTGCGGGTCGCGCCCGTCCGGCCCGGGCCCCGACCAGCTTCGCCGCTGGCCCGCCACCCGGCGCGGGGAAGGCGATACGGCGCGGCCGCGGCCGGGGTCCTTCCCCTGCGCGCGCGCCGCCGCCCGGGCCTCCTCGAGGGTGCGCCTGACCAAGTCGATCCCGCTCATCTCGCCCGACGGCCCGCCGGGGTCGCGGCCCGGACCCTCTCCCGTGCCGGTCATGCGCGCATCTCCGATACCCGGCCGGAGTCGCTGTCATGCAGGTCGACGTAGACCCGTCGGGCGTCCCAGCCCGCCGGGATGTCCTCGACGACCGCGGCGGTGACCAGCACCTGCTCGGCCGATTCGGCCACGGTTGCGAGGGCGCAGCGCCGGGTCGCGTCGAGTTCGGCGAAGACGTCGTCGAGCAACAATACGGGGTCGCTTTCGTCGGCGCGCAGCAGCTCGTAGGCGGCGAGTCGCAGCGCCAACGCGAACGACCACGATTCCCCATGGCTGGCAAAGCCTTTCGCCGGCTGATCGCCGAGCCACAGCTCCAGGTCGTCCCGGTGCGGACCGACCAAACACATGCCGCGCTCCAGCTCCGCACCGCGGCGCTCCGCCAAAGCGGCCAACAGAGCGGCCTCGAGGAATTCGCGGTCCCCGCCGGCGATGTCCGCCGCGGCGTCGGCGCCCAGGCTGGAACGGTAGCTGATCGACGCGGCACGTGATCCCGGGGCCAGCAGTTGATAGGCCTTCTCCACCTCGGGCGTCAGCTGGTTCACCAAATCGATACGGGCGGACATCAATTGGGCCCCATGTTCGGCGAGGCGACTGTCCCACACGTCGAGCGTGTCCAACGCCCCGTGATCGCCCCGGTACCGCGCGCCAGACAGGGATTTCAACAGCGCGGTCCGCTGCCGCAGCACTCTCTCGTAGTCGGCGCGCACCGCCGCCACGGCCGGCCGGCGCAGCGTCGCCAGGTCGTCGAGGTAGCGGCGTCGCTCCGACGGGTCGCCGCGCACCAGCGCCAAGTCCTCGGGGGCGAACAACACCGCGCGTAAGACCCCGATGACCTCGCGGGTGCTGCGCACCGGTGAGCGATTCAGCCGCGCCTTATTCGCCCGCCCCGCAGCGATTTCCAGATCTACGGCGCATTCCCTGCCGTCGTTGACCACGATCGTGGAAACGACCGCCCGGGCGGCGCCGGCCCGGATCAACGGCGCATCAGTTCCCACCCGGTGTGAACCCAGAGTGCTCGAATACCACAGCGCCTCAAGGAGATTCGTCTTCCCGAACCCGTTGGAGCCGATGAAGACCGTCCGACCGGGTTGCAATTCGAGGTCGGCGTGTGCCCAGGACCGGAAGTCGCGCAGTCCTAAATGCCGGACGTACACCTAGCCAGGCAACCGGACAGGCATCAACAGGTAGACGTAATCGGTCGGCAGGGCGCTGAACGGTCCCGGCCCGGTCGGGTGGCTGTCGTCGTCCAGCGCCGGGCGCAGCAACGCGGGCTTGCCCGGAGTCGTGAAACCAAACGACACCCGCTCGGAATGCACCGAACCCAGTCCGTCGGTCAAGTACGTCGGATTGAAGGCGATGGTCAGCGGTTCGCCGGCGAAATCGATCGCCAGGTCTTCTTCGGCCCGGCCGACGTCGTCGGCCCCCGCGGACAGCCGCAGCGATCCCTCGCTGAATTCCATCCGCACCTGCGCCCCGCGGTCGGCGACCAGCGCGACCAACTTGATGGCCTCGGTCAACTCCGCCACGTTGATCGTCGCGACGGCCGTGTGCTCGGCCGGCAGCAGCTGGCGGAACTTCGGGAATTCCGCATCGAGCAGGCGCGTGGTGCTGCGCTTGCCGTTCCCGCTGATGCCGAGCAACCCGTCCTTTCCGACGCCGGCACCCGCGCCCAACGACAACCGAACCTCAGCGCCGTCGGTGCCGGCCCGGGCGGCTTCGGCCAGCGTCTTGGCCGGCACCAGGACCGCGGCTTCGATGTCCGGTGAGGCCGCCGACCAGGTCAGCTCGCGAACCGCCAGCCGGAACCTGTCGGTGGCGGCCAGCACCACGGTGTCGCCCGAAATCTCAACCCGGATCCCGGTCAACATGGGCAACGTGTCGTCGCGCCCGGCCGCGATGGCCACCTGGCTGATCGCCTCGGCGAACAGATCGGCGGGCAGCGTCCCGGTCTCGTCCGGGAGGGCCGGCAGTGTCGGGTAATCCTCGACCGCCATCGTCGGCAACGAGAACCTGGCATTTCCGCAGTTCAGCGCGACCCGGTTGCCGTCGACGTAGAAGTCGATCGGCTTGTTCGGCAACGCCCGAACGATGTCTGACAAGAGCCGTCCGGAGACCAAAACGCTTCCGGGAGAAGCGATTTCGGCCGCAACCTGAGCTTCCGCGGATACCTCGTAATCGAATCCGGAGATCGTCAGGCCCTCATCGGTCCCGGACAGCAGCACGCCGGACAGCACCGGCACCGCGGGTCTGGACGGCAGGTTCTTCGCCACCCACGACACCGCGTCCGCGAAAGACTCCCGCACCAAACGAAACTTCAAGTCGCTGAGGCCAGCCGTTGTCGTCGCCGCGTCCATAGCGTCCCTTCACCTTCAGCGTTTTCGAATCCATTGTGGCTAGCCTCCCCCCGCTAGCACGGGGCCCCGCCACGAGCGCCGGCGACGCAACGCGCCGACGACGACCGTAACGGCAGTCGAAGAACAACCGTAGATCCTCCGGGGCCATCTTGAAAGCTAATCGCGAAGGCCGACAAAACGATCTGACGACGGCCTCGGCGAGGGGTGTGCACCGAACGTCCCCAGGCCTGTATTTCAAAGAAGAACCGATGTAGAGATCTCAGTAACAGTATTAAGGCCTGTGCATTCTGGGGACAGCGTCGCCCCGGCCCAGCTAGCGCGACGATCGGGATGTGGATCGTCGCGGCGGCGCCTGTGAGTCAGGTGTTGGTCCAGTGGGGACGAACGACGGGTGTGCACGGAACGCCCCGTACTGCACTGGAGTTTGAAGGCTGTGTGCACAGGGCTGCGCACATGCCCTGGGTGTGGCGGATGTGACGGACGCGCGAGAAGTTTCTCGAAAAAATTGCGCGCAGGGGCGCCGAAACCCGGGGATTCAGCGCTTGGAGCGCTGCCGGATGCGGGTGGTGAGCTCCTTGACGTGATCAAAAACCTCACGCCGCTCGGCCATTTCGGACAGGATCTTGCGCTGCGCGTACATGACCGTGGTGTGGTCGCGGCCGAAGGCCTGCCCGATCTTGGGCAGCGAAAGATCGGTGAGCTCACGGCACAGGTACATCGCGATCTGGCGTGACTGGGCGAGCGCCCGCGTCTTGCCGGGGCCGCGGAGTTCCTCCACGGTGGTGTCGAAGTATTCGGCGGTGGCGGCCATGATGGTGGCCGCACTGATCTGCATGGTGCTGGCGTCGGCGATCAAATCGCGGAGCACGATTTCGGCCAGCGCCTTGTCGATCGGGGTCTTGTTCAGCGAGGCGAAGGCGGTCACCCGGATCAGGGCGCCCTCGAGCTCGCGGATGTTGCGCTCGATGCTGCTGGCGATGAGTTCGAGGACGTCGTCGGGGACCGCGAGCCGCTCCATTTGAGCTTTCTTGCGCAGGATGGCGATCCGGGTTTCCAGCTCCGGCGGCTGCACGTCGGTGATCAGACCCCATTCGAACCGTGTTCGCAGCCGGTCTTCCAGGGTGGCGAGCTGCTTGGGCGGCCGGTCCGAGGAGATGACGATCTGCTTGTTGGCGTTATGCAGCGTGTTGAAGGTGTGGAAGAACTCCTCCTGGATACCTTCCTTGCCCTCGATGAACTGAATGTCATCGACGAGCAGCACGTCGACGTCGCGATAGCTGCGCTTGAAGGCCACCTTGCGATCGTCGCGCAGCGAGTTGATGAAGTCGTTGGTGAATTCTTCGGTGGAGACGTACTTGACCCGCATCCCCGGGAACAGGCGCTGGGCGTAATTGCCGGCGGCGTGCAGCAAGTGGGTCTTGCCGAGACCGGATTCGCCCCAGATGAAGAGGGGGTTGTATGCGCGGGCCGGGGCCTCGGCGATCGCCAGGGCCGCGGCATGGGCGAACCGGTTGGAGGCGCCGATGACGAACGTGTCGAACGTGTAGCGGCGGTTGAGGCTCGTGCCGGCGGCGACGGCGGGGTCGATGGCGTGCGGCCGCTCGGTGAAGTAATTCGGCCAGCCCGGCTGGGCGCCGTCGACGGCCTCGCCGTTTTCCAACGGCTCGTCGGTGTCGAGCGCGGCGTCGTCGCCGGGAATCGAACCGTCGGATCCCGGGAACGGCTCCGCCGGCGGGATCAGGGCGTCCTCGACATCGTCGGGTGGGGGAGCGATGCGGACTCCCAGCTGGATCTGCTGTCCGAGCCGGCGGCTGAGCGCATCGGTGATCGGGGCCCGCAGATGCCGTTCGATCTCGTTTTGCACGAAGCTGCTCGGGACGGACAGCAGGGCAAATCCCTCGACGATCGTCAGCGGCCGGACCAAATTCAGCCACGCCCGTTGCTGCGGTGAGGGGAGTCACCAGTGGTGCGGTTGGCGGCTACGCCGTCCGCGGTCGGGTCACCGTTGAGCTCGGAAACGACCGCATTCCACACTGTCGTGAAGCCTGAACCGGGGTCATCGGTCAACGACGCATCTCCCTGGTTCTCGAACG